>CAWJDJ010000001.1:0-720548 GCA_963841495.1 uncultured Verrucomicrobiae bacterium
TCCCTGAAGGAATGTAGAGAACGCGGGGGCAGAGCTGATGGGCAGGTGACTTTGGATTGGGTTCCGGAGCGACGGGACGTCGCCCCCGGGTTCTTTACATTCCCGGGTTGAACGTAGCCGCTGCGTGGTGGGGCGCCTGGACCGTCGAACGGCGTTCTGCGGAAAGTGATGCGGCCTGGTTCCCGCACGGATTTGCACCCCTCTTCAAGGGGATGGATTTCCCGCACCCGACACGGTCTGAGATTGGCATTCGGTCGCCGGAATGCTCGTTGCGGGCCTCAATCTCGCCCTCTCTGCCACGACAGGCGACACGACTCCCTTTGAGGCCGGGGCGTCTCAAGGCAAGAGGAAGTTCTGCGGTCGATGACATGGCGTCAGGGCGGTTCACGAGCGGGTCGTCGCTGCGGGACCGCAGCAAACTGTCCCGGACGCCACGAACCGGCGTGGATGAGCGCCACGTCGCAGTGCGGACATCGCCACGAAGAACCGAAGGGCGGAGGGGAGACGCCTGGTGGGGCAACCAAGGCTTCGGTGCCAGGTGCTGGAGTTGAAGTCGTGGGTTGCCAGGCTGCCCGCTCGGCGGCCGAAAGGATGGGTTCCTGGCGCAGTAGGGCGCGGACCCGGTTGAAGTTGCGGCGCCCACCGGGATGGAGCCATCCAAAGCGTCGGACGCGGTGGAAGCCCTGGGGAAGGACGTGTTGGAGGAAGCGTCGGATGAACTCGAAGGGTTCGAGGTCGACGTGGCGGTTCTGGCCTGAGGCGCTTTCACGGTATGGCCATCGCAGGCGGCCATCGGGAAGACCGCTCAGAGGTTGGTTTCCGGTCGCGGTCTTGAACACGTAGCGGCTGAGGTAGCGCAGGGCATTCTCTCCGGTTCCGGCTTGGGCGCTGTGGACGATCCAACGCTGTTTCCAGACCTTGCCCGGGATGTCTCGGTAGGCATCAGGACAAAGCTTTTGGAGTGAGATTCTAAAGAGATTGCGGAAGCGGTCACTCAAGGCCCGGACCGGCAGGATGTAGTCGGTGCGACTGGCAACCCACTGGCGGCGATCCAAACTCAGTCCACCCCCCGGCACGAGGTAATGAACGTGCGGGTGGTGGACGAGCGTCCGACTCCAGGTGTGCAGAACCCCGAGCATTCCCAGGGAGGCTCCCAGGCGACGGGGATTGCCCGCCAGATCCTGAAGCCCTTGGGAGCTGGCGTCGAAGAGCAGGTCGTAGCCCAGCTTCGGATGCGAGCGCAGCCACGCGCGGAGCGCCTCCGGGACGGTGAAGGTCACCAGGAAATACGGCACGGGCAGCAGCAAGGTCCGGTTGGCCTCCAGCCAATGGTCGGCGTCGGCGGCGCCGCATTGTGGACAGTGCCGGTCATTGCAGGAGTGGTAACTGAAGAGCTGGTGTTCGCAGTTGGGACAGCAATACACGGAACCACCGAGCGCCGGGGTGCGGCACCGGAGGATCGTCGCCAGGACTTCACGCTGGCGGGACGGCATCGACGAAGCAAAACGCGCGAGGTAATCCGGCGCCCAGCGGCGCAGGACTTCATGAACGCGGAGGCATTCGCCACCGTCAGGGGCGGCGGCCAGGCTCACCGGAACCGGGCCTCAGAGGTCGCCCATGAGCGAGTTCAGACGCTTCTGGTGCTGTGTCTGGCAGAGCGAGGTCAGATGAGCGTAGATGGCGGTGGCGACCGGACTGCTGTGACCGAGGTTGACCTGAAGTTGCCGGAGGTTCTCACCTTGTTCGAGGAGGTGAGTGGCATAGGAATGTCGCAACGTGTCCCAATACTACTCATGTTCCGAGCGTTTTACGGATCGAATACCGCTATCATCCGCGGCGCGGCACGGAAGTTGAAGTCGTTCGAGTGCTTCGCAGAGGCCAAGACGTCATCCTCGTCGTGCGTCTGCCGGATGGATTTCAAATCGCAGTGCCGCGTTGGATGCTGGATCCGCTCGTCTGCAACCAATTGCCCCAGGAAAGCAAACCGCGTATCGCCCTGGACGCGTTGTGGCGCCTCGTCGGATTGATCGAATCACAAGGCTTGCCGATATCTCGAATCGATCAGGATTCTGGGAGCATCGCTTCGTCGAAAGGAAGCCATGCACCCCAACAAACAAACTCCACCTCATCAACCCAAACTCGGCCTGTTCAAGAACCCCTTGTGGGCGAAGTTGCCCGAGAGCAATCGGGTATGCTGCCGCGACCTGCTGATTCTACTGCTCCGTCAGGTCGTCCTGAAAGTGGTCGTGCCAACTGACGATGGGAGGCCCGATCATGAATGAAAAGATTCAGGCCGCGCACTTGCAGCGGGCCGCTTACGTTTATATCCGCCAATCCACGGCTCACCAGGTCCTTCATCATCGCGAGGGACAGCAGCGCCAATATGACCTCGCTCAGCGAGCACGTGACCTGGGCTTCAGCCAGGTCGTGGTGATCGATGACGATCTCGGACGCTCGGGAAGCGGACTGCACGAACGACCGGGCTTCGGCCGCCTTCTGGCCGCGGTCTGTCAGGGATTGGCCGGTGCCGTACTCGCTCTGGAGGCTTCACGGTTGGCGCGCAACAACCGAGACTGGCATCATCTGGTTGATCTGTGCGCGCTGACGGAGACGTTGCTCATTGATGACGACGGCGTCTACAGCGCGAAGCTACTCAACGATCGATTGCTCCTCGGCCTCAAGGGGACAATGAGTGAGTTTGAACTAGGCCTTTTACGGCAGCGCGCACGAGCTGCCTATCTGCAGAAGGCACGTCGGGGTTATGCACTGTGGCAGGTGCCTGTGGGCTTTGTGAGAAGCGAAGACGAACGGATCGAAATGACACCAGACCGTCAGGTGCAGCAGGCTGTTACGATGGTGTTCACCAAGTTTCGCGAGCTCGGCAGCGCCAATCAGACCCTCTTCTGGCTGCGCGAGCAAAATCTATCGCTGCCGCGCGCAAAATCAGGCACCGACGGACGCGAAATCAGTTGGGAGTTGGCCAGTTCGAGTCGTGTGCGTCAGATTTTGAGTAATCCATGTTACGCAGGCGCCTTCGCTTATGGTCGCACTGCTGTGAAGAATGTGGTTGTCGACGGCCGTGTGCGACGAAGCGCGACACGAAGCATAAAGCCCATGGAGCAATGGGAGATATTGATAATTGATCATCATCCAGGATATATCCTCTGGTCGGAGTACCTGGAGAACCGCCAGCTCATGTCAAGAAACCTGGCCAGACGGGAAGGTCAACCCAATGGCGCCGTCAAAAAAGGTGCGGCACTGCTTTCCGGTCTGTTGCGTTGTGGCCGATGCGGTCGCAAGCTGCGGGTAAATTATTGCGGCGCTCATGGAGAAGTGGGCCGGTACGTCTGTTCTGGACGCCGCGATGAACGCGGTTCCGGATCGTGTCTTTCGCTCGGTAGCCTGCGCGTGGATCGGGCCGTCGCAGCTGAATTTCTGGAAGCCGTCGCACCGGCGGGAGTCGAGGCGGCCCTGCGCGCCGGAGAGAACATCGTCGCTGCCGATCAAACCCAACGTGAGGCGGTGGCGTTGGCTCTGGAGCGGGCGCGTTACGAAGCCGCTCGCGCCCAACGCCAGTACGATGCGACAGAACCGGAGAACAGGCTGGTCGCGGCAGAATTGGAAGCGCGCTGGAACGCGGCCTTGGCCAACGTCCGGGACTTGGAGGATCGTTTGAATGGGTTGAGTCGGTCGAAAACCGAACTGACCGTCGAGCAAAGGGAGAGGCTGATGCGGTTGGGTAGTGATTTACAGCTCCTCTGGGACGATCCCGAAGCCCCGGTGGAATTGAAGAAGCGTCTTTTGCGGAGCGTGATCGAGGACATTGTCGTTAACCTCGTGGAGGTTGGGGATGAGCATTGCCTACAGATTCATTGGGCTGGAGGCGTCCACACCGAGTTGCGCGTACCACAAAATCCAACGGGTAGTCACCGGCGCGTGGCTGATCAAGAAGTCATCGAATTGGTGCGCGAATTATCCAAAGTCTGCCCCGACAAGGCGATCGCCGCGGTGCTCAACCGCCTCGCCTGTCGCACCGGCCAGGACAATCCATGGAGTCATTCACGAGTCGTGAGTTTTCGTCACACGCATGACATACCACCGTGTGGAAAGCGGGAAGGTTGGGTGACCCTGCAAGAAGCGGCTCGACTACTTGGAGTTGGTCGAACCTTAGTCAGCAAGCTGATCGAAAGAGGAGTTTTGCCGGCCAAGCAGGTTGTTCAGTACGCACCGTGGGTTATCGAAAGGAGTGACCTGGAATTGCCGCAGGTTCAAGCAGCGGCGCGCGCAGCGCAGGAAGGAAAGAGAATTCCGTGGCAGGCGAAAGGCCAAGACGAATTATCGCTACAGTAAAGGGAATTGAACAGGTGGTGTATTATGTCAACGCATACCGGAGAGTGTGGATCGAAGCAGTCTTCTTGACGCCGCTGGCTTCGAGGGCGAGGCGAAAGGCACGTTGCAGGGTGGAACGGCACATGGGTTCCAGTGCGGTGGGTGCGCCGAGACCATTGTGCCCCTTGGCCGGGAAGAGGAGTTTTGGATGGCGATGGGTTCGCCAAAGCTGGCGAAGCCGTTCCAAAGTCCGGTTGGGTAGCGGCACGAAGCGGTCGCGATTGCCTTTGCCGCCCCGAATGTGAAGGAACATGCGACCGGAATCGATGTCACTGACGCCCAGGCTTAGAGCCTCGCCCAACCGCAGGCCGCAGGAGTAGATCGTGGCAAGGGCCACCTGATGGTCGAGGGCGGGGACGGCGGCCAGGATGCGGCGTACTTCCTCAACGGAGAGGATGACCGGCAGCTTGGACTGCGGGGTGGCGCGGGCAAAAGCCAGTTCGGAGGGCCAGGATCGCTGAAGAGTTTTCTCCCAGAAGAGTTTGATGGCGCAGAAGGCCTGGGTGGAGGAGGAGCGGGAGAAGCGGCGCTGGGTCTTGAGATGGATGAAGTACTGGCGAAGATCCTCCGGAACGAGGAGATCGGGGGACCGATCAAAATGCTCGGCGAGTTGACGAACGCAGGCCCAATAACTGCGTTGGCTGCGGAGTTGGAGTGGCAGGAGGGCGAGATCGTCGGCAAAGCGATTCAGGATGGCGTGAGGACTGGTCTTTTTTTATGCATGGCAGCGTTGAATGAGGATGAGGGAGCCTTGTCCCAGCGACTGAAAGGCGTCGAGACGCTCGAGACCGTGCAGGCAGAAGACGAGAGATGAAACCACGAACCCAACCGGACCTCGCCAGCACCCTGGAAAGTCAGGGCGGTCAGCCGCCCCGCCGCGCAGCGGCTTCGTTCAACCAGTCGGTCGAGGGCACCGGTGCCCGCCGCGTGGCTTGGCCACTGTTTCGGTAGATTGAGGTCAGATTCGCGATTTAGGTTGGTTCCTGGCGCCGGTCACTCACCTCGTCGTTGGGCGGTGGAACCGCTGCCTCCGTCCGAAAGAGAACAGGACATTCCGTGCGAAAACACTATTTCCATAGATTAACGCTGGTGTGCCTCTGCACGCTCAATCTGGGTCGTGTCGAAGCCGGGGACGCGCCTTCGGGGGGCGACCTGCCTGGCACCGTCGTCCATTCCTGGCTCGCGAACTCGTTCGCCACTCAGAAGGGGCACCAATCGGTGCCAGTCACCGCCATCGCCATTGCCGTGACGCCGGACGGGACGGTTTTCTCCGCGGGTGTGGCTGAAGGCTACGGCGGAGTCGCCTCGTATAAGGCCGGCAAGTTCGTCACCAAGTACGACTATGACAGCGGCTTTGGCAGCAGCGCGTCCGCGGTCGCGGTGGACGATGCCTACGTTTACATCGGGACCGGGGCCGGCCTCTTCCGCACGCGCCTCGGGGACGAGGCCTACAACCGCACGCCGAGCACCGGCGGCAGCATTCACGGTTTGGCCTTGCGCAGCGGCGAGCTTTACCTCAGCGATTCCAAGGCAGGCAGAGTTCGGGTCCTGGAGACGGCGACGATGAAGGAGGTTCGCTCCTTCGCCGCCCCGAGCCCAGGGCCGATCGCGGTCGGTGATAACGGTCAGATCTGGGTCGTTCAAGGCAAGCCCGGCAAGGAGCCGTTCGATCGGGGCGGCCTGAAGATCATCTCCTTCTCCAAGGAGGGTCAGCCCGGGCCGGAGATCACCGACTTCGAGAATCCCTGTGCGCTGACGTTTGATCCGAAGGGTCAACTGCTGGTGGGCGGGTTGAACCGGCACTGCCAGATCTGGATCTACGATGTCGCGGGGACCCCCAAGAAGGTGGGCACCTTTGGCACGGAAGGCGGCATCTTTTCGGGCGAGCCGGGAAAACACCAGCCCCAGAAGTTCCATTGGATTCGCGGCCTCGGCTACGACGCGGCCGGCAATCTCTATGTGGCCGGTGTCTTTGGCTCCTGGTATAACGCCCTGATCGAAGCCTATTCTCCGGTCGGTCAGCGCCTCTGGGAGGTTTACGGGCTGGGCAACTGGTTGGATACGGCCTGTACTGACCCAGCCAATGAGAACCTCGTTTACACCAAGGAGAACGTCTTCAGCATGGACTGGAGCAAGCCTCCTGGTAAGGAGCAGTCACTGATTGGACTGAGCGTTGATCGCTTCAAGTATCCCAGCGATAGCCGTGTGACAGACCTCCACGGCCCGAGCCATCGCCTGATCAATGGCGTGCGGCGGATCGGCGGCAATCTCTTCCTCTACTGCGGCGCTCAGGGCACCGGCAACCTGGAGATCTACAAGTTCGGCGAGCAAGGCTGTGTGGCGGCGCCGTGCGGGTACGTGGCGGGTGCCAGCACCTGGCGCCCTGGGAATGGCAAACGCTGGCCCGAGGACGCCGAAACCTTCATCTGGACCGACGCGAACGGCGACGGTGCGCCTGACGCTGCGGAGTTCGCCGCGGTGGACCGGAAACCCCGCTGGGGCTTCATGCACCTGGATGCCGCGGCCGGCATCTGGCAATGCTCGGGAGACGGGACGATCTTCCATCTTCCTTGCGAAGGGATTGACCCGCGCGGCAACCCCATCTATCGCCGGGCCTCCGAGGTTTCCTACCAGTACCCGCCGGAGTTCACCGGCGACCGGCTTCGACGGCTATTCTACGTCCCGGGTGAGGACCTCATGATCGCCGGCGGTTCACCTGGCACGGACGAGAACGCGTGCAACGTGCTGGTCCGCTACGATCATTGGTCCGATCCGACCAAGAGGATCAAGCACTGGAAAATCAATCTGCCGCTCAATGATAAGTCGTACACTCCCGACACCGGCTACGGCGGCGGCGCGCCGGTGGCGATGCGCGCCCGCGGCAAATACCTCTTCGTCGCCTATGGCTACGGGCTCATTCGCGTCCACCGGTTGGACGACGGCGGCTACGTCGGCACGATCCGGCCGGACATCAACGGCTTCAAGAGGCAGCGGCGGTTGCGTTGACTCGGACAACGCCCTGAACGTGACCCTCCGCAAAAACGGTGAGTATGTCCTGTTCCTCGAAAACGCCGGTCTGAACCACGTGATGATGTTTCGCTGGACACCTCCCCAAAGTTGAGACAACACCGCCCAACCAGACGCTGGACCGAATGACGAGGAGCGCGGTCAGCCGCATGTTCCAAGTCGGGCGTCACTGGCGCGCTCCTCGTCATCGGTCACCTTCGCGTTAGCCTGACTTCCTCGACCCTGTAACGCAAAGCCAACAAAACCGAGATATTCTCGATCTTGTCGGGCTACAAGTCTATCGGCTGGGCGGCGAGGCAAAGAGCGATGTCAGCTGCAGCTTTTGCAGTTGGGCATGCAGATTCTTCGGAACTTCGGTCATGACGGCACGATGAACGTGCTCGCCCATTCGCAGTTGGCCCAGGCGAATGGTCTGAAGGTGGCGCAGGATGCGCGGAACCTCCTCGATCTCTCCCTTGGCACGCCATTCTCCCCCCAGGCGTGCGCTGAGCCAGTACGCCAAGAAACACAGGCGGACATGGTTGACCACCCGGTCGGCTCGCCAGTGAAAAATCGGTCGAACTTCCAGGTAACTCTTCAGTTCACAGAATGCCTCCTCCACGTCCAGTAATCCCTTGTAATGACCCAAGACCTGCGCCCCCGGACACGTCTCGATGGATTCATTGGTGTGCAGCAGATACCACCCATCTTGGTGGGATTCCTGGGCAATCACCTCGGCTTTGCGTTCCCATTGCAGTTGGCCCTGCGCATCGACACGGTAGCTGAAATACTTGTGGGCCTTGAGTCGTTGCAGGTTTCGCCCCACTTGGCTGGCCAGCTTCTGGGAATCCACTTTCTTGCGCTTCACTGCCGCCAGGCGGGTTAACTCCGCTTCGCCTTTGGCAATCCGGCTTTGGCGCCGCTCTTGATCTCGTTGCTGACGCCATGGGCCGCCGGCAATCACGTAGCGCTTCGATTGGTGGGTGATCTCGATGAGTGCTTGGCGATCCCCCAACTCCAGTTGTTTCTCCAGCGCCAGTTCCGCGACCAGGCTTTGCAGCGTCGCCGCCGAGAGGCGGGTCACGTAGCCCAGGTTGGCTTCGCTCAGCGCCGCCAAATTGATCACGCTGCTCATGCCTCCATCAAAGACGAAGGTCGCCTGCGTGATCCCGAAGCGACGCCGCAAGGTGTGCAACAGCCCTTGGAGCGTCTGGGTGTCATTGCGGTTGCCTCGGAGGATCGACACGTGCAAGGGGAGACCCTCGGTGTCGGTCGCCACCGCCAGGATGATCTGGGGACGATCCCCGCGGTGATCACGACTATGGCCGTAGGCGGCCAGGTGCTCCGGACCTTTGCCTTCAAAGTAGACACTGGTCAGATCGTAGAGGACCAGACGCACCGCTTGGGGAAAGGCTCGTTGGTAAAGTTGCTTTTCCAGGCTCACCCAGTGGCCGTTGAGTTGATCCATCGCGGCGTAAATATCGTCCTCGTTGAACGATTCGGTGGGATCCAGTTCACAGGCTTGAGCCAGCCAGGTGCCCTGAGCTTGGGAAGCCAACGAGAGCTTGGCGCAGGGAAAGAGGAGCCGGCTATAAATAACGGCCTTGAGCAGACCGCGCTGTCGGGCAGAGCCGATGTCGGCGAAGAGTTCGGGGAGGTGAAAGCGTGTCCAGGCGTGGTTGAGGACTGCGAGGCCGCCGTAGTCGAGGGCGTCGTGGAGTTGAATCTGATCGGCCGGCAGGAAGTCCTGGCCCTTCAAAGAGGCGGCGATGAGATCCCGAGTGTGAGCCGGCAAATCGGTAATGTTGCAGACGGTGCGAGAGCGCGGGCCATTGGGAGTGCGAAAAGACTCGCGAACGAGGTAGGAGCGGTAGGTCTTGCCGTTCTTGCGGGAAGACGATGTGGTCTGCACGAACACGGGCTACACTCTCAACGAAGAACTCATGGCCTTTCAATAAAATTCGTAGACTACTTGACCAAAATACTTGCTACACGTTTCTGCAAAAGCCCAATGAATCAGCTATTTTCGCTCAAATCTCCAGGAAGCCAGGTTAGGCCACAGCGAGCGCGTTATGACATTCTACATTTTTTCCATCGTTGTTCTTTGTGCTGTCGGTAGTTGGTCGGTCTATCAGACCATTTACGCCTTGATTCATGGTCGCGTCAGGAGGTTTAGTCAGTCGCCGATCTTCAGTTCAGCCGCCTCTGGGTATTGTGTGCGTGCAGCAGAGCCAGGCTGGTTTAGGTATCATGTTGCGGTTTATGCGTTGCAGGGCATTCTTGCATTCGTTCTACGCATTTATGTGCTCTGCACAGTTTTGTTTTAGTCGAAAGTCTTTGTGGCCTAACATCCCTGAAGGAATGTAGAGAACGCGGGGGCAGAGCTGATGGGCAGGTGACTTTGGATTGGGTTCCGGAGCGACGGGACGTCGCCCCCGGGTTCTTTACATTCCCGGGTTGAACGTAGCCGCTGCGTGGTGGGGCGCCTGGACCGTCGAACGGCGTTCTGCGGAAAGTGATGCGGCCTGGTTCCCGCACGGATTTGCACCCCTCTTCAAGGGGATGGATTTCCCGCACCCGACACGGTCTGAGATTGGCATTCGGTCGCCGGAATGCTCGTTGCGGGCCTCAATCTCGCCCTCTCTGCCACGACAGGCGACACGACTCCCTTTGAGGCCGGGGCGTCTCAAGGCAAGAGGAAGTTCTGCGGTCGATGACATGGCGTCAGGGCGGTTCACGAGCGGGTCGTCGCTGCGGGACCGCAGCAAACTGTCCCGGACGCCACGAACCGGCGTGGATGAGCGCCACGTCGCAGTGCGGACATCGCCACGAAGAACCGAAGGGCGGAGGGGAGACGCCTGGTGGGGCAACCAAGGCTTCGGTGCCAGGTGCTGGAGTTGAAGTCGTGGGTTGCCAGGCTGCCCGCTCGGCGGCCGAAAGGATGGGTTCCTGGCGCAGTAGGGCGCGGACCCGGTTGAAGTTGCGGCGCCCACCGGGATGGAGCCATCCAAAGCGTCGGACGCGGTGGAAGCCCTGGGGAAGGACGTGTTGGAGGAAGCGTCGGATGAACTCGAAGGGTTCGAGGTCGACGTGGCGGTTCTGGCCTGAGGCGCTTTCACGGTATGGCCATCGCAGGCGGCCATCGGGAAGACCGCTCAGAGGTTGGTTTCCGGTCGCGGTCTTGAACACGTAGCGGCTGAGGTAGCGCAGGGCATTCTCTCCGGTTCCGGCTTGGGCGCTGTGGACGATCCAACGCTGTTTCCAGACCTTGCCCGGGATGTCTCGGTAGGCATCAGGACAAAGCTTTTGGAGTGAGATTCTAAAGAGATTGCGGAAGCGGTCACTCAAGGCCCGGACCGGCAGGATGTAGTCGGTGCGACTGGCAACCCACTGGCGGCGATCCAAACTCAGTCCACCCCCCGGCACGAGGTAATGAACGTGCGGGTGGTGGACGAGCGTCCGACTCCAGGTGTGCAGAACCCCGAGCATTCCCAGGGAGGCTCCCAGGCGACGGGGATTGCCCGCCAGATCCTGAAGCCCTTGGGAGCTGGCGTCGAAGAGCAGGTCGTAGCCCAGCTTCGGATGCGAGCGCAGCCACGCGCGGAGCGCCTCCGGGACGGTGAAGGTCACCAGGAAATACGGCACGGGCAGCAGCAAGGTCCGGTTGGCCTCCAGCCAATGGTCGGCGTCGGCGGCGCCGCATTGTGGACAGTGCCGGTCATTGCAGGAGTGGTAACTGAAGAGCTGGTGTTCGCAGTTGGGACAGCAATACACGGAACCACCGAGCGCCGGGGTGCGGCACCGGAGGATCGTCGCCAGGACTTCACGCTGGCGGGACGGCATCGACGAAGCAAAACGCGCGAGGTAATCCGGCGCCCAGCGGCGCAGGACTTCATGAACGCGGAGGCATTCGCCACCGTCAGGGGCGGCGGCCAGGCTCACCGGAACCGGGCCTCAGAGGTCGCCCATGAGCGAGTTCAGACGCTTCTGGTGCTGTGTCTGGCAGAGCGAGGTCAGATGAGCGTAGATGGCGGTGGCGACCGGACTGCTGTGACCGAGGTTGACCTGAAGTTGCCGGAGGTTCTCACCTTGTTCGAGGAGGTGAGTGGCATAGGAATGTCGGAGAGTGTGGATCGAAGCAGTCTTCTTGACGCCGCTGGCTTCGAGGGCGAGGCGAAAGGCACGTTGCAGGGTGGAACGGCACATGGGTTCCAGTGCGGTGGGTGCGCCGAGACCATTGTGCCCCTTGGCCGGGAAGAGGAGTTTTGGATGGCGATGGGTTCGCCAAAGCTGGCGAAGCCGTTCCAAAGTCCGGTTGGGTAGCGGCACGAAGCGGTCGCGATTGCCTTTGCCGCCCCGAATGTGAAGGAACATGCGACCGGAATCGATGTCACTGACGCCCAGGCTTAGAGCCTCGCCCAACCGCAGGCCGCAGGAGTAGATCGTGGCAAGGGCCACCTGATGGTCGAGGGCGGGGACGGCGGCCAGGATGCGGCGTACTTCCTCAACGGAGAGGATGACCGGCAGCTTGGACTGCGGGGTGGCGCGGGCAAAAGCCAGTTCGGAGGGCCAGGATCGCTGAAGAGTTTTCTCCCAGAAGAGTTTGATGGCGCAGAAGGCCTGGGTGGAGGAGGAGCGGGAGAAGCGGCGCTGGGTCTTGAGATGGATGAAGTACTGGCGAAGATCCTCCGGAACGAGGAGATCGGGGGACCGATCAAAATGCTCGGCGAGTTGACGAACGCAGGCCCAATAACTGCGTTGGCTGCGGAGTTGGAGTGGCAGGAGGGCGAGATCGTCGGCAAAGCGATTCAGGATGGCGTGAGGACTGGTCTTTTTTTATGCATGGCAGCGTTGAATGAGGATGAGGGAGCCTTGTCCCAGCGACTGAAAGGCGTCGAGACGCTCGAGACCGTGCAGGCAGAAGACGAGAGATGAAACCACGAACCCAACCGGACCTCGCCAGCACCCTGGAAAGTCAGGGCGGTCAGCCGCCCCGCCGCGCAGCGGCTTCGTTCAACCAGGCGGTCGAGGGAACCGGTGCCCGCGGCGTGGCTTGGCCGCTGATTTGAGAGGGTTGAGTGTTGATGCGAGGTTGAGACCGTTCCCTGGCACCGCTCCCTCACCTTGGCGTTCGGCACCCAATGAATCCCGACGCGCTAATCTGCGGTACAGCTGTTGGCGGAACTGCTGCGCTGATCGTCTTCGCCACATTGTCTAAGCGCAGTCGCCGTCCGATACGTATAGCGGCCGGCGTATTCTCCGCGATCGCGATCGCGACTCTGCATCTGGTCGCCGGTACGCTGGCCGGAGCTCACATGCGCGCATATTTGTATCGAGGCGACGATCCGAATGTCACCTATTTGGAGTGCCCGTTCAAAGGCGAGCGCTTCGAGTCGATTCCGCCCGCCCAGCATAGACTCCAATCGGACGTTGCCTTCTATCGCACCTTTCGCAAGCAATGGTGGAATTATTATCGGTATATGGATTATTGCCTTCATCCAAGATGGCGACTTCCATACAGACCAGACGAGCGACAATGAGCCGAACCAGTCGGTCGAGGGCCCGCCGCGTGCCTTGGCCTCCAATTCCAGAGATCGACTGTTGATACGAGGTTGAGTACGGTTCCCGGCACCGGTCCCTCACCTTTGCGTTAGGCCACAATTCTATGAAACGATTCTTCTTTGCCTTGACCACATTGACGTTGGCTAGTCTCGTCTCGTGCGGACGGAGCGATCACACGTCCACATCGAATCGGGACTACGTTATTCCCGATCTTCGAGCATGGAACGAAGTGAAGGAGGGGCTTTCGGTCGGGGAATTGGAGAAATTACTCGGGCAACCCATCAAGAAGGTCGGCCCCGACGGCGATTTCAAACCCGGTGTCGCCTATCGTTGGACCTATGGATATGTGGTGAAGCAGTCAGATGTTTTTCCGCAAGACGTTGCCTTTGCTGTGAGCATGCAAATGGGCAAGGTGCTGTCCAAGGAGGATCCATTCGGAGGCGTCGCGCTCTCCAAGGACGGGACACCTACCGTGCCAAAGCTCATGACTCCTCCGGACGGGGCGGTGTTTAACCACTATCCGCGCTTTGTAGATTTTCGTTGGCATGCGTCGTCGGGAGACTACCCCATGCAGTACGAGATTGAGATCCGTGTGCTGTATCCCTCCGGAGAGTGGTCAGCGAACATGAACCCCCGGGAATTGAGCATTCCGTACTACAGCTACAGTCATCCAGGTGCCAACCGTGGTAGATGGAGAATGCGTGGACTTAACTCCAAGGGAAAGAGTGAGTGGTCGGAGTACTCCTATTTTGAGTTCAAAATTTGAACAACTCGAGAGATTTCTAATGCTAAATTCGCCTAACAAAACGGATGCACACGAACCGCCGCCCCGCCTTTCGGTTTCGATCCTCCGGGTTTTTCGGACATTGGATTCGCAGCCAGCGCCCACTGGCGGCGGCGGTCGGTGATCCGTGTCGTTCGGCGCAATTTTGCAATATGCCACTTCCACGAAGTCGAGCGTGGTTCTCTGCCAAGACCTACGGTTGGGGCTGGGGTTTGCCACTGCGCTGGCAAGGTTGGGTAGTCTTCATTTTCTACCTTATCGCGATATGCGCGGGTGCACCGTTCGCCTACCGAGACCTGGGGGTATTGTTTGTGTATTGCAGCAGCTTAAGCGCCGCCTTGATCGCGGTGTGCTATTGGAAAGGCGAAGCCCTGCGATGGCGCTGGGGAAGAGATGATTGATGAGTTCCCCAATCGCGGCGGTGACAGATACGGACAGCCCCGGAAAACTGACGCGCTTCTGAGGTTGGATCATTCATGATTTCAGTCACTCTCAGCCCTGAGCTGGATGCAGTCCATGTCAGCAATGTTCTTCATGACCGGCCCGAGGCATTTTGCCGAACCAGTCGGTCGAGGGAACTGGTGCCAGCCGCGTAGCTTGGCTGTTGATTCGAGAGGGTTGAGTGTTGATTCGGGGCTGTCGTCGTTTCCCGGCACCGGTCCGGCACCGGTCCCTATATTGGCGTTCGACGGACGGGCGAGATAATTGAGCGTGGTGTGGGCAGATCCGGTGCTTGCGGGTCGTGATCGACAGTTTCGTGTCGTGAACATTATGAGGGTGCCTTCTCACGCCGTGGCACGATTCTTCTCGGCTCCCAGGATCTGACGCTCCGCTGCTTGGATCTGGACCGCTGTTGCAATTCGCGTCGACGCCGATCGCGATTTCCCATTTCCGTCTGTTACAGGTCCTTCTGGCCTGGGGCTCGCGTTCTGAGCGCCGACGGACTGCCGTGAATTCAACGATAATGGCAGCCTCGCCGAAGGGCCCGGCTCAAGTAGGCGTTGTTGAGTTTGGCGCCACGCAAACTCTTGCTTCTGCCGACACTGGCGACGGTGCCACAAACCTGTGAATCATTGAATCAATAGAACCATGCGAGATCGGAGTTTTTAGCGACCGAAGGAACAAAGGGCGCGAGGTTATCCCTCGCGCCCTTTGCTTTTTGCCTCCGATTTTCGGGTCATCGGCTGCCGTTCGCCGGTTCCCCAATCGACGCCCCTGCTGCATTCGCCAATGCCAGCAGAATTGCCAGCAACTGCCGTAGCAGCGGAGTACGGGATGGCTGCAGGAGGTAGGTGGAGAGTTTGGCTTGATCAGGATGCCCATAATGCTCAGCTTCAACGCGTAACCGAGCCCAACGTTCGGTCGGAAAGGTCGAAGCCACAATCCGCCTGTTCATGCTTCGAGGAAGCCCGCATCCCGGGCACCCGAAGATTGCCCTCGCCACCGAAGGATCCGATATGCGAGGCTGGTGCCGGCCGAGCACATAGAAATCGTCCGCGCCGCTCTCGAAAGGAACTCGCAGCAGGGCGATCCCAGCGTCGTTATCCTTCCCGACGAGGAGACCTTGGAGAAGCCGGTCCATGCGGATATGCCATGATTCCCACGATGCTTCCGACTCGGGCGGCGAGCTTGCCCCATTGACGACGCGGGAACACCCTTGGGCATGGTCTTCCAACGGCAACAACGAATCCTTGCGCTTCTGGACGCCTTGGGAGGGTGCGTGCCGGCTTTGGATTTCCAGAAGCTTCTGTTCCTGTACACCCATGAGGAGGAGGACGAACCGTCTTACGAGTTCGTGCCCTACCGGTTTGGCGGGTTCTCGTTCACCTCGTACGCGGATAAAAGGCGTCTGATTGACCTCGGAATGCTTGACGACGAGGAACGCCAATGGACGCTGACAGACGCCGGAAAAGCTGCGGCGCGACAGGCCGGCTTTGAACGGGTGTGCATGGATCGCTTCGCCAAACGCTGGGCTGGTTTGAGAGGAGACGCTCTGGTGGCCGAGATCTACCGGCGATTCCCGTTCTACGCCACGAGGAGCGAGATCGCGGACAAGGTGCTTGCGGGTGACGCGGCAGCGCTCGGGCGGATAGAAGAAGGGCGGGAGCACGTCTTGCTCCTGGGCTTTGCACGATCGGGTACGAGGGCCGGAGCCTTGAGAATTACCTGAACCGGCCGATCCGTGCCGGAGTAACCTTGCTGTGCGACGTCCGTCGCAATCCCCTGAGTCGGAAATACGGCTTTTCGAAGGGAACGCTCGCCAAGGCCTGCGAAGGGGTGGGCCTTCGGTACGAGCATCTCCCAGAGCTCGGAATCGCATCCGACCGACGACAGGAACTGAAGGGACAGGCGGATTACGATGCGCTCTTTGAAGACTACGAGCGGCACGATCTGCCACGACAGACCGAGGTCTTGGTCAAAATCGCGGGTTGGGTGCTGGATGAGGGGCACCGGGTGGCCTTGACCTGCTTCGAGCACGAACCCGAGCAGTGCCACCGCCACTGCGTCGCCGAGTCGCTTGAAAGGACTTTCGGGCCGATGCTTGCCCCGACTCATCTCTGAGCCACCCAGGAATGCCCCGGGAACGCGTCGTCATCACGGTCAAGACCTACCCGACGCTCTCGCGAAAATACGGCGAGACCGTTTGCACGGCGGGAGTGCGAGAGAACGGGACGGGCGGTCAAGTGAGATGCAGATCCTCGATTGGGAGGCTGGAGCTCTTTACTGGAACTGCTTGCGCCGTGCAAGGGGCGACGAATCCGCCGCCATCGGGAAGGTACGGGAAAAGTACATGACCGAGTTCGGCACCCGGGATCTCCACTTCTTTCTCGGCACAACGCAGGGATTCCACTTCAGGGCTCCCAACCCTTGGGTCATCGTCGGTGTGTTTCCCATACCGCACGAGCAACAGGGCGACCTCTTCTGAGTCGGGCCAGAATGCTGCCGTTGGCGGAAGTGCACCTATCTGAAACCGGACGGGTGCTTGCTTCCGGGGCAGACGGGTCCTAGCCTTTTGCCATGTTGGATTGGAACCAGTGTTCTGCTGTGGAACGAACCTCCGGAAAGGTAAGTGGGGCATGGGTCTTCCGCGGCACCCGGGTTCCCGTCCGAGCATTGTTCGAGAACTTGGAGGGCGGGGCGCGGATCGAGGACTTCCTCGAATGGTTCCCGGGCGTGACGCAGCAGCAGGTCATGACGGTGCTTCGGTACGCTAAGCAGACCTTGGCGGAACCGGTCGCGTGAGCCAACCTGGCGACCTGGCGTGGCCAGCTTGCCGCAGCGCGGTGGGACGCCTAAACTTCCTTCGTGAATGCGATCCTGTTCGACGCCGCCAAGGCCCTGCCTCTGTCCGAGCGGATCGAGCTGGCCGAAGCCCTTTGGGAGAGTATCGCCGAGGCGGGGTATGAACCGCCATTGAGCGAGGGCCAATTGACGGAACTCGATCGGAGGGTGGAAGAACACAGGCGGGATCCCCAGGCCGCCCCACACCCAATCTGATCCGTTACGCGCCATCGGGTACGTACTACGCCCGAGTCAAGGTCCGCGGCAAACTGATTCGCCAAAGCCTCGGCACCGACGTCTACTCCGTCGCCGTCCTCCGTCTGGGAAATTTCATTCAGCAAGAACGCGAGTTCCTTCCCAGAGAGGCCGGCGTCATCCATTTCGCGAATGCTGACCCGATCGCAGGCGGATTGTCCCCGCTTCGTCCGGAGTTGGCTGCAATTGCGGCGGGGCGCCTAGGTCGCCCGTACTTACGGAACGCCCGTCTATTTCACCAGAGACGGCAAGATCGTCGCCGAAAAGCCTTGAGCCAAGCGGAGTCCGAAAACGGTAACGTACCATTGCTGATCATTGGTAGCTGGACGCGAGTCGGAGTCGGAGAAAAGGACATGATCGACGGTCTTGCCCTGCGAAGCGTAGGACGTCACCGCATAGCCATGGTGAACTGGCGGTAGTCCGCGGGAAGCATGCGACCATCGGATAGCGCGATGCGGCCGTCGGGAAACATTTCCTTGACTGTGACGAGTGACGAGTTCGTCGTTCGCAACCTCCTTACCTCTTCGGTCCGGCTGTTGGCTTTGAGCTGGACCCGTTCCCCCGTCGAGAGTGCTGGTGGCGTCGGCTGGCAGACGATTGCCCGATCCAGTTGCCTGAACGGGATCGGCACAATTCGCCGACCGCCCTCGACGATCACGTGCCGGTCCGTAAATTGAAGTGGCTTCGCTTTGCTCCCAGACTTCCCGACCGATAGCATGCCACTCGTGTCGCCGGATGCCGCGCCCCCCCGCCAACGTGCCCTACTCCGCGCCAGACCAGCTGGGGACCACGACCCGGTCGCGCCTGCGCTTGCGATTCCAAGGCCTTGCTGACCTCGCAAGCCTCGGGGCCGCCCTGAGGCAATCCCCTGTCGCGGCCGGACGCTGGACCCATGAGAATCCTCGCCTTTTACGAAGAAGGGGTCCGGCTCGGCTCCGCGGCCGCGGCCACCGACCGCTCCGGCTCATCGCGCGTGCCGCAATGCCGGGCCGACAGCCGAAGAATCCCACGGCTCGAATCCGATCTCCGCCGCCGGCGAATTCTGGCGCAGCTTGAAATCGCCCTTGCTCGGATCCACGAATTGAGGGTCCTCAACCAGGCTTTCCCGGTCCTGCCCTGTCCGCTGCCACTCGGCCCTGGTTTTGTTTCCGAATCGAACCGGACCGCCCGAGGCATTCCAATAAAGATTGCGATCGAACGCACAGACATCACGACCGCTTTTGTCGATGCCGTAGCTGCCGATGGCGCTGCCCTCGAGGAAATAGACGATGTTGCGGCGAAAGGTCAGTTCGAAGCCGCCGATGCCACCACGATCGACCTGCATCCGGTGATTGAGGGCAAAGATGTTGTTCTCTGCGGCGATGCCGCGGCTATGGTGAACGAACAGGGCTCCATCCTGGCACCCAAACACCAGGTTCTTCTCGATCAACACATCATGACAGCCTTCATCCGTATAAATCCCCCAACCGCCGTAATCCCGTCGGGAGACGTCGTGCACGACGTTGTATGCGATGCGACTTCCCGGTGTGCTGCACGCATAGATGCCGCCCAGGTCGCTGAGCATGCCCTGGCCAATGTCATGAATGAGATTGAATTCAACGACGTTGTTGGAGGCCTGGGCGGGCCCGAAATCCTGGACGGATCCCACCGAAATACCTGAGTAGAACAGATCGTGGATGTGATTGTGAACGATCCGGCAGTCGGCGTTGTCGCCAACGAAGACCCCGACGGCTTCGGGGGTGAATCGTCCGAGGTGTGCGATTTCGTTGTCGGACACGGCAATCCGCCTGCTGTGTGGACCGGCCGGCATGGCGGATTTGCGGGCGAGACCCCGTTCGGTCAGTCGCCCGGATCCATCTGTTTCCCACGAGAATAAATGGCCGATACGGATTCCACCCGCGCCGATATCCGTGATGCGGTTGCGCGCGATCTCTATATCCGAGCAACCAACGCCAATTTCAATGCCGTAGTTGCCAATATGTTCGATGTGGCAGTCGGTCACGGCGCACCGCTCCGCGTAGTCAAACCGCAATGCTCCGGGCACCTCGATCGCCGCTTGAAGGGACGAGGAATAATCCCGCGGCGGCTGCCATTCGGCATGGGCAAACACCAGTCCATCAAAGCGCAGGTCGTGAACGCTCGCGCCTTCCTGGCCCGCCGTACGGAGCACTTCAGCCAGTCGTGGCGCGACGATTTCTGCCGAGGTCATCTCTTCGCCCGGTCGCGGCAGATAGTAGAGTTCTCCACGCGGGCAATCCAGATACCATTGGTCGGGAGTATCCAGCGCCTCGAAGACATTCTCGACCCAATAGGATTCCGGCTGGCTGTCGGAATGGAGCGCAAAAAGACTCGGACGGTCAAAGGTGACGGTGCGGGTCTGCGCGTCGACCTTCTCAATTGGCAGCCGATTGTCCAACCAACGGGTGACGGCCACGACCTCAACGTCCCTCAGATTGCGCCAGGATGAATCGATGTCGCCAGCGGCATAGACGAACTGCTTTGTCGGGCTTCGCAAAAAATCGCCTGTGTAGCCGGGCAGCGCTTCGATGCGATATTCACGCTGCCGCGGAAGTCGGGTTCGTTGGCATCGGACGCCGTTGACAAAGAGCTCGCGGAAGCGCCATTTGCCTTCTTTGACTTCGGGGATCTCCACGACCCAGGCCTTGTGATGGTTCGCTTCTCCCCAATGACCGCCCTTGAGACGGCGGCCACCGCTCAGAACGACGCGCTCTCCGGGCGCGGCCGCGTACGTCACGGGCGCCCTGGCGGTTCCGGAATCCTCCGGACCAAACTCAACCGGCGCATCGAGCCAATACGTCGCGCCGCGCAGCACGACCCGAACCGGCCGCGATTCCGTACGGGTTTTGAGCAAGGCGCGTACAGCATCGCGGGCGCGCGACAGGGTTGCGAATGGCCCATCGTTTGCATCGGGGTCGGCGCGTTTCCCGGACCAGGCGTCATTTCCGAGCGGAGAAACAAAATAGTCTGCCGTTCCGGCGTCGTTGCCGGAACCGGCGGCAAGGGTCACCGTCAACCAGATTGGGAGGCACACCAGGAAAAGCGCAGGACGCCGGCTGGCGAAAGACGGCTGGCCAACGCCTCGAGCGTTCTGCCTAGCCCTGGCCGTCGCTGGATTTCCCGGGTGCTTTCCCATATGCTATTGAGATGTAACCACATCTGCGTCGATGCTTGGAACTGATGATTGTTCGCCGTGTGAGCTGGGGTCAGTCGGAGGGCGACTCAGTTCCTGAGGGGATTGATCTGGGCGAACCATAGCCGTGGATGTTCTGTGGGTGGGGGCAGCCGGGGCGGCGTGGTTCTCGGGTACGGGTGGGTCTCAGCCTGGGCGGTTCTGAGCGGTCGACGGTTTGGATTACGCCTTGCGCGGTGGAAACGTGGTCCGCACGATTCCGGGTGCGGCGCGTCGGGATGGGAAAGCTGGATGGCGACGCTGCCGGGGGACACGAGTGCGTCCGTAGCTCAATTGGCTAGAGCTTCTGACTTCGGATCAGAAGGTTGCAGGTTCGAGCCCTGCCGGACGCGCCACAACACCAATGAGTTACGATTGTACATCGCGAGACCGACTCGATCGCTTGGCCAAAGCCTGGCCACTTCTGGCAGCGATTTCTCGGCGCGAAGCCGGCCCGGAGCATGATTGATCGATGCACCTGTCGCCGATCGAGTCCATGCCATGCTTTGACTCGGAGAAAGGGGGGAGACGGGGAGAGACGGAGCCAGGACGATAGCGGCACTCGCCTCACTGACACAGAGCTCCTGGATCGCGCGTTGGCTTTGGGCAGGATTCTATTCTCCCAGGACGAAGATCTCTTCCTCGAGACGGTCCGAAGGCAACGGGTCGGAGACCCGTTCGCGCCTGTCGTGTGTGCGCACCAGATGCAGGTTTCCATCGGGCGGTGCATTCTTGATCTCGAGGTCGTTGCCAAGGCCGCTGAACCGACGGACCTACGCAATTAGATTGTATTCTTCTTAAAGGATTCCCTGACGGGTGCGAAATGATCGATCACCCTGTTCGGCCTCCGTAAATTTGCGTCGCCCGTGATAAATCCCAGCTTGGGTCGCACGATGTCCGAAACGTATCAACCTGGATCAAGAGCAATTCACCTTCGGGCGACACTTGCTCACTTTCTCAACCAACCAGAGGATGCCGCCGCCAACAAGCACCAACGTGCCGTTCCCCGGCTCTGGGATGACCGGGTCGGGTGAAAACCGAATGCTGTCGATGGCATTGTAGTTTCCCGGCTGATTGTAAGCGCCTAGGATCTGGGTCAACTTCAACTCCACCTGCTGACCAGCCCATGGCGAAACATCCACGGCGACATCCTGGAAAGTCAGGCTGGTATTCTCGGGGTCCCATCCGTTGAGAGGGAGTTGAATACCGTTGATGCGGACATCCCAAGATCCCCCCACTGCATTGTAGTGAAGTGATTTGGCATAAGAAGGCACATCTCCGACTTGGAGCAGCGAAGCCGCGGAGTCGGGAAAAGCAGCCCGCGTCGCCAGGAATGCAAATCTTCCTTCGGCTGGCAGTCCTTGGGGTGTTGAAGTCGCATTGTACAGTGACTGAGCTCCGAAGTCTCCAGGCTGGAGGCCGAAAAAAACCGAAGTGCCCTCAATATCCCCCGCAAATAGCCGCCATCCAGGCATCCAAAAATGCAGGCTCCCAAGGCTCACTCCATCAAGCCCCGGCGGTTGAATAATTCCCATACTCGTCTCGCCATCATCAAAATCAAGGTCTTCGAATGCGCTACCTATTCCAGAGACGCTCAAGCTCAATGCGACGGAAATAACTATCGATATCTGCAGTTTGAGTTTCATGGTACGTTGATTTTTAGAGATTGAGAGGGATTCCAAAATGACCCGCAACCCGTGTGGGTAAGCGTCGCGGTGCGAACTTGATAGAAAACATTCGCGGGAGCTGGTGCATCGACGATTTCTGGTACATTCACCGGCGAATTCGACAATTCAACGAATGGACCATCCTCGGTTTCAGACCTCAGCACGCAGTAGCAAGTTTCCGGATTCGAGGCAGGCGTCCACTTCAGTGTGACCTCGGAGCCTACACGGCTATTGAAACGCAACGTTGGCGGCTCGACGCCAGGCCAGCGAAGCGTTGGATCTCCCAAAATGCCCGCGGTGATCTGTAATGCGCGCTGTGCCGGAATGGCCTGCCCCAAAAAGTCCGCCAGATAATCATAGAAACTTGTTTGAAAGTCGCAAAGATGATATCCTTGCGCGAAGCGACTGATCGATCCGCCCAGGTTCCAGCAGACCGCCAAACCATAGTCTTCAGTGGCGAAAAAGCTCTGCAGCATGCCGTCGGAGTGAAGCTGGTGTGGAGGTTCCGGTTCAGCGCCCCGCAGATTCCAATCGCCAAACCACGAACCATGCAGTTGGGCGAATGCAACCTTCGGTTGATGTAGTGAATCAACGAGGCTCGCCGCGTTCACTGATCCAATTTTGTCGATATTGCCGGAGCCCGACTGAGTGCCCCAGATGTAGGTAAGGCACTTCGTGGCAGCAAACAGATCAGCTTGAGCAAAGCGGCTGGCGATTCCTGGGAAAAGAGAAAACACGACATGCTCGCCGAACGCATGCCTGTAGTCATCTCTTTCCAAGAATAACTGACTTGCAGGATCAAACGAAGTGTAACTCAATCCTCTCGCCGAAACCGGGATGAGGCCCCGACGGAACCGGTGGTTTTTGTTGAAATACCGCCTGAGCAAGCCGGCCTCGTCGAGCAAGTTCGGCGGATTCCCAAACACCGGTAGATTCGGATTGGCGTCGAAGCCAAGCATGAACTTGATGCCCTGATCGTCCCATCGATCCAATTGGGCCGTATGCGAAAAATCAGTGTCTTTTCGAAGTGTGATCTGCCCGGCGTGCGGTTTGACCAGGTCGATCGCACGGTCAATCCACTCGACCCGCTGGCGGATTCGGTTGATGCATTCCTGCAAGGTCAGGATGTCTTCTGGCGAAAAGCGCCTGGTGAAATCTCCGGCCATCGTCGGATCGGGAATCTTTTGGGCCCCCAAGCCATTGAGAAAGTTCTCGTCCTGACGGCGCAGTTCGATGTCCTCGAGTCGAATTCCGCCGACGAGAATTTTGTACGCGATGTTCAGGACGTGGTCGCTTTCGTGGTAGGGCAGATGCTTTTTCAGCAGGAAAAGGTGCTCATCGATTTCCCGCACCAATCCCAACTGCTGGCAGAGCGCATGAATGACGCCCAAGCCACCGCATCCGACAGCCCCGCTTCGCTCGGCCATTTCGTAGCGCAAGTTGCCGCCCTTCAACATCGGCCGGGGTTGGTCGGACCCATCGGTGTCCGATACTCGTAGTTACAGGGTTGAGTAGAGACGGCGCAGATGATTGACAGCGACCGCTTCCGCGAGTTTTTCGCGCAAGGCATGGCGGAGCCACCGGATAAATTTCACGCTTCGCTGCGTGGCATTACGTCCGGTACGCAGCAGCGTCGATATCGCCCGCCCGGCAGCGGCAGAAAGCTCGGCCAGCGTTGCCAATCGCTTTTCACGACGCTGATCCTCCGGCCGGTTGTGGATATCATGTTCCTGTTCCAGATGTCGTTCGTATAACTCCACCAAATTGTATGTCAGCGCGACGAAGCGTCCCTGGACTGTGCGTGCCTCTTGACTGCTCGCCCAAGCCTTCTTCTCGCCCAGTTTGTTCTTTATCTCATCGAATACCTTCTCCACCTCCCAACGCCGCCGATACAGTTCGGCCAGCACCCCGGGCGGCAGGTCCGGTTCATTGGTCAGGAACATGAACACCCGCCCGCTCTCCGGATCCTGGTACTCAATGAGTCGCAGTCGGTGTCCCTCTCGTGACAATACCCACTGGTCATGCAACACGCCGTGGTTGCGCGGGTCCAACGAGTCCCACAAATGTTCATCCGCCCATTCGAAGACCATGTTCGCCTTGACCCGGCTCAGGAAATAGACGGCGTTCTCGTGGCGGCACCGTTTCCAGAACCCCAAGTCTACGTCCGCTCGGTCATACACCGCCAACACCCGCTGCCCCTTTCTCACGCTTTGTCGGAGGCCCTTGGGCTTAAGGCGCTTCAACACGCTCATGTCATGTTCGTGCTCGCCCTCGGCCACGGCCAGATGACGGACGCTATGGTCGTGCAACTGGAGACTGAAGCAGTGTCCCACGGCGACTTTCTTTCCAGCGTAACGTTCGTCGTGGGCAGCAGCCTTGTGCCAGTGCATATCGATGGCGAAGCAGACGTAATTGGCCAGTTCGGGGATATGGCTCAGTCGATCGGTTGAAGTCGCAGCAACCTGGCAAAGCACTCCATCCACGACATCCTGAAGCACCGCACCTCGTCGTTCGCTGTGAAGACTGGAGAAGTAGTTGGAGACCTTGGGAGGTTGGGCGAATCGCAGGCCGTGCTCCTGCAGAAAGCCGCGTCCGCTGGGCACATCCTCGAGCACGCGCTGAATACCGGCGCGCACCCACTGGCTGTCGGAGATCTCCGGACAGGGTCGCGTGTGCTGGGAGGTCTCGGCGAGATTGGCGATCGGGGCAAAAAACGCGTCGTTCACGGTGGAGGGTAAGCAAGGAGTAGCCATTGAGGCAATTTTGGCGGCACTTGGCCGCGTCAAGCCTATTTCCTGCGTTTATGGGCCTTTCTGAGCGCCTTTTCGGAAGCGGGAGACTGATTTGAACCCCCGCGCGCCCTGTGCACGGGACAGGATTTACACGCCGCCCTCAACCAGCCATTCGTTCCTGACTAACTTCAGCTATCGGACACCGTTGGTCGGACCAGTTCCTCGGGGCCTGTCGTCTATCGATTCAAGCCTTGCGATTACGGAGAATCCTTGGGTAGCCTCGTTTCACTCGAAATGTCCGTTTCATCGGCTGTTTTGGTTTTTGGCAAGGTCATTTCAGCCAATGTTTGCGGCATTTTGAACTTTTCCTTCGAAATCTTTACAAGAAGCACCCTTGTTGCGGGTCTAGGTTGACGCATGATGGATGAGGAAAAGAAGTCGGATCGGCCGAAACGCTCTCTGCGCAAGCTTCAAGACGAGGGCGCGCGAATTTTTTTAGCCAATCGCACAAGGCCCGCCGCCCTCACGGAAACGAGGGGCCCCCTGCTCGTGCGGCTCGGACTGCTCGTGCTCTACGCTGGTTTTGCCGGAGATTTTGGAAAGGACTTTCCCATTGCGCCGGCTGTGGCTTTTGCCGCGATGGGGCTGTCCTGGGCCTTGCTCTCGGGATTTGAGGAAAGGCACGGAGCAAGAGTCCCGATCGGTTTGCGCGCATGGAATATTTTTGGGCTCCAGGTCGCGTTCGTCTTCGTACTCTTGCCAGTCATTGATCCGGTTACGCGATGGCTGATTGATACTTTGGTCACGGCCACAGTGATCGGTCATTTCACGTACCGTTCCGGCTTCGACCCTCATAAGCTTCCAAGGGTTGTGCTGCCGGAAGGCTTTTGGCCGCTTGCGCTTTTCATTCTGCTGTTAGTGGTTCTTCCGTTCATGCTTTGCTTGTTCCGTGACATGCGCAAAGATGAGCGCATTGGACAATCCGCGAAAGTTTCCGGCTTGATCTTGTTTTCAATGCTTTTTTTCTGGCCGATCTTCTTGGGCAAGCTGAATTGGAATACCCCGATCGCCTCAGCAGGCGGAACGGCGGGCGCGCTGATTTGCTACGTGGTCACAAGACTGACACTTCAGTATGCCAAAGGCTATCATCGGGCTTTTTTGCCGGAGAAATTGCGCGCCGACCTTATTCGGGAGGAAGCCCTGTTGGAAATACAATTGGCAGAAAGGCGGGAGGAAGCAGAGCGGGAACAGTCACGCGAGTCGAAATCCGGTTCCGCTTCCGCGACCTCCACGAGTTCCCCAAGTGCCGAGCATCACGGTGGCGGTGAATAGTGGCGATAACGCGAACCGCCGACGGCTAAGAGACTGTCTGAGTGCGCCGTGGAAAGGCGCGGAACTCCAGTGGGGGGAGGACCCCACCCGGCAACTTTCGCTCCAGCCGGTAGCAGCCGGGGCGGGCACGGAAGCAATGAAGTGCCCGAAGCACCCCGGTGCAAAAGGCCCGTCAAGCGGGTCAGCGAGCAAGCAGGCCGTAATGCGAATGAACATCGAGAAGGTCCCGAAACCATCTGATGCGGACGCCGACCCAGCTCAGACATGGGGAAGGCTGCCATCGGGTACGAAGCGAGCGAAACACGCGAGACCCGAGTCCGCCGGGGCATTGATGAGGGCATGCTGGCAAAGGGAGTTCTGTGGCAACACGGGAGATCCCGCCCGGAGTCGTAGGAAACGACAACGCATCGCCCGTGAGGGTCTGGGTGCGGCCGGCTGGGAAGTCGGAGAGGTCCGTAGTACCGGAGAAGCCGGGTAATGCCGGTGGAGGGAAGGGGCCTTGGTTCAAGGGCAACGAACGAAGAAGCAAAGGCGAAGAGATTGGCGTGAGCCTAACAACTCCGGAAAGTGTCTGGCAGCTTCAGGAGACGTTGCGTGCCAAAGCGAAGAGGGAACCGGCCTGCCGGTTTCACAGCCTGTACGACAAGATCTACCGCAAAGACGTGCTGTGGCACGCCTGGCAATGCTGCCGCTCCAACGGTGGCTCTGCGGGCGTGGATGGCGTGAGCTTTGAACAGATCGAAGCGAGGGGTGTGAACGGCTGGCTGGAAGAACTGACCCGGGAACTCCGGGAACGCACCTACCGGCCCGAGGCGGTGCGCCGGGTTTGGATTCCCAAACCCGGCAGCACCAAACAACGGCCTTTGGGCGTGCCCCGGATCAAGGATCGAGTCGTCCAGATGGCGGCGGTGCTCATTCTGGAACCGATCTTCGAGGCCGATATGCCTGACGAACAATACGGATACCGTCGGGGGCGCAGTGCTCATGATGCGATTCGTAAAATTCACGGGCTGCTCAACCAAGGATACCGCGACGTGGTCGATGGCGACCTCAGCGGCTATTTCGACTCCATTCCACATCATGAACTGATGAAGAGCGTGGCCCGCCGCGTGAGCGATGGGACGATGCTCGCGCTCATCAAGTCGTGGTTACAAATGGCGGTTGTGGAGGATGACGGACACGGCGGCCAGCGCCGGACGAGCGTCGCCAGAGACACCGGGAGAGGCACTCCACAGGGAGCACCGATCTCGCCATGGCTCAGCAACCTCTACATGCGGCGATTTGTGCTGGGATGGAAGCGGCTTGGCTGGGAAGAGAAGCTGCAGGCGCGGGTGGTGGTCTACGCAGATGATTTCGTGATCCTGTGTCGCCGGAAGGCGGTGGAGGCGCGGGAGCAAATGCAGATCCTCATGACCAAGCTGAAGCTGACGGTCAACGAGCAGAAGACGCGCACTTGCCGTGTACCCGAAGAGAGATTCGACTTTCTGGGGTACACCATTGGCAGGTGCTATTCGCCCAAGGACGGACATGCCTTCATCGGCACACGTCCCTCCGCCAAGCGGGTCAGCGGCATCTGCGATGAAATCAGCCGGATGACACAGCGGCACTCCTACGGGAAGCCCGTTGCGGTCCTGGTTGGTGAACTCAATCGAACCCTGCGCGGCTGGGGCAACTATTTCTGCCTCGGCGCGGTCAGCCGAGCCTATCGGGCAGTGGACAACCACGCCCGCCATCGGCTGCGTCAGTGGCTGAACGGCAAGCACCGAAGTCGCGGCATCCCGTCCCTACGACACGCTCCCATGTACCTCCACGGGGAGTTGGGGCTGCTACGGCTTTCAACGCTCACCGCCAGCCGATCGTGTGCGAAAGCATGAACCCTTGAACGAAAGCCGGATGCCCGAAACGGGCACGTCCGGTTTGACGAGCGGGGAGTGGAAACGGAATGCACGGCGGGATATTCAGGCACCGGCAACCGAAAGGGCCGGCTCCAGCTACGGCCCGTCCTAAACATCACCGCGCCACTCCTCGACTCTACAAAATAAGTGGGGTCGACCCCACTTATCTTTCAGACAGTCTCTAAACGGTATTGTCCTCATCCTTCGGAGACTTCGATTCTTTTGCGTCCGGGTCTTCGTCGTCGCCAATGTCTTCTTCGTCCGGCTCTTCAGGAAGTGGGGCAATTTGCCCGATTCGCGGAGCCGAGTCTCCCGGCGGCTGGCAGATGTCCACGAGAAGCATATCCAAGATTGCCTCGCGGTCGTCAATTGTCCGGCCTTTATTGGCCGGGGCAAAGGCAGGCATTTTGAGCAGAGCGCCCAGCAAGGTTTTCACGGCCGCCTGGATGGCGGCCAGATCCAATTCAGAATTGAATGAGAGGTTCCATTGCGGGCTCAATAGTTGAGCGCGCAGCGCAAGGGCTTGATTCACGCGGCGCCGCCAACGGCCGGGCAGCTCCGTTACTTTGCCGGGCCGGTGTTGCCGGGTCGCGAGATAGAGCGTTCCCGCCTCCAGAAGTTGATGCTTGAGTGAGGCGCAATTGCGAATCGCGAAGCAATTTAGCGCGCGGCGTCGGCGGACAGGCGGAGCGGGTATCGACCACTTTTGGCCCGCTGGTAAAGCCGCATGTAATAGTAACTCATTGAGCGCAAACGTTGCCCACCAAGCTGCGGAATCCACCTCGCTCACGGCTGGCGGCCGCGAACCGGGTGAAGGGTGCGCCAGGTGATTTCGCACTTCCAACGCGAAATACAGTTCTTCAATATGCGAGAACCAGGAAGCCTTTGCCTGGAGCCGTTTTCCCAATTTCGGAGGTTCGACGTCGACGGTTTTAGGGGACCGCTCGGGGGGTGGCCGCAACAAGTAATCCATCATGGCGAATGCTTCCAACAATTTCCAGCGCGGTGTGGGCATACTCGCGACCTCGAAGGGTGTTGCCAGCCGTCTCTGCCACATGTCCGCGGTGGGGTTTCTATGCCAGAGGTTTCGGCGTTCATCCCGGGTATAAAGGGGCTCGCGCTTGAATTTCTCCTCCGCCAGGGGACCAAACGCCAGCAGCCAGGAAGCGGCCAGGCACAGCCCCATCAACACCCAGATTCCGAAAAGAATATGCATGCCGATGGACCATCCAAGGAAAACACAAAAAACCAAAAGGCAGAACAGGCCGAAGGAAAGACCCTCGATCCACTGCCGGTGAGACTCAAGGATATCCACGAGCAGAAGCCGGCTGGCTGCCGCAAATGGACTTGACCCGCGAGGTGGTAATTGCTGCTTGCGAAGCAGGCGTGGTATTTGCGGATTCATCCCAAACATCACCACTGTCCCGGAATAGTAAGAGAGTGAGGCCACGCCAAGGGCGACGCAGCCCATGATCCAACCCGACGTCAGCCATCCAAACCCCCTAGTCACAACTCCGGCGCCCACCGCGATATTCAGTAGCGCGCCCACCACGGATAAGATTGCGATAGCGAAGAAAAGTGTGGATATGAGATGGCGCATCCAATCCGCTCCGATCCCACCGATATGCGCCAGCGCACTCAGATGCGCGGAGGTTCCACTCACAGGCGTGGAAGGCGCCGCCACATCGCCGGTGGCGGTGTCCGATGGCAGTACTCCCATAGCCCGCATTCCGGCTTTTAACGCGGCGAAGCGCGCGGCAACGTTTGAATTGAATTCCAGCTTTCGAGGATGCATCACCTTGCCTCGCGCTTTCCTTGCCCAATGGAGTTCCTCAATCAAATCTTTCGATATCTGGCTTGAGACGAGGCGTGGCAGCCACACCTCAATTAACGGTTTCAAATCCGCCTTCCAGGCTTCCGGCCCGCCTTGTTTTCGAATCATCCATTGGAGCCGGGCGCAGCCTTCAACGAGGAGGTACTTTCCTGGCGCATGCCACTCGAAGCCCTGCCATTTTTCGGATTCATCGGTTGCATCGTGGGCAGTCGCGGCGGGACGTGCCCTGCGTTGTGACGTATCGGTGATTCCCAATTCTGGAAATTGATCCCGTCCCTGCCGGGCGGCTTCAATCGCGGCCTGGAGCAGGCATTCGGAAGCGACGTCCATAGTCTCCTCGTCTGATCCATCTCCAGAGATAACCGATTCATAAATCCCGCAGGCGGCCAGTAAGCCGTCAAGATTGGTGAATAAATTCCGATGCCGCGAAATCCGGTCCCTCAACCACGAAATACCCGGAGGACGTTCGACAGCTCCCTCAACGTTATTCAACAGGCATCCTAAAAGCACGGCAGCCTCAGCAAGCTTCCAGCGGGGGGTGGGATTTTGCCGGATCATCGGCAGCGGCGTGACCCAAGACAGGGGTATGGACGCCTTGCGCTGATCCGTGACCGGTTCAGGCGGCGGCGGGGATTCGCCATTCGTGTGCGCGTCGGAGTCGCGGGCCAGCGAGTCAGGGAAATTCCCGGGTGGTGGGACGGTGGCCGCAGGTGTGGCCTGGCGTCCCATGCGTTCGGTAAAGGCCCGCCTGACTTCTTGAGCATCGGCTAGGACCTTCTTTGCAAAGAATAGTAACAACCCTATTATCGCGTAACCGACGGCCGAATAAAGCCCGGCATACCCTACGGCAAGCAAACTGGATTGGGGGGTGAAAAGCGCCGCCGGGATTAAACTCAGGGCGGTCCACCGGACGGAAAGCGCTCGGTAGCGCGTCGGAAGCAAAAACTCGGGAGCAAGCAGCATGATAGTGATCGTTACGCCCACCGGCACGTCCCAATCCGCCCCCTCGGGAACCCACCATTTCATCGTTAACAGCACGATGGATATCACGATCGAGATAAGCAATTGAATCACAACGATTGCCGCCGCAATAAGCGATGGGTCGGACGCGAGCGCACCTCTGCTCGTGCTTTTGGTCGCGGTCGATTCCTCGCCCGCGGGATTCGTGGCACCGCTCATGGGCGGTCCGCTGGCTGTAAGTGATAATGCCTGAGCAATGGGATTGCTCGTCGATTTGCCATCTGAAACAACCGGCTGGGAAGGCCGGGCAGGTGACGTCACTGGCTTCGGGTTGGGGGTTGCCGAACGGGTGACCCTGGCGGGTAGCACGCGAGCGTGCCGGCAGTTGTTCAAGATCCAACACAGAAAAAGCAGTCCACCACCCAGGAGGTAGTAAAAGGCGGCATAAAGGGCAGTGCGCGAACCCGGGGCGGGCGCAAACAACGCAGGAATCCCCAAAGCAAAAAGAGTGCCTACCGGTGGGAGAGGACCAAGGCAAATCACAAGCAGGACCTGGGGCACGATGAGGACAACGGCGGCTATGATTGCCACCGGGAAAATCCAATCTGCTTCCGCGGGCACCCACCATTTCATGGTGAACAACCCGGTGGCCACCGCCACGTAGGAGATCAATCGCAAGACAATCGCGGCCAACCAAACCGAGGGCTTATCCGACAACACCTCATTTTGTGCGGGCGCCGGCGGTGTCGCGCTTGTCTCCATTGTGCGTGAAGGTCCAGTCGAATTCGAAGTGTTTAAATCTGCCTCACAAGAAGGACACAGTCCTCGGAGTGATTTCGTTCCCGCGCCGCCAGCATTGCATCGCTGCAAAATATCCGAGATTGGCTGGAACGAAAAGCCCCCGTCTGTTGTTTTGGTTTTCTTGACCAGAAGCTACGGTACCTTTGGCGTCGCAGGACCTGATGTTGAGAGGCGGGTACGGGCTACGAGATGGCACTAAGATGAAACTCCTTTTCGGCCTGCTACACGAGCGTCCAACTGCCGCCGCTCGCGATGCGTTCACGATGCCGGTGGGTCTGCGCCGTGCCGTGGACTTCTGTGCCGGCTGGAGTCACCAGCCTGCCCGCGTGATGGATGTTCTCCGTGATGAGGCCGACGATGGACGTTTGACTGGAAGCCGAGTCCACAGTGATGACGGTCTCGCACGGAATCAGCCGGCCAAACAGCGCCTAGATTTCGCCGAGCGATTTCGGTTTGGGAACACCGGCGCTGAGGTCAGCGAATGGACTGAGCGACGGAGGCTGCGGTGGTGGCGGTTCTGGCTTTGGCCTCTCGACTACGACTTTCGGCGGCTCGCTGGTCTTCACGGGCAACGGCGGCGGCGCATTGGTTTTCATAGGCGACAGGCGAAACAACTGCATTGGCCTCTCAATGCTTTGTACGAGCCGGGGTTTGTCGGTCGCGTTGGTCGTCAGCCCGGTGATACAAATCTCGTCCGAGCCAGATTTGTCGCGTAGCGGCTTTACGCGCCTGCTGGATACCAAGATTCTGAGCGAGACTGCGGGATCAAAGGCGCACGCGGTAAAGCGCGAAGCTGGCGTTGGGATTCGGGGTGATGGTGATGAAATGTGTGGTTCCGGCGGCTGTGAAGGTGCCCAGTGATCCCCAGTTGGAGAGCGTCGTCGCACCCTCGACGACGAACGTGGCACCCGGAATCAACTGGTCAATCTGCAGTCCAAAGGTGTCGCCGGTCCGGCGGAGTCGAACCGTCGGGCGTGTCAGTGGGGCGGGCGATTCCGGCGCCCATGACGGATATGAGGAGGGAGCCGCGACCAACGTGCGCGGGTTCGTGCCATCTCCGTTGACGACGATGATGGATGAGCGCGTGACGTCGCCGAGCAGCGAGTTCCATCCGTTAAGAACCATTTGGGGTGCGAGGTCGAAAGCGATCTGCGTACCTGTGGGTGACCATGCCAGCTTGCTCACCCAAAGCCCCTCGTCGAGGCGCAGGATCTCGCGGTCGCCCGTGCCATCGTAATTGATGATCCGGATCGAACAGATAGCCGGCAGAGGCGCAATGCCCGCGCCGTCGTAGCGAGAATCCTGCCGCAGGAAATGCCGAACATAGGCCACGCGTGTGCCGTCGGGCGAAATGGCCGGCGCGTAATCGTGGGGAGCGACCGCGGTCGAGATAACTTCGGTCGGACCCACCAAAGCATCAGCCTGGCCGACAGGGTTCGTCAATTTGCGGACAAAGGGTGAGAGGCTGGTTGCGGAAAGGACGGCGAGAACCGTGCCTTCCATGCTCGAGCGACCGGAATTGCCGCCGGCGGGAATATCCGACGCGACGGCCATGACCACTTCATTCAATGCCGGGTGCCAATCCACGCCGTCGCCGCCTTGGTTGAACCCATCACGTTCCTGAGGTGACATGTACACATAGGGTCCAACGGGCAAAGCGTCGGCGAGGTTGTACACATCAGTGACTGGAAATCGGCCGCTCGACGCCTGGACGTCCTCCGCCAAGAAGGCCGGCGTGGCGGAACCCACCTTGACGATGTTCATCACGACAACGCGGGTTCCCTCAGGGGAGAATGCCTTGTGATATGGGAAATGGACTTTATAGGAGGAGATCTGATTGCCGGCCAACTGCCCGAGGTCCGGATTGAAGAGAACCCCGTCCACGACGACCTCGTCCTGGTAGCTGGTCGCGCGGTCGAGCGTTCCCGTGAGGAAATCGATCACGTACACGTTGGCGCTCATTTTGAAGGGGCGACCCGGGTCCCCCGAAGTCACCAGCAAGCGTTGCCCGTTGCGCGACGCGACGGGATTCAGGGCCGATGGCAGGCTGACAGGAATGCCTTGGTCCGCGGTACCATCGCCGTCAATACGCCGCAGCAATGCAGGCGAAGCCGGCGTCAGGATGCGGTTGTAATAAATCGTCCCATTCGATGCTTCGAGGTTTGTCGCACCGGTCAGGAGCAGGAGTGCAACCGCGCTGAGCGGCAACCCGTTCGCGCGAGGACCGGAGGCGGGGTGAAGGCGGGACCGAGGCATGGCGGCAAATTGAAATCGCGGCCATCTTTTGCCGCATATGCAGGCATTGCTGGAAAATGGCGCTGAACTCCCGTGAATCAGCCCTTCACACGGTAGAATTTTCGCGCGGCGTTCGATTGAATGGTGAGTGGACTGGTCCCGGATTGGGTGGTCCAGGGACCGGACACGCTGTCGGCACTTTCGAGTTGTCCCCCGTCAAAAGTGACGATTACCGCGGTGCCCTCACGAGCTATGGAGAGGGAGGGCGAGGGCACGGCGGCAGCGCCGATGGCGTAGGAGATTGTCTTGAAGAGCAGGTCCAGCCCCGTTTCATTGAGCATGTTCAGGTCGGGGGCGTAATTGGTGGTCGGATCCGCGGCCTGCCCGAGGAAAAAGCCGATCCGCTTGTTGGGAGCAACGCTTCCGTCGGAGAGTTTGTCCCCTTTTTCGTACACAAAGAGGGTCGGGTAGGAACCGTCGGGCTCCAGGCTGGCCAGGACATCAGCCTCGGGGGAGGGGCGGCCGTAGTTAAAGCTGTAGAGTTCCGAATAGACCTTCACCTTGCCGGTCAGACCGGCGGTAATGGGATGGGAGGAATTCTGGATGTACATCGAGTCCCGGGCGTCTCCGATCCCGAACTCATCAGTCTCGATGCGTCCTGAGTTACCCCATTCGGCAAAGTTGTTCGAACCGTCCTCGGTGCGGGTCACCCAGTCGGCGTTGTCGTACATGTAGGCCTCGGCCGAGATCACCGGAAGGTCGACGTCCTGGAGGCTGAAGATCCCGGTCCCATCGCCGGGGGGATCGAGGACCGTGGTGGACCCGATGGTCTCTGAAATGAAGACCACATCCTGCCCCTGGGCTGCGGTGCGAAGATCCTCCGGCGTACTGTTGTTGGCGGTGAAAACCGTCACGCTGTATCCCCTGGCACGCAATAAGGCGATCATGGAGGGATCGGCATTGATGGGGGAATTCCCGTCGGAGGTCACGAAGAGGATCCTTCCGGGGGTGGGGGTGTCATAGCCGAAGAGGATCTCGCCGGTGCCTCCGTGGGCGAGTCTGCCGTTGCCGTCCAGGACGAGGGAGAAGTCGGCAAGGTAATTTCGGGTCTGCTTATCTTCGTCGCTGAGTGAGGCGAGGTAATCGGCGGTCAACCCCTCCCGACGCTGGCGATTGGCCCACCAGTATTGGATTTCGAGGTCCTCGGCTCGCGAGCCGTCGCCGTTGGCGCCGGGACCCATCTTGTCGTCGTCATCGATGCCGATGTTGAAGCCCATCCGATAGCCATTCTTGAGCTTGTTACCGGCGGTGGGATCTTCGAAGAGGGATTTCTTGAAGCGGACTTCGACCTGCCACCCGCCCGTGGCGGGGTTGCCCGAACCGAACACTTCGTCATTGGCTCCGTATTTCCAGTCGACGGCATTGGCCCAGGTCATATTGGATTTCTGGCCCGCGGCATCATCCCAGGAGGAGAACCGGCCCTCGTAGTTCACATAACTATGTCCGCCGTAGGGGTCCTGGGAGCTGTCGGTATTGACGTCCAGGCGGTCATTCAGTGCGTCGACGATGATTTCGATGGCGTCATCCTTCCAGAAGGCGGTGTTGAGATCGTCACTATTCACGACGTCGTCCATGACCTGTACACCGACATAGAAGTAGTCATCATCGTGAGCCAGGAAGAAGGTGAAACTCGAATCGGCCTCGTCGTTCCAGTTGCGGTCATCCGGGGAATCCAGGATCCAAGCGTTCACTCCCGGGGTGACGGTGGTCCCTGGGAGGCCACCGTATTCCTGGGCAGTGACACTTCCGTCGAGATGAATGGAACCGTTGGCCACCCTGGGAACCATGAGAGTGGTCCGACCAGGCTCGGACCAGGGACCCGTCTGCGTAGGATCAAACGAGTAGATATCGAACGGTTGTGATTGGATTGCGGCCGGCACCAGCAGCAAAGCCATTGCCGCGACCATCATGGTGAGGGGCTTCATGGAGTGATCGGGTTTCCTTGGGGAACTCCGACATCGAATCGAAGTCGCCGCGGGATTGCAATCCTTAAGAGCCCGTCTGAAAAGTAGGAACGGCCCTGCGACGAGGGATTTTGTGCGAGGCCGAGGCGGCGAGACCGGAGCATCCCCGCAGTGGGCTGTGACGGTCGAGCCAACGAAGGCCTCGCGCAAAAGACCCGTCGCCCGGAGGGTTTTCGCAGGAAAGGCCGGCTGGCTTCGTTGCTCCTCAGTCACAGACCCCTGAAGGGTATGCTCCTTCGTCGCGCCTCGCCATCCAGCCTTTCCTGCAAAAACAGGGCCATTCCAACTTTTCAGACGGGCTCTAAGCGACTGTCTGAGAAGTGGACTCTCCGCCGACGGGCGGGAAAGCGGGGAGCGGCCGCCTGCGGTCCGTCTTCATTCAACCGCGCACGGATCTGGGTGCTGGCGCGGCTTTGGTCAGGTGATCCAACAATTCGGCGGCCGTCCTGCCTTCCTCGGGGGTGACAAACTCCTGGTACTTCCGCAGGGCCCTCCCAGCGCTCTCCAGGTCGCCCAGCAATGCGTCGGCCAGAGCCAAATTGAAGTGCGCGTTTGCGAACGATCCGTCGATTTCCAACGCCATTTGATAATGAATCCTTGCGAGGGGGAAATCATCCAGTTCGAAATAGAGATTTGCCAGGTTGTAGTGCGCTTCCAAATGGCGCGGGTTGTGCTGGAGAGCGCGCGTAAAGCAATCGAATGCCTTGATCGAATCCCCGCTGCGCGAGATCAGGATGCCCAGGTTGCAGAGCGCGTCCCCCACACAGTCCTCCTGCTGCACGGCTTGCGCGTACAATTCCGCCGCGCGCTCATCGCCGCGCTCATCCCACAAGAGCGCCTGCTCGAACGGGCCCAGGTCGGGTTTGAATTCCAGGATACACGCCGCTCCAACCGGGAACAGGTCCAGTTGGTTGGAGGGATCGCATGGTTTGCCTCGCCGCTTGACTCTCCGGTAGCCCAGCCGGGAGGCCTGCACGGGAAGTTTGATAATCCTGGCCATGGACTCAACAACCCGGCCGTGACCGGCGCCGTCCAGGCGCCGCCGGCCGTCTCGGCTAAGCGGCTTCCTTCCTCCGGGCCGCCTTCGGCTGTTTGGCCTCGGTGGCCTCTTTCCGCCCGCCGCGCGCCCGCTCCATCGGTTTTTTCCTGGCCTTCGTCTGCTCGATGCTCTGGCGAAGCGCGTCCATGATGTCCACCACCGGCCTGGCCTCCTCCGGCGCGTTGACGATGTCTCTTCCCTGGATCTTCGCCTCAATCATCTCCCGCAAAGCGTCGCGATAGCGATCGGCAAGATCCATCTCGTTCAGGGTTGAACTCATCGACTCGACGAGGCTGATGGAAAGTTTCAGCTCGTCCGCGTTCACGTCGCGGTTCTCGACCTGGGGCACCTCGCTCATCTTCCGCACTTCCGCCGGCTGCCGAAGTTTGTAGAGCGCCAATCCGTTTTCCACTGACGAGATCATCACGATTTCCTCCCGGTCGCGCAACACCACCTTGCCCAGGCCCGCCTTGCCGGAAGCTTTGAGCGCGGCGCTCAAGAGCGAGTAAGCCTTGGCGGCCACCGGCCCGTCCGGCCCCGCGTAGTAGGGCGATTCGTACAACGCGGTCGGAACGTCCGACGCGTCAATGAACCCTTCGATCTCAATGATCTTCGTGCTCTTCAATTTGATCTTTGCCAGGTCGTCCGCTGTCACAATCACGTACTGTTCTGGCTCAAACTGGTAGCCCTTCACGATCTCTTCCATCGAGAGCGTCTTCCCGCATTTCCTGCACTTCTTCTCGTATCCCACGGCTCCGTGATCCTCATTGTGGAGCTGGTTGAACCGGATCGTCTCCTGACTATCGACGGCGCTGTAAATGCGGATTGGAATCGTCACCAGCGAAAACCGCATGTAGCCCTTCCATATCGATCTCATAGGTCGCTTGTCTGTTGTAAACGGGAGTTCGCTTCTCTTGCAAGTCATGACCCCGTTTCCCCCAGGTCCGGCCGAAGGCGCTCAAAGACCGGCTCGCGCAACATCCCGTCGCGTGTCCTGGATGCGAACCGGACTTCGCAGGCCAGCTTCGGCTCCACCCAGGTCGTGCGCGCCGGGTCCGGCAGCTTTTTCTGAAAGGGCAGCGGCGCCCTGGGCACGTCCGCCAGCGCTGCCGTGAGATCCTTCAGCGTTTCATGGTCAAAGCCGGTCCCGGCCTTTCCCACGTAACGGAGGGCGCGTCCGTCGAGCTCCGCCAGGTGCACCGCCCCGATGGTGTCGGCACGATCGCCGCGTCCCGAGGTGTAACCCACAATCAGGCACTGCGCCGTCTGCCGGCCCTTGATCTTGACCCAGGCGTCCGAACGGACCCCGGGTCGATACACGCTGGCGCGCTCCTTGGCCATGATCCCTTCGAGTCCCAGATCCGTCGCGGCTTGAAACAATGCCGGCCCGTCCTCCATACCCTGGCTGAGGCGATACGCAGATCCGCCCTTGAGCGCATCCTCAAGCCACTCGCGCCGCCGCGCCAGGGGTTCGTTGACGATCGAGCGGCCGTCCAGATAGAGGCAGTCGAAGACATAGCAAACGGCCGGCCGTCGCGCTTGCGCGCGGCGCGCCGCGTTCTCCGTTCCCTGCCGCATGCGATGAATGACGTCCTGGAAATTGGGGCGTCCGTCCGCCTCAAGGCAGACAATCTCCGCGTCGAATAGAGCGGAGGTCGCGCGGAACGCCTGATCCGCCCTGGTGAGTTCCGGGAACGGAGTGGTCAGGTTGGTTCCGTTGCGGCCGCGGATGCTGGTTTCGCCCTCGTCGATGGAGACCAGGGCGCGAATGCCGTCCCATTTCACCTCGTAAAGGTAGTCATTCGAAACCGGTGGAGCATCGGCCGCCTGCGCCAGCATGGGCCGCACGGGATCTCTGAGCCAGTCCATCTGCGGACGGTCCACGCGCTCCAGGAGCCACTGGTTCTGCTTCGATCGGTGCATTCGGTATTCGGCGTTCAGTTCCGCAGAGTGCAGGCGGAAATAGAATCCGTCCTTCTTCTTCTTGGTGATCTCATATCGGCCTGTCGCGAACCGCCACATCGTTCCTCCTCCGTATTCGCCCTTCGGGATCTCTCCCTCAAACTGCAGGTACTCCACCGGATGATCCTCAACCTGCACGGCGAGCCGCAGAATGCCCGGGCGGGGAGGCAGGCCCTTGGGAATGGCCCAGGATCGCAGGACCCCGTCCTGTTCGAGCCGGAGATCGTAATGGAGACGCGACGCATGGTGTCGATGCACCACGAACCGGCTTTGCGCCGCCGATTCGATGGCGGGTCGCGGCTCGGACGTTTTCCCAAAGCGCCGCTTGGCCGAATAGATCTCCAATTGCGCCGCGGTTTTATAGGTGCGCGATGGTTTCGGCGCCCTCCTGGAAGATGAAGCGGGCGGGTCGACGTTATGAAGCCGGGCTGCAAACGCTGACAGGGCTTCCCAGGGATCCGGCCTTGCCTTCAAACGCTCAGGCACGGTTGCAAGGTTGAACGCCCGCGGATCCTCCAGGGAGTCCAACTCGTCCCACTCCAGCGGGGTGGAGACCGGCGCGCCCGGCAATCCGCGGAGACTGTAGGCCGCGACGATCGTCTGAAGAGGACGGTTGCGATAGATGTCGAGCAAGACGCGCCCTTTGCGCAGTTCCTTCTTGATCTGCAAGGTCAAGGATCCCGTCCGCTCGTCCACGAAGGGCTGGGCGGCGGATCTGGCGGCCGCGAACGCCTGCTCGAAACTCCATTGTGGCTCGATCGGAGTCAGCACGTGGAGGCCCTTGCGCCCCGTTGTTTTGACAAAGGCATGGTAGCCCAGATCCTCCAACCTGGATTTGAACGCCAGGGCCTGTTTTGCCACCTCTCGGAACGGGTAGTCCTCGGGCGGATCGAAGTCATAAACCAGGTAGTCCGGCCGGTCAAAATGCGGCGCGCGCGCATGGATCTGGTGCAATTCGACGCACGCGAGATTCGCCAGCCACACCAGGGATGCTTCTTCGGTCGCCAGCACGTAATCCTTCCGTTCCTCTCCCAGCGAAGCGTACTGGATCCAGCCGGGCGCCCACTCGGGGCGGTTCTTCTGGAAGAAAGACTCTCCGCGGATGCCATCGGGATATCGAACCAGCGTAAGCGGCCTTCCCTTTAGATGAGCCAGAATCGCGGGCGCGGTCTGGAAATAGTACTCCACCACCTGGGCCTTCACGATTCCCTCGTCGGGAAAGAAGGTCTTGCGCAGGTTTGAAAGCTCGATCAGCCGCTTCCCGACCCGCGCCGTTTGAGTTTTCATGGGGGATCCGGCGGGCACTCCAACCTGCGAACCTGGCCCCGAAGAAGGGAATTCTCAAACACCGCGCCGAAATTCATTTTCACGGCGTGGTCTGCAGATTCGAGGGATCTGGGGCATTCGTCATGGACGTTTGTCATCCGGTGTCGCCCCGGCAACTGCGAAATTCACTCCGTGGTGGAGGGCACCATGACCCGTTCCCGGGTTCGGGATGCCGTCATTGCGGAACCGGCGCGCGGCGAGGCTCGATGCGATGGTGCCCCTGCGGGCGGAGTCATCCACCGGTTCCGCCCACCACGCCGGGCGGGTTTCAAGCGGTTGAACTTGCCGTCCGCCCGCGGGATGGAAACAAGATGGCCTCCCCGAACCCTTTCCCATGCTCACGCGATTCAACTCCGGTCGGCGCGTTGGAAGACGATGCGCACTCCTCCTGCTGGCGCTGAGCTCAGCGTCGGCAGATGACGCCGCCGAAGAGGGATTCAGGCTTATTTTCGACGGGAGGTCCTTTGACGGCTGGAAGGCGCCCGACATGAGCTATTGGTCCATCGACGAGGGTGCGATCACGGGTCGCATCGCCACAAATCATCCCTGTGGCACGAACCAGTATCTCGTCTGGCAGGGCGGTGAGTTGGCCGACTTCGAGCTGAGGCTGAAGTCGCGGCTTCGCGGGTCGGGCGCCATCAACAATGGATTCCAATTTCGCAGCCGGGTTTTGCCCGACGGCGATGTGGCCGGGTACCAGATGGACAACAACCTCCAAACCGAATGGCTCGTGCGCCTCTACGACGAGTTCGGAAGGCACACGCTGGCCTGGCGTGGGCAGCGGACCGTCCTGGATGCAGAGGGCAGCGCTTCGACCAACGCGCTCGGGGAGGCGTCGGGTCCGGCCTGGTTTCGACTGGAAGAATGGCACGAGTATGATCTCACGTGCGTGGGGCCGCGCCTGACCCTTCGGGTCAACGGCCGGCTCGCCGCGGAGGTCGCCGACTTTGATCGGCGGCGGGCGGACCCGCAGGGAATGCTCGCCCTTCAACTGCACAGCGGCCCGCCGACCGTCGTCGAGTTCAAGGACATCCGGTTGAAGATTCTTAAGAGCGCGTCGCCTGCGGCCCGGCCCCGCGTCGACCGCCGACGTGAACGGTTGTTGGAGAGGGCCCTTGCCCATTGGGATCTTGGAACCGGCGGGCACGAGATCCGGCAGCCACTTCGGTATATCGGACGACTGGAAGACTTGGAATTGAATGTGCGGACCGACGGTCCCGGCGCACGGGGCGACGCCCGTGTCGCCCTGCTTCGCGGCGGACATTTCGAGGCCGGATCGGATATGATACTCCCGGCGACCGGAGCGACGGTCTTTGTGCGGGCGCGCGACCCGAGCGGGCGATGGGATGGCGTCTTGCTGGCCCAGTCGGATGGTGGCGACAGGTTCGATTTCGCGTTGGCTGCCACTGGCGGGGAGATTCGATTGGCCGTTCGCACGCGTTCGGGAAGAGAGGGCGTGTCGTTCTCCCTGGCCCCTTCGGACCGTATGTCGTGGCATGATTGGGTCGGTCGATGGGGGACGGAGGGCCTTGAGTTGTTCTGTGACGGTCGCCGTGTGGCCGCCCAGCCATGGCATTCACCGCCCGAAATACGGGACCACGCGCCGCTGCTGGTCGGCGCGGAACGAGATGGCGCAGGCGAGGTTCATTTCTTCCACGGGGAATTGGAGGAGGTCGGCGTGTGGGGTGAAGCCCTCGACGACCGCGACTTGGCCCGGCTGATGCCTTCGCGAAGGGCGACGCGTCGTCCGTCTCCATGAAGAGCCCGCTCCCGATTCCGGGCCGACCGCAAATCGAATCCACCTAGCAAAGGATCCAGCGAACCCCCTACTGTCTCCTGCGCTGTGGCTCGTGAAAGGCGGCAACGGGAACTATTTCGCGTTATTGGAGCCTGCGAGGTCCTCGCGTTCGCCTCTCTTGTGGCGCCGGACGCCTGGATCGCGAGCGCGCATGAATGGTTGGGTCTGGGTGAAGTGCCGGACTCGGCACTTTTGCGTTACCTGATCCGCGTCGTGTCCTTCGTCGTTGGTGTCCATGGGCTTCTTCTGTGGGTGGTGGCCGGGGACGTCGCTGGGCTTCGGCCCCTGGTATCGTTCACAGGCATTTCCTACAGCGTGGGGGGACCGGTTTTGATCGCTGTCGGGGCGAGCGCGGGCATGCCCCGGGCCTGGTTCCTCGCCGAGGGCCTCATCTGTTCCTGCCTGGGATTGGCCGTTCTTTGGTTGAACCGCCCTTCCGGAGCGGGCTCGAAAGGCGGATCACGACCGGAATGAACGGCAATGAACGAGCGGACGGGAGCTTCCGATTGACGTCGCGGACTCGACCACGATGATTCCGATACCTGCTTATTTCGCGCGCACGCTGCGTGTCTCCGTCCGCACACTTCGCCTCGTTCTCCAATTGCCATTTGGGGGACAGCGCCGCCCGCAGGTGTTGAGAGCCTATTTTCAGGACTGCGGCGGCGCGTTTCTGAAGGTCGGGCAGCTCCTGGGGATGCGGTATGACCTTCTGCCGCCGGAATTCTGCAATGAACTCGGGAAGCTTTTCGACAGGCTGCCGCCGGAGCCGCCGGCGAAGATTCTTGCAGCAATCGCCCGGGAATTCGGTCGACCCGCGCCGGAGGTCTTTTGCGAGTTCAATCCGGTCGCCAGGAGCGCCGCCTCGGTTGCACAGGTGCATGACGCAACCCTGCCGGACGGCTCGCGTGTGGTGGTCAAAGTGAAACGATCGGGCATCGACATTCAGTACCGCGTCGATCTTCTCAATGTGCGAGTGGTGACGGCGATCCTTGATTTCCTCGGCGTGTTTCCGTCGCTGGATCTTCCCGTCGTGACGCGCGAGATTTGTCGGCTGGCGTGGGAGGAACTGGATTTCCTGCGGGAAGCCCGAAACATCCATGTGCTGCACGAGGCGTTGTCGAGGGATGACATCGATCACTGCGCGCCGAAGGTGCGCCTGGAGTTGAGCACGGCGTCGGTGATCGTGATGGAAAGATTCACCGGGGTCTGGATGACGGAACTGCTGGATGCCCTGGATCAAGGCGACGCCCCGCGCCTTGCCGGCTGGGCCGGGAAGGGAATTCATCCGCCAAGGTGCGCGCGTCTCCTCTTCCGCTCGGTCCTCGAGCAGTGTTTCACGCACCGCGTCTTCCACGCGGACCCGCACGCGGGCAACCTGGTGTTTCTGGAGGGCGGCACCCTGGGATACGTGGATTTCGGTATGGTCGGCTGGCTGGACGAACGCGCCTGGGAACGGCAGTGGACGATGAACCGCCAGATCGCCAGCGGGAACGTCCACGGCGCGTACGAGGCGATGGTCGATGGCCTTGGGCGCGCCCCGGAATCGCGTCGGGCACGATTTGAAAGTGAGTTTAAGCGGTTGCTCCAGGATTGGCTTGTGGCGACACGAATCCCGGGTCCGTCACTGGCCGAGCGGAGCAACGGGCATTTTCTTCTGCGGATGCTGGATTTGCTGCGGCGGGAAGGACTGCGCATGCCTGCGGCGGACCTTCGCCTGAACCGGATGCTGATCATTGCCGACATCATCGTGCTGCGCCTGGATCCCGACATGGAAAGGTTGCCCGAGCTTCGATCCTATTTCCGGGACGAAGCCTCCCGCCGACTCCTGGCCCGAATCGGGGGAGAGTTCGAGGGGGAGTCGGCCGTCGAGCGACTTGTGCGTTGGTCGGCGGCATTTGGAACCTGGCCGGACGTGGCTCAAAAGCGGTCCGATCGACACCGGCGGGTGGAAGGCACCGCAACATGGGATTTCTCCCGGCGCCGGCAGTTTGCACGGGTCACCCTGCGCTATCTTCGCGTTCTTTTCGTCATGCTACTGGTTTATTTCGTCGTCGGCGGAATCGTGAATGCGCGGGTTTCAGCGATGCCAGGCCGTCATCCGCTGGAGGCACTGATCGGTGGTTGGTGGTTTTGGTCGGTGTTCCTGGGGATCTTGACCCTCTGGGTGGGCAGCGCTATGAAGGGATTGCGCTAGGCAAAGAGGATGGATCGGCGATGACGACATCGAAAAAGACCAACGTGGCGGATTCGACGGATCTAAAGAAACGCGACCGGCCCTCCAATCGTGCGTTCGATTCGATTCGGACCGCATCCCATCTGTCGGCCGATGCGTTCGGAGGTGTGGCCGAGGCGGTGGCCAGCGGTTTCCGGGCATTTCGAGAGGAACTCGACTCGGATAGCGGCCGCCAGCGGCGGCTGTCGAGCGCCCTCTTGCTGGCAATGTTCGCGGGGCAGGCGGGCTTTTTCGACGAGCTGGCGAACACCGCCCGGCGCATGTTCGATGCGACGAAGGAGATCGACGACGACACTCCGGCACTGGAACGTGAGGAACCGTCGGTTGACTATCCGCGCCTGGCCCGGCTTGTCGCTGAGGAGTTGCGAAAACAGGGCGCGACGGTTGAGGGGACCGTTCCGTAAGATTCCGGGCGCATCACGCCGGCGTTCCATCTCCGGTGGACTCTTCCTCCAGCGTGTTGCGCGGGAAGCGGACGTGCGTCGTCCTTGGCGCCGGCCTTTCCGGGCTGGTCGCCGCCCTGGAGCTGGCGCGCCGCGACTACGAAGTGACCGTGATCGAATCCGCGCCGTTCGCTGGTGGGCGGACGTCTTCCTGGCGCACGGCTTCGGGCCGTCACGCGGACACGGGCCTTCACGTCATTGCGGATCACTACCTGAATCTCTTTGAAGTTCTCGAGACCGTGGGCGCCGGCGATGTCATCGCCTGGTCCGATTCCCACCTGTATCTCCGGCCCGGCGTGAAGCCTTTGGATTTTCGTTTCAGTCCGCTGCCGTCGCCCCTGCATCTTCTCCATCCGTACCGGTCGATGCCCTTGGCCCTTGCCGAGAAGTGGCGCCTCTTCCGGGCCGGCCTTGAACTGTCCCGGCTGCCGCAGCGGCGGTTGGAGCAGTTCGACGGAGTGACTTTCCTGGATTGGCTGAAAGGCTTCGGCATCCGGGACCCGTTCATCTTTGAGCTTGCCGATTTCGCAGCCGACGCGACGAGTTTTCTTTCGGCGGGCGAGGTTGCGGCGCGTCCTGTGCTTTCCTGGATCAAGTATGTCTTTCGCAGCCGGCGGGGCGCGAGGATCGGGTTGTGGCGCAGGCCGATGGCCGAGGCGCTGATCGCCCCGATCGTTCAGGCCATTCGGAAGGCCGGTGGCCGAGTTTGTCTTGGACGGGCCGTCGTGCGTCTCACGATGGAGGGTCCGCGAATCGACTGTGTCGTGACACGCACATCGAACCGCGCGGGACCCTGTCATGGACAAGAGCCGGTCCTGGCGACGAACGAGGGCGGGTGGGATTTTAGGGCGGACCACATCATCTGCGCCCTTCCTGTTCAGGCCCTCCGCGCCGTGATAGGGCCGGAGCTTGCCGGCCTCGCGGGGATTGCCGACGCGTTGAGCCTGAAGACCGTCCCCGCGGTGTCGGTGATCCTGAAATTGAACGGGCGCCTGCAACCCGCGGTGCCGGGCGTGCCGGTTGTCTCGGGTTCCTGGATCCGCGACTTCGTGGATCTCGAAGCGATCTGGGGGGACACGAACCAGGGGTCGCTCGTGCAGGCCTTGCTGAGCCATTCGACGCGATCCTTCGGGTGGACAGATCCCGAAGTCATTTCGGCCGCCTTTACGGCGCTGAATGAAGTCTGGCCTGCCTCACGGCAGTTCCGGGTTGTGGAAGGCTCCGTGGAGCGGATTCAGAGCGCGATGTTCGCCGCCGTCCCGGGCGCCGAGCGCTGTCGCGCTCACCAGGAGACGCGGATCCCGAATTTCCATCTCGCTGGCGACTGGACCCGACACGAGCTCAATGCATCCATGGAGGGCGCCGTTATTTCGGGTAGGCTCGCCGCCGGCGCGGTGCTGCGCAGGGACGGCCTGGCGCCGGTGCCCATCGCGCAAGTGCCAACTCCCTGGTTCGAAGCCCCGTTCCGGCGATGAATGCGGAGTCCCCGGCATCGGGCGGCGAACCGAAGATTCTCGGGCTGGGGGATCTTCTCGCCGAACTCGTGGGTCCGCGCCTTCGGCATCCGGTCCTGACCATCGGCCTTCTGATCGCCGCGTTCGAGTTTTCCTTCGTCCTGGTCGCGTCCATTCAGGCGTTGGGCGAGTACTGGCTGAACCTGAATCCTGCCTGTGTCGTTGTCGCGGTCTGGGGCATCTGGACTTACTGGCACAGTTACGCGTTCGAGCGTCGCCGTATCCGGTATCTTCAGGAGCGCGACAGGCCGTATCGGACGGCTTTTCTGCGCGACATCTTTCCGTGGGTCGTCATTGGTTTTGCGCAGATGTGGCGCAGCCTGATTCATGCCGGTTTCCTGCGGCGGCTTTGGGATTCGCGCGGTGCGTACCTGAGCGAACCCCAGGCGGCGGCGAGGCTTGGCGTCGCGATTGGGGTCGCAGTCGTGGCGATGATCATCATGATCACCGCAATTCGAGACATCGGCATTGGCAACGCCGCCTTTCTGGCGGAATTCCGTCCTCCGGGGCATTTCGTGCCCGTCAGCCGCGGCATTTATGCTTTTTTTCCGCATCCCCTCTTCTGGTCGGGCGTCCTCTTTTCCGGCGCGCTGGCGACGATCGTGAACACGCGGATTTCCTATCTGATCGTCCTGATCAACGCGATGTACGCGGTTCTCTACGGGTGTCTCGAAGGACGGCGGCTCGGGCGCATTTTCGGGGCAAATTACGCCGTGTACGAGCGGGGATTGACCCGACGTTTCGCGGGCCGACGACGTCTCTTACCGGTCCCTTCCGGCAGGACAGGCTCCAAGGGGCTTGGTTCCGGACACCATGAAATATCCGGATCGCGTCCGGTCGATGGTGAACAGCATGAGCCATAAGCCGCCGAGCAGATGCCGCCAGCGCCGCCGATCGATCCTCCAGGCGCGTGGCAGGATTTCGCGCACACCGAACGCGAGGGTTCGTAATGGGACGTGGAACACGGACGGCGTCACATTCTTCGAGATGTTGGTCGCGACGACATCCTGAAACTCAAGGCGCGCGAGGGCGCCGAGGACTTCCCGGAGGCTGCCGAGACTATCCAGGGCCCAGCAACGGCAGAAGGCCGCATAGCAGGCGCGGGTGATCCGCGACATCCGGCGGTCAGTTTTGAGATACGCGTCGGCGAGGACAAAGCGACCGCCCGGTTTGAGCAGCCGATGCATTTCGCGCACCTGGGCCCATTTATCCGATCCCGGGGCGTAACAGGTGCTCTCCAGGGCGTAGACGGCGTCGAAGGTTTCGTCCTCGAATGGGGCGCGGGTGAAGTCGGCGACGAGGAACTCGACCCCGTCGATTCCTTCCTGCGCCGCGAGTTGTTGCGCCGCGGACGCCTGCCAGGGCACCAGGGTCAATCCGGTGATCCGCGCGCCGGGGAAGGTCCGGGCCGCGAGGCGCATGGTGGCTCCGAGGCCGCAACCCAGGTCGAGGATCCGCCGCGGTTGCCGATCGGCGGTCAGGCGGCTGAGGATCTCGCGGTTCATCTGCTCGAGCATGCCTTCGAGCGCGAATGGATTCATGCCGAGGCGATAGAAGCCGAAATGCATGTTCCCCTTGCGGCTCCACGAGAGATAGTCGCGGCCCGCCTTCGTGTAATAGTCGATGATCGCTTGTTGCATTCCGTTCATCGACCGTCTATCCACGGGATTCCCGGCAGATCCGAGGCATGAAGATGCATTGGGGGTTTCCTGATTCATGGGAGTCATCCAGCGGCGAGCCCGTGTGTCCCATGGCCAGGCAGATCGCTCGTTCCGATGCCAGTCAGGGCGATATGCCCCCGGGTGTCCACGGGCGGAGGCTTCCTGAGGGTCCGAAAGGCCAGTTCCTGCTTGGAAACCTGCGCGAGTTCCGGGCGGATCCCCTTGGATTCCTGGCGGCATGCGCTCGGCGGTACGGTCCCGTGACGCGCATCCGGATGGGGCCGTTCAGCGCGTACCTGGTGAGTGATCCCGATCTGATCAGGAGCGTCCTCGTCGACAAGGCCGCGGCCTTCAGCAAGGAGAACATCCATTACCGCCGACTCCGTCCTGTCATTGGACGCGGACTTCTCGCGAGCGACGGCCCGCGCTGGCGCCATCAGCGGGTGTTGGTTCAGCCACTCTTTGGTCCAGGCCAGTCTCAGAACAGCGAGGCCTTCCTGCTGGAGGAAATCCGGATTTTGTTGGAGGACTGGGAGGCCCGGGGGGATCGATTTGAATTCGATGTCCTCCAGGAGATGGCGTCGCTGACGATTCGCGCGACAGGGCGCGGCCTTCTGGGGTCCGACCTCGCATCGCAAACCGGCGCGATCCACCGGGCGTTTTCCCTTTTGAACGAGCAGTTTGGAAGCTGGCGGATTTCCTCGCTGTTCCCGTGGCTCTGGACGCCGGCGAACTCCCGTTGCTGGAAGGCGGTTGCGTCTCTGAACGGGGTCGCCGACGAACTCCTGCGGGGGCGCCATCGTTCGGAGGCTGCGGCGGGACCGCTCCTTACGATTCTCGAGACGCCGCGAGCCGGCGGCATCTGGGAGACGGCGCAGGAGAAGCGGGACGAAATCCTCACCCTCCTGCTGAGCGGGTACGAGACGACGGCCGCGCTGCTGGCCTGGACGCTCCACCTGCTCGCATCGCATCCCCAGGCGGATGCCAGACTCCACGCCGACATTCAACACCGACTGCACGGGCGCCTGCCGACGAGCGGTGATTTGAAGCATCTCGGCCAGGTCAGGATGGTCATTGACGAAAGCCTGCGGCTGTACCCGCCGGTCTGGATCCTGAGTCGAACGCCGACCGCGGACGTCGCTCTTGGGCCGTTTCGAATCCCGGCCGGGTCGCTCGTGCTTGTCAGTCCGTATGTGACTCATCGCCTTGCCGAGTTCTGGGAGGAGCCCGAGCAGTTTCGGCCGGAGCGATTCGCATCCGGTCCCCGCCAGCAGCGCCATCATTATGTCTTTCTTCCCTTCGGAGGCGGGCCGCGGGTCTGCGTCGGGCGTGAATCGGCGATGTTTCAAAGTCAACTCGTGCTGACATCCATTATCCAGCGCTTCCGCTTCGTCCCCGCGGACTCGAGCAGGGTCACACCGGAACCCTGGGTAACCTTGCGTCCGGGGAGTGGCCTGAGGCTCCTTGCGGTGCGGCGGTGACGCCCGGTGAGCACCGATGGGAAAACGCCAGGCTCGGCCGGGACGCGGCACGGCTCAACCCTGTCGGCGCAACAGCAAATCGGGAAGGAACTCGAGGGCGCGGCGGGAATGCGTTTCCTCGAAACCCGCGACTTGTCCCTTTGCCTGGCTGGCGAGTTCCGCCGCCCGGGCATGGGTGCGATCCAGCGAACCCTTGTCGCGAAGGACATGGTGAAGCGCGTCAAGTTCTTCACCGTTGGCGTCTTCATGGTGGACAATGCGGCGGACCAGATTCCTCTCGGCTGGCGAGGCGCCAAGAAGAAGGTCGATCACCGGAAGGGTGATCTTTCCCTCGCGAAGATCCATGGCCGACGGTTTTCCCAGGGTCCCGGGCTCGCCGGTGAAATCGAGGAGATCGTCGACGATCTGAAACGCGAGGCCGAGGGTCCGGCCATAGGCGCGCAGATGATCGAGGGCAGGTGGGTCACATTCGGCCAGCAGTCCGGCCATCTCACAAGAGCAGGCAAAAAGGGCGGCGGTCTTTCTCTCGATGAGGTTGAGATATTCGTTCTCGGTGATGTCGAGACGCTGCGCGCAGGTGTCTTCGAGCATCTGTCCGGAGACCATGCGGGAGGTGACGGAGGCGAGGCTCTGGATGATGCTGAGTTTACCCGCCTGGAGGGCGAGTTCCATGGCCTTGCCATAAAGGTAATCTCCAAAGAGGACGCTGATCGTGGTGCCCCAGGTGCGATGCGTCGAGGGGCGGCCGCGGCGTGTGTCAGCCTCGTCAATGACATCATCGTGGATCAGGGAGGCGAGGTGGATGATCTCGATGACCGCGCCCAGGGTGACATCATGAGGGCCCTGGTAATCACACACCTGCGCGCAGAGAAGGTGCAGGATCGATCGAACCCGTTTGCCGCTGCCTTCCGTCAGAAACCGTCCGATGTGCGGAACCGTGGATTCGGGCGAGGTGAGCGTCTCGCGCAGGAGGCTGTCAACGGACCGGAGTTTGTCCTCGACGAGAGCAAGCACCTGCGGGAGGGAGAACGAGGAAGGGGATCCAATGGAAGGGTTCGCCATCGACGATCGCGGTCGGAGCCGGTCTCGCGTCGAACGCATCCCGCAGTATTGGAAAAGGATTCTGCGTTGGCTAACACAATCCAATGCCTCATACATCGCCTTTCCTGGCAGCCCGTTCAAAAAGCAGGGGGCTCGCCATTGCCCGGGAAATCAGCCGATCGCGAGCCTCATCCGATCTTGGGGCAGCCTTCCGCCCGGACGGGAGAGGGCGGGAAAGGGGCAGGTTTTTCATTCCGCACGGAGTTTGGAGTCCCCGTTCGGCGTGGTGTAGAAATCATAGCGGATCCGCCATGAGAACTCCTCTCCGGGCGCGAGGGTCATGTCAATGAACGGTTCGATCGCGAGCGGCGCGCGGATGGCCCAAAGCGCGAGCCGCGACAGTGGCTTGTCGGCGGTGATCCTTATACCGCTGCCCAGGCTTCGGTTCTCGATGCGAATGTCGTAGTCCGTCGGTTCACCGCCGAATCCTTCAATGCCGAGGTAGACCCTGTCCCTTCCGTCGAGCCTTTTAAGAAAGGTGATCTGATTTCCACGCGCAACCGCGAGCGCGCCGGCGTCGGAACGCGTGGCGCGAACTTCAAAGGGAAATGTGAGGGTGACGTCCGGACCTGGCGGGGTGCGGTCGAGAAAGAGGAAATTGTGATTGTAGACGCTGGTCTGAATGTCCCGCCGACCGGTGTTGCGCAGGTGATGATCCAGCGTCAGACGGCGACCGTCTTCCTGGACGGATACTGTCTTGCGGTATGCATACGAGTAGCCTGAATAGGGGTCTTGCAGGAGATGCTCAAACTCGACGCCGTCGGATGTCCGACGGGTCCGCCATGTCCCCGCGACTTCAATCGGATAGAGGCGGAACGGATCATACGGGGCCGTGTCCGGTCTACGGAGAGCGCCGACACCGATCTTGACAAACGTCCCACCGACATTGGCCTGGTCAAAGCCCAGGGGTTTGCCATTGGCCGTGAATTCCTCGGCTGGACCCGTGGCGGCGGTGCAGGGACCGGCAACGATGTCGGCGCCATGGTATTCGAAGTCGTGCACGTTGGGATCGACCCGGTCGAACCACGGGCCGTAATAGGGGTGACCGGCGAAGTCGAGGTTTCCGATCATCCCGGACCAGTCGAACCGGGTGCCGCGGTAGAAGCCGGTGGTCGCGTCGGGCAAATAGATGCGCATGCGGAGGGCACCGCGCGAGATCTCCATTTCGGGCGCCGGCCCGGCCGCGTGACATGGAGCCGGGCCCAAAAGCGCGCAAAGCGCCATCGAAGATATTTTCGCCATCGATCCCATGTACCGGAGGCGGCTTCCCGCAACAATCAGGAACCCGCAATCAAGGTGGAATGGATCCGACGGGTGCGGCGGGGTCTCGCTGAATTTCTGTGAAGAAACGTGCCTACCTTTGGGTCGGTCTGGGACCGATCCTTTTCGGTGACGATTTACTGGGGCCTGACGTTTTCCCTGATGATCGTGGCAGGATATCTTCCGGCGATGCTGATTCTGAGACAGCGCGCCCTGCTGTTGCGGAGGAAGGTTCCAGCGGAGAGATCGGCGGATCCTGAGAAATGGCTGGGTGAGCAGGGATTGAGATTCTCATTGGGGGATCAACTGCCGCGGGTGGCCGTCATGCTCGCGCCGCTCGTGGCGGGGCCGCTCGCGTCGCTCTTCGATTCCGTCACGCATTGGGGGCAGTAACTGGACGTCGGATCGCGGAACACGCGGCAGGCTGGGGCGTGTCGGCTCCGACCCCCTTTGGAACGTCTGCCTGGAGACTTGCGGAAGGGAGGACAGGCTGATTCGCCGCAGGCCCGTGGCCTGGCTCAGAAATCCGTGAAGTTCCGATTGTCGGAAGGCATCGCAAGGGACTTGCGATCGGGAGAATCGAGAGGCTGCTCGGCGCGCATGCCAGCCTCCGAACTTTGGAGGGCAGCCGTCCTTTTCGGCGACGGGGGGTGCTGGCTGGCGTGGGAGGTCGAGTTGGCTGACGGGCTGGTTCGGGCTGCAGGTGCGGAGTGCGATTGAGGGGATGCGGGACGACTGCGCTGAACGAGCCGGAGCAATTCTCCAACGGACTCCTTCATGGCAGTGGCCTGCGCGTTGAGTTCCTCCGCGGCGCTGGCGCTTTCCTCCGCGCTCGCGGCATTGCTTTGCGTCACCTTGTCCATGTCGGCGACGGCGGTATTGATCTGGGCGATGCCCTGGGACTGTTCGACGGAGGCGCGGGCGACCTGGGCGACAAGTTCGTCGACCTCCCGGGTTTTGCCCACGATCTCGGTGAGGGTACGGGCGACCTTGCCGCTGATCTCGACACCCTGCGCGGTCTTGCCGATGGCGCCTTCGATCTTGGTGGCGGTTTCCCTGGCGGCCTGGGCGCTGCGGTGGGAGAGGTTCCGGACCTCGTCGGCCACGACGGCGAAGCCCATGCCGGCTTCGCCCGCGCGGGCCGCTTCGACAGCGGCATTCAGCGCGAGGATGTTCGTCTGGAAGGCGATTTCATCGATGGTCTTGATGATCTTCGCGATGTCGTCGCTGGAGGCCTTGATCTCGTTCATGGCCTCGTTCATCACGGTCATGTCGGTCGCGCCGCGTTCGGCGGCCTGTCGGGCCTGGTTGCTGAGTTCGTTGGCCTTCCGACCGCTCTCGGAGTTCTGCCGTGTCATGCTGGCCATTTCTTCGAGGGACGAGCTGGTCTGCTCGAGCGCGGCCGCCTGCTCGCCGGCGCCATCCGCGAGGGACTGGCTGGCGCAGGAGACTTGGTGGGACGCGGCGGAGACCTGGTTCGAGCCGTCTTCGAGGCAACGCGCGACGCCGACGAGCACGCGGCTTGCGTTTCGAACGATGAGGATCGCAACCCCGATGCCGATGGCCACCGCCGCTGCGAGGCCAAAGAGGATCGTGGTGGAAGCCAGCGCGAGCTTGTGCGCGGAGTCGCTGGCCGATTCGACCGTGCGACTCATACCGGTTTCCGCGGTTTCCGTCGTGAGACGCCCGAGTTGTGCGGCGGCGCTGATTTGGTTCGACGTCAGCACGGAGAGACGCAGATCGGCGTCCATGATCGCCTTCATGGCGTCGCGATAACGGACGGCGTCACTCTGAACCTTTTTGACCTCGTCGACGTCCGCCTGGATTTTCAACAGTCCGAGCAGGGTCACGAAAGAGGCGTCCATGGCGTCCAGATTCCTGAGTCCGTCCTCCACGAGCCGGGGCGCGCGCAGCGCCTGGGCCTTGAACACGGAGATCCTGGCGGCATTTCCGCTGCCGCGAATCTCCGATGCGACGGTGAGTTTCTTCAGGCGCTCATGGAGAGCGCCGGCGGTTTCCGATGACTCGATCTCCTTGTCGAGCCTGGAGCGCTGGACCGCGATGAGGGCGTCGATGTTCTGAATGAAATCGGCGGCAGACCGGTCAAGGGTCGCGCGGGCCTCGAGAATCTGTTTGTTTTGCGCCTCGGTGAGGGAGACCAGGCCTTCATAGGCCTGCAGCGAGGGTTCCAATTCGCGGAGGTTTGTTCGAAGCATGACCAGATCCGGATTGGCGTCGGCGAGTTTGCGCGCGGCGTCCGTATGGTGGTGGGCCTCGGCCAATGCCTTCTGGGCATCGGAGAGGGCGGCCTCGTCCGCGGTCAGACCATACGTGCGAATGGCGAGTTCGGCGGCGTCGAGCGAAGTCCCCAGGTCTTGCGCGACCTTTGCCTCCGGAACAAACCCCTTGGCCAGGCGGTTCGCCTCCGCTCTCGACGATTTCATGGCGACGACTGCCACCAAGCCGAGAGCGGCGGAAAGGAGGATTAGAATTCCGAAGCCGAGGGCAATCCGTTTCCCGAGTGTCAAACTGGTCATAGATCTCAACCTTGCGGGGGGCTGGGGCCGGACTTTTCCCGTGCGGGCCGTCGCCTCATCCCATATACGCCTTATCGGCTGAACCCCTGATCGCTTCACCATGGCGGACTGTTTTTTTTGGGGTCCGACCGCCGAGACATGATGGAAGGCAGGTTGGAGCCTGACGAAGAAGAGGAAGGGCCCCTCCTCATTTTCAGACGGGCTCTTAATCCTCCCATTCACCCTTCCGATAGGAATGGAGAGCGTTCAGATGGCTCCGTTTTGTGTCTCCACCCGGGTTTCTCCGGGCCGGAAGGGAGGCGCGCGCGGCAAGCCCATAGCGCTGAAGGATCCGGGTCGCCTGATGAATACACCTGCCGTCGAGGGAGTTCCGCTTCAGCGCGCTGTGCCAAATTCTTCGTCGTGGTCCTGGGCTCGGCGATCGCCGTGCTGCTTTCGAACTGGCTCCAACACCTGGTCTCCGATCCGGTCCTTCGGCCGACGCGCACCGCGCAGAACATCGCGGACCGGCAGGATTACTCCGTCCGCGTTCTGGAGGAACGCAGCGTGGAGATGAGCCTGCTGACAAGAACATTCAATCTGATGCTTGCGCGCATCCAGGAGGCCTCGCGGCTGGCCGGCGAATGACGCCCCGCTGCTGGCGGCGGGTTATCTCAACGACCTGTACATGATGGTTGGGAACGAGGCGTGGGCGGACGCCGCCAATCCCACCATCGGCATCGGGACCAAGGGGTCGACGCCAACGGGATCTCGGACTTCAACTTCATCACCAAGGCCCGGGTCGCGGGTATAGACCTCGAGCTCGAACCAAATCCGTTCGATCCCGGGTATTCGAGCCAGACGAACCTCTGGATCGAGTACACCCTCGGCCCGGCGGGCTTCGTCAAGCCGCCGAGGTGGACGGGCAAGCGCGCGTCTCCTGGGCGGATCCAGCAGGCGATCTCGGACATCATCAAGGCGCGGAACGCAGCCTACCTCGCGCTGTACAACATCGATGCCGCAAAGGGCGACCTCGATTGGGCGATTGCCGCCCTGGAACGGAAGAAGGGGTCCCACGACAAGATCCGCCAGTTTCAGTCGGCGGTGGTGGGACTGGAGACGGCAACGAAGACCGCACAACTGGCCTACGAGATCGCCGAGGTGCTGGCGTGGGAGAACGGCCCCGTCGCCCTGGGTGCCCGTGTGGACGGGATCGAGGATCAATCGGTGCCGGTCAAACTGGTTGGCATTGACGCCGGAGGAGAGCCCGTCACGTTCGAGATCCTCTCTGGTCCGGCGCGTGGCACATTATCGGGCGAACCGCCGGACCTGATCTACGTTCCCTTTCCGGATGCCTTCGGGCAGGACTCGTTCAACTTCAGGGTGGTCGCGAGCGAGGAAATCTCAGAGGCCGCGACGGTTCAGCTTGTCGGCTTATTCGGGAATGAGGGCGGGCGGGCCTCGTGGCGACCGACGGGCTGGGAGCGTGGCAAATCGGGATTCGCGCCTGTGCTTCAAGCCGTGGGAAGGAGCCATTGCCGGATTCCATGTCCCGCAAGGACATAGATTGTGCAAATGACGAGTTCGCCGAGACAGATTGCGGCGAGGAATCGCCCGAAATTCATGCGAACCATGCCGGCGACGTAGCACGCGGCGTCGGTGGGCACCAAGGGAAAGAAGGCCCAGCCGACGAGGCAGAGGAAGCCAAAGGGGCCCGTCAGGAGGTTCTCCGTTCGATTCAGCATGGGCTTGGAGAGCCGATCCAGGTGCCTGCGAAAGCCCATCCAATCGGAGAAGTAATAGATGAGGGTCGCCGACAGGGCGATACCGGCGAGGCTGATCGTGATGACCAGGAATGGCCGGTCGGGAAACAGGAGACCCCCTGCCAGGACGAATGGCGTGCTGGGAATCAGGAAAAAGGCGCGCGCGACGGAGATCGCGACGTAGCCGACGAGGAGCGCCGGGCCGAAGACCCGAAGGGATTCGGCGATGCGGTCCGCCGAGAACCTGTCGCGGTGGGTGAGATAGAAGACCGCGGCACCGAGAATCAGCACGGTCCAGATCAGTGTCAGGACCGCGTGACCCCTGGATTGCGGAGCCGTGGCGTTGCGCAGCACGAGGACAGATTCATGGCAGCATTCCGCGGCAGGGGCAAACGTTTGGGTCAAAGGGCGTCGCGGGGTGACGCCTGATGGCGATCGGGGCGGCGGGCCCCGGATGCCAGGCTTCAGACGGGCTCCCAGGAACCGATCGCGATGCGCGGAGAGGCGTCTGCCCCTCAATCCTCGAGAATCAGTTCCATGTGTTTATCGAGCCGGGTGAAGAGCAAGGTGCGGTGCACGAGGTGGCTGGTCAGCCGCACGCGGATCCTGATGTCGCGCCCGGCGCAGGCGCGCAGGATGCCGACCAGAAAGTTCACTCCGGCTGAATCCATCAATCGCGTCGTTCGCAGCTCGATTTCGAGAATGCACCGGTTTGTCGCCGACACCGGGATTGCTTGCAGGACCGTGCTGACCTGCGGCCGCAAGGCGTCGATTGTTGTGCTCAGCAGGTCACCGGGCACCGTGAGCGTGAGAACGGTTTCGTCGAGGGTCGAGTTCATGGCGGATCAGGACAGGCAAGTTCGAGAACCAGGCGCGCGCCGGAGCGTTCGGAGCGGACGGAACGCGCGAAGTGATGCATGAGGCTAAGGCCGCGGTGGGCGGCAATGAATTCCCGGCCGAGGACGGCGTCGAGTTTTCGCCAGTCGAAGGCGTGACCGCTGCCCGGGTCTTCAACGATGGCCTTCAGCAGGCGTTCCCGGTGGTGGTAGTGGACCTGGAGGGTTGCGTTCCGATCGGCGCGCCCCTGGCAGCCGTGGCGAAGGGCGTTCAGCACCGCCTCCCTCAAGCAGAGGAGCACCTCGAGGATCCACTCCCCGTGGGCGTGCGGGACCCCCAGCGAGATGCACCGGTGCCAATGCGCTTGAAGGGAGTCAACGCCGTCGGCCTGGTCTCCGGAGTAGGTATCGACAAGGAGCGGAAGACCGTCCTCGGGCGTCGCAGTTCCGGTCGGCACAAAGGCCACCAGGATGTCATCGGTCGCGCTTCCAAGATGGGCCCGAGGAGAGGATTCGGTCTCGTCGAGCAGCAGGGCGCAGGCGAGGCTCCATGGGCTCACTCCGAGGTTTTCGGCGTGGTCTTCGAGACCATCGGTCCAAACCACCAGCGAGCCATTCGGGGGAAGGTTGAGATCGGTGGCGGCAGGAATGGAATCGGAGAACCATCCCATGGGGTTGCCCCCGCCAATCCCGCACGACATCACGTTCCCGGAGGGGTCCACGAAGTGGGCCTCCGGGAAACCGCCGCAAAATACCGTCCCGGAACCTGCGGCGGGTCGGAGAACCGCGGCGAACACACAAAGCGAGGTGGGGATGTCGAATCGCGAGCCGCCGCCGCCGTTCCAATCTTCGAGGAGGCATGTATTGAAAAAGCTGAGGACCTCGGCGACCGGCGTCCGCTTTTCGAGCATGCCCCGGAAGATTCCCTGGAAGTACGCGGAGATGAATGCCGCCTGGAGATCGTGACCCGAGACGTCGCCGGCCAGCACCAGGAGGTCGCCGTCGGGAAGATCGAACACCAACAGGAAATCTCCACCGGCGCCGCGCATGGGGAGGTGACGGAATCGGACGCCACGGCGCATGTCGAAGCGGCGTCCACCAAGCAACCGGCGCTGGACCCTGGCAACGGCGGCGGCATCGGTCTCGGCACGGGCCAGCTCACGCTGACGGTGGGTGATTGCGATCGCCTGGGCGACGGCCGCGTCGAGTTCTTCGCGGCGATAGGGTTTGTCCAGGTAGTTGGTCGCGCCGCTTCGCAGGGTTTGCGCGACGAGGTCCTTCTCGCCGCCGCCGGCGACGACGATCGAGGCGAGGGTCGCATCCTGGATGCGGACCCGGGCGAGGAGGTCGAGTCCGGTCAGCCCGGGCATCTGGTAGTCGGTTACGATGCAGTCGAAGTGACCTTGCGGCCGCGCCGCAAGCCGGGACAGGGCCTCGTCAACACTGGAGGCGACCTCGGTGTCATACCCACAGCAGGTGAGCATGCGCTCGAGGAGGCGGCGGGCAACGGTGTCGTCATCGACGGCCAGGACATGGCCGCGGACGAGGGCGGGTGCCGCCGACGGCCGGTTCTCCCTTTGTCTCGCTTGATTCATGGCCGGGTGAGATCGGCTCCCTCGGGGCATGTCCCCCGGGGTCACCCGACCTTGTGTCCAGGGCGGATCGGGCAGGTCCCTCCTGGGGATATCGGATACTGGCGCGTGAAGTTAAGTGTCTGTTTTCCAACTGCCGCACCGGCATTCAGCCGGGAGGCGCCGCTCTCCCCTCTGTGAGAACTTAAGAGAAATGGAGTCCTGACCGATGTGAATGCGGGCACGGCACGCAACGTGAGTCGGTATCTTTCCATCAAGAAACGCAACGGCCGCGGATTCCTCCGGGGCGGTGGCCGCGGACGTGTTCTTGCGAGGTTGGTGAATGGGTGGTGGAGGAGTCCTGTGCGTCGCCTCCGGGAAGCGCAACGGGATCTTCCGGATATGCGGCAGCGGACGGAGGAGGTAGCGGCGCGTCTCGAGAAATCCTTCGAAGGCCTGGGCGAGGATGCGCGTCGACTTGGCGGCCTTGCCGACGAAATGGTTTCGAACAGCGAGGAACTGTTGGGGCTTGCGACCGGCCGGGTGACCGGGAAGGAGGTGCTCCAGGAGGCCATGACCCAACTCCGCCGACCCGTCGAGTTTCTCGAGACCGCCGAACACCGGTCCTCGGAGGTCCTCGATCTTTTGCGCCGGCACCAGAAGGGACTCGCCGACCTCCGGCGGCTGGAGATTTCGCTTCAGCGCGCGGTCGCGCCCCTGCGGTACATCCAGACATTCTTTCGCGTCGAGTCCGCTTCGCTACCTGCCGAGGTGCAGCATGTTTTCAGTTCGCTCACCCAGGATATTGAACAACTTCATCACCGGGTGGCGGAGTTGTTCGATCAGCAATTCAAAAGTCTGCAGGATGCGCGGCGGACCATCGACGGCCTGGTTCAGCGCCTCGCGGCCCAGTTGCAGGATCACCAGCGCGTTGCCCGTGAGCGCACACAGGCCTTGGAGGCCGTGCTTGCCGAGATGCAGCAGGCGCTGACGGAGAACCGCGGCACGGATGGGAGGTTGACCGGCACGACCCGGTCCCTTCACCAGCAAATCGGGAGGCTCACGAGCTTCCTGGACCTTGGAGTCTCCGTCGGACAAAGGCTCCGGCGCGTCGCCGAGGCGATCGTCCGGATCCAGTCCAATCTGGGTGGGCATGGAGCGCCTTCCGAAAGGATTCCTCCAGGCGGACGGGAACTCGAGTTCGCCACGGTTGGAGCGATCGCCCGCGGCCTGGCTTCCGCGGTCGCGAAGGTGACGGAGGACCTGACGCGTGGAGAGGGCGATTGCCGGAACGGGATGCGCGCCCTGATCCGGGGAGTCGAGGCCCTGGACGACGATTGCCTGACCCTGCGCAACACCCGCGGGATCTCGGTGGCCGAGGATGGCATGGTCCAGGTGGTCCTGAACACCCTGGCGGACATCCGGGTCCTGACGGACAGCCTCCTCGCGGTTCACACCGAGACCCACGAGGCGATTCGGCCATTGGGCAGTCTGGCCTCCAATCTCACGGGAACGATGCGGCGTCTCTCCGGCAACATCCGGATGATCGCCCTCAACGCGCAGATCCAGGCGGCCAATATCGGGGCGGGAACAGGACTCGAGGTCCTTTCGCAGAGGACCTGCAATATCGCCGACGAGGCCGCCGCCCTCAACGAGGAGGCCGCGATCGAACTCGACCGGCTGACGTCGGATTTTGAGAGGATGGTGAGCGGGAGCGCCGAACTGAGGGAGCTCACCGGCGCCGAGCAGGCGTGGCTCGGTGGGCAGGGATCGCAAATCGAGCAACAGCTCCATGCGTATCGCGACACCACACTCCGGATTCTCCATGACGTGGGAGACCTGAAGGTCCGCCTTCGCGAAGGCGCCCAGGAGGCGCTCTCCCGGCCGGGCTTCGCTTCGGAGGCCGCCAATGCCCTCCAGCCGGTTCACGACCTGTTGAGAGCCGTCGCGCAGGCGAGCCCGCCGGAACACAGAAACGGGGCTAGGGCCGAAGGGTCCGCCACGTTCCCCGGCGGTCACGAGGACATTGAGGTCCGGACCGTGGGTGAGACGGTCCAGGGAACGACGCCGGCTACCCGCCCGCCAGATCCGGCGCGTCCTCCCGCCCATCGCCCGGCGGACAAGTGGGAATTCACCGCGACATTCGCGGACCGAGGGCTGCCAGGATGAGAACGGCACGTCCCGCACCGCAGGTCCTCGTGGTGGATGACGACATCACGACCAGCCTCCTGTTGCAGGGAATCCTGGGCCGGGCGGGGTTTCGCGCGAGCACGGCCGCGGACGCGTCCGAGGCGGTCGCGAGCATGCGGAAGGAAACACCGGACCTCGTCCTTCTCGACGTGCATCTCCCCGATGCCAATGGAATGGATCTCTGTCGCGAACTCCACGCAATTCCGGGCGCGGCCCACGTGCCGGTTCTCTTCATTTCCTCGAACGAAGAGCTGTCGACCAAGATTCGCGGTTTCGAGGCCGGGGGGGTGGACTACATCCCCAAGCCGTTCGCGGGGGAAGAAGTCCTTGCGCGGGTGAGCACTCATCTTCGGCTGAAGCACGCGTACGAGTCCCTGGTGGAACTTCATGCCGAGCGAATTCAGCGGCTTGCCGGCGCCCAGGAGACGCTGATGCCGTCGCCCGCGGATCTGCCGGACGCGAACTTTGAGGTGGCCCTGCGGCAGGTGTTGGCGGCGGGGGGCGATCTTTACGACGTGGTGAGCTCTGGCGGACCCATCGTCGACTATCTTGTTGCGGATGCCAGCGGCCACGATCTGTCGTCATCCCTTTGGACGGCGGCGCTGAAGTCGTTGGTGGGCGAGTTTGGCACCCTCGCCAACAGCCCCGTGGAGATCCTGACCTGTCTGAACCGGTCATTGTGCCGTGTGTTGCCGCAGGGGATCTTTTTCACCTTGATCTACGCGCGTCTGAATCGCGCGGCCGGACGATTGACGGTGGCAACCGCGGGCCATCCGCCGGCGTTGGTCGCGCGGAAGACGCCCTCCCAGGAATGGGTGTTTCTTGAGCTCGAAGGGGATGTTCTCGGGGCGTTTCCCGATGCGAACTTTGGCACGGTCGAGCTGTCGGTGCGCCGCGGCGATCGTTTCTTTCTCTACACGGACGGGCTGATCGAGTGTGCGGATTCCAGGCCGGAGGGGTTTCGAAGGCTTCGCGAATCGGTGAGCGGGCATCGACAGGAGCCAATGGCCACCGTGACCGCCTCGGTGGTCGAGACCGCGACACGCGGCCGTGTTCTTGCGGACGACATCCTCCTGCTGTGCGTCGAAGTGTGAACGCCACATGACGCATCGCATGCAACTTCGGCGACAGATCCCGGCCCGACTGGCGGACGTGGACCGTCTCTCCATCGAGGTGCGCAGCCTGTTGAGGCGGGGAGACCTGTCGCACCTGGCGTTCTCGGTGGAGGTCGTCGCCCGCGAATGCCTTAACAACGCCGTCCTGCATGGGAACGCCGACCTGAGGGGAGCCCGGGTGACCTTGGAGCTTTACCGCGGGCCGCACTGGCTCCGGCTCCGTGTCGCCGATGAAGGTCCCGGGGTTCCCGCGTATGTCCGCCGGAACCGGCCTGTCGCAGCCGAGGACGAACCGAATGGACGCGGCCTGGAAATGATCCGGAGCCTGGGTGACCGGGTCCGGTTCAATCGCCGAGGCAACACGATCACCGTCTGGTTTCGAACAGAGTCAAAGAAAAATGAGCAGTCACATGGACGCCTACGTCATTGAACAGAAGGACGCGTCGTGCGGTGTGCGATTAATCGGAGACCTGACGGCATCGGTCGTCCCGTCGCTGCAGGCCGCCCTGCGCCACAACCTCCCACCGGGCGTGCGCGAGGTGCGCTTCGACCTGCAGAACGCCACGCTGGTTGATTCGAGCGGGATCGGTCTGTTGATTGCCACGCGGAACACGCTGGCGCCGCGAGGAGGAACGGTGAGCGTGAGTGGCGTCTCGCCGGATCTCTTTCAACTGCTTCAGAGCATGCGGTTGGTCACCCGCCTCAATGTTTCGGCCCGGCCGGCTTGAAAGGAGCGCCATGCAGGACGAATTGCTCAACGAGTTCATCAACGAATCCCGCGAGCACCTGGCGACCATCGAAGTCGATCTCCTCGCCATCGAAGAGGGAGGCGCGAACATCGATGAGGCCCTCGTCAACAAGGTGTTTCGGGCTGCCCACTCCTTGAAGGGCGGCAGCGGCTTTCTCGGTCTCACGAAGGTCAAGGAACTCGCCCACAAAGCCGAGACGGTCCTGGACATGTTGCGGTCGCGCAAGATGTCCCCGAACGCCGAGGTGACCAATGTGCTCCTCGCGGCCTTCGACAAACTCCGCGAGATGATCAATGCGCCCGCGGAGAGCGAGCAGGCGGACACGGCGGATCTGCTGGTCAACCTCACCGGGCTGGCCTCCTCGTACCTCGACGGCGATCAGAAGACCGCACTGACGCGGCAGATCGATCTTCAACCCCCCGGAGGCGAACGCCTGATCACCCTCGCCGAGGTCGACATCGACCGCGCCCGCCGGTCCGGGCAGTGCGTGTATTGTGTCGCTTACGACCTGATTCATGACGTTGAAAAGAAGGGTCTCAACCTCCTTCACGTCTTCCGCGAACTCGCGGAGACCGGCGAAATCCTGGACTGCCTGATGGATTTCGATGCGGTGGGAACACTCGACGGGAGCATCGCGAACCGGGTCCCAATGCGGCTGGTGTTCGCGACATCCCTCGGGCTTCACCTCGTGCCGGAACTGCTCGGAGTCAGCGAGGAAAACATCCAGCTTCTTTTCGATCCCTTCAACCCATCGGCGACGGCATTCCTGGCCACGACGCGCGCGGCGAATACGGCTGAAGTTCGGAACCCGATTCCAGCTCCCGCCGTTGAACCCGACCGCACGACGGGCGTCGAGGCCCCTCGCGATTCGGCGGAGTCGCCATGCGTCCCCGAGGAGCCGTGCCACCGGCTGGGGGAGCCGGCGCCGGCTGGATCCGGTTCCGCGGTCTCGTCGATCGCGGCCTCGGTCAGCGCAGGCGCGCGCGCCAACTCCGCGCCCGAAGCGCCGGCGCAGGGGGAAGCCTCCGCGTCTCCTGCCGGCGGCTACACGGCAAGCGCGGCGGACGAGACCCTTCGGGTGAGTGTCGGCCTTCTCGAATCCCTGATGAACCTGGCGGGCGAACTCGTGCTCAGCCGCAACCAACTGCGTTCGGCGGTGGCGCAGAACGACCTTCAGTCGCTCCAGGTGGCCGATCAGCGCCTCAACCAGGTGACGTCCGATCTTCAGGACGCGATCATGCGGACGCGGCTGCAGCCGATCGGGAACGTCTTCGGCAAGTTTCCGCGGCTGGTACGGGACGTGGGGAATTCCCTTCGCAAGGAGATCACGCTCGACATCCGCGGGAAGGAAGTCGCCCTGGACCGGAGCCTCATTGAAGGCCTTTCCGATCCGCTCACCCATCTCGTCCGCAATGCTGTCGACCACGGCATCGAGACACCCGCCGAGCGCGTGCGCGCCGGAAAGAGAAGCGGCGGAACCCTCCGGATCGAGGCGCGGCACGAGGCGGGGCAGGTCGTGGTTGAGATTGCCGACGACGGCAAGGGGATTCAGCCGCAGAAGGTGGCGGAGGCGGCGGTGAAGAAGGGACTCATCTCCGCCGACGACGTCCGTGGGATGAGCGACCAGGAAAAGATCGCGTTGATTTTCCTGCCGGGACTCTCGACGGCGGACAAGGTCACCGATGTGTCCGGCCGCGGCGTCGGCATGGACGTGGTGAAGACGAATCTCGACCGGCTCGGCGGCAAGGCCGACATCGAGTCGGAGGTCGGAAAGGGGACCACGATCCGCATCAAGCTGCCGCTGACCCTGGCCATCATCCCCTCGCTGATCGTCTCCGTCGGAGACGAGCGCTTTGCCGTCCCGCAGGTCAATGTCCAGGAACTGCTTCGGGTGCGGGCCGAGGAGGTGAATGACCGGATCGAAGCCGTGGGAAACGCGGAGGTCCTGAGGCTTCGCGATCGCATCCTGCCTCTCGTTCGACTCGACCTGTTCCTGGGTGTTCCTTTGGACACCTCAAACGCGCCCGTGGACCCCTCCTCCCAGCGGACGCCGGCGGGTCCTCTCGAAATCGCCGTCGTGACGACGGGTACCGTTCCCTATGGGCTGGTGGTGGGCGCCTTTCACGACACGGAGGAGATTGTCGTCAAACCGATGGGACGCCACCTCAAGAAACTGTGCGAATACGCCGGCGCGACCATCCTGGGGGACGGGAAAGTCGCGCTCATTTTGGACGTGGGTGGGCTCGCGGCCAAGGCGGAGTTGAGCAGCTTGCTCGATGCCCGTCAGGATGCGGCGCGCGCGGAGGAGGAAGAGCGCGCGCGGTTGGAGAACATCCATCCCATGCTCCTGTTCCACAACGCGCCGGACGAGGTCTGCGCCACGCCCCTCGACACGGTGTTGCGGATCGAACGCATCACTCCGGAACAGGTGGAGTGCCTCGGCAGCCGGCGGACGATGAAATACCGGGGCGGCTCTCTGCCGCTGGTGACGCTGTCGGATGTGGCAGAGGTTCAACCGATCGGCGCGGCCCGGGACCTCGCCGTGATCGTCTCGACCGTGCGCGGGAGGGAAATCGGCCTCCTGGGCGCAATGCCCGTGGACGTCGTCGAGAGCACGGACGTGATCGATCAGGTCACGCACCGCCAGAGAGGAATCGCCGGGTCCGCGATCATTCGTGATCGCACAACGCTCATTGCCGATGTGTTCGAACTGGTGGATGCCGCGTTTCCCGAGTGGGCCCCCGCGCCGGCGATTGCCGCCGAACCGCTCGGAACCACGGCGGCACCCGCGTCTCCCGCCGGAGCCCCGACGGTCCTGCTGGCGGAGGACTCCGACTTCTTCCGCGCCCAGGTGAAGAAATACCTGGACCAGGAAGGCTACAACGTCCTGGCGGCGCCGGACGGCGAGGCGGCCTGGGATTTACTCCAGAAGAACGCCGACCGCGTCATGGCGGTTGTCACCGACATCGAAATGCCGCGCCTGTCTGGACTCGGTCTCGCCCAGCGGATCCGCGCGGACGATCGATTCTCGCGGTTGCCGATCATCGCCCTGACCTCGCTGGCCAGCGAGGAGGACATCGCGCGCGGCAAGGCCGTGGGCATCACGGAGTACCAGGTCAAGCTGGACCGCGACCGCCTGATTGCCGGCCTGCGCACGGTCGCGGCCGTCCAGGACTTCTGAAGCATCTGCCGGATCACTTTCAAATCACTGACAAATGAAAATCACGACGAAGATCAACGTCATGGGTGTCTCACTGGTGGCCGCGAGTGCCGCGATCACCCTGACCATCGTCATGATCCAGAAGCGCGCCCTTCACGCGACGCTTTCGGACATCCTCATCCAAAAGCAGGCGCACCAGGAGGCGCAAACGACGGTTGCGACGCTGTACCGCGCGGTGGAGGCCTTCCAGGCCGGCGCCCAGAAGCGTCTCGATTACAGTTCGAAGATTGGCCTCGAGCACCTGACGCGTGTCGGAGCGCTGACACTCGGATCGGAGACCATCGAGTGGCAGGCCACGGACCCCGCCACGCAGACCACCCGGAGCGTCACACTGCCCCGGTTGCTCGCCGGCGCCGCGTGGCTCGGCCAGAACGATGCCGCGGAGGTTCCCTCCCCCATCGTGGATGACATCGAGCGCTTCACGCACGAGCACGTGACGATCTTCCAGCGCATGAACGACGCCGGTGACATGCTCCGGGTGAGCACCACCGTGACCAATGGCGCCGGCAAACGGGCGATCGGCACGTACATTCCCTGCCGCAATCGCGACGGAACCGAGAATGAAGTGCTCAACACCGTGCTGCGTGGAGAGACCTACCGCGGGCGCGCGCTCGTTCTCGATGAATGGTTTCTCACCGAGTACGCGCCTCTTTGGGATGCCCGCAAGGAGAAGGTCATCGGCATGCTCTTCCTTGGCGATTCCCTCGGCGACACGACGGAGGACATCCGGCAGTTGGTCGCGAACACCATTGTCGGCAAGACCGGGTATGCCTTTGTCATCGAGGCTGCCGGCAACACGAAGGGGGTCTACATCTTTTCCAAGGGCGGGCAGCAGGATGGGAAGAATGTCCTGAACCTGCAGGACGCCACGGGGGGCCATCCGATTCAATCCATGCTCGAGAAGGCGTCGAAGACCTCGCATGGAAGCGTCGATTACGAGCGCTACTCCTGGCAAAACCCGGGTGAACCCCATCCTCGATTCAAATTTGCCGCCGTCACGCTGTTTGAACCCTATCAATGGATGATCGGGGCGGGCAGTTACGAGGACGATTACAACGACCTCCTGGCCCGCGGCGAACAAGGTCTCACGACGCTGCTCCGCTGGGTCTCGGTGGCGTCGGCCATTCTTGGGTGCCTGGCGCTGGTGGTCAGCCGGTTCGTCGCCCGTGCGATCACCCGTCCGATCGTAACCGGCGTTGAGCTGCTGGAAGGCGTGAGTCAAGGCGACCTGAGTCGCGAGATCCCGGAGGCCCTGCGCCGGCGGACGGACGAGGCCGGAGAGCTTGGCCGCGCGCTGCAGACCATGAGCGAGAGCCTTCGGGGCCTGGTGCACGAGGTCCAGGGCGGCACGGACGTCCTTGGCTCGGCGTCGAAGGAACTTTCGACCGTCTCCAACCAGATGGCCACGGGCGCGCGACAAACCTCCTCCAAGGCCAACACCGTGGCCGCGGCCGCGGAGGAAATGAGCGTGAATTCCGTGTCGGTCGCGGCCGGCATGGAACAGGCCTCCACCAACCTGTCGACCATGGCCGCGGCGACGGAGGAAATGACTTCGACCATCAGTGAGATTGCGACCAAGTCCGAACGGGCGCGGGTCATCACGCAGCAGGCCACGGAGCAGGCGAGCCGCGTCACCAGCCTGGTCCAGACCCTGAGCCGCGCCGCACACGACATCGGCAAGGTGACCGAGACGATCACTCAGATCTCGGACCAGACCAAGCTTCTCGCCCTGAACGCGACCATTGAGGCGGCCAGGGCCGGCGCCGCGGGCAAGGGATTCGCCGTCGTGGCGCATGAAATCAAGGAACTCGCCCGCCAGACGGCCGAGGCCACCGAGGACATTCGCGCCAAGGTCAGCGGGATCCAGAATTCAACCAGCGGCACGGTTGCCGATCTTGAAGGCATTTCGCAGGTCATCGGCCAGATGACGGAGATCGTCCACACGATCGCCACGGCCATCGAGGAGCAGTCCAGCGTCACGAAGGACATCGCCCGCAGTGTGAATGAGGCGGTCGCCGGCGTGGGTGACGCCAACCAACGCGTCGGGCAGATGGCAACGGTCTCCCAGTCCGTCGCCAGCGAGATTGCGCTCGTGAACCAGGCGGCGGGTGAAATGGCCTCCGGGAGCGAGCAGACACTCACGAGCGCGGCGGAATTGTCGAAGCTCGCCGAGGACCTGGGAGCCACGGTGGCCCGGTTCCGGATCGATGGCGGGCCCGCCGCGGGCAACACGAAGCGCGGGGAGACCCGGTCGGACCGGCCCGTCCAGGCCGCGACGACCAGGCCCGGCGCGCAGCGGCCGTTCATCGAATGGAGTGACGACCTTTCGGTCGGCGTTCCGGCCATGGATCTCCACCACAAGAAGCTGGTGGAATTGATCAACCAGTTGCACGCGGCGATGCGCTCAGGCCGCGGCCGGGAGGCGGTGGGGACGGCCCTGGATGAGCTCGCGAAGTACGTGGAATATCACTTTTCCGCCGAGGAAAAGTTGATGAAGGCGCACAAGTGTTCGGGCCTCCACGACCAGCAGAAGGCGCATGCAGAGCTTATCGCGAAGGTCACGGACCTTCGCCGCGAATTCTCAGGCGGGCAGCAGGGTCTGGGCGTTGAGGTCCTGAACGTTCTCAAGGACTGGCTCGTGAATCACATTCAGCGGAAGGACAAACCCTGCATGGTGAGCGTCTGTGCGACGGCCAAGGCGCGATCGGCGGGCGGGGCCGAAGGACCGGCCGTGCGGCATGCCACGGGTAACGGTCACAACCGCGAGACCGCGCTTCCGGGCGCCGGGTCGCGGATCGGTCGCATGCAGTAGCCCGGAACGGACTGCCGTCCTCGACTCCCAATACACCTATGAAGATTCGATTGCAGACACGCCTCATCCTGGCATTCGCCATTCCAGGGCTGATCGTCCTTGGTCTGGCAGCGACGGTGCATGTCACCGCCTCCCGCATCGCGCGACACGCGGAGCGCGCGCAAGTCCAGGGCCGCGAAAGCTTCGGGGAGGCGATGGACGCGCAGAAGCTCAAGTTACACGCCGTCCAGGTCCAGCAATGGCTGACGGACATCTCGGCGACGCGCGGACTGGATGGCCTGAATGGCGGCTTCACCAAGGCCGAGGAGCACGCCAAACAGTTCCGCGAGATCCTCGCGCGCTTCAGGAACGGGGCGGGCAGTCAGAAGGAGATCGAGGAACTGGCCGGGATCGCCACCGCCTTCGAGGCGTACAACGAACAGGGAAAGGTCATGGCCAGGGCCTATGTCGAGGGTGGACCGGATTCGGGAAACAAGCTGATGGCTGCCGTCGACAAGCAGGCGGACCGACTGACCTCGGCCGTGGATCCCTTTGTGGAGCGCCACAGCCTGGAAGGGCAGGAGGCGCTGTCCGAGCTTACCGCCGCCGCGGGCGGAATCCGGGTTACCGTGTGGTTCACCGCCGTCGTGGCATTTGCGATTGCGGTGGGAGTCGGCATCTGGATGGGCGGCTCCATCGCCCGCCCGATCCGCCGCGCCATTGTGCATTTCGCGGCGACGGCGAAGGGCGATCTCACGAACGACGTCCCTCGGGACCTGCTGCGACGTGGCGATGAAATCGGGGATTTCGCGCGCGGAATGCAGGACATGATCGACGGCTGGCGCGTGCTGTTGAGCGATATCACGAACGGCGTGCAGACACTCGCCACGTCCTCCTCCGAACTTTCAGCCGTGTCCACTCAGACCGGGACCGGCGTCCAGGCGATGTCGGAAAAAGCGGCGACAGTCGCGGCAGCCGCGGAGGAATCCAGCGCCAATACCATTTCGGTGGCGTCGAGCATGGAGGAGGCATCGACGAATCTCGGATCCGTCGCCAGCGCGACAGAGGAATTGAGCGCCACCGTCGCCGAGATCGCGTCCCATTCGGAGAAGGCACGGACGATCGGCGAGGAGGCGATGAACCAGGCGCAGAGCATCACCTCGTTGATGCAGCAGCTTGGAGAGGCGGCCCAGGAGATCGGGAAGGTCACCGAGACCATTACGGACATATCCTCCCAGACAAACCTGCTTGCGCTCAATGCCACGATCGAGGCCGCCCGCGCCGGTACGTCGGGCAAGGGCTTTGCCGTCGTCGCGAATGAAATCAAGGAGCTGGCGCGCCAGACGGCGACCGCCACCGAGGACATTAAGTCGAAGATCGCCGGCGTTCAGACATCGACCGGCAGCGCCATCGCCGACATCCGGAAGATCACGGCGGTGATCAGGGAGGTGGGACACATTGTGTCCACGATCGCCGCCTCCATCGAGGAACAGGCGACGGTCACGCGGGATGTGGCGGGCAACATCGCCCAGGCGTCCAATGGCGTCACGGATGCCAACCAGCGCATCTCCCAGACCGCCGCGGTGGCCAGGTCGATTGCGCAGGACATCGCCACGGTCAACGACGCGGTGGCAGACATCCGGATGGGTGGCGAGCAGGTCCAGGCGAGCGCGTCGGCGCTCTCGAATCTCGCCGAACAACTCCAATCGCTCATCGGACGATTCCGGATCCCTTCCTCGGAGACGATCGCTTCCGCGGAGATTCGGGTGGCTCGAAACTTCAAGGGGAGTGCCGAGCCGCGCATGGAACTGGCTGCGTGATCCCACACTCCACCCAGCCGCATGAGCGACATCGAAGGCAGTGGAACCGGCGACGGTCTTCTCGTCACGACCTTCCTCCTGCGCAAGGCAGTCTTCGGGATTGACGCGCACCAGGTCCAGGAGGTCGCCAAGGTGGGCGATATCACCCGCGTTCACCGGGCGCCGCCGGAGGTCGTCGGCATTCGGAATCTCCGCGGGAGGATCGTCACGGTGATGGATCTGGGTGCGAGTCTTGGCCTCGGGACGACACCGAGCGGAGCCGAGAACCGGATCCTCATCGTCGATGGCCATGGGGAGTCGATCGGCCTCCTTGTCGAGAGCGTGTCCGACACGATCGCGACGCGAAGCGAGGATCTCGCGCCACCACCTCCCAATCTGCAAGGGGTGCAGGGACGCGTCCTGCGCGGGGTCTGCCAGGGTGGAGGCCGTCTCGTGGCGCTGCTGGATCATCAGGCGGTCCTCAAGGAGTCCTGCCGGCCCGATCCGGCATCCCCTGCCAAATCCACGGGCGCCTGAATGCCCTGTCGTCGCTACCGCCATCGTGGCGCCCCAAGGAACTCCTTGGGAACGGGCCGGCCATCTCCGGAAGAATTTGAGGAACCTGAACGTCATTCGCGAGTGACCGGCTGTGTGGTGTCCGCCAGCCGCGCCGGGATTCTCCGCCTGATCGAGAGTCCGAGACTATGCCCAACGCCAGCCGCCCCAGGTTGCGAACGCTGATCGCCGACGACTCAGCCCTTTTTCGGCGTGTCCTCACTGATGCGCTGAGCTCGCTCCCCGACGTGGAGGTTGTGGGAGGTGTCTCGAACGGAAGGTTCGCCGTGCAGCGAGTGCGCGACCTGCAGCCGGACCTTCTGACGCTCGACATGGAAATGCCGGAACTGGATGGCCTCGGGGTGCTCGATGCGCTGAAACAGGCCTGCCCCGCGCCGTCGGTCATCGTCCTGAGCGCGCTCACCCGGAAAGGCAGTCAGTTGACCATGCGGGCCCTCGAGAAGGGCGCCTTCGATTTCATCACCAAACCCGACACGGCAAATGTCGAACAAAGCCGCGCCGCGATTCTTGCCGAGCTTGGACCCCGGGTCCGCAGCCTCGTGCAGCGGTTGGAGGTTCGCGACATCCTCCGCGGGCGGCCGGTCGCTCCTCGCGCCATGAGCGGCGCCCTCGCAGGGGTCGGAAGCGATCCTCAATCCGTCACAGGGCGGATCAACCCGGTTGCGGCGCCCGCGAAGGCCGAACTTGTCCTGATCGGGGTGTCGACCGGCGGGCCGAATGCCCTGGCACGTCTGCTCCCCGCGATCCCTGGAACTTTGGGGGCTCCGATCCTCGTGGTGCAACACATGCCGCCCGTGTTCACGCAGTCTCTGGCCGAGAGCCTTGCGGCGAAATGCGCTCTGCGGGTGAAGGAGGCCGTCGATGGGGAGTCCGTCGTGCCCAACTCGGTTTACATCGCTCCCGGGGGACGGCAGATGCGCCTTCAGGTGGCCGGTGGCGGCACGCGGATCCTCCAGGTCACCGACGACCCGCCGGAGAACAATTGCAGGCCGGCGGTGGATTACCTCTTCCGATCGGTGGCCCAACACGCCCCCGGCCGCGCGATGGCGGTGATTCTGACGGGCATGGGGAGCGACGGGACGCTCGGACTCCGGTTGCTCAAGAGGCATGGCTGTTTCTCGATCGCCCAGGACGCGGCGAGTTGCGTCGTCTACGGCATGCCCAGGGCGGCTGTGGAGGCCGGCGTGGTCGATGTCGTCCTGCCGTTGGACGGCATCGCGGCGCGCATCACCGCGGCGGTGAGAGGGACCCCCCCATGAGCGGCGCGAGCATCACCCGGGATGAACTGGCCGTTTGGTCGCGCTACGTTCACGAGATCTGCGGCGTCTTCCTGGACGACACCAAGGGCTACCTGCTCGAGACGCGGTTGGGCGGATTGATCCGGGAGACAGGGGTCGGCGGCTTTTCGGAGCTTTATTACAAGGCGAAGGCGGACGTGACGCAGGCACTGCGCCGCAAGATTGTCGATGCGATCACGACGAACGAGACGTCCTTCTTTCGGGACACCGCGCCGTTCGACTTGCTTCAGCACAAACTCATCCCTGAACTGGTCGACCGGCGGCGGAAGGCCGGGTTGCGAATTGTCCCGATCCGGATCTGGAGTGCGGCATGTTCCACCGGCCAGGAGGCCTACAGCACCGCGATTGTTCTGAAGGAATTGCTGGGTGACCTCTCGCAGTACGACATTCGAATCCTCGGCACCGACATCTCGGACAAGGTGGTCGCCCAGGCGAGCTACGCCCTGTTCACGCGGCTCGAACTCGATCGCGGCATGCCGCCCCAGCGACTCACGAAGCATTTCGTGGCGAAAGGCGACAAGTGGATGGTGCGGGACGAAATCCGCGCCTGCGCGACGTTCCGAACGATGAACCTTCTGCAGCCATTCAGTTTCCCGACGCCCTTTGACATCATCGTCTGTCGAAACGTCGCGATCTATTTCACCGAGGCCGACAAGATCCGGCTCTTTCAGAACCTGGCCCGCTGCCTGGACCGGGACGGCGCTTTGATCATCGGCTCTACGGAATCGATCGGGGGGTTGTGTCCCCAATTCGAACCGCAGCGTCACCTGCGCACGGTCTTCTATCGCCGCAAGGCGGGATCATGAATGCCGGCATTCGACTGCGGCCCGGTCCTCGATCGGCCCTGCCCGCCAAGCTCATCGCATGTTTGAACCCTGGTTCAGTCTCCAGTGCCTGCTGACCCTGGTCGGTTTCGGCGTCACGATGGGACTCCGCCGCAGAAAGGCGGAGGACTGTCCCGTCGCGCCGGTCGGTAAATTCCCAGGGCGGGTTCTCAGGGTGCTACTTCTGGGTCTTGCTTTCGGCGGGTGGTTCGCTGCCGAACGACGTGGGCGCGACACCGATCTGGACCTGCGTCAGGAGGTGCTTGGCCAGGTCGCCGCTGTGGCGAAGACCCTGAACGCGGAGAGGGTCAAGAACCTCACGTTCTCTTCGGCCGACCGGACCAACGAGACATTCGCCATTCTACGATCGCAGATGATCGCCTACGCGGATGCCGTCGGGCTGCGCAACCTGTACTCGATGGCCGTTCGCAATGGGACCATCGTCTTCGGCCCGGAGAACCTCGCCGAGAACGACCCGCTGGCTTCGGCTCCCGGGACCTCGTACAAGGCGCCACCGCCGCAGGATTGGGAATGTCTGCGAACCGGCCGGAGCGCGGTCTTTGGTCCCGTGCGAGACGACTATGGGACGTTCGTCAGCGGGGTGGCACCTGTGAAGGACCCGCGATCAGGCGCGATCCTGATGGCGGTGGGCCTGGATGTGCCCGCGACAGACTGGCGATCGCGAATCTCGAGGGCACGAGCCGCCGCGGTGCAGTTCACCCTGCCATTGACCGTGATTCTTGTCGCGGTCAGCGCCCTCCTTCGATGGCCCGCGGTCCGACGTCGATGCGGATGCGCGGATGCCCTGCTGATGCTCCTCCTGGGGTTTGCCGCGACGATTGCCCTGGCCCTGCAGGCCCATTACGAAGAGGCACGCGCCCACCGCCAGATGCTGGGGCAGGTGGCGGATGGCCAGGCGGAACAGGTCCGGCATGCCCTCCTCCGTATGGAGGACCGCGTCGCGGCCACAGCCCGGTTTCTCCAGACTCACCCCAAATGCGATCGGCAGACCTTTCGAATATTCGCCGAGCCGATGACGGAGGACTCCGCCGTGAGGGCCCTCGCCTGGGCGCCGGCGGTCCATCCATCGGATGTCCCGGTGGTCGAGGCGACGGCCCGTTACGATGGCCTGCCGCGCTCGTCCGTCTATGGATGGCCTTCCGCGGTCGCGCGGATGCCTCCAGGGAGGCGCGGTCCTTGTTATCCGGTGTATTTCGTCGAGCCAGACTCGGAATCCGGATATGCCCTGGGTTTGGACATCGGGGCGGAGACAACGCGGCAGGCGGCCGTGGATCGCGCAATCCAGACGCGGGCCTCCACCGCGAGCGATCCGGTCAGGATCGTGCGCGACACAGACCCACAGAACGGCCTGCTGGTGGTGCATCCCGTCTTTCAGACCTCCGAAACGGGGACTTTCGACCTGCGCGGTTTCGCTCTGGCAGTGTTCCGGGTGGGAATGGCCCTGCGGGATGCCTTGGGCAACCTGGGGGAATCCGAATCTCCGGCGATCGTGGATCTGCAGGAACTTGGATCGACGGGGAGGAATGCCTGGCTGGCGTCGTATCCTTCCAACGCCGCGAGGGGCGGTTCGGCGGTAAAGATGTCCGGACGTTCGCGAGACGTCCTGAATCTTAAACAAGTCTATCCGATCTTCGCCTTTGGGCGCGCATTTGCCGTTTGGGTCCGGCCTGGTCCGGCGTTCCTCTCGGCCTATCCTCCGCGGGCGGGCGGACTGACCCTTGCGACGGGCTTTCCATTGTCCCTTGCAGGCGCCTTTCTGCTTTGTTTTCTGCGGCGCAAACAGAGGGAGCTCCAGGACCAGGTCTCCGACAGGACTCGTCTTCTTGAGGAGCGCACCACGGAGTTGGAGAGACAAACGCGGGAGTTGGAGGGCAGCCGCGGCGTCGCTTTGAGGCATCTTGCCAGGGCGGAGGAGGCCCGTCGAACCTCGGTGGCGGCGGAGAGGACCTTTCAACAGATTTTCGACGCCGTGCCGGTGGGATTGTGGATTGTCGGCAAGGATCGTCGTGTCCGCCGGGCGAACGCGGAGGCCCTGAGGCTGTTGGGTGTTCTCTCGGCCGATTCCATTCTCGGCCGGTTGTGCCATGACGGGATTTGTCCGGCTCAACCCGGCTGCTGCCCGGTCCTGGATCACGGCGAAAAGGTGGAGAATGCCGAGCATGTCCTGATCGGGGCAGACGGGGGGGCGATCCCGATTCTGAAGACGGTCTGCATGATCACCCTGGAGGGCGAGGAGGTCCTCCTCGAGGCGTTCGTCGATATCACGGCCCGCAAACGCGCCGAGGAGGAACGTCACGCCGCTTTCAAACTCCTGGAGGAAACGAACGGCCAGCTCGAATCCGCCATTGGTCGGGCGAATACGCTCGCCCTGCAGGCCGAGATGGCAAGCCTCGCGAAAAGCCAGTTCCTCGCCAGCATGAGCCACGAGATCCGGACGCCGATGAACGGGGTGATCGGCATGACCGGACTCCTCCTCGACACGCCATTGAACGGCGAGCAACGGCGATTCGCTGAAATCGTGCGCTCGAGCGCCGACAGCCTGCTGTCGGTGATCAACGACATCCTGGATTTCTCCAAGATCGAGGCCGGGAAACTGAATTTGGAAGTGGAGGAGTTCGAACTGGCGTCAAACCTCGAGGAGGTGCTCGGCGTCCTGGGGGCCACGGCCCGCGAGAAAGACCTCGACCTGCAGTTTCTCGTGGAACCAGGGGTGCCGGCGCGCGTGCGCGGGGATTCGGGCCGATTGCGACAGATCCTGCTCAACCTCGCCGGGAACGGCGTGAAGTTCACGGACCGTGGAGGCGTCCACATCCGCGTCAGCCGGGTACCGCGGGCCGGCGCGGACATCCTCCTTCGGTTTCAGGTCAGCGATACCGGCATTGGCATCCGTCAGGACGACTTGTCCCGCCTCTTCACGCCATTCTCGCAACTGGACGCCTCGATGACGCGCAGGCATGGCGGCACGGGGCTGGGCCTTGCGATCTCGCGGCAGTTGGCGGAGTTGATGGGGGGCCAGATCGGAGTGGAGAGCCAGCCCGGACAAGGCTCCACGTTCTGGTTCACGGCGGCTTTCCAACAGGCGGGTGACGAGGTCCGCGTGGCCGCCGATCTGTCCCGGCAGGCGCCGACGCCTTCGCGCGGGCCGGGCCTGGATTCCGTGCCGACGGTTGTCTCGCTCCGTCCTCCCACCCCGGGTACGCAGACGCCCGCGGGTCTCGAATCTCCCGCCGCGAAAGGCCATTTCATCACGCCCCAGGGTGCGTCCGCTCCGGGTGCGACGCCACGGCATCCCCGCCTGTTGCTCGTGGAGGACAACACGACCAACCAGATCGTCGCAACGGAGATCCTCAAGCGGCTTGGCCACCGGGTGGACGTGGCCGAAAACGGCCGCGAAGCGGTTCGAATGCTCGCCGAGGAACGCTATGACCTCGTGCTGATGGACTGTCAGATGCCGGAGATGGACGGCTTTGAAGCCACACGGGTGATTCGGGAATCCCGCGGCAGGGTCATCGATTCGAGGGTCACCATCATTGCCATGACGGCCAATGCCATGAATGGCGAGAAGGATAAATGCCTGAACGCGGGCATGAATGACTACGTCGCCAAACCCGTGACGCCGCAAGTGCTTGCGGATGTCCTGGCACGATGGTTGCCAGCCACGGAGGCGCCGGGTTGTGACCCCGCGAAGCCCGCAAGCTCGCCTTGTCCACCCGAAGCGGGGTCCCCGCCCGGGATGGAGGTCGTCATCTTCAATCGCGAATCGCTTGCGCTCAGCACAATGGGCGATGCCGACCTGGCTCGACGCGTCATCGCGGCCTTCCTCCAGGATCTTCCAAACCATCTCTCGGCGCTGGAGCAATCGCTCGGCCGGGAGGACGGGGTTGTCGCGACCCGCGAGGCGCACACGATCAAGGGTGCCGCGGCGGCTGTGGGCGGCGAGTCGTTGCGGCGGATCGCCGGGCAGATCGAGGCGCTGGGCAGAAAGAACAACCTCCCCGAAATGCGCGACCTTGCTCCCGAGTTGCGCCAGCGTTTCGCCGCTCTCCAGAACGCATTGGCCAACGCCACCGTGGCGGGCTGAGATCGCCGGGGGGCGAGTCAAGTCCCGAACCTTTCAGCCGATACACAAGTCGGATCGTCGCGGGCTCCGGCTCCGGATGGAGCGCGGACCCGTTCCCGCCCGGTCTCTCCACCGGATTTTTTGAGGGTTTCCCCTTTCGCCGGCGTATCGACAGGCAGGCCGCGCCGATCCGATCATTCCCGGTGAAGGCTGGGCCCGAAACTCGAGGCAGGACTCATGCCATTCGAATCGAAATCACCCGCCGACGAACGTCTCTCGGCCGTGCTGCGATCGTGGAAGGTGGAGGCTGATCCCTCCCCGCGCTTTGCGGACCAGGTCTGGCACCGGATCGAGCGCAGAAATGCCGGGACGCCCTGGAGCCGGTTCCTGGCGGTCCTGGCGTCCCTAACGGACCGTCCACGCCTCGCCGCCGGGTTCGCGCTGATGCTCCTGGTCGCTGGCGCGGGCGCCGGACTGCTCCGGGGCCGGGCCGACGCGGCGACCCTCACGTCCGAGTTGCAGGCTCGCTACGTCCAATCCATCGATCCGTTTGCGGAGATCGCGCCGTGAAACGAATGCATCGGCCGGTCCTGATCCTGGCCATGGGCCTGGTGGCAGGTCTCCTGGCGTTCGGCGGCGTCTACGCCTGGCAGACGCGTTCGACCCGGGCAATGCTGGAGGAGCCGCGCGCGGACCTCGCCTGGCTGCGGACTGAGTTTCATCTCGATCCGATACGTTACGGGAAGGTGGCTCGACTCCATGAGGCGTATGAAACCAACTGCGCTCGAATCTGCCGGGAGGTGGCCGACGCCAACGCCCGGTTGTCCGAAACAGCCCTGTCCCATCGCGAACTCAATGACGACCTCCGACGCCTGATTGCCGAGACCGGGCGGCTGCGTGACGAATGCCGTCGAGCCATGCTCGAGCATCTTTACGCCGTCGCCCGTGAATTGCCTCCGGACGCCGCGCAACGGTACCTGCGACTCATGTTGGATTCGACCTGTGTGGTGGAGCAGCCTCGGATGCCGGGATCGGCGCACTCCATGGACGCACACGCGAATGAGTGAGGACGCTGCCCGGCAGGACCGCGCCGACATGGCGCGGCTGGTCCGGGGTCAGGACGCCGCGCTCAACGACCTTATGGAGCGGCATGCCGGCCGTTTGCAGGCTTGCCTCTTTCGACTCCTCCAAAACCATGAGGACGCCGAGGACCTGGCCCAGGAGACCTTCGTGCGCGTTTTTGAACACCGCCATCGTTTCGATCCGGCCCACGCCTTCACCACCTGGTTGTACACCATCGCCACGCGCCTGGCCCGGGATCGCTTTCGTTGGCGCTCCCGGCACCCCGAAGTCGCCCTCGACCGGGGGGCCGACGCGGACGGGATGGCAGACAGCCCGGGAGCCGGCAGGGGATGGCTGTCGATCGTGCCGTCGCCGGGCAGCACCCCGGATGAGGCGCGCATGGAAACGGAACGGGGCGATGCCGTCCGTCGTGCCATCGCGAAACTGCCCGAGGAGCTTCGCTCCCCGCTCATCCTCTTCGAGTACGAAGGCCAGTCCCACGGCGCGATTGCGCGGTCCCTGGGCTGCTCGGCCAAGGCGGTGGAAATGCGCCTCTACCGGGCCCGCCAGCGCCTTCGGACCGACCTGGCGCGCTGGCTCGAACCCTGATCATGCCCCTATCGACGCGAATCCGTGGCCGCGGGGATGAAGCAGGGCTGGGCCCGCCCGCCAGGGTTCAATCCGTGTGGACGAACCCGGGTCCTGCCGCTAATCTGCACGCTCCGAATCATCGCACCACGATCCCAAGAACATGAAACGAACCCTCAAAGTACCCTCATTCCTTCTGGTCGCCGTCGCGGCGAGCGCCATGGCCACGGGCGCCTTCGCAGCCGACCCGACCGTTAAACTCAAGGTCCGGCCCGACCCGTTGGAGGTCTGCCCGGTCTCCGGTGAGAAACTGGATTCGATGGGCGACGCCTTTGTCTTCGCGGTGGGTGATCAGGAGGTCCAGCTCTGCTGCAAGAGCTGCCAGAAGGATTTCGACAAGGACAAGGCCACGTACCTGAAGAAGATTGAAGAGGCTTGGACCAAGGTAAAACGCTATCCGCTGAAGACCTGCATCTCGTCGGACGAAGCCCTGGATCCCGCCGAGGCGGTGGGCCTGGTGTACCAGGGACGGGAATTCATGTTCTGCTGCAAGAGCTGCATCAAGGACTTCAAGAAGGAACCCGCGAAGTTCGTGAAGAAATTCGACGAGGCACTGGCGAAGAAGGGCAAATCCTGACGGTGTGCCTGGGCCAGCGCGCCCGGCACTCGCACGTCGCCTCTGGCGGTGTCGTGTCCTGAGAGCCCGTCTGAAAATTAGGAAGGGCCCTGCGACGAGGGATTTTGTGCGAGGCCGAGACGGCGAGACCGGAGCATCCCCGCAGCGGGCTGTGACGGTCGAGCCAACGAAGGCCTCGCGCAAAAGACCCGTCGCCCGAAGGGTTTTCGCAGGAAAGGCCGGCTGGCTTCGTTGCTCCTCAGTCACAGACCCCTGAAGGGTATGCTCCTTCGTCCCGCCTCGCCATCCGGCCTTTCCTGCGAAAACAGGGCCCCTCCTAATTTTCAGACGGGCTCTAATGCCTATTTCGTCTGCGCGAAGAGCATCAGGACGCGGGGGCCCTTGTCGGTGGCCAGTTGGAATTGCTCCTCCTGAAACCCGTGGGGAACGGCGAGACCGTCACATCCCTTGTCGTGGGCCGGCTTTCCATTCACCAGGAGCATGTAGTGATGCGTCCGGTTCCCCGGGATGTGGTGGATGGTCACGTGCCATGAATCCAGTTTGCCATCACGGGTGAGGGGCACGCGATTCCAGTGTGTGAAGGAACCGACGATCTCCACCGATTCCGGTTCCGCCACCTGGCCGTCCGGCAGACGCCATCGAAACACCTTGCTGAAGACCTGCTTGTTGTCCTGGGGCTGCCGCGAGGCCGGCGGGGCCGAGTTGTTGGATTCCCGGACCATGGGCCCACCCTTGGGAGGCGTGCGCCGACGCAGAAGATTACCGAGTGAATCAAACATAGCGCGACACGAAACGGCGCGGAAAGTAGGAGACGTCGTGGTCAGATACAAATAGAGAGCTCCGAATTCTTTCGCGCCGGATGGACGGCCGGCGCGCGGTCGCCCGCGACGACGGGCTGGCGCGGTTTCAAATGAGGTCATGATCCGGAGACGGACCCGCGCATCGCGGACGACGGACGCTCATGGTTTCGACGCCGCGCCTCTCGGGGATTGCAGCGGGTGCGCCGGCGCCCGGAGGGCAGGTCCCTTGGAACCCTCCTCCCCGGGGCGCGCCTCCCGGTTCGTGGACGGCGCGTTCAGTCGATGGACCCGACGGAAAACAACATGCGCCTGGACCGCGGGCATTGCGATGAACTCGTAGGGTTGCGTCACCTGCTGGACCTGCAGGGTTCCCGGTTGCGGTCGCTCCTCACTGACGAGAACACGAAGGGTGCGGCGGTGGAGCCGGGCATCGACGACCTCGACGAAGTACCCGCCGGTGGGTCGATTGCCGAGGGCGATCAGGATCACCATCTCCTTCGAAAAATCGACCGGAGGCGGCAGCGCGATCCGGCCCACGTCCACCGCGTGTTCGGTCCAGACTGTGAAATAGGTCGCTTCATCCCGGATCACCTCCCGCCGGGGTGCCGTCAGACCGCTGGTAAGACCGCGGGAAAGTGTCCGCCAGGCGAGCTGGTGGGGGGGCGGCGAGAGGCACCCCCCCAGGACGAGGGCCGATGCCAGCGTGCAGAGGGCGAAACATCGCACCACGCAAGCCTGATGCAGAACGTCCGGCGGCGCCATCCCGCAGCGGGCCGGTTGAGCGCCAGGCCTCCGGCGAGCCTTTTTCCTCTTCACGATCAAAGGGCGGCGAGGCAGCCTCCGCGTCCCGTCCTCGTGGGAGGGCGTGTTTCATGGCGCTGATTGTTCAGAAATACGGCGGCACCTCTGTCGGCAACACCGAGCGCATCCGGAATGTGGCGCGTCCGGATCGCGGAGTACCGCGCCCGAGGCGACAAGCTTGTGGTCGTCGTCTCCGCCATGAGCGGCGTCACCGACAGGCTGATCGGAACTGGCGCGCGAGATCATGCCGCTGCCCGAGCGAGCGGGAGATGGACATGCTCCTGGCCACCGGCGAGCAGACGACGATCGCGCTGACGGCGATGGCGCTGCATGCGCTGGGCGTGCCGGCCATGCTCCCTGACCGGCGCCCAGGCCGGCATCGTCACCGACGGCGTCCATACCAAGGCCAAGATCCACAACATCACCCCCAAAAAGATCCACGCGCTGCTCGACGACGGCAAGGTCGTCATCGTGGCCGGGTTCCAGGGCCAGACCGTCGGAAGGCCAGATCACGACCCTGGGCCGCGGCGGTTCCGATCTGACGGCCATCGCCCTGGCCGCCGCGCTCAAGGCCGACCTCTGCCAGATTTACACCGACGTCGACGGCGTCTACACGGCTGACCCGCGCATCGTTCCCGACGCGCGGAAGCTCGACGAAATCTCCTACGACGAAATGCTCGAGCTGGCCGGCGCTGGCGCCAAGGTGATGCAGTCTCGCTCCGTCGAGTTCGCCAAGAAATTCGGCGTCGTGTTCGAAGTCCGATCCAGTCTCAACGATCAACCCAGGAACCATCGTGAAAGAAGAAACCCAAAGCATGGAGGACGTCGTCGATCCGCGGCGTCTCGCTCGATAAAAACCAGGCGAAAATCACGCTCGTCGGCGTGCCCGATCAACCGGGCGTGCGGCGCGCATCTTCCAGGCAGTTGGGCGATGCGGCGATCAACGTGGACATGATCGTTCAGAACGTCAGCCACGGCGGACGGCACGCCCGCCACGGACATTTCCTTCACGGTCGACAAGGCGGACCTGCTCAAGGCGCAGAAGGTCATCGAGGACCTCCGCCAGAAGATCGGCCATCGCGCGGCCTTCGCCGACGAGGGGATCGGCAAGCTCTCGATCGTCGGAGTCGGGATGCGCAGTCACACCGGCGTTGCCGGCCAAAATGTTCGAGATCCTGGCCCAGGAAGGCATCAACATCGACATGATCTCCACCAGCGAGATCAAGATCTCCGTCGTGGTCCAGGTGTCCCAGGGGGAGGCGGCCGTCCGCGCCCTGCACGCCGCTTTTCTGGGCTGATCTCGAGTGGAACGCGATGCGAACAGGAAGGCCCTGGGAAAGGATTTCGCCTGGATTCTGTCCCGCGCCCGTCCCGCGCGCCTTGTCGAGCGCGTGGCATCTCGCGACGGGTCGGGCACAGACCGGAATCCCTCCGCCCCCGGGCGCTCCCCCGAGCCTTTCCCCGAGACCGGTGCGCCAATGGAAGGCGGCATGCTGTCGGCAGGGTCGCCGAATGGTGCGCCGTTCGCGGCGCCCGTGGCGCGATGGAGGTGGGTGGTCTGCCTGTTCGCGGACGTCCTGTTGCTGGGCGCGGGCGGGTGGCTGGCCGTGGCCCTGCCGTTCAGCCGGTGGTTATCTTACGGATTGGCGGTCGCCTGCGTCTGCGTGGGCGGCCTGCTCCTCGCCGTCGGCGTGTTCAGCCGGTCCCTGGGTCTGCGCTGGTCCTCCTCGCACCCGAAAGTGCCCGACCGACCCCGGGTTCACATCCGGTTGACACGAATGTGAAGGGCCGTGCGCGGAGGGCGGGTGAGGGTTCCCCCCCCGCGGTTCTTGGGACGTGAGCAGTTCTTTTGGGAACAGGGGGCTTTCCAGTAACCCCGCCGGGGCGGCGCACGTCTGGCGTGGAGTTCCAGGCACCTCCGCGAATGCTGACCAAAGGCGGCATACGCGTGGGTCGGTATTTCCGCGAGACCGCGGGATGCACTGAGGCCTGGGCTGCGGACACCTAACCACGGAGATTCCATGAAACCCACAGTCACCACTGCTTTGATAACGGCCCTGTCCCTAGTGACGTGCCTCGCCGACACGAAGGAAGACGTCCAGGCCGCGGTTCAGAAGCTCGCCGAGGCGCCGAACTATAGCTGGACCGCGGAATCGGAAATTGCCAACTCCCAGTTCACCCCTCCCACCATCAACGGGATGGCCGAGAAGGATGGCTATGCGGTCGTGAAACAGGAAAGGGACGGCAATACAACGATGGCGGTTCTGAAAGGCGACAAGGGTGTCGTCAAGACCGACGAAGGCTGGCAGACTGCCGAGGATTTGCGCTCCTCGGGAGGCGGCCAGGGACGCGGCGGTTTTCGATACATGGGGCTGTTGCGGTCCCGAGCACCCGCCGCCGAGGCCGAGCGCGTTCTGAAGTACGTCAAGGACCTCAAGAGCGGCGATGGGGTCATCAGCGGCGATTTGACCACCGAAGGCGCCAAGGAACTCATGAGCTTCGGGCGTGGAGGCGGCGGCCGATTCGCCGAGCCTACCAACACGAAGGGCTCCGTGAAATTCTGGCTCAAGGATGGCCAGCTCGCGAAGATGCAACTTCACCTGTCGGGCACGTACAGCTTCAACGGCAATGACCGTGACATCGATCGCATCACCACCGTCGAGATCAGCAAGGTAGGAATGACCAAGGTTGAGGTGCCTGCCGACGCCAAAAAGAAACTCGGCGCCTGAACCGGACGAATCCGTCACCCCTCGAGAATCCGCGGCCGCCCCGTTACCGCTCTCCGTTGTGAGGCGGTGGGGGCGGCTGTTTTGTCTTTTCGCAGCACCGCTTGCCTTCCCATGCCCGGCCACCCGGTGTCGCATGCAGGAGAAGGGTCGGTCCTCGCGTTGTTGAGCCGGACCGGGAACGTGAGCCATCGAGCGTTGCAATTGCGGATGCGCGGATTGCCCGTCCTTTCGCGTTCGTGCCAGGGTTCTCACCCGTGAAGGCTCTGCTGCGTTGCCCCGTCGATCGGCTGCGACGATGGATTGGCGGTATCGCCGTCGGCATGTTGTGCCTGCCGGTTGCCCTCGACGCCGGCGAAGAGGCGGCCAGGGGGGCGGTGGAGCGCCCCAACATCCTGATCGTTCTCGCGGATGATCTCGGTTGGAGTGACCTGGGCTGCTATGGCGGGGAGATTCACACCCCCAACCTCGACGCCCTCGCCGCCGACGGCGGCCTTCGATTCACGCAGTTCTACAACACCGCGCGATGCTGGCCGACCCGGGCAGCCCTCCTGACCGGGTACTACGCCCAGGAGGTCCGCCGGGACACCGTTCCGAATGTGCGCAGCGGTGGTGGAGGACGCCGACCGGTGTGGGCGCCCTTGCTCCCGGAACTCCTGCGCCCGCTCGGGTACCGGACCTATCATTCGGGCAAGTGGCACCTCGACGGTCGACCCCTGGACACCGGTTTCGACCATTCCTACCGGGTGGAGGACCACGATCGCTACTTTGCGCCGAAACACGTCTTCGAAGATGATCAGGAACTTCCGTTCGAGGCGACGAACGGCGGATTCTACCTCACGACCGCCATCGCGGATCACGCCGTCCGCTGCCTCCGCGAGCATGCGGCCGGGTTTCGGGACCGTCCGTTTTTTCAGTACGTCGCGTTCACGTCGCCGCATTTTCCCCTGCAGGCGCCGGCGGCGGACGTTGCCCGGTATCACGACACGTACCGCGGTGGATGGGAGGCGGTGCGTGAGGAACGCTGGAAGCGCTTGCGGGAACTGCGACTGGTTCGCGAGGAACTGCCAGCGGTTGAACGGGACCTTGGACCGCCGTACGACTTTCCGGACGCGCTGGCCGCACTGGGGCCCGGCGAAACGAATCGGCCGGTCGCCTGGAGGGAACTCACCGCGCTTCAGCAGGCCTTTCAGGCCGACAAGATGGCGATTCACGCGGCGATGGTCGACGTGATGGACCGGGAAATCGGGCGGATCCTGGACCAGGTCAAGGCAATGGGGGCCTGGCGAAACACCCTGATTCTCTTTCTCTCGGACAATGGAGCCAGCGCCGAGATCATGGTCCGCGGCGATGGTCACGACCGGGATGCGCCTCCCGGATCGGCGGATTCCTTCCTTTGCCTTGGTCCCGGGTGGTCCAGTGTCGCCAACACGCCCTTCCGACGCCACAAGACCTGGGTGCATGAAGGCGGCATCTCCACACCGTTGATCGTGCATTGGCCAGACGGCATCCGCCCCCGCGGTGGCATTCGACACACCGTCGGCCACGTGATCGACATGGTGCCCACGCTTCTCGAAGCGGCTGGTAATCGTCGTGGGTCCGAATGGGTGTCGCTGCCCGGCGCGCCGCCGCGACCCGGTCGAAGCCTCCTGCCCGCGTTCTGTCGCGACCGGACGATCGATCGGGATTTCCTCTGGTGGCTGCACGAGGGCAATCGGGCCCTGCGCATCGGCGATTGGAAGATCGTGGCGGCAAAAGACCAGCCGTGGGCGTTGTACAACCTTCGAACCGATCGGGGCGAAATCCATGACCTTGCGGCGCAGCACCCCGACGCGGTCCGTGAATGGGCCCGCTTTTGGGAACAGCGAACGGACGAGTACTTCGCTTACGCGCGTCGGACCGTGATTCCCACGCCCGTGCCGTAGAAAAGGACCGGTCAATAGTGTGCCCGCCCGCACGGGGTTGCTGCGGCGGTGCGGTTACGCCGGGATTTACAGCGTGCCGCAAATCGTGGTTTGCTGGCGGTCTTCCATGGCGCACTTGCGATCCAATCGCATTCGTCTGGCCGTCGGCCCTCCCTGTCGCGGCGTGCCGCGCCTTCGGAGGCTGCAATTCTCCGTATTCATTGCAGCCCTGACGTTCGTTCCTGGGATTCAATCACGCGTCGCCGCCGCTGGCGAAACCTCTGCCTCGCGTCCCAACATCCTGTTCCTTTTCGCCGACGACCAGCGTGCCGACACGATTCACGCGTGGGGCAACCGGAACATCCGGACCCCCAATCTCGACCGGTTGGCGGCGCAGGGTTACAATTTCCGCGCCAACTATTGTTTTGGCGGCAACAGCGGGGCGGTGTGCATCCCAAGCCGGGCGATGCTGATGAGCGGGCGCACATGGTTTCATGTGGACCACTCGCTGACCAACGCCCCGATCCTGCCTGAGGTCCTGCGGGCAGCCGGTTATGTCACGTTCGGAACCGGCAAATGGCACAACGGCCGGGCGTCCTTTGCCCGGGGTTTCGAACAGGGGCGATCGGTCTTCTTCGGGGGAATGGCGGACCACCGAGCCGTACCGGTGACGGACCTGCTTTCGAACGGACAGTTCGGGGAAACCCGGAAGGCGTCGAAATACTCGAGCGAGGAGTTCGCGGATGCTGCGATCCGTTTTCTCCGTGAGCACAAGGGTCCGGCACCGTTCTTCGCTTACGTGGCATTCACGGCTTCGCACGACCCTCGCGATCCCCCGGCCGACTGGGTGGCACCCTATTACAGGCGACGTCCGCCGCTCCCGGATAATTTCCTGCCGCAACACCCGTTCGACAATGGGCAACTCGTGTTGCGGGACGAGAACCTGGCGCCCTGGCCGCGGCCTCCGGACATGATCCGGGATCAACTGGCGGAATACTATGGCCTGATCAGCCATTTGGACGCCCAGGTCGGCAGGATCCTGGATGCACTCGACCACTCGCCCTTCGCCACGAACACACTGGTCGTGTACGCCGCCGATCACGGACTGGCCCTGGGCAGCCACGGGCTGCTTGGAAAGCAGAATGTCTACGAAGACAGCATGCGTTGTCCCCTCATTCTTTCGGGGCCGGGCATCCCCAAAGGTCGGGCGACCGAGGCGTTTACCTATCTCCTGGATCTGATGCCGACACTCTGCGGACTCGCGGGCGTCGACGTTCCGCCGAAGGTCGAGGGAAAGGACCTCGCGCCACTGTGGAAAGGAACCCAAGAGCAGGTCCGGGATTCCGTCTTTCTGCCGTACCTCAACCTGATGCGCGCGGTGCGGGTGGGCCGATGGAAACTGATCTGTTATCCGGCGGTGAACCACCGGCAGTTGTTCGATCTCGTCCGGGACCCGCACGAGAGGCACGACCTGGCGGGGGACACGCGCCGGGCTGGGATCCTCGACCGGCTGCTGGGTCGCATGCGCGAGTGGCAGGCGACTGTGGGTGATGCCTTGACGTTAACGGTGACGAACGCTGCGCCTCTCCATCGGGACCTGACGGGAACACCAAGGAAACCCGATCCCTGGCAGCCGGAATGGATTCGGAGGAAGTACTTTGAGGCACCTAAAACGGGACCGTGATCGGGCGGGCGCGAAGGGTCGCCCCCCGGGCGGGATTCCCGGAAGTGGGTGACCGTTGGCCGGCGGGAAGGGTGGGTGTCTGTGCCAAATTCTTTCGGTCGGGATTCTTGACGTGACGGATTGCAGCGGTCATGTTCCGCGTCCTTTGCGGTGCTCATTCAGCCCATCACCTTCGGTATGACCAAACCCAAGGCGCGGAAGCAGGTGCGTAAAGCGCCTTCCGCCAAAACTGCTCGGAAGTCCCGAAAAAAGCCCGAAATGCCGGAGACCCATGCGGCGGCGGCAACCCACGCGGCGCCGGCGACGGTCGTGGCGACCGCGGTGGTTGTGACTGCGGAACTGACGTCGGCGCCTTCGGTTCCTCCGCTTGTCGGGGCCGTCCCGCCCGGCGACCGGATCGAGGGGAGCGAGGAACTTGGGACACCGGGCCCGCGCAGCGGGGAGTTCAACGTCCAGGACAAGGTCAAGGAGCTGGTCAAGCTCGCCCAGGAACAGGGCTACCTGACCTACAACGACATCAACGACGCCCTCCCGGATGGAATGGTCACGCCGGAGGAGCTGGACGAGATCTACATCAAGCTTCGCAACCTCGAGATCGAGATTGTGGATCAATCCGAGGTCGACCGGGTCAAACAGCCGGAGGTGGAGGAGGAGGACGAAAAGGCGCGCCTCGACATCCTGGACGATCCCGTCCGGATGTACCTCAAGCAGATGGGGCAGGTCCCGCTGCTCACCCGCGAGCAGGAGGTTGAGATCTCGAAACGGATCGAGGACGCCGAGAACGAGGTCAAGCGCATCATCTACAGCTTCGGGTTTTCCGGGAAGGAACACATCGCCCTGGCGGAGAAGCTCATCGCGGAACCGCCGAAGGAGCGCTTCGACCGCGTCATCATCGACAAGAAGATCGACAGCCGCGACCTCCACCTCAAGGTGCTGCGAAAGCTCGTCAAGGACGTGCGCGGACTCGATCAGGACGTTGACGAGAAGTATCGCGACCTCACGACCTGCACCCAGAAAGGCAAACACGAGAAGTTGCGCGAGGAGTTCGGGAAACTGGACGCCCGCCTGCAGAAGTCGTTTCCCAAGTTCTATTACAAGCAGAAGGTCATCGAGGAGATGGCGCTCGTGGCGGACAATGTCCACGACAAGTTCCAGCTCAGCCTGCGGACCATCACGGACCTCGAACCGCAGAAGAAGGTGCCGCAGGTTCAGATGATGATCGACGCCGAACGCCGGAAGGTGACGGCGCTGGAGGAATTCGTCCGCATGTCCTGCGAGGAGTACCTCCAGGCCTACCGGCAGCTCCAGGACTTCTCCCGCAAGGCCCTCCAGGCCAAGACCGAGATGGTCGAGGCCAACCTGCGCCTGGTCATCTCGATCGCCAAGAAGTACACGAACCGCGGTCTGTCGTTTCTCGACCTGATCCAGGAGGGCAACATGGGCCTGATGAAGGCCGTCGAGAAATTCGAGTACCGCCGGGGCTACAAGTTCTCCACCTACGCGACGTGGTGGATCCGGCAGGCCATCACCCGTTCGATCGCCGACCAGGCCCGCACCATCCGCATCCCGGTGCACATGATCGAGACGATCAACAAGCTGATGCGCGTCCAAAAGCAGCTTGTTCAGGACTTCGGCCGCGAGGCGACCCCGGAGGAGATCGCCGACGAGATGCAGATGCCGGTGGACCGCGTCCGCGCCGTCCTCAAGATGGCCCAGCAGCCCATCTCGCTGCAGAGCCCGGTGGGCGACAGCGACGACACGAGTTTCGGCGACTTCATCGAGGACAAGTCGGCCGAAAACCCGTCCGAGATGACCAGCTACAGCCTGCTCAAGGACAAGCTGAGCGACGTCCTCGACACCCTGACCGAACGGGAGCGGAAGGTCCTCGAGTTGCGTTTCGGGCTCGTCGACGGCTACAGCCGGACCCTCGAAGAGGTCGGCAAACAATTCAAGGTCACCCGCGAGCGTATCCGCCAGATCGAGGCCAAGGCCCTCCGCAAGATGCGCCATCCGACCCGGATTCGGCAGCTCCAGGGCTTCCTGGAGGGCGAGGAAGTCCTCGCCTGAGCGGGCTTGCGGTTCCCGATCTCAGGACGCCGCTTGCCGGCCTTCCATGAACGCGTAGCAGAGCATGTGGAGGATCCCCATGTGGGCATCTTCCACCCGGCCGTAATGGGTGTCGCCGATTGCGATCACGTGCCCTGCAATCTCCGCCATGCGCCCGCGTTTGGCTCCGACCAGGGCAATCGTCTCCAGTCCGTGTTCCCTGGCCCAGGACAAGGCCTTCACGAGATTGGGGGAATTCCCGCTGACGCTGATGGCGATGAGGACGTCTCCGACCCGTCCGAAGTTTTCCAACTGCCGGAGGAAGATGTCCTCGAAGGCATAGTCATTCCCGATGGCGGTCATCCATGGGACATTGTCCGTCAGGGACAAGCACCGGAAACGCCGGCCAAGGGCGTCTGACGCCCCTTTGCCGAGATCGGTCACGAAGTGGGAGGCGTTGGCGGCGGACCCGCCGTTGCCGATGCAAAGGATCTGGCGATCGCGGTCCAGGGCCGTTTTGAGGACCTCGACGAGCGCGGCGACCTCGCCCAAGGGAATGGAATCGAGCGCGGCCTTCTGGCGCTCGATGTAGGTGGAAAACCACTCCGCCATCACGCACCCCGTAGTTCGTGTCCCCTGCCTTCGAGGGATTCAGGCCTCCGGCGCCTGGGACCACGGGCAGGGAGGTCGGACGCCGTGGTCAGCGCCGCTCCTCGGTCAGGGTCGATGGAAATCCGTTTTCCCAACTCTGGGGCGTGTTCCAGGGACGCTCAGAGAGGCGTTCCTCATTGGTGGCGCAGCCCGTCAGGAGGCGTGCCGCGAGGAGAGTCAGCAGGAGGACGATCAGGCGCTTACCTGGCGAGGGCTTCATAGCTGGTCATGACTTGGTCGCCAGCCTGGACCTCGCCCTTGACCCAGTCCGGAAGCAGGTTGGCCACCGCACTTCGAGGTTCTACCCGCACCAATTGGACTTTGGCAATGAGCTTATCATCCCGCGTCACGATCATCTTGCCGTCTTTCTTGAGGCCGTTTTCCTCGCCGACGTTGAGAACGATGAACTGGTATTGGTCGTTCACTTGTGTGACCTTGCCTTCGACGTCCGGCATCTGGATCTCGGTCATTTCGCCGCGATACAGCCTCAACTCGTCGGTCAGTCGGGCGATCTCGCGGCCCATGACCTTCTTTTCCGCCGCGAAGGCGTCCCGCTCCTCCAGGAGTCGCTGGGCCTGGGTCTTCAGGTCCGCGATCTTGTCGACATCCACTCCGAGAGCCACCCAGCGGGCGAGCGCGCGTTGCGCGGTGTCCCTGGCGACCTTGGTCTCCTCGAGTTCCTGCGCCGCCTTGGCCAACTGGCCCTCGGTCTCATTGAGGCGGGTCTTCGTGGCTGTGAGCTCCTGCACGGTCGTGTCCAGTTCGTCCTTGGCGGCTTTCTCGGCCGCCAGTGCCTTCTTTTCGGCCTCTTGCGCCCGTGCGGACTCGGCGTTGGCGGTGTCCCGTTCCGAGCGGAATGTGTCCCGCTGTTCCGAGAGGGCCCGCACCTTCTCCTTCAGCGCAAAGGATACTCCGAGTCCCGCAAGCGCAACGGCCAGCGAAAGGATGAGGAATATGCGTAACATGCGAAGTCCTGTAAATGAATGGCTCTAAGCTACGGGGGCCCTGATACGAGTGTCAATGCCGCGGCGACAAATGGAATCCAAGGTCCACCGCCGCTTCGCCGATCCCAGGCCTGCCTGCAGATCCGCCGGGAGCGGTTTCAGCCGGTCTCCTGCCGGTTCCAAATCGCCCCCATGGTCAGCCAGACGCTCACGAGAAGGCTGAACGCCCCAAGCGGCACCAGCACGATCCCCATGCCGGGATCGCCCCCATGAAAGGAGATCCCGCCAAGAAAAAACCCCGCCGGCAACAGGACGGTCGCCCCCTGGAGGAGATGGGAGGCCAGCGGCATCCGCGACGGTCGCGGCGGGGAGGGGCGGGACATCGAGAACGCGAAGCCGAGATTTACCAGGCCAAGCAATGTCCCATGCGCGTGGGCGAGGGTCCACATCAGTCGCCGCGTCGTCTGCGACGGATCCAGGTATGGACCGACCTTGAACGCGTGGAGGCCCTCCAGGACGAGGCCGAGGGTGAGAAACACCAGGAGGGTGCCCCAACCCAAACGAAGATGACGGTGCACCAGGTGCGCCGCATCGAAAGAGACCGGTTGCGCCGCGGGCGCGGCCTTGCGCGGAAGTGAGGAGGCCTTCATTCCTGCAGATCCATGGACCGGTCGTCCCGTTCTTGAACCAGGCGATCAAAGGTGACGGTGTCCAGCCCGCCATCCGAATGCCACAACACCGCGGATCGATCCTTCGAGGCATCGTTGGAATGGCGGGCGCTCCTCCAGGCGGTCCAGACGACGGGTCGCGCCGGCGCGCGCTCGTTCGGCGCTGGAGCGAAATCATACGGCAGTCCCGGGAATCCCGGCAGGGAACCTAACGATCGCCTCGCGATGAAGCGCACCGCCGGGTAGGGATCATCGAGGAGCTGGCCGAGAATCGGCGCGATCCAGTCCGTGCCGGAGGCAGCTTGGGCCGGGGCCCAGCCGAGGTGCCATGCCATGAGCGCCCGCACGCCGGCATCGCCGCGCAGCGCGGCCAGGACCGCCGCCGAGCGGACGGCCTGTTCCGGTGAAAGCTCCGGGACCGGCTGCCGGTACCACGCGTTCAAATACTGCGCCGTCCAGGACAGGGGCTGATCGAGATGACAGAGATTGCAGCCGTTCGGGCGGCCGGTCCGCACATCGATGTTCACGTTGGGACTCGAGATGCGGTGGCTTCGGATGGCCTTCAGCAGCCCGTAGGTGGTATGGGGCATGTGACAGTTGTAACAGAGACTTCCTGAGGATGCGGCCAGGTGGTGCGTGTGCGCTTCAAGGTCGGCCCGGAACTTCGGGTGGCAGGTGAAGCACATGTCGTTGCCACGGCCGCCGGCGCGGAGCTGATCGTCGGCGTCCTCGTATCGGTGCATCGAATGACACGACTGGCAGGTCATTTCCCCTCGCTCGTAGCACGGGGAGTCGAGCAGGCCATTGAATTCCCGACCTGACACCCGGACCTCGCCATCGGCCCAGTAATGTTCCGCGAGAAATGCAGGCTTACGCCGCAGAGGTTCGCGCAGGTACGGTTGGAGGTCGAGACGCGAGGGGCGCACCAGGGGCGTCGTTCGATCGAGATCATCCCCGGGCCGAAAGGAGAATCCATTCTCGTTATAGTGCTCGGCCGCCGGGATCCATTTGATGCCGTGACACTGGCCGCACACCTGTGCCGAGGCCTGGTGGGAGAGCGAGCGCGGATCAACCAGGGCCGGTTCCGAACGACCCTTCCGATGCTCAAGAAACCGCCGGAAGGGATTGTGCTGGGAAGCCACGTGCCGGTCGGCCGGCCCATGACAGGCTTCGCAGGCGATCCCCAGTTCTCCAACGCGCGTGTCAAACCGGCCGAAATCCTCGGGGCGCGGCTGTCCGGCGGTGGCATGGCACCGGATGCAATTGAGGTTCCAATGCTGCGCCGGGGAATGCTTGGACGGATCCCTCAGGAAGGTGTCGCGCGTCGGCACCCACCTTTGCTCGGTGAGCAGCCAGGAGAACGGGAAAAGGTCCTGCAGGTTCCCCCGATCGCCTGCCATCCAGTACACCTGCATATGGTGCGACCCCGTGATCAATGCGAGACGCCTCCACACTCCCGGCTGCCGGGCACTGGACACGGACGCCCGGGTCGAGGCGCCGCCGTCCCCGGCCGGGACTTCGACCCACATTTCCTCGCCTCGCCGCTCGAGCCGGTATTCTTCGCCGTCGAGGCGGAGCGTCACAGGCTCCTGGGGGGCCTTGAAAGTGTCCGGCCCGGCGAGGGTCGTCATGGTCCGGTGAAACGACCGGTGCCAGCTCGCGTACTCCGCCGGATGACAGGCATCGCAGCGATCCGACGTGACATAGCCGTATGGGCTCTCCGTCCGCGGGGCGCTTGCCAACCGATTTCGCTCTGCACGGGCAGCGCGGCTCAGGCACGTCTGCCAGCCGAAAGCCGCGGCCGCGGTCACGCCCCCGACGACGCACACGAGACCGGCCAGCCACGGACGCGAACGAAACCGCCAGCCGCCGGGGAGCAACGCCACCAGGAGGACCGCGGCGAACAACAGCCACTGAATCTCGGTCGCCATAGGGAACGGCCGCGCTTATAGCCCGGGGCGATTCCGCGCCGCCATCCAAAGATGCCGGGAAGGGGGCGGTCTGGGCGCGACAGCCCCCTGACGGTCGACTCCGGAACCGCCGCGTCCCGGGTGCCGGATGCCGAAGCGGACCGACCGTCGACCGCCTCCCTGCGTCGTCCTCTACGCGTGTCAGCCTAGGCAGATTCAACTACAGTAAATACTTTGGAATGAGGTACTTAGGCGTCGCTTCGTGTCGGCTTTCCTGGCACCGTCACCGCGGGGTTGGGACCAGGTGGATCTCGTTGTTGTCGAGCGCGAGTTGATTGGCGACGCGGGGCCTGACGCCTCGGTGGTGTCGGAAGATCTTACAGCGGTCGAACCGCGGGGATGGGTGCAGGTCGCGATGGCCGGCAGAGACAGCCGTCAGGCTTGCGCCGTGGTGGATGCCGGTCGGGCGACCTGCGAGCGCCATGCGGCCGGCCCTTGGGCATCTCGAGAAACCACCTCGCGCCGGCCGCCGGGGTGCCGATGCGGACCGGTGGGTGTCCGCCTTGTCGCCTCTGCGGCCCCGCAAGTCCAAGGATCACAACGCACGGTCGACCAGGACCGTGACGGCCCTTCACGAGGCGCTCCCGGCAACCGGAGGGATCCCGGCCGCGGGGTTGAGCACCGTCGGAAGCCGGGAAGGACGGGCCTGGCGACGGGAGAGCGGGATGGGACGGCTGGACGGGACGGCGTGGGAAGGAGGGCTTCCATTCATTGTTTGGCATGGCAGTTGCTTCCTCAGGTTCAGAACCGTGGTGGCCGCGAGCCAGAAACTCCAAGGAGATCCGGCTCAAGCACCCGCCCCAAACAACCGCTTCACTCAATATCCGATGAACAAGACGCAACTGACCCTCGCCCTGACCACCAGCCTGACCCTTGTCGCCGGGACGGCCTCGGCCGTCATCAGGAACTATGAGATCGGGGATTCCTCGGCCGTGGTGGCCAACTCCGAAGATCCGGGCCTGGTCATTCAGTCCTCGGTGGTCTCCGGTCTGGAGAACACCGCCTTCCTTCTCGACGACGGGCAGTCCCAGACGATCGGGTTTTTCAATATCTGGACCGACGAGGGGACGGTGAACTCCGACGACAAGAATCCGCGGTCGATCGTGGCGCGCCTGGATTTTTCAGTTCCGGACGAGGACGCGGTGTTCACGGGTGTGACGTTCGGGGGGAAGATCTCTTGGCTCCTGATTCTGAATCAGGAGTACGCAACGGTTCAATGGGACGGGCCGGTGACGCTCGACATTCCTGGCGACCGTGAGTTCACGGTCTCGCTGAGCGACGAGGTCTTCAATCAGGGTTTGTTCGCGCTGGGCGGAGTGGGGGCAACGGTCGACGCGACCATCACCCAGTTGAGTTCCGAAGCGGCGAGCGTTCCGGATTCGGGTTCGACCCTTGTGCTGATGGGAGCGGGCCTTCTGACGCTGGCGGGGGTGTTCGCGGTCAGAAGCGTGTCGACCCGGCCGGTTTTGGCGCGGGTGCGCTCGCAGATTCGGCGATGAGGAACGTCCGCCGCGGGAGCGGCGGCGGGATGGACGTCCTGAGTGAAGTCGTGCGGCGCGCGGGTCCGGTCCTGGACCCGCGCGATGTTTTTGGGGGCCGCTGCCGGGACAAAGCCGCGATTCACGGGTGCCGGATGGCAATTGGACTTTCCAACGAGGGCGCACCTGCGTAATCGAAGGCCGCCATGTCCTACTTCCTCGTCGATGCCGAGGGGCGGCCGGTAGGTCCGTACACGCGGGAGGAGATTCAGTTGTTTGCGACGCGCGGGATGCTTGGGCCCGATTCCGTGGTGCGTGAGGACGAGTCCGGCTGGGAGGGAACGGTCATGGAGTTGCTGGCGACGCCTCCGTCCCTGCCGCGGCCCGCAGTGCCTTCCACGCGTGGGACGCCGCCCCGCCCCGGTGGAGAGCTTGGTCCGGAGGGGTCGAGCGCGGCCGGGGACTTCCTGAGACTTGCGCCGCACCTGATGTTGCCGATCGAGGATCTCTTTCGACTGCGGTGGCTGGACAACCGGAGGATTCTTGCGCTGGCAGTGGTGGGGTTGTTGCCGTTGTTCCTGATGGTCTACCTGGAGAACAGCCGCGACCTCGCGGGATCGATCTGGGGGGTGGCGTTGTACAGTTCGCTCCTGTGGGCCTTGTTCTTCTACGTCATGTTCTCGCAACCCGAGGTGACGCTCTTCCGCTGCGTGCTTGCCTACGTGGGCTCCGCGGTGTTCTCGATCGGCCTGGTGGCGCTGGCGCGCTTCTTCATCCCGCTTGAATGGGTGAGTCGGTGGATTCTTTCACCGAGCATCCTGACCCGTTGGGCGGGGCATTTGTTCGGAGTGGCGTGGATCGAGGAACTCGCAAAGCTCTTCATGCTGTATTTCCTCTGGTCACCGAGACGACCGCCGCCGGTGATGATGTTCTACGGGCTGATGGCGGGCCTGGGATTCGGCATCTACGAGGGGGTGACCTACCAAAGCTCACAGAACCTGCGGATTTCATTTCCGGAGGGTCGTCTGACCGCGGAAGGCGCGGCGGTCTACTATATGCTCAACATCCTTCGGATGACGTCGCTGCCGTTCCTGCACGCCATGTGGACGGGCATCGCGGGATACTTCATCGGGTTTGCCGGTTCGTATCCATCGCGGCGAGGCGGCCTGCTGGTGGCAGCCCTCGCGGTGCCGTCGCTCCTTCATGCCACTTACAACACCTTCAGCAGTTCGGTCATCGGCCTCACCGTCGCCCTGGTGACGGTCCTGGCCCTGAATCTCTATCTCGCGAAAGGCCGCGATTTCGAGGAGGTCCTGGCTGGGCGCAGACACTAGAGTCCTAGCGAAACTCCCGGGGACTGCGAAGCATCTAACGAGGCGCCGGCAGAAGCGCCAACCCTCTCCCTCGACGTTGAATTCACCCCACACGTCTCGTCGGTCTTCTTCAGGCTTCGCGGGTCGGTGCTGTCAACCTGGCGGGCAGATGGCTGAGTTGCCATTTCGAATGGATCAAGACAAACCGGGGGAATTGCCCGCAGAACACGCAGAAGAACGCAGAAGGAAAGGGATTGAGAGTCTCTTTCTCTTTTTTCTGCGTGTTCTGCGTGGTCTGCGGGCCTATCCGGGTTCTTCGGGCTTCGCGGGTCGGCGCTGTCAACGCGGCGGGCAGATGGCTGAGTTGCCATTTCGAATGGATCAAGACAAACCGGGGGAATTGCCCGCAGAACACGCAGAAGAACGCAGAAGGAAAGGGATTGAGAGTCTCTTTCTCTTTTTCTGCGTGTTCTGCGTGGTCTGCGGGCCTATCCGGGTTCTTCGGGCTTCGAGGGTCGGTGCTGTCAACCTGGCGGGCAGATGGCTGAGTTGCCATTTCGAATGGATCAAGACAAACCGGGGGAATTGCCCGCAGAACACGCAGAAGAACGCAGAAGGAAAGGGATTGAGAGTCTCTTTCTCTTTTTCTGCGTGTTCTGCGTGGTCTGCGGGCCTATCCGGGTTCTTCGGGCTTCGAGGGTCGGTGCTGTCAACCTGGCGGGCAGATGGCTGAGTTGCCATTTCGAATGGATCAAGACAAACCGGGGGAATTGCCCGCAGAACACGCAGAAGAACGCAGAAGGAAAGGGATTGAGAGTCTCTTTCTCTTTTTCTGCGTGTTCTGCGTGGTCTGCGGGCCTATCCGGGTTCTTCGGGCTTCGCGGGTCGGTGCTGTCAACCTGGCGGGCAGATGGCTGAGTTGCCATTTCGAATGGATCAAGACAAACCGGGGGAATTGCCCGCAGAACACGCAGAAGAACGCAGAAGGAAAGGGATTGAGAGTCTCTTTCTCTTTTTCTGCGTGTTCTGCGTGGTCTGCGGGCCTATCCGGGTTCTTCGGGCTTCGAGGGTCGGTGCTGTCAACGCGGCGGGCAGATGGCTGAGTTGCCATTTCGAATGGATCAAGACAAACCGGGGGAATTGCCCGCAGAACACGCAGAAGAACGCAGAAGGAAAGGGATTGAGAGTCTCTTTCTCTTTTTCTGCGTGTTCTGCGTGGTCTGCGGGCCTATCCGGGTTCTTCGGGCTTCGAGGGTCGGTGCTGTCAACCTGGCGGGCAGATGGCTGAGTTGCCATTTCGAATGGATCAAGACAAACCGGGGGAATTGCCCGCAGAACACGCAGAAGAACGCAGAAGGAAAGGGATTGAGAGTCTCTTTCTCTTTTTCTGCGTGTTCTGCGTGGTCTGCGGGCCTATCCGGGTTCTTCGGGCTTCGAGGGTCGAGCGCCTTCCGGTGGCGGGGTTCTCACGGCTGGATGTACACCGGCATCCCGACCCAGACGCGGCCGAGCAGATATTCGGCGTTCCAGTTGGAGAGCCGGAAGCACCCATGGGATTCGGTGCGCCCCACTTTCTCCGGTTCGGCGGTCCCGTGGATCCCGTAGCCCGGTCGGTCCAGGCCGATCCACGCCGTCCCAACGGGGTTGTTCGGTCCCGGCGGGATGGTCAGCCTGCGGCCCAGGCGCCGGGCCTCGACCGATTCGACAAAGATGTCGGGATCAAAACGGTAGTTCGGATTCAGGGCCAACTTGGCCACCGTCAGGACACCGATGGGACGCTTCTCCACACTTCGCGCGATGCTGCATGGAAAGAACGCCAGCAACCGCGAATCGTCACCGTAGACACTCAGCGATTTCTCCGCCAGTCGTATGCGAATCGAGGCGGCGTGTCCGCGCGGTCGCGGCAGAGTCGGGTCGGGGATCCTCAGGCAGGTGCCGGGCACAACCCGGGCCCAGTCGACCTGTGGATTCAATCGGCGCACCAGGTTGGGATGGGCATGGGCCTTCTCCGAGACCTCTTCGAGGAGGGACTCGAAATCGAGACGTTCACGGGTGGATTTGCCAAACCACGAACCAGGGACAGGCATCAGGCGGTTGAGGTCGTCGGAGGTGACGACGTAGTCCACGTAGAGACGGTCCGGCGGGGCGAGGCGTTCGACGGTGGCGACATCGGGTTCGCCGGTGGTCGGCAGACCTTCCAAACGTTGGAACTCCCGCACCGCGGCGCGCGTCTGGGATCCGACGATTCCGTCGATTGATCCGCAGGACAGCCCCCGCCGGTCCAGGGCCAGTTGGATCGCCACGATGCGATCGACCCCCTGGGGGGTGGCGTTGGCCGGCTCGGAAGTTCCTTCCTGAGCCGCGGACGGAATCATGGGGGCCTCGGCGGGTGAAAAAAGGGCGGGGTCGGGATTGGTTGGAGGCAGGGTCACTGTCTCCGCGGAGGGATCCTCGATCCGCGGCAGCGCGGCAGGCGAAACGCTCTGGGACCCCGCCGCGGGCGATGGCTCCCGGGGGTGGGTTGTCCCCGGGAGGGATGCCTTCCACCAGATCCACCCCAGTGCCCCGGCGAGCAACAAGACGCCTCCCCAGCCGGCCCAGGACCCTCGCCGGCCATGGGCGGAAGGAGGTGAACGTCGTCTGGAGAGCCGTTTCGACACCAGGACCCGTTTTTAGACGGGAAACGGAGTTGGAGCGAGCCCGTGAATGGAGGGGCGGCGGGAGGCGTCAGTACGCATGCGTATTTTTGATAACTCAACGTTTGCACCGGGGGTCGACCCACCCTAGCTTCGCTGAAGTGGCATGAAATGAGAGCAGTCCTGATTGGCTTACTCCTCATCGGCATCGGCGGTTCGGGCGTCTATTTCTGGTCGCGCTCGCATGGTCGTGGCGATTCTGGTGCGGCCGCGGGCGCGGGCGGGAAAGAGTCGATGCCGCCGACGACCGCGACGGTCAAGACTGGCGACATCAACTTCGTGGTCAGTGTCGCGGGAGAGATCGGGCCGGCGGAGCAGGTCTCGGTGAGGCCCGAGGTCAACGGACGGATCAGCGAGCTCCCCGTGGATGTGGGCGACCACGTCCCCAAGGATGGTCTCCTGTTTGCGCTGGACGATCGGGATCTTCGCATCGAGGCCGAAACCCGCGAGAAAGAGATCGACAGCGCCAAGCTGCAATTGGACAAGGCGGGAATCGCCCGCGAGCAGGCGAAGCGCGACTTCGAGCGGGACAAGGAGCTTTACGATGCCCAACTGCTTTCCGCGCAGGAATACGAAAACAGCCGGCGATTTTACCAGTCCGCTTCCAAGGACTATGAGCTGGCTAAGAACTCGATTGAGCGGGCTCAGAAGGACCTCGACCTCTCCAAGGAGCGGCTGCTGAAGACCCGGATCAAGGCGCCCTTTGACTGCACGGTCCTGACGCGGCCGGTGTCGGTGGGACAGGCGGTGTCCGGCTCCGGCGGTTTCAACAGCGGGACCGAGGTCCTGACGATCGCTGACCTGACGTCGATGGTGATTAATGCCCATGTCAACCAGGCGGATGTCACCTACCTGAAGCACGGCATGGAGGTCGAGGTCGAGGTCGATGCAGTCCCAGGGCTGCGGATACATGGCGTCGTCGAGAGGATTGCTCCCCAGGCGACCGTGAAGAACAACCTCAAGGGATACGCCACGCGAATCGCCCTCAAGGAAATCGATCCCCGGGTGCAGCCGGGCATGACGGCGACGATCACGATCCCGGTCTCCACGGCCAACAATGTGCTCACGGTGCCTTTGCCGGCGGTCTTCACGGTCACCGAGACCGGGGAGCACTATGTGCTTGTCCGACGTGGCGACGATTACGAACAGCGCCCCGTGACGGTCGGGGTCTCGGACTTCTTCAACGCGGAAATCCGTTCGGGCCTTTCGGAAGGGGAAGTGGTCGCGTTGGTCGATCTGGGTGGCGCCGGCAATCGGATCCCCGGCGGTGACCCGGCTTTTACCAAAGGCGGGCCGCGTCCTGCGCCTCGAATGATACCGGCGGCGACCACCGCTTCGACGGCGCCCACCGTGACCACGACCAGCGACAAATCAACGACGCCGACTGGCACGGCGCCAGGCGCAGCGACCTCCGGCGGCACCCGGCCCGCCGGGACACCCGCAACCGGCACTCAAACCACGGCGGCGCGCACGGGCACCTGACCACGTGAGAGCGGAATCGGCGTTGCCGCGGATGGCCCAGGTGCGGGAGAGGGTGCCCCTGCGACTGCGGGGGCGGGTGAGGGTTTCCGTCCGCGGTCCGTGGTTCCGCAGCGCGCGGTCGTACGCGATCGAGGAAACTCTCCGCGAACGGTTCGCGAATCCTGGCAAATTCCCATGGCGCTGCTTGAACTGAGGGACATCACGAAGGTGTACCGGCTTGGGGACGAAGAGATCCGGGCACTGGACGGGGTATCCCTGGACATCGATGGCGGCGAATTCATCTCGATTATCGGACCGTCCGGGAGCGGCAAGTCCACCTTGATGCACATCCTCGGATGCCTGGACACGCCGTCCGGCGGGACCATCCGCCTGGATGGTATCGAGATCCAGGATGCCTCCGCGCGCGAACTCGCCCAGATCCGAAACCGGAAGATCGGGTTCGTGTTCCAGTTCTTCAATCTCCTCCCGAAACTGAACGTGTTGCAGAACGTGGAGCTGCCGATGATTTATGCGGGGGCGTCTTCGCGAGAGCGGCATGACCGGGCGACGAAGGCCTTGCAGATCGTGGGCCTCGATAACCGCTCACGGCACCGGCCCTCCCAACTCTCCGGCGGCCAGCAACAGCGGGTGGCCATCGCCCGGGCGCTCGTGAATGATCCTCGCCTGATCTTCGCGGATGAACCGACGGGCAACCTCGATTCGCACACGGGCGAGATGATCCTCGAGCTGTTCCGCAAGCTCAATCGGGAGGGGCGCACCATCATCATTGTCACCCACGACCCTGAGATCGCGGCGCTGACACCGCGGCGCATCGAGATCCGCGACGGCCGTATCGCCGAGAAGCTGGATCCCACCCTCGCCGGTCTCAAGCACTTCGAGCCCGCGCAGAAGGGCGGCGGGGAGGCGTGAGGGTTCTAGCGGACGCGGAGGAATTGAAGACACACGGGTGCTCCGACCTCAACACGCCCGCCGGTCGGCGTGAGTTCCCCGCTCTTCGGGTCGATCGCGAATGTCACGACCGAATCCGAATCCTGGTTGGCGGCGAGCAGCCAGCGGCCTGAAGGGTCGATCTCGAAGTTTCTCGGGGTTCGACCTTGTGTGGATTCATTCTGCACGACGGTCAGGCTCTCCTCCTTCGGGTTCCAGCGGAACACCGCGATGCTGTCGGCGCCGCGATTGGATCCATAGACGAACGGGCCCGTGGGATGGCAGCGGATCTCGGCCGTTGTGTTGTCCCCCGTGAAACCCGCCGGCAGCGTCGACACCGTCCCGCGCGTGTCGAGAACGCCGGCGCGCGGGTCATACCCGTAGATCGTCACCGTCGAGAGTATTTCGTTGATCCCGAAGGCGTGCCGCCGATCCCGGTGGAACACGAAATGCCGCGGACCCGATCCGGGCGCGACCATGGCGGCTGGCGGGGAATTGGAGGTCAGTGCGCCGGTTTCGGGGTCGAATCGGTAGACAAGGATCTTGTCGAGGCCGAGGTCGGCGACGAGCGCGAATCGGTTGGATGGGGCGAGATTGACGGAGTGGGCATGCGGTTCCTTTTGGCGCCGGGGATTGACGCTGGACCCGTGATGCTGGATGAAGCTGACGGCCTCCCCCAGCGAACCGTCTTTGCGGATGGGCAGCACCGCGACGCTGCCGCCGCCGTAGTTGGCCACCAGCGCCCATCGGCCCGTGGCGTCCACGGCGATGTGGCACGGACCGGCCCCGCCCGAGGACTGCTGATTGAGACGGTGCAGGGCGCCGGTCGCGCGATCGATGGCGAAGGAGAGCACGGCCCCTCCCGGTTGACCCTCGGAGCTGTTCACCTCGCCCACGGCGTAGAGGAATCGTCCTCCCGGCCGAAGCGCAAGGAAGGAGGGATTCACGGCCTCCGCCGCGAGCTCAGGTTTCGAAAGGGCGCCATTGGAAGGGTCGAAACGACTGACGTAGATGCCCTTGCTTTTCCCGCCGGTGTACGTGCCGTAGTAGACGTAATCCACCGCCCCGACAGGGCAACCCAGGCTCAGGATCGCCAGGACAAGGAGGCCGAGACTTCGCGCGATCGAGGACATGCCGGTAGGAAAGCCTGCCGGCGCTTGCAGGACAAGCCGGCGTGCGGATCGAGGGGGATCAGGTGGCGCCCTCATCGCTGCGTTCCGAGGCCGCGATCTGCGCCCGGAGGAGGTCGTGAAGCGTCAGCAATCCGTCGATCGTTCCTCCCGGGGCGCGTTGAAGGACGAGGATCCCGGCGGAGGTCGTGATCAGTCGTTCCTCGACATCCTGGACCCGTTCCTCCGGATGACAGGTCACCGCTGGTGCCAGTTTGGGCGGCGCTCCCTGGCTCAGGGCGAAACTGGCCGCGCTGCGTTCGAGGATCCCCTGCAATTCGCTCCGAATCACGACCGGAAACCGCCCGTAGGGATGGGCGAGAAGAAGGCGCTTGATGGCATCCGGCTCGAGCGAACTGGCGATCACAGGACGCGGGTTGGCCAGGTGCATCACCGGTTGCTCCTGCCAGGCGCGGAGGTCCCTGGGCGGGGTGAACCGCTCGAGGTCGTGACCGTCCTGGTCCAGGATGGCGTCATAGAAATTCGCGCGGAGCAGGCGGCGGCTGATGGCCTGGCTGATGAGTGCCCCCAGCATCAGCGGGGGAACAAGGGCGAACTGATGCGTCATTTCGAACACGATCAGGATGCTGGTCACCGGGGCGCGCACGACCGCGCCAAGCGTGGCGCTCATCCCCACGATCGCGAGGATCGCCACGACGTCCGCCGGCATGGGCATGACCGTCTGCACCAGGCCCGCAACGGCCAGGCCGGTCATCGCGCCGAAAAAGAGTGTTGGCGAAAAGATGCCCCCGCATCCCCCGGTGCCGTAACAGGCCACGGTGGCCGCGAGTTTGGTCGCCAGGAGCACCCCGGCAATGGGCCAGGCGAGCTTTCCCGCCAGCGCGGCCGAGAGATCACCGTACCCGAGACCGAAAACGCCCTGGCGACCCGTGCTCAGGAACACGGCGGCGCCGAGACCCCAGGCGATCGTGGCGCCGACGGCCGGGTGCAGCCACGGGGGGAGCAAGTACCACTGTTTCGAGAGGGACCGCAGTTGCAACGTCCCTTCCTGAAAGAGGACGCCTGCGAGTGCCGCCAGGGCGGCGACGACGGGAACCAGGAGGTACACGTGCCAGGTCGGTTCCCCGACCGGTTCGAGTGTGAACGAGGGTTGGGGACCCAGGATCCCATGGACGACCAGGGCCCCCATCATCGCCGCCAGGAGGATTCCACCCAGGAACCGGCTGTTGAGGTCCCCAATGAGTTCCTCGAGCACGAAGGTGACCGCCGCGAGGGGCGTGTTGAACGCGGCGGCGAGACCCGCGGCGGCACCCGTCGCGGCCCCGCGCCGCCGGCGTTGCTTGGGTTCTCCCACCATCCCGGCAAGGTTCGAACCGAGGGCACCCGCCAATTGAACACTGGGTCCCTCCCGGCCGAGGCTGCTGCCGGTCCCGATCTGCAGGGCGCCGGCGAGGAACTTGACCCAGATGATCCGCCAGCCCATGAAACCGAAGTCCTTCCAGAAGGCAGCCTTCAACTGGGGGATGCCGCTCCCCACCGCCTCGGGGGCAAACCGGGCCAGAAGCCATCCGCTGACGAGCGCCCCCCCCACCATCAGTCCGAAGCTGGACAGCAGGAACACCCCACGGGAGAGGTGGAATGTCTGCAGGAGACCGGCATTGTAAAGTACCGTCAGCGTCACTTGGAACGCGACCGTGACCAGGCCGGCACCGGCGCCGTAAACAACCGTGAGGATGATCGTTCGGGTCTGCTTCGGAAGATGCCCCAGTCTCGCTCGAAGCCTCCCCTGAAGACCGGAGAATGTCGCCACCGACCCAGCTTACGGACCGGACGGTCAGAATGCCAGTAAACCGCCGTTGCCGCCGTTGCCGGGCGTTGTCCCGCCATTCCGCGCTTCTGTCGCGGCATCCAGCGCCTCCCGGAGCCGGTGGAGACGCAGCGGTTTGGTCAGGAAGGCGTTCATACCGACTTCGATGCAGGCGGTCTCGTCCGCGCGCATGGCGCTCGCGGTGAGCGCGATAATCCAGGGACCCTGCGGGCCCGGCCACCGTTCCCGAATGCGCCGTGTGGCCTCCCGTCCGTCCATCTCGGGCATGTGCACGTCCATCAGGATGATGCCGTAGGACTTCTGTTCGAGACGCTGCAAGACCTCGCAACCGTTCCCGACCGTGTCGGCCTCGTAGCCGAGCTTCTTCAATTGCGCGAGGATCAGCCGAAGGTTGACCGGGTTGTCCTCGGCCACGAGCACGTCCGGGCGGTGTCCGGCAGTCGGGGCGACCTCCATCGGAGGCGGCAGCGGCGGGGACGTTGCCAATTCTGAAACAGGCGGGGACGCCACGGCCGACGGAAACCGGAGGGTAAAGGTCGACCCCACGCCCACCCGGCTCTCGACCTGGATATCGCCTTTCATGGCGAGGGCGAGACGGCGCGCGATGGCCAGTCCAAGTCCGGTCCCGCCAAAGCGCCGGGCGGTTGAGGCGTCGACCTGCGTGAACGGCTGGAAAAGACGATGGATCTTATCGGGAGGAATCCCCGAACCGGTATCCGAAACCCGGATCTCCACCTCCACATTCTGAGTCAGCGGGCCCTCACGCGGTTCGGGGGCCGGTGCCGTGGCGCCCGCGGAGGCGCGGCGCTCCAGGGGCATCGCGGAAGGCAGGACCTCGACGGAGACCTCGCCGCGGTCCGTGAACTTGATCGCATTGCCCAACAGGTTCAGGACGATCTGGCGGATCCGGGGCGGGTCGCCGCGGATCCAACGGGGCAGGGCGGGGTCGATGGCGCAGCGGAAGCCGATGGATTTCTCGGTCGCCTTGGGCTGGAGAAGCTTGACGCAGTCCCTGACGGCCGCGGGGAGGTCGAGGGCGACCTCATCGAGTTCGATCTTGTTGGCCTCTATTTTTGAGAAATCCAGGAGGTCATTGATGAGGGCCAGGAGGGTCTCCCCGCTCGTGCGGATCGTCTCGAGATGCCCGCGCTGGTCAGCGGCAAGGGGTGTGTCCAGGAGGAGATGGGTGAACCCGAGGATGCCGTTCATCGGCGTGCGAATCTCGTGGCTCATGTTGGCGAGGAAGGCGCTCTTGGCGCGATTGGCCAGTTCCGCGGTCAGGGCCATCTGCCCCGCGCGTTCGATGGCTTGTTCGAGTTGGCGATTCGTTCCAGCCAGCTCGCGATTGGCCTGTTCGGCGGACCACTGGGCGGTACGCAGGGCATCCTGGGCATGCTTCTCGGCCGTGATGATCTCGGTGAATAGAATGAGGCCGCCGATCTCGCCGTTGCCATCGCGCCAGGGTTCAACCTCCCAACGCAACCAGTCCATGGCGCCGTCGGAGCGCGGGAACGGGTCTTCGTCGCAGCGTTCAACGACCCCCGCAAGGCATCGGCGATGGGTCTCCTTCCAGCGAACCGGGATATCGGGAAACACCTCGTAGTGGCTGAGTCCAATGAGTTCGCGGCCCTCCAGGTGGTAATCGGAGATCCAACGACGACTCACCATGAGGTACCGCATGTCGCGATCGAACATGGCCACGGCCGCGGGCGCGTCGCGGATGAACTGGCGGAGAAGGCTCTCCCGGGTGCGCAATTCGGCGGTGATTTCATCCGCCAGTGCGAGCGCCTGCCGCCGCGTCTGGGCGAGCGAACCGGTGACCGTGAAGAAGACGATTCCAACAAGAAGGCTCAGGACGCCGACGCAGGAGGCCTGCAGCATCGAACCGGTGGAGCCGCGGGAATCCAGGCGTGCCAACCGCCAGGACACGACGGATAACCCGAGGCAGATGGCCAAAACAATCCATCGAGTCCACCGCCATGACGCAGGGCGCCACCCGCCTATCCGAGACCCGGCGGGTGCCGGCTCCTTGTGGACCTCGAGAGATGAGTTCACGCAAGCCGCAGGGACAGCGACCGAACGCCGGGTGGACATTCGGAAAGCAAACGCAGGGGCCCCGGGCCGCCACTGCGTGCCTCGTTGTCTCCTCCTATCGGCGGCCGCGGCGAAAACTTGATCGGTTCGCTGCGTTCCGAACTTCGTCCGTCAGTAGACCCCCTCGACTATTGGCTTTTCCAGGGCCCCGAAGGGTCGAACATCGCCCACGCCATCCCAGGCGTAGGGCGCGCGGGGCGGGCGCCGGATCGCCTCATCGCGCTCCAGGAACCGCGGCATGAAGAACTCCCGGGTCAGGGTGGTCAATTCCACGCGGCCGAACGCGCCATAGGGCACCAGATCGGGTGTCTGCCGGGGGTCGATGACCCGGAGAATGGCTCGCGGTTGGGGTGCGTAGTAGGTGATGCTGAACCTGTCCTCCGGTTCGAGCGGAACACTGGCGGCCAGCCCCATGAGCGTGTTGCCGTAGGTTGGATAGAAACCGATCCGGTTCTCCAGCAGTTCCTCGACGATGAACCGCACCTCCTGCGGTTTCATGGACGTCCCGCCGCAGAACACCCCCCGAATGCCGGCGTCCCAGAGATGGATCTTCCCGGCAAGCGCCTCGAGGAGCTTGGGGGTCGTGAACAGCGCGGTGATGCGGCGGTGCTGCAGCAGCGTGGTGGCCTGGTCCACAACGTGCCCCATATAGGCCTTGGCCACTTCCGCCTGTTTCTCGGCCAGCACCTTCTTGACCCAGCGGGGATCCAGATCGACGAAATAGCAGGGGCTGCCACGGAAGTTCGCCAGGTGCTCGATCGCCAGTCGCAACCGGCGCGGGCCGGTCGGACCCACCATCAACCAGGCGCCGCCCCTCGGGAAATGCTCGTCCCGCAGCTTCCCACTGAACTCCTCGTAGTCGACCTTGTAGTCGTTCCAGCCGATGCGCTGTTTGGGCATGCCCGTCGTGCCGCCCGTCTCGAAGATGTTATAGGGCTGCCCCTTGAACGCCGCCGGCACCCAGACGTCCGGTTGCTCGTCCCGCAGCCAATCATCCTGGAAGTGTGGAAATTGGAGCAGGTCCCGGGCGGTCTGAATCATCGATCGCGGGTCCCAGTTCTTCTGGGCCCAGCGCAACCAGAAGGGACAGCCGGTTTCCGGGCTGAAGTGCCAGGCCATGATCTCGCGGACGTGGCGATCCAGGTCGGCGGAAGCGGCCTGAACCGCTTCCGGGGAGGGAGTCGTGATGGTCATGGAGTTGGGTTGGAGTTCTGATCGGTAGCCGCCGACGCGAGGGGGCGGACTCGTGAATCCGCCTCGCCACCTGGGCGGCGACGTAGGCGGGGCTCATGGGGCCAATCCCCATCCCCTATTCCCTCATCGCTGGGAAGGCTCACCGAGTTTCAGATCGACCTTGCGGGGTTGGTCGGGCAGGCCAGCGGCCCGGGCCTGGTCATAGAACGCGTAGAGATTGCGGCTGGTGCCGACGTAGATCACCCCGTTCGCAATCACCGGCGTCGAAAAGATCTCGGCTCCGAGATTCACCTCGTTGAGGAGTTTCTTCTCCTTGGACGCGGCGAGGATGTCGAAATCGCCTTCCTCGTCGCCGATGTACACCTTGCCATCGGCCACCATCGTGCTGCCCAGCATGTGCGACTTCATATCATGGGTCCAGTAGAGCTTCCCTGTCTCCGCATCGAGACAACGCACGAAGCCGGAGAAATCCGCGATGAAGAGCAGGCCGGTGGCGGGGTCGATCGAGACCGTGGAAATGCTGCGGAAGATGTCCCGGTAATCCCAGATGAGGCCCGAGTGGGTGATATCGCCGGTCTTGGTGGCGTCCACGCAGACCAGGCGGCCGATGCCTTCACCGTGTTCCGGGTCCTGTCCGATCGAGACGTACACGCGGTTCTTGTAAAAGACCGGGGTGGCGTTGATCTCGCTCGGTCCGTCGGGGGAGGGATACTGGATCGGTTGACCATTCTTCACCTTGTACTCCGGCGGGTTGCAGTCGAACCACCAGATCTTCCGCAGGAAACTGGAGTCCTCGGTCTTTTTGGGTTCGGCATCGAGCGCGTAAAGGACGCCATCGCCACCGCCGGTGAAGATCTCCCATCGGTTTCCGACCTTGCCCGCCGATGGCGAACTCCACTGTCCGTGGAAGATCCTGGGGCCGATCCCGGCATCATCCTCGCCCGCAAACTCGCCCGTGTTCTTGTTCAGGGCGATGTAGCTTGGGGAAAGGGGGAGGGGACATTGACATGCGTCCAGTCCTGGCCGTTGGACGTGCAGACATAAACGAGGTCGCCGACGATCAGGGGCGAGCTGTTGGAGGCGTTGTGCGGAAACACCCCGAGTTCGTCGATCATGTCATAGACCCAGATGATGTCGGCATCCGTCGGCCCCAGGGCGCCCGGCGGGTTGCCGGTGTCCTTGACGACATACTCCGACTCGGTCTGCATTCCCTGGTTGCCGTCGGCAAGGCCATTGATGTCCAGACACATGACTTCGCATCGGCTGGTGACCAGGTAGACGCGGTTGTCGTCGACATTCGGCGAACTGAGGATACCGAGATTGGCCCAGTCGTTGACCTTGCCCGATTTCAATTTCGGGACGACGAGCTGCCACAGGAATTTGCCGGTCTTCTCGTCAAAGACCATCAGGATGCTCCGATCGCCCTCGTACTTCGGGTTGCGCGGATCGTCATTGTTGGTGCCGATGAACACGCGGCCCTGGGCGACGGTGACGTTGCCGTACGACTGCGTGCCGAGCTTGGCGACCCACTTGACGTTCTTGGTCGTCCCCATGTCGACCTCCTCGGTGCCCGGCTTGAACTTGCCGGGATCGACTCGATCCGGGAGCCCGGTTGCGGGGGAGTACATGTTGCGATTCACGGTACCGCCCCACATGTGCCAGTCTTCGGCCGGGGCATGGGCTGCGGCGAGGCCGAGCCCGGTCGCCAGGACCCAGCGGGTGATGCTCTTGCTCATAGTTGAATTGGGAATCGTCGTGGTTTCCTCGAAGCGCGAGGCCAGCGGGTCTTCCTCCTTACGGCTGTTCCCGGTTCGCTAGTGCTAGTTGGCGGTGACCTGGATGTTATCCACGTAGACCCGCATGTTCTGAGGGCTGAAGGCGTAAAGGCCGGGGGAACCCTCGTTATGCGCCGTCTTGTGGGGCACCTCGATCGTCCAGGTGCCCGGTTCCGGCTCTCCGCGTGGCCAGGCCCTGGCATGAACGACGCCGCTGCCGTCCGGCGCGACGTCCACCCGCGCCTTCACCGTGTACCAGACGTTGGGCTTCCAGCGAAACGGCTTGGCCACGCGCAGGCGTTCCTGGTTTGAATTGACCTCGAGCTCCTGCGAATTGCCTTTGAGGACGATCACGTAGCGTTGGTTGATGATGCCGACCTCCGACATCTTGCGCGCACGGCCCTCGCTCCGGACATCCGCCTGGACGGTGTAATTCTTCATCGAGGGCTCGCCGATGAAGGCCGTGGATCGCTGGAGCAACCGGTTGTCGATCGTCTTGGTCAGGGCCTTGGATCCGTCGACGTCCCGCACCTCGAAGCGGAAGCGCGCGCCGATCCATGGCAGCGGCGGGTAGGCAAACGCCGTCGGAGGTTCCACGGAGTTTGTCGTCGTGCTGTTCAGGGTGAACTCCTCGAAGTTCTCCTGGATGGGCAGGTGGGGCATGACGCGTCCACGGATCAGCCCCTTCAGTCCGTCGAGATCGGCCTGGAACGCCCCCGCCGAGAGTTTGGCGTCGGCGGGCGCCACCAGTTCCCCGCGGTTGTTGAATGCCGCCTCCATGTGGGCCTTCACCAGCGCAGTCGGCGGAACATAGGCACTCCAATGGAGCTGACCCGGGTCCTGAACGTCTGCGACGGCCAGGCCGTTGGAGTCGAGCTTGCGGGCGCGGAAAGTGGTCTTGCCGCCCGGAGAGAGAAGCACCTCCGAAGGAATGATCTGAAGTTCCTTCGCGGCACCCGCCTTGGGCCATGGCGTCTCGGCGACGGGTTTGGGCAGGCCAGGGTTCGCTCCCGCCTTTCCAAACGCGTAGACCTTCGCGGAGGTCTGGATGTAGACCTTCCCATTGTAGGCGACGGGACTCCCCATGCACCGTCCCACCAGCGAAACGTGGCTGAGCGTCTCCACCGAGCCGCCCTTGTCCTTCAGAACGTAGAATCCTCCCCGGGCGCTGGCCTCGCCGGTGTTCCCCTCGCCCTTCGCGGCCGGGTCGTCGAGAATCGGTGCATAGAGGACGTCGCCGGCGGCGAGCGGGCTGGAATTCCGCTGTTCGGTCCCGAGCTTGAATGTCCAGAAGACCTTCCCGGTGTTGGCATCGACGGCCACCAGGTCCCCCGTCGGCCTCGTCGCGTACACCCGGTCGCCGGCGAGGATCGGTGAACTGGTCGAGGAGGAGATATCCGGATTGCTCCAAAGCTCGACCGACGCCCGGTCGACCACGACGGGGCCGGGTTTCCCGGCGTGGACGTCGACGTCGGGGATTCGGAAGGCCATGAGTTGGCCGGGTTCCTCGTAGGGGATGCCGTAGATCACAATGACCTTGTCGTTGTGATGCACAACGACCGTCGCATTGATCCCCGCCCCGGCGAGTTGGACCCGCCAGATCGGATCGCCGGTGCGTGTGTTGACGCAGACCACCGACCCGTCGCCGCACGCCGCAATCATCACGCGTTGTCCCTTGTACCAGGTCAGGTACGGATGCGAATACGAGTTGTCGTGGGGCCGCCCGGCCGGGGTGGAGGACCAGACAAGATCGCCGGTCTTCATGTCGTAGGCGTAGAAGCGATCGCTCGGCGCGCCCTGTGCCCCCCAGTTGCTCGTAATGCCTCGCGTAATGACCAGGTCGCCATCAACCAGGGGGGACGCCGTGCGCCCGTTCGGAAATGTCATCCGGCCGAGTTCTTCCATCAGGGAGTGTTGCCAGAGGACTTTCCCGTCCGGATCGAACGCGGCGAAGATCCCCTGGGTGCCCTGCATGAAGATGTGGCCGGTCGCCGGATCGATCGCGGGAGACGCCGTCGCGTATCGCAGATAGATGGTGTCGCTCAGAAAATCATTGAATGCCCGGGTCCAGAGGATCTTTCCCGTTTCGGGGTCCAGGCAGGCGAGACCCTCCTGGAGATCGGCGCCGGTCCCCTGAAAGCCCATGATGTACAGGTGCCCGTTGGCGAGGGTGGCCGTGGATCCGCCACCCCAATCGGCCACCCAGAGCGCGTCTTCGGCTGATTGGATCCGGGTCGGAAGACCGGTTTCTCGCGTGACGCCGGTCTGGTCAGGTCCGCGCCAGGACAGCCATCCGGTCACCGGCGCCGCCCAGGCAGGCGCGCCGAGCAAGGTCGTGGACAAAAGGAGGCCGCCAACAATCCGCTTCATGGTTTCGGGGGATGATGAGAATAGAGCTAGCGCGGAACACTGTTAGAACGGGCGAGGCGGTTTGCAAATTTATAATACCTACACGTATCATTCGCTTTTGCATGGGTCGAATCCGCGCCCCCAGGGTCCAGCCGTCAGCCGTCCCGGTCCGTCGGCTGCCGCCTTTGCTGCGCCGGGCGTGGTACGGGTTGAACCAGGCCTTTCGGCGTCGGATCGTTCACCTCGATCTCACACCGGACCGCTACACGGTCCTGCGCAACCTGTCCGAAGCGGGCCGGACCGGGCTCACCCAATCGGAGCTCACCGAACGCATGAGCTCCGACCCGAACACGATTGCGTCGCTCGTCGAGCGCATGCAGGCCGCGGGTCTCCTGCTGCGCGAGACCGATCGCGCCGACCGTCGCGCCCGCCGTCTCCGCCTGTCCCTTGCCGGACGGCGCAAATTCCAGGCGGCATTCGAGGTGGCTCTCGCCCTGCAGGATGAGGTCCTCGGTCCCTTCGATCCCAACGAGCGGGAGCGCTTCCTGGAGATCCTGGAGAAGCTCGCCGATGCGTGTCGCGAGGCCGCTGGTCAGCCGTGACGCGCATCCCGAGAATGCCCTTCGCGCCGGGTTCCCCCTCGCCTAAGAATCGGTCGTGACCCCGCCCGGCATCGATCCGTCACCGCCTCCGCTGGATGCGCCCGCGGATGACGCGGTGATCGCGCGCGCCCTCAAATGGTCGCTTGCGATCTGCGCGGTCCTCCTGGGCGTCGTCGCGACCATCCTGCTTGCCGGGCGCCACTATGACCCCGAGCTGGCGCGCCTGACGCTGCTTTCGCCGACCCAACATCCTTCGGCGGAGTCCGGGCTCGGCATTCCCGATGCCCGATTCGAGGACATCACCCGAGCGGCGGGCATCGATTTCCAGCACAACAACGGCGCCGCCGGGGAGAAGCTCCTCCCTGAGGCCATGGGGAGCGGGGTCGCCTTTTTGGATTACGACGGCGACGGCGATCCCGACCTTCTGTTTGTCAATGGTTGCGCCTGGCCGTGGGGCACGTCCAGGGGTCCCCCGACGACCGCCGCGCTCTACCGGAACGACGGCGGCCGCTTCACGAATGTCACCGACGGGTCCGGACTCGACATCGCCTTCCCTGGCATGGGGGTGGCCTGTGGCGACGTCGACAACGATGGCCGCGTGGACGTGTTCCTCACGGGCGTCGGCGAACAACACCTCTTCCACAATGAAGGCGCGGGCCGGTTCCGCGATGTCACCGGCGAGGCAGGCCTCGCCGCCGCGAGTCCGGAGGACTGGAGCACCAGCGCGGCGTTCGTGGACTACGATCGCGACGGCTGGCTCGACCTCTTCGTCTGCCACTACGTCCGGTGGTCCCGCAGCATCGACTTCGATGTGGATTACCGCCTCGCCGGCATCGGCCGCGCCTACGGTCCGCCCATGAATTTCCCCGGCGCCTTCTCCCGGCTCTACCACAACGACGGTGGCACGCACTTCACGGATGTCTCCGCGTCCGCCGGAATCCAGGTCCGCAACCGGGCAACCGGCGCGCCCATGGCCAAGTCACTGGGCGTCGCCCCGGTGGATTTCAATGGCGACGGCTGGATGGACCTCATCATTGCCAACGACACCGTCCAGAATTTTGTCTTTTCGAATCGCTGGAACGGGACCTTCGCGGAGGTCGGCGTCGAATCCGGGCTGGCCTACGACACCTTCGGGGGCACGCGCGGGGCGATGGGCGTGGACGCGGGGCGCTTCACCGACGACGCGAGTCTCGGGGTATCGATCGGGAACTTCGCCAACGAGATGCTCGCGCTCTACGTCACCCAGCCGGAGACCCTGATCTTCGCCGACGAGGCGATCGCCCAGGGGGTCGGCGCCGCCAGTCGCTCCTCGTTGACCTTCGGGGTCTTCTTCTTCGACTATGACCTTGATGGCTGGCTCGACCTCCTGACCGCCAACGGGCACATCGAGGACGACATCAATCGCGTCCAGGAGAGCCAGCACCATTCCCAGCCGGCGCAGCTCTTCTGGAATGCTCGTGGCACACCCGGGGGCCGCGGCTTTATCGCCGTCTCGCCCACGCACGCCGGGCAGGATCTGTTCCAACCGGTCGTGGGACGCGGCTCCGCATTCGCGGACATCGATGGCGACGGCGACCTCGACGTCGTCATCGCCGCCAATGAGGGAAGGCCGCTGCTCCTTCGCAACGACCAGGACCTCGGCCACACATGGATTCGATTCCACCTCATCGGGACGCGCAGCAACCGGGATGCGGTGGGCGCCCTGGTTCGGTTGCGCTCGGGCACCCACACCCAGTGGCGGCAGATCATGCCGACGCGGGGTTACCTGTCGCAATCCGAGCTTCCCGTGACCTTTGGCCTCGGCGCGTTCCGGGGCATCGATGACGTGGAGATCACCTGGCCCTCGGGCCGCCGACAGCGCCTGACCGGCGCCGATCTCCGCGTGGACGCCGTCAACGAGATTGTCGAGCCGACGCGGTAGGGAAGGTTTTCTTCCCCACCCTGACGACGTATAGATGGTGGATTGATGAACGTGACCAGACCTGAGTTCCGACGCGTCGCAATCACGAACACCCTGCGATGCTGCGAATTGTTTGCGGGTCTTTCCGGCGAGGAACTCCAGCGCATCGCCGATCTCGCGGTGCCGCGGTCCCTTGAACGCGGCGAGTACCTGTTCCGGGAGGGCGAACCGTCACGGGGATTCTACATTGTCCAGGCCGGCAGCATCTGCGTCCACCGGGTCAACGCCAACGGCAAGGAGCAGGTCATCCAGGTCTTTCGCGCCGGCCGATCCTTTGCCGAGGCGGCCCTGGCGAGCGAAAGCGGTTATCCCGCCCATGCGCGCGCTCTCGAACCCTCCTCGGTTCTGGTCGTCCAGAAGCCCGGGTTCGTGGAGCTTCTGAAGGAACGCCCCGAACTCGCGCTGCGCATGCTGGCGTCGATGTCCATCCACCTCCGGGCCCTCGTCGCACAACTCGAGGACCTCACCATGAAGGATGTCGAGACGCGCCTCGCGCATTGGCTCCTCAAACAACATCCCGAGACCGGCGACGCCCCTTCGGCCCCCGTCACGGTCGAACTCAAAGGCACCAAACGCGCCCTCGCCGCCGAACTCGGGACCGTGAGCGAGACCCTCTCGCGCACCCTGGCCAAACTGCGCGAACAGGAACTGATCGACGTCGACGGTCCTCGCATCACCCTGCGGAATCCCGCCGGTCTGCGAGCATTGCTCCGAAGGAACCTTGGCGAATAATCCCGGGTCCCAAGGGAGCGACCCATTCCAAAAAGGACTTAGTGTCTTGCGAAAGGCGACCGTCCGCGAGCCCGCGAAATCCTTGGCAGGCGCGATACCGTCGGGTCGGACCGCGGCCTTTAGGCCGCTTCAACGGGACCGGACGGCACGGCACGGAACGGGACGGCGGCCGACAAGAACTTCGACCCGCGTGCCGTCGGGGTATTGAAGCGGCCTGAAGGCCGCGCTCCGCAACCGCGAGTTCCGCAACCGCGAGTTCCGACTCCCTGTCGGCAGCGGCGGTAGGCCTGTTGAAGGCAACCTCCTCTCCCACCGGACCTGCAGCAGGTCGCAGTGGAAGTGATAGGAAACATCCGGGCTAAATGACCGTATTGTCCGGAATGACGCCGTTCTTGGGGACGACCAGCACACCGTCGCGGATGAAATAAAGCTCGTGATCGACGTTGTCGGGTTTCCCGATGGGGGTCAGGACGCACCTCGAACCGATCCGCGCGTTCTTGTCGATGATGGCATTCTCGATGCGGGTGCCGCGGCCGATGCCGACCGGCGGACGTCCCGCGGCGAGGTTGTCCTGAATCGACGCCGCCGATTCGTAGTAGTCATTGCCCATCAGGACGACGCGGAAGAGGTCCGCATCATCGTTGACGATGCTGCGGATCCCGACCGTGCTCTGCCGGACCCGGGCGCGGGTGATGATGCAACCGTCGCTGATGACGGCATGATCGATGTGCCCGCCGTTGATCTTGGACCCGGGAAGGAACCGCGGCCGGGTGAAGATCGGGTGCTCCATGTCGAAGAAATTGAACCGCGGCAATTCGGCCGTCAGATCCAGGTTGGCCTCGAAAAAGGCCCGGATGGTTCCGATGTCCTCCCAATAGCCTTGAAACACATACGACATCACCCGGTGCTGGCGGATCGCGCCAGGGATGATGTGCTTGCCGAAATCGGCCAGGTCATTGTCCAGGAGCCAGAGAAGGACCTCGCGGTTGAAGACGTAGATCCCCATCGACGCGAGCAGGCGCTCGTCGTTGGCTTGGAGTCCCAGCTCCGTGCAGATCTCGCGGGGCATCCGCAGGCTGTCGAGCACGCCGGGGTCCTTTGGCTTTTCCTCGAACCGAACGATGCGCCGGTCGCGCTCGATCTGCATGATCCCGAATGCCGACGCATCCGGGCGGGACACCGGGATGATCGCGACGGTCACCTCGGCCCCCGACGCCTCGTGCTGGAGCAGGAGGTCCCGGTAATTCATCCGGTACAATTGATCTCCGCTCAGGATCAGCGCGTAGTCGAACTTGTGGTTGAGAAAGTGGTTGATGTTCTTCCGAACCGCATCGGCCGTCCCCTGGTACCATGAGGTGCTCGAGAATGTCTGCTCGGCCGCCAGGATCCCGACAAACCCGCCGGAGAAATTGTCGAAGGTGTAAGACTGCGCCAGGTGACGATGCAGGGACGCCGAGTTGAACTGGGTCAGCAGGTAGATCCGCTTCAGGGCGGAGTTGATACAGTTCGAGATCGGGATGTCCACCAGCCGGTATTTGCCCGCCAGTGGCACTGCGGGTTTCGAACGTTCCCGGGTGAGAGGGAACAGCCGCGTGCCCTGACCTCCCCCCATGATAATAGACAGCGTTCGTTCCGTGACGTCCCGTGTGCTCGGCTTCAGAGGCATAAATCCCGCATTCGCTTGCGATTGAGATGCGCCGTTCCTACCATCGTGCCCCATGGAGGAGCAAGCCAACTCCTCAGCGGAAAATCAGCTATTACCATGTGCGGCATCGTGGGTTACGTCGGGCGCAAGTCCTGCCCTCCCATCCTCCTCGAAGGTCTGCGGCGGCTCGAATATCGAGGCTACGACAGCGCCGGACTCTGCATCGTATCGGACGGCGCGCTTCAGATTCGGAAAAAGGTCGGACGCATCGACACGGGTCTCGCCCGGTTGTGTTGCGAGGAACCCATCGACGGAACGATCGGCATCGGGCACACCCGCTGGGCCACGCACGGCGCGCCGTCCGATGCCAATTCCCATCCCCATCGCGACGCCTCCGGTCGCATCGCCGTGGTTCACAATGGGGTCATTGAAAACTACCAGAAACTTCGCGACCGCCTGACCGCCGCCGGGCACCACTTCGAATCGGAGACCGACACCGAGGTCCTCGCCCACCTGATCGGGGTGCACTTCGACCGGCTTCGCGCGGGGACGGACGGCTCGGGTCCGCACCCGCTCGCCGCCGCCGTGATGGGGGCCCTTCGCGAGGTGATCGGCACCTACGGCATCGCCGTTGTCTGCGCCGACTTTCCCGATACCGTCGTCGGCGCCCGACGCGGATCCCCGCTGATCCTTGGCGTCGGCGACAACGAAAACTTCCTCGCCAGCGACGCCAGCGCCATCGTCGCGCACACGCAAAAGGCGGTCTATCTCAACGACTACGACGTCCTCACCGTCACCGAAAAGGATTTCAAGCTGGCCAATCTTGGCAAGGACACCGCCGAGGTCCAGATCCGCCAGATCGAGTACAGTCCGGACGCCGCGGAGAAGGGCGATTACCCGCATTTCATGCTCAAGGAGATCTTCGAGCAGCCGCGGACGATCGAGAATGCCCTGCGCGGACGGTTGGATCGCGAGGAGCACTCCGCCCGGTTCGGGGGCCTGAACATGTCTCTCGCCGAACTGCGCGCGGTCGATCGGATCGTGATCGTGGCCTGTGGCACGAGCTGGCATGCGGGGCTTGTCGGAGAGTATCTGTTCGAGGAATTCGCCCATCTGCCCACCGAAGTGGAGTACGCCAGCGAGTTTCGCTATCGCAACGCCCCGATCGACAAGCACACGCTGGCGCTGGCGATCACCCAATCCGGCGAGACAGCCGACACCCTCGCCGGGCTGCGCGAGTGCCGCCGGCGCGGCCACAACGTGCTTTCCCTGTGCAACGTCGTCGGCAGCACGATCGCCCGCGAGGCGGACGGCGGAATCTATCTGCACGCGGGTCCGGAGATCGGGGTGGCCTCGACCAAGGCCTTCACCGCGCAGGTCTCCGTGCTTGTGCTCCTGGCCCTGCTCATGGGGCGGATCCGGATGTTGTCGTCGCAACGGGGATCCCAGGTGTTGCGGGCCCTCGAGGAGCTGCCCGCGCAGGTGGAGGCCGTCCTGTCGCGGAACGAGGAGATCCGCCGCATCGCCCTCAAGTATGCCGGCGCGGAGGATTTCTTCTTTCTCGGGCGGCAATACACGTTTCCGGTCGCCCTCGAAGGCGCACTGAAGCTCAAGGAGATCTCGTACATCCACGCCGAGGGTTACCCGGCGGCGGAGATGAAACACGGGCCGATTGCCATGATCGATGAACGGACGCCCTCGGTGTTTGTGATTCCGCAGGACGGCCTCTACGACAAGACCCTGGCGAACGTGGCGGAGATCAAGGCGCGGAAGGGACCGGTGATCGCGGTGGCGACGGAGGGTGACGAGGAGATCCGGCGCAAGGCCGAGGATGTGATCGAGATCCCGGCCACGATGGAGCCGCTGGTCCCGCTGCTGGCGGTGGTTCCGCTTCAACTGCTGGCCTACCACATCGCCGTCGCGCGCGGCTGCGATGTGGACAAACCGCGCAACCTCGCCAAGTCCGTGACCGTGGAATGAGGGGCAGAGTCACCTCGCCCGCTCCGGCATTCCGAGTTCGTCGAAGCGCTGCAGGGCGGCGAGGTGGGCATCGTCGAAGACCTGTTCGCTCTCGAAAAGGTAGTCGAAGAATCCCCGGGGCTGCCGGATCTCGATCTCCTGCAAGTCGATCGGATGGTACCTGTCCGCGTCGACCGCCTTTGCGCCCAGCAGTTTGTTGACGAGTTGAATCTGGTAGCGCTCCCCGCAATAGGATCCGTCAAATCCGATCTCCGTCTTGAGATCCTCGAGACCCGGGACGTTCCGGGGCAGGTCCCCCTGCCAGCGATGGTTGATCGGGCGAACGCAGAAGATCCTGCCGGCGACCGCCAGTTCGGAAAGGATCAGTCCCCGGAAATAGGCGCCATCCACAAACCGGTTCTCCCTCGAATCGAAGCCGTATTGATAGAGCCAGAGGCCATCGCGGACGGCCGCGGCATCAATGTCCTGGTAGGTTGTCCGGTCGCGGTAATCACTTCGGCATCCCGGATCATACTTGTGACCCCGGCCGCGGGATCTGGCATGCAATAACTCCCGGGCGCGGTCGTTGAGATACACGTGTTCCTCGCCGGTGCTCGGATTGTAACTGTTGAACGCAATGCCGATGGCGGAACTCCGAAAGACCTCGGCGATTTCCTGGAAGAAGGCCGGGGGAAAGTCGGGCACCAGGTACCGGCACGGGAACAGTTCCAGCCACTCCTGCGCCAGCGGCAGGTTCGGTGCCGATGTCCAGAGGTGACGCCAGGTGTCCGAGGCGTTTTCCATCAGGTCGCAGAGGTATTCCACGCGCGCTGGGACAAAGACACCGGGTTTGCCGAAGACGGCGAGGTTCGCGAGGGCGACGTTGACATTGCCTGTGGGATTCACGGCGCGGACGTCCTCCCGCAGCATGCCCTTGAGATCCATCTCGGCCTGGCCGCTGGCCACCTTGAGGTATCGGCTGACCCAGAGGATCTGACCGGAGGTGCACGAGATCATCAGCGGATCCACACCGCGGTCCAGGGCTGCTTGAAGAAAGCCGGCGCCGTGCGCGTTGTTGCCGGCCAGGCCCCCCATCGCGAACGCCACGGTCATCGCAGCCTGTTTCATGATTCCCTCCAATTCCACCGCCCGACCCGGCGGCACATCCACGACCGAGTTTCTAGGCGCATTCGTCGCGCGGAGGCAAGGGAATGGGGGCCGGCGCTTCAGTGCATCATCAGGTACGCAATGATGTTGATGCCCAGGGGATAGGCGATCTTCTCGGAGAATCGGTTGAAATAGAAATCACTTTCGCCTTCGCGTTCCCAGCCGTCGCTCACATCGCTGTTCAAAATCGCGAGGACCTGGATGCGCCCGGATTTGTCCTCAATCACCCGGACGCTCATGTCTTCCGACCCTTCGCCCCGGTAGACGCGGTGCGGCAGGGATTGCGGATCGCGCGGATCGAACGGTTCGTTCCACAGTTGCATGGTGGGCACGCGCAACTGGTGCATAGGGAGCCGCAGATCGAACACGCAGTGAAACAGCGGATGATCCGTGGTGAGGTTCACCCAATGATGGTCGGGAAGGACCCGCTCGATCTGGCTCGCGAAACCCTCCCATTCCCGGGTGCCCCAGAAGTCGTTGACGAACAGCGCGCCACCGCTGGCCAGGTAGTTGCGGAGGCGCTCGACCTCGTTTTCGCTCAGTTGCATGTACCCGGCGTGCTCCATGTAGAGGAGCGGGTAATTGTCCAGGTCGGGATCGGTCAACTTCAGCACACGGCAATCCGGATCGGTGCGGATCGAGGTCAGCTGCGCGAGACGCCACGACAGGTTGAGGTCGGCGTCGGGGTAATCGACCCACCACCCAAGCCTCGGTCCGAACCCGCGGTAGAGGGAACGTCCCGGCTCGGAGTGAAAGATCACGCGGGCGAAGACGAACACGTCCTGTTGAAAGCCCGGGGCATTGGTCCAGTTCGGAGTCCCGGTGCTGTGGGAGAGGGTCTCGCGCGCGGTGCGGACATTTTCCTCATCGATAAGTCCGCCGTCCTCGATGCGAATGAGCCGGCTGGGGCGGACCTGGGCGGGAGCGAGCATCGCCATCAGAAGGGCGGCAGACATCAGGATCACGACCACTAGGCGCTGCATTCAGGGGAAGCGGCGCCTTGCGGAGCGCACACGGTAGAGGCGTTCAGTGAAGCCGCCCTCCTTTTCGAAGGCAGCGCCCTGGGAGGCAATCTGGCGGTCCAGAAGCGCGGCAGCCACCCGGATGAGGATCAGAGCGGCATTGGCGACGATCTCGGGATAGGTGGACAGAGTGGAGAGGGTGGACGGAGAAGTGGACGGACGAGGTCCACTGGGTCCACTCGGTCCACTTCGTCCACTCTCATGGATCTCTCTCACCCACGCGGCCACTTCCTCCGCGGTGGCGCAGCGGCGGTCCACCAGGGCCTGACGGCGTGGGTCTCGCGAGTCCCATCGCGCGAGGCGGCGGTGGCGGAGGAAATCTTCATAATCGAGGCGGAGTTCCTCCAGGCTGGCGCGTGCCACCTGGGTGAGCTTGATCTCCATCTTTTTGGAGGTGGCACTCACCTCGCTCCCTTCGGCGATGTTCTGAACTCCACTTCGGGCGGCTTGAACCATCTGGTCATGGGTGCGGCTGCGCCGGTCCACATAGCGATCGCAGAAACGCACCGTGAGGTCATAGACGAGTTGGGCCACACGAAAGCTCTTGAGCTTCCGATAGCCGCCATGAGGCGAGATGAGCGGTTCCTCGGACATCACTCCCTTCATTCTATTCTATCGCAGAGGGCCGCAGCGATCAGTGGACGCGCGCTCGGTAGAAAAGGCGGACGGTTCCGGGGTCCTGGGTCAGAATGAGGGAAGCGGGCAAGGCGACGGCAGCCCGCTCGAGGTCCCATTGGGCGAGGTCCGAGGAGACCTCCACGTCCACCACGGTTTGATCGGGACCCTGAATGTCCAGGTGAGCCCCATCGGTGCTCAGGCGCAGTTCGAGTCGGGGTATATTCGGATCGACGACGGTCACGTGAGCGATCGAGCCTCGTGCCCATTGGGAGCTTGTGAACGCCGTCAGCCAATAGGCGCCAGCGTCATCCAGGGTGACATTGGATAGTTGCAGGGTTGCCTCCGAGGCGCGGGGGATGTCCACACCGTCCTTCTGCCATTGATAGCCAACCGGGGCCAGATCGGTGGTCTCGGCCCGGCCCAGGAGGTCGATCCCGCCACCGATGTCGACCACCTGGGTCCTGGGGTGTCACCACGAAGGGGAGAGGATCCGGGATGGGAAGCGGCGGTTCGGTGATTAGGAAATCATGTTCCCAGACAAATGCCTTGGGTGAGTCGACCAGGAAGCCTTGGTCGACGTTGAAGACGGGCTCGTCGGGCGTCCAGGCTCCGCCCTGGACGGTCCCGTCGAGAACCCAGTCTCCATTGGTGTTCATCCGGAAGATTTGGAGCCCCTCGATCATCGGGAACTCGAGTTTCGTCAGCATACCGGGCCCGCCGTAAGGGACCATGGGACCCTGCAGGGAACGTCCGCTCGGAATGTCGGATTGCAGATGCCCCTGGAGGATCTCTCCGAGCACCGTTTCGGTACCAGCCGCCGGCGAGTACACCACCGCAGCCTCACCGGGGCTCAGAGTTATGTCAGGCTCACCCCACAGTCCGCCTTCAAAGATGTTGGTGACCCAGGTTTCGCCGGCGAGCTTGATGACCATGAACTCCTCGGGGACCTGAGGAAACAAGTCACTGACGAGGTTGGCGGTGTCGGCCCCCGTGGAGCGCGACAGGAGGCCGGGGGACACGCACCAGTACATGTTCGCGTCGAACGACACATTGACATATCCGACCGCAGCCTGACCCTGCATCCACGGCAGCGAGCGCGACAAGTCGCAATTTCATGGGAGTGGAATGGGCCTGTCCTTCGTTACTTCACCGTGTCGACCTCCGCAATCCATAATGATAGACCACCGCGGTGAGGGCCTCGCGTTTCTCGCACCGATGCATGGCAAAAGGCGAAGCTCGAAAGCGGCCCTCACCCTGACCCTCTCCCGGAGGGAGAGGGAACCCCCAGAGAATGAAAATCCGACGGTCCTAGTCCGTTCGCAGCGCGTGATCGGTGCCTGTGACCGTGGCCAGCATCTCGAGACGCAGGATCGGTGTCCGAACCGCGCGCGGAAGCACCTTCGACCGGAGGAACTCGTAGAGTTTTGAACCGGCGTCCGCGATCCGTGAAAGGGATTCCACCCGGCGAACCACCCGCTTGTCGACATCGCGTCGAACGTCGTTGTACCGGGAAAGGCTGTTCTTACGGGCGAGTTCCGCGAACACCCACGCATCCTCCAGCCCGAGATTCATCCCGCGCGCGCCGATCGGCGAATGGACATGGGCCGCGTCTCCCGCGAGATAGACGTGCGCGGTCGCGAACCGCGCGGCCAGTCGGTGCGCCACCCGAAAGGCGGAAGTCCAGAGGACCGGGCCGGCGGGTTTGGCCCCCGGAATCCTGGAGACCGGCTCCGGGCGGTTTCCGATGACCCGCCAAACGGGGAGTCCGGGGGGCGGGACCGACTCGACGACGCGGATCAGGAAATGAAACTCGCCGCCCGTCTCGAAGAAGACGTGCGCGTGGTCCTGGGAGAGATCCGTCTCCAGCGGGAGATCGGCCAGATACCAATCGGATGCAAAGGCGGTGCCTTCGAAGGCAATTCCGAGTTGCTGCCGCGCGGTGCTGTGGGGGCCGTCGGCGGCGAGCAGCCATGGACAATGGACTTCCTCGCGGCCGCCTCCGCCGGCTGACTCCAGAACTACCTCCACTCCGTCCGACACGTCCCTGCACTCGACCATTTTGACGCCGCGTTCGATCCTGCCGCCGGCCGCCTCGAAGGCCCCAGCCAGCAACCGCTCGGTCGAGGATTGCGACAGCGCGAGCATGAAAGGGTGTTTCGTCCGCAGGCGTTCGAAGACCAGCGTCGAGGTCCGTGTTTCCTGATGGAACTGGACGCCGCGAATCGGCCGGCCAACCTCCAGCAGACGATCGGTGAGCCCCGTGGGCTCGAGTAGTTCGAGGGTGCGCGGGTTGATCGCGAGGGCCCGGGATTCGGTCGATGGCTCGTTGCGCATCTCGACGATCCGCGGCACCCGGCCCGCTCGTGCCAGAAACAACGCGGCGCCCAGACCCACGGGGCCCGCCCCAACGATCAGTGGTACCTCCATCGTACGCATCACTCCTCCTCACTCGGCCGTCGCAGGAGAGTCTAGACCGGGAATCGGGCACGACAAGGATCGCGAAATCGGGCATCACGACTCCGATGAATACCGCGGCTCCCAAGGGTATGAAATATTCGGCCGCGCCTGACGCCGGGTGAGCGCGCCGCGCGCCTTTGCGATTGCCAAATCAGGGAGCGGCCTTGGAGGGTGGCTGGCATGCGCGCCTGCCGAAAGCATCTGCTGTTGGCCCTCGTCCTGTCGCTGGCCTCGATCTGTGTCGATGGATTGGCCGCGGAACGGCCGGAATCGCGCGACGAAAAGACCCAAACGAAGGACGAGGGCGGTGGAGACAAGGCATCCGAGGACAAAAAGAAGCCCGAAGGCAAGGAGTCTGAAAAAGAGGTCGAGACTCGGAACACGGTCACGATCGGGGGCCAGAAGATCGCCTACACGGCCGTGGCCGGGACCATCCTTCTGAGGGATGCGGAAGAGAAGCCGACGGCATCGATCTTCTACATAGCCTACACACGGGACGACGCAACCAACCGGGCGGCGCGTCCCATCACCTTTGCATTCAACGGAGGTCCGGGTTCGTCGTCCGTGTGGTTGCACATGGGGCTTCTTGGGCCGCGCCGCGTGGCGCTGGCGGAGGACGGCGGGGCCTTGCCGCCGCCCTACGGGCTTGTGGACAACGAGTATACGCTGCTGGACGAGACGGACCTCGTCTTCATCGACCCGGTGAGCACGGGGTACAGCCGTCCCATCAAGCCCGACGACGCCGCGAAGTTCCACGGGGTCCGGGAGGATGTGGCGTCGGTGGGGGAGTTCATCCGAATCTACGTCACGCGTCACCAGCGGTGGCTGTCGCCGAAATTCATCATTGGAGAGAGTTACGGCACGACGCGCGCGGCGGCGCTTTCCGGGGAACTCGCGGAGCGTCACCGAATGAACGTCAACGGAATCCTCCTGGTGTCGAGCGTGCTGAATTTTCAGACGCTCAACTTCGCGGAGGGCAATGACCTGCCGTACATCCTGTATCTGCCGAGTTACACGGCGGTCGCGTGGTATCACCACAAGCTGCCAGCGGACCTCCAGGCCCTCGGTCTGGAGGACGTCCTGGGGCGGGCGGAGGCCTTTGCGTCGGGGCCCTACCAGGCGGGTTTGTTCCAGGGGGCGACCCTTCCTTCGGACGAGCGCCGGGGCCTGGTGCGGACCATGGCCAGCCTGACGGGATTGCCCGAGGATTACGTCGACCGTTCGGATCTGCGCGTCCCGCTGGGTCGATTTGCGAGGGAACTGCTGGCGGGTGAGAACCGCGTGGTGGGCCGGTACGACGGGCGTTACACCGGGTTGATCCGGGATAGGATCCAGGAGTCGATGGAATACGATCCGAGCGCGGAGGCGGTCTTCAGCGCCTTCGCGTCGACCTTCAATGACTACGTGCGCCGCGAATTGAACTACAAGACGGATCTGCCCTACGAGATCCTCAGGGGGGTTCGATGGAACTGGGGGGAGTCCAACAGTTACGTGAATGTCGCCGACACGCTTGCGGACAGCATCACTCGAAACCCGTTTCTGAAGATTCATGTCTCGGCGGGTTACTATGATCTCGCCACGCCTTACTTCGCGGCGCGTTACACCTTCAATCACCTCCGCACCGATTCCAGTCTCGGGCGGAACATCACGCTCGACACGTACACCTCGGGGCACATGACGTATCTGAACCGCGCCGACCTTCGAAAACAGAAGGCCGACATGGCCGCCTTCATCCTCGCGGCCAGCCACCAGGCGCCGCCGCCGTGAAGGGGAATGGCTGGTCTCGCGGTCGCACATGGATCGCCGCGGCAATCCTTGTGATTCTCGCGCTCCTTGGGGCCATACTTCGTTCCTGCGACCGCCGGACGACGCGCGTTCCAGGCCAGGCCTCCGCCGATCGACGGATCAATCCCGAACTCGCGCGGGACCTTGCGAACCTCGAGGCGCGGGAGGAAGAGATCAACCGGACCGTTTGGGCCGCAGAGATGGTCGCTGAGCGGTGTGGGTCGGTCCTGGATGATCTCTGGGACGCTCTGAATGCGGCCACGAACAAGTGGGCGGTTGCCTCCGCAGTCCGGGCGGGTGAGTGGGTACTTCCCGCGTGGAACGGTCTCCGCGAAGCCGGACACGGCATTCGGATCCGCAGCCCAATGGGTGAGGGGATGCGCCTCGATCCCGCCAATTGGCGGCAGTCCGTCGCGACGTGGGAACGTGAGGGCTGGTGCATTGCGAATGTCGAATTCCGCCATGTTCGATTCGACCCCGGCGTTGCCGGCCGTTCCCTGCACAGCGACGTCCGGGCTTCGGTGCACCTGACCAACGGCCTCACGGACCAACGCGCCATGCTGACCGGCCTCGTCGGAGTGGATTGGAGCGACGCCGCGAGACGTGGAGGGCCGCCCGAGCCCCGGCTCATTGACGCCCGGGACGTTGTCTTGCGGATTCGCGAAGGGCCTCCACCGTTCGTGCCGGTGCTGGAGCAGCGGATCCATTCGCCGCGGAACACGCAGTCGATCGATCCTCTTCTGCTCCACGACCTGGACGGCGACGGCCTCTCGGAAATCATCCTGGCCGGGAAGAACCTGGTGTTTCGTCGTGACGATCGCGGCGGTTACACCTCACGGCCCCTCTGTTCGATTGTTCCCAAAACAGTGACCACGGCGGTCCTCGCGGATTTCGACGGTGACGGCTCGGTGGACTTTTTGGGAATGGAGGACGGCGGCCTCGTGCTGCGTGCGGGTCCGGCACAGCCTTCCTTCCCGGGTCCAGGGAGGATCGTCTTTCCGGCGCGTCGGGAGATCCAATATCCCATGATCCTGACCTGTGGCGATGTGGATGGGGACGGGGACATCGACGTTTTCCTCGCGCAGTACAAGGTTCCCTATGAGGGCGGTGCGATGCCGACTCCCTTTTACGACGCCAATGACGGGCTCCCCGCCTTCCTGCTTCTCAATGATGGCACCGGCGCGTTGCGGGACGCGACGACCGGGTCCGGCCTTGAGAGGAAACGTTGCCGGCGCACTTACAGCGCGTCCTTCGCGGATCTGGATGGCGACGCGGACCTGGACCTGGTGGTGATCAGTGATTTCGCGGGCGTCGACGTCTACCGGAACGATGGCACCGGCCGCTTCACCGACGTGACGACCGGGTGGATTTCTTCCCCGCATGCCTTCGGAATGGCCGGCGCCCTGACGGACTTCAACCGGGACGGACGGCTCGATCTCCTGATGATGGGGATGACGTCGGCGACGGCGAGTCGCCTGGATCACCTCGGTCCTCAACGTGGAGGCGATCCGCGGCTGGGACGGATGCGGTCGGCGATGACCTACGGCAGCCGGCTTTACCTGGGAAACTCTTCAGGAGGATTTACGGAACCCGCCACGCTGGGGCACTCCATCGCGCCCTCCGGGTGGTCGTGGGGATGCGCGGCGGCGGATTTCGACAACGACGGCTTTCCCGATGTGTATGTGGCCAACGGCCTGGAGAGCCGGAAATCCGTCCGGGACTACGAGGCCGAGTACTGGCTTCATGACCTGTATGTCGGAACCTCCACAAACGATGCGGCGGCCTACCTGTATTACATGGCGAAATTCAATCGCACGCGGGGACGGGGCCAGTCCTACGGGGGTTATGACAAGAACCGGTTCTACCTGAACCAGGCGGGGCAGTCCTTTTTGGAGGTCGGACACCTGATGGGGGTTGGCCTGGAGCAGGATTCCCGCAACGCCGTGAGCGATGATCTCGATGGCGACGGTCGCATGGACTTGGTGGTGACGACCTACGGGGAGTGGCCCCAGGAGGAGCAGACGCTGCGAATTTACCGGTCCACCCTGGACGGCGGCAACTGGATTGGCGTCCGGTTCCAGGAGGGGAAAGGGGCGGCCCGCGGCCTGTCACCGGTCGGCGCGCGCGTCACGGTGTCCTGGGATGGAAAGGTTGCGGTCCGCGAGATTGTGACGGGCGATTCCTACCGGTCCCAGCAGGCATGGACCGCGCACTTCGGACTGGGCGCGGTCCGGAGTGTCGATCGTGTGGAGGTCCGCTGGATCGGGGGGCGAACCACGACGATCCAGCACCCGGCGGTGGACAGGTACCTGGAGATCCCGCTGTCAGGCCTGTAAAGGATCCAGCGGTCCAGCCAGGCTGGTTGCGAAACGAGGAGCGGTCAGTGGAAAGGAATGAGCTGCAGTCGTTCCTTGTACCACTGCATGTCCCTCTTGCCGGCGAGATCGAAGGGCTTGGTCGGACCGTAACTGAAGTCGACCGGGTATTTCGACGCGGCGCTCAGCCATTTGTGAACCTCGGCATGCCCGTCGGCGAAGGAGAAGCCACAGGCGCCATTGTGGTAGGAAGCCGGGATGTCCTGCCAATTGTTGACGGCCGGGTCCGTGACGAAGAAGGCATCATTAACCGAATCCGGGTGCTCATCGAGGGTGAGCCAGGTCATCGCCGGCGACGGGACATCGCCCGTCTTGAGGAATTGCCGATAGGCCCCTCCAAACGCCCAACTCGCGCCACGCGCGGTATTGTCCCCGGCGTCATTATTGGAACGACCGAACAGGGCATTCATGGAGTTGCTGCGGAGCCGCCGGGTCCAGCCCTTGTTGCGTTGCGCGGGACTGACGTATTTGTCGGCGGGGCACATATAGATTCCGACGGCGCCGGCCGTGTATTTGCCGAGGACCCCGTTGACGACCCATTCGACGTTGGTGACGCTGCGGTCGTCGATGGACCCGCCGGCGCCCCAGGTCATCACGTTATTGACCCAGTTGTTGAATTTCTTGGACGAGATCGCCTGTTCGGTGCCGGGGATGGTGAAGTTGTTGGCGCAAGCGTCGTCGAAGTCCCCGGCGTAGAGGTGCCAGCCGAGGACGAGTTGTTTGTTATTGCTGAGGCAACTGATCCCCTGGGCCTTGGCCTTGGCCTTGGCCAGCGCGGGCAGCAGCATGCTCGCGAGGATGGCAATGATGGCGATAACGACGAGCAGTTCGATCAGGGTGAATCCCGAGTCGTTGCCCGTGCGGCGGGAGTTGTTGGCGGAATCGTTTCGAGGAGCATTCATAGACCGGTCGGGCTCCAAATGGCTTTTGGGTTCTTGTACGTACGTACTGGGATACCTGACGCTGCCAATCCGCTCGGGGCCGTGCAAGGGGGGATTTTGCCCGGGACCGGATGGGCAGTGAATCGCACACCAAGGGGCGATTGGCGACGCTTACCGTCTCCCGCCGGGAGCTGGTCTTTACCCACATTCTGCATCGCTGGAGACCGGGGCAGGGCCTCCCCCGGCTCTACCTTAGCCTCGCTCCGCGACGCTGCGTCGATGACAACTGGTGATCCTACCGTACAAAAGTCAGCTCGCCGTTCCCCTCGTCGTAATAATCGACGCCGTTCACGCTGGAGACCTGGAGATATTGACTCCAGTGCAGAAACTCGACCTGGCGAGATGCCTCCAACCGCCTCTGGTTCACCTCGGGCACCGGCCCCGAGTCCTCGGCGAGCGCCTCGCGCAGGACGCGGCCGTCCATGGGCTCCTTCGGCTGGATGCCGAGCAGGTGGAGGACCGTCGGGGCGAGATCAATGTTTCCGCTGGGGACTTCGCTCAGGTACCCGTGCTTGAAGGACGGCCCGGACGCGACAAGCGTGTTGTTCATGTCGTACCGACAGAGCGAGCCGTGCGTCGCGGCATTGCGGCTCCCCCCGGTGGCAATGAGGTAGCCGGGGGCGCCGTGCTCGTTCAGATCAGGCCACCAGCGCATCGAGACAACCAGGTCCGGTCCCTCGGTGGTGGTCGGGTAGTGAATCGTCGTCAGTGGAAACGTCCCGTCAATCTCGAGCCGGGAGAAGATCACCCCGGTGAAATCGGATGTCTGCAGGACCTCGACGGTCTTGCGCAGGACGTCCTCGCGGTGGTCGATGACGTAGATGAGCGCCGAACCTCCCAGCGAGACGACCAGGACATCGCCTGGCTCCGGGTTATCGAGCTTTCCATGGGCATTGACGCCGCGGAGGCGGAGGGTCGCGGCGATGTCGGCGCTGTGCGCGATGGTTGAGAACCCGTGATCAGATGCCACGAGGATGTCCGTGGTTTCATAGAAGCCCTTGTCCTTCAGGGTCTGGATCACCGTGCCGAGATTCTTGTCGCTCGACTCGATACCGGCGAGTGCCTCGGGTGAGCCGACGCCCTTGGGGTGTTGGGTGGCATCCGGATCGCTGAGCCAAAGGAGGGAGAATTTGGGGACGCCGTTCTTCCACAGGCCCTTGGTCAGGGCTCGGGTTGTCCATTGGTCTGCCGCCGTGTTCGGGGCGGTGAAAGCGGGAAAGTCCTTGTTGTCATTTGCCTTCTTCAGGTCCTCGAGTGCGGCGCGGGGCAGGGTCATGCCGCGGAACAATGTGATGGAATTGCTGTGGGCGGCGGTATCGGTCAGGCGCAGGCGCCGGTCCTGGAGGAGCGCGACGGTCTTGGTGCCGGCAATGGCCGTGCGAAATCCGGCCGCCTGGACAAGTTCGGCCATTGTATCCGTGTCGATGTAATGACCGCCGGACAGGAGATCGCCCCGTCGAGTCGTGTTCAGAGCCTCCGTCGCGACCGGTTCCAGGTAGTCGAGATCCGGATGAAAATCGATGTTCGCGAGGATCCCGCTGTGCCCCGGATAAGCGCCGGTGGCAATGGTGGTGCCATTGACGATCGTGGTGCTGATGAACGCGGGGTGGTGATGACGGAAGAACACGCCGTTGGTCGACAAGGCATACAGGTTCGGCGCGAACTGCGGGCGGACGAAGTCCTGGCGCATCCCGTCAAACACAACGATCACGACATGGTCGGAACCCGCGGAACCGAAGGTGAACCCGATGCATGACAGGCAGATGCAGAACCTTGCCATCCATTGCCGGCGGGCAATCGAATGGAAAAGGCAATGGGACCTTTGGGGGAATGGGGCGCCTGGGGGGCGAGGACGACCGTGATGCATCGCCGGACAGATTGACCGGTCCGCTCCCGCCTGAACAGAATCCGCTGCGTTCCGGCGTCCTTTTCGTGCATTTGTTTCCCGCCAGATTCGCGATCGCAACAAACAGCCGTGTCCGGGCGGAAAGGGTCGAGGGGCTCCCCCGTTCGCGGCGTAACAAGCGAGGATGCAGATGGTCCGAGTCAGGAACCACGGGTGGCGCCACGGGGAGGCGGTGCTGGCCGCGAACGGTGTGGCGTTCCGAGGCGACCCGAGCCAGCGGCGGATGGTGGTCGGCCGCCACGTCACCGTGGGTTTCGCCGGGTTCGCGTTGGTCCTGGCGGGTTGCCGCGGAGTTCCGACCCGGGACGAGCGGCAGGCGCGGGCGGATCTCCAGGCAGTCACGTCTGTTTACCGCCCCGGCGGCCGGGCCGCCGCGTTGCCGGACCTGGGACCCGGTTCGTCGCTGGCCAGCTATCTTCAGTTCGCGATGCTCCACGACCCGGAGGTGGCGGCCCGCTATTTCGATTGGGTGGCGTCGGTCGAGAAGATCTCTGTCGCGCGCTCCCTTCCGGACCCACGCCTGACATTTCAGACGGACATCGCCGACGTGGTGATGTCCATCATGCCCGGCTTGATGCAGGAGTTTCCCGGTCCCGGCAAGTTGAGTCGCCGGGCCGGAGTTGCGAGCGCCGGGAGCCAGGCACGGTACTTCGAATTCGAAGAGCGCGTGTTGGGCACCGCCTTCGACGTCAAGCGCGCCTACAACAGCCTGCATTTCCTCTCGGACCGCCTGCGGATCAATCGAGAGATGCAGGAGCTCCTGGCTGGCCTGGAACGAACGGCGCGGGCCCGGAACGAGGTGGGGAAGGCAACGCTTCAGGACGTCCTCCGCGCCCAGATTGAGCAGGATCGCATCGCGAACGAGATCGAGAACCTGGAAGATTCCAGGAAACCCCTGGTGGCGCGCTTCAAGGCTGCCCTCGGACTGGACGCTTCCGAGGCCGATCCAGCCGTTCCCGACCGGTTCGAGACGACGCCAGTGGAGCTGGACTCCGAGGCGGTGCTGGCCACCGCCTTCGCGCGGAATCCCGGACTCCAGGCCCTCGAGGCGGAGGTCCGGCGGGCGGAGGCATCCCTCAGCCTCGCGTACAAGACGGGGGTCCCGGACTTTGACGCCGGCCTCATGGTGGACGTGAAGGCGGCGCCCACGATGTTCCGGCCGCTCTTCGGGATGACCCTTCCGGTCTGGCGCGACAAGATCGAGGCGGAGATTCTGGGCGCGCGCGCCGATCGTGACGCCACCCGGGCGCGCCTGACGTCCGGGCAGATCCGGCTCTCGGTGGAGTTCGCCGAACAGGCTTTCGCGTACCGGGAGATCACGCGCAACCTTCGCCTGCTCCAGGAAAGGCTGATCCCCAAGGCACGCGAATCGCTCGACCTCGCCCGGGCCGGCTATCTCGCCGGCAGCATTGATTTCTTCAACCTGATCGATTCCGAGCGAACGCTCCTGGGATTCCGGCTGGAGGAAGTCGAGGCGCGGACCCGGCGGGAGATTGTGCTCGCGGAGATTTCGCTGATGATCCTGGCGCGGAGGCCGGAGTCGGCGCCGTTGCTGCCGCAAGCCGCGGACGGGGGTGGCCCATGAGCGGGGGATTGGGGAACAGGGAATGGGGAACGGGGCGAACGGGTTCATGGGCGGTGAGCCGTTGTTTTCGGAAGAGGGCGCTTCCCAGGAACCGCCCGGCCGTAGCCGCCGACGTCAGGAGGCGGACACTCGTGGTTCCGTCTCCTCACGTCGGCGGCTACATTCCAATGAACCTCCGCAGCCGGTGAGCTTCAGCCAATCGCCATCCAAGATGACACACCTCTCCAAACGCCTGCTCCTGATCGGGGTCCCGCTCCTTCTGGTGGGTGGGGTGCTGGCCTGGATGTTCCTGGTCGGCGTGGATAGCTCCGGGAAAGGCCAGACCCTGTACACCTGCGGGATGCACCCCCAGATCGTTCGCAAGGAACCGGGGAATTGCCCGATCTGCGGAATGAAGCTCACGCCGATCCGCCGTCAGCCGGGCGGCGGGGGAGCGGAGGCCAGCAATGGGCCGACAGCGGCAAACCCGGCCTCGGGGGATGTCACGATCCGGATCGACCCGGTCACCATCCAGAACATGGGCATCCGCACCACCACGATCGAGAGCGGTCCATTGAAGAAGGTGGTGCGGACCATTGGGACGATCGGCTTTGACGAGGGTCGATTGGCCGACGTGACGACCAAGTTTCGCGGCTGGGTCGAGAAGCTTCATGTCGATGCGGTAGGGCAGCAGGTCCACTCGGGCGATCCGCTCTTCGAGATCTACTCGCCCGAACTTTACAGCGCGCAGGTGGAGTATCTGCTCGCCCTGGACCAGGCCGCGACGGCGGGAGACACCTCGCGTTCCATGGTGCAAACCGCCTCCACCAAGCTGAGATTCTTCGACGTTTCGGCCGCACAGATTGCCGACCTGGAGAAACAACACGAGGCCCGGAAGACGCTTCGCGTCGGCGCGCCCATCGACGGTTTTGTCATCGAGAAGAATGTCGTGGAGGGCATGATGTTCGAGGCGGGGACGCGTTTGTACCGGATCGCGGACCTGTCGATTGTCTGGGTAAACGCGCAAGTCTATGAGCAGGACCTGTCCTTCATGCGGCTGGGGCAGGAAGCCACCGTCAGTCTCTCCTATCTCCCCGATCGCAAGTTTCGAGGCCGGGTCACTTACATCTATCCGACCCTGGATGAGAAGACGCGCACGGTCCGTGTGCGGATGGAATTTCATAACCCGGGGTACCTGCTGAAACCGGGAATGTTCGCATCCGTGGAGATTTCGGCGGACATGGGGATGACGGCGGTCCTGGTGCCGGACTCGGCCATCCTGCGGAGCGGCGAGAGGAACACCACGTTCGTCGCGCTCGAGGGCGGGCGATTCGAGCCACGCACCGTCGTGCTCGGAATGCGGGCCGAGGACGACCGTTACCAGGTCCTCTCAGGACTCGCGGCAGGCGAGCGGGTCGTCACCTCCGGTCAGTTCATGCTGGATTCCGAAAGCCAGTTGCGGGAGGCGATCCAGAAGATGCGCGAGCCCGGGGCAACGGCGCCCGCCGGAGCGTCCGCCTCCATTGCCGCGGGGACCAACGCGGACGCGGAAGCGACGGCCGCATCCGACCGGGCAGCGTCGCGATCGACGGTCTACATCTGTCCCATGCCCGAGCACGTCTCGATCGAATATGACGAGCCGGGACGGTGCGCGATTTGCGGGATGACCCTCGTTCCGGTTTCGCCCGAACTGCTCGCCCGGATCCAGCCGGGCGGAAAGGTGGTGGCCTATACCTGCCCAATGCCGGAGCATTCGGATGTTCGACTGGCGCATCCCGGGAAATGTCCGCGCTGCGGCATGACGCTCATCCCGGTGATGGCATCCCCGCCGCCACCCGGGCGGGAGGTCCCTGACCCTAAGCCGTGAGCCGACCCCATGCTCAAACGCATCATCGATGTCTCACTGGCGAACCGGTTCCTCGTCCTGCTGGTGACGCTGGCCTGCGTGTTGGGCGGCGTGTACGCGGTGCGGACCATTCCCCTGGACGCGATCCCGGACCTTTCGGACACCCAGGTCATTCTTTACACCCAGTGGCCCGGCCAGGCGCCGAACATCATCCAGGACCAGGTGACTTATCCGCTGACGACGAAGATGCTCTCCGTGCCGCGATCGAAGGTCGTGCGCGGCTATTCCTTTTACGGTTTCTCCTTTGTTTATGTGATCTTCGAGGACGGAACCGATCCCTACTGGGCCCGCAGCAGGGTCCTCGAGTACCTGAGCGCCCTGAGTTCGCAGCTTCCGCGGGGCGTCCTACCGAGCCTCGGGCCGGATGCGACGGGCGTGGGCTGGGCGTTCATGTACACGCTCCAATCCCGGGAGCGCGATCTCTACGAGTTGCGCGCGTTGCAGGACTGGCACCTCAAATACGCGCTCACATCGGTGGATGGAGTTGCCGAGGTGGCAACGGTGGGCGGGTTCGAGAAGCAATACCAGGTGACCGTGGATCCGGTGAAACTGCGGGCCTACGATCTCCCGTTGTCGGCGGTCCGCCGCGCGGTCGAGCAGAGCAACATGGAGACAGGAGGCCGTTCCCTCGAATTGTCGGAACGCGAGTTCATCCTTCGCGTGAAGGGTTATCTCCAGAATGTGGATCAGTTGAGAAAGGTGGCCCTTGGCGTGGGGGCGGACGGCGTGCCGATTCTCCTTCGGGATGTGGCGACCGTTCAGCTTGGGCCGGAGATGCGGCGGGGGATCGCCGAATGGAATGGCCAGGGCGAAACCGTGGGCGGGATCGTGGTGGTGCGGTATGGCGCGAATGCGCGGCAGGTGATCCGCGACGTCAAACACCGGCTGGACGAGGCGATGAAGAGTCTGCCGCCGGATGTCACTTACCAGATCGCCTATGACCGGAGCACGCTGATCGACCGGGCGGTCCGCACCCTCGAGGAGAAGCTGATCGAGGAGAGCGTGGTGGTGGCGCTGGTGTGCATGGCCTTTCTCCTGCATTTCCGCAGCGCCCTCGTGGCGATCGTGATCCTTCCGGTGGCGGTGCTGATCGCGTTCCTCGTGATGCGCCTCCAGGGTATCAGCTCGAACATCATGTCGCTCGGCGGCATTGCGATCGCCATCGGCGCGATGGTCGATGCGGTGATCATCATGATCGAGAACGCGCACAAACACCTCGAACACGACCAGGGGCGAAAACCGCACTGGAGCATCATTCGGGACGCGTCGATCGAGGTGGGGCCGACGCTGTTTTATTCGCTGCTCGTCATCACGGTTTCATTTGTCCCGGTGTTCACCCTTCAGGCGCAGGAGGGCCGGTTGTTCAAGCCGCTGGCATTCACGAAGACCTACTCGATGGCGGCGGCGGCGCTTCTCTCGGTGACCCTGGCTCCCATCCTCATGGGCTTTTTCATCCGCGGCCGGATACCGGCCGAGGAACGCAATCCGATCAACCGGTTCCTGATCTGGCTCTATCATCCGGTCATCGACGTCGTCATCCGCCGGCGATGGCTGGTCCTCGTCGGGGCCGCGACCGTGGTGGTTTGGGTGTTTCTTCCCTGGAACCGGTGGGTGGTTGCGCCATTGCCGGAAGGTCCAGCCAAACAGATGGCCGGGCGGGCCGGGCGGCTCTTTCCCTTTCAAAACATCGGTTCCGAGTTCATGCCGCCGTTGAACGAGGGGGACCTGCTGTACATGCCGACGACATTTCCGGGCATCTCACCCACCAAGGCGCGCGAACTCCTTCAGCAAACCGACAAGATCATCAAGACGTTTCCGGAGGTCCATCATGTGTTCGGGAAGATCGGGCGCGCGGACACCGCGACCGACCCGGCGCCTTTCGACATGATCGAAACCACCATCATGCTCAAGGAGGAGAAGGACTGGCCGCAGGTCGACATTCGCAATGAGGACGGGGAGGTGATCGCGCACCGGCGGCGCACGCCGGACGAACTTGTCGATGCGCTCAACGGGGCCGTGCAGTTCCCCGGCCTCAACAATGCCTGGACGATGCCGATCAAGACCCGGATCGACATGCTCTCGACCGGGATCAAGACGCCCGTCGGCATCAAGGTTGCCGGCCCGGATCTCAACGAGTTGGAACGGATCGGTTCCCAGATCGAGGCCGTGGTGAGGGAGGTGCCCGGCACGGTCAGCGCCTACGCGGAACGCGTGGCAGGCGGGCGCTACATCGAGTTCGAGATCAATCGCGATGAGATTGCGAGGTACGGATTGACGATCGGCGATGTCCAGGAGGTGCTGGCCGTCGCGCTGGGCGGCATGCCCATCACGACGACCGTCGAGGGCCTGGAACGCTACACGGTCAACCTGCGTTACGATCGCGATTTCCGACAGGACCTCGAGGCCATCCGCGGAATCATCGTGCCGACGCCAACCGGGGCCCAGGTGCCGCTCGGCCAGGTGGCGGACCTCAAGATCGTCAATGGCGCCATGGGAATCAAAAGCGAGGATGCCGTTCCCAATGCCTGGATTTATGTGGACGTGAAGGGCGTCGACATTGGCACCTACGTCGATCGCGCGCGGCGGGCCGTCGACGCCGCCATCGCCGATGGACGGGTGGTCGTGTCGCCGGGCTATGGAATCCAGTGGAGCGGGCAATACGAGTATATGCTGCGGGCGCGGCAGCGCCTGATGATCGTCGTTCCCCTCACGCTCGCGATTATTACGCTGATTCTTTACCTCAACACGCGGTCCCTGGTGAAGACGGCGATCGTGCTCCTGGCCGTCCCATTCTCGCTGGTCGGGGCGTTCTGGGTCCTCTACCTGCTCGGGTATCACTTCAGCGTTGCCGTCTGGGTGGGGATCATTGCGCTGGCCGGCCTGGACGCGGAGACCGGGGTGGTGATGCTTCTCTACCTCGACCTTGCCTATCAGCAGTGGTCGGACGAAGGCCGCATGCGAACCGGGGCCGACCTGCGGGACGCCATTTACCATGGCGCGGTCAAACGGGTGCGCCCGAAGGCGATGACCGCGGCGGTGATCATCGCGGGCTTGATGCCCATCCTCTGGAGCCACGGCGCCGGGGCGGATGTCATGAAGCGCATTGCGACGCCCATGATCGGCGGCGTCGTGACCTCGACCCTCATGGAATTGCTGGTGTACCCGGCGATCTTCTACGTCTGGCGGTCCCGACGTTTGGAATCCCCGGCTCGCCTGGCGATGCCGGGGTCGGCGGGAGCGGTCGTCGCCTAGTCAATCCGCACCGGGTGGCGTAGGGTGGTGCGGCCTCGGCGCCCCCCGGTTTGGTCCGCGCGGCGCGTCGGATGTCTTCGAGGACCGGTTCAGGAGACCGGCCGACCGCAGCTTCGACCTGAGGCGCCAGACCATCTGAATCATGATTCGTTTCGCGCGGTGGATCGTCCTCGTTCTACTCGGGCTTCAGCTTGGAGCACCGACTGCCTTGGCGGCGGTCCCCGTGCTGACCGAGATCATGTATCACCCATCGGGCACCAATCGTCTCGACGAATGGTTTGAACTCTGGAACCCGGGCGGCACGGCCCTCGATCTGACGGGATGGCAGGCCAGTCGCGGCGTGCGCCTCGCCTTTCCTGACGGCACCGCGATTCCGGCCAACGGACGCCTCGTCGTTGCCGCTGATGCGGCCACCTTCACCGCGAAGCATCCCGGGGTGGGTCCGGTCGTCGGCGGCTGGGCGGGCATGCTCAGCGACGACGGGGAAACGATGGAGATCCGGGATGCTCAAGGGAAGATCGCGATCCAGGTCGCCTACGCGCCCGATGGCGACTGGGCGGTTCGGCGTCTCGGCGCGCCAGACGGTTACGGACGCCGCGGCTGGGAATGGTACGCCCTCCATGACGGAGGCGGGCGCTCGCTTGAACTGGTCAATCCGCTCCTGCCGATTGGCTCGGGAGAGAATTGGGCCTCGAGCGCCGTGGACGGCGGAACGCCGGGCGCGCCCAACTCCGTTGCCGCGAGCGATGTGGCCCCCCTGATTTCCGAGGTGCGCCACGTCCCGGCGGTGCCGGGCTCCGCGGACATCGTCACTGTGTCCGCCCGCCTGGTGGACGAGGCGTCCACAGGGTTCTCGGCCGTGCTCCATTGGCGTGCCGATGGAGCGGGCGTCTTTGCGGAGGAACCGATGATGGACAATGGCGCGAATCGCGACGGTCCCGCTGGCGACGGGATCTTTGCGGCGCGCATCCCGGCGCACGCGGTGGGAACCGTCGTCGAATTCTATGTCACCGCGCAGGATGCCGGTGGAAAGACGCGGACCTACCCGGCCTTCGAAGCCACCGCAGAACAGAGAAGCCCCTATCTCGTCTACCAGGTGGATGCCGGGGACGCCGCCGGACCCGGGCCGGTATTCCGCCTGATCGTCCCGCCGTCGGAGAAGACCTACCTCGAAAGAGAGGTGTGGGGCGGGCAGCCCAACAGCGACGCCGAGGTCAACGGCACGTTCATCAGCACGGGCGGAATCGCATCACCCGAGGGCACCACTCTCGTCCGCTACCAGTGCGGCATTCGGAATCGGGGACACGGCACCCGCACCTCCGTGCCCCATAACTTCCGGGTTGATTTCACGAGAGACCGCCTCTGGCAGGGACGGTCGGGATTGAACCTGAACAGTCAGCACACTCTCAGCCAGGTGCTCGGAAGTGCGGTCTCCCGTGCCGTGGGCCTCCCGATGGCCGATTCACGGCTCGTCGGACTCCGATGGAACGGCGCCGACCTCGCGTCCCAAGGATCGCCGCAGTTCGGCGGGTACGCGGCGAACGAGCTCGTGAATGGAACCCTGGTGGAACGTCAGGTGCCTCTCGATCCCGACGGCAACCTCTACCGCGGGATCCGCGACGTGGTTCCCGGCGTGCCAGCCGATCTGCAGTGGAGGGGGACGGATCCGCTCAGTTACACCAACGCCTATTTCAAGCAGAACAATGCCGTGGCGGGCGACTGGTCGGACTTCATCCACCTGGTGGACGTTCTGAACAACACGCCGGCCGGCGAGTATCCTGCGGCTGTCTCGGGCGCCCTCAATGTCCGTGAATGGATGCGTTATTACGCGCTCAACACACTTCTCGACAACCAGGAGACCGCTCTCGGCACCGGGGCAGGGGACGATTACGTCCTTTTTCGAGGGGTCAACGATTCCCGATTCCAGGTCTGGCCGTATGACATGGACAGCGTCGTTGGCCGCGGTCTCTCGACGGTGGCCACGGGCACCGGCCTCTTCAAAATGGCGGACCTTCCCGTCAACGCGCGCCTGGTCCGCGAGCCGGGCGTCGCCCCGATCTATTTTCAGGAGCTGCGCGCGCTGATCGACGAACTCTTCACGCCTGAGCGCTTCGATGCCTTCCTGGACGCCCTCCGCGCCCAATGGCCTGCAAGCCCGCAAATCGATGCCGCGGTGCTCAACATGATGGCGTACAACGCGAGCCGCGTCGCCACAGTCGAGGCGATGATCCCGTCTTCGCTCACCCTCATGACGGCTCTCCCCGTGAGAAACGGGTACCCGCAAAGCCTGGACGGAACGGCCGTGGTGACAGGGACGGCCGATGCCGCGATTACCGCGGCGGTGGACCTCAACGGCGTGCGCTCCCTCTACACGCCCTGGCAGGGTCGCTGGACGAATTCGGTCAGCCGGTTGCATCCCGGCCTGAATCGACTGGAGGCGCGCGCCATGGACGCATCAGGTGCGGTGGTCGGCCGCGCCACCCTCGACGTCTGGTACGAGGCCGGTTCCGCCACCGAAGTCCCGGCGACGCTGGCCGCGGATACCCGGTGGACGGCGGCGGGCGGGCCCTACCGGGTCGCGGCCGGTCTGACGATCGAAGCCGGCGCGACGCTGACCGTCGAACCCGGAACCACCGTGTATCTCGGCGAAGGCGCGAACCTCACCGTGGCTGTCGGCGGTCGGATGCTCGCGGAAGGAACGGAGGATGCCCCGATTCGATTCAGCCGGGAACCCGCCTCGACCGCCCGCTGGGGCGGGATCGTGATCGACGGCGCGGGGCAATCGCCGGAGACCCGCATCACCCACGCCCGCATCGAGTACAATGGCCGAACGGCGATTCACTCGGCGGGCGGCAGTGTGTTTCTCGACGCATTGACCTTCGGTTCGACGGACACGCAGTACGTGTCCCTGGATGACGCGTCCTTTGTTGTCAGCCATTGCGTCTTTCCCACCGCGACAGCCGGGTTCGAGTTGGTGCATGGGACGGGTGGGATTCGCGCCGGCGGCGTGGGGATCATTCGGCGGAATTACTTCGGTTCGACCATCGGGTACAACGACGTCATCGATTTCACCGGGGGCAACCGGCCCGGCGATCCGATTGCGCAATTCGTCGAAAACGTCTTCACCGGCGGAACGGATGACGCGCTCGACCTGGACGGGACCGATGCCTGGGTGGAAGGGAACCTCTTCCTGCATATCCATCGAAACGGTGCGCCGGACAGTTCCGCCGCGGTGTCCGGGGGCAACAACTCCGGTCAGACCTCCGAAGTCACGATCGTTCGGAACCTGTTCTTCGATTGCGACAACGCCTGCACCGCCAAGCAGGGCAACTTCTTTACGCTCCTCCACAACACGATTGTTCATATCACAAGAGTGGGCGGTGTGGATTTCGCCTCCGGCGTCGTCAACGTCCGGGACACGACGCCGGATGTCACCACTCCGGGCCGTGGATTCTACCTCGAGGGCAATGTCATCGCGGAAGTGGAGAGCCTGGTCCGCAACCCGGATCCATCGGCCATCGTTACGTTCGTGGATAACCTCTTGCCCGTGGCGTGGGATGGACCGGGGAGCGGCAATCGCGAGGGCGATCCCCTGTTTGTGCACCTTCCCGCCGTCGACGAGGCGCGCTTTGATACGTGGGAGGATGCCCAGGTCCTGAAGTCCTGGCTAAGTCTCCGCCCCGGATCGTCCGCCCGCAACCCGCTCGGCACGGGACGCGACTGGGGCGCCTTGATCCCTCCTGGCGCCTGGATCGACGGCGCCCCAACCGGCACCAATCGGGCGGACTCCGCGACACTGGTCGTGGGATTCAATCGATCCGGCAATGGCATTCCGACCGATGGTTTCCCGTCCGGGTCCGGCTATACCGGCTACCGTTGGCGACTCGACGACGGCGCGTGGAGCGACGAGATGCCCATCGGCGCGCCGATCCAACTTTCGAGTCTCAGTCCGGGGCCTCACCGCGTCGACGTCGTGGGGCGCAAGGACACCGGGCTTTTCCAGGACGATCCACGATTTGGCGAGGACGCCGTCGTGACAGCGTCGCCGATCTGGTGGGTGGATCCCAATGGCGTCCCACCGGTCACGCGACCCACGGTTCGATTGAATGAACTCGATGCGACCCGCCCCACCGCTCCTTCCAATCCGCTGGAGGCCCCGGATTGGATCGAGCTCCATAATCCCGGGTCCAAGAGCGTTGACCTCTCGGACATGAGTCTGACGGATTCGCCTGCCGAGCCGCGGAAGTTTGTGTTCGGTCCGTCGACGATCCTGGAACCTGGCGCTTACCTGGTCGTGCTGGCGGACAATGGCGGCGCGGGAGGGGGACTGCATACCGGCTTCGCTCTGGATGCCGATGGCGACCAGGTCCTGCTTTACGACTCGACGGCTGCAGGCAGGGGCCTGCTGGACGCGGTGACGTTCGGACTTCAGGCGCCCGGGGTTTCGCTGGCGCGCGGGAGCGACGGTACCTGGACCGCGGCCGAATCCACGCCGGGCGCGCCCAACGTGCCGATCCCAACCTCCGGCCCATCCGCTTTGCGGATCAATGAGTGGCTGGCCCGCGCGTTGTTCACGCCCGGCGGGGAATTCGTCGAACTCTACAACGCATCCGACCTGCCAGTCGCACTCGACGGCGTGGCGGTCTTCGACGTTCCGGGCAATCCGGCAGTCCGACCCTTCGGCCCGCTGAGCTTCCTGGCGGAACACGCCTACCTGCGCCTGGCGGCCCCGGGCGCGCCAGCGTCGTTTCCGCATCGGCTGGATTTTCGTCTCGATCCCCAGGGCGGTTTGCTGACGCTGACCGGACCTGGCGGAGAGACCGCGGAGGTCGTTCCCTATGGCCCGCAGCGAACCGACATCTCCCAGGGACGCTCGCCCGATGGCGGTTCCAGGATTGTGGACCTGCCATTGCCGACTCCGGCGGCCCCCAATCCGGGAGCCCGGGCTGGCGATTGCCTGACCGAAACGCAGATCCTTCCTCTCCTGCCCGCTTCCGCGGATTGGCGCTACGAGGAACACGCGGACCTGGATGGGGTCGCGTGGACCGCGGCGGACTTCGATGATTCGGCGTGGCCTCTCGGCCCGGCCCTGCTGGCGGTGGAAAGCTGCGGCTGCCTGCCGACTCCCGGTCTGCGCACCCCGCTCACGCTGGGTCGGAACACTTACTATTTCCGGTCGGCGTTCGTGGTCGCGACCAACCTGGACGGATTCCAGTTGAGAATGACTGCGGTCGTCGACGATGGAGCCGTGGTGTATCTCAACGGCACGGAACTCGTGCGCGTCGGCATGACGGGCGGCACGGTCGCATATGCCACCCGTGCCTCGCGCACGGTCGACAACGCCGCGGCGGAGACGTTCGACCTGCCGGTCGATGTCCTCGTTCCCGGCACCAACACCCTGGCCGTCGAGGTGCATCAATCGAGCAGTTCGAGCAGCGACATCGTGTGGGGCGCGGCCCTGGAGGCAATTCGGACCGTGACGAATTGCCCGTCTGCCGACGCGATCCCGATCGTCCTGAACGAAGTGCTCGCTCGGAACCTCTCGCTCACCAATATCGAGGGTCGCGCGCTGAATTGGATCGAACTTTACAATCCCTCGACCAACGCTGTGTCCCTGGCTGGCCTCAGCCTGACGGACGACCCAGCACAGCCGACACGATGGTTGTTTCCTTCGGACGCGATCATCGATGCGCACGGATTCTACGTGGTGCCGTGCGATCCCTTCGCCCCCCCCGCGGAGGACATCGCGCCCTTCGCGCTCTCCGGGAATGGCGGCGAGCTTCTGCTCTTTGATCGGGCCGAGCGAGGCGGCGGATTGCTCGACGCATTGCGGTTCGGCGTTCAGGCGGCGGACCTCGCCGCCGGTCGCGTGCCGGACGGCGCAGGTTGGCGATTGGCCGTGCCGAGTCCGGGCGCTGCCAACCAGGAGGCGCCCGTGGGAGAACTGTCGTCGGTTCGAATCAATGAGTGGATGGCGGATCCGACCGCCGGCTCGGACTGGCTCGAATTGTTCAATGGCGATACGCGCCCCGTCGCCGTTGGAGGCATGGGATTGACCGACACGGCAACCGAAGCCTTCAAATCGATCCTGCCGCCCCTGTCGTTCCTCGGAACAGGGACCGACGCCTTTCGCCAGTTTCTTGCCGACGGCTCACCGGTGAGCGGCGCGGACCATCTCGACTTCCAGCTCAACCGGTCCGGCGAAAGCCTCGTCCTCTCGACGGACACCGGCGTGGAAGTCGATGCGGTGGTGTTCGGAGCGCAGGCCTCGGGGGTTTCCGAGGGCCGCCTTCCCGATGGAAGCGCCAGTGTCGTTCGACTCAAACGCGGCGGCACTCCCAACGCGTCCAATGTCGCGGCCACCCTTCAGGATTCAGACGGCGACGGTTTGCCTGATGAGTGGGAACGCGCCTATGGGTTGGACCCCGCCAATCCCGCGGACGCCGATCTCGACAAGGACGGAGACGGTCTGAGCAATCGCGACGAATTCGCGGCCGGGACCGATCCCGGCGATGCCGCGAGCGCGCTGCGAATCGAGACGATCACGCGCGAATCGACGGCGATCGTCGTGCGTTTCTTCGCGGTCGCAGGACGGACCTATCGAGTTGAGGTTCGGGATGACTTCTCGGCGACTGGCGACTGGCGGACGCTTTCGGTGGTGTCGCCTTTGATCACCCCGGCGGAGGTCGCGGTCACGGATCCGTCTCCCTCGCCGGGTGCGCGCTTCTATCGTGTGACGATTCCGGTGCCGTGACCGACTCCGCGAGGTCGAATTCGCCCCGCGGGATCCCCCGTTACCCACCACGAAGGCACGAAGCACACGAAGAAAGCGAAGGTGGGCTGGAGGGTTCCTGCGGTGCAATGTTGACTGGTGATCCACCAGGCCTCGCGGCACGATCGGTCGAACCGAAATGCTTGCCTCGTGATCCACGATTCATGATTGGAGTTCGGCACCTGCTGCTGGTGGCTGCCCGCTGTGCCGGCAGCGGTCGCCCCGAACCCGCCGCCGTCGAATTCGCCGCCCGTTCCCTCGGTCTCCTCATCATCGCAGCGGTCCCCGGCGGGTGCGCCCGCTACGAACCCAGGAACCTTTCACCGCGGGCGACGGCCGCGGCGCTCGAGGCACGGTCCTTCGCCGATCCCGTCTTGCGCGCGTTCATCGCGGCGAACCTTCCCGACACCGGTCCCAATGCGTCGGCGGGGGCTTGGGATCTCGACCGTTTAACGCTTGCCGGCCTGTATTTTCATCCGGACCTCGACCTTGCGCGCGCGCGATGGAGTGTTGCCCAGGGAGGCATCGTCACGGCGGGGGCGCGGCCGAATCCCGTTGTGAGCCTGGTTCCAGGGTACGATTTCAGCGCCGAGACCTCCGGTCCGGGTGCCGCCGCTTCTCCGTGGTTGCCGCTGGTGAATCTCGACGTGCCCATCGAGACCGCGGGCAAACGCGGCCACCGAGTGGCGGCCGCGAACCGGACGGCCGAAGCGGCCCGCTTGCGGATCGCGGAAATGGCGTGGCAGGTGCGGAGCGCGATACGGACCGCGCTGATTGGCGTGACTTACCAGGAGGCGCGCGTGACGGCGCTCGAACGCCAGGAATCCGTTGAGCGGCAGATTGAGACGACACTGCATGAGCGATTCGACGCGGGGGGCATCAGCGCCGCCGAATGGCATCGCCAGCGTGTGGTCGCGGATCGCGCGTCCGTTGAGACCGCCGAGGCGCGTCGCCAGGCAGGCATCGCGCGCGGCGCGCTCGCCCAGGCGATCGGCGTGCCGGCGCGCGCCATCGCCGGTCTTCCGGTCGCGTTGGACCTGTTGGCGCCGCCGGCGGTGGACGCTGCCCGCGAGCCGATGCGGGACGCCGCGCTGTCGGGCCGCGCGGACGTGCTGGAGGCCCTCGCCGATTTCGAGGCCAGCCAGGAGACCTTGCAGTTGGAAATCGCCCGCCAATACCCCGATGTGCATCTTGGCAACGGCTACCAGTATGACCTGGGTGAGCATAAATGGTCGGTCGGGGTGACGTTCGATCTGCCCGTCCTCAACCGCAACCAGGGCCCGATCGCCGAGGCCAACGCTCGCAGGGAGGAGGCAGCCGCCCGATTGTTGTCGGTCCAGGCGAGTGTCCTTGCGTCCATCGATCTCGCCCTCACGAACCGCGCATTGGCGGTCTTTGAACTCGAACGCGCGCGGGCCCTGGAGGAGGCGCAAAAGGATGCCGTCGCCGCGGCGGAGGTCGGCAGGCGGGCGGGCGCGATCGACCGCCTGGAATGGTTGCTGGTTCAGTCCGAACAGATCAGCGATCATTTGGCCCGGCTGGATTCGGCCAGTCGCGCGTGGCTTGCGGTCGGCGAACTCGAGGACGCCATGCAGCGTCCATTCCCGGGTCTGCAATCGGTGGATCATCGCCCCGGTCACGTGGAGGGCTCGCCGTGAACTGCATCCTCGCAGCCGACGGGCTGACGGGACGGACCTGTTCGCTTCCGCCCCCTGGCCTGGGCGGCCGCGGATCGTTTGCATTTTCCCAATGAAACGCCTCGTCCTTCTGACTCTGATCGTCTTTGTGATGGTCACCCTGGGCGGTCTTGCGTGGTTTGTTCTCCGCCCTGCCAGCGATGTCGGACGCGAGAAAGGGTCGGAGGAAGCGCCGGCGAAACCGGTTCCGATATCGGTCGCGGCAGTGATTCCGCTCGACCGGGAGACCCAGGAGCGGGTCGGGCTCCTGGTGACCCACCTTTTCACGACGAACGCCGTGCCGTGGATCGAGGGAACGGCGCGGGCTTTGGACGCGGCGCCACTTTCCCAGGCCTGGACCGACCTCGTCGCTGCGCGCGCCAACCGTGATCTTTCCCACAAGGAATTGGAACGACTCGAGGCCTTGTACCAGCGGGACCGGAATGCCTCCGACCGGGCGCTCGAAACGGGACAGGCGGCGGTGGCTCGCGATGATGCCCTCGTCGCGGCGGCCGAGGGCCGTCTCCTGGCGGCGTGGGGGCCCGCGCTCGTGAATCGTTCCGACCTGCCCCAGATCGCGGAACGCGCGATCCGGATGCAGGCGACCCTGACCCGTATCGAAATCCCCCTCGGATCGACTCCGACCTTTTCGCAGGAGTCGTCACCCTCACCCGCGGCCGCGGGACCCGGAGAGGGTTCACCGAGGCGGCGGATGGAAGGGGACCAGGACGCTCACCCCGTCGGGAGCCTGCCCGAGACAGCCGAACTCGCCCCATTGACCGACAGGTCGACCCGGATCCCGGTGCAGGTCATCGGACTGTTCCCTGCCACGGACCCGCTCACGCAACAGACGGCCTATCTCGCCCTTGACCCGCGGCACGGGTTCGCCGCGGGAACGGCGTTCGAGGCGTTTGTCAGGGCACAGGCGTCTCCCCGCACCGGGGTGTTCGTGCCCGCCCCGGCGGTGGTCCGACACGACCAGGGCGCGTTTGTTTATGCCGCGGTGGATCCGGAGCATTTCGTCCGCGTCGAGACACCGCTCGCCTTGAAGGTCGGCGGCGGATGGCTGGTCGAACGCGGGCTGACCAATGGACAGCCGGTCGTTGTTGCCGGCGCGCAGGTTTTATTGTCGACCGAATTCAAGCCGGCGGATGAAGAGGAGTGAACCATGCTGACCCGCCTGGTTGGCTTTTCGCTCCAATACCGGTGGGTGGTGGTGACGCTGGCGGGCGTGCTCCTGGCCTACGGGGTGTACGAGGCCAACCATGCAAGCCTCGATGTGTTTCCAGACTTCGTCCCGCCGCAGGTGACAGTGCAGACCGAATCGCCCGGCCTGGCGGCCGAGCAGGTGGAAGCCCTCGTGACGACGCCGGTGGAGTCGGCACTTGGCGGCCTGCCCGGCGAGGAATCGCTCCGTTCCGAATCGATCCAGGGCCTTTCCATCATCACGTTGATGTTCAAGGAGGGCACGGACCTGTTGCGCGCCCGTCAGTTGGTCTCCGAACGGCTTGCGGAACTCGCCGGCACGCTGCCCCAGGGGGTGCGGTCTTCGAAGATGTCCCCGCTGATGTCGGCGACCATGGACCTGCTCAAGATCGGGATGCTGTCAACGAACCTGGGTCCACGGGCCCTGCGAACCTTTGCGGACTGGACGCTCCGGCCGCGCCTTCTCGCCGTTGCGGGCGTCGCCAAATGCAGCGTCTTCGGCGGCGAGGTTCGTCAACTCCAGGTCCAGGTGCGCCCGGCCGAGCTTGTGGCGCGAGGACTGAGCCTCGGCGACGTCGTGAACGCGGCTCGAATGGCAACGGCGGTTCGTGGGGCCGGCTTCATTGAAACCGCCAATCAACGGATCATCCTCCAAACGGAAGGCCAGGTCTGGACCGCCGCCGAGTTGGGCAACGCGCCGCTTCGGACCTCGACCAACGGCGTGACCGTACGCCTTCGAGACGTGGCCGAGGTGATCGAAGGGGCCGAACCCAGTTTTGGGGAGTCGTTGATCATGGGCGAACCCGGCGTCCTTCTGACCCTGGCGAGCCAATACGGGGCCAACACGATGGACGTCACCCGCGAGGTCGAGGCGGCCCTCGACGAGATGCAACCCGTCTTCGCGCGTGTAGGAATTCGTCTCTTCCCGAGGTTGCATCGGCCGGCGACGTTCATCGAGACGGCGCTCGGCAATATGCGGCACTCGTTGTGGCTCGGGGCGATCCTCGTGGCCGTGGTCCTGGTGGTGTTCCTGGGCAACCTGCGGGCTGCCGTGATTTCCATCCTCGCGATCCCGTTGTCGCTCCTGACGGCGGTGGTGATCCTCGACCGGCTCGGGATCACCCTCAATACGATTACCCTGGGCGGGCTCGCCATCGCCATTGGCGAAGTCGTCGACGATGCCATCATCGACGTGGAGAACATTGTCCGCCGCCTGCGCGAAAACACGGCGAGCCCATCGCCCCGCCCCGGGTTCGAGGTCGTGTTGGCGGCATCGATCGAGGTGCGAAGCGCCGTGGTGTACGCGACGTTTGTCGTGGCACTTGTTTTTCTGCCGGTGCTGACCCTGACCGGGTTGCAGGGGGCGTTTTTCGCGCCCCTTGCGCAGAGTTACCTGCTGGCGATCGGTGCGTCACTCGCCGTGGCGCTAACCGTCACACCGGCGATGACGCTCCTGATGTTTGGCCGAAGCGGGGGCGCGAGTCGCGAGGCTCGGTTTCCCGCCTGGCTCCGGCGCACCTACCAGCGGGGATTGGGTCCGCTCCTTGCCCGACCGGGACTTGTGCTCGCGCTTTCGCTCGCGGCGTGCCTCGGAGCCGCCGCCTGCCTCCCCTTCTTCGGCGGGGATCTGCTTCCTCCCTTTCGGGAGGGACATTACGTGCTGCAAGTCAGCATGGCGCCGGGCACGGGCATGGTGGAGATGCGCCGGCTTGGACGACATCTCGCGCATGCCCTGCTCGGGCTCCCGGGAATCGCGACGGTCGAACAGCAGATCGGCCGGGCGGAGCAGGGCGAGGACCCATGGGCGCCGAATCGAAGCGAGTTTCATGTCGACCTGAAACCGGCGAGCGCGCGGGAACAGGACGCGACGGCCGACGCCATCCGCGCCGTGCTCGAAAGCTTTCCCGGGATTCAGTACGAGGTGCTGACGTTTTTGGGGGATCGGATTGGCGAGTCCATCAGCGGCGAGACCTCGGCGGTTGTGATCAGTGTGTTCGGCGGCGATCTCGACGCGCTGGATGCCGTCGCCGCGCGCGTTGCGGGCGTCCTGGAAACCATCCCTGGCCATGCGGATGTCCAGGTGAAGGCCCCCGCCGGTTTGCCCCGACTCGTCATCCGGCTGCGTCCCGACCGATTGGCAGAATTTGGAATCCATCCGGTGGAGGCCCTGGACGCCGTCGAGACCGCCTGCCAGGGAACCGTGGTCGCCCAGGTCCATCGCGGCAACGAAGTGTCGAGCCTCGCGGTGAAAATTGCGGATGCCTTTCGGGCCGAACCCGAACAGATCGGCGGTCTCCTGATCGACGGCGCTCAGGGCCAGCGGATCCCGCTCCGTGAAATTGCCGACATCCGGATGGAGTCCGGCCGGCACTCGATCCTGCACGACGCGGCGCGCAGGCGACAGGTCGTCACCTGCAATGTGTCGGGGCGGGATGTGGGTTCGTTTGTTGCGGAGGCTCGGCGCGCCATCGTCCGCCAGATTCGCTTTCCGCCCGGGGTGTACCTGTCGTACGGCGGGGCCGCCGAGGCGGCTCGCCGGGCGCGTTTGCAGTTGCTGGTCCACTCGGGGATCGCCGGGATCGGGATCCTGCTCCTGCTGGGAGTGGTGATGCGGTCCGCCGCCAATCTGTTGCTGGTCCTCGCCAATGTGCCATTCGCCCTGGTGGGGGGCGTCGTGGCGGTGGCAATCGGGGCCTGGACTGGCCATGGGACCGGCGGGCTCAGCCTCGGTGCGTTGGTCGGATTCGTGACCCTGTTCGGGATCACCATGCGCAACAGCATCATGCTGCTTTCGCACTACGAGCACCTGGTCCTTCAGGATGGCCGCCCCTGGAATGTTGACACGGTGATACAGGGGGCGCGTGAGCGGTTGGTCCCGATCCTGATGACGGCGCTTGTGACGGGTTTGGGGCTCCTCCCGCTGGCGCTGGGGGCGGGGGAGGCTGGCAGGGAAATCGAAGGACCCATGGCAGTCGTCATTCTCGGCGGGCTCATGACCTCGACGCTCCTCAGCCTCCTGGTGCTGCCGGTGTTCAGCCTGCGGCTCGCCCGGTTCCATGAGCGCGGCGAGGCACCGCGAACGGATTGACCACGGAGGACACGAGGGAGATCGCGACGTGGAAGCGCAGATTTGCCTGGTCGATTCGGGAGGGTCCCGGAGGGACCCGGGAGAATAGCCGGGGGCCGCGCTTGTCCCTCGCTTGCCCCCGGCTATTGTCTCTTGTCCCTCCGGGACCCAAAACGCCGCCTCGCGCCCCAAGAGTTCAGCATGAAAACAGCGAAACTCCCGAGGACTGCGAAGCCGGTTGGCCCTCGTCTTTTGACTTGTGCGGTTTTCCTACTTAGCGTCGACGTCTCATGAATGTGCTCCGCCATACCGACGCGGACTTCGCGACGCGGTTGGCTGGGATCGCCGCCGGATCGAGTCTTTTCGACGCCGCGATCGCAAAGCGAACCCGCGAGGTGCTCGAGGCGGTCGCCGCCAGGGGCGACGCGGCGCTCTCGGCGTTGACGGAGCGCTTCGATGGCGTCCGATTCGCCCCCGAGCAGTTTACGGTGGACAAAGCCGAGCTGCTCCAGGCCTCGCTACAGGCCGGGAAGGCCGTCCGCGCCGCCATCCGAGAGGCCGACCGCAATGTCGCCGTGTTCGCCCGGAAGTCCCTCCGCAAGGCGTGGTCGGCGAAGAATTCCCATGGAGCGATCGTGGGCGAGAAATTCGACCCGTTTCGTCGCGTCGGCATTTACATCCCCGGCGGCACGGCGCCGCTGGTCTCGACCGCGTTGATGACGGTGACGCTTGCGCGCGTCGCCGGCTGTCCTGAGATCGTCGTGTGCACGCCCCCCGGGGCTGGCGGCGCGATCCATCCGGCGCTGCTGTTCGCGGCCCGGACGGCGGGGGCGACGGAGGTCTACAAGGTCGGCGGGGCCCAGGCCATTGCCGCAATGGCCCTCGGGACACCGACAATCCGGCGCGTGGACAAGGTGTTCGGCCCCGGCAACGCCTACGTCGTCGCGGCCAAGCGCCTCTTGTTCGGTCATGTCGCCGTGGATCTGCTGCCCGGACCGAGCGAAGTCCTCGTCCTTGCGGATCAAACCGCGAATCCAGTTCTGGTCGCCGCGGACCTGCTCGCGCAAGCCGAGCACGGATCCGGGCACGAGCGCGTCTGGCTGGTGACGCCTGCCTCCCGGCTGATCACGGCAGTTCAGAACGAGATCCTGCGGCAGGTGACCGACCTCAAAAGGCGCGAGTTCATCGAGCGCGCCCTGACGACCAACGGCTGGCTGATTCAGGTCGCGTCGATGTCGGATGGGATCAAGGTCGTCAACGAGCTGGCCCCGGAGCACTGTGAGATTCACGCGCGGCAGCCGGCGAGACTCGCCACCAGGATCGTGACGGCGGGCGCCATCTTCCTGGGCCCATGGTCTCCCACGGTCCTCGGGGACTACATCGCCGGTCCGAGCCACACGCTTCCGACCGGCGGCGCTGGACGGTCGTTTGCCGGTCTGACCGTTGACCAGTTCCAGCGGCGCACCAGCGTTGTGGAATACACCAAGACCTCGTTGAAGCGCGCCCTGGCCGCCGTCCGTGAATTCGCGGATCTCGAGGGACTTGACGCGCACCGGCGCTCCGCCGATCTCAGGGTCACGCTCTGAGATCCAGTTCCGTTTCCTCCCCGCATGCCGGAACCCGCCGACACTCCGCCCGACCCGACGCGGCTGGTCCGGCCGATGGTCCGGCAGTTGCATGCCTACACACCCGGCGAGCAGCCGAAGGTGCCGGGACTGGTCAAGCTCAACACGAATGAGAATCCTTATCCTCCCTCGCCGCACGTCCTGGAGGCGGTGCGCGCGGCTACGGACGAGCGGCTGCGACTCTATCCGTCGTCACCGGCGGAGGGTCTCCGGCAGCGACTGGCGAAGCTGCATGGCTGCGATCTCGAGAACCTGATCGTTGGCAACGGCAGCGATGAACTCCTCGCGCTGGCGGTGCGCGGATTCGTCGAACCGTCCGTGCAACCGACCTCGGGGGGCCGAGGTTCCACGCTGCGCCGGGCAACGGTCCAGTACTTCACCCCGAGCTACTCCCTGTACCCGGTCCTCGCCGACATTCATGGCGCGGTTCGAAGCGAGGCGCCGCTTTCGCCGGATTTTTCGATCCCTGCGGTCGCCGATCTGCGTCGAGGAGGACTCTGGGATTTCGAGGCGGCCCTCACGCTGGTCACGACGCCCAACGCGCCGAGCGGGCGCGCCTATTCCACCGCGGACCTCGAGGCCTTGTGCCGTGAAATGAGCGGGGTGGTGCTCCTCGACGAGGCCTACGTTGATTTTGCCGGAGAGAACGCCCTGAGCCTGGCGCTGCGCTATCCGCATGTGCTCGTCGCAAGGACCTTTTCGAAGGCGTACTCCCTCTGCTTTCAGCGAGTCGGGTACCTGGTGGGACATCCGGTGCTCATCAGCGCCCTTCACAAGATCCGCGACAGTTACAATGTGAATGGGCTGGGGCAGATCGCCGCGGAGGCCACGCTCGAGGACCTGCCTTACTACCGCGGGCGGTTCCGGCAGATCATCGAAACGCGTCATCAACTGGCGGAGAGCCTTCAAGGCCTCGGTTTCGGTGTGCTGCCGAGTCAGACCAACTTCCTGCTGGTCCGACCCCCGTGCCCACCTTCCGCCGAGTCCTGGCTGGCGAGGCTTCGGGAGGAGAACATCCTGGTCCGCTGGTTCAATGCCCCGGCGATCCGCGACTTCCTGCGAATCAGCATCGGGACGGAGGAGCAGGCGAACGCGCTCGCGCAGGCCGCCGCCCGAATTCTCGGGCGAAGTGTGGAACTCCACCAGGACGGAAGGGAGCCCTGATGGGCGCGAAGCGACCCCGCCGCCTCACCCGAACCGGCGTGGTCTGGCTGATCCTGATTTTTCTCCCGCCCGCCCTCGTGCTTGCCGGCCTCATCGCGATGTTCTGGCGGGAAGCCTCGAAAGGGGCGGTGACGCCAAAATGGAAGAAGGCGCCGCCGCCGGTTACGAATGGGATGGCGGGCGCTCCCGGGGGGGCGCTTCCCGCGTCCGCGGGACTTGCCCCCGGCTATGGTCCCCGGTCCCTCCGGGACCGTTCGTCACTCCACGGACCGGTGTCCCACCATGTCGCCCGACTCCGGTCTCCAGCGATGCGGAATGTGGGTAAAGACCGGCATCCGATGGGAGAAGGTGCCCCCGCGACTGCAAGGGCGGGTAAGGGTTCACCGCCGCGGTACCTGGGCCGTGAGCGGTTCAAATTCGTTAATGTCCGCACCGCGTTTCGTCCGCTGCCATGAACCCCATCCTGAACGACGTCCGAAAATCGCCCATCCTCGCCCGCGTGGTGCCCTTCGCGGTGTTCCTGGCGCTGACCCTTCTGCAGGCGTCATTCGGGGACGCGGGCCGTTACTGGATTTACCTCGCCAAGACCCTCGTCGGCGCCTGGCTCCTGTGGGAACTGCGGGGCGTCCTCGCGGAGATGCGATGGGCGTGGAGCTGGGAGGCCCTCCTCGTCGGAGTCGTCATCTTCGGCGTCTGGGTCGGACTCGATCCCTTCTATCCCGGTCAGGACGAGCTGTTGTTCCGAGTCGGCTTTGGCAAGAACCCGGCGGAGAATCCCAAACCGCCGTGGAATCCCTTCGACGCCTTCGGAGCGGGCACCGCGATGGGATGGTTCTTTGTCGTGGTCCGGATTGCGGGTTCGTCGGTGGTCGTCCCGCCGATCGAAGAGGTGTTCTATCGATCCTTTCTCTACCGTTATCTCATCAGTCCCGAATTCGAACGCGTGCCCCTCAACCGGGTGCATTCTACCGCGATGGGGATCTCGGCATTGATCTTCGGGTTTGCGCATCAGGAATGGCTCGCGGGGATCCTCTGCGCCCTCGCCTACCAGTGGCTGGTCCTTCGCAAGAACCGTCTCGGCGATGCCATGACCGCGCATGCCATCACGAACCTGCTCCTCGGTCTTTGGGTCGTGGGCCGGGGCGCGTGGAAGTTCTGGTGAATCACCTGGTCGCCCACGAGGACGAGCACCTGCTGGTCGTTCGAAAGCCGGCTGGCATAAACACCCATGCCTCAGGCCCGTTCGCGGGCGAGGGAATCTACGACTGGCTCCGCCATCGCGAACCCCGATGGACAAGCCTCGCCCTGGTCCAGCGCCTCGACAAGGAGACCTCCGGGATCCTCCTGCTTTCGAAGACCCGGCGGGCGAATGCGTCTCTGACTCGTCAGTTCACCCACCGGCGCGTCCACAAGGAGTATGTGCTGTGGTCGGATCGTCGCCCCCCGGGCGCGGAGTTCGTGGCGCACTCATGGATCCGAAAGGCTCGCGGCCGGTTCGAGAGCTGCCCGGTTCCCGGTGCGGGTCTCGAGGCGGAGACCCGGTTCACGCTCCTGGGTGAAACGGAAGGTCGCTGGCGGATCCGCGCCGAGCCGCTCACCGGCAGGACCCACCAGATCCGGCTCCATGCCGCCGACGGCGGGTTCCCGGTACTGGGCGACCTCCTTTATGGGGGCACGGCCTTTCCGCGCCTCTGCCTGCATGCGCGCGCCCTGCGTCTGCGCCATCCGGCGACAAACGAGCCGGTCGAATTCATCAACGAACCCGAGTTCGAAGAATCTCCCTCGGCCGCTCTGCGGCGGGCGGTGATCGACGAGACCCTGACGAATGCCTTCCGGATCGTTCATGGCGCCGCGGATGGCCGGCCGGGATGGTATGTGGACCGTTTGGGGGATTACCTCCTCGCGAGTCGATCGGAGGAGGACCTGCTCGCATCCGATCCAGGGGTTCCCACCCCGGAACCACCGGCGGAACCTTGGCTGCTCGAACTCGCCACACTGTGGGGATGTCGGGGTGTCTATCGACGACGGCTCGACCGTCACGTGCGGCATTCGGCAGCGCGAAGGTCGATGACGCCGCAATTCCTGTGCGGCGAGCCTTGTGAAGGACCATTCCCGGTGCGCGAGGAGGGGCTTCTCTATGAAGTCAGCCTCTCGGAGGGTTATTCCATGGGGCTCTTCCTGGACCAACGGGACAACCGACGCCGCCTCCGGGTGAACTGGATCGGTGGGGAATTTCCGGTGCTCGAGACCGGGATGGCCGGCGCCCGGGTCCTGAACGTGTTCGCCTACACTTGCGCCTTCTCGGTCGCCGCCGCCGCGGCGGGTGCGATCACGACGAGCCTCGACCTGTCGCGCAAGGTGCTCGACTCGGGCCGCCGAAACTTCGAAGCCAACGGACTCGACCCGGCATCGCACGACTTCGTTTACGGCGACGCCTTCGACTGGATGCGACGGTTTGTACGACGTCAGCGCCACTTCGACGTGGTCCTCCTCGATCCACCCACATTCTCGCAATCCCGGCAACATGGCCTGTTCCGTGCCGAAGCGGACTATGCCGAACTTGTGGGGACCGCCGCGGCCCTGCTACGTCCCGGAGGAACGCTATTCGCCTCGACCAATGCAGCGCGTCTCGCGCCGGAGAACTTCCTTGAAGCCGTGCGGCAGGGTCTGCGGAACGGTGGCCTGCGCATCGCCCGACAGCAGTTCTTCCCGCAACCGCCCGATTTCCCGACCTCCCGCGACGAACCTGGATATCTGAAGACCGTGTGGGTTCGGGTGGAACATGAGCCGCAGGGGACGGGGTGAGGGGCCCACGACCGGCGTTTGCGTCCGTTTTTGCATTTGCTGGGGAACTGCGGGACACGGCACCCTCGCCGTCTCAAATGCGACAGGTGAATGTCGTCATTCTAGGGGCGGGCACGGTCGGTGGTGGCGTCATTGAGGCGCTCCAGCGCAACGGTGCCCTGATGGCGTCGCGTCTGGGGATCGGAGTCCGGCTCCACCGGGTGATTGTGCGGGACCCATCGAGGCGGCGTGACTTCGAGATCCCTCGCGGATTGCTGGGGACCGACTGGAAGGCAGCCATCGCGGATCCCCAGGCCCACATCGTGGTGGAACTGGCGGGCGGCACCACGGAGGCGCGGGACATGGCATTGACCACTCTCCGCGCCGGCAAACCGCTGGTCACCGCGAACAAGGCGCTCCTTTCCGCCCATGGGGAGGAGTTGTTCACGGCCGCGCTGGAAGGAGGTTCCAGCCTTTACTACGAGGCAAGCGTCGCGGGCGGGATCCCGATCATCAAGGTCATGCGCGAGGCGCTGATCGGAAATCGGTTCACACGCCTTTTTGGGATCCTGAACGGCACCTGCAACTACATCCTGACGCGGATGCATGCGGAGAGGGCCGCGTTTGAGCCGGTCCTCGCCGACGCCCAGCGATTGGGCTACGCCGAGGCAGACCCGTCGCTCGACGTCGACGGGATGGATGCCCTCCACAAGGCGGGGATCCTGGCGTCGCTGGCCCACGGGTTCTGGGTGGACGTTCGCGAGGTGGCGGTGGAAGGCATCCGCAGGATCACCCCGCTGGACATGGAGTTCGCCGCCCAAATGGGTTACACCATCAAACTCCTGGCGGCGATCAAGACCGTTGAGCGCCCTCGCGGCGCCCGCTCGAAAGGCGCCTGTATCAGCGTCTCGGTCTGTCCAACCCTGGTCCCCAACCAACACGTGCTCGCCAGCGTGGGGGGGGTGTACAACGCGGTTTTCGTGCGTGGGGACATCGTGGGGGACACCCTTTTCTACGGGCGCGGGGCGGGCCGGCATGCGACGGCCAGCGCGGTCCTGAGCGATCTTGCCGATGCCGCGCTGGATCTCAAATCGGGCGTGGACGTTCGGTTGCGGCCTTTCGTGCCTCACGACCGTCATGGTTGCGTCCTCAAGCCGGGCGAGGTCGTCTCGGCGCATTATCTTCGACTCAGTGTCACGGATCGGCCAGGCGTGCTGGCCAGGATCTCGACCATCCTGGCCCGGAATCAGATCGGCATTTCGTCCGTCATCCAGCCCGAGGGCCACGAGGGCGAGAGCGTCCCCCTGATCTTCATGGTTCACGATGCGCCGAGGTCGGCGGTGGACCGCGCGCTGTCGGCGATCCGACGCCTCAACGTCGTGAAGGGCGAACCGGCCTTGTTCCGGGTCGAGACCTTCGACTAGGCGGAGCCCTGTCTTCAGAGATTGTGAATTCCAGCCCCCACCGAAACACCACGTGCGCCTCATGGCAGGGAGTCATCCGCCGGTATGCCGGCCGACTGCCCGTGAGCGCGACAACGCCCATTGTCACCCTTCACGAAGGCAACACGCCCCTCATCCGCGCCGACAATTTCGTGAGCGCGATCGGCGGCGATTTCGATCTTTACCTGAAATACGAGGCGACCAATCCGACGGCATCCTTCAAGGATCGTGGGATGACCCTCGCGGTGTCGAAGGCCAAGGAGCGGGGCGCCGAGGTCGTGATCTGCGCCAGTACCGGCAACACATCCGCCAGCGCCGCCGCCTATGCCGCGCGGGCCGGCCTGAAGTGCGTGGTCATCCTGCCCCATGGCCGCATCGCGCTGGGCAAGCTCGCCCAGGCGTTGATGTACGGCGCCACCACCCTCTCCATCGAGGGTGGCTTCGACGACGCCCTGCGAATCGTTCGCGAATTGGGCGAATCGAGCGGGGTCGAGGTGGTCAACAGCATCAATCCCGTCCGCATCGAGGGTCAAAAGACCGCCGCGTTCGAGATCTGCGACCAACTCGGCCGCGCGCCCGACTTCCATTTCCTCCCGGTCGGCAATGCCGGGAACATCACCGCGTACTGGCGTGGGTTCCACGAGTATCATGCCGCCGGCATCACGAACGCGGCGCCGCGCATGTTTGGGTGGCAGGCCGCCGGGGCGGCGCCGATTGTCGATGGCCATGCCATTGAAAACCCCCAGACCGTTGCGACCGCGATTCGCATCGGCAACCCGGCCAGTTGGAAGGGCGCAGTCCATGCCGTGACCGAATCCCGCGGGCACATCGGCAAGGTTTCCGACGACGAGATCCTGTCGGCGTACCGCCTTGTGGCGCGGACCGAAGGCATCTTCGTGGAACCGGCGTGCGCGGCGCCGCTGGCCGGGCTGATCCGCTGCGTCAAGGAGGGAACAATTCCCAGGGACAGCATCGTGACCGCGACGATGACCGGCCACGGTCTCAAGGACCCGGACACCGCGATGAGTCAGGCGGAGTTCCAACCGACCGTCGTCGCCGCCACCAAGGAGGCCGTGGCCGAGGCCATCTGGGGACGGTCATGACCAGGACCGGATTGCGACGCATTCGCGCGTCAATTCGATGCGGGTTTTGACGAACCTTCCGACGAGTTTCCGAAGGGCTCGCGTCTTGACGACCCCGGATGGGCGCGTGGCAACCCATCGCCCAATCGGTACCCCACCTTCGTGACCTTGGGGTGGGTCGCGCAGCTCGCGGTTGTGCGGAGCGCGGCCTTCAGGCCGCTTCAATACCCCGGCGGCGCGCGCGTCGAAGTTCTTGTCGGCCGGTCCCGTCCCGTCCCGTTGAAGCGGCCTAAAGGCCGCGGTCCGACCCGACGGTATCGCGCCTGCCAAGGATTTCGCGGGCTCGCGGACGGTCGCCTTTCGCAAGACCTCTATGAAATAGGCAGGCTGGAGCCCGTCTGAAAACAGGGACCTTCCTGCTTTTCAGAAGGGCTGTTACAGCGGTTTGACCCGAATATTGCGGAACGCGACGGCCCCGTGGTCGCCCTGAAGAAGGATCGGCCCGGGTTGATCGAGCCGGTCATCCAGTTGTCCGCCGGTCCCGCGCGTGAGTTCGACGTTGTCCTGGACCTTCACCCCATTGAGCACAACCGTGACCCTATTGCCGCGCAGGGTCGCCTCGACTTCCTGCCATTTCCCCGCCGGCTTCGAGACGTTTTGAGACGGGGCTTGAACGCTGTACAAGGCCCCGTTGCCCCCCACGGCCGGCGGCGATCCGTGATCATCCAGGATCTGGATTTCATATCGTCCACGCAGGTAGAGCCCGGAGTTGGCCGCCTTCGGAATCATGTACTCGTAGCGAATCACGAAGTCCTTGAACGTGTCGTCACTGACCAGGTCGGTGCCGTGGCCGCCCTCGGGGATCTCGTTCACGAGCATGCCGTTCTGCGCGCTCCAACTCTTCACGCCATCCGGATGCCGCAGCTTCCAGCCGGTCAGGTCCACGCCATCGAAGAGCGGGCGGAATCCGTCGGCCGCCTCGGCAGCCGGGAGTTTGACGTGGAGATCCTGCGGAGTGGCGTCGGCGGCATCGAGCCCAAGGGCCCAGCGGACCCCGCCCAGGATGTGCTTCTGGTAATCGCTGCTCTCCCAGACGTCCTCGCGATGGCCGAGGGAGGTGTACCAGACACGGCCCTTGCCATAGTTGAGCGCCCAACTGATCGGGTAATGGCCGGGCATCTTCGTGTTGGGGTGCTTGTCGAGGTCGAGGAGGGCGTGGGCCTTGCTGCGGTCATACCCATTGAGGATGTAGATCTCGTCGTAAACCTTGTACGTCGGACCGAGGTGGCGGTTCGAAGGAAAGGTGGGATCGCTGTTGATCGCCTCCACCTCGGCCTGGTCCCGGTGGTACTTGAACTCTCCATTGATCATCCGCGTATAGGACGAAAGCGGTTCATGCCCCCGAAAGGTGTCCGTGGCCGAGTGCATCCCGATGAAGCCCTTCCCGCCCTCGATCCACCGCAGGAAACCATCGACATCCGGGAGCGGCAGGTCGCCCGTCGTGTTGGCGAAGATCACGGCGTCATAGTTCGCCAGGGCGCTGACGCTCATCTTCCGCGCGAGATCGTCATCGGTCCGCGCGTAGTCGACGGAAAAGCTGCCGTCCTTCTGCGCGAGTTCCGCCAGGACCTTTTCGGCGGTCGGAATGGAACTGTGCCGGAATCCCTTGGTGACTGTGACGACGAGGACATTCCTGGGCGCCCCGGGGGCGCTGGTCGCAAAAACCAGCCCGGCGGCGGTGGCGGTGGCGAGCAAATGGCGGGCAAAGAGACGGCGGGTCGGAAGCATGGGGGGAAACAAGGTTTACGGCTTGGATGCTCACCCGTCCTTTTCTATTCACGCGAGCGAAAAGTCGGGAAAGACACCTCAGCGCGGCGGAGCCGAAGCCAAAGTGTTGCGTTCCTCCAAGGCGTGGCGTGCAGTTGGACCCAGGCCCGCCGCGCTGGGAGGGCGCCTGATGGGCGCGACGAGGGGGCATGCCGGTCAGGGACTGTCTGAAAAATAAGTGGGGTCCTGTTTTCGCGGAAAAGGCCCTATGGCGAGGCGCGACGAGGGAGCATACCCGCCAGCGGTCTGTGACCGAGGAGCAACGAAGCCAGAGGGCCTTTTCCGCGAAAACCCTCCGGGCGACAGGTCTTTTGCGCGAGGCCTTCGTTGGCTCGACCGTCACAGCCCGCTGCGGGGATGCTCCGGTCTCGCCGCCTCGGCCTCGCACAAAATCCCTCGTCGCAGGACTCCAATTATTTTTCAGACAGTCTCTGAGGGGTCGGTGACCGGGGAGCAACCGCGCGGACACAACACGAACGGCGTTTGCTATTGATCGACCCCTCTGCGGACGAGGACGCGGATGATGTCGCTCGCGAGAATTCCGGTTTCGCCGATTTCGCGGCCGGCCACCTGGAAGGAGCGGTATCCCCATTGGGTCAATTGGCGGAGGATCCCCGCGGGATCGATCCCGCGCTCGCGCATCATCGCGTTGTGGAATTCGAGGAACACCGGCGTGCCCCGTTTGCCGAAGGTGTCCTGGCCGCCCTGAAGGACCTCGCCCTCGAAGCTCTCCACATCGATCTTCACCAGGTTGGGCGTCTCGCCGAGCCGTTTGGCAAGGGAATCGACCGTCAGCATCGGGAGACGCCGGCGATCGGCCTGCGGATGGTCGCGGGGTCGCACCACGTACCCGGCACCCGTGCAACCGGTCTCGACCATCTCAATCTCGCCGTCCGCCGCGCCCGCCGCCGCTCGCACGAACTCGATCCTGTCCTGCCACCCGTTGAGGCGGGTGATCCGGTCGACCATGACCCGCGCCTCTTCGGAGGGATCCACGCCCAGGGCCCGAGACCCGGGGGCGCCGTAATGCACCGTCGCAAAGCAGAAGATCCCAAAATGACACCCGATATCGAGCAACACCAGCCGCCCCGCGCTTCGCGCGTACGCGACGAAGTCGTCGAACTCCTGCACCTGGGGCGGATCCTGGAGTTGGAGATAAAAGGCGCGCTCCGCCGCATTGCGGGGACATCGAAAGGTCCAGTCGGCCCGCAGCCGCAGGTCCCGGGGACCGCGCAGATCATTGGTCAGCCAGCGAATCGCCTGGCGGGGCGAGCGCAGCCAGTTTCGAACCGGACGCGGGACGATCGTCCGGGCCATGGTCCGCAATGCGGAGGTCACGAGGGGTGCGACGGGGTGTGAAGATCGACCGGCGGATCGCCGGCAAGGCGGCTCAATCGAAGGCGTGTCCCGCGCAACACAGGACGTTTCGGAGTTTGTGACGGACGAGGTCCTTCACAAGTTTGCGCGCCGCGCCGAGGTATTTGCGGGGATCGAATTCTTTCGGGTTTTCGATGAGGGCCTTGCGGATCCCGGCCGTCATGGCGAGGCGAAGGTCGGTGTCGATGTTCACCTTGGTGCAGCCCGTGCGCCGGGCGATCTCGATGTCGGACTCCGGGACCCCCGCGGCATCTTCTCCCAGCTTGCCGCCGAACTTGTTGATCTCGAGGACCAGTTCCCTCGGGACGCTCGAGGCGCCATGCAAGACGAGGGGGTAATCGCCGAGCCCGTTGTCGAGGAGGGCCTTCTTGATGGCCTTGAGCCTTTCGATATCGAGATGCTGTTCGCCCTTGAACTTGTAGGCGCCGTGGCTGTTGCCGATCGCGACGGCGAGGGAATCGACGCCGGATTCCTGGACGAATTTCAAGGCCTCATCGGGATGGGTGTAGTGGCCGCCGACGCTGTAATGTCCGCCTTCGTCGCCCTCGTCGAACTGGGCGCCGACCAGGTGTCCGAGTTCGCCTTCGACGACCGCGCCATGTTTATGGGCGTATTGGACGACCTTCCGGGAGATCTCGACGTTCTTCTCGAAGGATTCGTGGGACGCGTCGATCATGACGCTGGTGAATCCTTCATCGATGCACTCCTTGCAGAGTTCGAAGGTGTCGCCGTGGTCGAGATGGACGGCAATCGGGATGGTTGTGACGCTGACGGCCGCCTCGATGAGTTTCCGCAGATAGACCGGGTTGGCGTAGGCGCGGGCGCCCTTGGAGATCTGAAGGATGACAGGGGCCTTTTCCTCTTCGCAGGCCTCGATGATGGCCTGGATGAGTTCCATGTTGTTCACGTTGAAGGCGCCGACGGCGTACTTGCCCTTCAGCGCCTTGGCGAAGAGGTCTTTCGTGGTGGTGAGTGCCATAGCGGGACTCCGCGGATTTGGGTCGGCCCCGCAGGGGGCTGACAACGTCCGGTGAGGTATAGCGACCGTCAGTTCCCGCCGAAACGAGAAAAACGAGCGGGGAGCAGTCGAGCGCGGGTACGATGACGGGCATGAGGCCGGATCCAGGGGTCCCGGCTCGTTCGCTCGACGGCTGCCACGAGACGTGATCGGGCGGTGTGCGTTCCGCGGCACGGCGAAGTCGATCCTTGCCTCTGTGCCCGGGGGCTTTAGAACACGAAAGGACTTCACCACTTCTGTAATCTGTTTAAATCTGCGCCAATCCGATATGAAGAGCCTTACTTCCCTTCGCTGCGGGGTGCGAGCCCGGGGGACCAGGGGATTTACGCTTATCGAGCTGCTTGTGGTGATCGCGATCATTGCGATCCTGGCGAGCATGCTCCTCCCGGCCCTGGCCCGGGCGAAATCGAAGGCCAATCGGACCAAGTGCCTCAACAACCTGAAGCAGATCGCGCTCTTCATGCAGCTTTACACCGATGACAACGACGACACGTTCCCCGGTCATCGGAACAACAACCTGAACACGGCCGATGAGCGCGCCTCCCTCACCAACTGGTGGGGGCGCTCGATCGTCGGATACGGGGACACCTCGGCGAGCAATTATTTCCGCTGCCCGGCCTTCAAGGGCCGGCGCATCGACAATGGCGTCCGGTGGGACTGGCAGTTCGACTGCCACAAGGTGGGCTACGGAATGAACGCGTTCTTTCTCGGCGTGCATCCATACGGCCCGCAATTCCTCACCGTCGCCGGGGTGAACTTCTCAACTTACCCGTGGCTGAAGCGCACGAGCATCCGGAGCCCGTCGGACAACCTCTGTGTGGCGGATGCCATGCCGCGATCCGACGGGCTATGGAGCAGCAGCATGTGGTGGCCGGGGTCCTGCATGGATCCCAAGGCAAGCACCACCCGCGGCTTCGAAGGGGTCGACATCCTTCGCCACGAGAAGACCGGCGTCTGCGTGTTCAATGACGGTCACGCCGACGCGCGGAAGAACGAGTTGATCGACCCTCCCGTCGATCCGGCGTCCGGCGGCGCCCGCGGGGTGATCAACTCCCGGTTCTGGGATCCAGCCCAGAGCGCCGGCCAGCAATAGCCTGACGGCGGATCGGCGTCCGCCGTCATTCTCGGGCGCTTCCATCGCGTCCGATCCGTGCATGGCTGAGGACGTCTTCGCCACGACGCAGTGGAGCGTGGTTCTGGGCGCGCGCTGCGGCGCCCCCGAGGTGCGCGAGGCGCTCGCCCGGCTCTGCCAGACCTATTGGCCACCTCTCTTCGCCTTTCTCCGGCGTCAGGGCTATTCAGCCCACGATGCCGAGGACCTCGTTCAGGGCTTCTTTGAACGGCTGCTGGCGGAGGACTTTTTGCGGGACGTGGCGCGGGAAAAGGGACGCTTCCGATCCTTCCTCCTTGCCGCGCTTCGTCATCACGTCGCGAATGTCCATCGGCATGAGCGTACCCAACGCCGCGGGGGATCCTTTCCTCATGTGGCCCTGGATCACCCTGGCGTCCTGGATCGCTGCGAGGCGGCCCTGGCGACAGGATGCGCGCCGGAACTGGTGTTCGATCGCGTCTGGGCCGAGACCGTGCTCGCGCAGGCAGCCAGCCGTCTCCGGGAGGAATACGCCGCCTCCGGTCGGGATTGTCTTTACGAGGGCATCCGCCGCTGGCTTGCCGTCGAGGCCGCGCCGGGGGAGTACGCCAGCGCAGCGCCAGGCCTCGCCATCAGCGAGGGCGCGCTGGCGGTGGCGGTGCATCGACTGCGCCAGCGGTACCGCCACCTTGCGCGGGCGCAGGTCGCGGAAACAGTCCGGGCGCCCGGGGACATCGACGAGGAACTGCAGCATCTGCTCCGCGTGATGAGTTCGAATCCGGTGTAATCCGTCGCGGTTTTTGGTTCTCTCCCCTGTCGTTTGAAACTCGTGATGCCGGATCATTCCCAGGACCCGTGCCTCGGATGCGGCGCGCCCGTCACCCGGGGACTGGCGATTGAAGGGTTCTGCGCGCGGTGCATGGCGCGCGCGGCGTTCGGGTTCGAGGATTTCCACTCCGGCGGCGCGGCCGGAGGCGCCAGGGACGGCCGATGGGTGGGAGGCTTTGAATTGCTGAGCGAGATCGGACGGGGCGCCGTCGGCGTGGTCTACAGGGCCCGGCAGCCACGCCTTGGACGCGAGGTCGCGCTGAAAGTGATCCCCCTCGGACCGCTGTCCACGCCCGAGGAGCGGGCGCGGTTTCAGCGCGAGGCCTCGGCCGCGGCGGCGCTTCGACATCCGAATGTCGTGACTGTCTTCGAGGCGGGCGAGGCCGACGGCCATGCGTACCTTGCAATGGAGTGGATCGACGGCTGCACGCTTGCCGACGTTGTCCGGGATGGTCCGCTCGCCCCGGACCGGGCGGCGCGGTATGTGCTTGCGGTGGCGCACGGGGTCGCCGCTGCCCATGCGTTGGGAATCCTTCATCGGGATCTCAAGCCCGCCAATGTCCTGATCGATGCCGACGATCATCCCATGGTCGCCGACTTTGGCCTGGCGAAGGCGCTGGAGGCTTCGGATCTGGTCAACGCCGGCGGCGGAATCCTGTTGGGGCCTGCCGTCCAGGAAGGGACCACGGCAAACTTTACACGGGCCGGACAAGTCATGGGTTCGCCCGGCTATATGCCGCCGGAGCAGGCCGAACCGTCTCGAGGCCCTCTCACCTTCGCCAGCGACGGCTATGCCCTCGGGGCGATTCTGTACCATTTGGTGACCGGGCGTCCCCCGTTCGCGGGGCCGACGGTCCTGGCGACCCTCCACCAGGTCTTGCACGATGAACTCGCCCCGCCTCGTCGGTTGAACTCCGCCGTTCCCCGCGACCTCGAGACCATCTGCCTCAAGTGCCTTCAGAAGGATCCCGCCCGCCGCTATGCCACGGTGCCGGAACTGGCGGGGGACCTTGCGGCGTTCCTCGGGCAACGACCCATCCGGGCGCGGCCCGTGTCGGCGGTCGAAAGGGCGCACCTCTGGTGCCGGCGGCGGCCTGCCCTGGCGTCGCTCCTTTTCGCACTGGTCGCCGTGGGTGCCGCGGGTGGGGGAGGCGTGCTCTGGCAGGGCGCGGTCAATCGGCGCAATCTTTACGCCGCCGATCTTCGGCTTGCCGCCCAGGCGGTCGAAGACGGGGATCTCGGTCACGCACGCGACTTGCTAGCGCGACACATCCCGGCGGGAACCGGGGACTTCGTCTGGCGTTATCTCCGACACCGCAGCCTCGGCGACCCCCGTGAAGTGCTGGGAGAGCACCCGTGGATCGTCAATGCCGTCGCCTGGGCTCCGAACGGACAACGGTTGGCCAGCGGGAGCGTCGGATCCGGAACCATCGGGCAGGACATTCGAGTCTGGGATCTGGCTCGAAGCCCGCCGGCCGTGTCGATCCTGGCGACCAACGGGGCCCGAGATCTCGCCTGGTTCCCGGACGGCCGGCATTTGATGGCCGTTTACCCAGCCGGCGGCGTGGGTGTGTACGATGTGGCGCAGGGCAGACGGAACCTCCTGTTTCCCGGGCGAACCGCGGGACTCTCCAGCGATGGCCGTTTCCTGCTCACCTGCGAAGGGAATCCCGTATCCTGGGAACACGAAGGCCAGCCGGGATCGGTGATCGTGCGGACCCTTGCGCCCGATCTCTCCGAGCTGGCGTCCGTTCGATTGCCGGGTGCGCGCATGGCGGCCCTCTCGCCGGATGGTGGGATCGTCGCGCTCACGGATCTTCGGAACCGGGTTCAGATGCTGGATCCGACGGGCGCCAGGCCACCGCGGATCTGCCAGCTCGAGGAGGCCCTGTGGGCGCTCGCGTTCTCGCCCGACGGGCGTTGGCTGGTGGGGACCGGGTTTGGTCCAGACCTCCAGGTGTGGGACCTCAACGGAACCAACCCTGCGCCGCTCCTGCTCCGTGGTCACGACAAGGGGACCTGGCATGCGGCATTCTCGCACGATGGAACCCGCCTGGCCTCGGCTTCGTCCGACCAGACGATCCGTTTGTGGGACGTCAACGGTTGGTCTCTTCTCCGGGTCCTGCGGGGTCACGGGAGCGAGGTGTGGTGCGCGGCCTTCAATCCGGAGGGGACCCGCCTCGCCAGCGGCGGCAAGGATCGGACGGTGACGGTATGGCCCCTCGACGACGGTCCCGAGGCCTCCGAGGTCGACGGCGATTGGACGGTGCTGCCTGCGTTCTCCAGCGATGGCCGTTGGCTTGCCACCGTGAAAGCCGGAGAGGGCTGGACCACCCTGGTTCATGACCTCGGCTCAACGGGCAGGGAATGGGTGCTCCACGGCGTCAGACCTCTTCGCCCGGAGGTCAGGCCGGGAGTGCTCCTGGGATACGGACCGGAGTTTTCCATCCGGGAAGTGCAGGAGACCACCGATCGCATCCTGGCGGAGACCGGTCTGATGCACGACGAAGGATCGCCGTTTCCAGACGAGTGGACGGCCAGTGGCGATCTATCCGTGATCGCCGCCGCCGGGGACAACGAGGTGTCCGTGTGGAATCGCCGCGATGGCCGGCGGCTGGCACGATGGCATGTTTCGGCCGACCGGCTGGCCGAGGTTTGCCTGGATGACAACGGTGGATGGATCGCGGTGACGGCCGGTGAAATGGGCGTGTGGGTCGGTCGGGTGGGGACCGCACCGCTCACCCGACTCACGGCTCATCGTGACATGGCCAAGTGGGCGGCGTTTTCCCACGGCGGGCGATGGCTCGCGACGGCCAGCGTCGATGCCACCCTGAAGCTGTGGGGCCTGCCCGCGCTGCGGGAAGAGGCGACCCTGCGCGGGCATCCGACCGAGGTGTCGGCCGTTTCCTTCGCCCCGGGCGGCGAGATCGTGGCGTCGCTGGAAGAAGGGCAGGGGCTCCGGTTCTGGCAAATCTCGACGTTGCGCGAGGTCGCCGTCCTCCGAATGCCCGACGTGGTTCCAGGACTGGCGTTCTCGCCGGACGACCAGGTCCTGGCGGTTGCCGTGAAGGGGGAACGCTGGCGCATCCTGCGTGCCCCCAGGTGAGGAATTGGCGCGCGGCGTTCACGCCGCTTCAACCTCCGGCATACGGGACGATCTCTCCCATTCACGCCAAACACATCCCTCCCGGAGGGAAAGGGATACGGCCGTCGTGCGATCCTTGGTGCCGCGCCTGTAATCGCCGGTCCGAATTCGTTCTGTGATGGAGGATGGCAAACCGGCAATCCATTTTCCGGTGGGGAGGGCTCCTGATGGCCGCGATGGCGGCCATCACCGCGCCGGGCCAGGACGCCTTTCGCGTGACGGCGAGCATCTCCGGGTTGAGCGTGACCAATGATACCGGATTCCTCCTGGACGCCGACCAGGACAACCCGGTCCCGGACCAGAGCCGGGCGGTCCTGCGCGCGGCCGTGGGCCTGACGGTGACCTTCCCGCCGGGCTTGATCGCGGAGACAACGGCTCAACTGAGGTTTCAGCTTTCGACGGCGGCCGGCAATCCCTGGCCGATCGCGAGCGACAACGGCGCTCCTTCGTCGTCGATTGTCAGTATCACGGTTCGAAGGCCGGCGATCGGGGGACGGACGGTCAACCGCCTGGTGGTGACGAGCCTCCGACCCGCCGTGCGCCTGGACGAATCGCTGCGGTATCGTGTCGCCGTCGCGCTGGGCGAGGATCGCGGACAGGGCTTTCAGGCAGTGACCAACCTCGTCGAACAGGTCGGACATCGCTTCTTCCATTTCACCAACATCAGCAGCCCCGATCCGGCGTTGAATGCCCTCGCCGCCTGGGATTCCGCGGTGCTGGCGCGCGGGCAAACCGGGCCGGAGGTGACGGCGCGTTTCACGGCCGCCCGGTTCGATGACTTCGATCAGGTTCCGTCGACCCAGGACTTGCGGTTTCAAATCCGGGTTGCCCTCCGCGATGTGGGCTCGGGGAATGACATCCCCCTCGGGACGGATACCTTTCCCTTCACCCAGACCCTCGCCACCCACGACGGACCGCTCACGCCGGCCGAGGTCCAGGTGGAATCGACCGTCCGGCTTGACCCCGCCGCGGGCGCGCTCGCCTACGGGCACACGTACGCGGCCCGGCTCACCCTCGAACACCTCGAGACCGACAATACCGCCATCCCGCACGGTACGATCGAGACCGCGCCGGTCCCACTCGCGGCCCTCAGCGGGAAGCTCTTCTTCGGCGCGCTGGAGACCCGGTTCACCGAGATCGCGAACGACCCGCTGGTGGGGCAGATGCCGGATCCCAGTTTTCCGAATGACGGATTCCTTTCGACGCTGGCGGTGATCAACCAGAGCGGCTATCTGCCGGAAAGACCGGAGCTGACTTACGGCGACGGCACACCACTGCCGGTCCACATCTTCAACAACGGCGACGCCCTGTACGTGGGCACCGCCGCGCTGATCCTGAAGGGTTCCATCAACGGACACTACCCCGTCGGGAATGCCCGCTTTGGATTTGCCCGGCTCGAACTCGGACAGAATGGCCTGAGCGCCTTTGATGCGTATGCGGGCCTGCCGGCGGGCAGCGGGTTCGCCGTGGACCCCGTCACACGCCTCTACCAGGGAAGGCTCCCGCTGGGCCGTGTGGATCTGGGAGGCAACGGTCTTCCGAAGCAGGGCGCCTTCACCTTGAAGGCGGCGGACCTCGGTTTGCGGGCCTTGTGGTTCCACGACGAAGGTCTGCCGCTTCGACTGCGGACCGACTCCATCACGTGGCGGCCCGGGTCCGGTGAATTCGAGATCGGCGCCGGCGATTGGATCTTCACACGCGATGCCGAACTCGCCTTCGTCGAAGGGCCGTTGCCTTCGTCCGTGCTTGATACGGACCTCCAGCATCCGGCCGGAAACGACCAGGAGTTCCGATCAGCGCGCGGGACCGATGGCAAGCCGGTGAGGCTGGCCATGGATGCCGGCGGCCGCGGTCGCCTGGATGCGACGGTGATGTTGGGCGCCGGCGTGTTCGAGGCCCACTTCCCCGCGGGAGTGACGGTCCCGTATGCCAACGGGGCCTTCGTCATCACCAACGACGTCATCGATACGACGGCGAGCACCCTCACCGCGTCCGTCGCGGAGACCTCGTCGATCGAGTACCGGCAGGGTTGCCCGGATCCCGGATGCGCCGGCGCCGCGACCGGGGAAGTCCTCTTTCAGTCGGCGGATGGCGTCATGCACTTCACGCCGGACGGCGGGGTATCCGATGGGGTTGATGTGACCGCCGCGGCCGGCGGACCGGTCCAACTCGAGTGGGGCGCGCTGGGCGGCGGGCGCTACGCTCATTCGGTCGGCGCCTTCTCCACGGCGTCGTTTCACCTGCCGGGCTTCGACCTGCGTGAGGATGCCGGGACCGATCACCTTGCTGCCGATGACCGCGCCGGGGCGTTGCTGAACACAGGTTATGGACAACCCGAAGACCGTCCCGTTCTCGAGCGGCCCTTCACGGACGCTTACGGGGAGGGTCTGGCAGATTACGCGGGATTGAACTTCCGCCTCGCCGCCGATGGCGACGCAACGGCCGTGAGTTACCTCGCCGGCCAGCGGGTGCCGGGGCAGGGGACCTACCCGCTGAAGGCGAATTCCAAGTATTACATCCGGCGCGCCGGAGTGAGTGGCCGGCATCAGGCCGTGGCGGATGCCTTTCCGCATGACCTTGTCCTGTATGGGTTCAAAACGAGCCTCGACGGTCTTCGGCTCAGTTACCTCGACAACCGGGTCGACCGGAGCGCCACCGACGGCGGGATCGAAGTGCCTTTTCCCAGTGACTTCGTTCAATCCTTCGCCGAGCTGCGCCTGCGCTGCAACGGACAGTTGCTCGACGCCCGGATCGAGGGCGAATCGCGACATCGTCTCGCCTATTGGCTTGCGCCTTTCCAGGCATCGACTCTCGAGTTTCGCGCCGCCGCCGACGCTCCCTGTGACACGACCGCCGGGGTGCTTCTCCTCGGCTCCGCCGTGACCCTGCCGCTGGTGAAGAGTCCGGCTCTCGGTGTCGTGGGCTTCTGGTCCGATGGTCATCTTGTCTCGAGCGCCGACAACATCCCCGGCGTGGACTCCCGGTTGATCCTGCCGTCGTCGATCGAGATTTCCGGTCCCGAGGACCGGCCGTACGCGCTGACGCCCGCGACGAAGGCGTATTTCAACCGGTGGCCCGGGGCCGGTGGCGATCCGGCCGATGGCTTTGTGACCTTCGCCGGCACGCTGGATCTGCCCTGGTTTCTCGATGCCAAGGTGCAGGTCCACGCCGTCGGGGGAGGCGACAATCCGCTGCTGTACCTGGCAGGGGGATGGAACGGCAACGGGCACCCGGACGATCCCGGGCGGGCGTGGCTGGATGCCGGAGGCCATTCGTTCTTCGACCGGCAGGATTTCGATCCGACCAACCGTGGCTTCCCGGGAGGCGTCAGCGTGACGGCCTACCGGGATTCCGGATCCCAGCGATTCCGGCCACGGGCGCAGCAGCGGTTGCTTGGGCTCGTTGACGCGGACGTGGACTTTCCGGTGGCATGGCAGCCCGGGTCGCGGTCATTCCAGTCGGCAGGAAGGCAAAAGGCAAACCTGCTGGTGTTCGAACTTCAGGGTGAAGCGGAGCGTCTGACATCCCGACATGCGCACCTGAATTTCGGCGCGACGGTGACCGACCAGGTGCCGCACTTCAGTGCCTCGGAATTCCTCCTGGGCCAGATCGAGGACCGAACCGGCGCCTTCAGCGCCGTCTCCAATGCCATCGTCCAGGTGCTCTCGAACAATGTCCTCGCCACGACGCTGCGCGACGGCGCGGACGACCTCGACCGGCTTCTCTCGCCGGACCTCGGGAAGCTCTTCGGCGACGACCTCCTCTCCGCCTTCGACCCGCGGGTGAATGAACTGCTGGACGAGGTCCAGGCCGCGGCCCAGAGCGGCGCGGTCAGCGCCTCGGATTTTCACGCGGCGATGTGCCAGGCGCTCGCCGCCCCCGAAACGGCGCTGACCCGTCTCCAGGATCAGTTCCTCAACACCTCCGCCATGGTCGATGGGGTCAGCCAACGCATGCTCGATGCGTTGCGCGCCGCCGACTCCGCCGTGACTTCGGCGATCACCATCGTCGAGCCCAGGCAGGTGTCGCCGCAGGAGGTCCGAAGGACGGTCATCGCGGAAATCATCAAGCTCGCCATCCGCCAATCGCCGGGCGATGCGCCGCCCCTCGTGCGAGCCCTGGCCGACAAGGTTGCCCCGGAGGTTCTCGACGCGCTCATCGACGAATACGTGGGCGAGGCGCTCGAACCGACGCTGGCCGAGATCGAGGCGACCCTTCGCCAGGTGCATGCCGCCTTGCAGGACCTGGTGTCGGACCTGGCCGCCGGACAGGGCGTGCTCCGCAACGGACTCCATGACGCCCAGGACGCCTTCATCGCCGACGGCACTTTCTATCAGGACGCCTCCAACGCGATCTGCGACGAGTTGCGGGCGGAAACATTGCCGGTCGCCCAGGCCCTGCAAGACAGGGCGCGACTCCGTCAAAGGATCGAACGGGTGCTCCTGGCGGAATTGCTGAAAGGCATCTTTCCGAAGGAAACGCACCTCCTGCTGAAGCAGGTCCTGCTTGCCGATCGCGGTCTTTTCCGTTCGGCGCTCGAGGAACTGTTCGCGAAGGTCAACGACACGGTCGTCGGCATCGCGCTCGGGCCGGCCCGCGACCTGGTGCGCAATGAACTCGGCGACCTCGACAACGGCGTCCTCCAAGCCCTGGAGAAGTTGCGGGACGTCCTTCAAGGCACCCGGTTGTACGGCACGGCCGACATCGCCGCCGACGACCTTCGCAAGCTGCGAGTCGACGGTGAATTCCGCTTCGCGCTCGGCCCGGCGGAGATGGGAGACGACGCGACCCTCGCGGTCGATGGATTCTACCAGGTCGAACAGTTCCACGGCGACTCCCCCGGACGCGGGTGCCGGCCCCCGGGCGGCAGCTTCGAGGAGGTCACGTTTGGCGCCAGCACCACGCCGGCCAACGGGTTCGCGCAGGGACTCAAGGTCGGCGTCACGGGCCGATTCTCGCTCGACAACCAGGGACGCCTGCTCGGCGTCGCAGGCGGCCTCGGCGCCACCGGCGCGAAACGCATCGGCGGATTCACCGCTCAAGACCCGGAGCTCGGGTTCTCCTTCGGGGACGAAGGCGCGTATCTCGGGGGAAGCGCCGCCGGCAGCTTCAAGGGCTTCGGCCTGCAGGTTCGGGTATTCGTGGGAGCGGCCTGCCAACTGGCACAATTGGATTTCATCGACAGCAACACCGCGGCTGTTCTCGCCGACAACGGCATTGGACCCGCCGACTTGCTGATCGGCTACTACGTCGCGGGCGACATCACGCTCCCGCTGGAACGTCTTTTGCCGATTTCACTCCCGCGAACGTGTCTGCTCCACGTCGAAGGGCGCGGCGGCGCGGGGTCGTTCGGTTTCGTATCGCCGGTTGCCGGTCCTGCCTTCCTCGTCGGATTGCGACAGCACCTGGGCATTGAGGGCGAGGTGCTCTGCCTGTTCAGCGGCGAAGGCGACCTGGATCTCGTCGGCGCCGTCGGCGTGAACACCCTCGGATCCCCCCAGGCCACCATCGCCGGACAACTCAAGCTCGGCGTGACGCTGGGGATTTGCCCGTTGTGCGACGACGTCACCAAGACATTCCCCTGGGTCGCCCACCTGCGCACCAGCGACATCACGTTCGACTCTCCTTTTTGAGGTGGTCCATGAATCGAACCTTTCCTTCCGTCCTCCCAAGGTGGGTTACGGGCTCCCTCGTGTGGATGTGTGCATTCGCGGCTGTCGCCGAGTTCCCGCCCGAATCGCTCCTGACCGCCGGCACCACTCGCGCGGCTGATCCCGACGGCGCGGCTTGGGTCTACGTCGCCTGGACCGGCAATGACCCGGTCTCCCTCCGTGGTCGCGTCCTTGCCATTTATGCGCGCCCGGGGGAGCCCGCGGCAGGCGGCGCGTGGGAGCGAAAGGCGCTCGTGTTCCCCGCGTCGCCGCTCGCGGAGACCCTCGCACCTTTGATCGCCCGCGGCGCGCAGCTCGGGGAGGACCCCGCCGACCTCGCGGCGGCGTTGGGCGCGTTGATCCCCCGGGCGGATGTCACCGCAGCGACCGCACCGGAGGCGAGGCTCGCCGCGGCCCTTTCGTTGGCTGCCGCGGATCCCGCGGTGGCAGCCGCGATCGACCTGCTCGCTGCCAGGTTCCATGCCGTGACCTTCGCCCTCGGACGCGCCTGGGCCGACCGCCTGCCGGTGGGCCCGGTCACCCTCGAGGTCCGGGACTTCGATCCCGGGACCGGCAAGGACCGCTCCGTGGTGGCGCGTCTGCAGATCGATTCCGGCCACCCCGTGCCGCTGCCCGCGCCCGATCCCCCGCGCGCCGCCCCGCCTGTGTCGTCCGCGGACGACCTCCGGGTCGCCCTCCTTTGGAGTGAACCCGACGCGCTGCTCCGTCGCAGCCCCTTGCTTGGCGGCTTCGACGTCTGGCGGATGCCCGCGGCGGCCGCGCGGGCCGCCGGGTGGGATGCGCAATCGCCACGGGTGAAGGACCTGGAGGCCCAGGGTGCCCGCGTGAACAACCTGCCCATCGTGCCTCGAACGAGGTTGAAGGCCGCCGAGGCGGCGGCGTTGGCCATGGATCCCGCCAATGCCTTCCTCACCGATACCGGTCCAGGGGAGCCGGCGTGGCGCGATGGGGATGAGTTCGCCTGGTTCGTCGTCCCGCGCGATCGTCTCGGACAGCCTGGGACGCCTTCCCTCGGAGGCTTTGGCTTCGTTTGCGCCGCAATGCCGCCCGGGGTTCCCCGGGGAGTCACGGCAGTCAACACCTTCGATGAGGCAGCAGCTCCGCCGCGGCCGCAGCGAATCTCGCTGGAGTGGGAGGCCGGTGACGAGGCCGCCGCTGGAACGGTCAGCCGTTTCGAGGTCTATCGTGGCGATGGAGAACTTCCGAAGGTCGTCTCGACCAATGCCGTCCCCCCCGGGATGCTCCTGGGCACCGTCCCTTTCGATGGCAAGCAAGGCCAATTTGGATGGATCGATGGCACCCTTCATCCGGAGATCCATACAAACCTCTATGGTCACGCCTTCTGGTACAGCGTTCGAGCGATCCGGGACACGAAGTGCGGACCGATCGCATCGGCGCCTTCCCCGCCGGTGGTGGTCAATGTCCGTCGATTCGATGCGCCCGACGCGCCGGTGGGCGAACTGGGAATCAACTGTCCGCGTGTGGTTGTGCTTCCACCGGATCCGAACTTTCACATCGACCGACTCGACCCGCCCGACCCGGGCGATCGCCACTACCGGATCGTCCTGCAGCGCCGGGATCGCGGTGTGGCCTGGGTCGATCTCAGCGTGATGACCGGACTCGAGGAGGATCCACAACGGATCTCGCCCCGCCTGCGGTTCGCCGAGGAGGATGCGGAAGCCGTCTTTGACTTCCGTGTCACCCGCCTTTCCTCCGAGGTCCCGGCGCCGGTGGTGCGCGTCGTGGCCGGATCCTTCACGGGCGCCGAAAGCCCCGTGCGCGGCTTTGAACTGCCCGGCGAACCGGGCGTGGATCTTCAGGTCACGGCGGTCGTCCCGATCGCCACCGTGTCCCCGGAAGACTTCCGGCCGGGCGATCCGTTCTACGCCGGCCTGCTGGAAGGCCCGTTCCTGCTAAGTGACGTGACCCTTGGCGCCGACGGCATGCTGCGGGCGCGTAGTCCCGTGGAGTCCGACCAGGTCGTGATTGAGGCCGCGCCTCCCGGCACGGATCCCAACGGTGATTGGCGGTTCGTGACGATCACGCGCCCATTGATCTTCCTGCGAACGGATGGCGCGTGGCTTGTGTTTGCCGATCCACAATTGCCGTCCGGCGCCGACATCGGCCACACCCTGGCGTATCGCGCATGGATCCTGCGTCCGGAGGATCGCCAGATCCAGTTGCCGTGCGCCCATGTCGCCCGTCCCGCGGATTCGGAATTCGTCCAGCCCATGAAGGTCCGGGTCTTTCTGACGCCGCGAACCCGGCAATGGAGGGTGTTCCGCAGGGTGGACGACGGCGCGCTGACGTTGATAGCCGAAGGCATCTCGGACGCGGTCCCGCGCACCCCGCAGTCGGTCGTGGAAGCCACGGACGACGCCATGCCCCCTGGGGCCGCGCGCATCTGCTATTTCGGGCAGGCCGCCGACGAAAACGGGAATTGGAGTCCACTGGGACCGCTGGGATGCGAGGATGTCCTCCCGCCGGTGCCGCCGGTCCCGCTCCTGGCCCGCCCGGAGGCCGAAGGCGATGCGACGGCTCCCGTCATGCGCCTGCACTGGTTCTGCCCGCCGTCGGGTGTTCACACCTTTCAGATCATCCTCAGGAATTTGAGCGGGTCGCCACCGGAGCAGGGAAAGTCGCTCGCGACCTCCGCGTTGAAGGCGTTGTGGGTCAACGCGCCGCATCAGGTCACGTGGTTCTCGAAGAGCGCGCTCGAGATCGCACGCCAGGGGTTGACCGTTTCTTCGACGCTCGCGACCGGGCCCGTGGGCACCGAACCACCCGGCGCTGCCCTGGGTGATGGACCGGATTTTTCGTTCGCTGTCGATGTGGTGCCGGACACGAAATATGAAGTCCAGGTGGTCGCGGTCGATGTCCGTGGCAATGCGGGACCCGCCAGTGCCATTCAACGTTTCACCTGGAAGACGCCTCGGGCAGTCGCAGATCGTGATGTCCCATGGCCCCGACGGCCCCTGCCGGGGGTCCAGGCCATCTCCACCAACATCGAGGCGCGCCTGGTGAGCGATTTCCCGATCGTCTGGCCGATCCCGACCAACTCCTGCGGTGTCGGGATGCGCATTGGAACGATCCCTCTCGGAGCCCGCGAACTGATCCAGGGTCTCATCGGTCCGTTGGATGGCGAACATGGCGGACGCTTGTTGCGCCTGCTTGCCACAATTCGAGCGCGCCAGGCCGGTCGCACGCTCGAGAGCTTCCTGTTTCCCGATGAAGTCTCGGACCCGGCACGCCCGGACCTCCGCGCGGACAATGTCGTCCTCTACCGCCAGCAGCTTCCGAGCGACGAGTTCCCGACTGTCTCGGGCGACGTCATCCAGGTCTCGTCCTTGTTTCGTCGGATTGCCGCCTGGCCCTTGCCCGATGGCGCCGGTTTCGAATGGCTGGACCCGGCGCTCGCATTGACACTGCACGTGGCCAGCGTGGATCCAGCAGTGGGCAACACACGGCCGGCGGGGATCGACATCCATCTGCTGGACCTCCATCCCGTCGTGCACGGCGCGCGCTATCGCTACTGGATGGTCCATTTCGATGCACTGGGCGAACCGGACCAGACGATCCCGGCCGGTGAGGTGGAGGTGCCGCTGTGAACAGGAACCAGGACCTTGGTCCTTTCTCCTTCGGGGTCAGCCGGGCGCATCTCGCGGTCGTCCTCCTTGGCGTGGCCCCCGCGCTTCCAGTCTCTGCGGCGCCTGTCAACGTGTGGCTGTACGATGCCGATCCCTTCCTTGCCGATCAGGCAAAGGTCCTAGCGGAATTCGCGGTTCCTGACTGGACCTCCGCTCCGTCGGCTTTACCCGGTCCGGTGGAAGCGACTGCCGAACATTGGCTGGTCGGGAGCGGTCTGGGCGATCCGGTTCGCACCGCTCTCGGAGTGGCTCCGGCCGGCGCTCGGTTCATCCTCGTCAACCAGGTTGCGCCCGACATCGCGTTGGCCAGCCTCGCCGAGACCCCGCCGCCCGTCCAGGACGCGGACGGCAACGGATTGGGAGACGCGTGGGAACAGCGTTACTTCGGCCGCACGGGGGTCGATCCCTCGGCGGATCCCGATGGGGACGGCGCGTCGAACGGCGAGGAGTTCCTGCGAGGAACCGATCCCACGGTCCCGGACATGCTTCGCCTCGATGCCGAGGTCGTGCCGCCCGCGTCGGCGGGAATGCCGATGCGGCTGCGGTTCGCTTTGCCCGGAGATGGCCAGGGAGTTCAAGTCGAAGTCGCAGGCGCCTTGGGCGGCAACTGGGTGACGGTCCCCGGGGAGGTTCAGGATCTGGGCGGTCGTCGGGTTCTTGAGGTGGCTGTCGACTCGACGGTGAATGCCCGCTTCTTTCGGCTGCGACGTCCGTGACGGCGAATCGCCATCCGCTTCCCGGCCTTTTTTCTTTGCCAGGATCGGGAATGGAGTTTCCTTTGGCGCCACTCTATGAGGCCGGTCCCCAGTTGGCGTGCAGCCCTTTTGATCCTGCCGTTCATCCTTGCGCCCCACGTCGCAGGCGCCGCCGAGCCCTTCGAATTGCGCGACGGCGACCGCGTTGTGTTTCTTGGCGATACGTTCTTCGAAAGGGAAGGCGACAACGGCGCCATCGAGGCCCAGCTCACCGCGGCATGGCCGGATCGCCACGTCATCTTTCGGAATCTGGCCTGGGCCGCTGACACGCCGTCCGGGCGGGCTCGCGCGAGCTTCGACTGGAACAAAACGCCCGCGGACTGGCTCAAGCGGGTGAAAGACCAGCTCGCCCTCGTGAAGCCCAGCGTTGCGTTTCTGAGCTACGGAATGACCGAAGCGCTCGAGAGCGGTTCCGACGGTGTCGAATCGTTCATCGACGGGATGAACCGCCTGATGGACGCACTCGACGCGGTCACCGGACGGAAAGTCCCATGTGTCCTGCTTGGCCCGATCCAGCCCTGGGGTGAACCCCCCGGATCCAACAGGACCCGGGATCTGCAGGCCGCCTCGACGGCGTTGCGCGCACTCGCCGATGCCCGCGGGGCGCGGTTCATCGACACGCTCGCACTCTCGCGCGCGCTCGGTGACGAGAACCCGACTGCCTACGACTCACCCGTCGCGCTCAGTCCCGAAGGATACGCGATCGTTGCGTCCCGAATCGTGAAGGCCCTCGGGGGAGAACCGGCCTCCTCCGGTCCGGAGTTCGACGTGCTGGCGACTGCGATTCGTCACAAGAACGAGGAGTTCTTTCACCGATGGCGTCCGGCCAACTGGACCTACCTGTTCGGGTTCCGCAAACAGGAACAGGGACAGAACGCGGTGGAGATCCCGCGCTTCGAACCGCTCGTCGAACAGTGGGACGAGCGCATCGCGCACCTCCGGGACCTGCGCCACCAGGACCCCGCCACGGTGTCGGAGGTCCGTGGTTACGCAGAAGCCCACTCGAAGGCTCCGGATGTCCCTTCCACCGCTCCCCAGGAGATTCCCACCTTCGAGCTCCATCCGGGATTCGAGGTTTCGCTATGGGCGGAGGATCCGCTCCTATTCAAGCCGATCCAGATCAACTGGGATCCGAAGGGCCGCCTCTGGATCGCCAGTTCGCGGGTGTATCCCATGATTCGGCCCGGTCAGGAACCCGAGGACGCCGTGATCGTGCTCGAGGATGCCGACGGCGACGGGAAGGCGGAGAAATCCACGGTCTTTGCCGATGGCCTGCTTATCCCGACCAGCATGGTCCCGGATGGAACCGGGGGATGTTACGTCGGGGCCAGTCATCAATTGCTTCATTTCGAGGACACCGATGGCGACGGGCACGCCGATCGGCGGACCATCGTTCTGAGCAGCTTCGGGACGGAGGACACCCATCACAACCTGCACACCCTCCGCTGGGGCTATGACGGTCATCTGTACATGAACCAGTCGATCTACACGCATTCCCACATCGAAACGCCGTGGGGGGTGTGCCGGCTGAACTCCGGTGGAATCTGGCGATTCAATCCCGACACCTGGCATCTCGAGGTCTTCACCCGCGGCGGCTGCAATCCCTGGGGCCATCACTGGGACCAGTTCGGCAACCACTTCTTCACCGACGGCGCCGGGTTCAAGGGCGTCTATCACGCCATGGAGGGCGCCACGTACTTCACCTATGCGGACATGCGGCGCGAGGCCGAGAGTATCACGCCAGGCAGCTATCCGAAGTTCTGCAGCCTCGAGTCGGTTCATAGCCCCGCCTTTCCCGCGGACTGGCAGGGGCGCCTGATCACCTGCGATTTCCGCGCCCATCGCGTCGTCGAATTCGGCCTGCAGGAAGCGGGAGCGAATTTTCAGGCCGTCGAGATGCCCGACCTCCTGCGCTCCACCAATGTCACCTTTCGGCCGATCGATCTTCGATTCGGCCCGGACGGCGCCCTCTACATCGCGGATTGGAGCAACCCGATCATCCAGCATGGCGAGGTCGATTTCCGCGATCCCCGCCGCGACAAAGAGCATGGCCGGATCTGGCGCGTGACGGCGTCCGCCGCAACCGCCTCATCGCCGGCCGGCCGCGCGTCACCCCGGGACCTGACGGGACTCTCCACCACCGATCTCCTCGATCTCACACTGTCGGCGAATGCGTGGGACCAGGAACAGGCGCGACTTGTCCTTCGCCAGCGTGGATCCCGAAAGGTGCTGCCAGAGACGGCGGAGTGGCTGCGGCGCCAGACCGACCCGCGGGCGCGACTCGAGGTCGCGTGGCTGTACGCGGCCTTCGAGCAGCCCGCCCTGGATCTGCTTCGAGACCTGGCCGGCTCACCGGATCCGCGGCTTCGCGTCGCCGCGGCGCGACAGTTGCAGTAGCCGGCGGCGGCGCTCGTGCCTCGCTTCCCCCGGGGAGACGCAGCGGCTATCGCAGCCGCCGAGTAACCGCCTCCCCGTAACCGCCGCGGCGGTCCCATTCCCTGTTCCAGGCACCTGGTGGGCCGAATGCCGGAGGTTCAAGCGGCGTGAACGCCGCGCGACAATTCAAACCGGACCGCGGGCTTCAGCCCGCTTCGCCATCGGATACGGCCAAGGCGTGGATAGTTCCTATCCCTATTCCCACTTACTGAGTGAGCAGGTAATACGGAACCCTCGGCGACAGTTGCAGAGCACCCGCCTCTCGCGTCTCGGCGCTCGTCGGATATCCGTTGAAATCCAGGGGCGTCACCTTGAGTCGGGCGGCCTCCGGGCGGCGAAGCCGGATCGTCCCGGCAAATTCCCGAACGAGCAGGGGCGGGGCGCCGCGTTGCACGATCTTGCGCCGGCCTGATTCCGGATCGGTCGCCCAATGCGACGGCAGTTCCTCGCTGGCGACCTGGAGAAGGAGACGGGACGAGGATCGAATGGGTTGATCATCGAGGGCCACGAGCAGCACAGAACCGTAATCCAGCGGCGAATCCACCGTGAAATCGGGCAGATCGATTCTGCCGGATCCCCGTAGATACCCGACGACACCCTGGGCCGATGGCGCCGCGAGGGTCACCACGCCCTGGCCCCAATCCCACGTCAGTTGCCCGGTAACGCTCCGGGCCCTTTGCTTCCGCCGGTCCACAAACGGTCCGAGGTCCAGGGTCTGAATTTGGGCAACGCCGCCCTCCTCGAACCTCAATGCGACTCTCCCGACGAGAAAGGTCAATGGCTCGATGGCGTCGCTGTTCTCAAGGTCTCCATCACCGCCGCGCGTGGCCGGAACAGCGGCCGCCCGGAGCAGATCGAGATTCTGAGCGCCGGGAATGGGCGTTCCTTTCAGCCGATACAGATCCTCGACAGGCAGGCCGATCTGCACGACCGCATCGGCCGTCCTGACCAGGCCCTTCCGGTAGATCCACGCGGCGGCGGGAAACTGACCTTCGACGACCGGCGTCTGGATTGAGAACTTACCCGGCAGACCATCCCAGCCGGGGTTGTCGGCGGCGAACCAGCAGAGGGCATCCGTCCCCTGGAGGGCACCGTAGGCGGCGCCAAGCGGGATCATGTCCGCGCGATACCGATTGGGCAGGGGCCAATTGAGTTCGGTGACGATCGAAGGCCGCCCGTCGTACTCGATGTCGAACAGCGGATTTGACGCATCCAGCCCATCGCCATCGGCGCGCCGGAGCCGAAGCGCGCTTCGATCGTCGTAGGTCTGACCGGCTTCAATGTTCCAGGCGGCATTCGGACCCGAATGAAGGCCGTCCAGGTATCCATGGCGATCGAAGACATCGGCGACGCTGTTCGCGTACTTGTCCAGCGGATCCAGATATCGGGAGGAGGCCGTCTTCCAGTTCGATCCATAGATGAGACCCGGATATCCGAGATCCTCCTTGAGGAAGTGATACGTCCGTTTGTGAAAGTCGAGCATCAGCCCGGTGAGGAAGCGGACGGTGTCGCTGTCCCGCGGCGTCCGATGATGCCCGATATCCCACAGGCTCCGAAGCCCGACACGCCCTTCCGCGAAGGCGTCCTGGGGCGCGTCCTGACCGTTCCAGGGGGTCTCGCGGATTTCGTCGAGGGACTTGCCGGGATAGCGGCTGGCCAGCCATCGGCCGAAGCGTCGTTCGAGTTCGAAGCGCACCGGATCCGGCAGGTTGCCGCGCGCGCCTTCCTGAGGATTGAAGGTCCAGAAGAGGGTGGAGTCTTCGTTGATCATCTCCAGGAACGCAACGGCGGGCTCCTCACGGAGGGCGCGCCCTGTTTGAGGATCCGGGGTGTTGAGGACGGCCCGCCACCAGTCGCGGTAGAGCCCCTCGAACGTCTCGTCGAAATACAGCAACGCAAACGGATGACCCCCGCTGTACCCCGGGAATCGCGGGTCCCCGGGTCCCAGGCTGACCCACAGCGGAAAATAAAGACTCAGCGACGTGTAGATGCCTTCCTGTTTCAGAATCCGGATGCAGGCTTGAAGTCGCGCAACCCGTCGCGGATCCACGCGGCCGAAGCCGCTCCCTCGGGTGGAGTAGACCGGACCGTGAATGCGCACGAGGTTGACTCCCCGTTTTGCCAGACCCCGGGCGAGGCGCCGAACGTCCTCGTCGGACGTCGTTACGATTCCCATCCCAATGTTCACACCCCAGAACCGCTCAATTACCCCTGTGCCTTCGTGGATGAGGACATCGCCCCGGACACCGATCCGCCCGGAATCGCCAGCCCTCGGTTCATTAAGTGAACGCAGGTCGATCGGGCTTGGATCGAAGCGGTCAGGCGCCGGATCGAAGGCGAACCAACCGGGACGCTCGCTGGCCTGTGTCTCCCAGGAGTTGGTGCCGGGTCGTGCCGGCGCGCCGGTCAGAGTCAATGTGAGAGAGGCCAGGCTCGCTGCCGCGACAATCCGGACGTGCATGCGAGCGAAGGATTCCCGAGGGTCGGGGGATGTCAACCGGCATGGGTCGACGGAGAAGGCGACAAAGCAATGAAGGCGACCGGCAAGGGGATCGCGAGAAAGGGCATGGAGGCCGAGAATCGTCCTTGTTCCGTGCGTGGGTTAGGTACATTCTTGCTGTCGTTTGGATTACAAAAAGCGTTGGCAATATGCGCGTCATTATCGTTGACGATGAACCCCTTGCCCGTGACCGGCTGCGAGGGATGTTGAACAAGGAGTCGGACGTCGAAATCGCGGCCGAGTGTGGCGACGGCAAAGAAGCCCTCAACGCCATCCGGCGTGAAAAGCCGGATGTCGTCTTTCTCGACATCCAGATGCCGGAGATGGACGGGTTCGAGGTCCTGTCGCAGCTCCAGCCGTCCGAGATTCCCCAGGTTGTCTTTGTCACGGCATTCGATGAATTCGCCGTCAAGGCATTCGATGTTCATGCCCTGGATTACCTGCTGAAGCCGTTCGATCGGGATCGCCTGAAGCAGGCCGTCGAACGGGCGCGTAGCGGACTCAACCAGGAGAACCCATCGGACCTGACGAAGAAACTCTCCGCCCTGCTCGAATCCCTCAGCCCCGAGAGAAAAGCAGCGCGCGGTGGGGAACGGCTGGCCGTGAAACTCGACGGGCGCGTCATTTTCCTGAAGCCGCTGGAGATCGAGTGGATCGAGGCGCAGGACAACTACATCAAGCTCCACGTCGGCCGCGAGGCGCACCTCGTGCGGGACACGCTTTCCAGCTTCGAATCGAGGCTGGATCCACGCCGCTTTGTCCGGATTGGGCGCTCGACGATCGTCAACATCGACCGCGTGCGGGAGATGCAGCCGATGTTCCACGGGGAGTACATCGTGATCCTCCATGACGGCACCAAGCTCACGGTCAGCCGCGGCTTCAAGGACAACCTTCAGAAATACATGGGCGGTAAATGATCGAGGTATAGCCCAAATTCGGCGAGCGTTGGCGCGAAGCGCGATTCCAGGATGCGCACCCGCACCCGGTCGGATTCGATCGACGGGAACCGGAGAATTCGCCTGGCCCCGACAGTTGTCGCCGTTCCGAGTTCCTTCCAGTGGCCGTCGCTCCAGGCATCCACCGCGCAAGCCTCGATCCTCTGGCCGCTCTCGATGTGCTCCTGAAGGACTGCGCAGTTGAAGCGTCGAGGCGCCGGCAGTTGCAGGGTCAATTCGGCCGATTCGGTCCAGTCGTGCGTCGTCCAGAACGTCCCGGGTTCACCGTCGAGGAGCGTGTCCGGAGGGCAACGGGCATCCTTCGAGTCCGAGGCGGTGATCGTCGCGCCAGCGGCGAGGTTCGTGGCAAAGGTCTGCCGGAGGATGGCGCCGAGTTCCTGAAGCCGTGAGGCGTCCACCTCGTGGATGAGCCCGCGGCGGTCGGCGGGCACGTTGAGAAGCAGCGCGCAATTGCCGCCGACATTTCGGTAATAGATGTCGAGCAGCGTGGCGACGGTTTTGACGCGGGCGTCCTCGGCCGCGTGATAGAACCAGCCGGGACGGATGGAGACGTCCGTCTCCGCCGGGTACCAGAGCAGGTGCGCGGCATCGCGGATGCGGGCCCGGCTCCCAAGGTCCTGTTTCGTCTGGTCGCCGCCGTGGAATTGCTCGAGGGGGACGCTCGACGGGATGACGCTCCACTCGGCGGGGCGCGTGTGGGCGGCTTCATTGCCAACCCATCGCACATCGGGTCCCATGCCAAAGATCACGGCCTGAGGTTGGAGCTCGCGAATCAGGGCGTACCAGCCGAAGTAGTCATACGTCATGCCCTTTTTGCGCGGATTGGCGCCGTCGAACCAGACCTCGCGGATGGGACCGTAGCCGGTGAGCAGCTCGCGGAGCTGGTTCTTGAAATAGGCGTTGTAGGCTTCGGTGTCGCCGTAGCTCGGCTCGTGAAGATCCGCCGGGGAAAGGTAGATGCCGAAGTCGAGGCCCGCCTCCCGACAGGCGTCCGACACCTCGCGAACGACATCGCCGTGACCGTCGCGCCACGGGCTGTGCTTTACCGAGTGCTCGGTGAATTTGGAGGGCCACAGGCAGAAACCGTCGTGATGTTTCGCCGTGAGAATCACCATCTTCATGCCGGCGTCCTTGAACACCCGCACCCACTGGCGCGCATCGAACGAGGACGGATTGAAGATCGCGGGGTCCTCGGTGCCGGTTCCCCATTCGCGATCGGTGAAGGTGTTCACGCCGAAATGAACGAAGGCGTAGAACTCGAGACGTTGCCAGGCGACCTGCCGGGCTTCGGGCGTGACCTTCGCCGCCCGCTCCAGCCAGGCCTCACCGCCGGGCACCCGGGGATCGAAGGCACAAAGCGATGCCAGAATGGCGCCGAAAAAGTGCAGAGGCTTCATGGGTGGCAGTCGTTTCCAGATGTTGGGACACACACGGGTTGAGGGCAGGTTCACGGAGGATCGAACGCTTCCCGGATCCATACACGAAGGCATCCAGGAACACAGGGGAAAAGGCGGATTGGGCCGGCCTTCGGCCGCGAAACCGGGCGGGGTTCCACGGTGGAGGTTTTGGGCACGGAAGCGCGCTCCAACCCGCAGCTCCTCTTCTAATGCAGTGCATTATGGATTCGGAAAACTGAAGCCGACCCAGCATGCATGCTTGCGATCGCGGCGTCGCGTTCGTAAACAAACCGGCTGTCGTTTGGAAGTGTCGATGCAAGGGCGAGGGGCCCGGCGCATGCGCGCGGGTTTCAGGGGTCTCATTGACACGTCTTTCGCTTTGCTGGTGAAATGCCGCCCCTCGAGGCGACAGCCGACTCATGTCCGACATATTTCCCAGGTGGACCAATCGATTACCGGGTCAGATCATCGCAGGCGTGTTGTTGACGGGCACCGCGGTCAGCGCGGCGATCTGGTATTATTTCACTCCCAAGTACACGCGGGTCGGCTACGAACCGGTGCAGCCGGTGGCCTTTCCTCATTCGGTCCATGTCAACCAGCTCGGCATGGACTGCCGCTATTGCCACAATGGCGTGGAGAAATCCTGGTTCTCGAACATCCCGGCGGCGTCGGTCTGCATGAATTGCCACAGCCAGGTCCTCGCCACCGATCCGAGGCTGGAACGGGTCCGCGAGAGCTACGCCACCGGTGAACCGATCCCGTGGGTGCAGATCCACCGGACGCCGGACTACGTCTACTTCAACCACGCCGTGCACGTGAACCGCGGGGTGAGCTGCGTTCATTGCCACGGGCAGATCAACAAGATGGACGTCGTCTACCACGCCAAGCCTTTCAGCATGAGTTTCTGCCTCGATTGCCATCGCAATCCCGCGCCCTACCTCCGCGACCCGAAGCTGGTGTTCAACCTCGATTGGCAGCCGGAAGATCCGCAGGCCCATAAGGACGCCATGCTCCAGGCTGTGCACGACTGGAACATCAACAGCTCCCAAACCTGCTCCGCCTGTCATCGATGAAGACCATTCCGCCTCCTTGTCCCGAGCCGGGAACCGGTGTCCGCTACTGGCGGGGGCTGGAAGATCTCGCGGATACCCCCGAGTTTCGGGAGACCCTCGAACGCGAATTCCCTGCCGGCGCCGCCGACGCGCTCGATCCCACCTCCCGGCGCACCTTCGTGAAGATCATGGGCGCGTCGATCGCCCTGGCCGGCGTCGGACTCACCGGTTGCCGCAGGCCCGAATCGAAAATCCTTCCATTCGGCAATCAGCCCGAAGGCTACATTCACGGTGTCCCGCGGTACTTCGCCACCGCGATGCCCTCGCGCTCCGGGGCCGTTCCGCTCGTCGCCAGGCAGGAGGACGGACGTCCGGTCAAGGTCGAAGGCAATGCCGCGCACCCGGACAGCAATGGCGGCACCGATGTCTTCGCGCAGGCCTCCATCCTCCAGCTTTACGATCCGGATCGCGCCCGTCGCTTCACGCAGGGCGGGAATTCCGCGTCCCGCGAGGCCGCCCTGGATGCGCTCGGAGCGCTCGGTCAGGCCGCCGCCGCCCGCCAGGGCACCGGGCTTGCCGTCCTGGCCGGCCGCAGCAGTTCCCCTTCGCGTGCCCGGCTTCGGCAGGCCCTCCTCCAGCGGATGCCGCAGGCCCGCTGGCACACCTACGAATCGGTTGATTTCGACGCCGATCGGCTGGGCGCCTCCCTCGCGACTGGAAAGGCCGTCCGCCCCTACTATCGCCTCGAGAACGCCCAGGTCATTCTCTCCCTTGATTGCGATTTCCTCGGACGCGACGAGGACAGTGCGCGGCACGGGCGAGGTTACTCCCGCGGGCGGCGGGCATCCTCGCCCAACGACAAACTCAATCGCCTCTACGTCGTCGAGGCGCTCATGTCGCTGACCGGATCCAACGCGGACCACCGCCTCCGGCTGTCGGCGAGCCAGGTCTTCGCGGTCGCCGCTGCCATCGCCGCGCAGGTCCTGCCCGCCGGCGCCAGCCGTGACGCCTGCGCAGCGGTTCCCAAACCCGAAGGCGTCGATCCCCGCTGGATCCAGGAATGCTCCGCCGATCTCCTCGCCAACAAGGGCGCCGCCGTCGTCCTGGCCGGTTACGGCCAGCCGGCCGGGGTCCAGGCCCTCGCGACGGCCCTGAACCTCGCCCTGGGAGCCGCGGGTCGAACGGTCGATTATCACGACTCACCGGACATTGGCGGGGGCACCATCGCCGACCTCGCGGCGGCCCTGAATGCCGGGCAGGTCGACACCCTCCTCATCCTCGATGGCAACCCGGTGTACGACGCCCCCGCCGACCTCAACTGGGCCGTGACCCAGCGCAAGGCGCGCACGGTCGTCCGCCTGGGTTATTACGAGGACGAGACCGCCGCTCACAGCGATTGGAATCTCGCCGCTACCCACTATCTCGAATCGTGGGGCGACGCTCGTTCCAGTGACGGCACCGTCGTCGCCATCCAACCGCTCATTGCGCCCCTGTTCGACGGCCTCACGGAACTGGAAGTCCTCGCCCGGATTGCCGGCGAATCGCAGACCTCCGCTTACGAGATCACCCGGGCGACGTTCTTCGACATCACCGGCACGACCTCCGAGGTCGAGTGGGAGCGCTTTCTCTACAACGGATTTCTCGCCGGATCGGCTGCCAAACCGGTGGCCGTGGATTGGGTCGACGGCGCCGTGGCCAAGGTTGTGGCCGCGGCGGCCCGCACCCCGGCGCCGGCGCGGGACCGGCTCGAGATTGTCTTCCACCGCGACAGCAAGATCGATGACGGCAGGTACGCGAACAACGGCTGGCTCCAGGAATTCCCCGATCCGATCACGAAGATCACCTGGGACAACGCCGCGTTGATCAGCCGGCGGACCGCCGTGGATCTGAACCTGGTGAATGCCGAGTTGGTGGACCTGGAGGTCGCGGGTCGCCGATTGCGCATCCCGATCTGGGTCACGCCGGGCATGGCCGACAACACGATCGGCCTTGCGCTGGGTTATGGTCGCCGCGAACCGGGCCGCGTGGCGTGCTTCAATGGCCACCCCGTCGGGTTCGACGCGGGCCTGCTGCGGACCCTGAAAGAACCGTGGATCGCCTCGGACGCCAAGGTGACCGCCGCTGGCGGAAGCTGGCGCTTCGCGACGACGCAGAACCACTGGGCCATGGGCGGCCGACCGATCGTCCGCGAGGCCAACCTCGAGGATTTTCAGAAGAACCCCCGCTTTGCCGCGAATTTCGACCCGGAGTCGCACGCGAGCGAGATGCCGAAGGGACCGGACGGGCATCCGGCGGAGCTCTACAAGACGGCGTACGAAGAGCGGCCGGCCCAGCAGTTCAGCACCATCAACCAGTGGGGCATGTCGGTGGATCTCAGCGCCTGCACGGGGTGCGGCGCGTGCCTGATCGCCTGCCAGAGCGAGAACAACGTCCCGATCGTCGGCAAGGACCAGGTGATCCGGGGACGTGAGATGCACTGGCTGCGCATCGACCGGTACTTCACCGGGTTCGGAGGCAAGGAGCACAGCGAGCTGACGCCCGATGACCAACAGTGGCACGAGAGCTGGATCGACGATCCCCAGGTCGTCAACCAGCCGATGATGTGCCAGCAGTGTGAGAAGGCGCCGTGCGAAAGCGTCTGCCCGGTCAACGCCACGGTTCATGACGAGGAGGGCCTCAACCTCATGACCTACAACCGCTGCGTCGGCACGCGGTACTGCTCGAACAACTGCGCGTGGAAGGTCAGACGGTTCAACTACTTTGATTTCAACAAGCGCCCCATCAACTACGGCGACACGTCCGCGGGAATGACCGGCTTCCTCTACCGCGGTCCCTTCGCCCATCGCAACGCCGCGGACCAGGAGTTGGTCAAGATGGGCAAGAACCCCCAGGTCACCGTCCGGATGCGCGGGGTGATGGAGAAATGCACCTTCTGTGTCCAGCGCATCGAGGCGACCAAGATCGCGCGCAAGGTCAAGGCCGGCGCCAGCGGCGACGTCCGGGTCACCGACGCCGACGGCCTCCAGACGGCGTGCCAGCAGGCCTGCCCCGCCGAGGCGATCGTCTTTGGCAACCTCCTCGAGCCGGGTAGCCGGGTGAATCAACAGAAGAAGAATCCCCGCGATTACACCGTCCTCGGATTCCTCGATACCCGTCCGCGTCTTACTTATCTCGCGAAGCTCCGAAACCCGAACCCGAAGATGCCCGATTACCGCAAGGTCCCGCTTAGCATCGAGGAATACGAAGAGACATTTCACGGCAATCCCCTCAGCGAGAGCGCGCAGGAAGAGGGCGGCGGCGGCGCGAGCGCGACGGCCGAGGCCCCGCGGGAGGGAGGTCGCTAATGGCCCACGTTGCCGATAAGGGCACAACATTCGTTGAGGCCCCCCCGTTCGAACTGGAGCGCGAGCCGCTGGTGCTCAACCACCGTCCGTTCTCCTGGATCTCGGACAAGATCGCAGGGATCGTCGAGGGCAAAACCCCGCTTTGGTGGTGGATCGCCCTGGCCATCAGCGCGAGCTGGATGGTGATCATGATCCTCATGCTCACCTATCTCATCTCCACGGGGGTGGGTGTCTGGGGATTGCAGCAGCCGACCGCCTGGGCTTGGGGCATCACGAATTTCGTCTTCTGGATCGGCATCGGCCACGCCGGGACGCTCATTTCGGCGATCCTTTGCCTTCTGCGCCAGCGGTGGCGCACCTCGATCAATCGCGCCGCCGAGGCGATGACCCTCTTCGCCGTTGTTTGCGCCGGAATCTTCCCGGTGGTCCACACCGGGCGGGTTTGGTACGCGATGATGCCCGGGTTCCTGATCCCGTTCCCCAATGCCAACTCCCTCTGGCCCCAGTTCCGGTCGCCGCTGCTCTGGGACGTCTTTGCGGTGTCCACGTACGGCACGGTTTCGCTGCTGTTCTGGTACACCGGGCTCATCCCGGACCTGGCGACGATGCGCGATCGGGCGACCTCGAAGATCCGGAAATTCTTTTACGGCCTCTTCGCCCTGGGCTGGATCGGCTCGAACCGGCATTGGTGCAATTATGAGAAGGCCTACCTGATCCTGGCCGGACTGAGCACGCCGCTGGTGCTCTCGGTGCACTCGGTCGTGTCCTTCGACTTCGCCGTCTCTCAGCTCCCCGGATGGCACACGACGATCTTCCCGCCGTACTTCGTCGCGGGCGCGATCTTCTCCGGGTTCGGGATGGTCCTGACGCTGCTCGTGCCGTTGCGGACGGCCTGTGGACTCCAGGACATCATCACCAAGCGGCACATCGAACTCATGTGCAAGGTCATCCTCGCGACGGGTTCGATGGTGGGCTACTCCTACGGGATGGAGTTCTTCATCGCGTGGTATGGCGGCAATCCCTACGAGCTGTACGCATTCAAGAACCGCGCGTTTGGTCCCTACTGGTGGGCCTATTGGACCATGATCACCTGCAACGTGGTCAGCCCGCACTTGTTCTGGTTCAAGTGGTGCCGGACGCGGATGTGGTTCGTCTTCCTGGCGTCGATCGTCGTGAACATCGGGATGTGGTTCGAGCGGTTTGTCATCATCGTAACCTCGCTTCACCGTGACTACCTGCCGTCGAGTTGGGATTACTTCCGACCGACCTATGTGGACGTTCTGACCTTCGTCGGAAGCTTCGGGCTGTTCTGCACCTTGTTCCTCTTGTTCATGCGTTTTCTGCCGATGATTGCCATTGCCGAGGTCAAAGCGGTCACGCCGCAGGCCGATCCGCATCATCCCCTCGGGGGCGCCAGGCTGGGAGGGGCCCACGGATGAACGCCCCCGGTCGCCCCTACGCCGTCATCGCCGAATTCGATTCCCCGGCGGCGATCCTGCGCGCCGCGGAGACCATCCGCGACGCCGGCTACAAGCGCTGGGATGTGCACACGCCCTTTCCCGTCCATGGACTGGACGGCGCGATGGGCCTGCGCAATTCCAGGGTCGGCTGGTTCAGCTTTCTCGGGGGCACCACCGGACTCACCTGCGGCATGCTGATGATCTGGTGGATGAACAAGGCGGATTATCCGCTCGCCGTCGGCGGCAAACCGCTGTTCAGCCCGATCTACGCGTTCCCGATCTCCTACGAATTGACGATCCTCATCGGGTCGTTCGCGACGCTCTTCGGCATGCTCCTCCTCAATCGCCTGCCGCGCCTCTATCATCCGCTCCTGAAGCATCCCCGTTTCCGCAACGTGAGCCATGACCGGTTTTACGTCGTGATCGAGTCCGCGGACCCGAAGTTCTCCGACGCGGAGACGCGCAAACTCCTGGAGCACGCCGGCGGCCGGTACATCGAGGTGGTGGAGGACTGACCATGCGCTATTTCCTCGCCTTCTTCGTCGTCGTTTGTGTCCTCGTGCTCGCCGTGGCCGGCCGACGGGGTGACATCTCCCGCAAACCGCCCATCGAAATCTGGAATGACATGGACCGGCAGATCAAACTCCGGCCCGAGACCGTCTCCGGATTTGAGGGCTGGGCGGATCACCGCTCCTCCCGGCACTGGGTGGACGGCACGGTGGCGCGGCTGCCCGGCGTCCGTGTTGGTGACCGGGAAATCCTTCGTTTCGAGGATGACCCCGTCATCACCGGCCGTGAGCCCGGCAAGACCAACTATGTCGAGGTCCTCCCGGTGCCCGTCACTGAAAAGCTCATGGCCCGCGGCAAGGAACGCTACGGGATCAACTGTCTTCCCTGTCATGGCGCGGTTGGCGACGGCAATGGCGTCGTCAAGCAGTACGGTTTTGCCGCGATCGCCTCGCTGACAGACGAGATCCGGGTCAGGTACCCGGATGGTTACATTTACCATGTGATTGAAGCCGGCAGTCCCAGCGGCCTGATGCATCCGTACGGGGCACAGGTCGACATCGAGGACCGGTGGGCGATCGTCGCCTACGTGCGCGCGCTGCAACTGGCGCGACTGGGTCTGCCGGGCGACCTCCCCGCGCCGCTGCGGGCCTCCCTCAAGTAAACGCTATCATGCCCTCCATCGCCGTCAGTGCACATCCCGTCCCGGAGTCCCGCGGGATCCAGGTTGTCCTTTCGCGCCTCCCGGTCGTGCTCACCGTCATCGGGGGGCTGGGAGTGCTTCTGGGGATGCTGGTGCCCTCCCTCCAGAAGCAGTTCTCTTACTCGTGGCTTTTGGCGTTCATGTTCTACACGAGCCTGATGCTCGGCTCGCTGTTCCTGACGATCCTGCACCACCTCTTCGACGCGCAGTGGTCGGTGCCGCTGCGGCGGGTCATGGAACACCTCGCCTGCACCTCGCCGTTGATCGCGGTATTTTTCATTCCAATCCTCGTCAATGTGCTCGTGGCCGACGAGAAGGCCCTCTATGGATGGATGCAGGTCGATCCCAGCCATGACCATGCCTTGTTCGCCAAGCGGGCCATCTTCAACAAGCCGGCGTGGATCCTCATCTCGCTGGTCCTCCTGGCGATCTGGATCCTCTGGACCTACGCGATGCGGCGCGCCTCGCTCGAGCAGGACCGGACCGGCGCGGCCGCCTGCACCCGGCGCATGAGGAAGCTGTCGGCCGGCGGCATCTACGTGCTGGCGTTCACCCTGACCCTCGGGGCGATCCTGTGGATGAAGTCCCTCCAATGGCAGTGGTACTCGACCATGTACGGCGTCTATTACTTTGCCGGCAGTGTCTGGCTGGCCATCGCCACCGTCTACGCCCTGGGGGTGTATCTCCATCGAACCGGGCCGCTCTCGGCCGTGGTGCGACCGGTCACCTTCCATGACGCCGGCAAGCTCTTCTTCGCCTTCACCGTCTTCTATGCCTACATCGCCTTCTCCCAGTACTTCCTGGTGTGGAATGCCAACATTCCGGAGGAAACCTTCTGGTATGTCCTGCGCGAGAAGGGATCCTGGTGGGACATTGGTCTGCTGATGGTGTTCGGCCATTTCCTGCTGCCGTTCCTGCTCCTGCTCCGCATCGACACCAAGATGTCCCTGGCAGTCATGATCCCCCTGATCGCGTGGACGTGGCTGATGCATTTTTGCGATCTGTCCTTCAACATCATGCCCATCCTGCACCCGGACGGCTTCGTCCTTCATTGGCTCGATGTCGCCTGCATGATCTTCATGGGAGGCCTGGTCGCGATCTGGTTCGGGCGGGAGTTTCGCGCCCACGCGCCCTTTCCCCAGAGGGATCCCAGGATGGCCGAATGCCTTGGTATCTATGTGGCTTCGGCGAAGGACAAGCGAGGTGACCATTGAGCACAAACGCGACAGGGTCCTGCTGTTCCCGGGCAACCTTGAACTGGATTGCCGTCCTTGGCGCCTTCCTGCTGATGGTGGCGCTCGTGGCGACACTCCGGTACTACACCCATCCGCCGCCGATCAATCAACTGCGCGCGGCCGAGCGCCTCAAGATCCTTTCGGACAATCACCAGAAGTCCCAACAGGAACTCGAGACCGCCGCGTACATCGACAAGGAGAAGGGCGTCGTCCGCCTTCCCAACGAGGTCGCCACAGCGCTCGCGGTCCAGCTCTGGCAACATCCCGGCGCCGCCCGCAGCAATCTCCTCGAGCGCGCCTCCAAGGCCTTCTTCGTCCCGCCACCGCCACCGGAACCGAAGAGCGAGTACGAATAAGCGCGTCAACGATCGAGGAATCACGCCCGGGACCGAATGATTCTCTTCCCGTCCTCCTCCAATCCCCCGACGAGTTCGCCGCCCACGCTGGCGGAGGTCGATGCGTCCCTGGGGCCAGTGACGGTTTTTCTCCTGGCCAAGTCCGCCTTCTGGCTCCTTCTGGGCGGGCTCTTGTCGCTTCTGGCGTCGATCAAGCTGCATGCGCCGACGATGTTGTCGGCGACGCCGTGGCTGACCTACGGGCGGCTCCTTCCGGCGGGCTGGGATCTGTTGGTCTATGGATTCGCCGCGCAGGCCGCATTTGCCGTGGGCCTCTGGATCGTTGCCCGCGCCTCGATGCAACGCCTTCAGGCACCGGTCATCGTCCTCATCGGCGGGATCTGTTGGAATCTCGGACTCCTGGCGGGACTCATTGGATTCCTGATCGGGGATACGACCGGGCGCGAATTGCTCGAGATGCCCGCCGGCGCAATGGCCATTCTGATGGTGGGAGCGACCCTGATCGGTGCCTCCGGGTGGATGACCTTCGCGGAACGGACCGAGGAATCCACGTATCCCTCCGCGTGGTTCGTTCTGCTGGCGTTGCTCGCGATCGCGTGGTGCGGCACCGGCGCGTTGATGATGCTGGCCGGTGAGGGCGCGCGCGGGGTTGTCCAGGTCCTGGTTCAGCGATGGTTCTCCCTCGGCTTCCTGCGACTCGGCTTGGGAGGGGTGGCCCTCGCGGTTCTGTTCCACTTCCTTCCCCTGGCGGTCCATCGTCCGCTGGCGAGCCGTTCACTCGCCCTGTGGGCGTTCTGGCCTCTCGCCTTGTTCGGCGCCTATGGCGTGACGGCACACGGCGACCCCTTCCCACGCTGGGTGGTCAGTGTTGGATTGGCCGGACAGGCGTTCAGCATGATCGCGGTCCTGGCGATCGCCATCAACTGGTGGAAGACCACCGAAGGGGCGTGGGGCGCCCTGTTCGGCTCGACGTCAGGACGGTTGATCGGGACCGCCGCCCTGTCGTACGTCCTGGCCGAGTCCATCCGATTTGTCGTCTCCTTCCCGTGGTCTTCGGGGCCGCTGCGCTTTACCTGGATCGAGCCCGGCCTCGACTGGTTGTTCGTCGGCGGTGCGGTGATGCTCGCGCTCTTTGCCGTGCTCCCGATGCTTGTGCTGCGGTCGGTCGGTCGGGAGATGTCGCCTGGGTTGGTGCGTTTCCATGCGTGGGCGACCGGGATCGGTGTCCTCCTGATCGCCCTGCCGTTCATCCTCGCCGGGCTCGTTCAGGGACTCGGTCTGGCCTCGGGCAACCTGACCTTCATGGAGGCCTTGCACCGCAGCCTGATGCTCGTTCGCGTCACGTCCCTGGGTTACTTCGTGTTTTTCCTCGGCCAATTCGCCTGGGTCCTCGCGCTGGCGGGCGTCCTCAAGGGCGTGTTTGTCGAGAACTTCGGCACCCTCCGCGCCTGGATCGCGCCGGTGAATCTGAAGAGAACGGAGGCGCGCTCATGAATTCGGCGCCGTTTGTCTTCTTCGGAATCCTGCTCGGATTGGTCGGATCGTGGTGGGCGATGATCGTTGCGCCGGATCTGCAGATCGGCGGCGCCTCCACCGTCATCATGAAGCAAAGCGGGCAGCACTACCCGCCGGTGCGCCCCGGTGAAGCCCTCCAGGGCGCGGAGGTATATCGGGCCCAGGGTTGCAACACCTGCCACAGCCAGGTCGTGCGTCCGGAGGGGTTCGGCTACGACATCGCCCTGGGATGGGGTCCGCGGCGCACCGTCGCCGAAGACTATTTGAGGGATGACCCCGTCATGCCGGGTACCGTCCGGGTCGGGCCGGACCTGTCCAATATCGGCGTCCGGATGGGGGCCGGGGACAGCAATGTCCAGCCCGCCATGGTGAAGTATCAACTGAAACACCTCTACCGTCCGCGGTTGGTGGTTTCGAATTCGGTCATGCCCGCCTACCCGTACCTGTTCGAGAAGCGGCGAATGGAGGGGCCCCCCTCGCCCCTGGCTCTGAAACTGGAAGGCGACCTCGCTCCCGAACCGGGATATGAGATCGTTCCCCGGCCCGCGGCCCGCGCCCTGGTGGCCTACCTCCTGAGCTTGAACAGCAGTGCCTCCCTCGCGGAGGCCCCGGTGCCCCCGCCGCCAACGAACGCGGTCGCGCAGGCCACCAACGCACCTCCGGCCGCAACCACGAATCCTGTTCCCACAGTCCCGACGCCATGAGCACAGCGCGACGCCGATCGGATGCCGCGCCGGAGCTGCCGGCGACCGCTACGCCCACGGCGGGCGCCTACTCGCTGCCCGCCGGTTTCTTCGTGGCGATGGCCCTCCTCGTCTACCTCGGTCAGGCGGAGGGATGCCTGCACCACGGGCTGTTCTCTTCCGGCGTTTATGAACCGTATGCCGATCTCGCCAGCATCCCCAGCGTGGGCGGCGAGGTCGATCCGGTGGAGGCCGGTCGCTCCATCTACCAGACCGCGGGGTGTGTCGCGTGTCACCAACCCAACGGCTCCGGCAACCCGGCGAACCAGTGCCCGCCGCTGGCGGGTTCGGACTGGGTCGAGGCCGAGGGCCCCGCGCGCATCATTCGCATCGTTCTTCACGGCGCCCATGGGGAGATCGTGGTTAAGGACCAGACCTGGAACAGCGGCACCGGAATGACCCCCTTTGGGTCCGTCCTGTCGGACGATCAGATCGCGCATGTCCTGAGTTACGTCCGGAACGAATGGGGCAACAAAGCCCCGGTTGTCCTCCCGGAAACTGTGAAGATTATTCGCGACAAGACGGCGTCCCGAACGGCGCCGTGGACCGCCACCGAACTGTTGAAAGTGCCGCTTGTGGAGTAATGCCCGCCTGCGCTCGCAGGGGATGTTGGGGGCCGTGGATCCAAAGACGATGCGATGAAATACACCCGAATCGTGATGCTGGGCGCGCTGGTCGCCGCGGGAACCGGATGGTCGGCGCTCCCACAGGACACCAGTGCCCAGGCCCCCCAACCTGCCGCGGGCGCGGCCACCCCGCCCGCCCCGCCGCCACCCCCCAAACCCAAATGGGAGACCTCGGCGGGCGTCGGCCTGACGGTCACTTCCGGCAACAGCGACACCGTGCTGGTCACCGCCAATGGACAAGCGCTGCGGAAATGGGACCGCGGCGAGTTCTCCGCCGGCGTGGACGGCGGCTACGGAAAGAACGACGGCAAACAAAACGTCGGGTACGTCAAGGGCTTCTCGCAGTACAACTACCTGGTCGGGGAAAAGTGGTATGCGTTCGGACGAGCCGAGGGACTGCATGACTCAATCGCGGACATCGTCTATCGCGTCCCGATCACCGTCGGCGTCGGCTACTACTTCTACAAGACCGATCGCACCACCCTCAGCGCGGAAGCCGGTCCCGGTTACGTGTTCGAGAAGGTCGACGGCGACACACGCAATTACGGCACCATCCGGTTCGGGGAGAAGTTCACCCACAAATTCAGTGATCGCGCCCGAATCTGGCAGTCCTTCGAGTACCAGCCGCAGGTGGACGACTGGGGCAAGTATTTCTTCTCCGCCGAACTCGGCGCCGGAGCCGACATCACCAAACAACTCGAGCTTCGTGTCGTCCTCCAGGACTGGTACGTCAGCGATCCTGCCCCGGACCGCAAGGGCAACGACCTGAAACTCATCGCCGGCATCAACTACAAATTTCAGTAGCCGCGTCCTCGATGTCGCTTGCGCGACAGCGCGGTCTCACCTCCATTCAGGCATGCGTTCGCCTTGTCTTCGTCCGCTTGGACCCGCGCTCCTGCTGGTGGCGCTCGTTGCCGTCGCCGGATGCCGAACTGCCTATTATGCCGCCTGGGAAAAGCTCGGGTACTACAAGCGCGACATCCTCAAGGAGCGCGTCGTCGAGGCCCGCGAGGATCAAAAGGCCGCCAGCGAGCAGTTCAAGGATGCGCTGACCAAACTCAAGGAGATGTACGCCTTCGAGGGGGGCGATCTCGAAAAGGCCTACCGCCAACTGCAGTCCGAGTTTGACGATTCCAAGGCCCGCGCCGAGGCGGTTCGCAAGCGCATCACCGCCATGGAAACAGTCGCCGGAGACCTGTTCGCCGAATGGGAAAAGGAAATCGGCGAGATTTCATCTCCATCCATGGCGTCTGCCAGCCGTCGCAAGCTCCAGGAAACCCGCCAGCGCTATGAGGAAATGCATGCCGCCCTTCAAAAGGCCGCGGTCAGCATGGACCCGGTCCTGACCCGGTTCCACGATTACACGCTGTTCCTCAAGCACAACCTCAACGCCCAGGCGATCGCCTCGATCAAGGGCGAGGCCCTCGACGTGCAGGAAGAGATCGGCCGTCTCATCCAGGAGATGAACGCCTCCATCGCCCGCGCCGACGCCTTCGTCCAATCGCTCAAGTGAGGCGGCGGCGTCGGATCGATCGTTGCCCAAGCAGACTGGGGGGGGTGAAGCGGGCTGAAGCCCGCGGTCCGATTTGGAATGGCGCGCGGCGTTGGCGTACCCTGACACCGAAACGGTCTCCAATCCTCGATTTGTGGGACATGCGGTGCACTCCGGGAGGGGGCAAGGTTCAGAACGCCTCTCCTTTCGCCTCAATAAGTCAGCAGGTCAATGAGCTCCCGCCCCCGCTCCGTCAGCGTCCACTGCCGCCCCTTTTTCGCGATCAGCCTTCGACAGGGATGACTCCGGTACTCCGGTTCATTGACACTCAGAAGCTTGTCGATGACGGGTCCGTCGATCTCCCCCCGGGACCGCGGCATCAACCGAAAGGGGATTCCGTTGAAATCGAGGGAGACTTCGTACGCCACGATCCCCGCGCGCTCCGCCGTCGGATTTCGATGGATCAGGATGGGATGGCGTCGCAACCAGGGAAAACGGGTGTTGGCAACCAGGACCCGGCACATCTCGCGGCGAGTCCGCACCAAATGGAGCAGGCTGAATGCGGATCCTGCCGTTTCCTGGGCCCGGAAGGTCTCGGCAGGGTCGAGGCCCAGGAGGTTGCGGCCATTCCAGGGGCCGTGATCGTTGCGACTCCCGGGATCGCGCGCCTTCAACCATTCCGCGAAGCGATCATTGACCATCAGATCGATTTCGAAATGAACATGGGCCCGATCCTTGCCGATGGGTGTGACGGTATTCGCCGTGCGGCCCATCATCCCGATGCGTTCGCCCTCCCGGACCTTCGTTCCTGGAACGAGGTCCGCCCTGGCCTCCCGCAAATGGGCGTAGAGCGTGAAGACCTCGAGTCCCTCGATCCGATGCCGCAGGACCACGTAGATCCCGTAGTTGGACAGGCTCACCTTGTGATTGATATAGACCACCTCCCCCCCGGCGGCGGCGCGAACTTCATCGGCCGGTTCGCCATGTCGATCATGCTTCGTTGCCAGGATGTCGATCCCCTCGTGCATCTGCCAGCCCTCGGTCCGCACACAACCGAATTGTCCCGCCTCCCAGGTGCGGCCGGGCGTCGGCGCGAAGAATCGGGCATTGCCACCCGGCGCCAGGAGCGCGTGGTTGTCCGTCGGGAATTGAAATGCCGGGGCCGCGGAAACGGCAGAAAACGATGCGGCGACGACGGCCGCGATGGCTGTCAGACGGACATGCGAACGCCAGCCCTGCATGGGTCACTCACGATCCAACCACTGCTTCTTTTTCCTGCGGACCTCGCCATTCAGGCCGCGAACCAGACGTTCCATCTCCGCCTTGGTCGCCGCCGGAGTGAAGATGAGAACGCCGTCGTCCATGCGCCCCCGGATGAGCGGAGCGGCAATCCAGCGGACTTCCTCGTCAATGTCGGTCATGAGCACGAGATGACGCCCCACGGCGGCCGAGGTGTAATTCTGAAGCGCCATGGCGCCTTCCGGATTGAACTTGAGCCGGACTTCGATCCCGCCGGATTGCTCGATGAGCGCCGCGCTTTCCACCTGGTTCTCGCTGAGGATCGGGACCTTCTCCACCGTGAACCTCATCGGGGTGGACCGCCCCACCTCCACGGCCATCGAGCGCTGCGGGATGTCATGCCGGGTCTCCAGGTGGATGCGAAGGTATTTGATCGGCTTGCCTGGTTTGTCCGATTTTCCTGAGGAACTGCTCGGGCCCGTTGCACATCCCGCAAGCACCAGCAGCAGGACCAGAACAGGATTGAAGGGGGCGATGACGCCACGCATAATGCCCTGCCAGCCAATCGGAGCCCGGCTGGACTTGTAAAGACGATATGAGTCGACAATACAACAAACTCGAGAAGCGGCGTCGCCGTCAGCGTTATCTGCAGCGGCGAAAGGACGTCCGAAAGGCCGCCAAATCCGCCAAGCCGACGGCCCCAGCCGCCTAAGCCCAGCCCTCGGCGCGCCCGCGCTCGACCGGGGCCGTCCCGCCAGATCGCACCCTTCAGAAACGCCACGATTCGCCTGCGGCCCCCCCGAATTCCATGAAACTCGAGGAGGCCAGGACGAGGCACACGGCTCTCGCCGGCGAGATCCGCCATCACGACTACCTGTACTACGTCCAGGCGCGGCCCGTCATTTCCGATCGCGAATACGACCGCCTCTATCGCGAGTTGGTCGACCTCGAAAGGGAGTTCCCACAGCTTGCCACCCCCGATTCCCCCACCCGGCGCGTTGGGGGCCAGCCCATCGAGGCCTTTCCGTCGGTGACCCATTCGGTCCCGATGATGAGCCTCGACAACGCCTATTCCGAAACGGAGATCGTCGAGTTTCTCAAGCGGCTCGGCCGCTTTCTGCCCACCGGGAAACTCGAGTTCCTCGTCGAACCCAAGGTGGATGGCGTCGCCGTCAGCCTCCGCTACGAGGACGGGCGCTTCGTTCAGGGTGCAACCCGCGGCGACGGTGTCACCGGCGATGACATCACTTCCAATCTGCGAACCGTTCGCTCAGTTCCGATGACGCTGACCGCCAGTCGCGGCAGGCTTCCATCGGTCCTGGAGGTGCGCGGCGAGATCTTCATGACGCGAGCGGGTTTCGTCCGTCTGAACAAGGAGCGCGAGGCCGCGGGCGAGGAACGGTTTGCCAACCCGCGCAACGCCACCGCGGGCACTCTCAAACAACTGGACCCGCGCATCGTCCGCCGGCGCCCGCTGGACATCGTCGTCTACGGAATCGGCGCGGTGGAGGGCGGCGGCGGTCCTCCGCCGACTCAGAAGGAGATCCTCGACTGGCTCGGCGCGTTTGGGTTTCGCACGTCCGAAAAGACCTGGTTCTGTCGGTCGATCGACGAGGTGCGCGCCGCCCTCAGCGATCTTGCCGCGATCCGCGTGCAATTCGCGTATGAAACCGACGGGGCGGTCATCAAGTTGAATTCGCTGGCACTTCGGGAAAAGGCCGGCGCCACGGCCAAGGCCCCACGTTGGGCGATTGCCTACAAGTATGCGGCCGAACAGGCCGAGACCACCCTTCGCGCCATCAGCATCCAGGTGGGGCGCACGGGGGCCCTGACCCCCGTCGCCGAACTCGAACCGGTCCTGCTGGCGGGAACGACCGTCACCCGCGCGACCCTTCACAATGAGGAGGACATGCGCCGGAAAGACATCCGCGTCGGCGACCGTGTCGTCATCGAAAAGGCCGGCGAGATCATACCTGCGGTCGTCCGCGTACGCGCGGACCTGCGAAATGGATCGGAAACGGCTTTTGCCTTTCCCCGGACCTGCCCCGATTGCGGATCCCGCGTCGTGCGGACCTCTGGAGACGACGGGGAAGACGAGCAGGTTGTCTGGCGGTGTCCAAATCCGGACTGCCCGGCCCAGGTGCGCGGGCGAATCCTTCACTGGTGTTCGCGCGGGGCCATGGATGTCGAAGGCGCGGGTGAGGTGCTGGTCACCCAATTGGTTCAGACGGGTCTTGTGGCGGATGTCGCGGATTTGTACCGGTTGAAGATGGACGAGGTGGCGGCCCTTGAGCGGATGGGTGACAAGTCGGCCCGGAATTTTCTGAACGGAATCGAGCAGAGCCGGCATCGGGATCTCTGGCGCCTGATCTTCGGTCTGGGCATTCTCCATGTTGGGGCGGGTGTCGCCAAGGCGCTTGCCCGGGCGTTCAAGGATCTGGATGAGATCGCCGCGGCTTCGGCCGCGCGGCTCAACCAGGTGGAGGACGTTGGCGATGTGATCGCTCGAAGCGTCGAACGCTGGTTCGCCGATCGGCGCAATCGGGACCTGATCGAGCGCCTGCGCGAGGCGGGTCTCAATTTTTCATCCTCCCTTCACCGCGCCCAAGCCGCCAACGCCCCATTCTCGGGGATGACCTTCGTCCTCACAGGGACCCTTCCCACCCTGAGCCGCGAGGAGGCCACCGCCAGGATTGAACAACTGGGAGGCCGGGTGAGCGGCAGTGTGAGCCGCAAGACCCGCTACGTTCTCGCTGGTGAGGATCCCGGTTCCAAACTCGACAAGGCCCGTCAGCTTGGGATCGAGGTCCTGGATGAGCCTGCCTTCCGCCGCCTGGCGTCGATGTGACCCGGGCAGGCCGACGCGAAATCGGACCGATGGCCCACTGCCTCTCATAGGTGCTCTCAGGATCGGCGCCGAATGCCGTCTGGCATGGGTGAATAGCAGCAGCTTTGCACGAACGGGGATATTGCAGGCGCTACAGTCGCATCATGCGACGAGAGACGCGGAAGTCGGGGCAGCATCGAGCGAACGTAAACCAGGAGTGAGCCTGACCCTGCTCAGCGTTAGAAATGCGCGAAGGCTGTGCGTATTTCGCGGCACCTGCACGATCGTTGGCGCGGTGAACAAGGAACAATCGTTCAACCCGATCAGGTGAGTTATGCAGCCCTGCACCTTGAAGCTGTAGGAGCGTTCCGGAAAACTGGGAGTGAGAGTGAAAAACCCGGTGACTCCGGCAGAGTCTATTCCAACCTCGATCGGCCCCCCGGAGGGCAACTGCTGGGAGATCACGTGGTATTGGTCGAAGACGGTGGTCGCCACCCAGCGAATGACAATCGCTCCTGACCGGTGAGCGTGGCCTGCCGGAATTCGATCGCGCTGATGGACGGCGCCGGAGGCTTGGGACGCGGTCCGGGGGGCGGAGACGATCTCTGGGTCGTGAAAAGAATTGAGGCCGTGCAGAACACCTGGAAATCTGACCATCAATCTGATCGTCGAGTTGGTTGCCTGTCCTGTTCCGGGGACATAGCGTGAAAAAGAACTGGGTGCCCGCCGGGAGTTCAATGTCGTCGCTGGCATAGTCAAATTCGGGGAGGTTCAGGTCGATTCGTTGGACGACCGCCGCCACCGGATCGCTCACGCCCGTGCGTAGATTTCGACGAGGTCCGTGAGATTGCCAGCGACCGTGAAGGAAATCCGGACCGAGGCAGTGGCTGGCGTCGGGTTGCCTGTTTGTTCGATCCCGAGTTTTGAAAAGGACATTCCCATGCTGAGGATTCTTTGTCCGCGGTGTTTTCCGGCTCAGACCTCCATCCGAGTTCGTAAGCTCGCGGTCCCCGGTGTCAACGATCGAGCGCTTTTGCCGAGGCTTCGAGCATCCAAAAACCGCCTCAAATGCTTTTCAAACGTCCGCGCCTGGAAAGTGAGGGTGTAATGACCGCCATCTCCCGCAAAGGCGAGGCTTTGGCTGACGGTCTGTCCGGCCTCGGCTTGCGCCAATTCTTCTGGCGAGAATCGCAGTTCCTGCGGCGCCCCGATCTTTTCATCGAAATTCGGCGCGCCTGTGGGCGTTCCCATGGCCGAATTCACATCATTGATAAGGGCGGCGACCTTGCCTGCGCGGTCCAGACTTATGCTTCCGAGCACGGATCCGCCGACGACTCCCTTGACCACCCCGCGCAGTGCCTCCGTGTCCCCATCATCGTTTTCCATCAGTGAAACGATGAAGATTGCCTTGTCCGGGTCCGTCAGCGTGGCTGGAATCCCATTCACCCCCCAGAAGGACGGGAGGAGGTTCGGAGTAAAATGGGCCGGTTGCGTTTTTCCCCTGAAGAAATTCGGGAACGGCCCGACCTGACCACCTCGAATGCCGGAAGCGGTATCGGAAAGCCAGCGAGAATCACTGTGGCGGCCAGGTCGATGACGGTCACCAGGACATAAGGTTCGTCGGCCCCGATTTCATCGGTGCCCTCATCACAGTGGAGTTGGTGCAGATACATTCCGATCATTCTCGTGCCTTAATATTATTGCAGCGCGATGAGGATGGGTATCACGCCCATCCCGGCGTCAGGGAACGCAGCGCTTTTCCAATCACCGCTCCGAAGGCCCTTTCCGAATCAACGGCCTTCATCGCGTATCCAGGCGTCAGGGAGTCGTGAGCAAATCGCCGGCTTGAATAAGGAGTATTGGGCGTCGACTTTGCAGCAGACCTTGCCCATGAGCGCGACCGGCATCCGGGCAGCGTGCGGGCCCTGCTGATCAAGAACAATCGCAGGCCGGTATTGGCCGGCGCCGGAGACGACACCGGCGACCTTCCTGTCGTACGCCTCATTTCCCGCTCGCACGAGACCATCTTCATTGAGAACAACCACGGTGCCGGGTTCAAGAATTTCGCCGTCATGGGGCAGGAAGCCTTCCTGATATCCCCAGGATGACGTCGCTCGTCGCCGAGGACATGTTCAGGTTCCCTGTGATCTCAACATCCCCCGTCACTTTCGCGCCGGTTCTCATCTGAACAAATCCATCAAAGGTCGAGACACCGCCAAACGAGGTGGTGCCTTCGACCCGCAAGTCGCCGGAAGAACTGCCGGGATTGCCCTGGATATGAACATTCCCAATGAACCGTCCCGCCAATCCCCGGTTGCCGCTGAACGATCTTCCCTGGATGGCGATGCCTTCGTGGCTTTCGCCGCGGACACCGAATCCTTCGCCTGCGCTGTCGCCGAACACACCGGTGGAGTTATACGGTGAGACCGTGTCCAATGACCCCCTGCTGATCGCTTTCGCCAAAGACGCCGGCGTGCTGATGAAAATGAGGGTCGTTGCCGGCCAGGAAGCCGCGGGCAAGAATCTCGCCGCTGGCCCCCAGGATGGCAGTTCCACCTTTCGTGTTCGTGCCCAGTACGCCTACTGCCTCGGGATCCTCCGTCGTGCCGGCAATATTCGGTAAATGAGACCCCGATGTTTGTCCTGGAAGTGAATTCGACATAGGTGCGTTCTCCGGATGGAATTACCAGTGGATGTGGGAGGAGCCGTATTGAATGCAGGCTGGCGGTGACAACCGAATCCTGGTTCATTGCCCAGCCACGATGCGTTTGCCATGGGTGATCGGGCTGGGACGCGAGAACAGCAGGTTGCCGTCAACATCGTAGGCGGACAGGGTGCCTGTCTGCGTGAATTCCTCCGAATTTCGGCTCAGGGTGATCGTCTCCGCGACTTTGATGAGGGTGGTGAATTCATGGCCGGAATCGCCCGCGAGAAAGAGCGCCGTCACGTCGAACTGGCGCCTTCCCGTCTGGATCCACTCGCCGTGGCCTGTGGCGACGATGGAATAACTGTCAGGGCCGGTCAGCACGACCGAGGGCCTCGACCAGAGGACTTGACCGCCGGCGATGAAGGAGATGAGCCCAGGCGCCGCGCCGGGTTCGGCGGTGCCCATCCAGGTGCCTTCGAGACTTGTCTGATCATGATCCCGGGGTGCCGGGTTGTGCAGAAAGAAGTGTCGCGCCGATCATGGCGGCCGCGATCGCGGGAATCGACAGGAGTTTGAGTTTGGGGTGCATGGGTTCTGCTCTCGTGATCGATGAAATCTCCGGAGAACGAGGCTCCGAGTTTGACCATTCATGACCTGCTACAACGACTCGAAGTCGGAGTTACAAAGTATTCGAAGCAATTCGACGGCCTCAGGGAGGAGGGATTGCGTGATCCGGGTCCAGGACAAGCTTCAGGGGCTTGGGCGAGGGTTCGGCGGAGATTGCGGGTGGTGGAAGGCTCGACGCGTTCCAGTCGAGATTGAGATGACGCAGCTCGGTGTGAATCTCACGCAGGTTCCAGATCTTCGGCCCGCCGGTCCGATCGAAGGGCAAATAGTTGTGAACCGTCGCGAGAGAAGCGGAGGTGCCAGATGACGGACGCCCCCGGGCTCTCGAGATTGGCGATCAGGGCCCCCGTGTCTACGGTGATCAGGCGCACGACGCCTGGCTCGGCACTCACCGCCAGCATTCGCGAGTCCGGGCTGAATGCCAGGGCCATCGAGCCTTCAGGACGTGTCCTTTGGAGGCTGTACTTGTGCCTCCAGGTCCCTGTTTCCCAGAGATCATAGGTCTTTCCGGCCGTTGCGAGCCATTGATTGTCCGGACTGAATTCGACCAGGCACTAAATGGAGTCTCCAACTCGCAGGCCATGCGTCGCGATTCGAATTCCCAGACCTCGACCCCCGAGCCTTTCCAATTGCCGACGGCAACCCAGCGGCCATCGGGACTCATGGCCGGGTATTGTGCTCCGGGTTGGGACTGCAGAAAGAATCGGTTGTCAGGATGGCGCACCTCATAGATCGCGACCGACGAGGCGTTGGGATTGGCCGCCGCGATCCACCGCCCATCCGTGCTCAAAGCGGCGTAGTTGAAAACGAGTCCGTCTTGAATCGGCCGCCGCGGACCGATGTGAAGTTCATCGGTCGAAGCGCCCGGAATGCGCCGCAGGGGCCAAAGCGCCAGCCCGGTCGGTCCACAGGTAATCAGGTTGGTTCCGTCGGGGGTGAAAATGGCCGAATAGCACGGGCCGGCCGGCAGCGTGAACGGCTCCTCCGTTCGCTCGTCCACCCAAAGGTGGACACCGTCTCGGCAGGCTGCGGCCACCAGTCTTCCATCCATGCTGGCATCGGCGCTGAAGGACCCCCGGTACCGGGAGCCATGGCAATGGAGTGTCCGCAGAATCGGGCTCGGCGTGATTTCGAGCAAACCCGTGTATTCAGAGCGTTGAATGCGGGCGATGCGGCGATCATCCGCGCTGAATTGCACCTGGTAACTCCATCCGTCGGCGCTTAGGACGACCCGAGACGTCGCAATGTCCCACAACCGGAAGCTGCCATCCCAACTGCTGCTGCCCAGAAGCCATCCTGTGCGGCTGAAGCCGACGCTCGTCACCATGTCCTGGTGGCCCTGGATTTCGTTTTGTTTTTCCCGGTCCAGGCATTCCAGATGAGGATGCGGCCATTTTCGCAGCCCACAGCCAGGAATCTTCCATCATGGCTCCAGGCGACGCTGCCGACAGTCGACGGATGCCGCAACCTCCACAGAAGCGCTCCATCCCGGACGTCATGCACCTCGAGATCGGTGGTATTGCCGCCATCCAGGGTGACAAACCGATCTCCTTGTGGCTGGAGCCACAGGCCTTTCACCGAACGATGCAGAGCAAGACCGCGCATCAGGTGGACCGGGTTCAACGAGAGCCAACGCAGGTCGCCGTCCTGTGACATGAGGGCGACCGCCTGATCGTCCGAGCTGAAATCGGCGGCGATGGTGCCGGATATGTCGTTGATCGCGGGTTGCACTTGCCGGATGTCCCAAACCACGCATCGCCCGCCCTCATAGGTGACCGCGAGGTAACGTCCGCTGGGACTGAAGGCATGCGCTCCAGGACCTCAGCCTTCAGGGAAGGCAAGACAGCGACCTCGCTGTTGTCCTGACCTCGCAGCAGGCGGATGCTCCCGTCCGCCTGCAGAACAGCGCGCACATGGGCATCTGAATCCCAGATCTCACCTTCCAGATCGGTTGACTTCCGTGTATCGGAGAAACGCACATCGGTCACGGCGAGGCAGGCGATGGCCTCGTCGCGCAGTTCGGGCGACGAGCGAATCGCCGCCGCCTTGAGAACGGCCTTGAAAGATTCAAACCGCTGTCCTTCGCGGCTGTTCCGGCGCATGGCCCGAGCTTGCGCGATGTAGGAATCGTAAAGCTTTTCAGTGGCAACCCGTTCCGCGCGGTTAATCCGGACAGCCGCCAGGGTCGAACCGATGGCCACGGCGAACAGGAGCACGGTGATCGCCCCGCTGAGAATCGCGGGACCGGGATTGCGCCGGCACCAGCGCCAGAACCGCTGTGCGGGCGGCAGTGGCCGCGCATGAATCGGCTCGCCAACCTGCCAGCGGTCCAGATCCTCGGCCAGCATCTCCGCCGAGCGGTAACGGCGCTGTGGCTCCTTCTCCAGACATTTCAGGCAGATGGTCTCGAGGTCGAGGTCCAGTCCCTCGTTGATCGCCGACGGCCTGGTTGGATTGCCCTCGACCACCTGCCGCAGGGTTGCAATCGATGTTTTGGCCTGGAAGGGTGGGCGTCCGGTCAACAAGACGTAGAGGATCGCGCCGAGGCTATAGATATCGGCTGCCGTCGTGAGGTGCTTCGTATGACCGGAGGCCTGTTCCGGGGCCATGTACGCCGGACTGCCCATCACGGTCTCACTCAGCGTCAGCCCTGTGTCGCGCTCGAGCAGCTTCGCCAGGCCGAAGTCGGTCAGGTGCGGTTGGTCCTGCCGGTCGAGCAGGATGTTTTGCGGCTTCAAGTCACGATGAATGACCCCGCGCTGATGGGCATAATGTGCGCGCGCGCGATGGTGGCGAGGATCTGTGCCGCGCGCCTGGAGGGCAACGGGCACGTTCATCTGCCTTGCGAGATTGCCTCGCTGAGAAGCTTCATGCTGAAGTACTGGACTCCCTGGTGCTCCCCGATCTCGTAAACGGGAACGATGTGGGGATGATCCAGTTGGGCCGCGGCTTCGGCCTCGGTCTTGAAGCGCCATACAAAGGATTCGTCGGCAAATTCCCCGTGCAACAGCATCTTCACCGCGACCTGGCGGTTCAGGCTGACCTGTCGGGCCCTGAAAACCACGCCCATGCCTCCCCGTCCGATTTCTTCCAGCAATTCATAGTCGCCGAAGCAGCGGATGGTGACTTTCGCGGAAGGATACTCCCCGGCTTCGTCTGCGGGACCGTTTCCGGACGGCCCGACTCCGGCACCCGGGTGCGGTGGCTCCAGCGGCTGATCCAGCCCGCTCTCAAGGAGGCAGCGGATGCACAGTCCGCCGGCCTGGTGAAGACACAGTTCCGCCCCGCAGCGGGCGCATGACTTGGGGGTGGCCATCGTGGCAGAGAAACGGCGCTCTCACCATGTCCAACAGCGTCAGGTCACCAAGGTGACACCGAAAGTCCGCATGGCTTTCGGCCGGGCATCACCTGAGCACCGCGATGAGGTGCCGGAGTTCGGCGTCCACCTCCTCGGGTGTCGCAACCGTTTGGGCGACTTCCGCGCGCAGTAATTCTCGAAAGCGTTGCCGCAGTCGATAAACAGCCACTTTCACCGCACCTTCGGACAGCCTCAATTTGCTCCCGATTTGGGCATTCGAAGCCAGGCTTTCCTCGCCCCAAATGAACCCTTTCATTTCCTCGAGGAGCGGCCCTTTTTCCATTGCCACATACTCGCGTCTCAGGACCGCGAACACCCTTTCAACCAGGGCGACGGCCCACTGCCTCTCATAGGTGCTCTCAGGATCGGCGCCCCATGCCGTCTCGGTGGCATAACGGCTCTCCGCAATCTGCCCATCAAGGGGAATGAACGAGTGAGCGCCTCCGCGCTTCAATCGCGACGACGACCTCCATTGGTTGACGAGGAAGTTCGTCATGGAAGCCAGCAGAAAGGTGCGAAAGCGGCCGCGGCCGCGATCCGCCGCGGTCAGATAGTCTTTCTCCAGAAATCCCAGGAAAAACTGTTGCGCCAGGTCCTCCGCATCCTCCGGGCTGCTGCCCTGGCTTCGCGCGTAGGCATAGCGGGGATACCGGCAGGCACGGCAGCGAATACAGGACCACGACACCGGGCTCCTTCACATCAAGCCAGGAGCCCGACTTCGATGGAGAGGGGGGCCTCCCCCCCGGCTCAGACGGGCTGAATCTCCACCTCCAACGCGGTGACGGAGGCGGCCGGGAAGGTCCAGGTCCGGTCCGGGGGCAGCTGGGCCTCAGTCATACGGACGGGTTCCGGATGGGTTTCGAGGATTTCCACCTCCGGATCCGCCGCGAGGGTGAAGGTCCTGCCGGCAGCCACTGCCGGCAGGCCGGGGTCCACGTGCGCCTTGAGATCCCGCGTGCGGTTCACGTTGATGACATGCAGATAGAGACGATTGCCGGACCGGCTGGCAGTCACGTCGAGGCCGTCGGGAGCCTCCTTCACGGTGCATGCCCTGCCTCCAGAGTGACTTCGATAGAGGCCCATCACCAGCCCGACGGGCATGAGGTAAGGACGGCCGCCCGGCACCGGGATCATGAGGGCGTTGTTCTGCCACCGGGTTCCACAGAAGTCCGCCAGGGTCGCAATCTTCAGCACGTCGCCATTCCGCTCATGAACATTCAGGATGCGGGCGTTGGCGACGCCCGCCGCCCACGTGGACAGCACCTCGCACCGGTTGCGTCCCGGAAGGGCATAATGACCTTCGGTCATTGCCAGCGGGATGTTGTACCGCGCGACCTGCTGGCGCATCTCGTTGATTCTCTGCTCCTGGAGGTGGCAGGTGCGCATGAGGAACTCCCAGGTCCTCGCCGGGTCCTTGCGATATTCGATTCCGCGCAACGGAGAGTCCTTTCCGCCGGGACCGAAGTGACTGTGGAAGGCAAGGTACTGTAACTCCTGGCCCGCGACCTCCGCCATGCGCTCTGCCCAGCCGCTGTCCGCCCAGCCAATGAGGGCGATCTCCGGGTCGGCCTTCCGCATGGCCCTGGAGAATTCCAGCGTCTTCCCAGCCGCGGTCTCGACATCGAATCCGTTCGGATCATAGGAGGTTTCATTTCCGATCTGCCAGAGCCTGACCCCGTATGGCGACGGGAATCCGTCCCGGCGGCGTGATGCGTTGGCCGGATTATTGCAATAGTCGACCCAGTCCGCGGCCTCTCCGGAATTGCCGGACCGGAGGTTGCCCTTTGGATCAACGGCCCAATGGCGCCGGCCATCGGATTCGAAATTGACGACGAGGAGCGGGTCGGCTCCCACGCGCCGGCAGAACTCGACGAATTCGTGGGTACCGACCTGGTTGCTGTAAATGCCGCCCCAGAGTTGGTTCAGCATGGGAGGGCGTTGATTCCTGGGACCCACGCCCTCCTTCCAACGGTAATAGGAGGCGAAGCAGCCACCCCATCGAAGCAGGGCGGGGTGAAGCTCACGGGTCTTCTCCACGACATCGTCCCGCCAGCGATCGGATCCGAAGTCCCAGGCGGCGTCCACCGAGCCATCTGTGACCCCCAGCGGTTCCATGAACTGCATATAGAGATAGGGCGACAGCTCGAAGCGCGGATTCGGATCGATCCGAATGACAGGCATCGAGGAGATGGAGGCAGCGGCGGCGGCGATCGCAGCGGGGCTGACCGTGACGGCTGAGACGGCGGTGGTCACGCCGCTCTGGAGAAAGCGGCGGCGATTGACGGCATTGGCGAGCAGGTCCTCGTTCATGAGCCTTCTTTGACGGGATGACGGGATCGAAGGATGGCTGAAGACCTCCCGGCCCGTCGATTCGAAAAACTAAGGGACAGGTCTTTTGATGAGAAAAGAGTTTGCCCTTTCGTTGCGCTGCGTGTTGAAGTGCCGGGCATGCGCAAGCCCCGACTCAAAGTACCGTCCTCATTGCAGCCGGCCTGGTATCATTGCGTGTCCCGGGTCGTGGACCGGCAGTTCCTCCTGGATGATGACGCCAAGGAACTTTTCGTCTCGCTCATGCACGAATATGAGACCTTCTGCGGGGTCCATATCCTCACCTACTGCGTCCTTTCCAATCACTTCCACCTCCTCCTGGAGGTGCCCGAACGGCCGGTGGAGGGGTTGCCGGAGGCGGAGATCCTTCGGCGCTTGGAAGGGCTCTCGGGGATGAACCAGGCGGGAACGATCCGCCAACAGTTCGAGGCGCTCCGGGAGAGTCCCGCCGCTTACGAGGCCTTCCGCCAGAAGATCCTGGGACGGATGTGGGACGTGAGCGCCTTCATGAAGTTGCTCAAACAACGCTTCACCCAGACGTTCAATCGCCGCCACGGCCGCAAGGGGACGCTGTGGGAGGAACGATTCCGAAGCGTGCTGGTGGACGGGGCCGGACAGGCGCTGGCGACCATGGCGGCGTATATCGACCTGAACCCGGTGCGGGCGGGGTTGGTGGATGATCCCAAGGATTACCGGTGGTGCGGGTATGCGGCAGCGGTGGCGAGAGGCCGCGGCCGGGGCTATGTGACCGTCCTGCGGGGGTTGGGCCAGGGGGAACTCAGCCAGACAAAGGCCCTGGAGGTCTACCGGCAGTGGCTCTTCGAACAGGGATTGGAGGACGAGGGAGTCCGCGAGGACGGCATGCCGATGCGGCGGGGCTTCGACCGGGAGCAGGTGCTGGCGGTTGTGGCGGCCAAAGGCCGGCTGCCGTTGCGGGATTATCTGCGCTTGCGGGTGCGGTACTTCGTGGATGGTGCGGTGTTTGGGTCGCGGGGGTTTGTCGATGAGATCTTCGCCCGGTACCGGGAGAGATTCGGGCCGAAGCGGAAGACGGGTGCGCGGCGGTTGCGGGGGTTTGCGGGAGACCTGTATGCGTTGAGGGACTCAGGGTCGGGGTTATTGGGGGGGACGATCGATTGCGGCCTTAGACCCCGCCTGAGTGCGCCGTGGAAAGGCGCACTCAGACGAGCTCTTAGCTTCCGCCATTGGCAAAGCCGCCGCCGGCGGCGGCCATCTTCGCGGGTCCCTCGCTGATGTTGAGGAGACTCACACCGAGCTTACCCAGGGCGAATTCCGTCTCGCGAAGGTATTCGCCATAGGCGGTCATCCAATGGAATCCCTTCATCTCCTGGAGAAGGGCGTGGGCGTCGCCCTCGATTCGGACATCGATTTGGGAGCGGCAGATGTCAAGGAACGGGTTCGCGGTGATGGTTCCCGTGAAACCGACCCAGTGGTGACAGGCGAAATCCGGAATCAGGTTCGTGACCCTCTGACCGAGCTTCATCTCCACCTTCGGCGCGACCCCATAATCCGATTCGAAGTGGGTCAGCAAACGGGCGGGTTCGGTGTGCCGGCCATCCATCTTACGGGGTGCGGTGCAATGGGCGAGAGTCACAGAGTCCCCGTGCGGATAGGTCGGGTCATTGAGGAAGACCGGTTTTCCGGAGACGTAGTGCAGGAGGATGCCTGCGGGGATGACGACAAAGTCGGATTCGCAGAAGGCGAGACAGCCGCTGTCGTTGATGACGCTCAATGGAAGGCATGCGGTTGTTTTGGACATCCCGATGATCGTGCCCATGCACTGGTTGACGGTCAGTGCGTCGGTCCCGGCCTCCCTCAGGATGTCTTTCATCACCTCGAGCAGGACGAAGGAGTTGTCGAGGAATCCGCGATCCGTCTCCAATCGGGCGCCGCCTGCGCGCAGATACGACCGCGCCGCCTCACGGCCACGGGACACGCGCGCCTCATCGGCGAAGGCGGCTTTGAGGCGGGGTTCGAGTTGAGAGTAGGGGTAATCCACGATTTCGAGCTTCCACAGTCGTGCCGCGATCTCCGGAGCCTGCTGGCCGCCGGCGCCCCAGCCGGAACCGCCGCCGATGGCGACGATGCGCTTGCCGAGCGTGTTCTTCAGGCCGTGCAGGGCCCTCAGGCGCCAGACCAGATCCGCCGGTTCATCCACCACGACATCCTGCGGGGCGAGTCCGGGTTTGCTGTATTCGTCAACGGTCCTTCTCAAGAGCCGCGGATGAACGATTTCATACCACAAGTAGACCGGCCCGGAATCATGGCGGAGGAACATCAGGTTCCAGCCGTCGGGTCTGATCATCCGTTCGAGCAACTGCCCGCTGCCTCCCGCGGCGTACAGGAGGAGAACATCGTGATCGCCACCTCGAATCGCATCCGCCGCGTCCAGTGAGCGGACGGTCCGGAGGGGTAGAACGTCGAGATCGAATTCGGCCTCTCCGCCGATTCGAAGCAATTCCTTCTCGATTCGCGCGCGTTCCTCGTTCGCACCGGCCTCGGTCTGGATGCCCCCCCATTCCCGCCAGCTTGTGGCTTCGCGGCGCTGAGGAACGCTGTAGGTGAACACCGGCTGGACCCGAAGACGCTTCATCAAACGCGGCAGTTCACTCTCGCTTGCAGGGGCGTCCGCCGCGTCGGCGATTCTTGAAAGGGCAAGGGTGGCGAGGGACGCCACCCCGACGCTCTGGAGGAAGGTCCGGCGCGAGTGGCCAATAAGAGCCGGGGTCGGACCTTCGCCGGCCGACCTGGACGCCGGCACCATCGCCGCGAGCGCGGAGGGTGCCAGACCGGGACTGGCCGCCGATCGACAGCAGCCGCAGGAACACGGATGAAGAGAGGGTGCATTCATGGATGGAATGGAGGCGTGTGGTCTCCTTTTGTTCCTGCTCCTCGGGAGACGCCACTGAATTGACGCGAAGATGCGTCCGGGATGTCGGCCAGGCAGCGATCCTTTGCGATCCAATCGCCTCCAGGGAAAGAAGAACCTCATGAACCCATCGAAAAGAGGGCAGGAACCGGGAGGCCCAAGGCGACGCCCGTCCTCGATTCGAGGATTTTTCATCGTGCACCCAGCCCCCAACGGGTTTTTAGTGTCCGGCCATGGCGCGTATAGGCGCAAAGGGGCTCTGGCTGACGCTGGTTCTCTCTGTCCCGGTCCTGATGCCACGGGCCGCGGCGACAGAACCCCGCGCCTCGCCGCCAGCCGGTTCGAAGCCGGTCCCCGCCGAGGCGTCCCCACAGTCCATGGTGCGGGAGTATTGCACCGACTGTCATGACGCCGATCTGAAGAAGGGCGGCCTCGATCTCGAGAGCGTTTGCGGCGATCGCGTGGCGGATCATGCGGACACCTGGGAGAAGGTCGTGCGCAAGCTCCGCACCGGTCAGATGCCGCCGCCACGGAAGAGGCGACCGGACCCGGACAACCTCGCGACGGTCCTGGGGCAGTTGGAATCCACACTGGACGCCGCGGCGGCGGGACATCCGAATCCGGGGCGGACGCAGACCTTCCGGCGTCTTAACCGGACGGAATACCAGGATGCGATTCGCGATCTCCTGGGGTTGGAAATCGACGCGGCGGCGCTTTTGCCCCAGGACGAGTCCAGCCACGGGTTCGACAACATCACGGTGGGCGATCTGTCGCCGACGCTGCTCGACCGCTACATCACGGCGGCGCAGAAGATCAGTCGCATGGCGCTCGGCAGGGCGAGCCGGGCTCCGGGTGGCGACACCTTCCGGCTTCGAGCCGACCTGACGCAGGATTCCCGCGTGGAAGAACTGCCGGTGGGCACGCGGGGCGGCGCGCTGATCCCCTACACTTTTCCGCGGGACGGCGACTACGACGTTCAGATCCGCCTGACACGCGATCGCAACGAGGAGGTGGAAGGCCTGACCCGGCCACATGAGCTGGAGGTGTTGCTGGACCGGGAGCGGGTCCAGGTGTTCACCGTCGTCCCACCCGAGGGTCCCAACAAGGACTTCGACTCGGTGGATGCGCACCTGAAGGCGCGGATTCCGGTGCGGGCCGGCCTCCATGAACTTGGGGTGACGTTCCTCCGGCAGTCTTCCTCGCTGCTCGAAACCCTTCGCCAGCCTTACAACGCCCACTTCAATCATCATCGGCATCCGCGGCTCGGGCCCGCGATCTACCAGGTTTCCATCAATGGACCCTACAACTCCTCGGGTGCCGGCCACAGCGCGAGCCGCGATCGCATTCTGGTTCGCATGCCCGCGAGCGCGGATGAAGACGACGCGTGCGCGAAGGAGATCCTGACCCGCCTCATGCGCCGCGCCTACCGGCGTCCGGTGGCCGCGGCCGACCTCGAACGCCCGATGCAGTTCTACGAGGAATCGAAGGCGAGCGGCGGGTTCGAGGCAGGGATCGAGTCAGCCCTGAGCGCCGTTCTCGTGAGCCCGGAGTTTCTTTTCCGGATTGAACGCGACCCGGAGGGAGTCCCGCCAGGCACGGTTTATCGGGTGACCGACCTCGATCTCGCCTCGCGTCTTTCCTTCTTTCTTTGGAGCAGCATTCCCGATGAGGCTCTGCTCGCCTCCGCGGCTTGCGGCCGGTTGCATGATCCGGACGAACTGGAGCGGCAGGTCCTCCGAATGCTCGCCGACAAGCGGTCGCTGGCGTTGGCGCGGAATTTCGCCGGCCAATGGCTTCAACTGCGCAACCTGGAGAGCATCACGCCCGACATGCGCCTGTTTCCGGATTTTGATGACAACCTGCGCCAGGCGCTCCGGAAGGAGACGGAACTCTTCTTCGACAGTGTCGTGCGGGAGGACCGATGTGTGACGGACCTGCTGAAGTCGGATTACACCTTCCTCAATGAGCGACTCGCAAAGCACTATGGAATTCCTCACGTGTACGGCAGTCGCTTTCGGCGTGTCTCGCTGGGCCCGGAAAGCGAACGCGGAGGTCTGCTGCGACAGGGAAGCCTCCTGACGGTTACGTCCTATGCGACGCGCACGTCGCCCGTCCGCCGCGGCAAATGGATCCTGGATAATCTGATAGGAACCCCGCCCCCGCCCCCGCTTCCGAATGTCCCCGCGCTCAAGGATAACACGGTCGACGCCACGCTGTCGGTACGGGCTCGACTGGCGGAGCATCGGGCGAATGCCGTCTGTGCGAGTTGCCATGATGCCATGGACCCGGCGGGATTCTCCCTGGAGAACTTTGATGCCGTCGGGCATTGGCGATCGCTGGAAGAAGGGGAGCCGATCGACAATTCCGGCGGCCTTCCTGACGGAAGCACTTTTCGGGGAGTATCGGGTCTGGAGGAAGGCCTCCTGGAGCGCCCGGAGGTTTTCGTCAGCACGCTGACGGAAAAACTGATGACCTACGCCCTGGGACGCGGCGTGGAGACGTTTGATGCGCCCGCGGTCCGCGGGATCGTCCGGGAATCCCGGGCGAAGGGGTATCGATTCTCATCCATCGTTGCTGGCATTGCCCGTTCCACACCGTTCACCATGAGGAGATCGCCATGATCATCACGAAGAAAGCCCTGCCGCGTCGAACGTTTCTCCGAAGCATGGGGGCCACCCTGGCCCTTCCGCTGCTCGACGCCATGGTTCCGGCGGCAACCGCCGCCACGCGGACGGCCTCGAACCCGGTGCGGCGCCTCGGGTTCGTGTTCATGCCGATGGGCTGTGACATCACGCGTTGGACGCCGCCGGGCGAGGATCTGGGAAACCTTCCGGAGATCCTGAGTTCATTGGCGCCGGTTCGCGAACACGTCACGGTCGTGACCAACCTGGAGTTGCAGAATGCCTATCCCGGGAGCCATGCAACCTCCAACGCGGCGTTTCTGAGCGCGGCGAAGGCCAAACTCACCGAGAGTTCGGATTATTATCTCGGGACCACGGTGGACCAGATCGCGGCGAAGCAACTGGGCAAGGAGACTCAACTCCCGTCGCTCGAACTGGCGATGGACTTGCTCCAGGTGGTCGGCCAGTGTGACAACGGCTACGCCTGCGTCTATCAGAACAACCTGTCGTGGTCATCGCCGACGACGCCCCTCCCTGCCGAGGCGCATCCGCGCATCGTGTTCGAAACCCTTTTCGGCGAGGGCGGCAGCGTGGCCGAGCGTCGGGCGGTTCTTCGTCGCAAGGCGAGTCTCCTGGACTGGTTCAACGAGGATATCGCGCGGTTGAATCGGCAACTCGGACCCTCGGATCGCGCGCGGGTGGACAACTACCTGGATTCGGTGCGGGAGGTTGAACGCCGGATCCAGAGGGCAGAGGCCGACGCGGCCGACAACCCGCTTCCGGACCTCGACAGGCCTGTGGGCGTGCCGGCCGCCTACGCTGATCACGCGCGTCTGATGTTTGACCTTCAGGTGCTCGCGCTTCAGGGCGACGTGACCCGGGTGATCACCTTTCAACTCGCCCGCGAGACAAGCAATCGCACCTACCCGGAAATCGGTGTTCCCGATCCGCATCATCCGCTCTCCCATCACGGAAACGATCCGGGGAAGATTGCGCGCATGGCGAAGATCAACCACTTCCATGTCTCGTTGTTTGCCGGGTTCCTCCAAAAGCTGAAGGCGACGGCGGACGGCGATGGAACGCTGCTCGACCATTCCTTGTTCCTCTACGGCAGCGGCATCGGCAACCCGAATGTCCATGATCACACCAATCTGCCGATCCTTGTCGCCGGGGGTGCCGCCGGCGGCATGAAGGGCGGACGGCACATCCGCTATGACAAGCCAAAGCCGCTCGCCAACCTGCACCTGACCCTTCTCGAGAAGGTCGGCATTCAGCGCGATTCGTTCGCCGACAGCACAGGAAAGCTCGAGGAAGTCTTCGACCCGCTGTCGATTTGAAGACGGGGCTTCCCATGAACCGGCCCTCACCCCATCCCTCTCCCATGGGATGGGAGGGGGTGCCCGGAGGGCGGGTGAGGGTTCCCCGTCCGCGGCTCAAGGTTTGCAGCGCGCGCCTGTCCGGAGCTTGGAAGCTCCTCATGGCGCGGACGGGTCGGTGGTCGCTCCTCTTCGCCGCATGCCTTCAAGCTCCAGCCGAATCGGCCGGTCCGGCTGTTGCCGACGCGATGGAACACCGCGACAGCGTCCGTCTCCGCGCCCTGATTCAGGCGGGAGAGAGTGTCGCCGTCCCGCAAGTGGATGGAATGACCGCGTTGCACTGGGCCGCCTACTTCGATGATATCGAGTCGGCCCGGTGCCTGGTGCAGGCCGGCGCGGACGCGAAGGCAACGAACCGCTATGGCGTCACGCCCCTGTTCCTGGGCTGCCAGAATGGGGATGGACCCATGGTCGAGTGCCTCCTGGCCGCAGGGGCGGATCCCGAGGCTGCCGTGCGGGGCGGCGAGACGGCACTGATGACGGCAGCCCGGACGGGATGCGCCGGCCCGGTCGAGGCGTTGCTGGCGCGCGGTTGCCCGGTCGATGCGAAGGAGGAGCATGGACAGACCGCCTTGATGTGGGCCGCGGCCGAGGGGCATGCCGCCGTGGTTGAATTGCTTCTGTCGGCGGGCGCGGATCTTCACGCGACACTCTCCGAATCGGGATTCACCCCATGGTTTTTTGCGGCGCGCAACGGACGGACGGCGGTGATCCAGGCATTGTTGAAGCGCGGCGCCGATGTGAACGAGCCCATCGAACCGCGGAGGTCCCCAGCCAAAGGCCCGAGGAAAGGGATGAGCGCGCTTATGATGGCGCTCGAGAACGGTCATTTTGACCTCGCGGTGACATTACTCGAGGCGGGCGCCGATCCCAATGACCAGCGATCCGGCTTCACCCCGTTGCATGCCATGACCTGGGTGCGAAAGCCAAATCGCGGCGAAGACGACGGGGCTCCCCCGCCACGGATCACGGGCAGCCTGGGCACGCTCGAATTCGTTCGGAAACTTGTGGAACACGGGTCGGATGTGAACGCGCGGTTGAAGAAGGGGCGGTCGGGACCGGGTTTGTACAGCCGGAAGGGCGCGACGCCCTTCCTTATGGCGGCGGCAACGGCGGACCTGGCGTACATGCGGTTGCTGGTGAGCATGGGCGCGGATCCTCGACTGGCGAATGTCGACGGTTGCACCCCGCTGATGGTGGCCTGCGGCGTCGGTGTCGGCGCCGCGGCGGCGAATGAAACGGCTGGGACGGAACCCGAGGTGCTCGAAGCCGCCCGGTTCCTCCTAAACCACGGAGTGGATGTGAATGCGGTCGATGAAAATGGTGAAACCGCGATGCACGGTGCCGCGTATAAGAATCTTCCGAAGGTTGTGCAGTTTCTCGCGGACCACGGCGAGCGCATCGACGCGTGGAACCGGACAAATCGATACGGCTGGACGCCGCTCATGATCGCCGAAGGCCACCGACCGGGAAACTTCAAGCCCTCCGCGGAGACGATCACCGCCCTGCGGCGGGTCATGGAGGGAACCGAGGCACAAATCATTGCTGAACCGCATTGACGCGAGTTGATCCGCCTTCTGAATCGAGACCGCCGCGAAGGCATGCCACCGCTGACCGAGTGACCCCAAAGTTTCATGGGTTTGACGCCTGCCCGATTCAGCCGTTGTAAGATCGTAAGCCTGGCGTGCGCCGTTGTTCTCGGACTCGCGCTTGCTGGCGCGCTGGAAAAGGCCTTCTTTCGGTGGCTCTCCACGGCAGATGGTGGGCGTCGACCCGCGGAGACTCACATTCCGAAGACGGGCTGGGTGGAGGACCAGGGCAGGGCCAACGGCGTGGACCCGTCCTCGCTGGGAGCCGACGCCGCCGATGCGGGCTCCCCACCCAGGGGACCGGGCGAGGCTGCGGGATTGCTTCCACCCGTCTCCCCGCCGATCCGGGATGCCATTGCTGCGCTGAGCGTCGACACGACACGGACCGTGCCTCCTCGCGATCTCTTCGCGGATTGCGAGATTCCCGTCGTTCGAATTGAAATACCCGCGGACGGCATGAACGCGCTCCGCCGAAATCCGCGGCGGTATGTCCGCGCCACCCTCCGCGAGGGGACGACCGTCTATGCCGACGTGGCGATTCGCCTGAAGGGCGGCCCGGGCAGCTTTCGCCAGGTGGACGATCGGCCGTCTTTCACGCTGAATTTCGACAAGTTCAAGGAGGGCCAGAAGTTCCACGGCTTGAAAAAGATCCACCTGAACAGTTCCGTGCAGGATGGAAGCTATCTTTCGGAGAAGATCTGCCGCGAGTTATTCGATGCGGCGGGCGTCCCCACGCCGCAGGCGGGCCATGCGATTGTGGACTTTGGCGGGGAGAGGCACCTCTATGTTCTGGTCGAAGGAGTCAATAAGCAGTTTCTCAAGCGCTATTTTCAGGATCCAACCGGGAACGTCTACGACGGGCATTCGGGCCTCGATGTGTCCACGAGGATGCCCACGAATTCGGGGGACGACCCGCACGATCACTCCGGGCTCCGCGCGCTGGCTGCCGCCGTTCGCCAATCGGACTCGCGGGAACGGCTGGCGACGCTCGAGCGCGCCCTCGATCTCGACCGGTTTTTGTCATTCGTGGCGATGGAGACCCTGGTCTGGCACTGGGACGGTTACACCATGAACCGCAACAATTTTCGGATCTTTCACGATCGCGGGAAGGGGCGAATGGTCTTTTTGCCGCATGGGCTCGACCAGGTTTTGAGGGACGTTCACGGAGCGGTTTTTCCTGATGCCGAAGGGATGGTTGCCCGGTGCGTCCTGGAGATGCCGGAGACACGCCAGCGCTACCGGGAGCGGGTGACTCAACTCCTGACGAATGTCTTTCGGATGGACGCGATCACCGGCCGGATTCGGGAGGTCAGTCAGAGAGTGCAGGCCGCGCTCGAGACCATTGACTCGTCGCAGGCGGGTGAACAGCGCAGGAAGGCGAGGACCCTGATCCGCCTGTTTCAACAGCGTGCCGCAAACCTGCGGCAGCAGCTCCTGCCGGAGACGCCGATCCACTTCGACGATTCCCACGAGGTTCTCCTGACCAACTGGATCTCCCGGATCGATCTGGGCGACGCGAGCCTGGACTCGTCCGCGGCTGCGGAAGTCCCCTCCACGCTCCACATCACAACGTCGTCGGGTTGCACGGCATCCTGGAGGACCACAGCGGTCCTGGAGAACGGGAAGTACCGCTTGGAGGCGCGGCTTCGGACGGAAGGGGTCGTCTTTCCGGACAATGATCCGCGGGCCGGCGCGGGTCTCCGGATTTCCCGATACCGAGTGGGGCAGAAGAACGCGGGCGACAGTGACTGGAAACCCGTCGCCTTTGACTTCGAAGTCTCGAAGGGTCCGTCCGCCATCGAATTGGTGTGTGAGTTGCGGGCGGTGCGGGGTGAGGTCTGGTTTGATCTTGAGTCTCTTCACCTGAGTCGGAGGCCCTCCGAGGAGTAACGGGTCGGAGCCGGGGTCGGAGCCTGGATTCCACGGAACCCCGGAATCTGTGTAAAGAAGAGGAACGGCCGGCGGTTTTCGCCGCCGGCCGTTGAACCCAACCGCAGGAGACCCGGGCGCTCGCTCGGCCCGTGCGAGATTGGACGGCTACTGTTCGTCCAGTTTGGCTTGTACGAGTTTCTTTGCCTCGTCGAGGAGATGGGTGGTGAACATCGCGTTGTGGACGCCGTAGCTCCCGTCATGCTCCACCATGTAAAGGTAGAAGCGGGCCTGCTTGATCTCATCGGGGACCACTGTCTGCTCGGCGCTGGTGGGTCCCTTCTGGGAAGCGCCGGTGTCCGAGAGGCTCAACTGGCCGGCGTTATTGAATTCCCACGCCAGAACGCCGTATGTGGTCCGGAGAGGATCGGGCGCCTTGGTTTGACCCCAGGTATCGAGAAGGGTCTTGACCTCGGCTTCCTGGGCCTTGGTGGTTCGCTGGCGGAAGCTGATGAAGGCCTCGGCTTCTTCCGGGGTGTGGCACGGTTCGCAATTCTCAACCAACGGCTTGAATCCGTGGCCTGTGTAGACGGGCTCATCCTCCGAGGGCTCCGACGGTTGATGCTGGTGGGTGTGGCAGTGCGTGCACTGCTTCGCGATCTTCTGGTGGGAGGACTGTTGTGTGGGACCGGTGTCAATGCCGACCTGGCCGACGAGCATGTTGTATTGAGGCGAATGATGCGGCGGCCGCGATGTATCCTGCCAGCGGGCCCCGCGCTGGTTATGGCATTGCCCGCAGACGTTGATCTGCGGATCGTATTGCAGGGTGAAATTCGTGTTCGTCGAGGTGCTGTAGGAGAAGAAGTTCGTCGAGTAGGTCGGGTTGCGAAGCTGCGAGCCGAATTCGGTCTTCGTGTGGGCGGTATGGCAGACGGCGCAGGTGATGGCCGTGTTCGCCGCCTGGTCGCCCGAGGGCATCGGCGGGTGCTCGTCGCCATTCTTCGCGCCATTCAACAGCGCGAGGCGGACGGCGCCGGAATGGCACGTGCCGCAGGAGCGCATGCGCGCGTCGGCGGCGGCGGTGTCGGGATTGACGAAGCCGCTTGCCACGTCCTCGGTTACATGGGCGTGCCCCGCGCCGAGCCATTCGTCGTAAGTCGGGTGATGAAAATCCGTATGGCAGCCGCCGCAGGTGAGTGCGGCCTGGCTGACGACGGGGCGCACGGCGAGATTGCCGGGATCGGAGACATGGGGACCGGCCGGGCCATGGCAGTTTTCACACTGAACTCCCGCCAGACGGGGTGTTGTGTCCTCGCTGACAAAACCGCCGGGCAACCCGAACCCGACGGTGTGACACGGCAGACACTCCGCGTTCGCTCCCTGGCCGATCTGCTTCAGGGTCTCCAAGGCGCCGCTATGGACCGTCTCGGCCCAGCTGTCATGCACGCCCATGTGGCAGCCACGACAGACACTCTGGCCGACATAATCCGGGCGGGGCCCCTGGATGCGGAGGAAACCGATGTCACCATCGGGCGGGACGGAGAGGGAGTCGTCCATCGTGTTGTCACCCACGGCGGTCCAGCTTCCATCGGTCACGCTGGTTCGGCGCTCGACGTGGTAAGGGCCGCCGAGGCCGGTCCATTTGAGCAGGAGATCGGTTTCGGAACGCTGGACCGAGGTGATGTTGGGACGCGGGTCCACACCGCCGTCCCACTTATGAAGGACCTTGGAATCCGCGGGCAGGTCCTCCGGCCGGGAGGGCCCTTCGGACGGGGCTTCAGAGGCGCGGGCGGCAAGGGAAACCAGAACGACCAGGGTCCACCCGAGGCGCCTGAGGACGGGGTTGGGGTAGGGGAGCGCGGGTCTCATGTTGGGGGTTGGGGCAATCGAGCCACCGGGGCCGGTCGGACCTCACCGTCGGTACGAACAGGGGTTCATTGCGTGTGCTGCGTTCATCCGTCTGCGTCCGGCCTCGGCGGCCATCATTAGTTGACCATATCTTGGCGCCGTCGTGCCAGTAATTCTTCTGCACAATTTTTGCCGTCGATGGACAAGAAAAGTGCATTCGGTTCATTCCTTCATCGGGCCACCCGTGTGGCAGATGTTGCAGGAGAGGTCGGTGTACTCCGAGTCGATGTGGAAAAATGTGTGGCCTTCCGCACTGAGCTTGCCGAGCTCCTCGGGGGTTGAGCCCTGGGCGAGAATGATATGGCAGGAGCTGCAATCGCTCCCGCCAATGGTGCGCTGGCCGTCGGAGGTCTTGTGTTCCCCGTCATGGCAGCGGAAGCAGCCCGGCCAGTTCTTGTGCCCTATGTTTTCGGGATACGCGCGCCAGTCGGCCTTCATCTCGGGGAAGAAGCTTTCGCTGTAGATGTTGCGGGCGACGGAGACGATGCGTTCAACCTCGGGCCGGTCCTTGTAAATGCCGCGGATGTGGTCACTGATTTCCTGGATGGCCCTGGCCTCCGAGGGGTAAGGGGTGCTCAAGAGCGCGACCAGGTTCGACTTGATCCATGGGACGCCGGGGCTGATGCGTCCGTCGCGCAGGGCGACGTCGACGGACTCTGTCGGCGGCCGATAGCGGTGGGCGGGACGATTGTGGCAATCCAGGCAGTCCATGCGACGGATCGTGGCGGGCCCGGGGTCCCCGGTATAGTCCGGGGAGTGGTACGTGGTGGTGGTGCCGTCCCCATGGGTGACGCGGACCCAGGGGATGACCTGTCTTTGGGCGTCGGAGGCGTAATACTCGACCTTGTTGGCAAAATTGATGTGCCAGTGAATGCCGTTGGCCTGGGCATTGCGCGCGGAGTGAATGTCCGCGGCCCCGACACGAAGCAACATGCGGACGGTGAACGGCGTGTTTTTCTCGTCCGACAGAAAGTGGGAATAGGTGCGCTCCAGGTTTCCCGAGAGTTTTTCGGGCCAGTGACATTGCTCGCAGGTATCCTGCGAGGGTCGGAGGTTGTGGACCGGTGTGGGTATGGGCCGGTGGTAATCGTTGGCGATGGTCGCGAGGAGCTGATGTACGCCGTTGATCTTGGCCTTGACGTAGTATTCGGCGCCGGCACCGACATGGCAGTCGACGCAGGCGACGCGGGCGTGCGGCGAGACCAGGTAGGCCGTGTATTCCGGGTGCATTGGCCCATGACAGGTCTGTCCGCAGAAGTTGGTGGATTCCGTGTAGTGATAGGTCTGGGTGACGCCGATTGCGGTGACGAGCAGGAAAGCGACGGCGCCGCCGACAAAGAACTGGAGGATCCGCCGGTCTCGCGGACGGGTCAGGTCGATCACCAGCGGACTGGTTTTGCCGGCTCCCCGGATTTCCTGGCGTCGGTGCAACCAGAAACCGATGAACATCAGGCAACTGCCGGCGAGAAAGAATGCAGGGGCAACAATATAGGCCAGGATGCCGACATAAGGATTGGACTGGCGCGCAAAGACATCGATGGCAAACAGGAGGAGAAAGGCAAAGAACGCCGCGGTGGCGAGAATGGCGCCGCCGGCGCTGAGCCAGTTGCGAAAGAGACGGGATTTTCCGGGGGACAGAAGGCGCATGAGGGTTCGGGGCAGGGGCGGGTGACACGGCCGCGGCGGCGACACACGGGAACGGGACGGCCGCCATTATTGGGCGGCCGTCCCGTTCAGGGCCGGGCGGCGGGGCGACCGCCCGCAGGGGAGGGCCGGCTACTTCTTGGCGAAGGACTTCATGTATTTGAGGAGCGCCTTGATCTCCGCGTCGCTGACTTTGCCTTCGAAGGGTTTCATGAGTTCCTTGCCGGTCTTCGGGTCCTTCATGCCCTCCTTGATCTGTTTGATGGCCTGATCGTCCTTCATCTCCGCCACGACCTTGGGATCCGTGTAGTCTTTTGCGCCGACCTTGCGGCCCATTGTGGTCTTGCCCGCGCCATCCTTGCCATGGCAGGCGGCGCAGAGCTTGTTATAAGTGGCGACGGTGGCGGGATCCGGGGCTTCGGCGGCGCTCACGGAAGCGGTCAGAAGAGCGAGTGCCGTGACGGACAGTAGGGTCAGTTTCATGTTGGTTTGCGGGATATGGGTGCGTTCAGGATTTTTGACGGGTGCGGGTGTTCCGGGATTCAGGGTGTTTGGCTAGAACAGGTAATGAGCCGAGGTCATCACGAGATGGGCATCGTAGTCATTGTGGCCCCCGGCCGTCTCATCGCGACTCGAAAAAAATCCGTACCTGAGCGTGACGCGGAGGCGCGGGTTGATGCGTCGGATCAGGGAGGCGAGGATGCCGTGTTCCTCGGCGCCGGCCCCGTAGGGAAGGGAGGCGGCAAAGCCGGGGTTGTAATTGTGGGCGCGATAGAAGCTGTATTGGGCCTGGAGATCGGTGCGATCGTCGACCACGAGACCCGCGACGCATGTGACGTTGTAGTAGTCATTCCGGGCATTCTCCACGGGTGACCCGCCGCCGGCCGGAGTCGTCGTGCGGTCGATCACATAGTTGAAGCCGGGCTGGAAGTAGAGCCGGCTGACGGGCGTCCAGGTGAGGGTTTCACCGATGATGTGGGCCGTGTTCTGCGCGCTGCCCTGGCTGGCAAGGCCCGTTCCCCGTGTGCTGATGGTGTTGAACTGGAAATCGTAGCGGGTGACGAGGGTCAGGCTGTCGATGGGACGCCAGGTAATCCGGAAGTTCGCATCATCGGTGTCGAAGTCATTCGCGTCGATGAATCCGGGATAATCCCCGTCGAGATTGACGAAGGTGGCCGCATTGTCGTTGTACCGGCTTCGGCGGATCTTGTGATAGTACTGCGCGTGGACGTTGAGGCGGCGCAGGGGATACCAATGAGCGCCAACCGAGTACTTCTGAGAAAAACGATCGAAATCGGAATCCCGGTAGAGTTCGGCCAGGCCGGTATCGCGGACGACCTGGGTCTCGAGGAGATTGCCATCTCCCTCGACCCAGTCCCCGCGGGCGTAGAGCACGGCATTGGTAATGCCCGTGTAACGGACCTCGAGCTGCTCCGAAACATCGAGCATGTCGCGGTTGTTGGCGGCCATGCGGCTGATCTCCTCGGCGCCGGTGTCGACCCAATCGGAGTGCCCATCGAGGGACTGGTCCTCGATACGAATGGCGGGGACGACCGCGACGTTGGGGAAGGGGTTCCACATCAGGTTCAGGGTCCAGACATGCTGGTCGAGCTGCGATCCCCCCACGAGATTGATGAAGCCAGCGTCCCGCCGCGCGTTCACGGGGTCATAGACCGGGTCGTAGTCGGACCCATTGATCCGGCTGCCGCTGAAATCGGTGTCCAGCGTGGTGAACATGTAAGCGCCCGTCAGGCGGAGCCGGTCGTTGAAGGTCGACTCGACAAATGCGCGCGCGCTGTAGAGATCGGTCTGGACGCGTTCGGTCTGGGTCGTGAAGCGGTCCGAGGGTTCGAAGGGCTGGCGCCGTAGGTTGAGGGAATTGTCGATGTCCGTGTTTTCGTAGGTGAAGGTCCCGCCGAAGGTGGTGTTGCCAAGGGTGTGGCGCACGTCAAGCGAGACGGTGTCCGTCTCCTCGTCGAGGATTCGGAAGGCGGGAACCACGGCCCGGGTGCCGGCGCCGCCGGTCAGTGTCGACCCGCCCCAGAGGGTGGAGCCGGTCAATCCGTCACGGTAGTCGTGGGAATAACGAATCGTGATCTCCGGGATGTTGGGCATTCGCAGGCCGGCCTCAATGAAGGCCGATCCGCGGACGACCTCGAATTTGTCGTCATACAGGTCGAACCAGAGATCGTCCCCGGGGAACCAGCCGCCGCTGCCGTCGTTGTAGGTGCGGGACTGGGTAATCCCCGCGCGAACGTATCCCTTGCCGGTCTCGGTGTAGTCCAGCCGGAGCCGGTAGTCCTCGTTGTCGAAGATCCCCCGGCCGTCCAATCGGAAAAGGCCGTTCGTGCCGACGTCCTTCTCGAAGTGGAAATCCTCGACGCCACCCCAGGCGCTTGCGGGCAGGCCGAGCCTTCGTTGCGCTGCCGCCTTGTCTCCACGAACGAGCAAGCCGCCCACGGAGACATCGAACCAGTTCCGATAGTCACCGGGAGCGGCCTCGACGGGCGCGGGTTCCGCCGGGGTTTCGGTGGATGTTTCGGTGGGTGTGCCTGGGTTTGCCGGCTCCTGCGATGGCTGGGCCTCCGTCCCGGTCGCCGCCGGCTGTTGCGGCGGGGTCGGCGCCTCTGCGGCGCAGACGGTCGAGGGGAGGGGGAGGCCGAGGGCCACCCACCCGGCAAGCAGGGTGTAGATCGAGGTTCGGGCGCGGATGACGGCGAGAGCGGGCACGTGCGGAATCGTCATGCTTGATCCGGGTTAGAAGCGGAGGGAGGAGCTCACCTGGGACCCGTGAACGGCTTCATGGCAACCGGCGCTCCAGCAGGTGCCACGCGCCAGAAACGCGGTGTGGTCGATGGCGCCGATGGCAATTCTTCCAGCGGCGGTCTGCTGCTGGAAGTGGCATTTGAGGCAGAGGACGGCATTGCGCTCCGTGAGGAGCTTTTGATTGACCGAGCCGTGTGGCCGGTGGCAGGTGACACATCCTTCGCGCAGGGCCTCGTGCTCAAAGACATGGGGGCCGCGCTGGGGCCGGTGGCATCCCGTGCAAAGGTCGTTCCCGGAGGTCAGGGAGGATGCGCCGGTTTGGATGGCGTCTCCCTGGTGGGAGGCGTGGCAGGCGCTGCACGCGAGCCGGTGCTCCATCACCGGGTGGCGGTACGGAAGGGCGAACTCGGCCCGGAGATTGGAGTGGCAGGCGAAACAGGTCTCCGGATTGCGATCGGGGTGGAGGATGGTGCGGGCGGCGCCGCCGGACTCGGCGTGGACGCTACCCGGGCCGTGGCAGGATTCGCAACCGACGTTGACCGCGTTGGTGCCCTGGGCGATGAGACGGGCGTGGGTGGCCGTGGAGAACGGTTTCGTAATCGCCTCGTGACACTGGGAGCAGGTGTCGGAACCGACGTAGGTTGCGCCTGGAATGGCGGGAGGGACCACCGCAATGCGCTGGGTTGTCGTGGAGCAGGAGATCGCCAGCGTCGCCAGCACGAGGCCGGCGGACAACCACGCGAACGGCCGTCGGCGCAGGCGTAACCATCCTGGGACCAGGGACCGTGAGACCACGGGAAAGGGGCTCATGGGGGGGAAGGAATCCTCGAGCGCAGACTACGACCAGAACGGATTGCGCTGCAAGGCAATCCAATAACGGGGGTGGGAGCCTTCGGTCCGCCCGTCCCTGACACGTATAAGCACGCCTGAACATCAGGGCGCGCGGGCGGGCGCGACCAATCGTTTCTTGGCGATTTTTGCCCCGATGTTGCTGTTGTGCGGGACGATGGAGGCCGGATTGGCTCAACTCCAATGTCCGAAGTGGACCTCGGGGAAGAGGGTGTCGATCTCCTCGAGGGCCCGCAGGCGTGCGGCGTCGACCCGGGTGGTGGTGAGTTGCTCGTGGAGCTCGATGAACCGAAGGAGGTGCTGGGTCACACGCTGCCGGGCATATTCGGGACTGGTGCCCGTGCGGAGGATGAAGGGCCAGTCACTCGCCTGGGCGAGGAGAAGCTCCCGGGCGGCCTGGTTCAACGCGCGGCGCTCGAGGGCGTCGGGGTCTGGAAAGCGCCTCGCGAGGTGGTGCATCCGCTCCATCGCCACATCGAGGTGCGGGAGGATCCATTCGTTGCTCTCGTTGAGCCAGACGCGGTAATAGCCTTCCTCGCCCCAGGTCGATTCGGACGGTGTGGCGACCTGCTGCGTCGATTGGTCGCGCAGGTAATCGAAGGGTGTGGCGAGGCGGAAGACCTGCTGGTCGCAAGCGGCCTTACGCACGAGGAGATCGAGGAACTCCGGACCCTCGTACCACCAATGGCCGAAGAGTTCCGCGTCGTAGGGACAGACGACGACCGGCGGCCTGCCCATGATGTCGGCGAGGACACGCACCTGCTCGATGCGCGCGTGGAGGAACTGACCGGCGTGTTCATCGGCGGCGCGCCAGGCGGCGTCCCGGCGATAGAGTTCCTTTTCGCCACGCGCATCGGTCGAGATGCGGTGGTATTTGATCCCCGTGAAGCCGCGCACGTCGGGCGAGGGCAGGGCGGGGCGGACGTAGTCGAATTCGAGGTCGAAACCGATGTCGCGGTAGAAATCACGATATCGACCGTCTCCCGGATAACCGGCCTGGCGGCTCCAGACCTGTCGGGCGGAGTCGAGGTCCCGACCGAAGGCGGCGAGGCCGTTGGGGGTGAAGACCGGGGCGAACACCCCGAAACGCGGCCGGGGCGTGGCGTGGAGGAGACCGTGAGCATCCACGATAAACCATCGCAGGCCGGCCTGCTGGAGAACGGTCTCGAGTCCGGCGGCGTAGGCGCATTCTGGCAGCCAGATGCCCTGGGGGTCCCGGTGGAAACAGCGGCGGTAGTCATCGCGGGCGGTGAGGATCTGCCCGCGAATCGACGAGGGATGGCTGCCCAGGAGGGGAAGCAGGGCGTGGGTCGCCGCGGTGGTGATAATCTCCAGGATCCCGTCATTCTGGAGGTCGCGAAAGGCGCGCACCAGGTCGCGGCTGGATTGGAGCCAGCAGGTCCGCAGTTCCTGGAACCGGCTCAGGTACAGCGTCGCAAGCTCACGAAAGCCGGGTTCCCAGTGGGTCCGGAATGTCTCGCGTTCGGCGAGTTGAATGCGCGCGTCGAGGTGACGGTCATAGCGGTCACAGAGCAGGGGGTCCTGCAACATCGCGCAGAGTGTCGGGCTGAGGGTGAGGGTCAATCGCGCGCGGATCCCGTCCCGCCGCCAGCCACGAAAGACCTGGAGCAGCGGGAGGTAGGTCTCCGTGATGGCCTCGTGGAACCAGGATTCCTCCAGAAAGCGTTCGTGCTCCGGGTGCCGCACGAACGGGAGGTGGGCATGGAGAATCAGCGAGACGTATCCGCGCATGGAGGGGAGGGTGCGTATCGGGAGAGTTCAACGCGAGAGCCTTCACCGGTGCAGCCGCCTTCCCGGTGCGTCGGGAGACGGCAGGAGGGCGTGCCAGGCCGGGATCCGGATCCTGTCATTCACGCCGGCCCATGCCGTCCCCGGCCGCGTCAGGCAACGTGTTCCGGCGCAGGCGATCGCAGCACAGCGTCCTGAGGATGAGCCCCGACCTCGCCCCGGTAGTCGCTCTCACGCTCGAACGTCAGGTCGGCGCTTCGCGTTTCGATGCCATCGGGGGAGGTCGCCCGGATGGGGAGGGCGTACTGACCGTCCGGCAGGGAGAAATGATAACTGAAGGTGCCGTCCGGTCGGAGCCGGATCGTCCGATCGCCGATCGTCACGGTGGCCTTCGGATCGGTGGCGCCATACACAATGAGTTCGGCATTCACGTTGAACCAGAACCCGCGCGCGCCCGGCACCCCGCCAAAGCCACTCGAGAGGCTCGATACGCTCGAGATGCCGGCAGGAAGCCCCAGGCTGCTGATGGGAACTTCTCCCGAGGAGATGCCCCGGAGGAGTTGGCGGCGAATCAGCTCGGTGATTTCGAGGGACCCAATCCAGACGCGCCGGACCTCGTCCGTACTGATCACCCGGGCGAGGGCTTGCTCCTGTTCAACGCTCCATCCGCCCGCGGACATCGTTTCCACTGGCGGCAGTCCGAAATAACCGGCGGCCCGCAGTTGGGCAATCGCCTCGACCAGGGGGATGTGATCCGCAAGGGCCGATTTCACGATGCCGACCAGGGTCGACATCGGGACTTCCATCGGCAAGGTCTCGAATCGCACCCATGTCTCCGGCGACAATTCCTCCGCCGGGGTCAAGGTCGCCGCCGACACCGAAATTCGGGTCCATCCGTTGCCGGGCGTGTCGTATCCAAGTTCGGCGACGTACCGGGTCCCGGCGCGGGGCACGTTGAGGAACCAATTGCGGGACTCCGGATGCACGTCCTGTTCGAGAAGGGGAGTGCCCTGTGGATCGGCTCCGGCGTAGACGCGCAGGACGAGGTGACCGCGGGCGGAACGTCGGTTGTAGTCGCGACGCTGTTCGTCCGTGAGATCCCAATGGGCGTAAAGCCAGTGCGGGTCGCGCGCGACCAGGAGGAGCCGTCCGGTGCCGTAGGAGGCCGGGAGGAGATCGGGCGCCGGGCTTCCCGGGATCGGCGTCGGCGCTGTCGAGCTGAGAACGTAGCGGTCTCCCGGCCCTCCGGTCGCAGGCGCCCGTGGACCTGCTTTCGAGGCGTCGCCCTCCAGCAGAATTGACGGTAGCGGAGCCTGCGGCGGCTTCGCGCCTAACGGGCTTGCCGCGGCGGGCGTCGATACCGGTTTGGCGGGCGCCGGGGCTGGACGGGTCTTGGAGGTGCCGGGAGTCGGCGCACCCGATGCCGCCGGGCGGGAGGCCGTCGGTGGGATTGGCGAAGTCCCTGGTGTTGTGCCGGTTTTTCCCGCCCCCTGAACGGCCTTCTTTTCCGACCCCTGTGGAGGAGCCGCGGGTATTGCGGGCGCAGGCTGTCCGGTTGGTTTCGTCACCCCGGTTTTTGGGGAGGACTCGGCGGCAGTCGAGGAGGTCGTGGCCTTTGCTGTGGAAGGAGAAGGAACGGGAGACGCCGGGGAGCCCGCGGGCTTTGAAGGGGAGGAAGATGGCTTCGGCGCTTCGGATTTTGGACGACGTGATTTTCCAGGAGACGGCTTGGGCTTCGGCATGGAGGGTGACTTGGGTTGATCAACGGTTGCGGGAGCAGCAGACGGTGAAGGCGCCGCCGGGGAGGCGGGTGGAGACTTCGAGGCAGGGGTTGGAAGCGACGGCACCGGCTTCGATGGGATGGCGGTGCGTCTGATTTGCGGGGCCGATCGCGGGCGGGGGGCATTCGGAGTGGCGGATCGGTTTGTGGCGGACGTGGACAGACGAGCGGGACTCGCCGTGGCCTTCGACGAGGGGGGTGGAGTTGGCCTGGAGGCCACGCGGCCAGTCGCGGCGGATGGCTTGCTCGTGGGCTTTCCGGTCACCTTCCGCTGGGAGCGCGCGTCAGAGGTCGACCGGGCCGCGCGCCCGGACGCCTTGACTTCACGCGCGGAAGAGGACCGCGGGCCGGCGGTGGATTTCCCGGGCGCCCCGGTCTTCGAAGGAGACGGTCCAGGCAAGGAACTGGACCTGGGTGCCTTTTTCTTTGGGACGGACTTTTTCGGGGGGTTCATCAGATCCGCAGGCTTCAGGGGCCTCGTGGGGTTTTGGTGTGGCCCCTTGTCGCCGAACACCGGGGCGCCGTTAAGCCACGCCGGCCCAAACCGTGCAAGCCGAATCGGATACTTTGTTCGCGGCACCGACGATGACGCGCCGGGGGGCGGCTCGTAGGGTCTTCGAGGGCCGGGAGTTGGATCCAGAGGACCGCCTCGAAGGTCGCGGCCGTATGCCGGAGTCGAATTGCGGTTATCGGTTGATCGAGCGGGTGTCGGCATCGAGGCCCAGGATCCTTCCCCAACGCGCGAGTTGCCGGCCCACTTCCCGTGGGCCGGTTGCGCCTGAAATGGAACGGCGCTCCATCGCCTGGTCCAGGTCAAAGACATTGCGCACATCCGCTTCGAAGACCGGGGACGCGGTGTGGAGTTCGTCCAGCGTCAGGGCGCTCAAGGGTCGTTGCCGCGCCTCGGCCATTGCCACGATAGCACCGACGATGTGATGTGCCTGCCGAAACGCAACGCCGTGGCGAACGAGGTAATCGGCGAGGTCGGTGGCGAGCAATTGCGGATCGCTGGCGGCGGCGCGGCAGGCGGCGGCATCGACCTCGGTCTGATCGATCATGCCCGCCATGAGTCGCACGCAGGCGCGGACAGTATCCGCGGTGTCAAAGAGGCGCTCCTTGTCCTCCTGAAGGTCGCGGTTGTAGGTCATGGGCAATCCCTTCAGCAGGGTCATCAACGCGACGAGATTGCCGATGACCCGGCCGGTCTTGCCTCGTGTCAGCTCGGCGACGTCGGGATTCCTCTTTTGAGGCATGAGCGAGGAGCCGGTGGTGTAGGCATCCGAGATCCTGACGAACCGGAATTCGGCGGTCGCCCAGAGGATCATGTCCTCGGCAAGGCGGCTCAGGTGGAGGGACACCAATGCTGCCGTCGAGCAGAACTCGACGACGAAGTCCCGGTCGCTGACGGCGTCCATGGAATTCCGGGTGAGGCGCGGCCGGCCACGCGCATCGACGAACCCCAGCTCTCGCGCGACGAACTCGCGATCGATGGGGAGGGTGGTTCCTGCGAGGGCGCCGGATCCCAGGGGACAAACATTCGCACGATCGGCCCCCTCGCCGAGCCGCTCCCGGTCCCGGGCGAGCATCTCCACGTAGGCGAGCAGGTGATGGGCGAGGTAGACGGGTTGTCCCCGTTGTAAATGCGTGTAGCCGGGAATGACGACCCTGGCGTGGCGTCGGCCGAGGGAAACGAGGCTGGCCTGGAGGCAGGCAAGTTCCTGGTCAAGGGCCGTCACCTCCTCGCGGAGCCAGAGGCGAACGTCCAGGGTCACTTGGTCATTGCGGGAGCGGGCGGTGTGAAGTTTGGCCCCGGCGGGCACCCGGCGGGCCAGTTCCGACTCGATGTTCATGTGGACGTCCTCGAGTTCGGGTTTCCAGGGAAATACGCCGCGCTGGATTTCGTCGGCGATGGTGGCGAGACCCGCGAGGATCGCGTCGCGTTCCCCGGTGGTAAGAAGTCCGACGGCGGTCAGCATTCGGGCATGGGCACAGGAGCCCCGGATGTCGTGTTGCCAGAGGCGCTGGTCGAACCGGATCGACTCGGAGAATGCGGCCACCTCGGCGGCGGGTCCCGAGCGAAACCGCCCGGAACGCGAGATGACCTCCTCCTTCCGGGCATCCTTCTGGGTGCGAGAGGTGCGCTTCATGCGTGTCAGGCTGCAACTCTGCGGGGTCGGCTTCTTCGGGGCGAGAGAGGAGTGCTGGATCGGGCAGCGGGGGAGTCGCGGTCGTCACGCCGATGCGATCGCGAATCTGTCCCGATTCGATGTTCAACCCGGACCCGCCGCCCGGAAGAGGGTCGCGGAAAGTGTCGTTTCGGGCGAAGCCGCCGCAGATTGGTCTAGACAGAGGGTCGGCTCGCCTAAACGCTTCATGCTCGTCATCCATGAATGTGTCCCAACGCTCCGGAAATGCGCGACCGTTCGCGGCCGCGTTCACCCTGATCGAACTGCTGGTGGTGATCGCGATCATCGCGATCCTCGCCGCGATGCTCCTGCCGGCCTTAGGCAAGGCCAAGGAGAAGGCCCACGCCATCAAGTGCCTGAACAACCTCAAGCAGATCGGCCTGGCGAACTACATGTACTTCAGCGACGAAGGCAAACCGGTGCACTACGACCAGTGGCCGGACCTGTGGATGCGGCGCCTCATGGTGCGGTACGATGCGATCAAGGAGACCCGGTTTTGTCCGACGGCCCCGGAACGGAGCGCCGTCCAGTTGCGACGCGACAATGCCCCGGAGGGCTGGGCCACACGGGCCTGGTTGGTCTCCGGAAGCCCGACCAACTACCAGGGGAGCTACGCGCTGAATGGCTGGTTGTATTCCGACGATCCGTACACCACCGCCGAAAAGGAAAAGCGCTTCGCCGCCGAGACTGACGTCATTCAGCCATCGCGCACCCCGTTCTTCGTGGATTCGATCTGGGTCGATGCGTGGCCGCACGTCAACGACCGTCCCGCCCGCAACCTGTTCGACGGCGACAAATTCAGCGACGGCGGCCTGTCGCGCGTCGCGATTCCCCGGCATGCGTTTCCGGCCGCTTCCGCCCCGCGGAGTTTCAATCCGAAGGGAACGCTGCCCGGGGCGGTGAACGTCAGTTTCGCGGATAACCACGTGGAACTCGTGCGGCTCGAGAAGATGTGGGATCTCTATTGGAATCGCACATGGGAGCCACCCGCCAAGCGGCCTGGACGCTGATCGGTTCCTGTCATGCCCGCCCGCCCCGCCGTCCTGACCGAAGGTGTAATCCGCCCCGCCCGCCGCGAGGATTGTCCGGCGATTCTGGAGATCTACAACGAGGCGGTCCAGAATACGACCGCCTCGTACGACATTGAACCCCGCACGCTCGAGCATCGCATTCGGTGGTTCGAGGATCACCAGGACAATGGCTTGCCCGTGTTTGTGGCGGAGCGAAAGCATGTGGTTCTCGGGTGGAGCTCGCTCAGCCGGTACCACGACCGGTACGGCTATCGATTCACGGTTGAGAATTCGGTCTATGTCGCCGCCGATTTCAGGGGGCGCGGTCTCGGATCGCGCCTGCTAAACCCGCTCATCGAAGCGGCGCGTCTTCGGGGATTTCACGCCATCATTGCCGGCGTGGATGCCACGAACGAGGCCAGCCTGCGCCTGCACGCCCGATTCGGATTTGAGAAGGTCGGGCACTTTCGGCAGGTCGGCCACAAGTTCGGTCGCTGGCTGGACGTGGTCTATTTGGAGCGGCTCCTGGAGGTGGAGGATGCTGGCGGCGCCGCGCAAGGCGACGCAGTCGATGCTGCCGACGCTGCCGACGACCCCCGTTTTGACTTGGGTCGGGGCCCTGCCTAGGCTGGACGCGATGGAGCACCTCCATGCCCCGTGGCGGATCGAGTACATCCTCGCGCCGAAGCGCCAGGCGGGCGAGGCGTCGGTTTTCAAGCAGATCGCTGAATCGTCGGACGACGAGGCGAACCTTGTTGTCACCCGGGCTCGCACCTGCTACGCGCTGCTCAACAGTCACCCGTATAACGGGGGCCACCTTATGGTGGTGCCCTACCGACAGGTGGCCGGCATGGAGGAACTGACGGAAGAGGAACTCCTGGAACTGATGCAGGTGGCGCGGCGTTGCATGGCGGCTCAGCGCAGGGCCCTGCGGGCCGAGGGCTTCAATGTTGGCATGAATCTGGGTCGGATCGCCGGGGCGGGGATCGTCGAGCACCTCCACCTCCACGTCGTTCCTCGCTGGCAGGGCGACACCAATTTCATGCCTGTGCTGGCGGGCACAACCGTCCTGCCCCAGGCCCTCCAGGAGGTGGCGGCCCGGCTGCGCGCGGCCCTCACCGAGGAGAAATCCGCGCCGTGAATCCGACCATCGAGGAGATCCTCCACTTCGAGAGCGCCCGTCACGCCCAGCAGTTGTTCAACAACGACCCGCGCAACCTTCAGGCACTCGAACGGGCGTTGTCGGTAAAAGTCACCGCACGCGAGGGATGGATCAAACTGGAAGGACCCACGGACACCGTGGCACGGGCGCGGCGTCTCTTCGAATTGCTCGACACGTCGGCCCGGGGCGGGCAGCCCATTCGCAACAAGGAGTTCGCCTATGCCCTGAATGTCGTCCAGCACGAGGGGGCGGAGGCACTGGCAAACCTTTTCGACACGCGGATCGAGACCTCCGCCCGAAAGGCGCAGGTCACACCCAAAACGACCGGCCAGAAGCGGTATGTCGAGGCCATCCGCCAGCACGACCTCACCCTCGGCGTGGGTCCTGCCGGCACGGGCAAAACGTACCTCGCCATGGCGATGGCCGTGGCCGCTCTTCGCGAGGAGAAGGTCGCCCGCATCATCCTGACGCGACCCGCGGTCGAGGCAGGGGAGGCCCTCGGATTTCTGCCGGGCGACCTGTACGAAAAGATCGCGCCGTACCTGCGTCCCCTGCACGACGCCCTCCACGACATGATGCCGGCGGACGAGATTGAGAAGAACACCGAGCGCGGGGTGATCGAGATCGCGCCGCTCGCCTACATGCGCGGGCGGACCTTGAACAACGCGTTCATCATTCTTGACGAGGCCCAGAACTCCACCGCTGAGCAGATGTTCATGTTCCTGACCCGTTTGGGATTCAGTTCGAAGGCGGTGATCACGGGGGATCCGACCCAGATCGATCTGCCCAAGAATCGACCGTCCGGGCTGCTCGAGGCCGCCCGGGCCCTCCGCGGCATCGAGGGTATCGCCATCTGCGAGTTCAGCCGGCGCGACATCGTCCGGCACCCGCTTGTTCAGAGGATCATCTCCGCCTACGAAGAGCACCGGCGTCACCGCCGGACCGAGCCGGAATGAAGGGGGAACTCGTCGTCCGGAATGGCCAGCGTCGATGGCAGGTCGATGTCCGAGCCCTCCGCCGGGTGGCCGCGGCCCTCCTGGCCGACGAACTCGGCCTGCAATCGTGGCAACTGGGCATCCACCTCATCGGCGCCGCCAAGATGGGGCAACTCAATCACCGCTGGCTTCGGCACGTCGGCTCCACGGATGTCATCACCTTCGATCATCGTGTCGCACCCGATGAACCGCTGAACGGAGAGATCTTCGTGAGCCTCGATGACGCCGCCGTTCATGCCCGGCAATTCCAGACCACGCCCGCCCATGAACTCCTGCGGTACCTGGTGCATGGGGTCCTGCACCTGCAGGGACACGACGACATCGAACCCGCCGCCCGCCGCGTGATGAAACGCGAGGAAGACCGGAGACTTCGCCGCCTCGCCCGGGTGTATGGTCTGCCGGCGGTCGTGGCTCGTCGCCGTCCTCGACGCGGCGGCGCCGCGGGACGTCGAGGGCCGGCGGGGGCGGGGCGACAATCCGGCCGTTTGCCGCGGGTTTGACACCGGCGCCACGCCATGGAGGAACGGGCGATCGGAGTGGTCCTGAGGACGCGATGCCTGACGGAGACGTCGCTGATCGTGCATTGGCTTACCGAGGCAGCGGGACGGGTCGCAACCGTCGCTCGCGGGGCACGCCGGCCCAGGAGTTCGTTCCGTGGTAAGCTGGATTTGTTCTTCGAGGCGGAATTCACTTTTCAGCGCGCCCGCACCAGTGACCTTCACTACCTGCGGGAGGTGGCATTGCGGAAGACCTTTCCCGCGCTCCGGACGGACTGGCACCGCCTTAGCCAGGCCGCTTACGGTGCGGCCCTCCTCGAGTCAACAACCGAGACCGATACACCGCTTCCGGGACTCTGGGGGCTGTTTCGGGGGTTCCTCGAACGGGTGGATGCCGGGCCGCCGTCGCCGCAAATCATCCTGGCCCTGGAATTGAAGCACCTGGCCGGTTTGGGCCTCCTTCCGGACCTCCAACGCGAATCATTGCCGCCCGAGTGCCGGGCGGGCGCCGTCGCACTGCTCACCGGCGGTTGGGGCGATGACGATCGGTCTCTGAGCGGAGCGTGCCTTCGGTCCCTTTCCAGGTATCTTCAGGGTTTCATCGCCTACCACTGTGATCGGGTCCCCCGCGGGCGCGCCGCGGCACTCGGACCGCTCGGCGATCCGGGAATTCAGCCGCCGTCGTCGTGAGGCTGCGTGACCCGACGGGGCACGCGCTCCGATCCGACCCGCACCGCACCCACCGCGGGGTTTCCGGGTTCATCAGCACAAGAAAGGGGAATGCGGGATTGAGCCCCTGACGGAAGCCGCTGTGTCAGCGCGCGTCGAAAGTATCGGCCGCGCCGCCGGTCATCGGGACAAACCGGACCGGAAGGACGGCGCGCTGCTGCAGTCGTCCGCCTTGTTTTTCGAACCAATAGAGCTCCTGTCCGAATTCGAGGTCACCGACCGGGATGACCATGCGCCCCCCCTCGGCGAGTTGATCGATCAGGGTTGCCGGGACGACACGGGGCGCGCAGGTGACGATGACCGCGTCAAACGGGGCCTCTTCGGGCCAGCCCCGGTGGCCGTTGCCGCTGCGGACGGTGATGTTGGCGATCGCGAGGCGGTTGAAAGTCGCCGTGGCGCGGCGGGCGAGTTCCTCGACGATCTCGATGCTGTACACGTGAGCGACGATCCGTGCGAGGACGGCAGCCTGGTAGCCGGATCCCGTCCCGATTTCGAGGACCCGGTCGTCGGGTTGGGGGTCGAGCAACTGGGTCATCAGGGCCACGATGTACGGTTGCGAGATGGTCTGGCCGTGTCCGATGGGCAACGGGTGATCCCCGTAGGCACTCGCCTGCACTTCCGCGGGAACGAATTCGTGCCGAGGCACATCCCGCATGGCGGCGAGCACCCCCGGGTGGGTGATGTCGCGTCCCAGCCCCTCGGGCATTTGCCTGGAGGGGGTGTCCCGCGGGATGTCCGGGTTGGGACTCGCATTCTCTCCAATATTCGAGGGGCGACTGCATCCGGGAATACTCCACAAGGCGGACCACCAGCGCCGATGTGAGGGAGTCACGTCAAAGACCGTAATCCCGCGTTGCGCTGGCGCCACACCGAAGTTGAAGGACCGACATCCCGTTCAAATCGGCCCAATCTTTGGCTGGCCAGTTGGGGGTGGCAGGACTATTACTTCCGCGAGTCGATCCCAGGCTTATGCACAATTTATTCCACCACCTCGCCGATGAACTCCCGGAGTACCGGGAGGACATCAACCGGCTCTCCGCCACAGACTCGCAATTCCAGGATCTCATGGCGAAGTACCGGGAGGTGGATCACCAGATCCGACTGGCCGACGAGAACATCGAACCCAAATGCGATGAGACCGTTGAGATGTACAAGCGCCAGCGGTTGGTCCTGATGGACGAGATGGTGCACCTGATTCGCACCCGGCGACCGGTCCCGGTTGCCGCCTGATTCGAGGTTTCGAGGCCCGCCGACGGCGGAGCCGCCCCCGCGCATGGACCGGCCCTGCCGGGAGGGAACGGTCTGTTGCTTTTCCAGCCAGTCTCCTTTCTTCATTCCGACCCGCACCCTCACAAGCCGTTTTCACGACATCAATGCGCTCTCGATGCGATCCGCGGTCGGGCGCGCCGTTTCCTGGTGGAGTTGAACGGTCCTGTCCCCGCAGGAAACCCGCGCGATGGCGTCGCCATGGGCGAGGGTTTGCGGTTCACTGGCGCCATGGCACGCGATTACGTGCTGCAACCGTTTCACCGCCAGGCCGATCTCAGGATCGATTACGCGGCGGAATTGAATCCTCAGCAGGTGGCCGCCGTGCAGGCCCCGCCCGGTCCGGCGCTGGTCCTGGCGGGGGCCGGTTCCGGCAAGACACGCACCCTCGTCTACCGGGTGGCGTACCTCCTGGAGCAGGGAGTTGCCGCGGAGCGGATCCTGCTGCTGACCTTCACGAACAAGGCCGCCCGCGAGATGATGCGCCGCGTCGCGGATCTCCTTGGCGCCGAATTGTCGAATCTGTGGGGCGGGACCTTTCACTCCATTGGCGCGCGGGTGCTTCGTTCCAATGCCGAACCGCTGGGCTATCGCCCGGATTACACGATTCTGGACCGGGACGATTCCGAGAGCCTGCTGAAGTCCTGCATGGGGGTCGTGGCCGAGGACACCCCGGCCTGGAGGCTGCCCAAGGCCGGCGTCATCGCCGATGTCCTGTCTCGCTCCATCAATGAACGGCGGCCGTTGAGGTCGATCCTCGAGCGGTATCATCGCGAACTCGAGCGTGCGGCGGAGGGGATTGACGCCATCGCGGTCCTGTATGCCCGTCGAAAGAAGGCCGCCAACGTCATGGATTTTGACGACCTCCTGGCGTTATGGCTGCGGCTCTTCGAACAGGATTCCGAGGTGCGCGAGCGATACCAGCGGCGATTCCAATGGGTGCTCGTCGACGAATACCAGGACACGAACCAGATCCAGAGTGATCTCATCGACCTCATTGGCGCCGTTCACCACAACGTCATGGTGGTCGGCGACGATTCGCAGAGCATCTACTCATGGCGCGGGGCGAATTTCCGAAACATCCTGGAATTCCCGCGCCGGTATCCGGGCGCGAGTGTCTTTAAGATCGAGGTCAATTACCGCAGCACACCCGAGATCCTCGAGGTGGCCAATGCGGCGATCGCCCCCAACGCGCAGCAGTATCGGAAGCATCTCACCGCGTCACGCCGGCCCGGCCTCAAGCCCGCCGTGATCCCTTGCGAAGACGCACACCAGCAGGCGGGATTCGTCGCCCAGCGGGTGGTGGAGCTCCACGAGGAGGGCATTTCCCTGTCGCAGATCGCGATCCTGTACCGTTCGCATTTTCACGCCCTGGAGCTTCAATTGGAACTGACCCGACGGAACATCCCGTTTGTGATCACCAGCGGCATTCGCTTCTTTGAGCAGGCCCACATCAAAGACGTCGCCGCCTGGCTCAAGCTGGTGGCCAACCCGGATGACGAACTCGCCTACCGCCGCATCGTTCTGCTCCTGCCCGGCATCGGTCCCAAGGCCGCGGAGAAGCTGTGGACGGCTTACGCCGCCGGGCGTGCCCTGGCACGCAAGGAACCCGCAGGGACACCGGCTTCCGTCGCGGACTCCCTGATGGCGCTGAAGGCAGGGGTGCCAAGAAAGGCGGCGGTCGCATGGGCCCAACTGGCAGCCACCGTATTTCAGTTGGAACAACCCGCCCGTGTCCGCGAGCCGGGAACCATGATCCGCCTGGTGATCGAGGCCTTCTATGAAGACTATGCTCGCGACTCCTTTCCCAATGCCCCAGCCCGGCTTGAGGATCTCGAACAATTGGCGCTCTACGCCGGGCAGTTCGAATCCTTGACCGATTTTCTGACCCAGTTGTCGCTGCTCAACAACCTCGAGGCCGAAGCGGAACAACGGACGGCCGCCGCGGACGATGACCGCGTCCGGTTGACCACCGTCCACCAGGCCAAGGGACTCGAGTTCCAGGTCGTCTTTGTGATCATGCTCGGGGATGGCCTGTTTCCTTCGGCGCGATCGCTCGACGATCCTGATTCGGAGGAGGAGGAACGCCGTCTGTTCTACGTGGCGGTGACTCGTGCCCGGGACGAGCTCTACCTGGTTTATCCCCTGCTCCGTGTCACCGCCGGACAGGGCATGACGCTCCTCGGAAGATCCAGGTTCCTGAATGAAATCCCGGCGGAACTCGTGGACGAATGGAACCTGAGACCCGGCGGCGCATCGGGCTTTTCGGCCTCGATTGGGCCGTCGTTTGATCCGGAGACCGATGTGGATGAGCCATTCTGAAGTCGTGTCCACGCGAGAGGAGCGGCGCGGAGACAGGGCTCGGAAGCCCTCCCCTGCGGACGATCCCCGAGGGTCGGTCCGGCGATACCGGACCCGTCGCGGTTGGCGGTTCATCGATCGGGGAACGATCGTCACCGAGGTCCTGTGCAGCCCCGGTCCGACTCACACCATCTTCGATATCCTGGCTGCCTCGTGCCTTCTGGTGCCGCATGCCCGCGACATCGCATTGCTCGGGTTCGGTGGCGGAAGTGTCCTGGCGGCCCTTCGGGCGCTCGGATCGCGCGGACAGGTGCACGCCGTCGACCTGGATCCGGAGCCCTGGAACCTTCTGCGCGGCGCCACCAGCGGCTGGCTGCGGCCTGTGCAATGGCGAAGGGCCGACGCGGTGCATTGGCTGCGGAAATCGAGGCGGCCCTTTGACGTCCTCATCGAGGATCTCTCGGTGGGCCCGGGAAGCGGAGTGATCAAACCGCGTGAGACGTGGACGGATCTTCCCGGATTGATGGCGGACCGCCTGCGCCCGGGTGGACTGGCGGTCGTGAATCTTCTCCGGCGCGAGGCTTGGGATTGGCGCGAATCCATTCAAATCGTGGCGGCGCCGTTTCGGGAGGTCCTTCTCGTGACCTCCGACGACCATGAGAATCGCGTCCTGCTGGCGGGTGACACGTGGAGGGATGCGCGAAGGGTCGGACGCCAGATCCGGGACGCTCTTCGGCGACTGGGATCGAGGCAGGCCACCAAGGTTCGTGTTCGGACCTGGGGCCTCCGACCACCGCAGCCGGCGCCGGGGGCTATTCTCAACGGCGCCCCATCGGGCGCGCGAGCGGGTTTCCGAACGTCGTTCCGTCTCCGACCGGGGCATTGAGCGGCGGTCGCGCGCCATGCACACTGGCGCGGAGACCGGCAGGTGACCGGTCCTCGGATACGCCGTCAGGGGTTCACCCTCCGGGTCGACCGTTCCATCAGCCAGAACATGTCGCGGTTGTTGGGCGACGGGATATTGAGCGAAAGATCCTGCCCTTTTCTGAGCGCCGGCGTCGTCCGGGGATCGAGCCATTTCTTGATCTCGGAGTGACCGTCAGCGAACGAGAGCCCACCGGCGCCGCCGTGATAGCTTGCCGGATAATCCACGATCTTCCATTGAGCGGGCTTGTCGGGATAGCCGGACATACCGACGACCATTTCGCCGTCGTTAATGCTGTCTTCGCGTTCATCCATGAAGACCCAGGTCATCGTGGGTCCCGGATCGGCGAGGTCGTTGACCGTCTTGTAGACTCGGAAACCTCCTCCGAATTCCTCGACGTCGGTCGAGTTGAACCAGGCATCCATGGAGATGCTGCGGACGCGAGGATAGGTGGTCCCGTTGTACCGGACCGTGCTCTTGTCGGCGGGACATTTGAAGATCCCGGAGCTGTTGCCGCAGTAGCTCCAAAGGAGGCTCTTCTTGATGTCACGGTCGATATCCCAATTGCTGAGATTGGCCCCCGACCGGTCGAGGTTGCCCTGGACCCAGGCGTTGGGGCCGTAAGACTGGGGCACCTTCTCCTGGTTGTCGTCAACGTAAAGGCGCCAGGCGAGGGTCATCTGCCGCCCGTTGCTCATGCAGAGCACTCCCTGCGCCTTTTCCTTCGACCGCGCGAGCGCCGGCAGGAGCATGCTCGCCAGGATCGCGATGATCGCGATGACCACCAACAGTTCAATCAGGGTGAATCCGGCCACGCGTCGTGGCGACCGACGCGCGGTGCTGTCCGAAGCTGAGCCATGGGTGTTCATGCGACATACGATCAGGTTCTCCGCCTTGAGGTCGGGAACCGCAGCCTAAGCGGTCCGTCGCGAGGCGGAAGCGGTAGTCCCGCACAACAAAGCTGCGCCCGGGCGGCACTGGCGGTCCATTCGAAAGTGACCACCCGACCGCGGTCAGGCTTTACGTCCTGCCGGCCATTTGTGCATGTGCCTTTTACCCGGGCCGACACCGAGTTACGTTACGGTCCATGACTCGGGACGAGGTCGTTGAAATCCTGGAAGAAATCGCCGTGCTGCTCGAGTTGAAGGGGGAGAATCCCTTCAAGACCCGCGCCTACCTGAACGCGGCCCGCACCCTCCAGACGCTGGGCGAGCCCCTCGAGAAACTTGTCGCGGACGACCGCCTGGGAGACCTGAAGGGTTTTGGCGATGCCATGCGGGAAAAGGTCAGCATCCTGGTGGCGACGGGCAGCCTTCCGTTCTACGCGGAGCTCAAGGCCTCCATTCCCCCTGGGCTGCTCGAGATGCTCAACATCCCGGGCGTGGGACCGAAGAAGGCGCGCCGTTTGCTGGACGAACTCGGGATTGACTCCGTCGACGCCCTCGAGGCGGCCTGTCGCGAAGGTCGGATCGCCCCCCTCGATGGGTTCGGCGACAAGTCGCAGCAGAAGATCCTCGAAGGCATCGCGTTTCGGCGACAGTTCGCATCGCGCCATCGTCTGGCTGATGCCCTGGCGGCGGCAGAACCGATCCTCGAGGCCCTTCGCGCCCATCCCGATGTGCTCCAGTGTTCCACCGCCGGGAGCCTGCGACGCTGGAAGGAAGTCATCGGGGACATTGACTTCGTGGTGTCTTCCAGGACCCCGGCCGCGGTGCTCGAATTCTTCGTCAGTCTTCCTGCCGTCCGAACCATCCAGGCGCGAGGGGACACCAAGGCAAGCGTCCTTCTTCCGGGCGGTATCCAGGCCGACCTTCGGGTGGTGAGCGATGCCGAGTACCCGTTCGCGCTCGCCTATTTCACCGGGAGCAAGGAGCACAACATCGTCATGCGTCAGCGCGCGATCGCGCGCGGCCTGCGACTCAATGAGTATGGCCTGTTCCGGTCGACCGAAGAGACGCGCGACCCCGCCCTGCGGGTCGCCTGCCAGTCGGAGGAGGACCTGTTCGAGCGGCTTGGGCTCCGCTACATCCCGCCCGAGCTCCGCGAGGACCACGGCGAGTTCGCAGCGGCCGAGGCCGGCGAGCTTCCGCGTCTGCTGGAATGGACCCAGCTCAAGGGATCCCTTCACAATCACTCCACCTGGAGCGACGGCCGCCAGACCCTCGACGAAATCGCCGCCCACGCGGTCCATCTTGGCTGCGCCTATTGGGCGATCACCGATCACTCGAAGTCTTCCTTTCAGGCCAATGGGCTGGATGCGGACCGCCTGCGCCGCCAAATCGGGGCCATCGCCGACATCAATCGCCGCCTCGAGGAGCAGGCGATCGAATTCCGCCTCCTGACGGGGGTCGAGGTGGACGTGCTCAAGGACGGCCTGGATTTCCCGGATGACATCCTCGCCCAATTGGACGTGGTCGTCGCCAGCCTGCACGTGCCTGGAAACAGCGAGGCGGAAAACACTTCCCGCTTGATCCGCGCCGCGCAATCGCCCTGGGTGGACATCCTCGGACACCCGTCGGGCCGCCTCCTCCTGGAGCGGCAACCCTATAAGGTCGATCTCAATGCCGTCATTGACGCCTGTGCCGGCACGGGGACCTGGATTGAACTCAATGCGAGTCCGTATCGGCTCGATCTCGATTGGCGGCTCTGGCCGTACGCCCGCGGCAAGGGGGTGCGATGCGTCATCAACTGCGATGCGCACCGGGCCGAGCACGCCGGTTATCTCCGGCTCGGCGCGGGCGTGGCGCGCAAGGGCTGGCTGACCGCGGCCGAGGTGATGAACACCCGTCCGCTGCCGGAGCTTCGGCAGGCGCTCACGCAGGGGCGTGGGCCATAGTCGTTCAGGGTCCGAAGGGCTTCGGTCTCCGGGATGCGGCGGGCCTGGCTGGCGGGGGAACCCCAGGGGACGAGGGACTTGGTGGCGGCGGTCGAACCTCAATGCTATTGACCGACACCTCTGGCTCGAAAGGGGGTCCCCCGAAAGGGGCTCAAGCCCTTGCGGCCGCGCGCCGATAGTGTACTGGCAGTCTGCATGACGACGAACCCTCTTACCCCGACAGGACGCGCCACCCGCTCGCCCGGGAAGGCAGCGAAGCGCGACCGGCGCTTTTTCGACCCCCATCTCGCCGGGCTCACCTCGAGCCTGCTCCGCCGCCTACTGGCGGACACGGCCAATCCGATGCTGCGCGCGGCGCTGCACCGGGCGGCGTCCGAGGCAGAGTCACTTGCCTGGCTGACACCGGCGCCCCTCCTGGTCCTCCCGATCCTGCTCGAGGAGAAGGCCAGGGCGGCACGCTTCTATTCCCTCCGGCAGGCCGAGTTGCGCGAAGCCAGTCGGGAATGGTTCAGCCTCTCTGAGTAAGGCCTCGGCGACCACCGGCGCGGGGCGCTTCAGTGGGTGGCGTCGCCCGACCGTCGCCCAGCGACAAACGACGCGCGGTCCGCCACGCCGATCCCGGCATTCCCCGAGGTTGGTCCGGAAGACGTCTCCAGGCGCAGGGAAAGAACCGCTGGCCTGCGGAATCCATCGCCGATGATGAACTGGCGGGGGAACCAGGAGCCGTGGCGCGTCGCCAGGAAGAGCGCCCGGACCGCCGTGGGGACCTCGAAAATACGAACCGTTTGGATCGAAGTCCCTGCGTCCAGTTTCGTCGTCAACGGCGGCTGGATTCCATTCTCTTTTTCAAACGCTTCCTGCCCCGCCATCGACACGCCGTAATGCCCGGCCCGGTCATCGACAAGGTACACGGTTGAGCCCTTTGGGGCCGCCTGTCGAACGCGCCTCGCTTCGTTGATGATCTTGAGTGGGACGACGACGAACTTGTTCCCTGCGCGGGGCGAAAGCGCGCCGAGGTGGTTGAGGACCTTGGCGCGCTCGACGCCAAGACACCAGTCGTCGAAGCGAAGCACCTCCTCCCCGGACAGGATCCGGCGCGGTGAGATCAATCCAACGGCGACGACGACCGCCAGGTAGGTCGCGTCGTACAACAGCAGTCTTCTCAGGTGCCGAAGCGCGTGGGTTGCCCGGTGGCGGAGTCCCAGGCCGGCGATCCAGATCAGTGAAGCAAATGTGAATAGAAATACCGCGATGAATACGAGATCGAAGGGCGTCATGGCGATGTCTGAGGCAATCCGGGTTGTCAAGTCCGCGGGTCTGGAGATGGGACCGTGTCGCCGGGGCACCAGGTCGACGCGCGCTGCCGGGTCGGGGAGAGGTGCGGGAACGGGCTTTCATCCAACCCCCGCGCCTCGCGGTTGGAGGATGCGTTTGCGACGTGCGATGAGGATCGCCTGTTCGAGTCGGCGCGCCTCGGCGCGGAGTACCTGGCGGCCGAAGTCCGTGAGCTTGTAGTAGCGCCGTCGTTCGCTGTGAGCGGAGGATTCGCCGGTCCCCTCGGACTCCTCGACGAGCCTGGCCGTCAGGAGGCGATCGAGGGAGCCGTAGAGCGTCCCTGGACCCATGGGCTGGCCGCCTTGGTATTCCGCGGCCACGGTTCTCATGATGGCGTAGCCGTGCTTCTCGCCATCGGAGAGGGCCATGAGGATGCTGAACACGGCCGGGGTCAGCGGGAGTAGGGCGGCGGGATCAGGAAGCGGGGTCCTGGGCATGGTTGTACCGCGAAGAAAGCTATTGGAACTGGATATATCCGTCAAGGACATATCAACCTGGGACCGCGGGTGGAAGCTCGCGGTGGATCTCGCCGAGGCGGTAGCCGAATCCGGGCCCGCGCAGGGTCGAGAGATCCACCTCGCCATTTCGGCGGGTATAACAGCCAGGATGCACGGCGGCCTCGGGCGCGGAGGCGGACGGGTAGAATTGCATGCTGTTGGTTTCGACCCCCATCAGGGTGCCCGCGTGGGCCGCGAGGAGCAGGTGCGGCAATTGGGCAAGCATGGGGTTGGTGAGGTCCTGGACCATGAGGGCCATGCCGTGGGCGCGGGCCCAACAGAGGCTGAGCAGGGCCCCGCTCTGGGTCTTGCAGGTCTTCAGCGCCACGCCGTTCCAGCCGCGACTGCGCCCGAGTTGGACGAGGCGCCAGTCATGGGCGCTCTCATCCAGGAACAGCGGTTTCCGCGAGGAAATTGCATGGACATCCATCGGGTTCGCCTCGAGGTCGTAGGCGAAGGGTTGTTCGACGTAGAGAAGCATGCCGTAGAGCCTGGGGTGTTCGTCCCGCAGCCGGTCCAGGATCGTCGCGACATACTCGACCTGCCGGACCGTGCAGTTGAAATCCGCGGTGAGCCATTCGACGCCGGTTCGAAGGGCCGTTTCCCCCACCTGCACCAGGCGGGAGTAATCCCAGTCCGCCTCGGTGCCACGCAGCTTTATCTTCAGACAGCGCAGCCCGTCGGAGCGGATCCAGTCGTCGAGGAGGACTGGGTGGCCGTCGTGGGGTTCGTCGCCGCGGAGGTCGCCCGGGGAGACAGGGTCCACGCCGCCCACAAGATGCCAGGCGCGCAATTGATCGCGGCGGGGGGCCAGGAAATCCGCTGGATAGAGCCCTCTGAAATCCACCCCGGCGCCCTCGGCAGGTTTGAGAAAGGCCGCGAGATCGCGGCTGAGGTGATCCGAACCGTAGGTGGTGTAGGTCGGAAGGCCGGTGGAAATTCCAAAGGCGTCATGCAGGGCAATATCGAACGGGGACGCCGTGATGAGGGCCGCCAGCCAGGGCATCGGCTCGCCGGCAAGGGCGGCATTGAATTCCCGCAGGAGTGCGGGGAGGCGCTGCTCGATGAAGTCCCAACCCAGTTCCAGCGGGTGGCCCCAGGCGTCCTGGCGCGCCCAATCGCGGGCGATCTCTCGCCCGAAGGCGATCATGGCATCGAGGCGCATCGCGTGGGGAGAGGAGGACGGCCATCCCCATTGGACACTCAGCGGGGTCTCGCCCCATCCCTCGGCCGTGCGCCCGGTTCGATCCGTGACGCGAACCCGGACGCGCGCGCAGGTGACCTCGGTCAGGGTCTCGGTCCCGAACTTCAGCGGCATCCGGGTCCGCACTGGCAGGAGGTGCAGGCTCGTGTCGACGACTCGGATATCGGTCGGGCGGCTCATGGGCATGGAAGAGTGGTGCAACGGTGTCCGGGTCGGCACGATTAAACGTGTCTGGCACTGTCGGAAGATGCCGATCAATGTCTCCGCATGGTCTCTCGAGGTTCTGGACTGGCGGCGTGCGTGGCCGTTCTTATGACGGGTCTGACATCCCGGGCGGCCGAGGGAGGGCCTCCCGTGGCGCCTCTGATTCGCGCCCACGCCCATAACGACTATGAGCACGCGCGACCGCTGTTGGACGCCCTTGACCAGGGATTCTGCAGTGTTGAGGCGGACATCTACCTCGTCCATGGCTCGCTGCTGGTGGCTCACGACCGGGCGGACGTGAAACCCGCGCGGACGCTCGAGCGGCTTTATCTCGATCCGCTGCGCGCCCGTGCGCGCGCGCATGGCGGCCGGGTGTATCCGAACGGTCCGCCCGTCACGCTCCTGGTGGACATCAAAGCCGACGCGGAGGGGACCTACGCCGTGCTCCGGCGGGTGCTGGCAACCTACCGTGACATGCTCACGGTGTTTGGGAACGAAGGGATGAAGACGAGCGCGGTGACCGTCGTCCTGTCGGGGGCGCGTCCCTGGAAGACGGTTGCCTCGGAACCCGAAAGGTTGGTGGCGCTGGACGGCCGGCTTCCGGATCTTGATTCCAATCCGGCCCCAGCCCTCGTGCCCCTGGTCAGCGACGACTGGCATACGCACTTCCGCTGGAACGGGGGAGGCGAGTTTCCGGCAGCGGAGCGCGAACGCCTGGCGGACTGGGTCGCCACGGCGCATCGACAGGGAAGGCGCATTCGCTTTTGGGGCGCGGCCGATATTCCCGCCATGTGGCGGGTGCAATGGGAGGCCGGCGTGGACCTCATCAACACCGACCACCTGGCGGAGCTCGCCCGGTTTATCGAGGACACCAGGCGAAAGACCGCCGGGCGCTGATCGTATCGGAGACCTGCACGGCGGGAACCACGGGTCGAAGGCTTGTCCACGGACCGGCCTCGGTCGGGTGCCGCTTCCGTGGGCGGGCGGGGGCATCAGCCGGCGCCGCGCGGACCGAAGATCGCCTGGTGGGCCAGCATGGCATAGCGATCCGTCATCCCGGCCAGATAATCGCAGACGGCGCGATGTAGGCCGTCGCGTTCCACGCGTCCGAGCGGGCCCGTTCCCATGAGGTCGGGATGCTGCAGGTAATGCCGGAACAGGTCTTTCAACATCCGGACCGCCCGTTCGTTCGGGGTCTGGACTGCCGGGTTGAAGTACAGGTGCTTGTAGAGGTACTTGCGGAGTTCGAGGTTGAGACGGCGCCGCTCCGGATTATACGCGACGAGTGGGCGAGGAAGGTGGCGGACGTCATCCGCGTTGCAAAGACCCTCCTTTTGAATCCGGGTTTCCGTCGTGCGCACGACGTCCTTCACCTGTTCGTCGATGACGACGCGTATGGAGAAGTAGCGACGCGTTTCATCCGGCAGCTTTCCGTGTTCACGCCGGACCAGGTTGGCGGCGTCCCGCCAGAGCCGGACATGGGCGCGGAGGTCGCGTTCGGAGAGCAGGCCGCAGTCGAGACCGTCATCGAGGTCATGGCTGTAATAGGTGAGTTCATCAGCGAGATTGGCGACCTGGGCCTCGAGGGACGGCGACCGAACCTGGAACCCGGGGTCGGGTCCGGTCAGGCGGTAGGTGGTGACATGCTTCACCAGGCCCTCGCGAACCTCCCAAGTGAGATTCAGGCCGGGAAAGTCCGGGTATTTCCGTTCGAGTTCGTCGACGACGCGAAGGCTCTGGCGATTATGTTCGAAGCCGCCGTGCTGGCGCATCAGGTTGTCGAGGACGTGCTCGCCGGAGTGACCGAAGGGGGAATGGCCGAGGTCATGGGCCAGGGCGATGGTTTCGGCGAGGTCCTCGTTCAGCCTCAGGGCGCGAGCGATGTTGCGGGCAATGGCCGCCACTTCCATCGTGTGGGTGAGCCGGGTCCGCAAGTGATCGCCGGTCCCGTTGAGGAAGACCTGGGTCTTGTATTCGAGCCGCCGGAAGGCCCGGCTGTGGATCACCCGATCCCGATCCCGCTGGAAGTGGGTGCGCCAATCGGGCGGCTCCTCGGGGTGGAGGCGGCCGCGGCTGTCGGCGCTGTGCTGGGCCCAGGGAGCGAGCCAGGCCCGCTCGTGGCCCTCCAGTTCGGCGCGGGAGATCGGCATCGGGGCGTGGTCACGAACCGAGCCAACCGCATGGTTACGGACTCCTAGACCGGCGCGGAGTCCCCATCGCATCTGGGGATGGAGAGTCCCTTCAGATCGAAGAGCCGTTCGATGACCTCCTCGATCAGGTTGTTCGGGCAACTCGCCCCGGCGGTCACACCGATGGTGACCGGTCCCGCCGGGAGCCAGCCCCTGGTTTCGACCTCCTGACGCCGATGCTGATCCCAGTGTTGAATGAGGTCCGGCGAGATCATCTTGCTGCTGTTCTTGACGAAGTAGGTCGGCAGCATCCCCTCCCCCATTTCCGCGAGGTGCGAGGTGTTCGAGGAGTTGTATCCTCCAATGACGATCAGGAGGTCGAGAGGTTCCTTGAGGAGTTTTTCCAGCGCATCCTGGCGGTCCTGCGTGGCGCCGCAGATGGTGTCGAAAAACCGGAAGTGTTCGGGCAAGGCGTCGGCACCGTAGCGGCGGGACATGGCCGCCCGGAGGCGGCGCTGAACCTCCTCGGTCTCGCCGCGGAGCATGGTGGTTTGATTGGCGACGCCGATGGCTTGGAGATGGACATCCGGGTCGAAGCCATCGGAGTAGGCGCCTTTGAACTTCTCCAGGAACTCCCGTTTGTCGCCTCCCCGCAGGATGTAGTCACAGACGTAGTCAGTTTCGGCGAGATTGAAAACAACCAGGTAGTGACCCCGGCCATACGCCCGGGCCTGGGAACTGGTGGCCAGGGTCTCCTCGTGCCACGCCTTTCCGTGGATGATGCTGGTGACGGATTCCTTCGAATACTGGCGCACTCGTTTCCAGACACTCATCACGTCCCCGCACGTTGTGTCGACGAACGTGCATCCGCGTTCCTCGAGTTTCTTCCGGGTGGCGACCTCGGTTCCGAACGCCGGGATGATGACAATCGAGTCTGGGGCAACGAGGGCGATGTCCTCGTCGCCGGGTCGGCTCGAGATGGTGGCGATGCCCATCCGTCGGATCTGATCGTTGACCTCGGGGTTGTGGATGATCTCGCCGAGCAGGAAGATGGGCCGTTCCGGAAAGGCCTTGCGCGCCGCATAGGCCAGGTCGATGGCGCGCTCGACCCCATAGCAGAATCCAAACTGTTTGGCGAGCCGCACCGTCAGGACCCCAGGGGCCGAGAGGACATGCCCGTTGGCGCGGATACACTCCACCAGTTCACTGCGATAGTGGGAAAGGACCTGCGCCTGGACCGCCGTCATTATGTCCGGTCGACGAAGATTGATCTTCTGCGGGGCATGCGGCGCGGCCGAGGTCATGGGACCACTCTACCTGGCAATTCCGGGATTCCAATCTTCCCGTGAGGTGGGGGTCCGTGACGTCCTCGAAATCCCGAGGGCAAAGAAATGAAGGTTTTCCATTGATCCTCCTAAGCGCCGCGACTACAAGAACCGCGTTACCCCGAAGGCACATGGCGAGTTTTCGTAGGGTCAGGGACGTGAAAGGTTGCGATTGGGCACAAGTGCCCCCGTCTCGTGCCATGCCGTCAGTGGCCCCCATGTCGTATTTCGGACCCCAAAAAGAACCATGAAACCCCACACCACCCTCCCAAGGATCCTCTGGACAGTCGCCGCGGTCGCCGCATGGATGCCGGTCGGACTTCGGGCCGACAGCACCGATGGTGACCTTTATTTCACCCGGTATTCGGGCGCCCCAAACGTGTATACGGTCAAATACGACTTTGACGGCGCCTCGACATTCACCCTCGGCGCTCCGACCCCGATCGCGACGACGGTTGGCGCTGATGGCATCATCTTTGCCCCGGACGGCGACCTTTTGGTCGGCGGCCAGGGAAACCGGGTGCACAAGGTGGCCCCGGACGGCTCCTCTGTGACGACGGTCACTGCGGGCGGGACGCAGTCGTATCACCTTTCGGGAGATCCGAGCCTGCAGCGGATCTGGTCGGGAGGGATCCCGGGGCAGTTGGCCGAGATTCCCCTCAATCCCTTCGCCAACGGAATTCCGTACGCAATGGCGGGAGATGACCTCGGGGTGGACACAATTGTGTTCGGCCCGGGCGGCGCGTATTACACGAGCAGCGCTCCGAACGGGTTTGGCTGGTGGGGGTCGATCGATCTTGACACCACGGCCAAGACGGCCACGACCCATAGGATCCTCACCGCGGAGGGCACGCACGGCGCGGTTTACGATCCGTTGACGGACTCGTTCATCCTGATGGGGGATACCCAGATCCTCCAACTCGACTCTGACGGCTCGACGATCCTTTCCTCGCTGAATGTGCCTGGAGTGAGCTTCGACCAGGGCACCGTCGACGGTCAGGGGCACCTCTTCGTGGCTGATTCCTCCGGCGGCAACCTGTTCTTCCTCGACTACGAGGCGAGCGGCCTCGTGGGCGGTACCAATAACTTCCACACCCTTCAGTTTCTCGTGGGTTCCCTCGACGACATCGCGCCGAAGGTGGGTCCGGGCGCGCCGCCGCCACCCCCGGTCGTGCCTGAGCCGGCGACGTGGTTCGCTGGCTGTGGACTCGGGTCGATGATGTTCCTGGGCATTCGTGCCCGACGGAAGCGCAGCGCCTGAGTGGGAGTGAAGGGTCCCCTCCCTGTTCGAGAGACGCCAGCGGCTTTAGATGTTCCGGGGGCCTCGCTGGCCCCCGGCTACTGTCCCTGGTCCCTCCGGCGGTGCATAATTGCGCCCTGCCCGGTTTCCAACGTCATTGGAGGGATCGAAAGGTCCCGTCCAACCCCCATGCGCCGAGCAAGGTGACGTCCGTTCGATCCCAGGTGACCAGGATTGCCCGGAGGTTCTTCGCAGCCAGTTCGTCAAGGATCGAGGCATCCACACCGGGTTCCAACCAGGGATCGAACAGGAACTCCTCCCAGAAATTGTGGTGGCCCGGGTGGTAGGTCTGGGAGAAGTCGCCGCGCAGGCGAATGGGTTGCGAGGTGAACCCGGTCAGGGTGGTCATCCTTCGGACCCAGCGGCCGGATTGATGCGCGGAACCCCACCGCCCCGGGGACCATCGGCGTGAGATCTGCGACATCCGACAATGGGCCGTGACCCGTCCAGCGCTCCACCCAGGATACCAGGTTGGTTGTGGATTCGATCGTGACGACGTCGTTTGCATTCGCCTCTGCGGAAAGCGCAGGACGACCCAGGTCGTCGAGGGCGATGGAGAGCCTCGACGGTCCGCGGACCTCGTCTGGAGACCATGAACGCGGCCTCGCCTCATTTTTCTCTGGTCTCGAGGGAGACGATGTCCACGGCAGCGCGGGGATCGGGGCGGGTTCGAGCGACCCGCTCCTGCGAAGCTGGAGATCGGCGGCCATCCCTGGATGTCCCACCCCCGCGGCGAGGAGAAAAGCAATCCAGGTCCTTCGACTTGAGCTCATTGTCGGGCGAACCGTCGTCAAAACGTCCATGCGCGGACAACAACGCATGGGGCCTGGATAGGGTCAATCGCCCGATCGGGTTACCGGGTGCCCGGTGGACGCCAGAATTTACTCCCTCGGGTGACGCGGCTTGCCTAACCTCGCGGCCTGCATTATGGCAGCGCCACAAGAGTATCGCTTTTGCTTCGGCCCCTGGAACCTGAGCGAAGGACAGGATCCGTATGGTCCGACGACGCGTCCGCCCCAGACCTTCGGCTGGAAACTTCAGCAACTCGTCGACGCCGGCTTCGACGCGATGATGTTTCACGACGATGACGTCGTGCCTGACATCGATTCGAAGTCCGAGATCCAGATCCTCAAGGAGTCTCGCGAGATGGCGCGGCGGCTGAAGGATGCGGGGGTTGTCGCGGAGATCGTGGCGCCGCGACTGTGGTTCAGTCCCATGACGGTGGACGGCGGGTTTACGAACAACGACCGGAAATGTCGCCAGTACGCGGTGGATCGTTCGAAGCGCTGCGTCGACATGGGCAAGGCGCTTGGATGCAATCTGCTGGTCCTATGGCTTGCTCGCGAAGGTTCCTACATTCGCGAATCCAAGAACGCGCGGCGTTGCGTGGACTACCTCGTCGAAGCGCTCAACGCGCTGTTGGCCCACGACAAGAAGGTGCGGATCGCCATCGAGCCCAAGCCCAATGAACCGATGGACCTCGCGTACATTCCCACCATCGGGCACGCCCTTGCCCTGGCGAATCTCACCGAGGAACCCAGGCGGGTGGGCTGCCTGATCGAGAGCGCGCATGCCATCCTCGCGGGGCTCGACCCCGCGGACGAGATCGACTTCGCTTGCGCCTTTGGAAAGCTCTGGTCGGTTCATCTCAATGATCAGAACGGCCTGAAATTCGACCAGGACAAGCCCTTCGGCAGTGCGAACCTCCGCGTCGCCTTCAACCAGGTGCGCGCCCTGGAAAGGAACGGGTATGGAAAGAAAGGGGAATTTGTCGCTTTTGACGTCCATCCGTTCCGAACCACGAAGGTCGAGCACTGGATGCGGCACCTGGTCAATAGCAAGCGGACCTTCGAAGCGCTGGTCGAGAAGGCCCGCAGCTTTGACGAGACGGCCGCGCAGCGACTGATCGACGACCGCAATTACCAGGATCTCGATCAGATGGTGCTCGAGCACTTGATGGGCGTCGCCCCGTCCTCGAGGGGATGATCCGGGGAGGGGATTCCGCGCCCATCGGACGGGACCGAGACAGACCAGCAGGACGGACCGCCATGGAAGAGGACGTTCCATGGATGCGCAAGGCCCTGCGACTCGCGCGCCGAGGTTACGGCCGCACGTCGCCCAACCCGATGGTGGGCGCCATGATCGTCCGCGACGGGCACCTCCTGGGCCAGGGCTGGCACCGGCGCTCCGGAGGCCCGCACGCGGAAATCGAGGCGCTTACGGATGCACGCCAACGCGGCCATGACCCGGCGGGCGCAACTCTCTACGTCACCCTCGAACCGTGCTGCACCCACGGTCGAACCCCGCCCTGCACCGGCGCCATTCGCGGCGGGCGCCTTGGCCGCGTGGTGGTCGCCATGCCGGATCCCAATCCACGCCACGCAGGCCGCGGGCTTCGGATCCTCGAGCGCGCGGGAATTCCAGTGACGGCGGGTGTTCTCGAGACCGAGGCGGCCGCCATGAATGAGGCGTTCCTTCACTGGATCGTCCGGCGTACCCCCTTCGTCACGGTCAAGGCCGCGATGACGTTGGATGGCCGGATCGCCACGGCAACCGGCGAGTCCAAATGGATCACGAGCCCTGAGTCCAGGGCGTATGCGATGCATCTTCGGCGTGGGGCCGATGCGATCCTCGTGGGTGTCAACACGGTGCTTGCCGATGATCCCCGCCTCACCGTTCGATGGGGCCCGGCGGATTCGAAAGGAGGACCGAATTCGATGCCGCGGAGGATCGTGCTGGATTCCTTGGCTCGCACACCGGCCTCGTCCCGCCTCGTGGAGGATGAATGGGCCGACCGGACCCTGGTGGTGGTCACGGCGCGGGCCTCGAGGCGCCGGATCGCCCAACTCGCACGGCGCGTGCGGGTCGTGGAGGCACCCGCCGACGCCGATCAGCGTGTCGAACTGAATTGGCTGCTTCGAATGCTGGGTTCCGAAGAAGTCACGAGCCTCCTGGTGGAGGGCGGTGGGGAGGTCAACGCCCGGTTCCTGCTCGGGGGGCTGACCCAGCGTACCGCGTTCTTCTATGGCCCCAGAATTCTTGGGGGACGCGAGGCCCGCCGGGCGGTGGCAGGCGTTGGCGCCGCGTCACCCGGTGATGTTCTGGAGTTGCGGGACCTCCGGTGGCGGCGATTCGGGTCGGACCTGTTCGTGACGGCGCGGCTCCGCGAGAATGCGCCGCAGAAGAATTGATTTGGCGCCACGCGCGCCGGGACACTGCAGGTCATGTTTAGCGGTATTGTCGAGGAAGCGGGACGAATCGTCTCGATCGACCCGACGGCGCGGTCGATTGGGCTGGTGGTCGAGGCGGCGCGAATTGCACGCGGGTTGGGCATCGGGGAGAGCGTCGCCGTCAACGGCTGCTGCCTGACCTTGATCCGGATGGCTCGGAAAGGAACCCGGGCGCGCCTGTACTTCGATCTGCTCGCTGAGACCTGGGAGAAGACCAGCTTCGCAACCGTGGGTGTGGGTGGATTGGTCAATCTCGAACGCTCCTTGCGCCTCCAGGATCGGCTGGGCGGTCATTTCGTCACGGGGCACATAGACGGGACGGGTCGCATCACGCGGTGGGAGAAGTCCGGGCAGGATTGGGTGCTCGAGGTGCGCCCGCCCTCGGCGCTGATGCCCTACTTTCTGTACAAGGGATCCGTGGCGATCGATGGCATCAGCCTGACCGTGGCTGACGTCTTCGCGAAGGACTTACGGGTCTGGATCATCCCCCATACCCTGGAGGTGACCCATCTCCAGGAAAGGAAAGTGGGCGACCGTGTCAATCTCGAGGCCGATCTGATTGGCAAATACGTCGAGCGCCTGCTCTCCACTCGGACGTGGCCGCGGTCGTCGGACCAAGGCGCGAGGCGGGCAACGCGAGGGAAGGGCTGAAGGCCAGCAATCCCCGATGCGACTACCTCAAATCGGGTGCGGTCAGCGGCTTGCCGGCGGCCTTGCTGGAATAGGGTTCGATGACACGGACGCGCATCGCGTTGATGTAGACGTTGGTGCCGGTGGCGTCCTTGTACACGAACCAATCCTGAACGCGTTTCGGCTTGGACGCGGTGACGAGCTTCATGCCGTCGGTCGTCGTGATCAGGTAGCGGTTGGCACAGCCGGCTCCCAGGAGCGTGCCGGCGAGAATGAGGGCGACGAGTGGGGAGGGGGGACGCATGGTAGGCTTCGCCTCGAGGCGACATGGACCTGTGTGCGCACGGCAGGACTTGAACCTGCACGGATTGCTCCACTACCACCTCAAAGTAGCGCGTCTGCCAATTTCGCCACGTGCGCAATCGGTCGGTGATTTATCGTTGGCTGCCGAGGGCCTTGCAAGCGGGTTTTGCGAGTGCGTCACGAAGGTGCCCAATGCTGCAATCGAGTCCGCGCCGCCACGGTCAGGCGTTCGACGGGCGCCAGTCGAGCACCTTGAGCTGGACACTCCGCCGTCCGTTGAATTCGTGGACGTGGGCGACACAAGCCAGGTCGAAGCAGTCGGTGGGAATCGGGCGTTCACCGGCCCCGTACCAGATCGCTTCGCGCGTGACTCGCCTGTCGGTCACCCAAAACTTGGCGTGCTGCCGTTCTTTGCCGACCCGCTGCGGGGGGCGTTCGTGGGTGAGACCCGACACGACGAGCTGGACTGGCGGGTTTCCCTGCCCGGTCGGCCGGAGCCGGTCCAATTCGAGGAGTTGTTCCTCCGTCAGTTGATCGAGGGAGACCGTGGCGTCCAGGCGCAGCGGCGGACGGAGTTGATCGGGTCGGAGACGGTCGCGGGCGAGTTGATTAAGCCGGGACCGGAGCTGGATGAGATTCTCGGGTGCGACACTCAATCCTGCCGCCATGGCGTGCCCGCCGTGGCGGAGGAGGAGTTCATCGCATTCGCGGAGGGCGGCGGCGAGATCGAATCCTTCGATGCTCCTCCCGGATCCGCGCCAGCAGGCGCCATCGCCTCCCATGATGATGGTCGGCCGATAATAGCGTTGGAGCACACGGGAGGCGACGATGCCCACCACCCCGATGTGCCAGGGCATCTGGCCCTCCACGATGACGAAATCACGGTCGGGATTGAATTGGAGGTCCAGGGCGCCAATCACCTCGTCGGCCATCACCTTTTCGATTTGCTGTCGCTGGCGATTGCGAAGGTCGAGGCTCCGCGCCAGGCGGGCAGCGGTCGGATAATCCTCGGCCAGGAGCAGGTCGAGGGCTTCGCACGCGTCCTCGAGGCGGCCTGCGGCGTTGAGACGGGGGGCGAGCAGGAAGCCGACCTCATAGCTGCCGATCGTGGTGGTGATCTGGGCCACCTCGCACAGGGCCTGGAGTCCCGGACGCCGCGTCTCGTTCAGGCGGTCCAGTCCGGAGTGTACCAGGATCCGGTTTTCGCGGCGGAGTGGGACCAGGTCCGCGATCGTGCCGAGGGCGACAAGGTCGAGCAGCGCCTTGAGATCGAACGCGGCGGTGCCGGGCAGATTGATCTCACGCCCGCGCTTGACGAGCGCGTGGCCGAGCTTGAAGGCAAGACCAACGGAGCAGAGTTCGGTGCCATGGGCGCCCTCGCCCGCGGTGCGCGGGTTCACGAGGGCCGTCGCGGCGGGGGGCGGGTCGGCGAGTTGGTGGTGATCGACGACGATGACATCGACACCGCGGGAACGGAGGTGGCCGATGGTCTCGGTGGCGGTCGAGCCGCAATCGACGGCGAGGAGCAGCGAGGCGGCGCATTGATGCAGGCAATTCTCCACGCCGTCGGGGCTGAGGCCGTATCCCTCGTCCATTCGCCGGGGAACGAACCAGGACACCCGCCATCCGAGTCGGCTGAGGACCTCGGACAGGACGGCGGTGGCCGTGACGCCATCCACATCGTAATCGCCATAGATGACGACGGTCTCGTCGGCCGCGCGCGCGAGCAGGAGCCGCTCGACCGCCCGGTCCATGTTGGGAATCAGGAACGGATCGGCGAGTTCGCGGAGGCGTGGGCAGAGGAAGGACGAGGCGGTGTTCGGATCGAGGAAGTCGCGATTGATGAGGCACTGGGCCAGGAGCGGCGATGTGCCTAAATGCCGGGTCAGGTGCCGCGCCAGGTCCGGCTGGGCGGGCGCGTGCATCCAGGAATATTTCATGCGGACGGGTTCATGGTGTCCGCCGACCGGTGGCCCACGACGCAATCACGCTGATGGCGAGGATCGACCCCACAACGCCGAGAGCCCAGCCGATATCAATCTTCAGCTCCCAGATCAGGATGACCATCTTGACTCCGATGAAAACGAGAACAAGCGACAGGCCCACCTTGAGATAACGGAAGTAGGCGATGGCGCCCGCAAGGGCGAAGTATAGGGAGCGGAGCCCGAGGATGGCAAATACGTTGGAAGTGAAGACGATGAATTCATCCTGGGTGACGGCGAAGATCGCGGGGATCGAGTCGAGCGCGAACACAAGGTCGGTGGTTTCGACCATGATCAGCACGAGGGCCATCGGGGTGATCAGCAGGCGGCCATCGATGCGTGTCACGAACTTCTGGCCATCGAATTTGGGCGAAATGGGGAAGAACTTTCGAGCAAAGAGGAGGATCGGATTGCGCTCGGGGTCCACCTTGGTTTCGCCCCCGAAGAGCATCCGGATGCCTGTGATGATCAGGAAGGCGCCCAGGACATAGAGCAGCCAGTGGAACTCTTTGATGAGCGCGGCGCCGGCCGCGATCATGACGCCCCGCATGAGAATGGCCCCGAGGATGCCCCAGAACAGCACCCGGTGCTGAAACCGCAGGGGGACATGGAAATATCCAAAGATCAGCGCCATCACGAAGACGTTGTCCATCGACAACGACAGTTCGATCAGGTAGCCGGTGAGAAACTCCAGGCCCGAATCCCGGGACTGCCCACGGTAGATCCAGAACCCGAAGCAAAGGGCGAGGAGGACCCAGAGCGTCGTCCAGAGCAGGGCCTCGCGAAAGCGCACCTCCCGCGCCCGGCGGTGGAATACGCCCAGGTCGAGCGCCAGGAGGACGGTGATCGCCGCGATGAACCCTGCCCAGTGCCAACCGGTGACCTCGCCGTCCATCGATCGGCGATCAGGCGCGGGCGGGTTGCTGCACCTGGGGCGCGCTGACGGTTTGAACCGGGCCAATGACCGGTCTCTGGCCCTTGTGCCACCAGAGCACGATCGCGCTGGCAATATAAATGGTGGAGTAAGTGCCGGTCAGAATGCCGACAAGAAATGTGAAGGCGAAATCATTGATCACGCTGCCACCGAACACATAGAGCGAAGCCGTCGCGATGAACACCGTCCCCGAGGTGATGATCGTTCGGCTCAGCGTCTGGTTGATCGCCAGGTTCAGAAGATCCCGGAAACTTCCCTTCACACCCAATGTCAGGTCCTCCCGGATCCGGTCGAAGATCACGATTGTGTCGTTGATGGAGAAGCCGATGATCGTGAGGATCGCGGCGACCATGGGCGCGCTCAACTGACGGTCGGTCAGAAAGAACCATCCGAGGGTCATCAGGATGTCGTGCAGAATCGCCACGACCGCCCCGATCGAAAAACTGAATTCATACCGGAAGGCGACGTAGACCAGGATCCCAAACAGGGCGAGCAACATCGATTTCAGGGCCGAAAGCTGGATCTCGGCGCCGACGGCCGGGCCCTTTCGCTCGACGCCCATCAGCTTCAGTCCCGCCTGCGGAAAGGCCTTCGAGAGGGCACCCTGCACCTTTCCCCCCTCGCCGAACGGTGTCACGATCTGAATCGTCTCGAGGCCGCCGCCAACACTGGCCTTCGGGATGATTTGCGGATCGGCGATCCCCGCCTTCTCGAGCGTCGAGCGCAGGTCCTTGAGGGGGAGACGCTGCTGGTAACTGTAGGTGATGGAATCGCCGCCTGCGAAATCCACGCCCAGGACGTCCTTGCCCCGGTAAATGCCATAACCAATGCCAATCAGGATCAGGCTCCACGAGAGGATGAACGCCGGCAACGCCAGCCGCATGAAATCCAGCCGGGTCGGCCGGATAAGTGACATCATCCGAAGGTTCTTGAGCCAGCCCTTGTGCAGGAAAAGATCGAAGACCATGCGGGTTACGACCAGGGCCGTGAACATGCTGGCACAGATGCCGATCGTCAGCGTCACGCCAAAGCCCTTCACCGGACCGGTCCCCAGCCAGATCATGATCACGGCTGAGATCAACGTCGTGAGGTTTGAATCGAAGATCGTCCAGAAGGCCTTGCCGTACCCGGCGGCAATGGCGCCCCGCAGGGACTTGCCCGCCGCCCGTTCTTCCCGGATGCGTTCGTAGATCAGGACGTTGGCGTCGACAGCCATGCCGGCGGTCAGAAGGATGCCGGCGATGCCCGGAAGGGTGAGGGTGGCGTCGACCGCACAGAGAACACCCAGCAGGATGAAGATGTTGAGGAGGAGGGCGACATTGGCTACGGCACCCGCAAACAGGTAATAGCCGAGCATGAAGCCCACCACGAGCAGGGTGCCAATCACGGTGGCGCGGATCCCGCTGTTGATCGAATCGGAACCCAGCGTGGGTTCGACCCGGCTCTCCTCGATGATCTTCACCGGCGCCTCGAGGGGATTCATCAGGACGTTGGCCAGTTCGAAGGCGTCCTTCATGTCGAAATTGCCGGAGATAACCCCCCGCCCGCCCGGGATCTCCTCGTTGATTCGCGGCGCGGAATAGAGGACCCCATCCAGGACGATGGCGAGGTAGGAATATTGCGTGCCGTTGGCACCCGGTTTCGGACTGTATTTCCGGGTGAGGTCAGCGAAGATCCGCGCGCCTTCGCTGTTGAATTCGAACTCGATCTTGGGTTCACCGGTCACGGGGTCAGGGACCGCATCGGCGCGGGTCACGTACGCGCCCGTGAGACCGTCCTCGGCCTTCTTCTTCACGAGGAGCGGAATCACCTGTTCCTGGCCACTTTTGCGGTCCTTGATGATCTCGTTGAGGATTTCGAAGCCCGGGGGAATGAGACCTTCCTGAAGCAGCCGGGCGCTCTCGGGATGGACCATTCGAAACTCGAGAAAAGCGGCCTTCTGGATGGTGTTGGTGACCGCCTCGCGTTCGGCCTCGGTGAGACCCGGCATTTGGATCTCGATGCGATCCTCGCCCGACTTCTGGATCACGGGTTCGGCGACACCAAAGCGGTCCACGCGTTTGCGAAGGATCTCGACGGCCTGGTCCAAGGCCCGTTCCAGGGCGGAGGAGTCCTTGAACTGGTTGGTCTCCATCTGGACGAGAAACGACATGCCGCCCTGCAGGTCGAGACCCAGCTTGATCTGGCCCATCGCGTCCCGCTGCAGCTTGTTGAGGATCACGCGGTTGGTGTCCTTGCCGGCGGGAATCTCGACCTTGGGAAAATAACGCTCCAGGCTGTTGGTCGAGGCGGCGCTCAGGAGGTTCTCGAAGGCGCGAGCCGGCGCCTGGGCACTCAAGGCGCGAGCCTGCGTCAGGATCGACCGGAAGGTCGGGTCCTGCGTGTTTTCAGCCTCATGCTCGAATTGTTCCAGGAGAGGGCGCGAGTTGGGTGGATAAAGCTCGTACGCGGACCACAGGAGGATGACCACGACGGCGCTGAGCCAGAAAAACGGGTTCTTCATTCGGCGGGAAATCGATTCAGGCCTTGCGCTCGGTGACCTCCTGAATGGAGGACTTGACGACTTCGAGCTTGGTGTCGTCGGAGCGGATCGTGACGTTCTGGTCTCGGATGCTGACAATCACCCCGACGATGCCGGCGGTGGTTACGACCTTGTCGCCGGACTTGAGCGACTTGATGAGCGCCGTGTGCTGCTTGGCCTTTCGCTGCTGCGGAAGGAAGAGCAGGATGTACATGGCCACGAAGACCAGGATCAGCGGCACCAGGTTGGCCCAGGGGGGCATGGAACTCTGATTGCCCGGGGCGCCCGCCGGAGCGGCGGACCCGAGCATGAGGAAGGCGAGCAAGGCAATCGTCATGAGACGAAAACAGAGCGCCGAAGGTGCGCGATGGGGGAAATGGTGGCAAGCCCAACGTGGTTCGCAAACGCAGGGTCGTAAAGCACGGCGCCGGACAGCAAACCCGGCACGGCGCCCCGCCCAGGGGCGAGTCGCCGGGGTCGTCAGCTTGGATTCCTCCTTTCCAGGGAGGGCGACGTCAGGGTAAACAAGGCAACCCTGATGAAATGGATGCTGCGACACGGGAGGATGCTCGCGGCTATTGGCGTCGCCCTGGGCATGTGGGTCGCGGTCTTCCGTCACATGCTCGACCGCAGGCTGAATTCCCGCGGGGAATGGGAGGCGGATCTCCTGGACTACGCGCTCCTGGATTCCACGAATCCGCCCGCCTCCGACTCGGTCCTGTTTGTCGGCAGCTCCAGTGTCCGCCATTGGGAATCCCTGCACCGTGACTTTCCCCGGCACCGGGTGTTTCGTCGCGGCCTCAATGGCTCCTGCCTGCAGGATACCCTGCGCTACGCCGAGGATCTCATCCTCGCGTACGACCCCGCCATGATCATCCTGTATGGGGGCGACAATGACCTGGCGGACGGGCATACCCCCGGGAGGGTCCTGGCCGACTACCAGCACCTGGTGGATCGGATTCAACGGCACTTTCCCAGCCGCGGGATCGGGATCCTCGCGATCAAACCCTCCCCCAGCCGCTGGCACCTGATCCGGCGCATCCGCGAGACGAACCGGCGCCTCCGCGAATGGTGCGACTCCGCGGATCACCTCGATTTCATCGACGTGCATTCCGACCTCCTGAACGAGTCCGGGAAACCCAGGCTCGTGCTTTTTCGACCCGACGGTCTGCACCTCAACACCAACGGCTATGCCCTCTGGGCCGCCTCCATTCGACCGTACCTTCCGGAATCATCGTTGATGACAGACCCCGCGGTGTTCGCCGGCGCGCCCGAACCTGCGCCCGCCGAGGTGCGGTAGGGAGGTGGAGACCAACGTATTCCCGGAGGGCTGCCGGATCCTGACGGGATGTCGCTTCGCTCAACCTCTTCTGCCATCTGTCCTCCATGGTTGGGGATGTGCCAATGCGCCACGAGGGAACCGGATCCAGGGTATTATTCATGGAGACGGACTGAGTGTCGCGGTTTCGACCTTGCGCACCTCCATGGTAAGTCGGTCGGTATAGTAGGGACTCTCCGGATTCAGATACCCGCTCCTTCGCGCGGCATCGCACCATGAGCGGGCATCGTCGAAGCTCCGCTCGCGCCACAGGTGTTCGATCAGAAGGTAAAGAACCCGACCCGGCCCCTGGGTGTCCAAATCGAAATGCCGGCGGCCCGGTTCGCCGCTCTTTCCGACCAGGGCCTCCGACGCAAGTTGAAGGAATCGTCCGTCATCCCCGGAGTCCCATGCAATCTCGGCCAGGCGCAGGAGATGGGACCTGCGGAAGTAGGTGTCGGTTTCGACCAGGCGGGTGAGGACGGCGGTCAGTTCACCGCTCGGGGGTTGGTACGCGGCGGAGCGGAGATACCGGTACGCATTCATCAGGTGGCGCGAATACATACGCAACGGCTCCGGTTCACTCGCTGCGTTCGCCATCATGGGGTCGCGGATCCGCGCCATCCGTTCGGCCTCGAGTTCCGAGACGGGAAGCGGGTAATAGAGCTTGGCGGAATACTCGGCTGGCAGCATGTCGCCGGGCGCGAGGTCGCGCCACTTCTCGATGAGCGAGCGGAGGATCGGGGGGCGGGGCAGACCGAAGGACGTGTGAAACAGGGCGAAGGATTGCAGGTCCGTAACGGTCAGCGCGTGATTTCGCAGGTAGTCGCCGAAGAGCGTGGCCGGGCGGCGGAGTTCATTTTCATCGAATGTTTCAAAGAGGTGCGCGCGGTTGCGAGCGAAGAAGCCGCGTTCCGCCATGTATTCGAGCGTGGGAAAGGAGTCGCTGTGGCGCGGCGTGTCCTCCGTTGGGATGAACGCGGTGTTTTCCTCCGACACCAATTCGAGGTTCAAAAGCACCGGGAGTCGAAAGATGTCGGCGCGTCGAAGGTCGCCGAGGACAGCGGGCCAGTCGAATTCGCGCTGGATCGCGTCCAGGTCGCGGGCGATGGGTTGCGCTGAGCCCACCAGGATGAGGTCGCCCGGCAGGGACTGCCAGATGCTGGCAAAGGGGAAGACGGAGGTGAACGTCGCCAGCACGGTTCGAAGGGTCTCATCATCGCTTTCGTAGACCTGAACCCATTGCGCCATCAAACCGCCGGGACGAAGCCGGTCCCGGCAGTCCTGGTAGTACTCGAGACTGAACACGCCGGCGACGCCCGCCATCCAGGGGTTCGAGGGTTCGCTGACGATGACGTCGTACATCCTGTCCGATGTGCGAAGGAAAGACTTGGCGTCATCGGTCACGACGCGAACCCGCGCATCCCGGAGGGCGCCGTGGTTGAAGGGGGCGAACAGGGTGCTCGCGGCATCTCGCACATCGGGCGAGATCTCGACGGCGTCGACGCGTCGGACGCTGGGATGGGTCAGGACCGCGCCACAGGTCATGCCGCTGCCGATGCCCACGATCATCACGTCCTGGACGTTGGTCTTGAGGAGGAGCGGGAGGTGCCCGGTGAGGAGTTGGGTCGGGAGATCGCCGCGGGTGGTCGCGTCGGCCTTTCCATTCACCCGCAGGGTCAACTCCACGCTCTGGCTGACAGGGTTCGTCCAGGTATGGACCACGACGGTCGAACCCGCGCCGTCCCGGTGAAACCGGAGATGAACGCCCTTCTCCATTTCAAGATAGGCCCGGAGGTTGGGAGGCGGAGGCGACACCCGCCAAAGACCCAGTGCAAAGGCCCGATCCCAATGGGCGCTGAGGGTCACATGGACCAGCGCCACCAGGCAGGCCACGACGAGCGGAGCGACTCCGAGCGCGAGCACGCGCCAGCGCTCCGATCGGCGGGCGAGGACCGCGATGGCGATCACCAGGTTCAGCCCGGCGCCGAGTGCGAATACCTTCGCCAGGCCGAGAGCCGGGAGGAGGACAAGCCCGGTTACGGCGGCACCCAGGACGGTCCCGAGGGTATTCAGCGAGAAGACCAGGCCCACACTCCGTCCGGCCCGGGAGATCTCCGGGGTTGCGGCGCGGCTCGCCAACGGCAATGTCATCCCAAGGCATGCCGTTGGCACAAACATCACGGCGAAACAGATCGCGAACTGGGCTGCCTCATAGAACACGAAGTTCCCGGGCTCCCGTTCGATGACCGCCCCGAGCCGGGCGAAGGCGTACGGCAGCAGGTGATAGAATCCCATCGAGGCCAGGACGCTCAGGGCCAGGGCCAATTCCGCGACACCAAATGCGTCCAGGGTTCGCCGAAGCGATCGCCAACGGCCCACCCACCATGCCCCCATGGTGATGCCGGAGATGAACGTCACCAGCATGATCGCGAAGGCATGCGTCGAAGACCCAAGTGCCAGCGCCAGGACGCGGGTCCAGACCACTTCGTAAAGCATCGCAACGAACCCCGAGATCGCCGCGGCGGCGGCGGCAAGACGCCATTCGAAGGGGGAATAGACTTCCTCCCGCTCCTCCACCCCGGTGCGCGCCTTCTGTCCCGGACCGGGTGATATGGAGCGAGCACCGGCAGGGGAAGCGGCGGCGGCGCCTCCGAACTCCACCGGGACAGTGCCGGCAGGGATGGGAGGGTCGGTCGGCGCATCCCGAAGGCTGAAGGCCACCATCAGGGAAGTGATCCCCGCGAGAAAGTTCATCGTCACCGCCCCGAACACGGTGGCATCGAGACCCCAGCCGGGAATCCACCAGAATTCGGCGATGAGAACGCCGAGAACGGCACCGAGGCTGTTGATGAAGTAAAGTCTCGCGACCCGGTCCCGGAGTTCGCCCAGGGAGCGTGTCACCATTCGAACGAGGACGGGCAGGGTGCCGCCCATGAGGGTGGTGGGGACCAGGATCACGGCGAAGCTGATGAAGAATCGGAGGGCCAATAGCCACGGGCTTCCCGGGCTCACGTGGTGGCCCAGGCTCACATAGGCCCGTTGGCAGACCTCGAAATACGATGGAAAGAGCAGGCCGTAGAGGGCGATCCCGAGTTCCAACCAGGCGTAAAGAAAGAGCGGATGCGCCAGGCGGTCCGCATAGCGCCCAAATGCCGCATTCCCCAGGGCCAATCCGCCCATGAACGCCACCAGGACCGCAATGATCGCGTAACTGGTATGTCCAAGCAGAAGGCCGAGGTACCGTGCCCAAACCACCTGGTAGATGAGACCGGCCGCCCCGGAGATCAGCAGGCAGACAAACGCGGTGGGCAACAACCACCGCACGGTGAGCTTCATGGCGCGCGGAGCATACGATGCCGGCCGACGACCGCAACGGGCCATTCAAGGGCCGGTTCATGGGGGGAATGGCGCCCCTCGCCTATTGCGTCTGCGACGCTGGACCGATAAACCCCGGGGGCCGATGCTCGCCAGCCTGCTCGCCTTGCTTGCCGTCGTCAGTGGTTTGCTGATGATCTGGCAGTGGCGCGCCGGCTTGGATTTCAAGCTGGGCGCGCGGGCTCCAGTGTTGCCGGGGCTGCCGTCGATTGCGGTTTTGAAGCCGGTGAAGGGCGTGGACGCCGGGACCTCGGCTGCCCTGGAGAGCTGGTTTCAACAGGCCTATCCGGGGACGATGGAGTTGATCTTCGGGATCGAGGCGTCTGACCTCCCGGCGCGGCAATGTGTCTTTGAGCTTCTCAAGCGGTATCCCGACGTTCCGGCACGACTGGTGAGCTGTCCCCTTTGCCTCGGACCCAACCGAAAGGTCAGCAATCTCATCCAGATGTGTCGGAAAACGAGCGCCGGGGTGGTCGTGATCAGCGACGCCGACGTCGTGGCCCCCCCGGACCTGCTGGCTCAACTCGCGCAGGGACTGGACGATCCCAAGATCGGCCTCGTGCATTGTCTCTACCGGATGGCCGAGGCGCCGACGCCTGCGACCCGATGGGAGGCCTTTGTCGTCAACGGGGATTTCTGGAGCCAGGTCCTTCAGAACCAGACGCTGGGTCCCTTGCAATATGGGCTGGGAGCGGCGATGGCATTGCGGCGCGCGGACCTCGACGCTCTCGGCGGGTTCGACCGCCTGGTGGGTGTCCTCGCCGATGACCATCATCTGGGTCGATCCGTGGTCGCCCTCGGAAAGCGCACGCGCCTGTGTTCGGTGGTGGTCGACTGCCAGATGCCCCCCGCGGGCTGGAAGGAGACCTGGAGACACCAGCTTCGTTGGGCGGTGACGATCCGTGTCTGCCAGCGCCTGCCCTTCCTGCTGAGCATTCTTGCGAATGGAACCTTCTGGCCGGCGCTGTGGTTCGTTGCGGCACCTTCCAAGCCAACCGGCGGCCTGGCGGCGGGTCTCCTGGTCCTCCGTGTGGTTCAAGGACTTTCTCTGGAGGCCCGCTTCACCGCGCGCCCGCGCGATTGGCGGCATTGGTGGATCGTTCCGTTCAAGGACCTTGCCCACGTGGCCTTGTGGTCGGCCAGCCTGTTCAAGCGTCACGTCGTCTGGCGCGGACACCGGTTCCGGGTGCTGGCCGATGGCCGGTTGCGCCCGGTGTCGACTCGGGGAGTTGGCGCCTGAACGGGTCCCCACGCCCCTCTCCCGCAGCGCAGAAGACGAGCGTTTCGCGGATACCCGATTGGATTCCATGCGCAATCGGGTTAAGCTTGCTGCCATTCCTATGCCGGAAAAGTCGATCCAGGAAATCCCCCGGACTTTGCGGGACCAGTTCGATCGCGGCATGGCCGCCTATCACAAGAACAACCTGGATTACGCGGTGGCGTTGTTCACGGCCGTGCTGCAGAAGGAGCCCGCGTTCTACGAATGCCGGGAGTCATTGCGCGCGGCGCAATTTCGACGCAGCAGCGGCGGGGGCAGTCTGTTGAAACGGCTGTTCCGCCAGGCCTCGCCGTCCCTGGCGAAGGCCCAGATTTCCCTTCGGACCAACCCGGTCGAGGCCATCCATCACGCCGAGCAGGTGCTCAACGTGGATCCCACGAACCCCGCCGCGCACGACGTCCTCGCCCGTGCCGCGCTGGCGGTCGACTTGCCCAAGACCGCCGTGCTCTCGCTGGAGATCGTCTTTAAGAACAATCCCGGAAACCGCGATAGCGCCTTGAAACTCGGTCGGGCGCTCGTGGCGGCCGGCCAGGCGGCTCGCGCGGATCGCATCTACGCGGATCTTCTCGCTGCCAATCCCTCGGATACTGAGGTGGCTCGCGCGTACAAGGACCTTGGTGCGCGCCGGACGCTGAACGACAAGGCGTATGCGGCGCTGTCGGGCACGGAGGGCGCAACCTATCGCGACGCCTTGCGTAATCCGGAAGAAGCCGCCTCGCTCGAGCAGGAAGGCCGGCAGAACCGGGGGGAGCAGACCGCCGCCCGTATGCTGGCGGAATACGAACAACGATTTGCGCTCGAACCCGACAACCTGAAGTTGCTGCGGAACATTGCGGACCTTCACGTCGAGCAGAATCACTTCGAACAGGCGATTGCCACCTATGAACGCCTGGTGGCTGCCGAAGGCCGCAACGATGCGTCGCTCGAGAAGGTGATCACCGAGGTCCGCGTCCGTCACTTCAACCACCGGATTGCGGAACTCGACCCCGCACTCCCGGACTACGCCGAACAACGGGCCCGGCTTGAAGCGGAACGGGACGCCTTCGAATTGGAGGACTGCCGCCAGCGACTGAGCAGGTATCCCAACGACCTCGGAATCCGGTTTGAGCTCGGCCAACTCCTGTACCGCGCACACAAGATCCCCGAAGCCATCCTGGAGCTCCAGAAGGCCCAGGCCAATCCCCATCGGCGCCTCGCCGCCCTCGCCCTCCTGGCCAAGTGTTTCGCGCGCCGCGGCATGAATGATCTGGCTGCCCGCACCCTGCAGAACGCGATCCGCGAAAAGCCGGTGTTCGACGATGAAAAGAAGGATCTTGTGTACGAACTTGGCGGAGTCTACGACCGGATGGGACGGATGGAGGATGCCGTCGAGCAGTTCAAGCTCATCTACGAAACCGACATCGGATACCGGGATGTCGCCGCGCGCGTCGATGCCTATTACGCCGCGAAATCCGGCGGCTGAGCCTGATGGGCCGGGCAGGCTGCCGGTCCCTCCCATCGGAATGGATCCAGGATGAACGCCGGTGGACCGACCCACGCGAGATCTGCGGACGGACCAGTTGCTCTCCCGATTCGGGTACGCATCGCGTCGGGAAGCGATCCCGTTCCTTCGGTCGGGACGGGTGCGTCTCGAGGGCAGGGTGCTGCTCGATCCCGCGGAACGCGTGGACCCGGCACGTGTGGAGATCGACGGCCAACCGCTCGAGGCACCGGATGGACTGCTCGTCCTCTGGCATAAGCCGCGGGGATTCGTCTGTTCGCGGGATTCGCGGGAAGGTCCCACCATCTACGACGGCCTGCCGAAGCGATGGTCCAGGCGCCATCCACCGCTGACATCGATCGGACGCCTGGACAAGGAGACGACCGGCCTGTTGCTCCTCACGGACCTCGGGGAGTTGGTTCATCTTTGGACCTCGCCGCGTAACAAGATCGAAAAGACCTACGAGGTGACCGTGGAGGCGCCATTGGATCCAGGGCTTGTGGGCGTGTTCGCTTCGGGCCGCCTGCAGCTCGAGGGCGACACCCGCCCCTGCAGGCCCGCGCGACTGGAGTTGACCGGAGAGACGACGGCCCGGCTCGTGCTGGTGGAGGGTCGCTATCGCCAGGTCCGTCGCATGTTCGCCGCCGTCGGCCTTGGCGTCGTCGCGCTTCATCGCCCTGCCTTCGGTCCTTTTTCATTGGGGGACCTGCCCGAGGGCGCCTGGCGGCTGCTGGATCCGTCCCAAACGGGCGGTTCTTGATCGTGGCCGCAGAGACACAGCGCGCCCTTGTTGCGAAAGGACCCGGGTTTGAAACCTGGGATCGGAACCCTGGAAACGGGCGCAGGGTGAAGGGAACCCAGAGCTGATTGTTCCAGGTGATGTTCCGGGTGATCCTGCATCTCGACATGGACGCGTTTTACGCGTCGGTGGAACAACGCGATCGCCCGGAGCTCCGCGGCCGGCCCGTGATCGTCGGGGCCCCGGCGAACCAGAGAGGCGTGGTCTGCGCGGCGAGCTACGAGGCGCGGAGGTTCGGAGTGCGCTCGGCAATGCCCAGCAGCACGGCCGCGCGGCTGTGTCCACAGGGTGTTTTTCTATGGCCGCGCATGGACGTCTATCGTGAGGAATCGAAGCGGCTCATGGGGATTGTCGCGGAAGTGGCCGGCGAGCGGATCCAGCAGGTCTCGATTGACGAGGCCTATGTGGATGTCTCGGAGCGGTGTCAGGCCGAAGGCGCTGACGCCAGCCTGGACCGTGCGTTGCCGCTCGCCTGTACGCTGAAGGAGCGTGTCCGCCGCGAGCGGAGCCTGACCACCAGCATCGGCGTGGCGGCGAACCGACTCCTTGCCAAGCTGGCGAGCGACTTCCAGAAGCCGGACGGGCTCACCGTCATCCACGAGCGGGACAAGGTCGCGTTCCTGGAGCCGCTCCCGATCCGGGTCCTCCACGGGGTGGGCGCGGTGACGGAGAAGTCCCTGCACGCGGTCGGGATTCGGACGGTCGGCGATCTTCAGCGATATGCCGGCGATCTTCGGGCAGTGGTCGGATCCTGGGGACCGGAGCTGTCGAGGTTCGCCAGGGGCGAGGACGATCGGCCGCTCGAATACGGGGACGAGATCAAGAGCATCAGCAGTGAGACGACATTTCCGTGCGACACCGAGGATCGGCCGATCCTTCGGGCGTGCCTGAGGGAACAGGCTGCCGAGATCGCGGCCAAGCTTGCCCGCCGGCGCCTGGCGGCCCTGACCGTCCAGGTGAAGGTGCGCTACGGTGATTTCAGCACCTTGACCCGGCAGATCTCCCTGGAGGACGCCGTTTCGACGGCGGCCGAGATCTACCGGTTGGGGTGTCATCTCCTGGCGCGGGAGCGCCTGGTGCATCGGCCACTGAGATTGATCGGACTGGGGGTTTCGGGTCTGACCGATGCACGGGCGCGACAACTCCACCTTCCATTGGTCGCGGACAGGGCAGTCACTGTTGGTGGCCCAGGGCGATCAGCGTCTCTTTGATCAGCGAAGTGAGGGCCGGCTCTTTGAACAGGGCCAGATGCTGGCCAGGAACGCGGCGGATGGTGAAGTCACCGGTGAGGAAGGGCTGCCAGCCATTCTGCGGATCCGGACCGAACCGGATCCAGTTGTCTGTGTTTTCGTCCTGGGCCTTGAAAAGGACGACTCTACCCGGATAGGGCGTTGGTTGATGAGCCCCGAGGGCATGAAAAGACGCGGTCGCCACGCGGGCCCGGGGCGAAAGCGATTCGTCCGCCGCCGCCGCCACCGCGGTGTCAGCCGGGGTCGGCAACCGCAGCAGGAGTCGGCGAAGATTCAGGAGGCGGTTGGTGATGAAGGCCTTCACCAGGTCGGGTCGCTTGGAACGTTGCGTGGCTTTGAGCAGCCGAAAGGCGGCCCTGAGGGCGCCGATCCAGGTGCGCCGCACCGCGCCAAGCGGCGACCAACTGTCGTAGAGGAGGACGAGTTCGACGTCTCGACCCGCCCTCCTCAGTTGACCGGCCATTTCGAGGGCCACCTCGCCGCCGCCCGACAGGCCACTGAGGCAGAAGGGTCCCTCGGGCCAGATGTCGGTGAGTTGGGTCACGAGTGCAGCGGCAACCCCGCTGATCGTGGCCAGGGGCGCTTCGCGGCCGTCGAGTCCAGGGTACTGCAACCCGTCGAAATAGGGGCGATGACGGCCAATCGCTTCGCGGAACGACCGCGGAAGAAACTCGAAGCCGTGGAAACCGGGGATGTGGAAAAGAGGGGCCGCATCGCCTTGGCCGCGGAGGGCATCCCGGGAACGGCGGCGCACTGAGCGATCATGCGCGGCGATCCAATCGGCAAGCATCGCCACGGTCGGTCGGGAAAACAGGTCGAGTAGTGAAACTTCGACGCCGAATTCCCGGCGCACCATTGAAACGAGTTTCATTGCCAGGAGGGAATGGCCGCCGGCCGAGAAGAACTCGTCGTGAATCGTAAGATTCTCGCGGCCGATAACCTCCCGCCAGATCCGCAGCAGGGCGAGTTCCGTTCCCGTGCGAGGCACCACCTCCGGTTCCGGCGAGCCCAGCAGGGGCGCGGGTTGGAGTTCGAGCCGGCGCCGGTCCAGCTTCCCGTTGGGATTGAGCGGCAGCGCCGGCAGGCACTCCCAGCGTGTCGGGATCATCGGATCCGGAAGGCGCGTGCGCAGGTGTTCGCGGAGGGAGGAGATGGTGGGTTGCGCGTCCTGTGGCACGACCAGCACGGCGATCAATTCCGATCCGCCGCCGGGCGCCCGGCGGGAGACCACCGCCGCATCCCGGACCCGGGGGTGGGTCATCAGGGCGGCCTCGACTTCACCGGGTTCCACACGGTTCCCGCGAATCTTGACCTGGTTGTCGAAGCGCCCGAGGTACTCGAGGTTCCCGTCCGGCCGCCATCGCACGCGATCTCCAGAGCGATAAAGCCGTGCGCCCGGTGTGGTTTGAAATGGATCAGGGACGAATGCGGCCTCAGTCAGTTCGGGTCGATTCCAATAGCCAAGGGCGAGTGCAGAGCCGCCAATAAAGAGCTCCCCCGGCACCCCCACGGGGCAGAGGATCCGCCGGTCGTCGAGGACATAGCAATGGGTGCTCGGCAGCGGGCGTCCGATCGGGATGTTGGTCATGACCGCGACGCTGCCATCGCCGGGTATCGCGAAGGTGGTCGCCATGGTGGCGGCCTCGGTCGGACCATAGGCATTAACAAGGCGGGTCGTGGGCATGGCCGCGAGGGCGCGGAGGACGTGCGGAACTGACAGGGCCTCGCCGCCGATCAGGCAATGATGCAGGGGACTGAGGAGGTCCGGTTGCTGATCGATGAGGTGATTGAAAAGGCCGGTCGTGAAAAGAGCGCAGGTGATCTGTTGATCTCGCAGGAGTGCCTGGAGGCTTGCGACTGTCGGGAATCGATCACCATGGACGACGCACCGGGCGCCATGCAGGAGGGGACCCCAGAGTTCAAAGGTCGACGCATCGAATCCAGTTGCCGCCATCAGCAGAATCCGCTGCTCCGGGTTCCACGGGATGTAGTCGGATCCGACCACGAGGCGGAGAACGGCCCGGTGCGGGACGACGACGCCCTTGGGCTGACCGGTCGATCCGGAGGTGTACATGATGTAGGCCGCGTCGTCCGGCGCCGCGATTGTCCCCGGAGCGGAAACGGGTTGGCGCTTCAGTTCGACGCGGATCTCGTCAAGGTTGAGGACGACGACACCCGGCGGGAGCGCCTCGGGAGGCAAACCGGCGCCGGTGAGGGCGAGCCGCAACCCGGCATCCGTCGCCATGAATCGAATGCGGTCCAGGGGAAACTCGGTCGGGAGCGGCACGTAGACGCCACCGGCCTTGATGACAGCAAGGACGGCGACGATGTATCCCACCGATCGGTCCAGGTGGAGTCCGACCGGGTTTCCCCTCCCGACTCCGCGGTCTCGGAGGAGGTGCGCCAGGCGGTTGGCCTGGGCGTCGAGTTCGCGGTAGGTCAGGCGGATAGGGCCATCCACCACCGCAATCGCGGAGGCATGCGCGTGGGCAATCGCCGCGAATCGCTGCAAGAGCGTCCCGGTCACCACGTCGCTCGAGTCGGGTCCCGTCCCCCAGGCGATCAGACGCGAACGCTCGGCCTCACCGGCGATGCAGATCTCGTCCAGCGGGAGGTCCGGGCGGGCGGCAAACGCCGCCAGCGCGGTGCTCCAATAGGTGAGAATGCGTCCGGCGCTTTCCGCATCGAAAAGGTCGCTGGAGTATTCAAGGAAGCATTCCCAACCGCCGGCCCGGCTCGCATGCACCGTGAGGGAGAGGTCAAACTTGGCAGTGTGCGTGTGGACCGGAACAAACCGGGTGGTGAATCCCTCGAATGGCAGCGGCAGCGCCGGTTCGTTCACGAGTACGAACATCGTCCGGAACAGCACCTGGCCGCCGGAACGCATCGGCCGGCTGGTCAGGCGGGCAATCTCAGCGGTCGGCAGGCTCGAATGCTCGAACGCCTCCATGGCCGAACGGCGCACGGCCGCCAGGATCCGGCGGAATCCGGCAGAGCGATCGATCGGACAACGGATCGGGATGGGGTTGAGGAACAGACCGACCACCGACTGGAACTCATCCCGCTGCCGGCCTGAAACCGGTGTTCCAATGAGCAGATCCGTTTGACCCGTTAGCCGGCTGAGCAGCGCGCCGTAGGCTGCAAGGCCCACCACAAACGCGGAGGCCCCCACCTCCCGACCGATTCGCTCGAGCCCGAGACGGGTCTCCGGTGCGATCGCGACATGGACCTGGCCGCCCTTCGAGGTCGGGATGAGCGGACGCGGTCTGTCCGTCGGCAGCACGAGGTCCTCCGGCGCGTTCTCAAGGTGATGGCTCCAGAACTGCCGATGCGCGTCCGCAGCGGATGACGCCAGGTGGCGGCGTTCCCAGACCGCAAAAGCGGCGTAGCGCGCCTTCAGCGGGGCCAGGCGCGGCTCAAGGCCCGGCCTCGCGCTATAAATCGTGGCCAATTCCCCGAACAGAAGGAGGACCGCCTGCTCATCCACCAGGACGTGATGCGCCGTCCACAGAAGGAACGTCTCCTCGGCGCCGACACGAAATGCGTGGAGCCGCCAGAGCGGCGCTCTGCGCATGTCGAAGGGCTTGGCCAGGGCGGACCGCGCTTGTTCCTCCAGGGCCTTGGAGCCATTCGGCGCGGCTGGGTCGCGCAAATCGACCACCGTCACCGACGGTCCCGGCAGGCGGACGACCTTCTGGCGCAATTCTCCGCCGGATTCGATGAACTCCGTGCGGAGCATGTCGTGGCGCTCCACCAACCGCGCCAGGGATTCCTCGAGGCGCGGAAGATCCAGCCTGCCGGCGAGCCGGTAGCCGAATCCAACCGTGTAGGTGGCCTTATCCGTGGACGCCTCGTGGAGCATCCACATCTGCTCCTGGGCCATGGAGGCCGGGGCTTCGTCTCCGACGACCGAGGGAAGTGTGTCGGGTTCCGGCGGAGCGGACGGCGTGCGAGCCGCCCGGATCGCCCCGGCAAGGCTCGCAATCGTCGGATGCGCGAAGATCGCGGACCACGGCAACTGCACGCCGGTGTCGCGCTGAATGTCGGCCACGAGTTTGAGGGCGAGCAGCGAGTGACCGCCGACATCGTCGAAGCGATCGTGGACGCCGACCTGGTCGATGCCCAGCACACCGCGCCACATTTCGGTCAGGCGCTCCTCCAGATCGTCGCGGGCCGGACCCGACTCCGGCGCCGGCTGGATCGGCGTGCCGGGGGTCGCCGCCAGGGCCTTTCGGTCGATCTTCTTGCTGGGGCTTAGCGGCAGGCCGGCGACCAGGACGTAATGCGCCGGAACGCAGTAATCGGGAAGGCGCGCCTTCAGATGGGATCGAACCTCCTCGTAGCGGGGAGGGCTTGATCCCTGCTGGGTCAGGTACGCCACGAGTTCACGGCTGTGATCCGACCGTTCCCGTGCAAGAACGACCGCCTCCTGCACGGACGCGATCTCGCGCAGCCGCATCTCGATTTCTCCCAGTTCAATCCGGTAGCCGCGAATCTTGACCTGGTGATCCAGGCGACCGAGGTAGTCCAACTGTCCATCGGGTCGTTGACGCACCAGGTCCCCGGTCCGATACGCGCGTTGGCCTGCGGCGGCTGAATAGGAAATGAACCGCTCGCGGGTGAGTTCCGGGCGCCCCAGGTACCCCCGCGCCAGGCCGGCACCCGCGATCAACAGCTCCCCGGTCTCGCCCGTCGGCACGGGTTGCAGTGCCTCGTCGACAACGATCAGGTCCGTGTGGGCCATGGCCGACCCGATCGGCACGGGGTTGCAGCCGATGGGGACCCGGCAACCACTCGAATAAATGGTCGTCTCGGTGGGCCCGTAAAGATTGAAGAGATCGCCGCGCAGATGATCGTGCAGGCGAGCCGCGAGATCGGGCATCAGCGCCTCGCCCGCGAGGAGCAATTGTCGAAGGCGTCCCAGGGCGACGGCGGCCCCCGATTCGGCCAGCAACAGGTTCGCCCGCGAGGGAGTTCCCTGCAGGTGCGTGACCCCGTGGCGGTTGATCAGGGACGGGATGGATTCCCCCGATTCGTCGCCTCGAAAGATCACCACCGTTTGCCCATGGCAGAGGGGCCAAAGGAATTCCTGGATGGAGATGTCGAAGGAGAAATTCGACGAAGCGAGCCAGACCGCCTCCGTGGGCGCTCCGAGGAGGCAACGGGTGCTGAAGAACAGGTTGGACAGGCTTCCGTGCTCAATCATCACCCCCTTGGGCTGCCCCGTGGAACCCGAGGTATAGAGCACGTAAGCCAGGTTCGATCCCCCCGCGTCGGGCTCAGGATCCGGTGTGGACGACCGGCCATCCCAGTCGGGCGCATCGAAGGAGACGATACCCAGGCCGTTGACCCCGTCCGGGAGCGCGCCGTCGCCCTCGGTGATCATCACCGGCGCCCGGGCGTCTCGAATCATGAAGGCCGCCCGTTCCGGCGGGAGATTCGGATCAACCGGGAGGTAGGCCGCACCCGCCTTGTGGATCGCCAGAACGGCGGTTACAAAGCGCATCGAGCGCTGCAACCGGACGGCGACGACCCCATCAGGCCCGACGCCCAGCCCCCTCAGCCGTGCTGCCAGGCCGTTTGCCTGGGCGCTGAGTTCGCCGTAGGTCAGAGATTCCCCGCCGCAGATCAGGGCCGTTCGTCCGGGGTTGCGACGCGCGTGGGACTCAAAGGAACGGTGTACAGTGGCCAGGTTCATGCCAGGCACCTCGAGTGCGCCCACCGCCACCTCGTCGAAGTCGGTTCGACCAGGGACAACAGCGCGGGACATAGAGTGCCGTGTTCGATGCTGTATTTACCCGTGCGGCGCGAGGTCGCCAAGTTCCGTTTTGGCGAGCCACGGCGCCCTCCAATCCTGGCATCGCCCAATGGATTCATGCTCATGTGAAACGATTCTCGTGCCGGGGAAGCGTCGAAGCGGGGCAAAGCCGGGACCGTTGTCAACTGGGGTCGTAGTTCAGCCAGGGCTCCAGCCACCGCTCGCATTCGGCCACGGAAATCTCTTTGCGTCCGGCGAGATCGGCGATTTGGTCGCGTCCAATCTTCCCGACCGCAAAGTAACGCGCCTGGGGATGAGAGAAATAGAGACCGCTGACACTGGATCCAGGCCACATGGCAAAGCTCTCCGTCAGTTGAATGCCTGCCGAAGCTTCAGGATCGAGGAGATCCCAGAGCAGGCGCTTCTCCGTATGATCCGGACAGGCGGGATAGCCCGCCGCCGGCCGGATCCCGCGGTATTTCTCCTCGATGAGATCCTCGACGGGCAGGTCCTCTCCGCGTCCATAACCCCACGCCTCGCGGACGGTCCGGTGAAGAAACTCGGCAAAGGCCTCGGCGAGGCGGTCCGCGAGCGCCTCCGCCAGGATCGCGGTGTAATCGTCATGCTCGCCCTTGAACCGGTCGACGAGTTCCCGAAGTCCGTGACCGGTCGTGACGGCGAATGCACCCAGGTAGTCCTCGCCGCGTCCTGCGCGGCGCGCCTCGACGGGCGCCACGAAATCCGCAAGGCAGGCGTGAGGCTTGCCGTCATTCTTCACCGCCTGCTGTCGCAGAAAATGAAGCCGGAGCCGCTCGGCGGTCCGCAGAGTGTCCTGGTACAGGACGACATCGTCGCCGATCCGGTTCGCCGGGAAAAACCCATACACACCTCGTGCCCGCAACAGGTTCTCGCCGACGATTCGATCCAGGAGACTCCGCGCGTCGGCATACAATTGGCGTGCCTCGCGCCCGTGCTTGGGATGGTCCAGGATAGCGGGGAAGCGTCCACGCAGTTCCCAGGTGTGGAAAAAGGGGGACCAGTCGATATAGGGCACCAGGTCCGCCAGGGACAGCGTGGTTGAATCGGCGGGCGCCTCTGCGGTCGGCGGCGCCTGGACCAGGGAGTCCAGGACCCGAACACCGGTGAACTCCGGCGTCGGGGGGATGTAAGCGTCCCAGTCGATCTTCAGGTCATTCCCGCGGGCGTCCTCGATGGGGATCAGGGATTGACGCTGGCTGGCGTGCTGCAGCCTCAGACGCTGGTATTCATCGCGGACCCGGCCAATGAACCCCTCTCGGTCCGAAGTATTCAGGAGGGCGCTGACGACTGGCACGGCTCGGCTGGCGTCGAGGACATGGACGACCGGGGAACTGTAGGCCGGCGCAATCTTCACCGCCGTGTGGGTCTTGCTCGTCGTGGCGCCCCCGATGAGAAGGGGCACCCGAAACCCCTGCCGCTCCATTTCCCGCGCGACATGACTCATCTCTTCGAGGGACGGCGTAATCAGACCGCTAAGACCAATGATCTCCGCACCGTGCTGCCGGGCAGCCTCCAGGATCCGGTCGCAGGGAACCATCACCCCGAGGTCGATGACCTCGTAGTTGTTACACCCCAGCACCACGCCAACGATGTTCTTGCCGATGTCATGCACGTCGCCTTTGACCGTCGCGAGAACAACGCGACCCGCCCGCGACACCGTCTTGCCGCTGGCCTCGGCCGCCGCGCGCTCCGCCTCCATGAATGGCGTCAGGTACGCCACGGCCTTTTTCATGACCCGCGCGGATTTGACGACCTGGGGAGAAACATCTTGCCGGCGCCGAACAGGTCGCCGACGACATTCATCCCGGCCATCAGCGGACCTTCGATGACCGCCAGCGGCGAGCCGAGTTGCTGCCGGGCCTCCTCGGCATCGGCCGCGATGTGGGTGTCGACACCGCGCACCAGCGAATGCTCGATCCGCTTCTCGATGGAATCGGCGCGCCACGCCTCGTCGGCCTTTCCAGCCTCGGGCTTGGCGCCGCTTTGGCGCGCCTTCAGCTCCTCGCCGCAGACCACCAGGCGCTCGGTCGCGTCGGGACGGCGGTTCAACAGGACGTCCTCCACCCGTTCCAGCAGGTCCCGCGGAATTTCTTCGTACACCCCCAGCATCCCCGCATTGACGATCCCCATGTCGAGGCCGGCGCGGATCGCATGGTAAAGGAACGCCGAATGCATGGCCTCGCGGACCGCGTTGTTGCCGCGGAAACTGAAACTGATGTTCGAGATCCCGCCGCTGACGCGCGCCCCGGGGAGGTGCTCCTTGATCCAGCGCGTCGCCCGAATGAAATCGACGGCGTAGTTGGCGTGCTCCTCGATCCCCGTGCCGACGGTGAGCACGTTGGGATCAAACACGATATCTTCGGCCGGAAATCCGACCTCGCGGGTCAGGAGATCGTAGCTCCGCTGGCACACCTCGATCCGCCGCTCGAAGTTGTCGGCCTGTCCCCGTTCGTCAAAGGCCATGACGACCACCGCCGCGCCATAGCGTCGAACCAGGCGCGCCTGGTCGAGGAACTTGTCCTCGCCTTCCTTGAGGGAGATCGAATTGACAATCCCCTTGCCCTGCAAACAACGCAGTCCCGCCTCCAGGACGGACCACTTCGAGGAATCCACCATCACCGGGACCCGGCAGATGTCCGGTTCGGCGCCGACGAGCAGCAGGAAGCGCGTCATCGCCGCGACCCCGTCCAGCATCCCCTCGTCCATACAGACGTCGATGATCTGCGCCCCGTTCTCCACCTGCTGCTTGGCGATCGCCAGGGCGGCTTCGAAACGACCTTCCAGGATGAGGTTCTTGAATTTCGGCGAGCCCGCCACGTTCGTCCGCTCGCCAATATTGACGAATGACTGCGCCACCCGTCCCGCCGTGGCGTCCACCGGCAGGTCGTCAGGATCCGCAACGATTTCCTCCACGGCGGTGGTCCGGGCAACCCCGGGAAGGACAAAAGGCTCCAGACCACTCAGCCGCAATGCCGGCGCCGGGCGCGGCGGCCTGCGGGGCGCGCAGTCCCGGACGGCCAGGGCCAGCGCGCGGATATGATCGGGTGTTGTGCCACAGCAGCCTCCCACCAGATTGAGCCACCCTCGCTCCGCCCAATCACGAAGTCGCGGCGCCAGACTGGCCGGCGTCTCAGGAAACCCCGTCTCCGAAAGCGGATCGGGAAGGCCCGCGTTCGGGTAGAAACAACTGAAGCACGGCACGCCCCCGACCAATTCCTCGACAAACGGCCGCATCTCCTCGGGGCCAAGGGCGCAATTCAAGCCCATCGCCAGTGGCGACGCGTGCATGACCGAGTGCCAGAACGCCGTCGGCGTCTGTCCACTGAGCGTCCGCCCGGACCGGTCCGTGATCGTGCCCGAGATCAGGATCGGGACACGAGGCCGGCCATCGCTCGCCCGTTCCGAAAAGACCTCGTCAATGGCGAAGAGCGCGGCCTTGGCATTCAGTGTGTCAAATATCGTCTCCACCAGGAGCACATCCACCCCGCCCTCGAGCAGTGCCGACACCTGTTCCCGATACGCGCGGCGCAACTGATCGAAATGAACAGCGCGAAATCCGGGATCGTTGACATCCGGCGAGAGCGAGGCCGTCACGGGCAGCGGACCGATCGCCCCGGCCACGAAGCGCCGCGTCCCGGTCCGCTCGGCAACCTCCTCCGCCGCCTCCCGGGCAATGCGGACCGCCTCCAGGTTCATGTCGGCGACCGTTTGCCTGAGGAACGGGTCGGTGATGACCTCCTCCAGGAATGCCGGGTCCTTCCTCCGCGAGGCGTGGCGATCGAAGAGGAAGTCGTGCTGGCCGAGGGTCGTCGCGGTGAACGTGTTGGTCTCGATCACGTCTGCCCCCGCCGCGAGGTACTGCCGATGGATCTCCCCGAGCACGGAGGGCCGGGTGAGCTGCAGCAGTTCGTTATTTCCCTTGAGATCCTTGCCCCGCCAGTCCGCGAAACGCTCCCCCCGAAACGCGGCCTCATCCAGGCGGTACCGCTGGATCATCGTGCCCATGGCCCCGTCGAGAATGACGATCCGATCCCGGAGCAGGGTTTCGAGCGGATGGGCCTCGGTTGGGTTCATCGGCTGGTTCTCCGTCACGCGGAGGCAGAGCATGCGAGGAAGAGATAAACAAATCAAGTCATCCGGATGCGTTGATATGTTTGAGGTGAGGCCTTCGAAAAACCATCGGTGCGGTGGCCCGAGATTGACGACTCCCCGTCCCGAGACGCTTGGCAACGACTGGGCGGAGGGGGGAATGTCGATCCCTCGCGCATGAGTGCCAATCCGCTTGTCCACTCCCGTGTTCGGGATCTTCGGATCCTGGTCCCCGTCCTGATCCTGATGGCCGTCCGTACGGCAGCCGCCGCCGAGCGATGGAGTCCCGCTCCAGGGCCGCTGAAGACGAGGTGGTCCGCCGATGTCTCCCCTGGCAATGCCCATCCCGAATATCCAAGACCGCAGTTCGCGCGGGAGGCATGGGAGAACCTCAATGGCCTCTGGGACTACGCGATCACCGGCAAGGCGGACGCCCGGCCCAACCAATGGGATGGTGAGATCCTGGTCCCCTTCCCGGTGGAATCGTCGCTTTCCGGCGTGCGGCGCGAGGTCGGACCGGACCACCGCCTTTGGTATCACCGGACCTTCGATATCCCCCCGGACTGGAAGGACCGAAGGATCCGGCTGAACTTTGGGGCCGTCGACTGGGAGGCGGAGGTCTGGGTCAATGGTCGCAGCCTGGTGCAGCATCGAGGGGGCTACGACGGATTCACCTGCGACATCACCGAGGCCCTGAACGCGTCGGGCCCGCAGGAATTGGTTGTTTCGGTGTGGGATCCCAGCGACGCGGGCTATCAGCCGCGCGGCAAGCAGGTGCGGAAACCGGAGGGAATCTGGTACACACCGACCACCGGCATCTGGCAGACCGTCTGGTTGGAGCCGGTTTCGGAGAGCTACCTTGAGGGTCTCACGCTCACACCGAACGTGGATGCCGGCACGGTGGCGGTCACGCCCGCCGTGCGCCTGGCCGGTGCGGGTGGGGTGCGCGTCGTGGTCTCCGACGGGCAGCGCACGGTGGCGGAAACCACTGCTTCGGCGGATGCGAAGAACAGCCTGTTTGCCCCGACGCTGACGCTGTCGATTCCGGAGGCGCGGCTGTGGTCGCCGGACACGCCATTCCTCTACGACGTGAAGGTCACGGTCCGGGAGGGCGACCGCACGACGGACACGGTGACGAGCTTTTTTGGGATGCGGAAGATCGCCCTGGGGCGGGATGCGGACGGTAACACCCGGCTCTTTCTCAACAATCGGCCGCTGTTCCAGTTCGGCCCGCTCGACCAGGGGTTCTGGCCGGATGGCCTTTACACCGCCCCGACGGACGAGGCCTTGCGGTATGACATCGAGGTGACGCGCAAGCTCGGGTTCAATCTCGCGCGCAAGCACGTCAAGGTGGAGCCGGATCGCTGGTATTATTGGTGCGACAAGCTGGGGCTGTTGGTGTGGCAGGACATGCCCAGCGGCGACCGGTATATCGGGCCGCGGGATGCGGACATTACCCGTTCCGAGGAATCCGCCGCGCAATTCGAGCTTGAGCTTCATCGCCTCATTGAAGGGCGCTCGAACCACCCCTGCATCGTCATGTGGGTTCCGTACAATGAAGGCTGGGGGCAATGGGACACGGCGCGGATCGTCGAGTTGATCCGCAAGTGGGACCCGTCGCGGCTGGTGGATGACGCCTCGGGTTGGACGGACCGCCGGGCAGGGGACGTCCATGATATTCACATTTATCCCGGACCCGGGGCTCCGAGGCTGGAAAGCGAGCGGGCGGGGGTTCTCGGGGAGTTCGGCGGCCTGGGATTGCCGCTCACGGGGCATACCTGGCAATCGGAACGCAACTGGGGCTATCGGAGTTTCACGTCGCGGGAGGAACTGACCGACGCCTATCTCAAGCTCATCGATCGCCTCCAGCCATTGACCGGAGCCGAGGGACTATCCGCGGCGGTCTACACCCAGACGACCGACGTCGAGGTCGAGGTGAACGGCCTGATGACGTATGACCGCGAGGTCATCAAGATGGACCCGGAGCTGATTGCCGCCGCCAATCGCACGGTTTACACCCCCCCGCCGGTCCGTCAGGCCGGGAGCGACCGCCTAAACCCCCCGGCGACGCCGCTGGTGGCCTGCGATCCGTATTTCAGCATCTGGTCCTTCGATGATCACCTGACCGATGATGCCACCCGTCACTGGACCGGGCACAACCAGCCCCTGACCGCACTGGCGCGCATCGACGGGAAGACCTACCGGGTGATGGGCAATGATCCGCGCCACCTCGCGGCGCTTAAACAGGACGCTTTGACGGTCCTGCCGACGCGCACCCTCTATGCATTCTCGGGCGCGGGCATTGAACTCTCGCTGGTGTTCATGACGGCGGCGCTGCCGGAGGACATCGATCTCCTGTCGCGGCCCGTGACGTATCTCACCTGGAAGGCCCATGCGACCGACGGCCGCCCCCACGAGGTCCAAATCTATCTCGAAGCGAGCGGCGAGCTTTGTGTCAATCAACCTCGTCAGACCGTGGACGGACGGTCCGAAACGGTCGGGGATCTCAGCGCCCTGAAGATCGGATCGCACGATCAGCCCGTGCTCGTCCGCAAAGGCGACGATGTTCGCATCGACTGGGGATATCTCTACCTTGCCGCCCCCACCCGGGACGTCGTGGCGCGCGGGCTCGGCCGGCGACCCGTGCTCGAGCAGGCCTTTGTTCAGGATGCCCTGAGGACCGTTCAAAGCACCGATCCGATCGGTCCGGCCGCCGCCGACGAGGTCGGCGCCGCCCTCGCGTTGGACCTCGGCACGGTGAGCGACGACCCGGTCACCCGCTGGACGATGCTCGCGTACGATGACCTCTATTCAATCCAGTACATGGGCAAGAACCTGCGGCCCTATTGGAGACGCAAGGGATGGGAGGCCGCCGATCTGCTCAAGGCCGCCGCGGCGGATTTCGAGTCCCTTACCGCCCGGTGCGAGGCGTTCGATCGCGAATTGATGGCCGACCTCACCCGCGTGGGCGGCGCTCACTACGCGCAACTGGCGGCGCTCGCCTATCGGCAATGTTTTGCGGCCAGTAAATTCGTCGCCGACGGCCAGGGGCAGCCGCTGTCCTTCTGCAAGGAGAACTTCAGCAACGGGTGCATCGGCACCTCCGACGTGTTTTATCCCATGGCACCGCAGTTTCTCCTGTTCGGCCCGACGCTGGCAAAGTCGTTCCTGGTTCCGTTCATGAACTACGCGGCGTCGGACCGGTGGAAGTTCCCCTTCGCCCCGCACGATTTGGGGACCTATCCGCACGCCAATGGCCAGGTGTATGGAGGCGGCGAACGAACCGAGGAAAACCAGATGCCGGTCGAGGAGAGCGGCAATCTGCTGATCCTGATGGCCGCGGTCGCCCAGATGGAGGGCAGCGCCGAGTTCGCCGAACTCTATTGGCCGAGGTTGGTCGAATGGGCGGGTTACCTGAAGGCGAAGGGCTTCGATCCGGAGAACCAGTTGTGCACCGACGATTTCGCGGGGCACCTCGCGCACAATGTGAACCTCAGCGCCAAGGCCATCTGCGGCCTCGGCGCCTTTTCCAAGTTATGCGCGCTCCGCGGCGACAGCGAGGGTGCGGCGGAATACGCGAGAATCGCCACGGATTTCGCGGCCCGCTGGGTCCGCGAGGCGGACGACGGGGATCATTACCGTCTGGCCTTCGATCGGCCGGGCACCTGGAGCCAGAAATACAATCTCGTGTGGGATCGGGTCCTTCGAATGGGCTTCTTTCCTGACCGGGTGAGGCAGACCGAAATGGCCTTTTACCGGAAGGTCCAGAATCGCTTCGGCCTGCCGCTCGACAGCCGGGAGAACTACACCAAGCTCGATTGGATCCTCTGGACCTCGACCCTCACGGGGAAACGCGAAGATTTCGAGGCCCTGGTGGATCCCGTCTTCCAATGGTTGAACGAGACGCCCACGCGGGTCCCGATGACCGATTGGTACCGAACCACCGACGGACGTCAGGTCGGATTCCAGGCCAGACCCGTCGTGGGCGGTGTCTTTCTCCCGATGCTCTACAACGCCGAGGTTTGGAACCGATATGCGTCGAAGGACGTCACCCGCGGGACGAATTGGGCGTCGATGCCAAAACCACCGCGAATCAACCCCGTGATCGCTTCTGCGCGCGAAAAAGCCGTCCAGTGGCGCTATACGACAACCCGACCCGGCGACGATTGGACCCAACCGGAATTCGACGATGGCGGATGGAGCGAAGGGGCCGCCGGCTTCGGCACACGTGGAACACCGGGAGCCGAGGTCCGGACCGTATGGGACACTCCGAATATCTGGGTCCGACGCCGATTCGACCTGCCCGAAGGACCGCGGGCGGACGATCTTCGGTTGTTCATCCATCACGATGAAGATGCGCAGGTGTACTTGAACGGCCGTCGGATCGCCGACCTGGCCGGATACACCACCGACTATGAAACCGTGCCGCTCACGCGCGAGGCCGTGAATGCCCTCCGTGCGGGGTCGAATGTCCTCGCCGTTCATTGCCGACAGACGGGAGGCGGCCAATACATCGATGCCGGCCTGGTGACGGTCGAAGACGCGCGGGAACCCTGACGCGGTCGCCTCAGATTCGCGTGACGCGGAGCATCTGGTTGCCGCCGCGCTGAAGCTCATAGGACACCGTGCGCACCTCGGTCCGCCATCCGGCGGCGTGCAGCGCCTCCCGGACCGCACCGAGGTGGGGTGACGGTTCGCGGCGCAGCGTCAGGAGCGGGAAGATCCGGACCTCGGGCGCCAGGCGGCAGAGCTCCAGCGCTGACCGCACGTGGAACTCCTGCGAGAGAAGGTCTGAATAGAGAAAGAGGAGATGCGAACACAGGGCGAGGCCGAAGGACCTTGGCGCAAGGGCCAGGTCGGGTAACTGGCCGACCCGATAGCGTCCCGCTGCCCGTCCCGCATCATAGTCCGCGAGGAATCGTTCCAGGGCGGTCCGACGGTTGGCGGCGAGGTGATCCGGGTCGCGGTGATAGGTCCAGGTCCAATCCGCGGGTGTGGCGCGGACCTGGTCCAGCATCGGCCCAAGGACGGAATTGAACCGCGCCCGGATCGCCTCGCCGGGATGCGTGTACAAGGGATCGACGGCCATGGCCCGGAACCCTGCGCCTGTGACCTCCGCGGTGAAGCTGGCCGGTCCGCCCCCGCAATCGAGAACGCCGTCGGCGAGGTCGCGAGGAACCAGCGCGAACATCCGGAGGTATTCGTCGCGGGAACGGCCCCAGGGAACGATGTGGTCCAGATCGATCGCCATGTCCGTAGGCCGCGGAGCCTCGGCGTTCGAGGTTGCGTGACAAGGGCAATTCCTCCCGTCCCGGAAGAGGCAGGGTGCGGGTTCGTGTCGGACCGCACACGGGGCCGTCACCCCGACCCTTTCCCAGGGGGGAGAGGGAGGGGTGGATGCTTCCAGCGCCGATACCACCGGCCTACCATGGACGCCTTGAATTCCGCCCTCGTCATCCGTCGCCTTACTGCCGGCGACCTTGCATTCGCGGAGGGCCTTCGCGCCGAGGCGGGCTGGAATCAGACGCCTGCCGACTGGCGACGGTTCCTCTCCTGGGAGTCTCACGGCTGCTACGTGGCCGAGTGGGAGGGTCGCCCCGCGGGTACCGTCACGACGCACGTCCATGGTCCGGCGCTGGCCTGGATCGGCATGATGCTCGTGGAACCCGGGCTGCGACGGCGTGGCGTCGGTCGCGCGCTGCTCACCCACGCCATCGAGGGGTTGGGGCTTCGCGGTGTGCGGTGCGTCAAACTGGATGCGACACCCCTCGGTCGTCCTCTTTACCACTCGCTCGGTTTCCGTGACGAATGGAGTCTCCACCGTTGGGAGCGACCGGGCGGCGCGCCGTTGTCCCGCGATGTCGTGCCGGAGGGTGTCGCAGGTCGGGTCGCCCTTCGCAAACTCGCGGATGTTGGAGCGCTCGAGGCCCTGGATGCCTCCGCTTTCGGGATCTTCCGTCGCCGTTTGCTGTCGGACCTGGTGCCGGCCAGCGATCGCGCCCTGGTCCTGGAGGGTTCCGATTCAAGGCCTCGCGCCTTTGGTTTTCTGCGGGGCGGGTCTCGCGCGCTTTACCTCGGACCGGTCGTCGCGAGCGATCCCCCGGCTGGAATCACCCTGGCCAATGCCCTGTTGAGCGGAGGGGCGGGGCACCCCGTGTTTTGGGACATCCCGGATGACAATGATGCCGCCATTGCATGTGCCAGGACGCTTGGGTTCACGGCGCAGCGACCCCTGGTTCGCATGGTGCGCGGTCCGGACGTATGCCCGGGTGACCCCCGAATGCAGTTCGCGCTCGCCGGACCCGAGGTTGGCTGACGACATCCCGCCGGCTACGATCTGCCCTCTCCCCATGAAGCTTACGATCCACCCCACCACCGACCTGGCGAATGAAGCCGCGGCGGAGCTCCTGGCGACGTGGCTGGTTTCCGGGGCCGTGCGAACGGTGATGCCGGCGGCAGGAAACACGCCGCTCGACCTTTATGGACGGATCGCGGCGCGGCGGCTACGATTCCCGCCGCTCACCGTGTTCGTCCTCGACGAGTACCTGGGCGTGCCATCGTCCGAACCCCGGACCTGCACCCACCTCCTCCGGCGCCGTGTGGCCGAGGCTTGGGGTCTGCCCACGGAATCCTTTTATGGCCTGCCATCCGACGACGCCGATCCTGCCAGTCGGATTCGGGAGCACGAACGTCGCATCTCAGGGGCTGGTGGACTCGACGTGCTGATCCTCGGCCTTGGGCTCAACGGCCATCTGGGGTTCAACGAACCGGGCAGCCCCGAGTCTTCCGAAGGACGCGTCGTCGACCTGACGCCGGTCTCGATCGAAGCCAACCGACGGTGGTTCGATGGCGCCTTTGTCCCGACGCAAGGGATCACTGTCGGCATGAGGACCATCCTTGGCGCGCGCCGGATCCTTCTGCTGGCCTATGGCGCCGCGAAGGCGCCGGCCGTGCGCGCCATGCTGCAGGGCCCCCGCTCGGCATCCTGCCCGGCGTCCCTGCTTCAGGGACATCCGGAGGTTCACGCTCTAGTCGATCGGGAGTCCGCCCGGGATCTCGAGGATGCCGCCTCCTGATCGGCGCACCGAGGAGATCGTGCGACGGTGGCGCGACGGCTCGCATCCCCGAATGGCGGTCGATACCCTCCACGAATGACGGACTTCCGTGCGGGAACCCGGGCGGTGATCTTCGATCTCGACGGGGTGATCGTGGACAGCGAGCCGCTGCACCAGGCGGCCTTCCGGCTCCTGTTCAAGGAGCTTGGAGTCATTCCGGACGGCATCAACGATTGGCGGCAGTTCATCGGGCGGTCCGATCGTGATGGACTCCTGGAAATGCTGGACGGTCGCGACACCGGCCTGAGCGTCGAGCGCATGCTCGAGCGGAAGGGCGAATTGTTTCTCGATCTGTTGCGGACCGAAGAACCGTTGTTCCCGGAGATCCCCGCGCTCGTGACGGAACTCAGTGCGCGGTATCGATTGGCCGTGGCTTCTGGCTCCCTGAGAACAGCGATCCAGGGGGCGCTGGAACTCCGGCAGCTTCGACGCTTCTTCCCCGTGGCGGTGTCCGTCCAGGATGTCACGCATGGGAAGCCCGCTCCGGACTTGTTCCTGCGCGCGGCCGATCTGCTTGGGATCGCGCCGGCGGCGTGCGTTGTTTTGGAGGACTCGGCGCCGGGAGTTGCCGCGGGAAAGGCGGCCGGAATGCGCGTTGTCGCGATCACCAACACCACCGCCGCGGACCAACTGGCCGAGGCGGACGCCGTCGTGACGGACTACGGACAGGTCCGCGATCTGCTGGTTCCTTCCGACGGGCATCGTCGCACCGCATGATGGCGTCGCAGAGCGACGCTTGACTCCCCGCGCCCCTCGACCGTCGCTCCCTGACCGATGGCTGATCCCGTTGTTTTCCGGTTCAGGGGCTTCCCAGGGTGGGTATTCGAACAGAAGCCGGGGGCGAGAGGCAAAACGCCAGTCCTCGGCCGCGGCGGGTCCGGGAAGCGCCGCTCCTCCCCGGCATGAGTCATTGGACTCTCCGTACGAAGGCCGGTTTCGCGAACGCTCAGACCTGGCCGGCGAAGTTCGGGCAGAGCTGTGAGCGCGCCAGCGGCGCAAAGCCGGTTCCGAAAAAGCGCATCGCTCCGAATAATCCGCACGCCCAAACTTCTTTGGCGCCCGCATCAAAGTAGAGCGACATCTTTTCGCGTATCTCCTCTTCGGTGTTGTCCGGCGAAGCCACCTCAATGCAAATCTCCGGTGACCGGATAAAGCAGGGACCATTCCCCAGTTCGTGCCAGCACTCTTTGGAGGCCCATGCCACATCCGCGCCCTTCACGCCGTCGGCCGTAGAGATAGGGCACTCGGTCACAATCTCACCTGGTATCATCAGCTTCTCAAGAAGAGCCACAATTCTGGACTGGTAACGACCATGACGTGGGGCTGGAGGCGGACTCATAATCATACGACCATGACGATCCGTTTCGAGGCGCCCTTCGATCCTCCTTAGTTCCGGATCGGCCAGCAGTCCGTCCCAGCGCCGCAAGTTAAACGCGGTCTGCTCCGTTCGCGGTGGAAGTTCAAGAGTCAGCGTTGACATTGCGTTCACACTATCTGCCGCTAGGGCAGTGCGTCAACTTGGTCGACCCGCTCGAACCGGTTCGAGCGGGTCGACGACCGCAATCCCGTTGCGCTTGGGGCGGGCCGGCTTCACTTCGCGTCCGGCTCGGGCAGGGGAATGCCCTTGGCCTGAAACAGCGCTTCCGCTTCGCGCTGGCTGGTTTCGGCCTGATACGTTCGATTCCAAAACTCGCCGCGGTCATGCCCGGGCTTGTCCCCAACGGCAAGCTGAAGCTGATTCCGGGCGTGGACGAAGTCCCGGCGGGCCTCCTCCGCGCGCCCGAGTTCGGCATCCACCATCGCTCGGATAAACAGGGAGCAGGCCTGCTGGTCTGGATCCGTTGCAGTTCGACTCCCCGGCCGAGAGCCAGGCATGTTAAGGAATCTGTCCAGGAGCCCCAGGGCCTCTGGGTATCGGTGTTCGCGATAGGCGAGGATCGCGTTGGACCCGTTCATATAGACATTGCCGGTGAGCGAACCGTCGTCGGCCCGGTCCATCAAGGCGCGCGCCATGGCCAGAGTTCTATCGTCCATGGGTTGCTGATATAGGCCAACCACAACCATGCGGGCCGCGTCCCCCTCGACCGTGGAGCCGAAACGGAGCCAGCAGATCCGGCTGAGTCGCTCGAAGGAGGCGTGGTCGCCGATGCTGACAGCGAGGATGGCGGCCGTCATCCAGTCTTCAACTGTGGAAAGCCGGTTGGTGGCCGCGGCCTCGAGGATTGGCAACGCTTCCCGGGCGCTGCCGGAGCGGGCCAGAACTGCACCTCGCAATGCCTCCAGGCGGAGTTGGTCCGTCCCGGAACCACCGTGAGTCGCCAGCCACCGGCGTTGCTCTTCCAGCATCGCGGTCGCCTTCGCGAAACGGTCTTGCCGACAGAGGGTGTTGCTCAGTTCCCCAACCAGCTTCCAGTAATCATCCCGCACCTCCGGATCCAGGGCCGACAGTTTCCCGAGGCTGTCGCGGGCGACCTGCTCGGCTCGCGCGGGATTTGCCAGCCCCACAAGGTTAACATACGTAGTTGCCACTTGGATTGTGACGGAAACCGGAACTCGGGCATGGAGCAGCGACTCGTGGGCTTCGACAATCGCCGCCTCCGCCTCGTTCGTCCTTCCGGCAAGCGATAGCCAAAATGCCTGCCACCACCGGCAACGTGCGGCGAACGCCTGCGCGGGCGGAGACCGCCCCATGAACTCCGCATAGAGGGCATCCAACTGCTTCATGGCCTGCTCCTGGGCCGAGACCTGGTCGCCGACCGTGTAAATGCGGGTCCCAAAAACAACAATCCTCATCTCGTCACGCGGAATAGGGAGTTGGTCGTCGGTGACCCTTGGCAGGAGCCGGTCGAACGCCTCTGCCTGCTGCAAGGCGGCCGGCATATCGCCCAACCGAAGGGCAACGGCTAGCCACAATCTCCAACGCAGCCTGATCTCCGCCGCCGGGGCGTTGGACAGGGTGGACGAAGCCAGCGCATCGGCCTTGTCGATCAACTCCCGCGCCCCGCGGACATTCCCCTGCTGCAACAACGAGGGCAACTGGTCCGACACCAGGCTGTCGATAAAGGATGTCACGGTGTCCGCACGGACAGATTGCGTGCGTTCCCGCTGCCGCGCGGCTCGCTCCCGCACCAACGCCACCGTCGCAAGTGCCAGACCCAGGACTAAGGCCAGCGCGACGCTGACGACCCCGAGGGTGGCGGCCTTGTTCCGTCGCACCATCTTCTGGAGCCGGTAAGTCTGACTGGGCGGACGGGCGAGCACCGGCTCGTTGTTCAGATGCCGCTTGAGGTCGGCGGCCAGGCCGTTGGCCGTTTCGTAGCGGCGCGTGCGGTCCTTCTCCAGGCACTTCATCACGATCCAGTCCAGATCGCCCTTGAGCTGGTGCAGCAGCTTCGACGTGTCGGCGGAACGGCGCTTGGCCGTGGTAGTCAGCTGGTCGCCTTCCGAGCGTCGCGAGGCGCGTGCTGGGTCGTTGCGGTTCCTTCTCGCGGATCGTCTTGCGCATCGCGTCGATGCCCGCGGCCATCAACTCCTTCGCATCAAACGGCGTGCTGCCGGTCAGCAGTTCGTAGAGCAACACGCCCAGGCTGTAGATGTCGCTGCGCGTGTCAATGTCCAGCCCGCTCATCTCCGCCTGCTCCGGACTCATGTAGGCCGGCGTGCCGATGAACTGGTGCAACTGCGTGTAAACCGTCTTGTCGGTCAGCCGCCCTTCCGTCGCCTTGGCGATGCCGAAATCAATCACCTTGGGCACCGGCACGCCGTCGTGCAGCGTGACCAGGATGTTCGAGGGCTTGATGTCGCGGTGGATGATGCCCTTCTGGTGCGCGTGCTGGATGGCCTGGCAGACCTTGATGAACAGATCGAGCCGCTCCTTGGTGCTGAGAGTTGGCTCTGGTCGCAGTAGTCGGTGATCTTGATGCCCGCGCACCAGTTCCATGACGAAGTAAGGCCGGCCCGACGTCGGTCGTGCCGGCATCGAGCACCTTGGCGATGTTCGGATGATCCATCATCGCCAGCGCCTGCCGCTCGGCCTCGAACCGCGCGACCACCTGCTTGGTGTCCATGCCCAGCTTGATGACCTTGAGCGCCACGCGCCGGCGCACCGGCTCGGTCTGCTCGGCCACATAGACCACGCCGCAGCCGCCTTCGCCGATGTGCTCCAGCAGCTTGTAGCGCCCGAGCGTCTGGCCCACGGCTTCGTCGGGCGCATCGGCGAGGTCGAGCTTGATGGTGGGCCGGACGGCTTTGGCTTGCGGGGGCGCACGGTCATCCGGCGGGTCGTGCGTCGCGAGCAGGGATTCGAGCCGTTGGCGCAGGACGCCGTCCTTTTCGCAGACGGCCTGCAAAAAGGCCGGCCGCTCCGACGCTGGCTTTTCCAGGGCCAGCGCGAACAACGCAGCCTCACGTTCCTGGGGCGAGGGCATGGCGGATGGGTTCATCTGGTATTGCATGCGCAGACGGCGCGCAAAGGGTATTCGAATATTTCGAAGTGCTTTTTGTCGTCGGTTTGCGCATGAGGAGGTGAAGACGATGAGCAACCCCGAATTCAAGTTCTACTGTGCGCACTGCGACCAGCCTTTGAAGTGCGATCCCTGCCACGCTGGCCGGCAGATTCAATGCCCGGCATGCAACCATCTTATCCGCATTCCCAATCCGCCGGCGGGCACCGGCTTCACCCATGTCGAGCCGGAATCCGGTCAGACCTGGGCCACGCATGTTCCGAAGGGCAACAAAGCCTGATTGGTTCGAGGCACGCGAAATTAGCGGGGTGCCACGCCTCGCATCTCGACCTTGAGCCAGGCCCGGGCGTACGCCCACCACTGCCTGGCGGTGGGCACGGCAATGCCGAGCGCCTTGGCGGCCTCGGAGGATCCGAGCCTTGTTCTCCGCGCTCGATCATGGCCGGCAGCGTGGATGACGGCAATGAGAGGCGACTCGCCGCGCATCAAGATCCGATCGAATTCGATTTTCGGGATCTTACCGGCTTGCCACTCTAATGATGGTGGTGTGCGCCGCGACAGTTCCGATGATGGGTGCTCCCCCGGCCGACGTGCCGCCGGCTGGAGGGTGTGTTTCACTGGCTGCCAAATGAAGCCCAGGGTCCGGGAGTTTATCCATTGAGCGTGATCGTAATGGACTCGGGTGTTCCACCGCCAATTCCATCAGCATTCGGGTGACGGATAACGGCGTGCTTCCATTAAGCGACGCCAGATTGTTCCATGTCATCGTCTTCGGCCCACCCGTGGAGTTGCGCATCGACGGCGCGCCAGTTATAGCGAATGGACAATTCTCATTCAGTTGGCAGGCGCACGCTGGCCGGACGTACCGGGCGCAGTTCAAGGACAGCCTCGATCCATCCGACGATTGTCGGGACTCCCTGTACATCACGTCCAAAACTGGAACGGCGGGCCAGCCCAGGATTCAAATCCAGGCATGGCCCGCCACGGTCCACTGTAGACGCTTTAGTCTTTGAGTCCACCCATCCGACCAAGCTGATAGTCCTCGAACGCTTGCTGGATTTCAGCCCGACTGTTCATCACGAAGGGACCGTGGCCGACGACAGGTTCAAGGATCGGCTCGCCTGCCAGAAGCAGGAGGCGGGCATCAGCGTCCGCTCGCACTTCAATCCAATCCCCGGTGCGCTCGAAGACAGCCAGATCGCCATCGGTCGCCCTGTCGCCGTTTCCGACGTGAACCTCGCCATTTCGCACCAGAAGCGCGGTCGTGAAACCAGCGGGCACCGGCACCCGCACCGACTTGCCGTGACGGAGCCGGAGATCACCCAAAAGGATGGGAGTAAACGTGCGGGCCGGGCCTCGCCGGCCATCGAACTCGCCCGCGATCACGCGCAACTGTCCGGCATCGTTCGGAAGTGGCACTTCAGGAATATCTGACTTCGAGAGCGTCTGGTATCCCGGCTTCTCGCCCTTGAACTTGGCCGGCAAATTGACCCAGAGCTGCACCATTTCCAGGGTGCCGCCATTGCGGGTGAACTCGGCCGAGTGGATTTCCTCGTGGACGATGCCACCTGCGGCAGTCATCCACTGCACGTCGCCAGGGCCGATCTTGCCGCCGCCGCCGGAGGAGTCTCGGTGCTCAAGCTCTCCCTGGTAGGCGACCGTGACGGTCTCAAATCCGCGGTGCGGGTGCGCCCCAACGCCACGTCGTTCGTTGCCGGGCGAGAACTCGTGTGGCGTTGCGTAATCCAGCAGCAGGAAAGGGCTCATTTCCCGACCAAGACCATTGTAGTCGAAGACCGAGCGCACCGGGAAGCCGTTGCCGACCCAATGCGTGTCCGAGCTTCGATGAATGCGCCGAAGGGCCTTCGCGGTTTGGGTTGCCGCTTCAATAGTTGTCTTCATGAATCGTCCTGGTGGACGAATTCCTTGCCCTTTTTCGGAAGGCTCGGGCAACTCAAGCCCGACGTCGCATGCCATTCGGCTCGCCAGCACCTTCTCCGGCCGCATGTCCAACGGCAAGGCGCCCTGGGGAGGGGGGTCGTGTCTCTCAAAGGCCCCCGGAATTTTGAAGATTTGACTCATTGACATCAAAATCTGCCTTTTGAGATTCGCTTCCAAGCGAGGCAAGCCTTCGTTACTTACATCGTGAGATTCGACTCAAAGTAATTACATTTCGAAAAACAAGTACGGGTCCGTTGTTTCTGCCCCGGTTGCCACGAAAAGCGGGCGTTGGAGAAAGCCGGCTGGGTCGCCGGGCAGGTCGGTGCCGATGTCCCCATCGGCAGTTGGTGTTCCCCATTCCCAAACGGCTTCGGATCCACTTCCGTTTCGTGCGCCCTTTGCTGGGTGAGTTGCTTCGCTCGCGCGTAAGGGACACTCGAGCTTCACTCGCCCAGGCCCGGGCGAGGGAGAAGAACCCCGCCGCCGAGCCCTGCGGGCATGGCCGCGCTGAAGGCTGGCCGGTTGGCATCGCATTTGCGATGGAAGACCCCCACCCGGTCAGCCACCTCTCCGACACGCTCGAAAGCAAATTCCTATGAGTAAGCCGCCAATGAACCACCGAGAGACGGAGCGAACGCAGTCGCGGCCGGCTCGGAACAAGGCTGGTGGCGGTGGGTGGGGCAGATGCCGGCGACGCCGAATCGTCTCCCGCAGGTGCGGGAAAAATCACCGACGCTCGGTGCTCATGCCCGTGCGCCCGCGAATGAACCGGCGATAGACCAGCGCGAGCACAATCGCGCAGGGGAAGATCTGTCCCGGAATCGCCGCCGGCCCGTGCAAACGGGCGACGAGGAAGAGGCCCAACCAGCAATAGGCCAGCAACCCACCGAGCATCAGCGCATCCGTGTGCGCGGCCGTCCACGCACCCGATCGCCACGCCGGACCGACCACCGAAAGCATGGCTGCAGGCAGCGCCAGCGCGATGGCCGCCGCCACCGCGGGGGCGAGAAAACTGCTGCCCAATTGCGTGACCAGATGGAAGACGGAACCGATCGCGAACGCGACCAGCCCGAGAATACGCGGACGCCATCCCGGCGATCCTGACGCGTTGGGCCGCCCCTCCTTCCGGGGGCGAAAGGCCATGAAAGCCACCCCCACAGAGACAACCGCCACCCCTGCGCTGACCGCCAGTTGCGTGGCCGAAGCCACGAACTGCTCCTTCTTCCAGGTGCCGAAGGTCACCATCGCCACGCCGAGCCCGTAAACAATTCCGCTCCCGGCGAGCCCGGGCCGCCCCAGCCACGGCGTCTGGCGCCGGTCCGGAAAGAGCGCCTCCACGAAACTGATCGGGACCGCGATGCTCCACGCGACATGCAGGACGATGACATACACGGTCCACGGCGCGCTCGTTCCCAGGGCGGGGATGAAGCCATAGTCCAGCAGGCGAAGCCCGAGATAATTCGGGTTGAATAACGACTGGGTCGCCAACCCTTCCTCGACCACGGCATAAGCCAGTCCCAACGTGAGTATGGTCGGCCAGCCGCGACCACTACGTCGCGCCGCTTCGCGCACGAACAGCGCGCCCGCTCCATAGATCATCGCCATGATCGGAAAGAGTCCGAGCTGCGCGAAGGACAGGCTGCCGAGCAGATACTCGGCAATCAGGGGTGCGAGCAACACGAGTGCCGCGACGGGTTTGGTCCGATGCCACATGGGAGATGAAGTTGGATCCGGGAACGCTTCGCACGAAGACTATCCCGTTTGTGTCAAGTGGCGTCGCGGCCGAACCATGTGACAACCGATCGGCAACCGCGATGGCAGCCGGCCCCGGAATGCCGACCCTATTCCAACTCTCCGGCGAAACGGGAACGGCGGAAGAACCGGTATTGGCCGGAATACGCCGTCTTGGTCGCCTCGGTCTCATGCGCCGTGAACGTGCGCGTTCTCCCCGGTGAAGGCGGGCAACCGATGTCGGCCAGGTCGGCTTGCTTGTTGTGGTCGAGTTGCCTGGTTCGGTTACGACGGCCTCGGCCCCGAGGCGTTGCGGCTTTGATGTTTTTCCGGTTCAGGGGCTACCCAGGCCGGCTGCCTCGCGGTGCACCGCGGCCGCCAGATCACCGACAAACGCCGATACCCTGGCCACCAGATCAGGCGCGGTCCCGAAATCGGCGATCCGTTTCACGATGGCGCTGCCCACCACCACGGCATCGCCGACTTCCGCCACGGCCCGGGCCTGGTCCGAATTGGACACGCCGAAACCGATGGCGACCGGAAGATCGGTGTGGGCGCGTATCATCCGGACCCGGTCCGCAATCGAGTCCGCAATGCGCGGCTGCATTCCAGTGACGCCTTCGCGCGACACATAGTAGATGAAACCGGAGCCGTGGCGGACGATGCGGGCGATGCGTTCCTCGGGCGTGGTGGGGGCGACCAGCCAGATGGCGCAAAGACCGGCCTCCCGCATCTGCTGATCGTAGGATTCGGCCTCTTCGGGAGGGAGATCCAGGACCAGGAGCCCGTCGACGCCGGCGCGGGCTGCATGGGATAAAAAAGTCGTGAGCCCGACGCGATGGATCAGGTTGAAGTAGACGTACAGGACGACGGGGATGGCCGAATCACGCCGGATGGCGGTGACCGTCTCGAGGACGCGGCCAGGTGTTGTGCCGCTGGCGAGACCGCGCTGGGCGGCGAGCTGGTTGACGAGTCCATCGGCAAGTGGATCGCTGAAGGGAACCCCAAGTTCCAGCACATCCACGCCCGCCTTGTCGAAGGCCAGTGCCAGTTCGCGGGTGGCGTCGAGGGTCGGATCGCCGGCCCCGATGTACGCGATCAACCCCTTTTCGCCCCTGGCGCGCAGGCGCTGGAAGCGTTCGACGATGCGATTCACCGGCGCAGCCTGCCAGACCGCATCCCAGGCGCTCAAGCCGGGGGGCCACCTTCCGCCTTTGCGGGCTGGATCCCGATACGGCAGGCAACGGCCCGTCCGACGCTGTCCCATCCCGGTGCCACGGGATTTCCACGAGACGCCGGTCAAACATCCGCCCTAGACTCGACTTATGAGCACCCGCTGGATCCTCGTTGCACTGGTCTGGCTTGCGGGTATCCCGGCCTTTGCCGAAATCCGCGCCGCCATCGCCGTCCGTGTCGTCACACCAAACCCTCTCCTCCCGGTCTCCGGTGGCATCGGCATTCCGGAACCCGTGAGGCGAAAGGAAGGAGATTTGACGGTCCGCGCCCTGGTTATCGCGGACAAAGACACTCGCGTGGCGATTGCCAGCGTCGATTTTCTCGGCTGGCCGGCTGTCCTCGGCGACCGGGCGCGCGCCCGCGTGAAGGGAATCCCGCCCGAGAACATCCTGATCGGCGCCACCCACACCCACAGCGCGCCCGATCCCTATGCCTTCCCCGATCCGAATGGAAACACGGGAGCCGACCTCGGTTATCTGCGATCAGTGGCGGATCGGATCGGCGACGCCATCAATGAAGCGGAAGACCACCTGGAACCGGCGACGGTGCGGATGGCAACGGGGGAGGCGAATGGCAGGATCGCCTACAACGCCTATGCCGAGGCGTTGTTCGATCCTCGTTGCAGCGTCATTCAATTCCTGGGATCCGACGGACACCCGCGCATCACCCTGGTCAATTACGCCGTGCACCCGGAGGTTCTTGGTCCACGCCAGGGGATCTGCAGTCCGGATCTCGTCGGCCCACTGTATTCGCGCCTCGGCGAAAAGGGCGGAGGCACCGGCATCTTTCTGAACGGCGCGCAAGGCGGCATGGTCACGGCGGACAACCGCCGCCCTGGGGGCCAGGAGGCGCGGACGTGGGAGGAGTGCCAGCGGATCGGCGAACTGCTCGCCGACGAGGCGCTCCGGATCATTGCGAATGCCCAGGTCGATCCCGATCCCCCGCTGGATTGCTGGCATCGTGTGGTGCGATTCCCGGTCGAATCGCCGGTGATTCTTGCCGTGTTGAAGGGCTCACCCATGGGCTATCGCACCGACGAGAACGGACAGGTGGCGACGCGGCTCAACCTTGTCAGGTTGGGGACTGCCGAGATGCTGACGGTCCCGGGCGAGGCCTTGCCGAACATTGGCGCCTATCTCAAACGAAAGATGACCGGCCGGCAGAACCTCATCCTTGGACTCACCAACGACGCATTCGGCTACATCCTCACACCGGAGGATTGGGGTGCGTTCCGAAGATACGATTACATCAGCCGGACGAGCCTCGGGGAACGGACCGGGGAGATCCTGGAGAAGGAGGCGTTGGCCCTCATTGACCAGGCGAACCCGGCCGGCGGCAAGGCCGGACCGCCGCGATAAACGGCCTCCGGATCGGTCGGAAAGTCTCGAGTCTTACGATGGCGAGGAATAGGAACCGCCCTCAATCCTCGAACATGAACTCGTTCAGGTTCAGAAGCGCGCGGCAGAGTTCCAGCAGGCTCTGGTGGCGCAGGAAGGCCTCGCAGCTCTCCAGTTCGCGCCGCGCCGGCGGCCGTTGCAGCGCGCACGCGAAGGCCCGCCGGACCTGTGCCTCGGGATCGGTTCCAACGTCGCGCGCGATCCTCTTCGCGAATGCCCGGACAGCGTCGACCGCCTCGGCGCTGTTCAGCAGGGCGAGCGCCTGGGGCGCGACAATGGACCCCGTCCGCCGCGGGCAGGAGACCGCGTTGCCCGGGAGGTCGAAGGTCTCCAGGAAGGGCACGGGCACGGTGCGCTTCTGGACAAGATAAACGCTTCGCACCGTGCGCCCGGCCGCCGGCGAAGGATACCAGCCCTTGGTCTTCTCCGCGTTGTCATCGAGAAAGGCCGGGTTCGCCTGCAGCACCTCCCTCGGCAATTCGGGCCACACCGGCGGTCCGCCGGCACACAGGCGCAGCGCCCCGCCGGCCGCCAGCATCGAATCGCGCACTTCCTCGGCGGAAAGGCGGCGGAGGTTCTGACGCCAGAGGAGGGTGTTGGTCTCATCAACTGCTTCCGGGTTCGCAGCCGGTTTTTCGAAGGAGAACCCCCCGCCGCTCTCGCGGTGGGAGGCACTCAATCGGGAGCCGGGATGAGCTTGTGATGTCTGCCGATAGGTCGCGCTCGTGACGATCAGGCGTTGCAGATGCTTGACCGACCATCCCTGTTCCATGAATTCGGATGCCAGCCAGTCCAGCAGCTCCGGATGCGTGGGAGGCGCGCCCGCAAGGCCGAAGTCATTGGGTGTCGCCACGAGGCCCTCTCCAAAAAACGACTGCCACGCCCGATTCACAAAGACACGGGCCGTCAGCGGATTCGATGACGACGCAATCCAACGGGCCAGGGCGAGACGACGTCCGGTCGTCGCCGGGTTTGGCGGAGGGCGGATCCCGGCCGGATTCGGATCCAGGATCGACAGGAACCCTGGTTCCACCGCCTCGCGTTCCTCGCGGTAATCACCCTGCGCGAGGATATGAGTGGGCGGGACCGCGTTGGTGGTGTCCGTGGCGATCAGACCCGTCGTGAATCGTCGTCGGCTTGCCTCCAGATCCATGATGGATCGCGCGAGCTCGGCGTCCTTTTCCTTCTCTTCGGGACTGAAGGATTGCCGCACTTCGTCCTCAGAAGGGCCGCGAGGCGGGCTGGGTTTTGCCGGCGGCGTGGTTCGTTTCGACAGGGTCGCGGGCGTGTCGGATCCGGGTGTCGCCGAAGTGGGAACCGTTGCCGCATCCGCCGCGGCCTTTCGCATTCGTTCGCGGGCGGCGACGAGGAGCGCGGCGCGCTGCTCGCGAAGCGGTCGAAGCCGCGCCTCGACTTCGACGTGCTGGCGACGGATCTCTTCCTGGACACCGGCGAGGTCCAGCGGGACGTCGTCTCCGCGGATCAACGGTTCGAAGAAGGCGCGAATCCGGTAATGATCGGCCTTGGAGAGAGGATCGAATTTGTGGTCGTGACACCGACAGCAACCGAGGGTCAGGCCAAGGAAGGCACTGCCGGTTGTTTCGGTGAGATCGACCAGCCACTCGGATCGTGCGCGCGCCTGTTCGTTGAAGAGCGGCGCCGAGTTGTCCTGCGGCCCGATCCGCAGGTACCCGGTGGCGATGAGTTCATCCTGTTCCGCGGGTGTGGTGGGCGGACCCGGCAGCATTTCGTCACCCGCCAACTGCTCGCAAACGAACCGGTCGAACGGCTTGTCATGATTGAAGGAGCGGATGACGTAATCCCGATAGCGCCACGCCTGCGGGCGGAATTCATCCCAATCGAATCCATTGCTGTCGCTGTAGCGGACGACGTCGAGCCAGAGCCGGGCCTGGTGTTCCCCGTAGGCCTGAGAACTCAAAAGACGATCCACCCACCGCTCGTACGCGCCCGGGGCGCCATCGGCGAGAAAGCGATCCATGGCGTCGGGCTCGGGCGGAAGGCCGGTAAGATCGAGGCAGACCCGTCGCGCGAGAGTTCGGGGGTCGGCTTCCGAGGAGCGAGTGAGGCCCACCCTCGCGAGTCCGGCGTCGACGAAGGCGTCGATCGGATTCAGAGCCCCGGCGTTCGCAAGAAGCGTGGCCGTCCGTTTCGGGACGGGCGGTCTGCGGACGGGCTTGAGGGACCACAGGTCCAGTCGGTCGCCGTGGAACAGTTGGGCGATCGGATTGCGTGGGTCCGACCACGCGTTGCCGAGGGATCCGCCATTCCGCTCGCCTCCTGTCGCCCCGGGCGGGGACCGCGGGCCACCGGCCGGCGCGTCTCCCGCATGGGCCGCTGCCAGGGAGAGCAGGAGGCCCGCAAAAAGGCACGCGCGGCCGGTCTTCACGCGGCGAAGCTCACGCCTTCCAGATCATGTCGGCGACCGTGCGGCCGGCCGGTATGAACGGCAGGACGTGCTCGGTATAGGGCGTGATCACGTCCAGGACATAAGGCGTCGTGGCGTCGAGCATGCGCTGAAGCGCGGCCCGGAGGTCCTTGCGGTACATCACCCGCTCGCAAGGCACGTTGAAGCTCGTGCAAACGCTTGACGTAGTCGGGATAGATCTGACTGTCGATCCTGCGGATCGCCGAGATACGTGTGACCGCGGTTGCCGCCATAGAAGTTGTCCTCCCACTGCACCACCATGCCAAGGTGCTGGTTGTTCAGGATGATCGCCTTGGCGGCGATCTTTTCGACGTTGGCCGTGGCCAGTTCCTGGATGTTCATCAGGAACGAGCCATCGCCGTCGATGTCGATGACCTGGCGGTCGGGATGCGCCACCTTCACGCCGAGCGCAGCGGGATACCCGAATCCCATCGAGCCCAGGCCGGCCGCTGGAGATGAACTGCCGCGGGTGCTTGTACCGGTACCATTGGGCCGCCCACATCTGATGCTGGCCGACGCCGGTCGTAATGAAGGCCTCGCCCCTGTGTAAGCTTGTGCAGCTCCTCGATCACCATTTGCGGGAGGATGTATTCCTCGCCACCGCGGGCGAACGGTTTGATGTGATCCGAATCGATGATCTCGGACCGGGTGGTGTATTGGAACGGCGCCTTCTGCTTCCACTCCGCGATCTGGCTGTGCCATGCCTCGAGGCTGCGATGAACGCCGCCCCGCTGCGCGATCAGCCCGTTGAGCCGCTTCAAGGTGTCCCGAAGATCCCCGTGAACCGCGAGGTGCGCACGCCGGTTCTTGTTGTGTTCGGACGGATCGATGTCGACATGGACAATCGTCGCCCCGCGGGCGAACTCGTCGAACTTCCCGGTCACCCGATCATCGAAACGGACCCCAAAGGCCAGGAGCAGATCCGCGCCGTCCTTCAATTTGACGGGCGTGTCCTGGGGCGATTTCTTTTCGGCGTACTCGCCGCTCACGGCCCAATTGGCAAAGGCGGCGCCATGCATGCCCAGCCAGCGGAGCGAAAGCGGGTGGTCCTCCGGAAACCCGCCTATCCCCATGATCGTCGTCGCGACCGGGATTCCGGTGGATTCGGCGAATCTACGAAGTTCCTCGGCGGCGCCGGAACTGATGACGCCACCCCCGGTGTACAGGACCGGGCGCTCGCATTTTTCGATGAGACCGATGATCTCGTTGAGTTCGAGGTCGCCGGCGAAAACGTCCGGGTTGTAGCCGCGCAATCGCTTCTTGATCTCGTCGAGCGTCGGCCAGACCGGATGGGTGCGCGCCTGCTGGACGTTTTTCGGGACATCGATCACCACCGGACCCGGGCGGCCGGTCTGTGCGATGTAAAACGCCTCCTTCACGATCCAGGGGATGTCGTTGATGTCGGTGATCAGGTACGAGTGTTTCACGATCGGCAGGGTCAATCCGATCATGTCGGTCTCCTGGAACGCCCCCCGGCCGATCATGGCTTGCGGCACCTGTCCGGTGATGGCGATGAGGGGACAGGAATCCATGTACGCATCGGCAATCGCCGTGACGAGGTTCGTCGCGCCCGGTCCGCTCGTGGCCATGCAGACACCGGCCCTGCCGGTCGCCCGGCCGTAACCTTCGGCGGCAAAGCTCCCTCCCTGTTCGTGACGAGGCAGAATCGTCCGGATCTTCGACCGCGTCAGGGCTTGGTGCAGTTCCATGCTCGCCCCGCCCGGATAGGCGAAGATGACCTCCACCCCTTCCCGCTCGAGCGCCTCGACGAAGATGTCCCGACCCAGCATCGACGGGCTAACCTTGGAAGGGTTCTCGGCGGAGGTGCGATCGGATGTGGTCTTGCTGCTCATGATCTCTTGGATGAAGGCCGGTCGCCGGGGGCGAACAAAAAACCCACGACCGCTGCCGGCCGTGGGTGTGGGTTGCGAACTCGGTCAGGCGCAACACGAACCTCCGGCCAGGCCGGTCCTAACTACCAGCACGAGCCCGAGGCCATGATGACGCCTGTCCAACATCAACCGGGAGGCTAGGGAACACCGCTCGCGAAGGTCAAGGACGGGTTGCGTCCATTGCCGCCGCTTCGTCCCCTTGCGTCACGATGCATCCTGCATGACTGTCCGGTCGCCATGTCGTCCCATCGATGTGTATCCTCTGGGAATCGTCGCCAGTTCATGCGGACTCTCCTGTTGGGGAGCGCAGTCTCCATGGTTCCGGGCGTCCGCTGGCGGGGAACCGCCGTCGCTGCCCTCACACCCCAAGCCGCCACCGGGCCGGGGCTCCTGCGATTGCAGATCTCGGACTTCAACCCGCTTTCCGGTACGTCCGGCTTTGGCTCCGTGCGGTTGAGTCTTACCGGGTCCGTCACCACGGGTCGAACTCTGTCGGGCGTGATCCAACCCCTCCTGGTTTCCCGCGATGGCGACACCTTCCACGTCGTGAGCGCCAAGTGCACGCATGAGGGCTGCGTTCTGCCCGCGTTTGGCGCCACCAAGACCACCACCTGCCTGTGTCATTCGTCCCGGTTCTCGTTCGACGGGACGCGAATCTCCGGCCTCGCCAGCGGTCCCCTGGATGCCTACACGGTCACCAGGGATGGCAACGGACTGCTGACCGTGGAAATCCCCGAATTGGACGCGTTTGACATCGCTGTCAGCCAGGTCGTGACGGCCGTCCCGGCGCGCCTTGCCCTCACGTTCGACAGCGTCCGCAACGTCGAGTACGAGGCCCTTACGCGGACGGCCGTGGATCAGCCCTGGCTGCCCCTTTCGTTCGCCACCTCGGAACAGGGCGTCGCAACTCAAACGGTTTTCAAGGGCACGGGCAACGCCGCCACGCTCTACGTCGAGGCAACGGAAAGCATGGCCTTCGTTGCCGTCGCGGTTCGCGTGCGAAGCTCGTGAGTCTCACGGGTTGCGCCACTTCCGCCACTCTCCAGCGCCTCGGGCTGAGGACGGCCGCGGAGACCTGCCTTTTGTGGCGAGCGTCAGCACGCCACATCGTGGGCATCCGGGTATCCTTTTGAGATTCGGTGTCGGCTTGCCTACCCTTTCTCGATGCAGGCGTAGGCGTTGTGGTTGTGGATGCTCTCGTGGTTCTCGGCCTCGACCCGGAACCATGTGACCTCCGGCCGCGCCTGGAGCCGCAGGGCGACGTTTCGGACCAGGTCTTCAACAAACACCGGGTTTTCGTACGCCCTTTCGGTGACCGCCTTTTCGTCCGGCCGCTTCAGAAGCGAGTAGAGTTCGCTGCTGCCGCACATCTCCACCAGCGCGATCAAGTCCTCGATCCACACAATCTCATCCGACCGAACACTCACGGTGACGTAGCCCCGCTGATTGTGGGCCCCGGCGCGGCTGATCGCCTTGGAACAGGGACACAGGGTTGTCAGTCCGACGACGACCGTCAGCACGAAATCGATGCCCTTGGCCGTGGCGGTCGCCTGGAAGCGGGCCGTGTAATCGACAACCCCCTCCTTGCCGGTTACCGGCGCCTTCTTGGTCAGGAAGAACGGAAACTCCATATCCAGGTGGGCCGTTTGTGAGTGCAGCTTTTTCTGCATGGCCCGCAGGATATCCGGGATATTCTCCACGTGGACGACACGCCCATGGGCATTAAGGACCTCGATGAACCGGCTCATGTGGGTGCCCTTGAATTCCTTGGGAAGGTCGACGTACATGCCCAGCGTCGCGACCGTGTTCTGGACGTCATGCGCCTTGTCGCGGATCTGAATGGGAAAGCGCAGACCCCGCACCCCGACCTTGTCGATGGACAGGTCGCGATGGTCGCGCTCGCTCTGCTTGTCGTGCAGGAGAGCTCGGATGGTCTCCGGGCGGGTCACGGGATCGGGCACCGCAATGTCGCTGACGTCGAACATGGGCGAGACTAGCAGGAATGAGACCGGCAGGAAAGAAGCGCTGTTCGCCCGACCTTCGGGGAGGGACCCGCTCCTGAACCTTCCGTCACGGGTATCGTCGCCTTCAGACGGGCTCTTACAGCTCCCGCGGGCGCACTCCCGGCTTGTCGCGCTGCCTTCGATCTCCGCCTACTTACGCCATGAGACTGCGCTGGTTTCTGCTTCTGCTTCTCGGATGGACGCTGGCGTGGATGCCGCCGGGTCGGGCCGCCGATTCCGTTCGCCTGGCGTCTTACAACGTCGAGAACTATATCCTGGTCACCACCGCATCGCGCCGCGCCAAGCCCGAGGACTCCAGGAACCAGGTCGCCCTCGTGCTGAAAGAGGTTCATCCCGATATCCTTGCGCTGCAGGAAATCGGCGGTCCCCCGGCCCTCGAGGATCTCCGGTCCCGGCTCCATCGGGCGGGACTGGATTTTCCAGAGTCGGAACTCGTGCAGGGATGGGATACCAACATCCAGGTCGCGTTGTTGAGCCGGTACCCGATCGTCGCGCGCCGGCCGCACACGCGCGAGACGTACCTCGCGTCGGGCCGGCGATTGCACGTCAGCCGGGGCATCCTCGAGGCCGACATCCGGGTTGGACCGGACTACCTGCTGACCCTCTTTGTCGTTCATCTCAAGTCCCGCCGCACCTCCGTGACCGCGGACGAGGCGGAGATGCGGTTGGAGGAGGCTCGCATCCTGCGGGAACAAGTGGACCGTCGACTGCGGGAAGACCCGCAGGCGAACATCGTGGTGTTGGGGGACCTCAACGATACCCGCGACAGTGCTCCGGTCCGTGCCGTCGTCGGGAGGGGCCGCCACCGGCTCATCGACGTCCGACCGGCCGAGCGAAACGGCGACACCAGCTCCTCGACCGAGCCACGCTACGTGCCGCGAACAATCACCTGGACCCATTATTACGGGAAGGAGGATTCCTATTCGCGAATCGACTACGTGCTCCTCGACGCCAATGCGGAACGCGAGCGGGTCCGGGATGGGGCGTTCATTCCCGCCGTTCCCAATTGGGGCAGGGCTTCGGACCACCGCCCGGTGGTCGTGACCCTCGAGGCGCGGGACCGTTGAGAACGCCTCTTCCGAGGCGACGACCCATCCGGCAATGCGTCCTCCTGGCGAGTCCAGGCGCGGCCGCTTCGGACTCCGGCTTCGGGCCAGCCGCCCGCGGCGCCCTCCTGGCCACGGACGCCGCGGAATTCGCGGGAACCCCGGCTTGACCCGGTGCGCCGGCCGGCTGATGGTCCGGCCGTAACCCCGACCTCGGACTCCGGTCCGAACGAACCAAAACCTGCGCCAGGCGTTCGTCGCATGGTCCGCTTGAGCGCACAAGGCCAGGAGGAATCAGCATGGAAGTTCCCGGCACAGTTGCCGCCATCCTAGAGGCGAAGGGCCGCGAGGTGTTCTCCACCTCGCCGGATTCCACCGTTTTTGAAGCGATCCAACAGTTGGCCGACCGGAATGTCGGGGCCTTGCTTGTGGTGGAAGGCGACCGCCTGGTCGGCATCTTCTCGGAACGCGATTATACCCGCAAGATCGCGCTCCAGGGGCGCTCCTCGAAGGACACCCCCGTGCGGGAGGTGATCACCGGACGAATCGTGTCGGTCAAGTCATCGACCCCCGTCTCCGATTGCATGCGCCTCATGATCGACAACCGCGTCCGGCATCTTCCGGTCGTCGAGGAGGACCGCTTGAAGGGCGTGATCTCGATCGGTGACCTCGTCAATTACATCATCCAGATGCAGCAGGCGACCATCGACCAACTGCACAGTTACATCGCCGGCGGGTATCCCGGTTAGCCTGGTTAGCCTGCATATTTCATAGAGGTCTTGCGAAAGGCGACCGTCCGCGAGCCCGCGAAATCCTTGGCAGGCGCGCGATGCCGCCGGGTCGGACCGCGGCCTTTAGGCCACTTCAACGGGACGGGAGACGGCGGCCGACAAGAACTTCGACGCGCGTGCCGTCGGGGTATTGAAGCGGCCTGAAGGCCGCGCTCCGCAACCGCGATTTCCGCAACCGCGAGTTCCGACGCCCTGTCGGCAGCGGAGGTACGCATGTTGAAGGCAACCTCCTCTCCCACCGGACGTGCAGCAGGTCGCAGTGGAAGAGATACGAAACATCCGGGTTAGTTAGAGCCCGCATCCACCACGGGGGCCACGGGGAATACGCCCGGTTTTTTCTTCCCCGTCTGTTAGAGCCCGTCTGAAAATTAGGAAGGGCCCTGCGACGAGGGATTTTGTGCGAGGGCGAGGCGGCGAGACCGGAGCATCCCCGCAGCGGGCTGTGACGGTCGAGCCAACAAAGGCCTCGCGCAAAAGACCCGTCGCCCGGAGGGTTTTCGCAGGAAAGGCCGCCTGGCTTCGTTGCTCCTCAGTCACAGACCCCTGAAGGGTATGCTCCTTCGTCGCGCCTCGCCATCCGGCCTTTCCTGCGAAAACAGGGCCCTTCCTACTTTTCAGACGGGCTCTAGCCGTCCACACTCGCATCCTTCGGCTTCGCCGCGGCAGCCTCCGGATCGAGCGGTCCGTTGACCGGCCCCGTCAGGGTCCGGGTCTCTTCTGCGGCGGATTCGTCGGCGACCGCGTCCGCCAGGTCGCTCTCGCGGCGGCGCAGAACATAGATTCCACCGCCAAGGGCGCTCCACACCAGGCTTCCGGCATAGGCCACAAGCGAAATCGCGACCGCGGTATTCGGACTGACGCCGACCTCCGGCAGGCTGAGCAGGTAGAGATAGAGATTGTCCCGCACTCCCAGGCCGTTCGGTGTCACGGGCAGGGCGGAGAGGCAGATCACCGACGGTATGATAAGGGCCACCGGAAGGAGTGGTACCCTCAGCCCGTATCCCCACACGAGCGTCAGGAGTTGAAGAATGCAGACGAGCGTCAAGACCACCGAGACTCCGAGCGCGCGCCACAGCAGGCCTTGGGCCCGTCCCAGGGCGCGACAGGCCGCCAGCCCCCGCTCCAGGGTCTGCGCCCGCGGAAGACGCCTCAGCCACTCGCGGGCGCCAGGAAGGAACTGGGTGACGCCCCCCCGCAGGGAGATCAGCAGAATGCCGCCGGCAACCACGAACATTCCAAAGACCACCACGGCCAGCACGATGGTTCGCGGATGGGCCTCGACGAACCGGGCGTTTGGGATCAGGAGCACGCAGGCAAAGGCCAGCATCGTAAAGAGGCCGAGAACGCGATCGATGAGGACGCTGGTGACGGCCTCGGTCTTGAGGTGATGCGTCACACGCGCCGCGTAGAAGGCCTTCAACAGGTCGCCGCCGGTCGCGCCCAGAAGGAACGAGTTGAAGAAGTGCGCGATGAACGAGATTTCGAGCGAGCGACGAAAACCGGGATCAAGGCCCTGGGACCTGAGGACGAGCAGCCATCGCCACGCCCCGAGCACAATCGTCACGCCCCAAAGCGCGATCGATGCCAACAACCAGCCGATTTGGACCGCCAGAAGGGTCCGCCCCAGCTGAACAGGCCCCAATCGCCAGACCGTGGCCCAGCGTTCCAGTCGGGGGAGGGCGTCGAGTTGGATCCCCTGGTTCGCCAGGAGCGCCCGGCACTGATCATGAAAGATGGCGTGAAACGCCCACGCCAGGAGCACCAAAGCGATCCCCAGTTTCCAGGCGACCGACCCCGCGTGCCGCACGGCGCGCTTCACACCGGTCCCCAGCGTTCCTGGACGTGAGCCAGGCCCGTTGGGATCAGTTCCACCGGCGTGGCGGGGCTCAGTTCGAGGACCTTCAGGTGGTCGGGTTTCACGTACGGCTTGAGCCCGGCGTAGTCCACCGTACCGGTGCCCGGCACCAGATGGTCCCGGCCCGGGTACGCGACGTCATGGACATGGAACCCGAGCAGGCGATCGGCCAGTCCGCCGACGTGCATCGCGTGATGAATGAGCCCGAGGTTCTCCTTGATCTGTCCATGTCCGGTGTCATGCCAGTAGCCGATGCAGGCCTGCGTGAACTCCCGGAAGAACAGGTGGAAATCACTTTCGAAAGGGATCTCCTCAAGGGCCTCGCGGTTCTCGATGCCCAGGTGAAGTCCGCGTTGCGTTGCCTCCTCGGCGAGGGCGCGCAGAAACGCGTACGCCGCCTCCAGGTGCGGTTCCTTGCGGGCCTCGCGCCGATCGATCGCCTCGGCGAGAAGCTTCTCGAATTTAGGGCTCTCCCGCCGGCCGGCCGCCACGAGATCCAGCAATCGATCGGTGTAGTCCTTCATCTCGACCGCCCCCAGGTGCAATACCACGACGCGCGCACCCAGTCGGGCGGCCGTGTCGAGCGTTTTCAGGGTGTGCTTCCACGCGTTGTCGCGTTCCCGCCGATCCAGGGAGGTGAATTTGAACAGATTCGGCGCCGGATGGTGAATCCCCATGGGCAGGGGACAGAAGTTGTGGACGGAAGAGATCCGGATCTCCCCGGCCTCGACGGCCTCGATGATCCCCGGAAGCAAACCCAGGCGGATGCCGTGACTCAGTTCGGCATACTCGAAACCCAGGCCTCGGATCTCATGGAGCATCTCCCGCCCGCAGGTGTGGCGACCGGAGTTCCAGCACGTCGAGAGCGAGTACATGAACGCAGGGCCGCATCAGCGGGCCGCACGGGACCGGGGCAGCAGTTCCGCGGCGCGAACAGGGCGGGCGGCGCGGAGCCTCGAAGACAGTCGCCACCCGCCCCGTATGAAGCGATCAGAGGTCGGCGTAGCGGGCACTCAGCATCGCGTTGAAGCGCGCAACCTTGAGCTTGCGTCGGCGGCGCTCGCTCGGCTTCTCGTAGTGCCGGTGATTTCGGACCTCCTTGAGGATTCCCTCGCGATCCACCTTCTTCTTCAGGCGTCGGAGCGCCTTTTCGACAGGTTCACCCTTCTTGAGTTTGATCTCGGTCACGCTGCGTCACTTCCTTTCCCGACCTTGGCTGCCCGCCGCGGGTTCTGGCGACGGGACGGCCGCTCCGGTCAAAATGGAGGGGCAGGCTATTCAGGAGCCGATGGGGTGTCAATCGGCCGGGTGCGTGGCTTTGCCATTGCAGGGAGGTGACCGCTGCCGGATGCTCACCGGCGGACCCCAACTCCGACCTTATCCCGTACCATCCATGAAACCTACCTGGAGCAAAAACTTCACCAGGCGCGAATTTCTTGTCACCTCCACGGCTGCCTCCGCCTTCGCCTTCACCTTCCTGCCGAGCCGTGTATGGGGTGCCAACGAGCGCCTGCGCTTCGCCGGCATCGGAGTCGGCGGCAAGGGGTCCGGTGACATCGACCAGGCCGGCACCCTCGGCGACGTCGTCGCCCTCTGCGATTGCGACGACCATTCCCTCGACGAGAAACTCAAGAAATTTCCCAAGGCCCAGTGGTTCAACGATTACCGCGTGATGTTCGATAAATTGGGAAAGGACATCGACGCGGTCACGGTCTCCACACCCGATCACACCCATGCCGCCGCGGCGGCCCATGCCATCGTCCTCGGGATCCACACCTACGTCCAGAAGCCGTTGACCCACGATATCTGGGAGGCCCGGCATCTGCGAACGATCGCGCGGAAATACAAGGTCGCGACCCAGATGGGCAACCAGGGCTCCGCCAGCGATGGTCTCCGCGCCGGTGTCGAGGCCATCCAATCCGGGGTCATCGGTCCCGTTCGCGAGGCCCACGTCTGGACCAACCGCCCCATCTGGCCGCAATCCCCCACCGTCACGTCCCGCCCCGATCCCGCGCCGATCCCGACCCACGTCAAGTGGGATGACTTCATCGGCAACGCCCCATTCCGCCCCTACAATGACGCCTACCATCCGTTCAAATGGCGCGGATGGTGGGACTTCGGCACTGGCGCCATCGGCGACATGGCCTGCCACACGGCCAACCTCGCGTTCCGCGCCCTGAAACTCACGGTCCCGACACTGGTTGTCGCGCAAAACGAAGCCGTTAACCCTGAGACCTATCCAGGGTGGGCCACCATCGCCTATGAATTCCCAGCGCGGGGTGACATGCCGCCCGTCCGTCTCACCTGGTATGAGGGCAAACTGCCCAGCGGCGAAAAGAACCTGCCGCCGAAGGACCTTTTCCACGGGAACAACCCGCCCGGATCCGGCTCTCTTCTGGTCGGTGAAAAGGGGATTCTTTATTCGCCGAATGACTACGGCGAGCAGTGGACCCTCCTGCCGGAGAAGGACTTCGAGAACTGGCAGCGACCGCCGCAGACCTTGCCCCGCAATGGACGCAACGACCTCGGCATGAAGGAGGAATGGGTCGCCGCCATCAAAGGTGGCCCGCCGGCGTACTCCAACTTCGATTTCGCCTCCGATATGGTGGAGGCCATCCTTCTCGGCAACCTCGCCATGCGGGCCGGCGGACGCGTCGAATGGAACAGCGCCAAGCTGCGCGCCAGCGACCGCGAGGCGCAGAAGTGGGTGAAACGCGACTACCGCAAGGGTTGGGAGATGCCTGGCTGACGCCCTCGGCCACCCTGCCCAGACGATCACCCAAGCGGCCACATTCCGGAACCCGTGCGTCCGGGATGTGGCCTCCTGCCAGAGTCATGCCTCGTCCAGACGCCGCTCCCGCAGTGCCTCCCCCTCAGGTGTTCGACGGCGAGGTCGTGGCCACTGAAGTCACGATCACGGAACGCGGCGAAGACCACGCCGTGTATCGGACGCGCACCCGCCTTCGCGACGGCCATGGGCGTGTCACGGAGTCCCGCGGGGAGTTCACCGTGATCGGTCATTCCCTGCACTATCTCGAAGCGGGGGAGTGGAGACCGACGGACCCGACACTCGAGGATCTGGCCTCACGGGGCGCCATCGCCCGGCACGGTCCGCACCAGGTCTCGTTCGCTTCCCATCCCGGCATTCGACCCGTCTTCACGATCCAAATGGCGGACGGAAGACGGTGGAGCGGCGGCCCACGCGCACTCGGCTGGATCGAACGTCACGGCAGGTCCTTTCAAAGCGTGGCCTCGATTCGCCCGGACTCCCGCGGCCGCGTAGTTGCGCCGGATCAATTCGTGTTTGAACAGGCCTTCGACGGTGTCGAGGCGGACCTTGTCTATGTCTGGCGGAGGGATGCCTTTCAACAGGACGTCCTGCTCCGGGCGATCCCGGCGCCGTCGGTGGATTGGGATCCGTCGATTACAGATCTCGCGATCGTCTCTGAGTTCACGATCGATCCCCCCCTGGAATGCGCGAAGTCCGAGGCGCAGGCGGACCTCGACCAGGCCAGGGATTCGCATCTCGACGACGCCCGGATCATCGACCTGGGTCGCATGTCGATGGTCGTCGGTCGCGCGTTCCCTGCCGGATCGAAGGAGGGATTCCGGACGGGCGCCGGCGATTCAGCGCCTGGCGCAGTTCCCGTGCGCAAACGATGGCAGACCCTGGCCCCGGGACATTACCGCCTCCTCGAGTGCGTCCCGTGGCGGGTCGTCAAGGATCACGTCGATACGTTGCCCGGGACGAGGCCGCGCTCGCGCCCGCGCTCGCGCACCGTCCGTGATCGGGCCGTCGCCAGCACATCCGCGCAGGATCGGAGGGCTTCTCAGAGCGGCGAGGACCCAAGCGCCGAACCCGTCCCGTCGAACGCCCAAACACGACACGGATTCGTCGTGGATTTCCTCGTGATCCCCCAGAACCAGATCACGACGTTCCAGAAGGGGTTCACCTACTATCTCCAGTCTCCCTACCAGATTACAGCGCCGACACGTGTGGAGAGCGGCACGATCCTGAAGTACGCCAATGGCGCCGAGCTCCGGATGCTGGGTCCCATCGAGTTCCCGCTCGTGCTGCCGTACGCCATCCTGACGTCGCGCAACGACGACATGTACGGCGAGCGGATCGCGGGTATCCCGGGGGATGAACCGAGCAACGGCGATCCGACGAATGTCCGCGCGTCGGCGGCGCTGTTCGTGGATCAGCACGCCGAATCGACCGTCGTCCGAAATGTCCGCATTCGATGGGCGCAGACCTGTCTCCGATACGCCGGGACCGCCGCGAACATCGGGCACGTCATCGAGGAGGTGCTGATGGAGCACAGCGACAATGGAGTGACGGCGGAGGTGCCGCAGAGTTCAGCCATCGGTCTCAAGGAGGTCCGCGTCGTGAACGTGCGATCGCCACTGACCGGCGGCGCCTACCGGCCGACCCCGGTCCTCCCCGTGACCACCAACGCCACCGACTGGCCCCATCACCAGGCCGAGCCGGCCATCGCGGTCCGGTTGGGTCCCGGCGGCGATATCTACAATGCCACAGTCGTCGTCGCGGCGCTCTCGCGTCGGGCCGGTTCCAGCTTTCAACCGGACCTCGGGATCGTTCGATCCATCAGCCGGGACGGCGGCCGAACCTGGCCGGTCAGCGGCTACATCGCGACGGGACTGGACCTGCCGCAGGCCGACGGCGATGCCGATCCGTGCCTGGTCTACGATGACTTCAACAACCTTTACCTCGCCTATCGCTCCGCCAATCCCGAGGAGGCCGTCTGCGCGTTGAGCGAGGACGACGGTCTCACCTGGCGAATCATCCCGGGGTTCGATGACCCCCGATTCAAGGGCTTCGCCGGGGCGACGCCGCGACTCGGATTCGGACGCCCTGCCGGACAGGCCTTCGGCAATCTCTGGGTCACCCTCCAGCGCGGCAGCGGCGGCGAATTGCAGTGCGCCGGAACGGAGGTTCGCGGCCCCGGCCACGCCAATGTCGGCGGCAGTGGAAAATGGGTCATCAGCGGCCCATTGCCGGATTCAGCGAACGTCAAGTTCCACTCGATTGCTGTCGGGCCGGCGGAGGAAGTCGTTATAGTGACGAGCCGCGGGAATACTCCGCCGGAGTATGGTGATGCGCCCGTGACCTTTCATACGCTGCTCAACGCCGCGGGCTATCCATCCGCCGCCTTTGAGCACGTGGAGACGGCCGACTTCACGCTCGCCAGCATGGGGGAAACGGTCCTTCCCGGTGCGTTCATCGATCCGTTGCCGGTCCTTGCCTGGGACCGCCCGCGCAATCGACTCTATCTCGCTTACACCAGCCGTGCCCCGAGTGTTCCGGAGACTGAGACCCGCGCTGTCCTTCGGATCTTCTCATGGACCGCCCCGCGCCAATGGGGACCGGAGGTGGTCCTGCAAACGGCCTCGCCCAATTCGCAGTTCCACGCCCGGGTGGCCGTCGACGAGGGCCACGGAGCCGTGGCGGCGATCTGGTATGATCGGAAGGACGATCCCGCCAACCTCGAATCCCACGTCTATGCCGCCTTGAGCCGCGATGGCTTTCAGAACCCGGCCAGCGTCCTGCTGGTCCGCGTTTCGCCGGTGCCGGCCTCCCATGCCAATGCCGGATATGATCTGAAGGAGTATATCGGGCTCGCGGCCCTCGGCGGATTCTGCTATCCCGCGTGGACGGGCAATGGCAGCCGATTCGGAGCGGCCTGGGATGCCCTGGTGGCCCGTGTGCCGTTTTGAGGTAGAGTGGCGGGTGTCGCCGTGAATCGAAGCCGTCCTCCAGGTGCGTCGTTCCCCACCGCTTCTTGCCGGAAAGGACTCCTTCTCCTTCTCGTCCTGTTTCCGATCGCGAGCATTGGGATCGAGGTACCGATCCGGCTGACCCCCCTTTGGCCGGAGCCGGCCAACATCGCCGTCCACCTCGGCGACACCGTCACCTGGCGCGTCGATCCTGGCCGGGCGGCCCGGGTCCGAGGCCTCGAAGGGAAATTCCAGAGTCCCGTCCTGTCCGATGATTCCCCGGGTTTTTCCTTCGTGTGCCGGGAACCCGGGCTGTTCGCCTACGAGAACGAATGGCTCAACACGGCCCCACCGCACGACCCGGCCCAGTCCTGGACCCGGTCGCGGGGAACGGTGCAGGTCCTGGGGGGTCCGCAAGGTCTGACCCCTGTCACCTTGAACGCGCCCGTCGCGGGCGCGCGCTTCGCTCTGCAGTCCGATGCCGGCGGACGGGTGACTTCCCCGGCCGCCATTCTGTTCCAGGCTTCCGTTTCGAGAACTTCAGGAGTTCAGCGGGTTGAGTTTCAGGCGAATGGCCGGACAGTCGCCGTCGCCACGAAGGCGCCATTCCGCGGGATCTGGGTCGCGGATCAGCCTGGCGCGGTCCTTCTCTGGGCATCGGCAATTGACGCCGCGGGGATCCGGAGTGCGTCCCAACCTGTTTGGATTCGTTTGGACCCGATGGCGACGGCATGCCTGTTTCCACCGCGCGAGGTCCGTCCCGGGTTGTTCCTGGTCGACTACCTGGTTCCGGGAGGAGGTCGCTGGGTCCTTCAGGTGGGTTCGAGGATTGCCGTCGGTGCGAGCCCTGATGACGGCTTCGAGGTCTACATTCGCGGACAGGGCGGGCAATTCCCAATGACCGCCTCCGTGCCGCGCCGGTTTTTCTGGCTCGAAGAGCGGCATTAGAGGCAGGCCCCGGGGGCCGGCCAGAACGCCGCGGTTCCAAGATGCAGACCGCCCAGCACGCGATTTGTGGGACATGCTCCGCATCGGGTGGGAGAGGGAGGGGGTGAGGGCAGGTTCATGGGAAGTCGACCTGGATCATCTCCGGTGGCAGACCCAGATCCTCACCATAGTGAAGCCATGTCACCTGCCGGGCGAGCACATCGAAGGCGCTGAATACCTCGGTGGCGGGGCCGCCAAGGCAAAAGAGTCCGGGCGCGGCAAGTTCTCTCGCGCGCCGGATCCGGGCCAGGTCCGGGGGATGCGTGGCAAAGACGTCGTCTTCTTGTTGGTCCCGCGCTCGTTCCAAGCGCCGTCGTGCCTCCTCCGTCAGCGAGGCCTCGGCCCTGGCAAGATGCCTGGGCAGATTGTCCGGAAGACGGTGCTCGGTGTCCCAACTCTTTCGAAGATTCCGATAAACCTCCGGCGAAACCGCGTGCAAGGCCTGAAGACGCCGGAAAGTGATCTCAAACTCCTCGGAGCCGGCCAACTCGATCTGGCAAAGGTCGGCATTCCATTCCATCTCGCGAAGGAGCAGGCAACGGATCGCCTCGCCGGCGTGGAGGAAAAGTTGGAGGACCCCACGCGCGAGCCAAAGACCGGACCGAATTGGCAAGACGATCGCATGCGTCCTCCGGGTTCCGTCGCACGTCAGCCATGCCTCCGCGGAGCGAGCCTGCGGATCGGCGCCCCTCGCCACCCGGCTCAGCCAGGCATGGACTCCCCGCACGACGGTGCTGGCCCTCATCCCCGCGCGCTGATGGAAGTGCCCGAATTCATGGGCCAATACACCCGCGAACTCGCGAAGACTCAGGCTTGCCACGAGCGGGAGCCCGATCGTGAGAACCAGGTCGCCACCCCGCAGGGTCCAGAACCCCTTGCGGAGCGCAGCCGAGGCATTCAGGCGGCAGTCCACATCCACCCGCACCGGATGCGGCGCTCCGAGCGAATCGCAGATCATGTGGACGAAGGCAAAGAGGAGGGGTTCCGCCGCGGCATTCAGTGCAAGGGGCTTCGAACGTCCCCTCTTCCTCCCAAACAAGGGGCGAACCAGGGACACCAGGAGCAGCCCGCCGAAGATCAGGAGAAGCGTGCATCCCAGCGAGCCGAAGACGCGGGTCCGCCAACCGCCCGTCGACCGCCCGAGCCAGGCAACCCCGTCGGCCGCCACCCCGACAAGTCCCCACCCGAGCACAGCGATCATCGCCAGGTACAGGACGGGCAGCAGGAGAAGCGAGAAGCTGGCTGCCAGGAGCGCGACCGAGTACCGAAGCGATGCCGGCCGACGCTTCACAGCGCCAAGAAATGACGTCGCAATGTCCGATGCAGACAGGGTGGAGCCATTGGCCTCCAAGCCCTGGTCCCGCTGAGGTTCGAAGACCTCGGCGCAATGCGGACAGGCGATCCCGCGCGCTCCCAACTCCGTGGGGAATGCCACGGTGCGCTGGCAGTGAGGACAGGTGCCTTTGACGACGCTCGCTTCCTCCATGCGCCTCGGGATCACATCTGTGAGTTTCGCAGGCCCCGCCGGAGTCTCCAAGCGGCATTTTACCGCCGGCCTCCCTCCCGTCACGCGGCGGGTGGTTCCCCCATGTGCGCCTTCCAGGAGGCGTACGCCGCACAGTCGCCGAGCATGGCTTCGATGGCGGCGATCACCGGACCCGGCTGAACGAGGCCGGAGAACACCGCGCGATCCCCGATCTCATCCTCAAGGACAAAGGTGGGCCGCTGCGTGACGCCCAGCGCGTGGAACTCCGCCGTGGCGGCGCGCACCCGCTCGTCCACCTCGGCGGAGCGCGCCCGTTCCAGGAGCGTGGTGGCATCGAGGCCGGCAGCCTTTGCGGCGACGGGCGCGGCGATGTCCCATTGTCCCACCGGGAGACCCTGTCGAAGGGCCGCCTCCGCCAGCGCCAGGCGCACCGGGTCGCCGGTTACCCCGAAGTCGCGCGCCGCCTCGACGAGGGCATTCGGCGCGAAATACTCATCGACCCCAGGTTCCACCCATGCGGCGCTCAGCATGTAGGGCGAGCGAAGGATGGTACCGCTTCGTCGAAAGAACCACTCCTCCTGCGAGCGCGACTTCGGCAATCCCGAAGCATCGATCAATGCGATGCGCCACTCGAACTGTGCCGCAGCGGCGAACCGGGATTTCCATTCGGCCCAAGCCGGTTCCGCCCAGTAACACCACGAGGAGATGACGTCGAGATAGTAGGTGACCCGGATCTGCATCGTCTTCACCTCTTACCGTCGCGGTGGGTCCCGGTCACGGGCGAAAGAGGGCGCCCGGGTTCGCTCCGGTTGGCATCGGTCGGTCGCAGGCTTCCCGCAAAGCGACCCCGGTGAGGCCGTGAATGCGACACCCCACCAGCTACGGACCGACCCCAAGGAGCAGGAAGCGCCGGATCTCCTGCAACCGCCCGCGAGCGTCCCTCTTCGTCAGCCGCGGAAACCGGCCTCCGACCTGCATCAACTCCCCGTTGCGCGTGAGCATGAGCCGGTCGTCCTTTGACTCGATCGCCGTGATGCCAAGGCGCCCCCCCAGAAGCCGAAGCTCGGCCACCTGCAGGAGTCGCTCAACCTGTGGGGGTGGCGGACCAAAGCGGTCCCGCAGATCGGCTTTCAATCGGCGGATGTCGCCCGGGCCCGTGATCTGCGCGATGCGGCGATGCACCTCGATCCGCTGCCGGGCGTCGGGTATGTAGTTCACGGGCAGGCCGGCGATCTCAAGCCCTGCCGGGGAACCCGCGATGCCGGGCCCGGCGCCCTCGGGAAATCCCGGGGAGTGGCTCGCGACGGCGGCCGGCACGCGTCCGGGTGTGGCTGGGACCCTGCGTGTCTCCTCCTCGGCTGGGTTGAGTGCCAGGAAATCCAGGCGAACCTGGACCTCGATGCGCGGTTGCACCTTCTCCCCCTTCAGCGCGCTGATGCTCTGTTTGAGTAGCTGGCAATAGAGGTCAAACCCCACCGCGGTGATGTGACCGCTTTGCTGGGGGCCGAGGAGATTCCCGGCCCCGCGGATCTCGAGGTCCCGCATCGCGATCTTGAAGCCGCTGCCGAGGCTCGAGTACTGGCGGATGGCGGCGATGCGCTTGCGGGCTTCTGTCAGCAACCGGGCATGGCGAGGCAGAAGAAGATAGGCGTAGGCCTGATGCTTGTAGCGACCCACCCGACCCCGCAACTGGTAGAGTTCGCTGAGTCCAAACCGATCGGCCCGGTCGATGATGATGGTGTTCGCATTCGGGATATCGAGGCCGCTCTCGATGATCGTCGTCGAAAGAAGGACATCGGCCTCGCCGTTTACAAACCGGGTCATCACCTCCTCAAGTTCATCGGCGTCCATCTGGCCGTGGCCGATGACGAGTCGCGCCTGTGGGACCAGGGCGCGGAGGCGCGCGGCAACCCCGTCAATCGTTACGACGCGGTTGTGAAGGAAGAAGACCTGGCCCTGCCGGTTCAATTCGCGCTGAATGGCATCCCGGATCAGGCGTTCGTCATAGGCGGAGACGATCGTCTCGATGGGGAGACGGTCCTGGGGGGGTGTCTCGATCGTGCTCATGTCCCGAGCCCCGCTTAGGGCCAGGTACAGCGTCCGCGGGATGGGCGTCGCGCTGAGGGTCAGAACATCGACCGTGCGGCGCAGCCGTTTGAATCGTTCCTTGTGCATGACCCCAAACCGCTGTTCCTCGTCGATGACGACCAACCCAAGATCCTTGAATTCGACGTCCCTTTGAAGCAGCCGGTGAGTCCCGATCACGATGTCCACCGCGCCCGACTTGATCTGCTCAATCACATGGGATAGTTCGCGCCGGCTCCGGAATCGCGACAAAAGTTCCACGTGCACCGGGTAGTCGGCCGTGCGCTCCGAGAAGGTGTTGAAATGCTGTTGGGCGAGAACAGTGGTCGGCACCAGGACGGCCACCTGGCGCCCACCCAGTACCGCCTTGAACGCCGCCCGGATCGCCACCTCCGTCTTGCCAAAACCGACATCGCCGCAGATCAGCCGGTCCATCGGTCGCGGACGTTCCATATCCGCCTTGGTCGCATCGATGGCCGCCTGTTGATCGGGGGTCTCCTCGAACACAAAGGCGGCTTCGAACTCCCGCTGCCAGGCCATGTCGGGCGGATAGGCATGGCCGGGCTCGGTTTCGCGAGCGGCCTGGATTTCGAGCAGTTCCGCCGCGAGATCGGCGACGGCCCGTTCGGCATCCTTTCGCGCCTTTGCCCAGCGGGTGCCTCCAAGGGTGTTGAGCGGCGGTCTCGCCTTGCCGGCGCCGACGTACTTGCTGACCAGATGCGCCTCCGCGACCGGGACGTAGAGCCGGGGCGGGGGATCCTCGGGATGCGACGGTGCATACTCGATGGCGAGACATTCCTGTCCGGGGCCGGCGCCCCCTCCTCGAAATCCCGGCGTCGGCGGGGCCTTCTGCAGCCCCAGGAACCTCCCGACCCCGTACTCCACATGCACGACGTAGTCGCCTTCTTCGAACTCGGTGAAATCGATGTCGAGGAGCGACCGACTCATCTGTGCCTGCGCGGACTTCAGGCGGCGCGGGCGGAGGACCTTGTATCGACCGAATACCTCGGCATCGGTCACGACGGCCAGTCGCCCGGATTCATGCAGGAATCCGCGGCCCAGGGCACCGATGTGAACCGTCAGGCCGCCAGCCAGGGTCAGGCGATCGGCGGATACCCCCTCGGTGCCCGGGCGCGCAGCCGGTTGCAGCTCGAGAGTCCTCTCCGGAGCCTCGTCGGAAGGAGCTGAACCTGGCGAACTCACAGGGAGGGGATGGGACGCGGAACGGCTCGCCTTCGGTTCATTGGCTCCTCCGTTGAGTCCATATTCCCGCCAGATCTCCGCGAAGCGCTGGCTTTCCCCGGCGTTGTTACAGAACACATGGACCCGGACTCCGGAGCGGGACCAGCGGTGGAGTTGGTCAAAGAACTCCCGCCTCCGGGTTTCGGCCACCGCGGGCTCGGGCCTTCGTGTGCCGAGCGGGCGGAAGACTTCGAGGCTTTGGAACCGCAGTCCTTCGGTGCCGGCAACGCTTGCCATGGCCTCATCAGGCGATTCGTGCATCTCCATCACCGCGTCCTTCCGGGCGGCGGCAAGTTCGAGAAGGCTCTCCCAGGAAGCAAAGAAGCGGTCGTTCGGCGGGATCTGCCCGGAATAAGCCTCGACGCGCCGCCGCAGGGCTTCGGGTTCGCTCAAGAGGATGAGCGTTCTCTCCGGAAGGTGATCCAGAAGCGTCGCAAGGGGCGATTCGATCGCCGTGCCCGCCACGAGTTTCTTTAGAACCGCCAACTCGCCCGCGGGGGTCAGGACAACTTCGCCAATCCGGTCTCTCGACAGTTGGGTGAGGGGATCGAACTGGCGCAGGGACTCGATCTCGTCTCCGAAAAACTCCAGGCGCACGGGCCAGGGTGACGGGGGCGGCCAGAGGTCGAGGATCCCCCCGCGCAAGGAGAGCGTCCCTTTCTGGCTGACCTGCGCCTCGGGTTCATAGCCGCGGTCCTCAAGCCATTCGACCAGGTCCAATGGAACCCAGGTCTCACCCTCCCGGATCCTGCGAAGGTGAAGGTGGAGGCAGGCCGGCGCGAACGTGCGCTGGAGGAGGGCTGTGATGGAAGCCACGACCAGCGGGGCTGGCGGCGCTGATGCGTCGCGGATCAGCCCCACAAGCGTCGCCAGCCGGTCTGAGACCACATCCACATGCGGCAGTTTGGATTCGTGCGGAAGAACCTCCCAGTCAGGATAAAACAGCAGCCGGCGCGGAGCGCTTTCCGGATCGATGGCGAGCCAGGTTTGAAGATCCTGGAGGGCGGCTTCCTGTGTGCGCAGGCCGTCGGTGACCAGGAGGACAGGGCGATTTGGTCGAGCCCGGTGCAGGACGGCGGCGAGAAACGGATGGGCCGCTTCACAAGCCGACGGCAAGGCGCAGACCCCTCCCGCCTCCAGGCGCGCCAGGAGGGCCTGCATCGCCGGAGCCTTCAGCAGGTGGTCCATCAGGCCGGCGCCGTCCGGGTTCGGCTGGGCATCTCCCAATTCGTTGCTCAGGCTATCGGAGCGGATCGGCAGGTCAAATCGGGCGGACAATCGAATCCGAGAGGACCTTCCAGGACCCGGTAAGAACGTCGCATGGACCCGTCGCTCCGATGAAAAGTTCGAAGACCGGCTCTTGGCGGGCTGGCCGCACCTGCTATTGTCGTACGCGTGGACTGGCAGTCGTGGGCAGCACTCTCGCTTGTGGCGTGCGTCGTTGCATTTGGGGCATGGACGCGGTGGCGGCGCCGTGGTCGGGGAGGGTGTGCCTCGGGCTGCTGTGCCGGAAAGGTGAAGGAGGGGGTCGATGTGGGACTTGTGGCCGGTCGTCGTTCCAAGAGGGGGAGTTGAGGGGCCACCACCAGGGATGGGGGAATGGAAATCTGCAGGACAGTAGCTTGCGCGGCGCGACGGGCTGGCGTAGCCTACGGCCACTGGGCATGGCTTCCTCGAAGATCAGCACCGCGGCCAATCTTGTTACCTCTCGGCCAAAGGTGCCCATGAAGACGGCGGGCAGTGGGGTGGCGTGGGTGCCGAACATGGATGTCTTTTTCCATGAGGCAGGGGTGGTAGTGAAGGCAGAGTTGGCCGGGATCCGCCGTGAGGACCTTACGCTGACGGTGGAAGGCAATCACCTGCGTATCCGCGGCATGCGCCGCGACAGCCCGCGGGGTTCAGGCTCTCGTTTCCTCATGATGGAGATCGAGTACGGGACCTTCGAGGCGACCGTGGAACTCCCCTCGGGCCTCGATATGTCCAGCGCGAGGGCCGTGTACCTCAACGGCTTTCTGCGGATCGAATTCCTTCGGAACGACGGGGGCGCCGGCGGCCCACAGCGCATTGAAGTCGCTTGAGGTCCGTGTCTTCATTCGTCCAGGAGCCCGGCGCGGGGCCAAGGCGACGCCGCTGACGGCTCCCTCCGCATGGGCGGCTTCGACACCGAGTTCATCAGTCGGGTGCGCGACGGCGGGGTGAAACCCGAGGAAGAGTCGCCGCCCGAATCGCTTCCCAGGGAACTGCCCGTCCTCGGCCTTTCGGACATCGTCATCTTTCCGGGCAATGTCACCCCGCTCCTGGTCGATTCCGGGGCCAGCGTCCGCCTGGTGGACGACGTGGTGGCCGGCGATCGCCTGCTCTGTCTCGCCCTTCAGATCCGGGAGGACGTGGTGGATCCCGCCCCGAACGACCTCTATGGCGTCGGGTGCGCCGCCCGGGTCCTCAAGATGCTCAAGTACCCGGACAACACCGCGCGCATTCTCGTGGAAGGCCTCCAGCGGGTGCAGTTGATCCGGTTCATCACCCGGGACCCGTATCTGCGGGCACGGATCAAGGCGCTGGTCGAAAAACCGGATGAATCGCCGCGGACCACCGCCGCGGCGCGGGCACTCCAGGCCCGGTTCCAGGAGGTCCTCAAGATTTCCCCGCCCGTCGGCGAACACATCAAGCTCGCCTCGCTGAACGTCACGCAGGCCGGTCGCCTCTCGGATCTCGTTGCCGGCACCCTGAACTTCCAGCTCTCGGAAAAACAGCGGCTGCTCGAAACGCCCTCGGTCGCGGATCGCCTTCAGATCCTCGCGCCGCTGCTGGAGAGGGAACTCGAACTCACCGCCCTCGGCGCCAAGATCCAGGACGAGGTCACCTCCACACTCACCAAGAGCCAGCGAGACTATTTTCTGCGCGAGCAGATTCGGATCATCCGCCGCGAACTGGGCGAAACCGACCCGGCCCAGGCGGAGTGGAACGTCCTGCGCGAACAAATCGAAAAGACCGAACTTCCCGAGGAGGTCCGGGCGGTCGCGCACCGGGAACTCGAGCGGTTGGCCAGCATCCCGCCCGCGGTTGCGGAACACACGGTTCTTCGCAACTACCTCGACTGGATCCTCCAATTGCCTTGGAACAAGCAGACGCCGGATCGCCTGGACCTCGCCGCCGCCGGACGCCTGCTCGAACACCAGCACTACGGCCTGCAGAAAGTGAAGGACCGCCTCCTGGAATTCCTGGCCGTGATGAAGCTGAAGAAGGACTCCGGTTCTCCCATTCTGTGCCTCGTCGGTCCGCCCGGTGTTGGCAAGACCTCCCTTGGCCGCTCCCTTGCCGAGGCGATGGGCCGCCGCTTCGTTCGAATATCCCTCGGCGGCATGCGCGACGAGGCTGAGATCCGCGGGCACCGGCGTACCTACGTCGCCGCGATGCCAGGACGCATTCTTCAGGCCCTCCGGCGCGCCGGGAGCCGGAATCCCGTGATGCTCCTCGACGAACTCGACAAGCTCGGCAGTGACTACCGGGGCGACCCTGCCGCCGCGCTCCTCGAGGTCCTGGACCCCGAGCAAAACCGGTCCTTCACCGATCACTACCTCGAGCTGCCCTACGACCTCTCCCGCGTCCTGTTCATCACGACCGCCAACTGGCTGGACCCGGTGCACCCGGCACTCCGCGACCGGCTCGAGGTCATCGAACTGCCGAGCTATACCCTCGACGAGAAGATCGAGATCGTTCGCCGCCATCTCCTTCCCCGACAGTTGGAGGACCACGGCCTTGCGGCCCGCGACGTCCAGTTCGCACCCAATGCGGTGCGGCGCATCATCGAGGATTACACACGCGAATCCGGTGTTCGCCAACTCAACCGCGAACTCGCCTCCGTGCTCCGCAAGGCCGCCCGGCGTCTGGCCGCCCGCCGGGCGCGTCGCAAGCCGTTTCGCGTGTCCGCCACCGATCTACCCGCCGTTCTCGGCGCGCCACGATTCGTGGCGGAAAGCCGCGCCCCGATCCTCCAGCCAGGGATCGCGCTGGGCCTCGCGTGGACCCCCGTCGGCGGTGAAGTCCTTTACATCGAGGCCAGCCGCATGCCGGGATCGGGCAAGCTGATCCTGACGGGCTCGCTTGGGGAGGTGATGAAGGAAAGCGCCCACGCGGCGCTCAGCCTCCTGCGCAGTGACACCCTGCCCTCCGGATTGCAGCCCGGAGACCACGAACGATTCGACATCCACATCCATGTCCCGGCCGGCGCGACACCGAAGGATGGCCCAAGCGCGGGTCTCGCCCTCTGCATTGCCCTGGCGTCCCTCTTCAGCGGAAGGCGGGTCCGATCCGATACCGCGCTCACCGGCGAAATCAGCCTTCGCGGGCGCGTCCTGCCGGTGGGGGGCATCAAGGAAAAACTCCTCGCCGGTTTGCGGCACGGGGTGCGCCGGTTCATTCTGCCGGAGGCCAACCGCAAGGACCTCCCGGAATTGCCAGCGGAGGCCCGGGATCAGATCGAGCCCATCTTTGTGGGGACCGTTGCCGAAGCGATCCCTCAGGCGTTGAGAAAACTCTGATGACCCAGCCATCCCCCATGGGTAAAGGCGCCCTCCGCATGAACCGCACCTGGTTCCTGCTGGCGGCGGTGCTCTGGATCTCCTCGACGGCCGTTGGGCGCGCCGCGGACGCCAAGGGCGGAGATCCCGCGCGCGGCGAGGCTCTGGCCCGGGCCCTCCGCTCTCAACAGCCCGCAGAAGCCACTTCCTCCAAGGGTGTGCTTCGCATCCGCCACGGTGATGGCCGTCGCCGATCCATTCCCGTGGAGGTCCGGGTCCTAATCCTGGACACGAATTCCTGGAGCACCGTCTACCACGCCAATTTCCCCGACGGCCGCCAGGAGCAGCTTGCGGTGATCAATCGAAGCGATCTCCCTCCGGAGTTCATTCTTCGCCGCACGTCCCCGGGCGGAAACGTCACCGAGTCCCGACCCTCCAGTGAAAGGGAGTTGTTTCAGCCGTTTGCCGGAACCGATTTCTGGATCGTCGACCTTGGCATGGCCTTTCTGCACTGGCCCGACCAACGCTGGGTGGGACAGGAAACCCGTCGAACCCGTCTCTGCAATGTGCTCGAGAGCCGCAACCCTCAACCCGCCCCTGGGGCCTACCTGCGCGTCCTCACCTGGGTGGATGAAAAGACGGATGGCATCGTGCGCGCGGAGGCGTACGACGAACGCAACCGACTGTTGAAGGAATTCTCGCCAGGCAGTTTCGCCAAGGTCGGATCTCATTATGAACTCCGGGAAATGGAGATCCTCAATGACCAGACCGATTCCCACACCACCCTCGAGTTCCAGGTCGACGACCCCGACAAACTGGGCGTTCGCCATTTGCCGGGCGCGATCCGGTAAGAGCCTCACACGGGATGAAAGGGCCAAAAGCGGGGAATCAACAACACCGACACGACCCAAAACACAAGGTTGAGCGGCAGGCCGACCTTCGTGAAATCCGTGAACCGATAGCCCCCTGCATTGTAGACCATCGTGTTGGTCTGATATCCGACCGGCGTGGCAAAGCTCGTCGAGGCGGCCATCGCCACCGCGACGAGGAAGGGCGTCGGGCTGACTCCGATCCGGGCCGCCGTTGAGATGGCGATCGGCGCCAGGAGCACTGCCGCGGCGTTGTTGCTCATGAATTCGGTCAGCACCGCGGTCATGAGGTAGATCATGGCCAGGGCGATCACCGGCCCCCGAGCTCCAGGATTGCCCACCGTGTGTTCGGTAATCCAGGTCGCGGCGCCGGTTGATTCGAGCGCGATCCCCAGCGGAAGCACCCCGGCCAGCAACAGGATCACCCGCCAGTCGATCGCGCCATACGCCTCGTCCGGTTTCAGGCACCCCGTCAGCATCATGGCCGCGCAGCCGGCGACAGCCGCCACGACCACGGGCAGCAGGTTCAGGGCCGACAGGAGGACCACGCCAATCACGATCCCAGTGGCCAGGGGCGCCCGGGACCGGCGTGGCCCCGCCTCCGCGAGTTCATTCAGGATGATGAAATCCTCATGCAGTCGCAGTCGGGTGATGTCATCCTTCTGCCCCAGCAGGAGCATGGCATCCCCCAACTGCAGGCGCACATTCGCCAGCTTTTCCCGAAGCACCTGTCCCCGCCGCTGAATTGCAAGGACCAGGGCATTGTAGCGCCACCGGAAATCCACCTGGGTCAGCGTCCGACCGATCAACCCGGAATTCGGCGCCACGAGCGCCTCAACGAGGACGGTGTCCGTTCCCTGAAGCGCGTTGTCCTTGAGATGAAATTCCGGTTCCAATTCCACCTTGAGCGCCTCGCGAACCCTCATGAGGTCGGCCACCCTCCCGCGGACCAGGAGTACGTCGCCCGTTTGGATGATCTGCCGCGAGGGCACCCACAGCTTGATGGCATCGCGAATCAATTCGACAACGGTCACGTCGTGCTCGGAACCGAGCCGGGTGTCACACACCCGCTGGCCGACCAACGGGGAGGCCGGGAGGACCCGCAATTCGGTGATGTACTCCCCAAGGCCATAGGCCGCCGTCAGTTGATCCCCCCCGCGCGTCGGCAAAAGCCAGCGGCCCACCACCAAAATATACGCGATCCCCACCCCCACCAGCACCAGCCCCAGGCTGCCAAACTCGAACAAACCGAATCCGGGCAGACCGGCCCGCCGGGCGATGGAGTGAACCAGGAGATTTGTGGAGGTGCCGATCAGGGTGCAAACGCCCCCGAACTGCGCGGCATAGGATAACGGAATCAGGAGCTTGGAAGGACGCTTGCCCCGCCGGACCGCGGCGGAGACGACGTACGGGAGGAAGACCGCGACGGTCGCGGTATTGTTGATGAAGGCCGACACAATCGAGACCGGCACCATCACCGCCAGCAGCAAATGGCTTTCCTTGTCGCCGACCCGCTGCAGGAGTCGTCCCAGGATGCCGATGGCGCCCGTCTTTTGAAGGCCCGCGCTGAGCACGAACATCGCTGCCACTGTCAGGGTCGCGGGATTGCTGAACCCGGACAGACCCTGTTCCGGCGTCACCAACCCCGAGACCAGAAGGGAGGCCAGAACGAGCAGAGCGACGAGGTCGATCTGCACCCGTTCGGTGACGAACAGGACCACCGCACCGCACACCAGGATCAGGACAGCGGCAATGGCCATGAAATCTCAGGCCGGCGGAATTGGATTTCCACCGATTGTCTCCGCCTGGTGTATGCAGATCAGGATCGTCGCCCGACTGTTACGGCCATCGCGAGCCCAATTACCTGCCGTGCTCTTCCACAAAGTCCTTCGCCTTCGACACGAATGCGTCCGGGCTCTGCGCGAACTCGTTGCTGTCGGTCTCGATCGCCAGGACCCCGGGCCAATCGACGCGCTTCAATTCCTCGAGGAACTTCGCCAGGTGCCCCTGGCCTTCGCCGATCTCTGTGTCGAAGGACGCATCCTCATCCGGACGTTTCTCAACCCGTTTGTCCTTCAAATGAATGTCGAAGACGCGTCCGTCATAGTCCTTGAACACCTGCGTTGGATCCATCCCGGTCGAGGTGATCCAGCCGACGTCGAGGCACACCCCGATGCGCGGGTCCAGGTGCTTGAGCAAGGTCCGGAGGACCAGCGGATTGCCATACAAGGTGCGGATGCCGTGGTTGTGGACCGCCACCCGGATGTCGTACTCCTTCACCAGTTCCTCCAGATTCTCGAAGATGGCGAAATCCGGCGGTTCCACGACGATCAGGCGGATGCCCATGGCCTTGGCAAACTCGAACAGCTTCCGGTTCTGCTCCTTGTCCAGCGAAGTCCCCGCGACCCCGAACGTGTACACGTGGAGCCCGGCCTGCTCCAGGATCTCCTTTTTCCGGCGGGTCTCTTCGATCGGCGCCATCGGATCCATGTGTTTGGCGATCATCTGCAGGTTGTGGATCCCGTGTTTCTTCGCGAACTCCACCACTTGATCGAAATCCATATTGCGAAGAGTCCAGGTCTGGATGCCGAGTTGATCGGTGAGATCGGCCGCCGGCGCGCCGCTCCCGATTGCGATCAGCCCCAGCAACGCGAGAAATCGCTTCATGACATTCATATGCAGGGTGGACAGGCGCGGCATTGAAGGAGACTTCGCGACGCTACGCAAGCGCGCTTCCTCCATCGGAACGCGGACTTCAGTCCGCATGGATTCAGCCCCGCCGCCGCACGTCCTTTTCCGGAAACTCTGTCCTGTCGGAAACTTCTCGCTCCCAAATTCCAGTTTCCCGGCGTCAGGGAGACGCTAGGCTGATCCTCCGCGCCCAATCGAACGATGCCTGCCGACCCCAAGATCGTGGATCTACGCCGGATGCTCTCGGAAAGGTTTCCGGAAGCCCACGTCCGACGTCGACACCCGACCGGAGTCCTGCCGACAGGCGTGCCGGCATTGGACGACCTCCTCGACGGCGGTTTGCCCAAAGGCGAGGTCACGGAACTCGTCGGCGAAGGCCCCGGCTCCGGCAGCGCTCAGGTCATCCATGCCCTTCTGGCTCAGGCAACCGCAGACGGTCGCTTCCTCGCCCTGGTGGACGCCTCGGACAGCTTTGACGTGGATGCCCCTGCCGCCGAGGCCCTCACTCACTTGCTGTGGGTCCGGTGTGGCGGCGTGGACGAGTCGCTCAAGGCCGCGGACATCCTCCTTCGGGACCGGAACATCCCCCTGGTCGTGCTCGATCTGAAGCTCGCCCCCGCGGTTCCATTGCGAAAGATCGCCTCCAGTGTCTGGCATCGATTCAAGCGCCTGGCGGAGCACACCGGCGTGTCCGTCCTTGTGGTCACACCGTTTCCCATGGTCGGCGCGGTGGCCGTTCGCGTTGAGTCCCGGGCTGAACTCAGCCTCGCCAGCCTGTCCTCCCACCCATCCGAGGTCATCGCGGGGTTGCGATTCGAACTCTTGCGGGCTGCCGAGACCGCGCCCGTCACTGTCCGCACCGGCGGTCCGGTTTGATGTCGCGCGCCAGGCATGTTTGCCGTTCTTCATTTCCCACAATTCGCCCTTCAGACGGTGCTCCGTTACGAGCCTGAGGCGTGGGGACGCCCCGTTGCCCTGATCGATCCCGGCCTGACGACTCCCCGGGTGGTCGATGCCACTGACGTCGCACGGGAAGCGGGAGTTTCGGACGGATTGACCGCCCCGCAAGTCCTGGCGCGGTGCCGCCAGTCCGAAATTCGGCATCGTTCGACCCAGCAGGAGGCCGCCACGACGGATGCCATTGTCCAGGCCGCCTATGGATTCTCACCCAACCTGGAAGCGACGGCGCCCGGATTGGTCACCCTCGACCTCCGGAGGTTGGCGGGATTAAGGGACGCCTTCAGTCCATCCAACACTTCCGGGTCCCACGCCTGGGTGGCCTGGACGGAACGTCTCGCGACCGCGGTGGGGATCCTGGGCCTGCGGGTGCGGATCGGCTTGGGACCCACTCCCACCGTTGCGCAGCATGCCGCAAGGTGGATGGGCGACGGGGGCGTGACGGCAGAGGACTCCGGCGCGGAGGTTGGCGCCGCGGTCCCCGGGCTTCAGACCCGATCCAGGCATGTGAATGACGGGCCGGCCTTCGCGAGGGTGACGGACCCGACGCGGTTTGTGACGGCCCTTCCCGTCGCCGCCCTCGGTCCGTCGAGCGAGGTCACGGAGATCCTTCAGCGATGGGGGATCCGGACGGTGGGCGAGCTTCTCGCCCTCGGTCAGGCCGAACTCTCGGAGCGCCTCGGCCTGGAGGCCCTCGCGCTCTTTGCTGCGGCCTCCGTCTCCAGCTTTCGCCCGCTCCGTCTGGTCCAGCCCGTGGAATGCTTCGAAGAGTCTCACGAGTTCGAGACCGCGATCGAGACGCTCGAACCGCTGCTGTTCATCCTGCGACGGTTCGTCGAGGCCCTCGACACGCGACTGGGTTCCTTTGGATGGGTCGCCGGGACATTGCGATTTCGATTGCGCCTCGAATCCGGTGTCTGCCTGGAGAACACCCTTCAAGTCCCCCAACCCACGCGACGGCCGGATGTGCTGTTCCGGATGCTGCACACGCACCTGGAGACCCTGCGGACTGAGTCCCCGGTCAAGGCGATCTTCCTGACCGCCGAACCGACCCGCGCCGAACAAAAGCAATTCGGGCTCTTCGAATCGGCCCTTCGAGATCCGCATCAGTTCCAGGAAACCCTGGCGCGCCTTGCCGCGCTCGTCGGGGATCGGAAGGTCGGTTCGCCCCAACGCGAAGACAGCCATCGTCCTGACGCCTTCACGCTCGTCCCGCCTGTCTTCGACGAATTCACATCGGTTTCCGGTCCTTGCAATGCACCCGACCCGCGGCGGCCGGTTCCCCTCCGTCGGATACGTCCGGCGCCGCTGGCGCACGTGAAATCTGCCGTCCCGCCGCCGAACGGCGTTTTCGAGGCGGGTCCGCCTTTGAGCGTCGAGAGTGCCGTGGCTCGCGGCGTCCTCTCCCGGACTGTGGGACCTTGGCTGGCCTCCGGCCATTGGTGGGACCCGGCATCCTGGGACCGCGAGGAATGGGACGTGGCCACGGTCGGCGGCGTCGTGTTGCGCCTGGTCCATTCGGGCGGCGAATGGCGGGTCGATGGCGTTCTGGATTGAACCGTTGAGCACCTGTGCCCGATTGCCGCTACATCGAACTCCATGCCCGCAGCGCATTCAGCTTCCTTCGGGGCGCCACGCTGCCGGAAACCCTGACCGCCCGCGCCGCGGATCTGGGACTCCCGGCCTTGGCGCTCTGCGACCGCATGGGAGTGTACGGTTCCCCTCGCGCGTCCGCCATCGCCGGGGATTCCGGGATCCGCCTCATCCACGGGGCCGAACTCGTGATGCAGGACGGCAGTGTCCTTCCTGTGCTCGTCGAGGATCGAAAGGGGTACCAGAACCTGTGTCAGTTGCTCACCCGCGCCCACCTCCGCGCCCCCAAGGGTGAAGGACAGGTGCTCTGGGAGGACTTGCCCGAGTTCGCGCAGGGCCTGGTCGCACTGACCGGCGACTGCGACGGCCCGCTCGTGCAATCAGTGCTCGCGCCGCGCGCACCCCCGAAGCTCGGTCCTTCTTCTGTCCGACGGGGGGGTGCGAACGCGCGGCTTGGGGAGCAAGGGACGGTTGCCCCAAAGGCGGTGCTTCGCCGGATCCTCCAGGCATTTGGCCCTGACCATGTCTTCGTCGAACTCCAGCGCCACCGCCAGCGAGGAGGGGATCGCATCGAGTCCTGCCTGGTCGAGCTCGCCCGCGCCGAAGGCGTTCCCCTCATCGCCACCAATGGCGTTCTTCACGACCTCCCCGAAGGCCGGCGTGTGGCCGATGTCTTCACGTGCCTCCGCCACCACACGACCCTGGACCGGGCGGGCGCGCTGCTCGCGGTCAATGCCGAACGGCATCTGAAAACGCCGGGCCAGATGTCGGCATTGTTCTCCGATCGCCCGGAGGCCCTCGCCCGAACGTTGGCGCTCGCCGACCGCCTCCAATTCGGGCTCGACGACCTGGGCTATGAATTCCCCCGCTTCCCCGTTGGCCCCGGCGAGACGATGGAAGGCGTCCTGCGGGAGTGGGCGTTCCGGGGGGCTCGGGACCGATACCAGGGCGCGATTCCCGATAAAATCCGTGCCCTCCTCGAACGCGAGTTGGCGATCATCGAGAAGCTCGGGTTCGCGGGTTATTTTCTCATGGTGGCAGACCTGGTCCGGTTCTGCCGCGAGCAGTCGATCCTGGCGCAGGGACGCGGGAGCGCCGCCAACAGCGCGGTCTGCTATTGCCTCGGCATCACCGCCGTCGATCCCGTCAAGTTCAACGTCCTTTTCGAACGATTTCTCAGCGAAGGTCGCAAAGGGTGGCCGGACATCGATATCGATCTGCCCAGCGGCGATCGCCGCGAGCGGGTCATCCAGGAGGTCTATCGACGCTATGGTCCCCACGGCGCCGCCATGACCGCCACGGTCATCACCTACCGGGGGCGCAGCGCCGCCCGCGAGCTGGGCAAAGTCCTTGGGCTTCCCGCGGACGTCATCGACCGCTTCTCCGCCCTGTTCGCCCAGGGGGATTTTCCGCATACACTCGACCTGCTTGCCCAGATGGAGCAGGCGGGTCTCCCCAGGTCCCATCCGCGGGCGCCCGTGTTTGCGACCCTGTACCGGCAGATCGCCAATCTCCCGCGCCATCTGGGCCAGCACTCCGGCGGTATGATCGTCTGCCAGGACGCCCTCCACCGGGTCGTGCCGCTGGAGAACGCCACCATGCCCGGGCGTGTCGTCTGCCAGTGGGACAAGAACGACTGCGAAGACCTCGGCATCATCAAAGTGGACCTCCTCGGCCTCGGCATGATGTCCGTCATCCAGGACACCCTGCTGCTGGCCGCGGAAAGGGGAAACCCGATCGACCTCGCCCACTTGCCACCCGATGACCCCCCGACCTTCGATCTCCTGCAGAAGGCCGATACCATCGGCGTATTTCAGGTCGAGAGCCGCGCGCAAATGGCGACCCTCCCGCGCCTCAAGCCCCGCTGCTTTTACGACCTCGTCGTCGAAGTCGCCATCATCCGACCGGGCCCCATTCAGGGGGATCTTGCGCATCCTTACCTGCGTCGCCGGGATGGCCTGGAGCCCGTCACCTACTGGGATCCGAAGCTGCGTCCCGTCCTCGAACGAACCCTGGGGGTCCCCCTGTTCCAGGAACAGATGCTCCAGATCGCGATGGTCATGGCGGGATTCAGCGGCGACGAGGCCGAGGAACTGCGAAAGGCGCTCAGTTTCCATCGAAGCGACGAGCGCATGCGCCGTTCCCAGACCCGCCTTCAGCAAGCCATGGAGCGAGCCGGTGTCGCCCCAGGCGTCAGCAACGAAATCGCGCGCGCGGTGGGTTCCTTCGCCCTCTACGGATTCCCGGAATCCCATGCGATCAGCTTCGCCCACCTCGCGTACGCAAGCGCCTTTCTGAAGGTCCATCGGCCCGGAGAATTCTATTGCGCACTCCTCAATAACCAGCCGATGGGCTTCTACGCGCCCGCCACCCTCATCAAGGACGCCAGTCGGCATGGCGTCCGAATTCGCGCTGTTTGTGCCGTCAGATCGTCGTGGGACTGCGCCCTCGATGAAAAGGGCGGCCTCCGTCTCGGCCTTCGAATGGTGCAGGGCCTGGCGCGGCCGCACGCCGATCACATGGCCCAGGAGCGCGCGCGCGCGCCATTTCAATCCGTGGACGATTTCAAGGCTCGGACGCGTTTCTCGCGGGATGAGTTGAGAACGCTCGCGCAAATCGGTGCCTTGAACGCCTTCTCCGCCCATCGCCGTGCGGCCTTGTGGGAGGTCGAACGTAAGGTGAGGAAAGGCGACCTCCTGGAACCCGCCGCTCGCCTGGCCTTCGGTTCGGATTCGCCCGGTGATGCCCTCCGGTCGACCTCCGAACCGATCCAGGATCAAAGCCCATTGCGTGCCATGAACCCGGTCGAACGGCTCGGTGCGGATTATGCGGGGCTTCGCCTGACGACAGGTCCGCATCCGATGGCCCTGGCGCGGCCCCGGTTGTCCGGGGTTTCCACAGCGGCGGACCTGCGCCGGAGCTCCGATCGTCAACGTGTCCGCGTCGCCGGCCAGGTGATCTGCCGTCAACGGCCCGGAACCGCGAAGGGCGTATGTTTTGTGAGCCTGGAGGATGAAACGGGCATCGCGAACGTCATCATCGCCCCGGCACTCTTCGAGGCCCAGCGACTCAAAATCACCTCCGAACCGTTCCTGCTGATCGAGGGCATCGTCCAGTCACGCCACGGCACCATCCACGTGCGGGCCGAACAAATCGACTGGCTCGACCTTGACGAGGTCGAACTCGCGGATTCGCACGATTTTCGGTGACGGCAGACGGGCGGGGATGGCGCAGGCTGATCCCGGTTTTGTGAACGCCATGCACTTGTCCGTGGTCCGCCCCCATCGGCGCCCGGACGCGAACCCCTGCTCGACTTCCTCCTGCGTCCCTGGCTTTCCCTTTGTGAAAACGGGGATCCACAGATCGCCGCGTCCTGGATGGCGCGGAAGCGGTTCAGCCGCGTGGTCATGGCGAATAGGGAACGGATAATGACCTTCGGACCGGGTATGCGGGCGAGGAGGCGGCCCTTGTGTCGAACACCCGTCTTGCGAGCGGGATAGCCTTGGAGACCGGCCCGTTCCACAGCCGTATCCCCGTCATCCGCGGTGGAAATTCGCTCGTCAGACTCGACGAGGCCTCGGGATCCGGCCAATGTCGGGCTCGCCTTTCGATCCGGGACCGAGAGGCGGGTCGGAGCAGACAACGCCTTGGGCGCGAGCCGGTTGATCTTGTGGAAAGGGGATCGGCCGATCGGCAAAAAATGTTTTGACACAAAAACGGTCGTCTGTAACCGTCTGACGCACACACGGAAACACAGCAGCAACACAAATGAGAACAAAACTCATCCTCACGACGGCAGCACTAGGTGTTGCCGGTTCCTTGGGCGCAATGGCCCAGGTGTATTCGGTCAACGCGGTGGGGTACATCAACGTCACCGTCGCCGCTGGCAAGCTGGGATTGGTAGCCAATCAGTTGAACGCTGGCGGGAACACGGTCAACGACGTCATCCCGACGGCGCCCGATGGCACGATCCTTTACAAGTACGCCGGCGCGAGCGGATTCACGATCATTGGACGTGAATTCGGCGAATGGGGCGCTGGTGGCGCGGAGAATCTGAAGCCCGGGACTGGCTTCTTTGTCGCGAACAATGGGGCGACGGACCTGACGATCACGTTCGTCGGGGAAGTGCCCACCGGGAGTCTGAGCACCCCGTTGACCCAAGGTCTGAATCTGGTCGGTTCGCAGGTGCCGCAGGCCGGCAAGATCTCCACGGATCTCGGATACACGGCCGCGGACGGTGATCAGGTGTTCCAGTGGGACGCCACCGCCCAAACCTACAAGCCGGCAGTCGGCTTTGAGTTCGGCGCTTGGTCTCCGGCGGAACCCGAGGTTGCCGTGGGCGAAGGCTTCTTCCTGAACAAGGCCGCCGCTGGTAGCTGGGATCGCAGCTTCACGATCAGTCCGTAATTGGCGCACACACAACTCAACCACGATTTGTCTGCGGGAGAACCCAACTAACATGAAACATATTGTACTGACATTGACTGCGCTCCTCGCCGCTGCCTCGGTGTACGCGCAAGGAACGGTGAACTTCGCGACCCGTGTCACCGGCGTGGTGGATGCCCCCGTGACGCTGGCCACGGATAGTTCGAAGGTTGGCAGTGAATGGTGGGGTCAACTCTACGCTGGCGCCGCGGGTGGTGCCCTCGCAGCGGTTGGTTCGCCGGTTGAGTTCCGCGGTGACGCGGGCATCGGCTACATCACCGCGGGTGGCAATGTGGCCATCCCCGGAGTTGCTGGCGGTTCGCCGGCCCAGGTTCAGCTGGTCGCCTGGAATAAGTCCCTCGGCAATGACTACGCGGCTGCCAAGGCTGCTGGTCAAGGTGGCTGGGGCGAATCCGCCGTGGTCACGGTCGCGGCGACCGGAAACCCGACAGGTGTACCTCCGACGCCGGCCGCCAACCTTGCGGGTCTGCAAGGTTTCACAGTGACTCCGGTCGTTCCGGAACCTGCGGTTGCTGCGCTCGGTCTTCTCGGCGCGGGTCTGCTGCTGATCCGTCGCAAGAAGTAACGTGTTGCTGATGTGTAGGATCGAGGCCGCCCGTAAGGGCGGCCTTTTTGTTTGCGGATTCCCATTTCATCATCCTGCCCTCACAACGTCCCTCTTCCACCGATGGGAGAGGGCGCCACCGTCAAATCGGAGACGGGTGGCGCTCGTTTCTGTTTTGGAATTCCTGTCCAATCACCCCATCTTGTCTTGAGCCGTGCAGCCCCAGACCGCATTTCCTGAGTACGTCGTTTTGATCTTTGCCCTGATGGGAGTCGCCATGGCGGTGGTTCCCTTGCTATTGGCGCGTCTGTGGGCCCGGTTCTTCTCTCCGCCCAAGCCGGGGCCGATAAAGACCTCGAATTACGAATGCGGCCTGGCTTCCGAGGGCGATCCCGGTGGGCATCAGACTGTTCATTACTACCTCTACGCCATCGTATTCCTGGTGTTCGACGTGGAGAGCGTATTCCTGATTCCGTTTGCGACGGCGTTTACCGGGCTACCGCTCGGCGCTGTGCTGGCGATGGCCGTGTTCCTACTCCTGCTTGCGGAGGGCCTTGTCTGGGCCTGGATCAAGGGAGTGTTGAGCTGGCGGTGAGGATCGAGACGGTTCCTAATTCCATGATGTCTGACAAAAGCCCCGCAGATCAGCACCAGGCGCAAGGGGTCATCGTGACCTCGCTCGAGGAACTCTACAATTGGGGCCGCCGCAACTCCGTATGGCCGCTGCAATTCGGCCTGGCTTGTTGCGCCATTGAAATGATCGCCACCACCATGGCCCGCTTTGATATCGCGAGATTCGGGTCGGAGGTCTTCCGTCCCTCCCCGCGCCAGGCCGATCTCATGATCGTATCCGGGACCGTGACCAAGAAGATGGTCCCCCAAATAGTCCGGCTTTATAACCAGATGGCGGAACCGAAGTATGTGATCGCCATGGGTGCCTGCGCGATCTCCGGTGGACCCTTCAAGCAGGGCTACAATGTGCTGAAAGGCATCGACCGTTATATCCCCGTGGATGTGCACATCCCCGGGTGTCCGCCCCGACCCGAGGCGCTCCTGCACGCCTTGATGACGCTGCAGAAGTTGATCGGCAGCCAGTCGCTTACGGGTGCAGACCGTCCCCGACACCTTCAGGCGGATGCGCCCAGCGAATTCGAAATCCCACGCCAGGGTGACCACGACCTGATTCCTCCCAGCAACCCTTCCGTCTGGCGTCCACCGCCGTTCACCACGGAGAATACGAAGGTTGAAAGTACGGATCCGAACGGAAGGAAATGAAGGGCCCGGCACTGTGGGCACGCGCCTCCAACCGACACGCCACGCTGAGTCCTCAGGGATTCGATGGAAGTAATTGAACAGATCCAGGCGCGGGTGAAGAAGGCGGTGGCGGGCGCGACTGTCGAGGTCGTTCCCAACCCGGCCCCTGCGGCACAGCACTCTCTCCTGGTGGGTCGCGAACGCCTCGCGGAGGTCGCCAGTTTCCTCCGGGATGATCCTTCATTGAGGTTGGATTTTTGCTCCAACGTCACGGGGGTCGACTGGCCCGACCGCGAGCAGAAGCACAAAGTCAAGGCCCCGCAGGACGACGGCACGGAGAAGGAGGTTGAACTAACGCGCACCATCCCCGGCTGCCTGGAGGTTGTGTATCATCTCTACTCGATGTCTCTGAAGCACGGGCCTCTCATTTTCCGCGTGCGAACACCGAACCGGACCGACGATGTTACGGTTCCGTCCCTCACCCCCGTCTGGCGCAGTTGCGAGTTCCAGGAGCGCGAAGTCTTTGACCTGTACGGGGTGCGCTTCGAAGGCCACCCCGATCTCCGGCGCATCCTCATGTGGGACGGATTCAAGGATCATCCCATGCGCAAGGACTACGTGGAGCCCGACGACTATGAGTACGAACCGACCGCGCACGATCACGTCGCGGAACGGGCGGCCGCACATCGGAATCCCGCGTCATGAGAACGATTGACACGACGCCAGGGAGTGCGTCCTTCCCTGCGATCGGCATTCCGGAGGACGGCGTCGCATCGGGAAGCCAGCGGTACAACCTTCTATCGGGCGAACGCGGCGACGATGGGACGGATCTTCTCGAAGTGTCGATGGGGCCGCAGCATCCCTCGACACACGGGGTGTTTCGCATGGATGTCGTGCTGGACGGGGAGACCGTCGTCAAGCTGAAGCCGGTTTTCGGGTATCTACATCGGAACCACGAGAAGATCGCGGAAGGCACCTCCTATCTCGGCTCGATGCCCTACACGGACCGGCTCGATTACTTCTGTTCGCTGACGAACAACTGGGCCTATGCCCTCACGGTGGAAAGGCTGGCCGGGCTTCAGGTCCCCGAACGCGCCGAGTTTCTCCGGGTGATCACCGCCGAACTGACGCGGCTTCAGAATCACACCTGCCTTGCGGGATTCCTGATGCAGGACATGGGGGCGTCCGGCACGCCGTTGATGTACGGCTTCCGTGAGCGGGAACGGATCCTCGATCTCTTCGAGGGCCTGACCGGCGCGCGAATGATGTGCAATTACATGCGATTTGGCGGGTGCCGCTGTGATACGCCTTCGGGCTGGCTGGACGAGGTCAGAAAGATTGTCGATCGCTACCCGGCGTTCCTCGACCAATTCGAGAATCTGCTGACATCGAACGAGATCGTGATGGCAAGGACGCAGGAAGTGGGGGTACTCCCGGCAAAACTGGCCATCAGCGCCGGCATCACCGGTCCGGTCTTGCGGGCCAGCGGCATTGACTACGATATTCGCAAGGTCGACGGGTACGGGATCTATTCGCGCTTCGATTTCCGGGTGCCGCTCGGGGAGCACGGCGACACCTACGATCGCTACATGATGCGGATCCTGGAGATGCGCGAGTCGCTGAAGATCCTTCACAAGGCGCTCGACGAGATCCCCGAGGGACCGGTGATGGATCCCAAGATCAAGCTTCGCGGCTTCCGGCCCAAGCCAGGCGAAGCGTACGGCCGGATCGAGGCCCCAAAGGGCGAGCTTGGGTTCTACCTCATCAGCGACGGCAGCCCGAATCCTTACCGGTACCGCGTCCGATCGCCGAGCCTGATCAATCTGACCGTCCTTGAAGACATGTGCCTTGGCCACAATGTCGCCGACACGGTGATCATTCTGGGAAGCATCGATATTGTGCTTGGCGAGGTCGACCGATGACCGCGCCGCGACTATCGATTTCTGCAAAAACCGATGCGCCCTCACTCCGGCCCCCTCCCATCGGATGGGAAAGGGTGGTCCCGCGCTCGCGGAACTGGGTGGGGTTGTCGCTCCTGAAGAAACCTTCGCGGGCCTTCCGATGACGACGGATACGCGAATTTCCCCGGCTTGCCCGGGGTGCCATTTGAACCGTACTCTTTGCCTATGTTGGGTGCCGGCCTATTGAAAGGACTCGCCGAAACGGGTCGCAACTTTGTTGGTTCTTACTTCGATCGGGAGCGCCTGGTCACCGTGGAGTATCCCGAGCAGCGGGAGCCGTTCCGCGAGAATTTCCGGCAGTTCCCTTTCCTGGTATACGATGGGGACGATCCGGTGGCGGGTCTTCGGTGCGTGGCCTGCCAGATCTGCGAGAAGGAGTGCCCGCCCCAGTGCATCTACATCGAGAAGAGCAAGGACAAGAAACCTGACTACGTCGGCAAACCGCAATTCCACCCGGCGGTCTTCGACATCGATATGTCGGTGTGCATGAGCTGCCAGATCTGCGTCGAGGTGTGTCCTTTCGAGGCGATCAAGATGGACCAGGAGATCGAACTGAGCACCGCGGATCGATTCGGTGGCCTTCTCCAGCACAAGCAGCAACTCGCAAGGTCCAACGACCATTTCCGACGGATCCACCCGACCGATGCCGGCGAGATCGACACGCGCCGCGAGTCGGAGCGGGCGAAGGCCGAGGCCAAGGCGACGGCCGACGCCAACGCCAAGGCCAGCGCCACCGCCAAGGCGGCCGCGGCGGCCGCGAAGCCGTAGGAAGATCACCACGAAGGACTCAGCGCGGCGGCTTGGGCAGCAAAAGGTTGCGACGGAGGAGCTACCTTGGGTGACGATGGCAACAGGTCGTCAACCTCACCGAGGTTGCATCCTAAACCTCGAAGAGGTTTCATCGACCAGCCCGGGGTTGCGTGGCGGCGCTGGCAGCCTGTCCGCTGACCATAGAATGTCCCGGTCTGACGCGAGCCAACGGCGTGCCGCGACCTCGCTGTGGGGTGAGGTCCCGGAGGGACCAGGGACACTAGCCGGGGGCAAGCGAGGCACGAGCGCGGCCCCCGGAAGAGGTGGAGAGGCAATCGCGACCCGGAGGGGCGCGGGCCGTATCACGGCGGATGGGTCCCGAGGGTAGTCGGGCCGGTCCTGCTGATGGTTTCTCCGCGCGCCGGCTGCCGCCCGCCCCGCCGTCCCCCGAGCCGCTGCGAATTTGAGGACGGATGCCCACTGAACGGCGCTTAGGCCTGGCTGGCTCCGGCTATTGCGGTGCAGGCACTGCGAAGCGGTCCAGCCGGCAAAACCATTGGCGCCATCGATGACGGGGGAGTGGCCGGCGGTTCGCCGGCGCAGGTTCAGCTCGTTGCGTGGAACAAGTCGTTTGGCACAATCTTTATAGATGCGCTTACGTCGGATCGGGGTGAGTGGGGTATGTCTGCTGTCTTTACAGTCGCGGCAACCGGCAATCCATCTGGGATTCCTCCCACACCACCAGCAAATCTGATCGGATTGCTTCCCTTTCAGATCGTGGTCGCCATCCCGGAACCGGCGACCGGGGTTGTCGGAGGGCTTGGATCTGCGATTTTAGTTTTCTGTGGTTTATCGAAAAGAAGTCCGCGAAAGACGCAAAGGACTGTTTCGCCCTTTCATTCCTCGTGAATTTATCGATCCGATCTGATCTGCGGGGATGCTCCGGTCTCGCCGCCTCGACGCATCATGGTTATTCCTCTCGGTTGGAATTCTTATATAGTTATTCCGGAACCTGCCGTGGGCGTTGTCGGGATGTTGGGAGCCGTCATTGTGGTGTTCTCAAGTGCGCCTCGGCGTGCCCGCGCCCTATGAAAGCATCGATGTCGATCGTTTCGCTGTTCACGGCAGCCATGGCGAGTTTGGCCCAGGGAACTTTGAACTTCTCGACCAGGATCACCGGGGTGGTGGATGCCCCGGTGATGCTGGACGGTTCGAAGGTAGGCAGCGATTGGTGGGGCCAGTTGTACGCTGGACCTGTCGGCGGTGACCTCGCTGCAGTCGGCTCCCCGGTCGAATTTCGGGACGACGTGGGTATCGGGTATATCAGCGCGGGCGGGGCTGTCGCTGTCCCTGGCGTGCCGGGCGGTTCGCCTGCGCAGGTGAAACTGGTCGCGTGGCTCAAATCGTCGGGCAACAACTACGAAGCTGCGGTCGCGTCAGGCCAGGGTGCCTTCGGTGAATCTGCCGCGATCGTTGTGCCGGTGACGGGCAATCCGACGGGCGTGCCCCCAACGCCCCCGGCAAACCTGGCTGGATTGCAGGGATTTTCTATCCTCCTCATCCCGGAACCGTCGGCGTGGGTCATTGGATCTCTGGGGGCGGGCATCTTCCTTTTCGGGATGGCATCGCGGGGACGCCAAACAAGCGACCCAGCGAAAGGCGGACCGGCTCGCCCGGCCCTGCCGCACGCCTGTTTTCAGGCCCGGCCGGAGCGGGAAGTAGTCTCCCCACCGTTCTGAGTTATCTGCGTGTCCTGCGGGCCCATTTTTTCCAGCCTCTAGCCCGACTTTGCGGATTCGAGCCGGTTGGGAAAAATCTTTTTGCCATAACCCGTTGGCGATGCGCCGGCACGCGAGATGCTGAGGGCACTAAACTGGCTGTAGTGAAGACCCACCCTATTCCCAGGAAATGGTTTTTTTGGATAATCGTCTGCCAACATGTTTTTGCGCTGCACCACGCGGAAGAAAAATGGCAAGGAGCATCGCTACTGGTCGATCGTCGAAAACAAGCGGTGCGCCGGGAACAAGGTCGTCCAACGACACGTTCTGTACCTGGGCGAAATCAACGACCAGCAACAAGCCGCCTGGCAGAAGTCCATCAACATCTTCGAAGTGGGCCAATGCAAGCCACGGACTGTGGCGCTCTTTCCCGAAGATCGCGTTGTCGAAACCTCCAACGCCGAAATCGTCCGGATCAAGCTCTCCGAACTCCAACTGCGTCATCCACGACAATGGGGTGCGTGTTGGCTGGCGTGCCAATTGTATGAGGAGTTGCAGTTGGATGGATTTTGGGCGGAGCGCCTGCCGCCCGGTCGCAAAGGAACGCGTTGGGATCTGATCCTAGAAACGCTTTGCACCTATCGGTTGGTTGATCCGGGCAGCGAGTGGCGTTTGCACCGGCAGTGGTTTGAAAGCAGCGCGATGGCCGATTTGTTGGGCGCCGGCTTTGGTGAGTTGGCCGAAGCGCACAAGCTCTACACCTGTCACGATTTGATTTTGGAACACAAGACGGCGCTCTTCGACCACCTGACCGGGCGCTGGAAGGATTTGTTCAACGCGAAGTTCGATGTCCTGCTTTACGACCTGACCAGCACGTATTTTGAGAGCGATCCTCCATTTCCTGAGGACGACAAACGAAAGCATGGTTACAGTCGCGACAAACGGCACGATTGCGTGCAAGTGGTCATCGCGCTGATCGTGACCCCGGAAGGTTTTCCTCTGGCCTATGAAGTGATGCCCGGCAACACCAGCGATAAGACGACGTTGAAAGGGTTTCTGGAAAAGATCGAAAAGCAGTACGGCAAAGCGCAACGGATTTGGGTGATGGATCGAGGCATCCCGACCGAGGAGACCCTTGCGCAAATGCGCCAAAGCGATCCGCCAGTGCTCTACCTGGTTGGCACGCCCAAAGGCCGCTTGAGCAAACTGGAAGAACGGCTTTGCGATCTACCGTGGAAACAAGCCCGGGAAGGAGTCGAAGTGAAGTTGGTGGCCGAGGCCGATGAAGTGTATGTGCTGGCCAAGAGCGTGGACCGCGTGAACAAGGAGCGAGCCATGCGGCGGCGGCAATTGAAGCGACTGTGGAATCGCCTGCACGAATTGCAGAAGATGGACCTCAAGCGTGACGCGCTGTTGATGAAGCTTGGGGCGGCCCGGGAACAGGCACCACGGGCTTGGCGATTGGTGAAAATCGACTTGCCCAAGGACGATGGGAAGTTGGAGTTCAGCTTACGGAAGGAAAAACTGCGAGAGGTGCGGCGGCGAGAAGGTCGGTACCTACTGCGCAGCAACATGACGGGGCGCCCCGACGCGGAGTTATGGGAGTTTTACATCCAACTGGCACAAGTGGAGGAAGCCTTCAAGCATTTGAAATCCGACCTGGTCCTGCGGCCGATCCACCACCAAAAGGAAGAACGAATTGAAGCCCACATCCTGGTGGCGTTTCTGGCCTATTGTCTGCAGGTGACTCTAACGCGGCGCTTAAAAGATCTTGCCCCTGGGCTGACGGCTCGATCCGTTCTCGAGAAGCTGGCGGCAATCCAAATGATCGACGTGCATCTGCCGACCACTGACAACCGCGAAGTGATCATGAGCCGCTACACGCAACCGGAGCCGGATCAGCGCCTGCTACTGGAGAAGCTCAAACTCAGCCTCCCCGATCAACCCCCGCCCAAAATCACCTCCGGACAGCTGGCGGCTCAAGGGCCGTCGTAGTGCAGACCCTTGAGATGCCTGCCTTGATTTCGAACGGGTTGCGCATTTTGCCTCCTCGAATCGGCGAAGTCGGGCTAGCGCAGATGGCCGAGCCATAGCCTCGAATCGATCGTGGCAAAGAAGGGTATTGCCCGCAGAAGGCGCAGAAGGCGCAGAAGAAAGAAGATCGCGGCCGTCGTGGTATCGTTCCTCAAAATGTGCTTCTCCCCAGTGCCGCAAAGCCTTGAAATGAGCGGCGGCGCCTTTTTCCGAGACAACGACACGTATGGCCGACCGCCTGGACCAACTCTTCGTGAACCTGCTTCACGGGTTGGTGGGCGGACTTCCGGAACCCGCTCGGTGGATCGTGGGCCTGATCCTGAGCCTCACGGCCATCATCGCCGTGTTCGGCCTCCTCTTTGGGCTCACGACCGTGTGCGAACGCAAGGTGATCGCCCGGATGCAGAACCGCTTGGGACCGAACCGGGTGGGCCCATTCGGGTTCCTCCAGTTTGTGGCGGACGGTATCAAGACGCTGACGAAGGAGGACATCGTTCCACGGACGGCGGATCGGGTCGTCCATTTCCTCGCGCCAATCGCCCTGCTCGTCCCGATCCTGCTGACGTTCCTGGTGATTCCGTTCGGTCGCAACATGGTGATCCTGGACGTCGATGCGGGCCTGGTCTTCTTCTTCGCGGCGGGCGCCGCGACCGAACTCGCCGTGTTCATGGCCGGGTGGTCCAGCCGGAACAAGTACTCGCTGATGGGCGCGATGCGGGCGATCGCGCAGATGCTCAGCTACGAGCTGCCCTTCATCTTCTCGACCATTGGCGTCGTGATGATCTCCGGGACCCTGTCGACGGTGAAGATCGTCGAAGCGCAGGCGGTCTTGCCGGGGAGCGTGTTTGCGCGCTGGAATGTCTTCACCCCGTGGGGGCTGGCGGCCTTTCTCCTGTTCCTGATCGCGGCCTTCGCGGAGTCCAACCGCTCGCCCTTTGACCTTCCGGAGGGCGAGTCGGAGATCGTGGCCGGGTATTTCATCGAATACTCGGGCTTCAAGTTTGCCATCTTCTTCATGGCGGAATACTTCGGGATGTTCGCGAGCAGCGGCATGGCGGTGACGTTGTTCCTGGGCGGGTGGTCCGCACCGCTCTCGATTCTCGGCTGGGTGCCGTCCTGGCTGTGGTTCTTCGCCAAGATGGCGGTCTTGATCGCCCTGTTCATCTGGGTCCGGGGCACCACGCCGCGCTTGAGAATGGATCAGCTCATGGACTTTGCGTGGAAGTTCATGCTGCCCCTCGCCCTGGTCATCCTGCCGGTGGTGGGCGTGTGGCACTACGTTGGGGGGGGGTGGATCGGCTGGGTCGTATGCGCTCCGCTGGTGGTGGTCGCCTACGTGCTGCTGGGACGCGCCCTGGTCGGGCGTCGCCGCATCCGGCAGCGAACCTATCGCTATGCCCCCGGTTGAACGACGATGACGCCCCTCTTCTATTTTCTCGCGGCCCTCACCCTCGGCGGGGGAGTGGCCGCCATGGCGTTGCGGGATCCCGTCCATTGCGCGCTGTCGCTTGTCGTGACCTTCGTCGGGCTTGCGGGCATGTATGTCGGGTTGGGGGCGGAGTTTCTCGGGTTGGCCCAAGTGCTGGTGTACGTTGGGGCGGTCGCGATCCTCCTTGTATTCGTTCTTCTCCTGACCCGGAGTTCGGAGGCGGCAACGGTGCCGCTGGGAAGTGGATCTTGGGCCGTGGGTATCGGCACGGGCGTGGTTGTCGCCGTGGTTCTGATCGCGGTTGTCCTCACCCAACCGGGACTGTCGCCTCGCCAGGCGCCGCCGCCGCTTCCCGGGGTCCAGGCGATCGGTTATGCGCTGATGACCGACTTCGTGCTGCCCCTCCAGGTGGTCGGGGTGCTGTTGACCGCCGCGATGATTGGCGCCGCGATCATTGCCCTGCGGGAGCGACAGCCGCCGAAACCGGCGCTGCGCCAGGAACCCGGTGCCGTCCCGAGGGACGCAACTCCCGCGAAGCCCTAGAGAATGTCGGTCCCATGAACCCCCTTGTTCCCCACCTGATCATCGCCATCCTGCTTTTCGTGACCGGCATGACCGGCGCTTTGGCCCGCCGCAATGCCATCCTGGTCCTCGTCGGCATTGAACTCATGCTGAACGCGGCGAACCTGAGCTTCGTGGTCTTCTGGCGTTTCGGACCGCATCCCGATCCGATGACGGGCATGATGTTCGCCTTGTTCTCCATCGCCATTGCCGGAGCGGAGGCGGCGGTCGGCCTGGCCCTGATCATCGCGATCTATCGGCATCGACGAACCACATCGCTGGACGAGATGAATTCCATGCGGGGATAGATGGAAATCGCGAAGCTGGATCCCTCAAGCGTCTTCATGGCAATCCACCACGGAATGGCATGAGCATGACCGTGGCCCAGGTCGGTTGGATCCCTTTGCTGCCGCTCGGCGCGGCGGCGATCATTGCGGTCCTGCCACGCAGGGCTTCCCGCCCCGCCATCACGCTGTCGCTGGTTGGCATGGCGGGAGCGCTCCTCCTGTCCCTCCTGGCGTTCGGTTCGACCCTGGGGGGCCATACCGGTGACGTTGCCGGCGGTCCGTCCGTTTTCAATTTCGAATGGTTCCGCCTGGGAACCGGCGGTGTCCGGTTGGGGATCCTCCTGGATCCCCTGGCCGCCGTGATGCTCGTGATGGTAAGCCTCGTCGGGTTGCTGATTTTCGTGTTCAGCGTCGGTTACATGGCCCACGACGACAACGTCACCCGGTTCTTCGGTTTCATGTCCCTTTTCGCCGCGGCGATGCTGGGTGTGGTCATCGCCAACAGCCTTCTCCTTCTCTTCGTGTGCTGGGAGGTGGTGGGCCTGGCCTCGTATCTCCTCATCGGCTTCTGGTTTCAGAGGCCGGCCGCCGCGGCCGCGGCGAAGAAGGCGTTTCTCGTGACCCGGATCGGCGACCTGGGCTTGTTCCTCGGAATGCTGTGGTTTTACCGCGAGACGGGGACGCTGCTGTTTTATGATGGCGGACAGGGCGGCCTTGAAGGGGGCGCTTTGACCGCCCTCGCGGTGACACGCGTCTCGGGAACGCTCACGGCGGCCACTGCGATCTCCGTCCTGATCTTCATCGGGGCCATCGGGAAATCGGGGCAGGTCCCGCTGCATGTGTGGTTGCCCGACGCGATGGAGGGCCCGACGCCTGTCAGCGCGCTGATTCACGCGGCGACCATGGTGGCGGCGGGTGTGTTTCTCGTTGCGCGCGTCTTTCCGTTGATGATCGGCCAGGCCGGCCTCGTTGCCATCCCGGGCAGCACGGCGTTGAGAGTCGTCACGGCGGTGGGGGCGTTCACGGCATTCTTCGCGGCGCTTCTCGCCGTGGGACAGAGTGACATCAAACGCATCCTGGCCTACTCCACGGTTTCACAACTCGGTTATATGTTCCTGGGCCTGGGAACGGGCGGCGTGGCCGTGGGCATCTTTCATCTCATCACCCACGCCTTCTTCAAGGCCCTCCTGTTCCTCGGCGCGGGCTCGGTCATTCACGGGTGCCACGATGAACAGGACATCCGCCGGATGGGGGGCTTGCGGCGCCGCATGCCGTGGACATTCGCCACCTACGCCGTCGGCATGATGGCGCTCTCCGGTGTTCCCCTCCTGTTCTCCGGTTTCTGGAGCAAGGACGAGATCCTGCATGCCGCCTGGTTGTGGACACCGAGCCGGATCCCGTTTGTTCTCGGCATTTGCGGTGCCTTTCTCACGGCCTTCTACATGACGCGGCAGATGGCGGAGGTCTTCTTCGGCTCCTATCGCGGCGCCTCTGCGGGTGAGGATTTCCCGCCGCGGTTCAAGAGTGGCAACGCGCGGTCGTCCGTCACGGTGGAAACTCCCCATGCGCCAGATCACGCGCACCCGCATGCGGACACCGGGTCCGGTGTCCATGAGAGCCCGCCTGTCATGACGGCGCCACTCGCCGTGCTTGCCGTGTTCGCGGTCTTGTTGGGCTTCATCGGGACGCCCCTCTGGCCTTGGTTCGAATCCTATCTCGCGGGTCACACGGCGGTCGCGGAGGCGGGACGACTCCGGGCGGCCCTGCCGATGATGGCGCTCTCGACGATCGTCGTGGGTTTGGGCATTGGCGTCGGATGGTGGCTCTTCGGAAGACGACCGCGATTGGCGCCAGAGGATCCGGATGCCTTGGAGGCCGGGATGCCACGCGTGTTTCGATCCCTCCGGGACCGGCTGTGGGTGGACGAAATCTATGACGCGACCGTTGTCCGGTTGCATGCGGTCCTCTCAAAGCTGAGTTCCTGGATGGACATCCTGGTGATCGGGGGTGTGGTCCGTCTCATGGCCCTGGCTTTCGAGGGTCTCGCTTTGCTGGCGCGCATGATCGATGAACTCATCGTCAACGCCGGTTTCGACGCGGGCTGTGACTGGATGGGACTGGGAGGGCGCGGGCTTTCCTGGATTCAGAGCGGCCGGGTCCAGCGTTACCTGGGAGGGCTCGCCGTCGGACTGATCGTATTGACCATCATTGTCGTTTGGGGGGTGGGAACCGGATGAACCGCGAACCCATCCACGCGCCTCCTCCGACGCGTCGCCTCCCGATGCGCCGGAACGGCGTCAACGCCAGATCGACCTTGGCCCCGCGGGGCGCATCCCCCGAACGAACATGGCCTGGCTGAGTCTGTTGATCTTCATTCCGGTGGTCGGGGCGATCGCGGTCGGCTGGGGGTGTTCCGGCAGGGAGATCCTGGCGCGGCGTGTTGCGCTTGGGATTCATGGGCTGGTGCTCGCCGTGAGCCTCGGAATCGCGGTCGGCTTCGAGCCGGCCGCGCCGGGGATGCAGTATGTCGAACGGCGGATCTGGGCGCCGTCCCTCGGCGTGGAGTATCACCTGGGCATCGATGGTCTCGGGTTGGTCGCAGTCTTGTTGGCGGGAACCATCCCCCTGTTGGCGGCGGCTCTTTCCGAGCACGCGACGCGCGGGCGCGGGGCCTTGTACCATTCGCTCCTCCTTCTGTTGCAGGCAGGCCTCCTGGGAACCTTCACAGCCCTGAATTTCTTTCACTGGTTTCTGTTTTGGGAGCTGAGTCTTGTTCCCGCCTATCTGCTCGTCCGTCTGTTTGGCGGCACCGGAGCTGGCCCCGCGTCGTTTCAATTCTTTCTCTACACGATGGTCGGGAGCGTCGCGTTGCTCCTGGCATTTCTGGCGTTGCGGGCGGCGGGTGGGAGCTTCGACTTTGTCGAGCTTGCCACCCTGGGACGTTCCGGAAGGCTGGCCGATCAACTGGCGGCAGCGGTTCCCTGGACCCGGGGAGTGGCCTCGGGACCGACGCTCGCCTGGCTGGTATTTGGCGGCGTGATGCTGGGTCTCGCCATCAAGGTGCCTCTGTGGCCGTTGCACACGTGGCTGCCGGACACCTACACCCAGGCGCCGTCACCGGTCACGATGGTCCTGACTGGCGTGATGTCAAAGATGGGGGTCTACGGCCTGCTTCGGATCGCCTGGCCGATATTCCCGAACCAGGTTCAGGAAGCCTTCCCGATCCTCGTGCTCCTCGGTATCGCGACGATTCTTCTGCCCACTCTCGCCGCCTTTGCGCAGCGGGATCTCAAGCGCATCCTGGCGTACTCGTCCATCAATCACCTCGGCTATTGTCTGCTCGGGATCTTCGCGATCGGACAACCGGCCCGGAACGCTCCATGGCTCGATGCCGTCGCGGCGCCCGCGCTGAACGGCGTGCTGTTGCAGATGCTGAATCACGGTCTGACGGCCGCGACGTTGTTTGCATGCGTCGAACTGCTGGAACGACGCACGAACGGCGTTCGCGATCTGACGCAATTCGGCGGCCTTCGACGCGCGGCGCCGGTCTTTTGCGGACTGATGGGGATCAGCGTGTTCGCTTCGGTCGGTCTGCCGGGCCTCAATGGGTTTGTGTCGGAGTTCCTGATTTTCAAAGGGGTCTTTTCGACAGCTCCCTGGGTCGCCGCCATTTCGGTATTCGGCCTTCTCGCCACGGCGATCTTCCTGCTGACGGTCCTTCAAAAGGTCTTTCATGGTCCCCTGGATTCGGTCTGGGCGGGGTTTAGGGATCTTTCGGGTGGCGAGCGGATCCTCCTCGCGATTCCCGTTGGCTGCATGTTCCTGCTGGGGATCTTTCCGGACCTGGTGTTGAGATTGACGAACCCAACCGTTCTCCGTCTGGCCGGCGGCCCTTGAGCCATGGGACTGACACTCACGGTCTGGCTCTCTTTGGCGGGCGCCCTGGTCACTGCGATGACGGGGCGCGGGAGGCCCGCCGTCGCGCGGTGGATCGCCCTGGGCAGCGCCGTGGCGGGTCTCGCGTCCGGCCTCGCCGGCGCCGTGGCGTTCGGCTTCCAACCCGACCTGGTGACGATCGCCCGGTTCCCATGGGTGCCGTCCCTCGGCATTTATTTTCATTTCGCCGCCGACGGGGTCAGCGTCGTCTTGATCCTCCTGACAGGGATCGCGGCGGTGGCGGGCATTCTCTTCTCGTGGAATGTCGAGACTCGGGCGAATGAGTTCTTCGCCCTTTTCCTGCTCTTGATCGGCGGTGTGTACGGGGTCTTTCTAAGTTTCGACTTGTTCCAATTCTTCGCGTTCTACGAGCTGGCAATCATTCCGAAGTATTTCCTCATCGCGATCTGGGGCTCGACGCGCCGGCATTACGGCGCCATGAAGCTGGCCCTTTATTCCTTTGTCGGCAGCGCGATGGTGCTGGTGGGAATCCTGGCGTTGTACGTCGTGTCGGGCATCCATTCCTTCGACATGGCCCAGCTCGTCGGAGTCCGGCTCCCGCCGGAGTTTCAGACCTGGGCGTTTCCGCTGATCTTCGTCGGGTTCGCGATCCTGGCGGGGCTCTGGCCGTTTCATACGTGGGCACCGACGGGTCACGTCGCCGCGCCAACGGCCGCCTCGATGCTCCTGGCGGGGGTTGTGATGAAGCTTGGCGCGTATGGGGCGCTGCGAGTGGGGCTGATGCTCCTGCCGGCTGGGGCGAAGGCATGGGGAGCAACCATCGCGGTGCTGGCCGTGATCGGGATCGTGTATGCCGCCCTCGTCGCCCTGGTGCAGCAGGACTTCAAGTTTGTCATCGGCTACTCGAGCGTCAGCCACATGGGATTTGTGCTGCTCGGACTGGCGGCGGCAAATCCGCGCGGGCTGGCCGGTGGCGTGCTCCAGATGTTCTCTCACGGAGTCATTGCCGGGCTCCTCTTCGCGGTCGTCGGGCGGATGGTCTATGACCGGACCCACACGCGCGAACTCACCGTCCTCGAGGGCCTCGCGCTGGCTCGAGCTTTGCCCTTCGCGGCGGTGGTCTTTGTCCTGGCGAGCGCGGCGTCGATGGGGCTTCCGGGGTTCAGCGGATTCGTGGCAGAGCTGCAGGTGCTGATCGGAACGTGGCAGGCCTTTCCCGCGGCCGCCGTCGCGGCCGGCGTTGGTGTTCTGTTGTCGGTGGCGTTCACGCTGCGGGCGCTTCAGCGGTCCTTCCTGGCGGACGCGCCGACAGGCGAATCTCCAGCCTCTGCCAGGCTGGACCCGATCACGCTTCCGGAAAAGTTTGGCGCCGCCCTGTTGTTGATGACGAGCGTCGCGGTCGGGGTGTATCCGCGCCTCCTGATGGATTGGATTGATGCCGGTCTTCATTCCCCGGCGTTCGCCGGACTTCGAACCACCATGGGCTGGCCATGAACTATTTCGAACTCAGCCGCCTGATGCTGGCGGAAATCCTGATCCTGGTGACGGCCCTCGTGGTTCTGGGCGTGGATTTGGGGGCGCGCAACCTGGGGGATTCGGTGCGGCGGCGCCGCATGGCGCTCGGCATCGCGTTGGCGGGCTGCCTTCTGGCCGTCGCATGGCTTCTGTTCGCCGTGCCCGAGGGCAGGTGGGGGGACGGCATGTTTGTGAGCAATGCGCTGACGCGACTGGTCAAGGGGATCCTTGTCGTCCTGACGGCGGGGACCCTCCTTTTTCGTGGCGGGTGTCGTTCACCCCGCACCTGGGGGAATATGTCGCCATCGTGTTGCTCGGCGCGCTCGGCATGATGCTCATCGCGAGTTCGGAGAACGTCCTGATGATGTTCCTGAGCCTCGAGCTGACGAGCCTCTGTCTCTATATCCTCGCGGGCTTCGACAAGCGTGATCCGGTCGGTATTGAGGCGTCGTTGAAGTATTTCCTTTTCGGCGCGATGGCGGGAGCGGTGCTGCTCTTCGGGCTGAGCTTCCTGTATGGGGCGACGGGCGCGATTGATTTTCGCGGGATCCGGGCGGCGAGTGCGGGTGGCGCGCCGTCGCCGCTCCTGCTCGCGGGACTGGTGATGGTGTTTGTGGGGCTAGGATTCAAGGTGGCGGCGGCGCCCTTTCATTTTTGGGCGCCCGATGCCTATCAGGGGGCGCCAACGCCCGCTGCGGGGTTCATCGCGGCGGGTTCGAAAGTCGCCTCGTTGTTCATCCTCGTCCGCTTCACCGTGGTGGCGTTGTCGGGGGCCGCGGGCGCGAGTGCCTGGGGACGGTTTCTTCCGGGTTGGTCGCCAATCCTGGCTGCGCTTGCGGCGCTCTCGATGGTTTGGGGCAATCTCGCGGCCCTGTCGCAAGACAACCTCAAACGGCTCCTCGCCTATTCCGCGGTGGCCCACGCGGGCTACAGCCTTGTGGCGATTGTCGGGGGAGGCACGGAGGCAATCCCGGCGGTCACGTTCTATGCCGGGACTTATGCCCTGACGACGCTCGGCGCGTTCGGTGTGGTGGGCCTCGTGGAATCGGCAACGGGCGGCTCCGACTTCCGGCATGTCGCGGGTCTCGTGCGCCGCTCGCCGGCGCTTGCGCTTGCCCTTGCGGTTTTCATCCTCTCGCTGGCGGGGATTCCGCCCCTGGCCGGGTTCTTTGGAAAATTCTATCTCTTTGCCACCGCCCTCTCGGGATCCGGTCGGGGGACGGATCTGGGTCTTCTCTGGCTGGTCGGATTGGCGGTGGGAACCACCTGCGTTTCCTTCTATTACTACCTCCGCGTGCTAAAGGCGGCGTTTGTGGAAGACCCGCAAGTCGAGGCGCGGACCGACGTCGGAAGTCGCGCGGAGATGGTGACGGTGATGGTGGTGGCGTTGTTGGTGGTTGCGTTGGGATGCGCGCCCGGGTTGCTCCTGGCTCCGCTGCAGACTGCCGTGGCCGCGGTTGGGCGATAGGTCCACGGCCTTCCCAAACTTCTTCGAGGTTTTCCAGCTGGAATTGGGGTCGGTTGGCGAGGTCTTGGCGCTGCATTTCCCCTCGAAGTGTTTAGCCCTGATGTTCGGCACCTCGGTGGCCGAGGCGGCGAGACCGGAGCATCCCCGCAGCGGGCTGTGACGGTCGAGGCAACGAAGGCCTCGCGCAAAAGACCCGTCGCCCGGAGGGGTTCTTCCTAATTTTCAGACGGGCTCTCAGCCTCCACCTGGTACCCCCGCGACAGATCACCGAACTCGCTCACCTGGCGTTGCTGCCAGGCGCCGTCGCGTCCGAGTTCACCCGCCATCAATCGCGCCACCTCCGTGGCGCACTCCGACGCCGCCCGGGCATTCAGGAACAAGGCGCGGGTCCGGCGGGCAAGGACGTCTTCCACGCTCCGCGCCATTTCCATCCGTGCCGCCCAGATGACTTGGGCGGCGCACAGGAGGAGTTCCGGATGCAGAGGTCGTCCGAGCGGCGGATTGTCCCGAATCCATGCCTGGAGGTGGAGTGCGTCGGACCCGTACACGGAGAACGGGCCGAATCGATCGGCGTGTTCATCGTGCCCATGGATCGGCAGGTCCCGTGTGGTGGAGGGTCTCTCGGGCAGATTCGCAAGAACGGCGGCCTTGGTGACGCATTCGTCGGCCATGCTTCGGTAGGTCGTCCATTTCCCGCCCGTGATGGTGACCAGTCCCGAATCGTCGATATGAATCAAGTGTTCGCGCGAGAGGGATGCGGTATCGCGCGAGCGGCCCGCCTGCACGAGCGGGCGTATGCCGGAAAAGGCAGACAGGATGTCGCTGCGCGCCGGGGGCCGCCGCAGATAACGTCCGGCGGTCTCCAGCAGGAAGGTGATCTCCTCCTCCAGGGGAACGGGATCGAGCGTCGGGGCGCCGATGGGAATATCGGTGGTTCCGACCAGCGTGTGTCCCTGCCAGGGAATGGCGAACATGACCCGTCCGTCCGGCGTGTGGGGCACCATGATCGCGGTCTCGCCGGGGAGGAAATCCCGAGCCAGAACAAGGTGGGTGCCCTGGCTCGGCGCGACCAGCAGCGGAGCATCCGGATGGGCGAGGGCGCGCACGGTGTCGACGAAAGGGCCGGTGGCGTTGATGACGACGCGGCCTCGAACCTGGAAGGTGTGTCCGGTCTCCGAATCGCGGGCGGCGACACCGGTGACGATGCCCTCAGGATCGCGAAGGAGGCCCGTGACTGCTGCGTAGTTCAAGAGGGTGGCTCCCTGCTCAATGGCGGTCAGCGCCAGGTGGATCAGGAGCCGCGCGTCATCAAACTGGCCGTCATAATAGACGATCCCGCCGCGAAGTCCTTCGGTTTGAATGTTGGGAAGGCGCCGAAGTGTTTCTTCCCTGGACAGCCATTGAGACGGGCCGAACCCGAGACGGCCGGCGAGGGCCTGGTAGAGTTTGAGACCGACGCCGTAGAAGGGTCCCTGCCACCAGGCATAGCTCGGCACGACGAAGGGCAACTCATGGACAAGGTGCGGGGCGTTGCGGCGCAGGATGCCTCGCTCGCGAAGGGCCTCCATCACCAGCGACAGGTTGCCCTGACCCAGGTAGCGGACGCCGCCGTGAATGAGCTTGGTGCTGCGGCTCGAGGTGCCCTTGCCGAAGTCGGCTTGCTCCAGCAGCAGCGGCCGATAGCCGCGTGCCGCTGCATCGACGGCGATGCCGATGCCCGTCGCGCCGCCGCCAACGATGACCAGGTCCCAGGGCTCGGCAACGGTCGTGACTGCCGCCCATACACGGTCGCGGGAAACCCCCGCGGCGGCCGTCACCCGGACCGTCCTTTCTCCCAGTCCTTGGAACGATTCAGGGCCTCGGACCAACGCCCGCGCAGGTCGGCGACGCGATCCCGATGCATTTTGGGTTGAAAGACACGCTCCGCCTTCCATTGTCCGGCAATGGTGCGTGGGTCCTTCCAGAATCCCACAGCCAGACCGGCAAGGTAGGCGGCACCCAGGGCCGTGGTCTCCGTCACGGCAGGACGGACGACGGGGATGCCGAGTATGTCGGCCTGGAATTGAAGCAGCGGCTGGCTCCGCGTCGCGCCTCCATCCACGCGGAGTTCCCGCGGCCGAGTCCCGGTGTCATTGCGCATCGCGTCCAGGAGATCGGCGACCTCGAATGCGATCGCCTCGATGGTGGCGCGAGCAATGTGCGCGGCGGTCGTGTCCCGTGTGATCCCGATGAGCAGGCCGCGTGCATAAGGATCCCAGTGAGGAGCGCCGAGACCCGTGAAGGCGGGCACGAGAAAGACACCGCCGCTATCCTTGACGGAATCCGCCAGCAGATCGACTTCCTGTGCGGATCGAACGAGTTGCAGTCCGTCGCGCAGCCATTGGATCGCGGCGCCTGCGATGAACACGCTGCCTTCCTGCGCATACTCGACCTTCCTGCCGAGCTTCCACGCAATGGTGGTGACGAGGCGGTTCTTCGAGGGCACGGGTTGGGTGCCGGTGTTCTGGAGGAGAAAGCAGCCCGTGCCATAGGTATTCTTGGCAAGACCGGGTCGGATGCACATCTGGCCGAAGAGCGCGGCCTGCTGGTCACCGGCGATGCCCGCGACGGGAATGCCTCCGAGGCCCAGGGACGGGGCGACCTCACCATAGACTTCGCTGGAGGACCGCACCTCCGGCATCATGGAGGCGGGAATTCGGAACAGCTCGAGGAGCCGCCGGTCCCATTCCCCTCGATGGATGTTGTACAGGAGGGTTCGTGAGGCGTTGCTGGCGTCCGTGGCATGGACCCGGCCGTCGGTCAGCTTCCACACGAGCCAACTGTCGATGGTTCCGAAGGCCAGACGCCCCGCCTCCGCCTTCTCGCGGGCGCCGGGTAGGTTATCCAGGATCCAGGCGACCTTGGTTGCCGAGAAGTAGGCGTCCAACAGCAAGCCGGTCCGTTTTTGAATCAGCGGCAGCGCGCCATCGGCGGAGAGCCGGTCGCACATGCCGGCCGTGCGGCGGTCCTGCCATACGATGGCATGGCACACAGGATCTCCGCTGGTGCGATCCCAAACGACGGCGGTCTCGCGCTGATTCGTGATGCCGACCGCGAGGATGTCGCGGAGGCGCAGTCCGGCTCGGGCAATCGCTTCGGTCGCGACCCCCATCTGGGCAAACCAGATCTCGTGCGGGTCATGTTCGACCCATCCGGGCTTGGGATAGATTTGGCGGATCTCCTTTTGGGCGACGGCACGGATCTGGCCGTCGTGGTCGAAGACAATCGCCCGGACACTTGTGGTGCCGGCGTCCAGCGCCAGGATATGCGGTGCCATCATGCGATCAGGAGGACTGAAAAAGGGCGCGGTGAAGGAGGGCCCCAAGTATGCCGCCGGTGATCGGACCCAGGATCGGGATCCACGCATAGGTCCATTCCGATCGTCCCTTTCCGGGGATCGGGAGCAGCGCATGGGCGAGACGCGGCCCCAGATCGCGCGCCGGGTTGATCGCGTAGCCCGTCGGACCGCCAAGAGAGAGGCCGATGGCCAGGACGATCAATCCGGCCAGCAGCGGTCCCAGCCCGCTCGACCAGCCGGGTTCGATCAGGTTCGCCTTCGACGGGATGGCGAGGCCGCAGAAAACCAGCGCCGCGGTTCCCAGGAGTTCGCAGAGGAAGTTCGAACCGCTGTTGCGAATCGCCGGGATGGTGCAGAAGACGCCGAGCTTGTGGGCAGGATCGCTCGTCTCGCGCCAATGGGGGAGGTAGGCGAGCCAGACGAGGATGGCACCCGCAAAGGCCCCCGCAAATTGTGCGAGAAGATAACCTCCCACCTTGGCAACTTCGAACCGGCCAACCGCGGCCAGTGCGAGGGTCACCGCGGGATTGATGTGGGCGCCACTGACAGAACCAACGGAGTAGACCGCCAAGGCCACGGCGAGTCCCCACCCCGTGGCGATCACCATCCAGCCTCCGTTGTTTCCCTTGGAACGCGCAAGAAGCACGTTCGCGACCACGCCATCTCCGAACAGTACCAACAGAGCAGTCCCGATGAATTCAGCGAGATAAATGGACATGGCGGACCCGATGCCGGGCAGGAAAAGAATCGGGCGGATCCTTGGGATCAGTGTCCCCGATGTCGAGCCTTCGCGTCCACGGCGTGCTTCTCCCGGCGCGACCGGGTCGGTAGCGTCCCCGGCCGTGACCATCAAGCAACTCTCCGAGGGCGTTCGTTCCGGGCAGATCGATACGGTCCTGGTTGGTTTTCCAGATCCGTTCGGTCGTCTCGTCGGGAAGCGGTACCGCGCGGATTTCTTCCTGGAACACGTGGTCCACGACGGCACCCACGGCTGCAATTACCTGCTGACCGTCAATCTCGAGATGGATCCGCTCGAGGGCTTCAAGGTGGCCAACTGGGAGGCCGGCTTCGGAGACTTCGAGATGCGCCCCGACCCGGGCACACTGCGACCGATCCCATGGCTTGCAGGAAGCGCCCTCGTGCTCTGCGACTTCGTTCGCGCGGACCGATCCCCCGTCGCCGAGGCGCCGAGATCGGTGCTGCGACGGCAGGTCGACCAACTCTCGCGTAGAGGTCTGACCGCGTTCGGCGCCACGGAACTGGAGTTCTACCTCTTCCACCAGACCTACGAATCGGCGGCCGCGTCGAGCTACCGGGACCTGCATCCGTCAAGTGATTACCGGATCGACTATCACCTCCTTCAGCCCGGGCGCGATGAACCTCTGATGCGGGCCATTCGAAACGGCCTCACGGAGGCGGGCGTTCCCGTCGAGAACAGCAAGGGCGAATGGAGCCGCGGTCAGCATGAGATCAATTTCCGCTATGCCGAGCCGCTCGAGATGGCGGACCGGCACGTCATCTTCAAACATGGCGTCAAGGAGATCGCCGCGCAGCACGGGCGGAGCGTGTCCTTCATGGCGAAGTATGCGGCGACCGAGGCGGGCAACTCCTGTCATGTCCACGTCAGTCTCTGGAAAGGCGGACGGAACGCGTTCGCCGACCGAACGCCGGCGTCGCGAGGCGGACGACGAGCGCGGACGGATCACGCCCCGGCGGGGTCGCCCCTTTTTCGGCAGTTCCTCGGCGGGCTGATGAAGTACGCGCCGGAGCTTTGCCTCTTCTTTGCGCCAACGGTGAACAGCTACAAACGCTATCAACCCGGGAGTTGGGCGCCGACCCGAATGGCCTGGGCGGCAGACAATCGGACCACGGGCTTTCGCATCGTTGGAAAGGACTCGGGATTTCGGATTGAGAACCGCATGCCGGGTGCCGACGCGAATCCGTACCTGGCGTTCGCGGCCATGCTCGCGGCCGGCCAGGCCGGCATCGACGAGCAACTGGACTGCGGCGAGCCCTACAAGGGAAATGCCTATGTCGATTCCGGGTTGTCCCGTCTTCCGGCAAGCTTGAGGGATGCAACCGACCTGTTCGAGCGATCGACACTTGCCCGATCCGCCTTCGGCGCGGACGTGGTCGAATTTTACGTGCGACATGCGAGGCTCGAGCATCAGGCGTTCAGTGACGCGGTGACGGACTGGGAACGGCAGCGGTATTTCGAGAGGATCTGAAGACTTTCCCGTCGGCCGCGCCACGGCCCGGAGACTCGCCGGGGCGAGGCGGACCCACGGGTGGCCGATTCACGGGAGGTCGAGACGCACGCAGGAGTCGATGTCCGAATACTCGAAGGTGCAGCGATCGACGCGAAGCAACGGCGGGGCCTTGCCCCCGTCCTCGACCCACAACTCTTCTCGCGCGAGAGAGAGCTGACCTCGAAGGCAGGTTCCATCCTTCAACAGGATTTCGGCTTCGTGCCCGAGGGGGAGCCCAAGATGCCGGCCGAGTGCGATGAGGTTCGCCAGACGTTCTCTTTGCCAAGTCTCGTATCCTTTGACAACGGGGGCATCTGAAACCAGATGCAACTCCAGTTGCTCGATGGTGGAGGTGATGGGTGTTTCCACGGTGAGACACCCATCCTGCGGCATCTGACGTCGCCGGCAAGATCCGGACATTCGCATCTTGTTCACAACCCCCCAGCGGCCGTCGGCCCTCCGGGTTCCAACGACACCAAGGGCATCCGGACGATTCCCTTTTCAGGCTTCTGTTCCGACGCCACTGTGTCTCCGTCTTCCGGGCTTCCGCGCCCGGGGGAGGTTCGTATGTCGACTCGTCCCCGTTCTCTTCAACCGTCCCCGAGCGCCGCGTTGGCGCTCTGGCGGATGGTGCGTTTTCTCGGGCGCCGGCGTGGCGCGGTTGGCCTTTGCGTCGGGCTGCTGACGATCAATATCGCGATTGAACTCAGTCTTCCGCAGTTCCTTGGCAACGCGATCACAGCGCTGGGGGCCTCGCGGCCGGCGGGCACGGTGGCCAATGGCCGGGAGTTCCTCCTTGGCGGGAGCGTGGTCCTGTTTCTCGGCCTGGTCATCGTCCGAACGCTGGTCGGCTTTGCGCTTGGACCCATCCGGAACCGCACGGTCCAGCGCACCCTCGGCGACATCCGCTCGGCCGTTTACCAGGCGCTTCAAGGGCAGACGTTCGCCTGGCATGACAATGCGCGGACGGGCGAACTGATCTCGCGCGCCAGCACGGATGTGGCACGCCTGCAGGATTTCATGTTCGTTTGCCTGTTCTTTTCGGTTGATATCCTGGTCGGCCTGATCGCAACCACCATCCTGGTATTCTTTCTCCATCCCCTTCTGGGCGTTCTGACCCTCGCGGTGATGGTTCCCACGGTCGCGGCGCTTTCGTTCTTCGCCGTTCGGTTGCAGCCGCGGTGGCGGCGTGTTCACGACCGCCACGCCGAAATGAGCACCGTGATCCAGGAGAACATCGCCGGGGTGCGCGTTGTGAAGGCTTTCGCGCGTGAACGTGCCGAGATCGCGAAATTCCGGGAGAAACGCGACCGATATCTTGGGGACCTGGAGGACGCGGTGAACTACTGGGCGGCGCGCGTGCCCGTCGCGCAATTCATCTTCGGCCTGGGCGTTCCTGTTGTGCTCTGGGGTGGCGGAAGGCTGGTGATCGGCGGCCAACTGGCCCTCGGCGACCTGGCCAAGGCCGTCTTTTACCTGCTCGGACTGGGAGGAAGGATCGGCGTCATCGGGCAGGTCACCAACATCATCCAAAACGCAAGCTCGGCCGCACAGCGGGTGGATGAAATCCTCCACGCACCGGTTGAACTTCGTGGCGGTCGCCGCGCCCTTCCCCCAGGCGGCGGTGGAGTGGAGTTCGACGAGGTCGCGTTCCGGTACACTCGGACGCCGTCGCTTCAACTCGTTCGCGAGGACGATGGCTCGACACCTGCCGATGCGCCCGAGCGATCCCAGGTGCCGTTGGCCGCGCTCAACGGCATCAGCTTCACGGTTGCGCCCGGGCAGACGGTCGCCCTGGTCGGCCCGACGGGCTCGGGGAAAACGACCCTGCTCTCGCTGCTTCCGCGGTTCTATGATCCGACGGACGGCCGGGTGCTTGTCGACGGGGTCGATGTGCGGGAGGTGGACCTTGCGCAACTTCGACGCGCGGTCGGCATCGTGTTCCAGGAGACCTTTCTCTTCAGCGCGAGCGTGGCGGACAACATCGCCTTCGGCCGGCCCAACGCGCCGCGGGAGGACATCCGGACGGCGGCTTGCGCTGCGCACGCGGACGAATTCATCCGGGAACTCGCGCTGGGCTACGACACGGTGATCGGCGAGCGCGGTGTGTCATTGAGTGGCGGGCAACGTCAGCGCATTGCCATCGCCCGTGCTCTGCTCATGAACCCGCGAATCATTCTGCTGGACGACGCGACGAGTGCCGTGGATCCCGCGACGGAGCGCAGCATTCGCGAGGCGCTGCGGCTTTTGTGCAGGGACAGAACGACTTTCGTGGTGGCGCACCGCGCGGCGACGGTGCGCAAGGCCGATCTTATCCTCGTGCTGCAGGGCGGCAGGATCGTGGCCCGTGGGACCCATGCCGAACTGGTTCGCGGCGATGCGCTCTACCAGGACCTTTTTCGCGGCCAACTCAGCGCAGGCGAATCGGCAGCGGAGCGCGACGGCCCCCCAACGTGGCACGCTCCTGGCCCTGTCTCCTGAACCGCATGGCCACTCACGATGACATCGCCCTGGACGAGGAATTCGCGCAGGCCCCCATGCGCGGGACCATCCTCCGCCGGTTGGCGGTCTACCTGCGACCCTACCTGGGACGCTTCACGTTGAACCTGGGTCTGACGCTCCTGGCCACAGCCTCGACCCTGCTCGGCCCACAACTGGTCCAGTTCGGGATCGACCGGTACCTGACACACTGGACGCGGGCCGCGGATGCCGCCCTCGGCATCCTGGTCGTCAGCGGGTTGTACCTCGGCAATCTGCTCCTGGGCTGGATCCTGACGGTCGTCCAGGTCCGGACGGCGATCGCGGTGGGACAGGGCCTCATGAACGACCTGCGCCTGGCCGTGTTCGAGCACATTCAGCGGCTCTCCCTCAACTATTTCGACAGGACCCACCAGGGACGGATCATCGCCCGCGCCGACACCGACATCGACGCGCTGGACCGGGTTCTGACATGGGGCGCGACCCAGTTGCTCTCCAGTGTCCTCACTCTCGTCGGGGTTTTGGTCCTGATGGTGTGTTATGACGCGCGACTTTGCCTCGCCGTCTCCGCGGTACTTCCTCCCCTCGTTTTAGCGACACGCTGGTTCCAGCGGCGCGGACGCGAGGCCTACCGTCAGTTGCGCGGCACCATGTCACGCCTGACCGCCGCGGTCGCAGAGAACATTTCGGGCGTCCGCGTCGTCCAGGCCTTCGGAAGGGAGGAGGAGAACCTTCGGCGTTTCGGCGAGCTCCACACCGACTTCACGGAACGCTGGGTGCGAACGGCGCGGGTGTACCATACCTATATGCCGACGGTGAACCTGCTCTCCGGCACCGCAATGGCCATCGTCCTGGGATACGGCGGCTGGCGGGTGCTTCAGGGACAGCTCTCCATCGGCGGACTGACGGCCTTTGTCCTGTACCTCGGGATGTTCTTCGGCCCGGTCCAGGCGATGGGCGATTTGTTCAATGCGATGCTCTCCGCCGCGGCAAGCGCCGAACGCGTATTCGCGCTGCTGGACACCGAGCCGCAGGTGCAGGACCGACCCGGAGCCCGGGATCTTCCACCGTTGCGCGGCGACGTTGCCCTTGAGCGGGTCAGCTTTCGCTATGACACCACGGCGGCAGGCGAATGGGTCCTCCGCGAAGTCGACTTCAGCGTGGCGGCGGGTGCCACCATTGCCCTGGTAGGCCCCACGGGATCCGGCAAGACGAGCATCATCAGTCTTCTCGCCCGCTTCTATGAACCCCAGCAGGGCCGGGTGCTGGTGGACGGACTCAACGTGCGTGACTTCACGGTCGAGTCCCTTCACCGGCAGCTCGGCATCGTCACCCAGGAGAACTTCCTCTTCACCGGAACGGTCATGGACAACCTGCGCTTCGGAAAGCCCGGCGCAACGGACGCGGAGGTGATCGACGCGGCCACGAGGCTTGGCATTCATGAAGCCATCGAACGATTCGCCGGCGGCTACTCCACCCTCGTCGGCGAGCGCGGAGGCAACCTCAGCGCCGGTGAACGACAGATCCTCACAATCACTCGCGCAATGGTCGCTGAACCCAGGATTCTCATCCTCGACGAGGCCACGAGCGCGGTGGATCCCGGAACGGAGCGGCTCATCCAGCACGCCCTCGAGCGGCTCTTCGAAAAGCGAACAAGCTTCGTGATCGCGCATCGGCTCAGCACCGTTCGACACGCGGATCTCATCCTGGTCCTGGATCACGGGCGCATCGTCGAACGCGGGCGGCACGAGGAACTCCTGCAGACCGGCGGGATCTACGCGCGGCTCCACGCGGAGCTCATCCGCGAGTAGCCCGCTGAAGCCAGCACAGGGGCACGAGGAAAACGGAATTCGATCCAATCCGATGACGAGGCGTCATCGGGGGACGGCATTGCCGTTGGAGGCGAGATCCTGAACGGTCTGGAGGATCGCCTCCCGGCTGAGTGCGGGCGAATCGTTGTGATCGCCCCGGGTCTCGCGGAGGGCCTTCGGCTCGACGGCTGCCGCGAGGTTGGCCTCGGCATGATGAAACCGGATCAGGGTGTCTTCCCGGCTATGCAGGATCCGCACAGGGACCCGGATCCGTGGGAGCTTCGAGTGCGTGTCATAGTGGATCGTGCCGACCCACCGGACCGGCAGGTAGGGAAACAGCTCGGCCCCGAGATCCGGAATGCTCGTGAACGAGTTCTGAAGGATCAGCCCGCGCAACGACGGATGTGTCAGTGCGAGTTCGGCCGCGATCCCGCCACCCAGGCTCTCGCCGAAAACAACGATCCGGGAATCGGGATAATGCCGGTTGTGGAGCACCTCGAGCGCCGCCTCTCCATCGCGGTACGTACCGCTTTCGGTGGGCCGGCCGCCGCTCCTGCCGTAACCGCGGTAGTCAAAGGCAAACACATTCAACCCGGCATCGAGCAGGAGGTCATACAGGTCGAAACGATGACTGATGTTCCCTCCGTTGCCGTGGCTGACAAGGACGACAAGATCGCGAAATTTCGCCCCATCGGAAGCGGGCAGGAACCAACCGCTGAGAGCCACGCCATCCGCGGCCTGGAATTGGATCGCTTCCCATTTCCGACCGAATGCATCCGGTGTCGCGATCCAGTCCCGGGTCGGCTGGTAGACATTGCTGCGTTCGAACCAGCGCAGAAAGAGCCACAGCCCAAACGGGACGGCGGCCAGCAACAAGGACTTGAGGAACATGCGGTGGATGCGACGGGACATTTCAGGCGTCCTGTTAAGACACGGTCGGAATTTCGCTGCCGGCGAGGACCTCTCCATGAACCGGCTGCCTGTGCATTGGCGCATCCCCCTTCTGGGTGCCCCCTTGCCTGACCGTCGGCCTTCGTCCGCCCTCAGGCGAGTAGTCCCCGCACCACGTTGCCGTGGACATCGGTGAGGCGGAACCGGCGACCCTGAAAGAAATAGGTCAGTCGCTCGTGGTCGATTCCGAGCAGGTGCAGGAGCGTGGCATGGAAATCGTGAACGTGAACACCGTCCTGGACCACGTTGTATCCAAACTCGTCCGTCGCGCCGTAATTCGTCCCCGGACGCGCCCCACCCCCGGCCATCCAGACCGTGAAACACCGCGGATGATGGTCGCGTCCGTAGTCCGTGGCGGTGAGTTTGCCCTGGGAATAATTTGTCCGGCCGAACTCACCGCCCCACAGGACGAGGGTGTCATCCAAAAGGCCGCGCTGCTTGAGGTCCGTCAGAAGGGCGTAGCACGGCTGGTCGGTTTCCTTGCACTGCTGGCGAATCCCACTGGGCAATCCCCGTGCTGATCCCATCCCTGGTGGTAGAGTTGGATGAACTTCACTCCGCGTTCCGCGAGGCGACGGGCGAGCAGGCAATTCGCCGCGAAGGTCCCAGGTTTCCGAACATCCGGTCCGTACAGGTCGAGGACGCCTTCCGATTCACTGGCGAGGTCCGTCGCGTCGGGCACGCTGGTTTGCATGCGGTACGCCATTTCATACTGGGCGATCCGGGTCTCGATTTCGTGATCGCCGGTCCGATCGATCTCCTGCTCCTGGAGTTCCGCCAGACGATTCAGCATCAGTCGCCGGGACTCCGGCGAGACGCCCTGAGGATCATTGAGATAAAGGACGGGTTCCTTGCCCGCCCGGAACTGCACCCCCTGGTGGCGTGACGGGAGAAAGCCGCTTCCCCAGAGCCGCGAATACAGGGGCTGTCCGCCCTTGGCACGGGTGATGAGAACGACGAACGCCGGCAGATTCTCGTTGTCGCTCCCGAGTCCATAGTGGACCCAGGCGCCGATGCTCGGTCTGCCGGAGATCTGGGATCCGGTCTGCAGAAAGGTGATCGCCGGGTCATGATTGATCGCCTCCGATATACACGGAGCGGAGGATGCACAGGTCGTCGGCCAGGCGGGAGGTCCAGGGCAACAGTTCGCTGATCCAGGCGCCTGATTGACCGTGCTGCGCGAACTTGAAGATGGAGCCGGCCAGCGGAAGGGACGCCTGGTTCCCGGACATCCCGGTAAGCCGCTGACCCATCCGCACCGACGCGGGCAGTTCCTCGCCCTGGTGCTTGTTGAGCATCGGCTTGTAGTCGAATGTCTCCAATTGCGAAGGGCCGCCCGCCATGAAGAGGTAGATCACGCGCTTCGCGGCCGCCGCGTGGTGCAGGTGGCCGCCCAGGATCCCGAGATCCGGGCCGGCGGTCGTTGCTGCGTGGGCTCCCGGCGGATTCAGGAGCTGGGCCAGGGCAATGCCCCCCAGGCCCATGCCAAAGCGGTTGAGAAACCCCCGACGCGTCAGGCCCGCGGCGGGAAGAGGTCCGGTGCAGAGTGGATTCATCGGTTCATCACGAATGCTTCGTGGTTCATCAATGTGCTAGCAAGGACGGTTGTCGCCGCAAGCTCCGGGGCCGGCAACGAGGTGTCGACCGATCTCTCACCGACGCCAAGGTACTGCGCCGCCGTGCCTGGGTGCGATTCAAAGTATTCCTCCTGCTCGGCGTCGAGCCGGGTGAGGATTCCCAGTTCAGTAGCATCGGGGTGGCGTCCGGTGAGCCTGCGGAATGCCTCGCGGGCGCGGGCCGCGCGATCGTCGGGATGCGAGACGATCAAGTGTTCCGCCAGGACCCGCGCGGCCTCGAGAAACTGGGTGTCGTTGAGCAGGACGAGGGCTTGAAGCGGTGTGGTGGTGATCTCGCGTTTCGCGGTGCAGACCTCCCGGCTGGTGGCGTCGAAGGTCAGCATGCTTGGCGGCGGGGCGGTGCGCCGCCAGAAGGTATAGAGACTGCGGCGGTACAGACCTGCGCCTGTATCCTGCTTGTAGGTCTTCCCCGTCCCGGAATCCTCCCAGATGCCGGCCGGCTGGTACGGCTTGACGCTCGGACCTCCGATCACCGGCACCAAAAGACCGCTGACCGCGAGGGCGCTGTCGCGAATCTCCTCGGCGTCGAGCCGGTGTCGCGGACCGCGGGCGAGGAGGCGGTTGTCGGGGTCTCTCGCCACCAGGTCGGTCGGGGCGCTGGACGACTGCCGGTACGTGGCCGAGAGCGCGATCAGGCGATGCATCGCCTTGCGATCCCAACCTGAATCCATGTAACGGCAGGCGAGCCAGTCGAGGAGCTGCGGGTGCGTCGGCAATTCCCCCTGCGCGCCGAAATCCCACGTCGTCGCCACCAGTCCGCGGCCGAAATGAAGCTTCCAAATCCGATTGACGGCGACGCGAGCGGTCAGGGGATTGCGGCGATCCGTGATCCACCGCGCGAGGCCCAGCCGGTTGCGTGGAAGATCCGGCGACAGGGTCATGATGCGTTCCGGCACATCCGGCTCAACCCGATCCCCGCGGGCATCATAGGCACCCCTGCGAAGCACGAATGTCGGACGCTGTTCCGTCATCTCCTGCATCACCATGATCTCCTTCACGGGTGTGATGAGGTCGTTCTCCACGACACGCGCGTGGTGAAGCGTCTCGCGGGCTTCAGCGCAGGCCGGATCGACGCGGGCGAGGTAATGCTCTTTCAGGTCGGCCGGAGACGGTGGGTGACCCGACGGATTTCCAGCAAGGGCGTCGACCTCCAATGGCGTCAGTTCGGTGTCGAACACCTGCAATTCATCGATGGCGCCGTTGCGGAATCCACTGTCGCGGAAGCGCCCGGCCAGCGTCAGGTGGACCTGGCCGACCTCGGCGTCGCCCCATTCGGCACGGTGCTGGATGTCCTTGTACAGGTGGTCCCGGACCAACTCGACCTCAAGCGGCCGGCCGTCGGCGTAGAGACGGATGCCTTCGGCACGGCTGGAGCCGTCGTAGGTCACGGCGAGATGGGTCCAGGTGTCGATCGGCAGGGCATCCCGAGCGCGAATGCCAATCGCGTTGCCGGGCCAGAAATGGATCAGCGCAAAGAAGGGACGGCCGTCATCCAGTCGGAGTTCGTAGCCGCGGCTGCCGGAGTCGGTCCAGGCGCGGGAGCAATGGAGGATCAGGGCTCGGTCCTGTTTCTCGGCGGGTTTCAGCCAGAGGCTGAAGCTGAATGGGTCGGTGCGCCCGAAGTGAGCCGCGTAGGGTACCACCAGGGAATTGTCCCCGCTGAACTTCATCGCCCTTCCTGCATGACCAGGAACGAGCTCGGGGTTGTCGAAGACCAATGCCAAATTGGTGCTGACGGAATCCGGCGTGTGTTGCTTGTCGACCTGCTCGAAACGCAGGTAGGCGACCGGTCGTGGCGGCAGGATGCTCGCGGCGGCCCCCGATTCAAGCCAGGTGCCGAACCGGTCAGCGGCATCGGCGCGCGCCCGGACGAAATGGTGTTCGGCATCGGCAATGGAATCGACGGCCGCGTCGTGGCGCTTCTCGGTATCCTTGTCCCACAGGAGAAGGCCGGGGGTCGGAGTGGCGTGTGTGAAATGGGAATACAAGCCCGATTCGTCGATGGAATTGAAGAAGGCCGTCAGGGAATAGTAATCGCGCTGGCTGATGGGATCGAACTTGTGGTCGTGGCACCGCGCGCATTCGAGGGTCAAACCCAGAAACGCAGTTCCCATGGTGTGCACGCGGTCGGAGACATACTCGACCCGGAATTCTTCCTCGATGCTGCCGCCTTCGTTGGTCTGGCGGTGAAGGCGGTTGAAGGCGGTGGCCAGGATCTGGTCGCGCGTCGGGTGCTCGAGCAGATCGCCAGCCAGTTGCCAGGTGATGAACTGATCCCAGGGCAGGTCCTCGTTGAAGGCGCTGATAACCCAGTCGCGCCAGGGGGAGAGATCGCGGTCCACATCCGCCTGGTAGCCGTAGGTGTCGGCGAATCGGGCGAGGTCCATCCATTCCTGCGCCATTCGTTCCCCATAATGCGGCGACGCCAGGAGGCGATCGACAACCCTCGCGTAGGCGCCCGGAGAGTTGTCCGCCAGGAATGCGTCCATCTCATCGAGCGTCGGGGGCAGGCCCGTCAGGTCGAGCGTGACGCGGCGGAGAAGGGTTTCCTTGTCGGCTTCGGGTTGGAGGCGCAGACCCTCCTGCTCGAGACGGGCGAGAACGAACCGATCGATGTCGTTCCGGATGGTCACGCCCGTCTCATCGACAACCGGGACGTGAATCGACGATTCATCCGGCGGAATGAACGCCCAGTGGGGCTTGAATTCCGCGCCCTGCTCGATCCAGCGACGGAGGGTTTCGATTTCCGAGGGCGACAGCGGAGGGAGCTTCGACTCCGGCGGAGGCATCACCTCGTCCGGATCCGAGGAACTGATGCGGCGGAGGAGTTCGGAACCCGTCGGATCGCCCGGTTGGATCGCGGGATGTCCGGACTTTCCACCCTTCAAGGCGGTTTCCCGGGTCCGCAGGTCGAGCCCGGCTTTGCGGGCTTTGTCGTCGGGCCCGTGGCAGGCGTAGCACCGATCCGAGAGCAGGGGACGGACCTGGAAATTGAAATCGACGTGCACGGGACCCGCCGCGCGCGCCGTCGAATCGGTCAACAGGAGGAGCGGCCCCGTGCCGATGAGCAGGAAGGCGGCAATGGTGGCTCTCACGAGCCACAGATACTAGCGTGATGTCCCCGAAATACCCAGGGTATTTCGGGGACATCACGCTGGCGCACAATGCCTGCCAGCTCCATGCGGAGCACCGCGAACGCTGAAGGATCCAGGGTCTCTGCCGCGCGGGATCGCGGCATTTACGTCTCCATCATGCTCTTCGAAGGATGGGGATTGCAGTTCGTGAAGGATGCGTGGCTGGCCCATCCGTATCACCCGGGCAACAGCGTTGACGGCATCGATGCCGACCTGGATGGCGACGGAAACGCCATGGAGATCCACTCGATGGCCATTCCGGCGGTTGTCGCGCTCCAGGAGGCCTATGTCCGCAAGGTCATTGACACCGTCAACGACCTCGACAACGTGCTCTACGAGATCTCCAACGAGAATCATCCGCCATCCACCGCCTGGCAGGTCCATTTCATCCGCTTCATCAAAGACTGCGAGCGGAACAAACCGAAACAGCACCCGGTCGGCATGACCTTCCAGTTCAAGGGCGGGCAGAATGAGACGCTCTTCGAGAGCCCTGCGGATTGGATTTCGCCCAACCCGGAGGCGGCGAATGGGTTCAACTACCGCGACAACCCGCCGCCTGGCGACGGACGCAAGGTGATCCTCACGGATACGGACCACCTGTGGGGCATCGGGGGCGACGCCGCGTGGGTGTGGAAGAGCTTCACGCGGGGACTGAATCCCTTGTTCATGGCGGACGGTGGGTCCGTCGAGGGCGGCGGGCGTCGCACGCTCCACTCGCCGCTGACGGGGGACGTCGCCCTCCACGTGGTGCCGACACGGTGACAGACCCTCTCCCGCGCCAACAAGAAAGGATGCGTGCGAGAGCAAGAGCAAGAGAAGCGAACCCCCGGTTCCCTCTCCCTCCGGGGCGCGCCAGGGCGGGAGAGGGAGGTGGTTGGAGGTCAATAATTGTTGAGCACGTCGATGAGTTGTTTCAGGCGGCCGTAATGGCGCCGGTCGAACTTGAAGCCCAGGCGTGGAAGGGCGAGGTCATCTGCTTCCTCGGTCTCCTCCGGAAACGGCGGCACGACGCGAATCACGCCCTGATCCTCGATGATATCGGCGAAGTCTTCGTTCAGTCCCTCGACGGCAGCCTCGCTCGGCGCGCGCTTCATCCGGATCACGAACCACTCCCGGACGAACCTCGCCGACTGGTAATTGCGGTAGAATCGGTTGATGACACGGACGGCGTCCTCGCACCGGTCCGAGAGGTGGTAGAGCTTGAGGTCGTCCTGCGAGATCAGGCCGTTGCCGAGCAGGTGTTCGCGCACATAACGATCAAAGCTGCGCCAATAGGTGCCTCCCTGGCGATCCATCAACAGGAGCGGACGCAGTTTCGCCTTCCCGGTCTGCATGAGGGTCATCGCCTCGTATCCTTCATCGAGAGTCCCGAACCCGCCTGGGAACAGCACAATGGCGTCGGATTGGCGGATGAACATCAGTTTGCGGGTGAAGAAATACCGATAGGTGATCAGCTTCTTGTCCCCGATGATCACCGGATTCGCGCCCTGTTCCCAGGGAAGGCGGATGTTCAGTCCAAAGCTCTTTTCGGATCCGGCGCCTTCATGTCCGGCCTGCATAATGCCCGGGCCGGCGCCCGTGATGACCATGTAGCCGGCCGCCGCGAGACTGCGGCCGAGTTCCACCGCCAACCGGTATTCCTCGCGCCCCGCCAGGATCCTCGCGGAGCCGAAGATCGAGACCTTTCGATAGGCGCCGTAGGCCTCGAATAAGCGAAACGAGTATCGGAGTTCCCGGAGGGCCGTGGCGATCAGGCGCGCATCGCCGCGATCCTTCACGTCGTTGAGCATCTTGAGGCCGCTCTCGATGATGTCAGCGGCAAGATCCGCGTGGGGATGGCCGTGGCCACCCTGGAGGTCGATCAGTTCCTCGATCCGAGTCCGGACCTCCTGGCTGATTCCTGACCGGCTTGCGACTGCCATGCCCTCATCTCACCACGAAAAACACCGTTTCACCACGAAGGACTCAGCACGGCGGAACCGCAACCCAAGGACTGCGTTCATCCGGCGTGCGGCGTGCCGGTTGGAGCCGCGCCCACCGCGCTGAGACCTTCGTGGCGAAGACCTGTTCGTGGCGAGGCGGTGGACACTGTGCGGGGTTCGCCCAATGATGCGGGTGCAGCGGCCGCCTGCTCCCATCCAACACCTGCGACGGCGACGGGCGGGCAGGCCGTCGGACTCATGCCCATCACGGATCACATCCGCAACAAGCTGGCCCAGGTGCCCCACCGTCCGGGGATCTACCTGCACAAGGATCGTTTTGGTCGTGTCATCTACGTTGGCAAGGCCCGGGATCTCAGGAAGCGGGTGGGGACCTATTTTCAGCCGTCACGGCGTCTCTCGTGGGACCTCCGGCTCGGCGCCCTCGTGGACGCGATCCATGATTTCGACTGGCATGTCGTCAAATCCGAAGCGGAGGCGCTACTTCTGGAAGGCAAGCTCATCAAGGAGTTCCAGCCGCGGTTCAACATCGACTTCCGCGATGACAAGCGCTTTCTCCTCCTGAAGATCAATCTCAACGATCCGATCCCCCGGTTCACACTGACGCGTCTCCGACAGGACGATGAATCCATTTATTTCGGGCCGTTCGCGCACTCCGGTTCCGTGCGGCGCACCCTCACAGTCCTCCGTCGTCGCTTCAACCTCAGGGGATGCCGCCCATTGACGCCAAATGAGGCCGACTACCGTCATTGCCTGTATGCGAACCTGAAGTATTGCACGGCGCCGTGCATTGGGAACGTGACCCACGAGCAGTATGTCGAACAGGCGAAGGCCGCCTGCGATTTTCTCGCCGGACAGGCCGACGAGATGATCGCGGAGTTCGACGAAGAGATGCGGAAGGCCGCGGCGCGCCTCGAATTCGAAAAGGCCGCGCAACTCCGGGATGCGATTGCCGACCTCAAACGCACCACGCAGAAGACGGAGAAATTCGAGCGCATCCCGTACAAGCTGCCGCTCGCGATCCATCCCGAAGCCGATCTCAGGGAACTGGCGCGCGTTCTGGACCTCCCAACGCCGCCGGCGCGCATCGAAGGCTTCGACATCTCCAACATCAGCGGGACCTTCATGGTCGCCTCGATGGTCAGCTTCTGGCATGGCCGCCCCGACCGTGCGAATTACCGCCGCTTCAAAATGAAGTCCGTCATCCAGCAGGACGACTTTGCCTGCATGGCCGAGACCATCCGCCGCCGGTACTCCCGGCTGTTGCGCGAGGTTCAGTCTGGGGCGCCGGAACGTGGAGACGCCGATACCGGTGGGGAGGCGGGTCCAAGGGAGTTGCAGCGCGCCGTCGACGATATCAGCGGCGCCTACGCCGGCCGACCCCATCGTGCCGACACGGACGCGGCCGCGCGCAACGCACGTCGAAGAATAATACCCGCCGCTTCCGAGGCGGTCCCGCCTGCCGAGGCGCCGGCGGACAATTCCCCGGATCAGGAGTCAGGGGCGCTCGAGTCGGCCGAAGAATCATCCGTCGCAACAACCGCGGCGGCCATGCCACCATTGAGTCCGGAATGGACGGTCCCATGGGTGCCGCGCCCGCCGAATCGGCCCCGGTTGCCGGATCTGATCCTGATCGACGGTGGCAAGGGTCAGCTCAACGCCGCCGTCACTGAGTTGTCGCGCCTTGGACTCGTATCAATTCCCGTCATCGGATTGGCGAAGGAGTTCGAGGAGATCCATCGTCCAAACCTCAAAGAGCCCCTGCGGCTCGGACTGGACAGTCCGGCGGTCAAGCTCCTCCAGCGGGTCCGCGACGAGGCGCACCGCTTCGCGAACACCTTCAATGCCCAACTGCGCCTCAAGCGCATCAGCGAAAGTCTGCTCGACGAGTTCCCCGGGATCGGAGAGGCGCGAAAGCAGGCCTTGCTGAAACAGTTCGGATCGGTCCAACGCCTTCGAGTGGCGACTATCGAGGAAATTGCGGCCGTCCCGGGATTCGGTGGCGCGACCGCGGAGCGGCTCAAGGCGTTTCTTGCGGCGCGGACCTGAGTCGGCTGTACCGCGGAGTGATCCCTGCAGAACGTCAGAACATTCTCAAGGGCTCAAATCGACGGCCCAGGATGGTTTCGCTCGAGGTCCGCAGCCACTTGTCGAGTACGGCCGCGTAGACGGACCGAAAATCGATGGTGAACCTTGGGTCCCCATTGAGCAGCGCAGCGGGCGCCAGGGACGGCATGCGGCCGAGGATCGACGCACGAAAGGATCGCCCGAAGAGAAAGATCGGCCCCGCCGCCCCGTGATCCGTGCCGCCGCTCGCGTTCTCGGCAACCCTCCGGCCGAATTCGCTGAAGGTCATGCCGAGGACCCGCTCCAGGTTTCCTTGCGCCTTCAGATCATCGACGAAGGCGTGGATGGCGTCGCCGAATTCCTGCAGCAGGCGGGCGTGAGTTCCCTCCTGTTGGGTGTGCGTGTCATAGCCACCCTGCGATACGTAGTAGACCCGTGCCGGCAGCCCTCCACCGATCAGCCGACCGACAAGTCTCAGGGCCTGCCCCAGTCGCGTTGCTGGATAGGAGGCTTCGCGCAAGGGGCGTCGCAGGATGTCGTGGACCTCCGCGCTGCTGACCCGCGCGTCCAGGGCCGTGCGATCCAGAAAGTCCAGCAGGTTGCCAGACGATGCGCCGTTGCCGGCCAGGTCGCCAATCGTCCCGCCGCTCGCCTCGTCGTCCGCCCCCACCATGGAGGTCTCCGGCATCGCCGCGTCCGCGAATCGCCCGTCAAAGTTCCCCAGGCGGCCGGGATCGAGACTGATGCCAGCCGGTCGGGCCGCTCGAAAGGCCTGGGGCATCTGCCGTCCAACATTGACGCCCACGGCAGGATCACTCCCATTGCAGGCGTGGTCGAAGTATCGACCGATCCAGCCGTGGCTCTCGTACCGGTTCGCCTCGGAAGCAGTCTGCCAGATCTCCGTCGACCGGAAATGGGACCGGTTAGGGTTGGGATATCCGACACCCTGGACCACCGCCAGGTGGCCCGAATCCAACAATGCCGCGGGACCTTTGAGTGCCGGATGAAATCCAAGGCCGTCCCGGATCCGAAGCACCTCGCGCTCGGCGACACCAATCCGGGGTCGCGCCCGATGATAATCGTCGTCGCCGATCGGAACGATGGTGTTGAGACCGTCGTTTCCACCGGCCATTTGCAGGACGACGAGCACCGGACCCTCCCGGCCGGTGACGGGATGCGCGGCATCGAGCGCTTCCTCGCCAAGGGCGTCCCAGGTGCGCGCCAGGAAGGTCGGAAGTGTCCAGGAAAGGGCGCCTCCTGCCATCGTCGATCGAAGGAACTCCCGGCGGGTCTTCAGGCTCGGGGACGGATTCATGATCAGATCAACTGGTAATCGGTGGATTGAAGGAGCACACGGACGGCTTCCCGGATCGCGCGCGGCGCCGGGACACGGTCCGCGCCCAGGACCTCGCCGAGATCGTCCGCGAGAGTGAAACGAAGCGGAGCCTGCAGGAATCGCCAGGCCGCCGCCTTCATCAGGAGGGCGCGATCGGAGCGCTCCGCACCTGAAAAAAGCCGCAGCAGGGCCTGGACTCCCGGCGTGTCGCCGGTGCGGCGTCGGACCCCGGCGGGCTGCTGAGCCGTGCCGCCTTCTGAAGAGGCGTGGCCAGTGGATCTTCCGCCCGGGTTCCGGGGGAAACGCTTCGCGAGGACGGCGGCCAATTCCTGGCGTCGTGTCAGGGTGGCGGTGTTGATCCACGCGGTTCCACCGTCCCAGCCCTTCACGTTCGGAGGCGCAAGGAGGTCCTGACCCAATTCATGCAATGCTCGCAGCGTCGCCGGCCCCTGTGGCAATGGGCGTTCGAGCTGGCGCAGGGCCACCACAAGCCACTGAACAGGGCTCTTGATTTCGGAGCGGACCACTGTCGGTTCATGGAACTCCTCCGAGAGGAACAAGGTCCTCAGCAGTGGCCGGAATTCGTTGCCGTTCCTCCGGAACTCACTCGCGAGGGCCTCGATCAGCGGCTGCGATGGATTCGGTTTCGCGAAATAAGTCCATAGCTTGGTGACGATGAACCGCGCCGATTGCGGCTGTGCGACGATTCGCGCGAGGACGTCGCCAGGCTCAAACCTGCCGGAAACGCCAAGGAATCGGAGAGGCCCATCATCATGGGCACGGAAACGCCACACGGGTTCCTGGCGGACACGGTCCAGGGTGAGGCCGGTCAAAGCGCGCGCCGCCGCCCGGACGTCGGATTCGCTGTAGTGTCCTTCGCCGAGGGTGAAGAGTTCCATCAGCTCCCGGGCGTAATTCTCGTTGGGATGCGCCTTGCGACTCTGCGCCTGGTCGAGCCAGAGGAGCATCGCGGGGTCCCGTGTGACGTCCCACAGAAGGGCCTGCCAGTTGCCGGCGGCGTGACGGCGAAAGGTATCAAGCTGGCGGTACATCAGCCAGGCGTCCTTCACCTTCTGCACGCTCGTGGCGAAGTGCCCGTGCCAGAAGAGGACCAGGCGCTCCTCCAGGGGACGCGGCGTCGAGACCATCCGTTCAAGCCACCAGTGTCGCAGGTCCTGAATCCGCTGGCGTTGATCCTGTTGCTCCTGGCGCCTGATGTCCCTGCGCTTGGCCGGCGTCGCACGTCGCAATTGGGCGAGTGTCTCCGCCCGGTTGGGATCCGGTCGGGCCCAGTCAGGCGGCGCCGCGGCCCAGGGAATTCTGTCGAAGTCCACCAGGCGCAAGACGGCCTTTTCCGGTCCCAGATCCGCCAGTTCCTCGATGTCAGACGGGGTGCCGCCGAACCCGGCACGGTTCAAGAGATGCGCCGCCTGTCGGGGACTCCATCGTTCCGGGGGGATCGGCCGCAACATACAGGCTGTTCAGACGTTGGAAACCGGTGGGTGGTTTCAAAGGTCACACGGCCCGGCCCGGCCCGACGCCTGTTCGCTCGCCGGGTGGCGGCGCCCATGCCTGAATCCGCGGCGTGGACGATCCCCAGACGACCCTCCTCGCGTTGGAGATTGGCGGTACCAAACTTCAACTCGTCGCCGGCACATCCGCGGGCGAGGTGACGCGGCGTTGGCGCCACGCGGTCGATCGCGAGGCCGGCGCCGAGGGGATTCGCCGGCAGATCGAACAGTGGATGCCGGAGGCTTTGGGGGCCATTGCCGCGGCTGCGATGGGGGTCGGGTTCGGCGGGCCCGTGGATTGGCGGACCGGCCGGATCGCCCGCTCTCACCAGATCGAGGGATGGTCGGATTTCCCGCTCGCCGACTGGCTTCGCGAACTCACGCGCCTTCCGGTGGCGATCGACAATGATGCCAACGTGGCCGCGCTCGGTGAGGCGCACCGCGGCAGCGGTCGCGGTGCGGCATCTCTCTTTTATCTCACCCTCGGAAGCGGTGTCGGCGGAGGATTTGTCGTGGACGGACGCATTCACCACGGCGCGCCGCCCGGCGAAGCCGAGATTGGGCATGTGCGCCTGGACAAGTCGGGAACGCTCGTGGAGGAGCGATGTTCGGGGTGGGCGGTGGACCGGCGTCTGCGCGAAGGGATCGCCCGGCATCCCGGAGGCATCCTTGCCGGACTGTCGCAAGGGGTCGACCATGGCGAATCCCGATTCCTGGCGGCGGCGCTTGAGCGTGGCGATTCGGTGGCGCACGCCGTGCTCATTGAATTTGCCGACAACCTGGGGTTTGCGCTGTCCCATCTCATCCACCTGGTGCATCCCGAGCGGATCGTTCTTGGGGGCGGACTGGCCCTGGTGGGAGAACCCCTGCGTCATGCGGTGGCGGAGGCACTGAAACCCTATTTGATGGAGGTCTTTCGCCCCGGTCCGGACATCCTCCTCTCCTCGCTAAGAGAGGACGCCGTGCCGGTGGGCGCGCTCCTTCTGGCCCACTCCCGGGAATGATCCGGGCTGCCACTCAAGGACTCGATTCCATCTTCTCGACGTCTTCGGGTGTGGGGGCGCCCTCGAGACCCATTTCGGCGAGCGTCTTCAGGTAGCCGCGCTTCGCGCCGAGGATGGTCCAGTCCTTGCGCCCTCCACGGAAGTCAAAGCCCGCGGAGATGAGTCCATAGCGGATGTAGAGAATGCCGTCGGGTTTTCCGTCGGCGATTTTCAGTTGGGCCATGATCTCGGTGGCCTTGCCTCGCATTGCAAGATCGCGCACGACGACCTGGCGGGGCGCCACTTTCACCGACGCGATGCCGCGGAGGTCCCGGACGTTCGGCACCCAGCGGGTCCACCCCGGCGCGTTCTCGTCCTCGCGCAATACGGCGAGCAGGGGACGAAGATCCTGGAGATGCATGGTGGCGTCGGCCGTGACGGTGTTCGATCCGGCAAGATTCAGTGTCCCCTGGTCAATGCCAACCGCGGCGTACCATCCTTCGGGGTGCCGGTTTTTCACACCGCTGACGATGACGTTGGTCACCAGCAGGTGAGCATCGCCAAGCCGCACGAGATGATTCGTCAGGGACTGGTAGGCGGTGGCCGCTTCAATCCGGCCACTGAAGTCGCGCTCCCCAAGACGGAATTCGATGGAGTCCCCGTCCAGCCGAAGACGGCCGCTGCTTTCATGTTTCCGTGTCTCCGCGTAATTTGCCGAGACGCGAAATCTGCCTTTGAGGAACGAGAGATCGATGTTTTCGGGGAGGAAGGCATTGAGGACACGCGAGTCCGGCAGTTCGAGCGGCGCCAGTTCGAGCTGGAACTCGACGTCGCGAAAGCCTTCGGGGAACTGAGGATCATAGGCGACGGCTCGAAGGCGCAGATCCCCCGAATTCGCCGCCACGGCGGTCTCGTCCCTGTGCCGGAATCGCAGGTCCGAAAGGACGACACTCATGGTGCTCGTGATGCCGTTGGTGCCTTCGGCGACTTCCAATCCCACATCAGCGCGCCCGCGGATGAAGACCTTGAGAAGACGAACTTCAAGCTGGGGCGAATCCACGCCGACCCGTGTCAATGGCAGGAGCCGGCCGTGATCCATCTCCACGTGCGCCTTCAGATGTCCGCCGCCCGAGATCCCAATGGATCGGACCTTGCCGAGATGTCGCTCGTACACCTGCTGGTCCGCGAGGTCGCCCGTCAGATCGGTGTCGAGGCTCAGATGCCGGAGAAGTGCGACGCCATGTTCGTTATGGAAGATGACGGGGCCCAGCGTGCCTTGGAGTCGACCTTGGACGTTGGTGACGGCCCCCTTGCCGCGAAGATAGAAGTGGGATGGCGCCAGGTCGAAACGGGTCACTTGCGCCGTAAAATTGCTTCGGATCGCATGCAACACCGAGCCCTGGACATGACCCCCACCCGTCAGCCGTGATTCCTTGATCCAGAGTTCCTGTAGGTCCTCGATGTCGATCCCTCCAAGTTCCAGCCACCACGGATGGGCGGAGGGTCCATGCCGCCGGAGGACCGGCGCCACCTTCGGCGGATTCGAAAGCCCCGGGATCTCCGGGAGATTGGCGGGATCCACGGACCCCGGCGGTATGGCGTCGAGGCGTGGCCGGATCCGAAAGATCACGTGTTCGAGGCGCGCCGAATCCGTGACCACCCGCTTGGTCAGGAGCGGAAGGAGGCGGATCCGAAGATCGGCGCGATCCGCTTCGGAATACCACTGATCGCGATGACCCTGACCGCGCACGCGGACACCGCGGAGGTGGATCCGCCACGGGTTCACGCTCCACCCCGATCGCCACTCAATCAGCAGTTTTTCGGGGTGATGGTTGATCCAACCGGTCACGAGTCCGGCGTTCAGGGCCACGTTGGCGCCCGCCAGCCACAGGACGGGGAGGAGGAGCAGGACGGCCCCGCCAATCAGGAGACGGCGGCGGCGCGACCCGCCTCGGCGCGCGGATTCGGGCTTGGCGTCCAACCGGGGCAGGCTCCGTCCTGCGATCGAGCCTGCCAATGGAATTCCACACGATCCCTCGGAACCGGCTGCGCGATCCGAGTGCGGTGGGAAACGAAGATCCTGCGGCAAAAACTAGGCCGCAAGAAACCATCACGCCGTTTCGGCGATGTGCACCCAGGTGTGGACATGCGGCGCGCCGCGGAAGTACCAGACCATGTTCGGCCCCTCGAGTTGCCAGACATCCCAGACGCCGTCGCTGCCGATGTCGTCCTGCTTGAAGAACGCCATGTGCACCTTGTCGAACCCGGCGGCATCCACGAGCTTGAGGGCCTCGTCGGCGTCGACCTTTCGGAAGGGGGCGAGCAGGTCGGCCATCACCTTGCGCACGAGTTCGCGTTGGTCGGAGGCGAGGTCTGAGACGGCGATGCCTTCGGGCGCGGACTGCGAGCCTTTAAGCTGGACCGTCTCATTGCCGCGTTCGGGCCGGTGCTGGTCGCGAAGGGCGAGGGCGCGCTGGCGGCCATCAAGGGCATTGAACACGGCGTTGGCCTGCCGGGCCTGGTACCAATAAACATTGCCGGGATGATCGGCGGCCTCCTCGTCGCTCAACGCGGCGTGACCATAGAAGATCGGGCCGCCAAATGCCGCGCCCTGGACGCTGTCTCCGTCACAACGGCGGGTCACATGGCGCCCGCTCAGAACGAACTCGAACTTGGCGGTGCCGGGTTCGCCGAAGAGGGCGACGGAACACGCGCCGAGCCCGCGTTGGCCGTTGTCATGTTCCACCGCCGCGAGGATGCGGGAGGCGTACTCTTCGCTGTGCAGTCGGGTAAAGATCTCACGCACCATCGCCTGTTGATCGCGGTTCAGGATCTCGTCGACTCGCGGCTTCACGATGTGCCAGTTGTTGTCGACCTTGCGGCGCAGTTCGTGATCGAAATCAAAACACAGCGCGGCGCGTTGAGGTTCGGTCAGGGATTTGTACAGCGTAGCGACGAGCGTCTCACCGGAGGCCGTGGCGGCCGATGACGCGCCCGGCTCCGCCGCCAGGATGCGTGGGGAAGCGAGATGGGAAGGCAGCGCCGCCAGGGCCAGGCCCGCCGTGGGGACGGTCTTCAGGAAGGAGCGCCGGGAGACGGGACGGCAATCCGGGCACATCGAAGGGGTCAGCAACGGGTGAGAAGACGGGCTCATGGCGGGCTTCATAAAAGCTCACGCTAACGCGTTCCCGGGCTCGCGCAATCCTGGAAAATCAATCAAGTCGCCAGCGCGGCGGCCACGGGCGGCAACCGCCACGCCGCGCGTTGGAGCAACGCAGTCCCTTGGTTGCGGCTCCGACGCGCTGAGTCCTTCGTAGTAACCCGCCCTTCGTGGTGCCCGGGCGGGACCGGGACCAACTCGGTGTGCTCCGAGCTGGCTCGCAGCCCGCGCGTATCCCAGACCAGGAAGAAAAGAACGCGCGGGCGTTCGGTCGGCAGAGTCGCCAGCACCCGGCCTGCTTCGATCCTCGCGGGGACTGTCCGCCACGTTCGCGATGGCCAGGGACCGTCATCGGTCGTGTAGCAGAGCACGGCATCCCGGAGTTCGAGCGGGCTCGTAACAGAGGCCTCCACCGTGTTTCCCGAGACTTCGGTCGGCCCGAGTTTCGGCAGGCTCGGAGCGCCCTCGAGCACGCTGTCAACAAACGTGTCGACCTCGGGGAAGGTCCAGATGTGGCCGTGAGGGAGGTTGGTGACGATGCACAAGGAGCGCAGGGCCTCGGGCACCCGGCGGTACGACTTCTGATAGCTGTCCAGCGGGTAGGCGAAGTCGGTCGTGCCATTCACGAAAAGCATCGGACAGGAGGCGTTCCGAAGGTACCGCCCGGGGTCGAAGTTGGAGAGCCAGAGCTTCCGAGCTTCCGGTGTCATCGAGGCGAGCGAACGATCCTTCCAGAAGCTGTTGTCGCCAAGGAAACCACAGCCATAGACCGGGACGGCCACTTTGAACCGGGAATCGAGTCCGGCGACGATGCACGTGAGGTAACCTCCCCAACTGATGCCGGTCAGGCCGGTTCGGCTTGTGTCAACCTCGGGGAGCGTTCGGAGCAGGGAATGCCCGCGGATGACCGCGGCGACGGCGTGATAGCTCCACATATCGCCGATCTCATCCTCTGTGAAATGACGGAACTTGACGGCGTCCGACTGATCCGGTCCGCCGTCAGCCAGTCGTCCGTCGGGGCCATTGCCGGCGAGATCCATCGCCAGGGCCGCGTAGCCGCGTCGCGCCCAGTGCTCGGCCCAGGCCGCGAACGCCCTCCCGCCTCCGCCGTGAACCAGGACCATGGCAGGGACGCGAGATCCCGGCGCGTTGGTCGGTCGACCGACATAGGCGAACACGCGGGTCGGCTTTCCCTCGAAAGGTTCGCCGGCGTAGTAGACTTCCTGGACCAGGCCCGTTCGCGCGCCCCAGGTGGCTGCTGGCGGTTGAAAGAGCGAGTCGAGTTTCCATGGACCGGAAGCGCGGGTGCCCCTGGACGAGGAGGCGCACGACAGCGAAAGACAGGCGAGGAGCGCAAGCAGCGGCAGGGGAAGGAAGCGCATGGAGGTCTGCGTTCACGTACACGCCTTCGCACCGACGAACAACCTTTATCCATCTCTGCGAGAAGTGATCAACATGAAAACGGACTGGAAACAGATCCACCCCGATCCCGGTGGTTCCCCTTGATCGACACAAGGACGCCTCTTCAGTCGGCCTTATTGATCCAGACCGCCCAGTAGATCGGCCCCGAGTGACGGTCGAAATACTTGTCGACGAGACCCCCCATGAAATGGTCGTCGATGGGCACTTCCAGGGCCATTCGATGCAGGTCGCCAGCGCGAAACCGGCGGAGATTGCCACCGATGTCCGGCACTCTGCGGTCCGCCGCCTCGGCGCGCGGTTTCCAGGGATCGTAGTGGCCAACATAGATCGTCGAGCCCTTCTCCAGGTTTCCGCGGTGTACGGCGACGATCTCGTATTTGAGGATCGTCGCGTAGTCATACAGGTCGCGTTGGAAGATCGCGCCCTCGGGAATCTCGACAAGGCGCGCCGTCACTTCGACTGAGCCGAGGGTCGTCACCTTGGGATCCTCGCCCGCCGTGGCCGCGGACGGACTGCCGGATCTGCCACATCCGGCAGCTATCGCTGCGAGGATCAGGAGGAGTCCGAGGCGGCGGTTCATGAAGAAGGCCGTGTCGCCTGCCGCTCACGGAATCCCAGGAGTCTCGCTGAGCGTCCAGTGCGGTTCCCAACCGGGACCGAGATCGAGCCAGGTTGGAGGTCGGGCCTCAGGAAACTGTGCCTTCAACGACGGGTTGTCGTCTCCCAGCATCGGGGCATCCGCCAGCCGGATCAGGGCCATCGTCGTTCCGCTTCCGGCCACTTCGCCCAGATCGGCACGACTGCGCGTGAACAGGAGGTACTTGCCGTCGGGCGAGGCACAGGCGCCGTAGATGTGGCGCTGCGACTCCGCCCAGAGCATGACGCGATTCCGCCCGTCGCTGTCCGCCCGCCAGAGTTCCGCGCAGCCCTCCTGACCCCCGATGATTCCCCGGGCATACAGGACGTGCCGGCTGTCGGGGCACCAGTCCGGCGTGCAGTTGTAGCGCTCCGTCTCGCTCACGGCGCGGATGCGCGGTCCGCCCTCGACCAGGACACCGATGTTCCAGAATGGACCGAGGCCATTGGCCGTTCCGACGAAGGATGATCCGTCAGGAGACCAGACGAGCTGCTGGACGATTCCCTGGCGCGGGATCGTGCGAAGGACGCGGCGCGTGTCGAGGTCGACGATTTGAATGCCCGTCCGCGTCAGGCACGCGAAGCGGTTTCCCTCCGCACCCCAGGAGGCCCATGGATAGTTCGTCCCGAGACTTTGGGGGTGAGCGCCCCTGCTGTCGGCGAGGATGAGTTCGAAGGTGCCGTAGGTGTTGTTGTCGACCTTTTCACTTCGCGGAATGCGGTAGTAGAGGAGTCTTGCGCCGTCGGGTGAGAATCGCGGGGCCGCTTCGTTGAATTCGCGTGTATCCGTGACGGGGTGTCGTTGCGAACCGTCGGGACGCATGAGAAACAGGTCCCAGTCTCCGGCGGGCGACTCGGCGCTGTAGGCGACCCATCCGAGCCTCTGCACCTCGCTGGAAAGCGTGACGTCGGCGGCACGCACCGTGCCGGTCAGGAGGACACCGAGCGTCAGCGCCAACACCGGGGGAAAATCGCGGCCGACCCAGCGGATGAATCCATGCGAAAGACTCTGCAATAGAGACGGAGCGGCAGCCCTCACCCGGTCCCGCGGCCGCGGGAGAGAGCGCCGGGGTGAGGGCGCATCTATTCTCGCGCCTTTCATTCCGTCTCGATCCAGCGCACGTCCCATGGCCGGAGGGTAAGGGTTTGGCGGTCCAGATCCCGCATTCGCCCGAAATAGAGGACCTTGAGATTGTTGACCGGAGCGGCGGCGTCCAAGGCCACGATCCGGCAGGCGCCCTTGGAATCGGGCCGCAAACGCGGTTGGACGTCCACGGTGGCCGCGCCGTTCTCGCCGCCATAACGCCAGACGATCACATGTCGGCGACCGTCGCCCTCACCCGCGATCGCGCGGATATCGCCGGCTTCACCCACGACCGGGTAGCGATCGCCCTCGAGCTGCCCCAGGAGCCGAAAGGCGTACCAGGCGGGACGCACGCGACCGTGGTGGTCAAAGAGGGCGCTGTATTGCGGCATGGTGTTCCACCAGTGCGCCATGAATCGACGACCGCCAGCAGACATCCAGTCGAAGTCCGCCGGATCCACGAAGCAGTCCCGAATGTGGTAGTACGCCGCCATGTCGAGGCCCGCTTCCGCGAAGCGCCTCATCGTTTCCAGCACAAAACAAGGCTGGAACCCGGGGGCGAGATTCGGATGCACGAGATCCATGTTCCACTCGGAGATGAAGAGCTTGACCCCTTTGAGCTGGGGGAACTTCGCGAGCCGCGTTCGTTGACGGGCGATCGTGGCGGCATGAGCTTCGGGCGAATCGGAGTAGAGATGCCACGAGATGAAGTCCAGGGGGACGTCATGGGTCGCACAGTATTCGATCAAACCTTCGACGAGGAAACTGTCCGCCGAGGCCACCGCCGGACCGCCGACCGGGGCCCGTGGATCTCCCCGACGGAGCCCCGTCACGGTGTGTTCATAAAAGCGGGTGTAGTCCTCGGTTGTCTTGAAGTAATGGGGCGTCCCGCCGGACTCGCCAATGTCGGGTTCGTTACAGACCTCCCAGGCTGCGACTTCAAAGTTCTCCTCGCGACAGTGCCTTGCCAGGGCCTCGCACAGCCGATCCCACTCGTCATAGTCATTGGGATGGACATTGAATTGGTCGACGTTCGGATAGAGGACCGGCGGCTTGATGGCGAGGGCGAGCGTCGGTCGGGCGCCTGTCGCCCGGACCGATCGCAGTTCGCGATCCAGTTTCGCCCAGTCGTACCGGCCGTGCGCTGGGTAGACCCGGTAGTACTCGCTGAGGAACACTCGCAGGGTGCGGGGCCGAAGCTGCCGGACCTCCTTGATGTGCGGTTCTATCATCGGGTCCGATTGCAGCCCGCCTTGTCCGAGGCCCAGGGCCGGCATGTTCCAGGCCCCGTCGGGCTTGCTGAAATCCACTTCGAGGGTGACCGGGTCCGCGGGGCGTGCGGCCGGGATCGCGAGGACCACGATCGCCCTCAGGATGGACCACGCCGCTCTCTTAGTAGCCCGCCTCGATGGAGAAGCGGGCGACGTCGGATACGGGTATTCGAATGGTCTCGTCTGCATCATTGAAATCCTGCCACGGCCGGCCGTTCACCGTGACGCTGCGGATCGGCTGGCTGTCGGGATGACGGAGGCGCACGACGAGGGCGGAAGGTCTGCGTTCCCCGGGAAATTCAACCGACGCCATGAGGACTCCAGACCCGGAGTGGCTTTCCAGGCGGAGCGAAACCGGACCGTATTCGGTGGGGGCGCGGTCGACGGCGATGTGCCGGCCGTCCGCCAGCCAGGCCCTGGGCGTTGCCTGGCCGATGAAGAGGGAACCATCGCCCTGCTCGCGCACCATCATGTTGCGGTAGAGTTCGAACCAGGCCCCGTCCGTGCTGGGTGGGCCATAGTATTGGCCCCAGGCCCACCGGTGTTCGATCGGCGAGAATTGGCCATGCGAAAACGCGCAGGCCATCATGCTGTAGAAGGCCCGTATGACGGCCTTGGGCTGGTCCCGCAGGAGGTAGACCGTCGCTTGCGGATTGTAGACAGGCTCGTTCGCGGCGCCCCACTGACGGAGGAAGAGATTGTCCTCGTGATCGTTGAGCATCGCCGTGGCGAGCCAGCCATTGGGATCCACCACCCTCAGGCGCGCGAGGTGAAGGGGTCCGCAGTCGACGTCCGTAGGGTACCATTCCTCCAACATCCGCCGCGGGGTCATGGCATCCGACGGGACATAGTTCCGCCACGAGCCATCGGCGAGTTGGACCGCCGGCGCATGGACGCTCGCCCGCGCGAAGGCCCGTTCAACATCCGCTTGAAGGGCCGCGGCAACCCGGCGCACCTCGTCCGCTCGCGGATGATGATAGCGTGACAGGGCGCGGCCGAACGTATCGAGGCCGGCGACAAAGTAGGCCTGCGTGAAGGCCCACTCGCGTTCCTCATGGGTCAGGTCGTTGAGGGGCGCTCGGATCAGGCCATCGCTGTCCGGACGTTCGCGGGCACGGGCCACCTCGCCGAGGCACCAGTTGAGCGTCTTCAATGCGCGCGGAAGGAGACGTTCGAACAGCGCGCCGTTGTCCGCCAGGAGCGCCACCTTGCCGATCGCATACAGTTGCGCGGGTGAATACACGCCCCAGTTGGCAAACCCGGCGATGCGGCCGCCGGGTTGCTGCTGGGTGTCGAACATCGCCTCGAATTCCTCCTCCGCGACCTCCGTGTAACCTCGCAGCCCGTAAAGCATGTAATCCACATAAACGGCCTGGTTGACGGGCCAGTCGGCGTTGGTCTGGCCGTAGGCCGTGTTCGCGTAGGGCAGGTCGATCCGGGGTCCGCCATGATCGCCAACACGGTAACGAGGCAGGATCATGGCGTGCCACAGGTTCGCCCGGAACAGATCGTTGATGGCGCGCTCCGGCACTTCGAATTGGGATCCCCGCGCGAGTTCATCCTCCCAATACCGGACAACACGCGCGCGGGCCTCCTTGAATTTGAATGCGGCGGCGGATCTGAAACCATCCGGCGGCATGGGAGGCGAGAACAGCTTCACCACAAGGTCGCTCGCCCCGGCCGGGTCCACGGTGCCGGTCCATGTGAGTTCGACATGTTGATGGTCATTGGTGACTGGGCGTGGAAGCGATGGGTTCGCCATCGTGAGGCTCCAGCCTTCCGCGGGCCCCGCCTCCAGCCAGACTGCGCCCGTTTCCCGGTCCACCACCGTCAAGCCACTGTCGATCCGCCGCGTCTCGAGCGTGCGCGCCGGTTGATCGCTGGCGAGGGCGAACCCGCATCGAGCGGGCCCTTGCGATCCCGTGACCCGGACCCTGGTGAAGAACACACCCGGAATCTCACCCGGATGGAGGGACGGCAGCGGTCCGAATGGCGCGGCGAACTGCTCGAATTCGAACCGTTGTCCCGCGCGTTCGTGGATCGTGAGGACAATGGGAAGGCCGTCGACGATCCGTTGCGAAATCCAGGTGGCGTCAGCCAGTTCCGGGTCCAGACGGAATCGGTGGGGTGACGCGAAGTCCGGGCGCACTCTGCCATCACGATCGACTGCGAACTTGTAGAGCGAGCCGCGGGCCGCCGCCGTGACCACCAGGTGTCCGCGGGTGCCAAGATACCGGCTTTGCCAGGGCACATCCCAGACGATGGGATTGCCGACGTCCTCCCAGCGCGCGTTGAACTCGGCAAGGCTTGATTCGGGTTCTGCCTGCACACGTTCCATCGTGCGTTGGCCTTGAGTCGAACGGACGGCCGAAGCGGCCTCGGCAGGCGCGTTGGCAAGGGTCACCCAAGCGTCGTGGTCCGGAATCCACATCGCCCGCTGGCGTGCAAGTTGGTCCAGAGCGATCGAGAATCCGCGGGTTTCGTCCTCTTCGACGCAGACGGTGACCACGGGCGAGCCGGGCAGGAGGGCCGGTTCGTCGCGCAACCGGGACGCCTGGCCCGGTGTGCCGTGATCGAGGAGGTACTGCCATAGCGAATGGATCTTGCGCGGGGGTTGGCCGGGCGTCGTCCAAACCGCTCCGAATTCAAGCCCGTCGGTGTCGCCGCCACCGGCATGAAGCTGGGCCGGGTCGCCGAGGCTGTCGTCGGATTCCAGACGGAAGCCGGTCGGACCGGACAGCGTCATGCCGGGTGATCCCGGCAGAACACGGATGGAATAGGTCGTCCGTTCCCGGCCGCGATGGCCGAACGAAATCCGAAAGCGCAGGGATTCGGATCGGACCTCGCCGGCAGCGCCCTCGAAGACGAGAAGCAGCGTCAGCGCGGTGAAGATCAAGCGTGGCGATAGGGCGCGGTTCCTCACGAGAGGCACTCCGATCGGATTGAAGGCATCCTGCCGGTTCGACCCGGTCCATTCAGCCAAAAAAGGTTGGGCACTCAACGAGGACGCCGTGAGCGAAGGCCAGGGATCCGGGATCGCAGGGGTCCGGTGGGTCGACCGCCGGGGATCCGGTTTCGAGGAACATGCCGAGGTCGACTACGCACACGGACGTAGCCCGATTTACGCGCCGGCGCGAATTCACGGGAACGGCGGAGATCCCCCATGCTGACCGGCGTTCGAAACGAGCGCCGAGCCGACATGAAAGTCCTGATCGCCGACGACCAACCGAGAATGCGCGCCTGCATTCGGGAGGCTCTCAGGCCGCTCAGGGCGGAGGTCGTCGAGACCGGGGATGGCGAGGCCGCCATCCGCGCCTTCGCGGTTCTCCAGCCGGATTGGACCCTGATGGACCTCGAGATGCCGAACATGGACGGCATGACGGCGACGGCAATTCTCTGCCGCCGATTTCCATTCGCGCGAGTGTTGATCCTCACAGGCCATGATTCCCCAGCCTTGAGGTCGGCGGCATGGGCGGCGGGGGCGTGGGGATACTCCCTGAAATCCGAGCTTCACCTTCTTTCCGAATTGCTGCGCACGAACACCCCGGCGCCTACGAGCGCACCACCCAGAATGGAGAAAACATGAACCACAAGTCCCTACATCGCTCCTCTTTGCTGCGCGAACTGATGGCAACGGCTGCCGCCATGACACTGTGTCTGGGAGGACCCATCACGCCTGCGGGTTCAACGCTCGGCACCGGCGGAGGCCTCACCCCATTGCCATCCGATGCAACAGGCGGGGCGCCCCCGGATGTCTTCATCGGGACTGAACCTGGAAAAACTGTGATCGTCATCGACTCGGACGCACTGACGATTTCCACTGACGGAACGGCCTCGTCCGACACCTTTCGAGGAGTCCCCTTTCGGGCGACGGCATTCAACGGCCGGGCACGCTTCCTCTTCGCGGGCAACCTGCTGTTCCGCACCAATGATGTGATCCGGGCAGTCGGCTCCAGCGCGATTTCACTGATTGCCAGCGGCGACGTGACCCTGCCGTCGGGTGCGATCGTGGATGCCTCCGCGCTCCCGGACCGGCCGGGTCCGGGTGGCGGCCAAGGCGGCACAGAATCGGCCGGCGGCGACAATGGCCTCGGCGGGAATGGCGCCGGGGGAGGTGCCGGCGGAAAAGGGGGTGCCGGAGGTCACATCAAGCGCGGTTTTCCCACGGACACCCTGTACCCAGGTGAACCCGGGGACAATGGCAAGGGCGGAGGGACTGCCGACGGCGGAACCGGCGGACTGGGAGGAGTCCGCGGACAGGACGGACTCGGCGGTTATCACGCTCCCAGCTCGGGCGGAAGGGCTCCGGAGGTGGACAACTTCGGCGGTGCCGGGCAACGGGGCGTCTCAAGTTCCGGGTACGGCGGCGGCGGGAAGGGAGGAGGCGCCGCCATCGCCAGTCCGAGCAGCCCTGGCAATGGTATTAATGCGACCGGCAACGGCCATGGCGGTGGCATTGGCGGTAGCGGCACGGCTGGAGGCGCCGGCTCCGGTGGATCGGCACGCCGCGGGACTCCAGATCTCACGGGGGGCGGCGGCGGAGCCAGTGGTCAGGGCGGGGGAGGAGGGGGCGGTGGTGGTGGGGCTGGCGGGGGTGCTGGGGGCGGCGGCGGTGGCGGTGGCGGGACCGACTATTTTACCGGGGGCCGCACGGGTGCGACGGGCCAGGCCGGCGGAAAAGGGGGCAAGGGCGGCGATGGCGGAACGGGCGGCATGGGAGAAGCCGGCGGGAACGGAGGAGGCGCCTTGGAGATTTCCTGTTACGGAAGGCTCACGGTTGCCGCCGAATTGACGGCCGTCGGCACCGCGGGCAATGCCGGCAATCCCGGCGAGCCTGGGAAGCCGGGACTCAAGGTCAACCACACTCCGAAGCGTGTTGCCGCATCGACGGGCGCGGGTTTTGAGGGTGGCAGCGGGGGCAGTGGAACCGCCGGCGGAATCGGGGGCGCTGGGGGTGCTGGGGGCAACGGGGGCGCCGGGGGCGGCGGTGCCGGTGGCACGATCAAGCTCCTCGCCAGTGTTTTGGAGACCGCCGGCAGCTCCGTCGACGTCCATGGGGGAACCGGCGGTGCGCCCGGTGTGAACGATGGCGCCGTCGGACGCCTCATTGTCGCCGGCAATTCCGGACTGTTTGCCGGCAGTCTCGCGCAATCCGAGGCCCTCGAAACCTATCCGGGATTCACCGCGCGCAACGGGCATCTCAGCGATCTACATTCCACCCCACTGATCCCGGGATTGGTTGGGGGCGCCGAGGTCGCGGGCGTGTTGAACGGCCTGAATGCCGGCTCGTTTGCGGATGTGCTTGCGCAGGCCCCGCCCAATGCGCGGTTGGCGATTCTTCGGCCCGCGACGGCTCCAGCGGGGTACGACGAGCGGTTCCCCGGTTACTCGCTTCTCCTTTATTTCAATCTCACGGGGGAGGTCCTGCGACATCCCGCGCTCGGCGCCGGCGCCCCTCACTACAGCGCCCGCCTCCTGGAGGGCGGCCTCGTCCGCAACCCCGTGTTCGGCGGTTCGGGGCCGGTGATTCGCGACGAACTCGAGCCTTGGGGCGTCTATGCCACGCTTGTGCCGGACACGACCACCCAGTTCACGTTTGGTTTCTCGCCGGAAAGCACATGGGTGGTGCGATCCGTCGCGACCCTGCCCGCGGGCGAACCCGCCTATCTCGAGTACGGAACGGTGGGCGACCGGGGCTCCCCTCCACCGGCCGTCGCGCAGCCGGATCCCGAGATCACCCTGCCGCCGGCGGGGCCGGTCTTGAACTACGCGTTCGACGGAAGCCTCCGGGTCACCCTCGAACCGGCCGATGCGGCGATGGCCGGAGTGGCATGGGCCGTTGTCGGACAGACGCCTTATTTTCTCAGTGGCTCCACCGCCACCGCGTTGCCCACGGGGCCCCAGACGCTGACGTTCACCAGGATTCCGGGATGGCTGCCTCCCCGCGACATGACGGTCACGATCCTTCCTGGAGACGACGGGGGCACGACAGTCACGGCGACCTACACCCGGGCGCCGTCTTTGAATGTGGGAGAGATCGCGCCGCAATCGGTTCGAACCGGCGATGTCCTGGGCTTCTACGTCGCGGCCGGCACGACGATCCAGGTGACTTCGGGGTCTCCCTCCGGCACAGCGCTGATTCAGCCGGACGGCTGGTTCAGCTACGAACCTGCGAACGGTGATCGCCTGCCGTTCACGGTGCGGTTCTCGACAGGAGGCACCAGCCAGAGCGTCGAGATCACCCCCAAGCCGGACCTGCCGCCGGAGCAGTCGATCCTCGCGCTCCACCCGGTGGCGGATCCCCCCGACCCCGCCAATCGCGATTACACGATGATCCATAGGGGTCCGGGGGATCCGGACAAGCCGGTCAATTTCGAACCCGATCCCGTAGTGGTGACGCTCTCGGGCAAACAAGTGGTCTTGGATGCGAACGGCGACACGCAGTTCTACGATGCGATCGCCAATCGGAAGAATATCCAACGGCTCAACATCTATGCCGAGGAGGTCGTGGTCCGGTCGCCGCTGACTCTTCCCCAGGCCGACGTCTTCATCTATGCGCGTGACCTGCGTTTTGAAGACAGCGGCGGTGAAACCGGGTCGATCGACACGACGCCGGAACGCCGGACCGCGGCGGACGGGCAGGACAACACCGCCGGCTTGCCCGGCGGCGACATCACGCTGCACGTCGCGAACATCATCAGCGATCCCACGGCATCCGCGCGCCTGATCCTCAACGGCGGCGACTCGGACGTGGGTGCCGGAGGCGATTCTGGCCGGTTGTCCGCTCCCTTCGGGTCCATTGCGGATTTCGCGCTCATCCACGGCGGCCGTGGCACGGGGGCGCCGGACGGACGTGTCCTGGATCCGGAGGTCCTCGGGACGGCCGGGGATGTGCCTCCCGGCTATCAATGGATTCACCCCATCGCGGTGCGTGCCGTGCTGTTGTACGCGCGCGACCTTTACTACCTTGGATTCATCCCCCAGGCGGGGGACATCCTCCGCGAATACGAGGACCTCCTGGCGACCGTCGCCGGGTTCAACGATCTGCCGGCCATGCCGGATTCGGATCATCCGGCGCTGGAGTTTGCCGAGTTGCACAGCGAGATCAGCCAGTTGGTGGATCGCATCGATGACAATCTCGACTTCTTCGGCAACCAGGCGGGCTGGGTGCCGATGCTGTCCTTCGAGGCCAACTTCCTGCTGACCGATTCCGCCATCGAACGGGCGATGCGGTTGCTCTACCTCAGCCGGTGGCTCACGCGCAGCGAGGAACATCTGACCGCCGAGAAGGACGCCCTGCAGGCAGCCCGCGACCAACTCGGAGACGAGAACGACTCCCTGAAATCGGAGTTCCCCGGTCTGCTCGACGAGGTGGACAGTCTGCAGGACCAGGAACGTCAGCTCGATGACACCCTCGATTCGTTGAAGCAGGACCTCCTGACGATCGAGGACCGGTTGCAACAGCGCGCCGCGGAGATTGTGGACGACCGCACCCATGTGCCCTTCTGGAAACAGGCCTTGCGCACGGCCGGCAGCATTCTCCAGGTCGTGCCGCTGTATCAGCCGGCCCTGACAGCGGTGGGTGGCGGTCTGGACGTCATCTCCCGGGTCGACGAACAGGCCCCCCTCGACACGGTCCTGCAGGCCGCAACCATCGCCGGTGAATACAAGGCCGCCTCCCTCCGCGCGGACGCTGGCAAGATCAATGACGAGTTGAATCCGCCGGCGCCGAAGTCGGACAAGGAACTTCAGCGCGACGAACTCCTTTCGCAGGCCGACAACGTCGACACCGCGCTCAGCGTGGCCAACGCCGGCGTCGCGAAGATCCGTGAATTCCTGGCCAGCCGGCAGGCTCCGAAGGGCGCGATCGACGCCGAACTCGCGAAGATCCGCGCCGCGGATCCACAGTTCAACGCGGTCGCGGCGAAGATCGAGAACCTCATGGCGCAGAAGGAACTCTACATGCGCCGGCTGACCTCGTTGCAGAACCGCCTGCGCGAACTTCCGGGGATCATCCTGAAGAACCGCCTGGCGATGCAGACCCTCGCAGCGAACATCGACGACGTGGGAGCCGTTCTTGATCCCCAGGCTCTGTCCGTTGTCCAGGAAGCGGAACAGCGCGCGCGCAACCGACTCCGCCGCCATTTCTATCTCCTCGCGAAATCATTCGAGTACCGGCTGCTCGAACCCTACCAGTCCAAGGCGGACCAGGTGTACGATCCGGTCAAGGTCTTCGACAAGATCGAGTCAATCATCGAGACAGCGTCCAACGGCGGCAGCACCAATACCGTCGAGGGACAACCCTTCAATCTCTCCGCGGACGGCTACAACACGCTCTCGAGTGTCTTCGAGGAGGAACTCTCGAAGCTTTCGGACCGGATCATCAATCGCTACGAAAACGGCGAGGTCGAAAGCACCTTCACGTATTCCCTGCCGCTGCCGGCCACGCTCCTGCCAGGCCTCAATGAACCCGATGGACAAGCCGTTCTGAACCTGCACGACCTCGGGTTTCTGCCACCGAGCGAGGAAGGACAGCGCATCGCCGACCTCCGCGTGACGAACGTTGTCTTCGACCTCACCCAGAACGGAGTCCCCATCGACCCTGCGAGCGCCGGCCTGCTCAGCGCCGTCGTCGACATTCAGTTCGTGCACTCGGGTTTGTCCCGCCTCACCCACAATGGAGCGACTTACCTGTTCAATCATTTCCGGGCGGGCGATCCGAACCTCAACCCGATCAAGTGGACGGCGAAGCTCAACCTCCTCAACGGCGCGGTGGACATGGTCCGCCCGAGCATCGCCAGCCAATCCCTGTTGAGCACCCTCCTCGGCAATGGAGGACAGTTGAAGATCCTGAACTTCTCCCGGCCGGCGGCCTGGGCCGACATCTATGTCCGCACCCGAAACCTCAATATCACGCGACTCCCCGGCGTTCCCGGGGGCGGTTTCGGGGTGCAGATCCGAAAGGTCGAACTGCTCCTGGATCTCGACTTCTTCGGTCGCGCCGGCGGCCGCGAGCTCGACGTGCGCGTGGTGGGCACAAACGGCCTTCCGCTGGCGATCCAACCACGGATCTGGTTCGACACGTCCGCCGCCGGCGACCTCGTTGACGCGAACGGCCGCCGCGACGGCGTCGGCGATGTCAGCCGCGTCTTCTCCGACCCGAAGATCCTCGTCACGGCCGAGGCGTTCTATGGCAACCCCCTGAGCATCGAAGGCCCCAATCCGACCGGGTACGCCTTTGACCATTGGCTCGATCAGACGGGGAATGAACTCGGTCCGACCGGCTCGGATGTCGTCGCCGATCCCTCCCAGCCCAACCGGCTTCAGGTGAACAACAACGGGTACAAGCGATTCTTCGCAGTGTACTCCTACGCCGGGGACGCCACCGCGCCCACGGTGGATTCGATCAGCCCGGCCGGCAGTGATCCTGTCTCATCGACCGTCACATATACCGTCGATTTCGATGAGGACGTCGTGGGCGTCGATCCAACGGACTTCACCCTCGGCGACGGGGCGCCCGGGGCCGGCATCCTGTCGGTGAGCGGTTCGGGTCGGACGCGGAGTGTGGTCGCCAGCATGGCAGGTGTCTCCGGCCCGCTCGCCCTGCGCCTGGTGGACGACGATTCGATTCTTGATCACGGCGGGAATTCGCTCGGCGGCGATGGAGCCGGGAACGGCAGCGCCGCATCGAACATCATCAGCCCTGGGGTCCCCGCAAGGTTGACTTCGGCCGGGTTCACACCCGGGGGCTTCCGCCTGGAATTGTCGGGACCCGACGGGGACCAGGAGACCCTGGAGGCCTCGGAGGACCTCCTCACCTGGCAAGCGATCGGGACCGTCACGCTTTCGGGTGGAACGGCGTCGTTCACCGATCCGGCCGCCCGGCAACCGGGGGGCGCCCGGTTTTACCGTGCCGTCGGGCAACGATAGCGTCGCCGCGGCGGCTTCCCTCTCCCATCCGATGCATCCGATGGGAGAGGGTGTCCCGCCCATGCGGGACGGGTGAGGGCTCTTCCCCGCGGTTCATGAGCCATGAACCGTTCAACTTTTTGAACAGGGAGCTCCAGGCCTCAATTGGGTTGTGCGCGGAATCGCGATCGTCACGATGGCCCGTGAAACTCATCCGGAGGCAATCATGGCGAAGCGTTCTCGAAAGACCTGGCGCGAAAAGCTGGCCGATGACAAGGGCCTGCCCCGGATCCTCACGATTCAACCGCACCACGAGAGGCGTTGGGGACCCGGCACGATGGTGATTCCATCTCCCCGCGAGGTGGACGCGGCGATACGGACCATTCGCAAGGGCCAAACCGCTACGGTCAACGAGATCCGCGAGGTCCTGGCCCGGCGCCACGGCACGACCACCGCCTGTCCCATCACGACGGGCATCTTCGCCTGGATCGCGGCCCATGCTGCCGCCGAAGACGAACGCGATGGACACAAGCGGGTGACTCCCTGGTGGCGCGTGCTGAAGCCGGGCCGCCGGCTGAATCCGAAGTTTCCCGGCGGACTCACCGAGCACCGACGACGCCTGGAAGAGGAGGGTCATACCGTCGAGGGAGAACGGGTGGCCGCCGGCGTAAGAAAGCGGACCTGAGCGAACTCAGGAGGGTCTGGAACCGCTCCGCATAGACGGTTCCGATGCGATTCATTCGGAAAACCCGGCGGACCGGGCTCACCGGAAAAAGATCACATAGATGGCCGCCGCCTCGATCATCAGCAGGACAAGGATCCCCAGCCCCCAGAGCCAACCGGAACCGGAGCCAGGCACCTCCCCTCCGCTCAGGGGACGCTTTCGCTTGGGATCGTTGAGCGCCTGTTCGCGGGCTTCGAGGGCGATCTTCGCAGCCTTCAGGGATGGGCTGAGCCCTTCGGCGACATCAGGGGAATTGCGGACGACGCCGCGCAGAAAGGCCATGCCGGTCGGCGTGCCCAGCCATTGAATAACAGTCGCCGCCGACTTCGCCGTCTGGGGCGAAATGGGCTTCGGGAACAGTTGTTCCAGCGGACCGGGCTCTTTTGCGTTCTCCGTCTGCCACGCAAAAGCAAACGCGTCCTCGCGGGGGTGTTCTCCGTGGAGCCTGTCGGAGTGATATCCCAGGTGCCGGGATTGAAGATCAGGTTTGTCAAGCTCGGCCAATCAACGACCTCCATCACAGGCGGGGCCTCTCCGAAAAAGCGGACTCCGTTCGTCGCGCGACTTCAATCGACGTCTCGAAAACCGCCTTCATCATCCCTCGTTCTTGGACCGGTCCCTTAAACCTTCCGGATCCGTGGGAGTCAAGCCGGCAATTTAGGTCCGGCCGGCCCGCCGACGGTGGTGCTGTCACCTCCGCCGGGGGCCGCCACCGCGGCTGCCCCCAGGTTCGGCCTCGAAAGGAATTGGCATCCGCGGCGGCGTTGCCTACAACTCCCCGCCACTGGAAATTGTTGAGCACACCTGTCCTGCGGGCTGCCTTGCGTTCGTCTTAGAAGCGACCGAGACGACTCTTATTCAAATCAATCTCCATCAACCCCACTCACGACCATGACTCCAAATCAACGATCCATCGACCCCTACCTCTTCTTTGACGGCCGCTGCGAGGAGGCGCTTGACTTCTATCACAAGACGCTCGGCGCCGAGGTCCTCATGAAGATGCGGTTCAAGGAAAGCCCGGATCCCAGCCACTGTCCTCCCGCCTCCGGCGATAAAATCATGCATGCGGCCTTCAAGATCGGCGAATCCACTGTCATGGCGTCCGATGGCCGCAACACCGGCCATCCCTCCTTCCAGGGATTCGCCCTCTCGATAAGCGCCACGAACGAGGCCGAGGCGGAGCGCCTTTTCGCCGCCCTCTCGGACGGCGGCCAGGTCCAGATGCCGATGGCCAAGACATTCTTCTCACCGAGATTCGGAATGACGGCCGATCGTTTCGGCGTTTCCTGGATGGTCATCGTGCCCGTGCCTCAGGGGCACGCCTGAGAATCGTTGCGGATCCCAGGGCGCCTCCAGCGCACCGCATACGATCACCCTTGCGGAATGAGGGATCCACGAAGGCGCCGCTTGCAGCCTGCAATCGGGATCTGACCGTCTCCTCGCGCGGGAGACGGTCCTCCCGAAGGCCCGGCATTCAACGGCTCAACGGCTTTCGCGCATTCGGCGGCAGGTCCGGGGTGTCACGCTTCCCGGGGCCGGTACACCCGGTCCGCGGGGGGCCATGGTGGCGCCCACCGACCCGGGATCTTGCTTCGTCGTCGCCAGCTTCCACTGGCACAGCACAGGCTCAATTCGAGGAGAAGCCCGCAGGGAAGTGACCTGGGGCGGCACAAATGCCAGACGCGTCTTCAACTTCCAAGCCTGTGGAACCGATACTGAAGGATGACCTCGTCCGCCTCGCGGCCTCGCCGCGACCCGCCCCCTGCGTTTCCGTCTATCTGGCGACAGCCCGTGGAGGCCCAGAGACCCGCGAAAGCCCGTACCGACTGCGTTTGCTCCTCTCCGAAGCCGAGGAGAAACTCCGAACAGCCGGGTTCGATCCGCGGGTGACCAATCCACTGCTGCACCCGATGGAGAGCTTGGTCGACGATTACCCGTTCTGGCAGCACCCATACGGCGGCGTCGCGTTCTTCTCCGCGAAGGATCTCTTTCGGACCCACAGGACGACGTACTCCGTCCACGACGAGTCCTTTGTCGGACCGCGTTTTCATCTGAAACCTCTGCTGCCGATGTGGACCGAGGAAGCGGAGTTTCTTGTATTGGCGCTCAGCAGAAATTCGGTCCGGTTGTACCGTGCCCGGAGGCATCAACTCGAGCCCGTGGCGCTCCCGGACGTGCCACAATCTCAGGACGCGGCGCTGCAATTCGACAACCCTGAGGAGAGCCTTCAGGTGCATGCCGGCCAGCCGGGCAGCCGGGGGGGACAGACCGTGGTTACCCACGGACAGGGCGCTTCCCGCGAGGAAGCCAAGGAGCGGACGCTTCGATTCTTTCTGAGAGTCGACCGAGCCCTGAAGCCCCACCTGAATCGGGAACGTGTCCCCCTTCTGCTCGCCTGCGTCGAGTACTATCTCCCCCTCTACCGGCAGGCGAATTCCTATCCCCATCTCGTCGACGCTGTCATCGCTGGCAACCCCGACGGGCTGCAGCCGGGTCAGCTTCTGGAGGCCGCCTGGGCCGTCATGGAACCAAGGTTCGCCACGACCCGGCACCGGGCGCTGAGCGCTGTTGAACAGGAGCTGGCGAGGGGCGGCGCCACCAATGATATTGAACCCGCTGTTGCTGCTGCCTGTCAGGGCCGTGCTGGCCGCTGCGTCGTCGCGCTGGATGAACATCGGTGGGGAACCTACGAGGCCGATACCGCTAACGTGATGTTCCTGGATCGGGTCGATCCACGCGCCGTCGATCTCCTGGATCTGGCGGCGGCGGAGACCCTTCGGACCGGGGGCGAAGTCTTTCCGGTGCCGACGCGGCAGGACGTCCCGGGTCAGGGCCCCATTGCGGTGCTGACAAGGTTTTAGTGCTTGGGGCCGAGACAACAGCGCCTGGCGCCATGAGAACAGGCGTAACGGCACGGCTTTTCCAGCGCCTGGCGTGCCAGCAGGAAGCGCCTGAAGGGCCCACATGCGATTACCCATGAATTCACCACACTCAAGCGTTCCCACTCCCACTCCCACTCCTTCGTCGCCGTGGCGGAGGGGTGTTCCAAGTTTTCTCATGTGGGTTCTCCTTTGGCTGCCGGTCGCCCGGTCTGCCGACACGGCCGATGGACGCGTCCTCACCGGCAAGCGCGCGATGGGTGATTGGTCGGAGGACGCGCCGGGGGTTCGGCGGCGATTGACCGTGGAGGATCTTCCTGCACCGGCTCCGTCGGAGTCGGCAGACAACCAGCCCCATGGGATCCCCCGACCCGCGGACGCATGGCCCAAGGTCCCTCCCGGGTTTCGCGTGCAACTGTTCGCCACGAACCTCGTCCAGCCGCGTGTCATCGTCACGGCGCCCAATGGTGACCTCTTCGTGTCCGAAAGCCGGGCCAATCGCGTGCGGCTCCTTCGCGATGCCGATCACGATGGCCGACCCGAGTTCCAGCAGGTCTTCGTGGACAATTTGAATCAGCCGTTTGGCATCGCGTTTCATCCGTCGGGCGATGAACCGAAGTTCATCTATGTCGCGAACACGGATTCCGTCGTGCGCTGGCCATATCACAACGGACAGACCCGCGCGGAAGGGAAGGGCAAGAAACTGATCGACCTGCCAGGCGGCGGACACCTCCAGGGAGGCGGGCATTGGACACGCGACATCGTGTTCACGAAGGACGGAGAGACCCTGTACGTGTCGATCGGTTCCCGGTCCAACATCGCCGAGGATCCGGAAAAGGACCGGGCCCGCATTCTCGCGTTTGATCCGGAGGGGCAAGAAAAGCGTGTTGTCGCGACAGGCATTCGAAACCCGGTGGGTCTCGCCATCCACCCGGTGACGGGCGACCTGTGGACGTCCGTGAACGAGCGCGATGGGCTGGGAGACAACCTGGTGCCGGACTATGTCACGCGGGTGCAGGAGGGCGGTTTCTACGGATGGCCGTGGTTTTACATGGGCGGGCACAAGGAGCCCCGGCTGTCGGACCGCCACGCGGAGTTGAAGCCCCAGGTCCTCACACCCGACGTCCTGATCGAGGCCCACTCGGCCTCGCTGGATCTCGCCTTCTACGATGCCGATTCGTTCCCGGCCGAGTACCGGGAGAATGCCTTTGCCGCTGAGCACGGATCCTGGAACCGGTCGCGGCGGACCGGGTACAAGGTCATTCGCGTCCCAACCCGGAATGGGAAGGCCACGGGCGAGTATGTCGATTTCATGACCGGTTTCGTGACCCCGGGCGGCGAGGTTTGGGGTCGGCCGGTTGGTGTCACCGTGAGCACGGAGGGCGCGCTGCTTGTCACCGACGATGGAGGCAACTGTATCTGGCGAATCACGCACTAAGAGCCCGTCTGAGAAGTAGGAAGGGCCCTGCGACGAGGGATTTTGTGCGGGGCCGAGGCGGCGAGACCGGAGCATCCCCGTCCCGCAGGCGCGGGATGACGGTCGAGCCAATCCTGCGACCTGCTGCAGGTCCGGTGGGAGAGGAGGTTACCTTCAACATGCGTACCGCCGCTGCCGAGGATGCGGAGCGCGGCCTTCAGGCCGCTTCAATACCCCGACGGCACGCGCGTCGAAGTTCTTGTCGGCCGCCGTCCCGTCCCGTTGAAGCGGCCTAAAGGCCGCGGTCCGACCCGACGGTATCGCGCCTGCCAAGGATTTCGCGGGCTCGCGGACGGTCGCCTTTCGCAAGACCTCTATGAACTATGCAAGCCTAAGAACCGACCCCTTGGCTGGCAGAGGTGACTTGTCGAAGATCGCCTTCCCGGGTTGCATCGGCTGGGAATCGACCGCCGCCCAAACTCCATGCCCCTCCCGGAACACGCGCCCGACAACCCGCTTCGGCAGGCCGCCGCGGCCATCGGGATTGGGCGCGCATCGCATCACATCTTCCTCTGCGTGGAACCGGCCGAAGCGAAGTGCTGCCCCCGTGAGATCGGCCTGGCCTCCTGGGAGCACCTGAAGGAGAGGCTCAAGGAAAGAGGCCTCGCCGGTCCGCGGCAAATTGTGCATCGGTCCAAGGCCGGTTGCCTCCGGATCTGCATGCGCGGACCCATCGCCGTCGTCTATCCGGACGGTGTGTGGTACCACTCTTGCACCCCCGAGGTTCTCGATCGTATCATCGACGAACACCTGATCGGAGGGCGCGTCGTCGCCGAATTCGCCTTCTCGTTCGCACCCTGACGAGCTTCGCCCTGTCCCGATCAACGCCTCGTGCGATCCCGTCACCGCTGGTTTTGCTGTGGCCCAGCGGGCGGCGCTCTCGGTAGGTTCCCGGGCGTCTTCCTGTGCCGCGCATGGGCATGGGATCCCCATGATGAATACCGTCGATCCATTGAAGACCGTCACAGGCAACACGAAGGCGAAGGTGGAGGCCGAATTGTCGAGGACGGGTGGCGTCCTCCGTCTCGCGCCCAACTGGGTGCCTCGATCCTTTCTCCAGCCGGGGCTCCGCCTGAAACTGCACCCGGACGACACCTACGCCTATGGCGCCCACCGCGGCGGGATCGACGAACGCTGGTTCGCGTCGACGACCGAGGCCGCCAATGAAGGAAGGGTGCCGGATGAAGGACTCAGCTACTGCGTCGTCGGCACTGAGCGCTTCACCCTGCGCAAGGCCGTCGAGGATGTCGGCGCGACCCTTATTGGGGGCAGCCTTTGGTCCCGCTACGGAAAATGGCCCGTGTACTCGAAGTTTTTCGATAACATGGGACCGATCCCTCATCACATGCATCAGAACGCCGAGCAGGCCCGGCGCGTGGGCCAGGAGGGAAAGCCCGAGTCCTACTATTTCCCGCCGCAACACAACAACGTGGGGAATAACTTCCCCTACACCTTCATGGGTCTTGAGCCCGGGACGACGCGCGAGCAGGTCCGGAAGTGCCTCGAGGACTGGAACCGTGGCGACAACGGCATCGTCGACCTCAGCCGCGCCTACCGCCTCAAGCCCGGAACCGGCTGGCTGATTCCGCCGTGTCTCCTTCATGCGCCTGGCAGTCTCTGCACCTATGAACCCCAATGGGGCAGTGATGTTTTTGCCATGTACCAGAGCATGGTGGAAGGACGCTATGTCCCCTGGAGTCTCCTCGTGAAGGACATGCCGAAGGAGCACCACCAGGACCTCGATTTCATCGTCGACCAACTCGACTGGGACGGCAACTGCGACGAGCACTTCAAGGACCATCACTACCTCGAACCGATCCCCGTCGCGGATACCGCCGAGGGCGGTTACACGGATCGGTGGATCGTCTACGGCAAGATTGACGGTGCCCAGCTCTTCACAGCCAAGGAACTCACTGTCAATCCGGGTGTGAAGGCGACCGTCAAGGACAAGGGCGCCCACGGCCTGATCTGTGTCCAGGGCACCGGCCGCATCAACAGGCAGCCCCTCAACAGCCCCAACCTCATCCGCTTCAAGGAACTCACCGAGGACGAGTACTTTTGCAGCGCCGACGGGGCCGCCGCCGGGGTGACCTACGAGAACACGAGCGAGACCGAACCGCTCGTCACACTTCGGTACTTCGGCCCCGAGGTGAACCCGGACGCGCCGGCGATACGCGGGCACGCCGGTTGATCCGGGGCGCATCGCCTGCGCGTTACCTTTCCGGACCGGCACCGTTTATTCGGGTGACGATGAACGGAGCCGAACACCTACTCACGTATCGGAACACAGGTTCCGACGACGCCTTCGCGCAAGTCGTCAAGACCTACGCGGGGCTCGTGTATTCCGTCGCCTTGCGACGGCTTTCCAACAGCGCGCTGGCCGAGGACGCCACGCAGACCGTGTTTGCGCGGCTCGCCGGGGGGACGCCGCGATTCAAGGGCGAACCTGAACTGGTCGCCTGGCTGCACCGGACAACCCTCAATGTCTCGATCGACCTTTGGCGTTCCGAATCCCGACGTCACCAACGCGAACTCAAATCCGCCATGGAACCCCTCACGGGCGAGCCGCAACCGTCCCTCTGGAGTGAACTCGCTCCGCACCTGGACCAGGCGCTGGACATGCTGGGGGCGCCGGACCGGCAGGTCCTCCTCCTGCGTTTTTTCGACCGCAAATCCATGCGGGACCTGGGCGGACTCCTCGGGATCAGCGAGGACGCCGCGAAGATGCGGGTCAGTCGAGCCCTCGAGAAGCTTCGGGCACAATTCGCCCTCGCAGGGGTGACGTGCGCCGCCGCGCCTCTCGAGGCGCTGCTGTCGCAGTCCGCGTCAGTACCTGCACCCGAGCATCTCGCAGCGAGGGTCCTGGCTCATCATGCGGAACACGTCGCGCCCCAAGGCGCGTTGGGCATCCAACGGCCGCTTCCACAGGTCTTGCGTAGCCCCGGATTCCGCTGGGCGGTCACCGCTGGCGGCGCGGCAGGCGTCGCCGCTCTCCTCCTCCAGTTTCTTCCCAATCCCGTCCCTTCAACGAGTCCGAACACTGCCCGATCCGCGGCTGCCCAGTCCCCGGGGGGGAAGCCGACCGACGATCCAAACGCAGTCCGCGCGGCCTTTCTGAATTCTGCCGTCCGGCAGGGAGCCGCCGCCGAAAAGCAGATCCGAGTCAACATCCAGGTCGTGGACGAGGCAACCGGGACGGCCATCGCGGGGGCGAAGATCAGCGCCGTGTACTTTTTCGCCGGCGGTGAACCTGAAGGACACGAGCGAGTCACCGACGCTGACGGTCGCTCCACGATTCCGGAGCCGAATCGTCGGGACCCGGACCACGGCATGAACGCGTTCTTCACCGCCGACGGATATGTTCCGGAAGTCGTTCAATGGAACGTGGGAAAGTTCCCGACAGAATTCAGGGTGGGACTGCCCCCCGCGGCAACCATCGGGGGGACCGTGGCCGACGAAGAGGGCAACCCGGTGTCCGGGGCGCGAATCCTGTTCGAAAGGTCGGCGGAAGACTCCCGGGACTCCCGGGACTCGCGCCGCATCGCGCTGAATCATCGCGATGCCGTCGAAGAAAGCGACGCATCCGGCCATTGGGCTTCCAGCCACATTCCGAGGGATTATCACCTGGTCAGCCTGTATGTGATGCACGACGGCTACGCCGTCACCCTGGGACAGGCCCCGGTCGGAGGGCCGGACTCCATGAACACGACCCTCGTGCTGAAGCGGGGATTCACGATCACCGGGACGGTGCGGGACGAAGCCGGCGCGCCTGTGCCGGGTGCCTCGATCCGGGAGGTCCATAACTTCGGGTATCCGTTGCGCCACCGGGCGGAGTCGTCCGCGGACGGCCGCTTCGAACTCGCGGGCCTCGGCCAGACCTGGGCGCGGGACGGAATCCTCGACGACGCTCCCAAGGTCCATCTCGTGATCGAAGCTCCGGGGTTCGCCCCGCGGAAGCGCACCGTCCCCCTGACGGATCCGCAGGTGCAGTCCGACTTCACGCTGGACCACGGCCGCGTCTTTCGCGGTCGCGTGACCGACACGCAAGGCATGCCCTTGCGCAACGCCGTGGTCCGAACGGACAGCGACAACGACGGACTCCGAATGTACGACTGGTCGACCCACACGGACGCAGAGGGCCGGTTCGAATGGGAACAGGCGCCGGAGGAACCGGTGCTCTTCTGGTTCGAGGCGGACGGGTACGAAGGGGCGCGTGACGTGCTCATCCAACCGGACGATGCCGATCACGACATCCGGCTCAGGATTCGAAAATAGGCGGGCAGGCGGGGTCAAAGGGACCCGGACCTCCTGGCGACCTTCGCGATCTTCTGTTCCTCTCATGAGAGAACAGAACGACGCGAAGGTCGCATCTGCGTCCCGACCTCACCGCGCCTGCATCATGGATCCCTTGCGAAAGTCCTGCAGTAGAGATGGAGCGGCATTCCTCACCCGGCCTCAGGAGGGTGACCCTCCAGGAACAGCGTCATTCATCACGAACCCTTCTTCTCCTGAGAGCCCGTCTGAAACAGCAGTGGCACAAACTCCGCAAGATACCCCCGCCACACGGGCCAACTGTGATTGCCTTCGGTTTCGTGAAACTCGTGGTGGATCCCGTGCTGGGTGAGCAGTTCGTCGAATTGCTTGTTCCGCGCGAGCAGGAAATCACTCCGGCCGCAAGCGAACCACAGCAGCTTCAGGGAGTCGTTGGTCTTCTTCGGATCGCCGAGGACTGTGGCGAGGGTCTCCTCCGGACTGAACACCGCGCTGCTCATGCCGCCGACCCAGGCGAAGAGTTCCGGATGAGTCAGGCCGATCTGGAGCGACTGCCCGCCGCCCATGGAAAGTCCAATGATCGCCCGATTCACTGGATCCTTCCGGACGCGGTAGATCGATTCCACCAGCGGGATGACATCTTCGAGGAGGTCCTTCTCAAAGGCCTCGGTGTTGCGATTGCGTTCTCCCGGTTGTCGCCTCCGTTCCCCGGGCGGAACGGCGTGCCCATCGGTCATCACAATCACCATCGCCTTCGCGCGGTCCTGCGCGATCAGGTTGTCCAGGATCCAGTGCGCGTGTCCGTGAGCCACCCACGTCGCCTCGTTGTCTCCCGAACCGTGAAAGAGGTAAAGAGTGGGATACTCATTGCCGGATTTCTCGTAACCCGGCGGCGTGTACACCTGAAAGGCGCGGCGCCTTTCGAGAGATTTGGAGGCGTACCAATGGAGGTGCACGGTGCCGTGCGGCACATCCTGGAAGTCGAATGGCAGCGGCGGATGTCCCGGGATCTCGAGGATGCTGGTGCGCGGGTTGCGCATCGGTTTGATGTCCCGGTTGCCCGGATCGATCATCGAGACCCCGTCCACGTTCAGGCTGTACTCATACACGCCGGGATCGATCGGTCCCACCGTGGTGGCCCAGACCCCCTGGTCATCCTTCGTGAGTGGAATCGCGCCGTTCTGGAATTGTCCGGAAACAGTGACCTGGGTGGCGTTGGTGGCGCGCAGGCGAAACGTCACGTGATGGTCCGGCTGGATCTCGGGTGAAATGATCGGGCCTTGTTGGGCCCGGGAATCGATCGCGCCCGTGGTTATGAGGAGAAATGAGAGAAGACAAGGACGCGATGCAGAGGGGACGCGGAGGCGCATGAGTTGAGATTCCGCATTTGGACGGGGAGGTCAATCCTCACGGCGAAGTTGGCGTTATGTTTGACCCCATCGTGCCCCATCGTACCGGAGCGCGGCGTTCACGCCGCTTCCATATCGGACTCACCGACGAGTCTTTGGACAATTCGTAGACGCTGTTCCTCCGAGCGCCGATACGGGCTGAAGCCCGCGCTCCGGGGGCGATGGGTCCCGGGGACCTCCCGGGCCCACCTCACCCCAACCGTCTCCCCCCGGAGGGGAGGAGAGGGAGAAGGCGGCGGCTCACGCTCAACACATACTGCCCGGAGGGAGATAGAGCACCTGCCGCGTCTTACTTCTTGAACGCGGTCTCCTGGGGATTCCCGGCGGATTGGACGTAAGCGAGGAGGTCCTCCACCTCATTCGGGTTCATGCCATTGAGAAGGCCCGTCGGCATCAGCGACACCGGGTAGGGCTTGCGGCTCTTCACCTCGCTCAAGGGAGCGCTCTCCTTTTCATCCGGGTTTCGAGGGTCGTAGACCACGTAGATCTTCCCGTTCTCGTCGTAGGCCCGGCCGATCAGGATGGTGCCATCCTTGAGTTCGACCTGCTCGCTGCCGTACTGGTCGGAGATGACCTTGGACGGTTCGACGACGTTCTCCGCAAGGTCGCGCAGGGAGAACCGCGAACCGGACGTCGTGAGATCAGGCCCCACGCCGCCGCCCTCGCCATTGAACCGATGACAGGAGAAGCAGGCGGCGGAGTGAAACAGCCGCCGGCCATCCTCGAAATCGCGGCCGTGGAGACCGCCGCCCACCATTTCCACCACATCCTGGACCGTGTAATCACGGCCGGGCCCCTTTGGCGGAGCGAACTCCTGGGCAACGTCGGGCGTCACGCTCCGGGTGGCGATCTTTTCAAGGGCGGCGCGTTCCTCGGCATCCGGGACGTTCGCAAGGGCTTCGGACCGGATGTTGTTGATGTAGCCGCGGAAGCTGTTGCCGCCGTGCCACGCGACCGTGCGCGGGAACCACGCGAAGAAGACGCGACGCAGGGCGGGAGTCCAGCCGCTGTGCGCCACCCGCAACGCATAGGCATACGCCATCTGCTGGCGGTTGGGACGGCTCTCGGACGCCTCGTTGAACGCGCTGGCGTAACCGGCGTTGCGCGCCAGGAGTTCGTCGCTGGCGAATTGCAGGTCCTCGTTGCGCGCGACCGACATCAACTGAAGCGTCTTCGGCACCGCGGTCGGCGATTCGAGCGCGATCAGGGTGTACGCAAGCTCCCGGTTGAGTTCCCACGTGCGCGCGGGGAACTGCGCGTCCAGGCGCTCAACCGTCTTGCGGCGCGCTTCACCCTCCGGTGCGCCCATGCGGATGATCGTGAGTTCGTAGGCCCGGAGGAGGGCCAACTGGGCGGCTTCATCCAGGGCGGTGAAGTCGAGCTTGTGGAGTTTTTCGAGGAGGTTGTCGCGATGGCGTTGTCCGCCCGTTCGAGCCAATGCGACGGCGCCCTCGATCACGGCCCACGGTCGGGTCTCATCCGTGAGGTAGTGGGCCCAGGTCTCCACGGGCTGACGCTCAATCGCCACCCGGGCGGCGAAGCGGACCCAGCGATCCGGATCGGCAAGGTGCGGCCACGCCTGGCTGACCGCCTCGGGTCCGGTGCCTTCGCGATGCAGGAGTTCCAGGCGCCGTCGCAGCGCGTGTTGCGGCGTCTCGACCGGCGCCGGGCCGGGATCGGTGCTGTCGGTCCCCGTGTAGGTCACACGGTACACGGCCGACTGCGTGCGGCGGCCGCCAATGGCGAAGTACAGGGCACCGTCGCTCGGATTGACGACGAGGTCCGTGAGAGGAAGCGGTTTCCCGCTCAGGAATTCCTCGCGCACGGCCCGGTAGGCGGCGCCTTCCGGGGTGAGGTGAATGGCGTACATCGTGCCGTAGGTCCAGTCGTTGGCGAAGATGGCGTCGCGATAGCGCGCGGGGAATTTCGCCTGGCTGCCGGATGCGACGCCCGTCGGGCTGCCCGGACCGATGTCCACGAGGGACGGGAGGCTGTCCGGATAATACGATGGCCACTTGCCGGAACCGGAGCGCCAGCCGAATTCGCTCCCGCTGGCGGCGAGACAGATCCGCGTTGGCCGGTACCACGGAAGGCCCGCATCCCATTCCATGTCCGAATCGTAGGTGATGATGTCGCCGAGATTGTTGAAGGCAAAGTCATACGCGTTGCGATATCCGGCGCTGAAGAGTTCAAACTCCTTGCCGTCCGGGTCCGTGCGACAGATGTAGCCACCCGGCGCGAGGATGCCGCGCGCGTGGCCGTTGGCGTCCCACATGCGCGGGAGGATCTGGTCTTCGTCCCATCGCCGCGCTGCGCGCGAGAGTTCGAGATGCTCAGGGAGCTTCGTGTGGTTTCCGCAGACGACGTAGAGGGACTTGCCGTCCGGCGAGAGGACAATCGCGTGCGGGCCGTGCTCGCCGCCGCCCTGGATTTTTCGGAGTTGTTCCTCCTGGTCGAATTCGCCGTCGCCGTCGGTGTCGCGGAGCCGCCAGAGACCGGAGCGGCCGGCCTGTTCATTGACCATGACGTAGAGGCTGTTGAAGGCATAGAGCAGGCCGTGGGCGCCTCCCACGTGGTTCCTGAGTTGTTCCACCATCGCCTCGGTCCCCGACCCGATGGCCGGCGGCGTGAGACGGAAGAGACCGCCGTATTGATCGCACGCGATGATGCGTCCGCGGGGATCGACCGTCATGCTGACCCAGGAACCCTCCTCGAGCTTGGAGACCACGTGCAGCAGTTCGACCTTGAACCCGGGGAGGGTCTGGATGTCCCCGGGTTGGACGACGAGGGAACGGGCCGGGGTAACTCCCAGCGGATCGCCCCACGGCGCCGAACCATATGCGGCGACAACGCGCGCCGGGCGCCATTCGGTTCCGCCGGGCGCGGAGGCCTCCCACGCGTCGTCGGTCTCGATCGTGACCTGACGGCCGTCGGGCGTTCCGTAGCGCAGGCGCGCGAGGAAGCCCGCGGGACCCTCCTCGTTGCGCGCCTGGGCGAGGAGTTCATTCCGCCCGACCTGGAGCCGTCGGCTGACGTTGGCCTGGGAAGGCGAATTCCAGTCCTCGTTGTTGACGACATCATCGCCATTGAGCGTGACACGCGCGCCATTGTCGCACGTCACAATCAACCGCGCATCGGCGGCTCCCTGCGGCACGTCGAAGACCCGGCGGAGCATCACCTGCTTCGCGTTGGCATCGGGTGACCAGATCCACGACCACTCGGCGCGTGCGGCCGTCGTGGTCGTCACAATCGCCAGCCAGGGGATGAGGCGATGGACGAGACTTGAACGGGTATGCATGAGAGGCAGGAAGCTGACACTGACCGAGCGGCCTTTGGCAAGCCCCGCAGGCGATCAGCACGAAGCACAAGACGGCGCCTTCGTGGTTCAAGGAAGCGGGGAGGCGAGGCGCTGCAACTGCCGGCGTGCCGGTTCGAAATCCGGATGCACCCGCAGGATCTCGGTGAATTGCTGGGCCGCCGAGGCGCGGTCGCCCTGAACCAGGTAGGCGTTGCCCAGGTTGAATCGAGCCTCGATGTAGTTGGGATCAAGGCTGACGGCCTTTTCAAATTCCGCCTGCGCCTCCGTGGTGCGCCGCAACCTGCCGAGCGCGGTCCCGAGGTTGTTGTGATTCAGGGCCTGATCCGGATTGATGCGGACAGCCTCCTGGAGATGGGGCAGGGCCTCGGCGGCGCGACCCAGGTGGACCAGGAGGTTTCCGAGATTGTTGTGGGCCTCGGCGTAGTCCGGCGCCAGGCGAAGGGCTTCGCTGTAATGCTGGATGGCTTCGTTGGTGTGCCCGGTTCGGACCAGGGCGATCGCAAGGTTGAAATGGACCGCCTCCGACTCGGGATCGATCTTCAGGCTCGCGAGGTACGCCGCCACGGCGTCCGCGGGGCGCTGCTCGCGCAGGGCCTGATCGCCCTGCCGCATCAGGCCTGCCGCGCGGTCCGCACGGGTGGCGAACGGATCATCGGGGCTGACGGAAGAAGCCTGGCCTGGCAACGACTCGACGCTCTTCCCTTCGTTGGTGACGGCAACCGGCGGTGGAGGCGGGGTCGCGAGGCCGGCCGAGGGCCCCACGTTGGGTCGATGGCTGGCAACGGCATCCTGATCCTCCGGATGACCGCACCCCGCGACACCAAGCGCGAGTGCGGCCACAAGGCGGACTGTCGCCGATGGAAAACGGTCCTCCACAGGACGTGTGAATTCAGGTGCTCCGGTGCTCGCGTGTTGTTGTGCAGGCGAAGGACGGACGAAGGATCGCAAAGAAGACGAGGCAAGGGAACTGAAGAGTCCCACGTCGAAGGGCGTTGAACGGAATCGGGACCTCTCGGTAGCCTGCGTCGAGCATGCCTGTTCGCAACGCCGCCGAGTCGGCCCCGCCGTATCAGCCGTTCATTCCGGCCACCGCGCGGCTCGCCGAACTCACCCCCCGGGCGGTGATCCTCGGGACGATCCTCGGCGTGATCTTCGGGGCGTCGTCCTTGTACCTGGTCCTGAAGGTCGGCCTGACCGTGAGCGCGTCCATCCCGGTCGCGGTCATTTCCATCACCCTGTTCCGACTGGGCTCCCGCTTGTTTGGTTTCCTGGGATTCCGGAATGCGACCATCCTGGAGAACAACATCGTCCAGACAGCCGGTTCGGCGGGTGAATCCATCGCGTTTGGGGTCGGCGTCACCATGCCGGCCATCATGATCCTTGGGTTCGATCTCGAATTCACGCGGGTTCTGCTGGTGGCATCGCTTGGGGGACTGTTGGGAATCCTGATGATGATCCCGCTTCGACGGGCCCTCATTGTGCAGCAGCACGGACTGTTGAAATATCCCGAGGGCACGGCGTGCGCCCAGGTGCTGAAGGCCGGCGCGGACGCCGTCTCGCTGCAGGCCGCGGCGCTGAACGCACCCGGGACCGCGACGGCCCGGGTCGCCGAGCAACTGGCATCCGGCGCGCGATTGATCTTCGCCGGGTTTGGCATCGGCCTCGTCTACAACACGCTGATGAAGGCATTGAAGGCGTGGCGGGACGTGCCGGAGAAGGTGTTTGGCGCGCCCTTCCAGGGTGCGTCGATCGCGATGGAGATCACACCCGAGCTGCTCGGCGTTGGCTACATCATTGGACCGCGGATCGCATCGATCATGTGCGCGGGCGGGGTGCTCGCGTACCTCGTCCTGATTCCGGCGATCCGTTTTTCGGGGAGGGACTTTCGGAGCCTCTCGCGCCCGGGGGCCAGCCCATCGCGGGGATGAGTCCGGGGGATATTCGCAATGCCTACGTCCTGTACATCGGGGCAGGGGCCGTCGCGGCGGGGGGGATCATCAGCGTGTTGCGTTCGTTCCCGATCATCTGGCACGGGATCCGGGCGGGTCTTCGCGATTTGTCGGCGAGCCGTCGCACCGAGGCAGGACAGGCGCAGCGGACCGAGCAGGATCTGCCGATGAAGGTGGTGCTTGGGGGCATCATGGTGTTGCTGGCCCTGATCGTGGCGGCCCGTCCGCTCCACATGAACCTCGTCGGCGCCCTGCTGATCGTCCTGTTCGGATTCCTGTTTGTGACGGTGTCCTCGCGACTTACCGGCGAGATCGGGTCGTCCTCCAATCCGATCTCCGGGATGACGGTGGCCACGTTGCTCCTGACGTGCCTCATTTTTCTCGCCGTGGGTTGGACCGGCCCGACCTATTTCGTCACCGCGCTTTCGATCGGAGGCATCGTCTGCATCGCGTCGTCGAATGGCGGCACGACCTCGCAGGATCTGAAATCCGGATTCCTGATCGGTGCGACTCCGAGGTTGCAGCAGGTTGCGATCCTGATTGGTGCCCTTGCTTCGGCGGTGGCCCTTGGGCCGATCCTGATTCAGTTGAACGAGGCGGCGACGGTGTATATGCCGGCTTCCGAAGTGGCGCCTGGACTTCAAGGACCGGTGCAGACGACCGGCCCGCTCGAGCGATTGACCGGACCCCAGGCGGCCCAGGACACGGGCGCCTACCATGCCTGGCACAAGTCCGACGCAACGGGCGGCCCGGCCGGCAAGTATCTCGTCAACGATGCCGGGGTCCCTGTGTGGTACGTCGATCCGGGGATCAACGGCATGTACCGAACGCGTCCCGACGGCACGGAGGTGCAGAAGTTCGAGGCGCCGAAGGCGACACTGATGAGCTACATCATCAAGGGCATCCTCAACAGGGAGCTCCCGTGGCACCTCGTCCTGTTGGGCGTGATGATCGCCATCACCCTGGAGATGTCCGGGATTCCCTCCCTGGCGTTCGCGGTCGGCGTGTATCTCCCGATCTCGGCGTCCTCCCCGATCTTTGTCGGCGGCTTGATTCGATGGCTGGCGGATCGACGCCTGCGCCATCAACTGGCGCACCGCGCGTTGACGGAGGAGGAAATCACGGCCGAAGGCGACAAGAGTCCGGGCGTGCTGCTGGCGTCGGGATACATTGCCGGCGGTGCGATCGCCGGGATCCTCATCGCGTTCATCGCCGGGCTCATGTCGCGCATGGCCACGCGCATGGATGCGTGGTCGACGCGAAACAACCCGTTCTACAGCCTGGAGGCATTCGACCAGGGCAGGCCCTTCTACGACCTCGGGGAGTTTCTGCAGCGGCACCATCTCTTATTTCCGCAGCTCCCCGATCTGCTGTCGCTCCTTCCCTTCGCGTGTCTCGTGATCTTTCTCTGGTCGGTTGCCGGCGGACGCATCCGGTCGTCGACGTCTCCGGGCACGGACGAACGGGAACACAGCGGCGCCGCGTGAAGGGCAGGACACACCCGGACGAACGCGCGTTGCGGACCTTGAACATGCCTCGCCGCCGACCTGAGGCGGATGCCCGTTCGTCCGCCTCCTCGCCTTGACTCGATGAGGTCTTCTTTTCAGCGCCGGGGGTTGTCGGCTGTCTTCCTGGTCTCAGGAGCGCCGGGTCTGATCGCCCAGGTGACCTGGACCCGCATCTTCAGCGCCGGTCTCGGACACGAGGCCCCGGCGCTGTTGGGGGTCGTGACGGCCTTCTTCGCCGGGCTCGCGTTGGGCTCCTGGTTGCTGGATCGACCGGTTTCACGAAGCCTCCGTCCGGCGCATTGGTATGGGACGCTCGAGTTCGCCAGCGCCGCGTGGATCCTGGTGACGCTCCCTGTCCTGCCCGTCCTGAATGACACCGCGCGGGACCTCACCGGGCTTGCACCTCCGCCCATGCGGCAGGCGCTGGTGGCCTTTCTGCTGCCGCTTGGGATCGTGGGTCCGTCGGCGGCCGCCCTCGGAGGAACGCTTCCGGCCATGGACCGCGCGATCGCACCCTGTCTGCCGGACCGATGTGCCGTCGCCCGGTTGTATGCGCTGAACACGGTCGGGGCGATGGCAGGTGTCCTGGTGGCGGTTGCGTGGCTGATGCCCGCGATGGGATTTCGTGGAACGCTGGTCGCCGCGGCCCTGCTCCAGGTGCTTTGTGGTGCGGGAGCCTGGTGGCTGGCGTCGCGCCTCCAGACTCTGGCGCCGATCCCGCCGGTCGCGACGCCGGCGGAACCGCGCGTTTCCGCCCTCTCAGGTGGGAGGCTCGTCCTGGTCGCTGTCGGGACGGGCCTGCTGGGCATCGGATGGGAGTTGCTCGGGGTGCGCGCGCTGGCGCAGACGACCGAGGACACGGTCCAAACCTTCGCCGGCACGCTCGCCGTATTCCTGGGGGGAACGGCGGTCGGGGCGGGCCTGCAACGTCTCGCGGTTCGGGCGGGGAGATCCCATTGGTTCGAGCCGCCGGGGCTCCTGGCCGGGTTGGGAGGGGTCTGCCTCCTGGAGATTCAGGCGATCTCCTGGAGCCCCGGATGGCTGCGGAGCCTGCAATCCGTGCTGGGTCCGCGAGGCGCCGAATTCGCTCTGGCCGCCGCGGTGTTTGCTCTGCCGACCCTTTTGATGGGAGCGATCTTCAGCGGTGTGGTCCAGGCGGCGCGCCGGTCGGACGGCGGAGTCGGGCAGGCCGCGGCCCTCAACACCCTGGGTGCCGCGCTTGCCGGGCCGGTGGTGGCGTGTGCGCTACTGCCATGGGTGGGGCTGAAGCTGGCACTGGCTTCGCTCGCCGTGGGGTACCTGTGCCTTTCGATCCGGCGGTGGCGGGATTGGAGATGGCTCCTGCCCATTGCCGGGCTCGCGTCAGTGCCGCTTCTGCCAGCCCGGCTGATGTTGATCGAACTGCCGGCCGGGGCTTCTGTCGCGCGTTTTGAGGAAGGTCCGCTGGCAACCGTTGCCGTGATTCGCACCGCGGACGGGCATCGGGCCCTGCGGGTCAACAATCACTTTCAGCAGGGGGGCACCGCGACAGCCGGGGCCGCCAGGCGTCACGCCTTCCTTCCCCTCATCCTGCATCCCTCACCTCGTCGTGCCCTTTTTCTTGGAGTTGGCACGGGGATCACGATGGGAGCTGCCTCGGCGTTTCCTGGTCTCGAAGCGGACGGTGTGGAGTTGCTGCCCGGAGTGGTCGATTGCCTGTCCGAGTTCCAACCGGAAAATGCCTCGCCGACGAAGCGTCCTGGCTTTCGAGTGTCGGTCGCCGATGCCCGCCGATTCGTTCGGTGCACGACCAACCGTTATGATGTCATCGTCGCGGATCTCTTTCACCCCGCGGAAGACGGCGCGGGTTTCCTCTACACGCGCGAACATTTCGCCGCGATCCGGGCAAGGCTCGCCGCGAACGGTCTGGCCTGCCAGTGGTTACCCCTGCATCAGCTCGACCTTGCCTGCTTCCGGGACATCGCACGGACCTTTCTTGAGGTGTTCCCTAAGGCCAGCTTGTGGATCCTGAGATTCAATGTCGACGTGCCGGTGGTGGGGCTGATCGGAGGCGCCGGAGACCGCCCCTGGGATCCTGCCGAACTGGAAGCCAGGCTCGCCCGCGAGGAGGTTCATGCGGCGCTCACGGCGGTCGCATTGAATTCCGCCGTCCGCGTCCTGGGCTGCCGGATCGCCGGCTCGAATGATCTGCGTCAACTGGCGGCCGGGGGAGAGGTCGCCACGGATGATCGCCCGGTCGTCCTGTTCGAGGCGCCCGCCGCGACCTACCACCCCACGGGATCTCCCGCCGATCGGCTCCTGACGCTGCTCCGATCGGCCGATCCTGACTTCCCGGCCATGGTCGGAAAACCCCGCACGGATCCCTGGGTGATCCGACTTGAGGCCTTCCGGCGCGCCCGGGACCTTCACCTTCACGGCCTAGCGCGCGAGGACGCCGGGGATCTGCGCGACGCGGTGAGCGATTATTTGCGCAGCGCCGCCGCGAGCGTGGATTACACCGGGGGCTACGCCCAGGCCGTGCTCGTGGCGTCGGCGTTCTCCCGGCAGGACACGGCACTTGCTCGGGAGATCCTCCGCAAACTGGTCGAGCTTCGACCCGAGGAACGGCTCGCAGGCGAACTGCTGGGGCGACTGCGATGAGCTGGTGTGGGTGAACCTCTGATCACTCGACGTGCGGTTCAGCCGGCAAAGCTTCCGACAAAGTTTCCGATGAAGGAAGGTCAGGGACGCGCACAAATGGCCAGGCCCTGGCGATCCGTCCGGGATGCTCGCTTGCAGGTGGGGGCTTCCCATCTCGATCTCCGCATGGTCCACTGAACCCTCCACCATGAAGACATCGCGTCGCGAATTTCTTATCACATCTGGAGCCGCCGCCGCCGCGGGCCTGGCCTTTTCTCCCGCCCATTCGAGTGCGGCCGACCAGCCGCCAACGCCAAGGGCATCGCAGATGAAGATCGGCATGGTGACCTACAATCTCGCAAAGAATTGGGACGTCCCGACCATCATCAAAAACTGTGAGGCGACCGGATTCCAGGGCGTCGAACTCCGGACCACGCACGCCCACAAGGTGGAGGTCGATCTGACCAAGGCCGAGCGCGAGGCGGTCCGCAAACGATTCGAGGATTCCAGGGTCCAGTTGTTCGGCCTTGGCAGCGCCTTCGATTTCCACACTCCCGACGCGGCGAAGCTCCGGAAGGACATCGAAGCCACCAAGGAGTACATCCTTCTTGCCGAGGACGTCGGCGCGACGGGCGTCAAGGTCCGCCCGAACGCGCTGCCACGCGAGGTGCCGGTTGAAAAGACACTCGAGCAGATCGGAAGGTCCCTGCGCGAACTCGGCGCCTTCGCTGCCAATCACGGACAGTTGATCCGACTCGAGGTCCACGGCAGCGGGACCAACCTCGTGCCCCGCATCCGCACGATCATGGACGTCGCCGATCATCCCAGTGTCGGCGTATGCTGGAATTCCAACCAGAGCGATCTCGAGGGCGACGGGTTCGAACACAACTTCGACCTCGTCAAGGATCGGATCATGGAGGTGCACATGCGGGACCTTTACCTCGAGGAATACCCATGGCGGAAGCTGCTCACGTCGCTGGTCGCCAGCGGGTACAAGGGTTACTGCCTCGCGGAGATCCCGGAAAGCACGGATCCGCTGCGCGTCATGCATTACTTCCGGGGACTCTGGCGAAGTTACCAGGGGCTGATCTGATCGATCGCGGCGGGCGGCCGATTGCCCTCAGGGGGGACTGGCCGTGAACCTCAGCGTGATCCCCGTTCATCGGCCGCTCGCGTGAACGTCGGACCCGGATTAGGATGCCTTCCATGAGCGACAGTCCCAGTCCCTCCCACCTCCTCCGTGTGGAAGGCATGAGCTGCCAGAATTGCGCGCGCCATGTTCGGGAGGCGGCGGAATCCGTGCCGGCAGTCCTGAGCGCCGTGGTCAACCTTGAGGCCGGCAGGTTGAGGGTGCGATGGAAGGAAGGGGCGGCACCCGACCCCGGGGCGGTGTCCGCGGCTGTTGCCCTCGCCGGGTACCAGGCTCATCCCATCGAGGACTCCGGTAATTCGGGCGACCCGGGGACGGGTGGCGGCTCGGGTCCGGGCGGCGGCTGGCGCATCAACATGCTTCTCGGGGGCAGTGTCACCCTGTTCCTGATGATCGCCGAATGGGGCCTTGGGTGGATGCGATATGCCTGGTACCCGTGGCTGGCGATGGTTGCGGCGTTGCCGGTTCAGGTGATTGGGGGCTCGCGGTTCTATCGTGGCGCGTGGACCCAACTGCGTCAGGGCGCCGCCAACATGGATACCCTCGTCGCCTTGGGTTCCACGACCGCTTTTCTGTTCAGCGCGTGGGTCCTGCTTTCCGGTGCGGGGGGCCACGTGTACTTCATGGAAGCCGCCGCCATCATCACCCTCATCAGTGTCGGCCACTATGCGGAGGCACGCGCCACGCATCGTGCCACCACCGCGATGCGCGCCCTGATGGAACTGGCGCCGGCGACGGCGCGGCGAGTGGACGAGCGCGGACAAGAGACCGAGGTGCCTGCCGCGGACCTTGTCCCCGGCGACCGGATCGTCGTGCGCCCCGGCGACAGGGTCCCAACCGATGCGGAGGTCCTCGAGGGCACATCGGCCGTCGATGAGGCGATGCTGACAGGGGAATCCGCGCCCGTGGAGAAGGGGCCGGGCGCGACGCTGCTGGCAGGCACCGCCAATTCCGATGGGCGCCTCCTGGCGACGGTGACCGCAACAGGGGAAGGGACGGTGCTCGCGCACATCATTGCCGCCGTCGAGCGCGCGCAGAACAGCCGCGCGGACATTCAGCGCCTGGCCGACAAGGTGAGTAGCGTCTTTGTACCGGTCGTCGTTCTCCTGGCGATCGGGGCAGCCCTTGCCTGGGGATTGGCACCCGTTGCGATGCGGGGTGTTCACGGATGGCTCGGGCATTGGTTGTGGCCCATGCAGGTGCCGGCCTCGCCTGGCGCGGCGGCGGTCGTCTGTGCGACCGCCGTGCTCATCATCGCCTGTCCCTGCGCGATGGGACTGGCTACACCCGCAGCGATCATGGCTGGCGCCAACGCCGCCGCCATCCGCGGAATCCTCGTACGCGATGGGGTTGCGCTCGAGAAGGCCGGACACATCGATACGATCGTGTTCGACAAGACCGGCACCCTCACCGAAGGCCGACTTACCGCGGGAGATGTTCGAAGGGTGGCCGGCGAAGCGGCGCCAGCGGACGAACCGGCTTCTGTTCCCGCGCTGGCACCTGCCATGAGTCTGTCCGCGGGAAGAAACCCGGTCCTCACGCCGACGCACTCCCAACGAAGTCCGGGCGAAGTCGGTCGGGCGGTCGCGGGAGTGGATGCGGGCTCTCCGAGGCGCCCGGCGGATCCCTGGGCATTCCAGTCGGAGCCGGGATCTCTCGAGCAACTCATCGCCGATCTGGCCAGCGGGTCTTCCCACCCCGTCGCCCGCTCCCTGGTTCCCCCGGGGTGGAACAGGAACCCCGAATCGTCATGGACGGATTGGCGGGAACTCCGCGGGCGCGGCATCGAGGCGCGCAGGGGTGCCACGGTATACCGGCTCGGCTCGCTCGCGTGGTTGCGCGAGACCGGTGTCGACATCGGCGCGGAGCAAACCGCGCCGGATTCGACCGGAGAAGCCATCGTGAGTCGTGTTGGTGTGGCGGCGGACAACCGGTTGCTCGCCGTCGCCGAGGTTCGGGACAAGGTCCGTCGCGAGGCCGCCGAGGTCGTGAGCGCGTTGAAGCGGGACGGTTTTGATGTGTTTCTCGTCACAGGCGATGCCCCCGCCGCCGCCCGCGCCGTGGCGCGCAGTCTGGGGATCCCCGATTCGAATGTCCGGGCCGGGGTCCGCCCGGAAGAGAAGGTTTCCTGCCTGGCGAAGCTGCAGCGGGAGGGTCGGCGCGTGGCATTTGTCGGCGACGGGATCAATGACGGTCCCGCCCTCGCCCAGGCAGACCTGGGAATTGCCGTGGGGCAGGCGACCGACGTGGCCAGGGAATCCGCGGATCTCGTCCTGATGCGCCAAGGCCTCGGCGCCGTTCGGGAGGCCGTCGGGCTGGCGCAGGCGACCTTGCGAACCATCCGGCAGAACCTGTTCTGGGCTTTTTTCTACAATGCCCTTGCGGTCCCCCTGGCGATGCTCGGTTTCTTCAATCCCGTCCTGAGCGCCGCCGCCATGGGCGTGTCGGACCTCGTCGTGATCGGCAATGCCCTTCGATTGCGCTATTGGACTCCGGCAGGGGCGCGGTTGCGGGTGCGGTAGCGAGGCGTTGAATCGACCTTCGAACCGACCCTCACCCCCATCCCTCTGCCGTCCGCCGGCAGAGGGTGCGCCCGCGCTTGCCGGGGGTGGGTGAGGATTGGGCGCAAGATATTGACTGAACGGGCGTCCTGCCCACCATCGGCGCTCCGTGGCGTTGTTCACCATCGATCATCAATTCCGTTACGAGGTCCTCCGCGAACTCGCGGAGGGCGGGATGGGCATCGTCTATGAGGCGGAACAATTGGGGGCATACGGGTTCCGAAAGCGGGTCGCGATGAAAGTGATCCGGACCGAGTTCGCCAGGCAGCCCGCGTTCGCCGAGAACTTCATTGGCGAGGCGAAGCTGGTGGCCGATCTGATCCACACCAACATCGTCCAGACCTACCACCTCGGAGAGGCGGAGGGACGGTTGTTCATCGCCATGGAGCTGATCAGCGGCGTCAATCTCGATGCGCTCCTCGATCAGCATCAGAACAAGCGCCGGCAGTTGCCGGTCGATCTTGCGGTGTTCATCGTCAGCCGGGTGGCGCGCGGATTGGCATACGCCCATGCCAAAAGCGATGCGAAAGGTCATTCGCTCGGGATCGTCCACCGCGATGTCAGTTTCAAAAACATCCTCATCGCCTTCGAAGGGGACGTGAAACTCACCGACTTCGGAATTGCCAAGGCCCGCGGCCTCCTCAAACAGGAGGAAGGCGAGGTGGTCGTCGGCAAGGCCGACTACATGAGCCCGGAGCAGGCCGACTTCCAGGTGACCGACCTGCGGTCCGACATCTTCTCGACGGGAGTCGTCCTCGGGCATCTCCTCCTCGGTCGCAACGTGTTCCGGGCCGAAACGCCCGACGAATCGCGGGAGCGGATCCTGACCCTGCCGGTCCCGAGTTTCACCCGTCTGGACTCCCGCATTGATGATCGTTTGGACGGCATCCTGCAACGCACCCTTCAGCGGGACCCCGACCAGCGGTTTCAGTCGGCGGTGGATCTTTTGGGCGAACTCGAGCGTTACCTCTACGAACCGGGATTCGGTCCGACGAACGAGAAGCTGGGAATCTACGTCCGGGAGCTGTTCGGACAGCATGTCCCGCGCGATCCGGCCAGTCGCCGCCGTGGCTCGACGATGGTCGTGGCCCTCTCGGGGGGCGCGCCCCTGTCCTGCCCGCCTCATGAAACGTTCCCGTCGCTCCACGGAGATCGTCCTGGGCCTCCTCCAGCAGATCGGCTCACCGGATCCGGCCGACAACCTCAAACGAACCCTCGCCGCCGCCGAGCGCGCCGTTCGGGATGGGGCCCGGATCCTCTGTACCCAGGAACTCTTTCGGTCCCAGTACTTCTGCCAGACCGAAGACCACGCAAACTTCGCGCTCGCCGAGGCCATCCCGGGGCCGACCACGGACGCCTTCTGTCGCCTGGCGCGCCGCCATGGCGTCGTGGTCATCGCTTCGATCTTTGAACGGCGCGCCAGCGGCCTCTACCACAATACCGCCGCGGTCATCGACGCCGATGGATCCCTCCTGGGCATCTACCGGAAGATGCACATCCCGGATGATCCGCTTTACTACGAGAAGTTCTACTTCACACCCGGCGACCTCGGCTTTCGCGCCTGGTCGACTCGCCACGGCCGGATCGGGGTCCTCGTCTGCTGGGACCAGTGGTTTCCCGAGGGCGCCCGGCTCACCGCCATGCAGGGCGCCGAAATCCTGTTCTACCCGACCGCGATCGGCTGGCATCCAGGCGAAAAGGCCGAGTACGGGGAACGCCAGTATGGCGGCTGGGAGGTCATCCAGCGTGCCCACGCGGTCGCCAACGGCTGTTTCGTCGCCGTGACGAATCGGGTCGGTCTGGAGCGCCCCGCCGGCGGGGATGGCATCGAGTTTTGGGGACGGAGTTTTGTCGCCGGCACCAGCGGCGAGGTGCTCGCGCAGGCCTCCGGCGATCGTGCCGAGAACCTCCTCGTCCCGGTGGATTTTGCCAAGGTCGACATCACCCGCACTCATTGGCCTTTTCTCCGGGACCGACGGATCGACGCCTACTCGGGTCTCACCCAACGCTTCGCTTTCTGAGATGAATTCCGGATCCTCGTCGGCCGCGGCCATCCCCTGCCATCGACAGGCCCGGCCCCGCCGTGTTGAGAGCGACGATGACATTCGAAGGTGCTTTCCGTTGCTCCTGGAACTACGTCCCCATCTCCGGGCGGACGAGATCGTGGAACGCGTGCGGCGTCAGCAACAGGACTGCGGATATGAACTGGTGATGCTCGAGGAGGATGGGCAGCCCGCGGCCCTCGCTGGCTTTCGGGTGAGCGAATTCCTCGCCTGGGGACGCGTCCTTTATGTCGATGACCTCGTCACCGCCGCAGGATGTCGCGGGCGCGGGCTCGGCGGGTGCCTGATGGACTGGTTGATCGAAGAGGCGCGCCGACGGCGTTGCGCGGAGCTCCACCTCGATTCGGGGGTGCACCGATTCTCCGCCCATCGCCTGTATCATTCCCGGCGGCTGGAGATCTCGTGTCATCATTTCTCCGTCCGGTTGATGTGACGAACACCAGCGATATCGATGCCTCCAGCGATGGGATCTGAAACCCAGGACCGACCGCGGATATGGATCACCGGCGCCAGGGGCCTCATCGGCCATCAGCTCGCCAGGTGGGCGGACGAACTCGCCCCCGATCACGAGGTCATCCCGCTGGCGCGCCAGGACCTCGACCTCACCGACCGCGATGCCGTCGGACGGCGGTTGGCCCACGATCAACCGATCCTGGTCTTTCACTGCGCGGGCCTGACACGCGGCCCTGCCTGCGAAGCCGACCCTGCCCTGGCTTATCACCTCAATGTCGAAGTCACCCGGCACCTCCTCGAGGATCTGCGGGACGCGGTCTTCGTCTACTTCTCCACGGACCTGGTTTTTGACGGCATGAAGGGAGGCTATACGGAGGAGGACGAACCCCTGCCCCGGAGTGTGTACGCGCAAAGCAAAGTCGACGCGGAACAGGCGGTCCTTCGGTCATCGCGCCACGTCGTCCTGCGGACCTCCCTCAACTACGGCGCTTCGCCCACTGGAGATCGGTCTTTTCATGAAGACATGCTGCTCGCGGTGCGGGCCGGCGCCGTTCTGCGCCTCTTCACCGATGAATACCGTTCGCCGATCCCCGCGGAGGTCACCGCCCGTGCCGCGTGGGAAATCGGCAGGGCCGCCCTCGGCCTCGCGGGCGCGGACCGGCACGCCTCAGGCCTCTTCCACGTCGCAGGAGCCGAGAGATTGTCCCGATGGGAGATCGGCGAACGTTTGGCGGCCGTGCATCCGGAACTGCGCGGGCGTATCGAACGCGCGTCGCTCGTGGATTACCAGGGCGCGCCCCGCTCGCCGGATACGTCGCTGGATTGCTCCAAGGCCCAGGGCATCCTGAGTTTTCGGTTGCCGCGGTTTACCGATTGGCTCCGGCGCCTGGAGGACCCGCTCGCCCCCGATCCGTGCGGGCCGGTTCGTCTGTGACGCCCGACCGGACCGTCCGCTCCATCGCGAATTTCCGGGTCGTGTGCTCGGCCGGCGTGTGATGGGATGCCGGGATGCAGGCTGTTCCGCAAGGTCCGCCCACGCATAGCGTGGCGATCGGCTATATCACCTGGATCTTCGGCTTCATCGGGGCTCACCGCTTCTATTTCGGACGACCAGTCTCGGGCACGATCTGGTTCTTCACGGCGGGCCTCCTGCTGGTGGGCTGGATTGTCGATCTCTTCCTGATCCCATCGATGGCACGATCGGCCGATCTCAAATATGTGGCCGGACCGACGGACTACACCATCGCATGGATCCTGCTGACTTTTCTCGGCGTCTTCGGGATCCACCGCTTCTACCTTGGAAAGTGGCTGACCGGTCTTTTGTACCTGGTCACCGGCGGGGTCTTTCTCGTGGGGATTCTGTACGACTTCTGGACCCTTAACTCGCAGGTCAGCGAGAAGAACCTGGCCGCGAGCCGCGGCGATCGATCCTTGCAGAAATAGCAGCGCCCTCACCCCGGCAACTCCACGGGGTCCGGTCGCGCAACGATTGACAGCGGTGACTTTGGGGTTTTCGGTGCCTGGACCGGGAGGCATCCTCCTCTTTTATGAACCTCTCCCGCCGTTCGTTTCTCGGGTCCGCCACGCTTGCGGCCACCGCGAGTCTTGCGCAGGTTGCGCCCTCCCCGCGGGCCGCGGCCGCCGATGCCGCGTCTTCCGGCACGCGACCGCCGATCCAGTTGGGCATCTCGACCTATTCCTACTGGCACTTTCGAACCGACAAGGTTCCGGTCGAACGCGTGATCGACAAGGCGGCGCGCATCGGAGTGGGCGGTGTCGATCTGCTCCACCGCCAGATGGACATTCCCGAACGCGAGCCTTTGACCGCGGAACATCGGGCGATCCTGCGCAAATTGAAACGGCACGCCTTTCGTCAGGGGATCGACCTGATCTGCCTTTCCATCCACCAGGACTTCGTGGATCCGAGCGCCGAGGTCCGCGAGCGCGAGGTGCAACACACGCTCAAATGCATCGAGATTGCCTACGAACTCGGCGCGCCGTGCATTCGATTGAATTCGGGCCGATGGAACACCATCCCGAGCTTCGACGATCTGATGAAGGCGCGAGGCATCGAACCGGTGCTCGAAGGGCATACCGAGGACGACGGGTTCCGCTGGTGCATCGATTGCATCGAACAATGCCTGGCCAGGGCCGAGGCGTGTGGGGTCCTGCTGGCCCTGGAGAATCATTGGGGACTGACGAACACCCCGGCCGGCATGCTCCGCATCCTCAACGCCGTCCCGTCTCCGTGGCTTGGCGCCCTCCTGGACACTGGCAATTTCCTGGAGAATCCCTACGAGAAATTCGCGGCGATCGCCGACAAGGCGGTGTTCGTCCAGGCCAAGACCTATTACGGAGGCGGCGAATGGTACACGCTCGATCTCGACTACCCCCGGATCGCGCGGATCCTCGCGGAGGCCGGGTACAGCGGGTACGTTTCCCTGGAGATGGAAGGCAAGGAGGACCCCGACATCGCGGTGCCCAAGAGCATCGAGCTCCTGCGCGCGGCCCTGATGACGAACCGGGGCCCGCAATGACTCGCAGCCCCGGGTTTCCGGCGAGAAACAACGGCGGAGGGCGCCGCCGACCGGTGAGGGTTCAGAACAGAGTGCCGGCGACGGTCCCCAGGACAGAGATCGGCCCCTGGTCCTCCAGGCCGTCGGTGACCTTTTCCACCTTCTGCAAGGTGCCCTTCACGTTCCGGTAGAACGTCTCGTCATTGACCACCTTTCCGGCGAGGCCCTGGCCCTGGTTGATCTTCTGGAGGATCTCCCGAAGGCTCGTCATGGCCGTCGTCGTCTCGCGGTACAACGTTTCATCCCGCGCCAGCTTGCCGAGGGTGCCCTTCCCGGCGCTGAGATCGGCGACCACCCGCCGCGCCTCGGACACGGCCTGCTGCGCGTCGCCGCTCAGGGCCTGGATGCGGTCGGCGACAGCGCTCATGTTCGTGACGGTCTGAAAGGCGTTGACGTAGAGCTGATCGTCCTTCACGAGCTTGCCCACCGTGCCTTCGCCGTCGGCGATCTGCTTCGAGATGACCTGCATGTTACCCAGGATGGCTGTCAGGCGCGGGCTGTTGTCCTTGAGAAAGTCGGTAAACGGTCCCAGGAGATTCTGAAAGCTGTCCCCGCTGAAGATGTTGGTGATGCCCCCCACGCTGGCCGCGGCGGCATCGAGCTTCGACATCACGTCCCCAAGGTCCGGTGTCGTCTCCCCTTCCAGTTCCGTGTCCTCGGTGACGACCGGCGCGTTGGGAGACCCGAACGAGAGCGACAGGTAGTTCTGGCCGAGAAGACCCGCGAACCGGATGCTGGCCCTGCTGTCCGTCCGGACCCCTGCGTTCGCCCGCACCCGCAGGGTGACAACGACCCGGTTGTCTTCGATCGCAATGTCCCGAACGTCCCCGACAGGGACGCCCGCCAGCTTCACGGGCGCGCCTTCCTGCAACTCGTGCACCGAGCCGAAGTGTGTCCGGACGCGAATGCCACGGTGCAGGAAGTCGAGGCCTCCGGCGAGTTCCACGAGCATGACGCCGGCAAGCAGGGCAAGGGCGAAGAAGATTCCCAATCGTGTTTCAAGGGTGTTTCTCATGACGGTTCCGTGGCGCTTTTGGATTCGGAGAAATCAATGGTCAGGAAATCGCGGATCAGGGGATCCGCGCTCGCCCGCAGCTCATCCGGAGAACCCACGAGGCGAACGGTGCCCTCGGCGAGAAATGCGACCCGGTGGGCCACCCCACAGGCGAGGTCGCGATCGTGGGTGACGATGATCGAGGTCACGCCGAGCCGCCGGTTGAGTGCCAGGATTTCGCGGCCGATTGCGACGGCGCGCAGCGGATCCAACTCGCTCGTCGGCTCGTCATACAGCAGGAGCTGCGGCTCGGATACCAGGGCACGCGCAATGGCCGCGCGCTTTTTCATCCCCCCGGACAACTCCCCCGGCATTTTGTCTTCCGATCCCTTCAATCCGACTTGCTCGAGTTTTTCGGAGACGATCTGCCGGATGACGTGCGCGGGCTGCAGGCGGTGCTCCGACAGGTACAAGCCCACGTTCTCGGCCACGGTCAGCGAGTTCAACAGGGCGGCTGACTGGAACACCATCGCCATCCGGACGCGCTCCGCGGCGCCATCGGTATGGACGGAGACGCCGTCCACCAGCACGTCGCCGGCGTCCGGATTGTCCAGCCCGATGATTTGTCGGAGGAGCACGGTCTTGCCGCTCCCGCTGGGGCCCATGAGAACGAAGATCTCCCCTCCCTCCACGGTGAGGTCGATGCCCCGGAGGACCTCGAGGTCCCGGAAGCGCTTGCGCAGGCCGCGAACCTCGACGCGGATACCGTGTGGGCCGGATTTCATCAGTCAAAGAGCAGGAGGAAGCGGGTGAGGCCGTAGTCGAAGATGAGGATCAGGACGATCGAATTGACCACCGCCTTGGTGACCGAGCGCCCGATCCCGCGCGGTCCGCCGCCTGTCTGGAGTCCCTGGTGGCAGCACACGACGCCCACCGTGACGGCGAACACGACGCTCTTGATGAAGCCCTTCGCCACGTCGTACGCCTCCACGGAGCGGCGGAGGTCACTGAAGTATTGCGAGGCCGTGATCCCGACCTGGTGATTGAACACGGCGACCAGCGCCCCCCCGCTCCAGCCGACCACCATCGAGAACGCCACGAGCAGCGGCAGGCCCACCGTGATGGCCACCAGGCGCGGCAGAACCAGGTAATGGATCGGGTCGATGTTCATCGTCCGCAGCGCGTCGATTTCCTGGTAAACCTGCATCGAACCAATCTCGGCCGCCATTGCCGAACCGATCCTTCCGGCGATGAGGATCGACATCATGACCGGCGCCAGTTCCTCGGCCATGGAGAGGCCCACCAAGCCCCCTAGCAGGCCCGTGATCCCGCGCTCCGCAAGGCGCGGCCCGCTTTGAAGCGCCAGCACGCCCCCAATGAACAGCGACAGCAGGCATGCCATGAAAAGGCTCGCGTTGCCGATCTCGAACAATTGCTCGGCGACTTTCCGCCGCTGATGCCACAATTGTGGCAGCGCCTGGAAGGTCCGAAACCCGAGCAGAATCGCTTCACCGAGGCTCTGAAACATGATCGTTCGAATCCGGCTCCGGCTTCGGGCGGATCAGTCGCGGCCCAAGGTAGAACAGCCGCCACCGCCGACCAGCGGAGGTCTTTTCATACTGGACCAAACCGAACAGGAGCGAGCCCTTTGTCGCCGCTGGGGTCGAGTCGCGACGGTAAAAATTCCACAACAACGATTGGCTCGACCAGCCGGTCGCGGCGTTTCGTTCCTGCCGCCACACCGACCACAGCGGCGACCAGTTGCGGCGAATGTAGGTCGCATCGCGGACGGGTTCGACCGGCGCGAAGACCTGCAGTCGTTCGTTGCCAAGACGGTCCCGCCTCCACGTAAACAGCGGCCACGAGTCGATCCGGTGCTCCACCGCGTCGGTGCCCTTGATCCGCTCCTTGAGATCCATGTAGAGGAACAACCCGAACTGATGCCGGTCGCGATCCAGATCCGCCGTCATGATATGGCGCCGGCGGTAAAGCGGCCACAGGTACGATTCCCCTTCGAACGTCGCCGAGTGCCCCACGCTGAAAAACGGCGCCACCCGGTCGAGCGTCCGTCCTTCCCCCCGGGCGAAACTCACCAGCGGCCACGGCGCGTACCACTGGCGGTATTTCTCCGCCCGATCGTCTGCCCAGGAAAAGAACGGCCACAGGACGGACGTGGAATCGCGCTTGGGAGATCGTTCGAGATAATAGAAGGGCAGGGCCGCATCCACCCGGGTGGGATTGTCCGTGCCCAGGCCGAGGCGATTGCGGAAGTAAATCGGCCAGAGTGCAAACGTCTTGTCGTGTCCCGGCACGACCTCGACCTGGTCTGCCAGGTTCGTGCGCGTCGCGGGGAGCTTGTGCTCGTGCCCGAGCAGCGGCCAGAACTGCCATCCCCTCAGGCCCGGACCGTCCCGCAGGTGAAAGAACGGAAACAGGATGTTTCGCGTCCGCATCGTGCCCTTCCATGTCTCCAGCCAGACGGGAAAGAGCACGAAGTCCGCCCGGTCGCGGAAGAATCGGTTCTGAAGCGTCCCGTACAGGGGAAAGAGCGCCCAGTAGTCGTGCTCCGGATCGCTCGCATTCTGGTAGAAGAAAAAGGGAAACAGGTTGAACCGATGCACGTCGGGATCGTCGATCAGGTCCAGCCGCGAGCCGTTCAGCCACTGGGCGAACTGCCACCGGGAATCCTCCCCATACCGACGATAGGAAAAGAGAGGAGGCAGAACGAAGATCTCCCTGCGATCGCCGTCGCGCGATCGAAGCGATGAGACGAACGGCGGGATGCCCCACAGGCTCTCGTCAACCGCTTCGTAATCATAGTAGAGCGGCCCCGCGGCCTCGGTGCCATGACCCGGGCGCAGCGTCAGGGGAAACACATCGAATAACGGTCCCGCGTCCACACCGCTCGAAGCCGGAATCGGGGGAACCGACTGGCCGGGCACGCCGCGCGTTCGCGCCGGAGGCAATCCGCCGCCCACGCCGGCCTCCATGGGGCCCTGGGCCGGCACGGCCGGCACGGAGACCACCAGACAGAGCAGCAGCCCGCCGACGCCAGAAAGGCGACGGCGGGCGATGGCTGGGTCGGGGCCGGACATCAATATGGCTGTGATCTAATCGAGGCGCCGGACAAGAGCGAAGCGGAAAGAGAAGTCCCGGGGCCGGATCCGCCCTCGAGGCCTGACCGCCTTGCGGGGGTTCCCGGTCTTCTTCAGGATCGCCCGCATGCGCCACGCGCCGATCGATCCGCATCTCTTCGTCGAGAACCGCCGTCGGCTGATGCGCCTCCTCCCGCCGCGATCCCTGGTCGTGGTCAATGCCAACGACATCCTGCCGACCAACGCCGATGGCAGCCTGCGGCTCGTCCCCAGCTCGGACCTGTATTATCTCTCCGGGGTCGAGCAGGAGGAATCCATCCTGGTGCTCGCTCCCGACGCCGAGGAGGAATTCGAGCGGGAGGTCCTGTTCCTTCGCGAAACCGACGAACGCATCGCCACCTGGGAAGGTCGCAAGCTGACGCGCGAGAGCGCCCAGCGTGTCACCGGCATCCGCCATGTCGCGTGGCTGGGTGAATTCCCCCGGGTCTTCCACCGACTGATGTGCGAGGCGGAGCACGTCTGGCTCGACACCAACGAGCACAAGCGCGCCGTCATCGAAGTCGAGACGCGCGAGGCCCGATTCGTCGGCTGGGTGCGCGAGCGCTACCCCCTGCATCAGTATCACCGGCTGGCCCGCTTGATGCACCGGCTGCGCGCGGTGAAGCATCCCCTCGAACTCGAACTCATCCGTCATGCGTGCGCCATCACCCGCGCGGGTTTTGAACGCGTCGCGCGCTTCGTCCAGCCGGGGGTGTCCGAACACGAAATCGAAGCGGAGTTCGCCCATGAATTCATCCGCCGCCGCGGAGCGTTTGCCTACTCCCCGATCATTGCCAGCGGCCCCAACGCCTGCGTGCTCCACTACGGGGAAAACGATCAGCCCTGCCGGGATGGGGACCTCGTCCTCCTCGACGTCGCCGCTTCGTACGCCAACTACAATTCCGATCTGACCCGGACGCTGCCGGTCAATGGGCGCTTCACGAAACGCCAGCGACAGGTGTACGCGTCCGTGTTGAGTGTCCTCCGCGCGTTGATCGACGGGCTCCGGCCCGGCGTCGTCTGGAAGGCCTGGCAGCAGTCCGCCGAGGATCTGCTGGGTGAAGAATGCGTCAAACTGGGCCTTCTCCAGCCGCAGGACCTCCGGACTCGGGGCGACGACCCGATGAAGCGGCCGATCAAACGGTTCTTCATGCACGGGGTGGGCCACCCGCTGGGCCTCGACGTCCACGACGTCGGTTTCCTCTCCGAACCCCTGCAAGCCGGCTGGGTGATGACGGTTGAACCGGGCCTCTACATCCCCGATGAAGGCATCGGGATCCGCCTCGAGAACGACGTCTGGATCACCGACAATCGCCCCGTGGACCTGATGGCCGACATCCCGGTTGATCCCGACGAGATCGAGGCCCTCATGGCCAGGTGATCACCGCGATGCGTCCGCAGGGCAGCCGCAAGCGCCTTTCCCTGGCGCGCGCGCTCACTTGCGCCCGATCTGCTCGACGCCGAAGCGGCTCAGACGCGCCCATCGGACGACATTCGTTGTGCCCTGGTAAGCCTGAAGGCTGATGTGGGGCGCCCCGCCCGCCGGTAGGTCGCAGACCCCCGCCTCCTTCCAATCCGCCATGGCAGGGGTCCGGTACGAACCGCGGATCCTGTCGTTAACGACCTGGAGCCGGAGGTCCACAACGAAGGAGTCCAGGGGAACAATCGCAATCGTCCGGGTCCGATCGTTTTCCTCCTGGCCCATCACCACGCTCAGGTTTCCATCCACCAGTTCCTGCCCGATCTTCACCTGGTTGCTGTCCGAAAAGTACCAGACGAGGTCGACCTGTTCATACTGTCCCGTCGGATGGTTCTCGACGCGCACCGAGACCTCGACAGGATCGCGCGCCGGATCCGGGGCGACGCGCACCAGCGTGTTCCGCGCATCATTCGCCGGCCCCCACATGTTTCCAGGCAGCAGACGAAGCTCGAGTCCGCGATCGGAGGTCCGCCACGCCGCTGGGTCCTCGCGCTTGATGGTCCAACCGGCGCCCAGGCCGTGCCGGAACTCGTCGTGAAATCGCGTCCGGCTGACGCAACCCGGTGTGAGACCGACGAGGCCAATGGCCAGGAGGAGCAGGGACCGAGTCGTCATCCCGTCGAATTCCCGAACCGATACGGCCGGGTCTAGGTCTAGGCGTGGGCGTGATGAGGACCGGCGCCGGCGGGCGAACCCGGGTCGGTGTGAGAGGCGTGAGGTCCCTCTGGGTGTTGATGTTCCAGGTGTTCCTTGTCCGCCTCGGCCTGCGCGCGCACCACGTCATCCGGATCCTCGTCCTTGGCGGCGTCGAGCCAACCGTGAAGCCAGATCATGAACAACGCGGGGAGCGAGGCGGCAAATCCGCAGATGATCAGCAACTCCAGGTGCGGGATGGAGATCGCCAGGAACGGTGAATAGGATGCGGTCATCGAATCAAAGCCATCTCATGCCCTGCCCGGGAGCCGCCGGCAAGCACTCTTAGAGCCCGTCTGATACGCCGATGGGTGTCGCATTGCATCTGACGGCGGAAATGGAAAAGATGGTGGCTATGCGGAGTCCCGTGGTTCCCACCCGGTTGCGGTTGGCCGGCGTGGTGCTTTTGCTGGTGGGCGCGCTGCCGGCGCTTCAAGCCGCGCAGGCCGTCCGAAAGCTCCAGTTCAATCGCGATATCCGCCCGATCCTCTCCGACAACTGCTTCGCCTGCCATGGCTTGGACGCCAAACGGCGGAAGGCGGACCTCCGGTTGGACGTGCAGGACGGCGCGTTCACGGGCGGCAAAAGCGGCAAGCCCGCCATTTCCCCGGGTCACCCGGAGAGGAGCGAACTCTGGCGCCGAATCACCGCGGCCGACCCGGACGACGCCATGCCGCCGGCCGAAAGCAACAAGAAGCTGACCGCACGCCAGAGACAGACGCTGCGCCAGTGGATCACCGAGGGTGCGGGCTATCAGCGTCATTGGGCCTTTGAGCCCCCGGTCAAGACTGTTCCCCCGCCGGCGCCGGCCGGCGCCGACGTCCGCAACCCGATCGACCAGTTCATCCTGGACCGACTGGCGCGCGAAGGATTGTCGCCGTCGCCGGCCGCGAGCCCCGAAATCCTGGTGCGCCGCGTCACCTTCGATCTGACCGGCCTTCCACCCACGCCGGAGGAAGTCGACGCGTTCATTTCCGATTCCGCCGCGGACGCGTACGACCGGCTGGTCGACCGTCTTTTGGGCTCTCCCCGGTACGGCGAGGAGATGGCGCGCCACTGGCTCGATGTCGCCCGCTACGCGGACACCCACGGTCTGCATCTCGACAACGAACGCTCGATGTGGCCCTACCGCGACTGGGTGGTTGGGGCCTTCAATGCGAATCTCCCCTTCGACGCGTTTACGATCGATCAGATCGCCGGGGACCTGCTGCCCGACCCGACCCAGGATCAGTTGATCGCGACCGGGTTCAATCGCAACAACGTCACGACCAGCGAGGGCGGCGCCATCGATGCCGAGTTCATCTTCCGTTACGCCATCGACCGCACCGCAACCATGGCGGAGACCTGGATGGGTCTCACCGCCGGGTGCGCCGTCTGCCACGATCATAAATTCGATCCGATCTCCCAGAAGGAATTCTATTCCCTCTACGCCTTCTTCCACAGCGCGGCCGATCCTGCCATGGACGGCAACATCCAGTTGACGCCGCCCATGCTCCGGTTGAAGTCCCCCGCCGACGAGGCGCGCCTGGCCGAATTCGAGACCGAACGGACCACGATGGAAACTCGTGTGACGCAGGCGCTCGAGGGGGCGACCTACACCGATCCCGCCAGCTTGAGCCCGCCGCCGCCCGCGCGCAATGTCACCAACGTGTGGATGAATGATGACATCCCGGCGGGCTGGAGGATCACCGCGAGTCCCGGCGCGCCGACGCAGTTTGTCAGCGACGGCCCCGTGCATCCGGCGACCGGGCTCCGCGCCCTGCGACGTCAGGACAAGGGCCTCGCGCAGGATGTCATCGAGGCCGGCCCGGTTCCGATGGCGATTCCGGCCGAGGCCCGACTCTTTGCCCAAGTCTATCTCGACCCTTCCGACCCTCCTCGCGCGATCATGCTTCAATACAAGACAGGCGAGTGGAAACACCGCGCGGTATGGGGCGACTACGAGGTCATCGATTGGGGAGCCGCCGGGACGACCGAACGCGTCTCGATGGGCCCGATGCCGGCGGCAGGCGAGTGGGTCCGCCTCGAGTTTGACGCCGCGAAGGTGGATCTCGGACCCGGCGACAAGGTCGACGGCTTCGCCCTCACCCAATTCGGGGGAACCGTCCATTGGGATGATGTGGGTGTCTCGGGGCGCGTCGATCCGGCGGCCGACCCGACGCGTTCCTTCCTGGTCTGGAGCCGGCAGTTCGAAGGAAAGCCCACTGCCAACCTGCCGGAGGAAATCCGGGCAATCTTCAAGGACTCCGCTCCCGAGGAGCGGTCCCCTGAACAACAGAAGAAACTGCGCGATTACTTCCTGACACGGGTGTGTGCGGATACCCGCCCGGAATTCGAACCGATGCTCGCGAAGATGGCCGCAATCGGAAAGGAACGGGACGCGTTTGAAAACTCGATTCCTGCGACGCTCATCTGGAAGGACCTCGACAAACCCCGGGAGAGCTTTGTCATGCAACGCGGCGCCTATGATCGTCCGGGGGACAGGGTCGAACCGGCCACCCCTGCCTTTCTTCCCCCGTTGAGGTGCGCCGGCGAGACTCCGACACGCCTTGACCTGGCGCGATGGCTTGTGCGGCCGGACCATCCACTGACGGCGCGCGTCACGGTGAACCGCTTCTGGCAGCAGTTCTTTGGCGTCGGGCTCGTCAAGAGTTCCGGCGATTTTGGCTCGCAGGGGCACCCCCCCAGCCACCCGGAGTTGCTGGATTGGCTGGCCGTCACCTTTCGGGAGACCGACTGGGACGTGAAACGCCTGGTCCGAATGATGGTGACCTCCGCCACGTACCGGCAATCGTCCAAGGTCAGCCGCGAAGGCTACCAACGGGATCCGGAGAATCGACTGCTCGGGCGCGGGCCCCGTTTCCGGCTCGATGCCGAGGAGATCCGCGACAACGCGCTCTTCGTCTCGGGGCTTCTCGTCGATTCCATGGGAGGCAAGGGCGTCAAGCCATACCAACCGTCCAACATCTGGGAGCCCGTCGGGTTCGTGGGCTCGAACACCCGGGAATACCGCCAGGACACCGGGGCGGCCCTGTACCGCCGAAGTCTCTATACGTTCCTGAAGCGCACCGCACCCCCACCCTTCATGGCCGCCTTCGACGCCCCGAATCGCGAGCAGTTCTGTCCACGCCGCGAGCGCAGCGATACCCCGCTGCAAGCATTGCAGCTCATGAACGACGTCCAGCATTTCGAAGCGGCCCGCGCTCTCGCCGAACGCATGCTCACCGAGGGTGGCCCCACGGCCCGGGATCGAATCACGTTTGGCTACCGGGTGGTCCTGGCCCGGAGTCCCGCAGAGGACGAAATCGCCGTCGTCGACCGCGCCCTCGCGAGCCACCTCGCCCGTTACGCAAGGGATCCCGATGCCGCCCGCGAAGTGATTTCAGAAGGCGAATCCCACCCGGATCCGCGCCTATCGGCCCCCGAACTCGCCGCGTACACCCTTGCGGCGAACCTTCTCCTGAACCTTGACGAAACGCTTACCCGCAATTGAAAGCCGCCATGTCGCCCCTCGAGCAATTCCAGGTCCTTCAAACTCGCCGCCAGTTTTTTGGCAGTGCCGGATTTCGTTTTGGCGGCCTTGCGCTCAGCGGTTTGCTCGCCGATCGCCTCGGAACAGCCCGCGCAGCGGTGGAGGCGGTGTCCCCTTCCGCACGGGTTCATCCCCCGCTTCAGGGCCTGCCGCATTTCGCCCCCCGGGCGAAGGCCCTGATTTATCTCCACATGAATGGCGCTCCGTCCCAGATCGATCTTTGGGACTACAAGCCGGGGCTGAAGGAACAGTTCGACAAGGACCTTCCGGAATCGGTCCACATGGGACAGCGCCTCAGCACCATGACAAGCGGCCAGACGCGGTTTCCGGTCGCGCCCTCCAAATTCGGCTTTCGGCAGCATGGCCAATGTGGCCGATGGGTCAGCGAATTGCTGCCGCACACCGCGCAAGTCGTTGACGAACTCGCCGTGATCAAGACGGTTCACACGAACGCGATCAATCACGATCCGGCATGCACGTTTGTCATGACGGGCGCCGAAGTCCCGGGCAAGGCAAGCATCGGATCCTGGCTGGCCTATGGCCTTGGAAGCGAAAGCAACGAGCTGCCCGCGTTTGTCGTCTTTACGCCGACGTTTCCCGCCACGGGCAATGGCCAGGCCCTGTACCATCGGCTTTGGGGCAGCGGATTCCTGCCCACCCGTTACGGCGGCGTTGCCTTGCGCGGCACCGGCGATCCAGTGCTCTACCTCAAGAACCCGGAGGGTGTCGCAAGGTCCGATCGACGGGTCATGCTCGACGCCCTGAATGCCCTCAACCAACGCGCGTTCGCGACATTCGGCGATCCGGAGATCGAGACGCGCATCGCCCAATATGAAATGGCGTTTCGGATGCAGGCCAGCGTCCCGGAACTCACGGATCTGTCCGGCGAAACCGCGGCGACGCTCGCGTTGTACGGCCCGAAGGCCACGACCTCCGGGAGTTTCGCGCACTCCGCCCTCCTCGCCCGACGCCTTGTCGAGCGCGGTGTCCGTGTCGTCCAGATCCTCCACCGGGGATGGGATCAGCACGACAACCTGCCGGTCGCACTGACGAATCAGTGCGACGACACTGATCAGGCCACCGCCGCGCTCATCCTGGACCTCAAGCAGCGTGGTCTGCTGGATTCAACCCTCGTCCTCTGGGGCGGTGAGTTCGGCCGCACCGTCTATTCCCAGGGCCGTCTCACCCCCGACAATTACGGCCGCGACCATCATCCGCGAAACTTCTGCATGTGGATGGCTGGCGGTGGCATCAGGCCCGGCGTTGTGCACGGCGAGACCGACGATTTCAGCTACAACATCGTGGAAAACCCTGTGCACGTGAACGATCTCAACGCCACCGTGCTTCGCTGCATGGGCGTGGATCACCTCCGGTTCACCTTCAAGTTCCAGGGCCTCGATCAACGCCTCACCGGGGTTGAACCGGCGCGTGTGGTCTCCGACGTCCTGGCCTGACCAACGTGCCTGCGCCGCGTCGCTGGCTCGTCGCGTTGTTGTTCGTCGCGCTCGCGGCGTTCGGTGCGTGGGCTTGCATCGCGGGGGTTCCTCCCGGGGCCGAATCTCTTGCGCGCGATCCCTCAGGCCCCTTCGCGGCGTTGCACCGCAGGGAACTCCGGTGGCAGTGGGCCCTTCAACACATCGCGAACCTCGCGTGGTGGATGCGGTGGATCACCGAGTTGGGACCCGGCAAAGGAATGGCCGTGGTCCTTGGCCTCCTGTTCTTCGCGGTCAACGCGCGCCTCGCCACCCGCGTTGCCGCGTTGATGGTCCTCGCCCTCTTCCTTCGGGAACTGCTCGCCCTCGCCCTCCAATCGCCCCGGCCTTATTGGGTGGAACCGGGACTTCGCGCGGTTGCCGACGGCGTCTTGCGCCGCGCGTCCTACGGCTTGCCGTCGGGCCACGCGATGGTCGGCACGGCCGTCTGGATGTATCTCGGCTTGGAGACCCGTCGCCGCTGGGCCTGGATGGTCGGGCTGGGGATCAGCCTGGCGATTTGTGTGTCGCGCGTCTGGCTGGGCGTCCATTTTTTCAGTGATGTCCTTGCGGGCTTCATCCTGGGGTTGATTTTGCTGATCTGGTTTCGTGCCTTCGAAGCCCGCCTCGCCGCCGCATGGAGCCATCTCAGCCCGGCCCATCGCGCTCTCGCCTCGGTGGGCGCCGGCCTCTCGATGATTGCTGCGGGATGGATCGTACGGACAACGATCGCCACGAACCCGATCCCTCCAGAATGGACGGATGTCGCCGGTTACGCCCGCCGCCTGACGGCCTTTGGCTCGCTGGGAGGAGCGGTCGCCGGGCTCGGCATCGGCCTTGTCATGATGGGAGGCTGGGCCGCCGCCGACGGACCGATCGGGTTGCGCCTGTTGCGCCTGGCCATCGTCGGGGCCATCGTCTACTGCGGACTCCGACCTCTGGGATCGCTCCTCACGACTGTTCTGGGACCGAAACCTCACGAAGCGGCTCGGGTCGCGTCAGAGTTCTGCCTGAATGGATTTCGGGCCTGGTGCGGCGCGTTCGTCCTGCCCTGGTTCTTCATTCGATTCCACCTGTCGCGATTCGACCGTCTCACGCCGACGGCGAATGTGGCTCCCGTCCTTCCCGGCACACCCTCCCAGACCGCGGACCCCACCGCCCCGGGCGTCGCCCCCTGAACCACGAAGATCACAACCTGGACCCAGGTCCGACGTTGGTTCTTTCTTCGTGACCTTCTTGACCTTAGAGCCCGTCTGAAAATTAGGAAGGGCCCTGCGACGAGGGATTTTGTGCGAGGCCGAGACGGCGAGACCGGAGCATCCCCGCAGCGGGCTGTGACGGTCGAGCCAACGAAGGCCTCGCGCAAAAGACCCGTCGCCCGAAGGGTTTTCGCAGGAAAGGCCGCCTGGCTTCGTTGCTCCTCAGTCACAGACCCCTGAAGGGTATGCTCCTTCGTCCCGCCTCGCCATCCGGCCTTTCCTGCGAAAACAGGGCCCCTCCTAATTTTCAGACGGGCTCTTAGGGGTGACTCGTCGGACTTCGTGGTGTTCACGGGTGGACGACGTACACCTCCAGGAAGGAAGGTGCGTCCGCGGACCGATAGACACGCTCCGTGGCCGCCTGGAAATCCGAAGCCTCGGCGTGTGGAATGTCGACGAAGGTCTGCGGATTCCGGTCCACCAGGGGAAACCATGAACTCTGGATCTGGATCATCACACGGTGCCCCCGGCGAAACGTGTGAAGGATGTCGGGCATGGTGAAGCGGATCGTCGCGGGCCGGCCCGGTTCGAACGGTTCGGGATGTTCGAAGCTCTTCCGGAACCGGCCTCGAAACGGTTCGCCCCGGACGAGCCGTTCGTAGCCTCCAAGACGCAGGTTCCCGGGATTTGGAACCGGATCGGGGTGATCGCCCGGATACACGTCAATCAGCTTCACCACAAAGTCCGAATCCGTTCCAGTGGTCGAGACGTGCAGTTCAACGCCGATCGGTCCGCCCATGGAAAGGTCCTCCTCGAGAATCGGCGTCTGGTACACGAGCACATCCGGACGGGTGGCAGCGAAGCGTTGGTCCTCCACCATGTACTCGGCGTTGTAGCCGGTGGTGATCCGGGTTGTGTGGGGGACCGGGTGCGCAGGATCGCTGACGTATTCGTCCGAAGCCGCATCGCCGGATTCGGAGGGCGGTTCCCATCCCAGCCCGCCATTCCGCTGCAGGTAGAGCTTTCTGCGGCCGGCGTCGGCGGGCGGCCACGCGGCGAAGGATCGCCATCGGTCCGTCCCTGTTTCAAACACCCGCGCCTCGGAGGCCGTGAAGTTCGTGTCGCCCTTCAGATAATGGCGAAAAAACGGCAGCTCAATGTGTTCCCGGTAATGGTCGGCCGTCCGGGAATGAAACGGGATCGGGCCCAGCTCGTCTCCCCTGCCTCCGTCCCAGCCGCCATGCACCCACGGTCCCATGACCAGGGAATTCGCAATGCCGGGATTCTGGCGCTCGGTCCATCGATATGTCTCGAGCGTGCCCGACAGATCCTCCGCGTCGTACCACCCGCCGACCGTCATGACAGCGCACCGGATGTTCCGGAGGTGTGGCCGGATGTTGCGGGCGAGCCAGAACGTGTCGTAAGTCGGGTGCACCAGGCCCTCGCTCCAGGTGGGCATGTGACCATGAAAATAAAGCCGGTCCGCATTGGCCAGCGGACCGAGCTTCAGAAAAAACGTGTAACCATCCGGGGTCCCGAAATCAAAGGACTCCGGCTGCTGACGCATCGGGTTCGCGAGCTTCTGGTCGAAGTAATGAGCGAACCCGAAGTTCGCGGCGAGAAAGAAGGCCCCGTTGTGACAGACGTCATCGCCCTGGAAGAGATCTGCGATGGGCGCCTGGGGCGATGCGGCCACCAGCGCGGGATGGCTGTTGATCATCGCCATCGAGGTGTAGAACCCCGGGTAGGAAACCCCGAAGACACCAACGCGCCCGTTGTTGTTCGGAACATGACCGACCAGCCAGTCGATCGTGTCCCACGCGTCCGTGCTCTCGTCCGTCAGCCCGCCATTGGATCCGTCGCTGCGATAGGGCCGCATCTCGTCAAACTCGCCCTCCGAATCGTACCGCCCGCGGACGTCTTCCAGTGCGAGGATGAACCGGTCACGCGCCAGGACTGCCCTCGTTCCGTTGAATTCCGGATACCGATCGACGCCGTACGGCTTCACTCCATACGGCGTCCGCTGCAGGAGGATGGGCCATGCCTGCGAGTCGTCCTTCGGAACAAAGACCGTCAAGTGCAGACGGATGCCATCCCTCATCGGGATGCGGTGTTCGAATTTCGTGTAGTGTTCTGCGACCCACTCGGCTGAAACGTGGTCCCCGTTGCCGTCGGCAGCCCCGGCCACGACCCAAAACCCGCACAGCGCACCAAGGCAAATGGGGAGGGGGTATTTCGCCCGAATCATGGGCCGAACCCTCGGGCGCTGTTGCCTCCGCCGCAAGCAGCGAACCGCGCACGGCCCTTCAATCATGCCGATGTCTTGCCGGCGCGCGGCGTTCACGCCGCTTCAATGTCGGGCTCACCAACGGCGCCGAAGCGGGCTGAAGCCCGCGGTCCGGGCAAGCGCGAGTGGCCGCTCAATGGGCTGAGGGCCTCCTTTCGGCTTCGTAATTTTCGTCGCGATCCGACCTGGTCGCGGAGGAAGGTCGTTTCCATGCATCAGCCTTCTGCGGCTCACTTCCGGCTCCTCCTCGCGGCCATCCTCGGATGGGCGCAACAGCAGGGTCTCTCCCGCGCCGCCGATGCTTCGGACACAAACCTCCTGACGCACGCGCTCGCCATCCCATCCGTCGGGCGGGCCGGACGGAACACCCTCTTCACGGATGCCATTGCCTCGCAGATCGTAGCCGGAACCTGGCGGACGCCGACCGAAGGAGACGTCGTTACCCTGCCAAACGGTTCCGAGCGGCGCTGGACCCAGGTCGACGCCGGGACGAACGGGTGGTTCACAGGGCGCGCGTTTCGCGGTGGCTACGTCCTTTTTCAAATCCCCTCAGAGGAAGCGCGGGTGACCGTCCTGAATCTCACCGGCGATTCGATGGCCTACATCGATGGAGAACCGCGGGCCGGTGATCTGTATGGTTATGGATACGTCCACACCCCTGTGGCGTTGCGGGCCGGCACCAACGAGATCCTCGTCGCCACCGGCAGGGGCCGCCTCCGCGCCCGGATCTTCCCCCCGCCGGCGGACGTGTATTTCAACACCGTCGACAACACGCTGCCCGACCTCCGGCTCGATCACCCCGGAGAGACATGGGCGGCCTCGGTCCTGGTCAATTCAACGACTCATTGGTTCCGCGACGGCGAGGTGCAGGCGAGCGCGGGCGACGGCTCCCTCCGGTCGGCCGTGCCACCGATTCCTCCGCTTGGGAGCCGCAAGATCGGTTATCGGATTCCCGCCGTGACACGCGCCGACAGCAACAGCCTTCCCGTCGACGTCCGCCTCTTTTCGCTGACGGAACCCGGCCATCTGATCGACACGGCCAGGTTCGACCTTCGCGTGAGAGGTCCCGGTGAGAGTTACAGGCGGACGTTCGTGAGCGGCATCGATGGCTCGGTCCAGTATTTCGCGGTTCAACCCGCGCACATGCCGGGAACGGCGGCGCGTCCGGCCTTGTTTCTGTCGCTGCATGGCGCCGGCGTGGAGGCCATTGGACAGGCCGACGCCTATGCTCCGAAATCGTGGGGTCCAATTGTGTGTCCCACCAACCGGCGGCCTTACGGATTTGACTGGGAGGAATGGGGACGCTTGGACGCATTGGAAGTCCTGGGTCTCGCGACCCGCCTCCTCGATGCGGATCCCCATCGAATCTACCTCACCGGGCATTCCATGGGAGGACACGGGACCTGGAATCTCGGAGCGACATTCCCGGATCGCTTCGCCGCGATCGGACCCAGCGCGGGATGGATCAGCTTTTTCTCCTATGCCGGGACCAATCCCTTCACGAACGCCACGCCCGTCGAGGCGATGTTGCGAAGGGCGGCGGCGTCCAGCGACACCCTCGCACTGGCTACGAACTACCTGCACGACGGCGTCTACATCCTGCACGGCGACGCCGACGACAACGTCCCCGTGCGCGAGGCCCGACGGATGCGCGCACTCCTCGAGGGTTTTCACCACGATTTCGACTGGCACGAACAACCAGGCGCAGGCCATTGGTGGGACAACTCCGACGAACCCGGCGCCGCCTGTGTCGATTGGCCGCCAATGTTCGATTTCTTCGCCCGTCACCGGTTGGCGGCGGATCCGGAGGTCCGCCGGATCCACTTCGTCACGGTCAACCCCGGTGTGTCGTCGCGATCGCATTGGGCGGAAATCGAGACCCAGGTTCACCCCCTCGAACCGAGCGAGATCGACCTCGAATGGGACCCCGCCACCCATCGGGTGACGGGCGCCACGCGAAACGTCGACCGCCTCGCCTTCGACGGTTCCCTCCTCGATCCGAACGCGAACGGTTCCGTTCGATTCCGAATCGACGGCGGCGACTTCGAATGGCCCAGCCCGGCCGGATCGTCTCCGACGTCGGCGCGACCCGAAGCCGGGTCCCGGTCGATCCATCTCGAATACCACGACGCGAACTGGCGGGCGGCTTCCGCGATTCCTCGCGCCTGGAAAAACCCGCTTCGGAGCGGCCCTTTCAAGGACGCCTTCCGCCACCGGATGGTCTTCGTCTACGGAACGCGTGGCACGCCCGAGGAGACCGCGTGGTCGCTCGCCAAGGCTCGATTTGACTCCGAGAGCTTCTGGTACCGCGGCAATGGATCTGTCGATGTGGTCGCGGATTCGGACTTTCGGCCGGAAGAGTTCCCGGATCGCGGTGTCATTGTCTATGGCCACCGAGAGATGAACGCCGCCTGGGACACACTCCTGTCCAACAGTCCCGTGCAAGTCGTCCGGGGTGGGATCCATGTCGGGGGCCGGGAAATTCGGCGGACCGATGCCGGCTGCCTCTTTATCCAGCCCGCGCCCGGACTCGGACTCGGCGAGCGTCGGAGTCGTGGCAGGATCGGGATTGACGGGCCTCCGTCTGACGGATCGATTGCCATACTTCATGTCGGGAACGGGTTACCCGGACCTTTTGGTGATCGGGCCCGACGTCCTGGTGAATGGGACCGACGGAATCCTCGTCGCCGGATTTTTCGGCAACGATTGGTCCGTCGAATCCGGCGAGTTCGCGTGGGCGGGCAGCCAGGACGAAGGGACCACGAAGGACACGAAGGACACGAAGGACACGAAGGAGATCTGAAGTCGCAGGGGCCGTCCGCCAGCCTGGTCGGGTGAAGCGCCGACACCGCGGCGCGTCCTTCCCGATTCTCCTGTCTCCGCGCTCTGCGTGTTCTTCGTGGTATTCCAAAGCCCTCGTTATTGGCGCGGAAAGGATTTGTCGGGGTAGGGGGGTGGAGCGGGCAACGGGTTGGGTTCCTTCGCAATCCGTCCCTGGAGGTAGCCGATCGCCGTTTCCAACTGGGCGTCGGCGCCTTCGTAGGTCGCGTGCGGCAGGTTGTCGACGAGGATGTCCGGATCGACACCGTGGCCTTCGATCAGCCATTCGCCCCGCGGGCCGTAGACTCCCAGCTCGGCCGCGGTGGCCATGCCGCTGTCCACCAGCCAGCGTTCCGCGGACAACCAGATCTCGCCGCCCCAGGTCCGGGTTCCAATGATCTTGCCGAGCCCGAGCCGCCGAAATCCCTCGGTAAAGGCCTCGCCGTCGCTCGCCGTCCGCGCGTTACAGAGGACGACCATGTGTCCACGAAAGGCGTACTGCATGTTCCAGATCGGGTTTCCGACGCGCGGTTTCCAGTAAAACCATGCGCGCCGCAGAAGCTTCCCGAGCACCCAGGAATCAATGTTACCACCGTGGTTGTTGCGAACATCAATGATGAGTCCCTGCCGTTGGAACACGGGATAGAAATCGCGCGCCCACTCCGCAATGTTGTCCTGGCCCATCGCCCGGAGGTGGACGTAGCCGATTTGCCCCTGGCCAAGCTCCTCCACGCGTTGGCGCCGGGTGAGTTCCCACTCGTCATAGCGAAGGTCGGCCTCCTTGGCGCTGGAGATGGGCTTTACAATGGCCCTTCGCGTTCCCCCCTCGCCGACCGGCTTGAGTTCCAGCAGGACCTGGCGGCCCGCCTGGTTGCGCAGCAGGTCACCGGGATCCCTCACCGACAGCGTGGGCCGTCCGTTGATGCCCAGGATCACGTCGCCCTCCGCGACCTCCACGCCCGGCTTCGCCAGCGGCGCCAATTCCGTCGGGTAAGCCGGGTCGGTTCTGTAGATGTGCTCGACCCGCCAGCCGCCCGCCGCCTCGTCACGGATGAGACGCGCGCCGAGCGACGAGGTCGCGATGTGATCGGGTCCCTCGCGCTCATCGCCGAACCGGACGAAGATGTGCAGGGTCGAGAGTTCGCCGACCATGGCCGCAATGACGTCGCTCAACTCTGCCCGGTCCCGCACGCGGTCGACCCAGGGCTGGTATTTGCGTCGCATCGCCGGCCAGTCGACGTGCTGCATCCCGCGGTCGTAGTAGAAGTCCCGCATCATCCGCCACGCCTCCGTGTAGATCTGGTTCCATTCCTCGCGTGGATCGACGGAGAACGCCCAACCCTCCAGCTTCACCTTCTCGTCGAGCTTGGCGGGCGCGTTCGCATCGGAGTCGATGACGTGGAAATCATCCCCCTTGCGGATCAGGATCTTTTTGCGATCTCCCGAGAGCTCGTAGTCCTTGATGTCCTCGACGAGCGTCTTGGCCTTTGGATCTTTGGGTGTGATCTCAAGTCGCCGCAGATCCCGGTTGGCGTCGAAACCGATGTGGTTCTCGACCCACAGGACGTGTTTCGCGGTCACAGTCAGGTCGCGATAGTTGCCCGCGGGGACAGGCAATTCGTAGAGGCGACCCGGGAGTCCCGCGAGATCGATCGTCACGGACACCGCGGACGGTTTATGGGTCGAACCCGCGCCGTCTTCGCCGCCGCCCCTGGAGGAGGTGTCCGCCTCGTTCTCCTTTTTCTTGTCCTTGTCCTTCTCCTTGTCCTTTTCCTTCGATTCTTCGGGGGTCAGTTCGTCTTTGGGCGCGAAGGGAAAGCGAAGGCCCGCGGTCAGTGCGAGTTGATAGATGCGCGTGGTCTCCGTGAAGAACGGGTCCGGCTGACGCGGACCCCATGGACTGTTCACGAGGGAACGCAGGTCCCGGTCGCTGAGGAAGTACAGCCATTGGCCATCCGGGGACCACGCGGGGTTGAAACTGTTGACGCGGTTTCCAGTGACCGTCGTGAGACTGCCATCGCGAACATGGTACAGCTTGATTTGCGCGAAGGTGTTGGTCGCCTCCTCGACATACGCCAGCCATTGACTGTCCGGCGACCACGAGAAATCCCGGATGGGATCCGTCCGGGATTCGGTGATCAACCGCGTCTCCCCGCGCCCGATGCGATGGATCCAGAAGCGCAGATCCTTGTCACTCCACGCCAGCCATTGACCGTCGGGCGACGGAACCCCCTCGAAACGGAAGACGGTTGCGTTTGTCGTCAGGGCGCGGCCCTGGCCGACGCCATTGGCGGGAAGCCGCCAGAACTCGAGCTCGCCGCTCGCATCGGACAGGGCGACGACGTTCGTCCCGTCCGGCAGGAACCGCGCATTCCGGTAGCGGACCCGGGTGGCACGAGGGATCTCCACGAACCTTCCATCTTCGACGGGCGCGACGAACACCTGGCCGCGGGCGGTGAGGACCAGCCGGTCCCCGTCGGGCGAAATGTGGGCCGCGGTCAGGTAGTCCACGGGCTTCTTCACCCAGTGTTCGCGCTCCTGGTCGAAGTCGGATGCGAGGCGAATGGAGATCACGGTGTCGGTCTCCCGCGCCAGGTCCAAAAGGCGGAGGTCCGGTCCCTGCTGGTAGACGATCCGACCCTCGTTCAGGGCGGGATCCGCCGCGTCGATCTCCCGGTGGTGGGTGACCTGTCGAAGGTCGGATCCGTCCGGCCGCATGGACCAGACGTTCATGATGCCGTCGCGGTCCGAAAGGAAATAGACCCTGCCCTGCCACCACATGGGATCCTTGCTCGTGCCGGCGTAATCGCCCGTCAGCGGCCGGGCCTCGTTATCATTGGGACCAAAGCTCCAAAGATCCTGAATCCAGCCGCCCTTGTAACGTTTCGTGCTGCTGCCCTGGCGCGGGAGCCGTGTGAAGACGAGAAGGCCCGTGTCCGGCGCCAACACGCCCTGGCTGGCCTCGGCGAGCGGGAAGTAAGTGCGTGACAGGGTCGGCAGATCGATCAGCGCCAGCCGGTCGCTGGGCAGAGTCGAGGTGGCGTGGGTCAGGATCATCAGGCGGCCGTCGGGTGCCCAACCCGCCACGCCGTTGCCACCACCTTCAAAGGTGATCCGCCTGGGCAGCCCCCCATCGACGGCCATCACGTAGACCTCCGTCGGCCCTTCGTACTCGGCGGTGAAGGCGACGCTCTTGCCGTCCGGCGAGATGGCGGCATGCGATTCCATTCCGGGATGGCTGGTGAGCCGCTGGGCCAGCCCGCCGCCCGCGGGAACACGCCACAGGTCTCCTTCGCTCGAGAAAATCAGCGTGTCGCCGTGCAGCGCCGGGTAACGGTAGTAACCATCCACGGGCCACGCTTTGAAGGCCACCGAGGGACCAGGACCAGTAGGGGCAGTGAGCGCACGGGAAAGTCATTCCAGAGCCGGTCCGTTGTCGCGAGCCCAAAGACCGCTTCACCGCGGGGAGAGGCGCAGAATGCTTCTCACGGCCACCGCGATTCCATAGACAATTCCAAGCAAGCCCACGTCGGTCGCGCCCACGGGCAGATCCCATCGGTAGGCCAGGGCGAATCCAGCCAGGGCCGACAACCCACCCACACCTGAGGATACCAGCGCGAACTGGTGCATCGTCCGCGCGAACAGGTGGGCCGTCAGGGGCGGCAGGAGCAGAAAACCGAAGGTCACGAGCGGACCCACGCTCAGGACGGCCAGCGAAATCGTCAGGCCAATAAGTACGAACAGGAGGACATCCCATCCGAAGACATTCTTCTTCAGGCTCACCGCCGTATCCCGGTCAAATGACACAAGGAGGAATTCCTTCTGAAAGACGAGTAACAGCCCGACGATGACCACAAACATCGCCACGGTGAGGACAAGCTGGAAATCGGAGACCGCGATGATCTCGCCCTTCAACAGATCCAGCAGACCGTGTTCGCCGATCGGGTTCTTCGCCAGCAAAAGGACACTCCAGGCCCCCGCGAGGACGTACACGGTCCCGATCCGCGCCTCGACCGAGTTCTGACCGGGACGCCCCATCACGGCAAGAACGGCGATGGCCCCCAGGGTGAATACGGTCGAGCCGATGAACGCCAGGGTGTGTTCCCCGGCGCCTTCGTGGGCATGAGGCAGCAAGCCCCATCCCTGCAAGGCCAGGGCGAACGCAATGCCGCAGGAGGAGACCTGCGGGAGCGCGACACCCATGAAGACGAGACGGCGCACCACCAGGTACACGCCGACCAGCGGACAGGTCAGGCCGAACACCGCGCTGATATATACGGAATTCCGCAGCAGAAAGTGCGGATCGAACATCTCCAGAACGGTATCCATGTCACTCCATTTCCATTTCGAGAATGGATTCGATCCGTTCCGCGGTCAGCAGTTCGGACACCGGCCCCTCCAGGATGCGGCCTTGGTGGAGCCAGACCACCCGCGCCACGCACTGACGGAGGGCTGGGAGGTCGTGGCTCGCCATCAGGATCGCCGGGTGCTGCTCGGCATGCAGACGCAGCAACAACTCCAGGATCGACTGCTTGACGCTCACGTCGATGCCTGAAGTCGGCTCGTCCAGGAGCAGAAAGTCCGGCCGCGCCGCGAGCGCGCGCGCAATCAGGACCCGCTGCTTCTGGCCGCCGGAGAGTTCGGAGAAATGGCGCCGCGCCAGGTCGGAGGCGCCCGTCTGCTCCAGGCAATGCCATCCCCATTCGCGTTCCGAGCGGTTGATCCAGCGGCCGGGTCCGACCCTGCCGCAGACTCCCATCAGCACAATCTCGAAACTCGAGAGCAGATAGATCGGATCGAGCGATTCACGCTGCGGCACGTAGCCCAGGACGGGCGTCCGCCCATTCAAAGGCTGAAGCAGGACACGGCCCGACAGCGGCGGGAGGATGCCGAGAATCGTGCGAATGAGAGTGGACTTGCCGGAGCCATTCGCGCCGAGAAGCCCCGTGAAGGTCCCCCGCGAGAATTCCAGGTTTACCCCCTGGAGCACCGCCGTTGAACCGTACCCGACGGCTAGCGACTCCAGCCGCAGGACCGTCGTCGTCTCCTGGGTCATGGCTTCAGCGCCTCCACGATCTTCCCAAGATCATAGTCGAAGAGACTCAGGTAATCGGTGGCCTCGCGATTCCCGCCGACCATCGCCGGAAGGACAAGAAGCTTCGCCCCAATCGCGCTCGCGACATACTCCGGTGTCTTGCGGGGGCGGTTGGGCTCGATGATCACGAGTTTCACCCCCGCTGCCTTTGCCTGCGGTATCAATGCGCTGATGTGTGTCGGCGAGGGCTCGATGCCCGGTTTCGGTTCGATCGTGCCCACCAGGTCGAGTCCGAACCGCTGGAAGAGATAGTCAAACGACTTGTGATAGGTGATCACCTTCGTCCCGCGGAGCGGCGCCATCATCCGTGTCCATTCGGCAAGCCTGGCGTCCAGTTTCTTTTCAAAATCCTGAGCCCCGCGCTCGTAAGCCGCCGCGTGCCCAGGGTCCAGGCGCGCGAAAGCCGCCGCGAGGGTGCCCGCCATGATCCGGCCATTTGCCGGGTCCAGCCAATAGTGCGGGTTCCCAAACGGGTGGACGTCGCCCATCGTCCGGTCCACCGGTCGCGTGGGCACGTCGAGCACGTGGACCCCGCGCGAAAGGATCACGTGACCCGGGGCATCCGACAGAATTTTCCGGTTCCGGGCGGCATTGACCAGCGGCGGCAGCCAGCCGATCTCCAACTCCAGCCCCCCTTCGAGAAGCGCATCCGCCCGGTTCAACACAGTGACGAAACTCGGTCGGGCATCGACAAAATGGGGATCCTCCGAACCCCTCGCGATGCTGGTGACCTTGACCAGGTCGTCTCCAACCGACATTGCGATGGACCCGTAGTCCGGCAGCGTGGCGACCACGTTCAGGCGAGCGCGAGCCGGGGATTGATGGAAGAGGAAGGCGACCAGCACGGCGGTGAACCCGCCTGCGATCCGACGCGCATGGGCGTTCCTATCCATGGTTGCGCCGATGCGCGCGGAAGCGATGGAACGGAAACCCTCACCGTCGCGGGGCCGCGGGACCGCCCTCTCCCATCCAATGGCAGAGGGCGGGGTGAGGGTGCGCGTGTTTTTTTCGTAAGAATTCATAAGAAATATCGCAAGGGTTCAGAACTTGTGGGCCGCATGCGTGCCCAGCAGGAATTCCAATTGCATCCACACGGAGTGATCCGCGCCGAGTTGGTCCCGGTCGTCGTAATTGTATTGCAGGCGGACCTTCGAGAATTCGGTCGGGTACCATGTCAGCGCCGGGGAGATCCTCCACCGGGGATCTCTTTCGGGATCGAGGCCAATCACCGTCTCGTACTCTCCGGTCCCCGCGCGGTTGACCATCCCTCCGCGCAGCGATGCGACCCATCCCTTTCTGAAGCCGTACGACACCTGCGAATACAATCCGTAATCCGTGAGGGTCTCCCCGGGCAGCGCTGGCAATGGCGGTTCCGCGCCGGGCTCGCCGGGGAACGCGTCCGGACGGAACTGACTCACCACGACCTCGGTCTGCCAGGACACAAACGGAAATCCACCGCTCTGCGTGGCCGGCTTCCACTTCCAGAACAAGTCCGCCCCATAGAGTCGCGTCTGACCGCCGGCGCCGTTCGGACCCACTGCGGCGGAGATGCCGGCGAGCAGTGTCTGGGAATCGGTGAGATCAAAGGAGGCCGCGTACCGCCCTGAGAACAGGAGGTCGCCCGGGGACCGCACGCGACCCGGGTCCACCGGCCGTCCGAAGAACAATTCACCATCGTGATCGTTCCGAAAGCTGTAGGCCGTCTCGCCCTGGCTGTCCTGCACCGCGAAGAACAACTCCGAGTAGAAGGGCGTCGGCACCAGCCACGACAGCCGGGCGCCGGGGTTGCGAAGGCCCTCCGGACCGAGCAGGCGATTGATGACAAGCGGGGCATCCACGAAGTCCCACGTGTGGGGATGGGTCGGGTTGATCCTCCCGAACTCGGTGAAGAACTGCCCGGCCTTGAGTTGGAGGTTCAGTGGCAGGGACAGCGTCTCGAGGTAGGCCTCCTCCGCTTCGACCGTGGTTTCACCCTCGGGATCGATCTTGAGCACGATGTTCGCAAGGCCTCGAAAATAGGGATCAACCGCGCCCTCGAAGATCGCCTCGAGGTTCTGCAGGGTGAACCCTCGCTGGCGTGGATCGTGGTCGCCCTGTTCGAGTTCCTCGACATCGCTCGCGCTCGACCAGCCAGCCGCCAACAGGGCATCCAGGGAAAGGTTCAGATAGTTCTGTGTGCCACCAATCCGGATCGGTTGAGCGGGTGACCAGGCCGGCCCCGGAACGCCTGGCAACGCCCCCGGCACCGTCGCGGGGACTTCCGGTGGGCCCGCAGTCGGGGCGGTCGGGGGAACGACCGGTGGTGTCGGCAACGGCGCGGCCTCCGCCGGTGCGGGCACGGATGGGGCGGCGGGTGACGAGGGGGGCGCGTTGGAACGGAGGAGATCGACCTGCTGCCTCAACCCGTCGATCTGCTGGCGCTGCTGCTCGAGGAGTTCGCGCAGTTCCTGGACTTGTTTTCTAAGGAGATCCATTTCATGGGTCTCCTGGGCTCCGTGTGCCGCAGGCGCGATCATCAGGACGAGCACGGAGCACCAACCAGCGAGGTGGTGTCGCTTCATGTTGCTTCAGAGAAATGGGGAACCGCCGGAGGATTCCCGGGTGACAAGCATCCTGACTCCCGTCAACAAGTGATCCGGGATCCTCGCCAACCGGGGTGCGGACCGGGAGTCGAAAGCCCGACCCTAGCTGGCAAAAGGCGCCGGTGGGAAAGGACAGGGCGGACCGCGAGTGGGGGGAAGACCGCCTCGGAAAGACGAAACCAGGACACCCCGTTCCTCGCAAGCCACGTCCCGCGGAGCCACGCAATGCCTGCGAACGATCTCAGGCGCAGCCTCGACGAGAAGCGTCCCATGGCTGAGCAGAGTCGCGACACACTCGTGGCCAGGATGGCATGCGTCCGGGTGCGCGGATTGATGAAGAGCCGGTGAAACAGCAAGGACGCCTGCCTCGAGCCAGAGAATCAACAGGCCTCCGGCAATCGTTGCCCGGACGACCTGTCGCAGTCCGATTTTGCGCTGCCGACCCCGCACGGTTTTACCAAGCAACGGATCTCCAGTCCGTGGCAAGCGATTTTCCAGGTCATCGATCATTCCACCTCTTCGGTGACGATCCTGAGAATCTCCTGTTCCCGCCGTTGAAACAATCGGCCCAGGGCCGGCAGGGTCAGCCAGTAAAGTGCGAGGGCGCCAACCGCGAGGACGAGGGATAGCAACCCGGTGATGAAAGGGGCCCGGGACACGCCGAAATGCTCACACAGCAAACCCACGGCCGCGGGCGCAAACAAGGGCGCCAGGCCGGCGGGAATGAACATCGCAACGAGGATCATGATCAGCGCGGTCGAGGCGCGGGTCTTGGTCGGCTTCAGCGTGCCGGCCGCCATCCGGAAGGGAAAGAGGATCGAAGCCAGATTTCCGACAACACACATCGCAAGAAACCCGGCCGCGAACAGGAGAATGCCCTCGACCAGGAGAAGCGGCGGCAGCCGCGCCAGGATCGCCAGCAGGATCAGGAGGATGAAAAACACCGTCCCTGCAATTGGCAGCAGCGACAGGTTCTTTCCCAGTACCAGGTGCCGCCGTTCGACCGGAAGCAGCACCAACGCCCGGAACCCGTCCCGATCAAATCCGAACTGGTTGAACTGAATCTGGATCACCCCGAGAAACGTCACCACCGCGGCAGCCGCCGGCATGAAGCCGCGCACCTGGGGTGGAACCGCCTGGCCGTGCTGCACGAAAATGCCCGCGCCGACCACCAGGAAAATGACCACATTCAGCACCAGGGCCATCTTCACCTCCGGCGCGCGGGTCATGGAGCGCAACTGGGCCATCGCCATCGCCGAGACTTCCTCCGGAACCAACGGGACCCGGCGCTCGATCATCGCGATCCGGGCGGCGGACAACGGCCGCTGCGGCGCGGCGGCCGGCTGGAGGCCCCGCCGGACGGCTTTTCCCCAGGCGCCGCCCTGGTAGAAACGGATCGTCGAGCGATAGGCCCGCTGCAAACCCACCGCGCCGATCAAGAGCATCGCTCCAGCTCCGAGAAGCACCGGGGTGCGACGGCCTTCCGCCAGAGCCTCGGCGCCGTACGGCAGCCACAGGAAGGGAACCACCTGGTGAACCGTCTGGAGCATCGCAAGCCGGTCCGCCCGTTGGACGCCTTGGGCCCGGCCGCCTGTCCGCGCCTCCGTTCCTCGCACCGGCTGGTGCTGCTTACCCCGGAGCCACACGTTCATCACCAGGTTGGGTAGTTGCGCGATGAGGACGAACGTCACCGTGACGGCCATAACCACCACGCGTCGTCGGCGTTGGTTCACCATCAGGGCCCCAAGCCAGCCGCGCAGGTAGTAAGTCCAGGCCGTGACCATGAAGAAGAACCCCGCCACGGCGGGAAGCACGAGGAGCATGGCCGGTCCGCGGCTGATGGTCAGGCCGAGGCCCAGACCCAGCATCGCGGGCACCGTCATGGCCAGGCTCAAACTGGCATGGGAGGCGGCGTAGTTCAGAAAGAACGCCGCCCGCAAGGCGACCGGCAGGTGCAGGAGCCGGCTCAGATCAATGGTCTCGGAACGCTGCACCTCCTGCACAACGCCGGCCGCCCACAGGAAAAGAAACACAGCCGCAGGGATGTCCCATGCCACAAGGATGGCGAGCGGGCTTGCTCGGCGGAGGTGGATCCCGGCGACGATTCCGGCGATGCCGCCGACCGCCGCAAGCCCGAGCCCGATGCAGGCGATCACCGCCGTGATGACGGCGTTGACCCGACCGGCGCGTCTCCATTGATTGCGAGTCAGCCGCCAGCGAAGCCAGACGATGGCCTTGAGTTGCTCGAGGTTCATGCCTCCTCCTCGAGCCAGCTCAACCGCGGACTCGCCTGCTGGCCGTCTCCCACCGTGGCCAGGAACCGGTCCTCCAGGGAGCTGTGTTCGCGGATTTCACTCATCGAACTCTGATGCACCAGCCGGCCCTTGTTGATGATCCCGACATGGGTGCAGAGCTTCTCGACAATCTCCAGGACGTGGGAGGTCAGAAACACCGTCGTCCCGCCCTGGACAAACTGCTTGAGGGTGTCGCGTAACATGCGCGACGACACCGCATCCACCCCTTCGAAGGGTTCATCCAGAAACAGCAGGCTCGGATTCGGCAGAAGGGCGGCGGCAAGGGCGAGTTTCTTCTTCATTCCATGCGAGAACTCCAGGGTCAGCTTCCGCTCATCCTGGTCGAGTTCCATCATCCGCAGGAGTTCGTGGCAGCGGGTCCGCACCGTTTCCATCTTCAACCGGTACATTCGTCCGATGAAGGTCAGATATTCCCGGGCCGTAAGATTGTCGAACAGCGCGAGGTTCTCCGGGACCACGCCAACGCGGCGTTTGACCTCCAGGGCCGTCTCCGGCCGGGAAACGTCCTCGCCCAGCAGCCGAATCCCGCCCGAGGTCGGGGCGAGAAGGCCCGTCAGCATCTTGATGGTCGTGGATTTCCCCGCGCCATTCGGTCCCAGGAAACCGTAGAACGTGCCCCCCTCGACCTGGAGCGACAGGGCATCCACAGCGGTGAAGTCGCCAAAGCGACGCGTCAGCGCCGAGGTTTCGATCGCCAGGGGCATGTCGTTGTCCGATTACCGGGATTCCACCGCCGACGCCAGTGCCAAGTGGTTGCCAACCCCGTCTCCGGCATTGTCGGGCCGTCGCCCGGAGGGCCATTCCCGTTTTTCAGACGGGCTGAAAGGGCCGCCGATCCCATCGAACTCCGGGACTGGGCGCGCCTCCCGCATTGCGCCCGCGGCGGAATTGAGTTCATTGTTCCCCGTCAAACAACTTCAGAACTACACGGATCCGTTTTGGTTTGTCATCCCCATGAATTCCCGATTGCTCACCCTGCTCTTTGCCGGTGCCGCCCTGGCAGCGGCGGCGGCCGATCCGTCGGCTCCCACGCCCAACCTGACACCGGCGCAAACCCCGGCGCCAAACCGGGCGCAAACCCCGGCCCATCCGCCGCTCCTGACCGCCGCGACCGGCCCGCGGATCGAGTTCGCCACACCGGTCTACGACTTCGGCAAGATCACCGCCGGCGAAGTGGTCAAACATGATTTCGTCTTCACGAACATCGGGACCTCCATCCTCACGATCAGCCAGGTCAAGCCCGGCTGCGGCTGTACCACTGCCGGAACGTGGAATCGCACCGTCGAGCCGGGAAAGACCGGAGTCATCCCCATCCAATATCACGCCAGCAGTTCCTCGGGCACCATCTGGAAGAGCATCCTCGTCTCCTGCAATGACGTCGCGCATTCCAATATCTTTCTCCAGATCAAAGGGAACATCTGGACGCCGGTCTCCATTACCCCGGCGACCGCGTACTTCAATTTCGCCAGCGACGCCACGACCAACGAGACGCGGGTCCTGAAGATCACCAGCCATTTGGACGCGCCGTTGGAATTCGTCGGCTCCCCCCAGGAGACCAACGACGCCTTTCAGGTGGAACTCAAGCCTCTGAGCCCGGGAAAGGAATATGAACTCCGCGTCACGGCGGACCCGACGAAGATCGCCGCCACCGTCAATGCGCCTGTCGTCCTGAAATCCTCCACGCAAAGCCTGCCGGAATTGCGGGTGCCGGTGATGGCCTTTGTCCGGCCTGCCGTCAGCCTCGTGCCGGCGCTGGTTCGAGTCCCGATCGGAAAACCCGCCGAAGCGTCGACGAGTGTCGTCACGATCCACAACATCAGCGCACGACCCCTGGAACTGAGCGAACCCACGATCAACCTCGAGGGCGCGAAACTGGACATCCAGGAATTGCAGACCGGAAAAGTGTTTCGGGTGACCTTCCACCTGCCGGCGGACGCGACGCTTGTCCCGGGTCAGCGGTTCGAGGCGAAGATCAAGACCAACCATCCGAAGCAGCCCACGATCAGAATCCCGGTGGTCGCCATCACGCGGCCGGTTGCCGCTGCCGCCGCGCCCCGGCGCGTTCAGCTTCATCCCAACCCGGTTCCCGCCGGCGGGATCCCGCCCGCCCCGGCGCCGCCTGTCGGCCCCGGCCCCTTCCGCGGCACCAATCGATGAACGCCGCGCTCGCGCCGTCGAGCCGCTCCGGGCGGGTACGCGAACTCGCCCGGGTCCTGCTCGAGGCGCTCCTGGTCGCGGTGGCGGGTTTGGTTTTTGCGCTGTCCGCCAACCAGGTTTCGCCGCGCGGCCTGGTCCTGGCGCGGGATTATTTCCCTGGGGCGACGACCCTGTTGGATCCTCACGGATCCAACCACCCCGCCCCGGCCCCAATCTCCGTCGCAAATGCCCCGCCCTCGGCCGGCGAGACGAAGGCGGCCAACCCCGTGGTGGTGCGGCTGGCGCAGCAGGGCTTGACCCTCATCGATCACACGGAGGCCGTCGCCCTGTTTCGCGACCCCCGTTACGAGCAGGAACGCGTGGTGTTTGTCGATGCCCGCAATGCGCAGGCATACGCGGAGAGTCACATCCCGGGCGCCTACTCGCTGGATCACTACTATCCTGAGAAGTATCTCCCGGACGTCCTTCCCGCCTGCCAACTGGCGGAAAAGGTTGTCGTGTATTGTACGGGCGGGGAGTGCGAAGATAGCGAGTTTACCGCGGTGATGCTCAAGGAGGCGGGCATCCCGGCCGATCGTCTCGCGGTCTATGGCGGCGGCATCCACGCGTGGAAGGAACACGGGATGCCACTTGAGACCGGCGCGCGCGGGAGCGGCCCAGTTGCCGGGACAGCAGACCCATGAAGAAGGCACGGGCCATGACGACCTCCCGACGGCTGGCGCTGGGCCCTTCGATCCAACCCGGGGAGACGCCGCGGCAGACACCGGGTTTCGGTGACACCGGCCGCGCGCCCGGGCCCTTCCCGCCCGGACGCATGGATTTCGCATGAGCACCGATGCCAGTCCTCCCTCGGAGTCGGGAGTTGCGGATCTCGTCGGCATCAGCGCCCGCGTCGCCGTTGGAGGGCTCTATTTGTTCATGGGCTCGTCGAAGGTCCTCGATCCGGCGGGATTCCTGAAGCTCGTGCGCCAGTACGAGATCCTCAACGACACGATGGCGTTGAACTTCGTGGCCATCGCGCTTCCGTGGTTCGAGATTTTCTGCGGCGTCCTGTTGCTCGCGGGGATCGCCGTACGGGGGACCGCGGTTGTCTCGCTGGCGATGCTCATTCCGTTCACCGCGCTCGTGTTGCGTCGCGCGCTGCAAATCCACGCGGCGGGGGGTCAGCCGTTCTGCGCCATCCGATTCGACTGTGGTTGTGGTTCGGGGGAGGTCGCCATTTGCGACAAGCTCGCCGAGAACGGCCTGCTGATCCTGCTCTCCGCGTCGCTGGCCGCGGTCCGCCACACACGGTGGTGTCTGCTTCCAGTTTTGCGTTGGCGCCGAAATGGGGTCGGTTCCTGGATCAACGGGAGTCGCCGGTCTCCACAGTGCCGTCCTCCTTGAGATGGCCGGTTGCCCAGAGCACGCCGCGGGTCACCAGGTCGAGGTAGCGCGCGTCGCCGACGGTCTCGGTGTTGTGGCCGAGGGTCGTTGAAAAGACGCGCGTTTTCTTCGGACCATAGAGATGGGTCCAGACCACGACGGTATCGTTCCGGCCGATGACATTTCCCTCATCCTGGCTGCCGCGGGCCAGGGGCTGGGTATCCCCCCAGATCATGATGTTGTTGTAGAGTTCCTCGCCGATGGTGGTCCAGTTGGCGAGGCCATGGGTGATGGGGTCTCCTGTGTTCAGATAGTGGATTGAAATTGGTTTCTGAGCGCCGTGGCCGCTGGACTGCAGACCGAGATAATCGAACCAGTAGGCGCGCGGCGTGCCGGGCTGCGCGGGTTGATTCGGGTTTCCGATCCGGTAGCAGTGCATCGCGCAGTGGAGGTTCACCCCGGGAATGCCGTCCCGATGCGGCTTCAGCACTCCCTCGATGATCTTCGGGTCATTGATGTCCGCGGCACATTCGTCGTGCAGGACCAGATCGTAGCCCTTCGCGTAATCGGGATTGCCGTAAATCTCCAGCGCCGGGTGCGTGCTCGTGTCGCTCGAATACACGATGTCCACCTGCACGTTCGCCCGCTTCTCGAGGCCCTCCTTCAGGACGTCCTTTTGATGGGCGTAGTCATGACAGCAGCCTCCTGCCAGAAGGAGGATCCGAATCGGTTTCGCAGCATCGGCCGCGTGGACAGGGGAGACGCCGCCAAGCGCGGCCGCGAGAAGCCAGGGAAAAAAGACAGGTTTCATGGGACGGAACCCTTGCTACGGACCCGGCGCTTCGCGGGCAATGTTTTTTCAGAACCTGGCAGGGGACACTTTGCCCCCCTGCCGCATGGGATCCTCCCTCAGTTCCTCCTCAGCAAGAATCCATGCCGCTTCGCGGCACCTTTCTTGCCGAAGATCGTATTTCTGGTAGCGGACTGGATAACGCCATGAAGCCCGTTTCCCTCCGCCGACTCAACCGCCGGGATTTCCTCGGCGCCACCGCGATCTCCCTTGCCGCGCCGCTGCTCTCAAGGCCCGCCCGGGCGGCCTCCGTCAATGGCCGCCTCCAGCATGCCAGCATCGGCGTCGGCGGAATGGGTGCCGTCGACCTGGAGAATCTCCGGACCCATCCGCGCGTGGAGATTGTGGCGATCTGTGACGTGGACGAAACCCATCTCGATGCCGCGGCCTCCAAGGTGCCCGGGGCACGCAAATACCGGGATTGGCGTGAAATGCTGGAGCGCGAAGCCGACCGCATCGATTCGGTCAGCGTCACGATTCCAGACCACAACCACTTTGCCGCCGCCCACGCCGCCATCCGGCGCGGGAAACATGTGTATTGCCAGAAACCGATGTGCCACGACGTCTCCGAGGTCCGCACGCTCACGCGGGCGGCGGAGGCGGCGAAGCTCGTGACTCAGTTGGGGACCCAACTCGCCTCCGGCGCCGGTGACCGCACCACGGTCCAATGGCTGCGCGAGGGCATCGTTGGAAAGGTTCAACACGTCTACCTGAGCGCCAACCGGCCTGGCGCCGTGGAGAACTACCGCCCGCTCGGCCCGCGTCCAGCCAATGGCGAAACACCGCCGCCCACTCTCGATTGGGATCTCTGGATTGGAACCGCGCCCCTGCGGCCGTTCGTCCCCGGAGTGTATCACCCGGTGAAATGGCGCGGATGGCAGGACTTCGGCACGGGTTGGTCCGGCGACATCGGCTGTCACATCTTTGATGCGGTGTGGAAGGGCTTGAAACTGGGTCCACCGAAATCGGTGACGGCTCACGTCCAGGAGTCCTGGCTGAATTCGTCGGCACGACGCGGGGACACGTGGCCCCAGGCCAACCACATCACTTGGGTTTTCCCGGGCAACGACCTCACCGAAGGACCGGAGCTTACCGTCGAGTGGTTCGATGGGGAGTTCTGGGCGCCGGAGGAAATCCGCCAACTCTACTCGGTGGCCGATTTTCCCTCGGAATCCGCGATGATCATCGGAACGAAGGGCGCGCTCCTCAATCCGCTGGGCCGCTCTCCGTTGCTCCTGCCCGAGGAGCGATTTGCCGACGCCGTCCGGCCGCGGTTCGGCGACAGAAATCACTATCATCACTGGGCTGATGCCTGCCTCGGCGGTCCGATGTGCGAGTCGCATTTTTCTCAAGCCGGGCCGATGACCGAGGCGATCCTCCTGGGCACGATTGCCGTTCGCGTGCCGGAGAGCCGCCTCGAATGGGATCCTGACACACTCTCCATCGCCAACGATACGACGGCCAACACCTACCTGAGGCGCATCTATCGGGAGGGCTGGCTATCGCCGGCGTGACTTGGGTCTTCCGGTCTCTCCCTCGACTCACTGCCGCCGGACGGGTGCGGATCAGCGCGCCGGCGATGGCGTCCGGAAATCCAATCGCGCCAGCCTTTGTTCGTGTCCTTCGCGTCCTTCGTGGTGAAACTGCGGTGAACCGGCGTGTTCCATGAGTTCCCCACGAATTCTTACCACCACGGTGGGTTCCTACCCGGTACCGGACTGGCTCGTCGCGCTGCCCAGTGAACAGGCGCTCATCGACGCGACGCGCGTGGTCATCGATACCCAGCGTTCCTGCGGGATCGATCTTCCTGCCGACGGCGAACTCTATCGGTTCGATGTCAATCACCCGGACACGAACGGAATGATCGACTATTTCGTCCGCCGCCTGGGTGGGATCCAGTCCGCCGTCGGTCGGCGTGACATGGCCGCGTTCCGCGCGCGACACGACATGAGGTTCCGCGCCAAACCGGCGGGCGTCGTTGTCGGGCCCATCGCGGAAGGCACCCTGGACCTGCCGGAGGACTGCGCCCGGACCGCGCGCGTTGCCCGTGGCCCGTTCAAATTCACGCTTACCAGTCCCTACATGCTCGCTCGCACCCTGTTGGACGAGCACTTCGGCGACCTGGCGGCGCTCGTTACCGCGATTGCCGATGTCCTCGCGGCCCAGGCAGCGGAACTCGACTGCGCCTGTGTTCAGGTCGACGAAGCGAATCTCCCCGGCCGCCCCGGCGACGCATCGCTGGCCGCCGATGCCATCAATCGCGTCCTCGACGCCGTGCGAGTCGAGAAGGCGGTTCACCTGTGCTTCGGAAACTATGGAGGCCAGACCGTGCAATCCGGTACCTGGAAGGCCCTGGCGGGTTTTCTCAATTCCCTGCGGGCGGATCATGTGGTCCTGGAGATGGCCCATCGGCCGGCCGCCGACCTCGAGGCCCTCCGGGATCTCGATCCCCGCGTTGCCATCGGCCTCGGAGTCGTCGATGTAAAGGTCAATGCCATCGAAACTCCGGACGAAATCGCAGCGGCGATCGCCCGCGCGGAAAAGGTCCTCGGCCTGGACCGTATCCAATATGTGCATCCTGACTGCGGCTTCTGGATGCTCAAACGATCGGTCGTCGATCGCAAATTGGCCGCCCTGGTCCGCGGTCGTGACCTCTATCTCGGACGTCCATGAATTCGCGCCTTCGGGTCGTTTCGTTCGAATTCTTCCAGCACCAGACCCGGACCCGGTTTCCCTTCCGGTACGGCATCGCCAGCATGACGGAGGTCCCTCACCTCTTTGTCGTCGCGCGTGTCGAGATCGAGGGCTCACCCGCGGTCGGTATTTCGTCGGAGGGACTCCCACCCAAGTGGTTCACGAAGGATCCTTCCACGACCTTCGAGCAGGACCTCGAGGAGATGTTCGCCGTCATCGGTCATGCGGCGGCCGCCATGACCTCCCGGCACGCGCCATCGGAGTTCTTCCGAATTTGGAAGGAAACGCATGACGCGCAGCTCGCCTGGGCGGAGGCGACGCATCGCCCCGCTCTCCTCGCCGAACTGGGAGTCAGCCTTTGCGAACGCGCTGTGCTCGACGCGCTCTGTCGACACCTGAATCGGCCGCTCCACGATCTGGTCCTTAACAACGAGCTCCACCTCGACCTCGGCGCGCTTCATCCCGAATTGAATCGCGCCCGTCCCGCGGACCTCCTCCCGCATCGCCCTGCCGATTCTGTGGTGGTCCGCCACACCTTGGGCCTGGCGGATCCATTGACAGCCGCGGACATCCCCGACAGCGAGCGCGTCCATGATGGCCTGCCGCAGGACCTGCTGGGCAGCCTCAGGGCCTACGGTCTGCATGCGTTCAAAGTCAAACTCTCAGGCCAACCGGACCGCGATCTTCCCCGCCTTCACTCTCTCGGCGACCTGCTCGACCGTGAAACCGGTGGCAAGTATCTCGTCACGCTCGATGCCAACGAGAACTTCCGGGACTTCCGCGACTTTAAGGAATTCTGGAGGGAGTTAAACGCCGACGTGAAGCTCCAACCTCTTCTCTCGCGCACCGTGGTCGTCGAGCAACCCGTGCATCGATCGAGCGCCTTGAGCGAGGATGCCGGAGACGCGCTCCGCAACTGGCCGGATCGTCCACCCATGATCATCGATGAATCCGACGGCGCCCCGGCGGACCTCCGTCGGGCACTGGATCTGGGGTACTCGGGTGTGAGCCACAAGAACTGCAAGGGAATCGTCAAGGGAATCGCTCACGCCTGCCTCCTCGAACATCGGCGCCGAACCGGCCATGTCGCCCTTCTCACGGGCGAGGATCTGTGCATCCTGGGGCCTGTCGCCCTCCTTCAAGATCTGGCCATGATGGCCATCCTGGGAATTCCACACGTCGAGCGGAACGGCCACCACTACTACCACGGATTGAGCCCCTGGCCGGAGGACTGGCAGGAAACCGCCCGCACCGCTCATCCGGACCTCTACCTCCGCGACCCCGGCGGATTCGTCCGGCTTCGAGTCGCCGGTGGACGGCTGGCGTTGGGCACGGTCAACGCCGCGCCGTTCGGCCTTTCTCCGCTGTTGGACCCGGAGCGCTTCACGCCCCGGCGCATGGCCGCTTCGTAAGCATTCAATCGCAAAAGGGGTCGGTTCTTGATAATGTGCTTTTTCGCGGCCAGCGCTCTCCCGATCTCTCCGAAGCGGGCTGAAGCCCGCGGTCCAAAGGGGACCGGCGCGCGGCGTTCACACCGCTTCACCGTCCGGCATTGGGGCCACCAGAGATTTGGTGCCGATTCACGCCCTGGCGAAGGGTGAAGTGAGTCGCCCACGCGGTCGTGGAATGGCGGCTTCCTCTGTCCCCGGCCCGGGACCTATCCTCACGGCATGGCTTCACGATTGGCCGGCAAGTGGGTCCTCATCACGGGAGCATCCAGCGGCTTTGGCGCCGCCGGTGCGCGCGCCTTCGCGGCGGAGGGGGCACGATTGCTCCTGGGCGCGCGGAGAGTCGATCGCCTGGAGACGGTTGCGCGCGAAGTCCGGGATGCAGGCGCCATGAACTCTGCATTCCACGCGCTGGATGTCGGATCCACGGCATCGGTTCAGGGTTTCGTCGATTGGCTGCGCGGGATCACCGACCGCGTCGACGTCCTCATCAACAACGCGGGAGGCGCCCATGGCCTCGAGCCAATCGCCGAGGGTCAGGACTCGGACTGGGAAGCCATGATCCAGTCGAATCTCCTCGGCACGCTCCGGATGATCCGGGCAACCGTACCTCTGATCCCACGGGATGCGGGTTCCCTGATCCTGAACATCGGGTCCATCGCCGCCCGGACACCGTATGAGAATGGCGCCGTCTATTGTGCCGCGAAGGCCGGTGAACTTGCGGTCACCCGCGCCTTGCGCCTCGAACTCTGCGGCACTGGCATTCGCGTCGGCACGCTGGATCCCGGCCTCGCGCATACCGAGTTCTCCGAGGTCCGATTCAAGGGCGACACCGCCCGGGCCGGGAAGGTGTATGCGGACACGCACCCGTTGGTCGCCGAGGACGTCGCCGAAGCGATGGTCTGGATGGCCACTCGTCCGCCCCACGTCTGCATCGATGAAATGGTCATCAAACCCGTGGACCAGGCGGCCATCTACAAACTCGATCGACGAACCGCCTGACCAGCCAATTCTCCAGGAAGCCCCGGTCCGTAGCCGCCGAGGCGCCGAGGCGGCCCCACGAGTATCCGCCTCCTTACGTCGGCGGCTACGGTTCGGCGCCGGGACGCGGAGTTTCCATGCGTGCTGCCGCTATGTCCCGCTCCCTGACTCAAGCACATCCTCCACCCAGGCCAGCGCCGCCATCATCGCCGGAAAACCGAGTGTCGTGGTCGCCAGGAGAACCACATGCCGGATCTCCTCCGGTTCGCACCCCGCCTCGAGCGCGCGTCGCGCGTGGGAATGCACCGCGCCCTCGAGGCGGGCTCCCACCGCGAGGGCAAGTTTCACCAGGGCCCGGGTCGCCGCCGGCAATGGGCCGGCCGTCTGGGTCGCCTCCCCGAGTGCGGTGTAGTGCTCGAACACCTCCGGGTACTGCTTCTGCGCGCGGAGGTAGTGTGACGGAATCCCGCGCCTCGGGCGCGAACGACGTGGTTTCGGGGATTTGACCATGGCGTGGATCTGGCGAGTGCGGTCGGCATCCAATTGAAGCATAAGGAAATTGCTGCATCAACGGTCGCGCTCAGATCGGCGAGAAGGAGGAGGTCAACGTCCCTGCTAACCTGCACCGCGCCGTAGAACACGCAGGCCTGCCCGCCCATAAGCAGCGCCTGGACGCCATTCGCTTGGATCGTAGAAAGGATTCCTACGGACCGGCGCCTTCGGTGCGGCCCCGGCGTTCGAGTCGCTGAACCGACGGTGGCGGCCCCTGCGTGGGGATCGCCTCAGGCTGCATGGCCCGCGGCGCGGCAAGCGCCGCGCCGGAACGCGTCTCCACGGTTCAATCGCGCTGCAACACGTCCTCAACCTTATACAAATCGCCCGTGCGACGTTCGCTGCGGTCGGCGGGGTAGGTGTCCCGGTAGTGACGATAGAACGCTTCCATTTCATTCACGTGAAACGGCCGCGCCCCGCGCCGGCCGAACACCACGGTTTGATTCCCGGTCTCGTCCGCGACGCGGTCCCGATCGAGGCCGCGTGAAACGGCCACGGCAGGCGCATCGGTCGGATAGGTGACGATCAAAATCGGCTTCGGTTTCGGGCTGAATCCCCGGAACCCGGGAACATTCTCCGGAGAGACCAATTGGAGCACCCGCAGACCGTTGCGGCCATCGGCGACCAGGGCGAACTGCGAAGCATTGATCGAACCCACCTGGACGGCCCGGGTGTCATCCAGGGCGCCGCCGGCGTTGAACAGGGAGTCGAGCGTCGGATGTTCGGGGTTCTCGATGTCGATGATGGCGAGACCTTCGGGGCCGTCGGCCACATAGGCGTACGTCCGAGCGACATACAGGCGGTGGGCGTGGTTCAGTTTCAAAATGGCGCCCGGAATCGGCCTGGGATGGATCGGGTCAGTGATGTCACAGACCTTGAGACCTTCAGAATCGGTCAGAAATGCGTACCGGAACTGGATTGCGATGTCTTGCGTCCCGACGAGACTCCAGTCGGTTCCCGCATTCGACGCCAGTTCCCCAGTTATGCGCGGGTGCAGGGGGTCGTCGATATCGACGACAACGAGCCCTCTGTCACAGACGACATAAAGATGGCAACCGGCCACAATGGCCTTGATCGCGCCGGTCAATCGGCCCTCCGGGTTGCAGGTGACCGCACGTTCCAGAAAGTTATTCGTGGGATCGCCGTCAAGAAGTGTGGCGACGTTCACGATCACCAGGCCTTCCTCGGCGTCGGTGACATAGACATACGCGTACAGGGGATGAATCGGTTGCTCCTCGTTCTCCGACCGGTGGGTGCGCGCGGGATCAATCGCCAGCGTGCTGGGGAGCGCCACCGAGGTCGCGTGGCGCATCTACGATGCGGTGGAGTCGCCCCTTCGAACGCGGTTGAACGGCGAAACCGGACGCGACGCGGGCTCTGCCAGTCCCGGGACCGCCGGCGTCAGGCTTCAGGCCTTGGGGCTGCCGTTCGGAGTTGTCGACGGTCTGAATGGGACCCAGATCTTCAGCACCGCCTTTGCGACGCGCGATCCTGGCGAGCCGGATCACTGCGGGGTTTCCGGCGGCGCCACTTACTGGTTCGCCTATGAGTGTCCCCAGACCGGCATTCTCCATTTCGACACCGACGGCAGCGAGTTCCCGACCGTGCTGGCGGTGTACACTTTCGAGCCTCCCCTGGATTCATTTGACCAACTGATCGCCGTCGCCTGCGACGTCGCCACCGCTGCAAATCCGGTCAGCCAGGTCGAATTCGCGGCCGTGGCGGGCCGGACCTATCTCGCCGTTCTGGATGGCATCGACGGCGCGCGGGGCCTTGCCCAGGTCAATTATCGACTGGTCGCCCCGCCTGTGATTCGGCGTGGACCGGCTTCGAAGGTGGTCGGCGTTGGAGGGCGTGCCCGCCTCCAAATCGATGTCGATCCCGGGATCGGGGCTCAGGTGGCCTGGTGGAAGGATGGCGCACCGCTCGTCGGGAGGACCGGCCCTGAACTCGTCCTCGACGCGTGTCGTCCCGAAGACCAGGGAACCTACGTTGCCGAAATCACGAACGGCGCCGGGACGCTTTGGACGCCGCCCGCCCGCCTGGAGGTGCTGGCCTCGAGTCGGTGAACCGCAAATCGGCTGGCGGCGATTTCGTCCTGCAGTTTGTCGTGCCCCCGGGTCGTCACTGTCGCGTCGAGTCGTCCAGCAGGGTGGCCGGCGCATGGAAACCGGAGGGGGAGGTCACCGTCGACGAGACAGGGATTCTCGAATACCGGCCTTCGAACATGGGCGGCGCGCAACAGTTCTTTCGGTGCGTCGCGGTGCCTTCCGGTTGAAGCGCGGAGAATCCGCGAAGGGCGAGATTCCTGGCCTGAGATCCAACGTCCATGCCTGAGTCCGAAACACGCGATGCTGTCCGTTTTCGCTGCCTCGTTGTTGAGGACGATCGGGACTTCGCCGAACTCGTTCGGCAGGTGGTGGTGATCGGCCTCGGCGGCGAGGCGACATTGGCCTACTGCGTTTGTGGGGCGCAGGCGCAGTTGCAATCCGCCTCGTTTGACACGTGCTGCTCGACAACAGGCTCCCGGACGGATCCGGGTTTGCCCTGTATCCCCAGGTCGTTGGATGGCATCGCTCGCCGTCCATGCCGCCGACTGGCGCCGTCAGCGGCGAATCCTCGAACGACGCCGGCGCGCCGGCAGGCCGCCCTCATCGACAAGGCCCGGGACCTGATCGTCGTCACCGATCTTCAAGGGGGAATCCTCTATGCCAACCCCAGCGGCGCGCGCGTGTTTCAATGTCGGGCTGGACCCAGATTGCAGGCGGGTTCCTCCCCAACAACTTCACGGGCGATTGACTTACCGGGGTTCGACGAGATCCGGACCAGCGTCCTTAAAACTAACGAATGGTCGGGGACAGTCGATCTGCGGCAGGGTCCTGAACCGGGGCATCTTTTGGAGACCCGCTGGACCCTGATCCACGACGATCTTGGACGCCCGGATTCCATCCTGCTGATCGGCACCGATATCACCGAAAGACGCCGTCTCGAATCCGAATTTCTCCGTGCCCAGAAGTGGGAAGCGGTGGGCTCGCTCGCCGGCGGCATGGCGCACGACCTGAATAACACCCTCGCTCCCGCCCTGCTGGGATTGGAAATACTCCACAAATCCGGACTCGAGCCCGCGACCCGGCGGCTGCTGGCCATGATCGAATCGCGCATCCGGCGCGGCACGGAGACGGTTCAGCAGGTCCTGCAGTTTCTGCGGCGTGGCGACGTCGCCGTGGCGGAGGTGGATCCCGCGACATTAATGCGGGAACTCGAAAAAGTCCTGCAGGAGACTCTGCCTCGGAACATCCGGATTGTGACGCTGCTGGCGCCCGAGGTCGGGCGGATCCGGGGCAACGTCACTCAATTGCATCATGCCCTTCTCAACCTCTGTCTCAATGCGCGCGACGCCATGCCAGCAGGCGGCCAACTGACACTGGCTGTGGACGACGTCGATCTCGCCCCCGAAGAGGCATCGGCGCTGCCGGACGGCGGGCCGGGGGAGTATGTGCTGATTGCGGTGAGTGACTCCGGCTCGGGCATGAGCCCGGAGGTTCGCGATCGCATCTTCGATCCGCTCTTTACTACGAAACCCGAAGGCGCGGGAACGGGGCTCGGTTTGACGTCCGTTGCCACGGTCGTGCGACACCACGGGGGTTTGTCGCCGTCACGAGCGATCTCGGCGCGGGTTCAACCTTTGAACTGTACTTTCCGCGTATTGGATCCGGGCGAAATGAATCCGGCCCTTGAAGCTTTGTCGTGGGAAGGTCACGCCTTGTCGTCAACGAATGCGACCACAAGCCGTTCGCACTGAAACTGCGCATCCCCGGCTGGGCGGCTGCTGCAACGGTGAGAGTGAACGACGTTTCTGACGCCAACACCGCTGCGCCCGGCACTTATTACGAAATTCGGCGCGAATGGAAGACCGGCGACACGGTGGATCTGGACATTCCCATGCCTAGACTGCGCGGGCATGCAGCACACAGTGCTTGATGAAATCAGCGTGGAATTGGGGCGCCGTATCGCGTTTCGCCTTCGGGAACAGCCTGCGCTGCTGCAGGTCGCTCGCGACAATCTCGCCCGGTGGTCACGCCAGAACCAGGACGCGCCAGCCCTCGTCCGTTGCTATCAGGAATGGGAATCCATTCTGCAGCGGCCGCTTGAGGAAGTCTGCGACATTCTGGAGACGGACAGCGAGGAGGCCCGCCGCTTGCGCCAGAACTCCCCTTTCGCCGGCGTTCTTCGGCCTGCCGGGGTATGGTCCGTCAAAGCAGCGGTTCGCCAGCGCCATGCAACGCGCACACCTTGAGCACATCATGAAGGATGGCGTGCGGCACTCCCTGGCGCACGAGGTTCCGAAGGTCGCGGCCTTGAACGATCGAAACCGCGTCTGGCGCCCCGAGAGGGCGGCTGAGGTGATCGCGTGGATCAAGCGCTTGGTGGGTTGCGGCATCAGCGACCGGGGCTGACGGGCACGACGCGCGGAATTCATTGAATGTCAGGCGGACGAACATGATGCGCCTCTCGCACGTCAATGTCCCAATGCCCAGGGGCAGCGAGGATGATGCGCGCGCATTCTACTGCGGCGCACTGGGATTAAGGGAGATTGCAAAGCCCGATTCCCTTCGTGTTCGCGGCGGTGTTTGGTTCGACGCTGGCGGGGTTGATTTGCATCTGTCGGTTGAAGAAGACCGCAACGGCGCAGATGCGTATCGGCATTTTGGTCTGGAGTGCCCTGATTTGGATGCGTTGCGAACGCATTTGCAGGCACTGGGGGTCGAGATGGATTCCGGACGGCCGGCGCCCTGGCGACGGTTCTTCGTCCGGGATCCATTCGGCAACCGGTTAGAGATACACGAGCCAGGAGCATTGAGGCCGGAACGGTGACGACATTCAACGCGGTCTCGGGGGAGCGTCGATGCGGCTTGCCGCCGCGCTTCACCAGCCGTAATAAACCTCCGATGACTCGTGCGTTGGCGGAGGCATTTCCGATGGGGCGAATGGCCTTCGGTCCGATTGTCGTCGGAATCGTCGACACGGGTCGTGACGACGGGGCGTCCGGCGCGTTGTCCGGGTGGAAGGCGGGATCACAACGCCGCGCTAGTGGACGATCTCAGTGTCGTGCTCCCATAGCTCAAATGGATAGAGCAGCGGTTTCCTAAACCGTTGATCCAGGTTCAATTCCTGGTGGGAGTACCAGCCACAACCTCAACGGCTTACATCTCAAGAGAGCCGTCACAGATCGAGCGGATCTTGACTTTTCGGAACGGTTTCGGAACACTCCGCGCGTTCATGAGAGTTGCGCGCAAATTCCCAATGGTTGTGAAGGTCGGCGCCATCGCGGTGAAGGTCTATCGCTCCATTGATCGTGGGCGGTATGAGAAGTTCACCGTTCCTGACTACTCGAACGGCAAGCGTCGGCTTCGCCAGTTCTCCGATCTGACCAGCGCAAGAAACGAGGCCGAACGGCTCGCGAACCTCCTTGCCCGCGGCGAGGCGTCTGCCGCCTCACTCGGCCCGAGCGAACGGGCCAGTTTTGGCCGTGCCGTGGAACTTCTGCAACCGACCGGCGACACCCTCGAGCTCGCCTGCGCCAGGTACGCGTCGGCGGTCGCGATCCTGCGCCATGGCGATCTGATCGAGACGGCCGCGCGGGAGTTCGCCCGGCGGCATCCAGTCACCCGGCAAGCGCGCTCCATTCGCAGCGTGTGCGATGAGCTGTTGGAGAACCGGGAGAAACGTCGGGCATCCCGCCGGTATCTCGACGATCTACGAAACCGATTGGGCCGCTTTTGCGAAGCGTTTGGGCAGGCCCTAATCACCAGCGTCGGCACCGCGGACGTTCAGCATTGGCTCGATGGTCTCGGCCTCGCCCCTCAGAGCCTCATCAACTATCGCCGCGTCCTCGTGACGCTGTTCGAATTCGCGGAGGCACGCGGTTACATCCCGAAGGCCGAGAACCCCGCCCTCGACTGCGAAGCACCCAAAGTGCGCCGCCACGATGTCGATATCTATTCGCCGGATGAACTTCGACGACTCCTTGACGCGGCCCCGACGGAATATCTCCCCTGCCTTGCGATCGGCGCGCTGGCGGGATTGCGCTCGGCCGAGATTCAGCGGCTCACTTGGGACTCGATCGATCTCCAGCGCGGCTTCATCAAGGTCGCCGCAGGCAAGGCCAAGACGGGCAGTCGACGACTGGTGCCGATTTGCGATTCGCTGAAGGCGTGGTTGACGCGGGACGCGAAGCCATCCGGTCCAATCTGGTCCCGATCGCATGATGACTTCTATGCGGCCCAGAAGGTGACGGCGATGGCGACAGGAGACCAGGGAAAGTCGCCGGTCAAGTGGAAGGCAAACGGACTCCGGCACAGCTTCGCCAGCTACCGACTCGCGGCTACCTCTGATGCCGCGAAGGTCGCGCACGAGATGGGAAACAGTCCGTCAGTGGTTCATTCTCACTACGCCGAACTGGTGACGCCCGACGAGGCGAAGCAATGGTTTGATGTTTGTCCTGATCCGGAGAAATGAGCCTCCCTAACCGATATTTTCCTCCGCGTTTATCGCGGCGCGGAACACCCTTCCTCGCCCTTGGCCGCCTCCTGGCGCGGATCTGGGAGCAACCCATCGAAATGAGAATCGGTCGATGCTCGGACGGTGTGGACGCAGTGGTTCAGAGCTCCACGAGCCACCCACGCCACGGGCGTAGGGCTACTGCTTGAAAAGCCGGAAGAATGCAGAATCCGCGGCAACGGTGACGTTCGCCGCACTCTGGCCCTCGGAACCCGGCACGACGCTCCAATCGCGCCCGGTCAAAGTTTTGGCGCGTTGAAGCTTCAAACCCGCTTCACCCGACCAAGTCAGGGTGAGCCCGTCGACGGTTCGCAGAAAGGAATTGATTCGATAGGGAACAAACTCGAAGGCCCCCATGTCAGGGCCGGCAACGCCATCCCGATTCCCGTCGAGCGGACGCGGGATCCCATCCAGATCCGTAGCGATGGTCGCAACCACGCTCGTGCCGGTGTCTATGCAAGCGGAATCGGCGCGTAAGCGGTAGTCACCGGCCGCCGCGTCCACAAAAGCCGGGTCCACCGCGATATTGCCGGTTCCGCTCAACGGCAGCGGAATGATGCACGAGTAGTCGATCCGGTTGGAGGCGGTGAAGTTTGGGTACATTCCATTGACGATGCAGTTGACCAGCGTGCAGCCGTAGATGCCGAAGCGAACATCGAGCGTCTCACCCCGGTTGTCCGCCACCGTGCAGTGGATTAGGGTGCTGAAGGCGGCGCCGGGCCCCGGACCGTCATCGGAATTGTTCTGGGCCACGAGGCAATTGGTGAGAGTACAATGAGTCACCGCGCCCAGGACGTCGCAGTTATTGTTGAGGACCCGGCAGTTCACCAACGTGCTGCCAAAGGCGCCGCCGCCGGCGCCATAGGTAGTATTTCGCGACAGCGTGCAATTAAGAATTGTGCCCCCGAAGACCCCGCCACCGCCGCTGTCCAGGTCGCTGACCCCGTCATAGCCTGACACGTTCCCAACGATCACGCAGTTGGTAAGAGTGGCCGACATTTCGCACCAGGCGCCGCCGCCGTTGGCCTCCCCGCTGGCGACCTGCACTCGCGTATGTCCGTTCTTGAGTGTGAAACCATCTAGCACGGCATTGCTTCCAAGATACGCACATCGAACCGCGTCATCGCCCAATCCTGAGCCAGATTTTGGGGCGGCGGCTCCTTCAATCACGGTCACGCCAGGTCCGTTCACACTTCGCACTTTCACGGGTTTGGTCACCGCCACGCGGTTGGTCAGCACACCCGCTCCCTTCGCCACCCGCCCGCCGGTTGCATATACACCGTTGGTCGCCACGATCTCGTCCCCAGCTGCCGCCATGTCGATGGCGTCCTGAAGGGCATGAGCCGCATTGCCCCAGGTATTGAATGGCGGCGCCGGCCTGGGACTGTCCTGCCAGACGTGCAAGGTGGCGGCGGAAGCCACCCCCACCTGAATAGCAAGCAGGGCGGCACAAGATCGGCCGGCGGAGGGCCTTGGAGGAATGTTCGGCGGCAAAATGTTCTTTTCCAACGAGTCAATTCTCCGTTCGTCTTGGCGTGCAAACACGCGTCACAATGGCGTTGCCGCGCGGTAACTTCAGCCGGACCCGGCGAATGTGCTCTCCGCATCCGGTGGGGCAGTAATCGGTGAGCGTCAGGGTGTGGACGCCCGCTTCATAGATGGCCTCGGGCAGGCTGGCGACGGTTCGGCCGCCAGTGGTCGTGGCTTCCGCTGAGAGCGTCGCACCTCCGGCAACCACCACGAGTTGTAACTCGACGGCCAGTTGATCCGTGGCAGAGTCAATGACAGTCTCCCGAGTCAGCTCGAGTCCCGTCTCGCCTCCTTCCGTGCGGAGAGCCGATGCGGCCGGCCCACCCGATGCGTCGTAAAACGTCCAGATCGTGTCGCCCAACGGCTGGGGATTCCTCGTCGGCCTTACGGCCATGTCGTTGACCTCCCGGCAGAAGGGGACGGGCACCGGACCGCAACAGATGTTCAACAGACGCGTCTTATCATTCGGCGAGGTGATGACGATTCGCTTGATCGGCCGCGGGCTGCCGGTGAAGACGGCCGTTTCTCCACCCGCGGCCGTTACCCGATTCAAATGATAAAGCGGTAGCGCGGTGTCCAGATCGTCATAGGCCTGGAAATCGATCAGGCCAGAGCCGGAGATGAATTCGATCTCCACTTGCGGGCACGGGTGCGCGAATGCGATTTCGATTTGGTAATTCACCTCATAACCGACGATTTCGTAACCCGGCAGGAATCCGCCATATGGGCTGATACGTCCGTTGGCCAGTGGCCCGGTGGCATCGAGCGCGGTGATGGTGAGGTCACCCTGTATCCATGGGTTCGGCACGTCGCCGAGCGCCACGGTGCGCAGTGGCAGACAGGCTCGGGATTTCTGCGGATCCGTGAATTGAAACGCGCGCAGGCACAGTTCACGCAAATGGACGGCCTTCGCGGCTCCGGTAATCCTCAGGCGCACGAGCGGATGCCCTTCACGCGCGTGGAGCGTCACCACTTGGGCGTGGTCGGTGATCGGAGGTGTCGTGACAAAGACTTCCTCGGCCAGCCCCTCATCATCGAAGGCCTCGAACTTCACGGGCGGTCCGAAGTGGATGAATCCGATGTCTACTTCCCCTGCCGGTGCGGGCGTTTCGATATCCATGTGTCCGTCGAACCACAGCGCATGGCTTCCGCCAAAATCAATGATCTCGTTGAGCGAACTGTGTGAATCGTCCGGGCGGAACCGGTCGAATTTCCAGCCGGCCAACACCCAGGCATTGGGCCGGTCGCCCGGCGTTTCGGCGGTGAAATTCAGGCAGCCCTCCGTCGGTTTTAACGCAACAAGGCGGGTATAACCCTCGCTCCCGGTCGCTTCCGTTTCGAAACGGCTCTCGCCTCCAGGAAGAATCTTCCCGACGCTGAAACTCCACGGACCGTCCACGTGGGGTGCGACCTGAACCCTCGGCATCCCACCCGCCGACCTGGCCCAGTCCACCGTCAGCCGCCCGGCATCGAATCCGAACGTGAGCGGTAAGACCGCACTTCTGTTGCCAGGATTTAACAATCGCAAGGTGTCGATATGACTGGCGCGCAGTTCCAGGAGAATTCCGTCTCGGGACGCCGGGTTGAGAACATCTTCTGTGACAATTTCCACGCGGTCGGCCAGGATCGGATTGGCGACGGTGAATTGATTATAAACTTCGACATTGATCGAGCGATTCCAGCTCATGACCCACATGAACTGTCCGTTCACGAACTGCGCTGCGACCTGATCCGGCGGGACGCCGGGGGCCAGATTGCCTCGCACACCGTCTGCTTCGCTGGGGCGCCCCTTTTGTTCGAAGCGGAGTTGACCGGCGAGGAACAGCCGCAGTGTGTTGCGGGTGGTTGGCTGTTCGGGAAATCGTACCCCAAATAGATAAGGACCATGATCTGAAATCGTTTGCCCCGCGAGCACGGCATTCGGCGGAGCGCCCCCGCCGGCATCCTCATCCAGCAACTGGAAGTCCAGACGCGAACCGACTGGAAACAACTGGCCCGCGCTCACGGGCAAAGAGCCTAAACTCACCATCACAACCGGGGGGTCACCACCGGTACTCGCTCCCCACTGATACTCGATCGCCACGCCATCGTTGCCACTCTGCGAGAGACCGCTGAGCAGGAGAGATCCAAAGGCATCCTGTCGGAAGCTGGGATAACCGAGCGCGCGGACAAGATGCCCGGCGAAGTTGCTGGGTTTGGTCGGATTCACCGTGCTGATGGTGAGTCCCTCGATGGAAAGTGCCGGAACATCCTTCCCCACCAACAACACGCCGCGCAGCGTGCCAGGAGGCGGTGCCGGAATGGATGCCGGATCCAACTCCGGACCCTGCGCCCACGTCAGCGAGGTGGCTTGGGCGACGTCGCCGTTTGGCAGATGAACCATGATCGGACCGGGTTGGATAAAACGGGTTCCCATCAACAGACGTCCGTCCGCCTGGATGGACGCCAACAGAAATTGCTCCATGGCAACAGGACCGGGATCCCAGCCAATCCGCAACTCCTCCGGATTCCCATCGAATGTGCGCACGCCTCCATCCACGAGTGTCACCTCGAGCCGTTGCCTGGCCTCAGGCGAAAGGGAACTGCTTCCCGGAATGTGCGCACGCAGTTCGTGACGTCCCGCCTTTCCCTCGAGCAACAACGAGCCTCTCTCCACCGTCAGTGCGCCCGGCAGCACATTCTCTACACCGCCGGCCACAAAGCGAAGCACCGCACCTTCGGCCAACGTGGGGATACTCAACTTGAGTTCCGCGTCCGACTTGCCTGGACGAAATCTTTGCACATTTAGCGGCGTTGAGGCTTTTTCTGTCAGATCCACTAAGAGGTCCCATTTTCCGCCATTGCCAAGAGGGTTTTCGCCTTCCCAATACCCGCTATATCCTGACGGATTTCCCGGAGCAGAGTCGCCAAAATAACCGAGTGGATTCGTGAGGTTCCACCCGAGAGGGGATGGCAACGCAGGTGGCTTAGGTAGCGGCACGGCAGGCGGAGAAGGCTGGGTTCGCAACGCCAGTTTATCACCATCCCCTGACACCAAGACGCCCTGGCTGGCACGAATCTCCTGCCCGAACTTCGTCAGCGCCATTCCAGTGATGATGCGTTCAGAGATTCCGCTGAAGCGCAGCTCGAGCCCTGAAAGTTTGAGCGGAACTCCGACGACACCGGCCGGGCCCATATCTATTTCCATCCGGTCCGGCAAAAAGTCCGATGCAATGCCGTCGTTGACGACGGTCACGCCGGTACCGGCATCGAAGGCTGATTCAAAAACCAAGTTCCTGTCCGGCTTGATGGCGACACGAATCGTGGACGGTTGCGCCGTCAGCAACACCTGGTTCTTGAGGGGAGATTGATTGGCTGGAATCGGGGTTCGTCCACGTGATTCATAGATCAAGTCGGCGCCCTTGTAGAGGCGCAATCCATAGGTTGTGGAACCGAGCCCACTCAAGTCAGGAATCGTCTCCAATAGTGGGTACGATTGGCTGCGCTCCAGCCGCAGCGATGCTCCTAGTGCACCTCCAGCGGGTAACGCGGTGACAGCGAAGACTGCGCCGGCGGGCAGCGGCTTGGCCTGCAAAGAGTCGTCAAAATCCAAGCGGATGCCTTCAGCGGCGCCAAAGTCCAACCGCAAGCCGTCGAGTCCCGAGTTCCCAAGGTTGTGAAGACGCAGGGATCCATCGGCGCGAGCCTCGGCTTGTGCGGCGCCCTGAATCATCGAAGCAGCGCCTCCGTAGAGCGACTGAGAGCAATTTCCCTCGACCGTGACATTGAAGCGGCATTCGGATCGCAAACCGCAGGAATCCACCGCGGTACAAAAGACCGGTGTGACACCGAATCCGAAGTAACTCCCATCGGGCGGGTTGTAGGTCAGGGTCGGAGTACCGCAATTATCTGTGGCGACCGGCGTATAAAATACCGGCTGAGGGCAACTCAGGGTGATGTCGTGGCATTCGAGCGTGGGCGCCTGGGTGTCCCGCACCGTGACCCGCTGGGTACGCTCCCGTGAGTTGCCGCAAGCGTCGGTCGCCCGCCAAGTGCGATCCACGGTGCAAAATCCAGGGGTGAGCACATTTGTGAGCGTCGAAATAATCTCGACAGGTACCGCACCGCTGCACGCATCGGTGGCCGTGGCAGGATCGAAATCCCAAACCGTGCCGCAATCGACGGTCTTGTCGGGCCCTACGGTGATGTCCGGCGGAATGGTATCACGAAGGGTTCGCGTGACCGATGCGCTAAGGCCGGCGGCGGTGGAAGCCGTCACGGTGAAGGTCGTGTCCGCACACGGACCGTTCGCCGGCAGCAGGAAACTGAACGCCGGATTTGCTCCGCAGTCTTCGCAAATGAGATGGTTCACATTGTCGTTTCCCCGCCAGAAGATCTGGCTCACGAAAGTCCCGGGGGGCGTGGCGACGGTGCCGCCGATGGACACCGATCCGCTGCCGCTGCAAGCCGGCGCGCTGGTGACTTGCACCTGCAAGCCTGAGGAAAGCGAGAGGTGTTCCCCACAGCCCACCTTCACTGGACCGAACGAATACGTAGTGGGAGTGATCACTCCCGGCGGATCCTCCACCAAGGCGGACACCACGATCGGGTATTCGCCCTGCGGCAGCATCACCACCAACCGGCCGCGCGAACTGACCCCACTCGCGGTGGGTGTGCCGACTACATTGCGCACTTCCGCCCGGAACGAGCGGACGTTGCCTTGGAAGTCCAAGTTGTCACCGGCGTCGGTCGTGGCGAACTCGCCGACGACTTGCAGGGTTGGATTCCAGAGCGTGCCAACCGTCGACTCGACTTCGAGCACCACTTCACCAAAACAATAATTCAAGTCCACGGTTTGGTGGTCAAGTCCCACCTCGATCGACTCGCGGTATTGGGGATTGATCATTTCTTGAATCAACAGCGTATGATTGACGTAAGACTCCGGCGCATCTGGCGAACCCCCGCGTAGAAGCAGTCGCGTCGTAAGATGCTCCCAGGTGCTGCGATTGCCGTTCAACCCGGCCAACACCAGTTGATAATTGCCATCGAAGGCGCTCGTGGCGGGGTTATAGTCCCCCTCGAACGACGCTTGGGCCAGGCCGCCCGCGGCAGTTTTGGTGGCGGTACGGGGGAATTCGTCCTTGCCTTGGAGGGACACGCGGGAATCCAGATTGTCTGGCAGGACGCTGTAGTCCGCGCCCGGTTCGTTCAGGCGGACGATGCCCCGCAGCGCAGAGGGATGGCCGAGCAACGATTCGGTGGGACCTTGCAGATGGAGTCCTCCTTCCACGAAACCGGGAAACATCACGAACTGGAAGCCGATGTTCCGGTTGATGTCACCGGGAAGTATCACTGCCGGGTTCGATCCCTCCCCGAGGACCGGTGTATTGAAGAATTCATGCCGATGTCCCGGGCGGAAATTGAGTGATGCGCCCACCTTATAGCCGTGAGGGGGATCCTCGATGGTAGAAGGCGGAAGGGTGTCCAAGGTGAACGAGCCATAATAAGGCGCAGGCAGGCCGAAGCTCGCCTGCGCTCCCCATGGCCCGTCATAGGCGCGCACCACAGTGCCGGGCGCCTCCAACTCACCGACCATATCTAGCTGGCCCTTAATTGTGGTGACGAGCTGAAACGCATAGACCGCGCCGGATTTACTCGCGCTGTTGTTGCTACCGTCGCCGTTGACCCCTGTTGCGTTGCTGGCTTCCGATGCTGCCCCGACGACGACCGTGTCACCCGACACCGCGACGGACCAACCGAACTCGTCACCTTCCCCAGTGTTGGAGGCTTTGAGATAGGCCTGCTGGGTCCAGGCTCCCCCGCTGCGCACGAAGACGTAGGCCGCGCCGGCGACATTAGCGTCATCGTTGCGGCCATCGCCGTTGACCCCGGTGGCGTTGCTGGCCTCGTTTGGTGCGCCTACCACAACCGTGTCGCCTAATACCGCGACGGACCTACCGAAATGGTCACCTTCCCCAGTGTTGGAGGCTTTGAGGTAGGCCTGCTGGCTCCACGTTCCCCCGTTACGCATGAAGACGTAGGCCGCGCCGGATCCCCTGGCGCTGTGATTGCTGTCCTCATATTCAGATCCGACCACAACCGTGTCGCCTGATACCGCGACGAAGTTTCCGAAAGTGTAGCCTCCCGAGGTGTTGGAGGCTTTGAGGTAGGCCTGCTGGGTCCAGACTCCCCCGCTGCGCACGAAGACGTAGGCCGCGCCGGAGAGAAAGGCGTCATCGTTGCTGCCATCGCCGTCGACCCCGGTGGCGTTGCTGGCCTCCTGTACTGCGCCTACCACAACCGTGTCGCCTGATACCGCGACGGACCAACCGAATAGGTCACGTTCCCCGGTGTTGGAGGCTTTGAGGTAGGCCTGCTGGGTCCAGACTCCCCCGCTGCGCACGAAAACATAGGCCGCGCCGGAGAGAAAGGCGCCATCGTTGCTGCCGTCGCCGTTGACCCCGGTGGCGTTGCTGGCCTCGTATTGTGCGCCTACCACAACCGTGTCGCCTGATACCGCGACGGAACTACCGAACCGGTCATGTTCCCCGGTGTTGGAGGCTTTGAGGTAGGCCTGCTGGGTCCAGACTCCCCCGCTGCGCACGAAGACATAGGCCGCGCCGGCGCCATTAGCGCCATCGTTGCTGCCGTCGCCGTTGACTCCGGCGGCGTTGCTGTTCTCATTGTGAGCTCCGACCACCACCGTGTCGCCTGATACCGCGACGGACCAACCGAACTCGTCATTTTGCCCAGTGTTGGAGGCTTTGAGATAGGCCTGCTGGGTCCAGACTCCCCCGCTGCGCACGAAGACATAGGCCGCGCCGGCGCCATTAGCGCCATCGTTGCTGCCGTCGCCGTTGACCCCGGTGGCGTTGCTACTCTCACCGGCAGCTCCGACCACAACGGTGTCCCCTGATACCGCGACGGAATCGCCGAATATGTCACCTTCCCCGGTGTTGGAGGCTTTGAGGTAAGCTTGCTGTGTAAACGTGGGGTCAATGGAGAGCGGATAGCAGGCGGTGGTGTCGTTCATAACCAGCCGTACTTCGTCATCCGTCGTCGTCATTGTCACCGTCAGTTCCGCGCCAGTGGCATCCCAGACTCGGAGCTTTTCGTAGAAAAGTACGGTGCGCCCGGCAGCGTCGTGAAGTTCGAGCCGTTTTCCCGTGACGTCCGCGTATGGCGTCAGGTCGCCGCTCACGGTCATTACCAGACGCAGCGGCTCTTGTTGAGGATTTGTCGCCGGGCGCTCCGCAATGGTAAAGCCGTGCTCCAATCCGCCGGGCTTGTTGTGGAACCATTCCGTTAGGTGCTGCCCTGGCCGGACGAGTTCCACATTCGAGCCTTCGGTCTGGAGCTCCCCGGCCGGGACCGGAATCTGAGCGGCCCCGTACCCGAAGCTATACAGGCGCCAGTCCGAGGTGAAGACCAACGCGTCCTCCGTCCCATGAGAATGGATGCGCAGACGGAGCCCTTCGGGCGCGAACGTGCAAACGAGGCCGTTCGCAGGATTGGCAGCTGTGGCGTGGCCCGATGCGGCGTTGGTCCTCACCTCGTATCGCGCCGCCGTGATGGCTGCGCCGAGCGACTCATACTGACAGGTGGCCTTGAGGTGTTCGAGGGCTTTGGTGCTGGTGAGCGGGTTGACTCTGGGCCAAACCGGTGCGATGGAGGCTGGCTGAGCTCGTTGGTCGAGGTCCGGGATGGCAGCGGCCAACAGTGCGCCCTTCACAGCGCTGAGCAGGAGCAACGGGAGAAGTTGGAAGTTCACGATGTTGCCTTTGTTTGCTGAGGGAATGAGTTCAATGGCCCGGCTTCCAATCCCTACAAAAGCAACGGCGGACGGAGGTCACAAAGTATTTCGGGAGATCTCGCAACAACCGGTTGGAAGGACGAGTTACACGAGTCCCCATTTCCGGTTCCGGACCGGGAAGATGCACGTTGATGGAGAAGTGGGACTCTCGGAGCTCGTCCCTCCGAAAGGTGACTTACAATGGACGCGGGTCCCGGAGCCTGTAGAATTTCGCCTCTTTTTCGATGGGAATTGCCATCTCGAAGAAATCGCCTGAACTTTCAACGGGCAATGTGGATCGAAGCCAAATTCCTTGGGGGTCAAGGTTCGGAGTTTCCTCGACCTCAAGTTCTCCACAGCTTCGCGCCCAGCCGATCACGATCTCCAGCGGACCTTTTCCACGCCGGATGCTCAACGTCGGGAAAGGAATGAAGATCTCGACGGTGAACTCGCACGTCTTTGAGACGCCCGACGAATTGCTCGCCGTACACCGCACGGTATGCGTGCCGGGGTCCAACATGGAGATATCCGGCGGATCGCAGAGCAGGACCAAATCCGTGGAATTGCAGAGATTCGTCGCTCGGACAAACTGGGAGGAAGGAAATGGCAGATTCTCCGCCTTCATACATGGGAGCCTGACATGGTTGGTGCATTCAAGCTGGAGGCAGTCACTGGCATTGGTGAGCACGGTGACGGTGAAGCTGCATTCGTTGCTGTTCGATCCGAGCCGGGCGACGCATCGGACGGGCGTGGGTCCGAGTGGGAAAAGTGTGCCGGAGAGCGGCGTGCAGTCGATGGCGACACCCGGAGAGAGGCAGTGGCTGGTTGCCTCGAAATGCGCGATGGCACCCGTCGGCCCGTCGGGCGGCAACATCATGTCCCCGGGACATTGCAACTCCAGGCAGCATTCCGAAAGCGCCCTTCCCACGATCATCTGAAGACCGGGATCCTTGACCAGACTTCCGCCAAAGGTGATCGAGCCGACGGAAAAGACGAAGCCGCCGCCCGGATGATCGTAATAGGTCATTTCAGCGATTGCATGTGCGGAAGGATGGCACCCACCCGTAGGGTTGAGCAGCGGCGATGTGGCACGTGCCAGCACCACCAGTCCTGCGGGGGTTGAGGATGGGGGCACCACGCCACCGAAGCACCCCACAGCACAGTTGCCGAGGATGAATCCGGACGAACCTGGACCGGTGCTGCTGTCCACCTCCCAGCCCGCGGCCATACCCAGGGGATTGAAATCGCCATCCCCGGTGTTGTAGCCTGATTCACCAACGCTTCCTGACAGTCCGCGGACAAAGCGAAAGCGCTGCTGTCGTCGTTCCCAGTCTTCCAGCGTCTCCAGCGGCCCTCTCACCGGCTCAATGATCTGATACGCCGCACCCGTGGCGTCGCAAGCCTCGGTCGCCACTCCGAGGAGGGTTCGCTCGCTGGGACGGGGCGAACGCGCATCGCGAAACAGCGAGTAATCCCGGTTGTTCGCCTCGATTCCATTCAGGAACGTCATTCCGGTCTCATCGCAGGAATATTCGGCCCGTTCAAAGATCGCATTACCCGCCAGGTTGATCAGCGACCCGCCCTGGTTCAAAAAGGATTCCAGGCGATCATACATGCCGCTCGACCAGTACTCCGGATGAGTGCCAAGGATCAAACAATGGGTATTGGGAGCGACCAAACCCCGGTGGAAATCGATGTCCGTGTAAACGTCCGGCACAATGCCATTTTGTTTGAGCCATCCGAGAATCCAGAGTTCCCCACGCGCGAGGTGCTTGAGGCCGGTGCTGCTGGGCGATGCTCCCGGGTTGGGTCTCAAGAACGAGCAATGGGCACGGGAATTATACTTGTTGTTGCCCCATTGCCCATTGTAGGCGAGCCAGGTGTTCACATTTGCGATTAACGCCAGACCCGAGCGCCGTTCCGGTCGAGGCTTCACGACAAAGGCGATGTCCTGTTCCACGGGTCCGTCCCCGCCCGTGAACCGGCAACGGGCTGAATAAATGCCGGATTCCCAATCCTCAGGAATGGCGAGCGCGAGAGTCGTGCTCCATCCACAGCCGTGACGGGCGGGAACGTGATGAATCGGCTGAAAATCAGAGACGACGCTGTGCGACCCCATGGGTTCGGCCTCGACGACGGCGGAAGTGGACCAATGCCTGTAAATTTCCACGCTGGTTGTCGGTCCCGAGATTTTGAATTCAATGACTTCGCCCGGTGCCGCGGACAAGGGCCAGCAATAGATTCCGGTTTTGAGCAGCGGCTTGAGCGGTTCCAACGCATCCGGCCCGGCCGGAACAAGCGGTTCAACCCCAGGCCGGGTCGGTTTGTCACAGTCAACGCACGTGGCGGTCGTTTCTGAGATTGTAATCTTATAAAAGGTCATCTGGCCATTCTTGTCCACTCCATAGATGGTGTCATTGCCTGTAGAGAAAACCTGTTGAAAACGATCCCACCCGGGACCGATCTGCACGCGAGTCCCGCCGTTGTACCAATTAATAGTTCCGTCGCGGGCGAGATCCCGATAATAGAACAGGGTTCCAGCGTGATCGATGGCATAGATCACACCATGCCCGCCGGAAAACACTTGGCGGAACTCGTTCCAACCGGTACCAATCCTTTGACCAATGCCGGCATGGGCCCAGATGTGGTCGGCCGGAGAAAGGTTCTGATCATGGGTCAGATGCTGGTAAAACAGCAGATCGCCATTGCAATCGACGGCATAGATCCTGCCTTCGTCACCCCCGACCAACCACAAGTAATCGGCCCAATTCACACCCGGTGGCCCAACGGCTTTCTCCACGCCCCCGTTTTCCCAATTCCTTACACCATTGCGGGAAAGGTCGCGGAGAAGACTGAGAGTGCCATCACGGCGATAATTGGGATTGGCAACCGGGGGTAGACCGGAGGTGGTGTTTTCAGGGTTGTTGCCACGACGGACCGTGTAGATCTCCCCATTGCCATTGTAGAAAATGTGCTCCGCTTGGTCTGACAGGGATCCGTCATAGATTTCAGACCCGTTTCCCGGCAGACCCGTGCCGGCATCTGGCAGCCAAGTGATCCCGCCGTCTTCCTTGTACCAATAGAAACGCAGAGCCCCCGAATACCACCAGTTGTCGTCATCAGCGGTCACGGCATAGATCCTACCCTCTTCAGCGCCCATGAAATGCCAGAAGGTGGTTGCGCTGCAATAGGTGGCTGCTCCAAAGAGAGTCAGGAGAGCGAGCGCCCGTAGCCACACACGATTCGACCCGGAATGCGTGAGTGTGCGAGGGAAGTTTCGGTTCACGATGTTGCCTTTGTTGGCAGAGGGAATGAGTTCACTGGCTCGGCTTTCAATCCCTACAAAAGCACCGGCGGACGGAGGTCACGGAGTATTTGTAGAATTGACGAGGCATCCGTCTCCTGTCGGCGTCGCGGCGCAGGGCTATGTGCCACCCCGGGGAAGGCGGGTTTTCCTATCCGCCCCAGTTGGATTTGCCCTGGGAAAACTTGCGGTGAAAGGAAGCGGGGCGGGTCAGTCCGGGGCTGTCGCGTCGGACGGCTCACCAATCCAGCCCGAGGGCGGCCAGTTGCCGGCGCAATGAAGGGAGGTTCCAAAGGACAATGTCCCGGTTGTGGGCCACGGCGAGGGTTTGATCGTCCGGACTGAAGGCGAGACCCTCGACCTGGGGGTTCCCCTGCGGAATGAGCGTGGCCAACTCCGCGCCGGTCACGGGGTCGATCAGCCATACCTGCCCCGAAGACGTGCCGCCCACCGCGAGTACGCGACCGTCATGGCTGAAGGCCGGATGCATCGTGGCCGCGGTTTCCTGCGCGCGCGTCCAACGCAATGCTCCGGTGTCCGTGGCAAACATCTCCAACACGCCGGAACTGAAGTGAGCCAACCCGCGGCTGTCGGGACTGAAGAGGATCAGCCCGCCGCGATGCTTCGTGGGGATCGAAAGGGATGGGCCATCAAGATGCCGGATTTGCAGCCCCTCGCGGCCGTACATGGCAACCCAGTTCGTTGTGGGGCTCAGGGAAAGGCCCCCGTTGGGAAAATCATCCAATTCGTAAAGCTCCGTCGGACGGTCCAAGTCAACCAAGCGGACCTTCGCCGAGTTGAAATGACGTTTGAGGTCGATCGGGAAGAGGTGCCCCAGATTGCCTTTTCCAACTGCGCCGTCCAAGAGACGCACGTTTTCGTCGCTGATTTCCCGCGGCGCACCGATGCTCGGCGAGCCACCGATAGCCAAGGTCGTGAGCGGCCATTGCCAGAATTGGTTGTCCGCGCGGGTCAACAGGGATTGGCCATCGCGCGCGAAGCTCACGTTCATTTCCCTATTTGTGGTCGGGGCCACGGTCAGTAATGCCGCCGTGGCCACGTCCCACAAATGCAGCCCGTCGGGATGAAGGCTGATCAGCCATCGGCCATCAGGGCTGAACGTGGTATCATTTGGAGCGGACGTTCCCAAGGGATAGGCCATGGCGCGCAGATGATCCGGTTGGTTCACTGACCAACGTCCGAACCGTGCGGACGGGGCCAACCATACGGCGCTATTCCCGTCGCCGCTGAATTGTTGGGCAACCCCGGCCCGATGCCGGACGAGGCGTTGGCCGGAAGCAACGTCCCAGAGCTGCGATAGGTTGTTATCATGGCCCGAAAACAGGAGTGTTCCGGCGGGATTGAAGGCGACCGTGGCCGTGTATTGCGGCTCTCCGATCCAGGTTTCGCGGGCTCCAGAAACGACATCCCAATACACCACTCCGCCCGAACAGTCTCCTATCCCCAAATGACGTCCATCGGGATGCCAGGCCAATGGACCCAGACAGGCTGGATTGACAAGGGCGCCCAAGAATGATTTTCGCGCGACGTCCCAGGCTTCGCAACGATTGCTCCGGCACAACGCGACGCGGTGGCCGTCCGGTGAAAAGGCAAATCGGGCTGGCTCCCAAGGCAAATTGATCACACCTCTTGGATTGCCCGAGCTCAATTCAAGCAGGCGCAGCTCATTGGTCGCGGTGCGCAGGACCACGGTTGGTTCTGTCGGATGAAAAACAAAGGGCGTGGCGTCGTGAAGAGGCGGAACATGATCCCGCCAGATTTCCGTCCGACCGGCGAGTTCCCACAGGGCGAAAGTGCCCGTGTCGTGGAACACGCCCAGATATTGCCCATCGGGACTGAAGGCGAGGAAAGGGATGGCACGGGCCTGGGTGGCCAGGCGGGCGGCGACGCGGCCGGACTTAAGCTCGCCAAGGATTATTTCCCCTCCGGTTGCGGGGAGGGCGAACCGCTGGAGGGCCGCATCGAAGACCGGAAATCCGAGCTGCTTTTCGGACGGCGGCGGTTCCGGCTCATCTGCAACGTCCGTCAGGGAAAGTGCGGCGATGGCTTCATTGCGCAATGCCACGTGGGTGCGGATGTGGGCCGCGTCCGTGACGGCCTGGAGCGCTCTCTTCCGTGTCCCGGCAGCACCCGCGAGACGTTCGGCCCGGGCCTGGTCGAGCAGTGATCGCCAGAGTCTATCTGTCGAGTCCCGTTGGGCGACGCGCGTGAGATCGCGCTCTTTCTTGAGGCGCACGGCGGCGACGGTCGAGACAATGGCCGTCGCCAGGAGCGCTGCGAAAGCCGTGCCGGTCGCCAGGGATAGGGCCCGATTGCGTCGGGCCCATAGCCAGAGCCGTTCGAGGGTGGCGACGGGGCGGGCCGCGATCGGTTCGCCATACCCCCAACTTCGCAGATCTTCGGCAAGCAGTTCCGCCGAGCCGTAGCGGCGGGCGGGATCCTTCTGCAGACACTTCACGCAAATCGTTTCCAGGTCGCGCTCGATGCTGGGATTCAGCAAACGCGGGGCGATGGGCTCGGTGTTACGCACCTGCATCAGCGTTTCGAGAATGGTCGCGCCTTGAGAAGGAGGGCGGCCCGTGAGCAGTTCGTAGAGAATCGCGCCGAGACCGTACACATCCGCAGAAGTGGTGAGCATTTTGGCTCCGGCGGCTTGTTCCGGCGCGATATAGCTGGGCGTGCCAAGAATCACGCCGGATAAGGTCATCGCGCTGTCGGTCTCGATTCGCTTCGCCAGTCCGAAGTCCGTGATGTGGGGCTGGCCTTGGGCATCCAAGAGGATGTTGCCGGGCTTGAGGTCACGGTGCAGCAGGCCACGTCGGTGCGCATAGTGAACGGCGCGGGCCACCTTTTCGAGCAGGAGTGCCGAGTTGCGAGGTGAGAGCGGAATGCGCGGCCCGTCCTTCGTGCCTCCAGCCCCGCACAGCGCCGCCAAAGTCCCACCTTCAATCAGTTTCATGCTGAAGTAGTGGCGGCCTTCGTGTTCACCCACCTCGTAGATGGGAACGATGTTAGGATGATCGAGGTGGGCGGCGGCTTCGGCTTCCGTACGAAAGCGCGCGACTTCGGATTCATTCGCGAACTCACCGGCCCGGATCATCTTCAACGCCACAATGCGGTTCAGGCTCACCTGCCGCACCCGATACACGATGCCCATGCCTCCATGAGCAATCACTTCCAGCAGTTCGTAATCGCCGATGTAGCGGACTTTGGGGAAGCCGCCCGGCGGGGTGAGGTCCCCGCCTTGCGGCGTTTCGTCCATCGCCAATCCGATCCCGCCCGCAGCGATGGCCAGGCCGATGCGGAGCAGGCAAGCGGGGCAATGGCCACCCAGTGCATGGGTTGGCAGGGGCGTGCGGCAGTTCGGGCAGGGGCTGGTCTCGGTCACGCGGGGTATTGGTTCGTTCTATAGTATAAAGGCAACCCGACCGCGAAGTAACAACCCAAACGACCCCAATCTAGGCCGGGCGATGATCAGCGCCGCACCGCCGCAAACAAAGCCCGGATCTCTTCATCGACTTCCGCCGGATCAGACACGGTGTGAGCGATTTCCTCTCGCAGCAATTCGCCGAACCGCCGGCGCAAGCGCAACACCGCCATTTTGACCGCCCCTTCGCTCAGGTTCAACGTCGCCGCCAGTTCGACATAAGGCGCGGCGGGCCGGTCGCCGGAAAGCGAACCGTTCAATGCCGCATATAATGTATTCTTGCCCTCCGCGACATACTCCTGGCGCAGTTGTTCCAGCACGGCGCCGAGCAGGGTCAGGGCCCAGCTTCGCTCAAAGGCTTTGTCCGGGCTGTCGTCGTGGGCCGGTTCGAGATGAAAGCGGCCTTCACTCAATTCCGCGTCGAGGGAAACCAGGGTGATCTTCCCGCCGCGCTTGAGGGCCTGAACCTTGTCGCGTTCGTTGGTAAGAAAATGCTTGAGCGAAGCCAACAGAAAGGAGCGAAACCGGCCCTTGTGCGGGCTGGTGGTGCGGAGGCGCTCCTTGTCGAGGAGATGGACAAAAAATGCCTGCGCCAAATCCTGGGCATCATGCATCGGGTACCCTTGCTGGCGTATCCAGGCGTAGAGTGGGTACAAATAGGTCGCACACAGGCGATTCAGCGCCTCCTGCGCGTCGGGAGTTTCGGCTGCTGCGGCAACCAGCACCACGCTCCAGTGGGTCGTGTGGAAGCGTCCGGAGGCAGACACCGCCATGTTGGAATTAATCCAGGCCGCGGGCACATGCTTCTCGAGTCGGGAGGGTCGACCCAAGCGTGAACCCGGGCCGGCCTACCCGTGGAGTTGAGCTATTGTGTGCGCTCTTTGCCAGCCAAATATCAGGTGGCCGAGGAATCGACCTGCGCTCAACTGGAAATTGCCTATTTGGTTCGTCTGCGGTTATGAGCGGGCCCACGGTAATTGAGGTTGGGATGATCGAGGTAGGTGATGGAGTGGGTTGAATGGAGGGGATGGCGTGGATTTGGGGGACGCTGTCCCCCAGACCCCCCGGGGTTTATCGCTTTGGACTGCACCAGCAGAAGGGAGGGCCGGACGACCCTCCCCGAGAGGAAGATCGTCCGGCGGTTCTCACTTCTGCTGTTTGCAGGTTCCAAACGGCGCTCGGGTCGCATCCCTGCGTTGCCCTGCCCTCCGCCGGAACAAAGGGGCTCGGATTTCAGGCCGGGCTGGGGTGTTTCCCGTTTCCGTTACCTTGGGGGTCCCTGGGGTGGGTAACGGGGAAAGCGGCTGCCGCAGGGCTGGCGTCGAGGCGGAGACGGAGTTGGTAGCCAAGAAGGCCAGCACCGTATCGGTACCGACGGGTGCAAATCCAATGTCCGCCTGCGCGACGCCAGAGTTCCAGCCGCTCGTGGGCGAATTGGATTGAAACGCGGTTGTTCTGTTCCTCCGCCTCAAGTCGCCCTTCGATCGACAGGTCGTGGAGCACCGGCAACGGCCGGCGGGGTCGAAAGCGACGCACACGTCTCAGCGCCGCCGCCAGTTGAACCCCGCGCACGTCCTCGAGCGTCCCCCAGTACCCGGGCGTCAGGCAGGGAATGCGGAGCGGATCCCGGGTGATCATCTCCAGGTTGAAGGCAATCCGCGGGTTGGCGCGACGCAGCGTGCCGATGAGGCGCGGAAGGTCGAGGAATCCCGCGTTTGACCCCTGCAATCCCGTGTGAAAACCCTCCGGGCGACGGGTCTTTTGCGAGGTCCCGCGTCTGCGGGATTGGCTCGACCGTCATCCCGCGCCTGCGGGACGGGGATGCTCCGGTCTCGCCGCCTCGGCCTCGCACAAAATCCCTCGTCGCAGGGCCGTTCCTCTAAGTCCCGGTGGCTTGCCCGAGTACGTCCTCCACCCATGCCAGCGCCGCCATCATCGCGGGAAAACCAAGCGTCGTTGTCGCCAGGAGGATCACATGCCGGATCTCGTCCGGTTCGCACCCCGCCTCGAGGGCGCGACGCGTGTGAGAATGTGCCGCACCTTCGAGGCGGGCTCCCACCGCGAGGGCAAGTTTGACCAGCGCACGCGTCCGCGGCGGCAACGGGCCGGCTGCCTGGGTCGCCTCACCGAGGGCCGTGTAGTGCTCAAACACATCCGGGTACCGCTTCTGCGCGCGGAGATAGTACCTCCCTTCTTCTGCCAGAATCCACGCGACACACGTGCCGATCGAAATGTCGAAGTGTTACTTTTGCCCGCACGTAGCCGAATCCCAGATCACGTTTAAACTGGAGAAACGCTGTCAATTCGGACTTGAAAACGGACTTAAACATTTTCTTCATACGGGCACCGGAAGTGCAATTCCCCGAAGCCTCCTGATTTTGGAATGGAAGAACCCGTTAACACGATTAAAATGATCACTACAAGGACGATTAACCAATGGGTTCGGGAGAACAGCAATGCCCTTACGAATAGCTTTGTAAACTCACGGTCTCGGATGATTTGTTCGGCGATCTCTTCAGTTTGGACGAATGGAACCCTGCATTGCGGGCACGCAACTATCCGAATGTCGCTTTGGGGTTCTCCGCATTTGGGGCAACGCTTCCTCATAAGGCTATGCCGGCCCCATCAAGTATTGGGCGGCTGATCGGCTGATCGACGTGCGCACGCGATGGTTTCTAACCCGACTTTGCGGATTCGAGCCGGGTGGGTAAAATCTTTTTGCCATAACCCGTTGGCGATGCGCCGGCACGCGAGATGCTGAGGGGACTAAACTGGCTGTAGTGAAGACCCACCCTATTCCCAGGAAATGGTTTTTTTGGATAATCGTCTGCCAACATGTTTTTGCGCTGCACCACGCGGAAGAAAAATGGCAAGGAGCATCGCTACTGGTCGATCGTCGAAAACAAGCGGTGCGCCGGGAACAAGGTCGTCCAACGACACGTTCTGTACCTGGGCGAAATCAACGACCAGCAACAAGCCGCCTGGCAGAAGTCCATCAACATCTTCGAAGTGGGCCAATGCAAGCCACGGACTGTGGCGCTCTTTCCCGAAGATCGCGTTGTCGAAACCTCCAACGCCGAAATCGTGCGGATCAAGCTCTCCGAACTCCAACTGCGTCATCCACGACAATGGGGTGCGTGTTGGCTGGCGTGCCAATTGTATGAGGAGTTGCAGTTGGATGGATTTTGGGCGGAGCGCCTGCCGCCCGGTCGCAAAGGAACGCGTTGGGATCTGATCCTAGAAACGCTTTGCACCTATCGGTTGGTTGATCCGGGCAGCGAGTGGCGTTTGCACCGGCAGTGGTTTGAAAGCAGCGCGATGGCCGATTTGTTGGGCGCCGGCTTTGGTGAGTTGGCCGAAGCGCACAAGCTCTACACCTGTCACGATTTGATTTTGGAACACAAGACGGCGCTCTTCGACCACCTGACCGGGCGCTGGAAGGATTTGTTCAACGCGAAGTTCGATGTCCTGCTTTACGACCTGACCAGCACGTATTTTGAGAGCGATCCTCCATTTCCTGAGGACGACAAACGAAAGCATGGTTACAGTCGCGACAAACGGCACGATTGCGTGCAAGTGGTCATCGCGCTGATCGTGACCCCGGAAGGTTTTCCTCTGGCCTATGAAGTGATGCCCGGCAACACCAGCGATAAGACGACGTTGAAAGGGTTTCTGGAAAAGATCGAAAAGCAGTACGGCAAAGCGCAACGGATTTGGGTGATGGATCGAGGCATCCCGACCGAGGAGACCCTTGCGCAAATGCGCCAAAGCGATCCGCCAGTGCTCTACCTGGTTGGCACGCCCAAAGGCCGCTTGAGCAAACTGGAAGAACGGCTTTGCGATCTACCGTGGAAACAAGCCCGGGAAGGAGTCGAAGTGAAGTTGGTGGCCGAGGCCGATGAAGTGTATGTGCTGGCCAAGAGCGTGGACCGCGTGAACAAGGAGCGAGCCATGCGGCGGCGGCAATTGAAGCGACTGTGGAATCGCCTGCACGAATTGCAGAAGATGGACCTCAAGCGTGACGCGCTGTTGATGAAGCTTGGGGCGGCCCGGGAACAGGCACCACGGGCTTGGCGATTGGTGAAAATCGACTTGCCCAAGGACGATGGGAAGTTGGAGTTCAGCTTACGGAAGGAAAAACTGCGAGAGGTGCGGCGGCGAGAAGGTCGGTACCTACTGCGCAGCAACATGACGGGGCGCCCCGACGCGGAGTTATGGGAGTTTTACATCCAACTGGCACAAGTGGAGGAAGCCTTCAAGCATTTGAAATCCGACCTGGTCCTGCGACCAATCCACCACCAAAAGGAAGAACGAATTGAAGCCCACATCCTGGTGGCGTTTCTGGCCTATTGTCTGCAGGTGACTCTAACGCGGCGCTTAAAAGATCTTGCCCCTGGGCTGACGGCTCGATCCGTTCTCGAGAAGCTGGCGGCAATCCAAATGATCGACGTGCATCTGCCGACCACTGACAACCGCGAAGTGATCATGAGCCGCTACACGCAACCGGAGCCGGATCAGCGCCTGCTGCTGGAGAAGCTCAAACTCAGCCTCCCCGATCAACCCCCGCCCAAAATCACCTCCGGACAGCTGGCGGCTCAAGGGCCGTCGTAGTGCAGACCCTTGAGATGCCTGCCTTGATTTCGAACGGGTTGCGCATTTTGCCTCCTCGAATCGGCGAAGTCGGGCTAGAGCTAGATTCCCAGCCGCTCGTGGGCGAATTGGATTGAAACGCGGTTGTTCTGTTCCTCCGCCCCAAGTCGCCCTTCGATCGACAGGTCGTGGAGCACCGGCAACGGCCGGCGGGGTCGAAAGCGACGCACACGTCTCAGCGCCGCCGCCAGTTGAACCCCGCGCACGTCCTCGAGCGTCCCCCAGTACCCGGGCGTCAGGCAGGGAATGCGGAGCGGATCCCGGGTGATCATCTCCAGGTTGAAGGCAATCCGCGGGTTGGCGCGACGCAGGGTGCCGATGAGACGCGGAAGATCGAGGAATCCCGCGCCCAAAGGCACCTCGCTCAGCAGAAAACCATCCTCCACCTCCTCGATCGCCATGTCCTTCAAGTGAACCGACGCCGCCCACGGCGCCAGCGCCTCGACGACCGCCGCCGGTTCCTCGAGCAAGGCCACATTGTTCCCGGTATCGACGCACACCCCGATCCACTCACTCTCCAGGGAGCGCATCAGGTCAGCCATCTCCGCTCCGAGAAAGTCCTTGTGGTTCTCCAGGGCAAGCCGCAACTGGGTTCGCCGAAGAACCGGTTCCGCCAATTTCAGCGACCGTTGCGTGGTGTTGCGAAACTCGCCAAATTCAGCAGCCGTTTTGAACGTCTCATAACGTCGGCCACTAAGAGCCGCGGCGCGCGCGATAGGCGCCCCGGCCTCCCGCAACAAACCCGCTTCGGCCGCGAAGCGACCCACGTCAGTCTCGTCTTTGGGCAGGCGAAGTTCGCCTTCGAAATACATCCCAAGCTTCTCCGAGCGGGCGCGCACGGCGGACGCCGTCGCCTTGTCTCCAGGCCTGAGGACCGCCTGGATTCCGCCGGCCCCGAGCGTCCGCGCGTACTCGAGAAAGGTCGCGGTATCGGAGAACGGAACGTCGTGTTCTCCCGATCGAAGCGCGGACCACGCCTGCCCGCAGGAGTAAGCTCCAAGTCCGATCGGGGGTGCCGCCGGACTTTCGCCCAATCCGGCAAGGAGGCCTTCGGACAAGCCGCCCAGCGCGCCCAGCGCCACAGCCCCGCGCCGGATGAAGGAACGGCGACCCAATGGACGTGCAACCAGGCCGCCAGGACTGGACGGGATCGCATTCACGTGAGTCCCAGAGTCTTGAGTTGAGCATCCCATGGCGCCCGATAAGGGCGTTCGAGCATGGCATTCGCTTCGCTGTCACCCATCACGGTCTGCCGGGCGTCGTCCCACCGGATCTTGCGCCCCAGACGGAGCGATAGGTTCGCCAGGTGGCACGTCGTCGACACGTGATGGCTGCTTTCGAGATCAGAATGCGGCGTCGCCCTCGACTTGACGCAGGCGACGAAATTCCTGGCGTGCTCGACATACTGCGTCTTCCAGTCCCCGCTCTTGTCCTGGCGGGCTTCACACCAGAAGTCATCCTCCGGCTCCGGCACCGGTTGGGGTCCTCCGACCGGGTGACCGCCGATGATCCGCGCGAACACGTTGGCCGGCTCCGTCTTCTTGTCCGGCCGGATTTCGTACCCGTCGCGACCCAGAATCATGGTCCCTTTGTCGCCCAGGAAGGTGAGGGCACCCATGCTGCTGCTGCCTCCCCCGGAGGAACATTCCCGGAACTGAACCACGGCGGGAAAATCCGGGTACTCGATGATGGCATCCTGGATATCCGGCACCTCTCCATTGTCCTTGAGGAAGTAGCGTCCGCCAGCGCTCGACACCGCGCGCGGTCCGCGGAGATCGAAGATCCAATGGACCACATCGAGCGAATGATGTCCCAGGTTGGTCATCTGTCCGCCGGAGTAGTCCCAGAACCAGCGAAAATGGTAGATCGCGCGGTTGGGATTGTACCGACGCTCCGGCGCCGGTCCGAGCATCATGTCCCAGTCCAGGTCCGCCGGAGGGTCCCCATCGGGCGGGTTGCCAATGCCGGGCATCACGTTCCGGAAGAAATCACACTGCACGGAGACGACGCGACCGATCGCGCCCTCGCGAAGCAACCGTCGAGCCTCATGATAGTGCGGTGCGGAGCGCTGCTGAGTTCCGACCTGCACCACGCGTCCGTGGCGCCTCGCGATCTGCTGCATCCATTGCCCCTCGCGGATGAAGAGGTGCAACGGTTTCTCGACATAGACGTCCTTCCCGGCGGCGCAGGCCATCATCATGTGCAGGGCATGCCAGTGATCCGGGGTGGCCACCACCACCGCGTCGATCGACGCGTCGTCCAGCAACCGGCGAAAATCACGATGAAATCGCGCTTCCGATCCCACGATCTCGCGCGCCGCATCCAGTCGGGGCTGAAAAGTGTCGGACACCGCCACCACCGTGGCGTCCGGCAGCGCGTGGAAATTCCGAGTGTGGATCCGGCCCACGAGACCGAACCCGATGACGCCGACCCGCACGCGATCATTGGCGCCCGCCACCCGTCCATAGGAGCGGGCGGACAACGCCACGGCACCGGCGGCCGACACCGATGACTTCATGAATTGGCGACGATCAAGGAGTTTCGGGTGCATGTTGATTCCGGGATTTGAACCAGGCAGCCCGTCGCCAGTCCGCGCCATGGCGCGGACCGAACGGCGAGCCCGCCCCTTCATTGGGTGATGGTGTTATCCATACCTCCGAGTTCCTCCGCGACACAACCGTTATCACGTCGGCGGCTACGGACTCCGGTTCATGGAGAACGTGCTGTTCGAATTTGAACCGGTCACAGCCCACTCTCGGGGATGCTCCCTCCTCGCCCCTCGCCGCTGGCCAGGTGGCGGTCCCGCCGAAACCCGAAGTTGTTTTTGAACAGGCCCTAATTGCCGGCTGGACAGCCAACCTGAACAAAAGGCAAGTAAGGCCATGCCAGCCGATAGGGACCCCCGCATTGACGCCTACATCCGCGATTGCGCCGCCTTCGCCAGGCCTGTGTTGAACCATTTGCGCGAAGCCGTGCATCGACATTGCCCACAAGTCGTCGAGACAATCAAATGGGGAGATCCGTCTTTTCTCTATCGCGAGAAGATCCTCTGCGCGATGGGGTCATTCAAGAAGCATTGCGTATTGAGCTTCTGGAAAGGCTCGCAAATGGCAAAGGACGGCGGCGAACGAACCCGGATCGGGATCGAGCGGTTGCGCAAGATGACCTCCGTCGCAGACCTTCCGACGGAGGACGAACTTGCCGCCTGTATCCAGCGGGCGATGGGCTACAACGAACCCGGCGCGCCGGGGGCCGCACCGAAGCGTGTGCGGACAAAGGCCCCCGCCCTCGAAGCACCCGAGGATCTCATGGGCGCATTGAGCGCGAACCCCAAGTCCCTCGCGACTTTCGCATCATTCAACCCGACCAACAAACGGGAATACCTGGAATGGATCCAATCCGCCAGGACCCAGGAAACGCGCGACCGGCGGATTCAGACGGCGGTCGGGTGGATGGCCGAGGGCAAAACGCGATACTGGAAATACAGGGGTTGCGCAGTCTGAGCTTCCGGATTTCGACCGGCGGGCGAAGAAAGGGCATTTACGGCTGGCGCGGGGTGACCAGGCGATAGGCTCGACGGGCCTGGGTATCAGGGTCGGCGATTTCAACAACATGATTCGTGATCATCGCCGGCACGTCGTCCAGCTTCCGCCACACGGCCATCGGATCGAGTGAGTCCGTGAATTGCAGGGTGTAAGTGCAGGTCGACATGGCCATGAAGTGAAGGAGGACGCCGGGAGGACGTGTCAGTCCATCGATCCTCAGGCGGCTGGCCGGATTGGCCGCATCGGTGCCGGCGAGATATTCCTGCCGATTGCTCATGCCGTCGCCATCGGAGTCGGCGCCGGGTTCGGTGACGAGGCTGCCGAAAGTCGCCAGTTCCCACGGATCTGCGAGGCCGTCGTCGTCGGTATCCGCAAGGTAAGTCAAGAGCGCCGGGGCGGAGCGGGTGCCGACCGGGTCAACCGCGTTGGTGACCACGAACGAATACTCGGTCCATGGAGAAGAGGTATCCGCGCCCTCGAGGGTCAGGAAAAAGGTGGGCGTCGCGACGGTGAACCAGGAGGTTGGGGCCCCGGGCAAAACCGCAGGGCTGCCGTTCCTCCAGACCTGCACTCCGAGGGGGAGGCTGGCAGTCGGGGTGACACCGAGGCTCAGGACAACTGTCGCACCCGGCAGGATGCCCTGGCTCATCGGTTGGATGACGATGGTGGGCGAACCGGGTGGAGGGGGTGGCGGTCCTTCCGGTTTGCCCGGGGTTCCGCCACTGACGTCGCTGGCGCGCCACTGTTGTCGTTGGCCCCAGGCGTCCGGTTCGGCAGTTTCGTCGACGATCACCAACGAGAAACCGTCGGCGTCGGCGGCGGGATACCACGCATCATTGTACTCGAAGTCGAGGATCTCCTCCTGGGAGGCATCGAGCAATCGCAGGTGTTCGCCGCCATTATCGAGCTGGCCCGCATACTCGCCAGCCACGGGAACGCCGGGACCGTATCGAGCGGCGAAGGCGATGGCATTGGCGACCACAAGGACCCGCGCGCCGGGCGCCAGGCGGGTGACGGCGCTGCCGGTGAAATCGAAGGAAATGCCCTCGACGAACCGCACCCCGGCGAGGTCGAGGGTGACGTTCGAGGAGAGATTCTTCAGCTCGATGAACTCGAATTCATCGGGCGGGCTGGGGTTGCCCACGAGGTTCGTCGGATGGAACAGGATCTCTGTGACTCGGAGGAATTGCTGCGCGTCGCTGGGCGCGCCGGAATAGGTGTAAGTGGTCACCGTCCGGCCCCGATCGTTTTCGACGGTCAGGGTTTCGCCGCGCGCGGAGAGCTGGCCCGAATAGGGACCCACCACGAACAGACCCTGGCCGCCTCCGGGTCCGGTGGTGCGCGCGCGGAACTGCCGGACGTCGGGCGAAAGGTAGAGGACGCTGTTGGAAGGGATGACCGTGCCGGGCTTGAAAGTGAAGCGAACCCCGTCCCCGAGTTTCCAGCCGGAGACATCGAGCGCGAAAGGCGAGAGATTACGGAGGGCGACAAACTCCTGCGCCTGGTTGCCGGAGGCGGGATTGAACTCGACGGATGATACCTCGAGGGATGCGTCCCCGGGTTGGGAGAGCGGGATGCCGGCGTTGCTCGATGACGTGATGCCGATGGGTCGGCTGGTGTTGGTGATGGAGTGCGTGACGTACCAGTGACGCCGCCGCGGACCGACAAACTGGTTCACCAGGTCGGCCACCCCCGCGTCAAAGGTCTTCCCCGGAGCCCATGGCGATGCACCCCATTTGGCGCGGTCGAGGGCGGCTTCGGGCGAAATGGCCTGACTCATTCTCTGGATGTAGCCCTCGAGGATCCGGTCTTCGGCAGGGGTTTCGGGTGGCTGCACCCAGCCGTCCAGGATCGAGCGCTCGCGACGCAGAAGCATCTGGCGAGTCTCGGGCAGTCGCACGATGACGTCGTAGAGCCGGTTGAAAGTGCCCTCGGTGCTCGAGCCCCCGTAGAGCGGATGGCTTTTGGAGAAATCGACCGTGGCCTCCAGGGGATTGCTGCCGCCGTAGAGCTGCCCCCAGGAGGCGTTCATGTCGAAAGGGATCAATCTCCAGAGGCCGTCGCCAAAGGTGTCCCGGTAGAGGCTCATGTTGGCCCAGACATCATCGTTCTCGGAGCACCAGCGGGAACCGGCAAGGTCATTGATAACCTGGGGGACATCCAGCAAATCAAAGACGGCGGCGCGGCGCGCCTCAATGGAGGCCGATTCATTTATCCCATGGGCCAGTTGCAGGTAGTCCGTCCGGGTGGGGTTATCGTCGGGCTCGAGCTTCTGGAAGACGCCCGTGCTGTAGAAATCCGGGGTCAGGGTGCCGACCGCCTTGTAGAGGGCGCCCCAAGGATCGTAGCCGAGCCGTTCCATTTGTTCTTTCCCGATTACATCGCTGTGAAAGGCCAGTTGGTAGAACTGTCCGTTCATCTGGACGCGAACCGGGTAATCGAAGGGGGCCGGAACTCCGATCTGGTCCAGGAACCAGAAGCAGAGATGCTGGCGCAGGTAGGCCGGGTCGAGATACTCGGCCAACAAGGACGTCTTCCGGACGCGCCCGCCCGGGCCGGGATGACGCAATTCGTGACCGCGATTGAATTCGAGGCGGTGGGACTTCTTCCGGAGGCCGGCCGAGGTGTTGCCCCGCAGTTCCATGTAGATGTTATCGTAGAACTCGCCGTCGTAAAAGAAGGACACCCGGCCGCCGCTTTCGGAATCGATGCCCCTTATCTGGCCGGGGGCGACGAAGAGATGGAACACCGGGAGGTCGCTGGTGAGGTTGGGCTCGACGACGGTCCCCAGGTACTCCTCAGTGCCTGCCGCCTCGGTAAACAGCGGCCACCGCCCCGCCCCGCCCTGGACATCGACCGCGGTGACCGCGTATCGGATCATCTGCCCATTGGTCGAGACACCGGCGGGAATCGTTGTCCCGAAGACCCCGTCCCCTGGCGCGCCATCTCCGTGGCCGCCGTCGTCGTACATTGGCGCGTCTGACTCCGCGCCGAACATGATGCGGTATCGAAGCGCGACGGCGGCGACCGGCTGGAAGGAGGCCCGAACGCGGGCAGTCACGAGCAGATCCTGATCGTCCCGTGGCACGAGCGGGGAGTGTTGCACCTCCTCGATGATCGGACCCGGGATGGCATTTCCTCCCGGGTTGGGAGCACCCGGGGTCGGCCGCGTGAAATAGACATTCGCTGGCCCAGCCTCCCAGGCGTCGCCCCGGGGAACCTGGGCAACGCCAAAGGAAACGTCCGGAACCTGTCGCGGGTACGGACCGTACTCGCTGGCGGCGGTGACGCCATCGGGCCGAACCAGGGCGAGATAACCGCCGTCAGCGGCGAGCTGAAAATCGGCGTGCAACGGCGCGCCCGGCACCCGCCGGTCCTGGCCCGAGGCGTAGACGACGAGAAACCCGCCGGCGGCGAGATGGGTCGAGGGGAACCGCCACTTACCGGGTTTATCGACGGAATCCGTGAGGTACCAGCCGCCCAGGTCGATCGCCGCTCCGGATGGGTTGTAGATCTCGATCCAATCGCTGAAGTGGCCCGTGTCGTCCTTAAGGGTTCGAGTGTTCGAGGCCATGAACTCGCTGAGGTAAGGCGGTTGCTCGGCCGCGTCCGGATCGAGGAGGTAGGACCACGAACCGCCCGAGAATGGATTGGCAACGGTGGTTTGGTCCGTGATCCCGTGATTCGCCGACCACGCCACGTCCACCCGGCCGGTTGGCGGCTGGGTGAAGGCAAAGGCGTACTCGCTCGCCGCCACCTGGGTCACGCTGGATGGCGGTTCACCGTTGATCAACAAATCGGCGAGGTCCACGCCGGTGACGGCTTCGCTGAACAGCACGGTGATGGAATCGAGCGCGCGGACCGTGGACCCGGCGCCGGGTGAGAGTCCAGCGATGAAAGGCGGTGTGCGATCGATCAGGTCGTATTCCCACGTGGCCTTGGGCCCACCGGCGTCGAAAGCGTTGGGAGGCTCGGCCAGGTCAACGATCGTCTGACGGGGGTTCCAGGTAATCGCAACGGGGCCGTAAGGTGGTGGTGTGAAGTTAAACGTGTAAGTTGCGTCGTCGATGGCGACAACCGAGTCGGCGCCGATGCCACCAACAAGCAGGTGCGCTGCGACGACGCCGGCCACCGGTTCGCTGAAAGTCACGGTGAGGCTGGCGAGATGATCGATGGTGGAACCCGGCTCGGGCGAGACGCCAGAGATGACGGGTGGCGTCCCGTCCGCGAGGACCGATTCGAGGGAGGCGTCGAAACCGAGGTCGCTGCTGCCGAGACTGCTCTGAAAGACCTGGATGGCCAGGATGTTGGTCCCGGTGACGAGGTAGGATGGCGGGGACGGAAGGTTCCGGGTGGTGAAAGCCACGGGCTCGGCGGCGTTATTCGCGAGGGTGGCAATGGTGACCTCGCTTCCCGGATCGCCCGGCATGTTCACCCGAAGGACCTCGGTGCCGTTGATCCAGGCCACGAATCCATCATCCACGAGGGCCCCCAGCCGCAAACGGGTGATTGCGGCGAGGTCGGTCAACTCGAAAGTCCGGCGAAGGAAGACACATCCATAGACGTTCTGCATCCCGACGAGGCGGGTGCCGCCCGGTAGGACGTCGCCGTACCAAAACGGGGCAGGGGCCGGGGAGAACTCGGTGTCGGCGTATGGAATGCTGCGCCAGGCCGGGATTGGGGCTGAGGCTTCGTTGGTACCCGGGCGCCATCGCCATTCGGACCCGGTCGGGACGAGGGTGGCGCCGCGCGCCACGGCGGCCGGAATCGTCAGCAGAATCCAAAGGCGAAAGATGGCGCCAATACGACAGGGATTCATGGCTTCGCCGGAACGATACGATCGGCCGGAGACCGTTTCCAAGCTGCCACACCGCCATGGAAATGCGATGCTTTCGTGGTCTTTCCCTCTCGCTCGGGGAGTGCCTTGCTTGCCCGCGGCCAGGCCAATAGGGGCATGAATTCTGCCCTGCGAAAATGCTCGTCCGTCGTGAGCGCCTCGCGCACCGCTCGCTCCTTCATCAGGCAGAAACTCAGGCAGTCGACGAAGGATCAACCGTGTTCACCCTGTTGACGAATCATGGCCTCGGCGGACCGCAGCAGGGTCTCATCAGGATTCACAAGCAACAATGCCGCGCTGGCTTCCACATAGTCCAGAAACCGTGCCACCAGGTGGATGCGCTCAGAGCCCGTCTGAGAATTAGGAGGGGCCCTTCGGGCGACGGGTCTTTTGCGCGAGGCCTTCGTTGGCTCGACCGTCACAGCCCGCTGCGGGGATGCTCCGGTCTCGCCGTCTCGGCCTCGCACAAAATCCCTCGTCGCAGGGCCCTTCCTAATTTTCAGACGGGCTCTTACGGGCCATCAGCAACGTGCAGGTCTCGCCCACGACCCACTCCGTCGTCATGGGCGTCACTCGTCCGTGGTGTCTCTGAATCCATTCCACAGCCTGATCCAGGAATCCGGCGGGTTGCCAGGAATATGGTTTTCTGGAATTCTGGGTCCGTGAAGACGACGCTGGACATTCCCGACGACCTGTTCCGGGCGGCAAAGGCGAAGGCGGCGATGGACGGGACGAAGTTGAAGGAGCTGGTGGCCGAGGGACTGCGACTCGTGGTGCACGGCTCGGGACATCGAGCAGGCCGAAGACGCGCACGCCTCCCGATTGTTCGATCCTCGAAGCCGGGGAGCCTGAATCTGTCGGGCAAGGCGATTGCGCACGCGGAAAGCCGGTTGGATGCAGGCCATGGCCGGTGAACTTCCCGACAGCAACGTGTGGGTGGCGCTTGCCACGGATCGTCACCAGCACCACCGGTCGGCGCTGGACTGGTTCGAGACCCTTTCCGATGACGGGGACGCACGGTTCTGTCGCATGACCCAGATTTCCTTTCTTCGGTTGATGACGGTCATCGAGTTTCAGCGCGAAGACGTCCTCACCAACCGGGAAGCATCGGCGGCCTACCGGCAGTTGCGAGCGGATCCGCGGGTGGGTTGGTCCGACGAGCCGTCCGGGTTGGAGCAGGCGTGGTTGCGCCTCGCCAGTGTCGCGACGGCTTCGCCAAAACGCTGGATGGATGCCTACCTCGCCGCGTTCGCCATCGAAGCCAGCCTGCGAGTGGTGACCTTCGACCGCGGATTCAGGCAGTTTGAGAATCGAGGTCTACGGGTGCTGGTCCTATGAATTGAGCCTGTCCCACAACTCGCGGGTTGGAGACTGCCCCGGTCTCATGCATGCCAACGGCCTGTCGCGGCATCTTGGAGGATGCCCGGTCCCGGAGAGGGCAACTCGTAATCCTTGAAGTGATTTGGTCTCCGGAGTCATGGTGAATCGTTCTATGCGAAACCCGTGTTCCCTCATCCTGCCGTTGGCTGTTGGACTTCTTACTCAGTCTGCCGCTCTATGCGCCCCCGCCGAATCGGCGGGTTCGAACATCGCGGGTGCCGCCGGGAGATTCCTGGATACCCTCGACGAGGGACAGCGGCGCAAGGTCCAGTTTGATTTCAAGGATGAGGCCCAACGGAAGCGGTGGTCGAACCTCCCCTCGGGCATCTTTCAACGGACAGGTCTGCGGATGGGCGATCTCAACCGGCAGCAACGGGAATCGGCCCTCGCCGTGCTGGCGGCGGCCTTGAGTCCCCAAGGATATCAGAAGGTCCTCCAGATCGTGGACGCCGATGAGATCCTGAAGAAGGATGCGCGCGGGCCGGTCTCCTTCGGGCGCGACGAGTATTTCCTGGCGTTCCTTGGTCGGCCATCGCCCACCGAGCCGTGGATGATTCAGTTCGGCGGTCACCATCTCGCGCTGAACATCACGCTCGTCGGCGAACACGGCACGCTCGCGCCCAGTCATACAGGCGCCCAGCCGGCCATTTACGAACTCGAAGGCAAGACGATCCGCCCGCTCGGCGGGGAAACGGACAAGGCCTTCGCGCTGCTCCAATCTCTTGACGACACCCAGCGGAAGCAGGCGATCCTCGGATTCCAAATGCGCGACCTGGTCCTGGGTCCCGGACACGACGGCGAGATGATTCAGCCCGAAGGCATTCGTGGATCGGAACTGACGGAGGGCCAGCGCCAGATGCTCCTGGATCTTGCGGGCGAATGGATCGGCCTTTTTCATTCCGCGTCGGCGTCAGCCAAAATGGAGGAGGTCAAAGGCGACATCGCCAACACGTGGTTTGCCTGGAGCGGTCCGACGGAGAAGGGCGCCGCGGCTTACTTCCGCATTCAGGGGCCAACGGTCTTCATCGAGTACGCCCCGCAACGCCTGGGCGGGGACCCGACAAAACACATCCACACGATCTACCGTGATCCGACCAACGAGTACGGCGTGAAATGGTGGCCGACGCGTTGAGGGTCTGTCTGGAAATGAAGAGGACCGGTCGTGAACAAAAAAAAACGACTCGTCATCCTGGCCATCACGATTTCCTCGGTTTCCGCATGGGCCCATCGGCTCGACGAGTACCTTCAGGCGGCACTCGTCGATGTCACACCCGACGAGGTCCGAATTCGGATGCATCTCACCCCCGGCGTGGCGGCGTCCGACGCGGTCATCTGGGTGATCGACCTCGACGGCGATGGAAAGATCAGCCCGGACGAAGCCCGGGCGTACCTGGATCGCCTCCGGGGCGGCCTGAGCCTTTCCGTCGACCGCCGTTCTCTCGACCTGGAGGTGCTCCATTCGGAATTCCCCCCTCCCGCCGAACTCAGGACCGGCATGGCCAGTATCCTGATCGAGATGCGAGCGCGGACCGGTCGCCTGGCGGCGGGCGCTCACGAACTCCTGTTCGAGAATGACCATTGGACGAATCGGAGCGTGTATCTTGTGAACGCGCTGATTCCGCGGACGCCATTGGTTCGGATCACCCGGCAGATCCGAAACGAGAACCAGAGCATTGGACGGATCGAATATGTCGTCGATCACGTGCAGACACATGCCCCGACCGCCGAAACCGCGGGCATCGGACTTGCCGCCGTGCTGGCGGTTGCGATCCTGGTGATTGCTCAGACAGTCTCTCAGCGGAAAAGATCCCGAACGGGATTGAGCGGGTGACGCACCCATTCTCGCAACTCCCGGGATGAAGACGGGTGAACCCGCGTCGAAGCCCAACATCCGGTTTGTCGGCAGGTGCGTTGCCTGTTCCCGCAAGCGCGCAATTCAAGCGTTCCTCCTGGCGGTCAACCCGAACCGATCAGCCAGCCTGCGACAAACACCAGGACCCCACCGACGACGACCTGGAAAATCGCGGATACCAGCGGCGTGTCCATGTAGCGATTGCGAATCCATGAGATCACCGCCAGTTCGATGATGACGACGCCGATGGCCAGGGTGGTTGCCGTGTGAAATTGCGAGATAAGGTAAGGCAACGTGTGTCCGAGTCCGCCGACCATGGTCATCAGTCCACATACGAATCCCCGCAGCCAGGGCGCCCCGCGGCCGCTCAATTTGCCATCGTCGGAGAGGGCTTCGGCAAAGCCCATGCTGATGCCCGCGCCGACGGATGCGGCCAGGCCGACTTTGAATGTCGCCGCCGTACTGCCCGTAGCGAACGCCGCGGCAAACAACGGGGCGAGCGTCGAGATCGAACCGTCCATGAGCCCGGCAAGTCCCGGTTGCACAAATCGGAGGACAAAGAATCGTCGCGCAGCTTCGCGCTCCTTGAGGAGCTGGCCTGAAGCGGCCTGGGAGTCGGAGATTTCTTCGGCGGTGTTTTCGTGGCGCTGTTCTTCCTGCGCCAGGTCATTCAAGAGCTGGCGGATCGCGGCGTCGGTGGTCCGGCGGGCCGCCGCTTCATAGAACCGTCGGGACTGAATCTCCATCAGCGCGGCTTCGTCCCGCGCCCTCTCGGGGCGCAGGTTGCGCATGACCCACGAAGGACGGCGCGCCAGAAAACCCTTCACCTCCTGCCGCTGGATCAGCGGAATGTGCTCTCCGAATTTCTGCCGATACAAGTCCGTCAGGCGATGTCGGTGACCGTCCTCCTCGATGGCCATCCGGTCAAACAACTCGGCGGTGGCCGGGAACTCCGCACGCATCCAATCCGCAAAGTCCCGGTAAATGTGGCTGTCCTCCTCTTCCGCCGCGATGGCCAGGGCCAGGAGTTGCGACTCCGAGAGATCGCTGAATTTCAACCGCATTCGGCGACGGCATTATGCTTGCGGCGCACGGACTCGCAAGAAACGTCCCGAAGCCGAAGCCAAACGCGTGCCCCAGTCTCGAAAGGCGCGGAAGGAAACGAAGTTGGCAATCCGGGGGGATCCCGGATCTACTTTGGCCATTTCTTTTCCCTCGAAGACCGTGGCAGCACCGCGCGGGTCTGGGACGCGCGCACCGGACAACCGGTCGCGCCGCCTCTCCTGCACGAGGGTAGTGTCGTGACGGCGGTATTCAGCCCCGATGGCATGTGTGTTGAAGTTCCCCTCGGCTGGGGCCCGGTTCCATTGAAGCGGCCTTCAGGCCGCGCGCCGGACCTGTATGAAGCCGTCGCCGCTCACCGAATGGAGCCGTGCGACAGATGGGCTCCCATTGTGGGCTGGTCCTGACCTTATGACGGACTCGCCACAGAACGAATGCGCAAAGGACCGGATCCGATGAGCTTCTTCGCCATGGGCCAGTCCTTCACCCGCCGCCAGTTTATCCGATCCAAACTGACGATCGCCCTCGCCGCCTCAGCGTTCCCCGCGATCCTGCCCGCATCGGCATTGGGTCGCGGTGCGGCAGGCTCGCCCAATGGCCGGGTCGGTGTTGCCGCAATCGGTGTGGGACCCCAGGGACAGGGCGTGATGTCGGGGATCCTCGCACAACCGAAAGCCCGGGTGCTCGGAGTGTGCGACGTGCTCGAGGCGCACCGGGAGCAGGCGCGGCGGCGTGTCCATGAGCGCTATGGAGACCGCGACTGTGTGGCCGTCCGCGACTTCCGCGAACTCCTGGAGCGTCCGGACGTCGACGCGGTTCTGATTGCGACTCCAGATCATTGGCATGTGCCCGTGGCGCTGTCGGCCACGCAGGCCGGCAAGCACATCTACCTGGAAAAGCCGATGGGGCTTGCCTGGGGCGAGGACCAGCGTTTGCGGGCGGCCGTCCTCGAAAGAAAGACAACGTTCCAATTCGGAACGCAACAACGCTCGAGTCGGGAGTTTCGGCGGGCCATTGAATTGGTGCGCAACGGTCGGATCGGAGCGCTACGACAGATCAACGTCTGGGCACCGGCAAGTCGGCCAGGGGGGTCCACCGCCGAAACGTCACCGATCCCGGGCCTCGACTACGATCGCTGGCTGGGTCCTGCGCCGGCGACACCGTACACGGATGGGAAGGCGGCAGATAACCCGGCCACCGGCGCCTGGAAGACGTGGTGGTACCGACAGGATTATGCCCTGGGTTTCATCGCCGGGTGGGGAATTCATCCGCTCGATATCGCCCTCTGGGGACATCCCGAAATGATGCGCGGGGTGATGGAAATCGCCGGGCAGGGTATCATTCCTCGCGAGGGAGCCTGCAATACGGCGGTCGCCTGGAATGTCCGCTTCGCTTTCGCCGATGGCGTATCCCTGCACTATCGGGGTACACCCAACAACGATGAGGAACCTGACGCAATGACGGATTTGTCCGAGTGGACTGCTCGGTACGGCGGGATCGAGGGGCACGGGACAGCATTCGAGGGCAGCGATGGATGGGTGGAGGTCCACCGCGGAGGTCTGAAGACCCGGCCTGCGCGCCTCGCGGAAGAGCCCCTTGGCCCGGACGGCGCGTTCCGAGCCAGGGTAAGCGATAGCCACCAGCAGGACTGGATCGACTCCATTCGTGCGGCACGAGCCGCCATCTCCCCGGTCGAGGAAGCGGCGCACGCGGATCTGCTCTGCCATCTCAGCGACATTGCCATCCGCCTTGGGCGGCCGCTGAAGTTCGATGCGCTACGGGAGGAGTTTCCAGGCGACCGCGAGGCGAACCGATGTCTCGCTCTGCGCTCCATGCGCGCCCCGTGGGGTTTTGAGAGCCTCTCTGAATGACGGGAGGTTGGGGCCGCAGCGGCAGCTCCCTTCCGGGGCCGCATGAACTCCATTCGCCACATTCCCTTCCGATAGCGCGCGTGGGCGTGCCATGGTCCCGGCGCAACGCACGCATACGTATCACCGAGATGCCATCCCCGTTTCGAACACCTCACGACATTCCCGCTCCATCTCTACTGCAAAGATTCTTCGCTCCTATTCATGGTACCAGACCTCAGCACTGCCATGGCCAAGTTACACATCGGTGTCAATCTCGAATTCGTCCGACATCACGACAAGCCCTTTGAGTGGGCGGTACAGAAGGCCGCGGAGATCGGTTATGAGTATGTGGAGCCGATGGTCCATTGGGGGCGCGAACTCCTCAGCGAGGCAGGTTACTTCCATAGCGTGTCGATGCTGGATGATCCGCTCAGGATCAAACGCGCGTGTCAAGCGGCGGGGGTGATGCTTTCGGGCCTGAGCACCCATACGCCGCTCGGCCGGCCGGAAATCAGTGTGGAATACCTGAAGCAAGCCATTCGCTTCGCGGCCGAGTGTGGAGCGCCGGTCGTCAACACGGACGAAGGTCCGAAGGCCGAATGGACAACCGCCGAGGAGGACCACACCTTGATGCGCTACACGCTCCTGGAGGCCTCGAAGGTGGCTGAACCTCGCGGCATCCGGATCGGTCTTGAGCCTCACCAGCAATATAGCCGCCATCCCGAGGGTCTCGACCGGATCTACCGACTGGTCAAGAGCCCCGCAATCGGCATCAATTTCGATACCGGCAACAGCTACTTATGCGGCCACGATTGCTATCAATGGCTGGAACAGGTCGTCGATCGACTGGTTCATCTCCATGCCAAGGATATCTCCGTCCAGCAATCCTCCTCGGAACGCGGCAAGGTCACCGGGACGCCGGTCGGCTGCGCCTGTGGCGAGGGCGTCATCGATTGGGAGAAGGTCATCCAGATTTGCCGCAAGGGTCGTGGCGACATCGTCTTGTCCGTCGAGTGCGGCACGATCGAGCAGGCCGAAAGGTCGCTGGAACACCTGAAGAGATGGGTGCCAATACGAAGTGAACCCGCCAGTCCGGCCGTCCAGCGCCGGTAGCGTGCTGCGGATGGCGTAAGTCCAGGTCTTCGCTTCCTTCGGCGAGAATAGAAAATGCCATGCGCCTGACTCGTCCTGGAAACCGGGAATATTTTGGTGATCACAAACCAGCGCAGCCTCGGCATCGACGGCCGCGCGCGTTCGGAAACGGTAGATCATCTCGAGGATGGCAAAGGTCTCGATTCGGTCTTTGGACGACGGCGGATTCGATTCGGCATGATCGAAAATGAAAGAACAACGGTCGCACTGCCAAGGACCGCGAAACAGACGGCTCGGACCATCGACATTCTCATAGCAGCCTCACGAACGGGACATTGCGCAAAGGATCCGCGGCCCGGAAGAACGGGACGTGATCCGTGGCGGGGGCGAATTGCTTTTTCCTTGAAAGGCCGGATCCGAGACCAGCTAATGGCGGTCATCAATCGAAAAGGAAGGGGCCATGATCGCATATCGAGGCTGGGTCGTGGGTCTATGCCTGCTGGGAGGGGCTGTTCGACAGGCATCGGCGGGAGTTGAAGGATTGTTCGAGGCCAATCCGGATGGAACGTTCACCTACCATTATCGGGTCGAAAATCCCAACGGCGCCTTCCCGATCTTTGGATGGTCGCTCGGACTGACAGGGTTCGACTGGACTCCATTCGATTCGAGCTTCAGTGGCGACGTGATCGTGCCGGATGGCTGGGTGGCGCTTCCCGGGATTCCCGTCGACACCCCTGTGGCTCAGGATTTCCTCTCCCTTGATCCATCGACCGATGTCCCGGGGGGCGGAGTTCTCGACGGCTTTTCGTTCACCTCCGCCTTCGCGCCAGGACGGGTCCCGTACCTGGCCTTTGGCGATTCGGCGACGTTGAGTGGCACGGTTGTGGGGCCCGTGGGAATCGTGCCCGAGGGAGGAACGCGGACCGCCATGCTTGTCCTTGGCGGTGTAGTGCTTGCCGGGTGGGTCCCCCGGCGAGGCCATGCGACGCTTCCTCACCCTTGAATCCCGGCACCGCCCGAATGCATTCGCCTTTAGGGTTTCTGTCCCGCTGGTGAGTTGGAATTGCCGCCATGAATGCCTCCTTCCTCCCGCGTCCAATCGTCGGAGTGGCCGTGTTGATTCTCTGGCACCTGGGCGTCTCGGCCGCGCCTGAGATCCGCTCCATCCAGGTGGATCCCGATCCGCTCCGGCAGGGAGCGCCATTCTCGGTCCGCGTCGAGGGTTCCGATATTGGAGCTGTGACAGGCTTCCTCGATTTCCGGCCGACGCTGACCCGCCTCATACGCATCCTCTTTGCCGAGGACGGAGGGACTTGGACAGCCTCCGCCAGCGTGCCTGCCGACCTGGGACTTCAGCACGAGATCACCGCGACATTGAATCTCGTGGTTTCCAGCGCGACCGGGGAGCGGGTCTCGCGCACGACCAAGGTTCGCATCGCCCTCGCCGGCGGCGGGACACCCCCTGAGGTCACCATCGAGTCGCCGTCGAATGGGGCCGTTTTCACGGCGTCGCCGATCACCGTCTCGGGCTCTGCCTCAGCCAATGCCACAGAAGTCTCCGTCAACGGAGTCCTGGCAAATCTCGCCGGTGACGGCACGTGGACGGCGACGGTGCCGATTCCCGAAGGCCTCACAACGCTGACCGCCGCCGCGCGGGAAGCGGGCGGAAACACCGGCACCGATTCGATCCAGGTCCGGCTCGACACGCTCGCGCCGACCCTGGCATTGGTAAATCCCCCCGATGGCGGCGTGGCCAACACCCGCACCCCGACCCTCCAGGTGACGTACGCGGATGCAGGAACCGGAATCGATACGTCGTCGGTGCATCTGAGTCTCAATGGCGTCGATGTCACCGCCAGTTCGATGATCACCGACACCGGTATCTCCTATACGCCGGCGTCCCCCCTGCCAGCCGGTGACAATCAGGTCACCGCCCAGGTCTCCGATCGCGTCGGGCATTTGGCCAGCGGCGCCTTCCGGTTCTCGGTCGCCGTCTTTCGCGCGATTGCCGACTGCGGCCCCACCAACGGCGCGGCGCCGCTCACCGTGACCTTCCGCACCCGCGGCGAGTTCACCGGCGGCAGCATCGTCCGTTACCGGTGGGATTTTCAGAATGACGGTGTCTTTGACACGACGGATTCGGTTGCCCGCGATCTCACCTTCACTTACACACAGCCGGGCACCTACGAGGCCATTCTCGAGGTGCTGAACAACCTCGGGGAAACCGCGACCGACCGGTGCGCCATCACGGTGGCCGGCAGCCCGCCGCAGGCCTTTGTGGATCTTCGACCCTCCAACGGTCCGGTTCCTCTGAATGTCCACTTCGTCGGCTATGGCACCAAGCCGGGAGGCAGCATTCAGAAGATTGAAATCGACTTCGACGGCGATGGCATATTCGACACCACGGTGCAGCCATCGTTCGTGGCGAAGCCGGATGCCATCCGCGTGTTCATCAATCATGCCGATTGCCATCTTTACTACTACGGCGCACGCGGCGCCTTCGCCTTCTCCCTGAACGGCCAGTCCCTCGGGACGTCCCCGACCCAGACCGATTGCGTCTGCAACTCCACCGAGCCGATGTACGAAATCAACGATCCGGCGCTCCTCGACGCCTGGGTCGAGGACGCGCCGAACCTGTTCACCGTATCGTGGCAGGGATATCCGGAGCTCTATGTGGGACATATCCGGGTGGAACTGGTCTATGGCGGACTGCCCGTTTCCTACTGCCTGCTGGATCGCTTCGGCGGGAATTGCGCGGCGCGGGACATTTGCGGAACCACGCTCGAGGACGAGCCGTTCATGGTCAGCACGGATTTCATTTCCGGCGAGACGCTCAATTTCGACATCGAACATACCTACACGGCCGAGGGGAACTACCCGGCCGTCATCCGTGTCACCGACAATGAGGGGTTGACCGCAACGGCGTCGGCGCTGGCGACGGTGATCCGCGCTCGACCGCCGGGAAGTCCAAGCGTGGATGCCACCGCGACGCCCGCCAGCGGTTTCGCGCCCCTGAACGTTTCGTTCTCGGGAAGCGCAGTCGACGACGGGACCATTGTCCTCTGGGAATGGGATTTTGACGGCGATGGGGTTTACGACTACTCCTCCCCGACCTCCGCCACGACCAGCCACACCTACACGGTGGCGGGTGCCTTTGGGGCGACCCTTCGGGTCACCGACAACGACGGGCTCGCGAGCAGCGAGACCGTCGAGATCGATGTGGACATGACGGCATCTCTCAGCATCCCGAGCGACACCTTCACCCCGTCCCTGGGCGAGCAGGTCACGATCCGGACCTCCATCAGCGCCGAGACCGACGTCCGGCTGTATCTCAAAGACGGGACGGGGGCCGTGGTCCGCGACCTGGTGAACGCGCATCGACCGGCGGGGAGCTACGACGATTCATGGGATGGACTTTCGAACGGGGCCCTGCCGCTTCCGCACGGTCCCTATTACGCTGTCCTTCAGTACCGTGCCGGCGCCAGTCTGCGTGTCCTGGATCTCACCGCCTCGACCGGAGGCCAGCGGTACAACCCCCCGCGGAACACCCTTCCCAACCGGTTCCAGCCCTACCAGGACAACCACCTGACCATCAACTTCAGCGTGCCGTCGAGCCAGGGCGCCTCCGAGATCCAGGCGTTCATCGGGTTGTTCAATACGGACACACGCTTCGTCACGCTTCTCGAGCGGGTGCCGTTCGGGGTCGGCAACTACACGATCCGCTGGGATGGCCTGGATCCCAACGGCAATTTCGCGATGCCGCCACCCGGCGACGCCTTCTTGTTCGGCATCTGGGGCTTCCGAATGCCCGACAACACGGTGTTCCTGGTGGCCGCGCCCACGATTTCCAATGTGACGGTTGATCCGAACTTCTTCGATCCCTCGTCGGTCACTGAAACCGGGGAGGCCAGGGCCGTGGTGAGCTTCGACCTCGACAAGACCGCGTCGGTCGAACTCACCGTGACCCGGCTGGACAACGGGCTGGTCCTCCGGCGCATTCGCCGCGACAACGTGGCGCCGGGATCGGCGATCCAGATCGAATGGGACGGCCGGGCGGACAATGGCGTCCTCGTGGACAAGGGCGACTATCGCCTCGCCCTGCTGGCGACGGATGCGGTGGGCAGCCAGTCCATCGTGCGCTACGCCCTGATGCGGTTGTTCTACTAACCTCGAGGATCCTCCCATGCTCAAACGGATGCTTCTCCTTCTTGGCCTGGGTTTCAGTCTCCAGGCCCAGGTTCCGGCGCCTGCGCCGGGGACCCCCGCGCCGGCCCTCACCGTCGAGACCTACTGCAAGCTGACCCTCGAACGGCTGAAACTGGCCCGGAGCAGTTGGCAATTCCTCAAGCGGGGCCCGGCGACCGAGGAACTCCGGCCCATGTGGGACAAGTACCGGACGACCGAGCATGCCTACCTGGTGTTTGGGAGCCGGCATCGAAAGGAGATAGAAGATTTTTTGGGGACCAAGGGGCGGCGGACCAAGCTTCAAATTGAGGCCATGAGCGCGGACATCCGGAGGTACATCGGCAAACTGGGAGACTCGAATGAAGAAGAACAAGGAAAGTAGCCGGCCCGGTCTTCAGCGGGGATGGGCGTGGCTCCTGGCTGCCGTCCTGTTCTGGACCCCAGCCCCGCGCCTGTTCGCCTTCCATTTCCCCTGGGACCAGGGCCACGACACGTTTCAGCCTGACCCGCCGCCGGACCCTGGCCCCTGTGACGAGGCGAACTGCACTCCCTGCAACAGCACCCGCTCGCCCGTCTACCTGACAACGGGACATTTCGTCTGGTCCGATGAGGATGTCTTCCTTCGGGGCCGCCCAACCATGGCGATCGTGCGGACCTACAATTCGAACGAGGGAAGAATGGGGGTATTCGGAACCGGCTGGTCCTTTAACAACGACGTCGCCCTGTATCATGCGACGGATGGCACGGGCGCCTCGATTTACATCCTTCGCCTGGCAAGCGGCAAAAGGTACGAATTCGCCGCCGCCGATTCCACCTCAATTCCTGCGGGCGAGTTCGGACACATTGAACCACAACAAGGCGGCGGTGCGAAGCTGGTCGCCGCCGACGGTGGCGTCCGGGAGTTCGGGTCGGACGGAAAGATCCGGACGGAGACTGACACGAACGGGAACCGTCTTTCCTACTCCTACAGCAACGATGGGCGCCTGACTCAAATGGCGGACACGTCGGGACGCTCCCTCGCGCTGAGTTACGATGCACGGGGAATGATATCGTCGGTCACCGATTCCGCATCGCGGACCTGGTCTTACGCCTATGACGACCTGGGGTCGCTCCTGACGGTCACGGATCCGCTGGGAGGCGTGCGTCGATATGAATATCAGTCCTTCCAGCCCTCCGGCGGGGACCTCGCGTACCGCCAGTTGACGCAGATCACGGACGCGGCTGGTGTCGTCGTCACGAAGGTTCGATACCAGGCGGAACGGGTGGTGAGCTACACGGAGGGGGCGGATCTCCTGACGTACAGTTATGATAGCGGGAACCGGTCAGTCGTGAAGGTGGACTCGCTCGGAAGCCGGTGGACCTATGTCTATGATGAGAACGGATTGATCGTGAGGGAGACCGATCCCATGGGACAGACCGTCTCGTCAGCCTTTGACAGTGACGGGCGGCTCATTCGATTCACCGACGAACTCGGGTACGACTGGCAATATGCTTTCGATGCCTTGGGCCGGGAGACCTCGTATACCACGCCCCTGGGGGACACCTTCCGGCGCGAATACGAGGGGGACCTGTTGCCACCACGTCGAACCCTTTCGCCCAGCGGCAGGCAGACAGTGTTTGACTATGACTCGAAAGGAAATCTGACCACCATCACCGATGCGGCGGATTTCGTCACCCGCGTGGAATGGAGCCAGTCCGGGGAGCCGGTCGCCGTCGTGGATGCAGCCGGCAACAGGACCACTCTTGCCTTCAACGATGCCGGTCTTCTCGAGAAGGTTGTGGATCCCTCGGGTCGGACGCTCGAAACAACTTACGACGGGCTTGGGAGACAGGTCGAATTCAAAAACGGCCTCGGCGCGATCACCCGCATCGAGTATGATGCTCTGGATCGGGTTATCCGAAGAACCAACCCGCTTGGCGCGCCGGAGACGTATTCTTATGACCCCGCGGGACGGGTGCTTTCCGTCACCAACGCGAACGGGGGCGTCACCGCCTACTCCTATGACGCCTTTGGACGGCTCCAGACGGAGGTCAACGCGGGCGGTGGCGTGACCCGCTATGCCTACCGCTCCGATAACCTGGTGTCGAGCATCACGCGCCCGGACGGCTCGGTTGTCCTTAGGGAGTACGATGCCGCGGGCCGCGTGCGCCGCGACAATGCCGGAGGGGACGTGATCGATTACGTGTACGACGCCCGGGGCGACGTTGTGCTTGCCAGCAACGCCGTGGGGGCCGTCACCCGTGTGTACGACGCCTCGGAACGGCTGGTATCGGAATCGACCAGCGGCAAGGTCATCGAGAGCGACTACAACGGCGAAGGCGAACGCACCCAAATGCGGGCCTTCGGGCACACGACGGACTACCGGCGGGACCAGCGCGGATTGCTGACAGGGATTCAAACAGCCCAGGGCTCCTATGAACTGGCTTACGACAGCCTGGGTCGCCGCATCCGCCTCGATCTCGCGAGCGGGATCGGCGCGCGCTACGAGTACAATGCGGCGGGGGATCTCGTCCGCCTCCAATTGGTCGGCGGGGTCGCGGAGACCTACAACTACACCTTTGATGCCTCCGGCGGCATCATTCAGATCCAACGCGGAGGCGCGCCGCTTTCCACCTATCAATTTGACCTGGCTGGACGACTCGTCCGGGCGGAGCAAAACGGCACCCAGTTCAACTACACCTACGATGCCGTGGGGAACTGGGTTCAGGCGGGAGGAGTCTATGACGCCGCCAACCGGTTGATCTCCGACGCCACGAATGCCTACGCCTACGATGACCGTGGCAACCTCGTGCAGGAGACGGACCGCGCCACCGGCGCCGTCACCCGCTTCGCCTGGAATGGACGAAACCAACTCATCTCCGTGCAGCGATTCGCGAGCGCGACGTCGTCGACGCCCGTGGATTCGACAGCGTTCGCCTACGGACCGCTTGGCCGGAGATGGAGCGCGGACCGTGGGGGAGTGGTGGAACAGTATGTCTACGACGGCCTTGACCGCATCGGGACGCTCGGTGCAACAGGCGAGTTGATGGCGGAAGTCACGTTTGGACCGACCATCGATGAGCCGCTCGCCGAGACAACCGCACAGGGAACACACTTCTACCAGTCGGATCACCTCGGATCCATCGTGGGGGTCGTCGACAGCGGGGGATCCGTCATTGGACAGTACGACTACGGCCCCTTCGGACAGACCGACCCGAACGCCCAGGCCGCCGGGGCATTCCGCTACGCGGGCCGTGAATCGGAAACCGGTGATCTCTACTATTTCAGGGCGCGTTATTACCAGCCGAGCACGGGGCGTTTTCTAAGTCCGGATCCCGTGAGCGCTGCCCTGGGAGGTTCGGTCAATGGCTACAGCTACGCGGACAATGACCCGGTCAATTTCATCGATAACCTCGGTCTTGCCAAGGGTGGAAAACAGAATGTGCGGGACTCCGGGTTGCGGGATGTCTCGGATGATGAGATCTCGCGTCGGGCGCGGGATCCGAGCCTTTCGCCGGAGGAACGCCGGCGATACCAGAAGGAGGAGAAGGCGCGCGGTCTTCGGAACAAGCAAAAACGCGGCAACAAGGATTCGCAGTCCAACCGGGACAATCAGAGCGTGCAATTCTGTCCGCTGCCGCAACCGTCTCCGAACCTGCTCCCATGGATCATCGTGGGGGTCATCGTCATCGGAGGCATCATCATCCTGTCGGGAGGGGTCGCGGCGCCCGCCGCCGGCGCCTTCGCCTCCGACAAGAGACGAAAGGAGGATTTCGAGGAGGTGGATGTGAAATCGATCATGAAAAAGGTCGCGGAACTTCCCGTCTCCTCGTGGCGTTACATCGGGGAAAACCCCGACCGCCGCCACATTGGCCCGATGGCTCAGGACTTCCACGCGAAACTGGGATTGGGTGATAACGATCGGGAAATAGCGTTCGTTGACGCGAACGGCGTCCTCTATGCCGCGTTCCGCGGCTTGTATGCGGAGATCGAGCGACTCAGGGCGCTGACCGATGAACAGGCGCGTCGAATCGAGGCGCTTGAAGGTCTGGCACAGAGAGAGGAATCACGCGACAGTCCTCAATCGACCGATGAGCAAACTGGATGATATCGAGGCCATCTCCAGCCGAGAGACCTGCGAGCCTGACGAGTTGTTGAACCTGGCCGCGGATCAGGACGGCGAGGTGCGCTTGCGCGCTGTGGAGGCGCTTGCCGGGTTCCATGGGGACTCCAGGGTCCGCCATTGCGTTCGCACCGCCTTGTTAACCGACGCGGATGAACTCGTGCGCTGCGAGAGTGCCGAAATCCTCGGGGATTGGAAGGACCGCGAGGCTCTTCCGGACCTGATCCGCGCCCTGGACGACCCGGAATGGCTCGTTCGGGCCGCCGCCGCACTGGCGGTCGCGCGGATCGGTGCCGATGAAGCCGCGGATCCCCTGGCCCGGAAGGAACTCCAGGCCCAGGACGAGGAGGAACGAATCCGCTTCGATGTGGCCTTGTGGTACCTGGGCCGCGTCGACTTCAAGTCCAGGGCGCTGGCTGGCCTTGCATCCGAGAATTATCGGGTCCGCTGTGCCACGGCCAATATGATCGCCGACTTTGCAGATCGACTGGCTGATGAAGAAGTGCGGCAGCGGTTGAAGGAGACACTGGCTGCGGAAGAGACGGTCGCGGGTCGCTCATCCCTGTCCCGGGCTGTCGCGGTTTTGGAGGATGTCCGCCGGTGACAACCGCTTTGTCGTTTGCAATCGTTGGTCTGGTCCTCGTCCGGATCCCGGCCAGTGGCGCGGAACCCGGCATCCCACCGGAGACCGCACGGGCTGGGTCCTCACCTCCGTCCATTTCCAGGATGGCATTCCGGCCTGCGATGGGTGAATCGATCCTCATTTCGGCACCCGCCGGTGCGGCAGGGGCGGAGAAGATTCTCGTGTACGATGCGAGCGAATGCCAGGTCAGGTCGTTAGCCCTCGAAGCCTCGGCCGGCGCGGCAAAGTCGGCCGTCCTTTGGGATGGACGCGATTGGTCTGGGAGGTTGGTTCCCGACGGGGCCTACACATTCGCCATCGAAGGCCGCACGGGGTTGGTGTACGACCCTTATGAAGTCTCTGGCGGCAAAGCCGGAGACATCAAGGCAGCAAGTTTTGACCGGGAGGCTGGAACCATTGCGTATTCGTTGCCATCCCCGGCTCGCGTGCTCATCCGATTCGGGATCCAGGGCGGGCCGATGTTGAGGACGCTCGTGGATTGGGAACCGCGGGTCGCGGGCAGCATCCTGGAACATTGGGACGGCTGGGATGAGGACAGGGTGATCCGGCTCTGGGGCGCCAAGGGATTCACGGCCCTCATCACCTACGTGACCCTGCCGGACGCGACGGTGATCACTTACGGAAATACAAACGAGACCTATCGCGAGTATATGCTTGGCCGGGGCCGGGATCGGCCGCGACGACCCGAGAACACGCCGGTTCCCGACAACACGGCGGTTCCGCCCGAGGATGGAAAGGTGCGTCCCGTGGGGCTGCTGCCGCCGGCGTGGTCGAGGTCCCCGAAGGTCCTCCTGTCGTTCCCGGCGCTCGGCGCCCCGGTCCGCGACCCCACCGGAATCTCGGGCACGGTGGCAGTGCGCGTGGATGTGGATCCCTCGGACAAGGAGCAAGTCGCGAAGGATCAGTTCGAGGTGATCTTCTACGTGGACAACGTGTTCTTCGCGGAGGCCGAACGTGGTTATCTTCCCTACAATTTCCCATGGGAAACGGCCTCGCTGCCGGAAGGCGAACACGTCCTGACCGTCAACATTTCGAGCTTTCGCGGCCAGGTGGGTGTCGCCAGCCGCAAGGTGCGCGTCCAGAAGGCCCATCCCTAGGACCCGGATGCGGGCGAGCCCGAATCAATCACCGGCGGGGAAGGGCGCCTTTGCAAGGATGATCGTTGTCCTGGTGTTCCTGGCCGGACTGCCCGACGGCCGAACAGCGACTGTCTTTTCAGCCCTCGAGGACGGTCGGTGGGTGGTCTACTGCCAGGAGTCAGAGGGACGGCGGCCCACGCGCGTGGATCCGAATTCCAATTCCACCGAGGACCAGACCTCGCCCCATTTTTCCGCCGACGGCACGTGGGTCGCGTTTGAGACGTCGGGCGACGCCGTCAGAGTCTTTCGCCGGGGTGAAACGGCCGGATCCTGGGTTCTCGAGGGCACGCATGCGTCGGCGGTCCGGCCGGTGTGGAATCCCGGAGCGACAAATTGGGCGTTCATTCGCTTCACCGTCTCCGATAGCGGGGAGGACTCGGACATCTGGACAGGAACGGCAAATCGTCATGATCCGGAGATCCTGCTCCGACAAACCGGAAATCAGGATTACCCGTCCATCTCACCGGATGGCCGATGGATGGTTTATGTGACGGCGCAGGTGGTTTCGTTGAGGCTCGGGGCCGTGCACGTGTTTCAGCAACTCTGGCTTGCGGACCTGCACCGGGCGGAGCCGCGCCAGTTGCTGATGAACCCGGGCGGGAACATCGAACCTGCGTGGTCTCCCGACGGCAGCCACATCGCCTGGGCGTCCGATCGCAGCGGGCACTTCGAAATCTGGACGGTGCGGCCGGACGGGACGGGGTTGCGGCAGGTCACATCGGGGACGGATGCGAAGACGCACCCGGCGTGGTTTCCCGGGAGTGAGCGGATGCTCGTGACGATCCTTCACGAGGGTCGCCACCGGTTGGCGTATGTCGATGTGAGCACCGGCCAAACTCATGCCTGCGCGCCTTTTCCCGACCGTCCCGACCTGGAGGTGCGCGATGGGGATTGGCGCTAGTGCCAGTCCGGCGCGAACGCGCCGGACTGGGCCGATGGCAATCTTTGAGAACATAGATGCGCCCTCACCCCGGCCCGCGCTCCCGCGGGCGCGGGACCGGGCGAGGGTTGCCGCTCCATCTCTATTGCAAAGACTTTCGCAAGGATTCCTGGCGGCGCGCCGGGCGTGCCATGTCGCGTCATTGGCAGCCGGCCCATCCCGATGGAGGTGGGTTCGTGGGTTGGCGTTGGTGACGGGCTGCATCCTCGGGGGCGCGACCGGATGCCGCCCGGGATCGGACCCGCGCGTGGTGGTTGTCTACACCGCGCTCGACCAGATCTACTCGGAACCCATCCTGCGCAGCTTCGAGGACCGCACCGGGATTCGGGTCCTGCCCGTGTACGACATCGAAGCGACCAAGACCGTCGGCCTTGTGAACCGGATCCTGGCGGAGGGGAGCCATCCGCGATGCGATGTGTTCTGGAACAACGAGGTCGTCCGCACGGTCGTGCTGAAACGCAAGGGCCTGCTGGAATCCTACCGGTCCCCCTCGGCGTCGGATATTCCGGATGGGATGAAGGATCCGGACGGAACCTGGTCGGGGTTCGCCGCGCGCGCCCGCGTCCTGATCGAGAACACCAACCTGGTGCCGCGTGTCAACGGTGCGATCTCGCTGCTTTCGTTGGTTGAACCGGAATGGAAGGGCCGGGTTTCGATGCCGTACCCGCTCTTCGGCACGACCTCGAGCCAGGCGGCCGCATTGTACCGGGTCCTCGGAAAGGATCGGGCACGAAGCTTCTTCGAGGGACTGCGACGCAATGGCGTGCTGATCGTGGACGGCAATGCGGCTTCCAAGGACGCCGTCGTTCGCGGAGAAGCCGCCGTGGGATTCACCGACACCGACGACGCGCTCGTCGCCGTGCGCCAGGGCGGACCCGTTCGCATGGTATTCCCGGACCAGGCTGACGGTCAGATGGGCACCCTTGTCATCCCGAATACCGTCGCCATCCTCAGAAACTGTCCGCACCCGGTCGAGGCACGACAATTGGTGGACTTTCTCCTGAGCCGCGAGGTCGAACGGACTCTGGCGGAGTGCGGTTCGGCGCAAATGCCGGTTCGGCCGGGCTTGCCAGCGCCTCAGGGCGTCCCGCCTTTGAAGGACATCCGCGCCATGAAGGCGGATTGGGATCGCATGGCCGACGGTGTGGAGGCGGTTGCCGCGGAACTCGAGGATTTGTTCCTTCGGTAGACATCGGTTGGCGGACGCGCGTCGATGAGCTCCTCTTCGAATGCCGATGTTCGGTTAAACGCGCCCTCAGGCCAATCCGCGTCGGACATGGAGCGGTCCGGGTGGTGTTCCCCGGTCGGCATGAGTCTTCTTCTGCTGGGCGTCTTGGTTCTTCTGCCATTGGGGGGCGTGGTGTTTGCCGCCTGGCGGGAGGCTGGGCGACCGGGTGCTGCCGGGGGCCGAACGCCCTTTGAAATCCGTTCGTTCAACCTGCTGGTCCGGACCTTGTTGCTTGGCATCTGCGCGGGCGTGGGGGGCACAGTTCTCGGGTTGGTCGCCGCCCATGCGATCGCGGTCCAGCGTTTGGGACGTCAGGCCTGGTTCCTGGCGGCAATGACCCTTCCCATGTTGATCCCGCCCTTCATTCACGCCATGTCGTGGATTCTCCTGGCGACCCGTTGGGGAATACCCGCGCATGGCTTCTGGCCCGCGGTGGTCGTGCTTTCGCTGAGTCTCTGGCCGATCGCTGCCTGGATCAACTGGTCCGGAGCCACTCATCTCGAAGGAACGCTGCTCGACGCGGCGCGGCTTGGGCGAAACGGGACATGGTCCCTGGCGCGCATTCGATTCGGGCTGCTGCGGCCCCACATCGTTTCGGCTGTCCTGTTTACCACGCTGTTCTCCCTCTCCGACTATGGAGTGCCCTCGCTTTTCCGCCTGAACACCTATCCCGTGTCGGTGTTTTCGGAGTTCGCTGCTCATCAGGATTTGCGGCGCGGACTGATCACCGCCTGGCCCTACCTGCTCATCCCAGCGATCGCGCTCGTGGTTTGGATCCGCCGGATCCCGCCCCGGGTGTTCGAGAGCTTCGGACCGCACTTCCGGGCGTCGCAGTGTCCAGGGCGGAAGTTCGTGCGCGTTGGGTCGGCGGGTGTCTTTCTCTTGATCCTCATCGCATCCGCCCTGGTCCCGGTGCTTTCGCTTGCAGGCGCGATGAAGGGGCTTTCTTCGCTGGTTCACGCCTGGGAGACCGCGCAATCGCAGGTCTGGACAAGCCTGGGCCTTTCGGCAGCGGCCGGCTTGTTGGCGGCGGCGACGGGTTTGGTTCCCGCCTGGGCCCTGCTGCAACATCGCGGCTGGAAGCGACGCCTCTTGGAATACCTGAGCCTCCTGCCGGTGGCGCTTCCGGGCACCCTCTTCGGGCTGGGACTCCTGCATCTTTGGAATCGCCCGGCGTTCCGGTTCCTGGACGAGGCACCGGTCCTGGTTCTTTTGCTTTGTCTCGGACGCTTCCTTCCCTTCGCCATCCATGCGGAACGGGCGGGCCTGGGGACGGTCGACCGCGCCCTTTGGGATGCCGCGCGCCTGTCGCCGGCCCGAGGACGGATTGCCTGGATCTGGAGGATTCTGATCCCCGTGGCGGCGCCATCCGCGGTTGTTGGGGGGGCGCTGGTTTTTGTCCTGTCGCTGCACGAGTTGGCCGGGACGCTGCTGGTCGTGCCGCCCGGATACGAAACGCTCTCGGTTCGCATCTACTCTCTCTACCACTACGGTGCCAGTGACCTTGTCGCAGCGCTCTCGTTGTTGCTGGGCATCCTCGGCATTGGCATTCTCGGTGCAACGACAGGACTCTGGCGATGGCTGACGGCTCATTGGAGATAGAGCGTCTTGCGAAGCGGTACGATCGCCGATGGGTGATTCGGGACCTGGGCGTTGTCGTGGATGCCGGTCAGTGCCTGGCCGTCGTTGGTCCGTCGGGATCGGGCAAGACAACGCTTCTGCGCCTGGTCGCCGGACTGGAGGCGCCGGATGCCGGCGAGATCCGGATCGGAGGTCGCACAGCCGTGGGTTCCGGAACGATGATCCCTCCGCACCGGCGCGGCGTCGGGATGGTGTTTCAGGACCTTGCCCTGTGGCCCCACCTGCGAGCCTGGGAAAATGTCGCCTTTATGATCCAGGATGGAAACGGCAGGAAGGCTCGGCAATCCAGGGCACGGGAACTCTTGGATGGTGTGCGGATGGCGGACCATCACGACGCGTATCCGCATACTTTGTCCCGGGGAGAACAGCAACGGGTCGCCCTGGCCCGGGCGATTGCGGCTGCTCCCAGGCTCCTGTTGCTGGACGAGCCGTTCTCGAGCGTGGACCCGGAATTGGGCGACCACCTGCGAAGCCTCGTCCAGGAGCTTCGGCATCGCCTGGGTCTGACGCTGATCTGTGTCACCCACTCCCTCGAGAAACTGGAGGGATTCGCGGATCGTGTTGTTCGAATGTCGAACGGGACCTTGATCGAAGAGAGGCCGGAGGCGGCGCTCTCCGGGTTGAACCCAGCCATAAGGCCACTCCCCCGGCATGTTTAGAATTGCTCAAGGCCTGTTCCTGGCGGCGCTCTTCAGTTCAATCTTCCCGGGATGCCGACCGAACACCGGACCGCGTGCAGAGGGGGAGAGTCAGGAGGCCTTGACCGGCCGGATCTACGTCACTCGGACAAACCTCGAACCGGACAAGTTGGCTTCCATCTGGCTGCTGCGGCGCTTTGTGGACGACAGGGCCCAATTCCGCTTTGTGGGAGATGACGTTCCCTTGACCAACGGCATCCCGTTCGACGCCCCAGAGGCGGAGTTTCGGCGGTATGCGACCCTTTCGTGCTTTGAGAGCATCCTGAAGAAATATCCCGTCAGGGATCCGGCGGTTCTCCGTCTCGCCGGGATTGTGCACGAGGTGGAAATCAACTATTGGGATACTTCGCTGTCGGGTGAGCCTGCCAGACTGAGACGCGAGCTTCAGGCCGTCATCCTCGCCCGCAAGGATGGACCGGAGGCCTGCCTCGCCCCGACTTTCGCCGTGATGGATGCATTCCTGGCGACGTTGCGCAGGGCCACCAACGCCGGGCAGGCGGCCGAGCTGCGCGAGGCGGGCCACCCTTGAAGATTATTGTTATCTCCTCGCGAAACTCAGCTCTTGTCCACCATGAGACTCCCACCCGACTTGCGGAATCCGATTCCAGTCGTGGCCGCGATCCTGTTCGTGTTGCTGGAACCCCTTCATGGCGCCGATGGCGGGGTGCCCGTCGTTACCAACGGGATCGCGACGCCGATTCCAATTCCGGGACTCCAGAACACATTCCGCGTCACCGACAGGATCTATTCCGGTTCGCAGCCGGACAGCGATGCGGCCTTCGAGGCCCTCGCGGCACTCGGGGTCCGTACCATCGTCAGTGTCGATGGCAGCAAGCCGGATGTCGAGCGGGCGCATCGGTTCGGGATCCGCTACATTCACCTGCCATTCGGATATGATGGCGTCCCTCCCAACCGGGTGGCGCAACTGGCCAGGGTGCCCCGCCTGACGGAGGGACCGATCTACGTCCACTGCCATCACGGGATGCACCGGGGCCCGACCGCGGTGGCTGTCATGTGCGAAGCGGATGACGGCTGGACCCCCGCGCAAGCCGTGGCCTGGCTGCACGAGGCGGGAACGGCGGCCGACTACCCCGGTCTGTACCGATCCGCGCGCGAGTTCAAGAAGCCGAACCAGGAACAGCTCGACGCCGCAACCGAATTCCCCGAGGTGGCGCAAACCTCGACGCTGGTCGACACCATGGTGGCCATCGACGAACATTTCTCCTGGCTGAAGCGATCTCAGAAGGCCGGTTGGAAGATGCCCGCGGGTCATCCCGACCTAACACCGGCGCACGAGGCGACGATGTTGTGGGAGTTGATACGGGAAATCCCGCGCAACCTGGATCTCGGCGACCGTCCCGAGGACTTCCGGCGGAAACTTGGCGCTGCGGAGCGGGCCGCGGACCAGTTGCGCCGGGTGCTCGCGGGATCTGCCGACGGGCCGGCAATGGACACAGCCTTTTCAGAATCGGACCAGTCCTGCGCTGCCTGCCATCGTTCCTATCGAAACCAGTGAATAGCCGTGGGTTGAGCGACGCGAAACCCCCCGGCTATTCACTGGCATCCCGACCCAACGCCTGGAAAACCACTCGCGGTTTTCTCCCAGGCGGAGAACTGCTGAAACCCGACTTTGAGTCGGTCAGCCTTCATTCCGCCGGCCTCGCCGCCATTGGCGGAAGCCGAAGGCGGCAACACCCGCACCAAGAACGCTCGCGCCCCAGACGCTCGATGCTTCGGGCACGGTCCCCGGGGCCGACGACGCCTGGGTCGCATACGTCACGTCGTCAATCGTGAAGGACTCCCCCCCCGACATTGCCGCAACCTTGACGTCGGCGGCGTCCCGTGAGATGCCGACAAACTGTCCCGCCGAAGCCGTCAACATCACGTCCCCAGTCGCGAGATTGGATCCGGTATTGTCGCGCATGAACAAGGTGACCGTGCCATGGGTGATCCAGAATCCAACGCGCTGCACCTCATCTGGGAAGATAATCTCCATGAACCCGAAGTTGAACAGTTCGTCGGAATTGATGACGAGCGGTGCGGCGACATTGTCGGGCGACTGGAAATCATTCGCGATCCCGCCTTCGGGATCGACGATCCCGATCGGTGTCCCTGGATTGCCGACCGGGTCGTTGGGGCTGGCACCGCCGCTGTGAAAGGTCGGCTTCGTGTTCCCGTCCCTGGAACTGAACTTGGCGCCTGCGTCGATGTTCTGTCCCGCGCTGTACGACACGATCGCGAAGGCGGCCAGGTCGTCAAAGGTCTCGATGGTTGCGCCGTTTTGAAAGTCCGCGATGACAGTGGGATCCGTGGTAATGGTGATCGTCCCCAGGGCCGCTGTCGGAAGGCCGCAGGCGCCAGCCAGACCGAGCGCGGCCATGGACAGGGAGTGGAGGACCGAACGTGGAGTCGTCAGGTTCATAAGTGATCTTGATTAGGTAAGTTCTATTGGGCGAATCCCTCTAGATAAGAGCCTCAATCCGGTCAAGGCTTTTCATCCGCGCCTCCGCGTGAGGGACCGCACCGATCGCGGACCCGAAGAACCCGGGTCGCGGCCAGGGCACGAAACGGCGACTCCGCGGCCCCGGAATGCAGCAGCGATTTGCACGAAACGTCGTCGGCTGGTTCGACTTCCCGGCGGTGGCCGGTCGGTCCGCTTGACCGGGAACTTCACCGCCCGGCAGGATGTTGCCTCGGACGGAGGATGCCGGTGGGCGGGCGAGGCCTCACCGTCGCGGCTGGAGGCGGCTACCGAGTTGACCATGGATGAACGAATCAACCGAATCGCGGCACTTGCGAATGTCGCGGTGTACGATGCCGAAGGCACACGGGAATACGTCGAGGGGGCACCTCACATCAAACACGCCTCCCTGCGGCATTTGTACGGAAGACTCGTGGTTGAGGTGTTCGATCGGGCGACCATGAATGGGAAAGCCCCTGTGGTGCTGGATCTGGGGGCTGGGGAGGGATCGGTCACCCTGCCTTTCCTGGAGCTTGGGGCCAGGGTGGTCGCGGTCGATATCTCCGAGAGCCAAATCGACGCCTTGAGGACCCGCTGTGGGGACTTTCGCGACCGGCTGGAAGTGCGATGTCAGGACATTGGCGATGCGTTGCGGGAAAAGGAGGCCCCCTACGACATCGTCGTGGTCAATTCGTTTCTTCACCACATACCTGACTACCTGGGTTTGATCCGGGATATCGCGGCGGTTCTCAGACCACGGGGCCAGTTCTTTTCATTTCAGGATCCACTCCGGTTCGACACCGTGGGCGGGGCGACGATGGTGTTTTCCAGGGTGGCGTATTTTTCCTGGAGAATCTTTCGAGGCGACGTTGTTGGCGGGATCAAACGGCACATGAGAAGAGCGCGCGGCATCTACCTGGAGGATTCGACACATGACAACGCGGAGTACCACGCCCTGAGAAACGGCGTGGACCAGGACGCGATCCGGCGACTCCTCGAGGAACTTGGCTTTGACTGCAGGATTGTGCCGTATTTCAGCACCCAGAGCCGCCTGTTTCAGCGGATCGGAGGTCTCATGGACGCGAAGAACACATTCGCGATCGTCGCCAGGAAGCGCGCCTGACTTCATTGCGATGCGCACATTAAGGCATCTCTTCGAGAGCAACCGCGCCTGGTCGGCGGCCATTCGTCTCCAGGATCCCGACTTTTTTCTGAAGCTCTCGCGGCAGCAGTTGCCGGGATACCTGTGGATCGGTTGTTCGGACAGCCGGGTGCCGGCCAACCAGATTGTCGGGCTGCCGCCGGGGGAACTCCTGGTGCATCGGAACATTGCGAATCTCGTCGTGCACACCGACCTGAACTGTTTGTCGGTGATGCAATTCGCAGTGGAGATTCTCAAGGTGCGCCACGTCATCGTGTGCGGTCACTACGGATGCAGCGGCGTTCGGGCGGCCCTTCGGGGGGACCGTTTGGGCCTGAGCGACAACTGGCTCCGCCACGTGCAGGATGTCCGCGATCGGCACGCCAGGCGTTTGGGGGAGGTGCCGGGGGAATCCGAGACCTCGGATCTTCTCTGCGAACTGAATGTGATCGAGCAGGTGGTGAATGTCTGCCAGACCACGATTGCTCGCGATGCCTGGGAGCGCCGCCAGGAACTCTCCGTGCACGGATGGATTTATGGCATTCAGGACGGGCTTCTTCGCGACCTCGACGTGACGGTGAACGCGTTTCAGGAGATGGCATCCGTCTACGCCTCCGCCCTTTCGGGGCTGCAAACGGCGAGAATTCATTCCACGGGCCCCGGGTGAGGGCACCCGGCGTTGGATTCAGCCGTTGCGGGTTGCAGTCCGCCGGCCATCACGCGGCGTGTTCGTGGGACTGAAAAGCCGGCGGGCACGGTGCTGTCCCGTTTGTTTTGACGGCAGGCGGAGTCAGGGATGGTATCGGAAGGGTTATGCACAACCGATGGATCGCTGCCTGCGGCGTTGTCGGGTTCATCGCCCTTGCAGGCAAGGTCGCCGAGGCCTCCCCGGTGGACGCCTTCGACGTCGTCTGGGAATCGCCGAGTCGGGATCACCACGGCTCGATGCCCCTGGGCAACGGCGATATTTCCCTCAACGCCTGGATGACTGCCGAGGGCGATTTGCAGTTCTACATCGGAAAATCCGACGCCTGGGGGGACAACGCGCGGTTGCTCAAGGTCGGAAGGGTGCGGGTGCGTCTGGATCCGAACCCGATCCGGCCGGGCCGACCCTTCCGGCAGGAGCTGAAACTGCACGACGGCTCCATCGAGATCACCTCGGGCGATCCACAGGCGCCATCCACGTCGAAACCAGCGCCGCCGACGTCGCGATGGCACCTTTGGGTGGATGCCCATCATCCGGTGATCGAATTGACGGTGGAGACCTCCGAACCGACGGAGGCGACCGCTTCGATCGAACTGTGGCGCACCAACCGCCATGAATTGGCGGAATTGCAGGTGAGCGATGTGCTCCTGAACCGCGACAAAGCCGACCAGAAAGAGGCGCCCACGATCATTGAACCGGACACGTTTCTGGCCGGCGAACAGGATCGGATCGGTTGGTTCCATCACAACATCAAATCAGTGGGACCGGCGCTGCTGGCGAGGGTCCAGGGTCTGGAGGGCTTTCCCCGGCCGGATCCGCTGAAGGATCGGACCTTCGGCGCCGTCATCCAGGCTGAAGGCGGTCGCCGGATCGACGAGCGGAATCTCCAATCGCCGCGGAGCACCTCCCATCGCTTCGAGATCTTCGTGCTCACCCGCCAACCGGCGAGTCCGGATCAATGGCGGGCCGCAATCGAGGAGACGATCCGTCGCACGCAGGCGCAATCTCGGGATCAACGACAGGCGGCGCATGAGGCGTGGTGGGATGCGTTTTGGAACCGGAGTTGGATCCGTGCCCGCGCCGGTGCCGAAGCGAATGACGATGCCGCTTATGTGAGCCAGATGTATCACCTGCAGCGGTTCGTGACGGCGTGCGCGGGGCGTGGGGCTTACCCGATCAAGTTCAACGGCTCGCTGTTCACCGTGCCTCCCGGAAAGACGGCCGTGGATCCCGACTATCGACGTTGGGGCCCGGGTTACTGGTGGCAAAATACACGCCTTCCCTACCTCAGTCTCTGCGCATCGGGTGACTTCGACCTTCAGCAACCGCTCTTCCGGATGTACGCCGAAGACCTGCTTCCCTTGTGCAAGTACAGGACCGAACACTATCTGGGACACGAGGGCGCCTTTTATCCGGAATGCATCTATTTCTGGGGAGCCATTTTCAGCGAGGCCTACGGCTGGACGCCCTTCGCCGGGCGCGCGGATAAGTTGCAGGAGAGCGGATGGCACAAGTGGGAGTGGGTGGGAGGTCTCGAACTCTGTTGGATGATGCTCGACTACTACGAGTATACGGAGGACCGCGAATTCCTTCGACGGACCGTGCTCCCGTTCACGCGTGAGATCCTGACTTTCTTCGACCAGCAATACCGGACCCATGCCACCGGCCGGTGGATCATGCATCCTTCCCAGGCGCTCGAAACGTGGTGGCAGTGCACAAACGCGGCGCCCGAAATTGCCGGCTGCACCGCGGTCACCGAGCGCCTTCTCGGTCTGCCAGCCGACCTGGCTGGCCCGCGAAACCGGGAATTCTGGGCACGGATCCGGGCCAGGGTCCCCGAACTTCCGATGCGGGAGGTCGACGGCCAGACGGCGCTCGCCCCGGCGGCCTCCTACGCGGACAAACGGAACATCGAAAATCCGGAACTTTATTCCGTGTTTCCGTTTCGCCTGTATGCCTTCAACCGGCCGCACGCGGAAAGGGCCATGGCGGCGTTGCGGCATCGGTGGGATCGGGGAAACCACGGCTGGCGGCAAGACGACATCTTCATGGCTTACTTGGGGCTTGCGGAAGAGGCACGGAGTTCCGTGGTCGGGAGGGCCCGAAGCCACGATCCGCTGGAGCGTTTTCCGGCGTTCTGGGGTCCGAACTTCGACTGGACCCCGGACCAGGATCATGGCGCGGTGCTGATGAAGACGCTCCAGGCCATGCTGCTGCAGACGGATGGCCGGCGCATTTTTTTTCTTCCGGCCTGGCCGAGGGATTGGGACGTTGAATTCAAGCTCCACGTCCCGTTCCGCACGACGGTCAGCGGAGTCTATCGGAATGGCCGGATGGAGACGCTTTCGGTCGATCCCGAATCGCGAAGGGCAGACGTGGAGGTATTGGGCGACCAACCTCGTGAATAGCTTTCATGAACAAACTGGCAGCATTTGAAGCCGGGCGCGATGGGCGCGATGGGACGGACGAGGCGAGTTCCCGGGTCCTTGGGACCTTGTGGGTTGTTCTGAATCGCCCCGCGCGATTCCGGGCGGCGATCGTCCGAGGCGGGATGGCGTGCCTGACGGCTCTCCTGGGCACCACCGCGATCCCGGAGGTTCGGATCGTCGTGGACCACAATCCACCGGACACATCGGCCAGCGCCTTTCATTTTCGACGCGTGCCGCCACCCGCTCCTGTCGATGCGGCGGCCCATGCGACTCTCGAGGTTGTCGATGGCAGGAAGGACTCCTTCAGTGGCGGCCTGAGCAGGCTGCAGGACGGCAGGTTCCCGGAGGAGGAGGACCAGCCCGCCCGGAATTTCTTTTTCGAAGCAGGAGGATCGGGGGGACGGATTCGCTTTGATTTCGGCGACGTGATTGAGATCCGCGCGATTCATACCTATTCGTGGCACCCCTCGAGACGGGGGCCCCAGGTGTATACTGTCTTCGGAAGTGAGGGGCAGGCGGCGGATTTTGATCCGCTTCCGAAGCGGGGGAAGAATCCGACGGACTGCGGGTGGCGGCGACTCACCGCCGTGGACACGCGGTCCGAGGATTCGATCGGTGGACAATACGGGGTGAGTCTTTCCGATTCGAATGGCAGCCTGGGACGGTTTCGATACCTGCTCTTCGACTGTGTCCCCACCGAGGACGCCGATGCTTACGGCAATACCTTCTACAGCGAGATGGATGTGTTTCGCGTGGGCGATCCTGAACCGGTGGCGACGGAGGTCCCGGCCCAGTCGGAAGGGGAGCTGATGCTCGAGGCGGGCGCCGGGCGGTACCGGATTGCGATCGACACAGCGGAAACGCCCGACCTACGGGAGTGGGCGCGGGAGAAACTCGCGCCGGTGGTGCGCGAGTGGTATCCCAGGATCGTCGAGCTCCTGCCCAGCGATGGTTTCCAGGCGCCGGAACGGGTCCGGATCGTTTTCCGGGCCGATATGCGGGGCGTCGCTGCGACCGGTGGCACGCGGATTTCATGCGCCGCGGATTGGTTCCGACACAACCTGGAAGGCGAAGCAAGAGGAGCTGTCGTTCATGAACTGGTGCACGTGGTCCAGCAGTACGGGCGCGCCCGCCGCTCCAATCCGGATGCGAAACGGAGCCCCGGCTGGCTGGTGGAAGGACTCGCGGACTACATTCGATGGTTCAAATACGAGCCTCAATCCCACGGCGCCGAGGTCAGGAATCCAACCCGCGCCCGCTATGATTCGGGATACCGGGTGACGGCGAATTTCCTGAACTGGGTCGCGGAGAAATATGGGGAGGCCGCCATGATGCGCCTGAACGCGGTCATGCGGCGTGGCGAATACTCCGAAGCTTTTTGGACGGATGCCACCGGTCATGCCCTGGAGGAGTTGGGAGCGTCGTGGAAGGCGCAGATCGGGAATCGGGCCGCATCGAGTGGCGCCAAATAGGCCAAAAGCGCTCGCGCATGTCCCTGGCTGCCCATAGGGTTGAGGACCCTCGGCGGCACTGGCCTGCATGAACGCGGCCTTCTGGGAATGGAGGGGTGCCCACCGGGCGGATCGTAACGATGCCACCCACGCAACGATCTGAGTCCCGCGCCGGAAAGAGTCGATCGCGGCCCTCGGGGCGTCTCGAGCGCATGGCGTTCATCGCGCTGGCGCTTGCGGGCGGAACCCTGCGCGAGTGAGGTCGGCCTCGGTTATTCGCAGTTCCTGATCGACCACGGGCGCAGCTCCATCCTGTACACAACCGATCAGATCCGCGCGACCGTGGCCGAGATGCACAGGCCGAAGGACGCCCCAATCCGGGTCACCTACCGCCCGCATTCGATGTATGTGCCCGATCCGTATCTGGGGTATGTGAGCCGGCCCGGCTACTATGAGGTGACGATCGCCAGGGTGTCGGCAACGAGCCATGCGGACCGACACACGTTTCACGTCACGGTGGACAAGCGGGGACATCGAATCACATCGCCTCCGCCGGCGCGTCCCGCGGGAAACCGGCCCGAGATCTGGATCTTCGGCGATTCCTTCGTCGACGGCTGGGGAAATGACGACGAGACGACCCTGCCGTTTTTTCTGCAGCGCTACCTTCCAGGAAAGCTCGTGGTGAATTATGCGGAGAACGGATACGGCAACGTCCACGCCTACCTCCAACTCCAGCGGGACCTGCCCGCGGCCAACCCACCGCCCGCCGTTGCCGTCGTCGGTTATGCCGATTTCTATAATGAGCGCAATGTGGCGGCCTGGACGCGCCTCCAGGCGTTCCGGTTCAACGCCACCTCCAAACGAGAGGCCTGGAATGGTGCGAAACCGGAGGAGTTCACTCATCCGCGCGCACGGATCCGTGACGGCCGGTTGCAGATCGACTACGTGCCCCTGTTTCAAGCAGCGGACCGAAGTGTCGCAGTCGAGCCGGACCCGCCATTCTCCGAGCAATACGCCGTGACGATTCGGCTGCTGACGGGAATGCATCGAATGCTGGAGGCGGTGGGGGCCCGGATGGTGATCGGATTCCTCGGGGGGCCCGATGATGACCCGGTGGTGACCGCTGCGCGCAAAGCAGGATGGACCATCGCGGATCTTCGTCCCGACCCGGGACGACACGAGTGGGACGACTTCAAACCGCTCGATCGGCACCCCGGACCCCTCGCTCAGAGCATCTACGCATGGAAGCTGTATCGGGCGCTCTCGGCGCCGTCGGACCGTCGAGATGTGCCGGTGGCGGGGGTGCCGTGAGCCCATGTCTCGTTGGTAACCTTCCGAGCCGATATTTCGTCTCTTGGCGGATGCGAATTCCTCGGGCCCTCGTCCTCCTCTTGATCTGGCTGGAAGCCGCCTCATTGAGCATGGCCGCGGCCGAACCGCCGAAGGTGGGCGATACCGCGCCGGGCTTTACTCTGAAGACCCTGGACGACGAGACTGTCCGTCTCGCCGATGTCCTTGAGAAAGGGCCGGTGGTTCTGGTCGTTCTTCGCGGTTGGCCCGGCTACCAATGCCCGATCTGCGACCGGCAGGTGCACGAATTCATCGCCTCCGCGCCGGAATTCGCGAAGAAAGGTGCCCGCGTGGTGATGGTGTATCCCGGTCCCGCTGAGGACCTGAAGGCCCACGCCCGGGAGTTCCATGAGTGGAAAGGCAAAGAATGGCCGACGGATTTTGCTTACCTTCTCGACCCGGACTACACATTCGTAAACGCGTATCACCTGCGGTGGGATGCGCCCCGTGAGACGGCCTACCCGTCGACCTTCATTCTGGACCGGAATGGCGTGGTTCGATTCGCAAAGATCAGCCATACGCACGCGGGGCGGGCATCTGCCCCGGAGGTCCTCACCGCCCTGGACCCTCCAGGGAAGGCTGGATCCTGACGCGGCCTCTGTCCCGGCGCCGTGATTGCGGGCGGCACCCCGCTTGACGACGCGGTCGCGTTTGGCCAATTCAACGCGGCTCGGCGACTCGTTGAAAGATGCGCTAAAACCAAACTATGGCACGCCGCAGCGCTGGGGTTGTTGTCGCGAGTGCAGGACTTTTTCCGCCAATCTCCGCTCCCTGCGCACGACGAGGTCAATGGAGCCTTTTGGCAAGCCTGCCACGGCGGCGAGCGAGGGGCGTTGCCTTCGACGAAGTATCGAGAAGTTCGACGCGCCCCAGAGCTGATCCCTTTCCCAGACCGGTTCGATTGCGCGTGAGTCATTGAGAGGTGTGGAGTGAGCCTTCCATGCCGATCGTGATTTCGCGCGCGCCTGCGGGGAGTTCGACGAGGTTCGTGCGCCCGCCGGGCCATCGGACCTGAACGCGGGCAGGTGGACGACCGTCGGCGAGGTTCATGACCTGGACCGGGCTGTTTTGTGACCAGAATCCACTGCCGGCTTGGATCTCCCTTGCGGGACCCGCGGTCTGCCCGGCAAAGAGCCGGATCTGCACGCCGACACCATCCGGGTTACCGGCGGGACCTTGGAGGCGGATCCGGAGGCCCGGACGCGCGGACAGGTTCCGGAACAGACGGACGCTGTCGCCGTTCTGTCCGACCGCGAGGTCCACCCGACCGTCGCCATCGAAATCGCAGAGCGCGGCTCCGCGCTGTTCCCCGGGGATGCGGATCCCGCTCCGCGCGGGGGGGAGAGCGGAGAGACCGCCGCGACCGTCGCCGGCGAGGACGAGGCCGAGACCCGAATCGCAACGCGTTGCCGCCGGCGCCACGTCAAAGAAGTTCTGCGCGAGGAAGACGTCTTCGGTGCCGTTGCCATCGAGATCCCCGATGCAGACTCCGAAGGCGGGGGCGAATTGGGCCTCTGGGGGAAGCGGGACCTTCTCGAAGTGAGTTCCCCGATTCAGGAAGAGTGTCGAGGCGAGTGTCGTCACCTGCAGCAGGTGGGTCCGCTGGAAGGCGTCCCCGTAGATCTCCTGAACGCTGTCGCGGGCATAGGTGGCGTAATCGGGCACGCGTGCATGGAGGAAGGGCATGGCGGCGGCCGCCCAATTGAAGGTCAGTTCGGGGACTTCCTTGCCGAGGACTGGATCCATGCGGGCCTCGATGAGATCGACGGATCCGTTGTCATCCAAATCTCCGAAGTAGAGTCGACGCGGCCGTTCAGCGCTGGCGCGCCATTCACTGTTGAGTCCCCAATTCGAGGCGACGATGTCCAGGCGTCCATCGCCATCGATGTCCCCGGTGGCGACGCCGGCCCACCAGCCCGTGTCGCTCTCGAGACCCCAGTCGCGAGTCATTTCGCGATAGCGGTCGTGTTGCCATTTGAAAACACGAAGGGAGGACCAATCGGGTGCGAGGACGAGTTCAGGTGTGCCGTCGCCATCGAGATCGGAAAAGACGGCCCCGCTCACCAGGCCCAGGCGCTCCCACCGCTGGAGCGGTGTGAACCGTCCGGAGTCGTTGCGAAAGAGGATGGAATCGGCGGGCTCGGGATACCGGCCCGCGATGGCTCGTCCTCCGACGAAAAGATCGAGGTCACCATCGGCGTCAATGTCGGCGAGGGCGAGAGGACCGCAAGCGAAGGGATAACCCACCAGGCTTTCTCCGGACGCGCGCCGACGGGAATCGTAAACCCGGACCAGGCCTGCATTTGTTGAGCCGTCCTCAAAATTGGAGGAGCCGGCGAGGATGGCGTCCTTGACCGCGAGTAGGGCCGTCTGATCCCGGGGAAGGGGATGGTTGAAGGGACTGTTGGTTGCCCGCTGAAAGCCTGTGCCCTGCTGGTTGAGAAGGACGATCGGGAGCGATCCCCTGCCGTTGCCGACGAGAAGATCGTCCCATCCGTCACCGTCGAGGTCGTGCCAGGTGACACCCGGCCCGAGACGGTCGAGGTGCCGGAGGAGGAGCGGCTGGCGGGTGGCTTCGTCAAACGGTTGTTCGACCTGCAGCGTTGGAGGCAGGCCCGTAAAATCCACGAACCACGGCTGGACGGGCGGCGCGGCGGAGGCAGGGGCGGGCAGCGACGAAGCTTCGTCAATCTCCACGAGCGTGTTGGGACGGGCCGCGACCTTGCTGATGCGGCCGCTGCGCCAAGTCACCTCAATCTGGGGAGACGAGGTGAGGGATCCGGCGGCAAAGACGCGTTGGGCCTGGTCGCCCGACAAATACCGTCCGCCAGCGATCATCTCCTGGGACTGGAGAACGGGACCGCCGCGGACCTGGATCCGAGCGCCGATGCCTGCGGAGTTGGCGCCCTGGCCGCGAAGGCGCACCGCGATGCGGGGCGCAGGCGATTCGTTGCGAAACAAACCCGGGGGGGCGAGGAGATTGTTCACCACGACATCCATGTCGCCGTCATTGTCGAGGTCGGCGAGGGCCATGCCTTGTGAGATCCCGGCGGTCGCGAATCCCCACGCGGCCCCCGTATTTTCAAACGTCAGATCGCCCTTGTTGCGAAAGGCGACGTTTGGGGTTTCGAGCGGAGGGATGCGACCGATCCAGTCCAACACCTCCTGGAACGTAAGTTTGCGGCGTGCTTCCGCCCGCTCCATGCTCTCGGCGAAGTCCACGTTCTGGAAGTCGCGGAACGCGCCATTGCAGACGAGGAGGTCTTCATAACCGTCGAGGTCGACGTCCAGGAAGTCCGGCTGCCACGACCAATCGGTTGCTTCGACGCCGGCGAACCACGCGATCTCCGCGAACGTGCCATCGCCGCGGTTTCGATGGAGGGTGTTGCGACTCACCTGGAGGCGGTCGTAAACGAGGCCGGGCGGCGGTCGTGAGGTGGACTTTTCCCCAAGTTGGACATGCCGCATCTGGTGGTTGGGGCTGAGCATGTCGACCACGCAGATGTCGACCTGGCCGTCGCGGTCGATGTCCGCGAAGTCGACGCCCATGGAGAAAGCGGACGTCGTGCGGATCGCGTCCTTCGGAAGGGCACGGAAATGGCCGGTCCCATCATTGAGCCAGACGCGGTCGGGAGAGACGAAGTCGTTGCAGACGTAGAGGTCGGGGGCGCCATCGCCGTTGAGGTCATGGAATTGAACGGCGAGACCCCAGTCGAACGGCGGATTCTGGAGAGGCCGTCCCTGAGCGTCGAGGAATGCGCCCTGGGTGAAGGGAACGGGCCTGAAATGACCGTGGCCGTCGTTGAGATACAGGGTGTCGGCGAGGCCGCGTTCGATGACCCGGCCGAGGGGCGAGACCTCGAATCGATTGGTCCACTGGGGGGCGGTGGCAGGTTGGCCATTGACCTGAATGATGACCGGCCAGTTATCGACAATTTGCAGGCGATAGGTCGTGGAGGGTTGGTCGGCGATCGTGTCCGGACGGTAGTGGGCGACATAGAGGTCGAGGTCGCCATCGCCGTCGATATCCGCGAGGGCGAGCGACATACCTGCCGTGTCCGGCAGAAGACCGGAGGACGCGGTGATGTCGTGGAAGCGACCGTGCCCGTCGTTCTCGAACAACCGGGTGCCGTGGTTCAGGCTGGTGACCAGCAAGTCGAGGTCCCCGTCACCATCCACATCGACAAAGGCGGCGCCGGTGGAGTCCTGGTTGTCGCAGGCGACGCCCGACTCGCGGGTGATGTCCTGGAACCGCCATTGACCCAGGTTGCGATAGAGGGCGTTGGAGGTGTCGAGCGCGCAAAAGTACAGATCGCACCCGCCATCGCCGTCGACGTCGCCCGCGGCGACTCCGGAGCCGTTCAGGAGGTTGCGGTTCCGGAGGGCGCGATCGCGCGAGACCACGTTGGTGAAGGCGATTCCGAGAGCGGCGGGGTCGAGTTTCTGGAAGCCAGGATGGCCGTTGGAAGGGACATCGAGGGGGCGATACCGGGCAGCGTCCAGCGACTGCCAATCCGCGGCGCCGAGCGCGACGGTTGTCAGCAGGAGGGTCAGCACCGCGAGGATTGCTCGCGGACCGGCGCAAGAAGGGTGCCTGGAGATCACCATGAAGCGAACCAGGGACACAAAGGACACCAAGGACACGAAGGAGAATGCACCCGAAGGGCTGGGGCAGGCCAGACTTCGCGGAATGGAGTGAGGTCGGGTGCCGCGGAACGACGTTTTTCCCTCTCCCTCTGGGAGAGGGCAGGGTAAGGGCCGCCTGGGAGATTCGCAGGGAGAGGGGGAAGGCCCTGCTGTCGTCGCCAAAGAGATACTTCCACGCTGATGCGGGCTGAAGCCCGCGCTCCGGCGGAAGTCAAAAAGGCCGGACCGAGGTTGCCCCCCGGTCCGGCCTGAGAGAGTTTCAGAGTTGGTTACTGTTTGATGCGACCGAAGAGTTGGGCTCCGGTCGGTGTGAACGTGTAGGGACTCGTGGCCCCCGGGACGGCCTGCCACGGTCCGGTCACCGCGGGTGCGGCCTCGAGGGTTCCGCCGCCGGTCCACTCGACCTTGATTAACCCCTCGACCGTCCGGGCGACGGAGGTGAACTTGGGCTGGGTGGTGGCAGAGGCGGGGACGAGGATGAAATAATCGAAGTCCCCGCTGCCGAGGTTGAAGCGGAAGGTTTGGGCGCCTCCCAAGTTGACGAGGGCGAAGGAGCCGTCGTCGTTCTTCATGGGCACGAGTTCATTGCGGCCCCAGTCGCCGGAGCCCGGGGCGTTGAAGGCGCCGAGGCGCTGGGTGGTCTGGCTGGGCTTGGTCGGATCGGAGGTAACCATGTCCAGCGAAGCATTGAGCTGGCCGCCGCCGCGGCCGCCATAGGAGAGGGCGGCCCAGACATTGTAGGAACCCTGGGGGATGGTGCGGGTATAATCCTGCCAGGAACCGCTTTCGACCCAGCCAATGCGATAGTTGTTGGTGAGTTCGAACGATCCGCGGTCGTTCGAGTAGCGATTGCCGTTGGAGGAGCCGACGTTGACCTCGTTCTCACCGTTCTCATCGAGTTCGGTGCGGTACATGTCGGAGTCGTTGGCGTCGTTGTTGTTGTAGTCAACTCCCTCGACGGCGCTCAGGCCGTCGTAGGCGCCGCCGATGTACGGCATGACATCGACATCCAGCCCTTCGGTCCCCTTCTGCGGATTGGTCTTGCCACCCGTGACGCCGTCTTCGGAGTAATTGAAATCCTCGGCCTCGATGGTGAAGATGCCCTCGCCCGGATAGGGCACGACGACAAAGGTACCCGTTGCGTTGACGGTTTGCGGTGGGGTGCTGTTGTCGGAGAACGACAGGGCCCATGGGTATTCCCCGGCGTCGTAGGTTGTGCTCGACAGATCGAGATGAACGGTCGCCCCGGTGTCGGTCTTGGTGGAGACGGCCTTCGATGTGACGTCCTGGCTATTGAACTGCACCTTGACAGTGGCGACGTTAACCTTGGTATCGGTGTCACGGAGGACCCAATCGAGCACCACGTTCGTGCGAACGGCGCTGTCGAGCGGAACGCTTTCGACGGCGGGCGGCGGGGCCGGTGCCGGGCTGAAGATCAGGAAGTCGAAGTCACCGCTGACCGTGTTGAAGCGGACAGTCTGCTTGCCCACGAGCTTGACGACCGCCGTATCGCCGGAGGCCGTCGTCATCGGGACGAGGTTGTTGTTGGCCCAATTACCCGAACCCGGCGCGGAGAACTGCCCGAGCGGTTCAGTGGTCTGGTCCGGGGTGCCCACGCCATCCGTGATCAGGTCGAGGCTGCCGGAGAGTTGCCCGGGATCCGATCCTCCGTAAGACAGGCCGGCGAATACCCTCCACCAGCCGGCGGTGCCGTTGTTCGGAAAGTTGCGGGTGTAGTTCTGCCAGTTCCCGGAACCGACCCAGCCGATGCCGTAATTGACGGTCGTCGTGTAGGTGATGCGGTCGGAGCTGTTGATGGACGGGGCGCCACCCAGGCCATTGCCGCCGGCGATATTGTCGCGCGCCGAGATGTTGACTTCGTTTTCGCCGTTCTCGTCCAATTCCGTGCGGTAAATGTCGGAGTCGTTGCCGTCGTCGTTGTTGTAGTCGACGCCCTCGGTGGCATCGAGTCCGTCGTACGCACCGCCATAATAGGGCATGACATCGACGTCCATGCCTTCGACGCCCTTCTGGGGATTCGCCTCACCGTTGGAGTCGAAGTCTTCGGCCTCGATCACGAAGAGCGGCAGGCCGACGAGCCCGCTGTTGAACGACCAGGTCACGGTGTGCGGGGTGCCATCGGAGTACGTGAGTTCCGCGGTGTAATCGGTGCCGCCCGTAAGTCCGCCGCTATAAACGACCTTGGTGACGCCTCCGCTCTTGTTGGCGGTGACGGGGGCGTTGTTGCCGTTGAGCTTGAGAGTGATGCTGGAGCTGTCGACCTGGGTGCTGCTGTCGACCAGGCTAACCGTGACGTTCGTGGCCTGGAGCAGCGGGGCCGTGTCGGGAGCCGGCGAGACGACCTGAACGTACGCCGGAACCGCGGACGCTGGCAGTTGATAGGTCTTGAGCGCCTGCGGACTGGTGGTGGTGTCGTTGAGGAGGACGCGCGTCTCGTCCGGGGCGATGGCGAGCCATTCGATGTTGGCATCGCCATTGCCTTCGTACCAAAGCGTACGGAACGCGTACAGGCCGGGGGCCTGGATATAAACGTTGAAGACCGTGTCCGAGGCACCGCGCTCGCCTTCGAAGGCCCCGACAGTCTGGGCGAAGACGTCGCTGGGGTTCGTCCCGACGCTTGTCTCAAAGCCGTCGTCGCTATTGACGATGAAGGTGTAGGTCCCTGCGGCTGGGAATTCGATCGCGGTCAGAACAGCCGCCGCCATGTTGTCGTCGGGCAGGGCGGCCAGACTTCCCAGACCGGGGACACCAGGCATCTGGAGGTCCGGGGTGACGTTGCCGAGCGTGGTGCCTTCGGCCTGGCTGAGGTTGATGACGTCCGGGATGACGAAATCGATGGGTGCGGTCGCCGGACTTGGGGCCGATGCTGGACCGGAGGCCGCCCCGGCCGCGCTGGGATCGGCGACGTTATTACCCAGGAGCCCCGCCAGTTGGTTCACCGCGCGGGCCTTGGTGGTGGCCAGAGTCGACGCGGAGTCGACCTGGTGGATGCGCCAGATGAAGCCGCGTTTCGAGGTATCCACGGCCCCGGATGCCAGTGCCGTGGCGGCAGGGACGACAGTATAGGTCGGTGTGGTGACGGAGAAACTCAGGCTGCCCGCGGTCGCCGCGGACCCGTACTTGAAGTTCACCACCACGGGATGCGAGGTCCCGGAATCGAGCAAGGTCGGGCCTGAGAACGCAAAAATGGTGGAATCACCGGACTTGGTCGCGGTGCCGGCCGCGGCGGCACCGTCAAAGGTGGCCGTGACCGTCGAGGCGTCGACCGCGGCGCCGGTGGCATCGACCAGTTTGACCACGACGCCATTCGCGGTGGCGCGCACCGCCCCGACGGCGGGCGTCGTCCGGGCGAAGGTCTCGATGTGCAGGTTGTCGATCCAATGATTGTCGTTCTCGCCGCCGGTGCGAGCGCCGATGCCGAACATGCCGCCCTCGATCGGGGCCAAACCGAGTGGGAGGTCGTTAAAGACGGGCTGGCCCTTGTAATCGACATCGAGAAGGCCATCGCGCCATTCGATGCGGACATCGACGAACTGGTCGCCCGTCAGGAGATCGGCCTGGACGAACTTTACGGTCGAAATGATGGTGCCGCCCACCCAGACATCGATCGCCGGGGCCTCGCCGGCGCCATTGTCATAGGTGTCGATGGAGACACGGATCCCCGAGCCCGTCCCGTCCTCGCCGAAGGTGCTGCCCGACAGATCATTGCCAAAGTTGAAACTGAAGCCGTCCGCCGGGTTCCCGCTCCCGCCACCGATGCGGAGCTTGAAGGTGGCGAGAAAGCCGCCGACCGGGGAACCCCCATCCAGGTCATCAATATAGATGGTGCCGGCTTGATCGTTCAGGGCGTCGGTGAGGCTGATGTAGCCGCTGCCGTCGACGCCGCCCGAATTCACCCACTTGGCAACGTCGAGAATGTTGATGACCCCCGAGGGGTCGGAGTTGAAATTGTTGTCGAAGACGCCGGCCTGGGAAGAAATCGAGAGGCACGATGCCAGGACTGCGGCCAAACCTATCGTCCGCCGGGGGCGGACCCATATATCAAACTTCTTCATGGAAGAGCTGGGTTCTAGGAAACTGTGCACGGGATGATTGGGATATTCGATTTCCTCGCATGGACTGAATCGGCGCACGATTCGATCTCTGTCCGAGCCCGACGGGTCGAGGTCGAAAGACTCTCTCGGCGGCTGCAACACACCAAGGGACGCGGAGAGCTAACACCATTCTTCGAAAGCAGTAAATGGCGAAATGCGCCAAGGCAGGGGTGAAATGGGACTTCCGAGGGGCGAATGGGAGGGACCGGGGGGGAAGGGTCAGGATTCATCGGCGCCTGGGGCCGGATTGGGATTGAAGCGACCTGAAGGTCGCGGTCCGTCTGAGCGAGCGGGCCCTGCAACACGACAGGACCGCGGCGTTCACGCCGCTTCCGGGCATGCTTTGGGTCTGTCCCTCGGGGAAGCGCAATTGTCCTGGAGCGGTCGCGATGGCCCAGTCCATTCTGTCCGAAGTCCTCACGGCTTCTGAAGAGGCGCCTGCGCCGACACTTCGCGGGAACCCGGTTGAATCGCGGTGTCGGTTTGGATTCCACCAGGCCACCTAATCTGCAGCGCGACCGGTCTGTCGGGGGTCGCCAGCGCCTGGGTGAAGGCGTCCTGCGAAGCGTAACCGCTGCCCGCGTGGATCTCCCGAGCGGCGCCCCATCGGTTTTCGAACCGCACGCGGAGCACCGCGCCCACAGCCGTGGGATTGCCCGGTGGCCCGCGAAGCCGCACCCGAACCCCCGGTCGGCCCCGCCGATTGCGGAAGAGCGCGGTGGTCCCGTGATTCTGTCCGACCGCGAGATCGGGTCTGCCGTCCCCATCGAAATCGGCAACGGCGCAACCGCGTTGTTCGCCGGACAGATGGATGCCGGATTCGGTGGGAGGCACCGGACGGAAGCCACCTCGACCGTCGCCTTCGAGCCAAAGACCCACACCTGCATCGTAGCGGGAGATGGCATCCGCCACGTCGAAGAAATTCTGGGCCAGGAAGATGTCTTCGTTGCCATCGCCGTCGAAGTCACAAACCGCGATGCCGAAGGCCGGGGCGAACTGGGCTTCGACAGGAAGGGGAACCGGCTCGAAATGATCCCCGCGATTGAGGAAGACCATGGAATCGAGGGTGTCGATTCCGAGCACCGCCAGACCTTTCGCCTGCGGTCCGAGGATTCCACGAAGATCCGACTCGCCGTAGGCGCGGAAGCTGGCGACCTGGCCGCGAACAAAGGGCAGGCAGCGCGACAGGGTTTCAAAATCCTGCCAGGGGACTGTATGGCCGGTGTCCGGATCCACGAAGGATTCAATGGGTTCGATCGTTCCGTTTCCGTCGAAGTCCTGGTAGGCGACCTCCACGGGTTTGCCGAGCGCGGCCTGGTAGCGTGTGTTTCGTCCCCAGTTGGAGGCGACGATGTCGAGTCGGCCGTCGCCATCGAAATCTCCCGTGGTCACGCCATTCCACCAGCCGCGGAAAGGGTCGAGGCCCGTCGCGGAGGTGATGTCATGGAACTGACCGGCGTCGTTTCGAAGGATTCGGACGGGTCCCCAGTGACAGGCGAGAACCAGGTCGGGGTCACCGTCCGCGTCGATGTCACCGAAGACCGCGCCACTGACGAGGCCGATTTTGCTGAGACAAGCCGACCGGTGACGGTCGGCGGTCCATGTGCCGTGGTCCTGGAGGAAAAGCGTGGAGCTCACGGGTTCAGGAAAACGCCCCGCGGCAATGCGTCCGCCAAGGAAGAGGTCGAGGTCGCCGTCGCCGTCGAAGTCCGCGAGGGCGAGCGGTCCGCTGCTGGCATCGAGGGCTGGCCCAAGGTTGGTCGTCGTTCCGGTGGTGGGTGCCCAGGCGAGAACCTTTGAAGGCCCACTGGACGGATCTTCATAATTGGCGGACGCGACGAGGACGACGGCGTTCGTGGGGGACGGCGACCAGACGGCAAGCCCGAGCTGATCGCGGGTGGCGATCTCGCTTTCGATGCGGGTGAAGGCGCCGTGGCCATCGTTTTGGAAGCAGGCGAGACGTCCGCCGGCCCCGGTACCGACCACGAGATTCGGAAGGGACTGTGCATCGGATTCGACCCAGGCCACGCCTGGACCCAGGCGGTCCCATCGATGCGACAGAAGTGGCTGCCGGGCCAGGTCGTCGAAGGGACGGTCCAGGTGGGTGTGACCGAGGCGCGAGCTGACCTCCTCGAAGAACGGCGGTTTCTCGGTCGGGCCGGGCCTGTTGGGGACGCCAGGTGAAGCGGCCGAAGCGTCGATCTCGTAGAGGTGGTTGGGTTGGACGCCACGGACCTGACTTCGGCGACCGTCGCGCCAGGTGACTTCGAGGCGCAGGGAACCGGCGGCGGGGGGGGCGGCGGCAAACACCTTGAGGGTGTCGTCGGCGGAGGTGTAGCGCCCGCCGCAGACGACCTCCTGCCCCTGAACGGGGACGGGCCCGCCGAAGAGTTCGATTCGCGCGCCGATCCCCTGCGTGTTCGGGCGGGAACCCCTCAATCGAACCGCGACGCGAGGGGCGGAGGATTCGTTCCTATAGAGAGAGGCGCCGGCATTCAGGTTGTTCAACACGACATCGAGATCGCCATCGCCATCCAGATCGGCGAGGGCCATGCCCTGGGATGCGCCCTGAAGGTCGAAGCCCCAGGCGGTGCTTTGATCTTCGAAGGTCAGATCGCCCCGGTTGCGGAAGGCGAGATTCGCCGTGTGCAGGGCTGGGAACCGCGCGAGTCGCGCCTCCGGCGATTCCCTGTCCCGGACGAGATCAATCTGGTGGATGGTGTCGGCGTCCTGAACGTCATGATGGTTTCCATTGGCGACGAGGAGATCGTCGTAGCCGTCGAGATCAACGTCGAGAAAGGCGAGATTCCAGGTCCATTCGGTGGCGGCGAGCCCGCTCAACTGGGCGATCTCGGCGTAGGTGCCGTCGCCGCGGTTGAGGAACAGGGTATTATGGGGCACCTCGGGCCGGTAGTCGGGATCCTCGATCGGTGGATGGAAGCGGCCCTGCATCATGTCGGGTCGTTGTCGCTGTCGATCGCGGGGATGACGGCTGATCATGTCCGCGACCAGGAGATCATCGGCGCCATCCCGGTTGATGTCGGCGACGTCCATGGCCATCGAGGCGAGGCTGATGTGCCGAAGGGTGGCGTGGGGCGCTGCGCGAAACCGGCGGGAGTTCTCGTTGAGCCAAAGGCGATCCGGGGACAGGAAGAAATCGTTGCAGACGAAGATATCCGGAGCGCGGTCGTGGTTTAGGTCGCGCAGGAGCACGGCGAGCCCCCAGTCCAGGGGCGGCGCCGCCAGCGCCTGACCCTCCTCGTCGACAAAGGAACCGGCCGTCCAGGAGACGGGCGCAAACCGTCCGGAGCCGTCGTTGAGGTAGAGAAAGTCGCGTTCACCGAGTTCGACGACCTCGACGGCTCCTTCCTGGGGAATGACCGGGAGGAAGCGGCCTTCGGGAGAGACGACGATCCGGCCCCCCACCTTTCGAGCCTCGACCTTCAGACCGGGCGGACGGTCCCGGTACGTGTCCGTTCGATAGTTCGCAACATACAAGTCGAGGTCACCGTCGCCGTCGATATCCGCAAGGGACATCGAGGTGCTGCCGAACCGGCGGACGAGGCGGGTCCCGGTGAGTTCGGAAAAGCGAGCATGACCGTCATTGAGGTAAAGGTGCGTTCCGGAACCGATGCCATTGACGAGGAGATCCAGGTCGCCATCGCCGTCGACATCGGCAAAAGCCGCGCCGGTGGAGGCCTGATCGGGACACGCAACGCCCGCCTCGGCCGTGATGTTGGAAAACCGCCAGTCTCCGAGGTTCCGGTACAAGGCATTGGGACCTTCGAGCTGGCACAGGTAGATGTCGCACCGACCGTCTCCGTCGACATCGCCCAGTGCGACACCGGAGCCGTTCTCGTAGATCCGGTTGTGGGCGATGGTCCGGTCGGACACCCGATTTGTAAACGCGACGCCCGTCTCTTCGGGCGCAAGGAGGGTGAAACCGGCGGTCGGGCCGACAGGCACCTGCAGCGTCGCGCTTCGAAATCCGGGTCCGGACCGCTCGTTGGGTTCCTCCGCCCCCCCGGGAACCCTGATGAGGCAAAGGCACGCCAGGAGGATCCCCGCGGGGGAACGACCACGCGGGGAGTGAACTGGCACGCGCCGGGCTGCCGCGGAGTGAAACAGGGCCCCGGCGCGCATTTCGTCAGTGAAGCTGGTTGCGGAGGATCACGACCGACGGCCCGCCCTTCTCCCAGGCGCGACTGAGAAACGCCGGGACGGGTGTGGGTCCGCGGATGTAGGAACCGAGCACCAGGTCGAGGTCGCCGTCCCCGTCCAGATCAGCGACATCGAGGACGAGCCAACGACCCATGATGCACCGGGAGAATGTGGACGGCACGAAGACGCCATGCCCGCGGTTCTCCAGGTACACGAAGCTTTCGCGCGGGGAACGGTCGTAGTCGGGGAAGAAGGCGATGGCGGCGATATCGAGATCGCCGTCCTGGTCGAAGTCGCGGGCGACGGCCTTGGTGGCGCCATTCAAAGGAAAGAAAAAGGACTCCTTGTCGTCGAAGCGCCCGCCACCCAGGCCCCGGTAGATCCGGATGCCGTGGTAGCGTTTAGGCGGGCTCTGGAACTCACCGTTGTCGCCATTGGCCACCAGCAGGTCGTCGGTGCCGTCTCCGTCGAGATCGGCGAGTTCAAAATAATTGTGACCGAACACTGGCGGGCGCTGGAACACGAGCTGGCTGGCGAATCCGCCTTTGCCGTCGTTGGTGAGGACCTGGAACGATTCGGATTCCTGGGCCATGAGAAGCCCGAGATCCGTGGTGCCGTCGCCGTTGAAATCGCGGGCGAGACAATGGATCGCGCCGGATTTCTCGACCAGGACGTGTTCGCGGTAATGAGCGTCGCCCAGGTTTTGGAACCAGGAGAAGCGCCCGCGATGATTGCCGAACAGACACATCGCGAAGTCGGTTCGGTGGTCGCCATCAAAATCAGCGAATTCTGTCTGGGCCGCGCGCGGGAGGCCGTCCACGAGGACGCGCCGCGGTCCGAACCCCTCCTTTTCCTTTGGGTAAAACTGGAGGGCGGCGCTTTGGACCTCCGACGGCAGGAAGCTGCCGACGCAGGTGACATAAAGGCCTTCCGGAGTTTCGGCCACGCCAACTGGGACATTCCCGAGGTCGAACGTGTCGACGGAATTCCCTTTGCTGTCGAGGACGGCGAGGCGGCGTGCGCCATCGTCACCGAGATAGATCCGGTGAGTGAGTGCCCCAACCTGGACAACTGTCGTGCGCGCCGGGGCGAAGCGAAAAGAGGGAACCTCCAGTTCGAAGAGTGGGAGGCCGATGCGGATTTCGTTCCTTGGGGCCTGGGGGATCGGCATCGCCGGCGCGTGAATCAGGTAATAGTCGACGATCGCGTCCCAGTCCTGGCGCGGGATGAGGGGTTCCTTGGGGTAGAGATCGAGACTGCGCAGCAGTTCGCCCTCGGGACTCCTCGAGTAGTCCGGTGGGGATACGCCGAGCCGGGTCTCCATGCGGGGCAGGACCTGATCCTTCCACGTGCGCAGATCGAGCAGATCGGGTTCCGGGAACGGGTGGCAGCTTCCACAGACCTGGCGGGCCACCGTTTCGCCTCGAGTGACGGATGGCGGGGCAACGGCTGCGCTGGAGGATGGCCCATCCTCATTGGCCCATGCGCGCGGAGCGACCATCGAGAGGGCTAAACGGAGACTGACCGCAACGGTGGAAACCGGTGAACACGGATGGAACCGCATGACGCACATCGACCGCAGCGAGCGAGGATTCAAGGCAGGATGCGCGAGGCGCGCTTCGGCTGGAAGTTGAAACTGCGAAGGGTGGAATTTCGTCCGCGGATACTGTTTTCACTTGTGGATCACGTCTGCGATGAGCAGCGTCCGGCCGCAGCCCAGGAGCCCCCAATGAGGAAATCGTGCAAGCCGGCAATGTTGTGGATGCTGTCGGTCTGTTGGATCTGTCTGCCTCGCGTGTCTGGGGCCGCGGGGCCTCCGGCCGCGCTGGGCGACCTGGACCTGGACGGAGCGGCGACCGTTCTCGATCTGACCCGACTCATTGGACACATTTCCGGCATCAACCCCCTTTCGGCCGATCTCGTTCCGTTCGCGGACCTCAACCAGGACGGTTATGTCAACGAACTGGATGCCGACCGATTGGCTGCGGCGGTGCTGGGTCTGCAGTCGCTCCCGGAACCGCCGCTTGTCTCGGTCCGCAGCACCTCGCCGGATGAAGGCGAAGTCAACGTGTCCGTGATGCGCGAGACGGTCTTCCGCTTTTCGTCGCCTCTGGCGGATGCCGCCGTCATCACCACGTCGGAATTTGTCGCCCGAGCCAGCGGACGGCAGGTCCTTTCCCGCGTCCAACTTTCGTCGGATCGCCAGAAGGCCACCCTGTTTTATCTGGAGCCGCTGCCATCGAATGCGCGAGTGACCGTCACCCTCGACGGCTCCGGGCTGAAGGATTTCCTCGGTCGCCCAATGGATCCGGACGGGGACGGTCAGCCGGGCGGAGTCAAACAACTCCAATTTGAGACGCTCAGCAGCCAGGCGGTCGGGAACACCGCCGTGATCGGACGCGTGTTTGCATCGGAACTGGTGCCAGGATCCTCCAATACCACCTCGACGGTGAACGTCCCGCTGCAAGGGGTGACGATCACCGTCGACGGCCAGGAGGAAACGCTTCGGACAACGACCGACGCCAGCGGCAATTTCAAGCTTCAACCCGCGCCGGCCGGCGTGTTTTTCGTGCATGTGGACGGGCGCACGGCCGCCGGCAGCCAATGGCCGAATGGCGATTACTACCCGTATGTTGGCAAGGCCTGGGAGTCGATCGCCGGACGCGAGGACAACCTCGCGGGACCGACGGGTGAGATTTACCTCCCGCGGGTGGTCCAGGGAACGCTCACACCCGTCAGCGCCACCAACACCACCATGATCACCTTTCCGCCCAGCGTCGTGCAGAGCAATGCCGCGTTGGCGGGGGTGGAAATCATGGTGCCTCCCAACGCGCTCATTGCCGAAGACGGCAATCGCGGGGGGCGAGTCGGCATCGCGCCGGTTTCGCCCGATCGCCTGCCGGAACCGCTTCCCGCGGGACTGAATTTCCCCCTGGTTATCACGGTGCAGACCGACGGCCCCGCCAATTTCGATCAGCCGGTCCCCGTTCGGTTTCCGAATCTGCCAGACCCGGTAACTGGCGAGGTGCTGCCGCCCGGGGCCAAGAGCGCCCTCTGGAGCTTCAATCATGACAAGGGCGAATGGGAGGTCGTCGGGCCGATGACCGTGACCGCCGATGGCAAATTCGTCGAGACCGACCCTGGAGTCGGCATCCTCCAGCCCGGATGGCACGGAACCCAGCCCGGCGGGAACAACCGATGCGACCGTCCGAAGCGCGGCGGCGGTGGGGGTCCCGGACCCGGACCGGGCCCAGGACCTGGACCCGATCCCGGCGACGGCGGAGCCAGCGAAAGCGCTGGCGGCGGCAGTGGCGGCGCCGACAACGACGCCGGCACCGACGGCGGCGATGACGCCGATACGGATGGGGACGGCACCCCCAACAGTTCCGATGACGACATCGACGGGGACGGAATCTCCAATGCCATGGACGATGATGTCGACGGCGATGGCATCTCGAACGCGACCGATGATGACGATGACGGCGACGGCATCCGCGACGCATCCGATCCGACGCCCCGCGGACCCCAGGGGGGCGGGAGCGCATGCGGCAGCATCGATTGCGGTTGCGACTTGACCGGTTTCTACGAAAGCCCCTCGGCGGCCGTCCTGCCGAAGGTTAACCCGGACGGGACTTCACCGGACGGCCGGTTTCGGCTGACGGCCAGCGCGGTCGGCGGTGGGGTGGGCCTCCAGGTGCGTCGCGTGTCGAATGGCAGCGAGGTACTCAACGTCACGATTCCGACGGCGAACGCGGGATGGGGCTTCGCACCGGAAGGGGACGCGTTCATGTATCACTACCTGGCCGGTCCACCCGGCAGCCAGGTTTACACGGTGGTACTCCACAATCTGGCGCGCCCGGATCCTTCGGTGCCGGTGTGGGTCCGGTCATCGGCGATCGCCTCGGCGTTCACGGGCTTCAGCCCCAAGGGACACTGGCTGCTGTGGGCCGTAAGCCAGGGGGTGTCCACGGTGAACCTAAGCGTCATCAGCGTCACCTCGGGCGATACGCGCCTGAACGAATCCTTCACCACGACGCCGGTGCCCATCGATGGCGGCGGGTCCGGGACCTGGGGATTCAGCACCGAATGCGCCGAGCGCACCTTTGTCTATGCGTATCTTCCGGAGTTGAACCGGGTCCAGTGGAACGTCGTGAATCTTGCCACCAAGGCGCAGGTTGCCTCCGAGAATTTCCAGACGATCAGTGGATTTTGGAAGTTCAGCCGTTGCGGAGATGTGATCGGGTTGGTGACCCAGCCCACGCTGAACCAGGTGTTCGTGAACTTGTACGCGACGCGTGACGGAACGCGCCCGTCCGGAGGCAGTGGGTCCCTCAATTCGCTGGGCGCCGATTTCAATCTCAAGACCACGGCGGCCTCCCAGGTGGTGGTCAACCAGGGCGTGGATAGTCCCCTGAGCGCCAACGTCGCCAACCAGCCCTGCGGGGGCAGTCCGGCCCCGCGCAGCCTGCCAGGAGCCGGAAACGTCAACGAACCCCTCCCGATTCCGAATTCCACCGAGATCTCCTACGGCCTGCATTACTACGCGATCTTCGATTGGACCCGCAACGAGGTGATCCAGCGTGGAACGGCAGGCAGCGCCGGCGTCGGCCACGTCAATCTCATCCTCCCGCCGAATCGTTTGTTCCGGAACTATCTCCTGCGCGCCGATACCTTGGAGATCGGGTGGGTCGATGATATCTCCGCCCCGAATGGCCAAAGCCAGGTCATGCCGCAGGTGTACCTCATTCCCGACCCCTCGCCGGATGTCGATGGTGACGGCATGGGCGAAATCAGCGAGTTGATCATGGGGACCAACCCGAATGTCGCGGATACCGACGGCGATGGCATCGACGATGGGACCGAGACGCGGATTGGCGAAAACCCCACAAGCGGCCTTTTCGTCAGCACCGGTGTGATTGCGACCTCCGACACACCCGGTGACGCGCGCGATATCGCCGCCCTCAATGATCTCGCGGTCATCGCCGACATGGACGCGGGGGTCGCGGTATTCAATATCTTCAACGGTCTGAACCCCGTCCTTGTCGCCCAGGTGGACACCCCGGGCACAGCGCGACGCGTGGCGCTTACGGGCAATCTCGCAGCGGTGGCCGATGACGCCGCGGGCCTGGCAATCGTGGATGTCGGTGATCCCGCCAACGCGCGGGTCCTGCACCAGGTGGCGGTTGGAGGGCGGGCCCAGGCCGTCGTGACGGCTGGACCGATCGCTTACGTGGGCCTCGGCACGGGTGACCTGGTATCGGTGGACATGCTCACCGGGTTTGTGCTCGACCGCATGGCTCTCGGTTCGGAGATCCACGACCTCGCCGTCGAGGGTGAGTTCCTGTATTGCCAACTCCTCCGGGAGTTGCGCGTTTACCAGATGTTCTCCGACGGATCGGTCGAGCAGGTCGGGGCGTCGGGTCCGCCCACCTTCCAGCAAGCCGGCACGTTTGATCGTCTCTTTCGCATCTTCGTGGGAGGCGGGTATGCGTACGTGAGTTGCTATCCGGGGTACGACGTGTTTGACGTGCGGAATCCGGCGGCGATCACGAAGCTGGTGGCGGCACAGGCGAACGGACCGACGTCCTTCAAGCAGATCGTTCTCAACGGATCCGGGCGCGGGTTGGCGGCGGTTGGCCCCGTTCCGAGCGAAAGTCCGGCGCATGACGTGTTTCTCTATGGAACCGCGGACCCGACTCGGAATGACGATCTGCTCGCGAATTTCCCCACCCCGGGCGCCACGCACGCGGTCGCCCTCTACAATGGCCTGGCCTACGCCGCCGACGGTCACTCCGGTCTTCAGGTGATCAACTACCTCGCCCAGGACACCGCCGGGGTGGCGCCCGGAATCACGCTGCGCGCGTCCTTCTCCCTCAATCCGCCCCAGGTCGAGGAAAACAAGACCGTGGTTGTCTCGGCGGACGTCAGCGATGACGTTCAGGTGCGGAATGTCGAGTTCTATGTCGATGGCGCGCGGCAGTTGACCGACGGCAATTATCCCTTCGAATTTCGATTCACCACGCCGCCGATCAGCCCGACTCGCACCTTCGTGAAGCTGCGCGCGCGTGCCACCGACACCGGAGGCAATGCGACCTGGACGCCGGAGGTCACGTTGGCCCTCGTCCCCGATGGCACACCGCCCCGGCTGAAACGGGTCCTGCCGATCGGCGGCGGACGGGTGATCGATTCGGTGACAGCCTACTTCAGCGAACCGCTCGATCCATCGACCCTTGCCGGTTCCGGTTTCCGTCTCTTCGGGTACGGTCCGGACGGCAAACCCGGCACCGCCGATGACGTGCTTGTGGCGGGGACCTTCTCGGTCCGACCGGACGTCCACGCGGCGATTCTGAACTTATCGGCTCCGCTCGCGGACGGCCGGTACTATGGGGTGTTGGGAACCAACATCACGGATTTTGCGGGAAATCACCTCGCCGAATCCTTCACGTGGCACTTCCAGGTGGGCGACGCCGTCTTCTGGATCGCACCCCACGACGGGTCGTGGCAGGATCCCGCCAACTGGAGCACCGGCACCGTCCCCGGTCCGGCGGACAACGTCATCATCGATCTCTTCACCGAATCCGTCACCGTCACGATCGGCTCGGGAACCGCGAGCGCCGCCCAGGTGATCGTCGCGGAGAACCTCCTTCTCGATGGCGGGACGCTCCAGAATGCGACGGTGCAGGTCCTCGACTCAGGCCGCTTCCAATTCTCCCCTTCCGGACAGAATCAGTTGGACGGCGTCAGCGTCGTCGGCGACCTCGACCTGACGAGCGGGAACGGCCGGGTCCGGGTTCGCAATGGACTGACGCTGAACGGCGGCCAGATCCGGATGGACAACAACGGTGGCATCGGCTTCGACGGGAATCAGACATTTGACGGGGAGATCGAGTTCCTGGGCGACACAGCGTACTTGGGCGTGGAAGGGACCGCGACGTTGACCCTGGGACCGGGGGCGCTCATCCACGGAAAATCGGGGCGTATCGGATCACCGATCTTCCAGGGAGGTACCTCGACCCTCATCAACCAGGGAACGATCCGCGCGGAAGTGAGCGGCGGGACGATCACGATCAACCCGAACCTTTTCACGAATACGGGCACCCTGGAGACCGCGAATGGGGGAAACCTGTCGGTCACCTCGCCAAGTTGGACGCAAGGTGGAACGGTGCGGGCCGGGGCCGGCGTGGTGCATCTCGATGGTGCGCTGAGCGGAGGCTCGCCGGGAACGCTTGTCGCCAACGGCGGAAGCGTTGAACTCAACGGCGCCCTCGATCTCCAGGGCGGCACGCTGGCGCTGACTGGAACCACGGGTCCCCTGATGGTCAACAATGGCAGCCTGAGCCACGGATCGATCACCCAGGGCGGTGGGGCCTCGCTCTTATTCAGCGCGTCGAGCCAGAACCTCCTGACCGGAATCACGATGAACGGCGATCTCGTCCTGACAAACGGCAATGCACGGGTGCGGATCCACGAGGGCCTGACGCTCAACAACGGCGTGGTACGGTTGGATCGAAGCGGGGCGATCGGTTTCGAAGGCAATCAGACCTTCAATGGCCAGATCGTGTTGGAGGGTGATACCGGGTACCTGGGCGTCGAAGGCACGAGCACCCTGACCCTCGGTCCGGCGGCGGTGATCCACGGTAAGAGCGGCCGGATCGGGCAGGCCGTCTTTGTGGGGGGGACCTCCACGCTGATCAACCAGGGCACGATTCGCGCCGAGGTGGACGGCGGGACCATCACCGTCAACCCGAACCTGTTCACGAACACCGGCACGTTGGAGACCACCAACGGAGGGGTCCTGTCGGTGGCCTCTCCAAGTTGGACGCAGGGTGGAACGGTGCGGGCCGGACCCGGAGTGGTGCACTTCGATGGCGCGCTGAACGGAGGCTCGCTCGGAACGCTTGTCGCCAACGGGGGAAGCGCCGAACTCAATGGCGCTCTGGACCTCCAGGGGGGCAATCTCGTGCTGAATGCCACGACGGGGTCCCTGGTGGTGAATAATGGAAACCTCAGTCACGGCTCGGTGAGCCAAAGCGGGGCGGCACAGTTGCTGTTCAGCGCGTCGGGACAGAACATTCTGGACACGATCGCGATCACCGGGGACCTGGTGCTCACCAACGCCAACGCACGCGCGCGGATTCGTGGAGGCCTGACCCTCAACGGGGGTGTCGTGCGCCTGGATCGAGGCGGGGCCATCGGTTTCGAAGGTGACCAGGCCTTCAACGGCGGGATCGTGTTGGAAGGGGACGCCGGGTATGTGAGCGTCGAAGGCACGAGCACCCTGACGCTGGGACCGACGGCGGTGATCCATGGTAAGAGCGGCCGGATCGGGCAGGCCGTCTTTGTGGGTGGGACCTCGACGCTGATCAACCGGGGAACCATTCGCGCCGATGTGAACGGCGGGACGATCACCGTCAACCCGAACCTGTTCACGAACACCGGCACTCTCGAGACCGCCAACGGCGGTATCCTCACCGTTAGTGCGGCAAACTGGACCCAGGGCGGCACCGTGCGCGCGGGGCCGGGCAATGTTCATTTCGACGGCGTGTTGACCGGCGGTGCGGTGGGGACATTGGTGACAGCCGGCGGCACGATTGAACTGAACGGAACCCTCGATCTCCAGGGCGGCAATCTCGTGCTGAATGCCACGACAGGGTCCCTGGTGGTGAATAATGGAAACCTCAGTCACGGCTCGGTGAGCCAAAGCGGGGCGGCGCAGTTGCTGTTCAGCGCGTCGGGACAGAACATTCTCGACACGATCGCGATCACCGGGGACCTGGTGCTCACCAACGCCAACGCGCGCGCGCGGATTCGTGGAGGCCTGACCCTCAACGGGGGTGTCGTGCGCCTGGATCGAAGCGGGGCCATCGGTTTCGAAGGCGACCAGGCCTTCAACGGCGGGATCGTGTTGGAAGGGGACGCCGGGTATGTGAGCGTCGAAGGCACGAGCACCCTGACGCTGGGACCGACGGCGGTGATCCACGGTAAGAGCGGCCGGATCGGGCAGGCCGTCTTTGTGGGGGGGGGGACCTCGACGCTGATCAACCAGGGAACCATTCGCGCCGAGGTGGACGGCGGGACGATCACCGTCAATCCGAACCTGTTCACGAACACCGGCACTCTCGAGACCGCCAACGGCGGTATCCTCACCGTTAGTGCGGCAAACTGGACCCAGGGCGGCACCGTGCGCGCGGGGCCGGGCAATGTTCACTTCGACGGCGTGTTGACCGGCGGTGCGGTGGGGACATTGGTGACAGCCGGCGGCACGATTGAACTGAACGGAACCCTCGATCTCCAGGGCGGCAATCTCGTGCTGAATGCCACGACAGGGTCCCTGGTGGTGAATAATGGAAACCTCAGTCACGGCTCGGTGAGCCAGAGCGGGGCGGCGCAGTTGCTGTTCAGCGCGTCGGGACAGAACATTCTCGACACGATCGCGATCACCGGGGACCTGGTGCTCACCAACGCCAACGCGCGCGCGCGGATTCGTGGAGGCCTGACCCTCAACGGGGGTGTCGTGCGTCTGGATCGAAGCGGGGCCATCGGTTTCGAAGGTGACCAGGCCTTCAACGGAGGGATCGTGTTGGAAGGGGACGCCGGGTATGTGAGCGTCGAAGGCACAAGCACCCTGACGCTGGGACCGACGGCGGTGATCCATGGTAAGAGCGGCCGAATCGGGCAGGCCGTCTTTGTGGGTGGGACCTCGACGCTGATCAACCGGGGAACCATTCGCGCCGATGTGAACGGCGGGACGATCACCGTCAATCCGAACCTGTTCACCAACACCGGAAGCCTCGAGACCGCGAATGGAGGGATCCTGAACGTCAATGCGGCGAGTTGGACCCAGGGCGGCACGGTGCGTGCCGGGTCGGGGCTCGTCCAGTTGAACGGGGCGCTCGGAGGGGGAACCCTGGGAACGGTGCTTGGCAACGGCGGCACTGTGGAACTGGGCGGAGTGCTTGACCTGCAGGCAGGCGCGCTGGCGCTCAGCGGAACGACCGGTTCCCTCACTCTGAACAGTGGCACGCTCAGCCACGGCTCGGTGGTCCAAGGGGGAGGGGCGCGGCTTTTATTCAGCGCCTCCAGCCAGAATATCCTCGACGGCGTCACCCTCACCGGGGACCTGGTGCTGACCAACGTCAACGCGCGCGCGCACATTCGGGGCGGCCTGACGCTCAATGCGGGCGTGGTGCGCCTGGACCACTCGGGCGGAATCGGGTTCGAGGGCAACCAGACGTTTGCGGGGGAGGTCGTGTTCGAGGGGGACTTGGGCTACCTGGGCATCGAGGGCAACTCGACGCTGACCCTGGGATCCGCCGCGCTGGTCCACGGAAAGACGGGCCGGATCGGACAGGCCATCATCGTCGGCGGCACCTCGATACTCATCAACCAGGGGGCCATTCGCGCTGATGTCAGTGGAGGGACGATCACCGTGAATCCCAGTCAATTTACCAACACGGGCACGCTGCAGCAGATCAACGGTGGAACCCTCATCGCACCCGGATTCCCATGAACGACGCTGGCACTCTTCAACGCGGATCCGCTTCGAGGTCCATGCGCGCGCTTGCGTGGACCGCGGGCATCGCCTTCGGCCTCTTGGGTGGGACCGAATCCGCGATGGCCGCTTCGAGTCTCGGCCTCGCATCGGCGGCGGCAGTCCCCGGCGGAACGGCCGTCGTTCCGGTGCAACTCCAACTGGATGGCTCTGCCGTGGCCGTGCAGTTCGACGTCCGGTTTGATCCGGCGCGCTTGCGGACCGGCTTCGCGGCGGCCGGGCCGGCCGCTGCCGCACATACCACGGGTTCCAGCGTGCCCGCGACGGGAGTGGCGCGGTTCATCGTCTATTCGCTCTCGAACGAGCCGCTTGGGAACGGCACGATCGTGAATGTCCCATTCGTGGTGGCGACGAATGCGCCGGCCGGATCTGTTCCGCTGACCGTGACCAACGTGATCGTCGCCGATGTGCTCGGACGATCCGTCGGCCCGGTCGGTCTGAACAACGGCGCGGTGGAGGTTCGATCCGGGACCGCTCCCATCTTCGAAGGCCCTTCGATCGGTGCCGACGGCCAGATCACGCTGCGACTGAATGGGCAGGCGGGCCAAACCTACACGTTGCAGGTCTCCGGTGACCTCGTGAGTTGGCAGACACTCAAATCGGGGGTGGCAACGGGAGGCACGGCGATCTTCACGGATGCCGTGATCGCCGGGCCGGCGGCGCGGTTCTATCGAGCTGTTGAAGAGCCCTGAGGTTGGCGGTCGGAAGCCGGCCGCGGAGCGGCGAATGCCAGTTCGAGGACCTTGTCGACATCTCCCACGGGTGTGAACGTCAGGCTCTTCCTGGCCTCCTCCGGAACATCGGCCATGTCCTTCTGATTCAGCAGAGGATACAAAACCTGTTCGATGCCGGCGCGCATTGCGCCCAGCGCCTTTTCCTTGAGTCCGCCGATCGGCAGTACCAGGCCGCGGAGAGTCACCTCACCCGTCATGGCGAGCGAAGCAGGAACGGGTTTCTGCGTGAAGAGGGACGCAAGCGCGGTGAACATCGCAATGCCCGCGGACGGGCCATCCTTGGGCACGGCGCCGCTGGGAACGTGGACATGGATATCCATCTCCTTGAACGCCTCGGCCGGAATCCCGAGATCGGCCACCCGGCTGCGGACGAGGCTGAGGGCGATCTGGACGGACTCCTTCATGACCTCGCCAATCTGACCGGTGAGCTTCACCTGACCTGTTCCCGGATAGCGGGTCGCTTCGATGTGGAGGACCTCCCCGCCGGCCGGGGTGTAAGCCAGACCGGTCACGACCCCGGGACGATCCGATGTCAGCCTGCCTTCGCGGATGTATCGGGCGGGACCCAGCGTTTCGGCGACGAACTCGGGCGTGATCAGCACCCGGCTGCGCTCTTCCCGCGCGATGAGTGCGGCCACGGCCCGGCACACGGCCCCGATCTGCCGTTCGAGTTCGCGGACGCCGGCCTCCCGGGTGTAGTCGTCCATCACCCGGCGAAGCGCCGGTTCCGTCCATTCGCACTGGGGCGGTTTGAGACCGTTCTCGGCGAGTTGGCGGCCGACCAGGTAGTGTCCCGCGATCTCGAGTTTTTCATGATCGGTGTAGCCGGGAAGCGTGATGACCTCCAGTCGGTCGCGGAGGGCGGGCGGCACCGGGTCCATGTAGTTGGCCGTTGCGATGAACATCACCTGTGAGAGATCGAACGGCACGTCCAGGTAGTGATCGACGAAGGTGTTGTTCTGTCTCGGATCGAGGACCTCGAGGAGGGCGCTGGCCGGGTCACCCCGGAAATCCGCCCCCAACTTGTCGATTTCGTCCAGCATGAACACCGGGTTGCGTGTGCCCACGCGTCGAAGTTCCTGGATCAGCCGTCCCGGCATGGAGCCGATGTACGTCCGACGATGCCCGCGGATCTCCGCCTCGTCCCGCATCCCGCCGAGGCTGATCCGGCTGAACTTGCGTCCGAGGGCATCGGCGATGGATTGGCCGAGACTTGTCTTGCCGACGCCGGGAGGCCCGACCAGACAGAGGATGGCGCCGCGGCCGGTGGGATTGAGCTTTCGGACCGCCAGATACTCGATGAGGCGGCGTTTGACCTTGGTCAGATCAAAGTGATCGCGATCGAGGATTTGTTGGGCCTGGTCGAGATCGAGGTTGTCCGTGGAGAGTTTGTTCCAGGGGAGTTCGGCGAGGGTCTCGATGTAACCGACGATGACCGGAAACTCGGCACTGGCGGGGGGAATGTAGTTAAGGCGTTTGAGCTCGCGTTCGGCGGCCTCCATCACGGGCGGCGGCGGCGAGGACTCTTTCAGACGCTCCCGCAGTTGTTCCACCTGCTGGTCGGCGCCCTCCTCGTCCTCGCCCAACTCGCGCTGGATCGCGCGGATCTGCTCCCGAAGATACGCGCGGCGCTGGGCATCCGTGAAATGGGAGTGAACTTCCTTCTGTAGCTTTTGCTGGATCCGGGCGATCTCGAGCTGGGAGTTGACGTGCGGCTGGACGGCCCTCGCGCGGGCGGCGACGTCGAGTTCCTCGAGGAATTCCTGCTTCTTCGCCGCCTCGACATTCAGGCTGCCCGCGACGACATCGACGAACTGACCCGGGTCCTCGAGATTGAGCAGGAGCAGCCGGAGTTCCTCCGGTGGTTCCGGTGTCGCTTCCAGGAGCTGAAGGGCGGTTTCGCGCAGGTTCTTGAACGCGGCCTGCCACTCCGGACTGCCGGCAGGCGGCGGCACCGACTCCAGAACCGAGACACGGGCCTGGAGATACGGTTCGACCCTGACGATCTCCTCGATCCGGATCCGCTGCAGCCCCTGGACCATCACCAGGACGGTCTCCTCGGAACGACGCAGGAGCTTCAACACCGTTGCCGCCGTGCCCACGCGATAGATGTCATCGGCGCCCGGATCCTCCTTGTCGGCCTGCCTCTGGGTGACAAGCCCGACGATCTTGCTCTGCGGCAGCGACTCCTGCAGCAGGCGAATGGATTCGGGCCGGCCCACCCCCAGGGCAATGGCCATCCCCGGGAACACCACCAATCCGCGCAGCGGCAGGATCGGAAGAACCTCCGGGATCTCCGGCATCTCCTGGCTGTCGGCCCGGGCAGAGCCGGTCAGCGTGGGCGCGGCGGCACCCGTGCCGGCCTCTGCGGCATTGGAGGTGGGAACGTCGTTGGCAAGGGTTGTGCGGGTCGTCATCGCGCGTTGGAATGGTGGGCGCCTAAAGAGAAGTGCTGGTGGTCGGCAGGAAGATCCAAAAGATGCCATCCCGCTGTTCGGCTTTGACTCCAGCGGTGGCGATCTCCGCCGGCATGATGAGGGCCCGCTCAAACGGTCCCTGGTCGATTTCAAGCGCCAGGACCTGGGTCAGGACCCCGGCGCTCGACGGGGGTTCGAGCGGATTCCGGCGGCCGCGAAGGATCACGCGGCGCGGTTCGACGTGGAGATCGATGGATCCGCGGTCGACACCGGCCAGGTCCACACAGATCACGTACCCCTCGCGACACTGGTAGGCGTTGATCGAAGGACACCATGGCCGGGCAGATCGAAGCGGAAAGAATTGAACCTGGGTGATCTGGTAGGTCACGTCGCCGAACCGACCCTGAACCGATCGCCAGTGGATGTTGTCAATGTCCGCCATATTCCTGCGTTCCTGCGTTCCTGCGCGGTGCAAACTGGCGTCGCATTTGAGTGGACGCAAGCGGACGCACACTTGGCGGAGGTGACGGAACCCCCGGACACATAGCCCGGGGGCGATCCTGCTGCTTTGGGATCGACCCCGGGCTGTTGTCGTCGGGCTCGGCGCCTTCGGCCCGTCCGGCCTAGTTTCCGACAAAGAGAATGGCGCCGGAGGCGTCCGTGATCGTCACGCCCGCAAGCCCGGCGTCCAGTGTCACGTATTCGGAGTGCGAGCAGCTTCCGGAGCCGGCGACGATCACCACGGCGTTGCCGGTGAATGGATAAAAGACACCGCTGCTGCCGATGACGTGAACGTAAAGGACAGTACCGTCCGGAACATTGAGTGTGTTTACCTGCACGCGCACCGTGAACAGGGACAAAGTGGGATAGTAGGGATCGACCTGGTAGTCACCCGTGCATTGCGGAAGCGAACCGTTCACCGCGCCGGCGGCGCTGAAAGTCAGGGTGCCGTAAACAATCGGTTGCGGGGCCGGAGCTGGCGCCGGGGCCGGGGCTGGCGTCGAACCGCCTCCGCCTTTCTTGCCGCCCCCCCCGCTTTTGACGCCGCCGTTGCTGGTGCCCGGAATCGGGTCGGTGGCGCCCTGGCGGGCCACAGCGGTGCGCGGCGACAGGACCGCGCCACAGAACGCGGTCGCGATGAGCATGGCGAGGATTCGCCCCTTGGGGTTCAATTTTGGAAACATGGTGTGAGTCGTGTTGCTGAGCTTTGTTTGATCCCGTCTCGCACCCACTGTTCTCCTGAACATCGTGTCGCGCGGTGGGATCGGTTGTGATGTTATCCGGCCCGAGGTCGTATGGAGTGTGTTCATGAAGTCATGAATCTCGATTTCCTCGTGTCCGGTTCGATCCGTTCCAAGCACCCGTTGTGCCACCTCGGTTCTCCTTCGCCGTCGACCATGCCCGGAGGCTTCACGGACCCGAAAACATGCGTCCGTTGGCGTGTCCTAACCCAGTCCGACCGCCTTCGGACCCGCTGGGGTTTCATGTGACCGCCATCCGGGCTCGAGATCCGGTCCGGAACCGGACTCGGAGAATCGTCAGCCTGGTCCATTCCTGGACCAGGCGGAAACCTTCCTTCCTCATCCCCGTTGTCGCTGAGCTTTCCGCGTGTCCTTGCCATGGACCCGCTTCGTGTCGAGAGTGGCCGCATGAAGGTGACCGACCTTCGTGTGAATTGCGTTCGATGGTTTGCCGGGTGGTGCGCCGTCGCGGCCGTCGGATGGCAGCCATGGATCGTTCGCGCAGCGGGGCCTTCGGCCGAAACGGTTTCGGAGGTGCAGCAGTTGCGGTTGCAACTCCAGAAGGCCCGGGAGGAGATCGAGGCCCTTCGTCTCGAGAATACACGGCTGAAAGCCGTCCTGGGTCCGGCGACGAATGGCCCGGTCCCTGTCGCCCCTCCGTCGGCACCCCCCCTCCGGCCGGTGCGGAATCCCTCATGGACGGAGCATCGTCCCCGGCTCCCGGCATTGTCCGAGCCCGAACGCCTTCCCGCCCCGATTGAGGAGGGCTCGCTCGTCGAGGCGGACCAATTGCTCACCGATTATCATGCGAGCGTCGCTGCCGCCGATGCGCGGTATCGCGGCCGTCGGATCCGCGTCGAGGGCGAACCGACGCGACTGGCAAAGACCTTCGTGACCGGCGTCTGCGTGGTGCGGCTGAAGGGCCGGGACACCCTTGGCGAGATTCGGTGCCAGGTAACCCTTGTCGGGTTTGCGGAGTATCGGATCTCCCAGGGCAACGGGGCGATTCTGGGCAGGGGGAGAACGGGCGACTGGCAGACCGTGGTGCGCGTTGGAGCTCAGGCGCTGGTCGAGGGTGTCTGCGATGGCGTCCGTGACGACGCCGTCGCCCTGCGGGATGGACGCGTCGTCGCGCGGCCGTAGCCCTGTGTTGCCAATCGCCAGGGACAAACCTACGCCCGCCCGCTCACAGCGCGAGGGCAGCGATTCCTCCTGCCAGTCCGGCCCCCCACAGCAAGGCCACGGCGGTTGCCCGCGAGTATCCCACGCGAACGAGCCGGTGCGAGAAGTGGTTGGTGTCGCCGATCCATGGGGGCCTTCCCAATCGACCGCGAATCCAGACGACGCTCGCCAGGTCGGAAAGGGGCACGACGAGGACAAGCAACGGACTGAGCACGGCGGCGGGGTGGGGGTGTCCCGGCGAATAGAAGCTGGGAAGGATGGCGAGAACCGCGAGCAAGAACCCTGCTACATGGCTGCCCGCGTCCCCGAGAAAGGCGGTGGCCCGCGGGTAGTTCCACGGCAGGAAACCCAGTAAGGCTCCGCACCCCAGGAGGGCGATTGCCCCCACCAGGTACTGTCCATTTCGGGCCGCGGCGATCCCGAAAAAGCCCGCCGCCATGGCGCCCGTTCCCGCGCAGAGGCCATTCATATTGTCGAGGAAGTTCAGCGCGTTGGTGATCCCCACGATCCAGAGAATGGTGACCGCATAGCTGAACACCACGTTCGGAACGAAGAGCGTGATTCGCACACCAGCCGCCGCCACGCACAGGGCGATCACGATCTGCCCGGCGAACTTCGGCAATGGCGAGAGTTCGTGGCGATCGTCGAGCCACCCGAGAAGCATCATACCCAGAAGCCCCAGGAGGATTGCAGTAAGTTCAAGCCGCCGCGCCGCGAAGCCATAGTTCAGCCGTTCGACGTCATCAGGCGCAAGGCCCGGGATCGAAATGCCCCTGTTCGCGAGGACCAGGACGGCGACAGCGCCGCCCAGCGGCACGAGGATTCCCGTCAGCACCGCGAAGCCCCCAGCCAACGGTGTGGCGTCGCTGTGGATCTTCCGGTTGCCCGGATCGTCCACGTGCCCGTGTCGGAGGCACCACGCGCGCCACCCTGGGAGCGAAAAGAGTGACGCGAGAAACGCGCCGAGGAGCGACGTGAGATAAAGAGCGAATGGAAAACTCACACCCGGGATGCTGGAGTGGGTTGGGCGTCGCTCCTGGACTCCGCGCGTTGGGTCGGAAGCACGCGGTCGTAAAGGCGGCAGAGTTCATCAATCATGCGGTCCAGGGAGAAGCTCCGGCGCGCCAACTGCCGTCCGTGGTTCCCAAGACGGACGCGCAGTTCCGAATCGGCGGCCAGGATGCGGAGACGCTCGCAAAGCCCCTGGATATCGCCTGGCGCGACGAGAAATCCCGTCTCGCCATCCCTGCAAACCTCGCCGGCGCCATCGACGTCGTAGGCGACCACGGGGCGGCCGGCCGCCATGGCCTGCGGAAGCGCCCGCGGCAATCCCTCCCGTCGCGACAGGTGAACCAGGACATCCATGATCCCAACCAGACCCGGAATGGACGCCGGCGGCACCAGACCGGTGAAGACGAAGTGCCGCTCCAATCCCTGCCGCGCGATGGCCGATTCAATGCGCGGTCGCCAGGAACCGTCGCCGACGAAAAGAAACCGGATCGACGGAATGTCGCGCACCAGGGTGGCGGCGGCTTCGATCAGCTCCAGGTGCCCCTTTAAAGCGAAGAGTCGAGCGATCTTCCCGACCACAAAATCTCCCGGCGCCAGGCCGAGCCGCGCCCGGAGGGACGAATCGTTCCGGGCGGCGAGGTAAGGGTCGAGATCGAAGCCGCTGTAGATTCGCGTAAATCGATCGGGGGTTGCGATGCCGGCCGCGAGATACTGGCGTGCCATGGCATCAGCCACCACGACGAAGCCCGTTGTGTAGCGACCGGCGATTCTCTCCGCCCGAAGAAACAGGGCATTGGCGGCGGGTGTCTGGAACGGCCCGAACGAGGGTCCGTGAATCGTGTGGAGGATCACCGGGATCCGCGCGGCGCGAGCCGCCAGGCGCCCCAGGATTCCCGCCTTGCCGCTGTGAGTGTGGACAATCTCCGGCTGATCGGAACGCAGGAGTCGGATCAGGGTTGCCAGGGCGAGTGCGTCCTGGAACGGATTCACGGGTCGGACGAGGGATGGAACAAGGGTGAGGAGATCCGGGATCGACTCCACGAGCGGCTGAAGTGACCCCTCGGGCCCCGTTGTGGGGCCGGAGATCAGACGAACGTCCACACCGGGGCGGCGCCTCAAGCCGAGAACGGAAGCGATCGTGTTTTCCTGGGCACCCCCGACGATGAGCCGGGTGATGACGTGGACCACACGCATGACAAGGCGGTCGTGACCGCCGGCGCGTCTGTTACTTCCCGATCTTCCCGGCGGCGATGTCGTCGAGGCGCTGCTGGGCGTTCCGCGCCTCGGTCGAACCCGGCAGGGCCGTTTCCAGGAACTTGCGGTAATTCCGGCGCGCCCCGAGGGCGTCGCCCCGCTGATAGTCGATCTCGCCGAGGTGATAGTAAACCTGGGTCAGTTCGGGAGCGATCTTGAGGAGGTGCCGGTAGTCCTTCTCCGCCTCGTCCATGCGATTGAGCTTGGAGTACGCCAGGGAGCGATTCACCAGGGCCGGAACGAAGTCAGGTTTCTCCTGAAGGACAGTATTGAGTGTCTTGAGGGCCTCGTCGAGGGCGCCGCAATGAATGAGGACGGCGCTCCTGGTGATCAAGGGCTTCAGGTCACCCGGGGACAGTGCGATGATCTTGTCCACGGTCTCGAGCGCGGCATTGGTCATGTTGGCGGAGACGTAGATGTCGTTCAGGGTTTGAAGCGGCTCGACCCGCTTGGGGAATTTCCGATGGGTCTCCTCGAGGATCTTCTCGGCGGCCGGCAGATCTCCCTTGTAAAATCGGGCCCAGCTCTCCAGGCCCGCGAGGTCGCTCTCCTCGGACGGGCTGAGGTTGGGATGGTCCTTGTGAATGCCGGCGATAACCTGCAGAACCTCATCATAGAGTTCCGCGTTGAGAATGGAGTTTGCCAGCCAGAGGCGGGTCTCGATCGAACCGGGCTGAAGCTCGAGGGACCGGGCGAATTGGCGGGCGGCCTGCCGGTTCAAGTTGCCTGCGCTGAAGACCCGGCCCAGACGGAAGCAGAATGACGGTTCGTCGACCGGACCGCAGGCGCCCAGAAACGCGGCCAGGTCGCGGTAGCGTCCCAGTTGATCCGTCAGGTCTTTTTCGAGGACCACGGCCTCCCGATTGCCCTGGCGGAGATTCCGGTTGTAGCGCGCATTGATGACGGCGGCGAGGTTGTCCTTGTCCAGGGCAACGGCGGCATCAAAGAAGCGTGCGGCGTCCTCCAGGCGATCCCGGCGTTGAAGAGCAACGCCCCAGGAGTTGAAGGCGCGCGCGTAGTGCGCGGCGACCAGGCGGGCATCGGTCACACGGTTCTTCTTCATGCGCGCCAGGACCGGGTCATCCACGTACCGCTCGCGAATCGCGGTCCACTCCCGTTGAATGGCCTCGAAGCGGTCCTCCGGGAGTGGCGGCATGACGTAGGTGTTGGTCGGTTGCCGCGCCAGGAGGAAGATCGTGTTGGTGGGAATCGCCCGGAACAACTCAAAGTAGTAACCGAAGCTCGGATGCGCGTAGTAGAGCTGATTCGACAGGCTCAGGGCATAGACCTGGCGGAGGAGGGTCCGATCGGCGAGGGGATTGCTCAGCTTCTCGATCGCCAGCGCCGGCCAGCGCGACCCGTAGGTCTTCTCATGGTGGCGCTGGTAGACTTGCCATTTCAACACGCTGGTGTCGATCGGGAGCACTTCCGGTTTGCGGCCCTCCATGCGCGTCAGGCCCACCGCGAGCATGAGAAGCGTGGTGTCATCGCTCGCCAGGGCCACATTGCCTGAGGGAGGCGGCACGAGATTGGCCGCGAGGTCTCGAACCAGCGGGCCGTTCTGGCCTCGAATGGCCGGCAGGTTGTAAACGCAAAGACCCGCCGTCGCACCGAGCACCCCGAGCGCCGCCACACTGGCAAGGAGTCGACTGAGCGCGGCCATTCCGGCCGAGGTCCGCTTCAGTTTGCGCTCGGGTTCCTGGCCAAACACCAGCAGCACGTACCCGAGAAAATAGCCGATCGCGAGCGCCGTCAGGAGATACAAATGGAGAAACGGCAGACCCAGACCGCGGGCGCGGGGACTGAACGGGGGATCAAACATCGCCCAGGTGCAAAACGCCAGGAAGGCGACGTGGATCAATCGAAACAGGAAATTGGTGATCGCCGCGCCGGCGGCACTCATGTCGCCGAACGTGGAGGGCCAGCGGATCCCGATGAAGAAGATCGGCAGGACCGAAGCGGCGCCGCAGAAAAGGAGGGCCCAACGGGGAAACGACAGGATGAATTGGCGTTGGGTCGCCATCAGGGTCCTCAGGGCTTCCAGGAACGTGGCGTCGGACTGATCGGCCAGGGTCAGGGCCAGCGGCGAAACCAGGTAAAAGATGACGCCCGCCAATCCCGCCAGGGTCGTCCGAATCAAAAACCGCGCCTCGAAAAACGAGGCGCCCTTCGCCCACACAATCGCCAAGAAAAACAGGGGGCAGAACGCGACCATGCCCCAGTCATTGGCCGCCGCGGCACCGAAGGTGAACGCGAGAAAGGCAAGGTACTTGTCCTCTTGAAGGACCCGGAACCGGAGGAAGAAAAACACGCACAGGGCGAAGAGCGTCAGGCTGACCATTTCGCCCGTCATGGCGGTTGCGTTTTCCCAAAAGGTCAGTTGAAACGCGAGCAGGCCGGCCGCGGCGACGGGCGGGACCCACGCGAGCGGCAAGGTCAGGAAGCTGAAATCGCTGCGCTCGCGTTGCCGTTGTTCGCGGGTCCGATCATGGGGAAGAAGGGCGACGCACTTCGCCAACAGGCCGAGGGTGCACCCCGCCAGAAGGCCGCTCAGGGAATTGAGGCCCATCGGAATCCAGGCCTCGGGCAAGGCCCGGAGCGGCCAGGTCACCAGGAGGGTGACCGGTCCCATTTGCATGGTGTTCCAGTCCCATCCGGCGACCTTCGCCGTCAGGCCGACGCTCTCCAGGCTCATCCAGGAGTGGCGGGTGGCCAGGTAAACGACAAAACCCGCGGCGGCAATCAGCCACGGGAGCACGAAGTGCACAAAGCGGGAATGTTGCCTTGTGGCCATAAGAGCGGAAGGCGGAGTCTGCGGAACGGCTTACCCGGTTGGCAAGTGGCCTCTCAGGCGGCTTGCGAACGCGCCGCGACCTGAAACGCGCCCGCCAGGCGAATGAAATTCCCCAGGATGGCCAGGCCGACTGCCTGGCTCTTTTCCGGATGAAATTGCGTGGCAAACACATTGTCGCGCCACACGGACGACGCAAACGGTCCCCCGTAATCGGTCCAACTCGCGACGATCGACGGGTCCGCGGGTCGGGGAAAGTAACTGTGGACGAAATAGACGTAACTCCCGTCAGGGATGCCCTCGTAGAGCGGGCAGCCTCCACCCGTCAGTTCCAGTCGATTCCAGCCGATCTGCGGGATTTTGAGGCCGCCGGCCGCCGGGAAGCGGACCACCGGGCCGCGAAAGATACCGAGACCGGGTTCGTGGGAATCAAACTCCTCGCTGCGTTCAAACAGGGCCTGGTACCCGACACAGATGCCAAGGAACGGCCGGCCATCCGCAATCAGGCCGCGAACCGGTTCGAGGAGGTCCTGTCGTCGCAGCGCCTGGAGACAGTCATCAAATGCCCCCACCCCGGGAAGCACCGCGCCAGTCGCATCCGACAATTCCGCGCCCCGCTGGACAACCCGGACCTCGGCGCCTGCGTGAAGGAGTGCCTTGTGGACGCTCCGCAGATTTCCGGACCCGTAATCAATCAACGCCAACACAGCGGCACTCTGCGCCCAATCCCCGTGGCGATGCAACTCAGGTCAGAAAGCGGATCGTGCATGGATACTGGAACGTCTCGCCATTGCTGACCTTGATGGCGGCAATGACCGCATACACCAGCGCCGCCAGCCATACGACCGTTGCGGCGGCCAGGAACAGGAAGCCGACCAGGATGAACATCGTCGGAATACCAATCGCCGCGAGGCCCCAGGTGTAGATGAGCATCGAGATCTGGAAGTTGAGCGACGCCTTCCCATTCTCATCGATGGTCGGATGATCGTTGCGTTTGATCAGCCAGACAATCAGCGGCCCCGCCACCGCGCCCAGCGAAGGAACCGGCACGATCAGTTGGAATAGCGCCGCCAGGTGACACAGCATCGAGTACAATCGAACGTCCCGTTCCGGCAAGACGGGCCTGGCCGCTTCCGGCGGCGGTGGCGGTGGCGTACCTTGGGAGGACAACAGCAACGGAGAGGGCGGCGCGCTCGGCGGTGTCGATTGTCCAACCGGCTCACCAGCAGGCGGCACCGAGGGAGTGGAGCCCTCCGGCGGGCCTCCGACGGTCGAACGGGGAATGGGATTAGGTTCCATGGTTAAAAGCGGGTTCGGGGTTCACACGGGCCGACGGGCAATCCTGGAATTCAACGCATCCGGGCCCGTTCCAGCCCTTTTTCAGGCACCACCCGCCCAGGGTGGTCTTTGTTTCAGGTGAAAGAGCATCTCGCCGGCATGGGGCACCATCAGCACGCCCTCGTCTTCCCTGCCTTCGAAATCCGAGGGCCGAATCGTGGACGGGTCGCGATACCCGAGATTGATCTGACGGCATGTCTCGGCGGAAAGCCCGGTGGCGAGAGTCACCCGGGCCCTCGGCGTTTCGACCCCGTTGTCGAACGTTCCCTGGCCATAGACGTGACAGCAATGCGCCAGGACTCCCCACGGGCGGCGGGAGAAGCGATCCCACTGCTTGAGGAAATAGTCACGACAGTGGTAGCCAACCTCCCGGATCGTCTGGCCGTGGGTCTTTGAGATCTCCCGGATATGCGGGGCATAAATGATGAGTTCCCCGCCGTCGGCAACGATCGGTTCGAGCTTGTACATGCATTTCCCGCCCGTCCAAAGCTCCTCGTACATGGCGGGGGCACAGGAGAGGACCGTGTGAAATGGGCGATCCTTGGAGGTGATGTGAATTTCCCGCGAGACGTTGCTTGCGGATTCCCAGGCGGCCTCGGGCGTGCCGACAAAAAGCGCCGCCAGTGTCTTGTCAGGCCGAACGACGAGCGCAAAGCAAAGCTTCGGCCGATCCACCAGCGCGCCGGCCCGATCCACGACCTTGCGGACCGGAGTCCAGGCGTTTCCGATGATCCTTGGGCTCGTGACCACCGCCCCGAGCCAGTGGAAGAAGTGCAGGATCTCCGGCCCTGCGACACCCGGAAAGAGGTACTTGTTGCCTCCCGAGAACCCGACGACTTCGTGGGGGAACACTGGCCCCACGATCACAAGGTGGTCGTAATCCAGCAGCCGGCGGTTGGCCCGGACCGGCACGTCCATCTCGAAAAGGCCGTCCGTGAGTCGGGCGATCTCCGCCGACGGAATGGTTCCCAGGCGGGTCAGTTCGGCGTCCTGGTCCCATTCGTGATTGTAGAGGCGAACCTGCCGGTACCGATCCTTGCGTTGCGTCGGCGTGATTTCCAACCTGTCGCAGATGGCCGCCTCCGAAAGGGGCGGGTGCGTGCCCAGGGCGATCATGACATCGAAGGAGGCAGCGACCCCGCCGATGGAGGCATGGAGGCACTCGAAGAGGAGCCCCACCGGCGCGGTCCGCGTATGGTCCGGCACGATGCACAGCACGCGCTGGCCCCGGAACACTTCCGGGGGGCATGCCTGGGCGACGATCTCCCGGACATCGTCCGGCGCGAGAATGCCGCCGGCGGGTGCCTGGCGCCCGATGGGTGTAGGTCCCGTCATGCGTCCATCCTAGTGCTGTGTCCCCGAAATGCCCATAGATTCGCGGCAGGGGCTTTTTTCGCTCGGGACGAGGCGTGAGCGACGAGCCTGCCCGTTCCGTGGTCTGCAGGGAGCAAACAACGCCTGTCGGTTCATCCCTTGAGGGCCTCCATGGCATGGCGCAGCGCGGCGATGGTCTTCGCGCAGGCGGCATCGTTGTCGAGGCGGTTGAGGGCGGCATTGAAGGGTTCGGCACGAATGGGTCCGTCGTAGTCGATGGCGAGGAGCGCCCCGAGGAACTTTGCAACGGGAAGGACTCCGGTGCTTGCCGGCAGTTCCCGATGGTTGTCCTGAAGGTCCGCCAGCGGCACGCCGGCCGGCGCATCGTTCAGATCCACGGCGACAACATCGGCGTTGTTCAGCTCCTTCAAGTCCTCCGGCCGGTCCCCCGCCGTCCACCAATGCCACGAATCGAGTATGAGGCCGGTCCCGGGGACCTGGATCGTGTGGATCAAATCGCGCATCTCCGCCAGGCGATGGATAAACGGGAACTGGAATCTCGCGCGAACACTGGGTGTGCCGACGTACTCCAGCCCGAGGCGGACACCCGCGTCCGCCAGGATGCGGGAGACTTCTCCCAGACGGCGGGCGTGCAGGCGCAGGTTGGCCGTGTAGTCGAGTTCATTGTGCCCCGGCATCAACCAGGTCCCGATCCGCGTCACCCCCGCGTGTTGCAGCGTCCTGGCGACCCGCGGCAGGTCGGCAAGATCCCGCCGGAACGAGTCCTCATCGCGTCGAAACTCGACGGCGAGATTGGCCGAACCCCACTTCAATCCCGCCGCCGTCACGGCCTCGTGATACTCCGTCAGTCCCGCAGAGTCGCTGCCCGCAATGTAAGTCGCATCGGGTTGGACCGACTCGAACCCGTGCGCCTTTGCCAGGCGAACGATGTCGAGCGGGGCGGCCGATACGCCAATCGCCCCCGGCGTCAGGTCCAGGGTCCAACGGCGGTTCGAGCCGGCCGCCTTCGCGAGGATCCCGCGCGCCGTGAAGCCCAGGAAGGCCGAGAGGCCGAGAAACCGCCGGCGGGAGGTGGCATGCATAGGTCAACTATTCTCGCAGTCTGTGCACCATCGTCAATGCGGTCGGGATGGAAGCCGCGGATTGCCAGGAGGCGGTCCGACATCGCACGTTCCCCACTGATGCGCTGCTGTCCCCGGGCCGCGATGTTCCTTTGCCTGTTTATGAATGCCAAGGCTGCCGACCGGCCCATTCCACTCGATGCCAACTTCCTGAAGGACTATGCCGCGACCCGCGGATTTCGTCTCGGTCGGCCCGCGGGACTGCAGGTGACCCCCGCCGGCGATGCGGTTCTCTTCCTGAGATCCGGTCCGCGGTCGCCGCGCCAGGCCTTGTTCCTTCACGATGTCGAGCACGGGACCACCCGCGAATGGATCACTCCCGATTCCCTCCTCGGCGGGCGGCAGGAGGACCTGTCGCCGGAGGAAAAGGCCCGCCGCGAGCGGATGCGCATGACCGCCGGCGGCATCGCCACCTTCCAACTCTCGGAGGACGGCGCACAGGTCCTGGTGCCGCTGGGAGAGCGGTTGTTCCTGGTGGAACGCGCCACCGGAAGCGCCCGGGAACTTCGGACGGATGGCCCGGCGTTTGATCCGAAACTGTCGCCCGACGCCCGGTGGGTCGGTTTCATCCGGGACCATGACGTCTGGGTTCACGAGATCGGCAAGGACCGGAATCGCCGCATCACCCGGGGCGGCACCGAGGCGGTTTCGCATGGCGAGGCCGAGTTCGTGGCAGCGGAAGAGATGTACCGGTACACTGGTTGGTGGTGGGCGCCGGACAGTCGTTCCATCCTCTTCGAGGAGGTGGATGCACGCGGCGTCGAAGAGTGGTTTGTGGCCGACCCGGCCCATCCCGAACAAGCGCCACGCCCGCAGTTCTATCCCCGTCCCGGCCACAGCAATGTCGTCGCCCGCCTCGGGATCATCTCGATCCGCGGCGGCCGCCCGGTCTGGGTCGACTGGGACACTGCTCGACTACCGTACTTCACGCGCGCTGACTGGCATCGTCAGGGCGGCCTGACGATTTGCGTCCAGTCCCGCGATCAGCGCGAAGTCCGGTTGCTTCGCGTCGATCCGGGGCGCGGCACCACCACCCCCCTCGTGACGGAGGGCGATCCGCTTTGGGTGAACCTCGACCCGCAGATGCCCCGATGGCTCGAAGACGGGTCGGGCTTTCTCTGGACCACCGAACGGACGGGCGCGTGGCAACTGGAACTTCACCATCCCGACGGGTCCCTGGATCATGTCCTCACTCCTTCGACGATCGGGTACCAGGGATTCTGTGCCATTGATAACGCCCGTCACCAGGTGGTCTACGCCGCCAGTCAGGATCCGACGCAGACCCAAATCTGGCGGGCCTCGCTGAACAGCGGAGTGCCCGAAAGACTGACCATGGCCGCCGGCGTACACTCCGCCGTCTTCGCTCGGAATGCTCCCGTCTGGGTCCTCACCTCGGCCACGCCCGATTCGATGCCGCGAAGCTTCGTGCGGCACGGGAACCGTGGCGAATCGACGGAATTACCCTCCGTCGCCGAAGAGCCGGGCTTCCAGCCAGGCGCCGAGTCCCTGTTTCTCGAGACCGATCCTGGTTTTTATGCCGAGGTCATACGCCCACGGCAATTCCGGGCGGGACAGCGATACCCGGTTTTGGTGGATGTCTATGGGGGCCCCCACGCCAATGTTGTGCAGGCCTCCATGGCGACGCGACTGCTCCCGCAATGGCTTGCGGATCGGGGGTTCATTGTGGTTTCCCTGGACAATCGGGGGACGCCGCGCCGTGGGCGCGATTGGGAGCGGTCCATCTATCAGCGCTTCGCCGAGGTCCCGTTGGAGGACCAGGTCGCCGGATTGAAGGCCCTTGGCGCGCGGTTCCCGGAACTGGATCTGCAACGGGTGGGCATTGTGGGCTGGTCGTTCGGCGGTTACATGAGCGCCCTTGCCGTCTTGCGCCGGCCCGATGTCTTTCGCGCGGCCGTCGCCGGCGCGCCGGTAACCGACTGGATGGACTATGACACCCACTACACGGAGCGTTACCTTGGTGTCCCGAAACCCGGGGAGTCGGTGTACGCGGCCAATTCCCTGATCGACCTGGCCGCGCACCTCGACAGGCCCCTGCTGATCCTCCATGGGACCGGGGACGACAACGTCTTCTTTCGACACTCGCTAAAGCTTGCCGGCGCCCTGTTCCGTGCCGGCCGGCCTTTTGAAATTCTCCCGCTCCCCGGGCTGACGCACATGGTGCCCGACCCGGTGATGATGGAACGGCAATGGGGACGAACAGCGGAGTTCTTCCTGCGTCACCTGCGTCAGGGAGTTGCCGAACCCGCCGGTTGATCGGGCCATGTGAACCGAAAAGTCGTGCCAACTCCTTCTTCCGAGGCAACGTGGATTTCGCCCCCGCGCCTCTCGATGATGCGTTTGACGAGGGCCAGACCCACACCCGTTCCTGGACGGTCCGGTTGCAGTTCCAGGCGCTGAAACAAGCCGAAGATCTTCTCGTGAAAGCGCGCCGGGATCCCGGGACCGTTGTCGGAGACGCTGAATTCCCAGGCATTTCCGGACCGCCGGCTCGTGATCTGAACGCGCCCCTGGGGCTTGTCCATGAACTTGAGGGCGTTGTCGAGGAGGTTGAGGAAGAGCTGATGGACCTGGTGCGGCGCCGCCGAGATCGTGGGAAGCGGTTCGGGGGTGCGAATCGTGAACGAGGGAGGCGGGTCAAGAAGCCGCGTGAGTTCCGCGATCAGCCGGTTCAGATCCACCAACGATTCGGGACCGCCGCTGCGACTCACCCGGCCGTAGGCAAGAATGCCGTCAATCAGGGAATGCAGCCGGCCGACCCTGGACTGGAGCTTGGCAATCAGGGCCCGACCGTCCTCGCCGAGGCGCTCCCCGTGGTCCTCCGCCAGCAACTCCGCCAATCGGGCGATCCCGCGCAGCGGCGACTTGAGGTCGTGGGTGACCGCGTAGACAAGGTCGGTGAGCTCGCGGTTGGCCTGTTGAAGTTCGTCCGTGCGCCCTCGGACCAGTTCCTCCAACTGCTCCTGCGCCTGCCGGAGCACCTCGTCGGCCTGCCGTTGCAGCGTCACATCCTCCGTCACGCCGACGCAGCACGAGATCCGGCCGTCCGCATTCCACGAGTGCGCAATCCGGGTGCGCACCCACCGCGGATCGGAGCTCTGGATGTTCACCCGGAATTCGGAGGTGAATTCGTGAATGCCGGATTGCGCGCTTTGCCACTGCCCCAGCACCCGGTCGCGGTCCATGGGATGGACCACCTGCCACCAGACGCCGCGCGGCTCGGGGACATGCAGGAGGTCCGAGAGGATGCGCCACCGGCGGTTCGTGTAACGAAGGCGCCCGACGGCGTCCGTGATGAACACGCCGCAGGGCGCGTGATGACTCAGCAGGTGCAGCAGGTCGCCACTCTGACGCTGCACATCGGCCGTTCGTTCCTCCTCGGTCAGATCCGCCACCACCGCGTGAAGGCAGCCGGCGCCCTCGCCTTCGACCACTGGAGTCGCACCCAACTCCACGGGGACCTGCCGGCCATCCCGCGCCGTGAGCAGCAGGCGCTGCCGATTGCCGCCCACGCCACCCTCGGCGCATGCCATCCGGAGCCACACCTGACACGCGGCGTGGTCGTAAGGATGAACGAGCTCAAAGAGACTGATATTGTGGACCGACTCACCGGGAAATGCCAGCAGACGCCGGAACGCCCGATTCCCGAACACGAGCCGACTTTCGGGATCGATGATCACTATCGCGTCCGCGGCCGTCTCGTATAACTCCCGGAAAACCACCTCCGCGTGCGACACCAAGGGCGTCATGGCCCCGCTTCGGTCCCCGCTGCCGGGGGTCGAGGCCGCGCCGACGCCGCTGTTGGACACGTTTTCCATGGGGGGATGGACCGACGTGCCGTCGGTTCAGAACGAGAACCCGTAAGCCGCCGAGATCAGGTGGACATCCACCTGGTATTTGCCGAAATAAAAGGGATTCTGGTTCTGGTCGATGTTGCGGTCCTCGTAGAAGACGCGCGAATAAGCAAGTCCCAGGCGGTGCTGACCGTGACGATACTCCACACCCACGGCCACCGCGTGCTGGTTGGCATCCGGGATCTCCGCCGAGTAGGTGTACTCCGGGACCGGGGTCTGGAAGTACTGATAACTGGCCCGCAGCCGCCAGCCGCTCCCGACATCCCAGGTGCCGCTGATTCCAGCGGTGAAGGTGTCATTCCAGTCCTGCCGGACCTCGGACGGCACCAGCAGTTGAAAGGGCCCAAGCGCCCCTTCCGGGACCTCGAGCGGCAGGGTGTCGAAACGCGAGAACTGAAGCCACTCCACGTCCGCCTCGATCCGGACGGTGTCGGTCAGCGCGACCCCGTAGCCCACGGCCACGACCGTGGGAAACCGAATCCGACTTTCGAAGGGGACCAGGAGGCTGCCGCCTGGGATCCCCGTTGCCCGCAGGTTGCCCTCGTAATGAATATCCATCGGCGCGCGAAAGGTCACCGCGAGGCGCTGGCAGGGCAGAAAGTCCCAGGTCAGCCCGAGATTTGCGCCGGCGCCGGTGCCGGTGCCGTGCGCCCGCAGATCGCCGTCAGGCAGACCCGGAATGCCGGTCAGGAGTGAAAGGGGAGTGAATCGGCTCAAAGTAAGATCCGAATACATGACGTCGATTCCCAGGCCGAGATTCAGGCCCTTCACAATCGGAAACGCGACCGTCGGATTGAAATTGAACGTCTTCAATTCCACGAACCGCGAGGCGACATAGCGAAGAGCGCCACCACTCCCCCAGTCCACCGACAATCCGTAAGGCACCGTCACCCCAAGTCCGACGGCGACCCCTCCGTCCCCGACCGGCCCGGCTGCGAACAGGTGCGGAAGAATTTTCCAGGGATCCTCGGTGGAGGCGGTAGCGCCCCCCGGAGAGGTGTAGTGAACGGCGTGATGCACGAACGTGGGCTCGGCGGAGGCCTCCCAACGTTCGAGATCGACCAGGTTGGCAGGATTGTGAAACACCGCCGAGGCATCATCAATGAAGGCGATCCGGCCGCCCGTAGCGCCAAGGCCCGCGGCGCCGGTCGTGGGACTCCGGAATCCCTCGGCAGCGGCTGGGAACCCGGGGGAGACGGCCACGACCGCGAGCGCGAGCGAGCGCATGAAGCCCGTCAGGAGGTTAAACCGGGGGAGCGACACCAGTCGGGGTGGGGCGATCGAGCTGGACTGGGGGGGCGGGATCTCCATGATCGTGGGCAACCTTATGCCCGCCTGGGGGTGGCGACGCAAGCTGCGTGTGATTTACAAACTTCTTCAACTTATCGCAGCACTCTTTGCCTTTATCTGCCGATATTGATGGTAGTGAATTGCGCGCGCGGTCCGCGAGTTGAGTTTCGCCTGCGATGTGCGATGCGCGTGTCCGCAAAATCGAGTAATCAGCGGCATCTAAGCGGATTCTTTACATGGGATTGAGCAGCAGCGACAATCCGTTACTAGTGAGTCGGGATCTCCTGGTGACGTGTCGAAACAGTCTTGGCGCGCCGGTGAGAGCGACACCGGTGCAGATATCGCGTTACAGGGCCTTGCTGGAGGTCTACAACCCGCACAGCATTCTCCAGCTCTCGGAGGTGCTCGCCGAGTTGCGCATCACCATGGGGGAGCGCTGCGTCTACGCCGGGCGGGGCGTCGTCAGCAATCTCGTCAACACCGGCATCATGGTGATGTGCGAGGTGACGCTCGACGACGGCTGGCTCGACGTCGACCTCTTTTCGCCCATCGCGCAGCCGGAACGGTTGCGGGAGGAATTCCAGGGATTCATCACCAACTGGCGGCGCCTTCAGTCCATCAGTTCGGAATTCAAGGTGGCGGTCGCGGATTTTCAGATGCTGCTCACCGAGCTGCGGCGGTGGCTCGACCAGGTGGAGCTCGGCGTCCGCTCGGAGCCGGTGGGCATCCGCGCCGAGATGGAGCACCGGGTCCTGACGACCCTCGAGAACCGGATTGTCGACGAGGCGAACGAATGGTTCAACCGGTTTGATGCGGTGGCGGGCAGTGTGGACGAGGAGATGCGCCCCGCCCACCGGGCTTACGCCCGCCGACAGATTCATCCGCTGGTGATGTGCTCGCCGTTTGTCTACCGCACCTTTCACAAGCCGCTGGGTTACGCCGGCGATTACGAGATGGTGAACATGATTTTGCGCGAGCCGCACGAGGGCGCCACGCTGTTCGCCAAACTCGTCAATGCCCTCTTTCTTCAGAACCCGCCGGCGCAGGCCCACCGGAACCGTATCCGGCATCTGCGGAAGCGGCTCGTGGACGAGACCGCGCGGGTGGCGGCGGCCGGACGGCGGGCCCGGATTTTCAATCTCGGCTGCGGTCCGGCGCGCGAGGTCCAGTTGTTCCTCTCAGAGAATCCCGAGTCGGACCATGCGGACTTCACGCTCGCGGATTTCAATGCCGAGACGCTGGGATACGCCAGCGGCCTGCTCCAGGACCTTCGCAGTCGCAACAAGCGGAAGACGGGCCTGGAGTTTGTTGAAAAGTCCGTGCATCAGCTTCTGAAGGAGGCTCTGCGTGTCACGGACGGCGATCCGGGCGGCGGGTTCGATTTTGTCTACTGTGCCGGTCTCTTTGACTATGTTTCGGATCGTGTCTGCCGCCGGCTCGTGGAGCTTTTTCACCACATGCTCGCGCCGGGCGGCCTTCTGCTGGTCACGAATGTGGATTCGTCGAAGCCCTTTCGGCATTCGATGGATTATCTCCTGGAGTGGCACCTGATCTTTCGGAACCAGGCCCAGATGAGGTCGTTGTTGCCGGCACACCTTCAACCGGAGAACCCCGAGGTGCTTTCGGATCCGCTCGCGGTCAATCTCTATCTCGAGGCGCGGAAGACGGAGTAACTCAACTTTCGGACCATGGCGGACATTAGTCCAGAGGTTGCGGCGGCCTACGCCAGGCATGAGACCGACATCGGAGTGCAACGACTCCGCCTGGGATGTCTTATTGGCATGGCGCTGACGCCCCCTGGCTTTGTCATCGACCTGCTTTACTACGCGCACACCGCGTACCGCAGCCGGGTGACGGAATTCATCGTCGCCCGCCTCCTGTTCTCCGCCGCGATCCTGCCTATCTTCTTCCTGGCGCGCCGGCCGTTCGGGGCGCGGCATTTCCGGAAGCTGGGCGTCCTTCTCGCCCTGGCGCCTGCGGGTTGCATGGCCTACATCATCCACCGGGCGAACGGGCCGGAGTCCCCCTACTACGCCGGCCTGAACCTGGTGCTGCTGGGGATCGGGATGGTGATGCAGTGGAACGTCGGACAGAGTCTGTCGGCCGCGGTGATGGTCTTTGGCCTGTACCTGGCGGCCGTCGTCGGCCAACTGCAGGGTCACTGGGGCATCTTCCTGAACAACCTCTGGTTTCTGCTCCTGACGACCATCATCGTCGTCATCGGGAGCCACCTTGGTGCGCGACTGCGCTTCAGCGATTTCGTGTCGCGTTTCAATCTGGACCGGAGCCGCGGCGAACTCGAGAAGAGCAATGAACGTCTCGGCCTGACCAATTCCCAACTGGAGGAGAGCAACAAGAGGCTGCGCGAGCTGGATGAACTCAAGGGCCGGTTCTTCGCGAACATCAGCCACGAACTGCGCACGCCGCTGACCCTCCTCCTCGGGCCGATCGAGCACCTCCTGCAGCACCCCGCCATTGTCCGGGATGACAGGCTTCGCGAGTTCGTCGGGACGATGCAGGATAACGCCCTTCGGTTGTTGAAGCTCATCAATGATCTCCTCGAACTCGTGCGTCTCGAGAACGGGATTGCGCTTCACAAGGCGAGGGTCGATGTCCCCCGGTTCACGGCCGGACTCATGAACGCGGTGCGCCGATTCGCCGAGGACCGCGGATTGCGGATGTTTAACCAGTGCGCTCCGGAGTTGACGCATGTCTACGCGGATCCGGACAAGCTCGAGAAGGTCCTGTTGAACCTGCTGTTCAACAGCATCAAATTCACCCCCGCTGGCGGGGAGATCCGGCTCACCGGGATGGTCGAGGGCGACGAGGTGGTCTTCGAGGTGAAGGACACCGGCATGGGCATTTCCCCCGAGAACCTTTCGCAACTCTTCCAGCGGTTCTGGCAGGCGGACAGCTCCGCCCACCGCAAGTTCCAGGGCGCGGGCATCGGGTTGGCGCTGGTCAAGGAGCTGGTGGAGGCGCACGGCGGGCGGGTCTTCGCCAGCAGCGAGGTCGGCCGTGGCACCACGATGAAGGTGTGCCTGCCGCTTGGAAGCCGGGCCGACGCCTCCGGCGGCGCCTCGGACGGTGCGGGGGAGGGGACCGGGGACGGCCAGGACGAAAGCCTTGCCTCCGGCAACGAGCACACGGAGGTCGACGGTTCGGGCTCGCCGATCGCCTTCGAAACGCGGCGCCACCTCGCCGCCCTCTACAAGCGCGCGGAGCTGCATGCCAGCATCACGCCGCTTCGCTCTGTGCTCCGGCCGTGGGATCCCGGTCGCGGCGGCAACCGGCCTGAGGTCCTCATCGTCGACGATGAGCCGGACATGCTGCGGTTCCTGATGTCCCAGCTCGAGGACGACTACCAGGTCCGGGAGGCGGTCGATGGCGAGCAGGCGCTTGCCATGGCGGCCCAGTACCTGCCGGATGCGGTTATCTGCGACATGATGCTCCCCGAGAAGGACGGCCTGGAGGTGTGCCGCGAACTGCGCGCCAACCACACCACCCGGGGTCTGCCCTTCCTGATGCTGACAGCGCGGGCGGATGATGAGACCAAGCTTACGGCGCTCGCGGCGGGCGCCAGCGACTTCCTCCCGAAGCCGTTCTCGACGGCCGAACTCAAATTGCGGATCAAGAACCTGGTTGACGCACACCGCCTGCAGAAGGAACTCGCCCGCCAGAATCGGAAACTGGAGTCCACGCTGGAGGAACTTCGAGAGACGGAGATGCAACTGGTCCAGGCGGAGAAAATGGCCTCGCTTGGGCGGCTGAGCGCGGGCATCATTCATGAGATTAACAACCCCCTGAACTTCGCCCGGACCGGGCTTCACGTGCTTCGACGACACGGACAGCAACTTCCGCTCGAGATCCGCGAGGAGTTCGACGAGGTGCTCAGGGATATCAACGAAGGCATCGTGCGCGTTGCCACGATCGTCGGGGACCTGAGACAGTTCAGTCATCCCCAGGGCGATGCGGTCGCGGAGGTGGACGTCAGTGCGGCGATTGAAGCCGCCTTGCGGTTCCTGTCGGCCGACTGGAAGGATGGGCGCGTGGACGTGGTGAACGAGATTCCCGCCGGATTTGTGGTTCACGCGAACCGCAACAAGCTGGTCCAGGTCCTTCTGAACCTGTGCCAGAATTCGTTGGACGCGATGCGGGATAATCCCCGGCCGGATGCCAGGCCTGGCATCCTGCTGCGCGCCTGGTGCGCCGATGGGCGACGGTTCGTCAGCGTCCGGGACAACGGCCCCGGCATTCCGAAGCACCACGTCGAGCACATCTTCGAACCGTTCTATACCACGAAGGAGGTCGGCAAAGGCATGGGTCTCGGCCTCAGCATTTGTTACCGCATCATTGAGGAAGTCGGCGGACGTATCTCTGTGAACACCGAGGTTGGGCAGTTTTGTGAATTCGTCTTGGAGTTCCCGGACCGACTCGACACTAAGCAACCGGTCGCTCTGGCCGAATTGATGGCTCCGGCATGAACTCGATTTACGACTACAAACGATTTGCGATCCTCTACATTGACGACGAGGAGAAGTCGCTGAAGTACTTCACCCGCGCCTTCGCCGAGACGTTCCGCATCTTCACCGCCAACAGTGCGCAGGAAGGCTACCGGCTCCTGGAGGATCACCAGGACGAGATCGGCGTCGTTATGACCGACCAGCGCATGCCCGGCGAGCAGGGCGTGCAGCTCCTCGAACGCGCCCGGCGTTTGCGCCCGCAGATCATCCGGATCCTGGCGACCGCTTTCGCGGATCTGGACGCGGCGATCGCCGCGGTGAACAGCGGCGCCATCTACAAGTACGTCACCAAGCCCTGGGAGCCCACCGAACTGGAAACGACTCTCAAGCGCACCCTTGAGTTCTTCACCGTCCAGATCGAGCGCGACCTGTTGCTGCGGGAAAAGCTGTCCGTCCTCCACCGGCTTCTGATCACTGATCGCGTCCTGAGTCTCGGGGTCCTCGCGGCGGGGTTGGGTCGTCATGTCCGTCATGCCCTGGACGCCGTGGGCACCTTCCTGGAATTGGCGCCGAGCATGGCCTCGGCCGAAGCGGTCAACCTGGACCGACTCCGGGAGCCCGCCTTCTGGGAGTCCCTCCATCGGCACGCGCATGATCGCTTGAAATTCGTCCTCGGCCTGCTGGACGACCTTGCCGAGGACCGTTCCGCGACCTTCAAATTCGACCAGGAGGTCCGCATTCGCGATGCCATCGAGGAGGCCACGGCCCCGATTCGTGACGACCTCGCCGGACGCCGGATCGAGGTCGCCAATCTCGTCCCGGCCGACCTCCCCGCGGTCCTCGTGGATCACCACCGGTTCCACAAGCTGTTCTCGTTCCTGTTGCGGCACGAACTCTCGACATTGCCGGAGGGGTCGGTCGTGCGCTTCGAGGGCAGCCTGCGTCCGGCCAGCAGCAGTCGGCCCGAGGAGATCGACCTCTTCATCACCGACAACGGCAAGGGCATTCCGGCGCAGGCCATCCTGTCCTTGTTCGATCCGCTGCGCATGGACGGCGAACCTGCGAGCGAATCCGAAATGTACCTGATGGCTGTCTATTTCATCGTGTACCACCATGGAGGGCGCATCCAGGTGGGGCAGGGGGCCGGTCGCGGTGGTCTCGCCCTGACGATGACCCTGCCGCTTCGCCCGCACGTGGGCGAAACGAGCGATGAAACCCGGGATTTTCTCGTCCGCGCGATGACCAATGAACGGCTTTGGGATCGCCTCCTGGCCGGGGTCTAGTCCAAAGTCCCTGTCCTGCATGACAGCCGCCGTCACCCCCGCCGAACTGCAGGCCGCCATCCGGCCCATCGCCGACTTCCCAAGCGCCGGGATCCAGTTCAAGGACATCACCCCCATGCTTGCCGATGCCCGCCTGCTGGCGGGCTGCGTGGACCTCCTGGTTGGCGGGTTGCAGCCCGGCGATGTGGATATCGTGGCCGGCATCGATGCGCGCGGGTTCCTCTTCGCATCCGCCGTTGCGTTGAAACTCCACGCCGGGGTCGTTCCCGTCCGGAAGAAGGGGAAGCTGCCTTTTCGGACGATCGAAGCAACGTACGATCTCGAGTACGGCACGAACACCCTTGCGATCCACACCGATGCCATCCGTCCCGGACAACGGGTCCTGCTGGTGGATGACGTCCTGGCGACGGGAGGGACGGCCGCTGCGACGATCGACCTGATCCAGCGCCTGGGCGGCACCGTCGTGGAGGTGGTGTTTGTTCTGGAGTTGGGTTTTCTGGAGGGGCGATCGCGGTTGGTCGGGCAACCCGTCCGCTCGCTGGTGGTCTTCTAACGAGGCGCAGCCGGTCTTTCCTGCGAAAACCCTCCGGGCGGCGGGTCTTTTGCGCGAGGTCCCGCACATTTGCGAGCGCCTCGTCGCAGCATCTCCTTCGAACCGCAATATCTGCTGGGATCCGATTCACCCAAAACGAACTCTCCCGCGACCTCCGGCTCGCTTCCTCTTTGCGAGGGGATTCGTGGGCCCCTGTGTGGGAAAACGTCCTCGCTGAGACGGAGGCTGAGACGGAGGCCGCCTGCGCTGCTCCGGCGTTGACATGGGGGCGAATCTCCGTCGAGGTGTTGGAGTCTCATGAAGCCGACGGCCCGGGGATTCACCCTCATCGAATTGCTCGTTGTCATCGCCATCATCGCGATCCTCGCGAGCATGCTTCTTCCGGCGCTGGGACGCGCCAAGGAGAAGGGCCGGTCCACCTATTGCCTGAACGACTCCCGGCAGCTTGGTCTGGCGCTGGTGCTTTACGCGGATGACAACCGCGATTATTTTCCGCCCCGCGCGGACAGCCGGCGATGGCCGACGCAACTCCAGCCGTACTACCAGGACCTGCATGTGCTGCGGTGCCCGAACGATCGGCGGAAGCCCTGGAACAAACGCTGGGACGATCCGCGGATCGACCCGGACGAGGCCCTCCGCAGCTACATCGTGAACGGCTGGAACGATTACTTCAAAATCGTCCTCAACATCGGGAGCGTCGGTTCCATGGTGGGCAAGAGCATCGCCCAGACCGCCATCCCTTCGCCCTCCCTCACCATCGTCATGGGAGAGAAGAAGTCCAATTCCGACCACTTCTACATGGATTTCCTGGAGGGCAACGGGAACGACGTCGATCAAATCGAGCGGGGGCGGCATTCGGTCACGACCGTCGGACAGAAGGCCGGCGGCTCGAACTACACCTTCGCGGACGGGAGCGCGCGCTTCATCAAGTATCGAGGACTGCTCTATCCGCTCAATCTCTGGGCGGTGACCGACTTCTTCCGCACGAATCGCGTGTTCAGCAACTAACCTGGGTATTTTATCCCTTCCACTGCGACCTGCTGCAGGTCCGATGGGAGCGGAGGTTACCTTCAACAGGCGGAACGCCGCTGCCGACAGGGTGTCGGATCTCGCGGATGCGGAGCGCGGCCTTCAGGCCGCTTCAATACCGCGACGGCACGCGCGTCGAAGGTCTTGTCGGCCGACGCCGCGTCCCGTTGAAGCGGCCTTTAGAGACTGTCTGAAAAATAAGTGGGGTCCTGTTTTCGCGGAAAAGGCCCTATGGCGAGGCGTGACGAGGGAGCATACCCGCCAGCGGTCTGTGACCGAGGAGCAACGAAGCCAGAGGGCCTTTTCCGCGAAAACCCTCCGGGCGACAGGTCTTTTGCGCGAGGCCTTCGTTGGCTCGAGCGTCACAGCCCGCTGCGGGGATGCTCCGGTCTCGCCGCCTCGGCCTCGCACAAAATCCCTCGTCGCAGGACTCCAATTATTTTTCAGACAGTCTCTAAAGGCCCCGTTCCGACCCGATGGTATTCCCCATTCCCTGTTTCCCGCTTCAATCGGTTTTGACTGGCCCGGCGGACGACATTGCGGATGATGCGTCCGTAACGCCTCACCCTTTCATGCGCAATCCATTCCCCCGACCCACGCCCGCGCTGCTGGCGATTCTGACCGCTGTCCTGGTGTGTCCCGACCGTGTCCTCGCGGCGGCGCCTCCGCCGGGCTTCGAATCCATCTTCAACGGCCGCGATCTCTCAGGCTGGTGGGGCCTGGGCACGGAGGACCCGGCCAAGTGGATGGCCCTTCCGCCCGAGCAACTCGAGCAGAAGAAGAAGGACAGCCTCGACGACATCCGGAAACATTGGAGCGTTGAGGGCGACGAACTCGTAAATGACGGCAACGGGCTCTATCTGACCACCGAAAAGGACTTCGGTGATTTCGAGCTCCGCCTCGAGTATCGCACCGTCGCGGGGGCGGATTCCGGCGTCTACTTGCGCGCCATTCCCCAGGTCCAGATCTGGGATACGACGCAATCGGGCGGCAAATGGGGAGGAGACCTGGGCTCCGAATACGGATCGGGCGGGCTTTGGAACAACACGAAGGGCCAGCCCGGAAAGAACCCGCTTGTGCATGCCGACAAGCCGTTCGGGCAGTGGAATTCGTTCCATGTGATCATGGTGGGCGAGCGCGTCACCGTGTATCTCAACGACCAGTTGGTGGTCGATCACGCGCGGATGGAGAACTACTTCAATCGCAAGGAGCCGATTCCTGTCAAAGGCCCGATCCAACTGCAGACCCACGGCGGAGAAATCCGGTGGCGCCACCTTTTCATCCGTGAGATTCCCCCCGCGGAGGCCAATGACATTCTGCGCTCGAACGATCGGCGCGATGGCTTCTATCCCATCCTGACCGAGGTCACCGGCACCAAGGGTTGGGCCGGGCCGATGGACGAGTACGACTTCAAGGACGGCATCTTGCAGTGCCAGCCCGGCAAGGGCGGAACCGTCTATTACAAAGACCAGGATTTCTCCGACTTTACTGTTCTCCTGGATTTCCGGCTGCCGCCTGGAGGCAACAACGGCCTGGCAATCCGCTATTCAGGCAACGGTGACACCGCCTATTCCGGGATGTGCGAACTCCAGGTCCTCGACGATCACTACGAGCAGGCGACTGGCAGCAAGATCGATCCGCGGCAGGCGCACGGCTCCGCGTATGGAATGGTGCCCGCGAAACGGGGCTATCAGCGGCCGATTGGGGAATGGAATTATGAGCGGGTCACCGTGCGCGGCCCACGGATCGAGGTGGAACTCAACGGCATCCGCATCCTCGATGCGGATCTCTCCAAGGTCCATGAATTCATGGCCAACAGCGACCATCCCGGGAAGGACCGGACGCACGGGTACTTCGGATTCGCCGGTCACAATGACCCGGTGGCGTTCCGGCAGGTGGAGGCGCGGGAGGAAAAAGGGTTGAACTGAGCCCGGCCGGTTTCGCGCCGGCAGGTTGAATCTTCAGCCTTTTTTTTGTTTTTTTGAGACCCCGCACTCGCACTAGCTCCGTCGCCCCATGATCTTCGACAGGAGCCGAAGGATCTCGATGTACAACCATACCAGGGTCACCAGGAGTCCGAACGCGGCATACCATTCCATGTAGCGCGGCGCGCCCTGCTCGGCGCCGCGTTCGATGAAGTCGAAGTCCAGGACAAGATTGAGGGCCGCCACGCTCACGACGAAGACGCTGAACCCGATGCCCAGCCAGCCGCCCTGGTGAATGAACGGCACGGGAATGTGAAAGAGCTGCAGGACCATGGCGACCATGTAGAACAGGAAGATTCCGCCGGTCGCCGCAAAGACTCCGAGTCGGAAGTTGTGCGTCACGCGGATGACGCGCGTCTGGTAGGCAAGGAGGAGTGCGGCGAGGGTTCCCAGTGTGCATCCCGCGGCCGAGATGGCGATTCCTGGATAGCGGTTGTCGAAGAAGGCGGAGATCGCGCCAAGAAAAAGGCCCTCCGCCAGGGCGTAAAGCGATCCGGTGACGGCTGCCCACCTCGGGCGGAAGACCGTGATGACCGCGAGCGCAAGCCCTCCGAGGGCTCCCCCCCACATCCACGGACGCACGTCGATGCCGCGCGTCGCCGCGCCATAGGTCGCGAACGTCGTGATGAGCGCCAGCCCCAGGAAGAAGGTCGTCTTGGCGACCGTGCCGCCAATCGTCATCGACTCGGCGGTTCGGTCGGGGATGGCAAACGTATCGCTTCGCAATACGGGGTTCGCGGTTCTCATGTGGCCCATCTCATAGCACCAGGTCGGACCCGGCGCCATGAAGACCGGTTCGCCTTCAGGGCGGACATCACCCTCGAGGCCGTGCCGGGACGATCCCTGTGTACCTGTGTTCCTGTATGCCGGGGCTCGACGCGCTCGACGCGGCCGCTACGGTGTGTTCCGTGATGCCCCGCCGACTCCTGGGTCCGACCCTTCTCGTCGTGAGTTTTTGGACAGGCCTGGCAATCGGTGCCGCGGACCCGGCACCCCCGGACGCCTGGACGAGCAACGCACCGCGACCGGAGATACGGCCAGCGTTCGAGCGATCGTCCACCGGCGGTCATGACGGCCACGGGTACCTGGCGGTGACGACGGATGATCGCGAGGGAATGCACGGCTGGTGGCAGCGAACCGTCCCAGTGACGGCCGGCCGGTATTATCGGTTCACGGCCTGGCGGAAGACCGAGAATGTGCCCGTGCCACGCCGAAGCGTCGTCGCCCGTGTCCTCTGGCGCGATGACGCAGGACACGCCGTTCCGCGCACGGAGGGGATTGTGACCCATTACCTTCACGGCTTCCATGCCGAGGCCGAGCCGGAGTATCCTTCTGAAATCGGCGAGCCGGACGACGGCTGGCTCGAGATGAGCGGCGTGTATCAAGCGCCGCCGGGAGCGACGCGGGCGAGTCTCGAGTTGCACCTGCTCTGGGCACCGCGCGCGCGGGTCGAATGGAGTGCGGCGTCGTTCGAATCCACCGAGGCGCCCGCGCCAAGGCGGGTCCGGCTTGCGGCGGTTCACTACCGGCCGCACGGCGGACATTCGCCCGAGGACAACCGTCTTCAGTACGTTCCCTTCATCGAGGAAGCGGCGCGGCGCGGTGCCGACCTGGTGGTTCTTGGGGAGACCCTGACCTACGCCGGGACCGGATTGAGCTTCGAAGAGTGTGCGGAACCGGTGCCCGGTCCTTCGACGGCGTTTTTCGGGAAACTCGCCCGCGGGCATGAATTGCATATCGTCGCCGGCCTGGTCGAGCGCGAGGGACCCCTGCTGTACAATGTGGCGGTGCTCCTCGGACCGGATGGCAGGTTGATCGGGAAATACCGAAAGGTCTGTCTGCCTCGCGGCGAAATTGAAGGGGGCTTGACGCCGGGAAGCGATTACCCGGTGTTCGACACGCGTTTGGGTCGGGTGGGGATGATGGTCTGCTATGACGGATTCTTTCCGGAGGTTGCGCGTCAGCTCTCCAACCGCGGCGCCGAAGTCATCGCCTGGCCCGTCTGGGGCTGCAATCCCGACCTGGCCCGGGCGCGGGCTTGCGAAAACCACGTCTATGTCGTCAGCAGCACCTATGAGGATATCGCGCACGAATGGATGCTGACGGCCGTGTACGGACAGGATGGGACGGTCCTTGCCCACGCGACCGACTGGGGGACGGTCTGCATTGCGGAGGTCGATCTGTCCCAACGCACGCTCTGGCCGAGCCTGGGCGACTTCAAGGCGGAGCTTCCGCGGCATCGTCCCGTGGCGCTGGGGGAATCGGCCGTATTGCCGTGAGGAGCATGAGGCGAGTCGGAGCCGAAGAGATCCAACCACCCCCTCCCTTTGCGAGAGTGCAAAGTGAGGGTCCGATTTGGATGAACGAGGAGGCCTTCACCCAGGTCCTCTCCCTTGGGACACTTGGGACAGGAGAGGGAGAAGATGGGGCACGGAGCAGTCCTCTCCTCCTGGCGTGTTTCTTCCTGGTGTTCATTCTGCCGGGTGTCGGGGTCCGCGGCGCCCAGGAGGACGACCTCCTTGCGCGGCCATGGCCGGGTGAGTTCGTGGAGTCCGGGTTCCCATTCTATTCGTCGGTCCTCGATGCCCGGGACCTGGGCCGCGGGTTTCCGACGAACAATCTCACAGCCCGCGGGCTCATCCTGAATTTCGGCGCCGGCTGCTGGGCCTGTTTCGACGTGGATCTCCTCCGGATGTCGGCCGTCTGGACGGGTGCCGGCGTGACGCCGGCCTCGATGGCGCAGGGCTCTTACAATACGCCCGGCCACAAGGCGCCGGAGGGCGAGGCCGACCTGCCGCGCATCGACGGTGAACCGTTGCTGGTCAATGGCCTTTATCCAGGGTGGCAGACCGCGGAATCGCTGTCCCTGACGGACCCGCGCGCCCCGGACCCCGATCCCACCGAGACGGGGCGCGGCCCGCTTCCAGCCGCCCTGGGACGCTTCCGCGCCGTGTGCATCCTCGAGCGGGGAGTCCGACTCGAGTACGACATCGGCGGGTTGGCCGTCCGTGAGTGGGTCAGGCAGGGAATGGACCAGGGTGTCGCGGTGATCCGGTTCCAGTTTCAACTCCCGCGCGTGCCGTCCGCGCTGTGGCTGGTCCTGGGGTACCCGGGGAGAAGCCAGGATGAAGCGCTGACCGTGGAACCGACGGCAGCGAGGATCGTGGCGGAAGCGGCGCGGAAACCAGACGGTCTGATGGCGCTGCGACTTCGCCCTTCCGCCAGGGGCGTCGGCTTCGAGGTCGTTCGCGCCCCGGGCACGCGGGGTCTTGAAGTGTATGCCTGGCAGCCGCCCGGCCGCGAGGCGCCTCCTCCACGGCGCTGGCCCGGCTCGGTTGTGACATCGGCACCGTTGGGCGGGGCCGGGGACGCCTACGTTCTGGACGACATCCCCCTGCCGCAGGAAAACCCGTGGAACAGGCATGTCCGCCTGGCGGATCTCGCGTTTCTACCGGACGGCCGGGCCGCGGGGGTGACCTTTGACGGGGACGTCTGGTGGATTGACGGCCTGCGCGGCGATCTCCGCAAGGTCGAGTGGCGCCGGTTCACGTCCGGCTTTCACGAGCCCCTGGGGATCTGCACCCGGGACGGCGCCGTGTTTGTTTACGACCGAAACGGAATCTGGCGGCTCCGCGACACCGACGGCAATGGCGAGGCGGACGTTCACGAGTTGTTCAGCAACGGATTCAGTCAGACGGCCGAGACACGCGAATTCGCCTCGGGGATCCGGACGGCGCCGGACGGGTCGTTCGTGATCGCCAAGGGGGGGCAACGCGGATCGACGGTGAGTCGGGAGAGCGGCAGTGTTCTTCGGATTTCCCGGGACGCCGCAACGACGACCGTTCTCGCGTACGGCCTGCGGCAGCCCTTCATTGGCGTGAATCCCGGCACTGGGATGATCACGGCGAGCGACCAGCAGGGCCACTATGTGCCCGCCACCGCGCTGGAATGGATCCGCACCAACGTGTACTACGGGTTTCTTCCCCTGTTCCTGCCAAAGGAACAGTACCCGGCGCCGATCGCCGATCCCCTCACGTGGATCCCGCATTCGATCAATGCCTCCGGGGCTGGGCAGGTGTGGGCCACGGACCCGCGCATGGGTCCCGTCGAAGGCGGTTTGATCCATCTCGGGTATTATCGCCCCGAGATCTTCCGGGTCCTGCTGAACCGCCGCGCACGCCGTCTTCAGGCCGCGGTGGTGAGCCTGCGGAGTGATCTCTCGTTCGCGCCCCTGGCCGGAACGGTGAATCCTGCCGATGGCCAGGTCTACATTGCGGGTTTTCAGATCTGGGGCACGACCGCTCCGAAGATCAGCGGCCTGGCGCGCCTCCGTTACACGGGGGCGCCGTCCCTGACGCCACGGGAAATCGTCCCGATGACCGAGGGGATCCTTCTCGGTTTCGACGTCGCCCTAGATCCGGCGCAAGCCACCGATCCGGCGAACTACTCGGCCGAACGATGGACTTACAGGCGGACCGCCAATTACGGATCCCCCCATTACAAAACAGGGGGCGGCACGGGCCAGGAAACCCTGGTCCCGAGCAGTGTCTATCTATCTCGCGACCATCGGACGGTCTTCGTCGGGATTCCCGATATGCAATCGGTGATGCAGATGCGCCTGGGGTGGGCGCTCAAGACCTCCGACGGGCGGTCCTTTGCCCGAAGCGCCTATTTCACTCCGTACGAACTTGTCACCTTTGATCCGCCGGCCGACGGGTTTGATGACCTGCGGGTGGATCTGACGCCGCGAGTGGCAGCGCTGCGCACGGCGGAGACGCCACTCACCGCCGGCGAGGGACACCGGCTTTCGGAACTCATGGGCTGTGTGGCCTGTCACTCAAACGATGGATCGCTCCTTGGGAAGATCGGTCCGACCTGGAAAGGACTTTTCGGCAGCCGCCGCGCGTTCGCCGACGGCACGACCACGACGGCGGACGAGGATTACCTCCGGGACTCCATCCGGGAGCCGGCCCATCGAATCGTGCTTGGGTATGAGCACTCCGAGGCGGGCATGCCCAGCTATGCGGGAATCCTCTCGGACGACCAGGTGACGGCGTTGATCCTGTACATCGAATCGTTGCGGTGAATGACGGCCCGGAGGCGATCGCGACGGTTTCACCCGCGGCGCTCCCGAATGGCCGTGAGGATATCGGCGATTGCATCGGCGCGCGGGCGAGCCCCGAGATTGCCTTTGCCGTGGAGGCGGACGCTGACCTGGCCGCCCTCGCGATCGCGACCGCCGATCACGAACATCGTGTGGACACGGGCCTTTTCGGCGTCCTGGATCTTTCCATTGATCTTGTTGGTGGAGAGGTCCGTATCGACCCGCACGAACTGGGATCGGAGTTCCCGGGCAATTCCCTGGGCGTATGTCACCACGGGTTCGTCGTCTCCGATTGTGAGGATCCGCACCTGTTCGGGCGCGAGCCACAAGGGAAAGTTGCCGGCGTAGTGTTCGATCAGGAAACCGATAAAGCGTTCGTGGGTCCCGAGCGGCGCCCGGTGGATGCAGAGGGGCGTCTTGTCGGTGTTGTCGCGGTCGCGGTAAGTCAATCCGAAGCGCGCCGGCACGGCGAAATCGACCTGGTTCGTGGCGATCGTGAATTCTCGGCCGATGGCGCTCCACACCTGGACGTCGATCTTGGGACCGTAGAACGCCGCCTCGTTGGGCACCTCGACATACTCGATCCCGGATTCATCGAGGACGCCTCGCACCATCTCCTCGGTCTGCCGCCAGAGAACGGGTTCATCGACGAACTTCTGCCCGAGTTTCGATGGGTCGTGAGTCGAGTAGCGCATCCGGTACTTTTCGAACCCGAAGATTCGAAAGTAATTCAGGTACATTTCATTGACGGCGCGGAACTCGGCGGCGAACTGGTCGGGGGAACAGTAGATATGGGCGTCGTTCATGTTGAGGGAACGGACCCGCATAAGCCCGAAGAGTTCGCCGGATTGCTCGTAACGATAGCAACAGCCGTACTCTGCGAGGCGAAGGGGAAGGTCGCGGTAGCTTCGCGGTTCGGCGGCGAAGATCCGGTGGTGATGCGGACAGTTCATCGCCTTGAGGTAGTAACGCTCCCCGAGTTGGTCGAGTCGCCGGCTGATGTCCGATTCCTCCGCGCGCGCGGCGGCGGGGTCGGGCGAGGCGCCGCTCTCCAGGTCGCGGCGGAGATGCGCGCGCCTCACCAGCCATTCGTCGCGGACGGCCTTGAGTTCCTCCTCCACGAGTTCCATGGGCGGGAACATGCTCTCCGCGTAAAGATGCGGGAGATGACCGGAGGTGAGGTACATCTTCTCTCGGGCGAGATGGGGGGTCTTCACCCGCACATACCCGGCCAGGAATTCGACCTCCTTGGCGAGTTTTTCGAGTTCCTCGACCAGCACGGTTCCCTTTGGCAGCCAAAGGGGCAATCCGGGCCCGACGTACTCCGGGTCCATGGCGAAGAGCCCCATTTCCTGGCCGACCTTCCGGTGATCGCGCTTCTTCGCCTCCTCGAGCATCGCGAAGTAGGCATCGAGTTCCGTCCTGTTCTTGAAGGCGGTGCCGTAGATGCGCTGCAACTGCGGATTGCGTTCGTCGGCCTTGTAGTAGGCGCTGGCGACGTGAGTGAGACGGAAGGCCCCGATGTTGCCCGTCCGCATGACATGCGGCCCGGCGCAAAGATCGAGGAAGTCTCCATTCCGGTAATAGGAGATGGGTTCGCCCTCCGGGATGCCTTCGATGATGTCCAGTTTGAACCGGCTGGGGAGCGGTCGTTCAGAGAGGGCGGCGAGGCGGCCCTTGCGGGCATCGTCGAGGGCCTGTTCGCGAGGGACCACGATCCCTTCAAACACGTGGTTCGCCTTAATCTCCCTGCGCATCTCCTCCTCGATGCGGGGGAAGTCGTCGGGCGCGATGCGGTGGTCCATCTCGAGGTCGTAATAGAAGCCGTTCTCCACGGGGGGGCCGGCGGCGAACTGGGCGTCGGGCCAGAGCCGCAGGATCGCCGTCGCCAGGACATGGGCGCAGGAATGGCGGAGCCGCTCGAGATCCGTCATGCGCTGGCGCTCTTCGAGGGTCTTGCGCTGGAGATCGGTGCCGGTGGTGTCAGGCCTGGATGGATTCATGGTTCACAAATGAAAACGCCTCGAACTGGCAATCAGTGCGAGGCGTGTTTGCGTCCTTCCCGAGGATTCCGGGAGGGACGCTACGGCGTCGTCGTGTTCTGGTCGGCGCCTACGAACATCCCGGCTATCAAGCCGCAGAGCCGTTCCCGACGCAACCTCGAAGAATGGCATCCACGAACCGTCGCCTTCGTATCGGCGGCCCGACCCTCCGAAGCTGGATCAGACCGGCGGCGCCTCCGCTTCCTCCACCTCTTCCGTGATGACCGGGGCGATCGCCTGAAGCCGGTCGTTTTCCTCCAGGTTAATGAGCTTCACGCCCATTGTGTTCCGGCCGGCCTCGCGGATGGCGCCCACCCGGGTTCGGACCATCTGACCGGCGGCCGTGAGGAGCATGATCTCGTCCTGTTCGCGAACGGAAAGCGCGCCGACAACGCGACCTGTCTTCTCGGTGGTCTTCATGGTGATGATGCCCTTGCCCGCCCGGCTCTGTCGCCGGTACTCCTCGAAGGCGGTTCGTTTTCCGATGCCATTGTCGCCGGCGACCAGGAGCGTGGCGTTTGCGTTCACCAGCGCGAGCGCCACCACGGCGTCCCCGGAGTCCAGGTCGATGCCACGGACGCCGGCCGCGGGACGGCCCATGGATCGAACCTGTTCCTCGGGAAATCGAATGCTCATGCCTTCCCGTGTGATCAGGACGACCTCGTCGGTCCCGCTGGTGAGACGGACATCAATGATGCGGTCGCCCGGTTCGATGCCGATGGCGATGATCCCGCCCTTGCGAACGTTCGCGTAGTCCTCGAGGGCCGTCTTTTTCACCGTGCCCTGTTCGGTCGCGAAGAAGACAAAGCCCGGCTGTTTCCAGGTCAGATCCTCCTTCTCGGGCCCGACGACCGATTTGACGCGGATGAGCGCCGCGATTTTTTCGTCCGCCTTCAGTTCGAGCAGGTTCGCGATGCTGCGGCCCTTCGAGGCGCGGCCCATGTCGGGGACTTCGTGCACGCGCTCGACATACACCCGTCCGGTGTTCGTGAAGAACATCAGGTAATCGTGGGTGCCTGCGGTGAAGAGGTGTTCGATGAAATCCGCCTCCTCCCCGTCGACAACGGACGATTCGCGGGTGGCCATCCCGATGACCCCCTTGCCCCCGCGCCGTTGGGCGCGGTAGGAGCTGACGTTGGTCCGCTTGATCAGACCATTGTGGGTGATCGTGATGATGACGGCCTCGTTGGCAATGAGATCCTCGATCAGCATCTCGCCTTCGTCGGGCACGATATCGGTGGAGCGCGGCCGGCCGTGCTTTTCGCGGATGGCCTGGAGTTCCTCCTTGATGAGCGTCAGGACGCGGATCTCCCGGGCGAGGATGTCCAGCAGGTCGCGGATTTCGGCGACGAGGGCGTCGTAATCGGCCTTGACCTTGTCGCGTTCCAGGGCGGTGAGCTGGTATAAGCGCAGCTCCAGGATCGCGTCGGCCTGGAACTCGGTGAACGCATAACGGCCGTCGACGATCCGCGCCTCGCTGCGGATGAGGATTCCGAGCTGTTCGACGGTCGCGCGACTGAACTCGTAGGCGAGGAGCTTGATCCTGGCCTCGTCGCGGTTCGATGACGCGCGGATGATCCGGATGAAGTCGTCGAGGTGCGCCAGCGCGAGGAGGTAGGCCTCGAGTTTCTCCGCCTTCTTCTCCGCCTCGCGGAGCAGGTAGCGGGTTCGCCGGAGGATCACCTCGCGTCGGTGCTCGATGTAGCAGTTGAGAACCTCTTTGAGGTTGAGCGTCTTGGGGCGTCCGCCGTCGATGGCGAGCATGTTGACGCTGAAGGACGTTTCAAGCTGCGTCAGTCGGTAGAGATTGTTGACGACGATCTTGGGTACGGCGTCGCGTTTCAGTTCGATGACGAGCCGGACGTGCTCGTCGGACTCGTTGCGCAACCCGCTGATATCGGTCAGGACCTTCTCGTTCACCAGTCCCGCAATGCGCCGCTCGAGTTCGGCCGGGTTGACCAGGTAAGGGACCTCGGTGACCACGAGCTGCGTGCGGCCGCCTTTGAGTTCCTCGACGCCGATCTTGCCGCGCAGCTTGAGACTGCCCCGGCCGGTTCGGAAGTAGTCGCGGATGCCCTCGAGTCCGCAGACGGCGCAGCCCTGGGGAAAATCGGGACCGTGGATGACTGCCATCAATTCATCGATGGAGAGAGCGGGATTGTCGATCAACGCGCGGACGGCATCGATGACCTCGGCGAGGTTGTGCGGCGGGATGTTGGTCGCCATGCCGACGGCGATGCCGGTCCCGCCGTTGACGAGAAGATTGGGAAAGGCCGCCGGGAAGACAGTGGGCTCGACGGTCGTGCCGTCGTAATTCGGGACGAAATCGACGGTCTCCTTGTCGAGATCGTCCATGAGGGCCGCGCCGAGATGCGACAGTCGCGCCTCCGTGTACCGCATCGCGGCGGGCGGATCGCCCTCGATGGAACCGAAATTGCCCTGACCATCGATGAGGCGCTCGCGCATCGCCCACGGTTGGGCCATGTGAACCAGCGTCGGATAGATCACCGCCTCGCCGTGGGGATGAAAATTGCCCGAGGTGTCCCCGGCGATCTTCGCGCATTTTCGGTGCTGTCGATTCGGAAACACCCCCAGTTCCCGCATCGCATAGAGGATGCGTCGCTGGGACGGCTTCAGGCCGTCGCGGACGTCGGGCAGCGCGCGCGAGATGATCACCGACATCGAGTAATCGAGGAACGAGTTCTTGATCTCGTCCGCGACGTTGACCTTGGTGATCTTCTCGTTGGCGGCGAAGAGCGGGGTCGTCGAGACCGGAAGCTGCGGGTCCTCCGACCCGGGGGGTGGTGGGGTGTCAGCCATGGAACAGGGGTCTCAGGCGTCGATCGCGAAACGTCCCCGTGCCGTTAGACATCGAGGTTTCGGACATTGAGGGCGTTGTCCTCGATGAATTGGCGCCGCGGTTCGACCTCCTCGCCCATGAGGGTCGTGAACATCTCCTCCGCCTCGATGGCGTCGGTGAGGTCCACGCGGAGGAGCTTGCGTTTCGCCGGGTCCATGGTGGTGGCGAAGAGCTGCTGGGGATTCATTTCGCCCAGCCCCTTGAACCGTCGGATTTCAAGCCCGCGTCTGCCGACTTCCTTCACGGCCTCGAGGATCTCGGCGATGGAAAAGAGGGGGCGCACCTTGGCGTTGTCCCCTTCGCCCTCGACCAATTCGAAGAGGGGCTGGTCCTGCGCCGAGTAATGCGCCACTTCGAGGCCCCTTCGGCTGAGGCGCAGCAGGAGTTCCGCCACAAGCCGGGCCTCGTGAATCTCGACGTGGCGCGCGCGGCGAATCGGTCCGCCCGCGCGGCCCTTGTCGGTCGTGGAACCGGCGCCCTCGTCGTCACCGAACAACCCGAGATCCGGGTTGTCGTCGCTGAAACGGCGGAGGTCGTCTTCGGTTTGAAAGTAATGGACGGATTCCTCGTTGCCAGCGCGGACCTTGACCAGGTGCCTGGGAAGTTCCCCGCTGCCAGCGGCGCGGCGCTCGATGTATTCGGCGAAATCGCCGCCATGCCGGCGAATCGCCTGGGCGTATTTGTCGAGCGACTCGAGCAGTTCGAGGATTTCGCCAAGCTGGTGGTCGGTGAAGAGCCGGCCGTCGGCGAGGTTCTTGCAGGCGCACGTCCTCAGTACCCAACTGGATGAGGATCCGGTTCAATTGGGGGTCATCCTCGACGTACTCCTCGCGCCTGCGCCGGGTGATGAGATACAGCGGCGGCTGGGCAATATAGACGTAGCCGCCCTTCACCAGTTCCGGCATCTGCCGGTAGAAGAAGGTCAGCAGCAGCGTGCGGATGTGCGAGCCGTCCACATCGGCATCGGTCATGATGATGATTTTGTGATAGCGAAGCTTGCTCCAGGTTGAAGGCGCCCTCGCCCTCGCCGATCGCCGATGCCCGGTGCCGATGGCGGTGATCATCGTGCGGATTTCGTTGTTCTGAAGCACCTTGTCCAGGCGCGCCTTCTCCACGTTGATGAGCTTGCCGCGAATGGGCAGGATGGCCTGGAAGCTGCCGGTCGCGTCCTTGCTTGGCCGAGCCGCCGGCGGAATCGCCCTCGACGATGTAGAGTCTCGGTGTTGGCCGGGTCGCGATCGGAGCAGTCGGCGAGCTTGCCGGGAAGCCCGCCGCCGGTCAGCGCGCCTTTTGCGGACGGTCTCGCGCGCCTTTCGGGCCGCCTCGCGCGCGCGCGCGGCCAGCAGCGCCTTCTCGATGACCTTCTTGGCCACGGAGGGGTTGGCGTCGAAGAAGGTCATCAGTCCGTCGTAGACAATCGAGGACACGATGCCGTCGATCTCGGTGTTGACCAGCTTCACCTTGGTCTGGGATTCGAACCGCGGATTGGGCAGCTTGACGCTGAGGACGCAGACCAGGCCTTCCCGGACGTCATCGCCCGAGATGGCAGGATCCTTTTCCTTCAGGAGATTGTTGGACTTGGCGTACTGGTTGATGGCGCGCGTCAGGGCGGTGCGGAAGCCGGTCAGATGCGTGCCGCCATCGGGATTGGGGATGGAGTTCGCGAAGCAGAGGATCTGGTCGTTGTAGCTGTCGTTGTACTGCAGGACGCAATCGACGAACACCTCGTCCTTTCTGACTGGCGTAGCGATGATCGGCTTGGGGTGCAGCACCTGCTTGTTCTTGCCCGAGCTGCTCGACGAACTCGATCAATCCCTTCCTTGTACAAAAACCGCTCCTCTTTGTTCTCCTCGCGCTCGTCCGTGAGCACGATTTCGACCCCGGGATTGAGAAAGGCCAGTTCGCGCAGGCGATTGGCCAGGATCTCGAACTTGAATTCGGTCGTGAGGGTGAAGATGGTCGGGATCGGGTTTGAAGGTGATCAGCGTCCCGGTGTGCCTTGGCTTTGCCGATCACCTCGAGCTTGTCGGTGGTCGACCCCGCGGGCGAACTCCATGTGATAGACCTTGCCATTCGCGCGAGACCTCGACCTTGAACCAGTCCGAGAGGGCATTGACGCATTTGGCGCCGACTCCGTGAAGGCCGCCGGAGTACTTGTAGGCGCCCTGGCCGAATTTGCCCCCGGCGTGGAGATTGGTCAGGACCAAGCTCCACCGCCGGAATGTTCCACTTGGGATGCATGTCCACGGGGATGCCGCGCCCATTGTCGCGGATCGGAAACCGAGCCATCGACGTGGATGGTCACCTCGATCTGCGATGCAGTGACCGGCCAGGTGTTCGTCGATGGAGTTGTCCAGCACCTCGAAAACGCAGTGGTGCAGACCGCGCTCGTCCGGGTCGCCGATGTACATGCCCGGGCGTTTTCGAACGGCTTCCAGACCCTCAAGTTTATCGATCTTGGAGGCGTCATAGGCCTCCGGATTCGCCGCCGGTGATGGGGAAAGTGAGGGCGTTGGTTCGGTGTCAGACATAGTTCCGGATGGCCGTCGATGCACCGCGTCTCGCATGGCGATCGAGGGAAGGAAAGGCTACCAGATCGGCTGTGCGAAACAACGGCTAAGTTCCCCCCCAAGCCGCGATAAATTGTGCCACCCCCCCCCTTGGCCTCCAATCCTTGGTGGAAATGCCCCTCCGCCGGGGCGACCGAATTTGCGCCCGAAATACCGACCGCTCCGCCTCGTCCCCTCGATGGCCGCGGGAGGCGGTTCATGGTCAGGACAGGTTTCGGCGCGACCCCATCCCTGTCAGTCGGTGGGCTTGTTGAGACGGCGCCAGACCCGGAGGCATTCGGTGACGGACCATGCCTGCGCATCGCATCCCCGCTGGGCATGAGGAGCATCGCCGTCGAGGATCTCCGGGAGTTGTCCGAGACATCCGTGATGCAGGAGTTCGTCGACGCTGCCCAGCAACGCCCGGGCCGCCCGCACGGCGCCAGGATGCCCATCCCAGGCGATCACCAGGGCTTCACACAGCGAAGGCAGAAACCACACCCATGCCGTGCCATTGTGATAGGCCGGCTTTCGTCGAGTGTCTTCGTCTCCTTCGTACCGCCCGCGATAGGGAAAACTCGGGTCATTGAGCAATCGGCCATCGGCTGAGCGGACCGGCATGGGCGGGTTGGCGGGCAACGGGGCGAGCGTTCGGACCGCGCCGGGAACAAGGAGGTGCTCCAGGGCCGCTGCCACGGTCCGGCGTGCCCGGTGGACGGACATCAGGCCGGACGTCACCACCAGGAGCATATTGCAGCGGAGCGCGGTGTCGGCGATTGCCTGCCGGGCTGGGCATCCGGCGGGGGCCAGCAGCACGTCCGAGTACCACCCCCGGTCCTCGAGCCAGAACAATCCCTGAAGGGAATCCTCGGCGCGCCGGGCCAGATCGGACCACGAGGCCGCACGCGGCCCATCCATTCGAGCCAGGAAGCGCAGGGCGCGAATCCAAAGGGCCTGGATCTCGACGGGGTAACCTTCCCTGGGGGTCCCGGCGGGATGATTGGTGTCCATCCACGTGAAATGCGAAGGGCTCCAGACAAGGCTGGATTCCGGGTCGACGCGGATCCCGTTGGGCGTGCCTCGGAGATAACCTTCAACAATCTCCCGAACCGTTTCCAGGCGAGTGGATCCAGTCGGGGAGACGGCGGCGTGAAGCAGGGATTCACCTTCAACCGCTGCCGCCTCCTCGATCGCAATCGCGAACCACAAGGGCGCATCGCTGGTGTCGCGATTGCTGGCGTTGTCGCCAAAAATGGAGTTGGGGACGGTGCCGTCGCGGGCGAAGCGCCCGAACACGTCGAGGATCTCGAGGGCCTCCCGATGCCACCCCCCGGCGATGAGGCCGCGAACGGCAATGAGCGTGTCCCGGCCCCAGTCGAGAAACCACGGGTATCCCGCGATGACCGTGCGACCCTCGCCCCGGCGCACAACAAAGGCGCGCGTGGCTTCGACGAGGATTCGATCGAGCATCTCCGGGCTCGGCGTGGCCTCGGACGCTTCGGAGTCCGTCGCGTGGAGCGCGGCCTGCTCCAGCCATGGAAAGGTCATGGAGGCCGATAGGACGGGGGAATCCGCATCGAGGGACAGGACCGCGGCCTCTCCCGGGGCGAGCGGAAATTCGAACCAGCCGGGGCTGTAGGCGTCCCCGGTCGGTGTTTGGCCGCGCGCGGCCTCTATCGGATGCGGGATGCGTTCGGACCATTCGGGTTGAGGATGGAAGACACCGCGATCCGCGACTGCCCGGAGGTGCCGGTCGGGGTCGGGTGTGAATTCAAACCCCACGGCGTCGCCCAAGGGTTGACAATGAGAGGAGAAATGAAACTCGGCGCCGGGATTTCGACGGGTCTCGGAGTGATAGTTTCGGTCCTCCAGGTCGGCCCGAAGCGTAAGTGACATACGAACGGGCGTATCGGATACCGGTCGCGAGAATCGCAGCAGTGTGGTGTTGCGTCCCGGGACCATGATCGCCTGAAGGATCACGTGGACGGTCCGGGAATCCCCGGCATTGGCGGTAAAACGCCACACCGCGGGCGGGCCATGGCGCAGGTCGTCCAGGTTGTAGCGATCCAGGGCACTCAGGAAACCGTCCGCATTGACCCAGGCGCGGACGCGCTTGACCAGGACGTGACGATCGACGGGCAGCGTGGGGTGAAGGTTCGCGCCCAAGGCACAGTCGTACTTGGACTGAACGGAACCGAAGTCGGCGCGGAGCCGCGCCATGCCACCACGTCCATTGGTCAGGAGCACCACGCCGTCGCGATCCGGAGGTCCGGGCGGGGATGGGTGTTCGGCCAGAAACCGAACCTGCGCTTCGACCACGCGCGGCTCCCCCGAAAGACGCTCGACTGACAACCGGGCGTCGTACGAGCGCAGCGGTTCGCGCGGCGGATAGCAGGCGATGAAGCCGGTGGAATCGGGGAGACTGGAGACGTATTCCGGGGGCGCGCCGTCGGCTCCCTGCAGGGCCCCCCGAAAGCCACAGGAATCGCGCACGACGAGCCACCAGCCCGGCGGGACCAGGGTGATGCGACGGGCGTCCCTGGGTTGCCAGACAACGACATTCGGGAAGGCCCCGCCTTCCTTCCAGCGCGCGAGGGCGGTCCGAAGATCCAGCATCGCGGATGCGCGGTCGGTGCCAGCCAGACCGGACAGGGTTGCCAGCCATCTGGGCGCGTCTGTATCGACGACGCCGGCCAGGAGGCCACGGTCCGGCATGCCGACGAGGCGTTCGGGGGTGGCGACACACGCTGCCTGCTGAAGCGCCCAGGCGATCCGGGAGTTGTTGCGCCGCCAGGCTTCGCCGAGGGCGACCTCCGGCATCGGCCCTGGTGAAAGGCAATACGCACTGCATGGCGGGAGGAGAAAGGTGGTTCCAGCGGGACCGACGCGCGTCTTGGGAACGGCTTGCCCCAGGAGGTCCATGGTCCAGGGGCCCGTCACCGTCGCGTCCGGCGCCAACAGGAACTCCCCGGGCAGTTTCTCCTCCGAGTTGACGAGCACCAGCAACGGATGCGAGCCGTTGGCGCCTGTGCGGTGCAGGGCGAAGATGGCCGATCCCGCGGCACTGAGACGGCGCAGGCGCGCACCGTCGAAGAATGCAGGGTGCGCGGCGAGCAGGCGGTTCAGCGTCCCCAGTTCCCCGACAATGTTGGAAGGATCATCCCAGGCGAGGCCGGTCCGCTCGTGGACCCGGATCTTTTCCGTTGCGAGCCATTCGACGCCGCAGGTGAATCCGAACCCTCCTCGAACCGAGGTCAGGGCGCAGAGTCGATTGCGCAAGAGCGCCCATTCGCGGCTGCGGGCGGCGAGACGCTCATTGTCATGGGTTTCGCTGTAGTGAATGTAGGTTCCCACCCGGTCACCCTGGCGGAGCGCGTAGTCGAGGTATTTTTGGATCTCGCTCCCGGAGTAATTCTGGAAGAGCTCCGAATAGGCGGCCTGCATGCCCCCGACGGTCAGAAGGCCTTCCGTGGCCTTCCAGGGGCCGCCAAGGCCTTCGAGGAGGAACAGGGTGTCGGGAAACTGCGATCGGACCCGGGCAATGATGTATTGCCAGACTTGCACGGGGATCTTGTAGCCCGCGTCACAGCGAAAGCCGTCGACGCCGCGCCGGCACCAGGTCAGGAGCGCGTCCGCGAGGATGTCCCACAACTCGACACGGTCGGGCTCGAGTTCGACGAGGTCCTCCCAGACGACCCCCCACGCGCCCGGACTGGCGAACCGGCCATCGGCCTCGCGGCGGAAGAACTCCGGGTGTTCCTCCTGGAGCCGGGATCCCCAGCCCGTGTGATTGATCACGATGTCGATCAGCAGGCGGCCGTCGAGTTCGTGAACGGCCTGGGCGAGTTCGCAGAACTGGCCGACGGCATTCGTGTGCCGGTCAAATTCCACGAGCGCGGGATCGATGGCGGTGAGGTCCAGGGCGGCGTAAGGGCTGCCGAGGCGACCGAACCGGGCGTAGGTCGTCGGTGTGGGCGCGATCGGCAGGAGGTGCAGGATCCGGCAACCGACGCGGCGAATGATGTGCGGCAACTGCCGGATTAAATCCCGAAACGTGCCGGAGGAAGGAAGAACAGCGAACCCCGCCTTCTCCAGTCCTGCCAGCACTTCTTCCATGGGCTCAGGATGCAGCCGGCGACTGAACCGGGTCTCGCCGAACAGGCGCGTGAACGCGCAGTAGACGAGTTGGGCGGATCGACACCAATCGGGATGGACACTGATGCCGGCGTCGGGACCGTCGGGCCATTGCTGATACCCGCGGGGATCGATGAAGTAGGGTTTTGCGGAGAAGAAACCGACCTCAGTGAAGACAAACTCACGGATCCATGCGGTCTTGTCCCAGTCGAGCGGCACGTCATGCCAGCACGCGCCAAAAGGCGCGACCCGCGTCGTATGGGCGCCGATGATTTCGGAGTGATGGGCGCGGGCGCGGCCAAGGGTCGTCCGAAGGCGCGCCTGCCAGCCATTTTCGGGGCGGATCTCAGCGGATGCGGACAGCGAGAAGCGAAGGGTGTCGCCCACGTGCCGGACGAGTCGCTCGCCGGCGCCGGGCGACATTTGGACAGACTCCATTGTCGTTCGCAAAGGAGAGCGTCCCGGGAGGGGAAGCGCAAGGAGGGACCCATGTTGCGTAGCCGCCGCCCTCGTCGTCAGAGAAACGGACAGCCGATAGGCGACAGGCGACAGGCATGGCAGGGCCGCTTCCTCCTGGAGGGAAGCCGAGCGGGTGGCACCCGGATGAGGCGGCGTCAACGGATCGGCGGCGTTTGCGTTTGTCCGCCTTCGGCTCCGGCGGTACTTATGGGCGTGCCATCGAAGCGGCCGGAACGTGTCGCCGGCAGGTTGAAGGGCAGCCTCTGGGAGCGCTTCAACCGGCTGCAGGCGAACGCGGCGGCACTGATCGGCAACCGTCGTCATCCCGGCGGGGTGTTCAGGTTCAGGACCTACGAGGAACTCGCACTGTGGAACCGGAAGATCAGCCTTCAGCCTCCCGCGCCCCCGACACGAACGATTTCGTCCGACTCTGCCGGGAGTTGAACACACTCGGGGTTCGCTACGTTGTCGTCGGCGGGTTCGCGATCATCCACCACGGCTTCGTGCGGACGACGGAGGATATCGACCTGTTGCTGGATCCGTCGTTGGACAACCAGGCGAGGGTGAAACGGGCGCTGCTTTACCTCCCGGACCAGGCGGTTCGGGAACTGGGTGACGAGGACCTGACTCAATATGTCGTCGCCCGCGTCGCCGACGAGATCGTCGTGGACCTCATGTTTTCCGCGTGCGGCCTGACATTCGCTGACGCCGGGGCCCAGGGAGGGATCGAGGTGCGCGAGGTGCAGGGCGTCGCCATTCCCTTCGCGTCGGCGGCGTTGCTTTGGAGGATGAAACAGACGGTCCGCGAGAAGGATGCGGGCGACCGTGCGTGGCTCCGCGCGCACCTGGACCTGGAGGATCCAAACGCCGGCGCGTCGATGATCACGATTCCGCGCTGGCTGTGGTACGCGGTGGTCGGCCTTGCCGTCATCCTGGCGGCCGGGTGGGTTCTCTGGCTGGTGTACTGGCGAACCCGCGGCGTGGGGGTTTAGCCTGTGCGGGTCGAGGCCCCATTCCCTGTAAAAGGCCCCTGAAAGCCGCCCGCAAAAGAAAAACTCCAGGCACCCTTGAAAGGCGCCTGGAGTGAATGAACGCGAACCCGGGAGGCCGTCAGCCGACGAGGGGTTCGTCTTCGATCAGCGAGAGCGGCGCGGCCTCGTCCTCCGGGTGCACTTCGACGAGCGGCTTCACCTTCACGTTCCGGTGATCCACGAATCCCGTGCCGGCTGGGATGATATGGCCCATGATGACGTTCTCCTTGAACCCGCGGAGATAGTCATATTTGCCCATCGTCGCAGCATCGGTGAGGACGCGCGTGGTGTCCTGGAACGACGCGGCGCTGAGGAACGACTCGGTCTCGAGGGAGGCCTTGGTGACGCCGAGCAAAACCGGCACGGCCTCGGACGGTTTGCCGCCCATCTTCTCGACCCGGTTGTTTTCCTCCTCGAACACGATCTTGTCGATCTGCTCGCCCCACAGGAAGGTGGTATCGCCGGGTTCGGTGATGCGGACCTTCTTGAGCATCTGGCGGATGATGATCTCGATGTGCTTGTCGTTGATGGTGACACCTTGCAGGCGGTAGACCTCCTGGATTTCGTTGACGAGGTGTTCCTGGAGGGCCTGCGGACCCAGACACGTCGAGGATCTCGTGGGGAACCACCGGCCCCTCGGTGAGTTGCTGGCCCTTCTTGACGAAGTCGCCCTTGAACACGATGACGTGCTTGCCGATCGGGATGAGGTGTTCCTCCTCCTGGTTGGTCTGCGGATCCCGCACCACGATGCACCGCTTGCCGCGGACACTGGCGCCGAAATCCACGATGCCATCGATGCGCGAGATCTCGGCGGCATCCTTGGGCCGACGCGCCTCGAACAGCTCCGCAACCCGGGGCAGACCGCCGGTGATGTCCTTGGTCTTGGAGGTCTTTCGCGGCGTCTTGGCGAGCAGGGCGCCGGCGGCGATCCGGATCCCTCCTCGACAACGATGTGGGCCCCCGACGGGATCGGGTAGCTTGCCAGCACGTCATCCCTGTCGTCGGAGATGATGATCTGGGGATGGAGGTCCTCCTTGTGCTCGATGACGACGACTGCCTCCTGGCCGGTGGTTTCGTCGATCTCGAACTTCATCGTGACGCCTTCGATGATGTCATGGAACCGGACGTGCCCGGCCTTCTCGGAGATGATGGGCACGTTGTACGGGTCCCATTGCACGAACATCTGGCCCTCGACCTTCTGCTTGGCAGGAGTCATGTGGGCGCCCTTCACGCGCTCGCCTTCCGCGACGGAGATGATGGCGCCGATCGGAACCAGGTGGGTCTCCAGTTCGCGACCGTTGTCGTCGAGGATGCTGACGGAACCCGTTTTGTTCAGGACGATGTTGCTGCCGTCGTCCAGCGTGACGAAACGGACGTCGTTGTGACGGAGGATGCCATCGTGCTTCGCCCGGATCTGAGGTTGCTTGAACGCCCCGGTGGCGGCGCCGCCGATGTGGAAGGTCCGCATCGTGAGCTGCGTGCCGGGCTCTCCGATGGACTGAGCGGCGATGATCCCGACCGCCTCGCCCATCCCCACGAGCCGGCCCGTGCCGAGGTTGCGTCCGTAACACTTCTTGCAGATGCCGTGCTTGGTCTCGCACGTGAGGACGGAGCGGATCTTCAGACGTTCCAAGCCAAGGCGCGAGATGCGCGCGGCCTTCTCTTCGTCGATCAATCCGCCCGCGTCCACGATCGGGTTCTGCGGATCGTTCGGATCGAGGATGTCCTCGGCGGCGAACCGGCCGACGGCGCGATCGGCCACTTTCACGACCTCCTCCTCCCCCTCGAAGATCGAGTGGACGAAGATGCCGTTGGTCGTGCCGCAGTCGTCATGACGGATGATCACGTCCTGCGCAACGTCCACGAGCTTGCGCGTCATGTAGCCGGAATCGGCGGTCTTCAGCGCCGTATCGGCGAGGCCCTTGCGGGCCCCGTGGGTGGAGATGAAGTACTCCAGCACCGTCAGTCCCTCCCGGAAGTTCGAGAGAATGGGCTTTTCGATGATGTCGCCGGAGGGCTTGGCCATCAGCCCGCGGACACCGGCGAGCTGACGGACCTGGGCCTTGTTGCCGCGGGCGCCCGAATCGACCATGAGGAAGACGGGGTTGTACTCGCGCTTGCCCTGGTTGTTTTCGAGCGTCTTGAGCATGACGCTTGCGATCTGGTCGGTGCAGTGCGTCCAGATGTCGACGACCTTGTTGTAGCGTTCGCCCGGCGTGATGACGCCCTTCCGATACTGCTTTTCGACATCGGCGATCTGCTTCTGCGCGCTGGCGATCTCCTGGTCCTTTTCCTTCGGGATGATCATGTCGTCGATCCCGATGGAGCAACCGGATCGGGTCGCCTCCCGGAAGCCGAGTTCCTTGAGCTTGTCCAGCACCTGGACGGTGCGCTCATGGCCGCAGACCTTGTAGCAGGTCCAGATGAGGTCGCCGATCTCGCTCTTCTTGATCGGCCGGTTCGGAAACCCGAGTTCCTCCGGCCAGATCTCGCTGAAGATCACGCGGCCCACCGTGGTCTCGAGGATCTTGCGCGCGCCGTCGCCGTAGACCGATTTCCGGCCGAAATCCGGATTGGCGACGGCGATTCGGTCGTGGGTTCGCAGGTCGCCTTCCAGGTGGGCGAAGATGACCTCGTCCTTGTTGGCGAATAGGCGAAGGCGGTCGCCCGGTTTGCGGACCTGGCGCGGTTCCGCGGTGAGGTAGTAGCAGCCCAGGGTAATGTCCTGGGTTGGCGTCATGATCGGTTTGCCGCTCGACGGGCTGAAGATGTTGAGGGGCGCCATCATGAGCAGGCGCGCCTCCATCTGGGCCTCAACCGAGAGCGGGACGTGAACCGCCATCTGGTCGCCGTCGAAATCGGCATTGTAGGCGGTGCAGACCAGCGGGTGAATGCGGATGGCCTCGCCTTCGATGAGCATGGGCTCGAACGCCTGGATCGAAAGGCGGTGCAGGGTGGGGGCGCGGTTCAGCAGGACCGGGTGGCCCCTGGTCACTTCCTCGAGGATGTCCCAGACCTCCGGCACCTGCCGTTCGATCATCTTTTTGGCCGAGCGGACGGTGTGCACGAGGCCGCGCTCCTTGAGCTTTCGGATGATGAACGGCTCAAAGAGGACCAGCGCCATTTTCTTCGGCAGACCGCATTGATTGAGCCGGAGTTCCGGCCCGATGACGATCACCGAGCGGCCGGAGTAGTCGACGCGTTTGCCGAGGAGGTTCTGGCGGAAGCGCCCGCTCTTGCCTTTGAGCATGTCGGAGAGCGATTTGAGGGCGCGATTGCCGGCGCCGGTCACGGGCCGTCCGTGGCGGCCGTTGTCAAAGAGCGCGTCGACGGCCTCCTGAAGCATCCGCTTTTCGTTGCGGATGATGACCTCGGGCGTCTTGAGCTGGAGGAGGTTCTTGAGCCGGTTGTTCCGATTGATGACCCGCCGGTACAGATCGTTGAGATCCGACGTGGCGAATCGCCCGCCTTCGAGCGGGACCAGCGGGCGCAGGTCCGGGGGAATGACGGGCAGAACGGTCAGGATCATCCACTCGGGGCGTGCCTTGGCGGCGAGGAACCCCTGAAAGAGCTTGATCCGCTTGGCGAGCTTCTTGCGGGTCTGCTTGCTCTTGGTCTCGACCATCTGCTGCTGGAGCACTTCGACCTGGCCGGCGAGCTCGATCTTGGCCAGGGCATCCCGGACCGCCTCGGCACCCATCTTCGCGACGAAGGCGTCCTGACCATAGGTGGCGCGCGCGTCGCGATACTCCAGTTCGCTCAGGAGTTGATGCTCCTTCAGCGGCGTGTTGCCGGGATCAATGACGAGGTAATCCTCGTAGTAGATGACGCGCTCGAGATTGCGGGCGGTCATGTCGAGAACAAGCCCGATCCGCGAGGGCATGCATTTGAAGAACCAGATGTGGGAGACCGGGACGGCCAGTTCGATGTGGCCCATGCGCTCGCGGCGGACGCGGCTGAGGGTGACCTCGACGCCGCAGCGGTCACAGACGACGCCCCGGTGCTTGATGCGCTTGTATTTCCCGCAGGAGCACTCCCAGTCCTTGACCGGACCGAAGATGCGTTCGCAGAACAGGCCGCCCTTCTCCGGCTTGAAGGTGCGGTAGTTGATCGTCTCGGGATTCTTGACCTCGCCCTTGGACCAGGTGCGGATGATTTCCGGTGAGGCGACCGAGATGGAGACGTGATCGACCTGGTTGACCTTGTCGAGGCCGAGGAGTTCGCGGGCGGTTTCCTTGGCGTTGGTGAGCATAGGGTTGGTGGGAAGCGTGACGGCGATGCGGCAAAACGGGTTAGGACGAGAGCCCGGCAAGGGAGAGCGGGGCTTGTTGTGTCGATGGGTCCACCGGCCCCGTGTATCCGACGCGAACATCGAGGCCGAGGGACTGCATTTCCTTGACGAGAACGTTGAACGATTCGGGAACACCCGCCTCCAGGGCGTTGTCGCCCTTGACGATGCTCTCGTAGATCCGGGTGCGGCCCTGAACGTCGTCCGACTTCACCGTCAGGAGTTCCTGCAGGGTGTAAGCGGCGCCGTAGGCCTCCATGGCCCAGACCTCCATTTCGCCAAACCGCTGCCCGCCGTACTGCGCCTTGCCGCCCAGCGGTTGCTGGGTCACGAGTGAATACGGGCCAACGGCGCGGGCGTGGATTTTGTCGGCCACCAGGTGCCCGAGCTTCATCATGTAGATGAATCCGACCACCACCTCCTGGTCAAAGGGATCGCCCGTGCGCCCATCGTAGAGCGTCGTCTTGCCGGCCTCGTTGACCAGGGTGTCCGTGTTGTCCGCCTTCAACTTGGCCGCGGCGCGCCGGAGGTGTTCACGGATCTCGAATTCCTTGATCCCGTCGAAGACGGGCGTGGCGAATTTCATCGCCAGGATCTTCGCGGCCCAGCCGAGGTGGGTCTCGAGCAACTGCCCGACGTTCATACGGGACGGGACGCCCAGCGGGTTCAGAACGATGTCGACCGGGGTGCCGTCCGCGAGGAACGGCATATCCTCCTCCGGCACGATCCTGGCCACCACGCCCTTGTTGCCATGGCGGCCGGCCATCTTGTCGCCGACGGACAGCTTGCGCTTGGAGGCGATGTAGACCTTGACCTGCTTGATGATGCCGGGATCGACGTCGTCACCCGACTCAATCCGTTCCATCTCCTCGTCGTGCTGCATCTGGAGATCCTCGAACTTCTTTTTGAACTGCCCGATGATCTCGTTGATTTTGTTGCGGATCGGCGAGGGGTCGATCTCGATGCGGTCGTACACCTGCGCGAGTTTGCGCAGGAGCGTCTTGGTGATCTTGCGATTGGCCGGGATGATGATCTCGCCGGTCTCGCTGTTGACAACGTCGAGGGGGATCTTCTCGCCGAGGAGGATATTGGACAATGCCTCGGTGAGTTGTTCGCGCAGTTCCTCGGCCTTCGCCTTGTGATCCTCCTGCACCTGTTTGGCCTGCTTGCGCGAGTCGCCGTCCATCGCCGTCGTGCGCGTCGCCGTGACCCCCTTTTCCGATTCCTTCTTGGAGGAGACCTTGACGTCCATCACGATGCCATAGGTCCCGGAGGGAACCTTGAGCGAGGTGTCCTTCACGTCCGCCGCCTTCTCACCGAAGATGGCGCGGAGGAGCCGCTCCTCGGGGGCGAGTTCGGTCTCGGACTTCGGGGTGATCTTGCCGACGAGGATGTCGCCCGGCTTGACCTCGGCCCCGACACGAATGACGCCGTCGGGCCCGAGATTCTTGAGGGCCTCCTCGCCCAGGTTCGGGATGTCCCGCGTGATCTCCTCGGGACCCAGTTTGGTGTCGCGGGCGCCGACCTCGAACTCGTCGATGTGGATGCTCGTGAAGACGTCGTCCTTCACGATGCGCTCGCTGATGAGGATGGCATCCTCGAAGTTGTAGCCGTTCCACGGCATGAAGGCGACGAGGACATTCCGGCCCAGCGCGAGTTCACCGTCGGCGGTGCAGGGGCCGTCGGCGATCACCTGCCCCTTCTTGACGGAGTCCCCCTTGGAGACGAGCGATTTCTGATTGATGCAGGTGGCCGCGTTGGAACGCATGAACTTCCGCACGCTGTAGACGTAGACGCCGTTGCCGGGGTCATGACGGATGCGTTTCTTGGTCTCGGGCAACCGGCCGTCGGAGGTGATGATGATCTGGCTGCCGGTGACGGACGCGATCTTGCCGGCCTCCTCCGTCACAAGGACGGCCCGGGAATCACGCGCGACTCGCTCCTCGAGGCCAGTGGCGACAAAGGGCGCCTCGGTCACCAGCAGCGGAACCGCCTGCCGCTGCATGTTCGAACCCATCAACGCACGATTGGCGTCATCGTGTTCGAGGAACGGAATGAGCGAGGCCGCGACCGAGACCAGTTGTTTCGGCGACACGTCCATGTAGTCGACCTGCTTGGGTTCCGAATCGATGAAATCGCCCTTCCGGCGGCACGTGACGCGCTCAGTCACGAAATGGCTCTTATCGTCAATCGCGGCATTGGCCTGGGCGATGACATAATTCTCGTCCCGGTCGGCCGTGAGATACTCAATCTGCGCCGTGACCCGGCCGTTCTCGACCTTGCGATAGGGGGTCTCGATGAAGCCGAAGTCATTGATCCGCGCGAACGTCGCCAGCGAGGCAATCAGGCCGATGTTCGGACCTTCCGGGGTCTCGACCGGGCAGATCCGGCCATAGTGGGACGGGTGAACGTCGCGCACCTCGAACCCGGCGCGATCGCGTGAGAGACCGCCGGGCCCAAGGGCGGAGAGGCGGCGTTTGTGGGTCAGTTCGGCCAGGGGATTGATCTGGTCCATGAACTGGCTGAGCTGCGACCGGCCGAAGAAGTCCCGGATGACGGCGGAGAGCGCCTTGGGGTTGATGAGCTTCTGGGGCGTCATCGTGTCCATGCTCTGGTCGAAGAGCGTCATGCGCTCCTTGACGAGCCGCTCGGTGCGGGCCAGGCCGACCCGGCACTGGTTGGCGAGGAGTTCGCCGACGGTACGCACGCGGCGGCTGCCGAGGTGGTCGATGTCGTCCAGGCTGCCCTCGCCCTTTTTCAACCCCAGCAGGTAGCGCGTGGCGGCGATGAGGTCCTGTTTGGTGAGGATTCGCGAGTCGAGCTTGTCGGGCAGGTTGAGTTTCTGATTGATCTTGTAACGGCCGACCCGCCCGAGGTCGTAGCGTTTGGGATCGAAAAACAGGCGCTTGATCAAGGCCCGCGCATTCGCGGCCGTTGGCGGATCGCCTGGGCGCAGGCGGCGGTAAATGTCCTTAAGCGCCTCGTCCTCGTTGCGGGTGGGGTCCTTCTTGAGGCATTTGATGACGATCCCTTCGTCAACTGTAGTGTCGACCACCCGGATCTTGTTGATGCCGAGTTCCGCGATCTGGCGGACGACGACCTTGGAAAGCGGTTCGAAGGCGCGGGCGACGACGATCCCCTTGTCCAGGTCCATCGCGTCCTCGATGAGGACCTTGTTCTGGATGTCGTCGAGGGCCTCGGCCTGTTTCACCGTGAGTTCCTCGATGTCATAGAAGAGGCGAAGGACCTCGAGGTCGGTGCCACGGATCTTCTCGTCGCCCTTTTCCTTGTCGTCGAGGAAGGCCAGGGCCCGGAAAAACGTGGTGACGAGGAATTTTCGGCGGCGCTTCTTGCGATCGAGATAGACGTAAAGGAGGTCGCTCGTGTCGAACTGGGCCTCGTACCAGGAGCCACGGTCGGGAATGATACGGAAGCCGTGGAGCATCTTGCCGTTGGCATGCTGCGTCGCCTCGAAGGCAAGCCCCGGAGAGCGGTGAAGCTGGCTGACAATGACGCGCTCGGCGCCGTTGATCACGAAGGTGCCTTGGGGCGTCATCAAGGGCAGTTCGCCCATGAAGACCTTCTCCTCCTTGATCCCGGATTCCTCCTCGAGATGGAACGTCACGTGGAGTGGCGCGCCGTAGGTCAGGCCCTCACGAATGCACTCGAGCCAGTCGATCTTCGGGTCGCCGATGTCGTAACTGTGAAACTTCAGGACAACCTTCCCGTCATAGCTTTCGATGGGAAAGACCTCGGTGAATACCGCCTGGAGGCCAGTGTTTTTCCGCCGGGAGGGGGCCACGTCGCGCTGGAGGAATTCCTCGTAGGAATTGACCTGCAGTTCGATGAGGTTGGGTGGGGCAATAACCTCGCGAATCTTGCCAAAGTTCGTCCGTTCCGTCGCGCGCTGAGCCATGGTTGTAAGTGCTTAGGAGCTTCTCGGCTGTGCCGGCCGTGATCGTTCTTTCCGGGCGGAACAATAAAAAAGCAGGAGCCCGGCCGGCGCCGGCTTCCCGCTTTGCTGGTTTTGAGCCCCCCGCGTCCCTCCGCCCGGGACGGCCATCGGACACAGCGGGCTGATTCTCAATGACTTAGGTTTTGAACGGACGGGAACGAGGCCTTCGCCCCGTCCATATCGGACGCCGAATCTACTTGATTTCCACCTTTGCGCCAGCGTCCTCCAGTTTCTTCTTTGCCGTATCGGCCTCCGCCTTCGGCGCGGCTTCAAGCACCGCCCGGGGGGCCTCTTCCACGAGCTTCTTGGCCTCGGCAAGGCCCAGACCGGCCTTGATCTCACGAACGGCCTTGATGATGGCGATCTTTTTGTCCGCCGGAAAGGACGCCAGAATGACGTCGAACTCGGTCTGGGCTTCGGCCGCGGGTGCCGCGGCGGCAGCCCCCCCACCGCCCGGCGCGGCGGCGACCGCCACGGGCGCGGCGGCGCTGACGCCCCAGTCGTTTTCGAGTTTTTTCACCAGTTCGGCCACTTCCAGGACCGTCATTTTGCCGAGCTGATCTGCGATTGCGTTGATGTCTGCCATGTTGACTTTCAGTCTCGTCGTGGTCCGCAGCCGCGAACCGTTTCAGCCGGCGGGCCCGTCGGCCGACGATTTACTCCAGGGTTTCGGTTGTCCCACGGCGGTTCGTCGCCGCGGAAAGCGATGGTTCCTTCAGGCGGCCTTCTCCTCCCGTTCCGCCTTCGCCTTCAAGACACGCGCGAGCGCGGCAGCCGGTTCGTTGAGGAGGCGCACCAACGCGCCTGAGGGCGCCTGGAACAGGCCCAGCATCCGCCCGCGCAGAACCTCCAGGGGCGGCAATTCGGCGAGCGCCGCCAGGGAGGCGGCGTCCACGTGCTGGTTGTCGAGGTATCCAAAACGGACCTTGGGCTTCTCGAATTCGGCGGCGAAGGTCTTGAGGACCTTGGCGGCCGCGGCGATGTCTTTCGGGCCGGTCACGACCGCCACCTGGCCGGCCAGGGTCCCTCCCAGGTCCGCGATGCCGGCCTCGCGCGCGGCGAGCTTGAAGACCGTGTTCTTGACGACGTGGATCTCGGCCCCCGAGGGACGGAGCCGCTTGCGCAATTCGTTGAAGTGCTGGACCCGGAGACCGGTGTAATCGGTGACGATCAGGAACGGGGACTGCTGAAGACGCGCCACGTAGTCGGCGTTGATGGCTTTCTTTTCTGGACGCATGGTCGGCGGCGAAGGGGGTTAATGGGTGATTTCCCGGGCATCGATCCGGAGGCCCGGTCCCATCGTGCTGGAGATGACGCAGGTGCGGATGAAGATTCCCTTGGCGGCCGAGGGACGGGCCTTGCTCACCGCCTCGAAGACCGCCCGGGCGTTTTCCTCGAGCTGCTGGGGCGGGAACGCGACCTTTCCGACGGGTACATGCAGGTTTCCGGTCTTGTCGACCTTGAATTCCACGCGACCGGCCTTGAACTCGCGCACCGCCTTGGCGGTGTCGTCGGTGACCGTCCCCGTCTTGGGATTGGGCATCAGGCCGCGCGGCCCAAGGACTTTTCCGAGCTTTCGAACCTCGACCATGGCCTCCGGCGTGGCGACAGCGATGTCGAAGTCCGACCAGCCTTCGGAGCATTTCTTGATGAGATCCTCGAAGCCGACGAACTCAGCGCCCGCGCCGCGGGCCGCGTCGGCGGCGGCGCCCGGCTTGGCGAAGACCAGGACCCTCACGGTCTTGCCGCTGCCATGGGGCAGGGGGACGGTGCCGCGGACCATCTGGTCGGACTGGCGGGGGTCCACGCCGAGCCGGAACGACAGGTCCACGGTCTCGTTGAATTTGGCCTTCGGGAGCTGATGGAGGACCTCAATGGCGGCCTTCAGGGGATAGGATCGCTCGGGCTGAATCTGCGAGGCGGCTTTACGGTAGCGTTTGCTGCGCATGGGAGATGGCGGTCCGAACGGGCCCGGGTCGGCCCTCCCGCCGGTTGGGGGTTCAGTCGACGACTTCGATGCCCATGCTGCGCGCGGTGCCGGCAATCACGCGGACGGCGGCCTCCTCCGAGGTGGCATGGATGTCGTCTTTCTTGGTTTTGATGATTTCGAGAATCTGCTTTCGGGTGACGGTGCCCACCTTTTCCTTGCTGGGATTCTTGGCGCCGGAGGCGATCCCCGCGGCCTTCTTGAGCAGGGCCGAGGCGGGCGGGGATTTTGTGATGAACGTGAACGATTTGTCCTGGTAGACGGTGATGACGACGGGAACCACCATGCCCCCGGAGTCCTTGGTGCGGGCGTTGAACTCCTTGCAGAAGGCCATGATGTTGACGCCGTGCTGACCGAGGGCGGGGCCGACCGGAGGTGCCGGATTGGCCTGCCCTCCCGGGATCTGAAGCTTGATCTGCGCGGTAACCTTTTTTGCCATGAGGGTGAGGGGTTAAGCCTTTTCCACCTTCCAATATTCAAGTTCCACCGGGGTGTTCCGGCCGAAGACATTCACCGTGATCTTGAGTTTGCCCTTGTCGTTGTCGATCTCCTCGATGACGCCGTTGAAGTTGAGGAAGGGCCCGTCGTTGATCTTGACGGTCTCGCCGACCACAAAGCTGACCTTGGGTCGCTCGGCGTCCTCGGACTCGGCGATCTGTGTCTTGATGGCGGCCATCTCGTCCTCCTCGACCTCGACGGGGCGTTCGCCTCCCACAAATCCGATGATGCCAGGGGTCTCGCGGATGAAATACCACGGCCGATCGAGCAGCCGGTGCTCGTCGTCCACGAGCGCCATCTGGATGTACACGTAGCCGGGATGCAGTTTTCGAAGGGACACCGTCTTCTTGCCGCCGCGTACCTCGGCCACCTTCTCCATGGGCACGAGGACCTCGGAAATGAACTCGGACATTTCCTCGGCACGGGAACGCTTTTCGATGTTCTCCTTAACCTTCTGTTCCTGGCCGGAGAGCGTGTGCAGGACGAACCAGCGGTGGCGCATGAGGAGGAGGGCGGTTCAGACGATACTACTGACGACCCAGGCCATCACGATGTCGACCAACACCGTGAAGGCGCCGAGCATCGCGGTCGAGACCATCACCAGGACGGTGGACCCCCAGAGTTCGTCGCGGCTGGGCCAGGCGCATTTCCGCAATTCCTCGCGGGTCTCCCGGACGTACTTGGTCACACGCGCCAGCCATCCGAGCCGCCAGATCGCGGCGAAGGCGACGGCGACAACAACCGACCAGACGATGAAACTTGTCGTGCTGTTCATGGGATTTGGCGGAGGGGGAGGGATTCGAACCCCCGGTGCGTTTTACCGCACAACGGTTTTCAAGACCGCCGCATTCGACCGCTCTGCCACCCCTCCGGCACCGTCCGATCGCTGGCAGGGCGTGAGGGACTCGAACCCCCAACCAACGGTTTTGGAGACCGCTACTCTACCAATTGAGCTAACGCCCTGTCGTGCGATTCCGGTGGACCCGGATCCAGACCAACCTTGAACGCAGGGATTGCCCTCCGTGCAAGTTCGAATCCGGCGGATCCGACCCCGGCCGGCGGGTTGGGTGTCAAGGCTCAGGTGACCACCTCCGTGATTCGGCCGGCGCCAATCGTTCGCCCACCCTCGCGGATGGCGAACCGTTGACCTCGCTCCATCGCCACTGGCGCAATGAGCGATACCTCGACCGAGACATTGTCGCCCGGCATGATCATCTCCACGCCTTGAGGCAGGGCCACCGTGCCCGTGACATCCGAGGTGCGGAAATAGAACTGGGGCCGGTAATTGGTAAAGAACGGGGTGTGCCGGCCGCCCTCCTCCTTCGACAGGACGTACACCTCGGCCTTGAAATTGGTGTGGGGCGTGATGCTTCCCGGCTTCGCCAGCACCATCCCGCGCTCCACCTCGTCCTTCTTGGTGCCCCGCAGCAGAACGCCGACGTTGTCGCCGGCCTGCGCCTTGTCCAGGAGCTTGCGGAACATCTCGATATCCGTCGCCACCGTCTTGCGCGTGTCGCGAAGACCCACGATCTCGACGTCATCCATCCGGTTGAGCAGACCGCGCTCGACCCGGCCGGTGACGACCGTCCCGCGGCCTTCAATATTGAACACGTCCTCGATGCACATGAGGAACGGCTTGTCGACCTCGCGCGTCGGCAGCGGCACGAAGGAATCAATGGCGGCCAGGAGGTCAGAGATGGATTTCTCGCCCTCGGGTTTGCCGGCCATCGCGGCAGTGGCGCTCCCACGGATCACCGGCGTGGTCTCCCCCGGGAACTGGTATTTGCTCAGGAGATCCCGGATCTCCATCTCGACCAGGTCGAGGAGTTCGGGGTCATCGACCAGGTCCACCTTGTTGAGGTAAACGACGATCGCGGGGACGCCGACCTGCCTTGCAAGGAGGATGTGCTCGCGGGTTTGGGGCATCGGACCGTCGGCGGCGCTGACGACGAGGATCGCCCCGTCCATCTGGGCGGCGCCGGTGATCATGTTCTTGATGTAGTCGGCATGACCGGGGCAATCGACGTGGGCGTAATGGCGCTGGTCGCTTTCGTATTCCACGTGAGACACGGCGATCGTGACGGTTTTGGTTTCATCACGGACGGTACCCCCCTTGGTGATGTCCGCGTACGAGATGCGTTTGGCGAGGCCCTTTCGGGCCTGGCACTCCACGATTGCGGCGGTGAGGGTCGATTTGCCGTGATCGACGTGGCCGATCGTGCCCACGTTCACGTGCGGTTTCGTCCGTTGAAAATTTTCCTTAGCCATTGCCTAAACTCCTAGACTTTTGGTCGTTCTGTTCTCGCGTGCATTGACGGGCGCGCACCCAGGTCGGTCGTTCGTGAAATTGGAGCCCATGACCGGGCTTGAACCGGTGACCTCGTCCTTACCAAGGACGTGCTCTACCAATTGAGCTACATGGGCGCCTTCGTTGTGTCCTGAGCCTGCGACACGACGAAAAGACACTCAGCCCGTCCCAATTCCCGGCGCGGGCTGTGTTGTCCGTAGCGGCTGCGGCCCAGTTTGGAAGCCCTCTATTATGCAAGCCTCCGGGCGGTGTCAATGCGTTTCTTGGAACCGGCCAACCCCGCTCCTAACCCCGTCCCCTTTGACCCCCGCGGATCCGGGTTGTTTTGTGTCGGTCCCTGCTGCAATCGTGTCCCCGCTTGCCCATAGCCGAGCCCTCATCGCCCGAGCCGAAATCCCATGGCCGCGCCCCCGCGGGCTTGGGGTCACAGCCCGCAACGGCTCGGGACCTCTGGAAGAGTGTCCTGCCGATTCGCCGCCGCCTGGCCCGCTTGATCGTGGCGGACGGCGCGCTGCGCGGATCCGCCGTCGCTGTCGGGATTCTCGGGGCGGGCATGATCCTCGATTGGTGGCTGGAATTGCCGCGGCTGGCGCGCCTGGTCCTGGCAGTCCTGAACCTGGCGGCGACAGGCGCCGTGCTCGTCCGCTGGCTCGGCATTCCGTTCCTGCGCATGCCTCGACAGGACGCCCTGGCCCTTTACGTGGAACGTCGGCGGCCCGAGCTCCGCAGCCGCCTCATCAGCGCGCTGCAATTGGCCCGGCTTCCCCTGGACGATCCCGGCGCCGGGGCCTTCGTCGATCGGCTGACCCGTGACGCCTGCGAGGCGGCGCGCTCGCTCGACCCGAGTTCTCTCGTTCCGGGCAGGTCCCTCCAAAGGACCCTGAGGGCCGTGGTTCCCCTCTTCGTGGCGGCGGCCCTGATCGCTGTGGCGGGATGGCCGGATACGGCGGTGCTCTTTCGCCGCGCGTGCCTGGAGGAATTACCTGTCCCGCGCAAGACCCATTTCCTCTCCATCACGGGTCCGCGAAGCATCGGGCGGGGCGATGACCTGGCGATCGAAGCGGTGGTCGAGGGCGTGGTGCCAAAGTCGGGAGACCTGATCCTTCGGCACGCCTCGGGCCGATTGCAGACGCTGTCGCTGGACGCGGATCCGAAGCGGCGCGGCCGCTTTGAGCGGGTGCTCGCCAATCTGCCGGCCTCCTTCGAGTATCGGATTCGGGTGTATGACGCCGAGAGTCCCGAGTTTCGCGTCGAGGTCCTGCCACGGCCCGCGGCGACGAATCTGGTGATTACCCAGCACCTGCCTGCCTACACCGGCCTCCCGGATCGGGTCTTGCCGCCCTCGGAAATGGTGGTGCTGCGGGGAAGCGCCTTGCACCTTGCGGGAGTGGCGAGCCAGCCGCTTCGGAGCGCCGCGATCCGGTTGGGCGGGTTGGATCGAATCGTCAACGCCTCGGTGAGCACGAACGCCCCCTCCCGGTTCGATGGCGGTTTCCTCGCCGAGGACCCGCGCCTGAGCAGTTTTACACTCGATCTGGTGGATGCCGCGGGCATCGCCTCGCGTGACTCGGCTGTGTACGCGATTCAAGTCGCCGCCGATCGTCCCCCGGCCGTGCGGATGATCCTGCCGGCCCGCCGCGAGGAGCTCGCCACAAGCCGGGGCACGGTGCTCCTTTCCTTTGAGGCGGTTGACGACTTCGGACTCGCGTCGCTTCGACTGAGGCACGAGCCCGCGGGGTCGACCAACGGCGCGCCGTCGGCCATCGAGATGGATCTCGCGGGGGAAAGCCCCGCGACGGTGCGCCGCCGATTCGAGTGGTCGCTCTCCTCGGTGAAACCCCCGCCGCCGGAAGGCGCCCTGATCGAGTTCTGGATCGAAGCGGCAGACCGCAACACCGTCGATGGGCCGGGCATCGGGAGGAGCCAGCATTATCTCCTGCGGGTTGTCTCGGAGGCGGAGAAGCGCGCCGATCTCCTCGGAAGGGCCGGGGATGCCATCGGCCGGCTGGGCGGAGTTGCGCAGGGACAGGAACGGTTGAACGAATCCCTGGGCCGGATCATTCTCGCAAAGCCTCCGGGCCCATGAAGTCATCGACATGAAGACCGACACGCTGAGAAGGACGGACCCTGCGCTTCGGGGGGGCGAGCCCGATCCGGAAACGGTGTTTGCGCCGCACCTCCGGTTGCGCCGGTCGGGACGCCTCCTCGAGGTCTTCTTCGCAGGCTATTCCCGGTGGGCGGCGCTCGGCCTTGTCTCGATGGCATTCCTGGTGTCGGCCTGCCCGGGCGCCGAGGCGCCGGATCGCCTGACGCAGACGGAGGTTGGCCAGGAGCAGTTGCGCGCCCTGACCGATCGGGTGGGGACGCAGTTGGACGCGATCATCGGTGAATTTCAACGGAACGCACTTGGCGGCGAGGACCTTCAGTTGCTTCAGGCCATCCACGGCGTTCTCGGCCACCTGAGCGGTGAGGACATGGCGCGGGTGATCGAGCTCATCCAGGGCGTGCGCCAGGCGTCGACGGCCGGGGAGCAGCGCGCGAACCTCCTGGAGGCCTTCAGCACCCAGAAGACCGTCGGGCTCAAACTTCGGCAGATCCTTCTCGAATACCAGGGCCAGCAGGAGCTGGCGGGGGTGGCGGCCAGGCTCCAGGAACTCGCCGAGCGCCAACAGACCTCGATGCGAGAGTCGGCGGACCTGGCGGAATCGGCGGCCGGACGGAAACGAGACTGGCTCTCTGAGAACCAGCAGATCTCGCTGCAGCTCCAGGTCACCGACCAGCAATCGCTGCGCGACGAGGTGGCCTCGGTTCTGAATCGGCTGCGCACCTGGAGCGGCGATCCCGACAATGAGGCCGCATCCCGGGCGGCCGAAGCCCTCCGCGCTCCGGAGGTGGGGGATCTGGGGTCCGTGCTGGGTGCGGCCGTCACCGACCTCGAGGCGGGGCGGTTGTGGAGCGTCCCCGGGCGTCAACGCGTCGCCCGCGGCTTGCTGCGAAACCTGGCGAAGCTCCTGTTGCCGCCCCCGGATGAGATCGAGGCCTTGCGCGGCGCACTGGACGATGTCGATCGCCTGGCCGCGCGCCAGGACGAGGTGCACGAAACGACTCGGGAGTTGACGGAGCGTTCCCCCGCCCTGGAGAAGGTCCGCAAGCAGGAGGCCATCCTGGTCGATGACAGCGACGTTCTGCGGGGGGATGTCGCCGCGCTCGACACCGCGGCCGGCGAGCAGATGCAGGCAGCGGTCGGACGCCTGCAGGAGGCGCGCGCGGTGCTCGATGCGGCCGCCCCGAAGGAGCTGCGCGCCCGTCGCCTGACGGCGGCGACCCAACAGGAACTCGCCGCCGCCCGCTTGGATTCGGCGCGTCGCCTTCTGCAGCAGCGGATCGACATGCTGGAAAAGCAGCGGCGTGCCACTTCGGATCCGCTCTCCAACCTTCGACAGGTTCGCGAGGACGTCGCGGAACTCATCCGCCAGGAGCGCGAATTGAAGGAGGACGCGGCGGCCGTGGAGACCAAACCGAATGAACTTCGACCCCTGGCGCCGCGGCAGGGGGACCTCGGGGACCGCGCGGATGACACGGCGAATCGAGCAGGACTGGATTCGCAGGCCATCGCCGATCAGCTCCACGAGGCCATGAACCGGATGCGGACCTCCCAGCGCTCGCTCGGCCAGGGGGCCAATGATCCAGGCGCCCAACAGGCCGCCATCGACGCGCTCTCCAAGGCCCTCGACACGATCGACCAGCAGCTCGCGTCCCTCGATGCGGCGGCGAAGGAACTGGCCCAGCTTGAAGACCTCCTCAAACGGCTGATCGCCGTCATCGAGCATCAACGGGCCCTGATCGGGGAGACGGCGCGCGTCGTGCGCAAAGCCGCCGCCCGGCCCCCGGTCGAGATCGGCCGCGACCAGACTTCCCTCGCCGGGGAAACCCGCGAGATCGAGGGCGCGGTTCCCGCCACCGCGCAGGAAGCCGCAACCTACCTTGCGGACGCCGCCACGCAGATGGTTGTCGCCGGGAGCGAATTGGATGGGTCCCGGGCAGCCCGCGCCCGGCCGCCCCAGGATGAGGCCCTCGACAACCTGGTGCGCGCCCGCCGAATCCTCGAAGATCGTGCCGCGCAATTGAAGGACATGCTGGGCGTTCCGCAGGAGCAACCCTCGCTCGAGGAACTCGCGAAGATGATCAAGGATGCCCAGCAGGACGTGAACTCGGCGCTCTCGACCGAGGCCATCCAGTCGATGGCACGCAGTCTCAAGAACGCCAACGAACGGATCCGGCCGGCGACGTCCGGTCGCATGGGCAGGCTCCCGCGCATGATCCGTGACCCCCTGGAACGGGCGGATCGCGCCCTGACCGAGGGCAATGCCGCCGCGGAGGGAGGCGAACAGGTGCAGGCCCAGGGCGAGGCCAGCACCGCCCAGGAGGCCCTCGCAGAGGCCGCCGCAGCCGTGGATCTTGCCGTGGCCGGCATGGGACAGCAGCCGGGTGAGGGCCAGGGGCAGGGCGGCGAAGGCAAGCAAATGGGCCAGGGACGCGGACGTGGTCGGGGACGGACACCGGGATCGCAATCGGGTCGCGGCGTCGGTGACGCGGGAAATTTCTACGGCGCCGGCGGGGCAGAGGGCCCGCGGGGCTCCGCCTCCGGGTCCGGCCGGTTTATTGGGCTGCCGGCGCGCGAGCGGGCCGCGCTCCTCCAATCGCAGGGAGAACATTATCCGCAGGAGTACGCCCCGATGATCGAGCAGTACCTCAAGAACCTGTCGGACCAGGTGCGCGAGGCGCCGCGATGAGGGCTCGCGAATCCACTCGGCGCGCGGACACGGTCCGGCGTTGGTTCGGGACGGCAGGTCTCCTCCTGGTTCTATCGATGGGCGGCCAGTCTCCGGCGGTCTCGGCAGATCCACCCGCATCCCAGCCGGACGCGCGCCCGCGATCGCCGGTCCGCGTTGGACAGCCAGCGGCCGCGACGGATGCATCGCCACCGCAGGCGGCTTCGGCGACGCAATCCAACGATGACGCCGCGGCGTCCCGGTCCACGGATCTCCCGGTGGTCGACCCGGAGACCGCAAGCGTGATTGAAGGCGGGATTCGGTTTCTTGCGTCGAAGCAACTGCCGAATGGCTCCTGGGGCATGACGGATTTTGAGCGGCGCCATCCCGTGGCCATGACGGGTTATGTCCTCATGGCCTTTCTCGCCACGGGCAATCTCCCGGGAGAGGGCGAACAGGGTCGGGTTGCGAGGGCCGGTCTGCAGTACCTGCTGGATGTGGCAAAGCCGGACGGGACGTTCGGCGACCGGACCCTCGGCCAGTACATGTACAACCACGGGATCGCGACCATTGCCCTGGCGGAGTTGTACGGGCAGACACAGGCGGCGGACATCAAATCGAAACTGGATCGAGCGATCAAACTCATCATCAGTTGCCAAAACGCGGAAGGCGGCTGGCGGTACCGGCCGATCGCCCAGGATGCGGACATCTCGGTGACCGTCCTTCAGGTTGTCGCTTTGCGGGCCGCCAAGAATGCCGGCATCGACGTGCCGCAGGAGACGATCAACCGCGCCGTGCGCTATGTGAAGAGCTGCTACGATCCCCCTTCGGGCGGCTTCACGTACCAGCCGGCAAACCGCGCGCCCGGCTATGCGCGGACGGCGGCCGCGATCTATTCCCTGCAGGTGTGCGGTCTCTACGAGGATCCGCTGGTCAAGAAGGGCTCCGCCTATCTCATCAAGAACTTCGGGCAGCGCGAGTGGTTCACCTATGGCACCTTCTACGCGGTCCCCGCACAATACATGGTCGGCAGCGACATCTGGCGCGCCTGGTATCCGCGAATGAAGACGCAGCTCCTGCGACAGGTCGTGCATGAAGCGGATCGCGCCTACTGGGACGGCTCCATGGACATGGGGTCGAACGGACTTGGGCCGATCTACGCCACGGCGGTCTATACCGCGGTCCTCGCCATTCCGTGGAACTACGTCCCGATCTACCAGCGATGAGAGCCGCATGGATCCTCCTGCTCGCCGCCTGTTGCGCCCGACCGCTCTTCGCGCGCGAGGGGCGGCTGCGGACGCTCGACGGCACCACCCTCAGCGGTGAAGTCACCTTCGCGACGAACGGTTGGACCATCCAACCCCCTGGCGGCGATCCGGTCCGGGTGACGCCGGAGCAAATGATGGAACTCATCTTTCCCGAGTCGAATCCGCAGCCGGATTCCGTGACGAATGCCCCAACCGAGGGCGGTTCGGGGGAAAGCGGCCTCGAATGGACCCGGACGCCCGTGGGCAACGCCCTCGCCGGTCGGGTCGTGGCGGACACCCAGGGATGGACGGTGACCGGCGGGGGCAGCGGACTGCATGGGAATGCCGACAGTTGTTTCCTGGCGCAACGACAGTTGGAGGCATCCGGCCAGGTGCTTGGCGAGCTCCGGTCCTTCGACGGCACCGCGCCCGAGGCCATGGCCGGTCTCACCTTGCGCGACAACGCCGGGGAGGCCGCCGCCTACGCCTTCGTGGGGCAGCGGGCGGGGACCGGACTCTGCTTTCAGTACCGGCAGATCGCGGGCGGCATGACGATGCGGGTGACGAATGTCGTCCTCTCGCTGCCCGCCTGGCTGCGACTAAGCCGGGTCGGCGGCGCCGTCGTGGCGGAGATTTCCAGGGACGGCCACCAGTGGCGGCCCCTCGGACGCGCCAATGTCAATCTGGGACAGTCCGTGCGCGCGGGGATGGTGGTGGCAAGCGGATCGGATGCCACGGCCGTGACGGCGCAATTCGGACACGCCGCCCTGGGCGCTCGCGGCGCGGGTTACGTGCCCGAAACGGGCTACCCCCGCCTGGTTCTGCGCGGGGGCTCGATTGTGGTCGCACCGATCGCCTCCGCGGACGAGTCGGTCATCCGCCTGGGCGGCGATCTCTCGGGATCCCTCATCTCTGTCCTGAACGTCGCGCGGATTGAGTTTGTGCCGCCGACGCCGGAACTCCAGGGTCGCCTCGACGCGGGGAGAATTGGCGTGTTTCTGAGCGAGGGGGATTTCTTCGACGGCGATCTGAGAGGCGTCTCGACCAATACCGTGACGATGGGTTCGCTGCTGTTCGGCTACCGTAAGTTCGCGGCCGGCTCGGAGGCGGCGGTCGTTCAGTTGGCCCGGACCGAACCGGGGGAGGAAACCTTCCGGATCGCGCTCGAGAATGGATCCAGGATCCTGGCCCGCCAGGTGGAGGTCCAACCGGATGCCTTGCGCGCCGAATCGCCCCTTCTTGGATCCCTGTCCATCAACCCCGCCCAGGTCCGGGAGGTTCGACGATCAGAAGGCACGCCGGTGCCGCCGCGTGGCCAGTGATCGTGCAAACCACGACATGGCCTGGGTCACGAGGAACACCGTCGAGGTCGGAATGAACGTGGACCCGGAAGGCTTCGCGGAATGCGTCACCCGGTGTGCCATTCTTCACATCACACGGATTGAGGACCTCTCTTAGAGACTGTCTGAAAAATAATTGGAGTCCTGCGACGAGGGATTTTGTGCGAGGCCGAGGCGGCGAGACCGGAGCATCCCCGCAGCGGGCTGTGACGCTCGAGCCAACGAAGGCCTCGCGCAAAAGACCTGTCGCCCGGAGGGTTTTCGCGGAAAAGGCCCTCTGGCTTCGTTGCTCCTCGGTCACAGACCGCTGGCGGGTATGCTCCCTCGTCGCGCCTCGCCATAGGGCCTTTTCCGCGAAAACAGGACCCCACTTATTCTTCAGACAGTCTCTTAGGCCGTCGCCCGCTGAGACGTTCCCTTAACTCGTTTGCGGCCGATTCAATCTCGGCGCGAGGAAGATTTCCGGCGGCGAGCGTCTCGTCATTGAGCGCCAGCAGGCGGTCGTAGAAGTCGAGCCCGAGTTGGATCAGGTCTGCGTCCTCCGGCGCCCTCTCGAGCATCCCGAACAGGAAGTCCTCGGCCTTCCCAAAGTCTCCGGCGCGATCGAAGTGCTGCATGAGCAGCGCCTGGGTGTGGAGCGGGAGGGGACGTCCGGCGAGCCCTTCCAGCAGGCATTCCACGGTTGGAACGAATTGCGGGCACTCCGAGTAGTCCCCTCGGCCGATGAGATTCAAGAGGAGAAAGAGAGCCCGAAGAAGGAGTTCGTCCCGCACAGAGTCGCGACCTGACCCATCCGCGACATCGGCGGCTTCCTTCAGGAAGGCGACGGTCAGCAAGGTCCGATCCCGGACCCTGAGGCCGCCGCCGCCCTGGAGAATGAGCGCCAGCAGTTCGGTCTCGGAGAGTTCGGCGATGCCCTTGGATTGCGCGCCGAGGAGTTCCTTGAATTCCTCATCGATCGCCCTCTCGGCCGCTTCCCATTCCCCGCCCTTCCGGAGTGCGGTGATTCGCGCCAGGCGCCGCGCGAATTCCTCGATCATCCGGAGGATGTAGTCCTGACGGAACATGACTCGGAATCTTTACAGGGGTCGGCGTGGTACGCATCAGCAAACCCTTTGCGCTCTCGGCCCTGGTCCCGCCGGAATCCCTCTTCGACGTTGGGGTTCTTCATTTCCTTCGCGTCCTTCTGTTCACCCGCCTATTGGGGCGCCGTCGTGGACTCACGCGTGAAACCCGTCCCTTCTCGCATTCGATCGCCGTACGCCCTAAATGTGGTCCGCGTGAACCCGCGGTTCCCTAGCTTGTCGGCGTGCCCGAGGTATTTGCGCAGAAGCGAACCGTCGTGGCTGATGCTCCTTTGGCTGTCGATTGCAGCATGAAGAAGCGTCGTCGGGTCGCAGCGAGGAAATCGGGCCGAGCTGCGGCGCGGAAAGACATCGCGGTGTCGCCTCCGCGGGCGTCCGTCGGGCAGTCGTCCTCGAGACGCCACTTCGGATGGCTGGCGCTCGTTGTCGCCTCCGCCGGCGTGCTGGCGACCCTTGCCGCCATGGTGACACGGCGGTCGTCCGAGAGATCGCCTTCCGCGTCTTTCGTACCCGATCACCAGGGCACGGAGTCGCCGCCGCCGGCCCCGGTGAAACTCGTGGCATCGCCCACTTTTGCCGCCGACCTGGCCCCGGTGATCTGGAGCCGGTGCGCACCGTGTCATCATCCTGGAGAAGCGGCACCCTTCGATCTCGTCACCTACGCGGACGTCCATCGACACCTCAAACAAATCGACCGGGTGCTCAGCGAGGGACTGATGCCGCCATGGCTCCCGGATTCGGCGCCCGGCGAATTCGAGGGAGACCGCCGATTAACGGCGGAGGAGATGGCGCTATTCCAACGGTGGATTCGCAACGGCGGGCCGGAGGGCGACGCCTCGCAACTGCCGCCGCCGCCGACCTGGACCGTCGGGTGGCACCTGGGCGCGCCGGACCTTGTCGTGACGATGCCGGTTCCATTCGCTGTTCCGGCCGAAGGTCGGGATGTCTATCGCAATTTCGTCCTGCCGATCCCGGTGCCGGCACGCCGTTACGTGCGTGCCGTGGAATTTCGGCCGGAGAACGTCCGGGTCGTTCACCACGCCTTCATGTTTATCGATCGGACCCGCCAATCGCGACGATGGGCGGAACGTGAGGCGGCGCCCGGCTTTCCGGGAATGAACAAGCCGGACAGCGCGGTTATTCCGGAGGGGCAATTCCTCGCCTACCAGCCGGGAAAGGTCCCGAGCCCGGCGCCGGAGGGAATGCCCTGGGTTCTGGAAAAGGACAGCGATCTCGTGCTTCAGGTTCACATGAATCCAACGGGCAAGCCGGAGTCATTTCGGGCGTCGGTGGGTTTCTATTTCACCGACCGGCCCCCCGCCCGGCTTCCATTCAAAATGGTCCTTACGTCCCTGTCGATGGACATTCCCCCGGGTGATTCCAACTACGTCGTGACCGACTCGTTCACGCTGCCGGTGCCGGTGTCCGTGCTGGGCGTTCTTCCGCATGCGCATTACCTGGCCCGGCGGATGACCGCCACGGCGGTGCTTCCCGATGGGAATCGCCGAGCCTTGCTGGAGATCCCGCGTTGGGACTTTAACTGGCAGGGTGACTACCGCTATAGCCGTCCCGTGACCCTGCCCGCCGGGACGGTCCTTTCCATGCGATATGTCTACGACAACTCGACGAACAACCCGGTGAATCCCCACGCCCCTCCCGTCCAGGTGCGCTACGGGCCAAGTTCCAACGACGAAATGGCCGAGTTGTGGTTCCAGGTGCTGGTCGGGACTTCCTCCGACCTCGCCCGCCTCGCCAATGCATACGCCGACAAGTCGCAGCGGGTGTTTTTGGATTTCGCCGAAACCAGGCTGCGCCGTGATCCCGATGATCCGGAGGCCCATTACATCCTGGGAACGTTGCACGGATTCCGGGCGGACTTCCGCGGAGCCATTCGTGAATTCCAGGAAGCGCTGGCGATCCGCCCGGACTATCCCCGGGCGCACTTCAATCTCGGCGTGGCCCTGATGGAATTGGGGCGCTTGGACGAGGCGCGCGACGCGTTCGAGAACGCGACGCGGCTGGATCCGCGGGACAACCAGGCCATCGGGAGCCTGGGAAACATCTATCTCACGCTTGGCCGGACCAACGAGGCCATTGCACAATTCACACGGGCCCTGGAAGTCAATCCGGATGACGCCATCGCGGCCGCGAACCTGCGCGGCATCGAACCGAATCTCAAACACACCTCCGCAAACCCGTGATCCCCTTCGCAAACTGATGAAGAGATCGAACCTCGTCCTCTGGAGTCTGCTCACCCTGGGACTCGGCTCCCGCGCACTCGCCGATGCGCCGACCCTGGGCGCGGCATTGCAGGACCCACGCACCTTCGCGCTGGAGGACGCCCGCGGCCAGCGCGTCCGGCCATTGGCCTCCACCAACAAGGTGTTGCGGGTCCTGTTGTTCCTGAGCGTCGATTGTCCCATCTGCAATCGGTACGCTCCGGAGATCCGCCGGTTGGTGGAGACCTACGAACCCAAGAGGGTGCAATTCCTGCTCGTTCATCCTGTCGCCGACGAAACCGGCGACAGGATTCGCAAGCACGCCGAGGAATACCGCCTTCCGGGCATTGGGCTCCGGGACGATCATCGGCTGCTGACACGGTACACGGGCGCGACTGTCACGCCGGAGGCCGTGGTGCTCGGAAAGGATCTGCGCATCGTCTACCGGGGACGCATCGACGACTGGTTTCCACGTTTGGGCCAGCAGCGGGCGCGGCCGACGCGGCACGACCTCCGTGAAGCCATCGAAGCCGCGCTGGCGGGAAGACCGATCGTCCCGGAGCGAACGCGCGCCATCGGCTGTTCGATTCCGGATGCGGGTCCATGACACCGCGACGGCTAAATCACCACGAAGAACCCGAAGGACACGAAGGGGTGACCTCGGCCTGGCGTGCTTGGATTCCGCGTGGGGCCGGGCGGCCTCAATAGCTCGTCTCCGATAACTTCACCTTTCCGCGGAAGATCCAATACACGCACGAGGTGTACGCGAGGACCACGGGCATTCCAATCCCCGCGATGATCAGCATGATCTCGAGGGTCTTTTCGGAGGACGCGCCGGAATACGCCGTTACGCTGTGGGCGGGCTCGGGACTGGAATAGACCATGAACGGAAAGATACCGAGCCCGAACAGGGTCATCAGCAGGGCCATGGTGAGGCCCGAAGAAAGAAAGGCCTGAAAGTCGCGCCCGAGATGGATGGCGCGCGGGATGTTGGCGATCGCGAGGATGGCCATCACCACCAGGGGAAAGAAGACGGGATGATGTTTGATGGTTTCCGTCATGTGCGGGAGGTAGAGCAGGGTCGCGAGGGAGAGAATGGCGTGGCAGATGATGAACGCAATGATGCACCGCCCGACCCAGCCGCGAACACGCCGCTGCATCTCTCCCTCCGTTTTCATGGCGAGATAAATCGCGCCGTGCATGGCGAACAGTGCGACCGTCGTCACTCCCATCCAGACGGCGTAGGGATTCAGCAGGTCCAGCAGGTCCCCGGCGAACTCGTGATTCCGATCGAGTGGAATGCCATGGACCATGTTGCCCATCGCCAGCCCGAAGAGGAAGCTGGCGGCGAGACTGCCAGCGCAGAAACTGACATCCCACATCTGCCTCCACCAGCGCATCGGCTGTTTGCTCCGGAACTCGATCGCCACCGCGCGGAAGATCAGGGCGAACAGCAGGAACATGAACGGGAGATACAGGCCGGAAAAGACGGTGGCGTAGACCCCGGGGAACGCGGCGAACAGCGCGCCGCCGCCCGTGACGAGCCAGACCTCGTTGCCGTCCCACACCGGCCCGATCGCATTCAGGGAGATTCGCCGATCGTCGTCCGAGGCGTGGAGGAGATGAAGCGTGCCGACCCCGAAATCGAAGCCGTCGAGCATGGCGTAGCCGGTGAAGAGCACGCCGATGAGGACGAACCAGGTCGTCTGCAGGTCCATGTCAGTCCTCCTTCCGGGTTGTCAGTTGCGGGATGGCACGCCGTGCCGGCGCCGACTCCGTTGTTTCCTCCGGCCCGTGTGACAATCTTCTGGTGGAGCAGGTACACAAACGCCGCGAACAGCAGGGCGTAAATCACGGAGAACAACACCAGCGATACGATGATGTGCTCGGCTTTCACGGCGCGCGACAGGCCTTCGGATGTCCGCAGGAGCCCGTAGACCACCCACGGTTGACGCCCCACCTCGGCGGTGAACCAGCCGAGTTGGTTTGCCATCTGGGGTCCGAGCACCGAAGCGACGAAGACGATCAGGAGCGGCCGGTTCTCGAATAATCGACCGCGCCACCAGGCGATCCACCCGATCCCGCAGAGCACAATCAAACTCACGCCGATCGCCACCATGCCGTGATAGAATTGGAACGTGGCGTTGACCGGCGGACGGTCCGCCGCCGGAAAGGAGTCGAGTCCCGGCACAGGCGCCCGCCGATCGCCATGCACCAGCCAGCTCAATCCTCCAGGTATGCGAAGGCCCCTCACCCGTTTCTCGCGCGCATCCACCCACCCGGCAACGTACATATCGGCGGGGGCCATCGCCTGGAAATGCCCCTCCATGGCGGCGAGTTTTCCGGGCTGGTTTTCCGCGACACCCCTGGCGCTCCAGTGCCCGGTTACCGCCTGGAGGACTGCCGCGACCGTCGCCACGGCCAGGCCGATCATGAACGACCGCCGCGCAAACACCAAATGCCGGCGGCGCAGCAGGTAGAAAGCGCTGACGCTGAGAACCAGGAACGCCCCGGCCTGCCAGCACCCCAGCACCGTGTGCGACAGGCGTTGAAGGCTCGAAGGATTGAAGACCATCGCCCAGAAATCGGTGATCTCCGCGCGCGCCCCGAGCCCGTGGTCCACAATGTGATAGCCCGCCGGCGTCTGCATCCACGAATTGGCGACCACGATCCACACGGCGCTGAAATGCGCCCCGAGAGCCACCATCCATGTCGCGAAGAAGTGAGTCCCGGGTCGCACCCGATCCCAGCCGAAGAGGAGCACCGCCAGGAATCCGGACTCGAGGAAGAACGCGAACATGCCCTCGGCGGCGAGCGCGCTCCCGAAGACGTCGCCGACATAGCGGGAATAGGTCGCCCAATTGGTGCCGAACTCGAACTCCATCACGATACCCGTGGCCACGCCCATCGCGAAGGTCAGGGCGAAGACTTTCGTCCAGAACTTCGCCATCGCCAGGTAGCCCGGGTCGCGTTTCCAAAGCCAAAGACCGTCCATCACCACGAGGACGGTCCCCAACCCGATGCTCAGCGGCGGATAGAGATAGTGAAAGGCGATCGTGAAGCCGAATTGGAGGCGGGCGAGGAATTCCACGTCCATGCCGTCAGTGTGGCCATGACACGCATTGAGACAACCTCGCCGCGCACGATAGAAGTCCGGCTGAAGAATGGCGTTAGGCAGGACAAGAAAGGGGCAGCCTTCGCCTAGAAACGCGAAGCCTGTCACCGCCTGGATCCGAATCGTTTGAGCGCGGCCCGCTTTCCGGTCCCAGAGGCCACTCCGGTTCGGGGGGTCCGTTGAAATCGACCGGTTGTCGATGGGAACGCGGGAGCACTGCATGAACAAACCCTGCCATCTGGCGATTCACGGCCCGGCAACCCGGACGGTCCCGGCTGGGAACGGGCCCGGAGTCGCGGAGACTCGAAATGCCACGGAAACCGGGCCGCGCCCGGCCGCACCGAAAGCCTGTCCCGGAGCTGACCGGCGGGATTTCCTCCGTCAGACCCTGCGCGCTTCGGCCGCCTTGGCGGTCGTCGGGAGCACGTGGATGGCGATCCGCGGTCGTGGGACCGGCGGCTGCGTCCTTTTGCCTCCCTGTGCCCAGTGTCCGGAATATGGCGGCTGCGAACTTCCCCGCGCGATCCGGGCAAGGTCGCCGATAGACCGGAGGCCGGCATGAGCGATGCCAAACTCACTCGACGCGGATTTCTGGGCCGCGGGGCGCTCGGCGCGGTGGCGCTGGGAACGGCATCTTCGGAGGTTCAACTCCACGGCGGACCCTCCGTCGGGAAACCTTGGGGCTATGACGTCGCCGCCCTCCGCCAGGTCGATCCCGCCCTTATCCATTACCGGCGGAAATGCGGCTTCCCGCTCCGTCATTCCTCGGCGCGAAGATTGGCCGTCACACCGGATGGCGATGTGATCGTCGCGGCCGATCGGTGCCTTCTGCGTTACTCCGTGGAGGGAGACTTGCGCCACGAAATGCCCTTGGAGGAGCCGCCGCGTTGTGTGGCAGCCGATTTCGCCGGACACATCTGGGTGGGTTTTCGGGACCGCGTCGTGATCCAGAGTGTGGAGGGAATCCGGATCCGCCAGTGGCCTGCCTTCGAGGGACGGCCGTTTCTCACCGCGATCTGTGTCGATGGCGGTCGGGTGTTCGTCGCCGACTCCGGAAATCGGGTGGTCCATCGTTGCGACCACAACGGCATGGCGGATCTTCGAATCGGCGGCCGCGACCCGCGGCGCAACGTGCCGGGTCTCGTGGTACCCAGTCCGTACCTGGATGTGGAGCGGGGTTGCGACGGACTGTTGCGGGTCACAAATCCCGGCCGGCATCGGGTCGAGGTCTACACGCCCGATGGCGATCTCGAGACAAGTTGGGGCCGGCCCGGGGCGGCCATCGACTCATTCTGCGGGTGCTGCAATCCGGTCGGCATTGCACGTCTGCCCGATGATCGATGGGTGACGGCCGAGAAGGGACTTGCGCGGGTGAAGGTGTTTTCGCCGCAAGGCGTCCTCGAATCAGTGGTTGCCGGGCCCGACGACTTCGCGGGCACGGCGCAGGACTCGGCGGAGACGGATTCGGCGACCGGTGGAGGCGTGGCCCTTGACGTCGCCACGACTCCGAACGGAGAGGTCCTGGTGCTCGATCCCGTCGGTTCCACGATCCAGGTCTTCGTTCGAAAGACGCCCCATGCGGCCTGAAAGCCACCTGCCATGAGTGCACCGGAACCTGCCGAGGGCGGCACGAGCCGGAGGCAATTCCTTCGGAACGGCCTGCGGGTGGCCACCCTGACCAGCGGGGGTTTGGCGGCGGGCCTGATAACCCACCACGGCGCCCGCGCCGACACCGTTTGGCAAATCAATCCAACCAGGTGTCTTCGCTGCAGCCGGTGTGCGACTCACTGCGTCCTGGAGCAGTCGGCGGTCAAGTGCGTCAACTGGTTTCCCGTCTGCGGATATTGCGACCTATGCACGGGCTATTTCGAGCCACAGCCGAACGCGCTGAACACCGGGGCTGAGAATCAACTTTGTCCGACCTCGGCCGTCATCCGCCGGTTCCTCGAGGATCCCTATTTCGAGTACACCATCGATGAGGATCTGTGCATTGGCTGCGCGAAATGCGTCGAGGGTTGCCGCCTCTTCGGCAATGGATCGTTTCACCTGCAGGTCCGGCACGACCGGTGCCTGAACTGCAATGAATGCGCCATCGCCCGCGTGTGTCCCGGCGATGCCTTTTACCGGACGCCGATCGACGATCCTGGTTTTCACTTCACGACTTGAGGATGAGAAGGGAATCCCATTCGAGACTGCGACCGGGCCTTCAGGCGGATGAGGGTTGCCGGTCCCTCCCGACTGCGAAGGTTCTCGCATGGATTCATGCGAGGCAGGCCGGGTGGCGGCGGTTCATTCTCCTCTCCTCATGGGCGGTTTTCTTCGTGATCGTCACCGGTTCGTTCGCCTCGGAGTTGCGATTCCCGCCGCCCGATTTCGAGAGCGGGTATCAGATGCCCGCGACGGCGTATCCGGCAGCGCGGGCGCAAGGGCTCGAGTACCTCGATGCGGGCATCTTGTTGGGGTGCCTGGTTCTCGCGAGTTGGCTCGTCCTGCGGCGTCGATCCCGGCGCGGCGTCGTCGCGCTGTCCTTGTTCTCGCTCGCCTACTTCGGGTTCTACCGCCAGGGGTGCATCTGCGCGATTGGTTCCGTCCAGAATGTCGCGTTGGCCCTGGGAGGGAACGGGTACGAATTGCCGGCCGTTGTCGGCGTCTTCTTCGCGCTTCCCCTCCTGACGGCGTTGCTCTTCGGGCGCAGCTTTTGCGCCGCGGTCTGCCCGCACGGCGCGCTGCAGGATCTCGTGTTGGTGCGGCCGATCCGGGTGCCACGGTGGCTGGAGGACGGGTTGGCCGTGCTCCCGTTTCTTTACCTCGGGGCGGGTGTCATCTTCGCCGCCACGGGTGCGACCTTTCTCATCTGTCGATTCGACCCGCTGGTGCCGATCTTCCGGATGAGCGGCAGCCTTGCAATGGTCGTGACCGGCGGGCTCCTGCTCGCGGCGGGGATGTTCATCGGACGGCCGTATTGCCGATTCCTTTGTCCCTATGGAGCCCTGCTTCGGATCGCGTCGGCCCTTTCGCGTTGGAAGGTCGGGATCACGCCGGGCCGTTGCACGAAGTGTCAGTTGTGCCTCGGGAGCTGCCCGTTTGGCGTGATTCGCGAGCCGGATCCAGGGACGGTCCGACCGCGCGATCTGGCCGTGGCGCGACGGCGACTCGTGGCCGCCCTCGTCGCGTTCCCGTTTGTGCTGGCGACCGGCGCGGCTGTCGGATGGACCTTTGGCCGCGCGGCGGCGGGACTGCATCCCAGCGTCGCCCTTGCCGAATCCTTCGCGCGCCAGGCGCCGGGAGACGCCTCGGCCCACCTCACCAACCCGGAGCGCCTCGCCCTCGCGCGAGCCGCGCGCGAGGCGCCGGAACTTCTCCCGCGGGCGCTGGAACTCGAACGGCGCTTCGATCGGGCCGGATTCTGGTTCGGTCTGTGGGCGGGGCTCGTCGTCGGCGTCCGCCTCATCAGTCTCGGAATGATTCGGAAACGGAATGATTTTGAACCGGATCGGACCGGGTGTTTCGGGTGTGCGCGCTGTTTCCTGAGCTGCCCGGAGGAACGGTTGCGGCTGGGACTTGGCGTCTCTCCGGTCTCCGCCGCGGTTGGGATGGCCGCACCCGCCGCCTGCGCATCGGCGGATACCACCCCTTGCGAGGCACCGCGGTGAAAGTCCCAGCACCCCTGCCGGAACCGTCCTGCTGTCGGGGCACCTGCCACCGGGCCGTGACATCGGTCGCCGCCGTGTTCGTGGGGATCGTCGCGGTCCTCATGATCGCGGGCGAGTTGCGGCAACCGGTCGACGAACCGTGGCGATCGCCGGCACTTGTGGCGGCCCGACAACGGCTGCAACAGGAGCCGGGCAACACCGATCTCGAGAAGGCGGTTCGTTTGCTGGATCTGGCAGCGCGCAACGCCTACTTTCGGACGTTGGAGCGGCAACGTGTCGGCGGGTGGATGATAATGGCCGGCGCGGTCGTCCTGATCCTGTCTGCCAGTCGGCGCGGTTCGCTTTCTCCTCCCGTAGCGCTTCAGCATTTAACGACTCTGGATCGGGATCGGGAGGCGACGGTTGTATCGACGCGTCGCACCCTGTCCGCTGTTGGCCTGACGCTGGCCACTGTCCTCGCCGCCCTCGGCTTGCTGTCGCGGCGCCAAGTCCCGGAGGCCGTGGCCGCGCTCAACGCCCCGATCGTGGGTGAGGCGACACCCAACGCCGCATCCCCCACGTGGCCGGACGCCGCGGAGCGGGCTGCCAACTGGCCGCGTTTTTTGGGAGCGGAAACCCGATCCCCGGCCAGCATCGGTTCGCCCGCGATTCGATGGGACGTGAAGACTGGAGCCGGAGTGGTCTGGAAATCGGCCGTCCGTCTTCCGGGATTCAGCTCGCCGGTGGTGTGGAAGGATCGGGTCTTTGTCACGGGAGGTGACAAGGCGCAGCGTCGGGTCTTCTGCCTTGACGCGCGCAACGGTTCGAACGTGTGGGAACGGGGGCTGACGCCTGCCGGGACGCCCGACCTCGAATTGGAGCCGCCGGATCAGAGTGGGGCCGCGGCCAGTTCCCCGGCGACCGATGGACGGCGTGTGTTCGCGATCTTCGCGACCGGCGAGATCGGCGCGCTCGATTTCAACGGCGCCCTCCTGTGGAACCGGAGGGTGGATCTCAGTGCGAATCCATTCGGACACGCCTCCTCCCTGGTGACGTGGCACGGCCTGCTGTTTGTCCAGGTGGATGTCGGACAGGAGGAGGAGGGCCACTCCGAGTTGCTGGCGCTGGACACTGCGACCGGCGAGATCCGCTGGCGGATGAAAAGGCCGGTCGGTTCGAGTTGGGCAACGCCCTTCCTGATGGAGACCGGCGGTGTTCCGCAACTGTTGGTCGCGGGGGATCCGCTCCTGATCAGCTACAACCCGGAGACGGGGACGGAACGATGGCGCGCGCGGGTCCTCGGCGGAGAATTGGCGCCCTCGCCGGTCGCCGCGGCCGGCCTGATCATCGCCGCCAACCCGGGGCACATGCTGACCGCATTGCGATCGGACGGTACCGGGGACGTGACGGCGACGCACGTGGCCTGGAAGACCGGCGACGATGTCCCGGATGTCCCCAGTCCCGTGGTCTCCGGCGAATTGCTGTTCACCGCGAACACGGCGGGCGGCGTCGTTTGTCGCGAGCTTAAGACTGGCAGCCCGTTGTGGAATCATGAACTGGACGCCCCGTTCCAGGCTTCACCGCTGGCTGTCGGCGGATATCTCTACCTGATCGGTCAGCAGGGACAGGTCGCCGTCCTCGAAGCGGGCCGCGAGTTCCGGCAGGTCGCCGCATTCGACATGGGCGAGGAGGTCTTTGCCAGCGCCGCGTCGGCGGGCGGGCGGCTCTTCGTGCGCACGCTGCAGAACGTGTACTGCGTCGGGCCCAATGCGGAAGGCCCGGGTCCATGAGCATCGATCTTCAACCGGTCGAGGAGACCGTCGCGCGACTGGGCCGCGGGAGGGACGCCGTCATCCCCATCCTCCAGTCTTTGCAGGCTCATTACCGGTATCTCCCCGACGAGGCCCTTTGGCGTGTCTGCGAACTCAGTGACATCACCCCAGCGCAGATCTGGGGGATCGCGACGTTCTACGATCAGTTCCGGCATCGGCCCGTCGGCAAGCACGTCATCCACGTCTGCCACGGGACCGCCTGCCACGTCACCGGCGCCGATCGTGTGGAGGAGGCGCTGAGGAGGCATCTGAAGATTCAACCGGGACAGGACACCGATCCCGCCGGCCGATTCACCCTGGAACCGGTGGCATGCCTGGGCTGCTGCACGCTGGCGCCAGTGATCCGACTGGACCAGGTCACCACGAGCCTGGTGGATACCGGTCGGGTGTCGACCGTCATCGAGGACTTTCTGGAGGCGCACCACGCCGGCGCCACCCCCACCACCCTTGGCGACCTGCCGCCCGGGCTCCAAGTCCCCGGCCAGGTCGCGGAGATCCGCGTCGGTCTGGGTTCCTGCTGCATGGCGAAGGGCAGCGATCGATTGTTTGCTGAACTCTCCGAAGCGGCGCGGTTGGTGGGGGTCCGAGTCCGCGTCAAACGGGTGGGTTGCGTCGGCATGTGTCATCGGACCCCTCTGATCGAATTGTTCCAACCGGGACGCGCGTCCCGGTTCTTTTCGGCCGTCCAGCCCAGCGAGGCGCGGCAGCTTGTGCTGGAAAGCTTTCGTCCACCGAAGGCGTGGCGTCGACTGGCCCGATCCGCCATGCGCGGGATGGACCGCGTGTTTCTCGAACAGGAGGCCCATCCGGAAACGCGTTGTGCCGTGGACATGAATGCGGGCGAGGCACGCGCCTTTCTCGGACGCCAGGTCCATATCGCCACCGAACACTTCGGGCACCTCGACCCGCTGGACCTGGAGGAGTACCTGGCGCACGACGGCTTCGTCGCCCTGCGAAGGTGTCTGCTCGAGCAAGACCCTGAGCAGATCATTGGCGAGGTGACGCGAAGCGGCTTGCGCGGACGCGGCGGCGCGGGATTCCCCACCGGACCCAAATGGGCCGTGATGCGCCGGCAGTCCGGTGAATCCAAATACGTCATCTGCAACGGCGACGAGGGCGACCCGGGCGCGTTCATGGATCGGATGCTGCTGGAGTCCTTTCCCTTCCGGATCCTCGAAGGCCTCGCGATCTCCGCCCTCGCGACCGGCGCGGAGGAGGGAATCCTCTACATCCGCCGGGAATATCCGCTGGCCGTCCAGAGGGTCCAGGCGGCCATCGACACCCTGACCCGGCGGGAATGGATCGGAGAGCGTTTGCTCGGAACGCCGAGGCCCTTTCGCGTCACGATCAAGGAGGGCGCCGGCGCCTTTGTCTGCGGCGAGGAGACGGCGTTGATCGCCTCGATCGAAGGGCGCCGCGGCATGCCCCGTCTTCGCCCGCCCTTTCCAGCCGAGGCCGGGCTCTGGGGCAAACCGACTCTCATCAACAATGTCGAGACGCTGGCGTGTGTCCCCTGGATCCTGCGGCGGGGCGGCGACGCCTTCGCCGCGATCGGCACCGCGACGAGCAAGGGGACGAAGGTCTTCGCCCTTGCGGGCAAGATCCGGCATGGCGGCCTGATCGAGGTCCCGATGGGCACGACCATCCGCGAGATCGTCGACGAGATCGGCGGCGGCGTCGTGCCGGGGCGCCGCTTCAAGGCCGTGCAAATCGGCGGGCCCTCGGGCGGTTGCGTCCCCGCCCGCCTCGCGGACACGCCCGTGGACTACGATTCCCTCCGCAGCGTCGGCGCGATCATGGGATCCGGCGGTCTCGTCGTCCTCGACGACACCGACTGCATGGTGGACATCGCCCGGTATTTCCTTCGGTTCACCCAGGATCAATCCTGCGGGAAATGCACCTTTTGCAGGATCGGCACCCGCCGCATGCTTGACCTGCTGGAGGCCATCTGTGCGGGGAAGGGCCAAAAGGAGCACCTGTCTGAACTCGAGCGTCTCGCCCGGTTGGTGGGACAGGGAAGTCTCTGTGGATTGGGAAAGACCGCGCCGAACCCCGTTCTCACGACCCTCCAGTACTTCCGGGACGAATACGAGGCCCACCTGCAGGGACGCTGTCCGGCGGGACGGTGCCAGGCCCTCATCCGGTACCGCATCTCGGATCAGTGCACGGGATGCACGTTGTGCGCTCGGAATTGTCCTGTGGACGCGATTCCGCCCACCCCGTATGCGCGGCATGTGATCGACCAGGCGCGGTGCACCCGCTGCGACACCTGTCGCCGGGTTTGTCCCTACCAGGCGGTCGAAATCGAGTGACGCCATGATACGCATCACCATCGATGGACAGCCGGTGGAGGTCTCTCCGGGCGACACGATTCTCGACGGGGCGCGCCGGCTCGGCATCGATATCCCGACCCTCTGTTACCTGGAACGTTGCGGGCCGATGACCTCGTGCCTGGTCTGCATCGTCAAGGTCCGCATCAATGGGCGGACGAGCATCGTGCCATCCTGCGGCTTCAAGGCCGTGGAGGGCCTCGAAGTCGAGAGCGAGACCACCGAACTCCGCGAGCTCAGGAAGTCAGCATTGGAACTGCTGCTGAGCGATCACGTGGGAGATTGCCTTTCCCCGTGCAGCCGCATCTGTCCGCTCGGATTGGATATCCCCCGCATGCTCCGCCAGGTGGAACAAGGGCGCACCCTGGAGGCGGTGGCGACGGTTCGCGACTCGCTGGCGTTGCCCGCCGTCCTGGGCCGGTTGTGCCACAAGCCCTGCGAGAACGGGTGTCGCCGGGCCGGATGCGACAGCGCCGCCGGCATCCGGGATGTGGAGCGGTTTGTCGCGGATTTCGCCCACGCACTTCCCGCCGGTGGCTCGCAGCCGGTCCCCGCGCCATCCGGACGCAGGGTCGCCATCGTCGGGGCGGGTCCCTCCGGCCTCGCCGCTGCCTATCATCTCAACCGAATCGGACACCACTGCGTCGTGTTCGATCGCCGAAGCGCCGCCGGCGGGTCCCTCCAGGACCCGGTGTCCAGGGGCGACCTCGCCGGGGCCGTCCTGGCACGGGAAATCCAGGACCTTGAAAACGCCGGCATCGAATTCCGAACAGGCCAACAACTCGGGAAGGATGTCGAACTCACCTCGCTTCGAGCGGACTTCGACGCGGTCCTGCTCGCCGTTGGAGAAGTGGCACGGGATGAAGGACCCGCCCTCGGAGTTGCGCTCTCGTCAGGCGGGGTGAAGATCAGTGATCCGGCCTCGTGTCAGACCAGTGTGCCGGGTGTCTTCGCGGCCGGTAGCGCCGTGAGACCCGTGAAACAACTGGTCAAGGCTATGGCCGAGGGTCGATCCGCGGCCGGCGCCATCGCAACCTACCTCGAAACGGGACAGCCTCGAAAGGGCGTCAGGCCTTTCTCCAGTGTCATGGGCCGGCTCGAGCCGGTCGAGTTGACCCGGTTCCTGGCGGCCTCGAGTCCCGCCCCACGCGTCACTCCCTCCCTCGGCCCCGCCGAAGCCTTCACACCGAATGAGGCCGCGGCCGAATCCGCACGATGCCTTCATTGCGATTGCCGCGCGGCCGGCAATTGTCGTCTGCAGCATTACGCCGGGGTTTATGGCGCGGAGTTCGGACGCTTCCCGCGCCAGCGTCGGATGTTCGAGCAGCATCGTCATTCGGGCCGGGTCGTGTTTGAGCCCGGAAAGTGCATTCTCTGTGGGATCTGCGTCTCGATTGCGTCGGAAGCGGCAGAACCCATGGGTCTGACGTTCGTCGGTCGCGGCTTCGATGTGCATGTGGCCGCGCCCATGAACGAGTCCTTTGAACGGGGCCTGCAAAAGGTCGCCCGCGAATGCGCCGAGGCCTGTCCAACGGGCGCGATCGCGCTCGAGGACTTGGTGACGTTCCAGCGGTGAAGCGGGCTGAAGCCCGCGGTCCAATTGGAATTGGCGCGCGGCGTTTACGCCGCTTCACCTCCGGCACTCCCGATACTTGGTGCCGATTCACGCCCTGGCCAACGGTGAAGCGCAACGTTTCCAGGAAGGCTTTCCAATATCGGCCTAGACGTGTCTTGCCGCCCCGCGTGCCGCGTCTGACTCCGGCGTCGCCTGCTGGTGCTCCTTGCACCAGCCCTTGATCTCCACGTCGTTGAAGATCTTTCCGAGGGTCCGCCGCATCAGCCCCTTCAGGCTGGAATGCTCCAGGGTCGCAAGCGATCGCACGGCTTCCTCTTTGTAGCTCTCCAGCAGGTGCCGGCAGCGCTGGTCGGCGCCCGTGCTCCGGACGACCTCCAGCACCGCCGCAGGATCCACTCCCATCTCGCGACGCCAATGGCGCTCAATCAGATCGCGGGCCTCGCCGTGCGCGCGTTCGCGGGCGACCGCAAGCACAAGGCTCGGGCGCACACCTGAAACATCCGCGCCGTCCCCGCCATCCAGGTCATCCAGGTCATCGCGGATCTGGTACGCGATCCCGAGGGCCCGACTGAATTTCCCAAGGACGTCGGAGACCTCGTCGTGTTTACCCGCGAAGATGGCCCCCAAACGAAGCGCCACTTCGAAGGCGGGGGCCGTTTTCCGCTGAAAGATCTCGACCACCTGCAGGGGCGTGAGTGGACCCGGCTGCCGGGCCCAGGCGAGTTCCGCCCCCTGACCGCGGCAGAGTTCGCGCTGACCTTCGGCGGCAACACGCACCATTTCCGACCGTGCCTCCGGCGGGGCCTCGCAACCCGCGAGCAGCCGGTAGCCCTCCCCGATCAGCAGGTCGCCCACATTCAGCGCGCGGGCCATGCCGTGCTCGGCGTGGAGGGTGGGTTGACCGTAGCGAAGAAGGTCCCCGTCCTCGATGTCGTCATGGATCAGCGAGGCCTTGTGGAAGCATTCCACGGCCACCGCGACACGGCGGATCGCCTCCGGCAGATCGCCCGAGGATGGATCGCGAAGGGCCTGAAACGCGGCGACCGTGAGGAAGGGCCGCCACCGTTTGCCGGCGCGCATCAGCCAGTCCCGACCGAGGCGCTCGGTGTCGCCTTCCGCCAGTCCCATGAAGAGCTCGAGGGACGCGGGTGCGAACCAAAAATCGACTTCATCCCGCAACGCGCCGAGGTCCAGTCGGCGTGTCTGGTCGTCGGTGGTGAGGTGGATGTATTCCCAGACCCAATCCAGGTCGACGTTGGTGTCGATGCAGTCGTCTTGAAGCAGCGGTATGGCGACCCCGGGGACCGCCGCGGCCTCCATGTAGGGAAACGCGCGCTCCAGAACGCTGAGGCAACTCACGCCGACGATGGCCTCGATCTTGCCGGTCTGGATCAGGCTCATGACGATCGCCGAACCTTCAGCCACCAGGACGGCGTAGCCCAGTTTCTCCGCCTCCACGGTGAGGTCCTGGATCGAGCACAGACCGCACTGCTTGCAGAGGAGCCCGAACTCGTCGAAAGGCGCCGGGCACTTGCTTTCCACGCGCAGACACTTCGGCAGCAGGAGGAGCCGGCGCTCGAACGGGACCCGCGCGAGTTGTTCCCGCCACATCTCGTTGTTGATCAGAACGCCGATGAAATCCCGGAAGATCCGGTCGCACTGGAGGTATTCCACGACACGATCGGCGTGTTCCGCCAGCTCCCGGACCGGCACGGGCGGCACGGGCTGGAACTCGGCCACGTAGTGGCGCACCGCCTGGAGGATGCGCTGCCGCAGCAGGGGCGTTGGCGGGATGTTCTTCTTGGGCGGCCGCCAGGTCTGCAGCGGGACGAGGCGGGGCAATGCGGCGGGAGTCGACTGGGACATCTCGGCGGGTCGGTTGGGCGTTGTTATTGAAGGACCGGCTCGCGCGCCGCCTCCGGCGCGGCGGGAGGAGGCTGCGCGGCCAGCCGATCCCGCAGCGCGCGGGCCTTGCCAGCCGCATCATGCGCCACCTGTCGGTAGGCGCCAAAATCCGAAAACCAGAATCGTTTCGCGACACGGTACATCCAATGACGTTCGGGGACCTCCTCCCCGGGGAGCCACTGGCTGAACCGCGGTTCCATGGCCTCGAGTTCGGCGAACGCCGTGCCCCTCAGCGTCGTGTCCCGCGCCCCGTGGCGTCGAACGAGATCGCGCACCAGGTCCGGCCGCTCGAGCACCACACACCCGCGGGTGTGCCGACCTGAGACCTCGCGAAAATCCCGCAGGAACGCCGAATCCCGAAAGGTCGCGCGAAGGCCGCGCGGGTCGCGGATGTCCTCCACGGCGAACTGGAGGATCGGGCACGGTTCAATGTCGCCGCGTGGGCTGACGTGATGACTGATCCCCGTTACCATGGGGCACAGGGCATGTCCGTCGTGATCGTAATACGCATCGATGATCGCGATCGGGACCCGCGAGCGCATTTCCACGACGAACTTTCGGACCCGCACGAGCTGGTCCGGGCGCAGGGCCAATTGGGGATTCATCAGCGGACCCACGGGTCGGTACGTGTGATACCAAACGTAGTGCACACCCAGGCCGATGAGCTTCCGCAGCCAGTCCTCGCTCAGGAGGTCTTCAATATTGGTCTGGCAGACGCTCGTCGCCACGCCCGTCAGCAGGCCTTCCCGCACGCAATGCTCCAGCCCGCGCAGTGTCCGGTGATACACCTCGCGCTTGCCGCGGCGCTCATCGCTGACGCCTTCGTTTCCCTCGATCGAAATCAGGGGCGTCGCGTTCCCGAGCTCGCGCAGACGTTGGGCGGTCTTTTCCGTGATGAGCTGGCCGTTGGTGAAGATCTGAAAGTAGCAATCCGGATGCGCGGCCAGCAGGTCGAGCAACTCCGGGTGAAGGAACGGCTCGCCGCCGAGGATTCCGAAGAATGCGTTCCCGTGGGCCTTGGCCTCCCCGATCGTCCGGTTGAGGGTGCCCAGGTCCAGCGCTGTGCGCGGGGCCTCAACATCGACCCAGCATCCCTGGCAGCGGAGGTTGCACGAATTGAGGATCGACAGGTACAGGAAGGGTGGAAAGGACTCGCCGCGACGGAGCCGCCATTTGAATCGTTCCACCGACAGCAGGCCTTTGACCCCGAAGTTCCAGGCGAACTTCCACAGGCACCGGGGGGTGGCGGTGCGCAGCGTGCGATAGACAAGGGCGGGGAGCATGGGCGACGCGCGGGAATCAGGTTGGTTCGGCCGATCGCCCGGTCAGGGCTTGCTCTACCCGCTTCCGTGCCTCCTCCGCCTTGCGGGCGATCTCGTCCGGAGACGGCAGGCTTGCCAGGACCTCGGGCGGGAGATCGGCGGCGAGTTGACCGAGTTTCGTCAGGCACTTGGTCCGTTCGGTAAGGGCCTTGTCGGCGTCGCGTTCCTTGCTGAACCGACTGCGCGCCCGCTGGCTGCGGTCGCGCAGGAGCGAATACACATCGCCTCCGAGAAGCGCGGAGATATCGATCTTCATCTTTTCACGCTCCAAGTCGGCCGCGGCGACGACATCGCCATTGATCGGACCCGCCTTGTACTTCGGGAACATGATCGCCGCTTCGGGACACACCCGGGAACAGGCTGGACAGTGGGTCTTGCAGTTGTCCTGTTGCTGCGCCTGGATCCTGCCGGCCGCATCGACCCCATACACGCCAAAGAGGCAGAACGACAGACACTGCATGCAGTTCGTGCACCGGTCGTAGTCGATCACCGGGAACCACGGCAGCCATTTGCCAGGTTCCGGCGCCGCCGTTCCAGCCTGCGCTCCTTCCGCCGCCGCCACGAGTTCCGCCGCCGGATTGCCATTCAAGCCGTGCCATCGCGGCCGGCCATTCCCGGCGCCCGATGCCTCGGAATGCCCGCCATGGAGGAAGCGGCCGGCCACCAACATCGGATCCCGATCCGCCGGGACCTCCGGCGGGCCGCCATGCCGTCGGCTGGTCACCGGGTAACCCTTTTCCAGCAGCGCGAGAATGGCCTCGTGTCGTTCCCCCGGCGCCAGGGGTTCGGCGCCTTCGCCTTCATGGAGCCACACTCGCAGAATTGGATCATGGAGCGACATCTCAGGGATTCCGGGTCTCGGATGATTCAGCGGTAGGACGGTTGGCGGGGAGATTAGGTTTCAAGTCGGGATTGAGAAGCGAGGTTGCGATCGCCTCCGCCGAGTCGGTCCGCATGTTCAGCACCTCGGTCCCCTCCGACGTTAGGGCCGCGCCCGCATTGGCGAAAAGCCACTTCACGGCGCGGGGAAAGCAGGCCGCAATCTTGATCGGCCGGCCATCTGCCATTCGTGCCAGGAGCGGGTCCCGACGGGCTGAAAGCTCGCAAAGATCAGGGACCGCCTCGAAATCGACACCCGCGCCGCAAAGCCGCTGCAGCACCTCGTTCTTGACGGCGGGAGGAACGACCTGCGCATAGCGGCAATGACAATAAAGAATCCGGGGTTTCGTGTCGCTCATGCTGACTCCATGGGATCCTCGGGAACCTCCTGGGGCGCCCCGGCCTGTTGCTTCTCGAGAATCCGGTCGATTGTCGCATCGAGAATGGCCGCGTATCCAGCCACGTCAACGGCGGCCGGATCGGGGACTCCGCGTGCCTGGTACACCCAGGTGCGATGCACGTCCCGCCCGAGGGGTTCCAGGCCGTGCTCCAGCGCCGGGTTGCCGCCGACAAACACGCCATCCACGACACAGTACAAATCGCTCAGGGCCTTGAAACCCTCGATGTTGCCGACAATGTCCCCCACCCGAACGGTCTGCCCGGGCACTGCCTCGAATCGGACCTCAACCAGTTCGCCGAGCATACGCAGGGCGAAACGGGTGAGCCCGACGCACCACACGTCCTGCGATCCCTCCGCCGACGGAGCCAGCCACGCGTGCGATGGCGTGTACCGATGTCGAACCGGCAAGTGGGCGACAAACGTGGCGCGCTTATAGAACAGGGTCTCGCTCACGATGGTGACAGGCGCGGCGACCCTAACGGCGGACCGGGCCCGTTGCAGGGGAAATCTCACACGGCTGCCAGTTTGGAACCCTGAACGCCTCAATGCCGATCTCCCGCCGGCCCAGCGCGTGGGATGTGGGGTAGACCTTTGGCATCGATGTGCCACGATCGCGGCGGTGCAGTACTTCGACCATAACGCCACCTCACCCCTTTGTCCCGAGGCGCGCGCGGCCTGGTTGAATGCCGTCGAGGCCTGGCCTGGCAACCCGTCCAGTCCCCACCGTGCCGGCGCGCGTGCCGACCGGGCGCTGAACGAGGCCCGCCAGGCCGTCGCCCAATGCCTTGGGGCCAGGCCCGAGGACCTCGTCTGGACCTCCGGCGCCACGGAGGCCTGCAATGCCGTAATCCATCATGTGGCCGTTACCAGTCCCGGAGTGGCTTGGATCTCCAGTCTCGAGCACCCCTGCATCCACGCCGCCGCCGCGCGCTGGCTCCCGGGACGCCACCGGAGCATCCCCGCACTGCCTTCAGGCCTGATCGATCTGGACTGGCTCCGCGACGCCCTCATGCGGGAGCGCCCCGCGCTCGTTGCCGTGATGGCTGCCAATAACGAAACCGGCATCCTGCAACCATGGCCGGTCGTTCGCCGACTCTGCGCCGAACATGACGTTCCTTTCTTCTGCGATGCCGCCCAGTGGCTGGGAAAGATGCCCGCGCACGGTCTCGGCGAATGCGCCTTCGTCTCCGGTTGCGCCCACAAATTTGGCGGTCCGGCCGGTGTTGGTTTTCTCAAATGCCCCGCTGGCTTCACTCCGTTCCTGGCGGGCGGCGCCCAGGAGGAGGGACGCCGCGCCGGCACGGAGAACGTGGCGGGTGCCGTCGCCTGTGCCGTGGCATTGCGCACGCGCGAGGCCGGTGTTGAGACCCATCCACCGGAGGCCCGCGCCCGACGGCGCGATGAATGGGAGGAAAAACTGTCGGTCCTTGTCCCGGGCGTGGAGATCCTCGGCCGGTCGGTGCCGCGGTTGTGGAACACCTCCGCCTTTCTCATGCCACCCGTCGACTGTCGAAGGCGCTGGGTCGTCCGGCTCGACAAACTTGGATTCGCAGTCTCCACAGGTTCCGCGTGCGCGAGCGGACGTGAAAAACCCTCGCATGTCCTCGCCGCGATGGGACGCGACGGGACTGGCGAGCGGATGCTGCGAGTCAGCGCCGGATGGGAAACCGCGCCCGCGGATTGGGACGCGCTGCTCGAGGCGCTGGTGAAGACCGCGGCGGAGTTCTCTTCGGGCTTCTGAGCACCCCGCATGGGTGCCAGGCATTCCCCCGGGCGGCGTGATTTCCAGCCTTGCTTAGAGCCCGTCTGAAAATTAGGTGGGGCCCTCCGGGCGACGGGTCTTTTGCGCGAGGCCTTCGTTGGCTCGACCGTCACAGCCCGCTGCGGGGATGCTCCGGTCTCGCCGCCTCGGCCTCGCACAAAATCCCTCGTCGCAGGGCCCTTCCTAATTTTCAGACGGGCTCTTAGCCGTATCCATGCAGTTGGATCTGTCGTGCTTGCTGGATCTTTCCGGGCAAGAGCTTCGTCGTTCGCTCGTTACGTATCTCCGTTCCGATACGCGCCTCGCTCACTCCTCGTCTTGACCGGAAATCTGCGGCGCAATCACTTCCCTCCCAACTGCATGCTTACGGCTTAGAGCTCCCAGCCCGGCCGGTAATCGTAGTGCAGGTACTTCTCGGCCTCCGGGGCATTGGGGATCTTCATTCCGGCACTGTCCCAGTGGAGGACCTCGCCCTGCATCCGGATCGCCACGCTCCCAAGAAGGACCGCCTCCGTCAGTGGACCTGCGAATCCGAAATTGGAGGCGGTGGGGTTTCCGTGTTTGCACGCCTCGATCCATTCCTCGTGGTGCCCGATCGATCTCGGCAGGGTCTTGGACGGCGGCTGGAATGCCTCGTGTCGTGACTCCGGGATGAGCCGGGGGTTCTCGCCCCCCCAGCCCTTGACCAGGATCTTGCCCTTGTCGCCGACGAAGATGATGCCGTCCTCGGGATCGAGAGGACGATCCTCCTCGAGTTCGTCGGGACGCGCGGGGAGGAGACCGCCGTCGTACCAGTGGACCTTCACGGGTGGCATGTCACCGCGGGCGCCGAACTCGTAATGCACCACGGAGGCGAGCGGCACGCTTTCCTCGAAGAGCGCCGTCGAACTCGCGTGCACGCGAACGGGCGGGCCGAGCTTCAAGGCGTCAAAGACGGGGGCAAGATTGTGGATGCCCATGTCCCCCAGCCCGCCGGATCCGAAATCCCACCAACCCCGCCATTTGAACGGGACATAGGCCGGGTTGTACGGACGCCAGGGGGCGGGTCCCAACCAGAGGTCCCACTGCAGATGCTCCGGGACCGGCGGTGTGTCTGTCGGACGTTCGACACCCTGGGCCCACCACAACGGCATCCGGCCCCGATGCGTCGGCCGATCCGACCAGACATGAACCTCGCGCACAGGGCCGATGACACCGGCCCAGATCCATTCCTTGATCAGGCGGTTGCCCTCGAACGCCATGCCCTGGTTGCCCATCTGCGTGGCCACACCCGCCTTGGCCGCTGCCCGCGTCACCGCTCGCGCCTCATGGACGGTCCTGGTCAGTGGCTTCTCGCAATACACCGGTTTTCCATGTCGCAAGGCCGCCACGGTCGCCACGGCGTGGGTGTGATCCGGCGTGGCCACCACGACGGCATCGATGCCCTTTTCCTTGTCGAGCATGACCCGAAAATCCTGGTACCTGGCGGCCTTCGGGTAATTCTTGAAGGTCTCCGCGGCCCGCTCGGAGTCGACGTCGCACAGCGCGACGATGTTCTGGGTTTTGACGCCTTCGATGTCGTCGGCGCCCCGGCCTCCAGCCCCGATGATCGCGATGTTGAGCCGTTCGCTGGGTGGCGTCTCACCCCCGCGCCCGAGTACGCGGGCCGGAATCACCAGCAGACCCGCGCCCATGGCCGAGGCCCCGCCGAGAAATCGGCGACGGGAAATGGAAACGCGCGGGACATCGCCTTGCGGGTTTTGGGAGATTGAAGGTTGGTTCACATCAGTCTTCATGGATGGAGGATCGGATCGGCCGGAACGGCGCCAGGGACGTTCATCGGGTCATCGCAGTGAAGCGCAGACGGCACGGAATGACAAGGAATGGGTCGGTTCCAGGTTCCCTCTCCCTCATGGACGCGCCGGGACGGGAGGGGAGAATAGAAAGCTCCTCGCACCCAGGGCAGGGTCGGTATCCGCTAAGCCGTAAACATGCAGTTGGGAGGGAAATGATTGCGCCGCAGATTTCCGGGCAAGACGAGGAGTGAGCGAGGCGCGTATCGGAACGGAGATACGTAACGAGCGAACGACGAAGCTCTTGCCCGGAAAGATCCAGCAAGCACGACCGATCCAACTGCATGGTTACGGCTAAGTCGCGGCCCGGACCTTCGTCAACCCCAGGAGCACCAGGCGAATCACCTCTTCCAAATCGTCCGACTCCAGGAGGCGCTGACTCTCCGCGGCCGACAATCCATTTCGACACCCAGCCGGCCCAACCTCGTGCAACCGGCGGACCCCTGCCTCGTAGTCCACCGGCCGGGGCTCGCCGGCCTTGAGCGCGCAGGTGTCCGCGTAGACCAGCAAGGCTGAAAGCCACGGGGTCGAAGCGCGCTGGAAGTTCTCCGTGAGACACTCGGGTGACTCTCCCAGCAGGGCGCGCCCGACGGCCTCGGCGCAACCCCCGAAGGCGCCGATGACATACAACGGGATCCCCCGTTCCAGCGCCAGGAGCGCTTCCTCCAGGATCCCGGGCATGAATCCACGGTAATGGGCCAACTTGCCTCCCACGAGAATCCGCGCCTCGATTTCGGCGTTCATGCGACGGCGCATCGCCCGAAGGCTCTCGGAAAGAACATACAGGTACTCCGGGCCGTCCGATCGACTCGAGGCGGACACGGTGCCGCCCTCGACCAGGGCTGCCGCCGTCCCGGGCGGGGCAATCTCAATAATTTCGATGTCCTTGAAATTCGCCGCGCGCCACGCCGTCGAAGCCTGGAGGTAATGAGGCCAGGCGGAGTAATTCCGAATCCGCGGAACCGCGAGTTCCGGGAGCCGATTGTGCTGGTGAACCAATTCCATCAGGCTCTGGGTGAAATTCGGGCCTGGCGGTCCGCCGGCCGCCGGGGCTTCCGGAGGCTGGAGAAATCCGCCGTACACCAGGGTCGCGCCCTGGGCGAGGAGGTGGCCGCTGAGTTCCACCACCGCGGCCGACAGGTGGGCCTTCGAGAAGCCGCGCGCCGCCAGATCGCGATTGTCTGAGATCGACAGTCCAATCCGACATCCCTCCAGCGATCTCGGTTCCCCCGGTTTTCTCACGGGCAGCATCGCAAACGTCGGCGTCACGAGCGTCAATCCCGGCGCGGCCCGCCGCAGCAAATCGAGTTCCTCGATCCCAAGGGGAGGATCCGGGTACACCACCAGCCGGTTGCCGCCCCGGAGATCCTCCGGCAGGAGGTGCAGCAATTCGGGTGGCGAGGCCGACAACGTGCAGGTCGACCCGGGCAGCCAGCCCAGTCGCTGCAGATGCCGCCCCTTTTCGCGGAAATACCGGAAGCGCGCCGTCTCGAGGAGGACCCGCTCCACCGCGGGCTCGATCCCGGTTTCATCGGGCCACCGGACGACGGGCACATTGCCGAGGTAGGGAAAGCTGCGTTGCTCACCCTCGCTGAGGGCATTGACGACGACCACGGGTCGACCCTGCTGTTTGCACCACAAGACCTCCCGCCGGCACCACGGGCTGGCCGCGTAGGCATCGGTCTGGATCGCCAGGAGCGACGTCGAAGCGATTCCCCGTTCAAGTTCGCTGGAGAACGAGGCGCCGGCAGGCAGGTCCCGGGCGTCGAAGAATGTGTTGAGCATCTCGTCGTGCTCGATCCATGCCTTGAACGCGCGCGCGATCGATTCGCCGTCCCGCTTGGCATGGGACAGGAACAACCGCTCCTGTGTGGAAGTGCCACCCGGTCTGCCGCCCTCGCTCTCCGCGTCGCCCAGGAGCCGACAGAGGGCGTGCAGGGCATAGCGCCGCAGGCGCCGCCGGGCCGCCGCAGGATCCGCGACCTCGAAAAAGCGGATATGATTGAGGGCGCTCAGGCGGTCCCCCAGATTGAAGGCATTCCGCGTCAGTGCGACGGGCAGGATCCGATGCACTCCGTCGGTCCCGTCCTGGCCCCCGTTGTCCAGGCTCGACGCCACCAGTTGGTCGACCCACTCGCCGGCGCGGGGTCGAAGGACGAAGGCATCGTCAATGAAGAGAAACGTCGCGGCATGCAGCGCGCGCGACCTTTGAAGGGCTGGAAAACGGGCGCCCTGCGAGGGATCCCCGAGTTCCCATCGTCGGGTGGGAATTCCCAGCCCGCCCCGAACCAGGGGATCATCCGGGTTCCCGTAGAGGACTTGAAACAGTTCCGAGGCGAGATCGGAGGGTTGCGACCCTGGCGGCGCTTCGGGCGCCCCGGCGCCGTGGACGAGGTCCACCCGGAGAAAGGTTGCGGTCATTCCTCAGGGGCCGACCACCTGAAGGATCTGCAGCAGCGCGCCGAGGTTCCACGAATCCCAGCCTTCACGGATCTGATCCCCTTCGAAGCGCAGCCATGAGACCCCGCGAAAGGCAACGGTCCGTTGCGTCGGAGCCAACCCCAGCCACTCACCCCGATGCGTGCCCGTGACTTGCCAGCGCACCGCCACCTGGTTGCCTTCGGCCACCGTGTCTTCAATGGTCAGGTGGATGTCGGGAAACCCGGCGAGCAGCGCGGCCCGCACGGACTTGAACTCCGAAATCCCGCGGACCTCGGCGCCCTCCATGTGTGCCACGGCCTCGGCATGGAGCAGCTCCTCGACAGTCGCCTCCCGGCGCTGGTTCCACACCTCGTCCATCCACCGAACGGCAAGGGCGCGGTTCTTCTCGATCATGGTCATCTCCAGGATAGAACAGGGGATCCATGACAGGACCAGCGGCGGTTTTCGAGAGGAAACAGGGCTGACCCGCGGAGACGCTCGTTTTTTTCTGGCTTCTGGTGGCCGGCCTGCCTCTTCAGAATGCGCCCCCATGATTCCACGATGCCTCCTTATGGCGGGTCTCGCCGTGTCCGGCCTCGCCCTTTTGCCAACCCGGGCGGCGGACGAGGGCGCACTCGGACCAGACTCGCTCGAGCGGGCCCCTGGCGTGCCTGCCGGTCGTGTCGAGGCGTTCGAATTCAAGAACTCGCGGATCTACCCGGACTCGGTGCACCAGGGCTGGGTCTACATCCCCGCGCAGTATGATGCGTCGAAGCCCGCCGCCCTGATGGTGTTCCAGGATGGCCGGGCCTACGTGACCGAAACCGGCCAGCAACGCGTCCCCATCGTGTTGGACAACCTGATCGCCCGCGGGGAAATGCCCGTGACGATCGGGGTGTTCGTCAATCCCGGAACTCGCGGCGAGGGCGCCAACAGCAGTCTCCGGAGCTTCGAGTATGATTCGCTCGGCGATGCGTATGCGCGGTTTCTCATCGACGAACTCCTTCCCTTCGTCGAGCGCACCTACTCCGTCACCTTGTCGGCCGACCCGGAGCAACGCGCGATCTGCGGCATGAGCAGCGGTGGGATCTGCGCATGGACGGTTGCATGGGAACGGCCCGACACATTCCGCAAGGTCCTGTCGCAAATCGGCAGCTTCACCAACATCCGCGGCGGTCACGTCTATCCCGCGCTCATCCGCAAGACCGAACGCAAACCAATCCGGGTCTTTCTCCAGGATGGTCGGAATGACCTGAACAATCTCCACGGCAACTGGCCGCTGGCCAACCAGCAGATGGCAAGCGCGCTCGCCTTTGCCGGCTACGAATACAAGTTCGTGGTCGGCGAGGGTTCCCATAGCGGTCGCCATGGCGGCGCCATCCTGCCGGATTCTCTCCGCTGGCTCTGGCGGCCCGCCCTCGCGGAACTGCCGAAGCCTTTCACCCGCGATAATCTCGGCGGGGACGAAGCCCTCTCAAAGGTCCTGCAGGACGGCGGTAAACCCGGCGATTGGGAGGTCGTCGGGGAAGGCTACGGTTTCACCGACGCGGCCTGCAGCGATGCGGACGGGAATTTTTACTTCGCCGACTTGCCGAAGGCTGTCGTGTATCGCGTTGCGGCCGAATCGGGAGACCCGCGGCCCTGGCTGGAGAAGGGCCTGCGGATCAGCGGCATGAAGTTCGGCCCCGACGGTCAAGCCTATGCCTGCGTCCAGGCAACGGGCACGAACAACACCAAGCGCATCGTCAGGATCGACCCTTCATCGCTCGAAATCACCACCCTCGCCACCGGCGTTCAGCCCAATGACCTCGCCGTCTCCCGGGCCGGTTTCGCCTATTTTACCGATACCGCCGCGGGCCAGGTTCTTCGTGTGCCGCTCAGCGCCCGGGATATGCCGAGGCCGCCCGTCGTCGCCGGCGGCATCAACAAGCCCAACGGCATCACGTTGAGCCCGGATCAACACCAGCTTTGGGTCAGCGAATACGGCGGCACCAACGTCTGGAACTTCGTCGTGGCCGACGATGGCTCGCTTCGGGCCGGCGAACCTCTTGCCGAACTCCGCGTGCCGGCCGGCCGGCCGGACAGCGGCGGGGATGGATCGACGACCGACAGCGTCGGCAGAATCTATGTCACCTCGCACGTCGGGTTGCAGATGTTCGATGCTGGCGGCCGGATGGGCGGGGTCATCTCCCGACCGCAGGAGAAGGGCACGGTCAGTTGCGCCTTTGCCGGGCCGGGCCGGGCCTATCTGTACGTCTGCAGCAGCGACAAGGTCTACCGGCGCCGGACCCTGACCTCCGGTGCGCCTGTCCCCTGAAACTCGCCAATACCGTCACGCCCGCCGAGGACGCTGCATCCGTCCGACAACCGGGAGCGTTCTCCCGGGAGACCGGTTCGCCCGCCATGACTCGTCCCTTGCGGCGCTCCGCGCGCCTGGCCCTTGTGTGCCCGCCCATCAGCGGACACCTCAACCCGACCCTCGCGCTGGGTTCCGAACTCCAACGGCGGGGATTTCGCGTGGCGTGGTTCGGTGTCCCGGACGGCGAGGCACGGGTCCGTGCCGCCGGCCTCGAATTCGTCACCGTCGGCGCGGACGCATTTCCGCCCGGGACCGTGGCGAGACTGATGCGACGCCAGGGCGAGTTGACCGGCCTGGCCGCCATGCGCTGGATCCTGGACTGCCTGCGGAAGGAAGGCTTGGTCCACATGCGCGATTTGCCGCAAGCCTGGGCGGGGTGGGGCGCCGAGGGCGCGCTCATTGACCAGGTGTACCACGGCGCGGCCTCCGCCGCGCAGGCGGCTGGCCTTCCCTACCTCACGCTCTGCAGCGCCCTGCCGGTGCATACGGACCTTGGCGTGCCGCCTTTCGCCACCACCTGGAGACACCGTCCGGGGCGCTGGGCCCGCCTTCGGAATGGTCTCGGAATGCTTCCGCAGCTTCCGGCGTACCGGGCCTATGTGGGTCCGCTCAATGTCGCGCGCCGGCACCGCGGCCTCGGCCCCTTGACGGCGCGCAACATGGGGGAATCGACCCGCGCCGTCATTGCCCAGTTGCCGGCCGCGCTGGAATTCCCCGGCCGCCGTTTTCCGCCGCACTATCACCTGACGGGGCCCTGGGTCCGACCGGGGACGCGCGAAACGGTGCCCTTTCCGTTCGATCGCCTGGACGGTCGACCGCTGGTGTATGCGTCGATGGGGACCCTGCAGAACCGGATCCTCGACATATTCCGGACGATTGCCGAGGCCTGCGCGCCCCTGGAGGTCCAGCTTGTGCTCGCCCTCGGCGGCGCCGATGCCGATCTCCCCGGGCCGCTCCCGGGCAACCCCATCGTCGTGCCGTTTGCGCCGCAGCTCGAACTCCTCAAGCGCGCCGCCCTCGCGATCACCCACGCCGGCCTGAACAGCGCACTCGAATCGCTGATGTTCGGCGTGCCCCTCGTCGCATTGCCCGTGGCCAACGACCAGCCGGGCGTCGCGTCGCGCATTCGCCACCACGGGGCTGGGGAAATCGTTGCGCTGCGCCGGCTCCAACCCGGTCACCTGCGCGAGGTCATCGAGCGCGTCCTGGGCGGGCCCGCCTACCGGGAGGCAGCGCGCCGATTGCAGCGCGAGCTGGCGGCGACGGATGGTGTCCGGCTCGCGGCCGACCTTGTCGGCGAAAACCTGGGCTGACCGTCAGACGGGCTCTCAGGGACGGAGGACCAGTTTCCCGTTTACCTGCCGACTGCGCAGGCGCGCGAACGCCTCCGCCCCCCGTTCGAGCGGGAACACCTCGTCAATCGCGGCATGAAGTCGACCCGCGGCAGCCCACTCCAACGTCGCCTGCATGTCCAGGCGCGTCCGGCCATAGCTGCCGACCAGTCGCTGCTGTTTCACGAACAGCGGCCAGAGATTCAGTGTGATCTCGCGGCCCGCCGTTGCTCCGCAGGTGACGACGGTCCCATCGCGGGCCAGGCATTCGAAGACCTTCTCCAGGAAGGTCCCCCCGACGTGCTCGACGACGAGATTAACGCCGCGCTTGCCGGTCAGCGATCGCACCGTGGAAGGCCAATTGGGGTCGGCGGGATCCAGGACCGTCTCGGCGCCCAGGCCTTCGCAGAAGGCCCGCTTCGCGGGGGTCGACGCGGTGGTGAGGACCCGCGCTCCAAGCCCGCGCGCGATCTGGATGGCGGCCGATCCAACCCCGCTGGCCCCGCCCGCCACCAGGACCCATTGTCCAGCCTCGACCTTGGCTCGATTCGTGAGCATGTGCATCGCCGTGCTGCCAGCGAGGGTCAGCGCGGCCGAACTCTCGAAATCCACTGCCTCCGGCAGCCGCACCAGGGCGGTGGCCGGCACCGCGCACCGTTCGGCGAATCCACCGTCCCGGTGGATCCCCAGGAGGCGCCCATTCAGGCAGAGCGATTCCTCGCCGCGCCGACAGTAGTCGCATTCGCCGCAGAAGAGGTTCGACTGGATCGCCACGCGGTCGCCCGTTTTCCACCCGGTAACCCCTTCGCCGAGCCGTTCGACAACGCCGGAGACTTCGCCCCCCGGAATGCGCGGAAGCGTCACCGCAATCGGAAGTCCGGCCTCCTCCAGCCACAAATCGAGATGGTTCAAGCCGCATGCCTTCACGCCGACGATGACTTCCTCCGCGGCCAGGGCCGGTTCCGGCACATCGCGAATCTCGAGTCGGCCTGGGGTTCCGTGGGCGAGAAGTTGGAGCGCTCTCATCGGCCGAACCATGAACCGGGTCCGGACCTGAATCGAGTCAGGGCATGCCGTTGAATGTCGCGAGGTTGGTCCCTTCCACCCAGCCCGAACGGCCCGACATGTCCGCAACCTCCCACCAATCCCCCTTCCGGTCCGTCAGCCGGAGCTCCGCTCCATCGGGTAGATTGAACGCCGCCTCGGATTCCAAAAGCGGTCCGAAGCGCGCCGTTGTTTCGGAAACAACGACCGCCGCCGGACGGCGGGCGAGCATCCCCGCCGCGATCGCCGCGCACAGGACGCCCAGGGCAGCCGCGCATAGGATCCAGGTGGCCGATGCGGTCTTCGGACGCAGTCGCGGAAACAGCTGCCGCGCGACAAGCACCAGGCCCGTCAGGAGGTTCAACACCAGGGCAAGCCCGGCCCATTCGTTGGGCGTCAACCCGTCGAGAGCGAAAGCCCATGCCCCCCCGGGCGGTGATGCGGCGCCCGAGACCTTTGAGCGCGCCAGGTGAAGATTGGCGGCTATTTCGGCGTCGCGCGGTTCGAGGCTTCGCCCCTGCCGGTATGCCGCGATGGCGCGTCCGATTCTCCCGAGCTTTAGCCAGGCATTGCCCTCGTTGAAAAGAACGGAGGCGGTCACCACGCCGTTGGTTCGCAGTCCCTCGTAGAGGGCAATCGCCTCCGGATAGTGTCCCTCCTCGTACAGAAGCGCGGCCTTGTCAAATGCGGGTCGCGGATCCGCGGGCTGGGCGGCCAATACACGAGTCGAAACGATCAGGAGCAGCGCCAGGATCGCTTCCCATGAACCGCGGCGGGAAAAGGCCGCCTGGCTTCGTTGCTCCTCAGTCACAGACCCCTGAAGGGTATGCTCCTTCGTCGCGCCTCGCCATCCGGCCTTTCCTTTGAAAACACGGCCATTCCTACTTTTCAGACGGGCTCCAAGGCGCGTCGCGACGGAACCCGAACCGTGAACGGCACGGATCATGACTTCGGCGAATCCTTTCGCGGAAAGAGCACCCGGGGTGTGCCGACGCGGTGACCCGTGGGAAGCAGCCCCCAGGCCGCGAGAGAGAACGGTCCCGGTGTATCGGCCAATCCGAGTTGCGCATGGATTGCCGCCGCGGCGTCGGGCAAAAACGGGTGAAGCAGGATCGCCAGGATCCGACACGTCTCCACCAGGCAATAGAGCACCTGGTCGAGCTCGTCGCGCGCCCCGGGATCCGATGCCTTCGCGAGGTTGAAGGGTTTCCGCAATTCGACGAACACATTGCCGGCATTCACGATGTCCCAAATGGCGGTCAGCGCCGCCTGCAACTGGAAGGCGCCCAGGGCGGCGATGGCACGCGCGGCGTGGTCCGCCACGGTCGCGGGCAGTGGCTTTCCGAACCGTTCGATGTCCACATCCTTGCCCGCGGCGGATTCCGCCACCACCGGAGGCACAACGCCTCCGCGATACCGCTGCAGCATCGAAAGCGCGCGGTGCACAAGATTCCCAAGGCCATTCGCCAGCTCAGCGTGGTAACGCGCGGCGAAACCCGCGTCGGTCCAATTGCCGTCCGGCCCGATGTCGAGTTCGCGAAGAACATAGTAGCGGAATGCATCGACACCCCACTCGCGAATGATGGCAATCGGATCGACAATGTTCCCCGTCGATTTGCTCAGTTTCCGCCCGTCCTTCTGCCACCACCCATGGACCAGGATCTGCCTCGGCAGGGGCAGCCCGGCCGCGCGCAGGAGGATGGGCCAATAGACCGCGTGAAATTTAAGGATGTCCTTGCCAATGACATGCACCGCGGGCCACAGCCTGAGACCGTCGGCGGTCGGGAACACCCCGAGAGGTCCGTTGATCCCTGGATCGCCGACACTCGCGGGCACGGTGATGTAGTTCAGCAGCGCATCGAACCAGACGTAGGTCACGTACTCCGGATCGAACGGGATTGGAATTCCCCAGGACAATCGCGCCTTCGGCCTCGAGATGCACAAGTCCTCGAGCGCCTCGTTGCGGAGAAACCCAAGGACCTCGTTTCGGCGGTACTCCGGTTGGACAAACGCCGGATGTTCCTCGAGGTGGCGGATGAGCCATTCCCGGTGCGGTTCCAGCGCGAAGAAATAGTTGCGCTCCGAGAGACGGACGACTTCACCGTAGAGCTCGGGAAAGGCGCCGTCCGGGCCGCGGTCCTTCTCGGTGAGGAACGTCTCCTCCCTGGCCGAGTACCAGCCTTCGTAGGTGCCCACTCGGAAGTGTCCGGCCTGGTGGAGACGGTTCAGCACCGCCTGAACCACCCGGGTGTGACGTTCCTCCGTGGTCCGGATGAAATCGTTCAGACTCAAACGCAATTGGGACGCAACCTCCCGCCAGGTGGCGGCGAGTTGATCACAGTAGGCTTGCGGATCCTTGCCCTCCGCGACCGCGGACTGCTGGACCTTCTGCCCGTGTTCATCGAGGCCCGTGAGGAAGAAAACCGAGTGGCCAAGACTCCGTTGACCGCGCGCGATGACGTCGGCAGCCACCTTTTCGTAGGCATGCCCGACGTGAGGCTGGCCGTTGACGTAGTCGATTGCCGTCGTGATGTAGAACCAATCCGGCATGGGGAACGGAGTCTGTCGGACGATCAGCGCGATTGGCAACAGGACAGCCAGGCGACGGCCGAGTGACTTCCCGGCATAAAACCGCCTCCGCCGTTGACAGGCGGGCATCAATTCGGCAGAGAAAACCCGGGCATGAATCCACCACCCCTGGGCGCGGCGCTCGTATTTGTCATGGTCGCGGCAAGTACGGCATCCGCGGGTACTCTGTTCTCGGTGCCATCCGGGTTGAGTCTCGGCACGTTGAAGCCGCAAGCCTCCGGAACCCTGGCAACCAAGGCGCGCATCACGCCAATTCTTCAGGCGGGCCATCCCCGGCCCGATCCAACCTCCGGTATTCTTCCCGACTCACCCGATCTTCGGATCGATCCCAACACGACCACGTCACCCTTCGCGGGCGTGGGCAGCATCTTTGCCGATGACGATCCGTCCGATGACCTCGGCGTGATCTGCACCGCAACGGCGATTTCACCCACGACCATCCTCACCGCAGGCCACTGCGTCGATATCACCAACGGCGACGGCAAATCCGATGTCCTTCCCGAGAATCTCCTCTTCGTCCTGAATGACGGGAGTGACTTCAGCCAGATCATCCAGGCCGACGGGATCTGGGTGAACCCGAACTACAACGGCAGCGCCAGCGCCGTCGGAAGCATCAACGACGACCTCGCCGTCATTCATCTCTCCCAGCCGCTGCCCCCCGGGACCCCCATCTATCCCCTGGCGAACCCCGACTGGCTGAGCGTCGCGCCGGTTATCCTCGCCGGGTACGGCGCCTCCGGCGACGGGGTGGATGGTTACTACGTCGATCCCGAATTCCAGGTGAAACGCGTCGGCGCCAATCTCATCGAGTATGCCGAGCTCGATGACGAGGGCGGACCCGACGTGGAGATTGTGAATTGGGATTTCGAGTATGAAGGAGATCCGGAACGCTACGACGTGTTTGGCATTCCTTTCGCCTTCCCCAACCAGATCGAGACCACACTGGGAGGAGGAGATTCGGGCGGTCCGGCGTTCATGCTGAACCCGAATGACCCGAACGATATGACTCTTTACCTGGCCGCGGTGAATACCTACAGCTTCTGGTTTCCCGATGTGCCGGATCACGATCAACCGGGCAAATTCGGTTCAGGTTCCGGAGGGGTGTGGCTCAATCAGTCCTACCAGGACTGGATCCATTCGATCCCCGAGACCTCACCCGCCCTCGCTGTTGGATTGCTCGTTGGAATGGTCGTGGTCGCCTCCCGGTGGCGTCGGACCTCGGCGTGAGCCGTGGCGCGCGGGACGGGGCCTCGGGCAAAGCCCGTCCTCGCCACAAGGTCGCCGCCCCATCTAGACTCACGCGTGCCGTGGCGCGCCGTCGAGCAGTTGGATTTCGTGCTGAAGCCCTCCGGGAGCGAGCGCGTCGCGCTCCCGCATCCGGGCGCCCCCACGCCGCCCATTCAGTTCATTCGAAACCCCCGCGCCCGTCGCTATGTCCTGCGCGTCGACCGGCTCGGGCAGGTCCGAGTCACGATTCCCCGCGGCGGATCGGAGTCCTTTGCCCGGAAGTTCGCCTCGGAGAAGGCGGACTGGATCCGCACGCAATTGACGCGCATCGCCGCCGGGCCGCAGCCGCCCCGGGTCTGGCGACCCGGCACGCGTGTGTGGTTCCGGGGAATTCAGTGCCCGATCCTCCCTGGGGACGGCTGCGGTTACCTCGGCGACGAGAGTTTCCAGGTCCCCGACGGATTGGACGACTGGCGTCCTCTCGTGGAGGCGCATCTCACGTCGCTGGCCCGGCGCGAATTGCCTCCCCGGGTGCTGCACGCGGCGACGCGTTACCACGTGGCCGTGCAAAGGATCCTCGTGCGCGACCAGCGCACTCGTTGGGGTTCCTGTTCCCGACGCGGGACGATCTCCCTCAACTGGCGCCTGGTTCAAACGCCGTTGCACGTGCGCGACTATCTCATCGCCCATGAACTGGCCCACCTGCGTGAGATGAATCACTCGCGGCGGTTCTGGCGCGTGGTCGAAGAGTTGTTTCCGGGCTGGCGCGAGGCCGAGCGTTGGCTTCGCGAACACGGCCGGGACCTGCTCGGCTGAAAGGATCACCTGCGCGTGACGACGCCCTCCCCATCCGCCTCCCGACTTCGCATCAGCCCGCAACCCGCGCCAACTCATCCCAACTTTGTCGCTTTTGTCTTCTTCCGGGCACACACATCTCCATCCGCGCATCGTTCCCATCGAGAATCCCCATGAACACTCCATTCCAGTCCAACCTGCACCGGCTGTTGGTCGGAACCTGTGTCGCACTGGCGGCCATCACCGCCGCGGCGGGCTCGTTCAAATCCATCACGATCGACGGTTCCTTCGATGACTGGATCGGCGTCCCGCTCGCCTACGAGGACCCTGCCGATTCGCCCACGTCGACGGACTATCGGAAGATCTGGTTGGCCAACGACGAGGCTTATTTCTATCTCCGCATCACCGTGGATCATCCCGAGGATCCCTTCACCGCCAACGACAACATCTTCATCGACGCCGATGGTGATGCGTCCACGGGTTTCATCCTGATCGTCGGCTCCGAGATGCTTCTCCAGGGCGGCGCGGGCTACCAGGAAAGAGACGGTGGTTTCAACGAAGGCGGCATTGACAACCTCGACTGGCTGTCGGCGCCCGCCGGCGAGGGCTCCGAATTCGAGGCGCGCATCTCACGTCAGGCCCTCTACGCCACCGACGGTTCTCCCGTCTTCCAGTCGCCGCTCATTTCCCTGCTCTTCGAGGCCGAGGACGCCAATTTCACGCGCCAGGAAACGGCGCCGGACGGCGAGGGGCTCGCCTACGAATTCGCCGAACCGCCCCCTCCGTTCACGGGCCATTCCGAATTGGTCGCGCTCGACGCGTCCTGGCGCTACCGGGACGATGGCGCCGATCCGGGCGCCGGCTGGGCTGCGCCTGAGTACGACGACACCGCCGCCCCATGGTCCTCCGGCCAGGGCCTGTTCGGTTATGCCCCCGACGTCGGCATTTACCCGGGCCCGATTCGCACGCCTCTCCCCCAAGGATCGGCCGCTCGCTATTTCCGAACGCATTTCACGTGGAACAATGCGACAGCGGGCGTGGTATTCGTCGCCACCAATCTCCTCAGCGACGGGGCGGTGGTCTATCTGAACGGGGCCGAAGTGAAACGGATCCGGATGCCGGACGGACCCGTCACCGTCGACACGCCCGCCGCAAGCAGCGCCGCCCAATCCGCGCCGCCGGGGATCTTCGCCCTGTCCAGCGGTCCCCTCGTCCAGGGCGACAACGTTCTCGCCGTGGAGGTTCACCAGGCGACGAATTCTCCTGATGACCTCGTGTTTGGCCTCTCGCTTCTGGCTTCGAGCGAGTTTCCGCCAGCCTTTGCGGATCCCGATCAACCCGCGGATCGGGGCGTGATCGCCGGAGACGCGACGACCTTTTCCGCGGACGTCATCGGTTCGGGTCCGCTTCAATATCAATGGCTCAAGGACGGCGGACCGCTGACAGACGAAAACGGGCCCAGTCTCACCCTTGATCCCGTCCTCGCCGGGAACGCCGGGACTTATTCGGTGCGCGTCTCCAACGCCGCCAATCTTACGGGAGTGACCAGTCGGGGCGCCGTGTTGACCGTCTTGACCAGCGCCGTCGCCATCACGAGCCAACCGGCGCCTTTGACCGTCGTGCAAGGGCGGTCCGCCGTGTTTCAGGTCGAGGCGACGGGCTCGGCGCCCCTGAGCTACCAATGGTTTCACGATGAAGCCGCCATCGACGGCGCCACCAACGCCGATTTCACGCTCGACAGCGTGACCCTGGCGGATGCGGGGGAGTACAGGGTGGAGGTCAGCAATCCCGCACCCAGTTCGCAGCGAAGCACGGGTGCCCGCCTGACGGTCGTTGCCGACACGTCGGGTCCGGCGCTGGTCTCCATTGCCGGAGGCCCGGGCCGCGTCGCGCTCACGTTCAATGAACCCCTTGAGCCGGGCTCGGTCACCTCGGCCGCCAACTACACTGTCAGCGGTGGGCTGACGGTCTCCGGGGCCGCCCTGGACTCCCAGGACCCGTCCATCGTCATCCTCACCGTGCCCGGCCAATCCCTCGGCACCCGGTACGACATCGCCGTCACCGGGGTCCGGGACTCCTTCGGCAATCCGATCGGCGCGGGCGCGCGGGGCTCATTCCTTTCCAGCATCCAGGTGGACGGGTTCTTTGACGACTGGGCCGGGATCGATCCCGTGACCGACGATCCAGTCGATGCCGAGAATGCCACGGACTTCGCCTCGGTTTGGATTACCAGCGATGGCGATTTCATCTACCTGCGCGTCCAACTGCACACGCCGTCGGACCTGGGGATCTTCTACAACAACATCTTCATCGACGCCGATAACAGCGTCGAAACCGGGTACAGCTTCCGTGGCATCGGGTCCGACATGCTTATCCAGAGCGGGAGCGGCTATCAGGAAAAGAACGGCGGCTTCAATGAAGGGGCCATCGACAATCTGGACTGGCGGATGGCACCCGAAGGCGTCGCCGACGACTTCGAGCTGCGTTTCTCCCGCAAGGCCCGATACTCGAATGACGGGGAACCGGTCTTCGTCGGCGACACGATCGCCCTCTTCCTCGAATCCGAGGACACAAGCTTTCAATCTGTTGATGTCGCCCCCGATGTCGAACCGATCCTGCACACGCTTTCGTCCGTCCCGCCGAGCGACCTCGGCACGTTGGGATTTGAGCGAACCGCCACGGGGATTCGCTTGAGCTGGGACAATGCCGGACGCCTTCAGGCCACCGACAGCCTGTCCACCCCCAACTGGCAGGATGTGGCCAGTGCGACCAGTCCCTACGAAGCGCAGGCCTCGGGCACCGCGCGGTTCTATCGATTGACCGAGTAGGAAAGGCACAGCGTTCGGACGGTTGCGTCACGCCATGGATCGCGGCACGCTCCGGGGCTTGTGAAACGCCTCTTGTCCATTCTCATCGCCGTGGTGTCCTGGACCATGGCGCCGGCGGGTTTTGCCGCCACCCGCATCGTTCTCATTGCCGGATCCCCGAGTCATGGACCCGGGGAACACGAGTTCAACGCGGGCTGCGAGTTGCTGGCGAAAAAACTCAACGAACAGCCCGGGATCCACGCCGACGTCCACCGCAACGGCTGGCCGGATGATGACAGCGCCTTTGACGGGGCCGCCGCCGTGTTCATCTATTGCGATGGCGGAGACGGGCATCCGGCCATCAAGCCCGATCGGCTCAAGAAACTCGGGGAACTCATGGACAAAGGCGTTGGCCTCGGCACATGCCACTACGCCGTGGAGGTCCCCAAGGGACCCGCCGGCGATGCCTGGCTCCAATGGACCGGCGGCTATTTCGAGACCTATTGGAGCGTCAACCCGATCTGGGTCGCGGATTTCAAGTCCCTGCCGACGCATCCCATCACCCGTGGTGTTCAACCGTTCAAGATTCGGGACGAGTGGTATTATCACATGCGTTTCCCGGAAGGGATGAAGAACGTCACCCCGATCCTCAGCGCCCATCCCCCCAAGGACACCCTCAACCGCCCCGATGACCCGCACGCCGGCAACCCGGCCGTCCGCGAGGCGATCGCGCGCGGCGAAATCCAGCATGTCATGTGGTGCATCGAACGCCCGGACGGCGGGCGCGGATTTGGGTTCACCGGAGCGCATTATCACAAGAACTGGGGCGACGACAATTTCCGCAAACTCGTCCTGAATGCGCTGCTTTGGATCGCAAAGGTGGACGTTCCCGCCAATGGGGTGGAATCGACCGTCACGGAGGGGGAACTCCAGGCGAATCTCGATCCGAAGCCACGGCGCCGATAACCACACCTCTCCGTTGTTGACCGCCCGCGCGCCAACGGCGTGCTGCTCATTCCGGAGCCTCGCGGCAGATAGCCGGAGCGAGCGAAGGGACACCCACGGAGCGCGGCTTCCGCGCGAGACGGCAATGGGGTGCCGGGCCTCCAGCGTCGCTCGCCGCGTTTGCGAATTCTAATCCAGAAAACCCGTCAGCGGGCTCGTCGCGCTCGCCAGGGCGCGTTGTTCGTCCAGTCCCACGTCGAACGCGATCCGACCCGCCTCGACCGCCATCGCGAAGGCGCGCGCCATCGCGTTGGAATCGGAGGCGACGGCGATCGCGGTGTTCACGAGGACCGCGTCGGCTCCCATCTCCATCGCCTCGGCCGCGTGACTCGGGGCGCCCAGACCGGCATCCACCACGACCGGAACCGTCGCCTGTTCAACGATGATCCGGATCTGGTCGCGCGTCTGAATCCCCCGGTTGGAACCAATCGGCGATCCCAGGGGCATGACCGTGGCGGTGCCGATGTCCTGAAGACGTCGGGCGAGGACCGGATCTGCGTTGATGTACGGCAATACGATGAACCCCTCCCTCACCAGCACCTCCGCCGCTCGCAGCGTCTCCACCGGGTCCGGAAGCAGGTACCGGGGATCCGGGTGGATCTCCAGCTTGATCCAATTCGGGAGCCCCGCCGCCTGAGCCAGGCGCGCCAGGCGCACCGCTTCGCCCGCGTTCATTGCCCCGCTCGTGTTCGGAAGCAGGAGAAAGCGCTTGGGATCGATGAACTCGAGAATGTTCGCGAACGGATCCCGTTCGCCGGACAGATTCGCGCGTCGCAACGCGACCGTCACGATCTCGCATCCGCTCGCTGCCAGGGCGTCCCTCATCGCCTCCGGCGACGAGAACTTCCCGGTGCCCACGATCAGCCGCGATCGGAATTCACGGCCGGCAATGACCAGCTTCGGCGACGACATGCGCCGCCAAGCTAAGTAGGCCGGGGTCGACAAGTCGAACCCGTTCCGGCCCGGACCGCCGTGACAATCTCGGCAATCACCGTCTCCGGACCTCGATGGGTTGTCTCCATGCGGGTGGCACCCAGACCCGGCATCAACGGGGCCGCCGCGCGCTGGCTGTCCTGCCGGTCCCGGTACGCGAGATTCTCGTCGACACCCTCGCCGCGCCGCCGCCGCGCCCGTTCCTCCACCGAGGCATCGAGCCAGAACTTGAAGGACGTTTCGGGAAACACGTGGGTGGCAATATCGCGTCCCTCCATGACCAGGCTGCCAAACTGCCTGCAGTCACGCTGCGTGCGTCGCATCCACCGTCGCACCGCGGGTACCACCGCCACATCCGAGGCAGCGACTGCCACCTCGCGGGACCGGAGTTCGCGCGTCGGCCGATAGCCATTCACGATGAGAACCACCTCGGGCGGTTCGCCTTCGACCAGGTGCAAACGCGCCTTCCATCGACGGCAGGTCGCGCCGATGGCCGCCGGTCGTTTGAGATCGGTCCCGTGTTGAAGGCAATACCAGGCGAGCGTCCGGTACATGGCGCCAGAGTCCACATAGATGTACCCGAGCGCCCGCGCCACACCCCGCGCGGCCGTGCTCTTGCCGGCGGCGCTCGGACCGTCGATCGCCACCACCACGCACGCGCCTTCGGAGTTGCTCACCATCCCGCCAGCTCCCGACGCGACCGATAATGGGCCAGGATGAATTCGCCAGTGACGGCCGGGTCCGCGTGCGAATTGTCCACCACGATGGCGTCCCGCGCCGGTTCCAGGGGCGCGAAGGCGCGCACGACGTCCCGCCGGTCGCGGTCGGACGTGTCCTCCGCCGATCCCTCGGCGCGCCTCCTCTGGGCCCGTACGGTGTCGCTCGCTGTCAGGAAGAATTTGAAGGGCGTCTCGGGAAAGATGTGGGTCCCCACATCCCGTCCGTCCATGACCATATCTCCATATCCCAGGCACTCGCGCTGCGTTCGCACCATCCAGATGCGGACCGCCGGGATCGGCGAGATCCGCGCCACGGCGGCGGAGACGGCGTCGGTGCGAAGGTGCTTGCCCGGGTCCCGACCCTCGATCAGGAGGCGGACCGCGCCCTCGGAGACCTCCAATCGAGCCGGCCACGAGCGCACCGCGGCGACCACGGGCGGGGCCGACGCAAGATCGATCCGGTTCTCGAGACAATACCAGGTGAGGGCCCGGTACATCGCCCCGGTGTCCACGAAGAGAAACCCGAGCTTTGCCGCGACATACCGGCCACAGGTCCCCTTGCCGCTGGCACTCGGTCCGTCAATCGCGATCACAATGGAATCTTTCATGGAAGGGATGCCTCCGACGCCAGCTCTTCGCGGTCCATTCGCCGGCGCGTCTGCGGCTCCAGGATTTCAACCCCCAGCCCCAGCGGTGGCGGGGCGGCCAGCTTGGCAAAGAAATTCGGAAATGTCTTGCGCACACACGCGGGGTTTCGAATCCGGATCCCGCGAACCTTCAATCCGACGACGGCGAAACACATCGCCATGCGGTGGTCGTCATAGGTCTCGACCTCCGCCCCGTGCAGGGTCGAGGGACGGATCTCAAGGCTGTCGCCAATCTCCTGGACCGACGCGCCGCATCGTCCCAATTCCGTTCGCAATCCAATCACTCGTTCCGATTCCTGAACCCGCAGCCGTCTCAAATCCGTGAAGCGACACGTCTCCCGGCCAAATGGCGCGAGCACGATCGCCGTCATGATGCTGTCTCCGAGATCATGCCGGCGCGAGATCTCGGTCGACGTGCCGAGGAAACGCGGAAAGGCCTGGTCGATCTGCCAACCGGAAGTTGGCCAGTGCCGGACGCGCACCGACGGATGCGTCGCCCGTCCCCCCGACACCAGGTGGCCGGCTGCCCAGAAATAACTGCCACTGGAGGCGTCCGGTTCCACCTCGAACTCCCCGCCCTCCGATGGAAAGGCGAGGACCAATCGCCGCGTCATCTCCACATACGGCAGTTCCTCGTCGTCGTCGCCTTCCACGCGGACCTCCCATCCGCCGGCTCGCGCGCAAAGCAGGAGGGCCGAGGCAAACTGTGAACTCTCCTGCACGCGGACCGTGCACGCCCCCGCACGCGGCCCCGAACCATGCAGCACGGCCGGCAGGCGGTCGTTGGGGGAGTCCACCCGGTACCCGAGGGCGCGTAAGGCGGCGAACAGTTCCGCCTGCGGCCGCTCGTGCATCCTCCCGACTCCCGAGAGGCGGTACACGCCGTGGCCGAGACACACCAGAGCCGCGAAGAACCGTGCGGCCGTGCCGGCATTCCCCACGAACAACTCCAGGGGCGCCACGGGCGTGCCGCCGAGGGGGATCCGCCCTCCTTGACCCCGCACCCGGATCACGCGATTGGCTTCCTCGGCGGCGTCGGCTTCGACGTCCACCACGAATCCCAGGCGTCGAAGGCCATCCACCATGACGCGGGTATCCTCGCTCCAAAGGGCCCCGCTGAGGGTCGTCGGGCCCAAACTGAGGGCGGCCATGATAAGCGCCCGATTGGTGATGCTCTTGGACCCGGGCACCGTCACTTCCGCCGAAAGCGAAACCGCCGCTGGCGGCGGGACGATCTCGATCATCGAGGGCAGGGGCACGTGGCGTTCTCCGTCGCTCGCTATTCGGCGGCAATGGCGCCAGGCGGCCCTTTCCACCCGTCCCGCCGGTCCTTGGCCCGGCGGAGAAAATCCTCCAGCGCCTGGGCATCTCCCGCCTGCAATGCGTGACGGACCGACCCCAGCGCGTCGAGAAACCCGTCCAGCGCCTCGAGAATCGCCGCGCGATTCGCCATCGCAATGTCCCGCCACATCTCCGGCGATCCGGCGGCCACCCGGGTGGTATCTCGAAACCCCGTGGCACAAAGCTCGAGCTGTTCACGCGGATGTCCCGGTTCCAGGATCCAGTGGGCCAGGGCCGCTGCAACCAGGTGCGGCAAATGGCTCGTCCGACTGACCCACACATCGTGACGCTCGGCCGCCATGCTCAATGTCCTGCATCCGACCGCCTCCCACATCCCGCGCACCTCGACGAGTGCCCGCGGATCCGTCCTCGGCGTCGGCGTCAGCACCGTCACCGCGCCCTCGAACAGGTCCTCACGCGCGGCGCGCACTCCGGTCTTCTCGGAGCCTGCCATCGGGTGACTTCCGAGGAAATGCCCGCCCGCGGCCCGGACCGGGGCTTCGACGGCCTCGACCACCGCGTGTTTGGCGGATCCGACGTCGGTGACGATCGCCCCGGACGCCAGAATCCCGTCCAGCGACGCGGCGAGCGCCTTCATCTGAGCCACCGGCGTGCACAGCACCACAAGGTCAGCGCCCCGGACCACCGCCTCGACTCCGGTCGACGCGGACTCGACCACGCCCGCTGCCACCGCTTCCGAGGCCGTCTCTTCACGCCGCACCAATCCCGCAACCTCGCCCGCCAGACCGCGGCGGCGCAACGCGAGGCCGAGCGAACCGCCCAGCATGCCGACCCCGAGGATTGCCGCCTTTCGCCAGCGCACCCGGCGATTAACCGTGATGGGCGAAGGCGAGGCAAGCGGCACCCGCTTGTGCTGCAAAACCATTCCGAAACAGGGTTGGTCCTGGCTTCGGCATGGCTTTCCATGAACCGGCCCTCACCCCAACCCTCTCCCAGCGGATGCTGGTCGTTACCCACATTCTGCATCGCTGGAGACCGGGGCAGGGCGACATGGTGGGACACCGGTCGGTGAAGCGACGAACGGTCCCGGAAGGACCGGCGACAATCGTTCATCGCCGGCGGCGCCAAACACTGCTCCACTGCCCCATGCGTGATACGCTGTCGCCATGCAAGCCATCGCGTTTCGGACGACCGCCGTCATCGGTTTCCTCGGGGTGGCCCTCGGGGCCTTTGGTGCCCACGGTCTCAAGCCGATCCTCGTCCGGTTCGACACACTGGCCACCTGGCAGACCGCGGTGCTTTACCATTTGATCCACTCAGCGGTGATGTTGGTTCTGGTCTCGAACGTCCGCTGGCGGCCCGGACCCTGGTGGTGTTTCCTCACCGGCGTACTGGTCTTCTCCGGCAGCCTCTATGTCCTCGCGCTCACGGGCATCCGGATTCTCGGCGCGATCACTCCGATTGGCGGAGTCGCCTTACTCGCCGGTTGGCTTGCGTTGGCCCTTTGTCCGAAGGCCTCGAATCCTCCGGCTCTGTGACACCGTTGCCGCGCGCGGCGGACCGCTGGGTCACTGCCGCAGGGTTCGATTGCGAGCCCGGGACTCGACCGCAAGACGCGCCTTGTAATCGATCAGCTTCCGCTGCAGGACCGGATCGGAAACCCCAAGGATCTGCACGGCCAGCAGTCCGGCATTTCGACCGCCGCCAATTGCGACGGTTGCGACCGGAACCCCGGATGGCATTTGAACCATGGAGAGAAGTGAGTCCAGCCCCTGCAGGGCCTTCGTCACCACCGGAACCCCGATGACCGGCAGCGGCGTGTGACTGGCGATCATGCCCGGCAGGTGCGCGGCACCGCCCGCCCCCGCGATCACAACCCGCAGGCCCCGCGCATGCGCCGTCCGCCCATACCGTGCCATGTCCATTGGAGTCCGATGTGCGGAAACAACCCGCGTTTCGCACGCGATCCCGAATTCACGACAGACCTCCGCCGCCGGTTCCATCGTGGGCCAGTCGGAATCACTTCCCATGATGATGCCCACCAGGGGCGAAGTTGCGGTTCGTTTCATATCCCGGGAGCAGCACGATAAACGGTCGACGCCCCCCGCCGCCACCCCCGCGAGGGTGCGGGTGCCGTTTGATGGAACAAGGCCGGGAGACAGGATCCGCAGCGCATCGTCGCCGACCCGGCCGCCTACCCGAACCGAATGGCCTCGGCGGCCTGCCGCGACCGTTCCCGCGCCTCCTCGACCGTCGCGCCCAGGGCCGTCACATGGCCCATCTTTCGCCCACGCGAGCTTGTGGTCTTCCCATAAATGTGAACGGCGGCTCCCGGAACGGCGAGCGCCTCCTCCAGCCCCATCGGGCGACCCGGTCCGGGGCCCGCCCCCAGGAGATTCATCATGACGGCGGCCGGCGCCCGCAGGGCCGGCGACCCGAGCGGCCACCCGAGGATTGCCCGGACGTGATTCTCGAACTGCGAACAGGCGCACGCCTCGATCGTGTAATGGCCGGAATTATGCACCCGCGGCGCGAGTTCATTGATCGCAACGCTGCTGTCGGCCGCCAGAAACATCTCAACCCCGAACGTCCCGACGCCGCCAACCGCGGCGACCGCGCGTCGCGCCAACGCTTCGGCCCGCGCTGTCGCCTCCGCGCCGATCGGGGCCGGGCAGGTGACGCTATGACAGACATGATCGCGCTGAACCGTCTCGACCACCGGATACGCCACTGATGCGCCAATCGCCGAGCGTGTGATGATGACGGCCAGTTCGCGTTCGAACGGAAACCAGGCCTCGACCAGGAGCGACTGATTGTCGCCATCGAGCGCCGTCCACGCGTCCTCGAGATCGGACGCCGACCGGAGCGTGCGATTGCCCTTCCCATCATAGCCGTTCCGCCGCTTCTTCAGCAGGAGCGGCCATCCGAGGGATTCGGCGGCGCGAAGGACATCCGCGCGGGTCGGCGCATCGACAAACCTGGGAAGTGGGAGTCCTTCGTCAACGAGGGCCTGTTTCTGCCAGAGTTTGTCCTGGACGATCTTGACGGTGCCGGACCCCGGGTGGAGCGGATGTCCGTGTCGTTCCAGAACGGCGAGGGCCTCCGCCTCGACGAACTCATTCTCGAGTGTGAGCACATCGCACACGGCGGCGAGTCGGAGAAGATCCGCCGGATGATCCCAATCGCCGATGAAATTGTGCGCGGCAAGGCCGCTGGCTGGCGAATGCTCGCGACGTTCCAGGATGGCGGTGGCGCACCCGAGCTGGGCGGCCGCCTGTGCCGTCATCCTGGCAAGCTGGCCGCCCCCGATCAGGCCGACCGTCGGCGGGCTGCACCCAAGGTCGCGACTCATTCCGGTGCCGTGGCGTGTTCCTGGAGCCAGTGCAGATCCCGGTTCTTCGGGCTCGGAATGTGTTGTGCCGTCGACGTTGCCGTCAGGGGAAATTCGGTGCGACCGTCGAGCCATCGGTGGATCTCGGCATGGCCGTCCGCAAAATTGAAGGCGCCCGCCCTGTGATGATAGCTGGCGGGCAGGTCGTAGAAGAAATCAAGTGCCGGCTTGTCCGGGTAACTCAGCATATCCACGACGAAGAACGAGTCATTGATACTATCTTCGCGTTCGTCCAGGAGCACCCAGAGCTGCGAGGGTCCTGGTGACACCAGTTGCGAACCTTTCTCGTAAATGCGATAGGGCTGACTCTCCCAGGGCCCACGGAAGGCGCTGCCCATCCAGTTATTCATGGAGACGGAGCGAACCCGCGGGTAGGACCGGCCGCCGTGAAGGGACATGCTCCGATCGCCAGGACACCGCCACACCGCGTGCGACTGGTGATAAGGCCACAAGTGACTCCGCTCCAGGAACAGGACATTGGTGTTGTCCGTCACCGACGGGGAACGCTGCAGCCAGCCCGCCACCCACGTGTAGGGATACACCGGCGACCGCGCGAGATTGAATCCCTGCTGCTGGTCCCCGTTGTTCGGAGGAAGCCGGTCGTCGTTGTCATCCTGGTACATCACCCACGAAAGTCCCAACTGCTTCAGGTTGTTGATGCACTTGATCCCCTGCGCCTGCGTCTTCGCGTGGGAGAGGGCCGGTAGCAGCATGGAAGCCAGGATCGCAATGATCGCGATGACGACCAGCAGCTCAATGAGGGTGAATCCCGCGGCTCGGTAGGGGCGATTCCGGACCGTCATGCGCGGCACTATCCCAAAAGGACGCGGCCCCGCAATACACTCCTTTTGTGAAATCCGGATGACAGTCCCGCGATCTAGACGGGCTCTTAGCCCGAATATCTCATACGGGGCTTGAAGGAAGAGGCGGCAAGAGCTTCAAAGGGGTTGAGTTTAAAGACTCCAATGAAGCGATCCCCTGCCGCCTCTTCTGAGACAGACTGTAGGAACGAGCCGCTTGCGGAGCGCGGCCTTCAGGCCGCTTCAATACCCCGACGGCACGCGCGTCGAAGTTCTTGCCGGCCGCCGTTCCGTCCCGTCGAAGCGGCCTAAAGGCCGCGGTCCGACCCGGCGGTATCGCGCCTGCCAAGGATTTCACGGGCTCGCGGACGGTCGCGTTTCGCACGACCTCTATGAAATATGCAGGTTAGGCGAGGACCCCCTTCACAACCGTGCCCGAGACATCCGTGAGGCGGAACTGACGACCCTGGTAGCGATACGTCAGACGCTCGTGGTCGATGCCGAAACAATGCAGGATCGTGGCCTGGAGATCGTGGATGTCCACCGGGTTCTCCACCACATTGAACCCGAAATCATCCGTCGAACCGTAGGCCAGGCCGCGGCGGATCCCGCCGCCCGCCATCCACACGCTGAAGGCCCTGCCGTGATGATCCCGCCCGTAATTGTCGTGACCGGCGCCACCCTGCGCGTACACGGTCCGGCCGAACTCACCTCCCCAGATCACCAGCGTGTCGTCCAGGAGCCCGCGCTGCTTCAGGTCAACCAGCAGGGCCGCACTCGGCTGATCGGTCTCGCGCGCCAGGACCGGAAGGCGCCCGGCGAGGTCGCCGTGATGATCCCATCCCCGGTGGTAGAGTTGAATAAAACGCACCCCGCGCTCGGCGAGACGACGGGCAAGGATGCAGTTCCGCGCGAAGCTCCCCGGTTTGCGCGCGTCCGGCCCATACATCTCGAGGATCGATGTCGGTTCGTCCTCCAGGTTCAGCAGGTCGGGCACACTCGTCTGCATCCGGAAGGCCATTTCATACTGCGCAATGCGCGTCTCAATCTCGGGATCCCCGCAGCGGTCGCGCTCGAACTGGTTCAGCTCCGCCAGGCGATCCATCCAGCGACGTCGGCGCGCCCGATCGAACCCGGGGGGGTTGGAAAGATACAGGACCGGCTCGCCCGTGCCGCGCAGCAGGATTCCCTGGTGACGACTGGGCAGGAATCCCGCCCCCCATAGGCGCGCAAGAAGTCCCTGGTCGGCGGTCACTTTCTCCGGCACCGAGATCATCACAACAAACGCCGGCAGGTTCTCGTTCACGCGTCCCAGGCCGTAGTCCACCCACGAACCGAAACTCGGCCGTCCAGGTTGCTGGCTTCCTGTCTGGAAGAACGTGATGGCGGGGTCGTGATTGATCGCCTCGGTGTGCATCGACCGGATCACGCACAATTCATCGGCAATGCCCCCGAGGTTGGGCAGGAGTTCGCTGAACCATTGGCCGGATTCGCCGTGGCGCTGGAACGAGTAACGGCTCGGCTGAATCGCAAGTCGTGACTGACCCGACACCATCCCCGTGACCCGCTGGCCTTGCCGGACCGAATCCGGCAGGTCCTCGTCAAAGTGATCCTTCAGGCCCGGCTTGTAATCCAGCAGGTCCAGGTGCGACGGACCGCCGGACTGGAACAGGCAGATGACCCGACGTGCCCGCGGCGCGAAATGGGGCAGCCCTCGCGACCCAGGCCCGGACGGTTCGGCGGCGCCGGCCGATTGGCCCAACAGGTGGCCAAGGGCAATCGCGCCCAGGCCAAGTCCTGTTCGCGACAGGAACCCGCGGCGGCTGGTGACAGGCTCGTAGCGTCCACACTCCATGGTCTCAGTCTTTCGTGATGGTTTCGTCGAGGTTCAACACCAGGCTTCCCAGGGCGGCCCAGGCCGCCTCCTCCGCCGAAGCCGCGCGGCCCAGCAGGGCCTTGGCGGCGTCGGGATCCGCCGCGTAATCCTTCTCCAGCATGGCCAGCGTCCTGGAGAGCGCCGCGAGTTCCCTCGCGCCAGGTCGCCGACCCGTCCCCAGCCGGAATACAAAGCTCACGCGATCCCCCGCGTCCTTCCCGGCATCGTGAAACCCGCGAAGGCCGAGGGCATGGCCCGCCTCCACAAAGGCGGGCTCATTCATCAGCGCAAGGGCCTGCTGCGGGGTGTTGGTCAGCAGCCGGCGCGCCGTACAGGATTCCCGGTCCGGCACGTCGAACGTGGTCATTACCGGGTGTGGCACCGTCCGCTTCCAAAAGGTGTACAGGCTCCGGCGGTATTTCCCCGCGCCCAAACTTGTCACCCATTTCGTCCCGGGATAGTCGGCGGCCACAACGACTCCGTCGTAAAGAGTCGGGGGTTGAGGCGGGAACACACTCGGACCCCCGAGCCGCTGAACAAGCAATCCCGAGATCGCCAGGGCGTGATCGCGGATGGACTCCGCGGGAAGCCGGACGCGCGGACCCCGGGCAAACAGGCGGTTCTCCGGGTCCCGCGAAGCAAGACTCGGTGCGATGGCGCTGTCCTGGCGATAGGTGGCCGACAACACCAACTCCCGGAAGAGGCGCTTCACGTCCCAGCCGGTGTCGACGAAATCGACCGCGAGCCAGTCCAGGAGGTCCGGATGCGACGGCGGTTCCCCCTGCGCTCCGAAATCCTCGACCGTCTTCACCAGGCCGGTCCCGAAGAGCTGCGCCCAAATCCGGTTGACGACCACACGCGCGGTGAGCGGGTGGTCCGGACGGGTCAACCAGAGCGCGAGCCCGAGCCGGTTCTTCGGCGCGCCTTCCGGCCATTCCCCCAGCAGGGCCTCGGGGACCCCCGGTTCGACTGGATCGCCGGGAGCATCGTAGCGACCCCGAACCAGGATGTGGGTCTGGCGGGGCGAGGGGCGATCCTCCATGACCATCGTCTGCGGCGCCGACCGCAGGACCTCCTGGCGCTCGAGTCGCAGGCGTTCGCGCCGCGCCCAGTGAGCGGCGAACGCGCCATGGAGCTGGCGAAGGGCCAGTTCGCGAATGGCACGGGGCGGGGCGGCCATGGTCGCCGGATCCGCCAACGCCCACCGGGACCCTTCATGCTCCACCCACGGCGCAAGCACCCGCTCGTCCACGACATTGGTATAGAGCCGCAGCCCGGCGAGAGCCCCGTGAAACCACTCGGGCGCCTTTGCCACCGTGGAGCCGACCCGCGGCGCGTGGGAACTCGCGGAGCGGCTCGACAATCCATCGCGGCAGATCTCCACCTCCGCCGGTCGCCCATCCAGCAGGATGCGGACCCCGGTCGCCCTGGCGGACCCGTCATAACTCACCGCAACATGGCGCCAGCGGTCGGCGGAAAGCCGGTCCTGAGACAATACCTTGATGGCGTAGGCCGGCCAGAATGCGGCGAGTCGCACCTCGATGCGGCCATCCCCGGTGACCCGGAGTTCGGCCCCTTCGCCGGATCCGACCGCCGACGGATCCAGGAGCATGTCCATCGTCGAGACGATGGGCGCCTCCCCCCCGGTCCATCGGACCCAGGTCGCCACCGTCCAGGGTTGGGCTGGTGAAAAGGCAGACGGTTTGACGTCCAGGACGACCTCGGCGCCCCCGTCCAGATCCAGCACGGCCCCGAAGACAGGGTCCGGTCGGCCGACCGGCTTGGAGGTCGGCGCTGTGCCCAAGGTGAAGAGCGCACTTTCCGGAGGATCAGGCTCCGGCGCGCGCACCAGGGTCCGTAGGCCGCTCGCCACGCGGGAAGGCGACGCAGGACCTGCTTCGGTGAGACGGCCGTCTTCGCTGGCGATCTCCTCGTCCAGTCGCGCCAGCCGCCGTTGTTGCTCGCGGGTCGGAGCGATCAGAATGGGGGCCGCGTTGCCAATCCGGCCGTCCTCGCCAAATTCGTCGATGTTGTTGAAGAACGCGAAGAAGCGGTAGTAGTCCCGCTGAGTCAACGGGTCGAACTTGTGGTCATGGCATCGGCAGCACTCGAGCGTCAGGCCCAGCCACGCCATACCCAGGGTGCGCACGCGATCCGCGACATACTCCACGCGGTACTCCTCCCCGATGATCCCGCCTTCGGAATTGACCACATGATTGCGTTCAAATCCCGTGGCGATGCGGTCATCGAGCGTGGCGTGGGGGAGAAGGTCCCCCGCCAGTTGTTCCACGATGAACCGGTCGTAGGGCATCCCGTCGTTGAAGGCGTCAATGACCCAATCCCGCCACCGCCACATCGTCCGGGCACTGTCGTTGTTGAACCCATGCGTGTCGGCGTACCGGGCGATGTCCAGCCACTCCTGGGTCTGGCGTTCGCCAAAACGCGGGGAGGCGAGCAGCCGATCGACGGCGTCTTCATACGCCGCCTCGCCACGGGCCTCGCGATCGGCGATGAAGGCGTCGATTTCGCGGGTTGTGGGCGCCAGGCCGGTCAGGTCAAACGATGCACGGCGCAACCACGTGCCCGGCGCCGCCTCGCGCGACGGCCTCAGCCCTTCCGCCTCCAGCCGGCCAAGGACGAAAGCGTCAACCGGACTCCGCACCCACGCGGTCTCCCGCAAACGGGGAGGCTGCGCCTTGACCGGCGTTTGGAAGGCCCAGGGTCTGTCGTATTTCCCGCCTTCCGCCACCCAGCGCTTCAGGAGATCCTGCTGATGTCCCGTGAGAACATGATGCGAGTCCGGCGGGGGCATCCGGTCGTCCGTTTCCGTGGCGAAGATCCGTCGCACCAACTCCGATTTTTCGACGTCGCCGGGAACGACAGCCGCGTGGCCCCCGAGGTCCATTCGCGAACCGCGCTCGGTATCGAGGCGGAGCTTGGCCTTGCGTTCGTGGGCGTCCTGGCCATGGCACGGAAAGCAGTTGTCCGAGAGGATGGGACGGACGTCGCGATTGAAATCGACCTTGTTGAGCAGGGGAGACGCCCCATCGCAGAGAAGTGGCCCGCCAAGCACAACCGTCGCGATGCCCAGGAGAATCGCCAGGGCCGGCCGCTGCGTTGGAGGTTGGTCGATCCCGCCCGCCGGGGCATCCCATGTCGGGCCCGGCTCACTTCCTTCTCGGTGACCCTTGACGCGAGGGGGGTGGGCAGGCCCGTGGCGGGTACTGCACTTCTCCGGCTTCTGACGTGGGTCGGCCGTCATGACGAGGACTATGTCCTGCCACACCTGCCGCTCCTGTCAAAAATCATTCGCCCCGAAAGCCTGAAGACCGGCGCGGTGCGGCTCGCGGGATCCCGCAGGTTCGCGCGGGTGTTTGCGCGACACGAGCCGCGATTGAGGTCTGGCTCGCCGTTCACCCGTCGTTCACTCGCCGTTGCCGCCGACGTCGGGCTTCAGCCACGGCGTCCCCGCCCAATACCAGTCGGAGGCGCGCTTCGACTCCACGTGAGTGTCGGCGTAAAGGACGTTGCTCCGCTGGTTGTGGCGCAGATGGGGGCCACCCCAGTTCGGATCGTCCGGCGACGTCACACACCCCGTGCATGGCGCGTCATTCCCGGGGTCGTGCACAATCCAGCACCCGGCCTTCTCGGGCGAGAGCGGTGTGACGCACTTGAAGCGATCCTTCGAATTCAGGGCGCGTGACCCGCCATCGGTGAGATGAACCGTGACCGCCGGACTCCGGACGGCGGTATCCCGCAGGGGCGGCCATTCGCGAACGTCCCAAACGCCCGGCCAATCGCACCCGCCGAGGCGGAAGTTCATGGAATAATTGGAGACGGCCTTGTCGGGGTCCTCGCTGGGGTACAGCGCGACCTTCTTCCGGAGGTTCTGGAACCCCCGGCTCTGCGTGGGACAGAGGAGGAGATTCGTCGTCTGCTGAAACGGTTGAAGGAAATTGAACCAGGCGCGCCGGATGACGTTGTTGCCGCGGACCTGGAAGGTGAAGCAGTAACGCTCCTCGAAATCATCGGCGTAGACGCGCTGCGCGATCCCCATCTGGCGGAGGTTATTGATGCAGGCGGTCGCGTTCGCCTTCGCCTTGGCCTTCGCGAGCGCCGGCAGGAGCATGCTGGCGAGGACGGCGATGATGGCAATGACCACGAGCAGTTCGATCAGGGTGAACCCCTTCGGCCGCCGGTCTCGACAGGAGGTCGTGTGCATGGCGAGGCAGTTGGATCAGCAGGAGCGTTGGATCAATCCCATCCGAGCCGCCGGGTCTGCGACACCACCCCTCCAATGGGGCGCATGGGGTGTTCGTTCCCGGTCGGGGACGGTATGGGATCGCGTAAGCGTAAGGGGCTGTTATCCGCCCTTGCAGCCGCACTTCAACAACCATTTTGTCCTGCTGCCGTTGGAATTCCGCGCGTCTGTTGAGCCGCTGCGCCATCGACCAAGCATTCGCCACCTTCCGCTGAACCGGCCCTCACCCCGTCCCTCTCCCATCCGAATCGGAGAGGGTGGCGCGCCCGAATTCTGCTTGTCGGGCCACGTCCGGGCAGGGCGTAATGTCCGCCCGAACGTTCGGACGCACCTGAATGGGTCGAAGGGGAAGGGGGACGACGAGGGTCGCTCTTGCGGTGGTGGAGGCCGGAAGGCGACCCGATCTGGATTGGTGGCCGCAATCGGGCGGGATGGTGTCTGCCAGGGTAGCTCAGCGGTAGAGCAGGGGACTCATAAGCCCTTGGTCGGGGGTTCGATTCCCTCCCCTGGCACCAACCCTTTGATTACAAACAGGATAGATAAAGAGGCCCGACAGGAATGAGGCCGAGTCAGAATGAAAGTCGGAATGCCGGCTGACCAGACTGACGAGTTGCCAATCAACCAAGCCGCTCGTTTAATTCGAAGCCGCGATTCTCGGAGTCGTTGGAAAACATCGTGGCATTTGAAAGGCTTTCCCGCATAATCCTTGAACCACGACCGTTGCCACAAAAAGGGAACGGGCTAATGGCAAACGACTATTTCATCAACATCATCAATCCACTCGACCCGGCCGGCGAACCGACTCGCGCCCGAATCCCGCATCGAGTTTACCTCCAATATTTTAAGTTCTATCCCGTACGCTACGAGAATCTGCGTGCCACCAAGCACGTCCTGGAGAACCCATTGCGGATATTCTCAGGAGTGCGTGCGTTTAACGAAGGTGGTTGGTGCTTCACTGGACGACCCATCTCTTGGTACATCCGGCCGGATGTGGTGGTGCCGTTCCCTGCTGAACTGGTCTTTTGCGTCTATCTTAATGCGAGATTGAGCATGTACGAAGCGAGGGCAGACAAGGGCGCGACGGATGACCCCGACTGTCCCGCGGCGTGGCAGAACCGATATCAAGAACTAGTATGGAAGCGCATTTCCTAAGCGAGTATGTGTCCGGCGATTCGAGGTCTCAGGAAAGTCCGGAACCATGGTATAACCAGGACGGCGACTGCATTATCTACCAGATAACGGACGAAGCGGTAGTAGCTGAGAGAATCGACGAATTGCTTACTATCTACCGCTCCGCCGTCTCTCAAAAGGCGATTGGTTATCAAGTTAAGGGAGTCGGAGCACTCGTCAGTAAATTCGGTATGGAGGAGCTTCACATCGAGTGCAGCGAGGATTCTGATGGGATTTCCGCGGTCTCGCTCCATGTTTTGCTCCTCAAAGCCTACGAAAGAGGACCAGCGACTATAGGCAGGAGGCGTGCGTATGCAAGCGCACTTCAGACAACACTTGCCGAAAGCATGGTGAGTTTGATGCCAGAGCTTTCCCGAGATAAATAGTCGTCATGCCTTGCCGGACGTGCCAGTGAGTCTTGCGCTCGCATTCGAGAAGCGTGAAGCGTCGCGTTAGCCGCATCCCCACTCATCACGAATGCCCCGGCAATCCCTGGTAGTCGCTTGAGGGGTCAAACCACTACATTTGACAATTCAAATCCAAATGCGACCCGCTGCCGGATTCTTCAATTTAGAGCCCGTCTGAGAAGTAGGAAGGGCCCTGCGACGAGGGATTTTGTGCGAGGCCGAGGCGGCGAGACCGGAGCATCCCCGCAGCGGGCTGTGACGGTCGAGCCAACGAAGGCCTCGCGCAAAAGACCCGTCGCCCGGAGGGTTTTCGCAGGAAAGGCCGGCTGGCTTCGTTGCTTCTCAGTCACAGACCCCTGAAGGGTATGCTCCTTCGTCGCGCCTCGCCATCCGGCCTTTCCTGCGAAAACAGGGCCATTCCTACTTCTCAGACGGGCTCTTAGTCCTCCAAGTAACGCAAGGCAGCTTCCAAGTCTGGATCGCGCCCTTGCCTCAGATCGTCCGGCGTCCATCGAACCGGCACGAGGGGCTTGATGGGCCGGCTTTCGATGAGCTGGTCGTTGAGGTTCCAGACCTGCATCACGCAGAAAGTGACGACCATTTTGCTGTGCGGCAGGATTACCAGGGGACGCGGCGCACCTGCTCCGGCACCGTTCGGACGTCCCACAAACACAGTCTTCGGAGCGGCGACGGAAAGGTAGTTCAGAAAGCAGTCGCACGCACTGAAGCAGCCTTCATCCATCAGCACGACCAGGCGGCCATCGTATCGGTGGACCTCCTTTTCGGGAAGCAAACGGATCCGATATCGCGGGCTGTCCGCGGACGCGGGCGTGATCGTGCGCGCGGCAAACTCTGGCAATGCCAGGAGGTCTTCCGATACGCGCGTGGAGAGCGTGTAATAAAATGGGTGAGCCGTAGTATCACAAAGAAAGTGAGCGAGGAAATGGCCAAGAGCATCCGAGCCGCCGCCATTGCCTCGCAAGTCGAGGATCAGCGCCCGCGTATGCCCGAGATCGGAGAATGCTTTGCGGAGAGCAGCCTTCTTGATTTCCAGGGCGGCCTGGAGCGAGCCGGGACTGCGGCCTCCTTCCTCCCATATTTTCATGTCCTGCCGGAAGCTTGGCAGGCGCAGATAGCCCAAGTTGCCCTCGAGTAGGTCGCATCGGATCGGCTCCTCAATCGTGGCGTGCGCTGCGTTCCCACGCAGCGACGCCAGTTCACAGATAAGGCTCGAGCCATCCGCCCTCTTCGCCTCGATCCGTAATTGCTTTTCAACTCCGCGTCGCATCGTGTCGAGCGCGCGGTATTCGCGTCCGCCAGGGGTCGACCCCGTCGAACGGGCAAGCGCGGTGTCAAAGCCGGTGGCCAACGAAACGCCGTTCACGCTCAAAAGTTCATCACCCGGCCGCATGGGCGCCGCGTCGCCGTCCAGCGCTTTGACGTAGAAGCGGCCGTCAAGGCGCGTTACGACGAAGGGCCAACGCATCCGCGTCGAGCTGCCGGGAGACGTATGGCCGGGCCGGACGCCCGCATGTCCGTCCATCAGGCCGCCAACGTATTTCTCCACGACAAAGTAAAAACCGTCTGCGTCGTGCACCTCATCAAGTTCGCGCTTCGCGGCAGCGTGGAGGGCGTCAAGGTCCACCCCGAGGAAAGCCCGTTTGTCTTCGGCATACGCCCACGCGCGTTTGAGTCGCACCGTCAATTGCTCCAGGTCCGCTTCCATGTCTGCACGTGTCAAACTCGCGACCAACGCATCCTTGGCCGCGTCCCGTGGTCCGCCATTGGCTCCGTGCAGGGTGCCTGCCAGCAGCGAAATGACCAGGATTGGACCAACAAAACCAGGCAGCGCCATTCTCTCGCTGACTAAGTACTTTGTAGTGGACCCAGCCGGCGTAGCGGCTCTATTGCTTGTCATGTTCTCACCCTCCTGCCAACCCGACCGTGCTTAGTTAGCGACCGGCCGGCCACAGACTCATCAGGACGAAGGATGGGGGAAGTCTTGAACGGCAGCCGACAGAGTCGAGACACAAACACAGTCAGCATGGCCGATGCCGCCATCGCTGTCACAGCGGATCGCGGGATCTTTATGCTTCTGCCTATTGCGCTGATGTCAGGTGTCTGCTTTGCAGAACTTGGCCGAAAGCGCTCATCTCTTGTTTTCTTCTGCGTTCCTCTGCGTGTTCTGCGGGCCACTTTCCCGGTTTGTCATGATCGATTCGAAACGGCAGCTCAACGATCAGCCCGCCAGGTTGACACCGCCGACCAGCGAGGGCCGAAGAACCCGGACAGGCCCGCAGACCACGCAGAAAGGAGAATCTCGATCCGTTTTCTTCTGCGTTCTGAGACCACTCGACCCCCGATTGCATCGATGAATGAGGAACGCCGGCCCCTCGGGGTTTGCGCCACCGGCCCGGAGTACAAGGGGTCAAACCACGACATTTGACAATTCAAATTCAAATGCGACCCGCTGCCGGATTCTTCAATTTAGAGCCTGTCTGAAAATTAGGAATGGCCCTGCGACGAGGGATTTTGCGCGAGGCCGAGGCGGCGAGACCGGAGCATCCCCGCAGCGGGCTGTGACGGTCGAGCCAACGAAGGCCTCGCGCAAAAGACCCGTCGCCCGGAGGGTTTTCGCGGGAAAGGCCGGCTGGCTTCGTTGCTCCTCAGTTACAGACCCATGAAGGGTATGCTCCTTCGTCGCGCCTCGCCATCCGGCCTTTCCCGCGAAAACAGGGCCAATCCTAATTTTCAGACAGGCTCTTAGTCCTCCAAGTAACGCAAGGCAGCTTCCAAGTCTGGATCGCGCCCTTGCCTCAGATCGTCCGGCGTCCATCGAACCGGCACGAGGGGCTTGATGGGCCGGCTTTCGATGAGCTGGTCGTTGAGGTTCCAGACCTGCATCACGCAGAAAGTGACGACCATTTTGCTGTGCGGCAGGATTACCAGGGGACGCGGCGCACCTGCTCCGGCACCGTTCGGACGTCCCACAAACACAGTCTTCGGAGCGGCGACGGAAAGGTAGTTCAGAAAGCAGTCGCACGCACTGAAGCAGCCTTCATCCATCAGCACGACCAGGCGGCCATCGTATCGGTGGACCTCCTTTTCGGGAAGCAAACGGATCCGATATCGCGGGCTGTCCGCGGACGCGGGCGTGATCGTGCGCGCGGCAAACTCTGGCAATGCCAGGAGGTCTTCCGATACGCGCGTGGAGAGCGTGTAATAAAATGGGTGAGCCGTAGTATCACAAAGAAAGTGAGCGAGGAAATGGCCAAGAGCATCCGAGCCGCCGCCATTGCCTCGCAAGTCGAGGATCAGCGCCCGCGTATGCCCGAGATCGGAGAATGCTTTGCGGAGAGCAGCCTTCTTGATTTCCAGGGCGGCCTGGAGCGAGCCGGGACTGCGGCCTCCTTCCTCCCATATTTTCATGTCCTGCCGGAAGCTTGGCAGGCGCAGATAGCCCAAGTTGCCCTCGAGTAGGTCGCATCGGATCGGCTCCTCAATCGTGGCGTGCGCTGCGTTCCCACGCAGCGACGCCAGTTCACAGATAAGGCTCGAGCCATCCGCCCTCTTCGCCTCGATCCGTAATTGCTTTTCAACTCCGCGTCGCATCGTGTCGAGCGCGCGGTATTCGCGTCCGCCAGGGGTCGACCCCGTCGAACGGGCAAGCGCGGTGTCAAAGCCGGTGGCCAACGAAACGCCGTTCACGCTCAAAAGTTCATCACCCGGCCGCATGGGCGCCGCGTCGCCGTCCAGCGCTTTGACGTAGAAGCGGCCGTCAAGGCGCGTTACGACGAAGGGCCAACGCATCCGCGTCGAGCTGCCGGGAGACGTATGGCCGGGCCGGACGCCCGCATGTCCGTCCATCAGGCCGCCAACGTATTTCTCCACGACAAAGTAAAAACCGTCTGCGTCGTGCACCTCATCAAGTTCGCGCTTCGCGGCAGCGTGGAGGGCGTCAAGGTCCACCCCGAGGAAAGCCCGTTTGTCTTCGGCATACGCCCACGCGCGTTTGAGTCGCACCGTCAATTGCTCCAGGTCCGCTTCCATGTCTGCACGTGTCAAACTCGCGACCAACGCATCCTTGGCCGCGTCCCGTGGTCCTCCATCGGCTCCGTGCAGGGTGCCTGCCAGCAGCGAAATGACCAGGATTGGACCCACAAAACCAAACAGCGCCATTCTCTCGCTGACTAAGTACTTTGTAGTGGACCCAGCCGGCGTAGCGGCTCTATTGCTTGTCATGTTCTCACCCTCCTGCCAACCCGACCGTGCTTAGTTAGCGACCGGCCGGCCACAGACTCATCAGGACGAAGGATGGGGGAAGTCTTGAACGGCAGCCGACAGAGTCGAGACACAAACACAGTCAGCATGGCCGATGCCGCCATCGCTGTCACAGCGGATCGCGGGATCTTTATGCTTCTGCCTATTGCGCTGATGTCAGGTGTCTGCTTTGCAGAACTTGGCCGAAAGCGCTCATCTCTTGTTTTCTTCTGCGTTCCTCTGCGTGTTCTGCGGGCCACTTTCCCGGTTTGTCATGATCGATTCGAAACGGCAGCTCAGCGATCAGCCCGCCAGGTTGACACCGCCGACCAGCGAGGGCCGAAGAACCCGGACAGGCCCGCAGACCACGCAGAAAGAGAATCTCGATCCGTTTTCTTCTGCGTTCTGAGACCACTCGACCCCCGATTGCATCGATGAATGAGGAACGCCGGCCCCTCGGGGTTTGCGCCACCGGCCCGGAGTACAAGGGGTCAAACCACGACATTTGACAATTCAAATTCAAATGCGACCCGCTGCCGGATTCTTCAAATTCTTCAATTTAGTCCTCCCAGCCTTCTTGGTTTCCAGGGCGGCCTGTAGGGAGCCGGGACTGCGGCCTCCTTCCTCCCATATTCTCATGTCCTGCCGGAAGCTCGGCAGGCTCAGATAGCCCAAGTTGCCCTCGAGTAGGTCGCATCGAATCGGATCCTCAATCGTGCCGTGCGCTGCGTTCCCACGAAGCGCCGCCAGTTCACAGATAAGGCTCGAGCCATCCGCCCTCTTCGCCTCGATCCGTAATTGCTTTTCAACTCCGCGTCGCATCGTGTCGAGCGCGCGGTATGCAGAACTTGGCCAAAAGGGCTCATCTCTTGTTTTCTTCTGCGTTCCTCTGCGTGTTCTGCGGGCCACTTTCCCGGTTTGTCATGATCGATTCGAGACAACAACTCAGCGATCGGCCCCCCTGGCTGACAGTGCCGACCAGCGAGGGCCGAAGAACCCGGATAGGCCCGCAGACCACGCAGAAAGAGAATCTCGATCCGCTTTCTTCTGCGTTCTGAGACCACTCGACCCCCGATTGCATCGATGAATGTGGAACGCCGGCCCCTCGGGGCTTGCGCCACCGGCCTGGAATCCAGTAGCAGGGGAACGAACCTTATTTCACATGGCCTGCTGTTCGCAACCCGAAATCGCCCCGTCCTGGCACCCGTCCGGAACGGCGCGGTTTCGACGGGGCGGCAGGAGTTCGACCGGGTCTGTCGCCTGGCGACGGGGCAGCGCACGTCTTCGAAAGGGCTTCACCCTGATTGAATTGCTGGTCGTCATCGCGATCATCGCGATCCTGGCCGCGATGCTCATGCCCTCGCTCGCCCGGTCCAAGGAGATGGGACGGCGGATGCACTGCACCAACAACCTCCGGCAGATCGGCATCGGAATCCGTCTCTACCAGGACGACAACCAGGATCGACCTCCGTTGTTCCTCGTCTATCCCGGCCGCCGCAGCGGGTATGCGGGCATCCTCGCCAGTAACTACCTCGAGGGTCCACGCTATCTCGGCTCCACGAATTCATTCATGTGCCTGTCGGATCGCACGAAGGGGCACATTCCGATCGACCTGGGCTGGGAGTATTTTGGCGCGGTGGGCGATTTCACGACGAGCTACGCTTACCACATGGGTCCGTGGCAACAGACGGATCCCCAGGGCAAGGCCTGGCTCCAGGATCAACTGGATCGCTGGGGGCCGAGGTTCATCGTGGCGGCATGCCCCTGGCATCGCCATCTCTTCAGCGGTTGGATCGGCAAAACAGTCAATTTCTCCCGTAGAACCGACATTCGGGATCTCGCCCTTCGCCACGATGGCGCCGTCGATAGTTTCTTCTGGCCTGCGAACAACTGGGAGGAGGAGCCGTACACCCGGATCCGACCGCCGTGACGTGCTGGAGTGCTCGGGGCTCGGAATGCCAGGGCTGCGCATCGGCCTTCATCGCTGCCGGGCGTCATCCGACGTTCAGTTGCCACAAGCGGTTTGCGAGGACAACCGGCCGGGATGGCTCCACGGGACCGCCGCACCGGACGCGGCAATTGTCGGAGATTCGCGTTGCCCTCGAGCAACGGCCGGGTGGAAATGTCCGGTCCAATCGACGTGACGAACTCGTTTTCCGTTTTCGCCCATTTGACCGTCGAGAAGTCTGCGCTTTACCGCGGGATTCTCGGGGCGTTTGTTGTCGCCCGAACCCGCTTTTCCATCGCCCTTCGTCCCGCGGAAGTGGCGAGGTTGCTGGATGAGGTCGGGGACGCCGAAGGAGTGGTCGCGCCGGCCGCCGGGCCCGGCAACGGCAGTGGCGCGGCAAATGCCCCGTCCCTGGCGGAGATCGAGAACGCCCTTCGCCAACTCAAAGCCTGGGGAAATCTCGATGACGCACCGGATACCGCGGAGGCGGCGACGCTGGAGGAATTCTATCGAGACCGGCGGCTGTACCAGTTGAGCGCCGCCGGCGAAGCGGCGGAACAGGCGCTCGCCGTCTTCGACGAGTATCTTCATCGGCCGGGCGAATTGCAGACGACGGCTCTGCATGATGTCCTCGAATTGCTGGACGCGCTTCCACCGTTGCTCGCGCAAATCCCACCCGACGACGCGAAGCTTCATCTGACCCTGTCGTCATTGACGGAGCGCTTCGAGGAACTCACCGCGCGGGCGCAGTCGTTCATGCGCGGGCTTCAGCGCACGGTGGACCTCTATGGCATCTCGGTGGAAGCATTCCTCGGATACAAGGAACGGCTGATCGAGTATCTCGAGAAGTTCATTGGCGAACTGGTGGTCGCGACCAATCGCACGGCGGAAGCCCTGCGCCGGATCGAGGCCACGGACCTCGAAACCCTGTTCAGTGCCGTGGCCAACCGAGAGTTGACCGACGCGCTGGATCCGAGTCCGGAACGGTTTGCCGCCGCCGAGCGCCGGTGGCGGGAGCGGTGGAAGGGCCTGCGATGCTGGTTCATCGGCGCCATCGGGCAGCCGTCGCAGGCGGAGTTGTTGCGGGCGCGGGCCAGATCGGCGATCCCGGCGCTCCTGACGACGGTGACGCAGATCAACGACCGCCGCGCGAGCCGGGTCGATCGCGCCGCCGACTTTTCGACATTGGCCCGTTGGTTTGCCGAGGCGCCCGATGACGCGGCGGCGCACCGGTTGTGGCGCGCCGCCTTCGCGCTCTCTTCAGCGCGGCACCTGAGGATCAACGAGGAAACTTTGATGGCCAGGTCGCAGCGCGCGGAGTCTCCGCGAACAAGTTGGCTGGACGGAACGCCCATGTGGATTTCGCCGCGCCTCCGGCAGACGGGACGCCACGCTGCGCGCGGGGCCGCGCTACCGACCGTGGATCGTTCCCGCGAAAAGGCCCGCCTGGAGGCGCTTGCCGACGCAGAGGCTCATGAACTGGGACGCGCCCGCGAGCACCTCCTCCAGCGGGGACGCCGCCGACTGGGCGAGCTCGGCCCCCTCTCGCGAGGCGAGTTCCGGTTGTTTCTCGAACTGATCGGTCGTGCGCTCGCACGAAGGGATCCCGACGGCGACCTCATTGAGGGATGGTCGATCGACGGTTCTCTTCGCATTCGCCTGGAACCGGTGCCGGGTGGGACCTGGGTGGCCTTGATGACCGAGGATGGCGAGTTCCTTGGCCGGGATCACTGGGTGAGCATCGAGCCTGCAAGCGAGGAGGCCCCAACGCCATGAACCCCTCGGTGATGTCCGCGGGCCATGTGCGGAGGGCCAGACTCGAGAGGTTGCGCGAGGATCTCGACCCGCTCGTCGCCTGGGAGATTCGCTCAGCCGTGCGCGGCATGCTCCGTCATCCGTTGCTCCGACCGGACGGCCCGAATCCGGAGGCATACCGCCTGGCTCGGCGGCATCAACAGTGGATCGCCGCCTGGTTCGCTCATCACGCCGATTGGAGCCTGGCGGTTTCCGCCGAGGCCGTGCGGTTGCGGAAAGTCCCCGCGATGGTGGCCGACGCCACGCGCGGCGCCGCCGAACCACGCCACGAGGAGCCGTTCACGCGGCGGCGGTACGTCCTGTTTTGCCTCGCCCTGGCGGCCTTGGAGCGAAGTGACCGGCAGGTCACCCTGGGGCGCCTCGCGGATGCGCTGGGCGCGGCACTGGCGGCGGATCCGGCCTTTGCTGCGGCAGGGATCGCCTGGTCGTTGGAGACCGCCGCGGATCGGCGCGATTTCGTCCATGCCGTCCGCCTGCTCCTGTGCCTGGGCGTCTTGCGACGGGTCCAGGGCGACGAGGAACGCTTCATCAATGACCACGAATCCGACGTGTTGTATGGGGTCGTGCGGCCCATCCTCGGGCTCGTTCTCGCGGCGCGTCGCAGTCCCTCCACCATCGCCGAGTGCGGGTTCGAGGCACGACTCAAGGCGCTCCGGACGGATGCCCCGCCGCCCGATACCCCCGATGCGCGAAACCGTGACCTCCGTGTTCATCTCGCGCGCCGGTTGCTCGATGATCCCGTCCTTTACTACGACGAACTGGACGCCGAGGCGCGGGCGTATCTCGACCGCCAGCGCGGCTTTTTCGTTCGCGAACTCAGCGAGACCACGGGACTCGAGGTCGAGGTTCGCGCCGAGGGTCTGGCGCTCGTGGACCTCGAAGGCGACTGCACGGACCTCGGATTGCCCGAGGAAGGGACCGAAGGACACCTCACCGTACTCCTGGCGGGCTGGCTGGCGCAGGCGATGTGCGCACAGCCAGGGCGCTCGCTGACATTGGAGGCGGCGCGGCTTCAGACCATGCGCCTCATCCGCCAGCACAAGCACCATTGGCGTGGCGAGGTCTCCGAGAAAGGAGCGGAGACCTGGCTGACGGAGATCGTCCTTCAGAACCTGTGCGGTCTCGGCCTGATTGAGCGACGCGACGCCGAGATCATTCCCCGCCCGGCGCTGGCCCGGTTTGCATTGCGGGCGACTCCAGAACTGACCGAAGGGACCGACACGCCCGGGCTGTTCGTGGACCTGTCGCCGGCGCCTCGGAACGGCGCCAACTTCGGCAGTCCGTCATGAGAACTCGCGACCCGCATGAGATCCCCCTCGACCCGTCGCCCGACGGCGTCGAGGTCGCCCTGCCGTCGCCACAACGCGCGGACCGGTGGCAGCCCATCCGGTGCGGGTTGCTGAACATCTACCGCTACGACGAGGAGGAGTTTCGATTCGAACAGGGTCGGCTTTTGTTGCGGGGAGACAACGGAACCGGCAAGTCACGCGTTCTCGCATTGCAGTTGCCCTTCCTCCTGGACGGGGAAGTGTCACCCTCCCGGGTCGAACCGGACGGCGACACCGCCAAGCGCATCGAGTGGCATCTTCTCATGGGACGATGGCCGGACCGGACCGGCTACACATGGATCGAGTTCGGCCGAATGGCTCCCGAAGGTCGCGCGGAGTTCGTCACCCTGGGCTGCGGCATGCGGGCCGTTGCCGGCCGTTCCGGGCTCCACAGTCGATGGTTCTTTATGACCCGACAACGCGTCGGGCGGGACCTCTTTCTTCAGAGCGCGGACCGCCGCCCCCACGGACGCGATCGCCTGGAGCAGGCCCTGGCGGACCAGGGTCGGGTCTTCTTGAGTGCGGAGGAGTACCGGCGAGCCGTGGACGACGCCCTCTTTGGCCTGGGGCCGCGTTATGAGCGGCTTATCGATCTGCTGATTCGACTCCGCCGACCCAAGCTCTCCCAGAAACTTGACGAGGAAGAACTCTCCAACACGCTCAGCGAGGCGCTGCCAGTCCTCCCGGCAGGTCTGATCGAGGAGGTCGCCGAGGCGTTTCGAAGCCTCGAATCCGATCGCGACGCCCTGCGCGGTTTTGTCGAGACCCGCGAGGCGGTCCAGGAGTTCCTCCGGGAGTACAGCGTCTACGCGCGCATCGCCGTGCGACGCCGGGCCGCAGCCGTCCGTTCCGCGCATTCCCAGTACGAAGAGGCCCAACGTTCCGTCCGCGAGTCCGAGCGCCGGGTCGCCGAGGCGGACGCGCGGCTCGCGGAACTGGCCGAATCGCGGGCCGTCGCCGAGCGTGATCATGCCGCCGCCGAGGAAGCCGTGCGCACGCTTCGCTCCAGCCCGGAGATGCAGACCGCTTCCGAGCTCGCGCACGCGGAGAAGGCCGCGCGCGCCGCCGATGCCGCTCGGGGGACCGCGCACTCGGAGGCGCAATCCGCGAGGCGAACTGCCGAACAGGCACGGGAACAGGCCGAATCCGCGGAGCGCCACCACGCCGACATCGCCGCCGAGGTCGAGACTCGACTCCGGTCGGCCATGGCGAAAGCGTCAGCGGCCGCCATGCAGGGCGCGCACGAGCTTCACTTCGGAACCCGGGACGCCGGCACGATCGTGGATCCCGCGGGCCTCGCACGACGGGCCGAGCCAGCCCTCGCCAGGGCCATGGAAAAACTCCGTGAGGCGATCGATCACCTCCGCGGACGGGAAAGGGAGGTCGACTCAGCCCGGCGGGAATGGGAGATCTCGGACGCAGCGAGACGGCGGGCAGCGGACGCGTGCACGGTGGCGCGCGAGGCGGAACGAGGCGCGCGCGCCGGTCTGGACCAGGCGGCCGCGGCCTTTCAGTCGGCATTCGAAACCTGGCGGACAGACCTCTCTGTCCTCCCCATCGGCGCCGCTGACACGAATGCGGACGAGTTCGCGGCGTGGGTCGAGCATCGTGAAGGCGCGAACCCGTGGAGGCTCGCGGCCGATTCCGTGTACCGCCGGATCCTTACCGCATTCACGGACGAAATCGCGGACCGCCGACAGGATCTCGCCGAGGAGACGAAAACCATCGACGCCCTGCGCGCGGAATGGACCGCGCTCGAGTCGGGAAACATCACCGCTCCGGCTCCCATTCCGGGGCGGCTGGCGGATCGGCGGGGTCGACCCGGAGCCCCGCTGTGGAGGATCTGCGATTTTCGCCCGGAGACGACGGATGCAGAGCGGGCCGGTGTCGAAGCGGCGCTCGAGGCCTCGGGACTTCTCGACGCGTGGCTGCTGCCCGACGGCCGCCTGGTGCATCCCGCCACCGAGGACGCCTTCCTGCATGCGGAGCCGTCGCAAGAGTCGGTCTCCGGCGAGTCGCTGGGTCGGTGGCTGGTTCCCGCGCTGGATTCTGGTGACCCGATGCAACAGGAGCTGACGCCCGATCGGATCGAGCAATTGTTGGCAGGCATCGGAGGTGAACCCAACCGGCGACTCCACTGGGTCGCGCCCGATGGTTCGTGGCGCCTCGGGCCGTTGTCGGGGCGCTGGAGCAAATCGACTGCTGCGTTCATTGGAGAGGGCGCCCGCGCCGAGGCTCGCCGGCGCCGAATGGCGGAACTCGAGGAGGAGTTGGGTGTCCTCGAGGCGGCTCGCGAAGAACTTGCGGCCGGCCTGCGGCAGTTGGAAGACGACCGAACGACCGCGGATGCCGAATGGGCGGCATTTCCCGGCGATCGGCCGATCCTCGAAGCCGGAGTCCGCCTGGGCGTCGCCACTGTCGCGATGGGCGCTGCGTTCGCCGCGCACGAGGACGCTGAACGGTCCGCGTCCCGAAAGAGAATCGTGCTCGAAGAAGCCGAGGCGCGTCGCGACCGCGACGCCGGCGATTTGAATCTTGGCGAGTGGGTGGGGCGGCTTGAGGACCTGCGGCAGGCGCTCGCGGAATACAGCGCCAGCCTGTCGGCCCTGTGGCCGACCCTTCGCCACTGGCAGTCGAACGCGGACCGCCTCGGAATCGCGCGAGAGCATCACCACGCCGCCGAAGCTGAACTCGAGGTCCGGACGGCAAGTCATCAGAAGGCCGCCGAGCAATCCGCTGCGGCCGCGATGCGTCACGAGACGTTGCTCGCCATGCACGGCGCCACGGTCGCCGTTGTTCTCGAAAGCCTTCGACAGGCGGAGGAGCGGATCATCCACCTTCGCCGGCGCATGGAAGAGAACCAGCAGGAGCAGATCCGGCAGGCGGCCGCAAAGGCAACGTCCGAGGCGTCGCGCGACCACGCCCGGAGCGAGCAATCGCGTAACGACGGGAATCGTCGCGCGGCGATCCAGAGCCTCGAGGCCATGGCGTTTCAGCAAGTGCTCGCGGAGGCACACGAGCCGTTCGCCGCGATCGAGACGGGTCCATGGGCCGTGAATCGGGCGGTCGAAATTGCGCGGCAAATCGAGCCCTTGTTTGCCGAGACAACGGCCGATGACGACACCTGGCGTCGCCGGCAGGATTCGATCCACGATCACGTGCAGGACCTTCGTGACCGTCTGATGGCCCACAATCATCAGCCGGAGACGCATCAGATCGAGGATCTGGTGCTGGTCCGGTGCCGGTTCCAGACGCGAGCGCATTCGATGACGGAACTCCGCGACGCCTTCACGGCGGAGATTCACGAACGCCAGCGCCTCCTGGAGGCGCGGGAACGGGAGATCATCGAAAACCACCTTCTGGGCGAGGCAGCCGTCGAACTGCAGAGACTGGTTCGTGGCGCCGAGGAGTGGATCGCTTCGGCGAACCGTGAGCTGGCGACGCGCCCCACCAGCACCGGCCTGCGATTTCGGTTCGTCTGGGAGGCCGCTCTCGAAGGCGCCTTCGCGGAAGTGCGAAAGGCCTTCCTCAAGACCAGTGAACTCTGGTCCCCGGGTGAACGCACGCAGATCACGCGTTTTCTCCAGGAACGGATCCGCGCCGAACAGTCCGCGAATGAGCAGGGCTCGTGGCGCGATCAGCTTGGTGCCGCGCTGGACTACCGCCGCTGGCATCGGTTCCTCGTGGAACGTCAGCAGGACGGACTCTGGCGACGGCTCGACAAACGCACCTACGGAACCGGATCCGGTGGAGAGAAGGCCCTCGCCCTGACACTCCCCCGGTTCGCCGCCGCCGCCGCGCACTATCGAAGTGCCCGCCCTGATTCCCCGCGACTGGTTCTCCTGGATGAAGCCTTCGCCGGAATTGACCCAACCATGCGCGCCCAATGCATGGGAATGCTCGCCCAATTCGACCTCGACGTCGTTATGACCAGTGAACTCGAGTGGGGCTGCTATCCCAGCGTCCCAGGGCTCGCAATTTATCATCTCACCGCCCGTCCCGGAGTCGATGCGGTGGCTTCGACACTGTGGATCTGGAACGGGCGCCAACGAACCCGCGGAACCGACGCCTTCCCCGACCGCTCGCCACCGCTTTCCGACACCGCTGGAGCCAATCAAGGGCTCCCGCTTCTCGATGGGTCGGATGGACGATGAACGCCTGGCTTCGTCGCTCGGCCGTCCCGAGTTGGGCCGCCTCGTGCAGGCGCTCCGCCGCCGCCTCGAGTTGGGACGACCGCTCACCGGCCGGTTGACCCTCTCCGGCGCGTCCTTCGCCGAACGCGCCGCCTGCGACGCGCTCCTCGGACGTCGACCAACCGCCGGCGACACTCTGTCGGTGGACCTGGACGCGCTGGCCGGGTGCCTGGCGCGGGCGGGGATTTGCGGGGATCTGCGACTTGCCGTGGAGGCTCTCACGGGAGCCGCTCCCAATCGGCCCGCGGCAGCCGCCCGGCATCGGGCCGCATGGGACGCTGTCTGGGTCCAGGCCGGGATGCTGCCGGAATTCGTCCGGCAGGCGCCGCTGGACCCTTGGCTGCGCGATCTTCGCGGCACCGGCCTCTTGCGCCGGCTGTGCGGCGACGATCCGGCGGCCGCGGGTCATGTCTTGCGCGACCTTGCGACGCTGCTCGCGGTCCTGCCCTCCAGCGCGGAGCCCCTTGCATCGCTGGCCGCCCGGATCTTCGGTGATGCGCACGCGCTCGATCCCGGCACGACGCTCGCCACGCTGGCTGTTCGTGCGGCGGCGTGCGTGGGCGGAACTCGGCTCGAAGATGACGCCGAAGGCCGTCGCGCCGCATGGGCTGGTGTCGGAGTGTTATGTGACGAACTCAGCAGCCCGGCGATCGCGTTCCGACTGATGCCCGCGACCGACGACCCGCTCGGCCGCCTTCTTCGCTCCGCTGCGGCCGACGCGGAACCGATCCACATTTCTCTTCGCCTGTTGCTGAGGTATCCACTCTCGGCGGATCCCGGGTTGCGCGGCCGCGAGGTCTTCGCGTGTGAGAATCCGACCATCGTTGGAATGGCCGCCCAGCGACTGGGCTCGCGCTGTCGGTCGCTGATCTGTGTGAACGGACAATTCGCCACGCCGGCGCTTGTCTTGTTGCGCCAGCTTCGACAGGCGGGCGTGCGAGTGCGCTACCATGGGGACTTCGATCCCGCCGGCCTGGCCATCGCGAGGAGGGTGTTCGTCGAGGCGGCTGCGGAACCGTGGCGATTCGGGGTGGACGATTACCTTGCGGCTGAAAAGGGGGTCGCATTCGACGGAGAACCGGGACCCACCCCGTGGTCGCCGCCCCTGAGCGATGCGATGCGGACGGCGGGACGCGCCATCCACGAAGAAGCGATTTTTGAAACGTTGGCGAAGGACCTGGAACAAACTGAGCCTGCTCTCCCTTTTCCCACTTTCCCATACGGTTGAGGATGTCACACAAACCGCGTATGAAAGAACATGCCGGTCTCCGGCACGCCAGCGGCAGGCCGCGGCATCCCGAAGGGACAAGGGACAGGGTGAGGCGGGCCCAGGACGGAGCGCGGGCTTCAGCCCGCATCGGTGGTCGGAGGAGCATGGTCTAGGAAAAGTCCGAAGACTCGTCGGTGAGTCCGATATGGAAGCGGCGTGAACGCCGCGCTCCGGTACGATGGGGTCCAAGATAACCGAGGCCGCGCTAAACACTTACGGCCCGCCGGTGCACGGCGAATTCTGTGGCAAACGCTAAGAGACTGTCTGAAAAATAATTGGAGTCCTGCGACAAGGGATTTTGTGCGAGGCCGAGGCGGCGAGACCGGAGCATCCCCGCAGCGGGCTGTGACGGTCGAGCCAACGAAGGCCTCGCGCAAAAGACCTGTCGCCCGGAGGGTTTTCGCGGAAAAGGCCCTCTGGCTTCGTTGCTCTCGGTCACAGACCGCTGGCGGGTATGCTCCCTCGTCGCGCCTCGCCATAGGGGCTTTTCCGCGAAAACAGGACCCCACTTATTTTTCAGACAGTCTCTAACGGGGGGGCGGCGCCCGTGCCCCGCTTGGCCCGGCTGTTTTCCCCTGCCGCTCCAGGAGAGTTGGTCGCTTCGCGACCGGGGCGTGGAAGGCTTCGAGATCAAACCCTGAGCGCACCACGGAACCCCCGGCCGCTATAATAAGACTGCGCGCCGTTGTGATAAACGAAGACACGGCCAAACCGACGATCGCCAAAAAGGCCGCCGCCAAGTCTTCGCATATCAGAAGGTGCTTTCACCCAACTCGACGATTTCGCGTCGAATTCTCCCAATTCCTGCAGCTCTCGATATTGTTCCTCTGTTAAAATCTCGATGCCCATCTCTGCTGCCATATCCATGGCGTTGGTCCTCGGTTTATGTTCCTTTCTCGATTCCAGCGCTTCGCGGTCATAACAAACGCTGGTGCGGCCTCTGGGACTTTCCGCGGAGCAATCGAAAAAAATGTATTCGCCCGTCTTTAGATCCTGGCCCACAACATCCGGCTCGCCGCCGGTTCTCTCCATTTCACTGAGCGACCACAGCTTTTCAGGATTGGATTCAAGCCTTGCCTTCACTTCAGCCCATTCAAGACCCTTATGGCGGCTCAGGTTCTTCTCGAAACGGGCCTTTAACGCCCCGAACAGGTCTTTTTGTTGTCCTGCTGACAACTCCCTTTTCGGACTCTTGCTGGTGTTCATACTCTGGTTTCAATCGTATCAGGCATCGTTTCCATTGCCATTCTCATCGGAAGGGAGACGGGATGTCGAATTCTTCGCCGTCAGCTAAACCTCGCAGAGGTCGTTTATGTTGGACCCCATCCTATCGGAGCGTGGCGTTCACGCCGCTTCAATATCGGACTGACCGACGAATCTTTGGACATTTCGCAGACCAGGCTCCTCCGGGTGCCGATGCGGGCTGAAGCCCGCGCTCCGGGGGCGATGAGTCCCGGCGATGCCTCCTGGGCCCGCCTCACCCCAACCCTCTCCCCCCCATAGCGCGGAGAGGGAGACCACGAGCCCTTGACAGTCATCGCGGCGCGCGATATATCCGGAATCGATATAACTATTGTGGATGGAGTTGCGATGCCGCCCCGAACCCCCGATCCCGAAGCCCACCTGCCGCTCACACCGGCCGTTTTCCATATCCTTCTTTCCCTGCTCCATGAGGAAAAGCACGGGTACGCCATGATGCAGAGTATCGCCGACGCGACCGACGGTGTCATCCGGATGGGTCCTGGAACCCTGTACGGCACCATCAAACGGCTGCTGGCCAGCGGCTGGATTGCAGAGTCCGGCGAGCGCCACGATCCGGCCCTGGACGACACACGGCGCAGGTATTATCGGCTGACGACAACAGGACGCCGAATACTCGAGGCGGAGGCCCGCCGGTATGAGGGAATCGTCCGAGCGGTTCGCGGCAAGGGCCTTCGGATGGGAGCAAGGTCCACTCGCTAAAGGATCCTTGATGCAACGCTCGACGAACACCGGCGCGATGATGGTCCGGGTCTACCGCGGCCTTCTGAGGCTTTATCCGGTCCGCTTCCGCCGGACATTTGGTGCTGAAATGGCGCAGCTTTTTGACGATCAATGCCGGGATGCCCGCGCCAATTCTGAAACGTTGGCTTTCCCACAATTCATCGCGAGAACGATTTGGGATCTCCTCCGAACCCTTCCGATCGAACACCTGGGTGCTCTGCGTGAGTTCTTGAGAATGAAACCTGTGATGATGTCCTTTGTGCGGGCGGCGGCTTTGGGCGCCGCCGTATTTCTTGTGGTTCTAGGTCTTGTCGTCGCTGCGTTGATGAGCGTGCCTCGCGAGTACCGAGGTGTGGCGAGGGTCGTCGTGGACCGATCCTCGCCCAACCAGGAGGGAGCGCTGACGGATCCCTTCTTCCTGCAAACGCAGGTTGCGATTCTGACCTCCAATTCGCTTCTCGAGAAGGTCATCCAGGAGTTGAACCTGTCCGGGCGCTGGTCGTCCGGTAAAGCGATGTCTCGCGCGGAGACCCTCGAGCGGTTTCGAAGGGAACTCCACGTGCGACAGTACCGGAACACGTCGCTGATCGAAATCGGTGTCGTCGATCGTGACCCGGCGGTCGCGGCAGCCATCGCGAATGAGTTATCTCTTGCGATTCAACGTGGGACCGGACCGGCAGAACGGACGGTAGGAGACGGCGTCGTGCGAATCATTGACCCGGCCGAGTCTTCCTTGCGACCGATCCGCCCCAACCTTCCGCTCTGGATCGTCCTGGGAATACTCGGCGCCGGTCTCGCGGCCCTGGCCACGACTGGCGGGACCTGGTGGGCTGCAAGCCGGCGGTGAGCGTTCGCCGTGGATGGCCTTCATCGATCATGCGCTTGCTGGCGCGTGGCGGGAGAAGGAGAAGCCATCTTCCCTCTCCCTCTGGGAGAGGGTCAGGGTGAGGGCGCTGTTTCTCAGCGGCTACGGACCACAAACGGTTTCCCCCATTCCCTATTCCATGGGGGGACTTGCCGGGCAGGGTGGATTGCCCACAATGCCGCGGTGATTCGCCGATCCTGGTTGCTCCGGTTCGTATGGGTGTGCGGAAACCTGCTTCTCGGGAAGGACGTCGGGACGCGTGCAGGATGGGCGCCCATGAATTTGACGATCTCCTGTTAATCTCGGACCTGATCCCGTCGGTCCCGGTCCCAGGGAGTAAGTTCATCATCCTTTATCTCGAACCGCTGCGCGGCGGCGCCTGTCCGTGCCCGTCTCAAAAGCGATGACTTATTCCGGGTCCCGCTATCTTGACCGCGGGAAGCGTTGGGTGCGTGCGCGTATTCATCGTGGTTCGAGACGGGGCGGTTTTAGAATTCCACGCACCCCCCGGGTCCCGGTCGAGAGGATCAGGGTCTAGCCGTTTGCGCAGGACCGGCGAGACGGTTAACGAATCGGCCGATGCGCAGACAGGGGTTGCAGATCTCATTCGACGGGAAAGACACCTCTGTTGGACTATGACAATTCCCGAAACCATAACGGCTTAGAAAGATTCCATAGCGGCAACAGGGCCCAATCCGAACGCCGGTCGTGCTTCCAAAGCCGATGCCGTCCAGAAACCGTTCGCCACACCCGACTCGGGAGCGATCTAGGGGGAACCGCGGGGTTCTTCCGGGGATCGTCAGTTGCAACACATTGGGTTGCAATGGCTTGGTTAGTCGCCTCCCCCCAACTTTGGAGGACCGAAGGCTAGGCAGAATTGGCATTGGTAGATTTTCCTAGCAGGATTCTTGACAGAAGGTTTGTGGATGGCCTTTAGTCGCCTACGACATCTAAGCAATTTCCTGAGTGGATAGACACGTGGTTTGCCGTGCGCCAGTCAGGACAGACTGGGTGAGGTGGAGTCGGGTCGATTTGGTTCCCGTGTTTGGGAGTGCCGGGGCGGCCGGTTGCCAATGTCGTGGATGGATGGCGGAACCGGTGTGACAGGGTTCCGAAGGTAGGGCCGGCGCGGACGGTGGCCTCGCCCAGGCGCATCCCAAGTGTATTCCCGAGGGCGCGAGGATGGGATGCGGCGACCGGTGAACGAGTTGGACGAGTCCGAAGATCCGAGAGGATCGAAGACCAAGTGCAGCGCTATGCCACGGTTCGTCGGATGCGGTCGGTGGATCTCCGGTTCCGAAGGGATACTGGAGGGAGGTCCGCGGTCGTTCCCGGTGGGTTTCTTTCCAGGGGAATCACTTCGAACGGTGAATTGGTCAACGCCTGACCTCCCGCGGGTTGTCCTGATTTAGTTACTCCCACCTTCGGCGGCGTCTCACACCTGTGAATAAACTATCCGGAGGTCCGGTGCCCCCGTCTTGATTTCGAGCGTCATCCACCAACGACCGGATGCGGACAACGCATCCGCGGAGCTCGGCGGAGGGCGTTCACGTGAGGCCGCCCGATGCTGTGTCCACCCCGATTTCCAGACGCGGTTGATCCCTGAGTCGAGTGAGTGATTCCTGTCCAACCTTTGACACGCGGAGTCTGTGTCTGTCCGTCGTTCGTGTCGGCCCAGCGGGTCGCCAACGGTTCCGTTCGGATCTCTGGAGTGTGTTCGCAGCCAGGCAGGGACGGGCCGTGTTCGTCGATGCGACCGGCAAGCTCACCCTGGACGAGGGGGAGATCATGATCCTCTTTCCCGGACGGTCCGGGATCCTTTGTGCCGATGACATCGGTGGCTTTGTCGCGGACTATTTCCATTTCGAGCCCACCGTTTTTGTCGGGATTCTTTCGCTGGAGGAACGGCTTCTCTTCGAGAGACTGCAGGGGCAGCGCGTGCCCGGCCGGATCCTGGGGAACCAGTCGCCCCTTTCCGGGAAATTCCGGCTTCTGGCGGGAACCCTGGGCGCACCCGGGACGGTCGAGCATCGGTGTCAGCTTCTGCAATTGCTTGGACCGGTGGTGGCGGAGCTTCGGAGTCTCGACAATGGCGCGGGTTCCTCGAACGCCGCGCTGGATCGGGTTCTCGGCACTCTGAGTGCTTTGACCGATCAGGAATTGCAGAGCCTGTCGGTGGATGACCTTGCCCGGCGATGCTCCTGCAGCCGTCGGCACCTGGGTCGGCTTGTACGCCGGCAGTTCGGGCTTTCGATCATCAGTTTCAAGACGCGTCTTCGGCTCGAGCGGGCGGCGGCGCTTTTGCAGAACCCTGGAACCAAGGTGATCGAGGTCGCCTATCAATGCGGGTTCAGTCACGTCGGCGCCTTCTCCGCGAGGTTCAAGGAACGGTTCGGCGACACCCCGGCGAGGTGGCGTGTGAAAATGCTGGCCTCGCGTGAGGACGGAGAGCCGGCGAGTGACGTTTCCGTGAGCACGGGGGTTTGCGGCAGGGCAAATCATTCAAGCCATCCTTCCGGTGATGGCGACCGGCTTCAATGCGTTCCCGCCTCCGTGTCCTGAAGCCATGTCCAATCCGAGCGCGAACGCGGCAACGACGGATGAAAGATGGCTGCAATAGGATCTTCTTCCCACCCCACCCACCCACCCACCCAGCCGATCCTCAGGAGAGGAAATCGGCTTTTGAAACGCATGAATTCACTGGAGCCCGCCTGGTATTGTGTAAGAACGATGCACAAACATGAGCACATTGCTCATGCGAATCTCCGCCAACAGGAAGGAATCGAGTCCTTTTTTCCGAGGCTTCGGTCGATTCAACGAGTTCGCGGGAGGACGATTCCTGTCATCGAACCGCTTTTTCCCTGTTACGTGTTCGCGCGCTTTGATCTTTCCCGTTCACTGCAGCATGTCCGGTTCGCCTTCGGAGTCAGGCGCGTCGTCAGCTTTGCCGACCATTTTCCGAGGATTCCGGACCATGAGATTGCCGAACTGAGCAAGGAGTTTGACTCCAACCAGGTCTTGGAAAGGCCCCTGCCCGAGTTGGAGGTCGGGACCGAGGTCGATATCCACGACGGTCCGTTTCGTGGATTTCGCGCGGTCGTGCACTACCACATGCCCGCTTCGAAACGGGTCAAGATCCTGATCCAACTCCTCTGCCGGAGCACCGTCGTCGAGTTGAATATTCACGATCTGGAGGTTCGGAAGCCTTATCCGGAGGAATTGATGGCGATGCAGGTGACCGGGCGGGCGTTCGCTTGATGCAGGTCTGGTGAGGCTTCCGACAGACAGGAAAAGGAGCGAGGCCGGGGGGCGTTTTCACGTCCCTACGGAGGAGGATCGCCCTGCGGGCATTCGCGGGTTGGGACCGGGTTCCTTCCCGCCTGGCACGATGATGACGGGTCTGGACTTGGGTCGCTCGGTGCAATCGGGAGCCTCCGCGCACCTGAGGCGCGCGCGCGGGACGGTCCACGCGCACCGCGGTCCCGCCTGGTACTGTATTCAGACGAAGCGCGGACAGGAGTCCAACGCCTGGAAGCGGCTGCGACGGATCTCCGACGTGGAGATTGTGTATCCGCGAATCCGGTCCCGGCAGAAGGCGCTGGGCGGCATCCCGCCCTCCATCGAGCCCTTTTTTCCGAGGTATCTATTCGGCCGGTTTTCCTCAGGCCCGATTCTGGATCTCATCTGCGGGACGGTCGGCGTGGAGGGGGTGGTTCGATTTGGCCGGCGCTGGGCGACGGTTCGTGATGAGGAGATGCGGGAACTGAAGATGGCCCTGGACGCGCAGGGCATCCTCGAACGGCCCCGCGAGCGGTTGCAGTTGGGAGTGACCGTCGATTTCCCCAGCGGGTTGGAGCCTGGTTTTCGCGCGCTCCTTCGATTCGACGTCCCATCAGCGCAGAGGGTGAGGTTCCTGGTGAATCTTCTGCGTCGAAATGTGTGAGAGTCTGCAGAATGCGGGTCAAGACCAGCACCCGATGGGAGAGAGTGCCGGAAAGCGCGTGAAGATTCCCGGCCGCGGTTCATAGTCCCGGTGCGCGGTTCGCGAACCGTGGAAGCTTCCTATGAATGGCCAACATTGGATGAGGCTGCCAGGACTCCGTTCCCGGAGCGGCAATTCCCCTGATCTACCGCGGGACATCCGTGAATCCCACGGGCGGCAGGGGTGGGTCTGGATGGCGTTGACGGCGACGATTGCCGGCGGCGCACTTCGAACCCCGGCCCAGGAGGCGCTGCGACAATCGCTGGCTGGGGAGGATGCCGCGGAGCGAATCCGTCGCTTGCAGGAGGATCAGCCCTACAATGTCCGGTGGGGCGATCTGAAGGCGAGGTTCGGGGCTTCGTTCGGGGCCGAGTGGAACGACAACGTCAACCAGACGGACGCCGATCCCTTCGCTGATTTCATCCTTCGGCCCTCCGTCAATGTCGATCTGACCTATCCGATTGGAAAGGCCAACGTCCTGCACCTCTTTTCGGATTTTGGTTACGAGAAATACATCGATCACCCCGAGCTCGACCGGTGGAATGTGAAGCCGGGTTCCAGTCTCAGTTTCGACATCTACGGGCGCGACGTGAAGATCAATGTGCACGAGCGGTTCACCTACGACCAGAGTCCGTCCCGGGACCCTGCTGTCAGCGGCACGGCGAGTTTTGGAGGCCTGGACAATGACGCCGGCGTCCTCGCGACCATCGACCTGCATGATGTCATTCAGCGGATTGGTTATGACTACGTGGTTTTCGATTCCACCTCCGCATCGGGCTACAACTACCTGGATCGGCAGTCGCACAATTTCCTGGCGCAGACCGAGATGCAGGTGCATCCCGCGGTCAACGTCGGCGTGGAATTGGGAGGCGGCCTGACGGATTACGACCAGGACTTTCTCAATGACAATCTCGGTCTGAGCGGTGGCGCGTACGTCCGCTGGCGTGTGAGCGAGCACATCGCCGTCAACGGACGGGGTGGATATGTTCGGTATTCCTTTTCCGACAATCCCGGAGGGGGGGCCCCGCCGGATTTCAACGGCTATTACCTGGCATTCAACCTGTCACACCGCGTCAATGAATGGCTCCAGTACGGTTTCACCGCCGAGAAGGCCATCACGCTGGGTGTCAATTCCAACCTGGAAGACCGGTGGAGCCTCAGTCTCGGACCCGAGTTCAAGGTGATCCGAAATGTCGCCCTTGGCGCCAATCTCAGCTACGACTCCGGTGAGGAAAAACTCGGTGGCCGGAGCCAGGAGTTTACCCGGTACGGGTTCGGTGTTTCGGCTTCCTGGCAAATGATGGAAAAGGTTTCGGCGCGGCTGGAGTACGGATTTTACGACAAGCAATCGAATCTCGCCGGCTTTGACTACCGGCAGAATCGGATCGCATGCATTTTCTCGTACCAATTCTGAGGGCTTCGAATTACCGGGAGCGGCATCCGCTGGACCGGGTCCCGGCACGCGTGGCGGTGACCGCCCCGGCGAGGGGACTCGCGTCCGTCCGCCATGGCCGGATGCGCGGGTTGGGCGGGCGTCGTGCGAACCTGGGCGGATTGTTGGCATCGATGGCGCTGGCTGCCGTTCTGATGCATCCACTCGCCGCGGCGCGCGCGGCGGAGCCGGCAGGCGCCGCGGTCACGACTTCCAAGCCCACGGTGACAAACGACGCAAATGAGGTCTCCAATGAGTCGAAGGCGGGCGCGGGGGTAGTCCGGATGGAGGCCTTGGACAACGAGCACCGGATCGCTGCCGGAGATCGCCTGAGCTTTCGGATCATCGAGGACCACGAGGAGATGAAGACACTCCTGGTCAAGGACTCCGGCCAGGTGGAAGTGCCCTACATCGGTCTTTTCCCGGCCGTCACCAAGACCTGTCGCCAGCTTGCGCGTGAACTCAAGCTCGAGCTCGAGAAGGACTATTACTATCAGGCCACGGTCATTATTGCCGTGGACCAACTCAGCCGAAGTCGCGGCAGGGTCTATCTTGTCGGTTGCGTCCAGTCCCCCGGTCCGCAGGAGATACCCAGTGACGAGGTGTTCACCGTGAGCAAGCTCATCATGCGCGCGGGGGGGTTCCGGGATTTTGCGGACAAGCGCCGCGTTCGCATTACGCGCGGCGGCGGGGACGAGGGATCGGATTCCAGGCGGATCATCGTCGACGTCGCGGATGTCATTGAGCGTGGGCACGTGGAAAAGGACGTGGAGCTGCAGGTTGGGGACGTGGTCTTTGTGCCCACGCGGCTGGTCAACTTCTAGACCGGGCGACGCCCGGCCCCGTGGATGAATGATCTGGTTCCCTATTCGGAGCGGCTTCCGGAGGTTCCCCCGCCGCCTCCAATGCGGCCCCGTCACCTGGTGGCGGTCCTGTCCCGGCGGTGGTGGATTCCATTCCTGAGCCTCCTGGTCGCAGGCGCTGCAGGGCTCGCCTACGCCCGGCTGCAGCCGGTCGGGTATGTTTCGTATGCCAGGATGTGGGTTCGGGGAACGCTGCGGGTGACGGAGATGGCGCAGTACACCGAGGACTCCGGGAGCTTTTTCGGGACGCAGGTTGCGCTGATGGAGAGTTCGGAAATGCGCCTTCGCGCGCTCAACCGGCTGAAGCGGCTGGATCCCGGGTTCACGATTCCCAGGGACAAGGACGGCAACAAGGTTCCGGTCTCGCTGCGGGTGAACCAGGCGCCCAAGAGCGCCGTCTTCGTTCTCGAGTGCTCGAGCCCGGATCCGAAGTACGCGAAGGACTTTCTCAACGCGTCGATGGACGAGTTCCTCGCGTACAAGAACGAGGTGCGGGCGGCGACGGCGGGAGACGTGCTCGCCTCGGTTTCCAGCCAGGTCTACAAGCAGCAGGCCAGTCTGAAGGAGGAACAGGAGAAACTCCGTGAATTTCAGCGGGAGAACAACGTGGTGCTCCTCGAGGAGCAATTTCGCGACGGGGCGAACCGCCTGGCGGAGCTCAACAACCAGGTCGCGTCGCTCGAACTCCAGGTCGACTTGATGGACGCGGCCGCCCTGGAGCGCATCGTCACCGCGCAATCCCGAACAAACTTCATCGCCGCATCCCCCAATGCGGGCAGTCTGATGGGCCTGTCGGCCTCCATCCCGACCGTTTCGGACCAGATCGTCGCTGCCCGCCAGCGGCTCGAAGGATTGAAGCTCCAGAAGGAGCAGTTGAGCCGGTACCTCAAGCCCAAGCACCCGAAGATTGTCGCCCTGGACGAGGATGTTGCGCGCGGTGAGAAGGCGCTCGAGTTCCTGACCCAACAGAACCAGGAATACATGGCGACCGCCAAGGATGCCCTCCGCATTCGAATCCGAAGCCTTGGGTCGGCTGTCAAGGACCTGGAGACCGAGGTTCGCGACGTCAATCGCCGTCATGCTGACTACGAGGGCATCAAGGCAAACATTGAGCGTCAACAAAGTCTCTACAACCAGCTTCTGACCCTTCTGCGAAGCGTCGATCTGAACAGCAATATCGATCAGGAGAGCGTCGCCATCTTCGAACGGGCCAGCGAGCCTGTCCTCACACGCAAACGCACGGCTTATCTGCTCGGGATGGCGCTGGCGATCGGGGCGTTCTTCGGCTTCGGAACCGTGTATCTTCTGGCACGGCTCGATGACAGGTGCGATGACCTCGACGACGTGCGCGCCGCCTTCGACGAGGAGGTATTCGGGCAGATCCCGGACGTTGCGATTCGTTCGAGGCGTCGTCCGCTCCTGGTTCCGCTGAACGCCCGGCAGGCTGCGTTTGTGGAATCATGCCGGGGGCTCCGTTCCACACTCCTGTTTGGCCTGCCGGAACCTGGAGAGGCCAAGGTGATTCTCGTGACCAGCGCCATTCCCGGCGAGGGAAAGTCGACCGTCGCCGTCAACCTTGCCCAGGCGTTATCGGCCGGCGGCCTGCGCGTCCTGTTGATCGACGGCGACCTGCGGCGAGGCCGGCTCCATGATACCCTCAAGAAACCAGCGGAGCGCGGCCTGATCGACGTGCTTCGCCAGGTATGTGAGCTGGAATCCTGCATCGTGCCCACGGAGCAGCCGAACCTCGCCTTCCTGCCGGGCGGCCGGTCTGCCGGATTTACAGGCGAACTTTTTCTGTCGGCAGCCTTCGACGCGATGCTCCGGGAGGTTCGGCAGACGTTCGACTACATCGTCATCGACACCGTTCCCGTTTTGGCGGCGGATGATGCCACCACCATCGCTCCAAAGACAGACGGGGTCCTTTTCGTGCTGAAGCGGGGTTCAACGCGCGCGGCCCTCGCGCGAGAGGCCCTCGAGCTGTTGTACCGGCGAAAATGCCGCGTGCTCGGGCTTGTTCTGAACCGCGCGAACAGCACGGCTCGTTCGTACCGCTACTACAACTACTCGGAGTATCACCGATCGGCCGCGTCGTCTCGGCGCTGAGGGACCGGTCCCGTCGATCACGCGCCGCCAGCGCATCCGCTCCTGCATCCCGATGTCGGAAGGAATACACCGGACGGACGGCACCCATGCCGTCTGGCAAAGAATCCGGGACTCCCATTGGGGAGCCTGGCTGCTCATCGGCGGCCTGGGAATCCTGTGGATCGATCTGTTTCGCCAGCTCAGTTACCAGTGGATGGCCAAGGAACAGTACTCGTACGGGTGGTTTGTTCCGGCGCTGTCAGTGGCACTGCTGTGGCAGCGTTGGATGACGCGGCCGGCCCCCTCCGCGCCCGGTTGGCGGGCGGTGTCCATCGTCACGGTGAGCCTGGCCGCGGCGGCGCTCCTGCCGCTTCGGATTGTTCACGAGACGAATCCCGACTGGCCGGGCCTGAGCTGGATCCTGGCCCTGGCCCTCATCACCGTGACCATGGGCACCCTGCACGCGATCGGGGGCAGGTCGTGGACGAGGCACCTTCTGTTCCCGGTCTGCTTCTCGCTTGTCGCGGTGCGTTGGCCCTGGCGGATCGAGCAACCCTTGACGCTTGTTCTCATGAACAACGTCACAAGCGTGGCCGTCGAGGTCCTGGGGTGGTTCAACACACCGGCGATTCAGCAGGGCAACCTGATTCAACTCGGTTCCATGACGGTCGGAGTGGACGAGGCTTGCAGCGGCATTCGTTCGCTGCAGGCCTCCATGATGGTGACCCTGTTCCTGGGTGAATTGTACCTGTTGCGGTGGGCGGCGCGCATTGTCCTCGTGCTCTGTGGCGCAGGTCTGGCCATCGGCCTCAACGTTTCACGGACCCTGGTTCTCAGTTGGTCGGCGGCGGCAGCGGGCCTGCCCGGGATTGAGCGCTGGCATGACGTGACAGGGATCAGCCTTTTCCTGGTGCTGTTGAGTTCCTTGTGGTGGCTGGCCCACCGTTTCGGGCGCCTGCGACCGGCGATTGCAACGGCGCGCTCGGTCGCTCCGGCGGTGAGACCCGGTCCCTGGCTCGGCGGCGCGGTATTTGTCGGCGCTCTGACCGTTGTGCTGGGGACTGAGGCATGGTTTCGTATCCGCGCCCCGCGTCCCTCTGTGGTTGAGGAATGGACGACCACACTGCCCACCCGGCTCGACGCTTTTCAGGAAATTGAACTTACCCGTCGCGAATCACGGCTCTTGCGTCCGGACGAGCAGCAATGTGGCGCCTGGACGGATCCCGACGCCTCCGAATGGACGGTCTATTATTTCCGCTGGCTTCCAGGAACCATCAGTTCGAGGGTGAGGGTTCGGGCGCATCGACCGGAGGTCTGCCTGCTCAGCAGCGGTCGAACACTGAGCCGTGAGCTGGGATTCACCCGCTTCCGTGTCGGTGGATTGAGCATTCCCTTTCGTCGGTATGTCTTCGATGACTCGGGGCGTCCCATGTACGTCTTCTTCTGCCTCTGGGAGGACGGGGCGGAGAACCTGCCGGCGACCGAGTTGCTTCGTCTTCGAGACAGGGTTCGGGCGGCATGGGCGGGCATTCGGACCGCCGGTCAACGGACCCTTGAGATCATTGTCACCGGTGTGGACTCGGAGCGATCCGCCGAAGAGCGGGTCGCCCGTCGGCTTCCGGAGCTTGTCCGCGTGGTGAGCAAGGGGCCGGATTCCGGCCCGCAATCCTCGTCGAACCGGAGCGAAGGCACCGTCGACGCCCGGACTGCGTTCACGGCCGACGGGCCGGAGAGTCACGAAACAGCCGATCCCAATCCGCCAATGCCATGATAGAGGTGGAATCATTCGCATCGCAGAGTTCCCTGGATTCCGCGGGGGTCTCCCCTCGGGAGGCTAAGTGCCCGACGGTGGTCATCGAGGCGCGCCCGCGATGGCGGTTGCTGGACTGGCGCGAGTTCATGGAATATCGGGACCTGTTGTACTTTCTGGTCCTGCGCGATTTCACGGTGCTCTACAAGCAGACGGTGCTGGGGATTTCCTGGGCGATTCTGAATCCCTTTTTTAACATGGTGGTCTTCACCATCATCTTTGGGAGGATGCTCAAGGTGGAGAGTGACGGCCGCCCTTATGCGATCTTCACCTTCACGGCTCTGTTGCCCTGGACCTACTTCTCCCAGGCCCTGACTGGGGCGACGAACAGCCTCATCTCCGGAACCAACATCTTCACGAAGGTGTACTTTCCGCGCCTGTTCATCCCGCTGGTGCCGGTCTTTTCGAAGCTCGTGGATTTCGCCATCGCGTTTCTGATCCTGCTGGGAATGATGGCGTTTTACCGGATAGCTCCGACCTGGCGTGTCCTGATGCTGCCGATCCCGATCGTTTTGATGATGCTCAGCGCGGCGGGACTCGGCATCTGGTTCTCGGCGCTCGCGATTCAGTACCGCGATGTGCGCCACGCGATGACGTTCGCCGTGCAGATCCTGATGTACGCGGCGCCTGTCGTGTGGCCGGTCAGCAAGATTCCTGATGCGTACAGGATGCTCTATGGAATCTACCCCATGGCAGGAGTCATTGAGGCGTTTCGTTCCTGCCTCCTGGGAACGGCATCGATGCCCTGGGACCTGCTGATGACGGGAACTCTGTCAGGCCTTGGAATCCTCCTGATCGGGGGTTGGTACTTCCGCAGCACGGAACGATTCTTCGCCGACGTGGCATGAAGGCGCCCCGTGCCGTCGGTGCTCCGGCCGTTCGGGCCGCAGTTGTGAACCGCGACGGGAACACGCTTTTTGCGCTCCTCCACCTCAAGCCCCATGCATGATGCCGCCATACGTGTCGAAGGATTGAGCAAGGCCTACAGGATCGGGCTCGCGGATCGCCGCCATGAAACCTTGATGGGCGCCGTGGCCGCAGCGATCCGATCGCCCGTTCGAAACTTGAGGGACCTGCGGAACCTTCGGCGATTCAAGGAGCTATCCGTTACTGCCGCCGACGCCGGCACGGGACAGGGCGCGGGCGCCAACTCCCCGGACGCAACGCCGGCGGACATGGTCTGGGCGTTGCGCGACGTTTCCGCTGGTGATCCGGCCCGGCGAGGTTGTGGGCCTCATTGGCCGGAACGGCGCCGGAAAGAGCACGCTTCTGAAAATCCTTTCGCGGATTACGGAACCCAGCAAAGGCCGCGCTGAGATTTACGGCCGGGTGGGCAGCCTTCTGGAGGTCGGCACAGGTTTCCACCCCGATTTGACCGGGCGCGAGAACGTGTATCTGAACGGCACGATACTCGGCATGCGAAAACGGGAGGTGGATGCCAAATTTGCCGAAATCGTCGAGTTTTCCGGAGTGGAGAAGTTCATCGACACTCCGGTGAAGCGCTACTCGAGCGGAATGCGGGTGCGGTTGGCTTTTTCCGTTGCGGCCCACCTCGAGCCCGAAATCCTGCTGGTTGACGAAGTTCTGGCGGTGGGAGATGCAGCCTTTCAACAGAAGTGCCTTGGAAAGATGAATGAGGTTGCGAAGCGTGGCCGGACGGTCTTTTCGTCAGTCACAATATGGGGGCCGTCACAGGCTTGTGCGATCGAGTCTGCTGGATTCACGAGGGCAGGCTTCGTATGGATGGGCCGGCAAACGAGGTGGCCCAGGCTTATCTTCACGGCGCGAAGTCTTCCGCCGCTGTCGCCAACAGGCAGTACGGATTCGTCGTCCGGGACGTGATCCTGCGCTCTGGAAACGGCAATGCCTCCACGAGCTTCGCGCCCGGGGATGATCTCGTCGTCGAAGTTCAGTACTCCGCCGCCGAATTGGTCAGGAATCCATACGTAATTGTATTGGTGCGCGGCCTGGCCGGCACCTGTTTTGTCGCGAACTCACTGCTCGACGGCCATCGACCCTCCTCGCTCAGCGGAAATGGGACGATTCAATGCCGTTTCAAGGCGCTTCCGCTGCTCCCCCAGAGCTACACCATCGTGCTGGTGGTGAAAACGGAGAGCCGCGACCCAATCATCGATTACGCGGAGGTTGCCTCCTTCAACGTCGAAGCTGACCTGCGACTTCATGGGTTCTCGGATCAACAATGCGGACTCGCGTCGACTTGCTTTCCCGTCATGATACCCTACGAGTGGACTCTACCGGACGGTTCACGGCACGCGATGAGCCTTTCTTCGGTGCCGGTGCGCGGAGCCACCGCCTGATCCGACCCCTTCCTTTTGACAGGCATTCATGATTCCGTGCGAACTCCAACTCGTTCCCGCGCAACTGCACAGCCGGAAGAGGATATCTCAGCAGATGCCGCGTCGTCCGCGGCGGAGTGTTCTGTGATGCCGAACCCTCCAGGAGACCCGCCCATGGGGACACACCGCATTGCACTCTATTCGACCCTTTATCCCCAGGTACTCCGGTTCGTTCCGGCTTGGCGCGATTCACTCGCTCAACAGACCGATTCGACCTTCGATCTATGGCTTGGAATCGACGGCATTCCCGAGGACGTCCTTCGGCAAACATCTCTCGATCGCTGTCCTGTCCAGTATGTGATGGGATCGGATCAAGAGGATGGCATTTCAGTTCGCGAACGCGCCATGGACCAGATCGCCGCACGCTATGAGGCGGTGATCTTTGTGGACAGTGACGACCTGCTACTCCCGACTCGTGTTGAAGCCGCACGCGCCGCCCTGGAGAATTCTGATGTTGCCGCATGTGCCCTCGAGATCGTCGGCGCCGACGCGGAGCCCTTGGGCCTGCGCTTTGGCGCGGGCTGCGGTCGCGGCGATTGGTCTCCGTTCCTTCCCAGACACAACATTTTCGGCCTGTCAAACACTGCCTACCGTACTGAGGTCCTGGCCCGCTGCCTTCCCCTGCCTCCGGGCTGCAAGCTTGTTGATTGGTACCTGGCGACCCGCGCCTGGAGTCTCGGCGCTCGACTTGCATTCGATGATGTTCCCCGGATGTGTTACCGGCAGTACCCAGGCAACATTGCCCCCGTGGTGCCTCCGTTCTCAACCGAGGTTGTCCTATCGGCGACCAGGCGTGTCCTCCACCATTACCAGACCGTCCTGCCGACTTTCACAGCGGTTTCGTCAACCTGCCGGCGGGCCATCGAAGGCGCGCAGGCGGACGTCCGACGCTTCTGGAACGTCATCTGCGGATCGCAATCGTTGTTGCTCCGCTACACAACCGAGTTGAATCGGCTGCGGCCCGTTTATGTTTGGTGGTGGGCTGTCGCCAATGAATCCCTCGCTGATTTATGGAGAATATGAGCTTCTACGACAGGGTCGCCTGCCCGGGTCGGCCGCCCTACATCATCGCCGAGATCGGATCCAACCACAACGGCGACATGGAGCTCTGCCGCAGGTTGATCGATGCCGCGGCCGACGCTGGCGCCGATGCCGTCAAGTTTCAGTCCTGGAGTGAATCATCGCTCATTTGCGAGGAGGAATACGAAAGGAATACACAGTATTCCGACAAGAAACGCCACTTCGGATCTCTACGGGAAATGGTGCAGGCCTACCAATTCACACCCGAGCATCATCACGCGGCGAAGTCTCATTGCCAGAGAAGAGGCATTGCATTCTGCTCCACACCCTTCTCGCCACGAGAAGCCGACCTGCTCGAGCAACTTGTGGTGCCATTCTTCAAGGTGGCTTCCATGGATGTTGTCCATGTCTCCCTGTTGAGGTATATCGCGCAGCGCGGCAGGCCCGTGGTAATCTCAACCGGCATGGCCACCATGGCGGAGATTGAGCAGGCCGTCGATGTGGTTCGCAGTGAAGGCAACAATCAAATCGTTCTCCTGCACTGTGTCTCAATTTATCCTCCGGACGCTGCAGGGGTGAACCTCAGGAACATGGCGACACTCCACCAGGCTTTCGATGTTCCCGTCGGATTTAGCGATCACAGTCTCGGGACCGCGATTCCGCTCGCGGCGATCGCATTGGGCGCACGCATCATCGAGAAGCATTTCACCCTTGATAAGGGAATGAGCGGCTGGGACCACGCCATCTCCGCTGATCCCGCCGAACTGCGGACGATCGTCGACGAGGCCCGAAACGTCCACGCCGCCCTCGGAAGTTACGTGCGACGGGTGAGCCCCGAGGAGTTGCAGAAGCGCATCCGGTTCCGGCGAAGCGCGGTCACCCGAACCGCATTATCCAAAGGTCACATTCTGTCTCTCACCGACCTTGACGCCAAGCGTCCGGGCACAGGGATCTCGCCGGCTCAATTTGATCTGCTACCGGGCCGCCGCCTCAACAAGGATCTGCCGCGCGATCGCGTGCTTCGCTGGGAAGATCTTGTCTAGCTTGGCCAGCCTGCAACCGAGGGCATTCCTGATCGACTGACCCGTGCTTCAGATGGCGGGCAGGCCCCGGAGTCGTCCGCTCCGCGACTCCCCTCTTTGGAAAGCAAGCCCGATGGATCTCCCCGTCATTGTCATTGGAGGCGGCGGACATGCCAGCGTCATCATTGATGCTTTGAAAGCCCAGCGCATTCCCGTTCTGGGATTCACCGACCCTGACCCCGATCGACCAAGAATTCTTGGCGTGCCAAGAATAGGCAGCGACAAGGCGATTCTCGGTTATGAACCGGAGCAAGTCAGGTTGGCCAACGGGGTCGGTTCCGTTCGATCCAGTTCCCTTCGCAGGAAGTTGTACGAGCAGTTCACTGAAATCGGTTACCGGTTCCTCTGCGTGATCCACCCCTCGGCTGTGCTTGCCGCCGATGTCCTCTTGGGAGACGGCTGCCAGATTATGGCAGGCGCCGTGGTCCAGACCGGAACGCGGATCGGTTCAAACAGCATCGTCAACACGCGCGCCTCTGTCGATCACCACTGCGAAATCGCGCACCATGTCCATGTGGCGCCGGGATCAACTCTTTGTGGCAATGTCAAGGTGGCCGATGGCGTTCACATCGGCGCCGGAGCTACAGTCCTTCAGAACATCGTGCTGGCCAGCCAAAGTGTCGTGGCAGCCGGCGCCGTTGTCGTCCGTGACATCCCTCCCGGAGTCACGGTGGCTGGTGTCCCCGCCAGGCAGGCTCCACAAAATTAGCAGCCCGAGCGCGAAAATAGTCCCCGCACATCGGCGTCGACACCGAGGTCCAGAATTCACTGCCTGCACCTGACCCAGACTTATGCCCAGCACGGTATACGTTGTTCATTGCATCGACACGGAAGGACCCCTCTACGAGTCGATGGAGGCGACCTTTCAGCGTCTTCATAACGTCTTCCACCTCGATCTGGAGCCCAGCGCTGCATTGCTGAAGAAGCTGCAGGCTGGCCAGGTGAATCTTAATGGGCTCGAGGCCGTCGTCCAAAGGGTTCTCGATCCCCGCCTCCTCTCCTACAATGACACCTGGGACAAGGTCGACTGCATGCTGGAGGATGTCCTGTCGAAACCGTTTCGCAACAGGGTCCTTGATTCGGACGGCAATGGCTGGATCTACAACTGGTTCTGCGTCGATCACGTCGATTACGACTCCAATCCCCGCCGCAGGGATATGGGCTATCACAACATTTATGATCATTACCGCAGCATTCTGCGGGAGAAGGCGTCGGAGCAGGACGGGCTCCATTTCCACTTCCATCCACATCCCTTCTCTCGCGAAGCGCACCGGTGCGCCACCCACTGGTGGGCCGAATCCTCAAGCCTTCACCAGACCCTGTCCCGCCGTATCATTGAACGACACTGGTTTCCCGCGGCGCATCGAGCAGGATTCCATGTGACACGTCCTGACAGCCACTGGTTCCTCGAGCAATTCATCCCATTTGATTTCTCGAGCCAGGCGATTGTCTCTGACTCCGCCGATCAAGGCCAGTTCGGCGTCAACGAGGGACGCTTCGGCGACTGGCGGCGCGCTCCGTCGAACTGGCAGCCGTTCCACCCGGCGCACGACGACTATCAGTCTCCAGGAACCTGCCGGCGATGGATTGCGCGCTGCTTGAATGTTGGAAGTCGATATCGGCTGCTCGGCGCGCTGGATGTCCGTCAGGCATTCGAAGAGGCACGCCAGGGCAAACCCGTCGTTCTTGCCGTGACCAACCATGACTTCCGTGACATCCGACCGGATGTAACTGCGATCCTGGATCTTCTCAAAGGCGCCGCCGCCGAGTTTCCTGATGTCGAATTTCGCTTTTCGGAGGCCATTCACGCCCTGCGCTCGGCCATGGCACTCCCAGCCCAACCCGCCTGCGAACTCGAACTGGAGCTGCAGCAGATCCGTGGCGCGGCAACGGTGCTGGAGATCCGCAGCCCCACGCCCACCTTTGGACCCCAGCCGTGGCTCGCCCTCAAGACCACCTCGGGCACCTATCATTTCGATAACCTGGACATTTCGACCCCTTTTCATAGTTGGCGATATGTTTTTGACGAGGAGACCTTTCCAGTCCGGGCCCTCGATGCGATCGGCGTTGCCGCCAACAACGCGTTCGGGATTACGACAGTCCAGGTGTTGGATCCCTCGACCGGCAGAATCACGACCCGGCATTGGAATCGTCCAGATCCGCGGTACCAAACCCCACCTGCATGAACTGTCCCGAGCACCAGAATCGTCTCAAACTTGCAAGCATCGCGCCGGCGACACCCATTTCCGAGGCGATCGCCCAGCTCGACAAGGCTGGAACGGGCGCCCTCATGCTGTGTGAGCAGGACGGTCGCCTATGCGGTCTTCTAACCGACGGTGACCTTCGCCGCGCCATACTCCAGGGAAGATCGCTGGACCATCCCGCGAGCTCGATCGCAACCTGTCACCCCATCGTGGCCTCCATGCCGATCTCGCCTGTCCAGGCGCTTAAGTGCATGAATAGCCATGACATCAATCACCTCCCGGTGCTGGACTCGAACGGTTGTGTGCAACTGTTGCTCCTTCGCAGGGACCTGATCGCCGAGGAAGATCTCCATGTCTCCGCTGTGATCATGGCGGGTGGCCTTGGGACACGCCTGCGACCCCTCACCGACTCCACGCCGAAGCCAATGCTCCACGTCGGAGATCGGCCGCTCCTCGAGCTGACGATCTCCCGACTCCGAAGCGCCGGCATCCGCGAGGTAAACCTCACCACTCACTATCTGCCGGATGCCATCGTCAGTCACTTCGGCGACGGCGGGGGCTTCGGTGTCAGCATGAATTACGTTCGTGAAGACAGTCCTCTCGGCACCGCGGGCGGCATTCGACTCATTAAACGTCCAAACGGAACGCTTTTGGTGATGAACGGGGACATTCTGACTAAACTTCCTTTCCGGGAATTGGTCGCGTATCACCGAAGGCAAGTCGCCGATTTGACCGTCGCCGTTCGGAAGTACGATCTGCAGGTTCCCTTTGGGGTTGTTCGATGTGAGGGTGCCAGGGTCACAAGTCTCGAGGAGAAGCCAAATATGAGCTTTTTCATCAATGCGGGAGCCTACCTGGTCGAACCGTCGCTCTGTGAGCTGATTCCGCCGGATCGTCGTTTTGACATGACGGATTTGATTCAGGCAGCACTCCTGAACGGCCGGAAGGTTATCGGTTTCCCAATTGTCGAATACTGGCTCGATATCGGACGACACGAAGACTACGAGCAGGCCCAACAGGACGCGCTGAACGGGAGGCTTTCATGAATTCCTGACCTGGACGACCCGAATCCTTTGCCCCTTTGCCTGCCTATGATGCCCCTGCCGCCTTCCACGCCAAAGCCAACAGTCGTCGCCTGCATCATCGTTCGGATGAATTCGACTCGTCTGCCTGAAAAGGCACTTCTGGACGTTGCAGGCAGGCCGATGCTATTGCGGATCGTCGAGCGCCTTCGTCATGCCAGGTCGCTCACCTCCATCGTCGTTTGTACGTCCACTCACCCAGACGACCGCATCCTGATCCAGATGGCAGAACAGTGGGGCGTTGAGGCCCTTGCTGGCGATGAGAACGACATCGTCCTTCGGCTGATTCAGGCGGCCGAGCATTGCCGGGCAGATGCTGTCGTCCGAGTCACAGGGGATAACCCACTGGTAGATCCTGAGACCGTGGACCGGATGGTTGCCGAGCATTTCGCGAATGGCGCCGAGTACACGCGGACAACGGGCATGCCGCTAGGAATGACCGCCGAGATCATTTCCTCGAAGATATTGCCGCGCCTGCATGCTGCCGTCCCGGATCCGCATCATAGCGAATATCTGCTTCTCTATGCCTTCGATCCCATGCTCTTCCGCTGCCAGGTTCTGGATGGTGCCCCGGAAGTGAATCGTCCCTTTTACTCAGTCACGGTCGATACCCCAACGGACCTCGAGCGAGTTCGTAGAATCTTCACAACATGCGAGGCGCAAGAATGCGGACCCTCGGCGGCGAATGTCGTCAGAATGCTTGACGCCATGCCAGACTACGAGGGGATTGCTCCCACCGCGCCTGTCAAAATGCCCAATGGGACGACCGTGACCTATGCCGCCCTGCTGCAGACATTGGCGGAGCGGACGACGATGGCGCGCAATTGTGAATCCATCCGGCACAAATCAAGCCTCGAGGAGGCGCCCGTGCGTCCTTCCTTGGTGGTCCCTTAGGAAAGACCCGAGAACTGCCGCATCCCCATGAATGCTCCAACGACGCCAGCGCAACGGCTCCTCATTGGCTCAAAGGAGGTCCGCAAGGGTTTCCTGTTCTTTGCCGTCGAAGAGGGCGTCGCGAACCTCGGGAACTTCTCCCGCGCGTGCTCAATGATCGAGGCTGCGGCACTCACGGGAGCTGACGCCATTGAGTTTCAGTTGCTTCGTGCGGCAGATTTCAGCGTGCGCCACGATCCAAAATATGATTTCTACCAGCAATTGGAGTTTTCCGACATTCAGCTTGCTGAGTTGGTTCAACACGCGGCGCAAAGTGGCCTCGAGTTCATTGCCGCCGCCCTTACTGATACGCTCGTCGAACCCATGGTCCGTGCGGGCTGCAGCGCCTTCAACATCAACGCATCGGACATTTCCAATCCCAGAGTGCTCGATGCGGTTGCCGAATCCGGGCGTCCCTTCTTCATCAGCCTCCCGATGGCGACGGAAGACGAAATTGATTGGGCTGTTGCCCGGGTATTGCGCCGGACGCGGTCCGGCTTTGTACTCATGCACGGTCAACATACAATGTTCAAAGGGCGCCGGGGTATCGGCGTTGACGACACGGCCTTGGGATATATTGAAACACTCAAACGGCGTTACGGATGTCCTGTGGGTTTTATCGACCATACCCCTCATCGGTGGATGCCGGCGGCTGCCGCGGCAGCCGGCGCGCAAGTCGTGACGAAACATCTGGCTCTGTCGAGGACTGACCGCGGGCCCGATTGGGAGATTTGTCTCGAAACGGATGAGATGAAGGAGGCGGTTCTCTGGGCGAGGCAAATGACCACAAGCATCCATGTGACCGAAAAGATTCTCGCCGCGGGCGAAGACGTCGACCGATTGGTTATGCGCAAGAGCGTTGTGGCTGCCAAGCCGCTAACCAAAGGACATCTCATTCAGTCCGACGACCTCGCGTTCAAGCGACCGGGCAGCGGCATCGCTCCGTCGCAATACGAGATACTCCTCGGCAGGAGACTCGTCCGTGACCTGCCAATGGACAAGCAGGTGGAACCCATTGATTTCGAGGAAGCCTGAGAATGGACCTCCGACTGCAAAACAAGGTTGCCCTGGTCGGTGCATCCACCAAGGGCCTGGGCCGGGCCTGTGCTCTGCGACTCGCCAGCGAAGGAGCCCAGGTCGCCATCTGCGGACGCAGTGCCGAGTCCCTGCGGGCCGCGGTCGACGCGATCCAGAGCTCCACCGGCTCTCAAGTCCTGCCGGTACAAGCCGACCTCTCGAAACCCGATGACATTCAACGCCTGGTCCAGACGACCCAGGAGGCGCTTGGTCCGATTGACATTCTGGTCGTCAATTCCGGGGGACCTCCTCCAGGCAGCTTCTCTGAGTTGACTCCGGACGACTGGGATGCGGCGTATCGATCAGTCCTTCTGTACGTCGTGCAGCTATACCGGTTGATTGTTCCCTCCATGAAGAGCCGCCGATGGGGTCGCATCATTCATATTGCTTCCCTGGCCGTGAGAGAACCTTCCGAAACGCTTCTGCTCTCCAGCGTCTTCCGCGCGGCTGTCCTTAGCCTCGCAAAGGCCATGTCCCGAGGTCTCGTTGTTCATGGCATCACCGTCAACGCCCTCTGCCCCGGGGCCTTCAAGACGGACCGCGCAATCTCCCTGATCGAAGCCCAGGCCCGCCGAACCGGGAGAAGCCCTGAAGAGGTCGAAAATGACATGGCACGGACGCTGCCTCTTGGCAGTTTCCAGGACCCTCAGGAACTCGCGGACGCGGTCGCGTTTCTTGCATCCGAATCGGCGCGAGGCATCACCGGAACCAACCTGCCGGTTGACGCGGGCGCGAGCCACGCGCTGCTCTGACGCCGTCCCGACATGGCCCACGACAATTCCATTCCAATCCCGCCAGGTCACGATCTCCACGACCTCGCCCGTGTTCTTTTTCCCATCCACCGCAGCCTCACGGGCAATGGGGTGCGTCAAACCCTCCATGAGATTCGCAACCTGTTGCCGCCATTGCAGATCGTCGAGGTTCCCACCGGAACCCGGGCATTCGACTGGCAGGTTCCCGACGAGTGGAACATCCGTGATGCGTACATATTGGATCCAAATGGCGACAAGATCGCGGACTTCCAACAAAACAACCTTCACGTGGTTGCCTACTCGGAGCCCGTCGACAAGATCGTCAGTTTGAGTGAACTGGAACAGCATCTGTACTCCCTCCCCGATCAGCCTGGAACCATTCCATTTGTGATGTCGTACTACGAACGCCGATGGGGATTCTGCGTTGCCCACTCGACGCGCGTTGCACTCGCAGACGGCAATTACCGGGTGTTCATTGACAGCTCTCTCGGACCCGGGCACCTGACCTATGGAGAGCTCGTGCTTCCAGGCAGGGAAAGCAAAGAGGTACTATTGTCCACGTATCTCTGCCACCCGTCGATGGCCAATGACAATTTATCCGGGATCAGTGTGACAGCCTTTCTGGCGAAATGGCTGATGGGGATTCAGGACCGGCGTTATACATACCGCATCCTCTTCATTCCGGAGACCATTGGTTCCATCTTGTATTTGAGTCGGCATCTCGACCACATGAAGGCGCGGACCGCGGCCGGCTTTGTCATCACGTGCGTCGGCGACAATGGCGAATTCTCGTTCGTGCCGTCGCGTCTCGGAGACACCCTCGCCGACAGGGTTGCCTTGCACACGCTCGTGTCCCGCGGAGCGAAGTTTAAACAGTACACGTACCTCGATCGAGGGAGCGACGAAAGACAGTACTGCAGCCCCGGCGTGGATCTTCCGGTTGTTTCAATCATGCGTTCGAAATACAGGGAATATCCCGAGTATCATACCTCCGATGACAACCTGTCCCTGATAAGCGGCGAAGCATTGGGCGAGTCTTTTGAAGTGCTGGCCAGATGCATTAACACTCTGGAATGCAATTATCGCTACCGGTGCACTTGCCTGTGCGAACCGCAATTGGGCCGCCGGGGTCTCTTTCCGACTCTGAGCATGAAGGGTTCGGTGGGCGGCTTCCTTGATACGATGAATGTTCTTGCCTATTGCGACGGCCAACACGATCTCATCGACATTGCACGGCGGACACTCCTGCCGGTTGAGACCTGCGCCGGAATCACGAAACGGCTTGTTGACAACGGCCTGGTCGACCGAATGTCCGATTGATAGACTGATTTCCCTGAAAACCGCGGAGATCGGGACTTGTCCCGAAATTGCGGTCCGCCGGTTCTTCCTTCCGGCGAGTTCATGCGGATTCATTATGCGTGTCCTGATCGAACCGAGCACGTTCGACTGCCTGAACATGGGGGACGTGGCCATGCTTCAGGTGGCGGTCCGCCGTCTACGGTTCCACTGGCCGCATGCTCGAATTTCGGTACTCACGGCAGATCCGGCGGCGTTGCGACGGCATTGCCCCGATGCGCATCCCGTTCCCGTCGGCGGCCGGGATCTTTGGTTTGAGGACCGATATTTTCTGGGCAGCGTCCATCGCATGCTGCCTCGGGTCTGGTCGCGGAGCTTGATAGGTCTTCGGGCGGCGTGCGGCGAACGCTACCCGAGACAGACGGCAGCGATCATGAAGCTCAAACCTGGCGTCGACCGGCTTTCGAAGGCGAAGATCGCGGATTTTGTCGAGGTCGCGAGCAACTGCGATTTGGTGTTGATGTCCGGCTCGGGAACTCTGAATGACATTTTCATCGGCCAGGCGCTCCGCAGCCTGAAAACACTGTCCTATGCCGTCACGCGCGGAGCCATCGGGGCCATGGTGGGACAGGGCATCGGGCCTGTGACCGATCCGCAACTCAAGCGTGCCCTCCGAGGGGTCGTGCCCCGATTGTCCCTGGTATCGCTCCGAGAGAGTCTTGCCGGACCACGATGCCTCTCAGAATGGGATGATTGTCGTGAAGGATGGATGGTCACCGGTGATGAGGCCATTGAGGCAGCCTACGAGGATCGGCCGACAACCATGGGTGGCGCCGTTGGAGTCAACTTGCGGGTTGCGGCACATACGGGAGTCGGCCACGACTGTGTCGCCCCGCTCGCCCATGCGCTCGCCCGATTGGCGGAGGGTCTGCGGACGACTCTGAAGCCTGTGCCCATTGCCATTCACCGGTTTTCGCGCGACCACGAGATCCTTCGTGAGCTCCTCGCGCGGGCCGGGGGGGCGCCGTCCTCCGATCCCGACCTTGAGACTCCAGAGGCGGTCATTCGCCAGGTGGGTCGGTGCAGGGTGGTGGTGACCGGTGCCTACCACGCTGCCGTGTTCGCGCTGTCTCAAGGTGTGCCCGTCGTCGCGCTGATCCATTCTCAGAATTCGTATTACCGCCTGAAATTTGCGGGCCTGGGCGTCCTTTTCCCGGGGGGCTGTGTACCGGTAGAAATTGACTTGCCAACGTTCCAGGAGAGTCTGCTCACAGAGGCACGGCGACTCTGGGACGCCGCCCCGGCGCTGCGGGCTGTCTTGCGTGACGCAGCTGCGAAGCAGATCCGCCTTGGGAGAGGAGCCTACGCCCAGCTTGCTCGAAGGCTCGTGGATTCAGCTCCGGCGCGAGCCCCAGCCACCGAACCCCGGCTCGTTCCGGAGGCGACGATGGCGTCATTCCCGGACGTTTCATGAGCCTTGAAGGCAAGCGAATCGCGCTCATTGTCGACCAACCCCAGCGCGATCTCCCCGGGTTGTTGCTCACGGCCTACGATCTCTGCTGTCGTGGCGCCACGTGCCACTTCGTTCTTCTGAACCTCCAGCACCGCGAGATCTGGGCCCTGCGGCCTGATTTCGTGCTGCTAAACTACTTTCGCAAGTACAATTTCGGTTTGGCCCTGGGCCTTCAGGAGGCGGGAATCCCGTTCGGCCTTCTCGATACGGAAGGCGGCGTCTGGGAGTCATTCGAAAGTTATACGGACCTTCTCTGGAACGATCGCGCCCTTCTGGCGTGCTCGCCAATTGTGTGTATGTGGGGACGCCGGATGGCCGATCACTTGTGCGAACGCGGCTATTTCTCGCGGTCTCAGACCCGCCTTACCGGCTGCCCGCGTTTCGATTTCTATCATCCGCGATGGAAATCCGTGCTCCTCGAGGATCTCAACGGCAACCAGAATCCGATTGGTGGGTCGCCACGGCGGGTCCTCCTGATCAATACAAGCTTTCCCGAGGCGAATCCAAGATTCACGACGCGAGAACAGAGTGTTGAGTATCAATCTCGTGAGTACGACTGGTCTGAGGCCAAGGTGCACCGGATCGTCAGCATGCAGGATGCGGCGATCACGAAATTTATCGCGTTGACGCGGTCACTGGCCCGGGACTACCCGACACTGACGATTGTCCTACGGCCCCATCCGCATGAAAGTCCGGCGCCCTATGAAAATGGACTGGCGAACACGCCCAACGTCCGGATCAACGCGGAGGGTCCCGTCCAACCCCAGATCATCGACTCGATCGCCTTGATCCAACGAGGATGCACCACCGCGATCGAGGCCGGGATGGCGGGTGTCCCCACGTTCTCGCCGCAGTGGATTCCAGTGCCCTTCTGCCTGGATAATGCCGAGCGGGCGAGTGTGTCGTGTCTGTCTTATCCGGAACTGCGCAGCCATTTGGACCGAATTCTCCAAGGCACGTATCGGGCGTCCCCGGATGCCGCAGTCGCGGTCGATTCCATTGTGAAGGACTGGTTCTTTGAAAGCGATGGGTTGAGTTACCGGCGGGTGGCGGATGCCGTTGAGGAGGGTCTGGCGGACATCCGCTCCTGTGATGAGCGGGTTTGCCGCAGATTGCTGTACGGCCTGGGGGCCCCGGCAATGCCGCGCCTTGAACAACTTGGACGCTGGATGCGTTACCAGATGCGCCTGACACCGGACTGGTCCTTTCTTTCATGGAAAAAGGTCCCGGGTCAGACTTGGGTCTCCACGTCCAAGCACCTCGATGTCGAACTCATCAACCGTTGGATTCGCCGGATTCATCGAGTCCTGAGCCATGCCGGCGCAGGCGGTGATGACCGTTTCATTGAAGTGCGCCCCAGCCGCGAAGTGGATGCCATTCTCGACAATTCCCATGTGCATGCGTTGACGATGCGTGCGATTCGGCCCGAGGCATGCCCAAATCCGGCGACACTCGATGCCCGCCGGCCTTCGTACTTTTCCCCGAGTGGGAAACAGTTGAATACGGCCACAAGTACGATGGCCGGCTCAGGGGCGGACCGAGCGTTTTCGCCTCGGGACCCGGATCATGGAAAATGAGAACTGAAAGGAGCGTGCGATGCATTTATTGGTAACTGGTGGAGCGGGATATATTGGATCTGTGTTGGTACCCATGCTGCTGGGGGACGGGCATCGGGTGCGGGTGCTGGATTCCCTGCTACACGGCGGCGAGTCGCTTTTGGGCGTGTGGGGTCATCCGGCGTTCGAGTTTCTTCGCGGAGACCTGCGCGGAAAGGCGGACCGCGAGAGCGCCCTCAATGGCGTGGAGGCGGTCATTCACCTTGCGGCAATCGTGGGGGATCCGGCCTGTGGGCGCGAGCCGGACACGGCGCGGGCGGTCAACCTGGACGCCTCATTGGCGTTGATCACGGAGAGCCGCCGACGGGGCGTCGGCAGGTTTCTGTTCGCCTCGACCTGCAGCAACTACGGGAAGATGCCGGATCCCGACGGTCTGGTGGACGAGTCGTCCGAACTGCGACCGGTGTCACTGTATGCCGAGACCAAGGTGGCTGTGGAAACTGCACTGCTTGCGCAGGAACCAGGCGACGAGTCGTTCTGTCCGACGCCACTCCGGTTTGCGACGGTGTACGGGGTTTCGCCGAGGATGCGCTTTGACCTGACCGTGAACGAATTTGCCGCCGAACTCGCGGCGGGCCGTCGCCTTGTGGTGTTTGGCCAGCAATTCTGGCGGCCTTATGTTCATGTTATCGATGTGGCGCGAGCGATCCTCGCGGTGCTGAAGGCGCCGATCGGAATCGTTCGGCGGCAGGTGTTCAATGTAGGTTGCACCCAGGAGAACTACCAAAAGGAGCAAATTGTAAACCTTATCCGCGGAATGATTCCAGAGGCTCAGGTCGAGTACGTGCGGAGGGTGGAGGATCCGCGGGACTACAGGGTGTCGTGTGAGGGGATTCGGCGCGTCCTGGGTTTCGAGGTGGCTCGCCGCCTAAAGGACGGCGTACGGGAGGTGGCGGCGCTCGTCCGAAGCGGGGTGATCCGCGACATCGATGATCGTCGGTACCGTAACTGAGCTGGAGTGAGTCCTGGATTGCCATGAAACTCGAGACTTCGACCGCCGAGTGCCGGCCGGCCGTCCCTACGACCGGCGGCAAGACCGGCACCGCCAACCACTTCATTCCCCTTTGTGTCCCGGAGATACGCGGGAACGAATGGGCCTACATCAAGAAGTGTCTGGACACGAATTGGGTGTCCTCTGTCGGGTCGTATGTGGACGAGTTCGAGGCGATGGTGGCGAGGCGGGCTGGGACGCGTTACGGGGTGGCGACGGTCAATGGGACCGCGGCGCTTCATGTAGCACTCCTGGTCGCCGGCGTGCGGCCGGACGACGAGGTCCTCGTTTCCTCGATGACTTTCATCGCCCCGGCCAACGCGATCCGGTACGTGGGCGCCTGGCCTGTCTTCATAGACGCCGAGCCCAACCACTGGCAGATGGATCCGGCGCGAGTGCTCGAATTCCTCGAGAAGGAATGCGTGTGGCGCGACGGGCAACTTAGGAACCGGCAGACCGGCCGGCGAATCAGCGCCATTCTGCCGGTGCATATCCTGGGCCACCCGGTCGACCTGGATCCGATTCTCGAGGCTGCCCGACGCTACAACCTGCGTGTCATCGAGGACGCGACAGAGGGATTGGGGGCACGCTACCGGGACCGGCCACTGGGCGGAGTGGCGGACATGGGTTGCTTCAGTTTCAACGGCAACAAGATCATCACCACGGGTGGCGGGGGCATGTTGGTGACCGACAATGAGGACTGGGCGCGCAAGGCGAAGTATTTGACGACGCAGGCCAAGGAGGACGGCGTGGAGTACATCCACAGCGTGATCGGCTTCAACTACCGCCTTACGAATCTTCAGGCGGCAATGGGATGCGCCCAGATGGAGCAGCTCGATGATTACGTGACCGCGAAGCGTCGGATCGCCACACACTACGCGGACGCCCTTGGACCGGTGCCCGGGCTTGTTCCTCCCGAAGAAGCGGAGTGGGCCTTCAACACCTGGTGGATGTACACGGTCCTCGTCGACGACCGCGTGGCAGGCATCGACTCACGGAAGTTGATTGCCCGCCTTGGCGCGCGAGGCATTCAGTGCAGGCCTCTCTGGCAGCCGCTGCACGCGTCGCCGGCGCATCCATCCTCGGTTCGATGGGAATGTCCCGTGGCTGAGCGGCTCTACCGCCAGGCCATCAGTCTTCCCTGTTCGGTCGGATTGAGACGGGCGCAGCAGGAATATGTGACGGAGG
>CAWJDJ010000002.1:0-850547 GCA_963841495.1 uncultured Verrucomicrobiae bacterium
CCCGAGGACGCCTGGCTGATCGGGGTCCTGGGACGGTTCACTCCCTGGAAGGGTCAGGACCTGTTCCTCGAGATCGCCGCCGAGTGGTGCGCTCGCCGCGCCCGCGGACACTTCGTCCTGATCGGCCACGCCTTCAACGAAGATCAGTCCTTCGAACGCCGCCTCCGCGAATTCGTCCGGGAACGCGGACTGCGCGAACGCATCCAATTCGTCCCGTTCCAGCGCGACGTCGTTTCCGCCCTCAGCGATCTCGACCTCCTGCTGCACACATCGCGGAAGCCGGAACCGTTTGGTCGCGTCATCATCGAAGCCATGGCCGTTGGGGTTCCCGTGATCGCCGCCCGCGACGGCGGTGTACCCAAGATCCTCACGCATGGGGAGGACGGTCTCCTGGCAGCGCCGGGGCACACCGCAGAATACCTCGCCCACATCGAGACGCTGCAATCGGACGCAACATTGCGAGCGCGCCTCATTGGCAAGGCCCGCCACACCCTCGAGTCCCGCTTCTCCCTGGCCCGGGTCCGCGCGGATTTCGACCATCTCTTTGACGCCGTTTCCTGACCGCCGATGCGTTACCTTGTCGTCAGCCTTGGCTATCACCCGGATGTGCCCGGCGGCGCCTGGCGCGTCGCGGCCGAACAGGCGACGGGACTCGCCGCGCGGGGCCATTCCGTCGAGGTCATCACCGCCCATCCTGGAGGCGAGGTGCCGCTCGCCGAGGTTCGCCGGGGCGTCCGCATCTCCCGATATCCCCAGCATCACGGCGCATTCTACGCCAACTGGAGGGAGGAGAACCGCGCGGCCGCCGCGCTGATCCGGAAGTCCCTCGCCGCCGGCTGCCCATCCACGTTGCTGATTCAGCATCATGCGTATCTTGAACCCGCGGTCGCCACGGCACCGTGCCGGGTGCTTCACGTCTATCACGGACCCTGGGCCGAGGAATACCGGTACGCCGTACGGGGCCGGGACCGGGGGGTTGTCCGCCGGCTCTTCGATGCCGGCGTCATTCATATCATGCATCGCGTCGAGCGTCGGGCACTCCGCCGCGCCGACAGAATCCTCGTGCTCAGCCGGCATTTCGCCGACCTCCTCCCGGCCTGGCACGGCCGGCGCATCCGTCAGCCCGAGATTGTCCCGGGAGGGGTCGACTTTTCCCGTTTTGCGCCCGCCCCGGATCGGGACGAGGTGCGTCGCGCCTGGGGCTTGACGCCGGAGGACCGGCTGTTGGTCGCCCTCCGACGGTTGGACCCCCGAATGGGGCTCGATCTCCTCATCGATGCCTTCGCCCAAGTCCTCCCGGCCTTCCCGCATGCCCGCCTTTGGTTGACCGGCAAAGGATCCGCCGAGAACGCCCTTCGCGAGCGGGTCGATCGCCTCGGCCTCGCCGGGAGCGTCCGCTTGCTCGGCGTTCTCGAGGAAGACGATGTGCCGCGCCTCCTGAACGCGGCGGACCTCACACTGATGCCATCGCTCGACCTGGAAGGCTTCGGCCTTGCCACAGCCGAGTCCCTGGCTTGTGGAACCCCCGTTCTCGGATCGCGGGCGGGAGCGACGCCCGAATTGCTGGAACCCCTCGACCCGCGGCTCCTGTTCGAATCGGGATCGACCGCGGCCATCGCCGATGCCCTCCGGCGGGTGCTGCAGGACCCGGCGCAATTGCCTCCTCGGGTCGAATGCGTTCGCTACGCCCGCGCGCGGTTCTCCTGGGAGCGCCAGGTTCTTGCCTGCGAGGGAATGGCCCGCGACCTCCTGGGGTCGGTCGAGCCCAACTCCGGGACGGCAGCCCCTTTCCTGGCTCATGAATCCTGAACAATCCAGGCGGCCGTCTGCGGGACGCGGCTTCGTCACGGCCGACGACCCGTCGTCGCGGCCTGCCCAGGATCACGCGGACGGAGCGGACCCGTTCCCTGGGAATTCCCTGCGAATCCTGGTGCTGGGAAAATACTACCCACCTTACTGCGGCGGGATCGAGACGCTCACGCGTCATTGGTGTGAGGGCTTTGCCCGGCGGGGCGGGAGGATCTCGTGTGTCGTGGCCAATGATGGCCTCCGGACAGTTCGCGAGCAGGTTCGTGGAGTGGATCTCACGCGCTGTGGACGATTCGGGACGCTGCTGTCCACACCGGTCAGTCCCCGGTATCTCGCCGCCGCGCGGCAACAGGCGGACATCATTCAGCTTCACTTCCCTAATCCGCTGGCCGACGTCGCCATGGCCCTGGCTCCGCGGCGGACCCCCCTTGTCATCACTTATCATAGTGACATTGTGCGCCAGGCCGCCGCGATGCGGCTCTATCAGCCGCTCCTGAACTGGCTCCTTCGGAGGGCGCAACGAATCGTCGTCGCCACGCCGCCCCAATTGTGCCATTCGCGAGCCCTTCAGCCCTATCGCGACAAATGCGAGGTCATCCCCTTCGGCCTCGACCTGAAACGGTTCTGGCAAGCCCCCGGGGCCATGGCGCCGAGCGTGGCTGCCGCACGACAGGAGGCGGCCGGCAGACCGGTCCTGCTCAACATCGGCCGGTTAGTCGGCTACAAGGGGCAGCGGTATCTCATCGAGGCGCTGCGGCAGGTCGACGCCGTCGCCTGGCTGGTCGGTGAAGGGCCGTTGCGAGCTGAACTCGAGGCGCTTGCGATTTCCTGCGGGGTGGCCGGCCGGGTTCGCTTCTGGGGCGAAGTCGAAGACGCCCTGCTCCCCGTCCTGCTGCACGCTTGCGACGTTTTCGTGCTGTCGTCGATCACTCCGAACGAGGCATTCGGTCTGGTCCAGGTCGAGGCGATGGCCAGCGGAAAGCCCGTCGTGAGTTGCCGGATCGAATCCGGGGTTCCCTATGTCAACCAGGACGGAATTACCGGACTGGTGGTCCCGCCCCGCGACCCGGAAGAGCTTGCCAAGGCGATCGAAAAGCTGTGCGCTAGTCCCGAGTTGCGGGCACGTTTCGGTGAAAACGGCCGGCGCCGGGCTGCGGCGGAATTCTCGCTGGATGTCATGGTGCAACGATACTGGGAGCTGTTTCATCGGGTACACGGGTCGGCTTGCACCGCATGAGGACGTATTTCTCCATGCTCGTGATTGGCATGCTGGTGTCCTTCGCCATGACACCTCTCGCCATCCGTCTCGCTTTTTTGCTGGGGGCCGTTGACCAACCCAACGAGCGGAAGATCCACAGCTCGCCCATGGCCCGGTTGGGCGGCCTCTCCGTCGTCGCGGGCTTTTCCGCACCGTGGTTCGCCCTCTATTTCCTGGACAACCGGGTGGCCCGGATCTTCGTGCTGAACGAGGGCCTCATCTTCTCGCTCCTAGTCTGTGGCATCATCATGTTCTGTGTTGGCGCCGTGGACGACATCACCCAATTGAGTCCCCAGCGTAAACTTCTGTTCCAGATCCTGGTGGCTTCGGGCATGTACCTGGCTGGATTTCGCATCAGAGAACTCAGCATTCCGTTTGGTGAGCCCTTGCATCTTGGGTGGTTCTCTGCCCCGCTGACCGTTCTTTGGATCGTCGGTCTCACCAATGCCACCAACCTCCTCGACGGAATGGACGGTCTGGTCGCCGGCGTGGCCGCCGTCCTGGCCCTTTCGCTGGCCATGATCAATATCATGGGTGGGAATACCGTCATCACCCTCCTCACCTTCTGCCTCGCAGGTGCCACCCTCGGATTCCTGCCCTACAACTTTTCCCCGGCCCGCATCTTTCTCGGCGACAGCGGCAGCCTTTTCGTCGGTGTCACCATTGCCGGGATCAGCACGCTCTCCTTCTTTCATGCCGACAGCACCACCGCCGTCGCCACCACCGCTGCCACCCCTCGCCACCCCTCCCACCACCCTGCCACCACCCTGACACCACCCTGACACGGCTGACAACGGCTACACACGCTGACACACGGCTGCCAAAACGGCCGCCAAAACGGCCGCCACGACGGCCAGCCCCACCGCCGCCGCCGTGATCCTGATCCCGTTAGTCCTGTTTGCCCTCCCGCTGTTCGACACCGTCCAGGTCGTCATCGGCAGGCTCCGCCGCGGTCGTCATCCGTTCACTCCCGACAAGACCCATGTCCACCACCGGCTCCTGAAGCTCGGTTTGAACCAGAAGGAGGCCGCGTTCTTCCTGTATGTCATCTGCGTCTTGCTGGGAGTCGCCGCCATCGTCCTCAGCCGGCACCGGCCCCTCTCGAACGGCGGCTTCTTCGCCCTCGTCATCTGCGGATCGGCGGTCAGCGTGGCCCTGCTCATCTGGTCATGGCGCCTCCGAAACCGTCGCGGCAAACCGAGAACGACCGTCTCATGATCCGAGTCGAAGACGCCCGAACTGCCATCCTCGCCGCCGTCGAGCCGCTTCCCTCTCCCGAATTCGTCGCCCTGCGTTCTGCCGCCGGCCGGATCGCCGCGATGGATGTTCATGCTTCATCGGACGTCCCGGCATTCGACAATGCCGCCGTGGACGGGTATGCCGTTCAAGGTCGCGATCTCGCCGGTGCGTCTGCGGATTCCGAGATCCGGCTCCCCATCGCGGGCACGCTCGCTGCCGGTGCGGCTCCCTCCACTGTCGTCGCACCGGGCACCTGCCTCCGCATCTTCACAGGCGCCGTCCTTCCCCCTGGCGCCGATGCCGTCGTCATGCAGGAGGATGCGCGGGTTGAGGACGATACCACTGCCATCTTTCACGAGACGGTCACGCCCTGGGAAGGGGTTCGCATGGCGGGAGAGGACTTTCGCCTCGGCGCCCGTCTTGTGGAGACGGGCGAATGTCTCCGGCCCGCCCACATCGGCCTGCTCGCCGCCGCGGGCCAGGCGCGTGTCGCCGTATTTCGCCGCCCCCGGGTGGCGCTTCTCGCCACCGGGAGTGAACTCACCGAGCCTGGTCAACCCCTGGCGCCCGGACGCATCTACGACAGCAACCGTGTCCTGCTCGCATCGCTGGCGGCCTCAGATGGCATCCAGGTCGTCCTCGACTCCACGATTCCCGACTCACTGGAACTTACGATGGCCGCCCTGCGCGACGCAGCGCGAAAGGCGGATGTCGTCGTCACCACCGGCGGCGTCTCCGTGGGTGCCCTCGATGTGGTGAAGGGTGCACTGGTCGCCCTTGGAGGAACCGTGGAGGTCTGGCGCGTCGCCATGAAGCCGGGAAAACCGTTTGCCTGGGGCCGACTCGAAGCCGCTCATTGGTTCGGGCTGCCCGGCAATCCCGTTTCGGCGTTTGTCACGTGGTGGCTCTTCGTGCGGCCGGCCCTGCGCCGACTCATGGGAGAGCGTCACCCCTTTGCACGCCGGTTCCCTGGGCGCTTGTCGGAAACGGTGGCCAACCGCGGGGATCGGCGGCATTTCGTCCGCGTCATCCTCGACGAGTCGGGGGGCATCCGCCTGGCGGGTACGCAGGCCTCCCACGTTCAGTCGGCCCTCGCTTCCGCCAACGCGTTGCTCGACGTTCCGCCGGAGACCGTGTGGCCGGCCGGCCGTGAAGTCACCGTCGACTGGCTGGGTTGACGTCCGTTCTCCGGACCCCGTCAGAAAACGCGTCCCGGAATGCGCGTGTCGTGCTTGCGGAGCATGATTTCCATGGGGCTCGCGGTCACTGGCTCCGGATCCGCGGGTCGCGTTCCCGTTCTCCCGCCTCCGAGCACCGCACCCACGCCAGCATCCGATAGCCTCGATCGAACGACGGGCAGGCGATTGCCACCGCCCAACGGATCGGGAAGAAACCCTTGCCCGCCCGCTGCCGGAGACACCAACGTCCCTCGGGCAGTCGGGGCCGAACCCAGACCGGCACCGAGCGAGGGACCCTCCGGCGCCGTCCGAGCCGTTTCCGCCACGCCCGCCCCTTCGCTGATCGTCGGACTCAGGAAGTTTCGAAAGGCATCCATGCGGTCCCCGCGCGTCTTGTCGCCCTCAGCTCGCGAATCCCGTTGATACGCCGAGCCCGTGCGCCACGAGGTCCCGCGCGCTCCCGGACCGGCTTCCCTTCGAGGGAGCCAGTCGTCGCGCTCGCGCCCGTCGCGCGGATTCGCCGCCGATCCCTTCAACCCCTGGAGGAACTGCTGGTTTTCAGCCGCGTTTTGAGACGATCCGAACGAGAGGGACTCCCTGTCGTCACCATCGGCCCCGGATCCGACCGTCAAAGTGCGGTCCGACCAGGTTCGGTCTGAATCCGTGCCGGGCGAGTCGAATGGGTTCCCGCCCGAATTGTCGCTCCTGCCCCCGCCACGCTCCGAACGCGTGTTGGGGCGCTTGAAAAGGTCGTCCAGGGCTCCATCCGAGTCGCCGGTGCCGGGCAGACTGGTGTTGTCGAGGGAGAGACCAGGAAGATCACGCAAGTCGGCGCCGAGGTCCAAATCGCCGGTGCGCCCGAGGAGTTCGATGAACGCGCGGGCGCGCGCACCCTGGTCGGGAGGCGGGAGGAGCCCGGACGCCGAGAGGTCCGATGAGGTGGCGTCGCCGTCCTTCTGGAAGTTGAACTTGCGCGGGGCGAGGTCGCGGGCTGTCATCGGTTTCTCCAGTTCAATGGAGCGCGACGGCGGGGAATACTCGATGTCGGCGCCGCCGGCGCGCGAGATGGCGACGCTCAGGAACGAGCAGAGCCCGATGGCCGAAGCCGAGATGACGAACGCGCGTCGGGAAGGTTTCATACCAGTACAGGGTCCCTAGATAGCCGCGTGTTGGCAGTCCGTCAAAGGCCAACTTGGGTCGGGGTGCGCGGGGTGATTCGACGGCGCTCGAAAAATTCCTTGGCGGGGTTTGGGTTGCCGACGTATTGGAAGGGCGCGGGATGTCCGGTGGTGTAATGGTAGCACAACTCCCTTTGGAGGAGTTTGTCTTGGTTCGAATCCAGGCCGGACAGCCATGAACCAGGGCGAAGGACGGCGAAGATTGCGCGCGGAGACGTGCCTCTCTTGATTCGAATGGTAAGGATCGCCGGGCTGACAAGTGCCGCGAACTCGTCTCGCGCCCACGCCTCCAGGCATCGGGAGGAGGGTCCCCGCCAAAAGCAGGCGCTGGCGACAACGCTGGTGTCAAAGACAACCCTCGTCACGATCGTGCCCCGCGCCGAGCATTACGCACCTCCCGCACGGCTTCGGACACAATCTCTTCATCGGCTGGCGATACCGGAGGGAGCCGGCGACTGCCCAAGAGAAGTGCCCGCACACGGGCCGGAGTCAATGGTTGTCGCTTTCGCAGGACGATCAGTCCGTCAACGAAACCGATGTCCACCTTGTCCCCTTGGTGAAGTCGCGCTTGCTACCGCAGCGCCTCGGGAATGACCAACTCCCCTTTGCTGGAGATCCTGGCCTGCATTTACCTAGGTAAGATCGGCCTTACCGTTCGGAATGGGCAAGCTTTCTTGGCTTTTTTCGTCCCGTTTGCCACACTCGAACTCCGACACCTGGCAGGCGATCCCGCCGTTGATCTTTGGGCTATGGACGAGGTCCATTTCCAGCATCCAGATGCGATCTCATTGGCTCCCTAAATAAGTATCGGGAGTGCCGAATGCCGGAGGTGAAGCAGCGTAAACGCCGCGCGCCAGTTTAAACCGGACCGCGGGCTTCAGCCCGCTTCACCGTTGGACGTCGCCAAGGCGTGCATTGGCACCCGCGGGAGGGCAGAGAGCGAGCCAATGGGTCGCATCTAATCCATCGACATTCGCCCCCTGGGAAGGCGCGGGCGTGTGTTGTGACTTTGACCGTGCTCTATGGCTTTTCACGAATCCGACTACTGCCGCCTGGAATTCGGAAGGGGTCGGTTCTCATGATCGGCAAGTTTCTTTGCCCGGCCTGCCCTATGCGCGGTCGACGTTGGCGACCACTGCCCAACGCCAACGCGCGATCCGGAAACTCTGTGTCAGTGAGGCGAGTGCCGCCGTCGTCTTGAGCGGTCACGGCGTCGACGCCGCGGGGTCTCACGATGGTCTGAGATGGCTCGGTGCGTTCAAAGCGCACCACGTCTTCGATTCCCGGAGTCTGACTCCGTTTTGTCAATGCTTTAGACGCGACCCCATTGCGGATGGGCCGCGAGCAGCTCAGATTTTTGAACAGGGAGCTTTCCATGAGCGCCCCGGGCGCGGAGATAATCCCCGGTACCCATCGACCGGCCGCTCGACACCTTGACGTGCGGGATGAACACAACTCAATGCCGAACCACCCGATGCGAAAGATGGAGCCCATGACGACTCGAATCCGCGAAACCACCTGGTCGGGGTTTGCCGGCGACACCTTCCGGCTCGTGCTGCGGATTGCCGCCATGGTGGCCACAATGTCGGATCCGCTCGTGGCGGCGACACCCACCGTCGCCACCCAGATCGCCACCTACTACCCGAATGACGATATCTTCGTTCAGTTCGCGGGCGGCCCGGGCAACTTCAAGGACCGGATTGCCGTGTTTCCCGCGAACGTCGAGCCGGGAAGCGGCACACCCCCCACCATCTGGAAGTACGTCGACGGGACGGACCGCGGGACCGACGGGGTCCTGGAAGGGACGGTGAGGTTTGCCGGCGGGGTTCTTTCGGTTGGCGCCTGGAAGGTGTTCCTCCTGGAGAACGGCGGCGACACCCCGCTCGCGATGAACACCTTTGAGATCGTCGATCCGGCGACGCCATCGGTCCGGTCAAACCAGCGGGAGTACGCGCCTCGGGAGCCCATCGTTGTCCGATTCAACAACGGTCCGGGGGGCCAGAAGGATTGGCTGGCGATCTTCAAGGTGGGCGATCCGCCCGATACCGCGCCCTTTCTGGATTGGCTGTATGTCGACGGATCGAGGGAAGGCGTGGTGCCGAGTCCGACGGGCTCGGTCATCTTTCCGGATGGCCTGGACGAACCCGGCGAGTACGTCGTGTACCTGCTCCTGGACGATGGCTATGAGATCTTCGGTTCAGCGCCCATCACGGTGGCGGCCCCCGCCTCGAAATCCTTGCGTCTCCTGAAGTGGCGTCCCGTCGACGGCAGTCGGAATCTGCCGCCGGAACTCGTCTACTCCGCGACGATTGCCAGTGGACCCAGCCCGATCGTTCTGGATTCGGTGGTTCTCACCCTCGATGGATCACCCGTCCCGGCCCAGGTGACCGGCGACGGCCAACTCGTCACGATCGACGACACGAGTCCGGACCTTCCAGGGCCGGATTCCGTGCACACGTGGGTGTTGACCGCCCCGGACGGAGCCAGTCCCCCGAACGTCCTGCGTGTCGAGACCACCACAACGATCGGGCACTATCGCAACATCGTCCTCCCGGCGCCGTTTTACATCGAGAACTTCGAATTGGCCACGCAAGGCGGCCTCCCGGATGACTGGACGCAGAAAAGTTACACAACCCCGGTGAACGACGTCGAAGATTTCAAGGATCTGGGCTCGGCCACTTACGGTCGGTGGGCGGTTGTCGTGGCGGACTGGTTCCTGGATTCCTTCGTCACTTACGGTAACCCGGATAATCCTCCGGAGTGGGGACAGGACTATCGCCGCGTCCTGTCCGTCAATCCGTTCAATGTGTTGAACGGCCAGATCTACCGTGAGCCGATGGGCGTCGGCCGCTTCCTGTTCGCGAATTCGCACTACGCCAATGCCAACGCGTCGCAGGTCCTCTATCTGTTCAGTCCGGATATCGACATCTCCGGTCAGCACAACGTCCACCTGGTGTTCAACAGCCTCTGGGAGCAGAACGAGGACAGCATCGCCGCCGTCGAATACTCGATTGACCATGGGGCGACCTGGCTGCCGCTCGCCTACTTCCTGGACGGGGCGGACATCGTGTCCGTCACCAATGCCGCGACCGGCGCGGTCAGCACCGACGCGGTCGCGACGTTCGGACAGGAGCATGACGATGTGGCCCACTACGTTGACGAAAAGGGCGTACCAATCGGGGGCAACTATGGGGCGTTCATTGGCGCTCCCATTTCGCAATCGCTGGCGCCGTTCATTCAGGCTCGTGTCGATGATGACCCGGTCGAATCCAAGCGGATCGAGATGTTCGCCCTGCCGGCGGCGGCCAACCAGGCGACGGTCCAGTTTCGATTCACCCATGCCGGCACCGACAGCTGGTATTTTGGCATCGATGACTTCGGGCTTTACTCGCTGCCGGAGGATCCCACCACGCCGCCCGAACTGGGCGTGGCGCGCGATGGCGGCGCCATTCGGTTGACCTGGACGGGCACGCTGCAGGCGGCGGATGACGTGACGGGACCCTGGTCGCCGCAACCCGGGCTTACGAGCCCCGCGTCCGTCCCGATCCCGGGAGGCCATCGATTCTTCCGGACTGTCCATAACGGAGCTGCCGTTCGGAACTCGATTGCCCTGGAGCCCGGCGAACGGTAGAACGCGGACCGTTCCCCGTAAACCAAGGGCGGGTCGGGCCCGTCCGCGGACGCTCCTGCGAGGATTTCGGCGCAGGAGTGGAGCCCGGAACACCGAGCGGGAGGCGCTGCGATTGGGCCTCCCCATTTGCAACTGATGGCTGCACATACCGTCATTTGAAGGCGCCGGGCCGGTGTTCCACCGGGCCGGCGCCTGGATCAAATCAGACCATACCACAAGGAGTTCCAGTGAATGGCATTGATGAAGGAAGACGGTTTCAGGCGGGCCAACACGGGTTCGTGCTCGCGCCACAGTGGAGACTTTGCTTCTGCGTCGGATTCCTCCTCATCGTCACCTCTACAAACTGCTTCCCCGACACCACGATTGTCTGGTCCGAGGACTTCGAAAGCGGTCAGGTCGGCACAATATGGCGCGCGGACAATGGGATCTGGGAGATTGGCGCCCCCGGCAAAGCACCCGGGGGGGCATTCAATGGCGTCCAAGCCGTCGCGACCGGTTTGAACGCAGACTATCCCGAGGGACCGGACAGCATCCTTGTTGGGCCGCCCGTGGATCTCCCCGCGATCGCCGACGGCCAGGAACTGCTGTTGCGGTACTGGCAGTGGTTCAGTTACAGCGCCGCGGACCAGGGAAATGCACTGATGCAGGTCTATGATGCCAAAGCCGCCGACTGGGGGGCGTGGCAGACCTTGAAGACCATCACTGGGTATGTCCCCGAATGGCACCACGAGCGCCTGGACCTATCCGCATATGCCGGGCAGAGGATCCGGCTGGGTTTCCAGCACGTCGACAACACCGAACGCGACTACCTGGGACACGCCGTCCACGCCGAATCCAGCGGATGGGTCGTGGATGACATTGAAATCCTCGAGGAACCGGTCCCGCGCATGGACAACCCTGAGGGATTCGAGGCGGGATGGGGCGGGTGGTACAGCAGCAATGGGATCTGGGAGATTGGCATGCCGGCCAACGGACCGGGCCGGGCATTCGCCGGGACGAACGTGATGGCCGTGCGGTTGGCGGGCAAGTATCCGTATGGCCCCGACAGCATGCTCATCAGCCCGGTGATCGATCTGCCGGCGATCGACGACGGGCAGGAGTTGCTTCTCCGTTACTGGCAATGGTTCAGCTATGCGGGGGCGGATTCGGGCAGTTTGTGGGTGCTTCCCTATGATGCAGCGACCGGAAGTTGGGGCGCTTGGGAGAGGCTCGAGACCTTCACGGGTTACGTTCCGGACTGGCATCACGAGCGCATTGATCTGAGCGCCTATGCCGGGAGGAGGATCCGGGTGGGCTTCCAGCATGTCGAGGGAACCGAACTCGACTATCTTGGACGCGACGTGCACGCGGAATCCAGCGGTTGGTTCCTCGACGAGATCGAGGTCCTCACGGAGGAGTTGCCCGCCTGGAGGAACCCGGAGGGTTTCGAGAGCGGCTGGGGAGGGTGGTACAGCACCCACGGGGTCTGGGAGATCGGTTCACCTTCCAACGGTCCGGGCAGGGCGTTCGGTGGCATGAATGTCATGGGTGTGCGGCTGGCCGGCAATTATCCTTATGGGCCGGAAAGCACCCTCATCAGCCCCAAGATCGACCTCCCCCCCCTGGAGAGCGGCGGGGAGGAACTGCAGTTGCGGTACCACGAGTGGCACAGTTACAGCGGCGCCGACCAGGGAAACACCCTGATGCAGGTCTATGATCCGGCCAGCCAGAGATGGGGCGGATGGCAGACGCTACGGAGCGTGACGGGCACGACTCCCGACTGGCGCGACGAGCGCATGGACCTCACCGAATACGCCGGCAAGACGATCCGCCTCGGATTTCAGCACATCGATGGCATCGAGTTCGACACCCTCGGTCGCAATGTGCATTCCGAATCCAGTGGCTGGCTGCTGGATAATGTCGAAATCCTCGAGACCGCGCTCGCGGTGCCGGACGGCCCCTTTCGGTTCGACGAGAACACCCCGGTTGTCATCCCGGTTTCCTCGTCGGTTCCCGGCGCGGTCTTCGGTTTGGGAGGAGATGCCCCGGAAGGCGCGCGGGTGGATCCGGCATCCGGAAGGATCACGTGGCTGCCTTCGGAGTGTCAGGGGCCCTCGACCAACACCTTGATCGTCACCCTCAGCCTGCCGAACTCGTCCCTCAATCCCATCGATCTTGAGCCCGTCGTGGTCGTCATCAACGAGGTCAACGAATCGCCAGTCCTTGAGAACGTGCCACCGCAGCCCATCCGCGCGTCACAGGAATTGCGATTGGACCTTTGCGCGTTCGCGCGGGATGTCGACTGCCCTGCCCAGATCCTGCGATTCAGCCTGGATGCCTGTTCGCCCGCCGGAGCGACCATTGACCCGGCATCCTGCGAGTTGCGGTGGACCCCCACCGCGGAAGAGGTGGCGACGACCCCTGCACTCTGCATTCGCGTGACGGACGAATTCGGTCTGAGCGCGACGCAGACGGTGGTCGTGGAGCCTGCTGGCGATCCAACGGCGCGACCCGTGTTGACCCTCGTGCGGGACGGAAACGGCGGATTGAAGTTGCAGGTCGCGGATCTCGACCCGGGCGCGACCTACATCGTCGATTCGGCCGCGACGCTGCCGAAGCCGACAACATGGATCCCGCTGCTCACGAATCAGTGGACCGGCAGCGGGATCCCGGTTCCTGTGCTGAAAGCATCGGAATTCCTCCGGCTGCGATTGCCGCGGTAAGCGCAGGACCGGGGCGGCCTGCCGGTGCTGCTGTCAGCGAATGGCCGATTCCTCTCCGTTCCAAACGGGAGGACTCATGCGCCGGCGCAGGGTTCGCGGACCCTCGACAGTTCCCGCTCGGCTTCTTCGGCGAGGGCAATCTCGCGCGGGGTGAGCGCCGTCCGGCAGGTCAGCACCTGCTCGATGAGATGTTGGCCTTCCGCGACATGGTCCGATTGCAGGCGGATCATTCCGGCGTGGAGCAGGATCACGGGCGACTTGTTCCCGGTGCGCAGGGCGGTCTCGCTCAACTGCATCGCCTCGGCTCGATGGCCGTTGCGCGCATGGGCCCATGCCAGCGTGTCTGCGGCGAGCGCATCCTGGCGAAGAGTCCAATCGCGGCGTGCCCATTCCAATCCCTCGGCGGCGGAGTCATCGGTTTCGAGGAGGAGCAACGCGAGGGGCCGCGCCTGGTCTTGCGCCCCCTGGGCGGCGGCCTGCCGCATTTCGACGAGGGCCCTCGACGTCTCGCGGGCTGCGCCTGGGGAATCACCGAGCCGGCGGCAGCATTCCCCCCAATCGAGGCGATAAGCGGATGTCGGGTGTGTTGCCAGGAGTTCCCTGTAGAGGGATCCGGCCTCGCGCCACTCGCCCTGGGCGGCGTGCCATTCGGCGAGATGTTCCCTGGCGAAGAAGTATCCCGGAAGGATCTCGAGGGCCCGATCGTACGCCTTGCGCGCGTCCGGCACCCTGCATTGTCTGAGGAGAATCGAACCCAGGCGGACCTGGCCCCAGGCCCGCGTGGTTGCCGGCTGATTGCTGGCGTCTGGCGCCCTGCAGGCCAGTTCCATCGCCTCGACGGCCCCGGCAAGGTCGCCCCGATATTGGCGCAAGGCCGCAACCCTCGAGAAGACGAGGAAGGCCGGTTTTGCCTGGAGCATGACCTTGAGAGTGTCTTCAGCCTTCGCTGCATCCCCCAGGGCGAGCCGGATATCGAAGAGAATCCCGAGGGCCTCGAGATCGCCCGGCAGGGCGGCGACGGCCCCGTTCGCGTAGGAGAGCGCCTCGTGGAATTCGTGGCGTTCGGAGAGGGCCATCGCCATGCCGCGCAGAGCCTCGAGATTGGACTGGAAATCGAGGGACTGGCGGAACCGTTGCAGCGATTCCGCATAGAACCGCGCCTGGCCGGTGTCGCGGTACTTTTGAAGGAGGGCGAGGCCCAGGCGGGCGTAGGCGGGATAGGTTCCCGGCCCTCCGAGGCGCTCCCGGTAGAAGGCAATCCGTCCATCCGCGCCTTCAGTCGTCGGCTGGCCGGAGGGCCGTCTTCCGGCGCAACCCGGAAGAATGACCGCAAGGACGAGTGCCAGGAGACGGATCCGCCAGGACGAGGAACGCCAGGGGACGATCATGGCGGCGAGTGCGGCGGCGCCAGGTAGGGAAAGCGGTTCAGGAACGGGACGTCATTCTCCGACGGAAATGGCGCGTCATTGGCGACAACGCGGGGATCGTCGACCAGGTCCACGACGTCATCCGTCAGTGCGCGACCATTCGGGTAGGTGGCTGGTTCCGCGGTGTCGAAGATCATGACATCCGGCGGCACGCCCATCTGTCGGGACTGCTGGCTGGGCGGCAGCTCGTTCATGGCGTTGTTTTCGGGCATCATGGAGCGGAGGGAGCGTCCGATGAGGTCCTGAAAGGGCCCGTCGAATTCGTCCACCTTGCTCGTCGCCCAGATCAGGAGAGTGCTCTGGCGGCGTGTCACTGCGGCCAAGGGGACCTCCAGCACCATGGCGGCGACGTTTCGACCCTGCCGCGGCCCCCGAATGAACGGGTCATCGCGCAAGCCTGCGAAGAAGCGGACGAGCGGAACCGGGCGCGGGTGCTTTTCGTGGTGGAGAATCCAGACCCGGGCGCGGCCGTTGTCCCGGAATCGGACGCGAATCGTGAGGTCCTCCCGGATCCTGTCGGGATCCAGGATCGTGCCTCCCATGTGCTGGGGGTCGTCCGGGCTGACGCGGGAATGATTGTCGAGATGAATCTCGAACGTCACATCCGACGGGAAGACATAGTCGGTAACATCGGGAGGGATGGCGGGATTTGACGCAAGGGTGATGACAAGATTGCGCCGGACGAGGTAGGCGTGGAGGTCCGTCAGGTTCGCGTCCTGGCGGATGAGATCGTTCATCTGCGGCGCATCGGAATGATCCGACGCCCGAAGTGTCCATCCGGTCACCAGGCCGGCAGCGATCATTCCGAAAATTCCGAGAGCCGAGGGACGCCAGTTACGACTTTCCATATTCCTTCCGCGGGTTTCGTGGGGATGATGCAGAAGAGGGCTGCGACGTCAAAAGGATACAGGGTGAAAAGGACCCGAACGAAAGGAGTGTTACGTCTCGGTGCCCGAGGCGCGCACGGAGCACCGGGCACTTCTCAACCGGTCATTTCCAGGGGAGCCTGCCGCCCGGCCGGCTGACGATCGGCCAGGAAGTAACGGATGAGAAAGGCAAGCACGAGGAACGGCAATGCCAGCAGAATGGCCGACATCAGCCAGCCCTCGACACCGGTGAATTCGAGTTTGTAACTCATGAATCCCCGCAGGCTCTTGGAGAAGAGCTGCCCGCCGATGACGACGTTCCATCGCATGGCCAGAACCCCAACCAGGATGAGGACCGAACTCGAGAAGTAGACGCGGCGTCTCAAGGCCTCGGGAATTCGGCCGCGGACGAGTTGGATGACTCCCAGCAGGAGGAAGGGGACAGCAGTGCCGAGGGCGGCCTGAACGACGTTGAGGGTGTAGAAAAGCTTCTCCGTCGCCATGTAATGGAGCGCCTGGAATCCTTCCTCGGCGGCGTAGGTCCGGTGAATCCAGTCCAGCGCTTCGACGGCAGCATCCAGGACCAGGGCATAAAACAGGAACATGCACATGACGTCGAGGCAGCGCATGTCGAGGGGGCGGCGACGAAACCAGCCGAGGAGCATGGCGTTGAAGACGCACAGGGCGATGCCGGAGACGATCGCGGAGAGGATGAATATGATCGGCATCAGGACATTGCCCCACCAGGGATTCGCCTTGATGGATCCAAAGATGAACCCGACATAGCCGTGGAGAAGGAATGCGGAGGGAATGCCGATGATTGACAGCATCCGCCCCATGCGGGCATCCAGGCGCAGGGCCGGTTCCGACGTGTCCGTGACGCCGACGGTGAACAGGCGGTACAAGGCCCCCCGGAAGCCCTTCGTGGTCCGCGACCAGGCGACCAGGTCCGCGCGGTAGTCAAACCACAATTCCAGCAGGAGCACCGCCATCAGGTACCAGGCATATACAAAGCCGAACATCGCCATCGGCGATGAGAAATGCGGCGTGATCATGATCTGGAAGCTTCGCTCGGGATGCCCGAGGTGGAACAGGAGCGGCAGCGGAGCGCAGAGCAGAAAGGCAAGCGCAGTCAGGAGGGAGAGCCGGTACACGGGTTCGAGGGCGCGCACGTTGAAGACGCGCACAAGCGACGCCATGATGAACGCGCCGGCAACCAGGCCCGTGATGTAGGGATAGAGAACGATCAAGGCACCCCACAACGGGTGCAGGTTGGCCTCGTTCGGGTAGACGTAGCCCTCCACCGCGGGGAGGACCTCGACGATCGTGTTGGTGATCTCCAGGGCCATGTCAACTGACCTCCTTATCGAGTCCGGCATAGAGCACGCGCGGCCCGGTGCCCAGATGCGCCTTGAGGGCAAGCACTTTGTTCGCGGCGTAGAATTTCATGAGCGGATCGTCGGCTTGCGCATGCTTCAAATCGCCGAAGATCCTGGCCTGCGTCGGGCAGACCTCCACGCACGCCGGTTTCAGCCCATGAGTGATCCGGTGGTAACACAACGTGCATTTCTCGGCCGTCTTCGTCACGGGATTGAGAAACCGGCATCCGTACGGGCAGGCCTGAATGCAGAACCCGCACCCGATGCAATACTTTGGATCCACGAGGACGGCGCCGTCCGGCGTCTCGAAGGTCGCCCCGACCGGGCATGCCTGGGCACAGGGGGAACGCTCGCAAAGATTGCAGAGTTTCGGGACGAAGAAGGCGTGCTGGATGTCCCCTGGCGGCACAACTGAGGTTGGAAAACCGTCCATGCCGCCATTGGGTGAGTCGACGACAACCTCGCCGCGCGGATCATTCGAACCCGGGGCGGGTTTCCGGATGACGTAGCGTTCGATCCATGTCCGGAAATAGCTGGGTCCTTCTGGAACGTGGTTCTCCCGCTTGCACGCCGTCACGCAGTGACCGCAGCCGATGCACCGATTCACATCGATAGCCATCGCCCAACGATGGGCGGTCGGATCGTAGTCCCGCGCGGCGCCGGCCGAAACGAACACCTTGCGGACGGCGGCCCTGGCCTTGCGGACGGCGGGCATGGCCGCAACGACCGCCAGCATGCCGGCCAATCGGTTGAGCATCCTGCGTCGCGAGAAGGGAGCGTTCACGATCACTCGATGGGTTTGTGGGGAGGATGACACTCGGTGCAGGCATCACCGGCGTAGTGCGTTTTGGCTTCCACCTGTTTCATCCAAGCGGGCTTGGCCGGCGAGCCCTCATGGCATCGGACGCAATGCCTGAAGTGGAGGATGGCGGGCTTCACGTCCGGGTCGTCGGCGTGGGCCTGGCCCGGCCCGTGACAAACCTCGCAGGCCAGGCTCTTGTGCCCGCCGGCGGCAAGTTGCTGCGCCTGATCCGCGTGGCACTCCACACACGCTGCCCCTCCGGCGTAGCTCCGATTGTGACTCGCCAGCTCGGTGATCGCGGCACCCCGGTACCACCCGTACTGTCCAAACGAAATCGGGGTCAGGAAATGGCGGGCGACCAGGTAGATCGCGACGATTCCGATGGTCACGGCGAGAAGCCGGACGAGTTGGGGTGGCAGCCTTGGAGTCATGAGGCGATGGATGGGGCACCACACGGTGGACGGGGGTTCTTGACCGGGCTTTCAAGTCTGGAGGGTCGGGGATTGGGAATGCTGATCGTTATTCAAAAGATACCTTCTGGCCGCTCTCCCGGGATTGTCCGAAGCTTCGCAATTGTTGGCGAAACTTCAGGAACGGGAGACTGTGCCGCGTACCGTAGCGTCCTCGGGCGGTTTGACAGGCCCGGTTGCAGGCGGCGCCGAACCCCCCGGCATCCGCTCACCTGCGCGGGCCGTCGACCCTGCGGTCTTTCGGGTCTGAAGGAACGTAAAGATCAACGACACGAAGAGGAGCACGGAGCCCAGGAGCAGGAACGAGAGAATCCGGAACCTTGGCTCAAGCTGCGTAATAGCCGCGCCGACCAGGTAACAGGCCGTGAGGAGCAGGGTCAGGTGACCCATCCAACGATATTTCCGATTGTGGATGACGAGGTTGAGCACGTAGTAAGTCACGGCGACGCCCACCCACGAAGCCGCGACATAGGCCCGCGGCAGGAGGTGATACAGGGCGTAGGGGAAGATCACAAACGCACTCGCAAGGTAGGCGTTGCGCATCAGGTCGGTCTTCAATTCCAGCCGTCTTCGCTGCCAGTTCAGGATCCGGGCGGTCACGAGCGCCACCAGGCCAAACCCGATGCTGACGCCGCGCTCCTCGTCGCGCGTGACCCCGTACGCCAGCACGATCGTCAGGTACGCGAGAAAGTTCGCCACGACGATGAAACGGGAGCGGAACCACAGCGCCGTCGCGACCACCAGGACGCTTTCCAGCGAAAGCCACACAAAAACGTTGGGAGGATGGAACCGTGCGAGCAGGGCGACACCCAGCGCGGCGTAGCCCGTCATCGCATACACGAAGGTCGAGGCATGGCTGCGTTCGCGGACCCAGAAAGCCGCGGCCACGCCGAGGAACAGAAGGGCTGCGGCGACGTTGTTCACCGCCACCGTGCGGTGAAACACCGCCACGCTGTGCACGAGGAAGATGCCATACCCCAGACCGCAGTTGAGTACGGCCGCCACCACCGTCTGCGCATCCTCCGCGGACCGATCCCGGCGCAGGAGGGAAGCCGTGGCGAACAGGGTCATATAGCCCAGGAGACACCACAAACCGGCCTGCGGCTCGCCCAGCAACCGGACCGGGTTCCCCAGAAGTGGATCATTGAGCGCCCAGACCAGGTGCGTGAGGAGCGTCCCGACAATTCCGAACAGCAGAATGCCCGTCGTCCAGGACGACCGGAGGCACACGACAATGGTGAGCAGCGTCAGGGCGGTCAGCGTCAGGAATGCGAAGCCGGCCGAGCCCACTGCCACGACGGCGGCGTACCCGGTTGTCAACGCGAGGCCCAAGAGCACCGGGGACCGGCGATGGAGCGCGAGACCGACGTTGACGCCAACGCTCAGCAGCAGGACGAAGCCGCCCACCCAGGAGTCGGTTCGCAGCGCGGGCGGCGTGCCGAAGAAGAACAGACGGAGGGTGGCGAAAAACAAAAGGGCCATGCCCGCGCCCCGGAGATACCGCGCCACCAGGCGGAAACTCTCGTTCCAGAAGCGCGCGACCAGGAACAGACCGATCGCGACGAGGTATCCGATGAGGGAAGGCGCAAGCGCCGGGAGATTCGGAAAGGGCAGCGACAGGGCGAAGGCGCCGCCCAGCGCCAGCACGATGATGCCAACCCCAGCAAACCAGTTTTGACCCACAACGACCTCGAGTTCATCGCCGGTCAGCGGTGTTTCCAGGCGGTCGGACTCGCCATCCGCAGGAGGGCCTTGAGGGAGCGGACTCTCCGGAGTCACGGGTTCGAGACCGAGATGGGCTTCGAGACGGGTCAGGCGGGCCTCGAATTGGGAGAACCGGTCTGCCAAATTGGATTCTTCGGGCATGGATTCTTTGGAGAGCATGTCGTACCTCGTGGATGAAGGACGCCGGGTGTGCCGTAGCCGCCGACGTGAGGAGGCGGACCAGGCGTTTCCGCCCTCGGCACCTCAACGACGGGGTTCATGGAAAGCCCCCTGTTCAAAATTGAACTGCTCGAGTCGGTTCTGTTCCCGGGGGCCGTGCTTCCCGCGTCCGCGGGACTTGCCGCCCTCTACTATCCTAAGCGCGGTGGCGCCATGGGTGATCGCCGGATTGATTTTGAGAATTAGGAATCATCACCACGCTGACTACGGGGCTCATGCAGCGTCAAGGGCGTTGCCGCGGGATTCTCAACGAGCGGGAGCGGGCCGAGGCGAGGGCGTGTTCATGGGTCATTTCCACATTTGCCGTGCAAACCCGGTTGGGCCCATGAACCGAAACGTTGGACCACAGTCGACACGAAGGACACGAAGGACAAGGCACAGGAGAAATCCCGTTCTCCCGCCCTTCGTGGCCTTCGTGGTCCCATCAATCCTTCCGTTTGCCGGTGCGTGGAGCCGAACGTGCGCGCCTTGCTGCCCCGCCCAGGGACGTGTTCTGCTGTCGCCATGAATCCCAGACCGGTCGCCTGGCTTTCGATCCGACAGATCGCACTTCGTCTCCTGGCCGTGATGCTGGCCGTTGTCATACGCGGGCAGGCGGCTGAGAGGGCTCCGTCGGCCCCGGCGGATCTGATCCTGGTTCATGGCACGATCGCGACCGTTGACACTCAATTCTCGATTCGCCAGGCGATGGCCATCCGGAACGGGCGGATTCTGGAGACGGGTTCGGACGACGGCGTCCTTCGTCGTCGCGGTTCCGACACCCGGGTCCTGGATCTGGATGGCAGGTTCGTCATCCCGGGCCTGATCGACTCGCATGCCCACCCTGTTGGCGCCGCGCTGACGGAGTTCGATCACCCGATACCGTCCATGGAGACAATCCAGGACGTGCTCGATTACATCCGGGCACGGGCGCGCGTGGTGCCCGAAGGCGAGTGGATCGTCGTCAGCCAGGTGTTCATTACCCGGTTGGCGGAGCAACGCTATCCTACCCGGGCCGAACTGGACGCGGCAGCGCCACGGCATCCGGTAATGTTCGCCACCGGCCCGGACGCCTCCCTCAACACGCGGGCGTTGGAAGTCAGCGGGCTGACCCGCGACTTCAAGGTTACCGACAGCGGAAGCGGATTTGCGGAGAAGGATCCCGTCACCGGCGAGCTCACGGGCATCCTCCGTAATTGCACCCGGTATGTGAAAGTGACTTCGAAGGATCGCTCGCCGTCCCAGGCCGAAAAGGAAAGGCGCCTGCAGGCATTATTCACGGATTACAATTCCGTCGGATTGACGAGCGTGTGTGATCGCGATGCCAGTCCGGACGAGATCGACTTGTACCGGGCGCTGGACCGCGAAGAGCGATTGACCGTGCGCGTCAGTGTCTCCCACCACATCGACACGCTGGGGCCGCTGGACCAGGTCCTCGCCCGGATCCGGCAGGTCGCCAAAGATCCCCTCTTCGAACGGCCCGACGACTGGCTTCGAATCGTGGGCATCAAGACGTTTCTCGACGGAGGCATGCTGACCGGGAGCGCCTTCATGCGCGAGCCGTGGGGAGTGAGTGACATTTACGCCATTCACGATCCCGACTACCGCGGGGTGCTGTTCATCCCGCCGGATCGGTTGGTGGCGATGATACGCACCGCCGCCGAGTCCGGCCTGCAATTCACCTCCCATGCGGTCGGGGACGGCGCGGTTCAGACGCTTCTCGACGCCTACGAGAAAGTCAGCCAGGCCATGCCGCTTTCTCCGACCCGTCCATGCGTTTCTCATTCGAACTTCATGAGCCCGGAGGCGGTGGAGATGGCGGCGCGGCTTGGCATCGCGATCGACCTCCAGCCGGCCTGGCTGTATCTCGACACCAGGACGCTGGTGAAGCAGTTCGGGTACGACCGGCTTCGGTACTTTCAACCCCTGCGGAGTCTGTTCGAGGCGGGCGTCATCGCCGGAGGCGGTTCGGATCACATGCAGAAGATCGGCTCCTTCCGCTCGATCAATCCCTACAATCCTTTTCTTGGGATGGCGGTTGCCGTGACTCGCAAGGCTCGCGGATATCCACAGGCCCTGCATGCGGAGGAGGCATTGAGCCGCGAACAGGTCCTGCGCTTTTACACGATCAACAACGCGCGAATCCTCCGCTGCGAAGAAAAGCTTGGTTCACTCGAACCCGGCAAACTCGCGGACTTTGTCGTGCTCGACACGGATCTTCTGAGTTGCCCGGCGGAGGCGATAGAGCGGACACGGGCGCTGCGAACCTATGTGAACGGGCGACAGGTGTGGCACGCACCGAATGGGTGAGCCAGACGGGTAGGATCAGACCGCCTTTGCGGGCGTCTTCCAACGATGAAACCCGCCATACAGTGTCGGGTAATCCGAGGCATGGAAGCGCGGCGGCGGCGAACGGGAACCCAGGAAGAAGGCCCATCACATCAAGCCATGATCGCGCAAGAGCTGGGCAGCCCACGCCGCGTCGTCCGGCTTCAGCGGGGGTTCGAGTTCGAGGTGGTACTTCAGGAAGTGATACCGTCCTCGTTCATGGCACTGGTCCACCAAGGGCTGCAAGTCCAACGCGATGTCAGGATCCGCCGGCCGGAGCGGCACCCGGATGGTCGGCAGGCGCTCGCGAAGGCCGATGGGATAGACCTCCCGCGCTGACGGTTGGGCAGCACGAACGACGCAGATGCCATAACAGGCTTCCCGCTGTCGCAGGAGATCGCGGACAGCTCGTGGGAAAACGGACGCACCCTGGCGGACAAGGTCGATTTCCACGAGGTTCGCATCGGCACCGAGAATGCTTTGGCGTTTTCGAAGGTACTGCTCGCGGTCCGGCGATTCGAGTTTGTTGGATGGGCTGAGCAACTCGAGCACCGTGACTAGCCGGCCATTGGCATCGCGAATCTCGAGCCAACGTTCGGTGTCTTCTTCGATGAAGACGTGGATGGGTTCGGTGAGAGGCGTCGAAGCGGCCGGGGCGGGAGCCTCAGTGGCTGCCGGTTCCTTCAGGGTCCAGGGTTCCCGGACTTGGACATCTGGGCGATAGGTCCTGGGTCGGTCGTCGCCGACGGCGAGCGATTGCTCTTCCGCAGCCGCGAATAGGTCCGGGGGCAGCTTTTCCTGGAGGGCGTCTCGCAGGTAGGTGATCAACGCCGCATGTGCATCCCGCCAGCGCTGCTCGAAGAATGGATTCATCCCCGGGAACGGATTCCTTGTTGTCACGCATTCCACCCTAACCCGATCGTGCGCGGCTAACAAACGCAGCGACGCTCCGTAGCCGCGAGGTGAGGAGGCGGACGCGGCTCGGGTCCTCATCCGAATCATTTTGCGTTCTTCACTTGTCCGCGGAGCGCCCGCCTTTACAATCTCGCCCGAATAACCCCGGCATCTGCCACCACCCACTCAGGCCATGCTGACCATCCTCGGGCCCCGATCCGCGCGGTGCGGGTTCTGCGACGGCATTTCGCGTCGCAACTTTCTGAAGATAGGTGCCCTGGGTCTCGGGGGTTTGACGCTTCCGCAGGTCTTGCGCGCCGAATCCGTGGCGGGGACGCGCCACGCGCACAAGGCGGTCATCATGATCTTTCTTCCGGGTGGCCCTTCCCACCAGGACATTTTCGACCTGAAATTGGACGCCCCATCGGAGGTGCGCGGCGAATTCAGGCCGATCTCCACCAAGGTTGCGGGAATCCAGCTTTGCGAACATCTCCCGCGCCTGGCGCGGTTGGCGGATAAATTTACGATCATCCGGTCGATGGTGGGTGCCGAGGACCGCCACGACGCCGTCACCTGTCACACGGGGCGCAACCCGCGCGGGCAACCCCCGGGGGGCTGGCCCTCGATGGGTTCGGTGCTCGCCAAGCTGGAAGGCCCCGCCGACCCGGCCGTGCCCGCCTTTCTCGGCCTCGCGCCGAAGATGGGTCACATGGAGTGGTCGGACAACGGCCAGCCGGGTTTCCTCGGCTCCGCTTACGCGCCCTTCGAGGTGAACAAGGGCGGGGGCAAGGACGACATGGTGCTTTCGGGCATCACGCTGGATCGACTTGCGGACCGACGCGCCTTGCTGGCGTCCCTCGACCGATTTCGGCGGGACGTCGACGCCTCCGGCCAGATGTCGGGCCTGGACGCTTACACCCAACAGGCCTTCGGGATCCTGACGTCAAGCCGCCTGGTCGAGGCACTGGACATCAAGAATGAGGACCCAAAGATCGTCGAGCGCTACGGAAAGGGCGACCCGCGCAATCGCGACGACGGCGGGCCCAAATTGATGGAGCATTTCCTGATTGCCCGTCGGCTGGTGGAGGGCGGTGCCCGGTGTGTCACGCTTGCCTTCAGCCGCTGGGATCATCACGGGGACAATTTCGGGGCACTCCGCCAGGATCTGCCCCTGCTGGACCAGGGACTGAGCGCGCTCATCGAGGACCTCCACCAGCGCGGCCTCGAGCGGGACGTCAGTGTCGTCGTGTGGGGTGAATTCGGTCGGACCCCGACCGTGAACAAGGACGCAGGGCGCGACCATTGGCCGAGGGTGAGTTGCGCGATGCTGGCCGGCGGAGGCATGAAACATGGCCAGGTCATCGGCGCGACCGACCGGCTCGGGGGCGAGGCCGTTGAGCGACCCGTCCAATTCGGCGAGGTGCACGCGACGCTCTATCACGGCCTGGGCCTCGACGTGAGCAAGGTGACGATTCCGGACCTGACCGGGCGCCCCCAATTCCTCGTCCCGAACGGCCTTCTTCCCATGAAGGAACTGGTGGGCTGACATGCTCGCGATCCCAGGTCCATCCAGGCGCTATTGCGACGGCATGTCGCGACGGAATTTCCTTCGCATCGGTTCCCTGGGAATGGGCGGGCTGGCGTTGCCGCAATTGCTGCGGGCGGAGGCTGCGGCCGGCATTCGGGCCGGGCGAAAGGCCGTGATCATGATTTACCTGCCCGGGGGCCCGCCGCACCAGGACACGTTCGACCTGAAGGAGGACGCGCCGTCGGAAATCCGTGGTGAGTTCCGACCGATCGCGACGAACGTCGCGGGGATTCGAATCTGTGAACACCTCCCGCGCCTGGCGCGAATCGCCGACAAATACACGATCGTTCGGTCAATCGCTGACGCGGTGGATGATCACTCCGATTTCATGTGTCAGACCGGCCGGCTCAAGCGGGGTCAACCGGCCGGAGGCTGGCCGACCATGGGCGCCTGCGTGTCTCGAGTCCTGGGGGCCGCCGACTCCGCGGTCCCGCCCTTCATCGGCCTGGAGCCGCGGATGCAGCACCGGCCGTACAACGAGGCGAATGCCGGGTTTGTGGGGGTCGGCTACGAGTCATTCAAACCGGCGGCGGATAGCAAGTCGGACATGGTGCTCAATGGCATCACCGCGGAACGGTTGGCCGACCGCCGGGCCTTGCTCGTTGCGTTCGATCGGTTTCGGCGCGATCTCGACACGAGTGGATTGATGTCCGGCCTGGACGCCTTCAATGACCAGGCCTTCGGCATGCTGACCTCCAGCCGCCTCCTGCGGGCCCTCGACATCAGCGACGAGGACCCGAGGCTTCGCGAGCGGTACGGAAAAGGAGACGCCCATGTGCACGGCGACGCCGCACCCATGCTGAACGAGCAGTTTCTTGTGGCCCGGCGGCTCGTCGAGGCCGGGGCCCGCTTTGTCACGGTCTCCTACGGGTTCTGGGACTACCACGGCAACAACTTCGGCAACGCCCGAAAGGATCTTCCGCTCTTCGATCAGGCCACCAGCGCCCTCATCGAAGACCTGCACGAGCGTGGACTCGACCGGGATGTCAGCGTCATTGCCTGGGGTGAATTCGGCCGGACACCGACGATCAACAAGGACGCCGGGCGGGACCATTGGCCGCGGGTGACGAGCGCCCTGCTCGCCGGCGGCGGCCTGCGGCACGGACAGGTGGTGGGCGCCACGGACCGGCTCGCGGGCGAGCCAACCGAGCGGCCGGTGACCTTTGCGGAGGTCTTCGCGACTCTTTATCAGGCGCTGGGCGTCGACGTCGGCAAGGTGACCCTTCCCGATCTCACGGGGCGACCCCAATTCCTGGTCGCCGACGGTGCACGGCCGATGCGCGAACTGACCGGCTGAGGCCTTCCGAATCGAAACGCATGGACCGGAAGATCACCACCTGCCTGGCACCCCTCGTGCCGCCTCGCCCCGCGCCATGGAGAGCCCGTTCTTCGACCGCGCTCGCATGGATGCTGGCGGCCTTGGCGGTGCATGGAGCTCCCCGCCTGATTGTCGAGACGGGCGATGGCGCGTCGCAGGTCGTTCTTCGCGGGCACGACGCCGCCCGGCAACTTCTTGCGACTGCGATCGCCGAAGCGGGGGCCGAACGGGACCTCACGCGTCATGCAACCTGGTCGGTTTCGCCTCCGACCCTCGCGGAGGCGGACGCCACCGGACGCGTCACCCCCCTTGCCAATGGCAACGGTACCGTGCGGGTGGTTGCAGGGGACGGCACGGCCGCGAGTATTCCCGTGGTGGTGCAGGAATTTGACACCGAGCAGCCGATTCACTTCGCCAACCAGATCGTTCCGATCTTCACGAAGTACGGCTGCAACGGCGGCGGCTGCCATGGAAAGGCGGCCGGCCAGAACGGGTTTCGCCTTTCGCTGCTCGGGTTCGAACCCTCCGAGGATTACGAACACCTGGTTCGGGAGGCGCGCGGACGCCGCCTTTTTCCGGCGGCGCCGGAGAGGAGCCTGATCCTCGAGAAGGCGACGGCGCGGGTGCCGCATGGCGGCGGCAAACGCCTGGAGACCGGATCGGACGATTACAATCTCCTGGTCCGCTGGATCCGCCAGGGCATGCCCGTGGGGGCCGCCGACGCCCCGACGGTCACCCGCATCTCGGTCTTCCCCCTGGCCCGCACCCTGGGGCTCGACAGTTCCCAACAACTCATCGTCACGGCGCACTATTCCGACGGCACCACGATCGATGTCACGCGGAGCGCGCTCTACGAAGCGAACGACAAGGACCTTGCGCGATGCGATGAGGACGGGCTTCTGACCGTCTTCCACGAACCGGGAGAGATCTCCGTCATGGTGCGGTACCAGGGAAAGGTCGGAACCTTCCGCGGGACGATTCCCCTGGGGATCCCCGTAACGCGTCTTCCACCGGCGCGCAACTTCGTGGACGACCAGGTCTTTCGGCGGCTGAAGGAAGTCGGGATGCCGCCGAGCGATGTCTGTGACGACGCGACTTTCCTGCGACGAGTGACCCTGGATATTGCCGGCCGGCTCCCCACGCTCGCCGAGATCCAGGGATTTGCGAATGCCGGGTCCGATCGCCAGGCGGCGCGGGACGCGGTGATCGACCGGCTCCTGGACAGTCCCGGCTACGCCGATTACTTCGCCAACAAGTGGAGCGCGCTCCTTCGCAACCGGCGCGCCCAGGACCGGGACGCCCACGCGACGACCCTGTTCCATGATTGGATCCGGGACTGCCTGCTGCGGAACAAACCGTACGATGACTTCGTCCGGGAGATCATCGCGGCGTCGGGCGAGGTGGCGGAGAACCCGGCCGTCGCTTGGTATCGCCAGGAACGCACGATGCAAAGCCAGCTTGAGGACGTCGCGCAGGTCTTCCTCGGCCAGCGACTGCGCTGCGCGCAGTGCCATCACCACCCCTACGAGCGCTGGAGCCAGGCGGACTATTGGAGTTTCGGGGCGTTCTTCTCGCGCATTGCCTACAAGCCCGGCGACCGGCCCGGCGAGGAGACCATTGCGTCGAGGCGCGGACTCGCGAAGGCGATCAACAAGAAGAATGGTCAGACCGTAATACCGGCCGGGCTCGGCGATCCCATCCACGGCCTGAGCGCGGATGCCGACCCGCGTCTCGCTCTTGCCGATTGGATGACCCGACCCGACAACCGCTTCTTCGCGCGCGCCCTCGTCAACCGGTACTGGAAGCACTTTCTCGGTCGGGGCCTTGTCGATCCCGAAGACGACATGCGCGACACCAATCCGCCCAGCCATCCCGAACTCCTGGAGGGCCTCGCCACGGAGTTCGAGAAATCGGGTTACGACCTCAAGGGCCTGGTGCGGATTCTGACCCGTTCGACCACCTACCAGTTGAGCGCCCTGCCCAACGCGTGGAACACGCGCGACAAGTACCATTTCGCCCGCTTCCAGCCGCGTCGGTTGCCTGCCGAGGTGCTCTACGATGCGATCGACACGCTGCTGGGTTCCGAGTCGAGGTTTGACGGTCTGCCGATTGGCACCCGCGCCATTTGTCTGCCCGACAACAGCTACAATGCGTCGAGCTACTTTCTCACGGTGTTCGGCCGGCCGGAAAACAGCAGTGCGTGTGAGTGCGAACGGAGCACGGAGGCATCGCTGGGGCAGAGTCTGCACTTACTCAATGCGAGGGAGTTGCAGGACCATCTTGCCGCCGACGACGGCCGGCCGGCCCGCCTGGCCCGGGACTCGTCCCGATGCGACGAGGCCAAGCTGCACGAACTCTACCTGCTGGCCTATGGCCGGGACCCGGATCCCGAGGAAGAGAAGATCGGGCTCGAGCACCTCGCGGCAGGCCGCCGGTCCGCCACCGATGAGGCGGCCCGGAACCAGGCGACCCGCAGGGGGTGGGAGGACATCGTCTGGGCGTTGCTGAACACGAAGGAGTTCCTGTTCAACCATTGAGCACGCGTACCCGCCACCGCTTTAGAGACTGTCTGAAAAATAAGTGGGGTCCTGTTTTCGCGGAAAAGGCCCTATGGCGAGGCGCGACGAGGGAGCATACCCGCCAGCGGTCTGTGACCGAGGAGCAACGAAGCCAGAGGGCCTTTTCCGCGAAAACCCTCCGGGCGACGGGTCTTTTGCGCGAGGCCTTCGTTGGCTCGACCGTCACAGCCTGCTGCGGGGATGCTCCGGTCTCGCCGCCTCGGCCTCGCACAAAATCCCTCGTCGCAGGGCCCTTCCTAATTTTCAGACGGGCTCTTAGCCGGGGCACCCCCTTCCGCGATTCGTGGTTCATTGCATGAGGCGTCGTGGCACTCCGGGCACCCTCTCCCATCCGCCGACAGAGGGACGGGGTGAGTGCTGGTTCATCGGTAGCCCAACGAAACGTCGGACCGCCATCTTCATCCTCTGGGCACTCGGTGGGTCCCTGCACGCCCAACTCCCGCTGGCCCAGCTCTCTTCCGTGTTTCCCCCGGGTGCGCGCGCGGGGAGCACCCAAGCGGTCACGATCAGCGGCGTCGACCTTGACGATCCCGCGCGGTTGGTCTTTTCCGACCCCCGCATCGCGGCGATTCCGAAGGCCGGCCAACCCTCGACCTTCGATGTCCGCGTGCCTGCGGCAGTTTCCCCGGGCATCGTGGACGTGCGTTTCGAGGGACGGTTCGGTCGCTCCAATCCGCGCGCCTTTGCCATCGGCGACTCCGCGGAGATCACGATGGAGCCGACCAACACGACACTGGAAACTGCGATCTCTCTTCCCGCGGGAACGGTTGCCAACGGTCGCATGAAGGCCGGCGCCGCGCTGTGGTACAGATTCCAGGCACCCGCCGGAGGTCGCATGATCGCGGAGGTGGCCGCGCGCACCCTGGACTCACGCCTCGAACCCGTTCTGACGCTCTTCGACAACTCCGGACGCGAGGTGGGACATTCCGTCCACGGCTGGATCGAGACGTGTTCGGAAACGGCCTCCGACTTCCTGCTGCGCCTTCACGACGTCACGTATCGCGGCGGCGACGAGTATGTCTTCCGCGTTCACGCAACCGCCGGCCCTTACCTGGACTTCGCGATCCCGGCCCTCCTTCAGCGCGGTCGGACCAACCGGGTCGTCGTGTTCGGTCGCAATCTGCCCGGCGGCCGAATCTCGGAGATCCAGGGGACCGACGGCAGTCGGCTCGAACAATTGGAGACGGAGGTCGTGGCGGCCCCCGCCGCCGGCTCCGGAGAGATGCCCGGCGCGGAACTTGCCTCGGCCGGCCTGGGCGCATTCGGGTGGTCCATGGATTCGGGCATGGGAAGATCCAACCCGCTCTGCTTCGCGCTTGCCGACGCTTCAATTTCAAACTCGATCTGTGAATCTTCCTGTCCACCCGGGCTCACCGACGTGACGCCGCCGTGTGCCTATGCCGCGCTGTTTGCAAAGGCGGGTGAACTCGCCGGAGTGCGCTTCAACGCCCGGAAGGGGCAGGTTTGGTGGATGGAAGTGATCGCCGACCGACTCGGATTCGTGGTCGATCCGTCGGTCGTTGTGCAGCGGATCCCCACGGCAAACGGCGCCGAATCGTCACCCAGCGATGTCCTCGAATTGCCGCAACTCGACCGGGAATTCGGCGGGCCTGGGTACCCGACCGCCACGCGCGACTCCGCTGGTCGGTTCGAAGCGCCCGAGGACGGAACCTACCGCGTGGTCGTGCGGGACCTATTCCATTTGTTGGCGTCGCAATCACGGTATCCATTCGAATTGCTGATCCGACCTGAGACGCCGGACTTTCACCTCGTCGCGACGCCGGTCGCCCAGCCGTCCGGCGATCCCAACCAGCGACAACTGCATCCCTGGTGCACGTTTCTCCGGCGCGGCGAGGCACTGCCGGTGCGTGTGCTCGCCTTTCGTCAGGATGGATTCGACGGCGACATCGAAGTGAAGGCGACCTCGCTGCCAGCAGGAGTGACGGCCGCCTCCGTCACGATTGACGCAGGTCGACACACGGCCGAGGTCCTGCTCCAGGCGAGCGATGATGCACCGGCGTGGTCGGGATCGATTGGATTCGAAGGGCGTGCTCGCGTCCGGGGGGCCGAAGTCGCGCATGCGGCGGCTGCCGCCTCGATTGTCTGGAGTGTCAGTGACTACAACCAGGAGGCCTCCGCGGTGCGGTTCACGGATCCATTGACGCTGGCTGTCAGTGGCAACGAATGGGCCCCCGTGGTCGTGGAGCCCGCGGATCCGAAGCCGGTCGCATGTCGCCAGGACGACAAGGTTTCGATCCCGCTGCGGATCCTGCGCCAAGGTGAATTCAACGCCGAACTGAAGCTGAAGGTGGACGGTCCTCCGGTCCTGCAGAAGCTCGCGGAACTGGTCGTTCCTGCCGGGGGCACCAACGCGATGCTCGCCTTCGATCTTGCGGAAAAGAAACTGCCGGCCGGCACCCATACGCTCTATCTTCATGGTCTCACCAGCGGCAAGTACCGACGGGATCCCCCGGAGGTGCTCGCTGCCGCGGAATCCGAACTGAAGGCGGCCAGGGATCGCCTGTCGGCGGCCGATCCGGCCGGAAAACCGAAGGCTGAGTTGGCCGTGCACCTGGCCGAGGAAGGACGAAAGGCCGCCGAGGAACGCGTGAAGCCGCGCGACGTCACCGTCGCAGTGTATTCCAGGGCCATCCAGCTCGTCGTCGATCCGGCAGGCGAGAAGAAGGAGGGCCCATGATGGACCCGACCCGGCGCATTCGCGAGTCGACCGCGCCGGCCGCGCCTGGGGATGGCGGGCCGCACGACGCCCGGGCGGCGACCACCGATCCGTGCCGCGGACGGGGACCCGCCCTCACCAGGCGTGCCGCGCGCCGCGGACTTCGAACAGTTGTCCCGGTGTTGGCGGCGTTTTTGCTCACGACGGTCCTCCAGGGTGCCGATCTCCCGGCAGACGCCAATGGTCCCATCGATTTTGAATCCCGGATCCTTCCCGTACTTCGTCAGAACTGTCTGGCTTGCCATAACCGGACCCGGGCGAAATCAGGCCTGATCCTCGAGACCCCGCAGGCCATTCTGAAGGGCGGCGACAACGGACCGGGCCTTGTCCCCGGCAGCGGGGCCGAGAGCCGCGTGTACCGCGCCGCCGCCCACCTGATCGAGGACCTCACAATGCCGCCGAGCGGCAATAAGTCGAACGCCCGTGATCTCACACCGGAGGAATTGGATCTGCTCAAACGCTGGATTGACCAGGGCGCCCACGGGGAGGTCACCGGGGCGAGTGCGGTCGCCTGGCAGCCGATGCCCTCGGATTGGCACCCGGCACTGGCGGTCGCGATAAGTCCGGACGATCAACTTGTCGCCTGCAGCCGTGCCAACCGGATCGACCTGTATCGCCTGGCTTCGAGGCGATTTCTTGGTGGCCTCGAGGATTCCGAGGTGGGCCACGCGGCGCACCGTGACGTGGTCAGCGCCCTTGCCTTCAATCCGGACGGAACTCGCCTCGCCTCTGGCGGCTATCGCGAGGTCAAGCTCTGGCGCCGCCACCCCGTCCTTCGCGAGCCCGCGATCCTTGTGCCCGACACCGGGCGCTGGACTGCTTTCGCCGCGACCGAAGATGGCGAACACAACGCCGCGTGCACGGACGACGGACGGATCGTCCTTTTCGATTCCCATCAACGACCGCTCGAGCCGATCCCGGTCGGGTCCGGCCCGATCCTGGCGCTGGAGTTCTCCTCGGATGGCCTCCGGCTCGCAGCGGCATCCCGCAACGGTGAGGTGACGGTCCTCGATACGGCCAGTGGAGGCGTCGTCGCCCGCGCCGAATCCGCCCCGGAACCCCTCGCCTTGCTCTGGCTCGCCGGCGATCGCCAAATCGCCGCGGGCATTCGGGGTGAAACGGCGCTGCGTCGGTGGGAGTTTCCAGGCACGGACCGCGACGCGCTGGGACCGCTCCCCGGCCTCGAGGGTCTGCCTTCGCCGATCGCTGGCGCGCACGCCCTGGGTGGTGACGCTCGAAACGTCCTGCTCGTGTGCGCGAAGGGTGAACTCGTCATTCGATCCGTGCTCGAACCGCAGGCTTCCGGCGCGGTCCCGTTCAGCCACGGATCACCGGTCTCCGCGATCGCCATTTCAGCCGACGGCGCGCAGGTGGCCACCGCCGGGACCCATGGCGGCGTGAAGCTCTGGGACGTTCGGGGCGACACCCCGAAGGTGGCCGCGGAATTCAAGGGTGACTGGCGCCTCGACTTCACCGCCGCCGCCGCCGAACAGGTTCTCGAATTCACCCGGCAGGAGGTGGACGCGCGCAAGAAGGCCGCTCAGGAGGCCGGGAAGGCCGCCGAAGACGCGGCCCAGGCCCTCTCCAAGGCCACTGAAAAGCACGCCGCGAATGACAAGGCCCTGACGGGATTGAGAGGGGAGCTCAAAGCCCAGGAGGAAATACAGGCCGCCGCGGAAAAGGAACGTAAGGAACTTGCCGCCTCCCTTGAGTCGGCCACCAAGGCCGCCGAGGATTCCGCCTCCGCCTCCAGGACCGCCGAAGCCGCGGCGAATGCCGCCATCGCGAAACGGAGCGATGCCGATGCGAGCCGTGCCGAAGCGACCCGCCTCGTGAGCGAGTTGGCCAGGCTCGCCTTTGCGGCCGGTCAGGCGAAGGCGGCGAGCGAACGCGTGGCCGCCGAGACACCGGCAAAACTCAAGCAAGCCGAAGCGAACCTGGCCGCCGCCAGCAAGCAGATCATGGATATCCAGGGCAAGATGGCGAAGGCGGGCATTTCGCTATCGACCTCGGAAGGAGATTTGAGCCTCGCCCGGCGCAACGCCGAGGCTGCGACCCAGGCTTTGGCGGCGGCGAAGACCGCTCTGGGGGCCGCCGAGTCGGACCTCTCGCGGGTCCAGACCGCCGCGGAGAACGACAGGAGGACCGCCGCCGCCGCCGCGTCCGTTGCGGCGGTGCGCCTCGCGTTTTCTTCCGACGGGCATCTCCTGGCCGCTGTTACCGCCGACGCGCGACTGCTGGCCTGGGAAACCTCGACCGGCACACCGGTTGAGGCGGTGTCGCTTCCATGTGGCGGTGTTCTGGGTGTCGCCTTTCGCGGAAGAACCAGGATCCGGGTCGCGTCCGCCAGCGGCGTGTTCGAAGGTGACCTGGCGCCCCAGTGGGTTCTCGATCGCACCCTCGGCACGGGCGATGCCCGCTCGCCGTTCGTCGATCGCGTCACCGCCCTCGCGTTCAGCCCGGACGGCGGTCGCCTCGCGACAGGAGGCGGCGAACCCTCGCGAGCGGGCGAACTCAAGGTCTGGTCGGTAAGGGATGGATCCTTGCTTCAGGATCTTGGGGCCGTGCACAGCGACACCGTCCTGGCCCTCGCGTTCTCGCCCGACGGCGATCGGCTGCTTTCGGGCGGCGCCGATCGGTTCGCGCGCCTGACCGACCTTGCCTCCGGGACGGTCGTTCGGAATTTCGAAGGCCACGCCCACCATGTGCTTGGCGTGGCGTGGTCGCGCGACGGACGGACCATCGCCACGGCGGGCGCCGATGCGGTGGTGAAGCTTTGGAATCCCGGGACGGGCGAGCGAATCAAGACCGTCGACGGATTCGGCAAAGAGGTTGTGGCGGTGCAGGCCGTCGGCATCGCCGGGGAGTTCCTCGCGGTTTCGGGGTCGGGCGACGCCCGGGTGTTCCGAGCGGACGGATCGAAGGTTCAGGGCCTGGACGCGGGCGGCGCCTTTCTCGAGAGCCTGGCCGTGACGCCCGACGGCCGTTTCGCGGTGGCGGGCGATGCGGACGGTCGGGCCCGTGTGTGGCGCCTGCAAAACGGCGAATTGGCGGCGACCTTCACAGCCGGAAACCTGGAATTGGGAGGGAATTGATTGCGCCGGGACGCAACGCCCCTGGCGTTGCTTTCACTACAACCCGTCGTCCCTGAGTGCCTCGGTCGGATCGATGCGCGTGGCGCGCAGCGTCGGCAGCAGACACGCCAGCACCGCCACCACCGCCAGGGCCGATGTCGCCAGAAGGAGCGTCGGCGCGTGAAGTGTGGGAACACGGAAGAGCACCGACTGCAATGCCCGGCCCGCAGCCCACGAGCCCAGCAGGCCGATCCCGATCCCCGCGGCAAGCAGTCGGAGCGCCATCGCCAGGAATTGCCGGCCCACCTGCACGGGCCGCGCCCCGAGAGCCATTCGCACGCCAATCTCCCGTCGGCGACGCGACACCGCGAACGCAAGAACACCGTACGTCCCCAGCGCCACCAGCAGCAGCGCGAGCGCGGCGAAGGCGCCGGCCAACAGCGCCGGCGAACGCCTGGGCAGCAGGCTGTCCGTGATTCGGTCGTCCATGGACCGCACGTCGCTGACCGGCAGATCGGGATCGAGGCCTCTCACCATGCGTTGAAGACCGAGGGCCATCGTTGCGGGCGACTGACGGGTGCGCGCGACGAGAAAGAAGTCGGTCACCGTTCGAAACGGATACGGGACATAGACAGCCCCCTGGCCTCCCGCCTCGGTCAGATCCGAATGCCGGATCGAGCCGACGACGCCCACAATGCGGAATCCCTCCTCTTCCGGTCCGGGATTGGCCCCGAAATACACGCGATGTCCCAGCGCCCCGCCATTCGGCCAGTAGGTCCTCGCGAAGTCCTCGTCCACCACGCACAGCCGTTGCTGCATATCCGTCGAACCCAGGTACCTGCCCTCCTTCAGAGGAATTCCAAGGGCGTGGAAGAGATCTCCGGCGATGCCGAAGAACTCGTGCGGCTGAGGGATGGCGCCAGGCGCATGACGTTGACCCTCAACCGTGAATCCGGTCTTGACGGTGTCGCCGCTGAAGGGGACCTGGTCAATGGTCCCCGCGGCGGAAACAAGAGGCTCCCGAGCGAGGCGCCCGAGGAGACGTTCGACGAAGGCAGTGCGGAGCGGCCAGTCGGAGTAACTCTTCCAGGGGAGAAAGATCCGGCCGGTCAGGACATGGTCCGGCTGGAAACCGGGGGTGACCTCGAGGGCGTGCCTGAGGCTCAGGCTCAGCATCGCCGCCCCGGCGACCAGCATGTAGGCCAGGGCGATCTGGGCCATCATGAAACCGTGCCGAAGCCGCTGGGCCGCATGCCCGCCCGTCGCGGAGCGATCGCCGGATGCGAGAGAGGCGCGAGGCCGCATCCGCAGTTGAACCCAGGCAAGGGGCAGCGCCGTGGCGACACCGATGACCAGAATCGCGATCAGACCGGCGGCCACGATGCGCCCGTTAAAGGCGGCTGCCGCGCCCATCGGCAATTGATCGACGCCAAGAAGGGAGAGCAGACGAAGCCCCACGGCTCCCAGGGCCAGGCCGCCGCCGCCGCCAAGGATGATCACAAGGACCCCTTCGCCGAGGACCTCCCGGATGAGATGCCGCCGGCCGGCTCCCAGGGCCTGTCGGATCGCCAGCTCGCGGTCTCGATCATTGGTCCGAACCAGCATCAGGTTGATCAGATTGACCGATCCGACCGCCAGGAGAAAGAGGGCCGCCCCTTGAAGCAGCGAAAGAACCGGGAGAATGGAGTGAATGTGGTCGGCGTGAAGCGGGGCCACCTTCGTGCGAAAACCCGCATCGGCAACGACGACGGCAGCCGGGTCGTCGGCGGCGTGCAGGGCGTTGTTGGCGTCGATCTGGGATTGCGCTTCCGCCAGCGTCGAACCGGATCCAAGCCGGCCCATCATCTGGTAGCCGTTGTCGGAATGGCGGTCGCCCACCTGCCGGTCCTCAGGGTTCGATGAGAGAGGGAGGTAAAGCTGAGCCCTCGACGACAGAAAACGGAACCCGGGTGGAAGGATACCGACAATCACCTTGGCCAAGCCGTCGACCCTCACCACCTGCCCAAGCACCCGGGGTTCGGCCTGGAAATGGCGGCGCCAATACGAATCCGTGAGGATCACGACCCCATCGCTGCCGTAAGTCATCTCCGAATCACGAAAGGAGCGTCCCACCGCCGGACCGGACCCAAGCGTCGTGAAGAATTCGGGAGTGACGCGCAGGACGTCGATCTGTTCGGTTGCCCCGGGCTCGCCGACGATGCCCGAGGCGCGCTGCAGGAGGGAAATGGAGGGCAGGGCCGGGATGTTGCCGCGGCGCTCGTAATAATTGGGCAGCGATGCGCCCGTCCGTTCCAGGCCGACCTTCGGATAGGTATTGTAGAGTGTGACCAGGCGCTCGGACTCCGGGAAAGGAAGCGATCGGACGACGATCGCGTCCATCACCGCGAAGATCGCAAGATTGGCGCCGAGGCACAGGGCCAGGATGCACACAGCCACCACGGTAAAGCCCGGGGTCCTGAGGAGTCGGCGTCCGGCGTGGAGCAGATCGTTCATCATCGAGGCGACGGGAGCCCTTGCGAACCAGGAATCCTGGTTCAAGGGCGTCTTCGGCCAGAGCATTCCGAGTGCCGGAGTCTCGACGCCAGGAGGGGTACCCGGAATACCCAACCGCGTGCGTAGGGCGCGCACGCGGAGCAGGTTCGCAACTGGGATGGAACGATCCCGGGATTGGGAGAAGGGCAGGAGCAGGGGCGGCGAAAGGACCGCCGAGGGAAACGCGAAAAACCGGCTTGCCAACCTCCGGTCAGTGGAATCTTTGCCGATCCCGACGGGTACCTTTGGGAAGTGGTTTGGGCCCAAAAGGGGGGGGTGACCTGGGATCCGATGCGCTATAACGAACGTTCCAATAGCCGATCGTGCATGATCCCAAAGAACCGGCTGGAGTTCCGATCTCGGCCCGCGCAGCGGCGCGGTCTCTTTCTTGCACCCCGCGGGAACAGTCTCAGGCTGTCCCCCAGCATGAGCGCCCCGTTTGCCTGGACTGCATTTCTTGCCACCGGTTTTGCCACCGCTTCAGTTGCCGTTGCCGCCCTGGCGCCGCCTCCAACCCCTCGTCGGCCGGTTACCAATGAGTATTTCGGCCAGACGGTGGTGGATCCCTACCGATGGCTCGAGAACGGCGACGATCCTGCCGTCGCCGAGTGGACCCGGGACGAGAATGCCTACACGCGGGGGGTCCTGGATCAGCTTCCGGCACGCAAGCGGCTCGAGCGGCAACTTACGGAACTTCACGCGAAGGCGGGACCTTCCTACTACGGATTGAAACCCGCGGGACACGTGATATTCGCCGGGAAGCGGATGCCGCCGAAGGAGCAGCCGGTGCTCGTCGTGCTGGAGGCCTCCGCGAGCCCCGGGTCCGAGAGAATCCTCCTCGATCCCACAGCGCTGGATGCGTCGGGCAAGACGTCGATCGAGTCTTATTTTCCATCGCCGGATGGTTCCAAAGTGGCCGTGATCCTCGCCCAGGGCGGCAGCGAACAGGGAAGCCTCCAGGTCTACGACGCGGGGTCGGGCGCCCCGGTGGATGACCGGATCCCGCGGGTGGCATTTCCAACCGGGGGGGCGAGCGTCGCGTGGGATCACGATGGCTCGGGTCTCTTCTACACCCGTTACCCGGCCCCAGGCGAACGGCCCGGGGCCGACCTGCCGTTCTTCGAGCAGATCCATCACCACCGCCTCCATGCGGAGATCGCCTCCGACACCTATGTCATCGGCCGCGAGTTTCCGCGCACCGGCGAGGCGTTTGTCGCACAGAGCGCCGATGGCAGATATCTCCGTGTCAGTGTTCAACGGGGTGACGGCGGCGAATTCGCCCACTGGTTGCGCGGTCCCGATGGGAATTGGTCGCAACTGGCGGATTTCGCAGACGGCGTGAAGACCGTCTTATTCGGACCCGATGACTGGTTGTACCTGTTCTCCACGAAGGACGCTCCGAACGGCCGCATCCTGCGCGTCCGAGCCGCGGACGCGGACCTGTCGGCGGCGTCGGTTGTGGTTCCGAAGAGCGCGGCCGTGATCGAGGGCTACGACTGGCGAGGGGACGAGATTGTGCCGAGTTACGTCATTACGGCGGACGCATTCGTGACCGTCGACGTTCTTGGCGGGCCGTCGCAGATCCGGGTCTTTTCGCCCGACGGGACCTTTCGGAGGGCCGCGCCTTTGCCGCCGGTATCCGCCGTCGACTCCATCGTGTCCGCGCCTGGAGGCGCGATCTACTTCCGGAACCAGACCTACATCACGCCGCCGGCCTGGTACCGGCTGGAGGCGCGTGACGTTCGGCTGGAGAAGACTTCCCTCGCGGATGCCACTCCGGTCGCCTTCGACGACGTCGAAGTGGTCCGAGAGTTCGCCACCTCGAAGGACGGGACACAGGTGCCTCTCAACATCATCCGCAAAAAGGGCCTGAAGCTGGATGGAACGAACCCGGTGCTCCTGACCGGATACGGAGGCTTCGGGGTCACCCTGGCGCCGAGGTTCCTCGGCATCGATGGGTGGCTCTGGCTCAACGCCGGCGGTGTCTATGCCGTTGCGAATCTCCGCGGAGGCGGGGAATTCGGCGAGGCATGGCACGAGGACGGCCGGCTCACGCACAAGCAGAACGTGTTCGACGACTTCGCGGCCTGCGCACGGCACCTGTTCGATCGGAAATACACGAACCCGGACCGGCTCGCGATCGAGGGCGGCAGCAACGGCGGCCTCCTGATGGGCGCGGCGCTGACCCAGCATCCGGACCTGTTCCGAGCGGTTGTATCCCACGTCGGCATTTACGACATGCTCCGCGTGGAACGCGACGCCAACGGCGCCTTCAACGTTCCGGAGTACGGATCGGTGACCAACCGCGCACAGTTCGGGGCGCTAAGGAATTACTCGCCGTACCAGCACGTCGTGGACGGGACACGCTATCCGGCGGTTCTGCTCCTTGCGGGGGCGAACGACGGCCGGGTGAATCCGTATCACTCGAGGAAGATGGCGGCGCGCATGCAGGCCGCGACGACCGCGGGCCGGCCGGTCCTGCTGCGGATGAGCGGCAGCAGCGGACACGGCTATGGAACCGCCTTGAGCGAGCGGATCGCGCAGGCGGCCGATGTGTTCGCGTTTTTGTTTCACGAGTTGGGAATGCGCGCGCCGGGGGAGAAAGGTCCCTCGGGGGAGCGCGCGCCGGGGACCCAATAGGGGGACAATTACATTTCGAAGAACAAGTACTTTAGCCGCAGAATGTGGGTGAACACCAGCCCTCCGGGAGACGCTAGGGTGCGAACTGCCGTGGATCTTCGCCGTCTGTTAAGCGCGCGGGCGGAGAATCATGGCACCCTCACCCCGGCCCTCTCCCAGAGGGAGAGGAAGGACCCGCCGCAGGGCCGGATGCGCAATTTCCGCCAGTCTCCCGGCCGCCACCGCGGCGTGCGGGAAGCCTCTTGCACGTGCGGCTCCTCGGCGTTCTCGCGGGGAAGAGGCGGCCTGAAAGATTGCGGTGGTGGCGCGGTATCTCTTCGTGAGCGGCCTTGAGCCGACACTCCATACACGAGGAGATATCATGAAATCCACATCTCAAGAGCGGTCCATGTCATGGGCGTTCCTTTTGTCCAGAGCTTCACAGGCCCTGTTCGTCGGCCGATGGGGTTGGCTCCTGCCGGCAGCCGTCCTCTCCGGAACCTCCGTCCAGGCCACCAAGTTCCACAAGGTCTATGACGACCCCGGCGGCTTCTTCTCCGAGGACCAACTCAACCAGCAGATCCTCGCGACCGAGGACAGCATTTACGCCTTTCTCGACCATGGTGATGGCCTGTTGCTCACACGGACTGACCTGGAGGGAAACGTCGTCTGGAGCCACCTGTACGGGGGTCTCCGGGACGAGGCGTCGACCCTCTCCGGGGCCGATGATGGCAACCTGATCATGGTCTCGTGGTCCATCGATTGGCTCGAACTGGTCGTGTCGAAGGTCGACGCCGTGACGGGCGATGTCGTCTGGTCCAAGCGCTATCCCGGCATCAACCAGGCCTTCACGGCGACCCGGCGGGGTGCGAGGCACGTCATCATGGGGGACAAGACCTACATCAACGCATCCGGCGATTACCTGGACAAACCGGTGGCCGCGTCGATCCGCGACTCGGATGGAACGGTGGTCTGGGCGAAGGAGTATCTCGAGGGCACCTGGGAGTACCTGGACGAGTATCATCATTACATCACGGGCGCCGCGGTGAGCCAGGGACAGATCACTTACGTCGGGAAGTTCCACGATGCGGTCGTTGATCCGCACGGACCCGGGCGTCGCCGGGTTTCCTTCCTCACCATCAATGCCGCGGACGGCCTGGTTCCCATCAATGCCATGCATACCTACGATCTCGAGCTCAACGCCGTCGATTATGCCATCGAGACTGACGCGCCCTTTGTCTGGGACATCGCAAGGGTCACGGACGCCGCGGGACAGGTGGACGGCTTCGCGATCTCCGGCACTTACTCGTTGTCCTCCTCCTACGTATCCTACGCTTCGGATCCCGCGGTGTTTCGGGTGACCCTGGACGGCGATCCGCTCTGGGCGATGCTCTATCGCACCACGAATTCCTACCAGGGATTCGGTCGCACGATCCTGCAGAACGCCTATTTCAACGGGGACCGCCTCGATGTGTACACCTCATGGGAGGGTTATGAGAATGCCGTCGAGACGCGCAGCACGGTCAGCGGAATGATTCATCTCGATGCGTCCGATGGTCTGGCGGTCGGCATGAGTGTGTATGATGTGCCGGACGCGGATTTTTCGGGCCTGTGCATGAATCGGGATGGAACGGGGGGCTATGTCGCCATGGCGGTGGCATCCATGTTTCCCAACTTCGATTCCTTTGAGTTACTCAAGGTGGGGCAGATCGGAGGGAACGTGGACTGCCACGTGGAACACACCCTCGAGTCGGACCCGCTGCAGATCGATGATCAGATCGTCGAGATTGTGCCGGCGGACGTGGATGTGACGCCGGTGGACTACGACCTGACCTGGGTGGATCGAGCGTTGACCGTGTTCGAGTGTGTCGACGAAGCCACCGGTCCGTAGGCTGGATGCCTCGAGGGTTGCCGCCCGGGGCGTTCGCCCGGCGACCGTTGACCCAACCATCCGCCCCCCGTGTGCGCGTCGTTGGGCGACGCTCGAGGGTGTCCGCGGGCTTCAGCCCCCGGACGCCCTTTTGCGACGAGGCGATCGTGTCGCGGGGCGACACTTGACGCCGGACCCTGCCCGGCTTCTTGCTGTCGGAGGTCCCGTGGATTCCATGCGACGCAACTGGCAGCGCTGCCTTTTGGCGGCGGGTTTGGCGATCGTCGCCTGCCTGGCCTTCAATGGGTGGCACCGGGGTCCTCGTTACGCCGGCCGGCCGGTTGGGTATTGGTTTCCGAGATTCATTCGGGAGGATCCCTTCGATCCTTCGGCGCGATGGCCCCGCGTGGAAGAACTCGCCGCGGGTGCTCCTGATGCCATGCCGGTGTTGATCTCGGCGGCAAACCAAGCCGATGGCCGCTTTGCTGCCATGTATGGCCGCTTGAAACGCGTGCTGCCGCGGGTGATCGGCGATCGGTTACCCACCTGGTATCCCGCCCTGGAGATGCGGGACGACGTCGACCACGTCCTGAAGCTCGCTTGCGAGCGGGCGGATTGGTTGCGCGAATTCACCAATCAATTCGATCAGTTCCCTTCCCGGATCCAGGAGAGTTCGATGCGATGGATGCGAGGCTTGCGCGGGCGCGAGGCGATCGCCCTGCCGCATCTGTTGAGGGTCCTTCGCGGAACGAACAGCGCCCTTGCAATGGAAGCCGGTCAATCCCTGTTGGTCCTCCCGATCTGGCGCGCCGACACGGTCATGGAAATCGTCCGGGGCCTGGAGGCGATCCCCGAGACCCGCTGGGCCACCAGCATCGTGACGACAGAGATCACCACGGAACTCGCCGCGATGGGCACCAACGCCGCCGCGGCAGAACCCTGGATGCTGCGATGGCTGGATTCGCCGATTCCCCAGTTGCGCGCCCAGGCGGCTGTCACCCTCCCGGCGCTCGCGCCGGAACGGTATCCCCTCAAGTCGACGTTTCTTTCGCAGTTTCCGGGACTCGGTCTGGCCGAGGTGGACTTCGCCCTGCAGGAGAGCCGGATCGAGCGCACCCGCCATACCTTGGCCTGGCTGGATTTGCTGAATGAAATGGCGCCGTGCCTCGATTCCTCGAATGCGGCGCGCCTGGACCTGCCGAAGTCCGCCGGTCCAATTCCCATGAGGGTCCTGTTGCCGCTGTCGGAGATTCTCCTTCTTGCCTTCGACAAGTTGGGAAGCAACGCGGCCCCGGCGCTCCCGTATTTGATAACGCGGCTTTCGGACGCCAGGTCCCTCGTGCTGGAGGGTCTCGCCGCGCGCCTGGTGGCCCGCATCGGCCCGATTGCCCCGGAAACAATCCCACGCCTTCTGCCCGGGCTCACCCATGCTCCCACGGCCCCGCCGCTCGTGCTGCTGTTCGCCGCCTATGGGCCGGCTGCGAAACCGGCGGTGCCCTTCCTCGAGGCGATTGCATCCGGAGGCGAGTTGCAGGCGACCCCTTCGGACTCCCTGCCTCCCGGGATGCAAAAGAGGTATGGCCTTTTTCCCCCCCCCTCGAGCCCCGGCTACCTGGTCCAGGCTTCCCTGGCCTTCGACACTGGCCTCACGAAATACTGGCCGTTGCCTGAGAGACTGAAGGGTCGCACGAACCTGATCTGGCGCCCCGGACAGACCGGCGTCGATCGGCCGGGCGCCCCGGGGTTCCTGGTCCCCCCTGCGACGCTATCGGAACTGGCGAGGGAGGCGCTGCGCCACATTTCGGGCCCCGAACCATGATCCGGCGCGCATCACTCATGGAAAGGGACGCTTTGGCGGCCACAGGTCGGCGGTTGCGGTCGGATGACGGGGTTGCGGTGGGCCCGTTACTCTGGTGACCTCCCGGGCAACATGAACTCACCCTCCGCTCCGCCGAACCTCACGATCCATCGGACCGACATCCGGTCGGTGGAAGCCCAGGCGTTGATCGCCACGTTGAACGTGGAGCTTTCGGCACAGTACCCGGAGGAAGGCGCGTGTCATTTTCGCCTCGAGAGTGACGAAGTCGGCGATGGACGGGGGGCATTTCTCGTCGCCTGGCGGCAGGGCGACCCGGTTGGATGCGGCGCGGTGCGTCGAATCGAAGACGGGACAGGCGAAATCAAACGGATGTTCGTGGAGCCCTCCCATCGCGGGCTCGGGATCGGTCGGGCCATCCTCGCGGCGCTGGAAGCGGAAGCCCGCGCGCTCGGCCTGTCGCGATTGGTGCTGGAGACCGGCATTCGCCAGCGGGAAGCAATCAGCCTCTACGAGGGCGCCGGATTCATTCGGATCCCGCCGTTTGGAGAGTACGTCGATTCGCCGGTAAGTGTGTGCATGACGAAGCTTCTTTCCGCCGGGTGAAGGCGTCGGGATCGGAGCGGAGTCGGAGGGAAGGTCGCCGGAGAATCCGCTGCCCGAGGAATGGATCCGGCCCGACCTCTGCAACCGGATTGCGAGGACTGGAAGGGGCAAATTCGGAGGACCGCGTCCGGCACTGGGGTTCATTGGACCTTCAAGCGATGAACCAGGAATCCGCACGGATTGGCGCCGAGCCAGGATTCGATCTGGAAACGCCGCGTGGCGGTCGTAAGCTTGAGACATGCCCGGATCAACTCAGGACCGGCAAGAACAGAAGTCGGACACGGAGGCTGAGACCGGATCGCATCCGACCCAGGAACTACAGCGCGATAACCACGAACCGGCTTGGAAACAGCCGGTTCAGTCGCTGCCGGTGGCCGGTCTGGGGGGATCGGCGGGGAGCATCCAGGCCCTGCAGCGTCTCTTCACCGTGATGCCGCCGGACACGGGGTTTGCCTTCGTTGTGGTGTTGCACCTTTCGCCTGAACACGAGAGCGCCCTGCCCGAACTCCTCAGATTTTGGACCCGGATGCGCGTCCTGGCCGCCACCGATGGCGTTGTGGTGGAACCTAACACGGTGTACGTGATCCCACCCGGCAAGCATCTTTCCACGAACGATGGCCACCTCCGCCTCCTGGATTTCGAAAGGGAGACGGGACGTCGGGTCGCCGTGGATCTGTTCTTTCGGTCCCTGGCGGACAGCCACGGAGCGCGGGCTGCGGCGATTGTTCTATCCGGCGCGGATGCGGATGGCGCCATTGGCATCAAGCGCATCAAGGAACGCGGGGGATTGACGATCTGCCAGGATCCGGATGAGGCCGAACAGGGAGGAATGCCCAGGGCGGCGATTGCGACGGGAATGGTCGATTGGGTGTTGCGGGTGGAGGAGATTCCCGGGCGGCTGGTCGGCTACCTGGCCTCAGAACGGCGAATTCAGTTGCCGCCGGACGACGGACCCCACCCGGTCCGCGCTCTCGTCTCCGATAAGGACCGGGAAGAGGGCGCCCTGCGGGAGGTCGTCCTGTTCCTGCGGATGCGGACCGGAAGCGATTTTTCCTACTACAAGCGTGGGACGATTCTGCGTCGGATTGGCCGGCGGATGCAGGTCAACGGCCTGGAGGATATGGAGACCTATCTCGCCTTCCTGCGCACCCATCCGGGCGAGACCGGGGCGCTGATCCAGGATCTGCTCATTTCCGTCACCAATTTCTTCCGCGACCGGACCGCGTTCGAAGCCCTGGCGCACCACCTGCATCGCGTCTTCGAAGGGAAACGACCGGGCGAACCGGTGCGGGCGTGGGCCCCGGCGTGCGCGACCGGTGAGGAGGCCTACTCACTGGCGATCCTCCTCCTGGAACATGCGGAAAAGAGCGGAATGCGCCCACCGCTTCAGATCTTCGGGTGCGATCTCGACGCGAACGCCATCCATGTGGCGAGGGCCGGCTTTTTTCCGGAGACCATTATTGCGGATGTCAACGAGGATCGCCTGAGACGGTTCTTCATCAAGGAGACGGGCGGCTACAGGGTGCGGCGGGAGGTGCGTGAACTCGTTCTATTCGCCCCACATGACCTGTTGAAGGATGTGCCGTTCTCGCGAATGGACCTGATTTCCTGCCGGAATCTCCTGATCTACCTCAGTCGCGAAGCCCAGGCGCGGCTCGTCGAGATCGTCCATTTCGCGCTGCAGCCGAACGGCCTTCTGTTTTTGGGTTCCTCCGAATCCATTGAGGAGGCAACCGACATCTTTCCCGCGCTGGACAAAAAGCACCGCATCTACCTGCATGAGTCCAAGGGCCGGGTGGAGCTTCCGACGTTCGGCGCGCGGGACCGGTTGCTGGTGAATGTGCCCGCGGAACGGCAGATCTTCCTCCCCGGGCAGAATTTCCTGCCGCCGGATCAGCCGCCCGCGTTCTATGCGGGCATTCGCGGGTCGACGCACCGAACGTCTCTGGGCGAGATTCATGTCAAGCTGGCGGAGCGTTTTGGACCGCCTTCGGTGGTCGTCGATCAGCGCCATGAGGTGGTGCACCTCTCCGAGAACGCCGGTCGCTTCTTCCAGGTGAACGCAGGCGAGCCGACCATGAACATCTTCCGGCTCGTGCATCCGATGCTCCGGTTGGAGCTGCGGAGCGCGCTGTATCGCGCGGCAGAGACAGCGGCCCCGGTTCGGGTCTATCGATTGCCCATGGAGGTGGACGGCCGGTGGTACGATGTGGACCTGCGCGTGGCGCCCGCAACCGACTTCGCTCCGGGCTGTTTCCTGATTTCCTTCGACGCATCGGAAAGGACCGTGCCCGGCGCGAGCGCGGGGCTAACCCGGGGACCCGAGGCCACCACGGGCGAGGTCATCGAGCACGAATTAGAGCAAGTCAAGGAGCAGCTTCGCAGGACCGTCGAACAGTCCGAGGCGAACACCGAGGAATTGAAGGCGGGGAACGAGGAACTTCAGGCGATGAACGAGGAACTCCGGTCGGCCACGGAGGAACTTGAAGCCAGTCGCGAGGAACTCCAGTCGCTGAACGAGGAGCTGAACACGGTCAATCAGGAACTCAAGGGCAAGGTCGATGAATTGAGCCGGGCGAACAATGACCTGCACAACCTGATGGCCTCCACCGCCATTCCGACGGTGTTCCTCGATCGCGACTTTCGCATCGTCCGTTACACCCCCTCCGCGGTGGATCTCTTTCATTTCATCCCGGGCGATATCGGACGACCAATCGCCGATATCAAGGACCGGATCTGTTATCCCGATTTGCAGGGGGACGCAGTGAAGGTCCTGAGGGATCTTCAACCGATCGAACGGGAGGTGGGCGATGGCGACAAACCCTCCTATCTCGCCCGCCTTCTGCCGTATCGGACGCCGGAGGATCAGATCTGCGGAATCGTCCTCACGTTTCTCGACATCACCGATCAGAAGCGGATCCGCCGGGAACTGACATCGGCGCAGGAACGCTTTCGGTTGGTCCTCGAGAACGCCCGCGAGTTCGCGATCATCGGCCTGGATCGCGGACGGCGCATTACAACCTGGAATGCCGGCGCCGAACAGATCCTGGGCTGGACGGCGCGCGAGACGATCGGACGGACGTTGGATTTTATTTTTGGGGCCGATGATCAAAACGCCGCCCTGCCGGAGCTGGAGGCACGGACGGCGCTCGAACAAGGCCGGGCCGGGGACGAGCGCTGGCACTTCCGAAAGGACGGCAGCCGTTTCTGGGGCAGCGGCGTCATGATGGCCATGCGCAACACGGACGGCGAGACCGTCGGTTTCGTGAAGATCCTCCGGGACGAGACCGTCGCCAAGGAGGCGGCAGAGGCCATCGCGAAGAGCCGCACGGATCTCGAGGCCGCCTTCGCGGAAACCCAGCGGGCCCGACAGGAGGCCGAATCCGCCAATCGCGCCAAGGATCAGTTCCTCGCCATGCTCTCGCACGAACTTCGAACGCCCCTGACGCCGTCCCTGATGATCACCGAGTCCATTCTCGAGGGCCAGAACCTGCCCACCGAAGTGACCGAGGGCCTCCAGATCATCCGCAGCAACATCACGCTCGAGACGCATCTCATCGACGATCTGCTCGACCTTACCCGGATCGGACGGGGCCGGTTCGAGCTGGAAATCGCTCCAATGGACATCCACGCGGCCTTGCACAGAGCCATCGACATCTCGAAGGGCGAGATGCAGGAGAGAAATCAGGACCTGCGCCTTTCCCTCGAGGCGACGAATACCCGGCTCAGCGGTGACGCGCGGCGACTTCAACAGGTCTTCTGGAACCTCCTGAAGAACGCCTCGAAATTCACCCCGGATGGCGGGGTACTCGAGGTGCGGTCCAGGAATGAACCGGCGGCCATCGTGGTGACGATTTTGGACAACGGCCGGGGCATCTCGCCCAAAGTGCTCCCGCACATCTTCGAATCGTTCCGCCAGGAGGACGAGGCCACGGCCCGAAAGTACGGCGGGCTTGGCCTGGGGCTGGCGATCGCGAAGGCCACCGTCGAGGCGCATGGAGGGACCATCCGCGCGGAGAGCGCCGGCTCCGGAACCGGCGCCACCTTTACCGTCCGCCTTCCGACGGTGCGGCCTGCTTCATGACGCCCGGGCCTCCAGCGAGGGTCTTGCAGATTGTCGTGGTGGAGGACCATGCCCAAACCCGGCGCTGGCTTCAGATCGTGCTCGAGCGTCGCGGGCACGTCGTCCGGGCGGCGCGCAGCCTGGAGGAGGCGCTCTTGCAGCTCCAACAGGGCCCGTGTGACCTGGTGTTGAGCGACATCGGCCTGCCCGACGGTTTGGGCTGGGACCTCCTGGGACGCGCCTGCCTGCGCCAACCGCCTTTCGCGGCGGCGATGAGCGGGTACGGAAGCGCCGCGGACAAGGCGCGGAGCCAGGCTTCGGGATTTCAGATGCACCTGGTCAAGCCGTTCACCTCGGCGCAGCTCGACAATGTCCTTCAGGCGGCCACCGTGTGGCGCAACGGGTTCCCTCCATAACCGGGTGGAGAATTAGAGTCCCGGGGCATTCCCCTACTTCGGGGCCTCCACACCGATTCCCGCCGACGGCCGAATGTTCTGGTTCACCCGAAAGAAGTTGTCGGGGTCGTACTTTGCCTTGACGGAGGCCAGGCGTGGATAGTTGTCGCCATAGGCGGCACGCACCCGGCCCACCGTTTCGTCATCCATCATGAAGTTGACGTAGCCCCCCTCGAGATTGAAGGGGTGGACGGCGTTCCAATAGGCGCGCCCCCACGCCTTCAAGGCCTCGGCCTTCGCCGGGTCGGGATCGACGGCGGCGATGACCATGGACCAGGTGGCGTCGCGCCCGCTCCAGGCGGTCGCGTCGCCGGCGACACGGCGGACGGCGCCGTCGATGGGGTAGAGGTGCATGAGGGACAAATCGCTCGGGGCCCTGGCCGCCTGGGCGATGTGGGTGTCGATGGCCGCGTCGGACAGGGATTTCACCAGGTCGCCCTTCCAGTACCACTGGAGGCCGGTGGGCAGCAGGCGATCGAAGAGGCTTTGGATCGCCCGGAACGGCATTTCGCCCATCCAGTTGAACAGCGGCGGCGGCGCGGCTTGCAGGAGCCGGGACATGACCTTGGCACCGTCGGCGGGAGGGCCGTTGAAGCAGGAGATCACCCCGCAGACGCGCCGTCCCCAATGCTCCTTCGGGAAGGGATCGGTCGAGGGCACGGTCTTGAGACCGACGAATGAGCCGAGTTCCTCCGGCGCCCCCGGCAGGAAGTCGCGGTAGGCGGTCATCACCGCCTTCGCGTCCGCCGCCGCCCAGAAGATTGGGCCGGCGAAGACGGTGCTGACGGGATGCGCCCGGAACAGGAAGCTGGTCACGACCCCGAAGTTGCCGCCGCCGCCGCGGAGGGCCCAGAAAAGGTCGGAATGCTGGGTCGCGCTGGCGGTGACGAAGGTTCCATCGGCGAGGACCACATCCGCCTCGAGGAGGTTGTCAATGGTGAGACCATGTTTGCGCGTGAGATAGCCGATGCCGCCACCGAGCGTGAGTCCGGCGACGCCGGTGGTGGAGACGATCCCGAATGGCACGGCAAGTCCGAAGGCGGCGGTCGCATGGTCGACCTCGCCCGATGTGCAGCCGGGCTCCACGCGGACGGTCCGATGGGCGGGGTCCACACGAATGCCCTTCAACAGCGAAAGATCAATGACAAGGCCATCATCGCAACTGCCCAGACCCGGGCCATTGTGGCCGCCCCCGCGAATTGCCGTCAGGAGTCCCTGGCTGCGGCCGAAGCGCACCGCGGTGACGACGTCCGCGACGTCCAGACAGCGGGCGATCACCCGGGGATGTTTGTCGATCATTCCATTGTAGAGGGCGCGCGCGGCGTCGTATCCGGCGTCGGCCGCGGTGAGGACAGGTCCACGGAGGGTGCCGCGGAACTCGAGGAGGATCTCTTGGGATAGTGAGGGAGAGGACATGGACGTTTGCATTTTCATGAATGAACCGGGTCGCATTCTCCCCCATCGGGGCATTCCATGTCCTTCCCGAGACCTTATCTTTTCCTTATTGTGATTGGGATTGAAGTCGACGGGTTACACGGCCGGTTGATGGTCCATCGTTACGCCACCTTCGAGATCGACGAGGCGGCCCGCGAACTGCGGGCCGGCGACCGTGTGCTGGCGCTGCAACCGAGGGTCTTCGATCTCCTCGTGTACCTGGCGCGGAATTGCGAACGCGTGGTGCCCAAGGATGAGCTCCTGACGACAGTCTGGCCCGGTGTGTTGGTGACGGATGGATCGCTTCAACGCGCCGTCAGCCTGGCCCGGACGGCCCTGGCCCAGGCGGGGGCGCGCAATGCGATTCGCACCCATCCTCGCCAGGGCTATCGATTTCGCGTCGAAGCTGGCGGACCAGCGACGGACCCAGTCGATGCGAGGCTGGCGGCCGGTCGGGCGGCATGCGCGCGGGGCGACTGGGATGGGGTCATCAGGAGGTTCCGGGAAATCGATTCCCTGGAAGACCTCACGACCGACGACCTGCAGTCCTGGGCTCAAGCGGCGCAATGCTCGGGGCGACCGGACGAGGCGATCCTGCCGCTCGAACGGGCGGTTGCGACATTCCGGACCTTCGGCGACCGGCGACGCGCGGCCTGGGCCGCCATTCTCATCGCCCAGTTGCGTCTCGAGTGGCGCGAACCCGCACTCGCCAACGGCTGGTTCCAAAGGGCCGACCGGCTCCTGAATCAGGAAGGTCCCTGCCGCGAGAAGGGGTACCTGCATCTCGTCGGCGCCCGCATGGCCCTTATGCGGAATGAACTCGAGCAGGCACTCCAACACGCCCACTTCGCGCAGGACCTCGGCGAGCGGTTTGACGACGCGGACCTGGCGGGGCTTGGACTCGCGTACGGTGGCGAGGCGGCGTTGTACCTCGGAAGGATTCGGGAAGGCGTCGCGGCTCTCGACGAAGCCGGGGTCGCCGTGGTGGCGGATGGCCTTAGCCCCTGGGCCGGTGGACAGGTTTATTGCTGCGTCATCTTCTCGTCGATGAACCGCACCGACTGGGTGCGCGCGGTCCAGTGGACAGAGCAGTTCACCCGGTGGTGCGCCGGGAAGGGACTGGCGGGCTATCCCGGGCTGTGCCGCCTCCACCGCAGCGAGGTGCTTGCGGTCCACGGAGATCTCGACGCGGCGGAGGCGGAGGCCCGCGCCACCATTCAGCATCTCGCGCGACAGGTCCCGTGGGCGGAAGGCGAGGCCTGGCGGGTCCTGGGAGATGTCCTGGTCGCGAAAGGGGCCTTCGCGGAGGCGCGCGCGGCCTTCGGGAAGGCCACTCAACTGGGCTGGGAATCCCAGTTCGGCCTGTCGCTGCTGAGCCTCGCCGAGGGGAATCCGGCGGTTGCCGCGCGCCTGCTGCGACGAACCCTCGCGGACAATGCCTGGTCCACGCGGATCAAACGCGGACAGGCCCTCGCCTATTACGCGCTTGCCGCGGCCGCCGCCGGCGATGTTGGAGATGCCCGGAGGGCACTCGCAGACATCGAGGCCGAGCCCGAGCTTGTCTCGACCCAGGTGCTCCAGGCACTGGTGGCCCGCGCCCAGGCGGAGGTCCGGGCCGCCGAGGGTTTCCCGGCCGAGGCCATCGTCCTCCTGCGCGCGGCCGTTCGCGACTGGCAGGCTGCGGCCGCCCCAATCCTCGCTGCCCAGGCTCGATGCCGTCTCGCCGAGCTGCTCGACGCCGAGGGCGACGAGGAATCGGCGGCGCTGGAACGTAACGCCGCCGCCACCGTCTTCGAACGGGCCGGCGCGGGACGGTTGGTCGGCAGTTGCGAAAGACTGCGGCGGGCCCTCGCGGCGCGCGGAAGGGCGGACCGGGGAAGGATGTCCTAGAGGTCGGCGCACCGGTCCAGTGTGCGCCATTCTCCTTGAAATCGCCGGTCTCCTTGGTAAGCAGTCTCCCATGGTCACGACTGTGACTGGAAAGAATCAGGTCACCTTGCCTGCGGAACTCGTCAAGGCCCTCGACCTTCACCCAGGCGTTCAGATTGAATGGACCGCAACCCGTGACGGCGCTTTGGTGGGCCGGCGGAAGATGAGCCGGGCGGAGATTGCCACGCGGCTTGCCGGCCGCGGCCGCAAGTACCTTCGAAAAGGAAGTGATCCGGTTCGCGATCTGATCCAGGAACGCGAACAGGAGGATGCGGAGGAGGTCTGATCATGACCCATCTGCTGGATTCCTCCGCCTTTTTCGCCTTCTTCTTTGACGAACCCGGACGGGAACGGGTTGAGGCATTGTTCCACGATCGTTCGGTGTCCGTCGGTATTTCGGCGCTGACGGCCGTCGAGTTGTGGGCGCGGTTAAGGGCCGGCGGGCGGGAAAAGGCATTCGACATGGAGTGGAACGAGCACCTGCCCCTGTTCGAGCGCGTCGTGGAGGCCGACCTCCCGCTTTGTCTCAAAGCCATCGAACTCCGCCGGGCGTCGCGGGCTCGCCTGCCGGTGATCGACGCGGTCATCGCGGCTGGCGCGGCCGCCACGGGGGCCGTGTTAGTGCATCGGGATCCCCACTTCGCCGCGATTCCCGCGAACCTGAAACAGGAGCGACTGCCGGGCAGGTGACCGGCGGACTCTACTGGGCGTTGGCGTGGTAGAACCGCAGTTGGTGGTCTCCGGCGTTGGGATCTCGGAATCGGATCCGCCCGTCGACGGACGAGAGAGTCGCGATGGTTTCCCAGGTCTTCAGATCCGAGGAGGCCCGAATCTCATAGGTCCGATTGGCTTCCCCCTGGAGTTCGATCTGGGTTTCGGAGCCCGAGCGCACAATCTGGCTGAATTGCAGGGCGGTCGTCGGCTGGAGGTAATAGGAAAGGACCTGTTGGGCAATCCGGTAGCCGCAGGCCTGGGCCTGGAGATTGGCCGAAGGATAGTGAATCCCCCCGTAGATCCTGCTGATCCCGGCCTCGTCGGCGGCGGCACTGAAGCCCGGGTAGCTGCGTGTCACCCCCGGAAGGCCGTCGCTCGTCGTGGTGAAGGGAATGCCGTCCGTACCGAAGAATCCTGCCAGGATGGTCGCTGCCGAGCGGCTGAAGGTGCTGTGCCCCGACGTGTAGTCGGGAAACGGCGGCATGAAGATGAGTGCTTCCCAGATGAGGTCCGCCTCCGTCTCCGGATTCCCGTCATCCGCCGCCTTCCGAATGGCATCAATGGGGCGCCAGTAATCGTAAAAGTATTTCGCGTCCCAACAGGAGATCGCGGCGTCCGCCAGGGTGATGTTGAGGAGGGCAAAGAGCCGCGCGTTCTCCACGACGGTGAGGCCGCGAGCGACGCTGATCTCGCCGGCAATGGCGTTCCAGTGGCCTGGCGGCGTCTCCGTCCCGGGATTGTCATTCCAAAAGAACGCAACCTCCGTCTGATTCGTCGTGCGGGCCGTGCTGGTGGCACCTCCATAGGTCTTGAGGACATTGACGTCGAAGGCATACGTCACGCTGGTGATCGGCGGAGGCGGCTGGGGACGAAACTGCGAACCTGACGTCATCGAGAACGGCGTGACACGCCCCCATCCAGGCAGAAGAAACGGCGCGAAACCCGGAGGCGTCGGCTTCCATCGCCCCAGCAATCCCGACGGAGTATAGGGGACGACGACATCCCATCCATCGCCGGCGCGGAGGTTGAGGACGGCCTGGGCCACCGATTGGCCCCAGGCGATGCCGTCGGCTTTGGGCTGGCCTTCGGCGATCGCCGCGAGCTGGGCCTCGTAGAGGGCGACGAAATTCGTCGATCGCACCTCGGCGTTGGTGAATGCCGCGTTCAACGTCGTGAAGCCCGCCGCCGCAATGGCCGCCTCGAGAGAGGCCCCCGCAGGCGCCATGTCGCTCACCAGGTAAGGCCGATGGGTGCGCTGAATGCCGTTGACGGCGTCGTCGATGGCGATGTGTTCGATCGCCATCCAGCGGGAGGCCCTCGGAGGATTCTCCTTCACTGCGCGCACCGCGCTCAGCGCGGCGTGATTCCAGTCGATGACAGGATCAGCGGCGGCGGATGCCGCGATCAAAAGCAGGCCGACGCACCACCAGCACCTGACCGGTCCGGGCTGCGTGCGGCGACGGTGGACGGGATGGACGGCGTCGAATGAGGGGCTTGGGTTCATAAAGCTGAAATGAAACAGGGCGTTAGGTGTCCTGAGCGGCTCCTGAGGTGCAGGCGGTTTGGGGCGGGTTGCGGGAACTGCGGGGTGAGTTGCGGGATCCGAGGGGTGAAAAGGGGTCAGTGCATGGTATTGGAGGAATCCTTCGGAGCGGCAAGTCGCTTCCGGGGATGACCAGGGACGTTGACCGAGGCACGCTGCGCGGGTGCCGGAGGAACCGCGCGTCGCTCATCCGCCGTCGATGCCCCACCTCTTCTACGATGGGGACTGCCATTTCTGCACGTTCTGGGTGCGGCGATGGCAGGGGACCGCCGGGGCCGGGATCGTATTCGTTCCCTTCCAGGATGAGCAGGCGCGCGGGCGTTTTCCGGAGATCCCGCCGGAACGATTCGAGCGTTCGGTGCAACTCGTGGACACCGATGGAGCGGTGTTCAGCGGGGCGGAGGCGGTCTTCCGTGTCCTCGCCCTCAACTCCCGGAGGCAATGGCTTTTGCGCACCTATCGGACCTTGCCCGCCTTCGCGTGGCTCTCCGAATGCGGCTACAGCGTGGTCGCCAGGAACCGCTCCGTGTTCTCCTGGCTCACGCGCCTTGGATGGGGCGCGCCCTTCCGTCCTCCCGATTACGCCCTGACCCGCGGTTTGTTCCTCCGGGTCGTCGGCCTGGTCTACCTGATCGCGTTTCTGTCCTTGTGGGTGCAGGTCGAAGGCCTGGTCGGGAGCCACGGCATTCTACCCGCCACGGACTGGATGACCTACCAACACATCCGGTTGTCGGATGTGGGATGGTTCTCGCGCCTCATGAGGGTTCCGACCCTGTGTTGGTGGGACGCGGGCGACGGCTTTCTGAACGGTCTCTGCGTCGCGGGCGCGGTGCTCTCGATCCTGCTCGTCGCGGGTGTCGCGCCAGTGCCGGTGCTGATCGGACTTTGGGGCCTGTATCTTTCGCTGTCGGTCGTTGGACAGGAGTTTCTATCGTTTCAGTGGGACACGCTCCTGTTGGAGAGCGGCTTCCTTGCGATCCTATTCGCGCCACGAACCTGGACCCTGGGACGGGCGCGCGCCTCGCCCCCCTCCGCGCTGTCGATCTGGCTGCTGCGATGGTTGTTGTTCCGCCTGATGTTTCAGTCCGGCCTGACAAAGTTGATCTATGATGACCCGACGTGGCTCGACCTGACGGCGCTGACGTTCCATTACGAGACCCAGCCGCTGCCGACCTGGATCGGCTGGTGGGCCCATCAATTGCCGATGGGGTGTCAAAAGGCATCGTGCACGGTGATGTTTGCGGTGGAATTGGGGGCGCCGTTCTTCTACTTCGGTCCGCGGCGGCTGCGCCTTTGGGCGGCCGGCCTCACCGCGGGCCTCGAGGCACTCATCGCGCTGACCGGCAATTACACGTTCTTCAACCTGCTGACGATCACACTGTGTATTCCACTGCTCGATGACGCCTGGTTGCGGTCGGCCGCGCGCAAGCTTCGCCTTGCGTCCCGTTCTGGTCCGGGCGAGGAAATCATGACATCCCCAGCGGGCGGAGAAGGTCCCTCCAAACGCTCGCCGACGGTCGAAGGTGATCCGGGGACGAACCCGGATTTGGACCGGGAAGGGAAGGGGTGGCAGGGTCTCGTGCCGCTGCGCTGCTGGGCTGGCCGGATCGCCGCCGTCTTCATCCTCCTGATCACGACCGTCCAGATGGCGTACAACTGCCGGGTCCGGCTTCCGTGGCCCGAGTGGGTGCTGAGCCTCACGGCCGCCTCGTCGTCCCTGCGAAGTTGGAATTCCTACGGTTTGTTTCGTGTGATGACACGGCCACGGTACGAGATCATCGTCGAAGGCAGCCAGGATGGAGAGACATGGTTGCCGTATGTGTTCAAGTACAAGCCGGGTCCGCTGGGACGGCGGCCGGGTTTCGTGGAGCCCCATCAGCCCCGGCTGGATTGGCAGATGTGGTTCGAGGCCCTGCGGCCGGCAGGCGCCGGAGTCAGCCCGTGGTTCGGGCAGTTTTGTCTGCGCCTCATGGAAGGGAGCCCGACCGTGCTGGATCTCGTTCAGGAGAATCCCTTTCCAGACACTCCACCCCGGTATCTTCGGGCGCGGCGATTCGAGTACCACTTCACGACACCCGCGGAGAAGCGCCTGACGGGGAACTGGTGGAAAAGGGAACCGAAAGGTCTGGTGTTGCCGCCCGTGTCGCGGAAGGGACCGTGACGTCCCGCGTTGAGCTCACGCGCGCCAGGGCGTGCTGCAGCCAGGCCCAGGGTTGATCCGCGAACCGGGACTACCCTCGGGATCCGAAACAAGCGGGGGCCCGCGTCCTCACGTCGGTGGCTACGGGGGGCGGTTCCGGCCGGTTCCGGCCGCCGAGTAGGGAAATGAGTAAGCTCAGAGTAAGTTCCGGTAGGGAAATACGGATCGGCGCGGCTGGTCTGATTTGTGCTTACCCGGCGGGCGACTGCCGGTCACGTTTTCAAGGTTGACAGCGATTCTGCCCGGCAAAACGATTCTCGGCATGAACCATCAGCCAAGAGAAGGCGCTTCCCCCACCCGTCGTGAATTCATCAAGACGACCGGGACGCTTGCCGCGGTGTCGGCCCTTTCGGGGGTTGCGATTCCGCGCGTCCATGCCGCCGAAGACAACACCGTCAGTGTTGCATTGGTCGGCTGCGGCGGGCGCGGCAGTGGGGCGACCGTCAATGCGCTTTCCGTCAAGCGGGGTCCTGTCCGTCTCGTTGCGATGGCCGACGTCTTCGACGACCGCCTGCAGGGCAGTTACAAGGCGCTGAAGCGGAATGAAGTTTCGAGCCGCGTCGAGGTGCCGGACGACCAGAAGTTCATCGGTTTCGACGCCTACAAGAACGCGATGGATTGCCTGAAGCCCGGTGATGTCGTGATCCTCACGACGCCCCTGGCCTTTCGGTGGGTCCATTTCACCTACGCGATCCAGAAGGGCCTGAATGTCTTCATGGAGAAACCGCTGTCGGCGGACGGTCCCACCTCGCGGCGGCTGTTGAAGCTCGCGGAGGAGGCGTCCGCGAAAAACCTGAAGGTCGGCGTCGGCCTGATGTCGCGACACAGCCGTGCCCTGCAGGAACTGCATCAGCGAATCCAGGACGGCGAGATCGGGGACCTCGTGCTGCTGCGCGGTTACCGGATGCACGGGCCGGTCGGATCGGCGTTCTCGACGAAATGGCCGGGCGAACCCAGCGAGTTGCTCTGGCAGATCCGGCACTTCCATAGCTTCCTGTGGGCCAGCGGCGGGTGCTTCAATGACTTCTACATCCATCACATCGATCACCTCTGCTGGATGAAAAATGCGTGGCCGATCAAGGCCCAGGCCCTCGGCGGCCGGCACTATCGCCAGACCGCCAACGGTGAAATGTGCGTGGACCAGAACTTCGACGTCTACTCGGTGGAGTACACCTTCGCCGACGGATCGAAGATGATCATGGATGGGCGCTGCATCAACGGCTGCCTGCCGATCTATTCGAGCTATGCGCATGGTTCCAAAGGCATGGCGATTGTCTCGAAGGCCAACGACTGCGGCCTGCCCTCGAGCACTTACAAGGGCCAGAATCCGGATTCCGACCGGATCTGGGTCTCCCGGGTTGCGGAGGACGAGCGGGATCCCTATACGAACGAATGGAACGACCTCATGGACGCCATCCGCGACGACAAGCCGTACAACGAGGCGAAACGCGGTGTGGAGGCCAGCCTGACGAGCTCCATGGGCCGCATGGCCGCACACACGGGGCAGGAGATCACCTTCGAGCAGATGCTCAACCACGATATGGAATACGCCCCGGACGCGGACAAATGGACGATGGACTCGCCGCCTCCGCTGCGATCGGGTCCCAACGGGCGGTACCCGATCCCAATGCCGGGCATTGTCAAAGATCGGGAATACGATCCGAACGTTCCCGCCTGACCGGCACCCGACGCCGGACTGATTTACAAGGCCCGCTGCCTCCCGCCAGGCAGCGGGCCTTCGGGCTTTTTGGGTGGCGTCTCTTCTGAGATAAAGGGACAGAGATAAAGGGACAGGTCATTTGTTGGATAGCCGATGCCGATTGCTCCTTGCGATACCCGGACCTGACCCGACGACCGTGGCAATTCGCGAGGGTGTCGAACCGAGATTGGCGTTGGCCGGGTTCCTGCTAGAATGGCCGGGACGATGTTCCTCATCAGTCTGGGCACGGCAGTACCCCCGCGGCGGTATGCGCAACGGGAGTGCTGGGAAGCATTGAGGGACTCCATCCAATTTCGACGTCTGTCGCTTCGATCCCGGGCCATCCTTCGCAAGGTCCTTCTGGGGGAGAACGGCATCGGCAGTCGTCATCTCGCCCTGGATCCGCTGAGCGAGGCCTTTCAACTGGACCCGGATGCGTTGCATGCCCGATTTCTCCGACACGCACCCGCGATGGGGACAGCGGCGGGTGCAGAGGCCATTGCGGCGGCGGGCATTCCGCGTGACGGCATCGACGCTGTCGTGGTGAGCACATGCACCGGTTACCTGTGCCCGGGTCTGACCAGCTATCTGGTTGAACGCCTTGCATTGCGATCCGACGTGGTTGCCCTGGACCTGGTGGGACAAGGCTGCGGAGCTGCGCTGCCGTGCTTGCGGACGGCTGATGCCCTGCTCGCATCCGGACAGGCGGACAAAGTCCTTTGCATTTGCGTCGAGGTCTGCAGCGCGGCGTTTTACCTGGACGACGATCCGGGCGTCCTGATCAGCGCGTGCCTGTTCGGGGATGGAGCGGGCGCGGTCGTTCTTTCTTCCCAGCCGCGGCCCGGCCGCCGACGGATCGAATGGAAGGCGACCGGTTCACTCCTCGCGGTGGAAGATCGCGACTACCTCCGCTTTGAACAGCGGCATGGAATGCTGCGCAACATCCTTGCGCGCCAGGTGCCATCCCTTGCGGCGAAACACGCCGAGACGGTGCTCACGCAGGTGCTGGCGGGGAGCTCGCGCCGGCGGGAGGAGATCACCGGCTGGATGTTGCACGCGGGCGGCCGCGACGTCCTGGTGGCGCTGGAGGAGCGCCTGCGGCTTTCGGCCGGAGACACCCGTTGGAGCGCCGCGGTGCTCCATGGGTACGGAAACCTGAGCAGTCCGTTTGCGTTGTTCGTGCTCAAGGCCGCCCTCGACGGGCAGGCGCCGGGCGGCACCTGGTGGCTGGCATCGTTTGGGGCGGGGTTCAGCAGCCATGGCGCGCTCCTCGAGGTCGAATAGGTCCGATGGTGGAGGGCCATGAATCGTGAGTTGCAACCGGAGTGGCTGGACGAACTGCCGCCGCGGGCTGCCGCTGCGAGGCGTTCGCGGCGGGATCTGCGCCGTCTCAATCGGATCATGGGGCATGTCGGCCACGTTCAACGCGCGTTGATGAAGTGCTCGAGGCAGGGGTTCCGGCCGGAATGGCTGATCGACCTTGGTGCCGGCGACGGTTGGTTCGCCTGCAATCTCTCCCGGTCGCTTGCGAATGCGCAGGAATGGCGTGGGATCGGGATCGTCGTTGTGGATCGCCTGATGGCGATCGATCCATCCGCGCGGTCCGCCGCGGAACGTGCCGGCGTTCGATGGGAGGCGGTTCAAGCGGAGGTCCACCCGTGGCTGGCGGAGGCGACGCGGCTGCCGGGCGAAGCCCTGGTCGCGAACCTGTTCCTGCACCACCTGGAGGAAGAGCGCCTCCGGGAATTGTTTGCGCTGGCAGCGTCCCGGGCGGCCGTGGTGGTCGCTTGCGAACCACGGCGAGCGCCCTTTGTTCTATGGGCCTCGCGCCTGGTCGGATGCCTCGGCTGCAACGGCGTCACACGCCACGACGCAGTTGCCAGCGTCCGGGCGGGTTTTCGGGAGAGGGACCTGACCCGCCTGTGGACCGAACGGCGCGGTTGGCGTTTGAACGAATCGCGTGCGGGGCTGTTCAGTCATCTCTTCGTTGCTCGGAAGGAGGCGTGAAACCTCGATGGGTGTGGATGTGGACGCCGTCGTGATCGGGGCCGGACCTGCAGGGGGCGCGACGGCGCTGGGGCTTGCGCGCGCGGGATGGTCGGTTGCGCTGGTGGAAAGGTCCGTCTTCCCGCGTCGAAAGGTCTGCGGCGAGTTTGTGTCGGCTGCCTCGTATTCCGTCCTGGATGGCCTCGGTATCCTGGACGCCTTTCTCGGCGTCGCAGGATTGACGGTGCGGCGCATCGGCCTGTTTGCAGGCGACGCGATGGTCGCGTCGAGAGCGCCGGGGGACACGGAAGAGGGCGACCGCGGCGGATGGGGGCGAGCGCTCGGGCGCGAGCACCTGGACACATTGCTTCTGCGGCAGGGAGTGCGGACGGGTGTGACGGTCTGGCAACCTTGTTCGGCGACGGCCGTCCGGCCATGCGGCCGGGACTTCGAGTGTGAGTGCGTCGAACGCGAGGACAGCCAGCGCCACCGCCTAACGGCACGGGTTGTGGTGGCAGCGCACGGTTCCTGGGAGTCCGGAAGTTTGCCGACCCAGCCATTGCGGGCGGGGGCGGCCCCGGCGGACTTGCTCGGGTTCAAGGCGCATTTCCGGTCGAGCCGACTCCCGGCAGACCTGATGCCGCTCCTGTCATTTCCGGGTGGCTACGGGGGACTCGTTCACACCGACGCTGGCCGGGTGAGTCTATCCTGTTGTGTCCGGAAGGCGCTGCTGGCGGGGCCTGAGGCTACCCACGCCGGCAGGCCGGCCGCTCAGATCGTTTGGGACCACCTGTTGCGGTCCTGCCGGGGTGTGCGGGAGGCGTTGGGGGATGCCGCGCGGGATGGCGAATGGCTGTCCGCGGGTCCCATCCGTCCGGGCCTTCGCTCCGCATACGAGGGGGGCATCTTCCGCGTGGGAAACGCGGCCGGCGAGGCGCATCCTGTGATAGCGGAGGGGATCACCATGGCGCTGCTGGGGGCCGAATTGCTCTGCCGGGGTCTCACGGGCCGCGATCCCGTGGATTGGACCGCGGCGGCGCGCGATCGTCTCGGCCGTGCTTACGCCTCAGACTGGAGGCGGGCGTTTGCGGTCCGGGTGCGGCTCTCGCATTGGATTGCCCACCTGGCGATGACGCCACGCTGGTCGACGGTCCTGGTGCCGGTGTTTCGTCGATGTCCGGGAATGTTGACGGCCGGGGCGCGTCTGGCTGGGAAACAGCCTCTTCCCGCGATAGAATGCCGGCGATGATGACCTCCGCGGAGTGGGAAGAGCGCTACCGCAGCGGTGACATGCCCTGGGAGAAAGGGTCCGGCTCGCCTGGTCTTGTGGATTTTTTAAGGAGACATCCCGAGTTGCCGCGGGGCTCGGCGCTTGTGCCGGGATGCGGCACCGGCCATGACGTCATGACATGGGCGCGCCACGGCTTTCGGGCGGCGGGGCTCGACCTGGCCCCGTCGGCGGTGCGCCTCAGTCGCGAGCGGCTTCGAGAGAAGGGGCTGGAAGGCGAAGTGCGTCAGGGAGATTTTCTCCGGGACGATCCATGGAAGCGTTTCGACTGGATCTTTGAACACACGCTCTTCTGCGCGATTGATCCGACGGAACGGGATTTGTACCAGGCCGCGGTGGGCCGATGGCTTCAGCCGGATGGCCATCTCCTGGCCGTGCATTACATGATTGGAGATCGCGAGGGGCCGCCCTTTGGATGCACGCAGGAGGAACTGATGACGAGGTTCACGCCGAGTTTTGATCTTCTCGAGGGCTGGGTGCCGCGTTCCTACCCGAATCGGACAGGTCTGGAATTGATGTTGTGGTGGCGGCGACAGACCTGACCCGGACGGAAGTGGGGGCGAACGTCTGGACGAGACAGACCACGAGGGAGTGGAGGGTCAGGCGCTCGTGCGCGCCGAGGCCATGGGGATCGAAGCGCAACCGCTCATGCAGCGAGAGGGCTTCCACCGCCTTCTCGAGTTCCGGCGGCATCCAGCCCGCCAGGACCAGGCGGTCGAGCCAGCTCCTGAGAGACTCGTGATGCCGGCGTGACCATCCCCGCAGGGAGAGCGCGTCCTCGAACTGCAGCCACTCGGAATCGGTGCCCGGCCACTGAGGCCGACCCAGCGCGAATCGGGCCGCGGCCCGGTGAGAGGCGGCTCGAATCCGCCGGAATCGCCAGATCAGCGCGGCCAGCAGGGGGACGGTGAGCCAATACGCCTGTCGGAGGAGCGGCTTCTCATCGAGCCACCACCACCGGGACATGGCGAAACGCAGGGCACTCCATCGTCGCGCCAACCGCGAGCTCCATCCCAGGGTGGCTGGGGTGTCCACCGCGGGGGTGGGATCGAAGTCCTCCCACGCGCCGTCGTTCCACACCCGAACCCACGCATGCGCCTGGGACTCCCGGACGACGACGAGATTGCCATCGCGCTCGTTGGGATCCACCAGGAACCCCGTGGCGTACCGCGCGGGGATCTCCGCCGCTCGAAGAAGCAGGACACCAGCGGTGGCGAAGTATTCGCAATGGCCACTCCGATGCCCGACCAGAAAGCGGCCCAGGGCCGTGCGCGCGCGCGGATCCTTGGCCGGGGTATCGACCAGGTCGGTCGAATACTGGAAGCGCGAGCTGAAGAATTGCCGCAAGCGGCGAACCGCCTCATTGGCGGCGATGCCGGGTTGGAGGCCGAGTTCGCGGGCGACCTCACGGATGACGGGTCCCTCGACGTCGGGTACGCCGTGATGGTCCGACGCGGTGGGTTCGCTTTCCCAGGATGCATGCGGCGCCTGCTCGGCGCGAAAGGCGACCACGCTGCCGCGCACGTCGGCACGCACGGCCCCGTAGAGAGTTTGCTCCACCTTTTCGGCGGTGAAATCCCGAAGCACACGGGTGCCGGTTGGAAGGGGAAGCAGACCTTCGGTGCTGTTCCGGGCCCACTCGGCTTCGACGACACTTGAGAGATGGTTGGTGCCGCTTGCCAGCACCCATTCGTCGGGAGATCCCTCGACCTTTTCGAAGGCGGCAGCAGGCGCAATCCAGGTGTCGTCGAATTCCTCCCACTGCGAGTAGGTTGCGATCCGGAGGTAATGCGGCAGCGGTTGCAGGCCCTCGTCATGAAGGATAAGGACGACGCGGGTGGATCCGCCCACATTCCCGGTCCTTCCAATGGCGGTTCGGGATTCCCGCACGGGCGCATGTTCCCGTTGCCAGCGGGCGGACCATTCGAGCATCCCGTTTTCGACCCATTGCTGGAAGAGCGCCAGGCCGACGGCGATGAACCATCCGCCGGTCCCAGTGAGGATCAGAAGGCCGATCGCCTTCCAGGCCGGGGAGCCGCGGCTGCGATGAAACCAGAGGAGCAGTCCCATCACCAGCAACAGGGGGATGTAGAATCCGCTGCGGCCGCCGCCGGCGGTGCTCATCGCGAGCAGGCAGACGGCGATGTAGACCGGTCCGAGGTCAATCGAGTTCAGGGCGACTTCCGGGCGCCGGCGCCAGGCCGGCCACGGAAGCAGCGCGGTCAGGGGTATGCGGCCGGTGCTCGACCAGGCCTGGGCCAGCAGCGCGGGAAAGGCCATGACCGGCACCCACTGCACCAGTCCGCGCAGGAGATTGCCGACCGTCTCGCGGCTGTAGGCGAGCAGGATCCCGCCGAGCACCAGCACCCACGCGATATCCAGGGCGCGGTGGAACTCGGCGCGCGTGAGGTGAAACCGGGCCTGGACGAGTGCCGGGCCGGCGACCAGCGCCGCGAGTGGGACCGCGATCGATGACGCACGAACCTGCCACCCCCAGCAGAGGATCGCGGGGGCCAGAACCCAGGCGGGCAAGGTCGCGGGAGAGAGACTTCCGCGGTTGGACACGGCTTGAACGTCAGACGTCGCAGATGTGGACCCCTTGCGCGAGCGAGGCGAGTGCGTCCGGACGTTTCGGGATGAACTCCTGGGCCACGAAGCCCTTGAAGCCGGTCGCCAGGATCGCCTGCATGACGGCCGGGTAATAGATCTCCTGCGTTTCGTCGATCTCGTTCCGGCCGGGCACGCCGCCGGTGTGATAGTGCGCGATGCAGTCGGCGTGGTCCCGGATCGTCCGGATGAGGTCTCCCTCCATGATCTGCATGTGATAGATGTCGTACAGGAGCTTGAAGCGCTCGGAGGCCACGCGTTTGCACAACTCGATTCCCCAGACCGAGTGGTCGCACATGTAGTCCTTGTGATTGACCTTCGAATTGAGCAGTTCCATCGCGACGACCAGCCGGTGACGCTCCGCGATGGGGAGCAGACGCTTGATGCCCGCCTCGCAATGATCGAGGCCTTCCTCGTCCGACATTCCCTCCCGGTTTCCGGAGAAACAGATCACATTGACGCAACCAAGTTCGGAGATCCCCGGGGCGGCGTCGCGGAACCAGCTCTCGATTGCGTCGTGATGGGCAGGGCGGTTCAGGCCTTTGGTGATGCCGCCGGGAACCCCGCTCACCATGGCGCAAGTCAGATCGTATTTCCTGGCCGTCGGAATCTGGTCGGGCGTCAGGAGATCGATCGAGGCGATCCCGATGTCCCGGGCGGCGCGGCAAAGATCATCGAGGGGGATCTTGTCGTAACACCAGCGACAGACCGAGTGTTGGATCCTGCCCTTGAGGCCGCCCCGCCCCTCGGAGGCAGAGAGACGGCGAGACAAATCGCCGGAGACGGCGGCGACCGCCGCCCCCGCAGCAACATTTCGAAGAGCCGTTCGACGTCGAATCGGTGGGTTCATGCCTTGGCCTTTCAAGGATAGAATAGAAGGGCCGCCGGGGTCCGGCGTCAAACCTCAAGCCGGGAAGCGAAGCCGGACGAGCCGGACGAGCCGGGCGAGGCCGCCAGGCGGGGAAGGCTGGCCGCCGCGACTGCCTGTCCATGACGCTTCGAGGTCTCGTCGGGCGTATGAAACCGGATCCGGTTCGCCAGGTCCGGAAACTCGGTCCGCAGCACGACCCGGGCCCCGTCCAACACCACCGTGCCGCCCTCCCCCGACATGACCCGACCCAGCACAAGGACGTGATCGCAGTCGTAAAACCGGGCCAGGTGGGCGAGTCCGTAGCCGAGATACGTCCCGATCGTTTCGTAAAGCCGGCGCGCGCGCTCGTCGCCCTCGGACATCCGTTCCTGAACGTGTTTGAGCTTGTCGGCGAGGGGAAGTGCCGGATCGATGTCGATGCCCGAGGCCGGGAGGAGCCGTCCGACGGCCTGTTGGGAGAAGTACTGCGAGCCGATGCCGCAATCCCCGCTCCAATCATCGCGCGGGCCGCCTGGACGGTAATCGAGCGGCACGAAGGCCAGTTCGTTGAGCCACGACGTGATGCTGCCATCCCGGGTGACGTAGCCACCGGCGGTGCTGGTTCCCATCGCGAGGCCAAGAACCGCATTGACCCCCAGCGACATGGAGCCCGAAAGCGCCGTGACCTCGCCGTCATTGGCGACCTCGAACGGGAGTCCATTCCAGGCGGCCCGCAGGTCGGCGAACAGGTTCTTGATGCGAGTCTCGAAGAGCGGGGCGGGAATGCTGCGGAACAGGGACGCGATCCGGGGTTGATTGTTCACGTACACGCCCGCGGCGCTGCCTCCGATGGCATCGACGCGCGGGAGGTGGGCCGCCGCCTTGCGGAGGGAATCCATGATCCCATCGAAGTGATAGGACGGGTCGGATTGCCGGATGGGATCCCAAACGGTTTCCTCCGTAAACACCGGTTCGCCATCGATGACGGCGGCGACCTTGCGATCGCTGCCTCCGAGGTCGAAACCGATGCGACAGCCCTCCCAGTGTCGACCGAGGGCCTGCGTGGCGGACCGTTCGGGGGGGAGTTGATCCACGGCCTCAACCGTGAACGGCCGACCATAAATGCGCTGGCCCATGACCTCGGCATCAAAGCGACCGGTATCCGTTTCGAGATAGTACCGCCCAAGACGGTCCGCCAGGGTTGAGGATCCCTGGATCATGACGCGCCAGCCTCCGCGCGACCAGAGCGCCAAACGAGCCATGCGCTCCAGAAAGTAGAGATTGGCCGAGCCTCGCGGGTGGTCGGGAGGAAGAAATCTGGCGTGGAAGGAGTAGACCGAGCCATCTCCCTGCTCGAGACCCAGGCCAATCTCGAGCGGACGGCCGGAGTCCATGGCCGCCCGTTCAAATTCGCGGATCGCGAGGACCGCGGGTCGAAACCCGGGGTCGAGGCACGGCGCGATGGCGGGTCGGGCCAGGAATGGCAGGTGCGCGTCCATGGGAGCAGTCTGCCGGCGCGCCGGCGCGGCGTCGAGGCGGACGCGACCGACGCGGTGAAGGACGCGCGACGCGCGTGGATCGCAGGGCGGAGCCGCGACGGCCAGTGCTCCGGTCCCACGCGGTTTAGCCCGGATGTTTCCTATCACTTCCACTGCGACCTGCTGCAGGCCCGGTGGGAGAGGCGGTTACCTTCAACATGCGTACCGCCGCTGCCGACAGGGCGTCGGAACTCGCGGATGCGGAACTCGCGGATGCGGATGCGGAGGGCGGCCTTCAGGCCGCTTCAATACCCCGACGGCACGCGCGTCGAAGTTCTTTTCGGCCAACGTCCCGTCCCGTTGAAGCGGCCTAAAGGCCGCGGTCCGACCCGACGCTATCGCGCGTGCCAAGGATTTCGCGGGCTCGCGGACGGGCGCCTTTCGCAAGACCTTTATGAAATATGCAGGTTAGGATCGCGGCGCCATGGCGGTGTCCGAGGATTCGGAGGGACGGACATTCCGCCGATGCGGATGAGCGATCTCTCGCAAGCGAAAGTGGATTCCGGAGAAGAGACGGCGTCCGTGGACGTCCACCTCGGCGAAACGATTGAACCAGGTCCCCTCCGGGCTGCGGTCGCGATCGACGTGCAGTTCGAATGACTCCAGGGTTCCGAGGAATCCGCCCCAAAGTCGCAGGATGCCTTCCGTGTGCACGTCGGCGCGGGCGACCTCGTCGTCGGCTTCGTCAATCCAGATCCGGCCGGTCAGGAGATTGATGACACGATCCATCAGTCGGTCATCGGGGAGCTCGCCTTTGCGTGGCTGGAACGAAAGGACGAAGCAGGATCGTCCGCGAACATCCTCGTGACCGGCGAAGGTGAATTCAAAGCGATCCAGCAGGCGCTCGTTGACGACCTCGTCCATGCGATCGAGGCTGCCGCTGCCGGTCCCGATGGCGTACCGGTTTCGCCATCGCTGCTCTTTTTCGGTCAGCGCGGTGGCTTCCTCGGTGGAGAGCGGCCGGCCGTCGATGGCCACGAGCCGGTTGTGCGTCATGCCGTGGAGCATGGTCACCTGGTAGGTCTTCTCGGCGGTCCTCTTCACCGTGCCGTCGGCCGCGAGGGCATCGAGGAGCGAGAGCTTTTCAAAAACAAAGGCAGGCGCGTTCGTCTGATGCGAGACGGAACGCGCCTTCTCGGCGACGCTATGAAGGAGTTCCGGCACATCCGGCGACGGTGCCGCCGCGAACGCGTGGGCGAGATGGAAGGCCAGGGCGAGCGCCACCACCGAATGCCGCATTCGACTCGGCGCCACGATCAGCCTGGAAACGACGATTCGGCGGGAGACCATCGGCACGGATAGCGCCTTCAAACGCAGGATTGGAAGACGCGCGGGAGTTCGGAAAGGGACCTGCGAAGCCGGCCAAGGGGAAGACCAACGACATTCGTCAGCGAACCGTCGATGGCCTCGATGAGGCGTTCGCCACCCTCCTGGACCGCATACGCGCCGGCCTTGTCCATGGGATTCATTTCGCGCAGGTACGCAGAAATCTGCCGGTCGCTTAAAGGTTGAAAGGTGACGTGAGTGGTCTCGGTGAAACTGAGGCGGAACGGCCGGTCCCGGCAGAGCAGGCAGATTCCCGTGATGACCTGGTGGGTTCGTCCGGAGAGCGCCCGCAGAAACGAGGCCGCTTCCCGGCGGTGGCGCGGCTTTCCGAGGACGCGCGCGCCAAGCGCCACCTCCGTGTCGGCGCCGAGGACGAGGTCCCCTGGGAATCGCTCGGAAACGGCGCGAGCCTTGGATGCGGCGTTTGCCAGGCAGATCTCATGGGGAGCGAGGTGGGCAGGGTTGATCTCCCGGGCCTCCGAAGCCGCCACCCGGAAGCGAACGCCGAGAAGCTGAAGGAGTTCACGGCGGCGCGGCGAGGCGGAGGCGAGAATCAGGGTCGGAGGCTTCATGGGTCGATCTCCGAGGTTTCCTTTACTCCGCCACTCTTCAGGCGGTCGAGTTCCGACGTCCAGTGTTTTGCGGCCTTCTCATGGTGAAGGGCCAGGGCGAGGGCCTTGAGGCGCCCGTAGAGGTGGTCAGGTTCGTAGGCGGGCGCGTCAATCGCCGCGAACTCCTGGTAACATTCGTAGGCCTCAGGGCTTTCGTGAGCCGTGTCGTAGGCGCTGGCGGCATTCCACAGGAGCCGCCGCCGCTGTTCGGGACTTGGCCCCGACCGCGCCGCCCGTTGATAGACCCTGGCCGCCTTTCCCGGTTCGCCGGATTCGAGCAGCCAATCCGCGAGTTTCTCCTGAAGGATCGGCGAAAAGTGGATGCGGGGTTCCTTTTCCAGTTCGGCGATGACGCCGGGAAGATCCCTGGAGAGGGCCCGTTTGCGGTTGTAGAGCGTGACGAGTTCCCAGTCGATCTGCCCGAGCCGCCGCCGGGCGAGGCTCTTGAGTCTCTCAAGGGCGTTCATGGCGAAGGGCCGATAGAGGGGGTCGCCGACGACGGTAAGCTGCCACGACAGCAGACGCTGCGAGGCGATCGCCGCCTCGCCCCAGGTGAATCCCGAATAGAGCAGGCGCGTCAGGCACATTCCAATCTCCGGTGTCCCGTCGAGGTAGGGTTCGTCGACCATCCCCATGGTGGCCGTGACGCCGCGGGCGACCAGCGGTCCGACCCAGTAATGATTGGTCGTGCGGAGGGAGGCTGCGCTGTAGGAATGGAGATGGTAGGCGACCGCCCCCGGCATGAACTCGACACTGGGCCGCGCAAACGGTCCGCTGACATTCGCGTCATACCATCCGGCATAAAACGCCACATGACTGAGCGGCAGGCCGGCGGGCATCGTCTCGGGCCGGGTGTCCAGCGCGGTGTCGAAGCCATAGTGGCTCACGGCCAGCCACGCATTCGAGATCCACTGATCTCCCGGTTGATAGGTCGGACTCGTGATCGAGCGGATGTCGAAATAGCCCCTCCCCAGAAGCCCGTTTTGCTCCGCTTCGAGTGCGCGATCCACGAGGGCACGGGCCGATTCGAGGGTCGGACCATCGAGGCGCCCGACGACGAAGAGTCCTCGGACCGGTTCCAGGAGGTCGGCATTGGTCGTTCCGTACCAGATATTGGCGATCGGGCCGTTGCGCGAGATGCCCGTCAGTAGGAGCGGCAGGACCGTAAGATCGGCATCCACGGCCGCGCCGTTTCGATGGTAGGGTTCGGGCAGTTTGATGGGCACCAGTTCACTCCGGCTCTTGTCCTCGGCAATTCGCAGCGGCACACCGTAGCAAACGGTAAGATAGCGAATGCGCGATTCGGTTGTGAATTCCACGACGCGTCCTGGCCGGTTCTCGGTCGCCGGTTGGATCTCCTCGCGCGTCTTGATCAGGCCGCGCGACTTGAGTTCGGAGACGAGCGGGTGTTCGAGGCTCGACTCATAGTCAGCGCGGCTGATGACCTCGGATTTCGGGAGATGCAGGCCGATGCACTGGTTGGTCGGCACATTGCGGCGCCGGGCGTAGTAGGTCGCGACCTCCCGGGACCCGGGATAGTCCAGGTTGAACAGGACGGCAACGTGGGCACCCCGATCTTCGGCGCCGGCTGGTGTGTTGGTCGTCGGGTCGGCGGGAGCGGCGGGGTCCACGGCGCGCGCCCAGCCGGACAAATGGAGCACCGCGAAGAGAATCGCGCACGAAACGAGCTGCCGACTCCTTGCCGGCGATGGAAGTGACCCTGGCTGCTTGGTCATTGCCGAGAAACTGGGGTGCACAGGACGTGTGTCAAAGCGCGGTCGCGGCTTCCGGCTCGAATTCCACTCTCATGCCGTCGTAGGCGAGCCGGACGCCGGCCGGGAGTTCCGCGTTATCCCGGTCATGGTCATAGTCATGGGTGAGATGGGTGAACAGGGTCGACCCGGCAGCGATCCGCCGTGCGGCGGTCAGCGCTTCGTCCAGGCACATGTGCGTTGGGTGCGGCGTGCGACGCAGGGCATCGAGGACGGCGACCTCGACTCCCCGGACCTTTTCCAGGACGTGTCCCGGCACATCGGAGCAATCGCTCAGGTAGGCCAGCCGGCGCCGGTCCTGTTGCTCGAACAAAAGGCCCATGGTCGAGATCCGCCCGTGCGGCAGCCTCAGCGGAGTGATCCGGAGGTCGCCCAGGGCGAAAGGTTCGGTCACTTCATGAGGTTCCGGGGCGAAATAACCTTTGGGAACGGGCCCGTTGAACGCGTAGGAGAAGACACGGCGAAGGTCATCGAAGGTCTCGGGACTCGCGTAGATGGGGATCCGTCCGTGTCGGACATCGCAGAACCGGCGGAGGTCATCCATTCCCATGATGTGATCAGCGTGGGGATGGGTGATGATTACGGCGTCGAGCCAGCGGATGTCCTCCCGAAGCATCTGCTGACGGAAGTCGGGCCCGGTGTCGACCACAAGCCGGACGCGGTCGGTGGTCACATAAATGGAGGCGCGCGTGCGGTGATTCCGGGGGTTGGCAAGGAATTCCGGGGAATAGTCACCGGCGATGACCGGCACCCCCACCGAGGTCCCTGAACCCAGAAACGTGACCGCAAACGACATCGGTCCAGAGTGCCATTCGCACAACCGCCGGTCCAATAACCAAGCAGCCGCGCAATTGCGCTTCCACGCGAGGGGAGCCGCCGCAAGATTTGGCACCTACCGCATGCTCACGACCCTGCGCATTCGGAACCTGGCCCTGGTGGCGGACCTGACGCTCGAGCTGGGGCCCGGTTTCAACGCCATCACCGGCGAGACCGGCGCAGGCAAATCCATCCTCATCGGCGCGTTGAACCTGTTACTGGGCCAACGCGCGGATCGATCCCTGTTACGGGCAGGCACGGATGCCTGCACGGTCGAGGCGGTGTTCGACACCCGCGAACTTCGTGTCCCGCTTCGGACATTCCTCGCGGACAATGCCCTCGAGCCGTCCGATGATGGCTCGCTGTTCCTGAAGCGAACGCTGACCGCCGGAGGCACCAACCGCCAGTTCATCAACGGTTCCCCTGCCTCCCTCCAGGCCCTGGCCGCGCTCGGCGAATGGCTGGTGGATATTCACGGCCCCCATGACCATCAGTCCCTGTTCCAACCCGCGCGCCAGTTGGAATTGCTCGACGCCTATGCGGGGCTGCTGGAATCCAGGTCGGTCTTCGCGGCCCTTGCCTCGGAGCGGGACAGCCTCGACCAGGCAAAGACCGCGCTCATCATGGACGAGGAGGCCTACCATCGCGAACTGGATCTCCTTCGGCACCAGGCCCGGGAGATTGGCGCGGCCAACTTGAATCCTTCCGACGAAGACGACTTGGAAGCCGAGCACGCGCGCGTCCGCAATGCCGCGCGATTGCTCGAACTCGCCCATGGCGCGATGCAGTTGCTGACCGCAGACGAGGACTCGCTCGTGAGCAAGGCGGGTGGGCTCGGGCGCTGTCTCCAGGAACTGCTGCGGCTCGATCCGGGCGCAGGCGAACTCGCGCGGGTGCATGCGACCGCCTCCGAGACCCTCGCGGAATTGCAGTCCGCGCTCGACGGTTATATCGATCGGGTCGATTTGGACCCCGCCCGTCTTCAGGCCCTGGAGGACAGGTTGAACCTGGTCCAGGCCCTGCGCCGCAAATACGGGGGCAGCATCGAGGCGGTACTCGCGTTTGGTCGCAAGGCGGCCGAGCGGTTGGCGGAACTCGAGGGACGGAATGAGGAACTTGCCCGGATCAACACGGAACTCGGCCGCCTCGACGCGGAACTTCACGACCAGGGTGCCGCCCTCACGGCCGGTCGACAGCGCGCGGTGCCCCGCTTCTGCAAGGCCGTCGAAACCCAGCTGCGCGACCTTGGATTCCGGCAGAGTGAATTCCGGGTTGAGTTGAGTACCACACCTCAGAGACAACGAAGCGGATGCGACGCCGCGGAGTTTGTGTTCGCCCCCAACCCCGGCGAACCCCCGCGCCCGCTGCGCTCCATTGCGTCCTCGGGCGAACTCGCCCGCGTCATGCTGGCCTTGAAGACGGTGCTCGCCGCCCAGGACAACATCCCGGTCCTGATCTTCGACGAAGTGGATGCAAACGTGTCCGGCGAAACCGCGCATGCCGTGGGAGAAAAGATGCGCCAGATCGGGCGGAAGCGGCAGGTCCTTTGCATCACCCACCTCGCCCCCGTCGCCGCCGCCGGGGACGGCCATTTCGTCGTCAACAAGATGGAACGTGACGGTCGGACCGTCTCGTCCATCACGCCGATCACCGGTTCCGACCGGGTCCAGGAACTCGCTCGCATGCTGGGGGGCGGCGCGGCGGCCCGGCAGCACGCTCAGGCGCTTCTCGAGTCGCGCACCGGCCGCGACTGAAACGCTTGTCGACCGACCTGTGGCTTCCGAACGCTTTGAGCTGGTTCAACTCCGCAATGACGTGTGGGGTCTCCGCTCGCGTGCCTTCGCCGAGGTTTGCCATCCCGGTGTTGGACCCCGGGAGGAGGCCGAGGCGCTCTATGTTCGCGGACTCCGCCTTCGCGAGGGGTGGTCGGGTCATCCAGGCGAGTTCGTGCTCTGGGATGTGGGACTGGGCGGCGCTGCAAACGCCCTGGCCATGATCGAGGCGGCGCATGCGTTTCCGCTCGCCTTGCGAGTGGTGAGCTTTGACCGGACCCTCGCAGCCCTGGCATTTGCGCTTCGGCACACCTCTGAATTGGGCTACTTCGGAGCTCTGGACCGTCACGCCAGGACCTTGCTCAGCACGGGTATCGCGGAATTTCACCTCGGGAGCGCGGAGATCCGGTGGCAGTATGTTCAGGGCGATTTCCCGGCTTTGCTGGAGACGCCGGAAATCGATCAATGGCCCACTCCGCAGGCCGTCGCCTACGACCCGTATTCACCGTCTGCGAATCCCGAGATGTGGACACTGCCGCTCTTCAAACGGATCGTTGCACGACTCAATCCGGCTCGTCCCTGCGTCCTGGCCACCTACTCCAGGGCCACGTTGGTGCGCGTCGCCTTGCTTCTCGCGGGATTCTTCGTGGGAAAGGGTGCGGGGATCGGAGAGAAGGAGGAGACCACGCTCGCATCCAATTCGATCGAACAGTTGCGGGAGCCGCTGGATCAGCGTTGGCTCCTCCGGGCCAGGGCGTCCGGGGCAGCCGAACCCTGGAACCGACCGCCGTATGTTCGGCAGGCACTTCGGCAGGAGACATGGGACGCGCTGCTGGGCCACCCCCAGTTCGCCCGCGGCGTTCGCGGCGGGGCTCTACGAACCTGACGTGGCGCCGCATCAACCTGGCAGTGAGTCGCAAATACGAATCCAACGCACGCCGGGGTAGTCTGTTCTCGAGGGACGTCGCGATGCGGAGTGCGAATCTTCCTGACGCTCGATCCCGATGTGGCAGCAAAGGTGCCAAGGGGAGCGGCGCGGCTTGGCAAGGCTGGGTCAGACGAAACACCACGCGGACCTACTGCAAGAGAACTCGTCGATATGGACCTCAGCCGTCTCGATGGGGGGAGACTTCCCCTGTTCCGAAGACCCCGACCCTGAGTCCCCTCAACGCATATAGGTCTCCCGCAAAGCCCCGCAACCGCCGCGCACCCGTCCTCCGCTTCGGCCCGAATCTCTCCCGGTACCGGGCGAAGATCTCATCGACAAACCCCCGCGACCCCAACACCGCGCCATCCACGAAGTACCGCACCCGCAAGCGCAGATAATCCCGCAACGGCAGCCGGCCTTTGGCCGCCACAACCGCCAGCACCTGCTCCCGGTCGAAGCCCCGCCGCATCGGCATGCCGTCCTCGCGGACTCCCTCGTCCTCCAATCCCTGTTCGAAGAGCCACTGCCGGTAGACCTCCAGGGCCTTTGTCTGGCTGAGTTCCCCCTGGCCCAACCCCCGCAGGACGGTCACATAGCCCCGGCCGCGGCCTCTCGCCACCGCTGCCGCATACCCGCACCACCGGTAATCCTTGGGATCATCCACCAACCCCGCCCGCACCGGGTTCAGGTCGATATACGCCGCCATGGTCGCCAGCGCCTGTCCGGCCCCGTCCACCAGCACGCTTCGGAATCGTTCCTCCCACAGCGTCCCCTTGCGGCCGTGGCGGCGATTGAACGTCTGGGTGAAGCGTTGTTTGAGCAACTTCATGAAGGCGCTCACGTCCCACATCCGTCCCAGGATCTTCTGGCGGAAGGCCTCGTAGGCGGCGGGACTCTCCCGGAGCGCCTCGAACCCTTGGCGGATCGTTCCCGACTGGTTCATCCCCGAGAGCCCTTCCAAGCGCCGAAGGATCTCCGCCTCCGGCAGGCCCTCCACCGGCCGTTCGGGCACCTCCAGGAGGATGTGGAAGTGATTGGAGAGGATGCAGTAGGTGAGGATGTGGACCCCGCAAAACGCCTCGTATTCGCGCATGAGCGACACGAACAGTTCCTTGGCGTCATCATCCAGGAGGTACTGCCGGTCCACGACCCGGGACACGCAATGGTACCAGCCCGGTTGCAACGTGGAGGGGACCTTCAGTCGGGGCTTGCGCATGCCCGGCACCTCACCACAAGACGCAACCAAAGCACAACCCCATTTTTAATCTAATGACCTGTCCCTTTGTATTCGAGCAGCGCTATTCGCTCGGGTCGCCGCGTTCATCCTGTCCCGCGCCTCGTTGCTCCAACATCTGCAGGATGCCCGCCACGAACCTCTCCGAATACCCGGCCAGAAAGCACCACACGAGCAGTTTGCCGAGGTCCTGAATGGAGGCCGGCCGGATCTGAAGGACCTGGTTCATGTTCAGAAGGGTCCCCGGTTCCGACGGCGGAGAAGTAAAGACCGGGAAGAGGTTGCTGGTCAGAAGGCCGTGACCGCCCTCTCCCGTGAGGATGCCGGATAAAAACAGGAGATACGCCACTCCCGCCATCAACCCTCCGTAGACGAACGGCATCGCCACCGCCGGCAGGCTTGAGGCGAACCGTCCGATTGTCCTTCCCCGACTCGTCCGAAGCCGCCGGAGGAGGGACAGGCTGCCACCGAAGGCGCCCAAGAGCAATGAACCGGGCAGCGATCCAAGGTGACCGGTGAAGTGCCGGCCTGCCACAACCAGGAGAAGGAGACCCAGCAGGACCAATCCTTGCAGTGCGAAAATCCTCCGAAGGATGCGCTCCGTGAGATCATGGCTCGCATTCATGGTGCCATTCCTCCATCGGGAGGTTCGGCCCCGCTCCCGCCCGCGTGGGTCGGCTCAGGCCTGCCGCCTTCCTTCGATGGCGCCTCCGTCTTCATTGTGGAGGGTTCGTACGGCCCGGGGACGAGGGTGGCAGTGGAACCGGGGGTGCCGCCGTCAGGATTGTCCGCAACGGATACGCCGGCCGGATATCACCTCCCGTCTCCAGCCGGAACCAACCGGAATCCGGACCTTGGAGTGCCTCGGCATTGATGGTGTCGCGCGCCTCCCACGCAGCGCCGGAGGCCGTGAACCTCGCTCTCAGCAAGGGGACCCAGTCGTCCTGCAGCGTCCGGACCCAGCCATCCCCGAAAACCGCCGAGCGCTTCTCGGACGCGCTTTGCCCGTCGCGCCGAAAATCCTCGATGAAGGAGTAGAGTCCGCGCAACGGCAGTCCACCGGTGCGGGTGCCGAAGGTGACAAGGTGATGCCAGGTGCCGGTTTCGGGGTGCCAGAGCCAGCCCTCGTAGGCGGTCTTGTCGCCCTCGACATGGGCGCGGACGCAGAAACGGTTGGTGCGTCCGGCTTCCCAAGGGAAGGGCGCCATGCACTGGCCACCCGTGCCTTCGCCGCCGAATCGTTTGATCCGAACCCCATCGCCCTGATGGAGGACCTCGACGCGGTCTTCATCCTTGACGGCACCCGGGTCATCTTCGCGCGTCGGATCCCACACGGAAAACAGCGCCACCTTCCGGCCGTCCCCGAGCTCCTGGATGCCGAAATACCCGGTGTTCCAGCCGCACGCCATGAAGTAACTACCGGGGGTCGAAGCCCGAACTACCAGCGCCATCTCGAAGCAGTCAGCATCCGGGGCAAGCCACCCGAAGTGCACGGACCGGGCGGCCCGCGCCGGTCCACTTCCGCCGATGCTGTCTGCGGCCGAAGCCGACGACGGGCCAAGAGATGCCAGAAGGAGGAGGGCATGGGTGAGACGGGCTCTAAAAACGTAGACGAACGGTCGGAGCACAATCTGGATGTAACCGGCCCGGCGTCGCGACTCAACCTTTGCCGGCGCCCGCGGTGGTCCGCCGGCCAAATCCGCAGTGGCCCTCGCTGGGGCGCGTCCTATAATGCGTCCTCAAAGTGAATAATCCGTCCATGAATACCCGCGATTTCACCCGTCGGGATTTTCTCGGGACCTTGTCGACCGCCACGCTGGGGGCTCTCGCCGCCGGTGCGCCGCGTGTGTGGGGCGCCGAGAGCGAGACACCGAGACTTCTGCCTGCCACCGCGGACTGCCTCGTCATTCTCTGGATGGGGGGCGGGATGGCGCACACCGAGACCTTCGATCCCAAGCGCTATACCCCGTTCGAAAAGGGGCTCGATCCGAATCGCGTCCTCTCCACCTTCCCGGCGATTCCCACCAGCGTCGATGGCCTTCAATTGACGGCGGGGCTCGAACGCATTGCGCAGGTCATGGATCGCGCGACGCTCATTCGGACCTACACGGCCGGGGACCTCGGTTTCATCCTGCATTCGCGGCATCAGTTCCAATGGCATACCGGCTACGCGCCTCCGCAAACGGTCGCGTGCCCGCACATCGGCGCTGTGATCGCCCGCACCCTCGGCCCGAGGAATCCGGCCCTGCCCGCTTTTATCAACATCGGGCAACGTTTCGACGTCGGCGAGGGCGAGGAACTCAAGGCGTTCACGACCGCGGGATTTCTCGGGAGTGAATTCGGACCGTTCAACGTGTCGTATCCCGATTCGGCGAAGGACGTTGTGACGCCGCCGGGCGGCATGAGCCCGGCCCGGTTTGAGAACCGCGAGAAGTTCTTCCGCCGTCTCCTCGAGGCGTCGCCCGTCGGACAACTGGGCGGCGGGTACCAGCGCGATTCGATGCTGCGCTCTCTGCACAATGCGTATCGCCTCCTGAGCTCACCGGCCGCGAAGGCGTTTGACCTCACCCTGGAGGAGCCTGAGACGGTGGCGCGATACGTTCCGGGAGGCTGGGATTTCAAGCACCGGCTCGGCGGAGATTTCGTGCGGGACGGAAGTTACGAGGAGAAGAACATCAAGCGCTTCGGCCTGGGCTGTCTGCTCGCCCGCCGGCTCGTGGAGGCCGGCGCCCGTTTCATCGAGGTCACGACCGAGTACATCCCCTTCCTCAACTGGGACACGCATGAACATGGCCACGAAAAGACCGTGAACATGAAGAAGGCCGTCGACGGCGCCGTGTCACAGCTTGTTCTCGAACTCGAGGAGCGGGGTCTTCTCGAACGTACGCTCATCGTGTTGGCGAGCGAGTTCAGCCGCGACATGCTGCAGGAGGGCAAGCCGGGTCGGCCGGTCAAGGACCAGGTGCCCGTCCCAACGCGCATCGAGGAACTCACGCATTACGGGATGCACCGCCATTTCACGGATGCGGGCAGCGTCCTGCTCTTCGGCGGTGGCCTCAAGAAGGGCCACGTCCACGGCGCTACCGCCGACGAGCGCCCGTGCAGCAGCCTCGGGGACCGCGTCGTCATCCAGGACCTGCACGCGACCATCTACCGCGCAATGGGCATTCCGGCCGACCTCGCTTACGTCGTCGAGAAGCGCCCGTTCTATGTCACGAAGGACGGTGTCGGCAAACCGATCACGAGCCTGTTCGCGCGCGAGACCGGGTTTGCCGCGTGAGAAGCCTCCTCGGTCTCAAACCTGCGCAGCCGCCGGGATGAGACGCCGTCGACGGTTCGTGGGCCGCGACGCGCGCTCGCCCTGAAGCGTGGAGGCCTGGGGAGGATGAGCAGAGCGACGCCTCGAACCCAGGTCGGGCAAGGTCCGCGGTTCTACTCTTCTTCCCACCGACCCAAGGCGACGACCGCGTTGAGTCCGCCGAAGGCGAAGCTGTTCGACAGCGCCACCTTCGCCCGGACCTCACGGGGTTCATTGGCCACGACGTCCAGGGGGCAGGTCGGATCGGGTTCCGTGAATCCAAGGGTCGGAGGCAGAAACCCATCGGTCATTGCCAGCAACGTCGCGACGGCCTCGATGCTTCCGGCAGCCCCCAGGGTGTGGCCATGAACGGATTTCGTGGAGCTGACCGGCAGGCGGGAGGCCCGCGGGCCAAACACCATCCGGATGGCCTGCGCTTCGACGGCGTCGTTGATCTTCGTGCCGGTGCCGTGGGCATTGATGTAGTCGACCGCCTCCGGCTCCATGCCGCCATCCGCCAGGGCGAGGCGCATTGCCCGCGCGGCCCCATCGGGCGCCGGTTGCGTGATGTGGCCGGCATCGGAGGTCATGCCGAACCCGCGGATTTCGCCCAGGATCGCGGCATCGCGCGCGCGGGCGTGTTCGAGGGATTCGAGGACGAGAACGGCGGCGCCCTCTCCGAGGACCATGCCTCGCCGGTTGAGGGAAAAGGGCCGGCAGGCGTCCGGAGCGACGACGCGGAGCGCCTCCCACGCCTTGAGATGGCCGAAACTCAGCGGAGCCTCGGCCCCGCCGGCCAGCATGACATCGGCCGTTCCGGCGCGGATGAATTGGAAGGCCAGGCCGATGGCGTGGTTGGAGGAGGCGCAGGCGGAGGCCACCGCGAAGGAGGGTCCCCGCAGGCCGAAGTGCATCGAGATCTGGCTCGCAGGGGCATTGGCCATCGCCCTCGGCACCGTGAAGGGACTGACACCCGCCTTTTGGTCCCGGTAGAGCGCGGCGAACCCGTCATCCTCGGTCGTCTGCCCTCCCGCGCAGGAGCCGATCAGCACGCCCGCGTTCTGGCGCCACGGGTGGTCGGGGGCTTCGGGAAGGCTTGCTTGCGACAGCGCCTCGCGCGCCGCCACCAGCCCGAATTGGGCGAAGCGATCCAGGAGATGGAGTTCCTGACGCTGAAAGTAAAGGCCGGGTTCGAAATCGTGAATCTCGGCGGCGAGAGTGATCCGGAGTCTCGGAGAGGCGGCGGCACGAAGGGGGCCGATGCCGGTTCGAGCGGACCGCAAGGCGGTTTTGAAGGACGCGCATCCATGCCCGAGGGCACTGATCACCCCGAGGCCGGTCACGACCACGCGGCGCATGCGAGCCTCAGGCGGCGATCGGGCTTTCCGCGGTCCCGCCCAGCCGATCGCGAAGGCGATCGAGGACATCGCCGACGGTCTTCACATCGAGCGCCTCGTCATTGGGGATGCTGACCCCCAGGGCGTTCTCCAGATCCGCCACCACCCCGACCGCCGTCAGAGAATCGATCCCGAGTTCGGCCAGCGCGACCGCGGGTTTGATCTTGTCCGGCGGGATCTCGGTGTAGCCGGCGAGGGTCTGCCGGACGGTGCTGAGGAGTTGGTCTTCGGTCATGTTCAGCGTCGCGGTGGCGGGTTCGATGGAGGTTGCGGTGTCGCGTTGCGGTCGTCGAGGTTTCCCTCTTCCTGTATCGACGAGATGCCGTCGAAGGCCTCCTGCCCACGGAAATTCTGCTTCATTGCCAAAGAGAATTGGCGGTTGACGGCACTCCGCCGCAATCTTGCCATCCGTGTATTGCCATGACTCCGCGAATCCTTTGCCTGCTCGCGCCTGGTTTTGAAGAAATAGAAATGACGACACCGGTCGATCTGCTCCGTCGGGCGGGTGCCGACGTGGTGCTGGCCGCGTTATGCGGCGATCGCATCGTGATCGGTCGCTGCGGGATCGCCGTCCAGGCGGATGTGTCCCTGGAGGATGTCGCGGACCAGGAATTCGATCTCCTCCTGATCCCCGGCGGACCTGGAGTAAAGGCGCTTCGGTCGGACGGTCGGGCGGCGCGTCTCGCGCGCGCGCAGGTCGAGGCCTCGCGTCCGGTCGCCGCCATCTGTGCGGCCCCGACGGTCCTCGCGGACGCTGGCCTGCTTCAAAACCGACGGTTCACGGCCCATTTCTCGGTCCACGCCGAGCTGCCGGGTGTCCTGCCGGAGGAACGGGTCGTTGAGGACGGCCCGTTGATCACCTCTCGCGGAGCGGGGACGGCCATGGAATTCGGGCTTGCCCTTGTGGAACGGCTGTTTGGCGGGGAGCGCGCGCGGGAGATTGCCTCGTCCATCATGCGGTGAGGCGGGAGCCTGGCCGTCTCGCGAGACTCCGGAGGGTGGATTCTGAATTGCACCTCCGTTCGCGGCTCCGCGAGGCTCGTGCGGACCCATGGCGCGCATCCTCGGGATTTCGGCCTTTTACCATGACAGCGCGGCGGCGCTGGTCGTGGACGGCCGGATCGTCGCCGCGGCGCAGGAGGAGCGATTCAGCCGCCGCAAGCACGATGCGTCCTTCCCGTCCCACGCGGTGGCATATTGTCTTCGGGAAGGCCGCCTTGGGGCGGGCGATCTGGATTACATCGCCTTCTACGAAAAGCCGCTGGTGAAGTTCGAACGGCTGTTGGAGACCTACCTGGCCTTTGTCCCCCGTGGCTTTCGGAGTTTTCGCCTGGCGTTGCCGGTCTGGGTTCGCGAGAAGCTGCACCTCCGAAAGGAGATCCTCCGCCAGGTGCCTGGGGCCACCCGCGCGAAGCTGGTCTTTCCGGATCACCACGAAAGCCACGCGGCGAGCGCCTTTTTTCCCTCCCCATATGAGCGCGCGGCCATACTCACCCTGGACGGCGTCGGGGAATGGACGACCTCGGCCTGGGGAACGGGCGAAGGAAACCGGATCTCGCTTTCCGAACACTTGAAGTTTCCCCACTCCCTCGGCCTCCTCTATTCGGCGTTCACGTACTACTGCGGATTCAAGGTGAACAGCGGGGAATACAAGCTCATGGGCCTGGCGCCGTACGGGCGGCCGATCCATGAACAGACGATCCTCGAGCATCTCGTGGACCTTCGGGAGGACGGCAGTTTCTGGTTGAACCAGGATTTTTTTAACTATTGTCAGGGTCTCACCATGACAAGCGACCGATTTCACGCGTTGTTTGGCGGTCCTCCGCGGAGTCGGGAGTCGCGTCTGGAGCAGCGGCACATGGACCTGGCGGCGAGCATTCAGCGGGTCACGGAGGAGGTGATGCTGCGGATGAGTCGGCACGTCCAACGCGGTACGGGGATGCAACACCTGGTACTGGCCGGTGGCGTGGCGCTCAACTGTGTCGCCAATGGACGCCTGTTGCGCGAAGGTCCCTTCGAGGGGATCTGGGTCCAACCGGCTGCCGGCGATGCGGGCGGGGCCCTCGGTGCCGCCCTGTTCGTCCATCATCAACTCCTCGATCGTCCGCGCCGTGCCAACGGCGGTGACAGCCAGGGCGGAAGTCTGCTGGGTCCGGCGTTCTCTCCGCGGGAGATTGATGATTTCCTCGTTCGAAAGGGCCTTCCATTTCGAAGTTTCGCTGAAGAACCCGCGCTGCTGGATGCGGTCGCCGAATTGCTCGCCGAAGGCAAAGTGGTCGGATGGTTTCACGGCCGGATGGAGTTCGGCCCGCGAGCCCTCGGTGCCCGCAGCATCCTCGGCGATGCCCGGGGGCCGGCCATGCAGGCGAGGATGAACCTGAAGATCAAGTTTCGAGAAAGCTTCAGGCCCTTCGCACCCGTGGTGCTGCAGGAGAGGGCCTCGGAGGTGTTCGAACTCGAGCCGGGCGAGGAGAGTCCCTACATGCTCATCGTCGCGCCGGTCCGGGAGCGCTTTCGGCGCGGGCTCTCCGAGGCGGACGAGGGCACCATGCGGAATGACCCGGACCTCCGTCGACGGGTGCAGATCGCGCGCTCCGAATTCCCGGCCGTCACGCACGTCGACTACAGCGCGCGATTGCAGACCGTCGACAGGGAGCGTCACCCCAGACTTCACCGGCTGATGCGGCGTTTCGAGGCGCTGACGGGGAGCCCGGTGCTGGTGAACACCAGCTTCAACATCCGTGGCGAACCGATCGTCTGCACACCGGAGGAGGCGTGCCGCTGTTTTCTCGCGACCGACATGGACGCCCTCGTGCTGGAAAACCATCTCCTGGTGAAACCCGAGATGCCGGTTGCCTTAACGGAACGGGAACGGGCGCGGTATAGGGCGTCGTTTGAACCCGATTGACGATGGAGGCACGATGACCTGGAGCGACGTCACGCGCGAACCGACGCCACGGGTGATCCGGCAGTTCGCCGTCCTGTGCCTCGTGGCCTGCATTGGCATGGGCCTGGTGGAAGGCCTGGCCCGCTCGCGCCCCGCATGGGGTTGGGCCTTTGGGATCCTGGGCGTCGCGTGTCTCGCTGCGGGTCTTTGGGCGCCAGCCGCCTTCCGGTGGATCTATTCGGGCGCCCTCCTGGTCGCGTTCCCGATCGGATTCGTCGTTGCGCAGATCCTGTTGGCCGTTCTTTTTTTCGGGGTCTTCTGGGTCGTGGCGGCGTTCTTGCGCCTTGGAGGACGGGACGCCATGGTGAGACGTCGTCAGCCGTCCGGGAAAAGCTACTGGGAAGCCAAATCGGCCCCGGCGGATCTCAAGCGGTACTTGAGACAATATTGACACGCCCGTCGCCAGCGCGGCGCGACCTCCCATGAAGCAGCAACCGCTTTCAGACTTTGAGAAGACAGCCGCCGAGGATCGGCAGGTGGGATTCCTGGGCGAGGCCTGGGCGTTCCTCAAGGAGAACAAAAAATGGTGGCTCCTGCCCATTGCCCTCGCGCTGCTGCTTTTTGGGGCACTTGTGCTTCTCTCCGGGACCGGAGCCGCGCCGTTCATTTACACGCTGTTCTAGCCTGCATATTTCATATAGGTCTTGCGAAAGGCGACCGTCCGCGAGCCCGCGAAATCCTTGGCAGGCGCGATACCGTCGGGTCGAACCGCGGCCTTTAGGCCGCTTCAACGGGACGGGACGGGAAGGCGGCCGACAAGAACTTCGACGCGCGTGCCGTCGGGGTATTGAAGCGGCCTGAAGGCCGCGCTCCGCAACCGCGAGTTCCACAACCGCGAGTTCCGACGCCCTGTCGGCAGCGGCGGTACGCATGTTGAAGGTAACCTCCTCTCCCGCCGGACCTGCAGCAGGTCGCAGTGGAAGTGATAGGAAACATCCGGGCTAGCTAGCCGTATCGATCGTTGCGAATGTGACCGCGCCCTCCCCTGGGCCCTCTTTGCGTCGGACGGCGTCGGACGGAAGGGGGTGTTCCCGCGGCCGCGTGACGGTCGAGCCAATCCCGCGGACGCGGGACCTCGCGCAAAAGACCCGTCGCCCGGAGGGCCATTCCTCCTCTTCCGACGGCCTCCAGGCGGCTACATCATCTTCAATAACGTGTCGGCCATGTCGGAGGGCGTGGGAGCCACGCCGATGCCGGCCGCCTTGAACGCCTCGATCTTGGCCGCCGCGGTGCCGCGTCCGCCGGAAACAATGGCCCCGGCGTGACCCATTCGCCGGCCGGCCGGGGCGGTGCTGCCGGCGATGAAACCGGCCACCGGCTTGGTGCCGTGGGTTTTGATCCATTCCGCGGCCTCCTCCTCCGCGGAGCCGCCGATCTCGCCGATCATGATGATCCCATGCGTCTCCGGGTCCTCCATGAACATTCGGATGACATCCAGGTGAGAGGTGCCATTGACGGGGTCGCCGCCAATGCCCACGCACGTGCTCTGTCCCACGCCGCGGCCGGTGAGTTGCCACACGGCCTCGTAGGTGAGCGTCCCGGATCGTGAGACGACCCCGATGTGGCCCTTCCTGTGGATGTAACCCGGGGCGATTCCAATGCGGCAGCCCCCCGTGGAATCCTTGCCATCCCCTGGCGTGACGACCCCAGGACAATTCGGGCCCACCAGGCGGGTCCGGCCTCCGGCCATCGCGCGCTTCGCGCGGATCATGTCCGTCACCGGGATTCCTTCCGTGATGCACACGATGAGATCCAGGCCGGCATCGACGCCCTCGAGTATGGCGTCGGCCGCAAAGGCGGGCGGCACGAAGATGGCGCTGGCGGTCGCGCCCGTGTGCCTTACGGCCTCGACGACCGTGTCGAAGATGGGCAATCCATACCCATCTTCATCGAAGGTCTGGCCGCCCTTCCCCGGCGTGACCCCCGCGACGATCTGGGAGCCGTACGCCAGCGAGAGATGCGTGTGACGGGCGCCGAAGCTGCCGGTGATGCCCTGGACGACAACCTTGGTTTCGGGAGCAACGAGGATGGCCATGGATTGTATGAAGCGTAAGCGAATACTGGAGGCGGTGACCGCGTTCAGGACTTCACAGCCTCGACGACCTTCTTCGCGGCGTCCGACATGGTGTCGGCGCTGATGATCGTGAGGCCGGAATCCGCAAGGGTCTTTTTGCCGGCGGTCACATTGTTGCCTTCGAGACGGACGACAAGGGGCAAGGCCAGGTTTGTCTCCCGAACGGCGGCCACAATGCCCGAGGCGATGATGTTGCAGTCCATAATGCCTCCGAAGATGTTCACCAGGATTGCGCGGACGTTGGGGTCGGCGAGGATGATCTTGAACGCCTCCGTTACCTGGTCCCTGCTCGCGCCCCCGCCCACGTCGAGGAAGTTGGCGGGCTCACCTCCGAAATGCTTGACGATATCCATGGTTGCCATGGCGAGCCCGGCGCCGTTGACCAGGCAGGCAATGTTCCCGTCGAGCTTGATGTAATTGAGCGAGTGCCGCGCGGCCTCGATCTCCAGGGGGGCCTCTTCGCCGACATCCCGCATCGCGGCGATGTCCTCGTGCCGATACAGGGCATTGTCGTCCAGGCTCATCTTGGCATCGACGGCGAGCAGCCTCGGTTTGCCTTCCGGATTGGCCACGATGCAGAGGGGATTGATTTCCACGAGGGACGCGTCGCAGTCCCACCATGTGTCGTAGACACCGCGAAAGAGGCGGGCGGCCTGGGTCATGAGATCACCTCGCAGTTCGAGGGCGGCGGCCAGCTTGCGTCCCTGCCAGGCCTGGAAGCCCACGGCCGGATCGATCGATTCGCGCACAATTTTTTGCGGGGTCTTCGCGGCCACCTCCTCGATGTCCATCCCGCCCTCGGTGCTCGCCATGAACACCGGTCGACCCGACACGCGATCGAGGAGAACCGCGAGGTAGAGTTCCTTCTGGATGTCCGGGGCACCGGCCACGAGAAGCTTTCGGACGAGTCGGCCCTCCGCGCCGGTCTGACGGGTGACCAGCACCTGCTGGAGCATGGCTGCCGCGGCCTCGGCCACCTCGTGTGCGGAGCGGCACAGCTTGACACCGCCACGGTAGCCGCTCTTGAAGGTGCCCTTTCCGCGTCCACCGGCGTGGATCTGCGCCTTGACGACCACGCGGGAATTCCCGGTCCCGAGGAGACGCTCGGCGGCGGCACGCGCGGCGTCCGCGGTCTCGCAGACCTCGCCGTCCGGGACGGCAACCTTGTGGCGTTGGAGCAGTTGCTTGGCCTGAAACTCGTGCAGGTTCATGGGAAAGGCTTGTTATTGGTGGCAAAGGAGGCAACAAGAGGCGGCGAACCCGTGTTCGAACTCCTATGCGACCTCATCGTGGCGCCATGATCCTCGTGCTGGGCATCCTCGGACTCGTCATCTGCTTCCCGCTTGGGATCGCAGCGTGGATCATGGGGAATGGCGATCTCCGCCAAATTGATTCGGGCACGATGGACCCCGGCGGCCGATCGCTCACCCAGGCCGGAAAGGTTATCGGCATGATCGCCACTCTCCTCGCGGTGCTCGGAATGATTGCCGGCCTGGCATTCGCCCTTTTCGCGGCCATCGCGGCTCACCACTGAGGGCGCGCCCCGATGGGTCTTTGATCGCGCGCATTCGTCGGCCACCCTCAACGCTCCTCGATGGGAACAACTTTGAGCCCGACGGGCCCGGTGTAGAGACTTTGGGGCCGGATGAGGCGATTGTCGTTCAGTTGTTCCAGGACGTGGGCCGTCCACCCTGCGGTGCGGGCGATGGCGAAGATCGGAGTGAAGAGATCCGTCGGTATCCCGAGCGAGTGGTAGACAGTGGCCGAATAGAAATCGACGTTGGCGTGCAGCCCTTTCTTCTCGAGCATGCGGGCCGCGATCCGTTCGCTCATCTGAATCCATTTGGGCTCACCGATCCTCGCGCTGAGGACACTGGCCATGCGCTTGAGGTGGGGGGCACGGGGATCGAGCACCTTGTACACGCGATGCCCGATTCCCATGATCCTCCGTTTCTGGGCCAGGGCTTCCTCGAGGTAGGTATCGACCTTCTCCGGCGCGCCGATTTCGACGAGCATGCGAATGACGCCCTCGTTGGCCCCGCCGTGCAGCGGACCCTTGAGGGTCCCGATCGCCGAGGTCACGGCCGAGTACATGTCGCTGAGCGTGGCCGCGGTCACGCGGGCCGCGAAGGTCGAGGCATTCATCCCGTGCTCCGCGTGCAGGACATAGCACATGTCCATCGTCGCCTCGGTCTCGGCGTTCGGCCGCTGACCGGTGAGCATGAACAGGAAGTTCGCCGCCTCTCCGAGGTCGGGATCCGGGTCGATCAAGGGCAGATCCTGGCGGTGGCGGTGAAAGGCGGCGATCAGGACCGGCATCTGCGCAATCAGGCGCAGCGCCTTGCGCCGCTGGGCATGCATCGAGTCGTCATCCGCCGCGGTGTCGAAACAGCCCAACACGGAGACCGCGCTGCGCAGCACGTGCATGGGTGGCGCGCCTTTGCGGATTTTCTGCAGGATCTGACGCGCCGCCCGGGGGAGATCTCGAAACCCGGCGAGGGTCGCCCGCAACTCGGCGAGTTCCGCCTTGTTGGGAAGCCGATCGTGGTGGAGGAGGTGAATCACCTCCTCGTGGGTGACGCGTCCCGCAAGTTCATCGATGTCGTACCCGCAGTAGATCAGTCTGCCAATGTCGCCCCTGACGTCACTGAGGCGCGTGCTTGCCGCGACCACGCCTTCGAGGCCGCGTGCTGGAGAGGTCGGGTTACTCATGCCACCATCGAATCCAAACTGCGCCGCAATCTAGAAAGCGCGCTCAGGGCGGCGCAACGGTTTTCCCCGACTTGAAAGCCGGTTCCTCCCGGCGGCACACTCGGGTGTTGAATCGTATTCTGTCCGTTCTCCTCCTGGTGACCGGCCTTCAGGTCGGAAACAGCGGAGTCGCGGCGGACGGGAATTCGACGCAGGCACTGGCCCGTGACTATCTGCAGCTTTCCCATTGGGCCGCCGCACATGGCGTCCGGCCCGCGTGGAATGCGCGAAGCCGCCAGGTGGTCGTAGCCGGACCCGGGATACAGATCGTGCTGCACCTGGACGCCTGCCGAATCGAATTCAACGGCGTTGGAGTCTGGCTCTCCCGGCCGGTCGTTGCTGCCGGGGGGCAGGTGCTCGTCGCCTCCCAGGACGCCCGGGGTGTCCTGAACCCGCTGATGCATCCGCCGCGGGTTAGCCCTGAGTATCGCATCCGCACGATCTGCCTCGACCCTGGCCACGGAGGAAAGGAACCTGGCCAGCAATGGGGTCAGCGTCTGGAGAAGCAATTCACCCTCGCCCTCGCGCTGGAACTCCGAAATCGGCTCGTCGCGGACGGCTTCCGCGTCGTCCTCACACGTTCCGATGATCGGTTTGTGGAACTCACGGAACGCACCGCCATCGCCCGCCGCAATGGCGCCGACCTGTTTGTCAGCCTCCATTACAACGCGACCGGCGACCGGGACACGGACATCGGCGGGGTCGAGGTCTACGCCATGACCCCGGAAGGGGCGAGATCCACCAATGCCGACGGGACCGGTGGCGGCTCGCTCGACGCCGCTGCCGGGAATGGCTCGGACCCTCAAAACCTCGTGCTGGCGTATTGCGTTCAACGCTCCCTTCTCAGGGAGCTGCCGAATACCCCGGACCGCGGGGTTCGCCGCGCCCGTTTCCTCGTGCTGCGGCTGGCGGAGATGCCGGCGGTGTTGATCGAGGCGGGATTCATGTCCAATCCGGCGGATGCGCGGTGGATCTACAGCGTGACCGGCAGGCGGAAGGCCGCAACCGCGATTGCCGAAGGGATTCGGGAGTATTGGCGCCGTGTGGAATGGGGACCTGGAACGCTCGCCGGATCGTCAAGCCCTGTCGGATCGGACCCGCGAAAGGCGGGCGGCAGGTCAAACTCGCGAAATGACTGAGGACCCCGCGGGGACGGAAGATCAGGCGTCGGTCTATTTGCGCTCGCCGGCGGACCGGCTGCCGGAGCTCCCCTTCTTCCCACCGCCCGCCCACAGGATGGTGCCCGTCAGGAACCCGACGGCGAAGAAGGCGAAGTACATCAAGGCGGCCGGTTGCTTGATGGCGTGCGAAACGACGGGCGGCAGCACGAAATCGACCGAACTGCGATTGTGCATCCCCATCAGCACCAGGAGAAGGAGGACCAGGACAACGAAAAGGGACTTGAGCAGGATTTTGACGTTCATCGGCGGGGCGTGGCGCGGGGGGCCACACTATCGGTGAGAGCCCGGCCGTCAATGCGCACCGCGCCCGCACGATTCCGATTCCAGCCTTCGCTTCGCCATGCCATGCCAAACCCTCTCCGAGCCCGCGAATGTCCTCCTTGTCGAGTGTCCCGATCGTCCGGGGCTCGTCCATGGCATCACGGGCGTGCTCTTCCGGCACGGAGCCAATGTCCTCGGGAACCAGGAGTTCGTGGATCGGCCGACGTCACGTTTCTTCATGCGGACCGAGTTCGAGGGTGGCGTGGACCGGGACCGGCTGATCTCGGAGACCCGTGAAGTCCTGCCGCCGGCGGCCGTGGTGCGGTTGGCCACGGCGGACCCCAAGCGGATCGTGATTCTTGGAACGCGTGAGCACCATTGCCTGGCGGATATCCTCGTGCGGCACGCCTACTCGGAGATCAACGCCCAGGTGGTCGCCGTCATCGGCAACCATGAGGTGCTGCGCCCCCTGGTTCAGCGATTCGAACTGCCATTCCATCATGTCGGTCACGAAGGCCTCGATCGCGACGCCCATGAAACCGGACTCCTGTCCATTCTCGAGGGCTACCAGCCGGACTACCTGGTCCTCGCAAAGTACATGCGTATCCTCGGATCCGGGTTTGTCCGGCGTTATGCCGGACGAATCATTAATATTCACCACTCCTTTCTCCCGGCCTTTGCCGGCGCGCGACCCTACCGGCAGGCGTTCGATCGCGGCGTCAAAGTGATCGGCGCGACGGCCCATTTCGTTACGGAGCGTCTCGACGAAGGCCCCATCATCGTCCAACAGGTAATCCCCGTGGACCACACCCATTCCGCGGAGGACCTTCGGCAAGCCGGACGGGACGTCGAGCAGCTCGCGCTTGCCCGGGCTTTACGGCTCGTGTTCGAGGACCGCGTCTTCCTTTGCGGCAACCGCACGGTGATCTTCGACTAAACGACCCAAAGGGGTCGAAAAAGGGGTCGGTCCCCATGAATGGTTGCGAAAGTCCTGCCGGTTGAGATGGAGCGGCGTCCCTCACATCGTCCCGCGACCACGGATCACGCCGTCCCATCCGATGGGAAAGGGCCGGGGTGAGGGTTGCATCCATCTTCGCGAAGATTGGGGGTATTGTCGTATTTGGATCATCCCTTTTTCCGCCACGGACGCGGTTTCCCCTCCCAATACAGGAGGTGCGCCAGGTGCGTCCGCGTCCCCATCCGAAGCCGGTCCGCCATCCACTGGAGGGGCATCGGCGTCTCGGTCCGAAGGCGTCGCACGATTTCGAGTTTCCCCGGGTCGCCCTTCCGCCGCTGGTCGAGGTCGGCCTCCTTCCAGCCCAGGCGCCGCAGTTCCTCCGCCACGATTCGTTCCGCGCGTTTTTCCGACGATTCGAGGAGCTCGGGACCGTAAGGGTAGCCACCGATTTGGCGGGTCACCTGTTCGAGAAGTTCCCTTCGAAACTGGTCGCTTCCCAGGCACCAGCCCCGCCGGATGCTCTTGGATTCCTCCTGCAGATCCTCGGTTCGGCGTTGCTCCAGCCGCCGCTCGAATTCACGTCGGCCGGCGGGGCTGTCGCGGGGAATTCCCGCCTCGCCAAGCACACGATCGACCCGAAGCCAGGGGGGCCGCCTCGACGGCGGACCGACATAGAGGGGGTAGCTGCTCCATCGGTAGCTGCTGACTGGTTGGTCGGGCCGAAGCAGCCCGGCGCGGACAGGATTCAGATGCACGTAGTCGCAGACCGAGCGCAGGTAACCGCCCTCGTTGCAGACGAGGAGAGATTTGTAGCGCCCGCTGAAGAGATGGCCGGACAGCTTGTGGCGGCGATTGAACCGCATCGTGTAAGTGCCCAGGTACCATCGCATGCCGGCCACGAGATTGGGCTGCGGGGTTTCGACCACGAGGTGAAAATGATTGCGCATCAGACAGTATGCGTGGACCTGCCACTGGGTTTTGGTGCAGGTCCGGGCGAGGATGTCGAGAAAGGACCCCCGATCGGCGTCATCCTGGAAGATGGGTTCGCGCCGATCGCCGCGACTCAAGACGTGGTAGATGGCGCCTGCGAACTGGACGCGAAGTCGTCGAGCCATGGGCAGAAGCGTGGCCGGGACGGTGGGAATACTTCAATACTATTGACCGACCCCTTTGCGGGGGCATGCTGGGGTCTGTCCGCACCATGAGCATCGCCACCCGCACCGGAGACAACGGCACGACCGGTTTGATGTACAATCGTCGCGTCTCGAAGTGCCATCCGCGGGTGGAGGCTTACGGCACCCTGGACGAACTCAACGCCGCGCTCGGGCTCGCACGAAGCTTAACCCTGCATCCTTTCATCCGGGAGACCCTCCTGCCGATCCAGCGAGACCTTGTCGCCGTCATGGGGGAGCTCGCGACCGTCGTCGACGACCTGGGCAGGTATGAGGCGGACGGTCATCCGCGTTTGTCGTCCGAATGGACCGCGCGATTGGATCAGGCGGTCCACGCGATCGAGGAGCAACGGCCGTCGTTCCGGGGCTGGGCCACCCCCGGCGCCACGCCCGGCGCCGCCGCCCTTGACCTCGCCCGAACGGTGGCGCGGCGGGCGGAACGCCGCGTCTGCGCGCTGCAGGAAGCCGGCGAGTTGCGGAACCCGGAGATGCTCGTGTATCTGAACCGGTTGAGCGACCTGTTGTGGTTGATGGCCCGATGGGTGGAACACCGTGCGACGGAGTTGGGCAGCGCGGACCGGTCCCCGCTCACGGCATGAGTTCGGGATCCAGGCGGCGCGATCCCAGCATCGTCGCGCCTCGCCATCCGGCCTTTCCTGCGAAAACAGGGCCCCTCCTAATTTTCAGACGGGCTCTGAGACGGAGAGCCGCTGATCGAGACTCCATGCGGCGTTGATCAGGGCGGCGTGAGTGAAGACCTGAGGGAAATTCCCGAGGTGTTCGCCGGACTGGCCAAGTTCCTCCGAGAAGAGTCCGAGGTGATTGGCAAAACCGAGCGCCTTTTCGAAGACAAATCGCGCCTGGCGCAGATCCCCGACCCCGGTCAGGGCATCAACATTCCAGAAGGAGCACATGGAGAAGGTGCCTTCGGATCCGGGCAGTCCGTCCTGGTGCCCTTTGAAGACGTGGTAGCGGTAGACCAGCGAATCCTCCACCAATCGCTTCTGAATAATATCGAGGGTGGAACGCCAGCGCGGGTCGCGCGGCGAGATGAACCCGACCATGGGCATCATCAGCGTCGACGCATCGAGGGTTTTTGCGCCCCGATACTGCACAAAGGTTCGGAGGGCAGGATTCCAGTAGTGCTCGTACACATCGTTGAATATGGAATCGCGTAAGCGCAACCAGCGTTCGAGCGGCGCCGGAAACGAGCGCTGACCGGCGAGGCGGATGCCGCGGTCGAGGGCCACCCAGCACATGATCTTGGAGAACAGGAATTCCTGGGGACCGCTGCGGACCTCCCAGATGCTCTCGTCGGGTTTGCGCCAGACCTTTGCGACCCAGTCGATCATGGTGCGGAGCTGGGTCCACAGTTGGTAGGAGATGGGTTCGCCGTAGTGGTTGTACTGGTGGATCGCGTCCATCAGTTCGCCGTAGATGTCGAGTTGGAGCTGTCGATGGGCGGCATTGCCGATGCGGACCGGGCGGGAGCGTTTGTAGCCCTCGAAGTGTTGGAGGACCTCTTCATCGAGGTCGCGTCGGCCTTCGATGCCGTAGAGGACCTGGAGTGGGCGGTCCCGGGTGCAATCCCCGCACCGCTTCTCGATCCAGTTCATGAACGCGGTCGCCTCTTCGGTAAAGCCGAGACGCATGAGGGCCTGGAGGGCAAAGGCGGAGTCCCGGATCCAGGTGTAGCGGTAGTCCCAGTTGCGCACCCCGCCGATCTCCTCGGGAAGGGAAAAGGTCGGAGCGGCGACGATGGAACCTTCCGGCGCGTAGGTGAGGAGCTTCAGGACCATGGCGGAGCGATGGACCGTCTCGCGCCAGCGTCCCTGGTATCGGCAATGGCTGATCCAGTTCCGCCAGTAATTCATGGTCGCCTTGAAGGCCTCGGAGACGTAGTGGGGTGCCGCGGCGGGGTTGTCGGCGTCCGGCGTCGCATCCTCCAGGATGAAGGAGGCATGCTCCTCCGCCCGGAGCTTGAATTCAGCGACGGCGGCCCCGCCCCTCAAACGCAGGGGCACCGTGCTGCGGAGGCGGACGCAAACGGCATCGGGTCCTTCGCTTGAGAAGACCCAGCCATCCCCGGTCTTCTGGACCCGGTGATCCGAGCGGCCGTAGTTGAACCGCGGCTGAAAAACCATCCGGAAGGAAATCCTGCCTCGCACCGATTTGGCCCGGCGCACGAGGTTGCCCGGGCGGGGCGGCGACTCCAACGGCATGAAATCGGAGACCTCGGCGACACCGTGCGTGGAAAGAAACCGTGTCAGGAGGATGTTCGAATCCGGAAGATAGAGCTGCTTGTGGGCCGCGTCGTCCATCTCCGGAGAGAGTTGGAAGGAACCGCCACGATCCGGATCGAGGAGGGCCGCGAAGATCGTTGGCGAATCAAATCGCGGATAGCACAGGAAATCGACGGAGCCATTGATGCCGATCAGGGCGACCGTGTGGAGGTCTCCCACGACGCCGTAGTCTTGTATGGGGAGGAAACTCATCGCGCGCGACTCGGACCTCCAAAGGCACGCCGGGCGTCGTGATCAAGGGGCATGCGGCGGTGTGCCGGGTCCCGACCGCGGCAATCGACCCGGGTCCGGGGGAGTCGCTTCCACAACGATCTCCCCGAACCGGTTCTCATGCCAACCCGCTCCTGTCGGGCGGGCCTTTGGCCGCCGTGGCGGGCTCCCGCCCGCAAAGACGGGTAAAGGTTCGCTATTTCTTCTCCTCGATCACCCCGCACGCGACGCGTGCCCCGGCGTTGCCCGATGGCTGCGAGGTCAGGTCGTCCTTGCCGGCGTGAACGATCACGCCCCGGCCGACAATCGAGTTTTCCCCGGAGAGACTCAGGAACGCAAACACCTGGTCCATGTGGGCCTTCCCGCTTTGGTCGGCCGTGATGTTCCCCAGGTCGCCGACGTGATGCTGGGCGGCATCCGGTGCGCCGTGCGGTTGGTTGGTGGGATTAAAGTGTCCTCCCGCCGAGGTCCCGTCCGGGGAGGAACAATCCCCTTTCTCATGGATGTGAAAGCCGTGGTCTCCCGGGGTCAGACCGGTGAGATCAGCAACAACGCGGACCCCGCCTGCTTCCTGGGTAAAGGTGACGGTCCCTTGCACGTTGTTCCCCTGAGTGGGTTGGAGTTGGGCGACAGCAGTGGCTCCGGCAGCCGCGGCGGGTGTCGCCGTTGGAGACTCGGCTGCTACCGGAGGGGCGGCTACTGCCGGCGGAGTGGCCACTGCTGGCGGAGTGTCCGCTGGGGGGGTGTTGGCTGGCGGAGAAGCCGTCGTGACGGCCGGGGTGGATTCTTCGCCGGGTGAGGTGGTGGTCTCGGTGTTCTGACCGCAACCGACCAGCAGCACGGCCATTACCCCGCAGGCGATCGCGATCCTCGTTTCGGTGCAGCGCTTCATGTGGTTCATCACGTTCATGCTTTTCCCAATTTCTTCACTGGACCGTCGGTCCGATGCCGATCCGTGCATATCCGGGTCTGGACTTCAAGCCCTTGCGACGGCTTCTGCTTCATCCCACCGGCGCCTGGGAGGGTCGGCCGGTTCGCCCCTCTCTCCCGGTTGGGCATTCATCAGTGGCGCGCGAGGCACCGAAATGCCATGCGCGGGGACACACCCATTGATCGTCGATTTTAGCAAGTTGAATGCCGCGGGGAACGCGCGACGAATCCATTCAGAGGTCGTCGGGAGCGGAATGGGTGACGGTTGAGCCGGTCGTCACGGAAGGCATTGCAGGTCGCATACTCGCGGACCTCTCTTCGTGCGGATTGCATCGGCGCACCGATCGGGCGGCGAATCGGCTCAGAAGTGACGTGGCTGCGCCGCAGTTCGCATTTCGGATGGCGCGGGATCTGCTGAAAAGCTGCGCGTTGCGGGACTGAGAACAAGGCCCCGCGATCGTTGCGCCGCCGGATGGAGCGGCGAAGCCACCCGCCGACCGTCACCATGCCGCAACTGTTTTCCCGTCGGACGAACACCGTGGCCCGAGCCACGCTGACGGGGATCCTGGCGGCTCCGGGACTGGGAGGCTGGCTGATGTACGTGATCTTCTGGTCGCCGTACATGACGCGTCAGCGGGTGCCGATCGAGCAACCGGTTCCCTTCAGCCACGAGCACCATGTACGCGGGCTGGGGATCGACTGCCGGTACTGCCACACATCGGTGGAGACCTCGTCGTTCGCGGGCGTTCCGCCGACAGACACCTGCATGACCTGCCACTCGCAACTTTGGACGGAGGCGCCGCTGCTCGCGCCGGTCCGGGAGAGCCTGGCGAGCAACCGACCCATCCGGTGGCGGCGGGTGAATGACCTGCCGGACTTCGTTTTCTTCAACCACGGCATTCATATCCAGAAGGGCATTGGGTGCGCGACCTGTCACGGTGCGGTCGATCGCATGCCGCTGACCTGGAAGGCACAGACGCTGTACATGAAATGGTGCCTCGAATGCCATCGGGACCCCGCCCGGTTCATTCGGCCGCGCAATGAAGTCCTGAACATGGCCTACGAATCGACCAACCGCGCGCAGTTGGGTCCTCGACTCGTCCAGGCTTACGACGTCCACACCAATCAATTGACCGACTGCAGTATCTGCCACCGATGAGGACCCATCCCGCTATCCCGAACCCTTCGATGGCCGGTCCAAACGCAGACTCGTCCGTCACGCGTTCTGGACGCGGTCTTTGGAGGGGGCTGGAGGATCCGAGTCCGAACGCGGTGGAGTTGCGCCACGGTGAGTTTCCGCCAGGGGCATCGGAATGGCCGGCGGGATTGGACCGCCGGGAGTTCCTGCAATGGATCGGTGCGACTCTGGCGCTGGCGGGTGCGACCGGTTGTACACGCCAGCCCATCGAGCGGATCGTTCCGTATGTTCGGCAGCCGGAGCAACTCGTGCTCGGCAAGCCCCTGTACTTTGCCACGGCCATGACTTTGGGGGGCTACGGCACGGGACTGGTGGTGGAGAGCCATGAGGGGCATCCCACCAAGATCGAGGGCAACCCGGATCATCCCATGAGCCTCGGGGCGACCAATGTGTTTCATCAGGGATCGCTCCTGGATTTGTACGATCCGGACCGATCGAAGTCCATTTTGTGCCAGGGTGAGATCAGCACGTGGCCGGCGTTCCGCTCGGCAGTGCAGCCCGCGGTTGCGGCACTCCGGGCGCGAGGCGGCGCTGGACTTCGCATCCTGACGGGCCGGGTCACCTCGCCGACACTGGCCGGCCAGTTGAGCGCGGTCCTCAAGCTGTTTCCCGAGGCCCAATGGCACGTCTATGAACCCGTCCTCCGCGACTCCGTGCTGGACGGCGCGCGTCTCGCATTTGGGGAGATCGTTGAGACCTTCTGGGACTTGAGGCAGGCGGCCGTCGTCCTCTCTCTGGACTGCGATTTCCTGGGTCACCATCCGGCCGCGCTCCGTCATGCGCGGGATTTCATCGATGGACGGCGCCTGAGTTCCGGACGTCAGGAGATGAACCGGCTTTATGTTGTCGAGAGCACGCCGACGGTGACGGGTTCGACGGCGGACCATCGGCTGCCCTTGGCCTCCTCGCGCATTGGGCACCTCCTCCTGCTGCTTGCACAGGGCCTGGGCGTGCCGGGCTTCGAATTACCGGCCGTGGAGGATGGCGGATTCACGGTCTGGCTCGCGGCCGTGGTGGACGATCTGAAGAAGCATCCGGGCCGCAGCCTCGTGATGGTGGGCGAGACGCAACCGGCGTGGATGCACGCGGTGGCCCAAGTCGTCAACGAGCGGCTCGGGAACTTCGGTCGGAGCGTCTGGCACGCCGCGCCGGCCGAGGCGAATCCGGTCCCTCATCTTGAGTCGCTTCAGCGACTCACCAGCGATCTCGCCGCGGGGGCCGTGGACCTTCTCGCCATCCTTGGCGGCAACCCCGCGTTCACCGCACCGGCAGACCTGGACTTCGGACGGCATTTGCTCCGTGCCCGCCAGCGGATCCATCTCAGTCACGACTTGAATGAAACCTCGATCCTGTGTGACTGGCACATCCCGGAGAACAGCTACCTGGAGTCCTGGAGCGACGTCCGCGCATTCGACGGCACGACCTCGATCGTGCAGCCCCTGATTCTTCCCCTGTATGAGGGACGTTCCGCGCATGAGGTCCTCGCCTGCATCGAAGGCCGGCCCGAGATGGAGGACTACGAAATTGTGCGCGAATACTGGCGATCGGCGGGCAAATGGAAGGATTTCGAACGGGGCTGGCGCGAGGTCCTGCACGATGGCGTCATTCCGGAGACGTCGCTCCCGAAGCGGAGGGTCACCCTGCGTCAGGTTGTGCGGCCGGAGGATTCGACCTCCGGCGTGTCCCCGCGGGAAACCGAGGTCTGTTTTCGGCCCGATGCCGCCACCTGGGACGGCAGGTTCGCGAACAACGGGTGGCTCCAGGAATTGCCACGCCCGGTGACCCGCCTGACCTGGGACAACGCCGCGCTGGTCAGCCCGGCCTTGGCTCGGCGCGAGGGACTGAAATCAGGGGACATCGTTGAACTGACGGGAGCTCGATCCGTTCTGCGAATACCGGTCTGGGTCACGCCCGGGCAGGCGGATGCGTCGATAGCGCTGCACCTCGGCTATGGGAGAGAAAAGGTCGGCCGCGTGGGGTCCGGGGCCGGGGTCCGTGTCGAGGTCCTTCGAGAATCGGCCCACCCTTGGTGGATCGCCGGCGTGAAGGTGCGGAAGACAGAAGGCCGGCGGGAGCTTGTCACGGTCCAGACCCAGCAGGTGATCGATTCCGACGAGCGCCAGGTCTACCGAGAGGGAACCCTGGACGAGTATGTCCGCGATCCGGAGTTTGTGAAGAAGGCGACGGAATCGCCACCCGAGGAAAAGACGTTGTTCCGGCGGCCGGACATGCCGGGTGGCGAGTATCGGTGGGCGATGTCGATTGATCTCACCGCCTGCATCGGCTGCGGGGCATGCGTGATTGCGTGCCAGGCGGAGAACAACATCCCGGTCGTCGGACGCCACCAGGTCGCGATGGGTCGGCACATGCAATGGATCCGGGTGGACACTTACTTCCGGGGAAGCCCGGATGCGCCGGTGGTGAATCAGCAGCCGGTGCCGTGCATGCAGTGTGAGAAGGCCCCGTGTGAGTTGGTCTGTCCCGTCGGCGCGACGCTTCACGATTCGGAGGGCCTGAACGTCCAGGTGTACAACCGTTGCATCGGGACCCGTTACTGTTCGAACAACTGTCCTTACAAGGTTCGACGGTTCAACTTCCTGCAGTTCGCCGACTATCACACGGCATCCCTCAAGCCGATGCGCAACCCGAACGTCACGGTGCGCTGGCGGGGGGTGATGGAGAAATGCACGTATTGCGTGCAGAGGATCAGCGCGGCCCGGATCCGCGCGAAGGAGGAGGGGCGGCGGATCCGGGACGGCGAGGTGGTCACCGCCTGCCAGCAGGTCTGTCCAACCCAGGCCATCGTGTTCGGCGACCTCTCCGACCCGGAGAGCCGCGTCCACAGGCTGAAGAACCTGCCCCTGGACTTCCCGATGCTCGGGCAGTTGAACACCCGGCCCCGGACGACGTACCTGGCGCGGGTCCGCAATCCCCGTCCGGACCTGCCGGAAGGCGGACCCGTGCCGGCGTCAGCCTCGGAAGGAGGTTCTCATGCCTGAGCAGGCGACCACGGCGAGGGCGAGCACCGATCCCCATGCCGGCACTCACGAGCGGTCGGCGCTCGGCTACCCGGTCCGACTCCTCGCGAAAGGCGAGTCGCTGGAGTCGGTGACCGAAACGATCGGCTCAATCGTGTTGACCCGGCGCACGCCGGTCGCCTGGATGCTGGGGTTTTCGGTCGCGTTTGGGCTGCTGATGCTGTTCCTGATCGGGGTTTCATGGCTGTTGTATCGCGGCGTGGGAATCTGGGGAATCAACATCCCGGTGGCGTGGGGCTTTGCCATTGTGAACTTCGTCTGGTGGATTGGGATCGGGCACGCCGGCACTTTCATCTCCGCCATCCTTCTGCTTCTCCACCAGGAATGGCGGACCTCGATCAACCGTTTCACGGAGGCGATGACCCTCTTTGCGGTGGCCTGCGCGGGTATGTTTCCCCTCCTGCACCTGGGAAGGCCCTGGGTGTTTTACTGGATGATTCCCTATCCCGACACGATGGGGTTGTGGCCGCAATTTCGCAGTCCCCTGGTCTGGGATCTATTCGCGGTGGGGACGTACTTCACCGTCTCGCTGATCTTCTGGTACCTCGGCCTGATCCCGGATCTTGCGACGATCCGGGACCGGGCGCGCGCGGGCTGGCGGCGGGTGGTGTACGGCGTGATGGCGCTGGGATGGCGCGGGTCTGCCGCCCACTGGCAGCGCCATCAATCCGCCTACCTGCTCCTGGCGGGACTGGCGACACCCCTCGTCCTCTCGGTGCACAGCGTGGTGAGCTTCGATTTCGCGGTCGCGATGGTCCCGGGGTGGCATTCGACGATCTTCCCGCCTTACTTCGTGGCGGGCGCGATTTACTCCGGCTTCGCGATGGTCCTGAACATTGTCATTCCAGTCCGTCGAATCTATCACCTCGAATCGCTGATCACGCCGAGGCACCTGAACAACATGGGAGTGGTGATGCTGGCGACCGGATGGATGGTTACCTACGGCTACATCATGGAGACGTTCATGGGGGCTTACAGCGGCGACGTATTCGACGAGGCGATGATCATCAACCGGGCCGTTGGACCCTACGGATGGGTGTTCTGGTCGTTGATGGCCCTCAACGTCGTGATCCCGCAGGCGCTGTGGTCGCGTCGCGTTCGGACCCGGCCGGTGCCCCTGTTTCTCGTGGCCCTGTCAGTGAACCTCGGCATGTGGGTCGAACGTTTTGTGATCGTGATTTCCAGTTTGAACCGGGATTTCGTGCCTTCGAGCTGGCACAGGTTCTACCCGACGTTCTGGGACTGGGCGGTGCTCTTCGGAAGCGTCGGATTGTTCCTGACACTCCTGGTCCTGTTCATCCGGTTCCTGCCGATGATTTCCATCTCGGAGGTGCGGGAGTTGGTCGCCGATTCGAAGGAGGCCGTGCCATGAGCGGGAGCCCGCCGCTACACGGGTTGATGGCGGAGTTCGAGAAGCATGAGCCCCTGATCGAGGCCGCCCGCCGCGCGCACAAGGCGGGCTACAGGAGGATGGACGCCTACACGCCGTTCCCGGTGGAAGGTCTGGCAGAGGCGCTTGGCCGGGATGCCACCGCCGTGCCCGCCATCGTCCTGGCCGGCGGCATCATCGGCGGCTGCTCGGGTTACTTCATGGAATGGTATGCCATGGCGGTGGACTACCCCATCAATGTCGCGGGACGTCCGCTGAACAGTTGGCCCGCCTTTGTGCCGGTGACGTTCGAATTGACGGTCCTCGGCGCCGCCCTGGCCGCGCTGGCCGCCGTGCTGATTCTCAACCGCCTGCCGGAGCCGCATCATCCCGCGTTCAATGCGCCGGGATTCGAAAGGGCGTCGAGTGACCGCTTCTTTCTGTGCATCGAGGCCAAAGACCCAAGATTCGATGAGACCGACACGCGCCGGTTTCTCGAGGGATTGAACCCGCTGCGGGTGACGGAGGTGCCGGCATGAAGGCGCATCGGTCGTCCATCGGGGCGGGGCTCGCCGTGCTCGTGGTTTTCCCCGGACTGACGGGTTGCCGGCAGGACATGTACAACCAACCGCGATGCGATCCCCTGGCGGAGGACGACGCGTTTGCGGATGGCGCGGCGTCACGTCCGCTGCCGCCGCACACGGTGTCGCGGAGCGATTGGGTCAGCGACGAGGCCTTCGCGACGGGAATGGTGGGGACCAACCTCGTGACGGAGTTCCCGTTCCCGGTGACGCAAGCCGTCCTTGAGCGCGGGCGGGAGCGATTCGACATCCACTGCGCCGTGTGTCATGGCCGCACCGGGGAGGGCGACGGCATGATTGTGCAGCGCGGGTTTCCTGCTCCGCCGTCCTACCATATCGACCGGTTGCGGGAGGCGCCGCCCGGGCATTTCTATGACGTGATCACCCGTGGATACGGGGTCATGTATTCCTATGCGTCTCGCGTGACGCCCGCCGACCGGTGGGCGATCGCGGCGTATATCCGGGCCCTGCAATTGAGCCGTCACGCAACGCTCGCCGATGTGCCGCCCGGGGAACGCGCGCTGCTCCAGGCACAGGCAGGTATCCCATGAACAGGAGGATACAAACCTGGTGCGGCCGCATCATGACCGGCGCGGTGGTTGTGGCGGTCGTGGGATTCGGGGGGAGTGTCTGGGGATGGAGCCTTTCGCCCGCGCCGGTGCTTGTCGCCTACCTGGGAGCCTATGACTTCTGGGTTGGGCTGTCCGTGGGTTGTCTGCTGGTCGCGATGATTCATCACCTGACCGGCGGGCATTGGGGATTTGCAGTCAGGCGGATTCTCGAGGCCGGCTTCATGACGCTGCCGGTCATGGCCGTGTTCTTTCTGCCCATTGTCCTGAACGCGTCTCGTCTCTATCCCTGGACGGCGCCGGGCCGGCTCACCGATCCGCTGATGCACTTCCGGAACGCCTATCTCACGAGCCCCGGCTTCGCGTCGCGCGCCGTGCTCGCGCTGGGCACCTGGTGCCTCCTGGGCTTTCTGCTTCGGCGCTGGTCGCTTCGGCAGGACACGACAGCCGACCCGGCACCCACGCTTCGGATGCGGTTCGTCAGCGGGCCGGGAATCGTCATCGTGGGGCTCACCGCAACGTTCGCGTTTGTCGACTGGATCATGTCCTGTGAACCCGAGTGGCGCTCGACGATCTTTCCGGTGGTCCAGCTCGCGGGAGACGTGCTGGCCGCCTTCGCGCTATCGACGCTCTGCCTGGCGGGCCTCCGGCTCGAGCCGCCCTATGCGGCGGTGGTGGAAAGCCGCCACTTTCACGACCTGGGAAACCTGCTCCTGGCGTTTGTCATGTTCTGGACCTATGTGGCCTTCTCCCAGTTGCTGGTCATCTACTCCGGGAATCTGCCGAAGGAGATTGAATGGTATCTTCACCGCACGGAAGGGGGCTGGAGGTACTGGGTGACAACGGTGGCTTTGTTTCATTTTGCCCTTCCCTTCTTCCTGCTCCTGTTTCGTTCCGTGAAGCGGAGGACGACGTGGCTTGCCGTTCTGTCGGCGATGCTCCTGGTCGTTCACGGGATGGATGCGATCTGGCAGGTGGCGCCGACGTATCGGCGCCACGGTCCCTATCTTCACTGGCTGGATGTCTGCGCGTTTGCGGTAATTGGCGGCGCCTGGGTGGCCACGGCGGCGTTCGTCTTCCGCCGGGCTCCCCTCCTTCCAGTCAACGATCCCCGCATTCAGTACGCAACCCAGGACGCCCACGCGCATGCAAGATAACAATCCGTCCGGTTCAAACCAGGGACCCGACATGAGGACGGGCCATGAAACGTCGGATCCCAACGTCAAGGCGATCGCGGTGGTGGGGGCCCTTCTCCTGGTGACGTTGGGCATCACCCTGGGCTTCGCCTGGGGCGTCATGGAAGCCCATCGCCATGAGACCGCCCCGCCTCCCGTCGCGACGGTCGAGGGACTCCCGCGAACGCCGGTGGCCTTCACCTTCGGGCCGACCTCCGGGCCGAACCTTCAGGTCGACCCGCATCTCGACCTCTTGGCCCTGCGCGCCAGGGAGGATCAGAGCCTGACGAGCTACGCGTGGATTGACCAGAAGTCCGGCATCGTTCGGATTCCGGTCGAGCGCGCCATGAAACTGGTGGCCGAGAGGGGCCTGCCGGCAAGGACGTCGAATGCGCATCCCGTGTCGTTTCCGGCGACGACCCGATGGGAATCGACCGTCTCGCCGCCGCCCCCGGAGAGGCCCGCGCCGGCCAGGGCGCCGTCTTCCGAAAACCCGAATGGGGCCCGGAAACCGGAGAAGCCGCCGGCGGACGAACCTCGCGCCGGGCCGGGCTCGCCGCTGACGGACGATCGTCTGGCACGCATCGAGTTCGATCAGAGGCTGGATGCAGCGATCCCGCCGGATCTCGAGTTCCGCGACACCGACGGCCGGCAGGTCCAACTGGGGGACCTTTTGCAGTCGAGTCCGGCCATCCTCGTCCTGGGATACTACAGGTGCCCGATGCTCTGCGATGTGGTGCTCAACGGGCTTGTCGAGTGTCTTCAGGACATCCGAACCGTCGCCGGCGGCACGTTCAAGGTCATCATGGTCAGCATCGATCCGAAGGAAACGCCCGCCCTTGCGGCCGCGAAAAAGGAAGCCTATCTCCGGCGCTATGGTCGTGACCCGGACGGCGCGGGCTGGCATTTCCTGACGGGAAACCCGCCGGAGATCGAGCGCCTCGCGGAGACGGTCGGCTTTCGCTACGCGTACGACGCCTCGATTCAACAGTACGCGCATCCGAGCGGGATCCTCGTTGTTACTCCGTCCGCCCGCGTGTCTCGGTATTTCTTCGGTGTGCGTTTTCCACCGGCGGAGGTGAAGAAGGCACTCGATGAAGCGGCGGCCGAACGCGTGGGATCACCGATGGGGCAGTTGATCCTGCTCTGCTTTCACTACAGTCCGCTGCGCGGGAAGTATTCGGAGGTGGTGATGCGCCTGGTCAAGGCCGGTGGCGTGGCGATGATGATCGGGCTGGCGGTCTTCGGGATGGTTTGCTGGCGCGGATTTCGTGAAAAGAGGGAGGTGACCCGATCCTCGGACCGGGGCACGAACGCTTCGAGAGACGGGGAGACACGGCAATCCGCGGGCTGCGACCCGTCGGGGCGTGGCGCACCGCGGGAAGGGAAGGAATGACGGTTCCCCTTGTACCGCCCCAGGCCTCGAGCGCGGCAGCGAGCGTCGATGCCCTGTACGCCTTTCTCACGGCGACCAGCTTTGTGTTTGTCGTCCTGATCTTCGGACCGATCGCCTACTGCATGTACCGGTATCGCCGAGGGCATACGGCCGATCGCACGCCACTGGGAATCCCCACGATGCGCATCGAGGTGACATGGACCATCGTGCCGCTGTTTCTCGCCATGGGGATGTTCGTGTGGGGCGCGCGCTCGTATTTTGACATGGAACGTCCGCCGGCGGACGCCCTCGAGATCCATGTCGTCGGCAAGCAGTGGATGTGGAAGCTCCAACATCCCGAGGGAATTCGTGAGATCAACGAACTCCACGTCCCTGTGAATCGGGATGTGAAGCTCGTACTGGCTTCGGAGGACGTGATCCACAGCTTTTTTGTGCCGGCGTTCCGGGTGAAACAGGATGCGGTCCCGGGGCGTTTCACCACCGAATGGTTCCGACCCGTGGAGGTTGGTGACTTCCACCTGTTCTGCGCGGAGTACTGCGGGACGGATCACTCACGGATGGTGGGGACCATTCACGTTATGTCCGGGCCGAACTACGCCGGGTGGCTGGCGGGACGGAAGTCAGGGGATACCCTGGCGCAGCAGGGGGCGCGTCGATTTCGGGAATTCGGGTGCAGCGGCTGTCACCTGGGAAGTCCGGCGGTGCATGCGCCGAGGCTGCAGGGGTTGTATGGCCGCCCCGTGCCGCTGGCCGACGGACAGATCGTCACCGCGGATGAGCGATACCTCCGGGACTCGATCCTGCTTCCCCAGAAGGAGATTGCCGCGGGCTACGAGCCGATCATGCCGACGTTCCAGGGGCGCATCGGGGAGGACGAGTTGTTCGAATTGATCGCCTATATCAAGTCCGAGGCCGGCGACCGGGGGCCCGCCTCGCCATGACCTCATCATGAACACGGGGGACACAGTCGCTCTGGTCATTTCGCCCGCGCTCCGCGGTCGGACGGCCGAGGCGCCGGACTACCTGGCGGAACATTCGGTCCGATCGTGGCTGCTGACGACGGATCACAAGCGCATCGGCATCCTGTATCTTTATTCGATCGTCTTTTTCTTCATCATAGCGGCGATTGCCGCCGCCATGATGCGCGTGGAGTTGACCACGCCGGCGGGCGACCTGGTGCAATCGGAGACTTACAACAAGCTGTTCACCATCCACGGTGTCCTGATGGTGTGGCTGTTCCTGATTCCATCGGTCCCGGCGGTCCTGGGAAATTTCGTGATTCCCATGATGATCGGGGCGCGGGATGTGGCGTTTCCGCGCCTGAACCTGACGAGTTGGTACCTGTTCATGGCGGGAGGGTTGACCGCGCTGCACGCGATCATCATCGGGGGCGCCGATACCGGTTGGACCTTTTACACGCCGTACAGCAGCACTTACTCCAACACGCACGTGGTGGAGATGGCGGCGGGAATTTTTGTGACCGGGTTCAGTTCGATACTGACCGGTTTGAACTTTCTGATCACGGTGCAGAAGATGCGGGCGCCGGGGCTGACGTGGTTTCGCCTGCCGCTGTTCATCTGGTCGATGTTCTCGACGAGCATCATCCTGGTGCTCGCGACCCCCGTGCTGGCGATCACGCTGGCGCTGGTCGCGCTCGAGCGGATCTGGGGGGTCGGGATCTTCGATCCGAAACTCGGAGGCGATCCCATCCTGTTCCAGCATCTCTTCTGGTTCTATTCGCACCCGGCGGTCTACATCATGATCCTGCCGGGCATGGGCGTGGTGAGCGAGGTCATCACGTGTTTCGCGAGGAAAAGGATCTTCGGCTACATGTTTGTCGCGTTCTCGAGCGTGGCCATCGCGGTGCTGGGATTCCTGGTGTGGGGCCATCACATGTTTGTCAGCGGCCAGTCGATTTACGCCGGGATGGTGTTTTCCTTCCTCAGTTACCTGGTGGCCATTCCCTCGGCGATCAAGGTGTTCAACTGGACGGCCACCTTGCACCGGGGATCCATCACTTTCGAGACCCCGATGCTGTATGCCCTTGGGTTCATCGGGCTCTTCACGATCGGTGGACTGACGGGCCTGTTCCTGGCCGCGCTCGCCGTGGACGTGCATGTCACGGACACCTATTTCGTCGTGGCTCACTTCCACTACATCATGGTGGGCGGCATGGTGACCGCGTTTCTCGCGGGCCTGCACTACTGGTGGCCGAAGATCACGGGGAGACTATACCCGGAACGGGCAGGCCAGTTCGCCGCGGTCGTGATCTTTATCGGCTTCAATCTCACATTCTTCCCGCAATTCATCCTGGGTTATCTCGGGATGCCCCGCCGGTACCACGCGTATCCGCCGGAGTTCCAGATCTACAACGTGCTCTCGACGGCGGGGGCTTCCATCCTTGGGATCGGTTACCTTCTGCCGATGATTTACCTGCCCTGGTCGCTTCGGAACGGCCGTCGCGCGGGCCCGAATCCGTGGCGCGCGACGGGGTTGGAGTGGCTGACGCCATCACCGCCGCCCGTCCATAACTTCGAGGAGACGCCGGAAGCGACGCGACCGCCGTACGATTACCCCCCGCTTGGCCCGCAGGGAGAGGAGATCCGCCTTCATGAGTGAAGCCCGTTCAGCCGTCGCGACGCATTTTGACGATCCCGCGCAGCAGCGCGAGGCGGCGACGCTGGGCATGTGGACCTTCCTGGCCACGGAGGTTCTCTTCTTCGGCGGCCTGTTCATGGCCTACGTCGTGTATCGGATTTCGTTCCCGGGAGGTTTCGCGGCCGCCAGCAGCCGGACCGACACGTTCTATGGGACACTGAATACGGCCATCCTGTTGACCAGCAGCCTGACCATGGCGATGGCGGTTCACGCGACGCAGGCGGACCGTCGGACATTCGCGGTGGCCTCCATGGCGGCGACCGTGGCCCTGGCCGTTGGCTTCCTCGTGGTGAAAGGATTCGAATACCACGAAGACATCCAGGAACACCTGGTCCCCGGGCCCCACTTTCCGGGTTCGCTGCCGCCCGGGGCGGCGATGTTCTTTGTCCTGTATTGGGCCATGACCGCGCTCCACGCCTTGCACGTGACGGTGGGAATTGGCGCGATCTCCGTCGTCGCCGTTCGCACCCGTCAGGACCAGTACTCGTCGGTGCGGGCGACGCCGGTGGAGATGACGGGACTCTATTGGCACTTCGTGGACATCGTCTGGATCTTTCTTTACCCGCTGCTCTACCTCGTTTCGCGACACGGATGAAGGCATTCATCTCGACCCCACTGCATCGCTATATCGCGGTGTGGTTCGCTCTCCTGGGGCTTCTTGCGCTCACCTGGGGGATGGCCCGTCTGGACCTCGGAAGGTTCAATGCCGCCGTCGCCCTCGGCATCGCGGCGACGAAGGCGCTGCTTGTCCTGATGTACTTCATGCATTTGCGGGACGAGCGGAAGACCACCTGGCTCTTTGCCGTCGCCGGCGTGTACTGGTTTGCATTGATGGTGGCCCTGACGCTGGGGGACTACCTGACCCGATCCGGGGGCGCCCTGTGAGCCGGATCTGTCAGGCATTGAATGATGGCAAAGGCTCCGGGTTGCGCGAGTCGCCACCCGCGCAACAGTCTCGGAAGGGAGTCCTGGCACCGATTCCGGCCGTCGCCGGCATCCATCGAGAAAGCATCCGAAAAATGAAAACGGCCAACACGCAACTGACACGGGAGGAATTGACTCAAAAGCTCAACGAGGACTTGAGCCGGGAGTATCAAGCCATCATCGCGTACGTCATTTACAGCCAGACGATGAAGGGCGCCGAATACGGCTCCATCGCCAGGGAACTCGCGAAGCACGCCGCCGAGGAGCTCGCCCACGCGCTCAAGATCGCGCGTCAGATCGATTACCTCGGCGGCGTGCCAACGACCACGCCCGAGCCGGTGGAGGTTTCGTCCGACCCGAAGAAGATGCTTCGCTACGATCTCCACAACGAACGCGAAACCATCGCCAACTATCGCGAGCGAATCACCCAGGCCGAGTCGATGGGAGAATTCGCCCTGAGCGAGGTTCTGCGGTCAATCATCGTCCAGGAACAGGAGCACGAAATGGATCTTTGCGATGCCCTCGGGATCATGCCTCCAACCTTGGCTCAACCATCGGGGGGGGACGGGCGACCCGTGCGCGCCTGACGCGATCGCCGCTTGCGCCCGCACCGCGGGCCTCAGCCCGAATCGGCGATCGAAGGAGCACGGGTTCCGAAATGTCCAATGACCCGTGGAGGGTCCGATGTTGAGGCGGCGTGAACGCCGCGCGCCGGCGCTGCATTCCGCTCGCATTGCGTTCGCAAGGCAGTGAGGGCAGTACGCAGCGGAGAATCGCGCAATCCGGTTCTTGCGGCAGGCATGATCCGCCGCTCCAGAAGTTCTCGAGTTTGAGCCTCTTTGAACACGATTGATGACGGGATCCTTTCCGGACGTCTGGCGGCCGTCCGGTGGCATGGGTCCTGCTCAGTTACGCCAGGAATGGCCGCCGTGCTCTGTGGATGCAGGGGATCAAGCGCGCCACCTGGAGTCGAACCGTTCGAGCCTGCCTCTCGCGAGGGTTCAGAAGGAGGGACCCCGCCTGCCGCTCCAGACGTCTCCTGAGAAGTGGCTGGCAAAATGTGTTTTACCGACAATGCTCCCGAAACCGTCTACCGAGAGATGCAGGAACTGGATGCCTTGCTCCGCGAGTTTGAGCATCGCCGCCGGCGACTCCTGCGGGAAATCGCGGCGGTTCGCCTGTGGCAGTGGGCCCGCAATTCGTCGGAAGTGGCGCATTGGATCTCCAAGCTGACCCTTCAGCAGCGCTCGAAGGAGCTGGCATCCGTGGAACGTCGGATAGCGCGATTGATTGAGCAGATGAACGTGATCATCTCGCGGTTCCCGGGGAACGCATCCCTGGTTCCTGACAAGCGGCAGTATGATGTTTCGACCTCCACCGTGTCGTTGGTGTTCCTCCAGAAGCCGTTCAGTCGTTGCGGCGGCTGAACCGTGGTCGCACGCCCACCGGGATGGCCGGCCGGAGGGCGATGGCACCGAGGAAGGGGGAGAGACGAATTACTCGAAGGCGCTGTGCGCGTGTCCGGACGTGGCAGTTCCTCCGGACCCGCCGCCCGCGATCCTCGCCACGGGGTGGGCCTGGAGGTAGGCGTCGACGTCGCGGGTGACGAGGATCCAGCCCCACATCACCTGGTAGTGACCAGGAAACGTGCAGACGTATTGATAGTCTCCTTCGCCATCCGGCGCGACCAGCTTCAGGGTTTCCTTCTGACCCGGGTCCAGCAGGTGCGTTGCAGTCAGGATGTCGTCCGTCCGGGGAATGTACGCGCGTCCGCGCGAATCGAGCTGGTCCGGGCGCATCAGGGAAGCGGCCATGCCGACCTTTTCCCGGGTGCCGGGCTTCACGACCGCAAGGTTGTGCGGCATGAAATCGCCATTCTCGACGATCAACTCGAAGGGCTTGCCCGCTTCCACAACGACCTGGGGCGTGTCGAAGCGCATCTGTTCCCGCACGGTGCGGATGACGAACACGGCCACGCGAAGGTCGCGGAGTTCCCGGCGCAAATCGCCCGCCTGGTCGGCCGGGAGAAAGCCGGCGAGGTCATTTGCGATTTGGACGGTCTCCACGAAGTCCTCCGAGGTGCGGGCATCCGATGGGACGGATTTGGCCCACGCGACGAGGGCGGAGGCGGCGGCGGGGACCTGCGTTTTGGGCCAGGACTCGCGAGGCAGCACGCGAAGCCCCTGAACCGCCGCGGGAACTTGTTCGCCGTTTCGAATCAACCCGGCGAGGGCGGAGAAGGTGGCGTCCTGTCCGCGGTTCATGCTGATGGCCGCGTGAATGGCGGCACGGCGAAGCAGTCCCGCGGTGTCGTTGCCGGTGCCGATCCGGACGCTTTCCGCGGGCGCAGTGTTGTCGGCCTGATGAAAGACGGGTCGGTGATCGGCATCGAGGACGCTCAGGGTGAAGCCGTCGAGACGACGGCCGAAATTGCCTTCGGTGCGATTCCAGATAACGACCGAGTCCACAGGCTGTTCACGGCCGAGATCGAGTTCCCACCACGGATTGCGTTCGTTCTCCCGGGTGTGGGTCTGCGTGCCGCTTCCGTACGAACCGTCGGTGCGCCCGTCGATGGCGCGGGCGGCGATGCCACCGTTCGAGGTGCTGGATTGTTGCGCCTTGCCCTCCGGCGCGACATTCCGGCCGTCACTGAAGACCTGGACCTCGGCGAGGGTTAGTGTGCCGCGTCGGGGAAGCTCGATGCGCACGAAGCGTCCGCGGGTTGCCTTCGTGGCGTCGGCATCTGCCTGCAGCGCGGCGGGAAGTCCTGTCAGCAGGGGCGCAACCCTCTCGTAGGCCTTCGAGCGAAAATCAGGGTCCAGGAGCAGGGGAATACCCTCGAGGAGTTCGGTCATCCTCGCGGGGGAACGCGAGGCATCGGGCCAGACGCGGTCGAAGGAATCATCGGCGGCGGCGAGCGCGGCCCATGAGGCCTGTCGAATGTCAGCGGAGGCGCCCTTTTCGGCCAGTTGCTGGAGTTGGTCGCGGGCGCTCTTGAGTTCCTCGGGCAATTGGAGGGGCAACAGGCGAGCGAGACCTCCGGCGGCGGGTTCGGACTCGGACCGCGCGTTGAGGGTCTCGAGGAGGAGGGGAACGCGGCTGACCTGGCGGGCCTTGGCGAGTTCGACCAGGGCGGCGGCCCGGTCGGAGACCGGCAGTTCGGGTCGGGTCAGGATGGCCTCGAGCACGCCGCGGGTGTGCGGCAGCTTGACCAGTTCCGTGGCCCCGAGGCTGCGCACGAGGTAATCGAGACCGGCCGGATTGAACGCGGCGATCGGTTGGCCTTCGTCAATCGCGGGTCTCCACCATTGCTCGAGCTGACGGAGGGTCTCTTTGAGGACGTAGTCGATGTAATAATCCGTCGGATACCTCAGCACCTCGAGCGCGACATCCGCCGCCTCGGCGGTCTCGAAAAAGCTCGCGTCGCGGACGGCCTCGAGTCGGACCCTGGGATTCTCGTCGTTGGCCAGCGCCCGCAACAACGACAGCGCGTCGGGCACGCGATCACGCCAGTAGCAGAGGACCCGGCCCGCCGCGGCGCGCGCCATGGGTTCGGGGGAGCGGAGCATCCGTTTAAGGAGGGGGAGGTCGACCACGTTATGCCACTGGTGGACCCAGAGGGCCTCCGTGAGGTGGTGTTCGTAAGCCGGATCATTCCGGTCGAGAGATGCCGTCCAGGGGGTGAGCGCCGCAATGACCTTGGCGGATTCGTGTTTGCCGAGCTCGATCTTGGCGAGTTCGCGGACCTGGTTTTCGGGCTCTTTGAGGAGATCGAGGAGGGCCTGGATGGGTTCACCGTCGATCCGGGGAGGCGTCATGAGGGGCCGTCCCTTGTAAGTGATCCGGTAGATGCGTCCGTGCTGATGGTCGCGGTTTGGATCCCGGATGTGATGTTGCATGTGCCCAATGATCGCCTGCGCCCAGTCGGCAAAGTAGATCGCCCCGTCGGGGCCGACATTGACCGCGGTCGGGCGGAAATTGGGATCCGACGAGCTGACCAGGGGCTCGAGGGTCTCGCCATGCAGGCCGGAACCTTCTTCGGTGACCTTCACCAGGTAGATCCCCTGGAAACTGATGACGTTGAGGTTGAGAAAATCCCCCTGGAACTCCTCCGGGAAATGCCGGCTGGTCAGCATCCCCGTTCCTGGGCACGGCCGCGACGGCCGGTTCCAGAACTCCCGCATTCCAGGGTGCTTCCCGGGATAATCGAGATGACCGCTGAAGGCGGGCGCGAAGTAATTGGCGTTCCCGGTGGCGTCGGTGATGAGGTCGTTGCCCCAATAATCGAACACGCGACCGTGCGGATTGGCGAAGTTGTAGGGAACATAGGTTTCGAAGCGGCCGGTGAGGGGTTCGAAGCGATAGATGGCCGCGTCATTGTTACGAACGGGCCCCCAGGCCGTCTCGACGGACGTGCGGTGGAACACGCCGTCGCTGAGGTAAATGGCGCCGCCAGGATCGTGGCAGATGGAATTGGCCGTGTGATGGGAATCGGCCGAGTCCATGCCCATGAGGATGCGTTCCTTCCAATCCGCCTTGCCGTCGCCGTCGGTGTCGCGAAGAAACCACAGGTCTGGCGCCTGCATGACGAGCACGCCGTCTTTGAAAAACTGGAACCCGGTGGGCGCGTTGAGGTCATCGACGAAATGGGAGACCCGGTCCGCGCGCCCGTCATGATCCGTATCTTCGAAGATGACGAGGCTGTCGCCGGTCTTGCTCTCGGGGGTGCGTTCGGGGTAGTTGGGCCAGACGGCGACCCAGAGGCGGCCCTTGGTGTCCCAGGCCATCTGGACGGGGTTGATGAGTTCGGGGAACTGGTCTTCGCTGGCGAAGAGATTGGCCTGCATGCCGGAATGCACGGTCATTTTGGACAGCGCCCCCTCCGCGCTGAGGTAGACGTGCGATCCGTCGGGGTTCTTGCCCGGCAGATTCGACTCGACCTTTTCAACGGCCGGCAGATTGGAGTCCTCCGGGATGAAGTCGCCGCCTCTGGCCACGGCCCAGACCCGCTTGTCCCGGTTGGCGGTGATCACATCCCGCTGGGCCATTTCCTCCTGCAGGACCCGGAAGTTGGAGATCCAGGGCGCCGGCGCATCACGGTCGGAGATGAAGTTGCCCTGGTCGGGTCGATAGGCGAGCGCGGAGCGCCCGCCGAAGACATTATACCCGTCGATCGTGCGGTAGCGATGATGCCACTGTTCGTTCTTGTCGACCACGGCCTGGTGCAGACGTCCAACATCGCCCGAGGGTGCGGTCTCCGAGAATAGGGCCGTGAACATGCCGGGGGCGAAGAGCCGGTAACCCTCGTCCGTAAGTTGGACTCCGTTGACGGTCAGGGAATGCCCCTGTGCGGCCGCCTTCTGGAACATCTCCTCGGAGAAGTGAAACAGGTCGAGGAAAAGGACGCCGTTCTGCCGCGCCACCTCCGCCATCGCCCGGGTGTAGAGCTCGAGGTTGGCGTTGTTGCGCGCGGGCTCCGGAAAGTTCGGATCCTGGTGCCGTTCGTTGGCGATCGGCGAAAAGAGCACGATCCGGGCAGGGCCGTGCCCGGAGTAATCTTTGGTCGACGTGTCCTTGATCCACTGGTCGAGGTCCGCCTTGAAGGCGTCCAGTCCCGCAGGGCCTTTGAACGACTCGTTGAATCCGAAGAAGGCGAAGACCAGGTTCGCCCCGACCTTCCGGAGCCAGTCATCCGGGGTGCCGAAATTCTCGGAGCGATGCCGGATCACGACCTCATCACCGGCCCTCGAAAGATTGCGGACCACCAGGTCCAACTGGGGGAAGCGGGCATACATGAGGGTCTCCAGGTAGGCCGAGTGCTGCATGCCGTCGGGAAGGGCATTGCCGATGATGGCAATGTGATCGCCCTTGTGCAGTTCCAGCGGATTGCTCACCGGCGCCGGCGTCGCGGCGCGGAGCGCAGGGGGCTGGGCGAACGCCAGCAGCAGCAGGACCAAAGGGGAATATCTCATGGCTTGTTCGACGCGCGGACAAATTCGGGCCTTCACGGTGTTTCGGGAGTGAGTTCAACGAACCTGCCTTTCCGGCCGCATCGAAGACAAGTGGAGATTCCGGTTGAAAGGAATCGAATCGATCCAAGTCGCGGTGGAGCCGCTGACGTGGCGAGGCGAACGGGCGGTGCCGCCTCGTGATATTGGTGCAACGGGGCTTCGAGGCGTCGAGGAGCCTCAGTCCTCGGGGCGTTCACCGCTCGGGGCCATCTTGACGACGCGGGGATTGAATCGACCGAGGACCTCCACCAGATCGGCCTGGGCGTTCATCACGGCATGAATGTCCTTGTACACCATGGGCACCTCGTCGAGCCCCGCCGAGATCAAGTGGACCGCGCGCTCCTTCAACACCCGGTTCACCTTGCTCCATTCGAAGGTTTCAACCGCCCTGCTGCGGCTCATGACGCGACCCGCCCCGTGAGCCGCGGACTCCAGGGACTCGGGCCGGCCTTTGCCCCGGACGAGAAAGCCCGGACTCGCCATGGAGCCGGGAATGATGCCGAGGATGCCGGTGCCGGCCGGAGTGGCGCCCTTGCGGTGGACGATGACATCGCGAGCGACTCCCTCGATGACGTGCCGTTCCTTCCACGCGAAGTTGTGGTGATTCTCAATGTCCAGCAGGACTTCGACTCCCAGATGCCGCGCGATGTGATGGTGGATCAGGGCGTGATTGGCCGCGGCATACCGCCCCATGAGTTCCATGGCGCCCCAGTATTCGCGGCCGGGTTCCGAGTCGAGCGGCAGCCAGGCCAGCTGCCGAACCTCGCGTGGAAGGTCCGGCAATCGATCCATGGCGATCTTGCTGTATCGACTGCAGACGGCAGCGCCGGTGCCCCGGCTCCCGCTGTGACTCAGGAGGGCCACGTAGTCGCCCGGCGGCACCCCACGGACCTCCTCGTCGAGCGTGAAGATACCGAACTCGACGAAATGATTGCCGCTGCCGCTGGTTCCGAGCTGCGCCCAGGCCCGGTCGCGGTTCTGTTGGGTCACGGTACTGATGGACCAGTCCGCGTCCATCACCTCATGGGACCGGCGCTTCTGGAAGGTCGAGCCGACCCCGAACCGGGTCTCCTGCTCGATGGCCTCGATGAGGCGGTCCCGTTTGCGATCGAGGTCACGGAGCGGCCAGTCGGTGAGGGTCAACTTCATCCGACAGGCAATGTCGACGCCGACTGCGTAAGGGATGACGGCGTCCGCCGTGGCGAGGACTCCACCGATCGGGAGGCCGTAGCCCAGGTGCGCATCGGGCATCAGGGCCCCCGCGACCGCCACAGGGAGGCGGCACGCCCGTGCGAGTTGGTTGACCGCCTCGGGTTCGAGATCCGTTCCCCACTGTCGCCACGGGGCGCTGTCGGATCGCAACGGTGGCGGCGCGCGCAGCAGGGCGCGGGCAAACTCTCCGGCCATCGGATCATCCTGGACGCTCGACGGGTCGCGAACAATCGCTTCGAGCGCGGCGGGCAGCAGGAGCTTGTCCCGACCGGCCAGGATGTAACGGCTGATGTAGTCCATGCCCCGGCGCGTCGCCTCGCCTGCGGGGACACCGAGCCGGATGAGGTCGTTGTGATTCACGGGTGGTCTTGGCCTCGTCCTCGTAACCCAATCGCCACGTTATCCCGGACGGATGGAAAAAGGTAGCCCCGGGGTAAGCGACGGTTCATGCGAAGCGACAGCCGGCGGGTCCAGGAGGGTGGACTCGCGACAGGATGCGCCAAAGCCGTCCGAAAAAGGCTCGCACGGCGGGCCGGCTGGACGTAACGAAGCACCGGATTCCTCGTGGCGCTCCGCATCGACATCTACGGACCCGAAGCCCTCCTCGTGCGTTTTGCCGAAACCGGCGACATGGCGGCCTTCGCCCGGGGACAGGCGCTGTTGCGCCATATCGAGAAGCACCCGCCGGTCGGACTGCTCGAGGCCACACCGGGATTCACGACCCTGCTCCTGGAATTCGAGACAGGCCGGCGTCCTGAACCGGCATTTCTCGGCGTGCTCCTGGAGGGGGCCCTTCGGTCGGCTCGCCGGGAGTCCGTGCCCGGTCGCATGATTCGGATCCCGGTGATGTACGACGGACCCGATTTGGAGCGTGTCGCGGCCCGGGCGTCGCTGAGCGTGGCGCAGGTGATCGATCTCCACGCGCGGGGAAACTACGTCGTCCAGTTGCTCGGCTTTGCGCCGGGCTTTCCGTATATTTCCGGACTCGACCCGCGCCTGCACACGCCGCGGTTGCCGGAGCCTCGCCCGCGGGTCCCGGCCGGTTCAGTGGCGATCGGAGGGGAGCACACGGCCGTATATCCGGTTGCCACCGCGGGCGGGTGGAATCTGATCGGTCGCACGGAGTTCAACCTGATCGATGGGGACCTGGCGGGAGCGGCAAATCCCGATGCCTTTCGTCTCCGGCCGGGCGACACGGTGCGATTCGTCGCCACCCCCGCGGCCTGATTCAGCCATGAATCATCCGGCGTTCGAACTTGTCGGGATCGGACAGGGGGCCTCGTTTCAGGATCTCGGGCGGCGGGGATGGAAGGCCTTTGGGGTGCCGCCCGGAGGCGCCCAGGACGATCACGCCGCGCGGTGGGCGAATCGCCTGCTGGGCAATACCCTCAGCGCGCCGGTCCTGGAGTTCTTGCTTCAGGGTGCGGTGCTCCGGGCCCTCTGCCGCGTCCAGATCTCTCTGACAGGCGCCGCGGTTTCCGGCGGGGACGTCCACTGGCGCGCCTGGGAGATGGACGAGGGCGAGATCCTGCATATCCCGGTTCCGCCATCCGGCCTTTGGACGTATGTCGGGGTTCATGGTGGCTTTGCCGCCCCTCGTTGGTTTGGCGGCGTCAGCATCTTTCCGCGTGGTGGTTTCGGCGAGGAACTCACGGCCGGCCAGGTCCTCTGCCGGCCCGCCAATCCATCGCCTGCCTGGCCTTCGGCCGTCCGCCAGCGGTGGCTCGATCCCACCGAACGGCGTGACTATTCGAAACTGCCACCCCTGAGAGTCTGGCCCGGTCCGCAATGGGAGGATTTTCCGTCGAGGTCGCGTCAGAGATTCTTTGAGGCCACCTGGCGCGTGAGTTCCCAAAGTGATCGAACGGGTTATCGTCTCGAGGGCTCCCCGCTGGCCGTCGGCGAAGAATCGATCCTGAGCGAGCCGGTCCTCCCGGGTTCGATCCAGGTCCCCCCCGGTGGCCTGCCGATTGTCACCATGCGGGACGGTCCGACCGTTGGAGGTTACCCGAAGATCGGCCTCGTCGATCCCGATGATCTCGGATGGTTCGCCCAATGCCGGCCGAACCAGGAGGTCCGCTTCACGTTTCTCGATCCGCGCGAGAGACCCGCCGAAGCGACATCCGCCCCCGCCTCGCGTGATGGAATTGAATTGCGATCTCGGTGAAGGCGAGGACCCGGCGCGCACGCGCGTCCTGATGAGCCTCATCGACGCCGCCAACATCGCCTGTGGCGGTCATGCAGGGGACGCGGCCTCGATCCGCCTTTGCGTCGAGCTGGCCGGCGAATTCGGCGTCCGGATCGGGGCTCATCCGGGTGTCCGGGTCGGCGTCTCGGGTCGGGGTGAGGGGGTCACCATCACCCCGGACCAGCTCGCGGAGTTGGTTCGGCTGCAGGGCGGAAGGGTTCGGGGATGTGCCGACAAGGCCGGGCTCCCCTTTCATCACGTGAAGCTACATGGCGGCCTGTATCACGCGACGGAATCCGCGCCCCCCCTCGCCGAGGCGTTCGTTGCCACTGTCGCGGCGTCATGGCCTGACGCCATCGTTTATGCCCGGGCCGGCGGTCACGTCGTTAGCGCGGCCCGCCGGCGGCGGGTGCCCGTGTGGGAGGAGGCCTTCCTGGATCGAGGCTACCGCGCGGACGGCGGGCTGGTTCCGCGGGACGAACCGGGGGCCTTGCTCACGGAACCCGGCCGTATCGTCCGGCGCCTCGAGACGCTCGCAGCGCGCGGCGGATGGCAGTCTCACACCGGCGAATGGGTGTTGCTGCGAGCGCGGACCCTTTGCGTTCACGGCGACACGCCGGGGGCTCCGGAGATCCTGCGCGCGGCGCGTGCCGCCCTGGAACGACTTGGATTGTCTGACCCTGCTCGCGCGCGGTGAGAAGATCCTGCCGTCCCCCGGCGTGCACCGCCGATGGGTGGCTCAAGAGAAGTCGTAGACGACCACCTTTTTGCAGACGCGCTTGAACACCTTCTCAACGAATTCCACATGTCGAGGGTGGACCTGGTAGGCGTCCTGGGTGGCCTTGTCCGGGAAGACGATGTTCAGGCCAACCTGGTAGGTTTGGTCGACGACCGGACGATGACTGGCCGCCCTGCGACCGACATGAAAGTGGAGGATGCCTGGAAGCGGTTGTAGATAGAGCTGGATGCCGTCGATGAGTTCATCCATGGCCCCAGGTTGCCCGGGATCGGTCCAGAAGATCACAACATGACTGAACATGACGCGCGAGGTTCCGCTCCCGGCCGCCGGGGGGTCAACCTGGGAAGCGGTGCCCGCGCCATCTCCGGTAGCCGCGGCGGCGACCTGTTCCATTCGACGCGGGAGCGATGGGACGCGGGTGACAGCGCGTCTCGCCGTGCCTTTCTCGGGTGGCTCTTCGCATTCCCAACCTTCGCGCGGGTGACCGCCGCGGCGGGCGCCCGGTTGCCGCGGGAGGACCTCCTGGTCTACCGGCGACCTTCGGGCGGCCTGCGTCGTGTCCGAACTCTGGACCAATGGCGCCATCGCAAAGCTGAAATCCTCCGCGGCTTCCAGGCGGTTGCAGGTCCATTGCCCGGGCCCGAACCTCCTTCCCCACTGGACCTCAAGGTCGAGGAAGAAACCGACTGCGGCGGGTTCATCCGGCGCCGAATCAGTTACGCCTCCGGACCCAAGGCGCGGGTTCCCGCCTACCTGCTGGTCCCGAGCGCGGCCGCCAGGGGCGGCAACCGTTGTCCCGGCGTTTTGTGCCTGCACCAGACCCGTGAGGCCGGTCCGCGACTTGTCGTCGGACTGGGCGACAGCCCGGACGACGAGTACGGTATCGATCTGGTGCGCCGGGGGTTTGTGTGTCTCGCGCCGCCGTATCCGTCGCTGGGAGGTTATGACCCCGACCTGGTCGGGCTCGGTTACGTCAGCGGAACGTTGAAGGCGGTCTGGGACAATCGGCGCGGCCTGGATCTCCTCGACTCCCTGCCCTTTGTGCAGCCGGGACATTACGCCGCGATCGGTCATTCCCTTGGGGGTCACAACGCCATTTTCACCTCCGTGTGCGACGAGCGGATCCGCGTCGTGGCCGCGAGCTGCGCCTTCGATTCATTCGTTGACTACATGAACGGCGATATCACCGGGTGGACGCAACCCCGGTACATGCCGCGACTGCGGGCGTATCTCGGGCATCCGGCGGCGATTCCATTTGATTTCCACGAACTGATCGGCGCCCTGGCGCCGCGCGCCCTGTTCGTGAGCGCGCCGCTGCGCGACTCGAATTTTCACTGGCGGAGCGTGGACCGCATCGCCGCGGCCGCCCGGCGCGTCTACGCCCTTTATGGCGCCGCCGACCGAATGGTGGTGCGTCATCCGGATTGCGTGCATCGTTTCCCGCTGGAAATGAGAAACGAAGCCTATGCGTTCATCGAAAAGCACCTTCGGGATCGGCGCTGAAAGGGTTGGCTGGTCTCTCTGGAGCATCGTCGCCGGCGGTCTCCTGCTCTGCCCGGCGTCCCGGGCCCGCGATTACCGGGTGTACTCGGGTTGCTGCGACGGATCCGCCGCCGCCTGGATCAACGAGGCGGTGTTCGCTGCCTCCAGTGACGAACAGAACGTGCTGCGCATTTACCCGCGCGATTCGGCAGGCGGCCCCCTGGCGGTCGTGGATCTTGCGACGTTTCTCGGTTCCGGGCGGCGGGACGAGGCCGACTTGGAGGGTGCCGCGCGCCTGGGCGACCTGGTGTTCTGGATTGGATCGCACTCCCGGAACTCGGATGGCAAGCAACGCCGCTCCCGTCATGTCCTTTTTGCCACGCGCGTGGTGGGAGCCGGCTCCACCGCCTCGCTCGAGCCTGTCGGCGTGCCGTACCGGGGACTTGTCGCCGCCCTCGAGGCCGCTTCGGACCTCGCACCATTCGACTTCACCGCAGCGGCGCGGCGGCCGCCGGAGGACCCCGGTGGTTTGAATATCGAGGGACTCTCCGCCGGCCCCGATGGATCGTTGTGGGTCGGTTTTCGCAATCCCGTTCCCGGCCGCCGGGCACTCCTTGTGCCTATCCTGAACCCTGCGAACGTGATTCGGGGTGAGACTGCCCGGCTTGGCGCGCCGCTCCAGTTGGACCTCGACGGCCTCGGCATCCGCGACATGGCGAAGGTCGGTGGAAGATTCCTCATCCTTGGCGGACCCGCGGACGGCGGCGGCCGTCATCGATTGTTCCTTTGGGACGGCTCGGAGCAGCCGCCGCGAGAGCTTCCCGGGGCCATCCCCAAGCGTTTCCAGGCGGAAGGCCTGGTCGTTGCCGACCGGCCGGATGCCGCATTCGCCGATCTCCTCGCGGACGAAGGCAACGAGCGGATTGGCGATACCCAATGCAAGGAGATCGACGATCCCGTCCAACGCGTGTTCCGGGCGCTCCGGGTGAAATTCTGACCAGCCGCCGGATGGAGTCCACCCCCGGCCTCAACGGCGAATTTCGCCCCACCCCCCGCCAGTCCGAGGCGGCACCCGTCAGGATTCCTTCTCGCGCGGTGCCTCCTCGATCCGTTCAGCGATCGCGCCGGGGATCGTCGTCGCCTTCATCGCGCCCTCCGGGGTGTGGGCGACACAGACCACCGTCACACGGCCGGTCGCGACCTCCTCGGGAACCGTTCCACCCAGCTTTCGAAATCGAAAGGCGTAGGTCAGGGCTTTCGAATGTTTCTCGACCACGCACAGGCGGATCTCGAACTCGTCCTCGAATCGGAGGGGACGATGGTAGTCGCAACTGGCGTGGACCCGCGGCCATCCAATTCGGGGCATGCCCGGCCGCGCGGCGACCGAGAACCCGAGTGAGCGAAAGAACGCGTGTTCGGCCGCCTCCATGTACCGGAAGAAGTTCGAGAAATGAACAATGCCGGCCATGTCGGTCTCGGAGAACTCGACTTTTCGGGTGAGGACGAACTCTGAGGCCATGCGCTCAGGCGGGGACCGCGGTTCGCTTGCGCAACTCGAGGGCATCGGCACACAGGCTGAGGAATTGACGGGCGCTGGCGTCGTTGTGGTAGCGGTCCTCGACCGCCACGCGGCCGGCGCGACCCAGTGTGGCCGCCAGTGAGGGGTCCATCAGGACGCGCTCAAGACACGCGGCCAGGTCCGCAACGTCCGCGGTCCTGCTCAGGAGGCCGGCCCCCGTGTCACCAAGGATTTCTGGAAAGGCCCCGGTGCGGGGTTGCACGACGGGGACGCCCGACGCCATGGCCTCGAGGAGATAAAGGCCGAAGGCCTCGCCATAGTGGGCGGGGACGGAGAGGACACTCAGCCCGCGCACGAAGGCCTGTTTGGCGGCGTGATCGAGGTTGGGATGGAATTCGGCGTGCCCGAGAACCCCGGCGGCGCGCAGGCGTTTCTTCTGGGCCTCGACGAAGCGGTGATCGCCCGGGGTCAGGCTCCCGGCCACATGCAATCGAAGGCCGGCGACTCTGCCGGTGGCGCGAAGGAGGAGGTAGGCGCCGACGAGCATGTCCAGGCCTTTGTCGGGGCTCATCCGCGCGAGGTAGCCCAACACTGGCGGGTCGGGGCGGCGCTCGGCCGGTTGCCAGCCATCGAGGCTGATGCCGTTGAGAACGACCTGGATCCGTTGCCGCGGCAGGCCGGTGCGGTCGGCGATGTGATCCGCATAGTATCGGCTGGGGGCGATAATCAGATCGACCTCGGCGAGGCGCTCGGCGACCAGCCGCCACGCGGTCTCCCGGTACGGCGAGGCCAGGGCATCCAGGAAGGCGTCCTCCCCCTGCAAATGGACGACCACGACGGAGCCGAGGACACCTTTGAGGCGTCGCGCGGAGCCCGCGAGGAGGGCGTTGGAGAGGCTGATAACGTGGGGATGCTCGTGCTGCGCCAGCCACTCCAGGAGTTCGTCCAATTCCCGCGCCTGGTTGCCGGCCTCGCCCTGGAGCATGGAAACCGTGAGTTCACCCAGTTGCGACGGCGGTGTGCGGGTGGCGGCGGTGCCAACCCAGCGAAGCAACCGGGGCGAATTCAGCGCGTCGTGGAGCCATCGGGGCATGCGCCGGAACCATGCCGACTGCTGATCGAGATAGACATTGATGCCCCCATAGAACACCGGCATTCCTTCGCTCTGGTCGATCTCGTCGGTCTTGAGCGGCAGGTAGAGCGGGATGAGGGTGACCGTGTGCCCCTGTCGACGCAGCGCGGCCACCAGGGCGTTGTCCCGCAGGCAGGCGCCGCAGAACATGCCGCCCGCTCCCGGTGTTAATTGGACAATTCGCATGGGTCGGTTCTGGTGGACTCCCGATCGGCCGGCCGCAGACTACCGGATGTCCGCCGTTTCGCCAGTCGCCGCCTTAGCCTGCGTATTTCATAGAGGTCTTGCGAAAGGCGACCGTCCGCGAGTCCGCGAAATCCTTGGCAGGCGCGATGCCGCCGGGTCGGACCGCGGCCTTTAGGCCGCTTCAACGGGACGGGACGGGACGTTGGCCGACAAGAACTTCGACGCGCGTGCCGTCGGGGTATTGAAGCGGCCTGAAGGCCGCGCGCCGCATCCGCAACCGCGAGTTCCGCAACCGCAGGCGGTCTTTCCTGCGAAAACCCTCCGGGCGACGGGTCTTTTGCGCGAGGCCTTCGTTGGCTCGACCGTCACAGCCCGCTGCGGGGATCCTCCGGTCTCGCCGCCTCGGCCTCGCACAAAATCCCTCGTCGCAGGGCCCTTCCTAATTTTCAGACGGGCTCTTAGCCGTAAACATGCAGTTGGGAGGGAAATGATTGCGCCGCAGATTTCCGGGCAAGACGAGGAGTGAGCGAGGCGCGTATCGGAACGGAGATACGTAACGAGCGAACGACGAAGCTCTTGCCCGGAAAGATCCAGCAAGCACGACCGATCCAACTGCATGGTTACGGCTTAGCCATTTTTGGCACTTGCGACCGCGCGATGACCGGCGAAAGTCCTGGTTTGCGATGGCGCCGTTTTCCGATCCATATCATCCGAAGCATTATTGCGGCGTGTTTGGCATTTATGGAAACCCGACGGCCGCCGAACTCGCCTATTGTGGCCTGTACGCGCTGCAGCATCGGGGGCAGGAGAGCGCGGGGATCGTGACGAGCGACGGGCGCGGCTTCCGCCGTCATGTTGGGATGGGCCTGGTGCCGACCATCTTTTCGGGGCCGATCCTGCATGAACTCGTCGGTCACATCGCCATCGGTCACACCCGGTATTCCACGACCGGCTCCTCGATCCTGCAGAATGCCCAACCGCTGGTCGTGAACTGCGCCCGCGGGCCGATCGCCATTGGGCACAATGGCAACCTCACGAATGCCTATGAACTTCGGGAGGAACTCGAGGAGAAGGGCTCGATCTTTCAGACCACGGTCGACAGCGAGATCATCCTTCACCTGATGGCTCAGCCTTCTTCGAATGGCGAGGCCAATCCCCTCGTCGCCGCGCTCCGGCGCATCGAAGGCGCCTATTCGCTGGTGATCATGACCAACGAGGAACTGATCGGGGTCCGGGATCCGTTTGGATTCCGCCCGCTGTCACTGGGCCGGCTGGACAATGCGTGGGTGTTGGCCTCCGAGACATGCGCCTTCGACCTGATCGGGGCCCAACTGGTGCGCGATGTGGAACCGGGCGAGGTCGTCATCATCAACAAGGATGGTCTGCGAAGTGTCCATCCGTTTCCGGAGCACACCCAGCGCGCGATGTGCATTTTCGAATACGTCTACTTCGCGCGGCCGGACAGCACCATCGGTGGTCAGAGCGTCTATCGCGCACGCGTGGAAATGGGGCGGGAGTTGGCCCGCGAATACCCGATCCAGGCGGACATCGTGGTCCCGGTGCCGGACAGCGGCAATTACGCCGCGCTGGGATATTCCCTCGAATCCGGCATTCCCTATGAGATGGCGTTCGTGCGGAACCACTACGTCGGCCGGAGTTTCCTGCAGCCGACGCAGATGATCCGGGACTTCAATGTGCGGGTGAAACTGAACCTCATCCGCGAGCTGGTCCGCGATCAACGGGTGGTGATCGTCGATGATTCGATCGTGCGCGGGACGACCTCGCAGGCGCGCGTGACGAGCCTGAAGGAGGCGGGCGCGCGCGAAGTTCATGTCCTGGTCAGTTGTCCGCCGCACATGAATCCGTGCGTCTACGGCATCGATTTTCCTGATCGGTCCAAATTGATGGCGGTGAACCACACGATTGACGAGATCCGGCGGTATCTCCATGCGGACTCGCTCGGGTACCTGTCGCTCGACGGAATGGTCCGGGCGGTGGGTCAACCCAAGGAATCGTTTTGTCTGGCGTGCTACAACGGCAAATACCCGGTCCCCTACAGCCCGAGCCTGGAGAAGCACGTCATGGAGCGGCGAGCCGCCCGACAGGAGAGCTTCAGCCGGGTGTTCGAGCACGAGGCGCGGCAGACCACGCTCCTCTAAACCCGGATGTTTCCTATCACTTCCACTGCGACCTGCTGCAGGTCCAGTGGGAGAGGAGGTTACCTTCAACATGCGTACCGCCGCTGCCGACAGGGCGTCGGAACTCGCGGTTGCGGAACTCGCGGTTGCGGAGCGCGGCCTTCAGGCCGCTTCAATACCCCGACGGCACGCGCGTCGAAGTTCTTGTCGGCCGCCGTCCCGTCCCGTGGAAGCGGCCTAAAGGCCGCGGTCCGACCCGACGGTATCGCGCCTGCCAAGGATTTCGCGGGCTCGCGGACGGTCGCCTTTCGCAAGACCTCCATGAAATAGGCACGCTAACCAGGGTCCGGTGATGCCGGAGGAGAGCGAGGGTACCTTCCCCGCCGATCGCCTCATTGCAGCCGCCGAGTTGACGCGGTGGAACCATGGGTGTCCGGGTCTGATGCCGGCGGCTGCGCCGGCTCCATCCGCGCAACGGACGGTCGGCAGGCACCCTGACGACTCATCCTAATCCCGCAGTTCTTCGACAGTGATGTCCTTGAAAGAGACGACCGTCTTTCCACTCCCATGGATCTGCAATCCGATGCGGCCCTGTTGGGGAAGTGTCTCGTCGGTTTCCGTGTAGTCCACGGTTTGAATGCCGTTGATCTTGAGCTGAATCCGACGGCCCTCGGCCCGGATTTCGTAGTCGTTCCATTCACCCTCCTTGACCGCCCGCGACGCGACCTCGTCGGTGGGACGCGCGAGGACCTTGTTGCGGCGGGACTCGTCATACAGGGCTCCCCACCAGCCCTTGCCGGCGTCCGCCTGGTAGCCTTTCATCTCGCTGTCGTTCGGGATTCGTTCGCTTCGGAACTGGATCCCTGAATTCACGAAGCCTTCGGTGCCGGTCAACTTCACCTTGAGACGAAGGACAAAATTCGTGAACCGGCGGGTCGTGGCGAGGAATTCGTTGTGCGGCTGCATGCGATCGGGCGAACCGGCGACGATGAGGCCGTCCTTCACGTGCCACAGGCCGGTGTCGCCTTCCCAGCCCATGAGGGTGTGACCGTCGAACAGGTCCGCGGCCCGCGGAGCAAGGGAGCTGGCCAGGACGATGAGAAGGACGATCGCCGCCGCGTGTGCCGTGGATTGTGAAGCTGAAAGCGCGCGGGTTGGCGTAAGCGGGAGTCTGAGGCGCATACGCGGACGATGCTGGTCGCGCCCGGGAAAATCCAGTCCACCGGTCAACGGCGCAACATGCCTTCCCAAACCGTCACCGCCTGTCCCCGCAGTTCGACTCGGTCACCTTGAATCCGCGTGCGGACCTCACCGCCGCGTCGACTGGCCTGCCAGCCGCGAAGGTTCTCCCTGCCGAGACGACCGGACCAATAGGGCGCGAGCGCGCAGTGGGCGGACCCGGTGACAGGGTCTTCCGCAACGCCGACCGCGGGTGCGAAAAAGCGCGAGAGAAAGTCGTACGGCGCGTGATCCGCCCGCGCCGTGACAATCACGCCGCGGACCGGAAGCGCGGCGAGCGCGGCGATGTTCGGGGCGAGCTCCCGCACGGTCTCGGCCGAGCCAACCTCGACGAGGTAGTCATCGGCCGTCCGGCCGACCCATGCGAGAGGACATCCGAGGGCCTCGGCAAGGCCGGCTGGCGCCGCAACGGGAGTTGCGGATCGCGACGGGAAATCCATGGCGATCCAGTCTTCTTCGCGTCGGCAGGTCAGGCATCCGCTGACGCGTGTTTCAAATCGAGCCTCGCCGGAAGTCGCGAGGAGGCCCGTTTCCCACAGGACGTGGGCGCTGGCAAGCGTCGCGTGCCCGCACAGGGCCACTTCGGCGACGGGCGTGAACCACCGAAGATGCCACCCCCCTGAGGCCGGAGCCACGAACGCCGTTTCCGAGAGGTTCATTTCGGCAGCGACCCGTTGCATCCAGTCTTCGCTTGCGGGTTCTTCGAGCAGGCAGACGGCCGCCGGGTTTCCGTGAAACGGTTTCGCGGAGAAGGCATCCACCACGAGAACGGGGTGATGGACATCGGACAGGTTGGAGCGCGGGGCCACGGAAGGGAAACTTAGAGCCCGTCTGAGAAGTAGGAAGGGCCCTGCGACGAGGGATTTTGTGCGAGGCCGAGGCGGCGAGACCGGAGCATCCCCGCAGCGGGCTGTGACGGTCGAGCCAACGAAGGCCTCGCGCAAAAGACCCGTCGCCCGGAGGGTTTTCGCAGGAAAGGCCGGCTGGCTTCGTTGCTTCTCAGTCACAGACCCCTGAAGGGTATGCTCCTTCGTCGCGCCTCGCCATCCGGCCTTTCCTGCGAAAACAGGGCCATTCCTACTTCTCAGACGGGCTCTTAGTGGATCGCACGGAGACGGTCGACCGTGGGTTCCGCTCCGCCCGCATCATCGCTTGCCGAGCGACCCGCGGTGCGTGCTAATTCCGGGACCACGATCCTTCCCATGAACCCGATCCCCGTTACTGTCGTCGCCCGCCTCAAGGCCCAGCCGGGCAAGGAAGACGAAATGGGCGCTCTGCTGAGCGGCCTTGTGGCCCCAACGCGCCAGGAGGAAGGTTGTTTGAACTACGATCTCCATCGATCGGCCGGGGACCCCGCCCTGTTTCTGTTCCACGAAAACTGGCGCAGCCGACCGGATCTTGACCGGCACCTGGCGAGCGCTCACCTCCGGGCCGCGCTGGCGCGGGTGGAACCGATCCTGGCGGAACCGCCCCAGATCGAGATCTGGAGCCGCATCGCCTGAGCTGAGCCATGGGCCCCCTCCATTTCGCCATTGTCGGTTGCGGCGGCATCGCCCTCCAGAACCACCTTCCCGGTCTCGCCTTGTGTCGGGACGTGCGGGTCCATGCGGTCTGCGACGCGGATCCGGCGACGCTGGACCGCGCGCGCCGCGCCACGGACGCCCCGGTCGCTTCGGCCGACTACCGGGAGGTCGTCACGCGAGAGGACGTCCATGCCGTGATCATCGCCGCGCCCAACGCGGTGCACCTCCCCATCGCGATGACCGCGATCGAGCACGGCAAGCATGTGCTTTGTGAGAAACCACTCGCACTCAACAGCGCCGATGCGATGCGGATGGCCGAGGCGGCCGACCGGGCCGGGGTCCGCCACATGACGGCCTTCACCTATCGTTTTGTGCCGGCAATGAGATATCTCCATCACCTCGTCCAGCGCGGAGACCTTGGGCAACCCTTCCACTACCGCTCCTGCCGGCTCCAGGATTGGGGCACTCGCAATCTCGGCTGGCGCCAGCAACGCGCGCTGGCGGGAACCGGGGAACTCGGGGACATGCTGAGTCACCGCATCGATTTCGCCCATCACCTCGTCGGTCCCATGCGGCGATTGGTGGCGAACCTGAGGAATCTCACGCCGGTTCGAGACGGCTACCCCAATGATACCGAGGACTGGGTCGGGCTCCTGGCCGATTTCGAGAACGGAACGACGGGCGTCCTGGAGAGTTCAAAACTCGCCAGCGGCCGCAATGAAGGCTGGAAGAGTCTCGACTCTGTCGAGATCAACGGGGCAGAGGGTTCGTTCGAATTCACCACCGGGAGGTGGGACCGACTCCTCGCGGGACGCCGCGGGGGGCCGGGCATGGAACCCCTGGCGGTTCCCCGGGAATTCTGGACATGGCCGGGTTCGCCCCGCGATCCCGCGGTCGGAGACCCGCTCATTGCGTTTCGGTACGACCAGGCGGTGGAATTCGTGAACGCGATCCGGGATCAACGGCCGTGTGCCGTGCCGTTCCATGCTGGCGCGCGGGTCCAGGCGGTGGTCGATGCGGCGGTGGAATCGGCGGCCGCGGGCGGTTGGGTGACGCTGGCGTCGTCAGGAGCCGGTAGCGGCGCCGGAGCCGCCGGCGCTTGAAAGGGGTCGGTCCATGGTGGGGTGACGAACTTCAAACTTGGAACACCGCCCGGCCGGTGCCTACGTTGAACCCGTATGGCAAGGCAGGCGCGCACCGATGCCGGACATCACCGGGGACGGCTCGACTGGATCGGGTTGATCCTGGTCGGGTGTGCGCTCGTGTGGCTCCTGGCCTTGCTGTCGTACGATCGATTTGACCTGCCGAACAACGAGGCGCGGCCGAATAATCCCGTCCACAACTGGATTGGCCCCCTCGGGGCCCGTTGGGCGGACCTCTCCTTGCTCCTCTTCGGGGCGGCGGGTTTCCTGCTGCCATTGGTGATGCTGCTTTACGGGATGAGTTGCCTCACCGATGCGCTTGGGTTCGCCCGCCGCCGGTGGCCGTGGCTCCTGCTGTTGCCCCTGGTGTCCGCCGCCGCGTTCGATCTGAATTCGACGCTCATGAGACCACTCGTGTGGGGAGAGCCCGCGGGCGGCCTGGTGGGTGACATCCTGAACAAATACGCCTTCCACTACATCGGCTATGCCGGCTCGATGATGGCCTTCACGCTGGTGTATCTTCTGTGTCTGCTGGCGCTCTCGGACTTCCAGCTCTTCGAGTGGATCCGGGCCTGGTGGCAACAGCGACGAGCCGACGCCGAGGCAAGTCTCGAGGAGGAGGCGCGGCTGGCGCGCAGGGCCCAGCAGCTCGAAAAGGAGGCGCGTCGACTCCAGGAGATCGTGGACCGGGATCCCGCGCCGGCCAAACCGGCCACCGCGAAGCCGACCGACGCCGCGGCCGCCCTCGTCGGGCCCGACCTCAAACCGATCCCGGAACCAACGGTCCGCGATCTCAGCGTCCCGCAGGCCAAGCCAACCGCGAAGCCGGCCCGGGCGGGTGCCTCCGGTTCGAGCGGCAATGGCACCCTGGAAGGCGAGGTGATCACGGCGAAGGAGATCGCCATCGCCTCAGGCCCGCCGGGCGCACCACCCGCCGACGCCGCCGGTCACGGCGAGACCGACGAAGTGGACGACGACGAACCCACGCTTCCCGTGCCCGTGCGCGGAAAGATGGTGTCGCCCCGCAAACGCCTCTCGGTCGCCGCGCCGCCCTCGATTGGCAATTACCAGTTGCCGCCGTTCAGCCTTCTCATGGCGCCGGATCTCTCGGTCCAACCGACCGAGTCGAAGGAGGAGTTGATGGCCAACGCGCGGCTGATGCAGCAGACGCTCGCCCAGTTCGGGATCGAAGTGGCGCTGGGCGACATCACCAAGGGCCCGACCATCACCCGCTACGAATTGCATCCCGCGCCCGGAGTGAAGCTGGAAAAGATCACCGCCCTGACGAACAACATCGCCGCCGCCCTGCAACGCCGAGCGCATCCATATCCTCGCGCCGGTCCCGGGAAAGAGTTCGGTCGGCATCGAAGTGCCGAACTCGGTCAAGACCAAGGTGATCATGCGCGACCTGCTGGAATCGGAGGAATGGCAGCGGAGCAAGGCGCGGATTCCGCTGGCGCTGGGCAAAGACGTTTACGGCCACCCCATCATCGCCGATCTCGGCGACATGCCGCACCTCCTGATCGCGGGCAGCACCGGCTCGGGCAAATCGGTGTGCATCAACTGCATCATCGCCTCGCTGCTGTATCGCTTCTCGCCCGACCAACTGCGCTTCGTGATGATCGACCCGAAGGTGGTCGAGCTGCAGCAGTACAACGTCCTGCCCCACCTCGTCGTGCCGGTGGTCACCGACCCTAAGAAGGTGATCCTGGCGCTGCGCTGGGTCGTCAACGAGATGGAGAAGCGGTACCAGATTTTCGCGCGAGTCGGCGTCCGCAACATCAAGGCGTTCAATGCACGCCCAAGAACAAGCCGCCCCCGCCCTCGCCCCAGCAGGAATTGGCCCTCAGTGGCGGAAGGAAAAGATCGAGGCCGGCGCGGAGGGCTTCGCCGTTGAAGTGGACGAGGAGATCGTCACGGCCCAGGAGGAGGACATCGTCATTCCCGAGAAACTGAGTTACATCGTCGTCATCATTGACGAACTTGCGGACCTGATGCTCGTGGCGCCGGCGGACGTCGAAATGGCCATCGCGCGCATCACGCAGATGGCGCGCGCCGCGGGAATTCACTGCATCGTGGCGACGCAGCGACCGCGCGTGGATGTCATCACCGGCGTCATCAAGGCCAACATCCCCGCCCGCATCGCGTTTCAGGTCGCGAGCAAGGTCGACTCGCGGACGATTCTCGACGCGATGGGCGCCGACAAACTGCTCGGAAAAGGGGACATGCTGTATCTGCCGCCCGGCTCGGCCAAGCTTGATCCGCGCCCAGGGCGCGCTGGTCACTGACCACGAAATCCAGGCGCTCGTCGATTTCATCGCGCGCCAGGGAAAGCCCAGTTACGAAATGGAGATCCATCAGCAGCTTCAGAAACCCGTCCGCGACCTGGATGCCGAAGCCAGCGACGAGGACGAGGAGCTCATCGAGCATTGCATCGAGGTCATCCGCAGCGAGCAAAAGGCGAGCGTCTCCCTGCTCCAGCGCCGGCTGCGGCTCGGCTACGGCCGGGCCGCGCGGATCATGGATATCCTCGAGGAACGCGGGATCATCGGACCGGCGCGTGGAGCGGAGCCTCGCGAGATCCTGATCGACCTCGATGGCCAGGGACATGACGGTGGAAAGCAGCAACTGGTGTGAGTGGATCGCAAGGCAGGCTCTTGGCTTACTCCGCCGGGAGATCGTAGTTGAGTTTGCGTTTCAATTCGGTGCGGAAGGCGCGCTTCATCTGGGCGTGGCGGACCTTTTGTTCCGCCGTGAGTTCCTGGTCCACGCTTCGTTGCATGTCGACAATGATCCGGCCGCAGTCCTGCAAAGTGCGTGAGAAGACCCCGCGCATCTGTTCACCGCCGTTGTCCAGGATCCCGGCGACCCGCGCGCGTTGATCCTCCGTGAGGTGGAGCTTCTGGTCGAGGTCCCGCAGGGCGTGTTCCTTCCAGAATTCAATCTTCATGCTGCGCAAGGCCGCGCGCTGGCTCACAATGTGGGTGACGGCTCCACCCGTCACGGCGCCCGCGATGAAGACCAGCGCCAGCACCCCGACGATCTTCCAGTGACGAAGGAGCCTCATGGCACCAGGTTCCCGGCAACCGATCGGTACGCAGGCGTGAAATCGTAGGCGCGTGGAGTCTCGATCCCGTCGCTGAGAAACACCACCAGTCCGCCGAGGATCAGGGCGAGCGACGCCCACACCGACAGCGGTAATGCCCAGCGGATCTCCATCTCCCAGGATGCCCGGGGCGCCCGATGACGGGACGCGAGCACGCGGTTCACGAAGCCCGACGGCGGCTGAATCGGGAGAGGTTCCGGAGACCGCCTTGCCCAGGTGATCAGCCGTTGAAGATCGGGGGGAAACGGCTTCATGCGGAATCCTCCTCACGCAGGTGGGCGAACCGCCGGTTCAATCGGCGTCGCGCCCGAAACGCCCGCACCCGGATGCGCGTCGATGACCAACCCGTCATCCGCGAGATCTCGTCGACCGACCGATCCTCGAGCTCCAGGAGGCGCAGGAGAAGGGCGTCGTCGGCACTGAGACTGGCCAGCAGTTTCTCGACGAGTTCCCGCGCGCTGAGGGCCTGGGACGGGTGCGGGTCGCCGTCGGCGGTTGCGAGGTCACGCAGGACGGCCTGGTGATCCTCGGAGAGATCCGACCAACGCCATTCCGGTCGCTTGCGCTCCGCGCGAAGGGCGTTCAGGCAGTGATTGACCGCGATGCGGGACACCCAGTGGGAGACGGGCACGGTGCCACGGTATTGATCCAGGCGTGAGAACATCTTGAGGAAGACCTCCTGCGCGAGGTCTTCAGCCGACTCCCGCCGGGGCAGCCGGCCCTGGATGATCTTCATCACCATGGGAAACAAGTGTTCCACCAGCTCCCTGGCTGCCGCCTCGTCGCCCTTCCGGGACCGTTCCAACAGGGACGACAGTTCAGTCGGCGGTTCATCCATGCGCGGGCCGAGGCAGCATTCATGCCATTCCCGCGGCGCCTGACAATGACGTTTGCATCACGATCCTTGACACGGGCGGGCGGTCGGAAATTACAGAACCATGAACTGCCGCCGATGGACAGGTTCGCGCGCGACGCGTCAGGAAAGGAGACTATACTGACCCCTGCCATGCCGGTGAGCACCCGAATCCTGTGCGTAGGGGTGGGGCTTGTTGTGGCCTTCGGGATTCGTACGCGCGCGGCCACCGTCCTCACCTTGGTGGAGGAACGCCTTTATAACGCCACGCGGGCGGAGATCGCGGCCTGGAGCCGGCAGGTGGAATCGGAGGGGACCTTCAAGGTTGAATTGCGGAAGCGCCCCCGCGTCTCGCCCACGTCCGCCCGCCGTTATTCCCAGGTTCAGCAGAACCGGATATTGATCGCCGACCTCGGTCCGGAGGCCGTCCAGATCTTCGGCGCGGTGGCCATCGGGGCCTCGGGCTGGCAGGCCGCCGACGGACATGAGATGCGCTGTGTCTATACCGATGCGCCCTACATGATCGACTGGGATACGCCTCTGACGGATACGCGGGACTTCGGGGTCAACCGCTCCCAGCCCGCCTGGTCGAATGTCGCAGGGGATGGACGCTGGGATCAGAACCTCGTGGTGAGTTTTCGGCGGCCTGCTGCGCGGGTGAACTTTGCCGACCTTCCTATGGCGGGTCCGTCCCTGCGGATCCCGCAGGGATGTCTGAAGGGCAAGCCCGTGTGTCCCGCGGTGGATGAGGTGGTGGCATTCAAGGATTATCTCCGTCGCGACCTCGACTTCCGCCAGGGCCGCTGGAAACCGCCGCGCGTCGCGTGCCTGCAGGGGGCGCTTTGGGATCTCGGAGATGGCGCGCCACGCAGGTTCATCAAGGCACAGATCGGGGGAATGCCCTGGCAGGAGACCGAGGATCCCTCAGGTGTGGCGGGCAGGGATGTGTTTCTCCTCTTTCACAATCTCGACCGGGATCATCTCTATGAGTTTGTCGATCCGGATTGCCACTGGGTCCGCGCCGTGTGGGCGAATTCCTACCGCAGTTTCACAATGGAACAATATGTCAGTTGCGGGGTGATCCGCCGCTGGCTTCAGCATGCCCTCGTATCCACCTGGGGTCCGATGTGGTGGGTGATCCCGCCCTCGGCCCGCACCGTCGCCGACGCGATCACGGCCACCGCCCGGAACCACGGACACTGGAACATGCTCTACACCGTGGCCGGCGATGTGACCCTGCCGCTTCACCCGCCGGCCGGGGAGGGTCCAGAGTCCACGGCGCGCGGGGGCGGCGGCTGACAAATCCGCGATTCCTCTCTTTTCTGCCGGCCCGTTCCCGCGCCAGTCTGGTCGTGCCGCGATCGCGCGTCCGCGATCGTCGTCCATCCCGATGCGACTTCAGCCCGAACAATTGCGAAGCCAGCGGTGGTTCGGACCCGATGACCTGAGATCGTTTGGGCACAGGTCCAGGGCCAAGCAGATGGGGTATGACCGCAGCGAATTCACCGGCCGGCCCATCATCGCGATCCTCAACACCTGGAGCGATCTCAACACCTGCCACACGCACTTCCGGGAACGCGCCACGGAGGTGAAACGCGGGGTCCTGGAGGCCGGCGGCTTCCCGGTCGAACTTCCCGTCCTGTCGCTCGGCGAGATGTTCATGAAGCCGACGACGATGTTCTACCGGAATCTCCTCGCCCTCGAGGTCGAGGAGATTCTCCGCTGCCACCCGATCGACGGCGCCGTCCTGATGGGAGGATGCGACAAGACCGTGCCGGCCCTCCTCATGGGGGCGATCAGCATGGATCTTCCCTGCCTGTTTCTCCCCGCGGGTCCCATGCTCAAAGGCCGGTGGCGGGACCAGGTTCTCGGCAGCGGCAGCGATGTCTGGAAGTATTGGAACGAGCGCGCTGCCGGGCTCCTGGATTGCGCCGCGTGGGAGGAGATCGAGGATGGGATCGCACGGTCTCCCGGGACCTGTATGACCATGGGAACCGCGTCCACGATGGCGTCGCTGGTCGAGGCGATGGGCTTCACCCTGCCCGGCGCGGCCACCATTCCCGCGGTCCATTCCGCCCATGCGCGGCTGGCGGTCGCGTCCGGTCGAAGGATTGTCGACCTGGTTTGGGAGGACCTTCGCCCTTCCCGTTACTTGTTCCGCGAGACCTTCGAGGACGCCGTCGCGACCCTCATGACGCTCGGCGGCTCCACCAACGCCGTGATTCACCTGCTCGCCCTCGCCCGGAGGGCCGGCGTGCCGCTGTCTCTCGACGATTTTGACCGAATCTCGCGCGAGGTTCCGGTCCTCCTGGACCTGCGACCGGCCGGCCGGTTTCTCATGGAGGACTTCCACGACGCGGGCGGTGTACCGGCGCTCCTCCGGGAGATCCGGGACCACTTGCATACCGACCGCCCCACCGTCAGCGGACGAACCCTGGGCGACTGCCTGGATGCCGCGGAATGCCTCAATCAGGAGGTCATCCGATCCCGAGAACGGGCCTTGTCCCGGGACGGGGGCATCGCGGTTCTTCGGGGCAACCTGGCGCCGGACGGTTGTCTCATGAAACATTCCGCCGCCGAGTCGCGCCTCCTCACCCACAAAGGTCCGGCTGTCGTTTTCGAGGACTACCCGGATCTGAAACGGCGTATAGATTCGGACGATCTGCCGGTCACCCCCGAGACGGTGATTGTCCTGAAGAGTGGCGGACCGATCGGGGCCCCCGGGATGCCGGAATGGGGGATGCTCCCAATCCCGCGCAAGCTGCTCCGAAAAGGGGTGCGCGACATGCTCCGAATCTCCGACGCGCGCATGAGCGGCACGGCGTATGGAGCCTGTGTGCTGCACGTGGCCCCCGAATCCGCCGTCGGCGGTCCCCTTGCGCTGGTTCAGGACGGCGACCTCATCGAGGTCGATGTGCCGGGCCGGCGCATCCAATGGTTCGTCTCGGACGCCGAGGAATCTCGGCGGCGGGCCGCGTGGCGTCCGCCCCCGCCCCGATTCGTTCGCGGGTTCGGATTGTTGTCCCACCGGGAGATCCAGCAGGCAAACGAGGGCTGCGACTTCCGATTTCTTGTGGGAAGGGGTCCGACCCCGGAGCCGGATATCTTTTGAATGCCACCCATGAACCGGTCCTCACCCCGTTCCTGTCCCAGCCGACGGGAAAGGGTGCCCGGGGGCCGGGCGAGGGTTCCCCACCACGGTCCATGGTTCCGATGCGTGTCCCGCCTTCCGGAAAACATTCGTCTCCATGAAACGAACCCCCATCACGCCCTCCGACCTCCACGGCGTTGTCGCCGTTCCTCCCCTGCCGCGCCTCGACGATCGCCACCGGAGCCTTAACCTGGAGGCTTGCCGGCGCCTGTTGAACCACCTCGCCGCCGGCGGGCTCTCACGGTTCATGTTTGGCGGAAACGCCTTTGCGTATCACCTGACGCTTCGCGAATACGCGCAGCTCCTCGACTGGATGCCGACGCTCCCCGACGACTGGTGGATGTTGCCGGCTGCCGGCCCCAGCTACGGCCGCCTCATGGATCAGGCGGATCTCCTGCGCAACCGCGGGTTACCGGCCATCATGCTGCTGCCGTGCAGTGATCCGCGCGATGCCGCCGGTCTCGAGCGGGGGATCAGGGAGTTCGTAGAGGCGTCGTCCAGCCCGGTGATCCTCTACCTGAAATCCGAGGACACCTTTGGGTCGGACGCGGCTCGTGGATGGGAGTCCATCGGTCGATTGTGCGCGGAGGGATTCTGCGTCGGTATCAAGTACGCCATTGTGAGAGAGAACCCTGGCGAGGACCCGTACCTGAAGGGACTCCTCGAACGGGTGGATCGAAAGCGGGTCGTCAGCGGCATCGGCGAGCGTCCGGCCGTGGTTCACCTTCGAGACTGGAATCTCACAGGGTTCACGACCGGCAGCGGGTGTGTGGCACCGCGTCTGAGTCAGCGTCTGCTCGAGAACTGCCTGGCTGGCCGTTGGGACGACGCCGCGGCGATCCGGGAACGGTTCCTTCCCCTGGAAGATTGCCGGGACGCCTGGAACCCCGCGAAGGTCCTGCATCACGCGGTTGACCTTGCGGGGATTGCCCCGATGGGACCCATTCCACCATTCCTTTCCGCCGTCGAACCTTGTGAATTGACCCGCATCCGGGAGGCCATTGTCCCACTCCTGGGGAATGGCTGAGGTGGATGCGCCGTGGCTCTCCCGCGCATCGGGGGTTCACTCCCGTCGTGCCATCGGCGCGATGCGACTCGGACCTTTGATGTTGTGGCGCCCAGAGCGGCCGCGGAAGATGGCCAGCCCGGCCACTCAGGGCGGGTCGTTCAATCATGAGATGGTCACAAGCGTTCCGTGTCTTCTTCCGGATCCTCCGCGATCCGGCGTTCGCCGAGCAGGTCGCCCGCGTGGAAGCGACGGCGGAACCCGTGGCGGCGCCAGTTGTCCAACCCCCGGCGTCCTCGGGCGCTCGACGCAGCGAGGCACTCCTGTTGCTGGCCGCCTTACAGCGTGAAGGCAGGTTCGTCGATTTCCTCCAGGAGGGGATCGACGAATACCCGGACGCCCAGGTCGGTTCTGCGGTCCGCGAGGTCCATCGCGCCTGCCGGAAGGTGCTCGAGCGATTCTTCAGCCTGACGCCGGTCATGTCCCAGCAGGAAGGTTCCCGGGTGCGCATCGATCCGGGATACGATCCGGGCCGGATCCGCCTCATCGGTCAGATCGCTGGCGATCCTCCGCATACCGGCGCCCTGGTCCATCCCGGCTGGGAGGCGACGCGCTGCGACCTTCCGGAATGGACGGGCAGTGAAGCGGCGGCCCGGGTGGTGGCGCCTGCGGAGGTGGAGATCCAGCCGTGAAGTACTCGATAGGCATCGATCTGGGGACGACGAACAGCGTCCTGGCCTGCATCGACCTCGAAACCGAAGACGCCCCGGTCGAGGTTGCTGCAATTCCGCAACTCACCGCGCCGGGCACCGTCGAGTCCAGATCGATGCTCCCTTCGTTCCTCTACCTGGGGACGGCCGAGGAGGCGGGACAGGGCGCGTTTCGTCTTCCCTGGCGGGAGACGGCCAGCCATGCCGTCGGCGAATGGGCCCGGCGTCGGGGAGCGGAAGTTCCGACACGGACCGTCGCCGGCGCCAAGTCGTGGCTTGCCCACGGAAGTGTGGATCGGCGCCAGGCCATTCTCCCCTGGAACGCACCGACGGAGGTCCCGAAGGTGTCCCCCGTCGAGGCATCACGATTCTACCTGCAGCATCTCGCGGCCGCCTGGGCCTCCGCGCATCCGGAAACACCCATCGGCGAGCAACAGGTGATCCTCACGGTTCCCGCCTCCTTTGATGCCGCCGCACGTGAACTGACCCGGGAGGCGGCGGTTCAGGCGGGACTTCCTGAATCGTTTACGCTTCTCGAGGAACCCCAAGCTGCTTTCTATGCCTGGCTCGCGGACCAGGGGAATCAGTGGCGCAAGCACATCCATGAGGGCGATGTTGTGGTGGTATGCGATGTCGGCGGCGGCACGACCGATTTCACCCTGATCGCCGTCGCTCAGGAGGAAGGCGAACTGGTGCTGAAACGGCTGGCGGTCGGGAACCATATCCTGGTTGGCGGCGACAACATGGACCTGGCCCTCGCCCACCAGGCGCAGACCCACCTTGCGGAAAAGGGGATCCCAATCGACGCGTGGCAGTCCGTTGCCCTCTGGCATTCGTGCCGGGCGGCGAAGGAATCGTTGCTCGCCCCGGTTGGTCCCGATTCCAGTCCAGTCACGGTGCTCGGCCGTGGACGCAAGGCGGTCGGCGGCAGCGTGTCGGTCGATCTGCGTCGCGAGGAGGTCATGCAATCGCTGGCGGAGGGTTTCTTCCCCGCCTGTTCGCTCGAGACGCGGCCTGCCCGGCGCGCAGCGTCGGGTTTTCGGGAACTCGGTCTGCCGTTCGAATCCGATCCGGCTATTACAAGGCACCTGGCTGCCTTTCTGAATCAGCAGGGTGGCATTCGACCGACGCGGGTACTCTTCAACGGCGGCGTCTTCAAGGCGGAGGTCTTTCGCCGGCGGGTGCTCGACGCCCTCGCCGGCTGGTATGGCACGGGCTCGGCGTCGCTGATGTTCAAGGACAACCTCGAGTTCGACCTCGCCGTGGCTCGTGGCGCGGCCTACTACGGTCGTGCCAAGCTGGGACGGGGAATCCGCATCCGCGGCGGCGCGCCGCGATCGTACTACGTCGGCATCGAGACCACGGGCCCCGCAATTCCCGGCGCGACGCGGCCGCTCCGGCTGTTGTGTGTCGTTCCGCGGGACATGGAAGAAGGCACGGACCTGGATATCCCCGGCGAGGAGATCGGGCTCGTGACCGGCGAACAGGCACACTTCCGGTTCTTTGGCTCCTCCACGCGGCGGGATGCGCCCGGCACGCTGGTCAGCCAATGGAGCGAGGAGGAACTGCAGGAGACCTCCCCATTGACCGCCACCCTGCCCGCCGCCGGGGACGATCGCGAAGGCCACGTGCCGGTCCGTTTCCACGCGCGGCTCACCGAACTCGGCGTCCTCGAACTGTGGTGTGCGAGCACAATCTCGAATGACCGCTGGAAGCTGGAGTTCAGTGTCCGGGATCCAGCCGAATGAAGAGGCCGATCGCGCCTGGCCGCGTTGTCGATTTGCTTCGGATGCTGGGTTGCCTTCTCTTGAACCAGGGGTCTTGACCAAAAGGGAACGGAAATAACGAAGGCAAGAAGGCTTTTGGGATCCGAATCGCAGTGGGTTAGCGTCGTTGATGTCGTCGTCTTCCTCCATTCGATCAGACGCCGGTCCAACAGGGGCGCCCCCTGACGAGACGAAACCGGCCCGGTACCTGGTTGGCATCGACCTGGGAACCACCAATTCCGCCATGGCGTGGCTCGACGGCACCCAAGGACCCGTGCGCCTGAAGGATTTCCCTGTGCCGCAACTTGTCGCACCGGGGGAAACGGAGCCTGTGGCTGTCCTCCCGTCCTTCTCCTATGAGCCGTCTTCGGGTGAATTCCCGGAGGGGTCGCTCGCCGGGCCGGGCGTTCCGGACGGTGCGTTCGTGGTCGGCGTGTTCGCGCGACGCTGCGGCGCGCAGGCGCCGGGTCGCCTCATCGCCTCTGCGAAATCATGGCTCTGTCACACGGGGGTGGATCGCACGGCGGCGCTCCTTCCATGGCACGGGGCACCCGATGTTGCACGGGTCTCACCGGTGGAGGCCAGCGCCCGGTACCTGAACCACCTCCGCGCCACGTGGGACGCCGCTTTTCCCGCGCATCCGCTCGCGATGCAGGAGGTCGTCGTGACGGTGCCGGCGTCCTTCGATGAAGTGGCGCGACGCCTGACGGTGCGTGCCGCCGGGAAGGCCGGCCTCGACCGCGTGCGGCTCCTCGAGGAACCCCAAGCGGCGTTCTACTCCTGGATGGCGACGGGCGCGCGGGATCGCGGCGACGATGCCACCCTGGAACCGGGTCAACTCACGCTCGTTTGCGATGTTGGGGGTGGCACGACCGATTTCACGCTGATCGAAGCGCGTCCAGGCGATAAAGGTCCCGTGCGGTTTCATCGCGTCGCCGTCGGCAACCACCTCATCCTCGGCGGTGACAACATGGACCTCGCCCTGGCCCACGCGATCGAAGGCCGACTCGCCGGAGGCCACCGCCTGGACCCCCGTCGCTGGGGGGTCCTCGTCCAGGCCTGCCGCCAGGCCAAAGAGACTCTCCTCGGCGGCGACGGGCCGGATCGCTGCAGCCTCAGCATCGCGGCCGGATCCCGCCTGGTTGGTGGTGCCCTGCAAACCGAGATGACCCGCGATGAGGTGATGGCGAACCTCGTCGAGGGTTTTCTCCCCCGCGTGCCATTCGGCGAACGCCCGGCCTCGACGCGATCCGGATTTCAGGAATTCGGCCTTCCGTATGCCGCGGACGCGGCGATCACCCGGCATCTGTCGGCATTTCTTGCGGACCACGTCTCCAGCGGCAGTGCCTTTCCGGGAGCATCCTCATTCCCGGATCGCGTGCTCTTCAACGGCGGCGTGTTCGAATCGCCTTTGTTGCGGGATCGTCTTCTGGAGGTTCTCGAGTCCTGGCGTCGCGAGGTGGTCCCCGAATCGACTCCGTCCGTTCGTGTGCTCCCGAACCCTCGACTGGATCTCGCCGTCGCGCGTGGGGCGGCCTATTCCGCCTGGCTGCAGCGTCAGCCCGGGCGCCGGATCGCCGCGGGCCTCGCCCGGTCTTATTACCTCCAGGTCGGCGTGGGCCGGGACCTGCGACCGTCCGCCGTCTGCCTGGCGCCGGCGGGTCTCGAGGAGGGCGGCGAGATCACGCTGCCGAGGAGGTTTCACCTGCGCCTTCGACAACCGGTCGAATTCCAACTGTTCACCTCGACGACCCGGACCCGGGACAGCGTGGGCGATCTCATTGAACCCGACCCGGAACAGATCTCTCCCCTGCCGCCGGTTCGGACCGTCGTCACATCCCGGGCACGCGAGGCGGAGACGGCCGAAGTCGAGCTCAAGACCCGCCTCACCGAGATCGGAACCCTCGACGTGCGTTGCGCGGAACCTGGCGGGAAACGAAGCTGGAAGCTGGAATTCGACGTCCGCGGCGTGTCTCGAGCGGAAGGCCGCGCCGTCCCCGGGTTGAGCCCCCAGGCCGGCGAGGCGCTCGAAGACTCCGTCACGCAGGCCTGCCGCGAACGGATCCGACGCGTGTTCCTGGACCAGGCCGCGTTCAGCCAGGACACGGATCCGTCCCGCCTCGTCCGTGACCTCGAAGACGCAACCTCGATGTCGCGGGATCGTTGGCCGCTCCCGCTGCTCCGCGCGTTCTGGGAGGAATTAATGGACGTCCAGGAGGGCCGGCGGCGGGGAGTCCCCCATGAGGCGCGCTGGTTGAACCTGCTCGGGTTCGCCCTTCGTCCCGGTTACGGCTACACCGTCGATGACTGGCGGGTGCAACAGACCTGGCGGCTCTTCCCGAACGGCACCGCGTTTCCGAAAAATGAAATGTGCCGTGCCGAGTGGTGCATCCTGTGGCGGCGCATCGGCGGCGGCCTGGGGGCGGGTCATCAACGGGCCCTTCTGGACAGCGTCGCCGATGTCTACCGATCCCGATCCGGCCGGAAGACCCATCGAGGTCCGCACGAGACGGCCGAGGTCTGGCGGTTGCTCGGAGGCCTGGAATGGCTGGTCGTTCCGGTGAAGGTGGAGATGGGGGAACACCTGCTGGGACGCCTTGAACGCCGCCTCGAACCCGCGGTCCTCAAGGCGGCGTGGTGGGCCCTTGGCCGCCTCGCGGCCCGCGTGCCTGCCTATGGGCCGTTGAATAGCCTTGTCCCAACGGCCACGGTCGGAATCTGGCTCCGGCAGATTCTGCGGGCAGCCTCGTCCCCCGACCCCGAAGCGGTCTTCGCCGTCGTCCAGATGGCGCGGCTCACGGGGGACCGATACCGCGACGTCGACGCCGACCTTCGCGCCGGGGTGTTGGACTGGCTGGCTCGAAACGGCGCGGCGGGGGATCAACTTGCCCTGGTCCGCGAGGGTGGCACCCTCGACATCGAACAGGAACAACACGTCTTCGGCGAATCCCTTCCGCCCGGGTTGCACCTCTAAGCCGTAAACATGCAGTTGGGAGGGAAATGATTGCGCCGCAGATTTCCGGGCAAGACGAGGAGTGAGCGAGGCGCGTATCGGAACGGAGATACGTAACGAGCGAACGACGAAGCTCTTGCCCGGAAAGATCCAGCAAGCACGACCGATCCAACTGCATGGTTACGGCTTAGAGCCCCTCCGACGTCTCGAAAGGCGCGTCGCGGATCGGGCTGGTCGAGATTCACCTCCAGCGTTAGGAAACCCACGTGTGCCCGCCCGGCAACCGGACCTCACCTCGATCGGTCCACCCTTTCCACCCGTTTCCGTGACCGGGTTCTTTGTCACGTTCGAAGGCACCGAAGGCAGCGGGAAGTCCACCCAGCTCCGACTGCTGGCCGAGAGCCTCCGTGCCGAGGGTGTCCGGGTCCGTGAACTTCGCGAACCCGGTGGCTGCGCCGTCGCGGAGGAGATCCGGCGGTTGCTGAAGCACAGTCCCGCCGCGGGCGGCATGACCGCGAAGGCCGAATTGCTGTTGCTCAGCGCCGCGCGGGCGCAGTTGGTCCGCGAGGTGATCCGCCCCGCCCTCGCGGCTGGCGAGTTCGTCCTTTGCGATCGGTTCTTTGACTCGAGCGTCGCCTACCAGGGCTGGGGCCGGGGTCTTGATCTGGATCGCGTCCACGAACTGATCGAATTCGCCGTCGGCACGACCCGGCCGGATCTGACACTTGTCTTCGCCGTGCCGCGGGCCGTCAGCCTGGCGCGCCAACACGCGCGGTCGGCCGCCGGCGCGGGGCCCCAGGACCGCTTCGAGAAGGCGGGCGACGAGTTTTTTGCCCGTGTGGAGGAAGGATACCGCGCCGTTGCCGCCAGGGAACCCGCGCGGGTTCGATGGATGGACGGCACCCCCACGATCGAGGAGGTCCGCCGGGAGGTGACGACCCTCGTCAGGGCCGCCTGGCAGCAAAAGCGCGCGCAGTTCGGAGTGAGGTGATTGCGCCGCGGATTTCGGGTGGGACGAGGAGTGAGCAAGGCTCGTATCGGAACGGAGACCGGAGATGCGTGACCAGCCCACGGCGAAGCCCTTGCCCTGAAAGATCCAGCAAGCGCGGCCGAGCCGGCCGCAGGCACCACAGGGTTCCAGGCAACACCACCGTTGACAGCGGCATGTGTTCCGGGCAACTTCCTCGCCCTTTTGGGGAACTGGTTTATGTATGCCGTTGTTGAAACTGGTGGAAAGCAATACCGGGTCGCTGCAGGTGACACCCTGGAGGTGGAGAGACTGGGCGTGGATGCCGGCCAGGCGGTGACCCTGGATCGCGTCCTGTTGCTCAGCCGTGAAGGACAGGTCAACGTCGGCGCACCGATCGTCGAAGGCGCGAAGGTCGTGGCCGATGTCGTCGCGCACAAGCGCGGTGAGAAGCAGATCGTCTGGAAGATGAAACGCCGAAAGGGTTATCACAAAAAGCAGGGCCACCGCCAGGAACGAACCGTCCTTCAGATCAAGGAAATCCAGCCTTAAGACGTCGTCATGGCACACAAGAAAGGTCAGGGCAGCTCCCGAAACGGCCGCGACAGCAACAGCAAGCGGCTCGGTGTGAAACGCTTTGGCGGTGAGGCCGTCCGCGCCGGAACCATCCTGGTTCGCCAGAACGGCACCCGGTTCTCCCCGGGCCGCAACGTTGGCGTCGGCCGCGACTGGACCCTCTATGCCCTCGCTGACGGGCACGTGAAGTTCGATCACCGGCGCCGCATTCACATCGTGCCCGGCTCGGTGGCCGCGGCGGAGTCCCCGACCGCGTCTCAACCTCCCGCAGCGGAAGAGACGGCTGAAACGGCGACGGCCGCCACGACGACCGTGCCGGCTTGAACGGCGCAACGCCGCATCGACCTCTTGCGGGCGAGGCACTCTGCCTCGCCCGTTTTGCTTGGCGCACAATCCATGTTCGTCGACGAAATGAAGATCTACGCACGCGCCGGCCACGGCGGACGCGGATGCGTTTCCTTTTGTCGTGAGGCCTTTCGGCCCAAAGGCGGGCCCGATGGTGGCAACGGCGGCCGGGGCGGAGATGTCGTCCTCGAGGCGGATCACGACCTCAACAACCTGATCCAGCAGTTCTATCAGCCGCGCCTCATCGCCCAAAACGGCGATCACGGCATGGGGAAGGGAATGGACGGCCGCGCCGGCCGCGATCTCCTCGTCAAGGTGCCGTGCGGGACCCTCGTCTGGCGCCTCCCGCCCCGGGCCGACAGCCCCGCGGAACCCGGTTTCCCGACCCTCGAATCGGAGGATCGGGAAACGCCACCACCGAATCTCCTTCGCGGTTCCTTCCGCGAACGGCCCGTGCTCTCCACTGCGACCGACCACGCTTCAGGCGCGGACACCCCTGTGCGCCCGCGCGGTGCGGCGCCCGACGACGACCGCTCAAAGCCGGTGCTTGTCGCCGACCTCACCGGGAACGGCGAGCGCTTCGTCCTCTGCAAAGGCGGCCGGGGCGGCCGGGGCAACCGCAATTTCGCGACCTCGGTTCGACAGGCCCCGCGTTTTGCTCAACCCGGCGAGCCCGGAGCCGAAGGCAGCTTCCTGCTGGAACTTCGGCTGATGGCGGAGGTGGGATTAACCGGATACCCCAATGCGGGCAAGTCCACGCTCCTCACCGCCATCTCAAAGGCCCGACCACGGGTTGCGCCCTACCCCTTCACGACCCTGACGCCTCAGGTCGGCATCGTGGAGTACGCGGACTTTCGGCGGATCGTTGTGTGCGATGTCCCCGGGTTGATCGAGGGGGCGCACCTCAATGTCGGCCTGGGACACGCCTTCCTCCGGCACATCGAGCGGTGCAAAATCCTCGTCATCCTGCTCGACATGGCGGGCACCGACGGCCGTCAGCCGTGGGACGATTACCGACAGGTGTTGAAGGAACTCGAGCTTTACGATCCCGGCCTCGTCCAGCGTCCGCGTCTCGTGGTCGCCAACAAAATGGACGAGGCCGCCGCCGCGGAAAACCTCCGGAAATTCAAACGACGGATCCCGCGGACGAAGGTCCTCCCCATCTCCGCGGCCTTTGATGACGGCATCGAGGCGTTCAGGGAGGCCATGCGGGCGGCCGTGGATCGGGTCCAAATGGAGCCTGCCTCCGGCGGCGGCTGATCGATCGACCGGTGTGCGACCGAGAGGGCCTACAGCGCCTTCACCCGCCGGAAGCGCCTGCTCACGACGGTCATCACAAACAGACCCAGGGCCGCGAGACCGAGGATCGCAAGCCACGGCGCAACCACCGCCAGCGCGCTGGTCGCCAGGGCACCGCCAAGCTCGGCGGTTGCGACCACCGGGTTGGCCAGTCCGCCACTGACCGAGAACGACATCCCGCGCGCCGCCACGGTTCCGGATTGCACCGTCGCCGCCAGGCCCCCGCCCGCGATGATCGCAAGGGTCCATCGCAGGAACGGATCCACATCCACCGCCAGCGATGCGGCCAGCACACTTCCCGCCACCACCGCCGCCGGCGACGCCAGCGTGTCCAGCGCGTGGTCCAGCCACGGGACATAGTACGCCAGCACCTCGGCCACCGTGGCCACGCCGAACGCCAGGAGCGCGGGCGTCGACCCCAGCCACGCGAACTCCGGCGAAGGTGAGAGGTAACCCGCATGGACCGCGATGCTCGCCACCAGCAGCGGAACGAACACCCGAAACCCACACGCCGCCGCGAGGCCGAGTCCCGCAAGAATGCCGAGCGTCGTATTCATAAGTCGGAGTACACACCTAACCCTTCCAGGTGGTTTCTGCAAATGGCCCGAAAGGGGGGGCGGGCCATGGACGGAGCTCGGCATGAACCGCCCCTCACCCCATCCGTCGCCGCCGTGCGCGCCAGGTGGGGCAGGGTGCCGCCGCGCACTCTGCGGGCGGTTGAGGGTTTCCCGATGCGATTCATGGGCCGGGAGCCGTTCCTTTCGAGACACGGAACATCCCACGCGCGATTCGCCTCACCAGGGCCGCTGGAGCACCGTGTCGCGCTGGCTCCACGCTGGCACGGGATCGGGATGATCGAGATTGAAATGCAGGCCCCGGCTTTCCGGCCGGGTCAGGGCGCTCTGGACGATCAATTCCGCCACCGTGGCGATGTTACGCAGCTCCAGGAGATCGCTCGTGACCGTGAAGTCCCAATAGTATTCCTGGATCTCCGCCTGCAAATTGGCGAGGCGCTTGGCCGCGCGCTGAAGGCGCTTGTTCGTCCGCACGATGCCCACATAGTCCCACATCAGGCGCCGGATCTCGTCCCAGTTGTGCGAGACCACCACCAGTTCGTCCGGGTCCGCCGCCCCGCCGCGCTGCCAGGCGGGCGCCGTCGGGACCTCTTCGTGACCGCCCTCTCCCAGGACCACGCGCGCCGCGCGCCGGGCGCAGACAACCGCCTCGAGGAGGGAATTGCTGGCCAGCCGGTTCGCGCCGTGGAGCCCGGTGCAGGCGACCTCCCCAATGGCGAGCAGACCCGCAAGTGACGTCTGGCCGTCGACATTGGTGATCACGCCGCCGCATTGATAATGCGCGGCCGGAACCACCGGGATGGGTTCCTTGGTGATGTCCAGCCCGAATTCGAGACAGGTCCGATAGATGTTCGGAAAATGAGACATGATGAACGGGGCCGGCCGGTGGGTGATGTCGAGCACCACGAAATCGGCCCCGGTGCGTTTCATTTCCGAATCGATCGCGCGGGCCACGATGTCGCGTGGCGCAAGTGAAAGTCGCGGGTCATACCGATCCATGAACTCCGACCCGTCCACCGTCCGCAGCACACCGCCCTCGCCTCGGACCGCCTCGGAAATCAGGAACGACTTCGCCCGCGGGTGATAGAGACAGGTCGGATGAAATTGGACGAATTCCATGTTGGCGATCGGCACGCCGGCGCGCCAGGCCATCGCCACACCGTCACCGGTCGCGATATCGGGATTGGTTGTGTAGAGGTACACCTTCCCGCAGCCGCCCGTCGCCAGGGCCGTCATGGGTGCCTCAAAGGCCTTCACCTGCCCTGTGAGGCGGTCGAGGACGTAGACCCCGACGCACCGGTCCGTCCCCGTCAGGCCCAGCTTGCGCCGCGTGATCAGGTCGATCGCGAAGTGATTCTCGAACACGCGAAGGTTCGGTTGCTGTTCCACGGCTGCCAGCAACGCACGTTCCACCTCGCGTCCCGTCATGTCGCGGTAATGCAGGACCCGGCGCCGCGAATGGCCGCCCTCGCGCGTCAGGTGAGGACCCCGCGCGCCGGACCCGCCGCCGGCGTCGCCCTCATCGAACTTCACACCGCAGGCGACGAGTTCCGCGATGGCCTCCGGTCCTTCGCCGACGATCGTTCGGACGGTCTCCTCCCGGCACAGTCCGGCACCGGCGCTCAAGGTGTCCTGGAGGTGGTTCTCGAACGAGTCGTCGGGGCCGAAAACCGCCGCAATGCCGCCCTGGGCATAGTTGGTGTTCGAATCGGCCCGTTGTTTCTTGGTCACGAGGGCGACGCGGCGATGCGTCGCAACCTTCAGGGCGAAAAACAACCCGGCGATCCCGCTCCCAAGCACGATGCAGTCAAACCGCTCGTCGCCTGCCATGAACGAACCTCCGCCGGAGATGGCCCCGATGGCAAGCCGTCCCTCGTGCGGGTTCCGCCTCCTCTTCTGCGGTCTCCCAAATTCGCCCCAATCGTGTTGTTGCCGTTGCCTCGGATCCGCGATGTTCGGGTTTGACCGTAGAGCCCGAATCCATAAGTTGCACTGGACAACCTCAAACCTGAAGAGTTCTCGAATTATGCCAACCTCCCCCAAGGAAGTTCTGGCGGGTCCATCGTCCCGCCGCGAGTTCATCAAGAAAGGCGCCACAGCCGCCGCGGCTGTCGCCGCTGTCCGTTCCTTTCGCACCCCGGTTTATGGCCAGAGTCAGGCGCCCTCAACGGGGCGCGTCATTGGTGCCAATGATCGCATCGTCGTGGCATTCGTCGGGGTCGGCGGCCAGGGGACGGCCCATTTGAACAGCATCAAGACCCACGCGGGCGACAACAATGTCGCGCTCGCGGCCGTCTGTGACGTCTCGAAACAGCGCGTGGGGGAGGCGAAGGCCTTCGTGGAAAAGGACAACGGGGGCAAGTGCGATGACTTCCAGGATTACAAGAAGCTCCTGGAGCGGAAGGATGTCGACGCCATCTGCTGCGCCACTGTCGATCACTGGCATGCCCGCGTCTCGATCGATTCGCTCAATGCCGGCAAGCACGTCTACGTCGAGAAACCGATGACGCGCTACCTTCCGGAGGCCTTCGAGCTCCACGACACCGTCAAGAAAACCGGCAAGATCCTCCAGGTCGGTTCCCAGGGATGCTCCGACGTCAAGTGGCACAAGGCCGCCGAACTTTGCAAGGCCGGCAAGATCGGGCCTCTCGTCATCGGCCTCGATTCCTACATGCGCAACGGGACCAAAGGCGAATGGAATTATCCGATCCAGGAGTGGGCCACCCCGGCGGACATCGACTGGGAATTCTGGCGCGGGCCCGTCGCCGAAAAGCGCCCCTTCAGCGCCGATGACTACTTCCGTTGGCGCAAATATTACCCGTACTGTGCCGGCCCGCTCGGCGACCTCTTCCCCCATCGCCTCCACCCCCTCATGCTGGCCACCGGCAACCCGGAGTTCCCGCGACGCGTCGTGGCCACCGGCACCAGCCCGGTGCATTCGGACAAATACACGCCAGGCACGCCGCCCCGCGACTGCCCGGAGATGGTCCCCGCGCTGTTCGAGTTTCCGAGCGGCTATCAACTCCTCGTCTGCAGCAGCACGGTCAGCGAACAGGGGCTGCCTCCCCGGATCCAGGGCCACTTCGCCACCCTTTACATGGGCGGCAACCGCGTCGAACTGAAGCCCGAGCGCGATTTCGCTGACGAGGTCGATGCCGAGGAGTTCGACAACCTCCTCCCGGGTGAGGAAATCAAGTGGCACGAGAAGAACTGGTTCGACAGCATTCGATCGAACGTCCAGCCCAACGCGGGGATCGACCTGGCCATCCGCACGCAGACCGCGATCAGCCTCGCCGAGATGTCGATCCGTCTGAACATCGCCTGTCTGTTTGACGAGAAGACCCGAAAGATAACGACCGACGGCGACAGGGAGATCGAGCCGATCACCTACGGCTGGACAAAATTGTCCTGACGGCGGACACGCCATAGGCCCCTTCGAGCGATGGCGGCGGACGAGCGTCCGCCGCCATCGCATTTGCGAAAGACGCGAGGGGGTAACCAGAAGAAAAGGGAAGGGTTCACCGCCGTCAAAGTTGTCCCTCTCCCGTCGGACGTGCCTCCGCCCGTCCAAGCCGCCTGGCCTGCGGAGGTGGGTGGGGGGTGACGGGTGAAGGCCCTCACGGGACGGTGGGCCTCATTGACAACGCAGATCGCCGTATATTTCACTGATCCCCGCCCGACCGGCGCGTTCGTCTATCGGTTAGGACACGGCCCTCTCAAGGCTGAAAGACGGGTTCGATTCCCGTACGCGCTACCAATCCCTTCTCGAAACCGGGGGTCGGAACAGGTCGGACGATAGGGGACATGGAGGTGCGAGGCCGGGGATCAGGCCTCGGGAGGGCAAAGGATGGGGATGGTGTCCCGTCCATTGCGTCGATAGACCGTGAAATCGGTTCGATCCACCGACACCACCCGGCATGTGCGGGAGAGTTCGCTCATGCGCACGATACAGGCATCGGCGAGATCCATGCCTCGGTCCTGGTATTTCTTCAGCAGAACGAGAACCGCGGCGGATTGTTCCTGGAGATCGAAATCAAGCAGCAGATCGCCCCCTTGCACCATCTCGACGAGGGCCTGGGGTTGTCCGGTCATGGCTGCCGCCTCGGCTAGCACCTCGGGGCAGGTGTGGAGGGGGGACCCCAAACGGGCGAGAGTCTCGCAGGCCCATCGGTGGTGGCGGTCGTTGCGATTGAGGGCGGCAATCAGGGGACCAGCGTCCAGGATGTGCTTCATGGCCGGCCTTTGTTCCAGGTCCGGCGATACTCCTTGTTCGTACTTAAATCAGGCGGGCCGCTCATGACTCCAAAGTGCCGTTGCAACGTCGAGGCCTTGCCCTTGGCTTGGAGGCGTGCGGCTATGGCTTCGCGGGCGATCTCGCCCTTCGAAACGCCCGATTTCGCGGCTTCCTCCTCCAAAGCCTGGGCGAGGTCCTCCCCCAGTCGAATCGTCAGTGTCGCGTTCATCGCGGAGAGGGTGTTACAAATCTGCCATCGAAGCAAGACGACGCGCTCGGATGATCGATCACGACCAGGCGTCGAAGGCGGCGATGATAGAAAGCAGGTCGAGGTGGAAATCCTCGCCGTTCGGGACGAACCGCTTTGTGCCGGGCGGGAAAGCTCCTTGGGGAGGGTGGGCATGGGGATTTTGGATCGCTCAAGGGGCGCAACCCCGTTGGGGTTGGGACATGTGGGGCGTGGTTCCCAGGGTAGCGCGTACCGCGCAACCCTGGGCTGGGGGACGCAACGCCTTTGGCGTTCGCGGCAAGGGCGAGGGTCGGTTCCTGGGAAGAAAGAAATAATGCTGGGCTCTCGCGAAATGGCGGTTGGCACGGCTGCGGCGGCATGGCAGGGATGGGGAAATGGAAGGCGATCCGGCAGACGAATGGCAGGAGTGGTTCCGGTTGACACCGCTGGAACGCTGGCGCGAGAGCTCGCGACTCTGGCCGCAGTATCTTGCCCACGGAGGAAGCCTTGATCCAGAACCCGATTCTCAAAGTCCTTTCGACTTTCCGGAACTGCGAGGTACGCGCGCTGTTGATGGGCGGTCAGGCCTGCGTGTTTTACGGCGCGGCGGAGTTTAGCCGGGACACGGATTTTGCCATCGCCGCCGACACCGCCAACCTCGACCGGTTGGGCGCGGCGATGAATGAACTCCAGGCCGCTGTGATCGCGGTGCCACCCCTCACCCTCGAACACCTCCGGCGCGGACACGCCGTTCACTTCCGATGTCGCCATCCCGAGGCCGCGGGTCTGCGCGTGGACCTGATGTCCCGGATGCGCGGTGTGGCCGAGTTCGACGAGCTGTGGGATCGCCGCACCACCCTCCAAGGCGACGATCAGACCGTCTACGAGTTGATGTCGTTGCCAGACCTGGTCCAGGCGAAAAAGACCCAGCGCGACAAGGACTGGCCCATGATCCGCCGGTTGATCGAGGCGGATCATGCCGCGTGCCGAGGCCGGCCTTCGCCGACGCAGGCCAGATTCTGGCTGCGCGAGTCGAGGACCGCGACCCTCCTGATCGAGGTGGCGCGTGCTTTCCCGGAGGAAGCGCGGGCGCTTGCGGCCGGGCCCCGACCGTTGTTGGGATCCGCACTGCAAGGAGACCAAGTCAGTGTGGATCGGGCTTTGACCGTGGAAATGACGGCTGAACGCGCTGCCGACCGAGTCTACTGGGAGCCGTTGAGGGCGGAATTGGAGCGCCTGCGACACGGACGGTGAGAGCTCGCCGGGAAGCAAACGGCGCGGGTCCCTCTCGATGAGGCGACCGGTCCACGGATCCAACAGCCGCCCCGCCTTGAACGGAAGTCAACGAAGGTAACGAAGCGGCACGGCTGCAACCCATTCGGAATCGAGAGCCCTTTGGATGGCAGTCGCACAAGCCGCCCCAGGGGTGTTGCTGGCTTCAACGTCGGCTCGACGCCAGCGGATCCTTGTGCGATGAGGATGGACCGCACCCAGTGTCCGACCCATCTGACCTCGACATCGAACGGCCCGACCAACTCGTCGGCTGGCTTCGGTCCAAGGGCTGCATTACGCCCGACGAGACTCCAGCCGTTCGTGTCCTGCAAGGCGGCGTGTCCAACCGCACCGTCCACGTCCGCCGGCCGAATGGAACCGCCTGGGTCCTCAAGCAGGCTCTCCCCCGATTACGCGTGCCCACCGAATGGCGCTGCAGCCCGGAGCGCGTCCATCGGGAGGCCCTCGCGATGCGCTGGATGGAACATCACCTCCCGCCAGGCGCCGTTCCCCGATTCGTGTTCGAGGACCACCACCATCATGTCATCGCGATGGAGGCGGTCCCGGATCCGCATGACAATTGGAAGGGCCTCCTTCTCCAAGGCCGCCTCGACCCCCGACACGTCACGGGTGCGGCTCGCCTCATGGGCCTGCTGCATTGCGAAGCCCTCCGGGACTCGGATTCCGTTCGTGACGCCTTCGCAGATACGACCTTCTTCGAAATCCTTCGCCTCGAACCGTTCTATGACTTCACCTCGCGGCGAGTCCCGGAGGCCGCCACCGCGCTCGGTGCCCTGATCCGCGAAACGCGCGCCCGCCGCGTGGCCCTCGTTCACGGTGACTTCAGCCCCAAGAACCTCCTGATCCGCGATGAGGCCACCATCCTGATCGACCATGAGGTTGTCCACTGGGGTGATCCGATGTTCGACGCTGGATTCGCGCTGGCGCATTTGCTGAGCAAGGCCCATCACCTCCCCCCGTATCGTGAGGTCCTCGGCGCCGCCGCCAGCCTCTTCTGGCGGGAGTATCGCACCGTCGCCGGCTCGGACCTTGCCGGGCCCGAGGCCGAGGCGCGCGCCGCGCGACACACCCTTGCCTGCCTGCTCGCGCGCGCCGCCGGACGCTCCCAGGTCGATTACCTCCCGGAGGCTGGCAAGGCCCGACAGCGCCACGTCGCCTCACGGCTTCTCATGGCGTCTCCGACGCCGGGCACGATCGCCTCCGTCATCGAATCCTTTCTCGATGGCATCTCGGGATGAGACAGGGCCCGGGATGAAGGCGTGGGAATCCGCCACCCAACCCGAATTTTTCGCCTATGCCGCGCATCCTGGACCTCGACGCCCTGGAAATCCTCGACAGCCGTGGACGACCCACCCTCCAGGTCGCCTGCCGATTGGCGTCCGGCCACGCCGCAATGGCGCAGGTGCCTGCCGGGGCCTCCAGGGGGTCGGCCGAGGCGTGCGAGCTTCGCGACGGTGACCCAGGCCGCCATGCCGGACGAGGCTGCCTCCAGGCGGCGGCCAGCGTCACAGGTTCCATCCGCGCCGCCTGCGTCGGCCGCGAGATCGGCAACCAACTCGAAATGGATAATCTCCTGATCGATCTGGACGGTTCCGAGAACAAGGCCCGGCTCGGCGCGAATGCCATCCTTGGGGTCTCCATCGCCTTTGCCCGGGCACACGCCGCCGAACGAGGCGTGCCGCTCTATGGTCATTTCGCGGATTTGCTCGCCCAGCCCTCGGGCTGGATTCCCCGACCGACCATCAATCTCTTCAGTGGCGGCAAGCACGCCGGCGGCCAGGTCGCAGTCCAGGACGTTTTGCTCGTGCCGCTCACCGCAACGAACCTGGCCGAAGCCCTCGCACAAACCGGCGCCGTCTACCAGGCGGCCATCGACTTGACCGCGACCCGGTACCAGGCACGCGCGCTGGTCGCGGATGAAGGGGGGCTCGCCCCTCCATTCCCGGATTCCGAGGCCATGCTGACGGACGCCGTCGACGCGATTGCCATGGCTGGATTTACACCCGGCCAGGAATTCGCCCTTGCAATCGATGTGGCCGCATCGCATTTCTACTTGGAGGGAACTTACACACTCGACGGGCGCCATCTCGATCCCGGGCAAATGATCGACCAGGTGGATCGATGGGTCGACGCCTATCCGATCCTGAGCGTCGAAGATGGGTTATCCGAGGCCGATTGGGAACACTGGCCCCGCCTTGTCGCGCGGATCGGCTCGAGGGCGCTGGTCCTCGGCGACGACCTGTTATGCACCCATCCGTCGCGCATCCGTCGCGCGATCGTCGATCAGGCCGCGAACGCATTGCTCCTAAAGGTCAACCAGATCGGGACGCTCTCCGAGGCGGCGGCGGCCTGGCGGACTGCGCATTCCGCCGGCTGGCATATCACGATCAGCGCCCGCAGCGGGGAGACTGAGGACACCTGGCTTGCCGATCTGGCCACTGGCTGGCGCGGACACCATATCAAGATCGGCTCGATCACCCGCTCCGAACGCCTCGCAAAGTACAACCGGCTGCTGGCCATCGAACGGGAGACAGGGTTCTTACTGGCGCCGCGGGATACGGCGGCGGTCAGCCTCAAATCTTGAGTGGACCCTCACCTTCGAACAGGACAGGGTGGGTCTGAAATTGAAAACCGGTCGCAAGCAGGGCTGGGTCCTGGCCAGGTCAGTGTCCCGACTACGAGCCGTCGCCAAACCACCCGCGGGACAAAAAAAATGACTTAAGCTCCACCTTCCTTCGTCCGATAGGAGACATTACCGCGTTGGATCTCCGGCTCTCCCACCGGGTGGGAGAGGGTCGGTCGGGGCGAATGCAACCCTCCGACAAGGGTGAGATGGACGCGAGTGGTCGGTTTGCCAGATTTCACTTGCTACCTTGGAAATGCGGTGGATAAGGTGCCGATCACAACACATGGAAAGGGCGCGTGGGCGCCAGACAGTGTGATAGGTTGCCGCGCGGGGTGTCCTGCGCAGCATATGCCCAGTCCTAGGAACTTTCAGCGTGCGGCGGAAGTCGACCGGGCGGACTCCGGGGGGGAGTCACGTCGTTTCGGTGTTGTACCACTCTTCGTCAGTCGTCTCGGCTTCTCTCGAGCGAGTTTGAGGGTCTTCCAGGAGAAGATTCGATTATGCTGAATTCCTTGGGAAAGGGTCGCCTGGGATGTTGTCTCCGGAGGGCTCCAACCCGCCGACGATTCGTCTTGCCAAAGGCTTGCCAGACAAGTTAATTGCCCGTTACTGAAGCTGTCCCGTTAAGGAACACCTATGAATAGCGCTGTGAAGCAACTCCAAAGTTCAGTCGGAAGGGCTGTAGGCCGCTGGACAACTCTGTTCGGCGCGGTCCTCGCCCTTCCCGTCATGGGACAGGGTCTTCCATTCAATCAGGGTGGAACCATCACCGTCAACGACGCCACGTTCGTTTTGGGACACCACGTCCCGGGGAAGGCGACTCCATATCCGAGCAGCCTTATTTCCTCCAATGGTTTGAAGGGTGTCGTCCAGAAGATCACCGTCACCCTGCCGAACATTACTCACGCGTCCGCCTCGGACATCGACGTCCTCCTCGTTCGAACCAATGACAACATGGGGGTCGTCCTCATGAGTGACGTTGGCCTGGGTGGAAGCTTTAGCGGGGCCACCGTCACGATCGATCCGGATGCATCGTCCGCTCTGCCCCAGAATGGCAATGTCGGCAATGGCACCTTCAAACCCACTGACTTTGATCTCGGTGGCGATCCCACTCCGGACAACTGGCCCGATATCTCCCCGGCGCCCACCCTCACGGACCTTGCCTCTCTCTACAACGCCGACCCGAATGCCGGTTGGCGCTTGTATGTGGTGGATGATCAGTTCGGTTCCTCCGGTTCAATCGCCGGTTGGACCCTCAACCTCTTCACGACCCCGGTGTTCACCAAGATCCCGGCCTCGGTCACCAACAACGAAGATACCCAGTTCTCGGTTCCCATCGAGATTGACGACTCCGATACGCCGATCGATCAGCTCAAACTCAGTGCCACCGCATCCGACACAAACATCATCGGCAATGAGTCATTCGCCGTGAACGGCACCGGCAAGACCCGCACGCTGACCTTCACTCCCAAGCCGAATGCCAATGGAGTCGTCACCGTCACGGTCCGCCTGGAGGATGATATCGCCAAGGGCGACAAGGCGATCACGTCGACGTTCGACGTCCATATCGACCCGATTAACGATCGTCCGACCATCGAACTCAACACGAACGCCGTCGCCACCCTCCAGGCTGTCCTCACAACCAATGTCCTCTACGCCGTCGTCAACGACGTTGATAATGACCGGAATACCCTGACCTTGTCCGCAACGTCCTCCGACAACAACGTCGTCGACGAAGCAAGCGGCGTCTTCTTCGTGCGCGGCACCGCCGGCACCAATTCCTTCGCGATCGCGCCGCGGGCAAATGCCACCGGCACCGCGACCGTCACCGTCCGGGTCACCGACGGTTCCCTCACCAATTCGGCGGCCATCGTCGTGAACGTGACGAAAATCCCCCAGGCCGTGTTTGGGAATAGCACCAACATCGTCATCCCCGACAGCGGCAAGGCGACCGCCTATCCCAGCACCGTGACCGTCAGCGGGGTCGGGGGTCGTATCGGGAAGGTCACCGCAACCCTCGCGGATTTGAGCCATGGCTCTCCCGTTGACCTCGACGTCCTCCTCGTCGGACCCCAGGGCCAGAAGGTGATCCTTATGGGCGCCGCCGGCGGCACCTCCGGCGCATCCCACCGACGCATCGTCTTCGACGACGACGCCGCAGCCGCAATTCCCGCGGGTTCGCTCGGAGGCGACCCCCTGACGACGGCTACCTATCGCCCGGCGGACCACCGAGATCCCCGCGCCCGCCTCGATTCGCCGGCGCCCGATCTCCCCTATTCGACATCGCTCTCAGCCTTCGCCGGGACTGATCCCAATGGTGTCTGGTCCGTCTATGTGATGGATCGAAGCGCCGGGGATTCAGGCGAAATTGCCGGCGGTTTCATCCTGACCCTCTATCCCGCACCGGTCATCACCGGCATCCCGGACACGGTCACGACCAACGAGGATGAGAACAAGACCATCAACTTTACGGTTTCGGATTACGACGGCAGCGTGACGAATATCACGTTCCCGGCCGTGTCGGGTGTCGCGACTGGAGACCCAACCCTCACCGGCACCAACGTCACCCTCGTCATCAAGCCGGCTTCGAATTTCTTTGGGACGCGGGATGTGTCGGTCGTCGCCAAGGATGACAGCGGGTTTACCACGACCCGCACGTTCAGCCTGGTGGTGAACTCGGTGAACGACGCGCCCACGATCGACACCATCGCGCGTCAAACCACGTATGCCGGGGTTCCCATCCAGGGAATCACCTTCATGGTGAATGATGTCGCCAACGAGACACCTCCTGGTCAACTCACCGTGTCGGCCCAGTCGGACAACGCCAAGCTGATCCCGTCCAATAACATCATCCTCGGTTCGGATCCGGGCGACCCCACCGGAGCGACCCGGACGATGAGCCTGTTCCCGGTGGGCAATCAGGCCGGCACTGCCACGATAACCGTGACCGTCACGGACAACGGTGACCCCGTGAAGTCCACCTCCAAGAACTTCGTGTTCGAGGTGCTTGAGCCTGCGAGCCCACTCTACCTGAACGGCAACACCATCGTTATCCAGGACAGCGGTGACGGCAACGGCGTCACCAATGCCCAGCCGTATCCGTCCACCATCACCGTCAGCAATCTGGTCGGAAAGATCGAGAAGGTCCGCGTGACCCTCCTGGGTCTGCAACACCCCAATCCCGACGACATCGATATCCTCCTCGTCGGCCCCGATGCGGCGCACTCCCAGATCGTCCTGATGAGCGACGCGGGCGGCGCGAATTCCATCAACAATGTCCAACTCCTGATCAACGACGACGCGGCGGCCAGTCTGCCCGACAACGGAACGCTCACCTCGGGCGTGTTCAAGCCGTCGGATTACGCACCGGCAGACAGCTTCCCGAATGCTCCCACGGGGCCCAGTGGCGGCACGCTGGACGGAATCTTCGGAGGCAAGGACCCGAACGGCACCTGGTCCCTCTACGTCGTCGACGACACCGGAAACACCAAGGGGGCGACACTCGCTGGCTGGATGATCAATTTTGAGACGACCCCGGTCATCACGAACCCCGGGGATCAGACCACCGACGAGGACACGGAAAAGCGCGTTGCGATCGACATCGGGGACAACCAGCCCGGTCTCGCGACCGAGGTGACGGCCACCTCCAGCAATCCTTCCGTCGTAGCCAATAGCGGTCTCGTCGTGACCGGTCTTGGGGAACATCAGACCCTGACCATTACCCCGGTCGGGAACGCCTCCGGCATTGCGAACATCACCCTCCACGCGACGGTGAACGGGGTTGCAGCCCAGGACGTTACTTTTAAGCTGACCGTCAATGCCGTGCAGGATGCGCCAACGATCGCGAACATCGATGATCAGAGCGGGCCTGCCGGACTCATCCTCGGTCCCGTCCAGATCACCGTCACGGACAATGATGCGGGCCAGGACCCGGGTGCCATCAATGTCACGGCGACTTCCTCCGACGAAAACGTGCTGCCGAACGGCAACATCAAGATTGAAAAGGTTGCCGGCGATGCCACGAAGCGCACGCTCGTCTTCCTGCCCAACGGCAACCAGAGCGGTTCGGCAACGGTTACTGTCTCGGCGCAGGACACCTCGAACCCGCCGCAGAAGAGTTCGAAGGCCTTCAAGGTGACGTTCAATCGGAACCTGTCCTTCGCCAACACCGAAGGTATCCAGATTAACGATGCGACGTTCAATTCCGCGGGGCTGGCTTCGCCGTATCCCTCCTCGATCAATGTCAGTGGAATCCAGGGTCTGGTCAGCAAGGTAAGTCTGACCCTCCGCGGTGTGACTCACGGGTTCCCGCAGGACATCGCGATCCTGTTGGTGAAAGGCGACAAGAAGGTCGTCCTTCTCTCCAATGCCGGCGGCACGGACGCGAACGCCATCAGCGGTCTGACCTTCGGATTCAGCGACTCGGGACAGACCCTGGCTGACGCCAATGAAAAGCTGAATTTCCGCCGCTACAAGCCGGCCATGTTCAGCGGCATTTCAACCCCCACCGGTAACTTCCCGTCGCCCGCGCCTGGCGGCGCCTACAGCACCGCGCTATCCGCATTCAACAACATCGATCCGAACGGCGATTGGCAGTTGTACGTGATTGACGACACCCAGGGGGAGAGCGGGTCCATCGCCAATGGATGGGTCCTGGTGATTGAAACCGCACCGTCCATTGCCGCGATCGGGAATCAGAAAACCCCGGAAGACACTCCTCTCCAGGTCCCGATCACGATCAGTGACCAGGATACGCAACCGGGCGACCTCATCACCACGGCGATCGCCTCGGCGCAATCGACCGAGAATTTGGTGGTTTCCACCAACCTGCTGATATCGCCGACGAACACACTCCAACGCACCCTCACCATCACGCCCACGCTGAACCTGAGCGGCACCAACCTCATAACCGTCTCGGTCTCCGATGGCTCGGTCACAACCTCCAGGACGTTTGGCCTGGAGGTGACGCCGGTCGATGACCCCCCGATTGTCGGTGTCGCGACCAACCTGGTGATCATCCCCGAAGATACGGTTACCAACATTGTCTTCACGGTTCGCGATATCGACTCGGTCCTCAGCGTGACAAACGCCTCGGCAAGCTCTGACCATCCGAATCTGGTCCCGAACACGGCGACGAACCTCGTCGTATCCGGACCTGTGTCCGTGACCGAGGGGACGAAGGCGGAGATGACACTCACGGTCACGCCCGCGGCCAACGCCTTCGGCACAACGACGCTGGGCTTTAGCCTTACGGATGGAAAGACCACCACCACGCATGGCGTCACCCTCCAGATCACTCCCGTCAACGATCGGCCCACGATCTCCGGACTTGTCGCGACCACGAACGTGGTTGCCGGCGGCACGCTTTCCAACATCCCCTTCACGGTCGGCGATGTGGAAACCGGGGCCCGCGAACTCCAAGTCACGGCGACTTCCAGTGATCAAACCAAGATACCAAACGCCAACCTGTCGGTTGGCGGCGCCGACGCCAATCGGTTCCTGACGCTCACATCCATCGGGGCGGGAACCGGCCACGTGATCGTCACGGTCACGGTTTCCGACGGCGATCTCACCCGTCAATCACAGTTGGACGTCGAGATTACGGGATCGCCCGCCAATGGTTTTGCCAATACCACCGCCGTCACGATTCGGGACAATAACACCGCGCAGCCGGATTATCCCTCGATCATCAGTGTTTCGGACCTTCTCGGGCCGATCTCCAAGGTCGCGGTGAGCCTCGAGGGTTTCAGTCACACGGCTCCTGATGACGTTGACATCCTGCTCGTCAGTCCGACCGGCAAGAAGATCGTCCTTCTGTCGGACGCCGGCGGCGGCATCACCGTCACCAACACACGCCTGGTGTTTGACAGCGTTTCCACCGCCACGATCCCGGACAATGGGCCGTTGGTCGCGGGGACCTACAAACCCACCAATTATGGATCGGATGATACCTTCAGCGGGGTCTCGGCGCCGTATGATAACACCTTTGCCGACCTCGTCGGGGACAGCCCGAACGGCGATTGGAAGTTGTATATCCTTGATGACACCGCCGGACAGTCCGGAACGATCGCCCAGGGCTGGACCTTGAGTATCGTCACCAGTCCGAGCATCACGATATCGCCGACGTTCGTGGAACAGAACGAGGACGACCATGCTCAAGCAACCCTGACGGTCCGGGACGCGGATACACCTGATACACCGGAATCGGATCTCTCGCTGGATTTCGCCTCCTCGGATTCCGCACTGGTTCCGAAGGCGAATGTCAAGGCGACCAAGACCGGCGGCACCGTCGAGACCGGGATCACCTATACTCTCGATATCCTGCCGGGTACCAACCAGCCCTTGAGCAGTGTCCGGAGCACGAATGTCCTTACCGTCACCGTCACCCGGAACGGCGACAAAGCGCATTCCAGCGCTGTCATCACGAACGTGGTGAACCCGATCAACGATGCCCCGATCATCTCGCGCATCACCCACAAGGAGTCCGTCGAGAACCGGCCTGTCACCTTCACGTTCGCCGTGAATGACATCGATACACCGCCGGACAAACTCTCGATCGTCGCGACTTCGGGGAATCAGACCCTGATCAACAACACCAACCTGGTGTTTGTGGGAAATACCAATTCGCTCGCGGCGCTTCCGTCGAACGAGCTCCAATTGACCCTGGTCCCGAACGCCGGACAAACGGGCGACGCCGACATCACCCTGACGGTGACCGATCACAGCGCGCTTGCTCCCGCGCGAACGGCGCAGACCACGTTCCAATTCACCGTGACGTCGTTCAACGACCCGCCGACCATCACGGACATTCCGAATATCTCGATCCCGGCCGGTCAAAGCTCGACGAACATCGCCTTCACGATCGCAGATCAGGAGGGTGGCAACGCGAGCGGCAACCTGATCCTGTCCGCGACATCGTCCGACCAGACCCTGGTGAAGAATGCGAACATCGTCTTCAACACCCCCGAGGGCCCGCCGGGCGCCCGCACGGTCCGGGTGACATCCGAGGTCGGGATCACCGGAACGGCCACGATCACGGTGAAGGTGAGCGATGGCGTGAACGAGACGCCCGAGACCTTCAGCGTCGACGTGGTGGAGAGCCGCGAACGCGCCTTCGCCAACAACCGGGCGTTCATCATCACCGACAACGGGCCCGCCTCTGTCTATCCATCGACGATCACGGTGGACGGACTTGTGGGTGCCATCTCGCAGGTGACTGTCTCCGTGAACGGCTTAGCCCACACCTTCCCGCAGGATGTGGACATGCTCCTGGTCGGGCCCACCGGCAAATCGGTCCTGATTTTGAGTGATGTCGGCGGCGGATCCGCCGTCACAAACATCAATCTGACCCTGTCGGATACGGCTGCGAATGGAGTGCCGACGCCAATCGCGTCCGGCACTTACAAGCCGAGCAACAGCGACACGACGACCGACGCCTTCGCTTCGCCGGCTCCGTCGGCTCCATATGCCACCGCCCTCTCCGAGTTCAACGGAACCTCCCCGAGCGGCGAATGGAAGCTCTTCGTGATGGACGACACAGCCTCCGACTTCGGTTTCATCAATGGAGGCTGGAGCCTGAACATCACGACCCAGCCCATCATCCGCGGTCTCGCCGACCAGACGATCGACGAAGACGCCACCTTCCGGGAGTCGTTCACTTTGGTCGAGGAAGGCTTCGTGCCGGTGGCGTTCACCTTCCGAACGACATCGACCAACGCCGCGGTGATCCGACCTGAGGACATGACCTTCGATGGTTCGGGTACCAACTGGGTGCTCACCGGCCATCCGGTCGCCAATGCCAGCGGGACCTCCGAAATCACCGTGTTCGCCAAGAATGGCTTCGGTCAGGAAGTGAGTTCGAAGTTCAAGCTCACGGTGAATGCCGTGAACGACGCGCCGAGCATCACCCAGATTCCGAACCAGAATATCCTGGCCGGGACCCGCACAGGGCCGATCGAATTCAACTACACGGATTCTGAGACGCCGCAGCGGAACCTGGTGCTGTCCATCGACTCGTCGAACACACGCCTGGTGCCCACCAACAATGTGGTTGTCGTCGGCAGTTTCGTGACGATCACCCCTGTGGGCAATCTCAATGGACGCGCGGACATCACGTTGACGGTCACTGACGAACAGGGCCTTTCCAGCCATACCACCTTCTCGGTGATTGTGGCCGCGTCGCCCAATCCTCAGTTTGCCAACTCCGACGCGATCGTGATCAACGACAACTCCAAGGCGGATCCTTATCCGTCCACCATCGATGTGAGTGGCGTTCGGACGAACCTCACGAGGGTGACGGTGACGCTGGCGGAAATTACCCATAACTTCCCCGGTGATATCGATGTCCTGCTTGTCGGGCCCCAGGGCCAGAAGGTCCTCCTGATGAGCGACGCGGGTGGAAGTGGAAGCCTGGCGAATGCCCGGATCACCTTCGCCGACAACGCCGCGAATCAGATTCCGTCCAATCCCACGGCTCCGGTGGAGAGTGGCACGTACAAGCCCACCAATTACGACGACAACTCGGATACCTTCCCGTCGCCGGCCCCCGGCGGCCCGTACTCCGCCGACCTGAGCGCATTCAACGGCTCCAATCCCAATGGAACATGGTCCCTGTACGTAAGGGATGACACCTCGCCCGATGCGGGCCGAATCGCTGGCGGCTGGCTTCTCAGCCTGTTCACCACCGAACCGACGATCACCCAGGTCCAGAACCAGGTGACCGATGAGAACAAGGCGCTCGTCGTCAACTTCCACGTCGACGACGCAGATACGCCGGTGACCAATCTCCTGACATCGGCGACCACCGACAAGCCGGACCTGTTCCCCAGCCTGATTATCAGTGGCCAGGGGAATGATCGCACCCTGACGATCACGCCGCGCCAGGATGCGAGCGGCCAGGGGACGGTGACGCTGACGGTGAGCGACGGCACCTCGACGGCACAGACCATCTTCACGGTGACTGTGCAGCCGGTGAACCAGGGGCCGCGCATCACGGGAATCGCCAGCCAGTTGTCCTCTGCCGCCAATAATGTCCTGAACGTGCCGTTCCAGGTCAGCGATCGGGAGACCTCCGCTTCGAATCTGGTTGTGGCGGCCTCCATCGCCAACGGCTCTCTGGCCGCGGTGGCCGTAAGCGGCAGCGGCGGCAATCGCACCCTGACCATCACGCCCAGCGGCACCGAAGGTCAGACCACCGTGCAGGTGACGGCCAGCGACGGTTCGCTCACCACGACGAATACCAGCACACTCACGATCGGCGCCACCTACACCCTTTCGGTCTCGTCGATCCCGGATCAGACAGTGTCCGCAAATCAGACGCGCACAGTGTCCTTCACGGTCACAGGGCCGAATGGCGTGCCACCGGTCAACCCGGTCGTGACGGCGGTCGCTTCGGGGACGAACCTCGTCGATCACGTCTCGGTTGCGGGCAGCGGCACCAACTTTACCGCCACAATCGTGTTGAAGCCGAACGCGAGCGGCACGGATAGCATCACCGTCACGGCGATGGACAACTTCGGCACGGGCAGCACCACCTTCGGCCTGACGGTCGGCGCAGTGTTCCCGCCGGTGCTCCAGCCGATCCCGGATCAGGAATCGACCGCGAACATCCCGCTCACCGTCCCGCTGAATGTGAGCGATCCGGACACGCCGGTGGCGTCCCTGCTGTACACCTGGACCACCTCGAACGGCGGCCTGGTGCGCAATGTGGCCTTTGGCCTCAGCAACGGAACCAACGTCGTCGCAACGATCCTTCCGGTGAAGGATGCGACGGGCTCGGCCAACATCACGATCTTCGTGGACGACAGTGTCACGAAGGTGCAGCAGACCTTCCGATTCACCGTTGTCGGCGTCACGAATCTGCCGCCGGTCTTTGGATCGATTCCTGACCAGACCACGACGGCGAATTCGCCGGTTGTGATTCCGCTCAATGTCTCGGATCCCGACACGCCGCTTCAGAACCTTGTGTTCACGTCGTCGACCTCCAACCCGAGCCTCGTCAGCGGGGTGACGGTCGACATCAGCAGCGGGAGCGCCCTGGCGACCGTCACGCTCGTGCCGAACGCCACCGGTCTCGCGACGGTGATCATCAACGTCTCCGACGGCGCAACGCTGGTATCCCAGCCGTTCGCCCTCTCGGTTCAGCAGGGCGGCAACATCGTCCTGGAAAGCCCCACTGTCTCCCAGGTCGGCGGGGTGACCACCATCACCATCACGTGGACCGGCGGCGGGGTGCTGGAATCCGCTCCGTCCGTTCTCGGACCCTGGACCAGCACCGGCAATTCGAGCGGTTCCTTCTCGGAACCGACCGCCGGTGGCATGAAGTACTACCGGGTCCGCGGACAATAACCTGTCCTTAATCGGTGACGAGGGGCCGGGCGTTGAGCCCGGCCCCTTCTCTTTGGCGCGCCCGGCGGGGCGCATACACTTGAGGGTTCAAGTCAGCGGACAGCGGTGGCTCGGCCTCGTTAACTGCCAGGCCTCATGGGAGCCTCCCTGTCCCAAAGGAACTGCGTACCGGCCATGAACCGCGGCGGGGAGTCCTCCCCTGCTCCCGGTCCAGCCCTCCCCATCACCCTCTCCGAAGGGACCTCCACGGTTCCTGGTCGCTGACATCGACCATGAACGGTCCGTTCGATGCCGCCGGCGACAGGATGGCGAGAATGACCGCGTCCCGGGCAGTCGGATTGAAAGTGGCATGGACGATCCCCTTCGGGATATGGGCGGATTCGCCGGGTTTGAGACGGCGCGACTCCCCCTCGACCCATTGTTCAATCTCCCCTTCCAGGACATAGATGACTTCTTCGAGCTCCGGATGGGTGTGAAAGCTGTGACTTTCCCCTGGCGCAAAGGTGGCGCGGCAGACCTGCAACCCGACGGCCTCGGTCACCTCGGGCCGGCTCAGCCAGTAATTGATCCTGCCTTTGAATTCCTCCTTCATCGCCTCCACCGAAGTGATGAATCGCCGGGAACCGTGGTGCCTATCGTTCATGGGATGTTGGGTCGGGCAATGGGTCAACACTTCCACGGACCCGGGATGGATGCGAACCGGGAGTATTGCGAGTGTACCTGCCTACGGCAGCGACGCCCTGAGCTTCTTGAACTCCCGCGTCAAACCGGTCAGCGATTCCTCGACGGCCATGCGCTCCAGGGAACTGGCACCGACGAATCCCACGACCGCCGTGCTCTTTAGAATGCGATCCGCATCCGCAGGCGTATTGATGGGGCCGCCATGGGCGAGAAAAAGGACGTCCCGCCGCACGCGTCGAACGGCTTCGATGATTTCCTGCGTCCGTTGAATGGCGAAGTCCCACGTCACAACCGCCTTCTGCACGCCGATGCTCCCGCCGACGGTTGTGCCCACGTGTGCGATGATGGCATCGGCCCCCGCGCGGGCCATCTCAACCGCCTCTTCCGGCGTCGCCACGTAGACGATTGAGAAGAGGTCCATCCGCCTGGCCAAAGCGACCATCTCGTATTCCTGCCGCACGCTCATGCCGGTCTCCTCCAGCACCGCGCGAAAGTGGCCATCGACAAGGGTATGAGTGGGGAAGTTGTTGATGCCGCTGAATCCCATGTCGCGGATCTTAAGAAGCCAGTGCCACATCCGCCGACGGGGATCCGTGGCGTGGACCCCGCAGATCACGGGGATCTCGTCAACCACCGGCAGAACTTCGAATTCGCCGATTTCCATGGCGATGGCATTGGCATCGCCATAGGCCATCATCCCGCAGGTCGAACCGTGTCCCATCATGCGGAAACGCCCGCTGTTGTAGATCATCAGGAGGTCCGCCCCGCCGCGTTCGATGAACTTCGCGCTGATCCCGGTCCCGGCGCCGGCGGCGATGATGGCCTCGCCCTTTTTCAACGTGGCGTGCAGCCGTTCGATGACTTCGCTGCGGGTATAGGGATTTCCTCGTCCAGTCCAGGGGTTCGGCATGAGCGGTAAGGGGTGGTACGCGGTGCGGCGGAAGTTCATGCCACAACACGGCACCCTTGTCAGGCGGGGATGGTCGGATCCTTTCGCGGATCGAGTGTGGACGCCGCGGCCGGTTTGCGTTCAATTGATTCTGTTCTGCGCGAACCGAGTGCCCAGATGAATGCCCATCCCTTGTTTCCGCCAGCCGAAGCTCAACACCGACGGTCGATGGCCCCCCGGGGCTTTACGCTGATCGAGCTCCTGGTCGTTATCGCCATCATCGCGATCCTCGCCAGCATGCTCCTGCCGGCACTGGCCAAGGCCAAAGCCAAGGCGCAACAGACCAAGTGTCTGAACAACATGCGCCAGATCGGGATCGCCACGATTATGTACGTCCAGGAATTTGACAAATACCCGGGCTGCCTCTTCGCCCAGGGATCCTTCCGATACGTCTGGGCGCCGCGCCTCTTCACCCAGATGGGAACCAATCGCGCCGTGTTTTCCTGCCCTTCGGCGACGCCATTTTCCGCCTGGGACACCAACATCAATCGGACCCTTGGGGCCGCGGCGATCACTGGAGGCGGACGCGATCCCTGGGGCATCAGTGAGCATGCCCTCTTCTCGATCGGTTACAACGACTGGGGTGCGGCTTCGGCTGGCGGCGCTCGGGGCCTCGGCGGGGACGTCGACGTCTATCCCGAGGTCCGCGAAGGCCAGGTCGTTTCGCCCGCCGAGATGATCATGCTGGCCGACAGCAAGCCCGGCACCGGCGCGAACGGTGGCAAGATCACTCGCACCACGCAGGGTCAGTTCGATGCCAACATCGATCCCACGACGGAGGCCGAGTGGCCGTCCAATCGCCACAACCGCCGGACTGTCATCATGTTTTGCGATGGGCACTCCGAAAGCGCCCTCCGCAACATGGTGATCGACCCCAGCAATGACACCTGGCACCGCCGCTGGAACAATGACCACGAGCGCTCGACCACTCTCTGGACGATCAACAAGAACGCCGCCAACCAGATCGATCCCTGAGAGGGCCTGCGCGGCCCAGGTCTGATGGACTCACGCCGGGCGTGGCACCTCCTTGCGACGCGCCGCCTCGATCAGTTCCCAGAACTTCGGATTGGCTTGGAGCGCCTCATCCTCCCCGAGCGGCAGGCTCGAGCGGAAGAGGAAGTCCTTCAACGAATGCCGGCTCAGGATCCGGTGGACCACTAACCCCAGGGGGTGACGCTCGAAATAGATCCGGTACTCCCCGAGCCGCAGCCGATGCAGGACCCTGCCGTCGCGCTCCAGCTTCCCAAAACGCTCGAGGTCCGTGCTCATGGCCTCCGTGGGAAGACCCCGAAATTCCCCGAGGATGAACAGTTGGAGGTTCCTGGGCATCGCGCCAAGTTCGTTGGCACTCGTCGGATTGAAGATGATCTGAAAGGTCCGCATGGATCAGGCGTGCGGCCCGTCGGACCGGGGGCGTGCGCGATCCAAGAGACACCAGAACAGCCGCTCCCGGCAAGGAAAAGCCGGCCCGCGAACCACGGCGGACCCATCGCCACGAAGCCGACGAATGCAGGTGTAGAGGCGTTTCGGGGACACAACTCGCGTTGACTTTCACCCGGACCCTGGGTCCCGGGGATTGCCTCTAAGAGACTGTCTGAAAAATAATTGGAGTCCTGCGACGAGGGATTTTGTGCGAGGCCGAGGCGGCGAGACCGGAGCATCCCCGCAGCGGGCTGTGACGGTCGAGCCAACGAAGGCCTCGCGCAAAAGACCTGTCGCCCGGAGGGTTTTCGCGGAAAAGGCCCTCTGGCTTCGTTGCTCCTCGGTCACAGACCGCTGGCGGGTATGCTCCCTCGTCGCGCCTCGCCATAGGGCCTTTTCCGCGAAAACAGGACCCCACTTATTTTTCAGACAGTCTCTAACTTCAATTCGGACCCAGGCGTGAATTGTCGACCGACCGCAGTGCGTTTCTCCGCCTCCCGGCAATCTTCTGTTGCTTCCTCTCCGGATGGCGGCAGATTGCCGGCAATACTTCGCATGAACACGTTGGTCATCCAGTTGCTCGTCGCCACGGCCCTGTCCTTATCCGGTCTTTCCCAGGAAAAGGGAGCCCGCCGGGCCCAGGTGGGCGACGAACGCCCCCCGCTTCACCTGCTGGAATCCGAGCCTGGATCGGCCCAGCCTGGAAAGACCATCCTGAGCCCGCGCGAGTCCGGGTGGATCGCCCGCGCAACAGGTCGGGCGCTCTCTGAGGGGCATTACACCCAACATCCCCTCGACGATGAAATCTCGCGCACGTTTTTCACCAATTACCTGTCCTCCCTCGACTACAGCCGGTTGATCTTCACGCAGGCCGACGTCGACGAATTTGCCGCGCGCTATGGTGATCGCCTCGATGACCTCACCCGTGCCGCCGACGCGTCGCCTGCCTATGAAATCTTCCACCGCTATCTCGAGCGCCTGAAGGAGCGCACGGACTACGCTCAGCAACTCCTTTCGGGGACCCTCGATTTCACCAAGGACGAGCGCTTCAATCCCCAGCGCGACAAGATGCCCTGGCCACCGGACCGCCCGCAGGCAGAGGAGTTGTGGCGCAAGCGCGTCAAATTCGATGTGCTCCAGGGCCGGCTCGGGGATGACAAGGACAAGCGGGAGGACGTCGCCGGCAAGCTGGCCAAGCGCTACAGCCGCCTCTACAAGACCATGCAGGACTACGACGACGAGGAAATCCTCTCGGTGTACCTGACGGCCCTCTCCCACGCCTACGACCCGCACTCGGACTACATGAGCCCGTCGGAGGCCCGCCAGTTCGAGATCAGCAACGTCAAGCTGTCCCTCACCGGAATCGGGGCGCTCCTCGAATGGGACGACGGTTACACCCGCATTAAGAGCCTGGTCCCTGGCGGTCCCGCCGCCCGCAGCAAGCAACTCAAGCCCAAGGACCGCATCGTAGCCGTCGCCCAGGGCGACGAAGAGCCGGTCGATGTCGTCGAGATGCGCCTCAACAAGGTCGTCGAGCTGATCCGAGGCCCGAAGCGCACCGAAGTCCGTTTGACGGTCGTCCCCGCTGATTCGGATGACGGCGGTCGGAAGATCATCCGCCTCGTTCGCGACGAGATCCCGCTGACTGAACAATACGCAAAGGCGGATATCGTCGAACTGCCCGGTCCGGACGGAAAGACCACCCGGCTTGGAATTGTGAACCTCCCACAGTTCTATGAGAACTGCGCCCGCGACGTGGAGAAACTGATCGACCGCCTGCACGAAGAGAATATTGAAGGCCTGGTGCTGGACCTTCGGCACAATGGCGGTGGCATTCTCGAGGAGGCCATTCGCCTGACGGGCCTCTTCATCAGGGAAGGCCCCGTTGTCCAGGCCAAGAATCATATCGACGGGACCCGGGTGCTCTCCGATGACGATCCGAAGGTGGCCTGGGAGGGGCCGCTCGTGGTGGCCGTCGGGCACTTGAGCGCGTCCGCATCGGAGATCGTCGCCGCCGCGCTGCAGGATTACAGCCGCGCCCTCATCGTCGGAGACTCGTCGACTCACGGGAAGGGCACCGTCCAGCAGCTCATCTCGCTCGGGCCCGCCTTCAACTGGAGAAACCTGAATGCCGGCAAGCTCAAGTTCACGATCTCCAAATTCTACCGGATCGCCGGGGGCACAACGCAAAAGTACGGGGTGACGCCGGACATCGCCCTGCCGTCCATCCTCGATTACATGGAACTGGGTGAGTCCTACCTGCCCAACTGTCTGCCGGCCGACCGCACGTCCCCGGCGGAGTTCGCCAAATTGGACTGTGTCCAGCCGTACCTGCCCGCGCTTCGCGAGCATTCGGCCAATCGCGTCGCGTCGAGCCGTGAGTTCGGCTACATCCTTGAGGACATCGGCGAGATCAAGAAGCGCAAGGCGGACCCGACGATTTCGCTCAATGAGGAGACCCGGATCGCCGAGCGCGACCGCCGCAAGGCGAAGGAAGAGGCGCGCGCGAAGGAACGCAAGGAGGTGGAGATCGCGCCGGTGAAGGTGCTGGAACTTACGCTGGAAGCGGTCAACAAGAACGAGCCGGCGAAACCGCTTGCCGCAAACGCCGTGTCGGACGGGACCGGGCTCGTGGCGATCGAACCGACCCCAACCGGCGCCGATGACAGTGCCGACGACGACGAGCCCGGCCGGTTGGAGCCTCAGCTCCGCGAGACGCTGAACATCCTGGGCGACTACGTGGATCAGATCGCTGCGAAGGGACAACACCTTGTCCTGGACGCCAAGGCCACCGAGAGAAACTGAGCGACGGAATCCCTTTTCTTTTCTTAGAGACTGTCTGAAAAATAATTGGAGTCCTGCGACGAGGGATTTTGTGCGAGGCCGAGGCGGCGAGACCGGAGCATCCCCGCAGCGGGCTGTGACGGTCGAGCCAACGAAGGCCTCGCGCAAAAGACCTGTCGCCCGGAGGGTTTTCGCGGAAAAGGCCCTCTGGCTTCGTTGCTCCTCGGTCACAGACCGCTGGCGGGTATGCTCCCTCGTCGCGCCTCGCCATAGGGCCTTTTCCGCGAAAACAGGACCCCACTTATTTTTCAGACAGTCTCTTAAGAGCCCGTTTGAGTGCGCCACGGAAAGGCGCACTCAAACGGGCTCTAATTCTAATGGGAAACGGTCATACCGCGTTTTCGCGGGAGGAGAGAATGGTGGTGTCCATTCCTTCGCCCCGAACAGATCTTCGGACAACGAGCCCCTGGCGCTCCGCCATTCCGGCAAAGGTTCCTCCGGCCCGAAGGAGGGTCTGAAAGGCGCCGCGCTCGACGATGCGGCCATCGGCGATCACCACAATTTCGTCCATCGTCGCGAGCGTCGATAGTCGATGCGCGACACAGAACACCGTGCGATCGGTCTCGAGGCGTTCGATCGCCGCCTGGATCTCCGCTTCCGCATGGGAATCGAGCGCCGCGGTCGCCTCGTCCAGCACGAGGATCGGGGCATCCCGCACAAAGGCGCGGGCCAATGCCAGCCGCTGGCGTTGGCCGCCGGAGAGCGCCACACCCCGTTCGCCGATCGATGTGTCGTATCCGGAGGGCAGTTGCTCGATGAAGGAATGGGCCGCCGCGGCCCTCGCGGCCGCTTCGATCTCGGCTTGGGTGGCGCCGGGCCTGCCCAGCGCAATGTTCCCCGCCACCGTCATATCGAACAGGATCACCTCCTGGCTCACGAGCGACATGAGGCGTCTTACGTCGTGGAGCGTGGCATTCCGCAAGTCCATGCCGTCCAGCGTGATTCTCCCTTCCGTCGGGTCGTAGAATCGAAAGAGGAGGTTGACCAGGGTGCTTTTGCCGGAACCGCTCACCCCGGCCACCCCAATGCGCGACCCGCGCTTCAAGATCAAATCCACATCACGGATGACAGGTCGCCCGGGGTGGTAGGCGAATGTGACGCCCTCGAAGCGGATGTCGGACTTGAAATCCTTCAGGGGCGTTGGCGCGACCGCCTCCCGCACGCTCGGTTGCTGCTCGAGGATTTCGGAAAGGCGTTGCACGCCCACGCTCGCCTGCTCGAAGAGGACATGCACGATCGCAAGTTTACGAATCGGGACATAAATCAACATGAGTCCCGTCAGGAATCCGACGAAATCACTGACACTTGCCCCGGTGAGAAAGATGGAGATCACCAGGGTCCCGAGCCAGAGTGTCGAGATGACTTCGATCACGGGATTGACGAGACCCTTCGCCTGCACGCCCTTCATGCCGTGGCGGACCAATTGCGCCGACAGCCGCCGGTAGCGCTCCAATTGAAGGGCTTCGAGGCTGTAAGCCTTTACGATCCGAATGCCGGCCAGGAGGTCGATGAGCTGGTTCGATTGCTCGACCTGCGCCTGAATGCTCGCGCGGCTCGCGCGGCGTGCCTTCTTCCCCAGGACCAGCATCGGACCCAGCAGGAGGGGCAGGGAAATCATCGAAAGCGCCGTCAGGCGCCAGTCCATCCAGCAGAGCACCGCAAGGACGCTCACCAGGCTCAGACCCTCCTTGACCAGGTCCGCGAGGCCGGTCTGAAGGCATCGCAGCAATGTCATTGTGTCGGTGTTGACCCGCGTCAGAAGGTCGCCGGTCCGTGACTCGTGGAAAAACGTGAGCGACAGGCTGCTGATCTTCTCGAGCAGGTCCAGGCGCAGTTCGTTGATGACGCGTTCACTTACCCAGCCCATGCAATAGCTGCTCAGGTAATCCGTCGTTCCGCGAAGGAAGACGATCAGCGGAAGGAACAACACACCGCCGAGAATCCGCCGCCAGTCGAGCGCCGTGCCGACCCGCGGCAGCCAGGGATCCAGCCACGCTTGAAGCCGATGAAGGACACCGCCCAGACGTTCGCGCATGCCGCGCGCTTGCCCGCCGGGGCCGATGGGCTTCGACACTTCCGGTTTGGGCGACCCGGCTGCGACCGAGGCGGGGGCGGGGGCCGCCTGAAGTCGCTCCATAAGGATCTTCGTCGCCCCGACGAAGCTCGCATTGGACAGCCCGAACACCAAGCTCAGGACGAGAGCCGCGACGACGCGAAACCAGTACCGGGGCAGGTAACGCCAGCCGAATTGAATGACAGTGCGGATTTGACCCACGCGTGCGTCCCATCCTTTGCGGCAGGTTCGCGGAGTCAACCCGGCATTGCCGACGGCCCTTCCCCATTCCCAGTCACAGGAGAGCGTGCCCGAACAGCCCTCACTCCATCCCGGTTCCGTCGGACGGGCGAGGGTTCCGCGCCGACGTATTCTGGAGACCGCCGGCCGGCGATGGGGTTCACTTCGGCCAGCCGCGATACTCGTAGGCCGGTCGTCGGAGTTCGACCGGCGGATGCTCCTGGATCAGGCGGCGAACTTCCTGGATGGCGCGTTCGAGCTGGGAGTCCGTTCCTCGCGCCAATCCCGTCGGATCCTCGGGTACCGGGATGTCCGGATCGACCCCGTGTCCCTCGGCGAACCACTTCCCGTCAGGCCCAAAGAGACGTCCGGGCGGCACGACCACGACGCCGCCGTCGATCAGTTGGTGGCCCATTGCCGGCCCGATCAACCCGCCCCAGGTGCGTTGTCCGACGATGGGACCCCGCCTCGCCGTGCGGAAAAACCAGGGAAACGCGTCTCCACCGGAACCGCTCCATCCGTTGATGAGCATGACCTGCGGTCCGAAGTGTCCGACGGGCGGCCATGGCATGTCCGGACCGTGTCGGAATGCGAGATACGTGAATGGCCGCCGCCCGAGGAGTTCGAGGAACCGATCGCCGAGTTGTCCGCCGCTGTTGAATCGTTCGTCAATGATCAACCCTTGCCGGTCGAATTGAGCGCGGAACTGCCGGAAGAGTTCCGTCTGGCCGAGGGTGGAAGTGTCGGGGACATAGATGTAGCCAACAGCGCCGTCCGTGGCCTCGTCGACATGCCGGCGGTTGGCTTCCACCCAGGCCAGGTGACGCAGTCGCCGTTCCTGGGAAAGGGTCAGGGCCTTCACGAGGACATTCGTGGCTCCATCCAGGGTAGGCCGGGTGTGAACGGTCAGACGCACCACCTGGTCGGCGAGGCCTTCCAGGGCCGCCCAGGGGCTTCGGTCCGGGCGCAGTTCCACGCCGTTCACGGCGAGAAGGAAATCGCCTTCGCGTACGTTGAGACCCGGTTCGTCGAAGACTGACCTGACTTCGCTGTCCCATGTCGCCCCGCGAAGGATCCGGACGATTCGGTAGCCACTTTGTTCGAGCGCAAGATCGGCCCCGAGCAAACCAACCGGCCGGCTGGGACCTTCTTCGACATCCCCTCCGCCCCGGTACGTGTGCGAGGAGTTCAGTTCGCCTATCATCTCGCCGATGACGAAGTTCACGTCCCACCGCGTCACCGCATCCTTCAGGAGCGCGGCATAACGCGCGCGCACGGCGTTCCAGTCCAGCCCGTGGTGATTCGGGTCGTAGAAGAAGTCGCGATTGAACCGCCACGCGTCATTGAAGATCTGCCGCCATTCCTCGGCCGGGTTCACCATCATCGGAAGCGAGCCCGTCGCGAGCGGCTTCTCGAATTTCTGCGACGGCTTGAGTTCCACAATCGCCCATTGCTTGCCCCGGCGCACGAGGGCCTTCTTTCCGTCGCGCGTGACCTCGACCGAATCGACCTTTTCGAGGACAGCCTTTTCCTCGCGCTCCTTCAGGTCATAAATGAGGAGGGTGCTGTCGCGGTCGGCGGCGCCTTTGTTGGGCAACCGGCGATACACGAGGCGGCCGTCCACCGCGGTGAGATCCGCGTAAAGTCCGGGCCGCGGCGGCAACACCACGAGGCGCCTTTCCAGGTCGGCGAAGTGGATCTCGACGGGCTCGGACTCCTTGGCCTTGCGTGCTGGCTCCTTATCTTTGTCGGCACTTTTCGAGCTGTCGGCATCCGTCTTCGTTTCAGAGCTTTTTCCGTCCTCGCCGTCCTTTGGCGCTGCCGATTTGTCTTTCCCGTCGGTTTTGGACGAACCCTCCGCCGGTTCCTCGTCATTGCGGGGCTTCAGGGGCGAGGCGACATCGCGCCGTAGCGGCAGTGCGGCGATCTGAACGGTATTCGCGTAAATCCACGTGTTCTGGAGATCGTCGTAATCGGGATCGAGGTGCCGGGAGGTAAGCAGGAAAAGGTACTTCCCGGCCGGATCAAAGACCGGGCTCGAGTCCTGGTAGCCGCCGGAGGTGACCTGGTGCCGCTCCCCCGAATCCACATCGAAGAGGAAGACTGCCGGATTGCGATTCTCCAACAGTTTGTCGTAGGCCAGCCAGCGACTGTCGGGCGACCAGGCGAGTCGCACATCCAGGAGTTCGTTATGATAAAGCCACCGGAGCTGATCCACGACCGTCGTCTGCTTCCGGTCCAGGTCACGGATCTGGACGTTCATCGCCTGATCCACGAACGCGAGCTTGCGGCTGTCCGGGGACCAGTAGGCCTGGTACCGGAAACCTTCGCCAAAGGTCGTCAGCACCGTTTCCTCGCCAGAGCCGTCTGCCGGGCGAATCGCAACCTGGTACTCGCCCGGGCCATCGGTGACATAAGCCACGGATTTTCCGTCCGGCGACCATGCGGGAAACAACTCGGCGGCGCCGGAGGTCCGGGTCAGGTTGAGGACCGGACCATGCTCGGCCGGGATGGAAAAGAGATCGCCCCGGGCCTCGACGATGATGCGCTTGCCGGTTGGGGACACCGTTGCGCCGCGCAACAGGTCGGCGGCGTTCTCGCTGCGGGGCCTCAGGGTTGCGAGGTCCGTCACCACCTCGATATCGACGGCATGTTCCTGGCCCGATGTGAGACCATACAGGTGCAGTCGGCCACCCGCCTCAAAGACGATGTCGCCCGGCCCGATCGCGGCGGACGAGATGTCGAAGTCCGTGAAGCGGGTCAGGGCGCGGGTCGAATGGTCGTCGAGATCATGGACCCAGAGGTTGTAGCGTTGCTCCGGGCCGCGATCCGACAGGAAATACAGCCGGCGGCCATGCCACATCGGGACCTCGTCGCCTGCGGGACTGTCAGTCAGGTTGCGAGCCTCGAACGTCCGGAGATTGAAAAGCCAGATGTCCGCCGCCGTGCCGCCCCGGTAGCGCTTCCATGTGCGCGAAATCACCGAGCGCGGAGTGTACGCCACCCAATCCCCGTCCGGCGCCACGGCGGCGAATTCGCCGTAGGGAATCGGAAGCCGAACCGGCAGTCCGCCACCGAGCGGGACTCGGAAGAACTGCGAATACTTGCCCGTCTCGCTTTCGCGGGTGGAGGCAAACAGGACCCCGGCGCCGTCGGCATTCCAATCCAGCACGCGATCCGCAACCGGATGAAACGTCAAACGCCGGATGCTCCCTCCGGAGGAGGGCACGACGTACACGTCTTCATTTCCGTCGTAGTCGCCGGTGAACGCGATGAGGGAGCCGTCGGGAGAGAAACGCGGGAAGGATTCCTCGCCGGCCGGTGAACTGAGGCGGTGTGCGGACCCGCCCTCTCTCGGGACAACCCACACATCGCCCGCGTAGACAAACGTGATCTGGGTGGCCGAGACGTCCGGTTGCCGCAACATGCGGGCGTCAATCCCGCCGAATCCGGTGAAGGGAGCGAAGGCCGCGAGCGCGTGAAGGAGACCGCGCGAAATGGACCGCTTGAGAAAGGGTGTCATGGAATCAGGGCGAAAGCGGCGACCCCAGGAACTTCCCTGCAACACCGCAGGCCTGTAAAGCCGGAAGGGACGCGTGGGTTTCTGCCGTCCCTCGCCGGTTGTCGGCGGTGGATTGCCGTGGTAGGGGAGAGTCGTGCGATATCGTTCGGTTTGTCCATTCCTGGCCGTCCTGATCCTGTCGGAGGCCGGATTGGCCGCCGCTGGCGCTCTTGTCCCCCTCGCGCCGCTGAGCGCCGGCACGGTGTCCGAGTGGCGCATCGAAGGGGTGCCGGCCGTCACCAACGTCTTTGATCCCGACGTCCTCGCCGTGGATGTGACCGTCAATGACCCCGAAGGTCGGGCGCGCCGAATCCCGGCATTCTGGTATCGATCCTATCGCCACGAGCTTCGGAACGGCTCGGAAGTGCTGTCGCCAAATGACGAGGGCGAATGGCGATTCCGATATCTCCTGCAGACCAGCGGCCCGTATTCCGTACGCGTGGAGTTCGCGACGCTGAGGGGGGCACCCGCGGAACTGGCGCGAACCAACTTCATCGCCGGACCCTCCCCAATTCCGGTGCGCGGACCGGTCCGCATCGCGCCGGAGGGACAGTTCTTCGAGACGGACAACGGACAGGCCCTTCCCCTTGTGGGGGCGGACGTTTGCTGGCCCGGCGCCCGCGGGACCTACGATTACGAGGACTGGCTGCCGGCGATGGCGGCAAGCGGTTGGAACTGGATCCGTCTCTGGATGGCGCCCTGGGCCTTCGGCATCGAAACCGCCCCCGCGGAACGCCTGAATTATCGCATGGACCGGGCCTGGCAGTTGGATCGCGTCCTGGACATGGCCCGGGCGCACCGGATCTACGTGCTCCTGTGTCTCGATTATCATGGAATGTTCGAGGAGGAACCCGATTACTGGGGAGGCAACAATTACTGGCCGCGCCATCCCTACAACAAAAGCCAGGGCGGACCCTGCGCCAACCAGCGTGAATTCTTCAACCTGCCCGACGCGCAACGGCTCTATCAAAAGCGTCTTCGCTATCTCACAGGACGTTACGGCGCGGATCCCAATCTCTTCGCCTGGGAATTCTTCAATGAGATCGACAATGTCTATCGGTATCTTGTGCCGGAAGACGTCGCCGCCTGGCATGGCCTCATGGGGGCATGGCTCAAGGAGCACGACCCCTGGCGGCACCTCATCACCACAAGCCTCACCGGCGGCAGCGATCGTCCGGAGATCTGGTCACTCCCGGAGATGGATCTCGCCACATACCACACCTATGCCGAGCCCGCACCCGCGCGGCGTCTCACGGAAGTCGCCGCGTCCATGCATCGGCGCTATGACAAACCGATCCTGATCGCGGAGGCGGGCGTCGACTGGCGCGGATGGGCGCGCGAGAGCGATCCTTATCTTCGGGGCTTCCGACAACTCCTGTGGGGCGGAGTCATGGCGGGGACCGCGGGGACGTCCATGTCCTGGTGGTGGGAATCCATCCACGCCGACAATGTCTATCCCTGTTATCGCGCCCTGACCCATGTCCTGGCCGACACTCACTGGGGCAGTGGCCCGTGGTCGCCCCTCGAGTTTCAGCCGAACGCGCCGATGCCGACCCGCGTGGCCGACGTCATTCCGGGCGCGCCTTCCTTCGATGTCACGCTTGCCCTCGACGGCTCCTGGGGCGCGCATCCCGTCGGGAAACTCGCGGTGGCCGATCCTCGGAGCGCCGATGCCGCCGCCCAGCGCCTCAACGCCTTCGTCCATGGAACCGCGCATGCGGAGCTGCGGGCGTCCTTTCAACTCGACGGCTGGTTCTCCGATCGGGCCAGGCTCATCCTGCACCTGAATTCCGTTTCGGGTGGCGCCGTCATGACCGTGCGCGTCGATGGGGGTGAGATCTACCGGAAGTCCGTGCCCAACAAGGACGGATCCTACGATGTCAATGACGAGTACAATCAGGATTACAGCGTCGACCTCCCATCCGGTCATCACCTGGTCGAGATCCGAAATGCCGGCAGCGACTGGTTCTATCTCGATTGGGTCCGGCTGGAGGCGGTTCTGCCGTCGACTTACGAAGGGGACTGGACGCCGGCTGTCAGTGCAACCGGCATTCGGCACGAAGGCGAATTCCTCCTCTACGCCGTTGCGCCCGGCATGGAGTACCCCGCGCAGGCCCGTGTCGAGTCACCCGCCATCGTGACCCGGGCAACCCTAACGGTTTCGAACCTCCCCGCCGGCGACTACGGGGTTCTCTGGTTCCGGACAACAGACGGACTCGAAGTCGACCGCGGCAAGGTGCGCGTGGGAACCGATGGACTGCTCCATCTGGCGCTGCCACCCATCACGGAAGATCTCGTTGGCCATATCTTCACGCCGCCCCACCTGCGAGCGGAAGGATTCGATGCCGGCGGGGACTTTGTGGTGGTCGCGGAGGGCGGACGTCCCGATGCGTTCCGATTGGAAAGCGCGGAGGTCGGCGGGACGTGGGCCGACACGGGCCTGAAGGCCATCCGCGAACCGGAAGAGGCCCGATGGCTGGATGCCGCCGCCGCGGGGCGCCGGTACCGCCTGTACCGATTGAGGTTCGATGCCAATTGATTCCCGGCGCCTGGACTTCGTTGTTCCCTCGTTACAGACCACGGAGGGTATGCTCGTCGCTCACGCCTCGTCCGAGCGAAAAATCCGTTGCCGCGAATGTATAGGCATTTCGGGGACACAACACTAGCGTGCATCCATGCGATGGAATTCCAGGCCGGTGGGGGCGTGGACCTTGGTCCTCCTGTGGACAGTGAGCGGCTGCCGGGGTTTGCCCGGGGTCCATCGCGGCGGGTCGGACCTCCGGCAGGCCCTGACCTTCCACGCCTCCTTCGATACGGGCACCGACGCCGATCTCGCCGTTGGGGACGCCTGGATCTATCACGCACCCGGAATGGATCAGTGGAGCGAGGCGCGTCCCGGTCTGCCAGCGGAAGGGCCGGCCGAGGTCGTCCCCGGTGGTCGCTTTGGGGGTGCGCTGCATTTCTCCCGTCCCACCGGGCAGGTGCTGTTCTATCGCGGCGGTCCCAATATTCCATGGCAGGCCCGGGATTGGAGCGGAACAGTTTCCTTCTGGTTGCGGACTGACCTCGATCTCCTCCCCGAGGGCTTTTCCGATCCGGCCCAACTCACGCCCCGGGGATGGAACGACGCGGCGTTCTTCGTTGAATTCGAGCATCGTCCCCCGTCCACGGTGTTTCGGCTGGGCGCCTATCCGGATTTCAGGGTCTGGAATCCGCGGAACCTGGAATGGAAGGACTTTCCCGCGAGCGCACTTCCTCTCATCGCCGTCCCTGGACCTCCTTTTTACGGCGATCGCTGGACGCATGTGGCCTTCACGTGGTCTCAGGTGAATACCGGCAGTCCCGACAGTCGCGTGGTGTTGTACCTCGACGGCGGACAGGTCGGGACCCTGGTGGGTCGCCCACTCACATTCACCTGGGATCCGCGTGATTCGCGCCTCCTGCTCGGGGTGGGGTTCACCGGTTGGATGGATGACCTGGCGGTGTTCAACCGCGCGCTGGACGCCTCCGAGATCCAGCAGATCCGGTCGCTTCCAGCCGGCATTCGATCGCTTCGGTGAAGCGGCCTCCGCTCTGGGGGGAGAGGAGACGCCGGCCAGCGTCCCGCCTCACCTGGCGCAGGGGCGAGACGCGACGGACGGTCCCGCGCGCCCGCGGCCCCGCCGGTTCCTTGACGCTCCGATCGTCCCCCCTATCCTCCTTGGACCCGCCGGTCTCCCGGCCTTCGAACGATCGACCACGAACTTGATCCCCTGAAATGAGCTGCATCTCCGAAATCCAAGCGCGCGAAATCCTCGATTCCCGAGGCAATCCAACGGTCGAAGTGGATGTCCTCCTCGCGGATGGGACCCTGGGGCGCGCGGCGGTCCCGTCCGGCGCCTCGACGGGTGAACACGAGGCGCTCGAGCTGCGCGACGGCGACATGAAGCGGTTTCTCGGAAAGGGGGTGCAGAAGGCGGTGAGGAACATCCTCGAGGGCATCGCTCCCAAAGTCCGGGGCATGAACGCCCTCGAGCAGGTGGCGATCGATCGGGTGATGGTCGACCTCGATGGGACCGACACCAAGTCCACGCTCGGCGCCAATGCCATTCTCGCCGTATCGCTCGCCGTGGCGAAGGCCGCCGCGGCCAGCCTCGGACAGCCCCTGTTCCGGTACCTGGGCGGCCCCAACGCGAAGGTCCTCCCGGTGCCGATGGCCAACGTCATCAATGGCGGCGCCCATTCCGATGCGCCGATTGATTTCCAGGAGTTCATGATCATGCCCCACGGCCTGCCGTCCTTCCGTGAAGGACTGCGCGCCATCGCTGAAGTCTTTCACGCCCTCAAGGCCGTCCTGAAGAAGAAGGGACTCAGCACCGCGGTCGGCGATGAAGGCGGATTCGCGCCGCGGTTGGACAGCGTGGAAGCGGCCCTCGATGTCATCTCCCAGGCGACCCAGGACGCCGGCTATACCCTCGGGAAGGACATTTACCTCGCCCTCGATGTCGCCAGCTCGGAGTTTTACAACAAGGACGGCACTTACACCTTCAAGAAAAGTTCCGGCAAAACGGTTTCCGGGGAGGAACTCGTCGAGTTCTACGTCAAATTGTGCGGCGGTTATCCCATCGTCAGCATCGAGGACGGATGTGCCGAGGGCGATTGGAAGAACTGGAAGCTCCTCACGGACAAGCTTGGCGAGCGCCTCCAGCTCGTCGGCGACGATGTTTTCGTGACGAACGTGAAATTCCTCCGGCAGGGCATCGACTCCGGAACCGCCAACGCCATTCTCGTCAAGGTCAACCAGATCGGCTCGCTCACCGAGACCCTCGACGCCATTCAACTCGCGCAATTCAACGGCTACAAGGCCGTCCTGAGTCATCGCTCGGGCGAAACCGAGGACGCCACGATCGCCGACATCGCCGTGGCGACCAACTGCGGACAAATCAAGACGGGTTCCCTCAGCCGCAGCGATCGGCTCGCCAAATACAACCAGCTCCTGCGCATCGAGCAGTTGCTCGGTTCGCAGGCGGTTTATGCGGGCCGATCCGTGCTCCCATCCGGGCGATGATCCCCTCGCCGTTCCGAGGGACCCCCTGAGGTCGCCTGGGCGGAGATTTCCTCCAGGAAATGCCGGGTGAGGGGACCCGGCTCGAAGGATCGGGGTCCTGTCGGTTGAAGGCCGCTGGCCGGCCGCGAGTTCCCGCGCGGCCCCCTGTCCGTGCTCCCTGCGAGGAAGGGCGTGAGCCGAATGGCCCTGCAGGGTCTAATCGGGTGAAAGAATTCGTCGAAATGCAGGTCCTCAACTCATTGGCACCATGATTCGGAAGATCCTCCTCATTGGCATCGCGGTGGTTGTCCTCGCGCCATTTGCCTTCCTGGCCATCGAGCACTGGCGCGGTCAACGACAGTTGGCCGCCACGCTGGCCGACGTTCGGGCACGCGGTGAGGTCCTCGACATCGAGAAGATCGCGCCCGCCCCGGTTCCGCCCGACGGCAACGCCATGGACGCGTTCATGACTGCGACCGAGCAGTTATCGGACAGCGGCGAGGTCGTGCCTCAAGCCATGGCAGTCATCGAGCCGGGACGGGCCATTCCCGGCTCGCGTCTGTCGTCCTGGGAAGGACCCCACAGGAACACCCTCACCTGGCAGGACCTCGGAGACTGGGTCACCAACAACGGTGTCGCACTCGAGGAGTTGCACGCCTCGCTCGCAGCGCCACATCGCCAGCCAACGTTGGACTACAGCCAGGGATTCCAATTGTTGCTGCCGCACCTCGCCAAAATGAAAAAGGCGGTGATCGCGCTTTCAGCGTCGGCCGAGGAAGCCGCCCATCGGAACGATTTTGAGGGCGTCATCGCCGACCTCCGCGGCATGCAACGCATCGCGGATGACCTCGAACAGCATCCGCTCATCATCGACCAGCTTGTCCGCATCGCCTGCGCCGCCATCCTGGATCTTCGCACCTGGGACATCCTCCACGCCCAGCCGTGGTCCGCGGGGCAGTTGGCCGAACTGCAGGCGGCGGTGCCTCCGCGGGATCTCGCCAGGGGCATGGTCCATGCCTTCGAAGGCGAACGGGCGATGGTCCTTATCACGGTGTCCTCCATGACCCCTGCGCAGATCCTGGACATGACCGGCAACGGGAGTGAGGATGTCACGACCGGCAAGGCTCTCCTCCGACAACTCAGCGGGGTCGCCGGTTCGCTGTGGCACTTTGGATGGGGCGACCAGGCCCTGGCCAATTACCTCCAATACATTCAGACCCAGATCGACACCAATCGCCTGGCGGCGCGGCAACACTCGTCCGAGCCCGTCAAGGCATTCCAACGGCAGGGCGCCCTCCCGGACTCCTCCCTCCTGGCAAGTTTTCGGACGATCTACACCCGGATGCTCACCCCAGCCCTTTCCAAGAGCATGCTCAAGCCCTTGCACGCAGATACCGAACGCGCCCTCCTGGACACCCAGATCGCCGTGTACCGCTATCAACTGAAACACGGGAAACCGCCGGCGGCGCTCGCGGACCTGGTGCCGGATTACCTCGCCGCGGTCCCGGTGGATTCGATGGATGGTCAGCCGCTTCGGTATCGGCTGAATCCGGACGGCACGTTCACCCTCTGGAGTGTTGGCGAGGATCTCGTCGACGACGGCGGTGACGCCGCCTTGGTCGGGCGCGCCTCCAGCAAGCGCTGGGATGCGGGACCCGACATGGTCTGGCCGCTGCCGGCGACGCAGCCTCAGATCGAGCAATGGCAGCAGGCAGAGAAGGAACGGGCCGCCCGGGAAAAGACGCTGCGCGCCGGTGGGACGACAATGAGCCCGACGATGATGCGGCGCTATGGACTCCGGCCCCCCACAAACGCCCCGGCGGCAGCGCCTTCCTCCGAGACGGCTCCAGCGCAGAAATAAGGCCGAACACACCCGCGGTGTCTCTCCCTCTCCCGTTCAATGGGAGAGGGAATGTGTGAGCGCCGGATTGCGATAACCCGCCCGCGATCCCTTTCCTTCCTTCGTGTCGTTCGCGTCCTTCGTGGCGGGTCTTTCGTGGTGAACCCTTCGAGGCGCCCGGGCGGCGTTGACATCGCGCGGGTCGCGCCGGTTCACTCGCCGCCTGTGAACCCATCCTCCGGCGGCGCAGCGGAGCTCCATCCCCATCTCCATCGTCGCTTCGGCGTCCTTCAGGCCACGGCGCTGAACATGACGAACATGATCGGGATGGGGCCGTTCATTACGATCCCGCTCCTGGTGACCGCGCTTGGCGGTCCGCAGGCGCTCCTTGGATGGTTCGTGGCGCTGATCATCACGATTCCGGACGGACTCATTTGGAGCGAATTGGGAGCGGCCCTGCCCGGTTCCGGCGGGACCTATGTCTACCTGCGCGAAGGCTACGGCCGCCATTCGTGGGGCCGGTTGATGGCGTTTCTCTTCATCTGGCAGTTTATCCTGAGCGGTCCGCTGGAGATCGCCTCCGGGTACATCGGGATGGCACAGTATCTCGGCTATCTCCGCCCACAGATGTCGAGACCCGAGGAACTGCTGGTCTGCCTGATCGCCGGCGTGGTTACCGTGGGCCTGCTCTATCGGCGCATCCAATCCATCGCCTGGATCACGGTCTGCCTGTGGACGGGAACGCTTCTCACCGTGGCCATCATCCTGGCAAGTGGTGCCATGCATTTCCAGGCAGCGCGCGCGTTCGATTTTCCTCCCGGCGCCTTCCGTTTCTCGACCGGTTTCCTCCTCGGGCTTGGGGAGGCGGCGCGGATAGGCATTTACGACTACCTCGGTTACTACGATGCCTGTTACATTGGGGACGAGGTCAAGAATCCCGGCCGCACCCTGCCGCGCTCGATCCTGTTCAGCCTGGTCGGTGTCGCGCTGATCTACCTGTTCGTCAACCTCTCCATCATTGGAGTCATTCCATGGAGGGAATTCGTGCCAGCGGACCTTCATCCGGAGTCGAAGTTCATCGTCTCGGTCTTCATGGAGCGAATCTATGGCTCGAAGGTTGCCTCCATTTTCACGGCCTTGATCTGCTGGACCGCGTTTGGCTCCGTATTCGCGCTGTTGCTGGGGTATTCCCGCATTCCCTATGCGGCGGCTCAGGACGGCTGTTTCTTCCGCATGTTCGGCGTTCTCCACCCGCGCAAGGATTTCCCGCACCGTTCCCTCCTTGTGGTCGGTGTGATCAGTGTGATCGCCTGCGTCCTTCCCCTGGGCACCGTGATTGACGCGCTTCTCACCACGCGCATCCTGATTCAGTTCATTGGGCAGGTGGGCGCGGTGATTCTGCTCCGAAAAAACCGGCCGGATCTCAATCGGCCTTACAAGGTCTGGCTGTACCCGCTGCCATGCTTCGTCACGCTCGCCGGCTGGATCTTTCTCCTGGCGACCACGGATCAAAAGATCATCGGGTATGGAGCGCTCACGATGATCGCGGGGGTTGTGGCGTACTTCATCTGGGCGCGCCGTCAGCGGGCATGGCCGTTTGGCGAACTCACCGTCCCGGGATCCGAGGACCCAAAGGGCTGAGAGCCCGTCTGCGAACGGAAGAGTGTCCCTGGTCTTTCCGTTTGAGACCGCGGGAATTCAGGGACACAATCCGCCGCATGAGGAGGCTCAAGATCATGGGTTCAGGCGGAGAATTCGCAGCGTCACTGGCTGCGGTGGTGGTGATGTGCAGTGGATGCTACACGGTTCCTGAAACGGGTCGGAAGTCGCTGGATCTCGTGCCCGCCGATCAGGAGATGCAGCTTGGCATCACGGAATTCCAGAAGATGAAACAGGAGGTGCCCGTCTCCAAGGATCCGGCCGCGAACGCGCTGCTGCAGCAGGTCGGCAAACGCATCGCCGCGGTGGCGCCTTTGCCGAACGCCCAATGGGAATTCGTCGTGTTCGAGAGCAAGGAGGCGAATGCCTTCTGTCTTCCGGGAGGCAAGGTCGGGATTTACACGGGAATTCTGCCGATCACGAAGGATGCCTCGGGACTCGCCACGGTCCTGGGTCACGAGATCGCGCATGCGGTCGCGCATCACGGCGCCGAGCGGATGAGCCGGGCGATGATCGCGCAGCAGGTCGGTTCCTTTGTTGATCTTGCCGCTCAAAAGACGAAATACGCGTCGCTCATCGATCAGGCCTACGGTCTGGGTACCCAGGTTGGCCTCGAACTCCCTCACAGTCGCGAACAGGAGTCCGAGGCGGATCATCTCGGCCTGATCTACATGGCACGGGCCGGCTACAACCCCGACGCCGCCGTCGCCTTCTGGGAACGCTTCGCCGAGTACAACAAGGCCAACGGCGCCAGCGATACCCTCGTGTTCCTCCGGACCCATCCGCTCGACGACCAACGCATCGACGACATCAAAAAATGGCTTCCGAAGGCCGAAGCGGAGTACAGGGCGAAGTAAGTTGGTTGCCGCTCAGACGGGCTTTGAGCGCTGCTTCTCGGACTGGGAGGGAATTGTGTTGGGAGGATCGGCTTCGGTCCCACCCTGTGGGCCACCGCCGATCGCGGGGAGATAGATGCGGAACACGCTTCCCTGGCCCACCGTCGATTCGACGGCAATGCCCGCGCCCAGTTCCTTCGCGAACTCATAGACCATCGAGAGTCCGAGGCCGGTTCCACGGCGGCTGCTGAAACCCTTCGTGGTGAAGAATGGCTCGAAGACGCGGGAAAGGTTCTCCTGGGCAATGCCGGTCCCGTGATCCCGGACCTCAATGGTCACGAAGGCCGAAGCGGGCGCCGGATTGAGGAGGCAATTCGCCGGTGGACCCGTGACGTAGACCTGGACGCTCACGGTGCCGGCGTGGTCCATCGCCTCATCGGCGTTCTGTACGAGGTTCAGGACAATCTGTTGGAGCATCTCGGGCGGCGCGACCACCGAAGGGACGGGCGTCAGGGGCGGCTGGAACCTGAGCCGGCCCTGGAGCGGTTCGTCCAGCAGTCGCAGGACGTGTTGCACGAGTTCGCTGGCGTCGAGTTGCTTGCGAGGCGCCGCCGCGCCCCGGCTGTAACCGAGCATGGCCCGCACGAGCGCCGCGCCCTGGTCCACGGCCTTCAGGATCCGTTGCAGTCGCTGTCGCGTCCGGTCGCGGTCGTCCGGTTGCCCGACCAGAAGTTGGGTCGATCCCTTGATGATCGAGAGGAGATTGTTGAAGTCGTGCGCCACGCCGGCCGCCAGCGTCCCCAGGGCGCGCATCTTGTGACTGTGCAGCAATTCCTCGTTGGCCTTCTGGAGGGCCGCCGAACGCTCCGCCACCTGGTGTTCGACCTCGGCATAGCTGCGTTTCAGGCGCCGATAGCTCAGCAACGCCTGGACCCCCATGGCGATCAACACCCCGGCAAGCGCCGCGGACGTCCAGACCAGCCGGGGATCCTTGAACCACGGTAGCGATACTGAAAACTCGAGGCTCGCGGGCTTGACCTGGACGTTCCCGCTCGAATCCAGACCGCGGACCCAATACCGATGAGTCCCGGCGGCAAGGTTCGTGAATTGAACGCTGCCGGCCGGACGCCAGATCGAGTAGGGATTGTTGTCCAGCTTCCATGAGAACATCAGGCGTCCCGCGGGGGTGAACCGCCATCGATCCTCCCCGCCGACGGTGAACAGCGCCCGGTTGTCCCCGGCACTGACCGGAAGGTCCGCCCCGGTGATCTCCGCCCTCGGCGGGTCCATGTCCGCGGACGGGTCGAACAGCAGCAGGCCGCGTCCCGTCGCGGCCCAGAGCCGTCCGAGACCATCCTCGAACACGCTGAACACCGCGGTCGACGGCAGCCCCTCCTCCTCGCCCAGCGTGAACCAGGAGTTGTCCATCATCCGATGCAACCCGCTGCCGGACGCGATCCAGAGGACACCGTCGCGCGAAAGCTGGAAGGTATGGACGCGGTCGAATCCGTGACGAAGCACGCGCCAATGGCGTCCATCGAATTCGCGAACCGCGTCGAGGCCGCCGACCAGCAGGCGGGCGTCCGGCAGTTCGATGGCAGCCAGGGCACCGTCGGCGGCGCCCGTCTCCGGATCGTTCATCGGGGTCCACTCCTCTCCCCGGCGCACGACGAGACCGCGCTCACTCCCCACCCAGAGTTCGCCGGTTCGCGTCTGCAGCGCGAAGGCAGGTCTGCCGATGCCCCTGGCCGACTCGGGAACGACGGCGAAGGGACTGACGGTGCTGCCATCGAACGCCACAATCGCGGGGTCGTGATCGCCGCTCTGCAGAAGGATCCGGCCATCGGAGAGCGATCCCAATGGATTGGCATGCCGAAGCTCCTGCGGCAGCGGCAGCGCGCGATCGTCCGGACCGAGGAAGAGGTCCCCCTGAATCGTGCGGATGAACAGGCGATCGCCCGCCAGCGCAAAGAGAGGTTGACCCCGGTGGGGAACTTCGTCGTGCGCGTCCACCGGCAGCGGGGTCGTCCGCCAGTGATTGCCATCGAGGCGATGGATCCCCTGCGCGGTGAGCGCAATGACCTGTCCGCGACGGTCGCTGGTCACCGCGGAGACCGGACCCGTGTCCATGGGAAAATTCCGGGCGGTTCGCCATGGACGCGCCGCGATGCGGAAGAGCCCGTCCGAAGTGGCGAGCCAGGCGACGCCTCCCGGTTCCACCGCCAGATCCGCGATGCGGCCGACCTGGAGCAGGGTCTTGGGCCGCATCTCGCCCCCCTCGCCGTCGAGACGGAGGACGGTCGCGGCGGTATGAGCCCACAGGTCGCCATCCGGCCCGGACCATGCCTGACGCACATTCTGCCCCTCGACGGGCCAGACCTCCCAACGGTTGTTCGCGAACCGCACAATGAGCTTGGTCGCTTTGAGCGGGTCGTCGGCCGCTGCCACCACGGCCCCGGTGCGATCCTCAAAAGGCCGTTGAAGATCCATCGCAGAGATGGAGATCGGGATCGGGTGCACCTCGAGCGGTGTCTCCGGACGGATCTGACGGATGGGTCCCGGAATGTGGATCAGCCCCCTGGCCCCCGATATCCACGCGCCGTCATCCCGGCCCCCTGCCATGTCATTGAAGGTGCCCAGACCGGTGTCTGAGGCCGCCTGAATCAGCCGCGTCCGGTTCGGACCCGCGTCGTATTCCAGCAGCCGATCGGCCAGGAGGATCAACACGCGGTTCCGATCCAGTGGCAGCAAGGGAACCGGACGAACGGCCCGCAGGATCGGATTCGCCTGGTACTCCGAACGGATCTCCACGACCGAATGCAGCGTCCATCCCTGGCCCGTTTGTTCCAGCAAACCGGCCGGATCCACCGACCAGAACTGACCGCTCCGATTCAGGTACACCCGGCTGGCGGCGCCGACGGTGTTGGAAACCGTGGTGATGTCGTAGCCGTCAAACAGCGCCACCGGCAACACGGGACCATGGGTCGTCAGAACGCCCCCCCGCGGAGTGAGCGACACCCCGATGACCGGCGATTGAGGCAGACCGTCCGCCGCGCGCCAGGCGAGGATGCGCGGTTCGGGTTGCGCCCGACCCGCCAGGCCGTCAAGGAGAAGCGCGGCCATGCCGAAGGCGCAAAGCATTCGAAACCGGCGGCGGACTGGCACGGGGCCAACTTTCGTTCGCGCCGCTTCCAGGGCAAGCCCTCGGTGTCTTGACCGGCGTTCGTCGATGTAGGGAAATGGCGGTCGCTTCAATCCTGCGGATTCCTGATGTCATGGCCTCGAGCATGCCGGCGGCACTCTGGTGCCTTTCCGTCCAGACGACGCCTGAAGGCGAAGACATCGTTCAGGAGGCCCTTTCGCGGCTGTCGGGTTCTCCACCGGTGATCACCCACAGCTTCGAGTCCGGCAAGACCACCATCGCCGCGTATGTTGCGGACCACCGGTTCTGGACGGCCGCCAGACACCTGGAATTGAAGGACGATCTCAGGGCCGCACTTCCCGACGGGGCGCGAAGGGCATTCCGGATCCGCTGGAGACTGGTTCCCCCGGAGGACTGGGCGGAATCATGGAAGCGACATTTTCCTCCATTCTCCGTCGGGCGGCGTCTTCTCGTCCGGCCCAGTTGGAGCCGTCGCCGGCCGGCGCGGGGGCAGGCGGAAATTGTCATCAATCCAGGACTGAGCTTCGGCACCGGGCAGCATCCCACCACGGCCTATTGTCTGGCCGAGGTCGTGCGGCTCGCGCCGCGTGGAAATGCACGCTGCCTCCTCGATGCCGGGACCGGCTCGGGCATCCTTGCGCTGGCCGCGGCCCGACTGGGATACGCGCCAGTCGACGCCTTCGATTCCGACGCGTCCGCCATCGACGTCGCCCGTCGCAATGGCATCCTCAACAAGCTCGCCAAACAGGTCCGTTGGAGACGGGCCGACCTCCGGAGTCTCGCGTCCCGCCGGCCCCGCCGGTTCGATGTCGTCTGCGCCAATCTCACTGCCAACCTCCTGGTGGAGCATGCGACCTCCCTGCTGGAGCGGACGACCCCCGGCGGTCACCTCGTGCTTGCCGGGATACTTGCCGAGGAATTCGCCCTGGTGGGTTCCTGCTTTCTGTCCCTGGGCGCGGCGCTCGAACGGGAGCGGCGTGTCCGCGAATGGCATTCGGCGACGTTTCAATGGCAGAAGGGGGTGTCCGGGGACTGACACCCCCCGGGGAAATCTTCGAGCGTCGTGCCGGAACGCTGATTCGGGTCGCGGAGTGACGGTCCACGGGAGCCACGGAAAAGAGATGATCGACCCGGCGATCGGAGGCTCGGCGTCCGGACAGACCTTGCGCACTCGCGCCTTTCCGCGAAGCATAATGCCCGGCATGAACATCCCCTCCGTCCGGATCTCGCGTCGAACCTTCGCCCGCACTCTCGCCACCGCAGCGGCAGCCACCGCCTTGCACCCCTCGCTCCCGGCCACCGCCCAGGCGCCGGCCCGGAAGATCCGACTCGGCATGGACAACTTCTCGGTCCGCTCGCTCAAATGGAAAGGCCGCGAACTGGTGGATTACGCGGCCTCGCTCCGATTGGACACCCTCTTCATCACGGACCTCCCTTCGCTCGGGTCTCTCAAGGAACCCGATGCCGCCGAGCTTCGCCGGTATGCCGACGGCAAAGGCATCGAGATCCTCCTGGGCTCCTGGAGCATCTGTCCCACCTCCCGGGCCTTCAAGAAAGACTGGGGAACCGCCGAGGAACACCTTGCCCTCGGCATGAAATTGGCCAGGGCCGTCGGCTCACCCGTCTTCCGCGTTGTCCTCGGGACCCGCGAAGACCGCCGGAGTCCAGGGGGCATCGACGCGCGCATCGACGACACCGTGAAGGTCCTTCGATCCCAGCGAAGTCTCGCCTCCGATCTCGGCGTCAAGGTCGCCATCGAAAATCACGCCGGCGACATGACGGCCGTCGAATTGATCCGCCTCATCGAGGACGCGGGAAAGGATTGGGTCGGCGCCAACATGGATTCGGGCAACGCCCTTTGGACCCTCGATGATCCCCTCGAAAGCCTTGAGAAGCTCGGACCCTATGCGTTCACGACAAGCCTTCGCGACGGCACCGTCTGGGAGACCCCAAAAGGCTGCAAGGTCCAGTGGACCGTCATGGGAGAGGGAAAAGCCGTCGACCTCAAACAGTACTTCGCGCGCTACGCCGAGATCTGTCCGCAGGTCGCCGTGAACATTGAAACCATAGGCGGGTTCGCCGTCGAATTCCCGTACCTGGATCCTGCCTTCTGGGAGGTCTGGCCTCATCGAACCGCCGCGGAACTCGCGCGCTTCATCGTCCTCGCGCGCCGTGGCCAGCCCCTCGAATCCTACAATGGGAACAACCCCGAACGCCAGAAACAGGACCTCGAGCGCAGTCTCCAGTTCTGCCGCGAGACGGTGGGTCTCGGCCTGAAGGCGTAAGAGCCCGTCTGAAAATTAGGAGGGGCCCTGTTTTCGCAGGAAAGGCCGAATGGCGAGGCGGGACGAAGGAGCATACCCTTCAGGGGTCTGTGACTGAGGAGCAACGAAGCCAGGCGGCCTTTCCTGCGAAAACCCTTCGGGCGACGGGTCTTTTGCGCGAGGCCTTCGTTGGCTCGACCGTCACAGCCCGCTGCGGGGATGCTCCGGTCTCGCCGTCTCGGCCTCGCACAAAATCCCTCGTCGCAGGGCCCCTCCTAATTTTCAGACGGGCTCTAAGCGTCAGGCGCCGACCCTGCGGTGCGGACGGGCGCGCGTCCGTAGCCGCCCAGGCAATGAGCGGGTCCACGAGTGTCCGCCTCCTCACGTCGGCGGCTACCGGTCGGGGGCGAGAGCAGTTTGAACCTGGAACAGCGAGCTTCCCAAAAGCTCATCCCGGGTGAAGGCCGCGAGGACCGGAACGCCCGCCTCCGCAATCCGCCCGGTTCCTCCCTGCTGTCGATCAACCAGCACCGCCGCGAAGGCGACCCGTCCACCCGCCTCCCGAACCGCCTGGATCGCCTTCAGCGTCGATCCACCGCCTGTGATGACGTCGTCCACGATCACGACGACGTCGCCCGCCTGGAAATTGCCCTCGATGAGCTTGCCTTCGCCATGCGCCTTGGGCTCCTTGCGAACGATAAACATCTGCAGGGGCCGCTCCGGTTCCCGAAGGGCCGCGGTCATCCCCACCGCGAAAGTCACCGGATCCGCGCCCGCCGTCAGCCCGCCGATGGCCGTCAACCGAATCCCCGCCCGCGCCTCTTCCCGTCGAATCAGGTCCAACATGACCTGCCCGACGAGCAGCGAACCATGGGCATCGGTCGTCGTCATCCGGCAGTCGATATAGTAGGAACTCTTCGCACCGGAGGAGAGGGTGAAGTCACCGAAGCGGACGGATTTTTCCCGCAACAGGTGCAGCAGGCTCTCTCGGGTCTGGACGACGTTCGACATGCGCCGGAGCGTATCGACGGCGGCGCGGGCTTGAGAAGACTCCATATCCGCAGCGCAAAGCTGGATGCGCCGGGGCAGGTCCGGTGGGAGAGGAGGTGAACCTGCGTATCGCCGCTGCCGACAGGGCGTCGGAACTCGCGGTTGCGGAGCGCGGCCTTCAGGCCGCTTCAATACCCCGACGGCACGCGCGTCGGAGTTCTTGTCGGCCGCCGTCCCGTCCCGTCCGGTTGAAGCGGCCTAAAGGCCGCGGTCCGACCCGACGGTATCGCGCCTGCCAAGGATTTCGCGGGCTCGCGGACGGTCGCCTTTCGCAAGACCTCAATGAGATAGGCAGGTTAGGGCCTGCGACCCTCCGGGTCGCGATCGCCTCTAGCTAGATCGCATGCTGGCGTCATGGGCGTGAATCCCGTCTCATCGGCCCACCCATGCGCCTGTTTGCTTTGCCCCCGGCCCTTCGAGCATGCCTCGCCCTGCCGCTGGCCCTTCTCCTCGTGCTGATGCCTTCCAGGATTCGCGCGGACGGTCCGGCCGACAATATTCCCGACAAGGTCCGCCGTATCCCGCCCCCGGGGATCACCGTGCCGGACGACGTGCGAAAGGAACTCTCGGAACGCGTGGACCGACTGGGAGAGGCGCTCGATTCGCTGCAGCGCGACCTTGGCGGGGACCCAAACCGCGCGTCGTTGCTGCCGGACATTCGGATCTTCCACAAGGCCGTCGATTGGGCCCTGCGCTATGACGAGTTCTATCACACCAACGAATTCGTGGCCGCGCGGCGCCTCCTCGACGAAGCCGCCAAGCGGATGGCTGCGTTGCGGTCCGGTTCGCCGTACTGGACGGAGGCCCGAGGATTGGTCGTGCGCGGCTATGTCTCCCGCGTCGATGGGTCGATTCAGCCCTATGGGCTCGTCGTCCCCGAAGCCTTTGACCCGCACGACGGACGCAATTACCGCCTGGACCTCTGGTTTCACGGCCGCGGCGAGCAGTTGACCGAACTGGCATTCCTCTCGGAGCGCATGCGTCGAATCGGCGAGTTCGCCCCGCGGGGCGCATTCGTCCTGCATCCGTACGGTCGATATTGCAACGGGTCGCGCTTCGCGGGCGAGACGGATGCCTGGGAGGCGCTGGCAGATGTCCAAAGGCATTACCCAATCGACGAGGACCGCCTGGTGGTGCGCGGCTTCTCGCTGGGCGGCGCCTCCTGCTGGCATATGGCCACGCACCACGCGTGGCGCTGGGCCGCCGCCGCCCCGGGGGCCGGTTTCAGCGAGACGGCCGAGTTTCTTCGCGTCTTCCAGCATGAGGGCCTGGCGCCGACATGGTGGGAACAGAAGCTCTGGAACCTCTACGACTCGACATCCATCGCGGCGAACGTCGCCATGGTCCCGCTCGTCGCTTACAGCGGCGAACTCGACACCCAGAGGCAGGCCGCCCGCGCCATGGAAAAGGCGATGGCCGACCAGGGTCTCGCCCTCACCCACATCGTGGGTCCCGGTACCCGTCACCAATATGAACCGGGCGCCAAGGCCGAGATCGCCCGCCGTATCGACGCCATCGCCGCTCGCGGCCGCAATCCTCTCCCGCGTCGGGTGCGCTTCGAGACCTACAGTCTTCGCTACAACCGCATGGCGTGGATCGTCGTCGATGGGCTGGACCGCCATTGGGAATCCGCGCGGGTCGATGCGGAACTCGTCGATCCGCTGACGGTCCGGCTCTCCACCACGAACATCACCGCCCTCACGCTCGAGATTGATCCGGGCCTCTACCCTTTCGAACTCGATCGTCCCCCGCGCATCCGGATCGACGATCAGGACCTCCCCGGACCGCGTCCGGGTTCGGACCGCTCCTGGCGGGCGGAACTCCATCGGGATGGGACCCGATGGCAGACCGGACCGCTGCCCGGTGAAGGCCTTCGCAAGGTCCATGGACTCCAGGGCCCCGTGGACGACGCCTTCATGGATTCCTTCCTGTTCGTTCGCCCGACAGGATCACCGATCAACCCCGCGCTTGCCCATTGGGTGGACTCCGAAATGAACCATGCCGTGGACCATTGGAGACGCCAGTTCCGCGGGGACGCGCCCATCAAGGATGATACCGAGGTCACCCCCGACGACATCGCCACCAGGCATCTCATTCTCTGGGGTGATCCTCAAAGCAACCACGTCCTCGCGCGGATGATCGGGCAGTTGCCGATCCAGTGGGACGCCAGCCACCTGCGCACGCCTTCCGGCGACCGGTCCGTCCAGGACTTCGTTCCCGTCCTGATCTATCCGAATCCCCTGAATCCCGCGCACTATGTCGTCCTGAACAGCGGGTTCACGTTCCGCGAATACGACTATCTCAACAACGCGCGGCAGACCCCGAAACTGCCGGATTGGGCGATCGTCGATCTGCGTCAACCCGCAACTTCACGTGCACCGGGCGCCATCGCCGATGCCGGCTTCTTCGACGAACACTGGCAATGGGCGCGCCGGGAGTGACGGCAGCGTCACCGCCCTCGCAGCCACTTCGGAACCCGTTCGCGCGCCCAGATGTCCTCCAGCGGTTGACGCTCCCGAACGAGATCGAATCGGTCGCCATCCACGAGGGCCTCCGCCGCGAGCGGCCGCGTATTGTAATTGGAACCCATGACGGAGCCGTAGGCGCCCGCGCTCAGCAGCGCGAGATAATCACCCTCGCCCACCTTCGGGAGCGGACGATCCTTCGCAAAGAAATCCCCACTCTCGCAGATCGGGCCGACGACATCCGAGGCCCGCAACGCCGCGCGTGTCCGCCGCAGCGGGACAATTTCGTGATACGCATCATAAAATGCCGGACGGATGAGGTCGTTCATCGCCGCATCGACAATGACGAAATGCTTCCGCCCGGTGCGCTTCACGAATTCCACTCGCGTGACGAGGGCCCCGGCGTTGCCCACGATGAATCGGCCCGGCTCCACGAGGATCTTCATCCCGAGGGGCTGGAGCAGCGGTTTCAGGGTGGCGGCGTAGGAAGCCGGGGTGAGGATCTTGCGCGCGTCGGGTTCCTCGGTCCACCAGCGGGGATCGCCACTCGCGAGCGCCGGGTCGTACACGATGCCAAGACCGCCCCCGATGCTCAGGAACTCGAGCCCGTACCGATCGCGAAGGCGACCGGCCAATGGCACAATCTTCTCCACCGCCAGCCGGAACGGCTTCACCTCGGTGAGTTGCGATCCAATGTGCATCTGGAGCCCGCGCAGACGCAGGTGCTTCCTCCGGGCCATCCGCGCGTACAATCGCTCAATCTCCTCGAGCGCGATCCCGAACTTGTTCTCGTAGGTGCCCGTCGTGATCTTCGCATGAGTGGCGGCGTCGACATTCGGATTCACGCGGACGGCGATCGGGGCGATCTTTCCCAGCCGCCGCGCCACGGCGTCGATCCGGTCCACCTCCGGCTCGCTCTCCACGTTCAGCGAGTAGATGTCCTGGCGCAGCGCGAACTCGATCTCCCTCCCGGTCTTGCCGACACCCGCGAAGACGCACCGCCGCGCCTCCCCACCGGCCGCCATGACACGGCGAAGCTCGCCTTCGCTCACGATGTCGAAGCAGCTTCCCAGCGTCGCCAGCGTGCGAAGGATGGCGAGGTTCGAGTTCGCTTTGACGGCGAAACAGATCATCCGGTCCAGCGGCGCCAGGGCCTGGTCCAGCTTCTGGAAGTGATCGCAAAGGGTGTGGCTCGAATAGACGAACAGGGGCGTTCCGAACCGTTCGACCAGACGTTCCATCGGTACCTGCTCGCACTGAAGCCGGCCCTTCACGTAGCGAAAATCATGCACAATCAAGGAATCCTGCCGGGCCGTCCGTCATCGGCCAAGCCCAATAGGCCAACCTCTCCCGCCCGACGGGAGACGGGCCGGGGGGGTGAGGGCCCGTCCATCGTAAAGGCGCGGCACCGGGCACTTACGGGATCCAGACCCGAATCAACGGGGCCAGGACCAGCGCCGGCAGGTAGTCCGTCAAGGGCACCTTGCGGACATCCAGAATGATCAGCGGCGTCATCGCCAGAAGCACGCCGGCAACCGTGTTCCACCCGTCCAGGACCCCGGCATACCCCACGATGGACGGGCGGATTACCCGGGCCGCCAACGTCAGCGTTCCCTGGTATGCCAGCACCGGCAGGGCCGAAAGCATCGCGCCAATCCCCAGAACCCGCACCAACGCCATCACGGCCAGACCGTCCATCACCGCCTTCAGCATCAGGATCCGCGGATCCCCCTGAAGCCCCTCCTGCAGGGAACCAAGGACCGCCAGCGGCGCCGCACAAAACAGGATTGCGCAAATCACAAACCCATCCCCCGGTTCCGGTCTCCCGGAGCGTTTCGCGAGCGCAAACCGATCCCGCGCATAACGACCAAGGTGACTCGACTGCCGCTGCAGCCCGAGGGCCTTTCCCGCAAGATTGCCCGCCACCAGCGCTACGACCCCCGCCGCAAGTTGAAGTGCCAGCCGCGGCACCGGCCCTCCGACGGATGCCCAGACCATCCGAAACCCGACCCACAACGCGATCGCCGACAGCAGGGACTTCAGAAGCCACTGCACTCGCCCCGAGAGCTCCCGCCGCGCCGCCAGTCCCGCCAATCCACCGACAACAATCCCGCCCACGTTCATGAAGGTCCCCAACACGACGCGAGGGAACCCATCGAGCGTTCCCAACGCAAAAAGAGAATAATCCGCGCCACCCGTTACCATGCGTCGTGAAAGAGCTTGGCACTCGCGGCAAGGACCACCGCCAGGAAAACCGGCCGGATGCGACGCGCCCCACCGCGCAGCGCGACCCGCGCCCCCCACCGCGCGCCGGCCCATTGACCCATCCCCATCCAGATCCCCGCTGCCCAGTCCAACCGCGTCGCCGCCGCGAAGACCGCCAGCGATACGATGTTGCTCGTGAAGTTCATCGCCTTGGTCCAGACCGTCGCTCGCAGCAGGTCGAATCCCAGGCCCGCCACCAGGGTCAGCATCCAGAAAGAAGAAATGGGATGACACGCCGAAGAAATCCCGGATCGGCACGACTGACCGTCAGGGACCCGAGCACGGCGCCGGCCGCCGTCGCCATCACGCCGGGCCACACGTCACCCCACCGCACCAGGCGCGCCCCGCGGTAATGCCAGGTCGCGCTGCCGGAGCCGAACGTCGCCTGGAGTTTATTCGTCGCCAGCGCTTCGGCCGGCGACAGGCCCGCCCCCAGCAGCACCGGGAGTGAAAGAAGGCCGCCGCCGCCGGCGATCGCATCGACGAAGCCCGCCGCCCCACCCACCGCGAGCAGGAGCGGCCAGAGCCATGGCGACAGCAGCATCCCCGCGTCATACGCGCCTGCGACGCCAGAGACAAACCACGAAGGACGAGGTTGCGTCGATCTCCCGGGCGGCCATCGAGGCGCAACGCCGTCGGCACGCGCGAGGCCGGGGGATTGAATCCTCCAATCCTGTTGACCGATCCTTTGGAGCCATGCCCGAACCCGCGCAGTCCCTCCTCATCAGCGCCTGCCTCGGCGCGCTGATCGGGATGATCCGGCAATGGGAGAGCCAGCAGGATGCCGGCGAGCAACCGGAATTCGCCGGCGTACGGACCTTCAGCATCGTCGCGATGCTCGGGTGTCTGTCCGCTTTCGCATCGGCTCGCGGCGCGGCCGCCACCTTTGGCATCGCGCTGGCCGTGCTCGGAGTCGTCCTTGGCGCCGCCCAATTGTCCCGTCCCAATGGGAACCGGGGCGGCTACACCACGCCCGGAGCGGCGCTGCTCGCCTTCTTTTGCGGCGCGCTTGTCCAATGGCAGGAACGCCAGGTCGCCGTCCTTGTGACGGCATTGACCATGCTCCTGCTCGGACTCAAACAGCCGATCCACCAATGGACCCTGCGATTCACGAGCCAGGACGTCCGCAGCGTCCTGCAGTTCGTCGCCATCACCGGCGTGATCCTCCCGCTCGTTCCCAACCGGAGCTTCGGGCCGTACGGCGCGTTCAATCCGTGGACCACCTGGCTGATGGTCGTTCTGATCTGCGGTCTGGGGTTCCTCGGATACGTCCTGGTCCGGCTGCTGGGCGCGCGCGCCGGCATCTCGATTTCAGGCCTCGTGGGCGGCCTTGCCTCGAGCACCGCCACGACGCTGAACTTCAGCCGCCGGAGCCGGGACGATCCGGACCGCTCCGCCAGCTATGCCCTGGCCGTGGTTCTCGCCTGTGTCGTCATGCTCGGCAGGGTTCTGGTCCTCGCCGCGGCGATTCACCCGGCCTTCGTCCGCCGGCTCTGGATTCCCATGACGATCATGGCGATGCCGGGACTCGCCTTCGGGAGCTTGGATGTGGGTCGGCAGACGGCAGACCTCCGAACCCGTCCAGACTCTCAATGTCGCCAATCCCCTCGGTCTTGCGACCGCGATCAAATTCGGCCTGCTGTATGCCCTGGTGAATTTCCTGGTGAAGGCGGCGACCCATTTTCATCTCGCCACGGGCCTGATCGCCATCAGCGCGGTGGCGGGTTTGACCGATGTGGATGCGATCACGATCTCCACCTCGGAAGCCGTTCGGGACACCGGCCTGCCGCTGGGTCGGGCGGCCGTGGCTGTCGTCACCGCATGCATCAGCAACACCATCGTCAAGGCCGCCATGTCGGCGTGGCTGGGCGCGCCGGAATTGAGGCGCCTCACCCTTTCGGTCCTCGGCGCGACCACCGCCGCCGGCGCCGTGGCCCTCCTGCTGGCCTCGTAACCCGGCAAAGGGGTCGGTCCATAGCGAATCGGGACGAGGCTTCGACAGAATTATTCACCGCCCCATGTGAGCGCGTGCGAACAACTCGCGCTTTGCCTTCGGCCTGGAAAGAACAGAATCACGGGCCAGTCATGGCTGAAGTGCTTCCGTTCCTGAGCCCATTATGGAAGGACCTGTTCGATGCCCAGAAGCTGAAGGCCGGCGGTAGCTTGCCGCCCGCCGGGAGTTGGCGGATATCCGCTGGATGCCCGATGAGGGGCGGTTGTGGACGTATGTCACACCTTCGGGGGGTGCCTCCCGCCGGGTCAACATCCGCCTGGCCGAAACCGACGCCGGCTGGGTGGTCCAGGAAATCCGATGCGGGTGCTGTCCGCCCGCTCCCTGTGTGCACGCTGCGGCCCTCCTGTCCTGCGTGCCCCTGTTCAGGTCCTCCACCGGTCGCTGCCCTCGCGCGTTCCACCTCGCGGCTCGATGCCAAGTGCCTCGTGGCTGGACCGGCTCGCATCCATCGCAGATCCATCAGAGGAGGGCCAGCGTCTGCCGCGCGACCGTATCCTGTACGTGTTGAGCCAGAGCCACCGACGGCACGGCGATGCGACCACCACGCTGGAAACCTACAAGACGCGGATCCGCCGGATGGCAGCAATGGCAAGGCGACCCCCTTCGCTCTCGACCGATGTTTCGGTGACGCCCTTCCGCGATTCATCACCCCCGCCGATGTCCGATTCGCTCGTCGCGTGCAGTTTGAGCATGACTGTTTCCCGTTGACTGAGCACACGGTTCAACTCGGGGGCGACGCCGGACCGGACATCCTCGCCGAGATCCTCGCGACCGGGCGGTGCCTTTGGAAAAGTACCTCGGGTCCGGTCCTCCGCGCCGGGCCGCCACGGACGGCCCGGCCGGTCTGGCAGCGGGACGAGGCCGGTCGCCTCCGCGCCGGCTTCGAGGTCAACACCCGCCGTCTGACCTGCTGTGCCTGTGTCCGCCCTGGTATGTCGACGAAGCGACCGGGGAGTGCGGACCGCTGGAGACCCCCCTGCCTCCTCGGGTCGCCGAGACCTGGTGTCGCTGCCCGCTGATTGAACCCACGAAGGTCCCGGAACTCCGGGCGGCGCTGGAAGCGGTCGCGCCCGGGCTGGCCCTGCCCGTACCCGATGTCGTTCCGGTCCAGCACTGCGCCGACTCAAACCAGTTCCCGGCCTCCGATTATCGATTCGGCAACTCCAATGGTGGGAGTCACCGTGGGGCTTTCGAGGTATCTGGAGGCCGCGAAGGCATTCCACCTTTACGTTGTGCAACCCCTCCTCTGGTATGGCGAGACGAGCGTTCCCGCGGATGCGAATGGCTTCTCGAGCCCGGAGGTCCGCCGGTTCGATGGCCACCAACTCGTCGTCATTCCACGCCAGGAAGACGAGGAGGCGGCCGCCCTCGCCCGACTGCGGAAGACCGGTCTGCGTCCCGCAAGCGAGGTGCTCGGTTATTGCATGACACAGCGATTTGAAGGTCTTTGGACGCTTCCAGAGCCCGGGGGGCAGCGGTGGATGGAGTTTGCGCTCGAGGTCCTTCCGGCGCTCCGCGAGGAAGGCTGGCGGATCGAACAGGAAGCGGACGCCCGACTTGAAATCTGCGAACCGGATGCCTGGTATCTCGAGAACCATGTCGAATCCGATGAAAACTGGTTCGATGTGGAGTTGGGCATCCAGGTCGGCGAGGAGCGCATCAATCTTCTCCCGATCCTGCTCGAAGGACTGAAACAGCAGACGTCGATCTTCAATCTGAAGGGACTTGGGGATGAGAATGGGAAGGGGACCCGCGACCGGCGGATCGCGGTCCCGCTGCCCGACGGACGCACCCTCGCGTTCCCTGCGACGCGCCTGCGCGCGATCCTGTCGACCCTGGTGGAGCTTTACGATCCGCAGGCGCTTGCGCGCAACCAGCGTCTTAAAGTCCACCGTTTGCGCGCCCTGGACCTCGCCGAACTCACCGCGGGCGAGGGCTGGAAATGGGCGGCCCCGGAGGCGTTGCGCGACCTCTGCAACCACCTCCGCAACCTGGACGGCCTGCCCGTGGCTCCTCCACCCACCGGCTTGCAGACGGCTCTGCGGCCGTACCAACTCGAGGGCCTGCGCTGGCTCCAGTTCATCCGTCAAATTGGCGTGGGTGGAGTCCTGGCCGATGACATGGGTCTGGGGAAGACGATCCAGACCCTCGCCCATATCCTGGTGGAAAAGGAAGAGGGCCGCCTCGACCGACCCGCCCTCGTCATCTGCCCGACGACCCTGGTCGTCAACTGGCGGGAGGAGGCGGCACGATTCACACCGGCGCTGCGGGTCCTGGTCCTCCACGGCGCCGATCGTCACGACCACTTCGACGATGTGGCGGATGCCGACCTGATCGTCACCTCCTACTCCCTCCTCCCGCGCGATGCTGATCGACTCACCGCCTCCGAGTTCCATGTTGTCCTTCTCGATGAGGCTCAGAACATCAAGAACCCCCGAACCCAGGCGGCCCAGGTCGTGTGCCAACTCAAGGCGCGCCATCGCCTCTGCCTGACCGGGACGCCGCTCGAGAACCACCTCGGCGAACTCTGGTCGCTGTTCCATTTCCTCATGCCGGGTTTTCTCCTGGACGAGATCCGGTTTCGGACGCTGTTTCGCAATCCGATCGAGAAGGCTGGCGATGAGACCCGCCGCAAGCTGCTGGCCCGTCGCGTGAAACCCTTCATGCTCCGCCGCCGCAAGGACCAGGTCCTCCTGGAGCTCCCGCCCAAGACGGAGGTGGTCCGGAAGGTCGAATTGCGCGAAAGCCAGCGCGATCTCTACGAGACCATCCGCCTTGCCATGGAACAGCGGGTGCGCCAGGAGGTGGAGCGAAACGGTCTGAACCGCTCCCACATCGTCATCCTCGACGCGCTTTTGAAGCTTCGCCAGGTCTGCTGCGACCCGCGCCTGGTGCGCCTCGAGGCCGCCCGAATGGTCCAGGAGTCCGCCAAGCTCGAACTCCTCCTCGAACTCCTGCCCACGCTTCTCGAGGAAGGCCGCCGCGTCCTGCTCTTCTCCCAGTTCACGAGCATGCTGGCCCTGATCGAGGACGCACTCTCCACCCGCCACATCCCCTATGTGCTTCTCACCGGCGATACCCTGGATCGCGCCACGCCCGTGAATCGTTTCCAGGCCGGCGAGGTCCCGCTCTTTCTTCTGAGCCTCAAGGCCGGCGGCACGGGACTGAATCTCACGGCGGCGGATACCGTGATCCTCTATGACCCGTGGTGGAATCCGGCCGTCGAGACGCAAGCCGCCGATCGCGCCCACCGCATCGGCCAGGACAAGCCGGTGTTCGTCTACCGGCTGCTGACGGTCGGCACGGTCGAAGAGAAGATGGAAGCGCTCCAGGTCCGGAAGCGCGAACTCGTTCAAAGCCTGCTCGAGGAGGGGAGCTCGGGACCCGTCGGCCTCCAGAAATCGGATCTCGAGTACCTCTTCGCGCCGCTGGTGTGAGGGACTTCGCCGGGACCAGCCTGCCCGGCGCCCGCGTCCGCCCGAGTCGCAACCGCGGATGAGGAGTCACGAGCCTCGCCGGAGTGCGCCAAAAACTCCGCGATCCGCGGCCTTCGCATGAACTCCGTCCCTTCCTGGCGGTGTTCGGTGTCCTCCTCTTCTGGCCGCCTGCACTGCGGCGGACGCCGGAGCTGAATCGCTCCCGCCGTCTCCGCCAAAATACCCGGAGTTTCCCAGTGAGACGCCGCCGACCTTCAAGGCGTCCGACGAGGGCTTCGACTACGCGCGGCGCGACGTGATGATCCCCATGCGCGACGGGGTGCGGTTGCACACGGTGATCCTGGTTCCCAAGGGCGCGCGCAATGCCCCCATCCTTCTGACCCGCACGCCCTACGATGCCGACGAAACTCACCAGCCACGCCGAGAGCGCCCATCTCGGCCCGATCCTTCAGGGCTACGACAATGCCACCGAGGTCATCGTCGAAGGCGGCTACATCCGTGTCGATCCAGGACGTCCGCGGCAAGCACGGCTCGGAGGGAGACTTCGTGATGAACCGGCCCCTGCACGGCCCCTGGAATCCCACGCCGGTCGACAATGCCACGGACACCTACGACACCATCGATTGGCTCGATCCATAACATCCCCGAGAGCAACGGCCGGGTGGGCATCCTGGGCATTTCCTACAACGGCTTTCTGACCCTGATGGCGCTGGTCAATCCTCACCCGGCGCTGAAGGTCGCCGTCCCCATGAACCCCATGGTGGATGGCTGGAAAGGCGACGACTGGTTCCATAACGGCGCGTTCCGCCAGCAGAACATGCCTTATGTCTACGAGCAGGAGGCGACGCGTAAGACAGAAGTCAAGTGGTGGACGGCGCATTTCGACGAGTACGACACGTACCTGCAGGCGGGCTCCGCCGGGGCCCTGGGACGGCAACGGGGTCTGGAGCAAGTTGGCTTCTGGCGCAGGATTCTCGAGCACCCGACTTACGACGCCTTCTGGCGCGACCAGGCGATGGACGCCGTTCTGGCGGCGCATCCACTCAAGGTTCCCGTCATGCTGGTCCACGGCCTCTGGGACCAGGAGGACATCTACGGCGCCCTCGCCGTTTACCGGGCGCTTGAACCCAAGGACACTGCGAACGACTGGTCTATCTCGTCCTCGGCCCCTGGAATCACGGCCAGCAAATTGGCGACGGAGCTCGCTCGGCCGCCTTCGATTCCACACCGACACCGCCTACTATTTCCGGACGCAGATCCTGCGGCCGTTCCTGGATCAATACCTCCGGGAGGGAGCGCCCAAGGCGGATGTCCCGCCGGTCCTCGCCTTTGAGACCGGAACCGAGACCTGGCGGCGCCTGTCGGCGTGGCCGGCGGCGTGCCCGACCGGGTGCGTGATCCGTCCCACCCCGCTCTATCTTGCAGGCGGGCTGCGGCTCGCGCTTCGAGGCCCCGCAGTCACCGCGGCCGCGGCTTTCGAGGAATACATCTCCGATCCAGCCAAGCCCGTTCCCTTCCGTTCACGCCCGATCCAGCCGATCGGCTATGACAACGGCCTGACCTGGCCCCAATGGCTCGTGGACGACCAGCGCGAGGCCTCCGGCCGCCCGGATGTCCTGGCCTTCGTCTCCGAGGCCCTCACCGCACCCGTGAAGATCAGCGGTCAACCCATGGCGAACCTCGTCGCCTCCACCAGCGGTTCGGACTCTGACTGGGTGGTGAAGCTGATCGATGTGTACCCGGACGAGGTGAGCGGACAACCCGAACTCGGCGGTTACCAACTCATGGTCTCCGCCGACATCTTTCGTGGCCGATACCGGGAGAGTCTGGAGATAGCTCAACCCGTTTCACCGGGCGAACCGCTCCTGTACCGATTCCAACTTCCCACCGCGAATCATGTCTTTCTGCCGGACCACCGGATCATGGTGCAGATCCAGTCGAGCTGGTTTCCGCTGTACGACCGCAACCCGCAGACCTTCGTCACGAATATCTTCTGGGCGAAGCCCTGGGATTATCAAAAGGCCGTACAACGGATCTATCACACCCCCGACCATGCCAGCTTCGTGGAACTTCCGCTGGTGAGTCCGTGAATGGCCGATGGAAGCAATCCTTGCGAAGGGAATTGCACCCTCACCCCCTGGATGGGGCGAGAGACCCCGAGCCATTGATCGCACGACGATCCCCTCTCATTTGAACTTCACTTCCGCCTCCGGATCCTCGCGGTAATGGACCTCGCGGCCGCCCGCCGGTTGGCCTTCCCTCAGATACTCGGAGGTGGTGACAAAGCTGCCGTCGGTCTTGAATTCGGTCGTCGTGCGGACCTCGGTGACGCCGTGGGCGTCCCCGGTCACTTTCTCGAGGCTCACAAATTTGCCGTCAGAGACGGCGATGGAGCCGGTCGTCATGAACCCGGCGGTGGTGAAGTAATGGTAGACGATCCTGTTCGCATCCTTGTCCCATCGGAGGATGCTTTCGCCTCCGTAGATGCCGTCATTGACGGAGTGGAGCACGCGAATGGCCTGTCCGTTCAGGGCGCGCTCCCACCGGGCAACATCCATCATCGGCGGCCGGTTCGAGTTGGAGTTCTTGAACTCCCCGCGCCAGGTCTTGTTGAGGAATGGCCGGAATGCTTCCAGGTGCTCGTCCAGCGGAGGCGCATTGGCGGCGCGACCGGAGGCGGTGACGGCAATGAGAGCCAGCAGGAGAATGGACGATCGTGAGGGGTGCATCGTCCGCGCAGCCTGTCGGTTCTGCGGCTCGTTCGCGACTCCAAAAAGGCCGTCGCACTCGGCCTCGGACCCGTGCGCGGGCGGCCACCGGTGGGGGGAGAACAATCGCCAGACCCTGCCACACCGCGTCGGGGTCCAGAGCCGTAGGGCCTGCGACCCTCCGGGTCGCGATCGCCTCTTGCTGTTCCGGGGGCCGCGCTCGTGCCTCGCTTGCCCCCGGCTGCTATCCTGGGTCCCTCCGGGACCCGACATCCCTCCGGGATGCGGTCGTCGTGCCCGAGACCGACACGGTCTCCAGCACGCGATTCCGTCCTGAGCCATTCGATTGTGCTGACCTGGTGCGGGATCGCGTGCTATCCATGGGTGCTCGTTAGGAACAAGATGAGCCCCACAGCCCGGTTCCATCCTGGTGTCGTTGTCGTCTGCGTCCTGATTGCCACCATGAACATTTGCGCGCGTCCCTTGTCGCCGGATGCCGAGGCGAATCCGAACGTCAGCGGGAAGAGCGTGAGGGCCTCCCGCCATGTGGCGGACGCCAGTGACTATTTTCCCCCGCCGGAGTCCCAGGGCGGCTGGCGGAGCCTCGAGTCGGCGAATGACATCCGCGCCATCGGTGGAATGGATCCGGAGAAGCTTTCGGAGCTCCGCCAATGGTTGCTTCGGAGCGATGAACGGGACTTTGCCGCGGATGTGATCCGGCACGGTTCCATCGTCCTGGAGGTCGAGCGCGGGAACAGCGCCACGACCGATGCGCGCCGCGTGGCCTCGGTGTCGAAGGCGGTCTGTGCCACCGTCCTTGCGATCGCCTCGGAGCGCAGCCAGCACGGCCATACCCCGCGTCGGATGACGTTCGATGACCCTGCGTTCGACTTCATTCCGTGGGCCCAGCCATTGAGCGATCCGCGCAAAGAGAAGATCACCGTCCGTCAGCTCCTGAACCACACTTCGGGAATCTGTCCCGAGGCAATCGGCGCGCCCTAATGATGGCACCTGGGAATACATCCTCGGACAGAGTGGCGATCCGAGGACGGCAAAGCTCGCCTTCGATCCCGGCACCGCATGCGGTTATTCCACGATCGCCCTCGCCCATGCGGCGCTGGTTTGCGAGAACGTGACGGGCGAACCCTACGATCAATTCGCGATCGAGGCGTTGTTCAAGCCACTCGGCATCGAGCATTGGTGGTTTCAATTTTACGAGGGCGGACCCGGCATTGGACGCCATCCGTCGCATGGGCTTGGAATGCCCGCGCGTGATCTGGCTCGAGTCGCCTACTGCATGTTGCGGCGGGGACGGTGGAAGAGCGCCCGGGTGATACCCGAATGGTTTGTCGATCAGACGGGTTACCCCAGCCACGACGTTCACGGCCCCGAGATGCGGTTCAAGATCAACGCGCAGACGTTCTCGCTCGGATGGGAACTGCCGGCCCAGTTGACCGGCGAAGGCGGCCGCAGCGGGGAAGGCATTCCAGCCGACGCGCGGGGAAAGCCAGGCTGCGGCGGGCAGTACATGGCCTTTGTGCCAAGCCTGGACCTGGTGATCACGCGTCAGACCGGCTCGAGCGGCGACTGGGCCTTCGAGGAGTATCTCCGCCGCGCCTGCGCCGCCGTCGTCGAGCGGGGCGGCCCACAGTAGCGGACCAACTGGTTCCGCCTCGCGACCTCGGCGGCGATGGGGCCAGGAAGCTGGCTTCCCACTCCTCTGCAGCTACTTCGAAGGCGCATACTACATTCCCTCATCGGATTCTAAGGGCCGGCTTGAGTGTCCACGCCTCGATACGGGCGATTCCCAGAAGCTTCGGCGCGCGGAATCCGTCCCGGTGGATGATCCAGCCGCCGAACAGACCCGGTGTGTCCCGGGCCACGTGCCTGGCCGGCAGGACCTCCGTGCCCTCGGGAACGATGACCTCCCGCGCGGAGCCGGGCGCCACGGGATGTCGTGCCAGGTCGAGGGCCGCGGCCAGCGCCACCAGAAAATCCGCGGGCGCGATCGGGTCGGCGCCGACGAACACGCGGGCGGGCACGCGGTGGCGCTGGGCGATGAAATCCCGAACGTCGAGCGCCGCTGCCTGGAAAGCCGGCCACGGGAGGTGGCGTTCGCCGGCCCCGGAGGAGGGTGGCGGCCCATCGGGACCGTCGAGGCCATGGACCGGAAGGGTGCCTTCGGACGTCCTGGCATCGATCGCCGCCGCCGCCTCGGTGAAGATTTCGAACTGATCGGCGAGGGAGAAGGCCTTGTGCCCGAGGAGTTGATAGTCCAGCCCGGCATCCTTCCGGCCGAGGATCCGGTCCGTGAGTTCGTCGAGTTCAGCCCTCGTGCAACCGTCGGTCCGAGCCTTGTCCGGGTAGAGGTTGGGAAGATCACTCGCGGTGACAAAGCGCACGCCGGGCGTCGAGCGCATGTGATCGATATACTCGCCGAACCGGAGAAAGGCCGCGTCGGTCTCGTTCTCCGGCAACTGTGGCGGGGCCGTCCATTCGCTTCGCGGCGGATTGCGGCCGCGGCTGAAATTGACCGAGTCCCAGAACCGGACGTGGACCCACTCGCATGGGTGAAAGTAGATGCTGATGAGGCCTCCGTCCGGTTGCCGGGCCAGGCGTTCCGCAATAGCGGTGAATTTTTGTTTGGACGGTTCGAGCGAGGCGGGATCGTGAAGGTCCATCCGCGTGGTGTTGGGCCCCATGTCGTAGACGTTCAACGCGCCCGCATACCAGAACGGTGTTCCGTTCAATCCGACATGATCGCCGTCGTCGACGTAGCACGGCACGCCGGAGGGCGCGACACCGATCGCCTTGAGTCCGGCAACCGCCTGCGGGGCCCAGGACGAACCCGGTTGTCCATAGCAGGCGAGGGTGTCCACTCCGAAGATGCGCCGGACATCCGCCGCGCCATCGCCTTCCCTTCGAACAAACTCGGCGATTCCATCGAGAAGACCGCAATCGGCGAGATACTCCGACGGCGTGGGATGGACGGAATGAAAATCGGAGTGAAACGCGATCGCGTGGTGTTTGAGAGCGGCAATGACGTCCTGCCTTCCCCGCCGTTCGAGGGTCCTGGCCTTCTCTCCAACGACTTTGAAGGTCGCGCGAATCCCGCGGTCGGACAGCATCCGTGCGAGGCGCAAGGCGGCGTCGTCGGATGCGGGGAGGAGGTAATCCTCGGTGTCGAACCAGAGAATGACATCGACCTTCGAATCCGCGCCACCGTTAGGTCGCGGGCTTGCGGGGAAAGACCGGGCAAGGTGAGGAGCAGCGAAAGAAGGAACGTCGCAAAGGGGAAGTGAAGTGATTGAAGTGATTTCATAGGAATGCCGGGAAAAGACGGGGACCCCCACACATCGGATGGAAGATGCCCCTCTCCCATAGGACTGCGTGTGTCCCGCAAATCGGGCTCTTAGGCACCCATGGCGTGCCGCGGCATCCCGGAAGGATGCCGGGTCCCACCAGGACAGTGGTGCGCTCCACCGGAAAGGGAGATGGAGCGCACCCCTCTTGCCACAGAGATGGACGACATCATCTCACTTACCATCGGAAGAATCGGTACGGATCATCCCATTCCTCGGGCGTGTCCATGTACAGTCCGGTGAGCCACCGGCGATCGGAGCCATCGGAGGCGACCGGCGTCGAGAAGCGATCCAGCAGCGGGGTGCCCGCGGCAACACCCAGGTTGGCGAGCACTCTTGCCACGACAAAGGATGCGCGACGGTAAGTCCTCCGGAGATTGCCCTGCCCACGGGGAGTGAAGGTCCAGGGTGCGAGCTGACAAAACACGACCTGTCCATCGTCGGCCGCGGCGAGCATTCCGTCTCCCAGCACCTGGGCGCCCGAGGTGACAAGCGGGAATTCTCTCGGATCCCGGTTCATCAGGTCGGCGGGTCCGATCCCGGCCCAGGGCGAATGGCGGGACACCGGACCGAACTCCGTCGCGATATGTTCCGCGCGTCGCGTCTTTAGAGGGACTGGAAGAAAAGCGCTTGCGTTGGTCCCGTCGACTCCGATTGCGAAAAGCCGTCCGCCAGCCTCCAGGTGTTTCCTGATCTCCGACGCGCTGCCGGATGCTAACGGGTCTCTTCCGGGACCCACGACCCAAACATCGTCCGGATCGGCCGCGGAGCCCCGCGAATCCTTGCCGGGTTTCAAAGAGATCCCGGCGTGCTCGAGATACTTCACGCCCTCGGGATCTCCGACATAGACTGCCTGGCGCCGCGGACTGGGTTTCCAGCGATCGACATAGTGGACGAGGTTCCGGACGAGGAGATTGGCTGCCGGTTCGGACTCCGTTCGGCCGCTGACGTCCAGTTGGCAAAACACAATCAATCCCCTGCCTTCGCGGTATTCCAGGAGCGGACTGAACTGGAGACTGAATCCGCCGTCGACGATGGGAAGGAAGTCTCCCCGCGCGGGTTTTTCGATGAGCACGGACGCCACGTTTCCGCGGTTACCGCATCGCCAGACCCTGGTGACGGGGATGTCGCACCACCGGATCGTTGGTCCATACCGGGGGCGCATTTCATAGGACAGACGCTGCGGCACGAGGGTTGCCTCGCCGCGCCAGTCACGGAGGTGCTCCGTTTTCAACCCGGCAAGCGCCGGGTGATCGATCATGCGCGGGAACACACGCCGAAGGCCGTAGGTCTCCGCCCGAAATCCCAGACGTTGTTCGAGCACTTCGCGAGTCTGTTCGAAGACGATGACCCTGAGGCCATCGCGCACGCCCAGCAGGTCCGGGGCGGGGCCGTCCACGGAGAGGGCCTTTCGCCCGATGACGAGAATGTGGGATGTCGCAACCGGCGAGTTCGCTGTGATCCGCCGAAAAGAGATCCCCAATCGAGTCAGCAGGGCGACGGAATCACCCACGGGATCGAAGAGATCGAGTCCGACACGGTCTCCAGCACGCGAATTGTGGGACAGGCTCAAAGCACCGGAGAGCACGTCGATGGCGAACGGGTCCTCCTGGGTTTCCCCGGTGTCGAACCGAAAGCTTGCCGAGACGGTGTAGGCGCCGGCGGTCAACGATTGAGGCAGGCTGACTCGAAATGGAACTTGAGACTGGCCTCCTGCCGGCACGTGGACGGTCGCTTCGCCGGTGACGGGCACTGGAAGGTTCACGGACCACCGGCAATCACAGGTGGCGGAATGACGCGAGTTATTCAGGACAATCAGTTGTTTCTCGAAGGATTCACCCGGAACGAAGATATGATCCTTCGCGGTGAAGGCTGCCGGAGGACCGCCGATGTAGGCGAGCAATGGACGGTTGTTGCGGAGGATCGCCTCGGCCGCGGGCGTTGGAACCCAGTCCGAGCGTTCGAACGCCATATCCATTCTCTCATAGCGCTGATCCAGGTAGTCCGGACTGAACCCGGGCCGCTGCAGGTGCTCCCAGTCGACGGGCAGCGCCTGGCGGCTTCGGTCCACGCCGTCGCGCAGTGTCCAGAAATGTTCATGTTCCCAAGGGGAGGTCCCGGAGACGCCCCAGGTTCGGAACGCCCGCCAGTTATCCGTAAGATACCTTGCGAAGACCGGGTACCTTTCGTCGAAACGACGAGAGCCGACAGGATAGGGATAGTCCCATCGGTGCCAGGTCCGGCCGTCGCGGAACTGGCGGGCCTCCCAGCGCAGATCGGCCTTGTACGGTTCGCTGAGCGCGAAGGCGGTGTCTCCAAGAAACTGGGCATTCCATTCCGGAAGACAGAATTCCCAGGGGACCTGCGCGCTTCCGAACTCGCGTTCGCCGCGGTACCAGCCGCGGTACAGGGTCCAGTCCCAGGTGAACGGCGCGCCGTACTCGCAGAGGAAGACGGGCTTGACTCCTTGAATCGACCAATGTTGGAACCAATCCGAGAGTTCCTGGATCGGGGCGAAGTTCGGATAGAAGTTGCTGGTGTGCATCGCGCCGATGTTTCCGCCGGCGTGATGGTAAACGATCCGGGTGGGGTCCAGGCGCTCGACGATGGTCTCGGCACGCAACGCACGGGTGGCATTGCGCGCGGCCCAGGTGTCGCGGTCGTCGTGAATCCCGTCGATCATGTCCGGGTTCATGTCTTCGCTGTAACCGGTGGCATTGTGGCTCATCGGGTAAAAGACCACCGACGGATGGTCGCCTGCGGCGCCGACATAGAATTCCGCGTGCCGCGCATACCCGTTGGTCCGGTCGGCGTCGGCATTGGGCCAGTCGTAGGCGCTGAAGTGCGGCATCGAGAGGCCGACGAGCATGCCGACATCGTCGGCCGCGCGGAGGATTTCTTCGAAACCCAGGTGGGATCCGGGTTCGCACCCGTAGTTGTGGGTGTAGACGTAGTTTATCCCGAAAGATTGCAGCCGTTCGAGGCTTTCGCGGGCGGCGGCATAAGTCGCCGTTGCGGCGCTCACCTCGGCGTTGTCCAGCGGCACGGCCGACAGGGCGATCCGCGTGCCGTTCAGGATGAAATCCCGTCCGTCGATCCAGAACTCGCGAAAGCCGAAACGCTCCGGCCAGGCGGCATCCAGGAGATTCTCGTCACGATCGAGGAGGGAAACCTCCAGGCGCAGCATGTTTTGCGGAGAGTCCACATCCCAGAGTTGGTTCGGGATCCAGGGGTCCCGGAGGACGACATGGTCCTGTTCGAGGTCGGCGGCGGTGAGGAGTCGGCGCGCCGTTGAGAGCACCGTGCCGGTTCGGTCAAGGACGCGACCCACAAGTTCATACGCGGAGTCGGATTGGAGGACACCCGCCAGGCCTGCGCGGATGACCAGTTGCTTTTGTCTTATGGACGGTTCCGCGCGCACGTCCTCGATGCGGGGACCCGACGGAGTGCTGAGGAGGAAGACGTCGCCGCACAAGCCCCGCCGCTGCACCGAACCTTTGACCTCCCGCGCGGATGCGGAGTCTGTGTAGGAGAGCAGCACTGCCTTGAGCGGCATGGCCTCGACGAGCAGCGAAAGTGTCTGCAGGCGACCAGGTCGGCAGGCGGCGGTCAGATCCAGCTCCCCTCCGGGAAATCGAATCTCACCGATGCGATCGCCATCGAGGTACACGGTGGCGTACGAGTTGACGTAGTCGGCGCGGAGAACGATGCGCCTGCCGGTCCAGGGGACGGGGACGCGGAGGGTTCGCTGGTACCAGGCCCCGCGGATACCCGCGAGGCCCAGGGTCGCCCAGGCCGGATGCGGAAAGACGGTCTGGCAGTCTTTTTGCATGTAATCCGTGATGCCAGGCCACGGTCCCGGCACTTTGAAGTGACCCCAACCTTCAGACGGAACCTGGGTGGTCTCCGGGCCGGCGGGTTGCCAGCACCACAGGCCGTTGAGACAGAGGCGCTCGCGGGTGGTCGTGGATTCGCTGGCGGCCTTCGCGAGATCCCATTCGGCGACGATGCCGGTTGGGAGCGGCGCGACCGGCGGGCCTTCGGCCTCGAGTCTCCCCGTGAGCGACAGCACGAGGATCAGGCTTGTCCCGCATCTGCATGTAGTCGGTGATACCGGGCCACGGTCCCGGCACTTTGAAATGACCCCAATCCTGGGACGGGACCTGCGCGGTCTGCGAACCGGCGGGTTGCCAGGACCAAAGTCCGTTGAGACAGAGGCGTTCGCGGGTCGCCGTGGATTCGCTGGCGGCCTTCGCCATGTCCCATTCCGCGACAATGCCGCCCGGGAGAGGTGCGACGGCGATGTCTTCAGCCCCCACGCCTGCCGCAATCACCAACACGATCAGCAGGAAAACAGGAACGGCCGGGGAGCGGAATCGCGGCATCCCGGGAGAATCCCGCCCCCGAGGAGTCGGTCAATAGCGTTATGGGGCAGAAGGCGCTTCGTGGTGCCCGGCGGATCAGGGACCCATTGCGTCAGGGCCGGCGCGCGGCCTTTAGGCCGCTTCAACAGGACCTGGCATCGGCCGGCCACGACATTGACGCGCGTGCCGTCGGGCTATGGACGCTGCCTGACTAAGCTAAGGTCCGCGCTCCGGCCACAATGGAGTCGCCCCGGGTCGGATCTAACTCTTTGATTCTGCTGCTGATGTCAATTATTTAGATACGACCCATCATCCGAGCACGTCCCAGGCCCTTTCGGTGAACCACTCCGCTCCCGGTTTCAGCGGAAGACACCGCCAATGGACCCGCAGAAACGCGGCGCCGCTCTGCCGAGGGTAATGGAGCGTCTCAAGCACCTCGTACTGGTTGGAGATGTTGTGTTCGAGTTCAACACAACTGACGCTGCCGGCGCCGCAGACGATGAGCCGCTGCTCATCGACTCCCTCCGTTCGCGGACGGTCAGGGTCGTGAACCAGGGTCTCGCGGAACTGCGCCTTGTGCTTGTGTCCATGCAGCACGAGGTCGAATCCCAGCTTTTCCAGGGCGCTTTCCACATAGCCCGCATCGCGGACGGTGGATGTGTCCTGCCACACCTCGGTATCGCCGCGGTTCGTGAGGAGTTCGGGAAACGGGTGAAGGTGATGATGGATCACCGCCAAACGCAGGGTTGCCGGCGGCAACTGGAGGGCGCGCAATCGATCTCGCACCAGGCGCATCTGCCGTTCGCCGATGAATCCGTAGTGGTGTTGTTCCGTTTCGTACACGCAGGAATTGAAGCCGACGACACAGAGACCCAGGCGCGGATCATGATCAATCGAGGCAATTTCGTGAGGTTCGGGCCGTGGTGCGGTCAGCCGAAGAGGCCAGGTGATGGCCGGGTACTTTCTCCTGCACAGGTCGATGTCGTAGAACAACTCCAGGAAGGAGACATACGGATCAAACCGATTTCGCCGATCCACCCGCGCCAGGCCCCAGTTCACGTCGTGATTTCCGGGCACAAGGTGAATTCTCTCCCTGGGAATTCCCAACCCGGCGCCGAGCCTGACCAGGAGGTCGCGCGCCTGCTCAAACTCCGCTGGATCGCCACGGTAGGTCAGATCTCCCGAGATCACGAGGTGCAGACGGTCCGGTTCGAAGGAGAATTGATGTGTGAACTCGTCGAGCAGGTGCTCGAAAAGAGGACGGGAATTTTCGCCGTCGAAAAACCGGTGCATTTCCACCCTGCGTCCGTCCCGATCCATCCAACCGAAATGCACGTCTGAAAGGTGAATAATGACCGGTCGGAGCGAGTCGTCGCGCACGTGCCCGGCGAGTCCCGTTTCGGCCGGAGTCGCCGAGGAGAGGGAGGCGAACTGCGACTGGAGATGGTTCAGCAACGCCAGCATCTCGCGGGCTGCAGTGGCGCGAAACCCGACCTGTAGGAACAACTCGAACTGTTTCGCAATCGATTGAAGGCTCTTTGGAGAACGGGTGAGTCGGGCTGCGGTCTGGAGGTGCCGTTCGGCCTCGGCGTCCCGACCCAGGGCAAAGAGGGCTTCGGCGGTTGTCATTTCGCTCCATTCGTCCGGGACCGGTGGGTTCTCCTCGAGTCGGCGCAGCAGCGCCGCGTAGACCCGGAGGCCCTCCTCCGGAGCGGTCGGATTCGCGAGCACCTTCACGGCTGCCTGGTTGACCAGGATATAGAAACTGTTCGGCGAAACCTCCGCCGCGCGCGTGTAGAATTCGGCAGCCTCGACGAAGCGGCCGTGGCGCTTCGATCGCCCTCCCAGCATTCCGAGCGTTTCGGGATCGAGCGGGTTCAGGTTCAGGGCACGGTTCAGGCACTCCAGCGATTCGGAGTCGTGTGTCGGTCCGAGCTTTTGGAGATACCAGCCGAGCTGCCGTTGAATTTCAAAATCCCGCGGCCTGAGTCTCGCCGCCTCACGCAGCACATCGGCCGCAAGGGTCCATTCCTGGGCGTCGGACAATCGGGCCGCCAGAATCAAGAAGGGGCGCCACCGGCAAGCGGGGATATTGCCTGGCCCATTGCCAGACGGCGACGTACTGGAGCGGTGTTCGCGCCCGCTCCAGGCGGCCTCTCAACTCGGATTCCAGGTTGGCGAGACCGACTCTCGGGCGAAGGCATGGTCCCGAACTTCTCGAGGACGGAGCGGACCGGGTTGAGGCCTTCTCCGGGTTGGTGGACGGCGGAGCGTCTTTGCTGATGGCTCTTCCGCCAGGTCGGGAAGTCGATCCGGCCGATACAGGATGACGCGGTGATGGGCGAGATCGAAGGGGAGGGGGGTGCCTTCGTGCGCAATGAGCAGGGTCGCACCCGGGGAGACGGCATGGCGGATGCCCAGCTCGTAGAAGACATTCGGATTGGGAGCGCTGATGTCCGCGAGGGCAATCTCCGCCGCGAGGATCTCCCGGAAGACCTGGTCACTGATGAGACCGGTTTCCGCAACGGCATCGATCCGCACCGGCGACCAGCCCGCGCTCTCGCATCCCGGGACGATGCCTTCTCTGTAAACGCGATCAAAGGAAATGGCGCCACCCGCCGCAGTGCGGCTTCCGAGGTACCGAATGGACTGATGACGAATACGGTGGGCATGGGACCGTCAGGGGCCGGTGATCGTGTGTCGTCTCTGAGGGTCCGACCCGCGGGGCACAGCGAAACGGTCGAATGGCAAGGGAGGCACGAACGGCGGGAACTGCGAGATCGGAAGTGAAGGGTGAAATCCTCTCATGCGATTGACGCGCCCTTTGCCTTTCCATCGTGATTTGAGGTCAACCGCCCATCGGCCCAGGGGGGAGCGCTTGAAAGGTTCTCGTCTCGGAGAGCTCTCGTATCTCCTTCGATTGATCCCTTGTTTCCACCATTCGTTTCCCAGCGAATCGACGGTGGGCGCGTCGGACCGGCGAAGAAAGGCCGTGTTTCCGACCTTCTCGACAAAGTGATACATCGCGTCGGCCCTCAAGATGTCCAGCATCCGGTGAATGCTGGGGATATGCACGTCGTCGAGGATCAGCAACGCGCCTTCGCGTAGGTGAGGATAGACGTAGTAATACTCGAGGTCCGGAAACGGGTACCCGTGGGGACCATCCAGGAGCGCGCAATCCAGCGTCATGTCAAAACGGAACGCCGGAAGCGTTCGCTGCGTCGGGCCTTCGACAAATTGTGTCATCTCCGCCCGGAGGAGAGGAGACTGGCGGACATGAGATATGCTTCCGCCCTCGTCAATGGCGAAGACGTGATGACACTCGAAAAGCTGCGAGAAAAGAAGGGTGCTCTTCCCGGACCCGGTTTCCAGCGAATGACGCCGCGGATTCAAGGCCGCGCAGTGGTGCGCGACGGCTGCCAACATTCGGGGATTGGCGGTGCCGGCGCCATGCCAGTCTGCCGGCAGAGAAAGGATGGCCTTAAGGATTGAATCCTTAATCTCCGGTAGAGGAGTCCAGGCGCGGCCATGACGGAGCCGTCAGGGAGGAGGCGCATCTAGTGATGCGGTCACCGGGCGGCCGTCTGGCCGGCGGTCTCGTGGGACACCCAGCGCACCGCATTCCGCAACAGCGCCTTGTACGCCTCCAGGTTGTGAACATGCCCGTCGTGGCCCAGCGTGATCCCGACGATGCGGGCCTTCGGATGGGACACCACGAACACCTGGGGAAAGTCCCTGTCCTTGCTCCGCGAATGCGCCGTCGCCAGCACATGGACCGGCGTTCCCTTCGGATCCGGCTCGAACCAGTACAGTTCGTCCACGACTGGAAATTTCATCGGGACGCCTTTGAGCAGCGGGTGATCCGCGTCGAGGACGGTGACCTCGAAGTCTCCAAGGCGATCGTGGCCCCGCGCGCCACCCCCGGCGAGGACCCGGTTGTATTCCGGCCAGTCCGCCCAGTTGTACCAGAGCCCGGGGTGCAGGAGGACCATGCCCTTGCCCGCATCGGCGTGGGCGATGATGGCCGCCCGAACCGCCGGGTCCGGGAAGGCCTTGTTCGCGCTGATGACGAGCACATCGGCGCTTCGCACCAGGTCCACGGTGAGTTGCTGGGGTTCGAGGTAGCCCGCGGAGATGCCGCCGGCGGCGTTGAGCATCGCGACATCGGCGAGATTGAACCAGCGGTTGTAGTCGTGCGACGCGCCACCGCCGATAAGGAGCACGTTCAGGCCGGGACCCCATTTTGTGCCGTCGTCGGCCCGGGACTCGGAGGTCGCGGCCACCGCGGCGGTTTCCACGGTACGTTGTGCGGGAGGCGTCGCGGCCGCCGACCCGCTCGCGGATCCGGTCGCCCCTGACGAGGTGGAGGGTCGACGTCGACGTCGACGTGGAAGGGGCGGATGGCGTATCGCCGAGTTCCGCCGTGATGCCAACGAAGGTCGGGGCCACTTCGTTGCTGTAGCTGGCGAGCGTGATGGACTCGACCGTGCCCGGGTGCTTCAGCGCCTTCACGAAATAGCGAACCTGACGCCCCTGCATCAGCAGTTGGTCGAGGTCCTCCAGCGCCTCGGAGCCCGGGACATCGACCTTTCGGATGTAATCGGCGAATTCAACGCCGTTGCGCAGGAGGATCTCCTCAGGGTCACCGCCGGCGTAGTGGACGGTGACGCGCGCGACCGGTTGGTCTTTTTCACCCAGGGGATAGCCCCAGCCGGCGACGCCGCCGAGGAAGTGCAACCTTGCCACCGGCAGACCGACCTTGATTTCCACGTGATCCGGGTAGCTGCGGGACATTCCGCCTCCGCCGCGCAGCACGATGACATTGTTGCCGGTGGCGGTGCGCTGCGGGCTGACGATGTCGAAGGGAACGTCCTTGTGCTTGATCGTCCCCCAGCGTCGGAAGCGAAGGGATTCGTCGCGCGACTGGACCGAGTTGTAGATCCCGTGCGAGGTATTCGCGGTGAAGGCATCGGAGAGATCGAGGATCCGGTAGTGTTGCTCGTCGGCGCAGAGGTAAGTCAGGACGTCCCGCAGGCCTTCCGCGCCGAGCTGTTCGAAGCCCTCCGGCATGAGCGAACGCCCCGTCGAGTGGCGGGACGCAATGTTGTCCTTCCGGATCTCCGTCTCGGCAGTCTGGTTCCGGAGGACGACGACCGCGTTGTTCTCGCGCAGGACAATGCCGTCGTAGGTGAGGTCGTCGCGCGTGTCGATGCTGACGGCAACGTAGTTCGGTTCGACGAGGCGATTCGGGTCGAGGATATGCACCAGGAGGTCGGCGGGACCGTGGGCCCCCATGCCGGTGAGGTTTGGCGCGAAATCGGCCCCCGCGTCTTTGAACTTGTGGCAGACGGCGCAGTTCTGCGTGAACAACCGCGCTCCATTCGCAGCGTCGCCGGGTGTGACAACCTCCGGACGGAGCTTCGCGATCAAGGCGTCCTTCTCCTTTTGTTCCGGACCGCGGAGCTCATCGATGACGCTGCCCGCGCGTGCCGCGACGGTTCGGTCCGCATGGGTCCGAAGGCGATGGAGGTTCGCCGGTCCGAGCAGGGCGGGATCGAGGTGGTGATCGGCCAGGGCTTCGACCACGCCGGAGGACCAGTCGGCCCGGCGGAGGAGCTGGCCGAACGCGGCCTCGCGAAGTTCGAAGTCCAGGTTGGGAAGGGCAGCCACCAGGGCGCGGCCTGCGGCCGGATCGGCCGTCGTGCCCAGGGCCTCAATGACCCGGTGCTGGAGTGCCGGAGTCGCATCGGATCCGACCAGCCCCGCGACGGCGGGGACGATGCCGGCGCCCAGGGAGCGAACGCCAAGGAGATTGACGGCGATCTGGCCCCGGACCTCATCGGACACCGTTCGGTCCTTCAGGCGCGCCTCCGCCGCGTTGACGGCCGAACGCGCGGCATCGCCGACCTGGCTGGCGAAGTCCCAGCGAGCGACGAGGGGAAGCACCGCGGCGGCGGTCTGACTGGAGGCGAGCAGCCGGCGCAGGGCGCCGCCGAGGCGATCATCGGCATCGGGTTTGATGTCGGGTTTGAGGGCGGAGGTGAGGGCCTCGAGCGCGGCCGCCTTGAGGGCATCGGTGGACGCTGGTTTGTCCGCCAACGACACCACGAGCGCTCGCGCCGCCGCGGCATCGTTGCGGAGCGCAACCTGTCGGGCGATCTGGGAAACGAGCGACTCGACAGAGGCCGGATTCTCCGCGGCGAAGGCGGCGTTCGCATAGATGAGGGGATCGCCGGCTGTGACGGCCAGCGCGGCCGCCTTCAGGTGAGGATCGTCCAGCGAGGGCCACGCCTCGACGATGAGGTCCGCCAACTCGAGGCTGGGTTTGAGGGTCGACGCGGCGACAAACGCCTCGAGGCGGACCCGTGCGTTCGAGTCGTGAAACAGGTTCCGGGCGAGATCGACCGGGACCTCGACCTCGGAGTTGTCCTGTTCGGAGGCGATGCGAAGGGCGTTCTTTCGGAGGACGGGATCGTCCGCCTGCGCGGCGGCGACCAGGGTGTCGGGGTCGAGGAGGGCGAGATTGTGGAGGACCCACAAGGCCTGGAGCCGGCCATAGACTGTCGTCGCGTTGGCGGCCTTGTCGTTGAGGAGATCAACAACGTTATGACCGGCGCCCTCGCTGAGGAGTCGGTTCGCCGTCATGCGAACCCAGCCGTTGGGATGATCGAGCATCGCCACCAGGCGCGCGGGATTGCGTGGATTGAGGTCGAACGGTGGCAGCCTGTGGGCCTCCTTGTGCTGGATGCGCCAGATCCGACTGAACAGGTGGCCTCGGTCGGGGCGCGTCGCGGCGTTGTGGGCGCCATGAGCGGGTCCTCGCGTGTCATTGTGGACGGCGATCTGGTTGTAGAAATCGACGAGGTACATCGCGCCGTCCGGGCCGACGCGGCTGTGAATGGGTTTGAACCAGTAATCGGTGCTGCGGAGGAAATGGGTGTGCTCGCGTCCCTCCTCCTTGCGGCCCTGGTAGGAAACCCCATCGGGGTCGAGGAACTCGTGGTGAAAGAGCCAGACGGTGGGTTCGCTCAGGAAGAAGGACCAGGACGGCCCGTTCCACCTGGAGGGCCAGGCGCCCCCGTCATAGACACAGGATCCCGCCGCCGCGGTCCAAGCGCCCACCCAATCGATCTGGACGTAGGGTTGCCGGGTCTCGTCCCGAGCCGGATAGACCTTGTTCTCGGAGATGATCGGTCGCGCCGAGCGAAGTCGCGGCACGCCCGAGCGGCTCAGGATCTTCTCCGGAAGGATCACGTGGAGGATCGGTTCCCCGCACGTGGCCGTGGAGAAGAAGATCTCGCCGTCCGGGGCGATCTCGCAGCCCCATGTGTTGCACGAGCCGGCGGCGACCTGTTCCAGCGCCGAGCCGTCGGGGCGGAAGCGGTACAACCCCGCCGAGATGCGGCCGAATCGGCGGCTGCCATCCGGGGAATGGGGCTCGCCCGAGCTATAGCCGACGGAGCCGTAGATCCAGCCGTCGGGACCCCAGCGCAGGTTGCTGGTGACGGCGTGGGTGTCCATGGTGCCCCACCCGGTGAAGAGGACCTCGGTGCGATCGGCCTTGCCGTCCCCGTCGGTGTCGCGGATCCAGAGGGTCTCCGGCGCCTGATCCACGATCACGCCGTCCTTGTAGAAGACCAGGGAGGTGGCCAGTTCGAGGCCGTCGGCAAAGACCGTCTTGCGGTCCATGACGCCGTCCCCGTCGGAGTCCTCGAGGATCGAGATGCGGTCGCGGGCGGGCCGGTCTTCCTTGCCGCCGACCGGGTACTCGTCGGGATCGCGGACACGCCACGGGCTGATGCGGGCGTCGTTTCGATTGATCGCGCGCCCGTTGGGGTATTCAGGGGTCTCGACGACCCACAACCGGCCCTTGGGATCCCAGTCGAGAGACATGACGCGCTGCGCGACGTTTTCATCGGACACCAGCGAGATGTTGAACTCGGGATGGAGATCGAAAGTTTTGAGTTCGTCCGCGGCACGCCGCGGTCCTCCCGTCGGGGTAGCGAAGCGACGCGAGTTCCTCGGGCCGGCAGAAGGCATCGACATCGGATTGTTTGCCGGCCCACGCGATGCCGCGGAGCAGGACCGCGCGGTAGTGGGGCGTGTTGAAGACGTCGAATTCGTGGCCGGGGATGCTGACGAAGGCGCGGTAGGGGGCGGTTCCGCCGGACCAGGTCTTCTCGTAGGTCCAGATTTGCGGCGCGATGACGTGGACATTGTGGAAGCTGGTCGCCAGCACGCCGATGTCCGGGGCCAGGTCGAGGTCATAGTAGACCTCGTCCTTCCAGTCGAAGTTCGAAATGCCGCGGCTGATCGGATGTTCGGGATCGACCCAGTAGATGCCGACATCGCCCTCGAGCCATTTGGTGCGCGTCTCGGCGGGGAGATCCCAGCGCCAGGCGCCGCCGATGACCTGCTTGCACCAGTCGTGCTCGTCACCGCTCACGACGCCGTCGTGAAGAACGACAAGCCCGCCCCCGCGGCGCAGGTAGGCTTCGAAGTCGGCCCGCTGCTGGCCGACGATCTTCATGCCGTCGGCGGCATAGATGATGAGGACGTCGGTGTTGGCGAGTTGGGAGGCGGTGGGGAATTCCATGGCGCCATCGGCTTGCAGACCGCGTCCCTGGAGGAGTCGGGTCCATTCCTGGAGGAAGCGGGGATGATCGTGCTGATTGGGGCCGTGGGTCTTGACGCCGCCGCGGATGAACACGCGGAGGGGATCGGCAGCGCGCGCCGGGGTGGCGCCGAGGGCGGCAACCGCGACGGCGAGCGCAACGAGAAATCGGGGCAGGGCTTGCATAGGGACGCTTGAGGGGAAGTGACCACTAAAACGGGGTCGGAGTTCAAGCCTGCGCCGCGATGAGTCGCGGTCCGATCCCCAAAGTCCGAGGATCGCCTGGTGTCCTGCCACTGCCCCACTGGTGGACGTGGAACAAGGACGAGAGGCTGGGTCACTCAGCCGGCGTCCAGCCCTCCCGAACCAGATCATCCGCGACACCGTGTCGCTCCGTGGGGATGAGAAGCGAGTTTCGGGTTCCGGCGACACTGAACGCAGTGTACTCGTCGAGGCGCCGGCTGAGCGTCCGGTCTACGTCTTCGAGCTGAATGATCGGACGGAAGCCTTCGATGAAAGATTTGGCTCCATTCAGGATGCCGAGTTCCGAACCCTCAGCGTCGATCTTGAGATAGTCGAGTCTCTCCAGCCGTTCCCAGCCGAGGAGGTCATCGAGTCGAACCGCTAACACTGAGAGGCCGGCTGCATTCCCTGCCCGGATGAGGGAGAAGGAATGGGGTCTGCCGTGGTTAAGCCAGAGTGTGGCAGGGGCAGTGATATCGGAGGCGCAAAAGTTTCGGATTCGCACTATGGATCCGAAGTCATTCGCGGAGACGTTTTCCCAGAGCTGTGCGAGGATCTGGGGAAAGGGCTCGACACTGACAACGGTCCCGTGGGGTCCGACCAAGGCCGCCGCCGAGAGCGAATACACCCCAACATTGGCACCGACATCGACAAAAACGGCGCCTGGCGAGAGAAACTTCGACAGAACGCTGAGCTCCGGCTCGAGGTCTTCTCGATAGACATAGATGCCGCGGCCACCCCAGCCAGGGCGGTTTCTTCCCCATATGCGGACGCCCGACGCAAGCTTCGCGCCGAGCCGGCTGCTTCGGGGAGTCAACGCCACCCGCACTTTTCGCAAGAACACGGAAACCCGCGACTGGCTCCGCAAACGAAAAAGTCACTTTGTGACATGGGAGGATCGGCGGATCGCGGTCATGAGCATCGAGCTCGAGGTTGTCGACCCCCGAGCAGTTTTTCGAGCCAGTCGTCAATGCTGGCCGCGAAGCTGTCGGGGAGCGGAACTGGGACGCTCATCGCCGGCATTTGCGGCCGGGAGAGAAGCGTGGCGGAGCCGACGTCTTTACAGGCGCTCAACGCACGCGAACAACCTTTTCGGCGATTAGCCGAAGCACAGACAGCGCGGCGTAGCTCGCCATGCATCCCATCCGCCGCACTGCGCGCAAGCGCGATCCGGCGAAGTAATCCGAGTATAACATCCAGTGTTTTTGAATCATAGCGATTCGGGAACGGGAGATGGAGGTGTCTGCCAGGCGATAATACACAAGCGGGTAATGCATCAGCCAACTCCACGCCACCGCATGGCGATGGATCTGCAACCAGGACCAGTAATCCTCGATGGCCTGGTAGCGGCGCTCTGGAGGAAAGGGGTGGTGCAGAAACAGCGATCTCTCTCCCAGGACACTGGACGTAAAGGACTTCCCGCCCCAGGCGGGCGGGTGAGGGCGTGTGCACGAATCTCGTGCCTTGCAGCCCCGCGGATGGCTGCAAAATCAACCTCTTCATCCCGCCGAAACGACCGGCGTCTCGTAGCGACGAAACGTGCTCCCGTGGCCTCAGAGGCTTTGAGTTGGAGTTCCAATTTGCGGGGGTGCCAAAGGTCATCAGAGTCCAGGAAGGCCACCCATCGTCCTCGGGCCATCTCCACCCCACGGTTTCGTGGGACACCGGGTCCCCCTGAGTTTCGGGGCATGATTTCAACGCACGCCCTGGACTCCGCAATGACGGCGTCGCGAATGCGGTCCAGGCTGTCATCGGTGGAGGCATCATCCAGCACGATAAGCTGCCAGTCGGTATAGGTCTGCATCCGAACGCTGCGGATCGCGCTGCCGACGTAGTTTCCAGTGTTGTAGTTGGTCAGAACGACCGTGACGGATGGGGACGCGGACATGGGATGAGACGACGGATTCACAGGTCAGAGGCCCCATGCTCCCCCGCCCAACAATCGGGCGACCGCAGGCCGGTTCTGCCACGCTCCGAGACCGCGCTGGGAGCCGACGGGGGACCGGAGTTGGGGTGCATGCCGGGTGATATGTCGCCGATCGCGCTGGGCACCCGAGGTCGCTGGGTCGATCTCCGTACCACCAGGATAACTGCGAGCTTGCGTCGGAAGGTGGGTGAGCAGCCTGCCGAAGCGTAGGTGGCATGGAGGTTTCCAGCGCAGCGATTTCGGCCGGCCGGCCTGCGAACTCGGAGATCACCCTCGTGGGACGCTCCGACCTGATGGGTGCCCTGTCGTTTGTGGCGTTCTTGGGGATCTTGTGGCCGTTGTGCTCGCGTTGATGGCGGCCTTCTGGATGAGGTTCTATTCGGGCTGGATCACGTTTCGGCGTGGCTCTTCCGGTGCCGCCATCCCTCCGGCAGTACGCGGGTTGTTTGCCGTCGGGGCGGCGTTCCTCCTCGGGTTACTTGATGTATACCGGCGCATACAGACCCGTCATATTCTCGGCTTGCGGCGGACGGCTCTGCTGGTCGCGCGTTCGATCATGACGTGGTTCGTCCTGTATTTGGGGGTGAGCCTGGCGTTGAAGCTCGATCCCCCGATCTCGCGCATCTACGCGGCTTCGTCGGCCCTGGCTTCCGCCATCGCGCTGGTCGGGTGGCGCGCCCTCTTCTATACGGGCGGTTCAGGGGGGCTCGCTCGCCCCGCGATTGCGAAGTCGCGTCCTGTTTGTCGGCTGGAACACGGATGACGACGAAGCTCTGTCAATCCATCGCTGATGGACCCCAGTCACCCTTACGAGGTCGTGGGCTGTGTGCCATCGGCGGCGGGGCGATTGGCCGCGCTCCCGCCCTCCGAGGTTTCCCGGCTGGGAGACTACAATGACCTGGTGGAGGCCTGCTGGACGGCAGGTCGACATGGTGGTTGTGGCGGACCTGGACCCGAGCATGGGAGAAATGGTCTCCCTTGCGAACCTCTGCGAGCGCCATTTCGTCCAGTTCAAGGTCATTCCCTCCTACTTTCCAGATCCTGATTTCCGGGCTTGAACTGGAGACGATCAGCGGGGTTCCGGTTCTTGGCGTGAGCCGGTTGCCCCTGGACCGTCTCAGCAACCGCTGCCTAAAGCGCTTCGTGGATATCGTGGGTGCATTGGTGGGCCTGGTCGCGTCACTGCCCGTCTTTCTCTACTGTGGTTGGCGGATCTGGCGGGAGGACGCTGGCCGGCGTGCTTGTTTGGACAGGAGCGAATCGGGCGGAATGGGCGCAGCTTCATCATGTGGAAACTGCGCAGCATGCGCCTGGGGTCGGAGAAGGACGATCATTTGAATCAGTCGCACCCTGCGCCAGGATCCGCGCGTCCTGCCGATCGGTCGGTCGATGCGACGCTGGAACCTGGACGAAACCCCCCAATTCTGGAACGTGCTGAAGGGCGACATGAGTCTCGTCGGTCCCCGCCCGGAGCGCCCGTATCACTCGGAGCGACTCAGCGAGCAGGTGGCTCACTACAATGCGCGGTACACCACCAAGCCCGGGATCACCGGATGGGCGCAGATCCACGGATTGCGCGGCGATACGGACCTGGCGGAGCGGGTGCGGTATGACATCTACTACCTGGAGAACTGGAGCCTGCTGCTGGACGTGCAGATCATGATCCTGACGTTCCTCGATCGGACCAATGCCTACTAGCTAGCTAAGCCAAGCTAGGGGCCGGTTTCAACCCGCGCGCCTGCGGCCGATAGCGCCATCACCATCGAGTTGTGCCAGACCTTCGCATCGATGCCAGTTGCGACTTCCCTCTGGACCATGCGACCGTACACGCGGGTGAGTGCATTGCCGACCCATGGCAGCCCCGACCAGCACGCTGAGGAGAAGGCTGTGTCGCCCCCACCCGAATCCGTCCACCACTGAGAAGCGCTTTTCGAGGGCCTGAATCGTTCGCCTTTGGAATGGCCATTCCCATGGTGCATCCGACTGAAAAGGGCGGTAGGCGGACCCGCGGAGCCGGTAGACAGGATTGACGGCGCACGGCTCGTAGAACAGCAGAACCCCATCAGCTCGGGTGATCGCCCATAACTTGTCGAAAAGCGGTTCGGGATTCTCAAAGTGATGCAGCACTCCATGGCTGTAGATCACGTCGAACTTCCCGATTCTCATCCATAACGAGCAAATCCATGGTCTCGGCATGGGCCCGGTCAGATAATCCCGACTCCTGAAATTTGACATTCAGCGCCTTGACCGCCTTGGGACTAAGGTCGATTCCCAGATAAGTCCCTGACACCTGCGCCAATTGGAAGGTGGACTGGCTCCCGGAGAAGCAGCCGATCTCCAGAAAGGCGCCTCCGGCGTGAGCCGCGATCCAGCGCCGATGAGCTTTTCTGCGACCAGGACATCGACGCCGGCGATCTGTACGGCGATCTGCTGTCAGGGACACGGCCCAAAGCCGCGTGAGCGAATTCGCCGCCCTCGTCCGGGAATAGCCTCCATGACGACTCCCTGCCTCGGCGGAGTGGATCGCATCGTAGTACTTCGCCTGCTCGACATTGAGCCGGACCATTTCTTGGGTCGTCCTCATGAGGTCTCAAGACCGGTGTCGCCCTGCGGTGGGCCCCATTCGCGGGCGAGCCAGGCCGGCAGGCGAATCTCACCGTGGCGCCGCGGCAAATCAAGTTTCGCCTCTTCACGCCGTGGTGGGCTTGGATGTTTCCGCCCCATTTTCCATTGGAAAACCACTTGACGCTTGCCGGGAGGGGCCGTTTGATGCTCCACACACTGCGCTGTCGGATACTTCCCGGTTCGTGACCCATATGGACGGGGGGGAGGGCCCAGGAGAACCCTGCATGGTCTGCGGAGGATGCTGTAATGAAAGGAATGCAAACGATGACCCAGGCGGTACTCCCGAAATTCGGAACGACCCACACAAACTTCCTGTGGGGCGGTTCTTGTACAATTCCAATTGGCAGGTTCACGGCCTTGCTGGTGACGCTCTGTTTGCTGCTGAGTCCCGAGGCGAAGTCGGCGCCTGCAATCCTCTCAGGACCGACATTGAGCACGGTTCCGGTCGCCCCTTTGTCCTGCGTGATCGAACTCACGACGTCCGAACCTGCAAGATTGATTCTTGAAGTCTCGGACGGCGTCGAGAGCTGGCGACGGGACTTTTTTCGTTACGCAACCGGCCATTCACAGGCGGTTTGTGGATTCAAGCCCGGCCGCAACTATTCCATCCGGGTTTCGGTTCAGGACATGAGCGGCAGCGAGGCGACCGCGGTGAATCTTCTCTCGTTCAACACCGATCCGTTGCCGTCGAACTTCCCTCCCCGCGAGGTGCTGGTCAGCGATCCCTCGCGCATGGAACCGGGCTTTACCGTGTTCATGACCGGACCCCGTAATGATCCGAAGGGAAAGTACAGTAACTACACGATGGCCTTGGATGCACACGGCGATGTGGTGTGGTATCTCACACGCCCCGCCGGTTCAAATATCCGCCAACTGGCAAACGGTAACTTCCTCTTCAGCAGCACTGACGTTCGCGAAATGGACATTCTTGGAACGGATATCCATGTCTGGACCTTCCCGACTCCTGTGCACCACGACGTTTTCCCCACGAAAATGGGAACGCTGCTGGTGTTGCGGCAGGGGGTGCGCACCGTGGACAATCTTCCCACCAGCGAGACGGATCCCAATGCCCCCGCGGCGCAGGGACGGGTTTTCTACGACATCATCGACGAGATCTCACGGGCGGACGGCACGATGCTTCATGAATGGCACCTCATCGATATCCTGGATCCAGTGAGAATCGGCTACGATTCCCTGAACCCGATCGGTGGCAATGGGGAGTACGACTGGAGCCATTCGAACGCGGTGTTCTACGACCCAAGCGACGACTCGATCGTGGTGTCGAGTCGCCACCAGGATGCGGTCGTGAAGTTTTCGCATTCCACCGGCGAACTCATCTGGATCCTCGGACCGCATGCCAACTGGAGTCCGCTGTTTCAGCCGTACCTTTTCGAGCCAGTGGGCACGCCCTTTGAATGGCAGTATCACCAGCATGCACCGCGATTAACTCCTGCCGGCACACTTCTGATGTTCGACAATGGCAACTACCGCGCGAGCCCCTTTGATCCGAAAGTCCCCAACGACCAGAACTACAGTCGGGCGGTCGAGTTTTCCCTCGATCCCGTCGCCAGGACGGTTCGGCAGGTTTGGGAATACGGCACCGGCACCCCCGAAAGGCTGTTCTCAGCCGCGCTTGGGGATTCCGATTGGGAGCTCCTAACGCACAATGTTCTCATCACCTTCGGGTTCATCGTCAACATCGACGGCGTGAACACCTGGCAGAATGCCCGGCTCATCGAGGTCACGCACACGGAGCCGGCGGAAAAGGTTTTCGAGTTGGCTGTGCGCGACGTTGACCCGACACAACCCGATGCGATCGCTTTCACGGTATATCGCGCAGAACGTATCTTCGATTTTTATGCCAGGGGCGATCTGGATATGGATGGAGACGTGGACCGGGACGACTTGTTGATCGTCCTCATGGGCCGGAATCAACCGGCCCTCGGCCCGCTGGACCCCCGGGACCTGGACCGTGACGGGCGCATTACTTTGCTGGATGCGCGGATCCTGATCACGCTTCTCTACCCCGGAGGTCCCACAGAGTAGTCCACTGGCCCGCCACGCGACTGTTCCAATCATTCTGCCATGAATCCGACAATCTCGCTGTTGGTCCTTGGACTCCTGGGCGGCAGCCTCCAGACATCCTTCGCCGCCGATCCCGTTCAACTCTCCTTAAATCCTCCTGCGCAGGCCGCGAAAATCGGTATTCCGTTCGAGCTGACCCTGGACATTTCTGGTCTCGCCAGTGGCGGTCCTGAATCGCTCGGAGCCTTCGACCTCGATGTGCACTTTGACGCATCGGCCGTTCAGTTCCAGGGCGTTGGATTTGGCGATCCTGCGTTAGGAGACCAATTGGACCTCGGCGGTTTAGGGTCCATTTCGGGTTTTGACGACTCCATTCCCGGTGTGCTCAATCTATTCGATTTGTCGCTGGATGATGCGGCGGACCTGGACGCGCTCCAGGCCACGGACTTCACCCTCGCTACCTTGACATTTACGGGACTGACGGAGGGATCGACTACCCTGATGCTGACGGTGAACGCCCTCGGGAATGCTGTGGGCGCGCCGTTGGATCCCGGGTTTCTACCGGCGACCGTGGGCCTCACTATGGCAGGCCCACCTGCGGTTGTGCCAGAAGGGTCCGCACGGACCGTCCTACCCGCCCTCCTTGGGCTAATGGTGGCGGCTTGGTGGTCGGGGCGGCGCAGGTAGGCGTTGACCGCGTTTCCGGGAAACCACTCAAACGCAAACGCCCCGCTGGACTCGCCCGGCGGGGGCGTTTGCGTTGGTCCCTCGATCGCCATGCGCGGCCGCAATCCGACCGGCCGCACCCGGGCAGGTGGCGGGCACGTTACGCGGCCGTCCTATCCTGCGGTCGTCAGCGTTGCCACCAGCTGCGATGGATTTATTGGAACCTGGCGGCGAGGTCTTTTGTGATTCTTCGCGAATTTGAAGATATAGCAGACGCAGTCCCCCTCGCGGCTTTTGTCGACGTACTCGTGACGCGTGGGTTTGCCCGAAATGGATTCGATCAGGCGAAAGGCCTTAAGGATGGAGATGGAGTTCTGGCGCGAATTACGATCATCGTTGGCCAATTCATATCCGGTTGAATAGCGATCAGATCAGAACAGCAAGGGTCCCTTCAGCTTGAGGATCTGCCAGGCTGTGCCCCATTGAATCCTTCGGCGATGAGTCATCAGATACTGCCGATCTGCCCAGAGCATTCGCAACGCCCGCGAAATGACCGTTGGATGCCTCAACCTTCGAGAGTAAAGAAATCCGCGCACCAGAAAGTAAGTCAGACACATGGGCCATGGAAGGTTGAGCAGGGCGACCTTCAATCGCTGCTTCAAGCTGAGAGCGCCAAATTCCACGGGATCGACGATTCGATGCTTGAGCGATTTCTTGTGCAGGACCAACAGACGCGGGTCGTAGAAGATCCGATAACCGGCATCCAGGGCGCGGAACGCATAGTCGAGTTCCTCGGCGCCATAGGGGAAGAAATCATGATAGGCGCCAATCCGGGCGATGAGCTCCCGCCGGATGACGTGCCCGCAACCGATGAACCATGTGGTATCGCCGGGCGCGTCCGGATCCCGCTTCTTGGTCAGGAATGGGTACTCGTGGCGGTCGATGGCACCAGTGTGAAAATTGACGATCTTAAACGCAAGAATCCCGACATCCGGCATCCTCCGCATCTGGCCGACGGCGTGGGACAGGACCGACGCGTGTCCCAACAGCGCATCATCATCGATCTCGAGGATCAGGTCGCCGCGACAAACGGCCAGGATCGCATTTCGACCACCGGCCACCCCAAGGTTGGAGCCGAGTTCGATCAGTCGGACCTTGGGATGCCGGGCGGCGATCTCGCGAATGATTTGGAGGTTTTCTGCCAGAGAACCGTTGTCGGCGACGAGGATCTCGAAATCCTGGCAGTCCTGAGTGGCGATGGAATCCAAGACCCCTGCGAGTTCGTCGGCCCGATCGCGCGTGATGATCGCGACGGACAACTGAGGGGACGCGTTCATGGGATCCTGGCGGGCGCCACCGGCCGTTCAGTCGACGAGACCGAACACTCTAAGGTATTGGGAGGCGATGCGGAGGCCCTCGGCCATCGGCGTCGAGGCCGCCCATCCGAATTCGGTGCGCAGCCTGGAGTCGTCGAGATGGATCCGGCGGCCGTAGACGGCCAGTTCGCGGGATTCCGGGGTCGCCCTGAAGGTGGCTTCCATGCCCTTCATGATGCGATTGGCGAACCTGCTCCGGGAGTAAAGCTGCATGATAGGCTTTTGATAGCGCTTGAGAAGCCACCGGCTTGTCTGGCGCGCGGGCTGAAGAAGGCGCGATTTCCAAGTTGTGCGGTTCCCCGCGGCCGGAGACGGCGGTGGGACACCCAAGGCCTGGGCAAATGCGGTGAGGTACTGATTCCATCGGACCATTTCCGGTCCGTTGACATTGAAGGCACGGCCGTCGCCGGGTCCCGGATGGCGCAGGACCGTGATAGCCTCCACCAGGTCATCGACAAAGAGCGCATTGCACACTCCGTTCTGCGCCTCGGGCAGGAGCGAGACCTGGCCTGCCGCCAGGCGCATCCCGATGCGTTGAGTCCAGGCATAGCAGAAGGGGCCATAGACAATTCCGGGCCGCAGCAAGGTGAGTCCCAGACCACCCGCCGCAAAGGCCGCGCAGCACTCTTCCGCTGATCGTTTCGCGTCGCTATACCAGTCCCCGATCATTTCGCGCGCGCCGTTTTCGGTCACCGATCCCTGCAATTCGCTGTAGACGTCTCCCGTGCTCAGATGGACAACCTTCCTGACACCGGCATGAGTGGCGGCTTCCAGGACATTGCGCGTTCCATCCACAATGCTCGCGGCATCGGACATGGCGCAGTGGATCACGGTCTCGGTGCCCTCGATCGCGACGCGCAACGAGTCCGGATCGCCGAGATCGCATCGAACCAGGGGCACTCCAAGTCGCGCGACACGAGCGCAGCCTTTCCAACCCCGGACGCCGGCCCGAACCTCAACCCCGGATTCGGACCGGAGACGTTCAACGACCCTGCCGCCGATGAAACCGGCGGCGCCTGTTACCAGAACTCTCTCGATCGACATGCCGAAAGGAAGGTCGCGCAGGTGCAGGATTCCGAAACTCCGCGGAGAGCGCCCGCTCTACCCGGATGCCTGGCGGAATTTGTAGAGCCACTCGAAGTCGAGGTTCTGCTGCCGGGCGTAGCAGTCGTCGATCAGGGCGAGAGATGGAAGGACGTCGCTCGCGACGACCGGTGGAATACCGTTTTGAACGGCGGCATCGAGCGCTCGTTTGATGAAGGTTCGGCCGTAATCCTCGAAGGTTCGTTCGGCGGCCGGCATCTCCGCTCGCCGGGCCCGTCCATTCCGGCGAATCATGATTTCCCGGAAATCGTAAATGCCCGCTTCGATTTCACCGCGGGCACACCGGATGCGGATTCGATTCGCAAGCTTATTGTGCCAGCTCAGGCGCAGACGGGCCTGACCGCGCGGCAACCCGAGTCGGACGTCGCAGAAGCCCTCGACGCCGCCGTCGCGATCGAACCGGCACTCCAGGAGAGTCGGTTGGTTGCTGCACCACCAGCAGAAGAGATCCAGGACATGGGAGCCGCGGTCTGCAAGAACGCCCCGGCCGCCCTGGCTCGGATCGAAGTAGAAGCCTGACGCCGTCGGCCACGCGAACGGAGCGCCCTCACTGTAGTCAATCGACAGCACCTCTCCGAGTTCGCCGGAGGTGAGAAGGTCTCGAATCCTCTGAGAGGATTGGTACAGCCTACGGGTGTTGTTGACCATCAGGAGCCGCCCGGCCTTCCTGGCGGCTTCCACCAGGAGAACGGCCTCGGCATGCGTGTCGGTGAGGGGTTTCTCGCTGATGACGTGCAGGCCCGCTTCGAGGCAGTCCCGGGCGATCGGGTAGTGGAATCGCGGAGGGGTGGCGATGATGGCAACGGCGGCCTCGCTGAGAAGGGGATGATAATCCGGTCCAGCGGGCGCGAACCCGTGGCGCGACGTCGTTTCCCGTAACACGCGTTCATTCGGGTCCACGCACCGGACCCGGTGGCGCCAGGGATCCGTCGCCAACACCGGCAGATAGATCAGATCTGCGATCGCACCACACCCGACGAGGAGAATGTGGCCCGTCATGTGGGATGGGGAGCCGTGGGCGCACGGTCTTCAAACAACCGGTCGAACTCGACCCTGGGAAAGACTTCGAGTTTACCTCCGCGCGTGGCGTTGCAGACCCGGACGCCGCGCTTGCTCAGCCAATCGCGAGAGTGACGGAGCGCCTGCTCCTGGAGATCCAAGCGGGGAACCACCCAGCGTTCCCCCGGCTGCCGGTAGTCGGACGAGAAATGATTCTGTTCGCCACTGTGAGTGACAAATCCCTTTGGGTTCGACTTGGGAACGGAGAATGAGAAGTCGACTCCGAGCAGATAAATCTCCCGGGCGCCCATGTAGACTGCCCATTGAAGGCTCGAATAAGTCACGCTGTATCCGCAACAGAGGCCCTGCGACGGTTCGATGGAAAATCCCGGGTAGGCCTTTGGCGGGAGGAACGTCAGCCGATAGAAAACCGTGTCCTCGTCGCGTTTCCATCGCGGGGGAAGGTGATTTGCATTGAGCAGCTTCGTGAAGCCTCGAAGCTGATTGATGCGGCGATAGTTCTGCTCGATGACGAGGAGGTCCTCGACGTTGTAGTAAGTAGGCCGCCAAGCCGTCTGATCGAACAGGAGAAAGATCTTGTTGGCGGCGAAAGTGACTTCATTGCGGAGGCGATCGAGGTCTTCCGGGCGCAGGCTCGGGCCGTTGCCGATCAGGAATGCCCGCCGGCCCGAGTGTGCGTTTCGCAACCGGCCGATACGGGCGAGATTCCCCGAATTCCCCCACCAGATCCTGCCCACCCAATCCGCCAGCCTGGCGCCGACTCCCATTTTTTAGTTTCTCCTTTTTCGACGCGCGCGGATTCAGGTCGCGGCCGCCGCGATGGGCAATGCGTCCGTTTTCACGAGATCGCCATTTGCGCTCTCGCGGGGCTGACAGTGTTTCGGAGCCGAAGTTGCCATCGGCAAAATCCAGGAGAACGCCGGCAAGAGCGCAAGGAAAAGAATCGGGAAGTACCCGAATGGTCCGTCGATCCAACTTCCACTCGCGACCACTCCGATGGGCGCGAGCGCGCCGACATAGATGGGGCGCACGATACGGCGTTCGCGCGGACGCCGCCGGAGTGCGAAGAGACAGAGCCACAACAAGCGACCGATCGCCGCGAACACAATGGAAGAAGCGATCACTCCGTGGGGAATGATCATGTCGAGAAAACTCTGGTGAAAGCCGATGGTGACGCCGAGTTCCGGCAATCCGGCCTCCATCAGGCCGGGGGTGGCGTCGCGTTTGCCGGGGCCGTCACCCAGCCACAGGGTGGCGGGATCGTGAAGGCAATCGAAGCCGTAGTTGTAGAAGTAGGCCCGGCCGCTGAGGGTGTAAACCGACTCGGGATTGGTGCCGAGCAGGGCGACGACCCTTCTCGGCAGAAGTTCCTCGAGAAGATTGCAGCCGTAGAGGTGGATAAACAGGAACGGGACAGTGACCATTCCCACAAGACAGACGGCATCGACCACCATCCGCCAACGGTCCCTGCCCACGAGGATCCAGACGATGGACATCAGGATGATCAGCATTGTGCCACGGAATTGAACCAGAACGGCGCATACGCCCAGGACGACGACAGCCAGCAACACGACCGCTGAAGACAGCACGCGAAGTCGACCCCGAGAAAAAAAGGGGACACGCAAGGCCAGCCCGAGTCCAAAGATGTTGAGCATGCTGAAGGCGCCATTGCTATTGGCAAGAGGGGGCAGCCACCGGAAATCGACATATTCGAACCGCGATCGAAAACGCTCAATCTGTTCCTCGGAGCGCCCTGGGGTGATGCCGATGACCTGGGCGGCGAGATTCGCAGCGCCGTAGATCGCGATGCCGAGGACAATGGCAAGGCAGACCTCCTGCACGGACCTGAAGTAGCGACCCCGACACAGAATCGCGATCACAACAAGCATGGTCAGGTATGAGATGCCGAGTTTGATCCCGTACCCGAACAGGTCCATATCATGGAAATCGAGGATGAATCGGGCGATCCACGTGAGACCGAACAGGGCGACGAGCAGATACCAAGGTTTTCCGACGATCGGACGGCGACCGGCGTTGTGGGCGCCACGGGCTGTGAAGGCGACGACGGCCGCGGCGACACAGGTTCCGACCGCCAGGAGCGCTTCGATGGTGTAGCGGTGGACGATGCCTGCGCCCTCGACCAGGAGCGGTCCGGCGAGCAGCGCACCTCCAATGGACGACCGCTTCAAGGAACCCCAGGCATCCTGGGCCTGGTGGTGTTCGATCGTCGATGAAACCGGACGGGTCATGATGGTTGATTCAAGCGGGGCGGCGGCGTTCACAGGCGCGAGAGCGCGGTCTGGGCGTGGTGGGCAAAGAAGCGGTTTCCTTCAACATTCCAATGGGTGTCCCGACAGTAATAGTGGTTGATGTCAAACCCGTCGAGATCGTGGATCGTGACATTTGCGACGGATCCAAGCGGGCGTCCAAAGGCTTCCCACATTCGAGCATAGCAATTCACGGCGTGATCCACATGGGGTGACCTGTACGGAGGGGGCACCAATTCCTGCTCGATCGGAAACCGGAGGACGACGGCCCGCGCAAAGCTGCCGAGCATCCGGGCGAGACGGTCTGCCATTTCCGCCAGGAGTTGTCCGTGGGCATTGAGATCGGTCACGCAGTAGCGAAGGTCGATTTCGTGGCCCCCGGCCGCCGAGGGAAGTCGGATGAGTTCACCCCGGTGCCGAAGAACGGCGGAGCGGACCCGGCGACGCACCTCCAGACACCAGCACTTCCACCAGGCAGTGGTCCACCGCAGGGCGCGGAACACGTCGCCGCCGGCGCGCCATACCCGTTGCATGAGGACGCATTGCTGCAGAAGGTTCGGGTGATATACGAAGAGGGCGCATCCTCGGCGGCCCCGGTGCAGGGTCTCCAGCATTCTCTCCATCTCCACAATTCCGACCGGCAAGCCCAGATTCAGCCAGTCGCTCTTGCAGAGGGCCACATCCCACCAGTTGGAGCCATCGTCGACGCACATGCCCATTGCGAACGAGGTGCCGAGTATGACGTTTCCCGCAAGTGGGTTTGCTCCGCCGCGGAGACCCAGCGCATTGGTGGAAAACGTGAAGCCAAGATAATCTGCTGGAAGCCTGAGATTCTCTCGAAAGCGGAATCCAAAGACGGGATCGTGCTGCAGCAGTCGGAGCCACCGGCGTGCCTGCAGGGGAGCGAACATGTTGAGTCGCGATTGCAGTCTGGGGTCGGTTCCTGGGTGCAGGCGCTGCATGCATCCTCAGGTCCGATCGGGGTTTCGCATGATCCAGAAGGCCCTGCCGATGGTGAACAGGGAAAGCAGGGCCGTGCCGGTAAGCCGGGCCCATGCGGCGCCGACAATTCCATAACCGAGTCGGATGGCGATCAGGCTGCCGGCGAATACGACCAGGATGGCCGCGACCAGTGCGAGAAGGTACGGCATGATCCGGCCGGATACCCCAAACACCGATCCCACACCCAGGGAGACCCAGAAACAACTGGCCAGGCAGGTCACTTTAGCGGCTCCCAGGCCAGGCAGGTACCTTGGGAAAAAGCGCACGACGATTTCGCCGATGAGAAAGTAAAGGGTCACGGCTACAGGAACGACCGTCACGAGGTTGAAGACAAGATTGATGACGGCGTGGCGCCGAAGTCTGGAAAGCAAACGGTGACGCCCGAAGTCACGGGCCATGGTTGGGAAGACGACCAAGCTCAGCGACTGCGGAATCACCTGCAATCCCTGCATGATCATGCCGGCCAGTGCGAGATAACCGACCTGTTCCGCATTGAGCATGAGGGCCACCGCGGTGCGATCTGTGACCGCAAGCAGAGAAAAAAGGGCCCCGGACAGCATCAGCGGAAATCCGATCCTGGCGAGTTCCCTGCAGTCACTCCAGCGCATCCGAAGGCTCAGACGGTAGCCTCCGGCAGTCCAGCGGAATGCGACCAACCCTGTAGCGGCAATCGCGACGCGGAGAGCGGCGCCCGTGGCGCCCAGCCAGGGAATCAAGGCGATGGAGGCAAGGCTCACCGCCTGCGTGCCCGCAATGGCAAGAGCGAGCCGCCCGAAATGACCGTGGCCCCGCAGGACGACATCTGCGTGTGTATTGACCGGAGCGGCGAAAAGGGCGAATGCAATGGTGGTCAACGCGAGGGTCACAAGTGAATCGGAGCCGCGCGCCGATCCAAACCATGCAACTGCCAGCATGCAGATCGAAGTCGCCAGTGCGAGAGCCGTCGCGAATCCGTTGGAACTGCGGGCCAATTCGTGTGCCTTCTCCTCCTGGCCGTCGCCAAGGAAGTAAGGCAGGTTTCGCAGCAGACCTGAGAAGATCCCCAATTGGAGAAACGCCGCGTAAGAGGGGATCATGGCGGCGGTGCTGATAATCCCAAGCTCCCGGGCACTGAGATGTTTCATCGAGACGACAAGCGCGATGAGGTGAACGGCGGGGTTCGCCATGGTCACGAGCATGAACACGAGCTCGTGGCGCTTCCTGCCAAGGATGGAGAGGAAGCGATCCACGGCGCCGCAGACCCGCTCAGGCATGGCTTGGGCCAGAGCACCCTTTTCCGGGCACGGCAGGGTGGAGGAAGGTTCTGGCGGAGAGGATGGATCTGACTGGTCCACCTGGGAATGGCACATGGGATTCAGGAAACCAGTCTGGCTGCTCGACCGCCGGGAACCCGGAGGCGCTTACGAGCTTCGACGGAGTGCCCTTGCCCAGCCTCGGAGCCGGATCAGAAGGGCTACGACAAGTCCACGCGCCGCGAGAATCGGATACCGCGACCAGGGAGCGCGCACGAAGAGGCAACGCTGATGGATTTCGAGAGGAATGCAGCTGTATCCGTGCTGTCGCATCCATTTTCTGACCGCTTTTGTCATGGGGGGCTGTCCCTTGAAATCATGAAGCTCCACGAGCCAATCGGTTCTTCCCTCCCTCAGGATCCGCCTGGCACCGTGCAAGGCGCGCAGTTCAGCACCCTCGATATCCATTTTCACGAAGTCGGGAATCTGATCCGCAAAAAGATCATCCAGGGTGATCGACTCCACGGTAACCTCCTGCCAATGGACTTCGGCGCGGACCGACTCTGGGAGATGCGCAAGATCATGGCGGTTGAGTCCTCCACTCACGCAGGAGTTGGTCGTCTGAAAGGCGATGGAACCCGCACTGTCCGTCGCGGCGGCATGAACGACGCGAATCGTATTCCGTCCGCCGGCCGACCAGTGAGCGGCATTACTCTCGAGTTCCTGGGCCCGGAAGGGATCCGCCTCCACGGCGATGATGGTTCCGCCTTGCATGAATTCATTGGCCGCTTTGGTGAATTGGCCCAGGCTGGCGCCGATGTCCGCGAAAACCCGAACCTCCTTCAGCATTCCAGCGAGTCGGCGCAGAATGTCGGCCTCGTCCGCATCTCCGGAGAAGTAGGCCCTGTTAAGCGTTGAGAGGATTGCGGCTTTGTCCATGGCGGGCGCTGGGCTGGGATGGAAGTTCGCCGGTCAGAGCAGTCGTTCATGGAGCTCCTCGCGCGAGTGGCGTTCCGTGAGATAAATGGCATCGATGATCCGCATGACCCGGAGCGCATCGTTGCTCGACCCCCCGACGATCGGACGGTCATGGAGGATCGCGTCGAGGAATGCCGCGGTTTCGTCGACCCAGGAGGTATCCAGGTGGAACACGGTGCGATCCTCATCCTCCCATGTCGCCGCCGGGGCGTTAGTCCGGTTGTTGGCGACGGTCAACACTTCGTCACCGTAAGTTCCGGACTGGGTCTTCAGCCCGTTCAAGACCAGATAGCCGCGCTCGAGAAAGACCTCGAGGGAGAAGAGATGCCGCCACTGGGTCATGGTGCTGTGGAGGGAGGCGACCACCCCGGTCTGCCGGTTGCGGAGGTTGAGAAACACGTTGTCCTCGATGCCCTCGATTCGCCAATAGAGGCTCGAGATCATTCCCTGGATCTCGTCGAAGTCGCCGGCCAGAAGGAGAAGCAGGTCGAGCATGTGAATGCCCTGGTCCATAAGGATGCCGCCCCCGGCGAGATCCCTTCGTGCCCGCCACGTCTGAAGGTAATTGTGATCAACGCTCTTCCCGTAACGCCCCCGCATCCACAGAAGCTTTCCGTAAAGACCAGAGTCCACGAGGGACTTCATGGTCTTGATGGAGGTGTGATGCCGATGATTGAAGCCATACATCAGCTTCTTCCGGCTCGCCTCCTCGGCACGCCGGACCGCCTCCACCTCGGCGGCCGTGAAGGCCGGTGGTTTCTCGCAGAACACGTGCTTGCCGGCGTTCAGCGCAGCGAGTGTCAGGGGTTGGTTGAGATAGTTGGGCGTGCAAATGAACACCGCATCGATCTTTGGATCGGCCAGGATGGCGTCGGGAGAGGTGACCCGCGGGACTTCCACCGGCGTTTCCGATCCCGGGTCGAAGAGCGCGGCGACGCAGCCCCGACCGGAGGCGGCGATCGCCTCGGCGCGGGTCCTCCCCATCCTTCCACAGCCGATCAGACCGACGCTCACCTTTGGCGGACTCATGGTTGCTGGAGAGCGGACGTGACGATCACCCGGAAGAACTCCTTTGCCTCTTGGGAGGGAACGACCAACGACCATTCCGTCGATTGATCACCGCCCTGAAGTTGAGTGAGAGACGACCAGTCCACCAGGGTTGCCGAACGCTGGATGTCGTAGTTTGCTCCATACCGCCCAACCAGCGCCACCCGGAATTCTATCGGTGACGCCGCTTTGAGACTGAACCGCAGTTCAGCCCGGGAGAGAAAGGCCTCAGAAATCTGTTCATGCCCCGCATCGTTGGGCAGAACGAGACTTTCATCCGCCCCGGTGGCGGGTGTGTAAGCCGCCGAGCAGTCGGCGAGGACAACGTTCAGACCGTCGCCGTAAAGTTCCGAGCAAACCGACGCGAGGACCTGGTTGAATCTGGCAACGGCCTCGGGCGAACCATTGGTCGAGAATTGGGCGTAGCCTTCGGGTGTCATGGTCAGAGTGTTGCCCACCCAGGCGTCCGGGCCGGCGATGCCATTCGTGAAACCCTCGTCTCCAGCACCCCACACAAAGGTTGCCGGCATGGCATTGGTTGCGGAATGGACGGTCACCGTCACCTGATGGGAACCGCGGTTCAGGCCGCTCAAACGGAGGAGGTGGGGCGCGTATTCCAGGAGGGCCGGTTCGAAGGAGTCGTCGCCGCGGAAGGCGCGGCGGTTTCCAAAAGCGTTGTGGGCGTCCACCACGCCGAAATCGGCGCCGTCGATGGAGATGGCGAACTCCGGGCCGGTCGGCGTCGGTCTTCCCGACACCCCGAGATTGAACGGAGTCGCCGAGGCCGCTTTGGAAAGATAGACGAGGTAGAGTGTGGTGCCGCCGAGTTGGAATTGAAGTGTGTCACCCGGTGTGGAGGAACTCGAGGCGAGCGTTCCTCCGTAAACGGGGCTCGGAGTCCACGAACCGGTGTGGATCACGTTCGATGATTGCGCCAGGACCTTCTGGGTGTCAGGGATGGTCAGCCACGCGATGATCGCACCCATCGTTCGCTGGAAGTGTTCCAGGAAGGCGCCATTCGCGCCCCAGTCCCGCATGTCGTTGTACCCGGCAAGGAGGAGTGAGTGCTGGCCGTTGGAAAGATGGTCGGGGCTCGCGACGCCGTTCCGAGTGAATCCTGGATACGACTGAAGGGCGTAATCGGTCACGCCTGCGCTGCCGAAGGCCAGGGACGTGACCGTCCAGTTCCTGCGTGTCGCGATCCTGTTGATGAATCGTTTGTCCGCCGTGCTGGCGTGGGCACCTTCCACGACCGAATCGCCAATGGCATACACCGATTCGGCGGCCCGGGTTGGCATCATGAGGAGAAGTGCAAAGGAGAGTGGAAACCAAGGGAAGACACGGGGAGTGATCATACGACTCAGGGGGCGGATTGGGAACGCTTCGAATCCTCGTGGAAAGCATCATCCACGATCGCGAAGCGGGAAAGGCTTCACGGCTGCCGCAGCCGGTAGAAGTGAACCGAATCCTCCGTGGACTCGTCTGTAAAGGCCGTGAGTGGGATGGAGGGCTTCAATTGCAGGAATTCGGTCCAGGTGTGAAGGTCGGCGGACCTCTCAATAACTTCGAATCTGCCGGGTTCGGCCAGTAATTCCAATCGGGTCTGGTGGTCCGATCGGCCCACGGCTCGCAGCCTCTCCCACTGGGAGAGGAAGGCCTCGGCGATGGCGGCGTGTCCGGCGTCGGTCGGGTGGATCCGGTCGGGCGAGACATGGATAGACGGATCGTAGAACCCGTCGACATCGACCCACCCCACGGAGGCCCCCGCGCGAAACCAATCGTTGCAGACGCCGCGGATGATGGCGTCGAAGGCGTCCACCGCGGTGTCCGATCCCCGGACGGAATGCTGGGCGTACCCGTCGGCCGGCATGCGAAGGGTGCCCCCGACCCACACCCGCGGCAGGTCCGAGCGACTGCCCATCGCGGCGCTCCCGGCCCCCCAGAGAAAGCCTGCCTGTGTCGCATTGGACACGACCGTGAGTTGCACCGAGTGGGTGGCGGAAGCGAGCCCGGTAACACGGTACAAATGGGGGGCATAGTCGAGCGGCACGGGGATGAAGGCATCGAAGCCATTCACTGCCGTTCGATTGCCAAATGCGGAAAAGCAGGATAGTTCGCCGAAATCCTTCCCATCGATCGCCAACCGAAGAGTCCCGCCTCCATGGAACGGTAAGCCTGACCGTCCCGGCATGAAGGGCGTCGCCGGCTGGGCACGGGCCATGCACACCAACCAGAGCATGCTCCCCGTCAGTTCGAACTCGAGCTGCGCCCCGACCGATTGGGATTGGACCCCGATAGCGCCGCCGGCGCCCGTGTACTGGGGGATGAGCTGCCAGTCCCCGTCTTGCGGACAAGGTCGCTGGATGCGCGCAGTTTCGCCGTATTCCGGAAGCGCCACCCGGCCCACCACGGCGGAAAGGGTACGCTCGAAATGCTCCAAAAACGCGGCATTCGTTCCAAAGTCGCGCATGTCGTTATAGCCAGCGAGAATGGCGGTCTGCATTCCCGGCGGGACGGGATCGACCGACGTGGTGTGGAACACTACGTTCGAATAACCGGGATAAGCCTGGTAGGCGTAGTCGGCGATCCCGCCACTCCCGTAGGCGAGATTGCCCAGCGACTGTCGGCGCGTGTCCTGGCGAGGAGTTCGGCCAGGCCTTGGAGAATCGGATGCCGCGGAACCGGCAGTCACGGAATCGCCGATGCTTATCAGGTCCGCCGCAGTGGCCGTGGTACACGCGCTCCACGCGATCCACAAAGGGGCGGCTGCGAACGGGGCAAACTTCGAACGCATGGCACGACAGGGTCGCAAAGGAAAGAGGAGGTCTGCTCACGGGGAGGCTTGGGCCTCGCTTGCAGGGGTTGCTTCGACCGTTGGGGTCTCCGAGAGGCGGCGGCCGAGGTCGATTCCTCGACGCTCGATCCAGGAATACAGCACGTGCGAGCAAACCAGGACGACGGGAGTCGTGACAACCACCAGCAGGGCGAAGAACAACGCCTGGTTCGCCCGAATCCCATCTCGAAAAGCAACAACCGGGCAGACAACAGAATCGGAAGGTGAACCAGGTAAGTCGAATACGAGATCCTGCCCAACCACTGCGGGACTGCGCCATTTAGAAAGCTGGATCCCCTACCGGGCGGGCCAGCGCCCTTCCCGACGCCGACAGAGGACGCTGAGTGTCGCCGCCCCAGACAACGAGCGGAATCAGGGTGGCAAGGCGCCCCAGAGGGGAAAGAGCGCCACGATGAACACCAGCGAACCCAGGGCCAGGGGTGACCTGCAGAACGTGCGCGGTCCGTCGGACCAGAACTGATAACTGACCATCCCGAGCCAGAACAACGGAAGTTTCAGAGGCAGGAATGATGGAAAATCCCAGGTGCCCACTCTCGCGGCGATCGGCGGACAGAACGCGAACGGAATGGCGACGGCCGCGAAACGCCAGTCGCGGGTCCGGACTGCAGCCAGCATCAGCGGGGCAACCAGGTAGAATTGCCACTCCAGGCTGATGCTCCACGCAGGATCCAACAGGGCGCCCGAGGCGTACAGAAGCCATTCACGGGGCGGCACGCCGTGGAGCATGGTCGCGTGAAGGAGCACGTGCCACCCGAGATTGTTCTCGGTGTCAAACCAGTGCGAGATCATGTCCTCCCGGCCTTCCGGCCAGGGTTGAAGGGCGACGGCCTGCATCCAGACGAAGCGATGCACGACGAAACCGAGGCCGATGCAGATCAGCAGGACCGGAAGCAATCGGAAGATGCGCCTGAGAACGAAGGCGCCGTACCCGATCCGCGTGCGGTCCAGCAGGTAACTGATGACAAATCCGCTCAGGATGATGAAGACATCGACGGCAAGGACGCCCTGTCGCACGAACTTGAGGACAAAGGGCAGGGCTTCGGGCGCGTATCCGGAATAGCCAAGACAGTGGCCCACGACCACCCACCATGCGAGGAGACCCCGCAGCCCTTCGAGTTCGGTGATCCGACGAGTCATGCGGCTGGCAGGCAGATGGATTTCACCCGGCCCCACGCGGCAAATCGCGACGACCTCACGGCTTCACCAACGAACAGACCACTTCGGCGAATCGCAGGTCATCCTCCGTCTTGATGACGTGCGCCGCGAGCCGGCTGACCTCGCGAAAGCCGACCCTTCCGGCGTACGTTGCGCACCTTCCCGCGGTGGCGGCCGCCAGGTAAGTCGATCGCCGCCATCCGGTGATGCTCCACGTGATGCGTTGGATGGGCGCGAGTTCCTGGGAATTCGTCTTCTCGCCGAACGTGAAATTCACCGGGACACCCCGGAGGGCGCATTCAATCTGGACGGGTTCGTAACTCAGCAGGCAGTCCCAGGCGCCAGTGAGCATCTCGGAGACGAAGTTGCGGACGTCCTGGACAGTCAGAAACGGCGCAATGCTATGGACCTGGAACAGGAAGTCACACTCATGATGTTCCAGGAATTCTCGCACAAACTGTTCACTCGTCGCCTCGTGACTCCCCAAAACCGCCGGACGCCGATGGAATGCCACGTCCTCCGCGGCGGCAATCTCCCCGAACGCCGGGTGTTCTGAGTTCACCCACACCTCATCGAATACACCCGCCTCCCGGCATTTTCGAATCGCCCTCGTGATGAGCGGGATCCCCTGCAATTCGCGAAGGTTCTTCTGCTTCAATCGCTGGCTGTCCATGCGGGCCGGGATCATCGCAAGATTCTTCATGGCGAGCGTCGCTGCGCTGTATCAGCGCACCGGGTTCATCGGAGGCCAGCCCTCCTGGGAGTGGCGACCGCGTAGTCCGTCCGGTGCCGTTTCGCGACAAGGAGTGATGGACGTCTTGCGGCGTTCCCTCCGCGGAGCGGCGCTGGTTCCCGGGCTTCCAGGGGAATCATCACTTGGAGAGGGCATCACTGCCGTTCCACGCCCAAACCCGCTCCTGGAAAGAACCGGCTCCCGCAGTCCTTCGAAACCTGCCGCCGGCCGCGGCAACGAGCGCCAGGCCGGCTGCCACATCCCAGAACCAGATGTCGTCCTCGGCATAGGCGTCCAAACGCCCCGCTGCCAGCCAGGCCAGAGAGAGCGCTGCGGAACCGAACAGTCGCACCTTCTTGAAGAGGCGGAACTGGCGACAGAACTCGAGCAGAGCCGAATCGTCGAAGGAGCGCGCCGACGGAAAACCGGTTGCCAGCACGGCATTCGCGGGATCACGGATGGCACTTACCGTGATGGGGACACGGTTGCACCAGGCCCGATCGGGATTGGCACCGCTGAAAGTCTCCCCCGGAGAAAATCATGCACCACTCCGAACACCGGTTTATCGCCTCGCCAGAGGGCGATCGATACACAAGACAGGGGAATGCGCCTGTGGAGATTGAGGGTTCCGTCCAGCGGATCCACGACCCAGTATTCGCCGGCGGTGTGAAATTCCGGGTCCGCGCCGCTTTCCTCCGAGAGGATGGGGATGTCGGCCGCCTGGCGGAGGCGAGCCAGGATGCTTTTCTCCGCGCGGAGGTCTGCCTCCAGCTTGATGTCCTTGCCGACACTGGACCGCACCCTGGAACCCGTGCGGAACTCTTCCGCCAGGATCCTTCCGGCGTCCTCCGCGATGGTGCGCGCTGCCTGGAGCAACCATGGCCCTTCCGGTTCGGCGACGATGGAAAGCCGGTCCGACGACGATCGAGGTTGCGGCCGAGTCATCGCGGATGGCTGGCCGCGGGAGCGGCAGATTCGAGGTCCCGGAGGAGATTCCGGACCGCCTCGGTTTCCATCAACAGGCGGCAGCGTCGGGTGTAGGTCGATGCGTGCGGTGTCAGCAGGACCTGTGGGAAACGCTTGAGCGGACCGGTGTAGGGCTCCTGCCAGAAGGCGTCGAACCATGCCTTGCCCACGATGCCCGACTCCAGTGCCCCGACGAGCGCCGTCTCGTCGACCAGTTCGCCACGGGCCGAATTCAGGAGAATGACGCCCGGACACACCTTGGCCAGTTCGGTTGAGCCAAGAATGACGTCCGCGCCACCGGCGTGAAGGGTGATGACATCCGCCGCCGAGAGTCCCTCATCGAGCGTGACTCTGCGGCAGGGGGCGACATCCGCATCCGCGGATAGAAGCGGATCCTGGACCAGGACATGAGCACCCAAGGACGAAAGAAGTCGGGCGACCTTTCGGCCGATTCGGCCGTACCCCACCACCAGGATGTTCAGTTCAGCGAGGCTCCGACCGACGCTCTTGGGCCATTCGCCCGCATGCAGGGCTCGGTTGGCCGATTCGAGATTGCGGACAAGACACAACAACGCGCAGAGGGTCATTTCGGCGACCGCCTCGGTCGGTGCGTCCGGGGTATTGGACACACGGATGCCGAACTCGCGCGCTGCGTCGGCATCGACGTTTGCCATCCCGATTCCAACGCGTGCGATGGCCTTCAAGTTCGATCGGGCCGACTCAAGGACCCGCCGGTTGAGCGGTTCGAGACCGGCAATGAGTCCGTCAGCGCCACGCAACTGTTCGATGATTTCCGATTCAGTCAGACGGCACCGGCGCAGATTCGGAACAACATCCACACCCGCGTCGTGGAGGAGGCGCAATGGTGTGGAATCCTCCTCCGCGAACGAGGACGGACCGATGGCGACGCGGTAGTCCAAAGGCGTGGACGGGTTCGACTTGAGGGTGCGCGGAAGCCAGGCGTCTTTCACGACGGGACGCAGAGGTGGTGCGCCACCTTGATCACAAGCTTGAAAACCGACGACTGGACTCCGTCGGACCGCTTGGGTCGGTGCGCGTCGTCGGGGAAGAAGATCGCGAAACGGTGCTCAACCATCTGGAGCGTCGTGAGTGAGGGTCGGGGATCGTAAAACTGCACGTCTGTGCTCGTGTCATAGGGGCCTGCGGGGCTCAGCGAGGACGCCAGGGTCCAGTCGATCAGCTCTCCTCCGGCGATACAGAACTGAAGGTCGACGTACTTGCGGTGGCTTTCGAAGCGGCACTTGTCGGCTGGCAGCGTTTCATATCCATGTATGTTGACGTAGATGTCGTCGCCTTGCAGCTGAAGGACCCCCGGTTCGGGTCGGGCCGGTAGCCGCTGGAGCCATTCGAACACCCAACGCCATGTTGGGTTGGCGAGGAGATAGGCGTAGGTGCCGGAACTTGCGAGATGACCGAAGATCATGGGCTGTTGAACCAGGCGTCAGTTGCCGTTCGTCGGTCACTTAACGACCCGCAAAGAGAGCCAGCGCGGCGCGAAATCCCGGAGAACCTCCAGCGCCTCCTGCCAGGAAACACCCGCGGAGGTCGAAAAGCGCATGAACTGCTTTTCGCCCGTGCCGGAGCGACGCAAGGCGACATTGCGCAGGAACTGGCTTGCCGCGAGCCGGCGGCCGGCCAGGTCGGAAAGGGCACGGCCGTGCAGGGCGGAATCCTCCTCTTTCGACCACCGGCTTGATTCCCGAAGGACCTCTCCGCTGAGGAGAGTGCACCAGACCACCAGTTCCAATTGGCCCCCTCCTTCGACCGAGAAGATACGACATTCGAAGGCGACCTCTCGGCCGCCGACGAGCAGAGTGATATGGTCTGGTTGCCCTGCCTCGATGGGCCTCCACCCAGCCCCGACCCAGCAGATGTCGGGAGTGTGGTGCACGACCGTCATGGAACGCGGCGTGTCTCCACGCCACGCCGCCGCGAAGACCGTCACCCGACGACCATCTGCCGCTGTGAAGATGCCGTTGAACAAATTGGTGGTGGAAAGGATTTCCCGAGCCTCCGCGCCGATGGGTGCCCTTTCGAAGCGCCATCCCGGAATTTCACGGGCCGCCTGGAAAACGAGCCGTTCGGCCATTGGCGGCGGGGCGAAATGGAACCACGCCCACGCAGCGGCCAATGGCGTGACGAACAGGGCGGTGATGAAGGCCAGCGCCCCTGGCGTCTTCAATCGTGATGCTTCGTGAGGCTCCACAGGTTTACAATGAACAGGCTTGGGCGCGCCTTTCCACCCTGCCGATCCACCAGGCGAGCATTGCCAACCCGGCCGCAGTGAATGCCAGGACACTCCATCCCGCGGTGTCGTGAACGCCGGCCATGGCTCCCATGCCTCGCCGGGCTGCTGTCAACGACAGGAAGAGGGATCGGCCAAAATTGCCGGTGATGGCCAGAACGATTCCCGAAAGAAACAGAAACACCTTCATCCCGCCTCTTCGCAGGGTGAGGTCCGAGATGAAGAGCGCTGCCATGATGCTCGCCTGGAGACTTCGGATGCCGCTGCACGCCTCATCCACCCCGACGGTCCCCCGGGGTAACAGTATGATATTTCCACTGCGGGCGGCCGGGATGCCCAAAAGGTTCAACGTTTCGACATTGAGGTTTGTGATTAGCCCCTGAAGCCCCATGACCACCGGATTCCAGAGGATCTTGGGTATGGGCACCGCGACAAAGACGAACAGGATGGGAATCAGAAACAGTCTTGCCATCCGCCATCCGTGCAACTGCCAGACGAGGGAGAGAATGAATCCCAGGCATCCGAGGCTGAGCGCGACGCTCGACGTCGGCGAGGTCTCGAGGGCCTGTGTGTAGAGCTGTGAGAATCCCACCAACGGCGCAGAAACGCATGCCAGCGCGATCGGACCGCGGGGGTTTGCAGGTGCGCGCGATGGAGGTCGGCACGCCACTCGTTCCCAGGCAAGGTAGCACGCAAGGGGAAACGCCAACCAGCCATGCTGGAATTCCACCTGGGACCTCCAGTGAACCTGCAAGTCCAGGATCCACCACACCACGACCAATCCGATCGGCGTGTGGCGAAGTAATGCCTTGAGCCTCGGACTCACAAGTGGGAAGGCATTCGAGGACGGCTGAGAGCAGGCTGGGCAATCTCAATCACCTGCCCGCGGGCAACCCCCTGAAAGCGGATCGCGAGCCAGCGCGCCTGTTTCACCGCCGGCAGGACTAAGCTCCGATGTCGCGACCAGATTGTTGGCGCAAAATCTCTCAGGACCGCCCGAACTCGAATCCCATCGCGCTTCAGACGCTGCCAATCCCCGTGGCGCCAGACCTCACCTCGCGGCGTGAGCAGGAAGACTTCCGCCCAGACATTCTCAGGCCCCAAGTCGCACTGAAGCGCCACCGAGAATACGTCGCTGGAATCGATTCCCTCCGGGAGCGCCAGGAAAAGCAGGGCATCCGGACGATTGGCATCCGCGGAACGGACCTCGAGAGAAAAGGTTCCCTGCGAGATCTCAAAGACCTGCCACGCCTCAGGTTCGTCCGGTCGCGGCATGAAATCCTGCCATCGGAACCGCCACCAAGGCTCGGGAAGTTCACTCTTCGGAGCCAGAAGGACAGTGGCACTGTCTGCACTTCCGTCGTGGCCCTCCCATCCCAGGGATAACCGTGCCGGGCCGGGCGCCACTTGCCTGCCACAGTACAGACGAAGCGGAATTTCCAAGCGCGTTAGCGGAGCCATGTGAATGGGAGCGCCAAACTGTCTGGAAGTCGCGGCGGCCCGCGATTCCACAGTGGTCCCCGCGGATTCGTCGGAAGACGGCCCGATCTTGACGGTCCATCCCTCAGGCGCCTCGAGAGCCCAGGTCCCGTCGCGAGGCTCCTCCGAAAAGTTGTAGAATTCGAGTTTGGCGGCAGCCGAGGTGTCCGGAGGGATGCCCCAGCTTTCGCTTGGTTTGTCAACGGTCCACTCCGAATTGAATGCGAATCGCGTCACAACGGGAGATGGCGATCGACGGGGCGGCAGACAGGCAAACAACGACTCCGTCAGTGGATCAGGTGCCCGGGCTCGCAGGGGGCCGTCCGAAATTTTCAACCATTCGCACCCGCTCACTCGATATCGGCCAGGGTGACTTGAGAAATAGATGTTGTGATCGGGTGCGAGTTCGACAGTGGGCAATTGCTCCGGCGACAGAACCGACTCACCGTCCAAGCCAATCCGCAATTCGTGAACGTCCCGAGGCCAATGGATTTCCAGGCGAAGCGGGCCGGTGGCACTTCCTCCCCCCGTGTTACCGGGGGGGTGCAATTCAGAGGCGCGCTCTGGGGACCAAAGAATGGACCACCACGTGCCGTCTGATCTCGACAGGACAACCCCCACGCATTCTCCGCTGTCGCGATTCACAAGGCGCCATCGAGGCGGCCGGGTTGAGGGAAGGAGTTGAGCCAGGCGAACGAGTGACCGCAGGGCTGGTCTTGGCGTTCCTGCTGAGTCGCAGAGCCCAAGGTCCATACCGCCGTACGCCTGTTGGGTGAGACTGAACACCAGGTGCCGATCGACACCGCCAATCCAGGATTCCACCAGGAGACGTTCATGAAACGCTGCCTGGCGGGCGAGAAAACCCGGACAGTCCGCCCTCCCTTCGACGCGATCAAAGAAGCCGATTTCGGTGAGCCAGAGGGACCGTCGCCACTCCAAGTCGCTGCGAAAGCGGCGGTGTTGGCTAAGAAATCCGGAAAATCAGCGGCCCAGCCATAAAAATGACAGTTCCATCCGTCCGTCCAGGAGGCCAGCCCATTGTTCGCGAATTCGAGCGCATACTTCGAGGGACAGAACGCCAGCGAAGGCATCACGACCGGAACGGCCGGTCGCCCTGCCTTGACGCCCCACCAGGCGGCCTTCAGGACGGCCGCCATATCGGCGGCATTGTCTCCACAAATCAAAGTCCGGTTCATTCCACACCTCGACCGCCGCCGGGGACGGGACCCGACCGCCAGATTCGTGCGGCAATGCCAGTAGACCTGAAACAAATCGGTTCGGGAGCCGGTTAGGTGGGTCGAGGGATGCGACCCGACACATGGTAACGAACGTCATCCAGCCACCGAAATCCCAAGGTTGCGGCGCGCGGGGAGCGTCCTCGAATCCAGTCAAAACCCGTGCCTTTGAGCGACCGCAGAATCGTTTCCTCGCCGGCGGCGCCCGTCACCATGCCCCCGAGTTCCGTCGCTTCTGCCGGAAAGGGGTGGAAAGTCGCGCTCACCGCCAGGCCCATGAGGATCGCCAGGCGCCGACGACATGCCGCCCGGCCCCTCATCGCCCCCTCGCAAACCATTGGACGGTCTCCGCGAGGCCCACCGGCACGTCCTTCACGGCCTCGTACCCAAGGGCCTTCCGAATCCGCGAAATGTCCGCACACGAATGCCGCACATCGCCGTCCCGGAAGTCGCGGTGGATCGGTCGCGCAGCCTGGATCTCGGGCCGAAGGCGCGCGGTATTGTCGCGGAGGAACTCGAACAGGCGGTTCAGGCTCGTCGCATCTCCGAGGCCCACGTTGAAGACCCGCGGCGCGTCGGCGGCGAACGGGGCCGTCGCGGCGACGAGATTCGCGTGGACGATGTTGTCCACGTGGCAGAAGTCCCGACTGGTCTCCCCATCGCCGAAGATCTCGACGGGCCGATCACCCAGCAGGGCGTCGATCCACCTCGGGATGACGGCTGCATAGGGGCCGTTCGGATCCTGGCGCGGTCCGAACACATTGAAGTAACGCAAGCCGATCGATTCGAAGCCGTAGCAGCGCGCGAAGACCGCGGCGTATTGTTCGTTCATCAGCTTCGACAGGGCATAAGGCGACAACGGATTCCCGATCCGCTCCTCGCGGGCCGGCACGTCCGCGCAGTCGCCGTAGACGGCGCTGCTGGAGGCATAAACCACCCGTCGCACCCCCGCCTTGCGCGATTCCTCGAGCACATGGATGAAGCCCGTGACGTTCGCGGCGTGGGTTTCGACGGGGCACTCCATGGATTTCGGCACGGAACCCAACGCCGCTTCATGCAGGACAAAGTCGGTGCCGAGCACGCCCCTGCGGATGTCCTCGGGGCGCGTGATGTCGCCCTCGATGAGGCGGAATCGCTCCCATTGGGGCGCGGTCACCTGGCGCTGCACCTCTTCGAGGTTGAGGCGTCGGCCGGTGCTGAAGTTGTCAAGCCCGACGACGTCCTGATCGTGACGCAACAGGACTTCGAGGAGGTGGGAGCCGATGAATCCGGCGACGCCGGTCACCAACCACCGATGTCGATGCGAAGTGGTTCCATTCGGCATCAGTCCCGGCGAGGTCATGGCACAGGTGCGAATTCAGATTCGGCCGCCGGCTCACAGCGTCCGTCTCGCCACTGGAGCGCGACCGCATTCCAGCGCAACGGCGTCCAAGGCGTCGAGTTCGGCCGGGCTGAACAGGAGTCCGCCGGCCTCGGCACAGGCGCGGGCGTGTTCGGCCTCGAGTTGCCCCGGCAGCAGCGCTTCGCGATTGGCCGGCCCGCGAATGTCATCGAGCACCACCTTCATATTCGTCTGCCAAGTGCGGCCCTCCGCGTAGCGCCCGCCGGAAAGGGCGTCGGGATTCATCGCAAGGAAGAAAAAGGTGGGCGTGCGTTTCCCGTCGGGTTCCATGTCGAAGCGCCCGCGGGAGGTTGGCAGGGAGCCACCGATCAGGGCCGCCATGATCTCGTTGATGAGGCCGAGTCCGTACCCCTTGTGGCCGCCAAAGGGCAGGAGGGCCGCTACCTGGGAAGCGTCGGTGGTCTCACGTCCGTGGGTGTCGACGGCCCATCCCGCCGGCAGCGGAAGTCCCTCGCGAGCGAATTGCTGCACGCGCCCCATGGCCGCCGCCGACGTGGCGAAATCCACGAGAACGGGAAACCCGACAGCGTCCTGTGTGGGAAAGGCCCAGGAATGGGGGTTCGTCCCAAGACTCGGGCTGCGGCCTCCAAACGGCACCACCTCCGCGAGCATGGCCGTGCACTGGGTGTAACCCACGTAGCCGCGCCGGGCCGCTTCCAGCACGTAGGCGCCGCCCCAGAAGTAGTGCCACGCCTCGTCAACGCTGACCATGCCGATGCCGTACTCGTGAGCCAGGCGCAGGCAGGTCTCCATCGCGGGATAGGCGACCGCGGGCCCGAGCTTCCGGTGGGCGTTCCAGACCCGAGCGGCAGGGAAGCGCACGGCGAGTTCCTCGATCACAGCCCCGGGGACGCAACCTCCGACCGCCGAACCGAACCGTTCGTCCAGGTGAAGCGCCTTGATCGCGTTGTGGGTCCGGATCCCGTGCCTGGCCGCTTCCCGGCACAGCCGCACCACCGGTTCAACTTCGTCGGACTGGTAACCGCGACGGAGAAACGCCGCGCGAACGAGGGCGTCGTGTTCCATCTCCGCAATGACGAGGAACGAACCGTCTCTCATGGCGCGGATGCAAATCCCAACTGACGCAGGATCTCAGGCGGGCCCTCAGACAGTCTCTCAGGCCCCCGAGTCGAGGAATCCGCCGATGGTCTCCACCACTTCGGATCGTTGATCCTCAGTCAACTCCGGATAGATCGGGATGCTCACCACCTCCTCCGCCAGCCGATCGGTGATGGGCAATCCGGAAAAATCCGGCGGCCTGCCGGGGGCAAAGCAGGGCTGGGCATGCAGGGGAACTGGATAGTAGATCTCCGTGCCGATCCTCCGTGCCGATAGGTGAGTTCTCAGCGCATCGCGTCGTCCACGACCCGGCACCCGCAGGGTGTATTGGTTCCAGATGTGGGTGCTTTGCGGTCGCGCGGCGGGCAGGATCAATCGGCCTTCCCGTTCCGCATCGGCGGCGGCGCCGGCGCATCGGCAGGCGAACGGATCCGCCACCGCGACGCCCGGGTGTTGCGCGAGGCGCACCGTGTAGTCGGAGGCATTCGCGCGCCGGCGTGAAGTGTACTCTTCGTAATGCGGCAGCTTGACATTCAGGAGGGCGGCCTGGAGCGCGTCCATCCGGAAGTTGGCGCCGACGACGTGATGATAGTACTTGGGTTTGGCGCCGTGGACCCGGAGCAGGCGCGCCTTTTCGGCGAGTTCATCGTCGTTCGTCACCAGGAGCCCGGCGTCTCCCAGGGCGCCGAGGTTCTTGCTCGGAAAAAAGCTGAAGGCACCGAAATCGCCGAGTCCACCCAATGGACGATTTCGATACGAGGCGCCCAGGGCCTGGGCGCCATCCTCAATGACGGCCAGCCCTCGCTCGCCGGCGATTCGAAGCAGACCCTCCATCTCCGCCGCCTGGCCAAAAAGATGGACCGGAATCAGGGCGCGCGTTCGGGACGTGATCCGGCGGGCGACATCGGCCGGGTCCAGGTTGAAACATACGGGACAGACGTCGGCGAAAACAGGAATGGCGCCGACACGCCGCACGCACCCCCCTGTCGCGAAGAACGTAAAGGACGGGACGACGACCTCGTCGCCCGGACCGATGTCCAGTGCCATCAACGCGAGCAGGATCGCGTCTGTTCCGGAGGACACGCCGATGGCGTGGCGCACCTCGAGCATGCGGGCAAGCTCTTGTTCGAGCCGTTCCAGTTCGGCGCCGAGAATGTATTGCCCGGAGCGGAGGACGCGCCGGAAGGCCTCCTGCAGGGCTTCCTCGAGGGCGAGGTTCTGCGGTTTGAGATCAAGGAGCGGGACGGCCATGCGTTACGTCTCGGGGAAAGCGATCGGTCCAGGATTGAGCCGCTCACAAACAGGGCCCTTCCTACTTTTCAGACGGGCTCTAAACACATACCGAGGGAGAGGACGAACACCGAGGCGACGCAGACTTCGTCCCTGTCAGTTCGCACGACTTCACGGGAAGAGCGAACCTACAGTGTTCCCTTCGGAATGGTGCCCCCAGCAAGCGCCGGCTAGCCGACCAGATCGAACCGAGTCGAACAAGATCCAATGTGCCGGGCACCGGCCGTGTGACGTGTCGCAAGCGAGGTCGGGCGACCGTCGCCTGTTCCGATCCAATGGGACAGGGACGGGACAGCGACAGCTTTGGGATCGCAGTCGGGCCGTCAGCGGACCCAGCGCAGTCGGAAGACGCTGTTCGTCGCCGCCGCGGGAAGCCGAACTCGATAGCGGTTTTCTTCGATGGCCGCGGGGGCGTCCACGGGCAGCCAGGCCTCTCCGGAGCCCAACCCGCTGCAACTCTCCAGAACAAATGCCGGGTTCGGCGCCGGCCAGGAGACGACGACGCCATCCGCGGCGAGCGTCGCCTCCAGGGCGGGTTCGTAGGTCACCTTGAGGAGGAAGCCGTCCGCCGTGCCTCCCCCGTACACGGCCTGGGCCACATTGGTGCTGGCCACAGGGAACTCGGGAGATCGGGTGCGTCCGGCAACATAGGCGTTGCCAGCGGGATCCGTGGCCACACCGTAGGCAATCTCCTCGGCGGAACTTCCATAAAACGTCGAGATCACGGTGCCGTTGGTGGCGATCCGCGCGGCGAACGCATCGGAGCCGCCCAGGTTCGTCGAGTTGAGGGAATCCACGCCCAGGCCAGGGAGCGTCTCGGAGAATGTCCCGCCCACGATGTGAAGATTCCCCGAAGGATCCACGGCGGCATCCCAGATCGCATCCAGCGATTCGCCGCCGAAGTATGTGCTCGATTCCAGGGTCCGCCCGTTCGCAGTCAGATGAACGATGAAGCCATCGGCGATACCGGCGTTGGTGCCCTGCAGCGAGTTGATGACCGGAAAATCGGTGGACCGGGTCTCGCCCACCACCCAGGGACCACCGACCGCGCCGAGGGCGACCCGATAGGCGTCATCGTCGAACTCACCCCCGAAATACGTCGAATAAACGAGGGTCGCGTCGGCCACTCGCACCCCGGCCGCGAACCCATCGGCGAATCCGGCATTCGTCGCCTGGAGGGGGAACGCGACGGGAAAATTGGTCGAGAGGGTGATCCCAACAACGTGGGCCGTCTCGGCCCCGTCCACGACAACGCCCTCGGCGGAATCATGATTTTCTCCACCCAGGTAGGTGCCCGCGGTGAGCGTCGACAGATCGGCGGAAAAGACCGCCATGAAACCGTCGACGCCGCCTCCCAGCTTGGATTGCGCAGCCGTCCCCGGGATGGGGAGCGCCTCCGACGCCGTGCTGCCGACCGCCACGACCCGGCCATCGGGGAGGACTGCAAGGTCCAGGACCTGGTCCTCGTTCTCGCCACCGAAAAGGGTCGCCGCCACCACTCCCGAACCGTCGGCCGTGAGGCGGGCGATGAAGCCCTCCAATGAAACCCGACCGCTGTAGATATTGGTATCGCCCTGGAGCCCCTGCTGAAAGGCCCCGGCGGTCAGCGGAAAATTGGTCGACGTGGTGAATCCGCCGATCACGGGCTCGTCCCCGGCCCCCAGGCCGAGAGTGACCGCGCCGTCGAGGTCGGATCCGCCCAGATAGGTGAACCACTCGAAGGCCGTGCCCTCGGGGTTGAGCCGGGCCACAAAGGCATCACCGGCAACGCCGGCGAGACCGCCCTGGAAGTTGGTGAGAAAGGCGTTCGTCGACAGGAGCCGCGCCGCCGTCAGGTCGGGGCCCTCTGTTTCACCCACCACGATGGCGGCGCCATCCGTCGTGGGGGCGATGTCCCAACATTGATCGAACCCGGCGGCGCCCAGAAGCGTGGCGTAGCTGAGCACCGGGTCGATCACGAGCGGTCGTGAAATATCGTACGGACCGACGGCGAACCCGATCGTTCCATCCGCCCGTTGTGCATACGCGACCTCGACCCGTTCCCGCCCCTCGCGGCCTTCCTGGTAGGCGACCGGACGCGGTTGCACGACAGCGCCCCCTTCCATCTCGAGGTGGAGCGCCCCATCGGCCGCCACGGTCGTCGAGCGAGTCCCGTCGAAACGCAGCCTGGGCAGGTCGGGGTGGGCGCCCGGCCTGACGATGACGTCGTACTCCAATTGTCGGCCGCTCCCGTGAAACAGGATGTCGATGCCCGGGTAGACCTCGTCATAGCGGATACGCGAGTGGGTCGGCAGGTGCCTCTGCCAACGGGCGGGATCGGATCCCCGGAGACGATTGACTACGCCTGGGAGCACCCCCTCGGGTTGAGGCGCACAATCAACGGACGCGCCCTCGAAGCGGACGCGCAGCCATCGGCAACCCGTGGCGGCGGCGGGGCGCCGCCGTCCTCCGTGGCGGCGATCGAGTCCCAGGTTCTCCACGGCGGCGGCGACGACGGTCCGAGGCCACTGAGGCAACGCAAGAATGGCGCCCCCCGATCCAACGAAGACCGAATAGCCGCCTGCTCGCGCGAAGTAGTCGATGCCGCTGCCCACCGAACCCGCCGAGGCACCCGTGTCGCGGACCGGCTCAAATGCCAGCGACCAGCGTGTCAAATCGGGTCGGGTCGCGCGCGGAACCGGCGTGCTTTGGCCGACGTGAACAGGGGCGGAGAGCAACGGGCCGAGGGCGGCGGCGTGTTGGGAATCCGGGACCGCCGGGATCAGGCCCAGTGTGACGGCCGTGGCCGGGACCTGGGCAGCCGCCAGACCCGCGGTGATGGCCACCATCCGCACCAGGCGGCCTGATTGGGAAAGGCCCCCTCGGCAACTTCCGCGCGATCCCGCCCACGTCGACTTCATATATGCGTCAGCCGGAAACTGGAGCAGGAGTCTGCTGGCCCGGTTTCAAAGGTGTCAAAGGATTTGGCCCGCAGGCCCACGATGAGTCGGGAAGGCGCCCCGAAGATCACGAAAGACACGAGGCGGCGCAGTCCGCAATCGCCTTGAAAAATCCTCGCAGACCGCGAGGGCCTGGAACGAACCCGTACAAAGGCCCTGGCCTGGACGTCACGCCGCCATCCCATTTCCGTGGACCCGGGACTTTTGACGGCTCTCGGCCAGCGCGCGGGCGAAGTAGGTGATCACGAGGTCGGCACCGGCGCGGCGGATGCCCAGGAGGGATTCGTCGCGCGACGCCTCGAGGTCGAGCCATCCGCGTTCGGCGGCCGCGTGCAGGGCGGCGTATTCCCCGGAGACCTGGTAGGCGACGACGGGCAGTCGCGTGGCCTCACGCAGGGCGCGGATCACATCCAGGTAGGGTCCGGCGGGCTTGACCATGAGGAGATCGGCGCCTTCCTGTTCATCCAACAGGGCATCGGCCACGGCCTCACGGGCATTGGCCGGATTCAACTGATACGTCCGCTTGTCGAGATAGGTGCCCTGGACGGCGCTCCGACTCCCCACCGCATCGCGAAACGGCCCATAAAACGACGAGGCGAATTTCGCGGCATACGACAGGATCGCGGTCTCCAGATGGCCCCCGGCGTCAAGCGCCCTCCGAATGGCGCCGACCCGGCCATCCATCATGTCCGATGGGGCGACCCAATCGGTGCCGGCCGCCGCCTGGAAGACAGCCATCTCCGACAGTCGCGCGACGGTGCGATCGTTGTCGACGTCCCCCGATCGCGGGTCGAGGAGGCCGTCATGCCCGTGGGTTGTATACGGATCGAGGGCGACGTCCGTGATCACGACCAGTTCCGGCAGGGCATCCTTCACCTCGCGGATGGCGCGGCAGATGAGGTTGTCGGGATTCACGGCTTCGGAGCCGTCGGCGTCCTTCCGCGCGGGCGGGGTCACGGGAAAGATCGCGACGGCTTCGACCCCGAGGGACTTCAGCGCGCGGCATTCCTCGACCAGGCCAATCAGCGAATGGCGATAGACGCCGGGCAGGGAGGGGACCGGGACACGCTGGTCTTCCTCGGAGTGAACGAAGAGGGGGGCGATGAGGTCGTCGACCTCGAGTCGTGTCTCCTGGACGAGCGAGCGAACGGCGGGCATGCGCCGCAACCGCCGAAAGCGCCGGGTCAGACCCAGCCGATCCGTGCCTGTCATGGAGGCCATCATCGCGGATGGACGGCGTCGTGGCCAGACCGATGGCGTGCCTGGACGCGGCGGATCCGATCTTCAACCGTTACGGACTCCGGTCAGGCAGATGTGCAGGAAGCGCAGGAAACGCCGAAGGAACGGCTGCGGCGCGGCGTGTGGCTGGACGTCGGGCACCGACGGTCCCACGGGTTGCGGGAAGCGGATCCGGGAACGGACCAGGAGGGTGCCCAGGCAGAGGTCGGCCAGCGGCAGCACGACATTGTAGTTCTTGTGCATATACCTGTGGTGCAGGACGTGGTGGCCGTTCAGCCGGAAAAAGAGCCCGGATCGTTCCACCGTTCGCCTGCGCGGAAGGTGCATGCACCAGTGCAGGTATTCGTACGCGGCGTAATAGGCGGCGAACGTGAGGCCGGCGCCCGCCAGCAACCCCCATTTCCCAAGCGCGAGCGCGGCGGCGACAAACGGTATCAAACATACGAGGATCAGCACCGGCCCGTTCCACCATGCCATCGGGATCGTCCATTTGTCCTGCTCGTCGTGCAGGTGGTAGCTGTGGTCGGCACGGAAGATCCGGTGATGGACCAGCGCGTGAGCGCGGAAAGGATAGGTGAATCCCCCGATGGGACGGTGCATCACATACCGATGCAGCCCCCACTCGAAAAACGAGGAAAACACCACCGCCGCGATAGTGCCAATCGCGGCCCAGAAGAATAGGTCTGTCATGCAATACGATCCAGGGTCACCGACATGGCGATCTGATCTCGAGGACGAATACCGTCCTACTGGCTGAGTCCGAATTCAGGAGCGCAACTTATGCTGGTTCCTTCCTCCAAAGCAACCTCCGAGAATTCCGGTCATTGCCGGACCCCCTCGGGGTCGCGAAGAATCGGCGTAACCCCGACCCCCGATGGTTCGTCCGTCCAGCCACGCAGGCGGTCCGGGCTCCCGCCGTCCATTCCACCATGATGACCTTGATGCCTGGTTTTGCTGTCTCCGGCGGTCCTGCCTGGGGCTTTCGCGTCGGAATTCCCGCGGTGCTTGCCCTGTCCCTCGGCGCGTCCACGCTCACGGCCTCCGATGGGCCGTTTCGCTTCAGCCAGGCCATCGTGGACACCCATCGACAGGTCCACCTGCTCCTGGAGTCTACCCCGGGCGGAATCGTGCGGATCGAAGCGTCTTCGGACCTGCGGACGTGGACCGCCCGGCGAACGCTTCAAAGCACCGGCTCCGATCCCTTCGACGCCTTGCTCGGCCCCGATTCACCCCAATTCTTTCGAGCTCGAACCGTGAACGACCCCGAAGTGCTGACTGGCGATCACCTGGCGACAGATTCGGGCGATGTGGTCATCCATCCCGTGAACCACGCCAGCTTCCTGTTCTCGTGGCACGGGCGCACCATCTACAATGATCCGGTCGGAGGCGCCACGCCCTACAAGGCATTTCCCCGCGCGGACCTCATCCTGGTGAGCCATCGGCACGGGGACCATTTCGACCCCGCGACACTGACCGCGGTTCGGGGTCCGGAGGCGCCGATCGTCTCGCCGCCAGACGTCTACAATGCCATGCCGGCCTCGCTCCGCGCGGTGACGGTTCAACTGGCCAATGGCGACAGCACAAACCTCCTCGGGATGAGCATCGCGGCCATTCCCGCGTACAACGCCAATCATCCGCGCGGCACAGGCAACGGTTATGTCGTCACCCTGGGAGGTCGTCGGCTCTACATGAGCGGTGATACCGGGCCCATCCCGGAGACGCGGGCGCTGACCGGCATTGACGTTGCGTTTCTCTGCATGAACGTGCCGTTCACGATGTCGGTGTCGGATGCCGCGAGCGTCGCGCGGGATTTCGCGCCGCGGGCGGTCTACCCCTATCACTACCGGAATCAGAATGGTTCCTTCGCTGACCTGGAGGCTTTTCGACGCGGCGTCGCCACCGACCCGCCTATTGAAGTCCGCATCCGTGACTGGTACTGAGAATTCTGATTCCGTCCTCAACCCAAAACTCACACCCCCTGCTCCCATGAACGCACCGATTGCCCGCACCCGAATCCTGCTGTCCATCGCACTGGCCGGAATGGCCGTCCACGTCTCCGGCCAGGACTGGGCCAAGTCCCGTCTCGAGGCCTCCCCGCGCCATCTCGAGTGGGTCACGGTCAAACACGACAACCGCGAGGTCAAAAGCTTCATTGCCTTCCCTGAGGTCAAGGAGAAGGCCACGGCGGTGCTGGTGATTCACGAAATCTTCGGCCTGACGGACTGGGTTCGGGGAGTCACGGACCAGTTGGCGGAGGCCGGGTACATCGCGATCGCGCCGGACCTGCTTTCCGGCGCCGCGCCGGGCGGCGGTGGAACGGCCGAGCTGGCCGGCAACGATGGTGTCCGCAAGGCCATCTCGTCCCTGCCTCCGGACCAGATCACCGCCGACCTCAAGGCGGCGGTCGAATACCTGCGGAAGCTCCCTGCGTGCAATGGCAAGGTGGTCGTGGCGGGTTTCTGCTGGGGCGGCGGGCAGTCGTTTCGATTTGCCACGAACCAACGTGACCTGAAGGGCGCGCTGGTCTTTTACGGCACCGGGCCCACCAGCGCCCCGGCGGTTGGGAACATCGAGTGTCCGGTCCACGGCTTCTACGGCGGAAACGATGCCCGCGTGGATGCCACGATTCCGGCGACGGAGGACTTGATGAAGAAGGAAAAAAAGACTTACGAGCCGGTGGTCTACGAGGGGGCGGGACATGGATTCATGCGCGCGGGGGAGGCGCCGGACGCCGATGCCGCCAACAAGAAGGCCCGCGAGGAGGCGTGGGCCCGGGTGAAGAAGATCCTCGCCTCTCTCTGAGCTAAGAGCCCGTCTGAAAATTAGGAGGGGCCCTGTTTTCGCAGGAAAGGCCGGATGGCGAGGCGGGACGAAGGAGCATACCCTTCAGGGGTCTGTGACTGAGGAGCAACGAAGCCAGGCGGCCTTTCCTGCGAAAACCCTTCGGGCGACGGGTCTTTTGCGCGAGGCCTTCGTTGGCTCGACCGTCACAGCCCGCTGCGGGGATGCTCCGGTCTCGCCGTCTCGGCCTCGCACAAAATCCCTCGTCGCAGGGCCCTTCCTAATTTTCAGACGGGCTCTAAGAGCCCGTCTGACAAGCAGGAAGGCCTGCGACCCGGGCGCTTGTGCGAGCCCGGGTCGGCGGGACTGAAGCGTCGCCGGAGCGGGCTGGGCGTGCAATGGCGCGCGATGTCATGGCGGTGGGATGGCCGGTTCGCCATCCCCTGGAATGCGGCTGCCCGCACCCACGCCACGGCTAACCACTGGCGTCCCTGCGGGATCGCTGAGAGGATCCCTGGCTTGTGAGGACCGTCCAGGCGACCCAGCGGCGACATCGGCTTCGGGTGGCGATTCTGCCCCAGCCGACGGACACCTCGTGCGGACCGACCTGTCTCCAGGCGATCTATGCCTATTACGGAGACACCATCCCGCTGGGCCAGTTGATCTCCGAGGTGCCGGCGCTGGAGGGTGGCGGCACCCTGGCGGTGCTGTTGGGTAACCACGCCCTCCAGCGCGGGTACAGGGCCACGCTGTATACGTTCAACCTGCGCATCTTCGATCCGTCCTGGTTCCATCCCACGCCGTGCGATCTGGCGAAAAAACTCGAGCAGCAGTTGGAGTACCGGACCGGGAAACGCCAGGACGCAGTTCGGAACCATCTGGAGTTCGTCCGGGATGGGGGCGAGGTCCGGTTCGAGGATCTCACCAGCGGCCTGATTGAACACCTGCTCCGCGAGGGGACTCCCATCCTGACAGGGCTGAGCGCCACCTTCCTCTACCGTTCGCCCCGCGAGATCCCGGAGACCGGTGTGGACGACGATATTCGGGGCGAACCGCTCGGTCATTTCGTCGTGCTGCATGGCTGGCATCCAGAGAGCCAGACCGTGACGGTGGCGGATCCGTATTGCGCCAACCCGATCAGCGCCGATCACACTTACGAACTGCCGATGTCGCGTCTGATCAACGCGATCCTGCTTGGGGTGTTGACCTACGACGGCAATCTGCTAGTCATCCAACCGCCGCTTGCATCGCCTATGATGGTTCAACCGTGATTCCGCCGGCACTCCGGCCGGCTTGAGCGGCGGAAGTCCGCTTCTCCTCCTTCCTCAGCAGACCCGGCCGGGCGCATTTCTATGCCTCGCATCCTTTGTGTGGCTGATCATCCCGAGGACTGGCCACTGAATCTCCCCGACGTGACGGTGGTGGAGGCGCGCACGTATCTTACGGATCCCGCGTATTCGGCGCTGCGCCACTGCCGGGTCTATAACCTCTGCCGGTCCTATCGTTATCAGAGCGTCGGTTACTATGTTTCCCTGCTCGGCGAGGCGCGGGGTCACAAGCCGCTGCCCCGGATCGCCACCATGCAGGACCTGAAGTTTCAATCGCTGGCGCGCGTGATCTCGGGCGACCTGGAGGATCTCGTTCAGAAGTCGCTCAAGCCCCTGCATGGCCGGCGATTTGAACTCTCGATCTATTTTTCCCGCAACATCATCTCCCGCTACGACCGCCTCGCCCGGGCCCTCTTCAACATCTTCCCCGTTCCCCTCCTGCGCGTGCAATTCGCCCACAGCGAGGACGGTTGGGAGATCCGCAGTCTTGGGGCGATCTCCACCAGTGAAATCCCGGCGGCCCATTGGGGGGTCGTTCTTGACCTCGCCAGGGACTATTTCTCGCGCCCGACCTCGCTTCCGGAGCGACCCACGCCCCCACGCTACAGCCTTGCCATCCTTCATGAGCCGGGCAGTCCAACCGCTCCCTCCGATCCCAAGGCAATCGAGCGCTTTGTCGAGGCCGCCGAACGCCTGCAGTTCTCCGTCGAATTGATCGACAAGGACGACTACGGACGTGTCGCGGAGTTCGACGCCCTCTTCATCCGCGCCACAACCGCGGTGAACCATCACACCTTCCGGTTCGCCCGACGCGCCGAGGCGGAAGGCCTTGTGGTGATCGACGACCCGGAATCCATCGTGAAATGCACGAACAAGGTGTTCCTGGCCGAACTCCTGGCGCGCCACCGCATCCCCACCCCTAACACCCGAATCCTCCACAAGGAAAACCGGGACGAGGTCCGCGCCCAGCTTGGGCTGCCGATGATCCTCAAGCAGCCCGATTCCTCCTTTTCGCAGGGCGTCGTCAAGGCGGAGACCGAAGCCGAGTACAGTGCGCGGGTCGAGGAACTGCTCGACACCTCGGACCTCCTCATTGCGCAGGAATTCGTCAGGACCGATTTCGACTGGCGGATCGGCATCCTGGATCGTCGGCCGCTCTACGCCTGCCGCTACTTCATGGCGCGGAACCACTGGCAGATCTACAACAACGCGGCAAGCGGCGACGATCACCTGGGCGATTTCGAGACCCTCCCCATCGAGATGGCGCCTCAACGCATGGTCCAGACCGCATTGCGCGCCGCCAATCTCATTGGCAACGGCTTCTACGGCGTCGACCTCAAGATGGTCCATGGCCAGTGCCGTGTCATCGAGGTCAATGACAATCCGAGCATCGACGCCGGGGTCGAAGACAAGATGTTGCGACGAACCCTCTACGACCGCGTCATGGAGGTGTTTCTGAAGCGCCTCGAATCCCAGCGGGAAGGCCGGCGGGAGGATTGAACGATGGCGCAAACGTGCCTTCACAGCATCCCTCGCCCGTGGGCCGGCCGCTGGAACCCTTACCTGGCCCCGTCGTCGCCGGGCCACCCTCTCTCCCGCGGCCGCGGGAACGGGAGAGGGCGCCCGTCATGAGGCCAGCCCACGCTTTGTTCCAACGTTTCGGCGTCGAACTCGAGTACATGATCGTCGACGCCCGCGGGTTGTCCGTGCGGCCCTGGGCGGACCGCCTGATTCGGCGCGAGGCCGGCGACGTCGATGGCGATGTGGTCCGCGGGCCTGTGGCGTGGTCGAACGAGCTGGCCCTGCACCTCATCGAATTCAAAACGGCGCGCCCCGTCCGTTCCCTGGACGACGTCGGACCCCGCTTCCAGGAGGAGGTCGCGCATGTCAACGAGCTGCTCGCAGAGGAGGGTGCCTGCCTGTTGTCCACGGCGATGCATCCGTGGATGAACCCTACCCGGGAGGGCCGCCTTTGGCCCCACGAATGCGGCGAGATCTATCGCGCCTTCGACAGGATCTTCAATTGCCGGGGCCACGGATGGACGAATCTCCAGTCGGCGCACCTCAACCTTCCCTTCGCCAATGACGCCGAATTCGAGAGACTCCACGCCGCAATTCGAGTCCTGCTGCCATTGCTTCCCGCCCTGGCGGCGAGTTCCCCGTTTCTCGAAGGCAGACGTGGGCGGAGTCTCGACATGCGGTTGCAGGTCTATTGCCGCAATTGCGCGCGGGTTCCTTCGGTGACGGGAATGATGGTGCCCGAAGTGGCGGTGTCCGAGGCCGACTATCACCGCCGGATCCTGCAGCCGATCTACGGGGACCTCGCTCCGCACGATGCGGAGGGCGTTTTGCGTCACGAATGGGTGAATGCGCGCGGCGCCATCGCGCGGTTCGAACGCCGCACGATCGAGATTCGCGTCCTCGATCTTCAGGAATGCCCCGCGGCGGACCTGGCCATTCTTCAGTCGATCGTCGCGGTCCTGCGGGATTTGACCGCGCCCGACCGCTCGGATCCCGCGCGCCTGAACAGGATCCCGACGGCGGACCTCGCGGACCTCATGAGGCGCGTCATCCGGTCCGGCGGACGCGCCGGGATTCGGACCCCGGGGCTGCTTCGGGCGTTCGGAGCGGACTCCCGGACCCGATGGACGGTCCACGAACTCTGGCGGCATCTGCTCGAGAGGAGTTGTCCAACCGCCGCGCCGTGGCGCTCCTGGGTGGAGCGGATCCTCGAAGAGGGCACTCTGAGCGAACGCATTCTGCGCGCGACCGGGGCCCGGCCAGGACGCGCGCGATTGCGCGCGGTGTATCGGCGGCTCGCGGATTGCCTGGCGCGCGGCCTGCCTTTCTCAGAGCCCTCCCCGACCCGCTCTTAGAGACTGTCTGAAAAATAAGTGGGGTCCTGTTTTCGCGGAAAAGGCCCTATGGCGAGGCGCGACGAGGGAGCATACCCGCCAGCGGTGTGTGACCGAGGAGCAACGAAGCCAGAGGGCCTTTTCCGCGAAAACCCTCCGGGCGACAGGTCTTTTGCGCAAGGCCTTCGTTGGCTCGACCGTCACAGCCCGCTGCGGGGATGCTCCGGTCTCGCCGCCTCGGCCTCGCACAAAATCCCCCGTCGCAGGACTCCAATTATTTTTCAGACAGTCTCTTACCGTCACGGGGTCGGTTCTTGATAGTGTATGCAGTATTTCCGGCGGGTTTGGCGTACCGGAGCGCACCCGTCATTCTGGCTTGCCGGGGCCCTGACTCAGGCTCATGCAGCGCGTGGCGGAGATGTTCCGGCGGGATTCAGAGGCAGGAATCCGACGTTCGCATGGTTACTGCATCGGCAGTGTGAGCTTCAGTTGTTCGTGCCCGCGAAGGACCGTCGCCTCGACGGTTTGTCCGGGACGGTGATCGTGGAGAAGGCGGCCGAGGAGTTCGCCCTCGGTGATGCGGGCGGTGCGTCCGTCCAGCGCAACGATGACATCGTCCTTCCGAAAGCCGGAGTTTTTGGCGGCGGCGTGTTTTCCGTACAGGCCCACGAAGGTGACCAGGAGGCCCATGGCATCCTCGGACAGTTGCCGGGTGGCGCGTTGCTCGTCGGTGAGGTCAGTCAGCACGAGGCCACCGGTCGCCATGCCGCGCATGCCCCAGGTGCCGACGCGTTTCGAGATGTCCGTGTGGTATCGCCAGTCGGCAGGGAGTTGAAGCGTGAGGGGGACTTGGGTCCGGGCGCGTTCGACCACAGCGGCTATCGTGGCCGGTTCCGGGGAGCGATGAAGGATCCAGGCGACGTCCGCGACGGAGACCAGGGGTTGGCCATCCAGGCTGACGAGGCTGTCGCCGTCGTGAAAGCCGGACCGCGCCGCCGGCGACCCAGGAACGACGGTTTGAATCAAGGTGGGTCGGTCGGCTGCCAGCTTCAGGCCGATGGTTTCCGGCGCGGGTTGAGGATAGATCCACTGGGCTGGGATCGCTTCTCCGTGATCCCTGTAGTGCGCGCGAAAGGCGTCGCCGATCTGGTGGCAATGGACACAACTGGCGACGACCTTGCCGTTCCAGTCCAGATCGCGTTGATAGCGGCCCGCGAGGCTCGGGATCTCCACGGGGAGTCGGAATGGGGTCGGCACGCCCTGTTTGCCGGCAAGCGACTCCCGGTTGCCCGGGTACCCGGCGTGGATCGCCAGCGCCCCTTCGAGGGCCCGCTTGAACCCGGCAATGTCGGTCTCCTGGGGATTCTTCTGATGGCTCCAGGAGCCAAACCGCCCGTAGACGGTGCCGTCGCCGTTGAAGAACAGCGTGGAGAAGGACAGGTCGTAGTCGAACTGAAACCGGTGAAGATCAAGTGCGTTCGCGTTGATGACACGGACACAGACGAATTGGTCGAGGAGCGGCGCGAGTACCTCCGACTTGAGGACGCTGGCGTCGATGCCCATGCAGGCGAGGCACGGGACGCAGCGGATCACCACCAGCAGGGGCTTGCCCGTTCGACGCGCCTCCCCGAATCCCTGATCCACTTCGTTGTAGAGCCAGCGGGCGTCACCCTCCATGGCAGCCTTGTCGCCGCGCACGGCCCCCTCCCGATCCTTGACCGTCTCCGCCAGGGTCGGGACGGCCATGAGCACGGCGGCCGAAAGCAGGGCAAATCGCGGGGCCATCATGATGGGGAGTCTTTTGACGGCTTCGCGCGGCGAGCGCAAGGAGGAGTCGCAGGCTTCGGAAGCGACTCTCCCGTGGGCCAGGGAATCGACGAGGTTCGCTGGCCTTTCATCCCGTGGGGGCCGCGAATTGGCGAGGGACCGGCGCCCATCACTTCACCGGGTCAAGACGGAACACGCCCATCGTGCCGGACTCGTCGACCTCGACCCGGTTCGCGGCTGCCGGGGTGCCGACCTTGGACCAGGTCGGCGAGGTTAGATCGCTCGTCTTCATGAGCTGAAAGAGCCGCGGCGGCGAGTAGAGGGTGGAGTCGCCGGTCCACTCGAGCGCCAGCCGGTTGCTGCCGGCTCGGGTGACGGCAGCGAACCGCGCCGGCGGCCACTGCTTGGGCTGCCCGTTTTCATCGACAAACAGGCTGGTCGAACCGGCGGGAAGATTCTTGAGCGTCTTCAGGAACTCGATGATCGAATCCGAATCGTAGGGATCGAGCGCCGCAAAGGCGTCGCGCGCATCGGCGGCCTCGCCGGCGTGCGCCAGGATTGCCTGGCGCATCGTCGTGTACATGCCGTGATGGAAAAAGTTGGGTTTGCTCGCCGCACCCCAGAGCTTGCGCGTGAGAAAGCGCCGGTTGCCGGCGAAGAATCCTGGTGACCCCGCGGGCTGATTCATGTCGAGAGGTTCGATATTGGGATCGCCGTCGCCGGCACAGATGTCGTGCAGCTTCAAATCGGTGAAGGCCGGTACGTACACCACCCCGTCGATGGCGCGCAGTCGGGGTTGGGGCAACGAGGAGTCGCCCAGGTCGACGCTGAAGGTCGGGGCGTCACCGGGTTGGAGATTGCCGGGTGGATTGTAGGGATTCGGCTCGGTATAGACCCAGCCGGAGTTGTCCAGCGGCAGGTTCGGCACATGGCAGGTGGCGCAGCCAATCGCCATAAACCGGTTCTCGCCGTTGAGCACGGCTGCCTCAACCTCCGGGTCATTCGGAATCACGCGGCCTGGCACAGCCATGGTCGCCTGGAAGACCGAGACCGCCGTCATGTCAGCCCGGGTCAGTTCGTTGGTGTAGCCGTCGCCGTCCGGATCGGTGCCCAGCCCGAAGCGTTCGGTGGATTGAATGCCGTGGTGATGGTTGAATGCGTTGTTGGAGAATTGGCGCAGGGAGATCACGTTCGCCGCCTGGTGAAAGGGGCGGATCGCGAGACTGGGCGGCGTGGATCCTGCCGTGGTCAGGCTCGGCGCTGGAAGTCCCTCGACGAGCGACGTGTCCCAGGTGCCGTCGCTCCGATGAATGATCCGCCCGAATGCGATGCCCTTCGACGAGAGATCATGGGCTGCACCGGCGGGTGTGGCATCGCGCTCCGCCTGCAGGTCCGCCGTGATCTGCCGCGCGAGCATCTCGATGTAGCCGGAACCGAACATGCCCAGGGTGGCGCGGGAGTTCGCGATGGACTGAAGCGTCACATTCGTGCCCCGTTCGTCGACGTTTCCGTCCAGGGTTGCGAAATCGAACCGCTGCCCGAGAACAAACACGTTCGCCACGATGTCCCCGTTGCCACCGAAGACGGGTGAGTTGTGACATCCGGCACAGGAGTTGGAGTCCGGCGCGGAGATCCGATTGAAGTTTCGGGGAAAGACCAGCGGCGAGTCCGGGTCGGAGATCGGGTTCCCCGTGCCCTTTGTCAATGGACGACCGCCGCCTTCCTCCCAGGTCCAGTTCGCATTGAACAAAAGTTGGCCGAAGGCGATGAGGTCCGGCAGGGGGACCGAGTACTCCTCGCCGTCCTGGAGATGACGGGGAATCGCCACCTCCCTTCCGAGGTCAGCAGCGGAGACAGGAGGAACCAGGGGCGCGAAGGCCGACAGCGCAAGAGCGCCGACCGCAAATGGAGCCAGGGGGGATACGATGGGGCGGTGCATGGGTTGGAGCTGGTGGAAAGGCCCGGATAGCGCGCCACGCCGGTGCCGACAAAGACACGCGCAATTGACGCAATGATCCAAACCATTAGCTGCACAGGGACCGGGCCTTGTACGGGAGCGATGGCCCGGCGCCCCGTGCTTTTGGGGTGAATCGCCGGATTTCCGGGGTGAATGGGATTCCGGGCAGGGTGAATGGCGAATGGACCCGTTCGCCAATGACCGGGGCCTTTCTTCCCGTGCCCCGTCCGAGCGGCGAATACCAGCAGGAAGGCGCGGCGGCATCATTCGGTGGCCCGGCGCCCATTGGTTCGTGAGATTCCCGGCACCGGGGTGTCTGATTGTGCAGTTCAACGCCGCCGCAATCCAAGAGGACCCATGGCCAAATGCCCCTGCGAACATTGCTCCCAAACGCTGGAGTATCCGGATGACATGGCCGGGCAGGAGACGACCTGTCCCTCCTGCGGGGCTGCCACTCGTCTCGCCGAAGCGCAGGGACCCCGCATCCGCATCCCGAAGTCCCCGACCGCCTGGACCCGCGAGGCGGGCACCTCCGCGGTGTCCACCGCCGCCCGGCGGATCCTCGAGAATGTGGAGAAGGTCGTCATCGGCAAACACCGCGAGATCCTCCTCACGTTGGCGGCCTATTTTTCCGAGGGTCATGTGCTGCTCGAAGACGTGCCCGGCGTCGCGAAAACCATGCTCGCCCGCGCCCTCGCCCAGAGCATCGGGTGCACGTTCAAGCGGATTCAATGCACCCCGGACTTGCTGCCCAACGACATTACCGGCGCGTCCGTTTTCAATCCGAAGAACGCGGACTTCGAGTTCCGGCCAGGTCCGGTGTTCGCGCAGATCGTGCTTGCGGATGAGATCAACCGTGCGACGCCGCGGGCGCAGGCGGCCCTGCTCGAGGCCATGGCCGAACGCCAGGTCACGGTGGACGGCGCCAACTACGAACTTCGCCGCCCGTTCTTCCTCATCGCGACTCAAAATCCCATCGACCACGAGGGCACCTTCCCGCTGCCTGAGGCACAATTGGACCGGTTCCTGATACGTCTCAGTCTCGGCTACCCGAGTTTCGAAGAGGAGGGCCGGATGTTGGAGCGGCTCCAACTCCGGCATCCCATCGACACACTGGAGCAGGTCGTCACGGCGGAGGAACTGATTGGGGGCCAGGAGGAGGTCCGCGCCCTCCATGTCGATGCGAAGGTCCGCGAGTACGTGCTCAGGATCGTGCATGCCACCCGTCAGCATGACGCGGTGCGGTTGGGCGCGAGCCCGCGCGCGAGCCTGGCCCTCTTCCGTGCCGCGCAGGCGATGGCGGCGATCCAGGGTTATGACTTCGTGCTGCCGGACGACGTGAAATCCATCGCGCCGGCCGTGTTGGAACATCGCCTGATCCTGAAGCCCGAGAGCCGGCTCCGAAAGGCGACGCCCAACGCCGTCATGGCGCAGGTGCTCGACCAGGTTCCGGTCCCAACGCTGCCCGACGGAGGGGGACGGCCATGAAGTGGTGGATCGGCGCGTTGGGGCTGTTCGTGCTGGGTCTCGTGTTCCGGTTGGGCCTGCTGGTGTACGCGATGTACGCCTTTCTCGGCCTTCTGCTCGTGAGCCGGTTCCTTGCCTCTCGCTGGGCGGACGGCGTCCTCGTCGAACGCGAGTGCCCGATTGAGAGTGCCGAGATCGGGGACGAGACGACGGTCCGCCTGACGCTGCGCAACCCTGGGCGCGCGCGCGTGGTTTGGCTCCTCGTCGAGGAGGCCCTCCCCGCGGAGGCGCTTCGCCAGAGCCCGCCCCGCCTTCGCGCCAGTGGCGCGCGGATCACAGTGGCCAGCCTGCGGCGCGGCGAAGTCCGCGATCTGACCTACCGACTCGAATTCCGGATGCGCGGGTATTACCAACTCGGGCCGACCCTGTTGGAGAGCGGTGATCTGTTCGGGTTGCACCGACGCTATCGACTGACCGCCGATCCGGACTTTGTCCTCGTCCGACCCAAAGTCGTCGCCCTCGAAGGGTATGACCTGGCTTCCCGCCGGCCCATCGGCGAGGTGCGGATCCAGCACCGGCTCTTCGAGGATCCCACCCGGATCAGTGGAGTCCGCCCCTATGAACGCGGTGATCCTCTGAATCGGATTCATTGGCGGGCCACGGCGAGAACGGGCGTGCTCCACAGCAAGAACTACGAACCGTCGTGCGTTGCCGGGGCGACCTTGTTGCTTGATTTTCATCGCGACAGCTATGTATCGACCCGGCGCTCGTCGATCGCGCCCGAACTGGCCCGGCGGCTTGCCGCGCAGGGACTGGAGGTCCCCGGGGAGGTTCCGGCGCCCGAGGTGGCTCTCGTTGAGCTCGCCGTGACGACGGCAGCTTCCCTTGCAAACGCCGTCTATGAGTTCGGCCAGCAGGTCGGCTTGGTATCCAACGGGCGCGACGCTGCCGACCGCATCCGCCAGGAAGGCTGGCGGCGGGAATTCCGGACGCGCGCGATCGCCCGGGCCAACCTCAAACGGAGCGGGAGAAACGAACGCCTCCAACCCGTGACCGTGGAGACGTGCCGCGGCGCGACGCAGTTGCTGAGGATTCTCGACACCCTCGCGCGCCTCGAATTGACGGACGGCCTGGAGTTCTCCGAGCTCATCGCGGAGACCTCAGCCCGACTGGCCCGGGACGCCACCATCGCCGCGATTGTGACCCGGGTCAGCGAGGCGACCGCCATCGCCCTGGGCACCCTCCGGCGCAGCGGATTCGCCGTGACCGCCATCGTCGTGAGCTTCGAGGAGGTCGATTACCACGATTGGGCGACGCCTCCCGACTGGGCGGACCGCTTGATGGCCGAAGGCATCGCCTTCCGACGGGTTCAGGATGAGTCCAGTCTCTCCCGACTGTGCGCGGAACATTTCGTCCGCTGAGATCCATCGGCCATGAAGCCATCCGAGACCCGGCAGCAGCGAACGGTGGCCGATCATCTCGCCGCCGTTGCGGCGCCGGTCCTGATCATGCTCATGGTCGGCAGCCTGGTGTTCTTCCTCGAGGCGATCGGATATCGCGGTCGATTCCCCGCCCAAATTCGCTGGACCCTATTCTGGTTCACCGTGGCGGCAGTCCTCGTCTCCAGGATTTCCATCGAACAGGGATCGTCCTACGGCAGCCTCTACGGACTGGCCCTTGGCGCGGCAACCGCGATCCGGTTGAGCCTCGCGTTTGGCGTTCAGCTCGTCGCCTTGCTCCTGCTTGGCCTCATCTGGTGGTGTGCCAGCAAACTCACCTGGGACTGCACGGTTCTCGATGATCGCGAGGACGCTTCCGGCGAGGGCCTCCTGCATCACGCCGGCTTGGACCCGCCGCCATCAGCGACGGCGGCCGGGGTGGTCGTTCCCGAGCCGGCCGGCATTGGACCCGCAATCGAGCGCGGGATGGATCCCGTCTCCGGGCGATTCCGTGCGCCCCCGGGTTCCCGGCCTCATGCCCCGGGATTGTGGGTCCTCTACTTCTCGCTGGGAGCACTCCCCATCTTCGGCTTGGGACAACTCGCCATCCCTGCCGCCAATGCCGCCGGTCGAGCGCATGCCTTCCTTCTTCTCGTCCTGTATGTCGCGGCGGCGCTCGGTCTCCTTCTGATCACGAGTTTTCTTGGGCTTCGTCGATACCTCCGGCAACGGTATCTCGTGATGCCCCCATCGATGGCGGGGGCCTGGTTCACCCTCGGCGCGACGCTGGTCGCCGTCGTCCTGGCCGGGGCCCTGGTCCTGCCAAGACCGCAGGGCGAGGACACACTCGTCCGGGTATGGTCAGGACTGAGGGACCTGCCCCAGCATGCCTCCCGTCATTCGGTCGTCCCCGGCAATGCCGCCGAGGGACAGGGCACGCCGGGGAGCGATAGCAGCCCAAACGACACCGGCAAGAACAGGGATGAGGGGGATCAGGCATCGGCGAGGTCCGAAGGTGGCGACCGCGACAGCGAACCAGCGGAACGCCAGGACCACGACCGACGTGGAGGAGGCCGCGGTTCGCAGGACGCTCCCGGCGCAAGGCAGGACGCTCGGACGTCCGCCCGAACCGAAACTCCGCGACCGCTCAGGCTGTCGCCCACGATGCCGACTGCCTTCGCGATGGCGTGGTTGCGATGGATCCCGTATGCGATTGCCGCGGCCCTGGTGGTTGGGATCCTGATCCGCTTTGGAAGGCAGGGTCTGGCCTTCCTCGGAAGGGCACGATCGCGGAAAACGCGGGAACCTGCCCCAACCCCGCGGGCGACCCTTCCGGCCTTCATGTCCTTTCGGAATCCATTCCAGTCGGGCCGGGCCGGGGAGATGACGCCAGCGGAATTGACGGCCTACACGTATTCGGCCCTGGAGGCGTGGGCGCGTGATCGCGGATGGGGACGCCGGTTGGAACAGACGCCTGCCGAATTCGGAGACGCCGTGGCGGATCGCGCGCCGGATTGGGAGGACGACGTGCGCAAGACCGTGCGTCTCTATGTTCGCCTGGCGTATGCCGGCGTGGCGCCGGGACGCGATGCGCTCCCGCACCTGGAGCGGCTGTGGACCGCGCTTTCCTCCCAAGGCCAAGGAGTCGGTCGATAAGCATCGCCGTATTTCTGACGAGCGAGTCCTCAAAGCGCTGTGCGTCATATTCTCAATCCCTTTCAGGGCCTGTAATGCTTTATCGCGCTCTCGCAGAGCGCTCTCTTCCAGCAGCCGCAGGGCGTCGCGCAGCGCCTCGCTCGCGGCGTGGAAATCTCCGCTCGGGACCTTGCTCTCAACGAAGCCTTACGGGAGCACGGAGTCGGCCTCGAGCCGGGCCAGGGCGCGTCGTGCCATCGCGCCGATCACGGGGTTGGGGCTGCCGCTGCCGGCCACCTTTTGCAGCCGGGCGAGGGCCGGCTTCGCCGCGGCACCGAACTCTCCAAGACGGTTACACGCATCCCCGACGATGAACGGATTCGAGTTGGTCAGCGAATCCATGAACACCGTGACCAGAACGGGATCCCGAACCTGCATCCCAGCCAGGTAGGAGGCCGCCCAATGTCGGTCCACGGCATGGGTGGAGGCCTGAACTATGTCGAAAAAAACCGGTACCGCCGCATTGGTCCGGCTCGTGATCTGCCACAAGGCTCGCGCCGCCTGCATTTTCACCGCGATGTCAGGATCGCCGCAGAGTCTCGTGACGGCGGGAACGCCATTCGATGCCGCATGGCCGACCTCCCCGAGGCAGCGCAAGGCGAGTTCGCGCAGGTCAGGCGCGGTGTCCTCGCACGCGGTCACGAACAGGGGGACCAGATTCGGATTGGGTGGCGCCTCCGGGCTGTAACTGAAGAGTGCCGCAAGAAGCCTCTGGCGCGCCTGGACGTCTGACCGCAGGAACCGCGCGACGAGTTCCGGCACGATCGACCTGGAGGCCGTATGGAGCACCACGACGCCCGCCGCCATGCGTAAGGCTTCGCGATCGACCGGGGGTGGCAGGTAATGCCGAACCCGCGGCGGCATCCATCGGTAGAGGACCGAATACGTCGTACCGGGGAATTGACCTCTGCCTTCGAACGCCGCGAGCAGGACGGGATCCGCGCGGTCACCCATCTCACCCAGAGCCTCCAGGGCCTCTCGCTGCCTCTCATGCCCGATGTGTCGGAGCCAGTAGCTGGCCGTGTGGCCGCGGGAGACGGGTTCGGAGCGTTGACGGGACACCGCGAAGAGGGCGGCCCCGGTGACGACCACGCCAAGCATCGCGAAAATCATCGGTAGACGCCGGGCCATGACAGCTCGGAGACTGACGTCTTTTGGCCCCCCGGCAAGATCGGAGGCCGGCGACACCTCCGACGGGAACAGGATCGACTCACCGGTCCGCTTCGCGCGCGGCGAGGACTCGCCTGGTCGGGACGTAGTTGGCGATGTAATTCCGGTGGAACTCGGTGAAGGTGCCGGCCTTGAGATGCTCGCGAACCTCGCGCATCAGGGTGAGATACAGGTGGGTGTTGTGGACGCTGAGCATGCGCAGACCGAGGATTTCGTCCACGTTCAGCAGGTGCCGCAGATAGGCGCGCGTGAAGTTCCGGCAGCAGAAACAACCGCAGCCTTCCTCGATCGGCCGGAAGTCCATCCGGTTGTAGGACGCCTTCGACGTTGACCGCGCCCTTGTGGGTGAAGGCCGTGCCGTTGCGGGCGACGCGCGTCGGCAGCACGCAGTCGAACATGTCCACGCCGCGCGCGATCAGCTCGACCATCTGCGCCGGCGTGCCGAGGCCCATCGCGTAGCGGGGTTTCTGCGCCGGCAGAGAACGGCTCGGTCAGCTCGACGGCGCGCATCATTTCCGGTTCAGGCTCGCCGACGCTGACGCCGCCGATGGCGTAACCGTCGAAGTCCAGTCGCGACGAGCGCCTTGGCGCATTCCTGCCGAAGGCCGGGATCGGCTCCGCCCTGCACGATGCCAAAGACCAGCTGGCCGTCGGCGCGCGGTTGTTCGCGGCATTCGCCGCGCCCAGCGCATGGTGCGTTCCACGGCGGCGCGCAGCTCGGCGGGTCGCTGCTCGTCGGGCGGGCATTCATCGAACACCATCGCGATGTCCGAGCCGAGCGACCGCCTGGATGTCCATCGCCTCCTTCGGTCCGAGGAACAGCGAGCGAGCCGTCGATGATGCGAGCGGAATTCAACGCCGTGCGCGTTGATCTTGCGGATCTTGGCGAGGCTGAAAACCTGGAAGCCGCCGCTGTCGGTCAGGATCGGGCGCATCCAGTTCATGAATCGGTGCAGTCCGCCGGCGGCGCGGATGATGTCCAGCCGGGGCGGATGTTGAGGTGATAGGTGTTGCCGAGGATGATCTGCGTGCCCATCTCGAGCAGTTCGCGCGGGTCCATGGCCTTGACGCTGGCCTGCGTGCCGACGGGCATGAAGACCGGCGTCTCGATCACGCCGTGCGGATGTGGTCAACCGTCCCAGGCGCGCCTTGCTGTGAGGGTCGGTCGTGAGCAGTTCAAACATCGGCGGAATGACGCCACAGGCGGGGTCCGCCTGCCGAGTGACTCTTTCGCGCCCCGGGGAGGTTCCACGGTCCGGGCACCCTCTCCCGCGTTGCATTGGACATGGCGGACGCTACCGGGGGCGGCGCTCGTGCCTCGCTTGCCCCCGGCTCTTGTCCCCGGTCCCTCCGGGACCATTCGTCGCTCCACGGACCGGTGTCCCACAACGTCGCCCTACCCCCGGATGTTTCCTATCACTTCCACTGCGACCTGCTGCAGGTCCGGTGGGAGAGGAGGTTACCTTCAACATGCGTACCACCGCTGCCGACAGGGTGTCGGAACTCGCGGTTGCGGAGAGCGGCCTTCAGGCCGCTTCAATACCCCGACGGCACGCGCGTCGAAGTTCTTGTCGGCCGCCGTCCCGTCCCGTTGAAGCGGCCTAAAGGCCGCGGTCCGACCCGACGGTATCGCGCCTGCCAAGGATTTCGCGGGCTCGCGGACGGTCGCCTTTCGCAAGACATCTATGAAATATGCAGGCTACCAGCGATGCAGAATGTGGGTAAAGACCAGCATCCGATGGAAGAGGGATGGGAGTGAGGGTCGGTTCCGGAAAGGCGAACGCGGGCGAGGTCCATCACGCTACTGGCGGGCGGAGGCGCGTTCCTGGATCCACTGCAGGTCCCGGTTCCTGGGGCTCGGGTAGTTGTGGTCGTGCCACGCCAGATTCAAGGGTGGATTGAAGGTCCGCGTGTCCACCCAGCGCTGACGGTCGACGTGCCCATCCCCGAAGGAGAAAACGGTGCTGCGGTCGTGGTAGTTGGCCGGGATATGGTAGAAAAAGGTCCGACCCATCGCCACGCCGAAGAAAGGGCGGCAGATGCTCAGGGAGTGGATCTCGCCAAACGTGAACGTCTCGGAAGGTCCGGGAACGGTCATGTCGACGGATCGGCGAAAGACCCGGTACCCGGCGGTCGGATTGTCGCGGTACCGGTCGGGTTCATTGTTGTGGGTGTAGGGTTCCCATCCGACGAACGAGTTCAGGCCATAGCTGCGGACGACCTGCCGTTTCTTGCCGCTGATCACAACGGTGCTGCGATCGGAGGGACACCGGTACAGGTCAAAGGCCTTCAGGTACGGGCCGAACAACGACCTCCGCGGATCGGTGAGGAGGAAGGTGTTGGTGTTGTCCTGCAGGACGCCCTCGAAACTCCCTCCAACCCAGGTCGGCACATCGCCGCCGTCCCCCCTCCCATTCGACGCAATCCGGTCGTCGTTGTCGTCTGCGTAGAGCGTCGAGATGATGGAGAGCTGCTTGAGGTTGTTGACGCACTTGATCGCCTGGGCGCGATTCTTCGCCTTGGACAGGGCCGGGAGCAAAAGGCTTGCGAGAATCGCGATGATCGCAACGACCACCAGCAATTCAATCAGTGTAAAGGCGGAGCCAGCCCGGCGCCGGAGACAATCCATACCGGCCTCTTCCCGCCATTTACGCGTTCCGTCAAGTCTGCGCGGGTGAAAGCACACGACCCAAGGGGTCCTTTCTGCTTTGTGTCAACGCGGCGGGACGATAGCCTCCCAGGCCCGCGATCACGCGGATTGGCGGCGTCGGGCAAGGGCGCGGCGGCGCGAGAAACCGGCCGCCCGGTTCCATGCGGCCGGTTGCAACGGTCGAAAGCCCCGGCGCGATGCCGTCTTTTTGGGTGCAGCATGAATCTGAATCGCAGGATCCGTCTTGGCGTTCTCGGTTCCGGGCGTGGCTCGAATGCCATCGCCCTGGCCGACGCGTGCGCCGCCGGGTGGATCCCCGGTTCCGTCGCCGTGGTCCTGAGCGACGTGCGGGAGGCCGCCTTGCTCGAGCGCGCACGCGAGCGCGGGTTGCCAACGGAATACATCGCGCCGGGACCGTTCCGGACCAAGCTCGACGAGACCGCCGAGGTCGCGTACCTCGACCGGCTTCGCGCCGCCGAGGTCGATTACGTGGTCCTTGCCGGGTTCATGAGGATCCTGAAGGACGGTTTTTTGCGGGCGTTTCCCCAGCGGGTCCTGAACATTCATCCGTCGTTGCTGCCGGCCTTTCCCGGGTTGGAGGCATGGAGGCAGGCGTTGACGCACGGCGTGAAGATCACCGGATGCACCGTGCATCTCGTGGACCAGGGGATCGACAACGGGACGATTCTCGGCCAGGCGGCGGTTCCGGTGCTGGACGGTGACAGTCCCGAATCCCTGCACGCCCGGATCCAGGAGGCAGAACACCGGCTTTATCCGGCCGTTGTGGCGGCCCTGGCCCGTGGTGAAATCCGCGTGGAAGGTCGCCGAAGCGTTGGATTCGTCGGGCCCATCGATTCATGAACACCCCATCACGCCAATTCCTCCGCCTCGGGTTGCCCAAGGGCAGCCTGCAGGAGGCCACGCTCGAGAAGTTCGCGCGAGCTGGATGGAACATCCAGGTCAGCAGCCGCTCGTACATTCCGTATGTCGACGACCCGGAGCTGGAGATCCGGCTGATCCGAGCCCAGGAGATCAGTCGCTATGTCGAGCACGGGTACCTCGATGCGGGAATCACCGGGCATGACTGGGTGGTGGAGAACGGCTCGAACGTCCGGGAGGTCGGCGAGTTTCTCTTCAGCAAGGCCACGCGGCAGCCGACGCGCTGGGTCCTGGCAGTCCCGGAAGAATCCCCGGTGCAGAGTGCGAAGGATCTTGAGGGAAAGCGGATCGCGACGGAGGTCGTGAACCTGACGCGCGCCTATTTCGCCCGCCACGCCGTGAATGCGGAAGTTGAGTTCTCCTGGGGCGCGACGGAGGTCAAGGCCCACGAGTTGGTGGACGCGATCGTCGAGGTGACCGAGACCGGGGCGTCGTTGCGCGCCCATCGGTTGCGAATTGTCGATACCCTGCTGACCTCGACGCCGCGGATGATCGTCAATCACCAGACCTGGGAGAACTCCTGGAAACGCGCGAAGATCGAGAATCTCTGCCTGCTGCTCCGGGGCGCGATCGACGCGGAGGCCAAGGTGGGATTGAAGGTCAATGTTCCGGAGGACAGTCTGCCAAAGGTGTTGCAATCATTGCCCGCGTTGCGTAATCCAACCGTCTCGTCTCTCAGCCAGCCCGGCTGGGTGGCGGTGGAGACCATCCTCGACGAATGCGTTGTGCGGGAGATCATCCCCCTGCTCAAGGCTGCCGGCGCGGAAGGGATCATCGAATACCCGCTGAACAAGATTGTATACTGACCCCCGGGCACGGGAGACCAAGACCGTATGGGATCGCTGAAGAAACGCCGCAAGACCAAGATCAACAAGCACAAGCGCCGCAAGAAGCTGCGAGCCAACCGCCACAAGAAGCGGACCTGGCAGAAGTAGGCCCGCTGGCCCATTCCCGGTGGCGCTTCCCGACCCCGGTCGCGGTCCTGAGCTGGAGTGGTCCCAGGACCCTCCGGGGTCGGGCATCTTCCGGAGAGGAACTGACACCTGCGTCGTGCCTTCCCCCGCCGAGTCCCACAAGCCCACGGCTTGCTGTGGGAGAACAAGACGGCATGGTCGCCTCATGCGCTGGCCCATCTCCGTGCTCGCCGTGTTCTCGGCAGCCTTGGTCGGTCTCGACACCGGGTGCCAGACAACCTCCAGCGCCAACGGCAAGCCTCGGATCATCCGCGCGGGACGACCCTGGGATTCGAACACCCTCGAACTGACCGGCGAGGACGAGCGCGCCATCGAGGCCCATGCGCGGTTTGCGGCCGGGGTGATCGAGGAACTCAATGACTCGACCGAGGCCGCGCTGGATGACTACCGCGAGGCCCTGGCCAATGACCCCACGAACAACGACCTCACCCTGGACGTCGTTCGGAAGCTCGTCGAGAAGCGCCGCCTCGAGGACGCCCGCGAGATCCTCGAGCGCTCAGCCCGGCGGCCGGATGCCCCCGGTCTCATCTGGGGCTGGCTCGGAACCGTCCTCTCCCTGCAGGGCAATCCCTCCGCGGCTATTGCCGCCAACCAGGAGGCCATCCGGCGCACGCCCGACAGCATCGCCGGGTACCGAAATCTGGCGCAGATTTACGTCGACTCCGGCCAGCCCGCGGAGGCCCTGTCCATCCTGGAAGTGGCCTCGCGCCAACCCAAGGCCGACACCGATTTCCTCCTCATCCTTGCCGACACGCTCGGCACCCTCCAGCAGACCAAGGATCCAACCCTGGGAGATCTGAAGCCGCGCATCCTCGCCTTGCTGGATCGCGTCGCGGCGCTCACGCCGAAGGATCCGGCGGACATCCTTAGACTCGCCGACCTTTACCAGCTTTACGGCGAAAGCACCAAGGCACGCCCGCTCTACGAGCGCCTGCTCGAGACCGCGCCGGATCTGCCCGGGTTGCGGGAGCGACTGACCGATGTCTACCTGCGGACGGACAATCGCGAGAAGGCCGTCGAACAACTGCGCATCCTGGCCGGCAGCCAGCCGACGAACCCGCTGCCCTATTATTACCTGGGAGTCCTCGCCCTCGACGCCAGCAAGTACGACGAGGCGGTCTCGGCCTTCAACCAGGTTCTCCTCCTTCGACCGGACAACGCGTCCGTCTACTTCGATCTCGCCGAGGCCCAGCTTCGACATCGCCATCCGCAGGATGCGTTGAACATCCTGGATCGCGCTCGCTCGCGGTTCCGTCCCTCGTTCCTTCTCGAGTTCTACAGCGCCAGGGCGCTCAGCGACCTGGAACGGTACGATGAGGCCATCCGTCATTATACGGCCGCCGAGGTGATCGCCGGTGCCACCGCCCCCGATCAGCTCAATTATGTCTTCTATTTCCTGTCCGGAGTCGCCTACGAGCGCGCGAAGCGCTTCGACGACGCCGCGGTGCAATTCGAGAAAGCCATCGAGCTGAAGCCTGATTTCGCGGACGCTCTCAATTACCTCGGCTACATGTGGGCGGAGCGATCGACCAACCTGGAGCGCGCCCGCGAGTTGATTCAAAAGGCAGTCGACCTCGAGCCTGACAACGCGGCCTATCTCGACAGCCTCGCATGGGTTCTCCACCAGATGGGCCGTTCCGAAGAGGCCCTTTCCAAGCAACTCAAGGCGATCGAATTGAACAAGGAACCGGACGCGACGCTGTTTGATCACCTGGGGGACATCTACCAGCGCCTCGGCAAGACGTCCGAGGCGCGGGGGGCCTGGAAAAGGTCCATGGACGTGGAGTCCACTCCGGCGGTCGAGAAGAAGCTCAAGGAGACCGAGCCGTAATCAGCCCCCCTTCCCATCCCTCTCCGTCCTGATCGGCCTTCGCGGGCCTGGACGCCAGAGGTCAGCAACTCGTCGGCACCCCCTGGAGAACCTCGACGCAGTGGGGAATCGCGCCGACAACGAATCCCAGGCAGTCGACGGCGCCGGCGGGTTTTCCCGGCAGGCAGATCACCAGGGTTTGATCCACGACCACCGCAAGCCCCCGGGTCAGGATTGCATTGGGCGTGAGCTTGAGGGATTGCATCCGCATGACCTCGCCAAAGCCGGGCAGTTCCCGAAGGGCCATTTCCCGGGCCGCCTCCGGGGTGACGTCGCGCGGTCCGACCCCGGTGCCGCCGGTGGTCAGCACCACCTGACATCCCTTGTGCACCAATTCGCGGATTGCGCGTTGAATCTCGCGTTTATCGTCGGGCACCAGGTTCTCCGCGACGACGCGCCAGCCGTAGCCAGACGCCGCCTGGCGCAGCGCCGGCCCGCCAAGATCTTCATAAACCCCTTTCGACGCGCGGTCCGACACCGTGAGGATACCGACATCCATTTGCATGAGGCCGATTCTGCCCCAGACAAGGCACACCGCCAATGACGCAACAAGGTATTCGCCCATGTCCCGCCTGCGACATCCGTCCGGTCCGGTGTTGATCGTGCTGGACCTGTTGGGCAGCGTCGGTCGCGGTGAAGCTCCTCTTTTCGGAGTTCGATCCGGATTACTCGCGGTACCTGTTTCCGTATGTCGTCTGGGCAATTCCCGAACCGCCGGAAACCCCGGCGGACCTGTATGCCGCCGGATTTCATCCCGGCTCGCCTGGCCTCGAACGGTTCGTCCTCTGTCGGCATCTCCGTGTGCACCTTCCCGAGTTCCGCCTGAGCTCGGAGAATCGGAGGATCCTGAGGCGGGGGGAGGGTCTGGAGGTCGAGGTCGTCCCGCGCGAGGACTTCACCTGCACCTCCCAGGTGCGCAACGCCTGGCTCGCCTTCGCCGAAACGCGCTTTGGGGCGGGCGTCATGCCTTCCGCCCGCCTTGACGGGCTGTTGAGCGGCCGTGTGATCAACAGGGTCATCGTCTGTCGTGACTCCGCGGAGGGCGGACGGGAGGTCGGCCACGCACTGCTCTATGTCGAGTCGTCGCGGATGGCGCATTACTACTACGCATTCTACGATCTCACACACCGGGTCCGCAGCCTCGGCCTGTTTTTAATGACCAGCGCGCTCGTCCTCTTTCAGCGCTCCGGTTTCGAGTATGTCTATCTCGGGACATGTTACTCCGAGCGGGCCCTCTATAAGACTCAGTTCGCCGCCCTTGAATTCTTCAATGGCATCTCCTGGTCCAGAAACCTCAAGGAATTGAAATTCCTCGTTCACCGCAATGGCCGCGAGCGGCATCTGCTGGAGGAACCCTGGTTTGTGGACGCCCGGGGCGGCCTCGACTCAGTCGCCGCCGAAGGACGGTTTCAGGTCCCCGCCCTCGACCCTGCGCGCGACATCAGTCCTTCTTCCCCAACGGAATGAATCGGAACTTCTGCCCGCCGATGCTGGCCTCGGCCATCAGCCCCTTGCGCGAGCGGGTGAAGATCATGACGCCGTCCACGTAGTTCGCGTTTTTTGCCGCTCCCTCCGCCGCGGCCACGGCGCTGACCTGCGCGCTCATTTCGAGGTTGCTCTCCTTAAAGTGCTCCAGCGCCGCGGGAGTCTCGAACAGGATCAGTTCCGAAAACGACTGGCCTCCGATCTGCAATCCCACGGTTACCTGGGTCAATTTTGCGTGACCGATCCAGGTGCCCTTTTCAATTACCTCCCCAGAGCCGTGGGCGGCACCGACACCCAGTCCACCCTTGGCCACTGAGGGGAAGATGACGTAGCCGGCCGCCTCGGAAATTCGGGGTGCGATCGTCGAGTCCGCCTTCTTGAACGCCTCGAGCGCGGTTCGCGTTTGCCGCGAAACCTCGCTGTCCTCGGCTGCGGGGACGCTTCGGACACCGGTCGAGGCGAGAATGGCGATGATGGCGAAGAGGCTGGCTGAATGTCGCATAGACGCCATGTCTAGGCCGCCTTCATAGCCGCGCAAGTGGAAGCGGTTTTTCCAGGTACCCCTTTCGGGGGGGCCAAGGCTGGCGAATGGGTCGCCGCCTCGGGTTCAGCGGCAGACGCTGCCGGGCCGCGACTCTTCAGAGGCTGAACGCTAGATGGAGCGGGCGCGGATCTGGCTCCCCCAAGATATGGGGAGACGACGCGCTGGCTGATCCGGAAGGCCACGATGAATTGCACGACGACGACGCGGACCCGGCGTCTGGCACGTAATCCGCTAGGTGAGAATGGAGTAAGCAAAGGGGCTCTGCCGATCCCTGTGATCTCGACGGGGCATGGAGAACCGGTATAATGCGGGCCGCGTAATGCCAAGGAGTCTGTACCGTTTCAAGTATGTTGGAGGGCTTGCGATCCTGTTTGCCTCAGCGATCGCGGGCGCCGAGAACGTCCGTTTACTGCCGTCGGATTCTCCCCAGGGGTATGTGGCCCGTGTGTTGATCAACGAGACGGCGTTCCCCGGCGAGCCGGGTTTTCGCAGCGAGGAAGATTCCGCGGCGGGAATGCGCGCCGTCCTGTGGGTGCTGCATTCCCGGATTCATCATGTGCCGGATGGATACACGCAAAGGGAGATCGCTGAGGTCGAAAGCCAGAGTATTCTGGATGTTATTACCGCCGGCGGATCGAAGGGCCAGTTGGAGGGCTTCTACCGGGATCGCAATGGTTACTTCAAGGCTGCGCCGAGGGTCCACAGGCGTGTAAGTTATCTGCTCAATCTCGCGAACTCCGGCGCGCCGGGTCGAGTCTCCCGTCTGCTTCAGTACGGGCAGGAGCTGGCCAGTTCTTACTTCGCTTCCGGGCCTCACTGGCCGGATATCTTTCGTGACATTCGTCGGATCAACTCCACCGAGGTGACGGGCCGATCCTACTCCTGGATGAGCGCGCTGCAGCGAAGTGTCCCGGGCGGAAGTTTCGTTCCGATCCCGAACGCCCTCGGGGGTGTGCTGGGGGGCAATCGTTTCTTCACCCTGCGCGCCAATCCCTGACCGCCGCGGGGAGCGCCAGGGTCTTTCTTCCCGTCGCGCTCTTCTGTTCACGAAAGGCGTTCAACAGGAGATCGCGAAGTTCACAAGGGACAGAGGGAGTCCGAACTCCACCGGGAGAACTGCTTGTGCTCTGCAGTTTGGTATGCAAGCTGACGCATGCGTGTCGTCGCACGACCCCTCGCGTCCGGGCGGAACGTGTTGCTGAATCGCCACGCAAGGATTTCCCCTTGATCCATCGCCATGTCCTCGCAGCCGAAGCCTCTGGGATCGTCCCGCCGAACCTTCCTCAGGGACATGGGGCGGGGGGGCCTCGGTGTGGCGACGCTCCGGTCCCTCGAGAATCCCTGCGGGTCCGGCACAGACGGCCTCTACCCCGCGAGGTCCAAGCCCGCAAAGACCTTTGACTTCACCCGGGATTCCGCCGCGCTCGCGCCCGATCGGGTCGTGGACAGCGCCTGTCAATTCTGCAATTCGCTTTGCCGTCTCAAGGTCCATCTGAAGAGCGGCCGGATTATCGACGTCCTCGGAGAAGGTGCTGATCCCGTGCAGGCGGGCGGTCTCTGCATCAAGGCGTCAATGATGACGGACCTGGTGTACAGCCCCCGCCGGCTCCGTACGCCGTTGCGGCGTGTGGGCGGCAAGAAGGGCTCGACGGAGTCGGCATTCGAACCCTGCAGTTGGGAAGAGGCCCTGTCGGTCATTGCGAGGAAGTTCCTGGCGCTTCGAGACGCGGGTGATGCCCGGGCCATTGCCAACAAGACCTCCGGTCGTTTGCTACGCGGCACCGGCGCCATTGTGTCGCGGTTCTTTGCCCTCCTCGGGTCGCCGAACGACACGGATGTCGGGCCCGTGTGCAATGATGCCGGCGGTGACGCGCTCGCGGCCACTTTCGGATTGGGAAACTTCACCAACGGCTACGGCCGGGATGCGAACACGGGCAGGCAGGACCTGGGTTCGGCGAGATTCCTCCTGTTGCTGGGAACCAACCAGGCGGAGACCCACCCGGTCACCTTCGCCCATCTCCTGCGGGAGCGCGCGAAGACCGGCGCCCGGTTGGTGGTCGTCGATCCGCGCCGGACGCCGACCGGCGCCCAGGCAGATGAATGGATCGCCCCAAAACCGCACACGGACCTGGCCCTGGTTCTCGGGATGCTCGGACACGTCGTGTCCCATCGACTTTACGACCGCCGCTTTGTTCGGCGATGGATCCTCGGCTTCGAGGAACTGGTCGCCCACCTGGAGGATCGAAGGTACACAGCGCAATGGGCGGAGGGCGTCACTGGAGTGCCCGCTTCGACGATCCGTCGGCTCGCGGTGGACTATGCCCGCACGAAGCCGGCGGCGATCTTCTGCAATGCCGGAATCTCACACCAGTTGAATGCGTTCGACACCTACCGCGCGATCGCGTGTCTGGCTGCGGTCACCGGCAACATCGGGGTGCCCGGTGGCGGATGCAATTTCATGCACAACACCTGGCCCGGCGGTCTTGTCTTGCCGCCATTGGTGGGAACGGTTCCTGAACGCGCACCCGCGCTGCCGCTCGGTCCGGACCGGTTTGCCGAGAGCATCCTCGAATCGAAACCCTTTCCCCTCCGGGCAGTCGTGACCGCCGGGAACCCACTCATTGCATGCGCCAATACCCACCGCGTGCGTGAGGCATTCCGGGCGCTGGATTTCTACGTCTACACCGGCCTTTTCATGGAGGAGGCCGCCTCCTTTGCGGACATCATTCTCCCAGTCTGCAGCGGGTTCGAAATGGACGGTGTCTACATGCGTCGCGACGACCGCGGGATTCGGTGGCAGACGGCGGCGGTCGACCGCGTGGGCGAATCGAGGACGGACATCGAGATTTGGCTCGATCTCGCCGCGGCGATGGCCCGGCTCGATCCCAGGCATCCGCCGGAATACTGGACGGATAATCTGCCCGCCGCGTGGAGGGACTACTCCAGGCTGTGGTCCGAGTTCGTTCGATACACGCCGGGCATGAGCGGAATGACAAAGTCACGGCTCGAGGCGCGCGCCGAGCCGCTCCGATGGCCGTGTCCGTCCGAGGATCATCCCGGGACCAGCACCTTGTACCTGGATCACCCGTCCTGGTACGAGGCCGTGTCAGCCCTGGATCCTGCGCGACGGGGTTCGCGTTTTCTGACTCCGAGCGGCAAGGTCGAGATCCACACGCCCGAGTTGGAGGCGCGCCTCGCCCCCGCGGGCCACCACGCGCTGCCCGAGTTCTACACGCACCCGGACGTCACGGGCGGACACCCGACGGTCACCTACCAAAAGGAGTTCGTTGCAAATCCATTGCACCCGACTGCCCTCACCCCGGTCGTCTCCATTGGATCTGCAACGCGACTCGACGTCCCCCGCGAGTTTCCGCTGATGGGAATCATCGGGCGGGCGAGCGTGGTGCACTTTGCCGGCGTCACGCAATGGACGCAGATCGGAAAACGCATGAACGGCATTCGCCTCGTGCAGATCCATCCGCGGGCGGCCGCGAGCGCGGGCATCCGCGACGGTGACACGATCCGTGTCGAGAGCCCAAGGGGATCGATCCGCGCCACGGCCCTCCTGTGGGAGGGGATCCGTGAAGACACGATCTTTGTTCCGAATAGCTTTGGGCCGACTCAGGTCGTTGGCGACGAGGCGGGCGCTCCGCGCTATGAGCCGGCGAACCTCCTGGTGGACGACCGATGGTTTGACAACGTGTCGGGACAACAGGCCTACAAGTGTTTTGCCTGTCGTGTGCGCAAGGCCTGAGCCCGGCGCGCGACTGCGTCACGAGATCCGCACCGGTCACCGGCACGCCGGCAGTTCAAACCGGTGCGTCGGAGTCGGTTTGCCGGGGCGGAAGATCTCGAGGTTCTCGAGAACCGCGCGCAACCGGTCGCCATTCCCGGACACTGCGTCGAGCGATTCGCGGAGGGCGGCGCCCAGAACCTCCGGTTCCGCCTCGGCGCGCATGTTGATGATCAACTCGCCGCTGTCCACGGGATGGTCCAGTCGCAACGAGAGTTCCGGGATGTAGTCACTGCGGACCAGGCTGAGCGCGGCGATTTCGCCGGCGAGGTTCGCATCCGGGCTCAAGGTCATTTTGAGGTGGGCGATCTCGATGGATTGCCGGTTGAGACGGTCCTGGATCGCCTCGGCCAGCCGCTGCAGTAACCGTTCGGCGTCAAACCCCCGGACTGCGGAGAGGCGGACGGTCGCATTGAGCCACCCCAGCAGCGCCTCGCCTTCGGCATAGGTTCCGTAATCCACTTTCATCGCCGGGTTCGCCGCCTGTTCCGCGACCGTGAGACGGTCGAACCAGGTTTCCACGTTCCGCCCGCTGCGGATCGAGAGGGTCAGGATTTCCTTTCCAGGAAACCGGTCCGCGAGCGCATCGCGGACCCGGGCCAAAGCGGACTCCTCCAGGAGGTCCGACTTGCTGACAATGACGAGATCCGCCTCCTCGAGCTGTTTGTTGTAGATGTAGAGGACCTTTTCGGAGAAACCAGCGCCCCCCTTTTCGAGACCAAGAACGCGGAGGGCACGAATGGGATCCACCAACACACTCACCGGCGCCACGATGAAGGAATCGCCGTAGATCCGCCGGAGTGGGTAAGTCACCGTGGCCACAAGGTCGGTGCAGCTTCCCACCGGTTCGGCGACGAAGACATCCGGCCGGTTCTGCAGGGTCAGCCGCGCGGCCGCGTCAACGAGGGAATTGAATCGGCAACAGAAACAACCTCCCGGTATCTCCTCGGTGGCGAAGCCCTGGGACCTGAGCATGGCTGTGTCGACGAGGTTGCGTCCCTGGTCGTTGGTGATGAGACCGACGCGGAGCCCTTGGCCGGTGAGGCGACGGCCAAGGGCGGCCAGGGCCGTGGTCTTTCCGGCCCCCAGGAACCCGCCGATCATGATGTAACGGGCGCGGGACGCGTCGGGCATGGGCATTCGGGTTGGTTGGGAAGGGGTCTGGTCCATGGCGGAGGAGTGGAGCAAGGGATCGGTGGTTGCAGGGAAAGGAGGTTCGTCAAAAATGCCGTAAATGCGCGGGTCTTCCGCGTGTTCGCACGGCAGGACCGGGATTCAGAGGAGCAGACGATCGAAGCGAAACGAGCAGCAGCCCAGGTCCAGGACGTCCCGGCCATTGGCGAGGGATTCCTGCCACCGCGGCACGACCCTGTAGAGGTGTTGTTTGCCCCGTTTCTCCATCACGAGGATGCCCGCCTCCCTCAGGGTACGGAGATGCCTGGACACGTTATATTGAGAGAGTCTGAGGCGGCCGGCGACCTCGTTGACACCGAGCGGTCCCCGGATCAGGAGCCCGATGATCTTCAGCCGGGTCGGCTCGCCCAGGGCCTTTAGGGCGGCGACGCAGTCGATACGAGTCATCCTCGTCAGCATGCCCCGGACCGCAAGGCGCGGAAGCGAAAATCATCCCTCGCCGGCAGGGTACCGGTCCCGGCGGGGCAACCCGCCCCGGTGCGCTTCGCCAATCCCTTGTCGACGAGCACGGAAACATGGGCTAATCAACTCCAGCGTTGACTGGCTGTCGGGTCGGTCAATGCCGGAACCGTCGGCACCCGGAGCAGTGCATCTCGTGGACCGGCGGTCCGACGCCAAAATGCATTTACCGGACGGATTTCTCGATGCAAAGACGGCCATCGCGGGCGGTGTCCTCGCCGCGACCGGGCTTGGGATCGCCTTGCGGACCGTCCGCCAATGCCTGCCGCCTCGGCGGGTTCCCCTGCTGGGCATGGCGTCTGCATTCGTTTTCGCTGCCCAGTTGATCAATTTCCCCGTCGCCGGAGGCACCTCCGGCCACCTCATTGGCGCGGTGCTGACGGCGGTTCTTCTTGGACCGGCGGCTGCGGTCGTCGTGATGACCTCCGTCCTCATCCTTCAGTGCCTTCTCTTCCAGGACGGCGGACTGACCGCCCTGGGCGCCAACGTCTTCAACATGGCGGTCGTGGCGCCCGCCGTCGGTTCCATCTTCTACGCCCTGGGACGTCGGACACTGGGGGCGTCGCCTCGCGCCCGGCTCGCCGCGACCGCGTTTGCCGCGTGGGTGGCGACCGTCGCGGCCGCCGTCACCTGCGCGGGCGAATTGGCACTGTCGGGCACGGTGAAGTGGGGTGTGGTTCTTCCTGCGATGACGGGCATTCACGCCTTGATCGGCATCGTTGAGGCCGTGATCACGACCCTGATCGTCGCTTCGGTGACGCGTCTTCGCCCGGATCTTCAACTGACGCCGGAGACCGCTGACGGAAAATCGGGCGTACCGCGATTCCTGGCGCTTCAAGGCCTCCTCGTGGCCCTTGGCCTCGCGCTATTCGTCGCCCCGTTTGCCTGCGGTTGGCCGGACGGCCTTCAGAGTGTCGCCGCGAAACTCGGGATGCGACCGTCAGAATCAGTCGCGCCCCTGTTGGCATCTCCATGGCCAGGCTATCGCCTCCCTGGTGTGGAGTCCTCCGCCCTTTCGGCGACCATCGTTGGCGGCATCGGGACCTTGGGGGCATTCGGCGTCTGTTGGACCCTGGCCCGGGCCCTGACCCGATCGAGCGTGCGCGGGGGGAGACCGCCAGGTGCGGAGCGCGAAGGGCTCGCCTGAGGGTGCGGTTCCGACTTCAAGTTTCCCATGGACCGGTCCTCACCCCATCGCCGGAAGGCGCGGATCCGGAGGGCGCCGCCGGAGCTCAAGTTGGGGGGCGCCGTGGCTGCTGTTGTGGGTATCGTGCTCCTCGACCGAAACGCCTGGTGGGCGTTCGGGGCGGCGGCGTTGGTGCTTCTTGCGCTGGCGGTCGGATCGCGGGTGCCTCTTCGCGGCATGATCCGGAGGTTGCTGCTCCTCGAGCCGTTTGCGATCAGCATGGCCCTTCTGTCTCTTTTTCAGGAGGGCGGTCTTTGGATCTTCCTGGGGACACTCTGCAAAAGCACCCTGTGCCTTGGCTGCATGATCCTGCTTTCAGCCACGACGCGTTTCTCGGATCTGATGGCGGTCCTCATCCGTGTCCGGATCCCGCGCCTGCTGGTCACGACCCTTGCCCTGACCCATCGCTATCTGTTCCTCCTGTTCGACGAATCAACCCGCATGCTGCGCGCCCGCCGGAGTCGGAGTTTCAAATCCGACCGGTGGTGGGCCTGGCGCTCGTCCGCCACGGTGGCTGCCCAACTCTTCATCCGCAGCTCCGAGCGGGCTGAACGCGTCCACGCGGCGATGTGCGCGAGGGGGTGGTGGTGAAGGCGGGGCTCAACGCGATCGAGGTGCGGGACCTTTCGTATCGGTACGCCGACGGAACCGTGGCATTGCGCGACGTGAGCTTCGACGTGGCGGACGGTGAGCGCGTCGGCCTGATCGGCCCCAATGGCGCCGGAAAATCGACCGTTCTCCTGCACCTAAACGGCCTGTTGCCCGAGCGTCAGGGCGGTGCGCCGGCTGTTCGGATCTTCGGGACGCCGGTCGCCGAACCCAATCTGCGCCAGGTCCGCACCTGGGTCGGCCTTCTTTTTCAGGATCCCGATGATCAACTGTTTTGTCCGACGGTGTGGGAGGATGTTGCATTTGGGCCGCAGCAACTGGGGCTCCGGGAACCGGAACTCTCTCGGCGGGTCGTCGCGGCGCTCGATCGGGTCGGACTGCGTGGATTCGAGGATCGATTGCCCCACCATCTGAGCAACGGTGAAAAGCGGCGGGTTTGTCTCGCAGGCGTCCTGGCTTGCGACGCGCGCGTCCTGGTCCTGGATGAACCGACCAGCGGGCTGGATCCGCGCGGACGCAGAAGCTTCCGGGACATGATCCGCGAGTTGCCGGCCGCCCAGGTCATCGCGAGTCATGACCTGGAGTTTGTCGTCGAGGTGTGTTCACGAGTCGTGGTCCTCGATCAAGGCATCGTCGTCGCCGCGGGTCCGGCCGTGGAAATCCTCAATGACGAGCGCCTCATGCTGGCCCATGGACTGGAGCGCCCTCATATCCTCCAGCACCGACACCCGCATGAACCCGCGGGCGGGCCGAATGCCCTCGGCTCGGATGTCCCATCAGCCGGGGTGTTTCGCTCCTCCATCGGGTCTGCCCGATAGGCGTCCCGGGCGGTGGCCGGACGGTGCTTCCTGGCGCTGGCGATACGCGTTCGAATGTCGGGGCGGTTCACCCGTTGTCTCGTTACCCCGCCGTGTTTCGATCGGCTGGGATCCCTCCGAGCGCGGTCCAGGGGGGCCAATGTTCCGTCTTGAACGACGGCCCCGGCCGGTTAGCGTGCCCGAGTGCCGGAAAGGAGCGTCCCATGTGTTCGGGCCTCCGGTTCCCGCGGGCATGTCCACCCTGCCTGGCGCGGAACCCCCATCCCCGGCGACCCCGGATCAACCGACTTGATGCGTTACGAAAGGATCCAGAGTCATGACAGCCATCAGTGCCGCGGCCCCCGCGCCGGCGCGGAACCAGGGTGGAGCCCGGTCCGTACCCGCGAAGGCCCCCGTCAACAAACCACCACCGCCGCCGTCTCCGCAGCCTGAGCCGCCATCGCGGCCGGCCCGATTCCCCGGCTTCCCGTCGTCCCTCGGATTTCTGAAGGACTCGATCCGGGAAGTCGTCTTCGCCAATCACTTCCTCAATGGCTATGAGCGGGAACTTCGGGAACTCGCGCCCGCCGACATGTCGGAGGATTTCCAGCCGGCCGGACCCGAGACGCCCGCCCAGAGGGCAGGTCGGCTCCTCGAGCTGCACGGGCGCCTCTTCGACAGACTCAAGCAGGATCTTGCACGGATCACGCCGGCACTCGACAGCCTTGCGGGCACCGGCCTCGCCGTCCTGGAGGAGAGCGTCTTTCAGACCCGGCGTCTGCTCGCCGACGAGATCATCGTTCCGAACCTCCACGTCCTAAAACTCGAACAGGACGGTGGCGTTCGGTCGCCCTTCCAGGACCTGGACGCCGCTGGGATCATCGAATGGATTCTTCAGACGCCCCGTCAGGACGAGGCGACCATGCACCAGGCCGAGCGCGTCCTCCGCGGATGCGTCGCCGTTCAAAACCTCCAGCGGGATCTGGCCAAGCTCAATGCGCGGATGACGGAACCCTCCTCTCGCACGGCCCTCGAGGCCGCCGCGGAGAACGTCGCCAACGCGACCAAGGTCTGGATCCTCAAGGAGGCCGATGCCGCCGATCCGGGTCCATTCAATGCCCACCTTCGAAGGCTCTCGTTATTGAAGTCCGACCTCACCCGCCGGGCCGAGCGTCTCGCCTGGCTGGGACCGCGGTTCGCCGCCTACGGACCAAGCGCCACCGACTTGATCAATCGAATCGAGGCGGCGCTGCCTGCCATCCTGGCCGCGGAACCATCTCCAGAACGTTCCAATGGTCAAGCCTCGGGACACCGCGGGCGCATGGAGATCCTCTTCGGGCGCTCCACTCTGCTGGGTCAACTCGCCGAATCCCACGGACTCCTGCCGGTCGCCCAGGCCTTCCGCGAGGTCATTGCGCGGGCCATCGATCAGAACGCCAAACCGTCGGAGGAGGGCGCCGGCACCGGCCCCCTGCGTCTGGAAGAAATCCCGGTTCAAGTCACCACCCTGATCCGCGAGCACATTCAGGGTGTCCTGCGGAAGGATGCCGGGTTCCGGGCCCGCCTGAGCCATCTCGCGGTGGCCCTTTGCAACCGCGGCCTTGCGGAACAAATCGCGGGCACCGCGCTTCGGCTGACGACCGTGATTGAGCCCCAGCAGCATCGCGTGCTCACCGCAGCCGAGGCGGCCGGCAATCTCCAGGAAGCCATCGCTCGCATCGAGGCCGGTGGACGCGCCGCGCCTGTCGCCCACGACCGGGGCGTGCTGCGCAACCCCGTCGTCGCGCTCCTCGCCGGATTGGCCGAGCGCGCGAAGAGCGAGGACGCCCTCCTCGATTCCATCGAGCTCGATACCCTCGTCGACGACGCCTACGACTACGTGCGACGGCGCGCTGCCCTTCAGGAACAGGCCGAAAGACGCTCCGCCTACGTTCAACGCGGCTGGAGCAACAACAGTCGCCAGCGGCGCATGGAGAAGGCCCTCAAAGGCGAGATCCCCACCGCGCTGGAACTCGGCGCCCTCGACGCCGAACTCAGTGACGCGTTTGAAGTCCTCCAGACCGATGTCGAAACGTTTCTCGAGGGGGGCGATCGCCCTGTGACTCGCGGTCTCAAGGCCCTCGTCGACATGGATCACGCGATCAAGGAATCCATCCGCCTCGGCAGCCCCCTTCTCCGGGCGCAGCTCGGCGACCCTCAACAGAGCCCCGTGCTCGTCGATTTCCAAAAGGTCCTCGAACGCGTCCGTCGCATCGAACCGGGTCAAACGCCGCGCCTCGAAACCCTCGATGACCTCATTGTCGAGTTGAAGCGAGTGGCGAATCGGGCGCCGGTGTTCGTCATGACGCCCGAAGTCGATTCCTCGCTGGCGCTCTGTCGAACCGCCGACCTTCCGCCGGCAGACGTCGTCGGCATGTGTCCCGCGCCCGGGAACCTGCTTCCCATCGCGGGCTATCTCGACCCGACCGTCTGGAATCCGCGACCGGCATCCAATGGGGAGTCCAGCCCCTAGCCTGCCTATTTCATAGAGGCCTTGCGAAAGGCGACCGTCCGCGAGCCCGCGAAATCCTTGGCAGGCGCGATACCGTCGGGTCGGACCGCGGCCTTTAGGCCGCTTCAACGGGACGGGACGGCGGCCGACAAGAACTTCGACGCGCGTGCCGTCGGGGTATTGAAGCGGCCTGAAGGCCGCGCTCCGCATCCGCGAGTTCCGACGCCCTGTCGGCAGCGGCGGTACGCCTGTTGAAGGTAACCTCCTCTCCCACCGGACCTGCAGCAGGTCGAAGTGGAAGTGATAGGAAACATCCGGGCTCTTAGGGTCGGCCAGCACGCCGCGGGATTGACGGGCTCACGTCCCGGAGACAAATGCGCCTTGCAGTCCGAGCGTTCGATCCGGACTTCGGGCGTGACCAGAAACCAAGTCGATTCGGACTGAAACCTGAGTAAGCGGCGCCTTACGTTCCCGAGAATTGTCTATAAGACCCTGGCGTTGTTCGGGAACCGAATCGCGACCCGCCCTGAAATCGCGATCCTTGTCGGTCGATCTGACATATTCAGATGGAGAAAGAACTCCAGTCCGGTCGGAACGCGGATTAGTTTCTTGTGTATCTGATTCTCCTGGAACGGGTTGATTTTAGCGCCGGTCGCCCGTCCTCCTTGCTGGTCCGAAAGGTGCTTCTGCCTTGATGTACCGGAAAGGGATAGCCTCTGAAAAGTTGGATGCACCCGCCTGGTCGTCATCGGATGATGAGACCTCCGGTCAGAGTCAGAACAATAGAAGCACCATCATGAAGAAAACCCCCTTGACCCTGGCACTCATCGGTCTCGTGTCGCTGAGCGCAGGCGTTGCCCAGGCCGTCACCTATTCCGATCTCGACGATTTCTCGCCCGACATCAAGTTCGCCCCCGGTTCCGGCGGCGTCGATTCCTTCACCTCGACCTTCAACATCCTGGACGACGGCTACAATCCGCTCTCTGAGCAGGTCCTTTCGGCCACGGCATCGTTCCGTGTCTATGATGACTTCGATATGAGCGGCGAAACGGTGAGCGTCAGCCTGGAGGGCGTGGCATTTGGTTCCTCGTCGTCGTTCAATTTTGGCTCGATCACGCTGAATGGCAGCGTGCTCGGCTCCGTGCTGGCCGAACTGAGTGACACCGGTGTGATTTCCTACACAGTCTCCCGCGACAGCGGTGACTTTTCTCTCGATTGGGCGCGCCTTGATGCCCAGGCCGGTCCGCGTGCCGTGCCCGATGGCGGCCTTCCGCTGGCGCTGCTTGGAGTCTCCGTCGCCGGTCTCTCCATCTTCCGTCGGAAGTAACCAGCAGCAGCTGGTGGTTCTTTCGAATCTGCGCAGTCCCGGGCCGTCAATCGCGACGGCCCGGGCTTCTGTTGTCTTTGCTGACAAAGGGACAGACCTTTAGTGGCAACGACCCTCACGGCGAGGGGTTCCTACGGACCCGAAGTGCACGCTCGGTGCCCTCAGCAGTCACCGTGGGCTGACGACAAAGGGATTGGGACCGCCTCGATGCCCAGACCGGTCCCGCGTACCGTGGTCGCGTCCACGGGTGCCTGCCGCACAGACATGTAAGCGATGCCTTACAGTCGGGTGCATCCCCTCTAAGGCTTTGATGCTGCGCGAGTACCGAATTCCAGGAGGGTCTGAGGCGCCACCGCCTGTCGGTGATCCTGACAAATTTGGCTAGATAAATTCTCTAGTCAGGGTCGCGGATTGGGATTCTTGCGTGCATATCTTGCTCCAGCCCAACGTCCTTCATGAGCGCCGGCCCCCTCCCTTCATCCGCTGGCCCGGAAGGTGCTTCTCCCTGTGTTGTACCGGAAGGGATCGCCTCTGGAATGCTGGACGGCCCCCACCTGGTCGTCATCAGGGGATGAGGCCTCCGGGCAGCATCAAAACAGAACAGAAGAAGTACCATCATGAAGAGAACCCCCTTGACCCTGGCACTCGTCGGCCTCGTCTCGCTGGGCGCAGGCATTGCGCAGGCCGTTACCTATTCCGACGTCGACAACTTTTCGCCGGATATCCTATTCGCGCCCGGCTCCGGTGGCGTCGATTCCTACACCTCGACGTTCAACATCCTGAACGCCGGCTATGACCCCGCGACGGAGGAAATCCTCTCCGCCACCGCCGCGTTCCGCGTCTACGACGATTATGATCTGTTCAATGGTGAAACCGTGAGCGTCACGCTGGAAGGCGTTCTGTTTGGTTCGTCCTCCTCGTTCAACTTCGGAACCATCACGCTGAATGGCAGCGTCCTGGGAACCGTGCTAGCCGAACTGACTGACACCGGTGTTATTTCCTACACCGTCACCCGGTCGAGCGGTGATTTCTATCTCGACTCGGCCCGGCTTGATGCCGAGGCCGGTCCGCGCGCCGTGCCGGATGGCGGACTTCCGCTCGCCCTGCTCGGAGTCTCCATCGCCGGTCTGTCCATCTTCCGTCGGAAGTAAATCGGCAGTTCTTGTTGTTTCTGCCGAATCTGCGCAGACCCGGGCCGTTGGTCGCGACGGCCCGGGCTTCGGTTTTCTTCATGGCCCCGCAGGACCCGTCAACCGGCCTGTCGAAGCCCCATCTTCTTCATGCGCGACAAAAGGGTCGTGGGCTTGATTCCGAGGAGTTCCGCGGCGCCTTCCCTTCCCTTGATGCGCCAACCTGTGCTTTCGAGGATGGCCAGGAGATTCTCCCGTTCCCGGTGTCGTAGTTCGGTCTCCGTGAGGAAGGTTCGCGGTGTGGCGGTTTCGGTGTTCACCGCGCCGGCGCGCCTGCGCGCGGGCTCCTCGGAGGCAGGAAGATCGAATTTGAGTGGCCCCCCTCGCGCGACAATCACGGCACGCTCGATGACGTTGCGCAGCTCGCGGACGTTTCCGGGCCAATCGTAGGCCTGGAGGCATACCACTCCGGCACGTGTCAGCCGTGGACGTGGACAGCGAAGGTCTTTGGCCACCTGTCGGACGAAATGCTGGGCGAGGAGCGGGATGTCCTCCGTACGCTCCCGCAGGGTCGCCACCTGGATGGGAAAGACATTCAGTCGGTAATAGAGATCCCCAGGCGGAGGATCAGGAGGTGCAGAGTCAGCGCGCCGTGGCGACCTATCTGGTGTCGCTGTATAAGAGCCCGTCTGAAAATTAGGTGGGGCCCTCCGGGCGACGGGTCTTTTGCGCGAGGCCTTCGTTGGCTCGACCGTCACAGCCCGCTGCGGGGATGCTCCGGTCTCGCCGCCTCGGCCTCGCACAAAATCCCTCGTCGCAGGGCCCTTCCTAATTTTCAGACGGGCTCTAAGGCCCTTGGCGGCGGCTGGCAGGCCGTCGACAGCGAATCCGCGTCATCGCGCCGCCGATCCTGAACCCGGCGAAAGCACGGCGACAAACCCGCCACCGGCCTCGAGAGCGGTGTCGACAGTCCCGCCCCCCTGGATCGTCGTGTGGCTCAGGTCAAGGGCCGCCGGTTTCCCGGCGGCATCGCGCACCTCCGTCGCCCGAAACTCCGCGCCTGGGAGGAAATCCGTCGTGATGGAAAGATGGCGGGCCCCGCCTCCATTCACCACCGCCACAAACCAGACGTTGCCCTTCCGGCGCGCAAAGGCCGCGATCTCCCCGATCCGGCTGCCGGGCAGAACCCGGGTTTCATCCCAGGTCGATGGGACCTGGCGGATCACCTCCAAGGCCCCGCTGTCCTGGTACCGATTCCAGGTGTCCGCCCAATGCAGGAGCGGCGACGTGAACACAATCGCCGACGCCAACTGCAGGGCGGCCGTGGTGCCGTGCAGCCGGTCCGGATTGAACGTACAGGGAGTAAAATCTCCCGGACCTGCGAGATACCGGGTGAAGGGCAGGGTCGCGTAGTGGGCCGGGGGCAGCCGATCCCATTTGTTGTACTCCAGCCCCCGAATGCCTTCCCGGGTCAGTTCATTGGGATAGGTCCGGGATTCGCCGGTGGGTTTGTTCGCCCCGTGGAAATTCACCAGCAGCTTCTCCTTCGCCGTGTCGATCAATGTGTCGGTATAGAATTGTATTCGGCTCCGGGACTCCGAATCCATGAAGTCGATCTTCACACCGGTGGCGCCGGCTTGCGCGCAACGGTGGAGGAAATCCCGGCGCAGGTCCGGCTGCTGGAGGCCCTCCCAGTGTTTCCAGACATTGATGCCGATCCCCTTGCCCTTCGCGTAGTCGCATAGCTCCTTCAAGCACGCCCATTTGTCCTTGTCGGGACGGTTCCAGCTTTCTTCCCAACCGGCATCGACAAGATAGTAGTCCATGCCCATCTCCGCCGCGTGATCCACCCACTCCTTCTGAAAACGAAACTCGACGCTGCTGTCACTCCACCAATTCCACAGAGACCGCCCCGGGCGGATCCAGTCCGTGTGCATGCCCTCCGGGAATAGCCGCGGATCCGGGGGAGGACAGAGGGCCGGGACGATGTCCGAGTTGACCAGGCTGTTCAGGTCGGCGGTAACAAGCGTCACGCGCCAAGGACTTCGAATCTCCCCGGTTGCCTTCCAGGAGCTGTCGTCCTGGAACACCCCGTCGATCCGGTTCGATCCAGTCCCCCGGAGGGTCATCCCGCTGTAGTCAAACAATCCCGCCTCGGTCAGGGCGCCATACGTTCCATCAGGATACTCGATGGTCACCGGAAATCCCATGAACACGTCGGACTTGAGTTCCCCGGGTGCGTTTCTTGAGTAAATGCCTTCGTAGTTCTGGGTGTTCGGCTGGTGCCAGATCTTACAACCCTCCGGGAGCGTCCACGCGCTGGCCTCCCCCTGAAGGGTCCGCTGTCCGGTCCCGGGAACGATGTACCGATATGCCAGGCCGTCGTTGAATACCCGGAACTCGACGAGAAGAAGGGTGCGGGTCGCGCCGCACGTAAAGTAAAGGACGGCCCGTTCGCAGTGATTCGATGCCGTGGAATGCCCACCCCGCCAGGGGAACGGCTCGTCCACCGGCGAGCGCTGGACCTTCGCGAGTTCGGCGTTCTGACCAAGATCGACGCCATCGACGACGATTCCCAGGGGCGAACGTTCCAGCACCTGCGTCGGAGCGGGCTTTAGCCGGCGTGCGTCGTAGCTCAGCCGACCGTCATCTGTCGAGTAGAGCTTGACCTCGAGGCCGCCGTCGGGCGCCGTCAGCGTCACGGTGTCCGTCGCCGCCCCCATGGCGGAAGGGCAAAGAATCAAAAGACCGCAGAGGAGAAGGGACGAGGATGCTGCCGAACAGCATGCGCGCCCCTGCGGATGATCCGCCGCGCGGTGTCCTCGGACTCCACGAGGCGAAGCTGAGAGCGGATCGGAAGACTCGACCACGAACGCGGCTGCCCCGGGGATGGAAGGTGGGTGAACCATGTTGGGGATCGTATTCCGCGCGGGCGCCCTCCCCAAATGAAAAAGGCCCCGTTCCTGCAGCGGGATCGCCAAGAATGGTGGATTGAATGTGGCTCCTGCTTGATGAGAACCTGAAATGAGGAGGAGAAGCCATTCAGGCCTCCGTCTTCCATCCAACCGCGCGGCCTTCGATCCGTTGGCGAGGAGACAGCGATTCTATCGCGGGGTTGTCTCTCCTCAGTGAACCCGCGCCGGCCGGCGAGCGCCGCCAGGAACCGTGTTCACGCGCGAACGACGGAGACGGACACCCGTCCGGCGCGCCGGGTCAGGCGAGACCACTCGCCCCGCCCGGCTTGACGCCGTCTGCGGTCCGTCGAGGGTGAATCCCATCGTCATCCACACTTCCCGTCGCGCCGCGCAAAAACGAGAGGAGCCATGCCATGAAGGAGCAGCACCCAGAAAACCCAATCCCGACTCCGTTGCACGTCTCACGTCGGGCGTTTGTGGGAAGCGCGGCCGCCGCTTGTGTCCTGATCCGGTCCCATCCACTGCGGGCGGCTGTCTCCGATTCAGCGAATCCCGAAGGCCATGGTCCCATCGGCGAGCCCAAGGGCATTCACCCGGGCCGCGTCGTCTGGGTCCGCGACGCCGGCGTGCTGGACTGGCAAGGACCCGAGGATGGACCCTGGCACCAGGGCAGCCGTGTCCGGCAGCCGCGTGTCGACGCCATGATGGCTGAAACCATTCGTCGGCTTACCGGCGAATCGAACGTCCGCTCTGCGTGGGAGCAGTTGTTCCGGCATTTCAACGAAAGTCATGGGCGCGGTGCACGCGGTTTCCAGGCCGGCGAGAAGATCCTCATCAAACCCAACTGGGTCGGGATGATCTGGCGGGAAGGCGCCGTGAACCCCGACACCTACACCCTCGTGAAGCGGCGCGATTACATGAACACCTCGCCACAGATGATCGTCGCGCTCCTCCGGCAGTTGGTGGACGAGGTTGGTGTGCTTCCAGCCGACATCACCGTCTGCGACTCACTCGCCTATCTCGTCAATGAGTACCATTCGGTGATGACCCGCGACTTTCCGGAGGTGAGCTATGTCGATTTCGCGGGCAAATTCGGGCGGCGCAGGGTCGAGGCCTCCAACGTGCCGCTGCATTGGAGTTGCCGGCCGGAGGGTGTCCGACAGGATCACTTGCCGACGTGCGTCGCGGAGGCCGCGTATCTCATCAACTTCGCCGCGTTCAAGGCGCACACCGCGACGGGTGTGACTTTGTGCGGCAAGAATCACTTTGGTTCGATGGTCCGCTGGCCGGCGGAGAAGGGATATTACGACATGCACCGGCACTCGTTCGCGAAGGCGACCGGTCGCTACCGCGAGCAGGTCGATCTGCTGGGGCATGCCCATCTCGGAGGGAAGACTGTCCTGAATCTCATCGACGGTCTCTTCTGCGGAAAGCATCCCATCGACCAGGAGCCCCGCCGGATGCGTTGCGCGCCGTTCGGGGGCGACTGGGCCAAGAGCCTCTTTGCCTCGCAGGACCCGGTGGCCATTGATTCGGTCGGCTTGGATTTTCTGCAGGCCGAGTATGACGATTACCCGCGCCAGGCCGGTGCGGATGACTATCTTCACGAGGCGGCGCTCGCGGGAGACCCGCCGTCCGGCACCTTTTACGACCCGGACCATGCCGGGCCCGAAAGGCGGTTGGCCAGCGTGGGCGTTCACGAGCACTGGAACAACCCGGTGGAGCGGCAATACTCCCGCAACCTGGGCACCGGCGCCGGGATTGAACTCGTCGCGGTGAGCATCGCTTGAGATTTCAGCCCGAAGATTTCGCCACGGCGAAGGGGTCGGTTCTGATGAACATCTACTTCTGGACGGGGCGGCGTCGTCGATCGCGCATAGGGACTGGCCGGACAAAGGGACTGGCCGATCATAAGTACCGACCCCTTTTCCGATTGAACGATTGGACTCTTGGCGCGCGAAGCGGCGTTTTGGGTCCCGGAGGGACCCGGGACAATAGAACCGACCCCTTTCTGGGGGGCGGAGGGTTGGGTGCGCTCTGGTCGTGACGCCTGCTCGTCCCTGGCTATGCTGTCGCCGATGTCGATGACCGACGCCCATGGGTGTGCCGCGCAATGCCTGCCTCCGCGCCCTCGGTTGGTCAGCATGGGTGTCCGGAATCAAGACCGCCGACCCGCTCGCCGCACCCGTCACCGAAGTTCCTTATGAATGCCTCGATTCTGCACCTCCCGTTGATCCTCGCTGGCGCGATATCCATCGCGGCCTCCGCGCCAGCCACTGATTGGCCGCAGTGGCAAGGGCCCGACCGGAACGCCATGTCCAAGGAGGCCGGCCTCCTCAAGGAATGGCCAAAGGAAGGTCCGCCGCTGACCTGGAAGGTCAACGAACTTGGCGGCGGCGACGGCGGCCCCTCGATTTCCGCCGGGCGGATCTTCGGGATGAGCAATCGCGGAGAGGACGAGGTCACATGGGCGCTGTCCGAGGCCGATGGCAAATCGATTTGGGTGAAGTCGCTACGTCCGGCCTTTCAGCAACGCATGCCGCAGGGCAAGGAGGGGCCTGGATGCACCCCAACGGTCGATGGCGATCGGCTTTATGTCCTCGGGCTGGCCGGGAACCTTGCCTGCCTGCGGGTCAGCGATGGCACGATCCTGTGGGAACGCAGCATGCAGCGCGATTTCGGGGGCAGCGCACCGACCTGGAGCTACCGCGAATCCCCGCTCGTGGATGGGGACAAGGTGATCTGCACGCCTGGCGGCGCCGGCGCCACTCTCGTGGCGCTCGACAAACTGACCGGCAGAACCCTCTGGAAGAGTCAGGTGCCCGGCAATCCAAAGGCCGCCTACGCTTCCGCCATCGCCATCGATTTCGACGGGCAGCGCGAGTATGTGCAACTTACTCTGAAGACGCTTCTCGGCGTCGCTGCTGCCGATGGGAGATTTCTATGGAAATATGACCGGCCCGCAAATGCCCACGGCATCAATTGTACGACCCCGATCTACCACGATGGCGCCGTCTTCGCGTCGTCGGCGTATGGTGCCGGCGGGGGCCTGGTGAAGTTGAACAAGAGCGCTGACGGCGGTGTGGAGGCCACGGAGGTCTATTTCTCACGACAAATTCAGAATCACCACGGCGGCATGATCCTCCTTGACGGCTGCCTTTACGGTGCCACGGGCGGCAACGACGGGGGCGCCCTCGTCTGCGTCGATTTTGAAACCGGCAAGATCCTTTGGGACGAGCGCGAGGATTCCGATCGCCGGGCCCCGAAGGGTTCGGTCGCGTTTGCGGACGGTCGGCTCTACTACCGAACCGAGCAGGGCAGCGTGCTCCTGATCGAGCCCAATCCAAAGGAGTACACCGAGCGCGGCCGTTTTGAGCAACCCGAGCGCAGCAAACTGCCCGCCTGGTCGCACCCGGTCGTCGCGAACGGGAAGCTGTATATACGCGATCAGGATGTCCTCTTTTGTTACGACATCCATGCGAAGATTTAAAGCCATTGCCCGGAGCGCGGGCTTCAGCCCGCATCACCGCTCGAAGGAGCATGGTCCACGGAATGTCCAACGACCCGTTGGTGAGTCACGATTGAAGCGGCGTGAACGGCGCGCCCCGGTAAGATACCTGCATCCGGTCATATTGACCCGACGAATGCTGACACGCCCTTGGGCACCACAAGAAGGCCGGATTGCCGGAGCGTCGCTCCGAGATTCCGGCGCCTTTTCGGCCAAGCGTCGGTTCCTTGTGTCCGCCCTGGTCTGGGCCTCGATGCTGGGGGCGGGCGTGCCTGGCCGAGCCCTGGATGGCACTTTCAATGTCACCGAGGATTGGAAAGTGACCTTGAGCTATTCGCACTGGGGTGATCAGGACTATAGCGGCACCAAAACGGTCTCGGGCACGCAGACGGGCAAGATCATTATGACCAACGGGCGGTACCAGTTGGTTGACAAGGCGGGGATTCCGGGTGGTGCGCCGGCCGATGAGGCCGGCCGCGTGCTGAGCGCAACTTCGTCAGGCTACTCGATCTCCGGCGGGAAGGTGATGCCCGCACTCGCGGCGGGTTCGAGTCTCTACGGCCTCGTCTATCTTGGCGCCTTCATCGTCAAGGTGCCGATCATCGACGGTGAGATCCCCACGTTCACGGGTTACACGCCCTATGGCGCAGATGGAGACACGCTCCAGGCACTTGCGGGATTCGGCGACATGCGGGGCTTTGACCTCGACGTCACGGTCGAGTCGACGATCGCATTCGTGCTCGCGCCGTCGCCGCCCGTTTTCCTCCAGCAGCCTTCGGATCAAACTGTCATCTCCGGTGGCGAGGCGCGCTTCACGACCCTTGTCGGCGGGAATCCCGCGCCCGCCTTGCAGTGGCAGCGGAAGGCGAAGGGTTCCAAGTCCTGGGCGAACCTGGCGGATGGCCCCACTTACGTCGGGGTCAAGACCGGCACGCTGGAGGTCCTAGGCACGACTGTCACCATGAGTGGCGATCAATTCCGTTGCGTGGCGTCGAACAGCAGCGCGGTGACAAGCGATGCTGCAACCCTTGTTGTCGAGGCACCGCCACCGGTGTGGGTCGAATCCTGGGAACATGCCGCCGCCAGGCCCTATGTCGTGACGGACACCACCTACGATGGGATCATGGGTGACGGCGCAAATTGGATCGTGACAGATGGGGCGGATGTTTGCAGTTCCAACCCGCATCCCGCTGCCGCAGAGGTTGTCAGCGTGCCCGGAAGCAAGATCCTCCGGCTTGTCGCCCCGGACAATGACTGCACCCAGGACCTGAGCGTCACGTCCGGTTCCGTGTTCAGCATTCCGATTCTCACCAACAGCATCCTCTCGATTGTCGAAATCGGGGTTCTGGACAATCCCAGCTGGAACGGTGCATTTCCCACCTTTTTCCCGCCGCCCGGTGATCATGTGCATCTCATCCTCACCGATCAGAACGGCAATCGTGTCATCTACCTGTTCCAGCGGGCGCCTAATTACCCGGCCCACACGGACAGTGTGCCGGTCGAATTGCCCGACGGTCACGTGGCAGCGGCCGGTTATCGTGAGGTATTCCTGGGCGAACCCGGCGCCACCGGCGGCTTCTACGCTCGCAACCTCTATGCGGATTTCAGCGGGTCTCCGGAGTTCAATCCAAGTGGCGCCAAGGTGATTCAGATCGAGTTCGCGATTTCCGGGGTTGGGGGGGCGAGCTTTGATGACCTGAAAATCGGCACCGGGCTGCCGCTTCCGCCGCAGATTTTGGCGCCGCCGGCCGATCAGACCGTGACCGAGATGCAGAACGCGACCTTGCAGGTTGTCGCAACCGGGGAGCCTCCTCTCAATTATCGATGGCAACGCCGACTCGAGAACCAAGCCGAGTGGCAGGACCTGCCGGATGGCGATGGTTTTCCCGGAGCCGCGACACCCACGCTCACCGTCGTCAGTGTCCCGCTTTCGATGGATGGCGCCGCCTTTCGGTGCGTGGTGAGCAACCTGGTGGCCGTGGTGGCGAGTTCCCCGGCCGTGCTGTCGGTCGTTCCCAAGCCGTCAGCCCCGGTCTTTCTCCTCCAGCCTGTTGCCCGAGCGGTCGTTGAAGGCGCATCGGCGGAATTCTCGGTCACAGCCCGGTCCACGGGGGCGCCGGCGCCATTGCTCGTGTGGCAGCGCAAGGCGGCTGCCCACGAGACCTGGGAGGACCTGTCTGCGTCTGCGGAGTTCTCGATCTCCTATAGCACAGCGGCTGACGCGACGGCTTCATCCACCTTGTCCGTCGTCCATCCAACCCTCGCGATGGACGGAGACCAGTTCCGGTGTGTGGCCACCAATCCCGTGGGCCCGACTTCCGGAGAGGGCGCGACGCTCACGGTTGGGGTTGGCCCGGCTATCGGTTTCCAACCCTTCGGCGTGACGCTCGCCGAAGGAAACAGTGCGTCGATTTCCGTCGAAGGGACGGGTACGCCTCCGCTCACGTTCGAATGGCGGAAGGGAGATCAACTCCTGGCGAGCGGCGATTCTCCGGCACTGGAGTTGACCAACGTGCATGCAGACGATGCGGGGACTTACAGTGTGTGGGTGACGAACGCCTTCGGTGCCATTCAGGGCGGGAAACTGTCGCTTACGGTCATCCGGCCCTTCACGTTCACGACGTGGGTGGGCGTGCCGTTCTACGGCAGCACCGACGGATCCGGCGATGCGGCGCGGTTCCTGTTCCCATCGGCTCTGGCGACAGATTCCGAGGGTCACATTTATGTCGCCGACGAGGGCAACCAGGTTCTTCGCAAGATCAGTCCGTCGGGAGTCGTCACGACGATCGCCGGCGCCGTCGGAATCGAGGGCAGCACGGACGGTCCCGGTGTGTCGGCGCGCTTTTCCAGCCCGCGCGGAGTCGCCGTTGATGCAGCCGGCACGATTTACGTGGCGGATTTCGGGAACAACACGGTCCGGCGGGTCCTTCCGGACGGGAGCGTGACGACCCTTGCCGGCAGCCCTGGAATCACCGGATCCTCCGACGGTCCCGCCGGCTCGGCTCTCTTCAATCATCCCAGGGGTGTCGCTGTGGATGCCACCGGCAACGTGTACGTCACCGACTCCTCCCATACCATCCGCAGGATCGCTCCCACGGGCGAAGTGAGTACCCTTGCGGGGGCGCCCGGAGAACCGGGGAGTGTCGATGACGTCGGCCGGCTGCCCGCTTTCGTCAGCCTTCCGGCATTGCCGTCGACGCCGACGGGATCCTGTATGTCGCCGACACGGGAAATCACCTGATCCGTACCATTGGAAAGGACGCCGATGTCTCAACGCTTGCCGGTGTGGCGATGGACGCGAACAGCGATGGGATGCCGGACAGCGGTTATGCTGATGGACCACCCGCGGCGGCACGTTTCAGGCTGCCTGTCGCCGTCGCGGTCGACGCCACGGGCGGCGTCTTCGTCGCGGATTCGGGCAATTACCTTGTCCGTCATGTAAGTCCCGACGGCATGACCTCGACCCTCGCCGGCACGTCGGGCGCGAGCGGGGAACTGGATGGGACCGCGGCGACGGCGCGCTTTTCTTCGGTGGACTCCATTGCTCTCGGGCCGGCGGGCACCGTCTACATCGGCGAACGTGAAAATAGCCGCATCCGAATTCTGTCCGCGGATGGCGTCGTGACGACACTCGCGGGTCCGGTCGGCAGCCGGGGCGGGAAGGATGGCGTCTTCGAGACCGCGACCTTCCGCGGTCCCGGGGGCATGGCGATGGACAACCAGCGCAACCTGTATGTCGCCGACGGTGCGAATCATACGATCCGCCGCGTTTCGGTCAGTGGCCGGGTGACGACGCTCGCCGGGGCCCCGATGGTCCGTGGCGCCGAGGATGGCCCGGGCGCGAGCGCCCGGTTCTACTTCCCTGGCGGAGTGGCCGCCGATGCTTCCAGGAACGTCTATGTCGCCGACACGGGCAATCATACGATCCGCGCCATAACACCTTCCGGAATGGTATCCACGCTGGCCGGTTCGCCGGGGCAGCCGGGGGCAGCGGACGGGGTCGGTGTCGCAGCTCGTTTCAACGCGCCCGAGGGCGTTGCCGTTGACCAGGTTGGCCGCATTTACGTTGCCGATACTCTCAACCACACGATTCGTCGAATCGAGGGAAACGGGGCAGTGTCGACTCTGGCCGGGAATCCCGGCGAGCCCGGCATGGCGGACGGGCAGGGGAATGCGGCCCGATTTCACTCACCCCGGGGTATTGCCGTCGATCGTGGCGGGGACCTGTACGTTGCCGACTACGAGAACCACGTCATTCGCAAGGTCACGGCAACGGGCGCTGTAACCACGATCGCAGGCGCTCCGGGGGTCTATGTGCCGGTGGGAGCCGACGGCCTTCCTGGAAACGCGAGGTTCTGGTACCCGCGCGGCATCACGGCGGATCAGGCCGGCAACGTGTATGTCGCAGACCGGAATGGACGGGTGATTCGTCGCATCAGCCAGGATGGTACGGTATGCACTTTGGCCGGTCTTCCCGGCAGCGCCGGGACCGCCGACGGGATCGGGACGGATGCGCGATTTGTGGTTCCTTATGGAATCGCCGTCGATCCCGACGGGAATCTTTACGTTTCCGACAACAACACCGTTCGGAAAGGCTGGCCGGCTCCCGTCGAGCCGTTGTCGAGACTGTCCGTACGAGTGGGCCGGATGCCGGGTGGTAAGATTCGTCTGACCGTCCAACGCTCCGATGGAACCGCGCCTTCGAATCTTCGCCGGCTGGATCTCGAATACGTCCGGGAGCCCGCCGATTTCGGTCCGGCCTCCTGGGAACTGTTTGACGAAGGTTTCATCATAACCAACAGCGCCGCGGAATTCGATTTCCGCCCGGATCCCGGCAACGTGAGCCGGGTGTTCAGGGCGGTCGAACATTGACCGACAACGCAGGCGGCCCGAAGCCGGCGCCGCGGCTCGGACCGTCGTGGCGGGGAAAGGAGGGAACAGGCTTGGGGCTGACAATTATAGCGGTCAGAGTGCAAAGTTGCCTTTCTCATAGTGCTCGCTACGGAAGAACTCGCATGCCATGCAATTGGTGATCTTCGAGGCAAAGCTCCCTTGAATCTTCCCGCCGCAGAGTGTTCCGGCTTTTGCCGCGCAACTGCGTCCGTGGTCCGGATAGGCCGGGCATACTCCGAGTTCCTTCGCCTTGGCGCCTCCGACCTCCCGACCGCATTTCTTGAACTCCCAGCAATTGACGGCCCTCGCGCGTCTTCGGTCGACTTGGCGAAGAGGATCGCCGCCAGCACGATCGGGCGGCTTGGCCCGGGGGCCGGCTGTGGAATGACGCCTGCCGGAGGCGGCGGGACTCGAAACGACCCGAACGGCGGAGGATCGCCTTTCACCATCGACGATCCTGAGCAGGTCATTGACCGAATCATGCATCGCCTCTGCCTGGGCGTTCAATTCCCCGGAGGCTGACGAACTCTCCTCGGCACTCGCCGCATTGCCCTGGGTGGTCTTGCCCATCTGGCCCACGGCATTGTTGATCTGTGCGATCCCTTGAGCTTGTTCAAGCGAGGCCCCGGCGACCGCCATCACAAGCTGGTCGACCTGGCGGACCTTGGCGACAATTCCAGTGAGCGAGGAGGCCACTTTGTTGCCGATCTCCACTCCCTGGGCCGTCTTGCTGATCGCCCCTTCAATTTTGTTGGCCGTCTCTTTGGCGGCCTGCGCGCTCCGCTGCGAAAGGTTTCGGACTTCGTCGGCGACGACGGCGAATCCCATTCCCGCCTCGCCCGCGCGCGCCGCCTCGACGGCGGCATTCAACGCGAGGATGTTGGTTTGAAAGGCGATTTCGTCGATGGTCTTGATGATCTTCGCGATGTCGTCGCTGGAATCGCGAATCGCCGCCATGGCGCCTGTCATCGCCTGCATATCGGCAGCCCCCATGTCCGCCGCATCACGGGCCTGCCGGGCAAGCGCCGCGGCCTGTTCGACGCTCTCCGCATTGCGCCGGGTCATGGAAGACATTTCCTCGAGCGACGAACTCGTCTCCTCAAGGGACGCCGCCTGTTCGCTGGCGCCATCAGCAAGTATCTGACTGGCCGCGGCAACCTGGCCCGCTGCCGACACGGTTTGGCGAGCGGCCATCGCCAACCCGGCCGCTACGCGCTGGATGATGCGGGTGACTGAACGAACGGTCCGCCAACCAACTCCGGCGCCCGCGAGACCCCCTGCGACGACGAGGGTGAGTGAGAGCTTCAGCAACGTCGTGTAACGGGCCTCTGCCGCCTGGTACTCGCTCGCGGCAACGCGCGACTGCAGTTGCAGCAACTCGGTAATCTTGCCGCTAATGGGATCAATGCTCGCATATAGGGGTCCATCGAACTCTGTCATCCTATCCTTGACGCTTCCGGTCTTTCCTTTCAGCCAACCTTCCAACCTGGCAATGGAGACGTCGGCAGCGCGGAAGAGGCCTTCCGCTTCCTGGGCGAGGCGATTTTCCTCTGCCGTGAGAGTGCCGCCCCTATAGGCCCGCCACTCCGCCGAGATCCGAGACTTCCCTTCCTGCACCCCTTTCAGAGTGTCCTCGGCCGACTGGAGACCCGCATTCGCCTTGTTGACGGCGTCAACCACCGTGACGGCATATTCGTCGGCAATGGACTTGAGCTGTTTCAGGTGGACGACCCGGTCGTTGTAGACGGTTTGCAGACCGGCGTTTGTCTTCCAGATACCGGTGAGGCCGATGGTCCCCACGACAAGGGACAGCGCGATGAGACTGGCCATTAAGCAATATAGCTTAGTGCTCAGCTTTATATTTTGCATGGGGCTCCCTATAGAAGGACAGCACCCGAGGTCCGCCGGCCCCAGGCAATGTCGTTCCAGGGGTACTATCGTCGATTCTATTCTCCGCTTAAGAGCCCCACGGGGGAATCGCGATTGCCACCTGTGGCAAACCGTCTCATGTCGCGAAGCCCGTGATCGCGCCTTTGGGCCCCGTTGGGAACCAGGCTCGTACTGTCCTTCTACCTGGCTGCGAGGGCGCCCCCGGAACGGGTCGCGAGGTCAAAACGGTCCAGGTTCATGACCTTGTTCCAGGCCGCGACAAAGTCGCGGACGAATTGTTTCTCCCCATCGGAACAGCCGTAGACCTCCGCCAGGGCGCGAAGCAACGAGTTGGAACCAAAGACAAGATCGACCCGCGTGCCGGTCCACTTGAGCGCGCCTGTCTTGCGATCGCGAGCTTCGAACACATCCGCATCCTGCGACACCGCCTTCCACTCCGTACCCATGTCGAGCAGGTTCACGAAGAAGTCGTTTGTCAGCGCCCCCGGTCGTGTGGTGAAGACGCCATGCTGCGTTCCTCCAGCGTTGGTGTTCAATACGCGCATGCCGCCGATGAGCACCGTCATTTCGGGTGCGCTCAGGGTCAGCAACTGCGCCTTGTCGATCAACAACGCCTCGGCGGACAGCGTGGGTCTGCCCTTGAGGTAATTGCGGAAGCCGTCGGCGATGGGCTCGAGAACGGCGAAGGACGCCACATCCGTTTGCTCCTGCGAAGCGTCCATGCGTCCCGGCGTGAAGGGAACCATGACTGTGTGACCGGCGTTCCTGGCCGCCTGCTCGACACCGGCACAACCCGCCAGGACGATCAGGTCGGCAAGTGAGATCTTCTTGCCACCGGCCTGCGCGCCATTGAAGGCACCCTGGATGCCTTCCAGGACTGTGAGTACCCGGGTGAGTTGGGCAGGCTGGTTGACCTCCCAGGAGTTCTGCGGCGCCAGTCGAATCCGCGCGCCATTCGCGCCACCCCGCTTGTCGGAGCCACGGAACGTGGAGGCCGACGCCCATGCGGTTGAGACCAGGTCGGAGACTGTCAGACCGGAGGCGAGCACCCTGGCCTTGAGGGAGGCGATGTCTTGGGCATCGATCAAGGGGTGGTTCACCGCGGGAATCGGATCCTGCCAGATGAGGTCCTCTCCGGGCACCTCGGGGCCGAGATACCGCGCGCGCGGACCCATGTCGCGGTGTGTCAGTTTGAACCAGGCCCGGGCGAACGCGTCGGCGAATTGGTCCGGATGCGCCAGGAAGCGCCGTGAAATCTTCTCGTACACAGGGTCGAAGCGCAGCGACAAGTCGGTGGTCAGCATGGTGGGCAGCCGCTTCTTCGACGGATCGTGGGCGTCCGGGATTGTCGCTTCGGCGCCCTTCGCGATCCACTGATTCGCACCGGCCGGGCTCTTGCTCAATTCCCACTCGAATTTGAACAGGTTTTCGAGGAAGTGATTGCTCCACCGGGTCGGCGTCTGCGTCCAGGTGACTTCCAGGCCGCTGGTGATGGTGTCAGCGCCCCACCCTTTGCCGAGGCTGCTCTTCCAGCCGAGGCCCTGGTGCTCCAGTTCGCACCCCTCCGGCTCAGGCCCCACATGGGACGCCGGTCCGGCGCCGTGCGTCTTGCCGAAGGAGTGGCCGCCGGCGATGAGTGCCACCGTTTCCTCGTCGTTCATCGCCATGCGGGCGAAGGTCTCGCGGATGTCGTGCGCCGCGGCGATGGGATCGGGTTTCCCATTCGGGCCTTCCGGGTTGACGTAAATCAGCCCCATCTGCACGGCGGCGAGAGGATTTTCCAGAATCCGCTCGCCGGAATAGCGTTTGTCACCGAGCCAGGTCGTCTCGAGGCCCCAGTAGACGTCGTGGTCCGGTTCCCAGGTGTCTTCGCGGCCCCCGGCGAACCCGAACGTTTTGAACCCCATTGTTTCCAGGGCGACGTTGCCCGCGAGGATCATGAGGTCGGCCCACGAAATCTTCCGGCCGTACTTCTGTTTGATGGGCCAAAGGAGCCGGCGCGCCTTGTCCAGGCTGACGTTATCGGGCCAGCTGTTCAGCGGCGCGAAGCGCTGCTGGCCCCTGCCGCCGCCGCCGCGGCCGTCACCAGTGCGGTAGGTGCCGGCGCTGTGCCACGCCATGCGGATGAACAGGGGCCCGTAATGGCCGAAATCCGCCGGCCACCAGTCCTGCGAGTGGGTCATCAGCGCGGCGAGATCCTCCTTCAAGGCCTCATAGTCGAGGCCCTGAAACTCCTTTGCGTAGTTGAAATCCCCGGCCATGGGATTGGACCTGGCGGAATGCTGGTGGAGCAGCTCGATCTTCAACTGGTTCGGCCACCATTCACGGTTCGTGGTTCCGACGGCGTGGTGGAACGGGCATTTGGATTCGGTGGACATAGGATTTCTTCTCAGTGCGGTTGAATGGAATCCCGCTGTCGGCATCCAGTGGCCGACAGGCGCAATCAGGATTTCAGGTGTCGTTGTCGGATGCGTCTCGCGTAGTGTCCCAATGGAACCAGCCGAAGAGGTATTGTTGAAATACTTTCTTCCTCTGGTTACGATAGGCTTTGCCTATGGAACTCCACCAGCTTCGTTACGTGGTCGCGGTGGCGCGCGCGGGGAACTTCTCCCGCGCCGCCGAACACTGCCATGTCGCACAACCGTCGCTGAGCCAGCAGGTGCAGAAGCTCGAGGGCGAACTGGGTGAACGCCTCTTCGACCGCATGAAGCGCGAAGCGAAGTTGACGGCGCACGGCGAATTGTTCCTGCGTCGCGCGCTGAGAATTCTCGATGAGGTCGATGCCGCAAGGCGCGAGGCTGCGGAGGCGCAGAGTTTGTTGCGTGGCACGGTGACGGTCGGGGTGTTGCCAACCATCGCGCCTTATTTGTTGCCGGCCGTGCTGGTGAGTTTTGCGGAGAAGTTCCCCGGCGTGGAGATCGTGGTGCAGGAGGATACGACGGCGCGGTTGCTCAAGCTGGCGCAGGCCTGCGAGATCGATCTGGCCCTGGCGAGCCGGCCAATTCATGACGAACGCATGGAAGTCACGGACTTGTTTGCCGAGGAACTGCGGGTGGCGATTCCGTCGGGTCATCCCCTGGCGCGAAAGCGGACCGTAAGCCCGGCGGATTTGAAGAAGCAACGGGTCATCGTGATGAAGGAGGGCCATTGCCTCGGCGACCAGGTGCTGGGCTTTTGCGAGCAGCGCGACCTCAGGCCGGCCATCAGTTTTCGGAGCGCGCAACTCGAGACGATTCAGGCGCTGGTCTGTTCCGGGGTCGGCATCTCGCTGATTCCTGCGATGGCCGCACGCACGGGACGGGGGCATTCGCCGGAATACCGCTCGTTGTCCGCGCCGCGGCCTGAGCGGAAGATTGTCGCGGTATGGCCGAAGCAACGGCGGCCGGGTCGGGCGGGCGGCGAGTTTCTGAAGTTGATCTCCGATTGGCATCGAAAGAATCGCGGATGAACGGAAACCTTCCCTTACGCAGGCGCGAACGGCTGGCCGAGGGCCTGCCCCACCTTGACCGGTTCCTGCGAACCGGGCTCTGATGGGGAGAACATCTGCCATGAAAGAGATCCACGATCCATTCCGCGAGGCGCGGGAGGCGTCCGGCCTTTTACCCTGTGAGTTCCAGGGGGAGAGGGTGCCAATGATCCTTCGGCATGAGGACGTGAAGAAGGCGGCCCGCGATTGGGAGACCTACAGTTCCAACGCGCCCTTCCGGGTGCCGATACCCTCGGAGGAAAATGTTCGCAGCATGCGCCAACTGCCGGTGGAGACCGATCCGCCGGAGCACACCGATTACAGGAAGATCATCGACCCGTACTTCCAGCGGGCGAAGGATCCGCACGTCATCGCCCGGGTGGAGGCCTTGATCCGGGGAATGTTGATCGATGCGATTGGACGGCCATCGGTGGAGGTGGTGCGGGAGTTTGCCCTTCCCATCCAGTCGCGGGCGCTGGCGCTGTTGCTGGCGGTGCCTGACACGGAGGCCGAACAGTGGATCGGATGGGGGACACACGTGTTTCGGGACGGGGAGTCCAAGGGCTCCGCCCTTGAAGCCTATTTGCATGCCAGGTTGGACCAGGCCCTGGCCCAGCCAGGCGACGATTTTTTCAGCGCCCTGACCCGGGCAACCTTTCAGGGGCGCCGCTTGACTCGCGAGGAGATGATGGGGTTCGCCAACCTCACCTTTGCCGGGGGACGGGACACGGTCATTTACTCCATTTCCGCGGTGTTGGGCTATCTGGCCGGACACCCGGAGGCCCTTGCGTACCTGCGGGAAGACCCTGGGCGGATCCTGCATGCGACCGAGGAGTTCTTCCGGGTGATTTCTCCGCTGACCCACATCGGACGTGTGTGCCCGGTGGAGACGAACGTGCATGGCCACCGAGTGGCCGCCGGAGGCCGGGTGTCCCTGTGCTGGGCCTCGGCCAATCGGGATTCGGCTGCCTTTGACGCGCCCGAGGAAGTCCGTTTGGACCGCAGACCGAACCCGCACCTGGCCTTCGGGTTCGGGGCGCACTTGTGCATTGGTGCCGCCCATGCCCGGCTGATCCTCCGCACGCTGCTTGAGCAATGCGTGCAAGAAGTGGGGGCCATCACCATCCTGGAAGCCCGGGACCGGGTGGAACGGGAAGCCAGCTATGAACGGGTGGTGGGTTATGAGGTTTTGCGGGTGCGGTTGAGTTCCCGTTGAGCATCCTTTCCGTTGCTCTCAGGCGTCGGCGGGAAGCGATGCGATGACCTCGCGAAGGAGGTCCTCGTCCAGTTCCACGAGGTGTCGCGGCTCCGGAAACCGGCCCTCGCGGACATCGTCGATGTATTCGGAGAAGGCGGCGATCCGCTCCTGTTGAAGGCGGCGGTACTCGGCGAGGAAATTCCGGTACGTCTTTGCGTGGCGTGGCGGGCGTTCCTGGTAGTCTCCGAGGATATCGTCGGAGAAGAGGAACTGGGTGTCGCATCCCGTGCCTGAGCCGAGGGACATGAGGAGGAGGGAAGTGCGCGAGCAAAGGAAGCGGGCGAGGTTGTGGGGGACGCACTCGATCTCCGCGGCATACGCGCCGGCGGTCTCGAGGTCCTTCATGCGTTGATAAAGCTGACGGGCTTCTTCCGGGGTCCTGCCCACGGCACGGTACCCGGTCCACGTGACATGCCGCGGAACCATTCCCAGGTGGCCGACGACCGGCAGTCCTTCCCTGGCCATGGCTTCGATGAGACGGGGGCTTGCCGAGCAATAGACCGAGCTGGCACCCAGTTCGAGGGCGCGGAACCCGACCCGAATGGCCTCTTCGGCGGACGCCATGCCGTGAGGGGTAGCGGCGGAGAGAAAGCTATTGGGGGCGGCGGCCACGAGCAGGGGAAGCCGCGCCTGAGACTCGGCCGAATCGAAACTGCTGCTCATCAGGTCCACACCCGCCTCCTCGGCCGCGGCGGCTTCGTCGGGGGATTTGACGTGGATATGCGTGAGGCAACGTTTGCCCTTGAGCTGTCGCAGGTCGTGGATGGTGTATTTCTTGCGGGGCCGCAGCATTCGGGGAGGGTGGCTATTCGAACGACGCGCGGCAACGGCACGTGCCCCCGCAACACACCCGGCACGAGCGTGCCTCGCCTGGAAAGCCTCACCCGTCCCGCATGTGCGGGATGGGGGTGAGGGCCGGTTCATGGGAAGAGATCGGGTTGGGAGTTGGGTGGAAGGAGGAATCAAGGCGAGGTGTAGATGAGCCAAACGCCGCCCAGGAGGACCAGGACGCCACAGGCGACTTTGAGAACGGAAACGCCCATCGATTGATCATTCCAATTGAGGAAGCGTTGAACCCGCTCCGTGGATGTGCCAGCAGCGACGATCACCCCGCAGTGGCCCACTCCATAGGCTGCGAGCAGCAGCGCCCCGAAGGACAGGTCTGACGCGGCGAGGTGGAAGGTCACCCCCAGCATCGGCGCCAGGTACGCAAAGGTGCAGGGACCGAGGGCGATGCCAAAGAGCAGCCCGAGGACAAAGGCGGCGAGGAGGCCTTTGCGCTTCATTCCAACCTGGCCAGGCCCTGTCCACGGCATCGGGATGACGCCCACCAGGTGCAGTCCCACCACGAAGAAGATGAGGGCGACGAAGTAATTCCCGTAGCGTCCGACGTCACCCATCATGCGACCGGCGGCCGCCGTAACGATACCGATGACGGCAATAGTGATCAGGATGCCGATCGCGAAGAGCGTGGCGGTCCAGAAGGCCCTGCGGGTGGTGACCCGTCCCTGGTCGCTGATGAAACCGATGATCAGCGGGATACTCGCCAGATGGCAGGGACTGAGAAGGATGCTGAGGATGCCCCAGACAAACGCGGCTCCGAGTGCCACCATGGGCGTCCCTTCGATGGCCCGGCTCAATTGGGTGAACAGTTGTTCCATGGCACGAGGCTCAGCGGAGGTTTGCGGGCGAGGCCGGGGATTTCGCGGTCTCCCGCAGGCGGCCGTCTTCCATTTCCACGGTCCGGTCGAACACGTCCAACGCCCGCTGGTCGTGCGTGACGACCAGCACGGCGGCGTGGCGCTCGCGAGCGACCTTCGCGAAGAGTTCCATGACCTGTCGTCCCCGATGGCTGTCCAAGGCAGCGGTGGGTTCGTCCGCCAGGATCAGACCCGGTTCGTTGGCGAGAGCCCGGGCGACGGCGACGCGCTGCTGTTGTCCGCCGGAGAGTTCTTCGGGCAAGTGCCGGGCCCGGTCGCCAACGCCCAGGTACTCCAGGAGCTCGCGGGCTCGTTGCTTGGCCGCCCGCGGGGCCAGGTCATTGATCTCCAAGGCAATCTGGACGTTCTCCAGCGCCGACAGGAAGGGGATCAGGTTTGCCCGCTGGAAGATGAAGCCGAGGTGTTTCCGGCGGAACGCGCGGAGGTCCACCGCGGCGCGGGGACCGTCGAGGACCAGGTGGCCGCCAATGTGGATGCGGCCGGAGGTCGGCGGGTTGATGAGGCCAATGGCGGTCAGCAAGGTGGACTTGCCGGCACCGCTGGGTCCGAGGAGCGCAACGACCTCTCCGCGCTGCACCCGCAGCGTCACGTCCCGCAGGGCGACCACTTCCGTATTGCCGCTGCCGTAGGTCTTGGTCAGGGATTCGGCGAGGATGGCCGGGGCATGGGTGGCGAGGGTGTTCATCCGGCGAGCACCTTGTTGGGTTCGACCCGCATGGCTTTGGCGATGCCCAGCAAGCTGGCCAGCACCGAGATGGCCACGACGATGGCGCCGAGCATTACCATGTCCGGGGTCTCGATGATCACCAGGCGCGGGAACCGCGGGAACGCATACTGACCGAGCCACCACGCCAGGCCATAACCGAGGGCCCCCATGAGCAACGCCTGTTGCAGGATCAGGCCGACGATCACGCCGTTGCGCGCCCCGATGAGCTTGAGCATGGCGATGTCATGGAGCTTATCGAGTGTGAGGGTGTAGAGGATCAACGCCATGATGATGGTGGAGATGATGATCAGCAGGGAGCGGAACATCCCGAGTTGCCGCCGGGAGCGGTCGACCATGCCGCCTAGCAGCAGTTGCTTCTGCTGCTCGGTGGTGTAGGCCGTGACATCCGGCCAGGCGGAGAGCGTTTCGATCACTTCCTTCGGATCGGTCCCCGGTCGGAGCTTGAGCAGCACCGCACTGACCTGGGGCGGAGTCAGCGCGGGGATGTCGCTCTCCGGGCCGCCGGCGCGGTCCAGTAGAAGGGGGAGCACCTGGCCGAGGTCCTGGGAGGCGACGCGTGCGCGGCGGGCGGCGCGCTCCAACCGCAGGGCGTCCCCCGGAACGTCAAACTGGATCGCCATCGCATCGGACGCAGTGAAGAACGCGAGTCCATCCCCGCCGGTTCCGACGAGACCCCGGGTGAGACCCACGACGGTGTACCGATCCTTGCCGAGGTCGAGTTGGTCGCCGACCGAGAGGCCCAGGGAATGGTCGGCGATCATCTCGAAGTGGGCCTGTCCCAGGGACCGGCCAGCCGCGAGCGGGATCCAATCGCCCCTGTCTTCCGGCCAAGCCAGCCCCTGCACGACCATTCGAAGCGGTCGCCCCTGGTGCTCGCGTTGGACCGTGTGCGAGACGAACCGGCGGGCCGAGGCGACCCCGGGAACGGCGCTGGCACGGTCCTCCAGCGAGACCGGAATGCGCGAGATCTCGGCGAACGGCCCCCGCGTTCCTCCCTGGACGAGCCACACATCCGCATCGATGCGATCGACCAGAAGAATCGCCTCGTGAATGAGGCCCCGGTAAATGCCGCCCATGCCCATGACGATCATCAGCAACAGTCCAATGCCCACCGTCGTCAGGACGAAGCGCCCGGCGTGATGGCGGATGTCGCGGACCGCGAGGTTCATGGGAGGGCGATGCGCTGGCCGTCACGGAGGGACGGGGAGCGGCCGTCCGGCGGACGCAGGACACGGTCCCCTCCCTTCAGGCCCTCGACGACTTCGACGAGGCCTCCCCCACGAAAGCCGGTGACAACCGGCTGCCAGCGAGCGTGCCCCCCCTTGTCGAGGAGGACACCCCGCCTTTCTTCGCGCACCACGAGGAAGGACTCCGGGACGGTGTGGGCGTCGTCCTTGTGCCGGGTCTCGATGAAGACTTCGGCGCGCTGGCCGAAGGTCCAGTTGGGCGGGAGCGATGCGACGCGGACATCCACCAGGAACTCCCGTGTCTCGCGATCGGTCTCCCGACCGAGGCGAGCCACCGTGCCCCGATACGTGTTATCTGGGTCGGCTCGGAAGATGACGCGGGCGGATTGACCAGGGCTCAGTTGGGCGGCCGCGGTTTCGTCGACCCACGCAGACACCCAGATCTCGTTGGTCGCAGCAAGTTGCATCACCGACGAGCCAGGCACAGCCACTCCGCCGGCATCACGGTCGCGGCGGACCACCAGTCCGTCAAAGGGACTGCGCAGCTCGGTGAAGGTGAGACGCTCCTTTTGGTACAGCAGGGTCTTCTCTGCGGCGACTACCTGGCTTTGCGCCTCGGCGATCGCGGCCTGGGTCCTTCGCAGTTCCGCCTCGGCGACGTTCAAGGCCTCGGCCGCCTTGTCAAAGTCCGCCTGGGAGCTGACCTTCGTGGCGACCAGTTCAGCCACGCGCTGGTGATCCAGTCGGGCCTGACGCAACACCGCCTCGGCGCGTGCCTGGTCCGCCCGGACGCGCTCCACTGTCACACGCGCCGCTCCCAGAATGGCCTCGGCGACGGCGACCTGCTGCCGCAGTTCGCCATCATCGAGGCGCGCGAGTAACTGACCGTTCGTCATCGCGTCGCCCTGGTCGACGAGGACTTCCGCGAGGCGCTCCTGGATGCGTGGACTCAGCGTGGTCTTCACCCGTGCTTCCAGTGTTCCCGTTCCCATCACCTCCGCCGTGATCGGCCCGCGGGTCACGGTGTAAGCCAGCACTGGGACGCGGCCGAGGCCCGCTCGGGCGATGAGCCCGCCAACAAGGACGAGCGGCAGCAGCCATTTCCAGGAGCGACGGAGGGCGTTCATGTCGATCGGGAGATCTGAATCAGGCTACTTGCACTCGCCCAGCTTGCAGGCCCTGGCGATCTGCTCGGGGCTGAGCTTCATCTTGTCGGCGAGGGCCTGGGCGATGGTGATCTGTCCCCCGGTCATCGAAGGGCGCTGGTCCAGCCATGCCTTCAGGTTCTCCTCGTTGATGAAGAAACCCTGCTTGAAGCAGCCCGCCGAAGCCCATTTGCCGTCAGGGGTCTTCTTCTGGCCAAACCACGCGATGGCGGACGCCGGTTCAAGGGACGCGATCTGACCGTTGACAGTCTTCACTCGTATGAGATCGCCGCTGTAGCCATCGCGAGCCTCGACCTCGATGTCCTTCTGCAGTCTCGCAGCGACGCCCAGCGCGCAATGGGTGCAGCAGCCCTGAGTCCGGGTTCCGCCCGCCACCGTGACAGGACAACCGTCCTCGGGGTACACCGCGCGGTCGCAGAACCCGCAGCGGGTCGTCAGTTCCTTCGTCCGCAGCACGTCCCACGGAATGAGCGCCCCCGGAGTCCTGGCTTGGGCCAACTTCGCCGCCTCAGGCTTCGCAAACGCCTGGATGGTTGCGCGGCCCTTCGCGTCGATGCCGTACAGGTAGGTGGCTCCCACCGCCGGAATCAACGTGCCGGTTTCGGCGTCGCTCACCTGGACCTTGGCCTCCTCGGCTTTCGGGTCGGCCCCGACGAGACTGGACAGGTAGATGAAGTAGCAGTGGGGCGAGCAGAGGACGCGCTCTTCGGTGGCACCCTTGACCCGCGTCATGGTATGCGTGTCGACGTCGCCGTCGCACATGGAGCAGACGCTCTCCCTGGGCCGGGCGTCGGCCCGGACAGGTTCCTTGCGGACGATCCCGGCCAACGCCGCGCCGGTGTTGACCCCTAACTCCTTCCACTTGGCCAGAATGTCCTCCTTTCCGAAGAACCCGGTGTGTCGGTACAACTCCTTCCCGCCGGCATCCTGGAAGATTTGAGTGGGGATCATCTCGATCCGGTATTCCCCCGCGGCTTTGGAGTTCTCCCAAACGTCGATGAACTGGACTTCGAAATGGCCGGCGTGCTCCTTCTTCAACTCGTCGAGAATTGGCGCCATGAGTCTGCAGGGAATGCACGTGCGGGCACCCAGGTCCACCAGGCGGGGCAACGGGGCCCCCGCCGCATGCCGCGCCAGGGTCGCTTCCGCCCGAGGAGCACCGGCGTCGTCGGGGACCGAGCCGGCCGGACGTTTGGAGCGCTTGAAGGTGATGACGCCGGCGACAGCGGCAGCAAGCACGCCCACGATGAGGATTCGAGCCCAGGTGTTCATGGTGAGCTACGCGGCGGAGGGTTGGTGGCGTGCGGCACCGAGGATTTGCTTCAACTCCTCGACCGAGGGAACGCGGCCGGTGACCTTGACGGTGCCATCCACGACCAGGGCCGGAGTCATCATCACGCGGAGCGCGAGGATTTGGTTCAGGTCGGAGACCTTTTCGAGGTGATACTCGATTCCAAGTTCACGGGCCGCCTGATTGGCGGCTTCGGCGAGCTTCCTGCACCTGGTGCAGCCGGGACCGACGACGAGCAATTGCATGTTGGTTTTCCTTTGTTGGGTTGTGGGATTCAGACAAGCGCTCCAAAGGCCCAGCCGGTGAGGGCGGCCATGACGACCACCAGGGCCGTGAACGTGAGAGTCTTCTTCCAGCCAATCACCGATTTGAGGACGAGAATGCTGGGCAGCGACAGGGCCGGGCCTGCCAGGAGGAGCGTCAGCATGGGGCCCTGGTGCATCCCGAGCTTGCCCAGCGCCTCGCAGATGGGGATCTCGGTGAGGGTGGCGAAATACCAGAAGACCCCGATGACGCTGGCCACAAAATTGGCCGAAAGCGAGTTGTCACCGACCAGGCGCGCGACGGCGGCCTCGGGGATGAGCGCCCCGATGAATCCGACAACGAACACGCCGCCGAACAGCAAGGGAACAATCTGCCTGGAAAAGTCCCAGGTGTTGCTCATCCAGTCGCTGACCTCCTGGGGGTCCAGCCAGCGCCACGCCATCAGCAGCACCGCGAGGCCCACCGCGCCGGCGAACCACCACTTACGATGGTGGACCCAGATCACCCACGTCTCGACATGCCGGATCAAGGCGATCTCGGATTTGGCGAGGGTGACCTTCGCGCCAACCGGTTGGCCGTTCCAGGGGGCTTCCAGTTGATACAGGTATTCGTCCCGGGTCTCCTGGAGACTGACCGCCCGGAAGGAATCCCCGGAGGTGGTCGTGACGACCACGTTCCCCGGGTTGTACCAGTCGCTGAGGACCAGGAACGCCACCATGCCGGCGAAGAAGAGGGAGGTCTTCCAGAGGGGACGCCGCGGAGCCTCTGGCTCGGGCAGGTTGAGAGCCTCCTGCACGCGGGCCTGTTCCTCCCGGCGGAAGAACCAGGCCATCAGCCAGCCAATGACCACCGAAAACACAATGGCACCCACGGCGCGGCCGATCCCAATGGGAAGTCCGAGGACTCGGGCCGAGAGGAAGATGGCCAGGATGTTGATCGCCGGGCCGGAATATAGGAACGCGGTGGCAGGCCCCAGGCCGGCTCCCAGATGATGAATGCCGGCGAAGACAGGCAGGACGCTGCAGGAGCAGACGGCCAGGATGATGCCGGACACCGAGGCGACGCCGTACGCCAGGGGCTTGGGTGAGGTCGGACCCAGGTACCGCAACACCGCCTGTTGGGAGAGAAAGGTGGTGACGGCGCCGGCGATAAACATGGCGGGGACCACGCAGGCGAGCGTGTGATTGCGGATGTACCACTGGAGGAGCTTGAAGGCCTCCTGGATGGCGCCCTGCACGGTGGCGTTGGAGAGGGGGAGGTAATAGACGATGAGGAAGACCCCGGTCAGCCAGCCGAGGACCCGGAGTTCCTTGCGCCGGGATGGGGAGATGGCGAGGGCAATCATGGGGAACGGCCGCTTAAGCAGCTATTTAGCTTATTAGCGAAATAAATGTGGACAAAAAGAGGTCATCGGCGGCCTCCCCCGTTCGATTTCACTTCGGAGACGCACTGGAAGAAGTTCATCACGCAGGGCGTCATCAGGCGGTAAAACACCTGCGTGCCTCGCTTGTCGTCGTCCACAATGCCGGCGTTCTTCAGGATGGAGAGGTGGCGCGAGATGGTGGGCATCTCTGAGCCGACCATTTCGGCCAGTTCGCAGACGCACCGCTCGCCGCGGGACAGTTCGTCGACGATCAGGAGGCGCCCGGGATGCCCGAGGGCCTTGAAGACCTGCGCCTGGGGCTTGTAGTCGGCGGGCTTGAGGTGGGGCTTCGGCATGGCGTCTTATCCAGATGACTTATTAGCTATTTCGCGAAACTTGTCAAAGACTTCGTGACGGGTCCTCGCCGCGCCCGGCCTTCGGGGGCGTCCCGCAGCCGCGGCATCGGGTCCGCGCCTGCCTGGATCCACGGTGGATTCCTGGTCAGGGGGCACGGTTCCAGCCTCGTGCATTCAGGCAGGCATTGCCCGGCCATACCATCGGCGCGAATCGTTGCACATGCGGCACACCGACAACATCACGGGCACTTCCACCAGGACGCCGACAACGGTCGCCAGCGCGGCGGGAGAACCCGGTCCGAATAAGGTGATGGCCACCGCTACTGCCAGTTCGAAGAAGTTGCTGGCGCCAATCAGAGCACCAGGAGCCGCCACGTTGTGCGGCACCCTGAACCACCGCATGAGCAGGTAAGTCAGCGCGGAGTTGAAGTACACCTGCACCAGGATCGGAACGGCGAGAAGGACCACCGCGAACCACTTGGTCGTCAGATTTTCCGCCTGAAACGCGAAGATCAGGACCAGCGTCGCCAGGAGCGCGACGATGGTCACCGGCTGGAACCGGGGAAGGAAGGTCTTCTCGAACCAATCCTGCCCGTGGGACCTCAAGAGCGTCGTGCGGGTGATCCAACCGGCCGCCAGCGGGATCACGATGAACACGATCACCGAGGTGATGAGCACCTTCGACGGAACGACGACCTGTGCCACTCCGCACAGGAACATCACGATGGGGGCAAACGCCACGAGCATGATGAGGTCATTGACGGCCACCTGGACCAGCGTGTAGGCGGGATCGCCATCCGTGAGGTAGCTCCACACGAACACCATCGCCGTGCAGGGCGCCGCCGCGAGGATGATCAGGCCGGCGGTGTAGTTGCGCGCCGTTTCCACGTCGATCCAGGAGGCGAACAGCGACTGAATGAACAGCCACGCGAAGAACGCCATGCTGAAGGGCTTCACCAGCCAGTTCACGAACAGGGTGACCAGCAGTCCCTTCGGCCGACGGGCGATGCCGCCGATGGCACGGAAGTCCACCTTGAGCATCATCGGGTAGATCATCAGCCAGATGAGTACGGCGATGGGGACATTGACCCGGGAACCCTGGCCGAACTCCATCCGGCTGAGGCCCGCGGTCCATCCGGGGGCCAGTTTGCCCAGCAGGACACCGACGACCATGCAGAGAAACACCCATACCGTCAGGTAGCGCTCGAAGAAGGCGAGACGTTTGCGGGCCGGCGACGGCGTGTCGGTTTCGGAGGGGGCGGTTGTGCTCATGCTCATAGGTCTTTGTCCGTGGCCCCGAGGGCTTCAGCCGCAGCAGCTTCCCGGGGCGCATCTGCCCGAGGAATCCAAACGCCCCGAACCCGGATTCAAACTCGGCACCCCGAACCCACCCAGAACGACAGGACAAATGGGCTCTCCCGTTTCTGGATGATGCTCACCGGGGACCCGGTCATTGCCCGGCGGATTCGAAATCAGCCTGGTTTCAGGGCTTCCGGAAGGGTTTCAACGAAGCGGCGGATCTCGTCGCGAACGCGCCGGTAGACCGCCAATTTCTCTTCCCCGTCAGGCAGGTGCTTGGTCAGCTTGGGGGGGTCTTCGAAGCCCGCGTGAACGACGCGCGTCCTGGCGGGAAAGGTTGGGCAATGCTCGTCCGCATGCCCACAGACCGTGACCACGTAATCGAACTCGACGGGACCGATGTCGGCCTGGGTCTTGGACCATTGTTTGGAGATGTCGACGCCGGCCTCCGCCATCACCTTGAGGGCATGGGGATTCATCCCGTGCCTCTCGATTCCCGCGGAGAATGGTTCCAGGGCGTCGCTCTTGAGGTGACGGGCCCAGCCTTCGGCCATCTGGCTGCGGCAGGAGTTCCCTGTACAAAGGAAGAGGACCTTCACTTTTCGCTTTGGCGTTTGCATAGCTCGGTTGGATCGAGTCGAAGAATCCGTTTGAGCCGCTGGCCATCCTCGACGATGCGAGGCTGATCCGCAGCCGAATCGAACACCCATTTCAATGCGGTTCGGATCCTGGGATCTGTCTTGGGACCGGGGAGGGAGTAGTAGACCCATCTTCCCTCCTTTCGCATCCCGACGAACCCGGCTTGATAGAGAATCGAGAGGTGCTTGGAGACCGTCGATCCGGCAAGGGCGAGGAACTCAACCAATTGACAGACGCAGAGTTCTCCACCTCGGAGGGCGAAGAGCAGGCGAATGCGGCTCTCGTCGGCGAGGGCCTTGGTGACGTTCATAAACTCGCGCATAGGGGGGATTCATTTCGTCCCAACGCGAAATATAGAAAGGCAGGAATGGTTCCCTGTCAATCGGCGTTGTCGGCAGGCCGGTTGAATCTGATCGAAAGACCCGGCAGCCTTGGGCCGCCGAATGTCCTGGAACACATTAACTTCGTTAGCGCGAACGAGAATTTGACCCCAACCTCCCTACCGCATGTGGAGATATACACGGACGGGGGTTGCGAACCGAATCCCGGCCCGGGCGGTTATGGGGTGGTGTTGGTGCATCCAAGGTCATCAGGCGTCAGGGAAAGCGCAAGCCCGGCCGCAACTTCTATTACGAGTTCCACCTGGTGTGCCTGAATTGTCAGACGACCTATCACAGTGAATCAGCCAGACGTTTCATCGAGCAACCTCCCTCTCTTTTTTGAATCCTGCTTTCGTTCTTGTTCATGATCCGGCGAGTCCGGAAGCACGTTGCGCCCCGGGTCCTCGCTGGATCGAATCGGCTCAGAACTGAGCCAGGCGTTGCAGGATTTCGACCGCGCCGACGCAATCAAGCTGGGCATCCTGACGAGCGAACTGTCCGCGCTCGAGTTCATCGCGAACCTGGCGGACGCTTCGATCGAGGACCTGCACAACGGGCTGAAATTCCTCGCGAGGGCAGCCGAGTCCAGCCCAGAGGCGTTCGCAACCCTTGGGATCGAAGTCCGGGACGTTCAGGGAGAATTCCGGTCGCAATGCGAACTGCTCGACGAGATCGCAGACCGGTTCGCCGCGATGCCCGATGGGGTCGGCAAGACAGCGTTGGCGCTCGGCCTCTTTGGCCGGCAGGGACTGAACCTGATCCCGATGCTCAATGGCGGCGCCGAATGCCCGCGGTTGATGCCGGATGAGGCGCGGACGCTCGGGCCCGGCGTTCCGCCGGAGGTGGCGGCCGGCGCCAGCGCTCTCAACGACAACTTCACCGGGTTGCGCACCGCGGCCGGAACTGCCGAACCTGTCCTGGTTAGGATCCCGTGCCGTCCGCTGAGGCTCGGATGACGAGAGTCTCTGCGTCGGCCACCTCTCCGTACCACCAAACTACGACGGAGAATGGCCCAACGGCGGACGCGTGCTCCCCAATCGAGACTACGCAATCCACTCCAATTGTGTTGATGAACTGGTGGACTTGGAGGCGCACCCGCTCGCGACCGCGTTCGCAGTTCTCAGCCGAACGTGGGGTCAAAAGCGAGAGTACCGAATTCACTTTGGAGTCCGAAAAGACGAGATGGTGGAGAGTCTTCATTGTCCTTTGCGCAACACGATCCAGCCTTCAGAAGCGATCCGTTGAAGCAGGAGATTGCGATTGCGCAGCAAGCGATCCACGTCGCTGCGATTCGTAATCGAGAGGATCGGGCACCCGTGCGACAACCCCGAAAATAAATGGAACTCCAGCCGGTCACGTTTTCGAGCGGTTTTCAGCCGCTTCCATAGATACAAAACCGGAATTTCAACCGCGCCGATTCCTTGGGTTATTCCGGCTGCGAACACGATATGCCCGCATCATTTTCGGCGTGACGCGACCTGTCCGCGCCGATAGTATGCCGAGCGTGGACATCCGTACCTCCGCAATCAAATCCTCCCAACGCGCAGTACGAGTTATGGTCGTGAGCGACCTCCACCAAATCGCCAGGTTGTATATACTCCTTCAGGAAGCCGTCCGTCATCACGAACCCGACATCCTGGTGATCAACGGGGATTATCTCGACATTCCGGCGGGCGGAAGCGGGCAATTATCCGTTCAGGGCTGTGCCAGGAAGCTCGACGAACTCCCAGTACGCGAAATCGTCATCACGCGTGGAAACCATGAGGGTGAAGCCATTTGGGAATTTGCAGACGAGTTCACCAAATCTGGAAGGCGGCTCGTGACCCTGCATGGCGAGGCATTCGTATACGGTACGGTCACAATTGTGGGCTTCCCGTGTTTCCTTGGAAATCACGAACCCTTCTCATTTGATAAGCGGCCGATCCCACCAAGCCCGGAGGGATGGCTCCCGCGCCTGTTGCGGAAGTTCGGCCCCGCGGCGCGCATGCTTTGGGTCGCACACGAGCCGCCCTTGGGGACGCACCCATGCCCGGAGTGGCGCGAAGCCATCGCGGAATATCAACCCTGGGTTTTTGTGTCGGGGCACGATCACAAGTCGGCGCTCAAATCCGGGAAATGGTACCAGCGAGTCGGACAAACTGTTTGCGTCGGGCTTGGCCAGAGTGATGGCGACAAGCTGCACTATTCCCTTGTTGAGATGGAATTCGCATCGAGCAAGCCGAGCCTGCCGCGCAGACTCAAGATTGGCGCTTTTCCATGAAATCAAGACCTCGAATTGCCCGCCAGATAAGAATGCCATTCGTGTCTGGCAGGAGAGGGCCGAGGTTGAATTGTTGTCGTTCACGGTCAAACTAGCAATCGAAGACGAGTGTTCCGTTTCGATATGGACAAACGGTTGGAAATGCTCGCGTTCGTATTGTTCCTGCTGCTGATCCTGGATTTCCGCTTCCAACAGTGCTTGGGCTTCTGCCTCGGCTATTGCTCTTTTAGTTGGGGCCTGATGGTCGAGGAGGGCCGCACGCCACGCCGCTGGATCTGGCTGAAAGAGTTCTTCCAGCCGCCGCAGGAACGCATCCCTGCAAAATCCCTTCTCGATGCAGCGATAGAGTTCGGCAAATCCCTTGTTTTCCTTTCGATACCCGATGCGGTCGATGAACTCATGGCGGGAGAGGCCGGAGCGTTCCAGAAGGTCCGCGACCAGGCGGCTGATTGGGAAGTCGGCGATTTGTAGTGGACGCATAATATTACCGTTGTCTATGCGGCAAAGCCTCGAATTCGCGGCGCGTCGCACAGGGTCGTGCCGATAATCGGCGGGGCGTAAATCTCGGAGAGGCTGTAATCAGGCTGATCGTTCAGATGGATTCTCTTGGCGGCCGCCAGTTGCGCCGCTTGTTCTTTGTTGAGACGACGGAATTCATGAATGCCGACCAATCGGCCCGGCCGAATGATGGCGGGATCCAACTTCTCGATTTCGCAGTTCAGAGTGCAAATCAAATGGACTTTGAAGAACTCGCCGAGCAGGCCATCGGCGATATTCAATAGGCTGGATACTTGTGAGCGACTATCGCAACCGCGGTTCATGAGCAATGCTTCCGCGTCCTCGAAAATGACAATCTTTCCCGGTTCGGCCGACCGTTTGGATTCCTCGACCCAGAATTCGACCATGTTGGAGGAGGCGAGTACTTGTTCGGCCTTTTGCGGCACATAATAGAAACGGTGAGTGGATTCGAGACCTGCGCCTGGGTCAGCCCGCCTGGTTCGATTCCGGCGTTTGACCTTCACGTTGCCGCTCAGCGCGGCGCTCACGTGCCTGGGCCTCCCATTCCCGGGCCAGTTCGAGCGCCGCCTCGCGGTCAGTCACCATGTTCTTCATCCGCGATGAGTTCGCCCGCGCCGTGGCGGCGACCGACCTTCCGCACGACGTGGCCACCGACCGTGTGTCCGCTCTGATGCTGAAGCTGGGATTGGCGTGCTCGCAAAGGATGGTGATGGGTGACTTAATCCAAAGCAGGCAATCACGCGTTTGCTGCCCTCTTTTTTGCTGAGCGATATTTTGCCCACCGCGCCTTCTGTGCAGCCGCGATCTTGGCACGAGCCTCCGGCCTCATGGTGCGAGGAGTACTGCGCTTTCCCTGCATGCTATTTGCCACGGAGGACGCTCTGGCAGAGCCCGGTGGACGCCCACGGCGCTTGCCGGTCGGCTTGTTGTTGCCGGCGAAGAGGCCCACGAGTTCTGCTTGGAGGGACTCCATGTGCTGGATGATCTCGTTGGCGCGCTTAAGGGTGTCGGCTGTTGGAATCATTTCGTGTGGCGGAGATTTAGCCACACCCGCGCCTCGAAGGGCGAGCCAGGATGATCAAGGCGGACGTGCTGGCCGAAATCCGGCCCAGCACCGTTTCGAGCGGATAGGCGGGCAAGGTCGGACTCAAGTCCTGGCCCCGCCCGCCCTCAGCTCCTTGTGGACGCTCAGTCCTTGAGTTCGCCCATCCGGCCGAGGTGATAGTCCTCGAACGCTTGCTGAATCTCGGTCCGACTGTTCATGACGAAAGGTCCATGCCCGATGATGGGTTCGTTGATGGGCTCACCGGCCAGGAGAAGAAGCCCGGCATCCGTCTGCGCGTGGATTTCGACCCAATCCCCGGCGCGTTCGAATAGGGCAAGATCACCAACGTTCGCGTGTTCGCCTTTGCCAAGCTGAACTTCACCATTCCGCACCAGAAGCGCGGTCGTGAAGCCAGCAGGCGGTGTGGATGAACCCCAACGCCGCGCCGCTCGTTGCCCGGGGGGAAGTCCTACGGCGAGCGGCTGGATGTCGAACCATGCTGCTCCGTCGTCGGAAGTGACGAGTTCTCTTCTCTAGTCGCCATGTTTATTCCCTCGCCATCGAAGCTGACGACGGCAAGACGTATTGCCTGGCCACCTCGCAGTACCTGGACATGGTCGTAGTCCCAAACCCACATCCAGTCGGCCATCGCGGCGGCGCCCCTGAGCAGGCGGTCCTACGGATTGGGGACGCCGCGGTCGTTGTGCTGGGGTCGAGTTTGAAATCGATTCAGCACGCGCTCGCCTCATGTGAACTCGCCGCGCTTCGAAGCATTCCCAAGCGTTATCAACCGGTGGAGCAGCTGCGTCCCTTCATCGTTTCGATTCAAGTTCGGCGGGCAGAGCCATCATGAAGAAGGAACCGCTGATCGAGGCGGCAGGGAGCGCCGATCCTCCGGAACACGATTCAAACCCGCCTCTTGTCACTTGAGTCTTCCCAGCGGCGTGCGATCGTCCCGGCCATCCGCCCGGGGCCCCGGTGTATGCTTGGCAATTCGGGGCTTCGAAGCGCCAGGCCGCTCGCCGCTCGCGAAGTGACCGGCACGAAGTGCCCTGCCAACGCGCCATTCAGGCGCAAGAAATCCTCTCTTCACGTCGCGACGGCGATTGCCCGGCGGCGGAGTAAACCCGATATTCGACAGGTGCCTCCTGCAACGTCATTGTTTGGTCGAGCGGGCTACGTACGCGCAAACCGGGTCGATGCATGACATGAGTGTAAATCTGCGTCGTTTCGACGCTCTGGTGACCCAGTAGTTCCTGGACAGTTCGAATATCTGTTCCAAATCGAACGTCATCGGCGGCTGGCTCCCGTCGCTGACCTTTGCGTTCGGCAGATGAATGCATTCAGCCAAATACGCTTGTGGCGCTACAGTCTTGCAGTCGTATGCATTGGTGCTTTCGGAGCGTGGATATACTCTGAGAACCACGGCAGAGCCTATTACTGCAAACGATTATTTTCTCCTGATGTTTCCGGTACGCTCGAAGATATTGCTTACGATACGTCCGACCTCTTCGGGCTATCGATGAATTGGGTCACTCATCTCCATTTTCGGGGAGATTCAAATGTAATCGCTCAGGTTATCCAGATTTGCCGATTTTCTGCGGTGCCTGAGGGAGATTTGAAGTCGACTCGAAGTTCGCCAGGTATTCCATTTCAGGTACGGGATTTTGGTCCGGCCGCGCTGGCATACACACGAATCCATAGGCCGAGTCGTGGTGGAGGATACGTCGAATTTGGTAAGAACCGGTATTGGACTGAGACCCTCTGGATTAGACCTGACGGGAGAGAAGGTTGGCTCACATTGTGGGCTACCGATTGACTTTGCCGAACCAGTCGGTCGAGGCAACGGCGAATGGGCGCAGGCTTCCAAGCCCCAGTTGGTCGCGCCGTGCCTCACCTTCGCGTTCGGCAAATACAGCATCATGAAGCTCCCAGGTGCGCCGCACGCCATAATTGATCGGCGCAAATTGGAAGAATACGCGCTCTCGATGGTGCACCCGCGCGGAAGGCACAAGGCTCGCGTGTTTCTGTCGGCGCTTGGAGTTTCCATCGCGAACGCGGCTGAACTTGAGACGAGGATTAGGGAAGCGATCACTGATGAGGAATGCCTGGAGGGAGAGCGGGATCGCTTTGGTATGCGCTATACGGTCGACTTTCGCTGGTTGCGGCAGGGCCTGCAGGCGACGGTGAGGACGACGTGGATTATCAAGACAAGCGAGGATTGCCCACGGTTGACTTCCTGCTACGTGCTCTGAAGGATCCTTGCATATGAACGAGGCCATACATGAGCTTGATGTGGTGGCTATCCTGCGAAGCCACGCGGAGCGAGGTCTGGTGGCAGGCCAAGTCGGGACGGTGGTCGAGAGCCTGGCCGACGATCATTTCGAGGTGGAGTTCAGCGGGGATGACGGCCGTGCTTACGCGACGGCAGCCTTGCCCGCACGCGACTTGATTGTGCTCCACTACGCTCCGGTCATGGCGTAGCGAAGAAGCCGAACATCCCTGAAGGAATGTAGAGAACGCGGGGGCAGAGCTGATGGGCAGGTGACTTTGGATTGGGTTCCGGAGCGACGGGACGTCGCCCCCGGGTTCTTTACATTCCCGGGTTGAACGTAGCCGCTGCGTGGTGGGGCGCCTGGACCGTCGAACGGCGTTCTGCGGAAAGTGATGCGGCCTGGTTCCCGCACGGATTTGCACCCCTCTTCAAGGGGATGGATTTCCCGCACCCGACACGGTCTGAGATTGGCATTCGGTCGCCGGAATGCTCGTTGCGGGCCTCAATCTCGCCCTCTCTGCCACGACAGGCGACACGACTCCCTTTGAGGCCGGGGCGTCTCAAGGCAAGAGGAAGTTCTGCGGTCGATGACATGGCGTCAGGGCGGTTCACGAGCGGGTCGTCGCTGCGGGACCGCAGCAAACTGTCCCGGACGCCACGAACCGGCGTGGATGAGCGCCACGTCGCAGTGCGGACATCGCCACGAAGAACCGAAGGGCGGAGGGGAGACGCCTGGTGGGGCAACCAAGGCTTCGGTGCCAGGTGCTGGAGTTGAAGTCGTGGGTTGCCAGGCTGCCCGCTCGGCGGCCGAAAGGATGGGTTCCTGGCGCAGTAGGGCGCGGACCCGGTTGAAGTTGCGGCGCCCACCGGGATGGAGCCATCCAAAGCGTCGGACGCGGTGGAAGCCCTGGGGAAGGACGTGTTGGAGGAAGCGTCGGATGAACTCGAAGGGTTCGAGGTCGACGTGGCGGTTCTGGCCTGAGGCGCTTTCACGGTATGGCCATCGCAGGCGGCCATCGGGAAGACCGCTCAGAGGTTGGTTTCCGGTCGCGGTCTTGAACACGTAGCGGCTGAGGTAGCGCAGGGCATTCTCTCCGGTTCCGGCTTGGGCGCTGTGGACGATCCAACGCTGTTTCCAGACCTTGCCCGGGATGTCTCGGTAGGCATCAGGACAAAGCTTTTGGAGTGAGATTCTAAAGAGATTGCGGAAGCGGTCACTCAAGGCCCGGACCGGCAGGATGTAGTCGGTGCGACTGGCAACCCACTGGCGGCGATCCAAACTCAGTCCACCCCCCGGCACGAGGTAATGAACGTGCGGGTGGTGGACGAGCGTCCGACTCCAGGTGTGCAGAACCCCGAGCATTCCCAGGGAGGCTCCCAGGCGACGGGGATTGCCCGCCAGATCCTGAAGCCCTTGGGAGCTGGCGTCGAAGAGCAGGTCGTAGCCCAGCTTCGGATGCGAGCGCAGCCACGCGCGGAGCGCCTCCGGGACGGTGAAGGTCACCAGGAAATACGGCACGGGCAGCAGCAAGGTCCGGTTGGCCTCCAGCCAATGGTCGGCGTCGGCGGCGCCGCATTGTGGACAGTGCCGGTCATTGCAGGAGTGGTAACTGAAGAGCTGGTGTTCGCAGTTGGGACAGCAATACACGGAACCACCGAGCGCCGGGGTGCGGCACCGGAGGATCGTCGCCAGGACTTCACGCTGGCGGGACGGCATCGACGAAGCAAAACGCGCGAGGTAATCCGGCGCCCAGCGGCGCAGGACTTCATGAACGCGGAGGCATTCGCCACCGTCAGGGGCGGCGGCCAGGCTCACCGGAACCGGGCCTCAGAGGTCGCCCATGAGCGAGTTCAGACGCTTCTGGTGCTGTGTCTGGCAGAGCGAGGTCAGATGAGCGTAGATGGCGGTGGCGACCGGACTGCTGTGACCGAGGTTGACCTGAAGTTGCCGGAGGTTCTCACCTTGTTCGAGGAGGTGAGTGGCAAAGGAATGTCGGAGAGTGTGGATCGAAGCAGTCTTCTTGACGCCGCTGGCTTCGAGGGCGAGGCGAAAGGCACGTTGCAGGGTGGAACGGCACATGGGTTCCAGTGCGGTGGGTGCGCCGAGACCATTGTGCCCCTTGGCCGGGAAGAGGAGTTTTGGATGGCGATGGGTTCGCCAAAGCTGGCGAAGCCGTTCCAAAGTCCGGTTGGGTAGCGGCACGAAGCGGTCGCGATTGCCTTTGCCGCCCCGAATGTGAAGGAACATGCGACCGGAATCGATGTCACTGACGCCCAGGCTTAGAGCCTCGCCCAACCGCAGGCCGCAGGAGTAGATCGTGGCAAGGGCCACCTGATGGTCGAGGGCGGGGACGGCGGCCAGGATGCGGCGTACTTCCTCAACGGAGAGGATGACCGGCAGCTTGGACTGCGGGGTGGCGCGGGCAAAAGCCAGTTCGGAGGGCCAGGATCGCTGAAGAGTTTTCTCCCAGAAGAGTTTGATGGCGCAGAAGGCCTGGGTGGAGGAGGAGCGGGAGAAGCGGCGCTGGGTCTTGAGATGGATGAAGTACTGGCGAAGATCCTCCGGAACGAGGAGATCGGGGGACCGATCAAAATGCTCGGCGAGTTGACGAACGCAGGCCCAATAACTGCGTTGGCTGCGGAGTTGGAGTGGCAGGAGGGCGAGATCGTCGGCAAAGCGATTCAGGATGGCGTGAGGACTGGTCTTTTTTTATGCATGGCAGCGTTGAATGAGGATGAGGGAGCCTTGTCCCAGCGACTGAAAGGCGTCGAGACGCTCGAGACCGTGCAGGCAGAAGACGAGAGATGAAACCACGAACCCAACCGGACCTCGCCAGCACCCTGGAAAGTCAGGGCGGTCAGCCGCCCCGCCGCGCAGCGGCTTCGTTCAACCAGACGGTCGAGGGAACCGGTGCCCGCCGCGTGGCTTGGCCGCTGATTTGAAAGGTTGAGTATTGATGCGAGGTCGAGGGCGTCTCCCGGCACCGGTCCCTCACCTTGGCGTTCGACCTGAAGGAGCCTCGATATGCCTCGAGTCTATATCGAAACCACAATCCCGAGTTTCCTGGCGGCCCGGCCTTCCCGCGATGTTGTGATTGCCGGCAAGCAGGAGACGACGCGACTCTGGTGGGAACTTCGAGCCCCGCGCTTCGAGCTCTTCGTCTCCCCGTTCGTCTGGGACGAGGCGGGCCTCGGCGATCCCGACGTGGCTCGGCGCCGTTGCGAGCTCTTGGCGGGTCTGGCCGTTCTCGCCGTTGACGCCGAGGCCACCCGAATCGCCGAGGCGTTGGTGACCTCCGGCAGCATCCCGCCGAAGGCGGCGAGCGACGCGTCGCATATCGCGGTTGCCACCCGCCACGGGATGGACTTCATTCTCACGTGGAATTGTACGCACATCGCGAACGCACAAGCGCTGCCGTATCTACGGGCGGTCGTTGCATCGCTAGAGTCCTTGATTTCCTAGTTTTGCTGTCAACGAGTCAAGATTTCAGGCCGCCATTTTGCGCTCAATAAAGTTGGTGAGATCGGTCTCCAGGCTTTCAAATCGACGTCGAAGATCGGGATGGCCTGGCGGAGATCCCAGAAGGATCGAAAGGCCCGGACGGAGCACGCGGGCGTAGCTGCGAGTGTAGAGCAAGGCGGTCTTGAGACCGAGCGTCGTCATTGTGTAGCGGTGGGATTTGGGGATTCGTTGGATGAGCCCGCGCAGACGCAGGCGGCGCAGTTCGTAGCTCATCCGACCGGCACGGATCTGATCGAGTTGCACCCCGAGGTACTGCGCAAGCAATGGCCGCAGTTGTTGATTTCGAAATCCCTCCGGGAGCAGACAGAACATGAGCAACACCGCCAACAGGGCTTGAACCCTCTGTTCCCCGTACTTCAGCGCGCTGACCTTCTGCCCATCCACGGTGTCAGGTCGCTGGAGCTTTTCGAAAGCGGCGCTTCCGATCTGGCAGTCGTGGGTGAGGGATTCGACCTCCAATACCTTGCGATTGGCGGCAAAGCCAATCTCCCGCAGACGCGGAAGATTGATCAACCGACGGCCCACGTTGAAGTCGTAGGTGTCGTTGATGGTGGTCTCGGTGCGCAGGGCGCGCCCCTCCTTGTGGTACTGCTTGAGGTGGGTGCGCTTGTAGTAGACGTGCAACGAGGGGATCACTCCCTCGCCAAGGGACCGCCGCTTGACGGCTAAAATCGACGCTCAGTGCGTCCCACAGCCCAGCCGGGGCTTTGCTTTGCAGGGTGACGCCTGTCGAAAAGACTGATCTGCGCCAATCGACCCAAGGCAGCGACAATCACCATGTCCAAGCTCCAGAGGCCTGCTTCGCAGGCCTTTCTAGCACTAACCACAATGTCCAAGTGGGCCAGTTCGGTGCAGATCCCTCGCAGTCGTTCGCCGCCCGCAGTTGTTCCTGTTCCGGATCGCGCGCCTGGCTCTGCGCTTGCCGGGCGGCCCACTGTTCCTGACGTCGAGCCCGATCGGCCCCGGTATACAGATAGAGCGAGCCCAGGGGTTGACGCGCCAGGCGGCCCCGGTCGACCAACTGACGGAGGGCATCCTTGACTGACACATGCAGCCGAGCATCCAGCTCGTGAGCGAAATAGCCCATCGGCGCCTCACAGACCAGACTCTGAGCGGTGGCCAGCAGCGTCCCTTGCCGAGAGAACCACGCCCCGCGGCACCCCCAGAGCCCGTTTTCATCAAATCGGGCGATGGAGTCCAAGGTGTAGAATCCGCCGCGATGGGAGTAACTGGTGCGGTAGGACAGTTCGCCCAGTTTGCGAAAGACCGTCTGATCAACTTGTGAGCCCAACGCATCTTTCATCTCGGGCATCGTCACGGCCTTGAGCCGTTCAAAAAGGTCGCGGAGCGGCTGCAGGGCATATCGAACCGTATTCATAATGTCAGAATACAGCCTGCTTGCTGTTGAGCAAGCGTTATCCCGACATTATAATCGCTCAGCACTCGGTACCCGCGCAAACGCGATGCAACGCGATAAACATTGGGTTCTCTGCGATACTCGACACCTGCCAACCCGCGGGCGCTACCTGGCAAAATGTACTACTTGCGCCCTGAAAGCCTGGACTTGTTTCTGCGCAGACCCTTAGGCGGCAGCGGGTCATCGGGTGTTACAAACGATTTGCACCAAATTTGCATCCGAATAAGGCGAAGGGATAACCAACATGAAAAAGAGCGCGAACACGGCACAGAAAGCAGAAACACCACAACTGGTCTGGCACAAATTGAATTCCTCCAGTGCGGGAGGCGAATTCTTCAAATTGGGCGATGTCTATCGTACCAAAATTCCTGGGGGCTGGCTTGTATTGGTGACCAACAACGCGAGAGGCCTAATGTTTTACCCCGACCCTGAGCACAATTGGGATGGAGGGAGTCTGATCGCATCCCTGAAGGAATGTAGAGAACGCGGGGGCAGAGCTGATGGGCAGGTGACTTTGGATTGGGTTCCGGAGCGACGGGACGTCGCCCCCGGGTTCTTTACATTCCCGGGTTGAACGTAGCCGCTGCGTGGTGGGGCGCCTGGACCGTCGAACGGCGTTCTGCGGAAAGTGATGCGGCCTGGTTCCCGCACGGATTTGCACCCCTCTTCAAGGGGATGGATTTCCCGCACCCGACACGGTCTGAGATTGGCATTCGGTCGCCGGAATGCTCGTTGCGGGCCTCAATCTCGCCCTCTCTGCCACGACAGGCGACACGACTCCCTTTGAGGCCGGGGCGTCTCAAGGCAAGAGGAAGTTCTGCGGTCGATGACATGGCGTCAGGGCGGTTCACGAGCGGGTCGTCGCTGCGGGACCGCAGCAAACTGTCCCGGACGCCACGAACCGGCGTGGATGAGCGCCACGTCGCAGTGCGGACATCGCCACGAAGAACCGAAGGGCGGAGGGGAGACGCCTGGTGGGGCAACCAAGGCTTCGGTGCCAGGTGCTGGAGTTGAAGTCGTGGGTTGCCAGGCTGCCCGCTCGGCGGCCGAAAGGATGGGTTCCTGGCGCAGTAGGGCGCGGACCCGGTTGAAGTTGCGGCGCCCACCGGGATGGAGCCATCCAAAGCGTCGGACGCGGTGGAAGCCCTGGGGAAGGACGTGTTGGAGGAAGCGTCGGATGAACTCGAAGGGTTCGAGGTCGACGTGGCGGTTCTGGCCTGAGGCGCTTTCACGGTATGGCCATCGCAGGCGGCCATCGGGAAGACCGCTCAGAGGTTGGTTTCCGGTCGCGGTCTTGAACACGTAGCGGCTGAGGTAGCGCAGGGCATTCTCTCCGGTTCCGGCTTGGGCGCTGTGGACGATCCAACGCTGTTTCCAGACCTTGCCCGGGATGTCTCGGTAGGCATCAGGACAAAGCTTTTGGAGTGAGATTCTAAAGAGATTGCGGAAGCGGTCACTCAAGGCCCGGACCGGCAGGATGTAGTCGGTGCGACTGGCAACCCACTGGCGGCGATCCAAACTGAGTCCACCCCCCGGCACGAGGTAATGAACGTGCGGGTGGTGGACGAGCGTCCGACTCCAGGTGTGCAGAACCCCGAGCATTCCCAGGGAGGCTCCCAGGCGACGGGGATTGCCCGCCAGATCCTGAAGCCCTTGGGAGCTGGCGTCGAAGAGCAGGTCGTAGCCCAGCTTCGGATGCGAGCGCAGCCACGCGCGGAGCGCCTCCGGGACGGTGAAGGTCACCAGGAAATACGGCACGGGCAGCAGCAAGGTCCGGTTGGCCTCCAGCCAATGGTCGGCGTCGGCGGCGCCGCATTGTGGACAGTGCCGGTCATTGCAGGAGTGGTAACTGAAGAGCTGGTGTTCGCAGTTGGGACAGCAATACACGGAACCACCGAGCGCCGGGGTGCGGCACCGGAGGATCGTCGCCAGGACTTCACGCTGGCGGGACGGCATCGACGAAGCAAAACGCGCGAGGTAATCCGGCGCCCAGCGGCGCAGGACTTCATGAACGCGGAGGCATTCGCCACCGTCAGGGGCGGCGGCCAGGCTCACCGGAACCGGGCCTCAGAGGTCGCCCATGAGCGAGTTCAGACGCTTCTGGTGCTGTGTCTGGCAGAGCGAGGTCAGATGAGCGTAGATGGCGGTGGCGACCGGACTGCTGTGACCGAGGTTGACCTGAAGTTGCCGGAGGTTCTCACCTTGTTCGAGGAGGTGAGTGGCATAGGAATGTCGGAGAGTGTGGATCGAAGCAGTCTTCTTGACGCCGCTGGCTTCGAGGGCGAGGCGAAAGGCACGTTGCAGGGTGGAACGGCACATGGGTTCCAGTGCGGTGGGTGCGCCGAGACCATTGTGCCCCTTGGCCGGGAAGAGGAGTTTTGGATGGCGATGGGTTCGCCAAAGCTGGCGAAGCCGTTCCAAAGTCCGGTTGGGTAGCGGCACGAAGCGGTCGCGATTGCCTTTGCCGCCCCGAATGTGAAGGAACATGCGACCGGAATCGATGTCACTGACGCCCAGGCTTAGAGCCTCGCCCAACCGCAGGCCGCAGGAGTAGATCGTGGCAAGGGCCACCTGATGGTCGAGGGCGGGGACGGCGGCCAGGATGCGGCGTACTTCCTCAACGGAGAGGATGACCGGCAGCTTGGACTGCGGGGTGGCGCGGGCAAAAGCCAGTTCGGAGGGCCAGGATCGCTGAAGAGTTTTCTCCCAGAAGAGTTTGATGGCGCAGAAGGCCTGGGTGGAGGAGGAGCGGGAGAAGCGGCGCTGGGTCTTGAGATGGATGAAGTACTGGCGAAGATCCTCCGGAACGAGGAGATCGGGGGACCGATCAAAATGCTCGGCGAGTTGACGAACGCAGGCCCAATAACTGCGTTGGCTGCGGAGTTGGAGTGGCAGGAGGGCGAGATCGTCGGCAAAGCGATTCAGGATGGCGTGAGGACTGGTCTTTTTTTATGCATGGCAGCGTTGAATGAGGATGAGGGAGCCTTGTCCCAGCGACTGAAAGGCGTCGAGACGCTCGAGACCGTGCAGGCAGAAGACGAGAGATGAAACCACGAACCCAACCGGACCTCGCCAGCACCCTGGAAAGTCAGGGCGGTCAGCCGCCCCGCCGCGCAGCGGCTCGTTAACAAGTCGCTCCTCCGAACGCCGGGAGCCGACGCGGTTGAGGAGGTTGGCCTGATTGCCCGGCGTCGGAGAGCTTATCGTTGGCCGGAACAAGTATGCTCCGGGCTGGTTCTGCGTTCCGACACCTGTAACGTTAGCCGACTATGCGCGTTTGTCGCCCATGCGCGTTTTTGATTTGGGTATTTTTGCTCGCCGCGATTTCCGCATTTGCACACCGACCTTACGAGCGTGTAGCAGGCACCTTTCAGCGAGCAGACGGGACGGCCATATCCGTTGTGCGGCATCACGTGGATGGCATCATTGCTGCCGATGCGGTTTCGATCCAGTTCCGGTTGCCAGATGGCGCAGAGATCGCACGCACACCTCACATCTTCGACGCGGTCGTGCAGCCTGTTTCGTCTGGCGTTGAAGTATATCAGTTTCGGACTACTTGGCTTCCCGTCGCCAGTCGCGTTGATTCATTCGACGGCTACGAGTTGAAGGACATCACTTCGAGCCGGCTTGGGCGTTCTTTTCGTGTTCACTTTACTGGCCACTGGGTCGGCTATCTGGTCACAGGCGGCCTTGCAGCATTTTTTGTGGCGTTATATTTCGCTCTGCTTTCGATGCCCAAGCGAGGTCGGCGTGCTGCATTGCGATGGCTTGGCTCTGCCTTCGTCGGAGTTGCAGGTTATCTTCTCGCGTACGACATCCTTGTGTTTGAGCCCGTTTCGCCCTTCGTCCTTGGCGGCTGCGGCGTTATTGTCTGGGCGCTTATTCGTGTCATCCGCAGAAAACGACATGCAACGGTCGGCTAACCAGAGCGCTGCAGCGAACCGCTGCGCCGCTGGGCAGTCGGACGGTTTAGGTTAGGTAATTTGGAAGCGACACTTGCAGCCGACCGGGCGTTTCCGGCGGCGGTCGCTGAGCTTTGTCGTTAGCCTGACGTTGTGAACATCCCACGATCGATACATCACTATGAAGCCACATGCGATCTCGACGAGAGATAATCTAAGAATATTCAGTTACTCAATTCTGTGTCTGACCATGGGAACCGGTTGTGCGATTAGGACGCATCATTCTTCCGGGTCATTTCGCTCAACTCTGGCTGCAGCGCCCGGTTCTGCTTGGCCGGACGAGCACCGAATGCTGTTGCGATACCACCTTCGCGACAGGCGGGCGGCACTACAAAGTGAGCGCATGGAGCTTGTGTTTCACGGACTGTCGCCAGAACAACAACGGTTGTTCCATTTTCAGGGAACGCAACAGGCGGTGCAGATAGCAGGGGACGGGGTGTCCTCGATTTCCATCACTTGCGCAAGCGGGAAGCAGATGATCACGTTCCGTTCCTATTACTCAGGGGGAACCAACACGCTTGAATTCGGGGAGCAGCGTGTCCGGTTGACTCGCAGCGGGAGACTCTTATCGGCGGGAGATGAAACGGTGGATTTGAGTGAAGGGCAGAAGATCATCCATCTCAAAGGCGACAAACTAACGGTAGAGTGAGCGCACTTTAATGCAGGCTAACAAGATCACTGGAGCGAACAGCCGCCCCGCTTCGCAGTTCGAGGGCTGTGGGCTTCGGGGTTAGCCCGGATATTTCATAAGGCGAGCGATTCGGAGGCACGAAACGTCCGTGCATTGGGGAACCGGGCACGATTTCGGTGTCGGAACGGCTCTTGTGGGCTGACCACAAGGGATTCTCGACGATCGAGGAGTCCGACGCGGTTTTTTTCCTAACTTTGCCGATAACTCTTCCGGACCGCTCCGGTCAGCGATTTAACTTCGGCTCTATGTTGGGGTGTATAATCTCAGCCGCACCACAAAGCCGGGTCCTGGAGCCGCCTCGCACACCGAGCATAGGTCTCCCGCCAAGGCCACGCACTGCTCAAGCGCACGTGCACCCTTCTCACGCTCACACTTACTTGGGCCGCGACCTTCAGTAGCTTCAAGCGAACCGAGCCCACCGTCGCCTGCGCTAACTCACTGCCCACCAATCCCACCGCCCGCACCCGCTCCAGTAACAGGTACGCCATCGTGCTCAGCCACAGCCGCGACTGATTGCTGACCATGTGATGGGTCGATAGCCGGTCGGCTTTCAGATCCAGGAGCTGTTGTTTGAGCACGTTCTCCATCTGCCCGCGGGAGCAATAGAACTCCTCATACAGGCGCGCAGGGGAAAACCGGCTCGGATCGTTGTCTTCCTGGAATCCGTTGGCGGGCAGATTGGTCACCACGAAACGCGGGTTCTCCCCCGCCGCCGTCACCTCGGCCTTGCCAATCACGCGTCGGCTTCGGCTCCACGTCTTGAGGGTCTGATAGCCAAACTCCACGAACCGACGCGTCGGTGCTCCCCCGCACAGGATCTGCCGAGCCCGGGCCTCGGCCAGCGCCGACTTCACTTCCACCAACAGCCGGGGGTTCTGTCGGAGCCCAAAACAGTAATACACCTCCGACTGGGTCTCGCTCCATGCCATCAATTCCTCCTGCGAAAAGCCCGCGTCCCCACGCAGGATGATCCGCGCCTTCGGGCACCGCTCGCGGATTGCCGTCACGATCTTCTGCACCGCCTCCAGTGCGCCGACCGCCGCACCCCGATCCGCCGTGCGCAACTGCGCCCAAAGGGGAATGTTCCCGCACACCACGTACAAGGGCAGATAGCAGTAATCGGCGTAGTAGCCGTGAAAGAAGCGTCCCTCCTGCTCGCCGTGCAACAAGGTCCCCGTGGCGTCCAAATCCAACACCACCTCACGCATGTGCTTGGGCAGGCAACGCACCCCCAGGCGCAGAACACACGCCTCCAGCGCTTGCGGATCATGGCGCAGCTTGTGGCATCGAGTGCTCTGGGCGTTGGACAACTCCAAGCGGTTCAGCGTCGCGGCCGAGGCCAGGGCGGTGCCACGAAACTGCGGCAAAAATCGGTCCTCTCCCAGGGGGTCGCGCTTCTCGCACGCCGTGGCCAGCAGCGGATCGAGCCGCAGCATGTCATGATCGTTGAGGTCCTCGTAACCCAGCGCCAGACCGTAAATCCGCTGCGCCAGCAGTTGGGTCACTGAATGATCCACCCAGCGTCCGTCCCGGGCATCCTGGAAACAGGCGGCAAGGCTGCGGGTCAGTCCCGGTCCATGATCCACCTGGCGCAGGAGCAGCACTCCGCCATCGCTGGAGAGGCTGCCACCGGTGAACTCGGCCACCACCTTCCGCAAGCCGAGATCTTGAAAGAGCAGCGGCTCGTTCCTACAGTCTGTCTCAGAAGAGGCGGCAGGGGATCGCTTCATTGGAGTCTTTAAACTCAACCCCTTTGAAGCTCTTGCCGCCTCTTCCTTCAAGCCCCGTATGAAACATCCGGGTTAGGGCGCGATTCACAATTCATACGATCGTTGCCCCTGGTCCCGAAGTCCGACACCTTCGTTCCATGAAAGGAGCCTTCATCGAAAATCCCGGTCCGCCGGAGACCATCCAATTCGGAGAGCTCCCGACCCCTTCAATCAAGGCGAACCAGGTCCGGGTCCGGGTCCATGCGGTCGCGGTCAATCCGATCGACACCTACATCCGGTCGGGTCTCGTTCCGATGGACCTTCCGAGGCCCTTCGTCATCGGGTGCGATTTCGCCGGCGTGGCGGAGGCAGTGGGTTTGGATGTCCGCGGTGTGCGGGTTGGGGACAGGGTGTGGGGCAGCAACCAGGGACTGCTCGGCCGCCAGGGCACCTTTGCCGAACAGATCGCGGTCGACGAGGTCTGGGCGTACCCGATTCCGCCCGGCGTCAGCGATGAGGACGCAGCGGCTGGCGCGCTGGTCGGGATTACCTCCCACCTGGGACTCGTGCGCGAGGCGCGCCTGCAACGCGGCGAGACGGTCTTTGTGAACGGGGGAAGCGGCGGGGTTGGATCGACCGTGGTGCAGATGGCGAAGGCCCTTGGAGCGCGCGTGTTCTGCTCGGCTGGGACCGATCCCAAGGTCGCGGCGTGCCTGGTGCTCGGCGCCGAAGCGGCCTTCAACTATCGCACGCAGGACCTCGCGGCCGAACTCAAGAAGATCGCGCCGGCCGGCGTGAACCTCTGGTGGGAAACGACGCGGGAACCCAACTTCGAACTCGCGATCGGAGCGCTGGCCGCTCATGGACGGATGATCGTCATGGCGGGACGCGACGCGCGGCCCCCCTTTCCCGTGGGACAGTTCTATGTGAAGGGCTGCTCGGTCCGGGGCTTCGTGATGTTCATGGCGCCGCCGGACGACCAGCGCGCCGCCGCGCACGACATCAACCGTTGGATGGCGGGGGGGCAACTTCGGCCGCGGATCGACCGGGTCCTTCCGCTGTCGGAGGCCGCCTCCGCCCATCGGATCCAGGAGGAAGGGACGATCCAGAAGACGGGCATCCTGGCGGGCAAGATCGTGCTCAAAGTCTGAATTGCCTGTTGACGCATGCGCCTTCCTTGGTAGCGTCCCCGTCCGTTTTTCTTCGGGACGACATGAAGACTTTTCTGCCCAAACAGGCCCATATCCAGGACCACCGCCAGTGGCACGTGATTGATGCCGACGGCGCTGTGCTGGGCCGGTTGGCCGTCCAGGTGGCGGACATCCTCCGCGGCAAAAACAAACCCATCTACACACCCCACCTCGACGCCGGGGATTTCGTGGTCGTGATCAATGCCGAGAAGGTCCGGGTCACGGGCAGGAAGGAGACCAACAAGGTGTATATGTCGTATTCGGGCTGGAAGGGCGGCGAGAAGTACCGGACCGTGGCCCAGGTGCGAGCAAAGGTCCCCGAGCAATTGATCCATCACGCGGTGAAAGGCATGATCCCGAAGAACCGGCTCGGTCGCCAATTGCTGACGAAGCTGAAGGTCTACCGCGGTCCGAATCATCCTCACGCCGCTCAGAAACCGATGGCGCTTGCCGCCGCGACCTGACCCGCCCTGCACGGACACCTCGTTCCTCCCCCTGACGAAAACCGAATTTCCAGGACCCCATGATTGACTCGAAGACGCACGAAGTGGTGACAACCGGTCGCCGGAAGACCGCCACGGCCCGCATCCGGCTCAACAGCGGCTCCGGCAAGGTGCTCGTGAACGGTCGGGCGTTCGAGACGTATTTCCCGACGGATTCACTGCGGACATTGGCCCTTCGGCCGCTGGCGGCGACCCAGTCGGTCGGCAAATACGATGTCCGCGTCAATGTCAACGGAGGGGGTCCGATCGGCCAGGCGGGTGCCGTCAGTTTGGGCATCGCGCGGGCGCTCCTGGAGGCGGATACGAACGCCAAGGCGACGCTTCGCTCGGAGGGGCTTCTGACACGCGACCCGCGCATGCGAGAGCGGAAGAAGTACGGTCAGCCCGGGGCGCGCAAGCGGTTCCAGTTCTCCAAGCGGTAGTGTCCGCCCGGACCTGTCCCTCTCCCATCGGATGGGAGAGGGTGCCCGGAGGGCGGGTGAGGGTTTCCCTCCGCGGTTGCCGGGTCCCGGAGGGACCCAGGTGGTGATCGTTCCTCAAAGTGAACAAATCCCCTGAGGTCCGCGTCGCGGTTGTCGGCGCCTCCGGTTACTCCGGCGAAGAGCTCGTCCGGTTGCTTCTCCATCATCCCGGCGTGCAGCTTGTCGCCGTGACTTCCCGTCAATATGCGGGAAAGACGGTGGCGCAGGTTTTCCCGAGATTTGCCAGTCATCCACGGTCGCGGGAGCTTCGCTTCACCGAGCCCGACATCGGGGGGGTCGCGGCCCAGGCGGCCCTTGTGTTCCTGGCGCTGCCGCACGGCGTCGCCGCCGAGTTCGCCGTTCCCCTGGTCAACTGCGGCGCGCGGGTGATTGATTTGAGCGCCGACTTCCGCTTGCGGAGCCCGCAGGTGTATCGGGAGTTCTATGGTCGTGAACATCCGGCGCCCGGGCTCCTGGGGCGGGCGGTCTACGGCATGCCCGAGGTGTATCGCGACGCCATTCGCAAGGCGCAATTGATTGCGTCGCCGGGTTGTTATCCGACGAGCATCCTGCTTCCCGTGCTTCCCCTCCTACGCGCCGGGTTGATCCAGCCGCAATCGATCATCGCGGATTCACTGAGCGGAGTCAGCGGGGCGGGTCGCAAGGCGGAGCCGGACTATCTCTTCTGCGAGTGCAACGAGAGCCTTCGCTCGTATGGCATTCCGAAACACCGGCATCTGTCGGAGATGGAGGAGCAACTCAGCCTCGCGGCGGGCGAACCGGTTCAGATCCAATTCACGCCCCATCTGGTCCCGGTGAATCGCGGGATTCTGACGACGCTGTATCTTGCGCCCGTCGCAGGGGCCGGGGAGGATCGGACGCCGGAGGCCATGTCCGGACGGATCACTCAATGCTATCGGGACGCGTACGAGGCCGAACCGTTCATTCGCATTCTCGGCGACACGGCGCTGCCGGATACGAAGAATGTCGTCGGCACGAATATCCTCGAGATGGCGTGGCGGCTGGATCCGCGGACGGGTCGTCTCGTCGTCCTGAGCGCGGAGGACAACATCATCAAGGGCGCGTCGGGCCAGGCGGTCCAAAGCATGAATATTCTGTGCGGATTCCCGGAAACGACGGGGCTGTTGTGAACCCAACCGAGAACCAGCACCCATTGGGAACGGCAGGTTGGGATCGTGAACCGCGGCGCGGCGCCCTCACCGGTCCTCCGGGCACTTTCTGCGGTCTGCGCGGGCGGAAGCGCTGCGGCTCAGGCCGCCTGGCCTTCACCCTGATCGAGTTGCTGGTTGTGATCGCCATAATTGCGATCCTCGCCTCGCTGCTTCTGCCGGCGCTCTCCAGGGCGAAGGCCCGGGCCCAGGGGGCGAGTTGCCTGTCGAACCTCAAGCAACTGCACCTGGCGTGGACCCTCTACGCGGACGACCAGGAGGACCGGCTGGCGAACAATCACGGCGTCGGCGAGACGCGAGCGCGGCGGCAGACCTGGGTGAATCACGTCCTCGATTGGGGCATCAGCGAGGACAACACGAACCTGCTCTACCTGACCCAGGCGCTCCTCGGGTCGTATGCAGGCCGTGCCGCGGGCCTCTTCAAATGTCCGTCGGACCACTCGAAATCCGAGGCGGGCCCGCGCATTCGCAGCTACGCGATGAACTCCCTGGTCGGCGATCCCGGGGAGCTGACCAACCGCTTCAATCCTTCCTACGTTCAGTGTTTTCGCGGTTCCGATTTCGTCCAACCCGCCCAGACCTTCGTGTTTCTCGAGGAACATCCGGACACCATCAATGACGGGTTCTTCATGAACCGCCTCGAGGGTGGGCCGATGTGGGGCAACCTGCCGGCCTCTTATCATAATGGCGTCGCGAATCTCACCTTTGCCGACGGTCATGCGGAGGTGCATCGCTGGATTGCCCCGGGAACCGTGCGTCCGCCGGTCAAGGGCGCCCTGCCGACCGGCACGCCGGCGGTGCCCACATCCGATTGGGACTGGCTCAAGGAACGCAGCGGCGTGCGCCGCCAATGAGACGCCCGGGACCCGTGACGTCGCTCCTGGTGAACGGGCCCTTGCCCCAGCCGCACCTGCCATCTTCCTGTCCTTCGTGTGCTTCTTGGTGATCTGGTTTGTGGCCCCGTCCTTCGCGTGAAACCCAAGCTCCAATCCATCACCGGCTCGATCGCGGCGCCGCGCGGATTTCGCGCGGGTGCTGTGTTCTGCGACATCAAGCGCCTGGGCACCGGGCGCGGGTCTGAGAAGGGCGCCAAACGCGATCTTGCTCTTATCGTGTCGGAGGTTCCGTGTGTTGCGGCCGGTCTCTTCACAACGAACCAGGTCTGCGCGGCGCCGGTTCGTGTGTGCCTGGATCGTGTCCATACGGGCAGGACCCAGGCCATCGTGGTGAACTCCGGAAACGCGAATGCCTGCACGGGCCGACAAGGAATGCGCGATGCCCTGGCGATGACCGGAGCGGCGGCGCTGGCCCTCGGCGTCGATGCCGAACAGGTGCTCGTGGGATCCACCGGCCGCATCGGGGTCCTCCTGCCGATGGCCAATGTTCGGGCAGGCATCCAGGCGGCGGCCGATCAACTCGGCTCCACACCGGAACACGCCATCGCCGCGGCCGAGGCGATCATGACGAGTGACACGCGACGAAAGGAGATCGCTGTCGAGTTCGCTTTGGGTGGGCGGATCGCGCGGATGGGCGGGATTTGCAAGGGGGCGGGCATGATCCAGCCACGGATGGCGGCCACGGGACCCGGTGGCTCCCGGCGCTCCCGCGGTCTTCACGCGACGATGCTGGCGTTCCTGACCACCGACGCGGCCGTGGCGATGCAGCCGCTTCAGGAGATGCTGACGGAGGCGGTCCGTCTCAGCTTCAACCGCGTGACCGTGGACGGGGACATGAGCACCAATGACACGGTGCTCCTGCTCGCGAATGGGATGGCGGGAAATTCACCCGCGGACTTGCGGAGTCGCTCCTCGCCTTCGCGGGCGATGTTCCAGTCGGCATTGAACCATGTCTGCCTCGAACTGGCGCGGATGATCGTGCGGGACGGCGAGGGTGTGCATCGCGTGGTAACGGTGCGCGTGTCAGGCGCCCGTTCCGAGGGCGAGGCGGATGCCGCGGCACGGGCGGTGGCGAACAGCGCGTTGGTGAAGACGAGCTGGCACGGTGGCGATCCGAATTGGGGGAGGATCATCGATGCCCTGGGGTACAGTCCCGCGACGGTTGTCGAGGAGAAGGTGGACATCGGCTATTCGGCGCCTGGGGATCGGCGGATCCTGTGGAGTCTGCGTCGGGGCCAACCGACCAAGGCGACGTTTCGGGAGTTGTGCGCGGTTGTGGAACCGGTGGAGTTCGACCTCCATATCCGTCTGAATCTCGGGAAGGGGGAGGCCGTGATGTATGCCGCGGACCTGACGGAGGCATACGTGGATTTCAACAAAGGGAATGTCGCGGACCCGGAGTCGTTGGGGGGGTAGAGCGGAGTCCAGGCGCGATGACGCAGTCGGGCGCCGCGCGTCGAAAATCGCTGCGAGCCAGGAAGTATTGGCCGCGGGTGGCGAATGGTTGATTGGCGACGCCCCCGGGCGGTCATGGAACCTACCCGCGAAACACAATCATGACGCCGTAGTCGGTGACGAAATGCTCGGTCGCCAGATCCTTATAGGTGTAGGTCAGGGGCGTGATGCTGATGATGTACTCGTGGCCCACCTTCTGAAGGAAGTCAGACACGACCAGGTCGAAATTGTCCTTGTTGACCGTCATCGTGTCGACCCGACGGAACGTCTTGATCCTGATCTTTTTTTCCGGTTCGGTCGCAGCGAGATCCAGGCTGGCCGCGGGTTTGTGGATGAGGGCCTCGGCAGGTCCTTCGTGGAGGGGAACAACGAAGTGCTTCTCCTCGCGGTTGGGATCGGGGCCCGTGCCAGCGCCATGCGGTGCGACATGGATCTGGGTGACCTCCGGGACGGGAACATTCATCTTCCGACTGCAGGCCGGGCATTCCACGACCGTGCCCGCCGCCGAAATGTCCACTTCCAGCTCCTGTTTGCAGTGAGGGCAATTGAACGTGAAGTCCATGCGAACTCGGGGTGAAGGTGTCGTACAAGGGTTGACCCTGATCGAGGCGCATGCCCAGCAAAAAGAGGCGTGAGTCCCGACCGCGGACGGTTTGCCGGGGCGAGCGCAGGTCGGCGTCGTCCCCGCGGCATCGCTGGTGGAGTAGAATCTGGCGAACCCATCGAGCGGGACGGTTGGGAGTTTCGGTCGGTGGATTCATCTCCCGCGAGGAATTTCACGCCTTCTTTACATGCTTTACACTGTTTACGTCCGCCGCCCATTTTAGCCGGCGATGTCCGAACTTCCCCTGGAGTTGGAAAGACATGGGTCAGCGACGGCATCCCCCCTGGAATCGGAGTCGGCGACGCATTCCTGCGCCCTGGAAGGGGCGATGTCCCGCTCGCGGGACTTCCTGCTCGGGCTTCAGACGCCGGAGGGTTACTGGGTCGGGGAACTGCTCGTCGATTCCACCCTCGTTTCGGACATGATCGCCTTCCACCACTGGGACCGGAGCGTCGACCCGGCATGGGAGCGGAAGGGCGTCAACCACATCCTCTCCAAACAATTGCCGGAGGGCGGCTGGAACATCTACGAGGGCGGTCCCTCCGAGGTGAATGCCACGATCAAGGCCTATCTCGCCCTGAAGCTTGCGGGGGTGCCGATCACGGATCCGCGAATGCTGCGCGCGCGGGAAATGGCGCTGCACCTGGGGGGGGTTCCGCGGATGAACACCTTCTCCAAGCTCTACCTCGCCCTGCTGGGGCTCGTGGGCTGGGACCACGTGCCGAGCATCCCGTGCGAGATCCTGATGATCGGCAAGTGGTTTCACGTGAATTTCTGGGACATGAGCAATTGGTCGCGGGCGATGCTGGTTCCGCTGGCGATCATCAATCACTTCCGCCCGACGCGGCATGTGGACGTCACGCTCGACGAATTGTACCCGTTCGGGAAATGGGAACTCGACCAGGCGCTGCGCCCCCGGTACTTCGATTTTAGTCTCCGCAATATGTTTCTCTGGCTGGACCGCCTCCATAAACTGGCGGAGTGGGTTCAGCGACGGGGTCTCCACCCGTTCCGGCGACGAGCGCTTCGCATGTGCGAGGAATGGATGATCGAGCGGTTTGACGGCAGCGACGGCCTGGGCGCGATCTTTCCCGCGATGCTGAATTCGCTCATCGCCCTGAAGGTGCTCGGCTATCCGGGCGATCATCCCGAGGTGTCCCGCGCCTGGCGCGAGCTCAAGCGTCTGCAACACGAGGAGGCCGAGACGATCCGGATTGAGCCGTGTTTCTCACCGGTATGGGACACCGCCATCACGATCATCTGCCTTCGCGAGGCCGGCGTGGCGGAGGATCATCCGGCGCTCAAGACCGCCTGCTCCTGGATGATGGATCGCGAGATCCGGTTCCGTGGCGACTGGTACAATAAAAACCCCATCGACATTGAACCGTCGGGGTGGGTCTTCGAATACAACAACAAGTGGAACCCCGACGTCGACGACACGGCTATGGTCCTTCTCGCGCTGCGACAAGTCCCCACCGACGATCGTCCGCGTCGCGACGAGTGCTTCCGTCGGGGGTACAACTGGATGCTCACCTTTCAATGCCGGGACGGCGGCTGGGCCGCCTTCGACAAGGATTGCACGAAGAGCATCCTGGAGAAGGTCCCCTTTGCCGACCACAACGCGATGCTCGACCCGGAGTGCGTCGACATCACCGCGCGGATCCTCGAGGTCATGGGGCTCGAAGGCGTGCCTCTCTCCGACCCGCGTGTCGCGCGCGCCCTCCAGTTCATCCGTCACTCCCAGGCGCCGGACGGCTCCTTCTTCGGCCGGTGGGGCGTCAACTACATCTACGGGACCTGGCAGGTGCTTCGTGGCCTGAAGGCGTTGGGCTACGACCTGAGGGAACCCTGGCTTTTGCGGGCCCGGGACTGGCTCGAGAGCGTTCAGCACCGCGACGGCGGCTGGGGCGAGCGCTGCAACACCTATGATGATCCCGTCTTCAAGGGACAGGGGCCAAGCACCGCGTCGCAGACCGCCTGGGCCACCATGGGTCTCGCCGCGTTCGGTGACCCCGAACGCCCCAGCCTCCAGCGAGGAATCGAGTACCTGATCCGCACCCAGAACGCCGACGGCTCCTGGACCGAAAACGAAACGACCGGCACCGGGTTTCCCAGGGTTTTTTACCTCAAATACGACATGTACCGAAACGCCTGGCCCCTGCTCGCCTTCGCCACGTACCGCAAGCTTCGCCTGCCGGCCGTTCGCCCGGTTGCGGCGCATGCCTTGGGGGACGTCAACGGCAAGGTCCACGAACCGGCGCGACGCTGGCCGCGCGTCCGGGCCGTCGCCTCGGGTTAGACTAGCCCGGATGTTTCCTATCACTTCCACTGCCACCTGCTGCAGGTCCGGTGGGAGAGGAGGTTACCTTCAACATGCGTACCGCCGCTGCCGGCAGGGCGTCGGAACTCGCGGATGCGGATGCGGTTGCGGAGCGCGGCCTTCAGGCCGCTTCAATACCCCGACGGCACGCGCGTCGGAGTTCTTGTCGGCCGACGTCCCGTCCCGTTGAAGCGGCCTAAAGGCCGCGGTCCGATCCGACGGTATCGCGCCTGCCAAGGATTTCGCGGGCTCACGGACGGTCGCCTTTCGCAAGACCTCTATGAAATATGCAGGTTAGCGGGAACAGAACGGAGCTTCGCTGTTTTTCCGCTGAACTCTTGCGGCGCGAGGCGGCATTTTGGGTCCCGGAGGGACAAGGGACAATAGCCGGGGTCCCTTCGGGACCGACCACCTCGAATCGACCAGGCAAATCTGCGCTTCCGCGTCGCGCTCTCCCCGATTAGAGCTCCGTGCGATGAGCGGTGTCCTGACCCTTGTCTGCTTCGCGGTACGCGAGGAGGCGATGCCCTTCCGCCGCACACTGCCCGCTGGCACGGAGGTGTTGATCACCGGCATGGGCGCGGCCAACGCCCGCGACGCCCTGCTGGCGCGTCTGTCGTTTTCAACTCCCCGCCAACTCCTCACCTGCGGCTTCGCCGGCGCCCTCCAACCCGGGATTGCCTGCGGCACGGTCGTCTTCGACGCCGACCCCGGCCTGGCACTGGAACCGCTCCTCGTCCGGGCCGGGGCGCGGCCCGTCCGCTTTCATTGCAGCCCGCGTGTCGTCGTCTCGGCGCGGGCAAAGGCCAGGCTCCGCGAAGAGACGGGTGCAGACGCGGTGGAGATGGAATCCGCCCATCTCCGGGAGATCTGCCACGGACGTGGCATTCCGTCGGCGACGGTCCGGGTGATCTCGGATGGGTCGGGCGAGGATCTCCCTCTGGATTTCAATGCGCTGCTGACTGACCGCCAGCGGCTCCACCCCGTCCGCCTGTTGGTCAGCATCCTGCGGGACCCGGGCGTTGTCCCCCGGCTTCTTCGCCTTCGTCGGACCTGCGTGATGGCCGCCGGACGACTCGCCGAGGTCCTTGAGCGAATCCTCAAAGCCGAAGAAATGCCCGGCGTCGATACAGGAGCCAGCAAATGAAAAAGCTGAGGGCAAGCCCGATACATGCGAGGACGAGGGCGCTGAAATCGGGCATGACATGGCCATCCAGCCATGTGGCGACCTCGCCGCCACCGAAGCGCCGCGCGAGGGCATCGAAATCCGCAACGTTGCTGATGATATAGATCGTCAGGGCGTTGGTTCCGATCCAGGTGAAGGGCACCGCCCAGAACCGGATCCGCACAACGTCGATGATCCCATAGAAGGTCGCGAGAAGAAGCGCGCTCCAACCGCCGGCCACGAGCACGAACGAGGAGGTCCACAGCTTCTTGATGATCGGGAACTGGATGCCCCAGAGAAAGCCGAGGAGCAGCGACACCAAGCCGGCGCCGGCCAGGATCCCGGCGCGGGTCGCGCCGGACCGGCGATCATCCTTGAGCAGGAGACCGGCGAGCACGCCGAGCAGACAGCTCGCGAAGGCCGGGATTTGACTCAGGACCCCCTCTGGATCGTGATCGCCGTCCCATTTCCGGCCTGGAAGATAGGTCTTGTCGAACCAGTTGGTGAGATTGTGGCCCTCGGCGTAATCCCCGGCGCCGAATCCCGGAACCGGTATGAAGGTGAGCATCGCCCAGTACCCGATCAACAGCACCGGCACCAGGATGGCCAACGTCCGCGGCTTGAAGAACAGGAAGCACAGGGCTGCAAATCCATAGCAAAGCGCCAACCGCTGCAGGACACCGACCCAGCGGATCATGTCCACCCCGCGGGACACCCCGCCATAGTAGAAGAGACCGAGCAGATACAGGAGCAGCGTTCGCCGGAGGATGCGCCCGATCGCCGCTCCACGTCCGTCCCGCTCCACCATCCGACCCAGGGACAGCGGGATGGCCACGCCGATCATGAAGACGAACAACGGGAAGATCAGGTCGTAAAAATGAAACCCGGCCCACGGCACGTGGTCGAGTTGCGTCCCAAGGGTCCGGACAACCGGCCCGGCATCCAGGTGCGTCAGTGCGTGACCGAGCGCGTCGGCGCCCACGATCCACATCATGTCAAAACCGCGCAGCGCATCGAGCGACATCAGCCGTTCACTCGGCGCCACGGCGTGGCCGGGCGGCGGCACTTGGGGGGCGGGGGGATTCATGGCGTTGGTGTGCGGAAAGACAGACAACCCGTTATTTGTTCCCGCCCGGCTCCAGGCACACCAGGCGCTTCGTGTCTCGGGCATACAGGCGTCCGTCGCTGAACGCCGGAAAACTCCGCGTTCCGGTGCCGAGGACCTGGAACCGGCCGAGCGGACGGAAGCCGTCGGGAGTCGCGGGCGCAAAGACCAATTCCCCGCCTTCGGTCAGCACCATGAGGGTGTCGCCGACCATCGTGACCGAACCGCAGCCGAGTCCGTCGAACGACCATTTCACGGCGCCGGTGGCTGCCTCGATGCAGCGCAGGCTGGCGCCATATTCCTGGCGTCCATGGAACCCATAGACGTATCCCTGGCGCGCCACGACCGAGGCGTAGTGCGATGAGAGACTCTCGTCGCCGGACCAGACGGTGACGGGCTGACCCCCGTGAAGATCGAGGAGCACCGCCCCGGTCCCATAACTCGCGGTCAGAAACACGCGGTCCCCCTGCATCAGCGGCGCGGCCGCATTCACTGATGCCTCCATGCGGGAGCGCCAGGGGAATTCGGCGCGCACCGCCCCGCTTTGGGGGTCGAGGACAACCAGGCCCTGACGCGTGAAGAAGACCGCGCGCGCCTCGCCGCTGATCGTCGCCAGGATGGGCGAGGAGTAACTGGCGGCCTGATTGGATGCCTTCCACCGCACCGCCCCGGTCTCCGCGTCGAAGCCGACAATCCCGGCGCCGTTGGCGCCACCGACATTCACCATCACGACGCCATTGTGGACGAGCGGTGAACAGGCGAAACCAAAGAAGCCTTTGTTCGCGCGAAACGACTTCGCGGTCGGGACGCTCCACAGGACTTTGCCCTCCCGCATGTCCACGCAACTCAGCGTTCCCTCCGCCCCAAACGCGTACACCCGGCCGGCGGTCACGGTTGGCGTGGCTCGCGGACCCTCGTCGAACCCGAAATCGTCCCGATATTCTGTCGGGTATTCGTGTTTCCAGAGCGGCGAACCGCCCTTTCGGGCATCGAGGCACTCGAGGATCTCCTCCGCGCCGCGCCGCTGATGAAGCACCAACCGATCGCCAACGACCACCGGCCCGCTGAAACCAGCCCCCACGTCCCGGCTCCAGAGGACATGAGGCTCCGTGGTGGTCGCATGGGGCGAAAGCGTCTCCGGCGACGTCCCGTCACGGTTGGGACCGAGGAACTGCGGCCAGTCCGAGGCGGACGCCGTCCAGGCCACCACGCCGAGGGCGATCAGGCGCAGGCATGCGTGCATGAGCGAGGATGCACAGCTCTCGCTGGCGGCGCATTCCTGAATTCGGGCCTTCACCCCTTCCATTTCACACAACCTCCCAGAGACCACAAAAGGCGAAACGGCCTCAATCCGGCCCCCGACCAGGCTCTCCATCGGTTTTGTCCAGGTCCGGCCCCGGCGGGAGATCGTCGTAGCCATCGAAGTCTCCTGGCCTTAACGGCTGGGAGATGACGTGTTCCTCCCCCAGCCATTTTCCAAGGTCGACGAGGCGGCAGCGCCTGGAACAGAACGGCCCCCACCGGGTGGCGGACCAGTCACCCTCTTTGCGGCATGTGGGGCAGCGAACGGTCGGCATGCCGAAGGAGCCTAGAGCGTCTCCGCTTCGACCGCATCATCGCAGCCGCCGAGGTGACGTGGCCAACATCGCACGTTCATGCGGCGGTCCGATTCCCGGCCGGGGACCGGCTACTGCGTTTCTCCCTTGGTGACGTGGAGGAACACCTTCTCCAGGCCGATCTCGTCTTCGTAGAATTCGAGGAGTCGGACACCCGCCTGGACCAGGAGTTCGGGGATGAAACTCGGGTCGGTTTCGTGACTGGCGAGGGTGACCTTGAGGCGGTCCTCGAACGGCTCGATCTCGGTCACGTCGGTTTGGGTACGAAGGAGCTGGATGGCTCCATCCTGCGGTCCCCGAACGCGCACCCAGAATACCGCCGTGTCGCTGATCTGTTGTCGGACGCCCTGCACCGGGCCCGAATAGATGAGCTTGCCCTTTTCAATGATCGCCACCCGGTTGCAGAGGGTCTGGAGCTCGCTGAGGATGTGGGAGGAGATGATGATCGTCTTCCCCATGCGCTGAAGCTCCTGGAGGATGGCCATCATCTCGATCCGGGCTCGCGGGTCCAGGCCACTCGCCGGCTCGTCCAGCAGCAGGAGGCGGGGATCGTGAATCAACACGCGCGCGAGTCCGAGCCGCTGCTGCATGCCGCGACTGAGCGCGCCAATCAGGGTCCCCCGTTTCTCCGTCAGGCCCACCAACTCCAGGACGTCGGCCACCGTCTTCTCCCGCTGCGCCGCGGGGATGCGATAGCACGCCCCGAAGAAGTCGAGGTACTCGGTGACCTCCATGTCTTTGTAGACCCCGAAGAAATCGGGCATGTACCCGATGACATGCCGGACGGCGTCGGCGTCCCCGACGACGTCGTGACCAAACACGGCCGCGGTGCCCGCCGACGGCACAAGGAAGGTGGCGAGGATGCGAAGGGTGGTGGTCTTTCCGGCGCCGTTGGACCCGATGAAACCGAAGAGGTCGCCCTGGTTCACGGTCAACTCGAGGGCGTTCAGAGCCACCAGGGCCCCATAGACGCGGGTGAGTCCGTGGGTCTGGACGGCGGCAACGGGGGGTTCGTTCATGGTCGGATTCCGGGCGCGGCGGCGGGGCTGACGGGCATCGAAAATCGGACGACGGTGTCGCGACGGAGGCGGTGAGGCGAGAACCGGTGCATGGGTGGCGCGAGGGCCTGTTCGGGCGCCCAACCGAACACAATGGCATCCCCGCGGAGCAGCAGGGAGGAGAGATCGACTCCCGCCGGCCCCAGGAAACCGGTCCCCTGGGCCTGGGCCGCCGACGGGTGGTCCGCGAAGGAGGCCATCAGTACCCCGCTCAGATCCCGGAGCATCTGGCCGGATCCCTCTCCGCCGAAGGCCGAGCCCCGCTGTTGCGCGGCGTTGTAAGCGCCCGGCAGGCGCACGAACAGGTTCTCCAGGCCCATCCCCCCGTTCGCCGGCAGGTCGCGATCGATCCGGCCCGACGCCGGCAAATCACCAAGCGAGTACAGGGTCCCGCTGATGACGAGCGTGGTTTCGCTGAAACGCAGCGTCGACTGGTTCTCCAACCTCAGGTGAAAGCCCTGCCCCTCCCGGGTCACGCTTCCGGACAGCACCGGCGCGCCTGGCTGCAACCAGTTCTCGACATACAACTGGCTGACCCAGACCGGCACGAACGCCTCCGCCTGGAATCCGCGCGCCGGGTAGATCAGGTTCAGACGGTGGGACTCGCCGCGGTTGCCACCGGACTGCTGAAACTCACCCCGCAGCGTGGCGAAAGGCAGGTCGCTGGCCAGACGGTAGCGGGCATTCGCGGGTGAATAGATCGAAGCCCAGGTGCGACCGCGGAGCATCGCGCCGTCCGGCCGGGGGAGTTGATCCACGACCTGGATCTCGTTCCACTCGAGATCCCCTGCCCTCAGCCGGTAGCCGATGAAGTAAATCAAGCCCGAGAACAGCACGACATAGAGAGGAAAGGTGACCCAGGTCCACATCTGCTTCCCGGTCCGCTTGAGGATCCACTGATCGAACGGACCAATGACGACGAGATAAACAACCAGGAGCAGAAGCAGGGCCGCAACCGGAAGCTTGCGCACCTGCCGGCTGTCGATCATGGCGCCGAACAGGCCATCCAGGCTCAGGCCCCCCCACCGACCCTCGTTCACATCCATGAGCAGGTCCGATGGCACACCGGTCAGCTTCGCCCAGAACCAGGCGCGGTTCGTCCAACTCAGGAAAGGCTCACGCTCCGGACTGAACGCCAGCGCCGTCACCGTTCCGCGGCCGCGGACGCTGGAGACGATGAGGTCCGTGTCTCCGACGGACAGGATCCGGTCGCTGCCCTCCTCCGCCCGGCCGGTGACAATCGGCACCGTGCCCCTCGAAAATGCGGGCTCAGCCGCAAGGCGCATGAACGGGTCCTGCGGATTCACGGGGACAATGGTCTGGATGATGGGGGCACCCGGCCGCGGGGGTCGGCGTCGGGGCATGGATCCCTGCCGGCGCACCGGACCCGGGACCTCGAGGATCGGCCGGCCGCTAACCAGCCATTTCTGCAAGGCGTCACCACCCGGAAGGGTGCCAACCGACTCGGGTTCGAATGGCAGGAGCGCCCGGAGCCACGGCAGGGCAGTCACATCGCCGGGTTGCTCGATTCCGACGATTAGATGCCCGCCTCCGTGCACCCAGGCGAGCAGGGCGTCGATCTGTTCCGGCTTCAGGTTGGAGGCCTTTTCCGAGTTCACATAGATGGCCGACAGCGCCTCCAGCGCGATGGGATTCGATGGCAGGTAGTCCGACTCGAGCCGCGCGACAGCCGCGCAATTCTCCGGGGCACGTTGCTTGAATTCGGGCAGCTCCGGCAGGCCTCGAAACGTGCGCGGGAGGGCCCCCATCAGGGGCACGAAGGGCCGGGTGAGCTTCGGCTGCAGGCTGCTCCGCTCGGCCAGCACCTTGCCATGGGCATCCAACAACCGCGCATCAAGGCGCGACAGGAATCCCCCGGAGGAAAACACCGGGATGACCGCGCGCTTCCGAGTGCCCGTTGGCAATTCGATGCTGAAGGCCCGGGTTTCCTCGTCCGCGCCGAGGTCCGTCTCCGGTCCGAACTGGACGGTGCCGGTGAACGTCGGGCCGTCATTGTGGATTTCGAAGGCCACCGGGTACCAGTTGCCTTCCCGCACCCGGTCGCCATACCCGACAAAGACATCGAACTGGATGTCGGCGCGCGCGCTCAAGGCCGCCGTCGGGACGGCGAGACCCAGGGCAAGCGCGAGGATCCAGGAGAGGGCGATGAAGTGACGCGGGTGCATCCGTGACGACTGCTGCGTAATACCGACCCGGCCGACTGCCGCGCAAGGCGAACCGGAAGGAAGGATGGGTCCCACTCCCTTCTTCCGCCCTGCCACGGTTCGCGAACAGCGAGGCGAAGCCAACTGAGCGTTGCCGTCTAAGAGCCCGTCTGAAAATTAGGAGGGGCCCTGCGACGAGGGATTTGGTGCGAGGCCGAGACGGCGAGACCGGAGCATCCCCGCAGCGGGCTGTGACGGTCGAGCCAACGAAGGCCTCGCGCAAAAGACCCGTCGCCCGAAGGGTTTTCGCAGGAAAGGCCGCCTGGCTTCGTTGCTCCTCAGTCACAGACCCCTGAAGGGTATGCTCCTTCGTCCCGCCTCGCCATCCAGCCTTTCCTGCGAAAACAGGGCCCCTCCTAATTTTCAGACGGGCTCTAACCTCCGATCAGCAGCGCGGGGCGCTCGGCATCCTCGCCGGTCCGGAACCTGGGAAAGGCCTTGAGGGAGATGGTCAGCGCCACTGCGAAGTCGTCCGCGCGATCCAGGTGTTTCCGGATCCGGAACGTCAACGCCGCGGTCAGGCTGCGAAGGTCGCGATACACGGTGTAATACTGTTCCTGCAGAAGGTGGTCCCTGATCTCGTAATAATGCGAGGTCCGGAAACCCCAGTTCTCGCTGAACCGCAGATACAGGCGCGTCCCCAGAAGGTTCCCGCCGCGGCCGAGGAATGGATCGTCATGGGTGTACCTGTGGGCGATCCCCAGGGACCAATCGCGTCCTGGCTTGAGCACCACCGCGGTTTCCGATTCGCGGAGGATCGCGTCGTTTGGATCGATTCGCACCTCCGAGTTCACGGTGATCCAGCGGCGCGGCCGGAAGTCGGCCTCGGAATAGACATCATTGAAGGTGCGCTGGCCGTGACGCGGATCCAGCCGCCAATCCGCCATGACCACCCAGTCGAGCAGGTCATCGACCTGTCCCGCGCGCTTGGTCTGAAGCTTGTTGCGCATTCCGAGCCGCAGGACGTTCTGACTGTCGATGGAATCGATGGAGTTGTATTCGGGATAGCCGACCGGAAGGAGGCGGAGGCTGGGCAGTTCGGTGTCGAACTGCGGCAACTCGAGCGGGCGCACGTTGGGTTCCGGCGTGAAGGCGTAATTAACAGACGGCTCGATGATGTGGCGCAGGCCGTCGACGTCCCAGAACTGGCTCCGCGCGTTGCGCCACAACCGGTACGCCTTGAAGGAGACCTCGACCCCGGTGTTGAAGACCCCGCGGGTCTTCGCATCGAGATCCTCCCAGCCGGTCCCCTGCGTATCGCCATAATACGTCAGCCGACCCCCGACACGGGGCGTCACGTTGAGCCAGCCGAAAAAGGTCTGCGGATACAGCAACTGGTGGAACGAATCGGCCCGAAAGGCGGAGTAGTCGTTGGTCAGCGATCCTTCCATGAACCGGTGCTGAAACCAGCCCACCGAATCCTCGCCCTCGTAGTAGATCCCGGATTCCCCAAGCTCCTGCCGATAGGCCGAGAGCCGCACGTCAGGCAGACGTTCCACCGTCTCAAAAAAATCATTCACCTGCGCCCGGGTCAACGCGTTCAGGGTGAAGTCCGGCCACACCTGCTGCACCTCGAAGAAGGTGCTTGGACGCGGGTTCTGCCGATACTCGTCCTCGAAGAAGTCCCGAACGACCCAGGGATCGGATTGCTGGCGCACGACGGCCGTCGCCGTGAGCCCGGGACGCAAGGTCGCCCGGTGAATGAAACGTATCCGTTCCCGCTGAGTGTCTGGCGGCCGGCCGGTCAGCGGATCGTCTTCCGGTGCCTGGTCCGCGATCCAGTAGGCATCGAGGTCCCCGGCGCCGATCGTGCCCAGGTCGTATTGAATACTCGGTCCCACGCCGAGCCCGCGCCTGGAGTAGGGATCCATGTGAAGGGCCCCATGAACCTGCTCACCGATGTCGAACTGGTAGGCAGCACGAAGATAGGCGCCATAGGAGGTGCGATAGCCGGGTGTCAGCACCCAGCGTGTCGGGTGACTCCCCAACCGGCGCGTGTAGACCGGAAACCAGAACACGGGCGTTTCGCCGACATAGAGGGTGGCGCTCCGGGCCACGACGCGACGACCCTCCTCGATCCGCAGCGAATGCGCGCGGATCCGAAAGCCCGGTTGCGCCAGGTCGTCCGTGGTCAGGAAGGCATTGGTGGCCGCGAAAACGCGGTGACCGTCGATTGGCTCCAGGGTCATGGCGACCTGCCCGCCGACAAACAGGGGAGGCACGCCGAGCCGGAAATCCTCCGCCTCCAGATCACCGGTTCGGAAATTGTAGCGCAACCGGTCGCCGGTCCAGATCTGGGATCGGTGCTCGAGGGTGACCGCACCCTCCGCCAGGGCTTCACCCGTGGCCGATTCCAGATGCAATCGCCGGGCCGTCAGGGTGGTGTCCCTGTAAATGACCCGCACGCCGTTGGTCACGTTGACCTCGCCCGTCTCCAGGTCGTAGTCGAAGAGGAACGCGGGATTCAGCGATTCGACCTGGATGTCATCCGGCGGGGCCTGGGTCTCCGCCACCGCGTTCCCGGCCGCCTGGAGGCGCATCGTCCCGGCCCCCACCAGGCACAGGAATGCAACAAGGACGGCGTGGAGATTCATCCGTGCCGGGGAGCGAACCACAGCCCGATGCCGCGTGCCAAGGGACGATTCATCCCAGGAAAATCTCTTTTCCACCCGTTCGCCTTGGCGTTCACTTGCGTGCGCTCTTCCGGCGCCCGCCGACATGAAAATCGTCCTTGCCTACTCCGGGGGTCTCGACACCTCCGTGCTCCTTTCCTGGATCAAGGAAACCTACCAGGCCGAGATGATCGCCTTCTGCGCCAATATCGGCCAGGAGGACGAACTGACCGGCCTCGAAAAAAAGGCGCGAAAGACCGGCGCCTCCAGGATCTACGTGGACGATCTCCAGGAGGAGTTCGCGTCGGATTTCATCTACCCGATCCTCCGCGCCTGCGCCGTTTACGAAGGCCAGTATTATCTCGGCACCTCGATCGCCCGCCCGCTCATCGCCAAGCGCATGATCGACATCGCACGGGACGAAAAGGCCGATGCCATTGCCCACGGCGCCACGGGCAAGGGCAATGACCAGGTCCGGTTCGAATTGACCGCCAACGCCCTCGCCCCGGACATGCCGGTCATCGCACCGTGGCGGGACGACCGCTTTCGCAGCCAGTTCCCCGGGCGCCAGGAGATGATCGCGTACTGCGCCTCGAAGGCGATCCCCGTGCAGGCGAGCGCCAAAAAGCCATATTCGATGGACCGCAATCTCCTCCACATCTCCTACGAGGCCGGCATCCTTGAAGACCCCTGGTTCGATGCCGGCCATGTCTCGAACCGCGACAAGTTCACGACCCTCTCCGTGCTGCCAGAGGACGCCCCCGACAAGGCGGAGTACGTCACCCTCGAATTCGACGCCGGCGACTGCATTGCGGTGAATGGCAAGAAGCTCTCTCCGCTCGGCGTGATGAAGGCCCTCAACAAGCTCGGGGGCAAACATGGCGTCGGCCGCGTGGACATGGTCGAGAACCGGTTTGTCGGGATGAAAAGCCGCGGCGTCTACGAGACCCCTGGCGGCAGCATCCTCCATTTCGCCCATCGGCAGATCGAGAGCCTCACGATGGACCGCGAGGTCCTGCACCTCCGCGATTCGCTGATCCCGCGCTACGCGGAGCTGGTGTACGACGGGTTCTGGTTCAGCCCGGAACGCCTCGCCCTCCAGGCCCTGGTCGAGGAGACCCAGAAGAACGTGTCCGGCACCGTTCGCGTCAAACTCTACAAGGGCGGCATCCACGCCGCCGGACGGAAGAGCCCCGTCAGCCTGTATCAACCCGCAGATCGCCACGATGGAGGCGGACTCGACCCGAGCCTACAACCAGAACGACGCGACGGGCTTCATCCGCCTCAATGGACTGCGACTCCGGGTCAACGCCACCGTGAACGGCCCGCGCAACCTCTCCGCCCTGGGCGGCAAATCCTGAGTCCGGAGCCGTCCACCCCCGCCACCCTTCCGATACGAAGGGTTGGAGTCTTTCGGATGGCCAGCGAGCGGGCAGCCCCGCCCGGATCGCGCCTGCCTTGACCCCGTGCATACGGACTTGCCATCTTCGTATGTATGAGGACGACACTCAATCTTGACGACCCCCTGCTCGAGCGCGCCCGGGAGGCAACGGGCGAGATCCGGCAAGACCCGGCTGGTTCATCTCGGACTCGAGGCGCTGGTGCAGCGCGCAACGGCTTTGCGTCTGGCGGCACTCGGAGGGAGTGATCCGAAGGCTGCCGCCACTCCACGCCGGAAATCCCCGCGACGCCCTCGATGATGGTGCTCGCCGACACCCCGGGGACAGAATCTGCCGATATTCACCTGAAATGCACTCCCGAGACTCCCGAGACTCCCGCGGCACACTGCTTTTGCTCGTTATCTTCGGCCTTGCCGCCCGCGCCCTGCCCGTCGCCGCGGCCGAGAGTCCGGTTGGCGACCTGATCCGAAAGCTGGGCGACGGGCGAGGCATCCGTGGACCTGCCATTCCGTCCACCGCTGATTCACGTGTCGCCGATCCGCGGGCAGCATCGGTGGCCGCCGCCCTTCAGGCGGTCCTTCCTCTCGGGGGTCCCGTGGGTGTTCCGAACCCTGCCGCACCGCCCGCCGCCGACAACGACTCCCAACGACGCGCCGTCCAGCGGCTCCAGGCTGTTGTCCCGGGACTGCAGATCCACCTGCGCCAGGAAAACGGCACGGTTCGCCAGATCCGGGGCGCGGTGCTTGGCCGGGCCAGCCGCACCCTCCTCAACGCGCGACCCGGCCAGCGGGACGAGGACACGGCGCGGGGATTCCTGCGGTCCCAAGCCGGCCTTCTCGGGATCAGGAATCCCGACGCGGAACTGCGCCTGGATCGATCCGCGCCCGACGGGCTCGGGGGGCGGACCCTTCGATTCAGTCAGCGCCTTGGTGCCTTGCCGGTGTGGCCCGCGACGCTTGCGCTCCATATCGACGCCGCGGGCGATCTCACCCTTCTGGAAGGCGCCTATGCGCCCACGCCCGCCGATGCCCCTGTCGACCCGCTCGTCACGGCGGACGACGCGGTCTTTCGGGCACGGGCGAGCGTTGCGAATGGTCTTGCGGCGGATGTGACGGACCCGGAGCTCGTTCTCTACGCTCCCCTGGAGGCCCCCGTCCGCCTCGCCTGGCGCTTCGAACTGAATGCCGGCCTCGCGTCGGCCTGGCGCTTTGTCATCGACGCGCGTGACGGGACCATCCTCCGCCGGACAAGCCGCATCTACGATGCGGCGGCAACCGGCGGCGGCATCGACCTGGGCGGCGCCTCGCGAAACCTCAACGTCTGGCAGCAAGGCGCGAACTATTATCTTCTCGACACCTCCAAACCGATGTTCAACGCGGGGTCGGATCCGATCCTTCAGCCCGATGGGGTCATCGCCATCGCCGATGCGAAGCTCCAGGACGTGAACAACCTTCGCACCGGCGACGTCGACCAGATTGTCTCCCAGAACCCGAACCAGTGGGGAATCCCGGATGGAGTCAGCGCGGCCTACAATTTTTCCCAGACGTACGACTACTACTCCCAGGAGCACGGTCGCAACTCACTCGACGGCCAGGGGGGAACCATCACGGCGATCGTCCGTGTCGGGAATTACGACAATGCCTCGTGGCAGGGGAATCTCCGGGTGATGCTCTTCGGCACGGTTCAGCCGTATGCCGGCGCCCTCGACGTGGTCGGGCACGAACTTACTCACGGCGTGACCGAGAATTCCGCGGGGCTGGTGTACGAGAATCAATCAGGCGCGATGAACGAGTCCTTTTCCGATATCTTTGGCGAGATGGTGGAGGCGTTCGGCGAAGGCCAGAACGACTGGAAGATGGGAACTCACCTCAACAGCATCTTTCGCGACTTCAAGGATCCCGGCTCCCTCATGGTCGGCGGTGTCAACAAGCCCTACCCCTCCAAGCTGAGCGAATACATCGAGTTGCCGAACTCCGACGGCGGCGACCACGGAGGTGTCCACATCAACAGCAGCATCATCAATCACGCCTACTGGGAACTTGCCGAGGGACTCACCGGCGCGATCGGGAGTCGCGACGCCTCGCGGATCTTCTACCGGAGTCTCACCCAGCACCTTCAGCCGCAGTCCCAATTCATCGATTTGCGTCTCGCCGCCGTGGCGTCCGCTGAAGAGATCTTCGGCGAGGGCTCGACCCAGGCCCGGAAGGTCGCCGAGGCCTTCGATGCCGTGGAGATCTTCTCCGCGCCCGAAACACCGGAGCCCACCCCCCTCCCGGCAGTGCAGGGACCGGACTCCGCGTTCTTCATCAGCGCGGATCCCTTCTTCGGCGGGCCGACGCTTTACCGGCGCGAAGAGGCGCTCGGAGATGATTCCCTCGGCACGTTCTTCAGCAATTCCGTGCTCGTCAGCCGTCCCGCCGTGACCGGCGACGGCACGATCGCGGTCTTCGTCAATTCCTTCTACGACATCTGCCTTGCGGACAGCGCGGATCCAACCACCGGGGGGTGCCTGGGGTTTGCCGGTCTTGTCCACTCCCTCGCCGTGTCGCCAGACGGACAGCTCGCGGCCTTTGTGTTTCGCAACCCGCAGACCGGCGAGGCGGATAACCGGATTAGCGTGATCAACCTGGCAGCCAACACCTCGCTGACCTTCGAACTGCTCGCCCCTGCCCTCGACGGCGTTCCCGTGGATGCGGTGTTGTATGCGGATTCGATGACGTTCAGTTCCGACGGTCAGATTCTGTATTACGACGCCTTGTCGCGACTGCGGTTCGGCACCGGACCCACGGTGGAACGGTGGAGCATCTATGGTCTGTCGCTCGCCACCGGGAAGATTTCCATTGTCGTGCCGCCCATCGAGGGACTCGACACGGGTAATCCGAGCATGGGGCGGGCAGGGAACCGGTATCTCGTGTTCGATGCTCTGGTCGAGTCGACGCAGAATTCCGCGATCGTCGGGCTCGATCTCTTCACGGGCCAGGCGGCGCAACTCGCCGAGGTTCAAACCGGCCTCGGTTATCCAGCCTTCACCGGGGACGAGTCCGCCCTCGTGTATGCCCAACGCGACTCCGCGGCCCTTCTGACCGGCTTTTCGCTGCTGCGGCAACCCCTGGCGGCGGACCGCCTCTCCGCCGCCGGCATGCCCGGGGTGTGGGTTTCCGACGCGGTGCTCGGCATCGTCTACCGACGCGGCGCCTTCGTTGGAACCAACGCCGCACCGGTCGTCTCCCTGACGGCGCCCGCCGCGGGAACGGTCATCGACACCGGGGTCGGCCTCGATCTCGCCGCCAATGCAAGCGACCCCGATGGCACGGTCACACGCGTCGAGTTCTACGACGGCGACACGCGAATTGGAGAGGACCCGACCGCGCCTTTTGGCATGTCCTGGGCCCCGCAGACGGCCGGGGAACACCGCATCGTCGCGCGGGCCGTCGACAATCTCGGGGCCAGCACGGATTCATCCCCCGTCGTGGTCACGGCGAGCGGCGGTGGCGGACCCGGCACGGACATCCGTCTCGCCATCACCGCGGTCGCGGCGGACACGGTGCGCCTGGTCCTCCAGGGTCCGCCCGGCGACTACGTCATCTCCCAATCCAGTGATCTCCGGGAATGGGACGACATCTATCCGTTGACGGTCGGGCCGTCGGGCGAGGCCTCGCTGGATGACAGCGGCGGTCCGCTGCACGAAGCGGTCCTCTTCTACCGCGCACGTCGCGAGTAGGTTTGTCCCTTCCTGCAGTGGTTCGCCCGCGGGCGCCTGCGCGGAACCGGCGGGTGTGCTCTTGCGCCGACACGAAACCCGGCGTGTCAGGACCCGGCTTCCTTCCTGGCGGCCGCGATTGTGAGCTTCGGGCCTGAGGCTCGCGACGTTTCGGGAAGTGCACGATCCAATTGCCGGTCCAACTCGGCGGGCGACCGGCTTAACGCCTTGTGGAGGTCGATCAATCGCGAGGAACTCACCGTCTCGTGGGCTGACGGCTTCGATGCCGTTCGTCCGACAAATCTGGGCGCCTGCTCCTGGGTTTGCTGATGGAGTGCCCGCCAACCGCCGAACACGATAGCGATCGCAACAGCCGCCGCACCCACAAGGCGCATCCATCGGCCGATGTTCATCCGCCGATAATTTCCGGCCCCCGGGGTGAAAGACCCGGTGGATGCGGGACGAAGGACCGTAACGACGGAAGGGTCGAAAGCGTTGTTGTGCGTCCTTTCCAGGAGTTCTTCAGCGGACCGGCGGTGCAGGCCGCAGAGTCGTTGCATCTCCTGGAAATAAGCGCGGCACCCCGGGCAGGTCGCGAGGTGCTCGCGAAGGCGCGGGGTCACCCCCGTCGCACTCGCCATCAGCGCGAGGGATTTCCGATATCGGAAGCAGGGCCTCATGGCAGGTCTCCGAATGATTTTGTGTACATGCGCCGCAGCCGTTCAAGACCGTGGAAGAGCCGGGATTTCACGGTGCCGACGGAACAGCCGACAGCGGCGGCAATACCCTCAAGCGATTCGTCCGCGTAAAAGCGGAGGTGAACGACGGCGCGTTGTTTTGGTGGAAGTCTCTGGAGCGTGTCCAGGACCTGGCGGGCCTGCTCGGTTCGGGCGAGGTCCGTGTCTGGGAGCGGCGCGGCATCGAGGTGGGTCGCCAGGAGCCGCTGGACCTGTTTCAGGTCGTCCGCCGGCACGGTCGAGAAGGGGATCGGCCATCGTCGCCTCCGCATGTGGTGATGGCGATGGATCAGGATGCTGCACAACCAGGTGAAAAGGCGGCAGCGACCATTATAACGCCCGAGGCTTCGCCAGGCGTGAATCAAGGTTTCCTGGAGGAGGTCCTCGGCGGCCGCGGGATCCCGGCACAACTCCTGCGCCTGACGCCTCAACCTCGCCGCGTGAAGCCGGCAGATCCGGTCAAAGGCGCCGGCATCCCCTGCCGCGGCGAGGCCGGCGAGGTCCGATTCCTCGCCGGCCACATCCAAGGGCATGTTCAGCATGAGATCCACGACTGGGTCCTGGGGTTTGGACCTAATCGGGCGCCATTCATTGCGGCGACCCAACGTCTTTGCCTTCGATCTGAAACGGTGGCCCGTCCCGCTCGACGAAGATCAGCGCTTCCACCCATCCACGCGCGTCCATGGCGGAGCTCAATTCGAAGCCGCGGTCCGCGCCATCCAGAGTAAACCGCCGGAAGGCGAAGGGCCTGCCAGCAACGGGATCGAGGACTTGTTCCAGGCCCGCCGGTCCAGCCTGCCGATAGGCGGCGGCGGCCCGTACCATCTCGGTCTTCACGTCAGCAGCGATCTCTTTCAGGCGGCAATTCTCGAAAAGAGGAAACAAGACATGCACCAGCAGATTTGGATGGGCTTTGACCTTTTCGTTGAAGGCCTGGATGGCCGGCAGGAAATCGGCATAGGGCAGCCTCATCAGACGATCGGCCTCGTCGTAGAGTGGATCCAATTGATGGATGTAGGCGACCACTCCGTCGACGGTGCCGCCCGCCGCCTCCACCACACGGCGTCCCAATGTCGGATCGTCGGTCGCCATCCTCTTGACGAGGTTCTCCACCACCGACAGGGCGTCGAGATCCCCGCCGGACCCGGCACGGGCCTCCTCGATGCTGCGGATCAGCCAGCCCCCGAAGGCGGCGCGTTCCGCCGGGATGCAGTCCGCCACCGTGCCCCGCGCCGGGCTCACATCGATGTCGGACACGATCTGTTGGAGCGTTTGGAGGTCCAATCGATGCCAGTTCTCCGCGATCGCGCCGGTCAAAATGTTCTCCATCGCGTACTGGACCAACGCCGAGATCAGGATTCCATCCGTGGCGACCTGACGCGTCAGGACGAACGCCGCGTGGAAATCGTCGCGGGCGGCGTGGGGGTTGCCCTGCTCCAACTCCCAGCGGAACCGGACCCTCGCCGTTTGGGCGAGCGACTTGGCCTTTGCCAGGCTGGGCAGGTCGAGTTCCGGTCCCACGCTCACGTCGTAGCCCCAGTCGCAGGGTGCCCTTTGGAGAAGGGCCCGTTGCAGGAGCCGGAACGAGGCATCGTACCGCGCCAGGAGGTTCTGAGTCTCCTCATCCAGGGCGCGACCCCGCCACGGCGTGTCGAGGAGATGATGGTGCTCCGCGTCGGTAAGGTCCGGCATGTCCGCCTGGGCCTGCCAGTAGATCAGGGCGGGGTTGATGTTGGTCCGGACGCCGTCGACGGCACGCGAAGGCTGCGCCGACGCGAGGACGAAGACAACCACGAGGGCCAGCAGAGATCGGAGGTCATTCACATGGATTCCTGGGTTTGGGTTTGCGCCTCTTCGAAGGGTTAATCCCGCTTCGAGCGCGAAAGGTTCATTTCAGGAGGGAATAGGGAATAGGACGGAAACGACTGATCGGCCTTTGGGTCGGCTCGTACTCCTACTCCTACTCGAATCCGACTGATTTCCGCTCGCGTCCGAGGAGTCCCCCATCGTGGCACCGGCCCTCGTAGCCGCCGACGTCACGAGGCGGAACCGCTTGGTCCGCCTCCTCATCTCGGCGGCTAGCCCGGATGTTTCCTATCACTTCCAGTGCGACCTGCTGCAGGTCCGGTGGGAGAGGAGGTTACCTTCAACATGCGTAACGCCGCTGCCGACAGGGCGTCGGAACTCGCGGTTGCGGAGCGCGGCCTTCAGGCCGCTTCAATACCCCGACGGCACGCGCGTCGAAGTTCTTGTTGGGCGCCGTCCCGTCCCGTCCCGTTGAAGCGGGCTAAAGGCCGCGGTCCGACCCGGCGGTATCGCGCCTGCCAAGGATTTCGCGGGCTCGCAAACGGTCGCCTTTCGCAAGACCTCTATGAAGGTCGGGGTCGCGCTCGAAATGGCCGCATCCCAGCGCAGTTCCCAATTGCTGCTCCGAACTCTCCGGGCATTCTGTCGAGGAAAACACCCGTCCGATGTACGCTCCCCGCCAGCGGCAAATCCCTGGAACTGAGAACGGCTCCAAGTTCGGGCCCGTGCCCCTGGACATCCGGGCGCTTTTTGCCGCCGTGGTTGCCGTCCATGTCGTGGCCACGCAGGGCGCCGAGGCCCCGACGCCGCAGTGGATCTGGGCTTCCGGTTCCCGGGGTTCGTCATCCACGGGCACCGTCTGGTTCCGCCGGACCTTTCAGACCCCGCCCTTCACCTGGAATGCCCGTCTCACCGTCGTCGCGGATGACCAAGCCGATGTCTTCCTCAATGGCCACCCCGTCGCGGCCTGCCGACAACCCGGGGAACCGATCCGCGCCGAGGTCTCCATGCGGCTCAACCAGGGCAACAACGTCCTCGCCGTCCGTGCCCGCAACGAGTCCGGCCCGGCCGGTCTCCTGGTGCATCTCAACCTCGGCGGCGCCGAGACCCGCCAGATCGTTACCGACACAAACTGGGTGACCACGACAGAAGAACAGCCCGGATGGAACACCTTCGGTTTCCGGGACGCATCGTGGTCCCCCGCTGCGCGCCGCGGCCCCCACGGGATGCCGCCGTGGGGCGACGTCCTGGCCAGGGCGACAGCAACCCCCGCTGAATCGCTCAAGCTCCTTCCGGGCTTTGAGGCCGAACTCCTCCGGTCGGCCGCGCCCGGAGAGGGCTCGTGGGTCTGCATGACGTTTGACGGGCGCGGCCGGCTGTACGTCTCGCCCGAGGGCGACTCCCACCCGTTGCTGCGATTCACCGTCAACGCCGACGGTCGTCTCTCATCGCCCGAGGCGGTGCCGGCGCCGATCCGATTTGCGATGGGACTGCTCTTCGCGGACGGCACCCTCTACGCCAACGCCCGTGGTCCGTCGGGCACCGGGCTCTACCGGCTCACCGACACCAATGGCAACGATCGGTTTGATGAAGGCGAACTGCGCCTCCTGAAACGATTCCAGGGGGCTGGAGAACACGGGTACCACGGACTCGCCCTCGGCCCGGAAGGATGGATTTACGTCGTGAACGGCAACGGCACTCACCCTCCGGAAGGTCTCTCGGCCACCTCCCCCTACCGCCACTTCGCCGAGGACGTCCTGTCCTTGAACCCCGACGAGACCACGCGACCGGGTGGCGCCCTTGTCCCGGGTTGCACCGTGTTGCGGACCGACCCCCGGGGACGGCGCTGGGAAATCTTCGCGGGAGGCATGCGGAACGCCTATGGTCTCGACTTCAATCCCGACGGCGAACTCTTCGTCTTCGATTCCGACAACGAATGGGACTGGGGCACGCCCTGGTATCGTCCGACCCGGCTCTATCACTGCGTGTCCGGCAGCGAAATGGGGTGGCGCGATGGCACGCGCGCGTGGCCGGACGGCTATCCGGAGATGAACCCGGGCATCCTGGACGTCGGCATTGGTTCGCCATGCGGCGTAAAATTCGGAACCCACGCCCGATTCCCCGAGCGCTACCGCCGCGCCATCTATCTGCAGGACTGGTCTTACGGCCGAATCCTCGCGGTCCACCTGACGCCCGATGGATCCACCTACCGGGCCACCCAGGAGGAGTTCGTCCGCGGTCAACCCCTCAATCTGACGTCGCTCGCCTTCGGTCCGGATGGCGCGATGTACTTCATTACCGGCGGACGTGGCACGCAGTCGGGTCTCTACAGGATCCGCTACACCAATGTCCTCGATGAGATCCAGGCAACGGAGCCGCTGACCTCAACCGACTCCGCGGCGCGGCAGGCCCGTGCGGTCCGGCATGACCTCGAGGCCTTCCACACACAATCAGATCCCACCGCTGTCGCCCAACTTTGGCCGCACCTCGACGATCCGGATCCGGCCATTCGGCAGGCGGCCCGCATCGCCCTGGAGGCGCAGGACGTCTCATCCTGGAGGGACCGAGCCGTGGACGAAACGGTTGCGTCCCGGGCGCTCCCCGCGCTGCTCGCGCTGACGCGGGTCGACGGCAGCCCGGTGCATCCGGCCCTGTTCAGGGCGCTCACGCGGTTTCCCCTCGCGGACCTCCCGGCCGATGAACGCATCCTCAAGATCCGCGTCGTCGAACTCAGTCTCCTGCACCACGGTCGTCCCAACCTCGACGCGGGTTCGGCCGCCGCCGTGATCGATGAATTGGATGCGACCTATCCTTCCGCGGTCTGGCCCGAGAACCGCGAGCTGTGCCGGATCCTGCTCTCTTGCAATCGCCCCGGGGCGGTGTCGAGGACCCTGCTGCTTTTGGAACAGGCCCCGGGTCAGGAGGAACAGATCCACTACCTGGCCCAACTCCGATCGGTTCGGACGCAATGGAAGCCGGAGGAACGCCGCCGCTATTTTCGATGGTGGCTCCAGCCGCGGGACCACCTGCCCCACTCGCGCTCAATCCTCGCATGGTTTCAGGAGGTCGGTCGGGATTATGTGGATGGTGCCAGCCTGGACCGGCACCTCGCCGGATTTCGCCACGATGCCGAGGCCGCGCTGGACCCGACGCAACGGGCGGCCTTGCGCGACCTGCTGGATGCTCCGATGGCCGGGGCGCAGTTCGTTCCCCGGCCCCCCCGGCCATTTGTCCGCGAATGGACCGTCGCCGAGCTGCTGCCGGACCTTGATCAAACCGAACACGGCCGCGATTTCGAGCGGGGCCGCCAGGCCTTCCTGGATGCGCAATGCACCGGCTGCCATCGCTTTGGCGACCGGGGCGGAGCCACCGGCCCGGAACTGACCGGGGTGGGGCAGCGATACGCCGTGCGCGACATCCTCCAGTCGATCGTCGACCCCTCGAACGTGGTTTCGGATCAGTACCAGAACATGCGGGTCACCCTGAAGGATGGCGACGACGTCACCGGGCGGTTGGTGCGGCAGTCCGACACCGAAGTCGTGATCGAGACGGATCCCCTGAACCCCACCGAACAAACCGTGCGCCGCTCGGCCATCGACGACCTCCGGCCGTCGACCGTGTCGCCCATGCCGGAGGGCCTCGTGAATACTCTCAGCCGGGACGAGATCCTCGATCTGCTGGCCTACCTCGTGAGTGGCGGACGGCAGGATGCACCGGCGTTTCAACGGCAGGGAACCCGGACCAGCGGCGGGGGGACAACGGATCCGCGTCCCGCTCAATAGTCACATCGCGGTTGTGCGGCATGAACCGCCTCCCCGTGGCCGCCGAGCTGACGAGGCGGAGCCAGGAGCGTCCGCAGGATCCGCCGGACCTGTTCCTCGTGGACCGCGGGCGGGGGCTCGGTCCACACCACAAAATCCGCCCGGCGCATCTTGTCGTCGATGGAAAGCTGGGCGGCCAGGCGTTGTTCGACATGCGCCGGGGTCCATCCGCGCTGAAGGAGACGCTGCCGCTGCGTCGCCGCCGAACACGCCACACACACGACGGCACCGAACAAAGACGCTGCATCGGTCTCGAACAGCAAGGGGATCACGATCGCGCCGAGGCCGCACCCCGCCCCCTGCCACTCCGTCGCCCGCCGTTGCCATTCCGCGCGAATCCTCGGATGCAACAAGGCCTCCAGGCGCCGCCTCGCCGTCGCATCGGCGAACACGACTTTCGCGAGGCGCACGCGGTCGAGGCGGCCTTCGCCATCGAAGACGTCGGGGCCGAAGGCCTCACGGATCTCGCCCACCGCCGGCTGCCCGGGCGCGACGACCTCGCGCGCAATCAGGTCCGTGTCCGCCACGGGAATGCCCCGGCTGGCCAGGAAGGCGGCACACATCGACTTGCCCATCCCGATCCCGCCTGTGACGCCAAGAAGGAACACGCCCCGATTCTCGCGGGTGGCCTGGCCAAAGACGAGGCGCGGATTCGATTGTCGCCGCGCGTGTGGGTGATACAACGCCGGCGTGGCCTGGGCCGACTTTCCAGATGTTCGTCGATCCGTCGAACTGCTGCGCCGGAGCCTCCGACGGGGCCGTCTCGGGCACGCGTACCTGTTTGCGGGCGAGGAACTCCGCGTCCTCGAACGCCTGGCCCGCGAACTGGCTGCCACGGTGAATTGTGCCGGCCCGCCAGCCGACACGGCCGCAGGGATGCCGACGGACGCCTGCGGTGTTTGCAGCAGTTGTCGCCGCATCCACGCGGGGACTCATCCGGACGTTCACTGGCTGCGTGCCGAATCCAAGCTTCGCGTGATTCGGGTGGAGCAGGTCCGGGACATGATCCAGGCCATCCAATTCAAACCCACGGAGGCCCGTTACAAGGTCGGCATCCTCGTCGGCGCGGATCGCATGAATGCCCAGGCCGGGAATGCATTCCTGAAGACCCTGGAGGAACCGCCCCCGCGCTCCCTCCTCATCCTCCTGAGCACCGAACCGGACCGTCTCATGGAGACCCTCCTGTCGCGATGTCTGCGCCTGGATTTCCCCGGCCAGGGCGAACCCGCCAACGAGGAACTCTCCTGGTTGCATGAGCTAACCGCCGAATTCCGGGTTCCTCCCAAGAGTCTCCTCGGACGCTACCGGCTGCTGGATCTCGTGCTCCGTCGCTTGGGAGCCATCCGTGCGGCGACCGAGGAGGACATCGAAGCCCGATCACCGGCTCACCAGTACAAAGACGTGGATCCCGCCCTCTCGGAGCAATGGGAGGTCGAGGACAAGGCGGCGGTCGAAGGCGAATACCGGCGGCGACGCGCGGACCTCCTGCGTCTGGTGCAGATGTGGCTGCGCGACGTGTGGCTGCGGACCCAGGGCCACCCCACCTCCCTTCTCGGCCTGCCGGCCTTGCAGGAGACGACCGACGTCGTGGCCGCGCGCCTGGACCCCGGCCGCGCCGTCGCGAATCTCACCCTGCTCGAGGATACCCAGCGCCGCCTGCACACCAACGTCCAGGAGGCCCTGGCGCTCGAAGTCGCGATGCTCCGCCTCCATCTCTGACGTGGCCCGCGCCCCGACGAAAATGGTCGAGAAGGCCCCGGCGCCCCGACAGGCGCCCAGGGCGCCGGCCAACGCCCTTTTTGCGGGGGCCTTCGGCCTGTTCATGGCTGTCGCCCTGCTCAAGTTCGGAAATCCGGTCATCCTCGATCACCTCGTCGACATGCCCCGGACCCCCGACGAGTGGCGGGCCTTTTCGTGGCCTGTGCGTGTCGGGTACATCGGATTGGCGCTCGTCAGTCTCCTTGGCCTCTGGCAGGCCCGCGGGGCATGGCGGCCCCGGGCCCCCGCCGTCCTCGTCGGTCTGCTGCTGTTGTGGTTGGGGTGGCAGTTCGTCGCCGCCATTGCGTCCACGGACCGGCCGATGACCCGGGTGGTCCTCGCCCAGTTCACTGCCTGCACCGTGTGCTTTTTCCTCGGTCACCTGGCCCTGGCCCGGGTTCAGGAACCGCGCGTCTTCTGGGCGTGCCTGACCTTCGGATTCATCGGGATTCTCGGCATGGCCTGCCAGCAACGGTGGGGCGGTCTCGAGGAGACGCGGCGCATGATTCTACAGTCGGGAAACGCCGCCAAACTCGCGCCAGAATACCTCGCGCGCATTGAGAGCAACCGCGTGTTCAGCACGCTCGTCTATCCCAATGCCCTGGCGGGCGCCATCCTCCTCATCCTCCCGCTCGCGGTCGTTGTCGCGGCACGGTTCGGCCGGCGATGGCAGACGCCCGGCATGATCGTTTGCGGCGTGACCATGCTCTTCGGGGGACTCTCTGTTCTGGTCTGGTCCGGTTCCAAGGCCGGCTGGCTGCTGGCCATGATCATGGCCGTCGGTCTCCTCCTCCATTCGCCGCTCAATCGCAGGATCCAGGTCGGCATTGCGACGGTCTTCGTCGTGGTCGGCCTCGTCGGCTTCGGCGCCGTGTATTCCAAGAAACTGCGGGCGGGCGCCACGAGCGTGAGCGCCCGCCTCGACTATTGGACGGCAGCGGTCAAGGGGTTCGCGGAGCGTCCCCTGCTTGGGCAGGGACCCGGGGCCTTCAAGCGGGTCTATGCGCGCCTCCGACCTGCCAATGCCGAGATGGCACAACTGGCCCACAACGATTACCTCCAACAGGCGACGGACTCCGGTTGGATCGGTTTCGCGGCCTACGCGGGCTTTGTGGCGGGCTCTCTGGGCTGGCTTTATCGCAACCGAAGTCGTCTTCACGGCTCGCTCCCTGTGGCGGTTGCCGTCGGCGTGGCCGGCTGGTTCACTCAGGGGCTTGGCGAGTTTGGACTTTATATTCCAGCGACCTCCTGGTGTGCCTTCACACTGCTGGGCTGGCTGCTGGCTCAAACCCCTTCCCGGCCACAGCCGTGACCGCTAAACTCCGCGGCCATGCGCGTTCTCTTCCTGAACGGGCCCAACCTCAACCTCCTGGGGACGCGGGAACCTGCCATCTACGGAGCGGTCACCTTGTCGGAGATTGAAGCCCGAGTGGAATCGAAGGCGAAGTCACTCGGGGTCACCCTCGATTTTCGTCAGTCGAACCACGAGGGCGAATTGGTGACGTGGATTCAGGAAGCCCGCGGGACCGCGGACGTCGTGGTGTTGAATGCCGGGGCCTACACGCATACGAGTCTCGCCCTCCGTGACGCGATTGCGGGCAGCGGGGTGCCTACTATTGAAATCCATCTATCGAACGTTTATGCCCGCGAGGAATTCCGTCATCGCTCCCGAATTGCGGGGGTCTGCCGGGGCATGATTGCCGGGTTCGGACCGGATTCGTACATCCTGGGCTTGGAGGCGGCTGTAACATTAACGAGTCGATGAACGCGGGGGGTTTCGGACGGGATTTGACCTCTTCCGGCGGTCCGAGGACGCCGGCCCCGCGGGTCAAACGGCACTTGACCGGCCCAAAGAGCGCCTATAGCGTCGCGGCGTTCTAATTGTGTGAAGAGCAGGAGTCGATTTTGCGACTGCTGCTTTTTTTGTTCGGCGGGCACGGGGAGTCGGGGGTGCCTGCATGGCTGTGGACCATGAGGAGACACGCCGTGGATTTGAAAGATATCAAGGCGATCATCGACCTGATGCGAAAGAACGCGATCTCCGAGTTCGAACTCGAGCGTCAGGATTTCAAGATTCGCCTGAAACGGGGTGTGAATGGGGCGTCGGGGGTCACCTTTGACGATACAGTCGTCGGCCAGAACCAGCTTCCAACCGTGAGCCACGCGATGGCGGTTGGGACCTCGGGCAAGCCCGCGGAACCCGTGGTTGCTCACATGGAGGTAAAATCCCCAATGATCGGAACATTTTATCGTTCTCCCTCGCCCGAAGCGAACCCCTACGTGGATGTCGGAACGGAAGTCAGCCCTGAGACCGTGGTATGCATCATCGAGGCCATGAAGGTCATGAACGAGATCAAGGCCGAGGTCCAAGGGCGTGATCACCCAGGTCCTGGTGGAGAACGCCAAGCCGGTTGAATTCGGCCAACCCCTGTTCAAGGTCCGGCCCCTTTAGGCGGTTCGCTCCAGTCCTTGGGTCCCGATTCCGTCCCAGCCCGTCATGTTTGAGAAGGTTCTGGTCGCCAATCGCGGAGAGATCGCGGTGCGATCATCCGCGCGTGCAAGGAACTCAACATCCGGACAGTGGCGGTCTATTCGGAGGCCGACGCGAACTCGATGCACGTGCATTTGGCCGACGAGGCGATCTGCATCGGCAAAGGCCCCTCGTCCGAGAGCTATCTCCGCATCGACCGGATCATCAGCGCCGCCGAAATCGCCGACGTCGATGCGATCCATCCCGGCTACGGCTTTCTCTCTGAGAACGCGCACTTCGCAGAGATCTGCGAGAGCTGCAACATCCGCTTCATCGGGCCCAGCGCGCGCGCCATGACCGCGCTGGAAAACAAGGACGTCAGCCGATCCCTGGCCCGCAAGGCCGGGGTGCCCACACCGCCAGGCTCGGACGGCGTCGTCGACAACGAGCAGGATGCCAAGGCCGTGGCTGCGAAGATCGGCTACCCGGTCATGATCAAGGCCGTCGCGGGCGGCGGCGGCCGCGGCATGCGCATCGCCCACAATGACATCTCCCTGGTGAACGGATACCACACCGCCCGCGCCGAAGCGGAAAAGGCGTTCGGCGACTCCGGGGTGTATATCGAGAAGTACATCGAAAACCCGCATCACATCGAATTCCAGATCCTGGCGGACTCGCAAGCGGCAGTATGATTCACCTTGGCGAGCGGGATTGTTCGATCCAGCGGCGGAATCAGAAGCTGGTCGAGGAGACGCCTTCACCCGCTGATCGAGAACAAGCACCGTGAATCTCCGCAAGAAGATGGGCAAGGCGGCGATCCGGATCGCCGAGGAGGCCGGTTACACGAACGCCGGCACCGTCGAGTTCCTGGTCGACGCCCAGGGCAGCTTCTACTTTCTCGAGGTCAACAAGCGCATCCAGGTGGAACATCCGATCACCGAGGAGGTCACCGGCATCGACCTCGTCAAGCAGCAGATCCTCATCGCCATGGGCGAACCGCTGCGCCTCCGCGACGCGGACATCGCCTTCAAGGGTCACGCCATCGAGTGCCGCATCAACGCGGAGGATCCCTTCGATGATTTCCGTCCATCGCCGGGCCGCATCGAGATGTACTATCCGCCCGGCGGTCGCGGCGTCCGCTCGATACCCACGCCTATGCCGGATACGTCATTCCGTCGTATTACGATTCGATGATCGGCAAACTGATCACCTTCGGAAAGGACCGACGGGAGGCGATGGACCGGATGAGCCGCGCCCTCAGCGAGTACCTGATCACCGGTGTGAAGACGACGATCCCGTTCGAGCAGGCGATCCTCCAGGATCCGAACTTCCGGCGCGGCGTTTATTCAACCAACTTCATCGAACAGCTCCTCACCGGCGGCCGCCGCGATCTGCTCGAGGAACGCGGCTGATCCGGGAGGATCCCGGTCCCCGTCACTCGAGTTCGATGCCGACCGGGCAATGGTCCGAACCGGGGACCTCGCTGCGAATGAACGCGCTCTTCAGGCGGGATCGGAGGACGTCGCTGACCAGGACATAGTCGAGTCGCCACCCGACGTTGCGCGCCCTGGCCCCGGTGATGGGACTCCACCACGTGTAATGGCCGCCATCCTTTTCGAACTCCCGGAATGTATCGACCCATCCCGCCCTCAACAGCGCGTCGAACCCGCCCCGCTCCTCGGGCGTGAACCCGTGATTCCCGACATTCGGGCCCGGGTTCGCGAGGTCGATTGGCTGGTGCGCCACATTGAAATCGCCACAAACGACAAGCGGCTTGCGCCGGCCGAGTTTCCGAAGGTATTGGAGAAGCGCCCGGTCCCAGGTCACCCGGTACGGCAGGCGGGAGAGATCGCGTTTGGAATTGGGGACATACACATTGACGACGTGAAAATCGGGAAACTCCAGGGTCAGCACGCGCCCCTCGCCGTCGTGCTCCGCGAGCCCGATCCCACACGCCGTGCCGATCGGACGCGTCCGCGTGAAGACCATCGTGCCGCTGTATCCCTTCCGGCATCCCGCGTTCCAAAAGGTCGTGAAGGCTGCCGGCCACAGTTGCTCCACGTCGTTGGCTCCGGCCCGGGTCTCCTGGAGGCAAAGCACGTCGGGATCCTCCCGAGCCAGGTAGTCGAGCAGACCCCGTCTCAGGATCGCGCGCAGGCCATTGACGTTCCACGAGATCACTTTCACCACCCAACCTTAGAAGCCTCTCAGAAAAGTAGGAAGGGCCCTGTTTTCAAACCGGCCCCAAGTCAATCGGGACCGGAGCCAATAACCGCGCCAGGCACCCGGCCCGCATCCAGGAATCGTCCACCGCGAAGCCGTCGGCCAGACACCGTTCTGTCCGCCGAAACCTCCCGTGGATCCATCTGGCTCCTCCTCGGTTTCCTTCTCCTCGGGCTTGCGCGCCTTTCCGCCGTGCCGGGCGGTGCGGCCGATCTCGAGTCCGTTGCCGGTTCCTGGGGACTGCCCGCCTCGGGGGATCGATTCCTGCGGGATCCGCGCTTCGGAGAGGCCGTCGCCCTTCTCGCGGACGCCACGGGCCGGCTCCCGGAGACTGGCACCGGCATTGTTGTGGGAATCCTCGAACGGACCCCGACCAACGAACTGCCGACCCTTCACGCCGAAGACGCCCTTCCCTCCTTCTGGAGGCAACCCTCCGTGTGGGGTTTCGCACAGCAAGGTCCCGCGGCCTTTGCGGGACGCGGCCGCGAGCCCGGCTTCCGGGAATGGGCCGGACGTCCGGCATTCGATCGGCGCGGATCCCCACTGGATCCGGGCTGGAGCACCCCCTTTGTTTCTTCCGGCCCGTCGGGTTCGGACGGACCGACACCCGGGCGGCTCGGCGCCCGACGCGAAGGTGCGACGGTCGTCCTGACCTGGAGCGTTCGCGGGGGCCGGCGTTACGCGGTGGAGTTCAGCCGATCCCTGGAAGGCGCCTTTTCTGAGCTTCGTGCCGTGGATGCCCCGCGTGACGCAATGATGTCGCTCTCCCTTCCCCTCGAAGGCGGACAGGGTTACTACCGAATCGCCGAACTCTCCTCCCCACCCTTGAATCCATGAAGACTCCCCTGATCGGCCTGATCCTGCTGCTCGGCGGCGGATTTCCCGTCCCTCCTGCATTGGCCCAGTCGTCGACCGCGACCAGCACGGTATTCATGAGCATCCCGGGCAGCCGAATCGGGACGGGGATAGAGGGCGAAGTCGCCGAGAAGGGTCGCGAAGGCTGGCATCGTCTGCTGGCTTACTCCCACGAGGTCACGGTTCCGGTCGATGCGGGCAGCGGACAAGTGAGCGGCCGCCGGCAGCACCACCCGTTCTCGGTCGTGAAACTCGTGAACAAGGGGTCGCCGCTGCTCTTCCAGGCCCTGGTGACTCACCAGACGCTGTCCACGGTCGACATCATGATCTGGACGCCCGCGGCGACGGGCACGGAGACCCGCCTGCTGACCTACACACTGACGGACGCCACGGTGGTTTCCATCCGGCCGTGGATGCCGAATAAATCGGACCCGTCGACTCGCGATTATCCACCGGCGGAAGAGGTCTCGTTTGCGTACCGCAGCATCCAGGTGACCTTCCATGATGGTAACATCACCGCCACGGATACCTGGAGTAGTCCGGCAGAGTGAAAATCCGGTCTCGCCGCCTCGGCCTCGCACAAAATCCCTCGTCGCAGGGCCGTTCCTACTTTTCAGACGGGCTCTTAGTCGGACCTTGATACCAATTCACGACCTTCGCACTTTTCTTGAAAGACCCGGGCGGTGTTTCGCGTTATCCGGGCGTGACACCCATCTCCCACCCGGCTTACGGCCTCTTCCGCTCGGGGTTGGACGACGGAAGAGAGTTGAGCATCGCGTCGCGCACACGCCGCGTATTCCTTCGCCTGGCCGTCGCCCTAGGACTGGCGAACTCTCAACCGCCGACCCTCACTTCCGCCGCCGAGGGTGCCGGGTGGGCTTCTTTCCTTGGATCATGGATCGCGTCGGGAGCGTGGCATCGATTTCCGCGAGCCTCCCGCGCGCGGCTGCCCGATGAGACCGCGGAGGTCCCTCGGCCACGGATGTAAGTCGGGCCGGGTCGATGGGTGGCATTTCCGTCGAACCCACGATTCCCGTCCATTGAATCCGACCGAGGGTCACCGGAGCCACGGGGCACGCCGATCTCGATCCGGCCGCGAGTCGGTCGTCGCGCCGCAGGACGTTCCGTTGCTCATGCGCGAGACCCCCAAGCACGAACGGCCGCGCGAGCGCCTGGCGTCCCTCGGGCCCGACAAGCTCAAGGAGAGTGAGTTGGTGGCGATCTTACTGCGGTCCGGTCGGAAGGGGATGCCGGTGACGCTGGTCGCGGAGAGGGTATTGCTTGCGTTCGATCACTCACTCAGCCGGATGGCGGCTGCGCCGGTCGAGGCGCTCAAACAAGTCAGCGGGGTCGGACTCGAGAAGGCGGTGACGCTCAAGGCGGCCTTTGAACTGGCGCGACGCCTCGCACGGGAGGCCCGCCGCGAACCCCCGCTATTGGACTGTGCCGAAAAGGTCGCGGACCTTCTGCGCGAGGACATGCGCGGCCTCGAGGTCGAGACGTTTCATGTTGTCCTGGTGAACACGCGTCGGCGGTTGGTTGGCGCTGAACGCCTCACCCAGGGAACGCTCGACACGCTCCTTGTCCATCCGCGCGAGGTGTTCCGACGAGCGATTGCGGCGAACGCCGCAGCCGTCATCCTGGGGCACAATCACCCGAGCGGCGACCCGACGCCGTCCGAGGCCGACATCAAGGTGACGCGCGACCTCATTCGCGCGGGGCAACTCCTGCGGATCGAGGTCCTGGACCACATCATTCTGGGTTCCAGGACCGAGGGGCGTCCCCAGGATTTCGTGTCCCTGCGTGCGCTCGGATATTTCGCCGGGTGCTGAAGATCGACGCCGTGCGCGCGGCGCGCGGCGGAGGATCCATGCAGACGGGCTCCAAGGGGCCGACGATTGACTCCTGGCGGTCGGCGCGGTTTGATTTCGGCCGCGTAAAGGACGCATCCCGGTCCGCGGAAAGGGCTGAGCCCACCTTCAAAAACCAATGGTGTCGAATGAGACCTTGATGCTGCCTGTCAGCGGACCCCAGGCGAAAGCAGAAAGGTTCCATGTCCAAATCGCTACCGTCTCGACCTGATCCCAGCCAGCTTCGCAAGCAGGCAAAGGATCTCCTCAAGGCATTCAAATCCGGTGACCCCGAGGCTCAACGCCGGGTCCAGGAATCTCACGGCGGGGGAGCCGGTCGTTACCGGGCATCCGCCTTGCCGGAGTCGTTCAAACTCGCGGCCGCCCAACGGGTGATCGCCCAGGAATATGGGTTTCCGAACTGGGCGCGGCTGAAGACGGCCGTCGAAGACCGCCTTCTCGAAGGCGGCGATCCGGTGGATCTCATGAAAAAGGCGGTGGAGGCCGACGAACCCGCCTTCCTCGCGCGCCTGCTCCGCCGCCATCCCGAATTGAAGCCGCGCCTGAATGAACCGCTGTGGGCCTTTGATTCTCCGGCAATCACCGTCGCGCGCAGCCGCCGGATGCTCGACACGCTCCTCGAGGCCGGTGCGGACATCAACAGCCGCAGCCAATGGTGGGCCGGAGGATTCGGCATCCTGGATGGCATCCACCGCTCGCTGGCGCCTTACGCCGTGGCCCGCGGCGCAAGGGTGAACGCGCACGCGGCGGCGCGCCTCGGCATGACCGATCGTTTGCGCGAACTCATCGACGGCGATCCCGACTGCGTCCATGCCCGTGGCGGCGACGGCCAGACACCGCTTCACATGGCGCAAACCGTGGAGATCGCCGAACTCCTTGTCAGACATGGCGCGGACATCGACGCCATCGATGTCGATCACGAATCCACTCCGGCCCAGTACATGGTTCGCGATCGGCAGGCGGTCGCGCGTCACCTGGTCTCATCCGGCTGCCGGACCGACCTCTTGTTGGCCACGGCCCTCGGCGACGTCGATCACGTCCGGCGGCATCTCGATGCGGACCCCGCGTCCATCCGGGTCGCTGTCAACAACACCTGGTTTCCCCGGCGCAATCCCCACAGCGGCGGGACGATTTATATTTGGACCCTGGGTCAGAACAAATCCGCGCACGCGGTTGCACGCGACTTCCGGCATCGGGAGGTCCTCGAACTGCTCCTGGATCGGAGTCCCGTCGAACTCCGGTTCGTGCGTGCCGCGCAGTTTGGAGACCATGCCGGGGTCGAATCCCTTCTTCGGAGGAGGCCGGACCTGGTAAGGACGTTGTCGCCGGACGACCTGCCGGCCCTGTCCTACGCCGCGATGGCCAATGACATCGCCGCGGTCCGGCTGATGGTATCGATCGGTTGGCCGATCGATGCGACAGGTCAGCACGGTGGCACGGCGCTCCACTGGGCGGCGTTCCACGGCAATGCCGGGATGACACGAGAACTGCTCAACGGGCATCCCGCCCTCGAAATCCGGGATCCGGAGTTCCAGGCGACGCCGCTCGGTTGGGCCATTCACGGTTCCGAACACGGTTGGCACTGCGATAGCGGTCAGTACGGTGAAACCGTGGAGGCGCTGCTGGCGGCGGGCGCCCGTCCGCCAGATCAAGTCCGCGGAACCGAGGAGGTCCGGAACATACTGGGACGAGGGAAATAGACCGGGCGCGGCCGCTTAGCCCGGATGTTTCCTATCACTTCCACTGCGACCTGCTGCAGGTCCGGTGGGAGAGGAGGTTACCTTCAGCCTGCGTAACGCCGCTGCCGACAGGGCATCGGAACTCGCGGTTGCGGATGCGGAGCGCGGCCTTCAGGCCGCTTCAATACCCCGACGGCACGCGCGTCGAAGTTCTTGTCGCCCGCCGTCCCGTCCCGTTGAAGCGGCCTAAAGGCCGCGGTCCGACCCGACGGTATCGCGCCTGCCAAGGATTTCGCGGGCTCGCGGACGGTCGCCTTTCGCAAGACCTCTATGAAATAGGCAGGTTAGCACTGAACCCGGCATCAGACGGTCATGATCTCCTTCTCCTTGTGGAGGAGGTGGTCATCGATCCGTTTGATGTACCCATCGGTGAGGGTCTGCACTTCCTTTTCCGTGTGCTTGAGTTCGTCCTCCGTGATGGTGCCGCCCTTTTGTTCCTTTTTGAGATGTTCGAGGGCCTCGCGGCGGACGTGCCGGACGGCAACGCGACCGGTCTCCGCCATATGCCGGACGGCCTTGACGAATTTCTCGCGCTGCTCGGTGCTGAGTTCCGGGATCATGATTCGGATCGCCCGACCCTGAACCATCGGATTGAGCCCGATGTTCGCCCGCTGGATGGCCTTTTCGATGGGGGTCACGGTGCTCGCGTCCCAGGGCGTGACCAGCAGTTGCCTGGATTCGGGCACCGTGATGCCGGCCAGTTCGCGGAGCCGCATGTGGGACCCTCCGTAGACTTCAACCGTCAGGTTCTCGATCAGCGCCGGCGAGGCCTTGCCCGTCCGCACGCCGTTGAATTCCTGGGCAACGTGTTCCTCGCTCTTCTGCATCTTGTCCTCGCACTCCAGCAGGATTTCATCGATCGACATGGCAATAAGGGTTTGAGGGTTGAAAGGGGAAGCCACCTCGGAGGTTCATCCGGACACGATCGTGCCAATCTCCTCGCCCAGGACGACACGCCGCAGGTTGTGTTCCGCGAAGACGTCGAAGACGATGATGGGCATCTTGTTATCCATGCAGAGCGTGAACGCGGTCATGTCCATCACCTTCAACTGACGATGGACCGCCTCCTGGTACGAGATGCGGTCAAACCTCCGGGCCTCCGAATTCAGTTTGGGATCGCTGTCGTACACGCCATCGACCTTTGTCGCCTTGAGGATCACATCCGCGCTGATCTCGGCCGCTCGCAAGGCCGCCGCCGTATCGGTCGAGAAGAAGGGATTCCCGGTGCCCGCGGCGAAGATCACGATCCGGCCTTTCTCGAGGTGACGGACGGCTCGGCGGCGGATGAACGGTTCGCAGACCTGCGCGACGCTGATCGCGCTCTGAACGCGCGTTGGGGAGCCGGCCTTTTCCAGGGCGTCCTGAAGGGCCAGGGCGTTGATGAGCGTCGCCAGCATGCCCATGTAATCCCCGGTGGCCCGTTCGATGCCGCGCCGACTCCCCTGGAGACCGCGGAAGATGTTGCCGCCGCCGATGACGATGACGACCTGGACGCCGAGGTCCTGAATGTCCTTGAGCTGGGTCGAAATGTGATTCAGCGCAACGGCATCGATGCCATACCCACCCTCCACACCCAGGGCTTCGCCGCTTAACTTCAGAAGGATCCGCCGGTATTTGGGCGTCGGGCGACGGGGAGGTGCGTCGGTCATGGAATGCAGGCTTCCGGGGCGGAAACCCGTGCCTTCCTAGCAACCGGTGCCCGGCGGCGTCAAATGGCAACCGTACCCAACAGGCCGGCACGCACGCCACTTCCCAGCTTGCCGCGCCCCGTCCAGCGGCGTTTCCTCCTCCCCGTGAAACCTGGAACCCTGTTGGCGTTCGCGCTCGCCGCCATGGCCGGCACATGTCCGGGTGCCGATTCGCCTTCGCCCAATTCCCCCGCGGCCGACGCCTGGAGGACCGCCCGCCGGCTGATGGATCTCCACGAGCACATCGACTTCACCGCGGAAGCGATGGCTCGGGCCATTCGAATCCTGGACCGCGCCGGGGTCGGCCTGGCGGTCAATCTCAGCGGCGGCACGGTTACTCGGCACGACGGCGACCCGTCCGAATTCGAACGAAACAAGGCGCTGGCTGATCGTCTCGCCCCGGGCCGGTTTCTCCTGTATTTCAACCTCGACTACTCGGATTGGGACCAGCCGGATTTCAGCGACCGCGCCGTCAAGCAGGTGGACGAGGCCTACCGGTTGGGGGCCTCGGGATTCAAGGAATTCAAACGACTGGGCCTGGTCTTGCGTGACCGGAGCGGCCGTCTCCTCCGGGTGGATGATCCCAAGCTCGATCCGGTCTGGCATCGCTGTGGCGAACTTGGGCTTCCCATCAGCATTCACGTCGCCGATCCCCGAGCCTTCTGGCTTCCCTTTGAGCCCAGCAACGAGCGCTGGAAGGAACTCAAGGATCACCGGTCCTGGTGGTTCGGCGACTCGAAGGTCTATCCGCCCCGCGAGGAACTCCTGGCCGAACTGGACCGGGTGATTGCCCGCCATCCGGAGACAACCTTCGTGTCCGTCCATTTCGCGAACAACGCGGAGGATCTCGACTGGGTTGACCAGGCCCTCGACCAGCACGCCAACCTGAATGCCGACATCGCGGCACGGGTGCCGGAGATCGGCCGGCATCCGCCGGAAGCTGTCCGCCGGCTGTTCATCAAACACCAGGACCGGATCCTTTTCGCCACCGACTTCCAAGTCTACGAGAAGCTGATCCTTGGAAGCAGTGGCGACGCGGAACGCCCGAGCGAAGACGACGCCGTCGTGTTCTTCCAGAAGCACTGGCGATGGTTGGAAACCCACGATCGCGACTTTCCCCACATGACGCCAATCCAGGGCGACTGGACGATTAGCGGCATCGGGCTGCCGGCGGATGTTCTCCGCAAGATCTACTTCGATAATGCGCGTCAACTGCTCGTCCGAACGCTGCCAGTCCCCATCCTTCAGGCGCGCCGCGCACGCTCATCCGATGAAGCCGAAGACGCCTCGTCGGGGTGGCCCGCCCGATCGTCCACGGTCCTCGACCAGGGTTCGGACGATGGCACGGTTCACGCCAGCCTTGAAACGAAGGTTCGGGCGGTTTGGACCGAGGACGCCTTGCATCTCACGTTCCGATCCCCCTACACGGAGCTTACGACGTTCGATCCTCCACAACCGGACATGGAACGTATGGGCCTTTGGGAGCGGGACGTGGTCGAGGCCTTTATTGGCAGCGACCCCGACGACCCGAACCACTACACGGAATTCGAGGTGGCCCCCAACAACATGAAACTGGATCTCCGTTTGAAACTCCCCGAACGCGACTTCGCCTGGAGCAGCGGCTTCCAGACGCATGTCACCGTGGACGCGGGTCGCCACATCTGGATCGCAACGATGGCCATCCCCCTGAAGGCCCTCGCCGACTCGCCACCCCGTCCCGGGACCCGGTGGCGCATCAATCTCTTTCGGTGTGATTCCGCGAACCATGCCTTTCTCGCATGGCGCCCCACGCTGAAGAGCACGTTCCATGTCCCCGAACGCTTCGGCATTCTCGAGTTCACCGAGTGATCGTCGAACCCGCACGCGATGGCAGATTCCAATTCAGACCTTCGAGTCCGCGCGACCCGGCGCCGGGGTCATCGACTCTGGATCCCGATCGGGGTCGTCCTCCTCGAGGTGGTCGGCATGTCCGTCCTCGAGTCGCGGCCTGACGTCGAGCGCAACATCAAGAGCTGGGTCACCGGACTGACCTCGATCCTGACGTTCGCGATCGTCCTGTTCTGGTTCGTATTCCTGAGCCGTCTTCGCTGGAGGATCCGGCTGCTGACCCTGCTGCTGCTTGGCCTGGCGGTCTATGGGGTCACCCGCCTGGTGCGTGTCGACGGCGCCAGCGATGGGCGCGGTCTTCCCCTTCTGGTGTGGCGATGGTCCCCCAGGCGGGAGGTCGTCCTGCCGCAACCTGCGACGAACCTCCAGGTCACCGCCGCCTCCGCGACCGACGGTTGGTCGAATGACCCCCAGTTCCTCGGTCCGGATCGGAACGGCATCTTCGCGGACCCGGGACTGGCGACCGACTGGTCCACCTCGCCCCCCCGCGAACTCTGGCGTCAACCGATCGGCACCGGGTGGTCGGCGTTCGTCGTTGCCGGGGGGCGCGCCTTCACGCAGGAGCAGCGGAACGCGGACGAGTGCGTCACGTGTTATGACGCGATGAGCGGGCAATTGCTGTGGGCCCACACGAATCACACGCGGTTTGAACAGTGGCAGGCGGGCGAAGGTCCGCATGCCACTCCCACCCTCCACGGGGATCGCGTGTATGCCTACGGGGCGACGGGCACCCTCGACTGCCTCGACGCGGCGACCGGCGCCGCGATCTGGTCCCGGAACATCCTCGAGGAAAACCACGTCCAGAATCTCGAATGGGGCACGAGCGCTTCCCCGCTTCTTTGGGAGGATCTTGTGATCGTGACCGGAGGGAATGCGCCCGGGCCGACGGTGCTGGCGTTCGATCGCGCGAGCGGCGAACCGCGCTGGAAGGGCGGAACCGACAAGGCGAGCTACTCCTCCCCGGCCATCACCACCCTGGCCGGCCGGCAGGTCATCCTCTCCTTCAATGCCGCCACGCTCATGGCCCTGGATCCCACCAACGGCGTCGTTCTCCTTGAGGAAAAATGGGGGTCCGACAAACCGCCGAAGGCGTCCCAACCCGTGCCGCTCGATCACGACCGGCTCTTCGTGACGGCCGGGTACGGCATGGGTTGCGAACTCTTCCAGGTGCAGACCGCGGACAACGGACATCTGTCCGTGCGTTCCCTTTGGAAGAACCTGAGGATGAAGGCGCAATTCAACACGATCACGCCGCGCGCCACTTGCCTCTACGGTCTGGATGACGGCCAACTCTGCTGCCTCGATGTAACCACCGGACAGCGTCGGTGGAAGGAGGGCCGGTTTGGTTCCGGCCAGACCCTGCTGGTGGGCGGGCTCATCCTGATCCAGAGCGAGCCGGGCGACGTCGTGCTGGGCCGCGTCGATCCCGAAGGCTTCCAGGAGCTCGGTCGGCTGCATGCACTCACCAGCAAGACCTGGAACTACCCGGCGCTCGCCGGCCGGTATTTGCTGGTTCGCAACGATCGCGAAGCCGCCTGCTACGAACTGCCGCTGACGCAGCCGGAATCGAAGCCGGCACCCCGGGAGTGACCGGGCAAGGCCCCACTCCGGCGCGGCGGGCGGACCTTTGGCGGACGCCCTCCAAGGCACACCGCTGCCAACGCCCCGGTCCGCGGTCACGCGGATCGATACGAGCCCTCGACCGCGTATTTCCGAAACTCGTGCCGGACGTGAGGCGGAATCAGCACCCGAAAGTGGACGGCGTCGGGTCGCTCATAGTCACTGTGGAGGATCTGGCCGACCGCATGCACACGCGCGATGGCGGCCGCATCCGAATGCGGGATGGCCAGGTCCACCAGGTCCCGGACGGGTCGCAACTGGGACCCGAGCTCGGACAGCAGATCGGGAATGGCCGCCCCGGTCCGCGCCGAGACGAACACGGCATGGGGATAATGTTCGCGAAAGCGATCGACGCTGACGCCCACCCCGAGGCAGTCGATCTTGTTGAACACCATGACCGTCGGCTTTTCGACCGCGTGCAATTCCGCGAGGACGGTGTGGACCGCCGCGATCTGCTCGTCGGCGCGCGGATGGCTGACATCGACGACATGGACGAGAAGGTCCGCCTCGACAACCTCCTCGAGCGTGGCTTTGAAGGCTTCGACCAGCCGGTGAGGCAGTTTGCGTATGAAGCCCACCGTATCGCTGAGGAGCAGATTCTGGTTGGTGGGAAGACGCAGCCGTCGCGTTGTCGGATCCAGGGTCGCGAAGAGTTTGTCCTCGGCCCGCGCGCTCGCTCCGGTGAGGGTGTTCAACAGGGTGGATTTGCCTGCGTTGGTGTACCCGACAATGGAGGCCAGGGGCCACTGGTGACGTTTGCGTCCCTCGCGCTGGGTCGATCGCTGCCTCCGGACGTCGTCCAACTCGCGCAGGAGCTTGTCGATGCGCTCCTGGACCCTGCGGCGATCGGCTTCGAGCTGAGTCTCGCCTTCGCCGCCGCGCATACCGATGCCGCCTTTTTGTCGGGAAAGATGCGTCCAGAAGCGCGTCAATCGCGGGAGGAGATGCTGAAGCTGCGCCAGCTCAACCTGGAGCTTGCCCTCACGGGTGCGCGCCCGCTGACCAAAGATGTCGAGGATGAGCTGGGTCCGGTCGAGGATCTTTCGCTCGAAGACGACCTCGAGGTTCCGGCTCTGGGCCGGAGATAATTCGTCGTCAAAGATGACCGTGTCGACCTCCACCTCGCGACAGCGCGAGGCGAACTCCTCCGCCTTGCCGGGACCAATGAAGGTCCGCGCGGCCGGCTTTTCCATCTTCTGCGTGCCAACACCGACGATCTCGGCCCCCGCGGTCGATGCAAGCTGACCGAGTTCATCCAGCGAATCGCGCAGTTCCCACGAGGTGCGTGACTTGAACTGCGCCCCGATGAGAAAGGCGCGTTCGCTGGTCTGGACGGCGTTTTCCGAAACGAGGGCCTTCATTCAGTCGCGACCATGGTTCTAGCCTGCCGATTCGGACTTGGCAAAGGGGCTTCGCCACGAAGCGTGCATCCGTGCATCAACCGGGAAGACAAAACGGTTTGACGCGGTTCGGCCCTGCCCGATAGGTTTTCGGGCGTGAACCGCATCGCGGCGACCATTCTTCGGATCGGCGTAGTCGACCCCGTCGGGGGCTGACGCGCGATCTGTGGCCTGGTCACCGCTGACAGATCGCCCGCGCTCCGCAAACGGGAGGCGGGCTTTTGTTTTGTCATGGGTCAGCGTTACCTGGGCGGCAGCCCGGCGGTTCCCTGAGGATCCCTATGCGACATACCATCTCGGTTCTGGTGGAGAACAAGTTCGGCGTGCTCACGCGCGTCGCCGGATTGTTCAGCGGGCGCGGGTACAACATCGATTCCCTCAACGTGGCGCCGACCCACGATGACAGCCTGTCGCGCATGACGATTGTAACGCGGGGCGACGACGCCACGGTCGAACAGATCGTCAAACAACTTAACAAATTGATCGATGTCGTCCGCGTGATGGACTACCGGCAGGGGGATTACATCGACCGGGAGCTTGTCCTCGTCAAGGTGCGCACCGAGGCGGCTAACCGGGCGGAGATCTGTCAGATGGCGGAACTGTTCCGTGCCAAGGTGGTCGACGTCCAGGCAGACAGTCTCACCATCGAGATCACGGGTGGCGAATCGAAGATCGGACAATTCGTCCTCCTGATGAGAGGGTTCGGCATCCTCGACCTCACCCGGACGGGGCAGGTTGCCCTCCCGCGAGCCTGATAGGATCAACCGGCCCGGACGCATCCCGGGACTCGACCTCGTCTTCGAATCCCTCCACGCTTCCCGACTCACTTACAAACTGATCCATGCCAGCCAAAGTCTACACCGACAAGGACGCCGACCTCGGCGTGCTCCAGGGCAAGACCCTCGCCATCCTGGGGTTCGGTTCCCAGGGTCACGCCCACGCCTTGAACCTGAAGGATTCCGGACTCCAGGTCGTCATTGGTCTCTACGAGGGCAGCAAGTCGATCCCCGTTGCCCAAGAGATGGGTTTCGAGGTTGTGCCGACCGGCGACGCCGTTCGCAGGGCTGACGTGATCATGGTCGCCCTGCCGGACACCAAACAACCCGGCGTCTACGAGCGCGATATCGCCCCGAACCTGGCCAGGGGAAAGACCCTTCTCTTCAGTCACGGGTTCGCGATCCATTTCAAGACCATCGTCCCGCCAGCGAACGTGGACGTGATCCTCGTGGCTCCCAAAGGACCCGGCCACATCGTTCGACGGCAGTTTGTCGAGGGCAAAGGCGTGCCGGCCCTCGTTGCGGTCTACCAGAATCCGAGCCGGAAGGCCCGCAAGGTCGCCCTCGCCTGGGCGAAGGGCATCGGCGGCACGCGCGCCGGCGTCCTCGAGACCACGTTCAAGGAGGAGACCGAGACCGATCTGTTCGGCGAACAAACGGTCCTCTGTGGCGGTTGCAGCGCCCTCGTCCTTGCCGGGTACGAGACCCTCGTCGAGGCCGGTTACTCGCCGGAGATGGCCTACTTCGAATGTCTCCACGAACTCAAACTGATCGTGGACCTGATGAACGAGGCCGGCATCAGCGGCATGCGATTCTCCGTCTCCGAGACCGCCAAATGGGGTGATGTGAGCGTCGGACCCAGGATCATCGATGCCTCGGTGAAACGGCGCATGAAGGCGGCCCTGAAGGATATTCAGTCGGGCAAATTTGCCCGGGAATGGGTGAAGGAATACCAGGGAGGGTACAAGCGTTACAACGCCCTGCTTGCCGCCGGGCAGAAGCACCCGATCGAGAAGGTTGGAGAAAAGCTCCGCGGGATGATGCCCTGGATGAAGCGCCGGCAGACCCGCGGCGTTCAGGCTGCCTACTGACCCTGTCCGCATGGACTACAAAGACACACTCAATCTGCCGCGCACCGACTTCCCCATGAAGGCCGACCTCGTGGCCCGCGAACCGGAGCGACTGCAGAAATGGCAGGCCGCGCGGCTGTACGAGAAAATCCAGGCCGGCCGCGCCGGGGCCGAGAAATTCGTGCTGCACGACGGCCCGCCCTTCGCCAACGGCGACGTCCACATCGGCACCGCGCTGAACAAGATTCTCAAGGACATCATCATCAAATACAAAACCCTGCGCGGCTTCAGCGCGCCCTATGTCCCCGGCTGGGATTGCCACGGGCTGCCGATCGAATTCAAGGTCTCCCAGGAGATGCGCAAAGGCCGGCGACGACCGACGTCCGATGCCGGCGACGATCCGCAAAGCCTGCGACGCCTACGCGCGCAAGTACATTGACATCCAGCGCACGCAATTCAAACGCCTCGGCATGCTCGGCGATTGGGACAATCCCTATCTCACGCTCGAACAAGGAATACGAAGCCGACGAACTGCGCCTGTTCGCGCGACATCGTCGAGCAGGGTTTCGTCTATCGCGGCAAGAAGCCGGTCTATTGGAGCATTCCGTGCCGCACCGCGCTCGCCGAAGCCGAGGTGGAATACAAGGACCACGTCAGCCAGAGCATCTTCGTGAAGTTCCCGGTCGTCGGTCCGCCCGGAACGTTACCATGCTGATCTGGACCACGACGCCCTGGACGCTTGCCCGCCAACCTCGCCGTCGCCTACAACTCCACATTCAGCTACTCGCTGGTCCAGGTGGGCGACGAGACAATTACATCGTCTCCGCGCTGCTGCTCCCGGCCGGTCGCCGAGAAATGCGGCTGGACGGATTACCAGATCGTCCGCAGTCTCGACGGCGACCTGCTCCGTGGCCTGCGAATACCAGCATCCGTTCTGCAACCGCACCGGGAAGACTCTTCGCCGGCGACAACTTCGTCACCAACGACACCGGCACCGGCTTCGTCCATATCGCGCCCGGCCACGGCCTGGAGGACTACAATCTGGGCTGCCAGCACGGTCTGCCGATTTACTCGCCGGTGGACGACGACGGCGCGATTCGCGCACACGAACGATCTGCCCGATCGAGCAACAGATGCCGGCGGAGATGCTCGGCAAATCCATTCTGGAAAAGCACGGCAAGAGCGACGCGAACGAGGCCGTGCTGCACGAACTGCGCGTCTCGCCATGCGCTGCTGCACCAGGAGAATTACCATCACAGCTATCCCGCATTGCTGGCGCAGCAAGACGCCCGATCATCTTCCGCGCGATGGACCAGTGGTTCATCCGCATTGATCACGTCACCGACGATTTCCGGCGCGTCGCGGACGCGACCGGCGCCGAGGCAAGGCGGACGGCCGTGCTCGAACCGGAGACCAAGGCCGTTCCAGGCACGCTTCGGTGGCGGGCCCTGCATGCCGCATCGCACAGGGGTGGAATGGATTCCGGAATGGGGCGTTCACCGCATCAAGGGCGCGGTCGAATCGCGTCCCGACTGGTGCATCTCCCGCCAGCGCACCTGGGGCGTGCCGATCCCCGCGTTCTACGACGCGACACGGGCGAGCCGATCCTCGATCGCGCAGATCGTTCGCAACACCGCCGATCTCGTTGAAAAGCACGGCTCGAATGTGTGGTTCGAGAAATCGGCCGCCGAACTCTGGTCCGCTCGTCAAGCCGAAGGATTGGAAAGGTCCCGAGCCGTCGCCAAGTCCAACGACACGCTGGACGTCTGGATTGATTCCGGCTCTTCGTCCGCGCGCGGTCATCGCGCGCCGGCCGGAGCTTCGAGGCGGCGAGGGACGCCCGTTCCAGTGCGACATGTATCTCGAAGGCAGCGACCAGCATCGCGGCTGGTTCCAGTCGTCGCTGCTGCTGTCGCTCGCCGGCAACGGCGCCGCGCCGTATCAAGACCGTGCTCACGCACGGATTCATGGTGGATGCCGATCGCGAAAAGATTTCCAAGAGCAAGCAGGGCAGGGTGGTTACGAGAAGCCGCAGACCGCCGAGGCCTACGTCAAGAAATGGGGCGCGGACGTCGTGCGCCTCTGGGTTGCCTCGCAGGATTTCCGCAACGACATCATCGTCAGCGAGGAGCGCATCAGCAAGGTCGGCGGAGACCTATCGCGTCATCCGCAACGCGCTGCGCTACCAGCTCTCCAACCTTTACGACTTTGATCCGGCGAAGCACGCCGTGCCGGATGACGAACTGACCGGTCTGGACCGCTGGATTCTGGGCGAATTCGCAGAGCTCGAATCAAGCTGTCACGCCGCCTACGACGGCATACGAATTCCACGTCGTTTATCAGAGGGTCAGCCAGTTCGTCGCCGTCGAGTTTCCTGCCATTTACCACGACGTCGTCAAGGACCGGCTCTACACCGACGCGCCGAATTCATCGCGCCGGCGGTCCACCCAGACGGCGCTGCATCGGATGGTCCTCGGCCTGTGCCAGATGCTTTCGCCGATTCTCGCCTTCACCGCCGACGAGGCGTGGGAGTTCATTCCCGGGCGCAGCCCCGCGAGTGTGCACGAGAGCCGCTGGACTCCGCGTTCCTTCGAGCGCGATGACTCCGAGCGGGCCGGGTGGGAGACACTCTTCGCCCTCCGCCAGAGTGTGCTCCCCGAATTGGAAAAGGCGCGCCAGGCAAAGACGATCGGCAAGGCCCTCGAGGCGCGGGTCCATCTCACGCTGGCACAGGGGCAATCCCTCCAAAATGGCGAAGCCGAATCCGCGCTGCGCGAACTCCTGAACGTCTCCCAGCTCACGGTGACCGCCGGGGACGGCCCGGCACCCGTCGTGCAAGTGGAACACGCGGGCGGGACGAAATGCGAACGATGCTGGCGTTGGGAATTCGACGTCGGCCGGGACCCAGGCCACTCGACACTCTGCGGGCGATGTATAGAGGCAATCGCTGGCGGCGGGCGGGCGGATGGCTAGGAAAGCGCGGGAGGAAACGATGACGCGCCGCGGTCTCAAGCCTCGCCCTGCGACGGCAGGCGATGGGCGCTTCGAATTACTTCGGTCCCTCCGAGGCCGTTGGGGCCTCGAGGGGGGGCGGCTCCGCCCGGCCGTCCGGCGACTTCAGGCCACCCCGATGGCCGTCCATTTCGCGGCGTTCCTGGAGATGTCGTTCCCGGGCGCGCTTCACGAGTTCCTCGTACCTGGCGCGCTGATCGGAATTCAACTCCGCGCAGATCTGTTCATGGACGCGATGCATCTCCTCGCGGATTTGGGGCTGACAGGAGGTCTCCCAGACCTGTCGCATTCGCTTGCGGCCACTCTGGAGAATGGCATCGATGCGCTCGGTCTGCGTGGGCGAAAGGTCCAATGCGTCCTGCATGTGCCTGAGCGCGTCGAATTTTGCATCCAGGATCGACGGAGGCATTGGTCGCGCATGCGCCGAGGGCGACCGACTGATGACGGCGCGCCAGCCAAGGGCGCCGGTGACGACGCCGGAGACGAAGATCAGAACGGCGGCGAGGATGACCTTCCAGCGCTTCACGGTGTCTCTGCGCCCGAGTCCAATCCGGCAAGAAGCACGGCGTCCAACTGCGTGCCGAGGTCGTCGGCGGGCGGACGGAGGAACACGGTCCCCAGTCCGGCCAACAGCATGACGCCACAGGACGCGGCAAGGGCCCGCCAGAGCAATGCCCCCCACGCCGACCACGGGTCCAGCACGGGACGGCCAAAGAGCCTCGCCATCACGCGCTTCTCGAAAGCGTAAGGCACGCGGTCGGCGACCCCGGCTCGTCGCGCGGCGGCGATCAGCTTCAGGCGGAGGAGTTCAGGTTTCATGGCCCAGCGAGAATTTCAGACGATCCGGTTACAACGAGGGGTTACAAATACTTTCCCGGTTTGAGCCGCAACAGTGCCTTGCGCATGGCCGCACGCGCCCTGAAGGCACGCACCTTGATGAGCGGCACCGACCACCCGGTCAATTCCTGGATCTCCTTGATCGAACGCTCTTCGATCTCGAGCAACTGGATCACCAGGCGGAACTGGGGCGGAATGGCCTCCATGAGGCGCCGCACCAGCGCCTGGGCGGCGTTTGCCCGTTCGTCGGCCTCGTCCGGGTCCACGCGAAACCGTTCCAGCCAGTCATTCTCCTCATCGCTCAGGTCCGTGAAGCAGAATTCCCGCGTGCGTTGATGGACCCGGAGGAAGTCGTAACAGGTCCTCACGGCCACCCGCATCAGCCAGTGCTCGAACGGGGCCTCGAACCGAAACCCCGGGAGTCGTTCGAAGGCCTTCATGAACACCTCCTGAACGATGTCCTCCACTTCGTCCTCGCGCCGGGCGTAGCGCCGCGCGGTGGCGAACACTCGCGATTGATGGCGCCCGATCAATTCCTCGAACAACTCCCGCTGGCCTTCCAGGACCCCCCGAACCAGCTCGTCATCCGGGCGTGGATCCCGCAGAGGCAGGCTTCCCACCGATTCAGCCGGCCCGGAGGAAGCCGCCGTCGTCACACTGGGCGGAGGCGCGACGTCGGACGGGATCGCTGGGCGGGCCGGCGGCATGATCGGAATGGTTCTGCGAGCGGGAGGCGGCGACGCCGCGCCTTGGCCCCTCCGCATTCGAACTGAGTTTCCACCCCAGCGGGCAAGGTTCGTCCAGCGCTAAATCTCGAGTTCCTGCTCGACCTTCGTCAGCACCCGCGCCCCGCCGCGCGTGACGAGGATCACGTCCTCAAGGCGCACCCCGCCGATCTCGGGGAAGTAGAGACCCGGCTCCACCGCAACGACGTGTCCCGCGCGGAGGGTCTCCCGCGACCGAGCGCTCAATCGGGGGGGTTCGTGGATATCCAGGCCGATGCCGTGGCCGGTCGGCCGAAAAAAACCGGCCATGTGACCCGGGCGCCGGCAGGTCCGAAATCCGTGTCGTTTGAACACGGCCTCCGCCGCGCGGTGGACATCGACCGTGGCCGTTCCGCATCGGGCGGTCTGGAGTGCCGAGCGTTGGGATTCGAGCACCGCGGCGAACATCCCGCGAACGAACTCCGTGGGGCGGCCACAAACGACCGTCCGCGTGACATCCCCGAAATAACCTGTCCGCTGGGACCTGGGGATGATGTCGATCACAATGGGTTCGTTGGCGTGGAGGGGTCCGTAGCCCCGCTCATGGGGGTCGCTCGCCTGCCGGCCACAGGCGACGATGGTGTGGTTCGCCTGGCCGCCGGCCTGGAGAATGGCCGAATCAATGATACCCCGGAGCCGTTCGGCGGTCAGCGGGGCCTGGTTGAGCATCAACCGCCGGTTCTTGGCGGCCTTCGCGCGTTTCAGCGCATGGAGGCCCTCCGCCATGCCCACCTCCGCCATGACCAGGGCGGCGCTGATCTTCTTGATCTCGTCCGCGGTCTTCCAGGCGCGATCCGGAAAGAAGGGGCCGCCGCGCAACTTCACCTTCACGCCCTTGGCGCGAAGCGCCCGCGCCAATCCCAGCGGGAAGCTGTCGGGCACTGTCACCTTTCGCAGGCGATGCGCGCGCAGGACCGCCACGAGAACGTCGTGAAAGCCGACCGGTTCCCCGGCGTTCTCCCGTTCCAATCGACGTTCGAATTTCGAGTAGGACAGGACCCGGCAGTGGCGCACCTCCTCGCGGACCCTGTCGAACTCACCGTCGTGGACGACCACCGAGGCGATCGCCTTGCGCGTGAACCAGATAAATTGCTCCGGCACAAACGCCCTCACCGCGTACAGCATGTCCGAATTCCGCTCGCTGTCTCCAACGATCAGGAGGTTGTCTTTGGGCACGGCAGCGAAGCTAGGAACCGGCCCGAAGCCGCGCAAGCGCTGGTAATTCACCGGCCGACTCCCGCGTGACCGCGGCGGGGCGGGGTGGTAGATTTGCCGCCTTGTGATTTCATCGGATGACGTCTCCACGAAGCCGCCGCGGCGCGTCGGCCTCGTGTCGCTGGGGTGTGCCAAGAACCTGGTCGACGCCGAGATTATGCTGGGCTCCCTCCTGCGCGATGGCGTGGAGATCGTCAACGACCCCTCGTTGGCCGACGCCCTGATCGTCAACACCTGCTCGTTCATCGACGCCGCCCAGGAGGAGAGCGTCAACACGATCCTCGAATCCGCCGCCTTTCGTTCCCAGCGTCGCCCGGATCAGGCGGTGGTGGTCTCCGGATGCCTGCCCCAGCGCTTTCGCGACGAACTGCCTCGCCTCCTCCCTGAAGTCGACGCCTTCATGGGCATCGACCAGGTCGAACAGGTCGGTCGGATCGTCGAAGAGGCCATCCTATCGAGGGCGAAAAAACTGGCGCTTCCGCCCTGCGCCCCCAAGCGCCTGACGCGAAGCTCTTCGAAGTCTCTCCACCGGGGACCCGCCAGAGCCCTCGTTCTCCCCACCGTCGATCGGACCGCCTCCGCTCGCCACGGAGCGAAGCCGCCGGGCGGACTCCTCCCCGCGCCTCCGATTCCCGACCACCCCGATCCCGGTCCGACCGCGGCCGATGTCCGGGTTCACCCTCGTCCACGCTACATCCCGCAGTGGGACACCCCCCGGTTCCGCCTGACGCCGCGTCATTTCGCCTACATCAAGATCGCCGAGGGCTGCAATCATCCCTGCAGCTTCTGCATCATCCCCCGGATGCGCGGTAGCCATCGCAGCCGCGCCCTTGCGGATGTTGTCGAGGAGGCGGGCCGGTTGATCGATCAGGGGGCCAGGGAACTCAACCTCATCTCGCAGGACTCGACCTACTACGGTCTGGATCTGCGCCCCGGCGCCACGCGCGCCATCGCATCGCCCCAACGTTTCACTGAGGCGGCCGGGCGCCTTGGAACGGACACGCCGTCCCTCTGCACGTTGCTGCGCGCGCTCAACGAGCTGAACGGTGAGTTCTGGGTCCGGCTGCTCTACACCCATCCTGCCCATTGGACGGACGAGTTGATCGCGACCCTCGCGGACTGCCCGAAGGTGGCCCGCTATGTCGACATGCCCCTGCAGCACATCCACGACGACATGCTCGCGAGGATGCGACGGGAAACAAGCGGCGCCTATATCCGCGACCTGATCTCCCGCATCCGCTCCGGCGTTCCGGGGATCGCGATCCGAACAACGTTCATTGTCGGGTTTCCCGGTGAAACAAAGGAGCACTTCGACACCCTCCTTGAGTTCATCCGCGCGACCCGCTTCGAACGGCTCGGTGTGTTCTGTTACTCACGGGAGGAAGGGACCATCGCGGGCCGCATGGGCCGCCAGGTGCCCGCGGCCACACGCCGTCGCCGACGCGACCTCGCCATGGCCGCGCAACGCGAGGTGGCCCGGCAGATCTCCGCCGCGTTCGTCGGCCGCGAATGGAAGGTCCTCGTCGAGGGCCAGGCGTCGGAACGCGATCTTCCCCAGGCGGCGCGGACCTCCTGGGAGCATGGACGAAGCCGTCCCAATTCGAACGGCTCCGCCGGCCTGTCGGATGCCGGCAGGTACAGCATCGCACGAGGTGAAGCCGATGCGCCCGACATCGATGGCCGCGTCTATGTTCGCGGGCGGCTGACACCCGGCGAATTCGTCCGCGTTCGCATCCTGGGGCACTCGGATTACGACCTGGTGGCGGAGGAGATTTGACATCCTTCGATGAATCGCCTCACCCCATCCCTCACCCATCCGATGCATCCGATGGGAGAGGGCGCCCGGAGAGCGGGTGAGGATTCCCCCCCCGCGGTTCATGGGCCCAATGCGCGGTTGGCGAACCGACGAACCGGCTCATGAACCCTACCCCCGTTGAACCCGTGATCCGCCACGCCACGCCGGCGGATGTGGACGCGATTGTCCTGATTTTCAGCGGCCCGCTTGCCATTCGCGGCACGCTGCAGATGCCGTTTCCATCCCCGGAATTGTGGCGGAAACGGCTCACGGAGATGGAACGTGGACTGGTGCCTCTTGTGGCCTGCATCGACGAGGAACCGGTCGGCATGCTGGGAATCCATACCCACCCCGACATGCCGCGACTGCGGCATTCCGCCACACTGGGAATGGCGGTGCGGGACGATTGGCAGCGTCGTGGCCTCGGGACCGCCCTCCTGCGAAGCGCCATCGAACTGGCCGATGGCTGGCTGCAGTTGACGCGGCTCGAACTCCAGGTGTTCACGGACAATGTCGCGGCGACCCGTCTCTACGAACGGTTCGGATTCGAGCGGGAAGGCACCCTTCGTCAGGCCGCCTTCTGCGACGGCCGTCTCCGCGATGTCTTCGTCATGGCGCGACTGAAACCCTGCCCCCCTTCCCCATCAGCGTCCGGGGGATGACGGCTCGCCATCGACGGCGACGGGCGGCTTGGCTCCGCCGGGTCCCTTCAGGTAATGCTCGAACCAGCGCAGCATGCGGTGCTGGTAATCCAGCCGCGCGGCGGCCTTTCGATTGCCATGGCCTTCCCCCGGGTAAAGGACGAGCCGGACGGGGGCCTGGCCCCGCAGCTTGAGGTGACGGTACAGTTCCCGCGACTGCCCCGGATTCACCCGGGGGTCGTCCGTTCCATGGAGGATCAGGAGCGGGGTCCGGCCTTCGGCGGCGTGGAAGATTGGACTCCGCTCCAGCAGGAATGACCACATCTCCCAGGGTCGCTTCAGGGCGTGGACATAGTACTCCTCGTCCGGGATGTCCGTCGTGCCGACCTTGGAAATCTTGTCACTGATGCCGACGAACATGACGCCTGCCGCAAATCGCTCCGAATACCGGGTGCTGCACCAGGCCGTGGCATAGCCTCCGTAGGAACCACCCGTCACGCCGACCTTCTGCCGATCCACGATTCCCTTGCTGATCAGAAAATCGACCCCGTCGACAAGGTCATCGAATTCGCGGCCGGCCGGGTCTCCCTGGCTCAGTTTGGAGAACACAACCCCGCGCCCGGTGCTTCCCCGGTAGTTCGGATAAAACACGGCGAAACCTCGCGCGGCCGCCACCTGGCCGGGCAGTGAGTAGGTGGTCAACCATCCGTCGCTAACGTGGGACTCGGGACCTCCGTGGACCGTCAGGATCAGCGGATACCGTGTTCCGGCCTGTTCATCCAGCGGATGAATCAGGATGCCTTCGATGTCGAGGCCGTCGCGGGCGCGATAGCGCAAGGCCTCCTGCTTCGCCCATCGGATGTCGCCGATCCCGGGGTTGCTGTCGGTGCAGCGCGTGAGATTCGTGCTGCCCGCGCTGACGGTGAACAGTTCGGCCGGATGGATCGGCGAGTGCCCCGCAAACGCGGCCGTCGAACCGTCCGTGGAGAGACTGAAGCCGGTGAGAATGGGATGCCCGGGGGCGACAAGATTCGTCCAGGCTTCCGGATTCCCGGCGGTGCCGACACGGCCAACCATCGACAGGACGCCGCGCGCCGCCACAAAGAGGAGGTCGTCCGCCCCCGCCCACGCCACGTGGGTGACTTCGCCTTCCAGACCGGGGAGGACATCCCGTGGACGCCCCCCCGTGGCCGGCACGACCAGGAGCCGTCCGGGCGAGGGATCATGGAGGTCCTGCCCGGCGATCAGCGCGATCTGCCGGCCATCGGGACTCCACTGGAAACCGCGCAGCTTTCCCACCTGTTCCACACGTGCCCGCACCGGGGCATTGGTGGTCGCGTCGACCACGAGGACCTGCTGGCGCATATAGCTGTCATCCACCGACGGAGTGGGCGTGACCGAGACCGCGAGGCGATCGTCCGCCGGGCTCCATTGGACCTGGCGTACGGAACCGGAAATCGCCGCGGGCGGGACGTTGGACGATGCAGGATCAAACAGCCGGCCGAGCCGGAGGCGGGTGAATCGCCAGTCTTCTTCGAACACCTCAGCCCGGAATCCCTTTTCCTCGAGTTTCTTTTTCGCCTCGTCCTCGGGGTCGGCGGCGAGGGCCGCCACCCGATGCCCGTCAGGAGCCAGGCTGAACCCGGCGATGTCGCTCCCCAGGGCGAGCGCCCGCCTCGCCTCCCCGCCCTCCAGGGCGATGAGGTAAAGCGAATCGAAGCTGTCGTCCCTGCGCCGGTCGAGAAAGCCAATCTGAGAGCCGTCCGGTGTCCACGCAAGGGCGCGCACCTTCACCCTGCCCGTGATGTACGGCCGCTCACGCGCTGCGTCCATATCCCAGATCCAGAGTTCACTCCACGGCTCCCCGTCTTCATCAATTCCGGCGCGGCGGGGGACCGAACGGGTGAACGCCACGTGCCGGCCATCCGGCGAGACGGCAACTTCCGCCACGGACCGGAGCATCGCCACCGACTCCGGGGTCAGCACGGAATTCGTGCCGTCCGCCCGGCAGGGGCGGGCAAGGAGCAACGCCAACGCCCCGACAACCAGGTGGATCCATCCGAAGCCGCGGGTCGAAAGCATCGGGCGCATTCTGCCAGGATCGGACCTGGGCAACAGATCAGAAATGGCGTGAAGTCCGTAGCAGCCGGCGTGAGGAGGTGGAACTAGGTGGAGGGAGAGCACCGAGGCGCCGCGGGAATCTCCGTCCATCTCGAGACCCTCTCCCACGGAGCCCCGGAGCGCGGGCTTCGACCCGCTCCGTTTCCGGACCGCGAGCTTCAACCCGCTTCGCCCCGGACCGCGGGCTTCAGCCCGCTTCGGCGCTCGGAGGAGCACGGTCGGAAGCGGCGTGAACGCCGCGCTCCGGTACAATGGGGTCCAACTTGGACCATGGACACTCGGCGCGGTATCCCGTCGAGTGGAGACGCCGCGAGAAGAAGATTCGGTTTTCAGACCGGCGAAATCACACGGTTTCCGGAGTCGCGCTGACACGCCCCATCAGCCGACACCGACCGACCGGAGGCGCCAAACGGCGCTCAACACATACTCCCGGGAGAAGGAGGACTGCAGCTTCGAAGACTTTGCATCATCGCGGGGTCTCCCGTACCCTCCCACTTTTCCGAAGATGCCGAGCGTCTTCATCAAGACCTACGGATGCCAGATGAACGAGCGCGACAGCGAGGTTGTGCTCGCGCAACTGTGCGCCCGTGGCTACACCGTGGCCCCATCCGAACAGCAGGCGGACGTGATCCTGCTGAACACCTGCAGTGTTCGGGACCTGGCGGAGCAAAAGGCCCTTCACAAGATGCAGGCCCTTGCCGGCGACGCGCGGCGCCATCACCCCCGTCGCATCCTGGGATTCCTCGGTTGCATGGCGCAAAGCCGCGGGGAGGAACTCGTGCGAGGCATTCCCGCAGTTCGCCTGGTGCTTGGGACCCAGAAACTTCATCACGCCGCCGATTCACTGGAGGCGCTGCTCTCCGGACGCGAACGCTCGATTGTCGACACGAGCGCCGAGTCGGGCAGCGAATCGGCCGTTCGTGAGCATTTGCCCGTCGACTCCAGCCAAGTCCGGGTGGTGACGGCTTTCGTCAGCATCATGCAGGGCTGCAACCAGCACTGCACCTTCTGTATCGTGCCGTGGACGCGCGGCGAGGAACGAAGCCGGTCCATCGAGGAGATCGTGGACGAGACCCGCGGCCTTGTCGCCCAGGGGGTGAAAGAGGTCACGCTGCTCGGCCAGATCGTCACCAGCTTCGGCCGGCGTTCGATCCCCGTTCGGGACGGCAGGACCCCATTCGTCCAACTCCTGGAGGCCCTTCACGAAGTCGACGGTCTCGAACGGATCCGCTTCACCTCCCCGCATCCCAAGGGATACGGCGAGGATCTGATCGAGGCCTACGCGCGTCTCCCGAAGTTATGTCCCCACGCGCACCTGCCGCTCCAAAGCGGGAGCGATCGTATCCTCAAACGGATGCATCGGGGCTACACCCGGAGCCGGTACATGGAAATCATTGAACGGCTCCGCAAGGCGCGGCCGGGGATCGGCCTGGGAACGGATATCATCGTCGGTTTCCCTGGCGAAACCGCGGAGGACTTGGAGGAGACGGTCTCCGCCGTCCACGAGGCCGATTTCGATCAGGCCTTCCTCTTTAAGTATTCACCACGCAAAGATACCCCGGCTGCCGACTACCCGGACCAGGTGCCCGAGGAGGTCCGTGAGGAACGCCACCATCGCCTTCTCGAGCTGATCAATGTCGTCGGGCGCCGCAAGTATGCGGCGCTCGTGGGTCGCATCGCGAGCGTCCTGGTCGAGGGACCCAGCCGCCGCAATCCCAACCGCCTCGAGGGCCGGACGGGTTGCAACAAGATCGTGATCCTCGAAGGTGCGCCCCGGCACGTTGGCCATCTGGTCGACGTCAAAATCCGACGGCACGGTTCCTTCACCTTGTATGGCGATCCCGCCGTCCTCGCCGTCGATGAGGATGACGACAACGATGAAAAGGCGGCCGCGGGCTGACGCTTTCATGTCTCTGACCCTCTCCAAGCTCTCCCTGTTGCTCGGCATCGGCCTGGCAATCCCGCAGGTCTGGCAGCTCGCGAATCCCGAGGCCTGGCGGCGATGGTCCGCCGGGTTTCCGCGCTCCAAACCGATCGGGTATGCCCTGGTCCTCCTCGCCACCGCCTGGTTCCTGGTCAATGTGAAGCAGGAGACCCTGGCGGATTTCACGAAGTACAAGCCCTTTCTCCTCATGGGGTTCGCGGCCGTCGGCGTGCTGACCTGCGTGTACGTCAGCGATTTTCTTGCCGCGCGCGGACTGGCTCTTCTCCTCCTTCTGCTGGCAAAGGCCATGGTGGATACCGCCCGCTGGCACGAATCCAACTGGCGGTGGGTGATTTCGGGGCTGGCGTACTTATGGGTCGTGGTGGGGATGTGGCTGACGATCTCTCCGTGGCGCCTGCGGGATTTCCTCGCGTGGCAGAACGCGTCCGATCATCGCATCCGCCTTTTTGCCGGGGCACGACTGGGCCTGGCGGTGCTCCTCGTTGCGCTGGCCTTCACGGTCTTTCCCGCCCACTGATCCGGACGAGCAGCCCACCTCAACGAGGTTGCATCGACCGCCCAGGAGTTCACCGCGACGCGACGCCGTTGACGTTGGTTTCTCTTTGACGTCGAGACCCACGGTCGTCCCGCTTTGCGGGCCAATCGCCAAAAGGGGATGGGAACCTCGCGGTTCCCATCCCCCTCCTCGACAACAGCCCATGAATTGGGCTTAAGAACCTGATCGGAAAAAGGGCTTAGGAGAGCTTCCGTCGCGCCTCGTCGGGAACCTGAACGGACGTCGAACCCACATTCTTGATCTCGACCGTCGTCGTTCGATCGACCTCACGTTCGTTGCTGTTGAAGCTGACGGTGCCATGGACGTGCACCTGGTATTTCGAGAGCACCCCGTCTTTCACCCAGAACTTGACGGTGCCCTTCGGGTTGCTGACCTCGGGCCCGCCACCGCCGCCAGCACCACCGCCCCGTCCGCCACGCCCGAACGTCAGAAGGGACTTGGCGCCCTCGGCCGTCAGGTCGCCGGAGTACGTCCCGTCGCTCATGGTCAGGTTGCTGCTCTTCGCCACCAGCTCCTGCGCCTGAGCCCCGGGCGCTTTGAAGTTCTGAAGGGTCCGCGCCATGAATCCACCCCGGCCCCCGCCGCGTACGCCGCCTCGACCTTCGGCCCGGACGCCACCTGCGCCTGCGCCCGCACCTGCACCTGCCCCCGCACCTGCACCTGCACCTGCACCTGCGCCGCGCAGATCGGCGACTGACTGCCAGCCTGCGTCTGTCTTGATGACCGCCTTGCCGCCATGCACGAACGCTTCCGTGGCATTTCCGCCGCGCGTCATTTGCAGGTGCGCGAAACCCTCCTTGCCAACTTTGCCCTCGGTTGGGCCGCCACCGCGTCCGGCCCCGCCCCCGCCCCCGCCGCCGCCCCGACCTCCGGCATTTTCCACCGTGGTCGTCCAGGTGTAGCCGCCGGAGTCGTCAAGTTTCATGGCCGCGGCCTTGACGTCGTCGGCGGGTCCGGCCTGGACCGCGAGAATGGAACCGCCAAAAAGCAGAACGCTCCCAATAGATGCAAATCGTTTCATGGAATCTGTGGTTTGATGACCGATGGAGGTCCCTGTCGGGGACGGACCCAGGAACCGGAGACACTGGACGTGGCCGGTTGGTGCGAGGTTACAGGCAGACGCCACGCCCGAAGGTGGCCGGTGCCTTTCAGAGGAGGGAAAAGGCTACCGCAGTCCGCGGATTCGCTCCCACAGGGGACGCAGATCGTCGTCCTTGAGCGCCATTTTCCGGAGATCCGCGGTGCTGGAACTGATTTGCAGGGCGCGGAGAAACCACTCCCAGCCTTCGTCCGCCCGTCCCATCTGGGTCGCGTAGCAGGCCAGGTTATAGGCGACGACCTCCTCCTCCGGGAACTGCTCCGCCGCGGGATGGAGTGCGTCCCAGGCGCGTTTCAATCCTCCAGAGGCGGCCCGGCGCAGGGCATAGGCCCGGTGCAACCAACCGGAACACACGTGGGGCGCGCATGTGATCAACTGTTCGGCGGCGCCGACGGCGCGCTCCCAATCCTCCAGTCTCGACAGGATCTGCCATCGAAGTTCGAGGGCGGCAGGGTGCGCCTGGGCCTTTTCGGAAAGGCGATCCCATTCCAACTCGGCCTCCGCAGGGTTTCCCAATTCGCACCATCCCTCCGCCGCGAGGAGGTGGTGTCGATCGGGGGGATCCAGGAGTGACATGGCGCTCAACCGCGTGGTCCCGGGGGGGTGGCCTCATTTATGCACTGGAGCGGTCCGCAATCCAATCGCAGAATAGGCGTGTGCTTCCATGCATCGAGCGAGGCATCTCCGTAACCTATCGCCACCGGGTCTACTTCACGGAGGACGTCTTTAATCCCACCAACCCGCTGCTGAAGAAGATCCTTTTGACGGCTGAAGGTATCCGTAGCCGGGCCAGGGTCCTCATGGTCGTCGATGACGGACTCATCCGGGCCCAACCGGAAATGCCTGGCCGGATCGAGCGATGGTTCGCGAGCCACGCCGACGCCGCGGAACTTGTCACGCCCCCCCTCCGGGTCGAAGGGGGTGAACGGGTGAAGAACGCCTATTTCCATGTCTCGGAAATCCACGAACGCATCGACCGCCACCACATCGACCGGCACAACTACGTCATCGCAGTGGGCGGCGGGGCGCTTCTCGACATGGTGGGACTCGCCGCGACGACCGCCCACCGCGGGGTTCGACACCTGCGACTGCCAACGACCACGCTGGCTCAGGCGGACTCGGGCGTCGGCGTCAAAAATGGCATCAATGCGTTCGGAAAGAAGAACTTTGTCGGCACCTTTTCACCGCCCCACGCGGTCATCAACGACTTCTGCTTTCTTCGTTCCCTCTCGGATCGCGACAAGCGGGCCGGTCTCGCCGAGGCCGTGAAGGTGGCGTGCATCCGCGACGCCGAATTCTTCAACGAAATGGAGCGCCGCGCGCGTCAACTGGCCGCCTTTGAGGAGAACGCCCTCCAGGCGGTGATCATCCGCACGGCCGAACTTCACGTGGACCACATCGCCACCGGCGGGGATCCTTTTGAATCCGGCTCGGCCCGACCGCTCGATTTCGGGCATTGGTCGGCTCACAAGCTCGAGGCCCTTTCCGACTACCGGATCCGCCACGGAGAGGCGGTCGCCGTCGGCATTGCCCTGGATGTCCTTTACTCCCGGAATGCGGGCCTGTTGGAGCCGGCCTCCGCCACGCGAATCCTCGATCTGCTCGAGGCGCTGGGATTCCAGTTGTACGCGAATGAACTGCACTATGCCGATCCGGCCCAACAACCCGTGCTGCTGGCTGGACTCGAGGAGTTTCGCGAACACCTCGGGGGCAAACTCACGGTGACGCTCCTCGAAGCCATCGGCCGCGGCCTCGAGGTTCATGCCCTGGACCGCGACCTCCTTCGCGCCGCGATGAACGAACTCCGGGAGCGGGGAACCGGAAGGCGACCCTCCTCCGCGTCATCGTCCTGACCCGGCGCCAAGCACCTCCCGCAAGGCGCGGCCGGTGTGACCGGCGTCGCAGGCCGCGACCGCCTCCGGGGGCCCCGCCACCACGACCCGGCCACCCTGTTCGCCGCCTTCGGGCCCGAGATCGATCACCCAATCCGCGCACTTCAGGACCTCGAGATTGTGTTCGATGATCAGCACCGATTCGCCACGGTCCACCAGCCGTTGAAACACACCGAGCAGCACCCGGACGTCCTCGACGTGCAGGCCAGTGGTCGGTTCGTCAAAGACGAAGAGGGTCGGCCTCCGGCCGACAGCGCCGGTGCCCTCCTCGCCCTGGGGCGCGTTCGCCGTGACGGCTTCGGCGAGATGACCAGCCAGTTTCAACCTCTGGCTCTCGCCTCCCGAAAGCGTGTTCATCGGCTGTCCGACCTTGAGGTAGCCGAGGCCCACTTCCTGCAGGACCCGCAGACGCGCCGCCGCCCGCACCGCGCTCGGGGCCTGGAACGCGTCCAGGAATCGGAGGGCCTGGTCGACCGTCTGATCGAGGAGATCCGCAACCGAAAGCGACTCGCTTCCGTCTGTTCCCGTCGCCGCGGGCGGCGCGAGTCGGACGGCAAGGATGTGCGGCCGGTAGCGGTGCCCGTTGCAGGCCGGGCAGCGGATGTAAACATCGCTGAGGAACTGCATCTCGATCTTCTCGAAACCGGCGCCCCGGCACTGCTCGCATTGACCCTGCGGCGAATTGAAGCTGAAGGAGCTGGCCGAGAGCCCGGACTGACGGGCGGCGTCGGTCTGCGCGAACAACTCCCGGATGTGATCGAAGGCGCCGGTGTACAGCCCGGGATTGGAGCGGGGCGTTCTCCCGGCAGGAGCCTGATCCACGAGCATCACCGCCCCAAGGGCTTCAGACCCGTCGAGCCGGGCGCCGCGCTCCCCGACCTCGTCTGCCGCGTCCGCGGGATCGTCCTCCTCCTTTTCATTCTCCTTCTCATTCTCCTTCTCCGATTCCTGTTCCGCTTCGCGCACGCCAAAACCCCCCTTGGAAACCGAGTCCCCCATTCGCTCCCGGAGGAGGCGCAGCAGTTCACCGGCAAGGGTGGTCTTGCCGGATCCGCTGACGCCGCTGAAACACACCAACCGACCGAGCGGAATCGCAACATCGACGTTGCGCAGGTTATGTTGCGTGATGCCGCGGAGGACCAGGGCCGGCGTCGCTCGCTCTTCCGCCGCCGCACCGAAAGAGACGTACGGAACCCGCTGCTCCCGGAGATTCACACCCGCGCCCGCACCGCCGCCCATTGTCCTGTCGCGCGCCCGGAGGGGGTTGTCCGGAAGGTTCACCGGCCGGCGCGCCGGCAGTTCGATCCGGCGCCGCCCGGACAGGTACGCGCCCGTAAGGGAACCCGGATGCCGCAGGACGCGTTCGCAGTCTCCCTGGATGACGACCTCGCCGCCGGCCTCGCCGTGTCCCGGCCCGAGGTCCACGATTTGATCCGCCGCGCGCATCACGGCGGGTTCGTGTTCCACCACCACGACCGTGTTGCCCAGGTCACGGAGACGCTCGAGAATCCGGACAAGACGCCCGGTGTCGCGGGGATGCAAACCGACGCTGGGTTCGTCGAGCACGAACAGGGTATTGACCAGGCGGCTCCCAAGGCAGGTTGTGAGGCTCACCCGCTGCGTCTCGCCGCCGGAAAGCGTTCGTGTCGGACGATCGAGACTCAAATAGCCAACGCCCACCTCCTCGAGAAACGCGAGGCGCGCGCGGACTTCGGCGAGAGCCAGTGAGAACGCGTCCCGCGGCGAGGGCCGATTTGCCTGCTGCCCGGCGAGGCCTTCGATGAGTGCCAGGGCGCGATGGATCGGCAGGGCATAGAACGCGGCCAGGGTGAGCCCCTCGCCCCCTGGAATGGGATCCATTCCCCGCCCGGAAGGAATTCCAACGGCTTGCGGGATCTCGACGGGGAGCCGCCAGAGCAGGGCGTCGGGTTGAAAGCGCTGACCCTGACAGGCCGGGCACCGACGATAAACACGATACCGCGACAGCAACACACGGACGTGCATCTTGTAGGCCTTGGATTCGAGCCACCGGAAATAACCGCGGACGCCGTACCAAGCCTTTGGCCATTCATTGCCCTCTCCGTAGTCCGGATCTCCTTCGATCACCCAGCGTTGATGGCCCGGTTCGAGATCCTCGAACGGAACGTCCAGGGGAATCCCGACCTTCCGGGCGAAACGAACAAGATCGGACTGACATTCCGCGCTCATGCCCGTTTGCCACGGTTTCACGGCCCCGGCTCCAAGGGATTTGGATCGATCCGGCACCGCGAGGTCGTCATCGATGGCGATGATCCGCCCAAACCCCTTGCACGTCGGGCAGGCCCCGATCGGGTGGTTGAAGCTGAAGAGGGCGGGAGTCGGCTCCTGGTATTCGAGATCGCAGTGCGCACAATGGAGCTTGCGGGAGAAAGGCCGTACGATCGTCCAGTGCGGTGGCGGCCGTCCGGTTTCCCGGGCCTCCATTGCGCGCCGCCTTGAGTCCTCGGCCTCGACAACCGCAAGCCTTCCATGTCCGAAGTGGTAAGCCTGCTCACATGCCTCCACGAACCGTGTGCGACTGGTCTCCCCTGGCCGCACACGATCCTGGATGACGACCAATTCCGAGACGGCCTCCGGGAGGAGGCCCTGCGCGTCCTCGACGCGGACCACGTCGCCTCCAATCAACAGGCGCCGGAAACCCTGGCGCGCCACGAGCGCGAGTTGCTCATCGATGCCAAGCTTGGGACTGAGCGGCACCGGGAACGTGACAAGAACCTCCGAATCGTCGGCCGCAAGGCGCGGGGCGGATTCCCCGTCGCCGGCACCGACCTGTCTCCAGACGTCGCCGGGAGCATCCTTGCGCACCGGGCGCCCGCACTGGCGGCAATGGAGGCGCGCCAGGTGCGGCCACAGGACCTTCATATGGTCGCAGATCTCGGTCATCGTCCCGACCGTGGAGCGCGTGGTTCGCACGGTGTTCCGCTGCTCGAGGGCGATCGCAGGCGGGATCCCCTCAATGGCGTCGACCCGTGGTTTGTCCATGCGGTCGAAGAACTGTCGGGCGTACGGAGAGAAGGTCTCGATATACCGGCGTTGCCCCTCGGCGTATAGCGTGTCAAAGGCCAGCGACGATTTCCCCGATCCGCTCAACCCGGTGATGACCACGAGCGCGCGGGTGGGGAGTTCCAGGTCGAAACCTTTGAGATTGTTCTGGCGCGCCCCCCGGACCCGGATGACATCGCGCCCCGACTCTTTTCGCATGCGGGGCGCACCATAGGATCCGCACCGGGCGAGTCAAACAGAGGGGTCGGTCCTTAGTATTGTAAGATTCCGCGCCACGCACCCCGCGCACAGCTCCCCCCCGGGTCGCCGAAGTCGGTTCAATGGAAGTCACAACGACGCCATCGTCCTCTGTCTCGGCGTCGGCGGTGACCGGGTGATGTGCGGCGGATCGTTCACCTCCCTGGGTGGAGTCCCACGGGCAAACGCGGCGGCGCTCTCGCTGGCGACCGGCGGTCCGCTGAATTGGTCTCCCGCCCTTTCAGCCCCGGTCGAGGCACTGGCCATCGTTTCGGATCGCGTCTTCGCGGGTGGCTCGTTCACCGAATGCAATGGTCAGGCTGTCGCCGGCCTGGTCGCGCTGGATCCCCTCACAGGCGCCAACGCCGAGCCATGGACCTTCACCGCGACCAACCGCTACGGGACGCCCGTCATCCGCACCCTCCTGCCGCTCGAGGATTCGCTGTTCGTCGGAGGACAGTTTGACCACGTCGGGACCGGGAGTGGCCGGATCCTGGCTGCCATCGATCCCATGAGCGGCGAGGCGCGTTCGTCCAACGCCGATTTCCGTGGCGGATCTCAAGGCGTCTGGGCGCTCGCCGCCTCCGGCGGACTGCTGTACGCAGCCGGAGACTTTACCTCCGTCGCGAGTCGGGCCAGCCCGAGGCTCGCCGCAGTGGATCCCGTGACGGGCGCCGCAGCCGATTGAAAACCGGCTCCCAATCGAGAAGTAAGCACGCTATCGGCGGCGGGAACCCGCCTCTATGTCGGTGGCCAGTTCACCTCGATCGCCGACATCGCCATCCGTCAATTGGCGGCGTTCGATCTGCCCTCACACGAACTCCTCCCGTGGGACGCCTCGTTGCCCTCCTCCTCGTACGGAATTCAACCGATCGCCGCGCTCGACAATGCCGTCTACGTGGCGGGCAGTTTTCCATCCATTGACGGTGAATTCCGAGACGGTCTCGCCTGCCTGGGACCCTCCACCGCGCAGGCGCACGAGTGGAATCCAACTTTGAATGCCGCGCCGCTCGTCATCTCGACGTCCGAACAGCTTATCGCCCTGGGCGGCGATTTTCGGACGGTCTCGTTGGACGGCACCGTCCCCCTGGGAGGACTCGCGATTTACGATCGCGGTCCGGATGTCACCCGGTGCACCATGGCCGGCGACCGCCTGCGCCTGGAGATGACCTCAGGGGACCGCGCCTGCTCCGTGCTTCAGGTCTCCACCGACCTCCTCCATTGGAGTGACCTCTCCACCAATGACGCGGTCGGCTACTCGTGGACCGCTGAACCCGCGATCGACACCTCCGGTTGGAAGTTCTTCCGGGTCGTCGCGCGGTAATGCGAGGATTCCCTCGCTCGCGCCCCCCGCCTCAGCGGGGGGGCGCCATCCCTCTCCCTCCGGGAGAGGGTCGGTGCTGTCAGGGACCATCGCCGATCCGCAGGGAATGCCGGAGGTCGAAACGGCGTGAACGCCGCGCGCCGTTCCCGATCGGCCCGCGGGCTTCAGCCCGCTTCACCGTTGGATGTGGCCAAGGTGTGAATCGGCACCAGGTATCGTGTTTGGAGTGCCGGAGACATCACTCAACAAAAACAGAGGGACACCGACCGCGCCTGGCGGGAGGTGTCGAGTACGATCACGAGCACGAGTACGAGGACGAGTACTCGTACGGGAACAAGTTCGAGGGTAGCGGGCGGGATTACATATACATCCCGCCGTTCACCGCGAGCACCGTACCCGTAATGTACGACGCGCGCGGGCCGGCGAGAAACGCGATCGCATCGGCCACCTCTTCCGGCTGACCGAGGCGTCCAATCGGCGTCAGCGCCTTCACCTGTTCCAGCGCCGTGTCCGGCAGCCGTCGTGTCATGTCGGTTGCAATGAAACCCGGGGCGACGGCATTGACCGTCACACCTTTCCTTGCGACCTCCCGGGCGAGACTCATTGCGAAGGCGATGGCGCCTCCCTTGCTGGCGGCATAGTTCGTCTGCCCGAAGTTGCCCGTCTGTCCGACGACGGACGCCACGGCGATGATTCGTCCCCATCCCGTCTCGATCATCGCGGGCAGCACGGCCTGGGTGACGACGAACAGGGAATCCAGATTCACGCGCAGGACGTCGTCCCACATGTCCTGCGTCATCTTCAGAAGGGTCTTGTCCCGCGTGATCCCTGCATTGAGGACGAGAATGTTGATGAGGCCAAAGCTGCCGCGAATCTTCGACACCATCTGGTGGATCTCGTCGGGATTCGCGGTGTCCGCCTGGAATCCCTGGGAGCGGACCCCCTTGTCCCGCGCCAGGGCCGCCACCTCCTCAGCCTGGGCTGAGGAGTGCTGATAGTTGAAGACGACATCCGCGCCGGCCTCCGCGAGGGCTAGAACGGTGGCTTTGCCAATGCCCCGCGTTCCCCCGGTCACCAACGCCAATCGGCCATTGAGCTCTTTCATAGGACTCGCCGATCGTGCGCCGGTCCCGCGGGGCGGCTCACCGCCCGTTGTTCGCTTTCCCTCCATTTTTGTCCAACGGGCGGGAAGGGGCGCCTCCGCCCCGGCGGACGCCCGGTCGGACCTCTTAGCTAAGGACTTGCGCGGGGGCCCGATCCATTGCCCGTTGTGCCCGCGCTTATGAACACGCTTGCTGACAATCGACCCGCGACCGCCACGCCTCCGACTCAGCCGCGGGAGGCGGCCTCCGCGAATGGGCTGGGCGCCTTGATGCGGCAGCACCTTCGCGATGAAGGCCTGCCTGAGGCCGTGATGCCAGCCTGCCCAATTCAAAAAGTCCTGAAGGGACAGAAGGCCCTTGTGACCGGGGCCAATTCCGGGATCGGCCAGGGCGTTGCGCTGGCCCTCGCCCAAGCCGGCGCCGATGTCGTCGTCAACTATGTCTCCCGGCCCGATGCCGCCGATGCCGTCGTCCAGGAGGCCACCCGTTGCGGGTCCCGCGCATACGCCCATCGCGCGGACGTCACGCATGAAGGCGAGGTGCAGGAGATGTTTGCCACCATGATTCGGGAGTTCGGGACCATCGATATTCTCGTCAACAACGCCGGTATCCAGGCGGATTCGCCATTCGAACAGATGACCCTCGATCAGTGGAATCGGGTCATCGCGGTGAACCTCACCGCGCAGTTCCTCTGCTCGCGGGAGGCGGTGCGTGAGTTCAAACGCCACGGGATCCGTCCGTCGGTTTCGTGCGCGGCCGGCAAGATCGTCTGCATCTCGAGCGTCCACGACGTGATCCCATGGGCGGGGCACGTGAACTACGCCGCCAGCAAGGGCGGCGTCGCCATGATGATGAAGAGCATCGCCCAGGAGGTCGCGCCGCACCGGATCCGGGTGAACAGCGTATCGCCGGGCGCCATCCGGACGCCGATCAACACCGAGGCGTGGAGCACGCCCGAAGCCTATCGCAAGCTGATGCGTCTGGTCCCCTACAAGCGAATCGGCGAGCCCAGCGATATAGGCAGGGTCGTGGTCTGGCTGGCCAGCGATGACAGTGACTACGTTCACGGCGCGACCCTCTACGTCGATGGGGGAATGACCTTGTACCCCGGATTCGAGACCGGCGGCTGATCCACTTCCGCGGCCGCTCCCAGGTGGGCTGCTTCCCGATGCCACGGTTCCGGCGGCACCGCATGGGAGTATTTCCCCCATGACCGCGCCCGGAGCCGCGCCTGGCTTCCCTTGGGGGCATCCGCACCCGCACCCTCATCGCGTGGTCGCTGAACACCGGGTTGAAACATTCCGGTTTCCAGCCACGCTAACCGCGGACGGTCGACGGTGCCGTTTCTGATGCTGATGAATGTGAACGTGTGGATTCTGATGGGCGGACTGGCAGCCTTTCTCGGTCTGGCGGGATGCAAGCGCGGCGGCACGGCGGACGTGGCCGGCCTCGAATCAACGGCTCGCGGTGCCGGGCCTCCGCCCGCGGTCACGAACTGGAACATGAAAGACAAGGTACAAAAATCCGAGGACGTATGGGCGCGCGAACTCACGCCGGAACAGTTCCGCGTCTTGCGCAAGGAGGGAACCGAGCGCGCCTTCACCGGCGCATACTGGAACAACCACGAGCCGGGGGTCTACCGGTGCGCCGGGTGTGGGCTCGACCTGTTCAGTTCGGAAGCGAAATTCGATTCCGGGACGGGGTGGCCTAGCTTCTGGCAGCCGATCGAATCGGGACACATCGAGACCCAGACTGATCGCAAGTTTTTCATGAGTCGCACCGAGGTCCGTTGCCCGCGGTGTGGCGGGCACCTCGGTCATGTCTTTGACGATGGACCCGCGCCCACCGGCCTTCGCTATTGCATCAACTCGGCGGCACTCACCTTCGAGCCCGCGACGAAAGCGTCGCCTTGACGCCGAGGCACGTAGGCCGTGACCCCCGTGGAAGGGCCTGGTATGTTGGCGCCGATGACACCCAGTCCGCTCGCCGAACGCGTGGCCGTGGTGACCGGCGCGAGCCGGGGCTTCGGTCGGGAGATCTCACTGGCGGTGGCGCGATCGGGTGCCGCTGTCGCCGCGGTCGCGCGATCTGCCGATGCCTTGCGGCAGGTCGTTGCTGAAATCACCGCCGCGGGGGGCGCCGCCGTGGACATCCAGGGCGACATCACGGACGAGGTGTTCGTCGCTGGTCTGAGGGACCGCGTGCGCGAGCGCTTCGGGCGCGTCGATATCCTCGTGAACAACGCCGGGATCAACATTCGCAAATCCGTCACGGAGTTCTCACTGGAGGAATGGCGGCGTGTGCTCGACACCAATCTCACCGCCCCCTTCCTGCTGTGTCGCGCCTTGATCCCCCTGATGACGGGGCGCGGGTATGGGCGGATCATCAACCTGACCTCGATCATGAGCCACGTCGGCCTGCCGGGTCGCACCGCCTATGCGGCAAGCAAGGCCGGCCTCCTTGGGCTCACCCGCGCCCTGGCTTTGGAGGTCGCGACTGAAGGCATCACGGTCAACGGGATCAGCCCGGGTCCATTCGCGACCGAGATGAACCGGCCCCTGATGGAGAATGCCGAATTGAATCGGCAGTTCCTGGAGCGCATCCCAATGCACCGCTGGGGCAATCCGGCCGACATCGGTTCGCTCGTCGTTCATCTCTGTCTGCCCGAAGCGGCGTACATCACCGGAACGGACCTCGTCGTGGACGGTGGTTGGCTGGCGCAGTGAGAGCCCGTCTGAAAAATAGGAAGGGCCCTGTTTTCACAGGAAAGGCCGGATGGCGAGGCGCGACGATGGAGCATACCTGATGGACGCTGTGCGTCGCGTGTCGCTGCCCGTCACTTCAGTTGCCACCACTTCCGAAGAACCCATTCCGCGGTCAACACGAGAAGAATGACCACGAAGCAGAGCGGCGAGGACCACAAATCCGTGATCCGACGCGATCGCACGCGCTGAGCCTTTGCGCGAACCTCGTCCGGCAGGCGATGCAGGTCCTCTTCCCGGAAAAACATCCCGCCGGTGCCCGCCGCCAGCGCCCGAAGGGATTTCTCTTGCATCGCCGTCTCACCAGCTTCCACCAGCCGATCCTCAACCGAGAAATCCATTGCGACCGGCATTTCCTCACCCACTCGAAGCTGGTAGCGGCCGGGGGCGGGCGCCACGAATTCACCATGGAAGAGGCCCGGCTGGTCCGGCACTGCCCTCAACACAAATTCCATGCCGCCAGCGGCGCCCGTCGGTGTGGAATCCTGGCGTGCGAGTCGGGCGCTGACCGAGGGTTCCGCGACCGGTTCGAACGCGCTCGTGAACAGTCGCGCCGAAACCCCCACCTTCTCGCCCGGGACGGCGCTTCGCTGGTCCACGATCAACTGCGTCCTGCGACTGCCGCTCAGGAGATGTTGAATCGCGAGACGCTGGACAACCCGCCCCCAGAAGGAGACGAAGAATTGTTCCCCCTCGTTGCGGCGCCACCGCCACGTGTCGTCGGTGCCGACAAACATGGTCCATCCCGAGCCGTAACGCTGGAGTGCGACGACGGGCGTCGCGGACTCCGCGCCGTCCGGGTTGTCCTTCGCAACCAGCACCTGTGCCGCGGGCTTTGCCCCATCCACGGGTGCCACCCAGAAGACCGGTGGCAGGCCCTCCCATCGCCGAAGATTCTCTTCAGGTTCCTCGGCGAGCCGCAGCAGCGGGCTTTCCCGTCCCGCGGCGGTCAGGGCCAGCTTGATCGGCCGGTCGTGAGCCGAAGTCTCCGGCGTTCCCTCCACGACACGGTCGAATTCGACTGGAAGCATGCGCGCCATCGGGGTGTCGGCGTATCCCCAGGGGCTGAATCGCCTGCCGGCCACCATGATCAGGGATCCTCCCCCCCGCGCCACGAAATCCGAGAGCACCTCGAGCTGCGCCGGGGTGAAATTCCGAGGGTCCACGTCGCCGAAGAGGATCAGGTCGTAGTTGAACAGGTCTTCGCGCCGGGTGGGAAAGCCCTCCAGGTAAGGGGACCCGTCAGCCCGGGCGATGGCGGGATCCCCGTCGAACAACACGCATTTCAATTCCACCCGGCGGTCGCGCAGCAACAAGGCCTGGAGATACCGGAATTCCCAACGGGGCGACTGCTCCACTTGCAACACCCGAATGCGGTCGTCCACGACACGCAGACGTCGCGTCCCACGATTGTTTTCCGCGAGGATTTCATCCGGTCTCGCAGGCACCTCCGCGCCCAATTCAAAATCGCCGGTCTGCCCCGGCGTGAACTTCAGCGAGACCAGGCTCTCGCCGTCGGGGCCCAGGACGATGTCCCTCTCGTCGACCGGGACGCCGTCCAGCAGGAGACGCATGCGCATCGCCTGCCCGGTGAGCCCTCTGGCCCGCAGACGGACCGCGACCTGCACCTCGTCGCGCACGAAGGCCACATCGGGAGCGGCGATGTCGACCACCTGCAGATCCCGCGGATCGGTGGTGCCCAGGGCGATCACCTGCACCGGGACTCCCGATTCCCTGGCGAGCTCCGCCGCCTGTCGGGGTTGAGTCCCCGCGTTATCGATTCCATCGGTGAAAAGAAGGATCCCGCCGAGCGGCCTGCCCCTTTCCCTCTCCAGCACTTCACGAAGGGCGGTCCCCAGAGCGGTCAACCGTCCATCGGCGTGGAGGGCGTCCGCCACATCGGTGGCAAGTTCCCGCGAGGACGCCTTGGACTGGTTGGTCTTCGGTGCGGCGGGCGAGCCCAGGGATTGGAGTCCCGCCGCGAAACCCATCGCATGCAGATCAAAACTCCGCCCCAATCGTTCGACGAGCGCGAGATCCCGGTTCGTCAACATGCCGCGCAGGAGGTCCTCGCGCGAGGGCGGCGGCATGGATAGGGCGGGGGCGGCCTGACCGAGTCCGCCGGTCACGGGAACCCGATCCTGGGCAATCGCCGCCCTGACCCGGTCGGCGGGGTCGGTGCGCGGATCCCGGAGTTGCAGGCTCGCGCTCTGATCCAGGAGCAGCACCAGCTCCTGGCGAACGAGCCCCTCGATGTCGAGGCCAAGGCCCGGGCGCAACAGGACGCCGGCCACGATCATCAGTGCGACGATCCTCAGGATCATGAGAACGGTCCGACGACCGGCGCTCAATTCGACGTCCCACCGCCGATAGCTCCACCACGTCACGGCGATGGCCATTCCCACGAGCGACAGCGCCACGCCCCAACCCACCGCCGGGTGGAACTCGAGGTTCATTCCCACGACGTTCCCCCCGTCGTCGCTTCGGCTCCCGACAAGCTTGAGGAACAGGTCACTCATCCGTCCGAATCTTCATTTCGATCGGCTGAATTGTTGTGCCAACCACGTTTCGGCCATCCCGAGAACCAGGACGCCGATCGCCAGGGGAAGCCAGACTTCCACCCCAACCCGTTCGCGCTCGAAGGCTGCTCTTAAATCCTGTCCGGGCGACCAGTCGATCACCTGTGCCCAGTGTCTCATCTCCGACAAAACGCCTGGCGTGATCTCCGTCAGATCCGATTCGTGCGGATCCATCGCCGCGGCGAACGCCGTCAGCGGCGGCGAGTCCACGGTAAGCGCCACCCTGTATTCGCCGGCGAGATCGGTCCCGCCAAACGGAACCACGGCGCCGTCTGCTCCCGCGCGAACGGTGCGCGTGACGCGCCGCCCGGGCTTGCCCGGCGTCAGAACGACCACATCCCGCCCGATCAGCTCCGACGGCATCCGAAGCTCCACCTGCGAGCCCGTCGTCACGTTGAGCTGGGATTCGTGGCGCTCGGCGACCAGCGCCACCGCCCGATACAGCAACGGGACAAACGCCGGGCGCACCGCGAGGTCGTTCCATTGCGTTCCCGCGGTGCTGGCGAAAAGGAGGACCCGACCGCGACCGACAACCCCCTCCACCGCCGCCGGATTGCCGTCGGCAAACCGGATCATGACCTGTGCGGCTGGAACGGCGCCCGTGAGGGCCGCACGGGCGGCCGCTGGTTCCAGGCGCCAGGCTGCCTGGAACCGCACCGAGGCCAGCGAACCGGCACCGGCCTCGTTCCACAAGCTGAACAGCGGATGTTCATACGGTCCGGGGGCGAGCGTGAAACCGGCCGGCGTCGCGGATGCCGCCGCGTTGGTCTCGCCAAGCTGTCCCCGCAGGTAGGCCGGGAACAGCCCCGTCCTGTCGACACCATCGGAATTGAACGGCGCGGGATTCGCATGCGGCCCGGCAAATGCCAGGAGAGCCCCTCCGTCGCGGACGTAGTGCACCAGCGCGTCCAGGACCGGCGGCGAAAATGTCGGCAGATCCGCCAGAATGACCGCGTCGTAGTCTGCCAGGCGGATGAAGGCGAGCTGGCCCGCCGGCACGACACGTGGCTGGAGGAAATAATGGGGCGCCGCGTCCGGCGGCACCGGTTGAAGGGCGTTCTTCAGGAAGAAGGCCGAATTCGCTCCGGGATCACTGTCCACCACCAGCACGCGGACGGTTTCCAGCGCCCGAACGACCAGGTCGCGGCGGTCATCCGCCGGCAGACGATCTTCCGCGAGGCGCGCCTGCACGGCGTGGAACCCCGGGTTCGGAAGGCGTCCGAAGAACGTCAGGCGGCGCGTCTCGCCCGCGGCCAGTGTGTCCATGAGGGCCTCATCGACCGCTGGTCCGCCGTCGACGTGTAGCGTTGCGCGCACCTGCCTGACCGGAGTCGAACCGCGGTTGGAGATCTCGGCGTGAAACCGGATCGGTTCCCCCGCCGACGCGAATCCAGCGGACCTTGAGAGGCTGGTCACGGCGAGATTATCGTCGAGGGGTTCCCCGACCTGCACCACCCGCAGGCGCGTGTCCCGGGCGACCTCGCCCAGGGCGCGCGCGATCTCCGGTAGGCGTCGCCATCCCCACGCCTGCCGATCGGTAATGAGGACGATCTCCTTTCGCACCGAGGTCTGCTCCGCGAGAATCGTGAGCGCCCGACTGATCCCAACCGAGTGATCGGTGCCCAGCTCACTCGGAGGCGCCTCGCGCAGCACCTTGCGGACCAGATTCAAATCATAGGTCGGTTCGGCGATCGGTACGTCGGTCTGAATTCCTTCCAGAACGACCGCCAGCGGCGATCCCGTCGGAAAGGCATCCAGCACCGCATCCGCCGCCTGTCGCGCGAGTTCAAAGCGCGAGTGGACACCGTCGCCCGCGGACATGCTCCCCGAGCGATCCAGCACAATCACGGCCGCCGCGCGCCCGGACTGAAGGAATCCCGTGGCAGCGCGCAGGGCGGGCCGGGCGAGCGCCAGTGCCAGGAGGAGGACAACCAGGCACCGGAGGATCAGCAACAGAAGGTCCTCCCATTGCATGCGCCGGCGATTCCGCTCGAGGCTCGCCTTGAGGAACCGCATCGCCGCCCACGGGACGCGGCGAAAGCGGCGCCGATTGAGCAGGTGAATGAGGATCGGTACCGCGATTGCGGCGGTGAATCCCAGCAGGGCTGGATTGAGAAACGACATCGTGGAGACGGCCGGCAGGCTTCAGTGCCCGGCCCGTCGCAGCCTCCCTGTCTTCCGGCGAAACGCCAGGTACCCGCTCAAGGTGTCGCGCAGGGCGTCGGCCGTGTTGACAAGGACATAGTGGGATTGATTGCGTTCGCAGCCCTCCCGGATCCGGGCGCAAAAACCCTGCACCTCGCGCTTGTACGTCCGGCGGATCTCCTGCGCCCTCGCCCGTTCCGGAGGGATTCCCTCCAGGCCGACAAACTCGATGTTGCCGGTGAAGGGGAACTCCAGTTCCGCGGGATCCAGCACGTGGAACACGATCACTTCATGCCCGACATACCGCAGGTGTTGAATGCCCTTGAGCACCTGGTCCTCATCGTCGAAGAGATCGCTGATCAGGACGACGATCCCCTTTCGCGGGGTCTGACGCGCCATCTCATGAAGCACGGCGCCGATCTGGGTCTGCGCGGCCGCCTCGAAGCCGGCCAGTTGCGCCATGATCACATGGATGTTCGCGCGATTGTTGCTTCGCGGCAGGTACCGCCGGAGCGCCGCGTCGAACAGTCCCACCGCCACCGCATCCCGCTGAAGAAGGATCAGGTACGCCAGGCACGCCGCGAGTTGTTTGCCGTACAGAAGCTTCGTCAGCGGGCCCGACCCATACCGCATCGATTCACTGCCATCGAGGAGCACCTGCGCCACGTAATTCGTCTCCTGCTCGTACTGCTTCACATAAAGGCGGTCCGTGCGCGCAAGCACCTTCCAGTCCAGGTGCCGGAGGTCGTCTCCCTGGGAGTACTCCCGATGCTGCGCAAACTCCGTCGCGAAACCGAAGTACGGCGACCGATGTTCTCCGGCAAGATATCCCTCGACGACCAGCCGCGCGTGCAGTCCGAGTCGCTCCGCGTGCGCGAGCGCGTGGGGATCCAGCAGATCGACCCCGGGCGCGGCGGGGCTGGATGTCAGCGGGGATTCAGCGGCCATGGATCCAGTCTCCGTTCAAGCGCCAAACGCGGCCCGCAGACATTCGCGGCTCCGCCGGGCAATGACGTCCGGACCCTCTTCGAACCGAAAGACCTCCACGGAAACGTAACCGTTATACCCGACCTCGCGCAGCGTCGACGCGATCGGACCGAACCTCATCTCGCCAAATCCGGGGCCCTTCAGGTTGGGGTCATTGGCATGGAAATGATCGAAGGCCCCCGCCGATTCGCGGATGATCTCGGGGATGGGGATTCCCTCGGAACTCATGGCCTTCACATCGAGGATAATCTTGAGGGCGTGCCCGCCAAACTGACCCGCGAACCTTCGCGCCTCGGCGGCGGTGTTGATGAAGTCGGTCTCGGAGGGGGCCAGGGGTTCCAGGCACACGACGGTCCCTCGTTCCTCCGCGCGCGGCACCACGCCGCGAAAGACCTCCGTGGCCCATTCCCATGCCTGCTCATACGTCACGCCGGAACAGAGGCTCCGTTGCTTCGGCGATCCGAACACCAGGATCCGCCCGCCGACATCCGCGCAGGCATCCACCAGGGCCCGCAGGTACGCCGCGGTCCGATCTCGAACCGAGGCGTCGGGGTGCGTCAGGTGAAAGCCCTCCGTCTGCGCCAGCAGCCAATGCAATCCGACGATCTCCACCCCTGCCTTCAGGGCCGTGTCGCGGATCCGGGTGCGATCCGAGGTCGTCAGATCGGTCACCCTTCGCGCCAGGGTGAACGGCGCCAACTCCACTCCATCGTAGCCCGCGCTCGCGGCGTGCGCGCACAAATCCGCCAGCGGCCAGCCCTGGTAGATCTCGTTGCAGATCGCGAATGGCACTCGCCGAATGTGTACGGGCAGGGCGTCCAGCGGAAACCAAATCTCCCGTTCGCTTGCCCCCGTCGGCACCCTCTCGAATAGTCCCTTTCGTGGAGACGTTGAAAGACAAGCTGGTGTGCCTGCCGGAACCCAGGACCGGCGAAAGCCTCGGCACGCATCAAAAGGCCCTCCAGATCAACCTCGACCCCACCAAATATGGCGCCTTTGCCGAGATCGGCGCCGGACAAGAGGTCGCCCGGTGGTTCTTCCGCGTGGGCGGCGCCAGCGGCACGATCGCGAAGACCATCTCGGCGTACGACATGACGGTCAGCGACGCCATCTACGGACCTACCGAACGCTACGTCAGCCGCTCCCGAATGCAGCAGATGCTCGACCACGAGTACGGCCTCCTCATTGAGCGGCTCTCGCACACCCGCGGCGCCACGACGCGTTTCTTCGTCTTCGCCGACACCGTGGCCGCCCAGAGTTTCCATCACCGCGAGGAATGTCACGGCTGGATGGGCGTCCGATTCCAGCAACACCCGGCCAGTGAACCCTCCGAGGTCATCGTCCATGTCCGGATGTTGGACCACGAGAATCTGCAGCAGCAGGAGGCGCTGGGAATCATGGGGGTCAACCTCATCTACGCGGCCCTCAACCTCCACGGCGATCTCGAGACGTTCCTGCGTTCCCTGGCGGACGACCTGGGCCAGGGTCGTGTCGAGGTCGACATGGCCAAGGTCTGCGGGCCCGCCTTCAACGCGTCGGTCTTCGACAACCGCCTTGTCAGTCTCAAACTCGTCCAGCTCGGTCTCACCAACGCCGCGATGTTCACCGCCGATGGCGAGGTCGTGCAGGCCTCGGAGGTGCTCTACAAAAAGAACATCCTCGTCGAACGCGGCACCTTTCGCCCTCCGACCAAGGTCACCCTCGACATGCTCCAGTGCGCGCAGGCGCAGTTCGTTCAGGAACCTGGTGTCCTGGGGGCCGATCTGCGCGTCGTGATGGAAATGACCCTTCACAACCTTTTGGATGGGGGAACCATCGATCCGCGCGATTTCCTGGATCGCGTGGATCTGCTGGGGACCGTCGGCAAGACCGTTCTGATCTCGAACTACGGCGAGTTCCATCGTCTGGCCGCCTACCTTTTCCGGTCCACCAAGAAGAAGATCGGAATCGTGATGGGCCTGCCGAGCCTTCGGGAGATCTTCAATGAAAAGTATTATACCGACCTCGAAGGCGGCATCCTCGAATCCTTCGGCCGCCTGTTCAAAAACGAACTCAAGCTCTACGTCTACCCGTTCCAGGACCCCGCAACAGGCTCGATCATCACTGCGGGCAATCTCCTGGTCGAACCGCACCTCCGTCACCTCTACGCCTATCTGCTCGAGAATCACTTCATCCAGGCCATTCGGGAATACCATCCGGAGTTCCTGTCCATCTTCTCGCGCGATGTCCTCGAACAGTTGCGCTCCGGCGACGGCGGCTGGGTGGACCGCGTCCCGCCCGAAGTCGCCCGGTTGATTCAGGAACGCCAGTTGCTCGGGTACCACGGCGGCTGAACCGACCGGCATGGCCTGGCACGAAGGAACCGATCTCGTCCCGAGCACAGCATTTGACATCCCCACGCCACCCTCTGCCACTCTCTCCGGACGATGAGCCAACTCCAGGGCAGGATCGCCGTGGTCACCGGGGCCGGACGAGGCATCGGCCGCGCCATCGCCCTGCGTTTCGCCGCCGAGGGCGCGGACGTCGTCTGTATCTCCCGAACCTCGGAGAACGCGGAGAAGGTCGCGGGTGAAGTTCGCGCCGCCGGACGCCGCGCCTGGCCGTGGGCCATCGACGTCGCTGACGGCGCCGCGGTGCAGTCCATGGCCGACCGGGTCGTCCAGGAGACCTCCACGGTCGATATCCTGGTCAATAACGCCGGTGTCACCCGCGACGGTCTGCTCATGCGAATGAGCGACGACGACTGGGACACCGTCCTCAATACCAATCTCAAAGGCGCCTTTCACCTCACCCGCGCCTTCATGCGCGCGTTTGTGCGGCAGCGGTCGGGTCGAATCATCAACATCACATCCGTGGCCGCCCTGATGGGAAACCCGGGCCAGGCCAACTATGCGGCCAGCAAGGCGGGCCTCATTGGGTTCACCAAATCGGTCGCGCGCGAACTCGCGTCCCGCCACGTCACCTGCAACGCGGTCGCCCCGGGATTCATCCAGACCGACATGACCGCGGTCCTGAAGGAGGAGTGGCGCACCGAACTCGTCAAACGCATTCCTCTGAACCGGTTCGGGGAAGCCGAGGACATTGCACAGGCGGTTCTTTACCTTGCCGGACCGGGCGGCGCCTACGTCACGGGGCAGGTGCTCGTGGTCGACGGCGGGCTCGTGATGTGACATGGTTGCCCTCCTATCGACAGTTTCGGGGCTTGACGCCTCCCCACCCTCCCCCTAACAGACACGCGCTAACAACACATCGGCTCCCATGGCGGACCAAGAAACATCCATCGAACAGCGGGTCAAAAAAATCATCGTCGACCAGCTCGGGGTCAAAGAAGACCAGGTCACGGCCGAGGCGAAGTTCATCGAAGATCTCGGTGCGGACTCGCTGGACACCGTCGAACTCGTCATGGCCCTCGAGGAGGAATTCGGCCAGGAAATTCCCGACGAGGAGGCCGAAAAGCTTCAGAGCGTCGGCGACGTCATCAAGTACATCGAAGAACGCCAGAAATAAATCACTAGAATTCCTGCGGGGCAGCCGGGCGGGTCTCATGCCGCCGCTGCCCCGTTTTTCAAGTCCATGTCGAATTCCTGGACCGACCGTCGCGTCGTCGTCACCGGCCTCGGTGTCGTCAGCCCCGTCGGCAACGATTTCGCCTCGTTCTGGAATCACCTCGTTCAGGGCCGCTGCGGCGTCGATCGCATCCGCCATTTCGATCCCACCGGCTTCGATTGCCAGATTGCGGCTGAGGTGCGCGATTTTGACCCGTCACCGGCGTTTCCGTCTCCCAAGGAAGTCCGTCGCACGGATCGATTCGTGCATTTTGCCGTCCACGCGGCCTGGCAGGCCCTTCGGGATTCCCACCTCGACCTCGACGCCAGCGACCGCGATCGCATCGGCGTGTTCATCGGCTCGGGGATCGGCGGCCTCGAGACCACCGCCGAGCAGCACAAGATCCTCCTCGCCCGCGGCCCCGGCCGGGTCTCTCCCTTCATGATCCCGATGCTCATTCTCAACATGGGCGCGGGGGTGTTCTCCATCTACCACCACCTTCGGGGACCCTGTGTCGCCACCTGCTCCGCCTGCGCCACCTCCACGCACGCCATCGGAGAGGCCTGGAGGACCCTCAAAATGGGAGACGCCGATGTCATGTTTGCCGGAGGCGCCGAAGCCGCCGTCGTCCCGCTGGGCATCGGTGGATTCTGCGCGATGAAGGCGCTGAGCACCCGCAACGACGATCCACGCCACGCCTCCAGACCGTTCGACGCGGATCGCGACGGGTTCGTGATGGGCGAGGGCGGTGGCGCCCTGGTGCTTGAGGACCTCGAGCATGCCCGCCGTCGTGGCGCCCGCATCTATTGCGAGATCGTCGGCTATGGCAATACGGCGGACGCCCATCATCTCACCGCGCCATCGCCGGGAGGTGAGGGCGCGGCACGGTGCATGCGCCACGCCCTGAAATCAGCCGGCCTTCGACCGGAGGACGTCAGCTACATCAACGCCCACGGCACATCGACACAGCAGGGTGACATCAGCGAGACCCAGGCCATCGCGGCGGTTTTTGGCGACGGCGCCGGCCGACTTCCCGTGAGTTCCACGAAGGGGGCAACCGGGCATATGCTGGGTGCTGCCGGGGCTGTGGAAATGGCGATTTGCTGCAAGGCGATTGAGACCGGGGTCATCCCGCCTACCATCAATTATGAGAAACCCGACCCGCAGTGTCATCTCGACTACGTGCCCAACATCGCCCGGGAGGTTCGAGTCGATGTCGCCCTGAACAACTCCTTCGGATTCGGCGGCCACAACGCGACCGTGGCCGTTCGTCGATTTACGGGCTAACCTGGCTTCCTGGAGATTTGAGCGAAAATAGCTGATTCATTGGGCTTTTGCAGAAACGTGTAGCAAGTATTTTAGTCAAGTAGTCTACGAATTTTGTTGAAATGCCATGAGTTCTTCGTTGAGAGTGTAGCCCGTGTTCGTGCAGACCACATCGTCTTCCCGCAAGAACGGCAAGACCTACCGCTCCTACCTCGTTCGCGAGTCTTTTCGCACTCCCAATGGCCCGCGCTCTCGCACCGTCTGCAACATTACCGATTTGCCGGCTCACACTCGGGATCTCATCGCCGCCTCTTTGAAGGGCCAGGACTTCCTGCCGGCCGATCAGATTCAACTCCACGACGCCCTCGACTACGGCGGCCTCGCAGTCCTCAACCACGCCTGGACACGCTTTCACCTCCCCGAACTCTTCGCCGACATCGGCTCTGCCCGACAGCGCGGTCTGCTCAAGGCCGTTATTTATAGCCGGCTCCTCTTTCCCTGCGCCAAGCTCTCGTTGGCTTCCCAAGCTCAGGGCACCTGGCTGGCTCAAGCCTGTGAACTGGATCCCACCGAATCGTTCAACGAGGACGATATTTACGCCGCGATGGATCAACTCAACGGCCACTGGGTGAGCCTGGAAAAGCAACTTTACCAACGAGCCTTTCCCCAAGCGGTGCGTCTGGTCCTCTACGATCTGACCAGTGTCTACTTTGAAGGCAAAGGTCCGGAGCACCTGGCCGCCTACGGCCATAGTCGTGATCACCGCGGGGATCGTCCCCAGATCATCCTGGCGGTGGCGACCGACACCGAGGGTCTCCCCTTGCACGTGTCGATCCTCCGAGGCAACCGCAATGACACCCAGACGCTCCAAGGGCTGTTGCACACCTTGCGGCGTCGCTTCGGGATCACGCAGGCGACCTTCGTCTTTGATGGAGGCATGAGCAGCGTGATCAATTTGGCGGCGCTGAGCGAAGCCAACCTGGGCTACGTGACCCGCCTCTCGGCGGCGACGCTGCAAAGCCTGGTCGCGGAACTGGCGCTGGAGAAACAACTGGAGTTGGGGGATCGCCAAGCACTCATCGAGATCACCCACCAATCGAAGCGCTACGTGATTGCCGGCGGCCCATGGCGTCAGCAAGGAGATCAAGAGCGGCGCCAAAGCCGGATTGCCAAAGGCGAAGCGGAGTTAACCCGCCTGGCGGCAGTGAAGCGCAAGAAAGTGGATTCCCAGAAGCTGGCCAGCCAAGTGGGGCGAAACCTGCAACGACTCAAGGCCCACAAGTATTTCAGCTACCGTGTCGATGCGCAGGGCCAACTGCAATGGGAACGCAAAGCCGAGGTGATTGCCCAGGAATCCCACCAAGATGGGTGGTATCTGCTGCACACCAATGAATCCATCGAGACGTGTCCGGGGGCGCAGGTCTTGGGTCATTACAAGGGATTACTGGACGTGGAGGAGGCATTCTGTGAACTGAAGAGTTACCTGGAAGTTCGACCGATTTTTCACTGGCGAGCCGACCGGGTGGTCAACCATGTCCGCCTGTGTTTCTTGGCGTACTGGCTCAGCGCACGCCTGGGGGGAGAATGGCGTGCCAAGGGAGAGATCGAGGAGGTTCCGCGCATCCTGCGCCACCTTCAGACCATTCGCCTGGGCCAACTGCGAATGGGCGAGCACGTTCATCGTGCCGTCATGACCGAAGTTCCGAAGAATCTGCATGCCCAACTGCAAAAGCTGCAGCTGACATCGCTCTTTGCCTCGCCGCCCAGCCGATAGACTTGTAGCCCGACAAGATCGAGAATATCTCGGTTTTGTTGGCTTTGCGTTACAGGGTCGAGGAAGTCAGGCTAGGTCACCGACAGGAAGCTTTCGTCCGAGGCAGCACCGCCCTGGCGGTCGTCCGCTCGTCACCGAGCCGCGGAGATTTCCACGCTGGCATGGGAGATTCCTTTGCTGGAAGCGATGACAACCCGGTACTTTCCGTGGCCCAGCGATTCCACGGTCACCGTGTCGGGCACATGGTGCGTGGCCAGTCGGTCCGACACGGGATTCGAGCTTGTCTGAAACGCAGCAAGGAATTCGATTCGCCGCTGTTCGACATACTCATCAAACAATCCGCGGTGTTCCGGTTTGATTCGTCGCAGCCCAATTCGCGCCGTTTCCGGCGGTCGCCGAGTCGACTCAGGGGGGGGCAGGCAATCACCCTTCAGTTGGCAGCCCGCAACCGTCGACGTGCGCGCGATCGCCAGGTGGACTGCCGGTCATCGACGTCGATCGCCACGGATTTGGCGACGGGTCCCGGCACCGGATCCCCAGTCAGGGACGGATCCCCAGTCAGGGACAGACAATTGCGCCTGGTGCGATTCCGATGCCGGTTATTGGAAGGTTTCTCTACGGAGCCCGGTGCGGCTGGTGGTCATTGTTCCAACGGCAGAGCGATTCATCCGAAGGATCGAGAAAGAGTTGTCGGAACGTCAGAGCCGCGGTGTGACCGTCGCAGAAGGTCACATTCCCTCGGTTTTCGTGTCTCGCCGCAGCCTCAGCCATCGAGGCGGCATTGAGGCTTGGGGATCCACCGTTGAAGCTCATTCTTTCAACCCGGAGCATTTCGTCACCCGCAACCATCACGGAGTCCTTCTTCACCGGACTTAACGGGGCTGGTAGCAGCATCAGGGCATCCCCAATCGCCAGCATATCCGCAGGGACGAGCACCTCGGCTTCCCGGAGGCATCGCGCCGGCGTGCCTGCGGATTTCACCTCACCTCCAAGGCCGAGATTCCTCTCGGGGCTGGCATTGCTCGCATTTCGATAGCCCAGCGCATTGTATCCGTAGGGTTTCGGCTGCGGGTAGATCCGCGTGCCGTCGGGGGCAATGGTGGAAGTTCCGGGTCGCGAAGGACATCGGAGCACACCGCGGTCCCGGGCTGGCAGACCCACCAGTTGACTCATGACATCCCACCAATTGAGGTCCATCGACGGGTACACACCCGTATCATCGACATAAATCCCAAGGCCAACGCCCAGTTGGTGAAGATTGCTGCGGCACTTCATTGCCACAGCCGCACGTTTTCCTTGCGACAAGGCGGGAAAAAGAAGACTGGCGAGAATTGCAAGCACCGCGACCACGACAAGCAACTCCACCAGGGTGAACCCAGGTTCAACGGGAGGGGGCATGCTGGACCTGCCCTGCGGCCCGCCCTTCATGGTCGCAGGCTATCGCGGAAATCTCGCGCCGCGCAATGGGCGTTCCTCAGCTCATCTCATTCTGACAATTCCTTTCTCGAATGCCACGGAGGAAAGCCAGACCGTCAAATAGCTCGTGGTGGCGAACGGGTGTTCGCCACCACGAGCCGGATCCGAAAACTCGCTTCGACCTGCCCGCTGATCAGACCGTCTCGGGGACGACGAAAGGCTTGCGGTACTCGCGAGTCAGGAGCGTGTTCGCATCGGCGTTGTCGATGAAGCGTTCGGCGCTGGGATCCATTCGCAAGCCCATGCCAAGAGTCAGTTGGTCGACATCGAGATCAATCTCATTCCGGCGAAGATGCTCGACCATGCGGTCATACGCCTCGTCCAGGTCCTTGTATTGCTTGATCTGCTCACGGATCGCATCAGGCGCCTGTTTGTGGCCAATGCGGTAGGAGACGTTCCCCGTGTGACAGAGGGCGCTGGAAAGGTGACCCTCCAGGATGTCCGCATTCAGGTCTTCGACCGCCGGCTGCGGACCGCATCGATGAAGTTTTCGAAATGGTCCTTCGCGCCATCCCACCGTTTGATCTCCTTGCCGGCTTTATCAAAGGCGATTGCCCTGCTGTAATTCGGGATCAGGACATGACCGTCCTCGCAATGCACGATGACGGAGATCTGTCCGCCCATGTACTTGTCCATATTGGCGCCCCAGCCGGACGTTTGGCTCGCCTTGTCCTTCGGCAGACCCCGAACCTCGAAGATGAGAGGCGCGTCGGGATATCCGTGATAGACGATCTGCGTGTTCGGGGTGTTGCCGTCGTCGACATACCCCAACCGGCCCCCTGTGCTAATGACGACCGGCGAGAGTTCACTGACCCCCAGAAACCAGCGGGCGATGTCCATCTGATGTATCCCCTGGTTTCCAAGATCCCCGCAGCCGGTCGCGAAATCCCAGTGCCAATCGTAATGAAGGTTTTTTCGCATGAGGGGCCCCATGGGAGCGGGGCCGCACCAGAGGTTGTAATCGATCGATTCCGGGATCGGCTGGGGCCCGTCCACCTTGCCGATGCTTTGACGCGGCTTGTAGCAGAGTCCGCGGGAAACCTGGATCTTGCCCAGGTTGCCCCCACGCACCCACGCGACCGCATCCCGGATGGCGTGACTGGATCGACTTTGCGTCCCCGTTTGGACGATGCGTTTGTACTTTCGCGCGGCCTCGACGGATTTGCGCCCCTCCCACACGTTATGAGAGATGGGCTTCTCGACGTAGACGTCCTTGTTGGCCTGGCAACTCCAGACCGTGATCAACGAGTGCCAGTGGTTGGGTGTCGCGGTCGAGATGATGTCGATGTCCTTGTCCGCAATACAGTCGCGCACGTCGCGGTAACCCTTGACGTCGTGTCCCTGGCTCTGGAGTTTCTTCACCCCCGCTTCGAGGACCTTGCTGTCGCAGTCGCAAAGCGCCGCGAGTCGAACACCGGGTATTTTGGAAAAACCGCTGATATGAGACTCGCCGCGACCGTGGAACCCGACGACGGCCACCCGCAGGGCGTCATTGGCCCCTCGGACGCGATTCCAGGACGCGGCCGGCAAGCCGAGCACGGCTGAGCCGAGCGCAGTGGTTTTAAGAAAGGAACGACGGGATAGGCGTGAATTCATGGGACGGTTGGACTGGCGTTGGCTTTCGGGAGTTGTTGGAAGGGTCGCGATTCTGGCATTCCGACGGACGAGCCTTTTCTCAGCGGGTCTTCTCTAGTGGGCGAAGCTGGAGGCCATTCGGTCAAGGTCGGCCGGATCGGGTTCGCCGCTCATCAGCAGGAATCGATACCGGAACGTGAGACTGTCACCGCCTTTGAGGACGAAGTCACCTGCTCCCGCCGCCTTCTGTTCAAAATCGTGCTGACCAAACGGGTTGGCAGCGAAGAGTCCATAGTCGCGGACGTGCCACCAGGTGGGGTGTCGTAGGTTGGAGGGATGATCGAAAATCACCAGGGTCATCGGATGGCCGTTCACCGGCCCGGTGTAGGCCGTCCAGAACGCCCTCTTGCCCCAGGTCGCGCCGTCCTTGACTCCGGTGTCCTGGAGGATGTGTCCGGTGGGCTGGCCGGCGTAGTGCTTGTTGGGCTTCAGACGCATGCTCTCCGCCAGGCGGACGGCCATCGTCCCTTCCTTCGTATCACCGAACGTCACGTTGGTGCCCTCCGGGGCCTTCAAGGTGACGTTGAAATCGAAGAGCCGACCCGCCGCATTCCGATGAATCACGACGGTCCGTTCATCCTCCAGGACCACGCGGCCGTCCGGGGCGACCCAGTGGTCAGTGGTCTTCAGCACTCCCTCATCCTTCCCGCTCCGGGCCTCGAGGATCTTTTGCTGGACGATGTGGCCCTTGCCCCGCCCTTCCGCCCAGAAATCAATTCCGTCGACGTCTCCGTGCGCAAACCACAGGGAACGGTGATGCGGATGATCCTTCTCCTCGTCGTCGGCATCCTTCCGCATCGGGTAATTGCGCGTCATGGGAAGGCCCCCGGGGCCCAGGAGCGGGAAGAAGTAGGGTTTGGGTGTGTCGGTCCAGTGGAGTTCGGTGAGCAATTGCCCGTCGACCTTGATGACCACGCGATCGGATTGCGGCAGGACTTCGACCGCCGGGGCCGCGATCGCAACCCGCGCACCGCTCAAGACGACTCCGGCGATGAAGCCCAGGCACAGTGTTCGCGAAAACGGGAGAGGCATCGATCCAGCCTACCGCTGTCCGACAACCTGAGGCAACCGTGAACTCCTGATGCTCGAGCAGGAATCCGCCGCGAATGCCGTGAGTGCAATCCACGGCCCTCAGGCCCAGGCTCGCGCAGCGCCTGGTTCCTGACGCATGGTCTGCATCATGCACCTGATGGACCTCACTTGGCCGGCCGTGGCCGCCCTGCGGAAAGACATTCCGGTCGTGGTCCCGGTCGCCGCCCTCGAGCAGCATGGACGTCACCTGCCGCTGTTCACGGACAGCCTTCTCCTTGGGGAGATCGTTCGCCGAGTGTCTGAGCGCTTGCAGGATCACGCTCTCTTCGCACCCCTGATGTGGCTGGGAAACTCAGATCACCATCTGGACTTTCCCGGCACACTGTCTGCCGCCCCCCGCGTGTATCTTGACCTCCTCCATGGTCTGGCGGAAAACGTCATTCGACACGGGTTCCGGCGCCTTGTGTTCCTGAACGGCCACGGCGGGAATGAGGTCCCGGGACGACAGGTCATCTTTGAGCTTCGCCAGCGCCATCGTGAGCGCATCGACCTGCTCCTCCTCTTCGCCACCTATTGGAGCCTCGGGGCGGAAGCGTCGCCGGCGGCCGCGGATGGGTTTGTCCAGGCGGAGATGGGCCACGCATGCGAATGGGAGACCTCGATGATTCTTCGTCTCGCGCCGGAACTCGTCGAAGACCATCGCCACGTGGCACCCGTGGCGGCAGGCAAAGGTTTCGCGCCCGCGGCACGGGGTTGGATCACACTCGAGCGGACGACGGACGGCCACATCGGACGACCCGACGCAGCCGACGCCTCCAAGGGCGAGAAACTGTTCGCCCGATTCACGAACGACGTCACGACGTTCCTGGAGCGGGTCATCGCGTGGGACGGTCGGTCATGGGATGGCTGATTCGAAGGCGCGCCGCCCGGGCCTGCCGGGTGCGAGGAAAGGCATGAGGGACCGGATGACTACCCCCCCGAGGAACCCACAGCGACGATGGATCGTCTGCGGCCTGCTATTGCTCGCCTCCGCCATCAACTACATGGATCGACAGACGCTTGCCAATGCGGCGGTTCGGATCACCCACGAGTTTCACCTCACCCAGCAGCAATACGGAAACCTGGAGGCGTGGTTCGGCTATGCCTTCGCCGCAGGTTCGCTGGTCTTCGGATTCCTGGCGGATCGCCTGCCCCTGCGGCGGTTGTATGCCGCTGTCCTTGTCCTGTGGTCACTCGTCGGCTTCGCGACCGGCTTCACGCATTCCTTCACGGGCCTTCTCGTGTGCCGGACCTTTCTCGGGTTTTTCGAGAGCGGCCACTGGCCGTGCGGGGTCAAGGCAACCCGTGCGCTGCTGGACGCCCGGGATCGGTCCCTCGGAAACGGAGTCCTCCAGAGCGGAACATCGATCGGCGCGATCATCACCCCGCTGATCATGAACGCCCTGTTGACGCCGGCACCCGGGAGTTGGCGACCCGCCTTCATCCTGATCGGCGCGATCGGCGTCGTATGGGTCGCGCTTTGGTTCCTGCTCGTCGGTCCTCGGGACCTCACGCCGGCTCCGGCCGAAATGCCGGACCCGGCGAAGTCTCCGTTGCCGCTGACCCGGCTCATCTTCAGCCGCCGCATGCTGGTGCTCTTCTTCGTTGTCGCGAGCATCAACACGATGTGGCAAATCCTCCGCGCCTGGCTGCCCAAATTCCTGCAGGAAGGCAGGGGCTGGACGGAATCGGCGGCCCTGTATTTCAACTCCGCCTGGTTTCTGGCCACCGATGTGGGGTGTCTCGGAGCCGGGGCCCTGGCGGTGTGGCTGGCTCACCGTCGATTCACCGTCACGGAAGCTCGCTTGCTCGTGTTCGGGGCCTGCGGACTGCTCTGCGCGTTGTGTGCGGCCATCCCGGTGATCGGCCGGAGTTGGGTTCTCGGCCTCCTCCTCCTGGTGATTGGCGCGGGGGCGTTGGGATTGTTTCCGATCTACCACGCCTTCACCCAGGATATCTCGGGTGACCACCAGGGACGGATCACCGGCATCGCGAGTGTCGCTGCCTGGATCCTCCCCGCCATGGCCCAACCGATCTTCGGATGGCTGGTCGATCGCACCGGGTCCTTCAACACGGGCCTGGTGGTGGCAGGATTCCTTCCGCTTGCCGCGTGGGTGGTCTTGCACCTTGCCTGGGGCCGCGAGCCGGCTCGCGTCGGTGAGGCTGCGTGAAAAGTTTCGCCTGTCGGCCGCATGGGGCGGAAGGGCAGGATGATCCCATGCCCCTGCCACACGTCGATCGCCGCGGCTTCCTGGGTGCCCTTGCCGCCTCCACGGCAGCCGCAGCCGCCACGTCAACCGAACCCAGGAAGAAGATCGCGCTCATCGGTACGGTGGTCTTCCAACACTCGCACGCCCAGCATTTCATCGACCGCTTCCTCACCGGGTACGGGTGGCGGGGTGCCTGGCGTCGGCCCCAGGTCGATCTGGTTGCCCTCTACATTGACCAGTTTCCCGAAGGCGATCTCGCCCGGAAACGTGCCAGAAAACACAATGTCCCCATCTATCCGAATCTTCGGGAGGCAATCTGCCTGGGTGGCCGGAAGCTGGCGGTCGACGGAGTCGTGATCATCGGCGAGCACGGAAACTACCCGAAGAACGAGCGCGGTCAGACGCTCTATCCGCGATACCCTTGGTTCAAGGAGGTGGTGAAGGTCTTCGAGGAGAGCGGCCGGTCCGTGCCTGTCTTCAGTGACAAACATCTGTCTACCGAATGGGATCACTGCGTGGAAATGGTCGCGGATTCCCGCCGACTCGAATTCCCGTTCCTTGCGGGGTCGTCGCTGCCCGTGACGTGGCGCCTGCCCCCGGTCGATGTGCCCCGCGGAATCCCCCTGCGCGAAAGTCTTTGTGCAGGCTATGGCGGGGTCGATTCGTACGATTTTCATGCGCTCGAAACCGCCCAATGCATGTCGGAGCGCCGCCGCGGCGGTGAGGTGGGCATCTCGGCCGTCCAGGCCCTCCGCGGCGGTCGGGTTTGGGACACCATGGATCGCCGGCCGGACACTCAACGTCTCCTTGTCTGCGCGCTGTCACGCAGCCACAACCTGCCCGTCGAGGAGGGCTATCCCACCGATCCCGTGACGTACGCCTGGGCTCGAAAGGTCTTCGAGGATCCGGTGGCCTATTTCATCGACCACCGCGACGGTTTCCAGACGACCATGTTTCTGCTGCCGATCCGGGACTTCAACTATGCCGGCCTTCGCGCGGACAATGGCAATGTCATAGCCTGTCAGATGTATCTGCCCATGCCCGGCACCAGCGCCACGACCGCCGATTTCTTCAACCCATTGGTCCACCATATCGAACGGATGATTCTCGATCGAAAGGCGCCCTATCCTGTCCAGCGAACCCTCCTCACCTCCGGGATGATGTTGTCGGCGGTTGAATCCCTCTTTCGGGGAGGTGCCCGGATCGAGACCCCACGGATGGAGGTGCAGTATCGGGCGCCCGCCGAGTCGCAATTCTGGCGTGACTGAGATCGCTCCGAGCCAGCCTTTCCTGCGAAAATAGGGCCCTTCCTACTTTTCAGGCGGCTCTCAGGCGACCCTAAGCGTTTGCAGACTGTCGAGGGCGAGGCCGAGTCGTCGCAGGCCCTCTTCAAAGATCTCCGGCGGCGCCCCAAGGCCAACGCGAAACGAATCCGCCATGCCGAAAAAGTGGCCCGGGGCGACCGTGGTCTCGAATTGCTCCCGCAAGAGCTCGCATAGCGCTTCAACCTTCCCTTCCCGCAACCGGGGAAACGTCACGGTTCCGCATGTCAGGGGACGGTCATCGAGGTCCTCGCGCCGGGCAAGAAAGACATTCCAAGCACGCCGGTTGGTTTCAAGGAGGATTCGGGAACGATTCCGGAGCGCCGGAAGGTGTTTCAGCGCGACCAGGCTCAGGCATTCCGCTGGATGGGCCGGAATCACACCCAGCAGATCGTTCAGGCGCCACATGCGCTCGGTCAGCGTGGGGGATGCGGCGGCCCAACCGCAGCGAAGTCCGTTGAGCCCGTAAACCTTCGTCAGGCTGTTCGTCGACACAATGAGGTCACTCAGCCGATGTGCCGTCCTTGGCGCTGGGTCGAAGGCGGCGTCGAGGTACACCTCGTCGACCAGGAGATGGCCCCCGGCATTGCCGGCGATCTCCGCGAGTTTCATCAGCGTTGCATCGGGAATCCTGGCGCTGCTTGGGTTGTGGAGGTTCGTGACGACAATCAGGCGTGACCGGGGTGTCAAGACGGCGCGCAGGGCGTCGAGGTCCGGTTGGAAGCCGTCCTCCCGACGGCGTGGGAATTGCCGCACCTCGGCACCCAAATACCGGGCGGTGTCGACCAGCAAGGCGTAAGTGGGGTCCTCGATCAGCACCGCGTCGCCGGGTCGCAGACAAACGGCCAGAGCCAGGAAATTCGCGAGGGAAGTCCCCTGAGCGCAGCAGAGGTGGTCGATGGGAACCTCGACATGAACCGCGAGCGCCTCGAGGAGGGGAGGCCACCCGTAGGTGCTTGGGCCAGTCAGGTCGAATTCATCGACGCCGATCCCGAGTTCATCAAATCGGAGTGGAGAAAGGCCGCTGTTGGCCAGGTTGAAACGCGCTGCCTGGCGGGTCTTGGCCCAATGCATGTATTCGGAGCGGGCGGACCCTTCGGAGGCACCGATTGGAAATGGCTTCATGGAGGACAGGTTCAATGGATTGGCTGGGTCGACGCGGGTTCTTCCTATTTTTCAGGGAGGTTCTTACGCTGACCGCGTGACGGACCCCGAGCGCACCGCCCTGACGTATCGCCTGGAGCGGTGGCGCGCCGTGACAACCGGTATTCTCGAGTCGGCGGCGACCACGTTTCTGCTCCTGATCGCGGTGCGCTGGTTCGGGGCGGGCGCGGTTTCCAAGTCGTTCATTGCCGCGGGCAACAGCCTAGGATACCTGCTGACGCCGTTGGTCGTCACCTATGTCACACGGCGCCTCCTCCAGCCTTCGGAGGCCGCCTTTCGACTGTCTTCCGTGGGAGCGGTCGCGTTGGCACTCCCGGCGATACTTCCGTGGGAACCGCTTTTCGTGGTGGGATCGGTGACCGGGATGACGCTGTTCGCGGCCGTCATCCCGCTTCAGACGCACATGTATCAGTCGAACTACCCGGCTGCCCAAAGGGGCCGGCTGTTCTCGCGCGCTTTCATGATCCGAATCGCGTCTGCTGCAATTTCGGCAAGCCTGGGCGGGGCTCTGCTGGCAGGCCATTTCGAGCGGTTTCGATGGTTGCTCGCCGTCTTCGCCATTGCGCTCGCGACGGCCGGCCTTCTCTTGCGCCGGTGCCCGACCACCCTGATCGCCGATGCGGGTGGCGGCCACCCGCTTCGCGCGTTGCGGTTCGTCCGCGAGGATCCCCTGTTTCGGCGAACCCTGATTGCGTGGATGCTCATGGGGTTCGCAAATCTGATGATGCTGCCGCTGCGCGTGGAGTATCTGGCCAACCGGCGCTACGGTTTGCAGTTGCCCGCCGACCAGATCGCGCTCTACACGGGGGTCATTCCGAATGTGGCACGGCTTCTGATGAGCCCGGTTTGGGGCTGGCTGTTCGACCGCATGAACTTCTTCGCGCTGCGCGCCACCCTCAATGTTGGGTTCATCATTGGAATCCTGGCATTCTTCGCGACCCACAGTACGTCGGGTCTTGCGATGGGTGCCGTCGCCTACGGCATATCGACGGCGGGAGGCGATGTGGCATGGAGTCTATGGGTGACCAAGTTTTCCCCGCCGGATCGCGTGGCGGACTACATGTCTGTGCATACGGCATTGACCGGTTTGCGCGGCGTCCTGGCGCCGGTGACCGCATTTCAACTTGCGGGGGTTGTGTCCCTGCCGGCACTCGGGTGGGTGTCGGCAGCCCTGATCGGCGCCTCCTGCCTCCTGCTTGTGCGCGAGATGTGGATGGAACAGCGGTCGCGCCAGACCGCTCCTGTGGTTGAGGCGTCCACGGACCCGTCGACCGAACCGTGAACAGGGACAGGTAAATTTCCCCGAACGGACCTCCACGTGGGACCGACAACGCCGCGTCGGCGCTACCGCGAAAGGCCGCGGTGCCCGCTACTGCCGATGCCGGAAATCGTCTGTCCCCAAATGCCGGTCCCCGCCGGCGGTCGGGTTGGGGAAGGCGCTCGGGTTGGGGACGAAGGGGGACGAAGAGGGACAGGCAACATCTCGCGAGCCCCCGCCGGATCGCGTGGCGGACTACATGTCTGTGCATACGGCATTGACCGGTTTGCGCGGCGTCCTGACGCCGGTGACCGCGTTTCAACTCGCGGGGGTTGTGTCCCTGCCGGCACTCGGGTGGGTGTCGGCAGCCCTGATCGGCGCCTCCGGCCTCGTGCTTGTGCGCGAGATGTGGATGGAACAGCGGTCTCGCCAGACCGCTCCTGTGGTCGGGGCGTCCACGGACCCGTCGACCAAACCGTGAACAGGGACAAGTAGATTTCCCCGAACGGACCTCCAAGCGGGACCCCAAGCGGACCTCCAAGAGGGAGGGCGCCAGCCAGGCGGGAAGGGCTTGGGTAGGTTCCAACCCAACAAAAAACGGGCTGGCCCAAAGGCCAGCCCGTCGTTCCAGCGATGCGGTTGAATCAGTATTGATTCGTGGACTCGGTCTCCATCGCCTCGCGGAGTTGATCGCTGCTCATCCGGATCTCGAACAGCGCATTCCCCGCCTTCGTGGCCCGGACAACGACCTTCCATTCCACCGTCTGTTTCGGTGCAAGGGAGGGCACCACACCCAGGGTCACGCCGTCGGCATTGATGGTAACCTCGGTGGCGCCGGTGCCGGAAACAACCTCCTGGGACTGCGGATCCCGCTTGCCAAGGATTCGCACGTTGGTGATGGCCGAATTGCCCTGGTTGGTCACGCGGATCGAGTAGGTGGTGGTTGAACCCACGGGGATCGGATCCACATCGTCGACAACCTCAAGCAGGATGCCCGGGACACCTTCAACGACCGTGCGGCAGGCCGTGTTGACCGGTTCAGCGCAGGTCCCTTGAGCGGTGCTGGCGAAATTCACGGTCGTCCCGGCGTCGGCGACGACAGTCATGCACACGCGCTTGGTCGCGCCGGGTGCAAGCGTCCCCAGGTTCCATGCGACGTTGTCGCCGGAAATCGCTCCACCCTCGGTAGCGCTGACAAAGTGGCCACCACCAAGCGATGCGGACACGGTGGAGTTCGCGGATTCCCCGTCCCCTGTGTTGCGGACGGTCAGGCACATTTCGAAATTGCGGCCGAAGATGGCCCGATCCGGGGTCTCGCAGGCAACCTCGAGAACAGGTTTCACGACCTTAACGGTGGCCGTGGCCTCCTGCTCAACGCCCTGGGCAGTGGTCACCTTCGCGGGGTTGCTGAAATCGCCGGTGCTCGAAGCCTTCGCCGTGAAGGTGAGTTCCTTGCTCTCACCGGGCGCCAGGGATCCCACGTCGAAGCTGGCCGAAGACTCGCCTGCGTCGGTGACAAGTCCAGATGGGAGCGTGTCAGTCACCTTGACCTCCGTCAGTGCGCTGCTGCCGGAGTTCTTGACCGTCAGTTTGACCGGTATCGGATCGCATTGCATCACCTGGGCCGGCATGGTCTTGGTCAGTTCAACGGCGGGCTTCACGACCTGGATGGGCTCGCAAAGAATCGGCATGTAAGTCGCCCAGCCGCAGGTCACAATCGTGCCTTCTTCTGAAGCCGATCCGGTCACCTTGATGACCTTGGTCTCTCGCGGTCCGAGATGATCCAGATTCCAGGTGGCGAGGCCGCCATTAACCGACGTCGCCGGCGGGTCCGAGTCGGTTGTCTGGAAACTGCCGGTAACCTTGTCCGTTACCATCACCTGCGAGAGGTGATAGTCCGTCAGATTGATGACGTGGTACTCGTAGGTGAACGGCTTGCCGATGGAAACCTCGGCCGGGACGATCTTTTCCAGGAGCAGCCCGCTGCTCTCCCGCAGCCCCGTGGGAAACGCCATGGAGCCACGGACATATTTGACGCCGCCCTCTTCAAAAGTGGCGTACGACGGACCGTAGCCCTCCGTCTTGGCGGCAGGTTGTGCGGCAGGTTGTGCGGCAGTCGGTTCCTCCATCGGCGCGGTGCGAGCAGCGGTTGGGGCCTTTCCTCCCTTTGTCGAACAACAACCGGTAATGATAAGGGCAGCCGTCAACGTTGCGAGCGCCGCGAGAGGATTGAGGGACTTTTGCATAAGCTGTTGGGTGTGACTCCGTGCCGGAGAGAACCTGGACCGGGAGCCCGGATCCCAGGCGAATAATGGGTCGACTATGTCGATACGCCCTTTGGTGTCAAGGAAGGTTACGCCGTCCCAAGTGCCACCGGGGCACCCGTTTGGCAGGGGACTTCGCGGATCCCCACCGTGAAGGTCATCACGCTCTTCCCGCCGTCGCCAACACAGAATGCACCCCAACCCGCCCGCTTCCGGCAATCGCCCTCGTAATGTAGCCCTTGGCATATTCCACTGCGCGGATTAACGGCATGCCTTTGGCCAGGTACGCGGCGATCGCTGCGGCATACGTGCAACCGGTTCCATGAGGCGACACCGCCCGGATCCGGGGGGCGCGCAACAGCATCTCATTGCGCCCGTCCCAGAAAACATCGACGGCCTCCCTCGCGTCGAGGTGCCCCCCTTTGACCAGGGCGGCACAACCGTAGCGGTCTCTCAGGACTCGTGCCGCCCGGCGCAGATCCTCGGGCTCGAGGACGTCGACCCCTGCCAGGATTCGCGCCTCGTCCAGGTTTGGCGTGACCAGCCGGGCGAGCGGCAAAAGACGCGACTCGAGTGCCTGGAGGGCCGCCTGCGTTCGGAGCAGGCGCGCACCCGCTGTGGAAACCATGACCGGATCCACCACCACCGGCACGGCACGGTGTTCTTGGAGAAACTCGGCGACGACCTCGATAACCAGTCGGGAATACAGCATCCCGGTCTTCGCCGCGGACGGTGGCAATTCCGCGAAGACGGCCTCGAGTTGCAGCGCGACCATGCCGGTTCGCACGGGCTCAATTGCCAGAGTCTCGCGCGGGTTTTGTGCCGTCAGACACGTGATGACCGAAGTGCCGTGGACCTCGAGCGCAGCGAACGTCTTCAGATCCGCCTGGATGCCGGCACCGCCGCCACTGTCAGATCCGGCAATGGTCAACGCTGAGGGAAGCCGGCGACCGGCCATGTCGAAGACACCAGAAAGGGTTAACTGCCCGCCGCGGGTCTGGGGCCGCGCCACATGGGGTCTGCACCAATGATCCACAGGGGGTCCGGCTTGAGGCGCTGCGGACGCTCGGGCGTGGACTCAGGCGAAAGCGATGTCCCGGTCCAGTAACAGGGGTCCTGCTTCCACCGTGCCCGATCCACGCGGATCCACGTGGCGTTCAGCCAGGAATGTTCTCCAAGGGCCTTCGCAGCTTCCGCGAGGAAGAATTGCGCGGGTTGGCCCGTGGATTCATCGATCGCAGTGAAGACTTTCTGAGAAGGACCCGGCTTCACAACAGGGGATGACTCTGACATGGAAGGACCTCGGTTGAGACAATTGGGGAAAGGTGACCGAAGCCCTCTAGCTCATTCCAGCCCACCAAAGCAAGCCGTTTGCCTGAACGGCGGAGCGGAGATAGCTTGCCATCAAGCCCGCGAGTCCCGGGTGGGACCGCCACGGCTGAGACCAAAAGTTTAGGATCGGACCTTTCCAAAAGGCATCGCATGGCCCAGGCCATCATGAATCCCGAGGAGGTGCGGCGTTTCGCGGACGAGCTCAAGCGATTCAACGCCGACCTGCAGTCCCGCATGGCATCCCTGCAGGCCCGCTTTATGGCCCTCGGAGACACTTGGCAGGACCAGGAACATGAGAAATTTGCCGAGGAGTTTCAGACCACCCTCAGGTCCCTCCGGCATTTCGTCGAAGTCGCCACCCAGCACACACCTTATCTCCTGCGAAAGGCCCAGCGCATCGAGGAATACTTGAATCAGCATTGATTGCCGTGATTGAGCGCGCCCAGGTCAGATCGGTGGATGCCATCGCGGATTTCCGCGCCCACCTGATTATTTACCTCGACCGGGCTCGATCGCTTCTGGAGGAGGTCGGGTCCGATCTCCAGCGGACGCGACTGTGGCTGGAAACCGACCAACGACACCATTGGGAACACCAGGTGCGACGATGCGCCCGCAACCTGGAGGACGCCCAACAAGCCCTCCTTAGCGCCCGTCTCTCCGATTTTCGCGAGGCGACTGCCTTCGAGCAGGCCGCCGTTCACAAGGCCCGGCGCGCCCTCGAAGAAGGCGAGGAAAAGCTCCGAACCGTCAAACGCTGGGGCAGGGAGTTCGATGCGCGAACGCAGTTTATGACCAGGCAGCTTGGGACCGTCGACACGTACCTGGTGCATGACATGGTTCGCGGCGTCGCATGGCTCACCGAGATCCTCCGAAGCCTCGATGCCTATGCGGAACGAAGGCCAGCCACTGAGCCCCTTGCCGCCGTCCACAGCGTCGGCCCTCCCGCTGTGCCGCCGCAACCCCCGGACGCGGGTGAGGCACAACAACAAGCGCCGCCGCGGGGGGAAGGCGGTGGGTCATGAGCCTCAGCGGCAGCCGCTCCCGTCTCGCGGCCCTAACCCGCGACCTCTCGATCCGATGGAGGGAAACCCGCGATCACTGGACCGATGCCAAAGGCGCCGAATTCGAGGCTCAATACCTTCAGGGTCTCATCGCCAACATGGATCGGGCGGTGACGGCGCTCGAGCAATTGGACGATCTGCTCAAGAAGGCGAGGACGGATTGTGAGTAAGCCGCCGGGAGTCGAGCAAATCCTGCAGCTCCTGGAGCGGTTGCGCAGGGCCACCCGCGACTTTGAGGAGCGACGTCGGGCGCTCGATGAGGAGATCCGGAAGCGGAACGCCGCCGAACACCAACGCCACCGAGTCGCACTCGCGGCCCTCGATCAGAGCGTGGGCGACGAATTGCAGAAGACCGAATCCGCCTTTCGGGAGCGCAATGAACTCGTTGCGGCCCGCCATCTTGAACGAAAGGGCCGGATCCGCGAGGCGCAGCGCATGTGCCGGAAAGCCGCCCTCGATCGCATTGAGGCCGAGGAGGGCCGGCGGAAATTCGAACTCCAGAGACAAATGCTCCGTGTGACGCGGGAGCGCGATGCCGGGCTTGCCGCCGCAGACCAGGCGCTGAGAACTTTCCAGGATCAACTCGGAGAAGACGAGAGACGGTTGGTCGAATTGGAACGTCAGGCGCACACCGCGTTCGGCGTGTACGGACGCCGCTTCCGCGGGCTCCTTGCCGAGGATCCGGGAGCAGTCGCGATCAACGCCGACGATCCACCCGAATCCTTGGCGGCGCACCTTCGGGTGGTTCTTTCGACAATCGAGAGCGATCTCGTCGCCTTCCGTCGGCAGCCTCTGACGCGACTGTCCGGGCTCTGGGCCCTTTGGTTCATTCTGGTGCTGTGTCCATTGCCCCTGCTGCCAGTCCTTCAGTACTTTCACATCAGCGGGTTTACCTATCCTCAGGCGTTGGGGGTGAGCGGCGCCCTGTTGGTCGTTGGCGTGGCCGCGCACGCCGTGGGCCGGCGCCTGGCGCGTGCGTCCGCCCTTCAGATCGCCAAAGAATCGAGTCGGGCTCGCGGTTTCCTGAATACCTGCGCCACCCGGTTGGTTGCGGTTCATCAAGCGGAACGGGCCCGGATCGAGGATGTTTACCGCGCGGCAACCGCAAAGGCGACCGAGGCGTGGCAGAACGCCGTCGATATGGCGGAAACGAAGCGGGCGCAATTGCCCCGGCAACTCGAAGAAAAGACGGCGCGGGTTGAGCAGCATCACGAGAGGCTCCACGCAAACCGGATCAGCCGCGGTGTCGAGGACCGTGAGGCGGCCATGACTGCCATCGGCAAACGTGGAGAGGATCGACGCCTGGACCTGCAAGCGGAATCCGTCCAGCGCCTGGAGTCCTGGAATCGGAAATTCGAGGAGGAAAACCGGTCGCTGTCCGCATCCTCCGCCCAGGAAGACCGGGTCTTGCGCCAATCCATTGCCGCGGCCCAGGAGTCCGCGGCCGCGCGGTTTCCTCGATGGACGGCGACTCATTGGGCCTTGTGGGATCCTCCCTCAGGGGTCGCCGATGCCGTGAGATTTGGCTGGCTCAATGTCACCCGCCGGCTGTGGACCGGCGAAGCCTCCTCGGAGGAGGCTGGCGAAGGCCTTGGACCAGAACAGTTCTCTCTGCCGCTGCTGCTCTCTTTCCCCGATGCGGGATCCCTGGTGGTTGAGGCCGCGAAGTCCGATCGTGCCCTGGCACTCGCGACGCTGAATCAAATTGTTCTCCGGTTGTTCGCCGCATCACCCCCCGGGCGGATCGCGGTGACCATCGTGGATCCAGTCGGATTGGGAGAGAGCTTCGCCGGATTGACGCACCTGGCCGATGAGGCAGGCCACCTGATCCAGGGGCGCATCTGGACTCAGCCCACCGCGATCGAGGAACGGCTGCGAGACCTGAATGACCATATGGAAAAGGTCATTCAGATGTATCTCAGGAATGAATTCTCCAATCTCGCCGAATACAACGAGCAGGCAGGCAACATCGCGGAGAAATACCATTTCCTTGTGGTGGCGGACTTTCCCAGTCAATTCACGGATCTCGCCCTTCAGCGGTTTCAAGCCATTGCCGCCGCAGGCGGCCGATGCGGGGTCTTCACACTGGTGCACTGGGATTCGAACCAGGACCTGCCGGCGGGTTTCAGTCCTGAGTCCCTCTGGCAACACAGCGCCCGCCTTACCGCGCGTCCGGATGCGCTTTTGGTTAACGGACGCCTTCTCCCGGGCGCGGAGGTGGAACTGGAGGCACCGCCGGATGCCGATCACGCCACGGCCTTTCTGCGGAGGGTCGCAAAGGCAAGCATCGATTCCAATCGCGTCGAGGTGCCGTTCGAACAGGTGGCGCCGCAGCCGGCGGAAATCTGGTCCGTCGACGCCGCAACCGAGGTTCGCGTGCCGATTGGCCGAACAGGCGCCACCAAACTGCAGTACCTGGCCCTGGGCAAAGGCACCCGCCAGCACGCGCTGATCGCCGGGAAAACGGGCTCGGGAAAGTCCACCCTGCTTCACGTTCTCATTACGAACCTGTCCCTCTGGTGCCGTCCGGAAGAGGTCGAATTCTACCTGGTCGATTTCAAAAAAGGGGTGGAGTTCAAGTCATACGCGACGCATCGACTTCCTCACGCCCGGGTGGTGGCGATCGAGAGTGATCGCGAATTTGGCCTCAGCGTCCTGCAGCGCGTCGATGAGGAACTGAAACGTCGCGGCGACCTGTTTCGGCGCGCAGCCGTGCAGGACATCGCCGCCTACCGCCGGGCGGTCTCCGAATCCTCCCTGCCACGGGTCCTGCTCGTCATTGACGAATTCCAGGAGTTGTTTGTTGAGGAGGATCGTATCGGCCAGAGCGCGGCATTGCTACTGGACCGCATCGTGAGGCAGGGCCGGGCATTCGGAATCCACGCCGTACTCGGCTCGCAAACACTGGGAGGTGCTTACACCGTGGCGCGCAGTACCCTGGGGCAGATGGTCGTTCGCATCGCGCTGCAGTGCAACGAAGCCGACGCGTACCTCATCATGGATGATAACAATCCGGCCCCCCGCCTCCTGTCGCGTCCGGGAGAGGGAATCTACAACGATGCGGCCGGCGCCCCTGAAGGGAACAGTCCCTTCCAGACCGTGTGGCTGCCGGACCATCAGCGAGACACTCTGTTGCGGGACATCCGTCATCGCGCCGACACCGCACCGATGGAGTATCCCGGGCCGATGATTTATGAAGGCGACGCACCGGCGGACCTTCGGGAAAACGGGCGTCTTCGTGCCCTGCTGGCATCGGGCAAACCGACGTCCATCCCGCCTGGATTACGCGTGTGGCTCGGGGCACCCAACGCAATCAAAGGACCAACCGAGGCGGTGTTCAGGCGCCAGAGCGCGGCAAATCTGTTGGTCGTGGGTCAACGCGAAGAGTCGACTGTCGGGATGTTCATCGCGTCCCTGATCGCCCTGTCCGCTCAGCATCCGCGCGGTGCGGTCCAGTTCGTGGTCTTGGATGGGAGTCCGCCCGAATCACCGGGCAGGGCTGTTCTGGAGCAAACCGTCGCAAGGCTGCCGCACCGGGCAGTTCTGGCCCGCGCGAGCGAGCTGGAGGACGTACTGCGGCGGATTTCGGAAGAACAGAATCGAGCAAATGAGAACGCCTCCGGTCTGGCGCCTGGGGGATCGATCTTTCTTTTCATTCATCGTCTCGAGCAGTTCAAGCGTCTCCGACAGGAGGAGGAATTCGGTTTGGGATCTTCCGGTGACACGGTTCACCCTAGTGAGTTATTGAAGCGGCTTCTTGCCGAAGGGGGAGGGGCCGGGTTGCACGTGGTGGCCAATGTTGACACTTATGGAAATCTGACTCGATTCCTTGGACGCAAAGTCCTTGCAGATTTTGGAATGCGCGTCCTCTATCAGATGAGCGCCAACGATTCGGCGAGCCTGATCGACAGCCCCGCCGCGAGCCGTTTGGGTCTGCACAAAGCATTGCTTCATGAGGAACGGGAGGGCAGTCTCGAATTGTTCCGCCCCTACAGTATTCCCGAGCCAGCCTGGCTCGATGAGAGCCTCCGAGACCTTCCATGACTTCCATGACCCAGGACCGGTTCGTTCCAGACCGCATGGAGTCCCTCGGCCGGTTACGTCGGCAGCGTTGATTTCCACTACGCTTCCAAGTCGGTCAGGCGCGCCTTGCCGAGGCTGAATAACTCGGGGGACTCGACGCCATGAAACTGTCGCGCCCCGTCATGCCTCCTCGCGCCAAACCAAGACCGATGGCGGCGAAAGACTTCCTCCACAAAAATGCGGGAACCCAAAGCGGCCCCTTCAACGAAAAACCGGATGCGGCAGCGCAAGGCCTCCCCAATTCCCACCTTCCCTCCCTCTGCCCAAACGCGTTCGACCTCCTCCGGGGAAAACCCGCGGCGGATGGATTCACCGCCGCCGGAATTGCCCTCCTGTGCGCCTGCGGCATACAGAAGCATTCGGTAGGAAGCGAGATCGGTGTTTCCTGGCCGGAGCAGACCCGCCAAGGCCTCCGCCTGTCGGCCGTTCCCCCCCACCGCCTCGGCGTAGCCGCACCATCGATAGTCTTTCGGATCCTTCGCCAGCCCTGCACGCACGCAGTTCAGATCGATGTACGCGGCCACGGTCGCCAGAGTTTCACCCCTCCCTTCAATCAATACGGAACGAAATCGTTCCTCCCAGAGGGTTCCCACCCGACCGTGCTCTCGATTGAACCACCTGGAGAACCGTTGCTTGAGCATCTTCATGAACTGGCTCACATCCCACATCCGCCTGAAGAAGCCCTCTCGGAATCGTGAAAGCAGAACGGGATCCTGCAAACACAGCCTCCATCGCCGGCGAAGCCCCGCGACCCTGCGCGCGGAATAGAAGGTCTCCAACTTGGCAAATAACGCTTCGTCGTCAGGCAGCACGTCCGGACGGCGCGGGACCTCCACCAGGATATGGAAATGGTTGGACAAGACGGAATACGTAATGACGCGGACCTCGCAAAAGGTCTCGTACAGCCTGAGAAGCCCGCAAAAGGTCTCCTTCTCCAGTTCGCCGAATCGATACGCACGATCGACCACCCGCGAAATACAGTGGTAATATCCAACCGGAGCATCAGCAGAAGCCTTGAATCGTCCTCTACGCATCGGGAATCGATAACCTCCACCCAAAAAACGCGGAGTGACGGCGAAATCTTACGAGGAATCTTCCGCTGTCACAAAAAGGTCCCTTCCCACAGAGCATGTCTGTCACCGCCCGACATCATTATCGCACGCCAATGTTGTCTGTCACCAGTCGGAGCCAATGTCGTTCAGGCGAGTCGGTGATGTTGTCTGTCACCATTCGGTGCCGTCACCATTCGGTGCCAGTCACCATTCGGCGCAAGGCGCTTCGCCACCAAGGGAAAGCTGGACCCGTCCAGGCGAAATCGCTTTCAGCCATTCTCCCGCATTGTCACTTCGGCACGGAAAGTGAAAGCGATGCCAGCGTCACTCCTTCCCTCTTCTTCAGGATGTTCTCGATCCTTGGAATGTAACCTTGCGTCTCGGCGGGCAGACTCGGGGAAATCGCATCAAAACTCGCGGCACGACGGCGCCTCAACAGATCGATGACCCGACCCGGCCCGGCATTGTACGCGGCGAGAGTAAGCGCCCAACTGCTGAATTCATGTCTTAGCCGCGCCAGATAAGCGGCCGCCGCCTTGGCGTTTTTCTCTGGCACGTATCTTTCGTCTTTGGGGCGCAGCCGCAGTCCAAGGTCCACCGCCGTCGCGGGCATCAGTTGAAACAGTCCGGCCGCTCCCATGGGACTTTGAGCATTCGGATCGAAGGCGGATTCAATTTCTGCCAGCCATACCAGCTCCGGCGGCGTCCCGGCATTTCGAAAGATGGGTTTTAGTTTGCGTGTCCATTGCGCGGCAGCGGGAGGGGCCGGACGCTCCGCCACCTCGGCCGTCCAAGCCCGACGCAGTTGGCTTGGAGTCGGTACCTGTGGCGGCTGCACTGGCAACTGCACGGGCGGTCCAGGCGCAGTCCTCGGAGGTGCGGCGACCTTCTCACGGAGCCGATCGGCCACCTCAAAGTACGCAGTGTGGGCGCGCAGCCAGGAGCCAAAGGGGCGGGTTTCGGGATGCGCCTCCAACAGGGGCATAATCTTTTCCCCAACCTCCCTCAGTTCGCCCAGGTCGAGGACGTACTCGCCCTGAAGTTCGCGTGCCGCCCGTTCCAGGAATTCGAGGGCCTCACCAAGATCTCCGGATTGGAAGGCGCGAGCCAACTCAGGATCGAGGTGTCCTTCCATCCAATCTCTGCCCGCCTCGAAAAGATCATCGATTTGGCTTCGGACCGGTGTGGAAGCGAGGACGATCGCGGTTGAAATGAAGCAACGTCGATTCATGGTCGGCCGGACAACGTCATAGCCCCGTCCATGGACCGAGCCAAGTCGTTCGCGGCACCTGACCACACGCAGTTGTCCCGGGCCAGGTGGTACTTCGGGCCTCAACGGCCGGCGCTCCAACCGCCATCCAGAATTAACGCTGAACCGGTGACTGCACTCGCTTCATCGCTGGCCAGATAAAGCGCCGCGGAGGCGACCTCAGCGGGCGTCGCCATGCGCCCGATGGGCTGGCTCGCCTCCATTTCGGCCCGAGCGAGCGCCGGGTCCGGGTATTGGCCGATCATCGCGGATACGAAAGGGGTCTCGACCCGGCATGGACAGATACAATTGCTGCGAATTCCGTTGGCGGCGTGATCCAATGCCACAGCCTTCGTAAAACCCACGACGGCGAATTTGGTGGTTGTATAGGCAACACGGTCTCGAACGCCGACAATCCCGCCGATGGATGCAATGTTAAGAATGCACCCGGACTTTCGCTCCAACATTCCAGCAAGAAAGGCGCGGGTAAGCTGAAACACGCCCCTGACGTTGACCGCCCATAATCGGTCCAGATCGGCAGGAGTGGTCGTCACCAGTGTGCCAACATGCCCGATCCCCGCGTTGTTCACCAGGATGTCCAAGTGGCCGTGCCGGTTTCGAACCTCCGATGCGACCCGTTTGCACGCCGCCTCATCGCTTACATCCAATAAATGGACTTCGAAAGCATCTCCTCTGCCACTCAGGGTCCGGGCCTGGGATTGCAGGGCGTCCCAGCGTATATCGGTCAGAATCACGTGGGCTCCTGCCTCAACGAATGCGCGCGCAATTTCCGCTCCGATCCCAGAACCAGCCCCCGTGATGAGCGCCACTTTCCCGTTCAACTTAAACATGCGGTCACTCTGGTCAGGAACCAGGTTGGGGTGGAAATACTTCCTTTGACGGGAGGGCCGTGCGGCCGGGAACGCTGCCGAGACACCCTCCTTCCCCCGAAGGAGCCGGCGAACGTCGTCGCCGGTTCCTTGACGGCCCATTCGGGACTCCCGAACGCGCTTGCCATGCTTCGATCGATAAAGAGAGTTGACGAATGCGGATCTTCGACAAATTGCTGCATCGCGGCGGGCTGCGCGCGTGGCGCGAGATTCAGCGACGGGATCTTCGGCGGGTCGTGGTCACGAACGGCTGTTTTGACATCCTTCACGCCGGCCATGCCGCGTATCTGGAGGCTGCGCGCGATCTAGGGGATGTTCTGTTGGTCGGACTGAACAGCGACCAGTCAGTGCGGCGCGTCAAAGGGCCGTCCCGGCCATGGAACGTGGAGGCGGACCGCGCCTTCCTTCTGGCGGCGATGGCCGCGGTTGATTCGGTCTGCCTCTTCCATGAACTCACCGCTGAGCGATTCCTGGCAGAGGCAGCGCCTGACGTTTGGGTAAAGGGAGGCGATTACACCCTGGACACCCTGAACCAGGAAGAGAGGCACATTGTCGAAGATTCAGGAGGTGTTGTCGTGATCGCTCCTCTCCGGCATGGGGTTTCCACCTCGGGACTGATCCAGAAGCTGGAAACAGATTGCTGGCTGAAAAATGGTCGGGGCGGTGAGATTCGAACTCACGACCTCTTGTACCCGAAACAAGCGCGCTAGCCAGGCTACGCTACGCCCCGAACCCGGACCAGACGTTGTCGGCCCGCCGCCGGCTTGGCAACGGATTTTTTGCCCGGACCGTCCATTCGGGGTGCTGTGCGGATTTGTCTAGATCCGCGGTCGATAGCCCGCCGTCCTGAGAACGAATAGTGCTTGTCCTAAAGGAGATTGCCCGTTCCCAGTGGGTTTCCTTCGCCGTCGAGCGCTCCAGAGTGCCGGGATGAGACTGGAGTTGAAGTGGCTTCCGGAATTGGACCGCAGCCGTCGGACCTCTACATTTGACCCATGTACATCGCGATGAACCGCTTTCGCATTGCTCCGGGGTTCGAATCGGCCTTCGAGGAAATGTGGCGCAACCGAACCTCGTACCTCGGGGAAGTCGCCGGTTTTCGCGAATTTCACCTGTTGCGCGGTCCATCGGACACGGAAGGCGCACTATACGCCTCGCATACGGTCTGGATGTCGCGCGCCGCATTCGAGGCTTGGACGAATTCCGATCACTTCCGTAGGGCCCATTCGCAAGCCAAATCGCCGGAAGGCATGCACGTGCGGGGACCGCAGTTCGAAGGCTTCGAAGTCGTCATCTGATTCCAGGGGGGTGGACTCGTCTTAGTCACCATCCCCACTTCTTCGGATAGGTCCCGTTGATTTCCGACCGGTGTCAGAAATGTCTGTCCCCGGAAGGTGCCGACCGGCGTCGGGAGTTGTCTGTCCCCGAAGGGTGGTCCCGTCCCCAAAGGGTGCTCTCCGAAGGGTGGGTGCTCGCAGAAGGTCCTCTCGGCTTCACCCGCCGTCGTCCACGCCGTCGTCCAGCGTGCATTGTCTGTCCCCGACGTGCTTTGTCCCGGTCCCCGACGTGCTCTCCTGGTGTGCTCCGGCACACTCGCCGCCCATTTCGCCCCATTTTCGTCCCAATTCGAGGGCCCAGGTTCATGATGTGGCATGAAGCGCAGGGGCTCGCGCCTGCCTTTCTCCCGATCGTCAGCCAGGACACTTCGGGACGGGCAATTTGGAGGACGCTTCTTGGGGACAGACAATGGGCGCTCTTATGGGCCTCGCCCTTTTGGGGACAGACAAGGGGCGTCGCCTGGATGCGTGGCCTCGGAAGTTTCAATGCAGCCATCACCTAACCCCTACCAATGAACCCTCACCTTCAACCCTGGTCGGTGTCGGCCGAGGATTTCCCGGAAACCGGGTTCGCTTCGGACCGATTGGAATTCCTCCTGCGCTACGCCGTCCTGGCTCCATCGAACCACAACACTCAACCGTGGCGTTTTCGGATCAATGTGGACGATATTGAGGTGTTTGCCGATGCACGCCGGGCGCTGCCGGTGGTCGATCCGCAGCATCGTGAATTACGGCTGTCTTGTGGTGCGGTTCTCTTAAACCTTCGGCTTGCTGCCGGGTATTTCGGCCATCGCTCCACGATTGAGTTGCAGCCGGACACTCACCAACCCGATCTTCTGGCGCGGTTCATCCTCGACCCCCTGCGTTCCGACACGCCTTCCGAGGATGTCCTCCTCTTTCACGCAATCACCCATCGCCATACAAACCGCTCCGCCTTCCGACCCGACCCCATCCCCGACACCGTATTGACTGAGCTCGCCGACGCTGCGACGGCGGAGGGGAGTTGGTTCGGGTTGGCTGTCGAAGAGAACGCCAAGTACGCCGTCGCCGACCTGGTGGCGCAGGCTGACAAGGCGCAGTGGGGAAACCGTCATTTCCGAAAAGAACTCGCGACCTGGGTTCGGACCCACAGTGAGGATCATACGGACGGCATGCCGACTCGGGAGGTCGGGATTCGTGATTGGATGTCCTTCGCGGGCCCGGCGCTCATCCGGACCTTCAGTCGGGGAAATGGCCAGGCGGCCCATGACGTGGATATCGCCGTGCACTCACCGGTGCTCGCGGTTCTGGGCACCGATGTGGACGACGCGCGGATCTGGCTGAAGGCGGGACAGGCAATGGAACGTGTCCTCCTCACAGCCGAGGCCAACGGCGTTGCCGTCTCCCACTTGAATCAGCCGATCGAGATCGAAGACCTCCGATCCCGCCTGGCTACTATTGTGGGCCACGAAAGCGGATTCCCACAGCTGCTCCTTCGTCTCGGATACGGACCGGAGGTGCCCCACACACCGCGACGCGATCTTCAGAGCTTTCTGCTCCGACAGGATACCTCCAAGACCCCGCCGCATTGACTCGGTTCGAGTGCCCCCGAGCACTCCAAGGGCCATGCGTGATCCAAGGCGGGCGAGACGCCTTGTCGTCAGCAGCCGAAGCCAGGTAGACTGCCGGCATGCCCCGGACAGGAAGCGGCGATTGCCGACCCTTACGTTCCGCGAAGGGAACCTTGCTTCGGGCAATCCTTGCGTTCCTGGCGTTCGCTCGATTTGCCCCAATTCCCGCGGCGACCGCGCCCGGGGCAGCGTCGGACCCCGCGGGCGGCGCGATGCGCGTTCTGCGGGAGAACTGCCTCGCCTGCCACGGGGACGAAAAGCACAAGGGCGGGCTTCGACTGACCTCCCGCGAAGGCCTCCTGAAGGGCGGCGACGATGGCGAGGTGCTGCAACGTTCCAATCCGGGGGAGAGCCTCTTTCTCAGGGTTCTTCGCCCAAATTCCGACCCGCACATGCCGCCGAAGGGACAACTCTCGGCGGATGAAATCGACCTCCTGACCCGCTGGGCATTGGCGGGCGCACCTTGGGATGCAGGTGAACTGGCGAAATTGCGCGGCCCGCGCGCGGTCAGCCTGGAGGCCTTGCCCAGCGATTACCGTCCAGTCGAAGCGATCGTTCTCGACCCACAGGGCCGACGCCTCGCGTTCGGTCGCGGCAATCACCTGGTTATCCATGATATAACGGAGACCAACCTTCCCCTGAGGCAGGAAACCATCGTGCCAGGGGACGTCATTCGCGCCCTCGCCTGGAGCCGGGACGGACGATGGATCGCCACCGGCGGGTTTCGTGACGTGACTCTGTGGAACGCGGACACCCTTCGGCCAGTTTGGCGTGGAACTTCGAACCTCCTGGGGCGAATCACAGCACTGCGGTTCACGCCGCATGGCGGTGCCCTGATTGCGGGCGACAGCCTTTGCGCGGAGGCCGGATGGATTCGTCTCTTCGACGCGCGGGATGGCACGCCCCTCGCCGCGTGGAAGGCCCACACTGACGCTGTCACGGACATTTCGGTCAGTCCCGATGGCGGTCTGCTGGCATCGGCGGGCGGCGACAAGTTGATCCGGATTTGGGAACTCGCCTCGCGCCGTGAGGTCGCGCAGATTGAAGGACACCTTGGGTCCGTTCGCGGCGTCGCTTTCAACCCGGACGCCACCCAGCTCATTTCGGTGGGGGCCGACCGCCAACTTCGATTGTGGGACTGGAAGACGGGCGAGGCCCTCGTGACGATCGCGGGAAGACGTCACGCCCTGGACGCGGTCGCCTGGTCCGCCGACGGCTCGCGAGTTGCCGCTGTTGACGATGATGGTCGCCTTTACGGCTTCACCGATTTCAAGCCGCACACCGGCGCCCAAAGTTCAGCCACCGCGAAGGAACGGGAACTCGGACACTGGAACGGGCCGCTGCATGCCGTTGCCATTTGTCCGGACGGCCGGCTCATTATCGCGGGCGGCGAGGATGGCACCGTCTATGCCGTGAATGACGAAGGCAAACTGGTGGACCGTCTCGTGGCTGCCACCGACCTCAACAACACTGACGAAGGAAGCGCGGCCGCGCGCACTGGAAACCAGGCGATTGACTCGGTGTCGCCAAGGGAGACCGGCGCGAACCTCTCGAATCCATCAACGCCGCCGCCGCCTCCCTCCTTCCTGCACGAGGTCCTGCCGGCCCTCGCCAAGGCGGGGTGCGCCGCAGGATCCTGCCATGCCAAACCCGAGGGACAGAACGGGTTTCATCTCTCCGTCTTCAGCTATGATCCTGCGGCCGACTACGCGGAGATCGTCGACGAGGAACGCGGTCGACGCGTTTTTCCCGCCTGCCCGGATGAGAGCCTGCTGGTGCTCAAGCCGACGGCTACGCTGGAGCATGGCGGCGGGCGCCGATTTGCGCACGGTTCGGACCTGCATCAACTGCTCCGTGAATGGATGCGCCGTGGCATGGTGTATCGAAACCCTGGCGAGCCTTCGCTGGAGGGCATCGGGGTGGATCCCGTCCATGGCAGCTACGCCAGAAACTCGTCTCACCCTCTCCGTGTGGAGGCGCGGTATTCGGACGGGACCCGCCGCGACGTCACCGCCCTGGCCGAATACGTCCCCAGTGATCGCGAAATCGTCGAAGCCGGCGAGGACGGAATCCTGAAGATCGGCTCGATTGGCGGGGAGGCGGTGGTCGTCGTGCGGTTCATGGGGTTCGTGGATGTCTCCCGCGTCACCGTCCCGACGGATCACCGCTTGCCCCCGGAACGATATGCCGAATTGGCGGCCTACAATTTCATTGATCGCCTTGCGTACGCGCAGTTTCAGCGGCTGGGGTTGTTCCCGTCGGAATTGTGCACCGATGCTGAGTTTGTGCGGCGGCTGCATCTCGACCTTCTTGGGACGCTTCCGACACCCGATGAGACTCGATCCTTCCTCATTGCCGCGTCGCGCGATTCGAGGGGAGTGCGGGCGGCCCTCGTCGATCGACTTCTGGAGAGCCCGGAACTGGGCGATTACTGGGCGAACAAATGGGCCGATCTGCTCCGTCCCAATCCGGACAGGGTCGGGGTAAAGAGCGTCTACGTGCTGGACGAATGGCTCCGCGCCTCTTTTCGCGCGAACAAACCCTATGACCAGTTCGTCCGCGACATCCTCCTTGCCGAAGGCAGCAGTCATGGGGAGGGCCCGATCGTCGTTTACCGGGACCGCCGGGAACCCCAGGAAATCGCAACCCTGGTCAGCCAGTTGTTCCTGGGCGTTCGCATGGAGTGCGCGAAGTGTCATCATCATCCCAACGAGAAATGGAGCCAGGACGATTTCTATCAATTCGCCGCTGTCTTTGGGGGCCTTCGACAGAAAGGGGCGGGACTTTCGCCGCCGATCTCCGCCGGTACCGAATCCTTTTACGCGGGAGGCTCGAGTCGGGTCGAAAACCCCGTGACCGGGTCGATCATGAAACCCCGGGCGCCGGACGGACCAGGATGGGACAAAAGCGCGACGGACGATCCGAGGCACGAGTTTGCCGATTGGCTCACGTCCCCGGCCAATCCATTCTTCTCGCGGGCCGCCGTCAATCGCGTCTGGGCGGCATTCTTCGGGCGGGGGTTTGTCGAACCGGTCGATGATTTCCGCGTCTCGAATCCCGTCTCCAATGAACCCTTGCTGGACGCTGTCGCCCGTGATTTCGCCGATCACGGCTATGACTTGAAGCACCTGATGCGGACGATCGCCGACTCGCGTCTCTACCAACTCAGCAGCACCCCGACCCCGTTCAACCAGGGGGACACGCGGAGCTTTTCCCGTGCGTACCGGCGACGGCTTCCGGCCGAAGTCCTTCTGGATGCCGTGAACGATGTTACGGAGGTGGGGGACGACTTCAACGGTTGTCCCCCGGCACTCGGGCCATGCAGACCTGGAGCTACAAGGTTCGCTCGCATTTCCTAGATGCCTTTGGTCGGCCGAATCCGAGCAGCGATTGTCCTTGCGAACGGGATGTGCGGACCAGCGTGGTCCAGGCGCTGCACCTGATGAATTCCACGGAACTCGAGGCAAAGCTGTCCTCGGAGACGGGCAGGGTCCATCGGTTGGTCGCGAGCAAGATTGCGCCGGAGGACCTTGTCGCGGAGCTTTATCTCGCCGCGGTCTGCCGGCTGCCAACGGCCTCGGAACGGTCGGCCGCAGTGGCCGCCTTCGAGACCCCTGGCGCCACGCGGCAGACGGCGACTGAGGATGTGCTTTGGGCATTGCTGAATTCGGCCGAGTTTGTCTTCAATCATTGAACCCATGTTTCCCGTCCATACCAACTGCGCGGGGGTGACCCGCCGCGACTTCATTCAGGTCGGACTCGGCGGGGCGCTGGGTCTGGGGTTCTGCGATCTTTTCCGCCTCCGCGCCGTCGCCGCCGAACCGGGCGTTCAGGGGGCCCTGGCCGGCACGAAAGTGAACTGCATTCTCATCTGGATGGATGGCGGCCCCTCGCATTACGAGACCTTTGATCCGAAACCCGGCGCGCCCTCGGAAATCCGGGGGGAATTCAAGTCCATTCCCACGCGGGTGCCGGGCCTGCATTTCAGTGAATGCCTGCCGCGGTTGGCGGACGTCGCCGACCGCTTCACGGTGATCCGATCGATTCACCACAAGGACCCGAACCATGGGGGTGGGAACCACTACATGATGACGGGCCGCCCGACCCCCGTCCCGGTGGCCTGTGGCGCGTTCGTCACGTTCCATCCGTCGTTCGGGTCGATGGTGTCCTTTGAGCGGGGGCTTCGGGATGGTCTCCCGGCCTATGTCTCCATGCCCGAGGTGACGCGCTCAGGCGGACCCAGCTTTCTGGGAGGACAGCACGCGCCCTTTGTCATCGACGGTTCGCCGAATGCGTCGAGTTTCCGCGTCCGGGACGTCGTCCTCCCGTCCGACATCGCCGAGGGTCGTGCGAAGAGTCGTGAAGCCCTTCGGAAGTCGCTGGACACAATGCGGCGCTATTTCGACCGGGTCGTGGAGGACCCAGCCGTGACGTACGACACCTACTATGCGCAGGGACTGAAATTAGTGGCTTCCCGGTCCGCGCAGGCAGCCTTTGACATTCACCGCGAGCCGGAGAAGACGCGCGACGCCTATGGACGCAATGATTTCGCGCAACGCCTGCTATTGGCCCGTCGCCTGGTCGAAGTGGGGGTCAGCTTCGTCACTGTTTATTACGGCGGCTGGGATCACCACACGAAACTCTTCGAAGGTTACAAGGGACCGCACGTGCAGCACTTCGATCAGGGCCTCGCCACGCTGCTGACCGATCTCGATGATCGCGGTCTTCTCGACCGGACCCTCGTCATTGCACTGGGTGAATTCGGGAGGACGCCCAAGGTCAACAAGGACGCCGGCCGCGATCATTGGCCGGGGGCGATGTCGGTCCTGATGGCGGGTGCGGGGACTCCGCGCGGACACGTCGTGGGGGCGACCGACACGAAGGGATACTACGCCTCGGAGGATGTCCATAAGCCGGAGGATCTTGCCGCAACCCTCTACACCAAGATGGGCATCGACCCAACGCAGGTGCTTCACACGAACACGGGCAGGCCGATTCAACTCGTCACCGGGGGTGAGGTGATCCGACAACTCTCCGTCTGATGCGGGCGCGCTCATGAGGTACCGGGCGTCGCGAGCTCCTGGCCGGGAGGCGGCTGCCCGCCTGCGGTACGGCTCGGGCCTTTCTTCGTGGAACCAGTTGATCGGCCGATTGCTGCCGGCGGTCCTGTGTGCGCGTCTCGCGGTCCCGGCGATCGCGGATCCGCCGAGCCTGGAAGCCCTTTTTCCACCGGGTGCCGTCCCGGGGAAGACTTATGCGCTGACACTCGTTGGTAAGTTTGAGAAATGGCCGGTCGGCATCTGGATGGATGGGGCCGGAGTGACCTTGGAGGTCGGCACCAACCGGGGTGCCTGTCGGATCACTGTGGCTTCCAACGCACCCCCGGGTCCGCGCCTGGTACGTGTCTTTGATGACCAGGGGGCAAGCGAACCGCGGATCTTCGTGGTCAGCGACGGTCCCGACATCCTCGAGCTGGAACCGAATGACCGGTTCACGGCTCCTCAAGCCATTCCGGAATTGCCCATGACGGTCGAAGGGCGTCTCGATCGGAATGGCGATGTCGATTGCTTTTCCGTTTCACTCAAGGCGGGCCAACGTCTCGAGGCTGCTGTGGACGCCTATATGCTCGAGAGTCCTGTCGACGCCGTTCTCCGCTTTGTTTCGTCCGACGGGATTGAACTCGCCTGGAATCACGATGGCGCATCGCTGGATCCGAACCTCTCCTGGCAGACACCGGTGGAACAGTCCGTGGTGGTCCAGGTCTTTGGTTTCAAGTACCCCGCAGACGCCTCGATTCGTCTGACCGGCGGTGAGGCCGATGTGTACCGACTGCGTCTTCGGACGACGCCTGGGATCGCCCTTCGCGAACCGGTTCTCAGCCCGTCTGATTCCGTTCCGGCGGAAGAACGCGCTGGAAGGACGGGGAAGGGTTCCACGGCGTCGTTGGTCGTTGCGGGCGCGCAGGGCACGGGGACTGCCCATTTCACCCGCGACGAGCGCGGTCCGTCTGATGGTGGCGGCGCCGGCGCCGACGTCCTCCCTTTCAGAATTCCCATGGAGGCCGAGGGTGTCCTGCGGTCCGATCGAGAGGTGGATCGCTTTTGGTTTTCGGCGAGCAAGGGGGAAATGCTCGAGGCCCGCGTCGAGACCGCCTCGCTGGATTCGCCCCTGGATGCCTGGATCCGGATCGAGAATGCCGACGGGCGAGAGCTCGCCTTCAATGACGATGATCATGGTTCCACGGACCCCCGACTGGAGTGGACAGCGGCCACCAATGACGCATTCGTGGTTGCGATTGGCTCCACCGTCCATCGTGGAGGCCCGGAATTCCGGTACCGGTTCACGCTGCATCCGATCCGTCCTGACTTCGATGCGTTCCTGTCTGCAGGTTCCGTGGCGGTCTCCACAGGTAAAACCAACGATGTAAAGCTCAGCCTCGAACGGTTCCGTGGGTTTTCTCACGCGCTTACCGCGGATTTTCGGGATCTGCCGGAAGGCGTTTCGACGGTCCCGACCTCCCTTCCGTCGGGGAGCGGAGAGGCCTCGGTCGCGCTCTGGGCGGCAACCAACGCGCCCGCCTTCCATGGGCCGGTCCGGGTGGTCATTGCGGACGGCGTGGAGGGCGTTGAGCGGACGGTGCCGTTCCGAATGACCAGCCAGGGCCAGAATAATGGCGTGCCGAACGGCTACGCGCGTCTTCTTCGTGGGCAGACGGATCGAATCTGGCTCACGGTCAGGCCGGCAGGAGTGGCGGCACCGGTTGTGGCGGGATCACCGTGACTGCCGCGAGGCCCCTCTCAGGGCGTGATGCTTGGTTAGAAAGGAGATAGGAATGCAGGCGCGCGTTCCGGCCCGGCCACTCGAATGTGGCTTTTCGGTGCAGGACACGGAGGTTTGTGGAGGCCACCCATGGGCACCGACCGACGCGGCACGATGGTGAGCAGGACATCGATCATGAAGGGAACCGGATTCTGCGTGCTCGTGATGGCGCTCATGGCGTGCCTTCCTTCCGCGCTTCGGGCCGCGGATTCCCCGACAACCAATCATGTCCTGGTTCTCAACGGGAAAGGCGCCTATGCGGCCTTGCCAGTTGGGCCTTTCCGGGAACTGACTTCCGCGACAATCGAATGCTGGGTGCGCTGGGATGATTTTGGTTCGACCCGGCGGGTCTTCAATTATGGGCGGCCCTTGCGTGACCTCAGCATCGTCAGCCGAAACGACAACCTGGGATTTGTCATCGGGGATGCCGGGGCAGGTCTCCGGTGGCTGGAGATCAGTCACGTGTTGGGACGCTCGCAGTGGATCCACGTCGCCGCGGTGTCCGGCCAGGACGGCATGCGCCTGTTCTTCAATGGCGTACCGCTCCTCCCCGTCCAGCCCTACCAGGGAAGCTTCGCGGCCGCAGCCAGAGATGGGGATTGTTTTCTTGGCAAGTCCGTCACCGCGCGGGACCGGGAATCGTCCCTCCACGGCGCCTTGGATGATTTCCGTGTCTGGGATCATCCACGCACAGCCGAGGAGATTCGGGCGGACATGTTTCGGAGCGTGGCGGCTGACGAATCCGGGCTCGTGTACTCGGATGACTTCGAATCGTCATCCTCCACAACCGAACTTCGCGAGGGCGCCACGCTGGAGGAATGCGAACGACCTGGAACGACCGACGCATTGTGGACGCCGCCGAATCTTGGCAATGCACCGGCGTCTGAGGTGATGCCGCCGCGGGAGGTTCGCCGTTCGGGCCCAGATTCCGCCGCCGGGATCAGCTTTGTGGCAGGCCTTCTGGCGGCGTTCGCGCTGATGCACGCGCTGCTCTTCGCCTTCCAACCGCGGTCGCGAACTCATCTCTATTTTGCCCTCATCAGCGGGCTTGGCGCCATCATGAGTTGGCCGCTGTTCGGGATGAACTCCCTCGGCCGCCACTGGCTGCCCGTGCTTGCGCCACTCGTCCTCAGGTTGTTCCAGCTCTTTTTCGCACCGCTCGACCCGCCACCGCCCCGCGGACTGGTGCAGCTGGCGATTGCGTCGGTGGCAGTCCAGATCTTCGATCAAATCATCCTGTCGCTGCCGCGGTTTGTGGTCGTTCCCGCCGAGGTTGCCGGCTTTGCCGTAATCCTGATCTGCACGCTCCGAGTGTTGCGCATCGCGACGACGGCGTGGAGGCGGCGACTGCCGGGTGCGAAGATGATTGGAATCGGGCTGAATGCGCTGCTTCTGTTGTCCGCGCTGGACTTCACGGTCCCTGGGTTTGGTGGACTAACATTCAGCCAGTTGGGGGTGGTCCTGTTCTTCGGCTCCACGTCGGTGCATTTGGCTCGGAGCTTTGCCCTGACGGGCCGCCGCCTCGAGCAACAGACCCAGGAATTGACGCAGTCCAACAGCCGGCTTCGCGTTGCCAATGCGGAGATCGAAAGGCAGAGCTCGGAGTTGCAGCGGGCCCGGGATTCCGCCGAGGCTGCCAATCAGGCCAAGTCCCGCTTCCTCGCCAGCGTGAGCCATGAATTGCGAACGCCGCTCAATGCGATCATCGGCTACAGTGAGATGCTGGCCGAAGAGGCGCCTGAAATCGGGGCTGGAACCCTCGTCCCGGACCTGGATCGGATCCGCACCGCGGCGCGTCATCAACTCACCCTCATCAACGAGATCCTAGACCTCTCAAAGATTGAAGCCGGTCGTATGGAGATGATTCTTGAGGAGTTCAATGTGCCAAAACTCGTGGAGGAGGTCGTTGCCACCACCCTTCCGCTCGCAGAGCGCCGGGCCAATCGGCTCCGCGTCGAGTGTCCTCTCGAACTTGGGACGATGCGTTCCGACTCCACCAAATTGCGACAAATCCTGTTCAATCTGCTCAGCAACGCCGCGAAGTTCACGGAGAACGGGGAAATCCTTCTTACCGTCCGGCGACTGTCCCCGGGCTTGGAGGCGCCGCCCGGCCTCGACGCGGAACAAGCTTCAAGTGTTCTCAGGTGCCCGGTGGAAGCGCCGACATGCCGGATTTCCGCCAGTGACCAGCTCGAATTTGCCGTGCGTGACACCGGGATCGGCATGACGGCGGATCAATGTGCCCGGCTGTTCCAGCCGTTTTCACAAGCTGAACCCTCGACCCAGGTGCGCTATGGCGGAACGGGTCTCGGACTGGCGATTAGCCAGAGATATGCCCGGATGCTGGGCGGTGAAATCACCGTGCTCAGCGAAAGCGGACAGGGATCGACGTTCACGCTCACCCTTCCCGAATGCGCTCCGGAGGCGGATGTGAAGGCTCTGGATCCCCCGCCCCTGTTGGAGGGGCGGAATCTGCAAACCTCCATTCCACCAAAAGACGACGCTCCGTTGGAAGGGACGGCCTGAGCGGCGGGCGGTGGGGCGGACCTCTCGTCTCCGTTGCAAGATCCGCAGACCGATGGCGTAAGCCCGAGAGGCACGAAGCTCGGTTCCCGCGACCCTTTCATGGATCCGCGGCCGAGGAACAACGAAGGCCCCACGAGAGAGAGAGAGAGAGGCTCTCAGCCCGTGGGGGGTGCGCCGGAAGCCGGCCACTTAGGTCGTTGCGCCTTGATGGACCCAGTTCTGGATATTCGCGATCCCACCTGGCGATCGGCCGGTTTCCGGCACAACGGCGATGGTCCTGGTTTTCAAGGGGCTGCAAACCTCGCGACGGAGAGCGACAAAGGAAACCAAACGCCGGAGAGGTCCGGGAAATCGTCTGTCCCCAAATGACGCCTCGTTTGGATTGGCCGGTGGATCTCCGGCGGACAAATCCAAAGGGGCCCTCCTGAAACGGGCATTCCTGGGTCGCCGCGTTGCGCCAATCGGCACTGCCACTCGGAGGCGAGAGCGCAGTCGACCGTTTGGGGACAGGTAATAACGAATCTCCGAGACTGTGTCCCGGACCTGTGCGGCGTGGGCGAATCGAGACCCGGGGGAAACGGCGACAGCCGGAACGGTGCGGGAAATCGTCTGTCCCCGACCGTGCGAAAATCGCCTGTCCCCAAATGTGTGCCGTCCCCAATTGTGCGCCGTCGCCGAATGTGCGCCCGAAACTATGTCCGAGGCGGCGCCGGGGGGTTGCCGTGCGTCTCCTTCGGATTGTCCGGCGGCGGGGCCAATCCGAAGGTGCAGGCCGGCATCGGGTTCAGCGGATGCAACCCCAGGAGATCGGCTCGCCCCGCCATGCACCAACCCTGGTGACAGGCAAATCTCTCCACCCTATCTCTGGTGACAGGCATCATCCCTGGTGACAGGCAATTCTCTGGCAATTCTCCTCTCCCCCGCGCTGCCAGGGCCTTCTGGTGACAGCCAGGTCTTCTGGTCAGCCAGGTCTTCTGGTCACAGGCAATTGTCCTCCCTCTGGTGACAGGCAGTGCTTCTCCTCCCCCCTTCGCGGCGTTGCCGGCATTGGCAGGCCTTGCCACTGGATGCTTTGCAACGTCGGTGTTCCGCGGTAGAGATGGGCATCGGACGATCCATCGTTTCTTTGTCATGCCGAGAATCCTGCTGGTCGAAGACAACGAGATGAACCGTGACATGCTTTCCCGGCGGCTCGAGCGCCGGGGTTACGCGGTCGTCTGCGCCTTGGACGGGCAGCAGGGACTCGACCTCGCGGCCCGGGAGCGACCCGACCTCATCCTGATGGATATGAGCCTTCCCGTCTTGGACGGTTGGGAGGCAACCCGCCGCCTCAAGGCCGATGCCGATCTCCGTCAGATTCCGGTCATTGCCCTGACAGCCCATGCCATGGCAAGCGACGAGAAATCGGCGCGAGAGGCTGGGTGCGATGACTTCGATACGAAGCCCGTGGAGTTGTCGCGATTGCTCGTGAAGATCCAGACCTTGCTGGGTGCCTCCCCGATCCCATGAACGAACCACCCGTGCCCAAAGGTACCAGCGAAGCCTTCGCAACGGAATTCGTGCGGCGCCCCGTTGACCCCCTGGCCCGCATCCGCCACGACTTGCGGACGCCAGCTTCGCATATCCAGGGGTATGCCGAGGTTTTGCAGGAGGAGGCCCGTGCAGCAGGGCTCGAGAGGCTGTTGCCGGACCTCAAGCGGATCGAGGAGGCGGGACGGCGTCTCGTTGAGATCATCCGGGAGGAACTGACCCCCGAGAGACTCGGGGCCGGCGGGGGTGTGGATGTCCGGCAGCTCCATTCCGAACTCCGGACCCCCCTGAACCATGCGATCGGCTATGCCGAGATGCTGATTGAACAGATGGAAGGCCGGTCCGGCGGCGATTTCGTACGAGACCTGAACAAGATCCTCGATGCTGGCCGCACGTTTCTGTGTTTGATGGGAGAGATGCTGGTCCCGGTGCGTCTTCAGGCACCGGCCGATGCGCTCGAGGCGGTCACGCCGTCCGCCTGGCCCGACGCCCTGGCACTGTCCCGGGAAGGTGCAAGGTCAGTCGGATCGACATTCTCCGATGTGGCCACCGGGACTATTGCCGTGGTTGACGACGATCCCGGGCATCGCGACCTCCTTGTCCGGCGGCTTTCCCGGCAAGGGTACGACCTGCTCGTGGCGGAAGATGGTCCCTCGGCTCTTCAACTCCTGGAGGGCCGAAAGGTGGACCTCGTACTGCTCGATATGATCATGCCGGGCATGAACGGCGACGAAGTCCTTGCCCTTCTCAAGGCGAATCCCCGGTTGCGGGAGGTGCCGGTGATCATGCTCTCGGCTCTCGACGAAATGGACAGTGTGGTCCGGTGCATCCTGACGGGCGCTGAAGATTACCTGGCCAAGCCCTGCAATTCGGTTCTGCTGCGCGCCCGCCTCAACGCGTGCCTGGAAAAACGCCGGTTGCGGATGCAGGAACAGGAGCATCTGAAGGCGATCGAGGCCGAGCGCCGCAAATCGGATGCCCTCCTGCTCAACATCCTTCCCCGGCCGATCGCCGATCGGCTGAAACACGGCGAGACGACGATTGTGGACAGCCTGGGTGAGGTGACGGTCCTGTTCGCTGACCTGGTCGGATTCACGGACTTGACCGCCCGCCTGCCGTCCGTGGAGGTGGTCCGTCTCCTGGACGACATCTTTTCCGAATTCGACACCCTCGCGGAGGCGCAGGGACTGGAGAAGATCAAAACGATCGGCGACGCCTACATGGTCGTCGGCGGACTTCCGACTCCGCGCAGCGATCACGCGGCGGCCGTGGCGGAACTCGCCCTGAACATGCTGGAGCACGTGGAGCGACAGTTCTCGAAAGATGCCCATCCGATCCGATTGAGACTTGGGATCAGCACGGGTCCGGTCGTCGCCGGCATCATTGGTCGGCACAAATTCAACTATGACCTGTGGGGCGACACGGTGAACACTGCCAGTCGGATGGAATCGCATTCCTTGCCGGGCCGCATTCAAGTCACCGAAGCGACTTACTCCCGGCTCCGCCAGCACTACGCCTTCGAGTCGCGGGGCGAGATTGAAGTCAAAGGCAAGGGTCGCATGACGACCTGGTTTCTGACGGGCCGGCGCGGGTAGCGGCAGAGGTCCGGCCCAGGACATCCCCGACATGGGCGTACAATTCCAACCGATGGGCGGTGGCGTTCAGCAGGTCCTCGCAGAGAGTGATCCGTCCCGGTTCGAACAGCGTTAGAATGGCCGAAGCGCCAAATTCAAAGTATCCCTTTTCATCCCCTTTGGACACCGGACGCCCAGGGGTGAACGTGTAGTGCGCGCTGCCGACGTTGGTCGCGCCGATCTCGATCATCAGCACCGAACCAAGCGGTCCGGCATTCATTTCGCCAGCCCATCGGCGATTCTGCCAAAGAAGGCCGATATTCCTTCGAAGGGCGATGGGGTTTACCGACCAGAGCCGGCCCTGCAGCAATCGCGGGGCCTCCGGCACTGCCTCGACAGGGAAATGGAAGCGGTGGTAGTCGAGAGGGCAGAGGCGGGAGAAGACGGCCGTGCCTCCCGCGTAACGCCGCGTCCAGTTCTCGTTCCGCAGGAACGCGGCCAGATCGAAGCGCTGTCCCTTCACGAAGAACTGGTCCTCCGCGCCGAGTTGCGCGAAACCGAGATGGCGACCATCCGCGGGGAACACCACCGCGGCGGGATCCGGGTTCACGGGTCGGACACCGGGTCGCAGGCGGCGGACGAAGAAGTCGTTAAAACTCGCGAACGCCGACGGTGGATCGGCGAACTCGGCGGGATCGAGTTGGAAGCGGCGCAGGAACGGCAGGATACGTTTGCGGCTACCGGGCCGTTTCATGCGCCATCCGTACCAGGCGGAGAACCAGGGGCGCGAAACGACGCGAAGGGCGAGTCGGCCGGCGGTTGAACCGTAGGTCCATCGCAGCCAGGCCTCGCCGTACACCGACTCGGTTTCGATCCGGCCGGTGTACCGATCGAGGTACCGGATCGCCTCGGTTGCGGCCGAAAGCCCTGAATTCAGGGAATCGGTCGACACGGCCAGGGCCAATCCGCAACGGGGTTCAGGCGGGTTGCGGAATCATGCCCGTCTCGCGGGCGTACGCGAAGATGCCGCCGGCATCAATGACCGGGCGCACCTCACCCAGCGGGCGGAGGGCGAACACCTTTCCGGATCCGTGGTGACGGACGGTGTTGCCATCAATGTCCACGGTAGCGACATCGCCGGTTTGAAACGCTTCACATAGCCGCTCGACGCACTCCACCGGATAGATCTCGCCCGTTGCGATGCAATTGCGGAAGAAGATGCGGGCAAAGCTCTCCGCCACGACGGCCTGGCATTCCGCGGCGCCCAACGCGATGGGCGCGTGTTCGCGGGAACTGCCGCAGCCAAAGTTCCGTCCGGCGATGATGATCGGATAAGTGGTGTCCATTTCGCCTTCACGAATGAAGCGATTTGGATACGAGGAGTCCGGCAGTCCCCACATCGCGTAACTTCCAAGTTTTTCGTATTCATCCGGGATGGTGGGCACGAGGTTCAGGAACTGAGCCGGGATGATCTGGTCGGTGTCGATATTGTCCCGCACCACGTAGACCGGACCAGTAAAGACACTCTGCATGGGGGTAATCTGTCGCAGGTGGACGCACAGGGGCAACGGCTTTTCGTTCATCCGGAAAGCATGCGGCGTTGGATTCCGCCTGGAGGGAGGGGTCGTTGAGCATTCTCTCGGCGTTGCGCCCGGCCTTGCGCGAATCCACCTCTGTCGGGGCGATAGCCGTGCTGTTGTTCCCTGGAATCAAGGTGGATTGGCTTTCGACTCTGACCTTGCATTGGCGCGGTCTTCGAGGCGCTTCTCGACCTGCTCGATCGCCAGGGTGGCCTGGTGCCGCAGTTCGGGGGAGAGCGGGCCCGCGAGCATGGTGGCGAGGCTGCGTCGCGCCTCGGGAAGGTTTCCCTCAACGGCGAGGAGCGACGCTCGGGTCAGCAGGGCCGGGGCATATTGAGGATCGCACTTGAGCGCTTGCTGGACGTGCGTGAGAGCGAGGCCCGGGATCCGCGGATTGGCGGCGAAGACGTACACCCCGAGAAGGTGGTGAGCGGGTGCGAGCCTGGGATCCAAACGGAGGGCCTGCTCGCAGAGTTGCCGGCCTTCGCCCAGGGCCGCGAGGCGGGCGGGCATCGGAAATTGGGGCGTGGACAGACTTTGATAGCGGAATTCGGCGGCGAGAAAATAGATGAACGCCTCGCGCGAACCGAGACGAATGGCGTCTTCGACCCGCTGCCTCGCAGCGTCCCGGTCGTCGGTGCGCCACGCGAGCATGGCGAGGGCCTCCTGGGGATGTGGATCGGCGCGCATCTCCCTTGCGGCCCGCTCCAACCGCTCGCGGGCCGGTTCGATTCTTCGCACGGCCTCCAACAGTCGTCCGAGGGCCAGGTCAAGTTCGCCCCGTTTCAGTCGGAGGCGCTTCGGCCGGATCACGGGGAGATCGGAATAGGATTCACGCACGATCGTGTAGCGGCCGCCTTGGAGGTAGGTCCCCAGGTCACCATCCAGGGCCTCCGCGGGAATGCCGAAGGCCGATCGGAATGCACCGGCTTGATTGGTCGTGGCCGCGCACAAGGCGGCATACCGGGCCATGGCATGGCTCTGGAATCCCCCCTGACCAAAGAGCAAGTAATGCGTCAGGAGCCAGGAGGTCGCGTAGAAGTGGCCGGCGCGCTGGGCCTCATTGTAATCAGGGGAGTCGCGACCAACCGACAGAAGGTCCGCCACCGGCGTGGGCCGATGCTTCTGCAGATAGAAGACGTGATTGGTCAGCGCGACTCCGAGGGTGAAGGTGTCCTCGTCGGCCTCGAAGGTGGAGAACGCCTCGGCCACACCCTCGTTTGCCCACACCGGCGCCGCGCGGAAGGATTGGGACAGGAGCAGGTGGGTGTATTCGTGGAACAGGATTCGTCGGGTGGCTTCCTCCCGGGAGTCCCGGCAAAGGGCGAGGCTGTGGCCCAGCGGGTCTTCGACATGAAAGCCCTTCACGGCTCGCGGTCGGCCGGAGTACAGCGGCCGGAAGGAATCGAAGGATTTCTCATCGCGGAAGAAGTAGACACGCGCCGCCTTCGACGGCGGATTGGTGAGTCCGACGAAGCGGGAAACCACGAAGCGAAACGTCTCGAGATCGCGAAGCAGGCGTTCCGCCTCGGATTCGCGGGCGTTGGAGAACAGTTCGAAATGGGGCGATTCTAGCCGGCTCCAGCCTTCGTCCCTTGACCGGGCGCGGGTATCGGGCGCGCGGACGAACAACGAGAGAGCGAGCAGGGGGATTGCCAGGGGGCGGGCGGTTCGGAGGCCGCGGCGCCCCATCCATACGGGCTGCAAAGGCATCTTCAACGGGCACCACCGATGCCGGCGGCCGGCGCAGGGCCCTCCTGGATGAACGCGATCACGTCACGGAGTTCTTGAGGGGTCATGCCGGACTCGAGGCCCTCGGGCATCAGGGAACGCCCTTCGGAGCGGAGTTGGCGGATTCGGGATCTTGGGATCTCCAGTTTGCGGCCGAGGGGTTGGAGAAGGGTGACCGCGGAGGCGTCGTTCTCCGCGAGGATGCCGGTCTCCGTATCGCCATTGGTGAGTTCGGCGGAGAAGGCGACATAGGCCGGGTTCATCGCCATGTTCGGATCGAGGACGTTCGAGACGAGATCCTCGACGCTGCGATAACTCATGCCGGTTAACTCCGGCCCGACGTTGTTGCCGACACCGTTGGCTCGGTGGCACTGGGCACAAATCTTCTCAAAGACGGGTCGCCCGCGGGCGGGATCTCCGTCGGCCGGCAACCGGGCGAGCCATTGATCGACCAGCGCGCGGCGATTGGCGTATTCGTCGTCACTGGTGAATTGCGCGGCGCGGCGGCGGACCTCCTCGCCGGAACGGCGGAGGAGTTTGCGGCGCTGCTCGAGATCCAGGTTCAGCTCCCCGATGTTCAGTTGCTGCTGTTCCAGCGCGGTGAGGAGAGCGTCCTGGAAGCTCGATCGGTAGACGAGCAGGTTGACGACGGCGGGCCGCAATGCCGGCGCGAGGGTGCGCCATGCGCCGACGAGGCCTTCCGCCACCTCGGGTTCGCGGTGTTCCCTCAGGATGTCGAAAGCCGCCTGTTGGAGGGCCACCGGTTCGGCGCTGTCCAACAGGGCGAAAAGGGCGGGTCCGGTTTCATTGAGCGCGCCCAGGCTGAGGATCGAGACGGCCGCGAGGCGTTGCTTGAGGGTGAGCTTGGCATCGCCGGCATCCCGAAGCGCCCGGGTGCGCGCCCAGCGCTGCGCGGGAGACTCCTGCAGACCCAGTTCATGGGCCAGGCGCCAGATGGCCGTCAGCAGGTGGAGGTCGGCGCCTTCCTCCATCTGACGCAAGAGCAGCGAGGCGGCCGCTCCAAACCGCATGCCGGACGGATTCCGATGGAGGCCCTCGGTGATTCCGTCCAGGTACGCGGCCTTCCATGGAGAACGCAGCTCAGGATCGCGCACGGCGACCAGCGACGCGGAAAGCGGCCGCGGTTCATTGCCCTCCTGGGTGGCGAGGTCCAGCGACGCGAGGTTCCGCACCAGGTCCAGCCGGGAGAGGACCGGACTGTCAATGAACGCAGGGGTCCGGAGCAGGACCCTCAGCACACTGCGGGCGTCCGGACCCGCCGCCGCCAGTCCCGCGCGGCAATCCCACGCGTCGGCGCAATCGCGGACGAGAAACGAGGCCAGGGCCTGCACCGGCAGCGGTCGAAACGCGGTCAGATCCAGGGCGGCGCGAAAACGCACCGGCGGGGAATCGTCCGACAACCGTTGGATCACAGCCCGGCGGATTTCCGAAGGGCTCGCGAGGCGGGACGCCGCGAGGACGACGGCGTCTTCGCGCAGTCCGGGTTCGGGGTCGTTGAGCGCGTGGAGCAGGAGGGTGTCATCGAGGCGGTCAAACGCGCTGAGAACCCATAGCGCGTGCAGACGTTGAAGGGCGTTGGTGGATTCCGTCGCCACGACGCGGAGTTCGGGGGCCAGCGTGTTGGCCCCCTGACCCACCAGGAGGCGCTGCGCCGTCAGACGGGTCCACGGATTCGGCGAACCGAGCAATAGAATCCACTGGGCCGGTGTCGCGTTGCCCGGAAGAAGCTCCCGTCCGGGATGCGCCGGATCCAGGGTGCCGGCGGCCTCGAGGCTGCGGAGAATGCCGGCGCGGTCGCGGGGCAGGATCCGGTAGATCCTGCCGCGGTCGTCTCCGGCGCGCATGTCGGATTTCTCGAGCAGTTTTCGGGGGATGTAGTCGGGGTGCTCGATAACGTCCCGTTGCATGTCCAGGAGGTAGAGTGCGCCATCGGGACCCTGTTCGACAGCCACCGGTCGGAAGCTGTTATCACGGCTGGCGAAGAATTCACTTTGCTGCTCCTCAGGCGCTCGCGAGGCGCGAAAGATCGGTCCATGGGGGACCAGCACGTCACGGTGGACGAGGTTTCCAACGACATCGCAGACCAGCACTGATCCTTGCAGGCCTGACGGCCAGCCGCGATGACCGATCAAACCCAATCCGCAGGCGGCGGAGAAATGACCGGCCTGTTCGGGGTGGTTCGGCCGGGTCTGGGCTTGCGAGATCGGAAAGATCCGCGCCATGTCGCCGTGATCCGAGATGCTTTCGGTCGTGGTGACGGCGGGCAGGCCTGGGAAGCGGTGGAAGACATCGTCCGAGGCCACGCGCTGAAGAATGTGATTGATGTTGTAAGTCGTGAAGCTGTGTCCCCAGTCATCAAAGACGAGACCGAAGCCGCCGCCGGTTCGCGAGGTCAACTGGACCTCACCGGTCGATGGTTGAAAGCGCAGATCACGGTCTCCCAGTGAAACCAGCGACCCCGGATTGCGCTGGGGCGCCGCGATGTCTCCGCCGTTGCCCCCATTAACGACGTGGAACCAGTTGTCGAGCGCCCACCGCAGGCCATTGACGTTGCTGTCCGTCGCGCCCACGCGAAAGCCCGTGAGCACCTTTTCCCGCAGGTCCGCCTTGCCGTCCCCGTCGGTGTCCTTCAGGAACAGGATCTCCGGAGGCGCCGCGACCAGGACCCCCCCGTTCCAGCAAGCGATCGAGGTGGGGAAATGAAGGTCGCCGGCGAACAGCGTGCTTCGATCGGCGCGTCCGTCGCCGTCGGTGTCCTCCAGCAGGCGGACGGTGCCTCCGGGGTGATGATCCGGTCCGATTCCGAGAGGATAATCCCGCATCTCCACGACGTACGCGCGCCCGAATTCATCGAACGTGATCGCGACAGGGTCGACGACCTGCGGCTCGCGGGCGAAGAGGGACAGCTCGAGGTCGTCATGGAGGCGGTAGCTTCCGGGACTGGCGGGAGCATGAGAGCCGACGGGACCGGCGGCTCCCGTCCCGAGGGAAACGACGATCATCGCGACTGCCGGGCCGCAGTGGAAAAACCTGCGCATGATTCCCGCCACTCTGCCGTGGCTGGTCAGGGACTCAAGAGCGGGCACGGACCCTGGAACCCTGGAGGGACCTTTGGGCCATTGACAGGAGCGATTGCGTGGGGGCAGATGGTTTCACCGATCCTGGCTCGGGCTCCGCCGACCGAGGTCACCGGCGGCCGTCGAGGCGGAGCGCGAGAGGCGGCGGGCGTCGTTCACCGAATTCGAAATTCCGACCTCGAGGAGATTTGTGCGATACTTGCTGTTTTCGTGGTTGCTGGCCGTCCTGTCCGCGGGGGCGGTTCCACGTGTCACGCTCACGAAGGATGACACCGAGATTCGTGAGTCGTGCGACATTGTCATTCCGCCCGGCACGATCATCGCCGACCTGAATACGAACGGGGTCCTGCACATCGCGGCGGATGGCCTCACGGTGCGCTTCGTGGACGAGAGCGAGCTTGTCGGCGCCCGACCGGGCACTCCTTGGGATGCCTTGGTTGGGATCGGGATCCGAATCGACGGCCACCGCGGTGTTGCACTGGTGGGAGCCAGGGTTCACGGATTCTTCAATGGCCTGGTCGCAACGGATGCCGACGCGCTGGTCGTCGAGGACGGAGATTTCTCGGACAACCACCGGCAACACCTGCGGTCCACACCGGCCGCGGAAGACGGCAGCGATTGGCTCTTCCCCCATCACAATGACGAACAGCGCTGGAGAGACGAATACGGCGGCGCCGTGTGCATCGAGAAGTCGCGGCATGTGACCGTCCGGAACATCCGCGTTCGACGCGGCCAGAATGGAATCGTGCTCGATCGGGTGGAGGACTCCCGAATCTACGACAATGACTGCTCGTTCCTTTCCGGGTGGGGGCTCGCCCTTTGGCGCTGCAACCGGAATGTCATCAGCCGCAATGCCCTGGACTTCTGCGTCCGGGGCCACTCGGAGGGTGTGTACAACCGCGGCCAGGACTCCGCCGGCATCCTGTGCTTCGAGCAGTCCAGCGATAACGTCTTCGCGGAGAACTCCGTCACTCACGGAGGCGACGGGTTCTTTGGATTCGCGGGCCGCGAGGCGCTCGGAGAATTCTGGATGGAGAAAGAGCGGGACCGGTTGCGTCGCGAGACGGGGACGACGGAGGTCGACGACAGGATCCGTGTACCCGAGGACGTTGCCCGCGATTACAGCGGGCGCGGATGCAACCGGAACATCCTGATTGGAAACGACTTTTCCTACGCCGCGGCGCACGGCATCGAGATGACCTTCAGCGAGGAAAACGTCTTCGCCCGAAACCGCATCGTGGAGAATGCGATCTGCGGAATCTGGGGCGGTTATTCATCCGGGACGCGGATCCTCCACAACGAGATCTCGCGAAACGGCGGCATGGCCTATGGCCTCGAGCGGGGCGCCGTCAACATGGAGCACGCCTCCTCCAATTGGATGGAGGGCAATGACTTCACCGACAACAAATGCGCCATTCATCTCTGGTGGGATGAGGACGGAGCTTTGCTGAAAATGCCGGGGGTGGCCGGGAACGATGATGGTGTCAGCAGCAATGTGATTGTCCGGAATACCTTCACCGTCACCGCGAATCCGCCGTTTCACCCTTCCAGCCCTGACGACCGGTTGATCGTCCTGCAGCTTCGCGATGATGGCAAAGGGCACGTCCGCGACAACACCTACGCACAGAACGAGGTTCATCTGAACGCGGGGAACGGCGTTGAATTCGCCGTGACGCCGGGTTCGGCCCCATTGACGCGCGATCCAGGCCCCGGGCCTGAGGTGCCGAAAGTCGAGATCCTCGGAAGGCACCTTCCGGTGGGTGCGCGGCGTGCCCTTCAAGGTCGCGATCAGATCGTGATGGACGAGTGGGGGCCCTGGGATCATGAGCAACCCTTGGTACGGCCGGCGGCGGGAGCGGCGGGGGAATCGGCCTTCGAGGTATTCGGTGTCCGGACCCAACCCGCGCTTGATGTGAAGGCAGGCGCGGTGGTGCCGGTGGTTGCGCCGTTGGGTCGTGATGCCTGGCGTGTGACCCTGCAGGGTCCGCCGGGTGTCGCGTCCTATCGCATCGAGCTTTCAGCGCCGGGCCTGAAAAAAGAACTCACCGGCACCCTGATTCGCGCGGAGTGGAACGTCGTGTTCTTTCCGTGGACCATCGACCCCCGCAAGGACCTCGAAGGTTGGCGGCGGCTCGCCTCGAGCCCGGCTGCCGTCCGGCTCACAACCCATTCCCTCGATTTTCCATACGGCGGCGGGGGACCACGGGACCTGAACCTGTCGGACCGCCTGCGCAGAGAGGGCCCGGGAGCCGATCATTTCGGCATGATCGCGCGGACCCGACTTCGCCTTCCGGCGGGCGCCTGGAAATTCAGGGTCTTGAGCGACGACGGCGTCCGGGTGCGGGTCAATGGAAAGCCGGTGGTCGAGAATTGGACCTGGCACGGACCGACCTCGGATGAGGGGCGGTATGCGCAGGCGACAGACTCCGAGGTGGAGATCCTCGTTGAGCACTTCGAGATCGACGGATACGCGGTTCTGCAATTCGAGCTTCAGCGGGACTGACGGGCGGCACTTGATCCTGCTGTTTTTCGGGTTGCCCCCAAAAGATTTCATGCGCGATTTGTTCGTTGAACGGTTCCTTTGCTTGCTCCAGCCAAGACGTCCCGGCTTCTCGATCAAGTCCCGCGCCCGGCTATAACAACTGGTTTCGATCACGCGGAGGTTCTACTGGGATTCGCACACTCGTCCGTTGAGTCGTTTCACCTGCGCACGCGGTCGGTTCGGGTCCGCGGGCTGGGTCGTATGGGCGTGCGTGTTGGAGACCGATTGGCGGCATTCTGCAGATCATCGCTGTGACGCTTCTTCTTTCGGCTCGTCAGGACCTTGGTGACGGTGCCGGTCCTGAGGTACCGAAACCTGATCGCATCCAGCAGCTCGTCCCGCCGGTCATGGAGGCGTTTGAGCGGCCTGGGTTTCACCCGCGCGAGGGCGTACGCGGTCAGGAGTGGCATTGCGATGGTGCTGTCGGTGTAACAGACGACGCAGTCGGGCAGGGTGTCCGGATCGACCTTTCCCCAACTGACGGCTTCACTCGGCGTCGCGCCGCTCAGGCCGCCGGTATCGGGGCGGGCGTCGGTGAATTGGAGGAAATAGTCGTGACCCTTCTCCGGGATGCCCATGACTTCCTGGATCTGCGGTTCGGTCTGGAGCACGAAATTCTTCGGACTTCCCCCGCCAAAGATGAGCACGCTGCTGGTGTGGCCGCCCGCCTTGGCGGCGTAAACGATGGCTGCGGTCTGGTTGACGTCGCGGTTGACATCCGGGAGGAGCTTCGAATCCCGGAGGGCCATGGCGGCGACGTTCATTCCGATGCTGGAATCGCCGGGGCTGCTGGTGAAGACCGGGACGCCGCAGGCATAGGCCGTGGCCAGGACCGAACTGTCCTTCAATCCCAGGCGCCGGCCACGCTCCTGCGCGTAGCGCCCGAGCTGGTGATGGAATTCATCGGTCCCCATCGGGCGCTGGAATTCGGGGCCCTGGATCACCTCGCGGACGAACGCATCGGTGTCGAGCAGCACATGGTAGTCGAAGAGGACGTCGTAGATTCGGATGACACCCTGGCGGCGCAGATCGACGTCGTTCAGAAACGGCGAACCGGCGTAGAGCGCCATGTCGAGGCCATAGTGAAGATCGTGGTACAGGTTGGCGCCTGTGGAAACGATCCAATCCACGAAGCCCGCCTTCATCAGGGGAATGAGACAGCTCTTGCCGAGTCCTGCAGGGGTCAGAGCGCCCGTGAGGCTCATGCCGACATACCCGTCCTCCGGAAGCATTTTCTCGGCGAAGAGACGGCATCCCTCGCGAAGACGTCCGCCGTTGTAGGCGAGCAGGGTTTGGTCAACGAGGTCCGCCGCGGAGATGTGACGTCCAATGGCCAGTGGGTTGAGGCGTGGATAGGAGGCGAACTTTTCCGGGAGTTCCGGGTGAGGGTCGTCGGGCCGGCTTGCTCATGTCCCGCAATGAGGAATGAAAATCGCCGCGTCGAGAATGAAAAAGCCCGTGGGTGACGGGCCGCGGGACTGGAGGCATTCTGGATCGCGACGACAGCGAAGCGTGTCATGCGACCGAACGCATCCCAGCCCCAAGCCGATCCCGGTGTCGTCCCGTACCAGGGTACGGCGGGTCGAGCGTATCACGAGGGCAAGCGACGCCTGGACGCGCGCGCGGAGGCATGGGTGTTCCGGGCGCGGGCGGAGAAGTTTCGTCGATGGGTTCGGGAGACCGATGTCGTCTTTGAGTTGGGAGTCGGAGCGGGTTGGAACCTGGCGCAACTGGTTTGCGCGCGGCGCGTGGGCTCGGATCCGGCGCAATTCCTGGAGGCCCGTCTGCGGGACCTCGGGATTGAATTTCATTCGGACCCGACGTCCGTGCCGGATGCGACGGCCGACGTCGCGCTTTGTCATCAGACCCTGGAGCACGTCCTCGACCCGCCGGTGGCGCTCCGTGAACTCGCGCGGATCCTCAAGCCCGGCGGCCGACTCGTGGTGCATGTGCCCTGGGAAAGGGAACGGCGCTACGCCCGGTATGACGCCGCCGAACCCAATCATCATCTTTACACCTGGAACGTGCAGACGCTGGGAAACCTGATGACCACCCTGGGATGGCGCGTCCGTGAGATCGGCGTGCGCCGCTACGGATATGACCGTTTCGCGGCCAACGCGGCGGCGGCGTGGAGGCTGGGCGAGGCGGGGTTCCGATGTCTGCGACGGGCACTGATCCTTGTCCGGCCATTGTTCGAGGTGGAGGTCGTGGCCGAACGGTGACGAGGCCCTGTGAAGACTCTCCAACTGCGACTGCTTCCCGCCTCTCAACCGCTCGTCGACCGACTTGGGACGGAGTTCTTCCGTCGTGTGCCTGCTCATCCCGGTGTGTACCGCATGGTCGATGAGGCGGGCCGGCTGCTTTACGTCGGCAAGGCGGGAAATCTCCGGGCCCGATTGCGGGCGTACAGGCGGACGCCCGGACAGTCGCGCAAGACGATTCGCCTGATTCACTGCGCGGCGCGGATTGAGTGGGAGCTGTGCGAGTCGGAGACGGCCGCCCGTCTTCTCGAGGGGGAGATGATCCGGTTGCTTCGGCCGCGGTTCAACCGGGCAGGGACGTGGCCGCGATCAGCGCGCTTCATCGCGGTGCGGGAGCTTCCCCGCGGCGAGGGATTCGCGCTTGAGTTGCTTTCCGAGCCGGAAGGCGAGTGTTATGGCGCGTTTCGCTGCTCGCCGAACCTGGCTTTGGGCGCGATGGCGCGGCTGCTTTGGATGGGAGGCACTCGCGGCGCCGCCATCACCGCGCTGCCTCACCCGCTGGTCGCGACGGAGGGGCTACGTCGATTCGTTGCGAATCAATCGGGCGTTCTGGAATGGCTTCCCGCGATACGCGGCTACCTCGCAGGACAGAGCGACGAACTGGTTGCCCGGTTCCTCGATCGTATTCCGGATGCCGGGACAGGATTCGACGGGCTGTTTCTCTCGCGGCAATTCGATTGCCTGCTCGACTTCTTCCGTCGGGGACCGGTTGTGAACCGGCGGCTGAGGGAGATGTTCCCGCATGCTGGCGCGCATCTGGCCGCGGAGGAACTGGATGACCTGAAGATCCTCGCGCGAGGGTCGCTGCGAACAGCGGTCGCGCGCCCGGACTGGAAGTGAGCCTGGCATGGCTCGCGGAGGGCCCGCCCTGTTTGTGGACTGCCAGTCCAACGCCTTCCAGCGGGTCCGGCATTCAAACCGGGTGGTGCATTTCACACCGGACCGCTTGACCCTCGCAGGCCATCCGGGCATTAAGGTGGGAGCGAATCAACGGCTGCACTCCATCGCATGCGCTTTTGTAGTGCCGAAGTCCTGGATTTGAGGTTTCCAACTTCCGAGGGCGGACACGGTTCGGATGCGATGAACCCGGATCCTGATTACTCGGCGGCATACGTCATATTACGGACGGATGCCGGTACCGAGGCGTCGGGACATGGTCTGGCGTTCACGATCGGGCGTGGCAACGAGGTGGTGTGCGCCGCGATTGAAGCGCTCCTGCCCCGAGTGCTTGGCCGCGATCTCGACGGGATGAGGGCGGATCCCGCGGGCTTTTGGCGGCACGTCACGAGTGATTCTCAACTCCGATGGCTCGGGCCGCACAAAGGGGTCATGCACCTGGCCACCGCGGCGGTCATCAATGCTGCCTGGGATCTTTGGGCGCGCTCGGTTCGCAAGCCGCTTTGGAAGTTACTGGTCGATCTATCTCCTGCCGAACTCGTCGGGTGCGTGGATTTCCGGTACCTGACCGATGCGATCACTCCGGAGGAGGCCCTCGAACTGCTCGAACGGCAGGTGTCACGCAAGGTGGAGCGCGAGGCGCGACTGCAACAGGAAGGCATCCGGGCCTACACGACTTCGGTGGGCTGGATGGGGTATTCGGATGCGGAGGTTGAACGTCGAGCCCGGGAGGCGGTGGCTGCCGGGTGGAACCATTTGAAGCTGAAAGTCGGCACCGACGCCGCCCGGGACAAACGCCGGCTGGCGCTGGTGCGGCGGGAGATTGGTCCCCACCGCCGGCTCATGCTGGATGCGAACCAGGTGTGGGAGGTCGCGGAGGCGATCGATCGAATGCGGGGCCTGGCGTTGTTTGATCCGTGGTGGATCGAGGAGCCCACCAGTCCGGACGACGTCCTGGGCCACGCCGCCATCGCCGATGCCATCGCTCCGATTCGCGTCGCCACCGGCGAGCACTGTTCGAATGCCGTGATGTTCAAACAGTTCTTCCAGGCGGGGGCCATCGATGTGTGTCAGCTCGATGCCTGCCGGCTCGGCGGGGTCAATGAATGCCTCGCGGTCCTGCTGCTGGCCGCCAAATTTGGGGTGCCGGTCTGCCCCCACGCCGGCGGGGTGGGTCTGTGTGAACACGTCCAGCATCTCAGCGCGTTCGATACGATCGCGGTGGGCGGGCCGCGGGAAAACCGCGTGGTGGAGTTTGTGGATCACCTGCACGAGATGTTTGTGGATCCGGTGCGAATGCGTTCCGGCAGTTACCTCCTGCCGGAACGGCCGGGTTACAGCACCGAGATCCTGCCGGAGGCGCGTCGTGCATTTCGGTTCAAACCGGCGGCAATGGTGTGAAGCGGTTCCTCAAATCGCCTTCCGATAGCTCAATCCATTGCTGATCATACGGTGGAGGAGTTCATCGTACGGGACGCCGGAATGTTCGGCGGCTTCGGGGAAGTCCTCCCCGTAGGAGATGTTCGGGTTGGGATTCGCCTCGAGGACGAAGAATTCCCCCCCGGAAGTGAGACGGAAATCCAGGCGTGCGTAACCGCTGAGGTAAAGCGCGCGGTAAATGCGTTTGGAGAGGCGATCGAGCTTTTTGATGAGGTCGTCGGGAAGCTCGGCGGCGCGGGTCTTGACGCCGACCTTCTCCTGGTACTTGTAGTCCCACTTCAGCTTGCTGGTGGCGATGTTGGGCGCGCCCTCGGGGAGGCGCTCGATGACCAGTTCCCAGGGGGCGAACGTTCGGAGGCGGTCGTCGCCGATGACACTCGCATAGATTTCCCGACCTTCGATGTACTGTTCGGCGATCGCCGGTCCCTGGGTCTGGCGTCGGATCAGGTCGACGCGTTCGGCCAGGCGTTCATCGTCGTGGACCACCGAGGCGTAGGCGATGCCGACCGATCCTTCTTCGAAGAGCGATTTGACGAGGAGAGGAAAGCGCAGGCGTTTCGGCCGGCAGACCTTTCGCTTGCCGGAGAACACTCCGAAGGCCGGCACGGGGATCCGGTGGAACGCCAGGATCTTTTTTGAGAGGGCCTTGTCATGGGCGAGGGTCAGGCCGCGGGGATTGCAGCCAGTGTAGGGCTGCTTCATGAGCTCGAGGAAACTCACGACATGCTGGTCGTACAGGGCCAGGCCATGGAACTCCTCGAGCAGGTTGAACACGACGTGTGGCTTGACCTCCTCGAGCGTCTTTCGGATGACACCCAGATCGCTGTACAGCCCGATGGGGACGACCGAATGGCCCATGTTCCTCAGCGTCACGATGACGTCATACTCCATCTTCCAGGGCTTCATGTCGGCCTCGGTGAGGCCCTCGATGGATTCCGGTGGAACGAGATCCTCGTGACAGAGCACCACGATCCGCAGCTTGCGTTTCGGCTGAAACTTCATACGGCCATGGGGAAGTACCCGGCATGCGCCACGTGCATGGTGTGGACCGTGAGGAGCAGGAGGACTTCCTCGCGGGTATGCCGATGGGAGGCCGCAACGCGCAGGTTCAAGTCGCGGCAGCGTCCGATCATATTCTGAAGGATGTGATTGATGGTGTAGGGATGCACGCCGGTGGCGCGGGCAACTTGTTCACACAATTCCCGGCGATGACTACGGAGAAACGAGGAGGCCGGCGGCGGTTGGCTGCCACGGGCCGGCGTCGCGGTGAAGACGCGCCGCAGGTCGCGGTCGTAGTAAGCGGGGTACTCGAGGGCGTAGTGCTCGCCTTTGCGCCGGTAGTGCTCACGGAGGGTGAACCTGGCCTCGGAGAGCGGTTCCACCTGCCGGCGTTGTTTGTTCGGCGGCGGCAGACCGGCGATCTCCTCCATAAGGGCGTTGACATACTCCAGTTTCTCCAGGGCGGGCCAGTTGGCGTAACGCCGCCGCCACGGGTATCCGGGTGTGAGCCAGACCGCGAACGTCTCGGCGAAGTCCTCGGCGGGATGGGCCTGAGCGTACCAGCCGTCGAGGTGAAGGACATATCGCCGGCTGTTGGGTCGCGGCGTGTACAAGTCCGGGTACGGCTCGGTGTAGGAGCCGAACAACTCGCGCCAGCGCTTCCGGTAATGAAGCCGGTAGGCGTTGTCAATGGCGTGACCGGCTTCGTGCCGGAGGATCCGCATGCATTCCTGTTCGTTGCCGCCTTCCACCTTCAGCATGAAGCGGCGTTCGAGGCGCATCAGGCGCGGGTGGGTGAGGTAAAAGGGAATCGCGATGCCCGGAACTCCATCGGGCGTGAACCACTCCTCGGCGAGCCACACGTGCGGACGAAAGCGGATGTGCTTTTCGGTCAGTTCATCCAGAAGCCGGGCGGTGCGCGTTTCGAGCGGGGTGCCGCCGATGCGCACGGAAAGGTCACAGAGCCGCGTCTCGAGCAACTCTTCGTCACTGCGATGGTGCCATGCGCGTCCCAAGCCGGGGCCTTTCGTCAGGGAATGCGCTGGCAACGCCCGACGGCGCGAGGCCGACCTCGCCGCCGACGGAGTGCCGGCCGTTGGGTCACCATGTCACCACCATTTCCAGTCCGGCGAGGGTGGCGTCCAGATCCAACTCTCCATCAATGAGGGCGCCGGAAACTGGTAGAACTCCAGGTGGCCATCGCCAAAGAGCATATTAAATCGGCTCTTGCCCCTGTAATTGTGCCAGACGCTGCGGGGATCGGTGTTTCCCCGGTTCGCATGCCACGGCCAGTCCCCCTGGAGGATCTTGTGATCGGGACCGCGCGACAGCTCCGGGATCTTCATGGGAAGGTTCTCATAGGAACCCGTCGGGGCGTTCCTGTCGCCCAGGACGTGCCGGACGCGGAAGGAGTCGTGCTGCCATTGTGGCAGGTAACTGTTACCGTATTTGAGATAGCAATTGTGGATCGGCACGGTGTTGAGGCGGTCGCCCTTGTCGTTCGGACACCGGAAGAGTTCGTAGACCTGCGTATAGGGATTGAGGGGGCGGTTCGTGGCGGCGACGAATACACTATAGGTTCCATTGGTTCCCCCGGCTGCGTGCCAGTCCAATTGTTGAGGGAACCATTCGCCGTTGTCGTCCGCATAGAGGAAATACGCCAGGCCGATCTGTTTCTCGTTGCTGGCACACTTGATCTGCGTCGCCTTCGCTTTGGCCCGCGCCAGGGCCGGAAGGAGCATGGATGCCAGGATGGCGATAATCGCGATCACGACGAGGAGTTCGACCAGCGTGAACCCCTTGGCATTTTGACGGGATACCATGGTCATCGGCCTCGGTTGTGACGGTGAGTCACGATCTGCCCGGAGCATGGGCGATCCCGGAAATCTGTGGCAAGACTCACTTCCCCGGGCGGAGGCGAGTCTGGCTCCGCCTCATGAATCGACCGGGAGAGGATGGGTAGGGACAGAGAGTTTTTTTGAACAACTCGACATCCGAGGCGTCTCAGACTTCGGAGTTGTTTGGGTTCGCCCGCGGGGCGGGATTCGCTGCCCGCCTCGCGGGTTTATTACCGCAAGTCCGCAAGGTGTTGTTGTTTGGGTTGTTTGGTGAGGCGGGTGCCGGCAGGCACCCGCCGTTTGCATTCAGGCCCGGGAATATTAGGAACCGGGATTGCCAGGTCCTTTCGCCTGCAGCCGACTGAGCTCCACCTCCACGCCCTGCGCCTCCGCCTCCATTTTCAAGGTGTGAAAGTTTTGCAGGGCTCGTTGGAGGAGCTCCCGGGCTTCGGAAGGATGTTGCCCTTCGGCGGCAAGACAGGTCCCGAGTCCCGCCAGGGCCAGGGCAATTCCCCTCGGTTCGGCTAGCTTCTCGTATTCCCCCAGAGCGGTCCGCCAGGTGTTTTCGGCCGCTGGCAACTTTCCTTGCCGGGAAAGGGTGCGGGCCTGGCTCATGTGGACCGCCGCGAGGGCGGAGGGGTCCTCCAGTTTCGAGAAGAGAGCGGCCGCGTCGAGGAGGTCCTGCCAGGCCGGGGTGGTGGCGCCTTCCGCCAGTTCGGCGCGGGCCTTTTCGTGATGCCATACCGCGAGCGTCCGGGGGTCATCGGGTGGGGTCTCCCTCTCGAGACTCTCAAGCCGTTGCGCGCCGCGCCCCGGGGCCGCGGACTGATCCAGTTGCAGGAGCGCAATTTGATTTCGCCACCAGGCATTGGTGAGTTCGAGCGAGCGGTTGAGTTGGGCGGCGTGTTCGAGGAGGGCACGGGCCTCGTTGGTCTGCCCGAGCTCGGTTCGGCAGAGGGCCTCGTTGTGCCAAGCGACAGCGACGTTGGTAAGTTGATTGAGCAACCGGTACTGCTGTCCGGCGCGTTCCCACCACGTGGCGGCACCTGTCCAATCGGCCTGGGTCTGCCGACGGATGGCTTGCTGGGCGAGGCGCGAGGCCTCGGCGTTCTCGGGCAGGGGCGGCGGGGGGGTGGGCGCGGCGCAGCCCCACACCAGGAAGAGGCAGCCCCAGAGGAGCCAGGCGGTGCGGAAAGCGGGTTGCCGGGGTGCCAATCGGTTGGACTCCGTGAGGGTTGGCAGGTCGCGGGGAGTCATGGCCCGTTTCCGAGGGGGCGGATGGACGGTTGAACGACGCTTTCCACGGGAGGGTTTGTCTGACCTTGAAACGCGGATCGCAGCAGCCAGTGGCGCTTGAGGCCCTGCACCATGTCGTCGGCGTCGGTCGCGAGGGACGACACCTCTCCGAGCACCATGCTGTTGGCATTGACCTGGGCTGCGAGATTGCTGGTGATGAGCGAGACGTTGTCGAGGGTCAGGGCGATGCGGGCGGCGAGGTCGCGAAGTTGTTCCTCGCTGGAGCGGATCAGGACCGTCGTATTGGTGAGGGTGGAATTCATGCTGGAGAGGGTGTCGGCGACGCCGGTTTGGAGGTTCGTCGTCAGGAGCATGTGACCGATGGCGCCTTCCTCGGTTTGAAGGCGGCTGGCGATGGCCTCGAGGTGCGTGAGGGTGGGCCGCAGTTGCGTGATGGCGAGGTTGGCATTGGACGCGGCCTGCCCGGCCTGCGCCAGGAGGGTCACGATCTGGTTGGTGAGAACCGGCAGGGTGGTGGCGATCGTGCGGACGATCTGCTCCGCCTGCTGCGCAACCGTCGGGGTCTCGTCGGTGAACAGCCAGACGCCATTGTCGCTATTCTTCAGTTGGATCCGGTTGTTCGGGTCGGGATAGTTGGAGGCCTTATCGTTCAGGATCTCGGCTTCGTCGAGCGGGCGGTTGGGATTGCGAATGATGGTTGCGAATGCGAGGTCCGCCTCACCGCGGGTGACCTCGAGAAAGCGGGCTCCGAAAAAATCGGCGGATTGCACCTTCACGCGCGAATCAGTCCAGATGTAACCGAAGTAGGGATCCTGGACCTCGAATTTCACGAAGACATTGAAGTGATGCTCGATGAACCAGGGATCGGGGCTGCAGGCCTCGACCTGGACAATGCGACCGACTTCGCGGCCAAGGAGCCGCACCGGGTCGCCGGCTTTCAGGCCGGTGGCGTCCTCCACGTAGCAGTAATAGGGAACTTTGTTGACGAACCAGCCTCGCCGTTTGCCGGTTTGGACCAGGTAATAGGTGAAAGCAGCCGCGATGAGAACGGCGGCCACCACGACGAACAGCCCCACCACTCTTTCGACACGCGTCATTCGCGTGCGCAGTTCCGGGGTGAGATCCTGGAGTCCCATGGCTGGATCGCAATTCAGTCGGTCTCCTCGGCGGCCAGACGTTCTCGCAGTGCGTCGAAACTGTCCACGACCTGCCAGGACCGATGGTTCACGCAAGCGAAGCGGTGCGCGACATCTTTCCAGGCATCGGGATCCGGGCCCGTGATGATCAGGGTTGCCGGCGCGTGGGCATCCCCCACGACACCCCGGCCGAACTCGCGCCACCACGGGATCTCCGATTCCGGGAGACCGCCGATGGGATCATCCAGGATGAGGACTTCCGGCCCGAGCGCCAGCGCCCGCGCGAGTGCGACCCGCTGGCTGATGCGACGGGGCAGGTCCCGTGGCAGGCGATCGGCGTATCGGACAAGGTCGAACGAGGCGAGGACCGCATGGACCCGCTCTTCGATTGCGACTGCGGTCGATCCGGAACCGTCGCGCGCGCCGTGGTAGAGCAGGGGCAGCGCGATATTGCGCGCGACGGTGAGTGTGGGAAAGAGCCGTCCGCCGCCCCCGAACACCACGCCCACACGCATCCGGACTTCACGCTGTTCGGTCTCGCTCAACAGGGCGATGTCCTTTCCAAAGAGGCGATGCCGGCCCCGCAGGGGGCGGACGAGCCCCGCGGCGACGCTCATGGTGCTGGATTTTCCGGAGCCGGGCAGGCCACCCACCATCCAGCGTTCGCCGATTGCGACCTGCCACTGGACATTGTGGACGGCGGCCTGGTGCGGGTCCGTGAGGGTCGGGACATCCACCCCTTCGAGTTCGACGGCGATGGGGGGCGGTGCCGAGGGAGTGGCCTCCGGCGAGGTCATAACGTCAGGTAAAGGGCCACGAAGACCGCGTCGAGGATAACGCAGACCACGACGCACTGGGTCACGGCCCGAGTGGTGGCTTCCGGCAGTTGCTCCAGGCGCAGCGGACGGGCGAGGCCCTGGTAGCACGTGATGATCGCGACGGCGGCGCCAAAGGCGGCGCTCTTGAGCATCAGGAGGAGGAAATCCTGCCAACTCAGGGCTCGGGTCAGGCGGTTCAGATAATCGAAGAACGCCAGGGGAATCTGTTGGAGGAAGCAGAAAAGGTAACCGCTGAGGATCGCGCCGATCAGGAAATAGACGGTTAGACAAAAGACGGACACAGCCAGGCCGATGACCCGCGGCATCACGACGAAATGCACAGGATCGATACTCAGCGCCTCAAGGGCCTCGACCTCGCCCGTGGCGCGCATGGTGGCGAGTTCGACGACGGTGGCGGCGCCGACCCGCATCAGGACGAGCAGGGCCGTCGCCAGCGGCGCCAGCTCGCGAAACAGAGCGACCACCAGGAACGTTCCCAGCATGTTCTCCGCGCCAAACTGTCGGAGCAACACGACCGTCTGCGCGATAAGAACGAAGCCGGTCGCCAGCGAGAGCAGCCCGACGAATGGCAGCAGGCGGACGCCGCCATAGCGGACCTGGCTCCAGATCAGTGGATGGACCGCAGTGCGGGCGTGTCCGAACTTCGTCACTGTCGTCGCGAGGACGATCAAGGCGAAGGCGACGAGGCGCCGTGTGAGCCTGGCGGCCGTCCGGATGGGGCGTGCCGCGAGATCCAGGCTGGCATCGACGTGATGCAGCAGGGACCGGCGCGTCGCGGGCGCTCTGTCCTCCACCTTTGTCACGGTCGCCACGGTAAGAGCCCAACGGCTTGTCTCACAAGGGGCAACGGACGAATCTTGCAAGCGTATGGTGCGTCCGCGGGTGTCCTCCCGGCTATCGCCAGTCGATGGGGAGTTTCAACGCCTTCGACGCCGGCGCGACGAGATAGGCGGTGCGATGGGAGTGACTCCAGGCGCGCTCGACATTCGGGCGCGGATAGACCCTGCGCACCCTTTGACCCCTCTCCAGCCGCGCCCATGGATCATTGGCAACAATCGCGCCGGCGTCCGTGAACCCGACGCAGACGATGAGATGGCCGCCCTCCGGCTGCGGTGCTTCCCCGCGCAAGGCGGGAGATTGAACGGAGAGCGCGACGGGGATCCCTGCCGCGACCAGGGCCTCCACGTCCCGCAGATCGCGCAGCCGCGCCGCGCACGCCATCAATCCCGGAAGGCTTCCGGCATAGGCCATGTTAAAGGGCCAATTCCCTGTCCCCGGCCAGGCCGGGTCGAAGACCGAGGTGGCGACCTCCGGCACGTCGTGATCGAGTTCGGGACGCTTCAACCGACCGGACCACCAGGCGAGGAGCATGGACACCGCGGTCGGGCTGCACCATGGCCTCCCGCCGGGATAGGCGATTTGCGAGCGCTCGGGCACGTTGAGCGTCTTTCCCCACACGGAATCGAGGGGCGACCGGGGGGGCGGTTCGCGCGTGGGATCGCTCAGCGACAGCGTGAGAAGGCGAAGGCGGCCAGGGTCGCGCGCCAGATTGCCCTCAAGCGTGATCCGCACGCGGAAGTCATGGACCCGGTCCTTCAGGACGAGGGTATCGGTCTTCACCTCCGCAAAGGCATCCTTCTGCCCCGGCACACTCGTGCGCGCCGCCGCCGGGCTCGGACCCGGTGACCAGTGGCCCATGTCGTAGGGGTGGTTTCGGCCGGTGTCATCGGGCACCTCGATTTCGACGACGAGCGCAGTCCCATCCGCCGGTTGAACGTTCCAGGAAGCGACGAGCTCCTTCCAACCCTGCGCGGTGGTGATCCGCGGTGAACTCAGCGTCGCATGGTTGTTGTCGGGGCGCTGAAGGCGCCAGTGGTCGGCGTGGGCAAAGCCGATCGTTGCGGGCAGGGATTGGCGGAGGCTGATCGTTTCCACACCGCGCGGCCGGGACGCGCAGCCGTTCAGGATCACCCCCATCACGGCAAGGCTCAAACTTGTTCTCGCCGTGGTCCTGATCCCCCGCGCGGTGACCCTGCCGGGGTCCACCCCCCAAATCTCACCCTTGCGCGCGTCGGGCATTCTCTTTGCGATCATCTCAGCCATGCGCATGCCCTGGTGAGAGGGTGGTTGAGGGGATCGCGTCCAGCAAGTGCTGATCACCGGCAACGGACGCCCGTTGCGTGGCGTTCGTCAAACATTTAGATGCGGCCCCACTGCATGGCGTCGTTGACCCTTCGCCAGCGGATCGGCAAGGTCGCCCGATAGAAGGTTCGGGAGATCCTGGGCTTGATCGAGACAGATGGCTGGTATCTTGATCGCACCCGAGCAGCCAGTCGAACAGGAGATGCGCGACGCCGTCGAGTTTCATATCGAAGGTTTGCGTCTGGCCGACTACCAGTTATGGAATTCAATCCAAACAGCGATGTTGTTAAACTCTGTCTTCAAGGCATGGGAATGGAGGAAAAAGGCAAACTTGAAGAAGCAAGTAAACTGTTTCTCCAGGCTTGGAACGAAGCGACAAGCGACTTGGAACGTTTTATTTCAGCTCATTATGTAGCCCGGCATCAAAAGAGTGCATTCGACAGATTGAAATGGCTGGAAACGGCATTGCGGGTTGCATTAAAATCCAATAGCGACGCTGTTAAGAGCGCTTTCCCTTCTCTCTATTCAAACATTGCCGGATGCCATGAGGAGTTAAACGACCCTGACAAGGCAAAAAAGAATTATGAATTGGCAGGTTCGTTTCCGGACAAACCGTCTGACCGAGGTCCCTTTTATCATGGGACGAAAGCAGATTTACAGGTTGGCGATTTGCTGACAGCAGGGGGCGGTTCCAATTACAAACCAGAACTCAAGATGAATCACATTTATTTCACAGCCCTTGCTAACGGGGCAGGACTGGCTGCTGCCTTGGCAAAAGGTGAGGGACGTGAGCGTGTTTATACCGTTGAGCCGACAGGCGATTTTGAAAATGATCCGAATGTTACAAACAAAAGATTTCCAGGCAATCCGACCCGTTCATATCGCTCCGAAGCTCCATTAAGAATCGTCGGTGAAGTGACAGATTGGGTGAGACAAACCCCTGAGGAACTCCGAAAGTGGCGTGAAAGGTTGGCCCATAGCACGGGACGAATCATGAATTAATGTCCGAGATGCCTATAAGAGCCCGTTTGAAAACTAACGAGGCGCAGCCTCAGACCGACGAGGCGTGTGGGGTGAATTCGACGTCGAGGGAGAGGGTTGGCGTTTGCCGGTGCCTCATGAGAGGGGACGGCTTCGCAGTCCCCGGGAGTTTCGCTGTTTTCGCGCTGAACTTTTGGGGCGCGAGGCGGCGTTTTGGGTCCCTCCGGGACCCTCCCGAATCGACCAGGCAAATCTGCGCTTCCACGTCGCGATCTCCCCGATGACAATCCCTCTCCACAGAACGGGGAATGCGCAACTTGCCGGAGCGCACCCATGCGACACAATGGGCGGGTCGTAGTTGCACCCGCCCAAATCGTCCTGGTGGACGAATTCTTTGCCCTTCTTCGGAAGGCTCGGGCAACTCAATCCCACCGTCGCGTGCCATTCGGCTCGCCAGCACCTTCTCCGGCCGCATCTCCAACGGCAAGGCGCCCTGGGGAGGGGGTGGTGTCTCCCAAAGCCCCTGGTTTTTGAAAACCTGACTCCTTTACATCAAAATCTGCCTTTTGAGCTTTGGCTTCCAACAGAAGCTGGTACGCCTTCATTGCCCACCGGTGAGTTTTGACTCAAAGTAATTACATTCTGACAGACAAGGACTCTAGGAAGGGCCCTGCGGTGGCAATGAATGAAGTTCGTGCATTAGGAATGCTGCGCGTTTCCTGGCGAGTCGCCGGTGGTCGGCCCGCAACGTCGCGAGCACGGTCAGACGGGCATTGAGCGTCCTCGGCAGGTTTCTTCGATGCTCGTGGCCTTCCACAAGCCGTGGGGCGTGCTGTCCCGGTTCACCCCGGATGGATCGCACTGCCGAACGCTCGCGGAGTTTGGATTCCCGGCAAGGGTGTACCCGATTGGCCGGTTGGATGCCGATTCCGAAGGGCTGCTGTTGCTGAGTGAGGAGGCGCGGTGGACGGCGCGCCTGCTGAACCCGCAGGGGCAGCATCCGCGGCGCTACTGGGCCCAGGTCGAAGGCCACCCGGACCCCGCCGCCCTGCTCCGCCTTGCGCAGGGCATTGTCATCCAGGGACGGAGCACCCTTCCTTGCCGTGCCTGGATCCTGGAGCCACAGCCTGCCATTCCGCCTCGCGATCCTCCCGTTCGCCGACGTCTTACTGTTCCGGATTGTTGGATCGCCCTGGAACTGACTCAAGGCAGGAACCGCCAGGTTCGTCGGATGACGGCCGCGGTCGGCCACCCGACGTTGCGTCTGATCCGGGTGGCGATCGGCGGCCTGGAGTTGAGCGATCTGGCGCCGGGTGCGTGGCGATTGCTGACGCCGGGCGAGGAACGCGCGGTGCTCTCGCGCAAGTCTACTGGCGAACCAATAGTCCGCCCGATGAGGGATGGCCGCGGTGGATGTTGAATCCGTTGGATCATGGGATCCACGGTCACCGGCGTGCGCACCGGGACCGAGTCGCACCCGAAATGCCACGATGCGCCAGCTTGCGGTTGACCTGAAATCGTCAGCCACTACTGTCAGACACATGAAGACAATCTCGCTCCGCACCCTGGTTCGCGAGACCGCCAAAGTAAAACAGATCACCCGCTCAGGAAAGGCCGTCCAGGTCACGGATAACGGCGAGCCTCTGTGGATCCTCCAGCCGGCGAACGGAGGCGGCGACGAAAAAGAACGCATCCGAGCGACCGATGGTGTCTTGAACGAAGTCCTGCTTGAGCGGCCATCGAAGATAAGCGCCGCGCGCCTGCTGGAGGAGTCGCGGCGGTGAGGGCCTACGCCGATAGCAGTTTCATCCTAAGACTCGTCACGGCCGAGGCGGATTCGGAGGCCGCAATCGCCGATTACCGCCGCACGGGAAAGCCGGCGTTGTTCTTCCTACCTTTGCACGCATTGGAGGTTCGCAATGCCATTCTCCAACGCGCGTTTCATCAACGTCGCTCGAGGAGTGTCAGCGACCGCCGGCAGGTGGCCCGCGACCGCGACGCGGCCTCGACCCGCCTCGAAAAGCTCATCGCCAGCCGCACGTTCCTGGAGGTGTCTCTGGATTGGGACCAGGTCATCACACACGCCACGCAATTCTCCGCGGACCACACAGAACGCCTGGGCGCGCGCGCCATCGACCTGCTTCATGTCGCCTGTGCCGTCACATTGGAGAGCGAGCTCTTTCTCACCACCGACGCGCGTCAGGCGCAGCTCGCCAAGGCCGAAGGGTTGAAAATTCTGTGATTCAGAGCGGGAGAATTCGAAGCGGTGCGTTTCAACGGGACTTCGCCCGCATGAGAGCCAGGGCGGCCACCGGAGAGACGCTGCATATCGTTTCGGGAGCCGAACACTTCACTTTCAAGGCGGTTAAACCCGGGACCTGGCAAGGTGCTTTGAAAGGAAAGGCCAGAATCAAAGGCAACATCTTTTCGACCGGACTGGATTGGGCATCGTCGCGATGACCCATTTGCTGGACACGCATACCTGGATCCAGCGCGCCTTGGACGAGCCGTTGCCGGCCCTGGCCAAGCAAACACTCACCCGACATGCGGAGACACCCGCACTGGCTCACATCTCGCTTTGGGAGGCAGCCAAATTGGCGGAACTGGGGCGGCTCCAGTTGTGCGTCCCGCTGGCCGAGTTCTTTCGTCTGGCCATTACCCCGGAACTCACCGTGCTGCGTTTGACGCCGGCCATTGCCGAGCGGGTGACGGCCTTGGAGCGCTCGGGGTTTCACGAGGATCCAGCGGATCAGTTGATTGTCGCCACCGCACTCGTGCATGGGTTGTTGTTGATCTCCGGCGACACACGCATCCGACAGTGGGGTGGAGTGCCGCTCGTGTGGCGAACCGCTCGCGCGTAATCCAAGGCGCGCAACTTTTCGGGTGGTGCGGTTTAGGTTAGCGTGGCCTTGATGACGGCCGGTCAAGACGAGGACGCCGCGTTGATGCTGCGCGTGCAGCATGGCGATCTCGCGGCTTTCGAGTCCCTGGTGGAACGGTATCGGCAGCCGGTCTTCAATTTTATCCATCGATCACTTCGGGATCCGGATGAGACCGAGGACCTGGCGCAGCAGGTATTCGTACAGGTCTGGAAGGCGGCGGGCCGATATCGCGTGGCTTCGCGGTTTTCGACCTGGCTGTTCACGATCGCCCGCAACCTCTGCCTCAATGAGCTCCGGCGTCGGGGACGTCACCCAACCGACTCGCTCGAGGCCGCAGCGGAAGGAGGGCCGGAAGGACCGCCGCGCGAGATCGAGGACCTTCGAGGGCCGGGTGTCACCGGTGAAGTGCTTTTGGGGGAATTGGAACGGAAGATCGAAGAGGCGTTGTTCGATCTGCCCGAAAACCAGCGCTCCGCGATTCTCCTCTTTCGGGAAAAGGAGATGCCCTACGAGGAAATCGCCCGGGTCCTGAGGGTCTCGGTTTCGGCGACGAAGTCGCTGATCCACCGCGGTCGGGAGACGCTCAAACGCCGGCTCAAGGCGTACCTCGCGACGGGTCAATGGGAATCTTCCGCCACGGCGGGTTCGGAAGCGCGCGAAAGGGGTTGAGGAGGGGTGGGCAATGGGAGCGAACCTGGGCGAGTCCCCGGCAACTTTTGAGATCGATCGGTTTTGAAGAGCTTGGTGCGATGAATGAGGACCTTTTGAGTGTGTTGCGTGACACCTTGCTGCGACGCGACCTCACCTCGGAAGAGGAGATCCGCCTGGCCGACTGGCTGAGGCAGAACCCCGGGCGGGTTGCCGACTGGCGGGCGGAGGCCGCCCTGGCGCGGGGCCTGCGCCGGATCCCCAACGCACCCGTTCCGTCCAATTTCACGATGCGTGTGATCGCCGAGGTCGAGCGCGAAGCCGCGGCCGCCTCCCGGCGAAGACTCCCCTGGCTGGGCCGGCTGGACTGGCGATCGGGATGGAGACGGTGGGCGACGGCGCTGGGTGTCGCCGGCCTGGTCGTCCTGGGCGGCATCTTCCAGCAGATGCAACAGGTCCACCGGCGGCAGGAATATGTCCGGCATGTGGCCGCGTTGCGGGCGCTTTCGCAGATTCCTCCTTCGGTGTTGGAGGATTTCGAGGCGATCCGCCGGTTCCAGGACAGTTCCGCGCCCGTGGATTATGAACTTCTAGCAGCCTTACAATGATGTTCCTCCTTCGCATCATCTCCGGTGCCCTCATCCTCGGCGCGATGGTATGCACGGGCGCTCCGGCGGTCACGCCACCCTTGCCACCTCTGCCGCCCTCGCCCGTGGCGACTTTTCGGGCGATGCTGGCAATGCCGGCCGAGCGGCGCGCCCGTGCCCTGGCGGAACGGCCGGAGAAGCAGCGCGAATTCCTGCGCCAGCGGCTGGCGGAGTACGAGGGCCTTCCGGCGGGTCGCCGAGAGGAGCGTCTTCGGGCCACGGACCTGTACTGGCACCTGCAACAGCTGATTCGCCGGGTGCCTGCGGAGCGCGGGTCCCTGGTGGACGCCGCGCCAGCCGATCTGAAGCCGATCCTTCGCGAGCGTCTCTCCCTCTGGGATCGGCTTTCTCCTGCCGACCAGGCGTTGCTTTTGGAGCACGAACGGGCAATCCGCTACTTTGCGCGGCTGCGGGAGTCGCCGCCTCCCCCCCTTCCGGGTGTGAATCTGAGGCGCTCGCCGGCCGTCTCGATGAGGCTTCAGGCCGAGTTGGCGCCCTTCGAAGGTTTGACGTCCGAAGAGATCCGTCGCGTGCACCGGCAATGGAAGGAGTTCTTCGATGCGAGCCCGCCACGGGCGCAGGAGACCCTCCAGGCCATGAGCGAAGGCGCGCGACGGGAGATGAACGAGGTGCTCGCGCGGTTTGGGCGTCTGCCGGCCTCCCAGCGCGAGGCGTGCATTGATTCCTTTGCGCGCCTTGCGGCGCTGCCGGCGGCGGAGCGCGCCGGATTTCTGCGGTCCGCGGAACGGTGGCAGGCGCTTTCTCCCGAGGAACGGGCGAACTGGCGGCAGATCGTCATGAAACTTCCCCCGCTGCCGCCGATCTCCACCCGCGCGCCGCTCCCCAGTCTGCCTCCGGTCGGGGACAGGCCAAGGGTATGAGGCCGCCGTGGCTTTTCCTCGCGTGGCCCCAGCCGGGCCGGAGATTCCCCCGAACCCGCCCCCGTGCTACTGTGGTTGCGATGATTCGCCTCTGGTTCGCGTGGTTGCTGGCCGCCGGCACCTGTTTCGTGGCCGGCGCCGCCCCTTTGCCGGGGTACCTGAGGTGGCACCGGGCGGAACACCGGGTGGACGCGGATGTGCAGGGCTGGCCGCTGGATTACACCCTCAGGACCCTCTCGACGGCGGCGGGATGGCGGGTGTATGTCGAGCCGGGTCTGAAGGGCACGGTCGACGCGCGATTCGAGAATCGTCCCGAACGCCAGGCCCTCGCCACCCTGCTGTCCGATCTGAGCTTCGCGATCGTCACCTCGACGAATGCGCCCGCCCGTTTGCTGGTGTTTCAATCCTCCGCGGATCGCGCGACGGCGGCGGTTCCGCCACTCGGGGAAAGGCCCGGGACCAACGCCCTGGCCCGCGAGTTGATTGTCCGGGTGAAGAAGGGCGGGGCGGCCGAAATGGAGGCGCTGGCCCGGAAGTTTCATGGCAAAGTCGCGGGCGCGATTCCATCCCTTGGCGTGTACCGGTTGGTGTTTGAGGACGATGAATCGGCTGCCGCCGCCCGCGCGGCGCTGGGTTCAGAATCGGAGGTGGCCGGGGTCGAATCGAATTATCCGCTTCAACGGCCGACCCAGATTGAGCCTTTGAGCGGGGAGGCCGCCCCGTCGCTCAACCTGAAGGCGCGGCCGGTGAGTGACGGGTCGTCCGTGACGATCGCCCTGCTCGACACGGGATTGCCCTCCGGATTGGAGCACGCCGACTTCCTGCTGCCGTCGATGAACGTGACGGGGACGTCGGGTGCCACGTCCGACGGACTCGGTCACGGGCCGGCGATGTTCGAAACCATCCTGCAGGGGCTGTCCGTCACGGATCCGGGTGAGTCGGGACAGGCCGTGCGCGTCCTGCCGATCGACATCTACGGCGGGCAGACCGAGACCTCCACGTTCGCGCTTGCCGAGGGGATCGTCGCGGGTCTGAACCAGGGGGCGGACATCATCAATCTCAGCCTGAGCGGTCCCTCGCCGAGCCCATTGGTTCATGACGTGCTTCAGCAGGCTGCCGCGGCCGGGGTGCTGGTTTTTGCCGCCCCGGGCAACGAGCCCACGACCGATGCCACCTATCCCGCCGCATTTCCCGAGGTCGTCGCAGTGACCGCCAGCAGCGCTCCCGGGCAGCTCGCGGACTACGCGAACCGGGGGAGCTTTGTGGACCTGATCGCCCCGGGGACGAGCGTGGTCCCGTTTGGCGGAGATCTGTGGGAGGTCAACGGCACCTCGGTTTCGACGGCCTACGCGGCCGGGATTGCCGCCGGCCTGTTGACGACCCCGGGGCGCACCGCCGCGGATGTGCTGAACGAGATGCGCCGGAAGATTGGCTTTCAGGTCCCCGCTGCTTCCCAGCCCCCGTGATCGTCCCGCCCGGTTTTTCTGCTCGGCGCGCGCCCGTGCGGAGGCTTCACTGACAGGACAACGGCGTGGGTTCGAAATGAAGTCTGTCTACCTCCTTTTCGCGGCGGGACTCCTCGTCAGTCTCGATCTTCCCTCTGCCCAGGCACAAAGGATCCGCGCCCGTGGTGTCACACAGGGCGAATTCAAGGGGTGGTCCGATGCCCTGGTCCTCCAGTCGCGCAGCGCGCCGGCAAAGGCGATCGTGGTCCCCGATGTTGGCGGTCGAGTAATGTCCTACGGATTGCACGACCAGAACGTGCTCTGGGTCAATCCCGACACCGAGGGCTGGGCCCTCGCCTCGCACCCGGACGGATTCCAGCCCGGCGGATTTCAGTGTGATCTTGGACCCTCGGTGGCGGGCTGGCCGCTGCATCCGTCGAGTTGGGTGGGACCCTATGAGTGGACCGCCAAACGCAATTACCACATCGGCCTGAAGGCGCCCAGGGACGAGATCCTGCACGTGGAAATGGAAAAGGAGATCCAGTTCGATCCCGCCACGGGCGACGTCGGGTTCACTCACAGGATCAAGAACGTCGGTGAACTCGACTCTGCCTATTGCCTGTGGCATCGGATCGCCTGCCAGCCCGGCGGGTTCGTTCTTCTCCCCCTCAATCCGAAGAGCCGGTTCCCCGCGGGATGGTCGCAGCGACGGGTGGTCAACGGGAGGCGAACCTATGACGGGGAGCATCCTGAGTCTGCGGCCATCCGTCTTCTCGATGGCGTGCTGGTCGCGCGGACTGGCGGCCCGGAGACGACGGTGGGGGTGGACAGCACCGCGCAGTGGCTGGCTTACGCGGTCGGGCGCACTTTGTTCGTCATTCATTTTCCCACATACACAGGTTCGAGCGCCGTGTACTCCGAGGGCGGCAATACGGCGACCGCCACCTGGACGGAGCAATGGACCGAACTGCAGCCGTTCAGTCCCGAGGCGCGCCTTCGACCGCGCAAGACCTACGATTTCCCCCTGAAATGGTCCTTGATCGAACTTCCGGTGCCCGTGACGAACGCCGACGAGGCACGGGCGCTCGTCGACAAGATCCCCGGTTCTCCCTTCCTATGAAGCCGGTGCGGCCGCACGGGTGCGCGGTCTGGAAACAACCGCCAGCGATTGGAGCCGCGGCTTGCATGGGTGTGCAGGAGGAGCGGCCTCTTTTCCTCGCGTGGCGACGGCGAGCGAGTGACGGCCAGACGGTGCCGGGTCCTGGAGGAACCCCATGAGCGAGCCAGCCGCGGGCGACGCGTCGCCACCGGTTCTTGGATCCGGACCGCCTCCTCCCCCGTGGGATCGAGTCGTGCCTCCTTCGCCGCCTGGCCGGTGGCGGGTGATGGTTGCGCTGGCTCTTCTGGCCGTCTACGTGGTGATCCCGGCGATCCTTGGGGCCTCGCGCCGCCCTGGCGATGCCGCTGTCCTGCCAGGTTCGGTAGGCGCCGTGCTGTTCCTTTCGGTCTGGGAACTGTGCATTTTCGGGGGGCTCTTCCTGATCGTGATGGTGCTCGCGCGGCTGGGGCCTTCGGACCTGCGCCTTCGATGGCGGGGAGGCTGGTGGATCGTTCCGGCTTCGATGGGGTGGTCGGTGGCGCTGCGACTTGCCGTGGGACTGGTCCTCGGCGCCTGCCTGGTGATGTGGAGATGGGCGACGGGAGCCCCTGAGAGCAGCCTCGAGGGCATCCGTCCCCACGTCGAGGCCATCGTGGACATCGATGCGCTCCGCGATCCGGCGTACCTCCTGGTGATGTTGACGGTTGTCAGTTTCGTGCTGGCCGGTCTCCGGGAGGAATTGTGGCGATCGGGCATGATCCGGCTCCTGGGAGGGGCGGTTCCGCGCTGGTTCGGCGGCCGAAGCGGCGCGTGGCTGGCCATCGTGCCCGTCGCCATTGTGTTCGGTCTCGGGCACACCCCCCAGGGTCCGGCGGGGATCGCGGTGACGACCCTCCTGGGCATTGGACTGGGTGCGATCCTTGTGCTGCACGATTCGATCTGGGCCGCTGTTCTGGCCCACGGCTTTTTCAACGCCGCGACATTCGCCGTCCTGCCGTTGCTGGCGGATCGGTTCCCGGAGTTTCTGCGATGACGCGCGCCGGGAGGTGGGAAGTCCGGGACCCCAGTCAGCGGCCAGGGGTGCAGGGGGCCATGGCGCGGCGGGCATCCCGGATCAATCGATCCCAGTCAAACGCCGGGCCCGGATCGATCTTGTTCGATTGGACATGGAAATGTCCGAGGATCCCCGTGTAGGCGCGCAGTCGTTCGTCCGTCAACCTGGACCGGACGAGGTCACCCTCCTCGTCCCTCGGGTAGTCGCATCGAAGCTTCGGGAAGATGCGGCACAGCGAGGCGGTCAGATGCGCCAGTGCCCTGTACTGCTGGGGGGTGAAATCGTATTGAGCCAGGGCCTGCCCTTGAATCTCGCCCGTGAGCAGTTGGGGACGAGCCGGGCGACCGATGAAGTCAGCAGTTCGAATCCCTGTGGGTCCGACGCTTGCGGGAAACGTGAGGAAGGGGCCATGACGATCATGGCCGTACCAGGGATCGAGGCGATCGACCTGGTTGACGGGCACGGCGCCGACCTGGGCGATCTCAATGCCCACCGAGCGGTCGTTGGAGGTCGTGGCGTGCCACGCGCGTTCCTTGAGGTCGAGGGTTTGGTAGAGGGTGCCATCGACATCGAGCAGGAAGTGGACGCTGAGGTCGCGGCGATCGTGGAGCACTTCAAAGCACCGCCGGCTGGTGCCGCAGGCGTCGTAATGGAGGACGAACTGGTCGATGACCTCCTGAAGGGTTGGAAGGTCCCAACCGCCACCGCGGACCGCCTCCAGTGTTTCGGGGGAGAGACCCCGTCGTCGCATGCCGAAGCGATTGGGCGTGTCGAAACCCGGGACGGCGGCGCGGGTCGTCTCCCAATCCGCCTCCGACAGCGGGCTGAACCGGCGCTCAACACGATAGGCATCGTAGCCGCCGGGATCGGTCCAAAGCACCACGCGCGTGGCGGTATGAAACAACCGTCCGCAGACCATGATCTCGTCTCCGCGCCGCCGCTGCTCTTTGCCGGGTCGTGGCGCGATGCAGCCGGTGGCGAGAAACGCCAGGAGAAGGGCCGCGAGCGATCCGCGCATCGAGGGGATCGTCCTAGAGAACCGGGCCCAGGATCCAGGGAGCGAATTCCTCGTCGCCGATGCCGTTCCGTTCGCTCCGGGTCTTTTCACCACTTGCCGTGGCGAGGATGCGATCGAACAGGCGTTGCCCGACCGCGGCGACGGTCTCCTGGCCATCGAGAATGGTTCCAGCATTAAGGTCCATGTCGTCCGACATCCATTCGTAGAGCGGCGTGGTGGTGGCGACTTTCAAGCAAGGGGCGGGCTTGCAGCCGTAGACGCTTCCCCGGCCGGTTGTGAAGACTGCGATGTTGCACCCGCCGGCCACCAGGCCCGTCATGCTGACCGGATCATATCCGGGCGTATCCATGAAACAGAATCCGTGGGCGGTGACGGGCTCCGCGTAGGCATAGGCGGCGACCAATGGCGACTGACCGCCCTTGGCGACGGCCCCCAGACTCTTTTCATAAATCGTGGTGAGGCCCCCGTCCTTGTTTCCGACAGAAGGATTGTTGTCGATCGAAACTTCATGACGCCGGACATGCGCCTCCCACCATTCGATGAAGCCGACGATCCGTCGGCCGACCGCCGGTGTGACGGCGCGCCGGGTGAGCAGATGTTCTGCGCCGTAAATCTCGGGTGTCTCGGCGAGAACGGCGGTGCCGCCGTGTTGGATCAGCAGATCCGAGGCGACGCCCAGGGCGGGATTGGCGGTGATCCCGCTGGCGCCATCGGATCCCCCGCAGTTCAGGGCGAGCGTCAGCTTCGCGAGCGGTTGGGGTACGCGGTGGAGGGCATTGGCCGCGGGCAGCAGGCGGGTGATGGCCGCGACGCCGGCCTCGACGGTCCTTTGGACGCCGCCCTGGCTCTGGATGTTGAGCACGGCCGCCGGGATCTCGCCGGCCGTCGCATCGTCCAGGGCCTGGTTGGTCAGGAGGGCGGAGGTCTGGTTGACCTCGCACCCCAGGCCGATGAGGACGTAACCCATGACGTTGGGATGGCGTGCCATGCCGGCCAGCACGCGCTGCAGGAGGCGCGTCGGTTCGTCCGGGGACATCGCGCAGCCGCTCTTGTGGGTGAAGGCCACGACGCCATCGACGTTCGGAAACTTCTCCTGGCGGTCGGGTCCGCGGAAGCGCTCCGCCACGTACCTCGAGACCGAGGCGGAGCAGTTGACGCTCGAGATCACCGCCAGGTAATTGCGAGTGGCTGCCCGACCACCCGGCCGCGGATATCCCTGAAAGGTGAGTCGCTTGTCGGCCGCGATTTCGTCGACGGGCCGAATGTCTGTCCCGAACGCGTGCTCCCGGGCGAACGTCCCAAGGCCGACATTATGACAATGGACGTGGGTTCCCGGGGGGATCGCCGAGCGGGCGATGCCAATCGGCTGGCCGTATTTCACAATCCGATCGCCTTCTGCGATCGGTCCGAGGGCGATCTTGTGGAGGGGCGGAATCTTCCCGGCAACCTCGAGGAGCTTATCCGACAGGAGGATTCGTGTCCCGGGGAGAAGCCCGACGCGCGCGACTCCGACGTTGTCGTCGGGGTGCAGGCGAATGACCGGGGGCACCGTCACAGTCCGGGCCGGAGTAGAGGACCAAAGGGAGTCAGGTGCAAGCCTCGGGCTACCGTCCAGCCTGGCCTTTGGAGGCGGGGAGAAGGTCGACCGCCAGAAGCTGGCGACGGTCGCGCAGGTAGATGCGACCGCCCGCCAGGGCGGGATGGTTCCACGTCCGACCGCAAATCTGCACACGGCCCAGTTCGCGATACTTTTCGGGATCGGCGGCGATCAGGACCAGTTGCCCGCCGTCGGTGAGCGCAAGCAGGCGGTCACCCGCCGCAAGGGTGGCGGTGTAGCCGACCAGGGGACGCTCGCCGAAGCCTGGCTGCGACCATTTCACCGAGCCGGTATCCGCCTGGACGCAGAGAAAGTTCTGGTCGGGGCCCTGGCCGTAGAGATGACCTCCGACCTGCACCAGAGTCGCGAGGCTCGTCTTCAACGCGGGTTTCGACCAGGCCAAGGAAGCCGTCAGACCGGCGCCGGAAGCGTCGATGTGATAGGATCGTAGTCCAATGGTGTGGGAGGACACGGTGACAGTGTCCTTGTTGAGGATGGGCGTGACGACGTGGCGGTTGGCCGCGGTGCGCAACGGCGCCCGCCAGAGAATCTCACCGCGATCGAGGCCGAAGCCGACCAGGCCGCCGGCGGTGTAGGCAATCACCTGTTCCCGGCCAGCAAGCCGGCCCGACATGAGGGCCGCGTACGCCGTTTCGTCGGAGCCGGCCCGCCAGACCTCGCTTCCGGTCGCCTTGTCGAAACAGACCACCGAGGCGCCGCGGGTGGAACCGACCGCGACATAGATGCGAGTGCCGACAATGACGGGAGCGCCGTTGTGACCGCGCCGGCGGGACGCCGAATCGGAGGCGTCGTTGCCGCCTTCCCAGTGCACGCCGTAATCGGCTTCAAAACTGAGGTGCCACAGGCGTCGGCCATCGGCCTGATCGAGGCAGGCAAACTCGCCCCGCATGGACTGGACATAAAGGCGGCTGTCATCGGCCAGAGGGGTGCAGCGCGGCCCGGATCCCCATTCGTCTCCAAAGGTGCGGGCGTAGGGCGTGCGCCAGATCTCGGTTCCGGTGTCGGGTTGAAGCGCCCGTGCCGTTTCCTGTCCATCGATGTCCTCCACGACGAAGAGACGACCGGCCGCAACCACTGGACTGGCAAAGCCGCCACCGGCGGGTTGGTGCCAGCGCGGCGCGAGGTCCGGGGGAAGGGTTTCCGGCAGAGTCTCGTCGGGAGCGGCGTGGCCGTCGCGGAGAGGCCCTCGCCATTGCGGCCAGTCGCCGCCGGTGCCCGAGAGTGCGGTTACGAGAAGCGCGAACCCGAGGGACCTGCGGAGGGCAAAGATGACGCAACGGTGGAGTGGCAGCCCGGCGTCGAGGCCCATCCCGCCGGCAATACTTCTGGAGCCCATGGCGGCGAAGTCCCATCCGCCACCACGGTGGCTCGGAATCGAATTGCGATCACCAGTCGCCATCGACGAGGAGGGAGGTGATGTTGCGCGCCAGGTTCGCTGCGAGCAGCGGCATCGCCTCGCGCTCGGCGCTCGCAAGGTCCTCCTGCAGGCGGAGGGTGGTGTGGCCGCCCACCTCGCGATCGAGCAGGGTACGTCCGGTTCCCCGCTCGATGGCGGTGACCTGCGCGATGATGTCGAGCCGGTAGTCACGGGGCACGCGCACGTCCTGCGGGAGAAAGCTCTCCTTCTCGCGATCGATCCGCTTGACAACCCCGCGCACGATCACGTCGGCCTCGTCGTGGCGGGCGAGTCGGAAAGTGCCCTCTTGTTGAAGCTGGGCACGGAGCGCCGTGACGATGCTGTCGGTCACGCGGGGCTCAAGGCTCAGGTTCTCAAAGGGCAAGACGGCGACGGAGCGGCTTCCGGGGGCCACCCCGCTGGACGGCCCGAGGTGGTAGGCACAACCGGGAGTGAGAACGAACAAACCGGTGGCGAGCGCGATCCAGGCTGGGATCGAGCGTTTCATGGTTGGGGAATGGAGGGCGCCTCGTTCGCGGGTCGCGGGAGCGTCGGGGCGCCGGGGGGCGGCAGCGGCTCGGAAGCGGGTGAGGCGGCGCCTGGAGGTGGTGTTGACGCGGGTGACGCGGCGGATGAAGGCGCGGCGCCGGCGGCCTGCTGGCGGGTCCTTCGGGCGCCAATGGCGGCGATGCGCTCCCGGGCCTGGCGGATCCGGGACGCGTCCGGTTCCTGAATCAGCCGGGAATAAAGATCGACCACTTCGGCATAGTAGATCAGGGCGCCGTCCAGGCGCTTCTTTCCTTCGTAGTAGCGCGCGATACGGAAGCTGCCGTCCGCCTTGATCCGGTACAGGTCCAGGATGTGTTTCTGGACCTCGGGCACCCGTGTGTCCGCGGGATAGAGCGCCACGAAATCGGTGAAGGCATTGATGGCCTTGTCGGCGGCGCTTTGATCGTACTCGGCTTCATGGGCCTCCTTGAGATGCGCCATGCCTGCCTGGTAGGTGGCGTCGGCGGCGATGGCCGGCTTGTCGCTGTAGCGGTCGGCGGCCCGCTCGTAGGCGCGGACGGCGAGGGTCCATTCCTTCTGTATTTCACGGGCGGCCCCGATGTTCATCTGGGCCTCAGGCGCGACGTCGCTGTACGGCCCGTTGCGGATGATCTTTTCGTACATGTCGACGACCTTGTCGCGGTCGGGCCCCGCGGGGATGACCCCCCACAGATAGAACCACCTGCCATGGAGGTACTGGGTCGCGATGTCGAACTGGCGTCTGAGGACCTCGTCGTAGTTCTCGAGTTTTGGATATCGCTCGACGAGTTGTTGATAGGCCTTGAAGGCCCGATCCGACCGGCCCCGGGCTTCGTAAGCGCGGGCCACGATGTACTGCGCCTTGGGCGCGAAGTCGGAGAGTGGCCAGACATCGACGACACGTTTGGCGGCCTTGGTGGCGAGGCGATTCTTGCCCTCGGCAAGCGCCTTCTCGGCGACTTCGAGCTGGTCCTTGGCCCGGTTTCGTCGCCACTTCGCGCCTCCGACCGGCTCGTACGTCCAGCCTTCGCCGGGACGGTAGATCAGCGGCGCGGGTGCGCGCTGCGGGACGAAACACAGCGCGAGCACCAGCGTCACGAGCCCAAGCGAACGAAAGCGCATGGCGCGCACGCTAGGAAAGCCCACACAGGGGCGTCAAGGAACCGGGACAAAAGGCCTCGAACAGAAGAACGCAGAGGCCGCAATGGAAGGAACATTTATTGGGTCGGAACCCCCCGGGCGTTGCGATGAAAGACCCCGGTCCGCAGGCCACCCGAACAGGGGAAACGGGCTGCAAAACCCTGCAATACCATGGATCGACTCCCTTTTTCATGGACTGACCGGAAGGCGCTCATCGGGAGCAGGACCGGTCATCAGGACGCCTTGTTCCTTGTACGGTTTGAGGAGGAAATGCGTGGCCGTCGAAAGCACGCCCTGAATCGTGGAGAGCCTCTCCGACACAAACGACGCCACCTCGCGGAGGTTGTTGCCCACGACAATGACCAGCAGATCGTACCCGCCCGACATGAGGTAACACGACTCGACTTCGGCGTACTTGGCAATCCGGTCCGCGAGCCGGTCGAAGCCGCCGCCGCGTTCCGGGGTGATCTTCACCTCGATGGCGGCGCGAACGAGGTCCCTGCCGAGCTTTTCCTCATTGAGCACGGTGCGGTAGCCGAGGATGACGCGGTCATGCTCGTAGGCCTTGATCCGGGAGGTGACCTCCGGTTCCGACAGCCCGAGCAACGACGCGAGTTGATGCGGCGTCATCGCGGCATTTTCGCGCAGCAGTTTGAGCAGCGGATCCATGGATGTGCTTGTACGGCGTGAAGCCGAGGCCGGGGAAGGCTTTTGTGTGGCCTTGGTGAGTTTCCACGGTTCCCGACGATCGCGCGCCGCGGACCATGGACCGCGGGGGAAAGCCCTCACCCGTCCCGCAGGCGCGGGACACCCTCTCCCATCGAATGGGGTGAGGGGCGGTTTATGGCGAAATTCCGTCCGCCGCGAAGGAACGATCGAACCGGGAACGGTGCCGGATTGCGGGATGACGGCGCCACGGCCGCTTGCGGACCGACTGCCGCACAGGTTATGAGGACCGGGTGAGCAATGCGGTCCCGACCCACGCCGCCGCGCCGCGCCGCGTGGGTCTCATCCCGGCCCGGTACGCGTCGACGCGTTTTCCGGGCAAACCGTTGCATCCGATTCTCGGCAAGCCGTTGCTGCAACATGTCGTGGAGCGCTGCCGCCTGGCCCGCTGCCTCGCCGAGGTCATCGTCGCCACGGATGATGAACGGATCGCCTCCGTCGCGCGGGATTTCGTCCGCGTGGAAATGACCGAATCGACGCATCCGAGCGGGACGGATCGGATTGCCGAGGTGGTGGCCCGTCTGGAGTGCGACGCCGTTGTCAACATCCAGGGCGACGAGCCGCTGATGGACCCGGTCGTCGTGGATCGCGTCGCCGCTGCGCTCGACGATGCCGAAATGTCCACAGCGGCAAGCGTCCTTCGGGATCCGGTCGAATTCGCCAGCCCGAATGTCGTCAAGGTGGTCGTGGGCGCGCGGGGCAGGGCGCTGTATTTTTCCCGTCACACGCTGCCCTACCTGCGAGACGACGGGTCGCGGTCCCCGACGGAGCAGATGGCGAGATTCCCGTTTCTGAAGCACCTGGGGATCTATGGCTACCGCCGCGAGACGCTCCTCCGCCTGGTGCGATTTCCGGTCTCCCCGCTTGAGGCCGCCGAGAAGCTCGAGCAACTGCGGGCGCTGGAGCACGGGATCGAGATCGCCGTGGTCACCGTGGATTACGACGGGATCGGCGTGGACACGCCGTCCGATGTGCCGCGCGCGGAGGCGCTGCTGTCGAGGCAGGCACGATGAAACCTGAATTGTGTCCCCATTGCGGCTCGGAGGTGCCGCCGGATGCCCCAGCCTGCCCGGGCTGCGGTGCCGATGAGAGGACGGGTTGGTCCGACTCGGCGACAGCCAACCGGCTCGCGATCCCGGACCCGGAGGGCTTTGACTACGAACGATTCGTGGAGGAGGAGTTCGGCCCGCGGAAACCGGCGAGGCGCTGGCGTTGGGTTTGGATCCTGATCGGGGTGCTGGCGCTCGCGGCGGTCCTGTGGCGGAGGATGTTCTGAGCGACGCCCGGCGAGGGTTTCGGCCCCGCCGATCGAATCGCGTTCGGCTCGCTGTGCCGCTAAAAACACAGTTTCCTTGCTGGAACGTCCTCCCCACCATTTGAGTCTCCGCATCCAATCCCCGGCAGGGGGGCGGTATGCGCCGCCTCGGGCGGGACCTGCGATCCTGTAACTCGGGACATGCGACAATTCGCGACCATTGCGATCAACGCGTTCATGGAACTGGTGCGCCAGACGGTGTTCCTGGTGCTCCTGGGGGTTTCGGCCGCCTTCATCGTGTTCCTGGCCAACGTGTATTACTTCGCGCTGGGGGACGACCCCAAGATGACGAAGGACAGCATGCTGGCGGTGATCTTCCTGACGGGCCTCTTTGGCGCGGTGCTCAGCGCCGCCGCCTCCGTCGCGCATGAACTGCGGACCGGCACTGCGCTGGCCGTGCTCTCCAAGCCAGTCGGCCGCGTGAAGTTTCTCACGGCGAAGTTCGTCGGCGTCGCGATGGCGCTCACGTTGTTGACGTACGTGGACCTCATGGCGGCGCTGACCTCAAGCAAGCTGGCGTTTACCGCCTATGGCGAACCGAACCTCAAGGCGCTGGGTATCTTCTACGGCCTGATGGTCCTCGCCTTTCTGATTGGAGGCTTCAACAATTTCTTCCTCAACCGGCCCTTTGTCTCCGACACCGTGCTGGCCCTGGCCGTGACGGTCACCCTGGCGTTCCTCCTCATCAATTCCTTCGTCGACACCCGCTTCATGTTTGCCGAGGGTTACGAAGGCAAGGCGGACCCGCGATTGGTGCCCGCGATCCTCCTGATCCTATTCGCGCTCTGGATGCTGGCCGGGATCGCGATTGCCTGCGCCACGCGCCTCGACTTGATCCCAACGCTGGCGGTGTGTTCCGCGGTGTTTTTGCTGGGGTTGATGTCGGACTATTTGTTTGGCCGCCATGCCCAGCCGGCCTGGCGCTCGTTCTCGACGCGCCTGGAGGAAGTGACGGCCTCGCCCTGGAGCGAGTCGCAGAAACAACTCATGACCCGGATCATCAAGCGGCACGACGCCGACAACTCCGGACGCATGGAAAGGGCGGAGGAACGGCAAATGACCCCGGAGGAACGGCGGGAGTTGTCGGAGGCCGGCCTGGCCGGGGCCGCCTGGGCGAGGATCGCCTACGCGGTGATTCCCAACTGGCAGATGTTCTGGATGGCGGATGCCCTGAAGGGCACCCATAGCATTCCTGTGGCCTATGTGGGCCGGGCCTTTGGTTACATGGTGTCCTACCTCGTCGCCTCCATGGTGATGGCGTTGCTCCTGTTCGAAGATCGTGAGCTGACTTGATCCCTATGCAGCGGAATCTGACACGCATCGGCCTGGTGAATTTCATCCTGCTGCTGCTGGCGGGTGCGATTGGTTTCTACCTGGCCCACCGCGGCGGATCCCTGTCCGGCCAGGCGGGGATGGCCTTCCTGGCGACCGGCCTGCTGGTGGCCATCGTGAGCTGGTTCCAGATGGGCCTCGAGGAGCGAGAGCGCCTCGAGAGGCTGGAGTTGGACGAGTTGGCGCGCTCCGCGCAGAGCGCGACGCTTTTCGGGACGACGGAGTCCGAGATCTTTCCCGCCCAGCGCGCCCGCGAGCAATTCGAGCGGTTCCTCGTCCCGGCGACGACCGTGCTCCTCTTCCTGATGCAGGCGGGGGGCGCGGTGGGGATATGGCTGTGGCTCCAGCAGGAACTCCCCGATGCGATGACCCGGCCGATGCTGCTCATGGCCCTCTTCGGGATGTTCGCCCTGGTCCTGTTGTTGTTCGGCAAGTACGGGGTGAAACGGGCTCAACTCGAAGGCGAACGCCTGCTGCGCCCTGGAGCGGCCTATGTCCTGCTCGGGGCGGCGGTATGCTTCCTGGTCGCGCTGGCGATCGGTTCTTACCAGGCGGGTTTTCCGCGGGTGGATCTCTACCTGGCGCGCGCGTTCTCGATCTTGTTGGGATTGGCCTCCGTCGAGACGCTGGTCACGCTGGTCCTCGAGGTGTACCGACCCCGGGTGAAGGGCCGGATCGACACGCGCGCTCTCTACGAAAGCCGCCTCGTGGGTCTGCTCGGGCAGCCCGCCGGCTTGTTCACGACGGCCGCCCAGGCCCTGGATTATCAGTTTGGTTTCAAGGTTTCCGAGACCTGGTTCTATCAGTTTGCCCAGCGGGCCGCCGGTTGGATCATCCTGGCGCAGGTCGCCGTCCTCCTGCTCACGACGTGCGTGGTCTTCATCGACACCGGTGAAGAGGCGATCCTCGAACGCAATGGCCGGCCGTTGCCGGGTCGCGAGGTCCTCGAGCCCGGCCTGCATTTCAAACTCCCATGGCCGATCGACGCCGTGTACCGGGAACGCACGCGCGAGGTCCGGCGTTTCCTCGTCGGCATCGTGGAAAGCGATGAGGAGGTCGAGTCGCACGAGGAGGCGCGGACGATCCTCTGGTCCGTGGCGCACGCCAAAGAGGAGGCCAACATGCTTGTCGCCAGCCGCGAGCGGTATGTGGCCCAGGATCAGGCGCCGCCCGTGGGCCTTTTGACGGTCAACATCCCGGTGCAATACCAGATCCGTGACCTGCGGGCCTGGGCAATCGAGCACGCCAACGCGACGAACGTCCTCGAAGGCATCGCCTTTCGCCAGACCACGAAGTTCCTGGCCGGGGTCGATCTGCTCGAATTCATGTCCACCGGTCGCGAGCAGGCGGGCGACGCGCTCCGCAAACAGATCCAGGACGCGGCGGACGCGGTCCATCTTGGCGTGGAGATCCTGTTTGTCGGGCTCCAGGGGGTCCACCCGCCGGTGAAGGTGGGCAAGGAATTCGAGGCCGTCGTGGCGACGCTCCAGGAGAAGGAGGCGATCATCGAACGCGCGCGGACCTACGCCCTCACGAACGTGATCCTCACCCGCGCGGAGGCGACCAACCGCGTGAGCCAGGCCGAAGTGGCCCGGATCCGCCAGGTCGCCTCAACCGCCGCAGAGGCGGCCCGATTCACCAACCAGGTCAATGCCTACCGGCAGGCGCCGGAGGTATACATGAGCCGGGCCTACCTGGGCGCGCTTTCGCGCGGCCTCGCCCATGCCCGGAAGTTCGTGATCACCCCGACCAACACGCCCTCCATTTTCAATCTGAACCTCGAGGAGATGCTCCGACCCGACCTCCTCAACATTCAGCCGCGGACGCGCTGACCCCCACCCTGCGATTTCATGAAGAACAGTCGTCTGAACCTCGTGATCGGCAGCCTGCTGCTGATCGTGTTCCTGGCCCTCCTTTTCCTGTTCCAGGTGCGCCAGACGGACGTTGCCGTGGTGACCACCTTTGGACGGGCGACACGGCCCATCACCGAACCGGGACTGTACCTGAAGTGGCCCTGGCCCATCCAAAACGTGACCCGCCTCGACAAAAGGCTCCAGAGCCTCGAAGGCCCGTTCGAGGAGACCCTCACCAAGGACCTCCGCAACCTCCTGGTCGAGGTCTTCGTCGGGTGGCGCATCGCCGACCCGGCACTCTTCTATACCCGCTTCAACGGTTCGATTCCATCAGCCGCGCGCAGCCTGGAGAACATTCTGAGCGCCTCCAAGATCGCCGCCGTCGGCCGGCATAACTTCGCGGATTTTGTGTCGCCGGATCCGTCCGCGGTGAAATTCGACGAGATCGAGAAGGAGATCGTGACCGCGGTGGATGCGGATGCCAGGCCTCTGGGGATTGAGGTGGACTTTGCCCGCATCAAGCGCATCGGCCTTCCCGAAAGCGTGACGGAGAAGGTCTTCGACCGGATGAAGGCGGAACGCAATAAGGAGGTCGAGCGCCTCAGGGCCGAGGGCGAGGCGCAGGCGGCCAGGATCCGGTCCCAGGCCGATGTCGAACGCGACAAGCTGCTTGCCGCGGCCGACGCGGAGTCGAGGCGGATCCGCGGCGAGGGCGAGGCCGAGGCCGCCAAATGGTTCGCGGTCTTCCAGCAGGAGCCCGTCCTGGCCAACTTCATCCTGAGGCTCAATGCGATCGAGGCGTCACTCAAGGATCGCGCGACCCTGATCGTGGACCCGCGTTCCCCGCCCTGGGATCTGTTGCTGAAGCGCGAGGACAAGCCGACACCGCCCACCGCCGTGGCGCGTGGCCAATGATCCGACAATGAGCGCCGATCCTCCCCATCCTCCGCCGGACCCGCATCGTCCCGCCCCGTCCGCCGCGCCGCTTCCCGTCTCGCCGTCGCCGGAGGAGGCAGGCACGGCGGCCCTGGAAGAGGCGCTGCGCAGCAGCTTCTTCATCGTCCGCATCCTCCTCGCCGGCCTGGTGGTCTACTTCCTGGTCAGCAACGTGAATTTCATCAACACACAGGAACGCGCCCTGGTTCTGCGCTTTGGCCGGCCGGTCATGCGGGACGGCAGGATCGAGCAGGGACCCGGGCTGGTGTGGGCCTATCCCTATCCGATCGATGAGGTCGTCCGGGTCCCCGTCACCGAATTGCAGACGGTCCAATCCAGCGTCGGCTGGTATGCGACGACGCCGGAACAGCAAGCCAACAACGTCCTGCCCGAAGCAGGCCCGTCCCTCAATCCGGCGGTCGAGGGCTACGCCATCACTGCCGATGGAAACATCATCCATGCGCGCGCGGTGATCCGGTACCAGGTTTCCGATCCGGTGAAGTTCTCGCTCAATCACAGGAACGGCGCGCGATTCATGACGAATATCGTCGACAACGCGATGACGTATGCCGCCGCCCGATTCGACGTGGACGACGCCCTGCGCCGCAATGTCACCGGTTTCAAAGAGGCCGTCGTCAAGCGCGTGAGCGATCTCGTGCAGGCGTATGACCTCGGGGTGACGATCGAGCCCAGCGAGGTCATCACGCGCCCGCCGCTCTACCTCAAGAGTGACTTCGACGCCGTGCTCACCGCCGAGGCGACTCGCGCGCAGACGGTCAACAACGCCGAGGGTTATCGGAATCGCGTCGTCAACGAGGCCAGTGGCCAGGCCGAGGGGCTGGTCAACGCCGGCCGCACCGACGCCAATCGCCTGGTCCAGGAGGTCTCCTCCGAGGCCAAGAGTTTCGAGGCCCTCCTCCCGGAGTATCGCAAGAACCCGGACTTCTTCCGGGAACGCCTCCTGACCGAGGCCCTCGGCCGCGTCTACACGAACGCGCAGCAGAAGTTCGTCCTGCCGCCGATGCGCGACGGCGATCAACTCTGGCTTCACCTGAATCCGGAAACGGCGCGGCGGACCAATGCGCCCAGCCTCACTCCCTGAATCGGAACCATGCAAGTCACCTCCCTTCTCAGCCGGCAGACTCCCCCAGGCGCGCACCCGGACCCGTCGCCTGGCCCTGCGGATTCCTGCACGTCCTTCGAGCACGACCACGACCATGATCATGATCATGATCATGCGCATTCGGAGGTCAGGCTGACCCAGGTCGTCATTGGCCTGATCTTTGTTGTCAACGCGTTCCTCGTGCAGTGGTTCTTTGAAAAGGCCGCCGCTGCCGGCGACGCCAGCGCCATGATCGGGACGCTGATCCTCGGCTGGCCGATCGTGCGCACCGCGCTGATCGATCTGCGCGCCGGACGCCTGAGCACCAATGAACTGGTCGCCCTGGCCGTCATCGCCTCCTTCGCCTCCGGCAACTACCGGGAGGCGGGGATGGTCGCGTTTTTCATGCTGCTCGGGGAGGTCATCGAAACCCGCACGGCCGCCGGCGCCCGCAAATCCATCGAGTCCCTCATCAAGATCACCCCCACGAAGGCGCGGCGTGTTCGCGCCGACGGCTCGGAGGAGGAGGTGGCCGCCTCCGAACTGCAGGTCGGAGATCTCATCCGGGTCCGCCCCGGCGACAATGTCTCCGCCGATGGTGTGATCGCGTCCGGGCAGAGTTCCCTGAACCAGGCGAACATCACGGGGGAATCCCTGCCGATCGACAAGAAGTCCGGAGATGAGGTGTTCGCCGGCACCCAGAATCTCACCGGTGTCCTCGAGGTGAAGGTGACGCGCGCGGGCCAGGACACCACCCTCGGCCGGGTGCGGGCGCTGATCCTGGCGGCCGAGCAGACGAAGCTGCCGATCATGCGGATCGTGGACCAGTACATGGGGTTTTATACGCCGCTGGTCCTGGTGATCGGCGCGCTGGTGTGGACCTTCACGACCGACCTCAGTCGCGTCATCGCCGTGTTCATCGTCGCCTGCCCCTGCGCCTTCATCCTGGCGACACCGACCGCCATGGTCGCGGCGCTCTCCGCCGCGGCGCGGTTGGGTGTCCTTGTCAAAAACATTGCCAATATCGAACTCGCGGCGCGGATCAATGCCTTCATCCTGGACAAGACCGGAACGGTGACGCACGGCAGGTTGGTGGTCAGCCGCCTCGCCCCACTCGGCGAGACCAAACCCGCCGAACTGCTGCGCGTGGCCGCGTCGGCCGAGAAATACAGCAATCACCCGACGGCGCGTGCCCTTGCGGCGCTCGCCGAGGAAGCCGGGGTCGCGCTGGCGGAGCCCGCCGATTTCAAGGAAACCGCCGGTCGGGGCGTTAGCGCGACGGTCGACGGCCGCCATCTCCTTCTGGGCCGGGCCCAATGGCTCGTGGACAGCGGCGTGCCCCAGGATTTCCTCGGCTCCGTGGACCTCAATGAGACGGAGGGATTCAGCCTGGTGTTTGTCGCCGTCGACGGGCGCTGCGTCGGCTGGGTGGGTTTGCAGGACCAGACGCGCGCGGAGGCCGCTGAGGCCATTGCCGAGCTGAAGGCCGTCGGCGTTCGCCGCGTCGCGCTCGTGAGCGGCGATCGCGCGCCAGTGGCCCGGCGGGTGGGCGCCGAGATCGGTTGCGACGAGGTCGTCGGCGAATGCCTTCCCCAGAACAAGGTGGAGTTCGTGAGGTCCACCCGCGCGAAGGGCTACCGGGTCGCCGTCGTTGGCGACGGTGTGAATGACGCCCCCGCGCTGGCGGCGGGCGATTTGAGCGTCGCGATGGGCGCCGCCGGAAGCGAGGTGGCCATTCACAGCGCCTCGATCGCCCTCATGAACAACGACCTTCGGCGCCTGCCCTTTCTCGTGCGCCTGTCCCGGATGACGCGGTCGGTGATCAACCAGAACTTCCTGATCGGGATCCTGTTCGTCATTGGCGGCCTGGTACTGGCGGCCATGAAGTACATCTCGCCCATTGTCGCGGCGATCATGCACGTCGTCGGAGCGCTTCTGGTGGTGTTCAACAGTTTCCGCCTGGTGCGCCAGGGCGAGGAACTCGAGCCGTTCCAATTTGAACAGGCCGGTGGCGCCGCGCCTCCGACGGTTCCCGGCCACCCGGGGCGGGAACCGGAGGCGCCCTCCCAACCGGCGGTTCAACCTCAACCTCAGCCCCAAGCCATATGAGCCGCCCTGACCCGCGCCCTCGAACGCCTTTCATGGACCGCGCGTTCGTTGGCGGCGGCGTAACGAGGCGGAGGCGTGGAAACCACTCACGCTGGAGTCATCATGTCACTGACTGAAACCGTCGCCGCAACTCCGCTCGTCCAGACTCCATCCGCTGCCGCTGGTCTTTCTTCAACCGGGGAGGTCGTGGTCCGGGTCTCGACCCTGACGAAGGTCTACAAGGACTTCTGGGGACGGCCCAAAGCCCGTGCCGTGGATAACGTGAGCTTCGAGGTCCGGCGGGGTGAGGTCTTTGGATTGCTCGGCCCCAACGGCTCCGGGAAATCGACGACGGTCAAGATGCTCCTCGGATTGCTCTACCCCACCAAGGGGGTGATCGAGGTGTTTGGACGCTCGCCGCGCCACGTCCCGACCAAGGCCCGCATCGGGTACCTTCCGGAAGAGAGTTACCTCTATCGCTACCTGGATTCCCGGGAGACGCTGGAGTTCTTCGGGAACCTGTTTCGTTTGCCGTCCGACAAACGGAAGGATCGCACGGAGCAATTGCTGGAGATGGTGGGACTCAAGAACGTGCAGCGGCGTGTCGTGGGGGAGTTCTCCAAGGGCATGCAGCGCCGCATCGGGCTGGCGCAGGCGCTGATCAACGACCCGGACCTGGTGATCCTCGACGAACCGACCTCGGGTCTGGATCCGATCGGGTGTCGCGAGGTGAAGGATGTCATTCTCGCCCTCGCCCGCCGCGGCAAGACGGTCATCCTCAGCAGTCACCTCCTGGCCGATGTCCAGGACGTGTGCGATCGCGTGGTGATCTATTACGGCGGACGCATCCAGGCGATGGGTTCGCTGACCGAGCTCCTCACGGAACGCGACACGATTCGTATCACGGCGCCGGTGCTTCCCCGCGCCATCCTCGATCGCGTGTTGGAGATCATCCGCACCGAAGCGGAGCCCGATGCCGTGCGGTTGGATTCGCCCACGCAAAACCTGGAAAGCTATTTCCTCGGCGTGGTGCAACGCGCCCGCGCCGCCGAGGCGCAGACCTCGGGAGCAACCTCCGGCGGTCGCGTCGCGGCGTACCTCCAGGGCGAGGCCGACGGCGCCGCCGCCGGCGATCGTGTCCTTGAACGCCTCACCGTCCCGACTGCCGCCCCCCGAATGGAAACGCCCACACCCGCGGCCGTGCCGGCAGTCGATGAAAAGCGCCTGAGCGACCTCACGCGACAGGCGCCCGAGCCGGCTCCCGCGTCGGCACCCGGTCCAAACTTGTCTTCCGAGTCTCCCGCTGGAGGCGGTGCTCCGGGTCCGTCTCCGGAGGAGATTGCGCGGGCCGACAAGAAGCTTTCCTCGCTCCTCGGGGACAAGACCCGAAAGGAACCGTAGGCGCAGGCGATGTCGCGTGTCTTCCAGATCTTTCGCGAGCGCGGGGCGACAGGGGGTGCGTTTCGCGCCGTGCCCTCGGGGATCTCCTGGGCAGCCGTTCCGCTGCCGTGGCTTTGGGCGTTTCGCCATCGGTTGTGGGGCCGTGGCCTGGGATTGTTGATGCTGGACGCGCTCGGTGCCTTTCTCTCGCTTTCGCTGGCGTCGGAGCAACCCGTTGCGCTGGTGCTGCTGGTGCTCGCGCCGCGGTTGGTGGCGATGGTGCGTGGCTCCGCCTGGCGCGCGATCCGCAATGAGAATTCTGGCCTGGAATACCTCGGCGAGATGAGGGCATCCGGCGCGAAGGATGCGATTGCGCAGGTGGCGCGCCGGGGAGGCCAGATCCCGCCGGAGCGGCGCCCTCGATTGGCTGCGGAGACCTTCGCGTTTCCGCCCCGATCCTGGCAGCGCATGCTCGCCGTGGCGCGGCTGACGATTCGCGCGGCGTTTCGCTACCGGCTGATTGTTGTCCTGGTGGTGGTTCTGCTCGCGGCCGTGCTCGTCCTGCCGATGGTGCTCAAGCATGATGGAACAGCCGAGGGGTTCACGCAGATCCTGCTGACATACACCTTGGGGGTGATCACGGCGCTCCTGAGCATGGTGACCTTGTGGCTGGCGTGCGGCACGCTGGCGCGGGACGTCGATGACTGCCAGATGCAGGTCGTGGCCACCAAGCCCATTCCGCGGTGGCAAATCTGGGTCGGGAAATGGATCGGCATCCTGATCGTCGACGCCCTGCTCCTCACCGTCTCGGCCGGCGCCGTGTTTTTCCTGATGCAATGGCGGGCCAAGCAGCTTCCGCCCGAGGTCCAGCAGGTCCTGCACAGCAAGGTGCTGACGGCCCGTGCGTCGGTGAAGGAACCGCCGCCGGACATCAATGCGGCGGCGGAGGAACTCATTCGCTCGCGCCTGCCCGAATTGCAGGCCCGCGGCGTCAACCTGCGCGACTTCCGCACGCAGGTTCGGGAGTCCCTCAAGGCGCGGTCCCAGGTGGTTCCGCCGGATCACTTCCGCCGGTACCGGCTGAATCTCCGCGGCGACGCCGACGCCGTCCGCGATCAGCCCGTCTTTGTCCGGCTCAAATTCCACACGCCCGAACTCAGCGCCAAGCGTCCGTACGAAATCGAAATCGACGTGGGACCGCCGGACTCGCCGGCAAGACGGACCGTCTACGAGAGCCTCGCCGCCGAGGCGCCGCACGAAATTGCCCTCGGCCCCGTCGTGCCGAACCCCGACGGGTCCGTCACGGTCGACATTGCCAATCGAAGCGACACTCCGCTGATCTTCCCGGTCGAGGACGGTTTCGAGTTCCTGTATCGGGAGGGTGGGTTCGGGCTGAATTTCGTTCGCGCCCTGCTGGTGATCCTGTGCTGGCTGGGACTTCTGGCGGCCATCGGGTTGGCGGCGGCGAGTTTCCTTTCCTTCCCCGTGGCGGCCTTTCTCGCGACGACCGTCCTGGTCCTGGCCCTGTCGACCGGCACGTTGAAATCGGTTGTCGAGGACAATACCGTTCTCGGCTTTCAGCACGACAGCACCGAAAGGATCTATCCCGCGATCGACGCGGTCCTGGTCCCGATCTTCCGCGTGGCCTTGAAGACGGTGAACGTGGCGGAGCAGTTCTCGCCTATTGATTCCGTGAGCAGCGGTCGAAGTATCACGTGGGGCGAGGTCGCGCGGGCGACGGGCATTGTTGTCCTTCTCCTGGGCGGGGTCTTTGCGGCCCTAGGAATCGCGACCTTCACCCGGCGGGAGTTGGCGACCGCCGAGTCTCATCACTGACGTGAACCGGCGTACGTTCCAGATCCTGATGGTGATCCTGCTCCTCGCGGGGTGGACGGGAGCCGGCCTGATGGAGCAGGTCCTCAATCGGGACCGTGAGACCCTTGGGTTGACGCGCGCGACCCCGCTGGAGAACGCGCCGCCGGTCCTGGCCTTTACCACCGTCGCGCTGGGCGGATTTCGCGGATTGATCGCCAACGCGCTCTGGATCCGGATGGATGAGTTGCAGCAGGAGGGCAAGTACTTCGAGATGGTCCAACTGGCGGACTGGATCAGCAAACTCCAGCCGACGATTCCCCAGGTCTGGATTCACCTGGCCTGGAACATGTCCTACAACATCTCGGTTCAGATCCCCGACCTGTCCGCGCGCTGGCCTTGGGTCCGTCGCGGGATTGAACTGCTCCGGGACGAAGGGTTGCGCTACAACCCGCATGATCCGCTCATCTACCGGGAACTCGCCTGGCATTTTCAGCACAAGATCGGCGCGGACCTCGATGACGCCCATTGGATCTACAAACGCCAGTGGGCCTACGAAATGTCCTACGTCCTCGGCAACGGCCATCCCGACTGGGACTCGCTCATTCACCCCAGGACACCCGAGGAACGCCAGAGATCCGATGTCCTCCGTGAGGTCTACAAGATGGACCCCGCCTACATGAAAAAGGTGGATGAGATCTATGGACCCCTCGAATGGCGACTGCCGGACGCGCATGCCATCTACTGGGCGATGCTGGGCCTCGACAACGCCCGCACGCACGAGCAACTGATCCAGTTGCGGCGCGTGATCTATCAATCCCTCCAGGTCGCATGCATCCGCGGACGGCTTCTCTCGGTTCCGAGCGGCGACAGCGAAATGAAGCGATTCGAACTGGGTCCCGATCCCGACCTGATTCCCAAGGCGGACAAGGCGTATGAGGAGATGATCCGGGACGACGTCGAAATGCGGGACAACATTCGAAACAGCCATAAGAACTTCCTGAGGGAGGCGGTCTGGACTCTCTACACCCAGAACCGCCTCACCGAGGCCCGGCATTGGTTCTCGAAACTCAAGGCAACCTATCCCGGCGCCGTGCCCTCCGAGATGACGCTCGAGGAATACGCCTTCGCTCGGGTCAATGAGTACGCTGGCGAGACCTCCCGCAACAAAACCACCCTGATCATCGAGGGCCTTCTTCAGCGTTCCTTTTTCTATTACGCCATCGGTCAGAACGCGCAGGCGGATGCCTATGCCGGTCTCGCGGTCAAAATGTGGGAAACCTACACGCAGGGCACCGATTACCGCACGATGCGCGGCAACGAGAAGGTGCGAGTGGACCGCGTCAATCTCGATCCTTTTTCCGTCATTCGTCAGAGGGTGCTCGACGAAATGCTCGACCCGCGCAACGGCTACCTGGACGAGACCCTCGCCAACCAGTTGCGAACGGTGCTCGACCTTCCGGCCCCGGCGTCCCCCTCCACCAACGCCCCAGCCGCAGGTCCGGCGCCGACCTCCGCCACCACCAACGCGCCACCCCGGCCAGGGAGTCTTTGAGGCGTCCGCACGGCACGCCTTGCCGAAGGATTCGCCCATCGCGACGGCTCGCCACGCGGAAGGCATGCGTCTATCCTCCGCCCACACCGTGGAACCCGCCGGTTGAAGGAGGACCGGCGGGATCCTCCCGATTCCGATATGAAGCAACCTCTCGCGGGTGTTGTGGGGCTCTTTGCCGCCGGCATTGTCCTTGGCGCCTTGCGCGTCCCGTCCCTGCCGTTGCTCCTCCTCGGAACGATCTTCGCCGCGATGTGGGTCCTTCCAGCGACGCGGTGGACCCAGCCCGCACTCGGCATCTGCCTGGTCCTCGCGGGCTGGAGCGATCTCGGCTGGCGCATGGCGATTCTGTCGCCGCACGATCTTCGTCGAATCGTCGCTTCGCCCGAGACCCTCGCGGAAATTCGCGGGTCGCTCTGCGTTTCACCAGAGATCCGGATCCACGAGACGGCCGGACGCCGGCACACCAATTCGCTGGCCATCCTGGAGTGCGAAACGGCGAGGCTCGGGCGCCGCGACTGGCAACCGGCCGTGGGTCGCGTGATGGTGTCCGCGCCCGGTCTTTTGCCCGGGTTGTTTCGCCGTGGCGCCCGCGTTGAGATCGCGGGGGTCCTCCGTCCGCCCGATGGCCCCGCCGCGCCCGGTGCCTTCGACCATGCCGGTTACCTCCGCTGGCGTGGGATCTTCTTTGAGCTGCGCACAACTGACGCCGCCGATTGGAGGCTGGCTGGCGGTCATCCCCCCGTGATCGGATGGAGCGAACGCTTCGGGGATTGGGCGCGGACCATCCTGGCACGCGGACTGAACCCGGCAGACGAGGAGGTGGACGCGCTCAACGCGATGGCCCTGGGATGGAAGAGCGGCCTGACCGATGACGTGAAGGAGCCGTTCATGCGCAGCGGGACCATGCACGTCTTCGCCATCAGCGGGCTGCACATCGGCCTGCTCGCGACGTTCACGACGCAGTTGCTGCGGTTGCTGCCGATGTCCCGAGGCGCGGCCGGAGGTGTTGTCCTCCCGGTCGTGTGGTTCTACACGGCCGCCACCGGGTGGCAGCCGTCGGCGATTCGCGCAACGGTCATGATCTCGGTCGTGATGGGAGGATGGATGCTGGCCCGGCCCGCCGATCTTCTCAATTCGCTCGCGGGGGCGGCCCTGATCCTCCTGGCCTGGGACCCGCGCCAGCTGTTCCACGCGGGATTCCAGCTGTCCTTCGCGGTCGTGGGCGCGTTGGGGTTGTTGCTGCCCGAATTTGACTCGCTGCGGCGACGCCTCTTCGCGTTGGACCCGTTCCTTCCGCGGGAACTCGCGTCTGCCTGGCGTCGGACGCTGGAGGGAGCCGGGTGGTGGGTCTGCGGGAGCGTTGCGGTGGCCGTCAGTGCGTGGATCGGCTCGCTCCCGCTCGCGGCCCACCATTTCCACCTCGTCACACCGTCGAGTCTCGTAACGAATCTGGCGGTGGTTCCATTGAGTTCGCTGGCCCTTGCCAGCAGCCTTGGGAGCCTGGCCTGTGGCGCATGGGCCCCGGGCGTCAGTGAACTCTTCAATCACGGCGCATGGTTCTGGATGCGTCTCACGCTCGCCGTCAGTCGGTGGGCGGCCCAGGTGCCCGGCGGATACTGGTATGTCCGCCAGCCGCCCATGCCCGCGACCGTGCTTTGGTACCTCCTTCTGGTGGTGGGGACGAGACGGTGGTGGCGACGTCCGGCGTTGCGGATCGCGTTGGTGATCGCCACCGCCTTGCTCGCGGGGACCGCCGGCTACGTCTACACGGACCGGGCGCGGGAGGCGCGGGTCGTGGTCCTGCCATTGGGTGGCGGCCATGCGGTGTGGGTCCATCAGGATGGGGAATCGCTCCTTGTCGACACCGGCGACGCGGTCGCGGCGGCGTGGATCACCCGCCCGTTTCTCCAGGCTCAAGGCGTCAACAGGTTGAAATCGCTGGTGTTGACTCACGGCGATGTCCGTCACGTCGGCGGCGCGCCGGGGATCGCAGGGGAGTTTTCACCGTCCGAACTCGTGGTCAGCCCCTTGAAGTTCCGATCTCAAGCCTACCGCAGGGTGCTGGAAGACCTGGGGAGGCTGGTTCCAAACCGACTCGTGAGGCTCGACGACGGGGCGCGCGTCGCGGACAGCATCGTTCGGCATCCCGAAGCAACCGACCGGGTGGGTCGCGCCGATGACGGCAGCATGGTTCTCGACGTGGGTCTCGGTGGCTCCCGTGTCCTGCTGGTCGCGGACCTTGGACGCGAGGGGTTGCGTCGCCTTCGCCTGCGTCATCCCGAGTTGCGCGCGGATATCGTTGTCGCCGGGTTGGCGGATCACGGCGAGCCCGTCAGCGCGGGTTTTGTCGCGGCACTGGGGGCATCCCTCTGGATCGTCGCGGACGCCCGGCGTCCGGTGACGGCATCCGCATCGGCGGAGGTCAAGGCCCGGCTGCGGCGCTCATCGGTGCCGGTTCTGTTTACGAGCGACACAGGCGCCCTGGATCTCCGGTGGGACCGAGGCCTGTGGCGGATCACCGATGCGCAGGGGCGTCCGATCCAAATTCCCCCGGTCGTTCAGGAGACGACTCCGACCGGAATCACCTCACCCGGGCATGGGGATGACAACGAGTGAATCCACGGGGAGGACTGCGAGGCCGGTCACTCGCTGACGAATCCCGGGTCATTGCCGGTCACCAGGTAGAGCACAGCCATGCGAACAGCCAGTCCGTTCGTGACCTGCTCCAGGATCACGGAGCGCTCGCCGTCCGCCGTATCGGCGTCGATCTCAACCCCGCGGTTGATCGGGCCCGGGTGCATGATCAGGACATCCGGTTTGAGTCCCGCCATCCGGCTGCGATCCAGACCGAACTGGGTGCGGTACTCGCCGATCCCCGGAAACATCGACTGTCGTTGTCGTTCGTGCTGGATGCGAAGAAGGTTGACCACATCCGCATCGCGCAGGGCTTCGTCCACGTTCCAGCACACACGACAGCCCATCTGTTCGAAGATCCGCGGGACCAGGGTGGGCGGTCCGCAGAGGGTCACCTCGGCGCCGAGTTTCCGAAGGGCCCAGATGTTGGAGCGAGCGACCCGGCTGAAGAGGATGTCGCCCATGATGGTGACCTTCAGGCCTTCCACCGTCCCCCGTTTCTCGCGGATGGTGAAGACGTCCAGGAGGGCCTGCGTGGGATGTTCATGGGCGCCATCGCCGGCATTGATGACGCTCGCCTGGACAAAGCGGGCTACGAAATGCGGCGCGCCGGCGGCCTGATGGCGTATGACCAGGATGTCGGCGTTCATCGCCTCGAGATTCCGGACCGTGTCGCGGAGCGATTCCCCCTTCTTGAGCGAGGAGGTATCGGCGCTGAAATTGATCACGTCCGCGGTGAGGCGTTGGGCCGCAAGTTCGAAGCTGATCCGGGTGCGAGTGGACGGTTCGACAAAGAGATTGATGACCGTCTTTCCCCTCAGGGCGGGAACCGTCTTGATCGCCCGGCTGCCGACGGCCTTGAACCCTCGAGCCGTGTCGAAAACGGTGAGGAGTTCCTCGCGGCTCAGCGATTCGATATCCAGGAGATGACGCCGGTTCCAGTTCATGCGAGCCCACGATCTCCGACGGCCAGACCGAGGTCCCTCTCCCGTCCCATCCGACAAAGATGGGGTGCCCGAAGCGCGGCTGAGGGTCCATGGGGAGGGTTCATGGAGACGTTCGGCTCATGGCGTCAGGAGATACACGCAGTCATCCCCGCCAGTCTCCGCCCAGGTCACTTCGACGCGTTCCCGGTTCCGGGTCTCGATCTTGCGCGCGACGAAATCCGCCTGGATCGGCAACTGGCGATGGCCGTGGCGATCGATCAGCACGGCGAGTTGGACCCTTTCAGGCCGTCCGAAGTCGTGCAAGGCGTCGAGGGCGGCGCGCACGGTCCGGCCGCTGAAGAGGACATCATCGACGAGAATGACGACCGCGCCCGTAAGGTCGCCTGGCAGATTGGTCGGGTGAATGGGGGGGGCGGGCCGGCGATGCAAGTCGTCGCGATGCAGGGCGGCATCGAGTTGGCCGGAGGGAACGGGGTGATCCAGGAGTCGTCCCAGTTCGGCTGCGAGGCGATTCGCGAGGTGGACCCCGCCCTTCTGAATCCCGAGGATGATCAACCGGTCAGCCGGGGTGTGGTGTTCGGCAACCTGGTGCGCCATGCGGCTGATCGACAGGCGGAGCGTGGAGGCGCTCATCAGCACCGTGCTCGAACTCATGGGTAGCGACCTGTCCAGGACCTTGAACTGCTCACGGCCCACGAACCGCGGGGAAGAGCCCTCACCCGCCCTTTTGGCACCCTCTCCCCTCGGATGGAAGCGGGATGGGGTGCGGGGCGGTTCATCGGAAGGGGCAGTTCAACCTTCCGGGCCGAGCATGCGCAACAGCAAATCGCATCCTGCGTTTTGCCCGATCGCAGGACGGGCCGGGAATTCGCAATTCCCGGCCCGCGTGAGGTGATGTTGGAGGGAGTTGCTTGAGGGTCATTCCGCAATGGAGATGCCCTGCTGCCGATGCCGCCGCCAGGCGGCCCGGTGCTTCAGGTTCCAGTCGGTCAAAGCGAATTCAAAACCGACGTCTCGCCCCGCCTTTTCCGACTCGAGCCACTTGTGCCTTAGTATCTCGTCCCGCTCGGCTTGGAACTCCCGATAGAGATTCGTGTTCGCGAGCGAGAATCTTGAGTTAGGGCCACTCATGGATTCCCTTCTGACATGGCGGCGCCGACTCTCACGGCGCCCGGAAGCAATCTCGTAACATTCAGATCCCCCACCCGCAAAGTGATTTTTGCGCCGCCGCATCGTCCGCAATGGAAGCCGTGGCTTCACAGATTGAGTTTTACGTTTCAAGTCAAGCCCCGCGTCGCCACAGCGTCGACTCTTCAATTGACGCCCGGCAACGACGCCCCCTTCAACCCATTTATCGGCGCAAATTGCGTGCCTATGAAGTCTCTTCCCCCAGTTCCACGTTCCAATAGGCGAGGTCGATGAAGTGCTTCCACTGGTCGTGGGCCGGAAAACCCACCTGGACATGGAGGAAGGGACGCCACTTCGGCCGCCGCGGCTTCCGAATGAGACGCATCCCGGCTTCCTGCGGGGTCCGGTTGCCCTTGCGCGTGTTGCACCGGATGCAGGAGCACACGATGTTCTCCCACGTGGTGGGCCCTCCCCGGTCCCGCGGGATCACGTGATCCAGGTTGAGGTCCCGACGGTCGAACGCCCGGCCGCAGTACTGACAGGTGTTCTTGTCCCGCTCGAAGATGTTGTGGCGCGTGAACTTCACCTCCTTGGCCGGGAGTTGGTCGAAAACCAGGAGGAGGATCACCCGCGGAATGCGGATCCGAAACGAGATCGTGTGAATGCTCTCCGGATGCGGTTGCGATGCGGAGAAATCCCGCCATTCACGGAAGCTATAGGTCTGGAACGAGCCGTCGTCCTCATTGAGAACGACCTGGGCATGACCTTGGAAAAGCAGGGTCAGGGCGCGTCGGACAGAGCAGACGTTCACCGCCTGCCATAGCCGATTGAGCACCAATACCTGTTGACCAAGGTAGCTGCTCATACGCGAACAGTGGCGCGGAATCTACCCGGCCGGGGAAAGCGGTGTCAATCGACCCACCCGCTCCCGCCGCTCCTCCCGCCCCTGAACGGCGTGCTGTCAGCCGCCAAGGGTTGGCCCGCGAAGCGGGTCCCCGCTCCCGGCCGGATGCGTCCCGCGGCTCGGGGCCGCGGTGCCGGACGGATGAGGCTCACTGTCGCCATCGACAGGCGTACCGGGATGGCCATTGCCCTTGCCGGACGCGACGTCCTCCAGCGGATGTTCGTGCTGATGCCACTCGCGCGAGACCTTCCCATCCAGCCAGGCATAATTGCCGGGGTAAACGCCGGGATCGAACAGCACGTGGTAGAAGTGCCAGACGACGATGGCCAGACACGCAAGGATGGCTTCGTAAAAGTGAATCGTCGTTGCGACATCGACGATCCATCGCGGCAGGAACTGGGTGACGTCGACCTTCAGCCAGATCATCAACCCCGTGATCCCCATCAGGAACGTGCCCCAGACCACCGCCCAGTACTCGAGCTTCTCCGGGTATCCGAACCGGCCGAAGCGGGCGCGCTGCGGACTGCGGCCGGCCAGGTACCGCACGTTCGTTCGCAGGTCCCGGCCGTCCTGGATGCGGAACTGCAGATCGCGCCAGAGACGGCGACCCTCCGCGGTCAACGCGAGATAGCCGACATGCCAGCCGCCCACCGCCAGGAGGACAAGCCCCGCCACTCGATGCACCCACCGGCGGATCTCCTCGCTTCCGAACAGCCACGAGAGTCGTGAATCCGGGAATCGCAGCGCAAATCCCGTCACCGCGAGCAGGACGAAACTCGTGACGAGGATCAGGTGCTGGATCCGCTGCGCCCGGCTCATGCGCACGATCGTTCGTCCCGCCGAAAGATAGGCCGCGCGCGCCTTGCGAACCCAATCGGCGCCGTTATGAAAGGCCAGCCCGCCGACGACCAGGAGGATCAGGACAAGGTACGCCCGGCGAATCCACCGGTTGACGATCAGGCCCACCTCCGCGTCCGACGAATCATCGATATGAATGCGGCCGGCGATGAAGTTGGCTCCAATTCCAGGATGACACTTTCCGCAGGTCTCGACGAGGTGATCCTTATGGATCGTCGAGCGCGGATCCGAGGAAGCCAGGATGCGATGCCAGCCGTGGCAGCTCGCGCAGTTGGCGGCCTCGGTGGAACCGCCGCGGGCGGCCAGGCCATGATAGCTTTCGAAGAAGGTTGCCACCTGGCGGCGCGGCAGGCGAAACCGGGTGTTCAGCCGTTCGGAGGCATGGCATTTGCCGCACACCTGTTCGGCGATTTTGATCGGCGCCGCCCTGCGCAGCGTCTCGATCTGGTGTTCCGAGTGGCAATCGATGCACGTCGGGGCCTCCCGAAGGCCGCGCGCCGCAGCCTGTCCGTGAACGCTTTCGTCCAGTTCCGCGGCTTCCTCCGTGTGGCATTGTCCGCAGGATTCGACGAGCTTCGCCCGGCGGAGGGGGGAATTCGGCGCGTTGAGTCCGAGCACGTCATGGTGGCCGTGACAATCCTTGCACGTGGCGGCGCCGTCCTTTCCATCACGCAGCGCCGCCGCGTGGGCGCTGGCCTGGTACGAGGCGGATTGCGATTCGTGGCAGGCAGAACAATCCACAGCGGCGACCTTGTGCCCGTCGTCGGGGTGGTCCCAGGCGGTTGCCAGGTCGCGGTGACAACTGACGCAGGTGTTGGTCGCGTGCACCGAGGCCTGGAGCACGGCCTGGTCCGTAAACAGGGACAGGGTCTGGCCCGCCTCATTCGTGCGGGTCAGATCGTTCATCCCATGGCACTCCAGGCACTTGTCGTTCGGGACAAGCTCGGTCTCCGCCGCCCGGGCGGCCCGCGGAGAAAACGTGGCTGGCAGCGCGAGGCACAGCGCCAGGCATTGCCAGATGCGACGGTGAATCGGGAATTGCATCCTCATAGCAGGCGGGCCGTCATGGCGACGACGATCAGGATCAGGAGAAAGACGCCGAGGCCGAAAAACAGGTAGCCAAAGGAGCGCGCGATCCCGCGCCACTCCTGCCACTCGTCCTTGATGCGATGCCGGTCCAGGCGCCCGGTGGCAACAAGGCGGTCGTACCACCGGCGACGCTCGTGGAGCATCTCGGCCTTCGAAATCCGGCCGGAGAAGATGACCGTGTCCATCGGGAACTTCTCGAGCCGGAAATGGGTGTTGAAGAAGTGAATCGTGAAGATGAAGCCGGCGGCCAGCAGCGCCTCATCCGAGTGCACGATCAGGGCGATGTTGATGATCCAGCCGGGCAGAAACCGGGTGAAGTACTCGGGAAACCACATGACCAGACCCGACACGCCGATCGCGAACACCCCCCAGAACACCGCGAAATAGTCGAACTTCTCCCAGTACGTCCACCTGTCGAACTGTGGTTTCTGGGCCTTGCCGAAGAACCACTTCTGATGGGCGACGAAGTCGCGCCAGTCCTGCATCGTCGGAAGCATCGAGTCCGGGCCGAAGACCCCGGCCTTGATGCGCGCCCAGGAGAGCCGTCCGGTTTGCGGATTGCGCAGGTCACGGCGGTTTTTCCAGGTCCGGGTCACGAGCTGAGCGATGTGGAGTGCGAAGTAGAGGAACGTGATCAGCGCGCCGAAATGGTGAAGGCTTCGCGCCACTTCAGGGCCTCCCATCAGGTTGAAGAGCCCCTTCGCCCAGGCGGTGTCGAAGAACTTCAGCGGCATCCCCGTCATCACGAGCAGGAGAAAGCTGGTCACCACGAGGAAGTGCAGGAATCGCTCAAACGGCACGAACCGCGTGTACGCCTCGCCGTCCTGCTGGCTCTCGATGCGGGCCTCCCGGAACTTCTTCGAATCGTGAAAGAAGATCCACGCCGACCGCGTCAGCCACAGGCCCGTGTGGGCTCCGAAAAATCCGAAGACCCCGATCAGCAAGCCGGTCATCGCCACAAACACCGCGTGCAGGAGCGGATAGTTGTCGCCATCGAGCGGGTCGGCATGGGGCCGGTACTCCGCGAACCCGGGGTTGGCGTTCGGATGACACTGCCGGCACGTGGCAACGATGTTCGACGACGAGAGGTGCGAGGCGGGGTCGGAGGGCGGAAGGACATCGTGGTGTCCGTGGCAGTCGTAACAGGCGGCGACCTCCGGCGCGAAGTTCGGCCGGCCGAGCGCCATGGCCTTGCCGTGGTACGTCTCGCGGTAAAACTCCAGCCGGTCCCGGTGGCATTTTCCGCAGCGCGCATCGCTCGCAGCCTTGAAGTGCCCGCTCTTCCGCGGGGCCTCGATCGCATGCGCGGAATGGCAGTCGGTGCAGACCGGCCCGCGCGGGTCGCCTTTCAGCAGGAGTTTGCCGTGGACACTCTTGTTGTAGACGTCCTCGATCCTGACGTGGCATTTGCCGCAGGTTTGGCTGATCCTGATCCGTGAAACCGGCGAGTTCGTGTACGTGCCGGGGATGATGTCGTGGACGCCGTGGCAGTCGTTGCAGGAGGGCGCCACGATCAGCCCCATCTTGAGAAGCCCTTCCCCATGGATGCTGTCGAGATACTGCGAGGCCGCCTCCGGCATCTTGATCCCGTATTGCTCCGTCAGTTTGGGATCGTTGTGGCACTTGGCGCAGGTCAGCGGGAGGTTCAACTTGAACACGGGCGATTCCATGCTCCGAACGGGGACCATTCCGTGGGTGCCGTGACAATCGATGCACGAGGCCGCGAACCCGCCCTTCTGGTGGTTGAACCCATGAATGCTGGCGGCGTATTGCTGCGACTGGTTCGTGTGGCACACCGAGCAATTCGCCGGTTCGGGCCGGTGCCCGTCATCGGGGTGATCCCAGCGGAACTCGAGGTCGCGGTGACAGGCGACGCAGTTGTTGGTCGCGTGAACGGATCCCTTGAGCAAGGCCTCGTCGACAAAGAGGGAAATCGAGTGCCCCATCCCGTTGGTCCGGGTCAGGTCGCTCATCCCATGGCACTCGAGGCACTTGTCATTGGGCACAGGTTCCGGGGCCGCGTCCTGGGCCCATGGACTCGCCGTTTGCAGCAGAGCGCCGACGAAAACAGAAAGGAAAGCATGAATCCTCTTTATGCCAAGACTACGTTCCCTGCCTGATTTACAGGGTTGTCGGCGATACCACATCGCCAGGATGATCGGAACGGAAGTTAAGGTAGGCTAATCGGAAGTTGGCCGATCCTGACCCTCGATTGGCCTGCGGGGATCCCGCCGGGCGCCGGGCGGTTGCCCGCCGCCTCCCGCTGAGGCCCGAGCTTGCGAATTTTGCGCGGGATTTGCCGGTGAACGGCGTGTATCAGGCAGACAGACCCACCAAGATGAAAACCGATCGCCTCCTCCCCACGATTTTCGCCTGCGCACTCCTGGTCGGTTCGTCGGCCTCGGGGCAGACCCTCCGCCCGGTGCTCATCGACGGCACGCCGGAATCGCCACCCGGGCCCGCGATCGACCTGGATTTCCCGGGTGGATCCCCGAAGGAGTTGGTCGCGGCCATCAACAAACACCTGCCTGAATCCGACCGACTCAATGTCGTCATTCCCTCCGACGCCGGCCCTGTGCAAATCCCCGAATTGCGGATGAAGGGCGTGACGGTGCCCGCCCTTTTCGAGGCCCTGTCCGCCGCCAGCGAAAGCCGGCGGGAAGAAACCGGCGTGGCCTACGGATTTCGACGGACCCAGGCGAATCCCCCGGCCTGGTGGTTCTCGTTTTGGGACCACAGGCCCCCGACGGAAGCCGGTGGGGCCCGCGCCCCCGAGCCGGTCTGCCGCTTCTTTCCCCTCGGTTCCTTTTTGGACCCCTATTCCATCGAGGACATCACCACCGCCATCCGCACCGGCTACGACATGCTCGGGGAGCAGCCGCCGGAAATGAAGTTTCACCCGGAGACCAGCCTCCTGATTGCGGTAGGGCCGGCGGCCCAGCTTCAGTTGATCGATAATGCCCTGGCCGCCCTCGCGACAACCCCCCGAAACATTGATCCAGTGACAGGTCAGGTCATTCCCGGTCGCCCCAACCCCAGGATCCGAAAACTACCGACAGCAACGCCGCGACCCCCGGCACCTTTGCCGGCTGACATCCCCGGGCCGGCGCCTCACTGAAGTCGAGCGACCTTGGACCTTGCACTTCCACTGACCCCGGCCGGGATCGACGGGACGCCGCCGCGTCTGCCGTGCGGCTTGTCGCCGGATGAAGAAAAGCCCGGAACCGGCAGGGCAACGGAGAACCCCGCCCCTCATGGCACCTCCATGGAATGCGGGCCCGATGCGCAGGTCGCAAACCTGACCGGACTCCTCCGCCGCGGAGAGGAATTGGCGTGGCGGCAGTTCCATGCGCATTACGCGCCGCGTCTCCTTCGATATCTCACCGTGCTGGGGCGCGGCGATGAAGACCTGATCCGGGACGCCCTGCAACAGACCCTTCTTCGGGTGGTACGTCACATCCGAGTGTTCACGTCGGATGCGGTCCTCTGGTCATGGCTGACGGTGCTCGCTCGAAGCGCCTGCGCGGATGAGATCCGCCGCCGCGCCCGGCGTGGCGGGATGCTCAGGCGATGGGGGTCCGATCCCGCTTCCCACCCGCCCCCGTCCGTTTCCGGGGACTCGGCCGAAGCCACCCTGATGGACCGCCTGGATGAGGAACTCGAGCGCCTTCCAGTTGCGGAACGCGAGCTGTTGCGGCGGAAGTATCTTGGCGGTGAAACGGTCCAGGAGATCTCGGCGGCGCTTGGACTCACTCCGAAGGCCGTGGAATCCCGCCTGGTCCGGGCGCGGGCTGAACTTCGGTCCCGCCTGCTTGCCCGCCTGCGCCATGAAACCTGACGCGCGCCTCCAGCTTCTCGACGACCTCCTTGCGCCCCCGGAAGGAGACGCGCCCGAATTGGATCAGGTGCTGAAGTCCGTTCGGTCGCGGCGGCGAGTCCGGGGGGCGGCACTGCCTGTGGCGGTGGCGGCCGTCATTGCCGGCGCCAGTTGTCTGATGCCCCACGGAGGACCTGTACGTCGAATCGCCGGTCCGCCGTCATCCATGAGACCGGCGGTCGTTCCCGTCGCCCGCGCAATGGCCTCCGACCTGTCCGCCGGGTGGATCGTGCGGACCAAGGCGCTCGAACCGGCGGACTGCGTCTCGAGCGATCTGGCGCCAGCGTTGGTACCCACCGGGGAGGCCGGCGAACTGTACGAACGCATCGGCGACGAGGAGCTTGTGCGCCTGGCGGGTGTGCCCGCCGGGGTGGTCCACATCGGGCAGGAGGCGAAGCTGGTGCTACTGGCGGGGACGACGCGCTGAGGCGGCAAAATCGCACAATACCATTGGCCGACCCCTTTGGCGGACCGTTACACTTCATGGCGGTCGAATGAACCTGCTGAAGGTCGCCGCCGCGGTTCTGAACCAGACCCCGCTGGACTGGCGGGGGAACAGGACCCGTATCGTCTCCGCCATCGAGACCGCCCGCGGGCTGGGGGCCTCGGTCCTCTGCCTGCCGGAGTTGTGTGTCAGCGGCTATGGGTGCGAGGACACCTTTCAATCGCCGAACACCCTTCGCCAGGCCCTGCGCGTGCTGGAGGAGGTCGCGCCCGCAACCGGCGGCATGGTGGTCACGCTGGGACTGCCCTTGATGGTGAAGAATGCGATCTTCAACGTCGCCGCCCTCGTCGCCGACCGCCAGGTCCACGGCTTTGTCGGCAAGCAGCATCTCGCGGGCGACGGCATCCATTACGAACCGCGCTGGTTCAAGCCATGGCCCGCCGGCGTGTGCGACACGGTGGAGTTCCGCGGCATCCCGGTTCCGGCGGGCGATCTCTTCTTTGACATCGGCGGAATTCGCTTCGGCTTCGAAATTTGCGAGGACGCCTGGGCAGCTGACCGGCCCGGCATTCACCTGGCCCGCAAGGGAGTCGATGTGATGCTCAATCCGAGCGCGAGCCATTTTGCCTTCGGCAAGATCGCGATCCGTCAGCGGTTCGTCCTCGAGGGATCGCGCGCCTTCGGCTGCAGCTACGTCTATGCGAATCTTCTCGGCAACGAGGCCGGTCGGGCGATCTACGACGGGGAGGCAATGATTGCGACCGCCGGCAGGCTCGTGGCGCTCGGCCCGCGCTTCGCCTATGCCGAGGCCGTCGTTACGAGCGCCGTAGTGGATGTGGATGTCACGCGGCTGCACCAGTCACGCCTGGCGACGTACCAGCCCGCCCCGGATTCGCCCCCGGCATGCGTGCCGGTTCCCGGGTTTCGTTGGCCGCCCGTGGAACCGACGCTGGCGAACCCGCAGCTTCCCGCCTGGGAAACCGCGGGTCGCCTGAAGGAGGAGGAGTTTGCGCGGGCGGTGCCGCTCGCGTTGTTCGACTATCTCCGAAAGAGCCGTTCGCTCGGGTTCGTCGTGTCTCTCAGTGGGGGCGCGGATTCTTCGGCGGTCGCGAGCCTGGTGGCGCTGATGGTCCTGCACGGCGTTGCCGAGCTTGGCCTGGAGGGGTTCCGCGGCCGACTGGATTTCATTCCCCGTCTGGCGGCATGCCGGAATCCGAGGGAACTCGTCCACGAGCTCCTGACGACGGTGTACCAGGCGACGCGCCAGAGCGGCCCCGTCACACGCGCCGCGGCTCGCGGCGTGGCCGAGGCGATCGGCGCGGAGCACCACGAATTTGACGTCGCCTCGTTGCACGCGGGTTATCTCGATCTGGTGGCGAAGGCGGTCGGCCGCGAGCTGACCTGGAGCCGGGACGACCTGGCGCTTCAGAACATCCAGGCGCGGGTGCGCTCCCCCGGGATCTGGATGCTGGCCAACGTCAAGTCCGCCCTCCTGTTGTCGACGAGCAACCGCAGCGAGGCGGCGGTGGGATACGCGACGATGGATGGCGACACCAGCGGCGGCCTTGCGCCCATAGCCGGCATCGACAAGGCGTGGCTGCGGCACTGGCTGGTCTGGATGGAAAAGGAAGGCCCCCGGGGAATCGGACCGATTCCGGCCCTGGCGGCGGTCAATGTCCAGGCGCCTACCGCCGAGTTGCGCCCGCTCGAACAGGCGCAGACGGACGAGGCCGATCTCATGCCGTATCCCTTGCTCGATGCCATTGAGCGGGCCGCGATCCGCGACAAGCAATCGCCGCTCGAGGCGTTCCAGCAGATGCGCCTGCTTTTTCCCCAATACAGTCCGTCGCGACTTGCGGAATGGGTCGAGAGATTCTTCCGGTTGTGGTGTCGCAACCAATGGAAGCGGGAGCGCTACGCCCCGAGCTTTCACCTCGACGACGAAAACCTCGACCCGAAGACCTGGTGTCGCTTTCCAATCCTCAGCGGCGGGTTCGAGGTGGAACTCCAGGAATTGCGACAGTTCGTCGCGGGCCTTCCTCCCGAATGAGGGACCCTCATTGGTCAGCCGCGCAAACGGCAGAGGTTGACTCCACCCGTTGGGGCGCCAGGGCCTGGTGGGCGCTGACGGCCCGCATCCTGTCCACTCTGTCCATCCTGTGCTGGACAGGGTGCCAGCGCACGACGAGGTCGGAAGGCCTGACGCAGGAGGCGTACGTCTGGCAGCGACAGTGGAATTCGAATGTCGCGACGGCGGTCCTCGGGCCCGGGACCCATTTCAATTCTCTTGTGCCGCTGACCGTGCAGGTCGACTGGAACGGCGGCCAGCCGAGCGTCGTCCGTGTCCCGGTGGACTACGAGGTCCTCGCCCGCCGCGGTCGACCTGTCGGACTCGCGATTCGCGTCGGCCCGTATCTCGGGCCGTTCTCGACGAATGACGCCGCGGTGTCGCTGCTCTGCGCGGAATCGCGTGAATCCCTGCGGCTGGCACGCACGGCCGGGCTCCGACCATCCGAGATGCAGGTCGATTTCGATTGCGCGGAGCGTCACCTGGATGGCTATCGCCAATGGCTGCTCGCGTTAAAGGCCGCGTTGGATCCGGTGCCGGTGGTGATGACGGCGTTGCCGAGCTGGCTAAAGCAACCCGCCTTCGCTGCCCTGGCCAGGACCTCGGATGGATTCGTCCTCCAGGTCCACTCGCTCTCGCGCCCGAAGAGCGCGCGCGAGGTGGATCCGCTGTGCGATCCTGACCTTGCCCGGCGTGCCGTCGACCGTGCCGCGCGCTTCGGCGTGCCGTTTCGGGTTGCCCTGCCGACCTATGGGTATCGACTCGCGTTTGGACCCAAAGGCGAGTTCCTCTCGGCCTCGGCGGAAGGCATGCCGCCGAGGGGGCCGATCGGCACGACGGTCATCGAGTTGAGCGCGGATCCGGTGTCGATGGCGGGACTGGTTGCGGCATGGCGCAACGCGCGACCTGAATCTCTTCGGGGCATTCTCTGGTACCGCCTTCCGGTTCCCGGCGATCAGCTCAACTGGCGTTGGGCGACATTGCACAGCGTCATGTCCGGCCGGAGTCCCGCCTCCAGGTTGTCCGCCGCGATGGCGCGCCCTCAACCCGGCCTGGTGGAGATCACGGTGATCAACGAAGGCGATGCCGATCTCACCGGAGAGGTGAACGTGCGCGCCCGGTGGGACCAGGCCCGGTTGGTGGCCGCCGATGGCATCCACGGTTTCACCGTCGGCGCTCGGGCTCGGAAGAGCGCGACACTCGAAAATCCACTTTGTCGCTTGCCCGCCGGCGAGACCCTGTCTATCGGCTGGGTGCGCCTTGATGCCGATGTCCCTGTCCTCCTCGATCTCCACCGCGCGACCGATTCGGTGCCCTAGGTTTTTTCCCACGCATGTACCCGGCGCGATGCTGGCCATGTTCCTGGGTTCCGCGCTCGCGTGCGGGCCGGATTTTCCGAATTCGCTGTTGATGAGTGGCGACGAGGCGGTGCTGCAGGCGCCCGTTGTTCGTTTTGCAGCGGAATTGGACCGCTTTCAACCTGTGCCGCCGCCGGGCATCGGGCATCGAGAGAGAATGGAATCGGCTCGCGCGGCGACGGTGGCTGCCGAGATGTTCGACCTTCGATCGGCGCTGATCGGCCGGCAGTTGGAGACCAGCGCCATCGCCGCGGTGGTTCTCGCCTACAGCCACGTGCGGGCCGACCTCGAGGATCACCGCCGGGCGGTCGAGCGCGCCCGTCTCGAAAGACCGGAAACCGCCGACGGCGACGCGACCCAACCGGCACCCGCTCCGGCACCCTTCGTTCCCGGGCCATTGCCCGAAGATGTTCCGCGGGAGTTTCTTCTTTATCTGCGGGGCGCAGCCGCCTGGCATGATGGCGAATACGCCGCCGCACGTGATGCCTGGACGGCCGTCCTGCAATTGCCGGAACGCGACCGTCGGTTCAGGTCGACCTGGGCGGCATTCATGTTGGGCAGGAGTTGGCAGGAGTCGGATCCCGCGCGCGCCGCGGCCTGGTACAGTGAGACGCGCCGGCTCGCGAGGGCCGGCTTCGCCGACAGCGCCAGCCTCGCGGTCGCGAGTCTCGGGTGGGAGGCTCAGATCTATTTCAAGGCCCGGGAATTCTCCGAGGCCCTCTTCCTTTACCTGGATCAATACGCCGCGGGCTCCAAACGGACCTCGGTCACGTCCCTCGCCGCTGTCGCGAGGGCGGTTGCGACAGCGGGAAAAGAAGAGCGTTTGGCCGTGGCGCGGCATCCGCTCCTCCGGCGTGTGGTCACGGCGTGGATCGCCGCCGATCGGCAGGCGCGCGCGGCCTCGGAGCCGTCCTCTGGCGCAGATGCGTCGATCCCCGAATGCTGGCTTGAAACGATCGAGGTGCTCGGAGTGGCGGAGGTGCCTCTCGCCGAAGAGTTGGCCGTCCTCGCCTACCAGGCGGGCCAATGGAAGACGGCGGCGCGATGGGTCGATCTCTCGGGCGATTCCCCGGAGGCCGAGTGGATCCACGCGAAACTCCTGCTTCGGGACGGTCACCTGCAGGAAGCGGCCGAGGTGATGTCGAGGGTCGTGAAGCGTCTGCCGCTGCAGCCCCCGCCGGCGGTTCCAGGTGAACCAGCCGCCTTTGCCGGGAGCCTCGATGCCTCCCTGGACCGCGTCCCGGCCCGCCGAGAGGTCCTCGGCGAACTTGGCGTGCTGCGCCTCTCGCGCGGCGATTTCGAGCAGGCCCTGGATGCCCTTCTGCGCTCCGGGTTCTGGCAGGACGCCGCTTACCTCGCGGAACGCGTTTTGTCGGCCGAGGCGTTGAAGGCCTACGTCGATCGCGAATGGCCCGAAAATACGACCCCGGCGGCAGGGACACCGTCTGAGGACGGTGACACGACAAATCCAGACCTGACCGAGGCCGGACAGTTCCGAAAGATCCGCTACCTCCTCGCGCGCCGGTTGACACGGTTGAACCGGGGCCGGGAGGCGGCCGGGTATTATCCAGGTGAATGGAGGCACGCCCACCAGCGGCTCATGGAGTGGCTTCGAGAGGGGGAAGACCCCCAGCGGCCGAATGCCGAGCGCTCGGAGGCCTGGTTGAAGGCGGCGTGGCTGGTTCGGACCAATGGCCTGGAACTGTTGGGCACCGAGGTCGCCCCGGATTGGGCGATCTGGGACGGCAATTTCGAGGTGGGTCCAACGCACGCCGGTCGGGCTGCTCTGCCTGCGAAACTGCTTCTCCCCACACCCGGGGAGCAAAGCCGGGCCGCGACTCATGCGGCGGACCCCGAGAAGCGCTTTCACTATCGCTACCACGCCGCGCTCCTGGCGTGGCAAGCGGCGGCTCTCCTTCCCGACGACGACGCCTCGACGGCCCGGGCGCTCTACTGGGGAGGGTCGTGGCTCAAGGATCGCGACCCGGAGACCGCCGATATCTTCTACAAGGCCCTGGTCCGGCGCTGCCGGGGAACGGAGCTCGGCGCCGCTGCGGACCGTCGGCGCTGGTTCCCGCCATTGGACGCCGACGGCCGGCCGATTGTGACGCCGTCCCCGTGAGATCCTTCCGCGGCCTGGGTCGTCCCGAGCGCGTCCAGCGCCGAGTGGATCTGGTCATCGGTCACGCCCTGTCCCCACACGACGTTGCCAAGACGGCGCGCGAGCACGAACCGGATCGCACCGGCACGGACCTTCTTGTCGAGCCGCATCGCCGCGAAGAGTTGCTCGCGCTGACGCGGCGTGAGGCGGACACGAACCGGCAGACCGGCAGCTTCAAAGAGGGCGCAAATCCGGTCGGCTTCCCCCCGGGAAAGACCGGCGAGGCGGCAGGACAGATCCGACGCCGCGATCTGTCCAAGGGAGATGGCCTCGCCATGAAGATAGTGTCCGTAGGCGGTGATGGCCTCGAGCGCGTGTCCGATGGTGTGGCCATAATTCAGAATGGCCCGCAGCCCGGATTCCTTTTCATCCTGGCTGACGACTTCCGCCTTGATGGCGCAGCACCGCGCCACCACGGGCCCCAGCACGGTCGCCTCCCGGCGCAGGATTCGCGGGAGATCCCGTTCGAGCCGGGAGAAGAGCGCGGCATCGTAAATGATTCCGCACTTGATGACCTCGGCCAGGCCGGCGCGGAACTCGCGATCGGGTAGCGTGGCCAGGGTGTCGAGATCGCAGAGCACCAGTCTCGGCTGGAGAAAGGCGCCGACGAGGTTCTTTCCGGCGCGCAGGTTGACGCCCACTTTTCCGCCCACCGAGCTGTCCACCTGCGCCAGCAGCGTGGTGGGGACCTGCACGAGGTCCACTCCGCGCAGGTACGTCGCGGCGACGAATCCCGCGAGGTCGCCCGTCACTCCGCCCCCGAGCGCCACGATGAAGGAACTGCGTTCGAGACGATGTTTCGCAAGCCGGTCCAGGCAGGACTCGACAACCGGCAGGCGCTTTGATTTCTCGCCGGGTGCGATGGCGACCAATACCGGGTCGAGTCCCGCCCTGGCGAGGCTGTCGATCACCTGCGAGCCGAAGCGCGATGCGACCGTCGCGTCGGAGATCACGGCACATTGTTGCCCCAGGCCAAGATCGCAACAGCGCGAGCCCAAAGACGCCAGCAAGCCCTGGCCGACCAGGACAGTGTAGGCGCGGTCACCCAGGGGAACAGGAACGCGGCGCATGGCCAAGAGCCTAAGAGCCCGTGTGAAAAGTAGGAAGGGCCCTGCGACGAGGGATTTTGTGCAAGGCCGAGGCGGCGAGACCGGACCACCCCGTCCCGCAGGCACGGGATGACGGTCGAGCCCATCCCGCAGACGCGGGACCTCGCGCAAAAGACCCGGTCATCCTTGCGCGCGGTGTCTCCCCCGCGGAAGGCCGCTCGATGGTCCTTCCCGAGCCAGGGAGACGCGGGATCGCTGCGCCTCGATTGCGTCACGTTGCACCGGCGCCTCCGCCCCCAGCGTGCTCATGCATCTCGAGACCCCAAAGCGTTGGTGTCGCCAGTTCGAGGCTGTTCCCGGCGGGATCCCGGAAGTAGAGGGAGTGGCCTCCGTTGGGCCAGACGATCTCGGCTTCGATGGGCACACCGGAGTTTTGGAGGCGTTCCCTCCAGCCGGGGATTTCGTCAGGATGGATTCGGAATGCGGCGTGGCCAGGACCGCGGGCGCCGTGGGGCGGCGCTGAAGGACCATGGCTCTGGGCGGCAACGGTCGAAGTGACGCTGGGATTGAAGATCAAAAAGACCCCGTCGCCGCACCGGAAGAAGACGTGGCGACCGGTTTCGCGCTGAAGGACCGGCAGTCCGAGTTTGCCCGTGTAGAAGGCCTCCGCGGCATCGAGATCCAGGGCATACAGGCACGTTTCGAGCACCCCTCGCAGTTGCATGGGTAATCCGATTTGTGGGACAGGCACAGCATCCGATGGGAGAGGGGCGGGGTGAGGGGCGGTTCATGGGAGGTTTCCACTGCCTCCGGTTCCTGTGGGCCCGTCCAGGAGGGGTGCCGATCGTGTGGCAGGAGTCTCGCCAGATCGAACTTCCGACGACAGGTCAGGACTCGGAGGCGTCGACCCGGGTGCTTGCAGCAAGCGCCGGAGAACGCGACCCATCTCTTCGACGGTCGCGGGTTTGGGCAGGAGTTCGGCGGCGCCCAGGCTTTGGGCGGTTTGCACGTCTTCGGGCCGGATGCAACCCGAGGTCAGGACAACGGGCACAGACGACCGGATGGCCCGCATTTCATGCACCATTTCGGCCCCGGAGAGTCCCGGCATCGAAAGGTCCGTGATGACCAGGTCGAAGTCTCCCGGTTGGGATCGGAAGGACTCCAACGCATGTGTGGAGTTGAGGAAACCCGTGACTCGATAACCGAGGCGGCGCAAGGCGCGGGTCGTGATGTAGACGATCACCTCATCGTCATCGACGCAGAGGATGTGCTTTTGGGAGGCATCCAGCGCGGGTTCGCCGGGGGGCAATGAGGGGGCAGCGGGCGCCGCCGTTTCGGCCACCGGAAAATAGAGTTGCAGGCTGAACCCGCCTGCCTGGGGAGTTTCCGGACGCACGCCGCCGTGATGGGCCTTGAGGATGGCCTGAACCACCCCCAGGGCCGGTCCGGCGGAGGCTCCATTCACCGACGGACCCTGGAGAGGATCGAATAGCTCCTGGAAAACGGAACTTTCCGGGGCAATTCCGTCCGTCTCAATCGCCAGCCGCGCATAGCGTCCCTCCCGGACCTCGGGAATGGCGGTTCGCAAGCGGGCCAGGAGCGTCACGGGTTCAAGCTTGAGTTCCAGGACATGGACCCGGTTCCGCTGGAGACGAATGGCCTGAAGGGCCAGCAGGATAATCACCTGGTGGACCTGGACGGCATCGGCGGCGACCAGCGGGGTCCCACTGCCGACACTGGAACGGACCTGGATTTCCTCCGGGAGCAGAATCCGTAACAACCGGGTCGCCTCATCGAGGATCGGCTGCAGGGAAAGCGTGCGCCTATTGGGCCGCAGGGCCGTGCCCGCTTCCGCCAGGCGCGCGGCCATCCTGCCCGATTTCCTGGCCGATTCCCCGATCTCCTTGAGATGGGACCACGCAGGATGATTGGGCTCCAGGCTCGCGAGCGCGAGGTCCGCGCTGCCGAGGATCGCGGCGGCGCTGTTGTTGATGTCATGAGCGATGGAGCCGGCGAGGGCCTGAAGCGACAGCCCGGTGAGGACTTGCTGGCGTTCGAAGATGACCCGGAGGTATTCCTCGACCTCACGCCGGCCGTCATTGGCCCGTTTGCGGTCAATGGCGATGGCGATGAGGTGGGCGCCAGTCGTGAGAAGGCCGGCCTCCGCCTCCGTGGGCGCCCGCGCCTCCCGGTGGCAGATGTTCAGGATGCCGAGGAGCTCTCCGCCGGCCGAGAGGATCGGTTCCGCCCAGCAGGCCGGAAGCCCATGCGGCCGAGCCACCTTCCAGTACGCCGTGCCCCAGGGGTGGTTCTCCAGGTTTTCGATGACGACGCGTTCACGGCGGGAGGCCGCCGCGCCCCAGGCCCCGCCGGCGGGATGAACCGGCACCCGCTCCAGGGCCCGTCGGAAATCCGCGGGAAGGCTTGGCGCCGCCCCGAGCCGAAGACAGTTCTGCTCGGTGTCCATCAGGAAGATCGTTCCGAGCGCCCCCTGGGCGTGGCGTTCAATCCATGCCACCACCGCATGCAACAAATCCGGCAGGGGATCTCCACGCGCCACGCGCTCCAGAAGCTCCCGATGAACGTGATCTGGGGGATCGATGGGTTTTGCTTCTGTCACCATGGAATGCGCCTTCCGGCTGATGGGTGCATAGCCCGCCTCCCATGCCGCCAGCAAGCGCGAACCACCCGCGCATCGTGCCCCGACGGATCCGCTCCCGGCCGGCCGTTTATTCAAGGCCGGATTCGATCCAGCCACGGAGCAGGCCATGAACCCCCGGGGAATCCACCTCGGAAGGCCCCGCGCGCCCCATGGGTGCGAGCAGGATGGGCCAGTCCAGGGGATCGACCGGTCGGGCCCCGTGGGAACCCCGCACGAGTGCGGCATCCAGGGGCACAATGTCCATGAGCATTCGAAACCCGAGGCCCTTTTGAAGGAGACGCCAGGCCATCCGGGCCTTCAGGCCAAGGCTCGAGTACGGCGCGTCGGTGAAGAGTTCGACCGGGTCGTATCCCGGCTTCCGGTGGATGTCGACGCAACGGGCGAAGTCCGGAGCCCGCGAATCGTCCAGCCAATAATAATAGGTGAACCACGCACTCGGGGCGGCGACGGCGATGAGGTCGCCCGCCCGCGTGTGATCGATCCCCGCGCGCCCCTTTTCATCCGACCCGAGCACCTCCGCAACGCAGTCGATGGATTCGAGGAGGGCCCGCACGGCCGGCACGTCCGAACGGTCGCGGACGTAGACGTGCGCGACCTGGTGATCGGCGACAGCGAACGCGCGGCTGGCGCCTGGATCCAGGAGTTCACGTCCGAGTTCGTCCCGCACCCGCAACCAGCCCTTCTCCCGCAGGTGGCGGTTGAGGTGTACCGGCCGGCTGACATCGCAGATGCCATACTCGGAAAGAACGATGACCTGGACATCCCGGGCGCGGTAGAAGCCGAGGAGATCCCCAAGGAGGGTATCGACTGCTTTCAGGTCCGACCGGATCTCGGGTCGCAGGGCAGGGTTGGCAACGTCCTGGCGCAACACGCCGAAACGCTGAAGGTTGTAGTCCAAGTGGGGCAGGTACACCAGGCTCAGCGCCGGCCCATGGCGCTCCTCGATCCACCGGGCCGCCTCGGCAATCCAACGCGTCGCGCAGTCGGGCCCGCCTACTGGAGACCGCCTCCCGGCCGCCGGTCCCCAGAATCCCGGAAAGGGGAATTCGCCGAGGTCCTGTTTGATGGTCGATCGGATCGTGTCCGGGCACGTGTAGATGTCGAATACCTTCCGCCCGTCGGCGGGGTACATGGGGCGCGGTGTGATCGAGTAGTCCGCGGTGGAATGCATGTTATACCACCAGAACAGCTTCGCGCAGGTGAAGGAGGATCGCTTGCGCCGGATGCCTTCCCACAGCTTCTCGCCATGAACCAGGTGATTGCTTTGCTTCCAAAAATGGACCTCCGCCAGTTCACGGTCATACCACCCATTGCCAACGATGCCATGATCCGTCGGCCGGGTGCCGGTGAGATAGTCGGATTGGGCGGTGCACGTCACCGCCGGGAAGGCGGGCTGGACGCGGGTCAAGCCGCCTGAGGCCCGGTGGGCGGTCAGGTTGGGCATGGTTTCACCCAGGAAGCGCGCCGTCAGCCCGACGACGTTAAGGATGACCGTCCGTGTCATCTGCGGGAGCATGGCCCCGGCAACTGTGCAGGGCGAGTCGGCGTGCATGGCGGCGAAGAAAGCGGCTCGCGGGTCTCAATGGGAGTCTGCTACCGTCCGGCATGCTGAAGCGCACGGCTCTCTTCGACACGCATGTCCAGCTCGGCGGCCGCATGGTCGAGTTCGGCGGCTGGGAGATGCCCATCCAATACGCGGGCATTCTGGAGGAGCACAGGGCCGTCCGGACCGCTGCGGGAGTCTTTGACATCTCCCACATGGGCGAGGTCTTCGTCGGCGGGCCAGCCGGCGAGGAGTTTCTGAATGGGGTGCTCACCAATGACCTTCGGAAACTCCCGGCGGGCCACGGACAGTACACGCTGCTCTGTCGTGAGGACGGTGGCGTCATCGATGATCTCTTTGCGTACCGGATTGCGCCCACCGATTTTCTCCTGATCGTCAATGCCTCGCGAACGGATGTGGACTTCGCATGGTTGAGCGCGCGCCTGGAGGGCTTTCCGCGACGCGAAGAGGTCCAACTGACCAATGCCACCTTCCGATTGTCCGCCCTGGCCGTGCAAGGACCGGCGGTTGCCTCCTTTGTGGATGCGGTCTTTTCAGGTCCCCATGGCGGCGATGCGGCCCCCGGCCAGGGTCCTTCGGCGCTGAAGCGGAACCAGATTGCGATGTTCTCCTTCCAGGGAACGCCGGTGTGGCTCGCGAGGACCGGCTACACCGGCGAGGACGGATTCGAAATGATCGGCCCTGACGGCGTCATGCCGGCGCTTTGGAACCGGCTCTTTGCGGTCGGCGGTCCCCATGGGCTTCGCGCCTGTGGCCTCGGCGCGCGGGATACCCTTCGAACGGAGATGTGCTATCCGCTCTATGGGCAGGAACTGACCGAGACGCTCACGCCGATCGAGGCGGGCCTGGATGTCTTTGTCGGCCTCGACAAACCGGCCTTCGTTGGGCGTGAGGCCATGCTCGAGCAAAAGCGCGCGGGTTTGCGCGGCCGGCTGGCGGCACTCCGCATGGCGGAACGCGGCGCGCCGCCACCCAGGCCCCACTACCCGGTTTGGGATGCCGGTGATCCCGGGACCCGCGTGGGCGAGACAACCAGTGGCACCCTGAGTCCCTCCCTGGGGATTGGCATTGCGATGGCCTATGTCCCCGTCGCGCTTGCCGAGCCCGGCCGCCCCCTGGCGATTGAGATTCGCGGCAAACGCCATCCGGTCATCGTCCAGAAGAAGCCCCTCTATCGCCGGACACCGCCAGGCAAAGCCGCATGAAATCCCGTTTGACCCAATCCCGGCCGGCGCCTGAAATCCCGCCATGTCGAACGTTCCTGCCGATCTGCGCTACGCGAAATCCCACGAATGGGCCCGGTTGACGGAGGGGGTGGCGGTGGTGGGGATCACAGATCACGCGCAGCACGAGCTGACCGATGTGGTATTTGTGGAGCTTCCAGCCATTGGCAGGCGGCTGAAGGCCGGCGAGGCCTGCGCCGTCGTTGAGTCAGTGAAGACCGCCAGTGACATCTATTCGCCGGTCGCCGGTGAAGTGACCGACGTCAACGCGGCGTTGCCTGGCAATCCAGGCCTGGTCAATTCCGCGCCCTATTCGGACGGCTGGTTCTTCAAAGTGCGTCCCGAGCCGGCGGGCGATCTTCCCGGCCTCTTGACCCCGGAGGAATACCGGCAGCTTATCGGCGGGTAGCCCCGGTCTGCTCCTGCCGGGCCTGCAACATGGTCGGGACGCCGCATTCCTGCAGGCGCCGGGGCGACGATGCGCATCCCCCGGCCGCGGATTCGGCTCCGCTCATTTGACGGACTGCAATCCACGTGCGACTCTGGCTACACCACCCCTTGTCCGGGGTGGTGTCTCGTTTCAGCACCGGCCCCGTGGAGAAGGGACGGACATCACCGCTGTTCAACCAGGAGCCATGGAAGCCAAAGTCGTATCCAAGACGTACGGGAGTTGGGGGCTATGGGCGATCGCTGCCGCCGCCCTTTTTCATCCAAGTTTCATGGGGCGCGCCAACGAGGAAGGTTCCTCACCGCCCCTGGCGACCGCAGAGATCCGGATCCTGCATCCCGACGAGGGGGCAAGCTTTTCCGCCCCCGGCCGAGTGGTCGTCGAAGCCGAGGCCGTTGATCCTGCCGGGGACATCCGGCATCTTGATTTCTTCGCAAACGGCCAGCCGATCGGCGCTTCCGATTATCTTCCCAAGATCGCGACCATCCCAGGCAGGCCGATCCCGCACCGCTTGGAGTGGAACGATGTCGCCCCAGGCCACTACCGCCTTGTCGCGCGTGGCATCGATACCCTGGGAGCATCCGTGGAATCCAACGCGGTGGAGATTGACGTCCAGCCGCCGGGTCCGGGAGCCTCGGTCCTCATTGCCGCCGGGTCGGACTGGCGTTACCTGAATGACGGCACGGATCCCGGGGAGGCGTGGCGCACACCGGAATTTGATGACGCCTCATGGCCCGCCGGCCCAGCCCAGCTCGGATATGGCGACGGCGACGAGAAGACCGTGACGCGGGATGCCGCTGCCGAGACGGTCCATCCCATTACCGCGTATTTCCGGCATGCCTTCGAGATCCCCGCCGATGAGGTTTTTCAAGCCTTCCGGATCCGTCTGCTTCGGGATGATGGGGCGGTCGTCTACTTGAACGGCAAGGAGGTGCTGCGGGATAACATGCCCGACGGGGATGTGACCCCCGACACCACCGCCTCGGGTTCCACGGATCGGGAGAACGCCTTTCGGGTCTTTACACTCTCGGCGGAGGACCTCCGCGCCGGATCGAATCTGCTCGCGGTCGAGGTCCATCAACATGCGGCGAACAGCAGTGATCTGAGTTTCGATCTCGAGGGCCTTGGGCTTCCCGAATTCCACGCGACGGAGCCCGCGGTGGTCAGCATTGAGGCCACCCGGCCAACAACCACCGAACCGGGTCCCACGATCCGGGTGGCACCCGGCGAGTTCACGCTTCGACGCCAGGGCGAGACGTCGGGCGCGCTGGCCGTGTATCTCGCGTACTCGGGGACGGCAACCGCCGGGACGGACTACGAGGCATTGCCCGCCGTCGTCGAGATTCCGGCTGGGGCGTCAGAAACGATCCTGAGGGTCGTGCCACGGCAGGACCGTGAACCGGAGGGTGACGAGACGGTCGTGGCGCGCATCCGTCCAATCCTGAGCCTTGGGGTGCTTCTTCCGAGCTATGACATCGACCCGGAGCACGCCAGCGCCGAGGTCGCCATTCACGATTCCGGCGAAGGTGCCGGCGCGATGCTGACCCTGGACACTCCACTGCCAGGCGCCCGCTTTCCCCTGGGTGATGTCGTTCCGATCGAAGCCACCGCGGTGGATCCTAAGGGCGCCATCACTCGCGTCGAATTCTTCGACGGCCGCAACAGCATCGGCGTGTCGGAGATTGCCTTCATCCAGGCGCCCGAGCCAGGGACGCCAATTCATCACACCTTCGAATGGAAAGACGCAACCGCCGGCGAACATCACCTCTCCGCGCGCGCCGTCGATACCGCGGGGAACCCGGTCGAATCAATGACGGTCGCAGTCGTCGTGGGGCCGTCTTCCGACACGACCGTCGTTGGAGTCGAGGCGACGCAACCCGTCACGAGCGAACCCTTACCCAACGCGCTGATCCTGCCAGGTGAATTCACGGTCTTCCGGCGTGGCAGTACGGAATCCGCCCTCTCCGTGCGGTTGGAGTACTCCGGGACGGCGACAGCGGGTGTGGACTACGACGAGCTTCCGGCGACGTTGGAGATTCCCGCCGGCACGAACAAGGTCAGCCTTCGGGTGCTCGCCCGTTCCGATGAACTCGCCGAAGGGGTCGAGCGTGTCGTCGCCACAGTGCTTCCGCCGGAGATGACGGATGCAACGGATCCCGCGGCGAAGCCCGCCTATGTCGTCGATCCGGAGCATGCCCGCGCGGCTGTCGAGATTCGCGATGAGGATCGACCCTCCGTGGCCACCCTGGACATCACCGCGCCCAAGGCGGATTCCCGGTTCCCGGCCGATGGAAGCATCGAAATCGAAGCGGTGGCGATCGATCCGGGCGGCTACATCGATCGCGTGGTGTTCTACGACGGCACCGAAGAGATCGGTGTTTCGGAGATCGCCTTCATCGTCGCGCCGGATCCTGGAACGCCCGTCCATCACCACCTGGCCTGGGAACATCCATCTCAGGGTGAACACAAACTCGTTGCCCGCGCCACCGATACCGCCGGCGAGGAAGTGGAATCGGCGCCCGTCCCGATCGTGGTCGGCTTTTCTTCAATCCAGGTCGTCCTCGGTCTCGAGGCGGCCGATTCAGACGCCATCGAGCCGATGGGAGACGGCAAGGCCGACGACGGGGTGATCGTTGTCCGGCGTGTCGCGGGGCCGAAGGAGCCGGCCGTGGCTTTCGCCTACGCCATCGAGGGGTCCGCCGGGAATGGAGTCGATTATGAAAAGCTGAGCGGCGAAGGAGTCCTTCCCGCCAACGCGGATTCGGTCGAGATCCGGATTCATCCGCTTGCGGACGACCTGGAGGAAGACGTGGAGAGGGTGGTTCTCACGCTGCGTCCGCTCCCGTGCATTGCGATCTACCCGCCGCCTCCGGACTGTTATTTGATCGGCAAGGCCCATTCCGCCACTGTGATGATTCGGGACGGGCCCGCGGACGGCGATCACCCGCCGAAAGTCGCGATGGATTCTCCCGAGAACGGCGCCGTCTTTGACCTCGGCGAGTCGATTCCCCTGAAAGCCAGTGCCGAAGACACCGATGGCAGGCTCGCGCGGCTCGAGGTCATCGAGGGCGACACGGTGTTGGGGAGTTCGGATTCCAGCCCGCTGGCGTTTGAATGGACCGACGCGGTGAAGGGCCTCCACAAGCTCGTGGCGCGCGCCGTCGACGATGGCGGCAAATCGGGTCGGTCCCAGACGGTTCGGATCTATGTCCGCGACCCGGCCGAGCGGGCCTTTGTGCGTCGGGTGCTGCCTCCTGCCTATTTGCCGGAACGAGCGATTGAGGTGCGACTGATCGTGGATCCGCCCCACGGCGCCGGGGCTTGGGCCATTGAAGAAATGCCGCCGGAGGGCTGGCAGGTTTCCGAGATCAGCGATGACGGCGCGTTGGATTCGGCCACCGGGAAGGTGAAGTTCGGACCGTTCCTCGATGGAAAGGACCAGGAATTGAGCTATCGGTCGACACCCCCGGCCGATGCGACCGGAGAACAGAAATTCTCTGGGACATCGTCCCTGGATGGCCAGCAGTACCCGGTCGTTGGCGACGAGGTCCTCAAGCCGGCCGGCGAATTCCATCCGGCCGACATCGATCCGCAAGACAACTCCATGGCGGCGGATGAGGTCACCGCTTATGCATCCGCCTGGAAGCAGGGATTGGGCTGGAAGGAGTCGTCCTCCATCCCGATGAGTTACGTTTCCCGCGCCGGATTCCTCTGGAAAAAGGGTGAGACCTACGCCTTCGATCCAACGGCTGGCGCGCCTCCGGAGTGCTGGGTCCCCGCCGCCTCGAAATCCGCGGCGCTTGCCAGTGTCCTGCTGCCGGGATCGGGATCCGCCGACCGCGAGATTCCCATCGTGTGGAAGCCCGGTCTGGCGAGCGAGGTCGACATCGATGTGAACCCGCCCGCCGGAACGACAGCAATCACGGTCGAAGAGATCCTGCCGGATGGCTGGGGCGTCGTGAGTGTCAGCGATGACGGTCAATTCGACGCCGGGACTGGACGGATTCGATGGGGACTGTTGTTCGGCGATGACGCGCGACACCTGACCTTCCGCGCCGCGCCGCCATCGGGGGCGGCGAGCACAGGGGCCTTTGTGGGGCGCGCCTCGTTCGACGGGTCCGACGTCCCGATCGCCGGGGATAGCCGGACCGGGGCGGCGGACGACGACACAACCCTTCGGATCGTCGGTTCGCGCCGTGAGATGGGTGGCAAGATTCACCTCAAGATCGACGCCGCCGTCGACCAGGTCTTCGTCGTCGAGGCCTCCTCCGATCTCCGGTCGTGGGTCGAGTTGGACATGCACGTCTTCACGGGCGACGAAATCGACGTGAATGATCCTGCGTCCGACTCCGGAATGCCGCATCGCTACTATCGCCTGCGGCCGATAGGCCGATAGGCCGATAGACCGATAGGGGCACGGTCGATGTCCAGGACAGGAGCGGCGGCCCCTGGGTGCGCCGCCGCTTCCACCCTGCGACTCGCGGCCACCTGTCCAGCCCGGAACAGGACGCACCGTTTCAGCGGTGCGGCCGAACCCGCTCTTAGACGGGCTCTCAGACCGCTCAGACCGCGAGCGGTGCGCCCACCTGGATGCCATGCTCCAGATGATACGCGGCGTTCGCGACGTATTTGTCGGCCCAGTACCGAATGCCGGCGCGCTCCTGGGGTGAGAGGGTGCGAACGACCTTCCCCGGCGCACCCAGGACCATCGAGCCCGCCGCGATTCGCGTGCCGGGCGTGACGAGGGCGTGAGCGCCGATGATGCAGTGCCTCCCAATCTCGGCCCCGTCGAGGATGGTCGCGCCCATTCCGATCAGGCATTCGTCCTCAATCGTACAGGCGTGAATGATCGCCGAGTGTCCGATGGTGACATACCTTCCCACCAGGGCGGCGAATTCATCCGCAAGATGAACGACCGCGTTGTCCTGAACGTTGGAGCCTTCGCCGATGACGATGCGGTTGATGTCGCCACGCAGGACAGCGCCATACCAGACGCTGGCACGATCGCCCAAGGTGACGTCGCCCACCACCGTCGCGCTCCTGGCGATGAACACGTCCTTGCCGATGCTCGGCGGTTGGCGGAGGTACTGGTCGAGTTGACGGCGCAACGTGTCCATGCGGTGTATTCTGAAAAGGCGGATGCCCGCGCCAATGAAAAACCCGCGCCCTTTCGGGCGCGGGTTGCCTATGGGGCGAGCAGACTCGAGCTCACCAGCCGAACGCGAAGCCGACGCGCACACCGGGGTGCCGATGATGATGGTAAACGTGCGGCGGTACCACGATCACGCGCGGTTCACAAACCACCGGCGGTGGACACACCTGGACTGGCGGCGCCACCACAATGACGGGAGAGGGTCGCACCACCACGCGATGCGGACGGATAAACACGGGTCGGGGACGGACGACGACGCGGGGTGGCGGCGGGGCGAAGACCACTGCGGGTCGCGGCGAAACCACGGCGACCCTCGTGACCACCGGTGCCGGAGGTGGCGGCATGACGGTGGTCGTGTAGGTGACATGCGTGTCCGCCGCGCTCGCGATCGCCGCGCCTGCCGCGGCGCCCGCGACCAGTCCGCCGACAGCCCACCAGGCGGCATCCCCGTGGCCCGCCTTCGCGGGGGTCGAGCCCACGACGAGGGCCGCCAGGGTCATTCCGGTGAGGATTTTCGTTCTCATGGTTCCAACGCTTTTTCGTCCGCGGTTGAGACGGAGGCGGTTTTGATTTATTCAAGGGGTTGGACTCCGGCCGCGGGCGGCGCCTGGTCCCGACGATTCAATGAGCGCTTCAGGTCCTACACGGCCCAGGCCCAACGAGCCGCGACGGCGGATTCCCCGTTCGTTTCGCGAACTCACACCCAGCAATCACTTCAATCCGCGCACGTTCTTCCACCAAATGGTCTGGAAGGCGCTGCTGACGCGCCGTACGGGAACGACGAAGGAACCCGTGTTTCCGCCATTGGACCTCGGCCAGGTCGCCATCACCTGGATCGGACACGCCTCGTTTCTCATCCAATTCACGGATCTCAACGTCCTCATCGATCCGAACTTCGCCAACTGGCTGTTCCTGCTGAAGAGGCTTCGACGCACCGGCCTCAAACTCTCTGACCTTCCCCCGATCGACCTGGTCCTCCTGACTCATGCTCACTTCGACCACTTCCATCGACCTACGCTGCGCCGACTCCCCGAACCGCGCATCGGGGTGATGCCCTGGGGAATGGGTGACCTCGCCCGCGGGCTCGGCTTCCAGCGGATCATCGAACTTCAATGGTGGGAGAGCTTCGGTCACGGCGATTGGTCGGTGACCCTCACGCCTTGCGAACACTGGGGGGCGCGAACCTTGCATGACCATCATCGGGGCTACGGCGGCTTCGTCCTCCGCCATCAGGGCCGCACCCTGTACCACGCCGGCGATAGCGCGTACTTCCAGGGGTTCCATGAGATCGGGCAGCGTCTTCAACCCGAGATCGCCCTGCTCCCGATCGGGGCCTATTTCCCCGACAGCTTCCGCCGCGTGCACATGGGTCCGGACGAGGCCGTCAAGGCATTCACGGACCTTCAAGCCGACTGGTTCATCCCGATGCATTACGGGACGTTCAAGCTCTCCTTCGAAGAAATGGACGAGCCCGCTCGGTGGTTGGGACAACTCGTCAACCACCATCAAATGACCGATCGAGTGAAGGTCCTCGAGGAAGGCATTCCGCAGGTCTTCTGATCCTCGGCCCCCACACTCCGGCTCAGGCGCTCATGGGCCATGGGTGCGGCGCTGTAAGGTCGTGCGGCCGCCCGCGACCCATGCCCGGCGAGACCCAGGAATCCATCACCTGGTTCCGCGCCCGAACGTTTTCCCGCCGGGGCCGCGATCCCTCTCGCCTGCCTTCCACGCTCCTTCACCCCTCGCGCGCCGCCGGGCCTTCAGTCGACAGGTTCGCCTGATCCCATTTCGGCAACATCTCCCAAAGGAGCACGAATCCCGACGCAAAATCGCCAGGTCTGCGAGCGACCCACGAAGAGATGATTTCCGGGGAAAACCAATCGCCGCACTCAATCTCCTCCGGATGCAGGTTGAAGGGACCCTCCGCTTCACATCGATAGACCCACAGGAATTCATGCCCTGTCCGAAGACAGGCCGCCACCCGAAAGATCCGGCGCGGCGGTTGGCTGAGCTGCAGACCGAGTTCCTCGCCAAGTTCGCGAACGGCGCAGGCATCGTAGTCCTCGCCGCAATCCAGGTGGCCGGATGCCGACGAGTCCCAGGTTCCCGGGAAACAGTCCTTGGCCATGGAACGCCTTTGCAGAAAGACCTCGCCGCGACGATTGAAGACGAGGACGTGAACGGCCCGATGATTCAATCCGCGCCGATGCACCTCGGACCGCGGTGCGCGGCCGATGATCTCATCCCTTTCGTTGACGACGTCAAAGATCTCTTCGGACATCTGCGAAGGCATGTTCTCGTTCCACGGCCGGACAGGCAATCGCGGAGGCGACTTGCCGGCCCCACCAGGTCCTACCGCCGCGGCCCGCGCACCCCGCCTGACGCCCCTCGCCCCGGCGCATCAGTGCTCCCCGTGCCCGAAGACTCCCACCCTCAATCCCCTCAGCGCATACAGTTTTCCCGCATAGCCGCGCAAACGCCGCGCCCCGCTCTTCCGCTTCGGCCCAAACCTCTCGCGGTGCCTGTCGAAGATTTCATCCACAAACTGCCGCGACCCAAACACCGCCCCATCGACAAAGTACCGGACCCGCAATCGCAGATAATCCCTCCTCGGCAGCCGGCCTTTGGCCGCGACCACCGCCAGCATCTTCTCCTGATCAAACCCCCGGCGCACCGGCGTGCCGTCCGCCTGGACGCCCTCATCCTTCAACCCCTGTTCGAACAGCCACCGCCGGTAGACTTCCAGCGCCTTCTTCGGGCTGAGGTCGCCCTGGCCCAAACCGCGCAGGACAGTCACATAGCCCCGGCCTCGACCCTCGGCCACGGCCGATGCGTATCCGCACCACCGGTAATCCTTGGGATCGTCCACCAAACCTGCCCGCACCGGGTTCAAATCGATGTAGGCCGCCATGGTCGCGAGCGCCTCGCCGGTCCCGTCCACAAGCACGCTCGGGAAACGTTCCTCCCACAGCGTCCCCTTGCGGCCGTGGCGGCGATTGAACGTCTGGGTGAACCGTTGTTTGAGCAACTTCATGAAGGCACTCACGTCCCACATTCGTTCCAGGAGGTTCTGGCGAAAGGCCTCATAGGCTGCGGGGCTCTCTCGCAGCGCCTCGAAGCGTTGGCGGATCGTGCCGGCCTGGCTCATGCCCGAGAGCCCATCCAATCGGCGGAGGATCTCAGCCTCGGGAATGCCCTCGGCGGGGCGTTCGGGCACCTCCAGGAGTATGTGGAAGTGATTGGAAAGGACGCAGTAGGTGAGGATATGGACCCCGCAGAAGGTCTCATATTCGCGCAGGAGCGAGACAAAGAGTTCCTTGTCGGCATCATCCAGGAGGAACTGCCGGCCGACGACCCGGGACACGCAATGGTACCAGGCCGGCTGCAGCAAGGAGGGAACCTTCAGTCGGGGCCTGCGCATGGTCGACATACCAACACGTTTCGCAATCCAGCGGCAAATCCCTTTCTCAAAAGGCCTGTCCCTTTGTCGCGAAAAGACCTGCTTTTCGGCCGCGCCTCTCCTCAGCAAAAGACCTGTCCCTCTGTTGGGACTCTTTGTGGGAGTTGCGTTGTCGCGCTCTTTTCACACAAAAGACCTGTCCCTTTGTTATGCAGGACAGGTTCCGATCCTGGAATGCCTCAATTGCCCAGCTCCACTGCGAGCGCCGCGAATTGTTCGGGCGCCAGGACTTCCGCGCGGACGTCGGGCGCCAATTGGAGGGCCTTCCAGACCCTGTCCAGGACGGGATCCGGCCATCGCCTTCGAAGCACCTTGCGAAGCTGCTTGCGCCGCTGCGAGAAGGCCTCCTTCACCAGGCGTCGGTAAGCCAGCGCCCACTGCGCCTCGACCAGTCGCAGTACCCGCGGCTCCAATCGAATGCACGCCGACATGACCCTCGGCGGGGGAAAAAAGGAGGTTGGCGGTATGGTGAAATGGGCGCCAGACACAGGCGCCAGGGACTCCGCAAGCAGCAGGGTCAGGACGCCAAACGCGGCCGTCCCGGGTCGCGCGCGAATGCGATCCACCACTTCGGATTGAAGTGTGACAGTGATCGAGCGGGGAGGCCGGTCCAACTGGGCCAGGTGCACGAGGAGCACCGAACCCACCGAGTACGGCAGGTTGGCCACGATCTGCCAGTTTCGAAGATCACGCGGCTCCCGCGTGATCCAGTCAACGGCGTCGGCCTCGACGACCTGCAGGCTCGGCCAGGACCCCAGTCGGCGGCGAAGGATCGCCGCGAGCCTCCGGTCCTTTTCAATCGCAAGCACCCGTGTCCCGGACTTCAGGAGCGCCTCCGTCAGGGGACCCAGGCCCGGGCCGATTTCGAGGACCCGCACGTCGGCCATGGGTGCGGCGAGACTTACGATTCGACCCAACTGATTCTGGTCGTGGAGGAAGCTTTGTCCCAGGGAGCGGGTGAGTCGGATCCCTTCGTCTTTCAGGAGGGTTCGCATCTCACCCAGGGTCATGTCGCGTTTTTGTAACGGTTGGTCTCTTGCGCCGCCAGCGATTGTGAGGAACTTACCCACCGTTGCCGTCACCACCCCCGGCACGAGATGTACCATGAAGCCTTCAAGCCAACTCCAGTTCCGGCCGGGGGACGTGCGTTCGGCCTACCGGTGGACTCCCGCCGCGGGGCGCCAGCAGGTCGTACCCGGGGCCTTTGATTCACCCCTCCTGCGACTTCTTGCGCATCGCCTTCAAAGTCGCGAGCGCCGCCGCATGTTCAGAGCTGGGCCAACGCCTGCCGGAGCGCGCGTGTCGCCCTCTGTAATTCCGTTGCAGGGATGACAAGGGGCGGGGTGAAGCTGATCACTTCCCCGTCCTTGCCTTCGGGCAGGAAAATGAACCCGCGCCGGAGCAGGCGCTGAATCACCTGGATAACCGCCCCGGTTGCCGGCTCGTTCCCGGTGTCCAGGATTTCAATTCCCGCCATGAGGCCCATGGCGCGGGCGCGGGCGCGGTAGCGGCGGCATGCGGCGGCGGCGCCTTCCAGTTCGGCGCGAAGCAGTGCTTCCGCTGAGGCGGCGCGTCGTTCCAGCCGAAGCCGTCGGATTTCTCCGATCTGCGCGAGCGCCATGGCGCAGCCGACCGGGTGGCCCAGAAACGTGCTCGTGTGCAGGGCCTCGCCCCGGCTTGGTGGCCAGGCGGCATCCATGACGTCGGCGCGCCCCACGCAGGCGGAAAGTGGAAACCCGCCGGTCAATGCCTTCCCAAGGCAGATGAGGTCCGGCAGGACGCCGTCGTGCTCGCAGGCAAACCAGCGGCCGGTGCGTCCGAACCCGGTGAAAATCTCATCGGCAATCAGGAGCGCATGGTGGCGATCGCAACACGCGCGCAGCCGGTCCAGAAAGCCGGCTGGTGGAATGCGGATGCCGCCCCGTCCCTGGACGGGTTCGACGAGGATGGCCCCGATGTCTTTGCGGCGAAGGAGGCGTTCGACGCGTTCCTCGACGATTTGGAGACGTCGAGCATCCGTGGCCGGGTCGCCGGTGCGGCAAGGGAAGGGAACGAATCGTCCGAACTGCCGCAGTTGGTCCCGGAACGGCTCCCGGAAATCGGGGCGGTGCGTGACATTGAGGGCACCGTAACCGAGGCCGTGGTAGGCGCCCTCAAAGGCAATCAAACCGCGTCGACCTGTGGCGAGTCGTGCCGTCTTCATGGCGGCCTCGACTGCTTCAAATCCCGAGTTTGCCAGCAGGACCTTGCCGGTGAGCGGGGTTGGCTCCCGACGGCGTGTCCACCTCTCAAACGTGATTGCGCTGAGTTCCCGGGCGAGGCGCGCCTTCAGGGCGTGCGGATGGACGTCTCCCATGCCATGCAAGAGGTGGCGCATCTGGGCGCGCGCCGCCGCCACGACTCGTGGATTGGCGTGTCCGGCGGCGGCGACGCCGAAGGCGGCGGTGAGATCGAGGTAACGGCGGCCTTCGCTGTCCCAAACATGGGAGCCCCGCGCGCGTTCCCAGACAATCGGCCAGGAACCGTCGGGGGCAATATAGGTGACGTTTCGGGATTCAAATCGCCTCAGAAGGCTGAGCACGGCGGAACGGTTCATGGCTGATTGCGTCTCGACGAACCGCCTGCTCGTAGCCGCCAAGGCGGCGACGCGGGCCGAATGACGTCCGCCTCCTTTGTCGGCGGCCACGCAGCGTCACGAGCAGCAAGCAGTTCAAATGGGTTTGCCAATTCCCTTGGCGCGTTCGCGGGTCTCAGACTCCTCGCAATTCTGCGGGCCATATCACCTTGTGAAGCTGGGCCTGGAAGCGTACTGGAAGCGCGTCGGTCAGGATGGCCTCCGCCAACGCCCTGCGATCGATCGGAGTGTGGCCGGGCGGCACCGGCTGCAGGGAGGGATCCTGCTGGCCTGGCGCAAGCGGTTGAACCCAGGAGAATAGAATCGGGCAGAGGGAAGGGAGGCCGTGGCGCAGGAGGGCGGCCCGGGCCCACGCATAATCCTCCCAGGTGCCGATCACGAACTTGAGTTCATCGGTGGAGCGCAGGTGCCCGAGGTTTTCCCATCGGTTTCGCTCCACCTCGCCGCTGCTGGGACATTTCAGGTCCATGATCCTTCGGACCCGAGGATCCACCGCGGAAATGTCGAGAGCCCCACTGGTCTCCACAAGCACGGTCCAGCCGCGGTCGCACAATAACGCCATCAAGGGATGGACCGCCGATTGAAGCAGCGGTTCGCCTCCGGTCAACTCAACCATCGGCAGGCGTCCGGCGGCATTTGACGGTTGGGTGTGGTACGGGCCGGAGAGCCGTTCGACCTCGTCCAGGATCTCGCCGATGGCGAGGCGTGTCCCGCCTGTGAAGGCGTAAGCAGTGTCGCAGTAGGAGCATCGAAGATTGCATGCGGTCAGTCGGATGAAGATGCACGGCAATCCCGCCAGGGTGCTTTCGCCCTGGAGGCTCAGATAAATTTCATGGACGCGGAGGTCCCCGCTCACGTGACCATGCTAGCGGGGCTCTCGGCCATGGACGAGCGCCGCGTCAGACGCGATCCGGAGGAACCGGATTCATGGGGCTGGTCCGGGTTCCCAATCACGGCTGTTTGCGGCAAGGCCGAGGCCGACATGAAGCAGGGAGGGGCCGCCGCAGCGCGGGCAGCGGCGACTGGAACAACGGTCATCCCACAGCGCCTCGTGAAAACGGCCACGCCATCCGCAGGGGGCGCCGGTCCCAGCGTATCCGGTGATGCAGAAGAGGTTGCATTCCGACCACGCGGGCAGATCCACGTCGGCTTCGCGGCGCTGGGAACGATCCGTCATGCGGGTCAGGCGGAATGCGGATTCGAACCGGAATTGCGGGGATCGTTCGAGGCGGCCGCCCAGGCGTGCCACGGGTCCTGTCGATTGAGCAGACAGCGGACCACATCTCCCGTGGTGACCAGCCTTTCAGGGCGGAGATCCGACGCCGCGCCGAACACCCTCAGGTGGACTTCATGGCGGGCCGCAATCCAGGCGGCGACGAACGATTGGGAGCCATTCGTGCGCGGCCTCGGGAGTGGCAGCGAGAACGACAAAGGCCTGGAAAGCGGTGGCACCATGACTTCTTCCGCGGGAACTGGTATCATGCCGCCACCGAACGGTTGATAGGACTTTCGGTGTAGGCCCCTGCTCCGGGGCTGACCGCCACGCTTCCGATCCCGTAGGTTCCAATCGTGACACGCCGAATCACTGACAGCATTGCCTGGCAACTGGGCCTGCTGTGGCTGGCGTGCCTGCTGCCCTCGCGGGTGATGGCTGCGGATGCGCCAACGGATCCGCCCCTGAGAACCATTGCCGCCGTTCAGACCCTCTCCGGCCCTGGAGCCGGCCAACCGCGCCGCGTCGATCTGCAATGCGTCGTCACGTGTTACGAACGGCGGTGGGACGCCTTGTTCGTCCAGGACGAGACTGGCGGCAGCTACGTTTTTCCCTCGATGAAGGCGCGTCCTCCCTTGCGGGCTGGACAACGCGTCCGGATCCAGGGCAGGACCCATCCCACGGGGGGGCACGGTTCGAGCATCCAGGAGGAGGAGATCACGATCCTTGGAGAGGCCCCGCTTCCGGTGCCGCTGCGATTGCCGTTCAACGAGCTCGCCGCGGGCCGGGCGGACGGCCGATGGGTCGAGATTGAAGGTGTGGTGCGGGTCGTCTGGGCCGAGCGTGAGCGGATCGAAATCGACCTGGCGGTCAATGGCGGTCGTGTGCGGATCAACATGCCGCGATCGAACCCGGCGCAGTTTCCCGCGGACCTCCTGCATGCCAGGGTGCGGGTGCGTGGCGCGTGCGGCCTGATGCACGGAGAACGTGGTGCCATCCTCGGGGTCCGCCTGTTCACGCAGGACACGACCTTCATCACGGTGGTGGAGCCGGCGTCGAACCCGGATCGGGATCTGCCCCTGGTGCCGTTCCGGGACCTTGCCATGGCGCACCCCGACCTGGTCAGTCCGCGTCGGGTGCGGGTCCGCGGCACGGTCACCCTGGCGGTGCCGGGCGGGCCGGTGTTCGTGCAGGAGGGCGACGAAGGTCTCGAACTGGCGCTCGTGGAGCCGCGCATCCTGGTCGACGCCGCGGGCGCAACAGTCCCCGCGGTCGATCCGCCGCGACTGCGGGTGGGCGACCGGATCGTTGCGGCCGGCTACCCGGCGGCACGTTCGACGCGGACCATCCTCGAGGAAGCGGAGGTCCGGGTGATCGGCAAGGCGCCCCTCCCGGCTCCGTTCCAGGCGCGTGCTCCCGACTGGAGCGGTCTGGGGCCCGATTCGAGGCGGGTCCAGTTCGAGGGGCAGGTCCTTCACGTGCTTCCCTCGCGTGTCGACGGCAGGCACATGGCGCGCCTGGTCGTGCAGTCCGGGGACACAACCGTCGAGGTGCGCTGTCTCTCGACCAATCTTGCCCCGCTGGAGCCGGACTCGCGGGTGCGCCTGGTTGGGGTCGCCGCCGCGGATATCGGGGAACTCGGGACGGTGCATGGGTGGCGCCTCTGGCTTCCTTCGGCGGCGGGCGTGGAAGTTGTGGCGCGCCCCTGGCCGGCGTTTGGACCCGCGACCCGTCGTCTGCTCGCCATTGCCGGGGGTGTCGTCGTTGCGCTTGCCGGATGGGCGCTGTTCCTCTGGCGTCAACTGGGTCGGAAACGGCTGCGAAATGAGGAACTCGAAGCGCTGATCACCGCGCGAACCGAGGAACTCCAGACCACGAACACCAACCTGCGGCGGGAGGTCTCCGAACGAACACGCGCCGAGACGCTGCAATCGGCCATCTACCGAATCTCGGAGGCGACGCATTCGGTGAGTGATCTTCCGGAACTTTATCGCCAGCTTCATGGCATCATCGGCACGTTGATGCCCGCGCGAAACTTTTACATCGCGCTGGATGATCGTGTGTCCGACACGGTGACGTTTCCGTACTATGCCGATGAGATGTCCGGGCCGCCCGATCCCCGGCCTCGCGGCCACGGGCTCTCGGAATATGTGATGAGCACGCGCGAACCGCTGTTGGCCGACGAACCCCGGCTGGGCGAACTTGCGGCGGAGGGGGTCCTGACCCAGATGGGAGCGCCGGCGAAGGTCTGGCTGGGGGTGCCGCTTCTGGTTCATGGGCGTGCCACCGGAGTGATGGCTGTGCAGGACTACAACGACCCATCGGCCCTCACGGTGGAGCATCAGCAGATCCTGACCTACGTTGCCGGTCAGACCGCGATTGCCATTGAACGCAAGCGCGCGGAAGCGGCGCTGCGCTCAAGCCAGGCGGCGCTTCACGCCTCCCAGCAGCGGTTTCGAAGCGCCTTTGCCAGCAATCCGGCGATCATGACCCTCGCCCGGCTCCGGGATGGCGCGCTCTTCGAGGTGAACGATGCCTTCCTCACCGAGACCGGCTTCTCGCGCGAAGAGGTCATCGGCCGGTCCACTCTGGACCTGGGTCTGTGGGTCCACGCCGCCGAACGCGACGCCGTCTTTCGTGACGTCCGCGACCGTGGGATCATCCGGGGCCGTGAGGTGACGGTGCGTTTGCGGGACGGCCGGCTGCGAACGGTCCTGCTCGCGGCGGAGTTGGTCGAGATTGACGGGGAGCCGAGTATCCTGGCGGCGAGCCTGGACGTGACGGAACGCAAGGAGGTCGAACACCAATTGCGCCGCGCCCTCGTTCGCGAGAAGGAACTGGGGGAACTGAAAAGCAACTTCGTCTCCCTCGTTTCGCACGAGTTTCGGACTCCGCTCGAGGTCATCCTCTCCTCGGCTGAGATCATCGAGAGATACCACGATCGGCTGCCCCCGGAGCAACGCGGCCGGCAGATGGCTGCCATCCAGCGATCGGTTCGGCGTATGGCCGAGATGATGAACGAGGTCCTGCTGCTGGGAAGATTCGAGGCGGGGCGCGTGGAGTTTCATCCCACGCGCCTGGATCTGCAGGCCTTCCAGCGGCGGATGCGCGATGAGATCACTTCGGCGCCCGGCGGGACGGATGTTGCGATTGAGTTGCGGTCGGAGGGCGACCTTTCCAGCGCCTCCGGCGATGAAGGCCTCCTGGGACACATCTTCACCAACCTGCTGTCCAACGCCGTCAAATACTCCCCGGCAGGATCGACCGTGCGATTCTCGGCGCGGCGCGCCGGCATGGACGCGGTATTCGAGATTGCCGACGAGGGGTGCGGGATCCCGGCCGGGGATCAGCGTCAGCTCTTCCAGTCCTTTCATCGCGGCAGCAATGTCGGGCATCGATCGGGCACCGGCCTTGGCCTGGTGATCGTCAAGCGCTGTGTCGACCGTCACGGTGGTGTCATTTCGTTTGTGAGCCTGGAGGGCCGCGGAAGCACCTTCACCGTCCGGCTTCCCCTCTACCGCGCGGAGCTTTCCGCTCCGGCCACCGGCGGCGCGCCCGCGATTCCGGCTGCGAATCTCCCGGCGGCCGCGTCCACCCCATGACGACCATACTCATCATCGAAGACGACGAGCAAACGCGGGAGAACCTCCGGACCATTCTCGAGATGGAGGGCTTCCGCGCCCTCGCCGCCACCAACGGGGTCGAGGGCGTCGAGACCGCCCGGCGCGAGAACCCGGATCTCATCCTGTGCGACGTCATGATGCCCGGTCTCGATGGGCACGGCGTGCTTCGCGAACTGCGCGCCGATGCCGGGACGGCCGCCATTCCGTTCATCTTTCTGACCGCCCGCGGCGAGCGGAAGGATCTCCGGATGGGGATGGAACTCGGGGCGGACGATTACCTCACGAAGCCGGCGTCCGTGGACGAGTTGTTGCGCGCGGTGCGCACCCGGCTGGAACGGGAGGTCGTCCGCACGGAGCTTCTTCGGGATCGCCTGGCCTTCCAGCCCGACTTCAACTCCCCGGCGCCGCTGGAGCGGGCGTTTGGACTGACCCCTCGCGAGGCCGAGGTCCTCCTGTGGGTGGCCCAGGGAAAGAGCAATCCGGAGGTCGCGCTCATCCTCGGCATGGCGGAGAAGACCGTGAAAGTGCACATCGGGCACATCTTCGAGAAGCTCGGCACGGACAACCGCAACGCCGCGACCCTCCAGGCGCTCGAGGTGTTGTGCCGCCAACCGGGCGGAGCGACGCCTTCGACCTGACGGGGATCCGACCCCGGTGCCCGGCCGGATCGGAAGGCGTTGCCAGCCCCGGGGCAGGGTTGCATCGCCTGGACCGTGACCCATCGTGCCCCGTTTTCCATGCATCCCTACGACCATCCCACCTTCCACATGGCCTGCGAGCAGTTCGATCTCGTCGCAGGATTCCTGGAGATTCCCGCGTGCGACCGCGAACGCCTCAAGATGCCCAAGCGCGCGGTGACGGTCGCGGTTCCATTTGAGCGCGATGATGGCTGCACCGAGGTCTGCCTGGGGTACCGGGTTCAGCACCACCTCACCCTCGGTCCCACCAAAGGCGGCATCCGCTATCACCCGGAGGTGGCCCTGGGGGAGGTGGCGGCGCTGGCGATGTGGATGAGCTGGAAATGCGCGCTCGCGGGTCTCCCCTACGGAGGCGCCAAGGGCGGAGTCGCCTGCGATCCCAACCGGCTCTCCCCCGGGGAATGCGAGCGGCTGACACGGCGGTTCACCCAGGAAATCATCACCCTGATTGGTCCCCAGGTCGATGTTCCCGCCCCGGACCTTGGCACGAATGAGCAGGTGATGGCCTGGATGATGGACACCTACTCCACGTACCTCGGGCATACCGTGCCGGGGGTCGTCACGGGCAAGCCCGTGCTTCTGGGGGGATCGGCCGGCCGCCGCGAGGCCACCGGACGCGGAGTCGCATTCATCGCCAATCGCGCCATGGACACCCTCGGCATCCATGCCGGCGAAGCGACCGCAATCATCCAGGGCTTCGGCAACGTCGGCTCGGTGACGGCGCACAGCCTGGCGCGGTTTGGGACCCGGATCCTCGCCGTCAGCGATGTTCACGGTGGCGTATTCCATCCGCGTGGTCTGGATCTTTCCCGGCTCGCACAGCACGTGGCTCAACATCGGACGGTCGTGGGTTTCCCCGGGGCGGATGCCCTATCGAACGAGGACCTGCTCACCCAGCCATGCGACATCCTGGTGCCTGCCGCCCTCGAACGGCAGATCACCGAGGCAAATGCGGGCAAGCTCCAATGCCGGATCCTGGCGGAGGGCGCCAATGGTCCGACGACACCCGCCGCCGACCGGATCCTTGCGGAACGACCGGAGGTCCTCGTGCTGCCGGACATCCTCTGCAATGCCGGCGGCGTTGTGGTGAGCTATTTCGAGTGGGTGCAGGACCTCCAGAGCTTCTTCTGGTCCGAAACGGAGGTGACCGACCGCCTTTACCGAATGCTGGAGTCGACGTTTGTGCAGACGCTGAAGTTCAGCCGCGAACGAAAAGTCTCGCTGCGCACAGCCGCGCTCGCGCTGGGTATCGAGCGGGTCTGGAAGGCGAAACGGTTGCGGGGTTTGTTTCCGTGAGAGGCCCAGGGCTCATCAGGCTCCGTCGCCGGCTTTCCATCCGGCCCTCGCGACTCACGGCCGATTGACGGCCACCCATTCTCCGCGAAACTGTCCCCGCGCCCGTGCTCGTTTCCATCGTCATCCCCGCCTACAATGAGGAACGCCTTCTGCCGCGGACCCTCCCGGCGGTGGATGCCGCCGCCGGCGCCCTGCGCCGCCTCGGGTGGGAGATCGAGGTCATTGTCTGTGACAACCAATCCACCGATCGCACGGCGGAGATTGCGCGGGCGCATGGCGTCCGGGTCGTTTTCGAACCCATCAACCAGATCGCCCGCGCCCGCAACACCGGCGCCGCGGCCGCCTCCGGCGATTGGCTGCTGTTTCTCGACGCCGACAGCGTGCCGACCGATGGCCTGTTGGCGGAGGCCGGCCGGCTCATCGCCGGGGGTGACATCCTCTTCGCCGGGGCGGTCGTGCAACTCGACACGGACGTCCCCTGGTTTGAAGGCCTCCTGGTCCGCGGCTGGAATGCCTTGAGTCGCCGGCTGGCGTGGATGGCCGGTTCGTTCATCCTGGTGGAGGCGGACGCGTTTCGGGAGGTTGGCGGGTTCAGCCTGAAGCTGTATGCAGCCGAGGAACTCGACCTGAGCCGGCGTCTGAAGAAGGTGGCGCGGCGGCGGTCGAAACGCGTGACGATCATCACCCGCCATCCGTTGGTCTCTTCGGCGAGACGCTTCCGACTCTACTCGCGCATGGAGATGCTTCGGTTTTTTCTTGGGGCCATGCTTCGTCCCCGGGCGACGATTGCCAGCCGGGATCGCTGCGCCATGTGGTACGATGGTCGCCGCTGATTCGTGAAAATCCTTCCCGTTGCCGAACGTGAATTGCGAACCGCCTCTCGGCGTCGGGGGACGTACTGGTCGCGTTTTGTGGCCGTCGGACTCGCGATCGGGACCGTGGGGGTGATCCTCCTCGCCATGCTGAGGGAGCAGCAGGCGGATCAGGGGCAGGCGCTCTTCATCGGGGTGGGCCTGCTGGCCTTCGTCTACTGCCTTCTGAGTGGAATCCTCACCACCTCCGACTGCGTGAGCGAGGAGAAGCGCGACGGGACGCTGGGGTTGCTGTTCCTGACCAATCTCCGGGGCTACGACGTCGTGGTGGGGAAACTCGTCGCCCATTCCATGCGCACGATCAGCGCGCTCGTCGCGTTGCTGCCGGTGATCTGGGTGCCGGTCCTGCTGGGGGGCGTGTCCTACCAGGCGGTCGCGTGCCTGGCGGGCGTGCTGGGCAACACGATGCTGCTATCCCTGGCGATCGGCGTGCTGGTGAGCGTCGTTGCTCAGGATGCCCGTCACGCCATCGGAGGCACCGTCTTCGTGCTGGCCGTCCTCCTTTTCCTCCTGCCCGGAGTCCGGTGGGTTCTCACCGAATATGTCCTGCGAGCGTCGCCCCTTGCCATGGCGCCGCCGCCGAGCACGGGTGATCTGCCCGAGCCCCTGGGTTGGATTCTGCTGGTCAATCCGATCCTTCCGGTCGTGGGCACGATGGAGGTCCTGCTGCGCGGTATAGCGCCGCCTGCGTACTTCTGGCAGTCACTCGTGGTTCAGGACCTTCTGGCGTGGGTGGCGCTGGCGGGTGCGTGTCTCCTGCTGCCCAAGGTCTGGCAGGACCGAGCTCGAGTCTCGAGGCAGGCCCGGCAGAAGGGCGGGGCGGTGCCGGACGCTCGCCGAATGGCGCGATCGGAGGTCCTGGATCGGAATCCCTTCGCCTGGTTGTACGTGCGGGATCGACGAGGCCAGGCGCTCACCTGGGCGGGCCTGGGCATTGTCGGCTGCGGCTGGCTCTGGGGCTTCGCGGAGGTCAAGGATGAGTGGCTTCAGGGTTTCATCGGCCTGAGCACCCTGTTCGCCCTGGGGGTCTGGCTCAAGATCCGCGTGGCATCGATGGCGTGCCGCCATCTTCACGATCAACGCCGCACCGGCGCCCTGGAGCTGTTGCTGTGCACCCCGCAGACGCCAAGCGAGATTGTCCGCGGCAATTTCGAGGGGCTCCGCCGAATCCTGGGGGCGCCGCTGCTGGCGGTGAGCGCGGCGGCGACGCTGCTTCTTGCGGGCGCGCTGAGTGAGGCGCGCGGGGCCGATGCCTTGGATATCCTGGGAACGTTCCTCGTCGGATTCGTGATTCTCTTTCTCGACTTATGGACTCTGACTTGGGCGGGAATGTGGTTCGGCTTCCGCCATGCCCGCTTCATCCGCGCCTACGGATTGACCCTAGGCTGGGTGATGACATTTCCGTGGGCGTGCTACCTTCTCAGCCTTGTCTTCGTCGGAATCGCGGCGGAGACGTTCCACGTCAACCCGGGATTCGACGCGAGTTACTCCGTCCTTCTCGGCTGGTGGGCGCTGATCGCGGCGGGGATCGATGCGTGGATGTTCCAGATCTCCCGAAAAGGTCTTCTCCGGCACTTGCGTGTGCTCGCCGCCGAGTCGGATGGCGCCGCGCTGCGCGCGCGCTCCGTCCCTGCGGTGTTTTCTTCAAGTCGCACTCCCTTGAGCCATGTTTCTTCGTCGTCCACGTGATCCGGATCGCGACCGTTGGTACCTGTTGCCGGCCATGCAGCACGGGGCGCGCCGCAAGTTCTATCACCGCCTGATTGCGGCGCTCATCGTTGGCGGCCTCAGTGCCGCCCTGCTGGCGACGGCGATCTACTACGCCAATCGCATTTGAACCGCGGGTCCGGCTTCCCATGGCTGCCGCCACTGTCCGTCACCACCGCAGGGTGCTCCGCTTCCTGCCCATCGTAGGCCGGGAATTGCGAATCGCCGCGCGGGGATTCGGAACGTATCGGTGGCGGACGCTGGTGACGGCCACGGCACTGGGGTTCATGGCAATCCTCACCACGACCGAGACGATCCGCAATGTCCCAGTCTCGGTTCAGGGCGCTTCGCTGTTCGAGTCGCTGATCCTCGTCTCCTGCGTGTACGCGTTTCTGTCGAGCGTGTCGGCCACCGCGGACGCCGTGAGCCGCGAGAAGCGCGAGGGAACGCTGGGGCTTCTCTTCCTCACGGATCTGCGCGGCGCGGACATCATCCTGGGAAAGCTGGCGGCGAATTCCCTGAATGCGATCTATGGCCTGCTTGCCCTTCTGCCGTTGCTTGCGATACCCGTCCTGATGGGGGGAATCTCCATCGCCTCGGGCATCAGCGCGGCGCTGGCGATCATGAACCTTCTTTTTGTGTCGCTCTGCCTGGGGGTGTTTATTTCCACGCTGAGCTGGGACGAACGAAGGGCGACGTTCGCGGTCTTCGTGGCGGGTCTGGTTGTGCTCTTCGCCCCGATCGGTCTCGCCACGTTCCTTGGGCCGGAAGGATGGGTCCTGGCCCGATTCAGCCCTCTTTTCACCTTCTTTCAGGACCGTGCGGGTCCCGGTTCGTCGTGGTCACCGACCGTGCTTGTGCCGTCGCACCTGATCGGATGGCTGTTCCTGGTGCCGGCCTGCCGCATGGTCCAGGACGTCTGGCAGAGCCGCAGTGGCGGCCCGGTCCGGCGCACGCTGGACGAGCGGCTTTTCATGCCCGGGCATCCCAGGGCACGCGCGAAGCACCGCCGACAGTTGCTGAACGAGCACCCCCTCGTCTGGCTGATGGAGCGGCATCGCGGCAAGCGATTCTATGCGGACGGGCTGGTGCTCTCGATCATGACGATCTGGCTGTTCGGGTACCGATCGTACGGATGGGACATGTTCGGCGGACCCGGCTGGTACCTGGTTGCGCCGCTCGCCTTCACGGTCCATCTGATCCTCGCTTCCTGGGTGGTTTCCGAGTCCTCCATGCGCCTGTTGGAAGACCGCCGATCGGGGGCCCTGGAACTGCTCCTTTGCACCTCACTGACCGACCGGGATTTTCTCCGGGGCCATCGCCTTGCCCTGCGCCGGCTTTTTCTGCGGCCGGTCCTGATCCTCGCCGTCGCCGAAGTGCTCGTCGCGTTTTGGGGGTTTGGCAGCGACAATGATGTCGGCACCTCGAAGGGCCGATGGATGATGCTGGCGATGGCCGCCGCGGTGGCCATGGACACTCACGCCCTCTCCTGGATTTCGCTTCGTCTCGCCGCGGGCTTGCCGACCGTCACCCGGGTTGAGATCCTTGCCCTTGCCATCACTCCCTTCGGACCGATTCTCGTCACTTCCCTTGTGGTCTCGGTCCTCCTGCTCTACGAGGGACCGGGCGCGATCCGTTTCTTCCGGGTTCTTGGCATCTGGATCTCGACAGTGGCCTTTCTGAACCTGGTGGTCGCCCAGTGGATCTGTCGGGGCTCGGTCATTCGGCGCTTCCGTGAGCTGGCGGTCCGAATGCCGACGCGAGCCGCGGCGGGTGCCGAGTGAGTCTTGTGTCCGGGAAGCCCGCGGCGGAGACTCTTTCGCATGACACAGTCCCCGTTTCTTTGGAATCTTTTACTTGCGGCCGGGGCGCTCGCGTTGGGCGGCGTCAGATCGTCCGCCGGGGAACCTGCCGCGGGGGTGCCGCCGCAGGAGGCAGCGCTCGAACGCTTTTTTCGGAATTACCTGGATGCGAGCTTCGCTCTCCGGCCGCTCGACGCCACGCGCCTTGGCGATCACCGGTTTGACGATCGCCTCGACGACCTTTCCGCCGGGGCTCGCAAAAAGTGGACCGAGCACCTCCGCGCGGCCCTTCGCGACCTGCCGCGCGCGGTCGATTACGATCGACTCGGACGGGACGGTCAGATCGATTTCAACATCCTGCGCGACGACCTGACGACGCAGTTGTGGCTGGACGAGAACACCCATCCGTTCGAGGAGGATCCACGCGTCTACAACGATTACCTGAATGACAGCGTCTACCTGCTGCTCGCCCAATCCAGCCTGCCGAAGGAGACCAACATCGACCATGCCATCGCGCGCATGGCGTTCATCCCGCGGGTGGTCGAGGCGGCGCGCGCCAATCTCAGGAATCCGCCCACGACCCACACCGAGACGGCGATCCGCCAGAATCGCGGTGCCATGGATTTCTACGAGCACGGAATCTTTGAGATGGTCAAGGACTCGCCGCAAGTACCGGCTCTGCATGCCGCCGCGGTTTCGGTCCTGAAGGCCCTGCGGGAGTACCAGGACTTCCTCGAGAACTACCTGCTGCCCCGCGCTCATGGAAACTGGCGCCTGGGGAAGCGGAAGTTTGGTCGCAAACTCGAATTGGTGCTCAACGCGGGTCTCTCCGCGGACGAGGTCCTGGCCGACGCCCAGTCGGAATTCACACGAGTGGAGCGGGACATGTACGTGATCGCGCGGCAGTTGTGGGGGAAATGCTTCCCGGACCGGGCTCTGCCGCCGGACGACGAAGACGGCCGCGCGGCGACCGTGCGCGCCGTATTGGAGTTCGCGGCGCGTGACCATGGCACGCCCGAGTCCCTGGTGGGGGATGTCCGCGGCGTTGTGATCAACATCAAGCAGTTCATCACCGCGCACCCCATCCTCGACCTGCCGCAGCCGGACCGTTGCCAGATCATCGAAATGCCCGAGTTCCAGCGCGGCAATTCGACAGCATTCATGAATTCCCCGCCTCCGCTGGACCCCGAGGCGTCTGGGTACTATGCGGTCAGCCCGCCGCCTGCCGATTGGGATCCGGCGCGGGTTCGCAGTTACTTCGAGGAATACAATCGGTACATGCTCCAGATCCTTTCCATTCATGAAGCCTACCCCGGGCATTATGTGCAGCTTGAATACGCAAACCGGAATCCGTCCCTCATCCGGCGCGTGCTCGGCTCCGGGGTCTATATCGAAGGCTGGGCGGTGTACACGGAGCAGATGATGCTCGACCAGGGTTACGGCGATGGCGCACTCGCCTTGCGGTTGAACCAGCTCAAGTTCTACCTGCGCGCGGTCGCCAACACGATCCTCGATCACCGCATGCATTGCACGAACCTGACCGATGAGGAGGCAATGGACCTGCTCGTTCGCCAGTCCTTCCAGTCCGAGGGCGAGGCGCGGCTGAAGGTCATCCGCGCGAAACAAAGCTCGGTGCAGTTGTCGACTTACTTCGTGGGACGCATGGCCCACTACCGGCTGCGGCAGGCGGTCGAGCGCGAGATGGGTGACCGTTTCGATCTCAGCCGGTATCACGAGGCCGTGCTCGAGCCGGGGGCGGTGCCCGTGAAATACCTGCCCGAGGTGGTGCGCACGCGGCTGGGATTGGCGACGCGAGCGGCGCCGTCTCAATCCTTGCGAAAATAAAATCGAGGCACCCTCGCTCCGGCCCTCTCTCGTCGGGCGGCTAATCCCCCACGCGGCACGCCGCAACACCCTTTGCCGGACCGCCCGGTGAGGAGTCTCTTCGCGCGCCCGTCGCGGGCGGGCATGGTGCATGCGGGTTGCCGAATCGGCCGCGTCCTGGTAGGGTGCCCGCGTGCTCGCCAAGGTCCGCTCTGCGGCTGTGCAGGGCGTGGAAGCATACTCCATCGAAGTCGAGGTCAACGTAGGCTGGGGCGATACCCTGGTCGTGATCGTTGGTCTGCCCGATGCTGCCGTCAAAGAGTCCCGGGACCGGGTCGGGACGGCCCTCTCCAACTCCGGGTTCAAATCCCCCCTCGGCCGAACGACCATCAATCTCGCGCCTGCGGACGTCCGCAAGGAAGGGCCGAGCTTCGATCTGCCGATTGCCCTCGGGATGCTGGCGGCAAGTGAGCAAATCAACTCGGACCTGCTCGACCGTCACCTGGTCCTGGGTGAACTGGCGCTCAACGGGGCGGTGCGTCCGGTCAAAGGGGTGCTTCCCGCCGCCCTTCGGGCTCATGCGGACGGCCTCGCGGGCGCGTTGGTGCCCGCCGAAAACGCGCCCGAAGCCGCCGTCGTCGCCGATCTCGAAGTCATCCCGATCCGGAATCTTCGTCAGGCCGTCGAGCATCTCGAGGGCCGGGTTTCCATCGCGGCCACACACATCGATGTCGAGGACCTGTTCTCGGTCGCGCCGCCGGACGACTCCGATTTTGCCGATGTGAAGGGACAGGAATCGGTCAAAAGGGCCATGGAGATCGCGGCCGCCGGCGGTCACAACGTCCTCCTCCTCGGACCGCCCGGCACGGGAAAGTCGATGCTGGCGCGGCGGCTGCCAACCATCCTCCCGCCCCTGACGCTCCACGAGGCGCTCGAGACAACCAAGGTCCACAGCATCGCCGGACTGCTGCAAGCCGGCCAGGCGCTGGTGACCCGACGCCCGTTCCGCGCCCCGCACCACACCGCCAGCGATGCCGGTCTGCTGGGGGGCAATGCCCATCCGACCCCCGGCGAGATCTCCCTGGCCCATCACGGCGTCCTGTTCCTCGACGAATTACCGGAGTTTCGCCGCTCCGTGCTCGAAACACTGCGCCAGCCCATGGAGGAGGGACGGGTAACCATCAGTCGCGCCGCCGGAACGATGACGTTCCCCGCCCAGTTCATGCTCGTCGCCGCAATGAATCCCACGCCCGACGGCAAAATGCCCCACGAATCCAAGTGTTCGCCACGACAGATCCAGGGTTACCTGGCTCGGGTCAGTGGCCCGCTTCTCGACCGGATCGATCTCCACGTCGAGGTGCCGCCGGTCAAGTTCCAGGATATCGCGGCGGAACGTGGTTCGGAGCCCTCAGTCGCAGTGCGCGAGCGGGTGGTGAACGCACGGCGGCGGCAGCAGGAGCGATTTCGCGGCCGACCCCAGGTCACCTGCAATGCCCGGATGGAAAGCCGGGACGTCCGGCGGCACTGCCAGCTCGACGAGGCGACCCGCGAGGTCCTGAAAAATGCCATGCAGGAACTCGGGCTCAGCGCCAGGGCGTATGACCGGATCCTCAAGGTGGCGCGAACCATCGCCGATCTCGCCGGACACGAAGATCTCAACGGCGAACATATCTTGGAAGCGATCCAGTTGCGATCGCTGGACCGGCAGATCTGGGGATGAAGCGAAGAAAGAACGAGCGTGAGCGTCCGAATCGATCGAAGGATTCCATCCTCATTTTCTTGCGGATGCCTTCAGATAGTCCGGGAGCGTGGTGACCCACCGGTCCCCGCGTGTACTGGATTGGGCCACCCTGCAGATCAGGACCTGGCGCGTGCCTTTCACCAGCCTGGCCACGCTCCCCAGCCGCGCCAGCATTTCCGGCGCCGGTCCCGACGTCAGCTTGACTTCGATGACCTCCCGGTCCGGGCCGGACTCGAGAATCAAATCCGCTTCCTCCCCGTCGTGGCTCCGAAAGTAACAGGCGTCGAAGATGTCTCCGCGGGCCTGGCGGACGGAAAGGATCTGTTGAAATAGGCATGGCCGAGCTGCTGGGCGAGAGTTGTTTTGCCGCATTGGCGGGGGCCTGTGAGGGCCACCGCGGGAAAGAGGCGGAGTCGGCTGCGAAGGAGCTGGGTCAGAAGGCGGGGCAGCATGCTCCAAAGATTAGAATTGGATTTCTAATTTTCAATCACCGACCGCGCCCTGGTTCGCAACACACAACCGCCCCTCTCCCAGGGAGGTTCTCCTTGCCCCGTGCGCCGTCCTCAAAGCATCGCCATTGGCGCCGGACCTGAGGGCGCGGAAACGCACGTTCCAGTTCGGCGGGTTGCTCGCGCTTCAACGGGTGCTCAAGCACGGCCAGGTTCTCCCGCAGGCGCTCCGGATTGCCGCACTTCGGGGTTCCCGCCCGGTCGCTCAGCCGCGCCAATGAGAGTCAAAATGGTACTCGCCGGAACCCACTTCCAGCCGGACACGACCGTTCTGCATGCCGAGGAGGTTCAGACCCGTCTGGTGCTTGAGCGCCTTGCCGCTTTCGGTGAGATCGTCCACCGACGTTGCCGGGACTTCGACGATGGCCGTGGTGTTGGGCGGAATGGAGATGTCCAGTTCAAATCGGTCGCCGGTTCGTTTCCACGAACTGCCGATCCGGCCATGAATGGAATCATAGGACCCGCGCGCCCAGGTGAGGTCCGGCCGGTCCACGGGCCCCGGTCGGATCCGGAAACGAGCGAACCCGGGTTCTGCTGGATCGGGTTGAATGCCAAGGATGCCCTCGATGAACCAGGCCCCCACATAGAGGAAGGAACTGTGGAGGTAAGACAGGCTGGGGTTGTTTTCCCACGATTCCCAGAATGTGGTCGCCCCCTGTCGGAGCATGTCGCCCCAGCTTGGGTAGGTGGTCTGGCTCACGAGGGTGAGGAGAAGGTCGTTCCGGTGCGCCTCCATCAGGAGCTTGAACAGCATCGCGCCGCCGGTGATTCCCGCATGGATGTGACCGCTTCGAACCACGAGGATTTCGCGTTCGAGTCGTTGCCAGACCGCGGGGCGAAGTTCCGGCGGCGGTATCTCCGCGATCAGGGCCATCGCCAGGCACGCCTGCGAGCCGTCGACATAGCTGGCGTCATCGGGATGGAAGAACTCCTTGTGGGCGGCGCGCCGGACCTGGTTCGCGCGGCCATGCCAGGAATCGGCACGGTCGGTCTTCCCGAGAACGGTCGCAATGGCGGCGGCGGCCTGAAGGTTGTAAACCCAGTAGGCGTTGTTGAAGAACAAGGTCTCGCGGGTGTCGCCGTTGACGCCCGTCGCGCCCGGCCAGAGCCAGTCTCCGAGGAAATCCCATTCGCCGCCCCAACGGCGCAAGAGATCGTCCTCGGCCTTCGTCTCGAGGAAGTCGAGCCACCGCTCGATCATCGGGAAGTTCTCTTCGAGAACACGCCGATCGCCGAGGTTCCGCCAAAGCTCGGAGGACAGGTGGACGCAGTAACCGCTCCACACGGGTCCGCCGCCACCCCAGTAGGTGGGCGCGGTGTATGGCAGGTTGCCGGGTTCGACCCGGGTTGCCGCATTGGCGCCGGTACCCCAGGCGGCGGTTGTTCCCTGGACGTCGCGCCAGTCCTGGGCCCATTTCGAGTAGAACGCTCCGAGCCGGAAGTTCATGAGGCCCGTGGTGGTGGTCGCATGCGCGTCGCCTCCGTACCCCATCCGCTCACGGTGCGGACAGTCCACCATGTAACCGCCGAGACTTAGATTCTCGAAGGTCCAGAGGGCCGTGGAATGGATGCGATTGAGGAGGGGACTGGAGCACTCAAAGGTTGATGCCGATTGGTAGGCGCTGCGGACCAGCCACCCGCGGACATCATCGAGCGAAGGAGGTTTCGCCAATCCCGTGATCGTGATCCATCGGCCGACGCCGTAGTTGAAGCGATTGCGGAAGGTGCCCTCACCCGCGGGACCGATCACATACACGCTCTGCAGGCGATGGGTCATCGGCCGTTCCGCCTGTTCGGAGAATTGGAACTGGATTCGATTCCCGGGCTGCCCATGGACCCGCGCCTCGATGAATCCGGTGAAGTTCCGGCCCATATCGACGCGGTAGACCCCGGGTGAAGGCTCGGTGACCTCCACCGGAGCCAAAGACTCGATGGGGCGGTTGGGTTCAGCGGTGTCGGCGGAGACGACGAGATGGGGTGAGTACTCCTTGACCGGGCTCCACCCCGAGTCGTCGAGGGAGGCTTCGCACCAGTCCGGGACCTCCTGGCGCCCATCGAAGAGTTCCCCACCGAAATCCGTGAAGTTCCAACTGCCGAGCAGGGTGCTTGGGCTCGCGTGGGTTTTCCAGGTGTTGTCGGTCACCACCCGTGTGACCTGGCCGCCGGGGAGTTCGAGATCGAACTGGGCCAGGACGATGGGCGCCCGCGGCTTGTCGGCCGTCTGGAAGTTCGGAAAGATGGACCACCCGGTGCCCAGCCAGAGGCCGATGACGTTCTTGCCGGGATGGAGAAAGGCCGCGATTTCATAGGCGCGATACCGGGCCCGCTTGGAGTTGTCGGTCACGTTCGGAGTGAGCACGGCGTTTCCGGCCTTCTGACCGTTGACCCAGAGTTCATGATAACCGACCGAGGCGACAAATGCGGTCGCGCGCCGGGGTGGCGCATCGAGGTGGAAGGTCTTTCGCAGCCACGGATCGGGCGGGGCAATGGGACCGGAATTCCGATCCCGGTTGGAAGTCGCGGATTCGCCGCTGCCGATCCATTTCGCAGTCCAATCCCCCGCGTCCGGCAATCCAGCGGTCCATTGCGCGGGCTGGCTCCATGCGGACCAGGCGCCGTCCTGATCCCGAACGCGGACGGTCCACAGGCAGTCCTGGCGAGGCGCGAACGCCCGGCCGGAATAGGGAATCAGGGCCGAGGCGGACGACGGGACCTCGCCGGAATCCCAGAGGTCCGCCGAGCCGGGTTGGAGCAGGCCCGCCGTGGAGGCGACGAGGATCCGGTAGGCGGACTGCCCCAGGCCCCTGGCCGCGGGATCCGTCGCGCGAAGCTCCCAGGTCAGGCGGGGGCGTGGCGTGTCGATGCCCACGGGAGCCTCCAGGTACTCGCAGGTGAGGTGCTCCGGGAGGAGCGCTCCAGAGAAACAGGGCGTGACGACAGACAGAAACAGGAATCGGCAGACGAGGCGAAGCGTCGGAGTCCTCATGATGAATGAGCGCCATTGAGACCGATCCCCGCCGGCTTGGCGCGGCAAAAGTGGGGCCCCGGCAGTCGGGTCGAGGCCTGTCCGGGAAGTGCCCTGCCCAAAATGCCCGACGGGGGCGCCTGTCCGGGCGAACGGACTTCACGAGTTCGGTTGCAGGGTGCGGCGGAAACGGCCCGGCGCGGCGCAACGAATGAACAGGCAATTCGGGGACGCCCCACTAGGATTTCACGGCTGTAATAAAGCCGCGATCGGCGACGGTATCGGCATAGGGTCCCGGCACGAAGCCGACCTCCAACAGCACCGAGCGATACTCGGCTGCGCTGTAACAGCGTCCCATCGTGCCGTGCATCAGCAGGGCGGAATACTCAGCCACGGGAAGCGGGCCCGTCTTGGCGTCGTTGAGAAAGGCCTCGTGAATCACGAGCAGGCCGCCGGGAGGCAGAGCGTTCGCGGATTGCCGCAGGAGGGCGCGGATTTCGGGAAGGTCCCAGTCGTGGAGCACATTCGACAGCAGATGGACATTGTGCGCGTCGGGCCACGGCTCGGCGAACATGTCGGCGGTGACAACCTGGATTCGGTGCGGCAATCCCCATGCCTCGATGGACTGGCGGGCGATGTCGTCCACGGGGGTCTGTTCCACCACGGTGGCGGTCAGGGTGGGGTGCGCCTGGGCGAGGGTCGCGGCATAGATTCCCGATCCCCCGCCGACGTCCAGCACGCGCGCCGGGGAGGGCAGGTGATGGGCGAGCGCGGCGGCAAGGGCCTGGCCGAGGGCCAGCCCGCGACAGTTCATGAGCGCGGTGAAATCCCGGGCAAACGACTCGGAACGCATCGAGGCATGCCAGTCCGTGCCGTCTTGTCGCGCATACCAGTTCGCGGGTCTTCCGGATCGCAGGACTTCCAGAAAGCAACCGACCACGGGGCTGTCTTTGAGTGGGGCGTAGTACGGACCGAGATACCACGGTGAACCCTGGACCAGGTGCTCTCGCGCGAGAGGCGTCAGCTCGTGGTCTCCGTTGGACCGGGTGCGGAGGAAACCCTGCGAACGGAGAAGGGTCAGAAGGACGTCCGCGGGACGCGCAGCCAGCCCAAACTGGCGATGGATGCCTTCCGTGTCAGCCGGTTCATTTTTCGAGAGCCACGTGAACAAATCCAGATGCAGGAGCGCCGCGGCGAGGAGTTCCGCGGCGTACTGGCGGTCGCGGTACCGAAGAATGATGGCCGGGTCGGAGACAGGCGGGTGGCTGGGAAGTGCGCTCATGTCCGGGCGTGAAAGCCTGGGGGCGCGCATCCCGGCGTGGGAGCTTTTTCGACGGGTGCGGCCGGGTGACCGGCCGTTGCCGGCAGGCCATCATCTTCGGCGGGCGGCAAGGTGTCAGAACCGCCGGCGGCCGGATGCGCCCGCGCGGAATGTCGGAATGTCGATGCCAGCGGGCGTCTCTGCGCGCCCGGCCGGTTCAGTTGCAGGGAGCTAACTGGGGCGTGGTGCGGCACATCGAGTCCGCGATTGGCACCCCGGTGAACGCGACGCCACGGTCCGGGGCTTCCTGGGGAGGAGCGACAGCCCCGCGGACCCCGCGGTCGGCGCGGACGGGTCCGGAGGCAGCCGATGACTGGCTGTTCGCGCGAGTGCGTCGACGGGGCATTCGTCGGGCCGCGACATTGCGCTCGCCCGGTTGATGCGAGTCGCGATGGAACGCCAGCTTCAACGCGAGAATGGCCTGACCGTGGATCTGGCAGATGCGCGATTCGGAGACGCCGAAGGCCTCGGCGATCTCCCTGAGGGTGAGATCTTCATAGTAATAGAGGGCGAGGACCTTGCGCTGGGCGTCCGGGAGCCGCTCGATGCGGCGGGCGAGGAGTTCGGCGTTCTCGTGCAGTTCCGCGGTGCGCTCGGGTCCGCGGGACTCATCTTCGATCAGGGCGATCTCCTCATGATGGCCGTCGGCACGCGGGGTTCCGGAGATGGCATCGAGGCAGATGAACGTCGCGGGCCGGATTTCGACGAGGAGCTGCCGGTACTGCCCGAGGGACATGTTCAGGGCGTCAGCCATCTCCTCCTCGAGCGGCACCTCGCCGATCTCCTGTTCAAGGCGCTGCATGACTTCCTGCACCCTGCGTGCCTTCTCGTGGATGGTCCGGGGGACCCAATCGAGGCGTCGCAGTTCGTCGAGAACGGCGCCTCGAATGCGCAGGCGGGCGTAGGTTGGGAAAGAGGCGCCACACGAACGGTCATAGCGCCGCAGCGCGTCGAGGAGTCCGATCAAGCCCGCGCTGTGGAGGTCCTCGGTTTCGACGTGGGACGGCAGGGTGAGCGCAATCCGGCTGACGACGATCCGGACCAGCCGGAGGTGTTCCGTCACCAGATGGTCTTCCGCGTCTCCACCGGCGCCCTCGATGGCGTACTGGGTCCACCAGTGGGACTCGGGGATTGCGGGGACATCACCCTCTTCGGGGGTCTCGGCGGTGAAAGGACTGTGGAAGCCGCGGGGCTGGCGTTTTGGCTCGAGCAGGATCTCTGGGTGCATGATTCAGCGTCGGTTTGTCTGGTCGATCGCCGCATCCGTGGGCCTGAAAACCGCCTTCGAACGCCCCCATCGAGGATCCAATCCAGCGTCCCGGGTCCTTCCCTGGCTTCGCTCCGTCACCCCCGAATTCCCTCCGGAGTCTCGCGCTGGAAGGACGAGCCAGACCCAACTCGGCTGAACCTCGCACCTTTTTCGAACCGCGCCGTAGCGCCACTATCCAACGACCGCGTCAGGCACAAGGCACAGCCCGTGCCAGTGGCCATTCCTGGATGAATGCGGTTTGAGCGACAACGGGTTGAGCGGTGCGACGCCGGCACGCCAGGGCAGGGCACATCGATTCACCGGCAGGTTTTTCCCAGCCCCCCGGCCGGGAATGCCGGGGCGCTGATGCGTCCCCATGCCGGACGGACTCGGACGGAAACGCCGGGCCGGGCCGACCGCACATGGAGGCCGCGATGTCGCCTTGCGGGCAGTTGCATGTCCCAAGGCATCGTGGTCGACGGCTTGACCACGCGTGTCCGGGCTTTGAAGCTGCAGGGCACGACACCTCATGGTCTCCCGTGCATCCAATCTTGACCGTCTGCAGGAACTTCTTGGGACGGGGACGATCCTGACGGCCCCGGAGGACCTGATTCCGTACTCGTTCGATGGCACGGCCGCGCTGCAGGAGATGCCTGCCGCGGTTGTATTTCCCCAGACCCGGGACCAGGTGGTGACCGTCCTCCGATTCGCCCAGGATAACCGGATGCCCGTCGTCACTCGGGGATCCGGCACCGGCCTCAGCGGCGGAAGTCTTCCCTCTCCCGGTTGCCTCGTGTTGTGCCTGGTCAAGATGGATCGCATCCTGGAATTGGACCCCGCAAACCTCACCCTCCTCGCCGAGGCCGGTGTTACCACGGTGACCATCGCGGAGGCGGCCGCGCAGGCCGGACTCTTTATCCTCCCGATCCGGGTTCGATGAAGATCTCCACGATCGGGGGAAACGTTGCCGAGAATTCCGGTGGCCTCCGGGGACTCAAATACGGCATCACGCGGAATTATGTGATGGGCCTGGAGGTCGTGCTGCCCGACGGGGAGGTCCTCTGGACAGGAAACAAATGTGTGAAGGACGTCGCGGGCTATTCGCTGCGCGACCTGTTCATCGGTTCCGAAGGCACCCTCGGCGTCATCACCCGGGTCCTGTTGCGGCTCCTGCCCAAACCGGCGGCCAAGAAGACGCTTGTCGCCACCTTCGATCAGATGGATCGGGCTGCCCAGACCGTTTCCGATATCATCGCCGCGCGCATCATTCCCTGCACCCTGGAGTTCCTGGATCGCACGACGGTCCGTTGCGTCGAGGATTTCTCACATGTCGGGCTGCCATTGGACTGCGAGGCGCTTCTCCTCATGGAGAGCGACGGTCATCCGGCGGCGGTCGACGAAGAGGCCGCCGCCATGGAGGCACTCGCGCGCCGCAACGGGGCCCTCGATGTCCGCATCGCCCGGGATGAAGCCGAGGCCGCCGGCCTGGCCGCCGCGCGGCGCTCCGCGTTTTCCGCCCTTGCCCGGGTCGCGCCCACCACCATTCTGGAGGATGCGACCGTCCCACGCAGCGAACTGGCCCGGATGATCCGTTTCGTCGCCGAGGTGGCCAGCCGCCATCGTTTGCGGATCGGCACCTTTGGTCACATGGGAGACGGCAACCTGCATCCGACATTTCTGACCGACGAGCGCGACCACGCGGAGATGAAGCGCGTGCACGCCGCCTTTCGCGAGATCTTCGACGAGGCGATCCGCCTGGGTGGAACCATTACGGGCGAACACGGCGTCGGTGTCGCGAAGAAGGAATTCCTGCCGCGTTTTGTCGGGGATGCCTCGATGCGGGTCATGCGCGAATTGCGCCGGGCTCTGGATCCGCACGGGATTCTCAACCCGGGCAAGGTCTTCGATTGAATACCATGAAACTCTATTTTTTGCGTCATGCCGAGGCCGAAGACGGACCCGTCGACGAAGAACGGCAATTGACCGGGAAGGGACGGCGCGACGCCCGCCGCCTGGGCCGGCACCTCCGGGGCCTCGAGGTCAGCCTCGACCGGGTTTTCTCGAGTCCGCTGGTCCGCGCGGTTCAGACTGCCGAACTGGTCCTGAAGGGCTACGGCCGGCGTCGCCCCAAGGTCGAGGAGACGCCCATGCTCACCAACGCAACGTCCGGGGCGGCATTTCGCCGTTGGCTGCGCGGCTTGACCGAGGGCGAGTCTATCCTGCTCGTCGGCCATGAGCCCTCGCTCAGCGCTCATGTCCGGGCGTTGCTGGGACTCCAGGTCACCAACGCCCTGCCACTGGTGAAGGGCGCCATGGCGCGCATCGACACCGACGACCGAAAACAAGGGACCTTGCGATGGCTGGTCGGCCCGAAGCACACCCCGTGAGCGACCGGGCCAACGGCAAGCCCGCGTCCGCCCTTCAGGGCCTGGACTATTCCGTGGTGCAACAGTGCATGCACTGCGGGATGTGCCTGCCGACCTGCCCCACCTACGACGCGACGAAACTTGAGCGCAACAGCCCGCGCGGCCGGATCGCGTTGATGCGGGCGATCGCCGATGAGCGCCTGGAGCCGGGCCCCATCTTCGCCGAGGAAATGTATTTCTGCCTCGGCTGCCTCGCCTGCATGACGGCATGTCCGGCCGGTGTGAATTACGCCGAGCTGTTCGAACATGCCCGCGCCGAAATCGAGTCGCGCCGCCTCCTCAACGGACCCCGGCGCCGCGCCATCCGCGCCTTCACGGTGAAGTGGCTGTTCATGGACCACCGGCGTCTCACCGCCGTCGGGCGACTGCTCCGGTTGTACCAGGAACTGGGCCTCCAGACCCTGTTGCGTCGCAGCGGGGTCCTTCGACTCCTTCCCGCGCGGTTGCGGGAACTCGAGGCGATGACGCCGACCATTCAGCCAGCCTTTTCCAATGACCGCATCGCCCCGATCACACCGTCAAGCGGCGATCGACGCTTCAGGGTCGCCGTGCTCACCGGCTGCGCGCAGGACCTGGTGTTCAGCGACATCAACGTGGACACCGTCGAGGTCCTCGCCCGCAACGGATGTGAGGTTCACACCCCGCCGGACCAGCCGTGCTGCGGCTCGCTCCATGCCCACAACGGCGAATGGGGTCTAGCCCAGGTGCTCGCGCGCCGCACGCTGGATCTTCTCCCGCCCGATCGATTCGATGCGATCATCACCAACGCCGGCGGATGCGGTTCGCACCTCCGACATTACGGGAAGCTCCTCGAGGAGGATCCCGCCTATGTCGACCGCGCGCGCTTGTGGGATCGCAAGGTGAGGGACATCCACGAATTCCTTGTTGAAACAGGATTTCGCCCGCCCGCCGCGAATGGGACCGCGTCGATGCGCGTGACCTACCACGAATCGTGTCACCTGAGCCACGGCCAGAAGGTGGTCCAGCAGCCCCGGCAGGTGCTCCGGTCGATTCCCGGCCTCCAGCTTGTCGAACTGGCCGAGGCGAACTGGTGCTGTGGCAGCGCGGGGATCTACAATCTGACCCAACCGGAAATGGCCGGCGGCCTCCTGGAACGTAAGGTGCGCCACATCCGTGCGACCGGCGCGAGGATCGTGGCGACGGCCAATCCCGGCTGCCTGCTGCAGGTTCTTAATGGCTGTCGGGCCGCCGGACTCACGGTGCGGGTGGCCCACCCGGTCAGTCTCCTCGCTGAGTCCTACCGGCGCGCGGAGGCGTCCGGTGGAGCTCATCCAAAACCGCATACGATCGCATCATGACGAAGCGAGAAAAACGGGTCCAACGGCTCCTCGAGGCGCGCATCATCGCGGTGGTGCGTTCGCCACGCCGCGACCTTGTCGTGCCCTTGTCGGAGGCGCTCCTTGCGGGCGGCGTCACCGCGATCGAGGTCACCACCTCCACGCCAGACGCGCTCAATGCCATTCGGGAAGTCCGGACCGCGTTGGGCGATCGAGCCATGATCGGCGTCGGAACGGTCCTGGAGAACATCACCTGCCGCGGCGCCCTCGACGCGGGGGCTGAGTTCGTCGTCTGTCCGGTGCTGCGCGGCGCAATGGTCCCCGTATGCCATGCCGCGGAAGTTCCGATCATGCTCGGCGCCTATACGCCCACGGAATGCCAGGTCGCCTATGAGGCAGGTTCCGATTTCGTGAAGCTCTTTCCCGCGGACACACTCGGGCCGGGCTTTGTCCGTTCGTTGCGCGCGCCTCTGCCTCATCTCCGGTTGGTGCCGACCGGCGGTGTGGAGCTTCGCAACGCGGCGGAGTTCCTCGAGGCGGGCTGTGTCGCTTTGGGTGTGGGCTCCTCGTTGGTGTCGCGCGACATCCTGAAGGCGCAGGATTGGCCGGAACTCACGCAGCGCGCCGCGGCGTTCGTTGCGGCGGTTCAGGCGGCACGACCCGTGCCGTGAAGTCGGAGCGAACCACGAACGACGACAAGGGCGCGTTGCGGACGCCGTACATGGCCAGGAACCCATCGCGCGTGAACCGCCGCCAATTCCTGGGGCGCGCCGCTCGTTGGTCCTGCTGCGCAGGCCTGGTTGGGGCCTGGGAGAAGACGTTTGCGAACACCGATCCTTCGCCATCGCTTTCCGCGGACGACACCGCCTTCCTGGAAGACCTCGGACACGTGTCTTTCCGCTACTTCACGGAGGCGGCGCATCCAGCCACAGGCGCCGTTCTGGATCGCCGGCGCGCCGACGGGCAGCCCGAACACCGCAGGGTGGCGAGCATCGCCGCGACGGGGTTCGGCCTGACGGCCCTCTCCGTGGCGGACCAGCGCGGTTGGGCCGCGCGGGAACAAGTCGTCGACCAGGTCCGGCGCACGCTCCGCCATCTGCACGGCAACATGCCTCACGTCCGGGGCTTCTACTATCATTTCCACGACTGGGAAACCGGCGAGCGGGTCTGGAACTGCGAACTCTCCTCCATCGACACGGCGATCCTCCTTTGTGGCGTGCTGAGCTGTGGCGCCCATTTCGATGATCCCGTGATCCGACAGCTCGCGACCGGCATCTACGAGCGCGTGGAGTGGCCCTGGATGCTCAACGGCGGCGCGACCTTCGCGATGGGATGGACTCCCGAGAAGGGTTTCCTCCAGAGCCGATGGAATCACTATTGCGAGCTGATGATGCTGGTGCTCCTCGCCCTCGGATCCCCCACGCACCCGGTGCCGGCATCCGCATGGCGGGCCTGGTCGCGACCCGTTCGCGAGTATGAAGGCGAGCGTTTTGTGTGGTCACCGGCGCCCTTGTTTGTTCATCAATTTGCGCACGCCTGGTTCGACTTCCGTGGATGGAACGACGCCGGCACGGACTGGTTCCAGAACTCCATGGCGGCGACCCGCGCCCATCGCCGCTGGTGCATCGGGAGGCGGGCGGAGTCTCGGCTTTGGTCCCGGGACCTGTGGGGTGTGACCTCGAGTGATTCGGCAAAGGGTTATGTCGCCTGGGGCGGACCGCCGGCCATGGGCCCGCTCGACGGAACGATCGTGCCCTGCGCCGCCGCCGGGTCGCTGCCCTTTCTGCCGGCGGAATGTCTTCGGACCCTGCGCCACCAAAAGACGCACTACGGCGATCGCGTTTGGGGCCGGTACGGCTTCGTGGATGCCTTCAATCCCCACACCGGCTGGGTGAATCCAGACGTGCTGGGCATCGACCTGGGCATCACCTTGCTGATGGCCGACAACCTTCGTGGCGCCGGTGTCTGGCGGACTTTTGGCAGGCACCCGGCAATTCGCACGGCGTTCCGGCGCGCCAGCGGTTCCTGAGCGACCGGGCCAATATGCAGGACGCGTCCTTCCTCTTCGATCGCCGACTCCTGAATCCCGCAGTCCGTGTTCCAGGACTCAGTGGTTTCTTGCGAGTGCGGAACGGCGCGGACTTCCTGGCCGCGTCGGTTGAAAGCCACCTGCCCTTCTTCGACGAGATCGTGATTGTGTACAACCAATGCACCGATCGGACGCCGGAGATCGCGGAGACCCTGGCAAGCCGGCATCCGGCGAAAATTCGCGCGATCCATTATCAACCGCGGGTCCACCCGCCGGGGACGGATGAACATCGGCGGGAGCCATGGGATTCACCCCGGAGTTACGTCAATTACAACAATTTCGCGCTGGCCGCGACGACACGGCACGTCGTGTCCAAACTCGACGACGACCACCTCGCCCTGCCGCGGATGTTCCGGGTGTTCGCGGATGATCTGAGGCGGTGGCCTTACCCGGATGATGCCATGGTGTGCTTTTCGGGTCTCAATCTCGGCAGAAGTGCTACGGGGGAGGTCGGCATCCTGCGGCAGGAACCATTCAGCGGCAACGGCGACATCGGGTTCTGGCGCGTCTCGGAGGCGACCCATTTCATCGCCGATCCGCGCTTCGCGCGCTTCGATCACCGGACCCTCAGGCGCCGCTATCACAGCCTCGTCTATTGGCATGTGAAACACCTGAAGACGGGGGGAGGGTTTGCAAACTATGAACTCGATCGGCATCCGGAGAGCCGATACCACAGACGCTACGCCCGCTTCCTGGCTGATCGGCAGGTCGTGGGGATCCGCCGCTTTACCGCGCGGCGGGGATGGATGCAGTCGTTCGTCCGCCGGCTCCTGCCAGTGATTCCGGTTCCGGGTGGCGGAAAATGGCGGATTCGATGGGAACGATTCTCACGACTGCATGCGAGTGTGTCGATGGACGATATCGAGGAGCTTCGCCGATGTCTCCCCGGCCTGAAGGTCATCGCTTAGCGGGAGTCCGCGGTCCTACCGCCGAATGGAACAAGTGCGGCATTTGAAAGCATGACGCAGAGAGCGCCTTCAGAATGGAACGCTTCCGCGAGTGCCTCCGCGTCCTCATGGCGCGCAATCTTTCGGCACCGCGAGGAGCCCGACCTGCTGTTCGCCTTTCTCGGCGGCAGACCGGGCGTGTTTGTCGAAGTCGGCGCAAACGACCCGGTCCAGGGATCCCAGACCTGGCGTCTCGAGCAGGCCGGTTGGAAGGGGCTCCTCGTCGAACCGCTCGAGGAGCATGCGGCGGCGCTGAGGAAGGCCCGCGGCGCCATCGTGGCTCAGGCCGCCTGCGGTCCCCCGGCCCGCGACGGCCAGTTTGCCGAGTTCCACGTGGCGGGTGCCCTCGGAGTGTCGAGCACGCTCGCCCCGGAATTCATCAATTTCCGCACCACCACCCGCGAAGTTCGGAAAGTGCCGGTGAGAACCCTGGATTCGCTTCTCGAGGAGCACGGCCTGGAACAGGTCGACTTCGTCTCACTGGATGTCGAAGGCTACGAGATCGAGGTGCTCCAGGGATTCTCGCTGGAGCGGTATCGTCCGCGCCTGATCCTGATCGAGGACCGGGTGCGGGATCTGCGGCGGCACCGCCACCTGACGGCGCGGGGATACCGTGTCATCCGGCGAAGCGGGGCCAACGGTTGGTATGTTCCCCGTGACGCGGCGTTCCCGGTGCCGCCGTTGGGTCGCCTTCAACTTTTTTGGAAGTACCACCTCGAACAGCCGTTCCGCGGCGCCTATGACCGGTATCGGCGACGGAGGTCCGCGGCCCGCGGATCCAGACCCGAGACCTGAACCTATGGAGCGAACCCTGATCGGGGAATACGAGCATCTGCACCGTACGAGCCGGTACGGCGCCACCGGGCACAAGGCCCTTCCGTATCTCCTTCCGCATTTGCTCGCGCTCAGGCCCAAATCACTCGTGGATTATGGCTGCGGCCAGAGCCATCTCGCCGAGGCTCTTTCACGGAAGGCCGGAATTCCCGTGACCGCCCGATACGATCCCGCAATCCCCGAAGTCTCGGTCCGCCCTTCCCAGGTGTTCGATGTCGTCGTCAACGTCGACGTCCTGGAGCATGTCCCGGACGTGGAGATCGACAGCGTCGCGGGGGACATGGCGGCGCTTGGTCGCCATGCGCTCCTGGTGATTGACACCGGTCCGGCGCTGACCCTTCTCTCCAATGGGTGCAATGCCCACGTCTCCCAACATGACGGCCCGTGGTGGCTTCAGCGATTGCTTCCGCACTTTCCGGCGCTTCGTCCGATCTCCATCGGCCGGCCCCGCCGCGTCGCGTTCAAGACCTGGGACCAGACCCTGCCTCTGCTCGAGCACAAGGCCATCGAGTGGCGCGAACGCGTGGCACGCCATGCCGCCCGATGGTTGAGCGGCCGGCAGAGGCGCAGGGCACCCGTTTCGAAATGACGCGGCGATCCACGTGCTGATGATCGCGTGGGACGGTTGGAACGACCCGAGAGGACCGTGAGGTCCGGATGCCCGACGCCTGGAGGGAGGGATCGCCCGGCACATTCATCCGGCAGCCAGGTCGTCCCTATCGGGTCGAACCCTTCGTCAAGGTATCGAGCCTGCGAATGATAAGATATTCCACATATTTGGGGCGAGGAGGCTCCGAGACTGCACTCAAAACCTCCGTGACGCAAAATCTGCCCGACGCCCATTTAAGAACAAAATACGGCATCTCGGCTACGGGGGCTCCGAATGGATCTAACTCGGTCGCACGCTCATGGCCGGAGGAATGCTCAATGATGCAGAGACCGTTCGCATTCATGCACGACATCCAGGCATTCAAGCATTTTTGCGGATCGTAAGTGTGATCAAATGAATTGCTGTAAATGAAATCAACATTGTCGAGCCATTCCTTTTTAACATCATGAAAATCCCACTGGATGGTGTTCGGAAACTCATTGGCCGTGTCGGAAATATCCGTGCCGAGGACGTCACAATGCAGATACTTTGAAAACCACTCTTGTTCCTTCCCTCTGCGCGTCCCATGGCAGATGCCGAAGCGCGGATCGGGGATGTTTTTCCGGATGTAATAGGAGAGCATCGCGATATTTTCCTCCCGGACCCACATATGATCCAGCTTCCTCCGGTTTCCCACAATTTGAACTCGCCTGTAGCGATCATAATCGAACGAGCCGTCGGATCTTTGGTACTGATAGAGCTGCAGGCCTCCGTGGATCTGAACCTGGCGGCTGCGAATTAAGACCTCATACCCAAAGAAGTTCGCCAGTCGGTCGAGTGCCTTCATAGTGACGCCTGTTCTTTGTCGCTGATTCTAGCGCTAGATTGAAAAAAAAAGGGCGAGATGGCGTCGGAAAGCATTTGACGAGCATCGATCGCGGGCTCCGAAAGCTCAAGAATCGTATGGACAAAGTGCTCCGGAGTCGTCTCGAGAATCGGGAGTATCGCAAATCCTCCCCGTACCGCGGCGGCGGTCAACACCTCGCTGGCATAGGAGCTTGCGGCACGCCTGGGTTGGAGGGCGAGGACCTTCCGGCCCGCGGCGATGCCTTCTGCCACCATGGAAAGGGAATCTTCGGACACGATGATTGCGTCGGCCCCAAACAAGGCGGTTGCCGAGCCTGGAGGTGCGAGTCTATAGTCGATAAACCGGCTAACCTTGCCGGTTTGCGCGAGATGGCGGAATAGGCTTGATAATGATTGGGGCGAACGGCGCGAAGTCGAAACGTTCCATTTGATGCCATATTTCTGAGCTAAAGCGGCAACCAGGTTTGCTATTTTATGCCACTCGGCAGACGCATAGGAATAACCATGCGCCTTGCCGCCCAGCAGAAGGCTCAGTTCGGCTCCGACGAGGTCCGACTCGCATGCAAGCCGCCGGGGAGGGGCGAAGTCCTCGGCGCTAATGACGCACGGAATGACTGACAGAACGCAACGGGGTCGGTTTGAGTATCTTGGAGAATGGAGAACCATCAGAAGGTTGTCCGATGGACGATAGCTTAGTATCCGGCCGCTGAAGATAACCTTCGTATTGAAATGCCGTGCGAGCAGAAGCGCGGCTGGCCCTGTGGGCCTTCCCGAGCCAACGATCACGTCCGGAGCTGTGAGGCGCGCCGTATGGATGGAGTACAGGCGGCGTAACCATGCGTCATGGTTGGAGTGGATATGGCCGATTACGAAATTGAGCACGGAATTCGCCGCCCAGGGGCGTCGTCGGACTTCCAGGCGTTGCACGAGAATGGGCGCAATCCGGCCCAAAGCCAGGGCCAACCCTTCGGCTTGATGTGCGTGGCCGGGCTTTCTGTCACGCAGTATGAGTACGTTCGCCGCGGAGGCATCCATTTGGAAATCCAGACTGGCTTGGGATGGCGCGTCTGGTAAAGGGCGGATTTGCATGAGATCGGCCGTATTGGCAGGCTGTCGCCGAGTCACCAGTTACGACCTGTTGGAATCTGCCCTGATGATCGGCCATTCACCACGATTCGTCCTGGACCCGCCGTGTGGGGTGGCTCCGATTCCTACCGGCATACGGGTCCACGACGATCCTCGTCCGCGCGGGATCGGTCCGGCGGCGGATCTCCAGGGCGTTGGATGCGGCTTTCTCGTGCGAACGCCGCTGTCGCTCACCCTCCCATGATCGATCCCAGACAGAGGATCGCCGATGCCACGGCGGCCGTGCGGATTCCAGCGAGATCCGGATCGCGGATCGCGCCATGACGGCCTTCGTCCCAGGAGGCCGCCGACTGCCGTGGACGAACGCTCCCCCCGGCCGGGTATTCTATATCATCCTGACGACCTATTTCGCCGTGCAACTCGTCAGTCGCGTCTGTCTCTCCAGCAGCACGCACCTGGATGAGTCGGAGCAGATGATGCTCAGCCAGTTCTGGAGTTGGGGCTACGGACCCCAGCCGCCGTTGTACACCTGGCTGCAGATTCCGTTCTTCACCGTATTTGGCACGTCGGTCTTCGCCCTCGCGCTGCTCAAGAACCTGTTGTTATTCGGCACGTTTGCGCTGGCCTACGAGAACGGGCGACGCCTGACCGGAGAGTCTGCGGGCGGCCTGGTCGCGGCCGTGTCCCTCCTGTTTCTGCCCCAGGTTGCCTGGGAGTCCCAGCGGGATCTCACCCACTCGGTGCTCGCTGCCTTCATTTCACTCGTCACGCTCCTGATCTTTCTCCGGATGCTCGAGGTTCCTTCGTGGACGATCTACGCGGCCTTTGGCGCCTGTGTGGGCTTGGGGTGCCTCGCGAAGTACAACTACGTGTTCTTTCCTTTCGGGCTCCTGGTGACTGCCGTTCTCTCAAGACGTTGGCGTGACCGGGTGTTGACGCGAAAGATGGTTGCTGCGGCGATCGTGGCGGCCACGTTGTTCCTTCCCACCCTGGTTTGGATCTCCCACCACACCGAGGTCACGCTCCTGAGCTCCGGCAAACTCCGACTGGCCGCGGCGGACGGACGGTTCCTGTCCGCCCTCCGTGGCTTGAAGGAACTCGGCGTCTCGATTGTCGCATTTCTCAGTCCGATGGTCGGAATGCTCCTGGTGGTGTTTCTCTGGGGAGGTTCACGTCGAGCGAATCGAAACTCACCCCCGGCCTCTGCCGTCAGACGGGAAGAGGCTCTCGAAGGGCCGCTGAACGTCGTCCCTGGAGAATTATCGCGCGATGAGTGCTTTGGATTGTCGCTCCTTTTGCTCAAGGCCCTGGTCAGCGTCATGGCGATGCTGGCGGTCCTCGTCGTTGCGTTTCAAGTCACGGGCGTGCGCGGCCGATGGCTCCAGCCGGTCCTGATTGCGGCGCCGGTGGTTGCGGCCGGCCTGTTGAAGCAGCGATTGAGACCCCGCCGGGTGAAGATTCTCGCCGGTCTGGGAGCAGGCATCGCGGTGCTCGTCGCGGTCATGCTTCCGGGACGGATTGTATTGGGCGAACGGCTGGGGCGCGACGAACCGCTCATGCGTCCTTACGACGTCCTTGCTCGGGTTGTGTCGGCGCGCCTCGAACCCGGCGATGTCCTGGTTGCGGACACAGGTGTCCTCGCAGGCAACTTGCGCCTGAATCTCCCCCACCACGTCGCGGTCACTCCGGAGGCCGCGCGCCTGTTCGTGCCGACGCCAGGCTCGATCCTGCTTGTCTGGGATGCGACGCGGTCACCGGCGATCCCGGCGGCGCTGGTGGATTTCATCCATGGGCTTGGTGCGGCTCCGCCAGACCAGCGTGCGACCGAATTCGCATCCGCCACTTTCAAGTATCATCACCGGCGGCAGGCGCGCATCGGGATGTTGAGAGTGAAGGTGATCGGTCGGGGGATGGATCAGCCTCCATCCTTCAACGGGTTGCACCAGGAGACGCCGGAAAACCGCGCGAAATCCGCATCGGTCGAGTGAACACGACCGCCGTGCTCCTCCGCGAGGGCAGCAATGACGGCGTCCGAGCATAGGTTTCCGCCGGTTCCAACGCTGTCGTAGGCGTAAACCAGAAGGTTGATGTCCGGGACAATCATGGTTTGCCTGCCGTCCGCTCCGCTTCGATCTGATCAAACAACTGATTGAGGCTGACGCCCCGGAATCCAGGCTTGAGACCCAGGGCATGCGGATGAATCCGGATTCGTTTTTTGGGGCGTGTCCCTTTCGCGGCCCGGGACAGCCCCACCGCGATCGTCTCCTCGACGACAACACGGAAGGGTCGGCCCGACGTCGCCGCCCGTTCTCGAAGCTCCCGCAAGAGCGCATCAGAGATGTTCAGTGTTGTCCGCACGAAGGCATCATGATGCTACACTCCGGGGAGCCGCAAGGCTCCAGGTGTGGTCTGGACGCGCGGGGTTTCCGGCGTGCCAAAACACTCCGGGGTGCTGCCAGCCGGCGTGGTCTGAAGTTCCCTCCGCCGACGAAGGCTGGTGCGCCCGAGAAAGCTCTTAAAGCCCGTCCTGCTTTTCGGACGGGCTCTAATCTAAGGCGCCCACCGCTCATGGCGCCAGGATCCGTCTGGAAGCCGGGTGTACATGAAGCGGTCGTGAAGCCGGTCCGTTCCTCCCTGCCAGAACTCGATCTCCGAGGGCACCACCCGGTAGCCACCCCAGAACGAAGGCAGCGGCACCGAGCCTTCCCGGAACTTGCGTTTCATCTCCTCCCACTTGGCCTCCAGAATGGATCGGGTGGAGATCACGCGGCTCTGAGGAGAGGCCCAAGCAGCGAGCTGGGAGCCGAAGGGCCGCTTCACGAAGTAGGCGAGAACCTCGGCGGTGGATGTCCTTTCGGCAATCCCGTTGATCGCCAACTGTCGTTGAAGCGGCAGCCAGTTGAAGAGGAGGGACACATGGCAATTCTCCGCGATTTGCCGTGCCTTCCGGCTCTCCACGTTGGTGAAAAAGACAAATCCACGCTCGTCCCAGTTTTTCAGAAGGACGGTCCGCGCGGTGGGCCGACCATCGGAACCCACCGTGGCGAGGACCATGGCATTCGGCTCGAGGAGGCCCGCCTCGCACGCCTGCCTAAACCACCTCCCGAACTGCTCCAAGGGATTGTCGCCCAGATCCTCCTCCCGGAGGTGGTCCAGTTGGTAATCCACCCGCATGCCGGCGAGATTCGGGGCGGGGGGCGAGGTCGATTGAATGGACGGCTCGGCCATGGGACACCATCATCGGACCGCAGGCTCGATGCGGCAAGGAACGGGTGACATGGCCTGCGGCCTTGCATGAGGCCGGCGAATGGAGCTCCACACGCGACCTCGGACGGCGCGCGCCTGGAGACACGAGCGGGAATCGAGCCTTGCCGCTCGGAGAGACGGCGGGGATGATTCACGGCCTCATTGATCCCAAATCATTCATCTTTCTGAAGCCATGGGTCGGATCTACAACAATATTATTGAAACGGTTGGCAACACCCCGCTGGTTCGACTGAACCGTGTCCCTGCGGCGCTCGGGGTCGATCCATCCACCCCGATCCTGCTCAAGTGCGAGTTCTTCAATCCTCTGGGTAGCGTCAAGGACCGGATTGGTATGTCCATGATCGAAGACGCGGAGCGGCGCGGCGTTCTCAAATCCGATACGACCATCATCGAACCGACCTCCGGGAACACCGGGATTGCGCTGGCGTTCGTGGCGGCAGCGAAGGGTTACAAACTGATCCTGACCATGCCGGAGACGATGTCGCTGGAGCGACGCACGCTCCTGGCGATGCTGGGCGCCAAGCTCATCCTGACCCCCGGAACCGAGGGCATGAAGGGCGCCATCCGTCGCGCGGAGGAACTTGCCCGTGAGATCCCGAACTCGTGGATCCCGCAGCAGTTCGACAACCCCTCCAATCCGGAGATCCATCGGCGGACAACCGCCGAGGAAATCTGGCGCGACACGGACGGAAAGGTCGATATCTTCGTTTCCGCCGTCGGGACGGGCGGGACCATCACGGGCTGCTACGAGGTCATCCACCCGCGAAAACCGTCCTTCACTGCCATCGCCGTGGAACCGAAGGACTCGCCGGTGATCACGCAGACCTTGCGCGGGGAGCCGTTGAAGCCGGGGCCGCATAAGATTCAAGGAACGGGCGCCGGCTTTGTTCCCACCAATCTGCATCTCAAGAAACCCAGCGGGGAGGCCCAGATCGTGGAGTGTGTAACGGTCTCGAACGACGACGCCTTCGGCATCGCGCGTCGCCTGGCCCGCGAGGAAGGCCTTCTCGTCGGCATCTCGACGGGCGCCAATGTCTGGGCCGCGTGTGAAGTTGGCAAGCGCCCCGAGAACAAGGGACGCATGATCGTGACGGTCGCGTGCTCGACTGGCGAACGCTATCTCAGCACGCCCCTGGCCGCCGAGGCACGCGCCGAGGTCGGCGCCTGACCGGTGGGATGGAGGCGCACACAGCAGGAGCCAGGCACGCGCTCACCCATCCCCCTCCCATCCGCGATCGGACGGGAGAGGGAGCCCGAAACACAGGAGCATCTGAGGGCTTCCACAAGGATAGGAACGGAAACGCCGGGGCTGCCCCCTTGGCAGCACCGGCGTGCGTTGTGTTCCCTGCTGATTTCTGGGTCTTCTTCGTGTCTCTCGCGCCCTTCGCCGTTTAATCCCTTTCCGAGTTTTCAAGCAGCCTCGGGAAGGGCCTCCCGCTGCTCAATCCACTTGCGAAGTTTGATCAGCGCGATGTTCTGGAGCTGGCGGATGCGCTCACGCGTGAGGTTGAACAGTTCCCCCACCTCTTCGAGTGTCTTTTCGGAACCGCCATCCAGTCCGAAGCGCTGACGCAGGATGGTCAGTTCACGATCGTTCAGTTTGTCGAGCAACTCCCGGACCAAGTCCGTGCGAGTCCGGTTCTCAAGGTCCTGATAGGCGGTGTTCGATCGCTCGTCAGGCACCACCTCCGAGACCAGGCTGCTGTCATCGTCTCCGAGTTGCGCGTCGAGCGAGATGGTGCTGAGCATCGCCCGACGCATCTTCCGGATCCGATTGATGGGCAGATCCATCTCGTCAGCGATCTCCTCGTCGGTCGGTTCGCGGCCCAATTCGTCGTGCAGTTGCGAGTGCGTACGCCAGAACTGGGCGATCCGATCCCGGAGATGAATGGGGATCCGGATCGTGCGCGACTGATTGGCCACAGCGCGCTTGATCGCCTGCTTGATCCACCAGGAACTGTAGGTCGAGAATTTCGCCCCCTTGGTGGGATCGAAATAGTCCACCGCCTTCATCAGTCCTATATTGCCTTCATTGATCAGGTCCAGGAGGGGTACCCCGTGGTGTTCGTAGTCGCGAGCGATCTTCACGCACAACCGGAGATTGGCGCGAATCATGTGCTCGCGAGCCTTGACGTCTCCCCGCTGGATGCGCCGAGCCAGTTTCACCTCCTCATCCGGCTTCAACAGCGGCACCTCCGAAATCTCCCGCAGGTACTGTTCAAGCGGTGAGCGCGCCCCAAACTCGCGCGGAGCGGCCTCTATAGGGTTGGTTCTCGGAAGCGCATCCTCCCCGCGCACGGGACTGACCGCTGGCGTCGATGTTGGCTTCGCCAACTCCTTCGCAGCGGCCGACCTCGGGGACGCCCCCTTGGCTGGAGTCACAACGTGTTGCTTCTTGCGTGCGTTCTTCATTTCCCGGTTCCTCCGTCCTTCCTTCTTTCTTAAACAAGACCGAACTGCTCCGATTTGGCCCCACCTTCCCTAGACCGTCAACCCGTGCCGCGCGTTCAACCGAATTTCACCTGCCTTGTTTTTTGTCTACAAGTTGTGGATCTCCCCTCGTCTGTCAAATGTTTGTTTAGTTTACGGCACGGGCGCTCTCTTGAACCCCGCCGTGGCAGGTCCGCCGCGGTTCCTCCGAGGGCAGTCGCCCAAAGAACGCAAAGAAGCATTCGCATGATAAGGCATAACACAGGTTGCATCAGATACCTGCGATGATGATCCTGGATCCGACTCACCCGGACGGACATCCATTCGAAGGAGGCAGGCGGCGTGTTGACTACCGGCTGCCGCGCGGCTGGGGGCAGTCTCTTTCATGTCCCCAGTTGATTCTGTTTAGATTCTGTAGAAGAATTCGTCCCGTGCCTCCGCAGTATTCGATGAGCGCCGTCGCTCAGCTCACTGGGTTGAGCCCGCACGTCATTCGGATCTGGGAGAAACGGTATTCCGCGATCACCCCGATTCGTACCCAGAGCAATCGTAGGGTGTTCACCGAGGCTGACGTGGACCGATTGCAGATGCTGGCCGCGGCCACCGGGTCCGGGCACAAAATCAGCCTGATCGCTCAATGTGACGCCGAGGAATTGCGGCGGTTGGTGGCCAGGCTCACCGCCGAACGAGCCGCGGTGGGCGGACCTTCCAATCCGACCGGCACCACGGAGACCCCCACCTCGACAGGCGATGTGGGGTCCAGGCGCGGCGTCAATGGTGAGGGAGGGATGTCCGCGCCCCGAGCCCATCTCCTTGAGGAGTCCCTGGAGGCGGTGCGCGAGTTCGATGCGGACCGCATGCGTTCCCTTTTGGATCAGGGCGCGATCCGGCATGGACAGAACGGGGTCTTGCATCGGCTTATCTGTCCTCTCTCGAAGGAGATTGGGTGTCTCTGGAGGCGCGGGGAGCTGACGGCCGCTCACGAACACTTCGCGTCGGCCGTCCTGAGGGATTTCATGGCCCGGGCGGGCGGGCCGTTTGCGCGATCGGCCGGCGCCCCATGCGCGCTGGTCGCAACGCCCGCCGGTCAACTCCATGAACTGGGGGCCGTCATGGCGGCGGCCGCGGCCAGCAACCTCGGATGGGATGTGGTCTACCTCGGCGCAAGCCTTCCGGCGGCCGAGATTGCGGGCGCCGCCGTCCAGCGGGCCGTCCGCACGGTTCTGCTGAGCATTGTCTATCCTGCGGATGACCCGAAGTTGCCGGGAGAGCTGAGGCAGCTCCGCTGTTTGCTGCCTGCCGGCGTCGCCCTCGTGGCGGGGGGCCGCGCCGCTGCGGCGTATGGCGAGGTCCTCCGCGAGATAGGCGCCCTCACCCCCGCTGGAATCCCGGAGTTGCTCGACGTCCTCGAGTGCCTCCGGTCGGGACCGGATGAGTCTTAAGGGCGTGCCAGCCCGTTGAACGCATTGGCAGCTTGAGGCCTAACGGCCCACCTCTGCTTGGGGAATGCATGTTTTTCGAAAAACAAAGGGACAGGTCATTTGCTGGGTCGCCTCTTTTAGATCAGGGCGCGATCCGGCATGGACAGAACGGGGGTCTTGCATCGTTTCATCTGTCCTTTTGTTTTCTGGGGCGACCAAGCAAATGACCTGTCCCTCTGTCAGACGGACGGTTTCGGAACTTCATATTAAGTCGCGGTGGAGAGGAGATCTGGGCGGTCGCGACTCGGAAGAGGGGCGGGTCAGTCGGGCGACAAACGGACGACCTTTCTCGATCGAATTCTCGGATTCGCGTGTGCTCAGGGATGCAGAGGGTCGTTGATCACCCGCATGGTCCCATCGACAAGTGCGACCGTCGCGGAGTGCGCCCCATCGGGCAGCCGAACGACGCCAGGCGGCCGTCCCGGAAAGCGGATCCAAATCCGATCCGCGCGTTCCCGACCTCCGAGGACCAGCGCGGCCGAGTCCTGGGAATAGCGGCCGCTTCCTGCCCGGACTTCGTAGAGTGGGCCCTGCCAATGGCCTCCGATCAGGCGCGCCTGGGCGCCGATTGCCTCGGGGTTGGATGCCGACCCAGTCAGGCGAAGGGTCAAGCCGGGTGCGGCACGGGTGTTGTGCAGCAGGACGAGGGAACCGCCATTCTGAGTGACCGCCAGGTCGGCGCGACCGTCGCCATCCAGATCCGTGACAGCGGCGCCACGTTGCTGGCCCAGGATTCGGATCCCGGACCGCGCGGCTGTGGCCGAATGAAACCGCCCGGTTCCATCGTTGAGGAGAAGGAGTCCGAGACCGGCATCCATGCGGTCGTCTTCGTCGCGAACGTCGAAGAAGTTCTGCGGGCAGAACAGGTCGATATCGCCATCGCCGTCGAAATCCGCCGCGGCAAACCCGAAGAGGGGCGTCCATTGTGCCTCACGGGGCAGTTCCACGACTTCGAAATGCGATCCCCGGTTGAGGAGGACCACCGAGGCGAGGGTGGTGGCTTCGACCGAGGCGCATAGGGAGACGCGCTCTCCGAGAAGCTGGGCCACCGAGGCGCGTCCGAACGCGGCATGGGTGGGAAACGCGGCATTGAGCCACGGGAGTTCCGTGGCAAGCACGTCCTGGGTCCGGGTGGGCACGAAATTCGCGCACAGGGGATCCAGGTAGCACTCGATGATCGAAAGCCTTCCGTCCCCATCGAAATCGCCATAGGTGAGTCGCCAGGGGCCCGCCGGTGCGCGTTGTTGATGGCTGTTGCGTCCCCAGTTCGCGGCGACGAGATCCAGCCTGCCGTCGCCGTCAAAATCTGCAGCCGCAAGGCCCTGCCACACGCCGCGGATGGCGGCAAGACCTAGCGCGGAGGTTCGCTCGACGGGTTGACCGCGGTGCCACGCGAAGACGCGGAGGGGACCCCACTCGGAGGCCAAAACGCATTCCTGTCGACCGTCGCCGTCCAGATCCACGAAGAGGACGCCGGTGACCAGTCCTGCCTGCCTGAGCGGCGCGGAGGCGGTGGAGTCGGGACTCAGGGTACCGAGGTGATTGGTGTAGACGAGCGTATCCGCTGGTTCGGGGTAGCGGCCGGGAAGGAGTCTTCCGCCAACGACGAGATCGAGGTCACCGTCATCGTCCAGGTCCGCGGCCGCGAGCGGGCCGGGGCTGCCGCGGCCGAAGGGTAGCGATGCCGCGGAGTGAAAAACGGAGTCGGTCGAGTCGAAGCGCTCCACCGTTGCGGTTGGGCGCGTGTCGTCCTCATAGCGCGCTACAGAGACGAAGACGGATTTGTGGCCGTGGCCAAGATCGGCCGAGAGGAGGCCCAGACCATCATCCGGAAGGATGCCGTCCAGCCCGGCATGGACGGGGACGATGTCTGGCGACCGACGAGCGACACGCCCGGACGCGAGACGGAAGCCGCGGCCGTTTCCGACGAGACATTCGTCCTGTCCGTCACCGTCCCAATCGGACCAGGCGACCCCTGGGCCTTGAAAGGCCAGGTGCCACGGAAGAAGTGATTGTCGGGCTGATTCGTCGAACGGAGCGTCATGATGCTGGAATTCCGCCGGCACCGGGATCCGGGTGAAGAGCGGAGCTTCTTCTGCGACGCTGGGCGACGCGTGGGTAATGGAAGCGGGAATGGGCTCGTCGACGATGTAGATCGAGTCGGGAACGGCATTTGGGATGGCCGTCAGTTCCCCGGAGCGCCAGCGAATCTCAAGGGTCAACGGCGCGTTGGAAGTGCCTGCGGCAAAGGTGCGTTGGGTTTGGTCGCAGGAGAGATAACGGCCGCCGGCGAGCATTTCCTGTTGTTGCTGGGGGACGGGGCCGCCCAGGAGGCGAATTCGGGCGCCGATTCCATGGGTATTGGGTTGGCGACCCTCGAGGCGCACGGCGATTCGCGGGGCAGAACCGTCATTGCGGTGGATGAGTGGCGGTTGATTGAAGACATTGCCGACCACGTCGAGGTCCCCGTCGTTGTCGAGGTCGGCCAGTGCCATTCCATGGGTGACGAGTCGGTCGTCGAAGTGCCATCGGGCACTTCGATCCTCGAAGGTGAGGTTGCCACGATTGCGCCATGCCAGGTGGGGGGCGTCCAGGGTCGGGAACTGCTCCAGGCGCGTGGTGAACTCGGTGTTGATGGCGCGGCCCTCGCCGCGACCGCCGCGGCCCGCGAAGTCGAGGTCATTGACGTCGTGTGGATAGCCGCCGCAGGAAAGGAGGTCCTCGTAGCCGTCGAGGTCGACGTCCAGAAAGATGGGTGTCCAAGACCAGTCACTGGTTGCGACGCCTGCGAACCATGCAATCTCGGCATAAGTGCCGTCGCCGCGGTTCCAGTTGAGAACGCTGCGGGCGAATGCGTCACGGGCCAACGGATCGCGTGGATGATGGAGGTCCGGATCGATCCCGCGGAAGAAGTGGGTCATCTGGTGAAAGTGATCAACCGGCAGCATCTCGATGGTGAAGAAGTCCAGCGATCCGTCCCTGTCGATGTCGGCAAAATCCACTCCCATCGAGGCGTAGCTCATGTTGCGCAAGGCGACACCCGGGAGGGCGTGAAAGTGGCCTGTCCCATCATTGACCCAGCATTGGTCCGGCGTTTGGAAATCGTTGCAGACGTAGATGTCCGGGCTGCCGTCGCCATTGATGTCACGGAGTTGAACCGCGAATCCCAAGTCGCGGGGCGGCCCGGTCAGCGCCCGTCCGGTCTCATCCACGAAGCGGTCCTGCCAGGAAATCGCCTCGAAATGGACCCCGTCCTTGTTCAGTCCGATGAGGTCCGGGTCGCCGTTTTCATAGAGTTTGTTGTTCAGGATGGTGATGCGACGACCGGCGCGCCCGGCAACCACGGGCCGGCCGGCAACCATGCGGGTGACGATGGCAGTACCGTCGCGGAGGAGCGCCTCCATGGCGAACCGGGCCACGTAGAGGTCCAGGTCGCCGTCACCGTCGAGGTCCGCGGCGGCGGAAGAGGTGGCGCCGCCTGCCGTGGAGACGCCGCTGTCCTGAATGATGTTGGTGAAGGTTCCGTCTCCGCGATTCAGGAACAGGGCGTCGGGGCCGAGAAATGAGGTGACATGGAGATCCAGGCACCCGTCGCCGTTGAAGTCGGCGAAGAGGGCGCCACTTGCGAAGAGGTCGGCGGCGGCGACTCCGGCCTGTTCCGTGACATTCGTGAAGTGCCAGTTCCCGAGATTGCGGTAGAGTGCGCTGGGGCCCCCCCGGTTGCACAGGTAGATGTCGCACCAACCGTCGCCGTCGAAATCGCCCAGGGCCACTCCGGCGCCATTCATCAGGTTTTGACGGCGGGCGTATCGGGTAGCCGGACAGGTATTGGTCCACAGGATGCCGAGTTCCGCGGCCGGGAGTCGGGTGAATCCCGGGTCGCGCGCGGCAGGACGCACCGGCAATCGGCGGAAACCTGGGCCCGAAAGCCATGGCCCGGTTGGAGGATCGGAGCGCGCCCGAACCCCCGCCAGGGCCAGGCACACCAGGAGCAGTACACCGCGGACGAGGGGCATCGGCGACGGTTCTATCCAAAGTCCACCCATGAACCAAGCGATGTCCTCGCACTCACCGCCGGTGGCTCTTACTGCCGAACCGATGGAAACGGCGATTGCGAGTTGGGGCAGGGTTTGGCATGGAAACGCCACTTGATTATGCGCGCCTCTCATCGGTCGGGAATCCTTTTGGGGGCGATCCTGGCTTGGAACGTCGGGATCGTTTCCTCCATCGGGAGTGATGTCCTTGTGCGGGAGCACTTCGAAGGCCTTGAAACGGTGACGTCTCGGAGCGACCTGAGGTTCCTCCGAACGATTGTGGCCCTTCCGGAGTCGCAGCGGCTGCTCCGGGAGACCACCAGCAAGCTCGCCGCGGAAATGCCGGCGTGGTTTGGCGCCGCCTCCCTTTCCACCAATGACGTGGCCGCACTTCAACCGGCCGTCAGGTCGCTCCTGGAAAAGGAATCCTTTCTGGAGGTCCGGGAAGATGAAGGGAAGGTGAGCTGTTGGGCGCTGGCTTCCCGTCTCGAGCCGAACCAGGCCACAGCGCTGGGAGGCGAATTGGGAGGGGTCCTGGCCGCAGCTTTCAAGGCGAAGGCGCCGGCGCCGGGCGATCCGTGGGAACTGAAGGGCGCCGACGGTGCTTCGAATGCGCGTTTCGCCGTGGTCAAAGGTTGGATCCTCCTCGGTTCGGGGCAGGGGGTTTTCGAGGACTTCCAACGCCGGGTCGAGGGCGGCTCTGTTCCCTTCATGACGGAGACCGGGGAGTGGGCCGGTCTCGAAATGGACCTTCCGCGCCTCTCGAAGATGCTGAACTGGCGGGATGAACCCACCGGACCCGTGGCGGAATGGCCGCGCGTCCAGTTGGGGATCCGCGTTTCCAACGGGCATTTGAGGACGCGAGGCCACCTCGATTTCGCGCATCCCCTGGAGTTCTCTTCGGATTCCTGGAAGCTTCCGGTCTCGATGTTGCGGGACCCCCTGGCGGCGTTTACGGCGGTCCGCGACGCGGATGTCTGGTTGAAACGCCTGCCGTGGCTGAGGGATCTGGGAATCGAGGACTGGCCCGATCAACTCTTTCTCTGGACCATGGCGGGCCCCGCCTGGGAACAGTATTTCGCCGCCCCTGTTCATGATCCAACGAACATCATTGCGAAGGTCGCAAGCCCGCTCTCTGCCCGCCTGATGTCGCACAGTGTCTTCCATGGCGAACCCTTCTCGGTCCGTTTCACAAATCAGGCCTCGCGCGCGGAGCTGCGCGCCCGCGTTCCCTTCTTTGCTCCGTTCCTGGAGGCGCGTGAACAGGGCTCGCAGCCGATGCTTTTAGGGGGGCTGTTTCCTCCGCGGGGCGGTCCACCGCCTCCCCCGGCGCTCCTCAGCCAGGTCGAGGGACGCACCAATCTCGTCCTGTATGATTGGGAGTCGAGCACCCGGCTCGTCGTCACCAATCCTCCGCGAAAGATTGGCCCGCGCGTGGAGACCAATCTGTACGGTCGGCCGTTGGCCTTGATGCAGCTGGCCCAGGTGGCGACGAGACGCGCCGAATCAATGGCCCATCTCCCGTTGAGCCCCGCCGGAGGACTGTATGTTCCAGGCTATGATTGGGTGCGTGATGCCGTTCCCTACCTGGGGAATACGATCACCGAGGTGACTCAGGACGGACCGACCCGACTCGACGTGTCCCGGGTGTCGCAGGTCGGACTGAACTCGGTGGAGATGTTCCTCCTGCTGCAATGGCTGGAGGATCCTGCGTTCCCGGGACGGTCGACGACGACGACCGCCGCTCCGGCTCCCCCGGCACGCCCCGCTCCGAACGAATCCGACGCCGATCGAAAACCCTAAACCCGTCTCCGAATGCTCAAACTCGGCGTCAACGTCGACCATGTCGCCACGGTGCGCGAAGCGCGGTATCGCGGGAAGCCATACGGCGAACCGGATCCTGTGGAAATGGCGCTCCTGTGCGAGGAAGCCGGGGCGCACGGCATTACGGCTCATCTTCGCGAGGATCGCCGGCACATCCAGGATCGCGACCTGATGGGTCTGCGTTCGCGCGTACGCACGCGTCTGAACCTCGAAATGGCGCTCGTCCCCGAGATCGTCGAAATCGCCGTGAAGGTGAAGCCGGACATCATCTGTCTCGTGCCGGAACACCGGCAGGAAGTCACGACCGAGGGAGGCCTTGACGTTGTCTCCAAACTGGAGCGGGTTCGGGAGGTCTGTGAGCGCATGGTCGCGGACGACATCGAGGTGAGCCTGTTTATCACACCCGATGCCGACCAGATCGACGTCGCTGCCCGCACCGGTGCCGGCTTCATCGAACTTCACACCGGCGCCTACGCGGAGTGCGTCGCTGCCGGCCGGGGCGCGGACGAGGCATTGTCCAGGCTGGCGGAGGGCGCGGAGCGGGCGCATCGACTCGGGTTGGGTGTGAACGCGGGCCACGGCCTGACCGTGGCGAACCTTCCGGCGCTGCTGGATCGAGTGCCCCACCTGCTCGAACTCAACATTGGCCACAGCCTCGTCAGCGGTGCCATCGCCACGGGCATTGCCGCTGCGGTCAAGGCCTTCCTGGAACCCATGGCGGCCTACCGGCTCGGACCGGGATGATCCTGGGCACCGGCATTGACATCATCGAGGTCGCGCGGGTCTCGAACGCGGTCGAACGCTTTGGGGATCGATTTCTTGGACGGATCCTCGTGCCAGCAGAGATTGCCTACTGCCGAAGGCATGCCCGGCCGGCCCCCCATATCGCCGCGCGGTTTGCCGCAAAGGAGGCGATCTCAAAGGCGTTTGGAACAGGAATCGGGGCGAATCTGGGTTGGCACGACATGGAGCTGCGGCACCATCCATCTGGAGAGCCGTACGTCGTCCTACACGGCAAGGGCGCCGATCTTTTCGCCGCGGGCGGCGCGCGCCGTATTCATATCAGTCTCAGTCACACCGAATTCTACGCGGCGGCCGTTGCCGTGCTCGACGGGAATGATGCGGTGACTCAAGAAGCGTCGAGCCAGCGCCCGTCTTGAAGACGGAGCTGCATTCCCTCGCGAGCCGCGTCGATGACCAGCGGTGATCCCGCCCGGGCTGCTTGCGCGCGCGCCTGTGCGAGAATCGTGTCGAGTTGGCCGTCGTCACGGTCCGGATCGTGATGAAACAGGACGAGCCGACGAGCCCCGCAACGCATGGCCTGTTCCACCACCGCGTCGACGCAACTGTGGCCCCAGCCGATCCGACGCGAGTATTCGTCCGCGGTATATTGGGCGTCGTGGATCAGGAGGTCGACCTCACGAACGAGCAGTTCCATCTCACGCAGTCGGGCCCTGTCGCGAGGAAGCGTCCTGCCCACCACCTTTCTCTCCCGGCCTGATCCTGAGGTTCCCGCGACCGAGCAGGGAATCTCGTGATCCGGCACGTAGGCGAGTGAGCCGTGGGCGGTATCAAGCCGGAAGCCGACTCCCCCGCCGGGGTGGTTCAGGCGGGCCGCCCGGCCACGCATTTTGCCCACCCGGAAGGTGGAGCCAGCCAATTCCTCGACGGTGATGCTGCCGGGCATTTCCCGAAGGGCGACGGGAAAAAATGGAGATTCCACGGCGGCGGCCACGGTCCGCTTGAGGCCTGCCCGTGAACCGCGCCAGCCGACAATTCGAATCCGGTGCCCGGATTGGTAGGCGGGCGCGAAGAATGGAAAGCCCTGGATATGATCCCAGTGGGTGTGAGTGATAAGGATCCAGACGCGGCTGGCGCGAGCGGAATAGGCCTGGGCCAGCTCCTTGCCAAGTTCACGGATGCCTGTGCCGGCGTCCAGAATGACGATCTCCGAGCCGCACCGAACCTCAACGCAGGCGGTGTTGCCCCCGTACCAGACAGTCGATGGCCCGGGCACAGCGACGGAGCCGCGAACCCCCCAGAATCGCACTACCAAACCTTCGGGGTCGGATGAGGTCCCGCGGGAAGCTCGGACGGAGGCCATTGGCGTGCCTGCCTCTTACGGCAGGACAGCGTCTCATGAAAAGCGCGAACTCGGCACGCGTGAGGCTTTCGAGGTGTCTCGCTGCGCTCGGGCTTTGGCGGCCCTTGACTGGGCCTGCCGAATCCGCCTGCACATCCGACTTGCCGCAAGGACCACGGTTTGGTAACTGTGCCTGCTCATTTTCGATCGGACTTCAACCAAGAGGATCAAGCGATGGCACGGATTTGCGAGATGACCGGGGCGCGGCCCTCCAAGGGCAGCATTATCTGGCGGAGCGGCAAACCGAAGCGCGAGGGCGGCATTGGAACGCACGTCACGGCCACGACGAAGCGGCGCTTCTTTCCGAATCTCCAGCGCGTCAAGGCCTTGTTGCCCAGCGGAGAGGTGCGCTATGTGCGGGTGACCGCCAAGGCGATCAAAAAGGGGCTCGTCGTCAAACCGCCCAAGCGCTCCTGGGTCCGGCAGGAGGCAGTTGCGAAGAAGGGTTAGCGGCGCAGTCATTCCCTGCCCTCAGGCCGGGTGAGGTCACAGGGGTCCTGGATTCGGCTGCCGGGCGCTTTGCAGGCCGCGTGTCCTCGCGCACGCCCCTGGTGGGGTGTCACGCCCCAGACGGAAGCCACCTCGAACTCGCCCGGTCAACGGCCCGGATCCAGGGTACCCCAGAGCCCCCCGTGGCCTTGGTCCTCCAGGATCTCGTCCAGCGGATGTTCGGCCATCGCGTCTCGCGCCAGTTCCATCAGGGGCTGAAGGCGCGCCTGCGCCGAAACCAGCACCGCCTGGTCTCGGTCGATCACGCAGACGCAGGCCCGGAGGCTGGCGTCGCGTCCCGGTCCAGACCTTAGAAACACCAGGACGGATTCGTTGCAGTCATGGACGGCAACGACCGGGGACCATCCCCTTGACGCCATCGCCGATCTCACCTCCGCAAGGCCGGACTCCGAGCGCGGGTCGGTCGCGAATGACTTTCGCCGGTAGATCCCCACGTCCACGCAACGCAGAGCGCGCGCGCCGAGGCGGGCACGGGGATCCACGTCGATATAATTCAGGCCCGTCCGAGCCATGAAAAGCGGTAGGCGGCCGATGCCGAATTCGATTTGACGCTCCCACGCACCCGGGGCGCTCTCAAAGACGGCCGCTTTCATGGCCCGCACATCGCCACCCGGAAGGAACGAAAGAACGAGGGCGACGATCCCGACGACAAAAGCCGCAGCCATTCCGAGGAGGAGGTAGCGCCATCGAAATCGGCGACGGGGCGGCACAAGGAATGGCGGCGGTTCTGCGACCGCGGCGCTTGTCGGGGTCGCACCCGGAGAGGACGGAGGAGGCTTCATGGAAATCCAGGGTCTCAGGAAGGATGTACCGCGGAGCGATGACGGGCGTCGGGCCGGCCATCGCGATTGCGCGCGTGGTCACGATTTGTTGATTGTGGCCCCGATCTTTTTCAGCGGTTCGATGTGGAGGCGTTCGCCCAGCACGGCGATCTTTTCGGGGCGGATGTCACCCACGATGTTGATGAACACCGCTTCCTTCTTTCCGTCCACGACAGTCACGACCACCCCTTCGATGGCTTCTTCGCCGCGGTGTTTCAGATAGACGGCGACGTCCTGGCCCTTGTCCTGCACCGTCACCAACCGATTCCAGCCCTTGGATTCGAGTTCCTCCCGAAGGCTGCGGGCGCGTTCGGTGATGTCCTCGCGATTGGTTTTGTCGATCCCCACGACATTGACCCTGACCGATTTCAATCCGCGAAGCAGATCGGCGACCTCGGGTTCCTGTTTCTCCGTGAGGCGGGCCGCCAGATTGAGAAGGTCGCCCTGGACGTTGACCTCGACGAATTGTCCGCCCCCGGAGGGCGGAATGAATTTCCCGAGATCGACATAGCCTGCTGGTGGTTCCTCCCCCAACAGAGGCAGACAGAGGCTGCCCGCGAGAACCGCGGTCAGGACGGTGGATCGAAGAGTATGCGTGGGAATCATGACGACGTGTGGATTGATGGTTGTGAAGTGCGTCGGGGAGTACCCCGACCTGATGGACGCAAGACCCCCTCATCCGTGTGGAAGTTGCACCGTTTCCGTCCGTGAAGGGAGGAGCCGTCCGGGGGAGTCGCCAAGTCGTCAAGAATCCCGCACCCCACACTCGATCCCCGGGAGACAACCGCGACTATCGATCAAAGGCTCTTTCTCGCGCTCAGGGCGCGGCGAAGGTCCCGCTCCGTGTCCCGACGTTTCAGGTCTTCCCGCTTATCGAAGACCTGTTTTCCGTGGCCAACGGCGAGCGCGACCTTCACCCGTCCGTTTTTCCAGTACAGCGAGAGGGGGATCAACGCATGCCGCTTGATCGTCGAAAAGCCGAGGAGCTTCCGGATCTCGCGCTTGTGCAGCAGCAATTTCCTCGGTGCCTTGGGGATATGGTTCTGAAGATTGCCGAAGGCATACTCGTCGATATGCGCGTTGTGAAGCCAGACCTGATTGTTTTCCACCCGCGCGAAGGCGTCCGCAAGCTGGCCTTTGCCGGCTCGCAGGGCCTTGACCTCTGTCCCGCGCAGAACGATCCCGGCCTCGAACCTTTCCAGGATGTGATAGTCCCGGAGGGCCTTCGGATTGGAGACAATGTCCGCCATGGTCACACAGGCTGCCCGCTCGGTCCATGCGCCGGAATCGTTGGTGCCTGCGTTGCTCCCAACAGGGCGCGAATTGCTTGAACCGCGCCCCGACACTCACCCGCCTCCTTCGGATCGACGGGAAAGGACCGCGGCGAGGGCCGGCGGATCCGATTCCCGATAATTCCTACAAGGTAGGTCCCCGGCGACGCCGCTTTCGGGTCGTTTCGGCTTCGATTTCGTCGAGGGCTGGCTCCCAGGTGACCTTCTCCTCTATCACTTCAATCAGGGCAATATCCGCGAGCCCACAACCGCCGGTATCGGAGATCAATGGCCGCCCCAAACCGCCGCCCCCAGCATTCAACTGGCGGACCCGCCGGGAGACGAGGTTCACGAGGACATTGGGATTGCCAATCTTCTCCAGGGCTTTGCGCATCAATTCTGAATTCACGGCGAGGGTCTCCCGATCGGACCGGGTCTTGAAAAATAGGGTGTTGGCTGGAGACGGCAATCCCAAACTTGCACAGAAACGCTTGCGGACCCTGCCCGCGGCTACCTACAACGACCCGACACATGGCGTCCGAGGCTTCACGCGCGAAGAGCAAACGGGCTTTCGACCTTGGGCATTACCTTCGTCGCTCCGTCGACACGACGAATGCGGCCCTGCGCCGGTTGCTCCCGCGAGCGTCGACCCGGCCCGCCACGCTTCACAAGGCGATCCACTACAGCTTGTTCGCAGGGGGAAAGAGGATCCGCCCGACCCTGGTGTTGGCAGCGGCGGAGGCGTGCGGCGGCCGGTGGGAACCCTCCCTTCCGGCAGCATGCGCCGTGGAGTGCATCCACACCTATTCGCTGATCCATGACGACCTGCCGGCCATGGATAACGATGATTTCCGGCGGGGCAAGCCAACCAATCACAAGGTCTTTGGCGAGGGAATGGCGGTGCTCGCCGGTGATGCCCTCCTCACGGCCGCCTTCGAGATCCTTGCCGGCGCGGATCCCAAACCGCGCGTACCCGCGTGGCCCGACGAAATTCACGGAACTGGCGACGGCCGCGGGTTCGCTGCAACTGATCGCCGGACAGGTCGGCCGATCTCGAAGGCGAGGGACGGAGCCTGACGGTCCCCCAGTTGCGCTACATTCACGAGCGCAAGACCTCGGCGTTGCTCCGCTGTTCCGTCCGTCTCGGCGGCATGAGCGCCAATTGCAGCCCTGCTCAACTCGAGGCGCTTTCGGATTTCGGATATCGCGTTGGCCTCGCCTTCCAGGTGATCGACGACATCCTCGACGTGACGCAGACGTCCGAGGTGTTGGGAAAGACGGCGGGAAAGGATGCCCACGCGGCGAAGGCAACCTACCCCGCAATTGTCGGTCTGGAACGTTCCAGGCGTATTGCCGAACGCCTGACACAGAAGGCCTTTGACGCCCTCAAGCCTCTCGGGCGTCGTGCCACACCCTTGCGGGCGCTGGCGGAATTTCTCCTGCGCCGCGACAGGTAACGAAGTTTACGCCGCCTGCAGGGGATGAATCCGAGCGGAACCCGCGGAGACGATTGAGGGCAGGTCGGGGCGGCTATTGGAATCGCCTAGGAAGTTTCAGTAATCTCTTCTTGAATAGAAACTATTCTTCGGGATTCTCAGGGTCCGTTCATTTGGACTTTCTTGATTCGATCCGAAGCCGGTCGTCCTGCGTGTTACCGATCCAAGCCCCAGGCGCCTGTCGGTCTGCCGATGGACAGCGTGTCTTTGCCCTGGAGTCCACCCGAATTGCACCATGAGCATCTCCCCACCCCCTGCGTTCCGCTCGTTGAAACCGTTTCAGATGGTCGCGGCAACTCGCGCCTGGTTGGCCGCGATGTACCTGGGTGTGCTGTCGATGGCTTCCTGGGGTCAGGGCGCCATAGGCAATGGCGAGGCGGGAACAGGAACGCTGGCGACAGGGGCGTCCGACTCCTGGACGTTCACTGCGGCGGCCGGGGGTTCGATCTTCGTGCGCGTTGGGGCGACGAACTTCACCCCGCGGATCCAGTTGTTCGGTCCCGACAATGCACCGATCGACGAAGTCACCGCGGGCAACTCTTTTGCACGCGATGGGCACCTTCTGGCGGATGCCACGAGCGCGGGCACCTATACCGTGTTGGTGAGCGCGGCATTTGGCACGCAGGCAGGTTCCTACGGATTTCACGTCGCGGTGGCGCCTGGAAGCTTCACGGTCACCCCGGGCGATGACGGGGGCGAGCTACCGAATGGCGCCAGCCAGGCGGCGACGCTCACGCTGGGGGACCTTGATCTCTGGAGTTTCACGGCGACTGCGGGCGATGGCGTGATGATACGGATGGGATCGGCTTCCCTGACTCCGTGGCTCCAGCTTTACGGTCCTTCCGGGGGCGTCGTCACCAACACGACTTCGGGCAACTCGTTCGCGCGTGATGGCGTCCTCAACCTTGTGGCGACGGAGACCGGGACCTACACCCTGGTCGCCAGCGCGGCGTTCGCCGGCCAGATTGGCGACTACATCGTCAATATGGCGAGGGCCCCCGGTGCGATTGTCGTCTCGCCGGAAGACCAGGGGGGCCCACTCGAGAATGGAGCCGTAACTTCTGCGAGCCTGGTTGTCGGTGACCTGGATGTATGGAGCTTCGACGCCGCCGCAGGGGATGGTCTTATGCTTCGAGTCGGCGCGGACAATGATGCCTTTACACCCTGGGTGCAGCTTTATGGTCCGGCGGGCAACCTTGTCACCAATACCCTCTCCGGCAATTCCTTCGCACGCGACGGCTTCCTGAATCTTTCCGCCCCCGAGACCGGTACTTACACGCTTGTCGTGAGCGCGACGTACAGCGGTCAGAGCGGAGACTATACCTTGCACCTGGCGAAGGCGCCTGGCGCCTTTGTCGTGTCTCCCGGCGACCAGGGAGGGCCCATGGAGAATGGGGCGGTCAATTCCGGCAACCTTATCCGCGGCGATCTCGATCTTTGGAGCTTCGATGCCAACGCGGGGGATGGTCTGATGCTTCGAGTCGGCGCGGCCGCCGACGCCTTCACGCCCTGGTTGCAGCTTTACGGTCCCACGGGCGCCCTGGTCACCAATACCCTCTCCGGCAATTCGTTCGCGCGCGATGGCGTTCTTAATCTTTCAGCGCCTGACACCGGCACGTACACCCTTGTTGTGAGCGCGACTTATCCCGGGCAGGCAGGCGACTACACGCTGCACCTTGCAAGGGCGCCTGGCGCCTTCGTGATTTCTCCCGACGACCAGGGCGGTCCGATGGAGAATGGCGCCTCTAACTCGGGCAACCTGATCATTGGAGACCTGGACCTGTGGAGTTTTGAGGCCGATTCAGGGGACGGATTGATGCTGCGGGCCGGAGCGACGACCTTCACACCCTGGCTTCAGCTTTACGGACCGTCCGGCAACCTCGTTACGAACACGATTTCGGGCAATTCCTTTGCCCGCGATGGTGTCCTCACCCTTTCGGCTCCCGAGACGGGGTCCTACACCCTTGTGTTGAGTGCGACTTACCCCACGCAAGTCGGGGATTACACGGTTGGATTCGCGAAATCCCCCGGGGAAATCGTGGTGAGTGAGGGGGACGAGGGGGGATCATTGACCAACGCATTTCACCACACTGCGGCCATCGCGAATGGGGACCTGGATCTCTGGTCGTTCATTGGGACCCCCGGCGACAGCAATGTGCTGACAGTCACGGCCACCAACTTCACGCCCTGGATCCGTCTCTATGGCCCCGATGGTGCGCTCCTGCGGGAAACGACGAGCGGAAACAGCTTCGCGCGCAAGGGCGTGGTCAACCTGACCATCACCAACGCGGGTACGTACAACCTCTTCGTCAGCGCCACGTACCCCGCCCAGACCGGAGGCTATGACATTCGTCAGTCCCGCGTTCCTCCCGATCTTATCGTTCCCGATACCGTGGTTCTGGACGAATCCATGCCCCTCGCCGCGATCCTCGCGGCTCAGGATCCGGACGCACCCGCCAAGCCACTCCAGTTTCAACTCCTGTCCGCGCCCGTTGGACCGACGCTCACGTTGGTTGGCCCCACCAATGCGACGATTGCCTGGGCCACGACGGAGGCGGATGGCCCGAGCACCAACGTCATCGTTGCCACGGTGACCGATGTCGTGAACGGAAAGGAATTCATCCGCACCAATAGCTTCACGGTGGTGGTGAACGAGGTCAACACGGCGCCGCAACTCACCGTGCCGTCGGACCAGGCACTCGACGAAGCGACCCCGCTGCACGTCTCCGCGAGCGCGACCGACGCCGATGTGCCGGCCAACCCGCTGACGTTCTCGCTGGTCTCGCCTCCGGACGGGATGACGATCGACGTCGAGACCGGCGCGATCGACTGGACGCCCACCGAGGCCCAGGGGCCGTCCACCAACACGATCACGGTTGTCGTCACGGACGATAATCCGCCGGCGGTCAACGCGGTGCACCTCAGCGTCACGAACCAGTTCACCGTCGTGGTTCGCGAGATCAATCAGCCGCCGCAGCTCACCCCTCCGGGCAACCAGACCCTTGCCGAACTCGGCAGTCTCGCCGTCCAGGCGATGGCGACCGACCCTGACATGCCGGCCAATCCGCTGGTGTTCAGCCTGGCGGCGCCGCCCGCTGGAATGACGATTGACCCTGCCACGGGCGCAATTGCCTGGACGCCGACGGAGGCGCAGGGTCCCTCGACCAACGTCGTGATGGTGGTTGTCTCGGACGCCAGCCCATTCGCCGCGAATGCGACAACCTTGAGCGTGACCAATGCGTTCACGGTCGTCGTGAGCGAGGTGAACGCGCCGCCGGTTCTCACCGTGCCAGCCGACCAGATGCTTGCCGAACTCACGCCACTCGCGGTATCCGTCTCGGCAACCGACAGCGATGTTCCCGCCAATCCTCTGATCTACAGCCTTCTCGCTTCACCCTCCGGCATGACGCTCGATACCGCGACGGGCGCGATCGCCTGGACGCCGACCGAAGCCCAGGGGCCGTCCACGAACATCGTCACCGTCGTGGTGACGGACGACAATGCGGCCGCTGGCGGTTCGCACCTGAGCATTACCAACAGCTTCAACGTGGTTGTGACCGAAGTGAACCTGGCGCCCGTCCTCGAGCCCATCGCGAGCCAATCCGTGCACTTCAACCTCCCGGTCAATATCCAGGCGGTGGCAACCGACGAGGACCTTCCTGCGAACACCTTGACCTACAGCCTGGAGGATGCGCCGGCGGGCATGACCGTAAACGCGGCAACGGGGGCGGTCACCTGGACGCCGACCGAATCCCAGGTCGGCCAGTACACAGTGACGTTGAAGGCCGGCGATGGCGGATCCCCGGTCCTGACCGCTTCGACCGCGATTCAGATTACGGTCACCGGGGAAGGGGCCCAATTGGCGATCACGCGACAGGGCGATTTCGTCGAGATCAGCGCCAATGGGGACACGGGGGTGCAGTACGAACTCGAGGTGTCGGCGGACCTGGTCACGTGGGAGAGGCTGACCGACTTCCAACTGGACACCCCGCCTTACCGGTTCATCGACCCAAACTCGGGCACGGGCGCGGGCGCGCCATCGGTGCGGTTCTATCGTTTGCTCCTGATTCCGCAGTGACGGGTGTCGTGGCGGCGCTCCCTCTCCCGGAGGGCCCACTGGGAGAGGGTAGGGTGAGGGCCGCCTCGGAGTTTCAAAGTCAGATGCGATCCTGGTCCGGAGCGCGGCCTTTAGGCCGCTTCAATACCCCGACGGCACGCGCGTCGAAGTTCCTGTCGGCCGACGCCACGTCCCGTGCCGTCCCGTTGAAGCGGCCTAAAGGCCGCGGTCCGGCCCCACAGTATCGCGCCTGACCGGGATTTCGCGGTTTCGTGGGCCGTCGCCTTCGGAACTCCGATCTTTTCGACGCTCTCAAAGGCCTCCGTCGGGGGTCGGCAGCGGACTGGCGTCCGTCGTCATGCCTGCTACGGTCTCTTTGCGTGGGAATCATCCGCGCCTTTCCCGAGCGGGTTCCGTCCCGGATTGTCCTCGGGGTTGGCGCCTGGCTGGTTCTCAGCCAGGCGCATACCCGGAACCCAGAAGCCAACGTGTCGACCAGTCCATTTTCCCAGACGGCCCCGGCCCTGCCGACGAATCGCCTCGCGGAGGAGAAGTCGCCGTACCTGCTCCAGCACCAGCACAACCCGGTGGACTGGTATCCGTGGGGTCCGGAGGCGTTCGCCAGGGCCCGCGCCGAAAACAAACCGATCTTCCTGAGCATTGGGTATTCGACGTGCCACTGGTGTCACGTCATGGAACGTGAGTCCTTCGAAGACGCCGCGACGGCCGCCGTTCTGAACGCCGCCTTCGTCAGCATCAAGGTCGACCGGGAGGAGCGGCCGGACGTCGACAAGATCTACATGACCTATGTTCAGGCCCGCACGGGTTCCGGCGGCTGGCCGCTCAATGTCTTCCTGACGCCGGACCTCAAGCCTTTCTACGGGGGCACATACTGGCCGCCCTCCGGGCGCCAGGGCCGACCTGGTTTCATGGATGTCCTCCGCCAGATCGCCGACCTGTGGAAGTCCCGGCGTGGCGAAGTGGTGGAGGCGGCCAACGACATGGCGGAACGGCTTCGCGCATTCGTCCAGCAACAGGCGACCAGCGGCGATTCGCCCGCGAACGCGGCTGTCCTTTCCCATGCGGCCCATGTGCTCGAGGCCGAGTATGACCCCGGGAATGGCGGTTTCGGTGGCGCTCCCAAGTTTCCGCGCCCCTGCCAGCCCTCCTTTCTCCTGGAATACGGTCACCGGATGAAGGACCCGGAGATCGTCCGGAGCGTGCTTCATACCTGCGAACGCATGGCGGCCGGGGGAATGCATGATCAACTGGGGGGAGGTTTCGCGCGCTACTCCGTCGATGCGAAATGGATCGTGCCGCACTTCGAGAAGATGCTGTATGACAACGCCCAGTTGATTCAGCTCTACCTCGATGCCTATCTCGTCAGCGGCGACAAGCGATTCGCCGAGGTTGTCCGGTCCACCGTCGGCTATACTCTCCGCGACATGACGCATCCTTTGGGCGGCTTCTACTCCGCCGAGGACGCCGACAGCGAAGGCCACGAGGGCAAGTTCTACTGTTGGAGTCGTGCCGAGTTGAAATCCCTGCTCACGCCGGAGGAGTTTCCGGTCGTCGAACGCTACTACGGAGTCACGGAGACTGGGAATTTCGTCGACCACAGTCACCCGGATCCACTGCCGCATCAGAATGTCCTGCATGTTGCGGACCCGGCACTGACGGAGGCGGAGACCGCGCTCCTGAACGCCGCCAGGGCCCGGATGCTCGAGGCCCGATCCCACCGGGCGCGGCCCCATCTTGACGACAAGGTCCTGACCTCGTGGAACGGGCTCATGCTCGGTAGCATGGCCCGCGCCGCTCTTGTGCTGGACGAACCGAAGTGGCTCGACGCGGCGATTCGGAACCTGGAATTCCTGCAGAGCCATCTATGGGTCCCGGGCACGAACGAGGCTTCGCAGGCCGCGGACGGCATTGCCTCCCGCGCCTCCAGTGACACCGCCCGCCGACCGGTCGGCACCCTGTTCCACCGCTGGCGGGACGGACAGCGCGACTCGGCTCAACTCGTCGACGACTATGCGTTTCTCCTCGACGGTGTCCTCGATCTCTATGAAGCGACTTTGGATCCGGCTCACCTCGTCTTCGCCACCAATCTCGCCGATGCCATGATCGCTCGATTTCACGACTCCGAGGATGGCGGCTTCTGGCAGAGCGCCGGGGAAGCCGGTGATCTTATTCTGCGCGTGAAGGAGGACTACGATGGCGCGGAACCCTCTGGGAACTCGGTGGCCGCGCTGGCCCTTCTTCGGCTCGCGGCGATCACGGATCGAAGCGAATACCGGGGGGCGGCGGAGGGGACCCTGCGTTTGTTCGGAGAACGCCTGATGAAGACGCCTCAGGCCATGCCGGCCATGCTTTCGGCGGTGGATTTTTCACTGGAGGAACCCCGTCGGGTGGTCGTGGCCGGAGACCGCGCTTCGGACGCGGTCCGCGATCTGTTGAGGGCCGCCCATGGTGTCTTTCAGCCGTTCCATGTCATTCTCGGGACCGCGGGTCCTGTAGAGCCTTTTGCTCGGACGCTGCCAGCCCGGGACGATCGTCCGACGGCCTACGTGTGCACCGGGACCGCCTGCCAGGCGCCGACCCATGACCCGGAGGTGCTCTCCGGCCAGCTCCGATGAGGCAGCCACGGACAGGCATGCTCCGGAGCCTGCCGCAGTCCAGGCCGTGACATTCCGCCCCGCGCCCGGTCAAACTGGCGATGCCAGCCGCGGTGATCGAGATGCACAGGGTTCAGACGCAGCAACCGGATCCTCCTGGCCTCGGTTCGGAGGAGTTCGCGCGCGTTTATCAGGAACACAGTCGCGCGATCTACTATCTCGCCCTTCGATATCTCGGGGACCCGGACCGCGCCGAGGATGTCACGCATGATGTGTTCCTCAAGGCGTGGCGTCACCTGGATACGTTTCGTCGGGAGTCGGCGTGGCGGACCTGGCTTTACCGGATCGCGATCAATCACTGTCGGAACATCCAGGCGAGCTGGGCCGCGCGACACCTTGTCACCCACGTGGATGACGTCGTGTGGGAGACCGCGGAGGACCCGGGCAATTCCCCGCTGCGGATCCTGGAGGTCAAGGAACTCGGCGAACGCATTCGCGGCGCCCTGGACCGGCTCACTCCCGAGTATCGTCTGCTGCTGCTTCTTGTGGCGGATGAACATCTCAGCTACGAGGAGGTGGGCGAATTGACCGGCCAGACGGCGGACGCGGTGAGGGGCAAATTGCACCGGGCCCGGAAGGCCTTCGCCGCCCGGTTCACAGAGACTGCTTGATGCCATGAAACGAGTGACCCGCCTCATCCAGGGCGAACGGCAGCAGGAAACCGCTGCCCAGGCACAAACCACCGGTTCGGTCCGGCTCGAATTCGCCATCGCCGAGGAGGCGATCCGGCAGGACCGCGAGGCGCTGTCGGTGCCACCCGGCGTCGCCGAGCGTTTGGAGGCGTCCATTGCCGCCGATCGCAAGCCCCCGCGCCCGTGGTGGAAGCGCCTTCTGGGATTGGATGGATAGCTTCGTCCCAGCCATGAACCGAGCCGGGCAACCCTCACCCGCGCCCGAACTCGCGGGCGCACCCTCTCCCATCGGAGGCCTCGGAAGGGGAGAGGGATGGGATGAGGTCCCTTCGGGCGCCTCCGCCCACCCAACGGGAAAGGGGAGTGAGGGGCGGCGGTCGCGTGCAGGCCTCTGAAATTGCGGCGAAAACCCGACCATGGATTTCGAGACGGAACTCGACATCCTGATCCGTGCCCGATACCCGATCCTTTACCTCGTCACCAGCGAGGAGGCGCGTGTTCAGGCGTCGATCCGCGAGATGGCTGACCGGGGCCAGAAGAAGATCTTCGAGTGGAGCATCACCACGGGCCTGGTTCCCGCCGGCACGTCGATTCAATCGCAGAAGACCCGGAACTCTCCCACCCGCGAGCCGTTGGCCGCGCTGAACGAGGTGATCGACCTCGTTGAACCGGCGTTGTTCCTCTTCAAGGATTTTCATCCATTTCTCGAGCGGTCCCGAATCGAGGTTATCCGTCGGCTCAAGGAGATCGCGCTCCACCTTCAAAACAGTCACAAAACGATCATCCTCGTCTCGCCTGTCCTCGAGATTCCCCCTGAACTCGACAAGGAAATCACCGTCCTGACCTTTCCGCTGCCGGGCAAGGCGGACCTCGGTCGATTGCTCGACCGGATCACGGACGAGGTTCGGCCATTCGGCAATATCACGGTGGACCTGGACGAGGCTGGACGCGAACGCCTCCTGCAGGCAGCGCTTGGCCTCACGATGAGCGAGGCTGAAAACGTGTTTGCGAAGATCGTCGTCAAGTCGGAGCGCCTCTCCGTCGAGGATCTGGATGAGATCTTTTTCGAGAAGCAGCAGATCATCCGCAAGAGCGGGCTTCTGGAGTACTACGATGCAAAGGAGGACTTCGAGAGCGTGGGTGGGCTCGCGGAATTGAAGGAGTGGCTGGTCAAGCGCGCCCTGGCATTCACACCCGAGGCCCAGGCCTTCGGCCTGCCCGCGCCGCGGGGCGTCTTGATGCTCGGGGTGCAGGGATGCGGAAAGAGCCTCTGTGCCAAGGCTGTTGCCAGTCAGTGGCGCCTGCCGCTCCTCCGGTTTGACATGGGGCGCATGTTCGGAAGCCTGGTCGGTTCGTCCGAAGAAAACGCCCGTCGAGCGATCGCCGTCGCCGAATCGGTCGCCCCGGTCATCCTCTGGGTGGACGAGATCGACAAGGCCTTTGCCGGGGCTCGTGGTTCGGCGTCGGTGGACGGCGGGACCACCGCCCGGGTCTTCGGCACGTTCCTCACCTGGCTGGCGGAGAAGTCCGCCCCGGTCTTCGTCGCCGCCACCGCCAATGACATCTCCGAATTGCCGCCCGAACTCCTTCGCAAGGGGCGGTTCGACGAGATCTTCTTTGTCGATCTCCCCACGGACGAGGAGCGGGCCGAGATCTTCCGCATCCACATTGCGCGGCGCGGGCGCGACCCGGCGCTCTTCGATCTGGCCGACCTGGTTCGCGCGAGCGTCGATTTCAGTGGCGCCGAGATCGAGCAAAGCGTCGTCGCCGCGCTTTTCGATGCCTTTCATCGCAAGGAGGAACTCACCGGTGCCCACATCCTGGGTGAGTTGCATGCAACGGTGCCTTTGGCCCGGACGATGGCCGAACAGGTGGATTCGTTGCGCCGTTGGGCCGATGGTCGGGCGCGCCATGCGAGCGTGGCCAGAAAGGGATAAGGGCGCGAACGCCGCCGGGGGCGGCCGGGCATGCCGTCGCGACCGCTTGGAACCTGTGCAAGCTCGACTTCAAGGGCGCACTCGGACGGGCTCTTAAGTTGAGGACTTCGCACTCCGATAGTTTGCCTGACGGACGCGCCTTTCGCGCATTCCATCCACGCTGTGGTCATTTCATCGCCAGACTCGGCTCGTCATCAACCGGCCCCGACCCCGTCCCTCTCCCGTCGGACGGGAGAGGGTGCCCCCGCGAGTGCGGAGGCGGGTGAGCGCTCACCGTCGTCGTTCACGGCAGGTGAGCCGTTCTCTTCGGAACGGGAGGCTCTCCATAAACCGCACTTCCGCAGCCGCCGCGATGACGAGGCGGAGCGCCGGGTGTCCGCCTCCCTGCGTCGGCGGCTGCTCCGGTCGCTGTGTTTATTCCTGCCTCTTGTGGTCACCACCGCCATCCCGGCGGCGGAGCCGGTCGTGGGGCTGCAGGTCCAGCGCATGCTTCGCGAAGCCGCGGTCGTGTTGTTGAAAGAAGGGAATGCGCGCTTCGCCTCGGACGCGCCACAACACCCCGCCATCGATTCCCGGCAGAGGAAGTTGACGGCGGCCGAAGGTCAGACGCCACTGGCCACCGTGCTTGCGTGCTCCGATTCGCGCGTGCCCGTTGAAATGATTTTTGATCGCGGCATTGGCGAGATCTTCACGGTCCGGGTCGCGGGCAACGTGGCGGGCACGGACGAGGTTGCCTCGATCGAGTATGGCGTCGGCCACCTGCACACGCCGCTGCTTGTGGTGCTCGGCCACACGCGCTGCGGCGCCGTCACCGCTGCCTTGGGGGACGAAAAACTGCCGGGTCTGTTGCCGCAGGTGGTGGATTCGATCCGGCCAGCCGTGGAACGGGCGCGATCCCATTCGTCAGACACCAACACTTGGCTGCCGCGCGCCGTCGAGGAGAATGTCTGGGAGGCGATGTCCAATATTCTTCGCCGCAGTTCAATCGTTCGCGACGAGCTGCGAAAAGGCATGACGCGCGTCGAGGGCGCTGTCTATGACATCGAATCCGGGAAGGTCACCTGGCTGGGCGAACATCCCGGTCAAGGTTCGTTGGTGGAGGAACCGAAGCCGTTGGTGTCGAATCGGCTTTCGCGCAAGGAGGTCCTGACCGCGATGCCGCCCAAAACTCCGCAACGGGAGGCGGTCGCGGCGACCGTGAACGACGTGCTCTCATCGGTCCTGGGGGAGCCACCCCGGGCGGCGGCGCGACCCCCCGACCGGGCCGACACCTCCCCGCCCGCAAAAGCATCCCATTCCGGATCGCGGACGACGGAGCATTGACCGGTTGGCGTGCAGCAGGCCAATCGCATGGTGTGGTGTAAAACTCACGCCTCAAGACGCCAACCCTTCCGGTACTCCCGTCGGATGATGGGGGCAGCCTCGGGCACGCCGCGCGCCTCCAGTTTCACCGGATCCCATTCGAGGGTGCGTCCCGTTCTATAGGCGACATTGCCGAGGTGATTTGCCTCCGTGAGCGCGCCGCTATAATCGAAATGACACGTCGTAGGGGCGCCGGTCTTGCACGCATGGATCCATTCGCGGTGGTGACCGGAACTTTCGGGAAGGGTCGGGGCGGGCGGCCGGAAATCCCGGAACTTGTCCTCCGGCAGCAGGGTGTGTTTGCCGTAGTCGGCCAGCAGCATGCCGGCGTCGCCGACGAACAGGGCCCCGCTGTCCCACCGAGGGATGCCGCCGTCGCGCCAGAGGGCGGGCTTCTTCTCCCCCTGGTACCAGGTGACGCGAACGGCGGGTCTTTTGCCCCGAGCGGGGTACTGGTAGGTGGCGGACATGCTGGCGGGCGCGAGCTCAGGGTGGGGCGGCGGACCCTCCGCTGAGATGGTTTCAGGCGCATCGAGGGCGAGTGCCCAGAACGGAAGGTCATTCCAGTGACTCCCCAGGTCGCTCATCGTGCCCCCACCAAAATCCCACCAGCGATACCATTTGGGTCCCGGGAAATAGACCTCGTTGAAGGGACGTTCCGGCGCCGGACCGAGCCAGAGATCCCAGTCGAGTCCGGGAGGCAGGGGTGAGGTCTCGGTGGGGCGTTCCGTGACGGACACAATGTCGTGATTCCTTTGGGCGGCTTCCGGGTCCTGGCGACCCCAGGCCCGGCCGACCCAGACGTGGACCTCCTGGATGGGACCCAGCGCTCCGGACTGCACGAGCTCCACCACGCGCCGGTAGTTGGACGTCGCATGAATCTGCGTGCCCATCTGCGTGGCGACGCCCGCCTTCCGCGCCGCTTCGCGGATGACGCGAGCCTCCCACACGGAATGGCTCAGCGGCTTCTCGCAGTAGACGTGTTTCCGGAGTTGCAGGGCCGGCAGCGTCGCAAAGGCGTGGGTATGTTCGGTGCTGCTCACGACCACCGCGTCGAAGGCGTCCGCCTGATCGTAGAGACGGCGGAAATCCGTGCACTTCCGCGCCCCCGGGTGTTTGGCAGCCGCGGCGGCGAGATTGCGTTCATTGACGTCGCAGAGGGCCACAATGTTCTCAGAACTCACCTCGGCGAGGTTGGCCGCCCCGCGTCCGCCGCAACCGATGATGGCGATGTTCAAGCGTTCGTTGGGAGAGGCGGCGCGCAGGAAGTACGGCGCGGAGGCCGAGGCCAGGATCGTTGCGAGAAAGGATCGCCGGGTGCGGGGTTGGGGAGACATGAGGCGACCGTAGGCTCGATCCCAAGGGTGCGGTCAATAGCGTTGTACTCCCTCTGCCTCCGGGAGGTAGGTGTTTGCGGCGCGCGGGCTTCAGCCCGCGTCGGTGCTCCGAGGCCCACGGTCTGCGACAACCTCCCTATTCCGCCCGGATCTCCACCGTGTTCCAGCCCAGCGGTTCCGTCGCCACCCCCTGGGGAACCGGTTGATCTCCGGTGCGGACGGCCCCGAAATTCCATGGGGCCCCAGTCGGAGTCTTCCAGCCCCACCAGGTGATTCGCGGCCATTCCGGCGAGGTTCTTGTCCCGGCCACGACGTGCTGGACGAGAAAGGGGTTCGGACCCGGGACGTCCCGATTCAAACCCAGAACCGGTTCCGCGGGCGGAGCGCCTGGAATGAGTCTGACGAAGCGCGGGGGCTGGACCGAGCGAATGAGAGCGATGCAACTGGCGATGATCCCCGATGGAGGTCCCGTGAATTGTTCGGGAGTCCCGAGGGTCGCGAGCTCCCCGGGCGAGGCGTCCAGGAGGAAGCCATTCAATCGGACCAGCGATGGGAGGATGTGGCTGTCGTCGCGGTGCCGGCGTTCGGCCGGCCAGCGGTCGAGCACCTGGCGCATCTCCCTGGCGATGTCGTCATGCAGGTTATCGCGGTAAAAGCGGGCGAGGTCGAGGTCCTGGAAACGCACCCAGCGATTGGCGTACTGGCGCTCGCCGGTGACACGCGGGAAATGGGGACCGTCGATCTGCCAGCCGGCAAGGTCCCCCCAGAGGTTGGTGAGGCGGACGTCCTCGTCCATGGACTCCATCGAGTGCCAGGGTTGCTGGCGGCGGAACCATTCGGCGCCTCGCTGCTTGACGTACGCAACGGTGAGTTCGCGGGCGACGATGCCGCAGGCGTAACGGTAGGCGTCGAGATCGCCGGCCAGATACGCGAGGCGGGCGAATGCGATGGCCGGTGGGGCCTCGTCGCCCAATTCGGCGATCTCATCCCGGCCGAAGCCAACCCACCGGGTCTGAGCCGCGGTTGTGAACAGCTTTCGAATCAGGGGCCAGCGCTCGCGGACGACGGCGTGATCTCCGGTGTAGTGGGCGTAGGCCCAGATCGTCTCGAGCACATCCGCCGCGATCTTCCCCGCGTCGCCAAGCGCCCCGAATGAACCGATGCCGGGTCCCTCCAGGACCAGGTAGGTGTGGCCGGAGCCTTCGGGGAATTCGCGTTGCCGGTAGCGTTCCGGGACGAGGACCTCATCGCGAACATAGTGCCGAAGGCTCTCAAGGGCGTTGCGGCGCGTCCGTTCGTCATAGTAGGGAATCGCCCTGGCGTACCATTGATCCCCGAGGATCGCCCAACAGAAGTTCTTCATCCCGCCATGATCGTGTTCGTAACGGTCGGGAGATGGGAACTTGGCACGGGCAACATTTTGCAGTCGATCGAGGGCCTCGCGGACCACGGGCGGTGCATTGGTTGGGAGGGGGGACACGGGCGCCTCGGTCTCATTCACGTACTGCAGCACGTGGAAGGTCATGTCGTAGGCATCGACATCCTGCACCCCGAAGAAGGGCCCGTACGGCGTCGGGATTTCATAGTCAAAGGGTGGACGCGAGAACTCGACAGGGAACGATTGGTCCTTCATGAGCGCGAGCCCGAGGGTCGGACTGACCGGGGCCACGCGAACCGGGTGCGTTCCCCAGTCGTCGGGGATTTCCAGCCACGTGAAGTGTTCGTGCAAGGTCACCGCGTCCCGTCCGCGATCCACGAGCACTGTCTCCTGGGCGTCCAAGGGAAACCGGCGGGTGGCGCCGGCCCAATACCGAAGGCGGGTCAGGGGATCCCGGTGGAGACCTGCCGGCCAGGACCAGGAGCGAAGGTCCTTGTCCTTGAGCCCATGCCGGGACAGATACTCACGGCCCTTCTGCGGCGGTTTGTAGTAGCCGTACAGTGGCATCAGCGCGAGGAAACCAGCCTCGCCATGGAACTCCAGCCGCACCCCGTTCGTGTCGAGCCGCACGCGACGCGGACGATGTTGAAGAAAGGCCGCCCACGGGCTGTCCCATTCGGTCCAACCCTGGGCGCCCGCGAACCCCGCGAGGAGCCAGTTCTCGCGAAGCTGAGCCCCGTCGAGGTTCTTTCCAGGCTCCACGATCGCGATGCCTGTCGGCGACGAGTAGGCGAGAAACGTCGGTGCGCCGAGGCCAGTCTTCGGCATGTCGGTGAAGAACGAGATCGACCGCTCGCGCGTATGCCAAAGGGTGGCGGGCGACAGCTCCGTCTCGACTCGCCGTCAGAAGGGCGTTGGTTGACACCGATGCCGGCGACACCGCGGGCCGCGCCGGAGTCGGCTGGGACGGGATCGGGTTGGTGACGGTCCCATACAGGCCCGAGTCCGGAACCCTGGAACCGCCCCGGCCGCAGCCAGCCGAGAGGAGGACAGCAGCCAGAGATCCCGCGGCCCATGCCGCAATCCCCGCGCGCAGACTCTGGCCGGTTGCGTGGTTCATTGCCTGCCGCGGGCGAAATACGTCCGGAGGACCTTCTCGAGTGCGGCCAATTGACCGGGCTCGTGTTCGCTGGAGAGGGCAAAGCGGAAATAGCGGGGGGCGGGACCGTTCGGGTAATGAATGAGGGGCGGGTGGATCCCCGCGGCGAGTAGGAGCCGGCTCAACCGCACGATGCTGGCCTTCCGGTCCGGCGCCACACTGAACATCGGTCCCGGTCCGAGACCGACATCGCCGTGCGCCTCGCGAACGGCCTCCTTGATCTTCTGGCTGGACCTGAGCAGGCGCCGGCGGCGTTCCGCACCTTCGCGCTTCATCACGTCGAGGGCCGCCAGCGTGGCGACGGCGCACGGGGGCGGAACCGGGGTGTTGCCGGTGAAGATGCGGCTGGAAGCGAGGATCCGCTCCCGCACCCGGTTTCGCCCAAGGATCACGCCGCCATAGCAACCGAACGCCTTGCTCAGGGTCGCGGCCACGATGATCCGGTCCAGTGCCGCGCCCACGAATTCGGCGGTGCCGCGGCCGTGTTCTCCCAGGACCCCGACCCCGTGGGCGTCATCGACAAGAATCACCGCCGTCCGCGGCAGGAGACGGAGGTAGTCGGAGAGTGGGGCGACCTCGCCACTGTGGGTGAACAAGCCGTCGGTCATGACGAGGACGCGGGCTGCAGCGCCGGCAGTGCGGACGGCGGAGGCGAGGGCCTGCGGGTCGCGATGAGAGAACCGGGCGGTGGGCAATCCCGTGATGGCGGCGGCGTCCAGGAGGCAGGCATGCGCCCGTTCGTCGAGCAGGACGTGGCTATGATGGGAGGCGATCGCCTGGGCGGCAATCAGCGGTGCGAAGTACCCGGCGGTGGTCAGCGTCGCGGATTCCACGTCGAAATGCCGGGCAAGAGCCCGTTCCAGTTCGTTGTAGATCGGCAGATTGCCGGTCGTCATTCGGGAGGCGCAGGCACTGGCGCCAAATTCTTTCCCTGCCCGTCCGCAGGCAGTCCGGACGGCCGGGTGCCAGGACATGCGGAGGTAGTCGCTTCCGCCGAAGTGGCTCAATCGGCAGCCGCGATCGATGACCCAGGTGGTATCGACAGGACGCAGGCTGGGCAGTTCGCGCACGGCGCTATTCAGAGGTCATGCGCGGCCCTCCCCAAAGTCCAAAGTGGATCTCGTCGCGCACGACAAAGGTCACCGCAAAGGGGCACCACGAAGGTCATGAAGGTCATGAAGGGGAAGAAGGCATCAGAGGCGGCGGACCTTGACAGATGGCGTGAGGGCCATAGCGTCGCGCCCCATGCCGGGGAGGCGGGCGACGGGCGATGCTGCCCCGGCATGGATCGTCGTTCGAACACCCATTGTCTTTCGGAATCGACATGTCACTGCCGCTGCTGCGCGCGCGGGTCCTCCTCGCCTTCCTGATCCCCGCGGTTTGCTCCTCCATGGCCGATCCGCTCATTGTGGGATCGGGCGCCACAACCAGACTCGGAGATCCCAGCCAGCCGATGAGCTTCGGCTATGATTCCATCACCATCCAGGAGGGTGGGATCCTTGAATTGGAGGGAGACGTCAGCATCACCGTCGAGGGAGACATTTTGATCGGGGGTCGGATCATCGCCAATCCCATGATGAAACCGGGCCCGGCCGGGGCCGGCGCGGATGGGGCCGACGGTCCTGACAACGCGCCCCTCGATGTGTCGTCCGCCGGCAATGCCGGAACTCTCGGAGAATACGGAACGAACTGGACCCAAATCCCTCCGCCTTCACTGCAGGTGCGCACGGATGGGTCGGTCATCATTAGCGGCACAATTGACTTCCGCACCCAGTACGATGGCGGAGATGCCGGACAAGGCGGGAACGGCGGGAGGGGAGGGACCCGTGCCGGGATTCCGGGCGGCGCCGGTGGCGGGGCGGGCCAGGGTGGTGGTGGCGGCTATGGAGGACACGCGGGATTGGAGGGCCCCAAGCTCCGCATCACCGCCGGCGCCATCGAACTTCAGTCCACCGGCAATATCCTTCTCGACAATCTCGGCGCGGGCGGCAAGGGGGGCGACGGTGGCAAAGGCGGCGACGGAGGTGCGGGCGGATCGGGCTTGAACCGCGGCGGCAACGGCGGCCTGGGAGGCTTGGCGGGCGGGGGAGGTCTGGGAGGCCGGGGAGGCAACGGCGGCACCCTCGATCTCACCGCTGACACCATCGTGCTGGAGGGCGGGATTTCACTCAAAGGGGGGAACGGCGGCGCGGGAGGATCGGCCGCATTGCCTGGCACCGGCGCCACCGGTGGCGCTGCGGGCTCGGATGCCGGGGATCGTGGTGGACGTGGCGGCGACGCTGGAAATGCCTTCAGCGGTGGTTTTCCTGGAGGCGACGGTGGGGAGGGCGGCGCCGGCGGCCGCATCTTCCTGCGTCCCCGGGTCGATTTGGTGTATCACTCGCAACCTGTTCTCACCGGGGGTCCCGGCGGCGGGGGCGGGAAGGGTCAACCAGCAGGCGCTGCCAAGGGCGGAATGGGGGGAGCGGCGCGATCCCAGGAGATGCCGGCGGCGACAGCGGGCCGATCCAGGCCGGCAAAGACGGAGCCGCCGGTCCGGAGGGCACCGTCTCCGTCTGGCCGCCCTTCTTCCCTCCGCAGTACTGGGTCTTCATGGGGCCCCTGGACTGCATGAAGCCATTTTCCGTCACGAGCGCCAATGGAACGACTCGGACCGGAGTGCGCCTCTGTGGAGGGACCTGCCTCTCCACCTCGACCGTCCTCGGAACCAACGCGCCGATCGAATTGAAGTTCGAGTACCGCTGGTTGTCCGTTGTGGGAACTGTGGAATTTCGCCTCGGCAACCAGTTGCTCACGCGGCTCCAGGCGCCAGCCAACCTGACCGACGGATTCCAGAGCGTGGACCTCATCCTGACCGATCCCGCTCTGCGCAGTCCCAATTCGCAGAACTTCCAGATCTGCGTGGAACCGGAGAATGCCCAGGTCGAACTCGCCGACCTGTCGCTGCGCAGCGCCGCGGAAGCGAATGTGGACCCGCCACAAGTCACCATCCGTCGCGGCGTCGTCGTGGGCGTCCTGCAGATCGAGTGGAGCGCAAAGGCCGGCAAGACCTACCAGGTCGAGCGCCGCCCCTCGCTGGTGACCGGGGATTGGCTCGACTACGGGCCGCCCGTGTCGGCGGCTGGAGACACACTGTCCACGACGGCCACGATCGCGCCCGGACAAGAGGCGGTATTCTACAGGGTGCGGGTGAATCCTTAGAAAGCGGGTCAATGCAAGCGAGACCATCGCCGACGGCGTTGCGTCTCAATCCGCGACCCGGCGCGGTGGCGTCCGGACGTACCTTTTCAACCAGGATCCACCTGTGGCCATTACGCGAGAATCTCCTTCACCACCTCGCCGTGGACGTCCGTCAAGCGGTAGTCCCGCCCCTGGTATCGGAATGTCAGGCGCTTGTGGTCGAGCCCGAGTTGGTTGAGGACGGTCGCCTGGAGGTCATGGATGTGGACCTTGCCTTCCACGATCGAGAAACCGAGTTCGTCGGTCTCGCCGTATTCAAGGCCTCGCTTGATGCCACCGCCGGCGAGGAACATGGAGAAGCAATCCGGGTAATGATCGCGTCCGAGATTCATCGTGCCGCTGGTGCGGCCCTCGCGGAACGGGGTCCGGCCGAACTCGCCACCCCAAACCACGAGGGTCTCCTCCAGGAGACCCCGCTGGCGGAGGTCCTCGATGAGCGCGGCGACGGGCTGGTCGGTCTTGCGCATCTTTTCGGTCAGACCGTTGCGGATGTCCTCCTGGGGGCCGGTGCCGTGGAAATCCCAGCCCCAGTCGAAGAGTTGGACATAACGGACGCCCTTCTCGACCAGGCGGCGGGCGAGAAGACAGTTGTTGGCGAAGCTGGCCCCGCCCGGCTGCGCTCCATAGGCGTCAATCACGGCGGCCGGTTCCCGCGAGATATCCATCACTTCCGGCACGCTGGTCTGCATGCGGAACGCGAGTTCGTACTGCGCGATGCGAGTCGTCGTCTCGGGGTCTCCGAGTTCCTCTTCCTGCAATTCGTTCAGGCGGCGAAGCGAATCGAGGGTGGATCGGCGCATGCCGCGGGTCATTCCCGGGGGGTCCGAGACGTAAAGGACGGGATCCCCCTTGGACCGGCACTGCACGCCCTGGAAGACCGACGGAAGGAAGCCGCTGCCCCAGCAACTTTGGCCGCCACTGGGCTGGACCCCGCTTGAGATGAGCACCACGAACCCTGGAAGATCACTGTTCTCCGTGCCGAGTCCGTACGTCACCCACGAGCCGAAGCTCGGTCGGCCCTGCCGCGGTGATCCCGTGTAGAGGAGGAGTTCGGCCGGGGTATGGTTGAACTGGTCGGTGTTCATCGACCGAATGACACACATCTCATCGGCGATGCGGTGAAAATTCGGGACGGCGTCGGACATCCAGATGCCAGCCTTGCCATGCTGCGCGAAGGTCCGCGGGGTGCCCATCAGTTTTGGAGTTCCCCCGGTGAAGGCAAAGCGCTTGCCCTTGGTGAGCTCCTCCGGGCAGTCCTGACCGTTTCGCTTCACCAGTTCCGGCTTGTAGTCGAAAAGATCCAGGTGGGGCGGTCCACCGGACATGTGGAGGTAGATGACTCGGGTGGCGCGCGGCTTGAAATGGGGCAGGCGCACCGCGAGGGGATTCCCGCCGCGCGTGGCGGCGGACGCCTCGGGCGCGGCCAGCATTCCTCGGAAGGCTATGGCTCCTAGACTGAATTGGCCGGCGGTGCGGAGGAATTGACGGCGTGTTTGGTGCTGCAGGAGGGCGAGGCGCGGGTCCATGAATCAGCGTTTCATCAGGGTTTCGTCGAGGTTCAGAACGACGTTCGCGACGGCCGTCCAGGCGGCGAGGTCGGCGAGGTCGGTCCCGTTGGGCGGCGGCCCGAGCGGTTCCGCGGCAAAGGCCTGGGCCCGGTCCGGGTGGCGGGCGAATTCGGTCTTCGCCTCGGATTCAAGACGCGCGAGTTCCAGGGCCTCGGCGGGGGACGCCGGGCGGGCGAGGACCCTGCGAAAGGCACAGCGGATTCGAGCCGCCGGAGAGTCGCCGGCCGCCATCATCTCTCGGGCGAGTCCCTGGGCCGCCTCGATGAAGACGGGGTCGTTGAGCGTCACCAAGGCCTGGAGAGGGGTGTTGGAACGGTTGCGCCGGAGGGTGCAGACCTCGCGGTTCGGGGCGTCGAACGTCGCCATCGAAGGATACGGACTGGTGCGGCGCCACTCGGTGTAGAGGCCGCGCCGATAGCGGTCCTCTCCAGTACTCGCCTGCCAATCGAGGTTCCCGCCGAACGCCGCGCGCAAATCCAGGTTGGGGCGGGGGGGCCGGACGGAGGGTCCGTAGATCTTGTGGCTGAGGAGACCGGCCGCGGCCAGGGCCTGGTCGCGAATCATCTCGGCCGTCATGCGGAAGCGCGGTCCCCGTGAAAGAAGCCGGTTGTCGGGATCCTTCTCGAGCGCCAGCGCGGTGACGCGGGACGACTGCCGATACGCGGCGCTGGTCACCAGCAGCTTGAGGAATCGCTTGACGTCCCAGTGCTCCGCGACGAGATCGCAGGCGAGCCAATCCAGCAGGTCTTGATTCACGGGGCGATCGCCCTGGGACCCGAATTCCTCGACCGTCCGCACGATCCCGACCCCGAAGATCTGCTGCCAGAAGCGGTTGGCAATCACGCGCGGCGTGAGCGGATTCTCCTCGGCCACCATCCATCGCGCGAGGCTCAGGCGGTTGTGCGGGGCATCCTTCGGAAGGGGATGCCAGGCGGCAGGAACGTCCGCGGTGACCTCATCGGTCGTGGCCAGGAAACTCCCGCGAATCTGGATCCGGGTCGTTCGGCGCTTGTCATCGTCCAGTTCGCGGAGGATCGGGACGGAAAAGGGCTTGATGGCGTCGCGCTGGTTTTGGAGTTCCGCCAGGCGCTCACGTTCGGATTCCAATCCCGGCGCGATATTCCTCACGAAATAATCGACGATGCGCTTCTGCAGTTCGGTGTCGCGCTGCGATTCTTCCACGGCGAGGGCGGCGAGGACTGCCGGCGGGGTGTCGGCGTGTTGCGCGATGCGCGCGTCGCGGGTCACGCTGAGTCGAAAGTGACCGAGGAACTGTCGTTCCTGACCGGATTGCTGTTCGATCCGGACCGTCAACGTGGCCCCGCCCGGGATTTCCACCGGCCGCGCCGCAACCATGATGAGGGAATGATCCCGCCCCGTGGCGTCACCGATCGCCCAGCCGCGTTCGCCGCGCCGCTGTCGATCCCGGTGCCGCTTCGAAGGCCTGGGATGATCGGTCACCACCAGCGCCTCATCGAGTCCGCCCTGGTTCACGTTCGCCGCCGCGGTCGCGAATTCAATTTCCCGGAAACCGGTCAAATCGAAGGTGGAGCTGGGTTTGGGGGCGGGATTGGCGGCCTTGTCCCAGACCTCATGGTGATCGGCGTCCAGGGCAAGGATGTGGAATGATTCGTTGCCTTCGCCGTGCGCGGTGGGTCCCCACACCACAACCCGCTCGAGCGGCCGGGCCGTTCCAAGGTCGAGTTCCCACCACGGCGGGTCGTCGTCACCCGTCTGGGCCACGCTTGGGTGGTCGGGTGCATCCTCGGTCGCGCCGTCGTTGGCACGCGACGGGCTGGATTCGCCGTGAGTACTGCTTTGGGTGGCCTTTCCTGTCGGCGCGATGTTTTCACCGCTACTGAACACCTGGACCTCGGCGAGGGCGAGGCGGCCTTTATGGGGAAGTTCGATCCGGACATAGCGCACGGGCGGACCGGCATCATTGGGGACGGGGCGGATCTCGGCGTGGATCCGGCGGACGACGAAATTGCCCGCCAGGCCCGGGCCCTTCTTTTCGAGGGCGTCGTCGGCGAGCGCCTCCAGCCTCAAGCCGGTCAGCGTCGCGGGTGCGTCGAAGGGGATCTCGACGATGTAGGTGTCCTTCGAGACGCCGGCGGCGGTCCCGGAGACCTTGATGCTCGCGTCGTCAAGGGCCTCGAGGTGAGCGCCGGACTCCGCCTGGAGGGAGGACGGACGCGGGCTTCGCCATTCCAATTGCGCGGGGAACACACGCGCCCAGGCAGCGGCGGCATCGACCCATTGCGGGGCGGGGGATTGGAAGACGCGGTCGAGTTCGACGAACTGGGCCTCCAGGGCGTCGCGTTTCTTTTTCAGGTCTTCCGGGTAGAATTCCAGGATCGGCGCCTCGTCGGGGCGGTCGGCGTCGGCGGTGTTGTTGAAGAAGTCAAAGACCTGGAAGTACTCCTTCTGGGAGATGGGATCGTATTTGTGGTTGTGGCACTGGGCGCAGGCGATGGAGGTCCCCATCCAGACGGCGAAGGTGGTGTTGACGCGGTCCACGATGGCGACGTTTCGGAATTCCTCGTCGCTGGTGCCGCCCTCGCTGTTGGTCATCGTGTTTCGATGAAAGGCGGTCGCCTTGATCTGTTCCTCTGTCGGGTGGGGCAGGAGATCGCCCGCGAGTTGCTCAATCGTGAACTGGTCGAAGGGCATGTCCTCGTTGAACGCGCGAATGACGTAGTCCCGGTAGGGCCAGATCGTGCGGGGGGGGTCATCGGCATAACCGGCGGAATCGGCGTACCGCGCGAGGTCCAGCCACATCCGCGCCCAATGCTCGCCATAGGCGCTTTTCGCAAGCTGGAGATCGACATACCGTTCAAAGGCGTCCGCGGCCGGGTCGTTGACGAACGCGTCCACCTCGGAAAACGAGGGTGGAAGGCCGGTCAGGTCGAGCGCGGCGCGGCGCGCCAGGGTGTACCGGTCCGCTTCCGGTTGTGGGCTCAACCCTTCAGCCTCCAGGCGCGCCAGGATGAAGCGGTCCACGGCGTTGCGGGGCCAGGCCGCATCATGGACCTCCGGCAGCGGCGGGCACACCGGTTTCTCGTAGGACCAGTGATTCGAGAAACGTGCACCCTCGGCAACCCACCGGCGGAGCAGCTCCTGCTGGGCCGGTGTCAGTTTCTTGCCGCTGTCCGGCGGGGGCATTTTCTCGGCGGCATCCGCGGAGTGGATGCGCCGGATGAGTTCGCTGGCCTCGGGTTTTCCCGGGGTGACCGCCGCGTAGCCGCCGAGGTCCTGCCGTTCCCCGGCGCGGGTGTCCAGGCGAAGACCTCCGCTCTTTTTAGGACCGCCCTTTCGGTGATTGCCATCGGGACCGTGGCAGTAGAAGCAGTTCTGGGAGAGGATGGGGCGAATATCGCGATTGAAATCGACCGGGGACGGGGTCTCCGACGAAGGGGGCTCGGGTGCGGCGAAGGCCTGGGGGTTTCCGCCGGACCCCAGGATCACGGCCAGGCAAACCGCCGAGGTCAGGAGGGATTCCAGGCGTCCAACGAAGCGAACCCTTCCGGGCCGGAGAAGTCGGGTCGTCACAGGATCAGTCGGATTCACGGCGATGATCACGGTCGGTGTTCGAACCGCCGGATTCGGGCAACTTGGGCCAGCATGGGCCTGGACTCGCCGAATGACAACCGGCAACCCGGTGCGGGTGCCGGGCTTTCACGAGAGGCGCCTTCCGCCGAACCCACGCTTCGGCGTCAGCCGGTCGCGGTGAGAAGGGCCCAGGCAGCCGCCAGTGCCAGGGTCGAAACACCGACCAGTGCCACGGCGAACCACCGGGCTCGTCTCTCGGCGCGCTGCCGGGTCATGCGCTCCGTGGACGCGTCGGTCTCAGCCTGCCGGCGGGCGTCTGTCTGCTCGAGGATGCGGGCGTTCAGAGTTTGGCGGTCCTCCTCCGCGTCGGCGAGTTGATCCTGGGCTTCCTTCAAGGCGCGCTGAAACATCTGTTCCGTGCCGCGTCCGGATTCGTCGCGGACCCGCACCGAGGCGGCGATCAGTTCGACTATCTCGACAGGGAGTTCGTCGCGGACACGGGCCGCCAGTTCCTCGGCATCGAACAGGCGGGAGCCCGCGAGGACGCCGCCGGCCGGTCGTCCCTGTTCGATCCAGGCATGGGCCTCTTGGCGCAGCGCGACAATCCCCCGCGAGTCATCGGTGTGGGCGGTGAGCCACTGGCGGAGCCTCGGCCAATGGTCCAGGATCAGGTCGTGTGCCACACGGACACTGTGTTCGATCTGCAGGCTCGTTTTTGGGGCATCGACACTGTCGACCGCGAAGTCCCCGGCATTCCGGGACGGCGTCGGGGAGTCGGCGGCGCCGTCCTGCACGAGGAGGCCGGAGCGGATCCACTCGTCCAGCAGCGATTGCATGAAGGCAGGGTCGGAACTGAGACGCAGGACCTCGCCGACAGGGGCGCGACGGGCAGCCAACCCGGGCGCCTCCGGCGTCTGCGCAAGACACAGGACGAACATCTTCCTGGAAATCTCTGCCGCGGCTTGCCCCAGTCGTTTCTCGACGCGCGCCAGCGTGGTGTCCGCGCGATGGCCAATCGACCCGCGAAGGCCGCCCATCTGGCGATAGCCTTCCGCCGATAGCATGCCCGTGCCCCGCTGGGGATCGAGCGCGCGGTTGTGAAAGAGCTCGGCAAGGGCGTGACTGAGCAGCGGGAGTTCCGAGGGTTCACCGCGAAGATCCGCAAGGATGAGGCCGGGCAGCTTGGGGTCGACATGCGTTTGGTGCCGATGGGCTGGGCCGAGGACAACGCTCTGGACCTCCGCGGGCGACATGGGGCCGACCTGCACGAGATTGCGGCAGATCAGGGCGTCCAATTCGGCATCGCGCGTGCATTCGCCGAGAAAATCCGAGCGCATCGACAGGATGAATTGCAGACGCGAGTCGTCGTCGCGGGCCGCGGTCGTGAGGAGCTTGAAGAATCGCTGCCGCCGCGCCTCGTCACGTGTCCTGGTGAAGACCTCCTCGAAAGGATCGACGACCAGGACCATGCGTTCCTGGCCAAGGTCGTGCAGGATTTCATCGGCCAGGACGCCCAGGATGGGCGGTCCCGCGACCTCGAGGTGTTCAAGGACCTCCTGCAGCTTCCAGCGAGGTGGACCCGGCGGAATCCGGAGGAGGGCTTCCGCGAGCTGTCGCAGGGGGTCCTCGCCGGGATGGACGACAACGCAGGGCGCATTCTGGGCCCGAAGCTCAGGCAGGAGGCCGGCCTGAATGACGGAGGTCTTGCCGCTTCGAGGCGGTCCGAGGACAGCCAGCAGCCGGGAGGGATGCAGTCGGAACAGGAGTTGCTGGATCAGGTGTTCCCGGCCAAAGAACCATGGATGATCCTCTTCCCGGTAGGGTTCCAGGCCACGATACGGGCACGGGCCGGAGGCGGACTCCGCGGCTGGCGGAACTTGAGAAACCGCCGCCCCATCGTCGCGGGCGGAAAGGATGGCCGCAGCCAGGGCCTGAAGGCCGGCCGCCTCCCGTGTGTCCTGCTGGAACGTGACCGCGAGACGGCGACGGAAGAAGACGGGGATATGCTGGCGGGCATCCGGGCTGATGCCGGGCAGGAGGACCGGCACCAGCCGGACGTCACGTTCCAGGATGGCGGATTCGAGATAGGCGTGAGCCTCGTCGGTTTGCCATCGGCCCATGGTGCGGTCGTCGAGGAACACGACCAGGCATCGGCTGGCATGCAGCGCCTTCTCCATTTCGGGGTCGGCGGGTTCCCCGGGGTTCAGGTTGCCACGGTCGACGATGACCCGGAGCCCCTGTTCCTCGGTGAGCCATTTGCCAACGGCCTCGATCACCGCGCGATCGCGGCTGTGGTGGCTGAGGAAGGCGTCGTAGAGGTTCCGGGAGTCGCCAGGCATAGGAGCACCTTGGACGGCCCTCAATCTTCGGCAGCCGAACGGGGAGTCAACCACGATCGGCGGGGCTGGGGCGCGCCGCGGCTTCTTCTTTGACACCCGCGGGGTGGCACGATGGACTTGTTCCACACGCCTGAGCCTGGACCGCGACGGTCCTGGCGAGGCATTGTCATCATCATCATGAAGAAATTGACGACTTCCATCTCCCTGGCGTTTGTCGCGGCCCTCGGCGGCCTCTCCTCGCTGACAGCCGCCGCGCAGCCCCGCATCCCCGATGAGTACCGCATCAACGGCTTCGCCATGGGCTGTCAGGCGTATACGTTCAACCACTTCACCGCCTTCGAGGCCATCGAGAAGACGGCGGCGGCGGGCGGGAAGGTGATCGAGTTCTTCCCGGGCCAGCGACTGAGCAAGGAAGACGGCGATCTCAAGGTGGACCATGCCTCACCGGAGGTCGACACCGTCATCGCGAAACTCCAGGCCAAACTCAAGGAGGCAGGTCTGAAGGCGGTCAACTACGGCGTCGTCGGCATCCCCGCGGATGAGGCCGGCGCCCGGAAGGTCTTCGATTTCGCGAAGAAACTCGGGTTGTACGGCATCACGACCGAATCCACGGACGCGATCAACACGATCGAAAAGCTGGTCAAGGAATACGACATCTGCGTCGGGTACCACGATCACCCGGGCAGCTTCTCGAACCCGAACTACAAGGTCTGGAATCCTTATTACATTGCCGGCCTCGTCGAGGGCCGTGACCACCGGATCGGTTCCTGCGCCGATGTCGGGCATTGGGTGCGCTCCGGGATCAATCCCATCGAGGCCTTGCGGGTGCTCAAGGGCCGCATCATCAGCTCGCACCTCAAGGACCTGAACGAGTTCGGCAACCGCGAAGCCCACGACGTTCCGTATGGCCAGGGTGTGTCGAACATCAAAGGCATCCTCGACGAACTCAAGGCGCAGGGTTTCCAGGGAAACATCTCGATCGAGTACGAGTACCACTGGGACAACAGCCTGCCCGAAGTCACGCAGTGCATCGACTTCGTCAAGGCGTATGGCACGCCGCGGCACTGAGTTCGGGCCAGAGTCGCGCCGACATCCGCATGCCCTTGCGGAAGATCGTGAGGCTGAATTGCTCGTTGGGTGAATGCGCGTTTGCGTCCGGGAGGGCGAGCCCCACAAGAAGCGCGTCGACACCGAGGATCCGGCGGAAGTCATTGACGATCGGGATCGACCCGCCTTCGCGGAGAAGCACGGGATCCGAGTCGAAGGCGTCGCGCAAGGCGCGGAGGGCGGCGCGCGCCAACGGGCCCCTTGGATCGAGGAGGTACGGCGCGCCGCCGTGGCCCGGGCTCAACTCCAGACGCACCGTTGGCGGACAGAGGGTGCGCAGATGGCGCTGCACCTGGCGCAGTGCGGTGGCGGGTTGCTGGTTGGGTACCAGGCGAAAGGTCAGTTTGGCTCGGGCCCACGCGGGGATGATAGTCTTGCTGCCTTCGCCCTGGTAACCGCTCGTCAGGCCGTTGATCTCGCACGTCGGCCGCGCGGAGCGTTGTTCGACGAAGGTATAGCCCTTCTCGCCGAACAGCGCGGGCACTCCCAGGAACTTCCGTTCGCCGCGTTCGCTGAACGGGAGCCGCGCGAGTTCCCGGCGTTCGAACGGTTTCAGTCCTGCCACGTCCTTGTAGAAATCCGGGATCTGGATCCGCCCCCTTGAATCCCGCAGCCGCGCGAGCATCTGGCAGAGGACCATCGCGGGATTGTCCACGCTCCCGCCGAAGATTCCGGAGTGCAGGTCCCGGTCGGGACCGCGCACGACGACTTCAAGGGCTGCGATGCCGCGGAGGGCATAGGTGAGCGCGGGATGCCGCGGGCCGGGCATGCCCGTGTCGGAAATGACGATCGCCTCGCACCGAAGCGCCTCGCGGTTCTTCTTCAGGAACTCGCCGAGGTTTCCCGACCCAACCTCCTCTTCGCCCTCGACCAGGAAGGTCAGGTCGCACGGCAGCTCGGTGCCCGTCTGCAGATACGCCTCGACGGCCTTGAGATGGGCGAAGTGCTGCCCCTTGTTGTCGCTCGATCCCCGCGCGAACAACGAATCGCCCTCCACCCGCGGCTCGAACGGCGGGGAGGCCCAAAGATCCAGCGGTTCCGGCGGTTGAACGTCGTAGTGCCCGTAGATGACGAAATGCGGCATGCGCCGGCCAGGCCGCCGAGGCGTTCGGGCGATCACGATCGGGTGGCCGGCGGTCGGACGGAGTTCCGCCTCAAGGCCGATGCCCCGGCAATGAGCGACCAGCCATTCGGCGCAGCTCCGAAGGTCCGACGCATGTTTCGGCTGCGCCGAAATCGATGGAAACCGCAGGTACTCGCAGAGTTCCTGGAGGAACCGGGGTTGGTGGGTTTCTAGGTACGATTCAAGGTCGCTCATCGGACGCCTGGGTCCCTTTCATTTTTTCCCGGGCGCGTTGCGGGGCAATGCCTCCTTTGGGTCCTTGACGGCGTTGGTGTTGGCGGGTGGCGCATTGGTGGCGGGCGGCGGGTTCTTCTTGCCCCCGAAGAGACCGCCGATGCCCTTGATCAGGTTGCCCACGGCATTGGTGACCGGCGCGTTGGTGCCGGCCTCATCGCCCTTGCCGCGAAGCACGCCGCCAATTCCCTGAATGAGATTTCCGACGGCGTTCGTCGCGCCGAGAACGGCCGAGCTGGTCCGCGAGCCGAGGAGACCACCAAGGCCTCGCGCGACGAAGAGCGCGGTTTTGACCTTGTCGATTTTGGGACTGGGCTCGCCGATAGTTCCCTCGATGCTCGCGATGTCCGGGATCGGGACGTAGGCGCTATTGGTTGGAGCCTCCGCGCCGACCAACCGGGCGCGTTCGGCAAGCTCTCGGTTCATGGCCAGGTTCACGGGGAAGTTCAGCGGTGACTTCATCAAGTCGTCGGCAATGGGGATGTTGCCGGCAATTCCGCCCTCGATCGAGGCGCTCCGAAACCTGGCCTCATGGACGGCGATGAGGCCGTCGCCCAATTTCGCCTGCGCCGTCAGATCCATGATGGGCTGGTCCTGGAGTTCCCGAATGTTGAGCGCAGCGGCCAGCAGGCTCGTGAGAAGACTTAAGACCCCCTTCCGGGAGCCCGCGTCGGTCAGCTTCAGGTTGGCGTTGGTGACGCCAAAGGAGAGCCCTCCCGCAAGGGACTTCTTCAGGTTGACCCCCGTGATGCCGGCGCCCTGAACATCGACTTTCGCCTGGGCGGTGCCCCCAATCCGATCCTTGAGCAGGGGAATGAAAGAGTTGGCAAACGGCTTCACGGGGACCTGATCGCCGGTGATCTTGAAGTCATACTTGAATCCCGGAACGCCGAGATCCAGTTGCGCCGATCCGCTCACGGGCGCGCCATTCAAGGCGAGCTTCAACGGTTGCACGTCGATCCGGCTGTGATCGATTTTGACATCGGCTGTCAGGTTTCCGACCTCCACCTCGCGCAGGAAGAGCTTTCCGACCTTCCCGTTGAGGGTCAGGGACTCGACGGGCAGTTGGATCGGCTCCGGCTCCTTCTGAGGAGCGGCCGGCGGCTGGTTCGTGGCCGCGGCCGATTGCGGTCCTCCCGCGAACGCATCGTACAGGGGAGTGACATCGAGCGAATCGGCCGACCACGCCAACGCGCCCTTCAGGGCTTCAGGCTTCGAAAGGTCCAGGGTGCCCGTGACACGGAGAGAATTAGTGGCCCGCGCCGTCGGTGTGAACCGCAGCTCGCAGGTGCGGAGGTCCAGATGACCCTCCGACCATCCGGCGTCCAGTGTGAGACCGACCGCCAGGGGCGACGCGGGGGTGAACGTCAGCATCGCGGCCTGCCCGGTGAGATTGGTGACCTCCGCCCTGCCGCTCAGGCGCCGCTCCGCCGCATTGGCGAAGTTGGGGACGGTGGCCTGGGCGACTGCGTGCAGCGTGAGGTTGGTCACCCCGCTGCCGGCGAACTCGCCCGTCAGGCCATTGACGGCCGTCGTGCCGTCGAGGACCAGGTCCTGCCCCCCTCGCCGGATGCCGAGGTCTGCGCGAGCGTTCACCGTTCCGCGTGTGCCGGCGCCGAGCAGGGCGCTCCAGTCGGTGAGTTGAAGCGCATTCAGGCTGAGCTGAATCGTGGCGTCCGGGAGGGGCGGATGGTTCGTCGCCCATCGGATCTCCATCGGTTGGGCGATGCGACCCTGGAGGATTTCGCGACCTGCCTGCGTCGCGGCCAGGGAAAAGCCCCGGACGACGATCGCCTCCGCGCCGAGGTCGATGGAGAGTTCATGCGCCTCCTTCAGATCGACGGGAGGCATGGCGAGTGCCCCCTTGCGAACGCCGAAACGGGCGCCGGTCACCGACCCCCGAATGCCATAACGCTGCCCACCGGCCTCGATATCGATCCGGTTGGAGCTATCGAACCGGGTGTCGACAAAGTCCAGCCCCATCGGGGTGCCCACGAGATTAAGGACGTTGCGATCGATGGCAGCGACCTCCACCTGCACGTGGCCTTCCTTTTGCGCGAGATTCAGCGGGCCATTGGCGGTGATGGATCCCAGCGCATTGCCGTTCCTGGAAAACTCGAGTGCCAGCCGCTTCAATTCGGTCGGCGTCAGGTCGACACTCAGTACCCCCGTGAATCCCTGGTAGTCGGCGAGGGTCCCCACCGCTTGCTGGACCTGCATCTCGGTTCGCCCCGTCGCGGTCGTTGGGAACAGGTCGGCGGCGAACGTCACGTCAAACGCGCCGTCGATCTGGGCCTGGACACCCGCCATTCCCGTCCCACCGGGTCCCGCACCCGGGTGCTGATCGAATTTGAGTCCCCCGGCAACTTCGAGATGACCTTTCCCACCGTTGCGGACATCCCGGACCTGGATCGCGAGGCGATTGATTTCGGCCGACCGGGTCGAACCATCCGCGGCCGTTGCCCGATAACTCAGGTTGGCATTCTCGACCCGGACCCGGGTCAGATTGACCTGCGGGGCGGACCCCGCGGGCTTTTCCGTCCCGGTGCGGGCGTTCTCCTCGAGACGTTTCAGGACAGGGTCCAGATTGCTGGTGCCATCTGCCTTCTGCACGACCGTCACGGTGGGATTGCTCACCAGGATCTCGTCGAAGTTCATCCGGCCGCGGATCAGGTCCCAAAGGCTGTACCGGACACGGGCCAGGTCGACTTTGGCGAGCGGTTCAGCGCCATTGGGCACGATCGTCAGGTTGTGGATCTCGACCGAGGAGAATGGGCTGAGGCCGATGCTGTCGGCATCCACCCGGGCGTTGAGGGCCGCGCCGATCCTGGGGAGGACGACCGCCTTCACCACGCCCGACCGCGTGCCGATAACGTAGGCGATCACGAGGAGCGCCACCAGGACTCCAAGGATGATCAAAAGTTTTTTCATGTGCGTGCGAGCCGTTGGAATTGTCACCCCGTCTTGAAGCGCTCTTGATTCGCGGCGCCGGAAGACGGGCGGACTTGGATCCTCCTGTCTGCTTCACCCCTGCCGGACCGGTCGCGGCCGTTGGGATGGCGCCGTTGGAAAGCGCTTGCGGCAAACCTAGGCTGGGCCGGGTGCTTTGTCATGTCGCCATCCGCGGGGTCCGCCGGCCGAACGTGGACTGGCGAAGCCACGAAGCCTGACGCTACCGTGCGACGCCGGATCGACCCCATCCGTTCCCGATGTTGACCTCTGCATTGCTGCCCCTCGTGGGCCGCGAACTTCGCGTCTCAGCGCGTCGCGGGAGCACGTACTGGATGCGGTTCGGCGCCGCCGCTCTTGTAAGCTTGGTGATGAGCGGGTTGTTGATCATCAGCCAGCAGTGGCGGGCCTTCGGAGCCGGGTTCGCCGCGGGCGGCACGCTGTTAGCCGTCCTCCAGGTCGCGGGATTCGTCCTCGCCGCGGGAGGAGGAGTCGTTCTGTCCACGGATGCCGTCTCGCAGGAACGCCGCGACGGGACTCTCGGCTTGCTCCTTCTGACCCCGCTCTCCGGATTGGAAATCGTCGTTGGCAAGATGTTCGCCGCCGTCCTGCGAGTCAGCCAGTGGCTGATTGCCGTCATTCCGCCGGTCGCCATGACCCTGTTCTTTGGCGGCGTGCGACCGGGGGATATCGCCGCGCTCGCGTTCGCCCTTGGAGCGACCCTGGTGTGGTCCATCAGCATGGCGCTGCTCGCATCCGCCATTTGCAGCCGTTGGACGCGCGCGCTGATGCTGACGATCACTTTCCTGGCCGTTGGGACGCTTGGACCCGGACTTGTGGACTGGGCCACGGGTCTTCCCGTGTCGCTGGCGAGCCCGTGGGCTGCGATTGCCGAATCCCGCTGGTTCGGGCGGAAGGGATTCTGGACGGCCATCGGGCTGGTTCTTACCGAAAGCGGTCTCGCCCTGGCGGTCGCGGGCTGGCGCGTGAGACGCGCCATCGTCGAGAACGCCACATCCAGTCCGGACGGCATGTTGGTGCAGCCTTCCCGGGTCCGTCGTGTCCCGAAGGGAGAGGGAAGGCCGGCGGGAAGGCGACGGTTGCTGGACGCCAACCCCGTGAGCTGGCTGTCGTCGCGCGATCGGGGATTCGCCACCATTCTCCAGGCGCTCTCGCTGGCCTGTCTCGTCGGAATTGTGGCCATGCGGCTCGGATCGGTTCCCGCCACCGCCATCCTGGGAGAGATGATCGGAGGTGGCCTTCTTTCGCTCCTGGTGAACCTGTTCGTCATTGCGCACGCCAGTCGGTTTTTCTCCGAAGCCGCTCGAAATGGAACGTTGGAACTTCTGGCCATCACCCCGCTTCCGGTTCGACAGATCGTGCGGGGTCCACTGGCATTCCTCGCGCGCTCCGTGCTCATCCCCGGCGCGGTGGTGCTCACGTTGAACATCATTCAGGGCGTTGCGATTTTGTCGGGCATGCGATCGGGGGCAGCCGCCGGCGGCGGGCCTCAAGTGACATCCTTCGTTCAGATGCAGACGGTGACCCTCTGTCTTCAGATCGCCGCCTACCCGCTGAGCCTGGCTGCGCTGGCCTGGTTTTCTCTTTTCCTCGGGTTGCTCTGCAGGACCCCCGGCAAGTCGTTCGCCCTCTCGATCGCCCTGGGTTTGATCGTTCCTGGCGTTGTCCTCGCGTTCGTGACCGCCGCGCTGATGCCCCTGGTCTTCTTTGCGTCCACACCCGGATGGGTCTCGGCCCTCCTTTCCGGCGGGGCTGGAATATCGGTGCACCTCGTCCTCCTGCTCTGCTCGCGACACGCCCTCTACCGGCATTTTCGGGAAATGGCGACCGGCGAATTCAGGATCTGGCTTCCTGGGACGCGCTGAGGGACCATGGCGGCCCGACATGGACTACGAAGCCGTCATCGGCCTGGAAACGCACGTCCAGCTCAAGACCCGCTCGAAGATGTGGTGCGGGTGCCCCAACGAATTTGGCGCTCCGCCCAACACGCGCGTCTGCCCGGTGTGCCTGGGTCTGCCTGGCGTCCTGCCCGTCGCCAATGAAGAGGCCCTTCGGCTAACCGTGCTCACGGGATTTCTGCTCGAGTGTGAGATCGCGCCGCACGCGCGGTTCGACCGCAAGAACTACTTCTACCCGGACGTCGCCAAGAACTACCAGATCACGCAATACGACCTCCCCTCGACCCGCCACGGCGTTGTGGAGTTCGAGTTGGGCGGCGGCCTGGAGCGCGTACGGATCACCCGCGCCCACCTGGAGGAGGACGTGGCGAAGAACTTCCACTTCGGGCGCGAAAGCGGGGTTGATTTCAACCGCGCGGGCGTGCCGCTCCTGGAGATTGTCTCGGAGCCAGACATCCTCGGCGCCGACATGGCCTATGCCTATCTCCACGCGCTGACGGCGATCCTCGTTCACGGAGGGATCAGCGACTGTGACATGGAAAAGGGCATGGTCCGATGCGACGTCAACGTGAGTGTGCGGCCGCGCGGCACCACCGCTCTCGGCGCGAAGATTGAGATCAAGAACATGAACACCTTTTCCGGTGTGCGTCGCGCCCTCGAACACGAGATACCCCGGCAGATCGCCGCCCTTGGCCGCGGGGAGGTCCTTCGCCAGGAAACGCGCCGATGGGACGATGACGCCGGGATCACCGAGCCCATGCGGTCCAAGGAGCACGCCCACGATTACCGCTACTTCCCGGATCCCGACCTCGTGCCCCTGGAACCCGCGGCGGACTGGATCGCCGAAGTGCGCGCTCGCAGGGTCGAGCTGCCGCTCGCCCGCAAACAGCGCTTCATGCGGGACTATGGCCTGCCTGCCGGCGACGCGGAGGTGTTTCGCGATAACATTCCCCTTGGGACCTTCTTCGAGCGGGCGGCGTCCGGCGCGGCGAATCCACGGACCGTCGCCAACTGGACGATCAATGCACTCGCGGCTCGCCTCCGGGAATCCGGCATGACCCCCGAGGCGCTCGGTTTTCCGCCCGGTGCCATGCGCGAGTTGGTGGATCTCCTGGAGGCGGGACGGATCAGTTCGCGGATGGCGCAGGAGGTCCTCGACGAGATGGTGAAGTCCGGCACGGGACCGCTGTCCATCGTCGAGGCCCGCGGCCTGGCGCAGGTGAGCGACACCACCGCGATCGAGGCCCTTTGCGACGAGGTCATCGCGGCCCACCCGGGGCCTGTCCAGGACTACCGAAACGGCAAGGCGGCGGCCTTGAACTTTCTCAAGGGGCAGGTGATGAAACGGAGCCAGGGCAAGGCCAACCCCGCCGTCGCCGGGGAAATCCTCGCCTGCAAGCTGGGTTCCTCCTGATGATGTTTTGACCTTGCTGGCTCGCCGGTGACGACGCCATTTTCCGGGGAATCGCTTCGTCCAAGAGGGAAGCACCCATGTCCAAGCGGAACCAGCCGCCCGCGCAAACCGATCCCGACAGGCCCCGAACATTGTCTGAGGCGGCGATTCGGACCCTTTCGTGGATCGGCACATCCCCGATGGTTTCCCGATGCATCACCCGCACCCTGATCGGCTGATCGACATCCTGCTGGTGGAGGACAGTCCAAGCGACGCCTACATGACGCGGGAGGCCCTGGAGTTCTGCAAGGCCCTGAACCGCTTGTACGTGGTCGAGAACGGAGCGGACGCCGTCCGCTTCCTCCGGCGTGAAGGGAAGTTCGCGGATGCCCCGCGACCCGGGCTCATCCTGCTCGATCTGAACCTTCCGAAAATGAGTGGGCGCGAGGTCCTGGAGACGATCAAATCGGATCCCGGGTTGCGGTCCATTCCGACCGTGATCCTCAGCACCTCGAAGGCGGAGGACGACATCAACCGCTCCTATGAACTTCATGCCAACTGCTACATCACCAAGCCTGTCGAGTTCTACAAGTTTGCCGAGGCGGTCCGGTCGATCCGCGAATTCTGGTTCGGCGTCGTCACTCTGCCTCCCGAGTTTCGGTGAGAGCAGGGCCTGATCGTCCCGCGACGACCCCTTTCCTCGCGGTCCATGCCAGAGGTCCAAACGTCCCCAGGGTGCCGCGTCCTGCTGATCGAGGACAGTCCCACCGATGCGCTGCTGGTCGAGGAGGCGCTTCGCGACGACGGCTTTCCGCCGATCTCCCTGGATACCGTCCGCCGACTCGGGGATGCGCTGCAGCGACTGTCTGAGAAACGATTCGACGCGGCGCTCCTGGACCTTGGCCTTCCAGACAGCCAGGGCCTGCAGACCGTGGAGCGCCTCCGGCAATCGGCGCCCGAGCTCCCGCTGGTGGTGCTCACGGGCACGAATGACATTCAATTGACCACCCAGATCCTTGCGCGCGGAGCCCAGGATTACGTGCTCAAGCAGGAGGTCGTCGGGCATCGACTTTCCAAGACCATCTATTTCGCCATCGAGCGTCACCGCGTCACGGTCGAGTTGGAGCGTCACCGGCGGGAACTGCTCGCCCGCGAGCGGCGCATCCAGGAGCAGGCCGCCCTCATCGATGCCGCCAACGATGCCATCCTTGCCACGGACCTGAGTGGGTCCGTCCGCCTTTGGAACAAGAGCGCGGAACGGATTCATGGCTGGGAAGCCGGCGAGGTCCTTGGGAAGTGCGTCGGTGATTTCCTGTATTCCGACGCTTCCCGCTTCCGGGAGATCTGGACGGCCGTTCGGACCAGGGGGGACTGGATGGGCGAGCTGTCCCTGCGGACGAGGAATGGCCCCGAATTGCTGACCGCCACGCGCCTCACACTGATCCATGATGTCCAGGGCTGTCCGCGCACGATCCTCTCCATCGCGACGGACATCACCGACCGCAAAAAGCTCGAGTCGCGCATCCTGCGGGCCCAGCGCCTGGAAGGCATCGGGGCCCTGGCAGGGGGCATCGCTCATGATCTGAACAATGTCCTCGCCCCGATCACGATGTCGGCGAGTCTTCTCCGGGAGAAGGTGGCCGACGAGGACGGCTTGCAGCTCGTCGAAGCCGTGGCCTCCAGCGCGCAACGGGGCGCCGACATGGTCCGACAGATCCTGACCTTCGCTCGTGGAGTGGACGGCCGTCGGACCCCGGTCGATCCCCGGCAACTCATCCTGGAGCTGGCCCGGATCTTCAATGACACCTTTTTCAAATCGATCCGGATTCACACGGACATTGCCGCGGACGTGGCCCCGGTCCTGGGGGATCCCACTCAGATCCACCAGGTCCTGCTCAATCTCGGAGTGAACGCCCGCGATGCGATGCCAGCCGGCGGCGAGTTGCGCTTTTCGGCGGGCAACGTCGTCCTCGACACCCATCAACTGCTTGTCAGTCCGGATGCCCGGGCCGGGGCCTACGTTGTGTTCACGGTGACGGACACGGGAACCGGCATGTCGCCCGACGTCCTGGAGCGGCTCTTCGAACCGTTCTTCACGACCAAAGAGGTGGGCAAGGGCACCGGCCTTGGCCTGGCAACCGTCCAGGGCATCGTGAGAAGCCACGGAGGTTTCATCACCGTTTACAGCGAGTTGGACCACGGATCGACTTTCAAGGTCTACCTCCCTGCCCACAGCACCGGGGATTCCGCCCCGCCGCTCATCCTTACCGCCCCAAGCATTCCTCGAGGCCATTCCGAACTCATCCTGGTCGTGGACGACGAGTCCGCGATTCGCCAGATCACGAAGTACACCCTCGAAGCGTTTGGGTACCGCACCCTCGTGGCGCGCGACGGCACCCAGGCCCTCGCCTTGTATGCGCAGCACAGCCAGGAGGTCGCCCTTGTGCTCACCGACATGATGATGCCGGCCCTCGACGGCGCGTCCACCATCCGCGCCCTTAAGGAGATGAACCCCGCCGTCAAGACAATCGCCGCCAGCGGCCTCGGCAACGGGGCGCAGGCGCATGCCGCGGCCTCCGCCGGCTGCGATCACTTCCTCCACAAACCCTACACCGCCGAGGCCCTGCTCGAGGCGATTCACGCGGTGCTGCACGAAACGCGACGGTCCCGGTGATGCCCGCCATGGACCGCACCTCCGACGATTGGCACCCGTTGATTGGATCGCAGCGCGATCCTTGAAGCAGGATTACGGTTGAGTTGCCCTCGTGGCTGACTGAACAACACTTGGTTTCGTTTGAATGTGTTCCCGGCAGGCCCCGAACCCCTACGGCACCCTGAAATCCCGCCCAGCGCGAGCGTCCGCATCCCCGCGCGGTCCGAGCGCCAGGCCCTTGATTGGAGCCTCGCTCTGGCCAGCCAGGACATCGTCTGCATCATTCGTCCGCCGGCAGAGCGCGGCGGTTGGACCCTCGAAGTGGATCCGGCTGATGCCGCTCGAGCCCTGCGCACCCTCCGCCTTTATCACGTCGAGAATCGCCGCCGTCCGACGGCCTTGACCCCCGCGGTCGGCGAGTTCGTCTTTCATTGGGGCGTGAGCCTCTGGTGCCTGATCATGGTCATCGTGTCCTGGGCGGCCGATGCCCCCGGGAGCCCGCTCCCCGACCGTGGCCTTTTCAGCACCCGGGCCACACAATCCGGGGAATGGTGGCGTCCATTGACCGCGACGTTTCTTCACAAGGACTCAGGGCACCTGGCGTCGAATCTGACCTCAGGATTCCTGCTGCTCGGCCTGGCCATGGGACGCTTCGGGGTCGGGCCGGCCCTTCTGGGGACGCTCTTCGCCGGCACAGCCGGCAATCTCCTCGCCTGGTGGTGGCGCGGATACAACTACCAGGGCCTCGGCGCCTCCGGCGTCATCATGGGCGCCCTGGGAATGCTCGCGGTCTCGCTGGTCGCCGATGCTCACGCCCGCCGGATCTCCCGCGCCACCGTCACGCGCGGGATCCTGGGCGGCCTTCTCCTGTTCATCCTGCTGGGCACCTCGCCGCAATCCGACGTGTTGGCGCACCTCGGAGGTTTTCTGAGCGGCGGGATCGTCGCCGTGCTTTTGGCAGTGCTGCCCCGGCGATGGATGGAATCGGAGGGATTTGACGGAGGCTGCGCCCTGGCCTACGTGGCTGCGGCCACCGCCGCCTGGGGGGCGGCTCTGACGTGATCGGGCGACTTCCCCAGCGGCTCTGCGAATCGGCACGGGAAAAGGCTGCGCGCTGACCTCGAGTGTTTCAGCCCGCGAGAGGCCCGACCCGGGGGATTGGCAGGTCGACGAAGAACAGGTGCTCGGCGTCGACACCATACGGACCGCGAGCCGCCACGGCTCCATGGGGATCGATGACCAGAGAGCACCCAATGCACCTGCGGCCGCACCACTCGCCTGCCGTGATCGGCCCAACGCTGCTGCAACCGGCGATCCACATGCCCGCCTCACGCGCGACCGGTCGGTAATTGTCCAACCAGAGCTGCCCATACGGCTGCCTCACGGGATCATGATCGGATGGCACGGCCCAGGCACAGGGGGAGAGCACAAGCCTGGCGCCCATCCGGCCCAGCGTCCGGCTGATCACCTGGCCCTCCACGAACGCATCGGCACAGATCATCACGCCGATCCTGCCCACCGGCGAGTCGGCCACGGAGAGCCGATCGCCGCAATCGTACAGCGCCCGGGCGAAATCCAGTTCGTGAATCTTCCGGTGATGCACCAGGATCCGACCGTCGGGTGCAACGAGCACGGCGGCATTGTAGAGGCGTTCGCCGTCCCGCTCGACGAGGCCCGCGCAGACGTGGATGCCGCGAGTCGCCGCCGCTTCGCGCAGTCGCTCGCAACAGCGGCCGCCCGGGATGCTTCCCGCCCAGGCCCGGGCGGAGGGATGCGTCCAACCGCAGTCCAGTGCCTCGGGAAGCAGGACGCAGTGGGCTCCGTCGCGGGCCGCCTGCGCGATCCGGTCTTCGGCGCTTCTCAGGTTCCGATCCGGGGCCCCGGGTTCCACGAGCATCTGCGCGATGGCAAGGCGGAAGGAATCGCTGGACGTGGAGGACATCGGGTCCGATGGACGCAGTGTCGCGACGTGCCCGCCGGCTCAAAGGTCAGGTCACGACTCCTGACGGATCATCGGCAAAGTCCTGTCCCACGAACGATGCGATGTCGCCTGTCATTGGAATGTATTTTCCCGTCGCCTCCGCATGCGCATCGGCCGAACCGGCCTCCCGCAGGGTCGCGCGCGCAAGGAACAGGCGCCCGCGCCTGTTGGCGACGAGTTCCGCCTCCGCCACGATCGGGACCGACGGCGCCACGGGTCGCCCGAAGCGGATCGTCATTTCCGCACAGTAGGAGAATCGTCGTGTCGCCACACCGCACGCCCACACCATCAGTTCGTCGAGGATGGTCGAAATGAGGCCCCCGTGTACCGTCTGTCGAAAACCAACGTGCTCGGGACGAAACTCGAAGCGCGCCTCGGCGATGCGGCCGTCCGTGTGCATTCGAAGCTGAAATCCGAGAGGGTTGGAGACGCCGCAGACGAAACAGGAGCGGGTGCGGGGCAGCGGTTGCATGGTGGAATGCGGCGTGCCGCGAGGCGTGGACGCTTTGGAGCCAGTGGACCTCGCCCCCCGGGGGTCGCCTACAGAAACTCCAGGACGGCGGCGCCAAAGGTGAAGCCACCACCGAACGCGCAAAGACCCGCCTTGCCATGGGCCTTCTCGTTGAGCAAGCCGGAGAGGACCAGGGGAATGGTGCTGCTGCTGGTATTGCCGCTGTGGCGCACCCGGTTGACGAGACGACCGCGCGGCAGCTTCAAGCGTTGGTCCACGGCATCGAGGATGCGCCCATTGGCCTGGTGCGGGACGATGTAGTCGAGGTTCTCCACCTGGATGTCACTCTCCGCGCACGCCTCCTTCAGGAGCGCGATCAACTGCCGGACGGCCATCGGAAACACCTTCAAACCGTCCATGTTCACGTTCGGATCCCCGCGCCGCCCATGGTGCAGAACGGAACCATCCTCGCCGCGCGCGCTGAGGACCGGGCGATGCAGACGCACCGGAGACCTCTCGAACAGCCGCGATTCCCTTCCGTGCACGAGCGTGGCGGTGGCCGCATCGGCGAATACAATCGCCGTGTCGAAGTCGTCCGGGTTGGTGTATTCGCTCATGGCTTCGGCGGTAACCACGAGGATGTTGGCCTCGGGTTGGGAGTGACAGAAGTCGAACGCGACCTGCAGGGCGTAGAGGTAGCCGGTGCATGCCGCGAGGATGTCGCTGGCGGCGATGTCCTTTGTCTCGCCCTGGCCGCCCAGTTGGTGATGCAGGAGGCACGCCATGCTCGGACTGATCGAGATCGGGGTGCTCGTGCTCACGTAGATCGCGTCCAGGTCGTGGAGCGTCATGCCCGCGAGCTTCAGCGCGTCCCGCGCCGCTTGAACCCCCAGTGTCAGCGCCGTCTCGCCCTCACCCAGCAGCCGGCGCGATTCAATCCCCGTCCGCTGAAAGATGTCATGCGGCGTCCGCCCCGGAAATCGACCCGCCATTTCCTCGTTCGTGACAACCTTGCCCGCCGGAGCGGCGGTGATCGAGGAGATCCCGACGACCGCCCGATGCGCGGGCATCACATTCTGGACGACGGCGGTCGGGGCGCGCAGCGGCGCCGTCGCGCGCCGCGAGAGCACGGGGCGAATCTCCGGTGGGATGCGACGCGGAAGGGCGGGACCGGTGTCCTCGGTCGCAATGCGGGCAAGCGGGCTGCCGACCGGCACCTTTTCATCAACGGGCAGGAGATCGCGGATGATGCCGGAGACAGGGGCCCGGAGTTCGAACGTCGCCTTGTCGGCCTCACAATCCGCAATCAGATCGCCGGCGCGGATGTGATCGCCCGCGCGGACGCGCCATTCGACGACCGCGACCGTCTGGTCGGCGGGGCTGGACCCCACCGCCTCCAGGACGTGGAGGCCGGTGTTGGAGGTCTCCTCGCCCTCCAAACGGAAATCCAGGTGGCACAGTTCGGCGGCCGCCTTCAGAAGGCGATTCAGATCCGGAAGGACCTCGAGCTGATTGATGTAATTGAAGGGGGGATACGTGTCGGGGCGGGCGATACGCCTCGCCTGCAGGGGCGCGCCGGTATCCTCGAGCGCCGCGGAAACCACCTCGGCGCCAAAACCGCAGGTGAGATTGTCCTCGTGCATCACGATCAAACGGCCGGTGCGACGGGCGCTCGTGGCGATTGCCTCGCGGTCCCACGGGCTGAGGGAACGCAGATCGAACAGGTCGGTCGCGATGCCCACCCCTCGAAGGATCTCCACCGCCCGCCGGCAGATGGGAACGGTGCTGCCCCAGGCCACCAGGGTGAGGTCGTCCCCCTGCGCCAGGCACCGTGCCGTCCCGGGCTGGAGAACCTCGTCGAGGGCCGTCTCCGGGGCGGCAAGCGCCGGATCGTTGAGGCAGACCTTCGGATACAGGAAGACCGTCGGACGGCCGGTGGCCTGGTTCGCGAAGGCGGCATTGAGCAGGCCGGCGGCATCGGCCGACGAACTCGGGACCACGACGTCGATCCCGGGCATGTGCGCGATGATGCTCTCGAAGGTCTGTGAGTGAAAAGGACCCAGGCCGGGGCGATATCCACCGCATGGCGCGAGGATAATCACCGGCGATTTCCACGCACCCGCGCTCCGCCAGTAGATCGTCCCCAGTTCGCACGCGATCTGGTTGAAGGCGAGCGGCAGGAAATCCGCGAATTGAATGAAGGCCACGGGACGCCCTCCCACCAGGGCGCGTCCAACGGAGACCCCGACGATCGTGGATTCGGTCAGGGCCGAGTTCCTGACCTGGGAAGGAAAATCGCGGGTCAATCCGCGGGTGAGGCCGAAGACGTCCCCCTTGGGGTCTTCGATGTCCTCGCCGAACAAATACACGCGCGGGTCTTCGGCGAGGTGGCGCCGGAGGACCTCCCGCATGGCCTCCAACATGGTCCATTTCGAGGGACGGTCGGGGCCGTGGGTGACTCGCCCCCGCGGCGCCTTCCGCGCGGTGGCCGCCGGTGGACGCGCATCCCTGTTGGGCTCGGGATTTGGCGCGCGCAGCGCCTTTTCGGCGGCCGCGCGCACCTGCGCCTCGACCTCGTCCGAAAGTCGCTGGATCCGGGCCTCGTCGACACCGGCCGCCATGAAACGGAGCCTCAGGCGCTCGATGGGATCGGCGGCGGTGCGGAGCTTGCGGAGCTCAAGTTCCTCGCGGTAGACGCGTTCATCGTCGGCGTTGGTATGATGGGTCAGGCGCTCAACCTTCATCACAACCAGGGCGGGCGTGCCCCGGCGCACCGACGCCACAATCGGCTCGAGGGCGGCTTCGCAGGCCAGGACGTCCCGCCCATCGAGGCGATGGATCGGCAGTCCATAGAATTCGCGGACCGGACCGGAGGGAAGGTGGTAGAAGGTGTTGCCGGCGGTGCGCGTGGAGATGCCGTAGCCGTTGTCCTCGATCAGGAACAGCAATGGGAGCCCGGCTCGGACCGCCTCGGCGATGGCCTCGAGGAATTCGCCCTGCTGCGTGGTGCTGTCGCCGTTGGCGCAGACGACAATTGGCCAGTCGCCGGCAGGGGTGCCGACCCCATTGGACGTCGGGGTGTGGCGAAGGCGCTCGGCCACGACCTCCTGGGCGATGCCGACCGCCGGGAGGGCATTGTTTCCCACCGGCCCGGCCATGGTCACCACCCGCAACTCCGGCGCGCTCAGGTGGGCGCACATCTGGCGGCCCGCCGAACTGGACCCGGCATTGCCGAGCAGGCCGTGGAAGAACTGCTCCGGCGGTATCCCGCGGGCGAGGAGGAGCGCCTTGTCGCGATAATGGGGATGCAGCCAGTCGTCGGAGCTCAGGTGCTTATGAAGGGCGATGGAGGCCTCGTGGCCCGCACCACCGACATGGAAGAAGGCCTCCCCACGGTTTACCAGTTCCATCTCCACCCGGTCGACCCAGCGGGCCATGAGCATGTATCGGTACAGCTCGAAGGCCCGGTTCAGGTCGTGCCGGGGAACAGGGACGGCACCCTGGCCAGGATCGACGAGAGCGTCCCGCTGAGCGACTTGCGCGGAATCCACGAGTGGGAGAATGCCTCGATCGCGGGCGTGGCGAAAGCCAAACGTGCGGCCCGGTTCGGGTGCGGCTTCGGGGTTCAACTCTGGCTCAGGCGCTTTTGGGGGGCCTCGAAAAAGAGCCGGTGGGCTTCGGGAAGGACCTCGAGGATCCGCTGGCGAAAGCGGCTTCCCGCCAGGACGGGTTCGAGATCCAATCCTGCGACGTCGCCGGCGTTTTCGCCCGGAAACCAGTGTTCGGCATTCCCGAGGAGGTTGTACCGCATCCGTCCCCAGTCCAGGAGATCGAGGCCCCTGGCGTAGGTCCACAACCGCAGGATCTCCGTCAAATTGATGTGCCCCGGGACGTCCATGTACTCCGGCAGGCCCTCCCGCCAGTGCAGCATCCAATCGCGCCCAAGGCTCCGCTCCAGTTCAGCGCGGAGACGGGCTTCGATCTCGGGGAGGACCTCGTGGATCCGGTCGTAAGACTCGAGGGCGGCGATGTGCTCGTCAAAATCGGTCGGTCGGGCCGCTCCGAGGCTCAATGTGTGGACCTGCGGGTGCGCGAGGCAATAGAGGTCATTGAACTGCATCGGCGACAGCGGTCGGCAGAGCTCCACCAGCTTGGGGGGCGGGGCATAGAGCTTTCCGCCCTTGTCGTTGGGGCTGATGATGAACACGCCCATGTCGCGCCGGTGCGCTTCGGGAATCGCAGGCCAGTTCAGTTCGTTCACGAAGTACCAGTGCAGGTTGACGTAGTCGAACCCATCGGAGCGGACCGCCTCGAGAATCAAGTCGGTCGTCGCGTGTGTGGAGAACCCGATGAACCGGGCGCGGCCTTCGGCCTGGAGACGACGCGCCGCCTCCAGGCAGCCGTTGCGTCGCAGGGACCAGTCCAGCAATTGCCGATTGTTGATGCCATGCAGCGACAGCAGATCCACATGGTCCAATCGGAGGTACTCCATCGATTTCTCGAACGTCTTGAGAAAATCGTCCGGGCTCGCCATGGGGGCGACCTTGGTCTGAACGATGAGCCGGTCCCGCGGGAAGCCCGCCAGAACGGGTCCGAGTTGCATTTCGCTCGAGCCGTATCCGCGCGCGGTCTCGATATGGTGGATGCCAAGTTCAACCGCCCGTCGGATGGTCGCCTCGAGGTTGGCCTGGCCTTCCTTCGGGACCTCGTCCCAGGCGACGTCCTGCCATTTGTGCTGGTACCGCATCCCCCCGCAGGAGAAGACGGGCATCTGCAGACCTGTCCTGCCAAAACGCCGGTAACGCATGGCCTGCTTATGCCAGTGTCGGCAGCACCGGGCAACGGGCCCTTGGCGTGCTTTGCGCGTTTCGCCACCCATCGGGCCGCGGTGATTGGCGCCTTGTGAGCGTCGCCCCCCTCTGGTACGCCGTGCGCCGACATGGCGCGCGCGCTTTGGTTTCTGCTGCTGTTTTGGGTGGTGACGTCAAATCGCGTCATGGCCGCGGCGAGCCCGGAGTCCGGACCCGCTATCGCCTTCCCGCGGCCTGTTGCCAGTTGGGACGATGCCGGTCTTCACGGGACCTGGACAATCGTCCGGCATCGGATCGAGGCGGATCCGTTCTACCTCTTCGCCTCGCTCATCTTCCTTATGGCCATCCTTCACACCTTCATGGCCACGACGATTCGCCACATGGCCCACCGCGTGGAGGAGGCCCACAAGGCGGATTGGTGGGCCGCGGTGCAGGCGGCGGAAAAGGAGGGACGCACGCCGCCCCGGGAGCGGGTCTCCGTCCCGGGGAGAATCCTGCACCTCCTGAGCGAGGTCGAAGCGGTGTTCGGTTTGTGGTGTGTCCCGTTGCTGGCGCTGATCACCTGGCGCATGGGGTGGGAGACGACCGTGAATTACCTCGAACACAGCGTTCATTTCAACGAACCGATCTTCGTGGTGGTGATCATGGCGTTGGCATCGACGCGGCCCGTCGTCGAACTGGCGGACAGCGCGCTGCGCGTGGTTGCCTCCCTGGGGAAACAGAGGCCCGTCGCCTGGTGGTTTTCGATCCTGACCCTTGGACCTTTGTTGGGTTCCTTCATCACGGAACCAGGGGCCATGACGATCGCGGCCTTGCTGCTGGCCCGGCAATTCTACCGCCTCAATCCCACGCCGCGACTCGCCTACGCTACGCTGGGCCTGCTCTTCGTGAATGTGTCGGTCGGAGGGACGTTGACCCACTTCGCCGCGCCCCCCGTCCTCATGGTGGCGGGCCGATGGGGGTGGAGTCTGCCCTTTATGGCGATGCACTTTGGATGGCAGGCGGCCATTGGGATTGTGATCTCCAATCTGACGACCTTTCTGGTCCTGCGAAAGGACTTCGCCATTCTGGCGGATCCGTGGGAGATCGAGCAACTGGAGAAGGAACACCAGGAGGCGGAGGCCCACCCCGTCCCGCCCTGGGTCACCGTCGTGCACCTGGCCGCGATGGGCTGGACGGTCTTCAACGCCCATCACCCCGTCCTGCTCGTCGGAGGTTTTCTGTTCTTCCTCGCGTTCTACACGGCCACGGAGGATTTCCAGAGTCGCCTCGACCTGCGCGGGCCGATCCTGGTCGGGTTCTTTCTTTCCGGACTGGTGATCCATGGCGGGATGCAGCAGTGGTGGATTGCGCCCACGCTGGGCGGACTTGGCACCTGGCCGCTGTTCGGCATGGCGACTGTCCTGACCGCCTTCAACGACAACGCGGCGATCACCTACCTCGCGTCGCTTGTCCCGAATTTCACGGATGCGATGAAACACGCCGTCGTCGCTGGCGCCGTCACGGGCGGAGGCCTCACGGTGATCGCCAACGCGCCCAATCCCGCCGGGCAATCCATTCTGAGCCGGTACTTTGGAGACGGCGTGTCGCCGGTCCGGCTCTTCCTGGGGGCGCTGTGGCCAACCCTCGTCGTCGGTTCCTGCCACATGTTTCTCGCTTTGTAGGCGTTGACCGGCGGGACCTCGTTTCTAACATCCCCCCATTCCCGCCACTCATGCCAAAAACCAGCTCCGCACCAACGATCGGCATCACGTCCGTACTCCAAGAGAACCGAATTCTGAAGCCTTCGCGGGAGTTTGCGGCGGCGGCCCACGTGAAATCCCTGGCCGCCTATCGAAAGCTCTATCGAGAATCGATCGAGCAGCCCGATCGCTTCTGGGCGCGGACCGCGAAGGAGGAACTCGTTTGGTCCACCCCCTTCAACAAAGTCCACCAATGGAAGGAACCCGTGGCGAAGTGGTTCGTTGGTGGGCGCCTGAACGTCTCGTCGAACTGCCTGGATCGGTGGCTGGACACCCCCGTTGCCAACAAGGCCGCTTTGATCTGGGAAGGCGAACCGGCGGCCGACGGGCGGCCCGGTGAGGAGCGAACATTGACCTACCGCCAGCTTCACCGCGAGGTGTGCCGGTTCGCGAACGTCCTCAAGCGCCACGGCGTCGCCCGTGGCGACCGCGTCCTGATCTACATGCCGTTGGTTCCGGAGGCGGCGATCGCCATGCTGGCGTGCACGCGAATCGGGGCGGTGCATTCGGTCGTATTCGGTGGGTTCAGCGCGACATCGGTCGCCGACCGCATTGCGGATAGTGGCGCGAAACTGGTGATCACGGCGGACGGGGGCTATCGGCGCGGCGCCATTGTGCAGCTCAAGAAGAATGTCGACGACGCCCTGGCACTCGCCGGCCCGGAGGGGCGCCCGGTGGCGTCGACCATCCAGGCCGTCATCGTGTTCCGGCGGTGTCAGAACGACATTCACATGCAGGAAGGCCGCGATTTCTGGTGGCATCGGGAACTCGAATACGTCGGCTCCGATTGCCCGGCGGCGAAACTCGACAGCGAAGCCCCGCTCTTCATCCTCTACACCAGCGGGTCGACGGGGAAACCCAAGGGCATCTTCCACACGACGGCGGGATATCTGCTTGGGTGCAAGCTCACGACCCGTTACGTCTTCGATCTTCGCGCGGAAGACGTCTTCTGGTGCACGGCCGACATCGGGTGGGTGACGGGCCACAGCTACGTGGTCTATGGTCCTCTCGCCAATGGCGCCACGAGTCTCATGTACGAAGGCGCGCCCAACTGGCCGGAACCGGACCGCTTCTGGCGGATCGTCGCGAAATACGGCGTCACCGTCCTGTACACGGCCCCGACGGCGATCCGGGCGTTCATGAAATGGGGGGACGATTGGCCCTCGAAACACGATCTCACCTCGCTGCGTCTCCTGGGTTCGGTGGGTGAACCGATCAACCCGGAGGCCTGGATGTGGTATCACACTGTCATCGGGGGCGGTCGCTGTCCGATCGTCGACACCTGGTGGCAGACCGAGACCGGCGCGATCATGATCACGCCCCTTCCCGGGGCCACGCCGCTCAAACCCGGATCCGCCACGCTTCCATTCTTCGGGGTCGTGCCGGAGGTCGTCGACGACCAAGGCCAGCCGGTGTCGCGCAATTCCGGCGGGAAACTCGTGATCCGCAGGCCCTGGCCTTCGATGTTGCGCGGGGTTTGGGGGGATCCGGAGCGGTTCCGTCAGACCTATTGGTCGGAGGTGCCGCACGCCTACTTCACCGGCGATGGCTGCCGCCAGGACAAGGACGGATATTTCTGGATCGTCGGGCGCATCGATGACGTTCTCAATGTCGCCGGCCATCGAATTGGAACGGCGGAAGTGGAAAGCGCGCTGGTCAGTCATCCGTTCGTCGCCGAAGCCGCCGTGGTCGGCCGGCCGGATGAACTCAAGGGGCAGGCCCTCGTGGCCTTCGTGACGCTCAAGACGGGTATCCAGCCGAAGCACGAGCTTCGCGATGAACTGCGCCAGCACGTCGCCAAGGAGATCGGCGCGGTCGCCAGGCCCGATGACATCCGCTTCGCCGAGGCCCTCCCGAAGACGCGGTCCGGCAAGATCATGCGCCGCCTTCTCAAGCAGGTCGCCGCCGGTATCGAGGTGAAGGGGGACACGACCACGCTGGAGGACTTCTCCGTCATCGCGCACCTATCGCAGGCCCCCGAATGACGGCACGCCCCGGCCCTTCCACCCGCGCAGGTTCTCAGACGGGCTCTCAGGCGTGGTATTCCTGGAGCGCCCGCACCTGGTAACCTTGCCTCTGGATCGCGGCGATGCCCAGGGCCGCCGCGCGCGCGCCCGACAGGGTCGTCATGATCGGCGTACCGGTCAGGACCGCCGTGGTGCGGATCCGGACTTCGTCGGCTCGCGGGTTGGCGCCGCTCGGCGTGTTGATGACGAAATGGATTTCCTTGTTCTTGAGGAAATCGATGGCGTTGGGTCGCCCTTCATTGAGTTTGGGGATGCGCTGCACCTTCAGGCCCGCCTCCTCGAGAACCGCCGCGGTGCCGCCGGTCGAGATCAGGTCGAAGCCCAGATTGACAAAGAGCCGGGCGACCTCCGCCACCTGGGGCTTGTGCGCGTCGCTGACGCTGATGAACACACGCCCTTTCAAGGGCAACGGCGAATTCGCCGCCATCTGGCTCTTGGCGTAGGCCATTCCGAGGTCCGCATCGAGCCCCATGACCTCGCCGGTGGAGCGCATCTCCGGTGAGAGCACGATGTCCTGTCCCAGGAACTGGTTGAACGGAAAGACCGATTCCTTGACGGCCCAGTACGACGGCCGGCTTTCGCGTGTGAATCCCATCTCCTGCAGCGTCTTTCCCGCCATCACGCGCGCCGCCAGTTTTGCCAGCGGAACGCCGATCGCCTTGCTGACGAACGGCACCGTCCGTGACGCGCGCGGATTGACTTCGAGGACATAAACCTTTCCGCCCTTGACCGCGTACTGGACGTTCATCAGGCCGCTGACTCGCAGTTCCCGCGCCATGGCCTGGGTGCAGTCCCGGATGGTGTCGACGGTCTCCCTGGAAAGGGTGTGCGGCGGCAGCACCATCGCCGCGTCCCCGGAATGAACGCCCGCAAACTCGATGTGCTCGAGGATACCGCCGATGACAATCGTCCCGGTCTTTGGATCATCGAAGTTGCCAACGTCGGCGATACAGTCGACGTCGACCTCCGTGGCATCCTCGAGAAACTTGTCCACGAGCACCGGACGCTCGGGCGAGGCCTCGACGGCGAACCGCATGTAGTGCTGGAGTTCCGTGTCGGAGTAGACGATCTGCATGGCGCGCCCGCCCAAGGACGAAACTGGGACGGACCAGGACCGGGTACCCAAGGCGTCGGGCGACTTCGAGCGCCTCGGCCTCGTTGGTTGCAATTCCGTTGGGCGGCTGCGGAATCCCGAGGCGGTCCAGCATCGCCGCGAAAAGCTTGCGGTCCTCGGCCATCTCAATGCTCTGGGGCGAGGTGCCGATGATGTTCACGCCATTGCGCTGGAGACCCAGGGCAAGGTTCAGCGGGGTCTGTCCACCGAATTGGGCGATCGCTCCCCAACAGGCCTCCCGTTCGTAAATGTGCAGGACGTCTTCCAGCGTCAGCGGTTCAAAATAGAGCTTGTCGCTCGTGTCGTAATCCGTCGAGACGGTTTCGGGGTTGGAATTGACCATCAGGGTCTCGAATCCGTCCTCCTTCAGGGCGAAAGCGGCGTGGACGCAGCAGTAGTCGAACTCAATCCCCTGTCCGATCCGGTTCGGGCCGCCCCCCAGGATCATCACCTTGCGCCGGCCGCTTCGCGTCACCTCGTCGTCCCCGCGGTCATAGGTCGAATAGTAGTAGGGCGTGTAGGCCTCGAACTCGGCCGCGCACGTGTCGACAAGCCGATAGCTGGGCAGTAATCCAAGCTCGCGCCGCAGACGACGAACGTCGTCCTCGCTTCGCCCGGTCAGAAAGGCGATCTGTTGATCGGAAAAACCGAGAGATTTGGCGTGGGCGAGCAGTTCAGGATTCATCCAGCCCGGGATCGGGTGCGCGATGTAACCCCGACCCGTGTCCGCCTGTCGAGGGACGAGTCGGGAATGGAGGGACGCGGGCGGTCGACGGTGCGCAGGCCCCAATGCCGGAGTGCGGACGGTGCGGACGGGTGGATGGCAAAGGGCGTTCGATTGTCCTTGGACACGAGGCCCGGCAAAACGATTGCCAGCCGGCGGTCCCTTGGGCGAGATGGACGGGTCATGAAAACCCTCGGTTCCAGGATCATGGCCCTTGGCTTCGTGGTCGGGGCTTCTTTCATTGCGCCTGCGTCGGGCGCCGCGGAGTCGTTCAACGGCCTGGCGGTCGGCCTGCCCGATCTCGCGCGGCTCTCGCCGGCTCGGACACGGTCCATCAGCCCGGAGAATTTCACCGGGGAAAAAGGGCGTGGGGGCATGGCCACCGAGGGGACCGGCAAGAATGCCGCCCGCGATCTCGGCCAGACATGGAAGGTGTCGCCCTCGGTCCACATCGAAGCCGGCTCCACCTTCACGCTCGCGCAGATCGATGGTCCCGGCTGCATCCAGAGCATCTGGATGACCCCGACGGGAACCTGGCGCACCTCGATCCTCCGATTTTACTGGGACGACGAAACCGAGCCATCGATCGAGGTCCCGGTTGGTGATTTCTTCGCCTGCGGCTGGGGACAGTACACCCAGCTCTCGTCCCTCGCGGTCTGCGTCAATCCGGGAAGCGCGTTCAATTGCTATTGGCCGATGCCGTTCCGCAAAAAGGCCCGGATCACGATGGAAAACCTGTCAGACAAGCCAATGACGCTCTACTACCAGGTGAACTATGTCCTATCCGCGGTTCCCGACGACGCGGCGTATCTGCACGCCCAGTTCCGGCGGGAGGATCCCCTTCAGACCAATGGCCTCTACACGATCCTCGATGGCGTCAAGGGACGCGGCCAGTACGTCGGAACCTATCTTGCGTGGGAGGTCCACAGTCCCGGATGGTGGGGTGAAGGCGAGATCAAGTTCTACATCGACGGGGACACGGATTTCCCGACGATCTGCGGCACGGGCACCGAGGACTACTTCTGCGGCTCCTACAACTTCGACACCAAGGGACCCGACGGAAAGCCGCGGTACACCGTGTTCAACACGCCGTACACCGGGCTGGCGCAGGTGCTGCCTCCCGACCAGATCTACCAGCCGGGTCAACGATTCGGCCTGTACCGATGGCACATCCCGGACCCGGTCCGGTTCGAGAAGGACCTCCGCGTCACAATCCACGCCCTCGGATGGCAGGAGGGCGGACGCTACCTCCAGCTCCATGATGACGTCGCATCCGTTGGGTTCTGGTACCAGACCGAGCCGCACGCGAAGTTCCCGGCGTTGCCCTCGCGCGAGAAACTCCTGAATTGAGCCGGCGGGCCGCCACCGGGGGTCTGTCGGGAACCTCAGGACACCCGAACGGCCATGCCGCTCGCCGTTACCATCAGCAGGCCGTTCTGCGCTCCGACAACCTCATAGTCGAGGTCTGCGGCAACGACCGCGTTCGCACCAACGGCCGCCGCGCGTTCCTCCATTGCGCGGAGGGCCGTATGGCGGGCGTCGGCCAGGACCTTTTCATACGAACCGCTACAGCGTCGCGTTGTCGATCAGGCGCGTTGGGCCGATGAACACCGCGAGCGCGAGTTGCACCCCGGGAATGACACGATCCACCTTCCCGAGACCAGCCGGCTCGAAGAATTCGACGTAGTCCACCCGCGCGTCCGGTTCCCGCCGGATGAGGGCGACCAGTTCGGCGCGCAGTCGGGCTGCGGGAACCGAGCCCCGCTGATGCACCCGTTCGCGCGCCTGCAGGATCGCCCGCCAAAGGACGGTCGCCTGGGGACGCTGGCGCTCCGTGAGACAGCGATTTCTCGAACTCATCGCCAATCCGTTCTTTTCGCGCCGGGTGGGGACGACCAGAAGGCGGACGGGATAATTAAGATCGGCGATCATGCGTCCCACCACGGTCGCCTGCTGCCAGTCCTTGGCCCCGAAAACCGCCACGTCCGGGAGAACCAGGTTGAGCAATTTCGCCACCACGGTGGTGACGCCGCGAAAGAACGCCGGTCGCGAGGTCCCCTCCAGCCCGTGGCTCAGCGACTCTTCGACGACGTAGGTGCTGTAGGCGCCCGCGTCCTGCCCAGGGTACATCGCCTCGTCCCGGGGACAAAACACCACGTTCACGCCCGCCTTCCGGCAAAGCTCGAGGTCCCGCAGGAGACGCCTGGGATACCTCGCAAAGTCCTCGTGCGGCCCGAACTGCGTCGGGTTCACGTAGATGCTCACCACGACACACCCGGAACGGCCGACTGCGCGCCGGGCGCGGTGGACCAGGTCGAGATGTCCCTCGTGAAGGCAGCCCATGGTGGGGACAAATGCCACGCGAACTCCCCGGCGCCGCCAGGTCAGCGCGAGACGCTGCATCCCGGACGGCGAAATGACCTTCCGCATTCCCCAAGCCTCCGATGCGGCCGGTCGAGGTCAATCCCGCAATGGCCGGCGGCCGGCAAAGGATCGCATTGCGGACCTTGGACGCGCGCAACTGCCGACCTGAGGCGGACACCCTTTTCAGACGGGCTGTCAGTGGGCCACCCGAGCGACCACCTGGGGCTCGGGGTCATCGGCGGCATCGAAAAAGCCGATGAACATCTCGTCCCAGGATTGAAGTCCGAACCGCACACGTTCCCTGGGGTCGGGATTGGCGGGGTTGCCGGTCGAGTTGTCGAACGCCCCGGTGACGATGAGCCATGACCCCGCCGGCACATGGCGCGGCTTCGAAAGGACATAACCCAACTGCCACTGAAAATCGTATCGTGGCACGCTCAGGAGCGTCTCACGTGTCCCGTCGGGGAGGAGGAGTTCATAGCGCATCCACTTCCCGCGGTAATGCATGTGAGGCATCAGCGAGTAAATCGTCGCCGGCCGGGTGAAGGCATGGAGCGCAACGTGGCGCGACTCATCGGAGCCAGGCGGAATGTTGAGGTCCAATTCCGCCGCGTTGCGAACCTCCACAGCGCGGGGCTGAGGTCCCGGCGCGAGGTACAATGCCACCCTGCTCTGATCCGTTTGAGCCGAACCACAGGTCGTGTAGTGAACCTCCAGATTCAATTCGGCTCCCGCCGGAAGGCGCTTCGCCGCCCCCTCCGGGTAGCGAATCGGAGGAAAGCCCGGCGCCCATCCACAGATGAAGACGCCGTTGCCCGTGCCGTCATCCTGGCACCCGGGCCACTTGGCATAGAGGATCACGTGATGCACCACCTTCCGATTGCCAGGCTTGATATCGGTTCCTGACAGCCAGACCTCATTCGTGAACGGAGTCGGGATCGGGATGTGCCGGTATTCCAAAACTCCAGTCGCCGGGATCTCCTGCGGCTCTGGAAGCTGCAGCACGACGTCCGGTTGTCCGAGACTCCATTCGGTCTGGGGCGGCAGGGGTTCAGCCAGCGGATCGGACGTGCCATCCCGGGGCGCACCCGCGTGGACCCATTTCAGGAGCGTTTGCTCTTCCTCGCGCGTCAATACATTCGCGTTTGCGAACGTGCCGAAGTCGGGATCCGGATCCCAGGGAGGCATCCGCCGGGTCAGCAGGACCTCCTCGATCATGCTGGAATAGTTCTTGGCCCGTGAGTGTCCGTCGAGTGCCCACGGCCCGATCCCCCCGTCCCGGTGGCACCCGGCGCAGTGTTCGCGAAGGAGGGGTGCGACCTGTCGCGAGTAGGAGGGCACCTCTCCGCCCGTGTCGGCAAAACTCAAGCGGCAACCGCGCGCGACCGTGCGGGGCGTAGCCAGCGGTTTGCCGGCGAGGAACGCGTCCAGGGCGTCCTTCAAGTAACGGTTCAACGGCTTGGGCCGCTCGCCCCCCTCGGCGAACTGATCGTCAATGGCGCCCTGGTAGAACACCTTCCAGTCGGCGGTCCCGATCGCGACGACCTCCGCGGTCCGTTCCACCCCCAAAGCCAGTGCCACCCCCTGTTTCCTATCCCGAAGGTACGGCATCTCCCAAAGATGCAACTCTCGCAGTTCGTCGAAGGCATCCTTCAGGGTGTCCTCCGGGTACGCGTTCACGATCCACACGGTGACACCCTTGTCGCCATACTCACTCCGGATCTCCCGAAGCTTGGGGGCACTCTTCCGTGCGACGGGACAACCGACGCCCGTGAAGAACAGCACAACCGCCTTTCCCTCGGCGCGGCGCAACTCGTGGTTGTGCCCCGCCAGGTCGAGCAGGTTGAAATCGGGGACCTGGTGACCGGCATGAACGAAAAGCGGCCACAGAAAGAGAGACGCAACAATCGGGACAGCGCAACGAATCGGGCTCCAGGGCAGACCATTCATGATTGAAACAGCAAATTCGACCCGGGGTTTTCCGGACCGGGCACTTCCTGCCGCGGTGATTGAGAGCCCGAATGGACCTGGAAACAATCCCCCCTTTCGAGCCATCGACGCGACTCGAGTGGGAATCGGTGACGGAGAACCGACACTTCGTCCCTCCTTTTGTCGGTTTTCGTTACAGCGGGTCACAACAAGTGAAATCGTTTCCAGCCCAGCACGTTGAGTGGGGGACCGCTTGCGGCTGCCCCGCGTGCCCTGTCGGATTCCTTGACACCCGGGGCGTCGTGGGTCGGCGGCGGGCGGTCGGAAGCGGCCAGGGTTTCATTCCGGCCAACTTTTTGGACATCAGCGAGTTAGATCGAAGAGAGCCCATCGGAAAGAGGGGAGTGCCGGAAGTGGCATCCGATCCGCTACAAGAGTGAATAAGAGACGGTGCATCCGCGATCAACCGACGCAACGGCAATGGACGCTCTCTTACGACATGCGGTTCAACAGCCGACGGATCACGACATTTCCGGACGGAGGGATGACCCTCCTTCTGCTGGGCTTGGGCATTGCTAGCCTTTCGGCTCTGCGTCGTACGATGCCCTAAACTCGCAGAAGCAGCGTTCCACAAGCGCACTTCAAGCTCAGCGGAACTCGTCCGAGACGGCGGCCTTTTCCCGGGGCCGCCGTTTTCATTGGCAGGATCGACCGATTTCGCCGGGGCAGGGGAGTGGGCCAGGTCATGGGAAAGAACGCGCGGGGGCGCTTCCCACCAGGTGGCGTCGGAGGAAATCGGTGATCTCGAGAAAAAGGAAATCCGAATCCGCCTTCCACGCGAATCCATGGCCTTCCTGCGCGGCGAAAATAGACTCGACCACGTTGCCTTGCGCGAGAAGGGCGCGGGCAAGTTCCTCCGCACCCGTCACCGGAATCCTGGGATCGTTCCGACCGTGAGCAACGAGCACGGGCTGCCGGATCGTCTTCACCTGGTGAATCGGAGAAATCCTCTCCAGGAAGGCCGCGACGGCGGGGTCCCGTTCGTCCCCGTATTCCCCCCGGCGTAAGTCGCGACGATAGGGCGCCGTGGATTTCAGGAACTCCGGGAGGCTCGCGATACCCATGAGGTCGATGCCGCAGCGCAACCGATCGCCGTGGCAGGCAAGAGACGCGAGGGCGAGATAGCCGCCGTAACTCGCTCCATAAACCCCGACCCGCGCGGCATCCAGGCCAGGCTGGGATCCAATCCAGTCCAGAAATGCCCCGACGTCCCGCACCGCGTCTTCTCTCTTGATCCCATCATCCAGACCCAGGAAGCGCTGACCGTATCCGGAGGAGCCCCGGACATTTGGACATAAGATCGCCACACCAAGCTTCTCCACGACATAGTTCCATCGTCCGAGATAGACGGGCCGCGCCTGCGCTTCGGGGCCGCCATGAAGCAGAATCAGGACGGGTTGGCGCGCGGCCGACCCCTTCGATTCGGGTCGGTACAGAAAGCCCGAGAGTTCGAGACCGTCGAAGCCGGCGACCCGGACTTCTTCCGGCACCGCCCGAGCCGGTCGAAAAGCCAGGCGGCCGATCCCGGTCCATGGAGTCACCGTCTGCAGGCGCGTGTCCACGGAGTACGCCGCGGCGGGCGCCCGCGCCGTCTCCAGCGTGAATCCAAGGTCTCGGTTGTTGGAGTGCCACTTCAGTCCGGTGATCACTCCCGGGGGGAGGCGCGGCAAGGGTTCCTGGCCGCCGTCCGCGAGCCTGAGCAGACGCAGGACACTGACACCGTCCAGGTTGAACACGACGGCGAGACGGGATCCGTCCGGCGAAAGGTTGAGATCCTCCACGTCACCCTGGAGGTCTGGTCCGAAGCGACGCCAGCTTCCATCCAGGAGATTCACCCGTTCGAGGTGGCGAAACTCGGAGTCTCGATCCGTGGCCACAACGGCATGGACGCCGTCTTTTGTGAACCGTCCATCTCCAGTGAAGGTGCGGTCTTCCGGGCTCGGGTCGAGTCGTGTCCAGGCGCCGGAATTCAAATCCACAAGATAGAGCGGGCATTCGCGGGAGGAGATCGCATGCGCGGCCAGCGCCCGGTCGGTGCTCGGGGACCAGTCGAGGACCATCCAGCCGCTGCCCGGCAGATCCGCGATTCTCCTCGGCTGATCGGGGCGGTTTAGGTCGATCACCCGGAGGCAGGTCATCTGGCCATCGGCCGAATCCGACGTGTACAACAGGCGCCCGCCCTGCGGCGCCCAGCGCGCGCTGGTCGTGCGGGACGATCCGGCGGTCAGTGCCCGGATCGAATCCCGCCGACGATCGAGGGAGTAAAGCTGGAAACATTCATCGCCGTCTTGATCGCGCAGAAAGACGACGCGCCTTCTGTCGGCCGGGTCAAATGATGCGCTGGCGACCGGGTCGGACAGTGCGGTCAGCCGGATCCGGGCACCGCCGGGAATGCGAACAGCATACAACTGGGCGGTGGCACGGGCGCGCGTGGTCACCAGGACGTCGCGACGCACGGGGTCCCAGTCCTGGAAAATGGCTCGGTCGTAGGTAAGGTACGGAACCAGGTCCGATGGCAGTTCGGGCGGGCTTTCGGGCATGCCCTCGACGACAAGTCCGCGTGGAATCGACACACCGCCCATGGCGGCGTGCGCGCCCGCAAGGAGGATGGCGATGAGTTGCGCGCGGCCCATGGGTCAGCATGGGGGCGGGTCCGCGTCGCCATTCAAGTCCGGCTTCGGGTGGACGGCTGCCCCGGACCAGGGTCGATTGGCGCCGGCTCCGGCACGTTCCGCGTGCGGGGACTTGCTTCCCATGCCTGCTCGCGATTAGGTCTCGGCCGCTTTCACGATGTCTCGCGCCCTCGTTGTTACCCCCACCTACAATGAGCGCGAGAATCTCGGCGAACTGGTCAACCGCTTTCTCCTGCTGCCGGATTGGATCGACCTCCTGGTGGTCGACGACAATTCACCGGACGGGACGGGTCAGCTTGCGGACGAATTTGCCGCCACGCACCCGCGGATTCACGTCATCCATCGGGAGGAGAAGGACGGTCTCGGCCGCGCCTACATCGCGGGATTCAAATGGGCGCTGGCGCGGGAGTACGCGTTCGTGCTCGAGATGGACGCCGATCTGTCCCACAACCCGGAGGATGTCCCGCGTTTGCTGAGGGCCGGGGAGGGACGTGACCTGGTGCTGGGTTCCAGGTATCGGGACGGCATCCGAGTGATCAACTGGCCGTTAAACAGGCTCATGCTGAGCCTCGCGGCGGCTCTCTACGTGCGCATCATCACGGGCATGCCGTTCAGCGATCCGACCGGCGGATTCAAATGTTTCCGCCGCGAAGCGCTCCAGTCGCTCGACCTCGATGCGGTCCGATCCAATGGGTACAGTTTTCAAATCGAACTGACCCACCGGATCTGGCGTCAGGGCCGCCAAATCACGGAGGTGCCCATCATCTTCACTGACCGGTTCCTCGGAAAATCGAAGATGTCAGGTCGGATCGTCCGCGAGGCCCTGGTGATGGTCTGGCGTTTGTGGATCCAGCACGGGCTCCGGAGACGGCCGACGCCCCCAGGTGCCAAAGGGAACCCGGTTCGCTAGCCAAAAGCCCCGCTGAAGCACCCCGGCGACCTGCTGCAGGTCCGGTCTCAACGGTCGCTCCAAAGCACGCTCCAGTGTCGCGCCCGGCCGGACCCCCGCGTTACCATCGACCCCATGAATCGCGAGGCATGGCTTGTCTTCCTCGGGTTGCTGGTGGCGGCTGTCATCGGGGTGGTGGGCGTCACCGCCTGGCAGAAGGATCATCAACTCAAGGCCGCCCAGGGACAGTTGGCGGATTTCCGCCGCGCCAAGGAATCCGAGGTCGCCCACCTCGCCGAGGCCTGGCAGGAGGTGGAAAACTCCCGAAAACGGGCGGAGTCGCTCGCCCGCGAAATGGCGGCGGTCACCAATCTCCAGAAACGCTTTGAATCCGAAATGCGGGCGGCTCTCGAGTCCCGCGAGGTCGCCATCTCCGAACTGCAGGGCCGCCTGACGCTGACCATCCTCGACCGGATCCTGTTCGATTCCGGGGACGCCAGTCTCAAACCGGAAGGCATGCAGGTCCTCGACAAGGTTGCCGGCGTCCTGGCGCATTACACCAATCGCCCGATCCAGGTCATCGGCCACACGGACAACATCCCCATCCACCTGAAGTACGCCAGCAACTGGGAACTCTCGACCGCGCGCGCCGTCGCCGCGGTGCGGTATCTCACCGAGAAGGCCGGGGTAAGTCCGGAGCGGCTCTCGGCGGTCGGGTGCGGCGAGTTTCAGCCGATCGCCGATAATTCAAGCGCCGACGGGCGCTCCCGGAATCGCCGCATCGCCCTGGTCGTCCTGCCGGAGATGTTCGCACCAACCGATGTCCAGTCGACGAACGCGCCGGTTTCTCCCGGCCAACCCTCGTCGACCGAGACGCGGTCGGCATCGCCCGTCGCGACAAATATCGCGTTGGGTGCCACCGTCAACCGGGGCACGAACGAATCCCCGGAGATTCTTACGAACGCCGTGGTGCCCGAGACAGCTCCTGAATTGTCCGTCTCCACCAACCCGGTCGTCGAGATCTCCGAATAGAGGCGCGGGAAAGAGTCAGCTTTTTCGCCAATGCAATGTCCAAAACCCCGAAGAGATTCTTCCCTTTTCCGCGGTGTGCTGATCTCTACCGATCTTTACGCGCGACGTGAGGGTCCCCTTCACTTCTTCAACGAACGAACAAACCGTTCCAACCGGTCCAATCCCTTTTCGATGTTCGCGAGGCTCGTCGCGTAGCTGATGCGGAGGTACTCGTCGGCCCCGAAGGCGATCCCGGGCACGGCGGCGACCTTCTCCGCATCCAGCAGCCGGCTGCAGAACTCGGAACTCTTCAGGCCGGTCCCGCTGATGTTGGGGAAGAGGTAAAAGGCTCCCTGGCTGTTCACGCAGCTCACGCCCGGGATCGCGTTGAGTTTCTGCCAGGCCACGGACCGGCGGCGCTTGTACTCGGCGAGCCAGCCGGCCAGGTGATCCTGCGGGCCCTTCAACGCGGCGACCCCCCCCTTCTGGGCGAAGCTGGTCGGGTTGCTCGTGCTGTGACTCTGGATCGCATCAATGGCGCGCGCGATCGGCTCCGGCGCGGCCAGGAACCCCAGCCGCCAGCCCGTCATGCTCCACGCCTTGGCAAAACCGTGAACGATGATCGTGTGAGCCTGGTGCGCCTCGCTGAAGCTCGCGACCGAACGATGCACCGCCCCGTCATACAGGAGGTGCTCATAGATCTCGTCGCTCATGATCAGGATGCCGCGTTCCACGCAGAGATCCCCCAGCGAGCGCACCTCGTCCGGCGTGTACACCGTCCCGGTGGGATTGCTGGGACTGTTCAGGATGAACAGCCGTGTCCGCGGTGTGATCGCCGCCCCGAGTTGGTCCGGGGTGACCTTGAATTCCGTCGCGTCCGTGGTCGGAAGAATCACCGGTGTGGCGCCCGCCAGCTTCACCATCTCGGGATAACTGAGCCAGTACGGCGCCGGGATCAGGACCTCGTCTCCCTCCTGGCAGGTCGCCAGCACCACGTTGAAACAGGAATGCTTGCCCCCGCAGGAAACGATGACCTGGCTCGGCTTGTAGGAGAGGCCGTTTTCCGTGCGAAACTTCTCTGCAATCGCCTCTCGGAGCTCCGGAATGCCGCTCGACGGCGTGTACTTCGTGAACCCGGCGGCCAGTGCGTCCACCGCCGCCTTCTTGATGTGCTCCGGTGTGTCGAAATCCGGTTCGCCCGCCCCGAACCCGACGACGTCCTCCCCCGCCGCCTTCATCGCCTTGGCCTTGGCATCAATGGCAAGAGTGAGGGATGGCGTGAGAGCGGCGGCTCGTTGGGCAATGACGTAATTCATGACCGAAATCGGCGGAGGTTTAGGCAAGCGCGACCGATTCGCCACCACGAAGATCACATCCACCACGATGATCACGAAGGTCACGAAGATTCGGGAATTCGAAATTCGGAAGGTGAGACACCACCCGGGTCTCCATCGCTCAAGCGCCGCCAATTCCATCGAAGCCTTCGCCGCGTGGCCGTGGTGATCCGGGCGCGGTCGCCGATGCGCAGGCCCTCGACCCAGAACAACCATCCATCCGCCGCCTCCGCAAGGACCCGCCGCCGTTTCTCTCCCGCCGGCACATGGGCGTTGGTGAACAGATCCTGCAGCTTCGCCGGACCGGGAAGGCCGAGCGGTTGAAAGCGATCGCCCGGTCGCCAATGTCGGAGCCGGACGTTGTCTCCAATCGCGTCCGCATCGAAATGCTCGGTTCCCGTCTGGCGCGCGTCCGCGTTGGAATCCCCTCCGGATTCGAAGGCCCATTCCACCTGCAGCCCGCTGAACACCGCCCCGCCCGCCGGAGGGGTGAGTTCGACGCGGATCTCGCCGTCGAGAAATGGCCGACCCTTCTCTCGTCGCGCCGCCTCAATCTCGAGGCGGCCGTCCGCCCGGCGAACGACGCGCCGCGCGGCGTCGACCTGAAGCGGTTGGTCGGGCCGCAGCCGCAGATGCTCCACTCGGTCGAACCGGACAGGCACGGCGAGCGACTCGAGTTGAAGGCGCAAGATCTCGCGTTGGACGGCAGGCGCCAGGTCGGTGAACGGAACCGGGCCGGTGTCGCTGAGCCACCTTTCGGCGAGGGCGACGATCACCTCGGCCTGGTCCCGGAGGCATCGCTGAGTCCGCAGCAAGACCTCCCGTGAGGAAGGTTGATACTCCCGAACCAGCAACGGCATCAATTCGTGGCGAACCCGGTTGCGCAGGAATCGCGTGTCCCGGTTGCTCGAGTCATCCCGCCAGGTCACCCCGAGATCCGAGGCGGCGGCCTGGAGTCTTTCCCGTGGCCACTCCAGGAAGGGTCGCACGATCACCAACGACGGATCGGCGGGCGAAGGATCCTTGAACCGCATGCCTGCCCACCCCTGGCCCGCCGTGCCACGCAACAGGCGCATGAGGAAGAGTTCCGCCTGGTCGTCCGCATGATGCCCTGTCGCGATGTGGTGGCAGCCGGTGTCGCGCGCGACGTGTGCCAGAAACCGGTGACGCTCCCGGCGGGCCGTCTCCTCCAGCGAATCGCCGGGTCGCGCAAGCGCGGCGACGTCGCGGTGTTCGGCGACGAGCGGGACGCCGCGCGCGCGCGCCGCCGCGGTCACGAACTCGAGGTCCGCGTCGGCTTCGGCCCCGCGCAATCCATGGTGCAGGTGGGCGGCGACCAGGCGCCAGGCGTGCCGGGCACTCAGCTCGTGGAGCACTCGCAACAGGAGCATCGAATCGCCGCCGCCCGATGCGGCAACGACGCAACCGCAGCCGTCGGGGAGGAGCGCCTGGCGGCCGAGGAGGTCATCAATATCGCGCAGGAACGCGTGCACGCCGGGCCGAGACTGCCTCGCGCGCCGCCATTCGCCCCAGTCGAAAAGCAAGGCCCGGGAGGACGCCGGCCAGGTGCGCGCCGGCCCATGAACCGTCCCTCACCCCCAGGTCGCCAGAAAACGCGACAATCCTGTTTACCCTCCCCCTTCCGCTTTCTAAAATCCTCGTTCTCGTTTGCGGGACGCAGAGTGCCGTTCCGCGTATCTATGGCTGAACGGATCCTGGTCCTAGGCAGCAATTCATTCTCCGGCGCGAGCTTCGTGGAATACGCCCTGGCTTGCGGGGCCACGGTCTTTGGGGCGAGCCGTTCCCCGGAACCGGCCGTCGAATTCCTTCCCTACCGTTGGAGAACCGATCGGGTCGCCGAGGAGCGGTTCGAGTTCCGGCAACTGGATCTGAATCACGACCCCGACCGGATCCTTCAGGCCGTCGAGGCGTTTCGGCCGGATTACGTCGTGAACTTCGCCGCCCAGAGCATGGTCGCCGAGAGCTGGCTTTACCCGGAGCATTGGTACCAGACAAACGTCGTCGCCAACGTCCGGCTTCACGACGGACTGCGCCGCTTCGATTTCCTCCGGAAGTACGTCCACGTCTCGACGCCCGAGGTCTATGGGAGTTGCTCGGGCGACGTCGCCGAGGACGCCCCGATCAATCCCAGCACCCCGTATGCGGCCTCCCGCGCCGCCTGCGACCTCCACCTGATGACCTTCTTCCGGAACTACCAGTTCCCGGTCGTGTTGACGCGCGCCGCCAACGTCTTCGGGCCGGGCCAACAATTGTACCGGATCATTCCGCGAACGATCCTCTTCATCCTGACCGGCCGGAAACTCCAGCTCCATGGAGGCGGGCGATCGGTGCGTTCGTTCATCCACATCCGCGATGTCGCCGACGGGACCCTGCGCGTGGCGCGCGAAGGCACGCCGGGCGAGGTGTATCACCTCGCCACCCGGGTGACCCATTCCATCCGGGAGGTGGTCGAGACGGTGTGCCGCAAACTGGGCGCCCGCTTTGAGGAGGTCGTCGATGTCGTCGGCGACCGGCCCGGGAAGGACGCGGCCTACCTGCTCGACAGCGCCAAGGCCCGCCGCGCCCTCGGCTGGAGTGACACCATCAGCTTCGAACAGGGTCTCGACGAAACGATGGCCTGGGTGAAGCACAACCTTTCAGCTCTTCGGAACCAGCCGACCGATTACGTTCACAAACCGTAGGCATGACCCCGCACTTCATTCTCGTCACCGGCGGCTTCGGGTATGTCGGCAGCCGGCTCACGCCGCACCTGCTCTCCCTGGGCTACCGCGTCCGGGTGCTCGACCGGATGCTTTACACGCGCGCCGGGCTCCAGGCCCTCGAGCGGGATCCCCAATTCCCGGAATGGCGGTCCCGGTTTGACTTTGTCGAAGGCGATATTCGGGACCCGGCGGCGGTCGAGCGCGCCCTCCAGGGCGTGGATACCGTCATCCATCTCGCGGCGATTTCGAATGACCCGACCGGCGAGATCGACGAGGTCCTGACGCGCCAGGTCAATTTCGATGCGATCGGCATGCTCCTGGCCCAGGCAAGGCGCGGCGGCGCCCGGCGCTTCATCCACGCCTCGTCGAGCAGCGTCTTCGGAATCAAGGACGTCGCCGATGTCACCGAGGATCTCGAGCCCGAGCCCCTCACCTATTATTCCAAAAACAAGATGCTCTCGGAATGGCTGATCGTCGCCGCGGCCTCCGATGACTTCTGCACCGTCAATGTCCGGCCCGCGACCATCTGCGGGTACTCGCCCCGCCAGCGGTTCGATCTGACCGTCAACAAGCTCACGGCCGATGCCCTGAGAAAGCGCGTCATCACGGTCCACGGCGGCGAGCAGCGCCGGCCGAATGTGGGAATGACCGACATGATCCACCTCTACGGTTCACTCGTGGAGACCCCCGCCGCGGCCATCAACGGGAGGACCTTCAATTTCGGATTCGAGAACCTGAAGGTCATCGAGATCGCCCGGGTCATTCAAAAGGAACTGGCAGACCTCAACGTCGAGATCCGGGTCACCGACACCCTGGACAAACGCGATTATCACATCTCGTCCCGCAAGATCCTCAAGGCCCTGGATTATCAGCCGGTCAGTTCGATCCGCCAGGAAGTGGCCGAACTCCGGCGCAAACTGGACGGCGGCGCGTTCCCCGACATCGACGCCCCGGAGCACTACAACATGAAGTTCATGGAACTGGCGCGGGCCGGAGGCGCCTACCAGTTCTTCTCGCGGTGAGCCGGAGACGGCGCGGCCGTTGCTCCCTCTCCCCGGGGAGAGGGACGGGGTGAGGGCCTCAAGATTCTCCGCACGCGCGCTCAACAAACGGCGACGATCCGAGGCAGCTCTCACCCTACCCTCTCCCGGCGGTTGAGCATGTTCCACAAGTCACGCACTGGAGACCGTCCCGGTCTGACGCACCCCAACGGCGTGCCGCGGCATCCCGGCGGGATGCCCGGTCCCGGAGGGACCAGGGAGAATGGCCGGCTATTTTCCCCTGTCCCTCCGGGACACTCTGCGACCCGCGTTCCACAACCATCCCCTGACCCGGTCTCCAGCGATGGAAATACGGGTAAAGACCAGTGCAGAGGGAGAGGGAGTCGCGCAGACGCGAGACCTGGTGAGGGTTTTCGCGCCGTCCCAACTGCAAAAGAACTTCGCAAGGATTCCTAGCGCGTATGGCCGAGTTCCAGTCGCCCAAGATTCTCCCCTTCGCCGAGGCGCGGTCCCGGTGTGACGCCCTGCGCGCCGCGGGACGCCGCATTGTCCTATCGCACGGGATCTTCGACCTGATCCATCCCGGACACATCGTCCACCTCGAGGAGGCGCGGGCGCTCGGGGACGTCCTCGTCGTCTCGGTGACGGCCGACGCCCATGTTCACAAGGGGCCGGGGCGGCCGTACTTCAATGAGCACCTTCGGGTGTTGAGCCTGGCCGCCCTCGAGTGCGTCGATTACGTCGTGCTCACCCCTTTCGAGGGTGCCACCGAGGCCATCGAGATGGTCGGCCCGGCCATCTATTGCAAAGGCAAGGAATACGAGGACCCCGAGCACGATGAGACGGGCGGTCTCGAGGACGAGCGGCGCGCCGTCGAGGCCCACGGGGGACAGCTTCGATTCGTCGGCCCCATCAAGTTCAGCTCGACCCGGCTGCTGAACCTGTATTTCGACCACGCCACCGTTCCCGCGCGCGAATATTGCGCGAGTCTTTCCCGGTCCTACACCCGCGCGGCGCTTCGCGACGCTGTGGAACGGTTCTCCGAACTGCGTGTCCTCGTGATCGGCGAAACCATCTTCGACCGGTACTCCTCCGTCCACATCCAGGGATTGACCTCGAAGAGCCGGATCCTCTCAGGACGTTTCCTGGCGCAGGAGACTCACTGCGGAGGCGCGTTTGCGGCGTTCCGCCACGTCCGGCAATTCACCCGCCACGCCCGGTTCCTCAGCGTGGTGGGTGTGGAACCCTGGGTCGAACAGGCGCTGAAGGAGCACCTCGACCCCGATCAGGACCTGGTCATCCGCGACCCGCGGTACACCACCATTCGCAAGGAACGGTTCGTCGAACCGCGTCGCGAGGGCGAGCGGCTGAGCCAGCTTTTCGCCGTCAATTACCTCGACACGGATTCCCCCCACGAGGGCGTCCTGGCCGAGTTCGAGCGGCGTCTCATCGAGCAGACTGCCCGGTGCGATGCCGTCATGCTCCTCGACTTCGGACACGGCCTGCTGACCGCCGACCTCCGCGAGCGGATCCAGGAGATTGCGCCGTTCCTGGTCCTCAATTGCCAGACCAACAGCAATAATCACGGGTTCAACATCATCAGCAGGCAGTACCGGCGGGCGGACGCCTTCACCCTCGACGAACAGGAAATGCTCCTCGCCGCGGGCAGGCGCCATCTCGATTTTGAACGCGAGCTGACTCTGTTGAAGCAGCACCTCGGCGCCCGCTTCGCCTGGCTGACGCGCGGCCCGGTCCAGACTTTGGGCCTCACCGACGACCAGCCCGTCGTTCATTGTCCGCCGCTCGAGACGGAGATCGTCGATACCATCGGCGCGGGTGACGCGTTCTTCTCAGTGGCAGGCCTGGCGGCCGTGTCCAGCCTGCCCATCGATCTGGGCACGTTCCTGGGGCAACTCGCCGGGGCCCAGGCCGTGCGGGTCGTCGGCAACGCCCGTCCAGTCTCCAAACCAATTCTTGTGAAGGCCGGCATGTCCCTCCTCGAACGGTGATTGCACCACGGAGGTTTCCCCCCCTCTCCCTCCGGCGCGCGGGCTTCAGCCCGCATCGGCGCTGGGAGGAAGACGGTCTAGGGAAATGTCCAGAGATTCGTTGGTGAGTCCGATGTTGAAGCGGCGTGAACGTCGCGGTCCGGTAACGCGGGGGTCGGCCTCCGGCGGCGTGGGAGAGGGAGAGCCGCGATGTGTCGCTCCGCCGGATGACGGACGGCCAAGATCGTGCCAGACTGTCCGGGAGCGGTGATGCTTCCATTCGCAGACATGACGATCGTGGAACAGGAGATTTCAAACCGGCCGACGGTGGCGTACGGGCGGTGACCTATGAAGACCCCCGCCGCCATCCTGGTCGAACAACGGCAACCGCTCATCGTCGACGAAGTGGAGATCCCCACGCTCGGATTCGGCCAGGTCCTGGTCGACATCCATGTCAGCAGGATCTGCGGATCCCAGCTCGGCGAATGGGAAGGCGTCAAAGGCCCGGACCGGTTTCTTCCGCACCTCCTGGGTCACGAAGGCGGCGGCATCGTCCTCGAGACGGGTCCCGAGGTCCGCCACGTGAAACCCGGCGATCGCGTGGTGCTTCACTGGAGGCCCGGCCGCGGCATCGAGGCGCGCCCGCCCGTGTACGACTGGAAAGGGCAGAGGGTGAATGCCGGGTTTGTGACCACATTCAACCGTCTCGGCGTCATCTCGGAGAACCGCCTGACGGTCGTCCCGCCCGACACCGACTTCGAAGTCTGCGCCCTCCTGGCGGACACCCTCACCACCGGGTTCGGCGTCATCAACAATGACGCCTCCGTGAAGATCGGGGAATCGGTCGTGATCATCGGTTGCGGGGGCATCGGGCTGGGCACGGTCCTTGGCGCTCATCTCGCGGGCGCGCATCCGTTGATCGCGGTCGACGTTCACGCCCACAAGCTGGACAAGGCGCGCGCGTTCGGCGCCACGCATACGATCGACGCGGCCCGGGAGGATTTCGCGGCGGCTGTTACCCGCGTGCTCGACGGCCGGCCCGCCGATGTCGTGGTGGATGGCACCGGCCAGCCGGGTGTCCTGGAAAAGGCCTTTGCGGTGACCGGTCCCTCGGGTCGTTGCATCGGGGTCGGCGTGATGCACCACGAGCGAAAGCTTGCCTTCAACACCCTGCCGCTCCATCTCGGCAAGGTCCTGCGCGGGTCGCATGGCGGGGAGAGTCGGCCCGCCGACGACATCCCGCGCTACGTTCGCATGATGCGGGACGGACGGTTCGACCCGCGGGCCATGGTATCCCATCGAGTCCGCCTCGCCGACGTCAATGACGCCATGAGACGCATGAAGGCCGGCGAAGTCATTCATTGCATGATCCATTTCGACGGCCCATGACCCCCGCCCCTGCCACCGCCGGGCTCGACGCAAGGCCCCACCGCCCCACGGTCCAGGACCTCGAAGGCATCGCCCGCCGGTTGCGTCTCCGGGTGGTCCAGATGTCCCACGCCGCCGGCACTCCCCACCTCGGCTCCGCGCTCTCGTGTCTCGATATTCTCGTCGCTGCCTATTTCGGCGTCCTTCGCGTGGAGCCCTCGCGTCCTGAAGACCCGGCCCGCGACCGGTTCATCCTGAGCAAGGGCCACGCGGCGACGGCGCTCTACGCGACCCTCGCCGCGCGCGGGTTCTTTCCGGAGGCATGGCTCGAGACTTTCGCCCGCGAGGGCGCGCCGCTCGCCGAGCAACCTGCCCCCCGTTGCGCCCCCGGCGTGGAATTGGCGACGGGCTCGCTCGGTCATGGTCTTCCGGTGGGCGCGGGCATGGCCCTGGCGGCGAGGCTGCAGAACCAGTCCTACCGCGTCTTCGTGTGTCTCAGCGACGGCGAATGCAACGAGGGCACCGTTTGGGAGGCGGCACTCTTCGCCGCGGCGCAGCGCCTCGACCGCCTGGCGGTGATTGTCGACTACAACAAATGGCAGGCGACCGGCCGCAGCGACGAGGTCATGGCCCTCCCGTCGCTCCGGGACAAGTGGGCCGCCTTCGGCTGGAATGCGCGTGAGGTCGATGGACATGACCTTCCAGGTCTCGTGAAGGCCCTTGCCTCTGTGCCGGACGGCTCCGGACGCCCGGTCGCGATCGTCGCTCATACCGTAAAGGGGAAGGGGATTTCGTTCATGGAAGACGACAACAACTGGCATTACCGGGTCCCCAAGGCCGAGGAGGTCCGCGAAGCGGCCCGACAGTTGGGCATCCCGTTCCCGGCCGCGGGAGGGGTCGAGTGACGACGAAATCCTCAGCCGCTGTCCCTGGTCCCTCCGGGACCGGGCATACCTCCAGGATGCCACCCCACGCCGCGGGCACCTACGAGCCTCCTAGCCATGCGTAACGCCTTCGCCCAGGAAATCACCCGACTCGCCCAGGAGGACGAACGGATCGTCCTTCTCTCGGGGGACATCGGCAACCGCCTGTTCGATGACTTGAAGGCGCGTTGTCCGGGCCGCTTCTTCAATTGCGGCGTCGCCGAGGCGAACATGGTCGGGGTGGCGGCGGGCCTGGCCCTGAGCGGGCTGAAACCCGTCTGCTACACGATTGCGCCCTTTCTCACCTATCGCTGCCTCGAACAGATTCGCGTGGACCTCTGCTACCACCAGGCACGTGTTGTCCTTGTCGGGACCGGGTCTGGGCTGGCGTACGCCTCCCTGGGCGCGACGCATCATTCCTGCGAGGAAATGGGCATGCTCCGTCTGCTCCCCGGTCTTGCGGTCCTTGCGCCCGCCGATGCGTGGGAGGTGCGATCATGCCTGCGCGCGGCCCTTCACCATCCCTCGCCCGTTTACATGCGCATCGGCAAGAAGGGCGAACCTGCGGTTCACAAGGCCGCGCCGGACCTGCGGATCGGCCAGGCCCTGCCATTGCGCGAGGGTGACGACGTGGCCCTCCTTGCGACCGGAACGATCCTTCCAGTTGCGCTGGAAGCCGTGGATCGCCTCGCCGTGGCCGGCCTCAGTGCCGCCGTGTACAGCTTTCCCACTGTGAAGCCCCTCGATGAGTCCATCCTGGCGAAGGTCTTCGAGTGCTGCGATGTCGTCGCGACCCTCGAGGAACACAGCGTTCTTGGCGGTTTTGGCGGTGCCGTCGCGGAGTGGCATGCGGACCACCCCTCCGCGCGCGCCCGCCTGGTTCGCTTCGGGACGAGGGACGAGTTCCTGCACGTCACCTGCGAACAGGAATCGGCTCGCGAACATTTTGGCCTGACCCCGGACGGGGTGGCGTCGGCGATCCGCGAGGCGATGAATGTGTCGCGAACTGTCGCCTCAGCCGTATGAAAGGGCGAATGGCGCATGGGGTATGGGGATTAGGGTATAGCGAATGGCGAATCGCGAATGGCGACCGGCCGCGAGACGGGAGAGGCACGGGCATGGGCAGAAGATCGCCATGAAACTCGGCGTCGATTTCGACAACACCATCGTCTCGTATGATGCGCTGTTCGCGCGGATCGCCCGCGAGGAAGGCCTCGTCCCCGCGGAGATCCCGGCGACCAAATCCGAGGTCCGCAATCATCTCCGCAGGATCGGCAAGGAGGATGTCTGGACCGAACTTCAGGGACGGGTCTACGGCGCGCGCATGGCCGAGGCCGAAGCGTTCCCAGGGGTCCGCGCCTTTTTCCGCGGTTGTCGAAGGGCGGGCCTCGAGGTCTTCATCATCAGTCACAAGACCCGGTTTCCCTACCTGGGCGAGCGCCACGACCTTCACGCCGCCGCCGTGGACTGGCTCGAGCGGCAGGGATTCCTCGATCCCGAGGGCATCGGTTTGCCGCGCGAGCGTGTCTTCTTCGAACTCACAAAGGACGCCAAGCTCGAGCGCATCCGCGCCTGCGGGTGCACCCATTTCATCGATGACCTGCCCGAGTTTCTCGCCGAGACGGGATTTCCTGGAGGCGTCGAACGGCTCTTGTTGGATCCGAACGGGCACTACCTGTCCGAAATGCGTTTCGCGCGTCTGACAAGCTGGCCAGAGGTCGCAAGGCGATTCGGCGTGCCTGGCGTGCCGGAATTACCGGGGCCGCCTCCTCACGTCGGCGGCTACGGCACCGACCCCAATCTCGAGACAGCCGTGGCCGCGCTGCTCCGCGGCATCGGTTTGTCGGGTCGGTTCACGGCGGAACCCATCGAAGGCGGCGCGAACAATCGCGTGCGCCGCATCGATGCCGACGGCGAGGCCTTTGTGCTCAAGGCGTATTTCCATGACCCCGCCGACGCGCGGGATCGCTTCGGAGCTGAGCGCGCGTTCTATGCGTGGGCATGGGAGCGCGGGGTGCGGCGGACGCCCGAGCCGATGGCCTGGGACCCGGTGAACCGGCTGGGCCTGTTCCGGTTCATCGCGGGCCGCAGACCTTCCCAGGCCGACATCACACCAGGCGCCATCGATCAGGCGGCGGCCTTTGTGGCGGAGGTGAACGCCAACCGCGCCATGGCGCGCGGACGCGGCCTGCCGATCGCCTCCGAGGCGTGCTTCAGCGTCCGGGAACACGTCGAATGCATCGACGGCCGGGTTGCGCGATTGCGGCGCCTGGATCCGCACTCGGACATGGACCAACGCGCGTGCGAGTTCGTCCGGGACGAGTTGGAACCGGCGTGGCGAACGACGAGGTCGCGGATCGAGGCGGCGGTGGGCAAGGCAGATGCGCGGGAGGCGCTGGATGCCGCCGAGCGCTGTGTTTCGCCCTCCGACTTCGGCTTTCACAACGCGCTGATCGGGGAGGACGGTCTGCTGCGCTTCTTCGATTTCGAGTATGCCGGGTGGGACGACCCGGCGAAGTTGGTCTGCGATTTCTACTGTCAGCCGCGGGTGCCGGTGGATCCGGAGTCCTGGGACGGCTGGGTGGAGGTCCTTGACCGCGCGCTGGGATGGGGTGGGCGTCTGGGGGAGCGGTCGCGACGCTTGCTGGCGGCGTACCGGGTGAAGTGGTGCTGCATCCTGTTGAACGAATTCGTCCGCGCCGACCGCGCCCGCCGCGCCTTCGCCCGCGGGAATGAGGAGGGTGAGGAACGAAAGCGACTCCAGCTCGACCGCGCGAAGGAAATGCTTGCTTCGCTTTCCGTGGTGGCCCCATGAATCGCTTCCCACATTGGAGCGCGGCCTTTAGTCCGCATGAATTCAACCCCGCCGCGCCACGCGGAATGAATTCCGCGCTCCGCCGCGGCGCCGGATCGATCCGGCCGGTTTATATCGAATCGCCCTGCGGGCTGACGGACTTGTCTTATGCCCTACACTGATTTCGTCAGCGTTCTCCACAAGCGCACCCACCGGGACTACCTGGCGCGGGTGAACGAATTCCCGAAGGCCGAAGCGGCGAAGGTCGCGCGGCAATTTGGGAAGGACTACTGGGATGGCGACCGACGCTACGGGTATGGCGGGATGCGCTATGACGGCCGGTGGCGCGCGGTCGCGGAGGCGATGGCCAGGCATTACAGTCTGAAGCCTGGCGATCGCATCCTCGATGTGGGGTGTGGGAAGGGCTTTCTATTGTATGACTTCACCCAGGTCGTCCCTGGAATCGAGGTCAGCGGTCTCGACGTTTCGACTTACGCCATCGAGAATTCAAAGGAGGAGATACGCTCCTTTCTCCGGGAAGGCACGGCCGCTGAACTGCCGTATCCCGACGCCAGCTTCGACCTCGTTGTCTCCATCAACACCTTGCACAACCTCTATTGCTACGATCTCGACCGCGCGCTTCGCGAACTGCAGCGTGTCGGGCGTCGCCATCGGTATCTCTGCGTTGAGTCGTACCGCAATGAGGACGAGAAAGTGAACCTCCTCTATTGGCAACTCACCTGCCAATCCTTCCATACCCCGCGGGAGTGGGAATGGTGGTTCGAGCGTTGCGGGTACACCGGCGATTGGTCTTATATCTACTTCGAATGATGAGCGAACAAACCCGGGAACCGCAGTATCAATTCCTGCTCGACCGCGAACACGACCGCGGGATCGAACAGATGGGATTGATGAGCAGCCAGGTCTGGCAGGACGACCCCCGCCGGCTCCTCTTCGTCCTGTCGCGCTACAAATTCGTCGCCAGGATGTTCTCCGGCATGCGGAAGGTACTCGAGGTCGGCTGCGCGGACGCCTTCGGCACCCGCATCGTCCGGCAGGCGGTTCCTCATGTGGTGGCGACGGATTTCGACTCGATCTTCATCGAACGAAACAAGGCTCGCCCGGAGCCGCAATGGACCATCGATTACAGGGTCCACGACATGATGGCGGGCCCCCTGCCGGAGGCCTTCGACGGTGTGTACGCGGTCGATGTGATCGAGCATATTCCTGCCTCGGACGAACGGACGTTTGTCGGGAATCTCGTCGGATCCCTGCACGAACACGGCGTCCTCCTGCTGGGCACGCCTTCCCTCGAGTCCCAGGCCTACGCATCGCCGCCCAGCAAGGCCGGCCACGTGAATTGCAAGGATGCCCGCGGCCTTCGGACATTGGTGGAGCCGTTCTTCCACAATCTCTTTTCGTTTTCCATGAACGACGAGGTCGTCCACACGGGCTTCCCCGCAATGGCGCATTACTTGTGGGTGCTGGCCTGCGGTCGAAGGAACCTTTGAAGCGCAGAGGGGCGCTCGATGGTTGCCGGTGACTTCAGCCCCCGGACACGGCCCCGCACAAAGCCGATCGCGTCGCAGTGCGACTCTTGATCCCGGCCCTCCATGCATCTGATGTCGCAAGGATTCCTATGATCCTCATCATCGGCGGCGACGGTCTCCTCGGGAGCGCCCTCCTGACCTATGGACGCGGACTGGGATGGTCCGTGCAAGCGACGACCCGGCGTCCCTTGGCAGTTCAGAGCGGGATGGTTCCGCTGGACCTGGCCGCACCGCCGAACGATTGGACGATCCCCACGAATTGTGAGTCCGCCGTCCTGTGCGCGGGCATCACGCGCCTCGATGCGTGCCGTCTCGATCGGGATAGAACCCGACAAATCAACGTTGGCCAGACAATCCAACTGGCAAGGAGGCTCACCGACACCGGCGTGTTCGTGACCTTCCTTTCCACCAACCTTGTCTTTGACGGCAGTCGACCGCGCCAGGGTCCGACCGACACGCTCTCCCCGCGCACGGAATACGGTCGACAGAAGGCGGAGGTTGAAGCGGCCCTCGCAGCGATGGCGGACCAGGTCGCCATTGTCCGACTTACGAAAGTTGTGCATGATGAGTGGCCATTGCTTCGAGGCTGGACGAAAGAGCTCCAGGCCGGGCGATGCGTACGCCCCTTCAACGATCTTGTGTGCGCCCCGGTGCCTCTGGACCTGGTCACTCGCGGCGTTTCCGACATCGCCATCAACCGGCGGCCCGGCATCTGGCAGTTCTCGGCGCCGATGGACGTGAATTATGCCGACATCGCCTTCCATCTTGCTGACCGAATCGGTGCCGATCGAACCCGGGTGCGGCCGGCCCGGACTGGCCAGGGCGCCGGTTCGCCGTTGGAACACCTGCCACGCCACACCACCCTGGATACGTCACGTGCGCGTGTGGAACTGGGGCTGCAATTCCCGGAGGCCCTGGATGCCGTGGACCGGGCTTTCCGTCTCGAGGCGGTGCCCTCACCATCGGGGAGGAAGGACGCCTGAATGATCGAGAATCCGGATTCTCCCACCGTCCCCTGCCATCATTGCGGTTCCAGTGACCTGGAGGTGGCTGCTCACTTTGCCGCATGGCACCGTGTGACGTCGGACTGCAAACCCTGGCCCTCGGGAGGCGGCCTGGCTCGCTGCCGCGCATGCGGCCTTGTTCAGACACCGGTCACACGGGCGTGGCAGGCCGAGGCCGAGGAGATTTACCGGTCGTACACGATCTATCACCAAAGCGCCGGCAGCGAACAACAGGTGTTCGATCCTCGTCGGGGATCCGGCCGCCCGCGTTCGGAGCAGATCGTCGAAGCGCTGCGGAAAGAGGTTCCCCTGCCCGCCGCCGGACGGCTCCTGGATGTCGGATGTGGCAATGGTTCCTTTCTTTCGGCCTGGAGCCGGTTCGTGCCTGGCTGGTCTCTCGTGGGAACCGAGGTCGGTGACAAATACCGGTCGCGGATCGAGGCGATTGCCGGCGTGGAACGACTCTACACTGGCGACCTCGAAGAGATCCCCGGCCTCTTTGACCTGGTGTCGCTGGTCCATGTGCTGGAGCACGTCCCGGCTCCAGCCGCCTTCCTGGCCCGACTTGCAAAACGGCTCAAGCCCGGCGGACTCGTGATGGTGGAGGTTCCGGACTGCGCCCGGAATCCCTTCATGCTGCTGGTCGCGGATCACTGTTCCCATTTCAACGCGGGATTGCTGGGGGGCGTGCTCTCCGCATCGGGCTTTCAGGAAGTCAGTTCAGGGCGCGGATGGGTCCCGAAAGAGGTTAGTGCGACCGCCCGGCGGCCCGCTGCGGATCCGCGGCCGACGACGGCCAGACTTCCCCAGGAAGATTCCGATGCAGTGTTTCTCGGCTCGACGGTCCTCGAGGGGATCGTCCGAAAGGTCGAGGCGGTGAAGGACCAACCGAACTTCGGCCTGTTTGGGACCGCCATCGCTGCGACATGGCTGGACGCCCAGACGAACGGTGTCGCGGCTTTCTTCGTCGACGAGGATCCGGGGCGACGCGGCAGACGCCATTTGAATCGGCCGATTCTCGCCCCGGCGCAGGTGCCTCCGGGCGCAACGGTGTTCGTCGCGCTTCCGGAACCCCTGGCGGGCGAAGTGGCCATCCGCCTGCGGGCGCTCGACCTGGGGCTCCATGTCATCGTGCCATGACGCGAGCCGTGTTTCTCGATCGAGACGGCGTCCTGATCGCGGACGCCGATTGCCTGACGGACCCCTGCCAGATACGAATCCTTCCGGGTGTGCCGTCCGCTTTGCGCCGGTTGAAGAACAAGGGTTTTCTGCTCGTCATCGTTACGAACCAGGCGGTCGTCGCCCGGGGCCTGGCCACGGAGGAGAAGGTTCGTCACGTCCATCAGCGGCTGAACGAGATGCTGCTCGCGATGAACGCTCCCGCGATGGACGCGGCGTATTTCTGCCCCCACCATCCGCAGGCCACGCTTTCCGCCTATCGTGGAGCCTGCGAATGCCGGAAACCCAATCCGGGCATGCTGCTGCGCGCCGCCAAAGAGTTCGGACTGAACCTCGGCGCGAGCTTCATGGTGGGTGACAGGCCGTCGGACATCCTGGCCGGTGCGCGCGCCGGGTGTCGGACCATCTGGGTCCAGACGGGGCGCCACGCCGATCCTCCGATCGAAACTGCCGACAGCTCCATGACGGTCCCGGAACCCACCTTCACATGCGCCGATCTGGCGGCGGCAACGGAGTGGATCCTCCAGGTCGCATGAAGGCGGTGGTTCTCTGCGCCGGGTTCGGGACGCGGCTTGGCGATCTCACCCGCGAGATCCCCAAGCCGATGCTCGATATTCAGGGCAAGCCGCTCCTCGCCTACCTCCTTGGACATCTCCGCCCGGAGGGCATCGCCGACATTGCCATCAACCTGCACTTTCGCCCGGAGGTCATTCGGGAATGGTTCGGCGACGGCTCGAGGTGGGGCCTGCGAATTCGCTATTCTCCGGAGGAACAGCTCCTCGGGACTGCCGGCGCCGTCAGGAACCTCGAACCCAGTCTTCGCGACGAGGACGCGTTTCTCGTGCAATATGGGGATGTGCTGACGGACCAACCGATCGCGCCCCTGCTTCGATGTCATCGGGAACATGGCGCGCTCGCCACACTCCTGGTTCACCGCCGCAAGCGATCCAACAGCGTGGTGACGGTCGACGACACCGGGCGGGTGATCGGATTCCTCGAACGCCCCGCCGACCCGGATCTCGCCCCACTGGATTCCTGCTGGGTTAATTCCGGGATGTTCCTGTGCTCGGGCGAGATTCTGGATCTCATTCCAAAGGGCCGTCCCAGCGATTTCCCGCGCGATGTCTTCGTGCCGCTCGTGGCGACGGGCCGGTTGTATGCGGTCCCGCTCGAGGGTTACCGATGCGCGATTGATTCCCCGGAGCGCCTGGCGGAGGCGCGAGCGCGATTGGAGAGGGACGATGCCGCATGCAGCCTCTCACGAATAAACCCGAGGGGACACGTCGGCGGCGGGATGGCAGGGGCGAAGTCGTGATGACTCCATTGGAACTTCGCCTCCATGAGGTATCCCAGCGTCTCCATCGTGGTTCCGAACTACAACCATGCCCGCTTCCTGCCGCGGTGTTTGGATGCGCTGACCAGCCAGTCGATCCTGCCTTCGGAGATCCTGGTGATCGATGACGGTTCCACCGACGACAGCGTTTCGGTCCTGGACGAATACGCCAGTCGCCACCCGGTGGTACGCGTCCTCCGAAATGAGCAGAACCTGGGCGTCGTTCCCACCATGAATCGCGGCCTCGCCGAGGCGACAGGCGAGTATGTCGGATTCCTGGCGGCGGACGACCGCGTCCTGCCGCGGCTGTTTGAGAGGACCCTCCCCCTGCTGGTCCAATATCCCCAGGCTGGGATGGTCTGCGGCATGTGCGAGTGGCGATGCGAAGATACGGGCCTGGTCTGGTACCAGGGGACGCGCATGCCCAGGGAGGCGTGTTACGTTTCCCCGCCCGAGATGGTGCGCCTCGCCCGCACCGGGCGGCTGTCGGTCGCGGCGCAGAACGCCCTGTTCAAGAGATCGGCGCTGGTTGCCGCAGGCGGTTGGATCCCGGAGCTGCGCTGGTTTACGGATTGTTTCGGCACGTGGATCGTTGGATTCCGATACGGAATCTGTCACGTGCCCGAGGTGCTCTCCGTGTTTCACACCAGCCGGACATCCTATTATCACTCCGGTCGATCGCGGCAGGACCGCCTGGAGACCATGGAACGGTTCCTGACCCGGCTGGAGGATCCGCCGTTTTCGGATGTCGCCCCATTGATCCGCGATTCAGGACTGCTCGGAGGACTGGGCGGGCTCATGTTCTGGACAGCGCTTCGCCGTTCCCGGCACTGGGAGTTCCTCCGGCCTGCCTTTTTGCGGCTCACCGCCCGTCGATCGGCCGAAGTCGTGGGGAGGCGGGTTCTCCCCCAACCTGTGGCGCGTTTGTGTGCCCGCCTGCTATACGGACTCCGGTGATGGGCCAATACGAAGTTGAAATCCTGATCGTAGGCGGCGGCATTGTGGGGCTTGCCACGGCCCTCCGCCTGCTTGAGACGCGTCCCGGGACCCGGCTGGTGCTCCTGGAAAAGGAGCAACAGCTCGCCCGGCACCAGACCGGACACAACAGTGGCGTGATTCACTCGGGTCTCTACTACCGGCCTGGTTCCCTGAAGGCCGCCAATTGTCGTGAAGGCTACCGTCAACTTCTTGAATTCTGTCGCGCTGAAAGCATTCCTCATGACATCTGCGGAAAGGTCGTGGTGGCGACCGGCGAATTGGAGTTGTCGGCGCTCGCCGAGTTGCACGCGCGCGGCGAGGCGAACGGACTCTCCGGTTTGCGCCTGCTGACGCCGGAGGAGATCCGCGAAATTGAACCCCACTGCGCCGGCATTCGGGGCTTGTGGGTTCCACAAACCGGGATCGTCGACTATGTGGCCGTGGCCGAACGCATGGCGGCCAGGGCGCGCGAAGCGGGGGCCCGCATCTTCACGGGCGAATCGGTCCGTGAGATCCGGGCCTCCGAGAAAAGGGTCGAAGTGGTGGCCACTTCAGCGACCTGGACCGGGGAATTGCTGATCACGTGTGCGGGACTTCATTCCGACCGGTTGGCCCGTCGGACGAATCCGGAGCTGCCTTTGCGCATCACGCCATTCCGTGGCGAGTACTATGTCCTCAAGCCCGAGGCGCGCCGGTTGGTTCGCAATCTGATCTATCCCGTGCCGGACCCGGCCTTTCCCTTCCTGGGGGTTCACTTCACGCGGATGATTCATGGGGGGGTCGAGTGCGGTCCCAATGCCGTGCTGGCGTTTGGCCGTGAGGCCTATCGAAAATCACAATTCAACCTTCGCGACACCTGGGAGACGCTCTCCTGGCCCGGTTTCCGGAAAGTCGCACGCCGGTACTGGAAGACCGGGTTGGGTGAGTTCCATCGTTCGTTCAGCAAGGCTGCGTTCGTGCGAGCCCTGCGCCGCCTGGTACCGGAAATCACCCGGGCGGACCTGTTGCCGGGAGGAGCGGGCATCCGGGCGCAGGCGTGCGATCGGGATGGGCGGTTGCTCGACGACTTCGATATCCGCGTCGACAAGCGTGTCATCCATGTATGCAACGCGCCGTCGCCGGCCGCGACGGCTTCCCTCGCCATCGGCCGCGCCATCGCCCAGACCGCGTTGGACAGGTGGAGCCAGTGAGCCATGGGATTGCCGCGCCTCACCGTTGTTGTTCCGAACTATAACCATGCGCGAAGCCTTCCCGCCTGTCTCGATGCGCTGCTGAGCCAGTCGACACCGGCGGACGAAATCATTCTCATCGACGACGGTTCGACTGACGAGAGCGTTGTCGTCATGGAGACTTACGCCATCCGGCACCCGCGCCTTCGGGTGGAAAGGAACGCCTCCAACCGGGGAGTCGTCTTCAGCATGAATCGGGGACTGGAGCTTGCCAGGGGCGACTACGTGGTCTTTGCGGGGGCCGATGACGTGGTCCTGCCCGGGTTTCATGAAGCATCGCTGAGCCAACTCGCCCGGCATCCTCAGGCGGCCCTGAGCTGCACGGCCAGCCGCTGGATCGACGTCGCGACGGGGGTCTCATGGCTGATGGCGGCCGACCTGGCGCGGGAGCCGGCGTTTCTTTCTCCCCGGGAACTTGTGGGCCTCGAGCGGAACGGCCGCTTGATGATCGTCAGCCACAGCGCAGTCATGCGCGTCGATGCCCTCCGGGAGTTCGGCGGATTCGATCCCGAACTGCGATGGCATTGCGATTGGTTCGTGACCTACGGAGCCGCGTTTCGGCACGGGATCTGTTACCTTCCACAGGTCCTCTCGCAGGTGAACCTCCATGGCACCTCGTATTATGGTTCAGGCCATCGGCAGGACGAGCACGACCGCGTCATGGAACGGCTTCTCGAATTGCTTCATCAGGATCAGTACCGCGATGTCGGCGCTCGGATCCGGGAGAGCGGCGCGCTGGCGCTCCATTCGACGCCCATGTTGCGCGCGATGCTCCGGCACAGGGAATACCGGGACTTTCTCACCGCGCGATTCGTGCGGAAATGCCTGTGGCGCAGGATGCAGATCCTGGCCCGGCGTCGCTTCCCACCGGCCCTGGCGCGCTGGTGCATCCGGGTGTTCCTGAAAGGTGGCGCGGATTCGATTTCGCGGGGCGGAGCGAGGGCAGCACAGGGGCCTTAGCGGTGTGGGATGCCGGTCGCGGAGCGACAGACGGTCCCGGAGGGACCAGGGAGAATAGCCGGGGGCAAGCGAGGCACGAGCGCGGCCCCCGGGAATGCGACGGGAGGAACAAAGCGACCCGGAGGGTCGCGGGCAGACGCCTCCGGAGCCCGCCCGACGGTGGCGTATGCGGGACTCGGGGTCGTTCCGCGCCGCGCTCCAGCCCGCGCCCCGCTGGGGCGCGGACGATTCGACGGCCGACCGTACCGGGGGCCGCGCTCGTCCCTCGCTGGCCCCCGGCTATTTTCCCCTGTCCCTCCGGGACACCGCGCCGCGCCGTTGGAGTGCGTGAGTCCGGGACGGTCTCCAGCCCCTCTATGCGGGACATGCTCGACCCACCGGGAGAGGCTGTGCGGTAGCTGAAGGCCCCGGCAACCTTCAGGTGTCGCTTCGCCACGCCTGGCGACCTCCGCCTGGAGACGCCATCCGAACGAGAAGGAGAAGGGCTGACCGCTTGTCCTCACCGGGCGCTACAGGCATAGTTCCGCCGCTCATGCGTCCGTCTCGTCCTGTCCAAGCCGTCACCCCGGCACAGCTCCCCATGGTGACCCGCTATGGCCCCGCATTTCTCACGCTCATCATCGTTTTGTGCGTCCTCCTCGGTTTCCTATTCCGCGAAAGCTTTCATTCCGAGATGGCGCTGTTTGCCAACGATGGACCACTGGGGGCGGTTGAGTGGGTCTGCCAACAGGGATGGACGATCTTCAAAGGGATCTGGGCGGATCTGAACTGGGTCGGACTCAACGGCGGTGCGTCGACACTCGGCATTACTTCAGTCCTGGCCCTGGTGCTCGGCGCGCATGGATTCATCAATTTCTATCCCGCCTTGATGATCCTGGCGCTTGGTGTTTCCGCGGCCTTCTTCTTTCGGCGACTGGGATTTCACCCGGCCGTATGTGTCCTGGGCGGGATGGCAGCCGCCCTGAACTCGGACTTCTTCTCGTACGCCTGTTGGGGATTGGGAACCCTGACCCTCTGCGTGGCATGGGTGTTCCTGGCGTTGGCTGCCCTTTTGCCCGGCCGGAGTCCCCGTTGGGTAGGGTTTGTCCTCGCAGGTGCCGCCCTGGGTTCCGCATTAATTGAGGGGTTCGACAACGGCGCCATTTTCAGCCTGTACGTCGCCGCCTTCCTCGTCTTCGGAGCGTGGGTGAGTCGAGAGGGGCGGTCGCCCGCGAGGCGTCTTCTCCACGGCGCGGTTGGAACAGGAGTCGTTGCCGTGGTTGCCGGCATCGTGGCGGCCCAGGTGCTTGGCACGACGGTGCGTCTCGTCCTCAATAGCAATCCCACGCCCACCGGAGCCACTACGAAGGCACAGGAAGAGGCTGCAAACTGGAATTACTCCACTCAATGGAGTCTGCCGCCCAAGGAAACACTGCGAACCGTGATTCCGGGCCTTTATGGCTATCGCATGGATACACCGGAAGGTGGGCAATACTGGGGTGCTGTCGGAATGAGTCCGGCATGGGATGCGTACTGGGCATTGCCGAATCCCGACCCGTCGAAGGCGCCGGCGGCCCAGCTTCGCTATTCGGGTGCCGGGCATTATGCCGGGGTCCTTGTTGTCCTTGTCGCCTTGTTTGCCGTGGCGCAGGCATTCCACGGATCGAAATCCGTCCTTTCTGAGCCCGAGCGCGCGTGGGTGTGGTTCTGGACGGTAGTCGCCGCGATCTCGCTCATCTTTGCCTTTGGGCGATTCGGCCTTTTCGGTATTCCATTTTACAGGATGATTTACGCTCTTCCCTACTTCCATACGATTAGGAATCCGGTGAAGTATCTTCACCCCTACAGCGTCGCCCTGGTCGTGCTGTTCGCGTATGGCCTCCAGGCCCTGTGGAGGGGATGGTTGTCCCGGTCGGCGTCAAACAGGCGGAGCCTCCCGGCGGCCTTCAAGAGTTGGTGGCCGGCAGCTTCACCCTGGGAACGACGATGGACACTCGCGACTCTTGCGGCGATCGCGATTTCTCTGCTCGCCTGGCTGATTTACGGATCGTCCCGCGGCAGTCTGATTCAATACCTGGGGAAGGTGATGCCGAACGACACGGATACGGCCGCGATCGCCGGATTCAGTATTCGGGAAGTTGGATTGTTCGCGCTCCTGCTTGCGATTTCAACCGGATTGCTCATTGCCTGCCTTACAGGCGTGTGGTCGGGAAGAAAGTCGGTGATCGCCTTCTCGATCCTCGGCTTGGTTCTTGTGGTCGACCTCGCCCGTGCCAACTCCCCGTGGATTGTCTATTTCAATTGGAAGAACCGGTACGCGACCAATGCACTCTTCGATACGCTCCGCGGCTCGCCGCAGGACGGACGCGTGACGGGAAATGTACCGCTGGGCGCTCGCGGACAGGCGGGAGCGCTACAGCGCGCCCTCGGCCAGGTCTACGGAGGCGAATGGATCCAGCATGAGTTTCGCTACTACGACATTCAGTCGCTGGATGTCGTGCAAATGCCGAGGACGCCGCCAGATGTTGAGGCGTATCAGACAGCGATGGCAGGTCACGTTGTGCGAGAATGGGAACTCACAAATACCCGTTATCTGGTTACCCTCGCCCCGCTGGTGGATGGCATGAACCGATTGCTGGATCCGGAACAGAACCGGTTTCGGCTTCGTATGGCCTTCACGCTTTCCCAAACTCCCGACGGCGCCATCCAGGTGCATCCCGACACAACGGCCCCTTTGGCCTTGTCGAATTCACGGGTGCCCTGCCTCGGGCAGCGGTTTTTACCCGGTGGAAGAGCGGCCTCCGCGATGAGGACGCTCTTGCGACTCTGGTTAATACGAATTTCGATCCGCACGCGGAGGTGCTTGTTGCCGAGGCGATCCCTGCTCCCGAGGTTGCACCACTAACCGGGACTCCGGCGGGGCTTGGCACGGCCAAATACAAGAGCTACACACCGAAGAGATTCGTCATTGAGACGCATTCCGACGCGGCGGGTGTGCTCCTGGTCAACGACAAATTCGATCCGTCATGGAGTGTCCTCGTGGACGGAAGGGCGACGCCTCTCCTGCGCGCCAATTTCACGATGCGGGCGGTTCGAGTGCCTTCGGGCTCGCATGAGGTCGATTTCCGGTTCGAACCGCCGACAGGTGCGCTCTGGATTTCAGTGGCGGCGATGGCCGTTGCTCTTGGCGTGTGCGGTTACGTCCTCTTCGCCCGATCCGCCAGCATTCAGTCGCGATCCGACCTCTGATGTCGAGTCGGCGCCAGCACTCCGCAGACGAGTGCGTGTCTACTGAGTCCGTCGGAGCAGCCAGTCGCCTCGGCAGAAAATTCCCTCTGCCCGTCCGCACGAATGGGAAAAACCCGTCCCACTCTTCCCGCCGACAGATGTAAACCTCTGGGGCGGACCGGGATCTGAGTATCGGAATCCTATTCCGATCTTGATGACGCGGAGGGCTCAGAACCGAGTCACGCTTAAACAATTCTCGACACGGGTGAAGTGAGTCAATGCGATTGGCCTATTCTCCCTTGCAAAGACACAGGTGTTGGGATTGGGTGGCAATTGCCCCTAAATGGCGTTCAAGACGGGTGCACTCAGATTCTGCGGATGGTGCCCGCGGGACGGCAAGTCGGCCGCCTCGAACACGCAACTTTCGGGCATCGATTTCGGCTTATGTGCCGGGCGACACTGTGTTATGTCGACTAACGAGACTCTTTTTTCGGTCTTATGAAGACACGGGCTGCTTTCAATGGATTTGCAACCAGCATTTGCTGGAGTGGATGGCCGCTGGCCCTATTGTGCCTTCTCATGCTGACAGGGATGAGCGCACCGGGCCAAAGCACGAAGGCGGTTGCCTTCAGCAAGGTCTCGGATGGGGCGCTTGCTCAAGTTCAGCGGAATGTGTGGTCGGCGGCATGGGGAGACTACGACAACGACGGCAGGCCCGATTTATTCCTGGCGGCCGAGGATCCTGGAGAAGGCGAACTCTACCACAATCTTGGAGGATCCTTTGAGCGGTTGACGTCTTCGGTCATCGTCACCGACATTGTGAGACGATCCTCCGCTGCCTGGGGAGACTGGGACAACGATGGAAACTTGGACCTCTACGTGACAACGGCGTCTGGAAACGTCGATCTGCTGTACCGGAATGAAGGAGGCGGGCATTTCGTCAAGGTGGACAATGTTCCTCACCGACAAGCAGGAATTGGAATCGCCGGAGTCTGGTCAGACTACGATCGCGACGGCTTCTTGGATTTGATAGTTGCCAATGGCAGCGGTGTTGCACCAACCACCAGCTTTGTCCTTCATGGCGCAGCGGATCATTCGTTGAGCATGATTACGACGAGCGTTGTGTCGTCCTTGTCGCGATATTGGCAGAGCGCGACAATGAGTGATTATGATGGTGACGGAGATCCCGACTTATTGCTGGTCCAATTGGTAGGGCCGACCGCGTTGTTCCGGAACGATCTTGGCAATTTTGCAGCGACTGAAAGTGGTGGTGTCGGTGGAGATACTCCCGCCAGGGGTGCAACTATTGGAGCGTGGGCCGACTTCGACAACGACGGGGACCTCGACCTTGTTGTCGCCGGGACCGGATTTTCTTTCACGCTTCTCTACAAGAATGACGGCCAGGGAAACCTCACACGGATCGAAGGTGATCCCATAGCCACGCAGGGCGGCGAAAGCGCGGGTGCGGTTTGGTCGGATTTTAACAACGACGGTTGGCTGGACTTGCTGCTGCCCTTGCGAACCGGAAATCACTTGATGTATTTGGGCACTGCCGACGGTGGTTTCGTTCAGGTCAATGATAATTCCATCTCGCAAGAACAGACCGGAGCGAATGGTGTCGCCGTTGCGGACTTCGACGGTGATGGTGACGTGGATGTGCTCCTCTGTCGATGGCCAGGCACAGGTGCGCCGATGCTCTTCCGCAATGACACCAGCGGCAACAACTGGCTGCGAGTCCGTCTCGATGGCAATAAATCGAACCGCTCGGGCATCGGCGCGAAGGTTCGTGTCCTGGCAACCATTGGCGGCACGAGCCGATGGCAACTTCGTGAGATCGGCGGCTTCGACAGCGCCGGGTCGCAGGAGTTGACCGGGCATTTCGGTCTCGGAGATGCGACAAAGGTCGAAACCGTCCGAGTGGAGTGGCCATCGGGTCAGGTTCAGGAACTCAGGGATCTCGACGCGCGACAGACGCTTGTGATCCAGGAGCCAACTCCGATCCCGAACCTCGTTTTCAGCCGTGTCGACGCTGGTCCACTCTCCGCGATGCAGCGAAGCATGATTTCAGCGGCCTGGGGGGATTACGACAATGACGGGCGGCCTGATATCTTTGTCGCCGCCGAGGATGAGGGCGAAGGAGAACTCTTTCGCAACACACCCGATGGCTTTGAAAGGGCTACTGAAACACCGGTCGTCTCGGATATTGCCCGGCGCGCGGGCGTCGCGTGGGCCGATTGGGACAATGACGGGGACCTCGACCTCTTTGTTTCCAATTTGGGCGGCACCCGTGATTTCCTATACCGCAATCTTGGCGGCGGCGTCTTCGAGGCGGTGCAGGGCGTCCCATCGCGCCTCAAGGACCGGGAAACTCTGGCGCTTTCGGAGATTTCGATGGCGAGGTCTCCTTGACCTTGCGATTGCCTGCGGAAGCGGAGTGGTCTCGGTTCCGAACATGCTTCTTCGCGGCGGGGTAGGTGAGTCTGGCATTCCAGTTGGCCCTGTGAGTCCAGTCACAACAGGGGAGGCCGTCAATGACTACGGTTGGTGGCATAGCCTCTCATTGAGTGACATGGATGGAGACCGCGATCCTGACCTTCTGTTCATTGATCTCTTTGGACCCACGTCGCTGTTCCGCAATGACGGCGGGACCTTCGTTCGCACCGAGTCTGGTGGCATAGGCGGTGACATCCCGGCGGCAGGCGCGACCATTCCCGCATGGGGCGACTTTGACAACGATGGGGATCTCGACCTCGTGATCGCAGGGACCGGATTCCCTTTCACGCTCCTCTACACGAACGATGGGGCCGGCAATCTCACCCGCGTCGTGACTGGACCCATTGCCACTCAGGGAGGGGATAGCGCGGGTGCGTTGTGGGTGGATTTCAATAACGACGGCTGGCTGGATCTGTTGCTCGCGAAACGGAGCGGGCACCCCCTCCTCTTTCAGGGCATTGGCCATGGCAATTTCATTCAAGTCACGACGGGAGCCATGCCGGAGTTCGCAACTGGCGCGAACGGTATCGCCGCGGCCGATTACGACGGGGACGGGGACGTGGACGTGTTGCTTACGTACTGGCCTGGCGCGGGCGCGCCGGCGTTGTTCCGCAATGATACAACCGGCAACAACTGGCTCCGGATCCGGCCTGCCGGCCATACGTCGAACCGCTCTGGGATCGGGGCCAAGGTGCGGGTGCGGGCGACCATCCATGGGGAGACGTTCTGGCAGATGCGGGAGATTGGTGGGTTTGACAGTTCGGGCTCCCAGGAATTGATCGCGCACTTTGGGCTGGGCGATGCGACCACGGCCGAGATTGTTCGAATCGAGTGGCCGTCGGGAGAGACGCAGGAGTTGTCCAACGTCGTCGCGGATCAGACGCTCGTGGTGGATGAGGTGCCTTCCCCACTGCACATCACCCCCAACGGCGGCAGCTTCCTGGGCTCTGTTGAGGTTCAACTCACCTCGGATATCGCAGAGGCGCAGATCCACTTCACCCTCGATGGGTCGGAACCCGAAGTAACGTCGACCCTCTACACGGGTCCAATCACGCTCACCGAGAGCGCGGTGCTCAAGGCCCGCCTGTTCGTCGACGGCGCCCCGAGCGGCCTTGCGCGATCTGCAGTCTTCACCGTTGAACATCCACCGGCCCTCAGCTTCACCGCGGCAGATGCCGGACCGCTGGGTTCCCTTGGGGATTCCATCTACTCCGCCGCATGGGGCGACTCCGACGGTGACGGGCGTCCCGACGTGTACCTGTCCACGCTGTACACCGCACCGGCCGCCTTCTTCCACAACACCGCGACCGGCTTTGAAAAGGTGACGACACCACCCGTCGGCGAGGGCCTCGCCTCGCGCGCCGGCGCCGTATGGGCCGATACCGACAACGACGGCGACCTCGACCTGTTCGTCGCCACCACCCTTGGCGAAAACGATCTGCGCTACGTCAACCATGGAGACGGCAATTTCGTCGCGGTCACCGAGGATCCAACCGTGACCAGCGGCGGCTATGGTCAGACCGCGGTCGCGGCGGATTTCGACCAGGACGGGTGGGTCGATCTCTATGTTCCCAATGGCGGCGGGTTCCTCGCCGAACAGAATGCCTACTTCCGAAACCTGGGAGACGGCACGTTCATGCGTGCTGATGACAGCGTCCTGATGGCCGAAATCCTCAGTTCGTCGGGCGCCGCCGCCGCCGATTTCGACAACGACGGGCGCATCGACCTGTTCGTGGCGAACATCTATGCCGGGAACTCGCTCTTCCGAAACACCGGGAACGGACAGTTCGCTCCTGTTCTGAACGATCCGGTCACCACCGAGACCCAATCCCTCGGCGCCACCTCGGCAGCCTGGGGGGACGTCGACAATGATGGGGACCTGGATCTCTTCGTCACGAGCGGCTTTCCCGTGAATCACCTGTATCGCAACAATGGCGACGGGCATTTCACCCGCCTGGACGAGTCGCCAGTCACGACGGACGGCGGGGATTGTGCCGGGGCCGTGTTCGTCGATTTCGACAATGACGGCTGGCTCGACCTTGTCGTCGCGCGCCGGACCGCCAGTCCGCTGGTCTATCACGGCCTGGGCGGAGGTCACTTCGAGGCCGTCACCGCGGGTTCGCTCGTGGATCCCGCCAACGGCGCGAACGGCGTTGCCGCCGCGGATTATGACGGCGACGGCGACGTGGACATCCTCCTGACCAACTGGGGAGGCAACGGCGGGCCGAAGCTCTTCCGCAACGATGGAAACGACAACGCCTGGCTGCGGATCCGTGCCGTCGGGCATGCCTCCAATCGCGCCGGCATCGGCGCGAAAGTCCGGGTGCGGTCCACGATCGACGGCGAGAGCCTCTGGCAGGTCCGCCAGATCGGCGGTGAAGACGCCCAAGGCTCGCAGGAGTTGATCGCGCACTTCGGACTCGGGGATGCCTCCGCGGCGGAGCTCGTCGTCATCGAGTGGCCCTCCGGGTTCACCCAGGAGCTGACCAACGTGACCGCCCGCCAGACGCTTGGGGTTGAGGAACCGCCACAGCCGCCGGCAATCGTGGCTCAGCCGGAAGGCCAGAGCATCGCCGTGGGATTGACGCTGCAACTCGACGTCGTCGCGACCGGGCCGCAGCTCGCCTACCAGTGGTACTTCGAGGACCAGCCCATCGCCGGGGCGATTCGGCCGTCGCTGACCATCAGTAATGTCCAGTTGCGCCACACCGGCACGTACCAGGTGTCGGCATCGAACCGCGATGGCACCGAGTGGAGCGACCCGGCAGAGGTCGTCGTCACGGCGGAACGCAGGCTGGTCCTTGAAACGCCGCCGCCCGTGCAGGAGGGACGCAAGGTGACGATTCCCTTCCGGATTCTGAGCGATGGAAAGGTGGGCGGGGCAACGCTCGTCGTGCACTATGATCCGGAGGTCCTCACGGATCCCGTGATCACGTGGGCCGCTTTCCTCGCGCAGGCGTTCAAGGAGGTCAACCTCACGGTCCCGGGCGAGATCCGCGTCGTGTTCGCGCTCTCCCTGGCGCCCGCGGTGCCTGCCGGGGAACGGGACCTGGCGAGCATCGAACTCCGCGTGCGGAGCGTTCCGGCCGACCTCACCACTCCCGTCGAACTCGATCTCGTGGACCTGTCGGATTCGAAGGGCCTGCCTTTGAACGGCGGCACGGGCGTTCTGGGCACCGGCATCTCCGTGGTCCACCGGCACCTGGTCGGAGACAACAACGGCAACGACCGGCTCGATGTTGGCGATGCGACGATCATCCTGAAGTTCCTGAGCCAACTCGATCCGCCGCGTCCGTGGGACACCCCGAACAACGACCTCAACCTGAGCGACACGCTGGACTCCGGAGACGCCGTTCGCGTGCTGCGAACCGTGGTGGCGTTGCCCGGGAGCGATCCGCGGCGCACGCAGGCCGGCACGACGCCGAGAGGATCCGCAGCGCCGCGCCTCAGGGGCCTGGCCGGGATCGACGAACCGGCGACGGCGCCGCCTTCGGAGGTGGCGTCGCTCGAGATCCAGCCTCCAACGGCTGTGGCGGGGGAGACCGTCAGCGCCCGTGTTCACCTGGCCGGCGGCGCCGCGCCACCGGCCGGGGCGTCGTTTGTGCTGCGTTACCCGACGCAGGCCCTTCGACTCAAGGACGCGTCGACGCTTCGCGTGGGGGATCTCGTGCCCGCGTCGGCGCTGTCGGCGTGGCATGTCGAGCCCGACAACGACTTCGCGCTCCAGACCGGGACGGTGCATTTTGCCGTGAGCGGCGCGGCGGGATGGGCGACCTCGGAAGGCACGCTGGCCGAATTGAGCTTCGAGGTTCAACCGGGGGCGAAAACCCGATCCCTCTGGCCGCTGGTCCTGGAACAGGTGGAGACCACGCCGAACGGTTACACGATTCAGACCGCCACCAATGCCGAGACCGCGTTCATCGGGCGCACGACGCGTCCGGCAAAGGTGGACGGGCTGACGGCGGGCACCGACGGCTCATGGACGCTGAGACTCACGGGCGAGGCAGCCGCGTCGTACCGGATTGAAGTCTCGGAGGACCTTGTGACGTGGAGGACGGTGGCGACATTGGCGGCGTCCGCGGAAGGCATCGTCGAATTCAAGGAGCCGGCGAGCGCCACGCCCGCGCCCCAGCGGTTCTATCGGGCGGTGCAGGACGAGTGAGGGCGTCGGAACTCGCGGATGCGGAGCGCGGCCTTCAGGCCGCTTCAATACCCCGACGGCACGCGCGTCGAAGCTCTTGTCGGCTGCCGTCCCGTCCCGTTGAAGCGGCCTAAGAGCCCGTCTGACAATTAGGAAGGGCCCTGCGACGAGGGATTTTGTGCGAGGCCGAGACGGCGAGACCGGAGCATCCCCGCAGCGGGCTGTGACGGTCGAGCCAACGAAGGCCTCGCGCAAAAGACCCGTCGCCCGAAGGGTTTTCGCAGGAAAGGCCGCCTGGCTTCGTTGCTCTTCAGTCACAGACCCGTGAAGGGTATGCTCCTTCGTCCCGCCTCGCCATCCGGCCTTTCCTGCGAAAACAGGGCCCCTCCTAATTTTCAGACGGGCTCTAAAGGCCGCGGTCCGACCCGACGGTGTCGCGCCAGGCAAGGATTTCGCGGGCTCGCGGACGGTCGCCTTTCGCAAGACCTCTATAGGAAATAGACAGTCTCTTAAGGGATCTCACTGGTCTCCCGCGACCCTCCGGGTCGCCGTCCAGGTTCTTTCGGCTACCCCGGGGGCCGCGCTCGTGCCTCGCTTGCCCCCCGGCTATTTTCCTCGATCCCATCGGGACCGCACCCCTCCGGTTCCGGGGATGCGAAGCGACGCGTCGTGATCCTTGATCCTCGACTCCCCTTTTTTCGGTTGGGAACACGCCCGGAGACCGGCAGAATGGCGTTCCTGGCGCCTTCGGCCAGAATTGATCATGAGCGCTCCCACCGATGCCAATGCCGCGAAGCCAACCGCGCCACGCGATTTCATTCGTGAGATCGTGGCTGCGGACATTGCCGCGGGGCGTCGCCAGCGGATCGTCACCCGTTTTCCACCGGAACCGAATGGTTACCTCCATATCGGTCATGCCAAGGCCATCTGCCTGAACTTCGGGATCGCCCGGGATTTCCATGGCCAATGCAACCTCCGGATGGACGACACCAACCCGGCGAAGGAGGACGTCGAGTATGTGGATTCGATCACCGAAGACGTGCGATGGCTCATCGGCGGTTGGGCCGACGCCTGCCTCGGTCTGAAACCGAAGGGGGCCACCCCGGAGGTGTCGATGGTCGGCGGCAGGGAGGACGTTCAACTGCCGGCCGTGCGATCCGCGGATCGCGGCGCGGACAGCGACACCGGCGCGAGCCGCGACGGAGCGACCGCCGCGGCCCCGGACCCTGCCGTCCCGGTCGAACCGTTCTTCGCCTCGGATTACTTCGAGCCCCTCTACACCTTCGCGGTGCGGTTGGTGAAGAAAGGCCTCGCCTATGTCTGCGATCTCTCGCCGGAGGACACCGACGCCTACCGCGGCGCGCCGGACCGTCCCGGACGCGAAAGCCCGTTCCGCAATCGCGGCGTCGCCGAGAATCTCGATTTGTTCGCGCGGATGCGGAAGGGCGAGTTCCGGGACGGCGCGCGCACGCTGCGGGCGCGCATCGACATGGCCTCGCCGAACATCTGGATGCGGGACCCGCTCCTGTACCGGATCCGGCACACCGCGCATCATCACGCGGGGGACCGTTGGTGCATCTACCCGATGTACGACTTCGCTCATTGCCTGAGCGATTACATCGAGGGGATCACGCATTCGATCTGCACCCTTGAATTCGAGGTCCATCGACCGCTCTACGATTGGATCCTGGAGAACCTGGATCTGCCGCGTCCACTGCCCCGGCAGTACGAGTTCGCCCGCCTTAGCCTGGGGTACACGATCATGAGCAAGCGGAAGCTGCTCCAGTTGGTGGCCGAAAAGCGGGTGACGGCTTGGGACGATCCCCGGATGCCAACCATTTCGGCGTTCCGCCGCCGGGGGGTCCGGCCGGAGGCCCTGCGGGATTTCGCGCTCGGCGTGGGCGTCACGAAGTATGACAGCCTCACGGATGTCGCGCTTCTCGAACATTGCATCCGCGATGACCTGAACCGCGTGGCCCTGCGCCGGTTGGCCGTGCTGCGCCCGCTGAAGGTCATCCTGACAAACCTGCCCGACGGCCATTTCGAGGAAGTCACGGCCACGAACAATCCGGAGGACCCGTCGGCCGGCACGCGAAGCGTGCCCTTCGGACGCGAGTTGTTCATCGAACACGATGATTTTCAGGAGAAACCGCCAAAGGGTTTCTTCCGTCTTCAACCCGGTGGCGAGGTGCGTTTGAAATATGCCGGGATCATCCGGTGCGACGACGTGGTGAAGGACTCGACAGGCGCGATCGTCGAATTGCGGTGCACCTTCGATGAGGCCAGCCGCAGCGGGGGTGCGAACAGCCATCGCAAGGTGAAGGGAACGATCCATTGGGTCAGCGTCGCGCGCGCGATCGAGGCCGAGGTGCGTCTCTATGATCGGCTGTTCACGGTTCCCGAGCCGGATGCCGAAGGGGATTTCCAGGCCCACCTGAATCCGCATTCGTTGGAGGTCGCGCGCGCCCAGGTGGAGCCGGCTCTTGCCGGGGCCGGACCGACGGAGCGCTACCAGTTCGAGCGCCTCGGCTATTTCACGCTCGACCCGGACACGACCCGCGATCGATTGGTGTTTTGCCGCACGATTTCGCTCAAGGACTCGTGGGCGAAGGAATCCGGAAATCGTGAGTCCCGCCTTACTTCACCACAGAAGGGGCGGCACGGCGGTTACGGCTTCAGGGGGCGGACGGGGCCTCTCTCGCACACCCGATCGGTGGCTATTGCCGGCCTGCTCGCGCTCTTGTGTATGGCGACGGCGTGCAACCGGTCGCCGCGCCGCCATGAAGGCGAGGGCAGCGGGGAGGAGCGCGCCGTCACAACGGTTCACGTGGCGGAGGTCGGTTGGCGACCGATGGAGCGCGTCGTCACGGCGCTGGGCACCTTGAAGTCGTTGGACCGCGCGACGCTGAGCATCAAGACGACCGGGCGCCTCGCGAGTTTTCCCGTCGACGTCGGCAGCGCGGTCAAGGCGGGGGAAGTCGTGGCGCGGATCGAGCCGCGGGATTATGAACTGAAGGTCCAGCAGGCGGCGGCGTTATTGGCCCAGGCGCGCGCGCGGCTGGGGCTTCCCCTGGAGGGTGACGACGACCAGGTCGATCTCGAAAAGACAAGCACGGTGCGCCAGGCCCGGGCCCTCTTCGAGGAGGCGAAGAACAACCTCGAGCGCATTCAGAAACTCGAGTCGGAGCACATCAGTTCCCAGGCGGAACTGGAGCGTGCCCAGGCCGATGATGAGGTGAACCAAAACCAGTACCTGGACGCGTTGCAGGACGCGCATGAACGCCAGGCCGTGCTGGCCCAGCGCCGGGCCGGGTACGAAATCGCGCGCCAGGAACTGGCCGACACGGCGTTGCGCGCGCCGTTTGACGGCGTCGTCCAGGAACGGTTGACCAACCTCGGCGAGTACCTGACGACCGGCAGTCCTGTGCTCTCGTTGGTGCGCACCGATCCGCTCCGCCTCCAGGCCGACATCCCCGAACGCCTTGCCTCCAGGGTCCGCGCAGGACAGCGGGTGCGCATGACCCTCCAAGGGGATACCAACCTGTACTCGGGAATCCTGGGCCGGGTGAGTCCGGCCCTGGACGAGCGCACCCGCATGCTGCGGGTCGAGGCCGAGTTCAGGAACCCGGGGCATCTTCGGCCGGGCCGGTTTGCGCGCGTCGACATTGTGGTGCAAACGGCGGAGCCGACGCTCGTCATTCCCGGCGATGCCGTCGCGACATTTGCAGGGACGGAGAAGGCGTTCCTGGTCGAGACCAACACCGCAAGAGAACAACGCATCGTGGTCGGGCGCCGCGAAGACCCCTGGGTGGAGGTCGTCCAGGGACTGCAGCCTGGCGAGAAAGTGGTCCTGAACCCGGGCGGCCTTCAGTCCGGCGATCGCGTCGAGGTCTCCGGCCCGGAGGCCAAACCGTCCTCCTGAGGGGTCCGGATGCAAAAGCTCGCCGCTGTCTGCATTCGCCGGCCGGTCTTCGCCGCCATGCTGATCCTGGCCCTTGTCGTGGTCGGCGCGACCAGCTACATGAAACTCGGCGTCGACCGTCTGCCGTCGGTGGATCTTCCCACCGTCCGCGTCAGTTGCGTGCTTCCGGGGGCGTCGCCTGCCGAGATCGAGGAGCAGATCGCCCGCCCGATCGAGGAGGTGGTCAACACGGTGGCGGGGATCAGCGAACTCCGGTCGATCTCCGGGCAGGGCAGCGCGATCGTGATCGTCACTTTCGAACTCGATCGTGACATCGAGACGGCAGCCCAGGATGTGCGGGACCGCGTGGCAACCGTCGTGCGCCGGCTCCCGCGCGAGGCCGAGCCGCCCATCGTCTCCAAGTTCGACAACGACCAGGCCCCGATCATGACCCTCTCGCTTTCGGGCGAGCGGTCCCTGCGCGAGTTGAGCGAGTTCGCCGACAAGATCGTCAAGGTTCAGATCGAGAGGGCCAGCGGCGTGGGCGGGGTGCAAATCGAGGGCGAGGCCGAACGGTCGATCAACCTCTGGCTCGATGCCGATCGCCTGTTGGCATACGGGCTGCCAGTGACGGCGGTCCGCGACGCGTTGAACCGGCAGAACGTGGATGTCCCTGGCGGCAATGTGACGGCCGCCGTGCGGGAGCAGGCGCTGCGGACGCTGGGTCGGTTCACCCAGGCCTCCCAATTCGACGACCTCGTGATTGCGACACGCGAGGGCAAGCCGATCCGTCTCCGGGATGTCGGCCATGCCGAGGACGGGATCAAGGAGCAGCGGTCCATCACGCGATTGAATGGACGCCCGGCCGTCATCCTCGAGGTGCGCCGGCAGTCCGGGGCGAACACCGTTGCCGTGATCGAGGCGGTGAACAAACGCCTGCCGTCGCTGCGCGCGCAGTTGCCGGACGACATCCATTTCGAGGTCATCAATGATCAGTCCCGCTACATCTACCAGGCCCTGCACGAGATCAATTCGCACCTGATCCTGGGCAGTATTCTCGCCTCGATCGTCGTGCTGACCTTCATGCGGGACTGGCGCGCGACCCTGATCGCCGCGGTGGCGATTCCCGCCTCCGTGATTTCCACGTTCGGGATGATGTGGGCCCTCAATTTCACGCTGAACAGTGTGACGATGCTGGCCCTGGTCCTGATGGTGGGCATTGTGATCGACGACGCGATCGTCGTGCTCGAGAACATCTACCGGTTCGTCGAGGAGAAGGGCTTGGCGCCGTTCGAGGCCGCCAAGGAGGCGACGGCGGAGATCGGCCTGGCCGTCATGGCCACCACCTTCAGCCTCGTCGTCATCTTCGTCCCGGTGTCGTTCATGTCGAGCATCTCCGGCCGGTTCCTGTTTCAGTTCGGCATCACCGCGGCGGTGGCGGTCCTCGTCAGTCTGCTGGTTTCATTCACGCTGACGCCGACGATGAGCGCGCGGCTCCTGCATCGCGGCGGAGGCGAGGCACGGCAGCCCAGGTCGAGGGCCGGTTTTTACGGGGTGATCGAGCGGGGCTACCTCCGCGCCCTGGCCTGGGCGATGCGTCATCGGGGCTGGGTGGCCCTCGCGGCCATTGCGGTTGTCGCCACCTCGGTCCCCCTCTATCGGATCGTTCCGCAGGAATACATCCCGACCGACGTCGACGAGGGCGAGTTCGAGGTTCGCGTCACCGCGCCGGAGGGAACGAGCATCGCCTCGATGGACCCGGCCATGCAGGTCCTGGAGAATGTCGTGCGCTCGACGCCGGGCGTTCAAACCGTGCTGGCGACCACGGGCGGCGGTTTCCTCGGCAGCGTCAATTCCGGGCGGATGTATGTCCGGCTCGTTCCGTTCGAGGACCGCCGGTTCACGTTCGGCCGATTCCTGCGCGAGACACTCCGCCTTCGGCCCTGGAAGGCCTTCGATGGGATCCGGACCCAGCGCGCGATCATGCAGGATACTCGTCGTCGCCTGCGCCGCTTCAATCTCCGGACCTCCGTCAGCAACATCCAGTCGTTCAACTTCGGGGGGTCGAGGTGGGACATCGATTTCTCGTTTCTCGGTCCCGAACTCGATCAGCTCGCCCATTACGCCGAGGCGTTGCGGACGCGATCCTCTGAACTCGGTCTGCTGGATGCCGACACCACGCTGAAGCTCGACAAGCCGGAACTGCGCGTGGAGATCGACCGCGATCGCGCCGCCGCCCTCAATGTGTCGACATCGGACATCGCCGATGCGCTGCGGCTGATGGTGGGAGGGGATGACGAGGTGTCCCGGTTCAATGATCCGCACATGAACGAGGATTACGACGTCACGCTGCGCCTGGTCGCCGCCGATCGCAGTGAGGAGTCGGATATCTCACGGCTCACCATCCCCGACCGCGACGGCAATCTCGTTCGATTGGACAACGTCGTGCGGCTGGTTTCCGCGGAGACCGCCTCGCGCATCGACAGGCTCGACCGCCAGCGGCAGGTGAGCCTTCGCACCGGGATCGCGCCGGGATACGCTCTTGCAGACCGGCTCGAGGTGTTGAAGGAGGCCGCCGCCAGGATGAATCTTCCGCCGGGCTATTCGACGCGGATCGCCGGCCGTGGGCGCGAGTTGGACCGGACCTTTCGCGAGTTCCTGTGGGCCTTCGCGCTGTCCGTCGTGTTCATGTACATGATCCTCGCGGCGCAATACGAGAGCCTCGTGCATCCGCTGACAATCCTGTTGTCGTTGCCGTTGTCCGTTCCGTTCGCGCTGATCTCGCTGTGGGTCACGGGGAGCACGCTCAATCTGTATTCGGCCTTGGGTCTGCTGGTGCTGTTCGGAGTGGTGAAAAAGAACGCGATCCTGCAGATCGATCACATGAACCATTTGCGCGCCGATGGCCGCGACCGCTTGGACGCGATCATGCAGGGCAACCGGGACCGGCTTCGTCCGATTCTCATGACCACCCTGTCCCTGGTGGCGGGCATGCTGCCGCTGGCGTTGGGGACCGGACCCGGCTCGGATGAGCGACGATCGATCGCGATCGTCGTGATTGGAGGGCAATCGCTCGCGCTGCTGCTCACCCTGATCGTCACGCCGGTGGCGTACTCGTGGCTCGACGACCTGGCGCGGGTCTCGAAAAAGGCGGGGCGCTACATGGCGTCCCTGCCGACGCAGGCGCGGCGCGCGGCGCGGTGAGCCGGGCTATTCGTTGCGTGGAGCGCGGACTTCAGCCCGCATCGGCGTTCGGAGGAAGCCGGGGTTTGGTGGGTCAGCCGGTGAAGCGGCGTGAACGCCGCGGTCCGGCGGGCGGCGAGGGGCGGCCGAATGTCTCAAATATCAAAGATTTAGACGCGACCCCTAATCTGGCCACTCGGTCTTTGGCGCGAAATTGTACGGAAGCGCGTATTGATCGAGGATGGCATTCCCCCAGGCGCCCACCCACAGGAGCCGTCGTTTCTCGAGACCGGACCGGCTGTCGACGAGCCGGCTGAACCGGAGGTAATCCTCCCAACTGCCGGTGAATCGCTTCGGCCAATCGCGCGCCAGGGGATGATCCGGACGTCGGATACCCTGCGTGTGCAACGTCTGCCAATGCCCGCGGAGGCGCTCCGGCTCGTTCACCTCGCCGCGCGCGCCGACCGGTAGCGTCCCGTGCTTCCCCCATTCCACGGCGACCCTGGGGTGATCGCCATGCGCCGCGCCGCGGAGGATGGTCCCATGAAAATACGTCGAGATTTCCAGGGGCCGGCCGGAGATCGGTTCATACGAGACCCACAGGACCTCATGGTCTGTCGGATCGTTGTCCTCCGGGAAGTCGATGTCATCGGCCCAGAACAGATGATACGCAATGAGCGCCCGGGTCGGATGGTGGATGGCGACGACGTCGCGCAACGGGAACGGTTCCTCCGGCAGTGTTTCGAGCAGAGGCGCCAGCCGCAGCATCCGGTCCTCCTGGGCCTTGCTCGGTCGGGAGGGGGGATCCAGCTCCAGCAGCCGGGCATAATCGGCGCTCGCCTCGCCGAGACGACGCCAGGGCGTGTGAAAGGCGATGGCGCGGGCGTCGAGCAGCGCGCGCTCCGGGAGATCGAACGGCTCGACCCCGGCGATCGCAAGATCCTCGAGGTCCCAGTCCGCTCGCCAACCCGCCGCGCTCACGGGATTGGGCCTCGCCACGTGCCCATCCGGCCAGCGGACAACGTAGCCGCCCCACGACGAGCGGGGTTCCGGGTAGTCGGTGCTGATGAGCTGGGCGCCGCTGGCAAAGGCGGTGTCACGTCGCCGGACATCGACGTGGCGCGCCTCGGCGGTGTCGGCGTCCGCGCGGGTACGGACGAGAAATCCCTGTCGGACAAGGGTCCGGATGCGGTCGGCCTCGGCGACAGGATCGTTGATCTTGAACCAGGCGGCGGCGGGATCCTTTTCCGCGACACTGACGAAGAAGAGTCGGCCCTCGAGCGTCGCGCTACGCGAGAGGTAGAGGTCGCGGACACCGTCGGTGTTGTCGAGGAGGAACACGAAGCGCCCGCGCGCGGAGGCGAGCGAGGGCCAGCCATGACCCTGCACGGCGGTTCGAAGCGAGGCCTGCCCACGGCGGACGTCGTCGGGGGTGAGGAGACGGGCCCGAGGCAGGACCTCGAGGATCCCGGCCTCGAGCGCGTCGAGGCGTGGAAGCGTCCATGGCAGGGGTTGGGCGTAGTCTGGCCCGGCCGCTTCGGACTTCAGTTCGAGTAGGACGAAGATGGGAATGTGTGCCTCATGCTGGGAGGACCAGCGGGAGAGTTCCGTGAGGGCATGGCGCAGCGTGGGCACCGTGGTTTGAAAATCGAAGTCGGGGACGTGGAGGATTTTGGCCCCCGGCTGTTTCATGATATCCGGAGGCGGAGGTGGCACGGGCAGCATGCCGCGTTCGGCAACGAGATGGACCGCGGCCGGGTCCGCAAAAAGTCCGCCGTCCGGGTCGGCGTAAAGGTCGAGTTCGATCTGCCGGATGCCCAGGCGCTCCAGTTGATCCGCCAATGGGCGATGGGTGTAATCGAGCGAATCGATCTGATCGCCAATCTGGTCGCGGAGCAAAGTCTGGACCGAGGGATGGGGGGCAATGTGATAGGAGTTGTGGGTCCCGATCACCTGGATCTGGTCCAGGCGAGGGCCGGCCCGAAGCGAGAGGCACCACCCGCCGGCGAATGAGACGAGGAGAAGCGATGCGCGCAAGGCGAGTGGGAACGGCAAACCTTTGCCGCGACCCTCGCTTGTGGGACGGGAGAAGGCGGGGCGATGGGCGGCGCGGAGAAACGTGGGGAAGGCGATGGGCAACTTCATGGCGGATCTGCGGTCTTCACCATTCGACGGACAATCCCTGGGAAGCCTCCACAGTCATGGCCTCCGTGCGTTCTGGGCCGGGAGCCCCTTGTGTGGTGTCCCCGAAATGCCTGTGCATTCGCGGCCAGGGATTTTTCGCTCCAGGGAGGCGTGGTTCACCGGGAATTCCCATGGGTCTTCGGACGGGCTCTAACTAAACCGCTCTCAGGACCGACGTCCGTCTTCGACCACCACCACGGGCTCCCCGAGGACCTCGGGTCGCGGCCTCACCCCGAGTCCGGGTTCGGCGGGCGCCGACATCCGACCGTGGACGCGCCGGGGCGCACCGTCGGCGGTGCTCACCGTGACGTAGCTGTTGAAATCGGTCGTGCTGAAAAGGAGTTCCGGGGGCGTGCTTTGAGCGAGATGAGCGATGGCGGCGGTGACGATGTCGCCGCCCCAACTGTCCTCGAGGGTGATGGACAGGCCGATGGCAACACAGAAGTCGCGAGCCAACCGGGTGCGGGTGAGGCCGCCGAGCTTGCTGATCTTCAGGTTCACGATGTCCGCGGCACGGTCGCTGGCGGCACTCTCGAGCATCTCGAGGCTGTCGATCACCTCGTCGAGGACGAAGGGATGATCGGTGTGTTCGCGGATTGCGCGGCATTCACCGTACGTGCGGCAGGGTTGCTCGATCGCGACGTCGATGTCCCGGACCGCGCGGACGACGCGCAGGGCGTCATGTCGGGTCCAGCCGGTATTGGCGTCGGCCACCAGCCTGTCGCCGGGTTGGAGTTGCGCCGCCGCGGCGCGAATGCGTGCGATGTCCTCCTCCGGCGAGCCGCCCACCTTGAGTTGAAAGGCGTGATACCCTTCGGCGCGGTACTCGGCGATGCGATGAGCCATCGCGTCGGGTGTGTCCTGGGAGATGGCCCGGTAAAGGGGGACATCCGGACCGTAGCGGCCTCCAAGCAACGTTGACGCCGGGAGATCCGCCGCCTTTCCAAGGATGTCCCAACAGGCCATGTCGATGCCGGATTTCACGAACGCATGTCCCTTGAGGCAGCGGTCCATGAGCCGGTTGAGGCAATCGAGATCACGGGGGTCGGTCCCGATCAGGTCCGGGCCGAGTTGGCGGATACCCGCCCGGACGCCCTCGGCGTAGGCGGGAAGGTAAAAGGGACCGAGAGGACAGACCTCGCCGTAGCCGGTGATGCCGTCGTCTGTCTCGACCGCGACGATCGTGCTGTCGAATACCCGCACGGACTTTCCTCCGGACCACCGGTAGGCGCCTTCGACCAGCGGCAGTTCCACCCGGTGGGCGAGAATCCGTCGGATACGCATGAGGCAGAGGCTACCGGCGGACGGGCGTCTGCCGCCATCTCTTGCTGCCTCGAGCGCGCGATCGCCTCTCAGCCCGGCGAGGGCCAGGGCTGCGGGATCGCCGGGGCTATGTTCGCTTTTCGGCTTCCGCGGCTTCTAATGGATGCAGATGACCGTTGCGGACGACAGCCGGGAATTGTTGCGCCTCTTCGTGGTAGGGGGGGCCGAGGACGCCTTTGCGGAACTGGTGCGCCGGCACCTGGATCTTGTCTATTCGACGGCCCTGCGCCGCTGCGGCGGCGACGGCGCGGTCGCGAAGGACGTCGCGCAAATCGTCTTCACGGATCTGGCGCGCAAGGCACGGCGCCTCCCGCGAAATGTGATCCTCCCGGGCTGGTTGTATCGTCACACGATTTTCGTGTCGGGTTCCTGGATCCGCTCCGAATCCCGCCGCCGCCAACGCGAAGCCATTGCCATGGACCTCGACGCGCCCCGCGACAACCCCGATTGGTCGGCGATCGCGCCCGTGCTCGAGGGTGCCATGCAGGAACTCCCCGGGCGGGATCGTGACGCCCTCGTCCTGCGGTTCCTGGATCAACACTCTTTCGCGCACGTCGGCGAGCACCTTGGCGTGAGCGAAGACGCCGCGCGCATGCGGGTGGCTCGCGCCCTGGACCGGCTGCGGGGACTCTTGAGACGGCGGGGTATTGGATCGACAGCCACCGCGCTGGCGATGGTGCTTGGCCAGCATGCGACGACCGCCGCGCCGGCGAGCCTGGCCTCAACGATCACGGCGGGGGCGCTCGCTTCGGCGGTGGCCGCCCTGGCGCCCTCGACCACAGCCCTCGGAATCCTTCACATGACGACCTTGACGAAGATCACCGTTGGAACCGCGGCAGTCCTGACCGCCGGCGCGTTGACGACGGCCTGGATCGATCATCGCGAAAACGCCCACCTGGAGGCGCAACTCGCGAGCGAGCGTTCCGCAACAGCCTCATTGCGAGCGGATCTCGAAGCGGCGCGACTCCCGGCCGCCGGCCGGAAGGAGGACGCCGGGCGCGACGACCAGCGCCAGGTCGAACTGATGTCGCTTCGGGACAAGGCCGCGCGCCTTCGGGAGACCGAAGGGGAGCTGACGCGGTTGCGCGACGAGAACCAGCGGTTGCAGGCGAACCTTGCGAAGGCGTCGGCGGCTGCTCAGACCGGTCGGCAAACGGAAACGACGGCCGAGTCGAATCCCGAAGCGGAAGCGGCCCGCGGACTGGCATTGGCACGAATGAACTACGCGAAGTTTTGGGGCATGGCCCTGATGGAATACGCCGCCGCCCACCAGGGACAGATGCCGAATCAGATGCAGGACGCGGCCGAGTTCTTTCCGAAGGATTGGAGGTCCACCATGTCGGCATTCGATCCCAATCATTTTGAGATTGTCTATCGTGGTTCCGTGGATGCCCTCGCGAATCCCGCCGCGACCATCATCCTGCGCGAGAAGGAGGCCTACATGCCTCCGGCGGACGGCGAAGTCCCAAAGCGCTACGCCCGGACGTATCTCTTCGCCGATGGCCACAGCGAGATCCACTCCGCACCCAATGGGGACTTCACGGCCTGGGAGAGCCAGCACATGGTCGGAGAGCCGCCGCGCTAGCGCACCACGCAGCGTCGTTGGCGTCCCCTCTCGTCCCACGGGACTTGATCTTGCGTGCGGATGATCGCAGAAATCCACGTACGAGCGGCGCAAGGGTTCGTCGGCCACATCCGACGGGCCGCGCCGACCGAACAGCGGCTTGGTGCGAAACCGGCCGGCGATCGGCACGACTGTGGAATCCTCGACGCCCCGGGAAGATCGGGTGGCCCGCAACAGCGGGCGGCCATCCGACGTGCGCTTTTGCGGGCAATTGGATGTGGCGTGTCGGGATCAGCTCGAGGAGCTCTTCTTCTTCAATCCCTCTCAGGGGGTTCGCAGCAGGGCGATCCGGCGGGCGGTGGACCGGTATGGAATGCCGGCGATCCTGGAGACGAACGGCCGATTGACCCTGACGCTGTCGAACCTCGGCGAGAGCCAGACCTTGTTCATGGTTCGCGATTCCCGGAAGGGTCCTGAGTTGATGGGGGTGCTCATGTATTGCCGGACCGCAGCGGATACGCTGACCTTGATTCACCTGGCGGTTTTGGGGCACGACGAATCGGGGAGCCGGGAAATCTCCTCCCACGAGAGCACGCTCGGGATTCGGCTCGTGGCCAGGGCGGTGAGCATCGCCCGCCAGATCAAAGGTGTCGCGTTCGTTGTGCTGCCCTATTCCACGGCTCGCCTGCGTGTGGGTTCCCGAGATCCGAACTGAGAGACTGTCTGAAAAATAATGGGAGTCCTGCGACGAGGGATTTTGTGCGAGGCCGAGGCGGCGAGACCGGAGCATCCCCGCAGCGGGCTGTGACGGTCGAGCCAACGAAGGCCTCGCGCAAAAGACCTGTCGCCCGGAGGGTTTTCGCGGAAAAGGCCCTCTGGCTTCGTTGCTCCTCGGTCACAGACCGCTGGCGGGTAGGCTCCCTCGTCGCGCCTCGCCATAGGGCCTTTTCCGCGAGAACAGGACCCCACTTATTCTTCAGACAGTCTCTGAGGGGCGATGTCGCCATCCATTTCCCCCGGTCCACCATCCCCCCCAACCCCGATGGGCCTCATCCCGCCGGGACGGAGCGAGAGGGCCGTTTCCTTTCATCGGCTCCCGCGCCGTGACGGTCCGCTTTTGGACCAGCCTCGGCCGTACGTTGGTCCGAAATCGGACGCCCAGGTTTGCGAAAGGCGACCGTCCGCGAGTCCGCGAAATCCTTTGCAGGCGCGATACCGTCGGGTCGGAGTGGAAGTGATAGGAACCATCCGCGTTAGGGGCAGGTCCGCCCCATGTCGCCCTTTCGCATTGTCACGGAGGGGGAGTCGCCGGAACACCCGGTTCAGCGGCTGCACTCCGCGCCATTGGCACGGAGACTGCCTTGAGGTCGCTTGTGATGAAGTCCCCTTGCCTTGGCGACGCGCCCGCTGGACGGCCCTCACCTCATCCCTCTCCCCTCCGATGGGAGAGGATGCCCCCGCGACTGCGGGGGCGGGAGAGGGTGGCGTGATTCGACCCCCTCTCCTTGTCGCCCCCTGTCCCCTGTGGTAACCGAGAAATCGGTGACTTAGACCGGATGGAACCGTTCCGCAGCCCCAGTTCGCTTGTTGCAGAGCCCAAGGCTCCCGACAGCGGCATCCGGGCGTGGTTCACGGGGTTGACGGGTCTTTTCCTCCTCGCAGCCGGCGCGTGCTCGACGAGCGCCGCCGAACTCCCCTTTGCCGATGACTTCCTTGCGCGCGGGACCTTGACCGGTGGGACCGGCTCGGGGACGGGGTCCAACGTGGGTGCAACGCTCGAACCCGACGAGCCACGGCACGGTTCGGTCCCGGGCGGGCATTCCGTCTGGGTGGCCTGGGTGCCGCCGGAGGATGGGGTGGTCACGTTCAGCACGGATGGGAGCGGGTTCGACACGGTCCTGGCCGTTTACGCCTACGAACGGGAACTCAAGGGTGCGGGCAGCGGACCGCCGGATCCGACGCGTCCGTTTCAGGGCCTTCGCGAGGTCGCGCGCGAGGACGATCAGTCCGCGGGAAGCACGGCGAGCGCCGTCGAGTTTGGCGTTCGCGGCGGTGTGTCGTATGCGATTGCGATCGACGGTTTCGCGGGCGCGGAAGGCGCCATTGCCCTGTCCTGGGACCTGAAGCCCTCGAAGAGCCTGGCCCCGGTGGTCCTTACTTCCGACTCGGACCACGCGCTCCGGGAAGGGGACACGTTGACGTTGAGCGTCGAAGTGACCAGCACCGAGGAGGTCGAATTCGAATGGTATCGTGATAACGACTCCATTGACGGCGCGAATGCGTCGACGCTCGTCATCCCGAATCTCACCCTGGCCGACGCGGGGTCGTATCGTGTCCGGATCAAGGTGGGCGACATCCGCTTCTTCACATCGCCGGTTGAGATCCAGTTGAACACGGAAGGCGATTCCACCGCGCTTGCCCGCGACAAGCTCGAGCACGCGGTCGAATCGCCGCTGGAAGGGCGGGAGGGCGGCGCCCAGGCGCAACAACGCGGCCTGTCGCCCGCTGCCCGAAGGTCGCTGCGCTCCGCGCCGCGGGCGATCTCCAACCTGGGTGTGAGCCGCGGGTTCAACGGCAGCCAGGTCTTCAGCACCGTCTATGCGCGGCGCGACCCCAACGAGCCGCTGCATTGCGGGGTTGCGGGCGGCGCTTCCTACTGGTTTGCGTACCAACCTCCCGCGAACGGCATTCTGCGTCTCGACACCGATGGAAGCGGGTTCGACACCGTGCTCGCGGTCTACGCCTACAATCCGCCACCCGCGGGTTTTGGGGGATTGTCCGCGGTCGTTTGCGACAACAACAGCGGCGCAAATGGCCTGACAAGCCGTGTCGAGTTCCCAGCCGATCCCGCGCGGACGTACCTGGTCGCCGTGGATGGCGTGAACGGAGCGCGCGGCACCGTCCGATTGAACTACCTCCTGACGCCGACCGATCCGGGGTCGCCTCCGAAGATCCTGCAGCAACCCGCGCCCGCAACGGTGCGCCCAGGCGAACCTGTTCACCTTACCGTGGTCGCCGCGGGCGAACCGGCGCCGACCTACCAATGGCGCCGCGATGACGTGCCTGTAACCGGCGGGACTGCCGCCGACCTAATCCTGCCCGCGATGTCGGAGGACCAGGCCGGGCTGTATTCCGTGGTGATCTCCAATCCTGCGGGCGAGGTCGTGAGCCAGTCGGTTCTGGTTCGCATCGAGACCCCGATCGTCCTCCAGGCGTTTCGCGCTGAGGGTCGCCTGAGGCTGTCCTTCGACGGATCCCGCGGCTGGCAGTACACCCTGGAATCGACCGTCTCGCCGGGGATTGAGGCATGGATCCCGCTTACCGCCGTCGAGGGATCCGGGGGACGGACCACCGTGACGAATGTCCTGCCCGCCGGGCCCGTGCAGGTCTTTCGCGTCCGCGCCGATTGATTCCATGACGACCATCCAACCCGATCCCACACCCGACGTGCCGGCGACACGGCCTGCCGAGGCGGGTTTCTCCTGTCTCCTGGTCGAAGACGACCGTGGCTTCGCGGACATGCTCCGCGCAGTGATCGCCGAAGAGGGCGGGGAGGTGACGCATTCCGCCACCCTGGCGCAGGCCCGCGAGGCCGTGAACCGGCGCTCGTTCGACCTTGCCGTCCTCGACAATCATCTGCCCGACGGAAAGGGTTTCGACTTCTACTTTGAACTCAGCCGGCGGGATCCCTCGCAGACGGTGATTGTGCTGACGGGACTGCCGGAGCTCGCGCATGCCGTCGAACTGACGCGGGGCGGGCTCTTCGATTACCTGGCCAAGCCGATTGACCGCGAGGCGTTCACCGCCTGTCTTCGTCGCGCCCGTCTGCGATGGAGCCGGCTGCGGGTGAACCTCAAAGGCGATGACCTGGTGGCGTCGTCCCCAGCGATGCGCGAAGTGGCCCTGGCCCTGGAGCAGGCGAGCCGGCATCCGACGGCGACTGTTCTTTTCACAGGCGAGACCGGTTCCGGCAAGGACGCTGCGGCGCGGAGACTGCACCGGCTCACGCACGGGAGTCGATCGGACGCGACGCCGTTTGTCCCGGTGAACTGCGCGGCGGTCCCCGCGGAGATGTTCGAGGCCGAGTTGTTTGGAGCGGAACGCGGCGCATACACGGGCGCGGACAAGACCCGCGAAGGGCTCGCGGGGGCGACGCGCGACGGCACGCTGTTCCTGGATGAGATCGGCGAGGTGCCGCTGGCGATCCAGGCCAAGCTGCTGCGTTTCCTCGAGGCGCGGGAGTACCGGCCGCTGGGAGGTTCGGCGGTGAAACGCTTTCAGGGCCGGTTGGTGGCCGCGACGAATCGAGTCCTCAGGGAGGACGTGAGCCAGGGTCGGTTTCGCGAAGATCTTCTCTACCGCCTGGACGTCTTCGCCATTCACCTTCCCCCGCTTCGCGAGAGGCCCGATGAGATCCCGGCACTCGCCGAGACGCTGCTGCGACAGTTGGGCGGGAAGTACGATCGCGTCGCGCCAAGGCTTCGGCAGGACGACCTGTCCCTGCTCGCGGCGTATGCCTTTCCGGGGAACGTGCGCGAGTTGCGAAACGTGCTGGAGCGGTCGCTCCTCCGCACTCCGCCGGACTCGGGATGGCTGGCGTTGGATCGGGCATGGTTGAACCGGGGTCCGGCCACGGCTCCCGCAGTTGCGGCGCCTCGCGACGCCACGCCGAATGGGGCCGCCGTCCAGGCGGCCGGACGCGATTTGCCTCCGCTGGAGGCCCGCGAGTATGAGGCCATCCGCGAGGCCCTCATGGCTTCCCAGGGCGGGATCCGCCGCGCGGCGGCGCGTTTGGGGATCACGCACCAGGCGCTTTTGCGGCGCCTCGAGAAATGGCCGGAGCTTCGGCAATCGGGGGCTGCGCCCTCCTCGCCATGAACCGGCCCTCACCCCGTCCCTCTCCGATCGGATGGGAGAGGGTGCCCGGAGGGCGGGTGAGGGTTCCCCTCCGCGGTTCATGGTCCCGATGCGCGGTTCTCTTTCTGGCCCTCGCGTGGTCCTGCATCCCCACACTTCGAGCCGCCGAACCCTCCACGTCGAGTCTGCCCCCAAGACTGGTCGAGGTCAGTGGGACGGTCGAGGTCGCCCCCGGGGGCGGCAATGACTGGCGAGCGGCCGCCCGATTCCTTCCATTGCACCTGGGTGATCGCGTGAGGACAGGGGCGCGGAGCCGCGCGACGATTCAATTCTCGGATCGAAGCGTCCTCCGGCTTGGCCCTTCCACCCTCGTCGAGTTGCAGGCGGGGCAGACCGCGCCGGCGAAGCGTCGCTTCCACCTCGACCTCGGCCGGTTATTCTTTCTCGATCGCGAGCGCCCGGAAGACATCGAGTTTGAGACGCCGCTCGCGACGGGGGCCATCCGGGGAACGGAATTTGCCCTGGAAGCAGGAGAGAATGGCGGCTTCACCCGGTTGGCCTTGCTCGACGGCGCGGTGGCGTTGCGTCACGCGGGCGGACTTCTGGATCTCCAGGGCGGACAGGAGGTCCTCCTCGCCCCAGGTCGCCCGCCCGAGGTCCGGGGAATCGTCCTGGCCGTCAACACGGTTCAATGGTGCCTGTACTATCCGGCGGTTCTTCATGTCGGTGAACTGAAGTTGACGGCCGAGGAACGCCGGACGTTTGGGCCGTCCCTGGAGGCCTGGAAGGCCGGGGCGATACGGGATGCACTGAGCCTGGCTCCCGGGAGCCACGGCGGGGAAGGACCGGATCTTCGTGTGTATCGGGCCTCGCTCGCGCTTGCCACCGGCGGCGTCGATGAAGCCGAACGAGTGCTGGACACCTTGCCGCCCGATCACTCGCTGGTGATCGCCCTTCGCGAACTCATCGCCGCGGTTCGCTTCACAACGTTCGAAACGGTTGAACCTCCGCAGACCGCCAGCGAATGGCTGGCGCGCTCCTATTATCTCCAGTCTCGGGCACGTCTGGAGGACGCCCTGACGGCGGCACGCGAGGCGGTCGCGCGCGCCCCGGCCTTCGGCCGGGGATGGGAGCGCGTGGCGGAACTGGAGCATGACTTCGAGAGAAACCGCGCCGCCGCCCGGGCGCTCCACCGCGCGCTCGATGTTTCTCCGCGCTCCGCACCCGCACAGGCCTTGCGTGGATTCATTGCCCTCGCTGCCAACCGGGTCACCGACGCTGAGGACGCGTTCGAGCGGGCGCTCGCGCTGGATGATTCGATTGGCAACGCCTGGCTGGGCCGGGCACTGGTGGCGGAGCATCGGGGGCAGACAGGGGAAGCGCGGCGGTTGTTGCAGATCGCGGCCGCGCTCGAACCCAACCGCGCGGAACTTCGCAGCTACCTGGGAAAGGCCTGGGCCGAGGCCGGAGACACGGAACGGGCTGAACGCGAACTTCGACTGGCGACGAAGCTGGACCCGCGGGACCCGACGCCATGGCTCTACCTGGCCCTCGAGCAGCATCAGACGCATCAGCTCAACGAAGCGGTCCATTCCATGGAACACTCGCTGAAGTTGAACGACGAACGCGCCGTCTTCCGGTCCGGCCTCCTCCTCGACCGCGACCGGTCGGTGCGAAGCGCGGATCTCGCGGCGATCTACAGCGCCGTCGGGCTCGACGACCCGGCCTTCCGGTTGGCCGCGCGCGCCGTGGAGATGGACGCCGCGAACTTCTCCGCGCACCTGTTCGTGGCCCGGGCCCTTCAGGAGCGCGAGGACCCGTTTCGCGCCGATCTCCGGCTCGAGACCCCGCGTCAGAGCGAATTGCTCCTCGCCAATCTCCTTGCTCCGCCGGGCGCCGGCAACCTGTCGCAACAACTCTCCCAACAGGATCACCTCCATTACTTCGGGCCGAAACCTGTCGCGCTCAGTTCGCTGACGGAATACGGCAGCGGCGGGGATTGGACGGAGGCGGCGTCTGTTTTTGGAAGCGGGGGCGGGTTTGGCTATGCCCTCGATTCCGAGTTCCTCGCGAGGAACGGCGAACAACCGAACGGCGATCTCGCGCGCCGGCAGGTGTCGTTTCAAGCCAAGCAACGCGTGGGTCCCGATGACGAGGTGTATCTTCAGGCCGGTCTTCTCGATGCCGGGTTTGGGGATGTTCTGCGCCATTATGATCCCGCGCAGGCGGACCCGAACCTTCGAGTCGAGGAACGGCAGGAACCGCATCTCTATGCCGGCTGGCATCACACCTGGGCGCCTGGAAGCCATACCTTGCTGCTGGCATCGCGTCTCACCGACGACCTCCATCTGACCGATCCGGATCACCCCCTGCTTTTTCTCCGCCGGACCGATGGGGCCATCTCCGAGCTCGATTCCGATCGCGCGGTGTTCGACCTCCGGCAGGACAGTGCCTTCACGTTGAACTCCGTCGAGGTGCAGCACCTTTGGGAATCCACGACCCAGGGGTTCCTCGTTGGCAGCCGCTACCAGGCAGGCAGCGAGGACACGGATGTCACCTTGAACGGGCCATTGCCGCCCGCTTTCGCGGTGCAACATGTCCTCAACAATCTCGAGCGACTCGACGCCTACGGCCGTTACTTCTGGCGGCCCGCGCCGTCACTCCGCTTCACGGCCGGTTTGGCCTACCATCACCTGCGCTTTCCTCGAAATGCCGATCTGCCGCCGCTCTCCAACGACGAGGACTCCCGGGACCTCGTGGCACCGGTCTTCGCAGTGACCTGGTCGCCGGTCGATCGCCTGTTCCTCCGGGCCGCCTACAGCCAGTCCCTGGGCGGACTCTATTTCGACGACAGCATTCGCCTCGAGCCGACGCAAACGGCGGGATTCGTTCAGGCGTTTCGAAGCCTGGTCCCGGAGTCCGTGGCCGGCCTGGTTCCCGGTACGCGCTTCGAAACGGCAGGTGCGGGCGTGGACTACAGTCTGCCCGGCGGACTCTATACCGGTCTCGAATTGCGCTGGATGCGCTCCGACGGCAGGCGGGACGTCGGCGCGGCGTCGAATTCCCTGCCGTTTCCCCTGCCCGACACGCCGGATTCAACCCTTCAGGCGCTCGACTTCCAGGAGCGATCGGTCGCGGTGTACCTGACACAACTCCTGGGTCGCCACTGGTCGGCCGGGCTCCGATATGAATTAACCGACTCGGAACTCGCGACCCGGTTTCCGGAAATTCCACGGACCGCGGTGGGGCTGAGTTCGCTCGAACAGGATGTGTCGGCCGTCCTGCACAGCCTGCACCTGTTTCTCCTGTTCCATCACGAAAGCGGATGGTTCGCCGAATGGCACACTGAATGGCGTCACCAGGACAACAGCGGGTATGCACCTGGACTTGCCGGCGATGACGTCTGGCAGCACCACGTTTTCGGGGGCTATCGATTTCCGCGGCGCCGCGCCGAGCTGCGCCTTGGAATCATGAATCTCACGGGAACGGACTACCGTTTGAACCCGCTCAACCTGCAGGAGTGGCTGCCGCGGGAACGAACCTTCACGGCCTCGCTGCGGTTGAACTTCTGAGAGCCCGTCGACTGGCACTGCGCCGGGACGGCCGAACCTTGAGCGGGTCGAAGCGCCCGCGTCCCCGTCATTGACGGTTCGGAATCCAGGCGGAGAGAGTGCCACCAGACTTGTCGGATCGATTCAAGAAGCCTTTCACACCCTCGAGCGGGACGGCGGCGGACGGTGAGGATGCCTGGCGTGCCGGTGCACGGCGGCGACAGGCGGGGCGTTTGCCGGCGACCTTCGCGTGCGTCATGGGACTGGTGTTGCTTGCGTGGCTCCTGACCCATCCCGGTTCGGTGCCCGGCGCGCGACTGGCCCGGACGAGTTACGATTTGACCCTGGCGCTTCGCGGCCCCGCTGGCCTGGATCCGCTCAGCAGCCCCGTGGTCATCGTCTACCTGGACCGCAAATCCTACCAGGAGGAGGGACAGGATCCCGCTCGCCTCCTGGATCGACGGTTGTATGCCCGCCTCCTGCGACGCCTCGCCACCGTGCATTCCTCGTGGGTGATCTTCGACATCCTGTTCGATCAACCGTCGGAGGATCCAGGAGCGGACGCCGAGTTCGCGGATGCCCTACGCGCGCACGGCCGCGTGCTCCTCGGCGCCGAGTGGCATCGCGCCGACGAGGTCCGCGGCAGCGACGCGCGACTCGCGGTGCGCAGCGTGAGCCTGCCGACTTCCAACCTGCTTGCCGCCGCGGCCGGATACGGATTCGCGTTCTCGCGCATCGATCCGGATTTCGTGGTGCGTCGGCACTTCCCGGGGTTTGTGGACCGGGGCCTCCCGAGTCTGAGTTGGGCGGCGGCCGAACGCCTCCGGCTTCCGGTGACCCGATTAAAGGCATCGGCATCAACCCCCCGATGGCTGAACTATTACGGCCCGCCACTGACGGTCCCCGGTGTGAGCCTGAGCGATGCCCTGGATCCGGAAATCGTTCGCGATGCTATGTTCCGGGGCAGGATCGTGCTGGTCGGGACCCGGCCGACGGCGGGCCGTTTCGATGAACGCCGGGATGAATGGCGTAGTCCGCTGTCCGGCTGGGGACGCGGCGTGCTGTTCATGCCGGCGGTCGAGGTTCACGCCACCGAGTTGCTCAATCTCGTGCAGGGGGATTGGCTTCGTCGCCCCGATGCCGCCGTGGAGTTCTCATGGATGGCATTGGCCGCCGGGGCCCTCGCCTGGGGTTTCCTCCGGCTCCGGCCGGTATCCGTCGCGATCGCGGCGATCGCCCTGGAAGCATTGGTGCTTGGGATGGTCGGGGTCCTGGTGATCTCGTGGCACCTGTGGTTCGCCTGGCTCATCCCCGCCGGCGTCCTGATCCCCGCGGCCGTCCTGGAGTCCTTTTTGTTCCATTCCGTCGACTGGTACCGTCAACGGGTTCGCTACCTGGCCAGGATCCGGGATCAGGCCGAACTCATCGACAAGGCGCGTGACGCGATCGTGGTTCTGGATTTCTCCGGGAGTGTCGTCCACGCCAATCCACGGGCACGGCAACTGTACGGGTGGACGACAGGAAGACCGGGCCGGGAGGGGATTCACAGCGCCTTCGGAGGCGACCCGGGCGGCATGGAGCTGGACGAGATTCTCCACGAGGCGCGGAGGAGTGGCGGGTGGTCCGGGGAGCTCCAGAACATCGGCGCCGATGGGCGACCGATGGTCATGGAGTGCCGCGCAACCTTGATTCGCAACAATCGGGGAACGCCCCATGAAGTGCTCTTCATCAATACCGACGTCACCGAGCGCAAGCGACTGCAGGAGCAATTCCTCCGCGCCCAGCGCATGGAAACCATTGGGACGCTCGCGGGCGGCATGGCGCACGACCTGAACAATGCGCTGTCGCCGATCCTGATGGGGATCCAGTTGCTCCGCTCGCGCCTCTCGGACCAGGAGGTGCGACGCATGCTGGAGGTCATGGAGACGAACACCCAGCGCGGCGCCGGCATGGTCCGCCAGGTCCTGCTGTTTGCTCGCGGACACGACGACACGAGGATCCCGACCGCCATGGGTCCCTTGCTTCGGGAGATGGAGAACCTCCTGCATCACACCTTCCCGGCGGCGGTCACCCTTTCGGTTCTCGTGCCCGCGGATCTGTGGAGGGTGCGGGCCAATCCCACGCAGTTGCACCAGGTGCTGCTCAATCTCTGTGTCAACGCGCGCGATGCGATGCCGGATGGCGGGTCCCTGACGTTGGCGGCCGACAATGCCGAACTGGACGCGGGCGAGGCGGGACAGGTGCCGGGCCTGCAGGCCGGGCGTCATGTTGTGGTCCTGGTGTCCGACACAGGATCGGGGATTCCGCCCGGGATCCAGGAACGCATTTTCGAACCGTTCTTCACGACAAAGCCGGCCGGGAAGGGGACCGGCCTCGGCCTGGCCACGGTGGCGGCAATTGTCCGCGCTCATGGCGGTGGTGTCCGCGTGAAGAGCCAGCCCGGAGAAGGCACCACGTTTGAGTTCTTCCTTCCGGCCCTTCCGGAGGCGATGACCGCCGAGCCCCTGGCTCCGATACCGACGGAAGCACCGCGCGGCAGCGGCGAGCTTGTCCTGGTGGTTGACGATGAACTGTCCGTCCGCGATCTGCTGCGGGTGGCGCTGACAGAGAATGGCTACGAGGTGGTCACCGCGAGTCATGCCGTCGAAGCGATGGCTGTGGCGCGGCAGAAGGGAGAGGCGCTCCGCCTCGTCATCACGGACTGGCGCATGCCCGGGCTCGATGGCGGCGGACTCGCCGCCGAACTGCGACGGCTCCGCGCGAACCTGCCTATCATCGTTGTCAGTGGCGCCCTGAACGCGGTCACGGGCGGTGCCGGTTTGCCGACGCCACCCGTGACCGTTCTGCCCAAGCCGTTCCGGATCGAGACGCTGCTGCAACGGTTGCAGGACATGCTGAAATGAGAAGGCCCTCTCCCGTCGGACGGGAGAGGGCCGGGGTCGGGGTCCAACGCTTACGGCGCGGTGACCGCCACCTTGAAGGGCCCGGCATCGTTGTCCTTCAGGCTGCCGTTCTGGTACTCCCGGCGGATGAAGGTCCCCGCGGCAGGGCCGGTGAATGTCAGATCGTATTCGTCCCACTTGTCCGCCTTGAACCGGACCACGAGGCTCGCCGTTCCGGGCGGGGTGAATTCATAGGTGAACGTGAATTCAGAGGGCGCGCTGTCGTCGAACTGAACACCGCTGGCCGCGGTCTTGAAGACGAGCCGTTCCGGAATGTCTCCGCTCCGCATCGTGTACGTGAATCCGAGCGGGGACGTGGGAGGAGCGGACGGGTCGGTGCCGGTCGGCGGCTGGGCAGGGGGTTCAATGACCGGGCTGGGGCTGAACGCGCCAGAGTCGGTGGCATACAGCGCGCCGCCACGGTAGATCCGGCGCGAGAAGGTCCCCGAGGAGCCATCGGAGAAATGCAGGTCGTACTCGTGGCGATCTCCCCCGATGCCGTAGTAGCCAAACTGAACCGTGAGCGTCGCATTCGATCCGGACACCACCTCGTAGGTGTAAGTGAACGCCTGGGGTGTCGTGGCTTCATCGCTGTGCCGGCCGGAGACCACCGAGCCGCCGGACTGCGCCTTGCCGGCCGTGGCCGACAGGAAATCGAAGCGGTCGGGAAATGCCCCAGCGTGGAAGTAATAAGTCAACCCGGCGAGTGACGCCGGCGGCGCCGGAGGCGCGGGCTGCGAGTTGTCCGGCGGCTGGGAACCCGGATCGACGGGAGCCCCGGAGGCGATGACGCTGAACACACCCAGGTCGCGGCGTTGGAGCGCGCCCAGACTGTATTCCTCGCGCACCCAGGTGCCCGTCCCCGGCGCGGTGAAGGAGTACGTGATGGAATCCCGGCGATCGGGGCCGTAGCGCCGGCTGACGCGGGCGTCATCGAGTCCGAGGCGGGCGTATTCGTAGGTGAAAGGGTCCGGGGCTTCGCCCAGGTCATCGTGTCCCGTCGTCGCATCCGCATAGACGACGAGCTGTGAGGCCGGCGCGTCCTCCATCCGGATTTGCAGACCGGCGAGCGACCACGGCGCCAGGCCATTCGTCGGCCCGTCCGTGAGTCGCAGTCGGAATCCACCATACCGGACCGAAGTGCCGTCTTCCGACGAGAAGACCTTTCGCACGTTTCGGCCGTGCCCAAAGACAGGATCGCCAATATCGGTCCACTGGCGGAAGTCGACGGTGCCCTGGAGATTGTAAGTCCGGCCGATCTCCGTCTCGTACTCGACCTCGATGGCCGTACGAACTTTGAGGTTGCCGGGAGCCTGGGCGATTGCAGGCGGCGCCGCGAGGGCGGCCACGGAGGCGAGTGCAAGAAGTAATGAGTAAGTAGAGTGCATGACGGGGCTGCTTGAGCACCCGACGTGCCACGTTGCTCCTCGCTACGCCAAGGGCGGCGCCGCGGCGAATCTCCATCCGGTGGTCCGGCGAGTTCGGCCTTGTGCGGGGCATCGACCTCGTCCACGTGCGACCCGCTACGGTCCAGTGGTCCGAGTCATGGTCCGAAATCAAAAGATCGGTCCGGTTTTGGACCGGGAGAAGTTCGCCGCCTCGGCCTCGCACAAAATCCCTCGTCGCAGGACTCCAATTATTTTTCAGACAGTCTCTTATCCCCGGTTCGCCAGCCAATTCCTGATGGCGACGCTTTGCGGGTGGCCAGGCTGGAGTTCGATCACCTTTCGATAGTGCCGAATGGCTCGATCCGGATCCGCCAGTTCCCGTGCATACAGGTTTCCCAGGAGAAGATGGGCCGCGACGTCATCGGGCGCGCTGGAAAGGATCCGCTCGGCTTCGGCGGCGGCGTCGACCGGAAAGCCCGCTCGATCGAGGGCGAGGGCGAAATTGAGGCGTGCCGCCGCAGAATCCGGACGCAGCGCCAGCGCCACCTCGCTGTTTGCAAGCGCCTTGGGGACCTCGCCTCGCTGGAGGTAGGCCACCGCCAGGTTCTGGTATGCCTCGAACGCGCCCGGATCCCGCTGAAGAGCGGCGTCGTAAAGGCGAATGGCGGCATCAAGCCGGCCGCGGCGGTGTTCGAACAGCGCCTGGGAGATGAGCGCCCGCGCCCCGGTCTCATCGCCACGAGGAGGAACGGCCGGACGCAGGTAAACGTACCGCGGGGAGGCGGGAACCGCACCCGGCATTCCACGTCCGGACGCAGCGTCCGGCCTCAGCCCCGTTGACGCGGGAGACGGCGGCTGAAACCGCTCGTCGTCCTCAGGGGACGACGATGGCGTGCTCAAAAGGCTGGGTACGGCCGGTGGCGGTCCATTCGTGTCGGATCCGGGTTCGCTCCGGAACCAGTTCATGGGATTGGCCCAGCTCCAGAATCCCCGCTCGTCGGACTGGAAGTCCCGTTGAGAGGTGACCGGGCGCACAAGGGGCGGCGGCACTTGTTCAGGGTTCGCGCGCAAGGCCGTGGGCTGGGACCTCGTGTTCCCCGGGAGCGAGGCCAGGTCCATCCGGCCCGTGCCCGGGACCGTCGCCGTCCGCACGCGGTTGTCCACAGCCGATTGTGGCCGGGTTTGAAACTGGGACTGAACAGCAGGGGGCGACGATGTCCGTCGGGGTGCGGACGCCATCCGCACGGCCGTCGTCGTGGCGATGAAGTGGGATGGAACCGACCCCGGCAATGCGATCGACAGCGGCTGTCCGGCCGGATACGGGTGGGACCCGGAGGCGGTCTGGGAGGAAAGGACCGGGACGGGGGTCGAGTAGCGGGCGGGTTCCGGTCTGTGCTGATCCGATGTCGGGGCCTCCGCCCGCGCGACGCCCTCACGCGCCGCCGGATTCGCGTCGACTCCCTCTCCTGCTGGACGGGAAAGAGACCCGGTGAGGGTCGCGCCGCGCGATGTCCCTTCGATGCGCTGACCGGGCGGCGGCGCCTGCGACGGAATCGGGGCAGCGCCACCCGCCCCCGCATTCGCGTGGGGCCCTTCTCCCGTTGATGAACGGGAGAGGGCGGCCGGGCGTGATCGCGCGGCGAGGGTCTCGGCGCCGGGTTCCTGAGCCCCCACTTCGCTCGGGAGGGGAACCGCGGCGGTCCGATCAGAGGCGGACGGTGCCTGGAGTGCTCGGAGTGTCGATTCGAGTCCCATCGCCTTCGCCCGGTCTGGTCGGAGGAAAGCGAATTGCTGATAGGCGTAAATGGCCTTCGACGAATCGCCAACCTCCTGGGCGATGATCCCGAGGTTCAGCCAGGCCGGAGCGAACTCGCGAGAGACCTGGAGGGCCGCGCTGAAGCACTGCCACGCATCGCGAAGACGACCGTGATGGTGATGGACCATGCCGAGGCCGTTGAGCGTCTCGGGGTCGTTCGGATTCCGCCGGACGGCATTGGCGAGACTGGCTTCAGCCTGGTCCCACTGGCCGGCCCGAAGATGGGCCTGCCCAAGCTTGCGCCAACCCACGGCCGATTGCGGCTGAAGCATGACGAAGTGACGAAGCGAGTCGATGGCGAGTGGGGGTTGGCCCTGCTGAAGCCAGAGAGAGCCGAGATTGAAACAGGCAGGCGCCAGATTGGGATCGAGCCGCAGGGCGTGCTGGTAGGCCTGGATCGCGGGGGCGGTCTGGCCGGCGGTATGATAGGCAAGCCCGAGGTGATTCCAGGCCTGGGCGTTGCCGGGAAGGAATTCGACGGCCGTCTTGAGGCGGCCGATCGCGTCCTGAGTCCGGCCTTGCTGGAGGAGGCGCTCACCGTCGAGCAGGGCCCGCGGGCCAGGCGGGGTACAGCCCGCGAGGATCGCGGCAACGACAAGGACGGTCGCGGCCCTCCCGGCGCGGTGAAGTGGGTTTGTTATCGTCAACATGCCGCACGCCCCTACGATGGCTGGCCCCGTGGACACGCGGACGTGCCCCGGGAATCGTTGCGTCATGACGCGAGTCATAGTCACGCTGCTTTTGCTTTGTCAGCCGTTTTGTCTGCGTTCCGCCGAGGTGCCGTTCGTTGAGCCGGGTCTTCCGGGTCCCGGCAACCGGGGGCATTCGAAGGTGTTCATCGTGCATGATGCTCGCGCGACGCAGGCCTTTGAACCCGAGCCGGACGTCGTCGCGTCCATGGTGAATCGTGGCGTGATGGCCTTCACGGGCAAATCCACCACCGCCGAAGCCTGGACGAGCCTCGTGACGACGCAGGACGTGGTGGGCGTGAAGGTTCATACCTCTCCGGGCCCGTTGAGCGGGACGCGTCCCGCCGTCGCAGCGGCAGTCGTCCGCGGCCTCCTGGATGCCGGTCTGCCGCCGTCCCATATCGTCCTCTGGGACCGCCGGCTGGAGGACCTGCGCGCCGCGAAATTCGTCGAGCTCGCGCGATCGCTCGGGGTCCGCGTGGCCGGAGCGATGGACGCCGGATGGGATCCCAGGAATCCCTACGAAAATCCGTTGCTCGGGCAGTTGGTGTTCGGCGACCGGGAGTTTGGGCAGACCGCGAGCCCGACCAACAAGACGGGTGTTCTCGGCAGGAATTCGTATTTCAGCCGACTGCTGACGCAGGAGCTGACACGTCTCGTCACCATTGCCCCGCTGCTCAACCATAACGACGCCGGGGTGAGCGGGGTCCTCTACACGATGGCGAGTGCCAGCACGGACAACTTCCTCCGGTTCGAAACCCATCCCCAGGTGATGGCGGAGGCGGTCCCCGAAATCTTCGGCGATCCGCGCATCGCCGATCGCGTGGCGTTGAACATCGTGGATGCGTTGATTGGCCAGTACGAAGGCCGCCAGCGGAGCCGGTTGAATCGGGCCGGCACGCCCAACCAGATCTGGTTCAGCAAGGATCCCGTGGCCCTCGACGTCCTCGCCATTGAGGAATTGAACCGGCAGCGCGTCCTTCGCAATGACCCCCTGCCCGTCAGCCGGACGGAACTCTATCGCAACGCCCACTACCTTGAACTTGGGAAGGATGATCCGCGGCAGATCGACGTGATCCGGGTCGAGTGATCGGGACGGACCGGACAAGCGGCGCGTGGGGCACGCCACGTCCAATCTACGGTCCAGTGGACCGCGCCGGCTCGGGTTTCTGTTCCGTACGGTCGCGAGGCTCCAGGCTGTACACCTGGATCTGGAGCTGCGGTTCGTGGTAGCGCTCGTCCTGAAATCCCCGCGGCAGGGGAATGTTCCGCACATCGCCATCGTACCAATACTCACCCTTCGCCGCCACACCCTCGGACGCCGGCGCGAACGGGTTGAACAGATTGCCGAAGGACTTGAGAAAACCGCCGAATCCGCGTCGTTCCGGCCGTGTCAGCCTGGGGAGAACCGACCGCGTGTCGATGGGCGGGTTCGTCCCGGTCGGATGCTGAACGCGCGGGCGGAGGGCGGTGCCGGATTCAGTCCACCGCACCTGCCCGGCCACCGGCATGCGCGAGACGGTGGAACCTGTGGCTTCGCCTGGGGCTCCACCGGCCGGTTTGCCGGGATCGCGTGCGATGGGAACCAGCACGACAGGCGGCGCCGCAGCGGGATCGGGCACGGAGGTCGGAGGCGTGGTCCGTGCCGGTGGCGCCGGCGCAACAGCCGGACCGGGTTCAGGCAGGGCTCTGGTTGTGCCTGGCGTCGGCGCCGGCGGCGGAGTTGGAGTTGGAGTTGAAGTTGGATCCTGCGCCGCCCAGGCCCCCACCGCGACAAGGGTGGCGCTGAGAAGAATGGCGAAAGTGGCTTTCATGACCGTCTCCGCGGGATTGGACTCGACCGCACCCGGACCGTACTCCCGACCGGCCGCTTCGCCAACGGCGCGATGAGCGGGCCGGGCTCTTAGAGCCCGTCTGAAAATGAGGAAGGGCCCTGCGACGAGGGATTTTGTGCGAGGCCGAGGCGGCGAGACCGGAGCATCCCCGCAGCGGGCTGTGACGGTCGAGCCAACGAAGGCCTCGCGCAAAAGACCCGTCGCCCGGAGGGTTTTCGCAGGAAAGGCCGGCTGGCTTCGTTGCTCCTCAGTCACAGACCCCTGAAGGGTATGCTCCTTCGTCGCGCCTCGTCATCCGGCCTTTCCTGCGAAAACAGGGCCCCACCTAATTTTCAGACGGGCTCTTAGAGCCCGTCTGAGGCAACCGCCGGCAGGACCCATGGTTTCCGGTACTCGTAGAATCGATGGGCGTTGGCCTCGGCATCGCCCGGGAATTCCTCTCTTTTGGGATCCCACTTGAGTTTGCGGCCGAGTCGGATCGAGAGGTTGCCGAGGTGACACACGGTTGCGGAGCGGTGACCGATCTCGACGTCGCAGATGGGGAGTTTTCGCGTTTTGATGCACGCGAACCAGTTGTCCATGTGATCCTGGCTCTCGTAGAGGTGAACACCGTCCGCGGGTATCGGTTGGGCGATGAGATCGTCCGAGCTCGCCTGGATATCCCCGCGGTTGACGTGGACCCATCCCTTGTCTCCTTCGAAGGTTGTGCCGGTCTCCCGGTCGGGTCCCTGGCTGCAGAGGAGCTTCGCTCCGCTGGCATAGCGGTAGGTGATCTCGCTCTCGACGGGCACCTCGAACCGCTTTTGCGGATCGAATTTTGCCGTCCCCTCGATCTCCACGGGGCCGGTGTCGTCGGTGCCGAGACCCCACTGCGCGATGTCCAGGTGATGCGCTCCCCAGTTGGTCATCTGGCCGCCGGAGTAGTCCCAGTAGAACCGGAAATTGTAGTGGACACGGTTCTTGTTGTAGGGCCGCCAGGGGGCCGGTCCCAGCCAGAGATCATAGTCGAGTTCGGGGGGCGGTTCGCTGTCCGGAACGGGCTCGGGGTCGAAGTTCACGTAGGTCAGACCGACCTTCACCGTGTGGATCTTTCCGAGGAGGCCGTTTCGGGCGATCTGGCAGCCGTGCCGGAATTTCTCGTCGGAGCGCTGCTGGCTTCCGGTTTGAAGGATGCGCTTGCCCGCACGGGCGGCGTCCACCATGGCGCGACCCTCGTGGATCTTCAGGGTCAGGGGCTTCTCACAGTAGACATCTTTTCCCGCCTGGCAGGCCAGCACGGCCACGAGCGCATGCCAGTGATCCGGCGTCGCAACGATCACCGCGTCGACGTCGCCGTCCTCGAGAAGCCGCCTGAAGTCGCGATACTGGGTGGGCCTGCGCCCGATCTTCTTCTCCACGCTCGCGGCGGCGGCGGCGAGATGCCGGGTGTCGACGTCGCACACGGCGACGACGTTTGCGACCGCGGAACCGAGGAGAGCGGACCCGCGTCCGCCGGTTCCGATCACCCCGACCCGGACGTCTGACCGGACGCCCTCGCCCAGGGCGGCAGCGCGCCCGGTGACATGGGGGAAGGCGATGGCAACCGCGGCCGCGGAGGAGGCGCGGCCGATGAACTCGCGACGGCTGAGGCGCGTGTCAGGGGTGGACATCGCGGGGCTTCCCCGGTGTTGGAACCGGGTCGAGGGTGGACGGAACGGGAACGGCGGCGGGCCGGATCGGGGCCTTGCGAGAGACCTTCAACGTCGGCGCAATCGGAAGGGTCCGCGCGGCACCGACCGGCTGCGGGCGCCCGGAGAGCATCGGTCGTTGCGCCGGCGGCGGGATCCGCACCACCGGCGACCACGCCACTCCGCGGGCTGTCGACGTCACCGGCTGGGAGAGGCCGTTCGCGGGTCGTTGCACCAGAAGCGGGCGCGCGGCGTACGGCCTCGATGGAACAATGACCGGCACCGCGGTGGAAGCCGCCGGAGGTGTGGCCAGGGTCGCACCGTTTCCAGCCAGGTTCAAACCGGCGGCGCCGAAGAACTGGCGGGCCGGCAATTGGCGTTCGAGGGCGGTGACAGGGCGCGTGACGCCGGCGATGCCCTGCGAGCGCGCCTGCGGCTCCATCACCAGGACGAAAAGCAAGGGGAAGATCCAGGTCCGGGACACAAGACGGTATTTACGCCCGGGCGGTGACGAGGGCAAGCCTGTCGGACCTCCACTGCGATGCCCGGTTGGGTTGCGGAGCGACCGGCGAAGGCGGTCGGGTTTCACCTAAACTGGTGCGACCGGAAGAACGGAAACACGACCTCCGCGACCGTCACGACCATGAAGATGATGCTGACGAACGCGTTCATGCGGAAGAACGCCAGGTTGATCCAGGCAAGGCTCCGGCGGCGCGCGATGAAATGCTCCAACAACAGGCAACCCGCGATGAGGCCCAGCCCCGCCCAATACGGCAGGCGGAAATGGCACGTGAGGCCGAACAACGCCAGGAGGAGCACCATCACGATGTGCGCAATGAACGCCGCGGCGAGGGCATTCTGGGGGCCCCACCGGACGACGAGCGAGCCGAGGCCCGCGCGGCGGTCAAACTCATAGTCCTGGAGGCCGTAGATCAGGTCGAACCCGATGAGCCAAAACACGACCGCCAGCGCGAGGAGCAACATCTGGATGACCTCGATCCAGGTCACGGATGATCCCCGCACCGCGAGCCAGGCGCCAACCGGCGCGAGGGCCAGCGCCACGCCGAGGTAGATGTGCGTGAAATCGGTGAACCGCTTCGTCAGCGAATAAAAACAGATGAGGAAGAGCGCAACCGGCGAGAGCCAGAAACAGAGCGGATTGATCAGCCACGCCACGCCGCAAAATCCGACACCGCTCCCGACGCAGAGAGCGACGGCTTCGAACATGGAAATGGTCCCCGCGGGCAGATGACGCGACGCGGTCCTCGGGTTGAGGGCATCGAACCGCCGGTCGACAATCCGGTTGAACGCCATCGCGCAGGTCCGCGCCGCAATCATGGCGGCGATCACCAGGACGAACAGCCGCCAACCGGGCCAGCCCATCGTGTCGCGCGCCGCAACGGCCATCGCCGCCAGCGCGAAGGGCAGCGCGAAGATCGTATGGCTGAATTTGACGAAACCGGCCCACCTTCGAAGGGGGCCCAGGCGTTCGGAGGAGGTGCTTGGATGAGGCATTCGTTCCAGGGGCCGGTCGGACGCGTGTTGACGTTCTATTCGGGTTCCTCGCGCCACCGCGGCGAGAGATCATGGGGTATGTCCAGATGATCGAGGACCCGCGCGACGACCGTCTCCGCCACCGCCTCCACCGTTTTGGGACGGCTGTAATAGGAGGGGTTGGCGGGCAGGATCGTCGCCCCGGCAAGCAGAAGAAGTTCGAGATTGCGGATTTGAACGAGGTTCAAGGGGGTTTCGCGCGGGACGAGGATGAGACGCCGGCGTTCCTTGAGCATGACGTCTGCCGCGCGGAGGAGGAGATCGTCGCTGAGGCCATGGGCGATGCGGCCCAGCGTCCCCATGCTGCACGGGATCACCACCATCGCGTCGAACGCGTTCGATCCGCTGGCGAACGGGGCGTTCATGCTGCGAAGATTGTGCTGCACGACCGTTGGGGCGAGGCGCAGATCCCCGCCCAGCTCCTCCCGAAGCACGCCCGGGGCATAACGGCTGAGCACGAGGTGAACCTCGTGTGACGTGGTGGCGAGGACGTCCAGCAGGCGCTGAGCGTAAATCGCGCCGCTGGCCCCGGTGACGGCAATGACCAACCGCATACGGATCGGTCGGCAGACTATGTCGGCCCTTGTGGCGCACAGCAAGCGGACCGGGCCGCCTTCCGTAGTCGGAGACTTCGTCGACCGGTTCTCGCGTCAGGTGATCGACCTGCTGCGGATCAGGCCGGGGCCCGGATGGGTGCGGATTTCGACACAGTCGCCGACCGAGAAGGGCCGAGGGCGCGGACTGTTTCCGGATCGAGCGATCCGCTACGGTTGTTGCCGCATGAACGGCCGTCACGTCCTGGTCACCGGAGGCGCCGGATTCATCGGCTCCCACCTGGTCGAGCGCCTCCTGGCGGACGGGCATCGGGTGGTTGTCATGGACGATCTCTCGACCGGATCCCTCGACAACCTGGCGGGCGTCCGGTCGGACCCCAGGCTGGAGGTCGTCGTCAGCCGCGTCTCGCAATGTCCGCGGCTCGGGATGCTGACGCGCGAGGCGGGGTTCATCCACCACCTGGCGGCGGCGGTCGGAGTCGACCTGGTGGTTCGGTCCCCAGTCGAGACCATTGAGACCAATCTCACGGAGACCCAGTCCATCCTGGACGCGGCTGCGAGGGAGGGGGTCCCGCTTCTGTTCACCTCCACCTCGGAGGTCTACGGAAAGAGCCAGCGGGAGGTGTTTCGGGAGGAGGACGATCTCCTCATTGGCCCGCCCCATCTCGGGCGCTGGAGCTACGCCTGTTCGAAGCTGATGGATGAATTCCTGGCGCTGGCTTTCGCAAGGGAACGCGCGCTCCCGGTCGTGATTGTGCGCCTGTTCAACACCGTGGGACCCCGCCAGTCGGGCCGCCACGGGATGGTTCTGCCCCGGTTCATCGAGGCGGCCCGGGAGGGCCGGGCCTTGCGGGTCTTCGGCTCCGGACAACAGAGCCGCTGCTTCTGCCTCGTGCACGATACCGTCGAGGCGCTGATGCGCCTCCAACGAACACGCGCCGCGACCGGGGAGGTCTTCAATGTCGGAGGCGACGAGGAGGTCTCGATCCGCGACCTTGCCCTCCGCGTCATTCGGGAATTGAACTCCTCGTCGGTGGTGGAGCGAGTCCCCTACGACCGCGCCTATGCACCCGGGTTCGAGGACATGCTCCGTCGCCGGCCTTCCATTGACAAACTGGAGCGCCTGACGGGATTCCGTCCCCGCACGCCGTTGAGTCGCATCATCCGGCTGACGGCGGGACTCTCCTGAGCGTGGGTGGGACCGGGAGACCGGCCGATTCCGGCCTACACCCCTGCGACCAACCCGGCCTCGCGCGCCTGATTGACGGCCGCGTAGGTGGTGGCGAGGCGTTCGACGATGGCCTCGTTGACGGTCGCGCCGGCCGAGGTCAGGGCGAGGGCGGCCGCGCCAAGGAGCGGCGCCAGGCGCATGGGTTCGTGCTGGACCTGCATCTCGGCGCGCATGCGTCGGAACAGGCTTTCACGCACGGCGCTGTTGAGGCGGACCACCGAACCGTTGAGCCACACGGGCACCGGGCGCGCGCGAAGGTTGACCAGGCGCACGGCGGCGACCGCCTGACGGGCCAGTTCGCCTCCCGCTCGTTCGCCGATGTCGACCCAGATCGGATCGCCAGGATCCGCGTGTTCGGCGGCGAAACCCGCGAGGGCGGCGAACCGGTCCTTGGAGTATTTCGGCTGGTAAATGATCGGGACGATCTCGGTCAGGGCCTTGACGTCAAACCAACGAAGGATGACATCGAGCAGACACGTGGCGGGGCCGGTGCCTTCCGAGGCGGCAATCGCGGCGCGAATGCATTCACGCCCGATCCAATAGGCGCTGCCTTCGTCGCCGAGGAGGTGTCCCCATGCGCCAACCTGGGCGTACTGGCCCTGTTCGTTCCGGGCGAGGAAACTGGAACCCGTGCCGCCGACGATGAGGACGCCCGGCCGTCCGAGACTGGCGGCGTGATAGGCGGTCATCACGTCGCTCACAAGCCGGGTGGCTTCCAGGGGGAGAATCCCCCGACAAAGCAGATCCTTTTCCCGAGCGGTGCCCTCGGAGAAAAGCGCGGCGCTGCCAATCACCGTGTACAGAAGGTGGTTGCCCGTCGGTAACGCCGTCTCAAGGGTCCGAACCAATTGCGTCAGACTGCGACGCGCCTCCTGCAAACTGGTGCCGAAGAAATTCAGGGAACCGGCCTTGGCCGCCGCGAGGGCTTGTCCGGAGAGATCGACCGCCACGCCGAAGCTGTAGGTGGCGCCGCCGTCGATTCCGACGATCACCGGCAACGGATCGGACATGCGCGAAGTGTTTCGGTCCGGTTCCCTTACGGCCAGTGCAAAAGCGGTCCAGGCTCCGCCCGGGGAATGAGGGGAGCCCTGCAAGAACGCGGCGGTCGGCCGGGCTAGCCCGGATGTTTCCTATCACTTCTACTGCGACCTGCTGCAGGTCCGGTGGGAGAGGAGGTTACCTTCAATAGGCGTACCGCCGCTGCCGACAGGGCGTCGGAACTCGCGGTTGCGGAACTCGCGGATGCGGATGCGGAGCGCGGCCTTCAGGCCGCTTCAATACCCCGACGGCACGCGCGTCGAAGTTCTTGTCGGCCGCCGTCCCGTCCCGTCCCGTCCCGTTGAAGCGGCCCAAAGGCCGCGGTCCGACCCGGTGGCATCGCGCCTGCCAAGGATTTCGCGGGCTCTTAGAGCCGGTCTGAAAATTAGGTGGGGCCCTGTTTTCGCAGGAAAGGCCGGATGGCGAGGCGCGACGAAGAAGCATACCCTTCAGGGGTCTGTGACTGAGGAGCAACGAAGCCAGCCGGCCTTTCCTGCGAAAACCCTCCGGGCGACGGGTCTTTTGCGCGAGGCCTTCGTTGGCTCGACCGTCACAGCCCGCTGCGGGGATGCTCCGGTCTCCCCGCCTCGGCCTCGCACAAAATCCCTCGTCGCAGGGCCCTTCCTAATTTTCAGACGGGCTCTTAGATCTGAAAATCCAGCTCCGGCCCGGAGCGGTCCCCCTTGTTTTTGACGACCATCCGGCCGTCCTCATAGGTGACCAGCGAATCGGGAGGCACACTGTGGGTCAGGAAGACGTTGCCGCCGATGGTTGTGTGGGCGCCGATCACGGTTTCACCGCCAACGATCGTGACGCCGGCATAAATGGTGACTCCATCCTCGACCGTCGGATGGCGGCGCGTGCCCCGCAGGGCCTGACCGCCGGAGAGGGACCGCGCCACCAGGCCCACGCCCTGGTACATCTTCACGTGCGACCCGAGCACCGCGGTCTCCCCGACCACCGTCCCGGTGCAGTGGTCGACAAAGAAATGGGAACCGATGCGGGCGCCGGGGTGAAGGTCCATGCCTGTCCGGCTGTGTGCCCACTCCGTCATGATGCGCGGCAGGAGCGGGACGCCCTTGAGGTACAATTGATGCGCCATCCGCTGGACCGCGATGCACTCGACAAACGGATACGCCACGATCACCTCCTCCCGGCTCAGCGCCGCCGGGTCCCCGCGAAACGCGGCGTCCACGTCCGTCTGGAGGAGTTCACGGATGGCGGGGAGGTGCGCAAGAAAGCCGAGGGTAAATTCGCGGGCGACCTTCGCGATCGGGTCGTTCTCCAGGCCCGCCGGGGGCGCGTACTCGAGGCTCTTGCGGATCTCGTCCTCCAGGCGGTCCCGCACGGAGGCCAGCAGGAGCGTGGTCTCCACCTTGAGCTCGGAGGAGACCAGGGGGCGGTCATCGAAATACCCCGGGAACAGCAGCCGCAACAGGTCGTGCGCGATCGCCGCGATGGCGGATTTCGACGGCAGATTCGGGCCGTCAACGTGATTGATGCCTCCGAACGCTGCGTACGACGTCAGCAATCGATCCGCCAACTGCGGGACTGTCTCGTCCACGACCGGCACCATGGCGGAGAAACGGACGGCAAAGAAGCAGGAATCCGGACACGTTGCGGCAGGACGGGTTTTCGGGGACGCTGTTGTTTTCGGCGCTCGCGTCGTTCGACGATGAACTGGATGCCCATGTCTTCACCGGACCTTCGCCCGACACCCGACCCCTTGCAGCCGGACGGCGCGTTGGTGGCGGCGTCCGAGCGGGGGCGGCCGGCCGCGCTGAGGGCCGGGTCGGTGCCCTATTTGAATGTCGCGCCCCTCGTGCACGGTCTCGAAGGCCGACTGTCTCTCCTTCCACCCGCCGAACTGGCGCCGGCGCTCGCCAGCGGGCGCATCGACGCCGGGTTGCTGAGCATCACCGAGGCGCTCTTCCACGACAGCTACGACATCCTGGACGGACCGTGTGTCGCCTCGGACGGAGAGGTCTACAGCGTCTTTCTCGCGCACCGCCGTCCCCTGGCCGAGGCGCGAAGCGTCGCCTGCCACTCGGCCTCCCTCACCAGTGTGAACCTTTTGCGGGTCCTGCTGGCCGAGCAGGGGTTGCATCCCGCGCTGGAACCTCTGTCCGATGTGACCGACGCGGTGTCGGCCGATTTCGTCCTGTTGATCGGGGACCCCGCCATCGCGTTTCGTCGGGAGAACCGGACCCATGCCATTTGGGATCTCGGCGCGGCATGGAAGGAATTGACGGGACTGCCGTTCGTCTACGCGGCATGGGTCCTGCGCCGCGGGCCGGGGATTGCGGCGCTCCGCGCCGAATTGCTCGCCGCCGCCCGGCGGGGTCAGGAGCGGATCGAGGAGGTCATCCGAACGTCCAGGGGATTCGACGAGGCCTTTCGCCGGGCGTACCTGACCCATCACACCCGTCATATCCTGGGCCCGCGCGAAAAGGAGGGGATCACCGCCTTCGGCCAGCTCCTGCGGCGGCACCTCGGCGTGCCGGTGTTCGAACCCCGCTACGTGACGTGACAGCCGCCCGTCACTCCGCGGAAAAGGCGTAGATCGTCGTCGACCGAAAGGTCTCGCCCGGTCGCAGCACGGTGGACGGGAAATTCGGTTTGTTTGGCGAATCCGGGAAGTGCTGGGTTTCGAGGCAAAGGGCGGAGGCGGGACCGTAGGTTTTGCCGCCGCGACCGGTCACCCCGCCCAGGTGAATGGCGGTATAGAGCTGGACGCCCGGCTGGGTGGTTCGGACGCGCATCCGTCGGCCGGTGGTCGGTTCGTAGACCTCGGCGCAGTCCACGAGGCGTCCTGGCTGCCAGTCATTCAGCACAAAATTGTGGTCGTAACCCTTGAGGCTTTCGGGGAGTCGATCCCAGCGCGCGCCGATCGCGGTCGGCTGACGAAAATCGAGAGGGGTTCCCTCGACGGATCGAATCTGGCCGGTGGGGATGAGACCCGCGTCGGCGGGGGTGTAACGGTCGGCATGGAGACGGAGGACGTGCCCGAGCACGTCGCCTTCGCCCGCCCCCTTGAGATTGAAGTAACTGTGGTTCGTGAGATTCACGACGGTCGGCTTGTCGGTGTGCGCCTCGTAATCGATCCGGAGTTCGTTGTTCTCCGTGAGCGTGTAGGTGACGGTGACATCGAGGTTGCCGGGGTAACCTTCGGCTCCGTCGGGGCTGTGGTGACGGAATCGAACCGCGGGCCCGGCATCGGTCTCGAGAGGCGCCGCCTCCCAGTTCCGCTTGTCGAATCCCACCCGGCCGCCGTGGATGTGGTTGGTCCCGTTGTTGGCTGCAAGCGTGTACACCGTCCCGTCGAGGACGAATCGGGCGCCGCCGATGCGATTGGCATAACGACCGACCGTGTTTCCAAAGAACGGATGGCCCCGGAGGTAAGACGCCCCATCGTCGAACCCGAGGACCACGTCCGCAAACCGTCCATCGCGGTCGGGCATCCGAAGGCTCGTGAGCATGGCGCCATAGGTGCTGACCGACGCGCTCGCGCCCCGTTTGTTGTGCAGCGTGTAGAGGGTGGCCTTGGCGCCGTCGGCGGTCGTGCCGAATTCGTGGGTGTCAATCATGGGTCGTGAGTCTGAAGCGAAACGGTCGGCTCCCCTGGTCGCCGCGAGGGCGAAGGTCAGCGAACATGCGGCGACGAGGGACAGCCGACTCCGAATCCGGCAGGACATGCGCGGCTTATAGGCAGCCGACGGGATCAGCGTCAACGGGATTGGAGAGTCCCGTTGAATTGACGCTTGCCGGCCGGGAGCCCGTCGGGGGAGAACCGCGGCGCCTCCAGAGGATCGACACACTGCCACGGCGGGCGCTCACTCCCATCCGGCCATGATCTACGTCGTCACCAACCGAAAGATCGACGCACGCCGCGAGGGCGACCAGGTCCTTGAGACCGTCCACGACGACGGCCGCGAACGGGCCCTTCCGGTCTTTCGCATCGCGACCGTGGACCTGGATCGGCGGGATCCCAAAAAGGACAGCGTCCAGCTCGTGCCCGACGAGTTCGTGGAGACCTATGAGGACCTGGCGCCCGATGTGCCGCTCGACCGGATCTTCGGGTCCCGGCGGATGTTCGTGGATCTGTACCGGCAGATGAAGGACGCGCCGGCGGCAAAAGGCGACACGCTGCTGTTCATCCATGGCTTCCAATACACGTTCGAGGCCTCCCTCGCGCACATCCACAAGCTGAGCGAGATCTACCTTGCGCCGAAGGACAGTCCGATCGCGCACCTGGTGTATTTCTCGTGGCCATCCCGCGGTTCCCTGACCGATTACCAGGATGACCAGGTGGACGCGGTGGAATCGGGCAAGGTCCTCGGCCGCCTGTTTCGCAAGACACGGCAGTTTCTCTTCGAGTTCTTCGGATCCAAGGAGGACGCGCGGAACGAGTTCTGCGGGCATCGGGTCCATCTGGCGGCCCATTCCATGGGCAACCAGGTCCTGGTCCATCTAATCGAGGAGATGAACCATTATCCGCAGGAACCGTTCTCCCTGTTTGGCGAGGTGCTGCTCCTGAATGCCGACGCCGACTGGAACGTGTTTGAGCCCGGCCGACCTCTCCACGAACTTCCCGAGTACTGCGATCGCACTCACATCTACAACAACTACAGCGACGACGCGCTGTGGGTCTCGCAACACACGAAGCACTTCGTGAAGCGACTTGGGCGCCAGGGACCCTTGGATCTCGACACCCTGCCGCCCCGGACGCTCGTGGTCGACGCGACCGGTCTCAAGGCCCTCGGCGCCAGGGCGGCGGAGGCCGTCACCCGGGACGCCTTCGCCGAACATGCCGCCGAGATCATGGGACAGCCTGTGTCCACGCGGGAGCGCCTCTTCGATCACTGGGGCTACCTCTACCGGCCCGAGGTGATCGCGGACATCAAGGCGGTCCTGGCAGGCTCGAGCGCCGCGTCGATCCCCGGCCGCCTCACGACCCCTCATCCCAATCTCTTCAAGATGAAGAACCGCCCGGCGTGACCCCGGCCGGTTGCGCTGTTACGGTTCACGCGCCGTGCCCACGCTGAAGGAAAAGCTCGCTCAAAGCGCCGACGCCCGCCTCCGCCTGCCCGCGGGGCGTCTCCCCTGCGACGAGCCGGATGGCTTCCGACGCTTCCTGAAGGTCGAGACCCAGAGACTGCGCATCCTGCATCGCGGACAGGCCAGCGGACGGGAGGTCTGCGGCGCCCGCGCCGAGATGATCGACCTCCTGCTTCGGCACACCTTCGACGCGTATCTCGAGGTGCTATCCCAGAAATACCCTCGGGAACCGCTCGCGCTGGTCGCACTCGGCGGCTATGGCCGCGCCGAGTTGAGCCCGTACAGCGACATCGACATCCAGGTGGTCCACGACCGGCGCGTCACCGACCCGAGCCCCCTGTTGCGCGAGCTCATGGAACGGTTCATTCCGTTCCTCTGGGCCATCCGGCTGGAGTGCCATCCGCTTGTCCGAAACCTCGACGATTGTGTTCGAGAGGCCAATGCCCGGATGGAATCGAAGACCGCGCTCCTGGAGGCGCGGCGCGTGTGGGGCGACGCCCGGTTGTTCGCGCAGATGCGGGTCCTGGTCCGCGACCGTTGCGTCAAAGGACGCGAGGACGCCTATATTGAGGATCGATTGACGGACCAGGAGCAGCGGCGGGCGAAATGGGGTCACAGCTATTGTCTTCTGGAACCTAATGTGAAGAGTGGTTGTGGCGGCCTTCGGGACTACCAGAGCCTCCGCTGGATGGCCGTGGTGAAGTACCAGGTGGCGGGGATCGAGGAACTCGTCGAGCGCGGTGTCTTGACCTCGGGCGATTGGCGGCAGCTCGAGAAGGCCTACGATTTCCTCCTTCGGGTCCGCAACGAACTCCACTACCAGGTCGAGCGAAAGACCGACGTGCTGACCCGCGCCCTGCAGCCGGCCGTGGCGTATCAGCTCGGTTACACGGAACGCTCCCTGGCGCGGCGGGTGGCCCACTTCATGGGCGAGTATTACCGGCACGCCCGTTGCCTGCATCTCATCACGCGCAACCTGGAGCGCCGCCTGGCCCTTCGTCCCCCGGGCCGCCTGGCGCGGCTGGGACGGTTCATCACACGCGCGGGCCGCCGCCGGGAGACGGTCGTCGACGGCATCCGGACCACCAACACCGAGTTGATGGCGACGTCGTCCCGAATCTTCAAGGACCAGCCGCGACGGTTGATGCGGGTCTTCCTGCTGGCGCAGCAGCGGGGGCTGCAGCTTCATCCTGATCTCGAGGATCTCGTCCGCCAGAACCTCGCCCTCGTGAATCGCGACTTTCTCAAGGACGCGCACGTTCACAAAACGTTCCTGGAGATCCTGAATCACCGCGGGAACGTCGCGCCGGTCCTGCGGGCCATGCACGAGACGGGCTTCCTGGGGAAATACATCCCGGCCTTCCATCGCCTCACCTGCCGGGTGCAACACGAATTCTACCACCTGTACACGGCGGACGAGCACACGCTGGTGTGCCTCGAGATGCTCGACCGGATCTGGGAGGCATCGACCGAACCCTTCCGCCATTACACCGCCCTGTTCCACGCGCTGGATCGTCCGTACGTCCTGTACCTGGCGTTGGTCCTGCATGACGTCGGCAAGGCCGAATCCAACCGGGATCACGCGACCGAGAGCGCGCGCATGGCGTTGTCCCAGACCCGTCGGCTCCAGCTCCCGGCGCCCGCCGCCGCCACCGTCGCCTTTCTCGTCCGCCACCACCTGCTGATGTCGCGGCTCTCGCAGAAGCTCGATCTCGATGATCCGGAGGTGATCCGGGGATTCGCGGCCGCCATCCAGACCGCGGAACAGCTCCATCTTTTGACCCTCCACACCTTCGCGGACTCGATGGGAACGAGCGAGAGTCTCTGGACCCCTTTCAAGGAATCGCTGCTTTGGACCCTCCATCGCCGCACCGAAGAGGTCCTGCGGGGCGACGGTGAATTCCGGATCGCCGCCGAGGAACAACTGCGCCGCCTGCAGGGCGAAGTCCGGCGCCTGGTCCCGAAGACCTTTCACAAGGACGAACTCGAGGCCCATTTCAACAACCTGCCCGACCGCTATTTCGTCGTGCAGACACCGCGCGAAATCGCCGCCGATGTCCTGCTCGTCCACCGGTTCATGTGGAACCAGCTCGCGTTCGAGGATCGCGTGCTCGAACCGGTGATCGCCTGGCATGCGGAACCCGACCGCGGGTATTCCGTCGTCAAGGTCTGCACCTGGGACCGTCCGCGACTGTTCAACCGCGTCGCCGGCGCTTTGGCGGCCGCCGGGTTGAACATCCTGGGCGCCCGAATCTTTTCACGACCCGACGGTCCGGTCTTCGACACCCTGTTTGTTCAGGATCCGGAGTCCGGCCGGCCAGCGGGCCGCGAGGCGCGGGAACGATTCGAAAACCTCCTCGCGCGCTCGCTCGCAGGGGATTCGATCGATTTTCCGAAGCTCATCGCCGCCCGCCGCCCGCCTCCGCCGATCTACCGGCCCGTGGATCCGGACCTGGTGCCGACCCGCGTGGCGTTCGACAACCAGCTCATGCGCGATCGGACGCTGGTGGAGATCGAGGCGGAAGACCGCGTCGGCTTGCTGTTTGAACTCACCCGCGCCCTGGCCGATCTCGGCGTCGACGTCAACTTTGCGCGCATCAACACCGGAAAAGGGGCCGCCATCGATTCCTTCCACGTCACCGACGAGGATGGGAATCCGATCACGAGCCGGGAACGCCTTCGGGAAATCGAACGCGAGGTGCGGGCCGTGCTCGCGCCGCGCCGGTGACCGACAAAGGTTCAGTGCGGCCGAGCCTCAACCGTTGCCGCAGGGCCCTTCCTGCTTCTCAGACGGGCTCCAGGCGGTGTCAACGAAGCGCCAGGATGAGGACGCCAAGGACGACCCGGTAGATGCCGAAGCCGTTGAACGTGTGGTTCTGGATGAACCGCAGGAGCCAGCGCACGGCGATGAAGGCCGTCACCGCCGACACCGCGGCGCCTAGGACCACGAGACCCCACTCCACGGGATAGGGCGGGGGATGCCGCACCGCGTCGAAACTCTCCTTCGCCCCCGCGGCGAGCAGCGTCGGGATCCCCAGCAGAAACGAAAATTCCGTGGCCTCCGGTCGCGCGAGGCCCAGGGCCAGGGCGATCAGAATGGTGGTCCCCGATCTTGACGCCCCGGGGAAGACGGCGGCGAGCAATTGCCCCGCGCCCACGGCCAGCGCGATGCCCCACGTCACCCGCGTGGTTGTGGACCGCGATCGGAGCCACGCCTCCACTGCCAGGAACAGAAGGCCGCCCACCAGGGTGGCCAGGGCCACCGGCGTCACGTCCTCCGGGAGGGTGAACCCGAGCTTCTTGATGAGAAGTCCCCCAATTCCCGTCAGGACGAAAGCCGCCGCGAGCTTGAGCAGGTAGTCCCGCGATTCCGGCTGCCGCCAATGGCGGAACAGTCCCACCACACGCTTCCAAAACAACACAAGCACCGCGAGGACGGCGCCCGGTTGAATGACGACGGTGAAGAGGTCCGAGCGCAGGAAGGCCGAACGAATCGGCAGCCAGTGCTCCGCCAGGAGGAGATGGCCCGTCGAGGAAATCGGCAAGAATTCCGTAATCCCCTCCACAATTCCCAGGATGACAACCGCCAGCCAGTCGGGCATGCGCGGGACTTCGAAGAATCCGGCGTCCAAACTCAAGCCCGATTCGGTGCGGGCAGTTCCGGGCTGGTCTCCATGGCTCTCTGTGGCAGTCTCGCCGATGTCCCATCTTCCACATGAAGCAACTTCTTCTATTCCTCGGCGCGACGGGACTCCTGCTCTGCGGCACCGCCGGCGGGGCCTCGTCTGTTTTCGACTGGCCACAGCATGACTGGAGTCGGCCGCGCCCGAAGGTGATTCAACCGGCGAGCGCCAGCACGGCCGACACGCCCGCGAAACCCCCTTCGGACGCGACGGTGTTGTTCGATGGATCGAGTCTCGACGCCTGGGCGAGCCTGGACGGGACCGCCCCGAAATGGGTGATCCAGGAAGGCGCCCTGGAGTGCGTCGAGGGCAGCGGATACGTGCGCACGCTGCAGGCCTTCGGGGATTGCCAGTTGCACATCGAGTTTGCCACGCCGAATCCGCCGCACGGCGCCAGCCAGGGCCGCGGCAACAGCGGAGTCTTCCTCATGGGCCTCTACGAGGTCCAGGTGCTGGATTCCTACGACAATGTCACCTACGCGGATGGTCAGGCCGCCGCCGTCTACGGTCAGTACCCGCCGCTCGTCAATGCCTCCCGCCCCCCCGGCGAATGGCAGACCTACGACATCGTCTTTACCCGTCCACGATTCCAGGAGGATGGCGGGGTGAAGTCGCCCGCGCGGCTTACGGTTTTCCACAACGGCGTCCTTGTTCAAAACAACGTCGAACTGGTGGGTCCCACCGGTTGGCTGCACCGCGACGCTTACCAGCGACACGAAGACAGGCTGCCCCTCTCGCTTCAGGACCATGGAAACCCGGTGCGCTACCGGAACGTCTGGATCCGTGAACTTGGTGAAGACGCCGCGCGCAAGGAGTTCGACTACGACCGCGCGACGCTGGACAAACTCCTCGGAACGTACCGCGTCGATTCCGGCCTCAGCATCACGATCACCCACCCGGCCGACTTGCTGGCCGCGACCGTGACCATGCCGGGTCGCATCCTGACCTTCCCGCTCCACGCGGAATCCAGGACAAAGTTCTACATCCGCAGTTTCGACGGCGAACTCACCTTTCAGACCAACCCGAACGGCGTCGCCGAAGGCCTGGTATTTCACATCGGCGGGGAAGACCGCCCGGCAAAGAAGACGCAGTGAGCGGGAGTGGGTGGCACCCACCGTTGAGCGTACGGAAGAAGACGAAGCGGCGGCTGGAGGGTTTTCGCAGGAAAGGCCGCCTGGCTTCGTTGCTCCTCAGTCACAGACCCCTGAAGGGTATGCTCCTTCGTCCCGCCTCGCCATTCGGCCTTTCCTGCGAAAACAGGGCCCCTCCTAATTTGTAGACGGGCTCTAAGCCCCGAACGCCGCGGCGACCAGGGCCTCCGCGTCGCGGAAATCCGGGATCACCACATCGGCACCGACGCCCAGGAGGCGTTGCCGTTTCCAGGCATCGAACTGACCGGATCCGTTGCGGGCCTCGTCGCTGGCGACGGCGACGGCGAGGCCGCCGACCTCCTTCGTGTTCTCGATCTCGACGTAGCCGTCGCCGAACGCGAGCAGGGATTCACCGGCGATCCCGTTTTCCCGGAGGATGCGTTCGATGACCATCTTTTTGGAGAAGCTCTTGTAGTCATCCACGGCACCGTACACACGCGGACCGAAGTAACGTTGGAGACCGAGGAGTTCGGCCTCCTCCTTGACGTAACATTCGTCGGTGCCGCTCGCGAGATAGAGTGTCAACCCGCGGGCGAGGAGAACGTCCAGCAGGCGACGCGAACCAAAGACGAGGAGGTCATCGGGTTGGCAGCGCCCCGCGCGCAGGGACTCCAGCCGGTCCGCGATGCGAAGGTCCAGGCGGCGTAGATACTCCCGCTTATAGGCCAGGGGTTCCAGCGGCGCGCCCCCGCGTTCACGGACGCGCTCCGCCAGTTGGATCATCTGGTAAATGGTCTGTTTGCCGGTGAGCCGCATGATGTCGTCGAAGACGAGTTGACGGCGTTGTTCCGGCGTCTCGCCGGGGAGCGGCGGCAGGATCTCAGTGAACAGGGGCACCATGACATCGGGCCAGCCCTCCCGGATCAGGGAAAGCGTGCCATCGAAGTCGAAGAGCACATGCCGCAGGTGGCTCCGGGGGCGGAAACCGGGGACGAACTCAATGAGCCCCGTGAATGCCGGTCTGGGGATGGCGGTCATGAGCGTGCGTGCCTGTCACGGCGCGGTCGTCCAGTTGAAGTAACCGATGAACATCTCATCCCAACTCTGTTCGCCGAAGCGCACGGTCGCCCCCGGATCCGGGTTGTCGGGATTCTTCGGGGAATTATCCCAGGCGCCGGTGGCAACGATCCGCGTGCCTTTGGGCAGCGGCAGGGGCTCGGCAAGGCGATAGAGGGTCTGCCAGTCAAACCGGTAGAAGGGAACATTCAGAAGGGTCTGTTCGGAGCCGTCTGGAAACACGGCGTCGAAACGAAACCATTTGCCACGATAATGCATGTGCGGGCTCATTTCATAGAGCACCGCGTCCTGGGGAAGCGTGAATTCGGCGCTCGCCGGGACCTCGGAATCGCCGGGCGGAAGGGTGAAGTTCAGCGTGTAGGCGGCGCCGGTGTTCAACTGTCGGGCTGGCGGCGTGGACGCCAGGTAGAATCCAAGTTCGGTCTTGTCCGTCTGCGGTTCGCCCGTGGCCGTGTAGTGCATCTGGAACACGAGGAACGCGCCCTTCTTGAGGAGCTTGCCTGTGCCTTCTGGAAACCCGGTCTGTTCGAGGCCCGGTACGTAGGCAGCGAAGTAACCTCCGAGTCCGGCCTGGACCTGCAGGATGTCGCTGAAGCTCGTGGCGCTGAACACGAGCGAGTGATGGACCACCTTGCGGTTGCCCGGCCTGACCACCGCCGCCCGGAGCCAGACATTCGTCGGATAGGGATTGGCCACCACGAGATAGCGATAGTCGATGGTGCCCGTCGCCGGGATTTGCTGCGTGTCCACGGCCACGATCCGGTCTGGAGCGCCCAGGGGCCAATCGGTCAGGGGCGGCGGGGCCTGTTCCGCCAACGGATCCGGGCCGTCGCCGCGCGGGGCCCCACGGTCGACCCAGTCCACGATCATGGCGATCTCGGCGGCCGTCAGCATCTGATCATTGCTGTAATGCCGGGGCCGCTCGTCGGCATACCATGGCGGCATTCGATGGGTGAGAACCTCGTCCTTCATCAGCGGCGCAAAATCGCGGATGACCGTGTAATTGGTCATCGCCCACGGCGCGATGTTGTCCGGGGTATGACACTTCACGCATCGGTCCTGCATCAAAGGCGCGATGTCCTGCGAATAAGTAGTCTGTCCGAGGACCGGGAGGTCGATTGGGCTGCCGAGAGGTTCCGTCTCGCGAATGACGACCGATTCGCCCGCGAGATGGTGGGTAAGCGCCGCGCCGAGGAGCGATTGTTCCACGGCGCCACCGTTTGCGCCATCCGCGAACCTGTCCGCGATCCGGCCGCGGTACAGGATCGAGTAGGTTGCGGGATCGAACGCCACGGCCTCGGGGGCCGTGCCTCTGCCAAAGAGGCGCGTGACGACCCCGTCCTCGTCCTCGAGCACGGTAAATCCCTCGCCGAACATGGCCGATGCCGTGCGGAGTTGTTCGCGTTGCGACGGTGAGGAAACCGCGAGGATCCAGAAGCGCACGCCCCTGGTTGCGGTCGCGTCTCGAAGCCGAAGGAGTTCGGGCATGTCGGCCTCAAGGGTGCCGGGATCGGCGCCGGCAAGGATCAGGACGACCGCCGTGGCGTCGGATTGATAAAACAGTTCATGGGCCCGGCCCTGTGTGTCCAGGAGGCGAAAGTTGGGGACGGTGATTGGAACCGAGCCCTGGAGGAGACGGAGGCGATAGAAGTTCTGGCGATTGATCGAACAGGTTGGGTCGTAGAGGAAGGCCGGCGTCCGCCCCGGCGCAACGGTTGCCACGGAGCGCCAGGTCGCGTTGCTGTTCAGGAAGGCCTCGACGGCTTCGAGCGAGTACTCCTGTCCATCGTCACCCAGGAGACGGAGTTGGACACCCTGGGAATCCTGCTGGATGCCCAACTCGCTGGCCACGGCGGAAGCCGGAAGCCATGCAGCCAGCAGCACGAGAATTCGTCGCCAGGGTCGGCCGGTCGACCGTCGGGACCCGAAAATCATCCTGGAAAGGTGGGCGAACAGGTGGCCGGTGCAAAGATGAATCAGCCCCGGAACCGCCCTCGCCTGGACCTTGTCAATTTCCCAAAAAACGGGAAGTTGACGTTGCATGTCCCCAGGCAAACTGGTCCCCGGCGCCGTGGTGGCCGGAATGGTTCTTTTCGTCGTTCCGTCGCGGGCGCAGACCGTCGGTCTGCTTCGCGAGGTGTGGGAGGGGATCGACGGCGCCGCCGTCCTGGACCTCACCCAATCCCCCGATTTTCCGGACCACCCGACATCCACCAACTTTATCGAGGACCTGTTCGAGGCGCCGACGGACGTTCTGGACAATTACGGCCAGCGTTTGCGCGGCTACATTGTCCCGCCACAGACGGGGAATTACACCTTCTGGGTTGCGTCCGACGATGGCGGGGATCTGTACCTGAGCCAGGACGAGGATCCGGCTCATGCCATCCTCATCGCCCGCGTGGACAGTTGGACCTCATCACGCGAATGGACGAAGGAATCCAACCAGGAGTCCGCCCCCGTGGCTCTGACCGCCGGGCGTGCTTATTACGTTGCAGCCCTCATGAAGGAAGCCGGCGGCGGCGACAACCTGGCCGTGCGCTGGCGCATGCCCGACGGAACCGATCAGGCGCCCATTGTCGGCACCAACCTCCTGCCGTGGGGGATTTCCTTCGAGGCCCCGGCGTTCTCCGCGCACCCCACCAACGCGACCGCGGTCGAAGGTGGCACGGCTCGATTCGCCGTCCGCCTCTCGACGGTCGGGCCGGCCAGTTACCAATGGCAAAGAAACGGCGTGGACCTGCCCGGAGCCATCGACGTCGACTTGGTCTATGGACCGGTGACCCTCGATGACCAGGACGCTCGCTTTCGAGTTGTCGTCACCAACCGACTCGGCGGCGCCACCAGCAACGAGGCGCGTCTCACCGTCTCGCCGGACCGCACGCCTCCCGCCATCGCGAGCCTGCTGAATTTCGGCCGGGAGCGGCTTCGCGTCATCTTCAGTGAACCGGTCTCGGCCGCCACGGCGACAAACCCGTCCAATTACAGCCTTGATCCCGCCCGCGTCGTCAGTGCGGCCCGGTTTGGACCCGACCCGGAGACCGTGGAACTGACGGTGCAGCCGATGACCTATGACACGAAGTACACGCTGAGCGTCCATGGCGTCCAGGATCGCGCGCGGAGCCCCAACACCATTGCGACCGGCGCTCAAGGCAGCTTTGTCGCCGAGGAATATGCACCGGCGGTCATCGGCACGCCCACCGTCGCAGGTGCGGTCAAGGCGGCCACCTCGGGAGTCGACATCACCGGCAGCGGCGCCATGGGCGGAACCGCTGACACCTTGGAATTCGGATACCAGGAGGTGACGGGCGATTTCGACCGCCGCGTGCGGGTGGCGGCCTTCACGCCCACGGATCCGTTCGCTACGGCGGGGCTGATGGCGCGCGCGAGCCTCGAAACGAACGGCCCATTCGCGGCCTCCCTGTCAACCCCCGGCTCGGTGGGTTCCTTCTTCCTGGCCCGCGGCACGCGAGGGGCCGCGGCGGATCGAACCGGCTCCTATCCGCCGAACTTCCCGGATACCTGGCTCCGGCTCGTTCGCAGTGGCGATGTGTTTCGTGGCTTTGCGAGCGCGGATGGCACGACCTGGTTCGAACTCGGGCAGGTTACCGCCAGCCTGCCGGCGACGGTCTTCCTCGGCTTTTCGGTCGCCAGCGCCGACCCGGCCGCGGCGGCGACGGCGGCGTTTCGCGATCCCGGGCAGGTCGTCGACGCGACGGTGGTCTCCGTGGAGCCGACCCGCGCCGAGACTCCCGGACCCTCCAGTCGTCACACCCCGTTGGTGATTTCCGAAATCATGTATCATCCCCGCGCGCGCGCCGACGGGAAGGACCTGGAGTTCATCGAACTCTACAATGCCGATCTCATCGCGCAGGACCTGACGGGCTACCGTCTGAGCGGATCGGTCGCGTTCGATTTTCCCGAAGGCTTTGTCCTGCAGGCGGGCGGGTTTGCCGTCCTGGCGCGAGAACCGGCGGATGTGGAGGCGGCCTACGGCTTGACGGGAGTGCTGGGGCCGTTCGCGGGAGGAAACAGCCTGCCGAATGACGGCGGCATCGTTCGCCTGCGGAATGCCGTTGGAGCCATCCTGCTGGAGGTCCCGTACGGCAGCCGCCGGCCATGGCCCGTGGCGGCGGACGGAGCGGGTCCGTCCCTGGCCCAGACGCGGCCATCCTATGGCGAAGGCGACCCGAGGGCGTGGAGTGCCAGCGGACGGATCGGTGGTTCCCCTGGATCGTTTGAACCCTTGTCACCGGCCTCGCGGCCGCCGGTTCTCATCAATGAAGTCCTCGCGCACACGGACCTCCCGCAACTGGACTTCGTGGAACTCTACAATCACGGCAATGATCCGGTGGACCTGGGCGGATGCATCCTGACCGATGACCCGGCGACCAATCGTTTCCGGGTCCCCGCCGGCACGATGCTCACGCCGCGCGGATTCATTGCCTTCGACGAGGCCCAACTCGGCTTCCGGATCCGGGCCGCGGGCGAAACCGTCGTGCTGATCGATTCGAGCCTCACCCAGGTCCTCGACGCGGTTCGGGTCGACCCGCAGGAGAACGGCGTTTCCAGTGGGCGATACCCCGACGGCACTCCGGAGTGGCGCCGGTTGGCTGTCGTCACGCCTGGCGCCGAGAACACGACCTTCCGGGTCAGCGAGGTTGTCCTCAACGAGATCATGTACGCCCCGATCTCGGGTGAGGACGACGACGAATTCGTCGAAGTGCACAATCGCACCGCGGAGCCGGTCGATCTTGGAGGCTGGAGCTTCACGGATGGAATCGGCTACCGATTCCCGGCGGGAACTGTCCTGGGCGCCGGCGGCTACGCGGTGGTGGCGCGGGATCGTGAGCGCCTGCTGTCGGGTCATCCCGGCCTGAACGGCGCCGTCGTGTTCGGCAATTTCGACGGCAACCTCAGCAACTCCGGGGAGCGCCTCGCCCTGGCGATGCCGGACCTCGTTGTGAGCACGAACGCGACCGGTTTTCTTGTGACCAATCGCATCGACATCGTCGTGGACGAAGTCACTTACGGAACCGGCGGCCGCTGGGCTCCCTGGAGTGACGGCCTTGGCAGCAGCCTCGAGCTTGTCGATCCGAACTCCGACCATCTCCAACCGTCGAACTGGGCCGACAGCGACGAGAGCGGCAAGGCGCCTTGGACGGCCATCGAGTTTACGGGTCGCGTGGACAACGTGGCCGGCGGCGTGCCCTCCGATCGGCTGCATCTCCTGGCCGAGGGGCCCGGCACCTACCTTGTCGATGATGTCGAGGTCCTCGACGCCAACGGCGCCAGCCGCCTCGTCAACGGCGATTTCTCGGATGGCCTGACCGGGTGGACCCCGCAGGGCAATCACCGCGACTCCGCTCTTGCACCCGGCGGTGGCGTGGGCGGAGGCCCGGCGCTCCGTGTGGAGGCGACCGGCCGCGGCGACACGGCGGTCAACCGCGTCCGGGCGGCAATCTCGCCGGCCTTGTCGGCCAACGCCACGGCGACACTTCGCGCCAGGGTTCGGTGGCTGCGCGGTTGGCCCGAGTTCCTCCTCCGCACGCGCGGGAACGGCCTCGAGGCCTATGGTCGACTGAATGTCCCCTCCAATCTCGGCACACCCGGAGCGCCGAACAGTCGGGCGATCGCGAATGCCGGGCCCGCCATCTTCGACGTGCACCATGGACCGGTCGTCCCGCGGAATCGCCAACCCGTCATCGTCACGGCCCGCGTGACCGACCCCGACGGCATCGATTCGGTAACCCTGCGCTACCGCCTGGATCCGAACACGAGCACGAGTCCGGTCACGATGCGTGACGACGGCACGGGCGGGGACGCCGTTGGCGGCGACGGCGTCTACTCGGGCACGCTCAGCGGTCGTACCGACGGCACCCTCCTCGCCTTCGTCATCCGAGCGACCGATCGAAGTGCCAGCCCCGCGCTGAGCCAGTTTCCTCCCGAAGGCGCCGGGCAGGAGGCCCTGGTGCGTTGGGGTGAGGACAAGCCATTTGGAAACCTGGGCGTGTATCGTCTCTGGCAGCGAAAGGCGGATTTCGATCGCCTGCGCAACCGGGAGCCGCTGGCGAATGACAACCTGGACTGCACCTTCGTCTATGGCGACGAACGCGTGATCTACAATGCCGCGATGCGGGCGAAGGGCAGCCCGTGGCATGGCGGCAGCGTCGGCGGCGACTATATCTTCTCGATGCCGGACGATGACCGCCTGCTCGGGGCCAACGACGTCGCGGTCGTGACCATCGGCAACCTCGGCACGGATCCCAGCGCCCAACGGGAACAGGCCGCGTTTTGGATCGGCGAACGACTCGGTGTCCCGACCCTTCACCGCCGCCACGTCCGCTTCTTCGAGAATGGTTCGCTCAGGGGACTCTATGAGGACAGCGAGGAACCCAATGGGCTCTATGTCGACGACTGGTTCCCTGACGGTCCGAACGGCGAACTCTTCAAGATCGAAGACTGGTTCGAGTTCAACGACGCGGGCGACACCTTCGTCGCGCAGCGGGATGCCACGCTCGAGCCCTTCACGACCACCGGCAATCAACTGAAGCTCGCGCGATACCGATGGTCCTGGCGGAAGCGGGCCGTGGTCCAATCCGCCAACGACTACACCAACTTCCTCGCGCTGGTTCGGACCCTCAACGCGGGGGGCGGCGATTTCGTCGCCCAGGTCGGGAACGTGGCGGACGTCGACCGTTGGATGCGCGATTTCGCGCTCCAGCATATCGTCGGCAACTGGGACTCCTACGGTTACAGCCGGGGCAAGAACTCCTACCTGTACCGGCCGACAAACGGCCGGTGGGCGATCATCCCGTGGGACATTGATTTCGTCCTCGGCTCAAATGGCGACGGTCCGTCGACGGACGTGTTCGGATCGGTGGACCCGACGATGAACATCCTGTGGGACACCCCCGCCTTTCTTCGCATGTACTGGAGGGCCTTCCAGGACGCCATCAACGGCCCCCTCCGCGACGAGTCGATCGGACCGATCCTCGATGGACGGTACGCCGCGCTCACCGCCAATGGGTTCAAGGTCGAGAATCCCACCGCAACCCGAAACTACGTCCGGCAGCGCCGCGCCTACCTCACCGGAAGACTGGGAGAGGTCGATGTGGCCGACCTCGCGATCACAAGCAATAACGGGGCGAATTTCACGACCGACCGGAACGACATCACATTGACCGGCCGGGCCCCCATCCGCGCAGCCGAACTCGCTGTGAATGGCGTGGCGTACCCGCTCACGTGGAGCTCCGTGTCCGCCTGGAGCCTCACCGTTCCCCTCGCGGCCGCGACGAATGTCCTCCAGGTCACCGCCCTGGATCGTTCGGGTCGACCGCTGCAGGACCTCGCGGATTCGGTGATCGTCCGGTACACCGGTCCGTTGCCGGCTCCGACGGACCTGGTCGTCATCAGTGAGATTCAATACGACCCGGCGGTGGCGGGTTCCGCCTTCGTCGAGGTCCATAACGTCTCCACCACGCGCGCGTTTGATCTTTCGGGATGGCGGTTGGATGGCGTCGACTTCCAATTTCCAGCCGGGACGATCGCCCGCCCCGGTGGGTACCTGGTCGTCGTCGCAGATGCCAATGCATTTCGAGCGGCGTATGGATCCACCGTGATTCCGGTGGGCGTCTTCAATGGCAGCCTTCAAAACAATGGCGAGAGACTCCGCCTCGTGCGGCCCGGAACCGCGCCTGAGCCGGACCTGGTGGTGGACCAAGTCCGTTATGGGGCCGAGGCGCCCTGGCCGACCGAGCCGCACAGTCATGGGCCTTCCCTCCAGCTCTTGGATCCTGTCCAGGACAACCGGCGCCCGGCCAACTGGGGGGCGGCCCCTTTGGACGCGTCGATCCTCGCGACCCCCGGGAGCGCCAATTCCTTGGGAACCACTCTGGAGACCTTTCCGAACCTCTGGATCAACGAGGTCCTTCCGCAGAACACCGGCGCGCTCACGGATCACGCCGGTGAGGCGGATCCATGGATCGAACTTTACAATGCCGGCGACGCCGCGATCGACCTTTCCAATCTCCACCTGACGGCGACTTACTCGAATCTCACTCAATGGCCGTTCCCCGCGGGTTCGGGGATCGGTCCAAGGCAGTTCCTGGTCGTTTGGTGCGATGGCCAGCCGGGGCAGTCGACGGCCGGCGAACTCCACGCCGGCTTTCGCCTGTCGCCGACCAACGGAAGTCTGGCCCTGGTGCGTCTTCAGGCGGGCGCGCCGGCCGCCCTTGACGCCGTCGATTACCGGGATCTCCCCGCCGGGAAGGCGTGGGGCTCCTACCCCGACGGCGATCCGCTCGAACGACAACTTATCCACCTGGCCACGCCCGGCAGCGCCAACAATCCGGCGGCGCCCTCCACCCTCGTGTTCGTCAATGAATGGATGGCCGCCAACCAGGGTGCCGTTCTTGATCCGGCAGACCAGGATGCCGACGACTGGTTCGAACTCTACAATGGCTCCGCCAATGCGACGGACCTTTCCGCCTTCACCCTGACGGATGACGCGTCGGATCCCACCCGGTTCCGAATCCCGAACGGCACCACGATTGCCCCGGGTGGATTCCTCGTGGTTTGGGCAGACGATGAGAGCGGCCAGAACTCTCCCGGCCAGGTTCACGCCAATTTCAGGCTCAGCGCCAGTGGCGACGGCATCGCGCTTTTCGCCCCGGACCGCACCCTCATCGACGCCGCCACCTTTGTGTCGCAGTCCAACAATGTGGCTCAGGGGCGCTTTCCCGATGGGGCGCCCGCGCCGTTTGTTTTCATGGATTTTCCGACGCCCGGGGCGGTCAATGCCTACGCCACGGCAAACCAGCCGCCGGTGCTGGCCGCGCTCGATCCGATCGCCGTCGACGAAGGGGCTCTCGTTCGTTTCAAGGTTGCTGCGTCGGATCCGGACGCGTCACAGCACCTGCGGTTCAGTCTGGTGGGAGCACCCCAGGCGGCGAGCCTGGATCCGGTCGATGGGAGCTTCTCATGGTCCACCAGCGAGGCCGACGGCCCCGGTGAGTACAGCTTCAGTGTCCGGGTCACCGATGACGGGCAGCCGCCACGAACCGACAGCCGCATCGTCACCGTAACCGTGCGCGAGGTGAACCAGGCTCCAACGCTTCTCCCCTTGGAGAACCTCACCGTCAACGAGGGCACCCTGGCGACGATCACCGCCTTCGCGACGGACCCGGACGAACCCCGCCAACACCTGATCTTCACGCTCGAGCCCGAAGCCCCCGGGGGAGCCGGCGTCCATCCGGAGACCGGTGTGTTCTCCTGGGCTCCCGCCGAAAGCGATGGCCCGGGTGAGTACACGCTCGCGATCCGCGTCAGCGACGACGGCCAGCCCGCGATGAGCGCCACGCAGTCGTTTCGAGTGAAGGTCAACGAGATCGACAATGCTCCCGCCTTCGATCCGGTCAGTTTGCAGACGGTCGATGAAACCGCGACCCTGACGCTGCCTTTGGTCGCGCGCGACCCGGACACGCCGCCAAAGGCCCTCACTTATACCCTCGAATCGGCGCCTTCGGGAAGCACCATCGACGCCGCCACCGGGGTGTTCCGGTGGACGCCCCCGGAGAGTGCCGGACCGAACTCGTACGCGGTGGTTGCCCATGCCCTGCAGGCCGGCGGCGGACCGCCGGGCACCGTGACTTTCTCGATCGTGGTGAATGAAAAGAACGATCCGCCGCGGCTTGCGTCGCTTCCCAATCTCGAGGTCGTGGAGGGCACGGTGGTCGCCTTCATCGCAATCGGCACCGACACGGATCTGCCAGCCCAGAAACTGACATACTCCCTGGACCCGGGCGCGCCGGAGGGCGCCTCCATCGATGCAGACGCGGGGACTTTCCGTTGGGAAATCGGACCGGACGCAGGGGCTGCCAGTCATTCCATCACCGTGCGGGTGACGGACGACGCCATTCCCTCGGCGAGCGCCTCGCAGACCTTCACCGTCACGATCCGGCCCACTGTGCGAATTGTCATCAACGAGATCATGTACGCACCCGAGATCCCCCGAACGGAGTTTGTGGAACTGTGGAATGGATCGCAGGTGACGCCCTGGAACCTCGGCGGCTGGCGTCTTACCGGCCTGGATTGGGTCTTTCCCTCCGGCACCTCGCTCGCGCCAGCGGCTTACCTGGTGGTCGCGCGCAGCACAAATGCCTTTCGGGCGGCGTATCCCGGAACTGCGTTCCCGACGGGCGACGCCACTGTGGCGTTCACCGCCACCGGGCCGCAACAGGTCCGCCTCGAAAGGCCGACGACCGGCGGTTGGGAAACCATCGACGCGGTGGAATTTCTCCGCGCGGCACCGTGGCCGGCGGCCGCCAATGGCGGTGGCGCCTCGCTTCAGCGGATCGATCCGGAACAGGAATCGTCGCGCATCGACAATTGGGCCGCGCTCGCAGGATTAACCACCAATGCGCCCGAGAAGGTCCTGAGCTTTACCGACGTCTGGCGGTACAAACAGGACGGCCCCGCGCCCGCCGGCTGGCGGGACCCCGCCTTCGCCGATCAAACCTGGCCCTCCGGCGGCGGGTTGCTCTATGTCGAGGATGCCGGCCTTCCGGGTCCGAAGACCACCGCTCTCGTCCGGACCGAGGGTCGGATGACTTACTACTTCCGGACGAAATTCGACCTGGCCGGCAATCCCGACGGGGCCGTTCTGCGGCTGCAGACTGTCGTCGATGATGCGGTGGCGTTGTTCCTCAATGGCCAGGAGATCTTTCGTCTGGGCCTGGACGCGAATGCGGTGCTCGATGATGGCACCGCCGCCAACCGGACGGTCTCCGATGCGGTCCTCGAGGGCCCCTTCGAGATCCCCGTCGGCAACCTTGTCGCCGGCGGGAACACGCTGGCTGCCGAAGTGCACCAGGTGAACGCAACCAGCTCCGACATCGTCTGGGGCGCCGAGGCGGAGATCGTCAGTGTGACGCGCGATGCCGCCACGCCCGGATACGTGAATTCAGTGCGCGCAACCCTGCCGCCACTCCCGGAGGTCTCGATCATGGGAATCCTCCTGCAGGAGGGTGGCACGGTCCGACTGACCTGGGAAACCGTCACGGGTCATTTCTATCAGATCGAGGAGACTCAAACCATTGAGGGTGGGTGGAAGCCTGTGGGATCCGTGGTCCAGGCCGCCGCGGCGAGTCTGACCCAGACCGTCGCGGGCGGGGGGGCGCCGCGGTTCTTCCGGATCGCCAGGATCGAGGAGTAGGGGGCGGTTGGCGGAGCAAAAGCCCGTCGAGCGTCGCTCCGCGACGCAATCGGGTGCGGCCCTCGGACGCAGCGCGCCGCCACGCTACCAGGCGATCCCGTAGTCCTCACCGTAGTTACTTGCCCCGCCCCAAAATGAATCGTGTTCCTGGTCGAAATAGATCGCCGTGATGGGTCCCGAGGTGCGCGGTTCAAAATCAAGGCGGTAACCCATCTTCACCAGGTCACGACGCACCCAGGAGGGGACCTCCGTGTTGAGCGTCAGTCGGCCTGGTTCGGCCTTGTGCAGACCGAACGACGAATGCATCTGGTAGCTCGTCATGTTCGCCGCCTCGCAAGCCTCCTGCACCGTCATGTGGAACTCCGCGATGTTCAGGAGGAATTGAAGGAGATTCTGATCCTGGGTGTCGCCGCCCTGGACCGAGAAACAGAGAAATGGCTTGCCGTTCTTCAACGCGATGCTGGGGGTCAGCGTCACGCGCGGCCGTTTCCCCGGCGCCACGACGTTGAAGGGATTCTCGTCTTCGTCGGTGACGAAACTCTGCATCCGCTGGCTCATGCCGATGCCGGTGTTTCCGGCGATGCAGACCGGCAGCCATCCGCCGCTGGGGGTCACGGAGACGGCCCAACCGTCCTCGTCCGCCGCCTGGATGGAGGTCGTGCCGCGCCAGAACGACGCGTCGACCTCCGCGTCGATCGCCGCCTGGGAGTGGCTGCCCGCGGAGGGAACCGCGTTCGTGGCCGTGCTCCGGCGTTTCAAAAGCTCGAGATACGGATTCTCCCGGCCTTCGAACGGGTAGGGATCGCCGGGTCGGACGTCGGGATTATTGTGGGTCCAGTTCACGGACTTGAGACGCTCGTGCGCGTAGTCCTTGGAGAGCAGGCCCGCGAGGGGCTCCTCCGGCGGGAAATCGGGATCGCCGTAGTAGAAATCGCGGTCGGCATAGGCGAGGTTCATCACCTGGTAGAGCGTGTGAATGTACCGGGCGCTGTTGTAGCCCATGGACTGGAGATCGAGCGGTTCAAGAAGGTTCAACACCTGGAGAAGGACGGGACCCTGGGTCCAGTCCGTGAGCTTGCAGACCGTCAATCCCCGGTAAGTGGTCGTCACGGGCTTCTCGATCTTCACGCGCCAGTTCGCAAGGTCCTCCTCCGTGTGAAGGCCGCCCTGTTCGCGGGATCCCCGGACAAATTCCCTGGCAATGTCGCCCCGATAGAATCGGTCGTAGGCCGCAAGGATCGCGTCCCGCCGGCTCTTGCCCTCCTTGAGTGCGGCCGCTTCGGCATCGACGAGCGCCTCCAGGGTCCGTTTGAGGTCCGGTTGCCGGAAGATCTCGCCGGCCACGGGCGCCTCGCGCTCGGCGCCCGGGTGCGGAAAGAAGAGGCGTTTTGAATACGGCCACGCCTGGAGGCGCTGCTGGTACTTGTCGATCTTCGCCACGAGTTCGGCCTCGATGGGATAGCCGTCCGCCATTTGGATCGCCGGGGCGAGGACGTCGTGAAGCGACCGCGTGCCGTACTCGGCGAGCATGACCATCAGGCCTCCCGGATTACCAGGGGTCACCGCCGCGAGCGGCCCCTCGTCCGGCGGGTATTTCATCTTCCGTTCCCGGAAGAACTCGGGTGTGGCCCCGGTCGGCGCAACGCCGAGGCCGTTGATGCCAATCACCTCGTGGGTCTTTGGATTGAAAAGGAGCGCCTGGGTCTCGCCGCCCCAACTGACCTCGTCGAACATCGTGCACACCACGGCGAGCATCGCGCAGGCGGCATCGACGGCGTTGCCGCCCTGCTGGAAGAGCATCGCCCCCGCGGTCGCCCCGGCGGGTTTCCCCGTGATAGCCACCCAGTGGCGACCATGAAGAACCGGTTTCTGGGTCGCCGGGCAGACGGAAGAATGACCAACCCCCGCGAGGATCAGAAGTCCGGCGAGGCCCCTGGATCGGACAGCCAGATGGAGCATCCGGCGATCATTCCCCGCGGCGGGACGGGAGAACAGGGAAAGTTCGCCAGCGAGTTTCAGACGGGCTCTAACTAAGCCGTAAGCATGCAGTTGGGAGGGAAGTGATTGCGCCGCAGATTTCCGGTCAAGACGAGGAGTGAGCGAGGCGCGTATCGGAACGGAGATACGTCACGAGCGAACGACGAAGCTCTTGCCCGGAAAGATCCAGCAAGCACGACCGATCCAACTGCATGGTTACGGCTAAGGTCCGTGGTTGAACCGGCGCAGGACCTCGACGGTGAGGATCCCAAGGGGTGTGCCGATCACATACCCCCAAACGCCGACGAGCAGTCCGGGCAGGACCAGTTCGCCCCAGCCTCGGGCGATGGCCATGGCGGCGGCGGAGGGAGCCCCGCCCAGGGTGGCGTTCACGGCGAGCAGGAGTTCCTCCAGGTTGATCCGGAACAATCGTCCCAGCACCAGCGTAAAAATCAAATTGGTCGCCGCGATCACGAGACACAGCAGGAAGAGGACAGGCACATTTCGGACGACCTGGAGGAAATCCGCGCGCACACCCAGTACAAAGAAGAACAGGTAAAGCAGGAACATACCCAGTTCGTCACTGCCGCGGATCCGGTCCGTCCACGAGTGCGCCACGGTCGTGAAGATCACGGTGAAAAGCGTGATGAGCACATAGGGATTGGCGATGAGCGACGCAAGCAGCGGCGAACCGATCCAGCTCTTGAAAACATCCGTCAATGCCTTGCCGATCCCCGCAAGACTCACCGCCACGGCGACCGCCTGCGCGAGGTCCAGCAGCGAGATCTCCTTCCGTTGCCAATGGCGTTCGACGAGTTCCCGGCTGTCGACGCTGTCCGCCGCCAACGAATGCGGATGCGGGAAGTGGCGCCGCATCCACAGGCTTCCCGCCAGAACGATGAGCAACCCGAACATGGCGGCCATGATGAAGTTGTCGGCGACGATCAGCGGGTTGCTGAGATTGGCAGCGACGGCGTAGGTGTCCCGGACGGCCACGAAGTTGACGCTGCCGCCGATGTAGCTCGCGGCCATGACCCCTGTGACGTCCGAAACCGCGGGAACGGCCTTCGCAAAGATCGCCGCCGCCGCCGCCGCGCCCACCAGGCTTCCGAGCGCCGAGAGATGAAAGGCGGCGAACATGGCCCCCGACTCGCGGAGGATGCGCCGCAAGTTGGCGCGGAGCAGGAGGAGCGGGATCGCCATCGGCACGAGATATTCGTCCACGACATCGTAGGCCGGCGCATCCACGGGCAGCAGGCGGACATTGGAAAGGAGCATGGCAATCCCCAGGGCCAGAACCGGGCCGCCAATCCGTGCGCCCCACCGGGATTTTTGTTCGAGCCAGATGCTCAGCGTGGCGCCAGCCGCAATGCAGGCGAGGAGCAACCAGGTCTGCCCCGCAGGGATCAGGGATCTCATGCGGGCGGCGAGCCTACGATTCGGCTGTCCTCAAGGTCCCGCCCGAAATGAATGCAACGATTCCCGCAACGATAGAGCACCCACGGAAAGGATCGTCATTCAACCGGCAGAGTTCATTCTTTACCCGTCTCCTCCGCGCTCTTCGGGGTGATCTCTCGTTCGTGGTCCCTGGCCGGCAGGTCGCGCGCCATGCTCAGGGTCCTCCACGACCCGGTCAGATTCCGCACCCGGAACCCGTGCTGCGCCAGGAGCCGGCACGCGAAATAGGACCGTTGTCCCGTGTGACAGTGCGCGATGATCTCCCGATCCCGCGGCAGTTCATCGAGGCGCGACCGCAGTTCATCGAGCGGAATATGGATCGACCCCGGCAGGTGTCCCCGATCGCGTTCCTCGGCCCGGCGCACATCGAGGATCACCGCGGACCGCGGATCCAGAGAGAGGATCTCGTTCCATTGCGCGAGGGCGACGCGCCCCGCGAGGACGTTCTCCCCGATCATGCCCGCGAGGTTGGCCGGATCCCGGGCCGAACCGTACGGTGGCGCGTAAGCAAGTTCGAGTTCCGCAAGGTCCGGCATTGTGAGTCCACCTTTTAATGCCGTCGCGAACACATCGATGCGTTTGTCGACGCCATCCCGGCCCACCGCCTGGGCGCCCAGCAACCTCCCCGTGCCCGGCGCGAAGAGGACCTTCATCGCGATCGGTTCGGCCCCGGGATAGTAGCCGGCATGCGAATTGGGATGAAGATGAGCGGCCTCAAATGGAATGCCCGCTGCCCGAAGGGACTTCTCACCCGCCCCGGTGCAGCCGGCCGTCAGGCGAAAAAGTCTGACGATGGCGGTGCCCCACGTACCCCGGTACCGCGAATCGACACCGAGGATGTTATCGGCAGCCGTGCGACCCTGCCGGTTGGCGGGCCCCGCCAGGGGAATGACATTCCAGGCGCCTGTGACCGCGTCGCGCACCTCAATCGCATCGCCGACGGCCCAAATGTGCGGATCGCTCGTCTGGAGGCTGTCGTCCACACGGATGCCACCTCGCCCCCCGATCTCCAGGCCAGCGGTTCGGGCCAGGCCCACTTCGGGCCGCACGCCCAACCCCAGCACCACCGTGTCCGCGGGGAGTCGTTGACCATTCCGCAAGACGACGACGGATGCCCGCGCCGTCTCGTCCGGCAGGGGCTTGTCGAAGCGGACGACGGGTTCGCCCAGGTGCAGATCGATTCCGTTCGCCCGGAGTTCGGCATGAAGCCACGCCGCCATTTCCGGATCGAGCGGCGCCATCACCTGGGGAAGCGCTTCGACGACCGTGACCGAGAGGCCGCCGTGCCGCGTCAGTTGCTCGGCCATCTCGAGCCCGATGTAGCCGCCTCCGACCACAACGGCCCGGCAGGCCCGGCACTCGCGGGTCCACTCGCGGATCCGTTCCACATCGGAGATGTTTCTGACGGTGAAATGACCCTCGCGGTCGATGCCGGGAATGGGCGGGCGAAGGGGTGCCGCCCCCGTCGAAAGGATCAGGGCCTCGTATCCCAGGCGGTATTCGCGGGTGGCCTCCAGGTCGCGGACAACCACCTCCTGTCGATCCCGGTCGATGGCCATGACCTCGCTTCGCACCCGGACCTCGAGATTGAACCGACTGCGAAGGCTCTCAGGTGTCTGCAGGAGCAGGTCGTCCTGCCTCACGATCTCTCCGCCCACAAAATAAGGCAGACCGCAGTTGGCGAATGAAACGTGAGGTCCCCGCTCCAGGACAATGATCTCGCAGTCTTCGCATAACCGGCGCGCCCGCGCCGCGGCGCTCGCCCCCCCGGCGACGCCGCCGACGATGATGATCCGCTTCGGCTTCATGCCCATGCCTCCATTGGGCGGGCGGAGGGACTCGGGTTTCAACCGAAAGTGGGCCGGTTGGGGAAATCGGCAACGATGTGCGAAGGACGACCGCTACGGCTTGCGGGCGGAGCCACTCGACGGCGGCGGGGAACGGTCCGGACGCGGGCAGCGGAAGAGGGTTGGCCGGATGTCCTTGCCGTCGGCGCGCCGGTTCATGCCGTTGTTGTCGGTCAGCAGCCAGATGTGGGCGGAGTCCACGGCGAGTCCCTCCATGAAGCCGGGCGCGAAGAACGACCCATAGGCCACCTCCCGTCGTGTCTCGAGCGCCGTGAAATCGAACTCGGCGATCACGCGTTTGGCGGCGGGATCCACGCGCAGAAGGCGATGGACGTCCCGAAGCAGGACCCACAGGGAATCCTCCGCCCAACACAGGTCCGAATAATGCGTGTCATCGCCGGCGCTATCCGCCTGGGCGACCGCAAAGTCGTCGATGACCTTCAGCGACGCCAGGTCGACAACCAGGATCCGACCCTCCTGTCGTTCGTTGGCGACATAGAGCCGGCTGCCGCCGACCGCGACCCCTTCAAAAGACGCGTTGAGATCGAGCGGATGGAAGTAGTGGGCAACCGGCGACCAATCGATGTCCAGGCGCGTGAGGTCGCGGGTGCCTGGATCCCAACGGAGGATCCAGCGATGGGATTCCTCGCTGATGTAAAGACGCCCGCGGTCGTCGCGCGCCAGGCCTTCGCAATCGAGTCGCGCTCCCGGCTGACGGGTTTGAAGCAGGGCGAAGACCTGTTGGGCATCGAGCAGCCCGGGGATCCGAACCAGGGATGCGTCGCGAATCCCGTCTTTCAACTGGATCCGATACACGCCCGTGGACTGATCGTTGACGGTCCACAGTTCCTCGGTGGGTTGGAGAACCAGGGCCGATGCGTCGAAACGCCTGGCCTCGGGGAGATCGAGGAGCCACCACGCCTCCGCCTGGAGAACGTACTGTGGCCATCGGGTGGCCTCGATGTTGGAGGTCGCGGTCTGCCGGCTTCCGGACACCTCCCCGGCCGTCACCGCCGGAGCCATCCAGTTCCCGTGGGCGACAACCGCGAGAACCAAAAGTCTCAGACGGGCACTCAACAGTGCCAGGAGCCTCCAGGATCCCGGCCGACCGCGCGCCGCAGCCCATGAACCGCGGGGGAATGCCCTCACCCGCCCTCCGGGCACCCTCTCCCATCCGATGGGCGAGGGAAGGGGTGAGGGCCGGTTCATGGGAAGTCCGTTGCGTCGGGTGCGCGGAGAGAACACGAGCGGAACCGTGACACGACCCGCCGGTGCCGGCGAGGCGGTTCCCTGCATCGCCCCTTGGGCTGGTGTTTGCAGCGTTGCTTTCCGGGCGCGGGTCTCATGGACTGGAGTTATGAACGTTCCGCGCGCGCTGTCCCCCAAGACCGTTCAGCTCATCGCGAACGGAGACCTACGACTATCGGCCAATAGAAAGTGTTGGCCGGAACAGTCGAACATGGAGGCCGCCCTGGGAGCAGCCGTGAAGGCGGAGGGATGGCGGGAGGTGAGGGGACACGCCCCCGACCGGCAGAAGGGCCACGGGTTTATTGATTCACAAAAGATGGGCATGGCGGTCTTTCAACGCCTGGACCCCGACGCGCCTCTCATCGTGGCGGAGAGCGTCTGGCAGTACAGTCACCATATCCTGGCGGGATTGCACACCCACCAGGGTCCAATCCTGACCGTCGCCAACTGGTCAGGAACATGGCCGGGCCTCGTTGGGATGTTGAATCTCAACGGATCCCTAACCAAGGCCGGCATTCCTTACAGCACCCTCTGGAGCGAGAACTTCCGCGATCCGTTCTTCCGCAAGGGACTTCGGCAGTGGCTGAATTCCGGTCGGATCTCGCATGATACATCGCATGTTCGCGATCTCGAGCGTTTGCGCCTCCCGGAGGCGGACGAAGGACTTGGACGGAATTGGGCCCGGCAGTTCAAAGGCCGGAAGGCCATCCTGGGGGTGTTCGACGAGGGATGCATGGGGATGTACAACGCCATCATCCCCGACGAACTCCTCCATGCGATCGGCATCTACAAGGAGCGCCTGAGCCAATCCACACTCTATGCCGCCATGCAGCAGGTGAGCGAAAAAGAGGCCCGCGCGGTACTGGACTGGTATCTGCGCAAGGGCCTTACCTTCCACTGGGGCGCCGACGAGGCGACGGAACTCACCGAACAGCAAACCCTTCAGCAGTGCCGGATGTACGTCGCGGCCCTGCGTCTTGCGGATGAATTCGGTTGTGGGACGATCGGCATACAGTATCAACAAGGCCTGAAGGACCTTGCCCCCGCCAGCGACCTGGTGGAAGGCACCCTCAACAATGTCGATCGGCCACCCGTACGTTCCACCGACGGCCGCGAACTGTTCAAAGGCGAGGCGCTGCCTCATTTCAATGAAGTCGACGAATGTGCCGGCGTCGATGGCTTGGTTACCTATCACCTCTGGCGAGCCCTGCGTTTCGCGCCGGAGAATACGCTCCACGATCTTCGCTGGGGTCAGCACTTTCGCGGCGATGGGGTGGATGCCTACGTCTGGGTGTTCCTCATTTCGGGCGCAGTCCCGCCCGCCCATTTCGCCGGCGGCTGGAAGGATGCCTCGAGCGAGCGTCAGCCGCCGATGTACTTCCGTCTGGGCGGCGGCACGCTGAAGGGAATCAGCAAGGCGGGTTGGATCGTCTGGAGCCGTGTCTTCGTCCGCGACGGTCGACTCCAGGCGGACCTGGGCGTCGGCGAGGTCGTCAGCCTCCCGCCGGAGGAGACCGAGCGCCGGTGGCGCGAAACGACGCCTCAATGGCCCATCATGCACGCGGTTCTCAAAGGCATTTCCCGCGACCAGATGATGGCCCGACACCCGTCGAATCACATCCAGGTCGTCTACACCCCAGGCGAGAAACAGGCCCACCGCGCCTGTCGGATCAAGGCCGCCGCCCTGGACGAACTCGGACTCGATGTGCACCTGTGCGGCGACGTCCTCCTCACATGAACGGTTCGACGGCGCTCGTCGGAATTGAAGGAAGACCTGTCGGATTCTCTTACCCGCGCATCGTGAGCGTCGCGGCCGGGTCATCCCCTTGAGGCTCAACGCGGGGCCTGCGGGGGCATGGTGAGGATCGAGTTCGCCGCCATGTCGGGAAAGCTGACAAGGACCGCCGTGGCCGGCGGGGCTTGGCATGGGCTTCACCATGCGGTTGTGGAGCCTACGTGGTTTTGGGTTCAGGGGTTAACGTTGGAATGGATTCTGCTGTCCGGTGTCAATTCGGGTGCCGTGCTCCCGGAATTTCTTGGTGATGGACCACCACCAGCCAGCTTGGTACTGCATTCGTACGCTCCACAAGCGCGAGCCGCTCGTTTGCGGGCATCTGCGCCGCCTCTCGGGCGTCGAGGTGTTCTTTCCCCGTTTGAAGTGGCCGCGGCGGTCGGGACGCCGCATCGTCGAGGCGACCGAACCGCTCTTTCCGAACTATCTCTTCGCCCGGTTCCGCCTCAGCCAAATGCGCGAGCGCATGGAGAATATCCCCGGCGCTAAAGGCATCGTCTGCTTCGGCCATCGGTGTCCGACGGTCCCCGATTCCGATATCGACGATCTCCGGGCCGAATTTGGCCCCGACCAGGTCATGCTCCGACCGGACCTGCACCTCGAACCGGGCGTGGACCTCGCCGCGGTGACCGGCGTGCTCAAGGGTTTTCGCGTCATGGTTCGGTATGATCTCCCGGTGGCGCGCCGGCTCCAGGTCCTCATCGATCTTCTTCGCCGCAGTGCCGCCCCGTCCCTCAGCAGGCGGGACGACGCCATACTGCGTCTGTCGTTCCGTTCGACCCGCAAGTAACTCACCTGTCTTTCATCCCGCATCCTCGGCCATGCCATGCGCGACGAGGCTGCAGGCTCGGATCACACACAGGCCGTGCCGCTCCGCCGCCTCCACGAGCGCATCGGAATCGGCGCCCGGATTCAGCCATAGCTCCTCGCAGCCGCGCGCGACGATATCCGGCAGCACCTCAAGCCCGACTTCCGGCGGGACATACAGGCTCACCAGGCGAGGCCGCGCCGGGAGATCCCGAACCGACGCATAGACGCGGAGGCCTTCGATGGAAGACTCGTTGGGGTGGACGGGGTAGACCTGCCAACCCTGTCGGACAAAGGCGCGCACCGCCTTGTTGCCGAACTTGGCCGGGTTTTTGGAGGCGCCCACGATCGCGATCGTCTTCATCGAGCGATCGTCGAGGGCAACCGGTCCGACGGCAAGTCATCGGTCCGGACCAGGTGTCGAAGGCGGGTCCGGCAGCCGCCAATCGCGGGGAGAAGGCTGGGCATCCTCGCTTCCAACAGGGAATGATCGCCCTCATGCCGTTGGTACCCCCGCTCGTGCGAGACGATGCTTCTGGTTACCCCGCCTGCCGTTGTCGGCCAACACAAGGCGGCAGTCGAAGGGAGCGCCGAGGTGGTAAGGCGCTCTCGTGGAGTTGCCTGTTGTTGATCCCCTGGACATCGCTTGCCGCACGGGCCGCCGAACCCACCCTGCAGCCGGAGGACCTGCCCCGCTTCCCGCCCCGGGAACCTTCGGCGGCTCTCGATTCATTCGAGGTGCGCCCGGGATTTCACGTCGAACTCGCTGCGCACGAACCGGAGGTCGTCGATCCGGTGGCCCTGGGCTTCGATGAGCGCGGCCGGCTGTTCGTCGTCGAGATGCGGGATTATTCCGAGCGTCGTCCCGAACGCCTCGGTCGCGTGCGCCTCCTCGAGGATCGCGACGCCGACGGTCGGTTCGAATCGAGCACGGTGTTCCTGGATGGCCTGCCCTGGCCCACCGCCATCGCCTGCTGGAAGGGCGGAGTCTTCATCGGGGCGACCCCGGATGTGATTTACGCCCGCGACACCAACGACGACGGCCGGGCCGATATCCACGAGGTCGTCTTCACAGGTTTCGCGAGTGACTTCGCCCCCTACGCCACGAACAAACTGAATGTCCAGGCCATGATGAACTCCTTTCATTGGGGTCTGGACTGCCGCATCCACGGGTCGGCGAGTTACAGCGGCGGACACGTTCAACGAGTCGACAGCGAGTTTACCCGACAGTGGCGGACTGGAATCGATCCAGCCGCCGACGCAGGCGGTGCCGATCAAGGCTCGACCGCGATCGATCTCCGGGGACGGGACTTCTCGTTCGACCCTCGCACCCTGGCGATCCGCGCCGAATCCGGAGGCGGGCAGCACGGGATGAGTTTCGACAATGCCGGACGGAAATTCGTCTGCTCGAATTCCGATCACCTCCAATGGGTGCGCTTTGAGGATCGCTACGTCCGCCGGCCGGCATCGTACCCGTTGCCCATCGCCCATATCTCGATCGCGGCCGATGGTCCCGCGGCGGAGGTGTTCCGCATCAGCCCGGAAGAACCGTGGCGGGTGATTCGGACCCGCTGGCGGGTCACCGGCCTGGCCTCCGGGCCGGTCGAAGGCGGGGGCCGCGCCAGCGGCTATTTTACCGGGGCAACCGGGGTCACCGTGTACCGGGGCGATGCGTTTGGACCCTCCACCGCCGGGGATGCGTTCATCGCCGACTGCGGGAGCAATCTCATCCACCGAAAAAAGCTTCGATATCGCGGCGTCGAACCGGTGGGCGAACGCGCATCCGACGAGCAACACCGGGAGTTCCTCGCAAGCCGTGACACCTGGTTTCGCCCGGTGCAATTCGCCAACGCGCCGGACGGCTGCCTGTGGGTCCTCGACATGTACCGCGAAATCATCGAACACCCCTGGTCGCTTCCGCCGAATCTCAAGAGGCATCTGGACCTGGACTCCGGAAATGATCGGGGCCGCCTCTACCGCATCGTCGCCGACGGGATCACTCCCCGGCGGTCGGTGAACCTCGCCGCGTTGTCGACTCCGGAACTTGTCGAGACGCTTGATCACCCGAACGGCTGGCATCGAGACACCGCGGCGCGATTGCTTTGTGAACGGCGGGATCCGCAAGCGGTGGACCTCCTCCGCGAGGCACTGCGTCATGCGCCCGCGCCGCTCGGCCGTCTCCATGCGCTCCATGTCCTGCAGGCCCTTGGATCCCTGACAGAGGCTGATCTCGAAATCAGCATGGCCGATGCCTCCGCCGATGTCCGACGGCACGCCGTCCGTCTGGCCGAACTTACATTCCAGGACAATCCTCTGCCATCGGCCCTCGCGACAAGGTGCGCATCCCTGGTCGCCGATGACCCCGAGGTGCGGCTTCAACTCGCGTTGACGCTCGGGTCGATTCGTCATCCTCAGCGGCTCGACCTTATCGAACGGCTGATTCGTTCCGCCATCGGACACGACGGCGAGGAGGAGATCGTCGACGCCGCCCTGGCAGGCGCGAACGATGCAACGTTGTCGTTATTCGAGCGCTTCGCCGCCGCGAGCGGTGCGGGCAGGAATGGCGACATCCTCGGACACCTTGCAGGGATGCTCGGGCGGCGAGATCGCCCGGAGGAAACCGCCGCGGTCGCAGCGATCCTGGCGGGGATGCGGGACCGTTCGGAAGCCATCCGGGCGGCCGCACCCTGGGTCGAGGCGTTGCGCGAGGCGGGTCGGGACCTGCGGATGGCCGATCCTTCAGGAAAACTTTCAGGACTCGAGGCCGCAGCGCGTTCTCTCGTGTCGCGGGCGGCGTCGCGCTCGGATCCGGACGACCTCCAGCGGGACGCGGTTCGTTTCCTTGCCGAGTCGCCGGGCGCGTCGGCGCGGGAGGCTTTGCTTGAGGTTCTGCAAACCGGGCGATCGAGCATCGTCCAGGAGTCGGCCGTCGAAGGATTGCTGCGGCGTGACGGAGTGAATGCCTTTGGACAAATCGTTGAGCGATGGTCGGGAATCACACCGGACGCTCGACAGGCGGCGATCTCCCGCGTGCTTCGCCGCGCCGACGGCGTCGAGGGATTGGTGGCGGCGCTGGAGCAGAGGCGGATTCATCAGGAGGACCTCACGGCGAGCCAGGTCGCGACCTTGCGCGGCTCGAAGGACCGCGATCTTCAGCGCCGGATCGAGGCGTGCCTGGGTCCGGCGCCGGGCTCGCGAGCCGAGGCGGTAGCGGCAGCGCTCCCCGTCCTGGACCTCCACGGCGACAGGAGGCGGGGCTTCGCGGTTTTCGAGGCCCAGTGCCTGCCCTGTCATCGATTGGGTGGGAAGGGAACCACCGTCGGACCGGATCTTGAGAGCGTCCGTTCGCAGCCACCGGACAAGCTGCTCCTGGCCATTGTCGATCCCAGCCGGGAGGTGGCGCCCAAGTACCTCGCGGTGACCGTCGATACCACCGACGACGAGATGCTCACCGGGATCGTGGCGGCCGACACGCCCGAGGCGGTGATCTTGCGATTGGCGAATGGAATCGAGATGCGCGTTCCAAGAACGAAGATCCGGGAGCTGATCGCCGGGGGGCGCTCGTTGATGCCCGACGGCTTCGAGACGACGCTGACAGCGCAGCAATTCGCGGATCTGCTGGCGTGTCTGACACAAGGCCCGCCGCCGCACTGACCGAAGGAGGCGAGGTCAACCCGGTGAGGTCCGATTGGGACCGGCGCGCGGCGTTCACGCCGCTTCGGTCCGAATCGGTTCCCAGTCGTTAATTCTGGTGATTCTCCGGCATTGCCCGCCGGATAATCCCCGAATTAGAATCGGCGGTAATCGCCTTGATGAAGCGACCCACTGATGTCGTGGTGACGCCGAGGACGCCGGCTCCTCTCCAGAATCCAGGGACGGAGAGATTGCGGCGCACCTGGGGCGATCGCACGGGGGGTCCGGCGGTTCGACGCGCCCCAGCGATTCCGTTCTTCCAGGCTCTGTTGTCGATGGTCGCTGTTGTCTTGATGGTCCCACAGGCTTCTGCGGGCGAGGACGACCCCGTAGGTCAACCATCGGCATCCGCAACCCGAACCGCCTGGTGGGCCATCCAGCCCCTTCGTCGACCGGCGATACCCAGCGGCTTTGCTACTCACCCGATCGACGCCTTCGTCCAGGCAGAGCTCCGGAAACACGGACGAACACCCGTCCCCGGGGCGGACCGGCGGACCTTGCTGCGCCGGCTGAGCGTCGACCTCCGCGGTCTGCTTCCCACCCCCGGGGAAATGACGGTCTTCCTTGCCGATCGGAGGCCGGACGCCTGGGAGCGCCAGGTCGACCGATTCCTCGCCTCGCCTCGATACGGCGAGGCCTGGGCGCGTCATTGGTTGGACGTCGTCCACTTCGCCGAGACGCACGGCAACGACCAGGATCGCCCCCGCGAGAACGCCTGGCCGTACCGAGATTATGTGATCCAGTCCTTCAATTCGGACAAACCGTATGCCCGCTTTGTGGACGAACAGGTCGCCGCTGACGGCCTCTTCCCCGATCAGCCGGAGCTCATCCCTGCTCTCGGCTTTCTCGCCGCCGGGCCCTGGGACGAAAGCACCCTCCGCGACATCCGCGAAGACACCCTGGATCGCGAGATCGGCCGCTATCTGGATCGCGACGACATCGTGGCGAACGTCATGTCCACCTTCGCCAGCGTCACTGTCCATTGCGCCCGGTGCCACGATCACAAATTCGACCCGATCCCGCAGAGTGACTACTACGCCCTGCAGGCGGTGTTCGCCCAGACCGAGAAGGCCGAACGCCTGTACGACCTGGACCCGCGGGTGAACGCCGCGCGCAGCCGATGGATGCGACTGCAGGTCGCCCTCGATCGCAAGGACCAGGAAGCAATCGCGCAGGAACTCACTCCTGACCTGCAGGCTGACGTCGACCAGTGGGAGAAATCGGCGGTCGCCGACCAGGCGCAGTGGCATGCCCTGGAGGTGGACGCCATCGCCGCCGGGCCGCAGGGGTTCAAAATTCAATCCGACGGCTCCTGGCTCGCAACCGGCCCGGCCCCGGAAAAGACCGCTTACGACGTGGTCGCCCGCCTTCCCGCGAGCAGCGGGCGCATCACGGCCCTGCGATTGGAGTTGCTGACCGACGCGTCGCTTCCCGCCCAAGGCCCGGGACGCGCGGACAATGGCAATCTGCACCTGACCGGCCTCGAGGTCTTCGCCTCGCCGGGTTCGGGTGGAACCGAAACCTCCGTGTCCATCTCCGGCGCCACCGCCGATTTCAATCAGGAAGGCTGGGAGATTTCCCGCGCGATCGACAAAGATCCCTCGACCGGGTGGGGCATCCATCCGCAGGAAGGCCGGCCCCACGCCGCCGTATTCGAGTTCGCGCGGGAGACCCCGATCCTCCCCGGCGCGCGGCTTCGAATCGTGCTCCATCAGGACCATGGGGAACACCACACCATCGGCCGGTTTCGGCTCTCCTGGAGCAGCCAGCCTCCACCGTTTGACACGGGCATCGTTCCTCCCGAGGTGGCGCGGATCCTTTCCCGCCCACGGGAAACGCGCGCAGCCGCCGAGGAATTCGTCGTGACGACTCACTATCTCGCCCACCGTGTCGAGCGGGAGCTCGCCCAGCTTCCGGAACCGAAACGCGTCTATGCCGGCGCGAGCCTGTTTCCGCCCAATGGCAATCAGAAGCCCGTGTGCCGGCCGCGCGATGTGAAGGTCTTGAGGCGAGGGGATATCCTGAAACCCATCGACGACGCGGCGCCGGGCGCGCTGAGCTGTATCTCGGGGCTTCCCGCGAGGTTCGAGAAGTTCGAGGACGAAGCTCAGCGCCGGGTGGCGCTCGCCCGATGGCTCGTGAACCGGGACAATCCCCTCGTCTGGCGATCGATCGTGAACCGCGTCTGGCACTACCATTTCGGGCGAGGAATCGTCGATACGCCGAATGACTTCGGGCGGATGGGAGGCGCGCCCTCGTCTCCGGAACTCCTGGACTGGCTTGCGGTCACGTTCCGCGATGACCTGGGCGGATCGCTGAAGAAACTTCACGCGCTGATCCTGACGAGCTCGACCTGGAAGCAGCAGTCGGCCGATCCCCAGGCTGCCGGGCCGTTGCAGCCCTTGCGGCGCCGACTCGACGCGGAGACGTTTCGGGACAGTCTCCTGCAGATGACCGGGCGCCTGGATCTGACCATGGGCGGGCCGTCGGTGAAGCAGTTCGTCATGTCCGAGGGCATCCACGTGACGCCCAGGGTGGATTACGCGGCCTTCAACGTGGACTCGCCGGCCGGGGAACGTCGATCCATCTACCGGTTCCTGTTTCGCACCCTCCCGGATCCGCTGATGGACACGCTGGACTGCCCGGCAGGGGATCAATCCACGCCGGTGCGGAGCGAATCCTTCACCGCCCTCCAGGCGTTCGCCCTGCTAAACCACCCGTTTGTCGTGCGGCAGTGCGAGCATGTTGCCGAACGCCTCGAGGCGCGAACCGGTGTCGTGCCGCAGCAGGTTTGCCTCGCCGTGAACTGGGTCTACCAGCGCCAGCCAACGGCCGAGGAATTGACCGAGTTTGTGCCTTATGTCGAACGGCGCGGGCTCGCCAATCTCTGCCGTCTCCTTTTGAACAGCAATGAACTGCACTTCGTGGAATGAGGGGGCCTTCGACCGGAGGTCCTTCCTCTGGCGATTTGGCGGCGGCCTGGGGGGCGTCGCGCTCGCGGCGTTGCTGGGTGAGGACGGCCTGCTGGCCGGCGAACCGGCCGGGATTCGGCCGACCGGGTTGCCTCATTTTCAACCCAAGGCACGCCGCGTCATTCAGCTCTTCATGAACGGCGGTGCGAGCCAGATCGACACCTTCGATTTCAAGCCCGAACTGGAGAAGCGCCACGGCCAGAATTTCGATCCTGGCCCCGGCATCCGCGTCGAGGCGGCGACCAGTGTGCCTGGGACCCTGATGAAGTCGGCATTTCCTTTCCGGCAGCACGGACAATGCGGACGCTGGGTGAGCAGCGTCTTTCCAAACCTGGCGACCTGCGTGGATGACCTCGCATTTCTCCTGGCGATGGAATCCCGCACCAATGTGCATGGCCCGGCCAGTTACCTGATGAACACGGGCTTTCTTCTCCCCGGATTTCCGTGCCTCGGCGCCTGGATCAGCTATGCCCTCGGCAGCGAGACACAAAACCTCCCGGCGTTTGTCGTCCTGCCCGACGCGCGCGGTCTCCCCTACAATCAGCGAGGCAATTTCAGCTCCGGGTTCCTGCCGGTCACCCACGCCGGGACCATTCTTAACGCCTCTGCCCGCAATCCCATCAACTACCTGCGTCCTCCCCCATCGGCGACCTACATCTCGGAGGCAGGAGACCGCGAGGGCCTCGCCCTGCTGGGTCGAATGAACGAGCGACATCGCTCGGAGAACCCGGGGGACACTCGTCTCGAGGCGCGCATTCGAAGTTATGAACTCGCGGCCAGGATGCAGTTGGCGGCGCCGGAGGCCTTTGATCTGGATCGTGAGACCCCGGTGACCCGCCGCCTGTACGGCCTCGGGGACGCCGTGACGGAGGACTTCGGTCGCCGGTGTCTGCTGGCACGTCGGCTGATCGAGCGCGGGGTCCGGTTTGTCCAGGTTTGGAGTGGAGCCGGCGGTCCGAAGAACAACTGGGACAATCACACGGATATCGTGTCCGAACTTCCGAAGGTCGCGGCGGCGACCGACGGCCCAATCGCCGGTCTGCTCCGTGACCTCCGCGCACGCGGTCTGCTTCAGGACACCCTCGTCGTCTGGAGCACCGAGTTCGGGCGGATGCCCTTCACCCAGGGCGCGACCGGGCGGGATCATAATGGCGGAACATTTGTCGGATGGCTGGCCGGCGCCGGGGTGCGTTCCGGGTGCGCCGTTGGGCAAAGCGATCCGTGGTCCTGGAAGGCGGCCGAGGACAAGGTGACCACCTACGACCTCCACGCCACGATCCTGCACCTCCTGGGACTGCGCCATGCGAAGCTGACGTTCCGGCACAACGGGGCGGACCGACGGTTGACCGATGTCCACGGCCGGGTGGTTCCTGGGATCCTGGCTTGAGGGCGAAGCTGCCCCGCGCCTCGCTAGCACCTGTACTCCGATGAACACGCGGGAAACCCGCCGTCGACTCTGGACGAGCTCGTCCCAGGATACCTCTCGGAAATGCCCGCCGATCCTTTCGCAACGGAGCAGATGGCGGCTGACAAGGATACCTGGCTCTCGGGAATGGGGGAGCGGTCGGTAACCCGGACGACCGCCTTCGCGCGCAGGTCAGGAGCCGGCTGGAACCGCCCTTCCGGCGGGCGAATCCCACAATACAATACTATTGACCGACCCCTTTCGGACGATTGAATCCGGGGGCATGTCGCCCGCGCGCTTCGCCGAGATCACCCCGCGCTATACCCGTTTGACGGTCGTGCTCGTCGGGGATTTCTGTCTCGACCGCTACCTCGAGATTGATCCCGACCGTGCCGAGGTCTCCATCGAGACCGGGCTGACGGTGCACAACGTCGTCGGGGTCCGCAGCCAGCCGGGCGGCGCCGGCACCATCCTCAACAACCTCCTCGCCCTGGGTGTCCATCGGGTGGAGGTGGTCGGATTCTGCGGCGAGGACGGTGAAGGCTTCGAGCTCCAGCGCGCCCTCGCCTCAAGGGCAGGGGTTGATACCTCTCATTTCCTTCAGACTCACGAGCGCCGCACGTTCACCTACTGCAAGCCGCTGGTGGTTCGTCCCGGAAAACCACCGGAGGAACTCAACCGGCTTGACAGCAAAAACTGGAGTCCCACGCCCAGCGGGATCGAGGATCAACTCGCCGCGGCCGTCAGGAACCTCGCCGGATCAGCGGACGCCGTGGTGGCGCTCGACCAGGTGGACGTCGCTGGAACCGGTGTCATCACCGATCGGATGCGCGAGGTCCTGGGCGAGGTCGCCCGGCATCGACCCGACCTCGTCGTCCTCGCCGACAGCCGTCGCGGGCTGCGGGATTGGCCGCCCGTCGGGTTCAAGATGAATGCCGCCGAACTGGCTGCGCTCCTCAAACAACCGGTCCCGGCCTCGGGTCTCGACGAGATTGGGGCGCAGGCCGCAGAACTGGCGGCCCGCAACGGGCGCCCCGTCATTGTCACGCTCTCGGAGCGTGGCGTCGTGGGGGCGCTTCCCGGCAGTCCAGTCGAATACGTGCCATGCTTTCCAGTGCGCGGTCCGATCGACATTGTCGGGGCTGGCGACGCGGTCATGGCGAACCTGGCAGTGGCGCTCTCGGGCGGAGCGAGTCTTCGCGAGGCCCTGGAGTTGGCGATGGCCGCCGCCAGTGTCGTGATTCATCAACTGGGGACGACCGGAACAGCTAATCCTGACCAGCTCAGAGAATGTCTTTGCGCACATTGAAGAGTCCCGACGATCGAATACAAATCCAGCCAGGCGAGGAGCGCCGGCGGCCTCCGATTACATGGGTCGTTCCTGTCGGAATGTTACTCGCCACGCTGTCGCTCGGCTGCCGATCGCCCCGATCGGAGCCGTCCTCCGATGTTCGTCGTTTCGAGTTCAGTCGACCGGAGATGGGCGTCCCGTTTCGGATCGTCCTCTACGCCACGGATGCCTTGGCGGCGGAGGCGGGCGCCGCGGCGGCCTTTGCCAGGATCGCGGAACTGAATGCGATCCTCAGCGACTACGAACCCGGGAGCGAAATCAACCGAATCTGCCACAACACGCCGCCCGGCCAGGCGGTCAAGGTGAGTCCCGATCTCTGGACCGTGCTGGAGCGGAGCCAACGATTGGCGCGAGAGACCGATGGGGCGTTCGATGTGACGGTCGGCCCGCTGGTCAATCTCTGGCGTCGTGCGCGACGCCGGCAGGAATTGCCGTCCGGGGCGCTTCTCGAATCGGCGCGGGCCCGTGTAGGCTGGAGAAAGCTGAACCTCGATCCCGCCGCCCGGACCGTCACCTTCGAGGTGGCCGACATGCGGCTGGACTTCGGGGGGATCGCCAAGGGATATGCCGCGGACGCCGCGCTTCGCGTTCTGCGGGACCGGGGATTGACACGCGCGCTCGTTGCCGCGGCCGGTGACATCACCGTCGGCGACGCTCCACCTGGAAAACAGGGATGGCGCGTCGAGATTGGCCGCTCGGATTTTCCCCAGGCGCCACCGCCGCGCTTCGTCTCATTGCGTCATGCCGCCGTGTCGACCTCGGGGGATCTGTACCAGCGCCTGGAGATTGGCGGACGTCGCTATTCCCATATCCTGGACCCGCGCACGGGGATCGGGCTCACCGACCACAGCCTGGTGGTACTCCTGGCGGATGACGGCACCACGGCGGACAGCCTCGGGACCGCCGTCAGTGTGCTGGGGCCCGATGCGGGATTGGACCTCGTCGAGCGGAGCGATCGCGCCGCCGCGTGGATCCTTCGCGCGCCGGCGGGACGCCTCGAACTCCGCGAGAGCCGGCGTCTTCCGCGCTGGCTGCGATCGCGGGCAGCGGATGCCGTCGACCCGGATGAGTCGGTCAACGCGGCTGAGCCTCCACGCTGAAGAACCTGCCGACGACCGGCTCCACCGGTACGAGCCATTCCGCCTCGGGCGGTTGGCCCGCGATGACCGCGATGGGCTGTGGCGGTCCGCCAGCCGAATCGGTCGACATCACCCGGTATTCGGCGAGCGGCTGGGTCCGCCAGCTCACGCGAAGGCGGTGGCTGTCATAGCCGCTGATCTCCAACCGCAGATCCTCTTCGGTTTTTGTTGGATCCGTGCCGAGAGCCTGTTCCCGCGCATTGGACATCCCGTCGTGGTCGGGATCATCGGCCGCGCTCCATCGCAGATCGCCGAAGGCAACCGTCTCCCAGACGTCTTTCAGGCCGTCTCCATCGGTGTCGAGAATCGGGACGCCGCGGATGAGGAGTTCGCTTTCGATGATCACGCTCGCGCGGTCCGGGGACTCATCGGAAAAGGAGGCCGTCCAGGTCCCTGCGGAAGGCTCGTAAAAGTGCTGAACCGACCAGTAGGTCCAGTCGTCGGGTCCCGGTTCCAAGTCTTGATTATAGGCCTGGAGAACGCTCCGGCTGCCCGCCGGCGAGACCAGGGTGATCCGCAGGTCCCCGCGCGCCCCGGATTGCGCGCGGACACGAAGGCCGACGTGCTCGCAGATCATGGGGTTGGTGACGACAAAGGCATGCTCGACATGATCCAGCCGGATCCGCGCCTCCACGGGTATTCCCGCCGCCAATTCGCCGACGAGCTGCTGGCCGTCATTCTCGCTGATCAGGACCGCAGGAACCGGGACGAAGTCTGTCTCGGCCGGGGTGATCAGTCCGTCACCATCCAGATTGTTGTAGATCACCACGAACGCCGCGCCGGCGCGCGCCGCCGTCGCGATCTTTTCCCGGAAGAGACTCACGCCGCGTTCGACCAGGGCCGCCTTCCCTCGCAAGTCGACGGAGACTTCGTTCGTTGCGAGTCCGATGAAAACCAGCGGCAATTGCGCCGTGGGCGCATCGGCATGGGGTCCCTGACCCGGGCGGCAACGAATGGCGCGCTCGCTGCTGCCCGATTCCCGCACCCAGACCCGAAGTCCATCATCGGGGATCGCCAGGGAGTTGGTCTGCTTCCACGAGGCGAGCACGACCGGGGGCCGGGGGGTCCAGACCTGGGCGAGACGAACCGCCTCGCCGGCATTCGGCACTCCGAAGCCTTCGTTGTGGCTGACGAGATAGCCCGCACCGTTCGTGCGGATGTCCGGATCACCGGGGTCCACCTCGCGGGCCGAGTTCAGAAGGACCTGCTGGACGTCGCGATACCCGAGGCCGGGATTTGCGGCAAGAATGAGCGCGGCAATACCCGCGACCTGGGGCGCCGACGCCGAGGTGCCGGAGAAGCCGTGACGCTGAAAGCCGTAGTCGGCGAGGTCGTTGGTGTAGGAATCCTGGTTGTAGCCGGACGAACCGACGCGATCGGTTGTGAACAGACCGACCGAAGGCGAGGAACGGTCGTCGCTGTCGCCGCTCGGGGCCGCAAGCAGCAGGCACGCCCCGGGATTGCCATAGGAGGCGACGTGTCCGTCGCGCCGAATGGCGCCGACCGCGATGGCTCGAGGGTCGTTCGCGTATCCGTCATCATTGGCGTTCACGTACCCGCCCCTGTCATTGCCGCCAGACCGGATCATCACGACTCCGAGTCCGCCCCGGCCCTTCTCGATCGCCTCGGCGATGGCCGGGATCTCCATTGGGCTGGGTCCGTTCAGCGTCAGGTCGCCGTTGCCCCAGCTATGATTCTGCACGGCCACCGTCTGCATCCGGTACCGGAACATGTCCATCAGCCGTTCGTCGCTGGTGATGGCACCGAAGCGATCGAAGATCGCCCAACTGGCAAGGGTGACCGACGGAGCCACGCCAGCGATGCCCGTGTGGTTGTCGCCCGTCGCTCCGGCCAAACCCGCGACCGCCGTGGCATGGGGTCCGAAGACTCCTGGACGATCCGAGCCGGTGACGAAATCGTAGTGGGGCGCTCCGGCCGCCGCCGTGGTCAGGTCCGGGTGGTCGGTCTCGAAACCATCGTCACAGATGGCCATCGTGATGCCGGAACCGCGCGTGATCTCCCAGGCTGCCCGGGGATTCGTATCCGGACCGAGCGGTCTTCCCTCCGCGTCCCGGTTCTCGAGGTGCCATTCATCGGTGAAATAGGGATCGTCGGACCTTGGAGCAAAGCGCCCATGCAGGGCGAGGGTGCGCCGCAGGACGGGCATTGCCCAATCCACCTCCGGGAGGCGACCGAGGGCCTCGGCACCTTTCGCGGCGGACCACACATCGCGGGCGTCCAGAATCCACACGCGCCCGCCGACCTGTCGCGCCGGACGGAGTTGCGACTGTTGCAGGAAGGACGTGGGAAGTGTGGCGCCCGGACGGAGGCCAAGGGCGATCCGCTCGCCGAAGAGGGCGTGGCGCGCGCCGCTGGCGGACTCGGCACGACGCCAGCTCTCGAATGCCGGTGCGAAACGCTCAGCGGCCGGTCGTTCCATGCGCCAGCGGTGTCCGGGCACCGCCCGGAAATGGAATTCACGTCCCGTGGCGGTGTTGTTGGCCACGGTTGCCCCCGTCGGTTCGCACAGCCCCCAGACCGCGGCGAGCCCGATCACGCACCAGCCCGTCCTTGACTCCATCCGGGCGGCGACTCTATCCGCGCGCCGCGGCGCGGCAACTCCGGCGCTGATCGGCATTCGGCGGCATGTGCCGCTTTACATCGGGACGACCCCTCTTAGCATGCCACGTATGGGCGGCGATCTTGACCACTCCGATTTTGTGGATCCCGATTTTGATCCGGCACGGGCCCCGGTTTCCACCGCCGTGTCAGCCATTGGCACGCCGGGGGGGCGCGGGCGGCCGCCATCGCGGGAGGATCTCAATCGGCAGGTGACCGCGGCCCAGCAGGCCCTGGTGGAACTCCGGCAGCGTCAGGAGGAACTCGAGCGCGAGAGGGTTCAACTGGAGGAGGCGCGTCGCCGCCGGATCGAGTTCGCTCAGGGTCGCGAGGAGATGCTGGCTCATCTCACCCGAGCCGTCGGACTTCTTTCGGAGGCCGAGCAGGCCTCCCGTCGCGACGCCGAACAGATGGCGCGGACCCTGGCCGACCTCCGGTCGGCTCTCGAAAAAGTGTCGGCCCTCCGGGAAGAGAGTTGGTCCGCGGAGACTTACAGCACCGAACTGGCCCAGGCCCTGACAACCCTCGAGAACGCGCGCATGGAATGGAATTCAGCGCAACTGAAATGGCCGATGCTCTCGGGTTCGAGCGTCCCTCTTGCGCCTGGAAGATCGGCCTCCGCTGCCGAGGATCGGCCGGGGCTGTTGGAGGGAAGAACGCCGGCCGATCTCGCACGGCTCGGACTCGCATTGACCTGGCCGGTGGCCGCGGCCGTGCTCGCGGTCGGATTGATCCTGGCCTTTGTCCTGGCGCGACCGTAGTTCCTGCAGAGCCTTTCCGGCACGCCCGTCATGGGTCTGTTCCATAAGAAATCCGATCCGCTTGCCCAGCGCGCGCAGTCCCTCAACCGCCGCATCGCGGAACTGGAGGCGGAAATTGCGAAACTGAATCAGACCCTTGGCCCGACGGGACCCACGCCGGCGTCGCCCCCGTCTCCGCCCGCTCCCCGCCCGTCGCCCTTCGCAGCCCCCACGGCGCCTTCGGAGCCTGTCTTCGAGCAAATGCCGCCGCGCCCGCTGGAGCCGCATGGCCCGGATGCGCTGGGCCGCGAGGCCGTCGAGCTTGGATTGCGGCGGCCGGTCTGGTCGCAATGGTGGCGGCGGATGAAAGGGCAGTTCGTGGATCCCCCGCCGACGAATGAGAAACTCATGAATTATCTCGCCGCCGGCGGGATCCAGGGGCTTCGCCCGCTGCGATACGAGCGACGCGTCGCGCGCAATCGCATCATCTTCGTCTGCGTCGTGTTGGGCCTTATGCTGTGGGGCGTGCTGATCGTACTCTGGCAGGCACGCTGAATCCCCGTGAACCTCGAGCAGGCGGGCGGCAGGGTCTGCGTCATTTTCAACCCGGTGGCCCGGGGCGAGAAGGCGCGCCGCTTTCGAACCTTCCTGGAAAAGGTTGCCGACCGCGCCGAGTTCAGACCCACCCCCGGGCCCGGCGCTGCCCGCGGACTCGCGCGGGAGGCCGTTGAGACAGGCCACCAGGTGATCATCGCCGCCGGAGGCGATGGCACCGTCTTCGAAGTGCTCAACGGCCTCGCCGACGCCCCGGAGGGCTTCTCCCGCTGCGCCCTCGGTGTGCTCCCCCTCGGCACGGCCAATGTCCTGGCGCACGAACTCCGGATGCCCCTCCATCCGGAACGCGCCTGGGAAGCCCTCCTTCGGGCCCACATCGAGACGATCGATTGTGGCTGGGCCGAATTCGCGGACCACGAAAGGCATCGGGTCAAGGCCCGTTTCGCCATCGTTGCAGGGGCGGGTCTCGACGCCCGCGCGGTGCAGATCGTCAATTGGAACCTGAAACGTCGATTCGGAAAACTGGCGTACATCGCGGCGGCACTCCGGGCTCTGAGGTTATTTCCCGACCGGGTCCGGTACGCATGGGGTGGGGAAACATTCCAGGGACGGGGGCTGCTCGCTGGCAATGGGAAATATTATGCGGGTGAGATGCCCGTTTTCACAGGCGGCTCGCTGGACAGCGGACGGCTTCACATCCTCGGAGTGGAATCGGTGACCGTCAGGATCCTGTGGCGATGTCTGCTGGCGTATGCCACCGGCAGGTGGGGATTGAAGGGTGTCTTCCGCGAGCACGCCGTCGACAAGGTGCGGTTGGAGGCGGATGGACCTGTCCCGCTGCAACTCGACGGTGAGTTTGTGGGCTGGCTTCCTGCCGAGATCGGCGTGACTGCCCGGTGCCTTCGTGTCCTTGTGCCGGATGGCACAACGGTCAGTTCAGCGCCAGCAGAATCAACAGCCCGGCCGCCAGGGTGACGAGCGTCACGGGAATTCCGTACTTTGCGTAGTCCCAGAAACTCACCTGGCAGTATCCACGGGCCGACTCGACGACGATGATGTTGGCGACGGATCCCAGGATCGTCAGGTTGCCGGCAAAGGTCGTCGCCAGGGCCATCACCTTCCACAGGAGATCGGGAGACGCGAATCCAGGGATCCATTGGCCCGCGACAAGGACGAAGGGGACATTTGAAAAGATGTTGGAGCCGATGACGGAGACCCACGCGAGGTTGACGGCCTGGATACCGGGCGAGGTCCCCCATTGCCCACGCAGCGCGTCGTGCATCCTCCCGGCCAGACCGCTGTGATTCAAGCCGCCCACCACCGCGAAGAGCGCCGCGAAGAACAGGAGGAGGTGCCAATCGACTTTTTTCAGGACCTCGTGGGTGTCACGGCGCGCCAGGACCATCACGATCGCGCCACCGCCCAGGGCCGTCCACGCAAGGTGCAACCCTGCCAGGAAACCGACAAAGACCAGGGCCAGCGTCGCGACGGTCAGGATCAGGAGCCCGCGATCAAGGACCGGCTTTTCGCCCCCATCGACGATGATGGGCGCATCGTCGAGTTCCCGCCGGTATCCGAACCGAAGAAGACAGAACTGAAGCGCGAGGCCTGCGGCGGCGGCCGGCGCCAGCGACCTCGAGAAATCGGCGAAGGGGATCCGGGACATGTGGCCGATCAGCATGTTCTGAGGGTTGCCCACAAGGGTGGCCACGCTGCCGATGTTGGCGCTCATCGCCAGTGCCAGCAAATAGGGGGGCAGGGGCAATCCTCCCCTCGTGACGACTCTCACAAGGAGCGGGGTCAGCATCAGACAGATCGTGTCATTCACGAGCAGCGCCGAAAGGACGCCCGAGGCGGCGATCACCACCGCCAGCAACCGACGCGGCGTGCGCGCCGTTCGCAGGATCCAAATGGCGAGCCAGGCAAAGAAGCCCGCCAGGTCGAGATAAGCCGATATGAGGCTCATGCCGAGCAGCAGGACAAGGGTGTCATAGTCGACGGCACGGTAGACCTGCTCCGGCGTCATCACGCCGCACGCCACCATGAGGACCGTGCCAAGGAGCGCCGCCGCGGGCCGGTTGAGCGGAAGGACCTTGATCCGGCGGCCGCTGATGAGGACATACGTCAGGGCAAAGATGGCAATCGCAAGGATCTCCCTGGTCTTCGGGCTGGTCGGCAACACGGTGGCCCGTCATTGGAAACGCCGCCCGGATCTTCTGCAACCACCCTCGCGCCATTCCGGCGAAGCGGGATGGCGCGAGGATGGCGCGCGCAAATCCACGTGCCCGCCGGGCGTCGCACATGCTTTAATCCGCGCGCCATGTACTTGCCTTCGCGGGAAGCCTTTCGAGACCTCGCCGCCCAGGGAAATCTCATCCCGGTTCATCGTCGGTTTCTGGCAGATTTTGAAACGCCTCTCTCCGCCTACACGAAGATTCGCGGCCAGGGCGAATCGTTCCTCCTCGAGTCGGTGGAGGGCGGCGAACATCTGGGGCGCTATTCGTTTGTCGGATGCAGTCCGCGCGCGGTCGTCCGCCAGATGGGCGACACGGTCGAAGTGCTCGAGCAGGGCCGGGTCATCGAGACGTTGCGCGTGGTCCCGGGCGGCGCCGCCGAGAGCGGTGGAGTGCCGGATGGACTCGCTGCGGTGGAGCACGTGATGCAGCGGTATCGTCCCGTCGAAGTGCCCGATCTTCCGCGCTTTACCGGCGGAGCCGTTGGCTTCATCGGGTACGAGTTCATCCATGATATCGAACCGGTCGTTCCCCGACCGACGGCCGACGAATTGAGAACGCCCACCGTCTATTTCCTCATCGCCGATGAGATCCTGGTTTTCGATCGTGTCGCCCAGACCCTGACGATCATCGTCAACGCCTTCCTGGAGGGGACAACGCCCGAGGACGCATACGAGGATGCCGTGGCCGAGATCGAGCGCCTCGCGTCGCTCCTGGACCAGCCCATTCACGGTCGGGCAGCGCCGTTCCTCGTGGATCCGCCCGGGATCCCGTTTGTCTCCAACCAGACGCCGGAGCAATTTCACGACCGCGTCCGCAAGGCCAAGGAATACATCCGCGCGGGCGACATTTTTCAGGTCGTCGGTTCGCAGCGCTTCACCACCTCGCTGACCGCTGCGCCGCTCGATGTCTACCGGGCGGTGCGCTCGATCAATCCCTCGCCTTACATGTTCCTCCTCGAACTGGAGGGCCTGGCGCTCGTCGGCGCTTCTCCGGAGATCCACGTGCGCTGCGAGAATCGTCGTGTCGAAATCCGGCCCATCGCGGGGACACGGAAGCGGGGACGCGATCCGGCCGACGACCACGCGCTGGAAATGGAACTGCTCTCCGATCCGAAGGAGCGGGCCGAGCACGTCATGCTTGTCGATCTCGCGCGCAACGACGTGGGGCGCGTCTGCGATTTCGGTTCGGTTCGCGTCGTGGATCTGATGGTCGTCGAGCGCTACAGCCACGTCATGCACATCGTCTCCCAGGTGGAGGGACATCTCAGCGACGGGCAATCGGTCTACGACCTGGTGCGGGCGACATTTCCCGCAGGCACGCTGAGCGGCGCCCCCAAGATCCGCGCCATGCAGATCATCGCCGAACTCGAGCAAACGACACGCGGCCCTTACGGCGGGTGCGTCGGTTACTTCAGCTTCAATGGAAACGTGGATTCCTGCATCACGATCCGAACCGCCTTGCTGAAGGACGGCCGCGCGCATGTGCAGGCGGGCGGCGGGTGGGTCCACGACTCGACTCCGGAAGGCGAATTCACGGAGACCGTCAATAAATCAAACGCGATGCGCAAGGCGATCGCGATGGCGGAGCAACTTCACCGCAACAAGGAATGACCCGCGATTTCAACCCGATCCCCGCGGCGCCTCCCTTCGACCACGCCCGTCTCCAGGTCTTTCCCCTGGCGGATCGGCGAAGCCTCACGCGTGTCGAGGACATCCTCCTGGACCCCGAGACGCCGCCGCCGGTCCTGCCCCCGGCGACTGCGGAGAAGGTGCGCCAGGTGGCGGGCGATATTCGCGCCGCGCGCCGGCGCGGCGCCGCGGTCCTCCTGGTGTATGGCGCCCACCTCCTGCGGAATGGGGCCGCCCGCCTGCTCGATCGCCTGATGGAACGCGGCTGGCTGTGTCACCTCGCCACCAACGGCGCCGGGTCCATCCACGACTGGGAGTATGCCTGGCTTGGACGCTCGACCGAGAGTGTCGAGGAGAACGTTGCCGCCGGCAGGTTCGGAACGTGGGACGAGACCGGGCGCTACATCCACATCGCCTTGCTCGCGGGCGGACTTCGCGGCGAAGGCTACGGCCAGGCCCTGGGGAGGTTCATTCAGGAGGACGGCTGTGTCCTGCCCGCGCCGGAGGAACTCACCCGCCTGGTTTCGAACTTTCCCGCCGACCCGTTGGCACCCGCCGCGTGTGACCTGCTCCGGGCGATGAGTGTTCATGCGCTGGAGGAGGGGCCGTGCGAGATCCGTCACGGATGGAAACACGCGTCGGTGCTCGCCTCGGCCCACCGGCATCGGGTGCCGTTTACCGTGCATCCGGGGGTGGGCTACGACATCATCGCGTGTCACCCCATGTTCAACGGGGCCGCCATCGGCCGGGCCGCGGAAATCGACTTCAAACGGTTCGCGGCGACGGTGGACAACCTCGATGGCGGCGTGGTCCTGAACATCGGCTCGGCGATCATGGGCCCGCAGGTGTTCGAAAAGAGCCTGAGCTGCGTCCACAATCTCCGCCGGCAGGCGGGCCGCCCGAACGTATCGGGCCATTCCATTTACGTCGTGGACCTTCAGGATGGAGGCGGCTGGGACTGGACGCGCGGGGAACCACCGAAGAGCCATCCAGCTTACTATCTTCGATTCTGCAAGAGTTACTCCCGCATGGGGGGCACGATGCAGTATGTGCAGGCCGACAACGCGGCCTTCGTGCATGCCCTCGTCGCGGAATTGGACCCGCTTCCGAAGCAATGAGCCTTCGTCCTTGTTGCCCGGCGGACCGCCAGGCCGGATCGACACTCCGCGGAGGCACGACGTGAAAGAGCCCGCCATCCTCATCATCGTGGAGAACCTGCCTGTGCCGTTGGATCGGCGGGTCTGGCAGGAGTCGTGCGCCTTGCGCGACGCGGGCTATGAAGTTGTCGTGATCTGTCCGCGGATGCGGGGCTGCACGGAGGCCTACGAATACCTCGACGGCATCCATGTCTACCGCCACTGGATCACCCAGGAGGCCGGCGGACTGCTGGGTTTCGTGGGGGAGTACGCGTCGGCCCTGGTCGGAGAATTCTGGCTGGCCCTGAAGGCCTGGAGACGCCACCGCTTCCGGCTCGTCCACCTCTGCAACCCGCCGGACCTTCTGTTCCTGGTCGCCTGGCCATTCAAGCTCCTTTGCGGAGTCCGCGTCGTCTACGATGTGCATGATGTCTGGCCGGAGTTCTTCGAGGCGAAATTCAGAAAGCGCGGCCCGCTGTATGCGGCGGTGCGCGCGGCGGAATGGCTGACGTACGCGTGCGCCGATGTGGTGCTTGTGACCAACCGGTCGGTGCAGGAAGTCGCCCTCACGCGCGGGCGCAAGGTCCCGTGGGAGGTCTTTGTCGTGCGGACGGCGCCGCGGATCGGCGCGGCAAAGGTGGACCCGGCGCCGTCCCTGAAGAAGTCGCGGCGATTCCTGGTAGGCTACATCGGCGTCATGGGAAACGCGGACGGTGTGCATCTGCTGGTCGAGGCCGCCCGTCACGTGGTCCATCAGCGCGGCCGGTCGGATATTCAGTTTCTCCTGATGGGCAGCGGTCCGGAGTTCGAGAACCTCCTGCGACAGCGGGACGCCGCCGGTCTTCAGGATTACGTGGACCTGCCTGGCCGGGTCTCGAACGAGTTCCTCTTTACGGCATTGCAGACGATGGATATTGGCGTGGCCTGCGACCCGCCGAACGCCTACAACGACCACTGCACGATGAACAAGACCCTCGAGTACATGGCCTTTGCGAAGCCTCAGGTCATGTTCGATGTCCGCGAGGGCCGCTTTTCGGCGGGCGAGGCGGCCCGGTACGTCGCGGATGGATCCCCGGCGGCTCTTGGCGATGCCATCGCGGAACTCCTCGATGACCCGCTCGCTCGCTCGCGCATGGGTGCGGCTGGACGGGAGCGGTTGCGGACGGAATTGAATTGGGAACAGTCGGTCGACGAACTCCTGCGGGCCTATCGAACCGCGCTGTCGTGAACCCGGTCCTCGAGCCGATCTCGTGAAGCCGTCGTCCCGTGAGCCTTCGGGGCCGGAGGATCCGGATCTCATCGCGTTCATTCGACATCTCGAGGTCGAGCGCGGGGCCTCCACCCATACCGTGCGCAATTACTCCCAAGCGCTCGGCGAGTTCGCGGCGTGGCACCGATCAGAGCGCGGGTCCGCTCCCGACTGGCCCCGCCTGACGCGCGAGGATTTCCGGTATCATCTCCGGCACCTGGCGCGACGGTCCCTGGGACCGGCCGCCATCCGGCTGAGGTTCTCCGCGTTGCGCACCTTCTATCGGCATCTGCAAAGACGCGGCCGGATCGAGAAGGTGCCTGTTCGGGACCTGGCATTGCCGCGGGTGCCGCGACGTTTGGTGCGGTTTCTTTCGGTCGAGCAGATGGCGTCCCTGCTCCAGGCCCCCGCCCGGGAAGCGGACCGATCGGCGCGCGGCCGTGGGCGTCCCGTCGACCGGACCGTTCCGGACCGGGACTCCGCCATCCTCGAGCTGATCTACTCCTGCGGCTTGCGGATCAGTGAGCTTTGTGGATTGCGCGCGGGCGATTTGGATCGCGTGACGGGATCGGTGCGGGTTCGGGGGAAGGGTCGCAAGGAGCGCATCCTTCCGGTGGGTTCGCATGCGCTGCGCGCGATCGAGACCTACTGGGAGGCGCTGGGTCACATCCCGGACGCAGGCGAGCCGGTGTTCTGGCGATCCGGGGGGAATCGCCGGCCGCTTTCGCCGAGAACGCTTCAGCACCGGCTGAAGGGACACCTGATGGCGGCGGGCCTGGACCCGGAACTCACGCCTCACAAGCTCCGGCATAGCTTCGCGACGCACCTGCTCGACGCCGGGGCGGATCTGCGCAGCGTCCAGGAGATGCTGGGACACGCGCAACTGGCCACGACGCAGGTTTACACTCACGTGAGTGCGGAGAGATTGCGGCGGGTTTATGATGCGGCGCACCCGCGAGCGAAGCGGAGTTGACTGAGGCCGGGGCGGGTGCCACGGTGCGCGCGTCGGTGCCAAGAACTAAGGTGACGGTGTCGGTAGACAGGCTGTCGGTTGAGGAGTCTCGGCCACACTTCGGAATGCTGCGGGTGCAGCTCCCCTCCACTGAGTTCATGGGCAGGACACTTCGAACATGAATGCAGCCAGGTTGTTTGTTGGGAATCTGTCCTACAACACGCTCGAGAACGACTTGATCGAGCACTTCTCCGAGGCTGGATTGGTACGCTCCGCGGACGTCGTCTTTGACAAGTTCACAGGCAAGTCACGGGGGTTTGCGTTCGTCGAAATGGGAACACCTGATCAGGCGAACAAGGCAGTCGAGTTGTTTCACAACAAGGAATTCCAGGGGCGCAATCTCACGGTCAATGTCGCCCGACCGAAGGAAGACCGTCCGCCGCGCGAGTCGGCGGGTTACGGCCGCGCGGAGCGCGGCGCGGCCGGCGCAGGGGGTCGATGGGACCGGGCGGAGCGACGCCCCTACGGTGACCGTCGCTGATCGAAGATCCGGTGACCCCGTCCACTGCTCCCTGGCGGCACACGTTTCGCCGGGGATTTTTGTTCCAGGCAAAAGGGTTGACACCCTTCAAAACCGATACCTAGGTTGGCTTCACAACTTATGGCCGACAACCCTCCCAGCACGCCGCCCGTTCCACCCACGCCGGGCGAGGCGGCGAAGGTCCAGCCCAAGAAGGAAACCGTGCGGATCGCGCTGCCGCCGAAACCGACAGCAGCCCCGACCGTGCGCTTGCCGGCGCCTCCTGCCGGTGGTGTGGCGCCGCCCGGCGCCGTTTCCATCCCGACCGCCGCCAAGCCCGCACCCCCGGCGCCAGCCGCTCCGGCCTCCGCCCTGCCGGCACCGAAGCCCGGTGTGTCGGCTCCCGCGGCGGCCCCGGCGCCGATGCAGCGCCCGATGGTCGCGCCTATGTCGTTTGGCGGAGGGGTCACGGGCCTCGACAAGGGCCTGGCCATCGCCGCGGCCGTCATCGGACTTGCCTTTCTGCTTCACATCGTTTTGATCGCGTTCGGCATCCAGGTGGAATAGGAGGGGTCCAACCAGGATTCGAAGGTCCTGGATGCAAGTGTCGTGTCGTGCAACCGGTGGTGAAGATTCGTATCATGGCTTCAAACCTCATCAACAATGTCACGGAGGCGACCTTTGACGCGGAGGTCCTCAAATCCGGCTCGCCTGTTCTCGTAGATTTTTGGGCGGAATGGTGCGGTCCATGCAAGATGATTGGCCCTATCCTGGACGAACTCGCCACCGAACTGGATGGCCAACTAAGGATTGCCAAGGTGGACGTGGACGCCGAGGCAGGGCTGGCCAGTCATTTTGGCATTACTGCGATCCCGACCCTTCTGGTCTTCAAAGGCGGTCAGGTGGTCGATCAGATGCGCGGCGCCAAGAGCAAGCGCGCCATCCGGGAGGCGCTTGATCCCTACCTCTGATCCCGACCGCAGGTGCGGGAATTCCGCCCGTGACCATGCGCAATTTCCCCGTCCATTTCGGCTGGCGCCGGTTCTGGACCCGAACGTTCCCTGATTGCTGATCGGGCAGCCAGGCGGCCTGTCATCCGGCAGGCTGCCGCGGCTTCGCGGCCATGGCGCTCGTCTTTCATCCCGGCCAACTCTCCGCCCGATCGGAACTCTATCATCAGATCGGGGCGTCGCTCGCGTCGGGGCTTCCATTGCTCAGGACGGTGCAGATCCTGGGCGAAAATCCGCCCGCGCGAAGCTTGGTGCGTCCCCTGGAACGTATTGCCGCCCGACTTGACTCGGGGGCGACCTTCGCCGAGGCCCTCAGGTCGCTCGGGTCCTGGGCCCCGGAGTTCGACATCGCCCTGATCGAGGCGGGCGAGCAAAGCGGGCGCATTGATTATTCGTGCCGCCTCCTGGCAAAGGCCTACGAGGAAAAGGCCCGCATGGTTCGGCAGATCCTCATCGGACTGGCCTACCCGGTGCTGCTGTTCCATTTCGCCTTCCTCATCATGCCAATCGGCAATTTCGTGGATCTCTTTCAGACGAGCGACGTGTCGCGATTCGTGGTGCGGAAACTCGAGTTCTTTATTCCCTTCTACATCATCGTGGGGTTTCTCATCTATGCCTGCCAGGGTACGCACGGGCGGGCATGGCGTTCGCTCGTCGAGGCCGTCGCGGGCGCGGTGCCGCTCGTGCGGAAGGCGCGGCGGGCGCTGGTCCTCTCGAGACTCAGCATGGCGCTGGACGCGCTGCTCAACGCGGGTGTGCCCGCGACCCGGGCGTGGCCGCTCGCGGCGACCGCCAGCGGTTCCCCCGCCATGGAACGCGAGATCCGACAGTGGGTCCCCAGGATGGAAAATGGCGAGCCTCCCGGCGATATCATCCTCCGCAGCCGGCGTTTTCCCCAGCACTTCGCCAGTGTTTACGCCAGCAGCGAACTTAGCGGCCGGGTGGACGATGCCCTGACCCGCCTTTCCGCGCATTACCAGGACGAGGGCCTTCGCACGATGCGGATCGCCGCCGCGTCACTGACGGGTCTGGTGTATGCCGCGGTCCTGCTGGTCGTCGCCTACCAGATCATCTCCTTCTGGCTGGGTTACTATGGCCAGATTCTCAAGACGGAATGACACTCCCGGATGTCCTCACGCGGGAGTCCCTCCGGCAGGAGGAGTTTCCCGTCTGTAAGAGCAAGGTCTTTCTCGCGCATGCCGCTGTCTGCCCGCTGCCGCGGCGGGTGGCCGCGGCCATCGCGGAGTACGCGCACGAGGCCGCCCTGGACGACCAGGAACGTCCGGTCCTGGCAACGCTCGTCCGCGAGACGCGCGAGCTTGCCGCGCGCTTGATCGGGGCCCAGCCCGACGAGATCGCGCTGGTGGGCCCCACCTCGCTTGGCCTGAGCCTGGTCGCTGCCGGCTTTCCCCTGCGTCGCGGCGACAACGTCCTCATCTATTTCGACGACTATCCCTCCAACGTGTATCCGTGGTTGGCACTCGCCGATCGCGGCGTGGAGGTCCGCCTGCTGAATGTTCACGAACTGGGTCGGATCCGCACCCGCGATGTCCTCGGGCAGGTCGACGAGAACACACGCCTGGTGGCGCTCGCGTCGTGTCATTTTATTTCGGGCTGGCGCCTGGATCTCGCGGCCCTCGGGAGCGCCCTCCGCGATCGCGGCATCGCGTTGTGCCTCGATGCCATCCAGACGCTGGGCGCATTTCCCACCCTGGCGCAGCATGCGGATTTCATGGCGGCGGACGCGCACAAATGGCTGCTCGGACCCTGCGGGGCCGGCATTCTCTATGTTGCACGAGCCCGTCAGGAACAGCTTCGACCGGTGGTCTATGGCTGGAACAACGTGCGATGTCCGGATTTCATCGCCCAGGAGGCGATCACATTCCGGCGGGGAGCCCACCGGTATGAAGCCGGCAGCCATGGCATGCTGGGCCTCGTCGGACTTCGGGCCGCGCTTGGGTTGCTGCACGAGATCGGACCGGATGCCATCGCCGCCGAACTCCTGAGCAAACGCGAACGGCTCGTTCCGGCACTCCGAAACCGCGGCTGGGAGGTGGTGGGCGCCGACACGCCCAAGGAGAACCAGAGTGCCATCGTCGCCTGCACACGGCCGGGGCTGGATCTCGCCGCAACCCATCGGAGACTTGCGGACGCGGGCGTGGTCGTCTCCCTGCGAACCGAACGGTCGGGCCGCCATTTCCTTCGATTCTCGCCTCATTTCTACAACACCGACGCCGAACTCGACCGCGCGCTCGAGGTCCTGGGCGAAGGCTGACGGCAGGCATTCCCGGCAGCGTCGCCGCATGTTTGATATCGCCATCCTGGGTGCTGGGTTCGGGGGCTCGCTGCTCGCGATGATCGCCCGCCGCCTGGGCCTTTCGGTGCTCCTGATCGAGAGAGGGCGTCACCCGCGCTTCGTCATCGGGGAATCCTCGACGCCACTGGCCGACCTGCTCTGGCTGGAGCTGTGCCTGCGCTATGACCTCCCGTCCTTGCGACCCTTCGCGAAGTGGGGCTCCTGGCGCGCCGCCCATCCCGAGATCGCTTGCGGGCTGAAACGCGGCTTTGCCTTCTACCATCACCCGTGGGGCCGACCCTTTGCCGCCGCCCCGGACCGGTCGGATCAGCTCCTCGTCGCGGCCAATCCTCGCGCCGAGGTGGCCGACACCCATTGGTATCGGCCTGAATTCGACCAGCACCTGGCAGCCGAAGCCGTTCGTCTCGGAGTGGAGTACGAGGACGCCACCGAGGTCATTGGTTTCCGAGCCGGTCCCATTGGGGGGGATCTCGCGGTGAGACAACAGGGACACGGACGGGAAATCACCTGGAAGGCCCGCTTCGTTGTCGACGCCACTCACTCATCCGGCGTTCTTGCAAAGAGCCTGGGTCTCGATCGCCACGCCCTCCCGCATTTTCCGTCCACGGATGGATTCTACACGCACTTTGAAGGTGTTCGTCGGCTGGATGAACTGCCGATCCATGAGGGAGTCGAAAAGGCGCCATTTCCCGTGGACGATGCTGCGGTTCACCACGTCTTCGAAGGCGGCTGGATCTGGGTCCTCCGGTTCTCCAATGGCCGCACCAGCGCCGGGGCGGCACTGACCCGCGCGACGGCACGGAACCTCTCACTCCAGGGCGCCGGTCAGGCGTGGCCAGGACTTCTCGCCGCGTTGCCAACTGTGGGGCGCCAATTCGAAACCGCCCGCCCTGTCGAGACCTGGAGGTACGCGCACGACCTGCCATTCATGACGACCCCCGCCGCGGGCGACGGCTGGGCCCTCCTCCCCTCGGCGGCAGGGTTCGTGGATCCCCTGCTCTCAACCGGATTCGCTCTGAACCTCCTGGGAATCGGCCGATTGGCCGCCGCCCTCCAACTGGATTGGGGACGTCCGGACGCATGGACCGCCGCCCTCGGGAACCACGCGGCTGAGACGCGCGACGAATTTCTCGCCGCCGAGCTTTTCATCGCGGCGCTTTACTCCCGGATGGGTGATTTCCCCGCGTTCACTGAGATCGCGAGGCTCTACTTCTGCGCCGTCGTATTTTGCGAAACCTGCCGGCGCCTGGGTCGCCCGGAGTCGTCACACGGTTACCTGATGGGTGGGCATCCAGCCTTTGCCCCTCGGGCGAGGGCGATTTGTGGATCGGCCCTTCGCGGCGATCGTGCGGCGAACCTGCGCGCGCAGGTCGACGAGGTCCTCGACGTGTTCGACCTGGCGGGTCTTGATGACCCGGGGCGCCGCCCATGGTACCCGGTGATTGCCGAAGACCTGCGACGCCGCCGCCTCCGGGTGGGCGCGACCGGGCCCGAGATCGACGAGGTTCTCCGCGCGGCGGGGTTTCGAGATCCGGCAGCGCCCCCGCCCGCCTCCACCGGACAATCGGACGGCGTTTAACGTTCGCTGGTGAACAGGCGACCCACGACACCTAGGAGCGCCCCAACCGCCACCGCAAGGCCGATCACCGCATAAGGATGCTGACGGATCTGCGAATCCGCATCCCGGGCACGCGCCGCCGCGGCGTCTTCGAGCCGGCTGGCGGCATCGCGCATTGTTTCCATTGCGTTGGCGAGTTGATGACGGGCCTCCATGAGCGTGCGGTCAGTGAGATTTGCCGTGGCGGCGATCGCCTCACGGGCGTCGTCAACAACCATTCCTGCGTCATGCCGCAGGGCCTGTGGGGTTTCGAATCTGTTGTTCACAACCCTTCGTTGCCTGCGGGAGATGTGCCAGCGCTCGCGGGCCCTGCGCCCTTGCCCGGCAGAGGTTTAGCCGCGGGGCAATCGCCGGCGCTGGAGGAGAAACCCTGCAGTTTGCGCGGTGGTTCGCCGGCACCTTGCACGCAAAGCGACGCGCGCCACCGCGTCCTTGCGACCGGCAAGGGCAGATCGCATGGTTGAATCATGAAGTCCTGGGTGCTGGTCGCCCTCTTTTGCGGGGGGTTTTTCGCGGTTGAGAACACCCTTGCCACCGAGCCGAAGTCATCGGAGCGCCGGGAGGTGTTCGTCATCCCTGTCCGGGAAGACATCATGCCGCCCCTGACCTACATCATCCGTCGCGGAGTCAAAGAGGCCATGCAGGCCGATGCCGATTTGATCGTGCTCGACATGGACACCCATGGCGGTCGACTCGATGTCACCGAACAGATCATCCAGATCCTGGACAAGTTTCCCGGAAAGATCGTGACGTACGTCGACCGCAAGGCGTTTTCCGCCGGTGCGTACATCGCCGTCGCCACCCCGCAGATCTACATGGCCGAGGAGGCGGTGATCGGTGCCGCGACCCCGATCCTCCTGGCGCCGGGCGGCGGTATGGTCGAGATGCCGGAGTCCGTTGAAGCCAAGATGACATCGGGGGTCAAGGCGTTGATACGCGCGAAGGCCGAGAAGAACGGTTACAACGTCGACGTCATTGAGGCGATGATCGACCGCCACAAGGAACTCATCCTCGATGGAGACGTCATCAATCCCAAGGGCCAGATCCTCACGCTGACCAGCCGCGAGGCCGCCCGCGAGTATGGTAATCCCCCGCGACCCTTGCTGTCGTCGGGGACCTATTCCACCCTCGGGGATTTGCTGGATCACCTCGGTTATGGGGACGCGCGCCGCCACGAAATCCGACCCACGGGCGTCGAGAAGATTGCATTCTGGTTGAACACCATCAGTCCCATCCTCCTCGCCATCGGTCTCATCGGTCTCTACATCGAGTTCAAGACGCCCGGCTTTGGCATCGCGGGAATCGTCGGGATTGCGGCGCTTCTCCTGTATTTCGTCGGTGGATATATCGCGGGGCTGTCGGGAATCGAATGGGTGGCGGTGTTCGCCCTTGGGATCATCCTCATCGCCGTCGAGTTGTTCGTGTTTCCCGGGACGTTGGCATTGGGGTTGACGGGAGCCGCGCTGGTGCTGATCTCGCTGTTGATGGCGGCGACCGATCTCTATCCGGGCACCTCCCTCGTGCCGACCCTTCCCCAGCTACGGTTGCCTGTGCGCAACTTCGCAATCGCCGCCCTCATCGCAATTGCAGCGGGATGGGCCCTCGGGGCCGTGCTCCCCAGGACACCCGCCTACCGAATGCTGGTGTCAATCGGCACAAGCGGGTCGCTCACCGATTCCGTTCGCGTCCAGCGACAGGTTGCGGAGCTGCGGCGCGAGGGCGTCGCCATTTCGACGCTCCGACCCGGCGGCAAGGCGCAATTCGGCGAAGACGCGCTCGATGTCATGACCCAGGGCGAAATGATCGCGCGCGGCGCCCGGGTCCGAATCATCGGGCACAGCGGGACACAGGCGATCGTCGAGGAGATCGCCGCCTGACCGGTTCGGGAAGGGCAGTCGGGCTCGCGCGGAGGGCGAGGCGGGTCTTTTGTCCCGGTTCCTGGGCGGTTCGTCTCAGGAGAGGGCGTGCCGGTCCTTTCGGGTGCAACTCTGCCGGGGCTTCTCGCGTCATGAGATCCAGATACGAACAAAGGATCCCCATGCCAGTCCTCGCCAAATTTTGCGGAATCGTCATTCGCCTCCTCAGCGTCACTGTTTTCGGTCCACGTCTGCATGCGTTTTACGGCGACGACGAACTCGTCCTGGACCTGGACGATCTGCGGGTCGTGTCCGGGCGTGTGCCGGAGCGGATTGGACGGATGATCCTTGCCTGGGCGCGCCAGCACCGGGCCGAAATCCTCGCCGGTCTTGGTCAACCGCCCGCGGGCATCGTCCAGCGGCGTGCCGCGCTCGTCTGAACCGGCTCACCCGGAGTGACCTCCGACTGAATGGAAATGCTGCGCGACGAGGGCGTGCGCCTCGTGCGACGCGATCTCGGAGGCGATGCTGTGGTAGACCGAAATGTAGGCCGTGCCGCGCGCCGCATGGGCCACCAGGCCGAAGATGTTGCCGCGAAGGTGGCGGAATACCTTGTAAGCCAGGGCATAAACCAATCCGCCGGTATCCTCGCGGGTTTCGTGCCGCAGCCACCACAGCCCGGAGTGCCATGGCCGCAAGGTGGTTTGACCGAGTAGCCGCGGCAGCGACGACTCGTCCGCCTCGGCGATGTGCAGATGGCCGCGGACGGCGTCCTCGATGGATAGGAGGATTTCGCGGCCGACCGGGCGGCCCGGGGCCTGGATGTGAAAAAAATCGAGTGCGAGCCCGAAGTTCATGGCGGAGAAGAGGTGGGCCTGCCGGAGGCCGATCTTGTGACGCCAAAGTTCACCGGTGATGCAGGCGGCAAGCCCGCGATAGTCCCTTGCCGCCACCCCGAGGATCGGCGCGCCCGCGTCCGGGAGCAGGACGGCCTTTGAACCGCCCGTCTCCGGATCCTCCGCCAATCGACGCAGCACCGACGCGAAGGTCGAGGCGTGTTGTCGATATTCACCCGCCCAAAAGTCCTCCCCGAAATCCTTGAGGATCCGTGCCTCTTCCTCGGGATATCCCAGCATCCGGATGCTGGCGCCCGAATCCGTCGAGGGGCGGAACGCCATCAGGGCCTTGAAATAGAGTTCCCGGCTGTTGAACCACCGGGCGGGATCATCCTGCACCGACTCCCATTCGGCCCGGTCTGCGCATGTGAAGACAAACAGGGCGCGCAGAAACTGCTCATCCCCGCATTCCTGGACGAACTCCTGGACCTGGCCCGCGTCATTGGGTGTATCGGCCCGGTTCTTGAAGGCTCGTCGCCCGGCGACGAGGGCCCGGGCGATCCGAAGGGTCTCCTCGGGAAACCCGCCGCTGGTCTGGATCGGCAGGAAATAGGATTCGAGCGGGATGTCGGAGAGGCCGGATGAAAAGCGTTGGTGGAGGGGAAGCGTCTCGTCGGCGCGGAGACGGCGGTCGTCGGCAGTCACCGGAAGGCGCTTGACCTTGAGGGCAAGTTTCACGGCCGCCAGGTGATGGGCGTCGAGGAGCGCCGCTTCGACCGTGACATCCACCCGGCGCGTGACGTCGGTGAGCTTTTCCGGCGACACCGCCTCCGCCAGTTTGCGCCGGCCTTCGCGGACGAATTCCTCCAGCGTCCGCATCTTTCGACGCTCGAGGGCCCCGCGCATCATCCGCCGCTCCGTCATCACCCGCGCGTCGAGGGACGTCTCGAATCGGGAGTAGCCCGGAAACAACCGGTCCTCGGCGCTCTCGAACTGCGCCAGGAAGGAAAAGGAATCCGCGAGACTCCCGCGTTGTTCGTAGAAGAGGGTCGCCAGCTCGGGCACCGGGACCAGCCAGTCCCCGATGTTCTGGAACGTCCGCTGAAGTTCGGCTGGATCGATCGGGACGCCGTATCTTTGGGACGCCAGGAGGAGGGACAGCGCGGCGCGGCTCTTCTCCTCGGCGGTGGTCGGCGGCGTCGCCGGTTTGTGGTGCAGGCCGCCGATGCCGTAAATCACATGAGAGGCGGGACCGGCCGGGCGGCCGGCCTTGAGTTCACGGTCGATGACGCCCCGGGTGAAACGGGCGACGCGTCGGCGGGCCCCGAGCAGGCGCGCCCGAACGTCATTGGCAAAGGTGAATCGGGCGAGCTCATCGGCGTCCGCCCCCAGCATCTCGCCGAACGCCGTGAGGTCCTCGAATCGGATCTGGTCCTGGAAGTGCCGGTCGCCGCCGGACCGTCCGATACCCGGCGGATGGCGGGAATGGAGGAAGCATCGGATTCGAAGCAGAAAACCATAGGCCTCGAGGTCCCGGGGATCCTCGAGGCGGGCATAGATGTCGTGGCTGTGCTCGAAGTGCTTTCCAGCGAGGGTCCAGATCCCGGCCAGAAACACGCGCAGCGCATCGTTCTTGATGTCGACCTTGTCGAGCCGCTCGATCTCCGTGGCCGCCTTCTCCCACTGTCCCTGCCAGAAACCGCGGACGTGCAGAAAGTGTTCGAAGGCGTCGTAGGTGGCACGAATGCGTTCTCGGAAGCGCTCGGCCAGGGAGGTGGGATCGTAGACCGGGCGCAGGTCCACGAACGCGTTGAGCTGCTTGTCCGACAAGGTCGGGGCGTCGTCGAGGTTGAACGGGAGGGGTTCGAACCCGAATCCGTTCGCCTCCTCGAACTCGCGGCTGTTGATCAACTGACGTTGGAGATGCAGGAGGAACGCGTTTCCTTCCAGGGAGTCGTCCACCAGGAAGGCGAAATCGAGATCGGACGCCGGTGTGACCTCGCCCCGACCGGTCCCGCCGAGGGAGACCACGGCGAAGGGCTTGTCATAACCGAACCGGTGATGCTCCTGGACCGCCCATCGACGCACCATTTCGGTGTGAATCACCGAGCGCGCTGCCACGAGGGCGCGGCCGTCGTCCAGGGTCGGTCGCTGAATCCACGCGTCATTCTCGGCAATCAACGCGCGATACGCCGCCAGCGCACCGAGGCGTTCGGCCTCCGTCCTGACGCGTTCCGCCATTTCCATCCCCGGCTGGGGGGGCGCGGTTTCAACGTTCGCCATGTCGCTGCGATCGGGCGGCGCCCCGCCGCCGTTGAGCCTGGACCACGGCAAGACCGGTCCCGATCTATCCGGTCTGCAGCAGTCGGAGCATGTCGCGGTCGAGTTTGTGACCGCCGACATCGGCATAGGCGACATCCGTCCTGTCCGAATCCAGAATGCCGAAGGCGCCCCGCAAATTCCAGAGCGACCATCCCCAACCGGCGGCTCGCCAGAGATCCAGGAGGTCTCCCATCCAGGCAAGCGCCACCTTGTGGGGGGTCCGGTTGAAACATCCCCACTCGCCCACGTGCACGCCGACCCCGCGCGACTCGAGCTTCTTCCAGGGTTCGATGAGTTCCCGATGCAGACGATCCTTGTCCCACCGGTCGGGGCCTTCCGGGTTCAAGGGCCAGGTCGGCTCCGGCCAGTTCTCGCCATGGACCCAGCTGGCCTTGTAGTGGCTCACGCGCATGGGGTCATACCCGCGGGTGCTTTGGGCGATGCGCAATGGGGCGAGGTCGGGCACCGGGTTGCGGCCCCAGCGAAGGCCGTCGGCGATGATGAGGCGCGTGGAGTCCTCGGCGCGGATCGCCTGCACGAGCGCCGTGACGACGCGAACGTAGGACGCGTCGGGAAGATCCTTCGGTTCATTGAGAAGATCGAAGCTCAGTTCCGTAGACGGCACCCCCTTGTAGCGCCGCGCGAAGTGCGCCCAATGGAAGGCGCATGCATCGAGGGCCGCCCGGTCATTGAACAGATCGAGCCGTTCCGCAGGAGGATTGACGCAGTAACCGGGGGCGCGATGGAGATTCAAATTGATGTGGACGGCGTGGCGCCGTCCCAGTTCCACCGCCTCATCGATGTCTTTGAGCTGGGCCTCGTCGAGCTTCAGCCATTCGGCAGGATCCCCCGACGCCCAACAGCGATACGAAAGGGGAAGCCGGGCGAATTGGAATCCCCAGTCCTGCATCATCCGGAAGTCGTCCTCGCGGAACCGCGGGTTCCCGCCCGGACGCGCCGTGAACTTCTCCAGGAGATTGAATCCACGCCATCGCGGCAGGCTCGAGGGTGTTGCCCCCGGCAGATCGGCCGCGGCGCCAATCGAAGGAGAGACGGAGACGAGCGCCGCCGAGCCAATGGCGGCGGTTTTGAGGAACTCGCGACGTGTCATGCGAGGCCATTCTGAGCGGCCCCTGCCGAATTCCGCCACGATTTTGACGGGTGTATGACCGCTACCGCCCGATCGGCGGTGGCAACGTGCGGGAGACTCGCGGCAGAAGCGAACTCCCCCTGCGCGGGATCCGACCCAGGGCCGCCGCGCGGTCGACATCGAGGAGGGTCTTTACCACTCCGTGAATGTTGGCACGGCCGAGCAGACAGGCGGCATCGATGCGCGACCCCACATCGGCCAGGGCAGCGATTTGCGAGGACTCGATGTCGATCACCTCTTCCACGGCGTCGACCACCAGGCCGACGAACCCGGCGCCCGCCTGGGCGCTCCCAGGTTGCAGGACGACAATGCAGGTCCGGTCCGACGAAACAGAGGCGTTGCCCGCCGAGGGCCGCAGATCGAGGACCGGGATGGTCCTGCCGCGCAGGTTGATGACCCCTTGGACGGGCCCCCGCGAAGCGGCCCCGCCTGTAAAGCTGGGAAGTCGAACGATCTCCCGGACCCGGTGGACGGGGACGGCACACGCCTCATCACCCAGTGTGAGTGCGAGCCAGCGTCCGGCCAGGGTGTCACCCCCCGGCTTCGCTTCGGCAGTGGCGAGGATCGTGTTCACGTCGTCTTATCCTTCCTATCGGACGTTGTTGGGCGCCCTTGATTCAGATCAATGATGCCCGGCGCTTCTTTTCTTATACCGACGACTGACATGAACGACACAGCCTCGTACCCGGCCATCGAAATCGACGTGCGACCCATGCCCCCCAAACAGCGGCATCCCCTGCTTTTCGCGACCTGGGACGCCCTCCCGGAGGGTTCCGCCATCCTGCTCGTTAACGATCACGATCCGCTCCCGCTCTATTACCAGTTCGCCGCCGAACACGCCGGGGCGTTCCGATGGGAGTATCTCGATCGCGGACCGGAGATCTGGCGCGTCCGCATCGCCCGGGGGAGCTTTGCCGATCCCGGATTCCGGCCGGACCCAGGGGCGCGTGCCTCCTGTCGGCCCGCCGCGGTGCCGATCGAATTTATTCAGGCCCTGACGCTCGACGTGCGCCCGGTCCTCGAGGCGGGCGGTTCACCATGCACCGCGATTGAGGAGGCCCTCGAAAAGCTGATTCCCGGCCAGGCCTTGAGAGTGATCGCTCCGTTCGAACCGGTACCGCTTTACACCAAGCTGGGCCTGTGCGGTTTCTCCCATGAAACCCGCCAATTCCCGGATGGATCGTGGCAGGTGCTCTTCACGCCCGAAGGCGATGCCGAGCCCGAGGCCTTCGAGGGATGCGGCTGCCACTCCCACTGACGGCGGGTTGCTTCAACCGCCCTCCCGCGCCTCCTGGGTGGTCTGCGGCGAGACGGGCGACGGTCTCAGGCGGCGGCAGGTGATGCCTCGGCCGCCTGGCGTGCCGCCGCCAATGTGTGCTTTCGCTGACGCAGGCTCTTGAAGAATTCGTAGCCCTCGCGGCAGCGCCGCACGCAGACGTCCTTGTCCTCCAGCATCGTCTTGATGATGCGCAGGATCGGCTTGGGGCGCAGGTAATAGCGGTGATAGAAGCGGTCGACGCTCTCGAAGATCTCCTCCTTGCTCAAGCCCGGGATATTCGAGGGCGCTTTGCTGGAAGCCGTCGCTCTTCGACCAGGTCGGTCTTGTCCTTCTTGACGAACCAGCCGTTGTGTCGGGCCATTTCGTAAAGCTCCGTGCCCGGGTAGGGCGCGGCCAGGCTGACCTGCAGGCTGAACACGTCCAGTTCCTGCGCGAAATCGGATGGTTTGCTCGATGGTTTCTTTCGTCTCGACCGGCAGGCCGAGGATGAACGTGCCGTGAATGACGACGCCGGCCTGGTGGCAGGCCTTGGTGAAGCGGCGCATTTCGTCCAGTGGTCACGCCCTTTCTTGATGCGCGTGAGAGTTTCGTCGTTGCCGCTTTCGTAGCCGACCAGGAACAGGCGCAGGCCGTAGTCCTTGAAACTCTTGATGGTGTCGTAATCGAGGTTCGCGCGGCTGTTGCAGCTCCAGGTCAGGCCGAGCGGGCCGAGCTTTTTGCGCGATCTCGCGCGCCCGCGGCAGGTTCGCGGTGAAGGTGTCGTCGTCGAAGAAAAACTCCCGCACCTGGGGAAAGAGCTTCTTCATGTAGGCCATTTCGTCGGCGACGTTCTGCGGCGAGCGGACGCGGTATTTGTGTCCGCCGATGGTCTGCGGCCAGAGGCAGAAGCGTGCATTGGGCCGGGCAGCCGCGGCCGGTGTAAAGGCTGACGTAGGGATGCAGCAGGTAGCCGATGAAATATTTCTCGATCTGCAGGTCGCGCTTGTAAACGTCCGCCACCCACGGCAGCGCGTCCATGTTCTGGGATCAGTTCGCGCTCGGGATTGTGTTTGATTTTGCCGTCCTTGTCCCTGTAGGAAAGGCCGGCGATGGTCGCGAGCGGCCGGCCTTCGGCGACTTCCTTGCAGGTGAAATCGAATTCCTTGCGCCCGACCCAGTCGATCGCCGGCGGACGCCTTGAGGGTCTCGGTCGGCAGCACCGCGGCGTGGGCGCCGACGAAGCCGATCTTGCGTGGTCGGGTTTCTGCTGTTTGATGGCCTCGGCGACTTTGCAGTCGTTCTTCAGCGACGGCGTGGAGGTGTTGATGATGACGTGATCGTAGTCCCGGCCGCGATGCGCAGGCATTCGTGCGACGTCGACGTCGTGCGGCGGGCAATCCAGCAGCCTGGCAGCCGGGCACGAGCGCGGCGGGTTGCGCCAGCCAGGTCGGATACCAGAAGCTGGTGACTTCGCGCCGCGCCTGGTAACGCGAGCCGGCGCCGCCGTCGAAACCGTCGAAACTGGGCGGGGAAAGGAACAGCGCGCTCACGGGGAGCCCGGAGATTGGGCCGGCGAATGTCTCGCTGTCATCGCGGCCTCGATCCGGCGACCGGGCTTCGTGCCGGTGCGCCGATTCGTCCCGTCGCACGATGCCGCTGCTGGCCGCGGTAGATCGTTCCCGTGTGCGCTGCAAAGGCGCGATTCTTGCGCCGGATAGCGCCTGCTGATGGCGGCCTTGGCCTCGGCAGGTGGCCTTTGCCGATGGAGAAGCCGTTGAAGCGCGTTCACCTGGCGCCCGTCGGCGCAGGCGGCTTGGGTTTGCGGCCAGAAGTTGTATCTGAAGTTCTTCCAGTTGTCGCCGCGCTGATAGTTGGTGCCGAGGGCGCCGCTGGGGTCATAGCCGCAATGGACCATGCAGTTCTCGCAGCGCGGATCGCGCGCCACGCCGTCCACGACGCCGTATTTGTCCCAATCCACTTTCTCGAGCATTTCCTGGTAGCCGGATAATGGCCGTCGGTCATCAGGTAACACGGCGCTTTCCAGCCGTTGACGTTGTGGGTGGGAATCGCCCAGGCCGTGCAGGTCAGTCGCGTTTGCCGGCCAGGAATTCCTGATAGACCGGCGTGCCGAAGATCGTGAAAGCCTTCCCCCACTCCAGAATCTTCGCGAACTTCTCGCCGCGTCATGTCGCGGGTGAGAAAGAAATCCTTCGGGATCCTTGCCCAGGCGCTTGACCATGTCCTTCTTGGCGGCGTCGTAATCGTAGCCGGGCGAAATCGTGTGGCCGTCGCACTCCGAGCGAGGAGAAGAACTTGAACATCTCCTCGATCTCCCGCACGTCGGTTTCCTTGTAGACGGTGGTGTTGGTGGCGACCTGGTAGCCGAGGATCTTGGCCATCTTGATGGCTTCGACGCATTCCTTGAACACGCCTTCGCGTTCGACGATCAGGTCGTGCGTGTATTCCAGGCCGTCGACGTGGACATTCCAGTACATCCATTGGTCGGGGCGATGATCGGTTCGGCCGGGCGGTCTCGCCGGCCTTGCCGGATGGTCTCGGCGTCCTTGTCGGTAATCAAGTTCTTCGTCGAGCAGCCTGGCGAGCGTCGGTTCCGATGCGCCGGCGAATAGATCGCGGCCAGGTATCCCGCATCTTCTTCCGCATGAACACGCCGTTCGTGCAGACGTAGACGATGCGGCCCTGGCGCGAGCAGCCCGGCGACCAGTTCCTCGATCTTGGGATAGATCAGCGGTTCGCCGCCGCAGATGCGACACCATCGGCGCGTCGCATTCCGCGGCCGCCTCGAGGCAATTCTCCAGCGGCACCATGTCCTTGAGGCTGGTGGAATACTCGCGAATGCGGCCGCAGCCGGTGCAGGTCAGATTGCAGGTGTGCAGCGGTTCCAACTGCAGCACCATCGCGAATTTGGGCGTCCGCCGGAGCTTGTGTTTAATGATGTGCCTCGTGATCTTGAGGGTGAGCGCAAGGGGGAATCGCATGGAAATCGTGGATCAACTGGGCAACGGCTTCTTCTCGCGGGGGCCGGAGACAGCGGCGGGGTGGTCGCCTTTCGGATCCGGAGGCGGCGCTTCGTCGTTTTGAATCAGCCCCGGTAGGAAGAACGATGCCGGTGACACCGAATGGCTCCCCTGGATGCCGCCGCAACCCGAGCCCAGGACAGCCTGGATGACCAGCGCGGCGGTGGGCGCCCACCAGACGATTCGTCTTCGTTTCACGGTGGCGACTATAGAAATGCACGAGGTCATATCAATCCCTTATTCCCCGCCCAGTCCCGGACCGCCCCGACGTCCTCACGGATCTGGTCTGCCAGCGCCGACCGGGATGGAAAGCGCTTCTCGCCCCGCAATCGGTGGTCGAACTCGATCTCCAATCGCCTCCCGTAGAGGTCACCGTCAAATCCCTGAAGGTGCGCCTCGACCCGCTTCTCTCCGCTCTCGCCGTCCACCGTGGGCCGGGTCCCGATATTGACGGCCGCGGCATGACGCAGTCCCGGCGCGATGGCGATCGCGGCGTACACACCCGACGGCGGCAACACCAGGCCTGTCACGTCGAGGTTCGCCGTCGGAAATCCCAGGTGGCGGCCCAACCGGTCACCGGGCCGGACCTCGCCGGCCAATCCATACCTCCGGCCAAGCAGCCTGGATGCGCCCGGGAAATCGCCCGCCCCAATGCAGTCCCGGACCCGGGTGCTGCTGATCGGCGCTCCTTCGAGAGTCAAGGGTTCAATGCCATGGACCTGGAAACCCTCGCGGGCCCCCAGGCGTTTCAGCAGGTCGACATCCCCGCTGCGGCGGTAGCCAAACACGAAACCGGCCCCGACGCAGACGCTGACCACGCGCTCGAAGCCACGGAGCAGATTCCCGAGGAACTCCTCGCCGGTCTGCCGGCTGAACTCGACGTCGAAGGTGAACACCAGGGTCGCGTCGAGGCCGAGACCGGCGAGCACATCGAGGCGTCGCCATAGCGGGTAGATCATCGGCGGCGTGCGCTCCGGGGCGACCACCGCGTTGGGGTGCCGGTCAAAGGTTACGACGACGGCTTGTCCCCGCGCGGTCCGCGCGTCGGCGAGGGTCTGACGGATGACCGCCTCGTGGCCCAGATGGACGCCGTCGAACACGCCGATGGCAAGGCTGACAGGGGCCGGACCCGGCCCGACGCGCGACGGTTCAGCGAGCAGCCTCATGGGGCGACCAGGCGCGCGAACGGAACGATCCGGACCTGGACCTCCTCGCGACGGAGACCGAGAAGGACATCCAGGGCCGTGGCATGGCTGACCTGGAAATCCCCGCTGGCGGTCCGGCGAAGCGACGCGAGATGCGCGCCGCACCCGGTCTTTTCCCCGAGTTCGTGCGCGATGACGCGGACATAGGTGCCTTTCGTGCATGCGAGACGAAAGTCGCCGAAGGGTTCCTGGTAGGCGCTGAAACGGAAGGTGTAGACGTGGACCAATCTCGGCTCGCGAGGGACCTCGACGCCCTTCCGCGCCAGCTTGTAGAGAGGCACCCCTTTGATTTTCACGGCCGAGACCATCGGAGGCGTTTGCATGAGGTCCCCCACGAAGGACGCGGCCGATTCGTTGAGGATTTCCACGCTCAACGGGGGCACCGGGAGCGACGCGACCAACTCGCCATCCGCATCATAGGTCCGTGTCGTTTCGCCAAACTTGATCCGCCCGGAGTACACCTTGTCCGAGGCCATCAGGCTCTCGGACAATCGGGTGGCACGTCCGAGGAGAATGACCAGCAGGCCGGTAGCCAGGGGATCGAGCGTGCCGCAATGGCCGACGCGCTTGATGCCGAGGTGCCGGCGCAGGCGATCGACCACGTCGTGAGAAGTCAGACCGGAGGGCTTATCGACCAGCAGGGCGCCGTCGAAAGGATCGAGCGGGGCAACCATCAGGAAGGTTCGGAGGTGTCGAGCGCATTGCGCAAGGCACGCAGGACCCGCCGTTGAACCGCCAGTCGAGTCCCGCGCAGTCGCGCGCCCGCGGCCGCGCGGTGGCCGCCTCCGCCGAATTGCTGGGCGACCACGTTGACGTCCACCGCGTCGCACTTGGAACGAAGACTGATCCGGACCATCCCGTCGTCCAGTTCCTCGAAGACACAGGCGACCACCACCGGTTCAATCGCGCGAATGTGATCGATGAGCCCCTCGCTCTCCTCACGCTCGGCGCCGAAACGCCCGTAGTCCCCCTTGCGCAGCCACAAATAGGCGATGCGATCGCCGTGGGTCAGACGGCTCTCACTATAGACGTGCCGCAGGAGTCGAAAGCGAGAGATCGGGTGGGAGTCGTAGACGCAATGGCCGATGCGGCCGAGATCGGCGCCGTGGCCGACCAGTTCGGCCGCCGCGCAGAACGTCTCCGGGCGCGTCGTGGCATAACGGAAGGAACCCGTATCCGTGGACACGGCCGTGAACAGGCAATCCGCGATGCGCGGCGTGATGGGCCAGCGGGCCCGCTTCAGGAGCTCGAGGACCAGCTCGCCGGTCGACGGGACCTCGGACACAATCCAGTTGAGATCGCCGTAGTGGGTGTTGCAGGCATGATGATCGATGTTGAGAAGGACCCGCCGGTCCCGGATGCAATCCGCCGCCGTGCCAAGGCGCTCGAAGGTGGCGCAATCGGCGGCCACAACGCAGTCAAAGCTACCGCCGGGTCGCGGGCTGGACAGGAGACCCTCGGGATCGAGAAACGCGAGTTTGCGGGGAAGGGGATCCTGGTTCCAGACGGTCACCTGCTTGCCGGCATTGCGCAGGGCCAGACCGAGGCCCAATTGCGAGCCAATGCAGTCGCCGTCCGGCCGGACATGGCCGACGACACAAACCGAGGCCGCCTCGCGCAATGCGTCGAGCATGGGCGGCAGGGTATCCCACGGCAACGTCATGAGGGGTGGGAGCCGCGTTCGATTTCGTCGAGAATACTCAGGATCCGGTCCCCGCGCGCAACCGAGTCATCCAGCAGGAACCGCAGGTGCGGTGTGTACCGCAAGACCACCGCCTGTCCCAGCAGATTCTGGATCGCGACGGTGTTCTGGACGAGGAGTTCCTCGCCGCGCTTCTGTTGTTCGGCCGTCCCGATGATGCTGACATAAACCCTGGCCGATTGCAGATCGCGCGCCAGGGCGACATCATTCACGGAAATGACGCCGCCCTCCTGAAGCGGGATTTGACGGCGGATGATTTCTCCAAGCTCGCGTTTGAGGAGCTCGCGAACTCGCTCGTAACGGACGCGGTGCATTCGACAGGATTTCCGCCGGGACGGATCACAGCCCGTCCGGGCCTCTGGCCGCTAAAGGTGTTGGGGGATCTTCTCGACGGTGTAGCTCTCAATCACGTCCCCGATTTCAATCTCGTCAAAACTGGACACCCGGATGCCGCATTCAAGCCCGGATCGCACCTCCCCGACCTCATCCTGGTAGCGCCGGAGCGTCTGGAGAATGCCGTCGTGGATGACCTCCTTGCGCCGGACGATCCGCGCCTTGCCCTTAACGATCCGGCCGTTGAGCACCATGCAGCCGGCCACGCGCCCGCCCTTGGACAGCTCGAAGATCTGGCGGACCTCCGCGGCGCCGAGGGTGACCTCCTTCAGCTCCGGATCCAGCAATCCCGCCATTGCGTCACGAACCTCGTCGATGAGTTCGTAGATGATCTCGTACTGCTTGATCTGCACGCCTTCGCGCTTGGTGGCGGCAGGCACACCGTTGTCGAGACGGGTGTGGAACCCCACAATGATCCCCTTCGCCGATGCGGCGAGGACCACGTCACTCTCGCTGATGGTTCCAACGGCGCTGTGGATGATCTCCAGCGTGACCTTGTTGCTCTCGATCTTCTTGAGGGCCTCGACAATCGCCTCCACGGACCCTTGCGTGTCCGCCTTCACCACCACCTTCAACACCTTGGCGGACTGCTGTTCGATCACCTTCAACAGGTTCTCCAACGTGACCCGCGGTCCATGCTCGCGTCCGGCCGCCTTGACCTCGAGTTCGCGCGCCTCGGCGAGTTGCCGGGCCACACGCTCGGTCTCGACTGCGTTGAATTCCAGGCCCGCCTCCGGGACTCCATTGAGGCCGAGGACCTTCACGGCCACCGAGGGACCGGCCTCCTTCAACCGATCACCCTCCTCATTGATCAGGGCCCGCGTTCGTCCATAGAACTGACCGCAGATGATTGTGTCCCCCTGGCGGAGGGTCCCTTTGCGCACGAGGACGGTGGCCGTCGGCCCGCCCGGTTCCAGTCCCGATTCAATGACGTTGCCTTTTGCCCTCCGGCTGGGGTTGGCCTTCAGTTCGAGGATCTCGGCCTGCAGCACGAGCATCGCCAGAAGCTGATCGACGCCTTGCCGCGTTATGGCGGAAACGTCGACGTAGATTGTCTCGCCGCCCCATTCCTCGGGCACCAGACCGTGTTCTTGAAGCTGCTGGCGGATACGAAGGGGATTGGCAGCCGGCAGATCGGACTTGTTGACGGCCACCATGATCGGGACCCGCGCCGCCTTCGCGTGGTTCACCGCCTCCATGGTCTGAGGCATGACTCCCTCCGTCGCCGCCACCACGAGGATGACAATGTCGGTGACATTCGCCCCACGCGCGCGCATCGCGCTGAAGGCGGCATGGCCGGGGGTGTCCAGGAACGTGAGTTGTTGAAGCTGATCCGGACGCTCCGGATGAGGCACCTGGATCGTGTACGCCCCGATGTGCTGGGTAATCCCGCCGGCCTCCTTCGCGGCGACATTGGATGACCGGATGACGTCCAGCAGCGTCGTCTTGCCATGGTCGACATGCCCCATGATGGTGATCACCGGGGGCCGCGGCTTCAGGTCCTCGGGGTGATCCTCGATGTCCAGTTCCACCTTCCTGGCGGGCCCGTGAACCTGCCCAGCCCCCTTTTCGCGCCGCTCGACTTCGAAACGGAACCCGTGTCGGGCCGCAATGAACTGCGCGACCTTTTCGTCGACCGCCTGGTTGAGGTTGGCGAAGACGCCCAGCTCCATGAGATCGTGGAGGAGGCGGTAGGCCTTGATCCCCATCTTCTCGGCAAGATCGCGGACTATAATCGGGGGCTTGAGACTGATGGACTGGCCGTCGGTCGGTGGAACGAACTCTGGTAGGAGCGGTGCCTTCCCGGGAGCGGCCGCCGGCTTTGGGGCGGGGCCCTGGGGCGCCGGCGCCCGACCGGATCCCGCAGGGGCCCCTCCACGGACCGGAGGCTGCACGCCAGGTCGGCCACGTCCTGGCGGTTCCGGGCGCCGGCCGGGCACGGGAGCCGGAGGTGGGGCGGCGCGACCGGGCGGTCGTCGTTGGGGAAGTTCTATGCGGCCCACGAGCTCACCGAGCCCGGGCGTCCGCGGGGGCGGCGGTGAGGGTGGCGGCTGGGGCACCGGTGGAGAGGGTGGCGGAGGCGCAGGCGTTGGCGGAGGCGCTTCCGCCGACGGACCCGCCGGTGGAACCGCGGTTGGAGGGGTCGCGGAAGGCAACGGCATCGGGGATGGCTGGGGTGCCGCGGCAGGGGTTGCCGCCGGCGCTGCGGCCGATGGCACCTCCGCGGGCGGCGAAGAAGGCATTGCGGAGGGCCGAGCGGGCGCCGGTGCCGCGGGAGGCGGCTCCATCGCCGGCACGGGCGATGGAGCTGGCGGCTGTGTGATCTCGCGCACCTCGATGACCGGCAATTCCGGGGCGGCCGCCGATTCCTCCACGGGAGGGTGCTCGGGCGCGGACGGCGGCGGTTCAACCGGTGACATTTCTGCGGGGGCGGCGGGGATTTCCTGCGTCGGAACGGGGAGCTCCAGCTTTGAGGGCAGCGCGACGGTGGCTTCGACAGGGACCGGCGCCGGTTCACCGGATGTCGCGGGTCCGACTTCGGCGGGCGCGGGTTCGGCCGCCGAGGGGCCCGAGGTTGGCTGAGGGATCGAGGCGAAGGGAAGGAGTTTTTCCTCGAGGTACTCGGCGGTGATCTTGTCCAGGGTGCTGGACGCCACCTTGGCATTCGTGATGCCGAGGTCTTTGGCCTTCGAGAGCACGACTTTGCTCTCCAAGCCTAGCTTGCGGGCGATATCGTAAATACGAACCGGCATAATGTATCGACGGCTGCGGACGCGAGGCACCACGTCCCGGGGCCGAACCAGGTCACAATGCGTCCGGGACCGACGGCGGTCCCGATCCATGCCGACGCAAGGCCTCTGCCTGAACGGCGGCAAGGATGGCGACGGCCTGTTCTCCGATCTCGGGGTTGGATTGAAGATCTTCGACCTCTGCCTGGGAGAGATCGTCGAATGAATGAAATCCCATGTGCACGAGCGCGCTTGCCTGGGTCTCGGTGATCCCGGGAATCCCGGCAAGGTTCATGATCGCCTCGGCCACTTTTTCCTCGAAGCCCATCACGGGCGCAATGGCCTCTTCTTCGATGTCGACGTACCATCCGGTGAGTTTGCTCGTGAGGCGGGCGTTCTGGCCCCGCCGCCCGATCGCCAGCGAAAGCTGATCGGACGCCACCCGGATCTTCACCCGTTTGTTCGCCTCGTCCACTTCGAAGCTCTTGAGCTTCGCCGGAGAAAGCGCCGCGCTGATATAGGTGCGGATGTCCGATGACCACGGCACGATATCCACCTTTTCGTTGTTGAGCTCGCGAACAATGTTTTTGACCCGCTGCCCCCGGAGCCCTACGCAGGCGCCGACCGGATCCACCTTCGGATCCCGGGAATAGACCGCCAGTTTGGTCCGATAGCCCGGTTCGCGCGCGATGGCCTTCACCTCGATGGTGCCGTCGCCAATCTCGGCCACCTCGAGTTGGAACAGTTTAATGACGAACATCGGGTCGGCGCGGCTGAGAATGATCTCCGGGCCGTGAGCGGTGGTCTCGACCGCCTTGACGTAGCCGCGGAGCCGTTCTCCGGCCTGGTATTCCTCGGTGGGCACGCGTTCGCGATTCGGCAATAGCGCCTCGTAGCGACCGAGATCAACGACGACATCGGATCGTTCAAAACGGCGAACGACCCCGCTGACGATGTCCCCCACGCGGTCCTTGAACTCTTCGAGGATGAGTTGTTTTTCGGCCTTGCGGAGCTGCTGCATGACCGCCTGCCGGGCGTTCTGCGCGGCAATGCGGCCGAAATCGGCCGGGGTCACTTCGACCTCGATTTCATCCCCAATCTGGGCGTCCGCCTTCATTCGCCGCGCCTCCGGGATTGAGATCTGATCGTGCTTGGAGATGACCCTGTCGCTGACAATAAGGCGGGCGAATGCCTTGATGGCGCCTGTCTTGGGATCGATGCTGCACCGCAGATCGCGGGCCGGGCCCACGGCACGCCTGGCCGCCGAGACCAACGCCTCTTCGACGGCGCGCACAAGGATGTCGCGACTGATGCCTTTCTCGCGCTCCCAGTACTCCAGCACTGCCAGCAATTCTGCGTTCATAGGTCGTCGGCTTGCCCTCCGGAGAACAAAAAAGCCGGCGGATCACCGACTTTGCTCGCTGGCGGACCAGCCAGTTGTCCAAGATGCAGACAGGCTAGAAAGGGGCGTAAAGGACCGTCAAGCGTCAATTCCCCGCCCGCCGGTTGCGGCGGGGTGCTCCCGTCCGCATCCCACGTCAATCCGGTATCAATACACCAAACCGCACCGTCCTCCAGTCGCGGCAAACGCCGCTGCCGAACCCCAGACCGGAACGCCTTCGCGGCGACCCAGTTCGCCGTCGGGTCGGAGGTCCCGACCGTAAAGCTGCCACGCCACCGACCCGCCGCGGTTCCAGCCAGTATCTTCGACCCAGACCAGCAGAAGTCCGCCGTCCGGCCGGAGTGCCAATGACGGATGCTTGCGATGGCCCTGGCCGCGAGGCGAGACGACGGGCGTGACGTCGCCGGTGCGCGGATCGACGCAGGCAAGGCGGATCTCTTCACGGGTTTCCCATGCCGCCAGCCACACCTCGCCCGCCCACGCCAGTGCGGCGGTGCTCATCGGACACGAGTTGAGCCGCCATTCATCCAGCACGACCCGCCGCCAGGGATGATCGTCCGGGCTTCCCATGAGGAGGACGGCATCACGGTGCATGCCTTCGCGCGCCCGCCGATACAGAATGGCGAACCCGCCGTCCGGGCGGCCGGCGGCCTGCAATCCGCAGCATCCGCAGGCTCCATCCCCCACCCAATCCACCCGCTGGTCGGGTTCGAAGTCGATGCCGCCATTATGTGATACGGCGATGAACACGCCACGCTGGGATTCACTCGGGCTCGCGGGGTTCGGTTCGGCTGCCTCTGGGAAACCATGCCATGCCGCGAGGATGTCGGCACCACCCACGGCAACCGACCCCCCGCCGTCCAGAGCGCCGGTGTGGCGAATCACGTCCTGCTCGCCGGTGAAGCCCCGTTCCTCCCGCTGCGTCGCGACCGCCCGCTGCGTCGCGAATTCCAGTGGCATTCCTGAATGGCCCACCGCCTTTCCCGAGCCATTCCAAAGGATGGCGGGGAATCCGTTCGGCCGCAGTCCGAGTTGAACGCCGCGGACCGTGCCCATTGCCACGGCCGACCCCGGCCTGGAATTCACGCGGACGACCGATTCCCAGTTGGTGGCTTGGGGACCCCGTCGCGCGTACCACACGTCGGAGGCCGCTGGTTTGCCCCGCAGGAAGACGACATGGAGCGTGCCATCCCGGCCCATGGCGACTCGCGGCTGAACCCCACCGTCAGGGAGGCGAAGGATGTCGATCTCACTCCGGGCGGGGATACCGATCGCCAGGAACACGGCAAGCAGCAGGATCCATCGAGGCGGCATCGACCCGGGCACCGTCTCCAGAGGGGACGCGATTGGAGCCATATCGGAGACCTACCCCCGATGCGCCGGAGCGTCAGTCGAAATCCTCGCGTCCCCGACCTTCGCCTCAACAAAGGGACAGGTCCTTTATGATGGTTATCGACCGTCTGCATCGCGCTTGCCCATCCCGGCGCAACGGGGCTAGAAGCGCTTCGACGGCTTGGATGTGCGATGCCGCCGTTTCCGTCCAACCACGATGCAAGCACGCCCGCCGGGTGACTCCGCCCTGAAGACGGACTGGGGCGCGGCGCTGGCTGCCGCGGGCAGCGCCTGGCGGTCCTGGGTTGCCTTGAGCGCGGGGGTTCTGGTCCTGCTGTGCGTCGGGTTGGGGCACCGCGGTCTGAGCGAACCGGACGAGGGGCGGTACACCAATATCGCCCTGGAGATGCTCGAACCCGACGGTTCCTGGTGGGAACCGCGGATGGCGGACTTCGGCCACTACGACAAGCCGCCGCTCACTTATTGGGTGACGGCGGTCTCGCTGCGTGTCTTTGGCGTCAACGAGGTCGCCGCGCGGATCCCCTCACTCTTTGGCGCCCTGCTGGCGCTTGGGGGGCTCGGTTGGACCGCGTGGCGGCTTTACGGAGGACGGGTGGCGTGGTGGGCCGTCCTGATGTGCGCGACGTTCCCCCAGTTCTGGTTTCTGGCCCGGATGCTGACGCCGGACATGCTCCTGGCGGGTTGGACCACCCTGGGAATTGCGGCGTGGTGCGAATGCCGTCATCGCGGGGGGGACTGGAGGTGGTGGCTCGCCTGCTGCCTCGCGTTTGGGTTTGGTTGGTGGACGAAGGCCACTGCCGCGCTCGTTCCGCTCCTGGGTCTGACCGTGGGGCTTTGGATTCGTCGGGATCGCGATGGCCTGCGCGCCCTCCGGCCGGTTCGGCTCCTGGCGGCGGTTCTCGTCCTGGGGGCGCCCTGGTTTCTCGACCTCATGCGGCGGCATCCCGAGTTGAAGGACTTCTTTTTCAAGCGCGAATTGGCTGGTCGGGTCGCGGGTCATCCCGACGGCCGTCGAGGTCCGATTTACTATCACCTCCTGGTGACGGCGGCAGGCTGGCTGCCTTGGTGGCTTCCCGTGTGGGTCGGCCTCGCACGCTGGCGCCGCTCGGGAACCGTCCGCGCCCTCGCGGGGCATGTCCGCGAGTGGCCGCTGGAGTTGTGGCTTGTCCTGACCGGTCTCACGGTGTTTTCGATCATCTCATCGAAACTTCCGACATACACGGTCCCGTTCGCGCCGTGGGCGGCGCTGGTGTGCTCGCGCGCGTGGTTGTGGTTCCGGGGCCATGGGTTCTGGCGGATCCGGGACCGGGGGCGCCTGGCGATCGCGGGGGGGATGGCCATCGCCTGCCTGGTGTTCGTCGTCGCGTACCCGACCGTGGAGACCCGACTGGGGCGCAATTCCTCGGTTCGGATGGCCTCCCGGGTCCTGGCTCGCGAAAAGGCGGGTGTCGTCTACGCGGATCGCTTCTGGGCGGGCCTCGAGTTTTACCTGGGAGAGAATGTCTTCTATGTGCAGGCCAGGCCTCCGCGCCAGAGAAGCGACGATCGTGGGTTTTGTCGCACCCTTGGGGAATCACATTTTCTCACGGAGGAGGAGTACCGCGAACACGTGGCGCGCGACACGAACCGATCGGTTTGGCTCCTTGTTTTCAAAGGCAGCACCAATTCCCCGCTCCTGCGGTCGGCGCCTCGCCGAGGTTTCTCCGAGACTGTTCGCGTTGGGGATTTTCTCCTGTGTTGCGTTCGTCCGGCCGCGGTGGTGTCGGCGCATCCATCATCGTCCGTGACCTTGTCACCCTGACGGGCTGTTCAAGCCACCAGGCGGTTGTCGGCCGCCGCCGTGTGTGCGCCCGCAGGGGGCAGATTCACGAACACTCCTCGCCATCGGATCCGGGTGCCCTGGCGGAGCCCAGACGGGCTCCAAGAGAAGCGACGCTACGGATATTGGCCTCGCTCATGGCAAAAGATCCTTGGGCCCCGGCAAACGGCGGAAAGCCTTTCAGAAGTGCGAAGGTGAATGTATACCAAGCGGATGGGAGGAGGAGAGCAGGGATCCGAGTGGATCTCACGTCTTGTCCGATCACACCGAGCGGTTGGCTCGCACGGGGCAGCCCCGGAGGGCGGCACCAGGCGAGACAGGACCCTGAACACCGATTGTCCCCGTGAGCAACGCAACTGTCCTTTTCAACAACACCGTCCTGCGCGACGGCCACCAATCCATGGCGGCGACACGGATGACCACCCGTCAAATGCTGCCGGCAGCACCTGTCCTCGATGGGATGGGCTTCCACGGTCTCGAGACCTGGGGAGGTGCCACGATCGACGCCTGTCTGCGATATCTGGGCGAGAACCCGTTCGATCGCCTGCGTACATTGAAGAAGGCGGCGCCCAAGACGCCGCACCTGATGCTCCTGCGGGGGCAAAACATTGTGCAATACGCCAGCTTCCCGGATGACGTCGTCGAGGCCTTTGTCAAGTGCGCTGCCGAGGCGGGCATGGACATCTTCCGGATCTTTGATGCCCTCAATGACGTTCGGAACCTGCAGACGGCGATTCGTGCGGTGAAGAGCCACGGGCGGCACGCCCGGGGGGAGCTCTGTTACACGCTCAGCCCGGTTCACACCATTGAGAACTTCGTTGCCATGGGCGTCGAACTGGAGCGGCTCGGCTGCGATTCGATCGGCATCAAGGACATGTCCGGTATCCTCCAGCCGCGGATCGCCTACCAGCTCGTGCAGGAACTCAAGCGCAAGGTGGGCCTTCCGATCACCCTCCACACCCATGATACGGCGGGCCTGGGAGCGGCGAGTTACCTCGCGGCCATCGACGCTGGAGTCGATTGCGTCGAGGTGTCGATCGTCCCGTTTGCGAACGGCACCTCCCAGCCGGACACCCAGCGCATGCTGGCCCTCCTCGAGGGACACCCCCGCAAGCCGCAGTTCGACACCGGGAAGCTCGCCCAACTTCGCTCCCACTTCGAAGGCGTTTACAAGGAACTCGAGAAGTTCACGAGTCCCGCGAATGAACGCGTCGATTCCGACATCCTTATTTTCCAGGTGCCGGGAGGGATGCTCTCCAATTTCCGGAATCAGCTCAAAGAGCAGGGGATGGCCGGAAAATTCGACGAGGTGGTCAAGGAGATCCCGGTCGTGCGCGAGGCCCTCGGATGGGTGCCGCTGGTGACCCCGACTTCGCAGATCGTCGGCACCCAGGCGATGATGAACGTCAAATTCGGACGCTGGAAAATGATCTGCCAGCCCGCCCAGGACATTGCCCTCGGCAAGTACGGCAGGACCCCGGGTCCGATCGACGGCGCCGTCCTCGCCCAGGTCGAGCGCCAGACCGAACGCAAGCCGATCACAGAACGACCCGCCGACCTGCTCGAGCCGGGCATGGCGAAGTACCGTCAGCAATGCGCGGAGAAAGGGCTGCCACCGGATGACGAAACGGCCGTGCTCTTCGCGATGTTCCCACAGCAGGTCGAGGCGCTGATGAAACCGGCGCCGGCCGCCCCCGACGCCGCGCCTGTTCCCGCGGTCGCCGTCACGCCCGTGCCCGCGCCATTGTCAGAACCCGTGGTCCGCGCAAGGCCGTCGAACGGCCGGCGCCTTGTCCTGACGATCCAGGGACGTCGCCATGACGTCACGGTCGAGACCCTTGACAACTAATCCGCGATTGCGATGACCGCCACGCCACCGACTGTCCCCGCGGAACCGCAGCCGCTTCTCGCCGAGTTTCCTACCGCGAGCGGAGAGCAATGGAAGACACTCGTGGAAGCGGAGCTCAAGGGGGCGCCTTTCGACAAGCGCATGCTCACCGCCACGCCGGAAGGGATCACACTGCGCGCGCTTTACCGTGGGGTTGATACACCCCTTCCGCCTCATGCCGCCTCGCTGCCGGGTTTTGCCCCTTTCGTTCGTGGCACGCGCGCGTCGGGCTACCTGTCACACCCGTGGGAGGTCTCCCAGGAGATCGCGGTGCCCGGGGCAGCGGAGTTCAACGACGCGGCGCGCTCCGGATTGGACCGGGGCCTGACCGCGCTGAACATCGTCCTGGACCGTGCCACCCGGCAGGGAGCCGACCCGGACTGGGCGCAGCCCGGCGAAGTCGGCGTCGGCGGGTTGTCGCTCGCCTCCCTCGAGGACCTGGCGCGTGCCCTGGAGGGAATCGATCTGGAAAAGGTGCCGCTCTTCATTCGTTCCGGGGCATCGGGAATGCCGGTTGGCGCGTTGCTGGTGGCGCTGGCGCGCGAGCGCGGCTGCGATCCGGCACGTTTGCAGGGGTGCATCGAGATCGATCCTCTGGGAGTGCTCTCCCACGAGGGCCGGCTCCCGCAATCTCTCGAGGCCGCGTTCCTCGAGATGGCCAGCCTGACCTCATGGGCGGCGAGGCATGCCCCGCGACTCCAGACAATCTGTGTCCACAGTCGCGCCTGGCACGAGGCCGGAGCCCACGCCGCCCAGGAACTCGCGTTCACCCTCGCCACTGCCCTGGAATATCTCCGCGAGTTGCACGCTCGCGGTCTCGCCGTCGAGGACGCCGCCCCCCGGATCCGGTTTGCTTACACGGTGGGCACACGATTCTTTATGGAGATCGCCAAGTTGCGGGCGGCGCGATTGCTCTGGGCGCGGCTGGTGTCCGCCCTTGGGGCGTCCGAGGCCTCCCAGCGCGCTTCCCTCCATGTCCGCACGAGCCTCATCAACAAGACGCGCTACGATCCGTACGTGAACATCCTCCGTTCGGCGGTCGAGGCGTTCTCCGGCGTGCTGGGAGGTTGCGACAGCATGCAGGTGGGGCCGTTTGACGAGGTCCTGCGTCCGCCCACGGAGTTCTCGCAGCGCGTGGCCCGCAATCAACAGCTCGTGCTCCGGGACGAATGCCATCTGACCCGGGTCATCGATCCCGCGGGGGGTTCGTGGTTTGTCGAGTCCCTGACGAACGACCTGGCGCGGCAGGCATGGGGGGTGTTCCAGGAGATTGAGCGACAGGGTGGAATGACCCGGTGCATGCGCGCGGGCTGGCCCCAGCGGGAATGTGCAAAAACGGCAGAGGCCCGCCTGCGGAGCGTGGCCCAGCGACGCGAAAGTCTGATTGGAACCAACGTCTACGCGAACGCGGCAGAGAAGCCGCTCGAGGTTCCCCCGGTCGATCACGCTACGTTCCATCGGCGCCGAAGCCAGCAGATCGCATCCGCCCGCACGGCGGCCGATGATGCGCGCCACCGGGGCGTCCTGGACCGCCTGGGGTCGATCGTCGATCGCATGGAGAAGGACAACAACAAGGACCTCTTCGAGGCCTGCATCGCGGCCGCGATCGCCGGTGCGACCCTCGGGGAAATCACGCGCGCGGCCCGGATCCAGGATCGACCGGACGCCCCGATCACACCGGTGTGCCTGGTCCGTCTAGCCGAAGGCTTCGAGCGGATCCGCCATGCCGTGGATGCGTACGCGACGCGCACCGGTCAACGTCCGATCGTCTTCCTCGCCAACATGGGCCCGGTCCGCCAGCACAAGGCGCGAGCCGATTTCGCCCGAGGCTTTCTCGAGGCAGCCGGTCTGGATGTCATCAGTCCGGCCGGTTTCGCCACCCCCGACGAGGCTGCCGCGGCAGCGATTGAAGCCAAAGCCAGCATCGTCTGTATCTGCTCCACCGACGAGACCTATCCAGCCCTGGTTGGGCCGCTGATCCATTCCCTCCGGGCGGTCCGGCCGGGAATGATTGTCGTGCTGGCCGGCCATCCTCCAGATCAGGTCGAGGCCCACAAGGCCGCGGGCGTGGACGCCTTTGTCCACATGCGCGCCGATGCCGTTGAGGTCCTCGCCCAAATCACCCGGAAACTGGGAGGGATCATTCCATGAAACCTTTTCCCGATTTTGCCGCCCTGCCGTACGAGGTGCCCGTTTCGACAGCCACGGCCGCGGAGTGGCGGACGCGTTTCGATCAGGAAACCGGCCGGCCACCGGAGGCGTGGATCGAGCGGACGCTCGAGCAACTCGATATTCAACCGCTCTACACCGCGGCGGATCTCACCGCCTGTGAGGGGCTGGACAGCGTCCCCGGGCTTCCGCCGTTCCTTCGCGGCCCGTATGGGTCGATGTATGTGTCGCGGCCGTGGACGGTGCGGCAGTACGCCGGGTTTTCCACGGCCGAGGAATCCAACGGATTTTACCGACGCAACATCGCTGGCGGTCAGCAGGGCCTCTCGGTTGCTTTCGATCTTCCCACCCATCGCGGCTATGACTCGGATCATCCGCGCGCCTTTGCCGATGTTGGGAAGGCGGGTGTGGCGGTGGACTCCATCCTGGACATGAAGGTGCTCTTCGATGGCATTCCGCTGGATCGGATCTCGGTCTCGATGACGATGAACGGCGCGGTGCTCCCGATCCTGGCGTTCTACATCGTGGCGGCGGAGGAGCAGGGGGTTAAGGTCGAACAACTCTCCGGGACCATCCAGAACGACATCCTGAAGGAGTACATGGTGCGGAACACCTATATTTATCCGCCTGCTCCCTCGATGCGGATCATCGCCGACATCTTCACCTTCACCTCGGCGCGGATGCCGAAGTTCAATTCGATCTCCATCTCCGGCTACCACATGCAGGAGGCCGGCGCTCCGGCTGACCTGGAAATGGCCTATACCCTGGCGGATGGCCTCGAATATGTGCGGACCGGCCTGCGGGCGGGGATCGACATCGACTCGTTCGCCCCGCGTCTCTCGTTCTTCTGGGCGCAGGGGAAGAACTTCTTCATGGAGATCGCCAAGATGCGGGCAGCCCGCGCGCTCTGGGCGAAGTTGATGCGGTCCGTTCCATCCGAAAAACCCCAAGTCGATGGCCTTGCGGGCGCATTCGCAGACGTCAGGTTGGTCCCTCACGGAACAGGATCCGTACAACAATGTGACGCGGACCTGCATCGAGGCCATGGCCGCCGCCCTCGGTCACACTCAGTCCCTTCACACGAATTCACTGGACGAGGCGATTGCGTTGCCGACGGATTTTTCGGCACGGATTGCCCGGAACACACAGCTCCTGCTCCAGGAGGAGACCGGCATCACGCGGGTCATCGATCCGTGGGCAGGTTCCTATTTCGTCGAGGCGTTGACGACCTCCCTCATGCGCCGGGCCTGGACCCACATCCAGGAGGTCGAGGCGCTCGGCGGCATGGCCAAGGCCATCGAGACCGGTCTGCCGAAACTGCGGATCGAGGAAGCCGCCGCGCGCCGCCAGGCGCGCATCGACTCCGGACAGGAGGTCATCCTGGGGGTCAATCGCCATCGCCTCGATCGCCAGGAATCCATCCCCGTCCTCGAGGTGGACAACACCGCGGTGCGCATCGCGCAGATTCAGCGCCTTCAGTCCCTCAAGGCGAATCGCGATCAGCCCCGGGTCAAGGCGGTCCTCGATGCCCTTCGACACGCCGCCGGTTCAGGCGGAGGGTAACCTCCTCGCGCTGGCGATCGACGCGGCCCGCGCGCGCGCGTCCCTCGGCGAGATCTCGTTCGCACTGGAATCGGCGTTCGGTCGGCACCAGGCGGTCATCCGCTCCGTCACCGGCGTTTACGAGTCGGAATTCACGGGCAGCGGCGATTTCGAGGCCGTTCGCAAGCTGACCGAGGCCTTCGCCGAACACCACGGCCGCAGGCCCCGCATCCTGATCGCCAAGATGGGACAGGACGGCCATGATCGGGGCGCCAAGGTGGTCGCAACTGCTTATGCCGATCTTGGTTTTGATGTCGACATCGGGCCGCTCTTCCAATCACCGGAAGAGACCGCGCGGATGGCGGTCGAAGGCGATGTGCACATCGTCGGCATCAGTTCCCTCGCCGGCGGACACAAGACGCTCCTCGTCCAATTGCGGGAGGAACTCGCCCGCCTCAACCGCGACGACATCATGATCATCGTCGGCGGCGTCATCCCAGCCCAGGACTACGATTTCCTCCGGCACAACGGCGCCGCTGCCGTGTTCGGACCGGGCACGCGAATCCCGGAGGCGGCGCGGCAGATCATCGGTGAACTCGAGCAACGCTTGTCGGGCGGCTGAAGTGCGCCGTGCCCCGACGATCCACCCCATGAACGATCTCCGGTCAGCCGCCCGCGACGAGCGCGAACGTGCATCCGCCCTCCCGGATTCGGCGGGTTCGAGTCGGCCGGAGCGGCTTTGGCCGGTCGAGACGCACGGCGGCGATCGAGCCTCGGGCGCGCCGGCGACTGGATCCACATCGAAACCTGCATCCCGGGTGAACCCCGCGCGCTGGGACGTGGAGGAGTACGTGGAGGGGGTCCGGCGCGGCGATCGCACGGTCCTGGCGCGCGCCATCACGCTGGTCGAGAGCACCTCGCCGCGTCACGAAGCCCTGGCGCAGGAAGTCCTCGGACGGTTGCTTCCCGAAACGGGCGGCGCCCGGCGCGTTGGCATTACCGGTGTTCCGGGCGTGGGAAAGAGCACCTTTATCGAGTCCCTCGGGTGCTTGCTCGGAGACCGCGGCCATCGCGTGGCCGTGCTGGCAATCGATCCCAGCAGCGCGCGCACGGGCGGCAGCATCCTGGGAGACAGGACCCGCATGCCGCGCCTTGGCAGCCATCCTCAGGCCTTCATCCGTCCGTCGCCGTCGGGAGGCACGCTGGGCGGTGTGGCGCGCCGCACGCGCGAAGCCATGCTGCTGTGCGAGGCCGCGGGTTTTGATGTCGTCCTGATCGAGACCGTCGGTGTCGGTCAGAGCGAGGTCGCGCTGCGGTCGATGGTGGACTTCTTTCTTCTCCTGCTGCTCCCAGGCGCGGGCGACGATTTGCAGGGGATCAAGCGTGGCGTCATGGAAATGGCGGACGCGGTCCTTGTGAACAAGGCCGACGGCGATAACCGCCGACGCGCCGAGGCCGCGCGGGCGGAGCAAGCCGCCGCGCTGCATCACCTGCCCGCCGTGACGCCCGGGTGGGAGACACCCGTCGGTCTGGCTGCGAGTCTCACTGGCGAGGGGATCGCGGAATTCTGGACGATCGTCGAACGGTTTTACTCCGCGATGGAACCGCGCGGAATCATCGCCTCGAGACGACGGCTTCAAGCCCTGCAGTGGTTCGAGGATCTGGTCCGGGAGGAACTCCTTCGCCGGTTCGAGGCGGATCCCGCCGTGCGCGCCCTGCGCCCCGATATCGAACGCGCCCTGCTGGCGGGCGAACGGACGGTCGTGACCGCCGCGCGCGCTTTGCTGGATGTTCATGCTGGAGCGATCCAGCCGCTGGGAACCGATCCTGAGGGACGGACCCTCATCCCCGCACACCGTGGTCCAGGCAACCGTGCCAGCAAAGGCGGGGGGACGGGGGAGGGCTCAGTGCCGCGGTCGAATGATCCAGGTCCCGCTTCGCAGACGACGACAGCTTCCCCGCAAGCAAGATCCAACTCTTGAGAATCCCTATGCTGAAGAAGATCGATCACATCGGGATCGCCGTAAGATCCCTGGCGGAGGCCGTGCCCTACTACGAACAGGCCCTGGGCCTGACCTGCGAGCGTGTCGAGGAGGTTCCCTCCCAGAAGGTGAAGACCGCATTCTTTGCCTGCGGCGAGGTCCACCTGGAACTCCTCGAGCCGACCGATCCCGAGAGCCCCATCGCGAAATTTCTCGAGAAGAATCCTGCGGGCGGGATTCACCACGTAGCCTTCGGGACGGACGACATCCACGCGCAACTGGAAAAGGCCGCCCTGGCGGGCGTCCGGCTCATCCACGAGAAGCCATTCGAGGGCGCGGGGGACAAACTCGTCGCCTTTCTCCATCCGAAAACGACCTTCGGCGTCCTGACCGAGTTCTGCATGCCGAAATCCTGAATCGCTTTGCCTATGCCCATCCCTCAAGCCCTGCTGGACGAACTCAAGGAACGCCGCAAGGCCGCGCAAGCCGGCGGCGGCCAGGATAAACTCGACGCCCGCCGCAAAAAGGGCGTCATGACCGCCCGCGACCGGATCGGCGAACTTTTCCAGCCGGGCACCTTCCAGGAGTGGGGGCTCCATGCCGACCACGACTGCCACCACTTCGGGATGGAAAAAAAATCGCTGCCCGGCGATGCCGTGGTCACCGGCGTCGGTCTCGCCGACGGCCGGGTCGTCGCGGCATTCAGCCAGGACTTCACGGTGGCCGGGGGATCCCTCGGGCGCATTCACGCGAAGAAGATCTGCGACCTGATGGAGTACGCGCTGAAGATCGGCTGCCCGGTCGTGGGGTTCAATGACTCCGGGGGCGCGCGCATCCAGGAGGGCGACGACTCCCTGTCCGGCTACGGCCAGGTCTTCTTCCGGAATGTCCTGGTCTCCGGGGTGGTGCCCCAGATCGCCGTCATCTCGGGTCCCTGCGCGGGCGGCGCGGCGTATTCGCCGGCGCTGATGGATTTCATCATCATGGTGAAGGGTACCTCGAACATGTTCATCTGCGGGCCGGAGGTCATCCAGGCCGCCACAGGCCAGAAGTGCACGATGGACGAGATCGGGAGCCCGGCGGCTCACGCGTCAGTCAGCGGCAACATTCATTTCGTCGCCGAGAATGACGCTCACGCGGTCCAGATCGCCCGGAAGATCCTTTCGTTTCTCCCCTCGAACAATGTGATGGACCCGCCGCACCATCCGCCGGCGCAAGTGGATCTCGCCGCGGATCCCGGCATGAATGATCTCGTGCCCAAAGAAGCCCGGGATCCTGTGGACGTGACCCGGATCATCAGCCGGCTGGTCGACGAAGGCGATTTCCTTGAAGTCCAGCATGACTGGGCAAGGAACATCGCCGTGGGCCTGGCCCGCATTCAGGGCATCGTGGTCGGCATCATCGCCAACCAGCCGTCCGTGAAGGCCGGGACGCTCGACATCGACGCATCGGACAAGGCCGCGCGGTTCATCCGGTTCTGCAATGTCTTCAACATCCCTCTCGTGACCCTCGTCGATGTCCCCGGTTTTCTCCCCGGCGTCCAACAGGAACGTGGCGGGATCATCCGTCATGGCGCCAAGATGCTTTTTGCGTATGCCGCGGCCACGGTTCCGAAGATCACGGTCATCCTGCGGAAGGCCTACGGGGGCGCCTATCTCGCAATGTGCAGCGCCGACATGGGGGCCGACATGGTTTACGCCTGGCCCACTGCCGAGATCGCCGTCATGGGGGCCGAGGGCGCCGTCAAGATTCTCTACAAGCGCGAGATCAGCGCCGCGAGTGACTCGAAGAAAAAGGAGGCGGAACTCGTGGCCGAGTACCGCAAGAAATTCTGTTCACCCTACGAGGCCGCCATGAAGGCGATGATTACCGACGTGATTGAACCCGCCGAGACGCGGGCGGTCGTCGCGCTGGCCCTGCGCAACACGCTGACCAAGCGCGAAACCCGCCCGCCCAAGAAACACGGGACCATCCCGCTCTAAACTGCCCCGATGAGCGCTTCACACTCCACTCCCTCCACCGGGACGATGACCGCGCCCGATGGAGTCGACCCCGTCGACGCCCATCTCGGCCGCGCCCTGACCCTCATCCACCGCATCCTGCCGCGTCTCGACGAACCCGGGCGCGCCGACGCTGTCCAGACGGCCTTGCGCCAGGTGGTCGCCGCGGTCACCGCGGCGGCTTTGGAGCACGATCGTCTCGTGGCGGCGCGTCGCCCGGCGCCGATCGAGGGCGAGGTCGTGGCCTTGATCGCGGCGGCAGTCGCCGTCGTCCTTGGCCAGCCCCATCGCCTCGTCGAGGTTCACAGAGCCGCGCCCACCGTGGCCTGGGTGAATGCCTGGGCGATTGAAGGCCGCTTCCAGCATTACTCGTCCCACAAGGTCCGCTAATCTTCTCCCCGATGATGAAGAAACTCCGCGTGACGGTGGACGGCAGGCAGTACGACGTCACCGTCGAACTCGAGGACGAATCGGTGGGGTCAACCTCGCCGGTGCCCCCCATGCTCCCCGCGTTCATACCCGCACCCGCGCCGGTGACGGTGGTGCCGCCGCCGACGCCAGCGATGGAGACGCCGTCCGCGCTTGGGACGGGTGACGTTCCGAGTCCCATGGCGGGCCGCGTCGCGGCGCTCAACGTTCAGGTCGGCCAGTCGGTGAAGGAAGGCGATCACCTCCTCACCCTCGAGGCCATGAAGATGAATACGTTCGTCATGGCGCCGCTCGCCGGGACGATCCAGGAGATCAAGGTTGCCGTCGGTTCCGCCGTCGACGAGGGACAGGCGCTGATGACCCTCGGATCCTCCTGACCCTCGTGGGAATGAACCGTCCGGATCCGGACACTCCCTGCTCGTCTCACGGCCTCGACGGATGGGTCTTGCACGAGCATGCCGTCGTGGGGTCGACAAACGACGTCGCCTCGACGCTGCCCCCGTGGCATGCCGTTCGTGCCGACGAACAGACCTCCGGTCGCGGCCGCCACGACCGGTCCTGGGTCTCGAATCCGGGAGGGCTCTGGCTGTCCGCGGTTATCCCGGTGGGCGGCCCGGACCATGGCTGGCAGGCCTTGCCCCTCGCTGCAGGCCACGCCGTCTGCAAGGCGCTCTATGGAATTGGCGTACGGCCCCTTCACATTCGCTGGCCCAATGACGTCCTCGTCGCCGACCGCAAGCTGGCGGGTCTGCTTGTGGATCAATTTACTCCGGGACGTGCCGTTATAGGAGTGGGGATGAATGTCTCGAACGATCCCGCCACCCGCGATCCGGCCCTGGTCGGCATGAGCGCGCGCCTTGCCGATCTCGTCCCGGCGGCGCCCGCGCTTCGGGACCTTGCCGCCCGCATCCTTTCCAGTCTGCGGGAGGTGATCGACATCCTCGACCGCGATGGCTTTGACGCCCTCGCACCGTCCGTCAATGCGTGGTTGCGGATCGGCGTTCCGATGCGGGTGGAGACCGACCTCGGAGAGACCTACGGGTCCTTCCTCGGCGTGGACGGCGCCGGGCGTCTCCGATTCGGAACTCCCGACGGGACGGTCCAAACGCTCGCCGCCCACCACGTGTTGCGGACGCGCGAATGCTCCCAGTTTCAGACATGACGACCAAAGACCTCCCCCGATTCACCGCCGAAGAGGCCGCCACCTTCATCCAGCACGGAGAGACCATTGCCTTCAGTGGATTCACCGCCGCCGGGGCGCCCAAGGCGATCGCCCAGGCAATCGCAGCGCACGCGACCGCCGAGCACACCGCCGGGCGGCCCTTCAAGATCAACGTTGTCACGGGCGCATCGACCGGCCCGTCCCTCGACGGTTATCTCGCCCGAGCCAAGGCCATCGGATTCCGGACCCCCTACCAATCCGACCCGGATCTGCGGAATGCCATCAACGCGGGCGAAGTGCGTTTCTTCGACATGCACCTCTCGCGTCTACCGCAGGATGTCCGGTACGGTTTCCTGGGGCCGATCCATTGCGCCGTCATCGAGGCATGCGACGTCACCCGCTATGGCGAAATTGTCCTGACCTCCGCCGTCGGAGCCGCGCCCACGTTCGCCCGCGTCGCCGACAAGATCATCATTGAACTCAACCGGTATCATCCGGCCTTTCTCCGCGGCACCCACGACATCTACGAACCGAGCGATCCGCCGGAACGCAGCGACATCCCCATCTTTGAAGTCTCCGACCGCGCCGGGCGCGCGGTGATCATGGTGGATCCCTCCCGCATCCTGGGTGTGATCGAGACCAACGCACCCGACGAGGTCAAATCGTTCCGCGAACTCGATGACACAACGCGGCGCATCGGCGAGAATGTCGCCAACTTCCTCGCCTCTGAGATCAAACGCGGTCTGATACCCCCGCGATTTCTTCCCATCCAGTCGGGAGTCGGCGACACGGCGAACGCCGTTCTGGGCGCCATGGGGCGTCACCCGGACATCCCGCGGTTTCAGATGTGGACCGAGGTGATCCAGGACGCCGTGATCGCGCTCATGCGGGAGGAAAAGGTCCGCTTCGCCAGTGGTTGTTCGCTGACGGTCCCCCCGGCGACCCTGAAGGCGATCTATGATGATTGGACCTTCTTTCGCACCCGGCTCGTGCTGCGCCCGCAGGAGATCACGAACAACCCGGAACTCGTCCGGCGCCTCGGGATCATTTCCATCAACACGGCGCTCGAGGTGGACCTCACCGGCAATGTCAACAGCACCCACATCCTGGGTTGCCGGATCATGAATGGCATCGGCGGTTCGGCCGATTTCGCGCGGAATGCGTTCCTGTCCATCTTCACCTGCCCCTCAATCGCCAAGGACGGCAAGATCAGCACCATCGTCCCGCTGGTCAGCCACCTCGACAGCAGCGAGCATTCCGTGCAGGTCATCATCACCGACCAGGGGGTCGCGGATCTGCGTGGAAAGTCTCCCGCCGAACGCGCCAAAACGCTCCTCGAAAACTGCACCCATCCCCGGTACCGCGAACAACTCCGTGAATACCTCCGCCTTGCCGGGCGAACCCACACCCCGCAGTTGCTCGCCGGATCCTTCGCAATGCACGTCAAGTATGCGAAGGATGGCGACATGGCCGGCGTCGACTGGACGCAGTTCGCATCCACCTGAGGCGTGTTCCGCATTGAGCGGCGCGATGTCCGCGGCCGGGCCGTCCAGCTCGAGCACCACGACGGTGTCGGGTCCCGCGCCGGCCCCGGCCTCGACCTCGACCTTCACCGTAAGTCCCTCCCGGGTCTGCACAACCTCCGCCGTGCCTCCTCCGCATATTCTCGAGGAGAGGATCCGCCGCGGTATCGCGGGGAACCGATGTTCGATCGACGGATCGAACAGGTGAAGGTAGATGCGATCGCCGTGATACGTGCTCGCCCCCCATGCACCGGGCTTGAAGGGCCCGCCCCGCGTCCCGCGGATGCTTTCACCATGACCCTCCAACCAGGCACCGATCTCCCGCAGACGCGCGGCCTGCCGTGGCTCGATCCGCCCATCGGGCATCGGACCGACGTTGAGGAGAAGATTGCCGTCCCCGCCCGCGCACCGCACGAGGGTTCTCACGCATTCCTCCAATGACTTGATCTCGTCGTCGGGTTTCCAGGACCACTGGCGGCCCAGGGTCATGCAGGTCTCCCAGGGACGACTGTCCTGGAATGCGCCGATGCGCTGCTCGGGGGTGTCAAAGTCCCCGGGCAATCCGGCCCGGTCGTTGATGAGGATCTGGGGTTGAAGCTGGCGAATGATCCGCACCAATCCTGCGCTGCCATAGTCCTTCCGCGACTTGCCCAGTCCATCGAACCAGAACACCGCCAGGCAACCGTAATTGGAGCAGAGTTCACGCACCTGCCGCCGAAGATACCCAAGGTACCGCGCATGATGATCCGCCGTGAAGGCGTCCGGGTGATGCCAGTCGGGTTGCGAGTAATAGACGCCGAATGGCAGCGCCGCCCGGGCACACGCATCGGCGAGTTCGCGCACGATATCCCGGCGAAAAGGGCTTTCGGGGGCCGTGATCTTGTATTCGCTCGCCGCCGTATCGAACATGCTGAACCCGTCATGATGCCGGCTGGTGAAGATCATGTAGCCCATGCCGGCCGAACGGGCTGTGGCCACCCATTCGTCCCCGTGAAATTGGGTCGGATTGAATTCGCGATAGAGATTGTCATAGACCTCGACCGGCACCTCCGTCCCCCGGCTTCCGTATCCGCGTCGATCGCCGCCGCGCGACCAGCCGATCTCGGTGCCCCGAAGGCTCACCGGTCCCCAGTGCACGAACAGTCCGATGCGCGCCTCCCGCCACCAGGTGAGGCGAACGTCGCGTTGCGAGGCAGTCTCCGAAAAGCCGTCCAAGCCGTCGCCGCCCGTCACCCATGTGCCGCTCAACACCCCCATCGCAAGGAGGATGGCGAACGGGATGGCGGCCCGGCCTCCGGGGACAGTGCCTCTCGCGGAAAACTCCCGTGTGCCGAAAGCGCGGTTCATGACGAGACCATCCCCGCTCGGCCGTCGCTCCCGACACGCAAATGTGGCCGGTATCGCTTTCGAAAGCCGTTCGATGTTCTCTTGGGAATGCCCGCTCGGTGGATCTTCTGCGCGCTTGTTCAAGCGGCGACCGCGTTCGCCGCCGATGTCGATTGGCTGGCATACCAGGGCGATGTTTCAGGATCCCACTACTCTCCGCTCCGCCAGGTCGACCGGAGGAACGTCGGCCAACTGCGTCCGGCCTGGGTGTACCGTTGTGATGACGCCCGTCCGGGAAACGCCTCCACCATCGAATGCAATCCGCTCATCATCCGAGGCGTCCTGTACGGCACCAGCCCCGGCCTGAAGGTGCTCGCGCTCGACGCGGCAACCGGAATGGAAAAGTGGCGCTTCGATCCGTGGCGTGGCCGGAGCGGGCGCGGTGTGAACCGGGGCCTCGCAGGGTGGGAGCAGGGGAACGAACGTCGGATCTTCTTTGCCGCGGGACCGCTCCTCTACGCGCTTGATCCGGACACCGGCCAGCCAGTCCGGAGCTTTGGTACAGAGGGACACATCGACCTGCGCGAGGGCCTCGACCAGGACACCTTCGACCTCGCCGTCAACGCCCCCGCGCCCGGTGTTGTGTATCGCGACCTGCTCATCATGGGGTCCGCGATCCCCGACAGCCCGCCACCCACCGCTCCAGGACACATCCGGGCCTTTGACGTTCGAACCGGCGCGCGCCGCTGGATCTTCCACACCTTCCCCCATCCAGGTGAACACGGCTACGACACCTGGCCCGCCGAGGCGTGGAAACACAACGGAGGCGTCAATGCCTGGGGCGGCCTCACCCTTGACCTTGCCCGCGGAGTGGTCTTCTGCGGCACGGGCTCTGCAAACTACGATCATTTCGGTGGCGACCGCCCGGGGGCCAATCTCTTCGCCAACTGCGTCCTGGCGTTGGATGCCGCCACAGGCACGCGTCTCTGGCACTTCCAAACCCTCCACCATGACCTATGGGACTATGACCTCCCTTGTCCTCCGGTTCTCGTGACCGTGAAGCGGGGCGATCGCGAGATCGATGCCGTCGCACAGACCACCAAGACGGGATTTGTCTTTGTCCTGAACCGCGCCACCGGCGCGCCGCTCTTCCCCGTGGACGAGCGGCCCGTCCCGCGCTCGGACGTCCCAGGTGAAGAGAGTTGGCCGACCCAGCCCGTCCCGACCCGGCCGCCCCCTTTCGCCCGACAAGGCCTGACGGAGGACGATCTCACCGACCTCGCTCCTTCCACGCGCGCCGCCGTGAAGGAAAGCCTTCGACCCTTTCGATTCGGCGGGCTCTTCACGCCGCCTTCCACCAACGGCGTCATTGTCCTGCCGCAGTTCAACGGCGGCGGAGAATGGGGCGGTCCCGCCTGGGATCCGCGCCGCGGTCGGCTCATCGTCAATGCCAGCAACGAGCCGGAGGCGATCCAGATGTTGCCATCCATTCCCCGAGAGGAGGTCACGTTGCGCGAACTCGGCGGCCACCTCCATCGTGCCCTTTGTTCCAATTGCCATGGCGCCGGCCGAACCGACCTTCCGGCCTCGCCGGCGCTCCAGTCGCTGAAGGACGTGCGCAACCGCTTGAGCCGCGACCAGGCGCTGGCCCTCCTGGAGACCGGTCGCGGGCAGATGCCGTCATTCGCCAGTCTCTCGGCTGTGGAACGTCGCGCGCTGGTCGCCTTCCTGTTTGACGATCGCGGCGGGGAATGGGTCAAGGCCTCGGACCTCGACATCTCCTGGGCCAACCGGATCCCCTGGGTAGCCGATGGTCATCGCGAACTCCGCGATCCGGAGGGGTTCCCGATCAACCGCCGCCCGTGGGGAACCCTGACCGCGCTCGACCTGGGCGAAGGACGTATCGTGTGGCAGGTCCCCCTTGGAACCTATCCTGCCCTCGAGAAGCGCGGACTCCCGCCCACGGGTTGTTTCAACATCGGAGGGCCCCTGGTGACCGCCGGTGATCTCGTCTTCATCGGCGCCACGCTCGACGAACGCTTCCGCGCCTTTGACGCGGATACCGGGAAAGTACTCTGGGAATATCAACTGGACGCGGGTGCCTACGCCACTCCGGCCACTTACCAAGTGAATGGACGCCAGTTTGTCGTTGTTGCCGCCGGCGGCGGCGGAAAACCCGAGACCCGCTCCGGGAATGGTTGGTGGGCGTTCTCGTTGCCGAAGGGTCCATGACCTGCGGCGATCGTCGGGCACCCCACCGGGGAGGCGGATCGTGTTTGCACCAGCCTGCGATCGGGCCGGAAGTCCCGAGTCTCTGGGGTTGATGCTGAGGTGGGGGACCTTATCGTGGGGGGTGTTTGGTGGCTTGCTTTGCGATTAGAGGGTTGGCACAGGGGCACCCGATCGCCTTGAAATCCGTCTCATTGCGGGTTGCGACCGTCGCGCCGGTGCGAATGGCGATGGCGGCCAGCAACCCGTCCACAACACTGGGAGCCATCGCATCTTCGACCTCGGCGTCTAATTGGGCGATGTTGTTCGCGATCTCGTCCGCAGCGGCCTTGTCCAGGGCGTCCGCCTTGTAGCCTGCAAACAGCCTGGCGAATTCTTTGCCCGACATAAAGCGCTGGTCCGGCACGAGCCTGGCCACCGGGCGCCCATGTTTGGTGATGCGGATAACCTGGCCGGCCTCAACCATGCTCAGATAACGCCCGAACTGACGGACGACGGCGGTTGAATCAGCAGTTTTCACGTTTTCACAGCGGCGAAAATACGTATTTTACACGGTCCGCTCAACCTCGTTTGCGGTGTCCTTCAGATACGAAGGAAAGGTGTCAACACGCGCTCCTGCACAACCGGGGTCGTATCAGCCCCGTAAGATCTCCCGGATCCAGCCGCTCCGGGCGCAATCCGCAACCGTCTTTCCCTTCCCGTCCTCCAGATCGCATTTCACCCCGCGGCGAACAAACTCGTGGATGATCTCCCGCTGGCCGGCAATCGCCGCCGCCTCGCCGCTCCCGCCCCGACCCGTATTCTGCACCGCCAGGTGGAATGGAGTGGAGCCGGGTTTGTTCCGAATCGTTGGGTCGCCGCCCGCCTCGAGAAGAAACCGCACCGCGGCCGCGCACCGTGTCCGGACCGCGCGGTGGAGCGCCGTCGCGCCGTTCATGTCCTGCCGATGGATGTCGGCTCCATTCTCCAGGAGGCAACGGATCGTGGTGACCTGCTTCTCAGGGTCCCACGCCGACCCCGTGACGAACCCGTCGGCCGCATAGTGGAGGGGAGTGCTTCTTCGGCGGTTCATCGCCGCGTTCGGATCCGCGCCGGCCCCAAGCAGGAGCCGAACGATCTCGACCCGATACCCTGCCGCCGCCAGGTGCAGCAGGGTGTCGCCGACATAGATCCAATGAAAAATGCCGGAACGATACAGCTTCGGCGTCTGAAGCGGGCGCGAGCCAAGTCCGCTGTCCTCCCGAAGCAGCCTCCTGGCGGTGGCCACATCGTCGTCAACGATCGCTTCGATTATCGCGTTCATTGAGTAGAGGCTCCCGATGGGACGCCTCCGGAGTTGAGGCGCCTCTTTCCGCGACTGGGGAGCCTCGCGCAGGACCGAGAAGAATCCATTCGTTATCGTCAGCGCCTCGCCAAAGTGGTTCCTCACACGACTCGAGAAGCGGCCCACAACCGGCTGCCCGACCTCGCCAAGTCTTTCAATGGACGCGCTTTCCCCAAAGGCGGCTCAATCTGCGCCCACGCTGCCAGGGCGACGATTGCCAGTGCAGCGCCGGTCAGAAGGGTCTTCATGGCAGCTTCGATTGGTGATGGCCAGGACCAGGCTGCTGTTACCGCGTGAAGTGGGCGGTCAGGCCGCGACCGGCTCGTCCTCCTTGCCCACGGCCTGCGCAAGGTCCTGTTCATGGCGGACCCGCGCGGATTCGACATCGTACTTGTCGTTGTCGGGATGGGCAGGGTTCAGAGGTGAAATGTCGCGCAGCCGCTGGATGATCCCCGGGAGGTGCCGGAGGAGGTGGTCGACGTCCTCATCGGTGTTGTAGACTCCGAGGCTGAAACGCAAGCAGCCGCGGGCCCGCATCGGGCTCAGTCCCATCGCCATCAGGACATGCGACGGATCCAACGATCCTGTCGTGCACGCCGAACCGCTCGAGGCCGCGATCCCCACCTGGTCGAGGAGCATCAGCACCGCCTCGGCCTCCACGAACTCAAACGCGATGTTGGAGGTGTTGGGCAGGCGGTTGTCGCGGTCCCCGTTGACAAAGGCATTCGGGATCTCGCGCAATATCGACTGCTCCATGCGATCCCGAAGCCGTTTCACCCGCTGGTATTCGTCCTTCAACCGGGTCATCGCCAGTTCGGCGGCCTTCCCAAAGGCGATGATATGCGGGACGTTCTCGGTGCCCCCCCGCCGGCCTCGCTCCTGGTGACCGCCAATGATGTAGGGTTGAAACCGTGTGCGGCGCTTGACGTAGAGCATCCCAATGCCCTTCGGCGCATACAGCTTGTGGGCGGATAACGACAGGAAATCCACGCCCAGCCCCTTGACGTCGATCGTCAGCTTGCCGGGCGTCTGCACCGCATCGGTGTGGCAGAGGACACCCTTGCTTCGGCAGATCGCCGCGACCTCCTCGATCGGGAACAGGACTCCGGTCTCGTTGTTCGCCCACATCACCGAAACAATCGCCGTGTCCGGCCGGATCGATTTCTCCAGCAAATGGAGGTCCAGGGAACCGTCGGATTCGACCGGCAGAAAGGTCACCTCGTAACCCTGCTTCCGCAGGTGCTCGCCAAAGTTGATGTTTGCGGAGTGCTCGACCGCAGTCGTGATCACATGGCGCTTGCCCGGCTGCGTAACGAGGGCGCTGTGAATCGCGGCGTTGTTGCTCTCGGTGCCGCAACTGGTGAACACGACCTCCTTTGGATCGGCATGAATCAAGGCCGCCACCGATACCCGCGCCGCCTCCACCGCCTTGTGCACCTCGCTCGCCGCCCGGTAGGCGCTCGACGGATTGGCCCAACCGTCCCGCAGAAACGGGATCATCGCGTCAGCGACCTCCGAAGCCACCGGCGTCGTCGCGTTGTTGTCGAAATAGAAAGTGCGGTCCTGAGTCATGGTTTCAACGCCATCCCCGGTCCGCGAACCGGACCGAAATGATCTGGTTCAGTGTACGGAGCCGTTCGTCCGGCGCAAGCGCGGCAGAAGGGGACGGAGGAGTCGGGAGGAGACGAGGCGGAACGGGGGGAGTGGGGACGAGAGACGCAGAGGCATTGGGCTTGACCGGAAGCGGTGGAGGGTTGACACGGAGCGGAGAGCACCCCAGGCTTAATGTGAGTAAGTTGACTGATTTAGTCATGAATGAGACGTCCGCCGCCCCGAAGCTCACGCATAATGAGCTCATCAAGGAGGCCAATCCCACCCTCGCCGGCACCATCGCCTCCACCCTCGCCAATCCCGCCACCGACCGATTCACCGAGGACGACGCGCAATTCCTCAAATTTCATGGGATTTACCAGCAGGACGACCGCGACCTTCGCAAAACGGGCAAGAAGTACATCCTGATGGTCCGTGGCCGGATCCCGGGCGGTGTGATGTCCCCCGCCCAATGGTGCGTGTTCGACGATCTTGCGACCCGGTACGGCAATGATTCGCTGCGCATCACCACCCGGCAGAGCATCCAGTTTCACGGCATTTTGAAGGCGGGTCTTGGCCCGCTGATCCGCTCCATCAACGAGGCCCTGCTCTCGACGCTGGCCGCGTGTGGCGACGTCAACCGCAATGTCCTGGCTCCTCCGACCCCCGCCTTCACGCCCGCCCGTGACGAGGTGTTCGCGGACTGCCTCCGCATGGCCGACACCCTGCGGCCGCAGACCCGCGCCTACCGCGCGATCTGGGTCGAGGGCGTCCAATTGGATCTCGACAACGCTGAGAACCGGGATTTCGCCGACCCATTATACGGGCCGAGGTACCTGCCACGGAAGTTCAAGACGGCGTTCGCGATCCCGCCGTTGAACGACATCGACGTCCTGACCAACGACATCGGGTTCATCGCGTGCGTGGAGCAGGACCGTTTGGAGGGGTACAACGTGGCGGTCGGCGGGGGGATGGGACGCAGCCACGGCAACGCCCAGACGTTCCCGCGTCTCGCCGACGTTATCGGGTTCATTTCCCGCGATCAGATCTTCGACGTGGCGCGAGCCGTGGTGACGATCCACAGGGACTTCGGCGATCGCACCGATCGCAAGCACGCGCGCCTCAAGTACGTTGTCGAGGAACGCGGCTTGGATTGGGTCCGCGCGCAGATCGAAGAGCGGTCCGGGGTTCCGTTGCAGCCGGCGCGTCCGTTTCAATTCACCCGGCAGGGGGACTTGTTGGGCTGGCACCGCCAGACCGACGGCCGATGGTTCGTCTGCCTTTGGGTCCGGAGCGGACGGGTGAAGGATGACGGCGGGCATCGGATGAAGACGGCGCTCCGAGAGGTGGCCGGACGATTTCCGGTCGAGATCCATCTGACGACCAATCAGAACATCATCCTCGCGAACATCCCGGACGCCGACCGGGCGGCGATCGAGGCCGTTCTCAACGCACACGGTGTTCGCACCTCGGACCAGGCGACACCGGTTCAGGCGGCGGCTCTTTCGTGTCCGGCGTTGCCGACGTGCGGTCTCGCCCTGGCGGAGTCCGAGCGTTATCTTCCCGCGCTGTTGGATCGCATCGAATCGCTCTGCGCGGAAGTTGGGCTCGCAGGGGAGGAGATTATCGTGCGAATGACCGGTTGCCCCAACGGGTGCGCGCGCCCGTATGGCGCCGAGATCGGGTTCGTTGGCAAGGCGCCGGGCCGGTACCAGATCTGGCTGGGCGGCAACGAGGGTAGCACCCGGCTCAACCGGCTCTGGAAGGACAACGTCAAGGATCCCGAGCTTGTCGAGGAATTGCGGCCTGTCCTGACGCGCTATGCGAGCGAACGCCGGACGGGCGAACGCTTTGGAGACTGGGTGGCCAGGGAGGTCTGGACCGCCGAATCCTGAAGACATGACTCCCAGGCGACCTCAAAGCCCCCCCATTCCCTGGATCCCCAATGTCCCCCTCCATTGACCTCCCGCGGATCCATCGCGAGCTGACGGGAAAACCCGCGACCGAAATCCTCCGGTGGGCGCTCGACTACGCTGGCCCGCGGGCGCTGGTGTCCACGAATTTCCGTCCGTTCGAGGCCGTTGTCCTGCACCTCTGCGTCCAGGCGCGAGCGGACATCCCCGTGCTTTGGGTCGATCACGGGTATAACCGGCCGGCGACCTATCGGCACGCCGAGGAACTCCGCGCCCGCCTCGGGCTGAACCTCAAGCCCTACCTGCCTCGGATCACGGCGGCCCATCGCGATGCCATCCACGGACCCATCCCCGATTCGGCCGATGAAGAGGGGCTGAAGAAGTTCAGCGCCCTGATGAAGCTCGAGCCGTTTCAGCGGGGCATGCGTGAACTGGCCCCGCTGGTTTGGATCACGGCCCTGCGACGCGTTCAGAATCCCGGCCGCGCCGGGCTCGGCCTTGTCTCGGAAGACGTCAATTTCGGCACCTTGAAGGTGAGTCCCGTTCTCGAATGGGGCGACGCCGACATGGAGAACTACCTCCTGCGCCACGGGCTGCCCAACGAATGGGACTACTTCGATCCGGCGAAGGCGGATGAGAAGCGGGAGTGCGGCCTTCACGCGACGTGGGGCGGTGCGGCGGTGTCCGCGGCCTGACTTCGACGTTGCCTTCGGTTTCGCGGCCGCGTCCCTAACGATCCAGTCCTTCATGTCCTCCTACCACCTAGATCACCTCCAATACCTGGAGACCGAGGCCATTCATGTCATGCGCGAAGTCGCAGCCGAGTTCGAGCGGCCGGCGCTCCTGTTCTCCGGGGGCAAGGATTCCATCTGCCTCGCTGCGCCTGGCGGAAAAGGCGTTCCGTCCGTCCGACATCCCGATGCCGCTGCTGAACATCGACACCGGCCATCATTTCCCGGAGTTGAACGAGTTCCGCGACCGCCGCGCCGGGGAACTCGGCGCCAAGCTGATCATCCGCAGAGTGGAGGACGCGATCGCCGCGGGCATCGCGTTGCCGGCCCCGGGCGAGATCAGCCGCAACCGCCTCCAGATTCCCACGCTGCTGGCCGCGATCGAGGAGTTCCGGTTCGACTGCTGCATCGGCGGCGCGCGGCGCGACGAGGAGAAGGCGCGCGCCAAGGAGCGGTTTCTTCAGCTTTCGCGACGGCTTCGGCCAATGGGATCCGAAGAACCAGCGTCCGGAAATCTGGAATCTCTACAACGCGCGCGTTGAATCCCGGCGAAAACATGCGCGTCTTTCCGCTCTCGCAACTGGACCGAGATGGACGTGTGGGAATACATCCGGCAAGGAGAGCCTCGAAGTGCCGAGCATCTATTTCAGCCACCGCCGTCACTGCGTCCGGCGCGGCGGCCAATGGCTGCCCGTGAGTGATCTCGCCCCGCCGAAGGCGGCCGAGGAGGTCAAAGAACTCGTCGTCCGCGTCCGCACCATCGGCGACATCATCAGCACCGGCATGGTCGAAAGTCGCCCGCGGTGAGCGTGGACGACATCATCGCCGAGATCGCCGCCGCGCGCGTCACCGAACGCGGCTCGCGCGCCGACGACAAGGCCTCCGAAGCCGCGATGGAGGACCGAAAGAAGCAGGGATACTTTTAGGTCACCATGCGCCATGTCTTCGACGCACCCCATCGAGATCCTCCGCTTCAACACCTGCGGCTCCGTGGACGACGGCAAATCCACGCTCATCGGCCGGTTGCTTTACGATTCCAAGTCGCTGATGGAGGACCAGATCGAAGCGCTGGAGCGCTCCGCCGACATCACCGGCGGCGGCCAGATCAATCTCGCCAATCTCACCGACGGCCTGCGCGCCGAACGCGAGCAGGGCATCACCATTGATGTCGCCTACCGTTATTTCGCCACGCCGCGACGGCAAGTTCATCATCGCCGACACGCCCGGCCACGTGCAATACACGCGCAACATGGTCACCGGCGCGTCGACGGCGAACCTCTCGGTCGTGCTGGTGGACGCGCGGCAACGGCGTCATCGAACAAAGCCGCCGCCACACCTGCATCGCCGCGCTTGCTTGGCATCCCGCACCTGGTCATTGCCGTGAACAAGATGGATCTCGTGGACTGGAGCGAGGAGCGCTTCCTGGAGATCCGCGACGAGTTCGAGGAGTTTCTGCCGCGCCTGGATGTGTTCCAGGACGTGAAGTTCATCCCGATCAGCGCGCTCAATGGCGACAACGTCGTGGATCCCTCCGCGCGCACGCCGTGGTATCCCGGGCCCACGCTGCTGGGTCACCTCGAGACCGTCCACATCGCCAGCGACTGGAATCTCAGCGGTTTCGGTTGCCCGTCCAGTGGGTCAACCGCCCCAACAACCCACGCAGACCCCGAATCTGCACGATTTCCGCGGGTTCAGCGGCCAGATCGCCGGCGGCATCGTGCGCGTGGGGCAGAAGGTCATGGCGTCTGCCGAGCGGTTTCAAGACGCGGATCAAGCGAAATCTGCGACGCTGGGTGAGTCTCGTTGCCGAAGCGTTCTGTCCCGCAGTCCGTGACCCTCGTCCTCGAGGACGACATCGACGTGAGCCGCGGCGACATGATCGTCGGTCTTGATGTGCTTCCGGGCATGCGAGCGAGGTCCGCGCCCGGGTCTGCTGGATGCACCCGCGACCGCTTCAGCGCGGGCGAAAGTATCTCCTCAAGCACACCACGCAGACCGTCCAGGTCGTCGTCACGCAGCTCGATAGCCGGCTGGACATTCGCAGCTTTGATTCCGATTCCGAACCGGCTGAACTGGCCATGAATGACATCGGCGAGGTGCGCTTGCACACCTCGCAGGCCATTGATCTTCGACGGCTACGCCAGCAACCGGCTGACCGGCTCGTTCATCCTGATCGAACCGGGAACGAACACGACCGTCGCCGCGGGTATGCTCCAGCCGCCGGCGGAACTGGTGAAACCGGAATACACCGATTTCGCCATCTAACTGAAGGCCGCGGTCCGACCCGGCGGCATCGCGCCTGCCAAGGATTTCGCGGGCTCGCGGACGGTCGCCTTTCGCAAGACCTCTATGAAATAGGCAGGCTAACACCGCGACGTGTAGATGGCGGCTCCCCGGCGGATCCCTCCTGGTCCTGACGAGGCGCAGCCTCAGACCGGCGAGGCGTGTGGGGTGAATTCGACGTCGAGGGAGAGCGTTGGCGTTTGCCGGCGCCTCATGAGAGGGGACTGCTTCGCAGTCCCCGGGAGTTTCGCTGTTTTCGCGCTGAACTTTTGGGGCGCGAGGCGGCGTTTTGGGTCCCTCCGGGACCCTCCCGAATCGACCAGGCAAATCTGCGCTTCCACGTCGCGATCTCCCCGATGACAATCCCTCTCCACAGAACGGGGAATGCGCAACTTGCCGGAGCGCACCCATGCGACACAATCGGCGGGTCGTAGTCGCACCCGCCCAAATCGTCCTGGTGGACGAATTCTTTGCCCTTCTTCGGAAGGCTCGGGCAACTCAATCCCACCGTCGCGTGCCATTCGGCTCGCCAGCACCTTCTCCGGCCGCATCTCCAACGGCAAGGCGCCCTGGGGAGGGGGTGGTGTCTCCCAAAGCCCCTGGTTTTTGAAAACCTGACTCCTTTACATCAAAATCTGCCTTTTGAGCTTTGGCTTCCAACAGAAGCTGGTACGCCTTCGTTACCCACCGGTGAGTTTTGACTCAAAGCAATTACATTCTGACAGACAAGGACTCTAGTGTGCTGTCCCGTGGACCCGTCCCACGCCGAATTGATCCCCGCAGCGCACGACGCGCCCACTGTCGAACTGGATCTCGACCATTTTCTCACTGAGCACCGGGGCCCCGTGCTCGTCCTCCATGGCGGCGATAATGTGACGGTTCGCCACGTTGATAACCTCACCCGTGGACATCCATGCGTCCTGGCCGTCCAGGCGAAACGTCACCCAGCCCGGCTGATCGCGAAGTGCGACACTCCCCAGCAGGCGCGGCGGTTCCACCGTGTTGTCGAAGATATGCACGCGTTGGTTGAAACCGTCGCAGATCCAGACCTGTGTCTCGTCCGGGGTGAGCCCGATGCCGTGGCTGGGACATCCATGACGTTTGACCGGCCCCTTCCGAAAGCCCGGCACCTCGACACGGTGCAGCAGACGTCCCGAGTTCAGGTCCGCCACCTCGAAACCGAGAAGATCGTCGACGCAGGCGTACACCCGCGTCTGTCCTCCGTTCACCGTGAACGGACGAACATAACTGCCAAACGGTCCGACCTGTCGCACAACCTCGCGCCGTGCGACGTCCACCACCGCGAGCATCTTCGAGGAGCGATCGTCGAGGTAGGCAAGTCGCCCATCGAGACCCAGCACCGTGTTGTGCGCCGACTTGAATCCATCCAACCGCCCCAGGACCTCGCCATCCGACCCGCGCAGGAAATTCCAGTGCGACTTCTCCAGGGACGGCACCACGAGGACATCGCCCCCGGGAGTAATCGAAAGGCGGTCGCATCCGCCCGCATAGGATCGTTCCCAGAGAAGACTGTCCGTGGCGAGGTCGTAGCAGGCTACCTTGGCCAGGGTGGTGACGTAGAGGCGCTGGGTCGCCGCGCACGCCGCAATCCCCTTCACATTCATCGGCTCACCCAGCGCGTCGAGGCCGGCGCCCGGAATCCGCCGGAGCAGGCGATAACCCTGGTCGATGTCATAGACCAGGATGCCGTGACCCCCGTACTCGAGGTAGTTGCGGATGCCCGGTTCCGCCACATAGAGGCGACGCTGAACGTGATTGGCTGACACGGGGTTCCTCGTGTCGACGCCCGCTGAAGACGCGCCGTCGACAGCGCGGCCTTGGTTCCCGGAATCCGGGGCACGCCAGATCGCCAGAATTGCCGCTTCGTCCCCGAGTCCGTCGGGGACGGTCGTGCTGGGATCATTCGCGAAATACCATCGGGTATCGGGCGAGACGGCCGTGCGGCTGCCGGGCATTTCCAGGTCGCCGCGCCCGTTCAGCAGGCCCTCCATCGTGATGGAACGGGCGAGATAACTCTCCAGGACCTGGCGGGTGACGGACCCGTCAAATCGGCAGGCATTGGACGGTGCTGCAGCGCCGGCAACGGTCCTCCCTGAGCCGCAGACGAAGGCTGTCAGGATGGCGGCAATCAACGTCGTTGGACTCCAGGAACGGGTGGCTCTGCGCATTCGGTGAATGAGGATGGCGTTTGAATCCGAGGACATCGGGCGTGAAACGGAGCTCATCCTGTCCAGGGCATGCGTGGAAAAAAGAAAATACTGGGACGCGATCGGGTCCCCGTTGGGTTTGGAGGCTGACCCATCTGCGCTCGGATCCGCCCTGTGCGGGACCCACTCTCGCCCCGTTGCGGGCCGCCTGTTAGAGCCATTGCCATGCGAGTGTTCGTCGGTCTCTGGCCTCCATCCGATATCGTCGAGGTCCTGGTTGAAACTCAGCAGGCGGTGCGACGCCGTCTGCCCGGCGGTCTCCTGCGGTGGATCGCCCCCGATCAGGTCCATGTCACTCTGCGTTTTCTCGGCGAGGTTGCGGATGCCAGGATGGACGATCTCGTTCGCGAACTGAGGTCGGCCGTTTCCGCCTCCACGGCGTTCCAGCTCTCCCTGAACGGGCTGGGTGTCTTTCCCGCGACCGAACGCCCTCGGGTGTTATGGGCAGGATTGAAAGGCGATCTGCCCGCACTCGGTTCCTTGCAGCAGGGCGTCCGGCGCGCGTCGGAGGGATTCACCGTCCATTCGGATGACAAACCCTTTCATCCCCACCTGACGCTCGCCCGCGTCGGAGAGACCCGGCATCACGAGCGCCGCGAAATCGCAGCGGCCATGGAACGGGTTGCTCCGCAGCTCCGCGCGTCGTGGGTGGCCGGCGATGTGCGACTGGTTCGAAGCGAACTGCACGCCAGCGGCCCGGTCTATTCGACCCTGGTCGGAATCCCGCTGCTGGTGACGCGATAGGGCCCCGCGTTGCCCCCGCGTTCCACCACCAGGCACGGCGGACCGCCGCCGGTGCGACCCAGGATTTCCACCATTTCGCGGCCGCGCACGAGGAGTGCCGTCGATAGCGCATCCGATTCTGTTGCCGACGGCAGGACGACGGCCGCCAGGACCGCGCCCGAAACCGGTTCTCCGAGTCTTGGATCCATCACGTGACCCAGAAAGCGGTCTCCGGCGCGAAAACCCTTTCCCCAGACGGCGGAGACCGACAGCGAAGTGTCGCGCAGTTCCACGACCGCGAGAGGCCGCTCTTCGCCGGGCGCGGAATTGTTCATGGGGGGGGCTTTCCGGCTCTGCGGCGACGCGATCGAGGCGGGATCGGCGGGGGGATGGGGAATGGCCACCTTCCAGGCGGGCTGATCCGCCGGTGTTCCCATGCCAATGATCGAGCTGGTCCCTCCGTGGAGCAGGGCATCCGTCACGCCCGCTTCGCGGAGCACCTCGGCAGCGCGGTCCAGCCCGTAGCCCTTCCCGATCGACCCGAGATCCAACAGGACGCCGGGCCTGTGAAAGGTGATCGTACAGGCCTCCGGATTGAGCCCCACCAAGTGGGGGCCGATGCAAGCGCGCGCCTCGGCGAGGTCGCGCGGGCTTGGAATACATCCCGACCCCTGGAGAAGTCCCCAGGCGCGAAGCAAAGGCGCCACGGTGATGTCGAACGCGCCTTGCGTGGCCTGGCTGAGCAGGAGGGCGTGTTCAACCAGGCGAAATACCTCGGGCGTCACCCGGACGGGCGCTTCCGCGGCAGTCCGGTTGACCGCGGCGATCTGGCTCGACGGTCGGTACAGGCTCAATGCGGCTTCGATACGGCGGATCTCTTCAATGGCCTCCTCCCCGGCTCCTCTCAGTGAAACCTCCCGGTCGCCGATCAGCACCAGTTCGAATCGGGTCGCCATCGCCTCGCACGCGAGCGATACCTGCGCCATGCAGATAGCGTCCATTGGGTCGCCATCCGGCAGAAGCGCAAAAGAGATGCGCGGGTGGCCAAAAAACGATGGCGACGCCAGCCCTTCCGCCGTTACGCCTCTCACAGCCTATGATCCGTCATCTGCTCATCCTCATGACCCTCGCGCCGTTGATCGCATCGGGCGCCTCCACGAACACGGCGGGCGTGCGCCTGTTTTGTATTTCGATCCGGGTTGAGCCCGGCTCCGCGAGTCAGTTCGGGCTCGACTATCATCTGACGTTCTCCTCCGCCGATTTCAGCCCCCCGAACGACGAGGTCTTTCCCATCTTCCAGGACACGGCCAGCCACGCGACCTACTTCCTGCTGGACGGTCCCGAGTTCCCCGAACCCTTGCCTGGCGAACTGGATCTCGTCGTCCCGGAAGACCTCGACGCCGACACGAACGGCATCCCGGATTTCTATGAGGTGAAGGAGGAAATTGCGGCTGCCGGTTCGGACGGGGTCTGGGGCAGTCCAACGGGCACCGGGACCGCGCGCCTGACCTGGCAACGGCAGGCTGGACACCGGGATGGCACGGTCGCGATTCAACTCACCAGCGACGAATTCGGGGATCTTCCCGAATTCAGTCACCCCTTCGAAATCATCGAGTACGGCGGCACGCTGCAGTATCAGCCGACCAGCGGCACCGTCACGGGCCTCGTGGCATTGAAACGTGTTGGGTTGGAAACTTCGACCCTGGCCGGACCGCTCGTCATGGACCGAAACCCGACCAATCACCTCCTTCAATTCACGATCAACGGAAGCAACCTGACGAACGAGATGGGACAGACGGTCCCCGTCTCGGTGGGCGACCTCGAAAGCGATCCGGACTATGTCATGGATTACTTCGGCGTCCTGGCGCTCCTGAACGGCGATCCCGCAACGCCGGAGATCGATTACGAATTATTTTACATGGGGATCGACGATTCCAATGACGCGGACAACGACGGAATACCGGACCTGACGGATGACCTGGAAACGCCTCCCACGCCGCCGCGCCTGTTGCTCGCACGCGAGGGCGCCAGTCTTCGCCTCGACATCTCGGGGCAGTCCAATTTCGTCTACACCCTGGAACGGGCCTCGACGCTGGCGCCCGACCCGTGGGTCTCCAACCGGCTGGTGACTCTTTCCCAGACGAACCTGTCCATTGCCTTGCCTGACGTGTCCGGTCCAAGCGGGTTCTGGCGGCTTCGCTGGCCCTGATCCTCACGCTTTCCACCGTCGGTGGACCCAGAACCAGTTCGCCGGATCGCGTCGGACCGCCGCCTCGAGGGAGGCGTTCATGTCCCGAACGATCTCCGCGACAGCCCGGGGACCGGACGTTGACCGGGTCGCGATTTCCTCTCCGTACTCCAGCCGCCATTGGGCAAGCGCGGTTCGGTAGCAGAACACGGTGATGAGGGGACACCCGTAGCGGAGGGCCAGGACCGCCGGCGCCGTCGAGGTCCAGGCATCGTGACCCAGGAATGGGGCCCGAATGCCCCGTCTCTCGTGTTGATCCACCAAAAGCCCCACGAAGAGCGGACGGCTGCGGAGGAGCTTTCTCAAGGTGGCGCCGTCGCGGCGGCGTTCGAAAAACAGGCAGCCGCTTTGTTCCCGCAGTCGCTGGAGCATTCGCGTGGCGATCGCCTGCCGCAATGCCCGGTACGTGGTGGCCACCGCGTGATGGCGCGACACCGCCTTCACCCAGGTCAAAAGTTCAAAATTCCCGAAGTGGCCGGCGGCCGCGACGACGCTGCCATGAGGGTGTGCGTCGAGCAGTTCGCGCAGCGTCTGCAGGCCGCTGAGATCCAGGTGCGGTTGAATCTCGCTCCAGGGCATGCCCGCCGCCCGAACGCCGCAGAGATAGTTTTCTCCGATGCGCCGGAAGTTCTCACGGGCGATGGCACGCCGTTCTGAAAGAGGAAGCTCCGGCAGGCCGCGTTCGAGATTTTGAAGGGCCACGCCCCGATGCCGGCGGTCGATGTGCCAGGCAAATGCCCCGCCCAACCTGCCGATCCTCGCCACGGTCCGGAGAGGCAGGGCTCGAACAAGCGGGAGTAAGGCGCGAGCCAGACCGATCAGCAGCCACTCCATGGTTTTTAGTTTTAGATGGGCCCGCCAGGCTTTTCCGGCGGCGTCCATGTCTGTCTCGAATGCTGGCGATGGAGACGCACTTAACGAAGTGCCGGCACAGGGCTCAACCATCGCCCCGGATGTTGGAGAGATTCCACACGCCTGGTCGGTCTGAGACAGCGCCTCGTTACCGGAAACAGATCCGGTTCACGCAATCCTGAAAGCCATTGGCGCCCGCAATGATCTTGATCTCGACGCGCATGAAGTAGATGGGGAGATCGCGACGGTCCAGTTTGGGAAACCGCACCGCATCCTTCTGCGTGGTCACCAGCAACTGGCCCCGACGTTTCTTGGTCCGGTTGATGGCGTCCAGGATCTCCTTCTGCGTGAAGCGATGGTGATCCGCGAAACGACGCTGGTAGACGAGTTCACTCCCCAGTTTCCGAAGACTCTCCTCGAAACTCTCAGGCTGTGCGATGCCGCTGAGGGCGGCCACGCGCTTGCCTTTGATCATCGAGATCGGGTGGCGTTCGCCCTTGAAGACGTCCTCGAAATACAGGGGATGATGGACGCATTCGATGACGGGCGCGCGGGGGTTCAGGGCCGCCAGGCGTTCACGAAGGACCTGGGTGTGCCCATCGCTCTTGGTGATGAAGATCACCCCGGCCCGCGCGAGATGTGATACCGGCTCGCGGAGGGTCCCTCGGGGGAGGAGAAACTGGTTTCCGAAGGGCTGTTGACAGTCGATCAACACGACGTCCTGCCGCCGCCCCCGCAGCTTCCAGTACTGGAACCCATCGTCCAGAAGCAGGGTGTCACAGCCAAACTTTTCGATGGCATACCGCCCGGCCTTTACCCGGTCCTTGTCAACCAGCACGATCACGTCCTTGAGATTCGACGCGAGCATGAAGGGCTCATCCCCCGCGCTCTCCGAATCGAGCAGCAGGGAATGCCCGTCCGATACCACTCGAGGCGGGGTTTGGTCGCGCCGCAGAAGCAGGCGGTCGACAAACCGACGGGAGAGCGGCGGCGGTTTGGACCGATAACCGCGCGAGAGAATGGCCACCGTCCGTCCCTGGTCCCGCAGTTCCCGAGCGAACTTCTCCACGACGGGCGTCTTTCCGGTGCCGCCGACGGTCAGGTTGCCGATCGCGATCACCTGAACCCCGAGGGTCGTGTCCCGGATGATCCGGGTGTCGTACAACACCCGCCGCATCTTGATCGCGAGGCGGTAGGCGTACGAAAATCCTCGCAACAGGGCTCGAACCATCGTCGCCAGCCGGCCCCTTCGTTGCTCGAAGATGACCTCGAGAAAGAAGGTTTCCGAACTTTCCGTCCAGCGCCGCAACGATTCGGCCATGAGCCCAATACTCTGAGCGCCGGTTGGCCGCCTTTCAAGCTGCCGCCGACAAACCCGCCTAGGATGCCGGCTACATTGCCGTGGCCAAGGGACGCGGGTTGGAGTTGTTCAGCGGTGACAACCTTCTGAGAAGGCGCGCACCACAGGTTGGCGTGTCGGTTCAACCCTGATCTGCCGACAGATGGCTTTTGTCGGACAGAAGGTCGCGCGGTCGCGGAGCGAGCAACCGTCCCTGGCCCCTCCCGGACCCGGGATCCCTCCGCGCCCATCCCGCCCTCACTCCCCAACGCGGCGAATTTCACCGCCCCCGGAAACTCCGTCGAAATCGCCCTCTTCCGTCCTTCGGCCACCGAGGGCTGGTACACCTTTGTCACGGCGCATCAGTTGACACCTTGAGACCCGTTGAGCACCGTACCCTTGATGTCACCTGCGGGATAGCGGCGCACGGGTTCTTCGTCCATGCAACCACCCACTCACCGCGTCGCCATCGCGGTCCTCGCCCTGGCCGGACTTGTCGCGGCCCTGTATTTCCAGCGCCTGCAGCCAGTTGCGACGACACGCCCACCACCGGGACCTGCCGCTTCCATGGCCCGGATTCCGGCGCCCCCGACCGAGATTCGCGCAGTGCCCGTAGATGCCTCCCGTGCGGCCCTTGCCGTCCCGATCCGCCCGCCTGCATCCTCGGCCCATTCCGGACCGCCGGTCTCCAGCCCTCCCGGGCCTGGAAAGATCCAGACCTCCGCGATCGTGGCGTTCGCTGACTGGCTCGCAACGCGCAACCCTGATCCGCGGAAATGGTCTCAACAGGAAATCAACGAGGGTTTCGCCCTCGCGAAGGCGCGTCGGAACGCCCTTCGCGCGCTGATTCCCGTCGATCCCCATGCCGCCATCCGTGCCGCCCTGCCGCCCGCAAGCCGCGTGCGATTGCCTGACCTTCTGCTCGCGGAAATGGAAGAGTGGATTGCCGGACGCGGCAGGTTCGACGTCCTTTGCCCCGCGGCGTCGAATCCCGCCGGGGATCCCGGATCGAACTCGCATCACCCGGGCTATTTTCGCACCTTCACCCTGGGCGGCAGGACGTTCAGCGCGTTTGTCTATGGCCGGCGGCAGTCCCAGATGACCACCGCATCCGCCGATCTGCACGGCATCGCAATCGATGACCGGCTCGCGGTCGACGAGAATCCCCTGCGGGTCTTATCAGGGTGGGAAGCCACACGCGCGTTGGCAGAGGGACGTGTCCCGGACCCGCGCCGATGCGCCTTCACAGGGCAGTCGCTGGATGCCGCCCTGCCGCCAACGGTCGTCCAGGTGGGGGATCAACTTCTCGCCGTGTCGTCACCCGAGGCCGCGCGAGCCCTGAACGAGCGTCTGGCCTCCACCGAACCGGGCTTTCGGCGGGCCACGGAACCGCCGTCCTTTCAGGAGTGGTCGCATGGGATCAAGCGGCTCCTGTTCATGCGGGCGCGATTTCCCGACGACCTCCGTGAACCCGTGAGTGAGGCCGAGGCCGCCGACGTGATGCGCCTTGCCAACGAGTATTTCGTCGCCGCCTCGTTCAACAGCCTGTCGGTGATCTCGACCATTGGACCGCTCGTCACCCTGCCCCAGCCAAAGCTCTTTTATTCCGTTGTCGGAGCGGGTCGCCTCCTCGATGACGCGCGGGACGCCACCCGCCGCGCCGGCGTCGACCCGGACGCCTTCGAGTTGGACATGGTCCGCTTCGAGTCTGTCCCTGGCTTCGACTGGGGCGGATTGGGATCCGTGGGAGGCAAGGGCGTCTGGCTCCAGGGGACCGGGGTGGGAATCATCTGCCATGAACTCGGCCACAACCTCGGTCTCGGCCATGGCAACTTTTGGAATACGGTCCGACCGGACCTTCCCGAGGACACCCGCAATCTCCCATTCGACTCCGACAGCGTCGTCGGCCTCGACAGTATCATGGGGAGCGGCGACGACGTCGAGTATGGGGATCCCTTCGATATCATGGGCGGCGGCGGCGGTCCCGAGGCTCACTATACTGCCCTTCACAAAATCCTTCTCGGCTGGCTGCCACAGGGAAGCGCCCCTCGCGTAACGGCCTCCGGTCTTTATCGCGTCCTGGCCCATGACCGCGGAGTTCTCCAGGCTGACGCGGTCTACGCGCTGCGGATCCGGAAAGACGCCGATCGTGACTATTGGGTCAGCGCGCGCTCGGCATTTCCCGACAATCCCTGGCTGTCCAACGGCGTCGAACTGCACTGGAACAACTGGTACCAGGCCATAGGCACGTGTGAGTTACTGGACACCACCCCGGGTTCCCGCCCTGGCAAGGACGATGCCGCCCTCGTCGTCGGTCATACCTTCACCGACCCTGCCGCGCAGGTTTCCATCACACCCGTGGCCAAAGGCCAACTGTCGATCGCGGGCCGAGCGGTTCCCTATTACGACGTGTATGTCGCGATGGGCGAGACCGGGCCAAATGCCGCCCCAACCATCGATCTCCAGGCCGGCACGACGACCGCCGAAACAGGACAGGCCATCCGGTTCACAGCGTCCGCCTCCGATCCTGACGGAGATTCACTCGCCTTTGGATGGGATCTGGGCGGGGGAATTCCGGGCCCGAACCAGCCGACCGTCACGAATGCATGGACGCTCCCCGGCGATTATGTGGTTCGTTGCGAGGTCAGCGACAGGCGTGGCGGTGTCGCGTCGCGCCATGTCGTGGTCCGCGTGGGTCGTGTCGCCAGCTTGCGAATCACCGGCCAGGTCATCGACCAGAGCGGACTGCCCCTGGCGGAGGTCCGGGTTCACAACGGCCAGGTGGGCACCAACGGCCTTTACGCCGATGATTACCGCTGGGCCTACACGGACAGCGAAGGTCGCTACACCCTGACAGGCCTTCAGCCGGGAACTTACTCCGTCGGCGCCTTCCTCGGGGGTTACGCCGCGCGTCCCCTCAACTTCACCCGCCCGCTGATCCTCAATCAGTTCACCGGTGTCGGCGTCGATTTCATCGCCACCGCGCTTCCCTTGGTCTCCATCTCGGCCAGCCGGGACGGAACGGAGTCTCCTTCAGACCCGGTCGTCTTTCAGCTCGCGCGCGCCGGGCCGACCAACGAGGCCCTTCGTGTCTACTTCCGCACCGCCGGCTCGGCAACGGAAGGCGACGATTACTCCCCGTGGCCGGACACCGAGACCCAAACCAACACGATCCCGACGGTCCTGGATCCCGTCCTCCAGGCGATCACCTTTGGGTTCGTCGATTTGCCGCCGGGCGTGCTGACAACCAATCTCTCGTTTCCCGTCCAGCCCGATGCCGCGTCCGAAGGGGATGAGACCCTGACGGTCACGCTCGCCTATCCGGTGACTCGCACCGTCGTCACCGAGACGGAGACCAACGTCTTCGACATCCCCGGCTGGGAAGTGCAGGCCGACAATGGGCAGGACACGTGGTTCCAGACCCGTCCCCGATATCAACTCGGCGTTCGGGACGAAGCCGTCGCCCACATCCACGACGCCGCCCCGCCTGGGCCAACCACGATCTCGATCACCGCCCTGGATCCGGAGGTGTCGGAAAATGAGGGCGACGCCGCCACCTTTCTCGTTTCGCGTGTCGGCCCTGCGCCCGCCCAGGATCTCCGGGTCCCGCTCACCGTTGCCGGTTCGGCGACGGCGGGGGAGGACTATGAACCGCTGCCGTCCGAAATCGTCATCCCGGCAGACGCCGATGCCGTCCGCTTGAGCCTCAACGTCCTCGACGATCGCTTCATTGAAGGCAACGAGACCGTCGTTCTGACACTGGGAACCGGAGCGGGTTACCACCTCGGGAGCCGTTCAGCCCAGGTCGCGGTCGTCGATAACGACCTGCCCCTGGTCAGCGTGACCGCGGTGGATCCTGTCCTGGACGAAACGAGTTCCGGCGGGCGGGTGACCTTTCAACGCTCCGGCGATCTCTCCCAAGCCCTCGACGTGGACTACCTTGTCGCGGGCTCGGCCACGGCCGCCGCCGACTACCAGGGCTTGCCCGGCCGAATCACGATCCCTCCCGGCGCCTCATCGGCAACCCTGCAGATCCTTCCGGTGAACGACAACCTCCTGGAGGGCGACGAAACCATCGAAATCCAGGTGGGCGACAGCCCCGTCTACAACAGCACCACGCCAGCACGCGCGACGGTCATCCTGCGGGACGACGAATTCCCCACCGTCACCGTCGACGCCTCCGTACCGCAAACGACCGAGGGCGCCGATCCCGGCGTGTTTCTCATTCGCCGCACAGGCTCCGTCGCGCTGCCGTTGACAGTCCACTATCAACTCGGGGGAAGCGCCATTCACCAGGCCGACTATGTGGCTTCCGGCGATCGCGTCGATATCCCCGCGGGACGCTCGGCGGTGGCGATCACCGTCACGCCCATCGACGATGCCATTCGGGAGGATACCGAAACGATTGCCATCGAGCTTGTCCCGGATGCCGACTACAGCCTGGGAACACCAGCGCGCGCGGCAATCGATCTCCTGGACAACGGTGACTCCGACCTTGCCGTCGGCTTCGCATTACTGTCGTCGAGTGGCCCCGAATCCAGGACCGATCCGCAGCTCGCCGTGCGGATCTCCGGCAACCCCGATGAAGGCGATGAAAACGCGGTGACCGTCGATTGGGAGGTCCTTGGCGGAACGGCCCGAAACGGCGAGGACTTTGTCCTCGAACAGGGAACCCTCTTGTTCAGTTACGCGGATCCGGAGGGGGATCAGCCATTGTCCAACCGGGTCGCCTTTATCCCGTTGCAGATCGTGGATGACGCCCTGGTTGAATCCGATGAAACGATCGTCGTCCGTCTTCGGATTGCTCCCACCCTGTTGCCCTCGGATGACGCGGAGGCCCCGCCCAACCTCGTCACCAACGGTGTTCTCGACGTTTATTCCGTCCACACCTACACGATCCTCGATGACGATCACGCCATCGTCAGCGTGGTCGCCACCGTGCCGAACACGGTCGAGGGATCGGATCTCCCGGCCCGCTTCTCGATCTCCCGGGCTGGCCCCACAAACGCACCACTCCCAGTCACCTTCTTCCTTTCCGGCCTCGCTTCAGCCGGCAGTGACTATCTCGATGTTTCAAACCAGGTGATCATTCCAGCAGGGAGTCGGGTTGCCGAGGTGCCGATCCGCGCGATCGAGGATCCCGTCAGCGAGTATCGGGAGAACGTCATTCTTACCCTTGTCGACGCCCCTGGCGCCCAGGTTGGAAACCCGTCCCGGGCCGAGGTGTCCATCGATGACAACGATGGCACCCTGGAATTCGCTGCCGCCCGGTGGGAGGTCCACGAAGGCGACGGCATCGCCCGAATCTTGGTGCGCCGCACCGGTCCTGCCATTCTGCCCGCCACCGCCGTCTTTCGGACCTTTGCCGGCACGGCGCGCGAGGCCTTTCTCACCAACGGAATGATTCAGGGCGATTTCATTCCAACCAACGGCATCGTGACATTCTCCCCCGGGGATGACCTCAAGGAATTCGACGTTCAAATCCTCCAGGACGACGAGGTCGAGGGTCCAGAGACGCTCCAGATCCAGCTCTCACGCGGATCGGATCTCTTCCCGCTCGGCGGGCAGAATCTCGCCACCCTCACGATCCTCGATGACGATGCCTTCCTGTCCACCGGCACGAACGCAGCCGCCGGCCTCGAATCCGACACCGAACTGACCGTCACGCTCGAACGCTCCGGCCGCATCGATGGACCGGCCCATCTCACCTTTGTCACCGAGGATTCAACCGCCATCGCGGGACAGGATTTCGTCGCCACCTCGGGTACGGTGGATTTTACCGCCGGCCAACGCACCGCGACGCTCACCATCCCGCTGATCGATGATTTCGTCATCGAGGGCGACGAGACCCTGTTGCTGCGCTTCACCAATGACTCCGGCGCGCCCGTCGGCGAGATCCCCGCGTTCATCGTCGATGATGACTGCGCCATCACGTTCACTTCCGCGACGGCCGAAGTCGACGAAGACGCCGGCGTCGTCGAATTGCCGGTGCTCCGCATTGGCTCGCCGGTCCGCCCGGTGGAGGTGGCATTCACCACCCGGCCGGGCACCGCGCAGTCCGAAACGGATTTCGAGACCACTTCTGGCACGCTGCCCTTCCTCGGAAATCGCTTCGAAACCCTGACCAACGGCACGGGCGAGATGGTGTTCCGCCTGGGGGAAACCAATGGGGTCCTGACCATCCCGATCCTCAACGACGGCGACGGCGAACGCGATGAGACCTTCACCGTTTCCTTCACGGGCCTCCGCTCCGGCGGATTCCCCGTCGGGGCCCCTTTCGTGACATTCGGCGCCGTAACGAATGCTGTCGTCACGATCCGCGACAACGAAACGCCCGGACGCGTCGATGACCGGTTTCAACCCGGGCTCGGTGCGGACGCGTCCGTTCGCGCACTTGCCGTGCAACCGGACGGCAAGATCCTTGTCGGCGGCGATTTCACCACCCTCGACGGCGTCATTCTGCCGCGCCTGGGCCGTCTCCACGCGGACGGATTCCTCGATCAGAGCTTCAATCCGGGACGTGGCTTCGACGGGAGTGTCCTCGCCGTCGTCACCATCGCGGACGGCCGGATCCTGGTGGGCGGCACCTTCACCAACGTCGATGCCGCGCCACAACCGTTCCTCGCCCGATTGGAGCCCGACGGCACCCGATCTGCCGGATTCAGCATCGAGGTGAATGGCCCCGTGCATGCCATCGCGGTGGGCCAGGAGGTCTTCGTCGGTGGCGATTTCACGGCGTTCGGCGGCATCAGCATGTCGGGAGTCGGCAAACTCGCGCCCGACGGGGGCCTCGACCCGACATTTTCCGCCGGATCCGACGCCCGGCCCGGTGTCCGTGCCCTGGCTGCATTGGACGCCGGACTCGTGCTCGTGGGCGGTGAATTTCAAGGATGGGGGCGAAGCAACGGTCGTTTCCTCGTCCGACTCCTCGCTGAGGGTTCGCTCGATCCCGCGTTCACTGCCGCCCGCGCTCCCAACGGTCCCGTGAGCGCCTTGCTTCGACTCCCGGACAACTCCGTCCTGGTCGCCGGTCAATTCACGGCACTGGGCGGAATCCCCAGCGCCGGCCTGGCGCGCGTCCTTCCCAGCGGCGCCGTGGACGGAAGTTTCAAGCCCGGGGACGCCGCGAATGCGCCCATCCTCGCGCTCGGCAATCAATCCGCGAAACGTGTCGTCGTGGCCGGCGCTTTCGATGGGTTCCAGGACATGCCTGCAGGGCGTTTCCTCCGTCTCGAAACGGACGGGACCATCGACACGACCTTCTTTCGCGGCACCGGCGCGAATGACGTGGTTCGCGCACTCGCGGTGCAGCCCGATGGCGCATTCGTCATCGGTGGTGACTTCACGACCGTGAATGACCATCCCAGGCTGCGCATCGCTCGAATCCACGCCGACGAGGAATTCGCGGAGGGTTTTGTCGAGTTCGCCGCGCCGGTCTTCTCGGGTGTCGAATCCCAACCCGGGATCACCGTCCGCGTCCGACGAACCGGAACGGCGAAGGCCAGGGCCAGCGTCCAGTACCTGCTTTCCGGCGGCACCGCCAGCGCCGGTGCCGACTATGTGCCCGCCGGCGGTGAGCTTGTCTTTGACCCGGGTGTCACGAATGCGGAGTTCACGATCAGCCTGAAGGATGACCTCATGGCCGAGGGGAGCGAAACCATCGGCCTGTCGCTCACGAACGCCCAGGGCGCGCGGATCGGACATCAGGCGGATGCCACCGCCGTGATCGAAGATGACGAGCCCGCCATCGCTTTTGACCTCGCCTCCGCCGCAATTGCCGAGGACGCCGGGGACCTCGTTCTCGTCGTCCGTCGCTCGGGTAGGCTGCAGAACGCGGCGAGCGTGGGTTTCATCACGGAAGCGATCTCAGCCACCGAAGGAGAGGATTTCGAATCCTCGGCGGGGACGGCCGAGTTTCCGTCGGGAGTGGCGACGCACGCCATTCACATCCCCATTTTGGATGATACCCGGGTGGAGGGTCCCGAGATCCTTGTCGTGCGTCTCGGTGGACCCTCCTCCGGCATTGCCCTGGGCACACAGTCCGCCGTGACCGTGACTATCCTCGACGACGACCAACTCCCCACCACGTACTTGCTGACCGTTCAACCGGCAGCAGGGGGAGTCGTCGTCCCCGGCGGGGGGCGCTATCCCACCAACGCGGTCATGGACCTCCTCGCCATCCCGGATCCGGGCTTCGAATTCGAGCGCTGGGAAGGCACCGTCTCCTCCGCCGACAACCCGCTCCCGCTCCTCATGGACCGGAATCAAGTCCTGACGGCGCGGTTCCTCCCCAGGTCCTACCTCGATTCTTTCGAAAGCGGCAATTTCTCCGCGCTCCCCTGGCAAACGGCGGGGGATGTGCCCTGGGTGGTGACGAATGAAACGGCCGCCACGGGCCGATATTCCGCGCGCTCGGGTTCCGTGCGCGATCGCGGCACCTCCATTCTGGCCCTCGATTTTGATACGGGCGCCGGCACGGGTACCTTCGACTTTCGCACCGCTTCCGAACGGGGCTGGGATTTTCTGGAGTTCCACCTCAACGGTGCGCGGATAGAGCGATGGTCCGGCCTCCAGGGATGGCAGACTTACACGTTCAGCGTTCCTGCGGGGCGCAACCACTTCGAATGGGTGTTTACCCGTGATCCGACGTTCGGCGGGGCGGAGGATGCGGCATGGATCGACAATCTGGATCTCCCTGATCCCACCGCAACCAGTCCCCGGCTCCTCCTCCTCCCCGGTCCGGGCGGCTGGCGGGTCCGCGTCGATGACGCCATCGACAGACTTCACACGCTGGAATCGAGTTCGGATCTGCGGACCTGGAGCACAGTGATCGGCGGGCTGCCAGGCGGGACGGAACTGCCTCTGCAAGGCTCCGGCGGCGGGCAGGGGCGCGTGCGGTTCTATCGTCTGAAGGCGGAGTAAGTGAGCGGCGGACCGTTGAAAGACGTCCTGGCGATTCCCCACATCCGCGCTCACCCAACTGCGAAGCTCCACGGCGGCCAGTGCATGGGATTGGAAGGTGCAGGGCTGAATCCGCGTCCCGGATCCTACGACCAGGGACCTGGGCTTTTTGCCTTGCAGGACGGCGGACGCAATCTATCCATAGAGACCCGTCGGCGATCCCGACCTTGTTTCCTAATCACCCAATCACCCTAACTCAAATCGACTCCATGCCTAAATTTGTGATCGAAAGACAAATCCCCGGCGTAGGGAAGCTTACTCAAGCGCAACTTCACGACATTTCCGGGAAATCGTGCGGTGTCCTCAAGGAAATGGGCCCGGCCATTCAATGGGTCCAAAGCTATGTCACCGATGACACGATGTACTGTGTCTATATAGCGCCGGACGAGGCCGCCGTCCGCGAGCATGCCCGCCGCGGTGGATTCCCGGCCAACAAGGTTTCCCGCGTTCAAACGACCATCGACCCCACGTCGGCGGAGTGATCGTTCGCCGGCTTCCAGCGTTGACCCATGACGCGGAAACGGGGGGACCCGAACACGATGAACAGTGAACTTGCGATGACAAAATCCGGACGCACGACCATCGCCCCCATGCTCTCCGTCCGCGGCGGTTCCCAGGCGATCGAATTTTATAGGGCGGCCTTCGACGCCGTCGAACGGTTCAAAATCGAGAACAACGGAAGCGTCGTCGCCAGGCTCTGCGTCGACGGAGCGGAGTTCTGGCTCGCCGACGAATCTCCCCCGCATGGTAACTTCAGCCCTCAGTCCCTCGGCGGCGGCACCGTGCGCATGGTCCTGACCGTCGACGATCCCGATGCGGTCTTTGCCCGTGCCATTGCGGCCGGCGCGACGGAAGTCTGGCCCGTCAAGGAAGACTATGGCTGGCGCCTCGGACGCCTCGCCGATCCCTTCGGCCACCACTGGGAAATCGGCAGACCGCTCAAGAAAGAAGACTGAGGCACCCGGAATTCTCGTGGAGTCTTCAGACGGGCTCTCAGGGATGGATGGGTTGCGAATTCGATTCCCGGACCCGCCCTCGTCCATCGCGCGCTTTCTGGAGGCGCCGTTGGGGTCGGACCCGGGATTGGCGGAGGGAACGCGATAGGGGCCCGGGCCTTTCCGGTCACCCTTGTTCAACGAGGTTGGCAAGTTGGTCGGCGCATTGGTTCCACCCCTGGTGAAAGCCCATCTTCGCGTGTTTGTCCCGGTCCTCCGCCGACCAATGAAGGACGCGGGCGGTATATCGGGTCCGTCCGCCGAGGTCGTCCAGGGTCACGATCACCGTCATAAAGGGCTTCGTCGAAGGCTCCCATGCCCGGGTATAGGCGTCGGTAAACACCAGGCGCTCATTCTCCACGACCTCCAGGTAGACGCCCCGGTTCGGGAACTCATGGCCGTCCGGGCCCCGCATTACGATGAAGCTGGACCCGCCGGCGCGCACATCAGTCTCCACGACCGGTGTGGTCCACGGCTTCGGTGCGAACCACTGCTTGAGCCGTTCGGGGTCCGTCCACGCGCGGTAGACCTTCTCGCGGGGCGCGTCGATGACGCGTGTGATGATCAACTCGCGGTCAGACAGTGGGGACGAGGCTCCGCCCCGGTCGCCGGCATTGGAGGTGTCTTCGCTCATGATTCGGTGGGCTTGGTCTTCGCCACGGTTCAATCCTTCGACGAGCGAAGACCCCTGCCCGGGACATTGTTGTCGTCGAAAAGTGTACGGAAACAATCGCGCACTTCATCTCTTTCCAGGTTGGCATGAACCGGCCTGACCGTAGCCGCCGACGTGAGGCGACACCGGCAGGGGTGGCGAAATCATCTCGACGCTGCTGGAGCGGGTTTCTTTCGACTTGAACACATCGCCTCCATCGGGGCGGCCAGCCCGCCGGAGCTGAGTGAGAACTCCATCCGGGTGTTTGATTCCGAGGCCGGCGGTTGTCCGATGTTGGGCGGCGGAGGACTCCCGGATTCGCGGGCGGCGGGAGGTGGACGCAAAGGCCCAGGCGGGCTCTTAGAGACTGTCTGAAAAATAAAGTCGGGGGTCCTGTTTTCGCGGAAAAGGCCCTATGGCGAGGCGCGACGAGGGAGCATACCCGCCAGCGGTCTGTGACCGAGGAGCAACGAAGCCAGAGGGCCTTTTCCGCGAAAACCCTCCGGGCGACAGGTCTTTTGCGCGAGGCCTTCGTTGGCTCGACCGTCACAGCCCGCTGCGGGGATGCTCCGGTCTCGCCGCCTCGGCCTCGCACAAAATCCCTCGTCGCAGGACTCCAATTATTTTTCAGACAGTCTCTTAGGGGCGCGGGGATGGTGCGCGCTGCAGGGTTCGAACCTGCGGCCCCTTCCGTGTGAAAGAAAGGTTGGCGGCGTTCGAGTTCTCTCGAGAAGGACCGAGACCCCACATCCATAACGGATTCTTGGGAAGTTGCTTATACCTTATTTCAAACGGTTTACGATCCGAACTCACTCTGGCCCAGTTACGAAGTCGCCGGTCCACTCGCGACGACTCACTACCAAGAAAGGATTGACTGGAGGTGTTTTTGCGGGCACCAGAATGGCCAAGCGTCGAAACGTGACGGTCCAAGTTCTCCGCCGACGTGGTGGCGTTCGCTGGATCGTCGATCGCTTCGAGTTGTGAAAACGCCGTCGAACGTTCTTTTCCACGAAACGGGAGGCCGAAGGCGAAGCGGTCCGATTGCGCGAGGAGGTGACGAAAGTCGGCTCGGTCTGGCTGGGGCTGGCCGCCGAGCTTCGGCCAGAGGAAGCGGAGCGCAGTGCGTGGGATGCCGTTCAAATCGACAACGACGAGGCGCACATACGGGTGGAGGCTCAGACTTCGAAGGTTCGACAGCGCCGCATTGTGTCGCCACTTCCGGCCGCGGTTGCCTGGCTGAAGATCGCGCGCGCCGCGGGTTCGGATCTCCCGCTCAGTCGACAGGTTCGCCGGACGAGCATTCGCCGACTTCGTGAAATGTTGGGCTGGGAAGTCTGGCCCAAGGACATCACGCGCCACACGGCCGCAACGTACTGGCTTGCCTTGGACGGAAATCCTGTTGCGGTTGCGGAGCAACTCGGCCTTCCGTCGCTCAGTTGAAGTCCCACTACAAGGCCCTCGTCACCCGTGGCGACGCGGAGCGGTTTTGCAGGCTCTCTCCTAAGCGGCACGCTAGGTCCGAACGAATTGACCCAAACGCCCCGTCACTGGTAATCGATCGGTGCAATCCATCCAAATCCCCGGCAAAGTCTCATGACCGACGACTTCCCGATCGATATCCCGGCCCAATTGCCGATTCGAATCAACCCGTGCCCGATTGTGGAGGCCATCTTTGAGGTTCGGTTTTCGGCGAAGGAGAGCTGGGCGACGATTCCCGGCCTGCTGTACAATCATATCCGCGGTCGTTTCCATGAGCAAAAGCAGCTGCCGTTAGCCCAGGTGCCTGAGGACTTGCGGCGACAGGATCCGGGAATGGCCTATCTCCCATTGATGCAGTTTATCAGCCCGGACTTCTTGATCCAATTGGGCCCCCAGGTAGTTGGCCTGGCAACAAAACCCAAGAATTACCCCGGATGGACGGTGATTCGCAACGAACTGGAATGGCTGCTCGCCTGCCTGAAAGAAGGGGGGTTCATCCAAGAAGTGGAGCGGTTGAGCGCGAGGTACATCGACTTTTTCCATGAGGACATTTTCTCTAACCTGAAGCTTTCGGTACAGGCGGGTGATCGTCCCATCACCGGAGGTCAAACGGACCTCACCACCGTGCTTCGACGCGACCCTATCGTCATCCGCCTGCATGTAACCAACGGGGCAGTCGCCGCGCTGACTTCGCGGACGACGCGTTGCAGCGGGCCCTCAACCGCCGCCATGAGACCCTGTATGGCCACGGCCAAACCGCCGTCGATGCTGCGCAAACCCAAGCCGTCGCCGCCCGCTTGCGCGACCTCCTCCGTGCCCACATCCCCGCCGCCGAGCGCTGGTGGAAATCCGCCGATCGACCGCGCACGCTCCAATGAAAGGCCGCCGCAACCCACCGTGTGGCCACGTCGAACGTGAAACCTCGACCCCCCCTTGACCAGGCACAAGGTTGAACTCAAGATGAACATCACGATGAACTGGATCATCAATGCCAAGGAGCTCCGCGCCCGCCTCCCCGAGGTCGTTGGCCGAGTCCGACGGGGTGCACGCTACACGGTGCTCTACCGCAGTCGCCCGGCCTTCCAGCTCATCCCCGTGGACGCGGCGGCTGTTCCCGCGCGCAGTGACCTGGAAGCGGACCCCCTCTATCGCGCCAAGCCGTTAGGACGTTCCACCGATGGCCGATCCGCCGCGGATCACGATGCCATTCTATACGGCCGATGAAGGCGTGGTTTGTCGATACCGCCGGTTGGATGGCCTGCGCCGACGCCGCCGACCCCGCCCACTCCCGCGCCATCACCGCCCGCGACGCCTGGTTGAAGTCCGGCGGCCGGCTGGTCACCACGGATTACGTGGCTGACGAAACCCTCACGCTTCTGAGAATGCGCCTGAGTCTCGATGCGGCTGAGGCTTGGTGGAACCAGGTGGACTCCAGTTCGCGGCTCTCCTGGGAGTTCGTCGATTTGGCCCGGGCAGACCGGGCGCGCAGTTTGTTCTTTCGCTATCGTGACAAGGATTTCTCATTCACGGACTGCACGAGTTTCGTGGTCATGAGGGAACTCCGACTCCGGGACGCGCTGACAACCGACCGCCATTTCGCCCAAGTTGGTCTCAATCTGAGACCCTGAACCGCGAAGGATTGGCGTCCGACGTCCCCCCGGATCCGCCTCGACAACCTCCGGCTGTTGTGAGCCGCCTGCCAAGAGGCCAGGAGACTTCAACGGGTCCGCCACCCGCGCGCACGGCGTGAATGACCGGACCCCCGGACATCAACTCCGGTGCCAGCGCGCGATGCCTGTCGGAGGTTCCGCGCCGCGAACGTCTCCGTACGTTCCGAACCTTCCCGATTCCCCTCCGCCCGCGTTAAGTTCGGCGCATGGCCATCCAACGTTCGCGACGCGCGGCTCCTCGCCACATCCCGCCCCCCGACAACGCCGGTCCCGCCGCCCGTGCCGCCGCGCCGGAGGGGCCCTTCGACGGATCCTCAAGTGATCCGATTCTCCTGGCCGTCCTTGGCATGTCCCCCGCCATCCTCACTGAAACGGTATCATTGAATCCACCCACCTGACAGCGCCCGCGCTCGCGGCGCTTTTCCGCGCCGGAATCCCCGTGAATTACCTCGGGTGGAACGGTCAATTCCTGGGTGGATTTCTTCCGGCGCAGAACAGCCATGGCCTTGCGCGATTGCGTCAGTACGAACGGACCCGGGACGGTGCCTTCGCGCTCCAGATGGGTGGGCGGATCATCAGCGCCAAGATCTACAATCAGCGGCGCGTCCTCCAGCGGCTCGCCGCAGGGCGCGGGCGGCGCTCCGGCGATGATACCAACGCAGATTCCACTGAGGGTGTAGACAGTGCAGACTCCGCGGCGGATCTTCGAGACGATCTCACCTGGCTTGACCAGGTCTTCGGTAATGCGACGCGGGCGACCTCGCTGGACGAACTGCGCGGCCACGAAGGCGCCTCCACCGCTCGCTACTTTCAGGCGTGGTCAAAATTCCTGCCGGCGGCCTTCCCGTTTGAGCGTCGCAGCACCCGCCCGCCGCTGAACCCGGTGAATGCCTGCATCAGCTTTGGCTCAACCGTTCTGTATCACGAGACCGTGGCCTTTACCCATTCCCACGGATTGGATCCGTCGCTTGGACTTCTGCACGCAACCGAGGACGGTCGCTGGAGCCTGGGACTCGACTTGATTGAGCCATTCCGGCCGGTTCTTGTTGAGGCCCTGGCGTTGGACCTGTTCAGTCATCAAATCGTGAATGCCAATCACTTTGAACCCAGGAACGGCGGCGTGTACCTCAATGAGGAGGGACGGAAGCGGTTCTTTCTGCAGTACGAACGCCGGATGGAGCGGCAATTCATGAGTGAATCCGTGGGGCACCGAACGACGCTGCGTCAGCAACTTGAACAGCAAGCCGTGATGTTCAAGGCGGCGCTGGACGAGCCGGCACGATTCGAACCGTTCCTGATCAACTAACCGCCGGATGGTGAATTGCAGCGAAACTGTGAACGAATGGTGGTACGAGGCGTTTCCTATCGTTCCCTACGAGAAGTCGCCTCCTGGTGAACGCGAAATGTTGTCCGTCGTTGCCTACGATATCTCGAATCCCAAGCGACTCGCCCGCGTCGCCCGGGTCTGCGAAGACTTCGGTGTCCGGGTCCAGTACTCGGTGT
>CAWJDJ010000003.1:0-96652 GCA_963841495.1 uncultured Verrucomicrobiae bacterium
GCAATGTTGCGTCCGATTGCAGCGTCTCGATGTGGGCGAGGTATTCTGCGGTGTGCCCCGGCGCTGCCAGGAGACCGTCCTCCCCATGCGTGAGGATCTCGGGTACACCGCCGTCGCGGGCGGCGATCACGGGAACCCCAACGGCCATGGCTTCGATGATGACGCGACCAAACGGTTCCGGCTTCCGCGATGTGTGCAGCAGGAGGTCGAGATCGCTGAGGGCGGAAACGACGTCGCGCTGGAACGGGACGAATTGGATGCGTTCGCGCAGTCCGCGTTCCCGGACGAATTCGCGGAGGCGGCGTTCGAAGGACTGATCTTCGTTGAAGGCGTGGCCGATCAGGACGAAGTGTCCGCGGGCCCGGCGAGCGCACCACTCGGCGGCGATCTCGAGAAACAGGTCCTGACCCTTCCAGGGAGTGAACCGTCCCAGGACCCCGATCAGCCAGGCGTCCTCGGGGAAGTCCAGGGAACCGCGCAGCGCCCCCCGGGTGCGGCGCCGGTAGCGTTCGAGGGGGATGCCATTGTGGATGGTGACGACCCGACCGGCCGGGAGACGTTGCTGTTCGAGGACGCGTCGCGCGTAATCCGAGACGACGATCAATCGGCAGGCATGTCGGCGGGCCGACCGTAGAAAGGCCTGGCGGGCGAGCCAGGGAAAGAAGTCGGCCGAAAGGATATCGTTGACCCACCAGACCCCGGGGACGCCCGCTCGCCGGCAGACCGGAGCGACCACGAGGTGATCCTTGTTGGTGCAGGACACGACGACGTCGGGCCGGAGACCGGACAGGATCCCTGAGAACGCGCGCCGCGCCCGGACCAGTTCACGGAGGCTCCGAACACTTCGGAAAAGGGGCAGGCGGCTGCCCACGACGCGGAGCGTTCCAAGGATGGAATCGAAGGCGTAGGGAAGCCGGGCAGCGCCGAGGTCTTCGAGCGTTTCGTGAAGGCGGCCGGCGGGATCACAGGCAATTGTGGATTGCCACCGCTGGCGGGCGCCGTCCTCGGCCAGCAATTCGACCAGGTTGACCTCCGCGCCGCCAAGGATGCGGCAGACATGATCGACCCAGAGGATCCGCAGAGGAGGTCGGGATGGCTTCATGAGGGTCCGATCGCGCTGGTACACCGGCGGTGGCTACTCCGCCGCGGACGCCGGCGCGCGCCGGTCGAGAAGAGCCAGGCGCCCTCGCAGGACCTCCCAAACGCTTTCGGGTTCGAGGCCCGGGAGGCCGGTGTCATCTTCAAGGACGAGGACCTGGTCTCCGCGAGGTCGCCAGACGAGGGAATCGGTTGGTCCCCAAAGAACGACACAGGGAAGGCCGACGGCGGCTGCGAGATGGGTGATGCCGGAGTCGTGGCCGATAAACTCGACACAGGCACGGAGTCGGCCGGCCAGCAGATCCAGGGACAGGCTGCGGGCAAGGTCCAGCCGGTTCGACGGCAGCGGCCCGGCCAGGCGGGCGAGGCGGTCGGCCTCGGCCTCTCCCCCGACCAGGAGAACGTTCAAATCCGTTTCCGCCATGACGCACCGGAGCAACTCCATCCAATGGCGCTCCGGCCAATTCTTGGAATCCGATCCGCTTCCCGGATGGACTCCGATCCACCGACCCGGGCCGGAACGGACAGGGACCGCGCTGAGGCGCGGCGTGCTGTCGGCATCAAAGATGGCGAGGGCTTCGAGCGGCCGAAGGAAGGCGTCGACGGCATGCAGGCGGGTGTGTTCGTCCGGACGATGAGGTCCACAGATGAACTGGGCGGCGGAGCACCGCGCGATGTTGGTGCGGAAGATCGCGTCGGGATCGTAGAGGTACGATACGATCAGGGCGAACTCCGAGAAGAATCCGGCCATCTCGTGATCGAGGGGACCGCCGCTGGCGAAGAAACCCGCAAGGGCCCGCGCCTCGATGGGATGCACCGCGTCGACGAGACCGCCGAGGAGGCTGAGTTTGGCGATGTGAGGGTACCCCAGGACCTCGAGCCGGGTTTGCGGAAAGGAGGTTCGCAAGGCCCCCAGGACCGGCAGGGTCAGCACGAAATCCCCGATCGCGCCGCCCCGGATGACAAGAATGCGACCCATTGCTATTTCGAAGTGGCGTCGTCCGCGTCGGCATCCTTGTTCTTGTCCGGTTTCTCTTTGACATCGAGGCGGTGAGCGGTGGCTTTCAGGTTGGATGCCGCCCATCGCTCGAAATCCGCCAGGAGGTAGTAATGCGGAAGCATGTAGGGCGGATAAGGCGATTTCCGCAGGGGAAATCCCTCGGGGACATGATTGCGGTTCAGCATTTCGATCATGAACCGGCCCCACTCCCGGCCATTGAGAATCCAACCGGTGGTGTATCGCTGGTCGAGGGTGATACGGGTGAGGTAGAGACCCTTGACCGTTTTGATCCAGTCGTTGAGGTCCATGAAGTCCTTGTCCGGGGTCCGGGTGATCAACACCGACTGCCGCTCGGCGTACCATGCCACCGCCCATGGCATGTCGGACATGATGAGTTCGCCGGGCTCGAACCAGGTCTTCAGGGGCCGGATCATGGGGGGATAATAGGGCGGGTAGGATATGGGCGAGGTTCGAGGCGGCCCGAAGCTGACCAGCATCGGGATCCACAGCACGCCGACGACGGCCCCCAGGATGACGGGCCGCCACAACTCGACGGTCACCTCGAGACTTCGCACGAGAAGTGTGACCAGTGCCGCGCCAAACATGAGGACCAGCGGGGTCATCAGGACAATGAGGTTCTCCGAATGAACCGTGGGAACATCGGACGAGAGATGAGTCCGGGAGAGGAGTGGGCGATGGCCAAGGCCCCGAGGGCCCCGACCGTGAACCAGCGCAGGCGCCCCCGAATCGGCTGGACGAACGACACCAGGAGGCCCGCCGCAAAAAATGCCGTCAGCCAGCTTCCTCCCAGGCTGGGCAGTCCGTAGCTCAACATCTCGCGTGCGCCGACGAACACCTTCCGGACGATGTCCATGGGCGAAGCGCGGAGAAATTCGGGTCCAGGGTGCGTTCGAGCGAATTCTGGGGGAAGACGTCCGTTTCCTGGAAGAGGCTGAAACCCGCCATGCCGAAGGGATGACCCGAGACCTGCCAGTTGCGCACCAGCCATGGCGTGAAGACGATGACGAACGTGACACCCGCGGCGACGGAAGAAGGACCCGGCGTCCCGGGCAGGCTGCGAGCATGTGGAGCAGGACGGGAACGATCATCACGGCGAGCGCGTAGCGGGTCAGTCCCAGCAAGGCGCAGAGTGCGCCAGCGATCATGGCCAGGACGACGAGCGTGCCGAGTTCACGGCGGGGTTCCCGGTGAAAGCCGCGATCGAGTTCGTAGAGGACAGTGGCCAGGAGGGTCATCCAAAGGAGCCCAAGCATGACCCATTGGCCGGAGACACTGAATTTCCAGAGGAGCTCGCTTCCGAGCATCACGGCGGCCGTGAGAAAGGCGACGATCCCGTCGAACAGGCGTCGGGCGAGCCGCCACACAAGGAGGACCGACAGCAGGAAGAGTCCCCGGTTGATCAGTGTGATCACCAGGTCGGGCTCATATCGGAGAAAGGACCCCTCGCGGGCGGAAACGATGTCGTATTCAAACAGCCCCGGGATCTTCATGAACCCCACAGGACGAGCGGGTAGAGCGGGGCGTTCGCGATGTCGGGGTGCTCGCCCTTGACGAGGGGATCCCGGTCGGGACGATGACGCATGACCAGGCCCACGCTGAACGGGCGGAGGTACCGGGTCGTGAAGCCACGGCCCTCGGCGAGATTGCGCGCGATCTGGGCGGAGTCCATGGATCCCTCGGTCCGGAGGTTCTGGAACTGCCAGATGTCATAGACGATGGTCAGGGTCACGATTCCGAGCAGGATGGCGGCAAGCCGGAGGTAGCGAGCCCCGGCACCGAGTTCGAGCGTGTGAATGAGTTCCTGGAGACGTGGCATGAGTCAGAAGCCTTCGAGCTGATACTCGTGGAGTTTTCGATGGAGAGTGCGACGGCTGATCCCAATGCGCCGCGCGGCGTCCGTGCTTCCCCCGGTCTCGCGGAGCGCCTGGACGATGAGCTGTTTCTCCGCCTCTTGAAGCGTCAGGGCCGTTGATGGTGTTCCGCCGGAGGATGACGGCGCAGAGTCCCCGGCGGGACGCGGTTGGCGGGTATCGGGTGGAAGATCGCGTAGAGTGATCGTCGGACCACGCGACAGGACCACGGCGCGTTCGATGGCGGCCCTGAGTTCGCGGACGTTTCCCGGCCAGTCATAGGTCTGGAGCGCCTCGAGTGCCTCGGGACTGATGGAGGCCACCGGCTTTTCGTTGGCGGCCGCGGCCTCGCGGAGGAACGCGGCGGCGAGGAGGGGGATGTCGTCGCGCCGCTCCCGCAGGGGCGGAACCACGACTTCGATGACGCACAACCGCCAGTAGAGGTCATCTCGGAAACGCCCCTCGCGCACCATCGCCTTGAGGTCGCGATGCGTGGCGGTGATGAGGCGCACATCCGCGGAGAGGGTCTTGTTGGACCCAACCCGTTCGAAGGTGCGTTCGCCAAGGAAACGGAGGAGTTTGACCTGGAGCGTCGAATCGAGTTCCCCGATTTCATCGAGGAAAAGTGTGCCGCCATGGGCCTGCTCAAAGCGGCCGATGCGCCGTTCATGCGCGCCGGTGAAGGCGCCTTTCTCGTGTCCGAAGAGTTCGCTCTCCAGGAGCGTGGGCGCGAGGGCTCCGCCATGGACAATCACGAGCGGGCCGCGCGATCGGGGGCTCAGACGATGGATGGCCCGGGCAATGAGCTCCTTCCCGGCGCCACTCTCACCGCGAATGAGCACCGTGGTCGAGCGGGCCTCGGCGACCCGCCGAACCGTGTCGAGGACCTCACGCATCGCGGCGGATTCGCCAATGATCCGGTCGAGGCCAAAGCGGTCATCGAGTTGCTGATGGAGCGAGGTGTTTTCAACCTCCAAATGCCGCGCGCGGAGGGCCTTTTCGATCTTCAACTCGAGGAGGTCGATTTCCATGCGGCCCTTGGCAATGTAATCATCGGCCCCGCGCTTCATCGCCTCAACGATGGTCTCGTCGGACCCATACGCGGTCATGAGGATGCAGACCGGGGGTCGGGGATGGGACTTCGCGCGATCGATGAGCCGAAGGCCATCCTCCTTGGGCAGCCGGAGATCGGTCAGCAGCACGTCGAATTTCTCCCGTTCGAGCAATTCGGTTGCGGCGGCGGCATCGTCGGCGACATACACATCGAACCGATCCTCCAGGGCATGACGCAGCCCCTCGCGCGTCGCCTTTTCGTCGTCGACGATGAGCAGACTGGGCTGGCTCATGAGGCGGGATGCGGAAGGAGCCGGACGTGGGGCGGACCCGGGATCCAAACGTGAAAGCGTGTCCCGCGGCCGACCTGGCTTTCGACGTCGATCCGGCCGTGGTGGGCGTGGACGATCCGTTGGATGATCATCAGGCCAAGGCCGGTGCCCTTTTCTTGGTCGTATAGAAAGGCTTGAACAAATGGGTCATGGTCTCCTGGGGGATGCCCGCGCCGGTGTCCGCGACGCTGAACCAAAGGCCATCGCTATGCTCTCCGGCCGCCACGGTCAGCGTGCCTCCCCGGGTCATGGCCTGCATCGCGTTCCGGATCAGGTTCAGGAGCACCTGCTTGATCTGGTCGGGGTCGAATTGACCGGGAGGCAGATCGCGCGCGAGTTCCTCCCGGACGATCAATCCACGGTTTTCGAGTTCGGGGCGCAGCAATTCCAGGGTTTCGCGCACCGTCAGATTGAGATCGGCGGCTCGAAAGCGCGGCAGGCTTGGGCGGAGGGCCTGGAGAAACTGATTGACGATGTAGTCGAGCCGGCCGATCTCGCCGCGCGCGACGACGCAGAACTGCTGAAGCTTGTCGAGGGAGGCGGTGACACCCCGCTCGGCCTCGTCCCGTGGCGGGTCCGCCCGGGGGCGGCCACGGCCCTGGGGACCCCGCAAGGTCGCGAAGTCGCTTCGGAGGCGGCGCAATTCGCGCTCCATGAGCTGGAGGTGAATGTTGATCGCGTTGAGGGGATTGCCGATCTCGTGCGCCAGGCTGGCAGCAACAAGGGTGAGCGCCTGAAGGCGTTCGCTCTCGACGGTCTCGAACTGCTTTTGACGGGCCTCCGTTGCGTCATTCAGGATCAATGCGAGCCCGGAGCTTCCGACGGCCTCGCCGTCAATCGGCGCGGCGAACAGGCGAAAAAAGCGCGGCCGCGGCCAGGCCACTTCGAATTCCTGACGGACCACGGGGCTTCCTCCCTTTCGATCCATCATGCGCAACTTCTCCCAGTCGAGTTCCGGAAGCAGGTTCTGGATCGTGGTCCCTCCGCCGCGCGCGGATTCCGGGAGCCCCAGCAGGCGAAGGGCGCTTTGATTGAGATACTGGACGCCGCCGTCCTCCGCGACGACGAGGATGCCATCTTCGACGATGTTGAAGATCGTCTCCAGGAGACTGCGTTCCTCGGCAAGCCGGTGGAGGAGGGTTCGGACATTCTCAGTATCGAGCCGGGTGAATCGACCAAGCACCTTGTCGAGGAAGCTGGTTTTGGCGGGTGGCATCCGGGGAAGGATCGGAACTCAGGCGCCGGCCTGACGGCGGCTGCTCACAGCCATCCCCTCCGCTTGAAGTAAAGAAACGTGGCGCCCGTGGAAGCGAGCGTGATCGCCAAGGCAACCAGGTAGCCGTGGCGCGCACCGAGTTCGGGCATGTCGTGGAAATTCATGCCGTACCAGGTGCCGACAAGCATCAGCGGGTCGTGACAACCGTGATGAGGGTGAGCAGTTTGATGACCTCTCCGGTCTGATGGCTCGACATGTTGACATAGACCTGGAGGACGTTCGTGAGGGAATCGGCGTAGGATTGCGCCCGTTCCCCGATGTTGAACAGGGCGTCATAGACGTCGCGGTAATACGGAACCAGATGGGCCCGGACGAGCTTGAACTCGCCCCGGGCGAACCGCGCGAGGACCTCGCGCTGGGGACCGATGATCTGACGCAGGTGCAGCACCTCCTTTTTGACCTGAAGGATGCGGCTGATCATTTCGCGGCTCTGGCGCTCGACCACCTGCTGCTCCAGCTCCGCGATCTCGTAGGCCAATTCCTCGAGGGCCGGCTTGTAGTTGTCCACGAGCGCATCGAGAAGCGTATGGGCGACGCGGTCGGGCGCGCGCGCGACATGCACCGTGCCCTTGCGGCAACGGTCCTCGACCATCTGCACGCTGCGCATCGACGCATTGTGATAGGTGACCAGGTAGTTCTTCCCGAGAAAGAAGTTCAGTTCCGTCGTGCCGAACACCCCGCCCTGGCGGCTGTAGTCGACCGCATGAATCACCATGAACAGGTAGGGCGCGAACCGGTCGTCTTCCTTTGGGAAGTACTCCTCCACCTTCGGAGCCGGGGATTCGGCGACGCAGTCCTCGATCGAGAGCGGGTGAAAATGAAAGATCTCCTCGAGGACCATCTTGGCTTCCGCCGGGGTTGCCGCTTCGATGTCCACCCACAGAAACAGGTTGGTGTCGGAAAGCAACGTGGGCATGAGGAAAGGCGCCACGTCCTGGCTGTGCAAGCGGCCCTGTGTGGTGAACGCGAACGAGCGGATCATGCAACGACGGCGCCTCTTCGCACCCGCGAACCCGGACGCGCCAATGTGTCCCACATGTTAGGCGCCCCGGGAGGAGTGGCAAGCGGCTTTGCCCGGTGGGAGGAATTCCCACGGGCGAATTCACGTCAACTGGGGCGGAAGCGCGTCCGCGGATCCGCCCGGGGCGGAGGTCGGGTCCGGCGGTTCCGCCAAAACCGGCAGGCTCAACGTGAAGGTGGATCCCTGACCGGCGGCACTGTGGACGGTGATGTCGCCTCCGATCAGCCGGGCCAACCGCCGGCTGAGGGCGAGACCCAGACCCGTGCCGCCGTACCGGCTGTGCGTGGAGGCGTCCGCCTGGGTGAATGGCTGAAAGAGCTTCGCCACTTGTTCCGGGGTCATTCCAATCCCGGTATCCCGGATGGTGAAGACCATCTGTTCGCGGCCGGCTTGACGCCCGGCCGGGGCATGGGTGGATTCCTCCGCCGGAACCGGCGGCGGCCGTTGCACGTCGAATTGGATCTCTCCCTTTTCGGTGAACTTGGCGGCGTTGGAGAGCAGGTTGAACAGGATCTGGCGCAGTTTGGTGGGATCGGAATGCATCGTCGGGCAATCCGGCGCCACGCGGGTCTCCATCCGGTTCCCGTTTCGCGACACGAGCGGTTCGACCGTCGTGACGACGGAATGCACGAGATCGGCGACGGCGAAGTCTTCGAGCTGGAAGGTCTGCTTTCCCGCCTCGATGCGCGAGAGATCGAGAATGTCGTTGATGAGGGCGAGTTGATGCCGCGCGGCGGTCTCGATTCGGCGGAGGTCCGGTTTCAGGCCCTCGGCGCCGTGCTCCGGCGCCTCTTCCTGGAGCATCTCCGAATAGCCGATGATCGCGTTGAGCGGGGTTCGCAATTCGTGACTGACGTTGGCGAGAAACCGGGACTTGGCCTGGTTGGCGGCGTCCGCGAGGCGGCGCGCAGATTCGGCGTCCGCCGTCGCGGCCGCGAGGGCGGCATTCTTGCGCGCGATCTCCTCGTTGGCGGCGCGAAGGCCGCGGTAGGTTCGGGCGAAGTCGGTGGCAAGATGGAGAGAGGTGAATCCGACGAAGGCGACCATCCCGATCCCCGGAAGCAACTGGCCCCACCGGATAAAGGCCTCCGGTCCGATCCACCCGGAGGGTAGCGCCAGGTAGCGAACCGGGGAGAGGAAGACCGCGACCAGCAGAGCGCCGAACCCAAGCCCCACGAGCAGCGCTCCTTCGCGACCTCGGAAGAGGCTGACCAGCACCACGCGGAGCATTTCGAAATTCAGTCCGACGACGAGCAGGCCGCCGAGCATGAGCGCCGTGAAGAAGGATTGATGGGTCAGAGCACTCGGCGAATCGGCCCGGGGAAACCGCATGAACTCCTCGACCGGCGCCCGGGCGACCAGGGTGGCGCATAAAACAAGGCCCGCGACGACTGCGAAGGCCCAGAATACCCGCGGCATCCGGACATAAAACAGGGCGTAGAGCAGGCGAAGGCCGAGGAGATTGAAGACCAGGACGATTGCGACCCACCACCGCCAGTCCGTCGGCGTCAGGATGCCGCTCAGGCTCATCATCGCCGCGCTGAACGCGTACAGTCCATAGTACAGGTTGCTGCGCCTCTCCGGGATCAGCAGGAAGAGACGAGATGGGTCAGCGCAAACGGAACCAGCAGACCCCCGAAGAGCAGCGCCCCGGCCGTCCGTTTGCTCTCCACCAGTCCCTTCAACTCGGCGGGAACGTCGAGCTTGTCGAGACTGTAGAGCGCCGGCGCCTGCAGTTCCTTTCGGTTGCCGAACGCGGCAGCACGCAAGCCGAGGATCACCGGCAGATCGGGATTCGGCACCTCGCCAAGGGCAAATGCCGCCAGGATTGCCACCCCGGCATTGGGCGAGGCGAGCGCCCGGAGGAGGGTGGGTGTGCTCCTCGCCAACTGGGAGGCGAGGCCCATGATTTCACGAGCCTCGAATCCTCCGAGCATCTCGGGGTCGGCATCGAGGAGGCTCAGGAACGCGTTCCCAAACGCATTGGTGAGGGCGACGCTCCGGATCCCGTCCAACCGCAACTCCACGTCGACTCCTCCGAGCGAGGGTCGCGCGAGGGCCTCCGTGGCCCTGCCCCCGGAGAGGTTCATAGCCGTCATCTCGAAGGGACCGTTTCCAGGGGGAAGTCGCAACGCCACGCGCCGTCGCGAATCCGCCAGCGCGACCTTCACCAGGTTCGTCCCGCGTCGGAGTTCGACAAGGACCTGTCCGTCGATCGGCAGGGCGCCAGGCAGGACCCGCCCCAACATCAGCGCGTGCTCGCTCGCATTCGACGGAATCGCGGCAGAGTCCACGACAGGAAAGGTGACGTTGCCGGATACCGAACCCGGTGACTGGGCGGGCTGAAGACCGCCGAGATTGGCAGAATCAAAGGACCACGCCGCCACGGGACCCGAATTCATGGCCCCGAGGCGTCCGGCCATCGCTTGGCGGATTTCGGAGGCATCCAGGGCGCGACCCCAGATTCGCGCCTCGTCGATCTGACCGTTGAAGTGAACGGGGGGGTCGCCGGTGGTAACCGTCTGCCCAAGGAAGTGTCGGGACAGCGGCGCGAGATCGGCCAGACCACCGGCATAGGCATTTGTGCCCAGCAGCAGGCCATCACCGTAAAGCCTCATGCCGCCGCGTCCGAGGACGAGGGCGATGTGCATCCAGGTGTTGGTCTCGACAACCCTGCGCGCAAGAATCTCATGCAGATCGCCGTGGCGATCGGCAAGGACTGCCCACAGGTCCTCATTCCCTGTGAGCCCAAAGCTCGCGTCCCGACGTCGATCGCCGAGGTTCCAGGCGCGCTGAACCTGACCCCCGGGCCGACGCCACTTGACCCACATCTCGGCGGTGGCATCCCGAAGCGTCTCGAGACTCTCCACCGGCAGGGAGGCATAGGCGCCCGATCCGTCCAGATCCAGCACCCGGTTGGTCGTCCCGGTTGCGCCTTGGACTTCGGCAGCCGCCAGCAGAAGCCCGAATGCCAGGAGGACCCCAAAGCGCGTGACGCGAATGGAACGAAGGACCGACATGGGCGTTGGTACGGAAATCGTGACGCAACCCGTTCCGTCGCGTCCAGCCTTGCGGGACGCATTCGCTCGACGACCGCCCAGTCTCCGCGTTCAAGACGGATCCCGGCGACGCAGGGATCGACTGCCGATGCCCGTGATCGGGTTGAACCAGCGCAATCCAGGGAAACGAGGTAGATCCGAGTCTGCAGTATGCACCACCGCGTCGTGATCGATGGCGATTGCTGCAATCTGCGCGTCACCGACGAGGTTCCCCGCGGTGCCAAGGGCCTCGAGGAGGTCCAGGGACTCCCGGATATGATCGGGGCCGGCAATCACCATCTGCACCGGGGGTTGACCCAGCCACGAGCGAACATGACCGGCGGCCTCCGCCGGCGCCATCGGATTGGAGAAGACACGGGCATGCGTTGCGATGCGCACAAAACCGAAGGCAACGACGTGCAGGAGTCCAACAGATTCGGCGCCCGTCAGACAGGATTGCCACCAGGCCGCCGCTCTGGGATGAAACCGTGAACTGGAATCGTAGGCGTAAAGCAGGAGGTTGATGTCAGGGATTATCACTTGGCCGTCTGCCGTTGACGCGATTCGAGCAACGCGTCCACTTCGAGGTCGTCCGCGAGTTTGTTGAAGCCGGCGGGGTCCAACCCGTTGCGCAGCCTGAGCGGCCGCGCCTTTACAACGAAGGGACGACGCCGGACCTGGCCGGGCTCTCGTCCCAACCCGGCGCGGATGGCGTCGTTCAACGTCTGTTTGAAGCTGCTCCGGGTTCGATGCATGGCTTCGCGCAGCAAATGCTCGACGTCACGGTCCAGGGTCACCGTCGTTCGCACGAGGCATCGTGATGCCTGGAATGCCGGCAGTCAAGATGTCCCCCCGCCTCCCGCAACACGGAATGCGGTAAGGAACGAGGGCAGAACGGACTTTCCAACAGGGCCGCGCACCCGTTCCATTCCGCGGTGAAACCAACGGGTCTCCTGGGCCGCGGCTTCGTGGCACGACTGAAGCCCGGGTCGCCCTCGATGTGGACTCACTGCCCGGTCCCGGTCCGCGTGGGATGCCTCGTTGTGTCTTTGGCTGTGCTCGGACTGCGGATCCCCGCCGCGATCGGTGCCGACGGCGCAACCAACGCCCCGCGTGTCGTTGAATTTCGCGAACCGCTCACCCGGCGCTATGTGATCGAGACCGCCGGCCCGACGAACGCAACGGGCCCCTCGAAGGCGTCGGCGGTGCCGACCAGCCTTATGAAGGGCGAATGGACCACCGCCCGTCTTGCCGGGACGACAAACACCGTGCTCCTGGGCAGCAGGATCGTGCTGCAGCTCGTCCCAGGTCAGGACCTCAACGCCTTGCTGGCCGGACGCAAGGTCACGGTGGCGCGAACGATCCGGACCCACCTCTTCATTCTGCAGGCGGCGGATAGCGCGACGGCGATCGACATGGCGGAGTCCCTATCGCGACTCCCGGGTGTCCGCGCCGCCTACCCCGTGAGGCAACGGCCGCGCCGCCATCGCAATGCCTACACCCCCCCTCCCAATGATCCGTTGTTCGAGGAACAGTGGCATCTCGAGAACCGCGACACTGAAGGCAAATCGGCCGGACCGGATCTGAATGTGCGCGCCGCCTGGCCGGTGACCCGTGGAGACGGCATCCTGGTTGCCGTGGGGGATGACGGTTTGGAACTGGATCATCCCGATCTTCGGAGCCGGACACTGGACGCGCCGCATCACAACTTCTACCTGGGCACGACCAATGGAGGTCCGGGCGCGCTGGATGCCGATCACGCCACGGCCGTCGCGGGCCTGATCGCCGCCGAGGCGGACAATGGCATCGGCGTCGCCGGTGTCGCGCCGCGGGCGCGCCTTGCCAGTTGGGTCATCTTCGGACCGCCTCGTTTCGGGCAGGACACGTTCGTGTCCGATGAACAGTTGATGGACATGTTCCAATATGCCACGAACGAGGTGTCGGTTCAGAATCACAGTTGGGGCAGTTCGATCCTCTCGCAGGACCCGATTGGTCTGCTTCCCGACGCCGGGATCGAGAATGCGATCACGCAGGGCCGCGGAGGCAAAGGCGAGGTCATGGTCCACGCCGGAGGCAACGAGCGCGCCGACCTCGCGAATGTCAACGATGACGCCCTGACGGCCGACCCCCGCGCGATCGCCGTGGCGGCGGTGCGCAAGGATGGCCGGGTCTGCTCTTTCAGTTCGCCCGGCGCCTGCCTCCTGGTGGCTGCGCCGAGCGGCGACCTTCTGGACAGCAATGACGATGGGCTGCCGGATGCGCCCGATCCCACATCGCCGGACGTGGAAACGACCGACCGGACAGGGAGCGACGGGTTCAACACCGCGTCGGGTTCATCCGGGAACTACACCGGGTTTGACGGGACCTCGGCGAGTTCGCCCGAGGTCGCCGGGGTGGCGGCGTTGATCCTGAGCGCCAATCCGAACCTCGGCTACCGCGACGTCCAGCACATCCTCCTGCAAAGCGCGCGTCACTTCGATTTCGCGGATCCGGATCTGAGGACCAACGGGGCGGGATTTCGTGTCAGTCACAATCTCGGCTTCGGGGTGCCGGACGCGGGTTTCGCGGTAAGCCTGGCCCAACAATGGTCCAACCTCCCCCCGACGATCGCGATTCACGCCACCAACACCGACGTCCTGGATATTCCGGATGACGCACTGCGCGTGCTCTGTTCCGCGGCGGATCTTCCGGAGTCGCTCCAGTCGATCCATACCCTTCCGTCGCTCGGGGCGCATGCGGACGCGCCAACTCCGGCACTGCCCCTGGTCTACGTGGGCCAGGCGAACGAAGAGCTCACGACGAATCTCACAGGCCGCGGCGCGCTCATCCAGCGCGGAACCAGCCTCTTCTCCGACAAGATCGCCCGCGCCGCCCGCGCCGGTGCCGCCTTTGCCATCATTTTCAACAACAGCGGCGGGACCGACCTCCAGCTCATGGGGGGGACGGAGTTCGCATCCATCCCGGCCGTCAGCATCGGTCAGACGGATGGCGAGGCGCTTCGGGACTTCCTCGTCGATCATCCGGACACCACGGGCCAAATCGTCCTCACGCCCGCCATCGTCACATTCTCAATCGACCAGGCGGTGGTCTGCGAGCATGTGGGCCTGCGACTCCAGACCACCCATAGCAGCCGGTCCGATGTTCGCATCACCCTCTTGTCGCCTTCCGGCACGCGATCGGTTCTGGAGGCCATGAATGGAGACGATTCGCCGGGGCCGGTGGATTGGACCTACTGGACCACGCACGACTATTACGAAGGCAGCGTGGGCGACTGGCGCCTCGAGGTCAGCGACGAACTCGCCACCGTGATTCGCGTCGGCCTGAACCAGACGTCGCCCGCGACCGGCTCGGTGACTTACGCGGAGTTGATCGTCCAGGGGGTTCCCATCACCGATACCGACCATGACGGCCTCGATGATGACTGGGAAATGCGGACGTTCGGAAACCTCAATTTCACCGCCGGTGAGGATCCCGATCATGATGGCTTCAACAACGCGCGGGAACAGCGCCTGGGAACCGATCCCCTGCGCCCCAACCGGCCGCTCCAACTGGAGCTTGCGGCGCTGGACCCGGCCCACCTCCGCCTGGACTGGCCCGGGCGCGACGCCGGCGCCTACGACCTGCAGGTGTTCGCCCGCGTTTCCGCCGCCCCCGTCAAGATCATCACCGTGCCCGGCCAATTCCCCGTGACCGAGGAGATCCTTCCGATCCCGACGACGAACCAGTTCTATCGATTGTTTCGCCGGCCGGAGTGATCACGAAGGGGGTGTGGGCCGCCCTATGGACTTGAGAGCGACTCTCGAAGGCAGCCCGGGATTTCAATCCCGGAGAATGGGGCGAAGGAAGAAACCGGTCGCGGAGCGATAGTGGACGCGAGCCGGGGCGCTTGCAGGTGTCCGCGACGATTCATCCACACGCTTGGGAATCGAGTTGCACTGCGCCACTACGGGCCTTCTCTCACCAATTCCCGAAGCCAGGGGGGATCGCAACCTGGTCGGCTGCAGGTCACACCCGCCGCGTCGGTGGCGAACGCCAACAGCGCACGGACCTCCTTCCGATCAAGCCGCCCGACACTCTCGAAACCCAGGGCGCCCCGCCGGGCGAGCCAGGCCAGCAGTGCCGCCTGGAAGGTGTCGCCCGCACCGACGGTATCCACGACATCAACCCGCGGCGGACCCACCGTGACCGGATCTCGAAGGTCCCGGTTCCACGCCGATGATCCCTTCTCCCCCCGCGTGACGACCACCATGGCCGCGCCTTCCTCGAGGTATCCGCGGACCACGGCATCCTCGTCGGCACCGGGGTGCAGCCACTGCAAATCCTCGCGGCTGAGCTTGATCAGATCCGCGCGGCGCCCAATCCGCTGGTGCCGGCTCAGGAACCGCTTCCGATCCGGGATCAGGAACGGACGGATGTTTGGGTCATAGGAAACGAAGAGTGCACCCGGGCGCCGCATAGCGCCGGCCTCCGGCTGGGTTGGGATCGGATCGGCCTCCGCGCGAACGGACGGCCCCGCGCCCCGGCCGTCCGCGCCGGCAGACCGCCCCCGCCCGGCACTCTCCAGCACGAGTTGTTCGATCGCGGCGCCGAACGGCTCGACGGCGAGAGAAAAAGACCCGACGTGAACCGCGCGAAGATCGGGGGCCAGCGGTCTCGGAAGATCCTCGGGCCCCAGCGCGCACCCGGCCGTTCCCTCGGTGTAGAATGCGTAGCGCGCCTCGCGCGAGGCTGCGTCGAACGTGACAAATCCAAGCGTCGAAAGGGCGGGAGTGCGAGGGCAATCGGTCAGATCGACTCCGCTTTCGGCGAGCGATCGGGTCAGGAGATCCCCAAACGCATCCGTTGAAAGGCGGCAGAGGAACCGTGTCGAAATCCCGAGGCGGCTGAGCGCGCGGGCGACGTTGAAAGGGGAGCCTCCCGGCACCGGGCGCAGACACGGCATGCCCCCCGCTTCGAGGGGCAGCATGTCGATGAGGGCCTCGCCGGCGACGAGGATCACGGTTGAACCGGCTTCGGCTGGGCCTTTTCCCATTCCGCTTTCGACACCTCCTTGCGGCTGTGCAGGTGGACGAAGGTGCCCCGCTTGTTGCCCACAACCACATCCGGGAGACCGTCGCCATTGATGTCACCGGCAATGACCTGGGTGCCGACGCCCGAGTTGTCGTCGATCAGGTGCGGCACGAAGTCGATGGTCCGGTCGGGATTGCGGACAAGCTGGAACCAGTAGAGGACCGCGGCGTCGTTACGGTCCGGATCGCCCATGCGTCCGTGGGACCAGAAACGCTTGCCGGTGACGATGTCCTTCAGCCCGTCGCCATCCATGTCCGCGAGGTCGATGGCGTGGAGTTCGGAGAATTTCACGCCATAGCGGTTGTCGGACGGGAGCTTATTCATGAAGACATGCTCGATGAACCGGGTATCGCCGCCGTCGCGGCGCTGTTCGTACCAGGCGAGGCCAAAGCCGTGGGCGGCGAGGCTGGTGATGATGTCATTGAGGCCATCGCCATTGACGTCATAGGCGTACATCTGAGCGCCGCCGCTTCCGAAGGGCTGAGCATGGAAGGTCCACTCGGGGTCGCCCTCGAGGGAGGACGGTTGTTCCCACCAACCGTCCTTCTCGAGGAGATCCTGGCGGCCATCCCCATTCACATCCCCCACCCCCATCCCGTGGGTGAAATTGCCGTATTTGCGGTCCGGAGAGAGGGGATGGAATTGCCACGGCCGGGCCGGGTGGGCCCAGTCGGGCTCGGCGTATCCGTAGCGGCCGTGCGTGATGCAGACCAACTCGGGTTTTCCATCCCCGGACAGATCCGTGAAGGTGGGGGACTCGTTGTCGGTCTCGTCGAAGACGACATGGCGCGCCCAATGGCCGTCGCCGCCGCGGGGATTTTCAAACCACGAGGTGTCCTTGCCCGGAAATCCAATGACGAGGATGTCCTTCCAGCCATCGCCGTTGAAGTCGACAGCCCAGGCGAAGAAGTTGTCGGAGTAGGTGTTCTTGGAACCGAGGGCCCCCTCGAAACCGGGAACCGTGACGGTGGTCTGGGGACCGAGATTCAACACAAAGGTGGTCGCGGCAGGATAGTATTCATGGCGCTTCCGGAAGTCCGGTCCCTCCCACCACCACGGCCCGGAGATGATGTCATTCTTGCCGTCGTTGTTCAGATCTCCGAAATTCGCGCCTTCGCACCAGAATTGATCGCTCAACTGGATGCGCTGAAAGCTTTCGAGGGTGGGGCCGGCGACCACACCCGCGGGGGTCGCAAGCAGGGTACCCAGGACGCAGAGGGCGAAATGAATCTTCATGGCGAAAGGGCTTCTCGGATGATGAGAGGCGATGGGACCACGATGGCGGCGCTGACGCAACCCCGCGAACCCGCCCCGCCGGACTCGCCCCGGCCCGATCGCCCTGAAACCGGCAATCCATCGGCCGCAACGCGGAGGCGGCGGATCGATGGGGACCTCAAACGCGGCGCGCCGGCCCGCCGGGCAGGTCAATCCCCAAGGTCGTAGAGGTCCGCGAGAGTGTGGACGCGGATCGCGTCGGAATCCCTCCGCGATCGCGAGGCCCGGACGGATCGGAGGAACAGGCGCCGTCCGATCGTGGCGTTTCGCGGATTCGGGTAACGCCGCACCTTCTGCTCGAGTTCGGTCTCCGTGGTGGTCACCGAGGCGCCGTCGCTCCATTTGCATTCGCCGAGGTCGGTCCAGTTGTCCTGGCGCACGCCGACCACGTCGATCTGGACCTCCCGATCCCAATACTCTCCCACGTTGAACGCCGCGCGGACACCCTCGCGCGCATACAAAAGCGGCAGGCTCTCGCGGCAGAGGCGCTCGAAACAGCGGCCGAGGTACGCCTCGAGTTCGGGCCGGATCAACTCCGCAAAACCGCGCGCGGGCCCGAGCAGGCGCAAGAGACTCTGATGGGGAAACACGAATCGGAACCAGAAGCGCAAAAGGGGATCATCCAGGGCATAGCGCACCGATCGCGTATTGGGACGTCCCTCCGTGACGGGATACCGTCGTTGGACGTATCCCAGTTCGGTCAACGTCGTCAGGTGATAATTCAAGGCGCGGACGTCAATCCCCGTGATGCGCGAAAGTTCCGCAGGGTTCGTCTTCGACTCGGCCAGCGCCATCAGGACCGCGTGATACGGCGCCAGATCCCGCAATTCCTCCCGCAGAAGAAACTCCGGCTCGCGGGCGAGCGCGGACGATTCGTCCAGGATATGCGCGATGACGTTCTGTTCCACCGAGCGCCCGACCTCGAAGGCCTGCAGGTAGGCCGGAACCCCGCCACAAATGGCATAGATCCGGGCGTGATCGGCGGCCGAGACGCCGGGGTGAAAACCGGCCGCCCCGAGATGATTGAAGGGACGGAGCAGGATCTGCGCGGTCCTTCGGCCGAACAGCGGACTCTTCTGGCCGAGAACTTCACGCTCCATAAACCCCAGGTAGGATCCGCAGAGAACCAGGAGGACGCGCCCGCTTCGGGACCAGGACCGATCCCACAATTCCTGGATGACGGAGGGCAGTTCCGGGCTCGCCTCGGCCATCCACTGGAATTCATCGAGGGCGAGGATCAGACGGCCGGGGGATTTCCAGCGGTCGAGCACGAGTTCGAAGGCGCTTTTCCAGGTCGTGACGTTCGCCTGGGCCAGCAAAGGCTCGCCCGCCGCCCGGGCGGCAATCTCGAGGAACTCCCGGATCTGGGCCGCGCCCGGCGCGCGTTTGCCGACGAAATAGACGCCTCCCTTGCCGGACATGAAATGGACGATCAACTCGCTCTTGCCGACCCGGCGCCGGCCATAGACGGGGAGGAACCCGCTGCGCGGGGCGCGGTAGGCATTTTCCAGGACGGCGAGTTCCTGGCGTCGGCCGAGGAAAGACATGGGACGGAACGTGCTTCATCAAATCCAATGTTGTCAAAACTTGTTTTGCTGAACTTCCGTTCACTTCCCGGGATGCTTGATCGGGGGGCGAACCCGGCCGTTCGTCGAGTGCCTCCCGCGCCAGCCCGGGAGGTCGGCTTGCCTCGAACCTTCACTTTGGCAGAGTCGCGCCAATGTTCGGCGCGCGCTTTCGGGTCGTTGTTACGGCGTGTTTCGCCGTGGTTGCGCTCATGGGGAGGTGCGACGATTCGCGAACCGCGCATGGCGATGATGAACCGACGCGGCGAACCCTCACCCATTCTCCGGCCACCCTCTCGGGTTCAACGGGAGAGGGGGAGACGACCCGGCGCGCCGACTCGCCGTCCGTTCGGGACACCGCCAACCGCTTCCTCGAACGCCTCAGGCCATCCTTCTCGGCGCGGGACCAGGGAGTCCTCGAGGGCCGGCACCCCGGGCGCCTGCTGAATCCCGGGGAGCTTCGCGTTTTCGCCGCCGGGCACATCCGGCTCCGGGTCGATCAGCCCGTGCACGTGAGCGTTTTCCATGACCGATCGCTGGGAGCTGATCCGTTCTGGCTCCAGGACGCCGGATGGAGGCGGGCCGGGGGAATGCTCAAATTGGCCGGCGCGACCTTCGACATCCGCCAGAAGGCATTTCCGCCAGGCGAAATTGGGCTAGGCGTCAATTCCCTGCGCGGTGGCGGCCACGAGTATTTCGTGGTCCTGCAGGGCTCCGGGGCCGCGCCACTTCGGGTCGATGACCTGTCACCGGCCGTCCTGCAGACGACGAACTTCGTCGTGGGCGCCACGCCGTGGGCCGACCGCGACGAAATCCTCGAGCGAGTCCCCGCCGGGTTCGAGCGCGCCACCCTGGTTGAGACGCTCCACGCGAGCCGCGACGAAGGACGGATCGTCGGTCGCCTGCGACGCACGTCCTACCCGGCGTCCTCCACGCCCGATGAAGTGGTCCTCACGTGGTGCGGTGATCCGCGAACCAAGCTGGCGATTCAATGGCGGACCTCGATTCAGGTGAGCCACGGGGCCGTGGTGTACACACCGGCGGCGAATCGCGACCGGCCGCTGGAGGGCTGGCAGCGGGTCGACGCGGTGACATCCGTTCTAAGAGCCCGTCTGAAAATTAGGAAGGGCCCTGCGACGAGGGATTTTGTGCGAGGCCGAGACGGCGAGACCGGAGCATCCCCGCAGCGGGCTGTGACGTTCGAGCCAACGAAGGCCTCGCGCAAAAGACCCGTCGCCCGAAGGGTTTTCGCAGGAAAGGCCGCCTGGCTTCGTTGCTCCTCAGTCACAGACCCCTGAAGGGTATGCTCCTTCGTCCCGCCTCGCCATCCGGCCTTTCCTGCGAAAACAGGGCCCCTCCTAATTTGTAGAGTCGAGGAGTGGCGCGGTGATGTTTAGGACGGGCCGTAGCTGGAGCCGGCCCTTTCGGTTGCCGGTGCCTGAATATCCCGCCGTGCATTCCGTTTCCACTCCCCGCTCGTCAAACCGGACGTGCCCGTTTCGGGCATCCGGCTTTCGTTCAAGGGTTCATGCTTTCGCACACGATCGGCTGGCGGTGAGCGTTGAAAGCCGTAGCAGCCCCAACTCCCCGTGGAGGTACATGGGAGCGTGTCGTAGGGACGGGATGCCGCGACTTCGGTGCTTGCCGTTCAGCCACTGACGCAGCCGATGGCGGGCGTGGTTGTCCACTGCCCGATAGGCTCGGCTGACCGCGCCGAGGCAGAAATAGTTGCCCCAGCCGCGCAGGGTTCGATTGAGTTCACCAACCAGGACCGCAACGGGCTTCCCGTAGGAGTGCCGCTGTGTCATCCGGCTGATTTCATCGCAGATGCCGCTGACCCGCTTGGCGGAGGGACGTGTGCCGATGAAGGCATGTCCGTCCTTGGGCGAATAGCACCTGCCAATGGTGTACCCCAGAAAGTCGAATCTCTCTTCGGGTACACGGCAAGTGCGCGTCTTCTGCTCGTTGACCGTCAGCTTCAGCTTGGTCATGAGGATCTGCATTTGCTCCCGCGCCTCCACCGCCTTCCGGCGACACAGGATCACGAAATCATCTGCGTAGACCACCACCCGCGCCTGCAGCTTCTCTTCCCAGCCAAGCCGCTTCCATCCCAGCACAAATCGCCGCATGTAGAGGTTGCTGAGCCATGGCGAGATCGGTGCTCCCTGTGGAGTGCCTCTCCCGGTGTCTCTGGCGACGCTCGTCCGGCGCTGGCCGCCGTGTCCGTCATCCTCCACAACCGCCATTTGTAACCACGACTTGATGAGCGCGAGCATCGTCCCATCGCTCACGCGGCGGGCCACGCTCTTCATCAGTTCATGATGTGGAATGGAGTCGAAATAGCCGCTGAGGTCGCCATCGACCACGTCGCGGTATCCTTGGTTGAGCAGCCCGTGAATTTTACGAATCGCATCATGAGCACTGCGCCCCCGACGGTATCCGTATTGTTCGTCAGGCATATCGGCCTCGAAGATCGGTTCCAGAATGAGCACCGCCGCCATCTGGACGACTCGATCCTTGATCCGGGGCACGCCCAAAGGCCGTTGTTTGGTGCTGCCGGGTTTGGGAATCCAAACCCGGCGCACCGCCTCGGGCCGGTAGGTGCGTTCCCGGAGTTCCCGGGTCAGTTCTTCCAGCCAGCCGTTCACACCCCTCGCTTCGATCTGTTCAAAGCTCACGCCATCCACGCCCGCAGAGCCACCGTTGGAGCGGCAGCATTGCCAGGCGTGCCACAGCACGTCTTTGCGGTAGATCTTGTCGTACAGGCTGTGAAACCGGCAGGCCGGTTCCCTCTTCGCTTTGGCACGCAACGTCTCCTGAAGCTGCCAGACACTTTCCGGAGTTGTTAGGCTCACGCCAATCTCTTCGCCTTTGCTTCTTCGTTCGTTGCCCTTGAACCAAGGCCCCTTCCCTCCACCGGCATTACCCGGCTTCTCCGGTACTACGGACCTCTCCGACTTCCCAGCCGGCCGCACCCAGACCCTCACGGGCGATGCGTTGTCGTTTCCTACGACTCCGGGCGGGATCTCCCGTGTTGCCACAGAACTCCCTTTGCCAGCATGCCCTCATCAATGCCCCGGCGGACTCGGGTCTCGCGTGTTTCGCTCGCTTCGTACCCGATGGCAGCCTTCCCCATGTCTGAGCTGGGTCGGCGTCCGCATCAGATGGTTTCGGGACCTTCTCGATGTTCATTCGCATTACGGCCTGCTTGCTCGCTGACCCGCTTGACGGGCCTTTTGCACCGGGGTGCTTCGGGCACTTCATTGCTTCCGTGCCCGCCCCGGCTGCTACCGGCTGGAGCGAAAGTTGCCGGGTGGGGTCCTCCCCCCACTGGAGTTCCGCGCCTTTCCACGGCGCACTCAGACGGGCTCTAAGGAGCCCGACGACGCTGAACGATCCGGTGGTCCACCGGCACACCGTCGAACTCACCGGGCTGGAACCAGGGACCACGTACGCCTATCGAGTTGGCGACGGATCCGCAAGGAGGTGGGGCAACCTCGTGGAGTTCACGACCGCGCCGGCAGATCCCAAATCGCTGGCGTTCGTCTACATGGGGGACGCGCAGAACGGTCTTGATGCCTGGGGACGCCTCCTCCATCGAGCCTTCCGCGCGAGGCCGGACGCGGCATTCTACCTGATTGCCGGCGACCTGGTGGACCGCGGTCTTGCGCGGGACGACTGGGACAGCTTCTTCAAGCACGCGGCCGGGGTCTTCGACCGGCGCCCCCTGGTGCCGGTGCTTGGGAACCACGAATGCGAGGGTGGCCGGCCGGATCTCTACCTGGCGCAATTCGCCCTCCCACCGAACGGGCCGGCGGGCATCGAACCGGAGCGCGCCTACACCCTGCGGTGGGGGGAGGCGTTGGTGGTAGTGCTGGATTCCAATCTGTCGCCGCAACGCCAGTCCGCGTGGCTGGAGGAGCAGCTGAGGAATGCCTCGGCCCGATGGAAGATCGTGGCGTATCATCATCCAGCGTTCTCTTCCGCGCCTCGACGCGACAACAAGGCCATCCCGGAGGTGTGGACCCCCCTCTTCGACCGGTACGGTGTCGATCTGGTCCTGCAGGGACACGACCACGCGTACCTGCGCACCCGGCCGTTGCGTGGCGGGGTGCCGACGGCGAACGGCGCCGCTGGGACAACCTACGTGGTGGCGGTGTCCGGGACGAAGTTCTACACCCAGGTGGATCGCCCGGAGACGGCCAGGGGTTTCACCCGCGTTTCGACGTGGCAGGTCCTCGACCTGGAGATCCAGGACCATAGCCTCCTCTATCGCGCCTACGACCGCTACGGCCGACTCAGGGATGCATTCGCCATCGACAAGGGGGCGGCGGCGCTCGTCGCTCCGGGCTCGGGTCCGGCATTGCCGCTCGGGCCCGGAACCCCGAGGGGTGGCGCGAGGTGATGGTTGAACAACCGCGCCGCAGCAAGCATCGCCGCGCCGATCGCCTTCAGTTCCCCTTCGCCTTCGACCTCGGTCAGCAGACCGGCCGTCCGATAGTAGGCAATCAGCGGCGCCGTCTGCCGGTGGTAATTCCTGAGCCGGACCTGGATGGTCTCCGGTTTATCATCGTCCCGCTGGTACAATGGGCCTCCGCAATGGTCGCACACGTCGGGGCGTCGCGGTTTTTTGAAGAGGAGATGAAACGGGGCCTGGCATTTCCGGCAGATCCGCCGGCCGGATAGCCGCTGGATGATCTCCTCGTCGGCAACGCGCAGGTGAATCACGCCGGTGACGGTCCGATGGAAGCCGCGCACGATCTCTTCGAGTGCCTCGGCCTGGGAGACCGTCCGGGGAAAGCCGTCGAGGACGAAGCCGCGTTCCGCATCGGCTTGAAGCAGGCGGCTGGCCACCATCCGCTCCGTGACGTCGTCCGGGACGAGTTCCCCACGGTCCATATAGGACTTCGCCAGCTGGCCAAGGTCGGTCTTGTTCCGGATGTTCTCGCGGAAGAGGTCGCCGGTGGAGATGTGCGGGATGGAGAGGACGCGGCAAAGGTTCTCGGCCTGCGTGCCTTTCCCGCTGCCAGGGCCGCCGAGGAGCACGAGATTGAGCGCCGGCTGCGGCGAGGCGGGGGCTGCGTGACCCGACTCGAGCAAACGGTCGAGGACCACCTCGTCGCGCTGGGTGAATTCGTGGAAGCGGCCCTGAGCGAGATCCTGCACCAGCCCGACAATAGCCTTTTGGATCTCATCCAGGGGCCCGTCGGCCCGGATAATGACCAACCGACCCGTGTCATGGAAATGCTGCAGCACCGGGGCGACGGTGCGCCGGAACACGTGCAGTCGGTATCGCAGGACGTGGGTCTCATCGTCGTGCCGCGGCGGCTGGCGATGGCTGACCCGGTCAAAAATTGAGTCCTCCCCGGCATTGAGATAAAGGACGGCATCGAGCTTCTGGCCGAGTTCGGCGAGCAGGTCATCCAGGAACCGCGCCTGCGTCACCGTCCGCGGAAATCCATCGAGGACGGTGTCGGTGCCGGGGGGCAAATGTCGGAAGATCTCCTCCACCATGGCATCGACGAACTCATCGGGCACCAGCTCGCCATTCTGAACGAATCCCCGCGTGAGCAGCCCCAGGGCCGTTCCGTAGCTGGCCTTCTGTCTCAGGACGTCCCCGAGGCTGACGGGGTTCAGGTGCAATTCGCCGACAAGGGCCTGGATAAGAGTGCCCTTGCCGGACCCGGTGGGACCGAGGAGTGCGATGTTCATGAGGTCAGTTCGGAAGTGGAATGAAGGACGGGACCGGCGGCGCGGACTTCGGGCGGGACCTCGCCAGTAAACCGCTTGAAGTTGTCCTGGAACAAACCCGCGAGGCGGCTCGCGGTGTCGTCATAGGCACAGGGATCCTCCCACGTGTTTCGCGGGAGCAGGACCTCCCTGGGGACGCCAGGGACCTCGGTGATGATCTCAAACCCGAAGATCGGATCCGGGTGGATCGGGGCATCGACGAGAGAGCCCCCGTGAATGGCGTCAAGGATCGCGCGGGTCACTGCCAGTTTCATCCGCCGGCCGGAGCCGAAGGCGCCGCCACTCCACCCGGTGTTCACCAGCCATACGCGGGCGGCATGCTCCTTCAACTTTCGAGCGAGGAGTTGCGCGTAGTGGGAGGGATGCCAGAGCAGGAACGGCCCGCCAAAACACGGTGAGAATGTCGCCGCCGGTTCCGTCACGCCAACCTCCGTGCCGGCGACCTTCGCGGTGTAACCGCTGATGAAATGGTACATCGTCTGGGCCGCGTTCAGCCGGCTGACGGGCGGCAGGACGCCGAAGGCGTCGCAGGCCAGGAAGATGATATCCGTCGGATGCCCGGCGACACACGGAATCCTCGCGTTTCGGATGTATTCGATCGGGTACGCCCCGCGAGTGTTCTCCGTGATGCTCGAGTCACGGAAATCGACGTGCCGGCCCTCCTCCAGGACGACGTTCTCGAGGACGGCGCCGAAATGGAGCGCCTGAAAGATGTCCGGCTCGGATTCGGGTGTCAGATCGATGGTCTTGGCATAGCAGCCGCCCTCGATGTTGAAGATGCCGTCATCGCTCCAGCAATGCTCATCATCGCCTATCAGCAGGCGTCCAGGATCCGCCGACAGCGTCGTCTTGCCCGTCCCCGAAAGTCCGAACAGCAGCGAGGACTTCCCCGACTGGCGGTCTGCCGTCGCCGAACAGTGCATGGAGAGGACGCCCCGCTTGGGCATGATGTAATTCATGATGGTGAACACGCCCTTCTTCATCTCTCCGGCGTATTCGGTCCCCAGGATCACCATCTCCCCGCTCTCCAGGCACAGATCGATGCTGGTCCGGGACGTCATGCCCGTCGTGTGCGGGTTTGCCGGGAACTGCCCCGCGTTGTAGATCGTGTAGTCCGGTTTGCCGAAGCCGTGCAACTCCGCCGGGGTGGGCCGAATCAGCATGTTCGACATGAACAACGCGTGATAGGGACGGGCGCAGATCACGCGAATCTTGATCCGGTGGGCGGGATCCCAACCGGCGAATCCGTCGAAGCAATACAGCCGGTCGCGCGTGTTCAGGTAGTCTTTCGCGCGCCGGCGGTTGATTTCGAAGCTGCGAAATTCAATCGGTATATTGACCGGTCCCCACCACAGGTCCTGGAAGCTTTGGGATGAGCGTACGACATGCTTGTCCTTCGGCGAGCGGCCCGTTTTCGCCCCCGAATAGGCCACGAGCGCCCCGCTCTCCGCGATGCTCGCACGCGCATCGTACCGGATCGCCTCCTCGTACAAGCGCGCGGCCGGGAGGTTGCGTCCGATACTGGGGACCGTGATCTCGTGGTCCTTGAGGTCAAACTCCGGGTTCATGGCAGCTCGGCGCGACGCGGCGCGGACTCAACGGGGCCGCCCTTGCGTCATCAATAAGCTTTACTGTTTCATTCAGCAGGTCAACGCAAAGATGACTAATCCCAGAGGTCCGCCTCCGGTGAAAGGAGGCGGACCGAAAGTCGAAAGGCGCAGGCCTCTCGCGTCGGCGATTGCGGCCCCTCCCGTGGGGTGCGCAGCCACGTGAGTCCGTCCCGCCTAGGCTGCTGACGGATGGTCGTCCGACTCGCTGTCGAGCTTGAGGGCTGCCAGCGAGACGTTGATGTCGGCGATGAACACCAGGAGGGACGTGATGAGGGCGCCCATGCAGACGATGAACAATACGGCGACCACGAAGCCGATCTCCAGGTGGAGGAGGGCGGCGAGAAAGAGCGCGATGATGAGCATCGCCGCCAGGAGGACACTGACGGACGCCAGCGTGATTGCGAGCCGGACCAGGCGGGCCCGCCGCAGCAGGATCTCCACCTGGCGGGCGAGGCGCTCACGGTCGCCCGGCGCGGTCTGCCGCATCGCTTCGGTGAGCTGCCGCGAACGGTCGATCACCCGGCCGAAGCGGTTGGTCATCGAAAGAAGCAGCAATCCCACCCCGGAGATGAGGATGACCGGGCCCACCGCCATCTGGAGGATCGGGATCAGTTCCGCAAGGCGCATGATAAGGCGGGCCCGCCGCCCCCGGAAGCCAAGCAGATGAAGGTAGTGACGGCGAGTCCTTCCCCCTGAACCGACCCTTACCCTCTGCCGGATCCCTCAGCCGGACGCTTGCGGGGGCGGGTCCGGCTCCTTCATCGTTGGTGAAGGAAGATCACGGACCATGTCATTGCTTGCTGGAAAAATCGGCCTTGTTTTCGGGGTGGCGAACAAGCGTTCCATCGCCTGGGCGATAGCGCAGGCGTGGCAGCGGGAGGGTGCTGTCCTGGCCTTCACGTACCAGGGGGAACGGTTGCGACAAAATGTCGAGGAACTCGTCGGCACCTTCGGACCGGAAACACTGATTCTGCCTTGCGACGTGACCCGGGACGACCAGATCGAAGCGGTGTTCGCGGAGGCGGGTCGACGGTTTGGCAAGCTGGACCTGCTGCTGCACAGCGTGGCGTTTGCGCCCCGGGAGGCGCTGGAGGGCACGTTCGTCGACACCAGCCGCGAGGCATTTCGGACGGCGCATGATGTCAGTGCATATTCCCTCGTGGCGCTGGCCCGCGCGGCTGCTCCTTTGATGTCGGGCGGGGGCAGCATGGTGGCGATGAGCTATTACGGTTCGGAAAAGGTGGTGCCCCACTACAACGTGATGGGCGTGGCGAAGGCAGCGCTCGAAGCGAGCACCCGTTATCTCGCGTACGACCTCGGCCCACAGCGGATCCGCGTGAATTGCATCAGCGCCGGACCGGTGAACACGCTGGCCGCTCGCGGCATCGCGGGGTTCACGGACATGCTCCGACATTACGAGGCACACGCACCGCTCCGTCGAAACGTCCTTCCGGAGGAACTGGGCGCCACGGGCGTTTTCCTGGCCAGCGACGGTTCCGCCGCGATCACGGGACAGGTCATCTATGTGGATTGCGGCTATCAGATCATGGGGATGTGAGCGCGAAGGGTTCAACGGGGAAGGTCAGCCGTGTAGGACCCTTGCGGGTCGAAGGTGTTCCCGGAATGGACCCGCACTACGCGGGGTGGTTTGCATGCTTCAACCGCGGCGAATTTTTCGAGGCCCATGACGTCCTCGAAGCCTTGTGGCTTTCCGAACGCGGCGGTCCCGACGACCTCTTTTACAAGGGACTGATCCAGCTCGCCGGCGCTTTCGTTCATCTTCGCAAGGACCGGCTGCGACCCGCCGACGCCCTTTTCCAACTGGCGGCGGCGAACCTGGCGCGGTTTCCGTCCCGCCACAAGCGGCTGGACGTGTCGCAGGTTCTGCTCCTGATCCAGGATTGGCGGGGGGCACTGTCGGAGGGCGGGTTCAGCGTCAATCCCCTGGAACATCGGAACCGCCCGGCGATCCTTCCGGATACGGAGCCGTGACGCTCCGGGAACTTCGGGGGCAGTGGCGGGGCCGGGCAGCGGCTTCGCGTCTCGGGAATCACCCTCACGGAGCCATGGCAGGCAGGATCGCCGCCTGCATTTGCTGGCGGACGCTGGATCCCTCCAAACGCTCCCCGCGGCTTCGGCGCGGACCCTTTGCCGATCGTTCTACCGTGGGTCGCCGACCGCGGGTGGATTCGGCGGCCTTCCGGATCTGCCCGAGTTCCACGACCTGGTTCCTGGCCTCGGCGAGGCTGGCACCGAAGGCGTCGACGAGACCGGCGAGGAGTTCAGAGGCGGCCTCCCGATCCGCGGCGCCCCATACTCCCGCGACCACCGGGCACCGGGGATTGGCGGAGCGAATTCGCTTGCAGAATTGCCGGACCGCGAACAGTGGGCGGCCGGGAAGGAAGCCCAGGCAGATGACCCGTGGACGCAAGTCCAGGACCTCCTGGATGTTCTCGGACACGAGCCTCTCGGCAGCCAGGACGCGCATCTCCCAGGTCTCGCGGGGAAGCAGGGCGGCGAGCATCGTCAGCGCGATCTCGTCCGCGCGATCGTTGGCCGGACAGCCCACGACCAGGATTCGCCGATTGGGGCCGGAGACCGCCGGGTCGGTTTCAGTCTCCGGTTCGGCGGGGGCGTGCTCGCGGACGAGGTGATGCACCATCTCGAGGATATACTGGTATTCGTCCTCGCTGATCTCCTTGCGCGCCCGGTCGATGCGGCATGAGGCGAGCGCGGGAATGAAGAGATCCTCGAAGAGGCCCATGGTGCTGTGACGCTTCACGAATCCGCAGGCAATTTCGGCGGCGTCCTCGGGATCCCGGGCGATCAGGCGTTGATAAAAGATGAGGCGCGGCTCGAGGGCCGGCTTGCTGTTAAGAAGGAGATTGATGAACTCGAGGTCCGGAACGCTGTCACTCAGGACCATGAGACACACGGTCAAGGGTGCGGACAGGACGAGACCGATCGGGCCCCACAGCCAGGTCCAGAAGGCCATCATGATGAGGAGCGCGACCTCGGACACCCCGATGCTCTGGCCGTAGAGCACCGGCTCCAGGAACATGTTGCAGACCAGCTCAAGGCAGATGACGAGGGCGGTGACCAGCAAAGGAGCGGTCCAGCCCTCGAGGGCCGCGAGGCTCATCAGGATCGGCGCCAGGGCGCCGACCCAGGGGCCAACATACGGCACAAAGCGGGCAACCGCGGCGAGCACGCCCCACAGGATCGAGTAGGGCACCCCGATGAAGAAGAGTCCGACACCCATCGCGAGACCGTAGCCGGCATTGAGGAGCGACTGCCGCAACAGGTAGCGGCTGACCTGACGTCCGGCCTCGTCAATGGCCTTGGTGGTCGCGGCCAGTCGTCCGTAGCCTGCGAGTCGCAGCAATCGGTCCCGGAGATCCTCGCGCCGGAGCAGCATGAACACCGACAGCACAATCACAAACGCCCCCGTGCCGAGCGGCTTGACGAGCATCTCGATGATCGGTGTGGCCTGGTTCCCCGTTCGTTCTCCCGTGATGACCACGGGAACGGCGTTCGACCGTGATTTCCTGGGCGTCTCCTTCTCGACGTCCTCGATCACCTCCTGGATCGTGTTCTGCACCTTCTCGATAGCCCCGCCTTTACTCGCGCTGCGGAGTTCGAGCGTTTTCTTTCGGATGTTCTGCCGATGGGTGGGGAGTTCGTTCGCGAGGTGCTGGAACTCGACGACGATCACGGTCGTGAACGCTGCCATGAGCACAAACGTGAGAACGACCGTCACAAGGACCGCCGGAGCGCGGCCCAGCCCCCGACGGCGCAACACCGTGACGATTGGGGACAAAATGAAGGTCAGGAGGATCGCAAGCGCGATGGGGATCAGTACCTCGCGCGCCCAGTAAAGAATCCCGACCCCGAGAACAAGGCTGGCAAGAAGGAGGGCAAGCGACAGCCAGTTCGTCTGGCGGGGTTGACCATTTCGAAGCAGCGCGGGGATAGCCATCTCAGGTCCGTCAGGGACCTCACCTGCTTCGCAGGCCCGATGCCACGTCGCGGTCCCGGGCGGCCCTGGGCGCCTCGGACTCCGAGAGTTCGTTGGCTGGCGGATCTTCGCGTCGGCCCGGGGTGTCCACGGCGCCAATCCGCCCAATGCCCTTTTAACTGCACGGCGCAAGCCGGGATAAGAGCCAGCCTTGCAGGATGCATGAAAAACCTGGAGCCGTCTGCGGCGCGCGTGTTCCCCCCTGGTTCATTTTGCCTCCGGGGCGAACAGGGTCCGAACATCCCGTCGTTCAGGATCCGCCCAACTTCCACAGGTGATGATCGCTCCGCAGGTACAAGGCATTGCCAGAGATCGCCGGGGTGCTGAGGAGGGTTTCCTCAAAGTCCAGTTCTCCTGCCAGCTTTCCCTCGGGGGCCGTGGTGTCGACGACCTGGAGCAGCCCGCTTTCGCTGGCTATGAAGAGTCGGGTGCGGTCGGCGACCGGCGAGGCGCTGATGGGTCCCTTGAGGCGAAGCTGCCACAAACGCTGGCCGGATTCGGTGCTTGCGCATGTCAGCACGCCGGCGCTGTTGACCACGTAGAGGCGGTCGCCAAGGACCAGCGGGCTGGCCATTTCCGGCCGAAGGTTGGCGACCCGCCAGAGGCGCTCCGGTGCGGCGCCCGATCCGGGGCGAACGGCCGTGATCCCGAAGGACGGCACGAAGAGAACGCCATCGCCGACCGTCGTCGAAGGGATCGTGGCGGCGCCATCGGAATAGTTCCAAATCGTCCGGCCGGTCGTCGGCTCGACGGCCAGGAGACCGCGGCCGGATTGAAGACAAACGAGCGCGCCACCCGCCTGACGATCTTTGAACACGACCGGCGAGGTCCAGTTGGCGAGCTTGGGGCGCTCGAGTTTCCAACGATTCAGACCGGTCGCCGCATCGAGTCCGAGGGCGAGAGGTTGGGAGTCGTTCTCCACCTGCGCGATCACCGTGTCGTCCACGACCACCAGCGACGACGACATCCCGAGCGCATTGCTGACATTCGGATAATCGAGAGTCAGGGCGCGCACCCAGAGGAGATTGCCGTCGAGATCGAGGGCGACGAGGTCATTGGACGAGAACAACGCGAACACGCGTGTGCCGTCGGTCGCCGGCGTATTGGCGGCGACGCACGTTTTCTCGTGGCACATCGTGCGGCCGGTGGCGAAGAACTCGCGTTCCCACCGGCGGGAACCATCCCGGGCGTCAAGACACAGCACCTGCAGGCGGTCCTGCCGCGGTCCGCTTGCGCAGGTCAGGAAGATCCGGCTGCCGACGAGTATGGGTGACGAAAGACCGCGTCCCGGCAGCGGCACCTCCCACGCGGTATGTTCACGGCGGTCGAGCGCGGATGGAAGTGTCGCATCGGGAACCGCGCCGGAGCCGTCCCGACCCCGGAACTGCCACCAATCCCCCGAAGCACCGAGGCTGAATGCGAGGATCACGGCGCCGAACCCAGCGCAGTTCCGGTGTCGGTCGCTCCGTTTCATGGTTCGGACGCGCGCGCCACGGGAGCGGCTGGATTCCGCGATCGGAGGACCCGGCCGGTCGGATCGGTGACACGAAGCTGAAACTCCCATTCCACGGTCCATTCCTCTGCTTGTTCATTTTGCGTGAGCTTCACGAGGGCGACATTGCGCCCTGGCACCAGGACGACAGGCAGACGAAACTGATCGATCTCGGCGGCGCGGTGGTACTCGTCCCTGCCGAAGAGGAATTGGCCATTCCACCAGACCTTCCACCCGTTCTTGCAGCCGAGGCGGATCTCGGCGGGGCGGGTCGTGTCACTGTAAAACTCCGTGGCCGCGTAGCCCGTCACCTCTTTGAGCATCCCGTAGGGCTTGTTGAAGTCCACCTTCCCGAGCGGATCGGTGCTGACCAGCTTTTGCCACCGTACGCGGCCGCTTTTGCCGTCGTATTCGGCTGAGAAGTCGATGTTCGTCTCCGGGGGGAAGACGCGGTCAAAACCGGCGCGCCCGGCGTTGTCGAACGGGCCGATGGTCCTCCAATGCGTGATGAAACCAAGGAGCGCGGCGAGGTCGACGGGGTGCCCCAGTTGCTTGAGAGATTCGCCGATTGCCGTGACCTGGTCGGGATCGCGGGCGGACCCGAGCGCCTGGCGATAGAGGACCGTGGCGGCGGCCGTTCGGTCATGACCGAGTGCATCCGCTGCATGGGACAGGAGATGCTCGACGGCAATCCGCCTCAATTCAGGCGCGGGATCCTCCAGAAACCCGGGAACAAGATTCGACGCCGTGACGGGGTCGACGCGGGAAATCAGTTCGAAGGCGACACGCCTCGCGCGGCGGTCATTTTCCGAATCCAGGAGCACCTCACCGAGGGATTCGATGGGCAGCAGCCGTCCTTCGCGGACCTCCCGTTCCGCGATTGTGGAGATGGCGGCACAGAGGTAATTGCAGGCGGGACCACTGGCGCCGTTCATGGCGCTCAAGAGCACCGGGAGTTGAACGCCCGGGGCGCGAGAGATTCGCGCCCACGCCGGTCCGGCCTCGGCGTTGCCGTGGCCCTCGGTTCCGATGGCCCGAATGGCGTTGAGGGCGTCATCAATCCCGACGGGTTCCGCGGCACAGACTCCGGAGATCACCCACACGGCGGTTCGAGCCAGGAAACGCACCGCCTCGACAGGACGTCGGACCGGCGGCACATCACTGTTCATAGGCGGACTCAAGTTTCTTGAGGCGGGGATAGACAGGCGAGGCGGGGGTGATCCGGGCCTCGACTTCTCGAAAGCGTTCGCGGGCGGCGGCGTGATCCTTGAGGTTAAGGAGCACCACGTAATCGAGTTCGATCCCGGCGAGCCTGGGATCCTGCACGTACTTGCTCCAGGTCTTGAGCCATTGTCCAAGCGCGTCGACCCCCTGTTGCTGCGCTTCGGCGAGCGAGGACTCGAGGTAGGTGGGCAAACCGGGCAGACTCTGGCCGTCCGTGCCGGGCGTGTCCGCGGGGGTCGCCTGGTGGGTCGGCACGCCGCCCGGATGCATCGAGCGATCGTAAACGCCGGCCACTTTCAAGAAGAGCCAGACTCCGGCAAGGAGGATGAGGATCGAAATCAATAGCTTCATCGATCAGGGATGCGTTCGATGGCAGCGCCCACGCGCTTCAGCTTTTCATCCATCCTCTCATACCCGCGGTCCAAATGGTAGACGCGCCTGACGGTGGTCTCGCCGCGGGCGCAGAGGCCGGCGAGGACCAAGGCCGCGGAGGCGCGAAGATCGCTTGCCATCACCGGGGCCCCGCTCAGGGGACGCCCTCCTTTGACGATGGCCGTCGGGCCTTCGATCGAGATGTCGGCTCCGAGGCGGCAGAGTTCCGGGACATGCATGAAGCGGGACTCGAAGATCCGCTCGGTAATGACACTGATGCCGGGGACTTGCAGCATCAGGACCATCATCTGGGCCTGGACGTCCGTGGGAAAGCCGGCATAGGGCTGGGTGGTGATGTCCACCGGCCGGAGGCGGCGCTGGCCGCGCCGGATCACGAGGTCAGGCCCCTGGCGGGCCACCTGCACACCCGCCTCCCGAAGTTTGTCCAGCACCGCGCCCAGGTGGTCGGGACGGGATCCCTTCAGGGTCAATTCTCCTCGCGACAGGCCGGCGGCGACGGCGAAGGTCGCGGCTTCAATCCGGTCGGGAATCACCTCGTGCTCCGCGCCGTGGAGGGCATCCACGCCGGTGATCGTGATCGTCGGACTGCCGGCGCCCTGAATCCGCGCGCCCATGGCTGTGAGAAAGGCGGCGAGATCGACCACTTCCGGTTCGCAGGCGGCGCTCTCGATGATGGTGACGCCCTTCGCCAGGGCGGCGGCCATCAGGACATTGGCGGTGCCGAGGACGGTGGGTCCCATCCTTCCACCCATGAAGACCTCGGTCCCTTCGAGGCCTGCGGTGGAACCGATCACATAGCCCGAGCGGATATCAAATCGGGTCCCGAGCTGGCGAAGGCCCTTGAGATGAAGATCGATGGGACGCGCCCCAATGACACAACCGCCAGGAAGCGAGACGCGGGCGCGTCCAAGCCGCGCCATGAGCGGGCCCAGGATGCAGATCGAGCCCCGCATCTTCCGGATCAGGTCGTAGTCGCCGACGGGCGTGACCTCGCGTGCCTCGACGATCACCTGGTCTCCCTCGAACTCCACACGCGCCCCGAGCGATCGAAGGATATCACCCATGAACCGCACGTCGCTCAGGTCCGGCACGCGATGAATGACGCAGGGTTCCGGTGTCAACAGGGCCGCCGCCATGATGGGCAGGGCGGCGTTCTTGCTTCCGCTGACGGCAACCTCCCCACGAAGCGGGCGTCCACCCTTGATCCGAAAGGCGTCCATGGGTCAATGGGACTGACCGGTCCGGTCAGGAATCACGTTGTGCCAGCAGGAAGCGATCGCGGTCATTGTAATCCCGATGCATTTCGACGACAACCCAGCCGCAGCCCTCGAGGATTGCGGAGACGGCCGGACCCTGATCCTCGCCAAACTCAACAAGGAACCCTCCGCCCGGTTTCAATCTCCCGGCGAGTTCCGCCGCGAGCCGCCGATGGCTCTCGAGTCCGTCAGCGCCACCGTCCAATGCGAGCCGGGGATCGTGATCACGGACCTCCGGCTGGAGGGACTCGATTTCGGCCGAGGGGATGTAGGGAGGGTTGGAGACGATCAGGTCAAAGCGTTGGTCGGGCTGGAGCGCATGACAGCCGTTGCTTTCAACCAAGGGGATCCGGCCGCTGACACCATGGCGTTCGGCGTTGCGGCCGGCCAGCCGCAAGGCGTCCGCGCAGACATCGAGCGCGACCACCCGAGCGGCCGGCACCTTCAATGCCATGACGACCGCAAGGCAACCCGTGCCGGTCCCCCAATCCAGGGCAGTCGGGCCCGCGGCGGGATCACCCCGCCGGTCCGACAGAAAGGTCCAGGCCCGCTCGGCAAGTAATTCGGTTTCCGGCCGCGGAATGAGTGCGGCGGGGGCGACCTCGAGTTCAACGCCGCAGAAGACGACCGTGCCCAGGATGTGCTGCAAGGGTTCATGTCGTCCCCGGCGACGAATCGCATCGCGAAGCCAATCCAGTTCGGAAGGCGTCAGGCTGCGTTCAAAATCGAGGTACAATCGCAATCGGGGCATCGAGAGCGCATGCGCGAGCAATAGTTCAATCTGGAGCCTCGGCGATTCGATATTCCTTTCCTGCAGATAGGCGGTGCCGCGTTGAATCACCTCGAGCAGGCGCACACGGGGCAAGTAGCACTTGCTGGGCTTTGGCAGCAAACTTAACCTGCCTCGATGACCCTTCGAGCCTGTCTGAAAAGTAGGAATGACCCTGTTTTCGCAGGAAAGGCCGGATGTCGAGGCGCGACGAAGGAGCACACCCTTCCTGGATCTGTGACTGAGGAGCAAGATCGCCGGATGGTCTTTCCTGCGAAAACCCTCCGGGCGACGGGATGGTCCCTGGTCCTCGGTTTGCTCATGGTCGCGGGCGAAAACCGTTCCCAGGGTCAGGGCGTCGATCCGGCCGTCGTGGGCGAACGCCTCCAGCGTTTGTCCGCCACCGTGGAATCCCTCGAACTCGCGCTCGAGAGTCAGAAGCGCCAGATCGACGCGTTGAGCGGCGAGTTACAGCAAATGCGGGAGCGCGCGGCGACCCAGGCCAATGATCACCCCTGGGCGGACGACGTGCGGCGCCTGGAAAACGCGATCGCCGAGGTCGATCGGAAGCGGGTGGCTGACGGTGAGCAGACGCTCAAGATCCTGAATGAGCTTCGGAAGTCCATTGGCAGGCTCTCCGACTCAACCACCACCCGGCCGGCGCCGATCCGTCCCTCCCCATCCGCGTCGGGCTCGGGCACCGGCCGGTCCGGCAAGGCCAGCGAACCCGCCACGGACAAGGCGCTTCCGTATGCCATGAAGCGGGGCCAGACCGTCTCGGAACTCCTCGTTGAATTCAATGCCGACGCCCGAAAACGCGGGTATCAGACCCTCACGGCCGAGCAGGTCCTCGAGTTCAATCACATCGCCGATGCCCGCCAGATCCCCGAGGGCGCCACGATCCTCTTTCCTTTGTTCCCCCAGGAATCTGAGCGATGAAACGAGTTCTGCGCCGAACCCATCTGTATCTCGGCGTCTTCTTCGCGCCGCTCCTGATGTTCTACGTGTTGACGGGTTGGTATCAGACCGTGAACCCGGACCGGCGAAAGGGGATCGGCGACTCCGATGACTGGGTGAGCCGCCTCAGCCGGGTGCATGTCGAGCAATATTACCCTTCCCGCACGGCGGAAGGTTATTCGACAACTCTGTTTCGGGGCGTCGTTGTTGCCATGTCAGCCGCCCTGTGTCTTACGGTCATCCTGGGGGTTGTGCTGGCGTTCCAGGTCCTCAAGGCCCGTTGGGCAGTCTGGCTGGTGCTATGCCTGGGAATCATCGTCCCCGTTCTCACCCTATGGCTGGGGCAGCGGAGCTAACGTCACCTTGGAACTGGACCCTTTGCGCGGCGGCCGGCGGCGGCATCGCCCTCGTGGCCGTGGCCGGGTGGATCCGCACGACCCGTTACCGACTGAGCCGCCATGAATTTGAGATCCTGATCGTTGGGATCGTCTTCCGCCGCGTCTTTCTTCACGAAATAGAGGACGTCTTCGTCGGGACGCGCTTTCCGTGTGAGTTCTGGCCCTCCGGTTGGATCTTTCGGGGACGGTACCTGACCATTCGTCGAAAGCGCGGACTTCTGCGCAACCTGGCCATCACGCCGCGCGACCCCGATCAACTTCGGAGGAATCTCTATTACGCCCTGGGCTGGAAGCCGTGACGAACGGCTGGGACCCTCACCTCTCCGCCAACCAATCTCGAAGGACCACCGCATTGAGAAGGGCCTTGGGAAGGAAGGACGGGACCCACAGGAATTCAGGGGTCTTACTTCCGTCGGCGCTGCGTTCGGAGCAATGATCGTTGTCGCCGAACGGACCGAGACCGTCGAGGGTCGGCAGCCAGCGGCTGATCCAATTGCCGTCGCTCAGGCCACCCCGCTCCTCGGCGTCGAGCTCGAGACCCAGGCCGGCGCCCGCCGTCCGCCATCGTTCGTACAACGCGTCCGTTCCCGGATTGCGAGGCCAGGGAGGACTTTCCGTGAGCAACTCGACGCGCACCTGGCACCGATGGCCGTCGGACGGACTTGAGACGTCGCCGGGACCTGCGAGGGCCAGGACCGCCTCGACACCGTCGCAATACATTTTCGGCGAGAAGGCGCGCATCTCGAGTTCAGCGGCGGCGAGGTGCGGTACCCGGTTGAGGGCGGAGCCTCCCTGGATCCTGCCAACATTGAACGTGAGGTCGGCCGCGTGGTTGGTGAACCGGTCGATGCGCTCCACGAGCCGCGCGAGCTGCGTGATGGCGTTCGCGCCGCGGGCGTGCCGGGCGCCGGCATGTGCCGCCCGGCCCTCAACGGTGACACGGAACGTGGCGCGTCCCTTCCGCGCCACCACAACCGCAGGCCTTCCTTGGGGACGTCCCTCGGATTCGAACACCAATGCGGCAAGGGTCCGTTCCGGATCCAACCGCTCGCGGCAGACATCGGCGAAATGATCCGAAAGCGTTTCCTCCGTGGCATCCAGGAGAACGATCCATGTCACCGACTCGAACAGCTCGGCGCTGGTGTTCGCCAGCGCCTCGAGGACGGCATACATCATCGCCGTGCCACCCTTGATGTCGATTGTGCCGGGTCCGTAGATGCGTTCGCCCTCCGGCTGCCATCGAAATGCATTCCGGACCTCTTCTTCAGCCGGAAAGACCGTGTCGAGGTGCGAGATCAGGGCGATACCGCGCGGCCGATTCCCCCTCCGGGTGAGGACAAGGTGATCCCCGAAGGCCGGATCCCGGTGCGGAACGAACTCCGGAACAAATCCCAGCCGGCCAAACGGCTCGGCGGTGAGGCGACCCAGGCAGTTCACGCCCTCGCGATTGGAGGTGTGACTGTTCGTGTCGACCCATTGCCTGAGAAGTTCGAGCGTGGCGGGGAGGCGTTCCGCCAGGAGCCCGCGCAGGGCTTCGTTGCCCCGGATCCGATCGGTGGCCATCGAGATTTCAGCTCACCCCGTCTGTCACTGCAACTGCGGGACCAACGGGACCTCGAGGGTGGGATACCGGGGATGCGATGTCTCCATCACGAGCCGGGCCAGCGCCGGTCCCGACGGCGGTGTCCAACCCGCGGGGAGCGTCAGTTGAACCACGAACTCATTGGTGCCCGCCCGGTGGATCTCCGGCTGAAGGAAGGCGGGACCTCCGTCCAACACCGCGCTCCGGACTTCAAAGCCCGGCATCCCATCCGTGCACCGGACCAGGACCTGGTGATGACGCTCGTTGGCGAGGGCGCCGGACGGGAGCAGGATCCTCGGCGGCATCACAGTCACGGCCCGATCCACGGTCGCGCGCGCGCCAAAAGCAACCGTGTGAGGCCAGCCGGGTGGAATCGGATCGGCAAACTCCAGGAGGATGGCGCCCTGTTGCGCGCCCAGGCCAAGGGAACGGGTTGTTCTCACCCGCACTTCGTACTGCTTGCCGGGCGTCACCTCCCTTAAGGCAGCGGTGAAACCCGGATTCTGAGATTCGACCCGAACGACGCGCGCCTCTTCCTGCAGATCCACTCGGACGACCGCCTGCGTCGAACCGCGATCGGGATCGACGCGGCCAAAGTCGAGTGACTCCGGGGTAAGGACCAGCGGTTTCCAGGCAATGCCCGAAACCCGCACCGGCATGGAAGAGGTGCGGGCATTGCTGTACAACGTCACCAGCCGATCGAACGGCCCGGGTTCCAGGGGAACTGTCACGGTGAACTCGACGGCCGACGTCTGCCCGGCAGGGACCGGCGTGTGAACGCCATTGAGAATGCGCTCGCCCGCGGGCATTCCAATCCGCGAGACCTCGACCGGCGCCTCCCCGGGGTTCGAGAAGGGCACCACGACCGCCTGCTGGGTCCCGGCGAACACCTTCCCCAGGCTCACCTTCGATTTTGCGAGGAGAAGCTCCGGCATGCGCGACCGGACAAGGCCGAGGTGTTTCGCGAACAGGTCGAGGAACTCCGCTTCATCGGATGGCGCCCCGACGATGACCTCCTGGCCAATGATGAATTGGGGGATGCTGCCGCTCTTGGCGACCTCGCGGTTGGCGGCGGTGACGTCGCGGGTCATCAGTAGCACGCTCTGGATCCAGGCGGCGTTGTCGCGGAGGGAACCTTCCATGCGATCCGTCCCGAGGCGCCGGTTCAACACCTCCCGAATGCTGGATGGCACCAGTTCAAGGCGTTCGTTGTAGATCTCGTCCGCCACGGAATTCCAAATCGCGGGATCGATCCGCCATGCCGCCAACATCGCCCGCTGGATCTGCTCCGAGTCGCCCCCGCGCTGGTAAGGCAGCGTGATGATGCCGAGATCGGCCGGATCAAATTCCGCCCGCACCTTTTCCAGGAGCCGATGAGCGGCGCGGCAATAGTGGCAGGTGTAATCGGCGACCATGACGACGAGGTGGCGGGCGTCTGCGGATCCGAAGATCGGCAGGTCGTGCGGATCCAGGACGAAGCGCCCCTGGTGGATGCGAACCCGTCGCGATCCGTCGGCCGCTGGGGAATTCGTCTCCGCCCATCCAGCGTGGAACGGGGCGGCAGGTTCCACATCACGGGCCCGAGAAGGCGGCGACGCGGCCGGCGCATCGCCCGAATGACCAACGAACCCAGGTGCCATGGTGGCTGTCAGCAGGTGCGGCGCAGCCGGACGCGGTCCGAGGACCTGCGCCGCGACGAAGAAGCCGAGGGCAAGAGTGCTCCCGGCCAGGGCGGGCCGCCAGGTGGCGACCCTGGAGTCGGCCGGCGCGGATCCGCGTCGGGACGAGCTCGGCGATCGGGCGGCCGCCGCATCGACGCGCCACGTCCACGCCATGAAAATGGCACCGGCGGTCGCCAGTGCGTGTGTCACGGTGCACCACGGGCAAAAGGCGTGAAGGATGAAGATCTGCACACACGCGAACCATACCGCGGCCGCGGGGATCAGGAGGACGAGCATGGCCCCAACGATCCGGGCGGCCGGCGCCGCGGGCGGCAGTGGGCGCATTCCGAGGATGATCAGGACGCCGTAAGCAGCCGCACCGAACAAGCCCACGGGCACGCCAAAGAGCTTTGCCCATCGACTCGCTAGCACGACGCTGCAATCGCCGCCGCCACATCCAGGCACCGGGCCCGCCCGCAGTGAGACGCTCAGGAGCCAGAGGGCGAAGACCGCCGCCAGCGCGAGCAGGACCAACGAAATCGATCGCAGGCAGCGCGCCTTCGCGATGCGGCCGGACGGGCGCGCGACATTTCGTGACATTCAGTTGGGGGTGGAAAGCGAATCGCTGTCCTTTAGGGGTTCGTGCCGGTTTGATAGGCATCCAGGGTCTTCTGGAGTTCCCGTCGCTGATCCTCGTCCAGGGCGGCAGCGACGGCCCTCTTCTGCATGGCGATCGCGTCCTGCACCATTCCGGTCGCGAAAAAGGCCCGGGCGTAGGTATCGGCGACCGAGGGATCCTTGCCGTCCGTCGTATCAAAGGCGATACGGGCGGCGCGCTTGGCAAGATCCAGGTCCCGGTTCCGAATCCTGGGATGCGTCAGGATCGTCCAGGCGAATTCGTTGAGCAAGACCGGGCTGCCCGAACCCTCCTTCAAAATACGTTCGCCCAGTTCACGGATTTTGCGCGGATCCGGACCGTCCGTATTCCTGTTGAACTCCAGGGGAAACGCATCCTCGACGAGCAGCCTGTTGAGGCGGACGAGGGCGTCGCCGGTGGGATGGGAATCGCGTAGTTCCCTGGTTTCGGGTCTGAGTTCGACGCGCTGGAAGCGGGACTCGTCCCAGATCGAGTCACCGCGCAGGACGGAATTGAAGTCTTCGATCAGCCTCTCCTGAACCGCGGTCGAGGGACGTCCGGTCGCCTGCAGCTTCGACAGGCCATCGCGGGTCGACGGACTCAGCCTGCCCTGAAGGTAGAGGGCAAGACCGTCGGGTGGGACCTTCAGCTTCGAAGCCAGCAGGGATGCGTCCTTGAGATCGGCGGCGGTGAAGGTCGACGGACCGAGTTGGGCCGCCTCATAGAAGTAATCGGACATCTTCTTCTGGGCATCGAAGACTCGCTGCGCGGCATCGATGTCGTAGCGGTCTTCGAGGATGTCCTCGATCGCCTCTTCGAGTCCCTCCATGGGATGGCCCTGCCACGCGATGCGCCCGGCCTTGTCGATCACGAAAGCATGGGGAATGCCGTCGATCTCGAACGCTCGCATATAGGCGTTGCCGGTCTTCTCGCCGTCATCCACCGCGACGGCATAGTTCATCTTTTCCCCAAGCTTGTGAACAAACGCATCGACGACTTCGGGTTCCTCGTCGCTGATGCCGATGATCGCAACGCCGCGATCCTTGAACTTTCCCTGGAGTTCCGTGAGGTGCGGGATGCTGACCTTGCACGGCCCGCACCAGGTGGCCCAGAACTCGACGACATACACGTTCGTCCCGCGGCCCGCCGAAAGATCGACGGGGCCGCCCTTGATCCACCGGGAGACCTTCAGCGGCGGCGCCTGCATTCCCAATTCGGCAGCTCGAACGGCGGGAAGCAGGACCAGGTAGGAAAGGGCCACGCCCTGCACGAACAGCCTCCATGACCCGTCGGTCCGCCCCGTCACCTCGGCGGCTACGGTGAGACGGCTCCTGGTGGGACATTTCATAGCGGACCGACTCAAGACGTGGATTCCTTCAATGTCAAACCGTCGTGACAACGGCCTCCCGACGTGGCACGCCAAGGCGCCATGATCGAGCCCTGGCCCATTCTTCATTCGGAGTCCCTCGGGGATTTCCGCATCTTTCAGCTTCGCAGGGATCGACGCCGCTCGCCCCGCACCGGTTCCGAACACGATTTCTTCATCATGCAGGCGCCGGACTGGGTCAATGTCATCGCACTCACGCCGTCCGGAGAGGCCGTTCTCGTCGAGCAGTTTCGCCATGGCACCGCGACGGTTGACCTCGAAGTGCCGGGGGGCGTCATGGACCGGGAGGACGGGTCACCCGTGGACACGGCCGTGCGCGAGCTGCGGGAGGAGACTGCCTACGAAGGTACGGGGGCCCGGTTGCTGGGCAGCGTCGCATGCAACCCGGCGTTCCTGACCAACCAATGCCACACGGTGCTCATCGAGAATTGCGTTCCGACTGGGAGCCACGCCTTCGACGCCGCGGAAGACATCGCGACGCGTCTGGTCCCGTCCGACGACCTGCCCCGCCTTGTGGCCGACGGAACGATCCGCCATTCGCTTGTGGCAGTCGCCATCTACCATTTCGACCTGTGGCAACGGGGACTCAAGCCGGTGTAGCGGGGCCGGGTGGCCGCTGGCATCATCCCGAGCCGGCACCATTGGGACGCCGCGCAGCGACGGTTGACGAGGCGGCGCAGTGCCCGACGGCGCCGTCGCGCTCAACCTCCGACCCCGGAGGCGCCCGCGTTCTGCCGCACCTTCTCCTTCTTCTCTTCGGCCTCGGACTCGAGGGTCTTCCGTTCGGAAGCAAGCTGACGCTCCAGTTGAACCAACGCCTCCCTATCGCCCTTCTCCGCGGCCTCCTCGATCTGGCCCTTCAGGAAGATCTCCCTTTCGGCGATCTTCGCGCGATGGACCGAATCGATCTCGGCGATCTGGCGCTTTTGTTTATCGGTGAGCTTCACGGACGGCGATTGCTTCGCGAGCCGTTCCATGGCGAGTTCGTAGGCGGATTTCATGTTCATGAGAATTCGGGATCAGAATTCGATCCATACCTGGCCGCCTTCGACCTTCGTGGGATAACAGGAGACAGGCCGCGACGGGTTGCTGAGACATGCACCGCTTGTCGGATCGAAGGCCCACCCGTGCAGCGGGCAATAGACCCGGCCTGCCTGAAGGACTCCCGCCCCGAGCGGTCCCCCCCGGTGGGGACACTCGTCATCGATGGCATAGAAGCGCCCACCAAGGTTCCACAAGGCAAAGCGCCGGCCCCGGACCTCCACCGTCCGACCCTGACCCGGCGCCAGGCTGTCCACATCCGCGACCGCGTGGAATTCCATCATCACTTCGACGCATCGGGATTCTTAAGGGGACCCGGGTCCGAGCCGGCCTGGGGCGCCTTTTTCTTCCAGGGCATATCGGGGAACCGCGTGGGAACCTTCACGGGACCTGGCGGTGGTGCCGCCATTTTCAGTTCGGAGTCGGCCTCGGTTCCGTCGGCCGGTGCGGTCATATTGCCGCGCCAGGAGGCGATCCGCGCCTGGAGGCCATGATGCTCGGCGGTCTTCTTGTCCCCAGCCTTCATGTAGAACAGGGAGAGGTTGGTGTGGACGAGTTGTTCGTTGGGCCGCAGATGCTCCGCCTTGTGTCCCTCCTCGATGGCGCGGGGGAAGTCGCCCTTCCGGTACCACGCCATGCCCAGGGAGAGTTGCGCGTCGAAGCACGCGGGGTCGTCGGACAGAATGGACTCGAGCTTGGCGATCGCGCTGTCGTACTTCTCCATCGTGAAGTCGAACATCGCATCGTCGTAGCGGTCCTGGATGCTGGCCTCGGCAGGGTCCATCTCGCGCCATGTAGAGGCCCCCAGTCCAATTTTGAAATCCCAATTTCCGGGACTTCAAATCCGGACCTCGCCTGGAGGGAGAGGCGCGGCTAGCTGGCTTTCAGCCCATAAGAACCGGCCCACTGGACAGTCCATCAGGGGGAAATTCCTCTGGGCGTCCGTTGTGACACGCAGGGTTTCTTCGCGTCCGGCCACACTGATTGTGACCCCTTGGAGGGGTCGGTTGATGGCGTTGGTGCCGGTGTCGGGACCCGCCGCCAATTCGGACGCAAACACCCGCCCGAACACCGCGGTGCCGGGAGACGGCGTGGTACTCAATGTATCGAAAAGAATCCGGCGCGTCCCGCCGGGTCGCGCAGGTCGTCGCCCTCCAGGGTGCGAGTTCGATTCTCGAGAGCAGGCTTCGACCATTGGCCTCCGCATGAAATTGGTCCGGCGTCAGACGTGTGCCCGCCGACAGCGGACCACTGAATCGAACGACCCGGATCCCGACCCGGATGCATCGCTTTACCTTCGGATCCGGATGCGCCGGTCTTCCCGGGGTGGAAGCCGCCGACTCGGTCATGCGTCGCACGGTTTCTCCGCTTCCGAGTCTTCCATCGCGTTCGCGAACCTCAAGGAGTTCGGGCATTCGACTGTCATCGACGGCATTCGTCATCAGGGAGGTAGAGACGTTCCTGGTCTTTGAGTGTCTCCCGGAGGACGGGATTGGGGTTAAACATCGACAGGGGGCACAACGCGCGTCGGTTTCGAGAACAGAATATCAACAATTTAGATGCGACCCCATTGACCGGGACCAGGTCTGCACCAAAGCCATTTGGCGTGTGAAAACACGGGAATCATTGGGCTTTTCTAGCCGTGCAGCCCGGAAAAAACAGAAAAACCCGGTCCGGTTGCGAAAGTCAGGCTAGCTAGCGCAGCGGCACGATACGATAGAGCCGCCGCGGCTGGCCGATGGACGACACGTCGTAGTAAAACTGCGTGGCGTTAGTCAGCGTCACCGTGTCGAGCGTCACCCAGGCGTCGGTGGGGCCGATCGCCTGGAGGCAATCCAAGCGCAGCGAATCGCCCTCATTTCCCGTCAGGGTGATGGCCGGAACCAGGCCCAGGCCGAGCCGCGGCGCCTCGCCCGCAGCCGTCGCCCGCCAGGCCCGATAGAATCGCTGAAGCGGCACGGGCGTGGTCGGATCGATATAGGCTTGCGCGGCATTGCCCAGGGTCGTCGTGGCCAGCGTCTCCCAGTGGATTTCAGCCCCGAGCGAATTCCGGTAATCCAGGCTCACGTCCTCCTCCGGCGGCCCGGCGAGACGGATCGCCCGGACCGTCGTTCGTTCCACCGGCGCGATCACGCTGAGGGCGACGGGCGGACTCGTGGCGGCGCCAAACTCATTGGCGACGACAATCGAGTAAATGCCCGCCTGGCTCATCTGAACATCCGCCAGTCTCAGGACGGGGTTGGTCCCGCCATGGATAAGTTCGGCTCCGTTGAAGAACCAAAGATACGACGTCGCGGGATCCCCGAGCGTGCCCACGGAAAGATGGACGCTGGATCCGACTTCAGTGGTCTGGCTGGGCGGAAGTGCTGCCAGGATGGGAGGGCCGCACTCATAAGCGCCGACGTCGGAGGACACCCCGTAGGATCGCGGAACACCCCGCTGGTCGGTGGGCAGCGCTGCCGCGTCATCCCCGGCGTCCAGGGCCGGGCTGCCCGGCAGCAGGGCCATGGTAACTGTCGGCCCGCCGTTGTCCGCTACCGGTCCGAGTTTCGGGTTGGTGTCGTTCAGGCTCCCGGTGCTGGCAAAGGCGCAACTGCCGTCCGAACTCAGATTGTGGCCGGCGTCGTGGATGATACCGGCACAATTCACGGGAGCGTTGGCCGCCAGCAGGCAGTTGATCCACCATCCGCCGGCAGCCTGAAGGCCCCCTGCCTCCGTCCCCCTCAGACCGTCTGATCCCGGTGCCCCAGTTGGTCCAAAACTGCTCGAACCTCCTCCCCCTCCGGCGCCTCCTTCCCCCGCGGCGCCGAGGTTGAGCGCGATCGTGCAATACGTTATTCCCAGCGCGCCGGTCGTGTCGCAGATACCGCCGACGCTCGAACCCCCGTCGCCACCGTGTCCCCCCGCGCCCCCGGCAAGCTCCGGCCATTGGCTCACGCCCCCCTTGTCCGCCATCTCCTCCGCGCCCACCGAGACCCGTGTTCAAGGCAAGAGTCGTGTTCACCAGGCTGGCCGTCCCCGTATTGAACAACGCGCCGCCGCAGCCCGCTCCCCCGGGACCGCCATGTCCGCCCGGCAGGCCCGCAATCATACCCGGTATCGGTCCGAACTCCACCTCCCCCCCGTAGGGTCCGTCATCACCCCGTCCTCCCCGGGCGGCATTTTCAATCATCGCCGAGTCCCGAACAAACAGAAGGCCCTCGTTGTGGATGGCGCCGCCAAGGCCGGCAGCGCCCGGATGACCCCGGAGATCCGCCGGCGAGACGTCGCGGTCCCCGTCGCCGGACGCTGAGTTCTGACGGAAGGTGCATCGCGTGACCGTGGCCATGCCGCGGTTGTCGAGGGCGCCGCCCAGGGCATCGGGCGCGGCGGCAAGCGTGTCCGGAAGGCCGCCGCCGACGGCGCCGTTGCCGACAAAGTCGCAGTCCTCAAGTTGGATCGTCCCGCCGTCATTCCAGAGGGCTCCCCCACGACAGGCAGGGCGCGTGGGTTCCGGGAAGTTCAGACCCCCGGGAGCCATCGAGGCCAGGTTGCCGGTAAACGTGCAATCCAGGGCGTTGACCGTTCCCATCCTGTTCCAGATCGCTCCGCCTCCCGGTCCCGGCTCGGTCCCGGTCGATCCGGGGCTGGACGCGGGAAGAAAGGCGTGATTGCCGAAGAACGCCACCTCCCGGAGGTCCACCCTGCCTCCCTCGTTGAGCACACCGGCGCCCTGCGTGCCGGTGCCGTCGGCAATCGCGAGGTGAAGCAGCGTGAGATGCACATTGGTGGAGACCGATAGAACCCGGACGGCGTGGCCGCCGCTGAGGGTCACCTCGTGTCCGGTTCCGTCCAGGCCCGCAGGACCGGACTCGACGACGATCGTGTTCGTCAAAACGAGAGTGCAGTCGAAATCCAATTTCACCATTCCGCCACCGGCCATCGCGGTTCGCAGTTCCGTCTCGTCACCCTGAGTGACGACCAGGCTCTCCAACATCTCGAGCACGGCCGGCGCGGAAGTCGCCACCCCCGCGGCATTGGTCACCACCACGGTGTAGGCGCCCGCCTGCCCGGCCTGGACACCGGCCAGGCGCAGGACGGGACCGGTGGCGCCGCTGATCGGGTTGGTCGCCTGGAAGAACCATTGGCAGGCCAGCGGCGGGGTCCCGGTCGCCTCGACCGCAAATTCCACCGTCGCGCCAACCCCGGCTTTCCAACTCGTCGGCGATAGCAGAATCGCGGGATCGGGTATCACCTCGAGCACGGCAGGCGCACCCGTCACCGCACCGTAGGCGTTCGTGACCACGACCGTGTACGCGCCCGCCCGCGAAAGCCCGACGTTGGTCAACACGAGTTCCCCGGAGGTCGTCGGTCCGCCGATCGGCTGGGTGCCATTGAAAATCCATTGGAAAACGAGCGGCGGCGTTCCGGTCACCTTCGGTTGAAACGCCACCGTTTCGCCCTCGAGGACTCTCCGACTTGTCGGGGAAACCTCGACCGGCGAAAGCAGCACGACCGCCAGATTGTGGAAGACTCCCGCCGCCAGGGCGACGACCGTGCGCAACTCCCGCGGCACTTCGGTCTGACCGAAAAGGTTGTCGCCCCAGGCGACAACGGTGCCGTCGGACTTCAGCGCCAGGCTGTGGCGACTCCCGGCCGCAATGGCACGGACATCGCTCAGTCCTGCAGGCACATCGGTCTGGCCAGAAGAATTGTCGCCCCAGGCGACCACGCTGCCATCCGACTTGAGCGCCAGGCTGTGGCCGTACCCGGCCGCAATGGCACGGACGCCGCTCAAACCCGCCGGCACGTAGCTCTGGCCGAATGAGATGTCGCCCCAGGCGACCACCCTGCCATCGGACATGAGCGCCAGACTGTGAAATGTTCCCGCGGCGATGGCTGTGACCCCACTCAAACCCGGAGGCGAATTCGTCTGGCCGCGACTCGGGCGTCCCCAGGTGACGATCGTGCCGTCGGACTTGAGCACAAGGTAGTGCTCATCCCCCGCGGCGATGGCGGTAACCTCATTCAAACCCTCGGGCACCGGCGGAAAGAAATCCCGCTTGGGCCATTCGACGACCGTTCCGTCCGACTTCAATGCCAGGTTATAGAAACCGCCGGTCGCAATGGCGCGGACGCCACCCAAACCCGGGGGCACATCGGTCTGCCCATAGACGTGTGAACCCCAGGCGACCACGCTGCCGTCGGACTTCAGCCCCAGGCTGTGGGACTGCCCGGCCGAGACCGCGACGACATCGTTCAACCCGGCTGGCACATCCATCTGGACATCGAAGTTGGTACCCCAGGTCACCACCCCTCCGCCCGGGCCGGTCGTCTGGGTCCGGCCCCCGGCCAGCAACCCGCCGAGCATGGCCCCCAGACAGAACGCCAGCCGGATTCGAGGCAGTGGCATTGTCATTCGTCCGCCCCGGTTGTGGAACCGTTCGGTCGGCTGGTCCTTGAACATCGCACGTGTCCTCATGAGCTACTCTTCCCTGGCAGATCACCTCGGTCCGATTCCGGATGACACAATCCAAGCACGTCTACCGTCGGTCGCCGCGACGGCGGATCAAGGGATTATCCGCCAATCACCATGAGTCCAATCAGGGTGTTCCGGAGTTTCACGATCATTGGGGTTCTCCCCCCCGGCTTCGAGGGAGTTCATCCAGGGCTGCCCATCGACTTCTATGTGCCCTTGATCCCGGACTCGCCGTTGACGAATCGACCAGCCACGGTGGCCCAGGAACGCCACTGGTGGCTCCAGCTCATGGCACGCCTGCGTCCTGGCGTTCGTGAAAGCGGGTTTCAAAGTGTGCTCTCAGGCGTGTTCGCTCGCGACGCGGCCGATCTCATGGACCACCCGGGAATCGTGGTGGCAACCGGCAGCGGCGGCGCGGGCTTTGAACGCAACGGTTACGAGCGGGCCCTGAAATGGATGTTGGGAATGGTGGGATTGGTGCTGCTGGTTGCTTGTGCCAACATTGCCGGGTTGCTCGTGTCGCGCCACGCATCGCGGTCCCACGAGATTGCGGTTCGCGCCGCTCTGGGTGCGGGCCGCTGGCACCGCGTGCGGCAATCGCTGGTCGAGACGTTGCTCCTGAGCGCGACCGGCGGGGGACTCGGCGTGCTGGGAGCGATCGGGACCGGCGCGTTTGTTTCGGCACTCCAGATGAAGATGCCCTCGCCGGGCCCCCAATTCTTCGCCCCTGAATCGTTGTCGGTTCCGCCAGGTTGACAGCACCGACCAGCGAAGTCCGAAGAACCCGGATAGGCCCGCAGACCGCGCAGACCACGCAGAAGAAGAGAAAGAGAATCTTGATCCCTTTCTTTCTGCGTTCTCAGACCACTCGATCCCCGATTGTTTTGTTGCCACAGCCTGTAACTGAGCAATACGACTCGATGGTTTTCAAACGTCTCCTCCTCAGGAAGAAAATCTCGGCCGAGCAGCGGCCTGACTCCCAAAATTTGACGAAAAGGTATTCGGCCGGACCCGCACCCGAGAGAATGAAGATATCAGAACTACTGGCGGCCAAACAGAGACAGACCGCAAAGCGTGGCGGCAACACGGCACGGGACTGCGCCGCGCCCGGGGCTTCCGGTTGCGCTTCCGGCGTCGCCGCGCCGAGGGCAAGGCTCACGCCAGCGAGTGGGACGCCGCCCGCGCGTGACTTCCCTTCCGATGCGGGTAGCATCGCCGCGTTATGAAACGATTACTGGCACGCCTCGGCTGGCTGGCGCTTCCCGGTGTCCTCCTGGCACAGGACGCCACCAAGCGCGACACGCGCGAAATGCACCAACTGCATCACGACCCCAAGGCGTACATGGCCATGCTCGACGATCCGAAACGCGACGAGTACCAGAAGCCCCACGAGGTCATCACGGCGCTCAAGCTCAAAGGAGGCGAAATCATCGCCGACATCGGCGCCGGATCGGGGTATTTCACCTTCCGGTTGGCCCACCATGTCGGCGACACCGGGCGCGTTTACGCGGTCGATGTCAGCCCGGACATGATCCTCCATTTGAACCGTCGAATCCGCGATATGAACCTGAAGAACGTGGTTTCGATCCTCGCTCCGCCGGACGATCCGCTCCTGGCCGATGCCTCAGTCGACCGTTTCTTCATCTGCGATACCTGGCACCACATCGAGAACCATGATCATTACCTGGCCCTTCTCAGGAAGATGCTCAAACCGGACGGGGAGGTCGTAATGGTGGACTTCAAAAAGGCCGACACGCCGGTTGGGCCGCCGCAGGAGATGCGGATCGACCGCGCCGATCTGATCAATGAGATGGAGGAGAATGGATTTCGTCTCGAAGCGGAGCATGCCTTCCTGCCGTACCAGTACTTCCTCGTGTTCATGGTGAAGTCACGGATTTGAACCTGAAACCTTCTGATCGGACGGCTGCCCTTGAGCCCCGACCGCCAGGTATCGTTGACTTCGGGAGCGGCGTCCGATTTGCCCCCGCTCACCTCCGAGACCGTTCGCAATATATTGAAAACCGAGACTCTCCTTCGACCATTAGCATCCCTTTGAGGGACACGATTCTGGTCTGCAACCAAGGGAGGAAGGAATTCGTGAGCCACCTCTCCGACAGGCCCACAGGCAAGTTTCTATGAGTCTATGAGTTTTAAATCCGGTCCTCGCCTGGAGGGAGAGGCGCGGCTAGAGTCCTTGTTCTTCGAAATGTAATTACTTTGAGTCGAATCCCACGATGTAAGTAACGAAGGCTTACCTCCTTGGAAGCGAATCTCAAAAGGCAGATTTTGATGTAAATGAGTCGGGTTTTCAAAAACCATGGGCTTTGGGAGACACCACCCCCTCCCCAGGGCGCCTTGCCGTTGGAGCTATGGAGTGGGATTGTCATTGGGGAGATCGCGACGTGGAAGCGCAGATTTGCCTGGTCGATTCGGGAGGGACCCAAAACGCCGCCTCGCGCCCCAAGAGTTCACCATGAAAACAGCGAAACTCCCGGGGACTGCGAAGCAGTCCCATCTAACGAGGTGCCGACAGGAACGCCTACCCTCTCCCTCGACGTCGAATTCACCCCACACGTCTCGTCGGTCTGAGGCTGCGCCTCGTTAGCTTTCAGCCCAGGGAGGTCCCGTTCCTATGCCTATCAAGCTGATTTCGACCGACTTCGACGGAACGATCTTTGCCGAATTCGAGAATCCTCCGATCCCGCCGGTTCTCCAGCATCTGCTCGGCGGGCTTCAGCGGCGGGGGACGATGTGGGTCATCAACACGGGTCGCGAACTCGGTAGCCTGTTGGAGACGCTCGCGCGCGCCGAACCCAAGTCCCACCCGGATGCCCTCGTGCTCGTCGAACGTGAGATCTACGTCCGCCGCGAGACGCAGTATGTGCCTGTCCCGAGCTGGAACCAGGCCTGTACCCACGATCATCAGCAACTCTTTGCCCGCATGGCCCCGGACCTGCCGGATCTCGTCGCGCGCCTGGAATCCGGGCCGCCTTCCACCATTTATGAGGATGCCTTTTCGCCGGTCTGCGTCCTGGCGGAGACCAATCGCGGGGCCGATGTGATCCAGGGTGAAATGGAAGCGTACGCTCGCGGGATCCCGCGCCTCTCCGTGGTGCGAAACGACGTCTACATCCGCTTTGCGCATGACTCCTATAACAAGGGAAGCGCCCTGGCGGAGATCGCCCGGCGCCTTCAAATCAACGCCGACGAAATCCTTGCGGCGGGCGATCACTACAACGACCTGCCGATGCTCCGGCCCTCGATCGCGCGGTGGCTCGTCGCGCCGTCCAACGCGATCGCGCCAGTCCAGCGCCAGGTTCGCTCCGCGGGCGGCTATCTCAGCAGGCGGACCCATGGCGAGGGTGTTGCGCAGGGCATCGAGTATTTCCTCGAACGAACCTAGACCCCGGCTCCCCGGATTCACCGGGCCACCGTCCCGATGGCAACGTCCGGCGCCGGCGGCGCCGTCAGGACAGGGCCGGGTTCTGCTGCCGGGAGATGGACCTCGAAGATGGATCCGCGGTCAGGAAGGCTGTGGACGTCGACATGGCCGCCGTGAGCCTGGACGATCGCCTTGACGAGGCTCAGTCCAAGTCCCAGGCCGCGTTGAGACCGGCTCTTGTCACCGCGGTACAACCGCTGCCAGATCCGATCCCGTTCCTGCGGGGCGATCCCCATCCCGGTGTCCTGAATCTCCATGACCGCCTCGCGTCCCTCGCGACGCGCGCGCAGGTCCACGCGGCCGCCGGGCCCTGAGTATTTGATCGCGTTGTCGAGGAGGTTCGCGACGACATGCCGCAGGCGCGCGCGATCCGCCAGGGCGGGACACGGCGGAGCCAGCTCCAGGCTCAGGGCCACGGATTTTTCCTCGGCGACATAGCCATAGAGTTCCACCGCCTCGGACAGGATCTCGCGGAGGTCAACCGTCGCCCGGTTGAGTTTCATCATCCCGGCCTCGGCCTCGGTGACATCGAGGAGGACCTTCAGCATTTCCAGCACGCGATCGGACTCCTCGATGCAGTCGGCGAGGGCCTCCCGCGTCGCGCGGGAATCGGGCGGGCTCTGCAAAGCCAACTCCGCCATTCCACGCAGGCGCGACAGCGGCGTGCGCAGGTCATGCGCGACATTGTCGAGGGAATCGCGCATCCCGCGGATCAGCGCCTGGTTCCGCTCGAGCAACCGGTTGAAGAGGCGCGCCAATTCCGTGAGTTCATCATCCGATGGTCCGACGGGCACTCGCGCCTCGAGGTTGCCGGTCTTCAGGATGGATTGCGCCGTGGCGACGGTCTCGCGCAGGGGCCGGGTGGCCCGGTGGGCAAGCAGGGCGCCTCCAACCATTCCCAACAACACGACCGGAACCATCCCGGCGAAAAAGATGGTCCGGAAGGGTTTCAGGATGGCATCCCGGCTGTCGGTGACCCGGCCGACTTCGAGCCAGGACCCGTCCGGAAGCTGGGCCGCGCGAAATAGGAGGTCTCTCTCCGCGTCACGGGGGATCCGCACCCAGTATTGTCGCTGGTACCAGCCTGGGGCGACCTCATGGGACTCCATCTCCAGCCAGCCCGGCGGCGTCGAAAGGATGACGGACGGTCCACGGGGACCGCTGAACCGGACGAAGGGGATCTCCATTCCCCGCCGCCCCCCGGCCTCGAGGTAGTCGCGCAGACCGCGCGCGCCCCGGTCGGCATAGACGGCGACATACTCCTTGAGCTGGGCCTCGATGAGTTCGCGGTCCTTGTGTCCGGCCGCGGCATAGAGCAGCGCGTAGGTGAGGAGAAACAGGACCGCGGCACTGAGAATGAAGATCGCCGCGTACCACAGGTTGAGGCGGAAGGTCAGCGACCGATGGACGCGCTCAAGCAGGCTTGAGGACATAGCCAACCCCTCGCATGGTGTGGATCATCTTCGACGGAAAATCACGGTCGACTTTCTGGCGGAGCCGCGAGACCAGCACGTCCACCACGTTGGTCTGCGGGTCGAAGCTGTAGTCGTAGACGTGTTCCAGGATCATGGTCTTGGTCACCACCCGCCCGGCATGGCGCATCAAATACTCGAGCAGCGCATATTCGCGCGGCTGCAGATCGATCGCATGACCGTCACGCTTCACCTCGCGCGTGAGGAGATCCAGGGTGAGCCCCCCCACCTCGAGGCGGGTCGGCTCCGCCGCCTGCGTCGCCCGCCGGATCAGGGCCTGGACACGCGCCAGGAGTTCGGAGAACGCGAACGGTTTGGTCAGGTAGTCGTCTCCGCCCGCCTGGAGTCCCCGCACCCGGTCGTCGACCGATGCCTTCGCACTGAGGAAGATCACCGGGACCCGCACGCCGGCCTTGCGCAGGCGCTGGACCAGGCTGAGTCCATCCATGCCGGGAAGCATGACGTCGACGATGATTGCATCGTAGCTGATGGTGGCCGCGAGCCCGTGAGCGTCGTCGCCGTCGGGAGAATGGTCCACGGCATAGCCGCTCTGCTTCAGCCCCTTCACCACAAAGGAGGCGATCTTGGGATCATCTTCAACAACGAGGAGGCGCATGGTGCACGGCCTGAAGCATCCTGGACTAGTCCACGAAGATCGCCTCGTTCGCCATCAGGAGGACTTGCGCATAGCGTTCCCAGGGTCCAGGTCCATCGTCCTTCTCGGCCGCCCCCTCGGGCGGTCGTCGGACAAACCTCTCGCCAAGCCGCACCTCCCATGGCTCCGGTTCCCGCTGGAACAGGATCTCGTACAGCCTCCCAATCCGTCCGTCGGGATCATCCTCGCCGCGGATTTCGGACCTTCGGGCCAGCTCCCGGGCCTGGTCGAGGGCAAACGGGCTGTTGAGGAAGAACAGTGCCTGCTGAGGGACCGTGGTCGTGAAGCGCTTCGAACTCGTCGTGTCCGGCGTCGCAAAATCAAAGGTCCTGAAGAGGCTTGGCAGATTCTGACGCTCGACGAAGCCGTAGATCGTGCGGCGCCGGGCATAGTTTCCGTCGGCGATCTCGACCGCGTGCCCGCCCATCCTGAGATCCAGGTCGCCGGCCGCCTCCAGCAGGGTGTCGCGCATGGCCTCGAAATCCAGGCGCCGCCGGTTCTGATGGGACAGGAGACGATTGTCCGGATCCAATTCGGCCGACGACGGCACGGCCTCGCTCGACTCCTGCCACGTTGCCGAAAGCAGAATCAGCCGGTGCAGCTTCTTGAACGACCAACCCTCGCGCACGAATCTCACCGCCAGCCAATCCAGGAGCGCCGGATGCGACGGCGGGTCGGAGCGGGTGCCGAAATCCGACGGCGTCTGGACGAGCCCCGCGCCGAAGAGTTGGAGCCACACCCGGTTCACCGCGACACGGGCGGTCAAGGGATTGTCGGGACTCGCAATGGCGCGGGCGAGTTCGAGGCGGCCGCTGCCGTGCTGGAACGGCTGGCGATCCGGGCCCGAGAGCAACGCCAGGAAGCGACGCGGAACCGCTTCGCCGCGGTTGTTGGGATTGCCGCGCTGAAAGATGACCGGCTCGACCGGCTTCGGCTTGTCCACGAGCACCATCGCCCGCGGCGGCGCGCCCGGATGCGTCGCCTGCAGCTCGTCGATGGCACGCTGCAACGCGCGCTTGCGCTGTCCCTCCGGCACGTCGAAGAGGCGGTGGACCTGATCGGCGTCCAGGGAAATGGGACTATCGTGGCCTTCCAGGAATGTCCGGATGGATTGGTCCGGGGACTCTGCAAACACCCGATTGTACCGGTTGGCAACCTCGTCGAGCGACGCCGGCGGATTGCCGACGAACACGCCGACCACCGCCGGCGCGTCCTGACCCGCGGCATCTGTCGCCAGGGCAGAGGTCACCTTTTCCGCCTCCTTTCGAAAGGTGTCCTTCGGCAGCTCAGCGAAGGCGAGCCAGGGGGCGAACAGCGGCTCCGGTTTCTTCCGCCAGCCGTCCAGGGCCGCCATCCATCGTGATACGACCAGCGGACTCAGCTTGCGACTGCGCGCCAGTTCCTCGCGCTTGCCGTCCTCGAGCCCCGCGGCGTCATGAGCCGCGAGCAGGTAGTCGCCCACGGTGTTCCGCAGCCTTTCCCGGTACTCGCTTTCCTTCTTCTCAAGAAAATCCCGAAGCTCCTTTTCCCGTCGCGCCAATTCCTCCTGGAAGGATTGGTATTGGATCGGGTCGGGAATGGTGCCCAGGAGCGGTTTCTCCTGCGGTTCCTCCGACGAGGCGAATACGCCGTAGAGGGAGTAGTAATCGGCCGAGGGAATCGGGTCGTACTTGTGATCGTGGCATCGCGCGCAAGCGACCGTCAGCGCCATGGTGCCCCGCGTCAGCGTGTCGATCCGATCGTCGATGATGTCGTGTGGGTTGTTGAGGAACCGTCGGCCCAGCGTCAGGAAACCCATGGCAGCCAGGGCGGACTTGTCATCGCCGTCCATCACCACCTCGTCGGCGGCGATCTGCTCGATGAGAAACTCGTCGTAGGGTTTGTCGTCGTTGAAGGCGCGAATCACGTAGTCGCGGAAGGTGTAGGCATAGGGATAGCGGCGCTCCTCCTCGAACACGTAGCCCTTGGTATCCGCGTACCGCGCGATGTCGAGCCAGTGGCGACCCCAGCATTCCCCGTATCTCGGCGAGGCCAGCAGCCGCTCGATGACCCGCTGAAAGGCGTTAGGAGAGCGATCGCGCTCGAAGGCCGCCACCTCATCCACCGTGGGTGCAAGGCCCGTCAGCACGAAACTCGCCCGGCGAATCAGCGTCCGCCGGTCCGCCCGGGGCGCGGGCCGCAATCCCTTCGCCTCGAGCCGCGCAAGGATGAATCGATCGACTTCGTTCCGAACCCAGCCGGCGTCCTGGACCGCCGGAAGCCGGGGCTCGCGCACGGGTTGAAATGCCCAGTGCCCGAGGGCGTGCCGGTGCGGATCCGGGCGGAGGACTGCTCCCTGTCGGGGATCCGGCGCGCCCATGCGGACCCAGGATTCCAATGCCTCGATCTGCCCAGGCGTCAGGCGCTTCTTCGGTGGCATCGCCAGGTCCGCCTGGCTGTGCCGCACGGCCTGGATCAGCAGGCTGTCATCCGGATCACCGGGAATGACCGCCGGCTTCCCGCTGGACCCGCCCTTTTCCCAACCCGCGCGTGTGTCGAGGAGGAGATCGCCCCGGACCTTCTTCGCCTGGGCGCTGTGACAGGCATAGCACTGGTCGACCAGGATCGGTCGGACCTTTTGCTCAAAGAATTCGACTGCAGCCGTCGTCTCCTCGGCGGCCCTGGATCCACAGGCAGGCCACACCGCCAGAAGTACCAGGAGGCCATCAACGGCAAGGCGACCGCTACACGCTGTCATAGGTCCAGGGTTTCCGTCGCTCGCGGACCAGCCATTGGTCGGCCTCCCGATCGTCCACAAACTTCTCCGCGCCCGGGTCCCAATGAAGCTTGCGACCCAGCCGGACCGCAATGACTCCCAGGTGACACAAGCTCGCCGACCGATGTCCAACCTCGGGACGGCAGATCGGCTGCTGTCGCGTTCGAACGCATTCGAACAGGTTTCCCATGTGATCATCGCTCCGCGGAAGGCGGACCGCATCGGAAGGCAGCGGGGCCTCCAGGAGGTCCCGGTCGCTTGCCTGCAAATCGCCGCGCGTCACCCATACCCAGCCGTCCGAGCCAATGAACTTCACGCCGTGGCGCTGTCCCTCCGCGCGCACGACGCCGCCGAACGGATTGTCGTCCGTGGTGCTTCGGGTGACCTGGGTCACACCATTCGCGTAAGTGAATTGGACTTCAAACTCGCTCGCGGCGGTGTAACCGCCGGGGATCATCTCGCCGATGGCATGGCCCTCGATGGACACCGGACCGCTGGGATCGAGCCCCAGACCCCAGAGGGCAATGTCGTTGTGGTGCGCGCCCCAATCGGTCTGCGTGCCTCCGCTGTAGTCCCACCAATACCGAAAGGTCACATGACACCGCTGTTTGACATAAGGCACGACCGGCGTCTGACCCTGCCAGAAATCCCAGTCCAACCCCTCCGGCGCGGGGCTGGGATGGAAGGGGCCTTCGCGGACGCCCGCCGGCACCCAGACCTCAATGTGGCGGAGCTTGCCCACGCGGTTGTTGCGGACGAGTTCGCAGGCGAGGCGGAAATTGCGATCGCTCCGTTGCTGGCTTCCGGTCTGCAGGACGCGCCCGGTCTCCTTCGCGGTCTTCACCAGGTGCTTTCCCTCGTCGATCGTCAGTGTCAGCGGCTTTTCGCAGTACACATCCTTTCCCGACTTCATGGCCGCCATGGAGACGAGAACGTGCCAGTGATCGACGGTGGCGCAGACGACCACATCGATGTCGCGTCGCGACATGACCTCACGAAAGTCGTGGTAGGTCTCCGCGTCCGGGTGGTCCTCTTTGGCCTTCGCCAGGTTGCCGGCATCCACATCGCAGAGGGCGACGACGCGCCCGAAACGCGTCGCATTTTTGGCGTCGCCGCGTCCCATCCCACCGCATCCCACGAGGGCAACGGCCGGCTGTTCATTGGGACTGGCCGGCCGGCCCGGCGACGGTTCGGCGGCGGCGCAATCGGCGAGGTACCATTTCGGAAGCGTGCCTGCGGCCGCCAGCGCGGCGGCGGATTGAAGGAACTGTCGGCGGGATGTGGGAGGTGTCTTCATCGGTGGTTACCACAATTGGCGAACCGTAAGCGGCTGGAGATCCAGCGAAGGTTGATCAGGTTCATGGCAAAAGGCGTCCTCGTACCCGGCCCGAAGGGCGGTACTCATACTCCGGGGGAACCTGTCGAGAACGACTCATTCGCTTCGTGTTCTCCGTGAATTTCGTGGTGCTTCGACCGTGTCACAGTCCGCCCGGGGTCGACACCGAAAAGTCGCAGGCGCTGAAGCACCGGCGGTTTGTCGTAATGACTCGCATGGGTCCTCCTGTTCAGCGTGTGGCCGGTCCGTCTCCTCGAGCCGGCCGCCACCGTTCAGGGGCCGTAAGCACTGAGAGCCCGTCTGAGTGCGCCTTTCCAGGGCGCACTCAGACGGGCTCTCAGGCCGCCGAGGCCGACGGCTCCGGGACGGGCTCGAATGGCGGCTGACTCCCGCCGGAGCGCGCATCGACCGGATATCCGAGTTCGCGAAGTCGCTGGAGTTTGTAGATGAGCGCGCGTCGGCTGATGCCCAGGACCCGGGCCGTGCTGGTCCGGTTGAACGCCTGTTCGCGCAGGACCTGCAGGATGGTCTGCCGTTCGATCTCCTCGAGGCGCAGCACTTCCGATGGCAGCGGCGCCCCCTGGGCGAGAGAACCCGCGACGGCACGCACGCGGTTGGGAAGATGCTCCGGCAGCACCACGCCGCCGCGGGAAAGCAGGGACGCGCGTTCCATCGCGTTGCGAAGCTCCCGGATGTTCCCGGGCCAGGGGTACCGCTCGAGGATCTCGCTGACAGGCGACGACAGCCGGGAGTGACCCTCGGTCAACTCCGAAAGAAACTGGTTCGCGAGCGGCAGGATGTCCTCCCGGCGCTCGCGCAGCGGCGGGATGCTGAGTTCGACGACGTTGAGCCTGTAAAAGAGGTCGTCGCGAAAACGCCCCTTTCGAACCTCCTCCTCCAGGTTCCGGTTCGTGGCTGCGAGGATCCGGGCATCGGCGTGGATCTCGTGATTCGAGCCCACCCTCTGGAAGCGCCCATCCTGGGTGACCCTCAGGAGCTTGGCCTGGAGGTTGGGCGACATGTCCCCGATCTCATCCAGGAAGATCGTGCCACCGCCGGCGTTTTCAAACCGGCCGATCCGCTGGGCTACCGCGCCGGTAAAGGCCCCCTTTTCATGTCCGAACAACTCGCTCTCGAGGAGGGTCTCCGGGATGGCGGCGCAGTTGACCTTCACCAGCGGGCCCGCGAAGCGAAGGCTCCAGGCGTGAATCACGTCCGCGAGCACCTCCTTGCCCACACCGCTTTCGCCGCTCAGGAGCACGCGGCTCTCGGAGGCGGCGATCAGGGCGGCATCGCGGAACAACGCCTGCATCAGCGGGCTCCGCGCGACGATGCCCGCAGGCAGCGGTTTGTCCGGGAGGAACCGTGGTGCGTCGGTGGTCGGCAGCCCGATCGCCCCCCGGACCGTCGCGAGCAATTCGTCCAGGTCGATCGGCTTGGCGAGATAGTTCACCGCGCCATCGCGCATCGCCCCCACGGCTTCGCGGATGTCCGCATACGCGGTCACCAGAAGAACGGGAAGTCGGACATGCTCCTCCCGGGCCCGGCGCAGCGTCTCGAGTCCGGAGATCCCCGGCATGCGGACGTCGGAGATCATCATGCTGACATTGTTCTCGCGCAGCTTGGCGAGCGCCTCCTCGCCAGAACCGACAACGACCGTCTCGAATCCCTGGCTGGTGAGAAAGGCGTCCAGCAGACCGCGCTGACCCGGATCGTCGTCCACGATCAGGATCCGGGGTGCCAATTTCATCACAGGCGACATGCTCAGGCGCGGTGGGCGACTTTCAAATGACTCAATCGGAAAATGGCGCCACGAGGTGGATTCGCAAGACACTCGATCTCCCATCCATGGGCGAGCACGATCTGTTGGACGATGGTGAGACCTAGCCCCGTCCCCTCGGCGCGCGTCGTGAAGTAGGGCTTGAAAATCTCCGTCCAGTTCTCCGGCGGCACGCCGGGTCCGTTGTCTCGAAACTCGAGCCGGAGTCCCGCCGGATCGGCGCGTTCGGCCGCGATCTCGATCGTGCCTCCCCGGTCGACGGCTTGAACGGCGTTAATCAGAAGATTGAAGAAGGCCTGTCGCAGGAGTTGTTCGTCCCCTTGGACGGCCGGCAAATCCGCGGGGACCTTGATCTCGACCGCGCGCTCTTGAATGTCGGACGCCAACGCCCGGATCACTTCCTGAATGACCGGCCCGAGCGGGACCACCCCCCATCGCACCTCCCGCGGCCGCGAATAATTGATGAACTCGTTCAACTGCGCGGTAACACGGTCCGTCTCGGCGATGATGTCCCGCGACTGGGCGTGAATATCGGCAGGCGCTTCGGCGTGCCGGGCGATCAGTTGAGCCAACCCACGTATGATGTTCAGGGGATTCCGCGTCTCATGGGCCAGCCCCGCGGCCGCCAGGTTCATCTCTTTGAGGCGGACATTCAATTCGGCCGCGCGGGCCAGGCGCACCTCGAGATCGGAGGACCGCGCGAGGTTCCGCCAAGCGAATCCCAGACCCATCACGGAGACGCTCGCGAAGGCGCTGATGACGGCGCGAACCCACAAGTCCTGCCGGCAGACCGCCTTCATCACCGAGGTCGACAGCACCAGGACAAAACTGTGGACACCCTGTTTCTTGAGCAGGGATTGGTAGTCGGCCTCGCTCATCCAGAACGGGCGCCCGAAGGGAAACCGGCCGTCCCCCCGACGGCGGCGCGGCCTGTTCGGACCGTCATTGCCATCATTGTCACGCGCGGCACTCCCGACCGCATTGGTCTCGCTCCCGGACGCCATCCCGGCGTGCTCCCGTTCGGGTCCGTGCGGTCGGCCTTCGCGTTCCGGATCGTCCGGTGGCGGTTCCGGCGGCGGGGGACCCCGGGGGGACCACGGCGGACGATTCGTACCCGTCATCGTACCCCGGGGCGGCAACACAATCGTGGCGCCTCGCGTCTCCGTCGTGGCCACATTCGTCCCGAGATCGACAGGATTCATGAGAGCCACCGTGTCTTCGCCCCAATACTCCGAACTTGGCACGAGCTTCCGGAGCTCCGGTTCAATGGGTGTGCCCGCGGAAGCGACGACCTGTTCGGACGCATTGAGCAGGGCGATCGCATCAAGTTCGCCAGGTTTGATCAGGGAATTCAGGGCGGACTCGAGGCGCTCCTTGGAAATGAGGCCCCCGAAGCGGCGCTGCGACCGGATGACCAGGCCAAGCGTTGTCGAGATGTCCCGGGCCCGGTTTCCAAGCTCGATCCGGGCAACCTGCCGGACGCGCCGGTGTTCGATCACCTGCCAGACGAGGATCAGGATCCAGAGGGCGGCCAGGCCGCCGTACACCAGGCGGGTCCGTTCGATTGCACGCGCATTCACAGGTTCTGTGCTTGCCCGGCCACCATTGCCGGTCGGCTGTGGCCGGATGGATTTCAGCGGGATCGCCGGCTGCGTTTCGAACGGGACGACTTGTCCGAATCCGAATCCTTCTTGATCGGCACATCGTTCAGGAATCGATTCAGCTCCTGCTCATCGAATGCCTGTGGCGCGATGACCTGGGCGGCCCGTTCCTTTTCGGTCATCGCAGCGAGCTGGGACGGCGCGCGGACGATATGCGGCGTGAGAAAGATCAGGAGTTCGGTCTTCGTGTTGTTGCGCGAACGGTGTTTGAAGAGGTTGCCCAGAAGCGGGATGTCCCCCAGGAGCGGGATCTTGCTGTCGCTCTCGGTCTTGTTGTTCGACATCAATCCGCCGATGACGACCGGCTGGCCATCCGGGGTGATCACCACTGTGTCCGCCGTTCGCGAGTTGATGACCGGCGCGTTGACGCCCGCGGCGATCGGAACCGTCTGGTCCGAGAGATTGGAAATCTCGGGGGACACAATCATCTCGACCATGTTCTGCGAGGTGATGTACGGCGTCACCCGGAGGATGATGCCGACGCTCGTGTACTGCACGCCATTGATCTGATTGCCGAAGTTGTCGTACCGGACGTTGGTGATCAGCGGCACCTGCTGGCCGATGCTGATCGTCGCCTCCTGGTTATTCCGGGCCAAAACGGACGGACGCGACAGGACCTCGGTCTTTCCAGCGTCCGCGATGGCACGGAGTGTCGCCTGGAAATCCGTGCCCAGGATTTGTCCGATTCCCGCGCCCGGCGGGACGGGTGAACTGCCCTGCTGGGCCAGGCCAAAGATCTGGCTGATGCCGCCGGTCGTCCCGCCGCCCATGTTCTTCGTGTACGAACCTTCGATGCCGATATCGAACCCCTTGCGATAGGTGACCTCGAGGAAGACCACCTTGATGAGGACCTGCGGTGCCGGTCGGTCCAGGTTGCTGACCACCTGGCTGACATACCGCGCGGTATCATCGTCGGAAACGACAATCAGTTTCCGGGTCTCCTGGTCAAACGTCACCGTGGCTCCGCCAATCTCCGTCGCATTCGGATAGGTGGCGGTCGTATTCCGGTTGCCGCCGACCTGCGCCTGCGCGACACCGCCGACAAGGGCGGCACAGCCCAGGAGGAGAACTGCGATGCGAAGACCGCGGATTGAGAATGGCGATCGCCGTGGGCCAGGGGCCACCGCGTCCGGAAGCGGGCATTCGGGTTGAGTCTGCATGGGGATGGGTTTCTAAGCTGAAGGTGGGGGGGTGTCCTCAGGCCGGATTTCCCTGCCCGAACGGCGGGACCCGGCGTCCCGCCAGGGAGCGCGGAGCTGGCGAATGGCGCGTGTCAGTTGCCGTTGTTGAAGGCGTTCCCCAGGTTCCCGAGGTTGTTATTGTTGCTCGTGCGATTGCCCTGGTTCCGGGTCTGGGTCTGCCGGCTGTTCAACTGGTTGGCGTTCTGTCGCTGATTGTTGCGGGAGTTATTGCGGATCTGGTTGAGGTTCTGTTCCGGGAAAAGGCTCTGAATGACCTCCTGCACGGCCTCCGGATCCGTGTTCTCCACCGAGTAGATGTGGACGGTCTGCTTGCGCGCCGGATCATTGTCCAACTGGGCGACAATATCGCCAATCTGGTCGATCAGGTTCTTGGCGGCACTGACGACGACCGACCGCGTCCGGAGATCGGGGACGGCCGTCACGCGGGTTTCCTTGACCATGCGCTCGCTTGTGGTGGCGTTGTTGGCGTTTCCGTTCCGCCCGTTGAGACCGGCCCCACCGCCGAAACGACCGCCGAAGCGGAAGAATCCACCGCGGTTGTTGGCCTGGCGCGAGTTGCTGCTGGAATCTTCGAAGAGGCTGGTCAGCAAATCGGCTGTCTCCTGCGGATCCGCGTTCTTCAGGTGGTACACACGGAGTTCGGTGATGTCGTCGACGTTCGTATCGACCCCCTGCACGACATTGGCAATCACATCCATCTGCTGCGTGGGCGCGCTCACAATGAGGGAATTGCTGCGTTCGTCCGCCACAGCGATCACCCGCGGAACGGGCGCACGGCCGCCATTGGCCGAGCCCGCATCCCCGTTGGCGCCATTGGCGCCCGGAGGACCGCCGGCAAACCGGGCGAAGAACCGTCCTGGCCCGTTCTGGTTGTTGTTGCGCGACGTCTCCTGGGTCTGGAACAGGCTTTGAATCGTGGTGGCGAGGGCCTTGGAATCTGCGAATTGGAGCTGGAACACCCGGACGTCCGATGTGCTCGAGACCGCCTGATCGAGCGCCTGCACGATCTCCATCATCCGGCGGATGTTGGCCTGGGTGTCGGTCAGCACCAAGGCATTGCCCCCTTCATTGGCGGAGAGTTCCGCGCTGGTGGGTAGCAGCGGATTCAGGTCTTTGACCATTTGCGTGGCACTGATGTATTGGACCGGAATGACCTGGGTCACAATCGCGTCGCTCCGGGGCACCTCCGCCGGATCGCGTCCACTGATGACGGGAATGTCGCGTTTCTTGGCATCGTCGCGGTTGACAATCGTCAGGGTCAGGCCGTTCCGAATGGCGGCGTAGCCATGTTTCTGGAGTAGGGTGTTGAGAAGTTCGACGGCTTCCTCGCGGGTCAGCGGTCGGTTGCTCCACGCGTCCACGGTGCCTTCCACATCCGTTTCCTGATTGATGATGAATCCTGCGGCGTCACTCAGGTAATTGAGCACCATGTCGAGGGGCACACCCCGGAAATTCAGGCGGAGGTTCGCGGGACCATTGGTCGAACCCCGGGCGATACCCTTTGGCGGTGGCAACATGCGCGAAGGCCGAATCTCCCGTCGGACATTGTCGCGCAAGCGCCGAGACGGAGCCGTCGCGTTCGCCGGTTGCGAGTCGCCCGGCGTGGCGGGTTCCGCCGGCTGGACCTCGGGTGTCTGCCCCGGAGAGCCGTCGAGGTTGGGCGAGGCCTCCACAGGCGCGGGCTCGGGGGCCGAATCGGAGTCCGCCGGGTCCGGTGCCGGGGGCGTGGCATCGGCGACTTCCTCCGGAGGCGGGCTCGGAGGCGGCTCGTTCTCCCGGGGCACCGTGGGCTGGGCCAGGGCGGCGACCATGAGGCCGAACCCCGGGACGAGCGAAAGCAGCAGGATGCGGAGGGCTTTCATTTCAGTTCCTTTTCTCTTTTCTCCATCAATCGTTTGAGGGCGTCGCTGACCTCGCCGCCAGACGCCGTCGAGGTGGTCGCAGGGGCCGACGTCGAACCCGAGGAGGCGCTTGAACTGCTTCGTCCATTCCGATCGCCGCCTCCCCGGCCACGCTCGCCCCGGCCGGCATATCGATCTCTTCCGGGGCTCATCTCATTTCTACTCCCTTTGCGGTCAGTTCCGCCAGCCCGAACATACGGTCCAGCGCTGGTGTCGAGATGCCACTCCCCACCGTCTTCACGGCGCAATCGGGAGCGGACTTTCAGCTCGAGCACCTTGCCATCGTTCTCCAATTTGACCGCGTCGTTATGGATCTCCGCGATGGTATAGCCGGCGATGGTGCCGCCTTGGGCCAGCACCTTGCGGTACTCCGAGTCACTTCCGTCGAAGAAGGCGAAGCGTCCCTTGTCGTAGCTCATGGTGCCGACCAGTGCCACGGTGTCGACCCGCGCGGCAGGGGCCTCCGCGCGACGGGCGTTCTTTCCGGACGCCCGGCTGGGATTGAAGATGTTGCGCTCGGCAATGATCGAGAAGGCCGAGAAATCCCCGCCCGCTGGGGCGTTGGTCTCCGCGTCTGACGCCACGCTGACCGAAGGGAGGAAGGCCAACGCCACCCCAAGGGCCGCAAGCCAACGCCCGACGTGGCGGATACGGAACCGCCGCGGCGAAACCTCACCCGCCCCCGCAGTCGCGTGGGCACCCTCTCCCGTCGGATGCTGGTCTTGACCCACATTCTGCATCGCTGGAGACCGGGGCAGGGCGTCATTGTGCGACACCGGTTCGTGGAGCGACGAACGGTCCCGGAGGGAACCGGGACCGGGCACCTCTCCGGGATGCCGCGACACGCCGCCGTCGTGCCTGGGACCGACACGGTCTCCAGCACGCGATTTGGGGGACACGCTCAGAGCCCGTCTGAAAATTAGGAAGGGCCCTGCGACGAGGGATTTTGTGCGAGGCCGAGACGGCGAGACCGGAGCATCCCCGCAGCGGGCTGTGACGGTCGAGCCAACGAAGGCCTCGCGCAAAAGACCCGTCGCCCGAAGGGTTTTCGCAGGAAAGACCGCCTGGCTTCGTTGCTCCTCAGTCACAGACCCCTGAAGGGTATGCTCCGTCGTCCCGCCTCGCCATCCGGCCTTTCCTGCGAAAACAGGGCCCCTCCTAATTTTCAGACGGGCTCTCAGCATCCGATGGGAGTGGAGTGGGGTGAGGGGCGGTTCCGGGCAGACAGCAGGCGAACTCCAGCTCGCGGGCTGGCGAGTCACTTGGCGCATTGGCACAAAAACACTCATGATCGCGGCGGTGGCAGCATGGGACCGCTGATCTGCACGACGAGATTGAGCTGGTCGGCCTGCTTGTCACGCGGCGTGAGATCCAGCGAATCGATCTTCACACCCAGCTTGTCCTTTTCGATGAGATACAGAAAGTGCGTCAGGCTCGAGAGGCTGCCGAAAGCATCGGCCCGGCATTCCAGGGTCAGGGAGTCGTCGTTCGCCTGCTTCACCTGCGGTCGCACCGAGGTGATGCTGATCCCGCTCTCCTGGGACCATCCGTACAATGCATTATAGACCTGGCCCTGAGCGATCGACGGCTCGGTCGCGAGCATGTTCGTCCGCATGTCCGCCCAGCGGCGCCGCAAGACCGTTTCGCGGTCGAGCAGGCTTCCGCCCTGGACCACACGCTTGTGAAGATCGGCAAGGCGCTCCGAGCGCTCGTTCCAGCTCCGGGCAATTGGCGTGAGAATCAAGTGATCCCCCACCATCACGGCCAGGGCCGCCCCGGCGATGATGGCCATCAGGCGTTCGCGTTTCTCCAGGTTCATAATCCGTGCAGTCCTGCCCAATGGAAATTGAGGGTGAATTCGACCGGCGCTTCCCCGACGGACTGTTCGATACGGACATTCTCAAATCCGAGGGTGCCACGGAGTCGCTCGAAGGTTGCCAGCAACGCCTTCTGATCGCGCGCGGTCCCGGCGCAGATCACCACGTCGGCGTCGCGGAATTCGACGCTCTTGGCCCAGACGGCGCCATCTTCCGGGAACGCCTCGGTCAGGAGACGCAGGACATTCATTGTCCGGTACGATTCATCAAACCACGGCCGATGATCTCGTATATCCTGTTGGATCTCTTCGAGCTGGGTCACCTGCGGTGCGATTCGATCAAATTCCTTCTGCCAGTGATTGAGCCGGATCTGCTGGATTCCAAACGCCAGGGCGACCAGTCCGGCAACGGCGCCGGCCGCAATACCGCTCCAGAGCAGCCGGCCGGACGAATACCGCGCCGTCAGCCGTTCCCAAGCCGTGATCCGCGGCGGAAGGAATTCGAAACCTGTACCCGCGCCCGCCAGGTGAAGGACTGCCAGGCTCAAGGCCGGCGAAATGGCGGTTCCTGAAGGAACGCCAAGCGGCATCGCCCCTTCGGCGTATTCGCGCACTCGCTCCAGGCGCAGATTCCAGGAACCGGCGGGGCCCTGGAGTTCCTCGAACAGCTCCGTGGAGGCCTCACCCGAACCCAGCACCACCAGCCGCCGTACGGCGCTGCGCACCGCGGCCGGGAGCTGACCAAGCGAGATCCGCAGTTCCCGAAGGAGCGAATCGACCTGCAACTGGGGCGCGCCCCCGACCGATTCATACGCGCTGTCGAACATCCGCAGCGAGGCCACGGCGTCACCGAGGGTGACCAGCAAGCCGAGAGTGCCGGGACCAGGGGCGAGCAGCATCACCGCCTCGCCCGAATCAACCGGCCGCGGACGAAGCGCCGTCATTCCGAGACCGAGCGTCACCGGGTCCAGTTGGGCCGCCGCCAGCGCATTCTGGAGCCTCCGAACATGCTCCCGCGGCACGCCCAGGAGCGACGCGAAGGACTCTCCGCCCGCCGTGGTGAATCGCGACTGCGCGAGGATCAGGTTTTCGGGGCCATACGGCAGACCGCGCTCGGTCTCCAGTTCCAGAAAGCTCTCCAGGTCGGCCGGCGGCAGGTCCGGGAGCTGTACCTGCAGGGTGAGAGCCCATGCCGTCGGCAGGCAAACCGCGCACCGTCGCTCCCGAATGCCTGCGGCATCCAGGTGCTTGCGGATCTCGCGGCCGACCAGCTCCGGTTCGTTGGTCAACGGATCCAGGGACAGCGTCACGGTTGTCGAACGCCGGATCTCGACGCTGCCATTGGTGCGACGCACGGAGACCGCCTCGAGCCGGTCCCCGTCAAGTGACAAACCCAGCAGCGACGTGCCGCCACGCGATCGAAAAAAGGAGGTCATCGGGTCTTTTGCGACAAAAGAAGCGTTCGGCGAATCTCGCGGCCAAGCCCCCACCCCATCGGTGTCAGATCCCGACGCGCGATCAGGCGTGGCGCTCCGCCTTCGATGTCGACGATGTAGCGGACGCGCCGGTATCCCCGGCCGTAGTGCCCGAGCGCCGCAATATCGACGCTGAATTGGTAACTGCGCCCCGTGATGTACGGCCCGCACGACTCCTGGGCGGCGGCATCGAGCACCTCCGTCACCCAGGCCAATGAGTGGGAGTTGGCGGCATTGGATCGGCGCCGCGCCACGAGCGAGGCGGCGTTGTCCGTGCCGATTCCCGGGATGCACGCGAGCACCGCCTCGCTGGCGGTGTTGACATTGACCAGCCCCCCGCCGCCATTCGCGGTCGACACAAACAACGTCTCTTCAACCTGCGCGAATTCGTCGGCGCTCATGCCGCTTCGACTGTAGAACGCCAGGACGCATGGGAATCCGTTGGTGAGGTTGCCCAACTGGGACATCACGGCCGTCGCCCGGTCGCTTCCGAGGCTGTTTTCGAGGGTCGAACGAACCTGCTGTCCATTAATGTTCCCGGCGGCAAGGTCCACGCGGTTCGAGCCCAGGTTGGTGACCTTGGGCTCACGGGTGAATACCGTCAGGTACTCCGCCAGACCGGGATCCAGGTGGCCGTCGCGGCTGTCGCTCGGCGGCGACAGTTCGCCATCGTTCTCGTTCGGATCCAGGATCCCGTTCTGGTTGCTGTCCTCCCCATAGAGGATCTCGAGCGTCATGCCATAGACCAGGCGGAGTTCCTCGACGGTCTCGAACGGCGCGTTCTTGCATTGGTAGCCGGGATTGAGACCGATGTAGGTCGAACTCTCGGCCCCGCCGGCGGACGCGTCGTCGTCAGTGTCGCGCCAGTCGACAATGGCGGCGGCAAGCGGGGGGGTCATCCGTGGCAGCGCCTCGAGCATCTCCACCGTGGCCGTGTTGAGGTCGAGTTTCGAGGCCTCGTCGACAATCCCGAAGACCGGCTCGTCGGACGATGTCGCCGAGTCGCCCCGTCCGATCAACCAGAACGTCGCGTCACCCATCGGCACGTTGTCGCTTCGATAGGTCCCCGTTTGGGGCACCTGTCCGGGCTCATCGGACGTGGCCAGCAGGTTCGTCACGTACCGCACCGCGCCCCGGATGGCCTGGTTTGCCTCGGTCGCGGCGACGCGGTTGTCGGCCGCCCGCATCTCGAGGCTCATGGAATGCGCGAAATAAAGGGCGAGACTCACCAGGCCAAAGGACACCCAGAGCACGATGATGAGCACCGAGGCCGCCTCCCGCGCCCGGACTCTCCCGGTGAATTCACAGGGCCTCATCCTCCGCCTCCTTCCGCGGCGGAACCGGAAGTCCCGGTCGTCGCGTTCGTGCTCGCATCGATGAGCAACGGGACAACGAGTTCGATGGGCGGCGGGCGTTCCTGGTGGCGGTCCCGGGCCGCCAACTGCAGCTCCACCTTGATCGCCTTCGGGAGCGGTGTTTCGTCCGACGTGGAATCCCAGGTTTGCTGCCAGTCCGTGCCGTCGTAGTAAAAGAACCTCAGATTCTCGACGCCTCCGAGGAGGCGTTCGTCGCGCGAATCCTGCGCCACGGGCGACAGGAGGTTCCGGGTGACCGATCGGACGAGATCACTGCCCATGGCCGTTCGGTTGGTGGGCGCGGCCAGCCTATAGACCACCCGCTGTAACTCCGACCACGGTTCGTTGTCATTCAGACCGCCCGTCGCCGTGTGCAGGGTGGGCCCGACCTGGCCCGAGCCAAAGCCTTCCGGCGTCTCCAGCGAGTTCGTCGATTCCATCGACGTCCCCATGCTGGTCGTCTGGAGGGATCCGGAGAGCGCGCCGCGTGGAGGCGCGACGTTCTCAAGATCCCGTTGAAGAATCCCGAGGGCGCGCTCCATGGCAATCGAGTTCTCCATCGCCTCCTGGGTGCGGGTGCGAAGACGCATGGCGCCAAAGAAGACCGCGTTGATCGCGACGAGGACAAACGCGGCAACGACCATCGCCAGCATGACCTCCAGAAGTGTGAAGGCCCTCGTCCGCCCCGCGATCATGGAGAGCCCCCCGGTCAAGTTTGAACTGCTGACGGCCCATGAACCGCGGGTGGGAACTCTCACCCGCCCCCGCAGTCGCGGGGGCACCCTCTCCCATCGGATGGGAGAGGGACGGGCCGAGGGCTGGTCCATGGGGGGTCCGAGGTTCATGGCGAACTTGAGTCGGCGAGTGTGCTCAGGCGGAGATCCAATTCCTCTCCCTGCACCGTGTACGTGACGTCGACAGTGACGAGTCGAAGCTCAGACGCGATCTGCCAGGGCTGGGACCGCAGGGTCCAACGGTATTGTTCAACCCCCTCGTCCACGATCCCGCGGTTCGCTCCCGAACTCTGGCTGCCGGTGACGATCGAGTCGTTCAGGACCCGGTCGGCAACCCGCAGCGCCACGGCCTTCGCCTGGGCGGTCCGCCCGGCGCGACTCGCAATGCGCAGCCCCTCGACGGCGACAGGAATGACAATCGCCAGGAACGCGAGGGCCGCAAGGACCTCCGCCAGCGTAAAGGCCGCGGGCCGTATCCGCTGCTCAGCGGCGCCGTTGGAGAACAGGCGGTTCATCGCTCAATTCGAAGGCTACGTGGTTGGTGGTTTGCACGAGCCAGACCGTGTCGTCCTTGCCCTCCCGGATCTCGACGTACTCGGGACTCGCGTCGTCGATGAATCCGTCCGGCTGAAACCGGATGGCCGGCAGACCCTTGACCGTCCGACGGCCAGTGCCCTCCACCTGCAAGGTGGTCGAACCGAGGACCGGGAACACCGTGGCTGGGGGCGCCGAGACCTCGATCTCCAGGTCGTTGTCGAGCCGGTACTCAAGGGCGTGATCGTCGTCCTCGAGATATCCCGGTGCCGCCTCCAGCCCATAACTTCCATCCCGACCGTCAATCCAAAGCACCATGGGCATTCCCTCGGTCACCGCGCGGTTCCTGCCATACCGCGTCAGCGACAAGAGGCGCCGCGCCTCGGAATCCAGCACCCGTCCCCTGAAGAACCTGCTCAACACCGGAAACGTGATCCCGAAACCGATGACGAGAAGGGCCATGACCAGGATGAGTTCGATCAGCGTAAAGGCCGTCCTGCGCCGGTCAGTTCCTGCGGTTCCCCTGCTGGAAGTTGGTGATGTCATCGTCCGTGTTCTCCCGTCCGTCGGGTCCGACCGAGTAGATGTCGTAGGACGACGGATTCTGTTTGCCGGGGCAAACGTAGATATAGGGCCGGCCCCAGGGATCGTCCGGGATGTCGCTCTTCAGGTAGGGTCCCTTCCATTCCTGCGAGTCCCTGGGCTGCTGGACGAGGTCGACCAACCCGTCCTTGCCCTTCGGGTAAAACCCGTTGTCCACCTCGAACGCGTCGAGGGCGGTGTTGAACGTCGCGATCTGCGTCTTCGCCGCCGCGAGCTTGGCCTGCTCGGTTCGCCCGGAAAACTTGGGCACCACGATCGCCGCCAGGATTCCGAGAATGACGAGAACCAGCAGGAGTTCGATCAGGGTGAAGCCCCCGGCGGAGGCCTTCCGGAATCTCCTCGGGCGAAGGCCCCTCCAACCAGGGAACCCAGGGGTACCGGTCTGTCCAGCGAAGCCATTGATCTTCATTTGATGTAGTCCTGCAGAGTGAAGATCGGGATGACCATGCCGATGAAGATCGTCCCGATGAATCCAGCGATGAAAAACAACATCAACGGCTCGGCCAGCGCCACCGCCGCCTTGAGTTGTCGATCCAGGTCGGCCTCGGTGACGTCGGCAATCCGCACCAGCTCACGGTCGAGCCGTGCGCTTTCCTCGGCCACTGAAATCATTTCGAGCACCGACCCGGTGAACAGCCGTCGGCATTCGGCCAGGCTGGGACCGAGCGGCTTGCCCTCCTTCACCCGCTCGATCGATGTCGACACGGCGTCGACCAGGATCTGGTTTCCAAGGGACCGCCGGGCGACGTTGAGCCCGCTGATGAGCGGAACTCCCGCACCGAGCAGCGTGCCCAGCATCCGGCAGAATCGGGCCATGGCGAACTGCGCGAGCAACCCCCCGATCACCGGGAGCTTGAGGATCGCGCCCTCCCACGCCCTCCGACCCACCGGAGACAAAAGCCAACTCCGTGCAAGCAGGACGGCAACCACCCCGCCGGCGGCGATGAACAGCCCGTAGGACCGCATCGCATTGCTCACCCCGACAATCATCTGGGTCAGAAGCGGAAGATGCGCGCCGAAGCCGGCGAATATCTTCTGGAAACGCGGAATGAAGAACACCAGCAGAAAGACCAACACGCAAAGCGCCAGTGCCAGCAGGATGGCGGGATACAAAAGCGCGGTCATCACCTTGCCCCGCAGTTCCTTTTCGCGCGCCTGGAAATCCGCGATCTGCGACAGGACGACGTCCAAGAACCCGCCCGTCTCACCTGCCTCCACCATCGCGATGTACACGCGCGGAAAGGTATCGGGCGACTGTGCCATCGCACCGGCGAGAGGCATGCCGTCGACGACGAGGTCGTGGACCTCCTTCCACTTCGCGCGCGCCGTGGGCGTGCTCGCCTCCCTGTGCAGGATCACCAGCGCGCGACTGAGCGGGACCCCGGCCGCCAGGAGACTCGACAGCAGGCGGGTGAAGTTCTCCAGCATCCGTGCCGAGATGCGGGTCGACTTCCCAAAGGAAAACCCAGTGGACGGCGCGGCGCCGTTTCCTTCCTTTCCGGCCTTGGAAGCCGGTTTTCCGTTTCGGCCCACAGGGGCGGTGGTCCGTTCCACCAGCCGAATCGGGCGCAGGTGACGGGCCGTCATCTGCCGAAGCGCCTCCTGACGCCCGCCGGCCTCGATCTGCCCCTCGGCGATCGCGCCGTCCGCTCCCAGCGCGCGGTAATCAAAGAGCGCCATAACTTGCCTCAACTAGGCCGCGCCGGCCGCAAGCAACTGGGCGGCGTTCTCCTCGGCATCACCGCCCGGGGACTGTTCCTTCGTCACACGCAGGACTTCCTCCGGGGTCGTGGTACCCAATCGCACCAGCCGCCACCCGTCCTCCGCGAGGGTCCGCATCCCCGCGCGCCGCGCCGCGTCCCGCAGGACGTCGCTCGACACGTTCTTGAGGATCAACCGCCGGAGTTCGTTGTCAGTGTCCATCCATTCAAAAATGGCATGGCGCCCGTGATATCCGGTCTGCCGACAGTCCCGACACCCGACGGCGCGGTAGATGGGTGCATCGCGCGAAATCCCGAGCTGAGCCTTGAAGGCCTGTGCCGCCGGCGAGGGATCCTCAGCCTTGCAGCGGGGGCAAAGGACTCGCACCAGGCGTTGCGCGAGCACCGCCTCGAGCGAGGACGCCACCAGGTACGGTTCCACCCCCATGTCCACCAACCGCGTCAGCGCGCCCGGCGCGTCGTTTGTGTGCAAGGTGGAGAAGACCAGGTGCCCCGTGAGCGAGGCCTGCACGGCGATCTGGGCAGTCTCCTGGTCGCGAATCTCACCCACAAGCACCACGTCCGGGTCGTGGCGCAAAATCGAGCGCAGACCTCGAGCAAACGTCAGGCCCGCCTTTTCAGAAACCTGGATCTGGTTGACCCCTCGAAGCTGGTACTCGATCGGGTCCTCAATCGTGATGATCTTGCGGACGGTGTCGTTGATCTCCTGCAGGGCCGTATAGAGAGTCGAGGTCTTCCCGCTGCCGGTTGGACCCGTCACCAGCACGATCCCATGCGGCAAACCCAGCACGCGCCGAAAACCCTTCAACTCCCGGCCATCCAGCCCGAGTTCCGCCATGCCCCGAAGAGTGGCCGACTGGCGCAACAACCGAAGGACGACCGCCTCTCCATGCAACATCGGGATGACCGAGACCCGGATGTCGACCTCGCTCGCGTCGATGCGGATCTTGATGCGCCCGTCCTGGGGCAGTCGCTTCTCGGCGATGTTCAGGTGACTGAGAATTTTGACACGCGACACAATCGCAGGCTGGAAACGTTTGATCTGCGCCGGCACCGGGACTTCCTGGAGCACACCGTCGATCCGATACCGGATGCGCAACTCGTCCTCGAACGGTTCGAGATGAATGTCCGACGCCCTCAGTTCAATCGCATCACGGAGGACCTGGTTGACGAACCGGATGATCGACGCGTCCTCCGCCGCCGTGTCCAGGTTCGTGTCCTCGTCCTTGTCCTGGTCGACAACCTGGAATGGCGCCTCTTCATCGAGGGTGTCGATCGTGTCGGCGCCGACTCCGAGATGCTTCTTCATCTCGCGCTGGATCGCCTCGCTCGAGGCAAGGACTGGCTTCAGCCGGAGACCGGTCATCGTCTTCAGCGTGTCCAGCGCCTGCGTGGCAAACAGCCGCGAGGTCGCGATTTCGATGCTGCCGTTGACCCGCCTCAGCGGCAGCAATTCGTCCTTCAACAGGATCCTTGCGGGAAACAGCGAGAGAACCTGCTTGTCGGGTTCGATGGAGTCCAAAGGACTGAACGGAACCCCGTATTCGCTGGCGACCCAGCGGAGGACATCATCCTCCGTCAGGAGGGCCGCGTCGCCATGAAGCCCCTCGTGGCGACCGAGGGCATCCGCGTCGCTCCGGGCCAGTTGCCGTCCGGCAACCATCCGTTCGAGCAGTTCAGCGAAGGCTTGTCGATTCTTCTCCACGAGGGGCTGGGTCATAGACCGGGTGGGTGCAAAATAAGGTGGGCCGGGTGCCGGACGTCGTTATTCCAGCAGTCCCATCAGAACCGCAGAGGCTTCCTGACGCACATCGAGCACCTTCCGAAGTTCGTCCTGCGCGTTTTGGAGCTCCTGCTGTTTTACCTTCCGGGCCTCGCGGTACTTGGCCAGCTTCGCCTTGATCTCGTCGGGCGACGCCTTCGCGTCGATCGCCTTCTGCAACGCCTCAGCCTCGGGCATCTGCTGACCGCCGAAGCCGCCGCGGTTGCGCCGACCTCCGCCGTTGGCATCCGGTCCGGCTCCCCCGCCCGGACCCCCTCGGCGTCCTGCGAAGAACGGGCGCCCGCCGAAGCCGATATCCCGTCGGGATTCCATCACCTTTCCGATCCGTTCCTCGACGATCTTCCACTCCGCGTCGTCCGTGACGCCGAGTTGGTCGCGGTAATTCTGCATCATCCGCTCCCGGAACTGCTGCGGGTCAAAGTTGCCTCCGCCGGGACCGCCGCGCTGTTGGGCCAACGCGCTCGACGTGCCCAGAAAGAGCGCCGCCGAAACACCGGCCAGGGCCAGGATTCGATTGAGTTTGTTCATGCGTGTGTCTGCCTCGTTAGGGATTGGTGTCGCCTGTGATCAACCGCCCACCCAGGAGGCACTGACACCTCGCCAGGAGCCGGTCCACTCCCGGAAGAGGCAATCGGTGTGCCAAACACCGAACGCATTGAATTGCAGCAATTCAAGGAAGGTCGGGCTCCGCAGCGCGCACGACTTGCTCAAAGTCCCGACCGCTGCCGCGCAGGGATTGCGCAGCCGGACCCGATGGGAGAGGGTGCCCGGAGGGCGGGTGAGGGTTCCCCCCGGCGGTTCATGGGCCTTGACCCGTTCATGTTTTGAACAGGGCGCACTTCCCGGAACCACGGTCGCTACTGGCCCGCTCCTGACAGCCTCGCCATCGCCTCCTCAAGTACCAGGGTCTCCTCCGCCCTCGATTCAAGATCTTTGATCCGCCCCTGGAGGCCTCCGTCCTCGCGTCGTTCGATTCTCAACAAGTGACGCGCGCCCAATTCGACGGCGCGCTTGAACTGCCGATCCGCCTTGGTCAGGGCCAGGGGGAACTCCACGACCCGTCCTGAATCGCGCAGGCGCTGGACAACACCCAGTGTCTCCGGGCGCAACGACTCATCCTCGACCATCGCGAAGACATCGATGCCGGCGGAGAATCGAGGCACGAGGCCCCGGGCCTTCAGCAATTCCGTGAGCACCACGTCCCCCATCCCGAATCCCAGTCCCGGCAGGTCCAGCCGCCCCCGACTGATCAGGTTGACGAGCTGGTCGTAGCGTCCCCCACCGGCGATGGCGCGGAACTCGCCCCTGGCATCGAACGCCTCGAAGACGACGCCGGTGTAGTACGCAAGACCGCGGATCACCCCGTAGTCGACGCGCACGAACGGCGCAAGTCCACGGGCCTCGAGCCCCGTGAGAACCCCCTGCAAGCCGGGAGCGGGTTCGGCGGCGGCGATGAACCCCCGGACCGCCTCGAGGGAGCTCCCCGTCGCCCGCAGTCGCTGGTCGATGGTCTCGGGCGCCTCGCGCTCGAGCTTGTCGACGGCCTGGTAAAAGGCCTGTTCCATTCCGGTGATGCCTCCCTGCTGTTCGAAAAACGACTGCCAGGCCGTGCGACTGCTGAGACGGATGACGAAGTCCCCGGTCCCGAGTCCGAGGTCACGCAGGGAATCGATCAACAGCGCGATCAACTCCGCGTCCGCGCCGGCATCCGTTTCACCGAAAATGTCGGCATTGAACTGGAAGTGCTCACGAAGACGGCCTTTCTGTTGCTTCTCGTATCGGAAGAGCTGGGGGATCGCGAACCATTTGATGGGCTTCTTGTAGTGCCGTTCCGCAGTGACGACCAGGCGGGCCAGCGTGGGCGTCATCTCCGGCCGCAAGGCGACCTGTCGCCCCCCCTTGTCCTCGAAATTGAACAGTTGGTGGAGGATCTCCTCCCCGCTCTTGAGGGTGTAAAGCTCTGTGGGCTCGAGCGGCGGTCCGTCGTACTCGCGAAAACCGTAGCGGCGCGCCGTCCGACGCCAGCTCTCGAAGATGTGAAGCCGAAGGTCGGCGCTCCACCCGTCGCGGGGCAAGGGTTCGGGAAGGAAATCGCGAAAACCTGGAAGAGGTTGCATGAAGAAACGACGAAGCGCCTCGTGCCGGCTGGGGCCGGCAACCTATCCTGTTCGGCACGAGCCCGATTACTGCTCCTGCGGGGTTTGTTCCACGGATGCTGGCGATAGCTTCAGCACCTCGTCGCGCATTTCCTTGCCCGGTTTGAACTTCACAACCGAGCGCGGTGGAATACGGACGTCCTTTTCCGGGGCGTTGGGATTGCGACCGATCCTCGCCTTGCGCACCTTCACTTCGAACACCCCGAAGTTGCGCAGTTCGACGGTCTTTCCCTGGCTGACGGCCTCTCGGATCAGTTCCAATGTGCGCTGAACGACCTTGGCCACATCCTGCTGAACCATGCCGGTCTCGCTGCTGATGGCGACCACGATGTCGCGCTTCGTCATTGACATAGCGGTGGGGGGGTGGGTTAAGCCGCTCGTACTTTGGCTAGGCTATAGTCGGCCCTTTCAAGGGGGTCAAGCGAGCTATGGACCGAATACGCCGCCCGAATTTCCTCTTCATCTGCCTCGCTCTCGGCATGTTGCTGCTGTTTGCCATCGCCGTCCAGCCCGCACTCCGTCCCCAGCCAGTCCTCGATCACCGACCCTTGTCCTTCTGGTTGGACCAACTTCGCAAGGCCCCGGCAGCCCGTCATCCCGACACGGTCGCCGCCCTCGCCTCCCGGCCCGACGCCTCTCTGCCCCCGCTTCGCAAGCTCTTGATGGCGTCTGACGGTCCTCTTCGTTCCAGCCTGATCTCCATTTCCAGTCGGCACCCGTGTCTCCACCTCCACTTCGTTTCCGCCGATGCAACCCGAACGGCCGCCGCCCAGGTCCTTGAGGGCTTCGGGCCAAAGGCCATCCAGGCCACCGACGCCCTCATCGCGGGGCTTCGTCTCGCCCGGAATCCCGAGGCCGCCGCGGCGATTCAGGCTGCTCTTCTGCCGGTGCTTGTCGAGCCCGTCCACCACCTGCAACCCCTCGTCCACGATCAGTCGCCCGTGATCCGGATCCGGGCCCTGCGATTGCTCGAACTCCTCTGTCACGATCGACCGCCGTCACCGGCTCTCGCCCTGGAGATCGCCGGACTTGCCGCGGCTCGGCTGACCGACCCGGATCCCCAGGTGATCCTCGAGGCGACCGAGGTCATCCGGCTGACGGCGCCCGCCGGCGAATCGGCGGTTCCACGGCTCGTCGCCAATCTCCATCATCCCTCCGACCCCGTCCGCGAGGCCAGCGCCAGGAGCCTGGGAACCATCGGCCGACTCCCCGCGGAATGCGTCGTCGCTCTTGCCCGCGCGCTGGCGGACTCCGCGTTGTCCGTGCGGGTGGAGGCCGCAGCCGCCCTTGGCCGTTTTGGAATCCATGCCGCCGATGCTGTCGATGCCCTCGCGCGCGCCGCAAGCGACCCTCACACCCGCCTGGCCGTGGCGGCCGTCAATAGTCTGGGTCGGGCGGGTATCTCCGCCGCCCCGGCCGTCCCGGTCCTCCTGCCCAAGCTCCGAACACGCGCCGCCATCCTTCGGGCAGCGACCGCTGTCGCGCTTGGAAGAATCGGGGCTCGGCCCGACATCGCAATTCCCGCTCTCGCTGATGCGCTCCTCGATGAAGATGCCTACGTGCGCCAGAACGCGGCACGCGCGCTGGCGGTGTTTGGCCCAAGGGCCGACGACGCCGTGGGTCCGCTGACGCGCGCGTTGCGCGATCCGGAGGAAACGGTTCGGGTGGAGGCCGCCGTGGCGCTGGGACGCATCGGTCCCGCCGCGCGCGCCGCGATCCCCGATCTCAAAGCCGCGCGAAACAACAACCAATCGATCATGACGCGACCCGTGCTGGCGGCACTCCAACGCATCGAGGGATCCACGCGCGCGCCGGAGGAAGAATGACAGCCAATGCCGACCCGGCGCGAGTGGCCGTCGTTCTGTCCCGCGGCTGTGCCGCTGCGTGCCCTTCGTGCTCTGGGTGGTTTCGTGGCGCTCTTGCCGCGTGCGCGACGGCCCGCTAGACCCCTGCCGTGTCGTGGACTTACCGCCATGTGATTCGACCTGTCCTGTTCGCGCAGGAATCGGAGGGCATTCACGCCCGGACCTTGCGTCTCCTGGGCATCTGCAGTCGCAGCCGGTTCCTGCGCGGTTGCATCGCTGTCCTCTACTCGGCCCCACCTCTGCCGGTGAATGCCATGGGCCTGCAATTCCCGAATCCCGTGGGTCTTGCCGCCGGCATGGACAAGTTCGCGGAGGCGGTGCCGCTTTGGGAATGCCTCGGCTTCGGTTTCAGCGAGCTGGGGGGAGTCACGCGTCTGGCGCAGCCGGGCAACGAACCGCCTCGGATGTTTCGAGTCATCCCCGACCTCGCCCTGATCAATCGGATGGGATTCAACAATCCAGGTGCGGAGGCCTTCGCCCGTTCGCTCTCGGCCTTGCGTCGATCCGGGCACTGGCCACGTCACCCGGTGGGCGTGAATCTGGGCAAATCCAAGGCGACTCCCATGTCCGAGGCCGTGGCCGATTACGTGTTCTCCTTTCGTCAGCTTCGCGATCTGGCGGACTTTTTTGTCGTCAACGTCAGCTCTCCCAACACGCCGGACCTGCGGCGGTTGCAGGACCGCGCGGCGCTCGACGACATCCTCCTGGGGCTCCAGGAGAACGACGGCGCTCCGGGCTGTCCGCATCGGCCGATCCTCGTGAAGGTCGCGCCGGACCTGAGCAATGAGGCCCTCGACGAGATCGCCGAGCTTTCGCTCGCTCGGGGAATCGCGGGCATCATCGCGACGAATACCACCGTCACGCGGCCGCCTTCGCCCGGCGCCGCGACCGCCCGCCTCTACGCGGAGACCGGCGGTCTGAGCGGCCGGCCCCTCGCGGCGCGCAGCACCGACGTGATCCGGCACCTGCACCGCCAAACGAAGGGCAGGCTCACCCTCATCGGGGTCGGCGGCATTTTCACCGCGGAGGACGCATGGGAAAAGATCACCGCAGGCGCCGCCCTCGTGCAGGTCTATACCGGAATGGTCTATGAGGGACCGGGCGTCGCGCGATCGATCGTGCGCGGACTCCAGCGCCGCCTCGCCGCCGCGGGACATCCGGGCTGGCCGGCGATTGTCGGTTCCCACGCTAAGAGCCGGTCTGAAATGTAGGAAGGGCCCTGTTTTCGCGGGAAAGGCCGGATGGCGAGGCGCGACCGTCACAGCCCGCTGCGGGGATGCTCCGGTCTCGCCGCCTCGGCCTCGCACAAGATCCCTCGTCGCAAGGGCCGTTCCTATTCTTGAGACGGGCTCAGAGACGGGCCCTCAGTAGGATTGCCTCGTCACGCGCTCTTCGTTATCTCTTGGACCATGTCCTCGGTGGCCGACCAACTCCGTTTGGCCCGGGAGGCCCAGCACCTCTCCCTGGGAGATCTTGCGGACATGACCAAGATCCGCACCGACCATCTCAATGCCCTCGAACACGCCGACTACGCCCCGTTCCCGGCGCCTGTCTACCTGCGCGGTTCCGTGCGAACCTGCGCGACCGTTCTGAAAATGGACGTGCCATCGGTGCTCTCGGCCCTCGACGCGGAACTCGCCGAGTCGCCCGAATTCAGCGATCCGCCCAGCCTGTCCGGCGGCCGACGGGGTCCCCTCGATTGGCTGATGTACCAACTCTCCCGGGTCAACTGGCGGCTGACCGGCGGGGCGGGCGTCGTCCTTGTGGTCGGCGTTGCGACATTCTGGGCATGGTCGGCATGGAACCACCGGCTTCGCGAGGATCCCCTCAGCGATCTCGGGCCCGGCATCTACCAGGGCGGCACCAACGCCGCCGGCGAAGGGGACGTCCTCCGCCTGCCCGGCAATGCGGTTCCGGAGCGCTCTCCCTGACTGACGCTCGTCCAACCGCGTCTTCTTCCGTTCAAGCCCCTTTGCTCAGCAGAAGCACGAAACCCGTGCCGTGCGCGGCTGAGGATGGAACAAACGCCTGGAACCCCGATCGCATCCGCCAACGGTCGGTTGTGGCATCCGTCTTCTGAGACGCCGCAAAGGAAAAGGAGATCGACAGCGGCCCGGGCGGAACGGGATTAGCGGACCAGTTGCGGTGCGAGGAAATACAGACCCGACTTCACATCCGGGATGTGAACTCCGAGATCGATCTTGACGCTCGATTCCTCGCTCTGTCCGAACAACCGGAAGAGCGATCCCAGTCCGACCGGGCGCAGGTAGCGGATCAGCCGGGCGTCCTCAATCTCGGCCAACTTTCGGGCGCGTTCGACGGCTGTCTCGAAGTTCCCGAGTTCATCGACAAAACCGAGCTTGAACGCGTCTTTGCCGGAGAGCAACCGGCCGTCGGCGTATTGCTTCCAGTTCCCGTCGAGGGCCCGACCGTGGTCGGCCTCGGCGCCGGGATTCTTTTCGTTGTGAGCCTTGGCGAACCCGCGGCCTTCCTCGACGACCGACTCGAAGCGTCCGAAGGTCTCGTTCACGAGGTCCTGCACGATCTGCCGCTCCTGGTCCGTCGTCGCCTCGGGCCGTTTGTCAGGGCTGAGCATGTCCTTGAGCGGGCCGCTCTTGAAGACCTGCGGTTGGATCCCCAGTTTGTCCATCAAGCCGCGCCAGTTGTAGCTGTGCATGATCACCCCGATGCTCCCGGTGATCGTCAATTCGTTTGCCACAATCCAGCGGCAGGGTGACGCAACGTAGTATCCCCCGGAGGCCGCCACCGAACCCATCGACGCCACGACGGGTTTGTGGTGGTCCTCCTGGAAGCCCATGATCAGCCGGTAGATCTCGTCCGAGGCCAGCACCTCCCCGCCGGGCGAATCAATCTTCAGGATCACCGCCCGCACATTGTCGTCCTCCCCGGCGCGTTCGAGCTGTTCCTTGATGTGGGTGACCAGGCTGCTGCCGAGATAATCCCATGGGTCGCTCGAGATGATTCCGGCGAGATCGATCACCGCGATCTTGTCCCGGGTCGGCGCCCCTTCCATGACCACCTCCCGCAGGTTCTCATGCACCGTCGAATTACCGATCATCATCTGGCCCCGGCCAAACTGGATCTTGTCCACGACATAGCCGACCGCCAGCACACCGAGCAATCCCAGCACCATCAGGATGGCAACCGCCCAGAACCATCCCGAAATTCTCCGGCGCGGCGGGCGCGGCGGAAAGCCCGGCCCGTATCCCGGGACTGCCGCGCGAGGAGCGAGCGGGGGAGGCGGTGCTGTTGGTGTCGATGGCGGCTGCGGCACCGGCGGGGGAGGGGGAGGGGGAAGCGATGATCCCATCCCGGTTGGAGAAGATGTCGGCGTCGGTGCAACCGGAGACGCTTCCGAACCCCGCTCGCCCGCGGACCCAAAGCCGAGACCGCCTTCGGTGGACCCGGGGGGAACCGGGGGCGGCGGGTTGGCGTCGCCGTGCTGCGATTCATCCATGGGTCCAAGGCTAGAGGACTGCCCGCCGCGTCGCAAGTGACCAGCGGTTGACAGTTTTGTTGGCGTGCTGATCGTCCCGTCCTATCGTTCGGCGATTCGCTCGCCCTCCCGTTGAACTCAAAGGCGCGCGGCTCCGATACGGACAACCCTGAACCGTCCTCACCCCGTCTCTCTCCCATCCCTGTGCCAACCCTCGCTCCCGTGAAAAGGATTTCTGAGCAACACGGCCATCTCGACGAACGACGAACGGCCGCTCCCCGTCGTGTTCCCTGGCGACTCGGCCTGGTTGTGGCTGTCGCCTCCGCGTTCGCCATAAACAATTCGCGCGCCGCCGATCCGGGCCGTTCCGATGACGCCGTATCACAGCCTTCATCCGTCCCATCCCCGGACGCGCCCGCGGTGGCGAAGGACCGTCTTGCCAAGTCCATCGAGCGCGGCGTTTCCTGGCTCCTCGCCAACCAGAATTCCAATGGATGGTGGTCAACACAGGAACAGCCCGCGGTGACCGCCCTCGTGCTGACGGCCCTGAATCGCGAGCCATCGGGTCGATTCACCCGACCCAGGCCTTCGGAGCTCAGTCGCGCCTACGATTTCATTCTCAACAGCGTCAAGCCCGACGGGAGCATCTACCGGGCGGGGCTTGCCAACTACAACACCTCCCTTTGCCTGCTGGCGCTGTCAACCGCCGACGACCCGAACTTCCTCCCCCTCATCCGCAACGCGCGCGCGTACCTCGCCGGGACGCAAGTCGACATGAATGAACCGGGCAAGCTCGACTCCCCCTTCGACGGCGGTGTCGGCTACGGAAGCCACCAGCATTCGGACATGAACAATACCCTCGTCGCCATCGAGGCGATGCGCTGGTCCGAAAGCGCACTTCCCAAGGACGCCCCGCCAGGAACAGCCACCAACCCGGACCTCAACTGGGCGGCGGTCACCCATTTCCTCCAGAACTGTCAAAACCTCAAATCCCGCAACAACGCCGACTGGGTCTCGGATGATCCCGCCGATCGCGGGGGCTTTGTCTACTTCCCGGGCGAAAGCAAGGCGGGTTCCGTCACCAACAAGGCAACCGGCCGGGTGGCGCTTCGGTCCTATGGCACGATCAGTTACGCGGGCCTGCTCAGTTACATTTACGCGCACGTCGACAAAAACGACCCGCGGGTGACCGCCGTCCTGGACTGGCTGAAGCGAAACTACACCCTCGACGAGAACCCGGGGATGGGGAAGCAAGGCTACTATTATTATCTCCACCTGATGACCAAGGCCCTCACGGCCGCCGGGGTGGACACCCTTCCGCTCCCCGGCGAGGTGTCGCGTGAACTCCGCTGGCGCGACGCGGTCGCCAATAGGCTGATGGCCCTTCAGCAGGCGGACGGTTCGTGGGTCAACGACAACGAACGGTGGTGGGAGAAAGATCGGTGTCTTGTCACCGCGTACGTTTTACTCAGTCTGGAAATGCTCCATGCCGCGGCGCCGGCGGCCTGAGAGCCCGTCTGAACGCGGAAAGAACCGCATCGGCCATCAAGCTGTAGCCGCCGACGTGAGGAGGCGGACCGGGTGGTTCCGCCTCGTCCCTTCGGTGTCTGCGGAGGTCCATGCACGCGCTTGTTCCGTTCCCTATCTCTTATCCCCTATCCCCAGGTGCATGGGAACCTCTCAACCCCGAACCTCTCCCAGCGACGCGTCCAAGATCGCGACGGCCCGGTCGAGTTGCTCCCGCGTTACAATGAGGGGCGGTGTCAGCGTGAGAATGTTGCCCTGGCTCACCTTGAAATTCAGACCGCGGCGAAGCGCGGCGTAAAGGACCTGCTCGGCCTCGTCGGTCGCCGGAACGTATCCCTGAGCCCCGTCTCGGCCGAGCACCACTCCAAGCAACAGGCCCAGACCTCGGACTTCCTGGATCAACGGATGGCGGTCCCCCAGGCGCTTCAGTTGTTCCAGCGCGTAGGCCCCGAGATCGCGCGCGCGGCGCAACAAGTCGTCCTGTTCGATGATTTCAAGCGTCGCGAGCGCCGCGGCGCAGGCGACCGGGTTCTTCTCGTGAGTGTAGTGTCCCAGCGCGCCGGCAGCGCAGGTCTCATTCAAGTCTTCGCGGGCGAGCAACGCCGCCACGGGGAAGATCCCGCCACCCAGTCCCTTCCCAAGCACCAGCATGTCCGGCACCACGCCGAAGTGCTCGCAGACGAACATCGTCCCGGTGCGACCGAGTCCCAAAGGAATCTCGTCGAAGACCAGGAGCGCACCGTGCCGATCACACGCGGCGCGCACCCGCCGCCAATAGTCCGCCGGCGGAATGACCGGGGTGCAGCGGACGGTCTCGGCCACGACCGCCGCCACGTCGCCTTCCCGTTCGAGGACATATTCGATGTAATCGGCACAGAGCAGGTTGCACCTGTTCCCGCAATGGAAGGGGCAGCCGCGGGGTTCCGGGGGCGACACATGCCCCGCGCCGGGCAGAAGCGGACCCATCCCCTGCCGAAAGATCCGTTCCCCGCCGACCGAGATGCAGTCGAGCGAGGCCCCGTGAAAGGACTCCCACATCGAGATCGTCTTGAACCGGCCCGTCGCGACGCGAGCCAGCTTCAGTGCCATCCCGATCGCGCTGGTTCCCCCGGGCGCCAACAGGACCCGCTTCAGACGCCCCGGGGCGATCGCCGCCAATTTGGACGCCAGTTCGACCGCGGCCGCGCAGGTGTAGCGTCGTGGGCAAAAGCTCAATTCCTGGAGCTGCCGCGTGATGGCCTCGATCACGCGCGCATGACCGAAGCCCACCTGGTGGACGTTGTTCCCATGGAAATCGAGGATCTCACGCCCCTGGACATCGGTGAGGATCGCCCCGGAAGCTCCCTGGAGCGCATTGAGGCACGGCGTGGAGAGTGCCTGGTGGAGAAAGACCGCGGCGTCCCGGTCGACAAGCTCGCGAGCGGTCGGGTCCAGGTGCGACTCCCTCCACGCTTGGCGGCGCGGCGACAGATTCAAATCGCCTTCGGACCGGAGGGCGTCGAGGTCGGGCTGGGGAAGCGGCGTCGCGTCCATGAGCCCGCAGATGCCGCGTCGAAGCGCGGGCCCGGTCAAGACGCAAGTCGCGCGAGCTGATCAGGCGCCGCGCGGCGGGACGAGGCCCTGCCTACCCGCGCCGTTTCCCTCTCCCTCGGGGGTCTCTCGGGAGACGGTTGGGTGCGAACTTCCTCTTCATCCAACATTCCCTCACCGCGTCCTCTCCCGGTGCAGCGAATGGGAGACGGATTAAGGATTGGCGGAAGGGGCGAGATTCGAACTCGCGGTAGCCTTGCGACTACGCCTGATTTCGAGTCAGGTGCCTTTAACCACTCAGCCACCCTTCCGTCGCCTAATCATCAACGCTTTATGATGCGAACAGCGCGATCGGCTTGAAGATCTGATACGGCATTCTGATACCGGTGGGGTGAACCGGCAGGAACACCCCGAACCAGCGGGCGACAAGGCGTCGCCCTGGCAGAACACGTCATATGCAAATCTCGTCCGCTACGCGCCATCGGGCGCCTTTTTCGCCCGGATCCGGATTGGAGGCAAGCTCATCCGCCGGAGCCTGAAGACCAAGGTCCTCACCGTCGCCAAGCTTAAGTTGTCCGATTTGGAGAAGGAGGAGCGCTCACGGTTGGAAACGCGGCAACGGATGGTCGACGGCAAAGTCATGTTCCGCGACCTCGCCCATGAGTATTGCGGTCGCTTGGACGCTGCGCCAAACCTCAAGCCTCGGACCAAAGAGTATTATCGCGAACGGTTGGCGGCGATGGTCAAAAGTTGGTCAGGCCTTGACGCGACGGACGTTCGCAAGCTCACCGACGCCCAATGCCGCGAATGGGCGAACCGTTACATCAAGGAGGCCAGTCCCACCAACTACAACAATACCCTCATTGTTTTGCGCTCGATCCTGGATCTCGCCGTCGAACAGGGCATCCGCTACAACAATCCGGCCACCAGCCTCAAGAGGGCTCGCACCCGTCAGAAGGAGTTGACGCTTCCGACACAGGCGCAGTTCCTCCGTCTCGTTGACGAGATCCGTCGCGTGCCGTACGGCCCCGGCCTCGCCAGTGCTGACCTGGTCGAGTTCCTGGCCTACACCGGTCTGCGCGTGAAAAGCGAAGCCGCACACGTCACGTGGGGAGACTGCGATTTCGAACGCGGAGAGATTATCGTTCGCGGCGCGCCTGAAACTGGCACCAAGAACAGCGAGAACCGGCGGGTGCCGATGATCCCGGACTGCCGAAGACTCCTGGAACGCTTGCGAGCGCAACAGTCTGACGGAGCCGCGCACTCCCTGGTCATGCGCGTCCGCGAGTGCCAAGGAGCGATCACCCGGGCCTGCAAAGCAATCGGCACCGCCCGCATCACCCATCACGATCTCCGCCACCTGTTTGCAACGCGATGCATCGAATCGGGAGTCGACATTCCAACTGTCAGCCGCTGGCTCGGCCACAAGGACGGCGGGGCTCTCGCGATGAAGGTTTATGGGCATCTGCGCGACCAGCACAGCGCGACCATGGCGCAGAGGGTTACGTTCTCTGAATGCCCGCAACTCGGAGTGTAAATCCATCTCCGCTTCAATGGTGCAACAACCTGCTGCCCGATTGTATGACCGCTTTGCCGAAGGCATCAAAGCGCGCATCCGAACGGCGCAAATTAGAGCGGTCCTCGCGGCCAATGCCGAACTCGTGCTGCATTTCTCGGAAATCGGGAGCGAAATCCTCATTGATGACTTGGGGTCGGACTCCGTCACCGAATGCCCTAAGTTGTGACTTTGACGCTTATCAATGATTGAGGGCATAGGCCACTTCTCTAATTGAATTAGATCACCATCCGCCAGACTCGACGTATGCACTTCAAACTCGAATTGATCCTTAGACGTGGATTCGGTAAGGAGTTTGACCTGCAGGTGGAAGACGCCGGCTTGCCAGTTCTTGCTATCAGCTTCAGCCATATCTCGGATGGGAAAGACAAACGTCTCGGGAATTCTCTTTGCATCGTGGTCACACAAATCATACCGCCACCCAGAATCGAGGAGTTGCTACAAAGCGTTCCGAAACCTGTGCCAAAGAGCCTCCTGGACTTTGCGGATGATGTAGAACGTCGGCTGGAGGACGCAGCAACAAAAGCCTTGAAACTATTGCGATGGTACTGTGGTTCGTCCGAAGGCCACAACCCGATGGGTGCGAGTAAAGGGCTTGCTTATTCTTCCGATGCAATGCATTGGCGAAAGTTGCCGCGAACAATAAGCGCCAATATCACTTTCGGGATTCCTGAATTGATGATGACAGCCGAAGTGGCGACTTCGGTCGCTGATCTTTGGCGACGGGGATCGCAACAGCCGCTTGCGCACGAACTATTCCGAGAGGCCGCTGAACAGCAATCTGAGAATCCGCGGAGTTGTCTCATCCTTGGCGTCGCCGCCGCTGAAGTGGGATTTAAGCAACTCGTCGGCAGCTTGGTGCCAGATGCGAAATGGCTCGCTGACAATGCTCCTTCCCCCCGCTCGTGACGATGCTGAAGGATTATCTGCCAATACTTCCGACTAAAGTTCTGCTAAACGGCGTCAAACCCAAAGTTCCCGATAGGCTGATCGATACGTTGAAGAAAGCCGTGCTGCTGCGGAATCAGGTCGTGCACGGCAAAGCGCCAAAGATTTCTCGTGAGACTCTTCAGGGAATCCTCGAGGCAATCTATAACTGCCTTTATCTATTTGATTTTTGCAGTGGGCATCGCTGGGCGTGGCACCGAATCGACGTCGATACACGGAGGCTGATCTGTAAGGAATCAATGGGAAATTCCTCGGCACTTAATCAAAAGAAATCAAGGTCGTGAAACTGTCGGGTCGGCCAGCGTCACTCCCACCCTCAAGGCCTAATTCGCACTCCACGACCGCCGTCAGCGGAAAATCACTCTCTGTCGGTCCCGGCTCAAAAACTGAGCGCGCAACCACACTTCCATCCGAGACCATTTCACCTTGTCAAAACACACCGAGACCACTTGGCGGCACCGGAGGGCAGGCACTTTCCACATGCTCGCACGCCGGGCGATGGTAGTTCCGCGACCGCGGGATTCCGGCAAATCGAGAGTATTCGATGCGCTCGGCGAAATAGAACTGGCCGTGGATGCAGAGTCGGGAGTGATCGTCGAAGTGGCAATAGGAACGTTTACAAAGTTGAGTCATCGGGAAGCTTGAGAGTCAGGCTATGCATGCCGTCTTTGAAATGCCTGAGAGCTTCCATTTGCTCGCGGTTCGCAGAGAACTCGAAGCCATCCGCAATCGCACGAGAAACTCGCCTTCGTTACCCTGCGGCGTGTGCGTCACGATGCCGACGACACCACGCGGATGCACCAGAGAATTGTTCGTTCGTTCCTCGGAATTCTATCACCGACACCACTTGCGTCCCGTCGGAGATGTTTTCCGGCCTGTTCGACATCGATGTCAGATGGACGCAAGCCCCTTCGGAAACCGACGATGGTTCGCGCGCCACGCGCCATCTGCTAGAAACTCGCCCATCCCATTGAAGCTCGGGGCATTCAGGTCACATCACCTTCCTCCCTTCGCACAAATTGATGAGTTCAGCTAATGCTAGGACCTGTGAGCGGCGACCGGCTCCTTCTCGCACCGTGTGCAGGATCCCGCTCTGCTTCAGCTTGCCGAGGAGGACAGCGACCATCGGCGCGCTGGGCAAGTGGCTGAGCCGGCTGACATCACTGCCGCGGAAGATGGGGCGCTCGAACATGAAATCGAGGAGCGGCACAGCAAACTGCGAATGAGTCAGGTCGAGCACGCGTCTCTTTAGCCGCTCGTAGAGGTCCTGGATGGCCCGAGCCTTGGCGGTGTTCGCCTCGGCCTGCACGGCGACGCCGTCGAGGAAGTACGCGCACCAGCGAGTCCAACTGTTGGGCTGGCCGAGCTCGCGAAGCCGCGCGATGTACTCTTCGCGTCGGGCCTCGAAATACGCCGAGAGATAAAAGCAGGGCCGGCTCAGGATCTTCTTCTCGAACAGAAACAGCGGGATGACCATCCGCCCGAGACGGCCATTACCATCGATGAACGGGTGAATGATCTCGAACTGGCCATGGATGAGCGCGAGCTGCACCAGGGCGTCCGGGGCGTCGGAATGCCAATAGGCCTCCCATCGGTTCAGGTGCTCCTGGAGGTGAAGTGGAGAGGGCGGCACGAACGTGGCCACTTCGATGGGGCTGTTAGGTTTGCCGATCCAATTCTGGATGGTTCGGAAGCGACCGCGTGCCTTGTTGTGACCCCGGACGCTGTCCATGAGAACCTCGTGGAGCCGGAGGAGCGTGTTGAGGCAGAACGGACGCTCTTTCAGGAGATCTTCGGACAGGCGCAGGGCCTTCCGATAGTTCATGATTTCGTGAATGTCCTCTTGCCGGGAAGGCTCCGCCGGTGCCTCGCCCGCTTCGAATCGCAGAATATCTTCGAAGTCCGCCTGGGTGCCCTCGATCTTCGACGACAGCACCGCTTCCTGGGTGGCAATCGGGGACAGGAGAACGTTGGGGTTCGGGATGCCGTAGAAGAGGCCTTCGAGCGTTGCCACGGCCCGGTTGGCTTTGCCAATCTTCGGTAGCAGCAGCACCAGGTCGAGGTCCGCTGGCGGAAGTTTCTCCGGCTCAAATGGTTTCATGACAGGCGGCTTGTCTTAAGTCCGGTTGCCACAACAGGATTTGTTTAAAGCAAAGCGTCTTTTGATTAAAGCAAAACCATTTTGGTGAAATCGGATTAGCACAAAAACGATCGGAACGTTCGTTGACGTATTACGCATCATTTCGCAAACGCGCTCGACGAAGTCGGACGCGATCCTTGACGGAGGTGAGCATGCCCATACCGTGTCAACCAGGACGACCGGGTCGTAGCCGTAGTGCTAGCGGTTGCCAAACGGCGCCAAGACACATGGCTAACCAACCCGTTGCCGCACGACTGTCCGGTTCCGAAGCGCTTCCGAGAGTCGATGCTGCTTCGCGAGGTACATGTGTTGCGCCGCCCTGACTCCAAATCGTTGGATCATCAATCGGTGGAACCACGACTGCTTGATCGTCGGGGGTACGAGGTCGATGGCGAAAGGGCGTTGGCCGCTTCGAGTGATGTTCTCACGCAGTTGCTCCTTGTCGCTGGTGAAGATCGCGATGCCACGCAGTCCACGGGAGATGGTGACGTACCACTGTTGATCATTTGTGGCCGGCCTCGAAGCTGAGTCCGAAAACAGGAGGTGATCGGCGGTCTTGCCCTGCGAAGCGTAGGACGTCACGGCATAGCCATGGGTGAACTGGCGATAGTCCGCGGGAAGCACGCGACCATCGGATAGCGTGATGCGGCCGTCGGGGAACATTTCCTTGATGGTGACAAGTTCGCCGTTCGCGACCTTCTTACCGTCTTGGGTCCGGCTGTTGGCTTTGAGCTGGAGCCGTTCCCCCGTCGAGAGAGCCAGTGGTCTCGGCTGGCAGATGGTTACCCGATCCAATTTGAGCAGCGTCACGGAAATCGAGGGGATGGTGCCCGATTCTGATCACGGTCGGTGATGGAAAGGAGGGTCGAAGCCTCGATCTGCGTGATCAAGGGAAGGTGACGGCAGTTCTGGATGAAGTCCCCGCGGAGCTTGCTCCGCGGGGACTTGTGCTTTGCGGTTTGGAGTGTGAAATCAAATCCCGCAAAGAACGGGTGCCGGAGACAACCGGCAGATCAGTGCCTACATCGACTTCTCGAAGAGGTCGACTGCGAACTTGCGGAGGAAGTACGCGGCAAAGGCTGCCGGTGTTGCCTGCGAGGGAAACTGCATCGCGCCAACTATGACCGCAAACCCCGCGGCGGTCCCGCGCACTGGATCGAACGCCACAGCTTCTGCTGTGATCAGGAAGGCTGTCGCCGCCGGAATACGCCCCTGTCGGTGCGCTTCCTCGCTCGCAGGGTCTATGTCGGGTTTGTGATCGTGCTCAAGACGGCGATGCACCAGGGCCTGAGGGCGGAGCGCATCGCTCAATTGGGCGCGGTACTGCCCGGCATCGAGCGGCGGACGCTGGAACGGTGGCGTCGGTGGTGGCGGGAGAACTTCGCCGCCAGCCCGTTCTGGAAAGCCGCCCGGGCCCGCTTGGCCGCACCGCTGTCGGCCGAGGACCTGCCGTTGGGTTTGTGCGATCGCTTCGGGATCGATAGTCCGGATCGCCTGGTGGATCTGCTGCGCTTTCTCTCCCCGATCACCACCATCTGCCTCGATTGCAACCCCGCTATGTGATGGTCCGAGTTCCCCCGCAGAGGATGCCGCTCGATCCATGACTGGGGGGATGAAGTACAAGGAGCGCGTCGCCCCCGAAGGGCTCGAAAAATGGCCGACGACTCCTCCAACGATCCCGGCAACGCTCGCACCTCAGAGTGTTGGGCCCGCTTTCGCTTCAGCGTGGTGGGGCACCTTTTGGCGGCGCCGCCACCGGCCGGGGAACTCTACCAGCAGTTGCGGCTTCTAGCCGCCCAGTCGTGGCGCCATCCGGTGAACGGCGAGGCGGTTCAGTTCGGCGTCTCGACTCTGGAGCGCTGGTACTATTTGGCCCGAGACGCCAAAGACCCGATCCAGGCCCTCGCCCGCAAGATCCGCTCCGACCACGGCCAGCATCCGGCACTTTCTTCCAGACTGTGCGAAGTTCTGGCCGCCCAGTACCGGGGACATCCCAGTTGGAGTTATCAACTTCACGCCAAATGTGGCCAGTTTGGTTATGTAACGCAATGATGCGATCGGGCCGTCTTTACTGCTCTTCTGTCGATTTTACGCCACATAATCTTTCCGAAGAAGGGTTGTCGTCGGCTCGACGGAAACGAAACTCGGACCGCCATGTTTACAACCCTATTCCACTGTTCCTGGGCAGTTTCGCGCCACGCCAACGGTCCGTTGGCTGAGGAGCGAACTGCGTTTCTATCACACCTTGCTTCGAAGGGCTTGGCTCGTTCGACCCTCGTGCATTACGCGAATGCTGCGTTGGTGGTCGCTGGCTTCCTGGACCGAGAGGCGCGCGAGAAAATTGAGCGTTCACAACTTGCTTTCCACGCTCAGCGATGGGCAAGACGCCAGTGGCGGCAGGGAAACGCAAGAGGATTGAAATGGCCCGCCGATCTGTTCTATCGGGTGGCTTGCTCGTGGTTCGGCTTTATGGGGTGGCTCAAGAACGAACCGAAACCCAAACCTGCGTACTGCACTCAACTCGAGACCTGGGCCATATTTTTGCGTTCCGAACAGGCACTCGCAGCAGTGACCGTTTCCAACTACTGCTGGTGGGCGGGCTGTTGCCTTCGATGGTTACAACAAAAAGGCGTCGCCTTGCGCATTGTCACATTAGGCCGAATGGATCAGTTCGTGAATGACCTTTCGGCCAAAGGATACAGTCGAGCCACTTTAGCCTGTGCCATTAAAATCCTGCGGCGGTTCTTCTCCTTTGCTCATAGCCAATGCTGGTGTCAAAAGGACTTCTCGCAGGGCATCCTTTCACCGCGGCTGTATCGCCAAGAAAGCGTGCCCGCTGGACCAGCCTGGTCAGACGTGCGGCGACTCATCGCTGCTACCGACGGCACCAGTCCTTGGGATCTGAGAAACCGAGCGATATTGCTTTTGTTGGCGGTTTATGGTCTGCGTGGCGGCGAGGTTAGAGCGCTGCGGTTAGAGGACTTGGATTGGACGCGCCGTGTCTTACGTGTGCGACGAACCAAGACCTCTCGGGTACACGAATACCCTCTGACAGCCGTGGCCAGCCAAACTATCCGGCGTTACCTCAAAAAGGTTCGAGCTAATTGTGATCGCCCCGAGTTGTTCTTGACCGTTCGTGCTCCATTTCGCCCGCTGTCAGGCGGCGCGATTTACTGCATGGTCTCCAGGTTGCTGAAGGAACTGAACATCGCCAGCGCCAAACACGGGCCGCACGCCTTACGTCACGCCTGTGCGACCTATCTGCTGAATAGGGGCGTATCCATCAAGGGAGTTGGAGACCACTTGGGGCACGAGAGCCTGAGTGCCACTCAAGTCTATGCCAAAGTGAATTTGGCGTCCCTTCGCGCGGTAGCCGCGTTTGATTTGGGAGGGCTCGTATGAAACTGCGCGCAGCACTTGAGCAATACATTTCGCTGAAAAAGTCATTGGGATTTCGCTTTGAAACTGCGAGACGGATTCTGATGGCGTTCAGTAGAGCGTTGGGAGATGTGAGCATGGGTGGGGTCGAGCCAACAGCCGTGCGAAACATATCTGGATGGGCTGGATGGGGATGGTCCTGTGACCGGCACCTGGGCCCTAAAATGGCGAACCCTCCGCTGCTTCTATCGGTTTGCGCAAGCTCGCGGTCTGGTACGCCGATCTCCTTTGCCCCATCAGCCGCCGAAGGTCAGCACGGCCTTCACTCCTTACATTTACACCGATCAAGAGTTGTGGCGATTGTTGGAAGCCATCACCCCACAGCGAGCAGCAGGCCTCACGCCAAGCACGCTTCGCGCCTTGCTCCTACTCCTTTACGGCGCAGGTTTGCGCATCAGCGAAGCGCTCCAACTGGAAGATGCGGACGTGGACCTGAGGGATCACCTGCTGCGTGTACGGTGCAGCAAGTTTTTCAAAACGAGGCTGGTGCCGATCGGGCCACGCTTGGCCCAAGAGTTGACAAAATAAGGGGGCAAGCGTCCAGCAGCCTACGGTTTCCATCGGCGTTTCTTCCGGACCAAACGAGGTGCCCGAATCAGCTGCTGTGCCATCGACCGAATCTTTAGGGCGTTGCGCGTGGCGGCAGGCATTAGGCGGAGCGATGGGGCTTATCACCAACCTCGGTTGCACGATTTGCGGCACACCGCGGCCGTCCATCGTTTAGTAGCGTGGTATCGCGAAGGGGTTGATTTGCAGACACTGCTGGTGAGTCTGTCTGCTTACCTGGGTCATGTTGACCTCAGCGCAACTCAGAGATATCGACGGTCACCCCAGAACTTCGCGAAAAGGCCTGCGAGCGATTCGCTCGTTATGCGTTGGGGGGATCTCATGAATAACCTGGCGGATCCTGGGTTCGCCGCTTCCTGGTGGAGCACTTGGTCGGCGAGCGCAACTACTCCGTTAACACGCAGCAAAGTTATCGCGATACATTCCAGGTGTTTCTTCCTCTGGCGGCCAAGCGCTGTCGTTGCGCCGTCGACCGCTTGGTTTTGGACCAGCTAACGCCGAAGATCGTCCGGGAATTTATTTTACACTTGGAGCATGCCCGGCGTTGTGGGCCCTCCACCATTAACCAGCGGCTGGCCGCTCTGCGCGCCTGGGTGCGATTCGTAGGGATAAACGCCCCGGAACATCTCGAATGGAGTCATCAGATTCGGGCTATTCATCTGAAGAAGCACGCTCCCGCTCCCATGATGTATTTGGAGAAAGACGAAATGAAGGCCCTGCTTGCAGCACCAGATCGGCGTGAACCACAGGGTTGTCGCGACTACGCCTTGTTGCTGTTTCTCTATAATACGGGAGCGCGTGCCAGTGAAGCTTCCGGATTGACCATAGGTGATTTGGACCTGGCCCGCAGAGTGGTGACCCTCCATGGCAAAGGCGCAAAGATCCGTCATTGCCCCCTCTGGAAGACCACCATCACAGCCATGCGAGAACTGGTGGCGGGACGGGCTCCCAGCCAACCCGTCTTTTGCAGTCAACGTGGAGGGCCATTGACCCGTTATGGCATCCACACCCTGGTGGAAAGATATGCGCAACATGCTGGGCTCGAGACGCCGACCATCCGAGCCAAACACGTCAGTCCCCATCGAATTCGTCACACGACCGCGATGCACCTGCTCCGTTCCGGAGTAGACATCAACACGATCCGAGTCTGGTTGGGCCATGTGTCTCTTGAGACGACGTATGTTTACGCAGAAAGCGACCTAAAAATGAAAGCAAGAGCACTCGCGCGTTGCGAGGCTCCACTTTTGCGCGGCGGCCGACCGCAGCAGAAGCAAAACGGCGTCCTGGCGTTTCTCAGGACCGTCTAGGGACGCAGAAGATTATGTGGCGTAAAATCGACAGAAGAGCAGTAAAGACGGCCCGATCGCATCATTGCGTTACATAACCAAACTGGCCACATTTGGCGTGATATGTGGCGCGCCACATATCACGCCGATAACCTGAAGGCGCGCATCGAGCAAAGGCCCGAGTTGGGGCCCATGCCTTCTTACGCGTCGGTGCGGCGTTCTTACGGGCCCACGGCCTGGACAAATGACCCCGTCGCGGCCCCGTGAACAGTCCCGGGGCGCAGCAGGCTGAACAACGTTTCCAAGACGTCGAGGTCCGAAGTTATCAGAGCGAGTACGTCCATGCGCTCTGGCATCTGGACTTTCATCACGGATCTCTCAAGGTCCTCCTCCCTGACGGGCAATGGGCTGGGGTGCAATTGCTGGGCGTGCTCGACGATCACTCCCGCTTATGCGTTCATGCCCAGTGGTATCTCTCGGAGACGGCAGAAAACCTGGTGCACGGGCTTTGCCAGGGCCTCGAGAAGCGAGGGTTGCCTCGGGCGCTGATGAGCGACAACGGCTCGGCCATGATCGCCGCCGAGACCGTCCAGGGCCTCAATCGTCTGGGCATTGTCCATGAAAGGACCTTGCCCTATAGTGCCTATCAAAACGGGAAGCAAGAGGTCTTCTGGGCCCAGGTCGAAGGCCGGCTGCTGGCCATGCTGGAGAAATGCAAGGATCTCACCCTGGCTCAACTCAATGAGGCGACCCTGGCCTGGATCGAGCTCGAGTACAACCGCAGCATGCACTCCGAGATTGATCAGACCCCCTTGGGTCGATTCTTGGCCGCAAAAGACCTCGCTCGTCCCTGCCCGCAAAGCGCCCAACTGCATCAGGCCTTCACCGCTCAGCTCTCACGCACCCAACGACAAACAGACGGCACGCTCAGCGTCGAAGGCATCCGCTTTGAGCTTCCTTCCCGCTACCGCCATCTGAAACGGGTAACCCTACGCTTGGCCTCCTGGGATCTTTCCCACGTCTACCTCGCTGACCCCCGCAGCGGGTACCTACTCTGTCGATTATATCCACAAGACAAGCACAAAAACGCAGATGGACGAAGACGAACCAAGCAGCCCCTCATCGACGCCGTGCCCGCCTCTGCACCAGAGACTGAGGGCGACGCCATGGCGCCACTGCTGCGCAAGCTCATCGCCCAGTATGCCGCCACGGGGCTTGCCCCAGCATACCTGCCCAAAGACGAATGTGCCCATGAAAAAGAAGGTGAACCATGAAAAAGAAATTGCTGGCCCTTTACTCCCTCAAGTTCAACCCCTTCTCCGCCGACATCCCCACCTCGGCCTTCTTCCCCACTCCCCCTACCGAAAGCTTCTGCTGGAGGATCGAAAACCAGGTGGGGGAAGGCGGCTTCGCCCTGGTCAGCGGGGAACCGGGAAGCGGAAAAAGCGCAGCTTTGCGCATCCTTGCCGACCGGCTCAGTGGTCTGCAGGACGTCATGGTCGGCATCCTCACTCGCCCCCAGGCCTCCATACTCGACTTCTACCGCGAACTGGGATATCTCTTCGGCGTGGCCCTATCCCCTCACAACCGCTGGAATGGGGCCAAAGCGCTTCGGGAAAAATGGCAGGCCCAGATCGAGGCATCTCTCTATCGGCCCGTGTTGATGATCGATGAAGCCCAGGAGATGAACACCAAGGTGCTGGG
>CAWJDJ010000004.1:0-501940 GCA_963841495.1 uncultured Verrucomicrobiae bacterium
GCCCCTGAAGGTGGTCAATGCGTTCGAGCCATTGCTTTCCTACGCCGACGAGCGACTGGCGATACGCCGCAATCATCCAAATACCTGGGACTCATCCTGACGGTAAGCTTCCTCCATCAGTTGCAGCGTCCAGTGAAGCACGACGCCGAACTGGACGAGGATTACATCGAGACCACGCTGGGCGACATCGCCATCGCCAACGACCTGGCCACCGCCCTTTTTGGCCACTTGTTGGAGGAACTCTCCCGGCCGGACACGAGTTATTGCGGGCGATCTACGACTTCGTCCAGGCCAAGGCGCGTGCGATCGGCACCAAGCCCGAGGATGCGCACTTCAGCCGGCGGGAACTGCGCGAGGCCCTCAAATGGAGTGAGTATCAACTCCGCACCTACCTGGGTGAACTGGCCGAACTGGAATACGTGCTGCCCGTTTCCGGCCGCCAGGGTCAGCCGTTCCGTTACCGATTGCTCTATGACGGCCAGGGCGACGACGGAGAACGGTTCCTCGCCGGGTTGAAATCGGTGGACCAGTTGCAGAGGGAAGCCCAGATCCTGGGGCTTGTCACTTCGAGGGACTTTTCGGCACTTCGAGGGGACCAGAAGAACTTCGAGGGCACTTCGTTGAACGGGTTCCACGAAGTTGAAGGCGCTTCAACCCGTGGAATGGCAGGCAGTTCCGGCAATGGTCACGTCACTTCGAGCCAACCCGGAGGAGGGACTATGGGAGAAAATGGGCACCAGGATGCGTCCGTACTCGTAGAGCCCGGAGGTGCGCGATGAACCTGGAACCATTGCGCGAGCAGTTCCTCGAGTCCTTGCGCGTGCGCCGGTTCTCGCCCGCGACCCTGGCCAGCCGTCGCGGTTCGTTGCAGGTGTTCTTTGGCTGGCTGTCCAAGGTTCCCATCACCGACGTGCGCGACATCGGCCGGCAGACCGTTCGCGATTACCAACTTTGGCTGAAGACCCACGGCTTCAGCGCCTGGACGATCACCGCGCGCATGCAGGCCGTGCGCCGGTTCTTCGAGCACCTCGAGGCAACGGACGTGCTCCTGTCCAATCCGTGCGCCGGCGTCCCCTCGGCCCGGATCCCCGATCGACTTGCGCGCCGGGTGCTGACCCGTGAGGAAGCCGCCAGAATCCTGGCCGCACCCGACGGCAACACTCCGCAAGGCGTGCGCGACCGCGCCATCCTCGAGGTCTTCTACTCCACCGGTCTGCGCCTGGCGGAACTGACCGCCCTCCAGGTCCAGGACGTCGACATCCAGAATGGCTTCGTGCGCGTCACCCGCGGCAAAGGAAACCGGGAACGGGTGACACCGCTGGGAAAGAAGGCGTGTGGACACCTCCGCGAATACCTCGATCAAGTCCGCAGCCGGTGGGCGCAAAGTGACCAGCGTGCCCTGTGGTTGTCGTCGTTAGTTCCCCACGGTCCGCTCAAGAGCCAGGCCATCGAAGTGATGGTCCGTCATTACGGCCGCCAGGTCGGCATCCCCGTCACGCCGCACGTCTGGAGACACACCTGCGCCACGCACCTGGTGAGTGGCGGCGCCAATATCGCTTACGTGCAGCGACTCCTGGGGCACCGCTCCCTGCGCACCACGCAGATCTATGCCCGTTCGACCGTGGTCGATCTCAAGAATGCCCACGCCAAAGCGCATCCGCAGGCCCGGCGCCGCAAGCCCACGGGTCACGCGGCGCAACTCGAATTGGCCAAGGAAGGCCACGCCCTGCGCTTCCGACGATCATGAGCGTCACGGACGCCATCCCGCAGTTCCTCGCCGAGCTACAGGTGCGCAACTACTCCGGGCGCACGGTCAGTGATTACCGCTATCACCTGCGGTTCTTCGTCCGGTTCCTCGGCTGCCAGGGCATTGACGATCTCCAAGGCGTCACCGCCACGACCCTCGCCCAGTTCCAGCATTGGCTCTTCCTCGAACCCACCCGACGCGGCCAGGCCCGCGGGGCCGTCAACCAGAACGGGATCCTGGCCGCCACCAAATCGTTCTTCCGCTTCCTTCACCGCGAGGGACACCTTGCCCGCGATCCCGCTGCGGCCGTCGCCTATGCCCGCGAGCCTCGCACGCTTCCGCGCAACGTGCTCACACCGCAGGAAGCCCGGCGCATCCTCGAAGCGGTCGATATCACCACCGTCCTGGGCTACCGGGACCGAACCATCCTCGAGGTGTTCTACGCGACCGGCATCCGGCGTAACGAACTGTTCCACCTGCGACCCGCAGACGTGAACCTTGAGGAGGGCCTCTTGCGCATCATCGCCGGCAAGGGCGGGCATGATCGCGTCGTGCCTTTGGGCCAGCTCGCGGTGAAGTTCCTCGGGACCTATCTCAAGACCATCCGGCCGCAGCTCCTGGGCAATGGGCAGGAGGGCGCCCTCTTTCTCTCGATTAATGGCCGGGCGCTCAACGCACACACGATCAATGATCTCGTTGGCAAACACGCCGAGCGGGCGAGGATCAAGAAACGGGTCACCTGCCATGTGTGGCGCCACAGTTGCGCGTCGCACCTGCTCAAGAACCACGCCAACCTGCGCCACGTTCAGGATCTGCTCGGTCACCGGTCCCTGGCCACCACCGAGCGTTACCTGCGCCTGACCATCACCGATCTCAAGGAGGCCCACACCCGCTTCCACCCGCGGGGATGAACTTGCACAGAACGGCACCGATCGCCCACTTTTAAGCCAGCATGAGCATGGCCGAGATCATCGAAGAACTCCCGAAGCTGACCCATCAGGAGCGGCGCGAACTCTGTCAGCGGATCATCGCCCTGGAAGCCGAGCAGGAAGACCTGGCCGCCGCCGACCAGAGCGCCCGGGAAGGCTTCGCGATACTCGATGCGATGGAGGCCGAGGACGAAGCCCATGCCCGACGCGCGCAAGGGTGAGATCTGGATGGTGGACCTGGGCATGGTCGGCAAGATCCGGCCCTGCATTCTGTTGACCGACTTCCCCGCGGACGACGAGTTAGCCCTGATCACGGTTCTTGCCCATACCACGGCCTTGCGAGGCAACCGCTGGGAAGTGGCGATCCCCAAGCCATTCCTCAGGCAGGAGGGCGCCTTCCACTTCCAGCAGATCCATTCGGTGAGCGTGCCGCGTCTGGTGCGCAAGCTCGGGAGGTTGACCGATGCGGAATGGAATCTGGTCCTGGACAAGCTCGCCGAACGCCTTTCGCTCTAAAGCGTTCGCGCCTGCACCCGAATCTTGCTGCTCCCATAATGCTCGCTCCAGGAACCAAAACAGGGCCAAAATCACGACCGTGATCGGCTGCGCTTCCTTCCCTAGCCGTATCGTCAGCGGCCGACCGCGGATAGCGGCACGAAGGGCCGCCTGTACTCATACCCAAAGTAGGCGTTTCCGAAATCGGGCCTGGAATGGACAAGTAGCTGGCATTGCGTGTCTTCGGGCAAGTTCACGTACTTCCCACGAAGATCCCTTCGGGAACATCATCCGCATGACCGGTACCGGTATTATCGCCAGGGATAACCCGTTCCGGTTCTCCACCAAGCGCACCGACGACACCACCGATTTGGTCTTATACGAGTACCGGCCGTATTCCCCGAGCCTGGGGCGGTGGCCATCCAGGGATCCCTTGGGTGAAGAAGGCAGCGAGAATCTGTATGCGTTTGTTCGGAACGAGGTGGTGGCCGGATACGACCCGTTTGGGTTGCTATCTCCAGCCGATCATGATTTTCCAGGATCCAATGCCGCACTGTGTCATCCGCCCTGCTCACGATCAATGTTTTATGATCTCGATGATTCAACCGGTCTGGAATTGATAGGCGATAAGTTGGCAGAACCGAGCGAGACCAAGTGGATAAACAATTTGCCTGGCATCGTGGAGGATATTCGAAGAGAGACAAGGGAGGGTACCTGCTGCGTCAAAATGCTCACGTTAACCGCACATAATGGCAACGCGGGTGTTCTTCCGCTCGGGACTGGAATGGTTCTTGATGAGGAGAAACTGGTAAGACTTCGCGCTGCTATATTAGCAAATGAAAGCCCACAAAAGATTGCCGTCTATCGGCAGCAGGAAAGCAGCCTGAGGCAAATTGGAAATTTCCTGTGCAAACCAGCTACCATCGATTTTGCAATGTGTAATTCGGGAGCAGGGACGGGCGGGGCGCTGATTAGATCATATTTGCAGGAGGTATTCGGTCCCAACGTCGAAATTATCCTCCACGAGGGTGAATGCAAATGGGCTTTTGGTCACCTGATCAATTTTAAGCCCTAACGGGAAGTTGGGAATGAATGCCTTCCATCGAGGTTTTCAACGGGTTATTTGGGCTGTATTAGCTATCTCAACTCTGTCCTGCGGCCCCAACTCAGAACAAAGAAGACAGAACGTAATAATTCAGGACGAGATGATAGAAATCCTTCACGCTTTAATTTCTCAAATTCCTGATAATAGTGAAAAGATCTTCGTTCCAAATTTGAAATCAAACGTCCTCCGATCTCGCGGAAATATCTTTCGGTCTACGGTCGATGCTGTTGATTACCACGTCAATGAGGAGGGATCATTATGGCTTCACTTCATGGATGTCCCTGCACAAATTGCCGTCTGCTATCCTAAGCGTCGATTGAATGGGAAACGAGAAATGAGATTTCCTGCCCTTGGCTTTGATGGTCAATTGAGGTGGTTGTCAAATGAGCCGGCTTGGTCGTCCAATAGCAATGTTGGAAATATGCAATCCGTATTTCGATGAGAAGAACCCCAAAAGTTAAGCGCGCAGGGCCGATGGCCAAACAGGGATCCGATTGGCGAGGGTGGCGGACTCAACCCGTATACTTTTGTTGCCAACAATGCGATCACTGCGGTCGATCCGAATGGGCTTATAATCGTTGGATTCTATGGAGCCGACACAGTCTTCAGTCGGCCGAACGAAGGCAACGTGAAGTTGGACGAGATTCGCGATAAGCTCGCAGGATTCGAGTGGGTGTTAACCCCTAAATCTGGAGGTGAGAAGCTTTATCGGGCCAGGAGGGATGCTACGGCATTTCGCGAACTATTGGAGGCCGTCGATACCAACAACGATGGTAAGTATAACCCCCCTTGCGATCGAGAGGAGTCCATCAAAATATTCGGCTGGAGCTATGGCGGCGTCACAGCCGTTCAACTCGCTAGAAGAATTCTCGAGTCAGATAAGTTCCAAAAGAAGGATGTGCGCATGGTATTTACCGTCGACCCGGTAAGTCTCCTACGCCCATTCGGAAGCTCGACGGTCCCAAAGAACGTGGAGAATTTCGTAAATCGCTATCAGACACGGGGAAGAGATGCATTCCCTAATTTCCACGGGAGGAGACTCAGCTGCGAACCGGGCGTGCCGTGTGAGAACCAGCGCGACCTCAACCCAATTGGGGGTGCTTTATCAATTTATCCAGTACCTACGAAAGCCCCACGACTAGACATTAGTCATGTCACAATAATTTGGGACGCGGAACAAGACCTAGTAGATGCCATGCTTTATTGAGTTATGCGCCCCTTTCCAATAGCCATTATACTATTCCTACTCACTGGTTGTGCACAACGCCTGCATCTACGCGTCGTGGATAACAAGACTGGTGAACCTCTTGAAAATGCCAGCGGCACGTTATATTCATCGTATGGCGTGTGGTTCTTGAAGCAACGGTTTGATTCCAACAATTTCGGCCCCTCCGGGCCAGATGGCATTCTTAAAGTGAGCCTGATCGATGCCGATCGAAGAAATTATCGCATTATCGTTGATAGCCCCCACTACACCTCCTTCGAACTCCTGATCCGTCATGGCGACTTGTATGCGACGAATGGCCGGTCCGGCCCGCTTCCTGAGCTGTTGCGGAGCGGACCATTTCTAATAGAGATGGTTTCTACGAATATTCCATAGGCTTCTGGCCAAACAGGGATCCGATTGGAGAGAAGGGTGGGCCGAATCCATATCTATTTGCTGTTAACCGCCCCGTAGACACGATCGATCCTCTCGGGCTAGTCATCGTGGCGTTCTATGGAGGAGAATTCGATCTCAGTGGATCTTTCAACTCCGGCAACCAGAAGCTCCAACAAATCGTCAAGAATCTTGGTACCAGAGAGCCTATACTTAAAGGACAGCCCTATTCCTCGAGGCAATGGGTTCAGGCTCGTTCTGATCTTCTGAGATATCTCGATACCAATCGCGATGGAAATTATTCCGAGTGCGATCAACAGCAGCCTATTAAAATTCTAGGCTGGAGTTGGGGTGGACACTCGGCAGTGAAGCTGGCAGATGGCATCAAGCGGGACAGGCGATTCAAGACTAAGTCTGTTGCGATAGTCTTTGCTGTGGATCCCGTCGGGCTTGGGAGGGACATTTTGCGGGATGTTTCAGTCCCGGACAATGTTGATGGTTTCTACAACTTGTACCAAACACATGGAGGTGGGCCTTTCTACGGAGATGCCTACGAATCTCAGGCTCGATACTCTTATCAGGAAGACAGGAACCCAAATGATTTAGCGCCTCAGTTCAAGCGCACGGTGTTCATCCCAGGAGAGTTCGGATTCCCAAGCGGTACTTATGTCATTGACCACGTCACAATTGTCTGGGATGCGGAGTTTTTTATCTATGAGGTATTTTGAGCTACTCCCGCAACTGCTGATCCGCACTATTATTGTTGGAAGGATTGGGGCGACGGTAGCGGCGTGCATGCTATTGATGTCCGTTCTGGGGTGCGGGAGCACGTTGCGGTTCAGGGCAGTCGACGCCTCGACTGGATTAGTGATACCGCAGTTTCGAGTGAACGAGCGAGAAATGCAGTGGGGGGTGCTCAAGCAGCCGCATGTTTCGACCAACATTTTGATTTCGACAGGTCCGGAAGGGGTAGTTGAGGTGCATCGCCATGCGAGCAAAGGCAACCTTTCGCTTAAGATATTGGCGTCAGGATATGAATGCGCTGAGGTGATCGTTAGCGACTCGCTCGTCTTTCGGATATTGCCGAGTGGTGAACAGAAGGAGGTTTCAGAAGTTTCGGGATCCGGATCTCGCCGGGGTATCTATGTCGTCCCGCTGAGTCCAGAGTGATTGTTCGTTGGACCGCCTTTTGCATCGAGTCGCCCCGCGAGGCGGGTACCCCGATTCAGGGCGGGGATGTTTCGCCTGGTCAGGGGACGCCTCATCCTCTTCAAGCGACCCGGCCCGCGGCGGCGCACCTTGCGGAGGCCAGGACCCGCATTTCAAGAGGTCACAGCCGGGGCACGGGCGCCCTTGAGTGGAGGAACGGGGGTCACATCTTACAATTATGCAATTGCGCTGCGCCGTCGGAAGGGGATACCCTCGTACCCGTGGCACGGCCTTTGCGGATTGAGAAGCCGGGCGGTCGGCATCACATCACGGCCCGCGGTAACGAACGGAAAGCCATTTATCGGGACGGGCGCGATCGGTTGCATTTCCTGGAGATTCTTGGGGAGATGGTCGCTCGGTTTCGCGTGCGGCTGCATGCATTCGTGCTGATGGACAACCATTACCATCTGATGCTGGAATTGGCCGAAGCCAACCTGAGCCGGAGCGTGCAGTGGTTGAACATGAGCTACAGCGTGTGGTTTAACCGTCGGCACGGGCGCAGCGGTCATCTGTTCCAGGGACGGTTCAAGTCGGTGGCCGTCAGCCCGGAGGAATGGGCGCTGGCGCTGAGCCGCTACGTGCATCTCAACCCGGTCCGAGTCCAAGCGCTGGGTTTGGACAAGGAGGACCGAGCGGCGCAGCGGGTGGGCTTGTCCCCCGCTCCCGACGCGGCCCGCGTGCGGGAACGGATCGCGTTGCTGCGAGGCTACCGGTGGAGTTCGTATCGGGCCTGCCTCGGTTTGGAGCCGACTCCCGAATGGCTCGAATGCCGGACCGTGCTCGGATTTGGTGGCGGACCCCAGGGCGAGCAGCGTCGGCAGTAGCGGGATTACGTGGAGACAGCGGTGCGGGAGGGGCTGGCGAAGAGTCCGTGGGAATCGGTGCAGGAGCAAGTGGTGCTGGGCGGCGGCGAGTTCCTGGCAAGTTTGCGGAACTGGATTGGCGGAGATGAGCAGGAGCAGCGTGGGGCGCGGCGGTTGCTGGCAGTGCGGCCGGCGTTTGAGGCTGTGATCCGTGCGATCGAGGAGGTCAAAGGACGGAAGTGGGCGGAGTTTCGGGACCAGTATGGGGACTCGGGACGGGATATGGCGTTGTATCTGGGGCGGCGGTTGTGTGGGCTCAAGCTGGCGGACCTGGCCCGGCGGGTGGAGTTGCGGAACTACGGGGTGGTGGCGACCAACGTCAAGCGATACGAACGGCGATTGGCGCGAGACCGCGCCGAGAAAGGTCGCCTGAAGCGGGTGCTCGCATTGATAAAGTGTGAGATGTGACCCTCTTTCCACTGGCGGAACTACGGGGTGGTGGCGACCAACGTCAAGCGATACGAACGGCGATTGGCGCGAGACCGCGCCGAGAAAGGTCGCCTGAAGCGGGTGCTCGCATTGATAAAGTGTGAGATGTGACCCTCTTTCCACTGGAAGCCACCGACACCACGACCCTCCTGGGTTACCGCGACCGGACGATCCTCGAAGTCTTTTACGCGACCGCGATCCGCACCGCACGTCTGGAGGCATACCTGCGCCACGCACCTGGTCAGTGGCGGCGCCAATATCGCCTACGTGCAGCGACTCCTGGGTCATCGCTCGCTTCGCACCACGCAGCTCTACGCCCGTTCGACCGTGGTCGATCTCAAGCGTGCCCACGCCAAGGCTCATCCGCAGGCCCGCCGCCGGCAGTCCACGGATCACGCGGCGCAACTCGAACTCGCCAAGGAAGGCCACGCCTTGCGCTTTCGCCGGTCATGAACGTCGGCGACTCCATCTCGGCGTTCCTGGCGGAGCTCCAGGTTCGCAACTACTCCGGGCGCACCGTCAGCGATTACCGTTATCACCTGCGTTTCTTCGTCCGGTTCCTCGCCTGCCAGGGCATTGCCGATCTCCAAGGCGTCACCGCCACGACCCTCGCCCAGTTCCAGCATTGGCTCTTCCTGGAACCCACCCGTCATGGCCAGGCCCGAGGGGCCGTCAACCAGAACGGGATCCTGGCCGCCACCAAATCGTTCTTCCGCTTCCTTCACCGCGAGGGACACCTTGCCCGCGATCCCGCTGCGGCCGTCGCCTATGCCCGCGAGCCTCGCACGCTGCCGCGCAACGTGCTCACACCGCAGGAAGCCCGGCGCATCCTCGAAGCGGTCGATATCACCACCGTCCTGGGCTACCGGGACCGAACCATCCTCGAGGTGTTTTACGCGACCGGCATCCGGCGTAACGAACTGTTCCACCTGCGACCCGCAGACGTGAACCTCGAGGAGGGCCTCTTGCGCATCATCGCCGGCAAGGGCGGGCATGATCGCGTCGTGCCTTTGGGCCAGCTCGCCGTGAAGTTCCTCGGGACCTATCTCAAGACGATCCGCCCGCAGCTCTTGGCCAATGGGCAGGAGGGCGCCCTCTTTCTCTCGATCAATGGCCGGGCGCTCAACGCGCACACGATCAATGATCTCGTGCGCAAGCACGCCGAACGCGCGAAGATCAAGAAACGGGTCACCTGTCATGTGTGGCGCCACAGTTGCGCGTCGCACCTGCTCAAGAACCACGCCAATCTGCGCCACGTCCAGGACCTCCTCGGCCACCGGTCCCTGGCCACCACCGAGCGTTACCTGCGCCTGACCATCACCGACCTCAAGGAGGCCCACACCCGCTTTCACCCGCGGGGATGAACCTGGAGGTCGGCTGGACCGGTCCGCAGAAAATGAATACCGTCCTGTCCATGGGATCGTTTGAGGAAGCCGTCGTGGAGCTTCGGAGTCTGCCGCCCACCCGGCAGGCGCAGGCCTTCAGCTACATCCATCGCCTGGCCAAGATCAGTGACACCGAACGCCGGGCCGCCTTCCAGAAGACCGGCGGGAGTCTGACCGCCGAGGAGGCCGACGAACTCAAGCGCATCATCCAGGAAGGCTGCGAGAAGATCGATGGCGACTGGCGCCCCCACCCCGCCGCCCCAGGCGTTTGAACCCCAAGGACCGATCTATGCGGAGCATCCAATACTGCGTGTACAAGGAGGCGCCCCACTACGTGGCCCAATGCCTCAACGTCGACGTGTCCAGCTTCGGTTCCACGGTCCAAGAGGCCGTCGAGAATTTGAAGGAAGCGGTCGAGCTCTACTTCGAGGACAACGAGGGTGGCGACTACCAGCGGGTCGAGGAGGTGTCGGTCGGAGAAAGTCTCGTGAATGCCTAGGCTTTTGAGCTCGGCGCAAGTCGTCGCCATCCTCGTGGACCACGGCTTTCACTTCGTCGCGCAAAAGGGCAGTCATCAGAAATATCGCAACGCCGCCGGACGGACCACGATCGTGCCGGCGGCGCGAAAGGAAATCCCGCGAGGAACCCTGCGATCGATCATCCGCCAGTCCGGCCTCAGCCCGGAGCTCTTCGACTGAGCGCCTGGCCGGATCTGCAGGGGACTAGATACGTCCAAGGGATCAACGTCCTGATATTATGAAGCTCCCGTGAATCTTCCCCGATCCGAATCCGACGCCTTCGACGCCGAGGAGCGCGATCTAATGGCGTTCCTCGAAGAGAGCGCACGCCAGGGTTTTGCCATGCTGGACCGAATGGAAGCCGAGGACGAGGCCAAGAGGTCCCAGAAAGCTGGCGCAGACAACTGCAACGAAGCCAATCTCGAACCGTGATCGGCAGCGCTTCCTTCCCCAGCCGTACCGCCGCCGCCCGACCGCGAATAGCGGTGCGAAGAGCTGCCTGTACTCATACCCAAGGGAGGCGTTTCCGAAATCGGGGCCAGAACCGACAAGTAGCTGTCATTGCGTGGCTTCGCGCAAGTTCACGTACTTCCCACGAAGATCCCTTCGGGAATACGATCCGCCTGACAGGCACCGGGACCATCGCCAAAGACAATCCATTCCGGTTCTCCACCAAGCGCACCGAAGACATCACGGACCTGGTCCTCTACGAATATCGGCCGTACTCGCCCAGTCTGGGGAGGTGGCCAAACAGAGATCCCATTTTCGAGGAAAGTGGACTGAACCTGTATGGCTTTTTGGGTAATTCTCCAGTTCATCGCTACGATGCTCAAGGCCTCTTGGCCAAAGAGGTGGCTTCATGTCTGTGTCGAGCTGGTGCGGCAAGTCTGACCGCCGCTGAAGCGGGTTCCGCTGGAGGCCCAATCGGGGCGGCAATTCTGGCTACTTCGGCTTACGCCGGTGCGGTGCTTGGAGCAGACTTAGCACTCGCCCTGCAATTGTCTGCGCTGAACGACGAAAACGCGCAGGCTGAAGAGGCAAATAAGATAGCGGAGCAGCAACTTACCGAACGGAAGGCCTACCACAAAATCTGCGATCAGCCCACTCCCCCAAATCTGAAGAATCCGAGGACCCTTGCAGAATGGTGCGCCTACTGGCGTTGGGTCGTGCAGCGCGAGAAGGAATGCGTCCGGGCGAGACAGGGATATATCGATAAGTGGAACGACACCTATGAGGGGCATGTGAATCAGATTAACCAAAGGAACCGTACGATCCAAACCCTTGAGGAGAAGATAAAGAATCAGTGCGATCCCTGCGGCTTATGAATTCACCGCTTGAAGAATTACTCCGTGAGTATCAGGACCTGCCCGAATTTGCCGGAGTTCGTCTGGAGAGCGTGAACCAACCAGGCAGGTGGAACAGCATGCCGTTGCACATCGCCGTTTATCGCGAAAACCTCGAAGAAATTGCCACGTTACTCAAATCTGGCGCCGATCCAAATGCTTCAGGAGAGTATGGGGAAAGGCCCGTTCAGATTGCGATCAACTGCCGCAATTCAGAAATAATCAAGTTGCTGTTGGAAGCGGGCGCTTCCCTGGATCGTAACGACGGAGAAGGTCGGAATGCATGGAAAATCGCGGAAATAGTGCATTTCTCCGACCAGCTTCAACGCATTGTCTCATCCTGATCTCTACCTCATTCTCAATAGACAGGTTGACTCCCGGTGCGCCTAGAAAATACGCGAGTCGTCCATCGGTCACTCGCCGGAATCCGCACCTCCATCCGATCTGGCAGTCTTCAAGTCGTGGTTCATGCCCCGGATCGTTGCACGAATACCGTCCGCGAATTGTCTCGCAGCGACACAACCTTCACCGCGGGGGGGTGTGGCAGGACTGCGGGAGGTGATCAGCGGAGAATTGCGTAAGACACCAACCCCTCCTCGGGATCGGAGGAAAACGATCGAAGGAGCGCTCCAAAGTCCGATCGAGACGGCGTTCAACAGAACGTCGAAGACTCGTTCGAAATGCCGAGCGCTCCGGCGCACGAGGTGACGAACCAGACGACGACAGAAAGAAACACCATGAAAACGCAGGCGGAGCTCGCGGCACTGGAAACGAGGATCGACTTCGAGGCGGTCAACAAGGCGCTGCTCGACCGCTTGAAGCGCGGTGAGTTGGGCCAGCGCAAGAGCGTCAGCACATTGCTCGATCGGGTCGGCGACACGCTGGTGGAACTACGCCGACACCGCGTGCCCCTGGGCGCCATCGTGGCGGAGTTGAAGACGCACGGTCTGGAAGTGAGTGAAAGCCGGTTGCGCGCGTATCTGCGCAGCCGCGGAGTGACTGAAGCCAAGCCGCAAGGGCAACGGAAAAAGATACGCCCAACATCTCGTGGGCCGCTCAAGACTCCGCCGGAATCGGCGCGAGGTGCTGCCACCGAAAGTGCTCAATCTTCGCTGACATTGCCGAAGTGACATGGGGCGGAAACACAAGCCTCCCGACGGATTATTTGACGACACTTACTGGAGGTTCATGCGTCGGCGACATTCTTCCGGCGCTGACACGTCGGCCGCCAACGTCCCTTCGCCCCCGCGTTGTCATCCGCCGTGCGCCGGCGCCTCGTGCGGTTCGCGATCCATCCGTTAATCCGTCGGAGAATAGTTCGGCCTCGCGCCCCCCGAGGGTTGGGGGCAATAGGGTCAAACCCTGACATTCGACAGTGTGGGCCGATCGAATCGCAGCGGGGTTGGTAGCAAAGGGGCATGACTGTTGGGACACCAACCCCTCTCTGGAATCCGAGGAAGCCGATCAAAGGAGAGACGGGTGGAACCGAACTCGGAATGCAGCGATCCCCTGGCGCCAACCAGAGCGCACCGTTGACAGTCAGTGGCCTTGGGTGGGACAATCCCACCATGATGGTTACGATGGATGCCAAACGCCGCGTCAGCATCCCGGCGGCGCTTGCACCCGCCGCTCCGGGAGATCAGTTCGATGCCTCGTTCGACGCCGAGGATGACGTCGTGATCCTCCGCCGCGTGAAGCGGAAGTCCAATTGGCTGGAGGTTTGGAAGCAGTGTCCCGTGCCCATGGATGATCTTCCTCCCCGTAGTCGGGCACTACCCAAACGACGCATGCTGTGAGCTGGCTCCTGGATGCCGACGTGCTGAGCCAACCGGCGAAGAGCCGGGGCAACCGCGCGGTCATTCAATGGCTGGAGCGCGAGCAGGACGCCTGCTACACGAGCACGATCGTGATCGCCCAAATTGCATACTGGGTCCGTACCAAGGAAGGGCGCACGCGGACGGGGTTGCAGCAGTGGCTGCGACATAGTGTCGAAGCCCTTGAAGGCCGAATCCTCACCTTCAATGTGGCCACGGCGCATGTCTGGGCGGATCAGAAGTTCCTGCTGGAGCAAGCCGGCCAGCCGATGCCGGTCGAAGACAGCTACTTCGCGGCGACCGCGCGTCGCTACGATCTGACGATTGTCACGGGCAACGACACGGATTTCCGCCGACCGGGGCTGAAGGTATTCAACCCATTCAAGGAGCTCGGAAATGCCGGTCGGACGACCCGTTCCGGTTGACAAAAGTTGACAGTCAATCTTCGGATTGGTTCGGTCTGACGACTTATTCCATTTTTGGTGACTCGAATGATACCGAACAGACAGGTGGTTGGCGAAGAAGACCGCACAACTGTAGTCTGATTCTTCTCCATTCGAATCCTTCTCCTACCACCCACGCTATCAAACAGTTACGAGTGTCAGATTGACAGATTTGACAACAAACTGACAGTCCCGAGCCGTGAAACGGGGCTCGGTCACCATCAAGCCCCTCGCCACGGGTCTCTGGCAACTCAGCTGGTACGCCGCGGACGGCTCTCGCGTTCGAAAGGCGGGGCCGCGCTTCCCGCGTCCGCGGGACTTGCCCCCGGCTCGATTCGAATCCGGTCGATGACCTATTCATTCCGGTCGATGATACCGTGCGTTGATTGACGACTCTGAAGAGCTTTTCTTGCCCAGAGGGCCCCTCGGCCTCCGTGCCATCCGACAGGGGTTCGAGGTCTTCGGTCCAATTGTAATACACTTGACGCTGGCGTATTGCGTAGCACAGATTGAGCCCATGGTCAAAACCGTCCGTCTCGACAATGCGACCCGCGACCGTCTGTCGCGAGCCGCTACCGTTATGGGCGTCTCCGATTCGGAGTTCATCCGTGGGGCCATCGAGCGGCAGTGTGTTGAAGTCCTTCAAGAGGATCTCTCGAAACGGGTTCAGCCGGTGCTAGGCATCATTCGTTCCCGTGGCGGACGGGCGCGGCGCACGGGCGAGGCGATGCGGGCCCTGCTTCGGAGCGGCAAGCACGTCCAATGATCCTCACCGATGCAGGACCCTTGGTCGCCCTCCTGGATCGGGGCGAACCGGACCACCAGGCCTGCGCCGAATGCTTGAAGCGGTTTCGCGGCCCGATGGTTACGACGTGGCCTGCTTTCACGGAAGCCATCTACCTACTGGGGGATGCCGGTGGTTGGTCAGCCCAGGATGCCTTGTGGGAGCTAGTCCGCGGGCAGAACTTGGTCGTCGATGGTCCTGCCGCCGAGCATTCAGCGCGTCTCCGGGCTTTGATGGGGAAGTACAAGGACTTACCGATGGACCTTGCCGATGCCAGCCTTGTGTTGGTCGCCGAGGAGCAACACCTCACCGATATTTTCAGTCTGGACCAGCACTTCAATGCGTACCGAATCCATGGCCGACGCCGATTCCGAGTCTGGCCCGAAATCGCCTTGTGACGAGGTCCGAAACGGCTCCCCGGTTGACAAGAGTTGACAGCAATTCTTCGGAATCGTTCGTCGTGACGACTTCCGCGTTTCTCGAGGCGGTGAAGGATGCGGAACCAAGCCAATGAGTTGGCGAAGAAATCCGCACAACCGTAGTCCTGTTCTTCTCGATTCGAATCCTTCTCGCACCACCAACCGATTCCTCGTCCGTCTCGGACGCCGAGGCACGCCGGCCGTGTGCCGCCAGAGTGCGGGTCACGACCTCGGACGGTTCGGCCGTGATCTCGCGCGCGCGATCACCGGCATCTCCGGGACGACTTCACCGTGGCGGCGCTCAACCTCCTCTCTCTCCACCCGCCGGCATATGGTGATCGTCGTAGATTCGGGCCTGCTGACAACAAGCTGACAACCATCCTTAGCCGTCGTTCGACGTGACGCACCGGCCTCTGGGAGCCAACTCTGAACGTGGACCCGAGCGAACGAGGGGAAGTTGGCGCGACCAGACCTTCCAATCGATTTCTGTGCACACGCCCGCGGGACTTGCCCCCGGCTGTTTCGCTCATCCGCCAGCACCCATGTCATCTATTGTCCCTTGTCCAAAAGACACGCTCACACAGGTTCGCGCCACCAACCGCCTCAATGATGACGCGCCCTGCGATGCCCGATGCAGAACAGGGTTGTACCCGAACGCGCAATCTCGTCTGGTCTTTTCCGATGACATCCCCCCGGTCTTCCTGCCTGGCATGGACCCTCTTCATCTCGGCCTTTGGATCGCGAGAGGCGCCCGCCGCCGAACCTCCAGTCGAATGGGTCGATCCCGACACAGGCCATCGTGTGGTGCGCCTGTCCGAGAGACCGGGAACGGCGAGTCTCTACTTTCACCAACACCCGTACTCCGTCGACGGCCGAAAAGTGGTTGTGACGACCGCCGATCCGCGCGGAATCGCCACGATCACACTCGAGACACGCCAAACGGATCAGGTCGTGGAGGGCCGGGTGCAACCCCTCGTGGTGGGCCGCAAGACTGGCGACATCTGCTACATCCGCGAGAGCAAGGTGTGGGCGGCCAACCTCGAAACGCACGCGGAGCGGCAAGTCGCGAGCCTGCCGCCGGGCCTTGATCCCCGCGGAAATGTCACGGTGAATGCCGACGAGACACTCATTGCCGGCATTGGCAGACCCAACGTAAGTTTCACCCCCGATGGCCTCTGGGTGGTGTTCCGGTCCAACCGGCACGGCGCCACGCACACCTACGCCGTCGAGGTCGCCGGACACGGATCCGCCGGACACCTTCGTTGAAAGATTGCCGGGGCGGCCAGACAATCCAGAGAAAGGGGCCGGGGTCCGCGTCCCTGACGTCGGTGAGCGATTTCGATCACACCCGGGCGAGCTTGCTGGTGCGTCTCCGGCAGTCGGAGGACGGCGCGGCGTGGCGTGAATTCTTCGACACGTACTGGCCGTTATTGATGGCGGTTGGCAGAAAGTCCGGCCTGCGGGAGGCCGATGCCCAGGATGTCGCCCAGGACGTGCTCAAGGCGGTGGCACAGCAGATGCCTGATTTCCGCTATGACCCAGGACGAGGCTCGTTCAAGGCCTGGCTGTTGACTCTCACCCGCCGGCGAGTCGCGCGTCACTGGCGGGAGACCTGGCGCACGCGCAATCTTCACCAGGAACTCCCGGCAACTCCGGCGGGCGATACGGCCATTTTCGAGCGCATCCCCGACAACCGGGCCGACCCGCTGGACGCTGTCTGGGAAGCCGAATGGGAACACCATATTCTCGAATGCGCCCTGCGCCGGATTCGGTCGCGGGTGAGTTCGAGGCAGTTGCAGATCTACACCCTGGCGGCGGTCCAACGGGTTCCTGTTCGGACGATCTGCAAGGCGCTCGGAGTCGGCGCGCCGCAAGTCTACCTGATCAAGCATCGCGTTGGAGGACTGGTGAAGGCCGAGGTTCGACGCCTCCGGGATCGGCTCGATCATCCCGGCCACGCGGGACCGGGGAGAGGTCCGCCAGGGGACGGGAGCAAGGCGCAACAATCCAATCGACTCTGGATGGAATGAGCGACTGCGCGCAGCTTCGCGATCCCATGATGGCAGGAGGGATGCCCTCCATCCCCGATCACCAGGTCTTTCGAGTGATCGGGCGTGGCGCCTTCGGGGAGGTGTGGCTTGCGCGAAACGTGATGGGGATCTGGCGCGCAGTGAAGGTCGTTCGTCGCTCGACCTTCAGCGGCGTCGAACCCTACGACCGCGAATTCCAGGCCATTGAGCAGTACGAGCCGGTCGCCCGCTCGACGGACGGTCTGGTTCAGGTGCTGCACGTGGGTCGCCACGACAACGAGGGGTACTTCTATTATGTGATGGAGCTTGCCGACCCCGCGTCGGACGAACCGGCTGCCGAGGAATCAGGCCGAACATTATCCTCCATGGCGGCGACGCCTGGCGACTTATCTCCGGATGCCTATCGCCCCCACACCCTCTCTTCGGAGCTTCCTGGCGGCGAACGCCTGAACCTGAGGAGGGTTCTCGCGATTTCAACCGATCTGGTGCGCGGCCTCACCCAACTTCATGGGCACGGATTGGTTCATCGCGATGTCAAACCGTCGAACGTCATCTTCGTCCACGGACGGGCGCGGTTGGCCGATGTTGGTCTCGTTGACACCCAGGGTCCGCCGAGTTTTGCGGGTACCGATGGTTATGTTGCGCCGGAAGGCACCGGCACGCCCGCCGCCGATCTCTACAGCCTGGGACTCATTTTGTACGAGATGGCCACGGGCTGTGACCGGAAACAATACCCGCGGCTGCCCGAGTCATGGCTTCTCGATCCCGATCCGACCTGGTGCGAACTCCACGAAGTGATCCTCCGGGCCTGCGAGGGGATTCCGGAGCGGCGCTATCAAAGCGCGGCGGAGATGGAGGCGGACCTGGCGGCGATCAGCAGCGGGCAATCGATCCGCGAGCGCCGCGCCCTCGCGGTTCGCGCGCGGCGCATCAGGCTTGCCGGGACCCTGGCGACGATCGGCGTTGTGGCGGCCCTGGGTTGGGGCGCGGCATCAAGACAACGCGCCTCGCTCGAGCATCGGGCGCGGCTCCAGGCGGATCGATTGCGCGCGGAGACCCAGTTGGCGCTGGTCGAATCGCGCCTGGCACAGGCGTCCGCCAATCGCCAGACCGGGCGCACGGGCCAGCGTTTCGAAACGCTGGCGCGAATTGTCGAGGCCGTAAACCGGCTGCACGCGTTGTCGACAAACTCCGTGGCTCCCGTTTCGTCCGGGCAATATGCGAAGCTCATGGCAATGGCGCGCAACGAGGCCGTCGCCGCCCTCACCCGGGTGGATCTGCGCGAGATCGGACGGTGGCCGGCGACATTCGACCGTCAATGGGATCTGCCGCTCGACGAGGAACTCCAGCATCTTGCCGTGATTGGGCCATCGAACACGGTGCGCATCCTGTCGATTCCCGGGACCTCGGTGGAGTGCTCGCTCCCATCTGGCCCAGCCGCCGTGAGGTTCCTGGGTCCGTTCAGTCCGGATGGCAGGCGTCTCATGGTCCGCTATACCACGGGGGAGACGTGGGTTTGGAACCTGGACTCGCTACGGGTGGTGCTTCGCCAGGCGGATTTCGGGAGGCACCTGCGCCCAGTGTTCTGGCGTCAAGGCATCCTGACGCCGAGGGCGGGTGGAGGCCTGGAGTGGGTTTCCCTCAAAGACCCGTCGGTGATTCACCGATACCCGACGGCGGAACAATTGATGTGGCTGACGCCGTCACGCGACGGCGGACGCGTCCTCGGGTTCAGCCGTTGGTTTGCCAAAGCCTACCTCCTCCGGGGCGCGGCGCTCCGCCAGGAGCAATGCCGTCCTCTACCCAGGGGCGTCGAAATGGGGGAGTTCGCCTTGAGCCCGGACGGTCAGTACCTGGCTGCCACTGTCCTGATCGGTCCTGTTCCGCTTCTGGATCTGCTGGATCCTCAGTCGCCGTCCAGGCAGCTCACCGGCCACAGCGCCGAGGTCGTCGCCGCCGGGTTTCATCCCGAAGGACAGTACCTCGCCACGTCCTCTTGGGACGGCACGCTTCGAATCTGGGACTGGCATTCCGGAGAGGTGCAGTTGATTCACGACGGATGGACCTCGGCCCTCCGGTTCAGTGCCGACGGCTCACGCTGCGCCATGGTGGCGGATGGCGCAGAGCAACCGGAAATCGTGCTTCTCGAATGCGGCACTCCCCGCTTCCTGGCGCGGTGGCGACCCGAGGCGGCAGGGCGGGACGGCAAGAAGATTCCTGTCCACGCGGCGTTTAGTCCCGACAGCCGCTCACTGGCCGTGACCACGACCGATGGCGTTCAAGTCCTGGGCCTGCCTCGATTGAGCCCCCAAGGGAGATGCGGAGATGACGAGATCTATGCCGTGCGGTTTGCACCCGGACGCAATCGGCTCTACCTCGGCGGCTTGAAGGGTGGCGAGGTCTGGGATCTCACGGCGGGGTTCGATTCTGGAGCGGATGAGGGCGGTGCGTCGTGGGTGGCGCGGAAAGGGATCGCGGACGATCCTCCCGGTCGGAGTCTCCAATCGGCGGGCGACAATCTCCGCGCCCTTACTCTCGGAACCGACGGCACTCCACTCGCGGTGTTGCGGGGCACGCGCGTGTTGTATCGCGGCTCCGGCAGCGGGAAGTGGCGCCCGCTGCAGGCCTTTGGGGAGCAGGAGTGGATGACCACAAGTGCCAACGGGACCTGGATGGCCGTCTCGATTGGCGACCGCCTTCGGGTCATCCGGCTGGCGGACGAGGTCCAGGCCTGGTCGACGACGGTGCGCGGCGTTCCACGGTTTGCATTCAGTCCGGACAACGACCGACTGGCCGTGCTGGACGCAGACGGCCTCCGATGCGCGGGCGGTTCGACCGGACGGGTCCTGTGGCATCGACCGCGATCGGATGTGTCGCTGCGAGGAGGCGAGATCTCATGGTCCGTGGACGGACGAAGGATAGCGGCGGCGTTGGCGCGACGGGATGTCTCCCTGGTGGATGCGGGTTCCGGAGACGTGGTCGTGCGCGTGACCAGTCCCAGTCCGGCAGCGGTGACCACAGCGAATTTAAGTCCGGACGACCGCTATCTGGCTGTGACGCTCGATGACCAGTCGATCCAGCTTTGGAACCTCGAGGAGCTTCACAAGGAACTGGCGGGGCTCGGCCTTGCCTGGGCTGACCCGTGATCCCGGTTGGAATTTTGAAAGATTCCGCCGCGGGCAGGCCAATCCATTCCCTGTAAGTCCAATCCGGCTCACCCGGTCAGAGGGGCCTCGAAGCGGAGGTTGACGCTCCAGGGTTTCGTCCCCTGATCCGGGCCGCCCCAGCCCTGCAAGCATCCATGATGACCTCCTCTTCTTCACGCCGGCCAGGGAACCTTCACTCCGTGATCCTGGGCACGGCGATGTGCCTCCTCCTGTCGGGACGGACCTTCGCGATGAGCGGCCTCGAAGGGACGTTTGAATTTGCTTTCGACGCCCCCTGGCGGATCGAACCGGAGATCCGGTCGGACGGCTCCACCCACTACGGCGCCATCCCGATTCAACTCTCGATTCATGACGCCATGCATTGCCGCCTGGACGACATCTTCTATGCCCTCGGGACACAGCCCTTCGAAGGCGCGTTCACGAAGGTCGGCCTGCCGGACACGCTGGTTTCCCTGGGCAGGATTCATCACATTGAAATCCGGCAGATCACGCCGACACCGCGCACGCAGGTGCTGGACCTTGATGATCTCTGGGAAATTGAAATGACTGTGGGCGACTGGATGTGGCCCTCGGACGACCAGGCTCCCGACCATCGCGTCTGCCGACGATGGAAGGGAGAGAATCCGGAGGCCTTTCGGGAGGTGTCGCAAACGAGCGAGTGGCATGCCAATCTCTGGTTCGCGCCGGAGAATCCGCAGCCGGGCGAGACGGTCCTTCTCGAGATCAAGATGCTGTTGTTGCGGGATCCATGGCAGCACCTGGAATTCCCATTCCAGGACAACCCGACGGAGAATTCCCCCTGGATCACGCTGAAGAATTATGTGAGCGTCTATCTTTCGCCGAATCCACTTCCACGCTTCGACGATCGGTGGCTCTACGGGGACTTCCACTATCACGCACAAGGCACCGATAACGAAGGAGAAGCGGCCTACAATTACCGCGGTGTCATTCGAGCCATGGGCGCGATGGGCCTGGATTTTCTCTTCGCCACGGAGCATGCCTCAAGTTCAGCCCAGATCGTGGATGCCGATCTGCCCGCCTACTACGATCTTCCCGAGATCGTCCATTCGCAGGGGGACAAGGTCCTGGAGGAGAATGTCGCATTGACTTATGGCTACCTGCGCGACCTCGACAGGCAACGTTACGCATTTTGTCATGACCTGATTTACGGAGACCACGGCGCCAACCGGGAGGCCTCGCTCCAGGGGGGCAACGGCTGGCCGCAAAACTACCTTTCTCACAAAGTGATGCCCCAGCTCTTTCTCGGCGGAGAGGTCGATGCCATCCCGGAACTCAGCAAGGCGACCATTGACCAATACAATGCCCCGGCGTCCCTGGAAGTTCGATTCCCGTACGGCGACGGGCAGTGGTTCACGATGTCCTCACTCTGTTCCCCACAGGGTTGTGACGATCCGAGATCCGCCATTCTCGAACCCGCAGGGTCGAGTTATCTCGTGCACGATTTTCAGGGCGTGGCCTCACTCGAGTACTATGGTCGCGAGCACCTGGTCTACTTCCCGAACGTTTCGGACCTGCAAACGGGCGGCGAAACCAGTTTCATTGAAAGCCGCACAAGCAAGTTCGGGGGAGCGACACGACGGCTGGATTCGGATCTGCTTCCGGAATTTGAGCGCAAAGGAGTGGTCTTCGTCGCCCATCATCTGAATGGCGGTAACGGGACTCCGGGTCCGAACGGCGTTCCCTGGACGCGGGACCACATGCTCTTGAAGGCGTTTCGATCGCCGGCCGTGCTCGGCCTCGAATTCTGGAATGAAGACAAGCGCTTCTATTCCAGGATTTGCAGCCACGACTTCTGCCGGGACGACGGCGATGGCTCTCACTACCTTGGGGCCGAATTCGGATTCGAACGCCATGAGAAATTGGAGGCCGACAGCAACAGCTTGTTCGAGCAGTTCGTCATCCTGATCGGCAGCGCGCTCGGAATCGATTTGCTTCCCGACGAATACCACAATATCGCGTTGCCGACCGAAGAAGTCCGCCGGGGATTCATCTCCGGCGGTTTCATCGGCGGCCAATTCTCACTGAAACCCTTCGACATTCCCTCAGGCGCCTGGCAGGCGTCCACGCACGACACCGAACACCAGCTTCACCAGGGCGCCTACGATTGGGACATGCTCAACCTGCGCGGTTTGAATTTCGAGGCCAACCAAAGCCTGGCGTGGCTGCCGCCAAACGAACCCCGCCGCGTCTTCATGGGCGGCGGGTCCGACGCCCACGGCGACCTCAGTTATCGGCGCGCCGGCTATTTCCTGGGCACCGACGACGCCAACGACACGGCGATCGGGAAGCCTCGAAACCTGGTCTTCGTCGGCGATCCTGAAGGTCCGATCCTCGCGACCGAGATACCGTCCGTCCCGATTGGTGTCGGCGGGGGTGTGACCCGGCGCGGCCCAGCGGACTCCGTCAGCAACTCAGGAACCTCACAGGCGGACGACCCCCGGGGGGCCGCCCTACGGGCTGGGCCGCTGCCGCTGCCGCCGCCCGTGGGCCGGCCGATTCGCGCGCATACCCAGGAACAAATCATTCACTCGCTTCGAGGCGGCCGATTCTGTGTCACGGATGGCCCTGCCATCCGAATGGCGATCGACGTGAACACCAACGGCGTGATTGACGATGCCGACATCCAAATGGGGGATTTCTATAAGTTCGACAAGACCTCCGCCGGAGGGCAGCAGATCACCCTCGTGGCGGAGTGTCTTTCGACGCCCGAGTTCGGACCCATCAACAAGGTGGATTTTTACGTCGGAGTTTACACGCCGCGCCCTGCGCGCCCGAGTGAAGGCAGGGTGTATGTGCCGTTCAACGACGGGGTGCGGGATCCCGATCGCGATCCTGGCAGCCTCCTGGGAAGCGAGGGCTATGTCTCGAATGGTCATCAATATAGTCGGTTCAGGAATGGTTACTGGCTCGGATATGACTCGGGCCATAATCTCACCCGGCGTCCGGCGACGGCGAATGAGTATCACTACACCGCCTCCACCACGCTCGATCTCGACTGGTACCAGGCCGACCGGGGCGTGCCGCCCGACCGGTTCTTTGTGCGGGCGTTCGTCAGCACGTTCGGAGACATCGGGAGCCAGGTTCCAGCGCGCTACGGGTACGCGAATCCGATCTGGTTGGCGCGAGGGACGCCAACGAAGCCGCCGAAGCCTGTTGGTGGAAAGCCGGGCCCATCGGTGTCGGGTCAGCGAACGGCTTCCGGCGAGGTGATCCTCCGCTTCGAGGGCACCCTTCAATACGCGCCCGGGCTTCATCAACCGTTTGGCGACGTTCCCGGCGCGACCTCGCCGTTTGCGGTGCCGAAGGAACTCGCCAACGGGTTCTTCCGGGCGCGGCAATAGGCCTTTGAGGAGCCGTTGAAAGGAGTCATCGACGCTATCGATGCTGTGAGCAACAAGGATCGGCTCTCGCCGAGCCCACGGACCCATTGGGACCGGGCCCGCGGCAAGGATTGATACAGCCAGTCTGTTCCTGACTCGCGATCTCAGTCCAACGGGTTATCGGCATAGAGCGACCGTGGCGGCGCTTGCGCACGGTTCGCTATCCCGGGTTAGATGGGTGGCATGCGCACTCCCATTCCGTGGCTCCTGTTGGTGGCGTGGCTCGTCGGTTGTGGGAGGGGGCCGGCGCCCGAGAGTTCGCCGGTCGCAAAAGAACCCTCCGTGTCCACTGAGACGGAAGTCGTTTCGACCCCAGAAGGATCGCCAGGATCGGGCGGTGCGGGTAGCCAGGAAGCGGATATGGGACCGCTGCTGCAGACGATGACCCAGGCCGTCCGGCAGTACGCGATGGAACAGCAGCGGGTTCCGAAGTCTTTGCAGGAGGTTGCGGACGCCGGGCGACTGGCTTCGGTCCCGGAGCCGCCACCCGGCAAGAAGTTCATGATAGACAAGAAGTTAAATGTCGTGCTGGTGGACAAATGAACCTGTGTGGATCTTTCCACGAACCGGCCCTCACCCCATCCCTCTTCCGTCGGATGCTGAGCATGTCCCACAAATCGCGTGCTGGAGACCGTGTCGGTCTCGGGCACGACAACCGCGTGCCGCGGCATCCCGGAGAGATGCCCGGTCCCGGAGGGACCCGGGAGAGTAGCCGGGGGGGCAAGTCCCGCGGACGCGGGAAGCACGGCCCCCGGGAACAGAACCGACTCGAGGCGATCGTGACGCGGAGTGTCGCAGGCCCTACGGCTCTGCACCCCGACGGGGGTGTGGCACGGTCTTGGGATTGTTCCCCACCGCACCGGCGGCCGCCCGCGCCCCGCCGGGGCGCGGCGAATGGGATGGCCGACGCTACCGGGGGCGGCGCTCGTGCCTCGCTTGACCCCGGCTATGGTCCGCGGTCCCTCCGGGACCGTAGGTCGCTGGTCGCGTTCACGCTGATTGAACTCCTGGTCGTGATCGCGATCATCGGCATCCTCTCGAGTCTGCTCCTGCCGGCGTTGAGCGGCGCCAAATCGCGGGCGCAACGACTCGTCTGCACGTCGCAGATGAAGCAACTCGGGGTTGGACTGACGCTCTTCACCACGGACCACAGCGATCAGTACCCGCCGACCGCCTATTCGACGGGCGACTACCAGTACCAGTTGTCGTGGGATGATTATATTCACCGGTACATCGGCGGGGCCGATCCGGAAGCGGACCTCATCCTTGGAATCTCAGGGGCGATCTCGGACCCGGATTTGATTCCGAAGATCCTGAAGTGCCCGGCGGATCGCATCGAGATCGGGATCGACTATGCCCCGTACAGCCAGCGGCGGACGTATGCAATGAACTGGGCTGGGCCGTCCTTCCAAATCACTTCAGCGTCGGGCGCTTTGCCCGCTCCGACCCACGGCGTCGGCATTTACTACAACATGCGCGGTCCCACACCCGGCGCCTTGCCCGACTGGGAACCGCGGGGCTTCAAAGACAGTGCCATCGGGGATCCCGCGGGCACGATTCTCCTCGCCGAACTGCCCAACGGCAGAAATGCCGCCGGCAACGATTGGCCCTCCTTTTGCGCGGGTCCGGGTACCGGTGTGCCTGGCGGCCTGTCGCCGGATTGCGTGCAGTTGAGCCGCGCCAGTTCGTTCAACAACATCAGCTATGGGACGGCCGCGTACGGTTTGCATGCGCGAAGGTTCAATTACCTCTTCCATGACGGGCACGTCTCCATTCACAAGGTGACGGACACCGTCGGGTCGGGAACGACCAATGCGCCGAAGGGGATGTGGACGATGGTTCCGGGGGATTGAGGGGAGCGCCGCGGGATCCCGGAGGGATGGCAGGTCCCTGAGGGCCCGCTGGCGTTTGGCGGGAATCTCGATCCTTTTCTTTCTGCGTCCTTCTGCGCTTTCCGCAGGCAAGTCATGAAAGGGGTCGGACGCACGGGAAAGGGGTCGGTTCTTGATATCGTGGTGCCCAGTCAACCGTCGCTCCGGGACGGGGATGATTTTCCTGTCGGGTTCCGGGGTTAAAACCCCCGGCAACCTTCCAAGCGTCGCTCCGCGACGAGGATGCCTGCGGAGCTGTTCAGGATGAGGCGCCGTCCTCCATTGATCCCCGGACCCGCTTTCCAGTGATTCAAATGTCCGTCAGGACCAACCCCTCTGGGAGAGGGGCGGCCGGCGGTCACTACCGCGGGCTGCCTTTCCAGCCCATCCCGGCCGCCCCCTCTCCCGTTCAACGGGAGAGGGGGCGGCGACGCGGTGTTCTACGGCTGGCGGAGGCGGTAGAAGGTGGTGGTGGTCGGTCCGAGCGTGACGGCCAACTGGTCGCCTTCCACGACCGGCGCATCGGGAACGGCCGTCCACGTGGTTTCGAGGGCTGCGGTGGATTCCAGAACGGCGCCTTCGGCGATTCCCGGCCAGGAGATATGGATCTTGCCGTCGGCAGTCCGGCTCACCGCGAGGGCGAGAGCGGCCGGCGGCTTGCAGTCTTCGAGCAGGTTGACTCCGGCATTCGGACCGCAAGGGCGGATCACGGCGTAGCGGAGACGGGACACGAAGATCTTACCGGTGGTCACGAACCGTGCCGCGGCCTGCGGTCCCTGATTGACCCCCTGGAATTTGATGTCGTTGATTTCCCAATAAGCGTCGCGCCAGGTATCGGTACCTTCGAGTGTCACCGCGACGTCGGCCGATGTGAATCCGAGCGCCAGCGTCCCATTGTGTTCGGTTTGGTAAACTTCGGGGCGGAAGGACTGCCCCGCCAGTGCCGGATCATCATAGTACGTCGCACAAATGGCGAGGTGGGCTGGTGGCTGCGAACTCGGTCCCAGGACCTCATCCGTGATCGAGAAATTCAGGAATTGGTGCGTGAACCCGGGACTGCCGTCGTCGAATGCGGGTCGCACTGCCTGGCGCCGGTCGTTCGCGGGTCCCGCCTCTTCGACGATCATGTTTTGATCGCCGCTGCTGGTGCCCACATCGAGACCGTTCCGGACCTCTTTGGCGAGGTCGAGCTCGGCGAAATTCCCGTAGGCGTCGGTGCAAATCCGCGGATCGGCGAAGCAATCGGCGAGGGGATCCTGACCGGCGAGGGGATGATCCCCCTCGCGGAGGACGCCGAGTTGGAAGCTCGACACGGCGACCTGACCATTTTCGGAGATGAATCGCGGTCCGGCCGTGAGCGAGCCGGCATTGACGCCCCGCAGGTTCACCGCCGGAACGATCCATGAGCGGCGGATCCATTGGCCGGACCCTTCGAGGGTCTGGCGCTGATCGGCCGCCACAATGCCGGTGCCATCGGTTTCATCCGTGGCGTACGCCTCGGGTCCAAAGGTGACCCCGGCGCCGGCGAAGTTCGGATCGTCGTAGAACTCGACGCAGACCTTCATCGCGCGGGGATCGTTGCAGGGCTTGCCGAGATAATTGTCGGTGACGCCGAAGTTCAAATAGAGACCATCAGGAACGACCGCGCGCCGCTTGTCGCTTGCCGGGCCGACGTTGTCCACGACGCTGACCGTCTGGACGCCGTCATTCAGGACCGCCATGTGATTGGTGGCGCCCGCGTTGACGTCGATGCCGGCGAGATTCGTGTCGGGCTCTGGATCACAGGTTTCGGGGGGTTCAAACGTAGTGAAATCCTCCGGCGTTCCAAACGCGCCCTCCGCGCCAAACGCAACCGCACGGACGATGAGATTGGGAACGCCTTCAAACCGGATGGTGCCGCCATTGACACCGCCCGCCGAGAAGTCGCCCTGAGCGCCGTCGGGGACGGATCCCACGAACCGCGTGCCATCCGCGCGCATGTCGTTGGGGACCCGGAACAGGATCCAATTCCATTTCTTGTTTTTGGCCTCGACCGGCACCTGGCCGCCCACCGGGAACGCAAGTTCCGGAAGGATTCCCGTCAGGAAATTGAAATCCCTCGGCTGACCGTCCGCCGCAAAGAGGGAAGCATCTCCGTAGGCCTCGACGAGGATGTCGATGAACTCATCATCGGCCCACTCGTCATACATGGGGTCCGCCACGTTGAGGTAATTGCCGGTGACCTTCTTTCCCATGAGTCCACCAATGGTGAAGTCCTCGGTGACCTGGTCGCCTCCCGTGAGGATGGTGAGACCTTCAACCCAGGAATCGCTTGGAGCACTTAGTCCGCCATCCGTCACCACATAATGGACGGTCTTGGACGGATCCAGGGTGGGCGGCCAATTGTCGGGAGGGGCCGGTGCGGCGGCTGAGAGGAGCGTCAGGGCGACCAGCGGCAGGATGGGGATCAGATGAGGGATTTTCATGAGCCGACTTGGAAATGAACGACTTGCTCATACAACATTGCGCGGCACCGGGCTACACCAAACTACGCCCGTAAGTTGTCCCAAGCCATCGTTTCTTGTGGTGGGTTTCCGCCTCCCCCAAACCTCGCGCCCGGGCTGTCACGGAAAAGCCCGTGACAGGCTGGCGAATCGAGAGAGGGTGGACGCCATGGCTGCCTTGTCTGTCGCCCCGTGCTCCCGATTGCTGGCGGTCGTCGCGGGGATCCTGGTCACGTCGCTGGCGCCAGCCCGCGTCGATGCGCAGTCGCCAACACTGCTCCATCCTCCCATCGGTCCCTACACGAACCTGCAGCCCGCCGATTTTGCCGGGGCACCCTCCTACGCCGGCGGAGACCGCCTGGTCCTGACGAGCTACTTCTATTGGTACGACGTCTATTCCGATGCGCACATCCTGGACTCCGACGGGACCGACGCGCTGACGGATCATCCGCCGACGCTGACGGGGTTCAGTTATCGGTCCGTCGCCTGGCACAAGAACCAGCTTCAGGATATGGAGGCCGCCGGGATCGACATCGCGCTTCCGGTCTATTGGGGCGAACCGTCGCAGCGCAAGGCCGGCCGGCCGGTTTCCGAACAGCCGTGGAGTTTCGCCGGCATCCCGCCCCTCATCGAGGCACGGAACCAGTTGATCGCTGAGGGCGCGCATCCGCCCCGACTGGGGCTCTTCTACGACACCAGCACGCTCCAGTACAATGCGGCGGGCGAGCGCATCGATTTGACCACGGCGCATGGCCGCGAGTGGTTTTATGAGACGGTTCGGGACTTCTTCTCCCTGGTGCCGCCGCGGCATTGGGCGATGATCGACGGCAAGCCGGTCATCGCACTTTACAGCGCGGCCTTTGCCGCCGCCCAGGACCAGACCTGCATGGACTACCTTCGCACACGGTTTGCCGAGGACTTCGGCGGCCGGGTGCCCTTCGTGATCCGGGAGATCTCCTGGAACGTGGCCACCGAACAGGTCTATGCCTGGGGCGGCGCGCTGGGCCTGAAAAACCCCGGCGTCGGCTCGCTCGGTCCGGGTTACGATCACTCGGCCGTGCCCGGTCGCGAGCCGTTGGTTGTTCCGCGGGAAGACGGCGCGTTTTTCGAACGCAACTGGCTGGCGTTTCTCCGGCGACCTTCGCGCATGGTGATGCTGGAGACCTGGAACGAGTACCACGAGGGAACCGACATCGCGGCCTCGAAGGAGTACGGTCGAAAGTACATCGACCTGTGCCGGAAGTACGTTGACCTCTTCAAATCCGGGTATCAGCCGCCGCGACTCGTGGGACCGTACACCGATGCGCGCCTCGTGGAGATCCGGCTTGGGGCGACGAACGAACTGTCCGGACTGACCCAGTTCGAATGGGCGGACGGCGCGACGCGCGCGGAGACCCTAGATGGCACGCCCTGCCGGGTGACCGCGCCAGCCGAACACGCGGGGCACTACATGTATTTCAAGGTCGACGATTCGTTCAAATGGACGGATTCCATGGAGGTCGTCGTGGCGGTCGAGAACCACGACGACCTGCGGGGCACGATGCTGATCGAATTTGATGGCAGCGACACCACCGCACCGTTTCAGGGCGCGTACTCCCCGAGCACTCCGGTGGCGCTCAACGGCAGCGGGAGGTGGCGGACCTCCTGGTTTCGCCTGCACGGGGCACGCTTCCTCAACGGACAGAACGGCGGCGCCGATTTTCGGATCAACGCCGGTGCGGCGGGTGTCGCGATTCGACGCGTCCAGGTGGCGCGGGAGGGGTTGCGGGCTCTGCGATTCGAGCCGTCGAGCGGTTTTGAACTGCAATTGTTCGCGATGCCGGGTCGGACCTATGCCGTGGAGACGACAAGCGACCTGCGCTCGTGGGATGATCTTGTCGAACTGAAGCCGCCGGCGCTGGTATCGAATTACCTGGATTCGACGGCCCGCGAGGAGGCGCGGCGATGGTACCGGTATCGCTCCATGCCGTGACAGACCCGCCGCCCGTGTCCGGCGCGGCCCGCGGTGAAGGCCCGCCGTCTCGTGGCGGCGCCGGCGTTGACTTCAGGGATTGGCCCGCGAGGCGAACCACGCCCCCACGGTTGCCAGATCCGCAAGGCGGTCGATGTCGTCCTGCCGGCCCGCCCAGCAGATGCTCCGGAACACGAGGATTCGAAAGAGGGGATCGTCGAACGTCCATGTGAAGTGGCCGGGGATGCAGCCGACGATGCGCGCACGTCCGCGCTCGACGGTCCAGAGAAGGGGCCGCGGTTCCTTCTCTTCCAGCGCCGTGCCGAGGACATTGAGCCGCGAGGCGCCGTCTCGCATGTTCCAGTAGGTTTCGTCCGTCAGGTGAAGGGTTGGGAATCCACGAGTGATTGGGTTGTCGCCCTTGAACTCGAGGTCAAACTCGCCATGGCGGAATCGGGATCCTGCGGTGAAAGCGAGGCCGATCCGGTCCGCAACGCCGGCCGGGTCCGGGCCCCCGTTGACGGCGTAGTGAAGGAACACCGCGCCTCCGCCCCTTTCCTGAAAGCGATCGAGCAAGGCTGCCTTGGCGGCGTCCCAGCCGGGGTTCGCATTGTAGAAGATGGCGACATCCGCCGAGGCAAGCTGCGCGGCCGTCGGAAAACCGCCGGCGGTCGCCACTTCGACATTCTCCGCGAGGGCGAGGAGTCGCGACCAGCGTTCCAGCCAAAGGGGGTAGTCGTGTTCGTTCAGGCCGTGGTCCTTCGGGCCGGCGACCAACAGGAGCCTCATGGTCTTCGGGATGACGGAGGGATGGGGTGAATCCCCGAGGACCCGACGGATTTCGCCGGGGGTTCTGGACGGTGGACGCGGCGGCTCTGGACGGGAAATCACCGCGGGTTCGAGGGGGTTTACGAGGAGAAACGTCAGAAGATCCTCCATCTGATCGGGGTGAAGCTGCTGGTCGAATCCCTGAGGCATCAGGGAGACCTTCATGAGCTCGATGCCGCGGACGCGGTCGGCGGCGAGTTCCATCTCGGCGCCTGCCGGAAGCGCCAGGATGACAGGGTTGGAATCTGCCGAGCGGAGCAACCCGCTTTGGACGGTGCCATCCGCAAGGCTGACGAGATACCCCGGGTGATCCGGATTCAGAGCGGCGGAGGGCAGGCGGATATCCTGCAGAACCGACTCCCGATCTCGATGGACAAGGTTGGAAAGGTCCGGGCCAAAGACGATGCCCTCGCCGCGCAGCGTGTGACAGGTCGAACAGGCCGCGTCGCCGAAGAAGATGCGGCGTCCGCGAAGCCAGTTGCCGTGCACGTCGGTGCGTTGCGCCACGAATTCGCCATTCGTCGGGCCGTCACCTTTTGAATCAGAAACCCATGGCAATCGGAACTGATGGAGTGGAAGGGCGCGATGCCAATGGCTGTCGGTCAGAAACAGGCCGTTGGCGATCGCCGGAGGATTCGTCACGCCGGCAAGTTCAACGGTGTCGAACACCCCGGTGGGCGGGCCGCTGGCAGCACGATCGATGGAGGCGGGAAGATCGGTTTCAACGCTGGATTTCCTGGATGCGACGGCGTCGACGGCCGGGTTCCAGTCCAGCGTCGACCCTGGCTGGATCGCGGGCACGAACGGGTTCGAGACATTCACCTGGGCACGCATCGAGAGGATCGCGCCGGGTTGTCGGGTGGCATGGAGAAACTGCTCATGCTCCGACGAACCGCGGGTCAATTCGGCCGCCACTGCCAACGAGGGATGCGGAAGAATGGTTCGCCAATGATCCCCGCCTGCGACGACGTTGGCCGCCACCCCGTCGAGCCGGACGGCGACATCCATCTCCGGGACCTGGGGCACGCCGCCGGGCTGACGCCAGCTCGCCGGCACCGGGAGGGCGATTGTGTAAGTGACCGGTTCGGATTGGCGCGGCACCCGCAGGATCAGGGTCCGCCGATCTTCGCTCAGGTTCAGGCCGAGGACGTCCACCCAGCGTCTGAGCGACGCCATCTGGTCGCGCACGACCTGGTATCCGGGACGAATGGACTCGAAGCGATCCCCCGCGGCGGCATAAGCGCCGGCTTCGATCCGCACCTTTTTCTGCGCATCGGCCCAGTCCGCGGGATCCAGCGGTCGGTCGAAGGCGATGCGAAACTCGTCGGGCGCGCCGGCCCAGGCCATCACCGGCTGCGGGACGGAGGTCCCGGTGTATCGAATCTTGAAGACGCGGCCCTCGCCTGTCGGACCGGTGCCCCAGTCGGGCGCGCCGCTGTGACAGGCGACGACGAGATCGCCGGCGGGACTGACGCACGCATCCACGGTCAGGAGACCCAGACAGGCGAAGAGCTGATTCCGGGCGACGTAACCCAGGGGTGTCTTCACGAGCCGTGTCCGATAGAGTTTGCCCCGCGATTCGCCGCAGACGATGGCGTCGCCCCGCCAGTCGGTGGGGCCGAAGGCGGGACCTCCACCGACACCCTCGTTGAAGATCATCCCGACGGTACTCTGATGCTGCGGCGCGTATTCGAAAACCGCGGGTTCGTCCACGACATCGGGCAGGTACTTTGGATGCCGCGGCGGAAAGCCGTAGTGTTTTCCCCGCTGGATGTGCAGCAACTCGTCGAGCGGGTTGCCATTCGGCAGCCAGGTGGCCCCCTCCTGGTCGGTGGCGAAAAGGTCTCCGTCGCGGTTGAACGCGAGCGCGCAGGTGAATCGGACACCGGTGCAAATGATTTCGCGTGACGAGAAGTCGGGGGAGATCCGCTGGATCGTGCCGCGTTCATCGTCGATGCGGTACTGTGAATTGCCGGTTGCCTTGTCGATGAGATAGGGATCGACGAAGTTTGCGCAGCCCCGACCGAAGTAGATCGAGCCATCCTTTGGATCGACGGCCAGGCCCATGGCATCGACCGAGTGCAGGGGCTCGGGCCAGCCGGTCGCGAGCATGATCTCCTGATCCGCGCGACCATCGCGGTCCTTGTCGAGGATCAGGGAAACCTTGCCCTTGCTCGCGACGAACACCCCGTCGCCCCTTGGATCCCCTTCTGCGGTCAGGGCAATTCCAATGGGCGAGCGCAGGGTTCGTTCGGGCCAGAACAACTCGCTCGCATCCTCCAGTCTGTCGCCGTCGGAGTCGCTGAGAAGGTAGATTCGTCCATCGTAAGCCTGGGCGACGAGTTTGCCGTCGTGCCGATAGCGGACGTTGTTGAGGTTCCCGATTTTGAGGGGCAATTCCTGCACGGTGAAACCGGGGACCAACACCTGAACGATGGGTGGATCCTTGACCGGCTCGAGTGAATGACCACGGGTACCGTGAAGGAGGGCATTGAGGCCGGCAATTCGGCCCAGGAGGTTCTGTTCCATCGCGACGCGTTCCTCGTCGGGCAAGGCGCGGTCGTAGAGGACGACCTCGGCGATGGCACCCGGGAAGAACCCCTGGGCGAAGGGCGGTTGACTTGGGTCGTTGGAATAGAAGCGGCCGCCGATGACCCCCTGGTCCATGGCGATCCGGGAGGGAGCGCGGTCGCGTTCGCCGCCTTTGAATCCATCCAGGAAGACCTCCGTGCCGGCCTTCGCCGGGCGGGTTCGCAACGTGAATACGTGGAAGTCGCCAAAGGGGCGTTCGGCGGCGTTGAGGAAACCCGGGGCCAGCAGATCGCGAAATCCGCCGGCCCCGGCGGACTCGACGTTCAGGACGCTGAGATTGGTGGTGGGCGCGGGGCCGAAATCGAAGTTGAGACCGCTGGTATAATCATTTCCGCCGAAGGCACCCACTCCCAGCAGGCCCGAGAAGGACCCGGGATTCCGACCGGGAGCGGCAACCACAAACACGGTCAGACTGGCGAGGCGGCGCCCGGGCGCCTGGAACGTGAGGAAGTCGTCGCGGCCATCGAATTTCAGGAATGCGCTCCCGCCATCCGACACCAGGACGGGTCGGCGGTCGGGAATGGGTTGGGACAGCAGGACGGCGTTCGCGGAGGAATCCAGGAGCAGATCGACGGGCTGAGCATTGTCGAGGGGAGGAAGGGACGCGCGCTCGCGGGCGGCGCGTTGGCCGGCCGCATCCCAGTGCATGAGCAGGCCACGGGTCTCGGGGCGGTCCGCCGCGCCGGCATTTGCGATCATGCCGAGGGCAAGGAGAAGCATGATCGGCCGTACCGGGTTCATCGCCGGATTTTCCGGTAAATGGACGATGGGTTCGACTGCAGGTGAATCGCCCGCGCGCACAATTCCTTGCCCGTTCCCGTCTCCCCCAGGATCAGCGCGCTCGCGCCGCACCCTGCCAGAATCGGGATCTTCTCTGTCTCGTGGCGCCAACAGGGGGCGCAGCCCAGCAGATGCTCAAGACCTGGTGGTGGTGGAGATGTCGAGCCTCCAAGTCCAACCTCGGAACACGAGTCCAGGATGAGGACGCGTACGGGGTTCATCGTGAGCAAGCGTCGGTCGGACAGTCCTTGGGTCGATGGCGGGAGCATGCACAGGGGCATCGCCACGTCCAGCCGCAATAACTCGTCTATCACCGGCACCACCCGATGTCGCCCCCGCACTGACATCCGCGTAAATTCGCGGCCGTGAACGCCGCCCGCGAGCTTTCGCTCCATCGGCCTCATGTCTCCATGCCTCTCCGTCACGTCGGACCTGGCGCATTTCCTGCCGACGCCCCTGGCGATGATGGCTTTCACGGACCGGGATCGAGGCGGTCGGAAGTGCGCGCAACGCTCGGAACCTCCCGAACAGCACCGGCGGCCGCGGCGAGGAACGCCTGGATTTCTGGCGACAGCGAGCTCAGATCCCCATCGCGGAAATAGGTCAGGGCCTTGAGACTGACCATCGGATTGAAGGAGTCGGGATAGAGAGCACCCGCCGCTCCGAGGGCGCGTTCGAGGGAAATGCCCGAGCGCAACAGTTCTGCCACGTCGATGTAGTCCCGGCGTTCGGCGCGCTGTTGTATGACTGACACTTTGGTGGCCGCGAGGTCGAGAGGCGAAGCGACCCAGAGGACATTATCGTCCGTCCTCTCCGGGATGCCCGTTCTCCCAAGGGTCAGACCGCCGAAGAACGAGACCTTCACTGGTCCTTCTCTCTGCACACTGAGGGTCAAGGTATTCGGGGATGACTGGAGGATTTCCGCGGGGCCGAGCCACTGGGATTGCATCCTCAGCTCGCCTGGCTGGAAAGGGTCGGTGCAAAAGAAATCGAAATCCACAGACGACCGATGGCCAAAGCGAAGAGCCACGGCTGTGCCGCCGTAGAGTACAAACGTCGGCGGAAGCGATGCGAAATGAGGCCAGAGTCGCCTTTGGGAATCGGGAAGAATGTCCAGCCGGGGAGACAGCATCGACGTGTTGTCAAGTGCCCTCATCGAGTTCGGAGCACTCCGTCAGTCGTCTCACGGGAAGAGGAGGAACCGGAAGGCAGCGAAAGTAATGATGCCAGTAACTCCAGGAGCGAGCATCGAACACCCCGGCAGGAGCAGCCGCCAGGACATTGCGAAAGGCCGATTCGCAGAGGAGCCTGCGAACGATCTGAACATCGTTCCAGGTGCCCAACACCATGACCTGGGCCACGAAGCGACGCCGGTCTTTCAGCGCCATCCCGGGTGACGTCCACCAGATGAGCTTCCGGGCAATCTCCTCCAATTGACGCCGACCCGCTTCGTCCTGTTCAGCGGAGAGTGCGTGCAATGCGCGTGTTTCGATGTCCGGCATGGACCTGGCCAGCCTAGTCAGACAGTCCAGAGGCCGGCAATCATCCTCCCAGGTTCTGGACCCTATTCTCGTGGTGGTCCAAAATCGGCTCACGGCGTCCGGTTTCGGACCTCGCGGGCGCGCGCGGCGGGATCCTGGCTCCCTCGAAGCGGAACCAGCTCGAACTTATACGTCCGCGACTCGGCCGGGATCAGGAAATCCGGATGCGGCCAAGCGCCCCAACTGTCGTCCCCGCCGACACCCTGTTGCTGGCCGTCCAAATTGAGGATCGTCACCTCCCGTTTGGGGAGTTGGAACGGGTGCTTCGCGTGCTCGAGGTCTTCGGTGGTGTGATGGGAGGCATTGACGCTCAGGGTGGGCAGACCCACGGCCAGGAGCCCCTCGCCCCCGGACCGCGAGATCGCGACCCAGCGGACATCCACTTTGTTCCCGCTCTCCCCGGGCTCCGAGTAGTCCTGGTAGAACTGCTCACCGACGCGGCCGTGGTAGCGTCCCACGAGGGCGTCCATCCGATCGCAATACGTCTCATGAGGGCCCGGGCCCAGCCACTCGATGCGATCGAATCCCGCGGGAAGGACCATTTGCATTCCACAACGCGGCACGGGTGGCAGCTTCGCGTCGGCGGGGACCTGGAGTTTGGCGATGACTTCGACGCCATCCGTTCCCACGCGGTAGGTGGTTTCCCAGGTGACTGGCGCCGCGTTGAACTCGTGGACAAAGCGAATGACGGCGCCGGTCGATTCCTGGCGAATACTGGAATCCCGGAGGTGTACCGAGTCGGACAGACTCCTCCAGAGTCCCTGCGACTTGACCATGTCGCGTCCGCGATCGTTGTCGGTCGGTGCCCGCCAGAAATCCGGACGCAGCGGCGACTCGATGCATTCCGTGTCTCCGATTTTGAAGGAGGTCAGCGTGCCCGCGCCGCGATCGAAGGCGACGGTGAAATCGCGGGCCTCGATTTCAAGGCGGTCCGGCGATTGGCGGATGCGCAAGGCACGGGGCGCGGCGCCCGCGCCCTGTTCCGGCTTCGATTCGGGCTGTGCGGCCGCCGCATCCGGCAGTCGGACCTGGTCCCACGCGATTTCCTGACCGGCCCTTGCCCATATCTGGTCATCCTTCAAACGCCACTCGACATCGACGAAATAGTCGACGCCGCGCTCCGGGGTGAAGTCTTTAAACGGCATGGGGACGACGGTGCCCTGTCCCGCTGCGAGGTCGGGAACGGGCAATCGACCGGATTGCAGTATCCTTCCGTCGCCCGTCAGGTGCCATTCGGCGAGGGCGAAATTCTTGAGGTTGGTGAAGTCGTAGCGATTGACGACCTCCAGGGTGCGCGCGGCGGGATCGCCGGGCCGACAGTGGATGTATTGATAGATATGCGCGACCTGGTGGAGGCCCGGATGCGGTTGCCGGTCCGGGGTGACCAGCCCGTTGTCGCAGAAGTTATCGTCGCTGGGGGTGCCCGGGGGACCGAAATCGCCGCCGTAAGCCCAGAAGAACGGTTTGTTTCGGGATACTGGAGAGAAGTGCTCGCGCGGGAGAGGTCCCTGGGCCTGGCGCAGGCCCTGGTCGACCCAATCCCAGATGCACCCGCCCTGGAGGTGGGGCTGGTTGTAAATGAGATCCCAGTAGAGATGCATGTTACCGCTGCTATTGCCCATCGCGTGGGAGTACTCACAAAGGATCAGGGGCTTGGGCCGGTCGTCCGCCTCCGAGTAGCGCCGGAGGTGTTCGGGCCGGGCGTACATCGGGCAGTAAATATCCGTGTTGAACGCGAGTTCGGCGCGCTCGTACTGAACGGGACGGGTGGCGTCGCGTTGTTTGATCCACCGGTAAGTGGCCTCGAAATTCGGTCCGTTGCCGGCCTCGTTGCCGAGGGACCAGATGATGATCGAAGGATGGTTCTTGTCGCGTTCGACCATCCGGACGGTCCGGTTCATGTGGGCGGCGAGCCACTCCGGGCGGCGGGCAAGGGTATTCCGTCCGTAACCCATGCCGTGGCTCTCGATATTGGCCTCGTCGATGAGATAGAGGCCGTAACGATCACAGAGATCGTACCACGCGGGTTGGTTGGGATAATGACTTGTGCGGACGGTATTGATGTGGTTCCGCTTCATCAGTTCGATGTCGCGAATCATACCCTCGACCGTGATGGCCTGACCGCGGTCCGGATCGGTTTCATGACGATCGACGCCTTTCACGAGGATGCGGCGTCCGTTGACCAGGAGGTTGCCGTCCCGGATTACGACGGTGCGAAAGCCAACGCGGACCGGGATGACTTCCAGTGCCCGGCCGTCGGAATCCTTCAAGGTGAGGAGAAGCAGGTGGAGATTTGGTGTCTCCGCGGTCCAGGCCGCAGGTTGCGGGACCGTGCTTTCGACGGTGGCGGCCACGTTCGTTCCGGGGACGGTGGTCAAATTGGCCTTGAGATCCGCCACCCGCCTTCCCTCGGGCGAGAACAGGAGCCCCTCGACCGACACATCGCCGCCGTCACGGCCGGCGTCTTCCACCATCACATCCAACTTCAAACGTCCACCGGCCTCCTCGAGCCGGCTCTGGACCGCGAAATCCCGGATGTGCCGGGTCGGAGGAGACCACAGATAGACATCCCGAAAGATGCCGCTGAGGCGCCAGAAATCCTGGTCTTCGAGATAGGAACCGTCACACCAGCGGAAGTTCTCGACGGCGACCAGGTTTTTGCCGGACCGCAGAAAGGGGGTGATGTCGAACTCGACGGGCGTGCGGCTGTCCTTGCCCATGCCGACATGTTGGCCGTTGATCCAGACGTCGAAGTACGAATTGACCCCGTCGAACGTCAGGAGGACCCGCCGCCCGGACCACGCGCGCGGAACACTGAATGTGCGGCGGTAGCTGTTGACCGTGTTGTTCGGGTCGAGCGCGGGGATGGAAGGCGGGCTCCACGGTTCCTGCCACGGATACCGGATGTTGACGTAGATCGGGATGCCGTAACCGTGCATCTCCACGTTGGAAGGGACCGGGAGGATGTCCCAGGGTGAGTCGTCGAATTCGGGTTTCCAGAAGTCCTCTACGCGGCCGGCATGATTCGTGGCGTAGTGGTATTTCCAATCGCCGTTGAGGGAGAGGTAGAAGGGCGATTTGACCCGCTCCTCGTTGCAGACCGCCCCGATCCGGCGCGCGGTGCGTTCGTCCGGACAGATCACCATCATCGCATGCGGAGGCAGGTTGTTCCGGCCGGTGAGTTCCGGGTTCTCCCAGTCTTCCGAAGACTGCGGGGAGGCGCGAAACGCGGTGAGAAGAAAGACGGAACCGGCGACAAGGGCCGATCCGAAGGCGGAGGCTGGCAAATGGCGCATCAGAGATTGGCGCCATCAAGACCAAAAGCCGGCCTTTTGTCGAGCGGCCCGGGACCAGGAACGGCGACGGCAGTTGGCCACCAGGAAGCCGTTTCCTTGGTTGCCTTCTTTCAACAAGGGGCCTTGAACCCAGGAAACCGGGATCAGGAAGGACGGGCTCAGCTCATCTCTTCCATCGGCTGCAATTCCACGGCCTGGACGCCCTCGAGACGGTTCAGATCGTGGACGATCGCGGAGGCCGCAGAGGTGGGTCGGCTGGTGACGAGCCAGGCAACTTCGACCGCGCTTCCCTGCCGCGCGGTCGCCGCCCCGTACCCGGACCATGCGGTCAGGTGCTTGCGAAACACCTCCCGCGTGAGGGTCTCGGCATCGACGCCGAGGGCGACGCGGACCGTGAGCTTGAACTCCTGTGCGGCGACGCGCGCGGCGGGTTTGGGCTTCATGATCCAGGCGGCGAGCGCGCCAACCGCCAGGGTGATCAGCGCCACGCGGGCATGCGCCGCCCCAATCGCCATGCCGACCACCACCGCGAAGATGACGAAGGCCGTGTCGCGTGTATCCCGGACGACGGTGCGGAAGCGCACGATGCTGAGGGCGCCGACCAGGCTGAACGCGCGGGCGACGTTGTTGCCAATCACCTGGGTGACGGCGGCGATCAGAACCGCCAACAGGACGAGGGTGGCTGGAAGACTTTGCGCCCCGGAGCCGTCATGGGTCCGACGGTACATCCAGGCAATCAGGAAGCCGGCAGCCAGGGAAAGGACCAGCCGAATGCCAAGAAGTTCCCACGGAACCTCCGGACCCTCGGAGACGGCGATCTTGAGCTCTTCAAGCATGAAAGGGGTGCGCGCCGTCTGCCGGATCCGGGGCGCCCATTGCCTCCTCCAGCGATGAGGGTTCATCCGGTACCAGGCCGCAGGACCGCACGCCGGTTCGATACTTCGAGAGCGGACCGATCGCGAGGTGCAATTCCTCGGCCAGGATCTTCACGGCCGAGGGGAGGGCACGCCGAAACTTCACCTCCATGACGGCACCGCCGCGGAGGAGATCGTCGCCGGGCAGCGCGCACGGAACAGCGAAGCCCGCGGGGAGGGCGGCGTGCAGGTCCCGGTCGAGGGTGACCCGGAAGCGTCCGTCGAGGTCGTGCCCCAACCGCGCGACGCGACAATAGGTCATACGGACAACAGGTTGCAGTTGGCGAAGTTCAAGGCGGTGATGAAACCACGCCCCCGGCCAGCCGGCCCCGTTCGCCTGGGCATGGAGTCGGGCCAACTCCTCGCTGGGTATCGCCAGACGCCTCTTCCGGACGACCCCGTCGCGCTTGAGCTTTCGCTCGAGGAATACCTCGCCGGATTCCCCATACCTGCGGATTCGGAACTTTGCCCGCGCGTACGAACCTCGACGGTGGAAGACGTCCAGGTCGGCCGTATCGAGGTAGAGGCTCTGGACGAAGTACGCATCGGCCTGTTCCCCAAGGCCATGCGAATCGGGCTCGAGATTCAGGCGCATCCATTGCAGCACCCTCCCGACAACAACGTCCTGCAGCGGGAATTTTACTTCCAGGACTCCGCCCTCTGAGTCGCCAGCCATAGGTCTGTTCTGCACCGCGCTTCGGAATACCCATGATCCGCCCGAGAGGATGCGCCGGATTCAGGTCGCCGCCCGGGTGTTCCGATTCGACCCCGCCTGGGCGACGTCGTTCGAACCGGAGCGGCTATTCCGCGTCCGGAAGCGCTTCGCGTGGCTTGCCAGGGTTCTTTCATCGGTCCGGCCATTCCATTGACAGCGAGGAGGGCCTCTTCGTGTCACCGCCGCCCCCGCCCCGCACCCAATGACAACCGGCGCCTTCGGCGGATATCCGGGTTCCGGCGGTTTTGGGCCGAAACCAACGTCCTGACATCCTCATAAATTGGCCGCTCGCAGCCTGGCCAGCGACCGCATCGTGACGAATCGCCCGCCAGCCGTGACAAGACGGTGACAACCGATAACGAACCTGTCCAGAACAGCGGAAGCCAGGATGACGGCCCGCCTTCGTGCTTTTCCGCGGCGCAGCGGCGATCATGCTCCCGGGTGCCGATGCCTCGTCCGCTGATCCTCATCACGCCGCATACGGAAAGCCAGGGAACCGAACTGCCGGATCCCGCCGTGAGTCTCTCCAGTCGCTACGCGGATGCGATTTTGGCCGCCGGTGGACAGCCGGTGATCCTGCCGTGCTGCCAGGAGCAGCCGATCGTCCGTGACGCCATTGCGCGCGCCGATGGCGTCCTCCTTTCCGGTGGGGACGACATCGCGCCGGAACTCTACGGTTTGGAACCGAGTGCTGACCTCCGGTCGACGATTGTTCCCGCCGAAGGCGGCCGGGACCTGTTCGAGTTGATCGTCATTGACGAAGTGTTTCGTCAGGCCCGACCGCTGCTGGCGATTTGCCGCGGGCAACAGATGGTGAATGTGGCCCTCGGTGGCGGACTGATCGCGGACATCGCCCGGCAGTGCCCAACGGCTCTCCAACACAATCGCCAGAAGGAACGGCTCCAGCCGGTTCACGATGTGAATATCGAGCCGGGATCGGTGCTCGCTCGGGTGGTGGGTGACGTCCGGATCCGGGTCAACAGCACCCACCACCAGGCCGTCGACAAGATCGCGCCACCTCTGCGGGTCACGGCCCGGAGCCCAGACGGCATCGTCGAGGCCCTGGAATTGGCCCCCGACCATGCCAACGCCCTCCCGTTCTTTCTGGCCGTCCAGTTCCACCCGGAACGCCTCTTCGATCGGTATCCCGAGCATGGCCGGATCTTCGCGGCCTTCATGGACCCATGCGGAAAGGCGCCACCGTCCAGGGCGACCACACGTTGCGGGCCATGAACCGCGGGAGGGAAAGCCTTCACCCGTCCCGCAGGCGCGGGACACCCTCTCCCATCGGATGCTGAGCTTGTCCCCTAAATCGCGTGCTGGAGACCGTGTCGGTCTGGGGCACGACGACGGCGTGTCGCGGCATCCCGGGGGGATGACCGGTCCCTCCGGGACCAGTCGTCGCTCCACCGACCGGTGTCCCACAAGGTCGCCCTGCCCCGGTCTCCAGCGATGCAGAAGGTGGCTAAGCCGTATCCATGCAGTTGGATCGGTCGTGCTTGCTGGATCTTTCCGGGCAAGAGCTTCGTCGTTCGCTCGTTACGTATCTCCGTTCCGATACGCGCCTCGCTCACTCCTCGTCTTGCCCGGAAATCTGCGGCGCAATCATTTCCCTCCCAACTGCATGTTTACGGCTAAGAGCCCGTCTGAAAATTAGGAAGGGCCCTGCGACGAGGGATTTTGTGCGAGGCCGAGGCGGGGAGACCGGAGCATCCCCGCAGCGGGCTGTGACGGTCGAGCCAACGAAGGCCTCGCGCAAAAGACCCGTCGCCCGGAGGGTTTTCGCAGGAAAGGGACGGGGTGAGGGCCGGTTCATGGGTGGAAGGCGGAGAATCCGGCCTCCGCCGCGCCCGTCGATGTGCTAGAGTGGCGCCATGCGGTTTGCGGTCTTACTGCGTTCATTGCCGGCCTTGAAGTGCCGGGCATGGGTCCTTGTCGCCCTGGGGAGCCTTCCCTCGCCCACGCCTTTCGCCGCCGAGAACGTGTACTTGACCGACGTGCCGGACTACGACTGGCACCTCGGCTGTTTCGGCACCGCCACGGGGAACCTGATGGGATACTGGGATCGCCACGGGTTTCCGAACCTCTACACCGGTCCGACCGGAGCCGGTGTCGCGCCATTGACGAGTTTCTTCGGGAACGAGGGCATCCGATCCCTGTGGGCCTCCCAAGCCGGTCTCGATGGCCGGCCGGCGGATCAGCCGGGACACTTCGACGATTACTGGGTCGATTATGAAAGCACGGGCGCTGATCCCTACCAGGTCGCCAGAAGGACGGAGCACAGCCCGGATTGCATCGGCGACTTCATCGGGTTGAACCAGCGGAAGTGGAGCAATCTCGGGGGCGAGTGTTCCGGCAACATCGACGGGTATGCCTTCAATTTCTTCGATCCGACCGGCCACCGTCGCGAGAACTTCAACCCTGCCGAGCCGGGCTCTGGAAGCCTACCCGACATCCAATCGGGCCTCCGCGCGTGGGCGCGTTCCCGGGGGTGCGCCGCCGACAGCTTTTCGCAGCTCAGCGATTTCAATCCCCGCTCGCAGCCCGGCAAGGGATTCACGTTTGCCGATCTGAAGGCGGAGATCGACGGCGGTTATCCTGTGCTCCTGTTCATGCAGGCGTTTGACGAGTTTTCGAGGACCGTGGGAGGTCAGTCCGGCGTCAACCCGCAGATCCATGCGATGCTCGCGTACGGCTACGTCGTGGACGACTTCGGCACGGCCTACGTGCGCTATCACACGAGCTGGGCGAGCGGCGACAACCAGTTCAGCGCGTGGGACGCCTCCAACTGGACGCCCAACGGCCAACTGAATCTCCCGCTCCGCGGGGTCATCGGGTTTCACCCACGGCCGCGTCTCATCCAGATCTCGCGGAATGGCGGCCAGGTGCATCTCCTCTGGGAGGGGCCGATGAGCATCATTCATGACGCGTCCGCGGACGCCGATCAACCCGCTCACCGTTATGCGATCGAACGCAGCGGTTCGCTGGTGCGACCCGGTTGGGAAACGGTCACCGGGCCGATGGCGGCACTCGAAGGCGACGCGCCCGATTGCTGCGGCGGAACGGCGTTTTACAGGGTCCGACTGCTGGCTCCTGGCGAATAGGGGGAGCAGCGCGGAGCGATGCCGGAAACGTCGAGGTCTTCAACCGCGGCAAATTCGACATTCAGCGGGCCGCTCCGAGGGCAACGAGCGCAATCTCAAGAGCGTCGCGATCCCTGCGCCCGGTGAGGGATTTTCAGGGCAGATAGCCGGGGACCGTGTCTTCGCCGAAGAGGCCGACGATCCCCAGCGCCTCCAGGCGGCGGGGGCCGCAACCCTCGACGTGTCCATCAATGAAGAAGCCATTCGCAAGGCGAAGATGGCGGCCGTGCACCTCCTTCTCACTCGCGGCGCGAAAGAAATAGAATTGGCGCGCCCCGAGTCCCTCCCGACCGCGGCTGGTGGTGTCCGCCAGATCCAGATAATCGGCTGGGCGCTCGATGGCGTCGGTGTCGAGGATCTCCTGAAATGCGCCCCGCGTTGCTCGCGGCGGGGGATCGAGGCGAACCCCGTAGGTGCTGATCCAGTTCGTGAATTGCTTTGGGGGATAGCTGGGACAGACGAACAGGTCAAAGGCCTGGATCTGTGTGTTCGTGGTCAGGAGGCTGGCCCAGGTGACACCCTTTTGGAGCGGTGCGTCGATCGTGACGAGACCGCCGTGGTCGCCGGCATACAGAAGCGTGTAGAGTCCCACCTGCTTGAGATTGTTCAGGCACTGCGAGGCCCGCGCCTTGGCCTTGGCTTGACCGAGGGCGGGCAGAAGCAGACTCGCGAGGATGGCGATGATGGAGATCACCACCAGCAGTTCCACAAGCGTGAAGGCCAACCTGCATGGAGAGCGGCTTGGTGATTCATGATCCGGGCCCGGCATGTCGCAGTAACACCCTAAGAGCCCGTCTGAAAAATGGGAAGGGCCCTGCAGGGCCCTTCCCATTTTTCAGACGGGCTCAAAACAACCTCGCGCTCCCAGCCAAGGCGGCGCAACGGATCGAACGGACCGCATCGACCGCGAGCAAACGGCATGCGTCCGGCCTTCGATTGCGCCGAAGTCCCATCGGACGGCCTTGCTGCCGCTGGCGTGCCTATGGCGTCGGAGCCGTCCATTGAACCGGTTGCGACCAATGGCTCCACACCCCCTCTGCATCCTTCACCCGCACCCGGACGCGATAGGTGCGACCAGGCTCGATCAGCATCGGCTTCACCTGAAGAGCCACGGACGAGACTGGCGACTCCGGTCCTTCCCATACCGGCGTGATTTCGTAACGGCCGGGGGAGAGCGGGCGGCGGTGATTGTCCACGGCGGGCGCGGCGACCTCTGCGACGCGCCATTGTACGGCGGCGAGGCCGGCGGCCCACGGAAAGAGGGAAGCGCGAAAGGTCAGGGCGTCGGCGGGAAATCCCGCGGGACCGGTGTAGAGCAGTTGCGGCGTGGTTGGCACCCTGGAAGGCCCAAGCAGGACGCGGTCGATCCACGCGGCGCGTCGGCGCGCATACGCCTTCATGACGGCCACCATTCCCGAAAAGTCCCGGCCCGGCGCGGCCCGATAGAACAGGCCCTGCCCGCCCTTCTCGGTTCGGGCGAGAGCAGGATGGTAATCCCATTTCGCCCGGTCGGCCGCGACCGGAGACGGGCCGCCGTTGGGATCCGCCACGATTGAGGCGCACTCGTCGATCAGCCGTCCGGTTTCCTCCGGGTTCAACAGCAGATCACGGATCTCCCGTAGGCGATTCTGGTATTCGAGCCGCAGTCGCGGGATTGGGAGGACGCGTCGGAAGAAGGGTTCGTTGCCGCTGCCGTACATGGTGTCGGCCCAGGTGAGGTCGATGTCCCACGGCAGGACCTGCCAATGACCGGAACGATGATTGTGATAGTAGAAGTAGTTCTTGCCGTCGCCGATGTCGTAGTGATGGATCGCCTCGCAGATCGCGCGGTAGGAGTAGTAGGAGGGCAGATCCAGATGTTCCCGCCACCAGGCCTCCGGCTGGGACCGCCGCTGGTAGGCCGTCAAAAAGGCCTGGAGATCGGAGGCATCCGCCGGCTCGCCGCGGCCGTGGTGGTTCAGGATGCCGCCGCCATTTTCCATTTTGAAGACGTTGCCATCCGGCAGTCCGTGGGCGCGGAGGAACTGCCCGTCGACATCCTCGAAGGCCAGGTAAAGACCCCAGTAATCGCCCCGGTACTGGTCGGCCGGCGATTCCTCCGGGTCGGTAATGATGCGGAGCTGGATCCAGTGCGTCCGGCAGGCCGGCACCCCCGCGAGGTTGAACAACCGGAAGCCGACGGACTCGAACAGACCCTGTTCACCCCGGTACCCATAGTCACCCTGCTGGATGCAGGCGCGCAGGTTGACCTCCTCCCACCGGACGGCGTAGGGCCGGCCGTAGTCGTCCTTCGCGGCGAGCGGATCTCCCTTGGGCAGGTTGAACTTCCACATGTTCTTACCCATGGCGTATCGCCAGACACCGCCCCGCGCACGGAATCGCGTGTGATCATAGACAACGCCGTCCACGACGAGCGTCCCGGTATAACGGTACTCGTTGCCGAAGGTACGCTCGCGCCAGGTGACGTTCTCGACCGCCCGCTTCGAGGCAATGAAGCGATACGACTGCACTCGCCGCATCACGTCGGGTCCGAAGGTCACCTTTTCCCGGAGCCCGGGATCCCGGTCCCCGGGATGGACCGCCGCCGTCCACGCCGGGAGGTCACCATAGACGAAGTAGGCGAAGTTCGGCGCCGGGTCGGACGGTTGTGGAACCAGGACTTCCGGCCCGCCGGCCGTGCGGGCGCGGAAACGATACCGGACCAATCGCCGGTGCACCTGGAGGGTTGACGGCAGTTCGGCGACGAAGCTTCGTTCCTTTGCCGCATCGTCGGCAGCGGCCATTGGCACCGCCGTCCAGGCCGTTTTGAAAGCCGGATCCCCCAGGGCGATGTATTTGCCGGGATCCACCACCTGGTATTCGAGTGTCACGGCAGTGACCTCGGGTCCGGCCCGGGCGTGAAGCCTCACCGGCGTCCCCGGCCGCGGCGCCTGCGGGGTGTGGCCGCAGGCGGTCAGGAGGGATGCCGCGGGGGTGGATGGGGGCGCCGCCAGGCTGATGAGCATCGCGGCGGCAAGCAGGACGGACGTGCGCATCTCGGAGCAGGCGGTTGGGCCTGTGTGCACCTAGCGGCTTCCGCGCGGGACTTCAATGCGCAAGTCGAGTGGCGGCATCCGATGGGAGAGGGTGTCCCGCGCATGCGGGACGGATGAGGGCTCGCCCCCGGATGCTTCTCATGAACCGGCCCTTTTTGCTGGAACCGACCTCTGGCCGCGCGTGTTATTGGTCACTACCGGTTTCCCATGAGTTCCATGACACCAGCACCTCTCGAGGAGGGCGATCTCCAGGCGGTTCAACTTCTTCACCAAAACTACGAGGGACTTCTCCGACAGGTGGCGGGGGTGATCGTCGGATTGGAGGACGTGCTGGAACAGCTCCTCGTCGTCCTGCTTTGCCGGGGTCATGGAATTCTCGAGGGGGTCCCCGGGCTGGCCAAGACCCTCATGGTTTCGACGCTGGCTTCACTGCTCGGTATGACCTTTCGCCGGATCCAGTTCACCCCGGACCTGATGCCCTCGGACATCACGGGCACGGAGATCCTGGAGGAGGACCACACAACCGGTAAGCGGGTGTTCAAGTTCGTCCGCGGCCCGATCTTCGGGAATATCATCCTGGCCGACGAAATCAACCGAACGCCCCCCAAGACCCAAAGCGCGTTGCTCGAGGCGATGCAGGAACGGCAGATCACGGTCGGCGGCGAATCCCACGGCCTGCCGGACCCGTTCTTTGTGCTGGCCACGCAGAACCCGATCGAACAGGAGGGAACCTACACGCTTCCGGAGGCTCAACTCGATCGGTTCATGCTGAAGATCGAGGTCGACTATCCCACCCGGCCGAACGAGATCGAGATCGTGAAGAGGGCGACCACCCATTACGGCTTCAAGACGGATCCGCTGATCTCGACCGAGCAGATCCTGTCCATGCAGCACCTGGTCCGAAGGGTGCCCGTCGCGGACCACGTGTATGAATACGCGGTGGATCTCGCCCGCCACACCCGGCCGGTGGGCGAGAATGCCCAGGGTTATGTGAAGGAGATGGTCCACTGGGGGGCCGGACCGCGCGCCAGCATCTGCCTGGTCCTCGCTGCCAAGGCGCGGGCGATCCTGCACGGGCGGCACCACACCACCACGGATGACGTCCGGGCAATGGCCCTGCCGGTGTTGCGCCATCGGATCGTGCCCACCTTCAATGCCGAGGCATCTGGAAAGGACGAAAACGCGATTCTCCTCCAGATGCTGGAGGACTTGAAGAAGACCGGGGCGCGCCGGGCCGCCTGAGGCATGACGGGGTTCAGACGATGCAGACGAACCGGCCCTCACCGCATCCCGCTCCGGTCCCGGCGGAGAGGGGGGCACCCACCGCGCCGTCCGCCGGGATCTTCGACCCGCGGGACCTCGCCCGCATCGAGGATCTCGAATTGCTCGCCAGCCGCGTCGTGGACGGCCTTCTCGCCGGGCGTCACCGATCCGAACTCAAGGGCGGCAGCGCCGAGTTCACCGAGCATCGCGGGTATGTCCCTGGCGATGAGGTCCGTCTGATCGACTGGAAGGTGTTCGGCAAGAGTGACCGGTACTACATCAAACAATACATCGAGCAGACGTGTCTCCAGGTGATCGTCGCGCTCGACGCCAGCGGGTCCATGGCCTTTGGACTCCAGGGCGTCTCAAAATTCCAGTATGGACGGGCCGTGGCCGCATGCCTGACGCGCCTGGTGCTCCGTCAAAGTGACTCGGCGGGGCTCGCGGTCCTCGGCACCAACCTCCGGAGCTACGTCCCGCCCCGGTCCAATCCTGGACATTTCCAGGCGCTGCTGAGCCTGTTGTCGCAGTCGCGTCCGGCCGGCGAAACAGCCCTCGCTGCGAACCTCACTGAACTGGCGCGTCGCATTCGGCGGCGCTGCGTGATCGTCCTGCTGAGTGACGCCTTCGACGACATCGAGACGCTGAAACGCGCGCTGCAGTTCCTCCGGTCCCGCGGGCACGAGGTCATTTTTCTGCACACGATGGCGCCGGAGGAATTGACGCTGGAATTCAACGGCTGGTCGCGATTCGAGTGCCTGGAGGTCGATGGCCGGCGGGTCGATCTGGATCCGGCCCTGATCCGTCGCGACTACGTGGAGAACGTGCGGCGGTTTCTCTCCGACCTGAAGCACGTCTGCGGGGAAACGGGCTGCGATTATCATCCGCTGCCCACCGACAGGCCCGTCGGCGAGGCCCTGGCCTTCTATCTCAAGCGCCGCAGCGCCCGGCTCAAACAGACGTGATATGAACTTCCTGAGCCCGGCCTTTCTTTTCGGCCTGCCGCTCGTGGCGGTGCCCGTCCTCATTCACCTCCTGAGTCGGCGCCAGCAGAAGCGGATCTCCTGGGGGGCGATGCGTTTCCTTCAACAGGCGGCGACCCGCCGCCGCAGGCTCTGGCGGTTGACGGATGTCCTCCTCTTGATCCTTCGCACGGCCGCCTTCCTATTCTTCATCTTCGCCCTGGCCCGACCGCTCGTTCCGGCCGCGTGGCTCGGCGGTCTCGTCCCGCGCGAGGTGATTCTTGTGTTGGATCAATCCCTGTCGATGGCCCGCCGCTCAGACGGCGCGTCGGCCTTTGAACGGCTCATCCAGCGCGGCACGGCATTGCTCGACGACCTGCACCCTTCGGACACCGTCCGCGTGCTTCTCGCCGGCGAGACGCCGGCATGGCTCCTGCCGGAGCCCCTCGCGGCCTCCGGTGCGGCGCTGGCAACGGTCCGAGCGCGGATCCAGGCGCTCCGCCCGACTCTGGGCGGAGGTGATCTCCTGGCGTCCATCCGGGAGGCGGTCGACCTTGAACCGGCCCGCGACAAGGCGGGCCGCCGGATCATTGTCATCAGCGACGGCCAACGATTCGGCTGGCGACTCGATGAGCAACCCGCCTGGACGTCCATCCTCTCGCGCATCGCCGGTGCGGCGGTGCCGATCACCGTCGATCTGGAATGGGTCGGAGATCCCGCCCCCGCACCCAATCTTTGTGTGAATCACATCGAGACTCCCCGGTCCCACGGGGCTGTGAATCAGACGCTGACATTCACGGCTTCGATCCAGAATCACGGGAGTGAACCCAGCGGCGCGACCCTGCTGGCGTGGCGCGTCAATGATGAGGACGCCGGGGTCTCGACGGTGCCGGATCTTGCACCGGGTGCTGTCGCGAGCGTGAGCATGGCGCACGCTTTTCCGGGGACGGGCACCTTTGACGTCACGGGCACGATCGAGGCCAACGACGCGCTGTCCGACGACAACCTGGCCCACCGGCTGGTGGACATCCATGACCGACTGCCTGTCCTGGTGGTCGAAGATCCAGTTGCCGGGGAACCGCTCGGGAATGATTCGTCCTTCGTCCTCGCGGCGCTTGGCGCCCGACCGAATGCCGGGGTGCGGGCGTGGCATTCGGTCTTTCAACCGACCGTGGTCGATTCCAGCCACTTCGAATCGACCGAACTCAACGACTACACATCGGTGATGATCCTGAATCCGCGCGCGCTCTCGAAGTCCATCGTGGATCGGCTCGAGGCGTATGCGCGGACCGGCGGTGGTGTGTGGCTCGCATTGGGAGATCGGACCGACGTGGAGGCGTTCAACGCCGCAGTTTATCGCGGCGGGCAGGGCCTTTCTCCCCTCAGGCTCCTCCCGCCCGTCGGCGATCCGGAGGATCGCACCCGCTATTTCTCCGTGCGCGCCGCATCCGAAGCGCACCCCGCGACGGCGCTGCTGTCCGATTTCGAACGACTCGATCTCGATCGCGCCCGCCTGTACCGGCGCTTTCCGTTCGACGTGGGCAGCGGCCGGGACATCTCCGTGCTCCTCCAGGCGCAGGGAGGCGAACCCGCGGTCATCGAGCGCAAGCTGGGTGCCGGTCGGATCCTCGTTCAGGCATTCCCGCTGGGGGTCGCCTGGTCGAGCCTTCCCCTTTGCCAGGCGTACGTCGCGATGATCCACGAATGGCTCTGGTATCTCTCGGAACCGGTCCTGCCGCACCGGAATCTCGGAATGGGAGACGCGCTCGTCGAGTCCGCGAGCGGCGCCAAGGCCCCCGCAGGGCTTGTCCTGCCGGACGCCCAAAAAATCGACGTGACGGCGTCGGGTTCACTGCGCGGCCCGGTCTTCCGCTACGTCGTCACACGACTCCCAGGCGAATACAGGCTCGAGATTCCGGGCGGGGACACGCCACGGCATGCGCGATTCCATGTTGAACGGGAGGCCCGGGAATCGGACCTCACGCCGCTGACGGAGGAAGACCATCGGCAACTGGCCTCCCTGGAAGGATCCGCAGACGATCCATCCCGCGCGGCGACCAGCGCAGGCCCTCCGAAGTCGCCGCCGCATCCGCTGGAGGGTTGGCTACTCGGCGCGCTGCCGCTCGTGCTCCTCGGCGAGATGGCCCTTGCCGGGTGGACCAGTCACCGCCGAAGCCTCCGCGTGAGCCCGGTCACGATGGACGCCTGATCCCATGCCGGACGGACCCGTCATTCATTCCGAATTTGACCTGGACGGGTTTCTTCCCTTGTGGGGGGTCGTCGTCGTTGGCGTGGCGCTTCTCGTGGTGTCGTGGTGGATGGCGCGGCACGACGCGCGATTCACGGAACGCCGGGGTTGGGGTCGCGCGTTGCTGATCCTCCGAACCGTGGCGATCCTGGTCCTGCTGTGGATGCTCGCCGGTCCCACCTGGGTCTCCACCCTGCGCTCATTCCACAAGAAGACGGTGGCAATCCTCGTGGATCAATCGGCCAGCATGGGACTTGTCGATGGAGTGGACGGATCCGGCAATGTCACTCGATGGGCCGCGGCCCGTTCGACCGATTCCGAATACCGCCCGTTGCGCGACCTCGACGAAGGCGCCGCCATCCTCGAGGCGGCGCGCGAACAACTCGACCGCTTCGGCAGGATTCCCGACACCCAACCCGACACCGCCGCCGCCCGGGATCTCTTGAATCGCGCCGTCAGCGGCTTGGATTCCGGTCTGAACCGGGTCCGGCAGGGCGCGGGCGGACTGGGCGGCGAATCCGTGGAGATTCAGCGGACCTTGCTCGAGGCGATCCAAACCACGGGCGCCGACCTTGTGGAGCGCGCCCGGCGCAAGGGGGCGGACTTCAATCGTGGCAAATCCCTCGCGGGCCTGGAGCGCGCGCAGTGGCTGCCCGACACGTTGAGCGCGGCCGGAGAGATGGCGCGACGGGTCGAGGGCCTCGCCGATGAACTCGCCCGGCGCACCGAACACGCGATTGCGATCCATCCGCCGGACGGCATGGAGCGCGAAACGACACTCTCGCGGCTCGACAAGGTGGATGCCCTTCTGGGCGCGGCCGAACACGGGTGGCTGAAGGACCTGCGCGGAAAGGTCGTGGTCCAGGCCTACGGCTTCGGTGACAAAGTGGTGCCGCTCGGCACCGGTCCCTGGTCCAGCCCGCCGCCTGGCACGCCACCGGCCCGCCCCCCGCTTGCCGCCTCCACGCGGCTGGGGTCCGCCCTCCAACAGGTCGCGGTCGGGGCGAGTTCGCGTCCGGTCGATGCCGCCATCCTGTTGACCGATGGTGGACAGAATGCCGGTCGCGACCCGCGGAAGCTGGCCGCCTCGCTCTCGGCGACCACGCTGCACATCGTGCCAACGGGCAACACCACGATGCAGCGCGACGTGATCCTGCATCACACGCACGCCCCGAAGGCGGTGATCCAGAACGACCAGGTGGTCGTCGATTCCATCATCACCGCCTATGACTGCGACCGGGAGGATCTGCAGGTGGAACTCCTGGACAACACGAACGTCGTGGATCGCAAGACGCTGACCGTTGCGGGCACAACCTTCGACGGCCGGGTCCAGCTCCGCTGGAAGGCCGCCGAACTTGGCAAGCACACCCTGGACCTGCGCGTGCTGCCTGTCGGGAAGGAACGAAGCGAGGACAACAACGCCGCCCGCGCCGATGTCCACGTGCTCGAGGACAACATCCGCATCTTCATTGCCGACAATTTTCCGCGCTGGGAAACACGGTACCTTCTGAACCTCTTCAAGCGCGACGAGCGCGTGAGCTTCGATCAACTCCTGATTGAACCACGCCGCGTATCGACCGCGAAGGTCCGGAGAGGCCTTCCACGCACGGCCGAGGAATGGAGCCGCTACCGGGTCGTGATTCTCGGCGACCTCCCTCCCTCCGAGTTTCCCGTCGAGAGCCAGAAGTCGTTGGTCGAGTACGTCACTCGCGGCGGCGGCAACGTGATCCTCGTCGCGGGCCGTGACGCGATGCCCGCGGAATTCGTGGATCAGCCATTGGGCACCCTTCTGCCCGTGGAACCCGGGCGTCGTGACCTGCCACCCGACCTGCCGTTCTATCTGCATCTCACCGACGAGGGTTCCCTGTCGCTGGCCACGCAAATCGGGGACAATCCCGGAGACAGTGAGCGGATCTGGCTGGAGACGAGTACCCGCATGCCCGTCTACGATCTTTCCGACTATTCGCGGGCAAAACTCACGGCGCACTCGCTGCTGTGGGCCAGCAGCAGCCGCACCAGTTTCAATCCGGCTCAGAACACCACCCGCAGTTTCCTCGCCTGGCAATACGTCGGGGCAGGCCGGGTGGTGTATCTTGCCGCGCCGGTCACGTATCAACTGCGGTACCGGAAGGGGGACACCTTTCACCACCGCTTCTGGGGGCAATTGATCCGTTGGGCGATTGCCCGCGACCTCGCCGAAGGCTCGCGCACCGTCCGGCTAAGCACGGACAAGTCCCGCTATGAACAGGGGGAGTCCACCGAGGTGTCCGTTCATCTCTCGCGCCTCGATGGCTCGCCGGTCTCGGGCGGGGGGCCCCTTCAAATTGCAGCGATCCAGGACGGCAGGCGCATTCAGGAGTTCGGCATACGCGAAGATTCCAGCCGACCCGGGGCCTATCACGGGGTGCTCGAACAACTGCCGGTTGGCCCGGTGCGGATTCAGGTCACCGGCGACCCGGTGAAGGCGCTGCTGGCCGACGAGGACTACCGGCGACCCGTGGAGACGACCGTGACCATCGACCCGAGCGACTCCCTCGAGTTGCGTCATCCTCTCTGCAATCTCGCGCTGCTGCGCGAACTCGCGGACGCCGGCGGCGGAATCCTCGTGCCACCCACCGGCCTGGGCGCCGCGCTGCAACAAATGAATCTCGAACCCGAGGTCCTGGAACACGTGACCAGATTACCCTTGTGGAACCGTTGGGACCTGTTCTGGATCTTCATTATCTGTCTCAGCCTGGAATGGGCATGCAGGAAGTACCTCGGACTCTCGTGAGCGGATTCGATCGGAACCGGACTATGAATCCCTCACCCTGCCCCGCGGCCGCGGGACCACCCTCCCCCATCCGATGGGAGAGGGCTGGGGTGAGGGTGCGCCTGTCTTCGCGAGGATTGATATGAGCATGAATGACCGCACCCACCACCTTCCGGAAAACGTCAGCCTCAAGCTCCGGCTGATCCGCCGCCGCGCGATCGCCACGACCCTTTTCCGTGGGTTGTTTCTCACCGGCGCCATCCTCCTGGGATGCGTCCTTGCCGCCATGCTTCTCGACCTGGGCGTCGGATGGTTCAGCCACGCCGCCCGGTACGCCGTCGCGATCGCCGCCATGTCGGCCGCCGCCGCGGCGCTGGTCGGCTGGTGCCTGCTGCCGCTGTTCCGTCATCGATCCCTGGTGGCCACGGCCCGGGAGGTCGATCAATCGCTCCCGGAACTCGAGGAGCGCTGGTCGACCGTCACGGAGTTTTCCCAGAACCAGGATGCCCCCGAAGTCCGCGGTTCCGAGGCGCTGATCCGGCAGGTGGGAACGGAGACGGACCGCGTCAGCGACCGCATCTCCCCGGCGGCCGTGGTCTCCGCGCGTCCCATGTCGCATGCGGCAGGCTGGCTTGCGCTGTCGGCCGCCGCTTGTGGGCTCTTCTTTGCCGTGAACTTCGGGCAGGCACGCCTCCTCCTGGAGCGCTTCCTGATGCCGGGTCGCGACATCTCACTCACCCACGTGACCGCGCTGCCTGCCGACGGCTGGTCCGCGCGGGGCGAACCGTTGACCCTCCGGGCCACGCTCGAGGGCCGCATTCCAGCCAGCGCGCCTCATCTTTTCCTGAAAGCGGATGGTGGCGCCACCCGTGAACTGTCGATGTCCGCCACGGAGTCGGGACATTCCTTTCAATACCGGCTCCCGGAGGTGCCGGGTTCGTTCGAGTATCGCATCCGCGCCGGTGATGGGCAGAGCCCCAAGCACCGGATCACGGCGGTCGATCGCCCGCTCATCCAGGCGATCCAGCTCAAAGTCTCGCCGCCGGCCTACAGCGGTCTGCCCGTGGAGGAGAAGACTGCCCTGCCCCCGACCGTGCGCGTGCTCCAGGGAAGCGAGGTCAGCATCGCTTTTCAATCCGACCAACCGCTTGATCGCATGATCCTGGACGCCGGCGGCGGCCAATCCATCCGTCTGACACCCGACCGCGACAACTGGTACCGCTATGAAGCCAGGCCGACGAACAGCTTCGCCTTCGCCGCGACCGCCATCAGCCGGTTTCAACTCGAGAACAGGAACCGGCCGAGCACCCGGATCGATGTCTACCAGGACCTGCCACCGACGGTCCGTGTCCTCGAGCCCAGCGACGATTCCGCCGTGCCCCCGGATGAAAAGATCGATGTCGCCTTCGAGGCCGCCGACGATTTTGGCGTTGCCAGGGCGGAGGTCGTCCTGGCCGTGACGAAGAAGGACGGGTCGACCAACGCCATCACGTTGCCGGTCGAACTCGGGAACGACGCCGGAAAGAAGGACCTGCGGAAGACCGTCCAACTGGATCCCAAAGCCCTGGGCATGGAAGACGGAGACGCCCTCTCCCTCGTCGTTCAGGTGACCGACACTCGACAGACACCTGCCCAGGCGTCCGCCGATCAGGCCGATCAGACAGATCAGACAGATCAGGCCGATCAGGCCCAATCCCAATCCCGCCCAAACGACCCGAAGAAGACCGCGGGTCCGCAACCGCCTCCGAACGACATGGCGATGCGGATGCTCGACGTGGGCCAATGCACCGCCTGCAAGCCGCGCAGCCTGTCCATTGATCAATGGGCGGGCTCGTTCGACGGCGAGAAGCGGCGAAAGCTGGAGATCGCGATGGCGCCCATCCTCAAGAGCCTGGATGCCCACCTTGCATCGGCCCAGGACAAGACACGATCGCTGAAGCCCGCGGCCGCCGGCGCCTCCACCCTCACCCCGTCTCTCACCCGCCTCGAGCGCCTCGAGGGAGACGGTGCCCGGAGGGCGGGTGAGGGCCTCCCCGGGGCTGGCGCCGCGCTCGAATCGGCGCGGGGAGAACTCGTCGCGGCGCAAGGGTTGATCGCGGATTTGCAGGTGCAATCGACCAACACTCCCTACGCCTTCATCGGGCTGCAGCTTCGCAACATCGATTTCACTCACATCTCACCGGCTCACGACCTCCTCGGACAGATCACCTTGGCGGAAACCCCGGCATCGAATGAACTGGCACTGCTCGACAAGGGGGATTTCCACGTCACACGGGCGCGCGAGATGGTCGCCGATCTCACCCGCAGTTTCCAAACGGTGAAGCGCGATCACCAGGTGGCCGACGCCATGCAAAAGCTCGACAAGATGTACCAGATCTTCCTCGAGGACACACAGGCGCTCCTGGGATCCTCGAAAGGTCCAATCAACACCTACGACCGCAAGGTCGCCGAAGTGGATGAGGCATTCGTCGAGAAACTCAAGGCCCTCCTCGAGGAAAAGAAGGCGATCATGGCGGAGTTGGCGAAGGTCCTTGCCGATGATCCGCGACTTCTCCGCCGCTACCTCGCGATGCTCCAGAAGCAGGGCATCAGCTATCGCGACCAATTGACCCTGCTCGCCGAGGACCAGAAGAAGATCAAGGGGCAGGTGGACCTGTGGAACGTGACGCCCGAACCCGACCGCGCCGCGTTGATCCCGCAGATCCGGCAGGCCAGCCTCCCGGATGGGAAGCAGGTCGCAGAGGACGCCACGCGGTTACGCGAGAACATGGAGACCTGGCTTCCGCTCGATGTGAAGACCGGCCAGCCGCAGGTCCAGGCCGCCCTCAACCGCGCGGAGAAGATCGCGCAATGGACCGCTGAAAGCGCAGCCGGCTCGAACCCGGCGGCCGCTGAGGAGGCCCTCGAGGCGCTCCGCCAACTCCGCGATCAGATCCTCCAATTCACCGAAATCCCATCCACCAACCAGGCGCGCATGGGCGCCTACGTCGCCAATCGCCTCCCCGAAATCGATGCCCTCCTCACCGCCCACTCGGGACAGATGAAGATCGCGGAGTCCCTCAACCACGGCGATTTCGCCAAGATCGCCGAGATCGTCCAACAGCGGGTCACGGAGCAGACCGTCGCCCTCGGCGAAAAGCTGGAGGCGAGCGAAGCCCAACTTTCGGGCATGTCGAAGGAGATTGCGGACAAGGCAAACGAACTGGATGGCGTGATCCAGGACGCAATCATCGTTCCCCAACGCGGCGCCGTGGACCGCCTCGCGCGGCGGGAGATGCCTGCAGCCGGCGAGGTCCTCGTGCCCGTCGTACCAGCCTTCGCCCGCGCCGAGACCACGTTCGACGAACTCATCCAGCTCGTCATCGCGAAGCTCGACGACGCGCCGCCTCCGGATGACGCCGGTCGCGCTCAGGACCTGGAATCCATCCTTGCCCTTCTCCAGGACGAGATAAAGGCATCGGAGAACCTCGGGATTCCGTGCCGCCCGATCAACGTGTCCGTCCTGCGCGATTGGATGAAGCCGGGGCAGAACTCCGGCCAGGGGATGGGACAGGGCCAGGCGCAGGCGCAAGCGCAAGCGCAGGGGCGCGCCCAACTCCAGGCGGCCCGCGACCAGGCTCAACGCGCCCGCGAACAGACCGGGCAACTCGAACAGGGCGCGCGGAACCGCGCCCGGCAGGCCATTGCCGATGCCCGCAAGGCCGGGGAACAAACCGCGGCCGACGAGACGGTTCGGGCAGATGAAGACTGGAACAAACTCGCCTCCCATCTCCGGAAGGACCTGCTCCAGGGGCGTGACAACACACCCCCCGAACAATATCGGGAGGCCATTGAAAACTACTTTCGGGTGCTGACAGGAACAACGGCGCCCGCAGCGAAATGATCCATGGCCCATGAACCGGCCCTCACCCCGTCCCTCTCCGATTGGATGCTGAGCATGTCCCACCAATCGCGTGTCGCAGGACTCCGATTATTTTTCAGACAGTCTCTCAGGCACGACGACGGCGTGTCGCGGCATCCCGGAGAGATGCCCGGTCCCGGACGGACCCAGGAGAGTCTCCGGGCGGCGGCGCTCCTTGCCGTCGCTGTCTTCAGCTTGTTCGGCGCTCCCGCGGCCAGGCCCGAACCGGCGCCAGCCCCACGCCCGGTCGCCGCCGCCTCCGATCCGGATCCCGCGACCAACCCCGTCACGCCAACGGAATCCCTCGCCTCGGCGCTGACGCCCCAGGCATGGACCCGTGTCGAGGGGGCGATCGACCGCGCCCTGGATTGGTTGTCGCGACAGCAAAACCGGGACGGTTCCTTTGCGGCGCCCGACAGCGCCCAACCGGCGGCGACATCGCTCGCGATCATGGCGTATCTCTCACGGGGTCATCTTCCCGGTGAGGGCCCCTATGGTCCTCTGCTCGATCACGGCATCGATTTCGTGGTCCATTGTCAGCACCCAAACGGGATGCTCGCCCTCGCCGGGGCGGGTTCCAGCAGCACGGGGAAGACCGCCAACTACAACCACGCCATCGCCGCCCTGATGTTGACGGAGGTGTACGGCATGACCGATCCGACGCGCGCCGCCCGCCTGAAGCCGGCGATCCTCGCGGCCCTGGAATTCACCCGCCAGAACCAGACGCAGCCGAAGGACGATCCCACGGACCGCGGCGCGTGGCGGTATCTTGGGGCGGCCAGCCGCAGTGACTCGGACCTCTCGGTCACCGCCTGGCAGATCATGTTTCTGCGCTCGGCAAAGAACGCGGAATTCGACGTGCCGAAACAGTTCATTGACGACGCGATCGGGTTCGTCCGCCGGTGTTGGGACGACTCACAGGGGATCTTCTACTACAAGAAATCCGGGACGGAACACCGGTGGAGTCGGGGAATGTTCGGCGCCGGCATCCTTTCGCTCGCGATGGCGGGTGAACACCAGACGCGGATCGCGCAACGCGCCGGCGACTGGCTCCTTGGCCATCCGTATCGTCGGTTCGGCGAGCAGATCGGAAGTGGCGACCGTTTCTTTTACAGCACGTATTATTGCAGCCAGGCCATGGCGCAGTTGGGCGGTCGGCACTGGAACCAGTTCTTTCCCGCCATGGTGAACGCCCTTCTCGCGGGTCAGCGCGCCTCGGGCGACTGGCCGCCCGAGCCGTATGGTTCGGATCGTAATTTCGGCAACGCGTACACCACCGCCATGGCGGTCCTCTCGCTGACCCCGCCGTTGCAGTTGCTGCCGGTGTACCAGCGATGAGGCGCCCCTCGGCATTGTGGCTGGATTTGCCCGTGTGTTCGGTGCCCACTCAGGGACATGCGACCTCATTGGCTCCTCCTGGTGCTGACCGCATCCTCTGCCGCCCTGGGCGCGGATGAAGACGGCTTCGTTCCCCTCTTCAATGGGCGCGACCTGACCGGGTGGGTGAATGCCAACTGCGCACCGGAGACGTGGACCGTGCAGGGTGGGGTGATCCACTGCACCGGACAGCCGACGGGCGCGATGCGCACGACGCGGCAATACGAGAATTTCGTCCTCGAAACGGACTGGCGGCATCTCAGCAGCGGTGGCAACTCCGGCGTGTTCATCTGGGGGACACCCATCCCCGCCCCTGGCGTGCCGTTCCTGCGCGGCATCGAGGTCCAGGTCCTGGACGAAGGCTTCAATGTCCCGGGAAAGAACGAGTGGTACACCACCCAGGGCGACGTCTTCCCGATCCATGGCGCCACCATGAAGCCCTTCGGCCGGCACAACGGGATGCGCAGCTTCCCTTCCGGCGAGTACACGAAGAAGAGCCCGGAATGGAATCACTACCGGATCGCTTGTTCCAACGGCGTCATCCGCCTCTCGGTGAACGGCCATGAGGTGTCCGGCGGCCAAGACTGCAACTACCGCAAGGGCTATCTCGCCCTCGAATCGGAAGGCGCGCCGGTCGAGTTCCGCAACCTCCAGATCCGCGAACTGCCGTCCGGCGGCGCGCCGGCGGAGCTTTCCGCCCCCGTGGACCAGGGCTGGCGCTCACTGTTCACCGGGCTCGACCTTCGCGGCTGGCAGACGAATGAATCCACCGCGTCCCGCTGGCGGGTGGAAGGACAGCACATCGCCCTGCGCGACGGACCGGCGGGTCCCCAGGCGACGTTATGGACGGAACCGGCATTCGGGGACACCGAACTCATCGTCGACTGCCGCCCGGCCGGGTCCCGGCCGAACCGGGATCCGGTCACCCCGGCGCTCTGCGTTCGGGACCAGCAAGCCGAGAAAACGATTGCCACGTTGTCCGGCGCAACCCCCGGCGCCTTCAGCCGCTTCCGTGTGACGGTTCGCGGGAAGGAACTGGTGGTCCGACGCGGCGACGAGGAAATCGCGCACCTCGAACTGCCCGCCGGGACCCCTGCCCGCGGCCGGTTCGGTCTCCGGGCGGTGGATGGCTCGGCCGACTTCATGAACGTGTTCATCCGCGACCTCTGAGAGACTGTCTGAGCCGAGAATATCCTTTCGCGCATCATTCGCGCCGTGATAGAAGGCGCGTCCGTTTCGGCTTGGCCGGGGCGGTCAATGACGATTTGACTCACGATTTCGCAAAGGATCTTCGATATGTCACAGCATCGCAGTCTTCGGGCCGCCTCGACGCTGGGTGCGAAGCGGAATGTCCTTAAGCGCTTCGAGCGCGTGGAACTGCTTCGAAAGCGGGGCCAATGGAAGGAAGGGGACAAGGTGACCGGTCTCCGCAAGACCCGCCCGTCCGAGTAAACCGGGCGCGCAAGACGGAGTCCGTTCACGAGGACTGGAGATCGGTGGACATCGAGCATCCCGCGGCTGCGGTGGCCGCTCTCTCCAGTTCTTCGTGGTGAACATGCGGTTGCAGCGGTTCCTGGCTGAGGCGGGTGTGGCCTCGCGGCGCGGCTCGGAGGACTTCATCCGAGCCGGCCGGGTCGCCGTCAACGGAAGGTTGGTCTCGGAGTTGGGCAGCCGGGTCGATCCCGACAAGGACATCGTAGCCGTCGATGGTCAGCCGGTGCGGGCCCAACGGAAGCGGTATGTGGTCCTTCACAAACCTCGCGGATACACCTGCACCCGCCGGGACCCCCACGCGTCACGAGTCGTGGGCGATCTTCTGCCGGCCGAATGGGCGGAATTATACCCGGTGGGCCGTCTGGATCGCGAGAGCGAGGGGCTCCTGTTTCTCACCAACGACGGGGAATTCTGTCTTCACCTGACCCATCCAAGATATGGAGTGGTGAAGCGCTACCAGGTGACCGTGGCCGGACGGGTCGATCCCCCGATGCTGGCGCGGTTCCGGCATGGGATTGTCGCCGGGGGTGACCGGCTCTCGATTCGGAACGGGCGCATCCTGGTCTCGAACCCCGCGGAGAGCCTCGTGGAACTGGAATTGGGTGAGGGCCGGCACCATGAAATCCGACGGCTCTTTGCAGCGGAAGACCTCGAGGTGACCCGTCTCGTCCGCATACAGATCGGTCCGGTCAAACTGGGCGAACTCCGTCCCGGCCGCTGGCGGACGTTGACACCTGCGGAACTCAAAACTCTACTGACGCGGTGATGACCCATCGATTGTGGAGGCTCGCTGCCTCCGTGGTCCTGTCCTCGTTGAGCGCCGCTCCCGCCTGGGCGGCGATGGCCGCCCAATCCAAGGCGGACCGCGTCAATGTCCGATCCCGTCCCGGTTTCGCGGGAGAAATCATCACCCAGCTCAAGCGCGGGCAGACGATCACGATCCTCGATACCAATACCGTCAGCCAACCCAGCCCCGGCGAGCCGTCGGTGTGGTTCAAGATCGGATTGCCTGCCGACGCCCCTCTCTGGGTGAGCGCCGACTTCGTCGATCCGACCACGAAAACCGTGACCGGCGACGTGCTCAATGTCCGCGCAGGACCGGGTCTCGATTACGCAACTGTCGCCCGCGCCCCGCACGGCACCCTCCTCGAACTGCGCGGTCCCACCTCCAATGGATGGCTCGAGATCGCGCCACCCCAAGGCGCATATGGCTACGTCCCGACGAACTGGGTGACAACACCCACGGGCGCCGAATTGCTGCCGTCCGAGGCTGCTGTTGCCAGCGGAATCGCCACCACGAACCCACCGCCTGGATCCGAGGGAACAAACACCCTTGTTGGAGCGATGCAGGGATCTGGTGCGGCCCCCACGCTCCCGCCGCCGTCGGGTGAAGGCACCAACGTGACGGCTAATCCACAGCCGCAAACCCCGGCTGGCGGGATCGCAGAGATGCCGACCGGCTTGACTGGAAAGGCGGCCGAGCCTGCTGCCGCGCCATCGGCCAACGCCAGCTCACCGCCTGCCCAGCCCGGGGGAACCAACGGCCTCGCCTGGGCGATGCAATTCGTCCCGGGCAACCGACTTCGTTCCAACCCAGCCACGCCGCCCTCCCAGCCATCGACGCTGGTGACTTCGAACGCCCCACCCGCGAGCGAGCTTGGGGAATCGAAGCCAGGTGCCGCCGCTTCGGTCGCCGAGCAGGAGGCGACCCCACCGGAGGTATCCACACCGCCGGAGGCGGCGGCTCAGCCGGCCGCCCCCGGCGCCGCGGAGCCAGGCGCAGAAGCCGGGACATCACAGGACCTGCTGCAATCCGGGGGGCACCTGCGGCCATCCGCCGCGGATGAATCCGAGGCCAGGCGGGTTCGGCGGGAAGGCGTGGTGATCCGACCCTCCAATTTCCTGGCGCCTTCCTATTATGCCCTGAAGGCACGCGACTCAGGGCGCACGATCGATTTCCTGGTGACATCGCGCACGGAACCCATCAACTGGCGTGAGTACCACAACAAGGTTGTGATCGTAACCGGCCGGGAATACCTGGACGGACGAAAGATCTGGAAGGATATCCCGATCCTCGACGTCGAGGACGTCGAGGCGGTTCGCTGATCGCGCTGGCGTCGTCGCGTGATGGACAACCTGATCGACGGACGGGCCATCGCCAGCCGGGTGAATGACGAGACCCGCGGGCGGGTCCAGGCGCTGGCGGCGCGCGGGATCGAGCCGCACCTCGTCTTTATTCGCGTCGGCGAGGACCCCGCATCCAGGGTGTACGTCGGGATGAAGGAACGGACGGCAGCGCAGATGGGGGTGCGTTCGACGGTCCATGTGCTGCCGGAGACCACGTCGCAGGACGATCTCCTGCGACTCGTGAGTTCCCTGGGTTCTGACGGATGCGTTCACGGGATCCTGGTCCAGGCCCCGTTGCCCCGGCCGATCGATGCCCCGACGGTATTCGCCGCGGTGGACCCTCGAAAGGACGTCGATGGATTTCACCCCGTGAACATGGGCAAGCTGATGCTCGGGGATCCCAGCGGCTTCGTTCCGTGCACTCCGGCGGGCATCCACCAACTGCTGATCGCCAGCGGTGTCCGCGTCGAGGGATCCGAGGTGGTGGTCCTGGGCCGGGGCAATATTGTCGGGAAACCGATGGCGGCGATTCTCGTTCAGAAGGCCCGTCATTCCGACGCCACCGTGACGCTCTGCCACTCCCGGACCGTGGACATTGCGTCCCATTGCCGGCGCGCGGACATCCTGATCGCCGCCATGGGCGTCGCGGAATTCGTCAAACCGGAAATGGTGAAGTCCGGGGCGGTGGTGATCGACGTTGGCGTCAACCGGGTGCCGGATGCCTCCGCGCGCGGTGGGTCCCGGCTCGTCGGCGATGTGGCTTTTGCCGCCGTCCAGCCAGTTGCCGGCCGGATCACACCCAACCCGGGCGGTGTCGGCCCGATGACCATCGCGATGTTGATGCGAAACACGGTGCGCGCGGCGGAGCGGCTGTCGGGGTAGGCGCGGCGGGTGCTCCCTCGAATTCCGCACCCTCATTGGAAGTTTTTCTCTTGCGCGACGCCAAACCCTGCCAAGTTTGTCGGCATGCCGGGCAATGGTTCTTTCGTGGAACTGGATAGGGTCAGCAAGAACTACGTGGGCGCCGAGGATGGGGCGCCTCTTCGGATTCTCGAATCGGTGGACCTGGGTGTGGCTCGAGGCGAGTCCGTCTCGATCGTCGGCCCCTCCGGCTCTGGAAAGACAACTCTTCTCAACCTTCTTGGGACCCTGGACCGCCCGGATGCGGGCACGGTGAAACTGGATGGCGAGGACCTGTCGCACCTGGACGAACTGACACTCGCTCATGTCCGCAACCGCTCGATCGGTTTCATCTTTCAATTCCATTACCTCCTTCCTCATCTCACCGTTCTGGAGAACGTCCTGCTGCCCACACTGGCGAGCCTGGAAGATGCCGCCCGCCGTGACGCACCGGGACGGGCGGGGCGCCTACTGAAGCGTGTGGCGCTGGAGCACCGGGTGAATCATCGGCCGGGACAGCTCTCCGGCGGCGAACGACAGAGGGTCGCGGTGGTTCGCGCCCTCATCAATCAGCCCAAGCTTCTTCTGGCGGACGAACCGACCGGTGCGCTTGATCAGCGATCGGCGCGCGATCTCGGCGCCCTGTTGCGGGACCTGAACCACGAGGAGGGCGTGACCCTGGTCGTGGTCACGCATTCCATGGAACTGGCGCGGGAAATGGGACGGCTGTTCGAATTGCGGGACGGCAGGTTGGTGGCCTCGACCTGAACCCCGCACCTGCAAGGCACCCAACGATGAACCTTCGCCACATCGTCCTTGAAAGCCTCCGTTTCCACAGTCGGACCCACCTCGGGGTCGTCCTCGGAACCGCGGTCGGAAGTGCCGCCCTCATCGGTGCCCTCATGGTGGGTGATTCGGTTCGCGAAAGCCTGAAGGATCGCGCCCGGATGCGCCTGGGAGGCGTCGAGGTCGCCTTGAATGCCCGCGATCGCCTGGTGACGACCAACCTCGCGCGGCGCTGGGCCGAGCTCGCCGGAGCCCCTGCCGAACCCAGGGCGGCATCCAAACCTCCGATCGGTTCGATCCTCCACCTCCGCGGCACCGTCTCCCGCCAGGACGCGATGGCAAGAGCCCACAACGTCCAGATCTACGGCGCTGACGCGAGCTTTTGGACGATGTCCCCCGAGGCCACCGCTTCCGTCCGCAATCGCACCGAAGACCCTTCCATTCCAACCGCCGCACCCACGGAACCCGGCAACGGCCGCGTCCTCATCAATTCCGCCCTCGCCCGGCAACTCGAGGCCAAGGCGGGTGACATCGTGATTCTGCGCTTTGCCAAGCCGGCGGCCCTGTCGCAGGACGCCGTATTGTCCCCCCGGCAGGACGCCAGCGCCGCCCTCCGCCTGGAAGTGACCCGGGTGCTCAGCGCCGGCGGATTTGGCGACTTCGATCTGCTCTCGGCACAGCGACCTGCGTTGAACGCGTTTGTCGATCCCGGCGAATTGTGGAAGGCGAGCGGGATCAGCAACCGGGTCAACCTCCTGGCGGCTCCCGCGATCGACAGGATCAGCGGCCGGGCCGCGGCGGATTCAGCCGGCAGCGCACTCGAGGTGCTTCAGCCGCCGCTCGAGCGCGCATGGACCCTCGAGGACGCGCAACTCGAGGTCCGCGTCCTTCAACCTGATCCCTCGTTGACCGGAGGCGACGCGATGCCGGCGATGGTCGAGATCGCCTCCCCGCGCATCTTCCTGGGCGAGCCAGTCGTGGCGGTGGGGATGCAGCTCCATCCGGCGGCGAGCGGGGAGGACCGGGGGACTCCGCCGCCGGACGTTTCCAACGGCCTTCGCGTGATCACCTACCTGGCGAATGCCATCATGACCGGAAACCGCCTGACGCCGTACTCCATGGTCACCGCGGCCGGCCCGCCGTGGACGCCCGCCGACCTGCGCGATGACGAGATCGTCGTCACGGACTGGCTTGCGTCGGACCTCGGTGTCCGGCCCGGCGATCGTGTCGAGCTGGTTTACTTCGACCCGGAGGCCGGCGCGCGCCTGATCGAGCGAACCAATGCCTTCACCATCCGCTCGGTCGTTCCGCTTCGCGGTTTGCACGCCGACCGTACTCTGATGCCGGACTTTCCGGGCCTCGCGAATGCCGAGCAAACGCGCGACTGGGATGCCGGGTTTCCGCTGGTGCACCCCATCCGGGACCAGGACGAAAAGTATTGGGATGAACATCGGGGGACACCCAAGGCGTACGTCAGCCTGAACGCAGGCACCGCGATGTGGGGCAATCGGTTCGGCAATGCCACGGCCGTCCGGTATCTCGTCCCTCCTGGCTTAACGCCCGCGGCGCTCCAACAAGCCATCGCCGCCAACCTCAGGGCGGGTCTCCGGGCCACCGATGTCGGATTGGTCCTTCAACCGGTGCGCGAACTCGCCATGAAGGCGGCGACGTCTGGCCAGGATTTCGGGCAGTTGTTTCTTGGGTTCAGCCTGTTTCTTGTCGTGGCCGCGATGCTTCTGGTGGCCCTGCTGTTTCAATTCGGGCTCGAACAGCGACTCGGCGAGGTCGGCACCCTTCTCGCCCTCGGGTTCCGACCACGCACGGTGCGCGCCCTTTTTCTGGGTGAGGCCGCGGTGCTGGCCGTACTGGGCGCCGTTGTCGGCATCGCTGGCGGGTGGCTCTACGCGTGGCTGATGATCCGGGGACTGACGACCGTCTGGAGCGATGCCGTGGCGGGGACATCCCTGGCGTTTCACGTCACGCTCACCAGCATCTTTATCGGGCTGGCGGCCTCGGTTGTCGTGGCTGTCCTCACCCTGGGCTGGACATTGCGTCGAGTGGCCCGCCGGCCGGCGCGCGAGCTTCTGACCGGTGAGATTGCCCCGCCGCGTCGTACGCGACGGAGCCGTGGCCTCTGGATCGGGGCCATCAGTGGCGCGGCGGCGCTGGGGATGGTTGGCTGGGCGGCAGCCAGTGGCGAGACCGCCGACGCCGAGACGTTCTTCAGCGCGGGCAGTCTCCTTCTCATCGCCGGTCTCGCCCTGGCCGCGGCATGGTTGGGGCGGTTCGCCCGTCGCCGAACATCGGCCGCGGCCGGCGATACTTCCCATGAACCGGCCCTCACCCCATCCCTCTCCCGTCCAAAGGGAGGTGCTCATGCGGCATGGGTATCGACCACCACTTTCACTCCGACCGAACTCGCGATCCGCGGGACCACGCGTCGGCGATCGCGGAGCCTTTCCACCGCCGCCCTCCTGGCCTGCGGCACGTTTCTCATCGCCTCGCTTGGCGCTTTTCGCATGGATGCCCAACGCGATGCCTGGAGACGGAGCTCGGGCACGGGCGGCTTCGGCCTGATCGGCGAGTCCTCGCTCCCGATCAGCCAGGACCTTGATACCACGGCTGGACTGGCGTTCTTCGGTCTCTCCACCCATGAGCTGCCTGGAGTCCGCTTCGTCCCATTTCGGGTCCGCGAAGGCGACGACGCGAGTTGTCTCAATCTCAGCCGCGCCCAGCGGCCGCGCATCCTCGGTGTGGACCCCGATCTCCTGGCCCGTCGCGATGCGTTCACCTTTGCGTCGATTGCCGACGAGCTCGAAGTGACGAATGGCTGGAAGGCGCTGGAGGCCGCGCCCAAGGCACTGGCCGCCATGGCCCCGATCGGCCCGTCATCGACCGCGACAAACGCCGCATCGCCGATCGTCCCTGCGATCGGCGATGCGGCCTCGATCCAATGGGCGCTCGGAAAGAAGATTGGCGATGACCTCGAGCTGACCGATGAACGCGGCCAACCATTTCGACTTCGCCTGGTTGGGGCCGTCGCCAATTCGATCCTGCAGGGTAGCCTCATCATCGATGAGGCCCGTTTCCGACGCCTGTTTCCCGGAACGACCGGGTACCGCTTTTTCCTGATCGACACCCCGACGAACGCGGTGACGAAGGCGTCGGAAACACTTTCGCGGGCCCTGGCGGACCAGGGCATGGAGCTCACTCCGGCCACCCGGCGATTGGCGGAGTTCAATGCGGTGCAGAACACCTACCTCACGACCTTCCAGATCCTCGGCGGTCTGGGTCTGATCCTCGGGAGCGCCGGCCTCGGGGTGGTCGTTCTTCGAAATGTCCTGGAGCGTCGTGGGGAACTCGCGTTGATGACGGCGCTCGGGTATCCGCGCCGATTGATCTCCCGCCTGGTCCTGCTCGAACATACCGCGTTGCTGATTCTCGGCCTTGCCATTGGCCTGGTCAGCGCCGCGCTGGCGATCATCCCCTCGTTGCTGGCGCCCACCGTGGACCTCCCGTTTCTTTCGCTGGGCCTGACGCTCGCGGCGGTGGTCCTGCTGGGGCTTCTCACGACGTGGCTCGCCACGCGGTCCTCGCTGCGGGGGCAGCTCGTCAGTGCGTTGCGGGGAGAGTGAGGGTGGACTTGGTGGACGGAGTGGACGGGTCGGGCTTCGGATTTCTCGCGCGCGCTTCCAATGCCCGGATCTTCGACAGCATCGTCTTTGCCTCGGCGTGGGAAGGGTCCAGGCGAAGCGTCTCCTCGAACTGGGCCGCGGCCTCGGACATCTGCGCCTCTCGTGCCAGGGCGACCCCCAGGTTGAAATGCGCGCGCACATTTCCCGGTTGAAGCCGGATCACCTCCGCGAACTGGGCGCGTGCCTCGTCGATCCGGTTCAGGACGGCGTATTCAACGCCGAGAAGATACCGTGCCTCGGCATAGCCCGGATCGATGCGAACCGCCTCCTGGAGGCTCTTCAGGGCCTCGGGACGCCGTGACAGCACTGCGAGGGCGTCGGCGCGGTACCGGTAGGCGGCGGCATACCGCGGTTCGAGGCGGATCGCGGTATCGCATTCCTCCAGGGCCCCGGAGGCATCGCTGGCATTCAGGAGGGCAATCGCCAGGGTCACGTGGCCATTCGGCCAGACCGGCTGAATCCGAACGAGCCGCCGGAGATCCGGAAGCGCCTCCTTCGGACGGCCGGCGCGGAGGAGATCCGAACCGACCTGGTACCATCCCCGGAAATTCTGGGGCAGGAGTTCGGTCAATCGGCGCCACTGGACAATGGCCGCTTCGCGGTCGCCGGTCTCGTCGAGGAATTCGGCATAACTGCGTCTCAAGTGATGATCGTCCGGCGCGATGGCGATGGCGTTCGTGTAGGCCTCCCGCGCCTGCGTGGCGGCGGCGGCCGTTTCCTCCCGATGCAGGCGGGCCATCATCTGCCGCAACGACTCGAGGTGGTCGGCGTGATTGAGTTGCTGCGTAAAGGGCGCGTCCGAGCATCGCTGGACCATCAATTCGGCCGCGTCGCCGCGGTTCCAGGGACTCAGCGCCAGGCGTCGATCACATTCCGTGGAGGACATCCAGCCGACCGTCGCTCCCTTCCGGGTCTCAGCACCGAGATCGGGGGTCATGGCCTCGGCAAAGATCCGCGCCAGTTCGTAGTTGCCCAGGGGCGTCAGGTGGACGTGCTCATAGAAAAACTCGTTGCCCGGCACACCGGCGGGCGTTCTCGACGCCATGGCGGAAGCGGCATCGCACCACGCCGCCCCATTCTCCCGAGCCACCGCCTGACTGATCTCGTTCAATCGGCCATCGGCGCGCAACGGCACGGTATCGAGGTCGCGGGCGCGGGAGAAATGCGCAATGGCCTCCATCCGGTTGGTGAGTGCAAGGGTCGCCCGACCCAGGAGGAACTCGAGATCCGCATCGGCGGCATCGATCTTTCCCGCTTCGTCCAGGACGGGCATCGCCCCGGGCACATCGCCCTGGTCGAGCCGGAGCTTCGCCTGCCGAAGCAACGCCTCGAAGGAGGCGGCGTCCGCCGGCACGGTCGAACTCGCCGGGGGCCGATGGCCAAACGGTGCGCAGTCCCGGAGATTGACCGCAACGGAACTGACCAGGACCCGGGCCCCGACGCGGCGGCCGGCGTGGACCATGGCGCGAAGGTTCCGCCGGAAATTCGAGTACACCCGCTCGCGTTGGGGCGAGCCCTCCGGTACGAACTGGTCGGCGAACAGCTTCAAGCCCTCCCAACGGGTGGCCCCCTGCGCCCCGCCGCGGAATCGATGCCACAACGCCTCGAGGGCCTGGCCGAGGCGCTGGCGTTTGGTCCACAGCGAGGCCCGGACCAACCACGCCGGCGGCGCCTGGGCGCCCAGTGCCGTTCCGGCTCCGTACGGCCCCAGCATCTCGTTATTGCCGACAAACAGGATCCAGTAGTCCGCGTCGAGCGATGTGGCCTGCCGGGCGATGGGAAGAAGGGCATGGGAGTTGACCGCCGTCATCGCCAGGGGGATCACTTCAAATCCTCCGGCGGGATACCGCTGCCGGAGGAGAACCTCGAGATATCGCGCCACGCCGAAGGCCGGCTGCGGATCGCCCATCGCCGCGGACTCACCGAACACCAGGATCCGTGTGGTTCCTGCCGCCTTCTCCCGACGAACCACCGTCGGCGGCGGCTGACGCAGCATCCCCTCCGGGAAGAACAGATCGCCGAAATGCGGATTATCGATGAGGCGGGATCGACCCTCGACCTTACCGGGGACCAGGTACGCCGTGGGATGGCCGAAACCCACAACGCGAAGGACGCCTTCCACCACGCCCAGGACGATGAGCGGCGCCAGCACGGCGATGCCCAGGCGGGAAGTCCAACGGACGGCCGCACTGGGCTTCCGTGGCGTGGACCGCCGGACGTTCGATCGCTTGGACATGTCACCGAGGGTTTACCACGGAGGGCGCATGGGACACGAAGGGGTAGAAAAAAACGCGCCGCGGCCCGGGAGCGGGAACGCACGCTTCTCCCTCTCCCATCCGACGTTGAGCGAGAGGCGATCGCGACCCGGAGAGTCGCAGGCCGTACGGCTCTGCACCCCGACAGTGGTGGGGCAGGGTCTGGCGATTGTTCCACACCGCACCGGCTGCCGCCCGCGGCCCCGCCGGGGCGCGGCGAATGGGATGGCGGACGCTACCGGGGGCGGCGCTCGTGCCTCGCTTGCCCCCGGCTATTGTCCCCAGTCCCTCCGGGACCGTTCGTCGTTCCACCGACCGGTGTCCCTTCCACAGACCGGTGTCCCAGCATGACGCCCTGCCCCGGTCTCCAGCGATGCAGAATGTGCGTAAAGACCAGCATCGGATGGGAGAGGGGCGGGGTGAGGGTTTCACGCTCCAAGCCGCCCTCACCCTTGCCCTCTCCCACCCCGCCCGCCTCGATCGAAGTGAAAGAGGGCCGGACTTGCGTCCGGCCCTCGTGCTATGGAAGGAATCAGTGATTCGGGGCGGGTTACTGACTTACCCTGTAGAATTTCGCGGTCTGATCCGCCGCCGTTGTGAACGGATTGGCGGAGGCAGCCACGTTCGTCCAGGTCTTCAGGTCCGTCGTCTCCTGGAGGGTGCCCGCACCCTGCCACGCGATGGTGATGTTGCCGGCGGCCAGCGAGATCGACAGCTCGGGTCCCGCGGTCGGCAGCGTGGGTTCAGCCACGGTGCGGGTGCGATAGCCCTTGATCGCGCCCGTCTGGGTGCCGTTCACCAGGGCGCGCGATCCATCGGCGTTCACCGTAAACCACTCCACGTTGGCTCCGCCGCCGCCTTCAAACCACAGCAACCGGAAGAAGTAGACGCCGGCCTGGTCGATCTTGAAGTAGAAGGCCGTGTCGGCAGATCCGCGTCCGGCATCGAACTTGCCAAGGGAAACAAACTTCATGTCGGCGACGTTCGTGCTGTTGATGCCCGCGGTCACCTCGAAGCCATCATCGCTGTTGACGACCATCTGGTAGGCCCCGGTCTGCAAGTCGAGATACGTCTTGGCTTCTCCGGCGATGTTGTCCGTGCTGGCGGTGGTTCCCGGAATGCCTGGAATCAACTCATCCTGAACGGCCTGGCTGCCGGCGGCACTCACGGTGAAGTTGCCCGCAGCGGCCGCCGCCTGGTCGAAGTTGACGAAGTCAATGTCGAAGAACCCATCGGCACCCTGGCCGGAGGTGTCGTGGATGTCGGCGCCGTTGCCACCCGCAAGCTCGTTCTCGGCGCCGGCAATGGTCGTGCCGTTGCCGTTCGCGGTCTGGTAGGTGCGCCACTTCATGCCCGGTGTCGCCCCGGTGCCGGGGGCGGTTGCCAAGGAAGCCGGTATGGCCGTCCAGGCAGCAATCGGCACGGCATTCGTGCCTGTATAGGTGCCGAAGGTCACCTTTGTGTCCAGCGTCGTCCCGGACGCCCACGGATTGGCGAGGGTCGGCGTGTAAATCGCCTTGGTTGTCGTCCCGGTCTTGGTGACGGTCGCGGCGACATCGGCACCATTCACCGACACCTTCACGGTGGCCTGATCGACCGGGGTTGAACCGTCCTCGATGTCAAACTCCAGCGGGGTCAGCGGTCCGAAACTCGGCCCGGAGTTGGGCGTGCGCGAACTGAAAGAAACCGCCGAAGGCGTGTCGCCGGTGCGTGTCCGGTAGGCCTTCACCGCGTCGGCAGCATCGCTGTTGACGAGTTGACGCGTGCCGCCCGGTTTCGTGATCGAGAACTCGGCGCTCGCGCCGCCGCCGCCCTCGTAATACAGGATGCGGACCGGGTAATAGCCGGGTTGGGCGATGTAGACGAGGCTGGTGACATCCGACGCGCCCTTGCCACCATCGGCCTGATCCAGGATCGTGTTGTTGATCTGCTCCAGCGGATTCGGGGCCGAGGTGATTCGGAAACCGTCATCGCTGTTGAAGTAGAAGGTGTAGACCCCCGCCACATCGAGATTCAGGTAGGTGACGAACTCGAGTCCGAAGTTGTTCAGTTCATTGGCAGTATCCGTAACAGCGCCGGGGATGCCGGGGAAGAGGCCGTCCGCCACCGCCATGTCGGGATTGGTAGCGCTCGCATTGAAAGCGCCTGCGTCGGCGGCTGCCTGTTCGTAGTTGATGACGCCGGTCTCGCTGTAGACGCCGTTCTGGAAGAGGCTCAGGTCGGCCACATTCGGACCGAAATCGCCGTGGAACATGTGCTCGCCGCCCGAGATGGTCGTGCCATTGCCGTTACCGTCCAATTGATAGGTGCGGACGCGGAACCCGCGGTCCGTCGTGCTGACGCCGGTCACGGCATTGGCCGGGGGCACCGTCACGAATGTGGGCACGGTAAAGGTGCGTTCGTCACCCGCGCCCAGCAGGTCCTTGCCGGCCTTGTCCTTGCCGGTGACGACGAGCGTGTGTTCGGAGCCCGAGACGAGCGGTTGGGTGGCCCTGTATTTAGCAGTCGTTACACCGGCGTCGGCGGTGACACTCGTGGGGGTCACCGCGGTGCCGTCCAGCGTAAAGCCAATCGAATTGCCGTCCACAATGGAGTCACCCGAATCGGTGAGTGTGACATCGAAGCCAAACGGGTCGCCGGCGATGGCGCCGACGAGGCCGACATTCGCCGGGGTGGTCGTGATGGTCAGGTTATCAACGTGCTGGGCCTGCCAGTTGCCACCGGTACGACCGGCGAACACCACGCGGCCGGGGATCGGCGAGAACGTGGTCTGGATGCCGCCCGCGGGCGTTAGCTCAACACCCTTCCAGAAGACCTGGACCTTGCCGTCAGGCGTGACCGTGGCTTTGAAGTGTTCCCACCCCAGATTGGCGACCCAAAGGCCCCAGTCGGGATCGCCGAATTCGGGCTGCGGGTTCAAGGCGCCGCCTTCAGTGTCGTCCGTATATCCCGCCGCGACGATCGCCGCCTTGTTTTGCGGCCCGGTCTGCATGGACTTGGGGTAGTTCGGGTCGGTCTTCGGCAGGTTGGCATAGGGAGCGGCATCGTAGGTGCCGCCCGGGTACTGGTTGCCCGCCATGAGAGGGACGGGGAACTGGGTCAGAAGCGCTCCGTTCACCCGGACGCTGATGCCGACGACGTCCTGGACTCCGCCGATGGTCGCGCTCTGCCAGGTGTCGAATCCGATGGCCAATCCCGTTGACGTGCCTTCCTCGGGAAGGTTCGTTTCGTCGTCCGTTCCGTTGTAGCCCGCCGGGGTTTCTCCGTTTTCCGCGGACGTGACCACCGGGTCCTCCGCGCTGGCGAAGTTCAGGCTGAATCCGTCGGCGGGTGCATTACGTCCGCCGCCCAGGCGCAGGTCGCACTCGAAGGTGAAGGAGGCGATGATGAAGCCGGGCTCGAGGTCCTCGAACACGATATGCGTGCTCTGGCTTCCGCGAGCATCCGAGATGACGACGTAGCCGTCTCCGGCCGCGCCGGTGGCCCCGCCATCCTGACGCCAGGGCGTCGCATCGCTGCTGACCAGGGCGGTGATCTTGCCAGAGGTCGAGGGGTCCGTGTTGAAGTCTAAAGACACTACTCCCGCATGGACGCTGGCCGCGGCCAGCGTCCCTCCGAGGGACGCGCTGAGTATGCGTGCCAATTTTCGTGGTTGCATGCCGTTCTCTTTCATTGGGGTTATTCCGTCTCAACCTGCCGATGCGAAGACCGTCGCGTGCTCGCCCGAAAGGCACTCATGCCACGCAATCGAAGAGGTTTTACGGGGCAGCATCTTCGTTGGCAAAGGCGTAAGCGTCAAACGTGAATTAAGTGAATCTTCTAATGGCATTCTACATCGCTGCTGATTCAGGGAATTGCTAATCTACGGATTCAGTTCCAAACGGTGCTCGCCGGGTCCCGCAAGCAGTCCTAATGGCACCGCATCCACCCATGCGCGATGCCCGGCGCGATAGTAGGGCGACAGGAAATGCCCGCCCTGGCCGGCCGGCATGTTGAACAACCCCTCGTCCTCGTGCCCGGGCGAGACCACCATCCGCTCCGAGGACCCCATGTCCGGACTCTGGACTCGCGGCATGTAGACGTCTCCCGGCAATTCCGCGAGCGGCATGTCCAGCCATCGGCTGAAGGCGGGGACGCCCAGGGAGAGGGGATGATGGAGTTGGACCGTGTTGCGCCGCCCCCAGGTCGCCTCGGAGATCCGTAATCCTTGCGCGTCCAGATCGCCAACCACCGAGTCGACCGCATCCGCCAGGAGCGCATCGTAGTCCGCGAACCGTGGGTTGAGGAGGTGCGCGGGGCGCCGGGTGAGCAAAATCCACACGGGGTACTCGGAGCGGTCACTCCGAAGACGCAGGTCCGGCTGCAGGGCGACACACCGGGCGAAGACAGGTTCCAGGATCCGGTCCATGACCTTGAGTCGGAAGGCGCGGACCAGGCGGTAGCCCACTGAATCCACCGCGGCCCGGCCCTTCCAGTCCGCCACGAACGGGGTCATTTCCTTCCAACGTTCCACGGAGCGGTCGGAATCGCCGCGCCCGCCTGGCCGGCTCAGGGTGTCGAGGAGGAGCTTCTGCCAGCGCTCAAGGAGGACGGAGCGGTTATCATGATAGATGGAGAACAGGTCGCTTTCTTTCACGACGTCCGGCAGCGCCTGGAGATCGTCGCGAACGCTCCGTGCCCGTGCGCCGAAGTCGGTCGTCCACGGCCCCAACGCGAGGTACCCGGGCGAACCGAGGATGCGATTATTGGCGGTCCAGAGGCGTTCGCCCGGAGCCGCCAGCCTTTGGGGAAGGGCGGCGCTTTCCATCCAGCCGTCCCATCGACACCTGCCGTCTGCCCAGGAGACCGGCACCTTCCCGTCGAAGCCGATGCGCTTGGGGAGTCTTCCAATCAGCCCCCAACCCACCGCACCCGTTCGATCGCCGACCAGGAAGTTCTGCACGGGGACGGCCCCGCAGCGGGGGGAGATCGCCAGCGCCTCCGTGACGTTCGTGGCCGTCTCGAGATCCATGAGGTCGAGGTTCAAAGCGCCTTCGACCTCGGGAACCCAGTGGAGGGCGTAGCGTGGAGGTCCCGCGGAACGGGGGAGGACGGGACCCCAAAGGGTCCGCTGGTAGGCGACCGATTTCGGAAGGGCACCATGCACCTCGATGGCCTCGACCGCCTCGTCAAACGCCCGCCAGCCATCGGGCGTCCGGTAGCGGCCCGGGTCGGAGGGATCGATCTCGAGTTCCACCAGGTCCGAGGTGTCGAGGTAGGCGTTGGTGAACCCCCATGCGATCGAGCCGTTGCTCGCGACGGCGAAGACCGGCACACCCGGGAGCGTCACCCCGATCAGGCGGTGCGAAGGAGCGATTGGGGAGTCACCAGGCCAGACCGCCTCCATGCGAAACCAGATGTTGGGCACCCCAAGATCGAGGTGCATATCGTTGGCGATCATCGCCGCGCCCGTGGTCGTTCCCCGGCCTTCGACGGCCCAGGCATTGCTCCCCACGATGGCCTCCGGCGCCCAGGCCACCGCCGTCCTGGGCGGCGGAACCTCTCCCCTGGAGAGGTCCAGATCCGCGGCCTCGGGCATGGGCGGCAGCGGCAGGACGGACCCGTCGAGCGCCGCGTCCCATTCGGAGGCGAACGGGAAGAAAAACTTTACTGCCGCGGGAGGGAGGGCCTGCGCGACGATGGCGGTCCGTAGCTCGCTCTCCGCGGTGGACTCCTGCAGCGTGAGAAACATGGCGCAGGCGACGAGAAAACAGTCCTCCTCGCGCCATGCGTCGGGACGAAGGCGCAACACCAGGTATTCCGGCGGCCGCGCGCCAAGGGCGGCGAGCCCGGCATTGACGCCTTCGGTGTAGGCTCGAAGGATCGCACGCTGTTGAGGGATCAACCGGTCGACCGCATCGCGGGCGATCCGGCGGAAGCCATGGAGCCGGACCCGCTCGTCGATGGGAAGGACGGCGGGCCCAAGCAACGCCGAGAGTTCGCCCGCCCCGCTGCGTCGCAGGAGGTCCATCTGGAAGAATCGTTCCTGGGCATGAACGAATCCCATGGCGCGGGCAAGATCGACCCGATTGGAAGCCCGGAGCGCCGGGACACCGATGGCATCGCGTTCAACGGACACGGGGGCGCTGAGGCCCGGGAGCGCGTGCGGGCCGTCCAGTTGCGGGAGACTGGCGCGCAGGCCCCAGACTAACCCGCCGAGCCCAAGGCCGCCCACCAGGAGAAGGGCGCCGCCGACCCAGGCGGTGCCTCGAAGGATTCGCTTCAGTGTCATGGTGGCCGTCTAGGATGGTTCACACTCCTCGAATTCCCATCGCCAAATGGGCGACGGTGCCTTTGCGAGCGCAAATCCCGCTGCTAACGTGCAGCCGCGATGGCTTTCGACTCGTTCCGGGCGTGGGTACGGCATCTCGAGCAAGCCGGCGAACTCCGGAGGATCTCCCAGCCGATCGCCACCGAGCTGGAGATCACGGAGCTTGCTGATCGGGAAATGAAATCACCGGGAGGCGGCAAGGCTCTGCTGATCGAGAAGCCAACGGTTCACGGGAGCGTGAGTCCTTTTCCGGTGGCGATCAACACGCTGGGGTCCTGGCGCCGCATGGCCCTGAGTTTCGGCGCGGAGAGCATCGACGTGGTTGCCGAGGCGCTCGGTTCATTGATCAAGGCGCGTCCTCCGACCTCTCTCCGGGAGGCCTTTCGCCTGTTGGGGACGGCCCTTGACCTGCGCCACGCGAAGCCCCGACGAGTCAAGGATGGGCCCTGCAAGGAGGTCATCCACAGGTTCGATCCGCCAGCCGCACCCATCGAGGCGTGGCCCGCGCCGCCGGGTCTTGTCACGGGCGCCTCTCCGCCAGCGGCGGAGGCGAGCCCGGCATCCCTGCCGACCCTTGTTGATCTTCCGATCCTCAAGTCGTGGCCCCTGGATGGAGGACGGTTCATCACCCTTCCCTGTGTCGTGACCCGGGATCCGGACACCGGCGAACGCAACGTGGGGATGTACCGGATCCAGATCTACGACTCGCAGACGACCGGCATGCACTGGCAACTTCAGAAGGTCGCCGCGCGGCACGGTCGGCGCTACTACGAAACCGGGACGCGCATGCCCGTCGCGATCTTTCTCGGCGGGGACCCGGTGTTCACCTTCGCCGCCACGGCGCCGCTGCCGGATGGTCTCGATGAGTTCCTGTTGGCCGGCTATCTCCGGAAGGCGTCCATCGACCTGGTCCGCTGCGAAACGAACGACCTCGAGGTCCCCGCCCAGGCGGACGTCGTCATTGAAGGTTTCATCGATCCCCGGGAACCGTTGCGGGAGGAGGGGCCATTCGGCGATCACACCGGGTACTACACCCTGCCGGAGCCGTACCCGGCCTTCCACGTGACGGCCATCACGCACCGGCGCGACGCGGTCTATCCAGCCACCATCGTCGGCATTCCGCCCATGGAGGATTTCTTCATTGGCGGGGCATCGGTGAAGCTGTTCCTGCCGGTGTTTCGGATGAATTTCCCGGAGATCGTCGACATTGCGCTGCCTGCGGAGGGGGTCTTTCACAACCTGGTGTTCGTCAGCATCCGAAAAAGCTACCCGATGCAGGCGTACAAGATCATGCACGGGCTCTGGGGGATGGGGCAGATGATGTTTACGAAATACCTCGTCGTGGTGGACGAGGACGTCGACGTCCACAACACCCGGGAGGTGTTGTTCCGGATGTGCGCGAGCACGGACCCGCAGCGCGACGGGCTGTTCACGCGCGGCCCAGCCGACGTCCTTGACCACGCGACACCCGTGGTGGGAGTGGGAACCAAGCTGGGCATCGACGCCACGCGCAAGCTGCCAGGCGAAGGGCATCCGCGCCCCTGGCCGCCGCTGATTCGGATGGACCCGGAAGTGAAGGCGAGGGTGGACAGATTCAAGTGAGAACGGTCCCGGAGGGACAAGGGAAAGCCGCCGGAGGCCAGCGAGGCACGAGCGCCGCCCCCGGTATCGTCGGCCATCCCATTCGTTCCGCCTCTGTGTTCGTTTCCCGCATTGCGTGAGGCTTCGATCACCGACTAGAGTGCGTTTCGCGGGAGCCCCCGCGCCTTTTGGCACATGACATTGACTGAAAAAATCCTCGCCCGGGCCGCCGGCAAGGCCTCGGTGCAGGCCGGCGACAACGTCTGGGTGAACGCCGACATCCTGATGACCCACGATGTTTGCGGTCCGGGCACGATCGGCGTGTTCAAACGCGAGTTCGGGGAAAAGCGCAAGGTCTGGGACCGCAACGGCTGGTCATCATCCCGGATCACTACATTTTCACCGCGGATTCGAAATCCAACCGCAACGTGGACATTCTGCGCGAATTCGTCACGCGAACAGGAGCTGCCCTATTTCTACGACGTCATCGACGATCCGGACGGGCACTGGGATTTGACCCGGCGCAGAGGCATGCTCCAGCGGCAATACGGCGGCCAGTACGCGGGCGTCTGTCACACCGCCCTTCCGCAGAAGGGCCACACCCGGCCCGGTGAAGTGCTCTTTGGAACCGATTCGCACACCTGCATGGCCGGGGCGTTCAACGAATTCGCCACGGGCATCGGCAACACCGACGCCGGCTTCGTGATGGGCACGGGCAAACTGCTCCTCAAGGTCCCCGAGACCATGCATTTCCGGCTCGAAGGCCAACTGCAGCCGGGTGTCATGGCGAAGGACATCATCCTCCATTGCATCGGCGAGATCGGCTTCGACGGCGCCACCTATCGCGCCATGCAGTTCGACGGTCCGGGCGTGGCCGGCCTCTCGATGGATGATCGGATGACGATCGCCAACATGGCCATCGAAGCCGGCGGCAAGAACGGCATCTTTCCGTTCGACGCGCGCACGGCGGAATTCGTCGATGCTCGAACCCGCCTCAACGGGACCCGGCAGAGCTACGAACCGGTCGAGGCGGATGCACAACAGAAGTTCGTCTACGAACGGAGTGGTTCACCTCGATGGCCTGGAGCCGACGGTGGCGTGCCATCCCGATCCCGGCCAGCGCAAAATCGCGAAGGAGCTCGGCCATATCCGGCTCGACCGCGCGTACGTCGGCTCCTGCACCGGCGGCAAGACCAGCGACTTTCTCGAGTTCGCGCGCGTGCTCCGCGGGCAGCCGCGTCACGATCGACACCTTCGGCGTGCCCGCGACGCCGGAAATCGTGCACGATCTGCAATCGACGCGATGGGACGGGAAGACGATCTGGCAGATCCTGGTCGACGCCGGAGTGCAGATGACCGAGAACGCCGGATGCGCCGCCTGCCTGGGGGGCCCGGTGGACACCTTCGGCCGGATGAACACGCCGCTGAAGTGCATCAGCGCGACGAACCGCAATTTCCCGGGGCGCATGGGGCACAAGGAATCCCAGGTGTTCCTGGCCAGTCCCGCCACCGTCGCCGCCAGCGCGATCACCGGCAAGATCACCGACCCGCGGGAGTACCTGTCGAATTGAGGCGGCGGCGGCAGGTGGACCGGGTGGACTGTGTGGACAATGAGCCGGCCGTCACCTCCCTCCGGAGCAAACTGGGACGCCGCACCTGGCGCCCTCGATCGCCGGGAGGTGATGACCCTCCTGTTCACCGACCTGGTCGGCTCCACCCGCCTGAAGGAGGATCTCGGCAATACCGAGGCCCTGCGACTCATCCACGAACACCACGGGCTCGTCCGATCCCTTCTCCAGGAATACCCGGACGGGCTGGAGGTCAGCACCGCCGGGGACTCCTTTTTCCTCGCGTTTCGGAAACCCTCGGACGCCGTCGCATTCGCCCTGCGGCTCCAGGCGCTGCTGCACGGGTGGAACCGCCGCCATCCCCGGAAGGTCCTCGACCGCATCGGCATTCACGCCGGGGAAGTCACGGTCGAGTCCGATCCACACGGCCGCATCCGCGACCTTCACGGTTTGGAAGTCGACAAGTGCGCGCGGGTCATGTCGCTCGCGCGCGAGAACCAGATCCTCCTCACCCATTTCGCCTTCGACAACGCGCGCGCCTCCCTCAAGGGACGACGCGTGCCGGATGTGGCCGACATCCAATGGGCCACCCACGGCGCCTACGAACTCAAGGGCGTCGCGGATCCGGTCGAGATCTGCGAGGTGACGGAGATCGGGCGGACCGACCTGGCGCCGCCGCCCGACTCCGAAAAGGCGCGCCGCCTCGCAACCGGCAGTGAACCGAGGGCCGTCGAGGCGGCGCCGAGCGGCTGGAGAGGCTGGCTGAGCCGCGGATCGCTGACGCGACGCCCCGCGATGATCGGAGGCATCGTGGCGGCCGCGATCGGCCTGGGCCTCCTCGTCCTTCCCTTGTTCCGCCCGCTCTCGGACCTGAGCTATGACCTCGCGTATCTCATCCGGCCGATCGAAGTGCCAGCCGACGCCGTGATCGTCCGCATGGACCCGGCCTCGGAGGAAACGCTGGGGCAACCCGGGGACCACCGGTGGGAGCGCCGAATCCACGCGGAGCTGATCCGGAAACTGGCGCGGCTCGGTGCCCGGGCCATCGTCCTGGACATCTGGTTCGCGGATCCGGGCACGCCCGCCGAGGACGAGGCTCTCATCGAGGCGGTGAAGGCGTTCGGCAAGGTCGCCGTGGCCGGGCGCCTCATCAAGGATGTCCAGCACCAGCTCTTCGCCCGGGAATCGGTCCACGGCCCGTTCCCGGCGCTCGCCGCCGTGGCGCACTGGGGACTCTCGCAGTATCCCGTCACCCTCGACCAGGTGGCGCGCCGGCCGCACCCCGGCACTCACGACCGCGACCACCTGGCGTTCGAGGTCGCGCGGATGATGGGGCGCACCAACCTTCCGCCGGCGCGCGGCCTTTGGCTCAACTACTACGGACCACCCGGCACCTTTGAATCGTTCGGCTATTCCCAGGTCCTGACGAATCTCGTCCCTGCCGAGCGCTTCACCAACCGCATTGTCTTCGTCGGAGCCGTCAACCTGAACAAGCCCGGGTTCACCGAGGGCTGGCTGAACGATGAAGGCGCGACGCCCTACACGCGCTGGACCGGAGAACTCTCCCCGGGCGTTGAGATCGTGGCCACGTCGACCCTGAACCTGCTGCGCGGGGACTGGCTCCGACGCTTGTCCCCCTGGATGGAGGCGCTGATTGTAGCGGCCACAGGCCTCGCGGCCGGGTTTGGACTGTGCCTGCTTCGGCCCATGCCCGCGGTCGTGGCCGGCCTTCTCGTCGCGCTCGTCGTGGCGGCGGGGGCCGTCTGGAGTGTGTGGACAGCCCATATCTGGTTTCCCTGGCTGATCGTCGCCGGCATTCAAATCCCGGTCGCCGTCGCGTGGTCCGCGCTGGCCTGGTCTCAAGCCGCTGGCAGGTCAGGCTCCGCGCCGACCCCGATGATCCGGGGATCGAACCGGCCACCGGCGGGTCCTACGGCGGGTGATCGTCCTCGCCAGTCCGCCGTCCCGGATCACGTTTCACCAACGGACGGTCGCCCGAAGCCAATGAGGTGCTTGTGGGGAATTTGTGCCTCGCTCCTGGTCCTGGCATGTCAGGCCGGCGAACCCGCCCCGCAGGCGGTCGTTGTCTCCGTCGTCGGAAAGGTCGAGTTTCATCCCGCGGGCTCGGCAACGTGGTACCCTGTGGCGACGAACCACGTCCTTTTCGCGGGCGACACCCTCCGGACCGCGACGCACAGCCGGGCGACCCTCCTGTTGCGGGACCAGTCCGTGCTTCCGCTGCGCGAGTCGTCCATGATCCAGTTGCTGGAACGTCAGGACAATGTCGTCCTCCGGTTGATCCACGGCATCCTTTCGTTCTTCCATCGAGACGAACCCGGACAGATCGAGGTCGAGGGCGGGGGACTGAACGCTTCGGTGCGCGGCACGGAATTCGTCTTCGAAGTGCGCGATGATTCGGCAGCCAGCGTGACGCTCATCGATGGGGTCGTTGACCTCGCGGACGGGTCCGGTCACCACCTCCCCCTCCAAAGCGGAGACGTGGCCGTCATCCGTTCCGGCGAACCGATGCACAAAGCCGCCGTACTGACCGCGGGAGACTGGAGCCCGGTCCAATGGGTCCTTCACTATCCTGCGATTCTGGATCCGGAGGAACTGCCGGGTTTCCCGCCTGAATCCGCACTGCGGGAGAGTTGGGATCGCTATCGCGAGGGAGATTTGCCTGGGGCCATGGCGGCCTTTCCCGCGGGTCGTGCTGCCGCATCGCCGGCCGAGGAGGTGTTCCTCGCGGCGTTGCTCCTGTCCGTGGGATCGGTTGACGAGGCGCGACTGCACCTCGACGCGGTGCCGGCGGACTCGCCCGTCGCCGGGCTGGCGTCGGCCCACCGTGGATTGATCGACACGATTTTGCGGGGTGAAACGTCCAGCGGACCCGTCACGAATTCCGCGACCGCCGCTCTTGCCGCATCGTACACCCTGCAGGCGCGACACGATTTGCCGGGCGCGTTGCTGTCCGCACGCAACGCCATCGCCATCTCCCCTCGGTTCGGCTTCGCATGGGTCCGCCGGGCCGAACTTGAGTTCATCCTCGGCGATCCTTCCCGCGCCGAATTCTCCCTCGCCGGCGGGATGGCGTTGGTCCCTCGTGATGCGGAGGCGCACGCGGTGCGGGGGTTTCTGTTCGCGGCGCGGAACCGCGTCACGAAGGCCAGGGCGGCATTTGACGCCGCGCTCGGTCTGGATTCCGCCCTGGCGGATGCCTGGCTGGGTCGGGGGCTCTGCAGGATCCGCGAGGGCGATCTGGATGGCGGGCGCGCGGATCTCCTCGTGGCGGCGGCCAGCGAACCTCAACGGGCTGCCCTCCGAAGTTACCTTGGCAAGGCCTTTGCCGAGTCCCGGGTCTTTCACGCAACCTCGCTGGAGGCCAAGGCGCGCCATGAGCTGGAGCTGGCCCGCCGGATGGATCCGGGCGATCCAACGCCCTGGCTCTACTCCGCCCTTCTCAACCAGCGGGCAAACCGCCTCAACGACGCCATCGACGACCTCGAGCAATCCATCGCTCTCAACGGGAACCGCGCCGTGTACCGCTCCCGCCTCGGACTGGACGAGGACCGCGCCGTCCGCGGGGCGAATCTCGCGGCGATCTACCAGGATGCCGGACTCGACATCTTCGCGCTGAGGCAGGCAACCCGCGCGGTCGAGGACCGCGCCACGAGCTTCTCGGCCCACCAGTTCCTCGCCGACAGTTACAACGCCGTGCGGGACCCGGACCAGGTTCAGCTACGCTACGAGTCGGCGTGGTTCAGCGAGTATCTCCTTGCGAACCTCCTCGCGCCGGTCGGCGCCGGTCGTCTCTCCACCACCATCGCTCCGAACGAGTATTCCCGCTTCTTCGAACGTGACGGGCCGGGACTCGCAGGTCGGACCACTTACTGGAGCAACGGCGACTGGCAGCAAAACGCCTCCCAGTTCGGCACGTTCGGGAACTTCGGCTACGCGGTCGATGTCTTCTACCGCAGCACGCAGGGGCTTCGGATCAACGACGATGCGGAGCAACTCAGTCTTTCGGTCCAGGCCAAGGAGCAACTCGGCTTCGATGACAGTGTGTTTGTCCAGGCCCTCTATGCCGATGCGTCCTTCGGCGATGTGGCATCCTATTTCAACTGGTCGGACGCCAATCCGGACCTGCGCGCGACGGACCGCCAGCAACCGCAGTTACTCGCGGGATGGCATCACGCCTGGGCGCCGGGGTCCGATACCCTGTTCCTGGTTGCCCGTCTCAACGATCAATACACCGTCTCGAATCCGCACGCGCCGGAGACGGTGGTGTTCCGCAATGCGGATGACAGCGTCTTTTCAACGGCCACGGCGGAGGCGCCCCTCGAGTACCGGAGCACCCTGGACGCGTGGTCCGTCGAGGCCCAGCACCTCTGGCAGAATGACCCCCATACCCTCGTCGCCGGGCTCCGGTATCAGACCGGCACGTTCGACACGACGAGCGACCTCGGCCCGACCCGCGCCCTGGGCCTGGCGGTCCCGGCGTTGGCGCAGGACATAGACTCCGATCTGGGTCGATTCAGCGCCTACGCCTACGAGCACTGGCAGGTACTCGATTGGCTGCGCCTTTCAGCGGGACTCAGCTACGACTGGCTCCGGCAGCCCGTGAATTACCGTGTCCCGCCCGTCACGGATGGCAGCGAATCCACCGATCACGTCTCGCCCAAGGTCGGGCTGACGCTGTCGCCGTGGAGAGGCGGTATCCTTCGGGCCGCGTACACGCGTTCCCTCGGGGGCGTCAGTTTCGACCAAAGCTTCCGCCTCGAACCGAGCCAGATCGCCGGATTCACGCAGACCTTTCGGGGACTCATTCCGGAGAGCATCGCCGGTTCGGTCGCCGGGCAGCAGATGGAGACCTGGGGCACCGGATTTGAGCAGGTCCTCGCCACGCGGACGTACCTGACGCTGGCACTGGAGCGCCTCGGCTCGGATGCCGCCCGCACGCTCGGCACCCGCGAGATCCGCACCGGCCAGGCGCCGACCGCCGGCGGCCTCGGGCAGCGTCTGGAATTCGAGGAGCGGAATCTCATGTTCACCGCGCATCAATTGGCCGGCCGGGACCTCGCCTTCGGCGTCAACTACCGCCTGAGCGATGCCTCCTTGCGGGACGCGGTTCCCGACCTCGGAGGCTCCGCTCGCCGGGTTTCCTCGTTGCTGCACCAGTTGACCCTCGACGCGCACCTCGCCCATCCCTCGGGTTTCTTCGCGATTGCCGAGGCGGTATGGACCCATCAATCGAATGACGGCTATGAGCCCGTTCGACCCGCCGAGGACTTCTGGCACCTCAACGTCTACGCCGGCTGGCGATTTCTCGATCGAAACCTCGAAATCACGGCTGGCATCCTCAACCTCACGGACCAGGACTACCGCCTGAACCCGCTGAACGACACCCGCGAACCTTATCGGGACCGAACCTTCACCACGTCGCTGCGGTTTGATTTCTGAACTTCCCATGAACCGGCCCTCACCCCATTTCGTTCCCATCGGATGGGAGAGGGCGCCCGCGCGACAGCGGGGGCGGGTGAGGATTCCGCGCCGCGACTCCGTAGCCGCCGAGGTACGGAGGCGGAACCACGAGGTGTTCGCATCGCGTGCTCTATGGAAACGGGCCGCCTCCTTCCGGGCTGCCCGGGATTTGGCCGCATCTCTCGCCATCGCTTTTGCCGTCGTCCGTCCCTGCACGGTCCAGGCCGATGTCGTGACATGGACAGGCAAGGCGGGTGACCAACGATGGTCTTCACCCGCCAACTGGAGCTCGGGTTCGTTGCCCGGCAGAACGGATGAGGTCGTCATCCCGCCGCGCGCCGGCATCGTGGAGTTCAGGGACGGCAATCACTCGATCCTCCGCATCACGGCCACCGACGGCCTCCTGATGTCGGGTGGATCGCTGACCCTCACGGACGGCCCATCGACCCTCGGCGGCGCATTCACCGTGGCCGATGGAGCCTCGCTGACCGCGCGCGGCACGAACGTCGTCCTCATGGCCAACGGTTCACAGGCGGAATGGGGCGGCGATCTCGTGGCCGACAACGGCGCGATCATGCGCCTGCCCAGCGTCACAGGGGTGCGGACCGCCGGGGCGAATTGGCGCGCGCAGGGGGCCGGATCGTTGATCGATGCCGGCGCCATCTCCAGCGTGACGTTGGTTTCCAGCGCCTTTTTCGACCTCACCGTCGATCGCGAGGGCCGGATCCTGCTGGGGGGAATCACCGCACTGCTGGGTCCCCTTCGGGTGTCAGCCACGGGAAATGGCATGGTGGATCTCGGAAAATTCGAGGGCAACTGGACCAGCGAAGGATTCAGCTATCGGCAATCCCTCACGGCGGCCCGCGGCGGGCGCATCGTGCTGCCCGGGCTCACCGGGTTCGACCGCGGAACCATCGACATCGACAGCCCGGATGGCCTGGCGACCCGCCAACTTCGCGCCTTCACCCGGTCCGCGCTCACTCTTCGCGGCGCCTCGGCCCAATTCGACGTCGTGACGAATATCGACGATTCCGATCTTTCGGCGCTGGGCGGAGCGGTCCTTCGCCTTCCGAACGTCGCCGGTCTCCATGTCTCCGCCGCCACCTGGCGCTCCCAGGATCCCGGCTCGATGATCGACGCCTCCGCCGTGACGGAGATCGTCCTTCCCTCAAATGGCTACATGGATCTCAACGCGGCAACGGACGGCGTCATTGACCTGCGACGACTCGCGGTGCCTCGCGGACCCATTCGCGTCTCGGCGACCAGCCGCGGCCTCGTCGATCTCAGCGCGATCACGGGGCGCTGGACAAGCCAGGGCTTCGCGTATCGCCAGTCGCTGACGGCCTCCACCGGCGGCCGGATTCGCGTGCCCGGGCTGACGGAACTCGACCGGGGGACCGCGGACCTCGATGCGCCCGACGCGATCCCCACGTCCCAACTCACGGCGATCACCGCGGGGACCCTGAATGTTCGAGGCGGTCTGCCCAACTTCGATTCGCTCGCGGACCTGGACGATACGGATCTGCTGGTCGCGGGTGGGACGACCCTGCGCCTGCCGGCCCTGAGGCGGCTCCATGTCACCGGCATGACGTGGCGCATCCAGGATCCAGGGTCTGTGCTCGATGCCTCGGCGCTGACCGACCTGACGTTCACGAGCGCAGGTTATGCGGACCTCACCGCAACCGCGGGTGCAGGCATCCATCTCTCCGGCCTTCGCGATCTCCTCGGACCGCTGCGCGTCACTGCGTCCGCCGGCGGTACCGTCGACCTCACGGGCGTGCAGGGGCGCTGGACCAGCGAGGGTTTTTCCTACTCCCAATCGCTGACCGCCTCCACCGGTGGCGCGATCCTCATACCTGGCCTGACGGCATTCGATCGCGGCACGCTGGACGCCGATGACACCGACGCCATTTCCACCGGGCAACTGCAGTCGGCAACACGTTCGGCGCTGACAGCCCGTGGCGCAGCCGCCGATTTTCACTCGCTCAGGACCCTCGATGAGACGGATCTCTCCGCATTTGGGGGTGCCGTGATTGCCTTGCCAGGGGTCGGAGAGGTTCGGTCCTCAGGCATGACGTGGAGGGCGCGGGACCCCGGCTCGGTGATCGATGCCTCCGCGGTGACGCGCCTTGTGATCGCACCCGCAGGATATGTCGACCTCGAGGCGACGGTGGCGGGTCGGATCGACCTGAGCGGCTTGACGGCGCTCGAGGGCCCGGTTCGGGTCACCGCGACTGGCGGCGGCGTCGTGGATGTGTCGGGGGCTTCCGGGCTCTGGAGCAGCGTGGGATTCGCCTACCGTCAGTCCCTCACGGCGTCGGGCGATGGCTCGATCCTGATCCCGGGAATCACCGGCTTTGATCGTGGTCAGATCACTCTCGGTGCCCGGGGCAACGTCACCACCGAACAATGGATTCGACTGACGGAGTCCACCGTTCTTCTGGACGCGGCGGATCTCGCCCTCGGCCGACTTCGCGATCAAACCGGGACCACGTTCACCTTGCGCAACGGCGCGCGAACAATCTTCGGGGCGCGGCCGCGGATTCTCGAACCGCCCGTGGGACGTCGAGCCCGCGTGGGAGACGCTATCGACCTGGCGGTGCGTGCCGACGGCGAGGCGCCGCTCCGGTTCCAGTGGCGCCGCAACGGGCAGAATCTCCCGGGCGCCACGACCGCGACGCTGCACTTCGACAAAGTCAACGCCGCCGATGCCGGTTCCTACACGGTTGTCGTCGCCAATGCCACGGACGCGGTGGAAAGCCCACCGGCGGTCCTCTCGCTGGAGATCCCTGCCCTCCCGTTTGCCGATGCCTTCGCCCAGCGGGGCCGGATCACGACCGCCGGCGGAATCGGAACTGGCGACTCGAGCAGCGCCACCGCGGAGCCCGGGGAACCGCGGCACGCCGGCAAACGCGGCGGTCGCTCGCTCTGGATCGCGTGGCGCCCGCCAGTCACGGGCCGCGCCATCCTCGACACCACCGGGTCGAGCTTCGACACGCTCCTGGCCGTTTATGTGGGCGACGCGCTCGGTCGATTGACGGAGATCGCAAGTGACGAGGATTCGGGAGGGTTCCTCGCGGGCCGCGTCGCCTTTGATGCCATGCAAGACACGGAATACCTCGTCGCGGTGGACGGATTCGCGGCAGCCGGGGGCGGCGTCATTCTTTCGTGGGACGTGACGCAGGGAGCCCTTCCCCTTCCCCGCATCGATTCCTACCCGGCAGGCGGCACTGTTCAGCAAGGTCAGACGTTCACCCTTTCCGTCGAGGCGGAGGGCACCGGTCTGAGCTACCAATGGTTTTTCAAGCGGAGCCCGATTGACGGCGCCACCGGTCCGACCCTGGTGCTCTCCAACGCAGGCACCGATCAGGCCGGCATTTATTCCGTCCGCGTCACCTCGGGTGCGAACGCCTCGATCGAGACCCCGGTTGCCCTGGTCGAGGTCGTCTCCACACCCGGCGCCGCCCCCGCACAGGACAAGCTCGAGGATCTGTTCAACGATCCCGCCCCGGGCGCGCCCGTCCTGCATTCCCAAGGCTCCCAGGGCTTCACGCCGGTGTTCCCCGGCATCCCGGGTTCGCGTGAGACAGGGAACAACGGGGCGCAGCGATCGCCCGACGACCCGATCATCCTGGGCGAACTCGGTGGCGCCTCGCTCTGGCTGCGGTTTCAAGCCATGACCAACGGTTGGATGTCGCTTTCGACGGAGGGCAGCGCGATTGCGACCGTCCTCGGCGTCTACACGAATCACACGGATCTGCAGGAGGTCGCCCTTGCATCGCCCCAGCCGCCGAGCACCTACAGCGAGGTGCTCTTTGGCGCGTTCGCGGGGGAGGACTACCTGGTGATGATCGACGGGGTGGACGGCGTCCAGGGCGCGATCCAGCTTTCCTACTCGCTCGCGCTCGCGCCTGTGGGCGGGCCGAAGATCACTTTCTCCGGCGCCGATGTTGTCCTGCAACAGACCGTCCGGCCTGGGACGTACGCCATCGCGGCGGGCAGCGATCTACCGACCTTCGCGCCGCTGTTCACAACGAATATTGTCGGCGGTCTGCTCCATTTCACCGATCCCGGGGCGGGCGCTGCGCCGCGTCGATTCTATCGGATCCAGGCGACGCCATGATTCGCGCTGCGGCGCAAGTGCGGGGGCGGAACGGATAATTCGCCATGACTTCGACGCGGCAACCTTCCTCTGAGGGACCGGACTCCTCGCGCGCCCCGTTCGCCACGACGCGGTGGACCGTGGTCCTGGCTGCCGGAGGTCCGAGCACCGCCGGCGCCCGCCTCGCTCTCGAGGAACTGTGTCGGGCGTATTGGCGGCCGATCTACGCCTATGTGCGGCGGCTCGGCCATTCAACGCACGATGCCCAGGACCTGACCCAGGATTTCTTCGCGCGCCTCCTCGCGCCCGGAGGTATCGATCGGGTCCATCCCTCCAAGGGACGCTTCCGATCCTTTCTTCTGGTCGCATTGAAGCACTTCCTCGCCAACGAATGGGACAAGGCCAGGGCCCTGAAGCGAGGAGGGGGCGTCACCTTCATTCCGCTGGATGCTTCCGACACGGACGCGGGCCTTCCACTCGAATCATCTCCCGGAGAGGGACCGGAGCGACTGTATGACCGCCAGTGGGCCCTCGCCGTGCTCGATCGTGTCCTGGGCCGACTTCGGGAGGAATACCACACGGGGGGCAAGGGAGTCCTGTTCGACAAACTCCGCGAGACCCTCGTCCAGGAACGCCATTCCGTTCCGTACGCGGTGCTCGCCAGCGAACTGCATCTCACCGAAGGGGCGGTGAAGGTCAGCGTGCATCGTCTCCGGCAAAGGTATCGCGAACTGCTTCGGATCGAGATCGTCAACACCGTCTCCAACCCGGACCAGGTGGAGGACGAACTGCGGGATCTTTTCACGGCTCTGACAGGCTGATCCCGGCCGCGGAATTGGGCGCGATGGTTCCGGGAGGTTCACCGGCCATGAACGCGGGCCTGTCCCGTTTCAGATCCACCCATAACTTGACTTGCGCCTTAGGGTACCCGCATCCTGCGCGGGTCGCCTTATGATGGCCGTCGATCGAAATCGTCGGCAAATGTGGATCGGGTTATTGTTTTGGGGATTGTTCGCGATGGGACTGGGTGTTCAATTGTTCGCTCCGCGCCTCAAGATTGCAGACCGGTCATTCGTCATTCCGCCAGAGCTCGTCTCGGGACGGGAGACGGTTCATCCGGACAGGATCGTGAAGCGCGAGCGTTGGGTGCAGTTGATTTCGGCCGTTCTGACCGTGAGCGGTGCCGTTGGTCTGGCGGTTCATTACCGAAACACCCTTAAATCCACTCTCCTGCCGCGGCGCGGATCCCGCAGTACCCCGGGTTCCATGACCATGAACCCCGGCGAAGACCGGCGGCCTCGCTCGCCGCGGGCGGCGTGAGTGCGCCGTTCGCGCCCGTGACTGGCTTCGCCGTTTTCGCCATGGGCATTCAGACGGTCGTCGGCAATCGGGGTGTCGGGCAGGTGACACTTCTTGTTCCGGCAAGCGCACCGCAGTTCATCGAATGGACTGGCGTGGAATCTCCCGCTGGCGCGGCAATCACTTCGGGATTCTCCGCCGCCGCCGGAACGCACATCGTTTATCTCGACTTCGCCCACACAGTCGACCTGGAGGTCCATAGCGCCACAGCCGTCCGTGTCCATAATTCGGGTGGCGGCGCCGCGACCGGCAGTGTCACCTTCGTCTGGTAGGTCGCCCTCGCTCGAAGTTTCACGCAGAGCCCGGCGTGAGCGCGCACCCTCCAAGCCCCCGGCCGTCCGCAACGCAACCGGTAGGTCGGACCCGGAAAAGTCGTCCCCCTCCATCGCGCGTCCGGCAACTCGTCCTTTGCCTGGTTGCCGGATGGATTATTGTCCTCGCGGTCAGCCTGCGAAGTCCGCCAGTGTCGAATGCTCGATCAGGTGACATGGCAGCCGGTCCGTCATCCACTCCAGCCACGTCGATGGACGATCCGAAATCGGCTGGCGTCACGCCTCACGATGGATCTTTCGCAAGTCCGCAAAAGGTCCCCGGCGAAGATTCCGCTCATCCGCCGGCACTCGGAACAGACCCGAATTTACTCGGACCATTGGCGGCTCAAACGCAATCCGAGGGCGTGCCTGAAATCGAAAGCCAGAGCGTCCCCTCACCCGGGCAGACCCAGGAGACGGCGTGGGATTTCTCCGGTCCGTATATGATCCCGGACACCGATTCCAGCATGGCGATTGACGACGGGGTGGAGACGAATCCAGGCGTACCCGCATCGCAGGGTACCGATTCAGACGAGACCGATGCCGTAGGAAGTGAGTCCAGTGGATTCGATATCAACGCGATCGACGGCGCCGATTCCGTAACCCTTCTGGTTTATCTTCATCATCCGGATCCAGCCGTCCAATCCGCGGCATTCCACGCCTTGAGTGCGATCGCCCCGGATGTGGCGCAACAGGCCCTTTTGTCCATCGCGGACAACCCCGCAGATCCGCTGCGCCTGCAGACGTTCCAACTCCTCGTCAGCACATCGGACCTCAAGGATGAGTCCATGCTCGCGTCGGTCCGGACCGCATTAAAGGACCACGACCTCGCCGTTGTGGACGCGGCCACCCAGGTCCTGGCGGGACGCCGGGATGGAGAGGCCCTGAGGCTCCTGGCCGATACGTTTCGCGAGGTGCCCTCGCCAACACGTCTGCAAATCGTGAGAGCCATCGCCGGCAATGACGCCGCCGTCCCCATTCTTTACCTGGCATTAAACGATCCCAGTGACGACGTTTCCCGCACGGCCAACGCAATTCTTCTGGGGAACTTCCATTTCTAGGATGGCGGTCGCCCTATCGGACCTCGTTACGGAGACGCCGAAGCGCCTTCATCGTCCCGGGATCGATCAGGTCCGATTCGACGGCATGTACTCGCGAGCCTAAGAGCCCGTCTGAAAATTAGGAGGGTCCCTGTTTTCAGACGGGCTCCAAGCGACCTCTCCCGCGAATGGCGGCGTGCGGGCGGGGGCCAGGTGAGGGCCGCTGGAGGTGCGCGATTTGCCCGGTTCCATTCCCGACCCGGAGCATCTCAAGAAGGCCGTCGCCCCCGGAGCGTAACCTCTGCCCGCAGTTTCTTATGTAGGGAGCGAACGGGTATTGCCCGATTGAAACTCCCCCTGTCCTATGAACACTTCGGATGCCTTTCTCGCCATGATCGGATTTCCCGAACTCGTGATTCTCTTCGTCCTGTTCGGAGGAATGGTGATCCTCCTGGGAGCCGCCATTGGCGCGGGAATCTGGTTGTCGCGGCGGACCGGGTCTTCCATCCCGATTTCACCAACCCCCGAAACGGCAGTCGCCCCGTCCGCCGCTCCACCGTCAACCCTCCATGCGGCAGAACCGACGGCCACGGTCACCTCGTCAGGACCGGCGCCCGCGGCCAACGCCGGCGGCGCGTGTCCGCGTTGTGGTGCGCCGCTTTCAACCGACGCGCCGCTGGGACTTTGTCCGAAATGCCTGCTGGAGGTGGGCATCGGCACTCAGCCCACGTCTCCCGGCACAACCCCGGGCGCCACGGCTCCCCCGCCCGACCCAGCCGAACTCGAAAGGCATTTTCCGAACCTCGAGATCCTCGAGCGCATCGGCCAGGGCGGCATGGGGATCGTTTACAAGGCGAGACAGAAGAACCTGGATCGAGTGGTTGCCCTCAAAATTCTCCCCCGTGAGGCCGCGCGCGACCCCGCCTTTGCCGAGCGTTTCCACCGGGAGGCGCGGACCCTCGCGCGTCTCAATCATCCGTCCATCGTCGGCGTCCACGAATTCGGCGAGATCGATGGTTTGTTCTTTCTGCTGATGGAATATGTCGACGGCGCCGATCTCCGCCGGGTTCTCCACGAAAGGCGTCTGACCCCCGCCGAGGCCCTCCGCCTGGTGCCGGCCATTTGCGACGCCCTCCAATACGCCCACGGACAGGGCGTCGTGCATCGGGATATCAAACCGGGAAACATCCTCATCGACCGCGCGGGGAACGTGAAGATCGCGGACTTCGGAATCGCCAAGCTGCTCGGTACGGAGACGACGGACATCACCCTGACCGAGGCGCGCCAGACGATCGGCACCCTCCACTACATGGCCCCCGAGCAGGTGGAGAATCCGCAGGCGGTGGATCACCGAGCGGATATTTATTCTCTCGGCGTTGTCCTCTACGAGATGCTCACCGGCGAACTGCCGATCGGCCGGTTCTCGCCGCCCTCACGGAAGGTCGAACTCGACGTCCGCCTCGACGAGGTCGTCCTGAGAGCCCTCGAGAAGGAACCGGCACGCCGTTATCAGCAGGCCGGCGACGTCAAAACTGAAGTCGAACGGATCCGCACCGCACCTGCCGGGACAAGCGCCATGCCGGCTGGCATCTCCTCCGCGCCGCGGTCCACACTGGCGTTTCGGTCAAAGATCGCGCTGGCCTGGCTGTGGGCGGGGGCGTTTTTGTTCCAGCTCATCGTCTGGGCCGTACGGGCCATGACCCCCGGCGTTGCCGAGGGGCTGCCGGTCGCCCTCAAGGTGGTGCTCGCGCTGGTCACGGTCGTCGGACTCGCCGCTCTCCTTGCGCCGATGGGCTGCACCTTCCTTGGACTCCTGGCTGTGCGCGACATCCGCAGCGGCAGGGCGCCAGCCCGGAGCCTATCGCCGGCACTGTTCACCACCGTCGCGTTCCCGTTCCTCACGTTGACGGCCCTGGTGTTGCTTTTCTGGACTCTCGGCATGCTCGTCGTCACGGGCGGGAGGAAACTCGAACTTATCTCCCTGCTCGGGCTGACGGTCGTGACGCTTGGGGGGTTGGCCGCGTGGCGCGGCGGCCGCGCCTGGAATGGACTCCGACGCTGGGCCGAATCGCAACCCGCGGATGCCGCGGTCGCGCGCCGGGGAAACTGGATCCCCGCTCTGCTGCTTTCCAGTCAAACGGCGGTTGTCCTCCTCCTGGTCCTTGGATTCCTGCGAACCACCATGGACCGCAATCCTTCCGGACCGATGATGGCGGTCGGGAATCCACCGGTTGTGGTCCCTGCGATGAACGGCGGTTGGGATCTGACAGCCGCCGGACCGGTGATCTCGGAAGACCTCACGGCGCAAGTCCTGCCTTTGGTGCCCTTTCGGGAGCGGTTGAAGCTGAACCACGCCCTTCAGAGCGCCTACGAACGGTACACCGAGGCGCTCACGCGCAATCTCTCCCGCATGACAAATGCCGAGGGGCACGTCGTGGTCCGAGTCGACGCCTTCCCGACAACCCTGGACCAGATCGAATCCGATTTCTGGACCGCCGCGGACGAGATCCTCGACACCCCCCAGCAATCCGAACTGCGCAGGCACCTCCTGCTTCGCCGGTCTTCCCTGAATCCCGTCTTCCTTCTCGGCCAACGATCGCTACCCATCTTTCGAGATGCGGCCCTGTTCCCGGAGATGAACTCTGAGAATCTCTGGGGGATCGATCTGCCGGTGTTCCTGTTCCGCTTCGGCGGACATCCCTTCGCGTTCGAGTACTGGAAGGTGGGAAGCTGGTACACCTGGCGGGTGTCGAAGAGGGACGCCACCGCGGGCGGGGAGGGCGAGTTCGAGGGTCTGGGCTATCACGGACCGCAACTCCCGGAGGAACTCAGCCGGTTGGACACGCTCTCCGCCCCGAAAGAAGTCGGTCCATAGTTGGACTGTTGCGGGCGCACCGGCTGCCGCCCGCGCCCCGCCGGGGCGCGGCGAATCCAAGAGCCCGTCTGAAAATTAGGAAGGGCCCTGCGACGAGGGATTTTGTACGAGGCCGAGGCGGCGAGACCGGAGCATCCCCGCAGCGGGCTGTGACGGTCGAGCCAACGAAGGCCTCGCGCAAAAGACCCGTCGCCCGGAGGGGCCATTCCTACTTTTCAGACGGGCTCTAACGCGGACGGTACCGGGGGCGGCGCTTCCCGCGTCCGCGGGACTTGCCCCCCGCTCTATTGTCCCCGGTCCCTCCGGGACAGTCCCGAGATCGGCGAAATCTCCTTCCGAAACCGCGTTGCACCGAACAGGCCCAGGTCAAATCGGCTCGTTCCCGAGCTCACCAGGTCCGCAAGAACCTCCCCCATGACGCTGCAAAACTTGAATCCATGGCCCGAAAACCCCGCGGCGATCACGACATTCGGATGCTCCGGATGCTGGTCGACCACGAAGTTCAGGTCCGGCGTCAGTGTGTAGAGGCAGGTCGTGGCGTTCCGACGCGGGCCGTTCAGGGCCGGGAGAAAATCCCGCAAGATCTCACGAATCTCAGTCTCCTCCCCGGCGCGCACGTCGCGCTCCGCGCTCTCCGGCGTGCAGATCTCGGAATGTGGCGAGCGATAGAACGCGATCTTCACCCCGCCGTGGGGTCCATCGACCGCCGGAAATCCATAGGGGGTCACCTCGCGGTCCCTCTGCCAGATGTAAACAGGGAATCGCGACGGAAGAAACGCGTCCACGCCGCCGGGCGGTTCGAACCACCAGAGGACCTGCCGCTCGACCTGGAACGGAAGGTTCAGATCGCAAAGCAGGGATGGCGCCCAGGGACCCGGCGTCACCACGAGCGCCCCCGCCTGGTACCGGCCCGCACCCGTCGTGACCTCGACGCCGGCGCCGCTCGAACGCCAATTCGCGACAGGTTCGCCGCAGCGCAAGTCGGCGCCGTGGATCGCTGCATCCCGCAGATGCGCGGCCACCGCGCGCTCACAGAACACGAGGCCTGCCTCGGGCTCGAACAAGGCGACGGTCCCGTCGGGGATGCGAAAGATGGGGAAGCGCCGTCGAATGTCGGCCGTGTCGAGCATTTCATGGCGCAACCCGTGTTCGCCTGCGCTGCGTCGGCTGCCGACGACGACCTCGCTGTCTGGCGCGCCCATCATGAGTCCTCCCGGCAGCAGCAGCAGGCTTTCGCCTGTGGCGCGTTCGAGATCCCGCCAGAGCTCGTAGGCGCGAAGCAGGAGCGGGACGTACGCGGGATGCTCGAAGTACGCCTGGCGGATCACACGCGTGGCTCCATGGCTCGAGCCCCGGTCATGGGGCGGATGCAGGGCATCGAATCCCAGCACCCGCAACCCGCGAGCAGCCAGGTGGCGAACCGCGGCGCTTCCCATCCCTCCAAGCCCGATGACGATGGCATCCCATACCGGCATGCCCGATCGAACCTCCGGCGACCGTCGGCGGCAATCCGCGTATGGAACCTTTGGGTCATGTCGCGCCTTCTGTAACTGACGACGCCCAGGGGCGCCTCATGGAGAGTCCAGGCGCGCTCCCACATGGGAGCGCGGACTTCAGGCCGCATGGATTCAACCCCGCGGCCGCATGCGGAATGACTCCCGCGCACCGCCTGGGCCCCGGTTCATGGTCCGCAGGCGCAGGCGCCTTACAGGTACGGCGCCAGGATTGGACGAAGGTCGCGGATGGCGCGGGCGGGCCACAGCTTGCGGGCCGTCAGGATCGCGTTCCTGAGCGCGGAATGGCAGGGCCAGGCGGGCTCCGCCGGGATGCGGCTGACGACCTCGACAACCAACCGGCGCGCCGCCACGGCGTTCGCGTTGAGATTCTCGATCACGATGTCCACCGTGACGTGGTCTTCCTCCTCGTTCCAACAGTCGTAATCGGTGACCATCGCCGCCGTCGCATAGGCGATCTCCGCCTCGCGCGCGCATTTCGCTTCGCCGAGATTCGTCATGCCGACGACGTCGTAACCGGCGGCGCGATTCGCCTTGGACTCCGCGCGCGTGCTGAAGGCCGGTCCTTCCATGCACACATAGGTCCCGCCGTTGTGAACACGCAGGCGGAGCCGGCGGGCCGAGGCCACCAACAGACGGCGGAGTTCCTCGCAGACGGGATCGGCGAAGGCGATGTGCGCAACGATGCCGCGCCCGAAAAAGGTGTGGGCGGACGATTGCTTCGTCCGATCCACGAACTGGTCCACGCAGACAATGTCGCGCGGGCGCAGGCGCCGCTGAAGGGAACCGACGGCGCTGATCGAGACGATCCAGGCCACTCCCAGGGATTTCAGCGCCCACACATTGGCACGATGCGGCAGTTCGGTCGGCAACAGGCGGTGACCACGTCCGTGGCGTGGCAGAAAGACGACTTCACGTCCTCCAAGCCGCCCGGTCAGCAATTGATCCGACGGCGGACCAAACGGAGTTCGGACGGCGATCCACCGCGTTTCCTCCAGTCCCGCAATTTCATAAAGACCCGATCCGCCGATGATGCCGATGCGATGCGCCATGCGCGCTTTGTTTAGCCGGGCCCGGCTGTTGCGGCCAAGACGCAACAGGGCGGTTTGGTTTTCGCCTTTGCCTCCCCGACGGCGGACCGTTGAATCGCGGGCGTGCATACCCCCTACGAACCGCCCAATGACGCCCTGCCCCGGTCTCCAGCGATGCACCATATGGGTAAAGACCAGCGTCCGATGGGAGAGGGTGCACGGAGGTCGGGTGAGGGCTCCCCCGCGGTACAAGGTCCGCGGTGCGCGGTCACCCTCGCTGACGCCTTTTGATACTCCGACACATGCCCACCCATCACCTGGCGATCGACCTGGGCGCCGAAAGCGGGCGCGTGATCCTCGGCACGGTCGAGGAAGGGCTCCTTGCTCTGAAGGAGGTCCACCGCTTCCCAACGGGCGCCGTCCGCTCCGGGGAGTCCCTGCTCTGGGACATTCCGCGCCTGTTCGACGAGGTGAGCGTCGGGCTCGGCAAGGCCGGGAGGCTGGGCCTTCCGGTGGCGAGCATCAGCACGGACTCGTGGGGGGTCGACTACCTCCTGTTCCGGCGGGATGGCACCCTTCTGGAACCGACGTTTCACTACCGTGACCCGCGCACCGCGCGAGGCGTGGAGTCCGCTCACAAGAGGGTCTGCTGGCCGGAGATCTTCGCCGAAACCGGGATCCAGTTCATGCCGTTGAACACGGCCTACCAACTCGCGGCCGAAACCCCGCAACGTCTGAACGAAGCAGCCGGGATCCTGTTGATCGGCGACGGCTTCAACCGCTTCCTTTCGGGCCGAAGCGCGGCCGAGGTCACCCTGGCCAGCACTTCCATGCTCTACAATCCGCGGACCCATCAATGGTCCGCGGACCTGATCCGCCGTTTGGGAATTCCCCCCGGGATCTTCCCTCCGATTGTTGCGGCGGCGACGCGCCTGGGTCCGCTCCGGCCCGATCTCGCGCGGCAGGCCGGTCTCGAGGGGGTGGAGGTCGTGGCGTCATGTTCGCACGATACGGGTGCGGCGGTGGCCGCTGTTCCCGCCCAGGGAGCCGGATGGGCCTACCTGAGTTCGGGGACCTGGTCCCTGATGGGAGTGGAACGTCAGGAACCGGTCATCACCGATCTTTCGCGGGAACTCAATTTTACGAATGAGATCGGACTCAACAACACCGTCCGCCTGCTGAAGAACATCAGCGGACTGTGGTTGGTCCAGGAGTGTCGACGGGCCTGGACCGAAGAGGGCCAAGGCCACGATTACCCCGCCCTGGTCGAACTCGCCGCCCAGGCGCCGCCGTTCGCATCCCTCATCCAGCCCGGCGATTCGTGCTTTCTGGCGCCGGACGGCATGCCGGAGCGTCTGCGCGCCTTCTGTCGCGAGCACGGAGAGCGTGTCCCGGAATCCCAGGGGGCCCTGGTCCGATGCATCTTCGAGAGCCTCGCGCTTCTCTATCGGCGGACCCGCGAACAATTGGAACGAATCACGGGCGAATCCATTCGCTGCGTCCACATCGTCGGGGGCGGCAGCCAGAATGCGCTCCTCAACCAGTTTGCGGCGAATGCACTTCAGGTGCCGGTCTACGCGGGTCCGGTGGAGGCGACCGCCGCAGGAAATATCCTCGTGCAGGCCCACGCCATGGGTGTGCTGGGGTCCTCCGCCGCCATTCGGTCCGTCGTTCGCGAATCCTTCGAGGTCCGCCGATTCGATCCTCAGGATGGCGCGGCGTGGGCGGCGGCGTACGAGCGCTTCAGCCGGTTTCCCTGACCCCATTCTGCATCGCTGGAGACCGGGGCAGGGCGTCATTGTGGGACATCCTCAGCATCCGATGGGTGTGTGTTCCCCGCGGCGGTTCACGAGTCGTGAGCACACTGCGTGTGCCATGGGAGCTTCCCATGGTCCACCACCGCGCGACCCGTCAGGGATTGGAGCACGGCAACGGCCTCGGCGGCTGTCGGGTACACAAACCGCGATTCCTGTGCCTCGGGCGGCAATCGATCGAATTGCCCGACCGTCACCCAACGCCCATCCCGTCCGAGGATGAATTCGTCGACGGTGGCGGTCGAATCGTCGGGGTCGATCCCCTTTTGGAGGATCACGTACGGGCCGTGCCCGCCGGGATCCTCCTCGTCGCGAGGGTTCGCGGTGGCGTGGAGGCTGCAGAGGCGGATATCCTGGAAGTCGTTACTGAGGCTGCGCGTCGAAGCGAGGTCCATAGGGCGATGCGACCGTTTTGGCGCACGTTTCCACGCGGGTCCACACCCCGGCAACCGTATCGTGGCCAATTAACTTTTTGACGGTTCCCCACCCCGTCGGCATGGTCGCCGGGTCTGAGGACGGGACGGGGAAGGCCCCCGCGTCCTATCGCGGGAGGCTGGGATCGTCCGGACATGAACTATGGCTGAACTTACTGGAAGTTTGTTGGTCGCCCAATCGGGCGGCCCGACCTGTGCGATCAACGCGAGCGTTGCGGGCGTGATCACCGAGGCCGGCAGGCACGAGTGCATCGAGGAGATTTACGGAGGCGCCAACGGGATCCTTGGCATCCTGAACGAGGATCTCATCGACTTGAACGAAGAACGACAGAAGACCATCGAGGGACTGAAGTTCACTCCGGCCGCGGCGCTCGGAACATGCCGGTACAAGATTGATTTCAAAAAGAAACCCGAGAAGGCGGCCAAGGACATGGACCGCCTGTTTCAGGTCTTCGAGGCCCACAATGTCCGGTATTTCTTCTACGCGGGCGGGAACGATTCGCAGGACACGTCGCACAAGATTCACGAGGAAGCCGTCCGGCGCGGCTACGAGATCCGGGTCATCGGGGTCCCCAAGACCATCGATAACGACCTGCCGTTCACCGATCATTGTCCAGGCTACGGTTCGGCGATCAAATTCTGTGCCACCACCGCCATGGAGGTGGGTCTGGACGTGGGTAGCATGGCCACCGACGACGGGTCGTGCTGCATTCTCGAGGTGATGGGGCGTTCGGCGGGCTGGATTGCCGCCGGAACCGTGCTCGCCAAGCGCGGGCGACCGGAAGACCCGCCCCACCTGATCCTCCTGCCGGAGATCCGCTACAACATGGAGGACCTTCTCGCCCGGGTGAAGGCGACCGTAGAGGCCCATAAATACTGTGTCGTGGTCGTTGGCGAAGGCATCAAGAACGAGAAGGGCGAAGAGATTGGCGCCGACAGCACCCGCCTCGATTCGTTCGGTCATCCGGTCCTCGCCGGCGCGGCCTACAAGCTCAAGGAACTGATCGAAGGCCGCCTCAACACCAAGACGCGCACGGTCCTTTTGGGTTACGCCCAGCGGGCGGCGGAGCATTTCGCGAGCCTCGCGGACACAACCAACGCCTTTGCCTGTGGCGAAGCCGCCGTTCGGGCGGCGATCGAGGGTAAGAGCGGTTATATGGTGACCATCGTCCGGGACACTTCCGACGGTAAGCTTCGATGGACCACGGGCGTGCAACCGCTGGCGGAGGTCGCCAACGTCGAGCACTTCGTCCCCCGGGATTGGGTGAGCGAGGATGGCTACCTGCCGAACGAGCGCTTCGTCGAGTACGCCGCACCCCTCATCGAAGGCGAGGTCAAGGTGCCGGTCGAAGGCGGCCTTCCGAAGTACGTCAACCTCGAGAAAAACCGGGTCGAGAAGAAGCTCCCGCCCCGGGAGTCCACGTAGTCGGGTGTCGTGTCCCGCGGCGAGCACGGCCCCCGGAACAGAACGGACTTGAGGCGATTGCGACCCGGAGGGTCGCAGGCCCTACGACTCTGCACCCCGACGGTGGTGTGGCCGGGTCTGGCGATGGGTCCCCACCGCACCGGCTCCAAGGAAGACGCCGGAGGTGCGGGGCACCTCCGGCGTCGAACGACACGAACGGGTTTCTGACCGCCTGCCTTTAGCTGCGGCGCCGGCCGAACAGCCCGACCCCGCACAACCCGGTGCCGAGAAGGGCGAGGGTCATGCCGCCATCACTCACAGGATTCACGCTCTCGACGATCGCGACGAAGTCGTTGAAATCCAGGTCGCCACCGTTCGCCTGATCTTCCCAGGCCAGGGCGTATTCGTTCGAAGACCAAACTCCCGGGGCGAGGCCAGGGATCTGGATGGTGTCGGTATTCTTGCCAGCATAGGCCAGCATGTGATCGATCCCGTCACCATTGTACGCGGCGTCCGAGTAGAACACGCCTTCGGGAGAATCGAGGTAGAATCCAAACATGTTCCCAAGCTGGAAATCCACCCCGGTGTCCGCAAAGTTCAGTTTCACACTGCCATCCGCCAGGATGCTGATGACGGCCTGCGTGCCGGTGGTGGCGGCGCCGTCAAACACCTGAACCTTCCGGCTGATATCCGTTGGATCGTAGATGCCGAACTTCAACTGATCCGCGAAGGCGCCGAGCTCGATGACGACCGTCGCGAGCGACCCGCCGCTTCCGCCGATCGACCAATAGGCCTCATAGCCCTCCGGGATCGCGTCCGTGGTGGCATCGACGCTGGAACTTCCAGCCACCGGCCCCACCGTGATGTTATCCAAAACTCCCTGAAGGCCTCCCAGGTTGAGAGCGGAAGCCGAGGCCGCGGAGAGGAGGCCTGCTGCCAATGCCATGTAGAACTTCTTCATGTGTACTGCTTTCGATTGTGTCCGTGTCGGACGAGACCAATGAAGCAGCGTTCATGCCATGGCATCCATCCCACCTTCTTCGACCCACGCAACTCCCTCCCTTCCAAAGCATTGAGAGGCGACTCGACTCGAAGCTTCGCCCGGCCGCCCGGCGCTCCATTCAGTAAGCTTCTCCGACACGACTCCACGGCCTGCCCCGCCCCTGGCGTGGAAGATCCCCGTCAACCACTTCCACCAACGGAAGTTGGAAGCCGGTTTTTGCGCCGCGCCCGGGACCTCACGGACTGTAAGGATCCTCTACGGCCGATGATGCGCCGGTGGGGGTCGTGGCGCGCCGTTCCGAATTCATCCCGGTCGGGTAATCGTCCTGCCGGCCTTCCTGTCGCGGAGGAGATCCGGCCGGTCCTCACTCCCAAATCGCCCCTCACGGTTGGGTCGGCAAGGGCGTCTTTACCAACTCCGGCTCCTTGCCACCCTGGATCCGTTTCACCTCGGCGTGGGCGCGGAGCACGTCCTCGCGGGACATAAGTGCGGTGAAGTCGATGCCGAGCTTGCGAGTGGCACCCGGGGCGAGCTTGGGGACCCGCCCGGCGAGGCGCTCGATGCGCCGGTTGGCTGGGTAACTGGTGCCGGGCTCCAGCCCGGTCACATAACCTTCGGCCATGGCGGCGGTGTTCTTCCACAGCGTCACGTACGGGAGGGCCTCCACCGAGAATGCCATGGCGATGCCGCGATCGGCCTGGGCGTTCTCGAGCATGATGAAGGAGCGACCATTGGTATCGGCGACCGGTTCCAGGCAATACACCTGCTCGACGAAGCCCAGCGTCGGCCCGGCGTACGAGGCGTAATTCTCAACGTCACTGGCAGCATGCGCATTGAAAGGAATCACCCGGCGCACGGCCCCGCTGAAGCGCGATCCCTTCTCGAGGAGCGGCGGACCGAAGTTGCAGTGGTAGATCATCTCGAATTCCTGTTCGTGCGCCCCCCGGTTCGTGAGCGTGTCCTCGATTCGCAGGGACGTGGTGCCGGGATCCGTCACGATCTCGGTCCAGAGTTCGAGTTTGGGGCCGTAGAACATCCTCTCGTCGACGCGACCGCGGATGTGCAGCCGGTAGGGAGGCGTGGGATCCACGACGACCTCGACCTCGCTCGCCGGGGTGTTGGCGATGCGCCCGTGGAGAGTGAGTTCCATCTCGGCCTTCTCGCCGACGTTGTTGATAAATTCATCCCGGCCCGGATGGCCCGCCCATTCCAGACCGCACCGGACGATCCACTCGTTGAAGCCCTCCAGCCACCCCAGGCCTCCGCGCTGGCCCAGGTCGATATAGGCCGGGTTGACCACTTCGTGCACGGGGGATTCCCATCCGAGGCGGAGGTCGCCGGCGGTGGCCTCAAGGATCCCCATCCCGCGGGTGGGAACGATCGTCAGGGTCATCAGGCCGTTGTCGACGATCACCACATCGACGCCTTCCTGACGGCCCCCGTGCAGCGTGAGTTTGCGAATGCTCCACGGAACCGGAATCCCAAGATCGCGGTGCGTCAGGGTCCACGGGTCGACATGAACGCCGCGACTCGCGCTGGTGAGCACATGGCGATAGGGCTCCGCGGGTGCGGCCCCGAGGGCGGAGGAAGCCGCGATCAGCATGGAAAAAGGAAGCAATCTCATGATTCGGATGCCGGAAGGGCTGGCATCATGAAGAGATCGCGGACGCGACGCAATGATTCGCGCGCTGTGCGGCTCACTCACTTCCCGCCGCGGCGGGACCGGACTCGAGAAACGGCGCGACAAATGCCGCCGGCGTGCGTCCACCCTCGTTGAGGTGCGTGATTCGGGTCCAGGGCGCCCCGTCGACCCCGTCGGCCAGCTCCTTGAATTCGCGCGCAAAGACCTGGCGTGTTTCCGCCACGGGCCAGGCGCCGCCCGTCCCGGTGTATTCGGTCCGCAGCGAATCCCACCGGGCGAGCCACACGTACCCCAGACTCCGATGCGACATGCGCACCCGGAGGTTTTCGTCCGCCTCGCCGGCACTGGCGCGTTCGGCCTCGCGCCAAAGCGCCTCGGCGGCTGCGAGGCTCGGGTACTTGAGAAATGGCACATTCGTCCCGGAGAAACAGGTCAGGTTGCAGCCGGCCGAGGCTTCGTGCATGAGATCCAGATACCTCAGGATGAAGGGGGCCGCGCTCCGGCCGTAGTAGCCTTCGACAAACTCACGAAGGAGCGCACGGTCATCCTGCTCGGGATTCCAGAGGAGTTGGGCCAGGACCCAGGCGCGGAGTTCCGCCATGTCCGCGCCATAGGATTGATAGGCCCCCTGCTCGAACACACCCCGCACATGGTGAGCCCGAAAGAATCGGAGGTTCGGGCCCAGGACGTACCAGTTGGGATGGGGTTGAACATAGTGGGCGAAGTCCGTCGTGTAATCCCAGACATACAGTCGATCGCAGATCCGCGACCATCCCCGGATGTCGTCCGCGAACGCGGCATTGGCAGGCGATTCGAGCGGTTCCCGGAAGTTGCATTCAATCGAACACAACCGGACGATGACGTTGGTTCGCGGCCGGAGCGTTTTTGGGGGTTTTCGGGTGTATTGATAGGCAAGGGTGTCGAAGGCGACTTCCGGAAACTCAGTCCCGAGTCTCTCCGCCACGTCATTCACGAAGGCCAGCATCGTCCCGGAGTGACTTCCTTCAGCCTCGTCCAGGGCCTTGCAGGCGTCACACTGGCAGGCGCCGTGCCAGTCGTTTTGCGAAATGGAAACGATCCGCGCATCCGGTGACTCGCGAAGCCATTCCCGCACACGCTCCACGACGAAGTCGCGAAGCCCGGGATTGGTCAGGCACAACTGGGCGTGGTCGTGACTCCTCGTGCCTTTGACCAGGCTGTACCATTCCGGGTGCTCGGCGAAATGCTTCTCGGGCGGCACCAGCGCGTAAAACGTGTGAACAAATCCCTTGTAGACGATGCCTCCTCCGAGTTCCGGCGGGATGTGGGCATGCTGACTGTTCGAGAAGTTCCGGACCGCCCACCGGGGATCGAAGGCGGAGTACCAGAACGGATCCCGTGCCTCGAAGGCGGGCGCCGAACGGACCGACAGTTCCGGGATCCGCAGCTCGGCTCGCCGGGGCACGCGCGAGGCCCAGGGGGTCCACCACCGCACCCCGCATTGATCCTGAAGGAACCGACTGACGGCATACAGGGCCCCGCGGGGTCCGCCTCCTGCGACGAGCAGGCGGCGCCCGCGGGTTCCCAGCACCACTTCCTCCGGGCCCAGGGCACTCCACGGGATTCCAGGGAAGAGCGCCTCAGCCGCCGGACTGCGCCCCACCAGGATGGCCTGGCGGGGCAGTCGATCTTCGGCCTGCAGGCCTTGCATCGGAAAGGCGCACCCGGTGATGGCCTCGAGGTTGGTGGCCAGTTCCCTGGCAGCGCCCACTTCAGCCGGTGAGGCATCCACGGCGTGAACGATCAGATAGCTCGTATGGCCGTCCCGGGCCAGAAGCAGATCGGCACGGGCCGATGCCGTCAGGGTCGCGAGCGCAAGACCGAGAGATCCCCAGCTTTTCATAGGCGATCCACGTTCATCACCCAGAAGCCGGTACCACGGCAAGTCGGGGGTGGCGACAGCCACTATTGTTTTGGAATTCCTCGCGTGGGCCCGGACCGTGCCGGGGACGATGAACGCCACCGCGCTTTGTCATTCCACCTCGGATACCTCCCGGAACGATTTTCGGGGGTCTCGCTTCGTTGATGTCCGGCCACCTTCGTCCATCCCTCGGGGATGGTTTCTTCGTCTGTTTTTCCTTGCCTGCACGACCGGCTGCCTTGCCCAGGACATCGTCCGCCTCGATCAACTCGATCTCTCTCCCGCGCGGCAGAGTTACGGCCGACCCCAGGTCAACCGGTCGATGCGCGAAAAACCCCTGACACTCGCGGGCCGCGCCTTCGAACATGGCGTTGGGACGCACGCCGCAAGCGCCCTGTGGATCGATCTGTCGGGTGGAACGAGCCGGTTCCAGGCAACCGTCGGTGTCGACGATGCCGCCGCTGGTCCCGGTTCGGTCCAGTTCCTCATTGTCGGAGACGGGCGAAGGCTCTTTGAGTCCAGGCTCGTTCGATTCAGCGATCCGCCGCTCGCGGTGGACCTGGACCTCCGGGGGATCAAGCTCCTCGTCCTGCAGGTGGAGGACGGCGGTGACGGGATCAGCTTCGATCATGCGGACTGGGCGGATGCCCGGTTCGTCCTCGGCGAGGGTCCCCGACCCCGCACCGTGCCACGGCCCGTGGGGCGCGACGACAAGGCGATCCTCACGCCGCCGCCGGTTGCGGCCCCTCGCATCCAGGGTCCACTCGTGTATGGCGGCCGTCCCGGGCATCCCTTTCTCCATCGGATCGGAGCGCAGGGCGAGCGGCCCATGACCTTTTCAGCCGACGGCCTCCCGAAGGGGATCGATCTCGACCCGGTCACGGGGATCCTGTCGGGCATGGTCCCGGATGCCGGCGAGTACCCCATGATCCTTCATGCGCGAAACTCCCATGGAACGGCGCGGAGGTCATTCACGTTGCGCGCCGGCAACACCCTGGCCCTGACCCCGCCCATGGGTTGGAACCCCTGGTACACGCACTACGACCGGATCACCGATGCCGTCGTGCGCGAGGCCGGAGAAGCCATGATCCGGAGCGGCATGGCTGATGTCGGATATGAGTACGTGAACCTCGATGACTGTTGGATGAACGCCCCGAAGCATGCGGATCCCGAGCGCGTGGGCCCGCTGCGGGATGACAAGGGTGACATCCTTCCAAACCGCCATTTCCCGGACATGCGCGCCCTCACGGACTTTCTTCATGGCCTGGGACTGAAGGCGGGCATTTACACCTCACCGGGTCCCTTCACATGCGCCGGGTTCGCCGGGGCGTGGCAGCATGAAGCCCGGGACGCCCGCCGTTTTGCGGAGTGGGGCTTCGACTTCCTGAAGTATGACTGGTGTTCCTATGGCGACATCGCCCGCACGGATCCGGCCCCGGATTCCGTGAAGTTTCCGAAGCCTTATGCGCTCATGGGCCGGCTGCTGCAGCAGCAACCAAGGGACATCGTGTTCAACCTCTGCCAATACGGAATGGGCAATGTCTGGGAATGGGGCGCGGAGGTGGGCGGCCATTGCTGGCGGACGGCCGGCGACCTCGGGTTTGAACTCGACCGGTTCTTCGAAGTCGCCCTGAAAAACGCCGAGCACCGCGCATGGTCGCGGCCCGGCGCCTGGAATGATCCGGACTACATCCAGATCGGGTACATCGGTTCCGCCCACGAGATGGGCCAACCGCGGCCCTGCCCCCTGAGTTCGGATGAGCAGTACGCCTTGATGTCGCTCTGGTGCCTGAGTGCGGCCCCGCTGATCTTCAGCGGCGACATGAGCCGGTTGGATCCGTTCACCCTGAACGTCCTCTGCAATCCGGAGGTCATCGACGTGGACCAGGACCCGCTGGGCGTTTGCGGCAACGTGCTGCAGATTTCCCAAAACACCTTCGCCATGGTCAAGCCACTCCAGGACGGTCCGTCCGCCGTAGGCCTGTTCAACCGGGGCGACACGCCGACGGAGGTGTCGGTCGATTGGAAGGACGCGGGAATCCAGGGTGAACAGGTCGTGCGCGACCTCTGGAGGCAGAAGGACCTCGGATCCTTCCCGGATCACTTCACGGCACAGGTCCCGGCCCGCGGCGTGGTGCTGGTCCGGATTGGACATCCGGCCGCGGATTGACCGCCGCCGCCCTCGAGACCGGCCCAAAACGCAGCAACGAGGCGGCGCGCGAAAACACGGCGGCCGGGACGCCAAGGAATTGCTTCAGGCGGACGTCACGGTCCCACGGATTCACGATCGCGGCGACCTCCTCGCGCTGGCGCTCGGTGAGGTTCAGGGGGAAATACCATGGAGAGACCAGGGCCGTGTTGATGAGGGGAAAGTCCGAACCATAGACCAGTCGACCCCTGCATTCCGGCGCTGTCAGCACGTCGCCGAGCGCTCCCACCCGGTTGATCTGCGTCAACGCGGAGATGTCCGCGTAAAGGTTCGGGAATTGCAGCATGAGCCGCCGGAGCCGCGCGAGGTCGCTCTCCCCCCCGTGTTCGCCCCCGGCGCCGGCGTGGGCCGCGATGACAACGACGCCGTGCTCGAGCGCCAGTCGCAGGCGCTCGGGATCCGAAAGCTCATCGTGAGCCCGCGTGAAGGATCGTTCCGGTCCCGTGTGCGAAAGCAGCGGCAGGCCCAGGGCGTGCAGGCGGTCGTAAAAGGGAATGATCGAGGGGTCGGCGGGATCGATCTCCATGATCGAGGGGATCCACTTCACCAGGACGGCCCCGTGTGCCGCCGCCCAGTCCAGACGTTCCAACGCATCAACCCGGTGCGGATGGACCGACGCGCCGAACAACAGGTTCGTATGGCGCAGGGCCGCGGCCGCGACAAAGGTGTCGGGCACATAGATCTCCGTCCGGTTGGTGTCGAGGTGGCCCGTCGCGTCCATCACCCCATCCATCGCGAGCAGGACCACCCGGCCGACATGCGCGCTCTGCGCCACCTGCTCGGAAATCCTGTCCACGATCCGTGAATCCCCGGTCCGCCGGACCTCCTCATCGGTGACGCCGAACGCCTGGAGATAAATGCCGAACCGGAAATTCCGGCGCATCGCCTCCGACACAAAACAGCCGCTGCCACCGGCGCCGATGCCGGCGACGTGACAGTGCATGTCGATGATCCGTTCGGGCGGCAATGGCGAGACGCGCGCATACGGCCCCTGGAAGAGGACCTGACGACCCAGCAACAAGAGGGCGATGGTCAGGAGAACCAGTGTTCCAGCGATTTGCAGGATGCGGAGGATGCGGCGCCGCGCGCGAGGATTCATCATTGTGTGACAGTCTTGGGGAAGACCGATGTCCCACCACTCAAGGTCCCGGGTGAACCTAAGAGCCCGTCTGAAAACTAGGAAGGGCCCTGCGACGAGGGATTTTGTGCGAGGCCGAGGCGGCGAGACCGGAGCATCCCCGCAGCGGGCTGTGACGGTCGAGCCAACGAAGGCCTCGCGCAAAAGACCCGTCGCCCGGAGGGTTTTCGCAGGAAAGGCCGGCTGGCTTCGTTGCTCCTCAGTCACAGACCCCTGAAGGGTATGCTCCTTCGTCCCGCCTCGCCATCCGGCCTTTCCTGCGAAAACAGGGCCCCTCCTAATTTTCAGACGGGCTCAAAGCGCCATCACCCGAAAGCTGGGCCGCGAGTTCACGGTGATTGATCTTGCCGGTCCCCAGCTTTGGGATCTCGCGCACAACGCGCACCTCGCGCGGGACGTGGAGGTTGCTGAATCCCTGGTTTCGGAGGACGGAGCGGACCCGGTCCAGACGAAGGCGGGGCTCGTTGCACGCCGCGATGAGTCTTTCGCCCTTCTCCTCGTCAGGCACCGAAAGAATGGCGACCTGGCAGCGGAGTCCAAATTCGGGAAAGGCCCCGGCGAGCGCCTCCTCGACCGCGGTCAGGCTCACCATCTCGCCACTGATCTTCGCGAAGCGCTTCAGCCTTCCGAGCACATAGACGAAGCCCTCGTCGTCCACGCGGACGATATCGCCGGTGTCGTACCATCCCTGCATCGCCTGGAACCGCGCGTTCGCCTCCGGATTCAGGTAACCGTGCATCACGTTCGGGCCCTTGACCAGGAGGCGGCCGCCCTCGGGCACGCCGGGGACCGGCTCCAGTCTCCAGTCGATGCCGGGTAGAAACCGGCCGACCGATCCGACACGAGCTTCGAGCGGAGAATTGATGCAGATCACCGGGCTGCATTCCGTCGCTCCATACCCTTCGAGGACGCGGATCCCATATTTGCGCGCATAGGTTTCGAACGTATCGCTCTGAAGCTTCTCGGCCCCGGCCACCAGCAGTCGCACGGTTCGAAAGTCATAGGGGTGCGCCTTGCGTGCATAGCCGTTCAGAAAGGTGGGGGTCCCGAACATCACCGTGCAGTCCATCTCGTAAGCGACGGTCGGGACGATCCGATAGTGAAGCGGTGAGGGATAGAGGAAACAGAACACGCCCCGCACGAGGGGGGCAATGACGCCCGCCATGAGCCCGAAGCTGTGGAACAACGGGAGGGCGTTGAAGAATCGGTCGGTATCATCAATGTCGAGAGGCGCGAGGAGCTGGCGCAAGTTCGACAGCAGGTTCCGGTGTGTCAGTTCCACACCCTTCGGCAGCCCCTCGGAACCGCTCGTGAACAAAACCACCGCCGGTTCGTCGCCCTCCTTCCCCGACCTCAGCGAGGCGTATCCGGTCAGGGAACCGGCAAGGAGCGCCCACAGCCGGCGCATCCTGGAAATCGACGGGCCCACCGCGTCCAGGTCCACCCATTCCAAGCCGGCCCTCTCGAAAACGGCGGGGTCGATCCGCGCGCGTTCCAGGAACCTGCCGGAGGTGATGATCTGCCGGAGGCCCGCCAGCTCACAGCATCGCAACATGACAGCGGCGCCGGTTGAGAAATTCAGGATCGCCGGGACACGATCCGCCGCCCAGAGCGCCAGCAGCGTTGAGGCCGTGGCGTTGACATTGGGCATCAGGATCCCGACGCGCGTGGTCTCGGGTCGCAAGCGCGACTGCATGGCGCCGCGCAGCAGACCGGCGCCGGTCAACAGCCGGCGGTAGGTCAGCCGGGCGCCCGTGGCGTCCCGGAGCACCTCGAACCCCGGCCGGCGGCGGGCAGTCTCGAGCACGGCATCCGGGAGGTTTCGCGGTCCGCATTGCTCCTCCACCTCGAACTGCTGCCGGACCATGCAATCGCGCAACCACGCCGTGAGAACGCCACGCGCGTGCGTCGTGCTGACACCGGCTGGGTGCGGCGGCTCCAGCACCTCGCTGAAATGCGCCGTCACGCGAGTCAACAGGCGGCGCCATCCGGGGTGGGGCGAGAAGGGAACACGCATCGCGCCCCGCAGGTAGGCCGTGATCACCCGGGCGCGCGTCTTGAAAATGAGAAAGCCCGTGCCGTCGAACAGCTTCATCAGGGAACCGGTCCTGGAAAGCCGCCCCTCGGGAAAGAGGACCAACCGGCCGCCGGCCTCCAGGAATTCCGCCATGTGCTTCAAAGCATAGGGCGAACTCACCTCCACCGGGAAGGTGCGGCGATTGTCCATGACAAGCCGGTGAACCCAGCTCAACTGCGCGGTCTCGCGGGAGGTGACGAATCGCCAGTCGTCATCCAGGCACACGCCGAGGAAGAGCCAGTCGAGCCACGAGACATGGTTCGACAGCAGGAGCACCGGCCCGGGCGCGGAGAGGGATTCCGTGCCATAGGCGCGGAACCGGAACACCAGACGCGCAAACCAGCGAAGAAGGGTCTTCATACGTCAGGCAACAGTCACGCAGTCTTCGAAGCACGGCGGCGTCGCCCTCGCTCTTCGAGTGCGAACGCCGCCATGGCAGCCCACACACCACCGGTTGCCAGGGCTGACGCGGGCGCCCACCACCTGTCGAGCGGCAACGAACCGCGACCCCGCAGGCGAATCGTTCCCGCAAAGAACAGGACCTCGTCGGAGGTCGGTGCGCCTGCTGTCACATGGCCGTTCGCATCGACGATTTGAGAAGACCCCGAGCTTGCACAGCGAACCGTCGGCAGGCCGTATTCGGCCGACCGCACACCTGCCATCCTCCCGTGCAGTGAGTGTTCGTGTGATCCCCAGGCGTAGACATCCATGGTGGGGATCAGAAGAGCCTCGGCTCCCATCGTGACCCATCGGTCCATCACCCGTGAGTAACTCAGGTCATAGCAGATCGCGATCGCCAGTGGACCCCAGGGGGAACTCCACAGCCGTTGCGATTCGGCCGGCAACCCGTCCCGGAAGAATTGGATGGGCACACTCTTCGCCTGGGAGAAGACGACGGATCCGTTTGTACCAACCACCCACGCCGTGTTGCGAAACTCCCCGCCCCCCAAGATTTCGCGGCCTCCAACGACCAGGTATCTCCGATTTTTCCGACACCAGTCGGTCAGTTCTCCGCCAGGCCGGCCATCCAGGCTGTATTCGGGAAGGAGGACAAGTTCCGTTTCCGGGTGCGCGCCCACCAAAGCGTCCAGGGCCCGCGGAAGTTGCGACTCGGGACAGGTCTCGGCCTGGACACCACCGACGCGCAGGAGGACCCCAGGCGGGTCCTTGGCAGAATCCCCTCCCTGCCCAAGCAGCGCCATTGTCGCCGTCAACAGACCGAGCCAATGCCAGCCGCGCGGCCCGAAACAGAACCATGCGCCGCCGAGAAACAGAATCGTGCCGATGCCATAGGACCCAAAATGGTGGAGGAGGCCTGGAACCCGCGGCCCGAGCACCTGCCCGGGTGTAAGCCACGAGAACCGCAGAAAGTAGAGTTCGCTTCGAAAATACTCGCAGCCCGTCCAAAGCACGGGCGCCAGAAGAACCAGCGTCCACCCGGAGAGGCGCCGCCAGACGGTGTTGCCCAGAGCAAGGAATAATCCAACCCAGAACGCGAGGACCGCCCAAAGGACCAGGGCGGCAGGGCCGAAGATTTTCCAAAAGAATCCAAGTTGCGGCCCGTAAAGTGCGAAACCGAGCGCCAGACCCCAATAGAACGCCTGACGTGCCGTCGCAGCGCGGACCAGCGGCAGCACCAGAAACGGAAAGAGAAGGATCGCCAGTTCGAGTCCCGGCACCAGGGCCAGGTGGAAGGCCCCAACGGCGGCTGTTCCCAGGAGCATCCGAACAGGCCAGCGGATCAGGCCAGATCCCATCCAATCGTTTGAACCCGGCATCTCGCGTGATGGCCTGTCATGCGGCAGCGCCGGCTCTTTGCTTGCCACCCCGGAATTCATGGGTTCAGAGATCACTCGTGCGGAGCTCGTCGCCGGTGGGACTCGAAGGACGTTCCATACGGCGCTTGCGCGGGTTTGCCGTGACTGACTGCCGGGCGGAGGCCGTCCGTCGGCGAACGGGACTTGCCGCCGCGGCCCGGGAACCGGCGACGGCCGCGGCGCTGGCGGCGAGGCGCTGGAGTTCGGACATCCACTGCTCCACACGGGCGTTCGACAGCCCATCCCAGACCTCGTCCGCGGCGGCGAAGTAGTGGGGAAGGACGTCCTCGAGGAGACGGGAGCCCGCAGGGGTGATGCCGACACGGTAGGCGCGGCGATCCTGCGCGTCGTCCCGACGCCGCACCAGTCCGCGCCGTTCGAGTCGATCCACGAGGCCCGTGGCGTTGGAGCGGTGCATCAGCAGGAGGCGGCTGAGTTCGGACTGGGAGAGACCCTCGGGTCGGCCGTGGAGGAGATTGAGGACGTTGAACTGGCTGGGGCTGAGGCCCCAGCGGACGAAGAAGACGCGGCTGGCGTTCCAGAGATCCTCGGCGGTGCGCAACAACTGGATGAGGGCGCGGTAGCGGGGGTTCTTCTCGCGGGGATCCGGCACGCCGAATGTCTACCTCCAAATTGTTTATATGTCAACTATCTCGCGGTTCCGGCAGGCGTTGCCGGCGGGACCCGCTCCCGCGATCGGCCTTCGCTCTTGCATGCAATCGCACCCGGAGCCAGCGTCCCGCTTCAGAACCCCGAAAAAATCGAAAACCGGAAACCGAAGAACGGATCCGTCTGCTCCCATGAAACCGCTGTTGTGGCACAGAGCGGTCGCCGGCTGCCTATTGCGAAACGGCGGCGTTCTCCCCAGGCGTCCCGCACCCGCTCCATCCTCCTCGGAGTTGAATTCTTCCAGCACCAAGGAGCGGAACACGGCGGGTGTCCCGGCCGCGACTGGCGCGCACGGGTTCACGCTGGTGGAACTGCTCGTGGTGATCGCGATCATTGCCGTCCTGGCGAGTCTGCTGCTGCCCGCGCTCGGGCTTGCCAGGGAGGCGGCGCGCGCGGCGTCGTGCGCCAACAACATCCGACAAATCGGGCTCGCCGCCGAACTCTACTCGCAGGATTTCAATGGCAACCTGCCCTGGTTCCGCAACTGGCTCTACACCCGCACCGGCGATTTGGCGACCGGCAGACTCTTTCCGTACCTCAAATCCAAACAGGTCTACCTCTGCCCGACCGATCGGATCCAACTCTCGGTCCGCCGGCGTCCCGCGGCGGCCTCCTTCGTGCAGCAGCGGTTCGGAGCCAACTTCAGCGGGCATCGTGACTACAGCTACGCGATGAACTGCGCCATTTGTCATGCGACGGATCTGGCCGGCTTTCGTGATCCGACGCGGACGTTTGTCTTCATGGAGGCAAATCTCTCGCCAACCGATTACTCGGGGCAGATCGGCCCGATGCCCGGCGGGAACACGCTGGCCTTTCGGCACAACCAGCGGGGCCACCTCCTCTTCGCGGATTACCACGTCGAGAAGCTCGCCCGAAAGCCCTATGACAAGGCGTCGCGTCATCTCCGGTTCTGGTTTCCGACCGACGACACCTCGGGTCCGGGCGGCGGCTCCGTGGCCGCCGGCCTGATGCGCGACCCGGACTAGTGGGGTCGAACGTCCACTTTCGACTTTCTTGCCTTGCCGGCGCGCGGCGTTCACGCCGCTTCAATGTCGGACTTGCCAAGGCCCTTCCGCCATTTCGTCACCCATGCCACTTCGAGCGCCGGATGCGGGCTAAAGCCCGCGCGCCGGGCAACCGGCGAACCCGCCTGTTCCGAAGTGTCCTGAAGCGGGGACGGCCACTCGGCGGCACACGGCGCACAATCTCAATCGTCTTTGTTTGACCCCGTTGCCGTTGCTCCCCCGTTGCCGCTGATTGGGACGCTGTCGCGCCGGGCGACCGCCACAGCTCCGCCCAAGCCGATGACCGCGGCGGCGAGCTTCAGTGCCTGATACAGAGAGACGCCACCCATGTTCCGTGCGGTCAATGCGTCGAATCCGTGAAGGGAAACCAGTCCGGCGGTGGCGAGAACGGCATGGCTCATCCAGGCGACAAGGGTCAGCTTGAAGGCCCCGGAGCGACGCATTCGAATAACCCCCATCGTCGCGCCGACGAGGGCGGCAAACAGGAGCGCCGTCAACGCGTGCTGGGTGGTTTCGCGTCGAAAATACAGGCCGGCCGAGAGCGCCACCGACCGCAGGTCATTGGCCCATCGCCTTTCCAGGTCCAGCAGCTCCCAGATCCCACCAACCAGAAAGCCCGCCGCGAGCACCGCCTGGAGGCCGTTGATGGGAGATTCGACTCTTCGAATGTGCCACCCGCGGCGATGCCGAAAGAGGGCGGCAACCAGCACGACGCCGCTGCTGGCCAGGAGCCATCCGCAGATGTCCCTCAGGACCGGCGAACGCCCGGGATTCCAGACCGGCTCCCGCCTGGCGGGTATCGTGACCAGCGAAAGCGGACGCGATGGCGGCTGGCCCCGATGTCGTGCCGGTTCGATCCTCTCGACCGGGACTGGACCGGAGATCGCGGCCGATCGGTGGTCGGTCCATTGACCCGTTGGCGACACGTAGACGACGAGGTAGACAAAGGCAATCCCGGGCCGATCCGGCACATCGGGAGCGACGTGGTAGTCCACAATCCCTTGAGAGATCTGCAGGGGCGGGGTTCCGCTGAGGAAACGGGCAGGCCGACGACCCCGATCGGTCCAGTGCAGGTCGACCACGAGGAACCCGGAGGGTCCGGGGGAGGTCAGATGGAGTCGGACGGGCAGGGCGGTGCCGACGACGGCGGTGGTCGGGGCGACCCCCTCCACCCACTGCACGGGGACCGGGAGGGAATCCAGGACCCACCAGGCGATCACCGCCACAAGTCCGCAGACCCCGCCGATGGCGGCTCCGTCGCGCAACCTCACGGACGGAAGGATCTCAGAGCCCGGGCCCCTGTCGCAATCTCCGCCCCGCCCTCTACGGCACGTGACGGCGCGCCGGCTTTCGATACAATGGGCGGACGCGCGGGTTCCGCCGCTGTTCGGTGGGCCGCGCCACGATGATGAACGCCTCTTCTTCGAAACCGGCGCCGCCAGGTGAGGGCGCCCCGCGTCCGCGTTGGTCCGTGTGGTTGATTGCCGGGTGCGGCCTGCTGGTGGTGCTGGTGGTCCTGGCGACACGACGGCCCGGGACACCGCCGGCGCGCACCGAATCGGAGACCGGTCCGTCAGCGGGAACCTCCCGGGACAACAGCGCGCCGGTCGTGGAGGCGATGCGGGATCGCAACAGCGCGTCGCGCCTGCTGCACTCGCGGGCCGGCGGCGATTCCTCGCGTCCTCCCGAGGTGGTCGTCGCCGACAAGCTGACGGCCTTCACGCGGGATCGCCGGGAGATCGCCCATGGCCTTGCCGACCGATTCCATGTGCAGGTCCCGCCCGAGGTGGACAGCTTCTTCGACGCGGTCGAATCCGGGAAATGGGCGGATATCAAGACGCAGTTCAACACGCTGTCGGCGCAAAAGGAGGGGAACGGCGCGGCGCGATCCGACCTGGAGGTTTTGTGGCCCGCCGTCAAGGAGACCTACGGCGTGGCCACGATTGCCCGGTCGTGGCCGCCCAAGGAGATCCTGGACTACGGCGAATCGGTGCTGGCGGCGCTGCGACCGGGGATGGTGTACATCGCCGGCTCCGACGCCGCCCGGTACATCCCCGCGCTGCTCGCGGAGAACGGCGGGGGAGACCGCCCCTTGATCCTCCCGCAGAACTCCCTCTCCGAGCTGAATCAGATCGGCTACCTCAGCTATCTGCATGGGGACCAACTCGTGCCGCTGGAGCGCAAGGACGCGGAGGCGGCCTTCGCGGATTTTGTGAAGCAATCGCAGTCGGCGGCGGCGGCCGCGGGCCACCCGGCCACGGACTCGCTCCGTGTCTCGGGCCCGATGGGAATGGCTGGCGTGAATGAACGCCTCATTCAGAAGCTGATGGAGAAGAATCCAGGAATGTCGTTTGCCATCGAGCAGTCGATCCCGATGGAGGGACTGATGGCCCAGGCCTCCCCGCTCGGGCCGCTGCTCGAGTTGCACGCCGGCAGTTCCGACGCGGGTGCAGGCGCGCAAGCCGGGGACGCTTTGAACTTCTGGCAGCAAACCGTCCAACGCCTGCAGGCCGACTCCAGTCTTCCGCCAGATTCACCGTCCCGAACCGCCTACGCGCAAATGGCCTCGGCCCAGGCGGCCTACTTTGCCGACCACGAGCAACCCGCGCAGGCCGAACAGGCCTATCGTCTCGGCATGCAAATGGCCCCGGCTTCGATCGATGCCGTCCAGCAACTCTCGCTCTTTCTCTCCCGCACCGGAAAACAGACGGAGGCGATGGAAGTCGTCGAGGAATTCGGCCGCAACAATCCCGACCTCCGGGCCTCGGTCGATGTGCTTCGCAAATCCCTCCAACCCGCGCCGGACCTCCTGCAGTGACACCCGCATGGAAGGGCACGCTCATGAAACCGCCCGGCGCCGGACGTTCGCAATCATCTCCCATCCGGACGCCGGCAAGACCACGCTGACCGAGAAATTCCTTCTCTACGGGGGCGCGGTCCAGCTCGCGGGCTCGGTCACAGCCCGCAGGAATCAGCGCGCGACGACCTCGGATTGGATGGAACTCGAACGTCAGCGGGGGATCTCCATCAGCTCGACGGTTCTCCAGTTCGAGTACCGGAACTATTGCGTCAACCTGCTCGACACCCCCGGGCACCGGGATTTCTCCGAGGACACGTACCGCGTCCTGACCGCGGTGGATGCGGCGGTGATGGTGATCGACGCGGGAAAGGGGATCGAAGCACAGACGCGGAAGCTCTTCGAGGTCTGCCGCCAGCGGGGCGTGCCGATCTTCACGTTTATGAACAAGATGGACCGCCCGGCGCGCGCCCCCCTGGACCTGCTGGACGAACTGGAGCGAGTCCTGGGATTGCAGGCCTACCCGGTGAACTGGCCCCTTGGCGATGGCGCCAGTTTCCGCGGCGTATTCGACCGCCGCGAGCGCCACGTCCATTTCTTCGAGCGTGTGCCGGGCGGCGGCTATCGCGCGCCGGTCTCGGTCCATGACCTGGCGGATCCCGACGTGCGTCGTCAATTCGACCCCGAGGTTTATGAGCGAACGGTCGAGGAACTCGACATGCTCGACGGCGCGGGCGCGGCATTCGATCACGCGGCGATCCTCGCCGGCCGCCTGACGCCCGTCTTCTTCGGGAGCGCCGTGAACAATTTCGGCGTGCAACTGCTCCTGGACGCCTTTCTCGACCTGGCGCCCGCGCCGCGTTCAAGGCAGGTGAACGGCCGGCGCGTGGACCCGGAGGACAGCGGTTTCTCCGGATTCATCTTCAAGATCCAGGCCAACATGGATCCGCGCCACCGCGACCGCCTGGCGTTCGTGCGGATCTGCTCGGGCCGATTCGAGCGCGACATGACCGTCTACCACACGCGAACGGGGCGCCGCCTGCGGCTCGCGAGTTCGCACAAACTGTTCGCCCGGACGCGCGAGACGGTGGATCTCGCCTTCCCTGGCGATGTGGTCGGCCTGGTCGGGCACGATGATTTCCGGATCGGCGACACACTTTCGACCGAACCCGACCTGCGTTTCGACGAGATACCGCGCTTCACACCCGAGTCGTTCGCGTGGTTGCACAGCCCGACGACGGCACAGTTCAAACGGTTTCGCGAGGGACTCGACCAGCTCCTCCAGGAGGGTGTGGTGCAGGCTTTCCAGTTGGAGGACTCCGCGCAGCGCGTCCCTCTCCTCGGGGCCGTCGGGCCGCTTCAGTTCGAGGTTGTGCAATACCGCTTGCAGAGCGAATACGGGGCCGAGTCGCGGCTGGAGACGGCTCCATGGACCGTCATTCGGTGGCTCTCCGCGGACAACGACCCCGCCCGCGTGGAACCGCTTCTGCCCACCGGTTCGCGGATGGCCCGGGACGCGGCCGGCCAACCGGTGCTCCTCTTTTCCGACGCCTGGACCTGCGATTTCTTCACGGGCCGCCAGCAGGAGATCGGGTTGAGCTCCCGGCCGCCGGCGGCTCACTGATCGCTTCCGGCCGCGGCGGATGCGGCCCTGGCGTCTTGAAGGGCGACCCGCCCCCCACTCACAAATTCCTTGCCCACGGTTTGCGAATCATTTCAAACATATGTTTAAAACGAGCGCTTGAAGCCTGTTCCCGCACCCCGCCGCCGCGCCGGTCCCAACGGCGCGACCCACGACCACCTCCTGACGGTGGCGGGGGAGGTGTTTGCCGAGACGGGCTACAAGGCCGCCACAATCCGCGATATCTGCCGGCGCGCCGGCGCGAATGTCGCCGCGATCCATTACCACTTCGGCGGCAAGGAGCCCCTCTATGCGGAGGTGCTGAGCCAGGGCTTCCGCACTGCCCTTCGCCATTTTCCGGCGGATGGAGGCGTGCCGAAGGGCGCGCCCGCGGCGGAGCGCCTGCGGGGATTCATCGAATCGTTCCTCCGGCGGATCTTCGCGTCGGGCCCCGATTCCCTCCACGTGCGCATGCTGGCCCGGGAAATGATTGAACCGACCCCTGTGCTCGACACGCTCGTGGCGGGCGAAGTACGTCTCCTGGCGCGGCGGCTGGAAGGCATTCTCCGCGACCTGCTCGGAACGCCCACGACCGGACGCTTCGTGCGCAACGCCCTCGCGAGCGTCCTCGGCCAGGTCGTCTTTTACCAGCACTGCCGGCCCGTCATCTCCCGGCTCTTTCCCGGCCTCACGACCGTTCCCCAGGAGGTGGAGGATCTCGCGGACCACATCACCCGCTTTTCGCTGGCGGGGATTCGGGCGATGGCCCGAGCGGACCGCGGACCGGGTCGAAGGCGGAACCGTACCCCGTCGAAAGCATGAAACACCCCATCCTCCTCGTCGCCGTTTTGGCCCTGCCGCTGCAGCCTGCGACCTTTCCGTCCGCGGTCGCTTCCGACAGCCGTCCCGCCCCAGGGGCGGGGCAGGCCGACTCGGGGACCCACCCGGTGGCCGGCCGCGCCGGACCCGAGGCCTCCGCGACGCCGGAAAACCCGCCTGGGGCTGCGTCCGCGCCACTGCCGTGGCCGAACCGGCCGCTGACGCTTGCGGACTGCCTCAACCTCGCCGAGGCCCAGAACGGGATACTCGCCGCGGCGCGAAAGGACCTTCAGGCCAGTGAAGGGATCGTGATCCAAACGAAGGCGATCCTCTGGCCGAAGATCCAGATTGCCGCGAACTTCAACGCCGTGGACGAGGGTTCCCTCGAGATCGCGGAGACACCATTCGGGAATTTTGATTTCGGTCAGACCGAAATGTGGGATGCGGGGATCCGGCTGGTGCAATCGCTCTATGAAGGCGGCCGCCTGGGTTCAGCCGTCCGGTCCGGTCGGCTCACGCGGAAGGCGGCGATCGAGGATTACGAGACGGTCCTGCTCGACACCTTCCTGACGGTTCGCGTGGCCTATTACGACGCGCTTCTCGCGCTCGAACAGATCACGGTCCAGGAGGCGTCGGTGCGGCTCCTCGAACGGGAATTGCTCGATAATCAACGGCGGTACGAGGCCGGCAGTGTGCCGCGCTTCAACGTCCTGCGCGCCGAGGTCGAACTCGCGAACGCGAAGCCGAGGCTGATCAGGGCGCGGAACGCGTGGCGGAATGGCCGGATCTACCTGGCGGATTTGATGGGGTACCGGGTGCCGGACGAGGTGACAGCCGAGATCCCGCTCGAGCTTGCCGGACACCTGGAGACGCCGGCGTTCGAGATGGACCTGGCCCAGGCCCTGCGCCTGGCCCAACGGGATCGGACCGAACTCAAGTCCCTTCGAGCGGTGGAAGGCCTGCGTCGCGAGGACATCATCAACGCGAGGTCGGGCAATCGTCCCAGTCTCCAGGGGTTCGCCGGATACGGGATCCGGCGATCGCAATTCGGGGAGGACCTGGATTCGGAGCTGCACGGGTGGAATGCGGGGGTCCAGGCCACCTGGAATCTTTTCGACGGGCATTACACGCGCGGGCGCGTGATCGAGGCCACTGCGCGGCACGAGAAGGCCGAGATCACCTACGACAACGCGTCACGACGGATTTCGGTGGAGGTACGAACCGCCTATTCCAATTTCATCGAGGCCCGGGAGGTCCTCGATTCCCAGCAGAAGGTGGTGGAACAGGCCTTGGAGGCCCTGCGGCTGGCGATGGCGCGCGCCGAGGCCGGAAGCGGCACCCAACTGGACGTCCTCAGCGCTCAGACCGCGCTGACCGAGGCGCGGACGACGCAGAACCTGGCGCGGCGGGATTATCTCGTCGCCCTGGCCCGACTGCAGCGCGCGATGGGCGCGCAATTCCGGCCGGCGCCGCCGCCGGCCCGCTCTTCTCCCTGAGAGCCCGTCTGAGCCGCACCTCCCTGGCCGCGGAGGCGACGAGGCGGAGTGACGGGTATCCGCCTCGTGACCTCCAACCACGGTTCACGGTCCGGCCCCTGGAGATCCGTGGAGCGCGGCGAGCTCTCGGCGGAGCATGTCGACCAGGGGACGCAAGGTCTCGCGATTGAAGGCAAACCGGCAGCCCGCCTCCGCGAACAACTCCGGGAGCGGTCGCGAACCGCCGAGAGCGAGGGCACGCTTGTATGCCTCGAGCGCCGCGTGGCGATCCTGCCGCGCTCGAAGCCAGATCTGAAGGGCCCCGATCTGCGCGATCCCGTACTCGATGTAGTAGAAGGGATACAGGAACACGTGGAGCTGGCGATGCCACGAATGCGATCGGGCCTCCTCCCAGCCGCTCCAATCGACATCCCCACCAAAGCGGTCCACGAGCCGGTTCCATTCCGCCGCGCGTTCCCCGTGGTTGTGATCGGGATGGGTGTAGATCCAATGCTGAAACGCATCCACCGTCGCGATCCAGGGGAACGTCTCGACGATTCCCTCGAGGTGATCCCGCCGGGCGCGGATGAGATCGTCCTTCTCGTAGAACGAATCCAGAAACTCCCCGCCGAGCAATTCCATGCTCATCGAGGCCACTTCGCAGAACTCGATCGGCGCCTCGCGGTAAGCGTAGAGATCCTCCTCGCGCGTGGCGAGGGTATGAAAGGCGTGGCCGGCCTCGTGCAGGATGGTCTCGACATCGCGCTGCTGGCCGACGGCATTCATGAAAATGAACGGGAGACGCGCCTCGGGCAGGGAGCTTTGGTAGCCGCCCGGGGCCTTGGCCTTCCGATTGCCCACATCGAGCAACCGCAATTCGTCCATGCGCCGGAACTGCTCGCCGAGCGAGGGATCGAGACGGTCAAAGATCTGTCTCGTCCGCGACACGAGATCCTCGACCCGATCGAAGGGTCGCAATGGAGGACGATTCCGGGGGTCGACCGCGACATCCCAGGGACGCAGCCGCGGCAGGGCGAGTTGACGGCGGCGCTCGGCCTGGAGTTCCTCGAGGAGGGGAACGACCTCCAGGGCGATGGCCTCGTGGAACGCCTCGCAATCGGCCGGCGTGTAGTCAAACCGGTCGCGGGCACGAAAGGCGTAATCGCGGTAATTGGGCAACCCGGCATTGAGCGCGATCCTGCTGGCGAAGGCGGAGGAGTTGATCGAACTGACCGTCGAAGTTGTCCTTCTCCCGCAGGCGCCGGTTGAGCGTCAGTTCCCACGCCTCCTGCCGGGTCGCGCGATCCGGTTCCTCCAGGTAGCGGCCCATTTGGACAAGCGTCTTTTCCTCGCCGCGAAACTGGACCGTCAGACTGCCGCTGAGCTTCTGGTATTGCTGTCCGATCCTGGCCTCCTCCGTTTCCAGCGGGACGTTTGCGTCGCGATACAGTTCGACACGCACGGTGGTGTGGCGGTCGAAGACCTTGTAGCGGCCCGGAGGCAGCGCCGGCCGAAGCGGGTGAGCGAGATAGACCTCTTCGAGCTGGAACTGACGGGGTTTCAGGCACGGTTCGACCTCCTCGACGAACCGCAGGTAACTGCGCTCCGCCTCCGGATCGTCCGTATGGCACGTCATTGCGATGTAACGCCGCGATCCCTCCTCGTTCGCGGCGGCATTCAATTCGCCCCAGGCCAACAGGACGGCCTCCAGCTCATCCGCCGATTCGGCTCCCCGCAGGCGTTTCTCCAATCGATCGAAACACGCATCGAGTGTTGAAAGATCATCCCACGCCATCCGCGCCGGCAGAAATCGACGCGGCCGGTAGGGCGGCAGTTCACCGAATGGCAGTGGACTCATGCCGTCCCGAGGGTTCTCCAAGGAATCGCCGCGGGCAAGTCGCGGCTCAATGCGGAAGACCGGGCAGGGCGCCTGGCAGCGTCGATCCGCCGACTGGCGGCTTCCGGCGGGTCCCGGCTTTTTCCTCGTCAGTTTGGTGCAACTCCCGTATCGCCTGTGGCATTATCACGTTCGCCAGTCACCATGAGCATCCTGAATTTCCTCAGATCACAAGCGTGGGAGATCATCCAATGGGAGGAGGACGAGGCGCGTGACACGCTGAGTATCCGTTGGCCGGACGAAGATCGGGAGATCAAGCGCGGGGCGCAGTTGATCGTGCGCGAGAGTCAGATCGCGCAGTTCATGTACCTCGGTCAGTTCGGCGACCTGTTCGGTCCCGGCAAGCACGAACTGGTCACGGACAACATCCCGTTGCTCTGCCGGCTGAAGGGGTGGAAATACGGGTTCGAATCCCCCTTCAAGGCCGACGTTTACTATGTCGTCACGCGCCTGTTTTCCGGAAACAAATGGGGCACGTCCAATCCCGTGATGCTCCGGGACAGCGATTTCGGGATTGTCCGCGTTCGCGCCTTCGGAACCTACGACTTCCGGATTGTCCATCCGCAGGCGTTTCTCCGGGAGGTGGCGGGCACGGACCATCATTTTCGGCTGAATGAGTTTCAGGACACGATGCGCTCGCGGCTGGTGAGCGTGTTCAGTGATGCCCTGGCGAGCGCCCAGATCCCGGTCCTGGACCTCGCGACACGATACCAGGAGGTCGGCGAGGCCATCCTTCCGTTGATCAATCCCCAGACGACCACCCGTTACGGCATCGAGATCACGGGATTTGTCCTGGAGAACGCCTCCGTTCCCGCCGAGGTCGAGGCCGCCATCGACAAGCGCTCCAGCATGTCCGCTGTCGGGAACCTCAATGACTACGTCAAGTTCCAGATGGCCCAGGGACTCGAAAAGGGTGAAGGCGGGACCGGTAGCGCCGCCGCGCAATTGGGGATCGGTCTGGCCATGGCGCAGCAACTCGCGCACCAGTTCCAGTCACCCGCGGCGCCTCCGGTCCTCGGCGGGACGCCCGCACCGGCGCCGGCAGTGACGTCCAATGCCTCCGCGCCGCCCGCGGCGCCCGCTCCTGCGGCCTCGGGCGTGCCGCGCCTGTATTCGCCCGCCGAGGTCGCACAGAGCCTCGGCGTGACCGAGGCCGACGTCCTGGCAACCCTCGAAGCGGGCGACCTCAAGGGTCGAAAGATCGGCGCCGTCTGGCGCATCCCGCAAGCGGCCCTGGACGAGTTTCTCTCGGTCTAGCGCAGGCCCGTCGAACTCGATGTCCGAACTTCGCGCGCTCGAGAAATACTCCTGCCCGGCCTGTGGCGCGGATGCACGCTGGGAACCCTCCCGCGAGGCGTTGATCTGCCCCTATTGCGGGACCGTGTCTCCGGCCAAACTGGCCGCGGACGGGAGCCTGGTCGAGGAGAGCGACCTCGCCGCGGCGTTGCGGCAGTTGACGCCGGAACAACGCGGATGGAAATCGGAGACGCGGTCGGTGCGGTGTCAGAACTGCAGCGCGATTTCCGTGTTCACGCCGGAGCGCGTGGCGCAGCGGTGCAATTTCTGCGGCTCGCCGGCGATCGTGCCGCTGGAACAGCAGCAGGCCCCGATTCGTCCCTCGAGCCTTCTGCCGTTCCGGATCCCCGACGAACAGGTCCGCGACCAGATGCGCCGGTGGTACGCGACGCGATGGTTTGCGCCGAACCGGCTCAAGTCGGCGGCCCTGACGGACACCCTCCAGGGGGTCTATCTTCCCTACTGGACCTTCGACGCCCAGGTGCATGCTCAATGGACGGCGGACTCCGGATACTACTATTACGAGACCGAGACTTACCGGGACGCGCAGGGGAACCTTCAAACGCGCCAGGTCCAGCGGATTCGGTGGGTCCCCAGCTCGGGGCAACTGGATCATTTCTTCGATGACGAACTGGTCTCCGCTTCGCGCGGGGTGCGGCCCGATCTGCTTCACAAGGTGGAGCCGTTTCCGACCACAACGGAGCTCAAGCCCTATGATCCCGGCTATCTCGCGGGGTGGGTGGTCGAACAGTACCAACTGGACCTGCTCGCGGCGGCGAAACGCTCCCGGGAGGTCATGGACGCGAAGCTGCAATCGCTGTGCGCCTCGGAGGTTCCCGGCGATACCCATCGGAACCTCAGTGTCCATGCCGACTATTCTCGCCAGACATTCAAGCACATCCTCGTGCCCGCGTGGCTGCTGACCTACGCGTATGGGCGGCGCAGCTACCAGGTCGTCGTGAACGGCTCGAGCGGCGCGATCGCCGGGGATCGTCCGTACAGCGCCCTGAAGATCACCCTCGCCGTGCTTGCCGCGCTCGTCGTGATCGCGATCATCATCCTCATGACCCACCACTGATTCCGAAGGTGGGAACCCGGAACATGCCTTCCCATTTCTGGCGGAAAGGATGGAGGAGCGTCGTTCGCATCAGCAGCGTCCTCACCCGCCGCCGCGAGACTTTGATCCGGTGGTTGCCATCCAGGACGTTTCCGGTGGCCAGCAACTGCAGGGTCTCCGCCCCGATGAGGAGCGGAAGGGCGCAGGCGATCCGAACACGGACCTGGCAGCGGGGCGTCACGCACGTGTACCGCCACCCGGCGGCAAGGTAATCCGCGGTGCGCCCGATGTAGGATCGAAGCAGGGGCTGGAATCGTCCCGCCGTCGTCACATCCAGGAGGTCGTCCGGACAGAGGCCGTGTCGGGTGAGTTCCCGGCAGGGAAGATAGCAACGGCCGTGGCGGAGGTCCCGAGGCAGGTCCCGAAGGATGTTCACCAGTTGCAGGCCCTTGCCGAAAGAAATCGCGTCCTCCAGATAACGGGGCAGGTCGATGGGCTCCCTCGGAAACAGGTGGGACCTGCAGATCCGGGTCCAGAATCCCCCCACGCACCCCGCCACGCGGAAGATGTAGTCGTCAAGATCATCATCGGTCGCAAGACTCGCGAGACGCCCGGCCGCGGCGCCATGGAACCGGCGCAGGTCCAACTCCTGGCCGCTGGTGATGGTCGCGATGACCTCGCGGACGCAACACCGGTCAAAGCAGGCGAAATCCTGGAGAACGGCGACGACCTCTTCGATCCGGCCCAGGAGTTCACCCTCGGCGGGCGTCGAGGGGGACTGAAGGAACGGAGTGAAATCGAGCGGGCCAGGGCGGGAGCCGAGGATGCGTTCGCGAAGGGCGGTGAGGGCCTCGATGCGTTGTTCCAGGGGAAGGGCGTCCGTATCGGCCAGGGTGTCGGTGGCCCGGGCGAGAAGATAGGCGACCCCGATCTGCGGACGGACGGCCGACGGTAGCAATCTCAGGGTGAGATAGAACGACCGGGACACGTCGCGCAGCAAGCCGCGGAGCAAATCCGGCGCGGGGGCGCTCATTGATGGGGGAATCGTAGGCGCGAAGCGGCAAAGCGCCAGTCAGGGTCCATCGGCGCCATCGGGGTCTTGGACCTGCGGAAGCGGCCGCAGGGTCGCCTGGCGGACCTCCCACCGGTTCAGGCGCCGTCCCAGTTCGCGGGGCCAGTTCTCCTGGGTGCAGGTCATGAAGACCTGGCCGCGGGCGTGTTCGGATCTCTCGAGGAGCGGCAGCAGGCCTTCCCGGCGGCGCGTATCCAGTTCGCCCATGACGTCATCGATCAGCAGGATCGGCGGTCCGGCGGTTCGACCGGCAAGATACTCCGCCTGAGCCATCTTGAGGGCGATGGCCAGCGATCTCTTCTGGCCTTCGCTGGCAAATTGCGCCGTCGGGCGGTCGTTCAGGTGCAACTGAAGATCATCCCGATGCGGTCCCACGACCGTGGCCCGAAGGGCCCTTTCGCGCGGCGCGGATTGGGCGAGCTCGACGCTGAACTCCTCTTTGACGCTTGGCGCGTAGCGCATCCGGAGTTCCTCGGCGTCCCGCGCGATCCGGCGATAGGCGAGGCGCGCGAGCGCCGAGAGGCGCGGAACAAGTTCGTGCCGTCGGTCCATCAGGACGCTGCCACACGACACCAGTTCCGCGGTGAACGGCGCGAGAACCGCCGGGTCGGGATCCGGTCGCTTCAGGAGGGCGTTACGGGATTGCAGGGCGTGTGTGTACCGCTGAAGCAGCGCGAGATACCCCGGCTCGGTCTGCGCGAGGAGAAGGTCCAGAAATCGACGCCGGCCACGGGCCGCCCCCTTCACGAGCTGGAGGTCCTCCGTGCAGAACACGACACAGCGCATCCGACCGTAGTAGTCGGCGAGGCGGCGCACCGGCTGTCCGTCGAGGGTCAGGTTCTTCTCCGCGGCGGACCAGTAGACCTTGACTTCGTGTTCCATCTCCTCGACGAGGCGGCCGCCGACGAAGTACCCGCGGGCGCCGTGGCGGACCATCTGCGCGCCGCCAACGCCGCGAAAGGATCGCAGGGTGGCAAGCAGGTAGATCGCCTCGAGAATGTTGGTCTTGCCCTGCGCGTTGTCTCCGACGAGCAGTTGGAAGCCTGGCCCGAAGTCGGCGTCCAGCCGGCTGTAGTTGCGGAAGTCCCGCAGGCGGAGATGGGCCAGGTGCATCGCGGCGCCTCGCTCTCGACGCGTCCTTAGCGCCCGCGCATCCGCCAGTTTTCGTACGCGAGGACGGACATGAGGAGCGTGAGAAAGACACGGCCGCTCATCAAGGCCAGCACGGCCACCGCCGCGGCAAAAATGACGCCGATGGTGCACGTCCAGGTGAGTCGACGATCCCCGAGCGAGGTGCGGAGAAGGAGGCCGCCGTCGAGAGGCTGGATCGGGAGCAGATTGATCAACGTCCAGAAGTAATTGATGGACACGAGGACCCGCAATGCCGCGTCGACATCGCGGGAGTTGATCGGAAGGAAAATCAGCGCCACGTGGGCCATGATGCCGAGTGCGAGGCTTGCGGCCGGCCCGGCCGCAACCACCAGGAGGTGCTGACGACGACGGAATCGGGCGCCGTGCATGACCGCGATGCCACCGAAGCCGTGCAGGACGATCTCCGGATGCGCCCCGAACCGGCGCGCGACCGTCGAATGCCCGAGTTCATGGATCAGGATCGAGAAAAAGGCGAGGATCGCCCAGATCGCCAGTTCGGCCAGGCTGCTGACACTCGAGTACGCCTCGGGGCGCAGGCCGCCCGCCAGGAGCAGGCAGGTGATCCAGAACCAGATCTCCACCGTCACCGGAAATCCAAATATGACAAACCTCAACATGTTGGTCTCGCCAAGCCCTGGGATGACTGCCAAGGCCACTGAACTGCCGTGGGTCGATGCGGTCCCGGAGGCCCACCGTCCAAGGCCACACGCCGTCCACCGGCACCGCGGCCGGGTCGGGCGCCGCCGAACCCGCACCCCCGGGGTTGCAGGCGAATCATCGGCCGCTGTCAGCCCGCGCTGAAGCGCTTTGGGTCGTTGGTCCCAGCCGAAGATTTGCCCAGTAGCCGAATTCCCAAGCCCAGTCATTCGCGACGTTTTCGAGTCGCACGCGCACCCGCCGTCCGGCGAACGGCGCCAGGTCCACGTCAACGGTTGTCCAGCGAGGCTCCTCGTGACCGATGATCCGCTGTTCCAGCCTCCGCCCGTCCCCCAGGACCCGCAGCGTCCAATCCCCCAGATCGTGCGACGCCACGTCGAATCGCAGGTGCAGGGCACCGTCGGCGGGGACATCGACTTCACGAACCAGGGCCGCCGGGCGGGTGGCGTCGAAGGGGTGCGTGACGAGGATGCTTTTCCTGCCATGATACTCGTCGAGCCTCGCGGGAGTGCCTTCGAAGTCGGGCGCCTCGACTTTCCATTCGGGATCCCAGAGGGCAACGGATTCATGATCGATACGGGCGTCGCGCGAGGCCGAAGGCAGGTCGTCGGTCGACCCGCCTCCAATCAGGGCACGGCGCCTGGCGTCCGTGAGCGGGCCTTCGGCGGGCGGCGCCAGGATGAACCACACGAGGTTCCGGAAGTCGGCGTCGGGCATCTGTTCGAGGCCCTCGGGCATAACGGAGGAATCCAGCGTGCGCTGGCTGACGACATCGGCGCGCGCGACGACCTCCTCCTTGGGTCCCTGCATGAGCAGGCGCACACGCTGATCATTGTTTTCGACGACCCGTCCTGTCAGCAAGCGGTCGTCCCGGGTCTCCACCTCCACCTGCTCATAGCCGGCGCCGATGATCTGGTTGGGGTCGATGACATTCCACAGGAGCGCATCGAGCGAAGAGCGGCCGACGCCAGTGAGGTCGGGACCGACGTCGGCGCCTTCGCCGTGGAGCTTGTGGCACACCAGGCAGGTCCGCCGCGCCACTTCGTGCCCCGCCTCCAGGTCGGGTTCGCCCTCCAAAACCACGCGCCGTTTCCGCGCGACGAGCCGCGAGCGGTCCGCCCCGCTCTCGCGATAGCGACCGATCGCCGATTTCGCGGCGTCTCGAACCTCCTCGTCGTGATGGCGGAGAAGGGCGCGGATCACGGGGGCCCCGAATTCGCTCGCCGAGACATCGCCTGTTCGCACCGCCGACAGGAGCGCCAACGCCCATGCCCTGCGACTCGCCAGCGTCCCCGCCGCGGATCTTCGCGTCCCCGGGGACATCGATTTCCACCGGTTCAACACCTCGGCGGCAATGTCGTCGCCGCCCAGGGCACCGAGCGCGGACAGCGCCTCGCCCTGGATCGCCGCCGGCTCCTCCGGTTGCAGGAGCCCGATCAACGCCGCGCGAGTCGCCTCGCTCCCATTGCGACGGACGGCCTGAATGCCGCTCAACCGGTCCTCGACGGATGCCGTGCGGTCGGCCACGCGCGCCAGCACCGCGTGGACTGATTCCGGGTCGCCCCAAAGCGCGCCCAACCGCTGGGCCGCGTCAGCGAGCTTTGGATTGCCTTCCTGGGACAGGTGCTTGACCAGGGGCGCAACCGGCCTGGCAGGCTTTCGGATCGTCGCGTCCTGTCCATCCAGCAAGCCTTGGATGGCAGCGAGCGCGATGGGTTGCGCGTCCGCGCCAAGGCTCTCGAGGAAGGCCACCGTGTGGTCGATCTCGTCGGCACGGTCCAGGTCGCAGATCCGGTGGGTGAGCTTGCGGGTCAGAACGGCGGAGAGCGGCAGGTAGCGCTGCCCGTTCTCCGCGACCCATTTCAGGTCGGGCTCGGGGTCGGCGGCCACCACGGGCTCCGCGGCCTCCCAGATCATGAACGGGAGGACGGGATCATCTCCGGCGGCGGAATGCGCCACCAGTTCCGCGAGCACCGGGGCCACCAGTACCTCCGGGTGGCGCGGTGGCTGGTCCACGGTCAGCGCGCCGCTCGTGAATTGCCGGCAGGCGACCGCGACGGCCAGGCGAACCGAGGGATCCGGATCAGCAGCCAGGTCCTTCAGGATCTGGAGGTCGGCGTCGGTCCCGGCGTGGCGTTCGCCGATCAACCGGGCCGCCCAGGCCCGGACCGGCGCCTGGGCATCGGCGCTCGCGCGAGCGATCAACTCGTCGGCGAGCTGCCCCGAGCCATGCAGCGTCCACAATGCCGCCAGTCGCGTTTCAATGGGGGCGGTGGTGTCGAGAACCAGCAATTCGAGCGGTTTCGCGACATCGGCCTCATGGCGCTCGGTCAGAATGCGCCGCGCCATCCGACGCATCCACACGTTGGGTTCGACCAGGACACGCAAGAGTTCCTTGCCCGGCAACCGCGACAAATCCATTCCGGGGTCCGGGCGCGACGGCACGGGTCGATCCGGCTGTCCGCCTGTCGACACGACGCGCCAGATGCGACCGTACTCGCGATCGACCCCGGCCGGGTCCGCCTGGGCGTTCTGATAGCAGGGATAGCGGTCGTACCAGTCCATGATCCAAACGGCGCCGTCGGGACCGACCTGTGTGCTGACAGGCATGAACCAGCCATCGTTGGCGCGAACCAGGTCCCGCCACCTGGACGCGACGAAACTGGAACCGCGCGGGTTCAGCCGATCCTGGTGGACGGCGTTGTCATGGATGTTTCCCTCGAGAACCGTGCCGAGATTCTCGGACGGAAACTGGTCGCCCTGGTAGATCTGGACGCCGGCGTAGGCGGCCATGTGATGGCGATGATCGTTGATCGCGTGGAGGCGCTCATACGCATGAGGATTGGGCTCGGTGCCGGCCTGCCGGTCATAGATGCCGCCCGGCGCCATGTGAAACAGGTGCTCGATGACGCAGGCGCTGACGAAGGCGTTGCCCGCGCGGTCAAAGTCCACCCCCCATGGATTGCTCGTGCCCTCGGCGAACACTTCGAACACATGTCGAAGCGGATCGAATCGCGCGACGCCGGCTGTGAGGAGCACGGGCGGGGCGTCCGGGTGGGAGGGGTCCTGGACCCGGGAGCGGGTGAAGACCCCGTGGGTCATGTACATCCAGCCGTCGGGTCCCCACGTAAAGCCGTTGAGCAATTCGTGCCGATCGTCCAATCCGAAGCCCGTCAACGCCACAGACCTCCGATCGGCGCGATCATCGCCGTCGGTGTCCTGTAAAAAGAGCAGGTTGGGCGCGGTTCCGACATAGGCACCCCCGTTGCCCAGCAGGATCCCGGTGGCGAGGTTGAGGCCGTCAGCCCAGACATGGACCTTGTCGGCGCGTCCGTCGGCGTCGGTATCCTCGAGGATCTTGATGCGATCACGCGGCTTCTGGCCGGGGGGCGCGCCAAGGGGATATTCGTAGAGTTCGACAACCCAGAGGCGGCCACGAGCGTCCCACGTCATGGCCACCGGGTTGACGATTTCCGGTTCGCTGGCGAAGAGCCGGATCTCAAAGCCTTCCGGAAGAGTGAACCGGGCCCGGGCCTCCTCGGGCGAGAGGGGGGGCGTTGTGGCCGGGGCATGCTCGCCGGACAATTGTCTGCCGGTCGGTTGGTTCGTGTAGACCGGAAAGCCAAGGTCCTTGTGGGGCGGCCGATAGAAGTCCGCCGCCCGGCCCGCGGTGCCGACGGCAAGCGGGAAGACGATCCACCAGCGGGGCAGGCGCATGAACATGACCGGATGCTGTCGGCGCGGATGGACGGAGGCAAAAGCAAAACACGGACGTGGGCAGGCCGCTCCTGTCTGCAGAAGGGCCAGAGGCGTTGCGGCGCTCCGCGACGCGATGGATTGTGCGAAACGACGGCCCGGGGGGAAAGTGGGGGGAGGATCCGCCGTCGCGCTGCGACGCTCACCATTCGTGGCGGCTCAATGCCCCTGCTTCCTCAGGGTGCGGGCCGCCCCGGCGAGGTCCTTCTTCTGCGCGGCAGTCACAGCGGGATAGCGAAGATCGAGAGAATTCAGGGTGTTCACGACCGCCGAGGCGACCACCACGCGGGTGAACCACTTGTTGTCGGCCGGCACCACGTACCACGGGGCCTCCGGAGTGGCCGTATGCCGGATCATGTCCTCGTACGCATCCTGGTACTCCTTCCAATGGACCCGCTCGGCAACATCCGCGGCGGCGAATTTCCAGTTCTTCTCGGGCGTTTCGATCCGTTCGAGGAAGCGCTTCTTCTGCTCTTTCCTGGAGACGTGCAGAAAGAATTTCCGAACGGCGACACCGTTTCGACTGAGGTGGCGTTCGAAATTGACGATGTCCTCGAAGCGCCATTTCCAGACCTGTTTCGTCAAGAGGTCTGGCGGGATCTTCTGCCCGGCAAGGATTTCTGGATGCACACGGACCACGAGCACCTCCTCGTAATAGGATCGATTGAAGATCCCGATGCGTCCGCGCTCGGGCAGTCGACGGACGCAGCGCCACAGGAAATCGTGATCGAGTTCCTCCGGGGAGGGCGCCTTGAACGAGGCGACCTGGCAGCCCTGCGGGTTGACGCCGGACATGACGTGCTTGATGGCGCTGTCCTTCCCGGCTGCATCCATGGCTTGGAAGATGAGGAGGACGGCCCATCGGTCCTGGGCGTAAAGTCGGTCCTGGTAAGAGGCGAGCGCAGCAATGCCATCCTCCAGGGCCTCCTTCGCCCGTGGCTTGTCCTCGCGCTTCAACTGTCCGGTATCCGCCGGATCGAAATCCTTGAGGCGAAAGGACCGCCCATGCGTGATTCGATACGGATCGGAGAGTCGGCGCGCCTCCCGGGCGATCCGCCGGAGATCCTTCGGCGAGTGCGACATGCCGGATGCTCACGAAACCCGGGGGCCGTGGCAACCCCATGCACGCGCGTCTCCGGCGGCTGGTCCCACCCTCGCGAGGTCCGCCTCCCCCTGGACGGGAGAGAGACCCGGCGAGGCCGGATCATGGCCAGAGCGAACCGGCGGCGAGGTTCGTGAAGGATCCCGAGCCGGTGGTCTTCAGGACAAGAGCCTGGACCCGGTACTCCGGCGCGGATGGGTCCGGGACGGTATCCGTGAACGAGAGAGCGGATACCGGGCTGGTAGTCAGCGGGGTCCATTTGCCTCCCGGTGTCGAGGGACCGCGGAACACGAAGTACCGGGCACCGGGATCCGGACTCGGGGTCCAGGTCAGCGTGATGCGTCCTCCGGAGTCCACCGATCCGCTGACAGGGCCGGCAGGCGCCGCCGGGGTCTCACGCAGGGTCGGGTCACCCTGAAGCGAGGTGAGGATGTAGCCGCCCTGCGACCTCGACCCCGTATAGTAACCGACGCCCGTCCCGATCCGGGAGGAATACGAGACGGAGTTCAGCGGCCACAACCAGGCATCGTTCTGAGTCTTCCGCCATGCGTCGCCCAACGTGTATCCCATCGCCATGGCGGGATACTGCCAATGGAGGCGGGGAACGCCGGCATAGCTCCACCCGAATCCATAGGTGCTGGTGGCGAGCAGTCCGCGTCCAAGGTGATTCGGCTCATCCCACTGACTCACGAAGGAGGCCTCGATCAGGGCAAAGGCCACCGGAGGCTCGCCGGAAGCGGGAACCAGGTCCGAGGTCCTATGCGCGGTGATGCCATAGTAGTTGTTCGCCTCCGTGAGGGTGTGGATGACGTCCACTCCGCCCCCGTATCCCCCCTGAATCCCCCAGACCGCCGGGATTTGGGCGCGGAAGAAATCCGCGTTCGACACGGCGTCGAGCGCCGGGCCAGCAATGGCGGCATTCAGGCGCATGGCCAGCGTCTCCAGTTCCTGGCGATAGAGTTCAAGGGCATTCGGTTGAGAGACCGTGCCAAAAAAGGAGGCGTAAACGATTCGTTCCGGCAGGGAGGTTTGACGCCGACGGAAGGCGTGGGTCTTGGCCACGTATTGGGTGAGAAGGTTGATCTCGTCTCGCGGCGGACTTCCATTCGCAAAGGCCGGCATCCGCGCGAAATCGACTCTCCCGACGGCGGCCTCGATGGAGGCCACGCCGGCGGGATTTGGCGGCACCAATTCCTGGTCAAAAATGCCGTCGCCGGCCACGTTGGCCGTCAACACCACGGGCGGACTTGGCCAGTTCGTTGAATCGGTCCAGGCGCCGTCGAAATCCCCATAGTAGTGGTCCGTGGGGAGAGGCCGATACCCATGGCCGTCAGGATTCAGCATGCCCGAGCGCGGGATGGGCAGGTGACCCAGAAGAAGAATGGACCGGACCTGGCCGGGGTTGGCGTCCTGATAGGCGTTGATCCACGATTTGACCTCGGCGATCCGGGGCGGGTTGTTCGCCCAGGTGGCATCGTCCTGCCGCGGCCCGTTGTAACGGCCGACAATCCAGCCTTCGGACCACAGGTCCCGCGTCAGCGTCTCCACGGAACCCCTGAATGCGGGGTTATTCGTCAGGGTTCGATCCACCACCAGGAGCACATGACCGGGGGGGCTCTCCGGTGGCAATCGGATCCCGGCGATGACCGTGGCGTACGCGGGATCATAGGACGTCGCGAACTCGTCGGGAATGAGGGCGTCCGGCGTGATCCGGTACTCGTATTCGCGGCCGGCGACCACACGCCAGTCCGCGTAGGCCGGTGGCCGCGCCGAGGTCAGGGTCGTCCAGGTGTCGGCCGGCAGGGAGCGGCGTTCGATTCGATAATGGCAGTTCGAAACGCCATCCCAATGCAGGGTGATGGACGGCGGATACGCGACCGTTGTCGCCGTGATGAAGGGCGGATTGGTGCAGAGATTCAGCGGGACGTTGTAGGCGACGATCCCGTCGATCAGGCCATGGACCTGGCTGTCGCGGTTGGTGCTCATCCCAAAGAACACCCCCGCGGCCCTCTCCGCGCGGGACGGCCAGGCCGGAATGCCCGGGCCGCGCGCCTTTAACGTGCCGTTGTAGAACAACGCCGTCGCATCCTGCGAGTAGGAGACCTGCACCTCGAGAGGAAAGTCCGGCGGGTACTCCCCGACGCAGGCGCGGAACGGCGCCTGGAGGAGGGTGGTGACGCCGCCAGCGCCATCCGGAGTGCGAACCATCAGGTTGGTGCCGCGCTTGTCGATCGCGATGGAGAAGGAGCCGATGGACAGCAGATTGACCGCCGCCGCCGGCCCGATCCCCGCGTTGCCCGAGGTGCAGACCGAGGAGGAACTCGCCCAATACGGCGAGAAGGCAATCTTCAGGGTGCCGGCGCGACAGTTGATGTTGGCGGTGCCATCAGCCTCGACGTCGTGATACCGAAGCACCGCCGCCCCGGAATCGATTTCCGCGGAGTGGACGGACGGTGAGATCTCATAGAGACCGACCGCGTTGATCTCGATGGGTTGCGCTCCATTGCTGGCGGTCCACGGATCATTGGGATCGTCGAACGTCCAGGTCGCGAGGAGCCCGGGTTTGACGCTTTCCGCACTGAGAGGGTTGGTGCCGTCGGCGATTTCCTGGGCGTCGCTGCGCCCGTCGTAATCCGTGTCCGGATCGAAGTAGTCGGTCTCCAGCCGTTCGACGATCCCATCGCCGTTGGTGTCCTCTGAAACATCCGGGAGTCCGTCGGCGTCGGTATCCTCCGGGGCGCCAGTCACCGGATCCAGGGCTGCGTCGTGGAAGCCGATGTCGACCTGCGAGTTCAATTCCTTCTGGCCATCAGCGCGTGTGGTGAAGTGGTAGAGTCCAGCCTCGGGTGCGGCCCGGCTTCCCGCATTGAGGAGGCTGGCAAGACTGGTGGGTCCACCCGAGACGGGATACCGGTACGAACCGGACGGACCCGCGACAAAGTCCATGATCAGCCCGGTGCGATTGTTGGCGCCGAAGGACGGAAGGGCGGCCCGGAAACCGTTGTTCGAAGGAGAGCCGGCGCTGATGGCAACGGTGAGGGACAGCGGATCAAAGAGATTGTCCCGGACCCTCCAGGCGGTGTCCGCGCGGTTGCTGGCCAGGCCCACCGTCCCGTGGTGAAAGAGATTGTTGAACAATTCAAGGCCGACGGGATAGGGACTCGTACCGGTAGACTCCGTCACCGAAAGTGTGGAGTCCTCCCAGAGATCATTCACAAACGAGAGCGAGACTTCCGGATGAAGGCCGACGACCTCGAGGTCGACCCCCAGGAGACGCGAATGCATCGCCGAAAGTTCGATGGGACCCGCGTTGAGATTTCGGATCCATTGCCGTCGAGGCCGTTCAGCGGCGGGCATCGAGACCTCGGTAAAGATCAGTCGAACCGCCGGGCGGGGCGGGTTGGCATCGGCGTCCCACGTCAGGAGCGCAAGATCCCCGTTGGGCGCAGCCCAGGTGGCATCCGACTGTTCCTGCACGACATTGTAGGGCACCAGGCGATTGAGGGCGTCCGGCCGTCCCAGCGACAGGAGGACGGCGCCATTGCCGAGACGGAACCCCGTCGCGCCGTAGGTTCCAACGGTTACTCCGTCCCGACACTCGAGCGTGGCGTAGGCAATTCGCCGGCCGCTCACCAGGAAATCGAGCGGCGGATAATGGTATCCCCGGTCGGGTGCGTCGACGTCCCTGACGGCTCGCGGGGTGAGTGCCGTGTTCGCGGAGATATCGGATGCCAGCACAACAGGCGGGTCCGTGGTGAGCTGCCGTAACTCCGCGGCGAGGGACGGGTCGATATCCGCGACGCCTGCGTTCCGATGCACGCTGTCGGCCGCCAGATAAAAGCCGCCCGCGCCGGTCGACGCGAACACGCCGGTCGCCGCCGATTCGATGCCATTGCCGCTGCCTTCATAGGCCGCGGCGGAGCCGATCGCGACCAGCAGGCTGTTGGTCAGGGTCAGCGTGCCGCCCGTGAACAGGGTCTGGGCATCATCAAGCGTCAGGTGCTCGCCCTCGAAGGTGCCGCCAGCGCCCTGAAAAAGGATCGACGGCGACTTGCCATCCGTGACCAGAACATTCTTCAGGCGGACCGGCGTGGCGGCGGTGTTTCGCACCGGGTAACGGCATTGCACGATCTGACAGTGCCGGATCTCGTTGTCCGGATTGTTTCCCTGGAAGTAGATGCCGTGCATCGCGTGGCGGATTCGCACGTGCTCGACGACGACGGGGTCGCCGTGGTCATTGAAACGCAGGGGCATGACCCCGTAGTCGCCGGAGGCCAACGGCGCCCCGGGCAGGACCTGCTCGCCCATGCTGTTGTCGGTATCCGCGGTGAACACGGCGGGACGATACCTGCTCGTGCGGCAGACGAACCGTCCATCGATGCACACGCCGGAGAAATTGCCGTTGGCATACAACGGGAACTTGAGGACGGCTCCGCCCTCGAGGGTCGTCGTCCCGACAAACCAGCAGTCGCCCGTCACGTGGTAGGTGTTGGTCGCCGCGAAGGTGAAGTTGCTCGAACCGACCGTCAGCAGGGACCAGTCGAGGACGACTCCCGGTCGCGTGTCCGGAGTCGCCGAGGCGAGCTGGAGCCGCCGGGAATCCGCGTCGACGCGGGCGGCCATCCTTCGGGCCGGAAGGAGGCCCCGCTCTCTCTCCGGGGCCGGTGCGGAGCGGGAGCTCGCCCAGGTCCGAAGGGCCTCGCGACGAATCCCGGCGGCGGACCTTCCCGCCCAGGCCCGCGCCTTCTCCCTCAGGGCCCGGCCGCGCGCCGGGTCCGACGGCAGCGCCAGCAACTGGTCGAGCAGTTCCAGGTAATCGGCGGACTCAACCAGGACCGCCCGATCGGCGGCGGTGGGGATCCATTCCTTGCCCACCGGCGGAAAGTCCTCGGGACGCGCGCTGGCGACGTCCCGCGCCGACCAGGCGAAGGCGCGTCCCTGGCGGATCCGGCTTGGACCGAAGTTCAATTCCTGGTCGATCCAGTCGGGCGCGGCGACACGGGCCCGGACGACGGGATCCTCCACGCTCATCAGGACGTGCGGATGCATCGTCACCTGCGGCGGGTCGAAGAACTCGGTCACGACCTCGAGACGAGTCGTTTCCGGGTTGAGGCCGAATTCGGACGGCAACGGAGGAAGCTCGCGAAGGACGACATCCGATTCCGTGCCGTGCCGGCGATAGGTGTAGACGATGTCGGCCTGAACACCCTCGAAGGCGTCGCGATAGAGGACCTGGTTGGGCGGCAGGACCTCGCCCTGCGCATCGCGAAGCGTCGCCAGCACCGCATTGCGACCGCTGGCGGCGTCAAAGTAGCGGAGGGCGAGGACGGAGCTCCGCAGGTGGACATTCGGCTCAATCTCCACATCGACGGCTCCATTGGGGTCGTTCGCGTTCCATGAGAAGGTTGCCTTTTGCTGGCCTTTGAGCGCCACCGCGCCGGCCCGGTCGATTCGAATCTCCTCTTTGGACTCCGACCACGCGCCCGCCTTGGCATCCCAGTAGTTGAGGCCGTCCTCCAGTTGAATCCAGGAACCGATGGATTGGCCCCGTGTGGACCCGAGAACCGGAATGACCCGGTCAAAGACGGTGTAGTTCGGCCCCCGCTCCCGCACTGAAAGAATCTGGGCCGCCGCTTCAGGATTGGCACAGTACCAGGCCATGCACGTCGCCAGACCTGCCGCGAACCAGGGGAAGCGCATGAGGGATCCTGATCCGATCCGCCTCTGAATGCCAGTTCGCGGTGGGTCCGCCGACGGCTCGGTAGGTCTTAGCCAGGCGGGTGGAGAAGTTCAGATCGGTGGTGTCCTGAACAATCAACACCGTCTTTTCGTTCTTCATCCGACGGATCGTTTGGGCGCGATGCGTTTGCAGAAGACTTTCCGGGTCGAGTTGCTTGCTCGTGTTGAGAAGCCGGTAATACGCTTTGAGATCGTGGCGATTACCTCCAGCGGCCTGGGAATAGGACCCGCTGGGTTGCGCGGCCTGATCGCTGACGATCTTCACCAGGCGCCGGGTGCGTCGCGGGTCCCCCAGTCGCAGCCGCCAAATTCCTGTTCGGCCCAGCCCAGGGCGTCCAAGCCACCGTGCGCCTCCAGAGCGCTCACGGTGGGGCGCTGGACGCCCACGCGATCCGGGAGATCTTCCACCAGCGGGTAGAGATAGATGTCCTTGACGCTCTTGCCCTCCTTCGGGCCTCCGTTGCGTCCGCGCCCCTTGGTCTGGCCGACTTTCTTCCAGTTGGCCGCCTTGTAGCAGGCGCCATCGTAGGTGGAGACGTCCACGAAACTCTCCAGCAGCCAGGGGCGCAGGCCGTAGCGGCGTTCGAAGTCGTCGGCCACCCGACGGACGACAACGCGAGAACCTGCGAGGCCAGGTTCTGGCAGCGAACGCGGGGACGGATGAGAAATCGGTTCATATTGAGGACCCTGGGCAGATGTTCCATGCGCTGAACATCCTGCCACCTGATCCACTCATCCCGAGCCTCCAGATAGAGCGCGGCGCTGCCGAAGCCGATGCCCCCCAGCCATCCGTGGTCCGAAGCCACCAGATAGCGCAACTGTCGGCCGACCAGCCGGCAGTCCTTCAGCGGATGCTCGCGGATCATGAGTTCATTCCAGGTCCTGCGTTCCTCCTCCGTGCTCACCTCGATCAGGCGGAGCCCTCGGACATCCTCGACCGATTCGGGAACCGCCGCGGCTGCTTTGACCGATGTCAGTCGCTGGGGGTTCCACGCCCGCGTCCGGCCCGGTGGGTGCCGGCAAGGTCCACAAGCCCTGCGCTTCGAGGTCGCGGAGGGCCTTGGCCGTGGTACCGCGCCGGAGGTTGCCGTTGGGGTCACGCAGGTCGAGCCGGACACACAGCTCTTTGGCCAGATCGGAGCGCGTCAGAACCTGATCGCTCTCGAGCAGTTGCACGACCAACTGCCGGTGAGGGTCTTGGGCGAGAATCTGCTGAATGGAAAGCGGGCCATGCATCCCGATTGGGATACGCCACCGCGGGTCGAATGCCCCGCATCTTCTTCAGGGCAAGCGCAGCCCTAGCCTGCCTATTTCATAGAGGCCTTGCGAAAGGCGACCGTCCGCGAGCCCGCGAAATCCTTGGCAGGCGCGATACCGTCGGGTCGGACCGCGGCCTTTAGGCCGCTTCAACGGGACGGGACGGCGGCCGACAAGAACTTCGACGCGCGTGCCGTCGGGGTATTGAAGCGGCCTGAAGGCCGCGCGCCGCAACCGCGAGTTCCGACGCCCTGTCGGCAGCGGCGGTACGCCTGTTGAAGGTAACCTCCTCTCCCACCGGACCTGCAGCAGGTCGCAGGGGAAGTGATAGGAAACATCCGGGCTGGCTAGAGCACGATTTCCTCGCCGATCGCCGGACGGAGGGCGTCGATCCGGTGGCGTTCCCGGATTTGATCCGCCAGGACGGTTCGAGGACCGTCCTCCCCGTGGGTCAGGACGACCCGGGGATGGGAACCGGCCATGGCGGAAAACCACTTGAGAAGATCGGTCTGACCGGCATGGGCACTGAACCCGCCCAGGGTGTGAATGGACCCGCGCACGGCGATCCGTTCGCCGTGAATGGTGATCATGCGCACCCCTTCCACGAGCGACCGGCCGAGCGACCCCCGCGCCTGAAATCCCACGATCAAGACGTGGGTCTCCTTCTTCCAGAGGTTCTGCTTCAGATGATGAAGAATCCGGCCGCCTGTGCACATGCCCGCGCCGGCGAGGATCACACAGGGCCCCTCGATCTCATTCAACTTCCGAGACTCATCCGCAGTGACGGTCGGACGGAAATAGGTGGAGCGAAGCGGCTCCAGGCCCCCGCGGTTCAATGCCTGCATCTCCGAGTCGAACAACTCGGGATGTCGAAGGTAAACGCGCGTCGCCTCGATGGCCATCGGGCTGTCCAGGTAGACAGGAAAGGGATGCACGGCGCCATCGCGGAAGACCAGCGCCAGGTGGTAGAGAAGCTGTTGGGCCCGCCCGATCGCGAAGGTTGGGACCAGGATCTTGCCCCGGGTTGCAGCGATGCTGCCGACGATCGAGGAGAACTCCGCGATCGTCGCGGGATACGGTCGATGATCGCGATCGCCATAAGTCGACTCGAGGAACACAACATCGGCCCCGGACGGAGGCCGAAACTCCCGGATGATCGGCATCATCGTCGGCCCAAGATCTCCCGAGAACACCACCACCTTGCGTTCGCCCGCATCCTCCAGCGTCAGCTCGAGACTCGCCGATCCGAGGAGGTGACCCGCCTCGAGAAACCGCACCCGGATGCCTTCGGCCACTTCCGTCGAACCGTCGAGTTCGACCACCCGGGACCTCTCGAGGATGGGCTCGACGTGTTCCGCGCCGTACAGGGGCTCCAGGGGCGGTTCATCCGCCCGCTGCCGTTTGCGATTGAGGCGCATGACATCCTGGGCCTGGAGCTTGGCGGTGTCCTTCAGGATGATCAGTGCCAGGTCGACTGTCGCCGCCGTCGCATACACGGGCCCCTCATATCCCTCCTTGAAGAGGAGCGGAAGCCGCCCGGTGTGGTCGAGGTGCGCGTGGGTCAGGAGGACGGCATCGAGACGCCGCAGATCGAGTCCAGGCGGCACGACGTTGCGGTCCTCCAGGTCGGCGCCCCCCTGGAAGAGGCCTGCATCCACCAGGACCGACGCACGCGAGGTCTCGACATGGTAAGCCGAACCCGTGACCTCCCCACCCCCCGCGCCCAGGACACGGATCCTCATCGCTCCGGGAATTCGAATTCCACCTTGCCCTTGTCCCCAACGAGGAGGTGCGCGGAAAAGGTCTTGCCGGACTTTCGCGACACAAAACCGTCGAGGAGATCCGTGCGTCCGTCACGGAGCAGCTTGACGGCCTGTTCCCGTTCCACGGGCTGTTCGAGAATCGCCCGGCCCACCTTGAACTTGCAGCGGCGGGTGTCGCGCTGCGTGTTCTCGCACAAATAGGCGTCCTCGGTTTCGAACACACGGCCGCCGCATACCGGGCAGACGCCCAATTCCGGGAGCCCGGTGAAATCGATCTTCGTCGCAGGTGCGGAGGCCTCGGCACGACGCGACCCTGCCTTGGGTTTCGCCGGACGCGGGGCAAATTCGAAGCCCACCTTCCCGTCCTTCCAGACCAGAAAGGCCTCGAACTTTCGACCATTTCGCTTGGACACGAAATCCTTGAGGAGATCCGTCCGGCCCTCGGCGAGCAGCTTGCGCATCTGGGCCGGTTCGACCGTCTGCTGGAGGATGATTTTCGACGAGGTGAAGTCACAGGACTTCGCCGGCCCAACGGCACGTTCGCAGACGTATTTCAAGCCGGCATCGAACACTCGACCGCCACACTTCGGGCAGGTGCCGAGGGGTTCCTGTCCGGAAAAATCCGGGGTGGCGCCATCGGCTTGGCCTTCGCCATTCCCGGAGGGGCCTTCCCCAAAATCAAAGCCGACCTTCAAGTCCGGGGGCGGCCCGAGCTTCATCATGGCGTCGAAGGGGCGCCCCTGTTTGCTGCGGAAACCGCGGAGGGGCCCCACGCGCCCGGTCCGAAGGAGTTCCTCGACTTCATTGGGTTCGAACTGGCGCCCGAGGATGATCTTGTAGAGCGACCAGTCGCAGTTCGCGCACTGGAAGGTCTTGTAGGTCTCGTGGAGTTCGCCGCCGCATCTCGGGCACGGGGTTTCGAGGCGTCCGAAATCGCCGGGGATGGTGTCGTCGTCGTAGCTCTTGGCGCGGGCTACGATGTCCCGCGTCAATTCACGGATCTCCGACATGAACACATCACGCTCGAGGCGACCGCGCTCCATCTGCTTGAGTTTGTGTTCCCATTCGCCGGTGAGTTCGGGCTTGGTGAGGGTCTCCACCCCGAGGCCATTGAGAAGGACCATCAGCGAGAACGCCTTGGCGGTCGGTTGGAGTTCCTTGCCATCGCGGATGAGGTAGTGATCCTCGATCAGCCCCTCGATGATCTGGGCGCGGGTGGCGGGTGTCCCTAGTCCCTTCTCCGCCATCGCCTGGCGCAATTCGTCATCGTCGACGAGTTTCCCCGCGCCCTCCATGGCGGTCAGCAGGGTGGCGTCCGTGTAGCGGGGCGGCGGTTTGGTCTGGCTTTGACGCACCTCGATCCCGGTGGTCTGGACCTGTTCACCCGGTGCGACGGCCGTGAGCACCGGTTCCTCGTTTCCGACCTGCGATTGCCGCCCGAAGACCTCCAGCCATCCCGGGTGGACGAGGACCTTTCCGACGCTCTTGAACGGTTCCCCCTCGACCCGGGTAATGCGCAGGGTCTCGAGGAATTCCGCGGCAGGATGGAAGATGGCGAGGAACCGCTTGGTGACGAGATCGTAGATCCTCTGCTCGGCGTCGGTCAGGTGCTTGGGGGCCTCGGGGGTGGGGATAATGGCGAAGTGATCGCTGATCTTGGCGTTGTTGAAGATCCGCCGATTGCCGGGCCGCACCCAGTCCTCGGAAAGGATCCTGTCGGCGAACGGGGCGTATGGGCCGAGGCCCTTTAGCGTGCCGAGGGTCTTCTTCACCGCCTCGGGGTAGTCTTCCGGCAGGTGTCGCGAATCGGTTCGCGGATAAGTGAGAACCTTGTGACGTTCGTAGAGCGCCTGGGCCAGGGACAAAGTGGTCTTGGCGCTGAAACCAAATCGTCCATTTGCCTCGCGCTGAAGCGACGTGAGATCGAACAACAGCGGCGAGAGTTGAGTGGTTGGTTTGCTTTCCTCCGTGACGATGCCCGGATGACCCTGGCATCTGGCACGAATGGCCTCGGCGCGTTCGGCGTTCCAGAGGCGCTCCGGTCGCCGATCCGGGTCGCCATCCTTGCCCTCCGTCCGTTGGAAGGCCTCATCAAACCACCGCCCCGTATATGTACCCGCCGCCGCCTGAAACGTGGCAACCACCTCCCAGTAGTCACGCGGCACAAATGCTCGAATGCGGTGCTCACGCTCGACAACGATCGCCAACGTCGGGGTCTGAACCCGGCCGACGGGGGTCTTGTTGAAGCCCCCGGACTTGTTGTTGAAGGCGGTCATCGCCCGGGTGCCATTGATGCCCACCAGCCAGTCCGCCTCCGCCCGACAGCGGGAGGCCTGCGACAATGGGATCAGCTCGCGGTCCGTCCGAAGCCGGCTGAAGCCTTCCCGGATGGCGGCGGGGGTCATCGACTGAAGCCACAGACGTTCCACGGGTTTTTCGGCGGCGGCATAGGCGACGATGTTCCGGAAGATCAGTTCGCCCTCACGGCCGGCGTCGCAGGCGTTGATGATGCGCTCGACGTCCTTGCGCTTCAGCAGCTTGACAACGGTTTTCAGCCGGTTCTCGTTCTTCTCGATGGGAGCGAGGCTGAAGCGCGGCGGCAGATGCGGCAGGGCATTGAAGGTCCACTTCCCGCGTTTGACCTCGAACTCCTCCGGCACCGCCAGTTCAAGCAGGTGCCCGACGGCATACGCGAGGACCGCCGAGTCGCTCTCGTAATAGTCGTCGTGCTTCTGAAACCCACCCAGCGCCCGCGCGATATCCGCGGCAACGGATGGCTTCTCGGCAATAATCAGGGACTTCCCCATGAACGAAAGTGCGCGGCTTCTACACCAGGCAGTGGAAAACGTGCAACCGTTTGGTTTGAACGCCGTGCGGTTGCATGGGGGCAACCGGTGGGCTTTGGACCCTCCCGCCGCGCTCCCGCACCGTCCACGGCACTCATGCGCCATAAACTGGGGCTGTCCGTCAAGACGGCAACCTTGATCCTCACGAGGAAGCTGGAAACATCCTCCCCCATGACCGCCGCCGTCCTGTACGGTAAACAGGATATTCGCATCGAAGAGGTTCCCGAACGTCCGCTTGCACCGGGCGAGGTGCGGATTGCCATCCAGGCGGCATTGACCTGCGGGACAGACCTGAAGGTCTTCCGCCGCGGATATCACGCCCGGATGATCGTGCCGCCCGCGGTATTCGGGCACGAATTCGCCGGGGTCGTGACCGAAGTGGACCCCGGGGCGACCGGGTGGGGACTCGGGGAGCGGGTCGTGGCCGCCAACTCCGCGCCGTGTGCGCGCTGCGCTTATTGCGAGCAGCGGCAGGAGCACCTGTGCGACGATCTCCTGTTCCTCAATGGCGCCTATGCCGCCTCGATTGTCGTTCCACGGCGCATTGTGGAAAGCAACCTGCTCCGACTCCGCCCGGCCACCTCGTTCGCCGATGCCGCCCTCACCGAACCGCTCGCCTGCGTGGTTCAGGGCCTCGAAGACGCTCGTGTCGCGACCGGGCAACGGGTGCTGGTGATCGGCTGCGGGCCCATCGGCCTGCTGTTCATCCGCCTGGCCGCCCACCTGCAATGCGATGTCACCGCGGTCGGTCGGGGACAGTCCCGGCTGGACCGCGCTCGAGCCCTCGGAGCCGGCCAGGTCATCGATGTCGAAGCCGAGCCGGGCTGGTGGAAGGACCGGGCTTCGGGGGCCGGACCGTTCGACGTCGTCATCGAAGCCGTGGGGAAACCCGAGGTCTGGGAACAGGCGGTGGAGGTCGTCCGCAAGGGCGGCATCGTGAACTTCTTCGGTGGCTGTCCTCAGGGCAGCCGTGTGACCTTCGATCCGGGTCGGATCCATTATTCGAATCTCACGCTCGTCGCGAGCTTCCATCACACCCCGCGAACCATCCGCCGTGCCCTCGGATGGATCGAGGACGGCATCGTCCGGGCGGTGGATTTCGTCGACGCCCGGGCGCCCTTGACGCGTTTGCCCGAGGTCTTCCACCAGATGGCCGAGGGCAATCGCGCGGTGAAAACCCTTGTCGATGTGGCGTCTTAGCCGTAAGCATGCAGTTGGGAGGGAAGTGATTGCGCCGCAGATTTCCGGTCAAGACGAGGAGTGAGCGAGGCGCGTATCGGAACGGAGATACGTAACGAGCGAACGACGAAGCTCTTGCCCGGAAAGATCCAGCAAGCACGACCGATCCAACTGCATGGTTACGTCTTAGCCTCCATATCTCATAGAGGTCTTGCGAAAGGCGACCGTCCGCGAGCCCGCGAAATCCTTGGCAGGCGCGATACCGTCGGGTCGGACCGCGGCCTTTAGGCCGCTTCAACGGGACGGGATGTGGCGTCGGCCGACAAGAACTTCGACGCACGTGCCGTCGGGGTATTGAAGCGGCCTGAAGGCCGCGCTCCGTAACCGCGAGTTCCGACGCCCTGTCGGCAGCGGCGGTACGCATGTTGAAGCTAACCTCCTCTCCCACCGGACCTGCAGCAGGTCGCAGTGGAAGTGATAGGAAACATCCGGGTTAGAGCCCGCCTGAAGATTGCGTGCCGGAACGTTCGTGCTTTTCCCGATCCTGGCTTCTAACGTCCGCGCCGTTTTTTGTGTCATGGCCACCCTTCACCCGTTTGCGGCTTTGCTCCCCCGACCCGACCTCGCGGCACGAATCTGCGAACTGCCATATGACGTCATGTCCTCCGATGAGGCCCGCCAGGCCGCGGCCGGCAATGACTTGAGCTTCTTCCGGGTCAGCAAACCGGAGATCGAGCTGCCGCCCGAAACCGATCCCTACTCCCCGCAGGTCTATGCCCGGGGCGCCGCCAACTTCCGGACGTTGATCGCCCGGGGCGCCCTCCTTCCGGATTCCGAGCCGTGCTTCTATCTTTACCGCCAAGTGATGGGTCGGCATGCCCAGACGGGCATCGTCGCCGCCGCAAGCTGTCAGGAGTACCTGGACGGCATCATCCGAAAGCACGAACTGACACGCCCCGACAAGGAGGACGACCGGGTCCGACACATCGAAAGCCTCAATGCCCAGACGGGACCGGTGTTTCTCACATATCCCGCTCAGCGCGAAATCGACGCCCTGGTGAGCCGCGAGGTCGCCAGCCCGCCGACGGTGGATTTCACGGCGGCCGATGGCATCCGGCACACGAGCTGGAGGATTCACGCCGCCAAGGACCACCGGCTTCTCGAGGCGGCATTCACGGCATTGCCGCGCCTCTACATCGCCGATGGACATCATCGGAGCGCCGCGGCAGCGCGTGTGTTCCGCGCGCGAAACGGCGCAGGCAACAGCTCGGCCTTTCTCGCCGTGATCTTTCCACACGACCAGATGCAGATCCTTCCTTACAACCGTGCGATCAAGGATCTCAACGGCCTTTCAGTCGACGGCTTTCTGGAGAAGCTCGGCAGCGTCGTGGTCGTCAGGCCGGACGGAGGACCCCGTCCCGCCCGAAAACACGATCTCTCGCTGTTCGTCGAGGGACGGTGGCTTTCGTTGACTTTTCGACCGGAGCTCACCTCGGCCCGGACCGGGATTGCGGCCCTGGACGTGACCCTGCTCCAGGAACTGGTGCTCGCCCCGCTGCTGGGCGTCGACGATCCACGGACTAGCTCGCGGATCCATTTTGTCGGCGGCATCCGGGGGACGGCGGAGCTGGAACGTCTCGTCGCCGGAGGCGGCTTTGCCTGCGCGTTTTCCCTGCATCCCACCCGCATTGAGGACCTGATGGCCATCGCGGACGCGGGCGCGATCATGCCGCCGAAGAGCACCTGGTTCGAGCCGAAGCTCCGCGACGCGATGTTCTGTCTGACTCTCGGCTGAAAACGCGGGTTGCCACCCGCCTTGCGGAAGGTAGCCTGCGCCTCCCACGGTTCGGAACGATCGACGCATGAAAAACTACCAGATCGCCGTGATCCCCGGCGACGGCACGGGCCCGGAGGTGACCCGCGAAGCCCTCAAGGTCCTTGAGGCCGCCGCCGCCAGGTTCTCCCTCAAATTCGCCTTCACCCACTACGACATCGGCGGTGAACGCTATCTCAAGACCGGCGAGGTGCTGCCGGACAGCGTGCTCGCCGAGTTGCGAACCTTCCCGGCGATCCTCCTCGGCGCCATCGGCCATCCCGACGTGAAACCCGGGATCCTCGAAAAAGGGATCCTGCTGCGCACGCGGTTCGAACTTGAACAGTACATCAATCTTCGGCCCGTGAAGCTCTACGACGAGAGGTTCTGTCCCCTGAAGGACAAGCGACCGGAGCACGTGGACTTTGTCGTCGTCCGGGAGAACAACGAAGGTCTGTACGCCGGGGCCGGCGGGATTCTCTTCAAAGGCACTCCCCACGAGGTGGCCGTCCAGGAAAGCATTAATACCCGGCGCGGGGTCGAGCGCTGCCTGCGGTACGCGTTCGAGTACACCCGCAAGCGCAATCGCGCGCGCAAGCTCACCCTTTGCGGAAAAACGAACGTCCTGACTTACGCCTTTGACCTCTGGGAACGCGCCTTCCACGAGATCGGCAAGCGGGACTTCCCCGACATCACGCGGGACTACGCCCACGTGGACGCCACCACGATGTGGTTCGTGAAGAACCCCGAGTGGTTTGACGTGATCGTCACGGACAACATGTTCGGCGATATCATCACGGACCTTGGCGCCATGATCCAGGGCGGCATGGGGATCGCCGCGGGAGGAAACATCAATCCCACGGGAACGTCGATGTTCGAACCCATCGGCGGCAGTGCCCCGAAATACACAGGCAAAAACGTCATCAACCCTCTGGCGGCGATCGCGGCCGGCCAGATGCTCCTCGAGTTCCTCGGGGAAAAGGACGCCGCCGCGGCCATCGAACAGGCCATCATTCGCGTCGTTCGGGAAAAGGTGAAGGACCTGTCCGCGGGCAGGATGGGGTGCGGCACCTCGGAGGTCGGAGACGCTGTCGCCGGTCTCGTCTGAGTCCCGCCCGCGGATCCTTCCCGGTTCGGTCCGCGGTCGCGCCGGCGGCGCCGGATGTCCGAATGCGTATCCTGCTGATCCATGCCTTCGGCCACCGCATTGGCGGCATCGAGGTCTACCTCCTCCACCTGGCTTCAGCCCTGCAACGGCGCGGCCATGAGATCGCCCTGGTCTACCAGGAGCCGATTCCCGCGGGAGGCCAACCGATCCTCGACCCGCGCTCGCCGGCGTGGTGCCTGACGGATTCCGATGCCGGCCACATCCTGGGCGCTGTCCGGGAATGGAATCCCGACATCGCCTATGCGCATCAACTCGTTTCGGATTCGGTCCTCGCGCCGATCCTCAACCAATGGCCCGCGGTCTACTTCGCCCACACCTACGTCGGCGTCTGCGTCAGTGGCGGGAAATGCTGGAAATGGCCTCGGCCTCGCGTATGCCGAAGGACGCTGGGCTGGGGCTGCCTGGTTCATTATTTCCCGCACGGCTGCGGCGGACTCAACCCGGCGGTCATGTGGCGCCTCTTCAGGACGCAACAGAAGGACCAGGACCGGCTTCGGCGCTTCCAGCGGATCGCCACGCACTCGGATGCGATGCGCGAGGAATACATCCGCCACGGTTTTCCCGCCGACCGGTTGGTGAAGGTTCCCTTCTGGGTCTCCGGGCTGGCGGTTCCAACCGAATCGGGTCCGGCGATCGGCCCCGACGAACCGCTGCGGCTGCTGTTCCTCGGACGTTGCGAGATCGTGAAGGGCGGCGGAGTCCTCCTGGAATCCCTCCCCGCGCTGGCCTCCCGTTTGGGTCGCCGCGTGGAACTCACCCTGGCCGGTGAAGGACCCCAGCGTGACCGATGGCGTGCCCTCGCCAGCCGGGTGATGGATCAGGAACCCCGTGTTCGGATCGAGTGTCCAGGATGGCTTGAGGCCGCACGGCGCGACGCCGCGTTCGCCAGCGCCCATGTCCTTGTCGTCCCCAGTCTCTGGCCCGAACCGTTTGGAATGACCGGCATTGAAGCCGGGTTCCATGGCGTGCCGGCCGTCGCCTTCGACGTGGGCGGGATCCGGGAATGGCTGGTGGATGGAGTCAACGGGCACCTCGCTCCTGGCGATCCGCCCACCGCGCAGGGCCTGACCGACGCCCTCGCGAAGGCCATCTCCCCTCCCGCCCACTACGAGCGCCTGCGAATCGCGGCCCTCGCCGCCACCCGCCGATTCTCCGAATCCGCGCACCTCGACGCCCTCGGCCTCCTTTTTGAACAATGCCGCCGCGAGTTTCCCGCCGCGGACTCGGGCTGAGTACGAGGACGTGGCTCTCGTGGCGACCCCAACATTTATTTGGCATGCGACAGGTCCAACCAGACGCCGCCTGGCCGGAAAGCTGGAAGTACAGCCATCCGTACGATCGGCTCGAGATCTATGGCGAACGTCATCATCGCGGGTACGCCTATGCTTACGCCGAACGCCGACGGCAGACTCTCGAACTTGTCGCCCGCGCGGCCGCTCCGCCGGCGCGCGTTCTCGACATCGCCGCCGCGCAGGGCAACTTCACCCTCGCACTCGCCGAGCAGGGGTACGAGGTCACCTGGAACGATCTGCGGTCGGACCTGGAAGGCTATGTCCGCCTGAAACACGAACGGGGCTCGATTCACTTTGCGCCTGGCAACGCCTTCGACCTGGGGTTTGACGACGCGTTCGATATTGTCCTGATCACCGAAGTGATCGAACACACGGCTCATCCGGATCAGTTCCTGCAGAAAGTCGGGCGCCTCGTCCACCCGGGAGGACACGTGGTGCTCACGACGCCGAACGGCCGCTATTTTCGCAACCCGCTCCCGCGCTTCTCGGATTTTCCAGATCCTTCCATTTTCGAAAGCCGCCAGTTTAAGCCCGATGCCGACGGCCACATCTTCCTCCTGCACCCCGACGAAGTCCCCCGCCTCGCCGCCGCGGCCGGGCTGGAAGTCCTGGAGCAACGAATCTTCAGCAACGCTCTGACGGCGGGCTGCCTGCGAACGGAGGCCCTTTTGAAGGTGCTGCCCCGCGGTGTCGTGACACTCGGGGAGCGACTCGCGCAGCACCTGCCGGCGGGGACACGGGACCGCGTATGCACGGCCATGGCCGCCCTGCTCCGTCGGCCGTCGTGACCCCCGCCCAGGACGATTTCGACCAGCGACACGCGATCCTCAGCAACGCCTTGCCGGGTCACGCCGCCCCGCGATTGCCCTCCGAAGTGACCCTTCCGACCCTGCTCCTCCGGATGCCATAGCTGAAGTAAATGACAAGGCCGATGACCAGCCACACCACGAATCGCAGCCACGTGACCCAGGGCAATTCGAGCATCAAATAGGCGCAGGCCAGGATCGCAAGGAGAGGCACCCACGGCACCCATGGGCATTGAAAAGGCCGCACCCGTTGAGGTTCCAATCGCCGGAGAATCAACACACCCGCCGCCACAATCACGAATGCGAATAGGGTCCCGATGTTACACAATTCGACGACCTCATCGATGTTCGAGATGCCCGCGAAGGCCGCCACCGCAACCCCGGTCAGGATCGTCGTCACGTGCGGGGTGCGGTACCGCGAATGGACCCGCGCCGCCCAGCGTGGCAGAAGTCCATCACGCGCCATCGAGAAGAAGATTCGGGATTGACCAAGTTGAAAGACGAACAGGACCGACGTCGTGGCCACCACCGCTCCAAGCGACACCACCCCGGACACCCACGTCAGACCGCGAGCGGTCAGAGCGGTGGCGAGCGGTTCCGCTGTTCCCAGGCGATCCCACCGTTCGAGACCGGTGAGGACGACCGCCACGACGATGTAGATCACCGTGCAAACGACAAGGCTGCCGAGGATTCCAAAGGGCATATCCCGCTGCGGATTTCGGGTCTCCTCCGCCGCCGTGGTGATGGCGTCGAATCCGATGTAGGCAAAGAAGATGATCGCCGCGGCGCTCGAGATCCCGCGAAAACCGTGGGGCGCGAACGGATGCCAGTTTTCGGGCCTCACGTACCGCATGCCGACGGCGACAAAGAGCACGATGATACCGAGCTTCACCACGACCATCCCCGTGTTGAACCAGGAACTCTCCCGGACGCCCAGGACCAGGATCCACGTGAGAAACGCCACAACGCCGGCGGCCGGCACATCAAACAGGAGCGGGACCCCCCCGATGCGGGGGGCCATGTTATAGGCCTGCGCCGCGCGCAGGACGGTGTCGCCGAGTGTTGCCAGGTCAATGCCCGAGGTCTTCGCGGCGGCGACCGCCCGCGCCGCCTGGAGGGCCGATCGCGCGTCAATCCCCAACCACGAGGGCCAATGCCAGCCCAGACCCCGAAGCAGTTCCTGGAAGTAGCCGGACCAGGAGATCGCCACCGCGACATTCCCCACCGCGTACTCGAGGATCAGGTCCCACCCGATGATCCAGGCGACGAGTTCGCCGAGCGTCGCGTACGCATAGGTGTAAGCCGAACCGGAAACCGGAACCAGGGCCGCGAACTCGGCATAACATAGACCGGCCAGGGCGCACGCCACCGCGACCAGGAGGAACGACACAACGATCGCGGGCCCGGCGCCGACATGGTGGGCCCCTCCAGCGGCCGCTGAGCCCACGGACGAAAAGATCCCGGCCCCCACAATCGCCCCAATCCCCAGCGCCAGAAGCTGCCAGGGACCGAGTTCGCGGGCCAGCGTGGGCCCCTCTCCGGACACACCGACCGAATCCAGGGGCTTGCGGCGAAAGAGGGGCTTCATGCCGATTCGCGCGCGACGCTACCGCACCCGCCATCCGGCGTCTGCGGCAAAGCGCATTCGCAGGCCGCACGTCTTCCACCTTGAGAATCCTTCGCGGATGGGCTAAGTCCGCGGACACGGCTGCGGCGACTTTCGGCTGCGCGTCACTCGATGAAGTTCCGACGAGTCCTCTCCACGGCCGGGTGGCCGACCGTGGCCTGTGTCCTTTTGCTGGTCGGACTCCTCGACTTCGCCACCGGGCCTGAACTCTCTTTCTTCCTGTTTTATTTTCTTCCCATTGGAATGGCGGCATGGTCGCTGGGACTTAAGGCATCCGTAATATCATCGGTGATATGCTCACTGGTCTGGTTCCTTGCGGACCTGTATTCCAGCCACGGGTACTCGTCGCTCGTCTTCCCCGTGTGGAACCTGGCGATTCGGCTTTCGGCGTTCCTGGTGGTGGGATGGTCCCTGCACAAGATTCGGTTTCTCCTGGACTCCCAGGCGGCGTCCACGGCGGCACTGAGATCGGCACTGGCGGAGGTCAGAGTTCTTGAAGAACTCCTGCCGATTTGTGCCTGGTGCAAGAAGATTCGAGACTCCCAAGGTCAGTGGCAGCCCCTGGAAACCTACATCAGCCAGCGAACCGATACCGCGTTCACCCACGGCGCCTGCCCCGAATGCGCCCGCAAGTTCCTGGAAGAGGAAGGACTCTCGGAGGACCGGGAGAAAGGCAAGCCACTCGATGGAACGTAGGCGCGAACCTGATGTTGGTGGCTACAGTATGGCGGTTCGTTGAAATGCAAATCCCCGCTCAACGCGCCTGATCGTCCTTCTGGTCCCGGGAACCCCGGTCCTGTGTGTCGATGTCCAGCGCGCTGTGAAGTTGGTCCGGACTCGGTGCCTTGGGGCCGACGAGGACCTTGGCGAGGCACCAGATGAACAGCAAGGTGACGCCGCCCACCGAGAGCAGCATGATGATCCAGCCGGCCGTTGTCATGGCGAGTCGGTCTCCTGCCCGTTCTGAAGTTTTTCCCAGCGGCGTCCCGCGACGTGAGTGAGAAGGAGGGTGAAAAGGATCACGATGGCGATCACTCCCACGCTCATTCGCGCCACTCCCACCGACTCCGGCGTCGTGCCGTCGCCGCCGATCAAATCCATGATGTAGCCGGTGGGCCTGAATTCACCGGTCCCGGGATTCCATCCGAACACGTTGAAGAGCACCCAGAGAACGAAAATGAGCAGCAGGTAGATCGGGGACACGTACTTGATGATCACCTTGAAGATCGCCGGGATCTGGATATGCGCGCCGCGGTGTGCCTCCCGCCATCCCACGTCCACTCCCACCACCCAGCCAAAGACGATGATGAGCGTTGTCGCCATCAGGAAGATGAGAAACGTCCCGACCCAGAAATCGATCGTGTCGAGCGCCTTCAAATCCTTGCTGAAATACACCACGAACAGGCAGCCCAGGGCGGTCATCAATCCCAGCATCGTCACCGATTGCTTGCGGTTCAGCCCGAGCCCTTCCTCGAGAAACGCAATGCCGGGCTGCAGCATCGAAAGGGAACTGGTGATCGCCGCCAGAAACAACAACGCGAAAAAGGCGAACCCGAAGAAATGCGAGAACGGCATGTTCGCCAGGACGACGGGAAGCACATTGAAACCGAGGCCGAACGTCCCCTGGCCCGCGACACCGGTGGCACCCAGGAACACGAACGCCGCGGGCACGGTGATCATGCCGCCGAGGGCCACCTCGCAAAACTCGTTGGCGCTCGTCGCGGTCAGGCCGCTGAGGACCACGTCGTCCTTGTTGGTCAGGTAACTGGCATACGTGATAATCACGCCGAAACCCACGGAGAGCGAAAAGAAGATCTGACCGGCGGCCGCCAGCCAGAGCTGGGGATTCTTCAATTCACTGGCCACCTGTCCAGGATTCCACATGTACCCCAGCCCGTGGAGGACATCCTGGCCCGGCTTCGAGGGGTCCGGCGTGCCCAGCGTCAGCACCCGGCCCAGGATGATCAGCGCGAGGAGAATCAGGGCCGGCATCGCGAATTTGCAGAACGACTCGATCCCCTTCGAGAGGCCCCGGAAAATGATGACGAAGTTCACCAGGAACACCAGGACCAGGAAGATCACGACCTGGTTTCCGTGTGCGCCAACGACCAATCCATCCTGGTTGAAACCCACGAATCGCCGCCAGAAATCGCCATACGCGGCCGGGTCCTTTCCGAGGCTCAACTGGCCGGTGAGAAAATACCAGGCGTATCCGGCGCACCAGGCCTCGATATACACGTAGTACAGGTAGACCGAGACCGGAATGATGGCCCCCAGTGCGCCGACGTATTTGCCAATCGGATGCCGGATCAACGCGTAGAAGATGCCCGGACTCGATCGGAACCCTTTCTGGCCCGCGTACCGTCCCAGCGTCCACTCAGCCCAGCAAATGGGTATGCCCAGGAAGATCAGCGCGGCGAAATACGCGATCATGAACGCCCCGCTGCCGTATTGCGCCGCGAGACCTGGGAATCGGAGAAAGTTTCCGAGCCCCACGGCACTGCCCGCCACCGCCATGATGACCCCCAGGCGCGAGCCCCAGGCTTCTTTTTGCCCCCCGGATTGCACAGGCGGCTCTCTTAGTCGGGTCGCGCCCGGACCACCAGAAGAATCGGCTCACCCGCCTGCGCGCGCCAGGGCGCGCCGTCAATGCGATTTCCACGCGGCTGGACGATAACCACCCGCCTGCGCGCGCCAGGGCGCGCCACGGTGGACCCAGGCCGCTGCGGGCGAAGCCCGCCGCCGGCAGACACGCTCAGCGCCCCTTGCGGTTTCCAACCTGCAAACCGCCATTGCCGACCACCTCGGTCCGTAGCACAAAAGGCCGTGCGCCTCCTCGTCCTCACCGCTTTTGTCCATGGTATCCTCCTTCCGGATCCGTCCTCGCGTGCGGAGGACTGGCCGCGGTTCCTGGGCCCCGCCGGAAACGGGGTCTCGAAAGAGACCCACCTCATCGAGCGCATCCCGGAGTCGGGCGTCCCGATCCTCTGGCAACAGGACGTGGGCACCGGCTACGGCGCGCCCGCGGTGCGAGGACATCAGCTCGTGCTGAACCACCGGATCGGCAATGAGGAGATCGTCCAAAGCTTCGACGCGCTCACCGGCAAACCCGGCTGGCGTTACGCCGCCCCCAGCCATTTTCAGGATCCCTACGGGTACAACAACGGCCCTCGCTGCACCCCGACCCTCACGACGAACCGGGTGTTCACGTTGGGTGCGGAGGGCCGGCTTTTGTGCCTCGACCGTTCCACCGGGGAGAAGGTCTGGGAGCGAGTGACGAGTTCCGATTTCGACGTCCCGGAGGCCTTCTTCGGCGTCGGAAGCACACCGCTGCTCGAGCAGGGACGGCTCTTTGTCATGGTCGGCGGGCAACCGAACAGCGGCGTCGTGGCCTTCGATCCTGAGACGGGCCGAACGCTCTGGGAGAGCGTCGGCGAATCGAACTGGACCGGCCAACCGAAGACCGGCTGGCCGGGCACACCGCCGGTCCGTTGGCTGCGGTGGGACAAACAGGCCAGTTACTCCTCGCCGGTGGCCGCGACAATCCACGGCCGCCGCCAGATCCTCTGCCTCACACGACAGGGCCTCGTCTCGCTGGACCCCACCCATGGCTCGGTCAATTTCAGCTTCTGGTTCCGGGCGCGGGTCGAGGAATCCGTGAATGCGGCCAATCCCGTCGTCGACGGCGATCTCATCCTGATCAGCGCGGCCTATTACCGCGTGGGTTCGGTTCTCCTGAGGGTTCACCCGGACGGCCGGGGGGTCGACGAGGTCTGGAGGGGAACCTCGCTCGAAGTGCACTGGAACACCCCGATGCTGATTGATGGCTGCCTCTATGCCTTCAGCGGCCGCAATGAACCCGACGCCGTATTCCGGTGCGTGGATTTCCAATCCGGACGGCTTCTCTGGGAGCGCCCCGAGCGTTGGCCGCCGCACTCGACACGCCAGCCAACCGTCTTCGGCCGCGGGTCTCTCCTTTATGCCGAGGGACGATTGTTCGCGTTGGGCGAAGGCGGGTTGCTCGGGATGTTTCGTCCGTCGCCAGCCGCCTGCGAAGAACTGGGAAGATGGCAGGTGCCCTCGCTCGAATTCCCGTGCTGGGCGGCCCCCGTTCTGGCCGATCGCCGACTTTATCTTCGGAATGAGAACCGGTTGGTGTGCCTTTCAGTCGCGCGCGAGCCATCCCATCAAAGGGATGCGCGGTCCCAGAGGGACCAGGGACAGTAGCCGGGGGCAAGCGAGGAACGAGCGCGGCCCCCGGGACCGAACGGACTGAAGGCAATCGCGACCCGGAGGGTCGCGGGCCAGACGGCTCCGCACCCCCGACGCCGGTGCGGTCGGCCCGGCGGTCCTTCTCCAGCGATGCAGAATGTGGGTAATGACGAGCCCGGGCGGAGAGGGAATGCCGCGGACCAAGGGCTCTCCCCCGCCCGCTCTCACGCCGGATGCAGGAGATAGTTTCGCACCCGCGCCAGCGAGGCGGACATCAAATCCGGCGCCACATAACCCCGCATGAAAGGATTCACATACCAGCGGTACTTGACCGCCGATAGCGCGTCCAGCCATGGCCGGAAATCGGTCGGGCCGTAGCCGGGCAATTGGCGAAGTCCAAGGGCATTCTGCCACGCGTAGAAGTAGAACAACTGGGTGCCCGCGGTTCGGATGGCCTCGGGGACCGGCACACCCATCGCCTGCAGGTGGTACGGCGCCAGCGCAAGCCCCAGGTGCGGGTGCGTGTTCGCGTCGACGAAGGCCTTGATCGAATCCAGCGTGCTCAGCAGGGAATCCTCCTGGTTCGCGATCGCCAGCCAGGAGTTCAGCGCGCCCGCCCGGTCGGCAAGCGGTTTCAGGCTCTCAACCCACTGCTTCATCCTTCCGGCGAGATTGTCCGGTTGAGGTTCCAGAGGCGGGCCCTGGACGGCAACCCCGCCCCCGGCATCGCCGAGAAACTGGGCGTACTTCTCGTACCCCCCGGCATAGGTGGAGACCGCGTACAATTTGAGGTGCTGCCGCGCCAGAAGTTGGCGGAGACCGGCGCCCCCCAACCGCTGCGCCGCGTCATCCAGGTGTGTGCAACCGGCCGTCGGGCCCCAGATGTCGATGGCTTCATAACCGACCCCCGCGATCCGGCCGCACGCCTGCTCGAGGGTGAGTTCTCCAAACAAAATGGACGAAGCCGAAAGCCGGACGTCCTTTCGCAATCTCGGCGTGCGGGCGCCGCACGAGGCGGTGGTCGCTGCGACGAGACCCAGGCCGGCCGCGGACGTACTGATTCCCAAAAACTCCCTGCGATTCATCGCCCCCGGATTAGCCGAAGCATCGGGTCTCTGGCCAGCCTCAAGGGATTCAAAGCGTCCTCGCCGATGACATGCCTGAAAGACCCGTACCGGGGAAGGCATGCCGGGGATACCGCCTCAACGTCTCCAGGTTGGGACTGACCGGATGGAGCGCACCTGCGCCGTGCACCGTTCACTTCTGCATTGCTCTTCGTGGTGCCTCCGCGTCCGAATCACGGGACTCGAGCTCGTCATGAACGCCTGTCGCCTTTGGATCACTTGCCTCGCCCTCGCCGGCGCATTCCTCCAGGGGGGATGTTCGGTTCGGAAGATGGCGGTGACACGGGTCGCCGACGCCCTCGCCGGCAGCGGACAGACCTTTGCAGCGGACGATGATCCCGACCTGGTGCGGGACGCGCTCCCGTTCAGCCTGAAGCTGATGGAGAGCATCCTTCTCGAAACGCCAAATCACGTGGGGCTCCTCACGGCCGCCGGCAGCGCGTTCACCGAGTACAGCTATGCCTTCATTCAGCAACAGGCCGACCTCCTCGAGGATGATGACATTGACCAGGCGACCGCGCTGCGGGCTCGGGCGCGCGGTCTCTATCTCCGCGGGCGCAATTATGCACTGCGCGGCCTCGAGGTCCGGCATCCGGGATTCACGAACGTCCTTGCCGCGGATCCCGGCGCGGCTGCCGCGCAAATGGGGAAGGAGGATGTTCCCCTGCTCTACTGGGCGGCGGCGGCGTGGCTGGCCGCGGTGTCGCAGGCGAAGGATGACCCCTCCCTTGTCGGCGATCTGCCCAGGGTCGAGGCCCTTCTCTACCGTGTCCTGGACCTGGACGAGTCCTGGAACAAGGGCGCGGTTCACACCGTGCTCATCACCTACGAGATGAGCAGGGCAACCGGTCAGGGGGATCCTGTCGCCCGCGCGACACGCCATTTCGAGCGCGCCCTTGCCCTTGGGAACGGACACGTCGCCGCGCCGTTCGTCAGCTATGCCGAGGCGGTATGCGTCCCCCGCGAGGATCGGGCCCAGTTCCAGCGCCTCCTCCTCCAGGCCATGGAAATCGACGTGAACGCCGAGCCGTCCGCCCGCGTCGAAAATCTTGTCATGCAACGCCGTGCGCGGTGGTTGCTCGGACGAATCGACAAACTGTTCCTCCCGCCGCTGGAATAGCGACTCCGGATGGCGCCGCGCCGTCCGGAGTCACGGAATCCCAATGATGATGCATCGCCGAACGTTTCTTCGCACGGGCGCCGCCGCCGCGGCGCTCTCTCCCGCACTCCTGCGCGCCGCCACCCGGGCCGAGTACCGTTTCTCCTTCGCCACGGTGGCGCCGCGAGGCTCCTCCTTCCACCGGCTGTTCCAGACAATGGCCCAACGCTGGAAGGAGGCCAGCGAAGGCATGGTCGAGGCCATCATCTATCCCGGAACGCAGGGCGGGGAATCGGCCATCGTCCGGCGCATGGGCATTCGCCAGTTGCAGGGCGCCATGCTGACCGCCGCCGGGATGGGGCTGATCGACAAATCCCCCACGGCGCTCCAACTCCTCCCGATGCTCTTTCGATCGTGGGAGGAGGTGGACTACGTGCGCGAGAAGATGAGGGGACAACTCGAGGCCGCCTTCAACAACAAGGGCTACGACGTGCTCTTCTGGGGCGACGCGGGGTGGGTCCGCTGGTTCACCCGCAAGCGGATCGGACCGCCATCGGACCTCAAGGGCATGAAGATCTTCGCCGCCGCCGGCGACTCCGAGGCCATCGAGATCATGAAAGATTACTACGACCCGGTGACCCTGGAACCGGACAAGATCTTCACGGCCCTCACCACCGGGCTGATCGACGGCGTTCCCCTGCCGCCGTTCCTTGCAAACTTCGCCCAGGTCGCGACCGTCGCGAAATACATGCTGGATCTCAAATTCGCCCCGGTCACCGGCGCGATGCTCGTAAGCCGCCACGCATGGGAACAGGTCCCGCTCCCCTTGCGGCAGAAACTCCGCGCGATTGCCGAGGAGACGGGGGCGGAGGTTCGTCGCAACAGCCGCGAGGAGGATGACGCGGCGATCGCGGCAATGAAGGCCAAACAGGGCCTCATCGTCACCCCCGTCCCACCCGACCTCGAAGCCGAATGGCGCCGCGGGATCGCCGGCGCCTATCCCAAGATCCGGGGTAACGTCGTGCCCGCGCCCCTATTTGACGAAGTCCAAAACCAATTGAAGGCCTTCCGCGCTCGCGGCGGCGCATGAGCGACGGCGCCTTCACCCTCGACGAACTCGGCGTCGCCGGGGGGCAGGCACCCCAGAACGTGCCCCGATGGTTCGGCTGGTCGCGGCGATTCGAGAACGGGGTGTTGGTGGCGTTGCTGGCCGGCATGCTCCTGCTGCCGGTCACGGAGGTTCTCAGGCGCTGGGGGCTTCCTGTCGGCATTCGCGGGGCGGAATCCCTGCTGGGCCATTTCAATCTCCTCGTCGGGATGGTGGGCGGGTTGGTCGCCGCCCGGGAAGGTCGCCTGCTGTCGCTCTCGACGCTGCCCCATCTCTTCCGGCGCGCCTGGCAGCGACACCTGGCGGAGGTCCTCGCCAGCGGCGTGGCCGCGGCCATATGCGCCGTTCTCGCCGCCGCCAGCGTGCAGTTGGTGCAGGCCGAGAGGGAGTCGGCACGGGAACTCGTGTACGGCATTCCCGTGTGGGTCGTTCAGGCGATTCTCCCGATCGGGTTCGCCGGGATCGCCCTCCGGCTGTGGTGGCGATCGGGACCGTCCTGGCCCTGGAGGCTGGCGAGCCTGGCGATCGTGATCGGCATCGTCCTTGTGGGATGGAAGCCGCCGGTCGCCGAGGAATCCCTGTTGATTCCGGGCCTGAGCCTGCTCCTGGTCGCCGCCGTGCTCGGCGCGCCGATCTTCGTCGTGCTCGGGGGTGCGGCCGTGATGCTGTTCTGGGCCCGCGGGGACCCCCTCGCATCCATCCCGCTCGACCACTATGAGCAGGTGGTGAACCCGCTCCTCCCGATGGTGCCCCTCTTCACGCTTACCGGCTATTACCTGGCGGAGAGCGGCGCCTCGAAACGCCTCGTTCGCGTGTTCCTCGCCCTCTTCGGCCACATCCGCGGCGGACCGGCCATCGTCACGGCACTGGTGTGCGCCTTCTTCACGACCTTCACCGGCGGCTCCGGGGTCACCATTCTCGCCCTCGGCGGACTCCTCCTGCCGGTCCTCGTCGCCGCCCGCTACAAGGAGTCCGAAGCGATCGGCATCCTGACCGGTGCCGGTTCCCTGGGCATCCTGCTGCCTCCGTGTCTGCCCCTGATTCTCTACGCGATCATCGCGAAGATCCCGATCGGCCAGTTGTTCCTCGCCGGGATTGTTCCGGGATTCCTCATGATCGGCATGGCGGCGGCCTGGGGGGTACGAACCGGACCGCGCCTGACCACGGAAGAACGGCGACTCGACTGGGCGGAAGCCGGGGCGGCGCTGTGGGATGCCAAGTGGGAACTGCTCCTGCCTATCGTCGCGTTCGTCTCCCTGTTCTTCTGTCTGCCGGCGGAGGCGGCGGCGCTGACCGCCCTCTACGCCCTGCTGATCGAGACGCTCCTCCACCGGGATCTCCGACCGATCCGGGATGTGCCACGCGTGATGACCGAATGCGGTCTGCTCGTCGGGGGCGTCCTCCTGATCCTCGGGGTCGCCATGGGATTCACCAATTACCTGGTTACCGCCCAGATCCCGGACCAGGCCGTGACCTGGGTCCGGGCGACGATCCATTCCCGCTGGGTCTTCCTGTTGGCGCTGAATTTGTTCCTTCTGATCGTCGGGTGCCTGATGGACATCTACTCGGCGATCATCGTCGTCGTGCCACTGATCGTTCCGATGGCAGGGGTGTTCGGGATTGACCCGCTGCACCTGGGCGTTCTCTTCATGGCCAACCTTCAACTCGGCTACCTCACACCGCCGGTGGGCATGAATCTCTTCCTGGCCTCGTACCGGTTTGGAAAGCCGTTGCCGATGGTGATTCGCGCCACGTTGCCGATGTTGCTGGTCCTCCTGGTTGGGGTCCTCATCATCACCTACGTGCCGGTGCTGACGACCTGGCTTCCCCGTCTTGCGCGCTGAGCGCTCCCGGCCATGAAGTGCCGGAGGATCGCGGCGCGATACTCCAGTCCGCCACCCCCGGGAGGCAGGCGTAGAGCAAGCGATGATAGAGCCCCCGCGGCAGCAATCGGCGTAATAGCGCAAACAGCCGCGCATCCGGAGTTCCGCTCACTCGGAGGGGCGGCTTCCGCCGGTCGATCACCCGGGCAATCACCCGCGCCACATCATCGGGCCGCGACCACGCCCGCTCCATCCACCGTGAGATGAATCTTCCCATGTGGATGTATTGAAGATGGTAGGGATCATCTTCCGCGTCCCGACCGTGGACCGCCTCCCGCGTGAAGCGCGTGTTGCGGAAGGATTCCGATCGAACGAACCCCGGCTGAACGAGCGTCACGTGAACCCCCCAGGGTCGGACCTCGTACCAAAGGGCCTCGAAGGCCCCCTCCAACGCAAACTTCGAGGCGCTGTACAACGCCATCGTGGGCATGGCCATCATCCCTCCGACCGAGGACACCGCAATGATCCGCCCGGCTCGCCGTGCCCGCATCGCCGGAAGGACCAGCCGCGCCAGTTCGGCCGGCGCGCTGAAATTCACGCGCATCTGCTCCAGCCAGTCCGTCTCGCTGACATGCTCGAGCACGGACCGGTACGCAAGCCCGGCATTGTTGACAAGGACATCCACGCCGCCGAGGCGCGCGTCGAGCTCGGCAATCACCTCCCGGCGCTGTCCCCCATTCGTGACCTCCAGGGGACGCAGCCAGATCGACGGGCCTTCGGCGATCCCGGCCCCCGCAAGCCGCCCCAATGAAGCCTCACGCGCCGTCAGGATGAGATGGAACCGTCCCTCGTCCCGAAGCCGACGCGCCAGCGAGAGACCAAGCCCCGTGCTGGCCCCCGTGATCAATACGACCGGGCGGCTGCGTTCGGACGAGACCGGATTCATCCAGAGTCAATCCCCCGATGGGATTCGGGTCCTCGCAATTAGCAGCCAAGCCGCGTGCTGGTCAATGCCCCGTGATCATGTCGATCACAAGCCGACCAGGGCCGCGATCCCGCCCACGACGGCAACCCCCCCAGCCGCCAGGACATCGTCGGCCACGATTCCCCACCCGCCGGGGAGCCTCTGCAATGGACGGATCGGCCAGGGCTTCGCGATGTCCATCACCCGGAAACCCACAAACACCGCAGGAACAACCCAACCCGGCCACGCTTGAAGGAATTCAACCAGGTCCGGAAACCCGGAGCGCGCCCCCTGCACGGCCAGCAGCCCGAGAAAACAGACGGGAACGGCGACAATCTCATCGAGCACCACCGAAGGCGGGTCATGGCGGCCGAGGACCGCTTCCGCCCGATCACACGCCCACACGGCAAGCGCGATTCCAAGGAGCGCCCCAACGCTAAACACGACGGCCCTGCCGTCCCACAGAAGCACCCCAAACCAGGCGACTCCAAGGACCGAACCGAAGGTCCCCGGCGCCCAGGGCACCCGTCCCATCCCACCCCCCCACGCCAGCCACACCGCCAATCGGTGCGCCGGCGCGGCGGACCGAAGGCGTAGGGACTCCTCCGAAAGCGCTTCCACGGATCAGATCCCTTGCAGGTACAGGTTCCGGTTGCGCCAGAGATAAAAGCTCCCGGACCAAAGCGTCAGGACAACTGCCACCCACTTCGAGGCCTGCGTAAGCCAGATGATCCAGGGGTCGCCCATTGGGAACTCGAAAACTGTCCGAGCCCAGGCGCCCCACGAGGGATAGGCCAGCGAGGTCAGAATCGCGCTGATGCAAATGATCTGGGACACCGTCTTGTGTTTGCCAAAGCGTTCCGCCGCCAGCACCAGGCTCCGGGACGCGGCCAGCAGTCGCAAGCCGGTGATTACAAGCTCGCGCGCGACGATCACAATCACCATCCACGCCGGCACGCGCTCCAACTCCACGAAGGCGATGAACGCCGAGCACACGAGGATCTTGTCCGCCAGGGGATCCATCAGGATCCCGAAATTGGTGATCAACCCCTGACGGCGCGCGATGCTCCCGTCGAAATAATCCGTCACGCTCGCTGCCGTGAACAGGACGAGCGCCACGGTCTCATGGAAGGCAAACGGGATCAGCAAGACCGCCAGGAAAAGGGCCGTGAGGACAAAACGCGAGATCGTGAGTTGATTGGGCAGGTTCATCCAGCGGCACGGACCCGAACGGCCCGGTTGTCCGCGTTTTGCTCCGGTGATGCAAGCGCCTGACTCGGGTTATCCGGCCCTCACCCCATCCCTCTCCCGGGATGCTGGTCTTTACCGACGAACGACCCGGAGGGTCGCGGGAGACCAGGGAGTCCTTCCCCATGGAACGGGGAATGCGCAACTTGCCGGAGCGCACCCATGCGCCACCATGGGCGGGTCGTAGTCGCACCCGCCCGAATCGTCCGGGTGGACGAATTCCTCTTCGGAAGGCTCGGGCAACTCAAGCCCACCGTCGCCTGCCATTCTCCCCCGCGGTTCATCACCGAGGACTCCAGTTTTTTTCAGTGCAACGAAGCCCGGAGACGACTTGCGCCCTTCGGAAGGTTGAAACAGACGAGCGCTCGCTCGCCTTCGGGCATCCAGGTGCCCGCTGCGAGATCGGTGCGGCGCGCCACCTCACGAAGCGGGGTCCGTTCGCCCGTGTCGAGCGCCAATCCCCGATCGGCGTGCCGCGGGACACGCAGGGTGAAGGCCGGCGCGGCAAAGGGCGCGGACAAATGGACCGTGTCCCCCATCACGTCGATACGAGTCAACTCACGGGCCGCCCAATATCGCGCGATTTCCGCGAGTTTCATCCACACAAGATGGTCATACCGGGCCTGAAGACGGCCCACGACCTCCTGCAGGATCTTGAGACCGATCTCCTGGCCATTGAACCAGACACCCGTCCAATGGGCGAGAAGGCAGGTCGGTTCGCCGCGCGCGATCACATCCACAAGCCGTCCCTGGTCGCCACCGGCCGTGATGAACTTATCGGCTCCGCCCGGCGGCGTGTTATCCCATCCCCCGGTCCAGTCCCCGGCGCAGGCGATGATCGACACCACGCAGCGAGGGTCCGGCCCGTCGAGACCCGAGGCATACTCGACACGCGGCGCCACGCTCTCCGGGCCTTCGGTGAACATGTGTCGAAAGTAGTGCGGCACCTCCGCCTGGAACACGTCCCGAAGGGCGCGCAACGATGCCTCCGCCAACTGGGGCAATGCCTTGTTTCCAAACCCGCCCGGCGTCGTGATACCCTCGCACCGCAGCCCAACATTCCTCAGGATACCGAGGGCGTACCGGATGTAGTCTGCGATCTCGTCCGTGGAACGGCCGGTGGTCCATTCCCAGTTTTCCATGAACTGCGTGCTGCGGTCCGGGTAGGGTTGCCCGGTGCGCAGATCAATGACCCGCGTGTGCGTGATCATCTCCGGGTGGATATCCCAATTCGGCATCATCCGGGTGCGCACCAGGTCGAGGCTCGCCTCCAGCTCGGCGGGACTCCATCCCGGCAGTTCGCGATCCAGTCTCCCGACGCACGCCGGATAGGGTACGACGCTGAACTTTCCCTTCACGCCGGCGCCGCCGCACCAGTCGGCGAACTTGCGAATGAAATCGTCCGGGATCTCGTCCGGCCATTCCTTCCAGTTCCGGCGATAAACCGCCTTGGACCCGCCAAACGTCGCGTCGAATTGCGGCATGGCGAACTTGTTCAGGTTCACCAGGCAGGTGGAGTCGTCGATGATCAGCGACACGGGCAGGCGGTCACCGGGACCCAGGACTTCCACCGGGCCCGTCCGCGCCGGACGGTCGCCGGGCACCTGCGCAAACACACGGCGCACCGCCGGCAGCGCGGCCGCGCCGGCCAATGCCGTTGCCTTGAGAAATGCGCGGCGATCGACCATCGGCACCGGGTCAGTCGAGGAATTCATCGGTCGCATCGAATCGGGGAATCGGGATGTTGAGTATCTTCAGGCGTCCGAGGGCGCGGTGCCGGCAACCGGGCCGGATCATCACCGCGGTCAACGGCCCCACCGCGACGCGTTCGCCATCCAGCTCGATGTGGCCTTCGCCCTCGAGGACGACGTAGATCTCGGTCGTTCGCTGGTGGTGATGCGTCTCCGCGTCCGCCTTGATTTCAACCAGGTGGACCGAAGCGGGGGCATCCGGGACATCACCGAACGCGCGCCGCGCGGATCCACACGGGCACGCAACAGGCGGGATGGCGTCCAGCCGGGCAAGTGCATAGCGGCGCATGGATTGCATTCTGCCACTGCGACAGGCGATCGGTCAGGCGGAAAACCTGTGTGCCTAATCTCCCACCAGGTTGACGGGACTTCCAACCGACTGTTGAGTGGCGACCATGAAAAGTGACCCGCCGGTCCATCGCGGTTGGTATCTATGGAACGAATGGGTCCGACCGCTTGCCGTGACGGCGGTCATCATCTTCATGTTCCGCTCCGCCGTCGCCGATTGGAACCAGGTGCCAACAGGTTCCATGAAGCCGACGATCGTCGAGGGCGACCGTGTCTTCGTCAACCGCCTCGCCTACGACCTCAAGGTCCCGTTCACCACGCTGCACCTTGCCGAGTGGTCCGGCCCCCTGCGAGGGGATGTCATCGTTTTCTATTCGCCAGCCGACGGGCAACGCCTGGTCAAACGAGTCGTGGGCCTGCCCGGGGACATCCTCGAGATGCGTGACAACCGCCTCCTGTTGAACGGGCGGCGAATCGACTACGATGCCCTGCCCACCACGGCGGTCGATGTCATCCCGGAGACCGAACGGCCCTGGCGCGAATTCGCGGAGGAGGAACTCCCGGGTCACGCGCATGCCGTCATGGCGATGCCGCAACGCCGTGCCCGACGTTCCTTCGGACCCATCGATATACCGAAGGGCGAGTACTTCGTGATGGGGGACAGCCGGGATGACAGTTTTGATTCGCGTTACTTCGGATGCGTGCCGCGGCGCCTGATCCTTGGCCGGGCCACGGCGGTAGTGGCGTCGCTGGATCCCGCCCACCACTGGGCGCCGCGCTGGAGTCGGTGGTTCACCGAGCTTCACTGAGCGAGACGGGGATACAATTCTCCGGGCACGGATTCCGCATGGGGTCAAACATCCACATTCGACATTCTTGCTTTACCGGCGCGCGGCGTTCACGCCGCTTCAATGTCTGAGCTACCCAAGGCTCTTTAGAATGCGGCGCCGTTGGCTCCGCAGAATGACATTCGAGCTCGCGGTGAACCTTGAGGAAGATGAACCCGAAGGCGCGCGTGAAACCGACTATTCGATGACCGTGCGACAATGCTTTTCAAGCGAACTCGCCGCCTCAATTCGCCAGCGGCTGGCTGCTGCGCACGTACGCGAAGAGATCCCGCACCTGCTGGTCCTCCAGCGTGTCCAGCAGACCCTCCGGCATCAGCGACATGCCCGCCGGCCGAAGTTCGGCGATCTCCGAACGCTGAAGGACGAGGTCCTGGCCATCGAGTCCCCGCATCACAACCGAATGATCATCCTGGCGAACCACGAACCCACTCAGGGCACGGTCGTCCTTCGTGTCCACCAGGTAGTTTTCGTAGCCCTCGCGGATCGCGGCGCTCGGATTGACGACATTGAGAAGCACGGTGTCGAGGTCATCCCTGCGGTACGGTGTCAGGTCCGGCCCAATCGACCCCCCCGAGTTGAACAGCCGGTGGCAACTCCCGCAGGTCGCCATGAACAGTCTCTTCCCGCTGTAAGGATCCCCGGACCCTGACCGCACCATCGCCGCAAACTGCCGAATCCTGGCCTCCATGGCTGCGGTTGTGGGCCGGCCCGACTCGGGCCACACCTGGGCGATCAACCCGGCCAACGCCGGATCGCGGTGCTGTTTCATCTGCTGGATGATCTCGCGCCCAACCCAGCCGGACTCGATGCCCCCCTTCGCCACCGCCTCCGCCAACTGCAGAGACCACGCCGGCCGGCTCGACAGCAAGACCAGCGCCGCGGTCCGGGTGGCGCCCGTGTCCTTTGCGACCTCCGACAAGACCGCCGAGGCGATCCGCGGATCGTCGAACCCGCGCAAGGCCGCAAGCGCCGCGACACGCACGTCCTCGTTTCGGTCTTTCGAGGCCTCGAGCAGCGACGATACCGATCGGGACTCCTTCATTTCCCCCAGCGTCTGGATCACATGGATGCGTTGCGACCGATCGCCCTTCGAATCATCCACGATGGCGAGGGCGTGATCGAGCGCGCCGGCGCGGCCCATTCGCAGTTGAAGCGCCATCGAACCCCCGCCCGCCTTCGTCAGTTGCTCGACCAAGGGCTGCGGCAGGCCAGCCAGGCTGCGATCCCGATAGGCCAGCTCAAAGCCCGATACGAGTCTTTCCCGCGCCGCGTCGGATGGAGCGCGTCGGAGAAGTTCCGTGCAGGCGTCGAGATCCGTCGGACGACCCGCGGCCGCGTAGCGCCGCATAAGGCGTTCGAGCAGGTGCCGCTCGACCATCGGTCGCTTCCAGGTCTCGGGATCCCGCAGCAGATCGACCAGGGCGGAAGGATCCGGCTCGGCGTGGGCCTCGAGTCCCCACCACACCATGAGCGGCTGGCGTGGATCCTCCGCATCCTCGTCGCGCTCCATCAACCTTGAAAGGATCGGCAGGGCTTCGTGATCGGGTAATCGCCGCGCGCTGGCAGCGAGCTGGACCCGGACATCGAGATCGGGATCGTGCGCCGCGAGATCGACGAGCGCCGACCCGATCGCAGGCGACACGTGCTGCGCATCCCCAAGGAGCCGGACCGTCCATTCCCGAACGTGGGGGTTTTCGTGGCGCAGGGCACGCAGCGCGACGGGTTCGGTGAAACCGCCGCTGAGATGGAGCGCCCAAAGCGCCTCCAGCGACGTCTGCCCCGCATCCCGCCACAGCCGCTCTTCAATGAGCGGGATCGCGCCACGGTCGCGACGATCGCCGATCAGGCGGAGGACCGTCTGCCGCACCCACCGATTGGGGCTCTCCAGAAGCTCGACGAGCCGCGCTGTCGGCACGGATCCCAGGTCGTCCAGACGCAGGCGTTTCGCACCCGTCCCTTTGAGCCGATACACCCGCCCGTTGCTGGCATCCATGTTCCCCTGGTAGTTGCGCCAATGGTTGACCTGGAAGTCGTACCAGTCGGCGATGTAAATGGCCCCGTCGGGACCGAGTTTGATGTCGACCGGCTTGAACCACGGATCGGCCGAGGTCACCGCAAAGCCGATGTCTCGCGTCCGAAAGGTGGAGTGATCCCGTGTGATCTCGCTCAGCACCACCCGGCCCTGGAGGGGTTCAATGCCGAAGAGATGGCCGTCGAACTGCGCGCTCAAAGTGCCGCCGCCATAAACCAGGAAGGTGTGAGTAAAACGCTCGACGTCCGGATGCGCCATCGGCGGGAAATAACCGAAGGCGTATGGATTCGAGAGTTCCCCGTGTTTCTCGAAACCCTTCTGGAGGTAACCCCCCTGGACATAGTGGAAGCCGCGGGTGTTGCCGCCGTTGTGACCCGAAAAAATCCTTCCGGCATCGTCGATCTCCACGCCGAACGCATTGCCGCCGCCCTCGGCGAAGACTTCGTACCGGTGGGTCTCCGGCTGGTAGCGCCAGATGTTCTGACCCAGCGTCTGGACAGGTTCATTCGTGGAACCAGGACGCCGGACACGGCCGGAGACGGTGCTTCCCTGGGCCGCATACAACCAGCCATCCGGCCCCCACCGCAGGCTGTTGATCACCGAATGCGTGTCCTCGAGACCGAATCCTTCCAGGTGAACCTCCGGATCGCCATCGGGCACGTCGTCATTGTTCTGGTCAGGGTAGAAGAGGAGGTAAGGCGGATTGAGGACCCACACCCCACCGCGTCCTCGCGCCGCCGCCGTGGCAATATTCAGTCCGTCGACGAAGACGGTGTGCTTGTCGTAGACGCCGTCTCCGTCCGAGTCCTCGTGAATCGAGATGCGATCCCTGCCCCGGAATTGATGAGGCGGCGGCGGCGGCACCTTGTCATACACCGATCGCCAGAACTGATCGTGACTGACCAGTTTCAAACCGGCCGGCTTGGGGTACTGCCGGTACTCGACGAGCCACAGCCGGCCGCGCTCGTCGAAGCTGATCTGCAGGGGCTGGGCGATCTGCGGTTCGCTCAGGACCTGTTCCATCTCGAGACCATCCATGACAGTGAAACGCCGCGCGCTTTCCGCCGGGGCCAACGGCTTCGTCGCCGGGATGATCTTCTCGGCGACCGCCCCCCTTTCAAAGGACTCCATGCTGATGACCTCGTTGAACAACGGGTCGGTCAGGGTCTCGCCCTCGCTCACTCGCGCCCACGCGGGATCATCGCCGAGCCGGAACTGCCACGATCCCGCCAGCGGAATCACGTGGTCTTCGCACCGAAGCGCTGGCGCCCGTCCTTTGAAACCTCCCCGGCCATCGTGATCGTAGACGCGCAAGGCGACGAGCTGCCATTGACCCGCCCGCCGCAGATTGGCCGGCACGGCATAGTGGTTTTTCGCGTCGACGCCGTTCGCATACGCGGGCGGCAGACCGCCCGCGGCGCCAATCCGCACGCCGTCGAAGTAGGCCTCATGCGCGTTGTCGATGTTCTCGACGATCAATTCCCACTCATGATCTGTCCAATCCGCCGGGGCCCGCACCAGGCAACGGTACCATGCGAATCCATCATAGCCCGCGAGCCCGCCCTGGGCCTGGTCCTCCCAGGCGCCCGGCACCGACAGCGCCTGCCAGTGGTCGCGATACGATTGCTCGACGTCAGCCCGGGCGGGGCGATCGGGAGGAATCGGTTGGTTCATCGCCCAAAGAATCCCGTTGAGGAGCAACCTGCGGAACGCGGGTTGCCTGAAGTCATCGGGATGTCCGAGCGAGGTGTAGAAGATCCGGGACTTCGCCGGGCCGTAGGAGCGTGTCCACGCGACAGGCTCCTCGGGCTTGCCGGGAATCGCGCCGACCAGCAGGGGTTGGGCATCCGGGGCGAGCGGGCTCACCCGGTACAAGGATCCGGCGCTGGTGAAGCCGTCCAGCTTCACGCCGGTCAGGATCGGATTCGATTCGACGCCGTCGGGCACTCGGAGTGCGACCGGCGGGCCCGATCCGTGATGCCCGACGTAGTGTCCACCAAGGACCTCGGGGTCGAAAGACTCCCATGCCGCACCCTGGTTGACATCGGTGCCACGCGGTGCGAACGCGTGACAGGCCGTGCGGATGCCGACCAGCGGTTTGCCGGCGTCGAGAAAGGCGTGAACGGCTTCCAACTGGTCGGCGGGGAGCGCCCGCCGGCGAACGCTCAGGACCAGCAGGTCCGCCTTCGACAGGGCCTCGATGAGGCCGGGAAAACGGTTCTTGTCGACCGGATCCTGCTGGATGATCTGCACGTCGTAACCACGCCAGCGGAGATCCTTCTTTGCGAATTCCGGGAGTGTCTCCCAGGTGTGGTATTCATCCTCCCCAATCATGAAGACGACCCGCGGCCGTCGGTCCTCCTTGAAGTGGAAGGATTCTCCACCCAGGAGGGCGACGCTGGTAATGCTCGGGCACCAATACTTCTCGATGTGTTCGGCCACGAGATCCGTCCCGGCGAAGTGACTCACATACGGAGGCATCCGCGAGTTGTACATCGTGTCCGTCATGTCCCTCATGAAGACGACATTCTGACCGTGAAGGACCATCTGGCGGATCGAGAAGGGCCGGCCCAGGACGCACATGTTGAGGTGGACCCCCATCGCGATGACGTTGGTGATCCCGCGGGACATCATCAGGTTATAGGCCTCGTCCGAATCCGTGACAGCATCGCCCGGCATCACTTCGAGGGTCGCGATCTCGCGCGTCCACGGACTGTACTGGCGGCACTGCGGCGAGTCGTCGCAACCGCCATCGGAGTCGTCGATGGGCAGCGGCGGTTCGCGTGTCGGGTCGAGACTCTTCCACCCATCCGGCCGCTTCGGGGCCTTCGGCGCCTCCTGGGCCAACCGCCGCTGCGGCGTGCCTTCGTAAAACTTCATGGTGTCGCTCGGACAATGAATGATGAGGACACCCCGGGAACGTGCCGCCTTGAGCACTTCGTTCATGCGCGGCGCCATCTCCGCCACCCGCCGCGTCGCCCCCTGGCACCAATGCTGGTTCCACATGTCGCACACGACGATCGCCGTGCGGGTCGGATCCCAGGCCACGGTCTTTTCCACGGGGGTCCACCTCCCGGATCCCTTGGCAGTCTCCACGCGGGATCGCGTGGGCAGCATCAACGGGTCTGTTGCGCCGACCCATCCGCCAGAGGCGACCAGGGTCAGGGCAAATACGGCCGTCCAACGAAGCCGATGCGCGTCAGCAGGGAATCTCATAGGACCCGGTCAGCGTAACGCCTTCGGTGTCCGCGAAAAGGAGAAGGTGCGTTCTGGTGCAGGGGAAGCGAGGGGAAGGGCTCACCATGCAAACAAAGTGCAGACAAAGGCGACAGACCGCGGGGACCCCCCGGTCGAAAAGACCCAGGCGTGGGATCCGACACGCACCCTAATCTAATAATGGGTCTGTCCCGGGTCTGTCCCTTTGTTTGCATGAGGCACCATGGCCGTTCCCCGGACCCTTTGCAGTTTCCACGCGGGACCGGGTCGACAGCGAAGTTCCCTCGGCGCTCGCCCCACGGAAGCTTTCCAGGGATCCTCGACACAATGTCCGCGCCAACCCGTCTCCGACAGTCACGTCCGCTCTCGATGACCCTTGACACCATGAAGACCGCATCCTCGTTGCTCCTCCTCGTCACCCTTGCGGCAGGGGCCGCCGATTCCCTGCTCGCCCCGGGAGCCAAACTCGAACGGCTCTCGACCGGTTACGCTTTCACCGAAGGCCCCGCGGCCGACCGTGACGGAAACGTCCTCTTCACCGATCAACCAAACGACCGCATCGTCCGGTGGGATGCCGCCAGCGGGACCTTCAGCGACTGGATGAAACCCGCCGGCCGCTCCAACGGCACCTTCTTCGACAAGGACGGAAACCTGGTCACCTGTGCGGACGCCAAGGATGAGCTGTGGTCGATCGGGGCGGACCGCACGGTGACCGTCCTGGTGAAGGAGTTCGACGGCAAACTTCTCAACGGTCCAAACGACCTCTGGATCCGACCCGATGGCGCCATCTACCTCACCGATCCCCTCTATCCCCGGCCGTACTGGAAACGGGACCCTGCCATGCAGCAGCCCGGCCAGTACGTCTACTTTCTGCCGGCCGATCGACAGGGACTACGCCCCGTGGCCATGGACCTCAAACAACCCAACGGGATCATCGGGACGCCGGACGGACGCACGCTCTATATCGCGGACATCGGCGCCCACAAGACCTACGCTTATGAAGTGCATCCGGACGGGTCGCTGACCGGCAAACGTCTGTTCTGCGAAATGGGCTCCGACGGCATGACGCTGGATGAGAAGGGCAATGTGTATCTCACCGGCCAGGGGGTGACGCTCTTCGATTCGTCCGGGAAAAAGATCGAAAACATCGCTGTGCCGGAAGGTTGGACGGCCAATGTCACGTTCGGCGGGAAGGACCGCGACCTGCTCTTTATCACCGCCAGCAAGTCGGTCTACGGCATTCGCATGCGGGTGAAGGGAGCGATGCGTGCGAATCCGGGGGGCTCGTCGGAGGGGAAGTGAGCCGCGGAGCAGGAGGATTCCTGAATAGCGACGATGTCCTGACGGAGCCGGCGGGAAAGTGCCGGTTCTTTCGCCTTGTCGATGCAGAAGCGCCTTGAGGCCACGTCCAACCCGTAGCCGCCGACGTGAGGAGGCGGACACTCGTGGATCCGCCCCGTTCCTTGCTTCGTCGGCTACCAACGCACCGCGTGGCCAGGCACGAGCCCATTCCCTATTCCCTATACCCTGGTTCATGATCTCCGACTTCAGTCCCGGCGGACTTCCTCCGATAGATACAGTGCGCGAGCCATCGTCCGTCGTTCCCGCGCAGCGGGAGGCGCCTCCCCCCGGCGAACTCGTCCTCCCGCCACGGGCGGTGGCCCGCGCACCTGACTCAATCCGCAGAGACTGTCTGAAAAATAATTGGAGTCCTGCGACGAGGGATTTTGTGCGAGGCCGAGGCGGCGAGACCGGAGCATCCCCGCAGCGGGCTGTGACGGTCGAGCCAACGAAGGCCTCGCGCAAAAGACCTGTCGCCCGCAGGGTTTTCGCGGAAAAGGCCCTCTGGCTTCGTTGCTCCTCGGTCACAGACCGCTGGCGGGTATGCTCCCTCGTCGCGCCTCGCCATAGGGCCTTTTCCGCGAAAACAGGACCCCACTTATTTTTCAGACAGTCTCTCAGGAAACGATAAAAAGCGCGGCCCGCGCGGAGGCCGTTCGGATTGCGGGGCCGAATCCCTCTTCAGACTTTCGTGTCCTTCGTGGTTCCCCCGTCTTGTTGGTTCGCCGGGGCGTTCCGTGAAGTCTTCAACTCGATGTAGAGTTCCTTCAGTTGCCGCGCGGAAACGGGGGCCGGCGATTCGGTCATCAAACACGTCCCCTTCGCGGTCTTGGGAAACGCGATGACGTCGCGAATGCTCGGAGTGCCACACAGGATCGCGCAGAGGCGGTCCAACCCGAGCGCGATTCCCCCGTGCGGCGGCGCCCCGTAGCGGAAGGCCTCGAGCATGTAACCAAAGCGAAGCTTCGTCTCCTCGGGCGGGATCTGGAGGACCTCTTCGAAAAGGGCCTTCTGAACACCCGGCTGATGGATACGGATCGAGCCCCCGCCGAGTTCGACGCCATTGACGACGATATCGTAATGCTGGCCCCGCACCTTTTTCGGATCCTGCGACAGCAAAGGAATATCCTCCGGGACCGGCGCCGTGAATGGGTGATGGCTCGAATACCAGCGGTTCAATTCCTTGTCGAAACTCAGCAGTGGGAAGTCCACGACCCACAGGAAATCGAATCGCCCCGGGGCAATGGCGAGCCGTCCCGCGGCCTTCAGGATGTCGGCGCAGTAGAGCCGGATCTTTCCAAGGATCTCACAGGCGTTGAGCCATTGATCGGCAGCGAACAGGATGAGATCGCCTTCCTCGATGCGCAGGGCGTCCGTCAGGGCCTGGCGTTCGGCGGGCGAAAAGAACTTCACGATGGGAGACTTCCATTCACCGCCTTCGACCTTGATGTAGGCGAGCCCTTTCGCGCCAAAGCCGCGCGCCACCTCGGTCATGGTCTCGACCTGGCCTTGGGTCACGCCGGCGAGCCCCTTCGCGTTAAGCGCCTTTACGACACCGCCGGCCGCAATCGCCCCGGCAAACACCTTGAAGGCGCTCGAGCGAAAGGCCTCCGTCATATCGGCCAGTTCCATCCCGAACCGGGTGTCAGGCTTGTCGATGCCGTAGCGGTTCATGGCCTCCGCGAAGGTCAGCCGGGGGAAGGGAACGGGGATGTCGACGTCCAGCGCGGCCTTCCAGATCGTCCGGAGGAGTCCCTCGACCAGCGCGTAAATGTCCTCGCGATCGATGAAGCTCATCTCGAGGTCGATCTGGGTGAACTCGAGCTGGCGATCCGCGCGCTGGTCCTCGTCCCGGAAGCATCGCGCGAGCTGATAGTACCGCTCCACACCCGCCACCATCAGGATCTGCTTGAACTGCTGCGGCGACTGGGGCAGGGCGTAAAAGGTCCCGGGCTCGCGACGGTTCGGCACAAGGAATTCGCGCGCCCCCTCGGGAGTCGATTTGAAGAGGATTGGCGTTTCCACCTCGAGAAATCCCTGGCCGTCGAGAAAGGCCCGCGTCGCCATGGCGACGCGCGAGCGCAAGCGCAGGCTCCGGATCATCTCCGGCCGGCGAAGGTCGAGATACCGGTATTGAAGGCGCCGCTCCTCGTTGACCTTGTTCGCCATTTCGGGGTCGTCCACAGGAAAGGGCAGGACGTCCGCGTGATTGAGGATCTCCATCGACTCCGCCAGCACCTCGACCTCGCCCGTCGGGATCCGCGGGTTTTCAGTGCCCGCGGGGCGGACCCGCACCCGGCCGGAGACGCGGACCACCGATTCACTGTGAAGGCGGGTCGCCTGGTCGAACAGCGCGGCCGGCAGATTCGAGGGATCGAACACCGTTTGCGTGCGCCCTTCCCGATCGCGGAGATCCAGGAAGAGCACTCCGCCAAGGTCGCGGCGGGAATGGACCCAGCCTTCGAGCGTCACGGTTTTGCCCGCGTCGGAGGGCCGGAGCTCGTTGCAGTGGTGCGTACGCTTCATAGGGGCTGACGCGGGAAAAAGACACCCGCGAAAGAAACGATAGTGTGCGGGCCCGCCGGCCGAAATCCAACGGGATTTCAAACCATGAAGGCCTGGATGGACCACGAAGGCCAGGAAAGACACGAAGGAGGCGTGGGGAGGAACAGCCTCAAGTCCTCAACCCCGCTTCGCGGCCTCCGTGCTTTTCTTGGTGCGAAAAAAGCTCCGTGGTTTCACGGCGCATTGAATTGCGCCGTGGCCTGGAGAGTTCCCACGCCCTTGGGAACGGTCACACTGAAGGTGGCGGTTCCGTTCACCATGTCCTGCGGGGTGGGCTGGATGACCGAGGTCGCCGTGGTGATCCGCAATCGAACCGGTGTGCCATTGGGGATGCCCGTGCCGCTGACGACGATCTGCACCGCGCCGGCGTCGCTGAAGACAACATCCGGGGTCGCGAGATTGCCCGTGGGCGGCGACGCGACGGTGACGCCCTTGACACTCGCAATGCGGAGCGCGCCGACCTGGTTGAGTTCACCGTTGGCCGCCGGCAAGCCGACGACGGCGCCCGGGGTTTGCGCGCCGCCGAGCGATCGGACATAAGACTCGACCCGGATGCGTCCGTTGGGATTGTTGTTTCTGCCGCCGTACGCCTCGAGACTGCCCGGTCCGGTGATTCGATCGGCGCGCAAAAGGATCGCGCCGCCAGCTCCCCGCCCGCCAAAGCTCGCGTTACTGAATTCCACATCGCCGCCGTTCGCCCGGATAACGCCGTTGAGGATGATGTCGCGGGAGGATGAGATCAGGATGGCGCCACCGCCGCCGCCGCCGTTGCCTCCGTTCCACTGGTCGGAAGAGGCCCCGCCACCGCCACCGGAACCGCCGTCCATGGGCTGGAGAAACGCGTTACCATAGCTGGAGTTGAACTCCCCGTTTTTGCCGTCTCTGAGGTTGTCCGGGTTGGTTTGCTGGGCCGTGCCGGGCGCTCCGCCCCCGGGGCCTTGTCCAGGCGCGCCGACGAAGGTGGCGGACGATGTGAACACAATGCCCCCTCGACCCCCATCGTAACCCCCGGGTCCTCCGGCAGCCGTGACGCCGGGAGGCAGGGCATTGACGCCGCCCCCGCCCCCGAGGTCCACGGTGCCGTTGATCGTGACGTCGCCAGTCGCGAGCCAGCGCACCGGGGTGTTCCCGGCGTTCTTGCGAAACTGCACGGTGATCCCTAAAGGGACATTGATCGTGGTGAAATTCCAGACGCCATTGGCGCGGGAGCTCATGTCGAAGACCTGGACCTTGGCGCTCCAAAGCTGCCAGTGCTTCCCGTCCCAGAGCCAGGTGTCCGCAGAGTAGTTGTCGACGCCCGGCACGTCCCCGCCAAAGAGGACATCGACCTTCCGGGTCGCGTCATACACCATTTCATGATACTGGCGGCCGATGACGAGGTTCGTCTCGATGCCGGCGCTGACGTCCTTCCAATCGGTGCCGTTCCACGACCACATGTCGGCCCGATTGCCCCCGCTGACCAGCAGGATGGTGTTGCTCGTGCCATCGGCGATCAGGGTGGGAAAGTTGCGGGCCGGGGGGCTGTTGAGCGGATTCAACTGCGACCAGTCGGTGCCGTTCCAGATCCAGGTCTGACCGAAGTTGCCGAAGAGCACGCAATTCTGGTTCTGGGGGTCGTAAGCCATGGCGCTCGAACCTGTGCCCTGCGGTCGATTGGCGGGATTGGCCTGGGTCCAGTTCGTTCCGTCCCAAAGCCAGGTCTCCTGGCCTCCGCCATTGCCTCCGAAGAGGACCACGCGTTGCCGCGCGGCATCGTAGGCCATCGCGGCCCCGTCGCGCGCGGTGGGAGAACTGGCGGGTGTCCGCTGAACCCAGTTCGTCCCGTCCCAAGTCCAGGTGTCGTTCAACCGGCCCGTGTTTCGCGTGCCACCGAATACCACGACCTGCTTTCGCGCATCGTCCCACACCATGCCGTGACTCCAACGGTCGACCGGGCTGGTCTGGGGCAGACGCTTGATCCAGTTTGTGCCGCGCCAGGTCCAGGTGTCGTTCAGGCCATTTCCAGAATTGAATCCTCCGAACATGACGACCTCCTGGCGCACCGGGTCGTAGACCATTCCGGCGGCCGTCCGACCGGCGGGGATCTCGCGGAAGGTGAGCGGCCCGTCGGCCCCGGTCGATCCGCTCGAGAAGGGCAGATCCGGGTCGATGGCGCGCAACGGCACGGAGGCCGCCAGCAGGAGCAGGGGTGCAGCAGACCGCCATGCGCGAGCACGGGCGGCGAATAGGCGCAGGGTTCTCATGGCTCGGGGGGTGTGTCGGCTGGGAGAGATCGGCGGCACGTTCGGTTACTGGTTCTGATAACTGGTGACTGGCGAGGACACGGAGAGTACGCCGCTCGCCGGCTCAGGCACGGCGTTCAGGTAGCACACCAGCGGCGACTCCAAGGAAATGATCGTGCCCGACGGCGGCGCGTCCGGGACGGCATTCAGATAACTTGCCAGCGGGCTCAGCGAAATCATCGGCGTGCCGCTGGGCACCGTCTCAGGAACCGCGTTGAGAAAACTCGCGGCGGCCGAGGAAGAGGCGATGGGCGTGCCGCTGGTCGGCGTCTCCGGAACCGCATTCAGGAATGCGGAAAGGGGCGAAATCACCAGAAGCATGGGACGGGACGCCGGGTCGGTGGGACTGGTCCCGTCCGCCACCTCCCCGTTGTCGTCGAATCCATCCCCATCACTGTCCGCACTCTTAGGGCTGGTGCCGCGCTGGAACTCGGCGAGGTTCGAAAGGCCGTCGTTGTCGAGGTCCTCGGCGTCGTCATTGACGCCGTTGCCGTCCGAGTCACGGAGGCGCGGATCGAGACCAAAGAACACCTCCCAGGCGTTGCCGAGCTTGTCGCCATCGACATCCTCCTTTCCGTCGGAGACCCCGTTGCCATTGGTGTCGGCCTTGTTGGCATCGTAGCCGAGCGCGGCCTCGATGTTATCCGGGATCCCATCGCCATCGCTGTCCTGGTCACTGAGGACCCAGAACCGCCAGGCGACGTCGCCCGCCAGGAGGTTGCCCGCGGCGTCGGAGATCGGGGGCCGCACCCGCGCCTCGTAGATGCCCGGCGGCAGGGGCGCGGCGAGGGTCATTACCGCCGTCTGGATCACCGAGCGATACTCCACAACCCGATCCAGGACCTCGGCATCATCCTGGGTCCCAAAGGCGCCGTCAGGACCGGCCGACACCAGTGTGAAGGTCGTGGTGTCGACCGTGGCGGGCACCACCGGTTCGCTGAACCCAGCCGAAACCACCGTGACGCCGCTCCCGAAGGCATCGGGTTCCGGCAGTCGCTTGGTCACCCGCGGCGGTGTCGCATCCGGAACGAGGGCGACCGTGATCAGGTCGGTGCTCCGGCTGTTGCCTCCGGTGTCGGTGGCTCGCGCCTGGAGCGTGAAGGAAGTCCTGGTTGGCGACAGCAGGGGCGTCGTGAAGAACGCGTCAAACCCGTAGTTGTTGTCCGTGGCAATCCGCGTCCCATCGACAAAGAAATCAACGCTGCGCACCTGGACATCGTCGGTGACGTGCGCGACCACATTCACCCGTTTGCCTTCCTCCGCGACGGGCGGGTTGAGTGAAAAGCTCGCCGACAGCGAGATGGATGGCGGCACACCCTGGCTGTCGAACGCGAGGTAGTTCAGCACCTGCAGACCCGCCCGCCCATCGGCGATGTAGGCCAGGCCATTGAAGAGACTGATCGCCGTCGCGATTCCCGGCGTCGGGAACGTGGCGACGAAGGTCGTCCCCAGGCCGTCCGCCCCGATGTTGTAGATCGAGATGTTGTGATCCCCGTCGTCGGTGCTGGCGGCGCCCACGGCAGCAATGCCCAGGCCCGAGCCATTGGGCACCATCTGGATCCAGCCGCGTTGGGCCGTGTCGATCGTCGCGAGCTTACGCAGATTCGCGCGGTCGCTGACGTCCATGACATTGTAACCGGACAGGTACGTCGCGTACGCCCGACCCTCGGCGATAAAGAGCCGAAGCCGCCGGCCACCGGCGCCCGTACTTCCCGGCGAGGCCTCGCTGTCGATCACCCGCATTTCGCCCTCGTCGAGGGACACGGCGTAGAGGGTCCCGACTGCAAGCGCGTACAATGTCTGACCCGAGATGGCGATGTCCTGGAGATTCGCGCTCGCGCCCAGGGTCACCGAATCGACGACCCTTCCCGATGCCAGGTCGATGGCGAACAGGCGACCGTCCGTCAGCGCGGCGAATCCCAGGGAACCGGCCACCGCGACGGCATTGACCGTCCCCCCGAGGTTCAATTGCTGAGTGAGGATGGGGTTGCGCGGATCCGACAGATCGATGACCACGAATCCCCCCGGTCCATCGGCAACCGCCGCATACCGGCTGGTGCAGGCGACCCCCACCGCCTTGCCCGGCGTATCCACCTGCGCGACCCGGGTGGGCGTCAGACCATTGCCCACATTGAAGATGGCGATTCCCGCCTCGGAGTCCGCCACCACCGCGAGGTTGCCCACGGCGCAGACGTCGACGGCATTGCCCTCGGTGTCGACGGTCGAAAGAATGCCGGTGGACACCGGGCGGCCGTCGTTGGGGTCCGAGCCCTGACGAACCTCCGCCCCGTCGGGGATGCCATCGTTGTCCGAGTCGGGATTCGCGACGTCCGTTCCCAGGATGAACTCGGCAAGATCGGACAAGCCGTCGCCATCACTGTCCGGAGTTCGATCCCGAGAGACCTTGACCGCCGGCATCAGGAATTTTTGTCCATTGCCCGCCGACATCCAGTCCGAGGTGCCCACACGCAGGTCGCGCGCGCGAAGGATCCACTCCCGGTAATGCGCGTTGGGCGCCATGATGAGGCTTGCGTGCCCAATGCCGTTGCGCCCGGTCACGCCCCGCTGCTCGACCTTGCCTGTGTCGAGGTTCATCAGGACGAAATAGTGGAGGCCAAGCGAAGGATTGAAGGCGCGCAGACGCCGGGTCAACGGGCTTTGGCCCTGGAGGATTTCGTCATTGTCACCGACACCATCCGCATCGGTATCGCGGGCGCGGGGATCGGTGCCCAACTGGAACTCCCGAAGGTTGACCAATCCGTCGCCGTCGGTGTCCTGGAGGGCGTCGGCGGGGTTGTTGGGGTTGAGTTGGAACAATCTTTCCCAACTGTCGAGCATCCCGTCGTTGTCGGCGTCCAGGGGAGAGCGGACGGTGACCCGGACCGTCGTGTTCAGCGGCTGCAGATCGCGGCCGCCGGAGAACTCGATGAGGATCGTGGCGACCCCCGGACCGCGGGCGGTGATCAGACCGTCCGGCGATACCGTGGCGACGGTGGGAGAAGCCGACTGGTACCTGCCGCCCTTGCTCGCCGGGGTGACGTCGGTGGATGTGCCATCGTCCACGCCCAGAACCGTGATCTGAACAGTCTCGCCGACGGCCAGGATGTCCCGCGGAACCGTGGCCGTAATTCGTTGGTAGGGCGACGGCAGGCTGCCTTCATGCTGCAGGCCGACCCGCCGCCTGGGACCCGGGGGAGGAACGACGGAGCGTACGGCAGAACCCGGACATGCCGGCCATCCCTTGGTCTGCGCGTACATCTTGATCTTGTCGATCATGGCATTCAGGACGGCCTGCCCGGCCTGGTAAGCGCCGTCGGTCTTCGCGCCATCATGACCGACGTTGTAGTTGGCCACTCCCGCGGTGAACTGGGTCTCCAGATTGGCGCAGGTTTGCTGAGCCTTCCCACCGAGAATCATCAGGGCCTCGTCCGATGGCTTGTCACACGGGACTGTCTCCGCCTCGAGCGCCGTCTCCATGGCAGGCCAGATGCCGTTGAGGATGTTGGGCCAATCGACGTCGCGATGGTGAACTTCATGCGCCAGGCTCGCCGCCTTCAGATGATACGTCCCGCGACCACGGCCCAGGTAACCCGCCATGTCGCTGATCATCCCACAGTAGTTGTTACTGGTGACGTTCCCGCCATCCACGGGATTGGGTTCGATGCTAAAAGTGCCGTCGCTGAACGCGAGGGTGATGTTGATCTTACCTTTCCACTTCAACCGACTGACCTGGTACTGCCAGGCGTGGACCGAGGAGTTCAGGCAGATCCCGCCTTCAATCGTGAATCCCTGGTGGGACGTATAGTTTCCGCCGGCATCGGAGTCGTCGGAGGTTTGGGTCCACTCGGACTTGTCAACCGGCGCCGCGGTGTTGACCCCGCAGGCCGCCCCGCCCGACTGCGGCGTCCCAATGCAACTGCCGCCCTCGCAATGATCGTTGAAGGTGCAGGGATCTCCGTCGTCGCAGGCCCCGCCTTCTTCGTCGCACCCATCCCCGTCCCCATCCCCGTCCCCATCCCCGTCTCCATCACCATCTCCATCTCCATCTCCATCTCCATCACCATCACCGTCACCGTCACCGTCACCGTCACCGTCTCCATCACCATCACCGTCACCGTCCCCATCGCCATCGCCCCCCAGATTATCACATCCCCCACTCGATCCCGGAGCCGTTCCGTGCCATCCCGGTTGGCGCAGACCCACGCCCGGGTCGGTTTCCACGAAGTTGCCGTCAGCGGAGACCGTCATGGGACCGACGATTTCCCATTCACCGGTGTCGTGGTTGAAACTCCACAGAGCGCTCTTTGCACCAGGTGGGAGTTTGATCCCTGTCACCGGGTCCGGGAGATTCGGGAACCGGACGGGTACCGGCTTGTCGAAGTTATTCGGACCATCGGTCTGAACCGTGATGACGAGAGGTAAATTCAGGCCCGGCGGCAGGGGGCTTGGGATGCGATCCGGTGGAACCGGCGCGATGCCAATCCGCCCCCCCCGCTGGCCGTCATCGGCAAAGAGTGAGTTGGCAGGCACCGTGATTTCCACGCCGGCCAGTTCCGGGTTCCTGGTGAGAACCTCGGTCGGGAAGGTGATGCGGGTATCGGCGGTCGAACTGACCGGTTGAAGTGTGCCGGCCACCACCAGCGGCAGGAAGATGTCGCCCGTGCCGCCGGCGAGATTGTCCTGCCGTCCAGCAAGGGCGGTCCAGGCCTTCCCGACGAACGGATAATACGCGCCATTGGGCCAGTTGGATCCCTCGGCCGGCCGGCCGTCGATGTGGACGAAGAAGGTCCCGCTGGGACACGGGCTGAGAACGAATTTGCCTTCGGCATCGGTTACTGCCCGCAGGCTTTCCTCCATGCCATCGACCGTGATGATCACCCCTTTGAGCGGCCGATTGATGGGTTTCCCATCGGCCCCGACGCCAAGCTCCGAGGCGAAGACGCGCCCGGTAACGCCGGTCTGGGTCTGCGGCACCAGGCTGACGGTGTCGAAGGCCATGGTGAACGGGCCGCCGGGCTGGCCGTCGGCGTTCCCATCGACCGGGTTCCCCTGGGCATCGCGCAGGTTGTCAGTGAGCAGGGTCACCACAACGCGGGTGTTGCCGGGGAGGGGCTCCGTGTAGAAGAGCGTCGCCCGCAACCGGTCAGAGGAGATTTCGGCACGGCCAAGGATGCGTCGTCCGCCCGCCTCCGCGTAGAAGGCATCGGGCCCCAGCGTCGCACCGGCCGCCAGGGGGGCGGAGAAGGTCACGATGGTTTCGCGCGTGACCGAGACGTCGCCTTCGTTGTTGTCGGGGTTCGTCGAGGCGATGCGCGTCAGAGCGACGCCGGAATTGGGATCGGTGCCGTCCCGGTACTCCTCGAGATTGGTTTTGCCGTCTCCGTCGCTGTCCTGACCGGCGTCGGTCGGGTTCAGGGGATTGAGGATCAGGGCGTGCTGCAGTTCGTAGACGTCATCAATTCCATCGCCATCACTGTCCCGCGGCGCCGTCAGAGGCACGCGTTGGACGCGATAGAATCGCTCGCCGCTGAACGTGAGCGGCACCGAGTCGACCAGCGTCAGCGAGCCGCTGGAGGATAGCGCCAGACCCACGGGCGCGTTGACGGATGTTACCGAGGCCCCGCGAAGAAGGATGTAGTAGGAATCAAGCGCCGACGCGACACGCACCGTCGGCCGCCGCGACACGTCAATCCCAGCCTCCAAAATGCTGAATGCCTGCGCAAACGCCTGATCGTGGATTCCCATCCAGAGGGCCGCAGCCGTCAGGATAATCCTCATCCGCCACATGGATCTCTTCGTGCCCAATCGGTGAGTGCAGGGACGCTACTGAGGACCAGCAGCGGAATCCATAGCATTTCTGGGACATGTTGTTCATTGATTCGGCCGCCGGCCTGCCGCACGCTGGCCCCGTGGAATTAGAGACGGTTTTTGAAACCCTCAACGCCTCCGAAGCACAGCTTATCCGCTCCCGCCTCGAGGCCGCGGGTCTCCATCCCGAGGTCGATCCTGAGATCGACCCGCTCTCGATCGAAGGCTTCGCTGGCGGCATTCAGATCAAGGTGCCCAGTCACGAGGCCTACGAAGCTCGGCAAATCCTGGCCTCTTCAGGACAGGCGGAATCATGAACGCGGCCCAGGCCCGTGCGCTGCGGAGGCTGGCGCGCGAGCTTGCTCCAGGTGAACTCCGCCGCGACGACGCCACCTGCCGGGCCCATGCCAGCGACAAATGGTTCGCTTCCCACACGCCCGATGCGGTCGTCCTTCCGCGAGATGTTGAATCCGTCTCGCGCGTCCTTCGGGTTGCCAACCGCCACACCATCCCGGTAACGCCCCGCGGCGCCGGCCACGGCTATGTCGGCGGGTGCGTCCCGGTCCGCGGCGGGATCGTCCTGGCGCTGGATTCCCTCGATCGAATTCTGGAGATCAGCCCGTCGGATTCTGTAGCCGTGGTGCAACCCGGCGTGCGGACACTGGCTCTGCAGGAGGCCGTCGAGAAGCTTGGGCTCTTCTACCCCCCGGACCCGGCGAGCCGCGCGGATTGCAGCATCGGCGGAAACATCGCAACCAACGCCGGCGGCCCTCGGTGCCTGAAATATGGCGTCACCCGGGACTATGTCCTCGGGCTTCAGGTTGCGCTGGCGGACGGGACGGTCCTTCGCCTGGGCAGCCGAACCCACAAGAACAAGACCGGGTTTGAATTGGCCCGCCTGTTCGTCGGTAGTGAAGGCCTCCTGGGTGTTGTGACCGAGGCCACTCTCAAACTGCTTCCCCGTCCACCATGGCGGGCCTGCATCGCGGCCGGGCTTGGTTCGATGGCCTCCGCGGCACGCCTGATCCGCCAGGTCTTCGACGCCGGATTTCTTCCCTGCGCCGTCGAGGTGGCCGACCGTTTCACCCTCTCGGCGGCGCGCCGACGGACCGGCGACGATCGCCTGGCCGGTTGCGGCGCCGTGGTCCTCATCGAACTCGACGGCCAGGAGCGCTCCGTCCGCGGCGAACTCAAAACGATCGAAGGCCTGGCCGAGCGGTCCCGCCCGCGATTCGTGCAGCGCGCGCTCGGTCCCGAAGCCACCGAACGGCTCTGGCAGTTGCGTCGTGAGTTCTCCTTTGCGCTGCGCGACACGGGCCTCACCAAGTTGAATGAGGACGTCGTGGTGCCCCGCGGTCGGATCGAGGAACTGTTCCGGCTCGGTGCGCGCCTGCAGAAGCGTCACGGATTTCCGGTGGCGTGCTTCGGTCATGCTGGCGACGGCAACATCCACGTGAACGTGATGGTGGATGAATCGGCGCCCGGGGCCGCCCGACGCTGCCGGACCGCCCTGGACGAGTTGTTTGATGGCGTGCTGAAGATGGGAGGTGTCGTCACCGGCGAACACGGGATTGGACTGGCCAAGAAACCGTGGTGGCCCCAGGCGGTGCCGGCGGCGACACGGCGCCTCCACCGGCTCATCAAACACGCCCTTGACCCCAAGGGCGTCCTCAACCCGGGGAAGTTCGTTTAGAAACCCGTGCGAAAAGCCCCCGCCAAAGGGTCTGTGTATGAAAAAAGAGGCTAGAGATGTTGCCGGCGTCGAAAGTTCCGGCAGGTCGGCCGCCGCTGGGATCACCGACATGGCGGTTCGCAAGGCGACCGGAAAGGGATGGGGCGACTGGTACGACCTCCTGGATTCGGCCGGCGCCCGCGAAATGAGCCACCAGCAGATTCGCGCCATCGTGGCCGGCCAGGGTACCGGTTCCTGGTGGCACCAGGTCATCGCCGTGGCTTACGAACAGGCCCGCAGCCTTCGCGACCGCTATCAGCGCGAGGACGGCTTCGTCGCGCATATCTCGAAGGTCATTCGCGCCGGCGTCACCCGCGTCTATGGAGCCTGGACCGAAGAGGAAATCCGCGCGGGCTGGCTGGATGCCTCCGGCTGGCACCTCCGCAAGGCCACGCCCTGCCGCTCCCTGCGCATCACCTGGAAGGATGGCCGGACTCATGTCGACATCGACCTCTTCCCGCGCAGCCTCGGAAAGACATGGGTCCGCGTCGAACACAGCCGACTTGCAACCCTGGACGATGCGCACCGGCTGAAGGCCTTCTGGGGCGTCGCTCTCGAGCGCCTTCGCGAGTTGCTGGAAACCGCCAAGGAACCGCACTCGTTCGCGGCCTGATGTCCCGCGAAACCATCCCTCACTCTCACGCGTCCTCCGCCCACCCTCTCCCGTCCGGCGGCAGAGGAAATCGGCTCTGGCAGACGGGCCTGCGCGTGGTGGTTGTCGCGGCGGGATTGGCGGCGCTCGGATGGTTCGCCGTCCGCGTGGACTGGCCCCGGACCCTGGACCTTCTCCGGCGACTGGGCTGGCTGGCCCCCCTGCTTGTCCTTCCGTACCTCACCGTCTATGTCGCCGACACGACCGGTTGGATTCTGACGTTTGCCGGCCGTCCTCCGCTCCCGCTCATGCGTCTCGTTCGTATCCGGTGGGCGGGGGAGTCGGTCAACAGTGTGATCCCTTCCGGATATCTTGGCGGCGAGGCGGTGAAGGTGTGGCTCCTTCGGCGGCGAGGGGTGGCGACTGTCGACGGCGTGACGGCGGGGGTCCTCTCGAAATCGCTCCAAAGCGTCGCGCAGTTCGTGTTTCTCATCGTGGCGTCGCTGTCGCTGCTGTCGCTGCACACCGCGCCACCGGCGGTCACCGGCGCGCTCGCGGTCCTGGTCACCGGCGGCGCCCTCGCCCTCCTTGCCTGGTTCGCCCTCCAACGCCGCGGAGTCTTCGGCACCCTCGCAGACGGACTCGGGCGCGTTCGAACGGGCGGGACCCGGGTCGAGGGCGCGCTCCGGCGGTTCGCCACGGCTGACGCCCGCATCGCGTCATTTCGGCACTCGCATCCGAAGGCCTTTTGCGGTGCGTTTCTCGCCTATCTGAGCGGCTGGCTCCTGGACTCCGTCGAGATCCTGGTCTTTACGCATCTGCTGGGGGAACAGATCTCGTGGCGCCAGGCCATCGCCGTGGAGGCCTTCACAGGACTGGCGAAGGCGCTGAGCGTCATGATCCCGGGGGCCATCGGCATTCAGGAGTCGAGCATCGTCTTTCTCTGCCGGATCACCGGCATCGCCGAACCGATCGGGATGGCCTACGCGCTGGTGCGTCGCGCGCGGGAACTCCTCTTTGCGGCAATCGGGTGGAAGCTCTTGTTTCTGGAGCAGGTCCGGGTTCGCGACCTCAAGACCGTCGAGGTCGGCAGGATGGCGCTGCCCGGACCGTAGACGTTTGCGGGAATCGAGAGGCTCGAAGCGATGGTTCATTGGATGTAAGACTTGCGCACCGGGCCTGTTCCGGGTTTGTTACTGCCGCCTTGGCGGGATTGAGCCCCCGGTTTCCACCGACGATCCCGCCCTCCCCTTGGTCATGCATGCAATTCTTTATGCCGCGGGGCGCGCCACGCGCCTTGGCCCTGTCTTTGCCCATCAGCCAAAGATCCTCCTGGAAGTCGGCGGAATGACACTGCTGGAACGGCACGTCGCCCGACTGGCGGAGGCCGGCATCGAGCGGCTGATCATTGTGACAGGTCACTGTCGCGACGCCATTGCGGCGCGATTGCCACAACTTTCGAGGGAATACCGCGTCGAGATCACCGAGCTCTTCAACCCGGACTTCGGCGAAGGCAGTGTCATCAGCATGGGAGTGTCCCTGCCGGAGATGACCCGGTCGACGGGTGGGGTCCTCCTGATGGACGGCGACGTTCTCTATGATTGTCGGATGCTGCCGCGATTGCTCGCCTCGCGGGAACGCAGCGCCCTGCTGGTCGACTTTGGCTATGCCGCGGCGGATGACGATCCCGTCCTGGTGCCGATCCGCAACGGCCGGCCCGCCGATTTTCGAAAATGCTGGCAGGGGAGCGCCGATCGCGTCGGGGAATCCATCGGATTCTTCAAGGTCGCGACGCCGGACATGCCCCGGCTCTTCGAGGAGACCCGGGCACGGAGCGTCGGCCGGTGGCGCCTGGACTCGATGGATGAGGTGTTCCGGGCCCTCGTGCTGGACGGTGTCTTCGGGTACGAAGACGTCACAGGCCTGCCGTGGACGGAAATCGACTACCCGGAGGACATCGCCTACGCCCGCGACGACGTGCTTCCCCGGATGGTGGAAGTCGCCACGAGTCCGACGAACTGACGCTGGGGCCGCGGGGCGCTCGCCGCGGCGATCCGCCGCCGGCGCCCGTCAAGGCCTTGAGTTTCGTCGCGTCCGCCTGTCCAGGCGCCGTCGGTCCCACGATTCCGCGACGATTCCGCAGCCTTGCCCACTTCGGGATTGCACGTGCTGGGGACGCTCCGTATTGCTGGGGGCTCCGGCCGCAAGCACTTGCCGCACACCACAGGAAGATCTATGCCCAACGTCTGCTACCATCCGTCCATCGAAGGGGCCCAGCACGGTGCGAAATCCCTGTCGGATTTCTTGGATTACGCGCGGCGCTCCGGCGCGGTCGGCGCGCAACCCAGCAATTACATGCTGCAGGGCGGAAAGCTGTTCAAATCCGCGAAGGAAATACGCGACACCTTCGAATCCAGGGCCATGATCCTCGATGGCATCTCCGCCCATTGCCCATTCTGGGTGCATACCAGCGCCTGGACGGGGACGCGGTCCGGTCATGCGTTTGTGCCTGCGGAGGCGCAGAAGTATTCGCCCGAGAAGCTCGAGAAATGGGCCGAGAACTACCTGCTGAAGCTCTTCGATCTTGCCGGTGAACTGGGGGTCCGGATCGTGCCGATGTTTTGGGGGGTCGCCTTCGGCTGGGAGGTGGCCACCGGCTATCCCTGGGGCTTCTGGAAGGGTCCCGGCTACGACCTCATCGAGGCCGGCAAGGAGCGTTTCGTCAAAAAGACCGCAAGAATCCGCAAAGAGGCGAACGACCGAGGCATCAAACTCTGCCACGAGATCCATCCGGGCACCGCGGCCATGTGCGCGGACGATTTTCACCTCCTGGTCGAGGTCTGCGAAGGCGACCCATGCCTGGCCGTCAACGCCGATCCATCCCACTGCTGGGAAGGCGAGCCCTGGGAGGTGCGCTTCCTCTCGGTCTCCCAAAGGATCTACGCCGCCCATGTCAAGAACCACACCGTCCGTCGCAACCTGCCCCTGCGCGCGATGGAACCGGACTGGCCGCGCCGCGGCATGCAATTCACCGATCTCTCCAGCGGCGACCTGAATCTCGCGCGGTACGTGGAGCTGCTGATCCTGGCCGGATACCCCCAGAGGTACTGCAGCCTCATGGAAAGGAAGACCGCACCGCTTGTGGTCGAGGCGGAGAGCGCCCATCGCGACCTCGACGACACAAGCGCCAATGGCATTGCCTATGTCCGCGATCACCTCTGCTTCCCCGTCGCCGGCGGCTCGTTCGAGGAAGGCATGGGGGCCTAAGAGCCCGTTTGAAAATTAGGAGGGGCCCTCCGGGCGACGGGTCTTTTGCGCGAGGCCTTCGTTGGCTCGACCGTCACAGCCCGCTGCGGGGATGCTCCGGTCTCCCCGCCTCGGCCTCGCACAAAATCCCTCGTCGCAGGGCCGTTCCTACTTTTCAGACGGGCTCTAACAGCCCGTTTTCTCATGGACGCGGCCCGAAAATGATGTCAGACAGCCGCCCAGCCAGGGGGGAAAACCGGCTCGAACGTCCAAGGGGGGTGTTCCATCGGGCTCTCCCCGGGTCCATTCATGGGAGACTGGTACGACAAACTCATCTCCTTCCTTCGCCTCGACGACCAGCGTCTGGATCAGATCCTGGGCAAATCCATCTTCGAATTGGAGGACCTCCCTCCGACACTCGATGGTGGCCAAATCCGGGCGGGCGTTTTCCGCCTGGCCTGCGGTCTGCCTCAGATCGGTCTCCAGGTCCGCCGGCCGGGGACATCCTGGATCGGGGTGATCCCTTGCACTCCGGCCAACCTGGGTCCCCTCGCCAGATTTCAGCTCGCCTGCCGGGACTGCCCGCCAGATGACCCGCTTCCCAGGCCGTTCGCGCGTTCGGATGGCGCCCAATTATCGATCCTTTTCGGTCGCCCCGGCCGTGAGTTGATTGCCGGGCTCGAACGCCTCCCCGACCGGCAGCTCGACCTGGACGTCCGGCTGAGCCTCGTGCAGGCGCCGGACGGCGCCGTCCTTTTGGCCATCGTCATCCGCGGTCCCGCAGGTCGTCTCGAAGCCGATCTGCCATGGACGGAATCCGTCGCGCGCGATTTCGAATTGCTTCTGACCGTCGCCGGATGTCGGAACGGATGCCCCGACGTCTGACCCCATCAATTGACCGAACTTCGCCGTCTCAGAAACCGGCTGTAGTCATCCGGGACATCCAGGTCCTCCAGGATTGCGGGATCCGAAACCTGGCAGTCGACAACCCGTTCGGCATGCGCCTGCAGCAATCCGCGCAGACCGACTGCGTCGTATGCGTTCATCACCTCCGCGTGAAGCGCGCGATCGATCAGCAGCGGATGTCCGCGCTTTCCCTCGAATGCCGCCACCACGAGCGGGGCCCCCAGCCGCACCTGAACACCGATCATCGACTCCACCAGGCCGCGGCTGATGCCGGGTTGGTCCCCGAGCGCAACCAGCGAGGCGTCGCACTCCGAGGGCAGAGCCCTCAGCCCGCAGCGCACCGATGCCAGCATCTCGCTGTCCGGATCCGGATTGCAAACCGGTTCGAATTCGAGTCCCGAAAGCGCCGCGAGGATCCGATCTCCGTCCAGGCCCGTCACCACCAGGACCCGAGCAACGGCGGGTGTCTGCAACGCCTCGACGACGCGGCGGATCAACGGCCGGCCCTCGATTGGCAGCAGGAGCTTTTGGCTCCCCATCCGGCGTGACCTGCCCGCGGCGAGCACAATGGCCCAGACCTTCGGAACCGAACCCGAACGGCCGTCGAATGTGCCCTCGCCCGGACCACTCATGGAGCCACATGCGAAGGTGGAGGTTTTCCTCCTCGCCCGCCTCTCAAGCCGTCGCCCAGCGGATGGGCATCTGGCGGATGCGGCGCCCGGCGGCGTGAAACACCCCGTTGGCAATCGCTGGCGCAATCGCGATCAGCGGTGTCTCGCCGGCGCCAACACTCGGAAGATCAGGCCGGTCGAGGAGGTGCACGTCCAGCGTCGGGACATCCGCGAAGCGCGGCACAAGATACCCTCCGAAACTGGGATTTCGCATCCGCCCCTGATCGAACTTCATTTCCTCCCGGAGCGCGGGACCCAGTCCCATCACGACCGCGCCGCGCACCTGGTTCGCCAGATTGTCCGGATTCAATATCGCCCCGCATTCGAAGGCCTCCGTGACATGACGCACCGCGATGCTCCCGGCATCCGGATCGACCACGACCTCCGCGCAGGCCGCGACATAGGAACCTTTCTCCGTCCCGCACGCCAGCCCGACACCGACCCCGGGCTTTTTCTGCCGGCGCCTCTCGTCCCACCCAAACCGGCGGGCCGCCTCCTGGAGGACCGCGCGCAGCCGGGGATTTTCGAGATGAGCCAACCGGAACGCCAGCGGATCGAGGCCCGCTTTGTCGGAAAGTTCATCCATCAGGCTTTCGCGGGCGAAGTTGTTCGCGGTGGCCGCGAGTCCGCGGTAACTGCCCTGGCGCAACGGCGCTTGGGACCCGACATATCGGCAGTGGGTCTTCTCGATGCGATAGGGCGTTTCGACCGCGGAACCGCCGGAGTTGATGTTGACGAAGTACCAGGACGTCAACTGGCCGTTGGTGTCCAGGGTCGCCTCGGCATCGATCACCGCCGCCGGCCGAAAGTAGGCCCAGATGAATTCCTCGCCTCGAGACCAGCGCAGGTGGACGGGTTTGCCGGCACCCTTTGCAATCCGGGCCGCCTCGATGGCCGCCTCGCCGGAGTGTTTCCCGCCGAAGCCCCCGCCGAAGTCGGGCACGATCACCTGCACCCGTTCCACGGGCATCCGGAAGGCCCGCGCCATCTCCGATGCGTAGCCGAATGGGTTCTGCGTCCCCGTCCACACGGTCAGTTTGTCGCCCGCCCATTCCGCCAGGGCCGTACGAGGCTCCATCGGCGCGTGCTGGACATACGCGGCGTGATAAGTCCCGCGCACAACGTGATGAGCCGAAGAAGTCTCCTCGCCAAACGGATTGACCGGGACCCCTCCTGCCGCGCGTTCCCGGAGATAATCGTAGACCTCAGCGCTCGACGGATGCGCCGCCGGTTCCCAGCGGGCGGTCTTTTCCAGCGCCTCGACCGCCTTCTCGGCCGCGAACTGCGTCGGAGCCGCCACGCCGACGAACTCACCGTCCCGCACCACGACGACGCCCTTCATCGCGCGCGGCGGCTCCAGGTCGACATCGGTCAATCTCGCCCCGTACGAGGGCGCGCGAAGCACCTTGCCGTAAAGCATTCCCGGCCGGATTTGATCCGTGGGATAGGCATGTGCGCCCACGACGATATCGCGCGCATTGGGACGGGGGAGGGAATGGCCCAACACCTTCCACGCCTTGACGGCGGTGACCTCGAGTCCTTCCGGGATCTGCTGTTCGAGCGCCTCGGCGGCATCGCTGTCGACGGCCAGGGCTGCGTATGTCGCCGAACGGCCGCTCGGCGGGTGGCGGATCGTGCCCTCGCGGACCTCGAGCGAGGTGGGCTCGACGTTCCACCGTTTCGCGCTCAGTCGGACCAGGAATTCCCTGGCGGCGGCCGCTCCCTGGCGGACCGCGGGCACCGTCGACGGCGTGGTCCGGCTCCCGGCGGTCAGGCCGTCATCGGGGACCATGCCGGTATCTCCCATGACCAGCTTGACCCGCTCGACTGGAATCCGGAGTTCCTCCGCCGCCGCCTGACTGAGTTCGGCGCGGGCACCCTGCCCCGCCTCGATCTTCCCGGTCAGGACCGTGACCGTTCCGTCTTCCCCGATATGAAGGCGCGCGGAGACCTTTTCGGGTCCGCGACCGCCGCGTCCGCGACGTCGACTTTGCGCGTGAGCGGCCAACGGTCCCATCGTGATCACGAGACCCGCGCCGAGGACCTGGACGAAGCCGCGACGGCTGAAACTGAAATGAAAGGCGACACGGTCCACCATTTCGGATGGATCGATCGGGGCCTCCGCGGTTGAGATGGGTTCCATCATCGTCCTCATGCCTTGGGTCCTCCCTGCATCGTGTCGGCCGCGCGACGGATGGCTCGCAGAATGCTCGCGTAATTGCAGCAACGGCAGAGGTGCCCCTTCATCCACGCCACCACCTCGGCGTCGCTCGGCGACGGCTTGTCGGCCAGGAGCACCGTCGCGGACATGATCATTCCCGCGGTGCAGTAGCCGCACTGGGCGGCGTTCTCGGCAAGAAAGGCCCGCTGAACGACAGTCAACTCCCCGTCCGACGCCAGCGACTCGATCGTCCGGATCTCCTTGCCGGCTGCCTCACCGATCGTCCATTGACAGGAACGCTCGCGCCTGCCGTCGACCCATACCGTGCAGGCGCCGCAGTGCCCTTCGCCGCAGCCAAACTTGGTGCCAGTGAGTCGAAGGTCCTCCCGAAGGACATCCAGCAGGGGCCGGTCCGGATCCGTCGTCACCCTGTGCTCACGACGGTTAACGGTGAAAGTGACGGGAGTTTCCATCGGTGCAATTCGGCTTCAAGACGCGTTGTCCTCTTAGCACCGACACACGAGGCAGGCCATACGGAAAAAAATCCGCGGATCGCACCCTCCCGCTTCTCTTTCGTGCCCTTGGTGCCCTTCATCGTGATCCGTCGGCGTGAGCCCAACCTTGCCCCCCTCACCCGCGCCTTCTTAAATCGCGCGTGCCTTCGTCCACACTCGCCGTCGCCAACCAGAAGGGCGGCGTCGGCAAGACCACCACGTCCATCAACCTGGCCGCGTGCCTCGCCGCCTCGGGGCGTCGCGTCCTCCTGGTGGATCTCGACCCGCAGGCGAACGCCACAAGCGGGGTCGGACTTGAAAAGATCGAAGGAGGCAGTCTCTACAGCGTCCTTCTCGGCGACGGGACAGCCCGGGAAAGGATCAAAACCACCACCTTCCCGGGCCTCTCCGTGATTCCCAGCGAGGTGGACCTTTGTGGCGTTGAGTTGGACCTCGCAGCCTTCGACGATCGCCTCACCCGCCTCCGCGCCGCCCTCGAACCGGTCCGCGCCAGCGCCGATTTCGATCTCCTGATCCTCGATTGTCCACCCGCCCTGGGCTTGCTCACGCTCAATGCCCTGGCCGCGGCGCAACACCTTCTCGTGCCCCTGCAATGCGAGTATTACGCGCTGGAGGGGATCTCGACCATCCACCGCCTGCTCGACCAGATCCGGCATGGCGGCATCAACCCGGACCTGAACCTCCTCGGCGTCGCAATGACCATGTTCGATGGGCGCACGCGCCTCTCCCAGCAGGTTGTCGCCGAGGTGCGCGAACATTTTCGCGAACTCGTGTTCGACACTGTCATTCCGCGCACGACCCGGCTCGCCGAGGCGCCCAGCTTCGGCAAACCCATCATTCACTACGACCCCTACAGCGTCGCCTCGGCGGCCTATGAAGTCCTCGCCGACGAGGTGGCCCGCCGCCTCGACCGGGTGTGACACCTCGACTCCAGCGGACAGGACAGGTGACCGACCTCAGCCAGGTTCCTCCACCGCGCCGCGTCAACGACGCGCTCATGTGCCCAGACTCTCCAACCGTGCCAGGAGTCCCCGGGCAAGCACTGGCCAGTCAAAGTGCGCCTCGTAGTGCACGCGCCCGGCCCGCCCCAACTCTCCAGGCGCTACGGCATCCCCCGCCAGGGATGCGGCGGCGGCGGCAAATTCCCCCTGGCTGAGAGGCGTCGCCCGATAATACCCGCCGCGCCTCAAGAGGCCACCCGTTGCGGGACCCAACGTCGTCAGGACCGGTACGCCATGTGCCAGGCCCGCCATGAAGGTGGATCGCCTCTCTGACACGCCATCCACAAATGGCAATAGAAGAAGGTCGAGTGCCTGCAAGGCGCGCGAGGCCTCCATCGGCTCAACGTAGCCCATCCCCCGAATCCATCCCCGTTCCTCCAATGAAAGATCGGCAGCCGGCTGCCCGCCAATGACCACAAGGGCGGTTCGCGCCTGCCGAAGCCGCACCTCCCGCCACGCGGACAGCACCCACTCGAACTGCTTTCCAGCGCCCAACGTCCCGAAAAAACCAAGAACGGGGCCTGCTTCGTCGAGGCCAAGTTCCTTTCGCCATTGCTCCCGATGTCCACCGCCAACTGTGACCACGGGCAGATTCGAAGGCGACGGCGCCAGGAAAAATCGCGCGTCTCCCGGGTTCCGTCGCTGGAGGTTCTCGAGCCATCCGCCTGTTGAGATGCCCAGCGCATCCGCATGCCGAAGCCAGCCGCGCCACATGCGACGGTGGGCCCAGGCATAGAAACTCCTATGCGGCCACCATGAGTACGGCGCGGCCATTTCATGGACCAGGACGAGCTGCCGCCGACCCCGCGCCCGCAGGGCCGCCGCGACGCTCGGCAGTCGCAGGTTGACGCCGCCGCGACCGTACATGTGGGGAACATATTGCCAGAGCAGCGGACCGGTCGGCGCCGCCGCTTCGACGGCCTGCACCACCGCCGCCGGATCCGACCATCGGCGGACCACGGCCCGGACGCGAAATGATCGCGCCTCATCGCCGCCCGTCGACGTGAGCACCGTCACCGACCGGCACCCGCTCAAGGCATGCGCGAGGCGGTCCGTGTGGTCCGGCAGTCCGCCCGACATCGGCGGGAACAGGGGTGAAATGACCAGGAGCGGCGCCAAGACCGCGAAAGGCTGACGAGACCTTTCCTTCATCGCAACCGCGCTCAGTGTCGATTCCAACCCATGGTCTGTCTCTTAGAGCCCGTCTGAAAATTAGGAGGGGCCCTGTTTTCACAGGAAAGGCCGGATGGCGAGGCGCGACGAAGGAGCATACCCTTCAGGGGTCTGTGACTGAGGAGCAACGAAGCCAGGCGGCCTTTCCTGCGAAAACCCTCCGGGCGACGGGTCTTTTGCGCGAGGCCTTCGTTGGCTCGACCGTCACAGCCCGCTGCGGGGATGCTCCGGTCTCGCCGCCTCGGCCTCGCACAAAATCCCCCGTCGCAGGGCCCTTCCTAGTTTTCAGGCGGCCTCTTAGTCCGCACAGGCTGCAGTCGGGGTGGTTGGGCAGCCCGCGCCTCGGCGTTGTGCGTCGAGTGGCCGACGGTGACGGCGCTGGTGATGCCGGTGCTCCTGCTTTCCCGTTTTCGCCAGGCGGACAGGACCAAATGCAGCGGGGTTGCGCCGCCTCGACAGCACCGCTCCCGGTTCCCCAACGTCCTCCGGTCATGCTTCACGGGTGGAAATGGTACTGGCACCGACTGCGCGCCATGGAACCGGCAGAAATCCGGCAACGCGTTGCCCAGCGATTCCGCCACTCGGAAGACGCGCGGTGCCTGCCGGATTTCGGCGCCGTGCCCGTGGACAAACCGGGATCGCACTCCTGGCCGATCCTGCCACGGCGGGAGGACGCCCCAACCGCTACCCGCGAGGCGCTTGGCGCCGCGGTCGCGGCTCTTCACACCGGCCGCTGGCGTCTCTTCGGCCATCTTCAAGTCGCAATCTCAAATCCCCCGAAATGGCAGGCCGACCCGGTTTCCGGCGTCAACTTGCAGACCACTCGGCCCGGATTCCGATTGAACCACCGTCGATTGCCGCCCGGGTCCGACATCAAGGTCGTGTGGGATCTGAATCGATGGCAAAACCTCACCCGCCTCGCCCAGGCCGCCTGGCTGCTCGAAGACCAACGCTCCGCTTGCCTCTGCCTCGAATGGCTGAAGGCGTGGCAAACGGAAAACCCTCCCTACCGCGGGTGGAATTGGACGAGTCCCCTGGAGGCGGGGATTCGCCTGATCAATTTCGCATGGATCGACGCGCTCCTCGACGCGGCGGGAATCGATGCGGCCGCCCTCGATCCCCTCCGGAACACCGTCCTGCCCGCGCACGCCTGGTACACCTGGCGGCACCGATCGTTCGGCTCCTCCGCCAACAATCATCTGCTCGGCGAACTCTCGGGTCTGCTCCTGGCCGTCAGCCGCTGGCCCGCGCTGGACCGATGGTGCGCCCCGTTGGACGAGCTGCAGTCCCTGTTTGAACAGGAGGTCCTCGCCCAATTCGCCCCCGACGGCGGAAATCGTGAACAGGCCCTCCACTACCATCGCTTCGCGTGGGAACTCTGTTGGCAGGCGGCGCAGGCGTTGAAGACCGCCGGACGATCCGTCGCAACCGCGGTCGACGAACGACTCCAAAGGGCCGCGGATTTTTTCCTCACCGTGCAGGCCCCGTCCGACCCATGGGACTTTGGCGATTCCGACAGCGCCACCGTCGTCCCGCTTCATGCCGACGAGGCCGGCGCCGCCAACGAATGGTACCGCTGGTTCGCGGATCCAGCCACAAGCCCGCACCTCTGCTGGTGGATGGGAGAACCCCCGCCTCCCGCGCCGAAGCCCGCCTGCCTTCGCGCCGCCGGCGATTGGCTGGTATACCCTGACTCGGGCCAGGCGGTCTGTTGGACCCGGCGCTGGCTTGCGCGCTGGGACCTTTCCCCGCTCGGGTACCTGCGTCCGGCCGCGCACGCTCACCTCGACGCCCTTCACCTGTCGCTCTGGCTCGATGACACTGCGTTGATCATCGACCCGGGAACCGGGGCCTACTTCGCCGATCCACGGCTCCGGAACTGGCTCGCCAGTTGGGACGCCCACAACGGGCCGCACCCGCTCGCCGATGATTTCCCGCGTCGTCTTGGGGCGTTCCTTTGGGAAGGGCACCACGAAGTCCCCACCTGGACAGAACTCCCCGACGCAGGCCTCCGCGGTGAACTCCGCCTTTCGTCAGGGACTGTTCGGCGCGAGATCCGCCGGGTCCATGAATCGGGGAATGACGGCTGGCGTGTGGATGATCTCTTCACGCCGTCCTCCCCGAGGATCTCGGCGGAATTCATGGTCGCGTGGCAATTCGCACCCGGCACCCAATTGGAGCCCGAGGCAGGCAATCCCCGCTTCTATCAAGGAAATCGAGGCGCCGTCCGATTCACCGTCGGATTCGATGCCGCGTGGAGGCGCGTCGAGGTGACCGGCGCGCGGACCGTGTCCGATTCGGTCCCGGTTGAGGGCCATCTGCGAGCCATCTGTTCTCCCGAATTCCGCAGGATGGCGTCGGGTCCGTGCATCGCGCTGACGGCGCCGGGAACGAACCCCACCCTCTATCGGACGACGTTCATGAGCGCATAGGCAGGGAAGCCGGAGGCGACGCACGACGGACCCCGGCGTCACCGCGCCAGCGGACGGCATTCACCCCACCAAGTCCCGTCCTACGCCAGGTGAGAATCGTCTCAGGACGGATTGACCCGGGCCTCGTCGGGCACGACCTCCTCGCCCGCCGGGGGCGATGCGGGCTCAGGAACACTGCCTTCGACACCTGTCTCCGGCGCGACCGATTCAGCCGTCGACTCCATCGAGCGCGATTCCCCGGTCTCCGCGGCATCATTCCCGGGGTCCTCCGCCGCAGGCGGACTGGATTCCCCCTCTGACCCTGGCGTCGATCCAGCTCCAACTGGTGTGGTGTCAGGCTCCGCGGCCTCGCCGGGCTCGGCCGAACTCTCAGCCGGGGCGGCATCGGCACCGGGCTCCACGCCAGGAGGTTCCACCGGAGTTGTTGTGGCCGCCGCCGACCCTGTGTTCGCTTCGGCGGGAGAACCCGGCGCAACCTCCGGCGGCGCCACGGCCGCGGCCTCGGCGCGCGGGGGCGGCCGGACCGGCGGTGGCGGCCTGGGCGCCGGCTTGCGCGCCACCTCGAGCTGGCCATTGGCAAACTCAATCACGTGCCCCTCGTGCACGAGCCAGTGAAGGTCCGTCACGATCGTCTGGAATTCCGCGGACGGCGGAGCCTCGCTCCCCGCCTCGGCCCCCGGTGCCGGCTCCGCTGGAAGCGGCACCCCCAGGGATTCCAACAGTTTCCGCCGTGTGCAGCCTCGGTGCCTCTCGATGGTTTCGATGATCCGTCGAATGCCGTCTGACACCGGGCTTGTCTCGAGGTCGAGATATCGCGGCCGCGCGACTGCGACATGCAGGACGGTCTTGTTGACCTTGAAGAAATGGAGACTCCGATGGGCGAAATCCTCGCTCAACCGCGTCACCAGTTTCAGGGGGAACCGCTGTTGGAGATCAAATTCGCGCCGGGCCAATCGCTTCAATGGCGGGGGCAACAGATCGCGCGACGCCGATGAACGCACCACGTGGCTCGTCACCGGTCGGATGATATTCGGCAGGTGCACCTGACGGAAGTGCTGCTCGACCGCCTCGCGGCTCGCCAGTTTCAGAGGCTCCGGAACGTTCAGACAGGTGAACTCGGCCCGGAAGCTCTGGTCTTCGATCCACTTTTTCACCACCGCCTCGTCACGCACGATCCGGACCCGCGACTTGTAGACGTCGAATGGCACGCGGGAGAAGCGCTCCGAATGCAGCCGCTGGAGCTTGGCCTGGTAGTCGTGAAGGTTGGGAGGCCCGAGGATCACGCCGCTCATGCCGCATTGGGCGACAAACGTATAGGTCCCCTTCGGAGGTTCCACCGCAATGCGCTCCGTCTGATAGAAGGTGTCGAAATGACGGTTGAGCACATGACGGACGGCCTCGCCTTCCGTCATCCACACGGAGTCATCGAGGCTGCAGACGTAAAACTGACGAGGCGAGCCGTCCGCGAGATTTCCCGAGGCGCGAAAGTCGAGTTGATACCGGTCGGGCCGCTTGAGGATCAGGTGGCCAATGTCGAAGAGCGGGTACGCGCGCCCGGTCTGTCGGATCTGCCGGGTCAGAGAATCCACGCCGGCGGGCTCCGGAACCAGGTCGACCGTGATCCCCTCCGGCAGCTCCTCCAGCGGTTCGCGACGTTCCATCCTCGGTCCGCCACGGTCCGCGCCTTCGCCCCGCGGTCGGCCGCGCCCCTCCGGCCCGGGCCGCCGAAAGGGTCGACCACCGCCGGCACCAACTCCCCGATCCGGACGCGGTCCGCGCGAATCCGGTCGGCCCTCGCGATAGGGCCCCCGGTCGCCGCCTCGCCCCCGCGGCCCCCGACGCTCGCGGTCGCCCGTGTCATCGAAGTCCGCATAGCGATTGGTCGTCTGGGGCTGTCGCGCCCAGGCTGGAAGCAGTTGAAGATCTAAATCGAGCTCGATTTCGGGCTTGTCACTCATGGCACAACATGGAAGCCGGTCGACACGCCGGTTCACTTCCTGCCCCCGGGCAGGAGTAGCCAGCTTGGCCGTCGGCGCGTGGGATTTGCAAGCGTCGGTTGGCACATGCCTCCTTCAGGATCCATCAGGGGATTTGCCCTCCACCCCACCCGCGCTGCGCGGCAACTTCACCATGACTTCACCATTGCGGCAACCGTCGACCTCCGCTTAGCTGACTCGCATGGACGTGCCGTCTTGATTCGGGCCGTCCGTCAACCGCGCGTCATTCTGTCTTATGTCCAGCATCGGCAAGTTGATGAAGCAGGCGGCCCGGATTCAGAAACAGCTCGAGGCCAAGCAGGCCGAGTTGTCCAGTCGCACCGTCGAAGCCACCAGTGGCGGCGGTGCTGTCAAGGCGATCGCCAGGTGCGACGGAACCCTTGCCGCCATCAAGATCGATCCCCAGGCCGTGACCCCCTCCGATATCACCCTTCTCGAGGACCTCGTCGTGACGGCGGTCAACCAGGCGCTGTCCCAGGCCAAGGAGATCCAGAACCAGGAAATGGGATCCGTCGCCGGTGGACTCCAACTGCCCGGTTTGATGTGAGGCAGGCGGCGGCCCCGGCCCCGCATCCCACCTCGATTGCCATTCATGATCCGGCTCCCGGCGCCCCTCGCGACGCTCGCCGCCGCCTTGAGCCGACTCCCGGGAATCGGTCCGCGGTCTGCAGAACGCATCGCCCTGCATATCGTCCAATCGGATGCCGCGCGCGTCGACGAATTGGCCAATGCCCTCCTCGATGCGCGCCGTCGCATCCGGATGTGTGGGGTCTGCGGGGCCCTCACCGAGGAATCCCCCTGCGCCATCTGCGCCGATCCCGCCCGCGACCCCGCCCTGCTTTGCATCGTCGAGCGGCCCACCGATATCCTGTCCCTCGAAAAGGCCGGGTCCTTTCGCGGCAAATACCACGTCCTCGGCGGCCGCCTCTCTCCCGTGAATGGCGTCGGCCCCGAAGATCTCCGTCTCACGGAACTCGAGGCACGACTCCCCGCCGAGGCCGTTCGCGAGGTGATCCTAGCCCTGGGCACCGACGTCGAGGGCGACGCCACCGCACATTATCTTGCCGAACGCCTCTCCCCGGCTGGTGTGACCGTCACCCGCCTGGCGGCGGGTCTCCCCGCCGGTTCCGGATTGGATTTCGCCGATGAACTCACCCTCAGTCGGGCCATCGAGGGACGGCGCCCGGTCACATAAACCGACCGGTCCCGGCCGTCCGTCGCAGCGTCCATGCACCCCCCCCCGAGCCCGCCTATGTCGCATCCCCCCTCCGTTGTTGTCTTTGACCTCGGCAAGGTCCTTCTCGATTTCGACTACAGCATCGTCGTGCGCCGCCTCGCGGCACGCAGCAAGGCTTCCCTGGAAGAATTGGATCGGCTGCTCCTCAGCTCGCCGCTCCTCCCGGCCTACGAACGAGGGGAAATGACCTCGGCGGAATTCTTCACCGAACTCGCCGCGCGCGCGCGATTCGACGGATCCTTCGAGGAGTTTGCCGGTTATTTCGCGGATATCTTCACGGAGATTCCGCCGATGATCTCCCTCCACAAGGGCCTTCGCGCGCGCGGCCTCCCTACTTACATCTTCTCCAACACCAACGACCTCGCCATCCAGCATATCCGGCGCAATTTCCCATTCTTCGGGCGGTTCAACGGTTACGTCCTTTCCTACGAACACCGGGTCATGAAACCCGACGCCCCCATCTACGACGTCGTCGAACAACTCGCGGGCGCGCGCGCCGCCGATCTTCTCTATCTCGACGATCGACCCGAGAACATCGAGACAGGGAACCGCAGAGGCTGGCAGACCATCCTTCACCGCGACCCCGACGAAACCCTCTCCCGAATCCGGGACATGGGCATGCTCTGACTCGTGCTGCAAATAATCGCCTTGAGCCTGCCCCCCGCCGATCGCGACGATGCGCCCCTTCATGAAGCGCCTGGTCCTCGTCCTTTTTCTGCTGGCAGCCACCCCGGGCAGGGCAGCGGATACCCTGGCATCGCTGATCCATAGGATCGGTGAATCCTCGGATCCCCAGGTCCAACTCGACATCCTCCGCGGACTTCATGACGCCTTTCAGGGTCGACGCCGCGTGCCCATGCCCGAAGGATGGTCCTCCGTCGAATCCCGGCTCGCGGCCAGCCCCAAACCCGAGGTGCGCACCCTCTCCCGTTCGCTGGGATTGACCTTCGGCTCGGAAACCGCGCTGACGGCCACGCGGGCGGCCGTGACGGACACCAATCTCCCCGCGCCGACGCGACAGGGCGCCCTCCGCGACCTGGTCGGCGTCCGCGATCCTGGTCTTCCCAACACCCTTCGAGGCCTCCTCTCCGATCCGTCCATGCGGGGCCCCGCGATCCGCGCCTTGGCGGCTTTTGACGATCCGGCGACCGCCCCGGCGGTGATGGCTCTCTACCCGCGCCTTTCCGGAACCGAACGCCGGGAGGCATTGGCCACGCTCGCCTCGCGGGTCTCCTCGGCTCGGACGCTCCTCGGGGCCATGGAATCAGGCTCCGTCCCCTCCAAGGACCTCACGGCCGACGTTGCCCGCCAGCTTCGGAATCTCAATGACGACACCGTCAACCAGGCGCTCACCCGCGTGTACGGCAGCTACCGGGAAGTAGGAACCGACGCCCAGGCGCAGATCGAGCAGTACAAGCGGCTCTACTGGGCGGGAGGCTCGACGCCCGGCGATGCGATCCGCGGACGCGCGGTCTTTGCCAAGATCTGCCAGCAATGCCACACGCTCTTCGATGTCGGCGGCAAGGTTGGCCCCGACCTCACCGGCTCCAATCGCGGTGACGTCGATTACGTCCTGCAAAACGTCCTCGACCCCAACGCGATCATCCCCAACGAATTCCGCGCTTCCACGGTCGAAATGAAGGACGGCCGCGTCCTGACGGGAATTGTGAAGCAACAGGACAACAAGTCCCTCATGCTCGCCACCGCAACCGAGACCCTCAACCTCCCCCGCGCCGACATCGACCAAATCACCGAAAGCCAGCTTTCCATGATGCCGGAGGGCCTCCTGAAACCGCTCGCCGACCAGGAATTCCGCGATCTCGTCTACTATTTAGGCCGCCCCGGTCAGTCGCCCATGCTCGCCACAGCCGACACGGTTGGCCTCTTCTTCAATGGTCGTGATCTCTCCATGTGGCAGGGGGACGAATCGGTCTGGCACGTCGAGGACGGCCAGATCATCGGGCGCCCGACCGGGAGCGCGCAGGGGCCTCAGGACCTCCGCAGCGACCTCATTGTCGGCGATTTCAGGCTCGTCCTCCAGGCCCTCCTCAAGCCGGACTCCGCCGGCGCCGGCATTTACTTCCGCGCTGAACCCACCGTGGAAGGCCAGACCCGCGGTTACGAGATCGCCCTCGGCGCCAAAGGGTGGGGAAAACTCAACGACACCGCCGACCGCGGTGTCATCGCCGATAAATCGCAATCGGCCCCGGTCAAGGCCGGCGAATGGAACCTCCTGGAGATCGTCGCCAGCGGCAATCGCCTCCGCTTCGCCCTCAACGGGTTGCCCTGTATCGAGATCGAGGATCCCTCGGGCGCCAGGCAGGGGTTGGTCGCCTTCGAATTGGCCGGCGGCCCGGCCGAACTCCGCCTGCGGGACCTGCGGCTTGAACTCAATCCCAGTGCCGCTTACAGCACGGTGGGCAAATAGCGGAAACCGCACGCGGGCGTCCGCACCCGCGGGGTCTCTCCGTGCATCGCCGCCTCGCAACCATCCGGGTGACGAGGCGAAGGGGACGGGTCTCCGCCTCCTCAGACAGTCTCTCACGTCGGCGGCTACGCAGGTTCAAGGCGCGAACCCTTCACCCCATCCCTCGCTGGACCCGCCCTTTCGCCATTCGTCGATCCATCCTGCGTAACCCTCGCGGAAACTCGGATAACGCGGGCGCCACCCCAACTCGGCTTGAATCCGATCCGAGGAGACGCGCTTGTTGCTGCTCCCGCGTCCCGTCGCTGAACCCTGACGGCCGCTGGAACATCGCGAGGCATCCAGGCCCATCGCACCACAAAGCCAGGACTGAAATTCCCGCTGCCGAACCGGCGTTCCGTCCGAGACGTTGTACACCACGCCGTCCCGTCCGCGCTCCAGGACCATGATGATGGCCTCCACCAGGTCGTCTCGATGAATCATGTTCACCCACCGGCCCAAATCCGAAGGAATCTGCCACCCACCCCGCGCGGCCGCGGCAATGCGGTTCCGACCCGGACCGTAAATCCCGGCCACGCGAAGGATGCGCCCGGGAAAACCACCCTCGGCCGCCTTCAAGAGCAATCCTTCGGCCTGGACCAGCGCGTTGGCGGTCGGTGTCCCGGGTTGGGCGGGAGATTCCTCGGTCACCACGGATCCATCGGACTGTCCGTACACCGACGTGCTGCTCGTGAAGACAAAGGCCCGCGGCGGATGAGACTCCAGCCACTCGATCAACCGGCGCATGCCCTCGAGGTAGACCCGACGATACGCCGACTCGTCGCCGCTGGAGGGTGCCGCGCAATGAACCACCCAGTCCCAGTCCGGCGGGAGTTGGAGAAGATCCGTCGGACTGGCGAGATCCAGGGACCTTGCCCGGATGCCAAGCGCCTCGAGTTGCCCGCGGCCATCCGCCGACCGACGCACTCCCGTGACCGCGTGTCCCTTAGCGATCAGGCGTCTTCCGAGGGCGCAGCCGAGGTACCCGCAGCCTCCGATCAGCACACGCATATCGCCTCCAACGGTAGGGGCACACCCGCGTTGTTCGCCATCTTCCCGGGATTCGACAATACTGTTGATCGACCCCTTTCGCGTTCCTAGCCTCCACAGGTAACCGACTTGTTTGCGCCCCGAGGTTACCCGCGGCTTCGGGGCCTTTTGTTGTCTGCCGGCTGTCGCGCCTCCTCTTCCAGGGATGCGCATGCCGCATCACCTGAAATGAACACCATCCTGGTCGGCGCCCAATGGGGCGACGAAGGCAAAGGCAAGATCATCGATGTCCTCACCGAACAGGCCGACATCGTCGTCCGTACCCAAGGCGGCAACAACGCCGGTCACACCGTCTTTGTCGGTCCTCGGAAATACGTCCTCCACCTGATCCCCTCCGGCATTCTGCGGCCTGAAAAGGTTTGCGTCATCGGCAATGGCGTGGTGATCGATCCGGTCGGGCTGGTTCAGGAGATCGATGGCCTGCAGCAACTCGGAGTCCAGGTTCGGCCCGACTACCTTCGCATCTCCGAGACCGCCCACGTCGTCTTCCCATGGCACCGCGAACTCGACGCCCAACGCGAGGTCCGCAAGGCCCACGGCCGCCTGGGAACCACCAAACGCGGCATCGGCCCGACCTACGGCGACAAGGCCGCGCGCGTCGGCCTGCGCATGATCGATCTCATCAACCCCGCTCGTTTCCCGGTCCGCCTGCGCGAACGCCTCGACGAAAACAACGAGGTTCTGGCAGCGCTCGGCGCCCCCGCCCTGGATTTTGACGCTCTGCTCCAGGAGTACTCCGCCGCCGCGGACCGGCTTCGGCCCTTCGTGACCAATACCGTTCTTGATCTCCATGCCGCCACGCGCAGCGCGAAGAATATCCTCTTCGAGGGCGCGCAGGGAACGTTTCTCGATATCGACCACGGCACTTACCCGTACGTCACGTCCTCCAACACCACCGCGGGCGGAGCCTGCACAGGCTCCGGCGTGCCCCCGAACCGCATGGACCGCGTCACCGCCGTCATGAAGGCCTATACCACACGGGTCGGCGAAGGCCCGCTGCCCACCGAGGACCCCGGCCTCGGCGATCTCCTGCACGCGCTGGGACGCGAATTCGGCGCCACCACGGGGCGCCCGCGGCGCTGCGGCTGGTTCGACGCCGTCGTCACCCGGCATGCCGCGATGGTCAATGGGATCGATGAACTCGCCGTCACGAATATCGACGGCCTGGACACGGTCCCCGTCATCAAGGTCTGTGTCGGCTACCGCTCCGGCGACCAGGTCCTTCGGCATGTCCCGTCCGACGTGGAGGTCCTCGCAGCCTGTCAGCCGGTTTACGAGGAATTCCCCGGATGGCAAATCCCGACCACCGAGGCCAGGCAATGGGAGCAACTCCCCGTCCACTGCCGCCATTACCTGCTCAGCATCGCCCAGATGTCCGGCGCGCGCCTCACCCTTGCCAGTGTCGGCCCGGCACGCGAACAGACCATTCTCGTGTGACCACCGTCGCTGCTCATCTCAGCCCCGAGGCCCGGGCCAACCTGCCCCGGCACATCGCCATCATCATGGATGGAAATGGGCGATGGGCCAAAAAACGCGGACTCCCGCGCGTCGAAGGCCATCGCCAGGGCGCCGAATCGGTGCGGACCATCGTCCGCGCCGCCGGTGAACTCGGCGTCCGCTATCTCACCCTGTACGCCTTCTCCATGGAGAACTGGAACCGGCCCAAGGACGAGGTCGACACCCTCATGAAATACCTGGCCCGGTATCTGAAAAATGAAATCCCGGAATTGGACCGCAGCAACGTCCGGCTCGAAGCCATCGGCCAGATCTGGCGGCTCCCCGAGTTCGTCCAGGACCAGTTGAAGAAGAGCAAGGCGGCCCTCGACAGGAACAAGGGTCTTTGCCTCATCCTCTGTCTCAGCTACGGAGGAAGGACCGAGATCGTCGACGCCATCCGCGCGATCGCCGCCAAGGTCAAGTCCGGCAACGTCGACCCGGCCGAGATCACCGAAAAGATGGTTGCCGACCACCTGTACACCCGCAACTGGCCGGACCCGGATCTCCTCATTCGCACGAGCGGCGAACTGCGCATCAGCAATTTTCTCCTCTGGCAGATCTCCTACGCCGAGTTCGTCGTCACCGACACCCTCTGGCCTGAATTCCGCAAGCCCCAGTTTTACGCGGCACTCGAGGAATACACCCGGCGCCATCGCCGTTTCGGGGGCCTGTGACGAGCGGGCAGCCGAGGCCGGCTCGCGGGAGGCGCGTCATCATTCCGTCGCCCCCGGTCCTTCGGCAGGATGCCGGCCCCCGGCTGGGTGACCATTATCCGGTTGGCGATCGGCAAAGGCGTACAGGTGCCCCGCCGTGCGCACGTAAAGGACACCGTCCACAATCGCAGGCGTCGCCAGCACAGGTTCCCCGAGCGCATTGCGCCGGAGCACTTCGAAGGTGTCTCCAGCCCGGTACACCACCGCCATTCCCGCCTGCGAAATGGCCACGATCCGGCCTCCCCCGGCGACCGGGGAGCTGTAGTAATCCCCCAGGGCGCCCGCGCCCATCCGCTCCTCCTGATACCAAAACTTGCCAGTGCGAGCGTCCAGACAGGATGCCAGCCCGCCGTTTTTCACGAGGTAGAGGCGACCCTCGTAAAACAACGGCGATGGCACGTACGGCAGGCCTCTTGACTGCCGCCACTCGATCCGGCTCGCCGTGACGTCGCCCCGGCCGCCTGGCCGGACCGCGAACACCGCATTGCTCGAGGCATTGAAGATCGTCGCGATGGCCTCGTACTCCTCTCGCGTCACCCGTCCATTTCTGTCGGCGTCCATGTACGCGAACTGCTGCCTGGCCGGCCCGGCCGGCGCCTCCTCGCGCGTGAGTTCACCGTCATGATCCTGATCGCCCCGCGCCGCGAGGCCGTCCCAGGCCGGCATCCGGGGCACTCCTGCGCCGTAGGTCCATCCGGCCACATAAACCCAACCGTCTCCGCCGACCGGCGACGCCACCATCTCATTCGGAAGGCCCCGCACGCTCCAGTGTTCCGCACCGTCATCGAGTCCGTAGGCCACCAACCGCAAGGTCCCCGCGACGACGACCTCCTCCGGGGCCTCCGGCGGCCAGGGCAGCGGCGTTGAGAATCCCCGGCGAAACTCCGGCCGCTCGGTCTTCCATCGAACCGTCCCCGACGCCTTGTCCAGCGCGAGCACGAACGATCCAGCGTCCTGGTCGCACACCTGCAAGACGAGGTCTCCGGCGAGAACGGGTGAGCTGCTGGCGCCATGTTGAGTCACCGGTGTGGGGATCCTGTGTCTCCACACCTCCCGGCCGGTCCGGTCGTAGGCGACCAGGCCGAATGGAGCGAAATACGCGATCAGGAGCCGGCCATCGGTCACGGGAGTGGCAGCGGCGGGATGGCTCAGACGCGAGCCGGGCTCGGTCCTGCCCGGTTCCACGCCCGCCTTCCATTCGAGGCGGCCTGTCGAGGCATCCAGGGCGAAGGTCGTGAGCAAACCCTGTTCGAGGCCCGTCAGATACAGGTGGTGTTCCCAGACGACAGGTGACGAAGGCGCTCCCGGAAACGGAACACCCCACATCACGTTGGTTTCCGGGCCGAAATCCAGAGGAAACCCGCCATCCCACGCGACGCCGGATCGGTGCAATCCCCGGAACGCGGGCCAGGCGGCAACGGCTGCCTCCACGCGCGGGGTGGCAAGCCCCAAAACGGCCACGAACAGGAGGAAGATCACAGGCATTGGGATCGCGCGGCGATCACTCCGCCGGTCCGCCTGTCCCGGGACTTCCCAGGGATTCGACAAGTCGCGGAAAACCGGCGATGTGCGCCTCCAGTGCCTGGACGGCATAGGCCGCGGCGTGCTCCTCAAGGACCTCCGCAAACGCAACGACGCGACTGTTTCCCGCGGCCAGGCCCAGCTCCCGGACGCGGCTGGCGAACGTCCTGGCTTCGTTGATGGCGGCCGTGTCACGAAGGTTCGGCCATTCCCGCGTCAGCATGCGTGCCAATTCACTCACCAACTCCTCCTGCTGGCGCGCCGAGGTAGAAGGCAGGCCCGCCGGCTCGCGAGCGGCTGCCGCCTCCGCCCCCTGCGACCCGGCCGTCTTTCGGGGAATGAACAACGCAAGCTGATCGAAGAGTTCCCTGGGCCGAAACGGCTTCCGGATGAACCCGCTGAAGTGGCGACGCAGAACCCCCTCCTCCTCCAGCAGATTCGACGCGGTCACGGCAATCACCGGGAGCAGTTCCAATCCCGGCATCGCGCGAATGCGATCGAGGGTTTCGTTCCCGTCCAGGCGCGGCATGCGGACGTCCAGCAGCACGAGATCCGGCCGCAAACGCCGCACCAACTCGAGGGCCTCCTCCCCGTTGCCCGCAACCTCGACCGTATGCCCGGTCTTCTTGAACAGCTCGCGAATCAGCTCCAGGTTCGCTTCGTTGTCGTCCACGGCCAGGATGGTCGACTCCTGAAGCGCCCCGAAATCCACGGATTCATGCAGATCCAGCGCCTCCGAGGTCGGCAGCCGCGCCGAGATCTCCACGGCGGGAAACCGGAGACTAAAGGCCGCTCCCTGGCCGATGACACTCGCGACGGTGACGGTTCCCCCCATCCCCTCCGTCAGGCGCTTGACAATCGCCAGCCCAAGACCCGTCCCACCCAGTTCCTTGACAGGGTCAACCCCAATCTGAGCAAACGGCTGGAAGATGGTGTCCAGCTTCTCCTCGGGAATCCCCGGTCCGGTGTCCTGCACCTCGATGATGAGATCCACGACACTGCTCCGCTCCAGTTTCTCCGCCTTCACCGCAACATCGACGCCGCCCTGGTCCGTGAACTTCACCGCATTGCCCACCAGGTTTACCAGGATCTGGCGAAGCCGGACCCTGTCGAGGAGCACAGCCCGGGGGAGCGCCTCCGCCACGTGGCAATCGAGCCGGATCCCCTTCTGCCGGACCTGGTCGGAGAACATGGTTCGCACGAACTCGCAGACTTCGCGCGGGTCGGTCGGTTCGGGATGAAAGGCGAGTCTTCCGGCCTCTACTCGTGAGAGATCCAGCACATCATTGATCAGCCGCAGCAGGGAACCGGAACTCGAGCGGATGATGCGCAGGAATCCCTTCAGCTTGGGTTCGTGGATTTCCCCGTCGAGGAGGTCCGTGAAGCCCAGGATGGCGTTCATCGGCGTCCGGATCTCGTGGCTCACGTTCGCCAGGAATGCGCTCTTCTCTTCGCTCGCCCGCTCGGCCTCTCGCCGTGCCCGGGCCATCTCAAGTTCCCGCACCTGGACCCGCGCCGAGGCGCGCGAAAGGATCAGCGCAATCACCCCGGCCCCGACCGCCAGCAGACCGACCACCAGGCTGATGAGTTCCGCCCGGAGAAAGGTCTCTCTCGCCGGGTCCCCCTCCCGCGCCGCCAGCTCCGCCCGCGCCTGCTGCAGGTCCCCGACAATCTTCCGGATGCTGTCCATCCGTTTCTTGCCTTCCTTCGCCCTCACCAGGGCCGCCGCGGATTCGAAGCCCTGCGTCCGACGAGCCTCAACCGTCTGCCGATTCAGGTCCACCAGTTCCACCGCCTTCGCCCGCAAATCCACAACCTGTTCCAGGAGCTCCGGCTGGGTCCTCGCCATCTCCACCGCGTTGGTGAACTCGTGGTCGAGTTCATTGGTCGCCCGGACGAGCGGCTCGAGAAAATCAACGTCTCCCGTGATCGTGAATCCCCGCTGCGAGGTCTCCGCATCCACGAGAAGCTTGAGAATGCGATCCAGACAACTGTTGAACGCCACCTCGCGGTGCGATTGAGCAAGACTCCGCGACGCCTGGCGCCAGATGAAGGTGCCAAGGACCGCCCCAAGGACCGTCAGACAAAGCCAGGCGGTGACCAGCCTTTGTTGGGCCTTGTGATAGCGGCGCAACTGCCGGCGATCCTTCATCTCTGTGGTGAGTACTCAGCCGAAAAAACCGACATTCGCGGCAACACCCAATCAGCGCCTTGAGGTCCGGCCGGCCCCGATTTCCACCGGCACATCCTGCTCTTTCAAAAGACCGGTCGCACTGGGCGCGGCGGCTACATCATCTCCCTCTGCCCCGTGGGAATTCAGGTAACCAATAATGATCCAGCAGGGTGAATCAGACCCTTGCGAAGTCAACCTGCGAAACACTCCTGAAGGATCGGAGGATCCGGCCGGCCCTGCCTTTCAATGGGAGGGATTCTTTCGACTCAAAAGGACTCCAAGCGCCTCCAGCAAGGTTCGGACATGCTGCTCCCGACTCGTCTCGCCCATCAACCCCACCCTCCAGATCCTGCCCTTCAGCGGGCCCAAGCCCGCGCCAATCTCAATCTGAAACTCGTTCAAAAGCTCCCGTCGAATCGCCGCCTCATCCGCGCCCGACGGCACGCCCACGGCGTTCAAGGACCACAGTCGATGCCCTTCCTGCGCCGTCAGCATCAGGCCCAATGCCTCCAGACCTCGCGCCAGCATTTCGTGATGCCGCTGGTGCCGGGCCCAGCGCGCCTCCAACCCCTCTTCGAGCACCAGGCGCAGCGCCTCGTGGAGCGCATAGGCCATCGAGATCGGAGCCGTGTGATGATATGTGCGTTCCTCGCCCCAGTAGGCCGCCAACAAATTCACGTCCAGATACCAGCTCTGCACCGGCGTCCGTCGCCTCCGCGCCACGTCCCCTGCGCGGTCGCTGAACGACACGGGGGCCAACCCCGGAGGGCAACTCAGGCACTTCTGCGTTCCGCTGTAGACCGCATCCACTCCCCAGGCGTCCACCCTCACCGGGCACCCGCCCAGGGAGGTGACCGTGTCCAGCACCATCAGGGCGCCCGCGTCCCGGGCCATTCGCGCGATCTCCTCCACAGGCGTCAGGGCGCCGGTCGAGGTCTCCGCATGGACGATCGCCACCATCTTCGGCCGTCGCACGCGTGCAAGCGCCTCGGCGATTGCCGCCGGTTCAATGATCCGGCCCCATTCTGCCTCGACCCGGGTCACCTTCCCCCCACAACGGGTCGCGACGTCGACCATGCGCGCGCCGAAGACCCCGTTGACCCCGATGATCACCTCGTCCCCAGGCTCCAGGAGATTGACAAAGCAGAACTCCATCCCCGCGCTTCCGGTTCCACTCACCGGAAACGTCAATCGGTTCCCCGTTTGAAACACAGTCCGGAGCATCCCCTTGGTCTCCTCCATCATCCGCACGAACTCGGGATCGAGGTGGCCAATCACCGGCCGGCTCAGCGCCTCGTAGACGCTCGGCGCCACGAGGCTGGGCCCCGGCCCCATCAACAACCGGCGCGGCGGACGAAATCCTGCGGGAACTTGCATGTCCAAACGCTAAGCCGACTCGTGTCGACACCTGCAATGACAAACTCCCGGCGCGACACCCGTGTGCCAACCGCCTACACTCCCCCGTGATGTCCCCCACGCTCATCGCTGCCTTCCAACAGGTCGTCGGCGAGGACGGCGTCCTGGCGCGTACCGAGGACCTGCTCGTGTACGAATGCGATGCCTACACGCTGGAGCGACGTCTCCCACAGCTTGTCGTTCTGCCGCGCACGACCGAGGAGGTCGCGCGCGTCGTTCGTCTCGCGCGCGAGCATCGATTGCCCATCATCCCGCGCGGCGCGGGAACCAGCCTGAGCGGCGCCGTGCTGGCCGTGGACGGTGGCGTGATGATCTCCCTCAGCCGGATGAATCGCATCCTCGGGATCGACGCCGAGAACCGCAGGGCACTCGTCGAGGCCGGTTGCGTCAACCTGTGGGTCAGCCGGGCCGCCGCCGCTCACGGACTCCTCTATGCCCCCGATCCCTCCAGCCAGGGCGCTTGCACCATCGGCGGTAACATCGGCACAAACTCCGGCGGGCCCCACACCCTCAAGTACGGTGTGACGACCCATCATGTCCTCGGCCTGGAACTCGTCCTGCCGGACGGGCAGGTGACCTGGCTCGGAACGGCTCCCGACGAAGGCGAACAGGACGAGGGTGTCGATGCCCGCGGCGTCGTCATTGGCGCCGAAGGCATGTTCGGCGTCGTCACACGAGCCCTCCTGCGGCTGGTCCCCATCCCCGAGGACTGGCGCACCCTCCTCGCGGTCTTCGAAACCGTCGCCGACGCCAGCCAGACCGTGAGCGACATCATCGCCGCGGGCATCGTCCCCGCTGCGCTCGAAATGATGGATCAACTCATCACCCGCGCCGTCGAAGAGGCCTATCACTTCGGCTTCCCGACCGACGCAGGGGCCGTCCTCATCGTGGAACTGGACGGACTCGCGGCCGGACTCGGCCCGCAGGCCAGCCAAATCGATGAACTCTGCCGACGCAATCGCGCGCGCGAGGTTCGTGCCGCCCGCAACCAGGAGGAGCGCGCCGCCCTCTGGAAATCACGCAAACGCGCCTTCGGCGCCATCGGTCGTCTCAGCCCCAACTACCTCACCCAGGACGGCGTCGTTCCGCGATCGCGCCTGCCGGAGATCATGGCCTTCATCTCCCGGACCTCGGAGAAATACGGCCTCCGAATCCCCAATGTCTTTCACGCCGGCGACGGCAACATTCATCCGCTCGTGCTTTATGACGAACGCCACCCGGACGAGGTCCGTCGCGCCGTCGCCGCGGGAAACGAGATCCTCGAACACTGCATCCGCCTGGGAGGAAGCGTCACTGGGGAACATGGAATCGGCGTGGAGAAGATGGATTTCATGGCACGCCAGTTCGACACCGCCTCCCTCGACGCGATGAAGCGCCTTCGCGCCGTTTTCGATCCGGACCATTGCTGCAATCCCCACAAGATGTTCCCCGGCTCCAAACGCTGCGTTGATTTCGTGCCGGTCAAGCAGGCGGCCGCGTGACCGCCCATGCCTCCGGCCTCCCGTTGCATGACCCTCCGACCGGCGAGCATCGAAGAACTCCAGGAGGCCGTGGCTCAAAAGGCGGCGGTCTGCCAGACCATCGGGACCATCGACCTTCGCTCCCTGGATCGCATCCGGGATCATTCGCCATCCGATCTGACGTGCACCGTGGAATGTGGCGCGGGCCTGGCCGCGCTTCAGCATTCCCTCGCTGCTCATGGACAGTGGCTCCCTCTCGATCCGCCGCTGCCCGACCGGCTCACGCTCCGCGACGTCATCGACGGCAACCTCACGGGTCCGCGCCGCTTCGGGTTCGGCACCGTTCGTGACCACCTCATCGGACTCGAAGTCCTGCTCGCCGACGGGTCCCTCATCCGTTCCGGGGGGCGCGTCGTCAAGAACGTTGCCGGCTACGACCTGCATAAGCTCTTCATCGGCTCCCACGGCTGCCTGGGGATTCCCGTGTGCGTGACCTTCAAACTCCTTCCCCTCCCCGAAGCCACACTCGCCCTCGAGGCCAGCCGGCCGACGCCGGCCGCGGCCGCGCAGCTCGCCGCCACCGCCCGCCGTGCGCTACCGGGCCTCGTGGCCCTGGATGTCGTCCGCGATCGTCCCGATGGCGAGGGTTGCCGGGTCACCGTCGAATTCGCTGGCACGACGGCCGACGTCTCAGCCCAGGCCGATCGCGCGTCCACGATCGGTTTTGCCGACCGCGCCGCACCGGGGTGGGACCATTTCTTGTGGCACGATCCGGAATCGAGACCCGCCCGTGCGCTTCATCTGCCGTCCCGCCTCGGACCGGAACTCGAGGCCCTGGGGGACCGCCGGTTCGTTGCCCGCGCCGGCAATGGCATCCTCCATCACGAGGGCTCCGCCCTCCGACCGGTGCGCCGCCCATCGTCGATCCTCGAGCAACGACTCAAACAGGCGATGGATCCCTCCCGCCTCCTGCCGGCGCTCCCAGCATGATGCCATCTCCGCCCACCGCCGCGGGGCCCTCCTTCCTGGACGAACGCAAGGCTCTCGCCTGTGTCCATTGCGGCCTTTGTCTCTCCTCCTGTCCGACCTACCTCGAAACCGGAAACGAAAATGATTCCCCTCGCGGTCGGATCCATCTGATGCGCGCCCTCGAGTCCGGCCGCCTGCCGCTCAACGATGCAACCGTCCGTCACCTGGATCTCTGCCTCGGCTGCCGTGCCTGTGAATCCGCCTGTCCGAGCGGCGTTCAGTACGGGGACCTCCTCGAAGCCGCACGCGAACATATCGAGGCGCGCCACCCCCGCGGCCCCCTGCAGACGATCCTTCGTCGATGGGTGATCCGACACCTGTTTCCCTTCCCTGAACGCCTCGAGATCGCGCTGCTCCCGGCTCGCCTCCTGTTGCGGACCGGCGGGGATCGCTGGCTGCCACCGCGCCTGCGCGAGGTGCTCGAGCTTCTGCCCCGCCCATCGAACGCGATGGACCCCTCCGACGGCGACTCCGCCCCGACCCGGCTTCGCCTCCCCGCGCTCTCCCCCGCGTCCGGTCCTGTCCGGCGCGGACGCGTGGGTTTGATCACCGGGTGCGTGATGCAGGTGCTCTTTGCCCGTACCCATCTCAACACCCTTCGCCTCCTCAACGCCGCCGGCTACGACGTGGTCATTCCCTCCGGCCAGGGCTGCTGCGGCGCGCTTCACGCGCATTCCGGCTACCTGGCGGACGCGCGCCGCGCCGCCCACCGCAATGTGCATGCCTTCGCCGGGGCCGGGCCCCTCGACGCGATCGTCGTCAATTCCGCCGGCTGCGGCTCGCTCCTCAAGGAGTACGGCAGCCTGCTCCGTGGCGACCCGTCGGCCGCGGATCCCGCCATGTATTTCGCCTCCCGCGTGCGGGATCTCACGGAGATCCTCGTGGCGGCCGACGGATTCCTCGAAGGCCTCGCGGCGCTCGCTCGACAGACGGACGAACCGCCCAGCGTTGCGGCCCCGCGCTCCCGCGTCACCTGCCATGACGCGTGCCACCTCCTTCATGCCCAAAGAGTCGCCGAACCGCCGCGCCGCATCCTGCGGGTCCTCGCCGGCGATCGCTTTGTCGAACTCCCCGAGGCGGACGTCTGCTGTGGAAGCGCCGGCACCTACAATCTGACCGAACCGGCCATGGCGCGCAGACTTCAGGCCCGGAAGGTGGACCACATTCGCGGCCTCGGTCCGGTGACCGTTGTGACGACGAACCCGGGCTGTCTGCTTCAGATTCAGGCGGGCCTGCGAGCCACCAGCGCTTCTCAGACGCGCGTCGAGCACATCGCCGACTGGCTCGCCGCCTTCCTCCCCCTTCCCGCCAAAGGATCGGTCGATCGGCCTCGCACATGGACCGCGAGTCCATGGCCGCCGAGGTAACGAACCGGAACCACTGGGTCCGCCGCCTCACATCGTCCCCTGGTTTGCCCTCCGGTCGGGCCTCCGCAATGCTGTCCCAGATGCGATCCGCCTCCCCTTCACCCTGCCGCCTCCTTGCCGGGCTGCTCCTCTTCCTCGGCATTCACGCGTCCCCGAGCGCCCCCGCCCTCGAACCGTGCCGAATCACGGTCGTCGAGAAGGACTCCGGTTGGTCGGTCCCCCTCGTCGAGCTTCGGACGACCCACCATGTCCGGTTCGTCTCCGACAATGCCGGGCTCATCGCCTTCGATCTGCCCGAACTCATGGGTCGTGAGACCTGGTTCGATGTCATTGGCCAGGGCTATGAGGTGCCGGCCGACGGGTTCGGATTCCACGGCGTGCGGTTGACGCCCGTTCCCGGTGGCTCGCTGCGCGTCACTGTTCATCGCACCGTCATCGCCCGTTGCCTCGGACGCCTGACGGGCGCCGGCCTTTTCGCGGAGAGCCAGTCCGTGGGCGCCGATCTCGACTGGCGGGAATCGGGCGTCCTCGGCTGCGACAGCGTCCAGAACGCCGTTTATCACGGTCGACTCTTCTGGGCCTGGGGGGACACCACGATGGCCCGGTATCCGCTCGGCATCTTCCACATGACCAGCGCGACGACCACCATCGCGCCGCTCCAGTCGTTCGAACCGCCCCTCCGGCTGGCCTTCACTTATTTCACCGATGATCAGGGCCGCCCACGTGGCGTCGCCGAAATGCCCGGTTCGGGTCCCACCTGGGTCAGCGGGTATGTGAGCCTGCCGGACTCGGCCGGCAGAGCGCATCTCGTCGGGACCTACGTGAAAATCAAGCCGCCCCTGGAGGCGTACGAGTGCGGCCTATGTGTCTGGAACGACGCGAATGCCCGCTTTGAACGCCTGCGGGTCTTTTGGTCCAAATCCGGTGAAGGCGGAAACGACAGGAAATCCCCCGCGCCCGAGGGACACCCCGCCTTTTGGAAGGACGCCAGCGGCGTGGAATGGGTCCTCTTCGGCAATCCGCTTCCGAGGCTGAAATGTCGCGCGACCTTCGAGGCGTGGAAGGATCCAGCGAACTGGGAAATCCTCACACCCCAGGAAACCCTCGTTTCCGCGAGCGACGGTTCCGCCGTCCGCCCGCACAGCGGTTCCATTGCCTGGAACGCCTATCGGAAGCGGTGGGTCACGGTATTCATGCAGGCAATGGGCAAGCCCTCCGCTTTCGGCGAACTCTGGTATGCGGAGGCGGACCATCCCCAGGGACCCTGGGGAAAGGCGGTGAGGATTCTCAGCCACCAGGATTACACCTTTTACAATCCGCGGCTGCACCCGGAGTTCACACCGGAGGACTCCCCGATTCTCCTGTTCGAGGGGACTTACACGCGGCAATTCAGTGGCGCGCATGAACCCACGCCGCGCTACGACTACAACCAGATCCTGTACCGCCTCGACCTCGACGACCCCGCTCTGGCCCCCGCGGCGGCCCCGGCGCCGTAACGGCCTGTCCGGCGACCGCCGCGGAAAGGCGCATTCGAACGAATTCCAAACCAGGCCCGGCCATCAAGTCGCGGCGCCGGGATCGTCGGCGCGAATCACGCCCACATCATGGCTCGGCCGGACAACCTGTCCGGGGTCGACACGCAAAAAATCCTCCGCCGCCCAATCTCCGTCGACCCATCGCTGGAGGAGCGCCAGGTCTCCCGGAACGCATTCGAACTCCCAACCCCGCCCCTCGCAAAGCCCGCGGACGCGCTCGTCCAATTTCAGACCCTTCGCAAACGCAAAGTCGATCAATGTGCCGTGCGTATAATGGCGGCTCCATTCCTCCATCACCTCCCGCAGGTAACGCGCCTTCTCTTCTCCGTACCTCTCCACCCACTGGGCGAATAGAACCGGGTTGCCTTCGGGCGACGCCGCGCGCGTCGGCAGGAAATTGGCTCTCTCTCCAGCACTGTCGGCTTCGCATTCATCGGATCTGCGGGTGCGGCGCTCCAGGCACTCCAGCCATCCGGAGGTGTAAAAGTATCGCATTCGCCCGTCACCCATCAGCGCGTCGTAACGGCTGCGTGAACCCAGGAACAAGGTGATGCAGTCGTGGGCGCGCGGGACCACAAAGGGCGTTGATCCGGCTCGCAATCCGGCGATCAGATTTCCGCAAAGGCAGTAGCCGAGGAGGATCGCCTCATACCGGCCGGCCGGCACGGCATCGAGTCGCCGCTGGAGTTCGGTCAGGCCCGAGCGCGGGAGGTCATGCAGCCCCTGCGTGACAAACTCCAGGTCCAGCAGGTTCGGAGACCGGGCGGCGACATGGCAGATCTCCCGAAAGGCGATCTCGCAGGCGATGACCTTGAAGTACCTGGGATTCATGGGAAGCTCCCCGTTCCAATAGAACGGCTCACGGTCCTTGAACCACGGGGGCGAGCCCTCCTCCGCCCTCGGATCGGAGAGGGACGGGGTGAGGACGGTTCATGGCAAGAGGCTAACCTAATCTTGTTGCATTTCATGGCAATCCAGGGAGAGCCAGGATCACTCGCCGGGTGGCATGGTCGCGACGTTGACCCCCAGGGGAACCGCGCGCAACGCAGGAGACGCCGGCATGCGTCCGCCACGCGCCTCGCGACCCCTGGGGCGCCACAACATGAACGCTGAAATCCTCTACCAGCAGCGCCTCGCCCGGTACGTCACCGCGATGCGCAATGAAAAGCCCGACGCCGTTCCCATTCGCCCATTCGTCGCCGAGTTCACCGCGACCTATACCGGATGCACCTGCCAGGACGTCGCTCACGACTATCGCCGTGCTTTCGATGCCGCGATCCGCACGGCCACGGACTTCGGCTGGGACGCGGTCGTGCCCAACATGGTGTACGTCTGGACCGGGCTCACCCAGGCGGCCGGCCTGCGCTACTACGCCATACCCGGGCTGCATATCCCCGCCGATACGGCCTTCAACTACATGGAACCGTCGGAGGATGAGGCCTTCATGAAGGCCGACGAATACGATGAATTGATCCGCGATCCCACCGCCTTTCTGTACAACACGTGGCTCCCCCGCGTCTCCAGCGAGGTACGCCGCCCGGGGGAGACAGCGACCTACCGCGGGCATGTCGCCCTGGTCAAGAGCGCCATGGCCATGATGCAGTATTTCCAGGCCTTCGGTCCCCAGATCGAGCGTCTCCGCACGGAAGCGGGCGCGGTCTCGGCCATCGCCGGGATCTTCAAGGCGCCCCTGGACATCCTCGCCGACAAGCTCCGGGGCTACATCGGACTCACGCTCGACATCGCGTCCCAGCCGGCCAAGGTCCGCGCCGCCTGCGAGGCGCTGGCACCGCACTTGTGTCATGTCGGGCTCTCAACCGCGGACCCGGCGAAGCAGGTTCCCATCGGCTACTGGATGCATCGGACCTGTGTCCCGTTCATTCATCCATCGACCTTCCGGGACATTCACTGGCCAACCGTGAAGCCCGTCCTGGAGGAATTCTGGAAGCACGGTCACCAGACGCTCCTCTATGCCGAAGGACGATGGAACCACCACTTCGATGCCTTCAGGGAACTGCCGGAGCGCAGCATCGTGTTCCATTGCGATCAGGACGACATCTTCGAAGTCCATCGCCGCCTTCACGATCGATTCGCCCTCAGCGGCGGCATCCCCAACGTCCTCCTGAGTTTCGGAAAGCCGGAGGAGGTCCGTGAGTTCTGTCGCCGTGTCCTCCGGGAGGTGGCCGAGGCGGGCGGCTACATCCTCGATGCGGGGGCCATCATGCAGAACGACACCCGCGTCGAGAACCTCGAGGTGCTGACCGAGACCGCCCGGCAGGAAGGCGGTTACCCGGCCGGTTCCTTTGCGCCACCAACGGCGACGCCTCCCTGTGAACTTCCGGCCTCGAAGGCATCGCGCGCGGCCGTTCCCGGGCTCGGGGCCCTTACACCCCCGGCGTCGCGTCCAGGTGTCTGCGTTCCCTGGGAATCCCGAATGGGGGAGTTCCCGCCGATCACGGGTAACCCCGACCTCTTCCGCGATGTCTGGAATCAACTCGAAGCCCTAGCAAACACCTACATCTGGCAACTCCTCCTGAGTTTCTGATCCTCTTGTCCAACTTCACGCCATGGAATTCATCAAGGACCTTTTCGATTCCATCCTTAACGGCGATGCCGATCGCGCGCGGACGGTCACCGACACCGCCATCGCCCAGGGTGTCGAACCCCTCCAACTCGTGCGCGAGGGTATGATCCCCGCGATGAGCGAGGTCGGGCGTCGTTTCGAGTGCTCGGAGTATTTCGTGCCCGAACTCGTCCTCGCCGCGCGCGCCATGAAATCGGCGCTCGAACCGATTCGTCCGCTTCTCGCGGCCTCCGGAACGCAACCGAGCGTTCGTGTCGTGATCGGCACCGTCCGCGGTGACATGCACGACATCGGAAAGAACCTCGTGGCGGCCATGCTCGAAGGCGCGGGATTCGACGTGGCGGACCTCGGAAACAATGTGCCGCCCGAACGCTTCGTCGACGCCGTCCTGGCGCGGGACGCCCACATCGTCGCGATGTCGGCGCTCCTGACCACCACGATGCCGGCCATGCGCCAGACGATCGAAGCCCTCAAGGCCGCCGGGCTCCGCGACCGGGTGAAGGTCCTCGTCGGCGGCGCGCCCATCACCCGCAGGTTCGCGGATGACATCGGGGCGGATGGTTACAGCGAGACCGCGCCCGGCGCCGTGGCCATCGCCCGTCAGCTCCTCGCGGTCTCTTGAAACGCGGCAACCGAAAATGACACGGATGGATTCTCTCCTGGCCGACGGTCCGGTCCTGACCGACGGCGCCTGGGGCACGCAGCTTCAGCAGCGCGGCCTCGCCCCCGGAGAAATGCCGGACCCCTGGAATCTCTCGCGTCCCGACGACGTCCTCGCCGTGGCGCGAAGCTATGTCGATGCGGGCGCACGCGTGGTGCTCACCAATACCTTTGGCGCCAATCGGCTTCGCCTCGCGGATGGAGCGGCGGATCAGGTCGTCGAGATCAACCGCCAGGGCGCGCGCATTTCCCGAACCGCCGCCGGCGATCGCGCGCGCGTCTTCGCCTCCATCGGCCCGACCGGACGCCTCCTCGTCGACGGCTCGGTGACCGAGGCGCAACTTCGCGAGGCCTTCATCGAACAGGCGATGGCGCTCGCGGAGGCCGGAGCCGACGCGCTGGTGATCGAAACCATGTCGGACCTCCGCGAAGCCCTCATCGCCGTTGAGTCCGCCCTCCAGACCGCCTTGCCGGTGGTCGCCTGCATGGTCTTCTCATCCGGCGGCAACCGGGATCGCACCCCTTTCGGCAACACCCCGGAGGAGGTCGCCCGCGCTTTTGAGAACGCCGGCGCCCAGGTCGTCGGCGCCAATTGCGGACAGGGCATCGACGCCTTCGTGCCGGTGTGCCGTCGTCTTCACGCCGCCACCCGCCTTCCCGTGTGGATCAAGGCAAACGCCGGGTTGCCGGAATGGACCGACGGCCGCGCCTCCTACGCGACATCCCCCGCGGATTTCGCCCGGCACGCCGGACCGCTGCTCGATGCGGGGGCAAGCTTTGTCGGCGGCTGTTGCGGCACCGATCCGCGATTCATCGCCGCCCTCGCGACCGAGTTCTCCCGCATCAAGCCGCGGTCAATTCCCCATTCGCCATCCGAACCATGACCGGACGCCAACGCATCCTCGCCCATCTTGCCGGACACCCGGTGGATCATCTGCCGGTGATGCCGATCACCATGCAGTTCGCGTCTCATTGCATCGGCGCCGCGTATCGCGAATACGTGCTGGATTATCGGGTGCTGGTCGAGGCGCAGCTCCGCGTCACCGAATCCTTCGGCATCGACCACGTATCCTGCATCTCGGATCCGGCGCGGGAGGCCGCCGATTGCGGCGCCGCCGTGGAGTTCTTTCCCGACCAACCGCCAGCGTTGATCGAAGAGCGTGCGCTTCTCGCCGACAAATCCCGCCTCGCCTCGCTCAAAAGGCCGGACCCCCTTGCGGGAGCCCGCATGTTGGATCGCATTCAGGCCATCGCGCAATTCAAGGACCGGCTCGCCGGGGAGAGGTTGATCGAGGGTTGGATTGAAGGCCCCTGCGCCCAGGCCGCCGACCTCCGCGGCATCAACGCCCTCATGCTCGATTTCCATGACGATCCCGCTTTCGTCCGCGACCTCCTCGCGTTTGTCGTCGACCTCGAACTCGCCTTCGCGCGGGCTCAGATCGCCGCCGGCGTGGACCTGATCGGGATCGGCGATGCCGCCGCCTCTCTCATTGGGCCGCGCCTCTATGAAGGCTTCGTCTGGCCCGGGCAAAAGCGCCTCGTCGATGGCATCCACGCCCTGGGCACCCCTGTGCGCCTCCACATCTGCGGCAACACCCGATTCGCACTCGCCGCAATGGGTCGTCTCGGCTGCGAGATTGTGGACCTCGATTACCCAAGCCCGCTCGCGGAGGCCCGTTCCCGAATGGGTCCCGACCAGGTCCTGCTCGGCAACATCCATCCGGTCGCTGTGGTCCTGGAGGGAACGCCAAACGACGTCCGGAACGCCGTCCGCGAATGCCACCTCGCGGCGGGTCCGCGGTACATCGTCGGCGCCGGTTGCGAGATCCCCCGTGATACGCCCCCTGGGAATCTTCGGTCCCTGTGTGAGTACGGCAGGGAACACGCCCCGTAAACGATTTCGCGAATCCGCACCCCAGTCCGTTCCGCAGCCAGGCATTTCCCATGGCCGGCCTCGTTACCATCGAACTCCGCCCAGCGGGCATCCGCCTCCAGCTCCCTCAAGGCACGTCCCTTCATGACCGGCTCGTCGCGCAGCAGATGGAGTTTCCCTGCGGGGGTTGTGGACGCTGCCGCGGATGCCGCATCCGCGTTCTCCACGGCCACCTGCCTGCGTCCGACGAGGACCGCGAGCTCCTCGGCACAGAAGCGACCGCCAATGGCTGGCGACTCGCGTGCCGCGCCCGCGCCGTCGACGACCTTGTCCTCGAGGTGGCCCAGTGGCAGGTCACGGTCCTCGGAGACGAGCAAGCCGTACCCGTCCACCCGCGAGACGACCTGGCGATCGCCATCGACCTGGGCACCACGACGATCGTTGCCCAGCTCCTGGATCGTGCCACCGGCAATATCCTGGGAGTCCGATCCGCCCTGAACGCCCAGGGAACTGACGGGGCCGACGTGATGACACGTCTCGATTTCGCCGTGCATCATCAAGGCGCCGGCCTCCTGACGCACGGCGTCCGCGATCAACTCGGAGGACTGGTGAAGGAACTCGTGGACGCCCTGCCGCAGTCGTGTCCCCGACCGCCCGTTGGAGAGATCCTCGTCGTGGGCAACACGGTCATGCACCACCTGTTCTGCGGGATGGATGTGGAACCTCTCTCCCGTCATCCATTCGAAACGCAGTCCCCGGACCTCCAGGAGTTCACGGCCTCCGAGCTTGACTGGTCCCCCCGGGGCGCGCGTGTCCGGTTCCTTCCCTGCCTGGGCAGTTTCGTCGGCAGCGACATCCTCGCCGGGATCCTCGCCACAGGTCTGGACACGGCCGCCTCGGCCGGTGTCCTCGTGGATCTCGGAACGAACGGCGAAATCGTCGTGGGCAACCGCGACCGCCTCCTCGTGGCGTCAACCGCGGCGGGTCCGGCCTTCGAAGGCGCGCGCATTTCCATCGGCATGCGGGCGATGACCGGCGCGATCGCGGAGGTCCACCGCCGGGATCACGGCGTCGAGTGCGCCGTGATCGGCGGCGGATTGGCCCGGGGGCTTTGCGGGAGCGGATTGGTGGATGCCGTCGCCGCCGGACTTGACCTTGGCTGGGTGACACGTTCCGGCCGGCTCACCCGGCCCAATCTGCCATTGACCCAGGACCTTGCCCTGCAACCGCGCGACGTGCGCGAACTGCAACTGGCAAAGGCGGCCATCGCCGCGGGACTGGAATTGCTGGTCCGGCGCTGGAGAACACGTCTCGAGGACCTGGTTCCCGTCCACCTCGCCGGTGCCTTCGGTAACTACGTCCGCCAGGCGAGCGCCCGCCGGATTGGACTTTTGCCGTCGCATATCCGCGACGTGAACGCCGCCGGCAACACCGCTCTGCGCGGGGCAAGGCAGATCCTCCTGGGCCCGCCTTCGGCCGATCTCCAATTCGCGGACCTTCGCCGCCGCGTCGAGTCCGTTCCCCTGGCCGAGGACCCGGAGTTCCTCGACGCCTATGTTCGCGCCATGCATTTCCCATGAATCTTCCAGGATTGTGTTCCCACCGGTTTTCCCCCATACGTGCACGCGATCCCTCATGCCTCTCCACGGCCGTCAACCCGCTGCTTCCATCGAATCGAGAAGGTCACCCCTTTCCCCGCGACGCCCTCAGAAATTCCGCCATCCAGAAAAATGAAAACCAACGCCTCCACCCGGAAGGACGTCAGTGCCCCCGGTGCATCCGCCTTCACACGCCGCTCCTTCATGCTGCGCGGCGGCGCCGCGGCAACCGCCTTTGCAATCGTTCCACGCCACGTCCTTGGCGGACAGGGTTTCGTCCCGCCAAGCGAAAAGATCCACATCGCGTATATCGGTTGTGGGACTCAGGGCCTCCGCGAACTGCTCGACATGGTCCAGGTTCCCGAAGCACAGGTCGTCGCCGTCTGCGACCCGATGAAGGACGGACACAACTACGTCGACTGGTCCGCCGACGGACTTCGCAGTGACATCGCGACAGCGCTCGGCAAACCCGAGTGGCGCCGCGGCGCCCCGGGAATTCCCGGAGGACGCGAAGTCGCCCGTGAAATTGTCGAAACGGTCTATGCCAAGCAGCGAGCAGCGGAGGCATTCAAGGGCTGCGCCACGTATGCTGATTTCCGGGAACTGTTCGACAAGGTACAGGACCTGGACGCCGTGAAGATCATGACGCCCGATCATCTCCACGCGACGATCGCCATCGCCGCGTTGAGAAAGGACAGAAACGTCCTCATGCACAAACCGCTCGCCAACCGGTTGCAGGAGGCCCGGCTCGTCGTCGAGGCCGCCAAGGCCTCCGGCAAGGCGACCCATTTCCTGCCCGCCAGCGATGGCGCCCGCATCCGCCCCATCAAGGCCGCCGTCGACCAGGGGGCCATCGGAACACTCCGCGAGATCCACAACTGGTCCAATCGCCCGATGTGGCCGCAATACCCCACGATCCCAACCGACCGGCCGCCAATCCCGGAGGGCTTCGACTGGGACCTGTGGCTCGGACCCTCCCTGGATCGCCCTTACCACCCCCACTTCACCCACGCGGTGTTCCGCGGCTGGTACGAATTCGGAGGTGGTTCGCTGGCGGACATGGGCCATTACAGCCTCTGGCCGGTCTTCCAGCAATTCGACCTGGACGCCCCGGTCTGCGTCGAGTCGCGCCCAAGCCATGTCTGCACCCTCAAAGGCAATGTCGCCGTGACGATTCACAACGACTACTCGTTCCCCGCGGCCTGCACCATCCGGTTCCGATTCGCCGCCAACGGCGACCGACCGCCTGTCGATCTCTTCTGGTACGACGGCTCCATCAAGCCCGCCACGCCCGAGGAGCTCGAGGCCGCCGACAAAGACCTGCAGCCCGAGGGCATGATGTTCGTCGGCGATAAGGGCAGAATCCTCGCGGATTTCAGAGGTGAAAACCCCCGCCTCCTCGCAGGCGGCAAAATCCAGGACCTGCCAGCCGTGGAATCCAATTCCACAGAGCAATCGCGACGCGGCCGGGGCAACCGGAGTCGCAACGCGGCGGATTGGGTCCCCGCGTTTCGGGGCGGACAGCCCACCTATGGAGACTTCACCCTGGCCGGCCCGATCTCCGACGCCTTTACACTCGGGGCTGTGTCCCTGCGCCTTGGCGGTCGGCGACTCCAGTTTGACTCCAAAGAGATGAAGATCACCAACCTCCCCGAAGCCAATAAACTGCTCCGGCGCGAATACCGACAGGGCTGGGAACTTCCGGGCACCACCGCGTAGTATTGTGTCCCCGAAAACACTCAAGCCTGTCTGAAATCAGCGGCATCGCTGTTGCCCCGGAAACCGGCCCAACCGCTGACCGCTCACCGCGGACCGCGATGCCGCCTGTCAGCCCATGAAGAAATGGTCGATCAGGAGCCAACCGATCGAGCCCGTGAACCCCATCGCGATGATGGCGAGCAATCCGTCCTGCGCGATGAGCGACAGTCCAAAGGCCGTCAGGGCCGCTCCCGCGGTTGTGGCGGAGAACGGTATCAGTTCCATCGGAGGGATCAGAACGGCAATGATCACGCAGATCACCGCAATGGCATAAACGCCCGCTTCACGAGTGACGATGTTCAGGCGCCGCCGCAAAAGTTTGTCGGTCCACTTCGCCGGCTTTCGAAGAAAGAGCATCGCTTTGCCAAGGGCCTTCCGCGGGATGGTCCGTTGAAGGACCCATTTCGGCAGCCAGAAGTGTTTCCTTCGGATCAAGACCTGTCCCGCCACGACCACGACAATCGCCGCCACCGTCGTCGATACTCCGGGAATCCCGCTCAGGGGAGAGAGCGCCACCAGACCGGCCAAAAGAATGAGGGGACCGAACGAGCGCCGTCCAACCACCGAAATCAACGCGCCGACGCTGACCCGCTCCTTCCCCTTGCCGGCCTCGTCCATGCGATCCAGCACCTCCTCAAGATTGGTCGGTTGACCGTCCTCGTTCATCGCCGGTCGGCGGGTTCCACCGGGCTCGGAACTGCCCTGCTCGATTAAGTCCTGGACTTACGGATCCTCGCGCGCCTGACGCTCGAAACCGGCGGCTCTGGCGGACGCGTGCTCGCCCCGGCACGAGCCACAATGGGTCAGCAATTCCCGTTCCCCCCGCGGCGTGGCGCCGCTGTGCCCCCGCCGTCTCTCTCTCCAGGTCAATCGGTTGCTGCCGGTTGAAGGCGATGCCGGGCAATGCGACCCGGTGACCTCCGCGCGCTCGTGTGCAGCCTGCATGCAACAACCGCCGCCCAGGCAGTGTGCAACCTGCAAACAACCCCGCCGCTCACTCACTCGCCGCGCTCGGCCGCCCTGGCGTGGGCTCCCCGCCAATTCCTCAATTATCGCCAGACAGTAAGGACTCGATCCCCCGCGAAGACCTCTTCGAAGGGTCCAGGCGTCGGACGCGTCTCGTCGCGCTCGCGACCCAAGTAGTCCGTGCCGATCCGAATCGCGGTGCCGTCGGGATTCTCGTAAGGCAACCCCGGCACAGTCGCGAGACCCAGTAGCGACGTCGTCACCCGACACGTCCCGGCCTTCCGCACCTCGGGAGTCAGACCAAGATGAAGGCGAAATTCTCCATCCACCTCGGTGAGGCGCACCTTCGGATCCCTCTCAGGCCGCGTCAACGGACTGGCCTCCCGCACGTACGGATGGGCGCCCATCAGGTACACATTGCCGCCGGTCTGCAACGGCATTCCCCGTCCATCATAGACGCAGAGTCCGAACCCCGCCTCCCGATCTCCGCCGCCTGTGGAGTTTGCCTGCTGCGGCGCGCCAACGAAGATGTTGTTGAAGAACCGATCGTCGCCGCCCCGAATCGTTCGAAGGCCCGCCACACGGGTGCTATGTGCCGGGTGGAACGGCGTCGCCCGGTTCGGTTCCGGGCGGCTCACAATCCGGCCCCCAAACCAGTTGTGCGCGTACGCCCCGCCTTCAGACATGTCCAGCAGGCTGGTTGCGGACAGGAAAAGGTTGTTGTCGACGATGAAGGGGCCGTGGTTGACCTCAACGAACAGATCCTCCGCGGCGTTGTCGTGGAAAAGATTCCCCGAAACCCGGGTCCCCTGGGCCATCCAGTCCAGCCACAGGCCGCGCACCGTGCGGTAGACGTGGTTGCTGCAAATAACCGCGTCAATTGCGGCATGGAACTTAATCCCGGCCATCTCGGCGCCGGAGAACAGTCGGCGCACATGGATGTCGTGGATGCGGTTGCCGCTGACGATGCTGAAAGCCGCTCCCAGGCTGCCGACAATCCCCGCCTGTTCGCAGTGCGAGATCTCGTTGTTGCGCACCACGTGGTGGCCGATCGTCGCAACGTCCCAACCGTTCGTCAGGGCGCGTTCAATCGTTCGGACATAGCCCTCCGCGGTATCGGCCGAGGTATTGTCCCAGGCATCGCCATACTTCCCAAGAGCAATCCCGGAACACACCGAGTGACTGATCACGTTGTCTTCGATGATCCAGCCCCTGCTCCAGTGTGTCCCGATCAAGCCGACCTGCTCCGCCGTCGGTGGCGCCCACGGCGTGGCGGCGTTGCGCATCGTGAATCCCCGCACGGTGATGTAGTTGATCCCGGGTTTCTCCGGATAAAACACGGTCCGGCGCACATTGATTTCCACCCGCTCCACGTTGGGATCGAGAGCGCCAAATTGCGCCCGGATGGAGGTCTGGCTCGAATCCACCTCGCCAAACCACAGCAGCGTTCCTCCCGTTCCAACGGGTCTTGACACCTCATCCAGCGTGGCCGCCTCGGCCAGCCACTCCCCGCGGAGATAGACCGCGCCCGTGTGGTGGAGACGGCCCCGCGGGTCAAACCAATCGCCGTGGATCACGTCCGCGTAAGGGTTGAACCCGCCGAACCACGCATTGGGAACCGTCACTTTCCAAACACCGCCTCCGACGCTCAGCCAGTTCGTCACGATCTCCGAGCCCGTGATCTCGACACGTTCACCCGGCGCCGCCTGGTACACGATTCGACGGGAATCGGAATCACCACCACGGCGAGGATGAACCCACTCACGATAGACCCCTGCGTGGACGGTGATCGTATCTCCAGGTTGCGCGCGGTCCGCGGCAGCCTGGAGGGTCCGAAGAGGCGCTGTCGATCCGCCGCCCAGCGCATCGTCGCCCCCGGGACTGACGTGAAAGTCCGTCGCGACGACCGTCCACCCAAGGAAGAATGCGGCCATCACGGCTGCGGGCCGGATCGTGAAGAACAAGAACGGGCGCATGCAGTCTCCTTGGAGCACCCGGACCTGCTCTGCAATGTTTGGGTGGCCACCATCCGACGGTCCCCACCCCGACAGGGACCTGACCCACCCGAAGCCGGCGCTCTGCAACGCCCCGATAGCGTTCCACGCCTACCCGCCGAACCGATGACCTGTCCCTTTGTCTAATGACCTGTCCCTTAGTTTGCACGCAGCACCTGTCGAATCCCACCATGACGCCCCTCGCCTCCCCAAGTCCCCGCGAATGCCGCGATCCAGCGCAGTGTTCCCGGAATCCACAGCCGGACTCGCGAAGGGTTCACGCCCTGGAACTCAACCCGGAGCGGCTTCCCGACCTCCATCTAGACGGACCTGGTTGAACGACTGTTGCTCAATTAATGACCTGTCCCTTAGTGCACAGATCGAGCTGAACGGCCCACCCGCGTGCTCGCCCTGCTGGGTGGCGCATCTCTCCTCTAGGATCGCCGCCTGGCGGAGACCGAAATCCATGAACGCGCGAAGGATGCAACTAATGACCTGTCCCTTAGTGCGAAGATCTGGACGCCTCCGAGGGATCCTTCGTGGTCTTGCCGGATTTCACAGATCCATGACACCGTGCCGTCATCCGATCCGCAGGGTCGCGCCGCCATGACTGTCAGTCCTCCGGGCAGGGTCCGCACCAGCCCCCCCATCCGGGGCCTCGCATGGAGGACCGCGCTGATCGCCCTGCCCACCGCCTTGCTCGCCCTCCTGGGCGGCGCGTCTCTCCTCCAGGACCGCCGCCTGGCGGAGGCCGAAATCCGTGAACGCGCGAGAGACTTCGCCCAGGAGGTCGCGCAACGATGCTGGAGGGATCTCACCACCCTCCCCCCAGATCGCGAATCCGCTTCGCGTCCCTCTGCCGCACACGATGGAACGAGCGGCGTCCGGTCCTTTCGCATCTCCACGCAGGGTACCCTCCTGGATCCGCCCGATTGCAGCCCAGTCCCAACGCCGCATCCGCTCGACGAAGGCTCGCTCAGCCCGGAACAACTCCATCTGTGGCGGGAAGTCCGGTCGGCAGTCACGAACGGTGCCCCCTCGGCGGTCCAGGCGGGACTCCTTCAACGCTTTCTCGGGTCGCATCCGACTGCCGCATTGGCCGCGCCCGGCCGCTATCGCTTGGCTGTCCTCCTCCGTAAGTCCGATCCCCCCGCAGCCGCCATGCAATTCGCCGTGGTCGCGGAGGAATACCCGGATGCCATCGGCGAAACGGGTCTGCCCCTCTTGCCACTTGCGATCCTCGGCTGGCTCGAAGGCATTCGTCCTGGTGCCATCGGAAACGGCCCGGACCGGACATCGGCCATGCTGAAGGCGCTTTGTTCGAACGTCATTGCAAAGCCGGGCTTCCTCACACCCTGGGCCCTCGAACAGGCCGCCTCGTGGGAGAAGCAATTCCTCCCGGGCAGTGAGGCGACGAAGCGAGCCCTGTCGGTGTGGGGCAAGGATGAGGTGGATCGCGCCATCTTTCATGCCGCCGCCCGATGGCTCGCGGTCCCCTCGGCAGACCGACCCGTCCCCGACTTCGACAGATCGCATCCGCGCCTTCGCAATGCGCCACCGTCCTGGCCCGATGCGTTCTGGTTTCCCTTCGCGGATTTACCTCCGCCAGACGGAACGCCCCTGACGCCAGCCGCCTCGTCCCAGGCATTCACGCAGTCAGTGCAGGATTCGCCTTCCCGGAACCCGCCTCCCGTCCGTACCTGGCTCGCGGCCCAGGAAGCCATCCGGGACGACGGGTCACGGATCTTCATCTGCCGGCCCGCGGCCGAGGTGCAGTCAATTGTCGAACGCGTGGTCGCCGCCGGCAATACGCTTCCGGGATTCCTTGGAGTGGCCTGCGAAGTGCGGGGAACCTGGATGGGAACGAGGAATTCAACGGAGCCCATCGCATCGGTCTCCCACAGGTCGGCTGACGGCACTTCCCTCGTCACGGTGGCAGTCTCCCTCCTGGATCCCTCCGAGATGTTCGCTCGCCAACGCCAGCGGCTCATCTGGTTCGGCACCTTGATTGGCGCCGCCGCCATCGTGTCCGCCATAGGCCTGCTCTCCATGTGGACGGCCGCCCGTCACCATCAACGCCTGTATCAGCTCCAAAGCGACTTTGTCGCCAGTGTGACACACGAACTCCGTGCCCCGATCGGCTCGGTGCGTCTCATCGCCGAGAATTTCAAACTCGGCAAGGTCGGCGATCCGCAGGAACAACAGCGATTCTTCGGCTACATGGTCCAGGAATGTTCACGACTCTCCTCGATGATCGAAAACGTCCTCGGCCTTGCCCGTATCGAACAGGGCCGACAGGAATACGAACTGGAGCCCACCGACCTCGTCCGCCTCATTGAAGACACCGTCCGCCTCATGGATGGCCTCCATGCTCAACGAACCGAGCACCGGGACGCTGCGCCGCCGCTGGAAACCTCCAACCGCCCTCCATCCACTCCGTCCACTCTGTCCACCCTCTCCCGCCCCACGGAAGACCGGGAGGCTGAGCCCCCCCAACACACCGAAGCGGAAGGACGCATGGCGATTCACCTCCATATCGATCGTCCCGGCCTAACCGCCGTCCTCGAAGAGTTCCGTGCCGACGGCCGCGCGCTCCAGCGTGTCCTGATCAACCTCCTCGACAACGCCATCAAACATTCACCGGCCGGCGGCATCGTCACGCTGGGCGCGGCCCCGTTTCCGTCCCCTCCCTCAGCGCCATCGGATCCCAGGCAGCGCGGGGAAAAGACGGCCCCCTCCATGATTCGGATCTGGGTTGCCGACCAGGGACCTGGAATCCCTTCCGAGGACCACCGGAAGATCTTCGAGCGATTCTACCGTCGCGGGTCGGAACTCCGCCGTGAGACTCCGGGCGTCGGCATCGGCCTGAGCCTTGTCCACCACATCGTCAAGGCCCACCACGGTCGGGTTTGGGTCGAGAGTGAACCTGGCAAAGGCAGCACGTTCTTCGTCGAACTGCCCCTCGCCACGCCTCGAACCCGATGACCCGTGCTGCATCGCTGCATCGATCCAAAGACGAGTCTGCCTCATGAGCCCCACCGACGCGACAGGCCGCATCCTGGTGATCGAGGATGAACGCCCGATGCGCGATGCCCTCCAGCAGTGCCTCGTGGCAGAGGGCCATCGCGTCCTCCTCGCGCCCGACGGTGAAACCGGACTCGAGCGCGCCCTCAACGAGAAACCGGATCTGATCCTCCTCGACATCATGATGCCGAGGCTGGACGGACTCGCCGTCTGCGCCGAACTCCGGCGCCGCCTCCAGCCCGTGCCAATCCTTGTCCTGACCGCCAAAGGCCGAGTCGACGATCGGGTTCGCGGACTCGACGCCGGCGCCGACGACTACCTTGTCAAACCCTTCAGCACCGAAGAACTCCTGGCCCGCGTCCGATCGCTCCTCCGTCGCGTCCACCGTCAGGATCCTGCCCTGCGCGAGCTGATCCTCGGTGATGTTCGCGTGGACTTCGTCCGGCATACGGCCTCCCATCACGGAAGACCGCTCCACCTCACAACAAAGGAACTCGCGGTCCTTCGGCTGCTCGCCGAGTTTCCGGGCGAGCCTGTCTCCCGCGAGCGCTTCCTCGATGTCGTCTGGGGTTATGGCGCGTTCCCGACGACACGCACCGTCGACAGCCACATCGCCATGTTGCGCTCCAAGATCGAACTCCACCCGGATCGACCGCAATACCTCCTCACCGTGCATGGCGTGGGATACCGCCTCGAGTTGCATCCCGCCAGTCCGCGCGAGTAATTCCAAATTCATTTTACAGATCCACAACAACTCACTCCGCGGCGTATGGTATGTAAGTATCCATGCAGGATCATCCGCCCATGAATCCGAATCCCCGGAAGCGCATTGCCGGGCCTCGGTCTTTCCATGCATCTGCCCCCACCCCATCCGTCTCCCATCCGATGCATCCCATGGGAGAGGGTGCCCGGAGGGCGGGTGAGGGTCTGGCGCCGCGGTTCGTGGATCTCGCAGGGCCTCACTCCCCCCTTGCCCGTGTGAATGCAGGGCGATCCGCACGGGTGCCCGCCATCCCGACGGATCACTATGCAGATCGTCCCACCACCCCCATCTCTCACCCCGTACACCCTCCCTTCGTGCCCTTCGCGGTGGTATGTCTCCGAGCCTTTCTCCTCGCCGCCTTCGTGGTGGCGGCAGCCGCCCGGGCGACGGCCGCCGACGCCGAACCACGCTCGGGCCTCGATTCCCTGTTCCGCCGCGCCCTGATCGAGGAGGAGTCCAACCAGGACCTCGCCGCCGCCACCCGCGATTATCAGCAGGTCATCGCCCGTCTCGACGTCGCCCGCGAAATGCACGCCACCGCCATCTTTCGCCTCGGTGAATGTTATCGAAAACTGGGCCGCACCAACGACGCCGTCGCGCAGTATGAGCGGGTCCTTCGCGAGTTCGCGGACCAACAAACACTCGTCACGCTCAGCCGTCAGGACCTCGTCGCCCTCGGGCGCACAGAGACGCCGACGGCAACGCTCCCCACCGCCGCCCAGGCAGGACAGCGGCGGCTCCTGGAACAGGAAATCCAGTTGGTCGAACAGAAGGTCGCCGACGAGCAGCGCATGGCCGCCTACGGGAAGATCGGTCGCGAAGAGCAGATCGTTACCCAACGCGACCTCCTTCGCTTGAGACGCCAATTGGCGGAGTTAGCCCCGGAGACCACCCGCCGGCAGGAGCTGCAACGGCTCTACGACGAGGAAATCAAGCTGGTCGAAGAGAAACTCGCCCGGCAGCGGAAAATGGCAGAGGTCGGCGCGATTGGAACCGACGACCTGCGTGCAACGCAGCGGGAATTGCTCGACCTCCAGCGCCAGCGGCTCGCGGCGGAAGCGGCTCCCGCCGGCCCGCTCACAACGGCATCGAATCCACCGGCGACCGCGATCCCCGCCGAAGAACAACAGGAAATTGACCGCCTCCGCGGCATGCTCCGCAACAGCCCGGACCTCATCAATGCCCCTGTCGCCGACGGCGAGACTCCCTTGGTATCCGCCGCCGGTCGAGGTCAGCTTCAGGTCACCCGTTTCCTCCTCGCGAACGGCGCGCACCTTCAGGGCAGTGCGCTTTCGCAGGCCGCCCTGAACGGCCACCGCGCCGTCGTCCAACTCCTCCTCGACCACGGCGCCGACGTCAACGCGCGCGCGTCCAACAGCGGCCAAACCCCACTGCACCTGGCAGCGCAAAGGGGATTCCAGGTCGTCATTCAGACCTTGCTCGATCACAAGGCCGACGTGAATGCCCGGGATGAACGAGGCCGGACCCCGCTTCACCAGGCCGCCGCCGCCGGCGCCACGGCCGCCATCGAGCTCCTGCTGACCGCCGCTGCCGACATCAACGCTCAGGACCAACTCGGCGCCACGCCCCTCGCCTCGGCCATCATCGGCAAACACGAGGCCATTGTCGCGAGCTTGCTCAAACATCATCCGCGCCTTGATCTGCCCTGTTCTATTGTTCCGGACCTCAAAGGACTCAAGGCAGATCTCGTCTACCCAGTCCACGAAGCCTGCAATGATCCTGCCATCTGCCGCCAATTGCTCGAGGCTGGCGCCGATCCAAACGTTCAGGCCCGGAATAAGGACGGAAGCTCGGGGCCGACGCCGTTGGCGATTGCCGTTCGTCAGCAACGAACCCAGGTCGCCGAGGTCCTCCTGAAGCATGGCGCCAATCCGAACGCCCCCGGCAGCGAAACCGCCATCTTCGACGCCACCGCAGACCCTGCCCTTCTCAGTCTTCTCATCGACGCGAACGCAAAGTTGAACGTGAGATGGCCGGACTCCGGAGACACGCCGCTCTCCGTCGCCGTCTCGCTGGGGCGAGGCGAATCGGCCAGGCGCCTTCTCGAAGCCGGCGCCGATCCGAACATTGCGGATCAGTCCCGACGCACCCCGCTACATGAAACCGCCCTGAAGGGCTTCCCAGGGCTGGCCCTGTTGCTCCTCGAACATCACGCCGATCCGAACCTTCGCGACCGCTCCGGTGCCACGCCCTTGGACTACGCCACGAAACAGACCCAACCGGCCTTTCGCGAAACCGCCGACGTCCTCCGTCAGCATGGCGCAATCGAGGACCTCCCCTTCCCGGATCGCATCGACGTGGCGCGTCCGACAACCGGATATCGCGCAGCGGTGTTTGTTCACCGAGGCGACATGAACGACCAGTTCACACTCTTTGACCTCCTGGCCGTTGCCTATGGCCTCGTGGAAACCGGTTCGCCAATGCCAGATGGAAACGTCCACATCGTTCCCATCGCCAACCCGGCCACCGGCCATGCGATCAGTCAATCCCCTCTCGCCTTCCCGGATTTCGAGCATCTCGTCGTCCGGCAGCGAGCACCTGGTTCCGCCGGAACCTGGTCGACCAAAGCTGTCAACCTCCTCCACGCCTTCGACATCCAGGACTGCAACGCGGACATTCGCCTTGGATGGGGAGATGTCATTGAAATCCCGGAAACGGATCATCCCGTTCGTCAACCCTGGAATGGTCTGACTCCCTCGGCCCGCTCCACCCTTGTCAAATGCCTGACCCGCAACATCGAACTGGTCGTGGGAGACTCGACCAACCATCTCGTCCTGGTCCCGGGGGAAGGCATTCATCGGCAGGACTCCACTGACGTCCTGCCCGAGCGTTCGTTCATGGTGGCGCCGGTGGTGTTCGGCTCCCAACTCCTACGCAGTTCCTCCGATCTCTCGCGCGTCACCGTCAAACGCAAGGATGCCACAACGGACCAGTCGCAGGAGTGGCTCCTCAACCTTGCCCCCCAGCCGCATGAGCCCGCGCCAGCCTTCTGGCTCCGTGACGGCGACGTCGTGGTCCTGCCGGGCAAGTAGATCCGGGCTCGGATCGGCACGCAGACCTCAGAGCGTCGCTCCTCTCAATCTTATCGACAACCGCCCCCACCCGGAACCTCCGAACTCGGGCCAAACCCACCGGAGATCCTGCTTTCCCGGCCAATCGGTAAAATTTGCCCGAATGCGAAGAATTTGCTTGCAGGAATTCGGCTATCCACATTTCTATAGCGCGATTACGTAACCCAAGGAGCAAACTGATGTACACCAAATCACTCCGTTTCGTTCGAGCGAGCGCCTGCCTTGCGGGGTTGGTCTCGGTCAGCGCATTCGCACAACAAGGCCCCTTCATCACGATTCAGGTCGATGGCGTTTCCTTTGATGGACCCGCACTCGAGCAGAATCGGGACGAAAGCGGCAAAATCTTCTACTCCGTCGAGAATTTTCTCCTCAACGGAAAGACGGAGCAGGGGGCCTTCCAAGTCCAGATTTCCGGCATACTTAGCCCCGATCCGTCCATTGCCTACGGGCTGGCAGTCGTCGATTTAGGGGCACCGAGCGTCTTTGGCTTCGCATTTGCCACGCCGATCGTTCCGACCGGCTCACCCAACCTGGTGGATGCCAGCATCGTGGGAGGACTCACGGACTTCACCGGCGACGGCGTCTCCATCACGCCCACAAGCGCCTTCGTCCAAAGCAGCGGCGTGTCGTTCCCGCTGACGAACATGGGTGTCGATGTCGGACCCGGCGCAGCGTTTGGCCCCGGGGCCCCTGGCGCCTTCTACGCCTATGGCCCGTATGCCGCCGGTCCTCAAGCCGGTCCCGGTCCTGGTCCCTGGACCTTCCTGACGGCGACGGCGGCCTTCACATTGAGCGGGGGTGGCGATGTTGCCGCCCTGACCGGTTTCGCGCAGATCGTCGAGGCGCCCGTCCCCGAGTCCGGAACCGTTTTCGCCGGGGGCGCCTTGGCGCTCGGAATCGCCGGCTGGCTCCTGCGGCGACGGCAGGCGCTTCGTTGATCGAAGGCCGAGCCTCGCGATCCCGACTTCAATCCGTGCCACGATAAAGGGGCGGTCTTCGGACCGCCCCTTTTGCATTCCGAACGCGGGGCGATCAACCGTCTGGACGCCGCCGGACCGCCTGTTCTATCAACAGGCCGCCGGCAGAAATCGGATCCAGCCAGGTCATGGTCTTCACCACGCAGATCTTCGTCTTTTACTTCCTGCCGCTCTTTCTGCTGGTCTATTACAGCCTGCCGTTCGCCTGGCGCAATCTGTGGATCACGCTCGCCAGCTACGTCTTTTACGGGTGGTGGCAGCCATGGTTTGCAGGCCTCATGCTGTTCACGACCGTCATGGACTTCATTTGGGGCAAGGTCATCACCCGCCCGGGCGCCACGCCCCTTCAACGCAAGCTCGCCGTGACCGCGTGTGTCGTCACGAACCTGGGTCTCCTCGGATTCTTCAAGTACTACATGTTCGCGGCCGGGACCCTGAACCGCATCCTTTCCGCCGTCGGCACCGAACCCTTTCGCGTGCTCCAGGTCGTCCTGCCCATCGGAATCTCCTTCTACACGTTCCACTCGCTCACCTACATCCTCGATCTCTACCGGGGCCACGCAACACCCGCCAGGTCGTTCTCCGTCTTCTCCGCCTTCGTGGCGCTGTTTCCAGACCTCGTCGCGGGACCGATCATCCGATACAAGACCCTCGTCGCCCAACTCCATGAGCGCGACCACACCGTCTCCCGTTTTGCCTCCGGCATCGCGGTGTTCATCATCGGGTTCTCAAAAAAGATCCTGCTGGCCAATCCCTGCGGCGACGTCGCGGACGCCGTCTTCAATGTCTCCAGTCCCTGGGCCATGGATGCCTGGGTCGGCGTGCTGGCCTACGCCTTCCAGATCTATTTCGATTTCAGCGGCTACTCCGACATGGCGGTCGGACTCGGGCGCATGCTGGGTTTCGAATTCCTAAAGAATTTCGACGCCCCGTATCGGTCCGAGAGCATCACGGACCTTTGGCGCCGATGGCACATCTCCCTCTCGAGTGTGTTGCGCGATTACCTGTATTTCGCGCTCGGCGGCAACCGCAAGGGCGAAGGGCGCACCTACTTCAATCTCGCCGTGGTGATGGTCATCGGCGGATTATGGCACGGAGCGAAATGGAACTTCATCGTCTGGGGGGCCTTCCACGGCCTCCTTCTCGCCCTCGAGCGATGGCGTGACAAACGCAGCTTCTACGATTTCCTGCCCCGAGGCGGGCGGATCGCAGTGACCTTCCTCCTCATGCTCCTCTCGTGGGTGTTGTTCCGCGCCGACAATCTAGCCGCCGCCATCGATTACTACCGGTCGATGTTCGGCCTGATCCCGGTGGCGGATATCGCACCCCTTCTCGCGGCGACCGTTTACACACCCTATCACATGCTCGTCATGGCGGCGTGCGCCTTCCTGGTCTTCCAACCCTTGCAGGCGCACGACTGGGCGCAGTCACGCGTGACGTGGGCGCGCGCCACGGTCCTGGCCCCTCTCTTTACCTACTCCCTGATGGTGATGTTCTCCCAAAGCTTCAATCCCTTCCTCTATTTCCAGTTTTAGCAACCGTGAACCGCCTCCTTGATCCCCGATGGTTTCTGATCCTGATGTTCCTCGGAACCATCGCCAGCGTGCCATTGATTCAAATGCTGCTGGAAGTCCGCCATGAGGACGGAATCCGTGCGTTCGACGTCTTCGGCAAAACCCCAACCGCGGAAAACCTCCGCGCCTACGAAAAGAACCTGGAGTCGGCGAATTGGGCCGCCCGGACCTTCAGACCGTGGATCCAGTTCGCGCAACTCAACTGGTTGCGGGACGGCGGCGCCAAGGTCCTCCTGGGAAGGGACGGATGGTATTTCTACAAGCCCGGGGTGAATTACCTCCTGGAACGACCCCACCGCACCGGGCCCGCCATGCCGGCTGATGATCCCGTCGCCGCCATCGTCGATTTTCGCGATCAACTCGCGGCCCGTGGCATCCGCCTGATGATCCTGCCCGTCCCCAACAAGGAAAGCGTTTACCCCGACCGTCTCACCTCTCGGGCCAACGACTTGCACGCAGTTCTATCCCCGCGCACGCTGCAGGTGATGGACCGGCTCAGGGCCGCTGGTATCGAGGTTATTGACCTCTTCAGCGTGTTCGCACGCGCGCGCCAGGAGGCCGGGATGGCTGCCACTCCCCTCTATCTGGCCCAGGATACCCATTGGTCTCCCCGTGGCGTTGAAGTGGCCGCGAAGTTTGTCGCCTGTCGCCTCATGGAACTGGGTTGGGCTCAACCCGGAACCACCGACTACGACGGGCGGACCGCGCCGGTCCCCCGTCTGGGTGACATTGTCCGCATGCTCCGGTTGGCACTCGTCGAGAGCCGCGTCCATCCCGAAAACGTGCCGTGTGTTCAGGTCGTCCGCCACGACACCGGCCAGCCCTACACCGACGCCCCCGATGCCGGCATCCTCGTCCTCGGCGACAGCTTCATGCGCGTCTACCAGCGTGACCAACCCGGCGCGGCGGGCTTCGTCGCCCATCTGGCCAGGGAACTCAAACAGCCCCTGATCTCGCTCGTGAACGATGGCGGTGGATCCACCCTGGTCCGGCAGGAGTTGCATGCGCGCCCCGCTTTCCTCGGCGACAAAAAGGTCGTGATCTGGGAATTCGTGGAACGGGATATCGGACTCGGACTCGAGGGGTGGAAAAAGGTTCCATTGCCGCCGGTATTCTCACCCCACGCTTCAGAGTCCGCCCACCACCCGTACCAACGGCAAAGGCCGCCCCTCCCATCTGGTCCCAACCTGGCAGCCGGCCCTGCGTCTCCGGAACAACCGCAGGCGCCACCCCTCCGCGCGGCGAAGACTCAAGGCCCCGGCGGCGGATCGAGAATCCCGACGAGATAAGGCCCAAGGCTGTCCGGCAGCGCATTCATCACGAGTCCCGCAATCACCCGCGCCCCCTTGTCGGTGAAGTGCAGATAGTCGTTTCCGTACCAGATCCGTGCTCAGTTGGTTCAGGTCGATGAAATCCGCCCGCATCTCAGTCGCCACTTGTTTGACCATGGCATAGCGATCCAGGTACTTCGGCGCAATCCTGCCCTCGGCATCGTAAAACCTTTGGGCAGGAGGCGTCACCAGGATCGGGACACCTCCGGAACGGCTGCCTCCACCCAGATCTCGTCCACGCCGTTTCGGTGGAATCACAATGACTTGCCCGGCAGTGCAGGACCGGCCAGAAGCACCAACAGGATGAACAATGGTACACGCATGCGGTCAATCCGGACTCGGAGTTTAATAGCCAAGGCTCTTCGGGTCACTCTGCAACACCTCGCCAACGTTGTCCCGTGCGACAACCATAGGCTTCCCTGAGCGGGAATCCTCGGTTACGAGCACCAGCAACTTTCCACGCTGAAATGCCTCCACGGCCCTTTCCGGCGGACCGAGCACCCGCAGATCCGGCAGAAGCAACGCAAAACAGCGTCGATCCTTCGCATCCCAGACCTTCAGGTCCTCCACTCCAACTGGCAGGCCGATTAAGCTTACAATCACCCGGCACTCAGGGTGCGCACCGGCCAATTCGTCCACCGACTCACCCTGGATCAGGAAACTTAGAGGCGTCCGCGAATCGGGCGGAATTGCCGCGAATTGCGGATCGGAGGCGTATTCGGGCCTGATTTTCGGAAAAGCAACAATCACCGATTGCCTCCCCCCCAGTCCCTTTGCCAGGCCCCGAATCCCAGCCCGCTCGTACTGCCTCTTCTCATTGAGATACCCAGCCTGTTCGGCGTATGGATTCGAGAGCACCAGAACCCTGCAGTCCGGGCAAAGCGCCGCAATGCGCGAACCCAGCATCACCATCGCATCCTCCCGCGCGCTCAGCGCTGCGCTCCGGGGAGCGGACGGACGGATCACGATCACCGCCAGTAAAACCGCAAGAATCGCCGTTCCACCGGCCACGACAAGCTTCGCCCTCACGGGAAATACCCGGGAATCGTGTCCTGCCCGAAGAGTGCGGGAATCCGGAGCTTTTCCAGATCGGCCCGTCGCAGACTCTCGGCATGGCCGTCCAGGAACCAGACGTTCGCCGTCAGGTTGTGGCGCGCATGCACTTCATCCGTGGCGTTGGTCCGAAAGGCATTGAACTGTACGCTTCCAAGTCCCATCCGGCCCCGGCTGGTTGTATCCGTCAGGTGAAAGTACTCCACCCGAGACGACACGGCGGTGACGACAAGGTCTTCCTTGTATTGGCCAGCCCTCACTGATTCCGGCGGATCGGTCCATACGCCGTAAGTCTCGAACCAATTCGTGAATTCGCGGGGAGGATAGGCCGGACATATAAACACTGACTCTGAGTCCGCAACCTTATTGGAATACAGAAGCCCCCCCAGGTGAACTGATTGTCCATTGGCGATGTGATCTGGACGTGATTCTCATGCGCGTCGGCGTAAAGCAGGGTGTAAATCCCAACCTAGTTGAGATTGCTGATGCATTGTATCTGCTTTGCCTTGGACTTGGCCTTGGCCAATGCGGGCAGCAACATTCCAGCAAGGATCGCGATGATAGCGATGACAACCAGGAGTTCAATGAGCGTGAATCCGGCGCGCGTCCGGGACATCGCCCCCCTGATCGAATGGCATTTCATGGCGCCTAACCCATCACTGCAATGCCTTTGTGTCAAGACGCCGGGTACCTTATCCCGACGGGGTTCGCCAGCGCCTTTGGCGGTGGACCCCTCAAGTGCAAAACGCCAACCTCCAATCCTGCCGCCTCAATCGAAACGAGCCCAACGACCGGACAAATCTTCGGCTGGATCCGCCTCCTCCATGCCCTGGCGTTCATCAGGCAGGTTTGGACGAATCTCCAGGCCATTCCCGCCCAGCCGCCACCCTCCGCGAAACCCTCTCCGGCCCCCCTCCCCCTCCCGCTCACCCTCGATCTTCGCAAACCCATGGCGCTCGAAAACCAGTTCCTGGATCTCTCGTTTCCGCACCCTGTGGGTGGCGAATTGCTAACTCGTCGCGAACAATGGCAATGATCGGGCGATCTGGCGCGCCGTCCGTTCCTATGTAACTTCGTCACTTCACCCGGACGTGCCTCGTCGTGGATATAGCCCCGCTGCCGGGTAAAATCGGTGAGTTGCGTGATGGCTCGGGGATGGCCGTTGTCGTCCGGCGATTTTCTTGACTGTAATCTTTGGCGCGGCACGTGCGGTCCGTTACCCGTTTCCCTCTTGATATAACTCCGCGTGGAAAGAAAACGACTTGGCTACCAGAGAGAATAAAGGGCCTCTGGATGACCAAAAGGCGCATCGGCGTTAGGAAATGAAGCCCAACGATCGAAGTGAGGTATGCTGGCAGATTGACGGTCGACAATATGTCGAAGCCCCTGTAATTGCGGTGATTATGCGCCTTTCCAAGGATTGGCGGCAATGACCGCTTCTACGGTTGCTCGAAGCATTACTGCCGCGGCTGTTGAAATGATTTATGATTTGGAGCGCCGCGTTTTGACACCGCTCGCCAAACTCCATTGAAATGATCCGTGAGCGATTTGAGCGATCGGTACAAACTGGATCACTGCTTCGGGCGTGTGCGGTCCCCCGTCTGTCATTTTAGACTGCGAATGACGAAATTGTCATCCGCATTGCACCGAATAGGGCTTGCGCGTCCCGGTTCGCAACTGCAACTATCTGGCCGTAATCGGCAATGGTGTCTGCCGTCCCGCGCTTGCGGGTAAACCGCCTGCACGGGCAGGCTGATGACCCCTACCAGCGCTTCTCCGTTGCGGGGCGACTCCGGTAGGGGCTTCTTGTTACCAATGCAGGACGAACTTGAGACCTGGTGGAAGCGGCGCACCCGACACGGCGGGCTTATGCTGCTGATGGCCGCAGCCGCGGGCGCGATTCTCTCTGGCTGCGTCCACTATCGCCCCAAGCCGCTCGCCGCCGCGAAGGTGGCCGCAGACTTTGAGTCGCGCTCGCTCGACGACGTGGGACTGAAAACATTTCTCGAAACAAATCACGTCGCGGGTAAATGGCCGCGCCGTTCCTGGGAACTCGAATCACTCACGCTGGCGGCGTTCTACTTTTCACCGGAACTCGATCGCGCGCGCGCGCGATGGGGCGCGGCGCAAGCCGGTTTGCGCACGGCCGGGCAGCGACCCAATCCGACCGTCAGCGTTTCACCGCAATACAACTCGACCACGCTCGCCCCTTCGCCGTGGGTGATGGGCTTGAACCTCGACATCCCGATTGAAACAGCAGGGAAGCGCGGATATCGCCTCGCGCAAGCCCGGCATCTCTCCGAAGCGGCAAAGCTGAATATCGCCACTACCGCGTGGCAAGTGCGGGCCAACCTGCGACAGGCGCTCGTGGGTTTTTCCACGGCGGGGGAACAGGAGAGGTTGCTCGCCGCCCAATTGACGGCGCAGGCGGAAAACGTGAAGATCCTTGAAGCCCAGCTCGCCGCCGGAGCGGTGTCGTCCGCCGAAGTGACCCGCGAACGCATCGCGCTCGACACGACCCGTCTGGCCGCGCAGGACGCTAAGCGGCAGCGGGCCGAAAGCCGTGTGGCAGTGGCCGATGCCATCGGCGTGCCTTCAGGCGCGCTCGACGGCGTTGAGATTTCCGTCGCCGGACTGGAGCGCGTGCCGGCAGCCTTGAATACTGCGGACGCGCGCCGTGGGGCGGCGCTCAACCGCGCCGACGTGGTGGCCGCACTTTACGAATACGCCGCCAGCGATGCGGCGCTGCGACTTGAAGTCGCCAAGCAGTATCCCGACATTCACCTGAATCCCGGTTATGAATTCGACCAGAGCGACAACAAGTGGGGCGTGGGATTGGGCATCGAATTGCCCGCGCTGAATCAGAATCGAGGTCCAATTGCGGAGGCCGAAGCCCGTCGCGGCGAGAGCGCGGCGAGTTTCAATGCGCTCCAGGCCCGCGTATTCGCCGAAGTGGACCGCGCCCTCGCGGCTTATCATGCCGCCGTGGAGAAATCGGCAGCAGCGGACTCGTTGGTGGTCAGTTTGGAGAAGCAGGAGCAGACGCTTCGCGCCCGTTTGGACGCGGGAGACGTGTCTCGCAGCGAAGTCATCGCCGGCCAAGTGGAACTTGTAAGCGCCCGTCTGGCGCAAGCGGATGCTGTCGGCAAGGCCCAGCAGGCGCTGGGTCAGCTAGAAGTGGCGCTGCAAAGCCCGCTGCAATTCCCGCCATCGTTACTGGAGAACTCACCGCGAAAGCAAATCCACGACGGGACGAATTCAACCCGTCCGAAATGACTGCACTTCGCGCCATGCAACGAAATCCACAGACGAAAAGAAATCTACTGTCCCTGTTCGCAGCCCTCGCTGCCGTGAGCGCGTTGGGTCTGACGGGCTGCAATCCAGGTGGCAGCGAGGACGAACCGAAGGTCGTGACCGAAGTCGCCGTGCAGGTCGGCAAAGTTATCCGCACGACATTGCGGGCACACGTGGAGGCGTACGGTACAGTCGATCCCGAGCCTGCGGGCGGCGGCAAGCCTGCTGGTGCGGCGCGACTGGCCGCGCCCGTTGCGGGCGCGGTCATGGCTGTGCCGGCGAAGGAAGGGGAGGATGTGGAAGCGGGCGCGGTGATCGTCAAGCTTGATGACCGGCTCGCACTCTCGAGTCTGTCCCTGGCCAAGCAGCAGTTCGAGCGACAGAAAAAGCTCCTGACAGTCGAGGGCACTTCACAGAAAGCATTTCAAGAAGCCAGCCAGCAACTTGCCGCAGCCAGGGCGCAGCTTGCGTTGGTGCAACTGGCTACCCCGCTCGCTGGCACGGTCGCTCGCATCAACGTCCAGCCGGGCCAGGCTGTGGATATGAACACCGTCGTCGCGGAAATTGTTGACCTCAAGCGCCTCGTAGTAACTACAGGCATTCGTGCCTCCGAAGCTTCAGCGATGAAAGCCGGACAAGCTGCGGAGATCTTCACGGGCGACGGCGACCAGCCAGTCGCAAACGGGAGCGTGTCCTTCGTCAGCCCGTTGGTGGACACGAAAACGGGCACGGCGCTCGTGCGCGTGGCCGTTCCTGCGGATGCAGGTTTGCGGCCCGGCCAGTTCGCGCGCGTGCGCATCGTGAGCGAGGAACGCGCCGGGCGGCTGGCTGTGCCGGTCGAGAGTGTCGTTACAGATGTCGAAGGCCGCAGCGTTATTGCCGTGGTCGAAGGAGATAATGCCTCGCAAAAGCCGGTGAAAATTGGCGTGCGCGATGGCGGTCTGGTTGAAGTTGAGGGCGACGGACTGAAGGAGGGCGACACGGTGGTAACCGTCGGCGCTTACGGTCTGCCCAAGCAGACCAAAGTGCGCGTGGCGAAACCCTGACTTGTGCCGGCGCAACATTCAGTCGCATGAAAACAGGCAACGCTTCACGGGTCGGCCGGTTCGCCACACATCACGCGCTGTCCATCGCCTTTATCGCGGTGGCTCTTTGTGTGGCGGGGATCTTTGCGGCGTTCCGAATGCCTTCGTCGGTGTTTCCCCAGACGAATTTCCCGCGCGTCGTCATTCTGGCCGACAACGGCGTGATGCCCGCCGACGAGATGATGGCCACGATCACGCGGCCCATCGAGGAGGCCATGAAGGATATTCCCGGCACGGTCACCATCCGCTCGGCGACGGGCCGCGGCTCGGCGGAAATAAACGTCTTCTTCAACTGGCACGTGGATATGATCCAATCGGAGCTTTACGTGCTGGGCCGTTTGGCGCAAATCCGCCCGACCCTTCCGGCGACCGTGGAGACGACCACGTGGCGGCTGACGTTCTCGGCCTTTCCGATCATCGGCGTAAGTCTGACCAGTCCGACGCGCGACATCACCGCGCTTTGGGAGACGGCGCGTTATGATCTCAAGCCGCGATTTCTGACCATTCCCGGTGTGGCGCGGGTGGACCTGGTCGGCGGACGCGCGCCTGAATTTCATGTGATTGTAAACCCGATTCGCCTGCAGGCCGCAAATATGGGCTTGCAGCAGGTGGCGGACGCTCTGTTGAAAAACAACCTGATTTCTCCGGCAGGGATGCACGAGGAGAACTATCATCTTTATCTCACCACGGTGGACGGCCGCGTGCATTCGGCGGCGGACATCGAGAACCTCGTCCTCACCGTCACGGACGGCCATCCGATTCGCGTGAAAGATTTGGCAAAGGTCGAACGCGGCCCCGAACCGGTCTTCAATGTCGTCACCGCCGAAGGCGTCAACGCCGTGCTGCTCAACGTCCGCAGCCAGCCCGACGGGAGCACGCTCGAAATTGCCAAGCAGTTGAATGGGCAGTTGCGGCAGCTCAAGCGCGAGCTGCCACCGGACATGAAGCTGGCGTTTTTCTACGATCAATCGCTGTTTGTGCGCGAATCGGTTCGCAGCGCCTGGGAAGCGATCCTCTTCGGTCTGATTCTCTCGGTGGTCATTCTCTTCCTCTTCCTGAAGAACTGGGGCAGCACGCTCACCGCGACCCTGGTGATTCCGGTGACGGTGCTCACGACACTGCTCGCGATGAGGTTGCTGGGAATAAGCTTCAACATGATGACGCTCGGAGGTATCGCCGCCGCCATCGGCCTGGTGATTGACGATGCCATCGTCGTCGTGGAGGCCATTCACAGCAAGATCGCCGCGGGACGTCCGCGTTTGGAGGGCGTCCAGGAAGCGATGTCTGAGATCTTTGCGCCGTTGGTCGCCTCGACCCTCACACCGGTCGTCGTGTTTCTGCCCTTGGCGTTTCTGGTTGGGATCACTGGGGTGTTCTTCCGGGCGCTGGCGCTTACAATGGTGGTCTCGCTGCTGACGTTCGCTCGTGCTGGCGCATCACCCTGATGCCGTCATTGGCCGCCTGGTTTCTGCGCGATCGCCAGCATCTGGAGCACGGGCACGCACCCAAGGACATCGAAGGTGGTTTTCTGCTTCGGCGGGTGATTCGCGCTTTACGAGCGGGCGGTGCGCGCGACGTTGCGGCATTCGTGGCTCACCTTGCTGGCTTGCGGCGGAGTGCTATTTGCGGGGGTGTTCATTTATCAGGAGTTGGAAAGCGAGTTTCTCCCGCCGTTGGACGAAGGCGGATTCGTTATTGACTACATGGCGCCGCCCGGAACGAGCCTCACGGAAACCTCGCGCCAACTTCTGCAAGCGGAGGCGATCCTGCGGGCAAATCCGGACGTGGAAAGCTATTCGCGCCGCACGGGCGCACGACTGGCGCTGGCCATCGCCGAGCCGCACACGGGCGATTTTCTCGTCAAGCTCAAACCCGCGACGGAAAAAATCCACGGAGGAAGTCATTGCGGATTTGCGGGCGGAGTTTCACCGGCAGGTTCCCCGCGATCCAATGGGAATTCCCCGGCATCCTCAGCGACCTGGTCGGCGACTTGACCTGGTCTCCCCAGCCGATCGAAATCAAAATCTATTCCCCCGACCTGGATTTCCTGAAGCAGAAAGCGCCGCAAGTCGAGGCAGCAGATTCAAAAAAGTCAAAGGCGTGGTGGACACGTTCGACGGCCTGACGTTCACGGGCAATTCCCTCAACTTGCGCGTGCGTTACGCGGACGCCGAACGGTTCGGGCTGACGGCGGACGACATCGCCGCCGCCGTGAACACAGCGATGCTTGGCCAGGTCGCCTCAGCGGTGCTGGAAGGCGACCGGGTGGTGGCGATTCGCGTGATGGAAGACCCAAAGAGCACGGAGCGCATCGCCACGCTGCGCGCGTTGCCGCTTCGCACGCCAACCGGGATCGGTGGTGCAACTGGCGCAAGTCGCCGACGTCGTCGAAGAACCTAGCCAGGTCGAACTCCGGCGCGAAGACCTGCGTCAGGACGTGGCCGTGACGGCGCGGCTGGAAGGTCGCGATCTCGGCAGCGCGATGGCGGAGATTCGCGCCGCGCTGAGTCAGGACAAAACGTTGCCGCCCGGCTCGGTCGAGTTCGGCGGTCTTTACCAGCAGCAACAGGAGTCGTTTCGCAATCTGCTGATGGTTTTGCTGATGGCCATTTTCCTTGTGTTCACGGTGCTCCTCATGGAGTTCCGGTCGTTCTACGAGCCGGTCGCCATCGTGTTTGGCGCGGTGCTGGCGTTGTTCGGCACGGTGTGCGCGCTTTGGCTCACCAACACATCGCTCAACATCGTCAGTTTTCTCGGCGCGATCATCGGCGTCGGCATTGTGGCGAAGAACGGCATTCTAATGCTCGATTATGTGGGCCATCTTGCGCGCCGAAGGTGTGGACCTGGTTGAAGCCCTCGTGCGCTCCGGCCATCGGCGTTTGCGTCCGGTGCTGATGACCTCGATGGCCGCCGCGTTCGGCATGTTGCCGCTGGCCTGGGGGATCGGCGCGGGCGCGGCCATGCTCAAGCCGCTGGCCGTCGCCGTCATCGGCGCGCTGTGCATTTCAGTGCTCTTATCGCTGGTCGCGACGCCCACGGTCTATTACTTGATGCTCCGCCTGCGCACGCGACCGGAAGTGCAGAAGCTTGTGCCGCACGAGTAGCGGAAAAATGCTGAGAGCCCGTCTACAAATAAGGAAGGGCCCTGCGACGAGGGATTTTGTGCGAGGCCGAGGCGGCGAGATCGGAGCATCCCCGCAGCGGGCTGCAACGGTCGAGCCAACGAAGGCCTCGCGCAAAAGACTCGTCGCCCGGAGGGTTTTCGCAGGAAAGGCCGCCTGGCTTCGTTGCTCCTCAGTCACAGACCCCCAGAGGTTCGTCGAAATCCACGTAGGTAGGTAAGGCCGTCTTTCGGTTTCGCCGGGCCACGGGACCTCGCCCGTTATTCTCAGCCCGTGATTGCGGTTTCAGTGTTGTTGTAATGGATCCCTGAATCAACGTCCGACAAATAAAACGTCCAGATTGCCCGGGCCGCCACGGCCACCGCGACGGTTGCCGCCGGGCGCATTGGGGGAAGTCGCGGTCGAGCCCCCTTCCGGCGCGCGTTCGATGCAGATCGTCACGATCACATTGTTCTTCGTGTCCAGCGAGCAGGTTTTGCAGCCGGGTTTTGTTTTCACTGTCTGTTCCACCGCAAAACTTGTCGGGCTGTTTTCCTTGATGATGGTCAACGTGCCGTCGCGTTGAGAACTGAATGCTTCCTTCGTGTTGGGATTGAATCCGCCTCCGTCCGTGCCGTCGCCGATGGGGAGAGTGGCCAGAACTTTTCCATTCTCGGCGTTCATAATGATGCAGACCGAAGGATTGGCGCACATCGCAAAAAGAATGTGATTCTTCGCGTCCAAGCCCAGTCCCCCCGGCTCGCCCGCCGTGGCTCCAAGTTCGTATTTGGTGATCACTTTGAGCGTCTTGACATCAATGACGGCGATCTTCTTTTCGTCTTCGACATCCACATACACCCGTCCCTGGCCATCGCTTTGCGATCCTTCCATGGCGCCGCCAACCTCAATCGTGCCCACCACCGAGCCGTCCTTCGCGTCAATGACCGTGACGCTTGGCGATTGATGGCTGAAAATGTAAACGCGGGCAGTCAGCGGTTCGAACAAAATGCCGTCGGGCCGGCCTTGCACGTCAATGCTCTTGATCTTCCGCAAGGTCTCGGTGTCGAACATGCCGACCGGTTTGCTGCTGCTGAACCCGTGGTGCGATTTCGTATCCACCGCAACTCCGCGCCCGCTGATGTTGGTGATAACGCTGAGGTATTTATGGCTGTCCAAATCAAACACGAACGTCTGGTTCCCGCGCGGGACAAAAACCCGTCGGGCGTCATTATCGGCGTAAACGTAGTCCACACCGCCGCTGCCCATGAGCTTTGTGGTGTCGAAAACTTTGTAAGGCGCGTCCGGCTTTTGAGCCAGCGCACTGTCCGCAACGCAGCCGAGAACCGCGGCTGACAGGATACACACGAGACGTTTCATAGTTATGTCCTTTTCAGAGTTGTTACTGGTTGGGTTGACTTTTCGTTAGATTCATTGACCGCGATTTGCCCGCTAATCTGAACATTAGTTGACCGGCGGTCAACGCCGGTTTTCCAAAAAACTCCGTTCCTTTGCCACCGTGAAGCACTTGATGCGCACATTGCCGCACGAGACATTACCAAATGATTACAGAGGTGGCCGGCCATGGCGCGACATTCGAGGCGAAAACGGCGTCAATAACCGGCTGCCGACGACTGGCCGTTGCGACGGAAATCGGTCACACCGATATATTGATTGGGTTGCTTTACAAAAATCGTATGAGTGTCGCTCTGCGGCATGTGAGACTTAGAGGCTTTGGTTTAGTCTGAACCCGATATATCGGTAATCTCCCTCAACCTCGACATGCCAGCCCTTGTAAGGACGGGTGAGAATGCAACTGCTCGCAATGCCGATGGCCGCACCGGCAATCACGCCGCGCGGATAATTCTCCCGGGACTCGACGCGGCTGTGAGCGACAAGGGACGGGGCGGCATAAGCCGGAACGCCAAACTTTTATCCATAGCGCTTCCGCATGAATTCAGCGGCGGAAAACGAGACGGACGTGTGCCCCGATGGGAATGAATGGCTGCCGCCATTAGGCCGCGTTTCATCCAGAGTGTACTTCAGGCCATAGGTTACCCCCTCCGTCGGCGCGAATGACTCACCAAATTGCAGCGTGCCTCTGTAGTCACGCAAGCCCAACGTCAGCCCACCAGCAGCGGCCGACAGGACGTATTGCAAAACGTCGCCCGCGGTCTGAATGTCGTCGGCGCGTGCGTTAAAGATCGCGAGAAAACACAAAAAAGCCAAGACGGCGAATGTTTTAATTGGTCGTCGCGGGCGAGCGCGCAAGAGTCGATCTGGCCTTTCGTAAATGTGAATTGTTTGCGCTTGCGACAATACCGGTGAGGGGACACGTGACCATTGAAACAGCAAATAGTGAAGGCGCCATGAAGCTTCCATGACAATCTTGTCATTTTTCCCTAAGAGACTGTCTGAAAAATAAGTGGGGTCCTGTTTTCGCGGAAAAGGCCCTATGGCGAGGCGCGACGAGGGAGCATACCCGCCAGCGGTCTGTGACCGAGGAGCAACGAAGCCAGAGGGCCTTTTCCGCGAAAACCCTCCGGGCGACAGGTCTTTTGCGCGAGGCCTTCGTTGGCTCGACCGTCACAGCCCGCTGCGGGGATGCTACGGTCTCGCCGCCTCGGCCTCGCACAAAATCCCTCGTCGCAGGACTCCAATTATTTTTCAGACAGTCTCTAAGGTTCCGTTCAGCTTTCTTCTGCTACAGTGTATGCGGATTTCCGGATTGCTCCATCCACGACGGAACCCGCTGTGCGAATTTTATTTATTGATTTATTGAAGATTCCATTCGCCTTCAGCAAACCTTTGGCACGGCGTTGCGACGGTCAGACTACGCCGTGGATGTTTCCGGTGTCGAGACGTTGTGCCGACGCGTGTATGGTCGAAAGCAAAATCGCATCGCCGTTGCCGACCTCGAAGTGGATACGGCCGCAAAGACGGTTTCGCGGGCGGGCCGGAGCCTCAAACTCAAGCTGCGTGAATACCAACTCCTCGAGTACCTCGCCCAACGGAAGAAAGAGGTGGTTTCGCAATCGGAAATCGAGGCGCACATTTACAGCGATGACGCGGAACCCCTGAGCAATGTGATCGAATCGAATCCACATTGTCCTAGGCTACATTCTGGAGGAGCAACGGCCATGAGCACCATCCGCCAGCGATTTACCAGGCGCCTATTGTGGAAGTGGACCTTGCTTTTGGCCGTGGGAGGTGTGGGTGCCTATTGGACAATGAGGAACGCGCTCACGCGGCAATTTGACGGCGACACGTGCCTGACTCTGACGCTCTACGGGCCGGCTGGCAGGGAACCCGGCCCGTGGGCTGCCGAGGAACCGCAAAACAGTCGCACAAAGGAAAAAAGAATACGAAAACGAACAATATGAAACCGTTGAATACGCGGCAACCGCGCTTTGGCACGCGATACGCACCCATTGCAACTCTCTTGGTTCTCGGCTCAATCGCCTCGTCTGTCACATACGGCGCGGAACTGAAATTCACCGAGGCCTTCGGCATCGGCAAAACCGAACTGTCATCCGTCGGCACCAATCGCTTCTTCATTCTCGCGCCCGGCTACCAAGTCGTCCTCGAAGGCACGGAGGACGGCAAGCCCACTGTGCTCACCGTCACGGTGTTGAACGCCACGAAGGTCGTGGACGGCGTCGAGACGCGCATCGTAGAGGAACGCGAAATCGCCGAGGGGCAGGTTGTCGAGATCAGCCGGAATTATTACGCGATTTCAAAACGCACCACGGATGTCTTTTACTTCGGCGAAGATTCGGACTCCTACAAGGACGGCAAGGTGGTGAGCCATGAAGGATCGTGGTGGTCCGGTGTGGGAGGCGCGAAGTTCGGGTTAGTGATGCCTGGCACGGCGCTGCTGGGTGCGCGCTATCAGCAAGAGGACGCGCCAGAGGTGGCCATGGACCGCGCGGAAGTGATCAGCTTGAGTGAAAGACTTGAAACACCCGCCGGCACATTCGACCACTGCCTGAAGACCGCGGAGACCTCGGGAATCGAACGCGGCAAGGAATACAAACTCTACGTTGCCGGCATTGGTTTGATTCAGGACGGCGCGCTCAGACTCACCCGGTACGGTTTCAACTCAACCAAATGAACCAAACAGAATCGTCGTTATGAAAACAAGAGTCTTCGTATTGGTGTTGCTGGTTTTCACCGCCTTGCTTATCGCCCTAATCGTAAAGCGCCATCCGGTTCCGGAAAAAGTCTCGCGGCAGCCGCAGACGGTGATTCGTCACCCGTCCGCTTCGCCCGCGGCGGAGCCGGTCGTGGAGAAAGTCCAAACGTCGCTGGAGCCGCCCAAGCCAAAGATTTCCCATGCAGCACGAAACCGAATTGATCCAACTCCACCGGCTCCGGTCCAGGTTGCGAAGCAGACCAACACGCCACCGGCTACCGCGCAGGTCCCGCCAGCGAATCGACCGCAGAGGAAGCTTCAGGACCCGCTGGCCCGCGTAGCCCTTTACTTTGTGGGCGAAGATCCCGACGCCGATGCGTACTGGATGGATGCCATTTTCGACACAAGGCTGCCCGATGCGGAACGCGATGATCTGATGGAGGATTTGAACGAAGCCGGGTTCGCCGATCCTCAGAGTCCCGGTCCCGAAGACCTGCCTCTCATCCTGAATCGCCTCGGGCTGATCGAGGAACTCGCCCCTCACGCGGACGACTTCATGGCGCGACATCTGGGCGAAGCGTGGAAGGACCTCAACAACATGGGGAATCAAGTTTTGTCGGAACAATAGATGGCGAGGACTCTTAACCGCGCCGGGGAGGGATCATTCCCAGGCGGACCAGATTGCAATCCCGGTGGGTGGGACGTGAACAGTTCCGGAATGATGCTGTTGTCCCGCTACTTCTGCGATTTCGCGCGATGCCCGACTCAGAGCGAGATGACTCTCTTTTATCTTTTCATTTCAGCTTCATCGGGAATTCATCCAAGGCTGGTTTGGTTGAAAAATGGTTCCATCCTATCGCGCGAATGCTCCTCGAACCGGGTGCTTCCGATCCGGTGCGAACAGGCTAAACTGTCCTCATGCGATTGCTCGTGGTTGAAGACGAAAAGAAGACCGCCTCTTTTATCCGCAAGGCGCTCCAGGCGGAAGGTTTCGCCGTGGATGTGTGCCATGACGGCGTGGACGCGCTCGCTGCCGCCGCCATCACGGCGTTCGATGGAATCGTTCTGGACATCATGCTCCCCGGGCGTGACGGCTTGAGCGTGCTGCGGCAAATGCGCGAGCGCAAGAACACCACGCCGGTGTTGCTGCTCTCGGCGCGCGGCGAAGTGAACGAGCGCGTCGAAGGCTTGAATGCCGGAGCGGACGATTATTTGCCGAAACCGTTTCAACTTGTCGAACTCGTGGCCAGGGTGCATGCGCTCACCAGGCGCGGGAGTGAGAGCAAATCCACTGTGCTGCGCGTTCGCGATCTCGCTCTGGACACCGTCGAGCATCGCGCCCGGCGGGGTGGCGTGGACATCGAGTTGACGGCCCGGGAATATCGTTTGCTCGAATGTTTGATGTCGTCCGCCGGGCGAATTTGCGGTCGAATGGCAATTCTGGAAAAAGTTTGGGATTACGATTTCGACCCGGGCACGAACCTTGTGGACGTTTACGTCAAACGGTTGCGGGAAAAAATTGATGCAAATTTCGAGCCGAAACTTCTGCACACCGTTCGCGGTATCGGCTACATGATGAAGGAGCCGTCGTGACAATCCGCACCCGACTGACGCTGTGGTACGGCATTGTGCTGGCCGTTTGTCTCCTCCTCATCAGTGGCGGAGTGTTTCGGGAACTGCACGAGCAACTGCGCCACGAACACCGGGCGCGATCCCAGGAGCACGCGCTTGGAGAAACAAGCGAACTGGTGTTCCAAGTCGGTGTTCCCTCGGTTCTTCTGGGGCTGATCGGAGGCTGGTGGCTTACGCGGCGGACGTTGGTTCCGCTGGCTTCGCTGACCCGCGCGGCCGAACGCATTGACGAAAGCACCCTGCGCGAACCATTGCCGCGCTCAAGGAATGGGGATGAACTCGATCGGCTTTCCGAGGTTTTGAACGCCATGAACGCGCGCGTGAGCGAGTCGTTCACGCGCGTTCGCGAATTCACGGTTCACGCCTCGCACGAACTCAAGACTCCGCTGACGGTTTTGTGCGGCGAAGTGGAAACCAAATTGGGCGATGCAAAGCTAAACGCGGAGGATCGCGACTTCTTCGTCAGCCAACTTGAGGAATTCCGCCGCATGTCCCGCATCGTGGATGGCCTGACCCTGTTGGCAAAGGCGGATGCCGGAATCGTCCGCCTTGAATCGAAGCAGGTGCGATTTGATGAGCTGGTGCGCGACAGCTTTGCGGACGCTCAAATCCTCGCCGAACCCAAGGCCATCTCTGTGGACCTCGCACGATGCGCCGAGTTGGCCATCCAGGGTGACCCCTACCGTCTTCGCCAATTGCTGCTGAACCTCGTGGACAACGCAATAAAATACAACCGCGCGCAGGGTTGGGTCGTCATGACTTTGGAACACCGGGAGCAAATCGCGGAATTCACTATTGCCAATACTGGACCCGGCATCCCGGACGAAGTTCTGCCCCGCGTATTTGATCGCTTTTACCGGGGCGATCTTGCGCACAGCAATTCCGTGGATGGGTGTGGGCTCGGATTGAGCATCAGCGAATGGATTGTTTCTGCTCATCACGGAACGATTCAAGTGGCCTCGGAACCCAATGAACGGACGACGGTGACCGTTCGGCTGCCCCTTTGCGGAAAAGAAGCGCCTTAGATCCACTATCGCCCTCACATGGAATGCCTTCCAAGCCGGAGAAGGCGGGTCAGGGCGTCGAGATGCGGTAAAATCTCTGAGTCCGCCCGGAGTTGTCCGGATCGGTGATTTGCATGCGGGTGGTAGCCTGTTGAGCCGGGACTTGCTCGAGAGTAATCCATGCCGGGTCCGAGAGGGCGGCCTTGTACTGGATCGTATAGGCTTTTCCGTGGACGGCGGTGAAGCTCAAGGAGGCCGACCCAGGACCGCTTGCGATCTCGACTCGCAGGGCGTCGCCGGAATCTCTGGGATTCGTTCCGGCGAGGTACTCTTCAAGGTTGGTCGCGCCGTCCGCATCGGCGTCGCGAGCCGCGTCAGTCGCGTCGGCCGAATTCAACTGGTTCGCCAACTCATACGCGTCAGGCATGCCATCGCCATCCGAATCAGCCACGGACGAAGAAGGCGGCGCGCCGGGCGTTGGAGTGGCGGCAGTCCAATTAAAGAAGTCATTTCCGTAATGGTTTTCGGAAACCTTAGTGAGGGCGAACCCTTTCCCATCGGCCAGAGCCGGCCAGGGCGAGGCGTCATCATACTTCACGCGGTCTTCGCGGACGTACTCGACGACACCGAGGTCATTGGTGGGACCCGGCCGATCCAACTGCAAGGTCTCGCCTCCGTTGTCGAGGCTGCCCGCGCTCCATTCAAGGATTTTGACGCCGTCGAAAACCAGACCGCCGTAATTGGCGGTAAAAATCTGGACGTTTTTCACGAGCAGGACGCGTTCACCGGGCGCCATGGTGAGCGGGTTGGCCGACGGAAATTCAAACTCGATTCCATCGCCGAACCGCCAGGACGCGTGCTTGGCGGCGTCATAGAGGGTCACGTCCGCACCGCTCATGTTCAACAGTTCAATATATTCGGCGTCGCCTGTTCCGAAGCCGGCCGGGTTGTACATGACCTCGGAAATCACGATGGGACCGACGCGCGGAGCGCTGTTCGGCGCGCCTGCGGTGGCCTCCTTCATGGCGACGAAATTGTAGGAGTCGGAACTCGGCTTGTAATAACGGCCCAAGGTCTCGCCCGAGAGGCTCGGCCCGAGATCCTCCCGCGTTTGATAATCGGTGAATTGATCGTCCACAGCGGAACTAAGGTAAACAGTTTCGCCGGTGTCGCTCAGGCCGAAGCCGGTGATCTTGTTTAGGTCCGTGCTGGAGGTTCCAAAATTGGCGTTCTCGTAAAACACCAGATACCCGTCTCCCGGAATGACCGTGCCGCGGGGGATGCGATATTTCTGGAGGTCGGTGGCGCTGTCGCTCAGGAACCAGCCGCCGATCTCGATGGGAGAATGGGTGCGGTTGTGGAGTTCGATCCAGTCGCTCGCGGCGTCCGAGTTGGCCAGAACTTCGTTGACGACGACGGTTTGACCGATGGAATAGGGATAATCGCTGGCGCTGTAAATGTATTCAGCGCCGATGTCGGCCCGCGTGTTGTCCAGGTCGGGCGCATGAGCCGGGTCGCCGGCATCAATGGCCGTTGAGTCCGGCTGGAGTTGGAAATTCAGTAGGTTTGGATCGACGAATCGTGGATCGACCAGGAGATTGTTCGAGCCAGGCAAGGGGTCGGTGTCACTTAGGCTGTAGGCCACGCTCACGGTGGAAAGGGCATCCATCGTGACGGGAGCTTCCGTGGATTTTGAGATGATGCAGTTGCAGACCGCGGCAAATCCGCCCCCCGCGCCAAAATTCTTCTCATAGACAGCGACGCCACTGGCGCAGGCGACGAAGGTATTTTGATCGACGATGGCCGACGATCCGAAATCTTTAATACCGACACCGATGGCGCAGCCCACGATCAGGTTCTCGCGCATGGTGACGGTGGCGCCCTGGCCAACGGAAACTCCCTTGTCCGCATTGTAATAAATGAGGTTGCCCTGGATGAGGATGTTTTTGGCGCCCTCGCCCAGGTCGATTCCGTCGCTGTTGAATCCCTGGAACCGATACACCCGGCAGTTTTCGATCACCCCGTTAATCACCCCATCGAAATCGATCGCGTCGGTATCCGGTGCATTATTTCCGGGGAAGACGCAACGTTGAATCAACGCGGCCCCTTGTTTGACATGGATGGCATCGCCGACATAGGGACTGTAGAGAGTGCTATCTCGGATGGTGCAGCTTCCGCCGAAAAAATAGACCGGCTCCTCCGAGTCGGTGATATCGAGGAAATCCATGGTAGCGGTGGCATTATGGCCGCTGATGGCGCAGTTATAGATTGTTGGGTCATACCCCTTGGTCGCGCCTCGAATAATCAGATGAGCCAGGAAGGACGGCTCGGCCGGGTCTTCGAAGCTGATGCCGCCCCAGCGTTCGCTGTTCCGGCCGTGGATCGTGGCGGGTTGTTGCGCGGTGCCCAGAATGTTCAAAACGCCCTGGACGCGAATGTTCCCATTCGCGGGCACATTGATCGTCACGCCCGCGTGGACCGTTAACGTAATCCCGGCTGGAACCACGAGATCGCCAATTAGCGCGTAAGGGGAGTTCGCCAGGGTTAGAATCGTGTCAGTCGCCAGAGCGCCGCCGATCACTGTTTCACCCGAAGGGGCAAAGGTCGCCGTCATTGTCTGCGCGCCGCTAAAAGTCACGGTAATTGAATCGCCCCCGCCGGCGCCGGTCCAACCGGTGAAGGCGTAACCCGGAGCAGGAATGGCTGTGAGGGTAAAAGGAATATTGCGAAAGATATCGAAGGTCGAGGGTGCGACCGGCACCCCTTGCACCAGAACCGTGCCTTGTACGGGATTGTGGTTAAGGGTGAAGGGGACGGTGGTCCCAATGCTGAGGTCGCTCGATAATTCTCCGGCAAAATTGGCGGCCCGTTGCGTGGCGTAATTCTTGATTTCCTGAACCCCGCCATTGTGGCTGGAGACACTGGCGCCATTCGGCGCCCAACGAGCGGCATGCCGCCGCAAGTATGGTTGAACCTCAGCGTCCATTTGCGAAATGATCGATTGCACACGGGAAGGCTTAAACGTTGCGGCGATATGAGCCGCGTAGCGTTGAGCGAGTCGTTGCTTGAACCCCGTATTGAGCTTCAGACGGCAGAGCACTTCATCATTCCCAAGCATATCGCTCAGAACCCCGGTCAGAGAGGACGTATGGAAGGTGCGGTCCATGTCGGGCAGCAACCAATGCCATTTGGCGCCCGGGATTTTTGCCTTCCAAAACTCACGATTATGGTGCCAGGAGGTGTTGTTGCCATAGGATTCGGAGATGACGAAGTCCATGAAGCTATCCATGTCGATGTGGGCTTCGACGTAATCCCAGTTGGTTTGGACCGCCAGGTCGGCGGTGTCGATCAACGTGAGCAGATCGAGCCAATCGCTAGTCGAACCTTTATCGACCCCCAGAGTTGTGGTGGGGCCGCCGACATGTCCGTAGAGAAGATGATCGATCTTGTCGGCCGCCAAATGATATTGCTCGGCGAACCAAGTCTCATCCCAACGTTGGCGCACGTTATGGATTCCATAATAGACCCCGTTGATAAACACGATGCTCGGCCGGTAATCGGCGGTATCCGCCGCCAGGTGCCCGTGGGACAGTTTCGCGTAGAGGGCCTCGCGCAGCATGTCCGAAGACCAATTGTCGCCGCCGTCCCGGAGCGTGAAGGACGCGTAAACTGGGAGGCGGGTGTGCGGAAAAAGGTTGTAAGTGACGTTGTCGTCGCCGTATTTCCCCTGGATGAAAATATTGAGCGCCTTTTGAGGATGGACCCAATTATTCTCCCCGCCGATGCGGATGCCGCATCCAGCCGCAAACCCGCCGCCATCGGGAGCGAAAAACTCGACGTTGCCCGGAGCGTCCTTTTCCTTGTACACATCGTGAAGGTTGTAAGGAGCGCTGGTCGATTCATGCTGGTTGGCGTAAATCCCAATTTTGCTTCCGAAAAGCGTCTCCGGATCAGCCACCAGGGAAACGTAAGGAATGTCGTTTTGGGTTTCGCCTCGAAAGTAAGTGCGCGTGGCGATGGGACCCGGAGCTTTCCCACTCTCGAAACAGCGCGTCCGCACCACGGTTGTGGCCGTGATGGGGATTGGTCCCGCGTAAACCGGCGAAGAACTAATTGGGCTGGCTCCGTTGAGGGTATAGTGAATAACCCCGCTGGCCGTGCTCAAAATGACCGTTTGGTCGAAATCGTACCATCCGCCCGGAAGGGAGAATTTGACTGCGTTTCCGGCAATCCGGATATCATCCACCATGGCGGACGTGTTTTCCGCGCCCGGCGTCGGTTCCGCATACTGTTTCCACGTCAGCGGATCCGCGCTGTCGCGGCCCATCGAGATATCGGGCGCCTGTTGGCTGTAAGCGACTGCATCAATCGTGGTGAATCCGGTATGCGAGGCGGCCGTGAGTCCAAGATCGAAGCCAATATCCGAACTGTCTGGCGCGTCCTGATGAACTTCGACGGCCAGGACGTTGTCGCCGGAGACGAGCGCGGCACTGGAGGCATTGTAGGTGAAAAACGTGGTTTCATCCGCGCCCCCCACCGCCGTCAACGCGAGCGTTTTAAAATTCGCGTCCCCCTCCGGCATGTTTCGCCGCGCCACCTCCATTCCATTCAGAAAAATAACGCACCCGTCGTCCACGAGCAGTTGCATGGTGAGCCCATGGTAGGCATCCGGATTATCCACGAAAAAGTGATGACGGAAATAAGTGGTGATGTACTTGTTGCCGCCCGAAAAGCCGTAGGACACGGTCGTTCCCTCCCCCGGATCTCCATAGCCGAGCTTCGCCCGGCCGGAGCGCCAGGCCGAATCATCGAATGTGGGCTTTCGCCAGTCGGCGCCCTGGTCGCTGCCGTCATCCTTGTAATTCCAGATCGCGACGGTTGCCGGCGGGACCGGAGTGGGAGACGAGGCATAGACAAGTGAAATCGAACTTATCCCGGTGGCTCTTGAAAGGCTCAAGGTCTCACCTGCCGCTGCGAGGTTGAAGCTTGCGTGATATTTTTCCGCCACGAAATTCTTCCAGGGCCAATAACCTCGCGGGAAACTCTGACCCGGAGCGGCATCATGCTTATCCGCCATAATCAGCAGGAAGCCGTTGGCGGTGATGGATGCTCCCGCGGGAAACGCCCATTTGAACGGATTCGACGCGCTATCGCTCAGGAAATATCCATCCAGGCTCACGGAGAAGTTCCCGGTGTTTTTCAACTCGATCCAGTCCGGGTAGTCCTCGAAATCCGTGATATCTGGCACGGCCCGAACGTTCGAGGCCATGAATTCGTTGAGAAGAACCTCGGCGGAGGTTGGGTGTAACGAAAGCGTAACAAGGATGAGCAGCAACAATACGCGACTGGGCAACTTTTTCATTCGGTGTTAACGGCGATTATCGGGGCTGTTCGCCTTCTCCCACTTCCTCGCGAGCGTCAGGCGCAGAACCAATTCGACAAAAGGTCAGCAGCAGACGCGTTACTGGTCAAATGACGATATTGTCATAAAACGACTCCGCTTCCAGTCCCCGGACACCCAGGAACGTGGTGTTGAATTCCGAAATCCCGAGTATTCAGAGTGATGGTTTTTGCGTCCGAGACAGCGAGCCAGGCCAAAGGGAAGGGCATAGTCCCGAAACGGGCTGTGCTGTCATGCGCCGGTGACGAATCCACAAAGGTATTTTTGCACCTGGCGGTCAATCGAAGGGGAGGCATGGCTGGATCCTGGCGGGGCACGGAATGAAACATGACAGAAGTGTCACTTGAGTTTCATGGCCGGTCCATTTTTGGATAGCTGAGGAATATGAAAATCAAATTTCTCGCCGCCATCGCGCTCGCAGTGCTGTTTGCCACCGGGTGCGCCACGGAGAACCACCACGTCCAGACCAGACTCCAGGCCAAAGCAAAAGTCAGCAAGGAGGCCGCGATTGAAACCGCACTGCGCGAGGTCCCCAACGGCACGGTGAAGCAGGCCGAACTGGAACAGGAGCACGGAAAGCTTATTTGGTCATTCGACGTTTCCACGCCGGGAACCAGCGAGATTACCGAGGTGAACGTGGATGCGATTTCCGGCAAAGTCGTTTCGACGAGCAAGGAAAATGCTGAAAGCGAGTCGAAGGAAAAGGACTAGGGAGATCTATCAGTACCTCAGCCAGCCGCGCCGGACCGCCTCCGCGACGGCCCGTGCGCGGCTCGCGGCGTTGAGTTTGTTCAAAATGCTGATTCGGAGGCGGTGGCACTCAACGTCAGCGCCAAGGCCGAGAGTTGTGCCCCGAGGTCGTCGTGCATGTCGCGGGCAATGCGATTCCGCTCACGGTCGAGCGCCAACCGTCGCTCGATCAGCAGGACCCGACGTTGCCAGGCCAACCGCCAGAGGAGGAATGCGACCGTGGCCCCGACGGCGACCCCGATGGCGAAAATCCGGAAGGGCCACGTCTGCCATAGGTAGGGAGCCACCACGAATGCAAACGCCGCGCCTTGTTCGTTCCACACGCCTCGGTGGTTGGCGGCTCGCACCCGGAAACAATAGCGGCCGGGGTTCAGCCTCGCGAAATAGGCAGTCCGATCGGCGCTACCCTCCTGCCACCCGCCCTCGAGACCCTCGAGGCGGCGCTCAAAACGCACGCGCTCCGGTGCCGTCAGCGCGTTGGCTGTGTAGCGGAATCGGAGGGAACGGGCCCCGCCCGGGCCGAACCGCATGCGCGCGGACGATTCGCCACCCGAGTGTGACGGCGAGATTCCTTCAACGCGGTCGGATCGCTCAGAATCCGGGTCTACCCCGCCGGCGACTCCGACAATCCCGTCGCCGAACACCACTTCGTCATCAACAAGGACCTGCTCGATGAACACCGGGGGCGGCGGGGGATCAGCGTCCGCCGTCCTGGGATCAATGACGGCGAGGCCAATCGGGGTGGAGAAATAGAGGCGGCCGTCCGTTCCTCTGCAGCAGGAGGGTTGGTTCTCACCACTGGTGGCCGCCACGGACATACCGTCCGCCTCGCCGTAGAGCACGCATGCGAGGTGGTTCGTGGTCCCTTCGGCAACCGCATTGAGCGCTGCGCGTTCGACGCGGTAGATCCCCCCCGGCCACAACTGATCCAGAAACGTCCTGAGTCATCCTCGAGGATACCATTCACGCAATCATCCGGAAGTCCCTCTGAGGCGGTGTACGGGAGTACGGGAAAATGTGTCCATCCTTGATTCGATTCAATCCCCTCGCCGGGCGCCGACCGGCATCCAGGTCCCCACACCATCGTCAGTCGCCGGAGCAAGTTGGATGATGCCCGCAGAGCGGAAGCCCGCCCAGATCGCGCCGTCAAGGGCACGGCCCAGGCTGAACACTCCGGTCGTGTCCCCTTCCTGAGATAGATTGGGCAGGTAATCGAAGACTCGGACCCTGGCACCCGACCATTCCACCACGCCCGCCAGCGTGCCGCACCAGATGGTGCCATTCGGTCCTTCGGCGACGGATCGGACATGACGGAACCTCCGCGGCGCGTCGAGCGCCAGGGGAAGTAATCGGCGCGGACACAATCGCAGCAGACCCCGGTCCCGTGTCCCGCACCAGAGGTTGCCCTCCCGGTCCAGCGCCAAGGAGGCAAGTCCCTCGACTGCCCTCACGTCCTCGCCGGTTTCCCTGAGTGCCTGGGTATTCTCCGCGTTGAACACTGCGAAACGTCTGCCATCGAACCTCGCCAGACCGCTAGCCGTGCCTATCCACAGGTAACCGTCCCCTGTCTGGCAAAGCGCAGGCACGTGACTTGCCGGGAGGCCGTCTTCCACCCGCCAACGGTCCACAACCCCTACAGGTGCGAGGACCGGCGGCCCGTCATGGTCCTCGGACAGCGGCACCTTCGAGCTATGCCCAGAACGCGTCTTGAACCGGTCCCCCCGCCACCACCCGCAGGGGCACGGAGCGATCGGCGGCCTGCCGGCAGAATCCGGCCGTCCGCGTCAACCAGGCACCGTTCCACAGGGAAATCCGCGACCCCCTTGCCTGACGACCAGCATCACAGCAAGCCCACAACCGCCCAAGGCAGCGACCGCCCCCGACGTCCGTCGCGTGAAGATTCGAGGTCTCTCTCCCCATGGGTTCTCAAGTTGGCAGTCACGCCGGATCGCACGCGAAGTGTTTGCACTGGTCGCCGCCCCTCAGTCAACAAGCTCACACGGCATCACGACCATTGAAAGAAAGTAACGGCTGGGGCCCGGGATTGGCGCGGGCCCCATTCGATCCTCGTCGGCCTGCAATCATTCCTGCCGCAACCGGCACTGTCCCAAGTGCCACGGCGAACAGGCCGAGGACTGGCGGGAACGTCAACCTTCACCCCTGTCCGCCGAACTGCGGAAGCTCGCTTTCGGTCGCCAGAAGGACGTGTACGGAGCGTTCCTGCGTTGCGCCGCCGCATCCGTCATCAAACTCGCCGCCGATCCGCGCTGCCTTCGATAATTCGCTGACAAAGACCTTCCCTGTCCAGTCCTGTGGCTGCAACGATTGCTCGGGATTGAAATTGCGAACGAACTCGCGAGTCGCCGTCTGCAGGCCGGGTCTTTATCGTGACCGGAGCCTCGGCAAGGGCTTCGCTCATACGAAGTCGGCAAACCAGGGGCTTCTCATCCACGGTTTTATGTTTCGCATGGCAATCAATCGCATAGCCGCCGTTTTCCCACAACCCTTTGGGGAATCGCGTTCTCTCCCCCCCATTGCTGGAGTTGACCTATGGCATAATGGTATGGTACAATGCCAGTATGCTGATACGCTCGACGATAGACAAGGCCGGTCGCGTGGTGATCCCGAAAGAACTGCGCGATGCCCTGCATCTCGAAGCCGGAGACCTCGTCGAGGTCGAGAATTCCGGCGACAGCATCACCCTGCGCCCCGCCCGTGACGACGCCTCCTTGGTGAAGAAACAGGGGGTGTGGGTTCATCGGGGCGGCGCCCTCAGCGTTGACGAGGTAAACCACGCCGTCGCGCAAGGCCGCGCCGAGCGGGAACGACGCACCTCCGACCAGGCTGAATGAAGGCATTCCTCGACACCTCCGTGCTCGTCGCCGTGTTCCAGGAAGGGCACCTGCACCACGAGCCGAGCTTCAATCTGTTCACCCGGGTCGAAAAGAAGACCGCATTCTGCGCCGCCCACAGCCTTGCCGAATTCTACGCCGTGGCGACCGGGCTGCCGGGCAGATTGCGAGTCCGTGCCGAGCATGCCCTGTTGTTCATCGAGAACATCCTGGAACGTTTGGCAGTGGTTTCTCTGACCGGAGAGGAATACACCGCAGCGCTCAGGTCATTTTCGAGCATGGGAATCATCGGCGGCACGATCTATGACGCCCTGATCGCCAACTGCGCGCTAAAAACCGAGGCCGACGCCATATACACCTGGAACATACGCCAGTGGCAGCAACTCGGCCCGGCCATCGCGGGGCGAATACGGACTCCACACTGAGTGTGACCACCCGAGCCAACTTCAGCGCGCGAACCAGGCGAATCCCGGGCGACCGGGTCGGCTACCGTTGCTCTTGCCCGAGTCGAATGACTGACGCAAGCTGACCCAGAACGAGGCGCCATCGGAACCCGTGCTACTAACCAGTTGTCCGAAGGCGTGCTTGAGGGTAGTGACGCGCTTGGTCAACGCACTCCAGGCTCGTTGGAAGCAATCGGCCTCCACGAGCATGGGCGGCGGATCCAGACCTTGAGTCTGGATCCCCGCCCGCTGATCGAACGCCGCCTGCAACCGCTCGGCGCGAACGGCCCGGTAAGGCAATCGATGCGGGGGCAGCACCCAGAAAGTCAGACCGCATGGAGGACAGAGATACCGCTGGATCCTCTCCTTGGCACGGTCCGCGACGTCCGGGTTGGCATATCGCTCATAGTATCCATGCCGGTGAACCCTCCCCAGACAACCGCAGGGACACAGCGGACGAATTCCTTTGAGTTGATCTTCGCGAAGTTGAATCGGAAAAACTCTCCGAAATCCTCACGGACGATCAAGGCACATTGCTTTGGGCTCCACGATGCTCCCGCTGCTGCTCTTCTTGCCAACGTCCGGCACTCACGCTCCCACCGGAATTCGCAGCGCTACACGAAACAGACCTTCTGCGCCATCCGGCGACGGTGGTCATCAGCCAAATGACCGTACACCTTGCCGATCAGGACGCCCCCATCCTTGTGGCCCACCCACCTGGCGATCGTCATGTAGTCAATACTACTCATGACTGAATAGCTGATGAAATGATGACGAAGGTCGTGAAAGCCGAAAGATGGCATTCCGGCTGCAGCTCTCACCAACCGAAGGGACTCTCTGAAGGTTCTCGCTCCGAGGTCCGCATCGCCTCGCTGGGGCGATGGGAATAACCAATCTGAATCCGGGGCCCTTCGATTCCACATTGAGCGAAGGTGTCCTTCCAAAGACGAGTTCAGGTCGATGATCCGGTACTCACGGTTCTTGGTCCCGCCGACTGCCCCAACAGTTAGTTGACCGGCGTTGAAGTTGACGTCCTCCCACCGAACCTTCAGCGCTTCGCGCTCCCGACAGCCACTGAACTGCAGAAATCGAATGTAGTCGACAAATTGGACCGCGTTCTTCGTCGCCTGAGCCGCAGAGGCACACAACCGATCGACCTCCGCCGGGGTCACCAGTTTGCGCGGGCGATGCTCAACGCGAAATCGCTGCAAACCCTCCGTTGGAATCGCCGTAATGAAGCCGTCCACCTTGGCAGACCTCAGGACGTTGCGAAGGATCGTCAAGCTGAGATTGCACGATCTTGGCATCAGCCCCTGGGCCCGGAGCTTGTGCAGACCAGCGCTGATCAGGTGGGGTCGAATCTTGTCCATCTGCATAAAGCCCAGTTCCTCACGCCAGAACGAGAGGTAGCCCTTTTCGGTGCTGATAGTCTTGGAAGTTTTGCCCGAATGCGCGAGTAGGCTCACGTACCGGGTGATATAGTCGCCCAGTCGTGGCAAGGAGCGCGCCAGGACCAGCTTTGCCTGGTCCCTTTGAACCTGAAGCTCCCGAAGTTTGTCGCGAGCTTCAGAAGGGGTGATGGCATTGGCCAGCGGGATCCACCGCAGTTGCGAGCGGCCGGAGGTGTCCTCCGATACCAGGCGCGCGTAGAACATGCCGCCGCGATTCCAGAGTCCGCGGATTGGGTTCTGGCGGCCATCTAAGACTTTGACGAACCGAGATCCTTTGGGTACCAAGCGCGCTCGTGAGTGCATGGCATTTCACCGTGTTTGCGCAAATGAAAGTGTCACAAAAGGTGTCACAAATGCAAGATCGGATCGCGGTTTTCATCGCAACATGTTGGAAATCAGGATGCGCGCGTGGCGGAACTGGCAGACGCGCCAGACTTAGGATCTGGTTCCGTGAGGAGTGGAGGTTCGAGTCCTCTCGCGCGCACTCCCCTTGGGCTCACTGCCTTCCCCCCAGGAATGCCTCGCGACACGGCGGCGAACCCCTCGTGCGCCGCCGCTGACTTAAAGCCAGGCCCAGCACCACAAGTTCTTCCGCGCGCGTTGCGCTCAATTCGCTCCTACGGCTTCTGTCATCCGGCGGACTTTTCACTGCTACTACCGCCAACAAACGCCGAAAACGGAGTCAGGACGCCGAATTTGTGTTCGATCGTGGTTGTCGCCGGCAAAATCCCTGCCTCACGACGCCCACTTCCGAAGGTTGGCTGAAAACATGACTGCCATTAGCGCGCACGACCTGATCGCGCCTTCCTTACTCGGCCTTGTTCAACCAAGGGTGTATTGATGGCTCCGCTTCGCTCCGCAGCAATACACCCTCGATTCTTGAGCCGACCTCCTTTCAGTGCAGGTATGCCAAACTCCGGATTAACTCAACGGCACGACCGGTCAATGCCTCGAGCGTGTCGAATTATCCCCCGATACCTCCAGCTTGCCCGCATGCCGCTTTAGAATCGCTCGGAGGGCGGAAAAAACCTCAGAGACTGTCTGAAAAATAATTGGAGTCCTGCGACGAGGGATTTTGTGCGAGGCCGAGGCGGCGAGACCGGAGCATCCCCGCAGCGGGCTGTGACGGTCGAGCCAACGAAGGCCTCGCGCAAAAGACCTGTCGCCCGCAGGGTTTTCGCGGAAAAGGCCCTCTGGCTTCGTTGCTCCTCGGTCACAGACCGCTGGTGGGTATGCTCCCTCGTCGCGCCTCGCCATAGGGCCTTTTCCGCGAAAACAGGACCCCACTTATTTTTCAGACAGTCTCTCAGGAAAGGAATCGGCCATATCGTGGTTCAGGCCCAACGACCAAGATCAGCCACCGGCGCCGGGAACGCCCGCCCTGCTGCAACCTTAGCACAATACTTCAATGATAAACCCTCCCGGCGCTTTGAAATAAAATGTCCACGAGCCATGCTGTCGGGAAGGCGCTGGAACATCATATCCGTCGGCACGCAGGCGATCGTTCATCCGATCAACATCGCCCGCTGTCGGCTGGATAAAGCCAATGTGAAAGGTCGCAGGATAACGAACCTCAGATTCCGACCCGACAGCCATATTGGTCAGTGTCAGAATCATCCCGCCATCATCCGTCAGAAAACAGATTTGCTCATTTGGCTTCCCCGAGATTGACATGCCAAAGTACTTCGCCAGAAATTCCTGAGCCATCTTCGTGTCGGTCACAGAAAGGTTGAGATGGTTCAGTTTCATCTGCAGATCCTGAGCACGCGCTCTGCGCTCATCGCCCAACGCCGAGGTGAGGGACCGGTGCCAGGAAGCGACTTCAAATCTTGCAGATGCTCTCGATGCATGGGCAGCGTCAAGCCGTGTGGCGGGCACCGGTTTTCTCAACCGCCCGGTTCACCCCAATAACTGCTCATCGAGACTCAACCGCGACACGTGCTTTCATATCGGCGTAGGCGGTATCGATGAGCTCCTTTAGAGCCTCGGCATTAAACTCTCGATCCGGTCTGAGCTTCACATGACGCATGAGCTTGCCCGTACCCTCGAGAAGCCCATCCGAATCAGGAAGCTCAGAACCTCGGAAAAACCCGACATTTACATGATCTCTGAAAGCATCGACGTACGCGAAGGCCGTGTCGCCTATGCACGCAGTCGGACAGCCGTCATGCAGTGCTTCTCGCACATCGTCCCCGCACCGGCGCACATTCTCATACCATTCCTGCGCGATCCTGCCGAGCCAACCCGAATGCTGCCTCAGCCAAGCCTCGATTGCCGGATCTCGCTTTACCGTAAGGGAGAGCCGAAAAAGGTCGCTCATGATTCCGGTCCACGACGTCAGAGTATCCGTCGCGTTGCCGCCGTCAATCACGCTGAATCTGGACCAACGGCCAGGGCGAGTGGCAGGTGCCGGGCAACCTTTCTGACCCGCAGGGTCAAAAAGTCGAATGTCATGGAGAGCAGGTGGTTGCTGCGCGGAATCGACGAGTCGAATACGGCGCTTCGGCAATGATCAGATCGCCCCGATCCCATGGAAGAAGATGCCATTCTCCTGGTCCCTTCGGGACCGACCACCTCGAATCGACCAGGCAAATCTGCGCTTCCACGTCGCGATCTCCCCGATTACGGTCCTTTCCCCGAACGGCTCCAAGGCAACCAGACCATTTGGCACGCGCTTGAAAGTTGCAGTGCGCGCTGAACAATCAAATCCATTCGACCGAAATGTCAGATAACTATGCCGTCAGTAAATAATTGTCGCATGAACAACATGATTACTGTCGTTACCCGCTTCCATCTGCCTGCTGGCGTTACCGCCGATCAGATTCGCGCTGGGTTTGACGAGGTCGCGCCAAAATTCCGGAACGTGCCCGGCTTAGTCCGGAAACAATTTTTGCTTTCGAAGGACTGCCGGACTGCTGGCGGAGTCTATTTGTGGAACGATGAAGGCGCCGCGCGTGCGTTCATGAACCAGCGCGTCGCCCCGATGATTCGCGAGAAGTTTCATGTCGATCCTACCATCGAATTCTACGATTCGCCTGTGATCGTGGAGAATTGAACGCAAGGGCGCTCGCCGCCGGCAAGCCAAGAAGCTGACCCGCGTCCGTGCTCCCGCGAGCCCGGCCATAACCGGGTGATTCCCGTTCACGCATGTCATAAGCCGGGTCGTTGCGCTTCAGCAAACTGGGGGAATCGCGCGGCGCCCTGCAACTCCAGAGTCTTGGGAAGGCAAGTTTGCACTTGAAGAATCGCGCGTGGCCGATTCCGAAGCTCGTAGCCGATCCGTTCCAGATCCCGGGCCGATTCATGGTGGCACACCGCCCCGGCGTATTTCCGTGCCCGCAGGCCGGGCATCGCCGGCCGGTTCATCGCGCCTTCAGTTCGCTCATCCGTTCCATGACCCACAAATAATCCGTCCGCGGTTCCGCCGGGAAATCGCCCTTCACCGCTCCGCGAGCTGCGGGGCGAACGGTTCCGTTGGGCCCGGTGACCAACCAGCGATGGGTCTCTGCGTGACCGTCTGCGAATGACACGTTGGCCGCTCCACCGTGAAACGAGGCCGGCAGATTCGACCACACGTATCGGCCGAGCCGAATCATGTAGAACCCGTCGTTGATTGTGTCTGGATGTTCATCAAGGAAAAGGAACACAGCGCTGGGGCGGGCGAAGTCACCTGCGCGAAGGAACTGCCGAAAATCGCGATTGTACTCGTCCAGGAGTTTACCCGGATTCCCCACCATGCAGTTCAGCGCATAGCTGCGTAGCCGCTCTCCGTTATCGGCGCGGACCCGGTCGGCTGGACACTTGAAAGACCGGACAGACTTGCCGATCGCGTCTCCGAGCAGGGCTTCGGTGAGCAGGAGCGCATTGGTGTTGTCAGGATCTGCGCCCCACCCGAGAACCTGGTTGGCCCAAGTGTTGCGTTCCGCGCGCGTCTGATCCACGCCATGGTTATTGACACAACGGTCCTCGTTTGCGTCTCCGTAAACCGTCCATGCCAGCGTCAGTTGCCGGGTATTGGCAAGGCACGTCACAGCGCTTGCCTTCGCTTTTGCGCGATTCAGGACGGGAAGCAATATGGCGGTGAGCAGGGCGATGATCGCAATCACCACCAGCAGCTCAACCAGGGTAAAACCCGATCCCCGTCGCGGACCGGCAGATCCCTTGGGCAGCCGTCGAGGCATGAACCCAATCAAATCGTTGGCATGCGAAGAGTCGAGATCAATTGGCTATCCGGTGATTCCATGAGTGCCAGAGCCGCTCGGGGCTGAATGCCAATCCGACAAGCGGCACGTTCCCAATCGGGCACCTGATCTTGAGCCTCGCGGACGGCGGCCGGAAGCGCCACACAGTCGCGCTCCCTCCATCCTCCGCTCACCGTTCTTCTGGCCTGATCTCCAGCAGTCCGGCATCGGTTAAACGCTTGAGCTCCGCTGTGTAACCCAGCCGAAAATTCGGGTACGCCAACCGACACCCCAATTCCATCGTCAGTCGGCGATTGGACACCCTTCGGTCCACCGCCTCAAGAACCCGACTGGGATCGGTCACCGCGGTAGTGGACGGCGGCACCCATTTCCCGAGTGCCTCCGCCATCCATGTGTAGAAATGGATCTCGGTGACCGGCTCGTGGTCGACCACGTTGTAACATTCCCCGGCCCGGCCGTCGCGCAAAGCTGCCAGGATCGAGCTAACGACGTCGTCGCGATGAATCATGTTGATATGTCTCGTCCCGCGCCCTTCGATGCGCGCCTCGTTCTTCAAGATTCGGTCGAGCAACGGCAAACGGTCGGCGCCATAGATCCCAGCCACGCGGAGGACGACCGCCGGGAATCCTGCCTTCGTCGCCGCCTGCACCAAATGCTCCGCCTCGAGCAGTACGGCCCCTGTCGCGGTCCGCGGCTCCGTCGGGCTCGTCTCCTTCACCAAGGACCCGTCTTGCTGCCCGTACACGGAGGTGCTGCTGGTATACACGAACTTTGCCGGACGGTCCGCTGCGAATTGGGCCAGCACGCGGCGCAATCCGTCTACGTACACCGCGCGATAGCTCTGCACAGAGTCGCCCCGGCTGGCGGCCGCAGTGAAAATGACCCAGTCAAATCGTCCGGTCGGGCGAATGAATTCCGGGCTGGAAATATCCGCGAGGAAGGGTTCCACCCCGGCGGACACCATGGCCGCCGCGCCTGCCTGGGATCGCCGGATTCCCACCACGTGATGCCCCTCGGCGATCAATCTCACTGCCAGCGGAAGGCCGACGAAACCGCAACCCACAACAAGTACGCGCATCTCCGCCAAACTATCCCCATCCCCGCGGATTGCACTTACGGAATCGGGCCTCGTACGCGGACGGATCAACAGAAGCTCGCGGTTGGCGCGGGAACCGTCCGCCATCCTCCAGAAGAAACTGCCCCTCGCCGACTACCAGCGGCCGCTCGACACACGGCTGCCGCAGCCGTTCATTTCCAGCGTCCTCCCACTGACGCTGACCGTAAGGTTCGTCGCATCCTGCGCCGTATAGGGATTCTGTTGGGATAACGTTTCCAGCGTGAACCGCCCCCACCCGACCTGGTCCTCCGGGCAGCTGTCGGCATACTGCATGATGAAGGGATCGCTGGCGGCAACCATCCCGGCCACCCCACCCATGTCAGCGACCCCTCCCCGGTCAGAAGGCCTTCGTGCAGCAGGTACTCGCGGAAGTAGCCCCTCAGGAGGCGCGCCGCGCGTTCCCCGTTGGGCGTAAGGTTCCCTGGCGTTGTGAAGAAGACCGGGTACGGATCTGCCGCCAGCGTTTGCCCATCGGCTCGGCCCAGCCCCGCCAGAACTGCGACGAAGGCGACAAGGAGCATCCTGCGGAGACCGTCGCGCACTGGCATCGGGTTCGAAACAGTCGACTTGAACCCGACCTCGAAAGGAATGCGGTACGTCTTCTCGTCGATCGACAGATCCCTCCTGTTCTGAACCGGCATTGGTAATCGGATCTTGGCATCCACTCATCATTTCTTGGCGTCGGACAAGGCCTGGACCGCAGACGGCGTTTCGTTCAGGGACTGGGAGAACTTCGCGCTCACGGGCAGCACCCGGACCCGCAGCGTGGAACGCCCGTGGGTGACGCATCAGGCTGTCGCCTGGCGGATTGCGGCGAGCCTTAGGCGGCAGCCGGCCCTGCCCGTGATGACCGGGACAGCCCGCGTGAAGCGCACGTCCATGGTCGGCGCCCAGGCTGGCAACCTCGTCACCCTGACGCACACCGCAGCCGGAGTGACCGCGCTGAAGGTCCGCATCGCCGAGCTGACGGTCGACAAGCCCGACTCGCCCGAGGTCGCGACTCGCTGGAAGGAAGACCGAGGTTGGCTCAACGCCATCTCGACCGCCGTCGCCCGGATGTTGGTTTTCCGAACGAATCGCTTCATTGAAGATAAATCGAAAGAAGGTCATCAGAATAGGTTGGGCCGAAATGGCCGCGTTGGGATCAGCCAGCCAGCGATTGCATCTCATCGGCCTTCAACGTGGAGTTCAGGTCCAGTCAACGCCTCGAATCCGGAGATCACGTCGAACAGCTCCTCGTCAATGCCGCTCTGGCGCAAGCGGTGGAACGTGCCGTGGAGATGCTCCAGCAAGTCATCAATGTTTTTGTCGGCGCGTTGCATGGCCGCGAGACGGCTCGCGTTTTCGCTCGCGAGAGATTCAGCACACGCCTGGAACAGCGAGATGAAAAGATATTCGCGGATAAGTGCGCGCAGCGTCGCCATGCCTCCGCCCATAACTTCAGGCAAGGTCTTTGTCGGCCATTGAGCTTTGGCCAAACCTTGTGCCCAAGGTGCGTCCAGCGGTAGCAATCGCTGGCTGATCGGCTCGTAGAGCGCGCCGGATTGCGGCCGGTTGTGGAAGATGTAAAGCTGGGCATATTCGCCTTCAGCCCGATGCGCTTCACTTTCGATTTGAATTTCTCCGACGAGCGGAGTGATGGCCTGGACAGAATTCGGAACGGTGAACAATCCTATCGGCGGCAAGCCTGCATCTGTCAGCCGCGCGTGGACACGTTCGCCAACGGCCCAGACGTTGGGGTTGCCAGGCAGAGCGGCCAGAGTCTTCACCGCAAAATCGGCGACAACGTCGTTAAACTGGCCCACCAGTCCTTGGTCTGAACCAAACACGACCGCGCCAATCGCACCGGCATCGGTTTGTCCTTTCCGTTCCGCCATTAAAGTCGCTGGTTCGTTTTCCCGAAAGCACGCGCCCAGCCCAAGCTCCACGGTTCGATAGTAGTCGGCCAACGCACGCACTGATTTCTCGTATTGCCCGATGCTCGAAGCGGCCAGAGCTTTCATCGTGCGGACGACAGATTGAAGATCGCCAGCACTGCTTATTTTTCGGCGCAGACTCGCCGTCGTATCGCTCATGGCTTGGCCTTGGCCTCCGGTTCAGTGCCAGATTTGGGTTTAGTTGAACCATCCGGCTTGGACTTGGATTCAGTTTTCGGTTTCGGTTTGGCGTCTGGTTTGGTTTCCGTTGGGGCATTCGACTTGGACTTGCTGTCGGACTTGGGTCCGGCCTTAGATTCGGTTTCCAACTTGGGATCAGGTTTTTCCGTAGGCTTGGATTCCGACCCCAGCGTGGGCTTGTTCGTTTTGGATTCTGACTTGTTCCCGTCCTTTACTTCAGGTTCGGGTTTCTTTTCGGACTTTTGGTCGGGCGCGGCGGGTTTGGCTTCCGGTTTGGGCAGGAAAGCTACCAGCGCTTGGCGGGCAATTTCGATAATCGCTTTGCGATCCTCATCGCTCAACTTGTCGGCGGTTTCGAATCGCGCGCTCACCTCCGCCGGAATTTTTGCCGCCGCCTCTTGCACTGCGTGCCCGGCGTCCTTCATCTGATCGAGGGGCACTGGGTCGAAAAGATTCGCAGTCAACGCCAGCAGAACGGCGATTTGTGCGGGCACGGCCACGGGAGAGAACTCCGGCTGCTTGAGGCAGGCGCGGATTCGCCGGCCATGTTCGATGATCTTGCGCGTGTCGTCATCCAGCCGAGCACCAAATCTGGAAAAGGTTTCAAGTTCCTCGAATTGTGCATACGCGAGCTTGAGGTCGCCCGCAACGGCGCGATAGGCCGCACGCTGGGCTTTACCGCCAACGCGTGAAACGGATTTTGCAACATCCACCGCAGGCAACACACCCAACTCGAACAGCGACGGCGAGAGATAAATCTGGCCGTCCGTGATGGAAATCAGATTCGTCGGGATGTAGGCGGAAATGTTCTGCGCCTCGGTCTCGATGATGGGGAGCGCAGTGAGCGAACCGCCGCCGCGTTCCTTGCACAGATGGGTCGCCCGTTCCAGCAGGCGCGAGTGAATGTAGAAAATGTCACCGGGGAAGGCTTCACGTCCGGGCGGTCGGCGAAGCAGGAGCGAAAGCTCGCGGTAAGCGCGGGCATGATGCGTGAGATCGTCATAGACGATCAACACGTCGCGACCCGCTTCCATGAAATGCTCCGCAATGCTCGTCGCGGCGTAAGGCGCGATGTAGGCAAGCCCAGGTGGATCGTTGCCCTCGGTGACGACCACGACGGTGTAATCCATCGCGCCCTTTTCGCGGAGGTTGGCCACGACCTTGGCGACGGCGGACGCGCGCTGCCCGATGGCACAATAGACGCACACGACGTTCCGGTCGCGCTGGTTGAGGATGGTGTCGAGAGCAATGGCCGTTTTTCCCGTCCGGCGATCACCGAGAATCAGCTCGCGCTGGCCGTGTCCGATGGGAATAAGTGCGTCAATGACTTTGAGGCCGGTCTGGAGCGGCACGGTGACCGGCGCGCGATCCATGATGGCCGCCGCCGCGCGTTCGATGGGCAGGCGCTCACTGGATGCCACCGGTCCATTGGCATCGAGCGCCCGACCGAGTGGGTCAATGACGCGCCCCAGCAATCCGTCGCCCACACCCACGTCCATGACCCGGCCCGTGCGCTCGACTTCATCGCCTGCGTGCAGATGCGAGTATTCGCCGAGCAGCACGACGCCGATCTCTTCTTCGTCCACGTTGAACGCAATCCCGAGCAAGTCACCAGGAAACTTCACCAATTCCTCGAAGCCCACGCTGGGAAGTCCGGAAACCCGCGCGATGGCCGTGGAAACACTCATGATCGTGCCGACTTCGTGGGGCGTCAGTTTTGGCGTAAAGGCTTCCCGCACCTGACTGATTCCCGCGAACGTGCGGTCAAAGACGCTCTGCAAATTCTCAGGACCGGCGTTCATTGGCTCTTTGTTGCAGGAATGAGTTTTTCCGGTTTGGGTTCGACCTTTGCCTCTGGTTTCGGCTCACCTTTGGTTTCGGGCTTAGGTTCGTCCTTAACTGCGGATGAAGTTTCGGGTTTGGCTTCAGGCTTTGGCTCGGTTGTCGTTTCAGGCCTGGGTTCAACCTTGGCCTCAGGTTTAGGTTCAGCTTTGAGTTCTGGCTTAGACTGTTCAGGATTAGGCACGGCTTTGGGTTGAGGCTTGTCCTTCTCTTTCAAAAGTTCGCCGACGCCCTTTTCCAGCGACGCGAGGTAATCCGCGATGCTCCACCCAACCTTTTGGCCGTTGGTGGTGAGTTCGATTCCGCTGACCAAGTCCGGTACGGTCTCGAATCGGAGGTGAATGTCACCCGAAAAAGTTTCGTTGAGCGCGTTCTGTATCGCGGCGCGTTGGTCGGCGGCGAGATCAAACGCGCTGCGCACGAGAGCAGGCTCTGACGCGGTCTTAATGGCCTCGGCGAGGCCGGTTTTCGTATTGCCGTCCATCTCGCGCAAACGACGCGTGAACACTTCGCCCATCCGCTCTTCCAAACTCGTCGTGGCGAGATCCGTCAGCGCCTTGCGCGCGATGGCAAACACTTCCTGTTGCGTCCGGCGACTGATGGCTTGATTCAGGTTTTGAGCGTCGTTGCGCAACGACTCCTGTCGTTTGGCACTCAAGGCATCCGCAGCCTTCCGCGCTTCGTCAAGCAACCGCTGACGTTCGGCTTTCGCCTCGTCCGTGGCTTTGGTCAACAGGGCGGCGCGCTGTTGGTCGAATTCCTCATTCTTGTGCTGGAACTCATCGCGCTCCTTCTGGGCTTCGGCTTTCTTCGCGTCGGCGTCCGCGATTCCCTTGGCGACCCGTTTCTCGCGCGCATCAATGGCGTTGAGGATGGGCTTGTAAAGAAAGTGCTTCATCAACCACACGAGGATGAGGAAGTTGAGCGCTTGCGCACCAACGGTGAACCAGTCAATCAACATAGGTTCACTTTCCTGCTGCCCCGGTTGCCGCAGTAGCCGCAGCGATGACGTGATTCCAGAACGGGTTGGCGAAAATGAGGATCATCGAGACCACGAAGCAATAGATGGCCGTGGACTCGATCATGGCCAGACCGACGAACAGGGTTCGGGTGATGGTTGCGGAAGCGTCGGGCTGCTGCGCCAGTGCGGTTAAAGCCGTCGCGACCGCCTTCCCTTCGCCCAGCGCCGGCATCATACACCCCAGGCTGGTCGCAATTCCGGCGGTGACAATTGAGGCAACGGCAATGAGAGTCATGTTATCCATAAAATGTCCTTTCGTTAATTTGTTGTTTTTTCAAAGCTTGGCGCTGGCTCGGGCTTGGCCTTGCGCGTGCGTGTGGCGGCTGCGATGTAAACTGCGGCCAGGATGCTGAAAATGTAGGCTTGCACCATGCCAGTTAGCAGACCGAGTAACGTCATGATGATCGGAAAGACAAAGGGCGTGATGGTCAGCAGAATCGCGATGATCATCGCCCCGCTCATCATGTTTCCGAACAAGCGGACGGCCAACGCGAGCGTGCGCGAAAGTTCGCTGATGATATTAAACGGCAACATGATAAACGTCGGCTTCACATACGACTTGAGGTAGCCGCCCAGACCCTGCTCCTCGATGCCGAATAGCGGCACGGCCACAAACACGCACAGCGCGAGTGCCGCTGTAGTTGAGAGCGAGCCGGTTGGCGGTTCATAGCCGGGGATGATCGTGCAGAGGGCAGCCAGGGCGACGAACAGGAAGAGCGTGCCTAGAAAGGCAATATATTTTTCGGGATGAGGAAGTCCGACTTCTTCGATTTGTTTCTGGATACCGGTGACGATGATTTCCAAAAGGTTCTGCCAGCGCGAACGTTTCAGACCTGTGGAAAGTTTACGCGTGATGAGTTTTGAGCCAACCACCAGCACGAGCATCAGTCCCCACGTGAACACAATCGTGCCGTTGAGTTTGAAAAACCCGTGTTGCCAGAAGATCATCTGGTCGGGACTAAGGCGCATGGCTGGCCTCCTTTGCCGAGGAGTTGGAGCGTTCGCCCGGCGTGCAGGTGAAACGCATCACGAGGAAGCGTGCGATGACAAATCCGAGGAGACACAGCACCAGCCGCTCCCAATGCTCGCGTCCGATAAAATAAAATCCAGCCAGGACGATGCTCATCCGCACCAGCGCGCTGCCCAGAAACCGAAGCGCCGGATGTTTGGAGGCAACGCCTTGCCGCACCGACCACCACAGGCCGCCGAAGAAAATCGCGCCGAGTGAAACGCCCGCAACCAGCGCAAACGCCAACATTAAAAACTCATTCATGGTCATCCTCCGGTTTGTCCCGCATCGCCTTTTCTTCCTTGGCCACCCAAAACCACGCATTCAAACAGCCGAGCGCCAGTCCGGCCACCAACAGCGCCAGCGTCCACGCGTGCTTGCCCGGATGGTGTTTGTCCAACCAGATGCCGAGAGATGCGCCGAGCAGCGTCGGAACGACCACCGACCAGCCGATCAGCCCCATCATGCCCAAGCCAAACCAGACACCCTGCGTAGATTGACGCGCCTTGAGCTTGCGCGCTGCCTTCGCGCCGACCTGCTCGGCGAGAGTCGGCCCGCTGTGCAAAGAGGTTTTCGGTTCGTCACTCATGTTGAAAATTTGCAAAACGACGCAGAAATCCGGTTTCCAATTTCGCCATGACCGTGCGCACGCTTTGCTCATGTTCGTCCAGGGTCAGAAACTCCTGCTGCACCGCATCGCGCAATTTACCAAGGTCCGTTCCGCCCAGTGCGCGGCGCACGGAAACGACCACGTCCGGGCCAGTCTTGACCAGCACCCCTTCATCCACCGCGACGAAGACCTCCCCATCCGTTTCCGTTTCATAGGTCAGAATTCCCGGTGCGAGCGCCGCCACACAATCGAGCCGGTGTGGCAGTAGTCCGAACGAGCCTTCGCGTGTCTCTGCGACAATGCGCGACACGCCGGTTTTGTCGGCGAAGATTTGAAACGGCAGAAGAACCTTAAGATTCATGAGTGGTGGCGGCCGGTTCGGGCTGCGGTTTGGGTTTCGGTTCGGACCTGGCAACGGGCGTGGAATCGGCGGCAGGCTTTGGTTTGCCATTCCCGGGGCGGTTGTCTCCGGGCTCTGCCTTGGCTGCTGGTTTGTCGGGCGGGGACGCCTTTTTCGCTTCGCCAATCGCTCCGATCATGTAGAGCGCACGCTCCGGGTAGTCCTTGAATTCGTCGTGCAGGATTCGCTCGCAGCCGTCCAGGGCGTCCTTGAGACTGACGAGTTTGCCTTTTAGACCAGTGAATTGCTCGGTCGTGAAAAATGGCTGGGTGAGGAATCGCTCCAATCGACGGGCGCGAATAACCACGTTCCGGTCCTCCGGCGACAACTGCTCCAGGCCGAGCATGGCAATGATGTCCTTGAGTTCCGCGTATTGGGCGAGCGTCCGGCGGATTTCCTGCGCCAAGGCGTAATGACGTTCGCCGACAATGCCCGGCGTCACCATCTTGGAACTGGACTGCAGCGGATCAATGGCCGGGTAAAGACCTTCGCTCGCCCGCTTGCGGGAAAGCACGATGGAGGCGGACAGGTGCGAGAACGTATGCACCGCCGCTGGATCGGTGAAATCGTCCGCCGGCACATACACCGCCTGAATTGAGGTGATTGCGCCGGTATCGGTGTTCGCGATGCGTTCCTCCAATCCCGACAGTTCCGTGCCCATTGTGGGCTGATAACCCAGCCGCGACGGCATCTGTCCCATCAAACCGGACACTTCCATGCCGGCTTGAATGAAGCGAAAAATGTTATCAATGAGCAGCAGCACATCGCGGTGTTCGTCGTCGCGGAAATACTCGGCCATCGTCAGCGCGGCGTGACCCACGCGGAAACGACTGCCGGGCGGCTCGTTCATCTGGCCGAAGATCATCACCATATTCGGCAGCACGCCGGCTTCCTTCATGTCGCGATAAAGCTCCTCGCCTTCGCGGCAACGCTCACCGATGCCACAGAAGATGCTCACGCCTTCCTGGTGCCCGATCATGTTGTGGATCATTTCGGTGAGCAGCACCGTCTTGCCGACGCCCGCGCCACCGAAAAGTCCCGCCTTGCCGCCGCGCTCCAGAGGCACGAGCACATCAATGACTTTGATGCCGGTCTCAAATATTTCCGACTTGGTGGAACGTCGCGCCAGCGGTGGTGGCGCATGATGCACCGCACGCCATTGGACATCGGACAGCGCCGCTTCGCGATCAATGGCGTTGCCAAACACGTCGAACATGCGCGAGAGAATCGCTTTGCCAACAGGCGCTTTTAACGGCCCGCCCGTATCCTCCACCGCCATGCCCCGGGCAAGACCCTGCGTGGGCGTCAACGCGATCCCGCGCACGTGACGGGCATCACGCTGCGCCAGCACTTCGATGACGATCTCACCCTTATCTCCCGCGTTCATCACCGAGTAGATCGGCGGTAAATTCTTATCGAACCGAACATCCACGACGCTGCCACGCACCGAGACAACCGTGCCCGAATTCGTGGGATTGGCTTTGTCTTTCATTCCTGCCTCCCGGTCTTTGGTCCATCGCCATCGGCGGGAGCACCAGCCGTCAGATGTTCCGGCACGTCAAGCCGGGCCACGCCAATGCGGTTGTCGGCCATTCCATAATAAACGTCGAAGCGATTCGGCGAACCAAGATCGTCGCGCCGATCAATGCCGGTGGGGAACACAACGTTCGGAACAATCCCGTGGCGTTCCTCTCGAAGCAAAGGCGTCAAAACCGGCTCGACAGAACGATAGAGAATCGCTCTCGGATGATCCTTCGAGAGCACCATCACCCCAGCCGAGTAGCACAGATGACGGGTATCGCTGCCTGGCTCTGCCACTTCGCTCACGCCGTGGTAAATGATCAACCAACCGTGCCGCGTCAGAATGGGTGGAGTGCCGCCGCCGATTTTCAACTTCTCCCACGGTGACACCGGAGTCGCGAGCCGATGATGCGAATTGAATAGTCCGATATGCTGCGATGCGTCTCCCTCCAACGCCATCGGGCAATAGGAAATCCAGATGCTCTCATGATCGAGGTCGACCACCCGAGACGCCGACTCACATGTCTTTTCCTCGGGACGAGTGCCTGGAAAAAGCGGGCGATGAAGCATACCCATCTGCATTTTCCCGGCGTGATTGGGAATAGCGATGATGGCTTCAATCACTCGTTTCGACTCGTTGGGATCTCTGACCTTTATGGACACGACACCTGCTTCTTTGGCCGGATAGTCGTTCCCACCCGGGAACAAGGCATCCCCGACAAAAATCATCTCGTCAATTGCAATGCCGAGCGTGTCCCGGAGTTTTCTAATCCCGTAGGCTTTGTCGATGCCCGGCTTGGTGACGTCAACGGAAGTCGTGCCCCCCAGGCGGACGGAAAACTCGGGAATCAGCTTATCAAGGAGAGCCTTTATTTTCTTTCGCTTGGCGAAATCAGAATCCCATTTCTTCTTTTCTTCGATGGGAGCCTGTTGCCCCAATGCGGAGAATGTAATCTGGCTTCCCCGGTCTTCAATTTGCTCGCCCCATCTCTTTTCGACCTCGAAGCCCGACGACCCAACCGCCTGTTTTAGAGAATTGATGATTTTACCTTTTTGATCCGCAGTGAAATCTTCTCAGTAAATCTTTTTCCAATCATCGGCGTATTGGAAGAATTTTGTTCCGCAGGTTGGAAGGAGAGACAGATTTTTCAGATAGTTGTCGTGAGGAAGATTGAAGAGCACTTGTTTTTCAAATTGCGGCCAATCGCCGCCGGAAATCACGGCCACCTTCACAATGCCCAGCAGAGCGCTCAGCAGTGTGGCCATCTCGGCATCGAAAGAGGCTTTGCTTTCTGCAAGCGTGCCATCCAGATCGAAAACAATGAGTTTTTTCATGGATTAGGTGCTCTCCGGCAGCGAAATTTCCAACAAACTGATGGCACCATGCGGCCGGCACAAACACGCTCCGACCACGGCGGGCAGGAGCAACACGTCTCCTTTGCCGATGGCGTAATTGGCGCCGTCGTGCTCCACCTGACCTTCGCCGGCGAGGCACACGAGCACGCGCGGGGTTCTTTCGGCCCCAACTCCAAACGCCGATGCTGCGCCAAACCGCCACAACCCGAACTGTTCACATTCAAAAAGCCGCTCTCGCAACACCGGTTTTACCTCATCCACCATTGGTACCACCGGACCGATTGCACCCTGCGCAAAATCAATGCAGGCCATCGCCTGCTCAACTTGCAAGGGTCGAGGTTTACCGGTCTTGGCGTCAACGTGGTTCCAGTCGTAAAGGCGAAGCGTCACGTCGCTATTTTCCTGCACTTCAAAGACCACCACGTCGCCCAACGAATGAACGGTTTCGGCCGGAATGAAAATTCCGTCGCCGGTTTCCGGAGTGAAGGACACGAGTTGGTCTGCAACCATTCCGTTAGCGAGCGCCAGCCGCAGAGTTTCAGTCGTGCTGGCAGGCTTGAGACCGGCGTAGATGCGGCTTTTTGTCCCCACCTCCAGCCCCACCCAAGCTTCAATCTTACCGCTCTCGCCTGCGGGGATATACTGGGTTTGATTATCCGATGGATGCACTTGAACCGAGAGCGTGTCGCGCACGTCAAGAAACTTCAGCAGAAGCGGGAACTTGTGGAAACGCCCGGCTAGTTTTCGAAGCAACTGCTCCGGCCACTGATGAAGCAATTGCGCGATGCTCCGTCCCTTGAGCGGTCCATCGACGACACGGCTCGGATGATCCTCGCGGTCGCTTAACAACCAGGCTTCGCCGATGGGGCCATCCCCGGGCAGGGGAGCGGATAGCAGGTTGGCCAATCGGCGTCCGCCCCAGAGGCGATGCTGGTAGATCGGTTCGAATCGCAGTGGATACAGAGGTATTTCATCCAAGGCATGTCTTTCTTCTGTCATGCTCATGTTCTCTCCATCGCCGCAGTGTATTCACCCCGGCGCGCTGCGCGATTGCACCGGGCGCGATGAATCAGGGCTTGCTGCGCTGCTTTCACGTTGGCCTCTTCGCCACGCCAAATCTCCAAAGCTGGTTGCTGGATGGCGCGGGCAAATGAAAATGCCAAAGCCCAGGGAAGTCGCGACATGAATCGGACATTCATGGCGTTCAATCGCGCGGAAGCGAGTTCAGCCGATTGGCCGCCCGACAGGAACGCGATCCCTGGAACGGCAGCGGGGACGGTTCGCAAGAGACACTGTCCCGTTGCGTCCGCCACTTCGTCCAGGGATTCCTGCTTGGGGCAAGTCAACCCCGGAAGGACCATGTTGGGTTTGAGAATCATTCCTTCCAGCACCACGCGCTGGCAGTTCAACTGGATGAAGACGTTTCGCAAGGCTTCCTCCGTGACTATGAGAGACCGCTCCAAAGTATGTTCACCGTGCATGAGGACTTCCGGTTCAACGACAGGAACGAGGCCGGCTTCCTGGCACAACGCGGCATAGCGAGCCAGCGCGTGCGCGTTGGCTTCGAGGCAACTGCGGCTGGGAAGACCATCAGCCACGGCAATCACCGCGCGCCACTTGGCAAACCTTGCGCCCATTTGAAAATATTCTTTCAGTCGGTCGCGTAACCCGTCCAGACCTTCGGTAATTTTCTCTCCGGGATGACCCGCCATGTCCTTCGCGCCAGTGTCCACCTTGATGCCAGGAATGATTCCTGCGTCGGTGATGACTTTAATGAAGGGAGTACCGTCCTTCTTCTGCTGGCGAATCGTCTCGTCGTAGAGGATCGCGCCGCTGATGGACTCGCCAAGACCGGGCGTGGTCGCGATCAACTCCCGATAAGCGCGTCGGGCCTCCACCGTTTGCGAGATGCCCAGCCTGGCGAAGCGCTTGTTGCAGGTGGAATTGCTTTCATCCATCGCCAGCAGGCCCTTGTCGTCCGCGACCATTGCCCTCGCGGTGTCTATAAGTTCTTGAGTAATCATTTGTGCAGGTCGCATTTGAAACCGCTACACTTCGCCCAACCACTTCCGCGCCTCAGCGGCCTCGGCATGATCGAAGTATTTGACCGTCGCCTTCGTGAAGGGCTTGCAGAATGTCGCCATGCCCTCCTGCCATTTCTTTTCACCGACCACCGCCAGGCGGTCAATGTCGCTAAAATGATGCATCGCAAACTTCGTGTCCTCCCACAACGCGCCGGCTGTCCAACCGTGAAAGCCGGTCATATCGAACAGCACGCGCAGTTTTCCGTGCAGCCCGACGAGCCGCTCGAACTCAGGAACAAAGTGCTCGTAATCCGCTGCGATCAGCTTCCCGCTGACGTGGACGGCTAGCAGTTTCCCGCCGTTTTCTTCATGGAGTTGAATGGGCATAGTGGAGTCCTTCGGTTCAGGTTAATTTGTTTTCCATTTCCAATTCCGAATCTCCGGCAGGTCCTGGCCGTTTTTGTCAATGTATTGCTTGTGCTCGATGAGCTTGGCCTGGAGTTGCTCCTTGAGGGCGCGACCTTTATTGCCGGTCTGCGGCAGCCGATCCATGGTGTCCATCACGAGGTGGAAGCGGTCGAGGTCGTTCAGCACCGTCATGTCGAAGGGCGTGGTGATCGTGCCTTCTTCCTTGTAGCCGCGGACGTGGATGTTGTCGTGGTTGGTGCGGCGATAGGTCAATCGGTGAATCAACCACGGGTAGCCGTGAAAGGCGAAGATGACATGTTTGTCCTTGGTGAACAGGGCGTCGAAAGCGTCATCGCTCAATCCGTGCGGATGTTCGCTCTGCGGCTGCAGCTTCATCAAATCCACGACGTTGATGACGCGAACTTTCAGTTCCGGGAGATGCTCGCGCAGGATGGAGACGGCGGCGAGCGTCTCCAGCGTCGGCACGTCGCCACAGCAGGCCATGACGACATCGGGTTCTCCGCCGGCGTCGCTGCTGGCCCAATGCCAGATGCCGATGCCCTCGGTGCAGTGCGCCACAGCGGCGTCCATCGTCAGCCATTGCGGTGCTTGATACTTGCCGGCGATGACGACGTTGACGTAGTGGCGGCTCCGCAAACAATGATCCCAGACGGAGAGCAGGCAGTTGGCATCCGGCGGCAGATAGACGCGCACGACGGAGGCTTTTTTGTTCACAACGTGATCAATGAACCCGGGGTCTTGATGCGTGAAGCCGTTGTGCATCTGCTGCCAGACATGCGAGGCCAGCAGGTAGTTCAACGACGCGATGGGACGTCGCCACGGCAGGCCGGCGGTGACTTTCAACCACTTGGCGTGCTGGTTGAACATCGAGTCAATGATGTGGATGAACGCCTCGTAGCAATTGAACAGTCCGTGCCGGCCGGTGAGCAGATAACCTTCGAGCCAGCCTTCGCACTGGTGTTCGCTCAACATTTCCATGACGCGACCCTCGAGGGCGAGGAACTCATCGTTGTCCTGCTGGCGGGCATCCCATTGGCGGTTGGTCACCTCAAAGACAGCGGTCAACCGGTTGGAAAGCGTTTCGTCGGGGCCGAAGATTCGGAAGTTGCGCTGCTCGCGGTTGAGTTTGGCGACATCGCGCAGGAACACGCCGAGTTCATGTGCGTCCGCCGCCTGAACCGATCCGGGTGACGGAACTTTCACCGCGTATTTGCGAAAGTCCGGCATGACGAGGTCGCGGAGCAGCATGCCGCCGTTGGCGTGGGGATTTGCGCCCATGCGGCGTTTGCCTTGGGGCGCGAGTTCGGCCAGCTCCGATTTCAGTTTGCCCTGCGCATCGAAAAGTTCATCCGGTCGGTAGCTGCGCAACCATTCTTCCAACAACTTGAGATGTTCGGGATGAGTGGCTGGGTCGGAGAGCGGCACCTGATGCGCGCGGAAAGTCCCTTCAATTTGCAGGCCATCGACGACCTTCGGCCCCGTCCAGCCTTTCGGAGATTTGAGGACGATCATGGGCCAGCGCGGGCGCATCGTGTTGCCGTTCACCCGGGCTTCATGCTGGATGCGTTTGATTTCCTCCACGGCTTGATCCAGCGTCGAGGCCATCGCTTCGTGCATCAGCGCCGGTTCATGTCCCTCGACGTAAAAAGGTGTCCAACCGTTACCGCGCAGGAACTGGTCCAGTTCCTCCGGTTCGATGCGCGCGAGCAGGGTCGGGTTGGCGATCTTGTAGCCGTTGAGATGCAGGATCGGCAGCACCGCGCCATCGTTGATGGGATCGAGAAACTTGTTGGATTGCCACGACGTCGCCAGCGGACCGGTCTCCGCCTCGCCGTCGCCGACGCAACAGGCCACGATGAGATCGGGATTGTCGAACACCGCCCCGAATGAATGGCTGAGGGAATAGCCGAGTTCGCCGCCTTCGTGAATCGAGCCCGGACATTCCGGCGAGGCGTGGCTGGGGATGCCGCCGGGAAACGAGAACTGCTTGAAGAGCTTCTGCAACCCGGCTTCGTCCTGGCTGATGTTGGGATAAATCTCGCTGTATGTGCCCTCCAGATACGTGTTGGCCACCACCGCCGGGCCGCCGTGGCCTGGGCCGGAAACGTAGATCATGTCGAGGTCGTATTTCTTGATGACGCGGTTCAGGTGGACGTAGATGAAGTTCTGTCCGGGAGTCGTGCCCCAATGGCCGAGCAGCATGTGCTTGATGTCTGCGAGCGCGAGCGGCCGTTTCAGCAGCGGATTGTCATAAAGATAAATCTGGCCAACTGACAAATAGTTGGCCGCGCGCCAGTAGGCATCCATTTTGTGGAGCAATGCCAGTGTGAGCGTATTTGAATATGTTTTCATGTTTCGCAATCAAGTTTCGGTCTCATCCTCCGCAGCCTCAGAGGCTGCCGAAGTGATTCTTCGCTGTCCGGCGTTCTGGCTGACGCTGGTTAGAAATCAATCGCGCCGCGATCAGCGCGGATGCCTGCCCCTAGTTTGCGCTGGCGGGGGCGGATTCGCCATGGGGTGTTACCCCCATGACTGTTCAGCGCAGAGAAGAATGATTTTTCTTGACGACCGTCACCCGGCCTCGCGTAGCGCGACCGTTTTCACCACGCAATCCCAGTCTCATTTTTCGCAGTCGCAAGGCACTGCTGATAACAGAGACGGAACTCAGGCTCATCGCGGCGCCGGCGATGATCGGGCTGAGCAGCCAGCCGAAGAACGCATCGGTGTCCGATACTCGTAGTTACAGGGTTGAGTGGAGACGGCGCAGATGATGGACAGCGACCGCTTCCGCGAGTTTTTCGCGCAAGGCATAGCGAAGCCACCGGATGAACTTCACGCTTCGCTGCGTGGCATTACGCCCGGTACGCAGCAGCGTCGACATCGCCCGCCCCGCAGCGGCTGAAAGCTCGGCCAGCGTTGCCAATCGCTGAGAGACTGTCTGAAAAATAAGTGGGGTCCTGTTTTCGCGGAAAAGGCCCTATGGCGAGGCGCGACGAGGGAGCATACCCGCCAGCGGTCTGTGACCGAGGAGCAACGAAGCCAGAGGGCCTTTTCCGCGAAAACCCTGCGGGCGACAGGTCTTTTGCGCGAGGCCTTCGTTGGCTCGACCGTCACAGCCCGCTGCGGGGATGCTCCGGTCTCGCCGCCTCGGCCTCGCACAAAATCCCTCGTCGCAGGACTCCAATTATTTTGTAGAGTCGAGGAGTGGCGCGGTGATGTTTAGGACGGGCCGTAGCTGGAGCCGGCCCTTTCGGTTGCCGGTGCCTGAATATCCCGCCGTGCATTCCGTTTCCACTCCCCGCTCGTCAAACCGGACGTGCCCGTTTCTGGCATCCGGCTTTCGTTCAAGGGTTCATGCTTTCGCACACGATCGGCTGGCGGTGAGCGTTGAAAGCCGTAGCAGCCCCAACTCCCCGTGGAGGTACATGGGAGCGTGTCGTAGGGACGGGATGCCGCGACTTCGGTGCTTGCCGTTCAGCCACTGACGCAGCCGATGGCGGGCGTGGTTGTCCACTGCCCGATAGGCTCGGCTGACCGCGCCGAGGCAGAAATAGTTGCCCCAGCCGCGCAGGGTTCGATTGAGTTCACCAACCAGGACCGCAACGGGCTTCCCGTAGGAGTGCCGCTGTGTCATCCGGCTGATTTCATCGCAGATGCCGCTGACCCGCTTGGCGGAGGGACGTGTGCCGATGAAGGCATGTCCGTCCTTGGGCGAATAGCACCTGCCAATGGTGTACCCCAGAAAGTCGAATCTCTCTTCGGGTACACGGCAAGTGCGCGTCTTCTGCTCGTTGACCGTCAGCTTCAGCTTGGTCATGAGGATCTGCATTTGCTCCCGCGCCTCCACCGCCTTCCGGCGACACAGGATCACGAAATCATCTGCGTAGACCACCACCCGCGCCTGCAGCTTCTCTTCCCAGCCAAGCCGCTTCCATCCCAGCACAAATCGCCGCATGTAGAGGTTGCTGAGCCATGGCGAGATCGGTGCTCCCTGTGGAGTGCCTCTCCCGGTGTCTCTGGCGACGCTCGTCCGGCGCTGGCCGCCGTGTCCGTCATCCTCCACAACCGCCATTTGTAACCACGACTTGATGAGCGCGAGCATCGTCCCATCGCTCACGCGGCGGGCCACGCTCTTCATCAGTTCATGATGTGGAATGGAGTCGAAATAGCCGCTGAGGTCGCCATCGACCACGTCGCGGTATCCTTGGTTGAGCAGCCCGTGAATTTTACGAATCGCATCATGAGCACTGCGCCCCCGACGGTATCCGTATTGTTCGTCAGGCATATCGGCCTCGAAGATCGGTTCCAGAATGAGCACCGCCGCCATCTGGACGACTCGATCCTTGATCCGGGGCACGCCCAAAGGCCGTTGTTTGGTGCTGCCGGGTTTGGGAATCCAAACCCGGCGCACCGCCTCGGGCCGGTAGGTGCGTTCCCGGAGTTCCCGGGTCAGTTCTTCCAGCCAGCCGTTCACACCCCTCGCTTCGATCTGTTCAAAGCTCACGCCATCCACGCCCGCAGAGCCACCGTTGGAGCGGCAGCATTGCCAGGCGTGCCACAGCACGTCTTTGCGGTAGATCTTGTCGTACAGGCTGTGAAACCGGCAGGCCGGTTCCCTCTTCGCTTTGGCACGCAACGTCTCCTGAAGCTGCCAGACACTTTCCGGAGTTGTTAGGCTCACGCCAATCTCTTCGCCTTTGCTTCTTCGTTCGTTGCCCTTGAACCAAGGCCCCTTCCCTCCACCGGCATTACCCGGCTTCTCCGGTACTACGGACCTCTCCGACTTCCCAGCCGGCCGCACCCAGACCCTCACGGGCGATGCGTTGTCGTTTCCTACGACTCCGGGCGGGATCTCCCGTGTTGCCACAGAACTCCCTTTGCCAGCATGCCCTCATCAATGCCCCGGCGGACTCGGGTCTCGCGTGTTTCGCTCGCTTCGTACCCGATGGCAGCCTTCCCCATGTCTGAGCTGGGTCGGCGTCCGCATCAGATGGTTTCGGGACCTTCTCGATGTTCATTCGCATTACGGCCTGCTTGCTCGCTGACCCGCTTGACGGGCCTTTTGCACCGGGGTGCTTCGGGCACTTCATTGCTTCCGTGCCCGCCCCGGCTGCTACCGGCTGGAGCGAAAGTTGCCGGGTGGGGTCCTCCCCCCACTGGAGTTCCGCGCCTTTCCACGGCGCACTCAGACGGGCTCTAATGCTCGGCCGGAGACGGGCAAGTCATCGTTTGAGAAAAAGAAACGGTTTAAGAAGTGACATATGCTAAAGGGACAGACAAAAGGCATCTCTGTTCGCGACGCAGAGGAAAATCGTCCAATGCCAGTACGAACAACCGACCCCTTTTCGGTTTTCTGCGGAATCTGCGTGTTCTGGGGGCCTTTCTCCGAGCCTGCAGTGGATCCGCCGAGCCATGATTTGCGCGATCCGCATTCGTCTGCCATTGACTGAGCCGACGTCATGAACCGATTCAAGCCCTTCCCTGGATACCCGTCAGTCCTGGCCACGTTGGTCGCCGCCTCCACAATGATCCTCCAGGCAGCCGATGCGCCCCACACCTACAGCGAGGATTTTTCCGGCGTTCCGGTCGGCGATGTGCCCGAGAGTTTCCTCGTCCTGGACGGGCAATTCGCCGTGAAGCAGAAGGACGCCAACAGGTTTCTCGAACTGCCCGGCGCCCCCCTGGACTCATTTGGCGCCATGTTTGGTTCGAGCGGAAAGGAGGACTGGGGCGCCCAGGCGAGATTCTCAGGGACCGCCCGGGGTCGCAAATACCCCGTGTTTGGAATCAGCGTCAACGGGCTGACGGGATATCGCCTCCAGGTGGCGCCCGCTAAGAGGGCCATCGAATTGCTGAAGGGCGAGGTGGTGCAGATGAGCAAACCGTATCATTGGAACCCGGACGGGTGGACACAGATCCATCTCCAGATCCGCAAACTGAATGACGCGACCTGGCGCATCGAAGGCCGGGTCTGGAAGGATGGCACCCCCGAGCCCAAGGACTGGCAGATCTCGTACGACGACACCAAGCCTCCGGTTGCGGGCAAGGCGGCGATTTGGGGCCTTCCCTATTCCGGCACCCCGATACGGTTCGACGATGTCAAGGTCCTGCCGGCAGTGCGTTGAATTCAGCTTGCCGCCCGGCCAGGGCGTTTTGTCTTGAGAGGGGGTCCGAGAGGTGAAGAGGGCGACCGAGGGTGGGCGGCGAAGGTTCGCGGATCTCTGGATGGGAGCGCTCCGAGTCGTCCTGACTGGAGAGGCACCAGCGAGTTTCGCAGGTTTCCTGGCCGGTGCGTGTGACCGTGCGCCGGCTTTGGATGATTGGCAGGGGGTTGGTGGCGAGCCCGAACGGGTCCGGATCGTCCAGAGCCGACCGCGATTTGCCAAGGGTTTTTCGCCCGGCGGGCGTATGATCCCGTGGAAACCAAGAAGTCCATAAAGACTTCTTCGCTTACAAACCCCTTGAACAAAATGAATACCACACGTCGAACCATCCTGCACATCTGGGCGGCAGCGCTCCTCGTCTTCGGGCTTTCGGGTGCCGCCAGTCCGGCGGCCCAGAAAGGCGCCGAGCGCCTCCAGAGCCTGTCGAAGGTCGCCACCTACGGCGATCTGGAGAACCTGAAATCGGGCGACAAGTTCGTCATGGTGTGCGCCAAGTGTCAGACGGTGATGATGCACACGGTCTCGAAGTCCAAGGGACGCGATATCCCGACGATGACCGCCAAACACCTCTGCGGGGGGTGCCATTCCACCATCGAAACCGTGGGCCACGGCAAAGCGAGAACCGACAAGGTGACTCATACCTGTTCGGGCTGCGGCGACGGATCGGTTTTCTGCTGCTCGACCTCGAAGGGTGGCAGTGGCAAGCCCACCAAGGGAATGGAGAAGCACTGACGGTTGGCTTGAGTGGGTACGCGTTGAACATGGTACCCCTCGACGAGGACCCGCCCAGTCCGGGAGGCGCTGCCGACGTCCTCGACGCCGTGGCGTCCCCGTCCGCCCTCGCCTCGGCGGAGAAGGCACGCCTGGCGTGGCACAGCCAACCGGTCGAGGCGGTGCTGACCCACTTCGGTTCCACGGCCACCGGATTGTCCTCGCCGGAAGCGGCGCGACGCCTTGCGGCTGGCGGCCCCAATGAGTTGCGTGAGGGCAAGCGCATCAGTCGCTTGCGGATCTTCGCGCGTCAGTTCAAGAGCCTCCTCATCTGGATCCTCCTGGGCGCCGGGGTCGTCTCCGGCGCGCTGGGCCAGGGGGTGGACGCCCTCGCCATCTTCGCCATCGTCGCCCTGAACGCCGCCATCGGCACCTACCAGGAATTCCACGCGGAGACGGCCCTCGCGGCACTCAAGCGCATGGCCGCACCCCGGGCCAAGGTTCGGCGCGACGGACAGATCCGGGAGATTCCCGCGGCGGGGATCGTCACCGGCGACATCCTCGTCCTGGAAGCCGGCGACCTGGTCGCGGCGGATGCCCGGCTTCTGGAGGCGTCTTCGCTTCGGTGCATCGAGTCCTCCCTCACCGGCGAGTCGGAAGCCGTGACCAAGCATATGGCCGTGCTGGAGCCGTGCGACCTCGCGCTTGGCGATCGCGGGAATATGGTCTTCATGGGAACCAGCGTCACGGCGGGCACCGGTCATTCGGTCGTCGTGGCCACGGGAATGAACACCGAGATGGGCCGTATTGCCGGCCTGATCGAGGAGGCCGGGGCGGAACACGACACCCCACTGCAGACGAATCTCAACGCCCTGGGACGCCTCCTGGTCTGGGCAACGCTCGGAATCGTCGTGCTCCTGTTCGGGCTGGGGCTGCTCCGCGGAACGAAGCCCCTCGAGCTGTTCATGACCTCCGTCAGTCTCGCCGTCGCCGCCGTGCCGGAAGGGCTGCCCGCCGTCGTCACGGTGGCCCTCGCGCTCGGCGTGCTCCGAATGTCTCGCCGGCGCGCACTGGTGCGACGACTGCCCGCGGTCGAAACCCTGGGAGCGACGACCGTCATCTGCACCGACAAAACGGGCACCCTGACTGTCGGCGAGATGACCGTGCGCGCGCTGTCCGTCGATGGCCGGAAGTACGAAGTCACGGGCGAGGGTTACGGAACCGACGGAGAGGTTCGATTCGAGGGCACGACGCCGGACGCCGAAGATGCCGCCCCGTTGCTCGAACTGGCGACGGTCCTCCTCGGCTGCAACAACGCGCATCGAGTCCGGGAAAGCGGGGTTTGGCGAGCCGTCGGCGATCCCACGGAAGCCGCCTTGCTCGCTGCCGGTGCCAAGGCCGGCGGGGACCGGGACCGCATCGAGCGGGAGTTGCCGAGGGAGCGGGTGTTCCCCTTCGATTCCGAGCGCAAACGAAGCACCGTCGTCCGGCGGATGCCCGGCGGAAGACTCCGCGCGTTCACCAACGGCGCGCCAGGCGCCTTGCTGCAACGCTGCACGCGCGTCCATACCCGCACCGGAGTCCGTCCACTCCTCGAACCGGATCGCCAGCGCATCGTGTCGGAGGTTTCCGCCATGGCGAAGCAGGCCCTCCGTGTGCTGGCCTCGGCCTATCGCGACCTCGACTCCGCCTCGATCGGGGAACTCAACCCGGAAGCCGTGGAACGCGACCTCGTGTTCGTCGGCCTCACCGGCATGCACGATCCTCCCCGGCCGGAAGCCAGGGCCGCAGTGGCCACCTGTCACACCGCAGGCATCCGGGTCGTGATGATCACCGGCGATCATCCGGAAACCGCCATCGCCATCGCCCGGGAAATCGGTATCGCCTCCGCTGCCGACAACGCACTCGAGGGCGTCGCGATCGAGTCCCTGACCGACGACGAACTGCGGAAGCGCGTTCCCGGGATCGCGGTTTACGCCCGTGTCACCGCGGAACACAAGCTGCGCATCATTCGCGCCTGGAAAGCCGGTGACGCCGTGGTCGCGATGACGGGCGACGGCGTCAACGATGCGCCGGCCATCCAGGGCGCCGACATCGGCATCGCCATGGGAAGGTCGGGAACGGAAGTCACCAAGCAGGCGTCGGACCTGATCGTCACCGACGACAACTTCGCCTCCATCGTGGCGGCCGTGGAAGAGGGCCGCGGCATCTACGACAACATCCGGAAGACCCTCCAATACCTGCTGGCAGGCAACACAGGCGAACTGCTTCTGATGACCCTCGGCGTGACCCTCGGATTCCCAGCGCCCCTCCTGCCGATCCATCTGCTCTGGATCAACCTCGTCACCGATGGCCTGCCCGCATTGTGCCTGGCCACCGATCGCATCGATCCCGAAGTGATGAAACGCCATCCGCGCTCCCGGTCCGAGCGCATCACGAATCGCAGCTTCCTGCGAACCATGGGGATCACCGGGATCCTGACGGCGGGAGTGGCCTTCGGCGTTTTCCTTCACGTCCTGAGGACGAGAACCGTCGAACAGGCCCGGACCGAGGCTTTCACCGTGCTGGTCTTTGCCGAACTCCTTCGTGCCTTCGGCGCCCGGAGCCCCTCGAAACCGCTGTGGCGCGCCCGATACCCGATCAACGTGCCCCTCACGGCGGTCGTCGTCGGCTCCCTTGGGATGCAGGTCTGGAGTCACCACAACCAGATCCTCTCCCGCTTCCTCAAGACGACCCCGGTGGCATTCGCCGACGACCTCTTGCTCCTCGGCTTGGGAACCCTTCCACTCCTGGTCCTGGAAATCATCAAGTTCGCGCGCGAACGACGGCCCGTGGCGGACCGCTCCATTCCTGCGCCACCGTCACCAGCGTGTAGCTGAACGCGGCCGGCAGGCCGACGACGGCGAGGTCAATCAGCCGACCACCGGCAGTGTCGGGACGGTGGGTTGACGGGCCCCTGGCGGGAATGGCGGCCGGCCGGGGGCATCCAGCCCACGGATTCCGTGGCTCGCGGGTCCGGCATGCATGGATCATCCACCAGTCCGTACGCGTACCGCGAGATCACCTGAAAACCGCCCCGGAAGCGGTTTTCATCGGCGGAGAAAGAAGGAATCGTCCCGGCCGCCCCGCTGCGGCCCGCCGGCCCGCCGGGTTGCAACAAGTTCCAGGTTGGCAAACGGGCTGGCGCATGAAAGCGTGCGGTTCTTTCGCGTGGGTCCACCCGCGCAGTGTCTCGCGACGAACCTTGATATGAACGCAACCCGGATTTTGCCGGACCTCCAGTGTTCGCTGATGTGCGAGGAGGTTCGGCAGGAGATCAGTGGAAATTTCATCCTGCTCGGCATCATCGCCTACGTGCGCGTGCCGCAGTTGCCGATCACGGCGCTCAAGTTGTGCGTGTTCGACCGATGGACAGCCGGCCTGGGGCAGTTCACGGAGACGGTCCGGCTGATCGGTCCCGATGAAGTGGTGATGCGGCAGAGCCAGGTCCGATTCACCCTTCAGGACGCCACCCATAATGCCACCAATGTCACCCTCTTCACCCAGGTGGAATTCAAGGTGGCGGGCACGTATTATGTCGAGGTCCTCGTCGACGACGTCATGAAGCTGCGGTTCCCGATCCCAGTGATCCATGTCCAGAACCCGCCGGGCCAACAGCAGCGCGGAGCAGGAGTGCCCAAGGCACCCGAGGCTCCTGGTCCCGCCGGTCCGGGCCAGGACACCTGAACACGCGCCTCTGTTCGGGGCTGATCCCGAGGTCTGGGGACTCGCCGGCCTCCTGCACGACTTCGACTATGAACGAGTCCCGATGAGGGTGTTGCGTCCGCCTGCCTTCGCACAAACCGGTTCCTGGGCGGCATCCACGGTCGCGGCTGAACCGAACCTATCGCTGCGCCCCGTCGGTCAGGGTGGTCACCTCGGTCGTGGTGCGATTCTTGGCGACGCTTCGCGCGGGGAGGAACCCGCGCCAACTGACGTTGGGGTACACGATCGAGTCCCGACCGAGGATACTGCCGGGGTTCAGCACGGCATTGCATCCCACCTGGGCCCGATCGCCGACCAGGGCTCCGAACTTACGAAGGCCGGTATTGATCCAACGCCCATCGATTTCGATCGAGATCAGACCGGGAACGACCTTGAGGTTGGAGATCTTCACACCGGCGCCGAGGTGGGCGCAAGCGCCCAGGATGGAGTCGCCGACGTAGTTGAAATGGGGCACCTGGCAGCCGTTGAAGAGAACGGAATTCTTTAATTCGCAGGAATTGCCAACGACACAGCCGTCGCCGACGACGACATTCTCGCGGATATAGGCGTTGTGACGGATTTTGCAGTCCCGCCCGATGAGGGCCGGCCCCTTGATCATGACGCCGTCCTCGAGGACGGTGCCTTCGCCGATCTGGACATCGGGACCGATCCAGACTTCCCCTTCGCATCGGTTTCGGAGGTCCCGCTGGAGGTGGGCGCCGATGTAATCGGCGATCCTGGCGAGGGCATCCCAAGCCGCCTCGCACCCCTCGAAGAGGGAGGCGTGGTTGGTTTGGTCCATGGAAAAGAGGTCCGCGGGTGCAACCATCGGGGGCCATGATCGCGGGGCCGGGGCCTGGGGCAACCTTGAAAACGGGGCTTGCCACCCCGGAAGGCGGGCGTCTAGGTTCTCACCCCCTTGTCCGGGGCGGCCGATCCTCGTGATCCAATCCCGTGAGATAGTCCGGCAGGGCTTTCGACTTACTATGTCAGTCAAGATTCGACTCAAGCGTGTCGGGGCGACGAACGCCCCGGCCTACCGGATCGTGGTGGCCGATTCGCGGAGTCCGCGGGACGGTCGGTTCATCGAGGAATTGGGCAGCTACGATCCGAAAAAGGCGGGCGTGAATTACATCCTGGACCTGGAGCGGGCGCGGTACTGGGTGGGTGTCGGCGCCCAGCCGTCCGAGACGGTCGCCAGCTTCATCAAGAAGGCAACCAAGGCCGCGGCGGTTCCGGCCTGAGGTTCGGCTCCCACACGAACTCTCCGCGATGCAGGCATTCCTCGAGATCGTGATCAAGGGAATGGTCCAGCACACGGATGCGGTGCGCATCACGCCGGTGGAACGGCGTGGCGAAACCATCTACGAGGTTCACGTGCATCCGACGGACATGGGGCGGCTGGTGGGGCGCCGGGGAAACACCGTCAATGCCATCCGCACCCTTCTGTCGGCCGGGGCCGCCCGGAAGGGAGTGCGCTGCGCGCTGGAACTCGTGGATGAACACGAGCCCGGCGTGGAGCCGCGCGGACCCTGAAAAAGGGGCGCCGGGAAACGACGCGAACGTGGTCGCGATGACCGGGCATGAGAATCGACGTGCTCACGCTGTTTCCCGCCATGTTCGCCGGGCCTCTCGACGAGAGCATTGTCCTGCGCGCCCGGGCCGCGGGCATCCTCGACCTGCGGATCCATAATCTCCGGGACTGGACGCACGACCGCCACCGGACGGTCGACGACCGGCCCTTCGGCGGCGGTCCAGGGATGGTCTTGAAATGCGAGCCCATCTTCGAAGCGGTCGAGGCTCTGCGACAACCCGGTGCCCGGGTCATCCTGATGGATCCCATTGGCCGGCCCTTTGACCACGGCATCGCCCGCGAACTGGCATCCGTCCCCCAACTCGTGCTCGTTTGTCCGAGCTACGAAGGCATCGACGAACGCGTCCGCCTGGGCTTGATCGATGCCGAACTGTCCGTCGGCGATTTCATTCTCACCAGCGGCAACCTGCCCGCCATGATGGTCATCGACGCCGTGACCCGGTTGCTGCCGGGCGCGCTTGGAGACGACGAATCCTCCCTCGACGAGTCGTTCAGTCATGGATTGCTCGAGTACCCGCACTACACCCGCCCCGCCGCATTTCGCGGGATGCAGGTTCCGGAGATTTTGCTGTCGGGCCATCACGCGGAGATCGCGCGATGGCGTCGGGAACAGTCGCTGCAACGGACGCGCGGACGTCGTCCCGATCTCATGAACGGCCTTCCGGCGACGGCCGTCGATCCCAGCCAGGAGAGCGAATTATGAACCAGGCATTGTTGGACAAGATTGAATCGCAGTTCCTTAAGAAGACGAAACCGTCTTTCAAGGTCGGCGACACCGTCCGCATCCACACGAAGGTCGTGGAAGGCGACAAGGAGCGCATCCAGATATTCACCGGGGTGGTGATCGGACGCCGGGGCCACGGCATCAACGAGACCTTCACCGTTCGCCGCATCAGTTACGGCGAGGGCGTTGAACGCGTGTTCCCGGTGCACTCGCCGCGGATCGACCGTGTCGAGGTGGAACGAGCCGGGGCCGTTCGCCGCGCGAAGTTGACGTACCTCCGCAAGCGCATAGGCAAGGGCGCCACCCTGGTCCGGGAGAAGACCGCGACGTCGAGCTCGGGGTCCTGAGATCCGGGTGATCCGGTGCCCGCCTTGCGATCCCTCGCCATTTCAGGTATCGCGACTTCGTGCCGCCATCGTCCCGATCCCGGTTCCACTTTGAGCGCACGCTCTTCGAGACGGGAGTGCGATTGCTGGCGGGCGTGGATGAGGCCGGCCGAGGCCCCCTGGCCGGACCAGTTGTCGCGGCGGCAGTGATCCTTCCGGAGACCTGGGTCGACGGCCGGCTGCCGGGCAGATTTCGCGGCCTCAATGACTCCAAACAACTGGAGCCCCCCCAGCGCGAGATCTTCCACGACCGACTGACCACCTGTCCCGAGGTGCGTTATGGCGTCGGCATCGTGGGACCCCATGAAATCGATCGGATCAACATTCTGCGGGCCACTCACGCCGCCATGTTGTCCGCGCTGGCCGCCCTGCAGCCGCAGCCCGCGCACGTTCTGGTCGACGGTCTCCGCGTCGATGCAATCACCTTGCCGCAGACGGCGATTGTCGGCGGGGACGGATTGAGCTACTCGATCGCCGCCGCCAGTGTTGTGGCGAAAGTGACCCGGGACCGGCTCATGCGTGAATTTCATCGGGAATGGCCGCACTACGGGTTCGCCGAGCACAAAGGTTACCCGACCCCGCAACACCGGCAGGCCCTCGCCCTTCATGGGCCGTGCCCCATTCATCGGCGAACTTTCTTCCCCGTGCTCCAGTCGGTGCTCGAACTGGGACTGGATTTGGTGGATTGAACCCCACGTCATGACTCCCGATGGCTGCCGTCCGCCCGCTCGTCGTCCGCTGGAAAGACCGGATCCGGGCGTGGCTGGGCCTTCCCGAAGGGCCGGAAAACCTGCTCCGTGGCCGATTGGGTGAACAGGCCGCCCGACACCACCTCGAACGGTCCGGCCTGAAGTTCCTGACATCCAACTTCCGCACTCCCCGCGGGGAAATTGACCTCGTGTTCCGCGACGCCGAATGCCTCGTGTTTGTCGAGGTCAAGGCGCGTTCCCGGGGGGCGTGGACCCGTCCCGCCGCCGCGGTGAATGCCGCCAAGCGCCGACGGATTTCGAGGGCCGCCCTCGCTTACGTGCGACGACTCGACGAACCGCGGGTGAAGATCCGGTTTGATGTCGTGGAGGTGCTGCTCGAGGACGGAAGGGTCGCCGAGGTGCGGCATCTGCCTCGCACGTTTGCGCTCACGCCGCCTTATCGTTACGGGTAATCCGCATGAACCGCCCGACTGGGACGGAACCCGGTTCACGCTGGCCCTCGGACCCCCGCGGATGATGTCCTTTCCGCGTGGCTGAAGTTCCCGGCCCATCCGAGGAGGAGGCATCCCCATGGTCCCCCCTCCGGCGCCCCCTTTTCCGCAATCGGCTGGTGGCCTCGGTCATTTCCAACACGGGGAGCTGGATGCAGGACACCGCCGGGGCATGGCTGATGACCGCGCTCACCCCGTCGCCTCTCTTGATTGCCCTGATGCAGACGGCCGCGAGCCTTCCCGTCCTGATGTTCGGTCTGCCGGCCGGTGCCACGGCGGACATCCTGGACCGCCGACGACTGCTCCTGGGATGGGCCATCTGGATGCTGGCGGTGGCCGTGCTCCTGAGTGTCTTCACACTGGGCGGCCTGATTGGACCAGCCCTCCTCCTGATTCTGACGTTTCTCCTTAGCGCCGGGTCTGCGATGAACGGGCCCACCTGGCAGGCGATTGTGCCCGAACTCGTCCCGCGGGCCGAACTGCCCGCCGCCATTGGACTGAACAGCGCCGCGTTCAACCTGGCGCGCGCGGTGGGGCCGGCGGCGGGCGGCCTCCTTGTGGCGCTCTTTTTGGACGTCCGCCGCGGCGCCGGGTTCGTGTTCCTCCTGAACGCCTTCTCCTATATGGCGGTGATCGCGGCGATCTATCCGTGGAGACGCAAGCCGTTCTTCGCGAGTGAACTCCCCGCGGAACGGCTGCTTGGATCGATGCGGGCGGGACTTCGCTACGTGCGGCACGCCCCGGCGATGCGGACGATCCTGCTGCGGGCCTTCGCCCAGACGTTTGGCGTGAGCGCGCTTTGGGCCCTCCTGGCAGTCGTCGCCCGACAGGAACTCCACCGCGGCGCTCTGGGTTACGGCATCCTCAATGGCTGCATTGGACTGGGTGCGGTGCTCGGGGCCTTGATGCTTCCGCAACTGCGGCAGCGGGTTCCGGCCGACCTGATCGTGAACGGCGCGGCCGTGGTGTTTACCGTGGTTCTCCTGACCACCGCCTGGATTCACGCCTGGCTGGTCACCGTGGTGTTCCTCGTCCTGGGCGGCATGGCGTGGACCAGCACAACGGCTTGTCTGAACATCGCCGTGCAGTTGTCGGTTCCGGCATGGGTTCAGGCGCGCTCGCTCGGGATCTACCAGATGGTGTTCCAGGGCGGCATGGCCCTGGGTAGCGCCACCTGGGGGGCGGCCGCCGAGCATTTCGGGACGACCTACGCCCTCACCGGCGCCGCGGCCTGCCTGGTGGTCACCCTGCCGGCGGTGGCGCGTCGGCGCCTCATGGAGGGCGCCATGCTGGATCATTCCCCCGGCGGCCTGTCCGGCGCCCTGCGACGCGCGGCGCCGCAGATCGTGATCGAACCCCAACCGGAAGACGGTCCGGTGCGCATCACGATCGAATTCCGAATCGACCCCGCGCGCTCGGACGAATTCATCGATGCAGCTTATGCGCTCCGTCGCATTCGGCGTCGCGACGGCGCCATCCGATGGGGGTTGTTCCAGGACCCGTTCGATCCAGGGCGCTTTGTCGAGACGTTCATCGTCGAGTCCTGGATTGAAAACCTTCGGCGGATCGAACGCTTCACCGTCGCGGACCGCGCCCTGCGCGATCGGGTCTTCAGTTTCCATACCGACCCGACGCCCCCTGCGACCTCGAGGATGATCTTGGCGCGACCCCGGAGGGATGGAACCTCCAGGTGAAGGACCGCCAGCGGGTCGGAAGTTGCCACGGTCAAGGGCGGCGACCGCGCGCTGCGGACCTTGTGCGGACCTTGAACCGCATCGGCGAGCGTCCAATGGGAGAGGGACAGGGTAAGGGCCGGTTCATGGAAGGGGGGAGTGGTCGGGACGACAGGATTTGAACCTGCGACGTCCTGGTCCCAAACCAGGTGCTCTACCAGGCTGAGCTACGTCCCGAACGGAGGGCCACCGCAGTGAACCAGCGTCCGCCAACACGCGCAACGGGAAACGCGCATGGCAGCGAGGCGGCGTTTCGCCCCCCCTCGGATCGGCTCGGTGGCAATCACATTCCCTTTCGGAATCCCCGATCGTCTGAATCCCCGGTCGTCTGTCCGCACGATCCTCAGGCGCGCACTACAATCGAGAGAGCTCAATCCGTTTTGTAGCGAGCCGGCGACCCATCATTCCGTCGACGGGGGAACGAACTCCGCCCCTGAAGGAATGCCGGCCCGAATTTTGTCGAGGACGCGGCGGCTCAGGTCGACTCCCGGATTGTGACCTTCGTGGCGCAGTTTCAACTGGAGGGCGGCGACCTCGATCAACCGCGCGATGTCACGGCCCGGACGGACAGGAACGACAACGTGCGGCACGCGGATGCCGAGCATCTCGACGAACTCCTGATCGATGCCGAGACGGTCGACGTCGCCCACGTTGTTCCAGGGTTCGAGGCTGACGATCAGGTCGACACGCTTTTGTCCCCTGACGGCGCGGACGCCAAACATCTTGCTGACATCGACGATCCCGATGCCGCGAACCTCCATGAGACCCTGGGCCATCGGGTTGGCCGCCGCGAGGAGTTCGCAGTCGTCGTGAAGGCGGACCTGGATGACGTCGTCGGCTACGAGGCTGTAACCCCGTTCCAGGAGGGCGAGGACCGCCTCGCTCTTTCCGATGCCGCTTTCGCCCTGGATGATGACCCCCACACCCTGGATATCGATCATGCTCCCATGGATCGACGTTCGGGGCGCCGACATGGTCTCGAGGGCCAGGGTGGCCTTGTTGATGAACTTCATCGTGATATGCCGGGTCCGAAAGAGCGGAATGCCGGCGTTCTCCGCGGCGGCGATCATGCCGCCATCGGGCCGCAAGCTCCGGGCGAGGACGACACACGGGACCGTCGAGGTGAACAGGATGCTGTAGGCAAGCGTCCGCGCCTGGGGCGTCTGTTCGCGGAGGAAATGCAGTTCCATGCTCCCCAGCACCTGAACGCGGTGACACGCGAAATAACGGGTGTGCCCGGCGAGGGCGAGCCCCGGCCGGTTGAGCGTGGGCTCACGAATCAACCGCTTGAGTCGGTCGGCACCGGAAATCAGCCGCAGTTCAAGACGATCGCCGTGTTCATTGACGAACTGCTCGACCGTGACCTGCGGCACCGTGACATCGCTCATCAGGCGCATGACGCTCCTTCACATGTTGAACTCTGGACCGAGATAGATCTCCCGCGCCTTCGGATCGTGAACCAGGCTCTCCGCCGGCCCCTCATACACCACTTCCCCGTGGTGGATCAGGTAGGCGCGATCCACCAGCTTCAGCGTGTCGCGGACGTTGTGATCCGTGATCAGGATGCCCAGCCCGCGTTCGCGCAATCGCCGGACGATCTTCTGCACCTCGTATACCGCGATCGGATCGATGCCGCTGAAAGGTTCGTCGAGGAGAAGCAGGCGCGGACTCGTCACGAGGGCCCGCGTAATCTCCAGCCTCCGCTTCTCGCCGCCACTCAGGGTGTAGGCCCGACTCCTGGCCAGCCGCGACAGGTCGAGCTCGTCCAGAAGCACCTTCAGTCGCAGGTCGCGTTCGGATCTCGTCGCCCGACAGGTCTCCAGGATCGCCCGGATGTTCTCTTCGACGGTGAGTTTTCGAAACACCGACGGTTCCTGCGTCAGGTACCCCATGCCCCGGCGCGCCCGCAGGTGCATCGGCAGACGGGTGACGTCGGTTCCGTCGAACTCGACCCGCCCGCCATCCGGCCGGATGAGCCCCACAACGATGTTGAAACTGGTCGTCTTGCCCGCTCCGTTGGGTCCAAGCAGTCCGACGACTTCACTGGCCTCGACTCGAATCGAGACGCCATTCACGACCGCCCGTCGACGATAGGTCTTTCTCAGATCGTGAGTGGTGAGCAATGACATGGCTTGCAAACCCGGGTCAAACCGGCCGGCCAGGCGCCGGGTCCGACCCGCCGCGGGATCACTCGGGCGTCGAGACCGGCATCGTCCTCAGGGTCTTGTGATCGCGCACCGCCGCGGCCGGGAATCGCATCTTTTTGACCGGTCCCTCCACAAAGAACCGGCCGGATTTCAGGTCAATCCCCAGGGCGGTTTCCGTGTCCCCGATGACCTCCAACCCGTCGAGCGTGCGCAACCGCGCCGAATCCGTGAGGCGCAGCCGGCCTTCGTTCGCGTGATAGGTCGCGCGTCCCCCTTCCGCTTCGAGCGACAGGTGTTCCACCTTCACGCCGCCAATGGCCTCGAGGTCCGCGATCTGCAACCGGTCACCGGCCACACCAACGCGCAAGTCCCCGGTGTGAAGCGTCCATTTCCGCACCGGCGCCGTCGCGTCCGCTCCAAGGCTCGCAAAAATGGCGGCAGGACCGCGATTCGTCGACAACCCAAAGAGCGGGGCCCGGTATTCCAATTCCACTTCGCGCAGCGCGTGGATCTGACGGGGCGCCGCATTGGAGGAGATCTCGAAATCCACCTCCCCGGCATGGAGATCCCACGCGGTTTGATGTGCCGCCACGCCCCCCGTGAACTCGGCACGCCCCGAATCCACCCGCATGTGCTGGGACTGGAGTTCGATCGCCGAGTCGCCCCCGGACCCGGCCGGTCGAGCCGCCTCCCAAACCACGTCGACCGAACCGATCGCCTCGAAGGCGGGGTCGTCCGGATGAATGAAAAAACGCTCGGCGCGGCCGCGGTAGTTCGGTGTCTTCCAGGAGGGTTGTCCCTGCACCTCGATCATCGGGTGTTCGCCTTTGGAATAAACCATCTGCTCGCCATGAAGCTCAACGGGCACAGCCCCGGCGAGCACGCGCGCGAACGCATTGCCAGCGGCCGTGATTCGGTAGACGCCCGCATCCGCCTGGGTGGGGTTCACCTCGGGGTTGAGAAGGGCGACCACGCGGGTGGCGTGCAATTCCAGCGTGTCCGACTGTCGCGCGGCCACGGGACCTTCGAAGGTGACCTCCCCGGGCCGGGCCTCGATCGCGGAGGCAGTGATGACAAGGGGCGGGCGCTCCGAGGAACCCGCGTTTCGGGGACCAAGCGAGGATCGCAGTTCCATGCGCGCGGAACCGCGCGCCGAATAGGATTGCTGCGCGGGAAGGAGGTCGAGTGCGTCGGCGGCACCCGTCCCAGGACCAAAATCCCAGGTCGCCGGACCGAAGAGTCGGATGCGCTCGCCCTCGGCCGATACCGTGTACTCGGCCGCCGACCCGGTGGCGCTCCCTTCGTGCCCGGGGCGCGTCAGTTCGATTTCGACGCCGTTCGTGGCGTGGATGACATCCGGCCTTTGAGCCTGGACTCCGAGCACCGAGGCCAGTTCGCCGGCCCGCAGGCGCGCCCGCCCGGGTTCCTCGGCAACGCACTCGCCGACGAACCGCGTTGCCCCGGTCCGCACATTATATTCGAGGCGGCGGGAGGTCACGGTGACGCTGGGATGATCGCCACCGGGACCGGGCCGGCGGAGGACCGTGCGGATCTCGTTCGAGATGACAAGAAGACCCGTGGCCTTCTCCCAGGCCCATCCCCGTCCGCCGACGGCGAAACGATCGTCGGCGCTATGCAGGGAGATCGGTTCCACCGAGGAGGCGCCCTTCGAGTCGAAGACACCGACGGGCGATTCGACGATCAGTTCCGATGCGCGGTTCGGATCATACCGAAACGTCTCGAGCCGGAATTCAGTGACGTTGAGCTTGCCCGCGAGCAAGGCCGGCCGCGCCTCTTTCCCGCTGACGAGGGCCACCGTCCGATTGCCTTCCGTAATGGGCACCCGGAACCCGCCGGAAAGCGTCACCTGGGGGGTACCACGGTTTTGGCCCATCGCCGCGGGGAGGGTCGCCAGCATTGCAGCGGCGCTGAGCAGCGATGCGATGGGGCAATGACGGCGGCGACACCGGGGCTTCATTCAAGATGCTCCTGGAGGATGCGCGGCCAGCGTCCCTGGGCGCGGAGGATCATTTCAATGATCTCCCGGACGGCCCCGTGGCCTCCGGGAAGGAGGGTGACGTAGTGGGCCCGGCGCCTGGCCTCAGGATGGCCGGTCGGGACGGACACAGCCACCGCGGCGCGCGCCAGCGGCCCGAGATCCACGATGTCGTCGCCGACGTAACAGACCTCGTCCCAGGTGTAGCCATTGCCGGCGAGCAGTTCCTCGACGAGTCGAAGCTTGGAGCCTTTCTGTTGAACCAGGAAATCCACTTTTAATTCCATCGCCCGCACCCGCGTCGCTTCCGAGGGTCGGGCCGAAACCCAGCCTATCTTGAATCCTTCACGGCGCCAGACGGCGATTCCCAGTCCATCCCGCACGTTGAACCGCTTGTACTCCCCCGGCAGCCCCACGTAGATCGAGGCATCGGTCAGGATGCCGTCGACATCACAGAGCAGCAGACGCACACGCGCCAGGCGTGTCTCGAGGTCCGGGGTCGGTTCAGACATGGCACAGGTCAAACAACTTCACCAGCAGACGGAGCAGGGCCGGAATCTCCCCCAGCGGAATCATGTTCGGTCCGTCGCTGAGGGCGTCGTCGGGCGAGGGGTGGGTCTCGATGAAGACCCCGTCCGCGCCAGCCGCCACCGCGGCGCGCGCGAGCACCGACGCGAATTCCCTCTGGCCCGCGGAGCGATTGCCCGCGCCCCCAGGCAGTTGGACCGAGTGCGTGGCATCGAAGATGACGGGCAGGCCGGCGCGGCGAAGAATCGGGATCGACCGCATGTCCGCGACGAGGTTGTGGTAGCCGAATGTGGTGCCGCGTTCGGTGAGGAGGATTCGTTCTCCGCCGGCGGCGCGCGCCTTCTCCGCAACCTGGGTCATGTCTTCGGGTGCCAGGAACTGACCCTTCTTGATGTTCACGATCCTGCCGGTGCTCACCGCGGTACGAATCAGATCGGTTTGGCGGCAGAGGAACGCGGGGATCTGGAGGATGTCGATGCTCCGCCCCGCTTGCAGGGCCTCTTCCGAGGTGTGGACGTCCGTCAGGACCGGCACCTGGAATCGGTCGCGCACGCGTTCGAGCACGGCCAGTCCCTCTTCCAGACCGGGACCTCGAAACGAGGCCGAGGAGGTTCGGTTCGCCTTGTCATAGCTGGCCTTGAACACCAGGAGCGCGCCGGCCTTTGCGCAGGCCTTCTTGAGGACTGCCGCCACTTCCAGGCAGAGGGCCTCGCTCTCGATCACACACGGACCGGCAATCACCAACAGGCGTCGGCGCGCGGCGATCTCCCGCCAACGAAGGATGGATCCATGCGGCACCCGGCGCTTTTAGCAGCGCGCCCCCGGCGTGTCGAACGAGGTTTCCCGGCCGGACTTCATTGTTCGCTCCTGGCAGACCGCTCACGGGCATGCTCGTCGCTCAGGCCTCGTCCGAGCGAAAAATCCCTTGCCGCGAATGTATGGGCATTTCGGGGACGCAACACTAGGCTCAACCGGTGAATACACTGGTCACCGGCGGCGCGGGGTACATCGGTTCCATTTGTGTCGAACAACTCCTGGATGCCGGCCACGAGGCCACGGTCTTCGACAACCTTTCGGAGGGCCACCGTTCCGCCGTCGACTCGCGCGCGACCTTCATCGAGGGCTGCCTGAGTCATCCGGAGGCCATCGTCGACGCGTTGCGGCGCGCCAGGGCGGACGCGGTCCTTCACTTCGCGGCACATGCGCTGGTCGCCGAATCGATGCAGAACCCGGGCAAGTACTTTCGGAACAACGTGGCGTTCGGCTTGAATCTGCTCGAGGCATGCGTCACGGCCGGGGTGAAGAAGGTCGTCTTCAGTTCGACCTGCGCGACCTATGGCCTTCCGGAAAGGGTCCCGATTGATGAATCCCTGCCCCAGCGACCCATCAATCCCTACGGCGAATCGAAACTGCAGTTCGAACGAATGCTCGAGTGGTACCGGACGATCCATGGTCTCGAATTCGTGGCCTTCCGGTATTTCAACGCCGCGGGCGCCAGTGCCCGATTCGGCGAGCATCACCGGGTCGAGACTCACCTGATCCCGAATGTCCTCCGCGTGGCGCTCGGCCAGGCGCGGGAGGTCTCGATCTTCGGAACAGATTACCCGACGCCCGACGGGACCTGCATCCGCGACTACATCCACAACATGGACCTGGCCGACGCGCATATCCGCGCCCTGGAACCCGGGCGATGCGGCTTCTACAATCTGGGAAACGGGGACGGTTACTCCGTGCGGGAGGTGGTCGCGACGTGCGAGCGGGTCACGGGGAAGCCCATCCCGGTGGTCACGAAGCCGCGGCGGGCGGGGGATCCGCCGAGGCTCATTGCGGCGGCCACACGGGCCCGCAAGGACTTCGGCTGGTCGCCGCGCTTTGCGCGATTGGATGACATCGTGGCGAGTGCCTGGGAATGGCATCGGAAACATCCGGACGGTTACCCGGATTGAGGTGCCAATCCTCCCTGGCGGACCGGTGAGCGGGTCCCTGGCGCGCCGCCGCCTCGCGGGCCCTGTCGCGCGCGTATCACCGGGGGCCCTCAGCTTTCCGAAAAGCGGTCCTGACGGGACGGCAAGATCTGGTTAGGGTTGGACAACGGCGGTAAAGCCCCTTGTCCGTCTTGCGGCAAGCTCTTGTTCGCCCGGCGGTCCGGTGCTGACCTCGGGCGGGCGGGCCTCCCACTGGAAGCCGGTCCTCCCACGATGATCGACACCAAGAGACCGGCCATTGGGGCCAACCGCAACCAACGGGGTACGCCATGAGACGCCGCAGGATGCAAGTCACGGCGACGGCCAGCCCGAGGCCGCGGCCATCCGAGCTCGGCGGGCTCGACTCCTTGTTCCTCCCCCGTCGCATCGCGGCGATCGGCGCCACGGAGCGTCCGGGGAGCATGGGTCGCGCCTTGCTGCAGAACCTCGCCAGCTTTCCGGGGGCGGTCTATCCCGTGAACCCGAACCGGCCGAGCGTTCTGGGCCGCCGTTGCTACCCCAGCCTTGCCGCAATCGGGGAGACCCCGGACCTGGCCATCATCGCCACGCCCGCGGCAACCGTCGCGGGGATCATCCGCGATTGCGCGAAGGCCGGCGTTCCCGCGGCGCTGATTCTCACCGCCGGATTTCGCGAAGTCGGGCCCCTTGGGGCGCGCCTGGAAGCCGAGATCCTTGCCGAGGCTCGGCAGTCCCGCATGCGGATTCTCGGCCCGAACTCCTTCGGGGTGATGATTCCGGCGCAGCGATACAACGCGACCTGCGCGCCCACGACCGCCCGGGCCGGCAGCGTGGCGTTCCTCAGCCAGAGCGGCGCATTGTGCGCGTCGGTCCTCGATTGGAGCCACCGTGAGAATGTTGGCTTCAGCGGCTTCGTCTCGACCGGATCGATGCTCGACGTCGGGTGGGGCGATCTCATCTACCATTTCGGCGATGATCCCCACACCCGGAGCATCGTGCTTTACATGGAGACCGTGGGGGACGCCCGCAGTTTCCTGTCGGCGGCGCGCGAGGTGGCGCTGACCAAGCCGGTGATCGTGATGAAGGTCGGGCGCAGCGCCGCCGCCGCGCGCGCCGCCTCGTTTCATACCGGCGCCCTGGCGACCAGCGACGGGGTCCTGGACGCGGCCTTCCGCCGCGTCGGCGTCCTCCGTGTCGACACGATTTCCGAGCTCTTCGACATGGCCGAGACGCTCGCCAAACAACCGCGCCCGGCCGGTCCACGCCTGGCAATCGTCACCAATGCGGGCGGGCCCGGGGTACTGGCCACCGATGTCCTGATCGCCCGCGGGGGAGAGTTGGCGACCCTTTCCCCCGAGACACACCACCGCCTCGAATCCTTTCTTCCCGCCCATTGGAGTCGCGCCAATCCGATCGACATCCTGGGGGAGGCCACCCCGGAGACGTACGCCAAGACCGTTGAGGCCGTGGCGGCGGATCCCGGCAATGACGGGGTCCTGGTCATTCTCACGCCGCAGGTCCTCACCAGCAGCCGGGACACGGCGGAGGCGCTCAAGCAGGTGGCACTTCCCCATCAGAAGCCCATCCTCACCTGTTGGATGGGAGGCGGCGCCGTGGAGGACTCGCGCCGGATCCTCAACGAAGCGGGCCTGCCCACCTCCGACTATCCGGATGCGGCCGCCACGGCGTTCTGCCACATGTGGCGTCACACCTACCAACTGCGCGCGCTCTACGAAACACCAACACAGGTGGCGGACGTCCCGGGCTCCTTCAACCGCGCGCGAACGGTCGAGATTCTCAATGCGGTTCGGGCCGCCGACCGAACATTGCTCACCGAGGTCGAATCCAAGGAATTGCTGGCGACCTATGACATCCCGGTGTCTCCGACGCACATCGCGCTCAGCGAAAACGAGGCGGTGCGCATCGCCTCGCGGCTCGACTACCCGGTCGTCCTCAAACTTCATTCCCACACCCTCACCCGTAAAAGCGCGGTCGGCGGCGTCCATCTGAACCTACGCAACCCGATCGCCGTTCGTGAAGCGTGGCGCAGCATCGAATCGCGGGTCGCCGAGGCGGCCCACCGGGATGATTTCCTGGGTGTCACGGTGCAGCCGATGGTCGTTCACAACGGGTACGAACTGATCCTGGGGAGCAGTCTCGATCTCCAGTTCGGGCCGATCCTTCTGTTCGGAACCGGAGGGATCCTGGCGGACGTGTTTCGCGATCATGCCCTGGGTCTGCCACCGCTCACCGCCACCCTCGCGCAGCGGCTGATGGAACAGACCCGGATCTTCGCCGCCCTCCGCGGAAACCGGGGGCGCCCGCCGGTGGATGTGACGGCGCTCGCGGCATTGCTGGTGCGCTTCAGCTACCTGGTTGTCGAGCACCCGGCCATTGCCGAGATCGACGTGAACCCCCTCATCATCGCCTCGGACACCCTCGTGGCCGTCGATGCACGGGTTGCGCTGCATCCACCCGACGTCGACGCCGCGTCCCTTCCCCGTGCCGCAATCCGCCCTTATCCCAACCAGTACACCGAACGGCGAACGCTGAAGGATGGAACGTCCGTCGTGGTGCGCCCGATCCTTCCGGAGGACGAGCCGCGGATGATCGAGTTTCACAAGACGCTGTCCGACCGCAGCGTCTACCACCGGTATTTCATACCGATGAAGCTGAGCGAGCGGATCGCCCATGAACGCCTCGTGAGGGTGTGCTTCAGCGACTACGATCGCGAGATACCGCTCGTGACGGAGTTCCGACCGACACCGTCGGCCGCGCCCCAGATCATCGGGATTGGCCGGCTCAGCAAGCAGCACCTCCTCAATGAGGGTGAATTCGCCCTGGTCATCTCGGATGCATGGCAGGGACGCGGGCTCGGGAGCCTGCTTCTCGAAATGATCCTTCAGATCGCGCGACAGGAAAACCTGCAGCGTGTCGTCGCCTACGTCCTGCCCGAGAACCGCGAGATGCTTCATCTCTGCCGCAAGCTCGGCTTCCACCTCCACCACGAAACCGGCGACACCGAGTGGCTCGCCGAGATCCATCTCTGAACCATGCCCGATTTGTCGGACCCCAAGCCCCTCGCCCTCAGACCCCGGTCGCGCCTGACGATCCACCGGTCGCTTCGCGCGTTCTCCAAAGCCCCAGCCCCCTATCGTCGTCCATCCCATGAGTGAACAACAATCCTATACCCTCGACGGCAATGAAGCGGTCGCCCGCGTTGCCTACAAACTCAACGAGGTGATCGCCATCTACCCCATCACGCCGTCCTCGCCGATGGGGGAATGGGCGGACGCCTGGAGTGCCGCCGCGAAGCCGAACCTCTGGGGAACCGTTCCGTCGGTCGTCGAAATGCAGTCCGAAGGCGGGGCCGCCGGCGCGATTCACGGGGCGCTTCAAACCGGCTCGCTGGCGACAACCTTCACCGCCTCGCAGGGCCTCCTGTTGATGCTGCCGAACATGTACAAGATCGCCGGGGAATTGACGCCCGCGGTCTTTCACATTGCAGCCCGTTCCCTCGCCGCGCAGGCGCTCTCGATTTTCGGCGATCACAGCGATGTCATGGCGGCGCGCTCCACCGGATGGGCGATGCTCTGCTCGAATTCGGTCCAGGAGGCGCACGACTTCGCCCTGATCGCGCAGGCCGCGTCCCTGGAGACCCGCATCCCGTTTGTCCATTTCTTCGATGGGTTTCGGACCTCCCATGAGGTTGCCAAGATCCAGGTCCTGCCGGATGAGGTCCTCCGCGCGATGGTGAACGAGGACCTCATTCATCAACACCGCGCGCGCGCCCTCTCGCCCGACCGGCCCGTGCTGCGCGGAACCGCCCAGAATCCGGACATCTACTTCCAGGCCCGCGAGACCGTGAACGGCTTTTACGCGCGCTGCCCGGCGACGGTGCGGACGGCGATGCAGCAATTCGCGGCCCTGACCGGCCGGCGCTACGACCTTTTCGAGTACGTCGGCGCACCCGACGCCGAGCGCGTGATGGTCATGATGGGGTCGGGTTGTGACACGGCTCACGAGGCGATCGAGCACCTGGTTGGCCGCAAGGAAAGGGTGGGTCTCGTCAAGGTGCGCCTCTATCGCCCGTTCGATGCCGAGGCCTTCGTGGCGGCACTCCCGCCGACGGTCCGGTCCATTGCCGTTCTGGATCGAACGAAGGAACCCGGGGCCGGCGGCGAACCGCTTTACCTGGACGTCATCCAGGCCTTGTTTTCCGCCCGCGCAGGCGCGGGGCCGCTGCCGACGGTCGTCGGCGGTCGCTACGGCCTTTCCTCGAAGGAATTCACACCCGCCATGGTCCGGGCCGTGCTTGATCATCTCCGGCAGGAACGGCCGAAGAATGGATTCACGGTCGGCATCATCGACGACGTCACCCACACCAGCCTGGAGATCGATCCGACCTTCACCACCGAGGCGGATGACGTGCGGCGGGCGGTCTTTTTCGGACTGGGCGCCGATGGAACCGTTGGGGCGAACAAGGAAAGCATCAAGATCATCGGGGAGAACACGGAGAATTACGCCCAGGCCTACTTCGTTTATGATTCGAAGAAATCCGGAGCGATCACGATTTCACACCTCCGCTTCGGCCGCCGGCCGATCCGCTCCAGTTACCTGATTTCGCAGGCGCAGTTTGTCGCCTGCCATCAGCCGAACTTCCTGGACCGCTACGACGTGGCGGAACCGCTGGCGCCGGGCGGGACCTTCCTCCTCAACGCGCCGTGGACGCCGGACTCGGTATGGAGCCACCTTCCGGCCTCGCTCCAGGAGGCGCTGCTCCGGAAGAAGGCGAAGCTGTACGTCATCCATGCGAACAAGGTGGCGCGCGAGGCCGGCATGGGCGGAAGGATCAACACGATCATGCAGACGTGCTTCTTCGCCCTCTCGGGCGTGCTCGCCCGAGAGGAGGCCATCGAGTGCATCAAGAACTCCATTCGCAAGAGCTATGGCAAGAAGGGCGAGGAAATTGTCGACATGAACCTCCGCGCCGTCGACAACACCCTCTCCAACCTCTTCGAGGTTCCGTTGGGTGAAAGCGGCGCCCAACGGCTCCAGGTCCGCCCACCCGTGCCGGACGCCGCCCCCGCCTTCGTGCGAAACGTCCTCGGGCCGATCATCGCCGGACGTGGCGACTCGGTCCCCGTCAGCGCCCTCCCCGTGGACGGCACGTTCCCCACCGGAACGGCGCGGTGGGAGAAGCGGAACCTCGCGGAGGAGATCCCCGTCTGGGATTCCGCCGTATGTATTCAATGCGGGAAATGCGTCCTCGTCTGCCCGCACGCGGTGATTCGCAGCAAGGTTTACACGCCGGCGCAGCTCGAGGGAGCGCCGGAGACCTTCAAGGCCGTGGAGGCCCGCCTGCCAGCCTGGAAAGGCATGAAATACACCCTCCAGGTCGCGCCCGAGGATTGCACCGGCTGCGCGCTCTGCGTGGATGTCTGTCCCGCGCGGAACAAGCAGGAGGCCCGTCTCAAGGCGATCAACATGCGGCCCCAGTCCCCCATCCGGGAGTTTGAGAATGCCAACTGGGACTTCTTCCTCCGGTTGCCGGAGCTCGAACGCAACCGGCTCTCGACCGCCTCCGTTCGAGAGATGCAGGTGGCCGAACCGCTCTTCGAATTTTCGGGGGCGTGCGCCGGATGTGGCGAGACCCCCTACCTCAAGCTGCTCACGCAGCTTTTCGGGGATCGGCTGCTCATTGCCAACGCAACAGGATGCTCCTCCATCTATGGCGGCAACCTGCCGACGACGCCGTACACGTTGAATGCGGAGGGCCGCGGGCCCGCCTGGTGCAATTCCCTGTTCGAGGACAATGCCGAGTTCGGCCTCGGTTTCCGGGTCTCGCTCGACAAGCAGCGCGATTTTGCGCTGGAACTGTTGGACCAGGTCGCGCCGCAGGTCGGCGACACCCTGGTGCGCCGCATCCGCCTGAACCGCCAGCAAAACGAGGCGGACATTCACGATCAGCGCGCGAACATCGCTGAACTGAAATCGCGGCTGGTCGGCCTGAAGACCCCCGAGGCCGCGCGCCTGGCCGCCCTTGCCGATCTTCTCGTCCGCAAGAGCGTCTGGGTCGTCGGCGGGGACGGGTGGGCTTATGACATCGGTTATGGCGGTCTGGACCACGTCCTCGCCAGCGGCCGCAACGTGAAGGTTCTCGTCCTGGACACCGAGGTCTATTCGAACACCGGCGGGCAGATGTCGAAGGCGACCCCGCGCGGCGCGGTGGCGAAGTTCGCGGCGGGCGGCAAGCCGCTGGCCAAAAAGGATCTGGGTCTGATCGCGATGCAATACGGCCATGTGTATGTCGCGTCGGTGGCCATGGGCGGCAAGGACGAGCACACGCTGAAGGCCTTCCTGGAGGCGGAGGCCTACGACGGTCCGGCGCTGATTCTCGCCTACAGCCACTGCATCGCGCACGGCATCGACATGTGCAGCGGCCTGCGCGATCAGAAGGCCGCCGTGCAATCCGGGCACTGGCTCCTCTATCGCTACCATCCCGAACGCGGTTTCGACGGCAAGAACCCACTCCAGTTGGACTCCGCCGCGCCCCACCTGCCCCTGGCCGAGTTCCTCCAGATGGAAAACCGCTTCCGGATGCTCTCGAAGAGCCATCCCGACGCCGCGCGGGAATTCTTCAAGAAGGCGCAGGTCGATGCGCGAAGCCGGTTTGCCCTTTACCAGCACCTCTCACAGAGAGAGGTCAAACCACCCGAACCCAATAACGGCAATGGAAATGATCCGAAGGCGATCGAGGTCGGCGCCGAATAGCCGGGGCTGCCTTCTTCGCGACCGCCCGATCCGTCGATGAACCGCGACCACGCAGGGAACAAGCGCACAAGGGGCCTGGCAGGTCCCGCCCGGCGCGGGCGCGGAAACCTCCGCAAAAACCAATCATCACCATGAACCTCTCCACGAGCTATCTCGGTCTCAAACTCCGGTCGCCACTCGTTCCCAGCGCCTCGCCGCTCTCCGAGGATCTCGACAACATCAAGCGCCTGGAGGATGCAGGGGCCGCCGCCATCGTTCTCTACTCGGTCTTCGAGGAGCAGATCCGGTTCGAGAAGTACGAACTCCATCACCACCTCACGCAGGGCACCGAAAGTTATCCTGAGGCCCTCAGTTACTTCCCCGATCCGACCCACCTCTTCGTCGGCGTCGAGGACTACCTGGCTCACATCCAGCGCGCCCGAGCCGCGACGGCCATTCCCATCATCGCCAGTCTGAACGGGTCCACCCTCGGCGGATGGACCGAATTCGCCCGGCAGATCGAGAAGGCCGGAGCGGACGCCCTCGAACTCAACCTCTACCACATCCCGACCGACCCGGAACAACCGGGCTCCGCGATCGAAGACCGCTATGTCGAGGTCCTCAAGGCCGTCAAGGCCGCGGTCTCGCTCCCCATCGCCCTCAAACTCAGTCCCTTCTTCACCAACTTCGCCCACATGGCGCGGCGGTTCGATCAGGCGGGCGCCGCCGGGCTGGTTCTTTTCAACCGGTTTTACCAGCCTGACATCGAACTCGAGACGCTCGAGGTCCAGCCCAACGTGATGTACTCGACGCCGATGGCCATGCGCCTGCCCATGCGCTGGATCGCGATCCTCTATGAGCGCATCGGCGCCGATCTCGCCGCCACCAGTGGCATCCACCGGGGCACCGACGCCATCAAGATGCTCATGGCTGGCGCCTCCGTCACGATGCTCTGTTCGTGCCTGCTCCGGCACGGGATCAAGCATCTCCGGGTCCTCGAACAGGAAATGCGCGAATGGATGGAGGAACATGAGTACACCTCGGTCGCGCAAATGAAGGGAAGCCTCAGCCAGAAGTACTGTGCCGATCCCTCCGCCTTCGAACGCGCCCAGTACATCCGGGCCGTCGGCGTCCACACGCTCCGAGGCGACGGAGAGACCTGATCCCGGCGAACGCGTACCTGCCAATGCCAGGGGGCGGACACCCGCCTCTCCGCGTCGTCACTTCGTCGGCTGCGATGGGGCAGGTCAACTCCCGGTTCGCGTCCGGAGCTCCCGACGCAGCCTTTCCAGACGCTCCGCCTGCGGCGGAAGGATGAGTCCCGGTTGGACCTTGTCGGACTCGGCAAGGGCCTCGCGAAATTCGCCACGCGCATTCAGGGCTTCGGTCATCGCCAGGTGGTAAGCCGAGGCCGCCTGCCGATCGAGGCGGTTGGCGTCGACCCCGCCCAGGATCCCCCAGGCCTCCTCCACGCGCCGGTTCAGAAGCAGGGCAAACGCGTGATTGATCTGGAAGGCGGCCACATGGGGATATTCGGTGACCAACCGGAAGGTGATCTCGAGGGCCTCTGCCGGCTCCTGTTCCACGGCGATCAGCATCGCCGCTCGATTGCTCAAGGCCACGGGGTCGTTCGGCGCGAGCCGGAGCAGTTCGATGCTGGATTCCCGAAGCGCCTCCACGTCATGCACCGACAGGGCCGCCGAAAAGACGGCCTGCCAATAGACCTTCTCATCGCGAAGATCCGGCCGCTTGGCCTGGAGAATCTTCAGGGCCGGCGCCGCCCGTCCGTCGCGCATCAGGGAGCGCGCAATGGTCAAGGCCGTCCCGTTGTCCAGTATGCGGGCCGATGCCAGTTTGTCCGCGATGCCATCGGCGGTGTGCTCGCGATTCTCCCCGACCTCCGCGCGGTACTGGGCGAACATCGCCAGGATGCGGGTTGTTTCGAAACTGGCGGCCTGCCTCTGGGCCTCGGCGGCGGCGCGACGCACGTCGTTCCACCGGCGCGCATCCACCAGGATCGAGAGGTACGCCTCCCACACCGCCGGATGCGTCTGGAACTTCGGCAGGTTTTTCTCGAGGTAATCAATCGCCTCGTCCCGCAATCCGAGGGCCGCCAGGGCCTCAGCATAGGCCGCCGCCTCCATTGCAAGCCGCGGCTCGCCGCCATAGGCCTTTGCCTTCGCCCGCGCCTGGTCAAATTCCCCCACCGACGCCAGGAACCGCCAGTACAACGCGTGCTGGGCCACCGAGGCCGCGTGGGAGGCCTGAAGGCGCTCGATCCCGACGGCAGCGTCCGCGGGCCCCCCCTTTCGAACGGCGGCGACCAGCAACAGGCGGGCGGCGGTCAGACCGTCATTGCCCGGCAAACCGACGGAATCGCGCAAACGCTGGAGCGCGTCGATCGCCACCACGCCCGAATCCCAACCCGCCTGCCATGCGTCGTGGTAGAGACGCATTCGCATCTCCTTTCCCCATTCCGGGTGCGTTCTCCAAAGGGACAGGAACTCCTCCACCCTTCCGGCGGCGAACAGGCATCGCGCCCGGACCGGGCTCAGCGACGGGTCGTTTCCCTGTGCTGCCTCCCCGAGTATCTCCAGCGCGTACGCCGGCAGCCCATACTTCTCGAGGACGTCCGACGACAGCTCGAGATCGGTGATATTGGTCTGGCTCAACGCCAGGAGCCAGGACGAGCTGAAGAGCGCGAGGATCGCCTGGTCCGGACGCGCCTCCGGAACATCCCGCAGGTGTCGCAGCATCGCCCGATGAAGATTGGGATCGCCGAGGTTGTTCACGACGGCGCCCCGCAGCGCGAGCATCGCCCGGTCATACTCCCCGACCGCGTCGGACCTGCGCGCCGCGCGCGAGAGCGACCACGCCTGCACAAGGTCGATGAGGCTGACGCGGATCGTTGCGCGCGAGAAATTCTCCGGCGTCGTCCTCCACACCTTCGGGATTCCAACGCCCAACCCGATCACCACGACCGCGATCAGCATCACTGCCCAGAAAAAGGCGGTGTCCAGGACCAGGGTCCGCAGGAGCGGATACCCCTCCAGCCGGAGCGCCAATCGCTGTCGAAAGGTCGGTTGCTGCACGGTGGGAGGCAGTCTACCGCCATTGAGAGGACGCGCAGCGCAAAAATTCCGGGCGCCTCGCAGAGACACCCTCAGTTCGCCCGTGGGGAGCACACTTGCCCCCGACCCCGGAGCGCCTCAGGCTTCCACGAAGATCTGATGGGACTGCAGTTGTTCAACACCCTCTCACGACGGATCGAACCATTCGCCCCCCTGGATCCCAAGGGTCGGTCCGTTCGTGTCTACTGCTGCGGCCCGACGGTGCATGACTACGCGCACATCGGGAACTTCCGGACCTTCGTGGTTGCCGATCTCGTGAGACGTTATCTCGCCTTCCGGGGTTTTTCGGTCCGATTCGTGATGAACGTCACCGACGTGGACGACAAGATCCTCCGACGGGTTCGGGAGACGGGCCAGGCGCATCGTGACTACACGCGCCGCTATGAGGCGTGCTTCATCGAGGACCAGCGCTCCCTCAACTGCCTTCCGCCTGATGAGGCCCCCCGCGCCACCGAGCACATCCCGGAGATCGTGGAACTGATCCAGCGTCTCGAAAGGCGGGGGCTGGCCTACCGCGCGCCGGACGGTTCGGTCTACTTCAGCATCGGCCGTTACACCGCCGCTGGCCACCGGTATGGCCAGCTCGCAACGCTCGACCTCGACCAACTCCGGCCCGGCTCGCGCGTGAGCGCCGATGAATACGAGAAGGAGGCGGTCTCCGATTTCGCCTTGTGGAAGGCCCGCACCGCCGAGGACGGCGACGTGTTCTGGCCGAGCCCCTGGGGAGAGGGTCGGCCCGGCTGGCACATTGAGTGCAGCGCGATGAGCATGAAGCTCCTCGGCGCGAGCTTCGACCTCCATCTCGGCGGCGAAGACCTCATCTTCCCCCATCACGAGGACGAAATCGCCCAGAGCGAAGGGGCCGGACTCCAACCCGATGGCGCGCCCTTCGTCAAGCACTGGTTGCATGTCGCCTTCCTCCTCGTCGAAGGACGCAAGATGAGCAAGTCGCTCGGCAACTTCTTCACCCTCCGCGACCTCCTGTCCACGGGCTTCACGGGCCGGGAGATCCGGTATCTCCTCCTCTCCTCGCACTACCGTGAATCGTTCAATTTCACCCTCGACGGCCTGGCTGGCGCGCGGAACGCCCTGGCCCGCCTGGACGAATGCGCCGTGAAGTTGCGGGAGATCGCCCGGCACACCGAAGTCCCTTCGCCGGTATCGGCCCCCATTGAACGGTTCACCGCCTCGATGGACGACGACCTCAACGTCGCCGCCGCCCTGGGGGGCGTCTTTGAATGGGTGCGCGAACAGAATCGCCTTCTGGCCGAAGACCGCCTTCAGCCTGCCGAAGCCGCCGCGGCGCTCGGCGCATGGAGGGTGATCGCTGGAACGTTGGGGCTCGCGGAGATGGAGGAACAGGCGCCCCCCGATCGGGTCCGCGTTTTGACCTCCGAACGGCAGGCGGCACGGGCTGGCCGCGACTTCCGTCGCGCGGACGATCTTCGGAAGGCAATCCATGACCTCGGCTGGCTAGTGGAAGACACCCCCAAAGGGCCGAAATTGAAGCCTCGTTGATCCGGGCCGGTCAAAGACGTCGCCCGCACCCGCCGTTTGGGCTTTCTCGTCTCCGGCCCGATTGCTACACAGCGCGCGAATGGCAGACGGCGTTACCATCGGTTTTGTGGGGGCCGGACGCATGGCGACGGCCCTGGCCCGGGGATTCATCCGTTCCGGTCTGGCAACCCGGGAGCAGATCATTGCCGCGGATACCTCCTCGACGGCCCGCGAACATTTCGGCCAGGCCACCGGCGCAGCCGTCACCACCGTCAACCGCGAGGTCCTCGCGGCGCCAACATTGGTCATCGCCGTCAAGCCGGCTCAGGTGATCCCCGCCGTTCAGGACCTCCGGGAGGCGCTCAACCCCGGGCACCTCATACTTTCGATCGCCGCCGGCGTCCGGTTGAACCAACTGCAATCAGCGGTGCCGGCCGGGGTTCGAGTGGTGCGGGTGATGCCGAACACCCCGGCGCTCGTCGGGGCTTCCGCCACCGCTTACGCGCGAGCGCCCGGCTGCACTCCCGAGGACGGCCAGTGGGTGCAACGGCTCCTGGCCTCCATTGGAATCGCATTCGAACTCGAGGAAGGGCTGCTGGACGCGGTTACCGGTCTCAGTGGCAGTGGACCTGCCTACGCGTTTCTCATGATCGAGGCGTTGAGCGACGGGGGTGTGGCGGCGGGACTCCCGCGCGACATCGCAACGCGTCTGGCTGCGCAGACGCTTTTCGGAGCGGCAAAGATGGTCCTGGAAACAGGGCAACACCCAGGCGTCCTCAAAGACCAGGTGACCAGCCCGGGCGGAACAACCATCGAGGGTCTCCACGAGATCGAACGAGGCGGCGTGCGCGGCATCCTGATGCAGGCCGTGCGCGCCGCGACCGCGCGATCCCGAAGTCTCGGGCAGCCGTAACATGAGCTTTCCCGCGCCGACCCCGCGCCAGGCCCGCGTGATCTGGTTCGCCCTGACCACCCTCGCGGTGGCTTCAACCGTCGCCATCATCGGCGCGGTCCTCTGGGGTCTGGGTCGTTTGATTGGCATCCTCTCCCCCGTTCTTCTGCCGATCGCCATTGCGAGCATCATCGCGTTCATCCTCGACCCGGTCGTCGATTGGCTCGAACTCCGCGGTCTGCCTCGCCTCCGCGCCATTCTGCTCGTGTTCGGACTCTCGACGGTGGTTGTGATGGCCGTGTTCGCCAGCGTGGTGCCGGCCCTGGTCATCCAGGCGCGCGACCTGGCCTCGCGCCTGACAGATTACGGACAGAGCGCGCGGAGGAAGATTGACGCCTGGATCAATGATCCGCGTGCTCCCCTCCTCAAGCTCCTGCCGAATTCGTGGAGGCTGGGGGGGACCAACAGCGTCACCTTGGCAACAAACCCCGCGCCCTCGAACGCCATCGAACTTGCGGCGACCAACGAACCCGTGATCACCGCAACGCCGCCGGAATCCCCGGTTGTGCCGCTGCCGACGCCACTCCCCGCGGCGGGGGAAGTGTCCTGGTGGATCAAGGCGGTCGATCCGGCGGCCCTTCGCACGGCCGGCGATTGGGTTGCCAACATCCTTCCCGATGTCGGGCGTTGGATCCTGGGGCAGTTGGGAAGGGTGGCCTCGTGGTTCGGCGTGGTGGCGGGCCTCGCGCTCATTCCGATCTACGCGTTCTACTTCCTGCTCGAGAAGCGCAGCATCGAGCGCCAGTGGACCGACTACCTTCCGGTCAGTGATTCTCGTTTCAAGGACGAGCTGGTGTGGTTGCTTCGCAACATCAACGACGCCTTGATCGTGTTCTTTCGAGGGCAGGTCCTGGTCGCGCTTTGCGACGGGGTCATGTACTCCGTGGGCTTTCTGATCGTCGGCCTGCCCTACGCGCTGCTGCTGGGCCTGGTCGCCACCGTGCTGACGATTGTCCCCTTTCTCGGTGCGATCGTCACCTGTGTCTCCGCCCTACTGATTGCCATTATTCAATTTGGCGATTGGACTCACCCCCTTCTTGTTCTTCTCGTCTTTGTGACCGTCCAGACCATCGAAGGCTGGATCATCCAACCCAAGATCATCGGGGACCGCGTGGGCTTGCATCCGGTGTCGATCATCATCGCCCTGCTGGTCGGGGCCACCCTCCTGGGGGGAATCCTGGGTGGGCTCCTCGCGATTCCAACAACCGCTGTGATCCGGGCACTCCTTTTCCGGTACGTGTGGCGGCCACGCACGGTTTTGGACCGTTCGACGGCGGCTTGATCCCGTCTTGTCGCTGCCCGGCAATGTTTTCCGCCGGGGAACAGGCGGGTGGGGCAGCGACCGGAGAGCCGCGAAAAAGCTGGAAGGGATGCAGGTTCCAACTCATTCCGAGAAAAGCCGTTGACAGTTAACTTCCAGCAGATTACTACCCACGCGGACAGGGTGGTGGAGTAAACAACAGCGACACGAAATTCGGACCATGAAAAACCTCGCTTTGATTGCGGTACTGGCGGCCTTGACGCTCGGCGCTACGGTCGCGAGCGCCAGGGATTCCTTCAGCAGTGCGGCGGTACTCAAGACGCTGGCTCAGACCCCGGCGGCCGAGTTGCCCGCGACGGCGGCAAGGCTGATCACTGCGGCGCCCAAACAAGAACAACCTGCGCTCGTCGGAGCCGTGATGCGCAAGGTGGCACGGACACGCCCGGTGGCCCTGCGGCACGTTGTCGCCGCCGTTGCCAAAGCGGATCCGAACCTGGCTTCTGTGGCGGCTGCTGCAGCTGCCAAGGCGGCGCCAGAGTCCTTGGTCCTGGTGACCTCCGCGGCATGCACGGCCGCTCCCGCCAAGGCCCCGGAGATCCTCGCCGTCAACTCGAAGGTTGCCTCGGTGAAAAGCAGCGCCCTGGCGGCATCCGTGGCAGACATGAACCCGGTCTTCTCCGCCGAAGTGCTGAGCAAGCAGGCGGCTTCCATTAATGTCTCGGCGGACGCCGACGTGGTGACCGGTGGCAACGTGATCACGCCATTGCTGCAGCCAGGCCAGATCGGACTGAACCTCAACTTTGAGGAGGTCCTGACCGCGCCGCTGCCGATCGGCCCTGGGCGTCCTGGCTTCGATCCGGACCGTTACGCCTCCCCGCAATAAGTTCGGACCTGCTCTCCTTTCGAATGAAGACCGTCCTCGCTTGGAGGACGGTCTTTTTCTTTCCGGGATCGAATGACTTGGAGCCCGTCTGAGAATTTGGAGGCGCCCTCTCACCGAACGCCAGGCACGGCATGGAAAGAGGACGGGTCAGAATGCCGCAACTTCATTGATGGGATCCGGGTTCGAGGGCCACGCGACGCACACGGCGCCAGGAACCGGCGGGATTGCACTTGGCACGGATCCCGCTACAACTGGTGCCAGACAGTTTTGTACCTCGATCATGAGTCTGGCTTTCCTCGTGTTGTTGGGATCCATGGCACTGGCGCTGGTGGCCCAGATGTACGTGAAATCAAATTTCCACCGCTTTCAGGGCGTCCCGAGTTCCAGCGGGTACAGCGGCGCGGAGGTCGCCGCCGAGATCCTGAGAAGGAATGGGATTCATGAGGTCTCCATCCATGAGCACCAATCGTTTCTGGGCGACCACTATGATCCGCTGAACAAGCGGCTGGTGCTTTCCTCGGATGTGTACCACGGACGATCGCTGGCCGCGTTGGGGGTGGCCGCCCATGAGGTCGGTCACGCCATCCAGCAAAAGAACGCCTACTTCCCGCTTCATCTCCGAATGGCGGCGGTCGGCATCACCAATTTCGCCCACCAGGGCCTCACGTGGCTCTGGATCCTCGGGATGATGACCAACCTGTTCTCGACCTATACCGGCCTCACCCTGATGGCGTCGTGCTGGGGCATCATCATGCTCTTCAACCTGATCACCCTTCCGGTCGAGTACGACGCGTCTCATCGCGCCAAACAGAACCTCGCGCGGCTCGGTTTGGTGCGATCGCAGCAAGAGAGCGCGGGCGTGGCGGCGGTCCTGAATGCCGCTGCCCTCACCTATGTCGCCGCGTTCATCACGTCCCTGGCATTTCTCCTCGTCTATCTTCTCCCCTTGCTGGCCGGTGGCCGCTCCCGTGACTGACCGCCAAGGGCGACCCCGACCCCAGCGCGCCTGGTCCCATCGATGAAAGGTTCATTCAAACTCGGGAGATTCGCAGGTATCGACGTCTACCTGCATTTCACCTTCCCACTGTTCCTCCTGCTCATCGCGACCCTGGATCTCACGGGTGGCTCCTCCATGGCGGCGGCAATGCATGGGGTCGTGTTCGTCTGCGCGGTGTTCGGCTGCGTCCTCCTTCATGAATTCGGACACGCCCTGGCGGCGCGCCACTACGGAATCCGCACACGCGACATCACGCTCCTGCCCATCGGAGGTGTCGCCCGCCTCGAGCGGATTCCGGAGAATCCCATTCAGGAACTTTGGGTCGCCCTCGCGGGACCTGCGGTCAATGTGGTCCTGATCGTCCTGCTCGGGGCGTGGATGATTCTAACGGGGCGTGGAATTGGAATGGAATCCCTGGAGTGGGCCCGCGGCCCGCTGGCACCCCGACTCCTGCTGGCCAATGTCGCGATGGTTCTCTTCAATCTGGTGCCGGCATTTCCGATGGATGGCGGCCGAGTCCTGCGAGCCATTCTCGCCTTCGGAATGAATCACGCCCGGGCCACGCGCATCGCGGCCGGCCTGGGGCAGGTCATCGCGGTCGGGTTTGCCGTCTTCGGCCTCCTGGCCATGCTGACAGGACAGGGCAATCCCCTTCTGCTCTTTATCGCCATTTTTATCTGGTTCGCGGCCCGGCAGGAGGCGGCGATGGCGACGCTGCGACAGGGCCTCGGGCGGCCCACCGTCCGCGACGCCATGCTCACCCGCTATGCGGCGCTCTCGCCGCACGAATCCCTTGGGCGTGCCGAGGATCTCATGCGGGCCGGGTACCGCGAACCGCTTCCGGTAGTCGTGGGGCGACAGGTGGTCGGATTGCTCACCTTTCGAAATCTCGTCTCGAGGCTCGCCGCCTGCGGACGGGGGTGCCCCGTTGAACTCGCCATGAGCCGGGTCTTCCCGGTGGTCGAGGCGGATCAACCGCTGGAGAGCGTCCTTGCCTCAAATCTGGGCCGAACGGTGGGACTGGTCCCCGTCGTGGAACGAGGTGAGATCGTCGGTTTGCTGCACTGGGACCTCCTCGCCGCCGTCCTCTCCCGCGGCCTGACGCCCGCGCCTGGTGTCGCCGTGCCACCGCGCATTCCACCACTCCTCTCGTCGTAATCGGGCGGAAACAAACGATCAAAGCGATTGCCAAAGCCCTTCGTGGGATGGCAAGGCATCCCGATGATGGTGGGACGCGAACTCCGCAACCTTGCCCTTATCGGTTTCATGGGGGCCGGCAAGAGCACCGTCGGAAGATTGGTTGCCAGGCAGATCGGGTTCACCTTCATCGACACGGACGAATTCATCGAGAATCGCACCGGCCACAGGATCGCCGATATCTTCGCCCAATGGGGGGAGGCCGAATTCCGCGCCATCGAACGCCAGGTCCTCGAGGATCTCGTCAGCCGTCGGGATCTTGTGCTGGCCACCGGGGGCGGGCTTGTGTGCCAGCCTGGAAACCTGGACCTGTTGAAATCCACGTCCCTGGTGGTGTGTTTGTGGGCCTCGTCGGAGACCATCTGGGACCGGGTGCATCATCAAACCCACCGGCCGCTGCTCCAAGTCCACGACCCACGCGCTGAGATCTCCCGCCTCCTCGACCTGCGTGAGCCCCACTACCGAAAGGCCGATATCCTGGTGAACTCAGGCCTGCGCAGCCTCCGGGAGGTCGCCGCGCATGTTGCCCATCATTTCCTGGTGGCGCGTCGCGAGGCGGCCCTCCCATGAAGGCGACCCTCAAGGCACACGCCAAGGAACTTGGCTTCGACGCATGCCACGTGGGGCCGGCGACTCCCTCCGGCGCCGGTGCCCGTCTGCGCGAATGGCTCCGGCAAGGGCGGCACGGCGAGATGGGCTACATGGCGCGAACCGCCGATCGCCGCGCCGATCCCGCGCGCGTGCTGGAAGGCGTCCGGGCGATCGTGATCCTCGCCGCCTCCTATCATCATCCGCCGCGCCACCGGACGGCTCCGCCCGGTACCGGCCAGGTGGCCCGGTACGCCCGGCACCTCGACTACCATGAGATCCTGGCGCCACGCCTGGGCGCGCTCACCGCGTTCATGGACCAACTTGGGGGACCCGGCACCCTCTCGAAGTGGTACGTCGATACCGGACCCGTGCTGGAACGTGACCTCGCGGAGCGCGCGGGCCTGGGCTTCATCGGCAAACACACGAACCTCATCCGCCGGGATCTGGGCAACTGGTTCTTTCTTGCCGAGATTTTCACCACACTGCCCCTGGAGCCCGATACGCCGGAGAGAAACCGGTGCGGCACCTGCACCCGTTGCCTGGAAGCGTGCCCGACCCAGGCGATCACCGCGCCTTTCCAGCTCGATGCCAGGCGCTGCATTTCGTATCTCACGATCGAACTCAAAGGCCCCATTCCCGAGAACCTTCGACCCGCTGTCGGTCGGCGAATCTTCGGATGTGATGATTGCCTGGAGGTCTGCCCGTGGAATCGCTTCGCTCGCGAGGGCCGCCTCCTCCTCGAGCGCTACCGCCCCGAACTGGAGACACCGGACCTCGCCGGACTCCTGGAACTCGACGAACCCGGGTTCAAGCATCGCTTCGCCGGGACCCCTCTTCTGCGCGCCAGACGTCGCGGGCTGCTGCGAAACGTCTGTGTCGCCCTCGGCAACACCGGAGGGGAGGACTGCGTTCCCGCCCTCGCGCGCAGAGTGCGAGACTCCGACCCCCTCATCGCCGAACATGCGGATTGGGCGATCCGCCGCATTCGCAGCCGTCACGGCGAGGCGGGCGAGGCAGGTCTTTCTTCTTGTTGATCGACGCGCCGCGTCGGCAACGTCTCCCGCCGTGGAGCGCGCCAAGGTCACAGCCGCGGACATCCGCGCGATGAAGGCCCAGGGTCGGAAGATCGCGGCCCTGACGGCCTACGACTATCCGATGGCGAAGCTCCTCGATGAATGCGGCCTCCCGCTTCTACTGGTCGGCGACTCCCTTGGAATGGTGGTCCTGGGACATCCCGACACGACGCATGTCACCATGGAGGACATCGAGCACCACCTGCGCGCCGCCGCCCGTGCCCAACCCTCGGCCCTGCTCGCTGCCGATCTCCCGTATCGAAGCTACCAGGATCCGGCAATGGCCAGGGAGAATGCCCGGCGACTGGCCGCTGCCGGGGCCGAGGCGATCAAGGCCGAAGGCGGCCGGGAAATCCTTCCACAGGTTGAGGCGATCGTCGCGGCCGGCCTTCCGTTCCTCGGGCACCTGGGAATGCTTCCGCAGCACGTCCTGGAGGAGGGCGGCTACAGGATCAAAGGTCGGCGGACTGGCGAGCGCGAAGCCCTCCTTGCCGACGCGCGAGCCCTCGAGGCGGCAGGCGCGTTCGCGATTGTGCTGGAACTTGTCACGCCCCCGGTCGCCGACGAGATCACACGCGCCCTTGCGATCCCCACGATTGGCATCGGTTCGGGACCGGCCTGCGACGGCCAGATCCTGGTCACAATGGACCTGGTCGGCACGTTTCCGTGGTTCACGCCCCGGTTTGTGCGGCGCCACCTCGAGGCGGGCGCCCTTATGCAAAAGGCCGTCCGCGACTGGATGACGGAAGGGATCGGTCAATAGGAATGCCGGGGACGAACGGTGCGTTCGTCCGGAGGTTTCGTCCAAGCCCAACGATGCGCCATCCCCCACCGCACGGTCGAGGCACCCTGCCTCCGGCTGCCTCATCGCTGCACAAACCGGCTGCTCAAGGGCCCTTCACGCCACCGTGATGTCGGGGTCGAGATAGACGTCCTGAATCGAATGGAGGAGCTTCACGCCCTCCTTCATCGGCCGCTGAAAGGCCTTTCGTCCTGAAATCAGACCGCTTCCCCCGGCGCGCTTGTTGATCACGGCCGTCTTGACCGCCTCGGCGAAGTCGTTTTCACCGGACGCACCCCCGCTATTGATCAGGCCGATCCGCCCCATGTAGCAGTTCATCACCTGGTACCGGCAGAGGTCGATCGGGTGATCCGTCGTCAACTCCGAGTACACCCGCTTGTCGGTCTTGCCGTACCCGGATCCCATCGCGGTGAAGCCGCCGTTGTTCTCGGGAAGCTTCTGTTTGATGATGTCCGCCTGAAGGGTCACGCCGAGGTGATTGGCTTGTCCGGTCAGATCGGCGGCGAGATGGTAATCTTTGTCCTTTTTGAAGCCGCTGTTGCGGAGATAGCACCATAAGACGGTCGCCATCCCCAACGCGTGGGCCTGGGCAAACGCCTGGGAAACTTCGAGGATCTGCCGACTGCTCTCGGGCGAGCCGAAATAGATGGTCGCTCCCGCCGCCGCGGCCCCCATGTCCCGCGCCTCCTTCAACGTCCCGAACATCACCTGGTCGAACTTGTTCGGCAGCGTCATCAGCTCGTTGTGGTTGATCTTCACGAGAAACGGAATCCGGTGCGCCCACTTCCGCGAGAGCAATCCGAGCACCCCGAACGTCGAACAGACCGCATTGCAGCCCCCCTCAACCGCCAGCCGAATGATGTTCTCCGGATCGAAGTACTCCGGGTTCTTGGCGAAGCTCGCCCCCGCGGAGTGCTCGATGCCCTGGTCAACGGGCAGGATGGACATGTAGCCCGTCCGACCCAGCCGGCCGTTTCCGTACATCCGCTGGAGGTTTCCAAGCACGCTGTTGTTCCGGTCCGAATTCACAAAAATCCGGTCCACGAAATCAGGGCCGGGGAGGTGAAGCTGCGCCTTCGAGACCTTGGCGACGTGCTTGAGGAGGGACTCGGCGTCGGCGCCGAGCAGATTCTGAAGATCCGCGTTCATCGCGGAGAGATCCTGCCAACACCCCGATCCGCCTTGCAATGCTTAAAAAGTGATTCTTATGAAAATACGGGATCTACATAAGTTTATCACACAGAAACCCGCCTTGGGCCCGAGAGTTTCCGCTCTCGACCGTGACGACCGCCTGGCGCCCAGTCGTCTCCTGGCAAGGGCGGCGCGAGGGGAAAGGCGCGCGCCATTGGCGCCTGGCGCCTTTGCTTTCCCAAAAACCCGGTGGATACCGGATGGGGCTCCAAACGGGTTCCGGGACGAGAACTCCCTTTACACCTGAAGTCCTCGAGGTAGCCTTGGGCCACCTCAACACTCACTCACGATCATGTTGACACCCCGCCGTCTCCTCCCTGTGCTGATCGTTCCCCTCCTGGCCGCCGGGTGTGCCGGACCCGAAAAGAAGCTGGGGCGCGGGATCGCCAACGTCACTGAATTCGCCCGGGGCGGGGAGATCTCGCGGTCCGTGGAACAGACGACGCTCTGGGAAGGAACGACCAAGGGGATGACGACGGGGATCATACGCGGATTTGACCGCAGCGTCGCGCGGACCTTTCTTGGGGCGGCGGAGATTGCGACGTTTTTCGCCCCGTGGCCCAAGAACGGCGAGTGGACGTATGACCCGGTGTTCACCCCGGACGGGCCGATCTATCCGGATTATTCCGTGGCGACGTACACCGAACCGTGGGGTGGATTGCGGCTTCCCGAGGAACCCGGCACGCCGGATTCGTACCGGACCACCACTCCGGCCACGGTGGCGCTGGAGACCGAGGACGAGATGGGGATCTCCGGGGGATCGATTTTTCCTTTCTTCCCCTTTGGCCGGTTCAAGATTAACGAGCAGTAACCGACCCTCCGACCGCTTTGGCGCCAACGGCTTGTTGGCGCCTTTTTTGTCGTGGCGCTTCATCGCTCATCGCCCTGCAAGGTCAATCTCCTGCTGAACATCCTGGCGCGGCGCCCCGACGGTTTTCATGAGCTCGAGACCGTGATGCAGCCGGTCCCGATCTGGGACCACCTTCTGTTCGAGCGATCGGCCACGGGCATCGATCTTCGCTGCACGAACCCCGATCTGCCGGTCGACGGAACCAACCTGGTGCATCGGGCGGCGAGCCTGTTCCTGGAGAGGACTGAGATCCGGGATGGCGTCCGGATTCATCTCGACAAGCGGCTGCCGCTGGCTGCCGGGCTGGGAGGAGGCAGTGCCAATGCCGCCATCACACTGGACGTGCTCAACGAGATGTTTGGACTGCCCCTGCCCAGAGAGCGCCTGGTGCGGCTGGCTGCCGAGCTGGGTTCGGATGTCCCCTTTTTCCTCCAGAACGGTCCCGCACTGGCACGGGGACGGGGGGAGCGCGTGGAGCCTCTGGCGCCCTTTGAATTACTTCGCGGCGCAGGGATTCTCCTCGTGCATCCGGGGTTTGGGGTTTCAACACGTTGGGCGTACCAGGCGCTCGCCGCATTCCCCGAGGCGCTTCATGGGCGTTCCGGTCGCGCTGAAGAGCTGATCCGAGTGCTGCGCGGCCGTGACTGGGCCCCACTGGGCGGCGAACTCTACAACGCGCTGGAAGCGCCGGTGCTGCGAAAGCATCCGCTGCTCGCCGTGATCCAGGAATCCATGCGTTCCGAGGGCCTGCCGGCGGTGCTGATGTCCGGAAGTGGCTCAACCACGTTTGCCCTGACACCCCAGCCGGAGTCGGCGAAGGGTGTGGCCGACCGCCTTCGGGATCGCCTTGGCAACGCGGCCTGGATCGCGACGGCGATTTTTCCGGATGGGTGAACTCGCGGACAGGCTCGGCGCACCCGGGATCATTCGCGCCCGGCGGCATGGATGAAGGGAGCGATTTCCGCCATGAGCTGTGTGAACGCGTCGAGGGTCACCTGTTGGGCACCGTCACTCCACGCCTCGGCGGGATTGGGATGGACCTCGATCAGCAGGGCATCCGCTCCCATCGCGATCGCCCCTTTGCACATGGCGATCACGAGTTCGGATTTTCCGGTGCCCTGGCTGGGATCGACGACCATTGGAAGGTGGGTCTCGCGCTTGAGAATGGGAATGACTGACAAATCCAGGGTATTGCGCGTGTAGTTTTCGAATGTGCGGACGCCGCGTTCGCAGAAGAGGAGGCCGGGGTTGCCATGGGCGAGGACGTATTCCCCCGCAAGAAGCCATTCCTCAATCCGCATGGACATGCCTCGTTTGAGGAGGACGGGTTTGCCGGTCCCGGCCGCGGCGATCAGGAGCTGGTAGTTCTGCGCGTTCCGAGTGCCGATCTGCAGGATGTCAGCGTATTCGGCGACGAGGTCGGCGTGACTCTCCGAAAGCAATTCCGTGACGATCGGCAGTCCCGTCTCCCGCCTCGCCTTGGCCAGAAGCTTGAGGCCCTTTTCCCCGAGACCCTGGAATTCGTAGGGGGAGGTCCTGGGCTTGAACGCACCTCCCCGAAGGATGGTCGCGCCCGCGGCTCGAACCGCCACGGCGGTCCGGAGGAGTTGATCTTCGCTCTCCACGGAGCAGGGGCCGGCCATGACCTGGAACTTGCGGCCGCCGATCACGACCCCCCGCGCGGTGATCGTCGAATTGATGGGATGAGCCTCGCGGCTCACGAGTTTGTAGCGTTTCTGGATCGGGGTGACCGACTCCACCTGCGGCCAATTCGCCAAAGGTTCCAGGGAGGCGTGGGTTCCTTCGTCGCCTACCGCGCCGATCACGGTGCGCGCAACGCCGCGCATGACATGCGGCGCGTAGCCAAGTTTTCGAATCTCACGGAGGACTTCGAGTTCCTGTTTCTTGGTGAGACCGGGTCGGAGAACGATGATCATGGGAATCAGGCAGGTCCGTCGCGGCCAAAAAAAGAGCCGCAGGCGGTGAACCTGCGGCTCTGGTTGTTGGTGGATCGATCAATCCGGCCAGGCACGCAGGCGGGCAGTGAAGGCAAAAAAGCCCCATCGCCTGCCGCCGCAAAACCAATACTGGACCGGGTTCATGTCTGGCGGAATCTAAACCCGCGACACCTCTTGCAGTCAACCCGGCACTTCGTGGCGGCTGACCGGGGTCCTCGCCAACGTCCTTTCCGGTCTTCTTCGGCGTTGTCTCCATCGGGCGGGTCGGATGAACCTTCTTCCGTGAATCGACTCATCGCGGTCACCGGGGTGACGAGGCGGAGCCACCGGTCTACGCCCTGTCCGGCGGGGGGATGAGGAGGACCGGCTCCAAGGTCTCGCATTGCTCCCGAAGACGCGGATGAACAGGCACCGATCGAAACGATGGCGGTGGCCGCTGCGCCTGTTGGCTTTGGTCGGCTCCGGAATGGCGCTGTGGCTGGTGCTTCGACGCCTCGATGTGACCGCGCTGGCGCGGACGTTGCATTCGATGAAATGGGGATGGTACCTCGGTGCCCAGGCCGCGTTCGGCGTGGGATTGCTTGGGTCGGCCATTCGCTGGCACCTGATTCTTCGCCTGAACCCGGGTGCGGTGGTTCACGGGGCGGCCTCGGTTCGCATGGTGTTCATCAGCCAGCTTTTCAATGTCGTGTTCGGTGGTCCTTCGGGGGGCGACATTCCGAAGACAGCCCTCTACTCACGCTGGTTTGCCGTGCCGGCGCCGGATGTCCTGGCGGCATCGGTGCTGGACCGACTCGTCTCGAGTTGCGGTGGGATTCTGTTCGGCATCGTGGCCGTTGGAATCGGGGCGGCGTCCGGGGGCTTCGCCTTTTTGTCGCGATGGCGGTGGCATGCACCTGGCGGCTGGGTGTGGGTCGTGGCCGCGGCGGTGCTAACGGCTTTCGTGGCGGTGCCACTCTGGGCGCGCCGGAGGCCCGCGTCTTTTCTCGGCCGCGCCCTGGGTTCACTCCGCCACTCCGCGCGCCGGCTCCTGGCCTCGTCTCGGCACTCGGGGCAGGCCCTGGCCTGCACGATTGTCGCCTGCATTCTGTTCAATGTGACCCAGGTGCTGTGTTTGCAGGCGGTGTTTTCCGGGACGGTCCCGTGGCTGAAACTCTTCTGGCTGTTTCAGGCGGTGAGCGTGGTCGCCGCCCTTCCGGTGACCGTGGCGGGCACGGGGCTCCGCGAGGGCGCGGCGCTGATCCTCCTTCCGGAGTACGGCATCTCCGCCACTGCCGCCGTGGCCGGGGCGATGCTCACGCTTTCGGTACAGCTTTCGTGGGCCTTGTTCGGATTGATCCTGCTAACCCGGGAACATCGGCTCCGGCGCGGCGTCGCTCCACCAGCGGCGCCAAAGCGCATCTCGGCGATCATCCCGACGCTCAATGAGTCGGAGGACATTTCGGAGACCATCGCCCATTTGCGGGCAGTGCCCGAGCTTTCGGAGTTCATCGTGGTGGACGGAGGCAGTGAGGATGGAACGTCTGAACTCGCCCACCGGCTCGGCTGCCTGGTGGTACGAGCTCCCAGGGGGCGAGGCCGCCAGATGCGACGCGGCGCGGAGGCGGCAACCGGGGATGTCATTGTGTTTGTTCACGCCGATACGTGGGTGCCGCCGCACGCGGGCCAGGCGATCGTCCGGTGCCTGCGCGATCCGCTGATCGTCGGAGGCGGATTCTGGAAGCGATTTCGCCGGCCGGCCCTGGTGATGCGCGGCGCACGATTCAAATGCTGGCTCCGGCTTTGGTGGGCGGGACGCATCCTGGGCGACCAGGCGATCTTCGTCCGCCGGACGGCCCTCGAGAAGGTTGGCGGTGTGCCGGAACAACCGCTCATGGAAGAGATCGAGCTCTGCCGGCGATTGCGCGGCATCGGTCGGCTGGCGCTCGCCGGGGCCGCCGTCACCACCTCGGAGCGCCGTTTCTCCCGGCGCGGGGTCTTCCGGACCTATTGGCTCATGTGGCGAATTGCGCGGGCGTACCGCCGCGGTGTCCCGCCGGAGGAACTCGTCCGCAGGTACGATCAGGGTTGATCGCTGCGGAATTTTTCCTGGCGCAGGGGTCCGCGGTTGGCACAAGGCGAAAGCACTGGCAGTGTGTTCTTGTGGTTCGTGTCAGCCTCGCCATTTTCGCCTGGGTCGCTGCGACGGCGGTTGTCCTCGCCACGTCGACCGGCCCGGCGCACAGCCGCGGTACGGTCGTTGTCCTTGGCGACAGCATCGCCGCAGGCCACGGGATCGATCCCTCGGAAGCTTTTCCGGCCTTGCTTCAGAAGGAGATCGATCGCGCCGGTCTTTCCTATGATGTCATCAATGCGGGCGTCAGCGGCGATACCACCGCAGGGGGCGTCCGCAGGGTCAACTGGATCCTGCGCAGGCCCGTGGACGTCCTGGTGGTCGAACTGGGCGGGAACGATGGTCTCCGCGGTCTTCCGCTGGAGGCCACCCGGTCGAACCTCGTCGCCATCATCGAGACCGCTCGAAGCCGTCGACCTGGGATCCAGGTCGTGCTCGCCGGCATGCAGATGCCCCCGAATCTCGGGTCCGACTACACGCGGCGCTTTCGTGAAATCTATCCCGAGGTGGCGACCGCGAAGCACATCCCCCTGATCGCCTATCTGCTCGAGGGCGTCGGGGGCCGGCCGGAGCTGAACCAGGCGGACCTGATCCATCCCACGGCGCGGGGGCACCAGGTCATCGCGGAGAATGTGTGGACCATTCTCAAACCGATTCTAGAGAAACGACGGGCCGCCGAATGACCCTCGAGCCTGCGACGGGGCCAGCCATCGCCGTCCTGGTGCCTTCGTGGGAAATGGGAATCCTTCGCCGCCGACTCCGTCGCCACTCCATCGCCGGTATTTCCAACCATGCGGTTTCTGCCCGGACAACGCTGGATCAGCGACACCGAACCCGAACTCGGCCTGGGCACCGTGCTTGGCGTGGATCCCGGGCGCGTCCTGGTCCGCTATGCCGCGACCGGGGAGCAGCGACAGTACGCCATCGATCAGGCGCCGTTGCGTCGCGTCGCCTTTCGTCCGGGGGAGTCGCTGACCACGCGCGACGGTCGGTCGCATGAGGTCGCACGCGTCGAGACGACCGGCGAGCTTCTCACGTATCACACGGCCGACGGCCGGATCATTCCCGAATCGGATTTGAGCGATGCGCTCAGCTTCGGCTCGCCGGAACAACGGTTTCTGGCGGGTGGCGTGGATTCGGTGCGCGCCTATGAACTGCGGCGGGCGTCCCTCGATCACCGGCATCGACGACGGCGATCGCCAGTCCGCGGGTTCGTTGGAGGTCGCATGGACCTCATCCCGCACCAACTCCACATTGCGCGAGAGGTGGCCGGACGTCATGCCCCTCGCGTTCTGCTGGCCGACGAAGTCGGCCTGGGGAAGACCGTCGAGGCGTGTCTGATCCTTCACCGCCTCCTCGCGATCGGACGCGCCGCGCGAGTTCTGATTGTTGTGCCTGAGTCGCTGGTCCACCAGTGGTTCCTCGAGTTGCTGCGCCGTTTCAATCTCTGGTTTCACATCTTCGACCGGGAGCGGGTGGAGGCCGTCCGAACGGCCGACCCGCGGGCCAATCCCTTTCTGGAGGATCAACTCGTTCTTTGCGCCTTGCCGCTCCTCCTGGAGTCTCGGTGCGCTCAAGAGGCCGCGGAAGCCGGCTGGGATCTCCTCGTCGTCGATGAGGCGCATCACCTGGAGTGGAAACCGGGCGACCCAAGCCCGGAGTATGTCGTCATCGAAAGGTTGAGCCGGAGTGCCGAGGGCCTGCTCCTGCTGACGGCCACCCCCGAGCAATTGGGTCTGGCAGGACACTTCGCCCGCCTTCGACTGCTGGATCCCGACCGGTACCCGGATTTCCAGCGATTCCAAGAGGAATCCTGCGACTACGGAAGCATCGCGGCCGTGGCGGGAAAGCTCGTCGCCGGCGCCCCCCTCGGTGCGGAGGACCTCACGAGCCTTCGGAGGATCCTGGCGGGGGAAGATTCCGAAACCTGTCGCCGGCTCGAGGCTGCGGCTCTTGGAGAATCCGCCGCTCGGGAAGCCCTCGTTTCCGACCTTCTCGACCGACATGGCACGGGCCGGGTGATGTTTCGCAATACGCGCGCCGCCATCCATGGCTTCCCGCGCCGGCGGCCCCATCCCGTGCCGCTGAAGGCGCCGGCCGATCCCGAGCGTCTTCTCGAAGCCCTGGCCGCGGAATTCGAAGAGGATGTCGGCAGATCGAGCCAGGTCTCCGGCCCGGGCTGCCGTCAGGGAGACGGACGCTTCGCGGCGGATCCGCGGCTCGACTGGCTGGCGTCCCTGCTCCGCCGGAGGGCCGAGGAGAAGGTTCTGCTCATCACCCGGTCGAAGGCGAAGGTCATGGCCATCGACGCGGCCCTCAGGACACGGCTCGCGGTTGAAACTGCCCTTTTCCACGAGGATCTCGAACTCGTGCAGCGCGATCGCAACGCCGCGTGGTTCTCCGAACCCCGCGGCGCCCGGATTCTGCTGGCGTCTGAAATCGGCAGCGAAGGGCGCAACTTCCAGTTCGCACATCACCTGGTCCTGTTTGATCTGCCCATGGATCCGGAACTGGTCGAGCAACGCATCGGCCGCCTGGATCGCATCGGCCAGACGTCCGACATCCAGATCCATGTCCCCTACGTCGTGAACAGTCCGCAGGAGGTCCTTTTCCGATGGTACCACGAGGGCCTGGACGCCTTTGGCCACAACCTGGTCGGTGGACGAGAAATGCTCGAGCAGTTCGGCGCGGCCGTTCGGGATCTCGCCCAGGACTTTCATGAGACCCACGACACCCGCCGGCCGGAACTCGAACGATTGGTGAACGAGACCCGCCGGGCGCGGGAGGAACTGGAACATCGACTGGAACAGGGCCGCGACCGCCTCCTCGAACTCAACTCACACCAGCCAAAATCCGCGCAGGAAATCGTCGACGCCATCGCCGCGCTCGACGCGGACCGCGCCCTCGACGAATTCCTTCTGGAGGTCTGGGATCACTTCGGGGTTCCCGTTGAGGAACTCGGTCCGCGCATGTTCCGCATCGGCGCAGACGGTGTCTTCGCCGGCGCCTTTCCGGGTCTCCCTGCCCAGGGAGTGGTCGCCACGCTGGATCGAAAGACCGCGCTTTCCCGGGAGGATCTCACCTTCCTGACGTGGGACCATCCGATGGTGACCGGCGCGCTCGACCTGCTTTTGGGCAGACCCGACGGAAGCACCTCGGCCGTCATCTGGACCCATGCGCCCCGGCAGGGATTCTGTCTCGAGACCCTTCACGTCCTCGAATGCGTGGCCCCCTCGAATCTGCATGCGGACCGTTTTTTGCCGGCGACACCGATTCGAGTCTTTTTGAGCTCTGAGGGCGAGGACATCACCAGCGCGATGGTCACGGCGCTCGCGAAGGCGCGGCTGGTGGAGGGTCGGATTCACGAGGGGTTGGACAGCCCCGACCTGCGACAGCATCTCCAGCACTTGACCGATGCGAGCCGCGTCCTGGCGATGGAACGGGCCGAGCCGGTCATCCACGATGCCCTCACCGAACTCGACGCCCGCCTGGGCCACGAATTGGAGCGGCTTCGATCCCTGGCGCGGGTGAATCCCGCCGTCCGGCCCGAGGAAGTGGCGTTGCTCGAGGCTCAACGCGATGACTTGCGGCGGCACATCACCGCGGCCCGGCTGCGACTGGATTCGATGCGCCTGTTGATCCTGGCTGGGCGGTGACCCTGGCACCCGCCCTGTCTTCCGATCGCAGCAGGTGTGCCGCGCCCCCGGGAGCGAACGAGCGTATCGTCGGATCTACTGCAATTCGATGCGCCCCCAATCCTCGGGCCGTCCCTGAACGCCGGCGCGCGGTGCCCAGGCGATCCGGCACTCGTTGATGTTCTCTCCGCGGGCTGCGTCCTCCTTGTCGCCGTCGTAAACGAGCACATTGAAACCAAGGCGCGGCGAGCGACCAAGGCGCGCGCCAACGCGTCGCAGCGGAATCTCCGCGCGCACGACATACCCGTCGACAGTCCTTCGGGAAACGACTTTCACATCGGGCGCCGTTGTTTCGAGCGGTCCCTGGTTCGCGTCGGCGTCCCGGGCGGCCCGTACCGCACCGGTGGTGTCAAACGGGATGATGCCGAGCTTGAAACAACCGGTGGTCTCCTCAGACCCGGACGCCGGGTCGATGCAGATCTCGACCGAATCCGTCCGCCAGTGACCCCGGATGTCGTTCGGCTCGATATTCGACACCACGACGTCGTCGTGTACCCGCACCTCGACGAAGAGATCGCCCTCCGCATGGGCGACCCGGACGTCGGCGGAACAGTCCGCCGGACCGTCCGCGTGCCCCTGCCACAGGTCGTCCGACCCGATATGAATCTGACATGCCTCGCCCCAACCCTCTTCCTTTCCGTCCGGCGCGAGTGAAGGCGCCTTTCGCAGTCGGGGAACTCTTCCAAACGGGACCGGATGCAATCGCGCCTGCGCTTGCAGGTTCGTTCCGCGCCAGGACGCGCGCGCCTCGAAGGAGACGTCCTCCCGCGCGTCCGGAGGCACCTCGACCTCGCACCGCAGCAGACCGTTTCCCGCGGCTTTCCCGCGGCGTTCACGCGTCGCGCTCACGACCCGCCAGCCCGTCGGCAGGCCCCAGGAAAGATGCCCGTCGATGACGCCCGTCGCATCTTCGCGCACCTCCAATTCAACGGGATTGACGGCGCCCGCGACCACCGGGATGTCGGCTGGAAAACCTGCGGATGGAACGGGGAGGTGTTGCTCAGCGACCCACTGGAGATACCGGGCGATTGCGGGCCGGGGCCGGAAGGCAATCACGGGCCTCGCGGCCGGCGGCGGCATTTCAAGAGCGGGGGCCGGTCCGGTGAGAGGCAATCCTTCGAGCAGGTCGGCTTTCGGGATTGGGATCGAGACGACGGTTTTCATCAGACTGAACACCTGCGGGCGTCGCATCCACGGTGAATCGCCAGCATTGCCGAAGGCCTGCGACCGGTGTTCGGCCATGGCTGCGCCCGCGACTTCCGCCGCGGGGCGCCCGTCCTGAAGGCGGTCTGTCGTGGTGACAGCGACCTTTCGGGATCCCTGTTCACCGCCATAAAAGAGCCTTCGGACCTGCCAGGGTTCCAGGCCTTCCTCGGCGATCTGCTCGGGAAATCGATGGGGATCCGCCGCGGCATCAAACGCCTCGGTCGCCAGGACAGCCGCGGCCTGGTGGTGTCCGTGCTGCCCGGGATTCGGCGCCGGATTCATGGTCACGATAATTTCCGGCCGAAGGGCGCGGACCAGGCGGACCAATCGCGCCAGCGCCTCGTCGTGATTCCACTTCCGAAACGTGGCAGCGAGGCTTTCCGTGTAGAAGAAATCCGTCTGGTCCAGGAAGTAGCACGAGCGGACCCCGAGCGTCTGAAGACACCGCCGCAGTTCCGCCTCGCGCAAAATGCCGAGGGCAGGCCCGGACTGGGTGCCCACCATGTTGCCTCCGCCCTCGCCGCGCGTGGCGTACACGGCCGCCACGACCTTTCCCTCGCCGAGGGCGTAACGGGCGAGGGTCGCCGCCATCCCGGTTTCGTCATCCGGATGCGCGAAGACCCCCAGGATGTCGGATTTCAGCAACGCCGCGCCCTGCGGAGTCCCGCCAGCCGGAAGTCCAAACGCGGCCATGAGCGCGAGGCTCCAGAACGGGAGACGAGACAGGTACTTCATGGGCTCATTTCGCGTGGCGGAAGTTCATCAAGTCGCAATCTTGGACGACGTACTCCTTGAGTTCGAGACGCTGCCGGCCGGCTCGCTTGGCACCCGTCTCTCCGCCGGCCGCGATGAAATCGTCGAATCCAATGACCTCGGCCCGGATGAAGCCCTTCTGGATATCCGTGTGAATGCTGCCTGCCGCCTCCCATGCCGTCGTCCCGCGACGGATGGCCCATGCCCGGTTTTCCTTTCCGCCGACGGTCAGGAAGGAGATCCAGCCGGCCTCCGCATACGCGCGCAAGAGCAAGGGCTCGGGATTGGCGGCCTCCTCCTCCGTGGCCACCACCACCGGCCGGCTGGTGTGAAAGTTGTGGGCCGTGATCGCCTGCCATTCCGCGGGGGCAAGGCCGGCCGCCGAGACCGGGACTTCGTTCATGAGGGCCTCGGCCAGCTTTTCGAGAACGGCCTTCTCCGCTTCGGCCGGGCTTCGACCGAGGCGGGTCTCGATGAAGTCCAGGTCCTTGGTGAGGAGATCGCCGAGGGAGCTCTTCGCGGCGAGGACGGCATCGGCGACCAGCAAGTCCTTCTCCGCTACAAGCTCCACCTGGGCGTAGACCTTCTTCTGGGCCTCGGCCAGTTTGTCGACCTGATCCAACCGCGGGTCTTTGAGGTTGTGGTTTCCAGGCTTGAGCTGGGGCAAGCCGAACAAGGCGATCCGCATCGGGGCTGGGTAGAGGCGGGAACGAACAGGGTCAAGACGAAGAATCGGGGTTGGGCAGATGGGGTCACATCTAAATCTTTGACATTTTCGCGTTCCCAACCGCTGCAACCGCCCCAGTCTCCCCGCGAAACCGGATCGGGCGGTGGAGTCGTGCTATAGAGAATCGGCCTCGGAACCGGATTTCGGGCTGGACAGGCGACGGGTGACCGGGAATGGGAGGCGCGCATTCTCATGATTCGTGACGCCCTCCTCCTCACCATCGGCCTGGGTCTGATCATCAAGGGCGGGGATTTGTTCGTGGCCGCCGCGGTGAGGATCGCGTCGCAACTGCGAATCCCGCGGGTCGTCGTCGGATCCACGCTCGTCAGTCTGGCAACGACGTCGCCCGAACTCGTCGTGTCGATCATGTCCGGGGTGAGCGGCGAGTCGGAGCTAGCCGTCGGGAACGCGGTCGGCTCGGTTGTCTGCAATATTGGCCTGATCCTGGGTCTCACAGCCGCTCTCAAGCATGTGCAGGTGCATCCGCGAGCCCTCGCGATCCCATTGCTCGCGATGTTTCTGGCGGGTTTCGTCTTGTTTCTGATGACGTGGGACCTCGCCCTGCAACACTGGCAGGGCGTGGTCCTCGTGGCTGGCGGACTGGCGTATTTCACCGGGGACTTTTTCCACCACCTTCGGGACCGAAAGCCCGCGGACCTCGCGGAGGCCGGGAGGATTCGCAGTGATATTGCAGCATCGAATCCCACCTGGTTTGGGACCACCGGGGGCACCGTGGTCCAGTTCCTTGTCGGCGCCGGCATCGTCGTCTTGGGCAGTCGTTTGCTGGTGGACGGGGCCGTCGGTGTCGCCCGATTGCTCGGGATTCCCAGCATCCTGATCGGGCTGACGCTGGTGGCGATTGGCACGTCGCTCCCCGAATTGATCACCGCGCTGGCCTCTTCGCGAAAATCCGTCAGCGATCTCGCGGTTGGAAACGTCCTCGGCGCCAACATCGCGAACCTCTCCCTCGTGGTGGGAACGGCCGCCATGATTCACGAGGTCCGGTTGGAGCGTGGGACGCAACTCTTCAATTTCGCGGCCATGCTGGTGTTGATGGTGGCCCTGTGCTGGATGCTGATCACCGGCCGGCGCGTCAGTCGGAGAGAAGGAGTGATTCTCCTGGGACTGTATCTGGCCTACCTCATCGGCCTGGTCTGTCTTACGGCCATCCACGCCCAGCGTCGCGGAGCGACGCTGGAAGGTTTCCGGGGTCTACAACCCCCGGACCGATGTTTGGCGGAAATCGCGCATCCCGGAGCGTCCGATGTGCTCTTTGCCTGGGAGGCGTGGGAGAGGGAACACACGCCTCTTCCTCTCCCGTTCCCGCGGCCACGGGAGAGAGGGCTGAGCCTGTCAAGAATTAGGAATTTAGATGCGGTCCCATTGTCTCGCGAATGTCAGGGCGCCACGGCCCTCACATAGCGGGCAGGAGCCGATATGGGAAGAGAGAAGGTGGCGCTGGACTGGTTAACGGTAACTTCCTGCAGCGGTTCCCAGGTCGCGAAATCCGTGCTCGATTGCACGTGGTAGATGGTTCCCGCAGTCCCGCTGAGTTCAATCTGAAGTCCGGCGTCCGCGGTCCACTGCAGGACGCGGAGGCTTGGCGCCACCGCTGGCAAGGGTAAGACTTCGAAGGTGAATGTGGCCTCCGGTGAGGTGATGTCATTCTGGTCGCCGACGCGTCGGCCCGACACCTGGAAGGTGACCTGGTACACGCCCGTCGTCGAGAATCCCCAGTTGTAGTGTTCATGGCTTCCCACAAGTGGCTGCGTCTCATCGGCAGGATCGATCCCGTCGGCGGTGTTCATCTTGACGTTGAACTCCCCAAATTGCGCCGCCTGCCAGACAAAGAAGGCGCCGGGTCCCAGGACCGATTTGAGTCGGAAATGCAGATTGCCGTCGAAGATCCCGGTGGCGATGCCTTCGGCCGAAATGCCAAGATACAGAAGGTCCGGGTTCTGGCTCTGGGGCAGGACATAAATCGTGTCGCCTTCGTTGCCGAATGGGGTGCCGCCAGGCAGCGTCAACTTCGCCGATTCGTTGGCAACGAGGATGCACTCGTTGGTCATGTAGTTGACCCCGTGGTCCTCATCGCGGGCGGCCAGGGAAAGCTGGTTGGTGGCGGCGTTCGGATCATACAGGGTCCGCAAATCGACATGCTCGTTCGTGAGCAGCGTCGGCGGCCGGATCACCGAAAAGGCATAGGTTACGGGACCGCTGGCGAGTGTGTTGGTAGTGCCGGCCACGGTCGCCGATGCTTCGACGACAACCGAATAGTCCCCGGGTTGGGTGAAGGCCCAGTTGAGATGGGCGTCGCCCCCGGCCTGAACCGTCGCCAGGTCCGCGTCCGTGACTCCGTCGCGGGAGTTGAACAGGACTTGCGGATTGCCGAATCCGTCCACGCGATAGGATAGGAATTCGCCGGGGCCCGTGACGCTCTTCAACTTCACGCGGACCTGGTCGCCATCGAAGAGGCCTTCCGGTATGCCATCGCCTCCATAGCCAAGATAAAGCAACTCCTCGTTCTGAGCCTCCGGCAGAATCCATACGGGATCACCGGCGGTGCCAAGGAAGTCGAACTTGGCGTCGGCCGGCACCGTGGTCATGGCCTCGCCGTTGACCTGGAGAATGACATCACCCGCATCATACGATTCCTCGAGGCTGTCGGACCCGACATGGACATCCCAGGCATCCGCGTCCGCCGAATAGTCGATCGCGAGGTCAGTGTGACCGCTGGTCAGAATTTTCGGTCCGCCCACCGCGAATGCGAAGGTGATTGGGCCGCTGGAGGTCGTCGTGTTGCCACTCACCAGGACACCGGACGCTTCGAGAACGACAACGTAGTCTCCGGGTTGGGTGATGGCCCAGGCCAAATGAGCGTCGCCGCCTGACTGAACTGTGACTGCATCAGCATCGGAGATTCCATCGCGCGAGTTGAAGAGAACCTGTGGATTGCCGAGGCCATCCACCCGGTAGGAGAAGAAGTCACCCGGACCCGTGACACTCTTGAGTCTCACCGTCACCTGGTTGCCGACGAACACTCCGTCGGGGATGCCGTCACCGCCATAGCCGAGATAGAGGAGTTCCTCGTTCTGCTCCTGGGGAAGGATCCAGACCTGGGACCCGGCTGGCCCAAGGAAGTCAAACCCCGCGCTGTCGGGCACTGTGGACGCTGCGATCTCCTTGATTTTCAGGACGACCTCATCAGGCGCGAATTCCACGCCCAGGGTGTCGGACCCCACGTGGAAGTTCCAAGTGTCGGTCTCGGCCGTGTAGTCAAGGGCAAGGTCCGTGTGGCCGTGGGCGAGGTACCGTACCTCTGCGTCGGACCGTGACGCATCGAAGACCAGGGCGGCAAGAAACAGGATACGGGGCAAAGAAGAGCTCATGAGAACGAGGATTGGGATCGCACTGCACTGAAATAGCATTTAACTTAAACAAGACTTGCAGCGGCCCCCGTGGCGTCCTCCGCCGTCCAGGAGGAGGGGATCCACAAAGACCGCTTCATGGTCAAATCACGGTTTACAAACCGCGTGGGAACACAAACCGGGTAGGAAAACCTTCTCGCAAAGATTCAAAGAGTTACTGTATACGATCGGGTATTCCTTATTCGGGAGGTCGGGCAAAATTGTCTCCCGCATCGATGCGACGCTTCAGCGGCGCAGCGTTCAGAGTGGTTACATGACTATCCGCGCAGAGGTAATTGGCCGGTCCGGACGAGTGATCCCAGGCAGGTGTGCCGCTTGCATGGCGGTCGGGGCGAATATCGATGATCACGGCATTCCAGCCTTTGTACCAATTCCTTGAATGGGTGTGGTCGGCGGCGATGGTGACGCCATTGGTGTCCGAGGTTTCGAATTCGAGGTAGGTCTCGGTCGGACTCCGCAGCCGATTGACATTGCGGAATGTCTCAATCAAGCCACCCAGGGGATCCACCTGGTCCACGGAGGTGTATTCATTGAGGATATAACTCGTGCTGTTGTTGGTAAGGCGGGCATTGCGCTTGGGATCACTGGGGCACAGTCGGACGCGATCAACGTTTCCCAGGTACGACCTCAGCGTGAAGATCCAGATGTGATTGGTGGCATCCGGACCCGTGCCGTAGGTGTGGGTGGTCTCCGGAAGCCAGCCTTCGTTGTCGTCGGCATACATCGTAAACGCCACACCGATCTGGTGCTGGTTGGAGATGCATGCGGCGCTGCGCGCCTTCATCTTTGCGGCGGCCAGCGCCGGAAGGAGGAGGGACGCGAGGATGGCAATGATGGCAATGACGACCAGCAACTCAATCAGCGTAAACGCGCGTGAGTAGCCGGCTTCGCGGGTTCTCCGCGATCGTGCGACAGAATTCATGGGTGCCCGAACAGGGCTGGTGGATTGCGACGGGAAACGGCGGACCCAATTCACCACGCGCCCATCATCACGGGCGCGCGGAGGCAGGTGGGAAGACACGCGGGCTCAGAGCCGCGTGCAGCCAGTCAGGAAGCAGGAGACGCCGCCGGCGGACCACGACCGCGAAAGTCCTGGCGAAAGCCGACCGGAAGCAACGGGTCCGCGGGAATGGGAAGGTCCCGCTCACAACTTACGGGCAATACAAAGGCATCCGTGGCGGTCGAAGGAAGATCACAGTTGCCCGAGGCGAGAAGGCAGGCGGCACACGGGTTGGTTCCATCATCATTCCCGCTACCGCCATGTATCCAACGGTGGAGATTGTTGTTGGAAGCGACCAGGCCGCAAACCACGAGCAGCAGCGACACAAGGCCGGCGATCGCGACAGACGCGCGCCGGAACCGGAATCGACTGTGCTGCCCTATCAACACCACAGTCGGTTTGTATCAGCGGGTGTCCGTCCTGGCAAGAGGCACTTTCCACCCGAGGCGGCGTTGGGCCGGGGTAGCGTGACCGTCACGTCCTCATCGCAGAACCAGTTTGAAGAACTGGGGCAGATCTCCGGAGTCGCCAAGCGGGTCTCCCGTTCCGATGGTTGGAACCCGAATGCGCAGGACCCGCACGTCGGTCGCTGTGTAGGACTGGTGGGCTGTCCCGGCGGCACCTTCGGCGGGCACGGAGAAAGGCACCGGCACCCAGGTGTGGAAGTCCAGGGACGATTCAACGGCATAGGTGCGGCCACGAATGGCGGTGAATTCCAGGAGAGACCCACCGGAGTCCGCGCCGATGATGCTCAGGGTGAATCCATCGGCCGGATCGAAGGCGTACGTGCCGGCGAGATACTCCTGCAGGTTGGTCATTCCATCGCCATCGGAGTCATCGCCAGGCCGGATGTCGGCCAGGGAGCGGCCGCCACCGAGGGCGGCGATCAGGGCCTGCTCCCAGGCGTCCGGCAGGCCGTCGCCGTCCGAATCGACTCCAAGGGTCAGATCCAGACGGGTCGATTCGCCGGGGGTCGCGACGAGGCGACTGGCGCCCGTCATTTCGATGGGGAGATAGACCGTCGATCCGATCGTCACCTTCAGGCGAAACGGGACGGCAGGATGCAGGGCGGTAGGCTTGTAGAGACCGCCGACGGTCCCGGAGTCGAGCGGGACTTGGAGACGGTAGTTGATCGGAGTCTCCGAGATCTCCGTAATCGTCGTCCGAACCGGCTGGGCGCCGTCCGCCTCCAGGACGACCTCCGCTCCCGATGCGCGGAGAGGGTCTCCTTTCTCATCGCGCACGATTCCGTAGATCAGGTGGTGCGGGGCGGGCGGAAATGCCAGGGCCGCCACGGCGAGAAGCCCGCCGGCGATCCCGACGGACCATCGCAGGCAATTCGGCCGGTGAGATGGGACATTCATGGGCGTTGAACGGTGCAGGACTCAATTGCCGGAATAGGAGTAAGTGACGAAATGCAGTTTGATATCCGTCACCGTGCGGATGAACCGGTCCAGTCCTTCGTTCGGGTTCTTGAGGAGGGTGCGGCCCGGAATGATCAGCTTCCACCGGCTGTTCCATGCGGACCTTCCCACGAGGCGATTGTTGGTGAACTGGGAGCGCACCAGGCCCCCGCCGGCGGAATAGATGCCAGTGCTGAAGAACGCCGCGCTCGACACCGGCCGGAAGGCCTGGTGCTTGCGGATCGAGAAGAGCGGTTCGCTCAGCGAATCGGCCGACTGAATCACGGAGCGGCTGTCGAACTCGGAGGCGCCGATGTTGAACGGCATCGGGATGGCCAGGTCCTCGACCATCCAGGTGCGGACCTGGCTTGCGTCTCCAAGCGGGGGGCTGCGCATGGAATCCACTCCCACCGGGACGAGGTAGATGTAGGGTGTGGCCGAGAGCGCGGATGGATCGAGGAAGGACAAATCCGGTTCGGGCGGAGACGACCCGCCACCCGCGCCGACGGTTCCGCTGTTCGCGGCTGGATTATCCATACCCTTGTAACCTTCCAAGGCCACTCCCACCGCGAAGAGTTTCGTCGCGAACGAGGCCGGGCTCAGCGTGTGATCGCCGCCCGCCAGGGACTGGCCAAAAAGATTCAACCCGTCGGCGATGGTCGTGCTGAACGTGAGGATCAAGCCTGGAACGGGGAGGCCGTCCCCCGGATCGATCTGCATGCAGTAGCGCCGAACATCCGCATCCGCCAGGAGATTGGGAGTGCGGGCGTGATAGAGGACATCCTTCCAGGCCGTGTCGCCCTCCGCGGTTGGCAGGATCCGAAGCTGTTCGGTGCGCAAGGACAGGGTCGTGCCATAGGCATCGGGGTTGTTGAAACCCAGGCGCCCGCGCAGGACGTCCCAATCGGCCTTCATTTCGGCGAGGGCGCTCGACAACCCGGGATCGCCGGTGTCGCTTCCGGCGAACTGAGGCTCGCCATTCCGCACGACTCCCAGCGCGCGGGAGGCGACGATCCGGTTCACAAAATTCCGGCCCGCGCCCGTGTTCAGCAGGCCCGTTTCATAGTCATAGGCATTGGCGGCGAGCAGGGCATACCGGGCCGCGAGATCGAACAGGGTCTTATAGCGCTCGAGTTTCTCGCTGCGAAAGAGGCGAAACGCGGCGTCCCGCGTGCGATAGCCCTGAATGACCGCGGCGGCGTGCTGGCGATAAATCTCGCGCTGCGCCTGCAAAGTGTCGCCGGAGGCGATGAGGGTGCGGACGGCCCGTTTCTTGTCGTCGTACTGTCGGAGGTCCTCGTTGACGGTCCAAAGGCGCTCCTGGTAGTCGCCCAGCTTGTTGCCAATCTCCTGAACGGCGTTGCGCAGTTCCTGCTCGCGCCCGAGAGGTTCGCTGCCGAAGAACTCCTCCTGCCGGCGGGCGGTCGAGACCGCCAGTTCCAGCGCGGCGACCACCGTGTCGCGAAGGAGGGACACCTTGTCCAGTGTGCTGACGACACTGTAACCGGCAATCTCGACGGCCGACCGCGCCGCGGACGTCAGGTCGCCACCCGCGGCAAGTCCCGCAATAAAGCTTCCGGGGATCGCCTCCTCGGAAGCGTCGGAGGTGAAGACAATGTCCTTTTTGATGGAGTCCTGGAACTTCTGGTAGATGTCGTTGGCGAACTTGGTCTTTTCGAGGACCTCATCCGCAACGAGGAGGCTGGTGTTGATGTCACGGATCTTGGTGTAGGTATCGACATCCGCCTCGAACACATCGAGGTACTTCTGAAACACCACGAGGTCGCCGGCCGTGTCATTGATCGTGTGCCGCAGGCGCGCGTGCGCCAGGATCTGCTCCGAGATGGCCTGTTGGATCTTTCCGGGCGAAGCCCTCTGGCTGGTCCACGTCGCGGGCTTCTCCGCGAAACCATGCGGTCCAATATTGAACGTGATGGTTTGCACCTCGGGGAAGTTGATGTTGGTGTAATTGTTCTCGGTCCAGTCGGACGGCAGATCCCTGAGGGGGATCTCCCATTCCGTCGTATTGGAGTAACTCCAAATATCGGGGATATCGGCCTCGGGCAGATCGACATACTTGTAATGAATCAAGTCCGGCCCGTCATAGCCCTGTTTGTAGAGTTTGCCGGGCCCGATGTCGTCCGGATACGGCGTGCCGTAGAGTTCGATAAGGGCGACATTGTAGGCCTGCTCCTGCTGGGCGACGCCGGCTTGAAACGCGGCCAGGGAATCCTGTTCCGACCGCATCAGCCGGGTGACATCCTTGGCGTCGTCGAACGCGGCAACGGCGTTGTTGAGCGCGATCTTGGCGCGCTGGTAGATCTGCTCGAAGTGCGTGCCGTTCTCCCCACCAACCACCTGGGTGGGATTGATGTCCAGCGCAAGGCCGCCTTCCGGAACACCAAGAGGCGACATGCCCGCCTCGGCGTTTTCGAGCGCTGTCTGCAAGCCACCGGCAAGGGTGGCCAGTTCACGGATCTCCGGGACGGTCGTTCGGTCGACCTTTTGGATGCCCTCGTGATCCGGGTTGGGGTCCACATCGGGCAGAATGGCATTGGCGACCACCCAGTTGAGGTAGGTGCCCTGACCGACGCGACTGGCCCAATGGTCCATGCCCCAGAACCGCTCGGTGTTGTTGGTGCCGCCCGGGGTCAGGTAGGTGCGCCGGGAATTGACCCTGGTGGGCGAGAAATGGGTCCACCCGGTCTGCGCGGTCGACTGATAATCCTCGCGCCAGGTGAGATCGAAGATCTGGCGTCCGGCTCGCGCCGTCGCGGCGGCAGCCGCCGCGAATTTCCTTTCATCCTGGTAATCCACCGACACGGGCTTGCCGAGGACATTGACCGCCTCGATGCGAGGCACCCAGTCGAAGAAGGAATTCATCAGGAGGGAATAGTACCCTTTGACCGCGGTCAGGTAGTGACCATACGCGTCGCCATGTCCCTGCGGGAACATGCGCGCGGCGTCCTGGGCGTCGATGATGCCATCCGGCGATTTGCCCGGGTCCTCCTGGATGTTGTAATTGAGGGCGTAAATCACCTCGCCGGCATCGATGCCGCGCGTGTAGTTCCACACGAGGCGGTTGTAGACCGGTGTGACATCGACCCCGGGCTGCAGAAAGTCGTCGCGGCCGTGCAGGAGCGCGAGTTCCTCCTCCAGGAGCGAAGGCACCTGCCCGCGGAAGGAAAACATTGCGGTGGCGATATCTCCGTAGGTGCGGTCGGCCGTCCCAATGCCGATGGTGGGATTGGCGGCGTCGGCCCACGCCTCATTGCCCAGGAGCATGTACAGGTCGTTCAGATAGCCGGCGGCAAGCAACAGCGCGTCGTTTGCCGGCCCATAGTTGAAACCGGACTCGATGCTCAGGGACCTGCCCCGGCGCAGAACGGTCTCGTAGATCTCGATGAGACCATAGTTATTGATGCTATCGAGGTTCAGGGCCACGTCGCCCTCCCAGCGGCGGCCGGCCTGGGTGAGAAGACTGACATCGGTGTTGACCCGGTTGTTGAAGAGATCGGTGATGCGCTGGTTGAAAGGATTGATGCCCGCCAGCACGCGCTTGATCCATCCCTCCGCCAGGGCAGGGGCGGTCCAATCCGACCAGTCGGCGTCCGTGGGATTTGCCTTGTACAGCGGGTGCGCGGGGTTCAACGGCCGATAGCGCATGACCACGTAGTTGTCGCCGAGCGCCTGGATGCCCGCGCCGCCGAGTGTGTACGCGGGAAGGCCGGCCTGAATCGGAGTCAGCGACAGGTACCGCGACATCGTCGTATCAGGTTCCGGCGGCAGCCCGTCGACCGGAGCCGCGATTTTCCACTGGTACTCGTATTCGTCGAAGCGTCCCGCGAGATCAGCGGTGTGCTGGAAGGTCACGAGTTCACTCAGCGGATTGGGGGATGGGACGATCTTGAGCTCGCCGCGATGCAGACCGCCGCCGACCTTGAAGACATGCAGGGCGACGGGATCGCCAGGCTGGGTGAAGGCGGGGCCACCGCTCTCCACGATCGTGATGTAACCCGCGCCAGGGCCGGTGGCGCTCAAGGCATACGAATCGACCGCGGTGTTGTCACTTTCCACCTCCGCGAGGTCGCCGACCCCAATGCTCACGGTCTGGGGCGGGTCGGGCACGTAGGTCCCCGGATTCAGGGGCAGGTCCTCGTGGAACGTCTCGACATCGGTGGCAAGGGCGCTGACCAAGGCGTTCCATTTGGGGCTGTTCTCCGCATCGGCGGTCGGGCACAACCCCTGAACCGCCGCCAGGTCCGCGCCGCGAAGGACATTGAGCTGAAGATAGCTCTCGCCCAGGGCCTCTTTTTTGTACTCGCCAATCAGCCCAAGGCTTCCCTTGGGTCCGCGGTTCGGATCGATGAACACGCGGTTGACGAGGTGAGGCGGCAGGTTCGGAAAATAGATCTTTCCCTGATAGAGTTCGGTTCGGACGCTCGCGGGAACCTGGTCGTTGGCGAACTGGGCCGTCGTAATATCCACATACTTGGCCCGGGTCGGATCATGAAGGACCGCGCTCACGTCGGCGCGGTCGATATCCGCGGCAATCGACTGCTGGTAGAGAATCCGGGCGGTCTTGAAGTCGCGCACCCCGGGGAGGTCGAATGCGGGCTCCGCAAGGGTCGCTCCATACGGCAGAGTGGCGAGCGGTCTTGACGAATCCTTCGGATCGCGAACCGGCCAGAATGGTCGGTACACGATCTGCAGCGATTCCGTGGATTTGGAGGCGGGATCGCCGACGTAGGCGCCCGTTCCCGCATCGACCCGCCTGAGGTACGGCACAATGCTGCCCGGCGGCGGCGGATCGGAAATCCCGGGCCATGCGAAGTCCGGCTCGGTGCGGTAATAAAACCGCATGGTGAAGGAATTCGAGGCAGCAGGCGACTCAGCGAGGAACGGCGGGCGATTTGTGAATTCGATGATGCTTCCCGTGTAACTATTTGTGCTGAAGATCGAGAGGGGCGCCTGCCCTGTGGGGACACCGCTCGCAAGGACCTGCAGTGCCAGGTTGTTGGTGACCCGAAGGTCGTCGTACCGGTCACGCACGACGAGTTCGATCTGGCTCGAGCCGACGTTGGTGGGGTCGGGGGTTCCCTGAAGGGAAAGGCCGTTGAGCGAGAGCCAGGAGGGCGCGCCAGCGGCTGTTAGCTCCAGGAGCTCATCCTGCCGGGAGACATGAATCGTGAAGCTGAATGGCTGTCCAGCGACGGCCGAGGCTGTCGTCAGCGGAGAGAAGGACCGGGTCGCAGGGTCGTACGTTCCGGCGCTCAAAACCGGCAGGCCGGCATGGGGCCCGCGATACACCCAGAAGTCATGATGCCGATCCTGGTAAGTGAACCGGTTGTAGAGCCCGTATTTCCCGTCAACGGCCTCCGCGGTCCAGCCGCCGGGAAGATCTCCGGCGCCACCCGTGGGTTCCGAGTTGTAATTGATCGCGAGATCGCCGCTGCCTTCGACGGGTTTGCCCAGGAAATTCAGGGGCGGCGGCGGTTGGAGGAGCTGCCCCGCGGGCACGAGGTAGTCGAAGACGTACCCCTCCTCGGGCTTTTCCCGAAGCACCTTGAAGACCGCCATCGCGGGCCGGCCGTCGGGATCGGGGTAGTCCAGGAGGACATAGGGCTCGGAGGAAAAATCGTCCGTGGGCGTGGTGATGTTCAGGTCGTCGCGTGTGGCGAACGGGGTGCCGCCGGACATGATCGCGTGCTCCTCGTTGGGATTGTAGCCATCGAGGGCCGGGTCGTTCTGGCTGTAGATGGTTCCCAGCATTTCCGCGGGGGTCAATCCCGTCCCGCCCAGTTTGCTCGCAAGGACGATTTCTCGGGGATTCGCCGGCCATTGAAGGGTGTAACGGCCGATCGCGGACGGCCAGTAAACCGTACCAAAGCCGAGGAGATTGTTGCCGGCATTCGGCCCCGCGCTGGCGGTGTTGGTGCGGAACCACCAGACCTCCAGTTGGTTCCTGCCTGGGATGACATTCACCGGGATGATGGCCCCCTGATTGGCGGCTTCGAAGCCCTCGCTGAGTGGATCCTTGTAGGTGTGGATATTGTAGGAGGTCCCGATGTCGCGATTGAGGTGACCCGCCAGGTAGTCCGGACCATCGGCAATATCGGTTTCGGCGGGAGGAACGATGCGTTGCCCCACCTCCGCTATTGTGTTGACGACCCGCGGTGCGCTGAGTTGAAGGTCCCCCGGCCAATCGAATCGGTTCTCCGCCGGATTCCAGGCCGCCAGGTTCGTGATGATGTTCCGCGCGGCATCCGAAATCTCCGCGCCGACGAAGTTGGTGGATCGCAGGCTTGCGTCGTACCAGGAAAAGACCCGTTCGAAGGCAATGTTTTCGCCGGAGACAAAGCGCAGGAGGGTGCGGTGAACGGGATACTGCTCATCGAGCCAGGTGTAGAACTTGAAGTCGGCGGTGAACTTGGCGCGGGGCCGATCGAGCGGGTCCTGGTATTCGATGTTCGGGGCATTCTCGGGTTCGAGTAAGACGGCCGTTTCAGACGCTTCGGCCTCGGTGGCGGCCGGTGGTCGTATATACTGGCTGTAGCGGGAGATATCGGACGGCCAGACCAGTTTGTACCGGCCGAACAACTTGGGCCACCTCAGGCCGGCGACGCCTTCCTCGGTCCAATGGACGAGGTAATCATTGAGATTCTGCGTCTCCCGGGTGGCGTAAAGTTCCGGGGTGCCCGCCCCCGCAACATTGTGTTGGAAGGCGAACCCGCCATTGACGCCTTGTTGAAGGGGTTCCGGGAAGAGGTCGTCCAGGGAACCGCCCTCCGGGGGAACGATGCGCTCGCCGAGTTCGACTGTGACATCCGCCGGGATGGCCACCTTGCTGACGTCGACGATTTCAGTGCCCAGCGGCTTGTAGGTCTTGTTGTCTGATCGGAGGTCTCCGAGGAGTTCGACGAAGACCCTTCCTTCGAGATTGTAGGCGAGGATATTGCCCGTGTTCTGGTCATACCAGAGCGTGCGGAGTTCCTTGAGGGTGGCGTTCGTGCTGCCGTCCGTCGGGCTGGTGTTGCCAATGTTGACGTATTCCTCGGCGACGGTCTTCGGAAAGTTGTTGTTGTAGACAATATTGACAGCGCCCACCCGCGCCGTCGGCACGCGAACCGGATGTCCGACATTCTGGAAGGCCTTCTCGGTCCAGTAGATCTTCCGAGGTGGCTTCGCCGGGCTTCCCGAGACAATGTACCGGGCGGTGTACAGCAGGAAAATATTGGCGCCGTTCGTCTCGAAACTGACGATGCCATTCGCATTGACATAGCCGGGCGGGAGAGTGTCCGCCGAATAGGGCGCCGCCTTGCGCCACGTGATGGCGAGAGGACCGGATTGGATGGCGTACACCAGGCCTGCGTGCGGACTCCAGTAATAGCCTTCGCCGGCGTGGTCGTTGGTGGTGTAGGGTTCCGGCAGCCAGTATTCGGTGTTGGGAATCCCTCCCAGGAGCGCGCCATGCTCATCGGTTTCCGGCGGCGGCACGATGGAACCGAATCCGAAGGAGACCTGCCGGCTCAAGAACGGAGCGCCGATTTGCGCGCGGCGCATCACGATCTGGCCGCCGCCGGCGATGGAAGCTCGAGGAAGCCTCATTTCATTGGCGACGCTCGGTGAGAAGGGTGTTACCCCATCCCTGAGGACCGGCGATGCGCCCACAGCTTGCAGATCCTGCCCTGCAAGACCCGGGATGCCGCCGAAGGACATCAGTCCCCGGAACTGGCCGGGGGTTGGAGGCGTAAAGATCCCGGTGGACTCATTACCGGGAGGCAGTTTGCCACTGGAACCGGGCGGCACATTGGTCGTGGTCGAGATCGGCACGCCGCGCTGGGCCTGATAATTGATCCAGGATTGGCCCTGGTAGATGTGGGTGAATTCCAGGGGCAGCACCGTCTGGCCGAACGCCCGGAAGGCGAAAAGAAAGGTCCCCAGCCAGGGAAGCCAGGCGACGGACGGGTGTGTGGGCCGTTTCATCGGAAAGGCAGCAGTTGCATGATGGGCTGAGGTGGGTCGATGTCCGCCGGACACGACGGAAGGCCGCGGCGTGGCGTGGCCCTCACTCCGCGCTCGCCACGGTCGATGTTGGATTCACGACGGCGGCCTGGGGTTTTCCAGGCGCGCCGACGGCGGCTTGCCGGAGGACCTTTTCGAGCGAGGCGAGGCGGGTCTTCAAATCGTCGATCTCACGGCGTTGGGAGGCGACCTCCTCCGCCTGGGTCACGCAGGTGGCTTTGAGTTCAGTGAGTTCCTTTTGCTGCTGCTTGGCATTTTCGTTCAGGTAAAGACAGATCTTCTCGTAGTTGATGCCGTCGGGGCGCCCTTCCTTGTCGTAGTCCACGAGCCGGGTCAGGCCGAGGTCGTGAAAGTCCTCGGCGATGAAGCCAATCTCCCAGAAATCGGGACTCTCGGGGCGGGTGTAAGTCATCGGCTGGGCCTTCAGGAGCTGGGAGAAGTCGTCCTCGAGCGGGCGGATGTTGATCTTGTAACGCCGGGAAGAGTTGTCCCACCCGATCTGGCCCGTCGCATCGTTGTACTGCATGTTCCGGTGGTCGCCGATGTTGCCGAGGTAGTAGAAATAGAGGCCGCCGTCGACGCGCAGGCGTTCCTGCGAATTGCTGTAGAGGGACACACGACCATCGGTCGTACTGAACAGGCCGGAATCGTCGTCACCTCCGTTCCCCGAGAAGGCGTAGCCGTTGTTGTTGACGCCGAAGCCCCCTGGCACGCCGCCGCGCGCGCGGATGCCGCCATTGACCTGGAGCTGGCTTCCCGGGTCCGTTGTGCCGATTCCCACGCGCCCATTGTTGACGAGGGTCATTCCGACGGAGGTCGTCCCGGGAAAGATGCCATTCCCGATCAGCATCTTGCCGGCACCCTCACCGTTGCCGGAGCCCGTGGAGATAATCTGCCAATATCTGCCGCCGACGGACGAATTCCCCAGCGAAAGCCAGGTCCCGATGGTGGAACTGGATTCGAAGATGCCGGCGAGGGTGTCGCCGCTGTTCACGTGGAACCGCCCGGAAGGGGAGGGTTGGCCGAGCCCGAGCCGGCCGCCGCCGAGGAGGGTCATGATCTCCGTCCCTGCAGGGGCATTGAAAAATGAAAAGCGGGCGGCAGCAGTGTCGACGTGAAATCGAAACTGGCCTCCTTGGATTCCCAATCCATAGGCGCTGGTTGGGCCGCCGTCCCAGAGCGCGATCTTCGTGTTCCCAAGACCATTGCCCATGGACAGGAGATAGTTCGGCGAGGTCGTGCCGATGCCCACGTTACCCGAAAACGTCCGGGTGCCCGTCAGGTGGGAGGGAAGTCGATCCTGGGAAAGCGTGCCCGTGGTGATCGTCCCGGCGTTGAGAGAGTCGAGCGTCCCGCCGTTTCCGTGAAATTCGCTGGCGGAAATGGTGCCGTTGACCACCACGGAGTTGCCGCTCGCCGTGATCAGATCGGCGCCCGTGTCCTGGACCATCTTGAGCGCCTGCTGGGACAGGAAAGCGTAAGGGGAGGTGATCAACCGCAGGCGGGGGAGGATGTCCACGTTGGCGCCTCCATTGCCGATACCTTTGACCGTGATGCCAACGAAACGGTCTGACGCGGTCGAACCGGCAAACAGGGTTGGCAGGGCGGGGCGGGGTTCGGATCCGACGGCGGCGCCCTCGCCGAGGAGGACGCTGAAATAGCCCTTATCCACGGTGATCGTCTGTTGCTCCGACCACAGGAGATTGCCGACGTTCTGATCGTCGAAGACCCGGAAGATCACGTCGTAGTTCTTGGGAGCGGTATTGCCGAGGGCGACGCCGTTCCCGTCCACCAGGAATCCCTGGTATGTCATCCGGTCGGGTGGGTTCGGTGAGGTCCATGCCACGGCACCGCTCAGGGCAAAGATACCCACGATGGCCAACCGTTGAAGGCGGTGGACAGGCTGGGGCGCCGGCGCGCGTCCACGCGGAAGTGCGGCCGCCGAACCCGCCAAGGTCGTCGGATCACTCTGCCGTGGGACAAGGGGGGCGGGTTGAGCGCCGCCGATTTCGCGGGAGTTCGTATTCATGGGACTCGGGTGAGGGTTGGGATATCGGTGATGCGGGTCATTTTGAACGAGCCGCGGACGTCAAAGCGGCGGGTGTCGACGGCGCCGGCCGAACGGGCCAGGCCTTGGACCCGGAGGGTCTCGAGGTAATCGCCGACCATGGTAATTCCCGCATTGACGCGGCTGTTGAAGTCGTTCGGCGGGAGTTTGATCGACAGGGAGACGTCCCGGACGATCGTGTAGGATTCGGCGCCCTGCGGCAGTTCGGACGCGAACCGGGAATCCAGGTTGTCGTGGTCCGGATGATAGGTGTGCAGAAACGGATTCGATCGTTGGTCATCGAATCTGTTGGTCACCGAGGTCTTGAGGACCGCCCCCAGGATCAGGGGTCCGCTGAAGGACCAACCTGGGTTATTCTCCATCCACGGCAGGTGGCTGGCGCTGATCCGCCGCGAATCCGCGATTCGACCTGGATCCAGCGCCGACTCCTGGTTGGCGACGATCGGGTTGGTCGCCACATCGAAGCCGAAATAGACGCGTTGCAGAAGCGTCGCCCGCCCACTTGCCGGGTTGTGAACGATGAGCTTGAGGGGAAAGGACGTCGGGACCGGGGTCAGGTTGGTGACGACCGAAGTCACCACATAAGCGCCGTTGGATTGAACCACCAGCTGGTTGTCCGCATCCTTCAGGTAGGATTTCAGGTATTGCGCCACCTGGGTGATGGCCGCGGCTCCAACCCACAGACCGGCCTGTGACGCGACCGTCGCCGAGACCCCCAATTCGACCGAACTTTGACCCAGGGAGTCCGTGAGGACGAGCACACCCGCCCGCGAACTGCCGGGGGGACCCGTGAGGGACGACCGGTCCAGGCCCAGGACGACCTCGACCTCTGATCCGAGCTGACCCTGGGGCTCCAGCACCCATGAGTGCGGCGTGTTCGCCGGCAGGGCGTCGAAGCCATAGGTGAGATTTGTGGTGTTGAGACTGCCGCGCAGCAAAAGGGGAGGCACCCCGGCGATCGCCGGTTGCCCCGCGGGCACGGGGGCCGACGGCACCACGGCCAGGCTGACCGTGAGCGGACTGCCGGTGCGATTGCGCAGTCGAAAGCTGTAGGCGCTCAAGGAATCCCCGAATTTCACCTGTCCACTGCCGCCGCCGGTGACCTCGAAGGGACCGAAGAAATCATTGTAGGTGTCGCCCGCACGGATCCAGAAGGCCTCTCCCCTGCGAACGGGAGTCGTTCGAAGCGCTGTGACAAGGATCGGGTTGTTCGGCCCTAGATCGCCGCCCGGATACCGGAAGATCTCGCCATCGAGCAGGGCCTGCGCCGGTGAGAGAAACGCCTGGAAATCGGGGGGCGTCGTTGGAACGGTGGAAAAACCGACCAGGTTCTCGCCTGCTGTCGTCCAGGAATAGGACGGCAGCACCGGCTGGCCCGTCAGGTGCCAGGTGAAATCAGCGGTGGTGAACACCAGGTACGCCGTGTTCGCGGTGAGGCGTTGAAGGTTCGAGGTATCCGGCTCGACCCGCTTCCAGCTTGTCCACTGACTGCCCGTATCCACGGGCTGCTGGGGGGAGGTGAGGAACTGGTCGGTCGCCGGATTGGGATTCCATCGCCAGACCTCGGTGATGGGCGTTAGTTCCGGCGCCTGCGCGCCGACCAACTCATCCAAGGTGGCGTACGACGCATCGACGTGCAGGAACACCGCGTTCCATCCGGCCTTCAGGTCCAGCGTTTCCACCCTCCATTGGGCCTGCGCCACCTGCGAGAGAATCAGTGCGGCGAACCCCCACGCACCCGCTCGCACCAACAATCGAGCCGGCCAATCCGGCATCCCGCCGCACGTCCACACCTGAATCCCGCGCGTCTGCTCGCGAGCCCGAGCCAACCTTCGCCATGGACGAAGATGCGCCTGCAGCCAGAGACGAAACGGGTTCATGACACCCGCCTCTAAAGCAAATCCGTCCGAAAGTTTCGCCGGGGCTAAATTTCGCGACGATCGCTCCATCGGCAATCGCCGGGCGCTCCATGAACCGCCTTTTCGTAGATGCCGAGGCGGCGGGGGGAGCGATCCGTGTCCGCCACCTTGGAGCCTGTCGCTGGGGTGGGTCAGAGACCCGATGGTGACGAAAAACCCTCCGGACCTGGGGGGCGATCCAGTTCGTTCCCCGTCTCGAGATCAATGACGATCAGTTCCTCCGCAGAGGGGTCTCCCCGGTCGAGGGCAACCATCACGCGGTGTCGGCTCCAGTCGCACACGGCGAAGAGGGCCCTTTGTTGCGTGGTAAGGAGCAGGTCAAGTCGATGCTTCAAGGGTCGCCAGATCCAAAGCCCTTGCGAAGCGCCCTGGATGACGGTCTCCGCTTGCGGCCCCAACTCGAAAGCCAGGAGACCCACGCTCACGGGCAGGTTGGTACGCGCGTGGAGCCGGCCGGTGGATGCCTCCCAAAGATCGATACCCTGCCCTCGATTCACCAGCGCCACCCACCGGCCGTCATTGCTCACCGCCGCATGGCCACCGCAGGATGGAAGAGATTCCAGCTCCAGCTCCGGTTCGATCCGGGACTGGACGCTGTTCCAGATCAGGACCCGGCCTTCCGCGGTCCCGATCGCCTGTCGTTTTCGATCGGGAAACCAGGCCAACCAGGGGGCGGAGAAGCCCAGGCGGGCCGTCGGTCTCAACGGCGGCAAAGCCACCGGGCGCGCAGCCGTTCGTTGGACCTCCAGCATCCGGCGGTGTTGCCAGGAAGCGCCGAGGCCCGCTCCCGCCAGCGCCAGCACGGTGGCGGCGGTCAGCGCCAATTGGCACGGATGGCACCGGGACCAGCGTTCAAGCTTCCGCCACCTTCGGCGAGGTCGGGCCACGATGGGTTCCTTCCGCAACCACCGTTCGAGGTCGTCCGCGACGGCGGCCGGGGCGGGATAGCGGTGGGCTGGGTCCTTCTCCAGGCATCTCAGGCAGATGACCTCGAGGTCGGCGGGGATTGCAGGGTCCAGGGTGGAAGGCCGGGCCGGTTCCCGTTCAATCACCTGTCGCGCGACGTCCATCGCGGACTCGCCGCTGAACAGTGGCGAACCGGTCAAGGTTTCGAAGAGCACCGCGCCGAGCCCGTAAACATCCGCGGCGGCAGAAATGGACTCAACGCGTCCCTCAGCCTGCTCGGGTGACATATAGGCGGGGGTCCCGAGTGCCGTTCGGAGCGGCGTCAGCCCGTTCGGTCGATGGGTGAACCGGGCCAATCCAAAATCCGCCACATGCGGTTCGTCGCTGGCATCGAGCAGGATGTTGGCCGGTTTCAGATCGCGATGCAGGACGCCACGGTCGTGGGCGTGTTGGATGGCGCGGGCCGTGGTGGCAATCACCCGGGCGGCGCGGTGAAACGGGAGGGCCCCATGAGCCAATGCATCGGCAAGCGTCCGGCCTTCGACCAACCGCATGGCGAGAAAGATCCAGCCTTCATGCTCCCCGACGTCGTAGATGGGAACGATGTTGGGATGGTCCAACCGCGTGACGGCCTCGACCTCGGTGTGGAAGCGACCAGCGAGCCCCGCGGCTTCGCGCGACAGGACCTTGAGGGCCACGACGCGGCCCGCGTGGGTCTGGCGGGCGCGATAGACGGTGGCGGTCCCGCCGCGAGCGATCTCGTTCAGGATCTCGTAATCGCCGAAGCGCATCGGCGGTGGGACGAGGCATTGTCTGGCCTTTCGCCGCCAGGCCAGCGCCTCACGAACCAGGCACTGCAAGCAGAGACCCTCCGGTGCGTCGAACGGCACGCCCGATCCGCAGTGGGAGCAGACCGTATGCATTTCGAACCGGGTCGGCCGGGCAATGCGTCACCCACCTTCGAGTGTCGCCAACAGGTATCGAATCTCGTCATCGACTTCGTCCGGGGCCGCCACGGTGGCCGCAATCTCCTCGGCGAACAACTCACCGTAGCGTTGTCGCAGGCGGTAGATGGCGGATTTCATGGCCGCATCTGAAAGGCCCAGGCGGGCGGCTTCATCCGCATAGGAAAGTTCACCTCGGTGGCTGAAGAGAAAGGACTTCAGGATTTCAAAGCGTCCGCCGCCTCCGCGATGGTCGAATTCCTCGCGCAGCCGTCTCAAGACGGTCTCCAGAATCGTCTGCGCCCACCGCCGATCGTAGATCTGATCGGGCGTGGCGGCTCCCGCGTCCAGCAGTCGATAGCTCGCATCCGCCTCGGCGGTTTCGTCCAGCGACACGACACGCTGGCCACCCCCGCGCTTCAGCCGGTTCGACCGGTCCCATTCATTGGCAAGGAAATTATCCAACGCTGCGAGCAGAAAGGTCCTGAAGCGGCCCCGGCCTTGCTCCGCCATTCGAATCCCCCCCCGCTCCAGGAGGCGCGCGAAGAACCCCTGGGTGAGGTCACGGGCGTCGTCGGCGTTGTAACCGCGCCGACGGACGTAGAAGTAAATCGGCCGCCAGTATTGGCAGCAAAACTGTTCGAGGGCCACCCCGGCTTCCGGGGCGCTCCCGGAGCCGGCCTGTAAGACCACGCTCCAGTGGGTGGTCCGAAAACAGCCAGCATCCCGCTTCGCGTTCCCGGCCGCGCTTCGGGTTTCATGAGCCGCCGTCCTTTGGGAAGCGTGACTGATGCGCATCAACACCTTGTTTAAGACGTCGCGATCGGTGCGCGATGGTGGGCCTGCCGAACGCAGGCAGCAAGCCGGCAGCGCATCGAATCGATCATCGAGGTTTGCCACCCGCCGCTACCGGACACGCCACCGGTGCCCCCGGTTTGCTCCGGAGCGCCCGCGGTCTTTGGCATCGCCACGCGTCCTCGAGTCCGGTTCGATCTGCGCCGAAAGCTGATGAACTTGAGATCCATCGCCCTCTTTCTCGGCGCCCTCATGATTGCTGGTGTGGATGGCCGTGCAGCGTCGCCCGTGCGATTCGCCATTGTCGGTCTGGTTCACGATCACGCGCGCGGCTTCATCCCGAAGGCGATATCCCGGGAGGACGTCCAGCTTGTCGGCATTGCGGAGCCTGACCAGGAACTCGCGCGCCGGTATGCCCGTGACTACAAACTGGACGAGCGTCTCTTCTACCCGAGCCTGGAGTCGATGCTCGACAAGGTCCGGCCGCAGGCCGTCGCGGTCTTTACCAGTGCCTTCGACCATCGGCGCGTGGTGGAGGTCTGTGCCGGCAAAGGCGTCGATGTCATGATGGAAAAACCGCTTGCCGTGAACATGGAACACGCCCGGGCCATCGAAGCCGCCGCGAAGCGGGGCGGGATCCAGGTGGTCGTGAACTACGAGACAACCTGGTACCCCGCCAATCACGCCGCTTACACGCTCGTGCATGAGCAACACCGGATTGGCGACCTTCGTAAGATCGTGGTCCACGACGGGCACCAGGGACCGCGGGAGATCGGGTGTTCCGAGGCTTTCCTGCGATGGTTGACGGATCCCGTCCTCAACGGCGGAGGTGCCCTGACGGATTTTGGTTGCTACGGGGCGGACCTGATCACCTGGCTGATGCAGGGACAGCGACCCACCTCCGTGTTCGCGGTCACGCAGCAGATCAAGCCCGACCTGTATCCCAAAGTGGATGACGAAGCGACGATCGTCCTGACCTATCCGCACGCGCAGGGAATCATCGAGGCCTCCTGGAACTGGCCCTACAACCGAAAAGACATGGAGGTGTACGGACGGACTGGCTGCCTTCGGGTGCCGGTGTCCGACGATCTCCTGATTCGCATCGGCAACAACCGGGAAGCGGAGGCGCCCGTCCCTGCATTGAGCCCTCCCAACAACGATCCGCTCACCTACCTGGCAGCGGTGGTGCGCCGGGAAATCCAGCCGTCCGGCCTGTCCTCTCTGGGGGTGAACCTCGTCGCGACGGAGATCCTGGACGCCGCCCGCGAATCCGCCCGGACAGGCAGGCGCGTGACCCTTCAGCCAGAACCTGCCCGGTGAGAGTCGGGCTTTCCCCTTTCAGAGACTGTCTGAAAAATAATTGGAGTCCTGCGACGAGGGATTTTGTGCGAGGCCGAGGCGGCGAGACCGGAGCATCCCCGCAGCGGGCTGTGACGGTCGAGCCAACGAAGGCCTCGCGCAAAAGACCTGTCGCCCGCAGGGTTTTCGCGGAAAAGGCCCTCTGGCTTCGTTGCTCCTCGGTCACAGACCGCTGGCGGGTATGCTCCCTCGTCGCGCCTCGCCATAGGGCCTTTTCCGCGAAAACAGGACCCCACTTATTTTTCAGACAGTCTCTCAGCGAGTCCAGACGTTGATCTTCACCGGGCTGTTCGCCGGCACCGGAACATTCACCGCAAGCGTCGCGGGATTGTTGGCCGTGTTATCGATCGTCGCCGGAACGCTCACAGTCGGACCGTTGTCGGGTTGGAGGACGACGCTGATCGGGACCTTGGTTCCGAAGTTGCGCGCCCGTACCACGACGGACTGATCGCCGGCACTCCCGTTCGGGAGGAGAATGAATCCTGTGGCCACGGAATTGGTGGGCAGGTTTCGTCCCGCCACACTCACGAGGTCCAGACGGGGGAGAGTGCCTTCGAGACCCGTCGCCAACATCGACCCGAAACTGAGCGAAGATCCCGGGGAAGGAACATTCAGTTGGGCGCCTGAGTAATTCACTGCATCCAGCCGGATGCGCCCGTCCCCACCGGTGCTGTTCCGGTTGCGGACGTAAATCCGCATGGGCCCGGTGATCTGAGGAGCCACCAGTTTGACCGCCCCGCCGCTTCCTCCGTTGTACGCCCCGCCCGTTCCCCACTCACCGCCCGTGGCGTCGATAAAATTGTCGCCGCCCGGTCCGATGGTGATCTTGCTGTTCGAGGCGATCAGGATGGCGCCTCCTCCACCGCCGCCGCCGTAACCCGGCGTGCCGCCGCCGCCGGAGCCGCCGATGAGCGGAATCAAGGCGGCATTGCCATAAATGGGGCCGTAGTTGGTCGAACCGGCACTGACCTGGGTCAGAAAGCTGCCGGCTCCCGCGCTTCCTGCAGCCGAAGGTCCGGCGTGGCTTCCGGCGCGTCCGCCCCCGGGTCCCTGCCCGTCGCCCGGCGGCAAGGCATCGACCCCGCGGCGGCCGCCGTCAAAACCGCCCGGTCCCCCGAGGCCCGGGCCATTATCGCCGAGACTGGAGCCTCCGCTGACATAGATCCGCCCCGCGATCAGGACGTCTCCCTGCGACAGCAGATAGACCGGGGTGTTGTTCGCGTTCTTGATGAAACCGACGGACACCCCGTTCAACACCTGGAAGCTCTTGTAATTGAGCACGCCGTCGGCCGGAAGGATGATCGCGGTGTCGTTGGTGATGACGGCGTCTCCCAGAGCGCCGGTGGACCCGCAATTGAAGTCCACGGTCGGCGCCTGACCCTGGGCCGCCATGGCGGATAGCGCCGCAATCATGCAGGCGACTCTCAGGGCGAAAGGTGAGTGATCGGAGCGGGTTTTCATGTCGGTAACCAGGTTCGTCGCGGAAGGGTCCTCGTGGAGCGGGGTATCCAGGGCGGTTCTATTCTATTTCGGGGCGGAAGCGATGGGGACCAGGACGAACCAGTCGAGGTCCGCGCCCCCCAGGTTAAATCGAAAGATCGTTGTCGACTGCGTGACGGTCACAACCGCGGGAGAACCATTGTCGGCGCGCATCAGGACCAGGTGATTCGCTCCGAGCGCGCCGGATCCGGTTGCGCTGAAAGTGCCGAGCGATGACCTCTGGGGTCCGGGCTGGGCGGGATCGCCGGTGACGAGGTCCAGTGCCCCGTTGAGTTCGCCGGGCCTCCGTCCGCCGGACGAGAGGGCCGCCCAGATCCAGTAGTCTCCCGCGGGTACCTTTCGGGTGTACTGGAACCAGTCCCCGGTCACGGGTGAACCGACACGGTAATTGGGATAGACGTTCCACCCTGGACGGGCGATCCCAAACGGGCTGCTGGAGTTGTCGACCAAATCGACGCCAGCCGGGCCGGCTTGATTCCGGTAGAGCAGCGCCGAGGGAGAATCCGAATCGGCAAAGTCGATGTTCGGAACGCCGGCCAGTCCGGCGTAGGCGCCGCCCAGGTAGGGCATGACGCTGGCCTCGTCCACGGTCTGGCCACCGCCGTAGTTGTAGTCCTCCGCCTCGATGACGAAGGCACCCGCGAAGGGCAGCTCGTAAGGAGAAAGATCGCCGGCATCGAGGTCGAAGCCGCGCACCCGGACCGGCGGTACCGCGGCCACGATGGAGTGCCCCAGTTCATTGGCCCCGCCGAGAAGCAGCACGTTCGCGGGAGCGGTCGTTTGCACGACCTGGCCGTCGCCCAGGCGCAGCACGTCCGCCTGGGCCGATTCGAATTGCGCACCCTCCAATCGGAGGACCAAAGCGGAATTGTCCGTGGCACGGAGGCCGTTGAGGTAGGGGTTCGGGACGAGGGGATTGCTGTCGGTGCTGACCTCGACTTCGTCATTCCAGCCGTCACCATCGGTGTCCCATCGCGCGGCGTCGGTTCCGAGGGAAAGCTCTCGCAGGTCCGGCAGCCAATCTCCGTCCCGATCCAGGTCCCGATCGAGAACGTCGCCAAAGGTCCGCTGCCGGTTTGGATCCGTGCCCAGCAACATTTCCTGCCCGTTCGTTACGCCGTCGCGATCGAAGTCTTCGAGCGCGTCCGGCAGCCCGTTGTTGTTCTGATCCGCCTTCGATGGATCGAGCCCATAAGCGGTCTCGAACTCATCGGTCAACCCGTCGCCATCGGAGTCGGTTCCCGTGACCACCTCGAATGCCCAGACAAGATTACTGGTCATGACATTTCCCGAAAGGTCCGCGACACCGCCTGCCAGAGCCGCAACATACCGGCCCGGGACGGTCAACTCCGGGAATCGCAGGGCGCCGGCGCGCGTGGCCGAGGAGTAGGCGATCTCCCCAGGTACGGATAGGTCGTCGGCAGTTCCATCCTGTCGATCGGCGCCGAGATACCGCAAGGTGAGACGAGCGGGTGTCAGCGTCGTGTCGTCCACGGGTTCGTTGAAAATGACGCCGATCGACGTCGGCGAGACGGCGAAGCCATTGGCGGCCGGGGCCATCGGTCTGGCGCGCGGCGGTGTGAGATCCGGCTCCAACTGGACCACCATCTCGTCGCTCCATCGGGTATTGCCCGCGGTATCGATGGCCCGCGCCTGCAACCGGAAGGACGAACGGTCGGCGGTCAGCACCGGGGCGAAGAAGGCATACTCGAATGGGAAGCCGCCGTCCGCCAGGACGCGCTCGCCGTCCCGGTAGAATTCGACCTCGCGGACCTGGACGTCGTCGGTGACATGAGCCTCCACCGCGACGAAGCGTCCGGACTCCACGCGAGCTGGGGTCAGCGAGAACGTTGCAGAAAGTTGGATGGTTGGGGGATTGGTCCCGGTATCCGCGGCCAGGTAGTTGACCACCTGCAAGCCCCCGGTGGTGTCGGCGACATATCCAATTCCGAGGTGAATGGCGACGCTGGCGGCCGAAGCCGGCATCAGGTAGCTCGTCAGGAACTGATTGTTGCGGGCCGGATCGGACACGTCATACACCTGCACCTGGCTGTTGTTGTTCAATTGCGGTCCTGCCGCCGCCAATCCAAAGCCTGAGCCATTCACGACCAATTGCGACCATCCGATCTGGGTGTCATTCGCTGAGGTACGTTCCAACGGCCGATCGGGGTCCGTCAGGTCGAAGACACGATATCCGTTCGCGTGAGTGACATAGGCGAAACCGCCGCCCACAAACAACCGGCTGGCGGCATCCCCGCTCCCGCTGGTCACCGGCGGACCGCTCGAAATCAACTCCCCTGATTCCAACCTGAAAGGCAGAAGCCTGCGATTCGACAGGACATAAAGCCGGTCCCCGCCGAACTGGAGGTCCTGCACGGCGCCCCCAACGGACACGCGCCCGATCTCGGTCGCGCTTGCAAGATCCACCGCCACGACGAGGCCGCCTTCGGTCCCGACATAGGCGATGCCACCTGCGGCTGTCACGCAGCTCGCCGTGCCGACCGCCGGGAGGTAGGTGCGGATCCGGGCCGCCGGGGGATCGGATATGTCCACCACCACGAGACCCGCTGCGCCATCCGCAACCGCGACGAGGTTTCCGCTGCAGGCAACTCGCCGCGCTTCGCCCGGGGTATCCAGTCGCGCGATGACTGTCGGATTTCGACCCGGGGGATGTTGCACCACGGCGAGTCCGCCGGCGCCCAGCGCGACCAGTATCTTGTCGTCAATCGCGCAGACATCCATCGCGGACCCGGGTAAAGGCAGGGCGGCGACAATCCCCGTTGCAAGCGTTCCACCTTCGAGCGGATCCAACCCGGCCCGGACTGCTGCCGCGTCATTAACGCCATCGCCGTTGGAGTCGGCCTTCGCTGCATTTGAACCCACGATGTATTCAGCGAAATCGCCCAGACCGTCGCCGTCGGTGTCCACCGAGGTATCCGGATACAGGATGGGTAGCGGAGGACGGAAACCCGCACCCACGTTGCCGGACACGAAATCTGCTCGACCCACGTGGAGATCCGACGCGCGCAAGGCGAAGAGACGGAACGGCCGGTTCGGCGCCAGCAGGGTGCCTTCCATCAGAACGCCGCTGCCGCCGGTTCGTCCGCGTTGGACGACCTGGCCGTTGAACATATCCACCACCAGCCAGTAATGCAGGCCGCGCGAAAAGATCGCCCGCGGGCGGTAATCGGTCGTGCCCCCGGGAGCTATCGAGCGCGGCAGGAAACGGCTGGAAGTGTCCACAGCCGCACGCGAGACGGGATTCGACGCCGTGACGAGATGACCGTCGAGGGTCGCAAAGGTCACCGGTTGCAACGCGGGTCCTGGGTCCAGGCGCACGGCATCGCCGCAGGACGTGAACTCCCAGGAACTGAAATTGCCCGGGGCGATCTGGCGGGAAGCCACGTCCTGCCGCGTTTCAAGATTGATCAGATGCCACGCAAGTGAGGTCGGCGTATCGCCAAAATGGAAGATCAGGGTCCGGTCCGAACAATCGGGACCGAACTCCACCATGTCGGCCGGCTGAACCAGGACCGGCGCGGTTGAGTAAGGAAAGCTGCCACTGAAGACCGTGGCCCGGGTCACGACGTCGACCACCGTGAGGGCGATGTGCGCATCTGTCTTCAAGGCGGTGTAGACCATGTACCGTCCATGCGGACTGAAGCGCACGACGGACGCATTCAGGAAGGAAGCGCCCAGGGTGATGGTTCGGGCGGCGGCGTAACTTTGCCCGCCTTCGCGCAGTGTCACCAACTCGACCACTTCATCCCCGGATGTGCCATTGGGTGTCGTCTGTCGGAAGACGTGCACGAAGGCCTGTTCCGCGGGACCGAATCCGACGCTGTTCGGTGGTCGAACCGGGTTCACCTGGGTGGCAAACACCACCCTCCCGGAGCTCTTGGCGACCACCTCGGCGGTGACGGTACCATTCAATTGGCTGTAGCGAAGGTCGAACTTCGTTCCGCCAGAGGAGTTGATCGCAACCGTCTTCGACGCGGGGACCCGCGTGTCCGAATCCGTGCAGCCGGTCTCGATATCGGCCGTCAGACAGAAAGGACCCGACGACACGCCCCCGCCGTCGCCTCCGCCGCCGGATCCCGGTGCACCTGAGGGACCGTCATCCGGACCGTCGGGCGGATTGCCGCTCGTATCGGATCCGCCGTCGACGCCCCCCGTGTCGCCAGGCCAGGGCGGAAACGGTGGATAGGGATTCGGATCCGAGTCCGGCCACGGCGGCAATGGAGGAAACGGTCCTGGCGGCGTTGGAGACGGGGGTGTCGGTGTCGGAGGCAGGGGATTGGGTGGCGGAAAGGGCCCCGGCGGCTTGGGTGGGTCTGGGGGATAGGGTGGGAAAGGAGGAAACGGAGGGAACGGAGGGAAGTCGATGGGAGGCCAGCCCTCCGGCCAGCTCAGGCGCTGCCAACCGTGCCAGCCAGGCTGCCGTACCCCCACACCGGGATCACTGACAACAAACCGCCCGTCCTCGCTGACCGTCATGGACCCCACCACCTCCCAGCGACCGAGATCATGATTGAAACTCACCAATGCCGTCTTCGCACCCGGCGGAAGACGCTCCCCGGTGGTCGGGCTGGGAAGGTTGGGAAATCGCACCGGCACGGGCCGGTCGAAATTCGCGGGGCCATCGGACTGAACCGTGATATCGAGCACATGCTCGATGCCGGGGGGAAGCGGCTCCGGCAAGCGATCCGGCGCTACGGGCGCCAATCCCACGCGGCCGCCGCGTACGCCGCTGTCGTCATACAGCGAGTTGGCCGGTACCATCACCTCGACGCCGGCATAGTCTGGATTGGCGGCAACCAGGGAGGCCGGAAAACTGATGACGGTGTTTGTGGTGGCCGAAACCGGCTGAAGAGCATCCGCGGGTACCAAGGGTAGGAAGATGACTCCCGTCTCATTGGCGACATTGTTGGTTACTCCGGCTATGGCCTCCCACGCCTTGCCTACGTAGGGGTAGTAAGCCCCATTCGGCCAATCACTGCCCACCGCCGTTCGCCCATCGATGTGAACGAAGAACCGGCCGGCAGGCGCCGGTTGAAGTCGGAAGAAGCCGGTGGCGTCTGTCGTGGTCCGGAGCGTCTGCTCGGCCCCGTCCACCGAGATCGTCACGTTGACCAGCGGACGATTCGAAAAGCCTCCCTGGCCGTCCGGTACGCGCTCACTCGCGAAGACATGTCCAATGACCGCGGTGTCTCCCACCGGTGTGATACTGAGCGTGTCAAAATCGATATGGGCCACGCTCCCGGGGACGTCCGTGCCCGCGGGATCCAATCGACGTCCCAGATCGTCCCGCGCGTCGCCAGGGTCAAAGGTCACACGAATGCGGGCACTTGCCGGCAAATCCTCGAGAGGAAACAATGTCACCGTCCGGCGATCCGAGGACGTCTCGACCCGGGAAAGGATTCGGCGGCCGGAAAATGTCGCGAAAAGATTGGTCGTCGTCAGGACCACATTGTTTGCGAGGGGACGGGTGAGCCGCAGGATGGCTTCCCGTGTCACGGCAACGCCATCCTCGCCGTTGAATGGCGAGGTCTCGGCGAATGTCGCGAGAGGGACTTGCTGCTCCCGATAGATCTCCAGGTAAGTCTTCCCGCCACCTCCGGGCGCCGGCAAGCCGGCATCCGCCGGATCCAGCGGATTCAGTACCGCGGTCCGGAGTTCGTACCCGTCATCGATCCCGTCCCCATCCGTATCCAACGGCTGATCGAGTGCGACCTCGATCACACGGTAAAACCCGGTCGCCTCCACCCCGCTCGCGTGCCGAAACGACATGGCCCCGCCGACGCCCAACTCGGCGGCAATCGCGTCCCGGAGGGCCGGCAGCGATTTCGAGTACTGAAGGAGATAATAGGCATCCGCCCTCCCGGGGAACCCAATGACAACAGCGCCCGCAGGGTCACGAGCAATGTCGGAGACGCGGAAACTCTGCGCCGGAACCGTTGGCGCGAGAAATCCCGCGGCAAGAAGTCGGAGCCATCCCGTCCCTCGAAGCCGCAGCGCGCCAATTCTCATGCCAATATCGAGTAGGGAGGTCGGCTCGCCGCGTCGGTTGCGCCATTCCCCGCGGACTTCCAATCTTCACTCCGAGACGCATTCGCTCGCATGGAGAAGGCTAGGTACCGTCGAGGCATGCGGCGGACGTTGCCAAGGACCGAGAACGCGATGCAAGAAGGATAACAAAATTTCGTACTGAAATTTTCGACGCCGAATTCAAGCATCGGGAGCCTAGACGAATCGCCTGTCGGCCAACCCGTGTGGACTGGAAGGACCGGGATCGGATGAAAGCCCAGCCACCATTCCAGGTGTGTTTGCGGCCGAGTAATCGGGTCCGATCACTCCCAATCGAATTCTTTGTGCGCTTGCTCGATTTGCTGCGAGATCTTCGTGGTCTTTTGTAGAAACACCAAGATCCTCCTGGGACGTTTCACCGTCGGCCTATCGAGTCAACTCCGATCGCACCAATCGCTTTGTCGCGAGAACCCGGAAGGCCCGGATGAGAAACGCTCAGAGCCCGTTTGAAAAGTCCACCCTGCTTTGGCTTCAGCCCTCGACCGGCTCCGATACGGCCGGCGCTGGCGGTGCCCGGGCCGGACTCTTCTGCCACAGACGGTCCCGCAGGCGCGGGATCGGAGGATCGTCGGGGCTTCGGAAAAGGGGCAGCGCAGGAAAAATTGGATCAGGCGCTGAACCGCTTGAAGGGGTTGCGAGTGAAGCTGGAGGCGTGGAGCGGGCGAAGGGAATCGAACCCTCGTGGCCAGCTTGGAAGGCTGGAGCTTTACCATTAAGCTACGCCCGCAGACCGAGACGGCACGGATCGTGGACCCCCGACGCTTGCGTTGTCAATTCACAGGCCCGTAACGTCGCGGCCATGTCCGACCTGCTTTTGCGGGCCGGGCGCGTCATCGACCCTGCCCACGGCCTCGACGCGACCCGGGATGTCCTCATGCAGGGCGGCCGGATTGTTGCCGTTGAGCCGGACCTCTCCGGGCATCCCGACGCCCGGTCGGCCACGGTCGTCAATGTCGCCGGACTTGTCGTTGCCCCGGGGCTCATCGATCTCCATGTCCATTTTCGTGAGCCCGGCCAGACGGCGAAGGAGACCATCGCCTCCGGCGCACAATGCGCCGCGCGGGGCGGCTTCACTTCGGTGGTCTGCATGCCGAACACACAGCCTGCCATTGACGACGCCGCCGTGGTCGGTCTGATCCGGGAACGGGCCCTTCGTCAGGCCAGTGTTCGCGTCTTCATCGCGGGCGCGATCACAAGGGAGATCGCGGGCAATGAACTCGCCCCCATTGGCGCGCTTCGCGGCGCCGGCGTCGTCGCGATCACGGACGACGGCCACTGCGTGCAGAATGCCGAACTGATGCGGCATGCCCTCGAGTACGCGGGGATGTTCGGCCTGACCGTCATGGATCACTGCCAGGACTACAACCTGGTTTCCGAAGGCGTCATGCACGAGGGCTACTGGAGCACCATTCTGGGACTGCGCGGCTGGCCCGCCATCGGCGAGGACGCCATTGTTGCCCGCAACATCCTGCTCGCGCGATTGACCGGGACCGCGGTGCATTGCCAGCACGTCAGTTCCCGACGAAGTGTCGATCTCATCCGGCAGGCCCAGACCGAGGGCGTCCCTATTTCCGGGGAGGCCTGCCCCCATCATTTTACCCTCACGGATGCCGCGGTCGCGGGCAGCGATCGCTTCTGGGAACGCGACGGCCAGTCGTTGTATGCGGCCCGGCTTATGCCCGAGGATTCGCGCCCGCAGTGGCCATCCTACGACACGCGGTTCAAGATGAATCCGCCCCTTCGCACGGCCGAGGATCGCGCCGGGATCATCGCCGGTCTCAAGGATGGCACCCTCGATGTCCTGGCCAGCGATCATGCGCCGCACTGCAACTACGAAAAGGATGTGGAATTCGATTTCGCGCCGTTCGGGATCCTGGGTCTCGAGACGGAATTGGCGTTATCCCTGTCGGAGCTCCATCACGCCGGCCATTTGTCCCTGTCGCGGGTGGTTGAACTCTACACGGTGCATCCGGCCGATCGCTTGTCGCTTGTGGCCGAGGAGACCGGGACGCCGCTGGGACGCCTGGTGCCTGGCGGCCCGGCGGACCTGACCCTCATTGATCCCGATCGCGAGTGGACGTATGACGTCACACGCAGCGCGAGCAAATCCGTCAACTCCCCCTTCCACAACTGGCGTCTCAAAGGCAAGGCCGTCGCGACGTTGTGTCGGGGACGCGTGGTCTGGAGTGAACTCGCCGGGCTCGGCGGGGAGGGAGCGCCCTAAGGGATCGAGTCGACCGTTCCCTTCCCCACTTGCCGGATGGCGGGCCTCGAGGAGATGATGGGCGCCCCGATGAAATCCCGTTCGATCTTGTTTCTCGCCGCCTTCCTGGCGTCGAGTGCAACCATGAATGCCGCCGAGAAGCCCGGCTACACCGACACCCCGCTCATCACCGGTCAGAAGTGGCGGGTGCACGACGCCGATCGTCCCCAGCCGAGAATCGTCCGCCCCGCCGAACGATTCAGCCAGGGTACCGATGCCCCGTCGGATGCCGTGATCCTGTTCAACGGCGTGGATCTCGCGAAATGGACCAAGGACGGCGGACCCGCGCCCTGGAAGGTCGAGAACGGGTACATGGAGGTCGTGCCCAAGAGCGGCAGCATCGAGACCAAGGAGAAATTCGGCAGTTTCCAGCTCCACCTCGAGTTCGCGGAACCGACGCCGCCCCACGGTGAAAGTCAGGAGCGCGCCAACAGCGGGGTGTTCCTGCACGGCCTCTACGAGATCCAGGTGCTGGATTGCTATAACAACCTGACCTACCCCGATGGTACGGTGGGCGGCATCTACGGACAATGGCCTCCGCTCGTCAACGCGGCGAAGCCGCCCGGCGAATGGCAGACTTACGACATCTTCTTCGAGGCCCCGCGGGTTGAAAACGGCCGGGTCGTCGAACCGGCCTACGTCACCGTCCTGCTCAATGGGCTCGTGGCGCAACATCACCAGGCCATCCTCGGTCCGTCGATGCATCGCGCGGTGGCCGCCTATGGGCCTGACACGCCGACGCGCGGTCCGATCGGCCTCCAGGACCACGGGGATCCCCTTCGCTTTCGCAATATCTGGATTCGTCCGCTGGGGGAATATGACAAGCCCTGAGGGGCCGCGCCCTTTCCTGCCTCCCATGTCGTCAGACGCCGGGAGCGGGAACCTGCCTGGCGAGTCCGGGGACCGTTCTGAATGGCGTTGTCGTCCGCGGTAGAAGAGGACGGCCTCAGCCAGCAAGGGTCCAGGTCCGGTCCGAACGATCATTCCTCCCGCGATCGGGAGCTCGGCGCCGGCTTCTGCAACTGGCTGAACTGCACGACGAGCCCAAGGATCAGGAGCCCGAGAAAGACCAGGGCTGGCCAAGGCGCGACCAACGGCAACTCCTGGCTGATGACGGCGGCGCCAATCAGGGAGGACATGATGATCAGGGCCCAGTCAAAGAGGACGATGAACAGGATCGCCCCGATGATCGCCCCGATCAGAAAGAGGATCCACGCCCATTGGCTCGCCCCCACCTGCAACGCCACTTCATACGCGAGATAACCTCCCCCCAGAAAACCCGCCACACCGATCGCAATCTTCTGGGCCAAGAGCGCAATCAACGCCCCAATGATTCCGGCCGCCGCCGCGATCACGAGGAGGATCCATCCCTGGGCACCCTGGAGGAATTGGGCGGCCACCATCGCCCCATAGAGGAATCCGACACCAGCCACAAAGACCCAGAACAGACGGCGCCCGAACAGGAGCATTGCCGCCGCGACGATGATCGTGATTGCCGTCATATAGGGTTAGATTATCCCAGTCCCCGCGGTCGTCATCTGCCTCCCGATGCCGGAAGGCAGTCTGGCAGAAGCCGGAACTCCCATAGATCATGCGCGACGAGGCAAAGTTGCAGATGAATGCTGCGGGCGATTCCCCGCCCGGTCACCCTCAGGGACGCGCGTCACGGACGGCCGCGAGGCCGTTCGGCAAGGTTAACCACACTCCGGAAGGACGACGCGCGGGGTGCCTGGGGTGGCTCGGCTGCGCGATTCTCCTTGCGACGGCGGGCTGCCGCTCCGTGGACCCGCTGGCGCCCGCGCTGCAGGGGGACATTCCGTCCGGGATGACGGTCGGGCAGGTCCGCGAGCGGCTCGGATCTCCCACCTACCACGAGGCGTCTCCCTCGGGCCGCGTGGTGGACACGTACGAAGCCCTGCAAACAATCTTCGGCCGATACGGGGTTCGCGAACGCGAGGAAGCGCTCGAGATCCGGCAGTTTAGCGTCCGCTACGGCGCCGACGGCCGGGTCGACGCGACGTTCTACCATCGTGGCGTCCTGGAGGGATTCACGAGGCTCTACAGCCGGAGCCTGGGGCCGGAGATCACTCCGGAACAGATTGCCCAGGTTCAACCCGGGCGAACGACCCGGGCCGACCTGGAACGGCTCTTTGGGCCGCCCACTCTCGCACGCCTGGCCATGGATGGCGGGACCCGTGTCGAGTGGATCTACGACTACCGCGAATCGGGTGCCGTCACCCCCGGAGGAGTCTTTCGCTCCGTCGAAGTCCTCGTGGATCCGGCTGGAATCGTCACCTCGGCGAAGACCGTCGACCGCGTCTTTCCGCAATGGCGGCGGTGAACCGGCTCTCGCCGGGACTGGCGGCAGGTGCCTCAATCGCGTACAACCGCGCGCATGCGTCCCGCAGGCTCCCGACTGACGACCGTCCAATGGCTGATCTGCATCATCGCTGCGATTGGCTTCGCCTTCGATATTTACGAACTTCTGATGCTGCCCCTCATCGTGCAACCGGGGCTTCAGGAATTGATTGGTGCGGTCCCTGGATCGCCGGAGTTTCAGATGTGGACGAGCCGGCTGTTCTACTGGCCTGCCATTTGCGGCGGCCTTTTTGGTTTGCTTGGGGGTTACCTGACGGATCGGCTTGGCCGGCGGCGGATTCTGGCCTGGAGTATTCTCATCTACGCGGTCGGCGCGTTTCTTTCCGGATTCAGCACCACACCGGGGATGCTCCTGTTCTTTCGGTGCCTCGTGTTCATCGGGGTCTGCGTCGAGTTCGTGGCAGCGGTCGCCTGGCTGTCGGAACTGTTTCCGGATCCAAGGCGACGCGAGCGGATCATTGGCTACACCCAGGCATTCTCGTCGATCGGCGGGTTGCTGGTCGCCGTCGCCAACGGGCTCTGCATTGATCTCGCTGCGCGACTGCCGTCGATCGACCTGTTCGGATGGTTTGGCAATGCGATCAAGAATCACCACGCCCCCTGGCGCTACACGCTGATGACCGGGCTGATCCCGGCCCTCCCGCTGATCGTCATACGGCCGTTCCTGCCGGAATCGCCGGCGTGGATGGAGAAACGGGCGGCGGGCGCCCTGCGCCGCCCCAGCCTGGGTGCGCTCTTCACCCCGGAATTGCGGCGGACGACGGTCATCACGACGGCGATGTTCGCGATGGCCTACGGCGCCGCGTTTGGCGCCATTCAGCACGTGCCGCGCATGGTCCCCGGCCTGCCCGAGGTCAAGGCGCAGGCGCAGGAGGCCTCTCGACAGGCGGCGCAAGGCAAGCCCGAGGCCCAGCGCGCCCGTGCGGCCGCTCAGGCCGGGCGACTCACCATGCAGGCCGTCGCCGCCAAGGTAACCAAGGTCCAGGAACTCGGAGGCCTGTTGGGTCGCGCCGTGATGGCGGCGCTCATCGTCAGCCTCGTCATGCAGGGGGCGCTTCACTTTCGCACGCTCCTCCTCTGGGCTGTGGCGGTCGCCTGGACCCTTCTTGAGGTGTTGGGGAACTTTTCAGGGACGGCCGGCGACCATCTCGCGCGCCTGGCATTGTCGGTGGCTGGCGGGTTCCTGGCGGCCGGGCTTGTGTACGGCCTCGTGCGCGCGCTCCAAAAGGCCGTCAAACCCACCTTCGGCAACCTGATCCGCACCTTCCAGATTCCGGGGCTGGTCATCATGGGAGTGACCTTCGCGTACGCCGCCGTCACGGGTCTGACCGCGCTGAATATCGGGATGTTCCTTGCGGGCTTTTTTACTGTCGCCCAGTTCAATTTCTGGGGGAATTACCTCCCACGCGCGTATCCCCTGCACCTTCGGGGCACGGGCGAAAGCTTCGCCGCGAACATCGGCGGACGCCTGGTGGGCACGTCCTTTGCCTGGCTGACGGCGACGCTGGCCACGACTTCGAATGCGGCGCAAGCCCCTGCCCGGCTCGCCTACACCGCCGCCGCGGTCGGTGTGGGCGTGTATGTCGTCGGGTTCATACTCTCGTTCTTTCTGCCCGAACCGCCCGCGATCGAGGCCGAGGTCTGAGAGCCCTGCCTACCCACGATCCGGACCCGCCCGTGAAGGCGCCGGCGTCAGGCTCCAGATCACAAGGTAAGCCGCGCCAAAGAATGTGCCGAAGACCCACGGAAACAGGGTCCGCACGCTGACCGGCCGAAGGATTGGGACGTGTCGAAGGGCGTCCCGAACGACGCCGCCGGGCTGCCAGAAGGCGTCCCAACTGTTCCATCGGTCGAATCTCCCGAGGGCGACGCCGACCCCGGTGAGGAGACTGACCAGGATCACGAAGGTCCAGGCGCGGTGCGCGCCCCAGCGTCGCAAGACCATGTCGTGGACCAATCGCAACGAAAGCAATCCGGCGAACAGGGCCGTGAAGCTGTACCAGACCAGCACCGCAAGGTGAGCCCAGGCCCATTCACGAGGCGTGTGCACCAGGTGAATAAAATCGGTGAATATATAGGGCGAATTCGGAAGGAACAGGAGCCACGGCACCCCGACAGCCACCGCCCCACGGACGTGCCCGCGTGCCTCGAGAGCCCCCATGCCCAGGGCGAGAACCAGCGGCGTCAGCGCGAGGGTCAAATTCCACACCAGGTACAAGGGACGCAGATTTCCAATCATGACAATCCCAACGAACACCAGGAGGAACGCCCCCGCGCAGAGCCCTCCAAGCGCGATGAGCGAGCGCTGCACCATCCCGCCATCGGCGCCGTCGGTGGTTGGCGCGCAGCGGGCGGCGCCACCCTCCGCGTCGTTGCCGCCGTGTCGGAATGCAAGCCAGTGTTTCGTTGATCGTGAGTCCATAAGGTCCGCCGCCGCGGTCCATGAGGTCCGCCGCCGCGTGGCTGTATCTGGGTCCTTCGTTGTCGTGGTGAAAGACCGGTGAAATCGCAATGTCTCAAACGCCCGGCGAAACCACCGTCCCGGTTCCAGGGAGGGAGGACACCGTCCCCGGTTTGACTGCCGCGACGCTTTCCAGGCGGCGCCGGAAGGCCACGTGTCGGCGCCGGGACCATTCTACGAGCGGCGACCACGCCGCATGCACCAGGCGGCGGCGGATCAACCAGTGCCAGATCCGATTCGATCGTTTGTAGAGCACGCTCATCGCGAAGTACGCCGCCGCGCCCGTCTGGACCGGGCGCCGCCTCCAGATCGAGGTCATCGAGAACACCCGCCGATACAGCCAGTCGTATCCCAGGGCCAGATGCTCCGGGGCCATGTGGCGCGGCTGATAGACCACGTGGGCCGTATCGTAGAGGCTCCAATCCCGGGTCAGAAGCCGGCCTTCGCACTCCATCTGCCGGAACAATGGGGTGCCCGGATACGGCGTGAGAATGTGAAACGTCGCACATTCCAGGCGGTTGGATTCGACCCAGTCCGCCAGGTCCACGAAGACGTCCGGACGATCGTGGTCGAACCCCAGAACGAAGCTTCCATTCACCTGGATCCCATGTTCATGCAACAGCCGAACCCGGCGCGCATACTCGTCCGTTCTTGGAGTTCTTTTGCGCGAATCGGCCAGGTTCTGATCGGACAGCGATTCGAAACCGATGAACACACCGGTGCAACCGGCCAGGGCCATCTCGCGGACCAGGGCGGGATCGTCGGTCACGTCGAGCGTCACGGCGGCGCTCCAGATCCGGTCCAGTGGCCGCAGTTCACGGCACAATGCGCGCAGGTAGTCCCGCCGGGAGCCAAGATTATTGTCGATGAACACTGCGTACGGTTCGCCCGTTCGTTCCCATTGCCGGCGAATGTCCCGCGGGTCGCGCACACGATAGGGCATTCGGAGGCCGTCGGTGGCCAGGTAACAAAACCCGCAACGGTTGTGGCAACCACGCGTGGCAATCAGGCTCGCGCTGGTGAGAAATCCGTCGCGGGGGACCAGGTCCCGCCGCGGGGGCGGATCGGCATCGTAATCGGAATCATAGGTCGCCTCATAGCGCGATCTCAGGAATCCGGCGTCGACATCCGCAAGAATCCGCGGCCAGGTCACGACGCCATCGCCCACGGCGAGCGCATCGGCATGCGCCGCGGCCTCGGCCGGACACGAAAGGACGTGCAGTCCTCCCAGGACCACGCGACTCCCCCGCGCGCGGAACCACGCCGCCAGCTCGTAAGCCCTCCGCGCAAACGTCAGGTGGACGGTAATTCCAACAACCTCGGGAAGGGGATCCGCCGGGAGGGGACCCTGAAGAAGGTTCTCATCCCATAGACGCACACGCCATTCCGGGGGCGTGGAAGCCGCGACACTGGACAGGGCGAGCGTCGGCGTCAGCACGTGCTTTCCGAAGCTCGCGTGCGGATCTTTCGGATAGAACGGGTTGACCAGGAGGGCCTGCCGGCGCTCCAGGCGCCCCGCCCGCGTGGGAAGAGGCGGCGGATTCCTCATCGATTCTGGAAACCACAACGACGCGCGGGGTCCATAGAACGGATCGGACGGGACCCGGAACCATTCACCCACGCGCTGAAAGGCCCTCACGGGACCACCTCCAGGACGTGCTCGAACGGGACGTGTTCCGGCGCTGCATCGAGTCGAGCGGCCAATTGCTTCAATGCCTCCTCGACCCCGTTGATCACCTCGTCGGGCGTCGACGTCCCGGCGGTGACTCCCACCGTGTCGTCGCCTCGAAGCCACGCCTCGCAGAGATCCCGGGGTCCCTGGACGTGGTGCACACGCGCACAGTGCCTTCGACAGGTGGCCACCAGCTCCCGCGTGTTGTTGCTGTGGGCGCCGCCGATCACCACGACGACTGTTGACGCGCGGGCGAGATTCTCGGCGGCCTCCTGCCTCCGTTTCGTCGGCATGCAGACCGTGTCGGCAAAACGGATCTCGCTCGCCGGAAATCGGGCCCGCATCCGATCGAGAAGGCGGGCAACTCGCGCCATGGGCTGGGTCGTCTGCGCGGCGAGACCCAACCGGTCCCTGGGGACCAGTGCGTCGACATCCGCGTCCTCGAGGATCACATCGAAGTCCGCCAGGTCCTCGGTGAGTCCCCGGACTTCGACATGATGGCGCTGACCGATGATCACCGGGTGGAACCCGGCGCGAACGAGTTCGGCCACGCGCTCGTGGGCGAAACGCACGAGGGGACAGGTGGCCTCCACCAGGCGGAGGCCGCGCTGGAGGACCTCGGCGAGACGTCGGTCGGAGGCGCCGTGGGCGGTGATGAGCACCGTTGGTGTTTGGACGGCATCGAGCTGGTGCTCGAGTTGGACCCCGCGGCGTCGCAGGTCGTCCACGACGTCCTGGTTATGGACGAGGTCGCCCAGGACACTGACAGGACCGGAGGCGGCTTCATTGCGGGCGAGTTGGATCGCGTCGCGGACGCCGAAGCACATTCCGAGATGTGTGGCACGGAGGATTCGCATGGGAGGGAGGGAGTGGGAGTGGGTTCGAAAGGGATTCAGAAAGGAAGAGGGGATTGGCCGTTGAACTTTGTATTGCAAAGCCTGCTTCGCCGCTCGTCGTGGGTCAGGGTCCTCGTCGGTCTCAGGAGGCTGGTGGCCGAGTCTGCGCCACAATCTGCTCCAGTAACTTCAGGTAATCGCCAAACGCCTTCCGACCCGTCGTCGTCAGCGCGTACGTCGTCGCCGGCCGGCCGCCTTCGAGCGATTTCGTCATCGACACATAGCCCGCCTCAAGAAGCGTCCGGAGGTGGGCCGTCACGTTGCCGTCGGTCATCCGAAGCGTGTCCCGCACCTCCGTGTAGAGGAGGCTTGGCGATGCCGCCAACAGGGACATGATGGCCAGCCGCCCCTTCTCGTGGATCAACCGATCCAGCTGCAGGAAGGGCTCGGGATTCACGCGTGCGTGGAGTGTTTCTCGGTGATCGCCAGGTACAGTCCATAGGCCAGATGCAAGCCCCCAAACACCCCTCCCATCACCAGGTGGGCCGTCTTCAGCGACGGCATGTCGCCGGCATGGGATCGGAAATCCACTCCCAGCAGCAGGCCGGCCCCCATCAACGCGAAGATCCATGCGAAGAGCTTTATGCCCCGCGGCATGAAGAAGCCCGCCGCGTGGGTCGCACATCCGAAGAGGAGCATCCAGACCCCCGGCAGCCACCACGCCTGCAGCGGCTCGCGCCAGGCGGGCAGGACGATCAACAAATCGGCCAGCACTCCGGCGAACAACGCCGGTAACATCGCCTGCGCGACGCGACGTGCCGGTGGAGACCAGAAGGGTTCGGACGCCCGGATTGCCTGCCGCCGCATGATGATGAGGGCGATCGCCAATCCGAGGACCGCCACCGCCATCCAAAACAGGCCGAACGCCCGGCCGGTCTGGATGTTCAGAAACCAACCCAGCGCGCCCGCGGCGACGCCCAGGATCCCGACCGCGAGGGACACGGGGGCGAGGGTGCGCCGGTAAAGGGCGGCGCGTTCCATGAGACTGCGAATGACCTGGAGGTTTTCGGCTGCCCATGCGTCCTGCACGCGGTCCAGCTTTGCATCACAAAGTGCGAATCGTCAAGACCTCCGGTGCCTGTCCTTACCCCCTTCCCTTCCCTACCAACCGACCCTCACCCCGACGCGGTTCATGGGCTATGAAGGGTTCGATTTTGGAAACAGGGAGCTCTCCAGGGGGCGCGGGAAGGTGATGCCTCGAAAAAGGGTCAACCTGCCACGCCGGAGTTGCTTGTACCGGCGGCTGGCGCGAGCTTGGGGCCATGTCATCCCTCTCGAACACCAGCGAGGTCCTGGTGGTGGGTGCCGGACCCTGCGGGCTGCTGACGGCACTGGAGTTGGCTCGCGCGGGTGTGGAGGTCGAGGTCATCGACCACGCCCAGCGCTCCGCGGCGCAGAGCTACGCCTGCGGCCTTCATCCCTCCACGGTTGCCCTTCTCAGTCGATACGGTTTGGAACGATCTGCCCTGGATCGCGGGATCCGGGTCGAATCGATTGGCTTCTACGAGGGCGGCGAACGGCAGGCCGAGCTTCGACTCAACCTTTTGCAGTCGGCTTTCCCTTACCTTCTCGTCCTCCCGCAGGATCACCTTGAGGAGCTTCTCGAACAGGAACTGCGCAACCGCGGCGTCCGCATCCGGTGGGGCCATCGTCTCGACCGCCTTCGGCAGGACGCCAATTCGGTGACGGCAATCGTCGAGAAGCTGGGGATAACCTCTGTCGGGTATCCGTACGCACGATCGGAGCAGGCCGTCGAAAAAGAGATCGAGGTGCAGGCGCGCTACCTGGTGGGCGCGGACGGATCGCGTTCCCATGTGCGCAGCACCCTTGGGATCGAGACTGAGCAGGTTCGACCGGCGATTGCTTTCGAGGTCTATGAATTCACGCCAGTGGCCGAGCCCGGACGCGAGGCCCGGGTCGCACTGTCGCCGGGCGCCACCGATGTCTTCTGGCCCCAACCCGGTTCCCTGTGCCGCTGGAGTCTCCAGGTGGACGCCGCCGACATGGAGCACCCTCCCAAGGAACGCGCGGCCTTCGTCCTGTTCGACGAGGAGAAGGACCTCGAAATACGCCAGAACGTGGAGAACAGGATTCGCGTGCGCGCGCCGTGGTTCGAGTCCGGGATCAAGGAGATTGACTGGACAACCGTCGTGAGGTTCGAGTCGATGATGTGCCGGACGTTTGGAGTGGGACGTTGCTGGCTGGCTGGCGATGCCGGCCATCAGACCAGTCCGGTCGGGATGCAAAGCATGAACGTCGGTCTGCGGGAAGCGGCGGACCTCGGTGGAAGGCTTGCGCGCATCCTTCGGCAATCGAGTTCACCCGTGCTCCTGGCCGACTACGACAAGGAACGCCGTGCCGAATGGCAGGACCTCCTGGGAGTCACCGGACGCCTGAAGGCAGCGAACGGCGCGGACCCATGGGTCAAACTGAACCAGGATCGCCTGCTGCCATTAATCCCGGCGTCGGGGGCGGATTTACACGAGCTGGCGGGTCAACTGGGATTGCAGGGCCCTTGACACCTCTTCTCTTTTTCCCGAATGGGTTTCCGAAAGGGAAGCATCGGATGCGGAGCAGCCCATGGAATCCGAACGTTCGTCCGATGCCTGGATGGTGGCGCACGGAGATACGACCGGAGGGATCCTTCTTCCCCGCGTCGCGCGCGCCTCGGTCCTGACGGCGCTGCGCATCGGGCAGGTCACACTGCCTGGTTTCGGACCGGATTTTCTCAATCGGCCGTATCCCGTCTTCGTGACCCTGCGCGATGCACGGGGAGCGCTGCGCGGGTGTGTTGGGGCGCTCCGTCCGCACTGCCGAAGGCTCGTTGACGAGACGTGGCGGCTGGCCCGTGAGGCGGCTTTCAGCGATTCCCGGTTCCGACCGGTGACGACCGACGAGGCGTTGCAGATCCGGTTCGAGGTCAGCGTGTTGGGACCGCTGGAAGCCGTGGCCAGTCCATCGAGCCTGGATCCGGAGGTCTTTGGGGTCGTTGTCTCCACGGCCGACGGTCGCCGGGGCGTGCTCCTCCCGGCAATCGAGGGGGTTGACTCGGTGGCCTGTCAACTGCGTCTGGCCCGGCAGAAAGGCGGAATCTCCCCGGTGGAACCGGCTCGCATCCAGTGCTTCCGAGTGGAACGTTTCCTCGATCCGGCCACCGGGCTCATGGAACGGGACCTGAACGATCCTCATTTTTGGGATTGACCATTTTGTCACGGAAGTGTGACGCAATCTGCTTGGAAAGCATGGCAGGCTACGACCGGTATGATTGTTGATTGCCCAGACCCCTCCGTCCAGGGGGCGTCCACATGGCCCGGCGCGCGAGTCCAGGTCATGTTCCCTGCCGATGTCAGCTCGTGGACGGGCAAGGAATCGCTGCTGAGGATCGTGGAGGATGCCGCCGCGCGGGCTTGCGGTGATTCGTGGGCGAACCTGGTTGAGCCACAGGCCGTAGCTGCCCACGGGGCGGACGATATCCTGGTGCTCGTTTCCTACTGTTATCTCCAGGGGATCTACCACTCGATCGAGATCCTGCGCCGTTTGGACGCGGACGAACACCTTGCCGCGATCGGCCGCCGCCTTGGGGCCCGGCCCGAGCAGATCCGGCGCTTTCGTCGGGAGCTCCGACGATCGCTGACCGATTGCCTCACCCACGCCCTTGTCGAGGCGTGGCGTCGGAGGCATCCGGGGGCTCCCGACTTGACGCCCACCGGCAACCTTCTGCTGGATCGCGCCAATTTCACGTTCCTCGAGCCGTTCTATCTCCACGCCCAGGACCGGATCGACCGCGCGGTCGTTCTGGATTCGATGGCGCTGGACTGCTGAACCCCGCGGATCCTGCGAGCCATCAGCCCGGCTCGGCGCTCTTCCCGTTCACCGAGCGCCCCTCCGTCGGCAGCACGGTTCTCATCAGGCGGACAAATCGGCGCCTCGACAGACGAAGCCCCAACGTTTCCGTGCGAAACTGTTTGTCCCGCGCGTTCTCGTATGCGTAGCCCTCCAATTCCTGCCGGAGCGGCGTCTCGTCCCGGGCGGCGCCCAATCGTGAGATCAGCGCCAACTCCCTTCTGAACAGGCGCGGATTGAGGGCCAGGACGATCGACCCGAGAGCCCGAACCCACCACGGAAAGCAGCGACGAAGGACCGACCGCTCGTAGTCCGCTTCGGCGCACCGATATTTCTGGCAGAATGCGGTCCGAAAATCCATTCCGCGAGTGTCGTGAGACGGGTCCACCAGGGGAGTCCTGAAACCGGGTTACGGAGTTCATCTTTCCGTGGGCACCCCATTGAGTGCAAGCCTTCGGTGACATGCTCCCGGTTGGAATGCCAAGAGGCCGGGACCGCGAAGCCCCGGCCTCCTCGAATTCGCTTTGGGGGGATGTCCCTACGGACCGCTCGCGATCCGATAGAACCCGGTCGGTCCGTCAGCGGGAACCTGTATGGAATTCCCCGGGGTTGAACTGCCCATATCGGTCCAGGCGGGGTCGGTGAGGAGCGCCTTGTGCTGAACCTGGAAGGGACCGGAGCCACCCGTCCAGCTCAACTGGACCTGGCCTTCCATCAGCATCACGGAGCTGATCTCCACCTGGTTGGGTGCCGACCCATTCCCTTCCGACGGGTTCATACCGCCGGCGCCAGTAAGAATCCCGTAGCTGCCAAGGGCCGTCCAATCGCTGGCCCAGTTGCCTTCCGCGAACGCGCCCTTGTAGGCGGCCGGCGTGTAGAACCCGTCGGAAGGTGGCGTGCGGGCCGAGGTGAGTGCCGGACTGCCCGGCATCGGACGCGGGTCCAGTCCTCCGTCCTGATTCCGGCTGATCCCGCGAAGCTGCGGATCCACGTTGTTGGTCGTGTTGTTGTTCGCCGCCGTCGTGAACACCTCGTTGGTGAAGACCGGTTGCGCAAAGCCCCACCAGATGTTGTCCATGAGCGTCGGCATCGCCCCCGACAACGGCGCCCCGCCGTTGAGGGGCTGTCCGTTGAAATCGGTGATGATGCTGTTGTACCACTTCGCCTGCAGGTGCTCGCGCAACAGCATCCCGTTGTTGTTCGACGTCCCGCCCGCCGCCGCCCCGGCACCGATCAACGTCGCATTGTAGATCTCATAGTCGGCCACCGGCACCCCCTGCCCATCACTCCGCTCGTTGGGCTCCCCGTTCTGCTCCGATCCATTGTCCCGCCGGTCATTCGACTGGATCTCAAACCAGAACTGATTCTTCCCGTGATACCCCAGGTCCGTGTCGAACCCGTCATCGTCATTGAACGCCGACACCAGGTACCGGGTGTTCACCGCCCCGCCAAAAAATTCAAACCCGTCATCGGCGAAGGACAGCGCCTCCACGTGGTCGATCGTCGTCCCCCGTCCCACCGCCCCAAGCGACACACCGTTGATCTCCTTGTCCGGGCTGAGCTTCTGGCCTCCATGGCGCAGCGACACATACCGCAACACCCCCGAGTCGTCCTCATCATCGTCCCCACCGAACCGGTTCACATACTGGCCATTGACCTGGACGTCCTCCAACCCCTCGTACACCTCGTACTTCGGGCTCGCCGCGTCCCCGGCGGCGTCCACCGCGTGATTGATCCGCGCCCGCCCCAGGATCACCAACCCGCCCCACAGCCCCCGGTCGGTCACCAACAGGTCCTCCGGATCGTTCACGTCATCCTCCTCCGCCGTGAAAATGATCGGATTCTCCGGAGTGCCTTCCGCGAGGATCTTCGCTCCCTGGCAGACAAAGAGCGTGCCGAAATTCGGCGCCGCGTCGTTGTGGCCCTTGATCACCGTCCCCGGCTCGATGCGCAGCACGGCATTGCTCAGGACGTAGACGTAGCCCGAGAGAAGATACTCGTTTGTTGAACTCCAGGTGACCTCGCCGGTGATCGTCCCGGCCGGAACCGTCACGATGTTGGTTGCCGCCTGAATAAACCCGCCCTGGGACAGGTAACTCCAATTGCGCAACCAGTCGTTGGACGCATCGAACGCGCCCTTGTAGGCGGCCGGCGTGTAGAACCCGTCGGAAGGTGGCGTGCGGGCCGAGGTGAGTGCCGGACTGCCCGGCATCGGACGCGGGTCCAGTCCTCCGTCCTGATTCCGGCTGATCCCGCGAAGCTGCGGATCCACGTTGTTGGTCGTGTTGTTGTTCGCCGCCGTCGTGAACACCTCGTTGGTGAAGACCGGTTGCGCAAAGCCCCACCAGATGTTGTCCATGAGCGTCGGCATCGCCCCCGACAACGGCGCCCCGCCGTTGAGGGGCTGTCCGTTGAAATCGGTGATGATGCTGTTGTACCACTTCGCCTGCAGGTGCTCGCGCAACAGCATCCCGTTGTTGTTCGACGTCCCGCCCGCCGCCGCCCCGGCACCGATCAACGTCGCATTGTAGATCTCATAGTCGGCCACCGGCACCCCCTGCCCATCACTCCGCTCGTTGGGCTCCCCGTTCTGCTCCGATCCATTGTCCCGCCGGTCATTCGACTGGATCTCAAACCAGAACTGATTCTTCCCGTGATACCCCAGGTCCGTGTCGAACCCGTCATCGTCATTGAACGCCGACACCAGGTACCGGGTGTTCACCGCCCCGCCAAAAAATTCAAACCCGTCATCGGCGAAGGACAGCGCCTCCACGTGGTCGATCGTCGTCCCCCGTCCCACCGCCCCAAGCGACACACCGTTGATCTCCTTGTCCGGGCTGAGCTTCTGGCCTCCATGGCGCAGCGACACATACCGCAACACCCCCGAGTCGTCCTCATCATCGTCCCCACCGAACCGGTTCACATACTGGCCATTGACCTGGACGTCCTCCAACCCCTCGTACACCTCGTACTTCGGGCTCGCCGCGTCCCCGGCGGCGTCCACCGCGTGATTGATCCGCGCCCGCCCCAGGATCACCAACCCGCCCCACAGCCCCCGGTCGGTCACCAACAGGTCCTCCGGATCGTTCACGTCATCCTCCTCCGCCGTGAAAATGATCGGCCGCCTGGGTGTTCCCTCGGCGAAGATCCTGCCTCCCTGGCAAATGAACAGGCTGCCGAAGTTCGGGGCGGCCCCATTGCGCCCCTTGATGACGGTGCCTGCCTCGATCCGGAGTACCGCGTTGCTCAGGACGTAGGTGTAGCCGGTCAGGATATAGACATTCGTGGAGTGCCATACGACATCCTCGGTGATCGAGCCCGAGGGGACCTCCACGGTGTCCGCCGGCGAGCGCGCCGGCACGAGGACGAAGCACGCTGCAAGCATCGCAGTGAGTGTGTAGGGGATGTATTTCATGATTCCAGGAAACGCTCCGTTGAAACGGTCTGCGCACTCAACCGAGGGGCGGCGACATCCCGGCGGCGGGGTCGTTACGCTCTCGTGACAATTCCTTCCCCGTCGGCGGCCGTGCGCCTGCCGGGCGTCGCCCGTGACTCAGAAGCGATCAGTACTCGTAGGTCGCCTGGAGACCGAGAACAACGCCCCGCGAGTTTCGCGAATAAAGTCGCTGGCCGGCCTGGGGGCCGTAAGTCCGTTCATAGGTTGCATTCAGCAGGTTCTTCCCGGAAAACCTGAGTTTCCAGTGCTTCGACAATCGTTGGGAGACGACAAGATCCACGGTCATCGGGGGATGTTCGAAGATATCGGGCCCGCCGACATCGACCAGGTAGATCCGCGGCGCAGCCCAGTTAAAGGATATCGTCGCGGTGGTGCCCAGGCGCCTGTTGTCCCAGGTGAAGTCCGTGTTGATAATCCATTCCGATTGATCGTAGAGCTGGCGCGGATCCTCCGCTCGCGGATCGTTGATCCGTTCCTGCTCGGTGAGGGGCACGTCGGAAATGATGTAGGAGAAGTTGAAGCCGGCCGAGAAGTCCGACAGTCGCTCGTCGATGAAATCGAGTTTGTGGCGCGCCTCGAGTTCCATGCCATACACTGTCGCCTTTTCGCGATTCTCGAATCCAACGATGCCGCCTCCAAACGTGACAATGACTCTCTCGATAGGGTTCTTGAGTTCCTTGTAGAAACCGCTCAGGGAAAGGACCGCGCCCGCGGTCGGGAACCATTCCCAGCGAACATCGTAATTTCGGATGTCCGTCATCCTGAGATTGGGATTTCCCCGGACGATCTCGTCTCCGAAAGGGTCGTACGACTCGTAGGGGGCGAACTCCCTGTACGTGGGCCGCGCGAGGGTCTCGCTGTAGCTGAGCCGGAGATTCATGTTCGTGCTCAGCGCGAACACAAGACCGGCGGACGGAAGGACATCGAGCCTTTGGATGCCGGCATTGGTGTTGCCGCGGTTGGACACGGAATCGAGGCGCAGGTCCGTGCCCTCCGGCCGCAACCCGCCGATAACCTTCAGCCAGTCCGTGATCGGCTGCTCGATCTTGAAATAGCCGGCCAGGATCTCCTGCGAGCCGGTGTAGGAATAGTCCCCGAATTGTTGCGTCTGAAATCTCCTCGCGAACAGGTAGTTTGTCGCACCCCGCGAAGTGACGGTCGTCTTGTATTGCAGATTGTCGGGCGTGAAGTAGGTGTTCGGATCCCCAAATGCCGTCCACGGATCCTGGTCCTCGGGAATGCCGGTCTCAAAGGCGAAGGATTTCTGAAAGAACGTGCGATCCGAAAAGGCCACCGAGGTGCCGACGCCAAGAACCGAGTCGCGGCCACCCAGGAGTCTCAGTTTGACCGTGTCGTCGAATCGGGCGCTGAGGCTGGTTTCATCGAGTGATCGAAAATTGCGCGTCGGAACGCTCGGCTCCGGGAGGGAGTTGTTGTTGACGAAGTTCCCGGTGAAATCGGGATTGTGCCCGTAATTGAAGTAACGCTGATCCGGTTCGTCCTGGCTGGTTTCGGCAAGCGCGACGAGCCAGTCGGCATGCATACGGGCAAGATCCGGAAAATCGTGGTGACCGAGCATCTGGAAATTGAGCAGGTCCCGTTCCGTCCAATAAAGGGTGCTGCGATCCACGACGGCGCCGGGGACGTTCTCGGGCCGCGCCCCCACCTGCCGCCTGGCGATATCCTCACCAACACGATTGTAGATGAAGTTGAAACCGAATTCGTGCTCGTCACTGAGGTGGTAGCCCAGGTTGACGACGCCGGACCAGTTGACGTCAGTCAGGGATCGCGAGTCCAGGTAGGATTCATAGGGAGCATCATCGATGTCCGCATTTCGGTACTTCGCGGCATAGCCGTCGTCGTAGAAGTAATATTTTCTCCAGTAGGAGACCGACGCGAGATATCCGAGCTTTCCTGCACCCGCCTTAAAGGTGTCGCCGACAGAAAGCGAACCCACGGTGTTCGGGGGAGGCGCCTTCGACGCCGGCGCGAACTGGTGGGACGGAAAGGCATTGAGATACGCCTGAACCCGGTCGGCCTGTTGTCGGCGGGCAATGGCCTGCTCCGGCGTCTCGCTCCCGGTCCGCGCCGGCGCAGACAGGTCCGCGCCTGTGACATGCCGAAGCGACGCCGGCAATGCCCGCGTCCCGTCATCGAATCCCGCCCAATCCGTGCCGCCACCATCATAGGTCAGGAAGTCCGGGTTTCCCGTGGCCTGCGAGTTGTATTCCTCGCCGATTGTGACATCGAGGGTGAACTTGTCGGGAAAGGACCGGGTGATGATGTTGGCCGCGCCCCCGGCAAATCCGCCGGGCAGGTCCGGGGTGAAGGTTTTGCTGACGAGGACCCGGTCGATCATGCCCGCGGGGATCATGTCCAGCTGCGCGGCCCGCCTGTAGGGGTCTGCCGTCGGAACCTCGGCGCCATTCAGCAGGGTGATATTGTAGCGGTCTCCAAGACCTCGAATCACGGCAAACTTGCCCTCGACGACCGTCGTCCCGGTTACTCGTGTCATGATATCCGCCGCGTCGGAGACGCCCAGCTTCCGGAACTGTTCGGAACCGATCGCGTCCATGATGGCGCTGGACCCCTGCCGCTCCTGGAGGATCGCGATGGCCTGTTCCTGGAAGACTTCCGCCGTCACCTCGTACTCCTCCATCTCGAAAAACTCCGGGCGCAGCGTGCCGTTGACGGTCGTGGACTGCCCCGGAAGGACACGAACATCGGTGACAACCGCAGTCGCGTACCCTGGGCGCGAGAACCGCACAACCTGGTCGCCGGGCGGCACGCCACGGATCTGGAAACGCCCGGAACCATCCGTCGTGGTCGCGAGCGTCGTCCCGCGAACGAGCACCGTCGCGCCCCCGAGGGGCTTGCCATCCCAGGATTCGATGAGGACGCCGGCTATCGAACCTGTCTCCTGGGCGGCCAGCGGAAGGGGAAGATACAGACAAAAGATGGACAGGAGGTGAAGGATCCACCTTGAAGAAGGGTGTCGTCGCGGACGCGAACCGGGCCTTGCCGGGAATCCGCCGTCCGCGGGGCGGGTGCCGAAGGCGCGTCTCCACGGGCCGGGGCCACGATGGTCGGGACGGTCTCGATGCCCGCCCTCCGCGGAGCCAGGAATCATGAGCGCGATCGCGTGGCCGCCTGCTCCACCTTCTCGAGGTAATTCGCCACGTTGTCGCGCGGCTTGAGACGCTGCGCGCGCCGGAGCAATTCCACCGCCTCGGCATACTTTTGCTGGCGAACCCGCAATTGCGCCAGCTTCAGAAACCCATCCGCCTCGAAGCCCTCGATTTTTGACGCGGTTTCGTACCGAAACGCGGCCTTTTCGGGCTCCCCGTTCCGGGCATGGTAGTCTCCCGCGAGCAGGAGCGCCTCGCCGTCCAGCGGATTCCTCCGAATGATCTCCTCCAGTGTTTCGATGCCTTTGTCGGCGTGACCCGTCGCGAGGGCCAAGCGGGCTTCGAGCTTGAGAAGCTTCAGCGTATCCTCCGGTCCAAGGTCGCCCGCCGCCCGGATGCGAGCGAGCAAGGGACTGGCCTGGGCGAACGCTCCACGGCTCAGGAGGATCTCCGCCGGGCGCAGACCGCGGACCGGGCTCTTGGCGGCATCGCGGTCGAGGGACTCCAGGTAGGCGGCGAGTGCCAGGTCCCGATTGTCCTGCGTCATGTAGAGGTCGCCCAGAAGCGAAAGTTGGTTCGCGGTCGCCTTGTCCATCTTTCGGAGGATCTCGAGGTTGACGATTGCCTTCTCCGGATGCTCCTGCTGGATGAATACATTGGCCTGAAGGGCCCACAGGTTGTCGCGTTCGGGATGCTGCTCAAGCATCTCCTCGAGCATCGCGGCCGCCGCGTCGAGATCGTTGAGGCCGATGCAGGCCTTCACGAGCCCGAGCTTCAGGTCCGGGTTCTCGGGTTCGTAGACGATCGCTTCGCGATAGGCGGCCGCTGCGGAGACCCACCGGCCGGCGTTCAAGTGCGAGAAGCCGAGGAGCGCCAGGAGCCGACCGTCGGCGCCTCCCAGTGCGATCGCCCGAGTGAGTGGCTTCACCGCCTCCTCGTATTTTCCCTCCCGTACGAGCGTGAGTGCCAGGTTGCGCTGGGCCCGCCGGTAATCCGGAAATTTCGCCAGCGCCTGTTCATAATACCTGACGGCATTCGTGAAATTCTCGTTCTGGAAGTAAATGGTGCCGAGTGTGAAGTCGAAAACGGCCGAGGCCCCGGGCTTCACCGCGGCCTCGAGGTCCGGGATCGCCTTCTTCGCATCTTCGCGAAGGATTGGAACAATCTTGTCCCGGTAGAGCGCCTGTTCTTCCGGTGTCATTCGTGGCTCCGCCTCGGAAAGAAATCCGTAACTCCCGACCAGGCGACGGACGAAATCGGGGTTGTTCCAGATCGATGCCAGCGGATGATCCTCCGGCAGCGGTGCAAAAGTGCCGGGCGCCGACGAACGATCCTGGGAGGCCGGCCGGCTCCCCTCCGCGCCGCGTCTGCCTTCCCGGCCCGCGCGCGCCCCTTCGGCGGCCGGGAGACTCCATGTCAGGCGGATCAGCGCACCCGCGACGATGAGCACGCTCAGGCGGGAAGCCCTCACCCGGTTCCACAGCCGCGGGGGCACCCTCTCCGGTCGGACGGGGAAGGGATCGGGTGAAAGCCGGTTCAGGGTGAGACGTCGCATGACATCGGAAGGGTTCACGAGTTGGAGATTCGAAAACGGATCGGGATCCGCAGGTACGTTTTGACGGGCTTGCCCTCCTTCATCCCTGGTTTGAAGCGCCATCGACGAACCGCCTCGAGTGCCGGTTTCTCGAACTCCGGTCTCGAGGAGTTCTCGACCCTTGGGTCCTGCACGCGCCCTTCGTCGTCCAGGAGCAGGACGATGGTGACCATGCCTTCGATGCGGGCCTTGCGCAGCTCGGCGGGGTAGGCCGGGGGAACCTGCGAAATCACTTCAGGCCGCCGTTCCAAGTCCGCGACATCGAAGGCATCAAGGCCGGCACCTCCCTCGCCCGCCTGAAACCCTGCCATCGGCAGCATCCCTCCCGTCCCTACCGCCACCTCGAGACTGACACTCAAGTTCAGCGGCGGCGGGGCTTCGCTGTTCAACTCAGGTGGTTTTTCCTCCGGCGGTTTCTCCTCGGGCGGTGGCCGCACCTCTTCAACCTCCGCCTGCGGCGGAGGCGGGGCGACGTCGACCCGACTCAGGAGCAACTGCCGGTTGCGGGAGGCGGACACGGCGGTGGTGAACGGCAGCACCCCGAAGATCAGCAGCACCAACGCGAACGCGCCGACCCATTCGACGCTCCAGGCGGTCTTCGGTCGCGGTGGTTGAAAAACCCGATGCATGGAGACAGGTCCGCGGAACTCAGGTCCCTCGCTCGGTCGCGATGCTGACGTTTTTGGCCTTGCCGAGCTTCGCCTCGTCGATCACGCGGACCAGGGTGCCGGCAGGGGTCGCACGGTCGGTCTGAATGATCACCGGCAGCGGATCGTGCTCACAGAGACGGGTGACGAGCGGACGGATGCCGCCCATCCCGATCTCCTTTCCTCCATAAACCACCTGGCCCTGGGCGGTAATCGCCAGGATGATGCTGTTTTTGTCCAATCGCGATGCCGACGCCGCCGAAGGCTTGTCCACGTCCACGCCCGATTCCTCGACGAAACTCGTCGTCACGATGAAGAAGATCAGGAGGATGAACACCATGTCGATCAGCGGGGACATGTTGATGTCCGCATTCTCATCGGCCTCGGTCAGGGAACGGCGGAATTTCATGGGCGGGAATGATTGTCGTCCGGGGGAGCCGATTCCGAATGGGACCGCGGCTTCTCGAGACGCGGGCGTGGGGCGGGTCGGCAGGCCGCCGCGGATCCTCCTGCAGCGGGCCGCACGAAGGCCCGGGTCATCCCATGAAGCCGCGGGCGCAGATACCGCAACGTGATGCATTCAAGACGAGCCAGGAGGCTGACGTACTCGTTTCGCCGCCGCCGGATGGCAAAGGAAAGCATCATGCCGGGCAGCGCGATCAGGAGCCCCATTTCGGTCGTGATGAGCGCCTCGGAAATTCCACGGGCCATCATGTCGACCATTTTGCCGCCGCCCGTTGAGATCGCCTGAAAGGTGACGAGCATTCCGAGGACGGTGCCGAGCAGGCCCATCAATGGCGCAGCCGCCACGAGCACGTTGACCGCCGCGAGACGGCGATCGACGTCCGGAATCCGCGCGGCCTCGACCTCGGCGAAACGGTGCGTGGATTCCTCGATCGAACTCACCCCGTCCTGGGTGTACCGGATGATTTCTCCCAATTCACCGGTGGCCTGCGAGGGATCGCGAATCCATTGCCGCATCTGTTCATCCGAGAGGGTCCTCCATTCCCGCCGCGGAATCCGCCGCAGGAGACGCAGGCCGCTGGCGTAAAGGACCACCGCGAGGATCGCCAGCGGAACCATGGTCCATCCGCCGTCGATCCAGGACCGCCAGATCCGGTCGAGGAAATGCTGGATCGCGGAACTCACGGCGGAGCGAGCGCGGGTGCTCGGTCGGGAACCCCGTTGATGAAACCCACCGCGGTCTGCTCCATGCTGCCAAGGACGCCCTTTGCTTTCCGGCTCAGGAAGGCATGGGCCAGCACCGCGGGGATCGCCACGTACAGCCCGTATTCGGTGGTGATCAGGGCCTCGGAAATCCCGGAGGAAAGCGTCCGCGGATCGCCCGTGCCGAAGATGCTGATCATATTGAAGGTCGTGATCATTCCCGTGACGGTCCCGAGCAATCCCAGGAGCGGGGCCGCGGCCGCCGTCAGCGCAATGAAGGGAAGGAACGCCTCGAGCTTCGGCTTGGACGCCAGCATCTTTTCGTAGAGCACCTCCTCGAGGTATTCCTTTTTTTCGTCGGCGTGTTCGACCGCGGTGGCGAGCAGTTCCCCCGCGGGCCCCGGAATGCCGCGCGCGTGGGCGAGGGCACGATCCATCTCGCCTCCCTCCAAGCGGCTCAACACGAGCTGAAGATCCGCCGGTGTCGCCAGGCGCAGCCGGGACAACTGGAACCACTTGAGACCAGCGATGAACAGGGCGATGGCCGCAAGACCGAGGATGGGAACCATCGTGATGCCCCCCTTGACGATATGCGCACCGAGGCTCTCGCGGAGGGAGGCGAGTTTGACCGCATTTCCGAGGGTGGGATCGAGCGCGAGCACCCCCTCGCCACGGGTCGCAAGCGCCCGGACGCCGTCGTTGAGATCACCGGGCAGCGCCACCACGGCGGGATCCGCCTTGTTCAACGCCTGCTGCAGAAGCCCGACGACCGGGACATTCGTTCCCGCGAACAATCCGATTGGCCCCATGAGCGCGATCCCGCCCGAGACAATTCGGCCGTCGGGAGCGAGCGCCTGTCCTTCGAAGGTGTCGCCGCCGACGAGCGCATGCTGGTGATCCAGGGAGATCTGCAGGAGTCGAAGCCTCGATGCGATGCGCTCGGCGGGGGTGGCGTCGATGGCCATCGCGCCGCGGTCGACCGCATCCAGGAGCGGTTTGAACCGTGCCTCTTCGCCGATATGAAGCCGGGTTCGAAATGCCCGCTCGTACTCGGCGAGCAGGGAATCGATGAACTTGGCTTCGTCCCCGCGGGCCTGGGCCTGGGCCTTAAGGGCGTTGAGTTCCACGAGCGCATTTTCCTGGAAACGTTCCGCGCGCTGCACCTCGGAGCGGCGGTCCAGCACCTGTTGTTCGAGGGAACTCACCTCACGTCCAAGGGAGATCTTCTGCTGCTCGATGTCCGCGCGAATGTCGCTCAAGCGCTTGAGGGCGGCGTCCAGATCGCGTCGCGCCACGCCGGCGATGGCCCCAAAATCTTCGGCCGCCGCGTCGGCGCGTTGCGGCGGGACATTCGCCACGAACAGCAGGAGGACCAGCGCATGGACCCCCGTTGCCCGACCCCGGAGTCGCCGGGCTGGCGTCTCCGACCGGCTCGAAGAGGGATGGGGTGAGGGTCGATTCATGGAGAGGGCCCGAAAGGCTTCAGAGTTCACTGGATGCGGGCGGGAAGGCCCACAAAGGCGGCCGGCTTCGAGTTCCGGTACATGGCAATCGCGCCGCGAATGCTATCCCCGAGATCCGATTTGAGTTCCCATTTCCAGCCGTCAGCGGCGGGAGTCCCGATCCCGGCCACACGTCCCGTGGGATCGGAAAAATAAGCGCCCGAAAGGCCGACGTACAAGGTGTCCACGCTGACCTCGTGCCCCTGGCCATCGCGTTGGCGTTCACTGACGACGCTGATGCTGCCGTTGAACTTGTCTATTTCATTCAGGAGTCCGACCACCGCCTGCAATCGCTCCGTCACCGGGGCCTTCACGGCCGATGTGGCATTGGTCGGGACTCGATTGAGAAGGGGAAGGGCCTGCTCGATCAGGGGCGGAGGAAGCACAGGGACAAAGCTCCGGATCTCCGCCTCGAGGTGGGTCACGTATTGGCGGGCGGCGGCGAGGGCCTGGGTCGCGCGGGACAGGTCCTCCTCGGCGCGCGCACGCTGTTGGTCAACCTGAGAACTGTTGGTCGACACCCGGGTCAGCGAATCGGCGAGCTTTTTGAGTTCCTGCTGATAGAGCGCCTTCGTCTGCTCCAGCATCTCGCGGTCGCGCTCCCAGTCGGATTGGGTCCGTGAGATGAGTTGTTGGGTCTGAACCCATTGGGAAACGAGATCGCGCGTGGTCGCCACCGGGACATCGGCCGCCGCCGCGATTCCCACCGGGATCCAGGCGGCCAGCAGGACAAGCTGGAATCGACGCATCCCCGATCGCTACCGGGAGGCGGTTTCGAAGGAACGACGCGGCGGTGACAACTGCGTTACGACGGTGCCGAAATGCCGATGCCGACCGGTCGGGTCGAGCCCCATTTTCAACCGCCGACGAAGCCCCGCATGGCCAGCACCAGGAGGTATCCCAGCGCGCCCGTCACGGGGATGGTGAAGATCCACGCCCAGACCATGCGCTCGACTACGAACCATTTCACGCGCCGAAGATTCTTGGCGGCGCCGACCCCCATGATCGAAGCGGAGATCACGTGGGTCGTGGACAGAGGGATTCCCCAATGACTGGCCACGCCGATGATCGCCGCCGACGTGGTTTCCGCTGCAAATCCATGCACGGGGTGCAATTTCACCATCTTATGGCCGAGGGTCCGGATGATGCGCCAGCCTCCGGCGTAGGTCCCCGCCGCCATCGTCAATGCACAAATGACCTTGATCCAGGGTGCCACGTACAGCGGTTGGCCCGGCGCCGGTGGCGCCGCCTTCAGGAAACTCAGGAAGCCGGGCAGATGGGCGAACATTCCCTCGCTGGTGGCGGACACCAGCAGCAGGGCGAGCATCCCCATCGTCTTCTGGGCGTCGTTGAGTCCGTGCCCGTATCCCATCACGGCGCTGCTCACCAACTGGGCCCGACCAAAACCGACATTCACCGTGCGGGTGTGCGCGCGGCGCAGGAGGAGATACAGGGCCGCCATCACGAGGTAACCCAGAATCAAGCCCAGGATGGGCGAGATAAACATGGGAATGACAACCTTGGGGATCAGGCCGCCATAATCGGTCACCGTGCGCACGACCGTGGCGCCCGTCGCCGGATCGATCGCCGACACGCTGTGGGTCTTGACGACGAAGAACTTGATCACGCCCCAGTTTCCGTGCGCCGCGGAAAGGGTGGATCCGATCAGACAACCGATCAGCGCGTGACTCGAGCTGGACGGCAGTCCCTTGCGCCAGGTGTAGAGATTCCAGGCGATGGCCCCAATCAGACCGCACATCAGGGTGGCGGGCGTGACGTACTCGATGTCGACCAGTCCCTTGCCAATCGTGCTCGCGACGGCGGCGCCGCTGAGGGCGCCAGCCAGGTTGGTGACCGCCGCCATGACCACCGCCTGGCGCGGGGTCAGAACCTTGGTCGCGACGACCGTGGCGATCGAGTTCGCCGTGTCGTGAAAACCGTTGATGTATTCGAACACCAACGCGACGGCGAAGACGCAGAGGATCAACGCCATGGCGTTCAGGAGTTTTTCAGGACGATATGGGTGACGATGGCTCCGACGTCGCGGCAACGATCCACCAGCTTCTCCAGAAGATCGTAGAGATCCTTCCGCGCCAAAAACTGGCCGGCCGGAAGATTCGCGTGATAGAGCTCCCGGACGAGACCGTCAACCACCTCGTCGGCGGAATCTTCGATGAGTTCCAGACGATCGTTGAGCGCCTTCATCCGTTCCAGGGGAGGAAGCTTCCGGAGGTCCCGGATCATCTCTCCCAGGATGCCGACGGCTTGTTCCACGAACTCAACCTGCTTCGTAAAATTGATCCCCTTGACGAGATCGCCCACGAGGCGGTACCGCTGCGCGAACTTCTTCGTGGTCTTGACCAGTTTGAAGAGCGCGCGCGACAACGCCTCAATGTCCTCGCGTTCCAGCCCGGTCACAAACGTCCGTACCAGGTTCTCCTCGATCTGGTTCAACAATTCCCGCTCCTTGCGCTCGGAATTCAGAAATTGATCCACTGCATCCAGCGTCGCGTCGGAGCGAAGCATGGCGGTCAGCCGGTTGACACTCGTCTGGGCTTCGGTGGCACAGGCTTCCAGGAGATCCAGGAAGAGGTCATCCCGTCCAAGGAGGCGTTGAAGTGAAAACATGGCGGAGGCAAGTGACCGCGGCACGCCGCTCCCAGCCGGGCGTCAGAGGCATGCCGAAGGACGCGCACGAATATCGCATCTCATTCCGGCTGTCACTCCCAGATCCGTCAATGAACAGTCGTCACAAAACCGTAACACTTCTGCCTTAGCTTCGTCGGACCGTGTTTCGATGGTGCCTCATGCCGTGCCCTGGATCACCCCACCTTGATTCCGCCGGCGATGCCTCTGGATCCGGCCGCCGACCAACGCTCCGGCCGCTCCTGCTCGGCATGCTGACGCTCTGGAGTGCCTCCGGTCCGGTCACCGCCCGCACCGATATTACGATCAAGGGATCCGACACGATGGTGATCCTCATGAAACAGTGGGCGCAGGCTTACTCGCGTCTCAACTCCGGCGTGAGCATCCAGGTCACCGGTGGGGGGACAGGCACCGGAATGGCCGCCCTCATTAACCGGACGACGGAGATCTGCATGGCCTCCCGTCCACTCCGTCCCGACGAAGCGGAGGCGGGTATCAAGGCGTTTCGCCGGCGGCCGGTGGGCCACGAAGTTGCCCTCGACGCCCTGGTGGTGTTCGTCAACGAATCCAATCCCGTCAAGGTCCTGAGCCTTTCGCAGCTTGCCGGGCTGTTCACCGGCCAGATTGTCAACTGGCGCTCGGTGGGCGGCCCGGATGCGCCGGTCGTCCTCTACAGCCGCGAGAACAGCTCGGGGACCTATGAGTTCTTCAAGGAAAAGGTCCTCGACGGCCGGGATTTCGCGCAGCACACGCAGACCATGCCGGGCACAGCCGCGGTCCTTGCGGCCATTTCACGGGACGCCTGGGGGATCGGCTATGGAGGAGTCGCCTATGGCGAGGGAGCGCGACAGGTGGCCATCCGCCGATCCGCGCAAGGCGAACCCGTCCTGCCCACCGAGGCCAACGTCATGAATGCCCGCTATCCGATCTCCCGCAGCCTGCGCGTCTATGTGAATCCAGCCCTGGACCACGGGGCGGTCGCGCGGTTTCTCACCTGGATTCGCGGGGACGCCGGTCAGGCCATCGTACGCGATGTCGGTTACTTCCCGCTGCCCCCGGATCGCCGGGCGCAATTGAGCGCGCCGTGAGGTCGAGAGCTTCATCCCACCCGGCGGTCCATGGGCTCCGGCGTCATCGACGTCGATGGGCGGATACCCTTGTTCGGATCGGCCTGATGCTCGTCTCGCTCACGTCGCTCCTGATGATCGCGCTGATCTTCCTGTTCATCGGCCGCGAGGCGCTGCCGGTGGCCCTCGGACAGGTGAACTCCGCGCTTGTCCAGGACGTCCTTCCCGCCGGGCAGGCACTGCGGCTGCCGCCCGGTGAATTGCGCGCCTACCTGGGCCTGACACCGGCGGAGTTTCGAAGCCTCGACTCCCGCGCGCTCCAGGATCTGGCGGAACTGAAGGTCGAGACTCGAAACCGGATTCCCGAACGCTTCCTGCACGACCCGGACGCACGCGTGAACACGGCGCGGTGGCGCTACCTCCTGCTGCCCCATCAATGGACCGGCTATAGCCGCCCGGCGTTTGTCTGGCAGCCGATCTCCCTGATCCGGAAGTACAATCTTGTTCCCCTCTTCGTGGGAAGTCTCAAGGTGGCACTGGTCGCCGTGATCATCGCGGTCCCTCTGGCCGTGGCGGCAGCCGTGTTCGTCTCTGAGTTTGCATCGCCGCTCCTTCGGGAATGGTTGAAGCCCTCGGTGGAACTTCTCGCCGGGATTCCCTCGGTTGTGATCGGTTTCATCGCGCTGGTGGTCCTCGCCAGCCTGGTGGAGGCGCCGATTCGCGGCGTGGCGGAGATGCTGGGAGTGCCGGCCTCCCGGCTCAATGCGTGTGTCGCGGGCGTTGCCCTGGCGGTGGCGGTCATTCCCGTCGTCTTCACCCTGGCCGAGGAGGCACTCGCCGCCGTTCCTCGCGACTATCCGGCGGCCGCGCTCGCCCTGGGCGCGACCCGGTGGCAATCCGCCTGGCAGGTCGTCGTGCCCGCGGCGCTCCCGGGCCTGATCGCCTCCGTCGTCCTGGGATTCGGTCGGGCGATGAGCGACACGATGATTGTGCTGATGGCAAGCGGCAACGCCGCCCTGATGTCGCGGAACATCTTCCAGCCGGCGCGCACCATGACCGCCACCATCGCCGCCGAGATGGACGAGGCGGTGTTCGGCGGGCAGCACTACCGGATGCTGTTCCTGATCGGCACCCTCCTTTTCGGGGTCACGCTTCTCACCAACCTGCTCGCCGGCGCCGTGATTCGCCGGTACCGATTCAGGCTGGAGGGCCGGCCTTGAACGCCGCGCACCAGGGCCTCGGGACCCCGCGCCGATTGCGCCTTCGCGCCGCGCGCGTGGCGTCCCACCTTTTCTGCGGACTCACCGGCGTGGCCACGATGCTCATCCTCGGCATCCTGGCGGCCATCCTCCTTCACGTTGGCTGGGGTGGACGCAGTGCCTTGTCATGGCGATTCCTGACGGGAGGGACGGAAGGCGACCTGTTCGATGCCGATACCGCTGGACTCCTGCCCATGCTGGTGGGCACGACGGCGCGGGTCCTTCTCATGACCATCCTGGTCCTCCCGGCTGGTGTCCTGACGGCCATCTTCCTTGTGGAATACTCGCCCGTCGATTCGCCGGCTGCGCATTGGATACGCTCGGCGGTCAACACCCTGGCCGGAGTACCTTCCATCGTCTACGGCCTGTTCGGGCTCGGGTTCTTCGTCGGGTTCGTCGGGGGGGGACTGGACGGTCTGCTGGGCGGCCCTGGAAGCGAACCGCGATGGGGCAAGCCCAGCCTTCTCTGGGCGGCCGCGACCCTGGCGGTGATGACCCTGCCGGTTGTCATCATTGCGACGGAAGAGGCCTTGTGCGCGATTCCCGCCGCGCATCGCGAGGCCAGCCTGGCCCTCGGCGCGACCCGGTTCGAGACGCTCCTGCACGTGGTCCTCCCCGAGGCCCTGCCGGGGATCCTTACCGGGGCCATCCTCGCGATCAGCCGGGCGGCCGGCGAAGTGGCCCCCATCCTGTTCACCGGGGCAGCCTACTACATGGCCCGCATGCCGGAATCTGTGACCGACCAGTTCATGGATCTGGGCTATCATGCCTTCGTTCTCGCCACGCAGACACCGAATCCCGATGCCACCCGTCCCGTCCTTTATGGGACGGTTCTGGTGTTGCTCGCCCTGACGCTCGGCTTGAATGTCGTCGCCATGCTGATTCGCGGGCGCCTGCGTCGGTCCCGTTCCCAGCGCCCTGCATGACTCCTCCGTGGATCCAAACCGCGACAACCGCCGACGTCAGTGCGGCACCGGCAGCCGGGACGGCAAGCCTTCGGGCCCGGGACGTTTCGGTCTGGTTCCATGAGCGCCAGGTCCTGCGGCAGGTCTCCATCGACGTCCCACAACACGCCGTGACGGCCCTGATCGGCCCCTCCGGCTCCGGAAAATCCACGTTCCTCCGCTGCTTCAACCGGATGAACGAACTCAGCGAAGGCGCCCGAACCGAAGGCCTGATCACGCTGGATGACCAGGATATTCACGCGCCCGACGTGGATCTCAGCGAATTGAGGCGCCGCGTGGGGATGGTCTTCCAAAGATCCAATCCCTTCCCGAAATCCGTTTACGACAACATCGCCTATGGGCTGCGGCTGCGGGCGAGGTTATCCCGGCGGGACCTGGACGCGGCCGTTGAGGAAAGCCTCCGGCAGGCGGCCCTTTGGGACGAGGTGAAGGACCGGCTGCGCCTGAACGCCCTTCAACTCTCCGGTGGACAGCAACAGCGACTCTGCATCGCCCGCGCCCTGGCCATTCATCCGGAGGTCCTGCTCATGGACGAACCGGCGGGGGCCCTGGATCCCACCGCAACCGCCCGGATCGAGGATCTCATTCTCGACCTGAAGCGTCGCTACACGGTCGTCATCGTCACTCACAATATGCAGCAGGCGAATCGTATCTCCGATTTCACGGCGTTCTTTCATCTCGGCGAACTCATCGAGAATGGTCCCACTCACAGGATCTTTTCCCGTCCCGGAAAGCAGCAGACCGAGGACTACGTCACTGGACGGTTCGGGTGAACGCTGGCATTTGTCCTTCCAAAGCGTGGAGGAGTGGACGGCCCTCATCCGGATCGCCTCCGAGACATCGGCATCCGTCCGCACGGCGGACCGGCGAACTGAGGCCGGAAAAGGGCGTCTGTCGTCCTCCTGAAGGTTCGAATGACCCGGTTCGAAAGCGACATCAACGACCTGCGCCAGCGCGTCCTGACGATGGCGAGCCACGCGGCCGCCAGCCTTCGTCAATCCGTCAAGGCCCTGACCGAACGCGACGACGAGCACGCCGCCCAGGTGGAGGATGGCGACAATATCCTCGATTCGTTCGAGAAGGAAATTGACGAACTCGCCTACCTCCTCCTCCTCAAGGCGCCCCTGGCGCGCGATCTCCGGCTGATCATGGTGGCCACGCGCATCGGACACGACCTCGAGCGGGTCGGAGACGAAGCCACCGCCATCGCCCGCAGGGCCCGGCAGCTGAATCGGGAGCCGCAACTCCGTCCGTCCATCGATCTGCCGCGCATGGCCGATCTCGTCCTCGACATGCTCGCGACGGCCATTGATGCCTTCGTCTCCGGAAATGCCGAGAAGGCGCGCTCGGTCATTCCATGTGACGTCGAGGTCGACCAACTCAACCGCCAGTTCCATCGCGAACTTACCTGTCAAATCGCGTCGGACCCGACTCATCTGACCCGTGGTTTGAATCTGATGTCGATTGCCAAGCGCCTGGAGAGGATCGGCGATCATGCCAAGAACATCGCCGAGGAGGTTGTCTACCTCTCCGAGGCGCGTGACATCCGTCACACGCAGAAGCCACCCGACACCGCCGGAGCACCCGGGTCGCCGTGACCTTGGAGGCGTTCCGAAAAGTCGTTCAGTAGATCAACTGGAACTCCGGTAACATCGCCACCGACCACAGCAGATCCTCGACGCCGTCCTTCGCCGGTTCCTTTCCTATCAACTCCGAAGCCATGGCCGCCTCCTCGCGGCTCGGGGCGCGGCAGAGGCCGCGTTCGAACACACGATCCACGATCGCGGGCGCCGCTGGCGCCCCGCGCATGAGTTCCTCCGCTCCCTTCTTCAGCACATCGGCCAGCGTCTCGCCATTGGTCAATTCCAGCATCTGAATCGTCGTTGCCGTGTAGGACCGGGCGCTCATCACCTGTTCCCGGTTCGGACGCCCCATCGCCACCGACAGTGGATCCGCCGCCACCAGCGAGGACCGGACTTGTCCATAGATCGTGTGACCGGAAACCGTCGCCGCAAACTGCGGGCCGGTACTCCAGGGTTCCATCCCAGGCGGACCCAGTACCTGCGCCGCAGACCAGTCCTCTTCCTTGAAATCGCGCTTCTCCCATCCATCAACGCGGTTCGTGCCGACCCGCCAGGTGGCGTCCGTGGCGAAGTCCAGGATCCGGGCCGCCGTCGTTCCGGCCTCGGCGCCCGCCGGCGCCTGTCCCCTCAGCCGCGCATAGAGGAGGAACCCGGCGGGATTCGGGCCCTCGCCCCCGTTGGTCACTTCCGCCGCCAGCGTGTTGGCGCCTTTCCGGAGAAAGGGGCGAATGTTCACAACGCTGGATTCGTTCCACGGAGTATCGTTCTCTCCACGCGCGACCCTGCCGTTGACCCACAGTCGGCACGTGTTGTCCGCCTGAACGACCGCGACGGCCTCTCCGGGCACTGTGTCGAGATCAAAGGACTTTCTGAAATAGACCGTCTGAGGCGGCACACCCTCCGCCGCGTGCGGATCGGACCAGATCCAGAACGCCGTGACGGGCGGGGCGATCGAACGCCCCTTCTCGAAGAGCAGATTGTCGATTCCGCCCTCTGGGCGGTCATACCAGACGCCGGTGAGCTGTCCCAGGGCATCGCGAAACTGCTCGGCGGTGAGGCGGCGGACGATGGGACCATGAAACGCAATGTCCTTCGCGGTGTCACCGCCCAGGTCGACCGCCGGCAACTGGTAGGCACGGGAGGTGAGGATCTGGGTCATCGTTCGTTTCAAGTCGTACCCATGACGGACAAGGTCCTCGGCGAGCCAGTCAAGCAGGTCGGGATCCCACGCGACATTCTGCATGACGTCCACCGGCTCAACCAGGCCCCGCCCCATGAAGCGTGCCCAAAGCCGGTTCACGAGGGTCCGCGGGACCCGGCCATTGGCCGGATCCGTCATCAGTTCGGCCAGCCTCGCGATGCGCTCTTCCTTGGAGGCATTGTCGTCGATCGTTCCGATCTCTTCGAAAAGGAACTTAACCGGCGCGTGAGTTCCAAGCGGTTTGTCGCATCGGACCAACTCGAGCCTTTCGTCCGAATAGATGCCCGCCATGCCGTAAGCGTCGGCGAGTTGCCAGTCGTCAATGAAGCTGTCGTGGCAGGAGGCGCACTTGAGGTTCACCCCCAGGAAAACCTGGGAGATGTTCTGGGCCGCCTGGATGGGCGGCCGCTGCGAGGCGTTCACGGCTCCGCGCCACACAATGCCCTTGGTAAATCCCCGCGGGCCGTCCTTTCCCGGGTTGACCAACTCGGACACAAACTGGTCGTAGGGCATGTCGTCCTTCAGCGCCTTGTACAGCCACGCCGTGATCTGCTCGCGGCCCCCGTCGATATAGCCGGTACCCCGATAGTCGTTTCTCAGCAGATCATTCCAAAACGTCAGCCAGTGTTGCGCGTACCGGGTGGAGTCCGAAAGGAGCGCCTCCACCAGCCGCTCGCGCTTGTCCGGCCGCCCGTCCTTCAGGAACGCGTCGAGTTCATCCACGCCTGGAAGCAGCCCGACCGCGTCCAGGTAGACCCGCCGGGCGAAGGTCCGGTCATCGACGGGCGCCGGCGGTTCAAACCCAATATGTTTGAAATACCGCCAGACAAAGCGATCGACCGGCAGGTTCAACCCCGCCGAGGCTGGCGGAATCTCCGGCCGCCTGGGCTTCAGGTTTCGGTGCGGCTCCCGCGCGAAGGTGACGCCTGCATCCCACTTCAATCCCTGGTCAATCCAGGCTCGCAACAGGCCCACCTGCCCGGGCGTGAGACGCGAGCCCTTCTGCGGCATCACCAAGTCCGGATCCAGACCGGACACCGCGTCGATCAGGAGACTCTCCCCGCTCTTGCCCACCTCCACCACCGGCCCTGAATCGGCGTCCTTGAGAAAGGTTTCCCGGGTGTCGAGACGAAACCCGCCCTTGGCCTTGCCGCGTCCATGACACTTCGAGCAACTCGCGTCGAAGATTGGCTTGATGTCCTTGGAAAAATCGATTCCGCGCGAGGCCGGTGGCGGGAGCTTGTCGATCTGCTCGGGCGTCAGGGCGGCAATGGCAACACCGGGTACCAGCGCCGCCAGGCAAGAGACAAACACGCCTCGGAAGTTCATCGGGAACTCATTGCCCGTTTGCGTCCTCCGCTCAAGTCAAACTCGCCGGAAGACACGCGGCGGGCCGCCGTCAGTCGGCCGCGGATCCAAGCCGCCGAAGGTAATCGAAACTGTACAGTCCCGTGCTATGACCATCGCCCCAAACCGGCTGCACGGCATACCCGCCGACCGGAACGATTCGAACAAGGTGCGTCGACTGCGGACTCAAGGATTGCACGGGACCCCGGTAAACATTCCCGAGAACATCCCGCTCCCCGGCACAACTGGCGCACGGGCAAGAGCGGCGAAGTGTCTCCAAAGGTATGAAGGTCTCGCTGCCATCCTCCCAGCGGATGGCGATTTCAGTGCCGACAACCTGGAGATCCGCCGGGCGCATCGATGCGGCGCGCTGCCGCGCGGCCCAGACTCCACGGCGCATCGATGGAACTCAATCCAACACCCGAAAGAAACCGCTGATGCCCCAAACAGTCGCCAGCCTTGATGCGATCCACATGGGACGCGAACACGGCGCGGAAGATCCGCCCGGTTCCCGCTCCACCCGTGGCTGGTCACGGCTCAGCACTCGGCCGGTCAGTTCCAGGAGGTCCGTTAGAGGAACGATACGGCGGCGCCACCGAGGATGATCGCTGCAAATACCCACCAGACTGCTACTTCCAATTTGGATGGCGTCGCGTTCATGATGCCTTCTCCTGTTACGTCCACGTTACGCATCGGTTTCCGCGCGGCAACACCAAAGTGACAACCAGGTGACATTCGCTGCTCCCGGGGTCGTCCTCCGCCCTTTACGCCGCCCGCCCAAGTGCGCTAGGAGTGCGTCGTGAATTCAACAGAGACCGAGATCCTCGGCGCCCTCCAGGAACTGGAACGGGCCGCCTCGAATGAACAAGGCCCCAGCCCCTCCCCCGTGCGACAGATTCTCGATCGTTTGGATCGCCTCACCCATAGCCTTCCCGAGGAGTGCCCGGCCCAGTTGCGTCATTTCCTCGAACGCAAGAGCTACGAAAAGGCGAGACTGTTCCTCCTCTCCCGACGTCCCGAGGAATCCCGAACCGCGGGATCCGCCTGATCCCTTGGCGGCCGCCCGTCGCGGGCATCGTCCCTTGCGCCTGCGAATTCAGCGGCCCTGTCGGGACTCCAACCGCTGCCGAATCTCCTCGATCCGCGCGCGGTTGACTCCCAGATCGGAATAACCCAGCCGGGACGCGGACCGCACCTGAACGACAGCGTTCGAGCCGTCGATCAGGAATTCCAGATCATCGATGAATCCGCAGAGGCGGCTGCGCACGGTCAGGTGGAGGTAGTCTCCCGTTTCCGTAACGACGCGAGTCCTGCCGAGCGCGCCGGCCGCTTCCTTCAGGTCCTGTCGAATGGCGTCGCGACCCACGCGAAACGGGATCGGGTCGATGTGGTGGGTCGGTCTTTCGTCCTGACTGCTCACGCAATTGGGGCGATCCGGGCAGACGGCCAGGTGTCCATCCTTGACGCCCAGGGGGACCGGAGCGGGGACAAACGAATTGACCGTCCAAAGGGCCGCAACGCCGATGAGCAGAAGTGCAGCCACCCCTGCAACCAGGCGCAGGATCCACGAAAACCAATTAGATCGCATAGCGTTCCGCGACTTCGCCGGGAATGCGCTCGGCCCGTCCCGTGCCTGTCTTCACCAGCGTGTAATGGCAGTGCCCCGAGCAACACAGCTTGCGGCCGTCCTTCCGTCGGATCTCGAAATCGATCCGGACGGTGTCGGCGCCCATCTCCTCGACCCATGTCGTCACCTCAAATCCGTCGCCGAGCCGGAGTGGGCGTTTGAATTCGATGTGGGCCGAGGTCTGAAACCAGGCCAATCCCAACCGCAGGAATTCGAGCATCCCCATGCCGTAGCACCGCGACATCTGATCGAACCGCGCGGTCAGGACATAGTCTAGGTACCGGCTGCTGTGGACGTGCTGGAACATGTCGATGTCGTCCGGACGCACCTGCAGTTCGGTGGTGAACCGAGTCCGGCCGAGCGGCCGGCCTGTCGGGGACACGGACGGGGAGTCGCTCATCGGCGTTGCACCAGCAATGGCCGTCGTCCGTCCAAAAGGCGAGGGACAAATACATCCCGGCGCCGGTTCGCGTCAGTCCTGGGAGTCCCCTGCAGGGGCTGGCACGGATCGAAGCCCGCGTCCCTCACGTCTTGAGTGCCGAACGGGCGCCCGCCATGCTCCGATCCATGCCGATCTACGAATTCCATTGCGAATCCTGCGAACGGGACAGCGAGATCCTCGTTCGGTCCAGCCATTGGGAGGGAACGCCTTGTCCCCATTGTGGCTCCACGCACCTGGCAAAGCGCCTGTCCGTGTTTGCTTCCTCGGGGTCCAGCGTGTCAGGGAGCGACTCGGTCGGAGCGGAATGCACCGGAACACCCGGTTCCTGTCATCGCTGCTGCGGGGGAGGTCCGCACCACCATTAGCCCAGCACATGGAGTGCCTGCTCCCGCTCGAGCAGGGTCGGGTGCGAATAGTGGAAACGGCTGTAAAGCGGGTGCGGCGTCAGGTTGGCCAGGTTTTTCGTGTGCAGCTTTCTCAAGGCGGAGATCATGGGTTCCGCCCGCCCCAGGACCCCTCGAGCGTAGGCGTCTGCCTCGTACTCATACCACCGGGAGAGGGCGTGCATGAGGGGCGCCGCCCAGAATCCCACCGCATCGGACAGCAGGACGAACAGCAGCAGCGCCACGGGGATCGAGGCCGCCTGGAACCCAAACGCCTGGAAAAACCAGGGCTGCTCCGCCAGCCAGCCGAGGACCGCGAATCCCACCAGGGTCATCACCACGGACCCTGCCAGCAGCTTCGGGACGTGATGCCGCCGAAAGTGCCCGATCTCGTGCGCAAGCACCGCCTCGATCTCCTCGTCCCCGAGTTGGTTCATAAGCGTGTCGAACAGGACGATCTTCCGGAACCGACCCAGCCCGGTGAAGAAGGCATTGGCGTGGTGCGAGCGGCGGCTGCCGTCCATGACCTCGATTCCACGGGTGCGAAAGCCAGTTCGGTCGGCGAGGGCGAGGAGGCGCTCGCGCAACGGCCCCACCCTGAGGGGCTGAAACTTGTTGAACAACGGCAGGATGAGGACAGGGGCGACGACCAGCATCAGGGCCTGAAAGCCGATCACCGTGGCTGCCGCCCAGAGCCACCACAGTCTTCCTGCCCAGCCGGCCCACGCGAGGAGGAGGGTCAGCAGGGGAATGCCAACGACCGCCCCGAGCAGGAGCGCCTTCAATCGGTCCAGGCACCAGGTCGCCGGGGTGGTCGTGTTGAATCCAAAGCGGGCTTCGAGGCGAAACTGCGACCACCAATCCAATGGAAGGCCCGGAATTGCCACGATCACACCCAGCAGAAAGAGACCGGCGGCCGCGGCCCAGGACGCGTGGCCCGCCGCGCGCGTCCATTCATCCCAGGCCCATGGCAGGAGGCCGCTCCACAAAACGGCGATGAGGACGCCGGTGCTGAGGGTTGCCTCCATCACGCCCAGTCTATTTTTCGCGAGCGTGTAGGCGACCGCCTTGCCGTAAGTCGCATCATCGATGATCCCGGCGAACACCGCCGGCACATGGTCGGCGTGTGCCCGAACATGGCGGCGGTTCAACCATTCCAAGCCGAGCTGGCCCACCCAGCGGGCCAGGATCAGCAGCAGTGCCAGGAGCGCGATCGGGTGCATGAATCGAATGTCCTACACGAATGGGGCTATCGGGGCTGGATCACCAGCCGCGGTGGGAACGATCACCGCCGTCCTAATTCTCAGACGGGCTCTCTGCAACCCAATCAACCGAACCCACAGGAATCGCATCCCCGGTTATCCCCATAGCCGGAGCCGAGCGGCAACCCGATTTCGGAGACGTGGAGAGGGCGCGTCCTCGAATTGGCCTTAAACCCCCCGGAGCAACGGCGAGGCATGTGCCGCCTCTCCGTGGGCGTCGCTTTGCACAGACTTGCACTGGGACCAAAACGAGTGCCCACTATCGCCGCTGGGCCTGATCCATGAAACATCGTTCACAACCTGATTTCCCAAGCGGTCACGCGGCCGGGCGGCCGTTGCTGACTCTGGTCTGGGGGGAGGGTTGTCTGGAAGGTGCCCGCGCCGGCCACGATACTGTCCGCTGATCCGTCCGAGACCCCCGTCCGAACCTCGCTTATGCACCCTATCGTACACCTCCCGCGGCGTCATCGCGCCGCCTTGATCGCCCCGGCCGCCCTGACGGCCCTCGGACTCCTGTTGTCCGGGTGTGGTGATTCCGGTCCCAAGGAAAACGCCGAGGCCTCCCCGACGGCGGCGACGGCCCAGGCGACACCCGCCGCCGACGCACCCACACCCACCGCGCTTCCCATTGCGGCCACAGCGGCCCAGCCGGGAGGCAATGCCGCCGATGAGGACTGGAACAAGTTGCAGGAACTCTTCACCCGACCGCCCGAGCCCCCCGCCGAATGGGCGACCAACAAGCCCGACCAGGCCGCGATCCAGGCGTTTCAGTTGTCCCGCGGGGAGACCGCGTTGAAGGTTGCCGACGCTGCCCACGACTTCTACACCAAGTATCCGAACGACGCGCGTGCCGAGCAGGCCCGAGGTTTTGAAGTGCGCCTTCTCGATGCCGCCATTCAATTGGGCAAGACCAATGTCCTTACCCGCCTCGAGACCCTCGAATCCAAACGGATGAAGGATCCGGCCACCACGGAGGACGATCGGTTTGAGATCCGCCTGGCCGCGGCCCAGCGTGCCGCCTCGCTGCTGATCCCGCAGGGTCACGACGTCGCCCGCGCGGCATTGGAGAAGTCCGCCCAGGACTTGATCCGGGAGTTCCCGGCGCGATCTGAGCCCTACCAGTTGCTCCTCAACCTTGCATCGGAGGCCCCGGCGGAGAAGGCGCGTGACATGGTCAAGCCGCTTGTGTCCACCAACGCCCCGGAGGAAGTCCGAACCGCCGCGCAGTCGCTCCTGGACCGGATCGAAATGGTCGGCAAACCCCTCGACCTCAAGTTCGCCGCCCTCGACGGGACTCAGATCGATCTTGCCGATCGGCGAGGCAAGGTTGTGCTCATCGATTTCTGGGCGACCTGGTGCGGTCCGTGCGTGGCGGAATTGCCCAACGTAAAGGCCGCCTACGAGCGATTGCATCCGAAGGGCTTCGAAATCCTCGGCATCAGCTTCGATCATGAAAAGGACGACCTCGTCCAGTTCATCGATCGACAGAAGATGACGTGGCCGCAGTACTTCGATGGCAAAGGCTGGGAGAATGTGCTGGGCCAGCGTTTCGGCATCCAGGCGATTCCGACGATGTGGCTGATCGACAAGAAGGGCGTGCTCCGCGACATCAACGGGCGCGACGATCTGGAATCCAAGGTGACCACCCTCCTTGCCGAGGCCGACCCGCCGAAGGCGAACCAATAACCGGCGCGCCCGCCTCTCCTCGAGGGGCCTTCCCCAGTCCTGGGCGTCGTGGGCTGACGCCCACGAAGGCGGGGCGCTGTGCCCCTCAAAGCACACTTCCCGCGCCTTCCCCGTCGTGCTATTCAGCGTCCAATCCCCTACTGCGTGTCCGATCGGCGCCGATCCCCCCCGGCCTTGAACAGGACGTTGACGGCACCCGGTGGGAGGCTGAATATCATCCGACCCCAGACAAGTGCCATGAAGCCAGACGCCCTTCCGCACCCCGACCGTCGGCAAGCCTCCGCCCGTTCGATCACGGCATTCACCCTGATCGAACTGCTGGTCGTTATCGCCATCATTGCCATCCTGGCCAGCATGCTTCTTCCGGCCTTGGCCAAGGCGAAGGACAAAGCTCAAAACACCCTCGATCTGAACAACGTCAGACAGATCATGCTCGCGATGACCATGTACACCGGCGACAACGAGGAATACATGCCCTCGCCGGGGTGGGGTCTGACGGTGAAGTGCTGGGCTCACGGTCCCAACATGGCAACCGCCGCCGGGGAGGTCCTCCCGACCCAGCGCAACTTCTCGAATCAACTGGAGAAGGTGAAACTCGGCCAACTCTACCCCTTCCTCAATACCGCCCAGATCCTCGTGTGCCCGAGGGACAAGGTGGAGCAAACTGGCATCAAGAAGGCCCAGTTCCGGCAGCGGGACCAGAAGGTCAGCAGCTATGTGTGGAACGGGGCGCTCATTAGCTTCGGCAACCTCGCGGGCTGGGATTCACGTCTTCTCACCCACCGCATCACCGCCTTCAAACCCACCGTCATCCTTCAGTGGGAAGCCGACGAGATGAAGCCGTTCTTCTTCAATGACTGCTCGAGCTTCCCCGATGAGGGAATCTCGCAGCGCCACGGCGGCGGCATCGCCGGCAATGAGCGGGTCGATGTCAAAGGCGGCGGCGCTGTCGGCCTGATTTCCGGTTCCGCCATGACTTTGAAATATCACAAGTTCTACGAATTGGCCGGTCGCGTCGACGGTCGGGGCGCCGGCCTTCGCGATGTGCCCAATGAACTGTGGTGCGACCCGAATTCAGCCCGTGGCGGCGCGCAATAACCCACTGCGAGAGGTGGCGCCACCCTGGGAGCGGCGGCCGTTGGAGTGGCCTGGAACCGGCTGTGACCGCCAGGCCCATCGCCGCAAGGAGGGATTCCTTCAGCCATGAATACGTCCAACATTGTCAACCGTTCGCGAGCGACCTCGCTTGCATGGCTCTCGCTGCTTGCTGTCGCCACGATCCTTTCGTTATCGGCGTGCAGGAAATCCGAATCAGCGCAGTCCGAGGCGGCGCCTGGTCCGACGGAAACAACCGGAGACGCCGCCGAAGGGACTGAAGCCGCCACGGAGGGGACCGCCGCCGAGGGGACCACCACGGATCCGATCGTCATCTCCGCGGATCCCATCGATGTCGGCCAGGCCATGAGCACCACCGACAAGGCGCTCCAGAGCAAGGATTGGAAGACAGCGACCGAAACCCTCCTCCAGGTTCAATTCAGCGGGTCAGCCCAGACGTTCCAGCAAAGTTGGGATTACAACAAGCGCATGACCGACCTGCAGAATGAACTGGCCGAGGCCGCCAATAATGGCGATCCCCGTGCCCAGGCCGCCATCAACGTCCTGCGCAAGTCACGCCGCGTTCGTTGAGACCGTCTTCAGGCAGCCGCCGACCAGGGGATACCTTACCGGTATCCCCTTTCTTCTGGGTGGCGCTGGTCCTCGTCACCGGTTGCGATCGTCCCCCGCGCCCATTGTCGGGCGGGGCCCGCGACTTGCCCCCGGTCCCTTCGACCGTCACCACCACCCTCCCCACGACCGGCACCGCACCCTCTTCCAACTCCATTGTCGTCCTTGGCGCCCGGCCCAGGATCGGCGGCCCCCCGGGATACGCCGGCTCGGACGCCTGCGCCGAATGCCACGCGGACAATCACAACTCCTGGCGCGGATCCTTTCACAGTCGGATGACGCAGATCCCCGGCACCAACTCGGTGATCGCGAACTTCGACGGCGTGGTCCTCGAAACGGGCGGTGAACGGTTCCGTCTCAGCCGGGAGGGAAACGATTTCTGGGTTGCGATCGATGATCTGGAGGAATGGCGGAAAGCCCCCGCCGGTTCGAAGCCCCCGCCGGTGCGTGTGCGTATGGGGCTGGTCACCGGTTCCCACCATATGCAGGTCTTCTGGCTGCCGGCCGGCTTTGGCAATGCCCAGTTGGGTTTCCCGTTTACCTGGCTGATCGCGGACGGCCGCTGGGCGCCGCGCAATGAGGTGTTCATCCGCGATCCGACGGCGGATCCGGCCGTCGAGACCTGGAACATGACGTGCATCCGATGCCACGCGACGGCTGGCCAGCCGCGCCCGCGACGCGAACAGGAACTCTTCGACACCCGGGTGGCCGACCTTGGCATCGCCTGCGAAGCCTGCCATGGGCCAGGAGACGAGCATGTGCGGCGGATGCGCGACAGTGCCGCCGAACGACGGGAGCATCCCGGCCTCGCGCTGCCGTCCGAATTGGCCATCACCCAACCCGCGCGCCTCGAACACGAACGCGCCAGTGAGATCTGCGGGCAGTGTCATTCGATCCGGTGGTTCGACGACTCCGAACCCTGGGTGGAGGAGGGGTTTCGCTACCGGCCGGGCGATCGACTGGAGGAAACGACGCCCGTCGTTCGACCCTCAAAGGTCCACGATCAACCCTGGATGCGGCACATCCTCGAACGGGCCCCCGATCTGTTCGACGCATTCTTCTGGTCCGACGGAATGATTCGGGTGGCCGGCCGGGAATTCAACGGACTGCTGGAGAGCCCGTGCTACCAGCGTGGGAATCTCACCTGTTTATCCTGCCACTCCATGCACGGCTACACCGACGCCGACGATCAACTCAAGAGCGGCATGGACGGCGACCGGGCGTGCGTCTCCTGTCATGAGGCGGGACGATACGGTCCCTCCCACACCCATCACGCCGAAGGCTCGTCAGGATCCCTCTGTTACAACTGCCACATGCCGCACACGACCTACGGCCTGCTCAAGGCGATCCGCCAGCACCAGGTCGACAGCCCGCGCGTCGAGGGCACGTTGCGCACCGGCCGGCCCAACGCCTGCAATCTCTGCCATCTCGATCGCTCACTCGCATGGACCGGCTTGCGTCTCTCGGAGTGGTACGGACAACCGCCCGCCGACGTGCCGTCCGGACGCCAGTCCGTTTCCGCGGTAGTCTGGGACCTGCTTTCGGGCGACGCCGGACAGCGCGCCCTGGCGGCATGGCACCTTGGCTGGCAACCGGCGCGGGACCTCACCGGCAATGACTGGCAGGCCCCCTTCCTGGCCCGGTTGCTGAAAGATCCGTACGCGGCGGTTCGTTACATCGCGTACCATTCCCTTCGCGAACTACCGGGCTTCGCCGATCTCACGTTTGATTTTGCCGCCCCGGAGGTTGACCGCGATGCCGTTGCGACCCGGGTTGTCGCGGGCGGTCCGGCCGCGGCTCCAGGGCGGGATGCCGATCGGGCCGGCGCCCTGTTGCTCAATGCCGATGGTACGTTGGATCAGGTTGCCGTGGAACATCTGGCCGCCCGGCGGAATGATCGACCGATGCGGTTGAGGGAATGAGGTGGCGCCGGCGTTCGATCTGTTGCTGTCGGTGACGGGCCAGCGCGACCACCAGTCGGCCGCCCATGAACAATCCTGCCAAGATCAACAGGATCCCTGAGACGTGGGCCGTGCGGAGGAGGGCCTTGGTGGAGAAGCGGCCACGGCCAAGCGACACGGCGTACCCGATCTTGGCGAACCAGGTCATCGCCCCCATTCCAATGCCGCAGACGGCGATGCCCTTCGACACCCAGTGTTCATCCACCCATTCATGTGCGACGGCAGCCGCCGCGAACGCGATCCACCAGATCAAGGTCGCCGGGTTTCCGAGAACCCGCACGAACCCGGTCATGAATGCCGTATGGGGATGGAGGCGTTGCTCCACGATCTCGACCGCGTGCGGAGTGGCCGGCATCTCACGGGTCATCAGGTATTTCACTCCGATCGCGGAGACCACCACGAAACTCACCAACTCCATGATCGCGCGCATCCACGGCGAGTCGAAAAGCTGGGCAAAACCGGCAAAGGCGATTGCCGAGTAGATGGTCTCCATGAGGACCGCGCCCAACCCGACGAACAGGGCGTGCCGGAAGCCGCGAAGGGCCCCCTCATTGATGATGGTCACATTCACCGGGCCGACCGGGATACAGGCAATATAGCCGGCCAGAAACCCGGTACCCCAGGGTATCAAGAGCGATCCGAAGTCAGTCATCCTTGGTGCGGCCGCGGTCCCTATCCGTTGCCACCGACGCCGCCCGTCTCGCGCTCCACCTCGTCCTCGTCGTCCTCGTATTCGATCCCCCGGCGCATCTTCCGCGAAATGTGCGGCCGAATGAACCCGTACAGCAGGTACGCGGTGAAGACGATGGGCAGGATCACCGGAAGGATCTTTTTCCAGAGGATCAGGAAGACCCCGACCAGCCCCAGAATCAGGACAGCCTTGGTGAATGGTGTGCTGGTGCGCCAATTGATATTCTTGAATGCGGGATACCTCACCTGGCTCACCATCATCACAGACAGGAACACCAGGATCACCGGGATCAGGAACCGCCACCACCCCTTCGCGAAGTCCTTTTCCTGCCACCACAGGATGAACAGCGTCAGCGAGGCCACAACGCCTGCCGCGGCCGGGATCGGAAATCCGATAAACTCCTTGGTGCTCGACGAGTCGGTGCCGCCCGCCAGCACGTTGAATCGCGCGAGTCGAAACGCGCCGCACAAAAGGTAGATCGACGCAATGAACCAACCGATTTCCGGGTGCCGGACAAACACGTCGGCCAGCACGATCCGGTGCACCAGGAACGCGGGCGCCACCCCGAACGACACGACATCCGCCAAAGAGTCGAACTCGCGCCCAAAAGGACTTTCGAATCCGCCCAACCGCGCCACGCGCCCGTCCAGGACGTCAAAAATACAGGCGAGCAGAATGTAGAAAAGCGCCTCGCGAATGACCTTTTCAAATCCGGCAGCGTGCAGGTCCGCCTCCACGATCCGCGTCAGTGCAAGGAACCCGCAGAACAGATTTCCTGCCGTCATCAGATTCGGCAGCAGGTAAATCCTCAACCGGCTGTTCTCATCCACCGGCTCGGTGATCGGCAGATCGGGATCCATCACGGTATCAATGGCACATGTTCAGGCTAGAGCCATTGATGTCCCGTGCCAACTCCCACGGGCCATGAATACGGCCTGGCGCGCCCGCCCGGTGTCCGCCCCAGCCCGGTTCCACGTCAAGGCGGCATCCATTTCCATTTGTTCCCTGCCGGGCGCCCCCGCAACATGCGCGGCCCACGAGGTGAAGAACATTGTCTATTTCGATCTTGAGACCCAGAAGTCCGCGGAAGAGGTCGGGGGCTGGCACCGGATCCGGGACATGCGCCTGAGCGTCGGCGTCACCTTCAGCACGGCCGCCGGGACCTACCGCATCTACGGCGAGTCCCAGGTGAACGACCTCATCGCGGAACTTCGCCGCGCCGACCTCGTCATCGGGTTCAATCATCTTCGCTTCGATTACGAGGTCCTCCACGGATACACCGTCCTCGACATGACCCAACTCCCCACCCTGGACCTCCTGGTGGATCTGCAAAATTCGCTCCGGCACCGCCTCACCCTCGACGCCATTGCCTCCGCCACGCTTGGGGCCCCCAAGACCGCCGATGGACTCCAGGCGCTGCGCTGGTTCCGCGAGGGGCGTCTCCTGGACATCGCCGAGTACTGCTGCTTCGACGTCAAGATTACACGACTCGTGCATGAGTTCGGTCGCGATCATGGACAGGTGTTTTATGCCGGCCGCGGCGGTCAGTCGCTCACCGTGCAGGTCCGGTGGTGAAACATGGCCCTCGCCCTGACCCTCTCCCGGCGGGAGAGGGGATGCGGCGCTCCCTCTTCCAGGCGGGGGAGCCGGTCGGGATAAACGCTCATGCCGATCCGCCCCCAAGCCATGCCAGCAGCCCGGCGCCCAGCTCCGCGACATCCCGAAACGCGGACGCCCGCCCCCCGGGTTCGCACAACGCAAACCCCTCCCCCCAGGCGCGACCATTGAGCACGCAGGCGTCCGTATCCGCCTCCTGCATCTGTCGCCAAACCGCCGCAAGCGCCTCGTCACGACCCCCGTTCAGTTCGAATTTCCATCCGACAATCCGCGCGGCGGGAAACCACCCGCGCATCCTCGGCAACACCTTCGTGGCCGGCTCCAGTTCCAGGACGATCCTGCCGGCTCGAGACGAGATTTTGGCGCGAAGCGCATCCGAGCCGTCCCCGGAACGGGCGGCTACCACGCGAAAATCGCACAAAGCCGCGGCATGCAGCACGACGTCGACTTCCTCGTGTTTGCCGCATTCGAGAAGCTGGCCGGCGAGATCGTCGTTGGTCGCGAAACGGGACAGTGTCACGGGGCGGTCGGGCGGAGGCGCCGTCGATCCCTCCCCCCGGAAAAGGAGCACACGATGTCCGGCGTCGACGAACGTGGAGGCGAGCCGCGACCCGAGGGCGCCCGTGGATGCATTGGTCAGGCGGCGCATTTCATCGATAGGCTCCCAAGCCGGGCCACAGGTCAGGACGATGTTCATGGATGGGGAGATGGCGGACCTGGTGCCTGTTCAGGCCGACGTCCAGGCCGTCACGGTCGCCTCGAGGGAGGCGCCGTCCCCAACATTGAACACCTGCGCCTGCGGCGCGATGCGTTTCAGAAATCCCGTCAACGCCTTGCCCGGTCCCAACTCCACGAAGCGATCCACCCCGGCGGCAAGCAGCCAGCGAACCGAATCCTCCCATCGCACGGGCGCGCAGACCTGCCGGACAAGCAGTTCCCGGATGGAACGCGGATCCGCGTGCGGGTTGGCGGTGACATTTGAGATGACAGGAACCGCCGGCGTGCGGATCTCCAGGGCCTCCAGTTCGGCTGCCAGCTTGGGTTGCGCGCCGGCCATCAGTTTCGAGTGGTAGGCCCCGGCCACCGGGAGCGGCAGCGCCCTCTTCGCGCCGCGTGCCTTCGCCAGTTCGCAGGCGCGCTCGATGCCCTTCGCCGCCCCGGAAATCACCAACTGCCCTGGACAATTCAGATTCGCCAGTTCGACGCCCGCCTCCTCGCAGACCTCCCGCGTCGCGGCCTCATCCAGGTTGATGATCGCGGCCATTGCCCCCTCCGTCGCCTCGCAAGCCTCCTGCATGAACCTCCCCCGCAGCCGCGTCACGCGAAGGCCGTCCGCGAACGTCAGGGATCCCGCGGCAGTCAATGCCGTGAATTCGCCCAACGAAAGCCCTGCGGTTGCATGAAAGAGGAGGCCCGACACCTGCGACCGGAGCAGCTCGAACGCGATCCAACTCACCAGGAAGATCCCCGGCTGCGCGTTTTCGGTTCGCGTCAGTTCGGCATCCGGCCCATCCAAACAGATCCTTGCCAGGTCATATCCCAACGCCGTGTTGGCGGACTCGGCCAGGTCCCGCGCGAGAGGAAACGCCTCGATCCAATCCCTCCCCATCCCAACCGTCTGGGCCCCTTGCCCGGCAAACAGGAGTGCGGTTCGCATCGGGTTTCAATCAAGAAGACCGGCGCATGGAGACCCACGATACGCGCGGGCATCCAGCCTGCCAGTCGATTCCGGAAACGACGTTCATTCCGGCTCCCGCGGTTCCGACGGCGGGAGAGGCAGTTCGTCTCCCTTCGCCGACTGGATGCACTCTGGGGTGTCATTGCGGCTGTTGTTCACCACCGTGCTCACCCGGTAGCGGTTCAGCAGCTCGTTTGCTGGCGGGGCACACAATCCCAGGAGGTCGCCGGGAACCGCGGCAGGATCCAGCCAACCCACCGCGCCCGACGGATCCAGGAGGACAGGCATCCGATCATGGACCTCGGACGCCATGCCATTCGCCGTGGTCGTCAGGATGCTGAAGGTCTGCAGCCCCGGTCCCTCCGGATCCGCCGGGGGCTTCCAGGATTCCCAGACGCCCGCAAACAGCAGTGGCTGGCCATCGCGACGAACGAACCGCCAGGGCAAGCGGAGCCGCCCTGCCTTCTGCCATTCGTAATAACCATCGGCGGGAACGACGCAACGCCGCCGCTCAAAGGCGGATCGGAACATCGGTTTCTGGGCCACGGTCTCGGCCCGCGCATTGATGCAACGGGCCGCCATGCTGGCATCCCGTGACCAGCGAGGCACCAGACCCCAGCGCAGGTCGGACACGAAGAGTTCGACCTGCCGACGCCGGATCACGGGCACCGTCTGGAGGGGGGAGACGTTGTATCGTGGCGGCACCGTGGCGAGGATCACCTCGAACCCGCCGATGCGAAGGGTCCGTCCCGTCTCGGAGAGATCATATCGACCGCACATGAATGGACGGGAAGCATGGACGAACCGCGCGCTCGATTCGAGACAGCTTGCAACGATCCGGCGGCGAAGTGACTCTCCTGGAAGGTTCGGTGCCGGGCTACGGATTTGATCGGGCGGAACCCGGAGGCGAACGACCAAGCATCCGGTCCGCCCAGGCGATGAAGTATTTCATGTTGGAGCGATCCTCGTGTCCGCCGTCGTGCTGCCGCCAGGCCAACTCACCCTCGAGCAGCGACGTGTTCACCGGCGGCATTTTCGCACCGCGATCATCGTTTGTATCGCCGAGGTCTCGCGCGCCCAGGAGACGAAACACCGGGCCGGCCGCAACCGTCGCCATGTAACTGCCCGGTTGATCCAGCCACAGGGCGTCGCCCTTGTCCGGTAGGCCATAGCTGATGAAGGTCGGTCGCGGCGCACAAAGCGCGATCAGTTCGTGGGCGTCCACCGGAAGGTCGCTGGGATTCCTGCTGCCGAAGGCCGCGTCGGCCGCGCCGTACTTCAGGAAGTTTCCCGCCATCCAGTGGTACTCGCCCGCTCCCGTCAGGTTCTCGACGGCCTCGCCGAAGTTGCGGCGATGAAGCTTGGCTCCCCCTTCACCGGAGGAACCCACGAGCACCACGGCGAACCGCGGCTCAAAGGCCATCGTCACCAGCGCAGCCTTGCCGTAACGCGACACCCCTTCGATCCCAACCTTCTTCGCGTCCACCGTCGGGACCGTCTCCAGGTAGTCGAGTCCGCGGGCCGCGCCCCAGGCCCAGGCACGCAGCGTCCCCCAATCTTCGGGCTTACGCGGCGCCCCGTGATTGACCAGTCCAATGATGCCCTTGGTCAAGCCCGCCCCGTTATCCGCCTGGATGCTCCCCGGCAGGATCGTGGCATGCCCCCATCCGGCGGCGATGAGTTGCTCGGTGGAGGGTGGATCCTTGAATGTCAGGTTGCCAAAGAAACTCCGGAATCGGTTCGTGGGCTCGGGCTCGCCGGGCCGCCGTGGAAACCCGCCTCCGCCAAAACCGCCGAACATCATCAACACCGGCACCGGCTTCGTTGGCTTCAACGGCGTCACCACCGTCATGTCGATGTTGACCTCGATGGAAGGGTGTTCCGAGTTGTCGACGTGCCCGACAACGTGCCTCGCATCGACCGGGACTCCACCGACCACGCGGTCGACCGCCTGGGTGGTGACCGACCACGTGACCTTCGGCACGCCCTTGGGAACACGCCCGATGATTTCGCGCTCGAAGTCTTCGACAATCTCGGGTCGGCGCAGTTTCCACCACATCTCGGGCGTGGTGACTTTCCGACCATCCTTCAGGATCAGCGGCTCCGGGAGATCCGGAAAGGGATTGGCCTTCGCGGGGTCGTAGTTCGCCTCGTTGGTGGCCCCGGGCCGCCCGCTCGGACCCGGTCGAAGCGCTCGGATTCCCAGTTGATCCATCATGTTCTGATGGTCCTGTTGCGTGGTCCACCCACGTTTTTCAGACGTAACAACAGCCTGGTCCTGAGCGAATGCGAGACCGGTGTGAGTGAGTGCGCACATCAACAGGATCGGCCGCGGCACGAGCCAGCGTCGCGCGAATCGACGATGAGGGATGGATGGGTCCATGGGACAGCCTTGGGATAGGTGCAGGAACGACTGAAGGTTTCGCCCCCGCTCGTCAATCGGAGAACGTGCCGTCACCGCGGCATGGGGATTTCACACCACCGGGGTTTTTTGAGGTCGGCCGCCTGGAGATTCTCAACGCCCGCACACGACAATCCGCGGACCGCCAGCGGCCGACTCGCACCACCCTTGCGCGACCCGTGGCGCGAAAGAACCGGCGCTCCCCAAGGACGCCGTCAATGCCGACCGCGCGGACCCGCCCGGCGCATCGCACCCGGGCGGGTCCAACGGCCTGGTACCGTATCCAGTCATTTCTCGGCTTTTGCGGCTTGGGCCTTCTTGTCAGCACCCTCGCCACCGGTCTCCGTCAGTTTCTTTAGAAGGTCCTTCGGAAACTTGTCGAACTGCGAAGCCAACTTCACGATTTTCCCGAGGGAGACGCGACCAACGATGTTCGCAATCACCGTGTCGTCGCCGTCGTGGACGAGCAGGGCCAGGCCTGCCATCGTTTCTCCCGAAGGATCGCCGATCGCGTAGATGCCCACGTTTTCCTCGGGCACGGTCGCGACGGGAGTCCACTTTGTCTCGAGGGTGCTGCGCAGGGTGGCAATTCCTTTCGCCACGGCTTCGCGATTCGTCTTGTTACCCTCAAGTACAAGCAGCCGGATCAGTTTCACGTCCTTGACCAGGTCGGCCAGGTTGACGCCGGACTTGGCGAACGGGTCGTTCGTCCCTCCACGCAGATCCGAGAGGGCATCCTGCAACAGGAAACGGGGCAGGTTGATATTGACCTCGGGATGTATCACTTTCAGATCGAATGCCTTGTCAATGGCAAGATAGGCAGGATCCCCTTCGAGGTTGCCTTGCGCCAGGGCCCGGGTCGCGCCGCCGGCCACAAGCAGTAGTGTTACAATCGAAACGCACCAGTTCTTATTCATATGGATTCAATGAGTTTGTTCTTTGCCGTCCGAAAGCCGTCCCGTAGAGGCGGAATGGCCTGGTCCTGCAAGGCGCCTTCCGTATGGACCGCGACTTTGATCAGGGTATGCCCGACATAGGCCAGGGCTCCTCGCGTCTGCTCGATGACGAGTGCGCGCTCCGCCTCCGTCATGTCGTGCGCACCGGCCTGCGGGATACTGCGAGGCGGCCAGTGCCAGGCCATCAGCCCGACAACCAAAACGAGGATCACAAGGACCAAAGCGGGCCGACGCAGCCATCGCCACCTGACGGTCGCATCGGCGGCAATCCTCTCGGCCACGTGATCCATCACCGAAGCCGGACACCGTTCGCCGCGCAGTTCCTTGACTAACTTCTGCAGGGGGTCGTCCATGGTTTTTCCTTGATAAGAATTTTCGAGAGTCGTTGCCGCGCGCGCAGGAGATTGACCTTCACTGTGTTGATGGGCATTCCCAATGCCGTGGCGATTTCGCGGTAACGCAATCCGTTCACCTCGTAGAGAACAAAGACGCTTCGGAGCGTCTCCGGGAGTTTGAGCAGCACATCGTGGGCTTGATCGAGCCGCGAACTGGCATCGGCCGCCTGGCTCGGATCGATCGCGTGGAGATCCGGCCACTGAGCCGCGTTCTCATCGTCCCCCATCGCCCCCCCGACGGGATGCGAGCGGCGCCGGATCTGGTCGAGGCAGTAATTCCGAGTCGTCCGGAACAGCCATCCCCTGATATGGAGCAGGTTGATCCTTGGCAGATGGTTCCACAACCGGAGCAGGGCCTCCTGAGTCGCGTCCTCGGCATCGGCACGGTTTCCCAACAGCGCCTGCGCGTAACGAAAGATGTCATCTCGGTGGCGCTGGCACAGCAATTGGAATTCCAGTTCGCGGATCACGTTGCCGATCACACAACGAAAAAGTCGCGGGAATTGTTACAGAATTCTCATTCCGGCGCCGCTGCGGTCCTGAGAGCCCGTCTGAAAATTAGGAAGGGCCCTGCGACGAGGGATTTTGTGCGAGGCCGAGACGGCGAGACCGAAGCATCCCCGCAGCGGGCTGTGACGGTCGAGCCAACGAAGGCCTCGCGCAAAAGACCCGTCGCCCGGAGGGTTTTCGCAGGAAAGGCCGCCTGGCTTCGTTGCTCCTCAGTCACAGACCCCTGAAGGGTATGCTCCCTCGTCGCGCCTCGCCATCCGGCCTTTCCTGCGAAAACAGGGCCATTCCTACTTTTCAGACGGGCTCTGAGACTCCGTCGCTGGCAATCCCGGGGTAAGCGGCGCGCAGAAAGCCAGGTGAAGCATCAACGGACGCTTCCCGTTGTCAGTTGCCTTGGCTGGGTCCCGCGGGTTTTTGTCGCGGCCCGGCGGGATCGCTTCCGCGCGTCAGGAGCCACCATTCGGCTCGACCGATACGGCCGCTCGATTCAGGCTTCAAGACCGATCATGAGGACGAATCTCAACGGTCTCCTTGTCACGCGGACGGCCCTGTTCTGCCTCTGCGCCATCGCGCTTGCCGCAAGGTCCCTCGGCGCGGATCCGGCATTCCGCCCGGATGACGGACCGACCGCCTTTCCCGTCACGATCAGGGTCGATGCCGCAAAGCCTTTGGGCGAACTCAAGCCCATCTGGAGGATGTTTGGGGCCGATGAACCCAACTACGCCTACATGCGCCATGGACGGAAGCTCCTGGGAGAACTCGGAGCCCTGCGGCGCGACGACGTCTATTTCCGCGCTCACAACCTGCTCTGCACCGGGGACGGGACACCGGCCCTGAAATGGGGGTCGACCGGCGTCTATCGCGAAGCTCCTGACGGCACCCCGCGTTACGACTGGACGATCCTGGATCGCATCTTCGACACGTACCGCGAGCAGGGTGTGCGGCCTTACGCCGAGATTGGGTTCATGCCCGAAGCACTCTCCATCCAACCCCAGCCGTATCAGCACCATTGGACGCCGACGGCGCGCTACCAGGAGATCATCACGGGCTGGGCCTACCCACCGAAAGATTACAATAAGTGGCGGGACCTGGTCTTCGAATGGGTGAAACACTGCGTGCAACGTTACGGAAAAACGGAGGTCGGAAAGTGGTATTGGGAAGTGTGGAACGAAGCAAACGGTTTCTACTGGAAAGCCACACCCGCGGAGTTTCATAAACTTCACGACTACGCCATCGACGGTGTTCGCCGCGCGTTGCCCGGCGCTCGCGTCGGCGGACCCGACGCGGCGGGCGCGGGAGGGCCCTGGACACGCAGTTTTCTCGACCACTGCCTCCACGGCACCAACTACGCCACCGGCGCGATCGGCACTCCGCTCGACTTTGTCGCGTTTCACGCCAAAGGCTCACCCGCGTTTGTCGATGGACACGTGCGAATGGGAATTGCCCATCACCTGCGGACCATCGACGACGGTTTCCAACTGATTGGCTCCTACCCGGAACTGAGGAATGTCCCCGTCGTGATCGGCGAATCCGATCCGGAAGGATGCGCCGCGTGCCAGGGTCCCCAGCTGGGCTATCGCAATGGCACCATGTATTCCAGCTACACGGCGGCGAGCTTTGCCCGCAAATGGCAACTCGCCCGCCGCCATGGGGTGAACCTCGACGCCGCCCTGACCTGGGCATTCACATTCGAAGATCAATCCCTCTTCGCCGGCTTCCGCCAGCTTGCCAGTGGCGGCGTGGATCTGCCCGTTCTGAATGTCTTCCGGATGTTCAGCACCCTCCACGGTCAGCAACTCACCGTTCGCAGCGATGGCGAAATCGATCTCGATGAGATCCTGCGCGAAGGCGTTCGCGGACGGCCGGACGTTTCCGCCGTTGCAGCCCTTGCCGACGGACAACTCTCACTTCTCCTTTGGCACTATCACGATGATGACGTCGCGGGACCGCCGGCGTCGGTGCATCTGACCGTGAACGGGCTCACGGTCGCGTCACGGCAGGCCACATTAACGCGGTACGCCATCGATGCCGAACACAGCAATTCCTTCTCGGCATGGCGGAGAATGGGATCGCCGACACAGCCCGACCGGGACCAACTCGCCCAGCTCGAGAAGGCCGGCCGCCTTGCCCAACTGGGGTCTCCCGAAAAGATCCGCGTGAGCGCCGGCACGGTCCAATTGGAGACCAACCTTGCGCGCCAGGCGGTTGTCCTCATCACCCTGACATGGGCGCAAGAGCCTTAGAGAGTGTCTGAAAATAAGTGGGGTCCTGTTTTCGCGGAAAAGGCCCTATGGCGAGGCGCGACGAGGGAGCATACCCGCCAGCGGTCTGTGACCGAGGAGCAACGAAGCCAGAGGGCCTTTTCCGCGAAAACCCTGCAGGCGACAGGTCTTTTGCGCGAGGCCTTCGTTGGCTCGACCGTCACAGCCCGCTGCGGGGATGCTCCGGTCTCGCCGCCTCGGCCTCGCACAAAATTCCTCGTCGCAGGACTCCAATTATTTTTCAGACAGTCTCTTAGCTAGCGCGTCCGCGGGACTTGCCCCCCGCTATTGTCCCTTGTCCCTCCGGGACCCAAAACGCCGCCTCGCGCCGCAAGCGCAAGAGTTCAGCGGAAAAATAGCGAAACTCCCCGGGTCTGCGAAGTGGCCGTCTCCGCTTGAGGGCCCTCTGGATCCAGGCGGGTTCGCCGCTTGCCCGGCGCCCGGGCTTCAGCCCGCATCCGGCGCTCGAAGGGGCATGGAGGACGAAATGCCCGAAGAGCCGTTGGTAGCTCAGACATTGAAGCGGCGTGAACGCCGCGCGCCGGTAAAGCAAGAATGTCGAATGTGGATGTTTGACCCCAAAAAGCCTTGTCATGTTGAAGGCCGGATGCCTCGCGCCAGAACTCGACCAGGAGCCGCGCCTGATTACCATACGCCAACTGGCAAACCGTCCGACGAAAGAGGATCAACCCCCGACGGCCCTACCCCTTCGCGCGTCAGCAGGCTGGCGTGATGAACGAGAGACCTTCGGTCACGAGCGTGGATAGCCGTACCTTCGTCCGGCTGTCTTTATGCAGGTCGGATACCAGGCCCGTGCGGCGCTTGTGAATTCGCGTCCAACCGCCGCGGTTGAGAGGGTAATTCCGCCGGTCGGGTTCGCCGAGCGTTCGGTTCCGGGACCATGACTTCCCGAACACGGGACCTGCGGGCGCCCTTCCGTCTTCCTTCTGCAGGGCTTTGTCCGTCTGCCCAGCACCTGAATCCCGGGTTCGGCAAAACCAACGACGCCCGCGTTGAGGATTCGAAATCGATCAGGTCTCCCTCAGGGGACTATCTCCAGGGTCTTGCGCTCGGCCGACCGAGGCTCCGTGAGGGCCTCGATTCGCTGGTCAAGTGTGGCCAGCGTACCGCCCCGCCGGATCGCGAGGCCAAGCAAATACGCGTCAGTGACCTGCTGGTGGCCAACGAGCTTCAGGCCGGCGAACGCAACCGAATCAGGGAACGCCAGTTCATCCGGCCAAAACGTGTGGTCTCGAGCCGCCGTGTTGGCCGTCAGGACCTGGACGGCTTCGCGGGGCCGGACGGCGTCACGGGAGAACGCCGGATTGGAAACGATGCGAACGAAGCCTGCCTGGGTGGTCGGGCAGGTTGCCCAGCCTCTGGCTCGGTGCCGGGCAAACCATTTCACGGCCCGCTCGTGGTGGTCGTGGCTTGGCCAAAGCAGCGCGATCAGCAGGTTGGTGTCGAGCAGCCGGGCCTTCATGCGCCTTCGGATTCGATGCGGCGCACGTCGTCCGTGGTGACCTTGGGCGAGTCAGCCGGCAGTTTGAAGACCACCAACCCGTCCTTGTCCGTCGAGGGCGTGGGCGCGTTCAGACCCCGGCGCACAAGGTCCGACACGGTCTTTCCCAGCGAAATCCCGCGCGCCTTCGCCTGGCGGGTGGCGAGCGCCAAAATGTCATCATCCAGTGTCAATGTCGTTCTCACGCCAGAACGATGCGCATTCGATTAAATGATGTCAATCGAGACAATCTGCATCAAATCTTCATTTCATCACAGCCGACGAAGTGAGATCAACCGGTTGGAACCAGGCCGGCGCGACGGTCGGAATTGTCGCTCTTCTGGTCACACGCGCCGAGCGCGAACAGCGCGGCGGTTCCGAGGAAGATACCGGTCATCAGCATCGGCCCGGAAGCCAAGCCGAACAACGCACCTGTCCCGGCTCCAGACTTTTCATTTCGAGTGACGCATCTCCTGGAAATTCTCCGCGACCTCCGAATCGTCGCTTCAGGGATCGACGACAGCCCGGGGCCAGACCGCTCCCGTCAGCCTCGGACCTCCGACCGATCCGGACTCATCGCCACCTCAGGAAACAAGGGGACCGAAAATCACCGGCCAGAGCAGGAAGTCCGCGATGGAGATCAGGAACCCCGCCAGCGGGATCTCCAGGCCCAACCCCTCGGCGCAGCGCGGCGAAACGCGCAAAAGCAGAATCCCGACGACCGCGCAAAGCGCGCCGCTGAACAACGGCTGCGCCAAATCGAACGCGAAAGCCTGACCCGAGTTCATCCAGGCATCGCGAACCCGGTCGGGCGCCAGCGCGAACCGATCGCATCCGCTCATGCCGGCAAACAGGAAGCCCACCGCGGTTCCTGCCGCGCCCGTCAGCGGCGCGAGGGTGTCTGCCTTTCCCATGGCAGCCCCCTTGGTCAACCGCCGCCCGAAAAGCCGCACTGGGAAATAGCCGAGTGCAAAAGAGGCCGCGAATGGCATGAGGATGTACAGGTAGTGAAAGATCACCATAAGAGTTGGGGTTGGCCTATCGCTCTCGTCCGCTGGCCGTCGCCGGGGACCATCGATCCTGCGATCGCGGTGGCTCTCGGCCCCAAGGCAGCGCCGCCATTCCGTGGACTCGGCCAAACGCTTCAGGACCTGATTCCGACGCTCCAGGAAACGGCGCAGGTAGGAGGTCAGGAAGAGCCGGTTCGCGAATCCGCCGAAAAAGCCGGGCGGCGACTCGAGTTGATCGTTCGATCAGAGGCATGGGAAGAGCGACCCCGGCAAGAAGGTTCTTACGACCCGAATTCATCGCCGGCTCGACTCACCGGTTGCGACCTCCGTCGGGTGGCCCGCTGGCGTTGCAGCCTGGGTCCGCCCCCTGCACTGGCCGCACAGTTCGATGACGGCATCGCGCCAGTGCTCGAACTCGAACCGAAAGCCCGAGGCGACCAATCGCCCGGGAATTACCCGACGGCTCTTCAGGATCAGTTCGGTCTCGGTCCGCAGGAAGACGGCCCCGACTTCCAGCATCCAGCGCGTGGCGGGCAGGCCCACCCGGACACCCCAGGCTTCACGGAGGAGGCGCATGAACTCGGCGTTGGGCACCGGGTTCGGAGCCGCGAGATTCACTGGTCCGTCGAACTCCTCATGGTCGATCAGCCAGCGGACGGCCCGCACGAAATCGCGATGGTGAATCCACGACACATACTGACGTCCGTCCCCGGCGGCTCCGCCCAGCCCGTGCCGGACAAGGCCCGACAGCGCGTCGAATACGCCGCCCGGATCGGGACTCATGGTCATGGCCGATCGCAACGCGACCTTGCGGGTGTGCCGCACTGCGGCGTCTAAGAAGGCCCGCTCCCACGCCCGCGCCACCTCGATGCTGAAGTTCCAGGTCGACGGAGCACCCGGCTCGTTTCCCCCGATGATGCCGGACGCCTCGTCGTTGGGAGCATCGAACCGATGGGCGTAAAGGGTTGCCGTGCTTGCCTGGAGCCACACCTTGGGCGGCCGCGCTGAGCGGGCGATCGCGTCGCCCACCGCCCGGGTTGATTTCACCCGCGAGTCGAGAATCTCACGTCGGTTCCTCCGTCCGTATCGGCAATTCACGCTCCGGCCGGCCAGGTTGATCACCGCGTCCGAGCCGTCGACCTCGGCGCACCACGGTCCGGCCGTCGTCGCGTCCCAGGCCACCACCCGCCACGGACAGGCATGGGGTTGGCGACTGAGGACCACGACCTCGTGGCCTTCGCCGTGGAAAGCCCGGGCCAGAATTGTCCCTACCTGACCCGAACCGCCGGGGATGACGATTTTCATCGAGTGTCCTTCATGACGGGGGCCGCTCCGCCCGGAAGATCGAGAAATCGGTTTCGATGTTCCGGCCGCGGCATGAGACAGGTCTCGCGTCGGCCGAGTACGCGGTGGCGGTGTCGTGCCACCAGGTCGTAGCCCCGATCGAGCCAACCGGTCGGCAACACCCCGAGCAGCAGAACTGCCCGCCACGGCCACCCCAGCGAAACCAGAATGAAGAGAGCCGCCCGCGCCTTGACCAGGCACTTCGGCTTGTCCTCTCGGTAGTTCGCGACCAGATAGACCGTCGATAACCGAGAGGGAACACCGCCGAAACGGGCGAGGTGGGTCGCCGCGGCAGGACCTTGCAGGGAGGCGAAGTGGAAGCGTCCGCCGGCATCCCGATCCAAAACGAACTGGACAAGCCCATGGCAGAGCCCGCAATGGCCGTCGTAGAGCACCAAGTGCGGACCGTCGGGCCGTGCCGGGGATAGTCGCTTGGCAGCCGCCATGGTTTAATTGACTAAACGTGATTACCGAAAATAGCAAGCCTCGAAAACGCGGGCGACCGCCCGGTCGGACCCCGGAAGGTGAGACCATGCGTCGGCGCCTCTACGAGGCCGCCATCGCGCTCATTGGCGAGCGCGGTTACGAAGGGGCCACGCTCCGAGAGGTTGCCGAGCGGATCGGAGCCAGCCCGGCCCTCCTTTACCGGTATTTCCCGGGCAAACGAGCCGTGGTGCTGGCGCTCTATGACGAGCTGTCAGAGGCCTTCGCCCGGGAGGCCGTCGCCATGCCGGAAGGGCGGTGGCGGGAACGATTTGTATTCGCCTTGGAATTGAGTCTGCGAATCCTGGGGCCCCACCGGGTATCGCTCCGTGCGCTGACTCCGACGATGGTGGGCGACGCCGAGGAAGGCGTGTTCGCGGAGAGGACCTCGTTCTCGCGGCTACGGGTTCAGGGCGTCTTCGCCGCTGCCGTTGGCGGTGCGACCGATGGACCCAAGAAGGAGGTCAGTGACGCCCTCGGCCACTTGCTTTACCTCGGTCACCTCGGGGTGATCCTCTGGTGGTTGCTCGACCGGAGCCCGGAGCAACGTGCGACGCGAGGCCTGATCGACCTGATCCGGCAGATCCTCCCGACGCTGGCCTTGGCGCTGCGGCTTCCGCTCACTCGCCGGTTTGTCAGGTCAGCAAATCTGCTTTTTCAGGAGGGTTTGTTGGAAGCTTGAGACGTGCATCTTTTCGCTGCCCACATCCACACCGGCAGCTTGAGGATTGATGAGGATCGGTTTTCCCGAGGCCGTTGCCTTACTGCTACACGCTTCGCGACGTGCTGCCGTGGATGCCTCCGATTCCGGCTCATGGGTCATAAGTAATTCGGTATGGAAGTCGTGGCTCTCCAGAAACCGCTCCTTCCCCCCGGCCCCTCTTCAGTCTGAGAGGACGGGACTCGAAGACTCTTGGATCGGATCGACCTGATACGGGCGCTCGCGGTATTCGAACTCGCGGAAGTCGGCGGGATGCGCGGTGCCGGACATGTCCTCGCAGGCCATGCCGACAAAGGTGCCGGTGAAGTTGGGCTGGCCCGGTGCGGAGCATTCATCGGACAGAATGCTGGCGTCGAAGAGCTCGGGGAGCCGGCGCCAGGCGGGATCCACGCCCTCGACGCGATACGCGAAAGACAGACGCTCGAAGTCCACGTCGACGCGCAGGTGAACGGGCCGTCCGGACGGGATCGGGATCGGCGGCGTGAAGGCGTCGGCGGTCAGGGCATCCGGAATGCACGACATGACGCGCAGATGTTTTCCGTGGGTCTCGTCGTGGGAGAGGTACAGGTAGTGGAGCTTGGTGCTGCTGTAGTAGCAGACGAGCCCCGCCAGGTGCTGGAAGTGTTCGGGCTCGAACTCGAGCACGGTGGACGCGGTGAAGCAGTGCGCCTGCTGGCGACGCGCGACGAGGGAATGCCGGAACAGGCTGCCCATCGATTCGCGGCCATGGAGGCGCAGGTGCCCCGGCCGCGCGGTCAGGCTGAAGAGTTCCTCCGGGTACGGCGAGCGAAGCCACTGGAAGTCGAGGGGGAGTTGCGGTGCGGTGAACGCGTATCGGCAGACAGAAAGCGAAGCGGCTTCCGAAGAACCCGTGAGGGAGGAGTCGCAGTGGATTGCGGGGCCGTCGTTCGGACTGGGATTCGCCGGTTCCCCGGCGGTGCGGGCAGCGGTCCTGGCTGACGGGGGCGTGGGTGTTTCCAACGTGGGGATGCCGTGTCCGTCGAGGGTGCGGAGCCAGCCATCCTCACCCCAGACCATCTTCTGAATGGCGGTTTCCCGGCCGAGCGTGCAGCGGCCACGGTTGGGCAGCGGGCGTCCGACGAGATACACCATGTAGGTTTCGCCGTTCTGTGTTTCGACGAGGTCGGCGTGGCCGGCGCGCTGGAGCGGCGCGTCGGGTCGACTGCGCGCACTCATGAGGTGGGTGTCGGGGTGGAGTTCGTAGGGACCGGTCAAATGGCGGGAACGCGCCATGGCGACGGCGTGGTTCCAATTGGTGCCACCCTCGGCGGTGAGCAGGTAGTACCAGCCATCCCGCTTGTAGAGGTGCGGAGCCTCGGTAAATCCCAGGGGCGTACCCTTGAAGATCAACTCGCGCCGGCCGATCAGGCGGCGTTCCCGGACCGAGTATTCCTGGAGCACGATGCCGGCGAAGCGGTTTCGGCCGGGCCGATAATCCCATAGCATGTTGACGAGGTGCTTCCGGCCGTCGTCGTCGTGGAACAGGGACGGATCGAAGCCGCTGCTGTTGAGATGGACGGGGTCGGACCACTCGCCGTCGATGGTCGGGCAGGTGACGAGGTAGTTGTGGAAATCGCGGAGGGACGCGCCGCTGGCACCGGCCGTGGAGGAGCGGCCGAACCGTTTGACATCGGTGTACATCAGCCAGAACAGGCCGTCGGCGTAGGAGAGGCAGGGCGCCCAGACGCCGCAGGAATCGGCTTCGCCGAGCAGGTTCAGTTGGCTGGCGCGGCGGAGCGGGCGGGTGACGAGTCGCCAGTTCGCGAGATCCCGCGAGTGGTGGATCTGCACGCCGGGGTACCACTCGAAGGTGGACGTCGCGATGTAGTAGTCGGCGCCGACGCGGACAATGGCGGGATCGGGGTTGAAGCCGCGGAGAATCGGATTCCGGATGGTCATGGAGGCGGCGGGCGGTCCCCTGGAAGTCGGCATCGGCCTCGGTGTCACGCGGCCGGTTTCGGGCCTGGGATCGATTCTTCCCAACCCTTCTTCAGTTTGTAGAACTGCAGGAGAATCACGACAAGGATCGCGGCGACGAGCGGTCCGCCGGCGAAGGCGAGCTTGATGCCGAACAGCGACGAGGCGGTCTGTTCCACGTTGGGCCGGTAACCGAACATGCCGAGAATCCGGCCGCCGAGCCCGCCCCCGACGGAGATGCCCATCTTCAGCGCGAACAACTGTCCGGCGAAGAATAGCGCGAGTGCGCCCTTGCCGGCGGTTCGCAGTCCGTAATCGACGGTATCGGGCACGGCGGAGAAGAGGAGCGGGAGGAACATCATGTGAAAGAAATTCCCCAGCATGATGAGCAGGAGCGACGCCTCCCACCACGGGCGCGGAACCACGAGGAGCAGGGAGTTCGGCACGAGAGACCCGATTAGCGCGGTCTTCATCACGGTGACCTTGCACCATTGCAGGCGGAGGAAAAGGCGGTTGGCGACGACGACGCCGACAACGCCGGCCAGCATCGTCAGGCCCATGTAGAGCGCCATGAAGTTCTCGGTGACGGAGAAGACGCCGGTCAGATCGTGCTCGACGTAGTACTTGATGAAGTAGGGCTTCACGTTGCCCTGCAAGCCGCCGCGGATCTGGATGATGAACATGGCGAGCGAGATGACGAGCCACTGGCTGTTAAAGAGCATGGCCCGGACGTCGTCCCAGACCCGCGCCTTGGCTTGGCCTCCTCCGGTTCCTTCATCACCGGGATACGTGCGTTCACGCGTCCAGGCAAAGCAGCCGAAGAGCGCCACCACGCCGACGATGGCGAGCAAACCGACCGCGAAAGGGAAGCCGAGTTGGAGATCGGCGGGCCTGCCGCCTCCGCCCAGCAGGCGGGAAAGCGGCCAGATGGAGACCGTCACGAGAAAGCCCCCCACCATGGCCATGCCGAAGCGCCACGATTGCAGCCCCGCCCGTTCGTCCTTTTCCGTGCTCATCGTTCCCACGAGGGCGGAGTACGGGATGTTCACGGCGGTGTAGGCGGTCATCAGCAGAGCGTAGGAGATATACGCGTAGACCAGTTTGGCGCCGACGGACACGTTCGGCGTGACGAAAGCAGCGACGGCGAGAATTCCGTACGGAATGGCGCCCCAGAGCAGCCATGGACGGTATCGCCCCCAGCGGGTGCGGGTGCGGTCGGCCACGGTGCCCATGATCGGGTCAGTGATCGCGTCGAAGACGCGGACGACGATCATCAGCGTCCCGGCGGCGGCGGCTTCGATGCCGTAGACGTCGGTGTAGAAGTACATCAGGACGTTGATGACGGCTTGATAGACGATGTTGCTGGCCATGTCGCCCAGCCCATAGCCGAACTTCTCCCGGAGACTGAGGTGCTGTCGCGTGGTCATGGTCGGGGTGCCTGCCGCGAATCTGACGACGGGAAGCCCATGAGCGGAAGGTCGGATCACGGGTCGGCGGGGGCGGTACGGATCCGGTAGCCCCTAAGCGGTTGGCCTGCGGCGTCGAGGAACCGCGCGCAGAAATCAGTGGCACCGCCCCCGTTGATGACGGCAGCACGCACGACATTGGCGCCTTTGCGGAGGGTAAGTCGCTTGGACACGCCATCATCGATGACGGTCTGGCGGTCGCCGTAGACGCCGGCGACTTCCTGGCCGTTGACCCACCACACCGAAGCCGCGTTGGAGCCGATGGCCAGTCGCACCCCCCGGATTTCCTCCGGGCAGTCCACGACGGCGACGATCCAGAACAGGACAAAGGACGTCGGCTTACCGAGCGCGTAGGCGAAGTGGTAGAGGTTGACGTTATACTCCTTCGAATCCAACGCGTGCCAGGCAAGCCCCTCGTCCCCGACCTTCACCTTGTCGCCATCGCGCGGAAGGATGGCGAGATGATCCGGGAACCACTCCTTCTTCACAGTCTCCTTCACGGCATCGTCGTCGAGTCCGGTATTGGAGCGGATGGGTTCCAGGATAAGCCACCGGCGAATGAAGCCGTCGGCGTCGGGAGAGGCGGTGGCCGCAGCGGGGCGCACGAGCGAGGGCGCGGGCGGGCGGGCGGTGAGTTCGGCGGCGCTGGCGAGACACGCGGAGGCGACGAGCAGAGCTGCCGAGAGCGGCAGTCGACGGTGTTTGGCGGCATTCATGGTCATCGTGCTCGCCATCATTCGGCGACGAAGTGCCACCGCTGTCGGTCATTCGCAGGGTCGAGCCGTGAGAGGGTTGCGGAGCTGGCCCCGATGGCGGAGAGGGCGAGCGGCTCCTTCGCTCCGGGAACGGACTTCGGGAGGAGGCGCCAGGCGCCATCCGGGAGTTGCTCGATACACCACAGTTGTCCCGGAGAGCCCGTGAAGCCGGGCAACACCACCAGTTCGGCATCGTCGGTTGCGGCGAGCGTGCGGTCGGTACCGTCGAGGTGGATCCTGAAGTACGGTGAGCCGGGATAGCCGCCGGCGTTGGTGACCGCGGCCACGGTCCATTTCTGCTGCGCTTGAGCGAGGTAGTTGGCGAGTCGCACGTCGACACGGCCCGAGGGCCAATTCGTGGCTACCTGAGCGGCGTTCTGCGGCGGGATCGGTCCGCGGCCGGTGCCGCCGAAGATGCCGCCGCCACCCGGCGAGGGCGCGCCTCCTCGCGCTCCGCCTCCCGGGCCTCCTGGTGGTACGCCACGACGCGGCCGTGGACCGCCCACCGGCACGCCCTGCACCGCGAGTTCCAAAACGGTACCGGTCCGATCCGACCGGATTTGGTAGGTACCCGGGACGAAGTTCTCGCCGGCAACGGGCCAACCGTCCTTCCACAGCAACGGACGAATATCCAGCACGCTGGCCCCACCACGGTCGAGATCGGCCTCGTAATGGCAGGAGAACCGCTGGACGCCATCCCCAAGGTCCAACAGGCCGAAGTGCCCGGGGCCGATTTGCCGACTGCGGGAACTGACGAACAGCGTGCCGCCGCCACGAATCATATCGAGGCCGGTATGATCGAGGTACGGGCCTGTGACCCTCCTTGAGCGGCCCATGCGGATGTTGTATCCCGATTCGGCGCCGCGGCAGCAGCTGCCGTGCGTGGCCAGCAAGTAGTACCATCCGTCGCGAAGAATCAGGATGGCCGCCTCGCAGTTCACCGCGAGGTTCACGGGCGGCACTTCAGGGGAGATGCGTTGTCCGTTCCCGGGGTCGAGTTCGACCAGGCGGATATAACCGAAGTACGATCCGTACACCATCCAGAGCCGCCCGTCGGTGGGATCGAGCAGGAGCCCCGGGTCGATGGCGTTGCAGTCCTCGACGCCATCGGACGCGGCGACGACGCCGGCCTCCTCCCATTTGTAGTGCGGGGACTCCGGGTCGAGGCTCCTGGTCCACACGAGATTGATGTCGGCCCGCGGTTGGGCGCCGACATTTCGCGCGACGTACATGAGGTAGCGATCACCGACGCGGATGACGTCCGGCGCCATGCCGCGGCGTTCGGGCGCCGTCCCGCGGCGCCAGGTCCAACCGTCATCGGATACAAGGCAGGTGCCGCCGGTGCCGTAGGTGTAGAACCGGCCGTCGCAAAGGACGAGGGTCGACGGGTCATGAATCTGAACTTGGCCGTCGAGTGCGAGCACGGGCGGCGCCAGGTTCAACAGGGCGGCGATCCAGGCGTGGAATCTCATGGGGTAGTCGCGTGTCGGCCGGGTCCGAGAGGCAGGAACGGATGCGGCAGTCACTTTACCATGGCGTCTTTCCCGACGGCGATCACGGCGTCGAAGGCGGGCTTGGGACGATTCTCGCCGTCGAAGAGCAGAGGTCTTCCGGCAGCAGGAACGGATCAACGAGACGAGCCGGCGTCGTTTCGCCGGGTTCTCCAGGCCGTAGTCGTTGTATCGGAGCATCGCGTCGGGATCCGCCTCATGGGCGTATTGGAATGCCTTGGCGACGAAATCCGGCCCGATGTTATCGGACCCCAGCGAGTTCCCCAGCACATTCGTGCCGTTGCCGTCGGCGAGGGTGCCAGACCAGCGTGTGTCCGACGAGTTTCATTCCTTGTTTCGTGCCGAACTCAACGAACGCGTCCGCGCGACCGAAGTCGTAGCCCTCCGCGTGCCGGAGCGCCAGTTCCTCGGCCAGGCCGCCGTCCAGCAACGCCTTCCACCGCCGATGCCGTTCGATCCACTGGCGTGCCTTGTTCAGCGCGAAACGACAGGCCCAGGGCGTGAACGGCTGGTTCGGATCATAGGAATCGAACTTCTCCCACAACGGAGTCTCGTGAACCCGCAGCAGTCCACTGACAATTGCCGAGTGCGTCGCGTTCTTGCGGGGCAATGTTTGCAGGGCAATCGCGGAATTGTCGGCAGAGAAACGATGCCGGAATCCACGCAATCTCGCGTTGTCGGGTCCGCCGCATGGAACCATGCTTCGCTCCATGGGTGCTGAACCTCGGCTGGCTTCCGACCGCTTTCCACGCGCTTCCCGCTATCACCCGGATCGGGTCCAGGCGAGTGCCAGTGGCGGCGCGAATGCCCTCTGGCTCACCGAATGGCTGACCGAGGTCCTCAACCTCAAGGCCGGCAGGCGCGTCCTTGACCTGGGATGTGGCCGCGCGATGTCCTCCATCTTCCTGCGGCGTGAGTTCGGCGTGCAGGTCTGGGCAACCGACCTCTGGATCAGCGCTTCGGATAACATTCAGCGAATCCGCGATGCCGGCGTCGAAGATGGCGTGTTTCCCCTTCACGTCGATGCCCGCTCCCCCCCTTCGCCCCGGAGTTCTTCGATGCGATTGTGTGCATCGACGCCATCATTTGGACTGTCGACTTCTGGTCGATTCACTCGGCGGATTGGTGGCGTCGGCACTGGGAACGGACGGCCATCGTGGAGATCGCGGCCGCCGACACCATGGACGAGGGTTGGAAATGGTGGCTCGAATGGCAGCGGACTGTCACGCCCCACAACGCCGCCGAGATCAAGCCCGTCGACGACGATGCGGGTCGAACCCTCGGTTACATTCGTGTCGTCGGCAAGCGTCGGGAGGGAGTGAAGCTCGAAGAGTACTGCTGGCCGGACACCCTTCGGGACCCCGCCACCTCCCGAGTACACCCAAAAGCCCCTTCTTCGGACGGAGTCTCACTAAGTCCTCGGCAGATACACGACGCGACCTGTCCAATCCCAATCGGACGCTTCGCTCCAGAACCGGACGAGGAGCCGCGCCTGATCATCCGACTATCCTATCCTATGAGTGAATCCCTCTTTCCCTCCGGACCCTGGACTGGCTTCTACAACTACAAACCCCAAGACCGCCATCGCATGGACCTCGATTTGGACTTTCGCGACGATCGGATTTCCGGCCAGGGACTCGATGACGTCGGGCGATTCACCATTCTTGGCCACTACGACACGGCGGCTTCCGAGTGCGACTGGCTCAAGACCTATCCCGGATCCCACTCGGTCTATTATCGGGGCTACCGGGAAGGCAAGGGCATCTGGGGCCGGTGGGATATCGGCATCCATGCACACGGCGGCTTCCACATCTGGCCTCGCGCCTCCGAGGAAGAAGGCGCGACATCGAACCGCTCTGCAAGGCCGGAACCCGCGATGTCCGAGACTCTTTCCGACACGCCTCAGATTGTTCCAGCCGGCCTCGAAGGCCCACCGGCTTGACAGCCCGTCAAGGCGACAGTTTCGCGGTGGCCTTTTCGTGCTTTTCCACGCCCTGCGTTTCGGCCTGGGACAATTTCTTGAGTACGTCCTTGGGGAATTGTCGAACTGCGATGCAACTTTGATGATCTGCCCGATCGACACGCAGCACGGCCAGGCCCTACGGGCGGTCTTCGATCAGGATTCGATCCTGAACGACGTGGTCCGGCATGGGCCCGTGATACTCACGCTCGGGGCCAAGCGCCACGCCGACTGCGAAGCCATCAGCCGCTGGGACTTCCTTGCGGCCACGGAGCTGGTCAACCAGTTGAAGACCCGGGAGCCCCGGGCCGAGGTCGAGTTGTTGGACGTGCCCTGCTAGATGCCCATCGACCCTTCAAACCGCGAAGTCACAGCACGGTTCGCCGCCGAGCCCTGGTACCGGAGGATCGAAAGTGAGGGGCGGGAGGTCCGAAATGAAGAACGGATAATCATCATCGGGCAGCAACTGGTGCGCACCGAAGTCGACAACCTCATGGCCGGCAAATTTCAGTCGGGCGATCAATTGCTCTTTCAATGGAAAGCCGCCGTGGTCTGTTGCGATTCCTATGCGCATGAGATTCAATTCAGTCAGTTGGATGACCGTTCAGCACTGGGTCGTGCCAGCCACCGGGCGGTTGGACTGAATTGGTTTCGCTCGGGCCCCAGGTTTTCGGTTCATATTCATAAAGCGCCGTGCCGCTCTTAAGAATGGGATCAACAATTCGCCACGCCTCTTCGACATAATCCTCACGAGCGAACAATGTCGCATCGCCCATCATCGCGTCGGTCAGCACTCGTTCATAAGCCTCCATTTCTTTCCCGTTGGTCCGGCCATCAACCTGCAACTCGATCAACCGGCTTTGAGACTCGTCTTCCGGCAAAACCGCGTTCAAACCAAATGCGGCTACGACGCTTGGACTGATCCGAAAACGAAAATGATTCCGTTTCAAATCATAGTGGTTGTACATCGTTGGCGGACGGCGCAATTTGACCTGCAATTCCGTGCAGGTGACCGGTAGATTTTTTCCCGCGCGAATAAAAAATGGGACTCCGCGCCACCGCCAGGAATCCACCTCCAGCTTTAGGGCCGCAAACGTTTCAACGTTTGAATCCGGCGCCACGCCGGGTTCCTCGCAATAGCCTTTGAACTGGCCGCGCACGACATTTTTCACTTCGAGGGGTGCAATCGCCTTCAAGACTTTCACTTTTTCGTCGCGGATGGACTCGCTGTCCGTGCGGATCGGAGGTTCCATCGCCAGATTGGCCAGCACTTGAAACAAGTGATTTTGTATTACATCGCGAATCGCGCCGACCTGATCGTAAAACGAGCCGCGGCCCTGCACGCCAAAATCCTCCGCCATCGTGATCTGCACGCTCTCGATGTGATGCCTGTTCCAAAAAGGTTCAAGCATGGCGTTGCCAAAGCGGAAAAAGAGCATGTTATGCACGGGCGACTTGCCAAGATAATGATCAATTCGGAAGATCGCTGTTTCGTCAAAGCTCTGGAGTAAAATCCCATTCAGTTCCCGTGCCGATGAAAGATCGCGGCCAAACGGCTTTTCAACAATCATGCGCGCGTTCCGAGTGCAACCGGTTTTGGATAGCTGCTCGACGACCATGGCGAACGCGGACGGCGGGATGGCGAGATAATATGCCGGCTGCTGCGCGTTGCCTAATTCCCGGTGCAGTGCTTGAAAGGTCGCAGTGTCGTTGTAGTCACCGTCCACGTATCGTAACAATCCGAACAACGCTTTAAACGCAGCGGGATCAAGTCCTCCATGCCTTTCCAGGCTGTCTTTGGCGCGGGCCTTGAGCTGATCCAGATTCCAGCCCGCCTTCGCCACGCCGACGACGGGCACGTTCAAATTTCCCCGTTTCGCCATCGCTTGCAGGGCTGGAAATATCTTTTTGTAGGCCAGATCGCCGGTGGCTCCGAAAAGAACCAAAGTATCGGATTGGCTTGCGTTCATGATACTGCTCCTGTCTTCTCCAGATGGCCGCCAAACCCAAAGCGCATCGCTGAGAGCAGTTTATCCTGGTAGTCCGCTTCGCCGCGCGAGGCGAACCGTTCGTAGAGCGCCGTGGTCAACACGGGCACGGGCACGCCCTCATCAATCGCAGCCTTGATTGTCCAGCGGCCTTCGCCTGAATCGGAGACGTGGCCGGCGAACTGCGAAAGCTGCGCGTCCCTGGCCAGCGCATCCGCAGTGAGGTCCAGTAACCACGAAGCAATGACGCTGCCTTGTCGCCAGACCTCAGCGATGTCCGCTAAATTGAAATCGTATCTGTAATGCTCCGGGTCGCGCAGTGGGGTTGTTTCGGCGTCAGCCGCGGCCCGGCTCTTGCCGGCGTTCGCGGATTTCAAGACGCCCAAGCCCTCAGCGTAGGCAGCCATAATGCCGTATTCGATTCCGTTGTGGATCATTTTGACGAAATGGCCGGCGCCGTTTGGGCCGCAGTGCAGGTAACCTTGCTCGGCAGTGCCGCCGAGCTTCTCGCGTCCGAGGGTGCGCTGGATACTGCCGCTTCCCGGCGCCAGCGTGGCAAAAATAGGATCCAGTTGCTGAACAACATTTTTTTCGCCCCCGATCATCATGCAATAGCCGCGCTCCAAACCCCAAACGCCGCCGCTCGTGCCGACGTCCACATAGTGAATTTGTTTGGCCGCCAGTTCCTTCGCGCGCCGAATGTCATCCAGATAATACGAATTGCCGCCGTCAATGAGGATGTCGCCCGGGTCCAGCAACGGAACAAGGTCGGCGAAGGTCTGGTCCACAACAGCCGCCGGTACCATCAACCAGAGCGCCCGCGGTTTTGACAGTTTCTTCACGAGATCGGCGGCTGAGTCTGCGCCAACCGCGTTTTCCTTGACCAAATCGTTCACCGCTTTCGGGGCGCGGTCAAAGACGACGCATTGATGTCCGCTGCGTAACAGCCGTCGGACCATGTTGGCTCCCATGCGGCCCAATCCCACCATGCCTAGTTGCATCGAAATCTTCTCGTTCATTGGATTCCTTTCATTTTTCTGTAGCGACGGATCAGGTTGTTCGTCGAGCTGTCGTGTTTGAGCGTGGGCTTTTTGTCGCCTTCCAGTTCAGGAATGATTCGTTGAGCCAAAGCCTTGCCCAGTTCCACGCCCCATTGGTCAAACGAATTAATGTTCCAGATGATCCCTTGCGTAAACACGCTGTGTTCGTACAGCGCCACGAGGGCACCGAGCACTTGCGGTGTGAGCCGGTCAGCCAGAATTGTATTCGACGGACGATTGCCTTCGAAGACGCGATGCGGCATGAGCCCGGCCGCCGTTCCTTCGGCTTTGACTTCCTCCGCGGTTTTGCCAAAAGCCAGCGCCTCAGTCTGCGCAAGCACATTCGCCAGCAACATGTCGTGGTGACGGCCCAGCGGAGTGAGTGCCTGACCAAACGCGATGAAGTCACACGGAATCAGTCGCGTTCCCTGATGAATCAGCTGGTAGAAGGAGTGCTGCCCATTGGTTCCCGGTTCGCCCCAGAAAATCGGGCTTGTGTCGTAGTTGACGTGTTTGCCTTGGAGTGTGACGTGTTTGCCGTTGCTCTCCATGGTCAACTGCTGGAGGTAGGCAGGAAACCGTTTGAGATATTGTTCGTACGGCAGAACAGCGACTGTCTGAGCGTCAAAGAAGTCTGTGTACCAAACGACCAGCAGCCCCATCAGCACAGGCAGATTTTTTTCGAACGGCGCGGCGCGGAAGTGTTCGTCCATTTTGTGAAAGCCATCGAGCAGCGCGTGGAAGTTCTCCGGCCCAATGGCGAGCATCGTCGAAAGCCCGATTGCCGAATCCATCGAGTAGCGTCCGCCCACCCAATCCCAGAAGCCGAACATGTTGGCGGTATCAATTCCGAACGCGGAAACCTTCTCGGCGTTGGTGGAAACGGCGACGAAATGTTTCGCCACGGCCGAGCGGTCGCCACCAAGTCCATTGAGCAGCCAGTCGCGCGCAGTTTCTGCGTTGGTCATGGTTTCCAGCGTCGTGAAAGTCTTGGAAGAAACGATGAACAGTGTTTCCGACTGGATCGAGGTCGCGTGTTGCCTCGACAAAATCAATTCCGTCCACGTTCGATACGAAGCGGAACGTCAGGGCTCGATCGCTGTAATGTTGCAACGCTTCGTAAGCCATCACCGGACCGAGGTCAGAACCGCCGATGCCGATGTTAACGATGTTTCTGATTCGTTTGCCGGTGTGGCTTTTCCACGAACCGCTGCGAATACGGTTGGAGAAATCCGCCATTTTATCGAGCACGCCATGGACCTCGGGCACGATGTTTTTGCCGTCCACCAGAATGGTCGCGTTCTTCGGCGCACGCAGAGCCACGTGCAGAACGGCGCGGTTTTCCGTGACATTGATTTTGTCACCACGAAACATGGCCTCCAACCGTTCGCGCAAGCCGCACTCATGCGCCAGACGCAGCAGCAGCTTGAGGGTCTGATCGGTAATGCGGTTCTTGGAATAGTCCAGAAACAGGCCGGCGGCTTCAGAGGTGAAGCGGGTGCCGCGTTTGGCGTCGTCGGCGAACAATTCCCGCAGGTGAAGTTTTTTAATTTGTCTGGCGTGCGCGGCGAGTGATTTCCAGGCGGCACGCATGAGTTAGTGGGTTGAAAGGTCTGATTTCATTCCGTATTTGCCTTTCAACGTTTTTCGTTTGGAACGAACAGGCGTTTTGGCCAACTGCCACAAGCGGAATCCGCCTTTAAATGCATTGGCATTGTCACCAAGGCGGCAACCGGCGTGGCAGGCTTTTCAATTTGTGGATGTTACCGCCGCCCAACACCACCTCGTCGGGTTCAATCGCGGCACACAGGCGTTCGACGACGTCGGCGACGTGGCGCCGCCACTACTTCTTGCCGTATTTCTCCAGCCCGCAAAGTCCGACATAGTCCCCAAACGTAGCCTTCTTGCAGGGTAAATGACCCAACTCCATCGGCTCGACAATGCCATCAACAATCAGCGCTGAACCAAGGCCAGTGCCCAGACCTAAAAATGGCATTTTACCGCGGCGATAACTCCCCAATGCCTGCATCGACGCGTCGTTGACGACTTTATCCGGACGCTTGAATGCCGCTGCGAAGTCAAATCCCATCCAACCTTTTCCAGGATTCCAAGGATCGGACATCGGCCGATTGTGAACGACCAATCCGGGATAACCGATGGAGATGACATCGTATCTCCAATCCGCGATGAGCTGCCGGACTTTTGAGACCATCCGCTTAGGCGTGAGCGTTCGACCGCAAACAAATAGCCGCTGCGCATCCTGTCCGGTGGCCAAGGCCTGCACGTGGGTTCCACCAACATCAACAACCAATATGTTCGTCGGGCGATGCATTTGGTTACGCGGCTCGCTTTGAGCGCGCCGGATTTGGACTCGATGACGGCCAGTAATTCATTCCAGGATTTCACGAAGGCCTTTTCGCCGTCGTCTTGCAGCCGGGCCGCCAGGGTGCTCACGTCCACGCCAGCCTGACCGAACTGCGTCAAAACCTTTTCGGCCGCTACGCCATCTGCCGCCATGATCGGCCCCGCTTTGCCATGCTCTGCGAACGCATTCAGGGTAGCTTCGGGCATGGTGTTGACTGTGAACGGCGCGGTGAGGGCCTTGATGTAAAGCGTGTCGGACGCCTTGGGATCTTTGGTGCCGGTGCTGGCCCAGAGCAGCCGTTGCGGGCGGGCGCCGGAATTGAACACCCGCCCCCAGCGAGGACTGGCCAACAAATCCACGTAGGACTTGTAAATGGCGCCAGCGACAGCGATGCCAAGCCGGTTGTTCAGCGCATCCGGGATTCTGCCTGCCACTGCGGTGTCCCACCGGCTGATGAAAACTGACGCCACTGAATCCACCAACGGGTTCAGTCCCGCCGCAATGCGCCGCTCGATGCCACGCAACCAAGCTTCGGCTGCTGCAAGATATTGCTCTCGGGAAAACAGGAGCGTCACATTCACCGGCACGCCGCAAAAAATGGCGTCCTCGATGGCTGGCAGACCTTCCGGAGTTCCGGGAATCTTGACAAACAGATTCGACCTGCCGGACCGGGCGAACAGTTCTTTCGCTGCGGCAATCGTGTGGGTGGTGTCATGCGCCAGCAACGGTGAGACTTCGAGCGACACCCAGCCGTCCAAGCCATTCGTGCGGTCGTGAACGAAACCAAAAAGATCAGCGGCCCGGTTCAGATCGTCCAGCGCCAAATCGAAAAAGAGGTTTTCGCCGGATCGTTGCTTTTTTCAGCCCTTCAAGTATCGCAGCGTCGTAGGCGGTGCTGTTCTTGATCGCGTGATCGAAGATGGTCGGATTGGAGGTCAGTCCGGTCACCGAAAGTTCGTCAATGTAACGCTTGAGCGTGCCGGTGTTCAGCAGATCGCGTGTGATGTTGTCGAGCCAGAGGCTCTGGCCCAGATTGTGCAATGATTGTGTCGCTTTCATGCTTTCTGTGATTGCCCTGATTCGGCATCCGGTTCACCGGTGTCATTCCACCGTCGGATTGCGAACCGAGATAGGGAGGTTTCGTGGGCGAGCAATGATCGTCGCCTCCGAGGTGAGAATAATCCGCAAGATTTTTCCGAGCGGAACGCGTCGCAACGGATGGCGGAGGCTCCAGATTTCATGCTCGCTCTTCACCGGGATAACCACGTAACGCTGGAACGCGGGTTCGACCCGATCAAAGCACACCCCATCGTGACCGCAACTGAAGCATCGGATGGACTCACCTCTAAACCGTTGGCCGCAGTTGAGTTCATGTTCATTCAGTGGCGAGTTTCAGAATTCGTTGATGCTGACTTGGATTCCTGCTGCCAACCGCCACCCAGGGCTTTGTAGAGCGAGACAATTGCAAGCAGTTGATCTCGCTCCGTGCGGGCAAGATCGAGTTCAGCGGGAAAGAGTTGTTGCTGCGCTTCGAGGACCTCGTAGTAGCTCGCCTTGCCTGCGACATAGCGTTCCGAGGAGAGCCTCACCGCTTGTTCGAGAGCGTCGACCTGATGAGCCTGGTGTTCGCGCACTTCCGACAGTTGCTCCCGCGCCACAAGTGCATCGGAAACTTCTCTGAACGCGTTGAGAATGGTTTGTTGGTATCGAAGTTTCGTTTCCTCTCGCTCTGCCTTTGATTGCCGGTATTGCCCAACGAGTCGGCCTCCCTGAAAGAGCGGGCCAGTTCCTTCAGCAGCCACGCCCCATAGATTCGCGCTGCCGAGAGTAAAAGCGGACAGTTCCGGGCTGACCTTTCCCAGCAAGGCGGTCAATCCGATTTTTGGAAAGAACTCCGCGATGGATTCACCCACTTGCGCGTTGGCGGAACGAAGCAGTTGTTCACTCTCACGAATATCCGGACGTCGCTCCAGCAACGCCGAAGGCAGACCTGCGGGAATCTGCGGAGACAATTCTTCTTGTCGCGAAGAAGTTGGGCGCTCAATCGGTCCAGGATTTCGACCCAGCAGAATGCTGAGTTGATCTTCAGTCACGGCAATGCGTTGACGAATGGCTGGCAGCGCCGCCGCAGCATCGTCGAAGGCGGCTTCGGCACGCGAAGACTCGAGAGCTGAAGCTGCCCCGCCTTCCATGCGCTGCCTGAATATTCTTAAGCTCTCGGCAAACGAATTGGTCGTTCGGCCGGCGATTTCCAATTCATTGTTTAACTCCAACAATTGAAAATAGGCTGTTGCCACATCGCTCAACAGGCTGAGTTGGACGCCACGTCGGGCTTGCTCAGACGCTAAGAACTGCGCGCGGGCTGATTCGTTGAGGCGACGAACGCGTCCCCAAAGGTCAACTTCCCAGAAGGCGTTGAGCGTGGCGGCGGCTGAGCTGGCCGTAGCTCCTCCGTTTGCGAACGGAGAACCGAATAGCTCATTCCGGCCACGGCTGACCGTTCCGCCGTAAGTGGCGCTTGGCACGAATTGCGAGCGCGATTGCATCGCAATCGCACGTGCTTGTTCCACGCGACTCGCGGCGATGCGAAGGTCGTAATTGTTTGTAAGAGCTTCGCGTATCAGTGACTGCAGGGTTTCGTCCTGATACACTTGCCACCAGGCCAATTCGCGCGAGGCGGCATTCGTGACAACGTTGTCGAAACGGAACGTCGCGGGCGAATTGACGGAAGGACGCTTGTAGTTCGGCCCGACCGCGCAACCGCCAAACATGATCAGCCCCGCCAAGCTGATCAGGCAAAAGGGCTGCGTTTTCATACCACCCCTTCGCTTGCTTCCTCACCCGAGGGATTTGCCTTGGTCTCCACCCTGGCTTCGCGCCGTTTGCGGGCAAGATTTTCGACCACATAAAACGTGACGGGTATCAGGCAAACCGCGATGCAAGTTGCAGCGAGCATTCCGCCGATGACGACCGTCCCGATGATGCGCCGTGAAACCGCTCCCGCTCCGGTAGCAATTCCCAGCGGCACGGTTCCAAGAATGAAAGCGAATGAAGTCATCAAAATTGGCCGCAGACGAAGGCGCGCGCCGGTCAACGCGGATTCGATCAGTGCTTTTCCCTTCTCATATTCGAGCCGTGCAAACTCCACGATCAAGATGGCATTCTTGGCTGCGAGTCCGATGAGCATTACCAAACCAATCTGCGCATAGACGTTGTTGATCATGTGCCGCGACCACAACGCTACGAACGCGCCGAGCACCGCGATGGGAGTTCCCAAAAGCACGCTGAACGGCAGACTCCAGCTTTCGTAGAGAGCTGCGAGAATCAGGAAGACGAACAGAAATGACAGACCGAAAATGGCCGCAGGTGAAACGCCTTCCTGCGCCTTTTTTTCCTGAAACGAAATGCCGAGATAGTCATAGCCCATTTCAACGGGCATTGTTTGCGCAAAAACCTCCTCAAGCGCCTTCATGGCCTGAGCGGAACTGTAACCGGGCGCGGCTGCGCCATTGAGCTGCGCGCCGCGATACAGGTTGTAGCGCAGCGTGAATTCCGGACCGGAAATGGATTTCGTGCTGGTGAGCGCGGCGAGCGGGACTGATTCTCCGTAGCGATTATGGACGTAGAACAAGCCAAGGTTTTCCGCGCGCGTCCGATACTCGCCTTCGGCCTGGACATAGACCTGCCATTGGCGGCCGAAGCGATTGAAGTAGTTGACGAAGTATCCCCCCATGAAAGTCTGCAGCGTCTTGTAAACTTCCGGCAATTCCACGCCTTCCTTGACCGTTTTGTCGCGGTCGACGTCGACGTAAAGCTGCGGCACACTGGGAAGAAAAGTGGTGCTGATGCTCGCGATCTCGGGCCGCTTGTGCGCCGCTTCCATAAATCTGGTGACGTTAGCTGCGAGAAACGAAATGTCTTTTCCCGCCCGGTCTTCCAGAATAAACGTGAATCCGCCCGCCGTTCCGACCCCTTGAATCGCCGGCGGCGGGAAAGCGAATGCGACCGCTTGAGGAAGGCGGGAAAGCTTCTGGTTCAAGTGCGCGCGGATGGCGTCAATCTTCTCTTCGGGCCGCGTGCGTTCGTTCCAATCTTTCAAACTCAACCAGAGGAACGCACTGTAAGTATTTCGTGAAAAACTGAGCAGGCTGAAACCCGCGACGGTCGTGCAGCCTTTGACGCCAGGGGTGGCAAGTGCGATGTTTTCGACTTGTTTGCAAACCGCCGCCGTCCGTTCCAGAGATGCGGCAAACGGAAGCTGGACGTTGACGAAAAGAAATCCCTGATCCTCTTCGGGCAGGAATCCGGACGGGAGCGTCCTTCCGAATATCACCACCGCCACGGCCACAATTGTGAGAAAGCAGAGGCTGAATGCGGATTTCCGGATCAAAGCCCGGCACAGGCCGACATAGCCGCTGTTGAGTTTGGTGTAGCCGCGATTGAACCAGCCGAAAAATCGATTCAGCGGACCTTTCGATTTTCGTTTCGGTCGCAAAAGCAATGCCGACAGCGCGGGGCTCAGGGTCAGGGCGTTGAACGCCGAGAGCAGAACGGAGATGGCTATGGTCACGGCAAATTGTTGATAGAGCCGGCCCGTGATTCCGGAAATGAACACCGTCGGCAGAAAGACGGCGGACAAGATAATGGCGATTGCGATAACCGGGCCAGACACTTCCTCCATCGCCTTGAGCGTCGCGTCCTTCGGCGACAGTCCTTCTTCGATATGATGCTCGACGGCTTCAACAACCACGATGGCATCGTCCACAACCAGACCGATGGCGAGCACAAGCCCGAAGAGAGAAAGTGTATTGATAGAAAATCCCAGGAGCGGGAAGATTGCGAATGTGCCGACCAGCGACACGGGCACGGCCAGCAGCGGAATCAAAGCCGCGCGCCACCCTTGGAGAAAGATGAATACGACAATCATGACCAGCGCGAGCGCCTCCCAGAACGTCGTGCCGATCTCGCGAATTCCCTCAGTGACTGCCTTGGTGGTGTCAATTGGGATTTGGTAATCGAGGTCGGACGGAAAACGCTTCTTTAATTCGTTCATCAATTTCCGAACACCATTGGCCGCTTCAATGGCGTTCGAGCCGGGCAGTTGATAAAGCGCCAGCACGGCGGTCGGCTTTCCGTTGAAACGCCCAATCACGTCGTAATCCGCCGCGCCAAGTTCGATCCGAGCAACATCCTTGAGTCGAACTATCGAGCCGTCCGGCGTGGCGCGAACCACGATGTCCCCGAATTCCTCAGCCGAAGTAAGACGGCCTTGCGCGCGAACTGTGTAGGTATATTCCTGTCCGGACGGACTGGGCTCGCCGGCGATTTTACCGGCTGGATTTACTTTGTTCTGCCCATCGACCGCGCTGATGATTTCGGGAACAGTGATGTCGAGCTTCGCCAGCTGATCCGGCCTCACCCAGATGCGCATCGCATATTGGCCCGCGCCGAAGATCTGCACCTGCGAAATTCCAGGCACGCGGGTCAGCGCGTCGTTCAGGTTGATCTGCGCATAATTGGCCAGAAACTTCGCGTCGTGGGTGCCGTTGGGCGAATTCAGCGCGATGATGATGAACGGAGCGGAAAGGGACTTCTGGACCGTCACGCCGAGGTTGCGGACTTCAGCCGGAAGTTGCGATTCAGCCTGAGCATAGCGCAACTGCGTGAGCACATGGTCAATGTTCGGATCGGTCTTGAGATCGAAATTCACGAACATCCGCATCAGGCCGTTGTTGGCGTTGACCGAATACATGTAATTCATGTTGTCCACGCCGCTCATCTGCTGCTCGATGGGCGTCGCGACTGATTGCTCGATGGTCTGGGCGTCCGCACCGACGTAGTTCGCCTGAATGTAAATCTCGGGTGGAACGACTTTCGGAAATTGAGCGATTGGAAGTCCCACCATCGTCACAAGACCGACGATTACCATGATGATGGAGATGACAATGGCGACGATCGGACGGTTGATGAAAAATCGTGCCATACGCTTTATTTGGAAGATTGCGCCGTGGCCGATGTCACCGGCTGCGCAACAAAGTTTGTTGTAATGACCGTCAATCCCTCCCGGACTTTTTGATTGCCCTCGACCACGACGCGCTCGCCGGACTGAAGACCGTCCTCAACGATCCACAGATTTCCGCTCCGCTCCCCCGCGCGCACAGGCTGGATGTGAATTTTGTTTTCCGGGCCAACTACCGCGACTTGGTAACTTCCCTGCAATTCGGAAACCGCCCGTTGCGGCACAAGCAGCGCGTCGCGCTTCATGTCAATCTTCACCCGGATGCGGGCGAACTGGCCGGGACGCAGCGCGTAGTCAGGATTCGGAAACAAAGCTTCCAGCCGCAGCGCGCCGGTGGTCGGGCCAATTTGACGGCCCGCCGCATAAATTTGTCCCTTGACCGGATATGTAGTGCCATCAGTGAGGATCAAATTGATATCGAGTTGCTTGAGTTGTTCACGGCGTTCGCTCTCCACCATGAACCGCCGGGCGAAATTGATGTAAGCCTGCTCCGTCACCCGAAAATAAGCCTTTATCGGATCGACCGTCGAAACTGTCGTCAGTTCACCGCTGGCCGGCCCTACGAGGTCGCCGATCTGCGCCTTCGCGATGCTCGCGATTCCATCAATGGGCGAAGTGATCTTCGTGAACTCCAAGTTCAACTCCGCCTGCTCCACCTGCGCCTTGGCGGAAACCACGGCTGCCTCGGCTTCCAGGTTGGCCTGGACTGCGTCGTCATATTCTTCCTGGCTGATGGCTTTGTCCTTCACGAGCGGCTCGTAGCGCTTCACGTCGAGCCTCGTTTTGCCCAATCGCGCTTCAGCCTGAGCAAGAATTCCCTTGGCACGATCAAGTTCAGCCTGAAACGTGCGCGGATCAATTTCGAAAAGCAGATCCCCTTTTTTGATCGGGTCACCTTCGCGATAGTCCTGTTTCAATAGATAGCCGGTCACCTGTGCGCGGATTTGCGCGTTCACCAGGCCATCCAGCGAACCGATCCATTCATGATAAATCGGCACGTCCGCTTTCGTGACGTCCGCCACTTCCACCAGCGGGGGCGGAGGCTTGACGGCGGCTTTAGGCTTGCACCCCGCGGCGTAAATCAGCAGTGTCATCAATGGATAGAAGGCGATTTGAACAGGCGGTTTCATTGCATTCGATCCTTCGTGCTGAAACTTTTCATCTTATCAAGCGAGATTGGAGGCGGAAAGGGCTAAAAATTGTAAACGATTCGGGTTTTCATTCCTTCGCCTGTGCATGGGCTTCAACAAATCTCCGCCACTTCCTCAGCCAGCGTCCATCGCGTTCGCTTCCGGAGATAGGCCACACCGCCTTTTAATTTATGCCAGCCGTGCCTGTAGAAAATCATCCAACCCACCGCGACCCGGAGGATGAATTGTTTCCAAATCTAAACATCACTGACTGAATCCGCCGCCAGGGATTGTTTCACGAGGTTCATTAGGATGATCAGATCAGCGCGAAGTGGTGCTCGATGCTTTGGCTTCCAGTCGCTTTCGATGCCACTCGTTGACTTCAGATTCAGCGTGAAGCCAGTCCGCAAAATCACTTCCGTGCTTGCGGCCGCGTTGATGCCACAACTCGTAGGCGCGTTGGGCAATTTGGTCTTCGAGACTTACGCTCTCGTCCACGTGAAGAACGCGAACATCATGGTTGTGAACGCTTTTGTTTTTCATAAGAATTTTCCTTAAAAAGCGAAGCAGTCGCAGCCCAGACCAAAGAATCCGGCGTAACGATTCCGCGCCGCCTCTGCCCCGGTGAAAAGTTGCTGCAACGAATGCGCGCAACCGTATTCGTGACAGGTCGCGCTATGCTGGTGCTGCGGCATCGGAACGCCGGTGCGCGCCGATTTGCGAACATCCAGCGGCGCGCCGTAGCCGCCGAACACCTTTACAGGCGACCATTCCGGCAACACGGGAATAGGCAGCGGCGCGTGTGGAGCAAATTCATCCGTCGCATGAGCGATTTCTCCACCAACAACCGTGAGCGCGGATTCGATGGCTTTGATTTCCTCGTCCGGCACGGAAAAATAGTCCTCGGTGAGCGCCACGAAGTCAGCGAACTGGCCGACGGCAATCGCACCCTTTTTCCCGCTCTCACTTGAAAACCAACTGCTGCCTTGCGTGTAAAGGCGAAGGGCTTCCTCACGACTAAGGCGATTTTTGTCGGGATACATCGAGACTCCCCCGACGGTTTTGCCGGTGGTCAGCCAATAGAGTGAAACCCACGGATTGTAGCTCGCCACGCGCGTTGCATCCGTGCCCGCGCCGACGGGAATGCCCATCTCCAACATCCGTCGCACCGGCGGCGTTCGCTCGGCAGCTTTCTTGCCGTAGCGCTCCATGAAGTATTCGCCCTGATATGCCATGCGATGTTGAATCGCGATGCCGCCGCCCAGCGCCTTCACGCGTTCCAGATTCCGGTCGGAAATGGTTTCGCAGTGATCGAAGAACCAGTTCAATCCCTTGAACGGCACGTCACGGTTCACTTCCTCAAACACATTTAGGAAGCGGGTGATGCTTTCGTCGTAAGTGGCGTGCAATCGGAACGGCCACTGGTTGGCGGCCAGCAGCGCCACGACATTCTTCAGTTCGCCTTCGAGCGATGCGGGAAGATCGGGACGTGGCTCCAGAAAGTCCTCAAAGTCCGCTGCCGAGAACACGAGCATTTCACCCGCGCCGTTGCAGCGAAAGAAATCGTCGCCCTTGCCTGGCGCGGTCATTTTGATCCAGCGCGCGAAATCTTCCTTCTCCTGTTTGGGCTTTTGCGTGAAAAGATTGTAGGCGATGCGCAATGTCATTTCGCCTCGCTTGTGCAAATTCCTCGATGATCGCGTAATCCTCCGGGTAATTCTGAAATCCACCGCCTGCGTCAATGATGCTCGTCAATCCGAGCCGGTTGAGTTCGCGCATGAAGTGGCGTGTGGAATTCAACTGGTGCTCCGGGGGCAGTCTTGGTCCTTTGGCCAGCGTGGCGTAGAGAATGGTCGCGTTGGGCCGCGCGATGAGCAGGCCGGTGGGATTCGCCTTTGCCATCGCGTTGAATTTCTCCGCCCGGCGGATTGGGTGTGTCTTTGGTGTAACCGCACGCGCGCAACGCGGCCTTGTTCAGCAGCGCACGGCAATACAGATGCAGAATGAAAACCGGCGTGTCCGGCGCGGCGGCATTGATTTCCTCCAACGTCGGCATCCGGCGTTCGGCGAATTGAAATTCGCTCCAACCGCCGACCACGCGAATCCACTGTCCGGGCGGCGTGCGTCGCGCCTGTTCACGCAGCATCCGCAGTCCGTCGGCTAAAGACGGCACACCGTCCCAGCGCAGTTCCATGTTGTAATTCAAGCCCGCCGCGAATGACGTGCAGGTGAGAGTCGTTCAATCCCGGAATCACGCGGCGGCCTTTGAGATCAATGACCTTGGTGTTCTGGCCGCGCTCGTAACTCTCCGCATCATCCACGCCCACGATGCGACCGTCTTTGATCGCGACGTTTGTGGCTTCGGGATAGTTTGGGTCGAGGGTGGTAATGTGTCCGTTGTGAAGAATCAGGTCGGCTGGCTTCTTGGTGTTCATGTTTCTTTCCTTGCTTAAAAGCGATAGGTTATCCAGGTCGAAAAATAGTTCACGTCCTGGTCCGGCGGGTTTTCGTGCAGGAATGCCCCGGCGAAAAAGTGGGCGTAGTTCGCCTTCCATGTCACATGCCGTTGCAAACGCCACTCGATCTCCGCGCTGGCCTGCGAACCGACGTAGCTCGCACCGCCGTTGCCATCGGAGCGGACGACGCTTTGTCCGATGTTATACACTCCGTCGTGCGTGCTCTCCCGCCAGAAGAAATCCACATCCGCGTTCAGTGTGACTTTTCGTGTTGGATGCAGTTGGATGCCGGGATGCACATCAATGTGATTCTGCGGGCCGATGAGTCCCGTCTCACTGAAGTAAGCGCCCTTCGGAAACAGCGGATCGAATGTCTCCAGGTTCTTGTTGTTCGGGTTACGATCACCGCTCGTCACGTCGGTTTTGAAGCCGAGACGCGGCGACCACGGCGTTTGAGCGAACGTGTAGCCGGTATCGCTCGCCACCGTCCACGCCGAGATGTCGCCATCGCCAAACGTGCCGAACTGATATATGAACTCGAAATTCCAATCCCAGCCCGCGTGATTGCCCCATAGCCGTGTTCCGACGGAGTGGCGAAGTTCGCGTGCCGTGCCCTGATTGAAATCTGCAGAATCACGCTCCAGACCAAGATAGTAAAAATCCGCTTTGCCGCCCGCGAGCAACGGAAATGGTGCGACGCCATACAGCCCCCAAAACTTCGAGTGCGGATCAGTGCCGTCGTCGAACACACCCGTCTTCGTTTCGACGGGCCGCGTGGCGAAGGCGTCGAGCTGCCACTCGTTCCATCGCAGGGTCCCGCGCGCACCATCGAAGCTTCTGCGCACGTTCGGCGATTCGCGGACGGCGACGAGTCGTTGAGTGCCGAACATCAATTCCTGCCGACCCAGGCGGACCGCAAGCGAATTCTTTTCATTCAATGGCACGCGCAGATCGGCGAACAACTGATGCAAGTCGAAATCGTCGCGGTCAGGCGGGCGCGGCCCGCCGTTGCGCCCGTCTTCCAGTCCGCTTTTGAACTGAGTGAAAACACGAAAACTATCGCCGAAGTGCGCGTCAGCGTGAATCATGTAGCGCTGAAGCAGATAGCCATTGTCGTCTTGCGGGCCTTTGCCCCAATTCGCGTCATCGAAGAATTCGTAGCGTTCCCGCATTTCGCCTCCCAGCGTCAGCCAGGACGAGCCGTCACCTTTCAGGGGAATGAATTTCATGTCGTCGAAGAAGTTGGTGCGTAGCGCCGGGTCGCGCAAAACCGACCAATCCTCGTCCTGTCGCAACAGCTTGAACTCTGGGAGCTGTGCCGCATCGGCGCCTCGCATTTTGATGAGTGAAAGCATGAGCATCGCGACAGTGGTGGTAAGCAGGGTTTTCATTCTCCCGAATGCAGCCAGCGATGCAGGGCTCGCGTGGCCAGGGGCATGACAATCCAAGTGAGCAGAGCGACCATCGGGGCGGCGAACATCAGCGCGCGCCACGCGATCGGCCAGCCGCGCGTCCAACGCCCGACCGTTTCACCCAGAATCAGGCTTGTGGGGTAAACACCGAGCAGAGTGACGATCGCCATCTTCCAACGCGGCGGCGGAGTCGGCGAACGAAACCACGCTTCGAGGCCGTGCAACTGGCGATACTGCGGCTCACCTTCCGTCAACTTCCGCGCCCGCTCGTCCCACTCTTTGAACATCGGCGATTGATAGAAGGCATCGCGTTCCGCATCGCTGGCAAACGTGCGAAGAATTCCGAATTCGCTTGAGTCCGAATCCGGCGGTGGCACAAGCATGCTTGCCCCATGCACACCGTTGTGCGCGAACGAGGCTTGAAAGAACTCGCGCAACGCCTGCTGAAAGTCAGCCTCGCAACCGGGTTTCACACGGCGGGTGATGGCGATGTGGATGGGCATGCCTCAAAGAGCGAGAAGGGGCGCGGCATTCACGCCGCTTCAACTTGCGATCCGAATGGAGCGTTCACGTTCATTCCAGTCTTGTTAAGTAGCGGGACGTTGAAGCGGGCTGAAGCCCGCGCTCCTTCTGCAGTTTTCAGTGACCGCCTTTCTTCGGCACGACTTGCGGCTTCTGCGCGGTTTGCGGAGCGTGATGAACCATCGTGTAGGCGTATTCCACCCCAACGCCGTAAGCCCCAGCCTGCGGTCGAAGCAACTTCATGAGCGCGTCGTAGTGCTCCTTTCTCGCCCAATCGCGCTGCCATTCGAGCAAAGCGGCGATGGTCGTGAGCCGCACCGCGCCGGCTTGAACCATGCGGGAGAGCGCTGCTTCCTGCGCGGCGGGCGAAGTCGCGCCGCAACAATCCTCAACGACAAAAATGTTGTAGCCCGCGCCGAGCATTTCAATGGTCGGCCAGGTGATGCACACTTCGGTCCAGAGGCCGGTCATGATGATGTTCTTCCTTCCCGTGGCCTCGACGGCTTTGCGGAAGCCGGCATCGTCCCACGAGTTCATCGAGCTGCGTTCGACGACCGGCTGGCCGGGAAAAACGTCAAGCAATTGCGGCACGACAAAACCGGAAAAGCCTTCGGTCTCGACAGAGGTAACGACGGCGGGCACATTGAATTCCTTCGCTACCTTGGCCAGCAGGGTGACGTTGTTGAGCATCGCGGCGCGGTCCATGTTCGCCACGCCGAAGATCATCTGCGGCTGGAAGTCAATGAACACGACGGCGCTGTCCTGCGCGGTGTAGAGTTTGTGATACTGACTCATGTTTTTCTTATGTGTTTGTTTGTTGATTGTTAATTGACTGATGTCGGTGTTGCGTAAATCCGTCCGACGTGAAATTTGTTAACCGCCGCCACGCCCAGCAGGATGAACAGAATCAGGAAGACAAGCTGCGTGATCGCAAACGGCGGTTTCTTTTTGCGTGGGAGCGAACGCTTTCAGATCGTGAATCAAGTAAAGGTTTTCATATAGTGTTTGGAATCCTCCCAATCAGCGCGCGCCGCCGGCGATGACCAATGTTTCACCCGTGATCCATGACGAATCTGCGGACGCCAGGAAGACCGCCGCGCCCGCAATGTCATCCGGCTTGCCGAGCCGGCCCAACGGCGTCCCCGCAAGCACCTGCTTCTGCATCTCGCTTTCTTCGATACCTGCCGCGTGTGTGCCTTCCGTCTCCACCATTCCGGGACGTATGGCGTTGACACGAATCTTGCGCGGGCCGAGTTCCGTGGCGAACGAGCGCGTGATTGCATCCACCGCGCCCTTCGTGCCGCTGTAAACCGACGCGTTCGGAAACGCCAGCGTGCTCACCACGGAACTGATGTTGATGATGCTGCCGCCTGTGGAATCGAATTGCTTCGCCGCAGCCTGTGTGGCGAGGATCAGGCCAAGCACATTCAAATTGAATTGCTTGTGGAAATGTTCTTCCGAGATGTCGCCCAGCGGTGAGAATTCGTAAATTCCCGCATTGTTCTCGAGAATGTCGAGTTGGCCAAACGCCTTCTTCGTTTCCGCAAACAGCTTTTCGACATCCGTCTTTCTCGCCATGTCTGCCTGGACTGCCAAAGCTCTCCCGCCAGCGCCGGTGATCTCGCCGACGACTTGTCCGCGTCGGCCTTGCTCGAAGCATAATTCACTACGACCGATGCGCCTTCCGCAGCCAGATATTTGGCAATGGCCGCCCCAATGCCTTTCGATGCGCCGGTGACAACGACAACTTTGCCGGCGAGTTTGTTTGAATTCGTGTTCATTTGATGTCTCCTTCATTTCATTCTTAAAACCACCCGAAACCGCGCCTTGCCGCTCATCATCCGCGCGTAGGCCTGATTCACCCGTTCGAGCGGAAAAATTCCGTTCATCGAACGCACGCCAGCACGGGCGCTGAAAGCCAGCGTGTCACGCAAACAAATCCCCGCGTCGGCAGGAGTCGCAGCGCCCGCAGTAGCCGCCGCGCCAGCCGACGCCGACGCGTTGGCCCGGCGACCATCCCGTCACATCGTATTCATGATTTGATGAACTTCAGCAGGTCCTCGTCGATCTGGTCTGCATCCGTCGTCGGCATGCCGTGTGGAAATCCTTTGTAGGTTTTCAGCGTGCTGTTCTTTAGCAACTTTGCCGAAAGCGGCGCGGAATCGGCATAAGGCACGATCTGGTCGTCGTCGCCGTGCATCACGAGAACCGGCACGGTGATCTTCTTGAGGTCTTCGGTAAAGTCCGTCTGGGAGAATGCGACGATGCCGTCGTAGTGCGCCTTTGCGCCGCCCATCATGCCCTGTCGCCACCAATTCCAGATGACGCCCGGCTGCGGTTTCGCGCCAGGCCGGTTGTAACCGTAGAACGGCCCGGCGGGCAAATCGTGATAGAATTGCGCGCGGTTGTTTGCCGTTTGCTCCTGAAGTCCGTCAAACACCTCCTTGGGCAGGCCGCCGGGATTGGCTAACGTTTTCACCATCAACGGCGGCACTGCGGCAATGATCGCCGCTTTTGCCACGCGACTTTCGCCGTGGCGCGCCAGGTAATGAACCACCTCGCCGCCGCCGGTCGAGTGGCCGACATGCACCGCTCGCTTGAGGTCGAGGTGTGCGGTGAGAGCCGCCAGGTCGTCCGCGTAATGATCCATGTCATGTCCGCCATCGGTCTGCGTGGAGCGGCCATGTCCACGACGATCGTGGGCTATGACGCGATAGCCGTGCTTGAGGAAGAACAGCATCTGCGTATCCCAATCATCGGCTGACAACGGCCAGCCGTGGCTGAAGACGATCGGCTGCCCTTTGCCCCAGTCCTTGTAATAAATTTGCATTCCGTCCTTGGTCGTGATCGCGTTCATAACTGAGGAATTGTATCGTTCAGATTGGAGTTGAGAATTGGACGATGGGCGGAAGACCCTCTCCTACCGAAGTAGGACTTCAACCATGAGCTTCGTCTTGTTTATGATTGAAAATCCGCGTCGAGCACGATGCGGTAACGGGCTTTGCCCGATTCAAGCCGGACGAAGGCGTCGTTGATTCTGCTCATCGGAAAATGCTCCGTTTGCGGTGCGACGTTGTGGAGTGCAGCAAAGTCCAACATCGTTGCCAGCGTCACCGGCGAACCGGTCGGCGAACCGGAGATGCTGCGCTGGCCCATGATGAGCGAGAACGCCGCCAGAGGAATCGGTTCAAGCACGGCGCCGACGACGTGCAGCCGGCCATTCGGCGCGAGCGCGCCGATCATCGTTTCCCAATCGAGCGGCACGTTCACCGTGCTGATCAGGAGATCGAAACTCTTGGCAAGTTTCTTGATGGCTGCCGAATCTCTGGTCGCGACGACATGGTGCGCGCCGAATCCTTTCGCCTCCTCGAACTTGCTTTCGCTCGATGTGAACGCCGTCACGTCGCAGCCGTACGCAGCGGCAAATTTCACCGCCATGTGTCCCAAGCCGCCGATGCCAATTATGCCGACGCGACTGGTTGGCTTCGCGTGCATCGCGAGCGGCGCGAACACGGTCACGCCGCCGCACAAGAGCGGCCCGGCTTCCGCGAAGTTCAGTTTTTCAGGCAGCGGAATCGCCCAGGCCCAGTGGGTGCGGATGTGACTTGCGAATCCACCGCGATGACCGACGATGGTTGCCTGCACTTCCGGACAGAGATGATGCTCTCCCGACATGCACTGATGGCAATGCATACAACTGCCCGAATTCCAGCCGACACCGACGCGCTGCCCGACCTTGAGTCCCTTCGCATTCGGGCCGACGGTGGTGACTCGACCGACGACTTCGTGACCGAGAATCGCAGGGTATTGCGAAATGCCCCATTCGTTGTTCAAGACGGAGATGTCGGAGTGACACAAACCGCAATGCTCAACAGCGATTTCAACTTCCTCCGGCTGGAACGGCCCGAAGTCGACGACTTCGAGCTTCATCGGTTGTTTCGCCGACTGGGCAACCCACGCTTTGTATTCCGCTGCGCCGGTTTTTGATTGAAACGGCGACTGTGACTGCTTCGCTCGGTTGACGGGTTCTGAAGGTAAGGTTGTATTCATAAATTTCGGCTTCGGTTTTTGTTCTCGATCTGGCTTCACAAACAACAGCGAGATTTCCGAGCGGAAAGGCCAACAGAATTCCACGATACCAGCGGAAGGATTTTTCGCACCAAAGGTGAGCGCCGGCGAAAAAGGAAAACGTGTACGGGACTGGAGCCGTTTGGGGAAACGACGAAGGGATTTTCTTGAAAACAAAGGCCCGTGAGGGCCGAGCAAGCGACTTTGCGCCTTCGCGTCTTTGCGTTGAGAACACACCTCGTAATTAACGCTGGACCGGCAGCCCGGACCAGTTCAGCGCCTGTCCAGAGAGCCAGTGCAGCTTTTGTTGCGGGCTTGGTGTGGTTTTGGTGATGCTCAACTGGGCGACCGTCATCTGCGACATATTGATGAACGCCTTCACACCGTGGTGCTTCCCGACTGCCGCAGCATTGACGGTGGCGGCCAGATAATTCTACAAAGCCGCATGCCGAAGTACACTTTATCGCAGCCGGCAATCGCCCGGTGCATCGAATCGAGGTCGAGCAAATTTCCCAAAATTTCCAACCACGTCCTGCGCGCCTTTATCGCGCAACGACTGGGCGCTCTCGTCGTCGCTTCGCACCATTGCTCGCACTGCTTTGCCCTGGTTCAATGGCAACTCCGCGAACGTGCGTCCGACCGCGCCAACGCGGCCCGCTGCGCCAGTGACCAGAATCGGCTTCGTCATAACATCTTCGTCCGTTTTGTTGAACGAGGCGGTGTGTTAGAAGATCAGGCAGCCGAAATTACACGAGGTTAATCTCGACGTTGATGTTTCCGCGCGTGGCTTTGGAATAGGGACACGTTTTGTGCGCCCCATCCAAGAGCGCTTGCGCGACCTGACGATCCACACCCGGCAGGCTGACGTTAAGACGGGCTCCAAGGAAGTAACCGTCACTGCCGTTCCAAAGGTCCACTTCTGGATCAATGGCGACATCGGCTGGCAACTTCACCTTCATTTGTTGCGCGACATGTTTGATCGCACCGATAAAACAGGCGGACCAGCCCGCGGCAAACAACTGCTCCGGGTTTGTGCCGTTGCCCGGACCGCCCGGAATGGAAAGCTTCACGTCGAGCCGGCCATCTGAGGAACGGGACGAGCCTCCGTCGCGGCCACCGGTCGTGTGGGCTTTGGCGGTGTAGAGCAGTTTCGCAGACTGAGTCGTAGTATTTTGTTCGGTTATTGGTGTTGTATTCATTGTTGACTTTTGGTTTTGCATTCATGTGCCCGCGATTTCACTTCCCTCTGGGAATAAACCCGGGAACTCCAGTGTTCACAACGGGATTGAGCCTCACCCGCAACTTGATTCCTTCGTTGATCTCCCGCATGGCGTTTTCGGGCAAGGTGGAGACGTCAAAGTTTTCCTTGATTCGACTGGGAGTTTTTGACGTGGTCAGGAGCGCAGTCCCACGTTGGATGGCCCACGCGAGCACGACTTGAGCCGGAGTTTTGCCGACGCGGCTGGCGATGGCAGCGATAATCGGATCCGCCAGCACGTTGGGTTCGCCGCTGTGACCCAGGGCGGCGAACGCTTGCAGCACGATTCCATTCTTCCGGCAATAATCTAAAAGTTCCCATTCCGGAAGATAGGGATGGGATTCAACGTGAACAACGGATGGCTTGATGGTCGCGGCTTCAATAATCTCCTTCACCTTTTCCAAGCCAATGTCGGACAATCCAATCGCCTTGCACTTCCCCTCGTACACCAGTTGCTCCATCGCCCTCCATGTATCCAACAGCTTCACACCTGCATCATAGATCACATTGCCGCTCGCGTCTCTCGGGTCTTGCTCGTCTCCAGGCTGGAAAGCGAACGGGGTATGAATGAGATAAAGGTCAACAAAGTCGAGCTGGAGTTTTTTAAGGCTGGCCTCGAAGGCCGGTTTGACGCGCTCGGGACGATGATTGGTGTTCCAGAGCTTCGTGGCGACAAACACCTCCTCCCGCTTGATCTTTCCCGTCCTGAACACCTCCTTCATAGCTTCGCCGACCTCTTTTTCAGTTCGATAACGTTCCGCAGTGTCAAGCGCGCGAAATCCTGTTTCCAGCGCCGCCTTGGTCGCATTCTTGGTTGCGATGGGGTCGGGAATCAGCGTTCCAAAACCCAGCGCCGGGATCGCTCCGGCCCCGTTGCTAAACGTTAGTTTTGTGTAACGAAGATTGTCGGGCTCTAACATGTTTTCAATCTCCCGTCAGTTTTATATCCGCGTCCCCTGGTTTGATGGTTGGGCAGCGATTATGAGCGAAGTGATTTGAGCGACGCGCGAATCTCTTCGCAGAAGAGTTGCGGTTGTTTCCAGGCCGCGAAGTGCCCGCCCTTGGGGAGCTTGTTGTAGTGGATGAGATTGACATACGCCTTCTCCGCCCAACTCTTCGGCGCTGCGTAGATCTCGTCGGGGAAGGTGCTGACAGCGACCGGGAGCTTGACACCCCTCACGTCGAAAAAGCCACCCTTCATCGGAAGCTGTCTTGTGTCCCAGTAAAGGCGTGCCGAGGTAATCGCTGTGTTCGTCAGCCAGTAGAGAGTAACGTTATCGAGGACATCGTCGCGCGACAGCCCTTCCGCCTTTCCGTCGAAGACACGCGCGATCATCTTTTGACTGCGTGCATCGTGGTCGAGCATCCAGGCCGCCAGGCCAACGGGTGAATCTACAATCCCGTAAAGCGTCTGCGCCATCACCTCGGACACGGCATTTCCCCAATCGCCACCCTGCGCTACGAACCTGGTGTAGCCGAGCCGTTGCATCAGCGTCGTCCATGCTTTGGCGATGGTGATGGGATTCCAACCGGGCGCAGTCGGTTTTCCCGAAAAGGCGTGGGCAATCCAGACGTCGCACCACTCGATGGATTCATGGGCGGGAGGTGCGGCGTTCGGTCCAGCAAGGGCGACGTTGCTCACCAGTCCGGCGGCCAGGCAGAGAGACACCACCCAATACTCTGTAAACAAGCACCAAAAACTGACTGCGCGGAAGTCAATGACATTTTCTTTTTTGTTCATGACGACGTTGGGCATTTGGCTATCGTGGGTTCGATTTCCCCCTAACATTCGATCCGGTCTGGATGAGCTTCGTAGCTTCATCAAGCGAAATCCGCGCTATGATCCAAGCGACCCATGATTCTCCTAAATCCTTCGGGTGATGTTCGGGCGAGAGTTTGGGTGCGAATTTATCTCCTTCGGCAAGCGCCGCGCGCGCCGCGTCCTTTTGCTCAAGCTGCCAGTTCGCCATCGCTGATACGGCGAACGCCTTGGCTTTCGCCTCCGGCTCGGCTGTAGGACTCTTCTCCGCCTTCTCCGCCCATTCAATCGCCTCGCGAAAATGTTCTAGCCGGTAATTCGACATCGCCTTGCACGCCTGGAAATAGGGCAGAGACGCTTCGCCGCTTCCGATTGTCACCGCCGAGTCCGCCAGTTTGTCTATGAACTCCAGATTTACGCCGGAATTGGGCAGGAGAAGACAGTCCTGCGCCACGCGCTCATCCACATAGGGATTCGCGGTGTTGGTGAATGTTGTAAGGATCTTCCGGCAAAGTTGTTCGTAGGCTGAACGGTTATGAGTTAGTGCCAGGAGGCCAGCCAGCCTGTGATAATCATAATGTTCAGCCGGTTCAAGTTGGACGAGAAGCGCGGCATCGGCCGCCGCCTCCGGCCATCGCCCTCGACGCCCCATGAGGTTAACGCGTTGTTTGAGCAAATCCAACCTCGACGGTTGCTTTACGAACGCTGGAGTCATCACTTCATTCAGAAGTCTTTCTGCTTCGCCAAACTTCATTTGCGCCATCAGGACGCGAACCAGGCGCTCCAAATCCACCAACGCTTCCGGGTCCTGATTTCCCTTCTTGCTTGAGATGCTCAACGCTTCCCGGTGGACCGATTCTGCTTCCGGCCACCTGCGCTCGGCTTCCAGTGCCAGGCCTAACTTTCGCAACGTAAACATGGATTGCTGTTCCTCAACTCCGCCGCGTTTGCGCCAGAAAGACAGCGATTCGCGCCAGATGGCTTCCGCCTCCGGCCACTTGCCCTCATCCTCAAGCGTTTCACCAAGGCCACGCAGGACATAAAGGCTTTTCGCGTCGTCCTTACCCCACAGTTTTTGAGCAATCGCCAGAGCTTCGCGCCAAACTGATTCTGATTCGGACAGTTTTCCTTCGCGTCGAAGAATCTTCGCCAGGATGGTGAAGGTTTCCAGAGTGGAGGCGTTTTCGTCCCCCAGCAGTTTGCGTTGTATCGAAAGCACTGCCTTCAGCACACCATCCGCGGATTCCAAATCACCTCGATTTCCCAACAATTGGCCGAGTGCGTTCAGATGTTTCGGTACGTCCGGATGCTCATCGCCTAGAAATTTTCGCTGAATCAGGAGGGCATCCGTTTCTGCCTTTTGTGCCTCCTCAAACTTGCCCAATGCATTTAGCGCCCACGCAAGGTCTGCGAGTGCCGAGGCCACACTCGGATCCTGATCGCCGAGCAGTTTCCGCCTGATAGCCAGGACGTCACGCGCCGTTTGTTCGGCGTCAACCCACCGATTTCCAACCCCCTGAATCATGCAGATGTTGCGAAGTGAATCGGCGACCTCCAAGCTCTCATTGCCGAATAGCTTTTGTCTTATTTGTAGCGCCTCACGAGCTTTCGCTTCCGCCTCGGTGAGTCTTCTCTGATCCCGGTAAACCTCAGCCAGCGCATCCAATGAGGCGGCAGTGTCGGCATTTTCGTCACCCAATTGCTGCCTGCGAATAGCCCAGGCTTCAAGGCGTGTTTGTTCGGCTTCCGGCAGTTTTTGCTGCGCCCCCAGCAACATCCCCAGAAGGCTCAGTGATTCAGCGGTTGCCAAACTATTTGTTCCAAATTCTCCCCTGCGAATGGCCAATGATCGGCGCGCCAGGTCTTCGCCCTTTGAGGGGTAACCGATTTCCGCGTAAAGGTTGGCAATGACGCTGCTCAGTTCGGCTTCAACCTCGGGTTGATTCATCAACTCCTTGCCGACGCGTTCGGCTGTTTCGTCCAGAATCTCTCGCAACATGTCGGTATCCCGGCCGCGAGCCACTGAAGGACCAACACCTTTCAACATGTCTTTGAGGAATCTCGTGACTTCCTGACTTTTTATGGATGCAGCCTCGGCCTCGCGCCGCGATCGCCGTTCCTTGGCGAGAGTTGCCGAAACAACAATCAAGCTCGCGATCAGGAGCAGCAGGATTACACCAACCGCCGTGAATGGCAGTTTGTTGCGCTGGGCCACCTTTCTGAATCTGTAAAGTTTGCTCGGTGGCCGCGCGGATACGGCCTCGTTGGCAAGAAAGCGGAGAACGTCGAGCGACAACCCATGCGCGGTGGGATAGCGACGTGTGCGGTCCTTCTCCAGGGCTTTCATCACGATCCAATCCAAATCCCCGTGGACCGTGCGGATGAGCGCGGGCGGTTCGGCATGGCGCGACTGCGCCACGGTCGTTAGTTCTGCGGCGGTCAGTTTGCTCAAGCGCGTCGAAGGCCGGACCGGTTCTTGCTCGCGGATCACTCGCCGTATTTCATCGAGTCCTGACTTCAAGAGGTCGCTCGTATCAAAGGGAGTCGAGCCTGTCAGCAATTCGTAAAGCAACACACCCAGGCTGTAAACGTCGGTGCGCGTGTCCACGTCCACGCTCGTGAGCGCCGCCTGCTCCGGACTCATGTAAGCGGGTGTTCCAATCAGCATCTCGAACGCCGTGAAAAGGGTTTTGTCGGTCAACCGCTGGTTCGTGGCGGCTTTCGCGATGCCAAAATCAATGACTACCGGCAGCGCTTCGCCTCGTTCCGTCTCGGTCACCAGAATGTTGGAAGGCTTGATGTCCCGATGAATGATACCCTTCTGGTGCGCGTGTTGAACTGCTTGACAAACCTGCACGAACAGTCTGAGCCGCTCTTCCGTCGTCAGTGAATGCTGATCGCAGTATTCCGTGATCTTGCTGCCACGAACGAGTTCCATCACGAAATACGGCCGACCAGATTCCGTCGCCCCGGCATCGAAAATCTTGGCGATGTTCGGATGGTCCATCAACGCGAGGGCCTGGCGTTCCGCTTCAAACCGCGCGATGACACTCTTGGTGTCCATGCCCGGTTTGATGATCTTGAAAGCGACGCGCCGATGAACCGGCGCTTCCTGTTCTGCCATGAAAACTATCCCGCCGCCGCCTTCCCCGATTTGTTGCAACAATTTGTAGTGGCCGATGCGTTCGCCGGGTTTCTCTCCTGCGGCGATTTTGGCCCGCCCTTCGGTGATTGAACCGGTTGGAGGTTGTTCCAGGAAGTTTCCCGCCCGATCGTTGGATTTGAGTAACGCCTCCACCTTCCGGCGCAACTCATCGTCCCTGGCGCAAGCTCGATCCAAATAAGCGGTCCTCTCTTCGCTCGGAAGTTGAACCGCTTCCGTGAAAACTTCGAGTGCGCGCGCGGAGTTGGGCGTCATCAACCACCCCTTTCATCCGCTTTCAATTTCGTTGAGAAGCCAGGCGCGGGAGAAGGTCCAGTAGTTTTTGACCGTGGAAATTGAGATTGTCAAAACCTCGGAAATTTCCTCGTTCGTTAGCCCCGCAAAATACCGCAGCTTGACCAACTCGGCCTGCACGGGATGTTCCAGTGCAAGCTTGTCCAGAGCCTCGTTCATAGCAAGGAGTTGTTGATCTGCGGCGGGAGCGGCCATATCGAAGCCGTCAAGATCCACACGCTGATATTCTCCACCGTGGCGCTGGGTCTGTTTCCGCCGCGCACGGTCAACCAAAATGCGCCGCATGGCTTCGGCGCTGGCACGGAAAAAATGCTCCCGATCCTTGAAGGCAGCGTTCCGGTCGCCCACGAGGCGCAGCCATGCTTCATGCACCAACGCGGTAGGCTGGAGCGTCTGGCCGGGAGCTTCGCGAGCAAGCTTGGAAGCGGCAAGCCGCCGGAGTTCGTCATAGACGAGGACAAGCAGCCCGTCGGCGGCTTTCGGATCGCCCGCGTCAATGGCGGCCATCATTACAGTGGCGTCGCTCATGTTATCCTCTCGCAGAAGCAGTAAAGTAGCTCATAAGCGTGTTTCGCTTGCACTCCTTCTTTGGTAGGAGACGATGCAGCCTTCGGTTCGGCACTCGTGTTATGTTTGCCCGACCGGTTTCATTCCATGGACTCGTTCATTGGTGGTTCTTCCAAAAAATCACCGACGTGATCATGGGCTTTCAGCAACGCATCCACCTTGCGGCGCAACTCATCGTTCCCGGCGCATTCAATGTCCAGGAAGGCGGCGCGATCCCGAAGTGGAATCTTGACCGCGTCGGTGAAAACGGCTACCTCGCGACGTGCTTCGTCATTCATTCTCGTGATTCGACTGGCGGCTATAGAGCCAACCTAAACACATCAGCGAGAATTCCCGATCGAAAGGACAAATGGTCCGAGACAACAAGAAATCACAAATGAAGCAAACCCCGGCGATTCGCAACGGCAATGGCTTCGGTGCGGCTCAACACGTTCAGTTTTCTGAAGAGCGACTGAGCGTGGCTTTTGACCGTGACTTCGGTGATGCCGAGGTCCGCGCCGATGAGTTTGTTCGGTTTGCCTTCGGCGAGCAGGCGCAGCACTTCAAGTTCGCGCGGGGTTAATTCCTCGGCGGGTAATCGCTCGGCCAGTTTCGCGGCGACGGCGGGCGGCAGGAAGGTCCGGCCCGCGTGGACTTCGCGAATACACTGAAACAATTCTTCGCGACGCGCGTCCTTGAGAAGATACGATTTCGCGCCGGCGCGCATTCCTCGATAAATGTCCTCGTCGCCGTCGAACGTGGTAAGGATGATGATACGCGCGTTCGGATCGGCGGCTCGAATCTGGTAGATTGCATTCACGCCGTCCAGCGCGGGCATTTGCAAGTCCATCAACGTCACGTCAGGCCGGTGCAGTTTCCATTGCTCGACGGCTTGACGGCCATCGCCAATCTCGGCCACAACCTCCATGTCCTCCTGCTGTTTGATAATCGCAACCAGTCCGTCCCGCACGACCGTATGATCGTCCGCAATCAGAAGCTGAATCGGCGCGGAGCGCGCGCTGCGGGATTTGCGTTTCTCGGCTTTATTCACAGGCGTGCGGATGATTCAGGACGACGACGATCTCCGTCCCCTGTTCCGGCTTCGAGCGGACAACAAACTGGCCGTTCATCCGCTCGACGCGTTCTCTCATGCCGGTGAGGCCGAAGCCCTCGTGTTCAGCCCGTGGGTCAAATCCGCGACCGTCATCCGCGAGCTGGAGTCGAGTGTTGTCTCCGCCGATGGCGAGAGTCGCGCGGAAGTTCCGGGCCTGTGCGTGTTTGATTGTGTTGGTCAGGGCTTCCTGCGTGATGCGCAACAACGTCTCCTCGCAATCGGCAGAGAGCAGTCCCTCCAGCCCGTCTGCCTGGAATTCGGCTTGCAGCCCGCTGCCGTCGGTCATGCGTTTGAGCAAATTTTCAATCGCCAGACTCAGTCTGCCGGATTGGAGTGAGGGCAAGCGCAACGCGCGGACGGATCGGCGCGCTTCGGCGAGGCTGGAACGCGCGAGTTCGCTGGCTCGCTCAATTCGATTGGTTATTTCAGCGATGTTGTGCTGCGTCGCCGCACCTTTGGCAGCCTCCAATTGCATAATGACGCCCGTGAATCCCTGCGCCAGCGTGTCGTGAATGTCGCGCGCCATGCGGTTGCGCTCGGCAGTGACCGCAGTCTGGCGGTTCTGCGCGTACAGACTCGCAAGCTGTATCGCGAGCATCGCCTGATTGGCGAGCGCCTGCGCGAGTTCGATCTCCTCGGCGCGGAACGTTCGTTTTCGCGTGAAGCGAATTCCAATCGCCCCTTCCAGCCGGCCGCTCACGAACATCGGAACGAGAAGAAGCGTAATGACGCCGAGCGGAAGCAGGCGGTTTCGAAGCGGAAAAGGATCTCCTGTTCGGATATCTTCCACCACGCTCACCTTTCCGGTGCGAAAAACCTCTGTCCATGGCCGGGTATCTTCCATAGGCAACCAGAGATCCACATTCGCGAACTCGGCATCGGTCTTCGCAATGAGCCGACCCTCCTCGAACGCGGAATCGAAGATGATTCTCCCGCTGGATTCGTCCCGTCTCCACACGCTGCTGCTGTGCGCCTCAAATTGCTCCGTGATCGTGCAGAGGATGTGTTCGAGTAATCGGTCGAGGTCAGATTCGGTTGCCAGCGCATCCAGAGTCTTCTTGAGCGCCTCGACCTGGCCGCGTGCGAGTTTTTCCGACGCGTGCAGCGCCTCCGCCGATTTCTTGCGCTCAGCAATGTCCCGCAGGATGACGGTGAAAACCAGTTCGCCCCCGAGATCGAGCTTGGAAATGGAAGCCTCGGCGGGAAAATCGCTGCCGTCCTTTCGGCGGCCAAAGACTTCTCGTCGCTGTCCCATGGTGCGCGAAACATCGGAAGATTTTGCGAACGCTTCGATGTGTCGACGGTGCGGGTCCGCAAAACGCTCGGGTAAGAGGATGTCGAGCGGCTTGCCAATGATTTCGTCTCGGGTATATCCAAAAACTTTTTCCGCACCCTGGTTGAACAAAACGATGCGTTGTTTTGAATCCACGGAAATGATTGCGTCATCCGCGATGGCGAGAATTCCCTCGAACCGCGATTCGCTGCGGCGCAGGGCCTCTTCCGCATGCCGGCGCTCGATCGCGACTGCTGCAAGGTGTGTGATCTGCTCAATGAGGTTCAGTTGGTCCGAACTGGGGCTGCCCGGTTCGCGGGAATAAAGCGCAAATGTTCCCATCACCTCGCGGGTGGTGGAAAGGATGGGCGTGGACCAGCACGCGCAAAGCCCATGCGGGATGGCCAGATGACGGTATTGTTCCCACAACGGATCGGTTGCGATATCTGAAACGATCACTCGCTCTCCCTTGTAAGCCGCAGTGCCGCAAGAACCGGAGCAAGGACCAATCAGGCCGCCATCAATCGCCTCAGTGTAGCTGGTTGGAAGACTCGGCGCTGCGCCATGTCGCAGACTTTTTCTATCGGGGCTTACGAGGAGGATGGAGACCAGAACATTGCCGCACATCTCCTCGCCAAATCGGCATAGCGTATCAAGCACCGATGCAAGCGAACTGCCCCGGGCAATCATCTCCAAAAGCTCCTTTTCCCCGGCGACCAAAGCCTTCGCGACTTTCCGCGCGGACACATCCATTACCGCGCCGACGAATTCGGTCGCGTCTGTCCCGGCTTGGGTTGCGCGAGCCACCACATGCACGTGTTTGACGACGCCATCCGGCATCAGCAAGCGATGTTCAAAATCCAGGCTCGACTTCTCGCGCGCCGCGCGGTCAATGACCTGTCGCACGAGCGCCCTGTCGTCCGGGTGGATTCGTTCAAAGACCAAGTCCAGGGTCGGCTTGGTGGTCGCATCGTATCCTACGATGCAAAAGGTTTCAGCCGACCAAAACAACTCACCGGAGCGGACATTCCAACCGAAGCTGCCCGTGCGACTCAACTGCTGCGCCTCTGCGAGATAAGCCTCGCTTCGACGCAAATCTTGTTCGTTGTGTTCGCGCTCGATCGCGACCGCCGTCAGATGCGTGATTTGGGAAATGACCTTTTCAAGATGCGGAGTCGGACCGCGTCGTTCGCGCGACAGCACGGCGAAGCTCCCCAACACTTTGCCTTCAGAAGAAAAAATGGGTGCGGACCAGCAAGCCTTCAACCCGTGCGCCAGTGCCAAATCGCGATACCCGTCCCCCAGCGGGTCTCCGGCAATGTCGGGGACGATGACTTGCCTTCTAAAGTATGTGGCCCTACCACATGGTCCACTCGTTGGGCCAATGGCCCACCCATCGACCGCATCCTTATAGCTCGCCGGGAGGCTGGGAGCTGCACCATGCCAAAGGCGGTTGTCATCCAGCAAAAGAATCGAACATAGTGAACCGCTGGAAATCTCCTCCACCAGCCGGCAGATTCCGTCGAGGATCGAAGAAAGCGATTCACCCTTTGCGACCATTTCCAGAATCCGGTTCTCTCCGGCGAGCAATGACTCGCCGTGCTCCAGTTCGCCCATGCGCTTCTGGCACTCCTCGAGTTTGCAGAGACATTGCTCCAACTCACGTCGCAGTGCTTCCGTTACTGGTGCAACATCTGCGATGTCCTGTGAACCGGGGCTCATGATGTCGCCGAACAAATTACCCGAAACACCTCTACCGAGCAATTGAAGCATTAGCGACCACGCGCGGAACGCCGTTTGACCATCAACAACTCGCGAAAGTGGGCATGTCGTCGGCATTGGCGCATCATTATTTGCGGTGCGCGGAGAGGCAACGTTGTCCTTTGCGGCCCCTGATGGTTCGCGGAAACGTTCGAGGTCCTCGGGTTGGCGAGGCGGATTCGCAGCTCATCAACCAACGGTGGAACGTTACGCTTCATTGTGCCGGCCCCTGCCGAGGAGCCGTTTCCGGCACGCCCCTTCGGGACACCCCTCGGTCGCCGGAGTCCGCGCTTTGGGCGCGCGGGCGACGGTTTCGCGCCTGCGTGTTCGAGGGCGCGATCCAGCCGGCTTGCAGGAGATCGATGACGAGGTTGGTAGACTGGCGGAGGTCCACGAGAAATACCTTGTGGATCGGGGCCACCGGAAGGCTGAACGGCGTGAGGAGGCCGCGGGTCCCGAATGGCTGGAGGGACACCCACCGACGCTCCCGCCACAGGGAGGGCGCAAGGTGATCCATTGGTTAGCTCCACAGCTCCAAGTCTGAAGAGTACCATTCCGGACTTTTCCCCTCACCGAACCCGCAGTTGAAGACCCGGACCTTGGAAACCTGGCTGGGTTGTTGGCCTCCAAGGCTGCCGATAGAGTTTTGAGCACCCACAGGTCCCGGCTTTGCAGGTCGACCGGTGCCGCCTGGGCCACCGCTGCGGACGCCCGCGGCCTGACGCTCTTCGGAGATGCGGCGTTCGGCGGAGAGAATTCATCGTCGGAGCGGAGGAAGTCGGGGCGATTTGAGTCACTGGGGGGCATCGAAGCCGAGATCCTCGCCGTCGTGGATCGCCAGGCCGATCTGTTCGCGGTCGCCATGGCGCCCGTTGTACCAGAGGAGCCAGCGTTGGCCGTCGAAGATCGCGAAGGGCTTGTAGCACGCGTCATGGTCCCACCGGCCCTCGCCGGGTCGCACGATGGGATTGGCCGGCAGGCGCTGCCAGCCCCCGATCCCGTCGCGCGAGCGCGCGAGCCCGATCTGGGCGTGGTCGACGTCACGGAAGCCGATATAGAAGAGATAGTACCATCCGTCTCGCCGGACGACCTGGGCTGCAGTGACTTTGTGACGTTCCCAGGCCAGACGGGGATCACTTCGAAACACCGGGTTGTCCGGGTGCTTGGTCCAGTGGAGTCCGTCACGGCTTGTCGCCAGGCCGATGGCATCCGGTTCGTACGGGTCGCCGCCCGAATACCACATCCGGAATTCGCCTCGTTCCTCCTCCCAGGCCACGTGCGGGCACATGACGGCGACCTTTTCCCACGCCGCGTCGGCCGAGAGGACGGGCCGCTGGCTGCGACGCGTCCAGGCGACGCCGTCCGGGCTGGTGGCGTAGCCGATCCACGAGCGGTTCTTTGCCTGCCCGGTGTACCACAGGTGATAACCATCGGAGCGCTTCAGGACCGCGGGCCGATTGACGTCCGCCTCCCAGTCGGTTGATGGGTTCGGGCCGAGCACGATAAGCGGGTCGCTCCAGTGGATTCCGTCGGCGCTTTCGACCCGGGCCAGGCTCTTCCTGGGCCGCCACGAGAACCACATCCGGTAGCGGTCCTCCTCGCGCAGCAGAGCCACGTCGAAGCACGTGCCCAATTGGCCGCCGAGCACCGGGTTGTGCTCGTACTTGCGCCAGCCGGCGGCGGTCTCGACGCCACCGGATGATGCTGCCGGGGCTGTCACGGATGGGGGTGGCGGCGTCCGTGGAGGCAGCGCGCGGGGAGGTAGCGTGCCTTCGAGACGCCCCAACCGGTTGGCCGCGGCCAGCTCGCGACCGTCGACCAGAATCCGCAGCCCGGCGCCGCGGCCGTACCGATTCCCCGTGCGATCCCATAGAATCGTCAGGGAACGTCCATGGTAGGGAATTCCCTCGAGTGCGAAGTAATCCCAGATGCCTTCCGGCACGAGCGGTCGCACCTCGACGACGTCATCGGGGCGAGGATGCAGTCCGACCAGGCCGCTGATCACGAGGTCACAGAAGGTCGAGTGGTTGTAGTCCTTGCCTCGTTCCCGTCCGCCCTTGTCGGCGGACCAGGTGCCACGGTTCCACGACTTCAGCCGCGTGCGCGCGATCCAATCGCCTGTCAGAGGATTGATGTTCTCGTCGATCCAGGGAACCTCGCTGCCGTCGTCCCGGCGGAGGCGATGGGCGCGGGCGTAGGTCAGCATCGCGTCGAAATAGTCCCGGACACCGAGCGCGTCCTGGGGTGGGCCGTTGAGGAAGCGGGCGGCGGCGGTCAGGGTCACCGCCGTGGCATACGGCCAACTCGGGCCGTTCCACTGACACTCGTGGCCGGAGTAGGACAGGGCGAATCCCGTGTGCCGTTGCTCGGTGGTTGTGAGCCCGTACGGCGCGAGGAAACCCTGGGAATCGACGATCTGCCTCCAGGCGAGCGCCTGAGCGGGCCCGGCGAGGTCGAAGTACCACGGGGTGAGACCGTGCAGTTCGCGGACGCCGGCGAGGGCCTTCCCCGGGCCGCGAGGCAGGACCTTGAAGAAACCGGCTTGTGGATCCCAGAGTCGCTGGACGACATTGCGCTTCAGGGCGGCGGCCCTTTCCCGATACCTCATGGCGAGATCCGGCCGGCCGGCGAGATCGGCGAGGCGCGCGATCGCGAGGGCGTCGCCGAACTGGTAACTGTTGAGGGTCGCCCGGTAACCGGTGCCGCCGACGGAGACTTCCATGCCATCCTGCCCATCCTCCTGCCAGAAGAGTCCGATTTCAGGATCGAATCGCTCCTGCTCCCAGCCCTCGTAGTTCGCGACCAGCCGAGGCAGCAACTCGAGCGGGATTCGGGCATCGCCGGTCACGGTATAGCGGGCCCACAGGGCGTCAGCGGCCCAGAAACTGTAGTGCCGCGGATCGCCGCCACCGCCAAACCAGAACCGGGCGTAATCATTGAGCGGCTGCGGGTCCCGGAGCCAGCGACCCTCATAGAAGTGGTGGCCGGCGGCGCAACTGATGGTGTTGTACTTTCCTGCCCATGGAACCGGGGGAAGGAATTCCGTGATCACGAACCCAATCGGGGTCCGGCGGAGGTGTTTGCGGTAGGTCCACCAGCGGAACCAGTAGGTCCGTTCCAGGTCGGGGTCAGGACACTCGAATCGGGGAGCGTTGTCTGCGAGAAAGGCCCACGCCGACGCGTTCGGGATCGCTCCCGGGTAGAGTTCCTCGTCGTCCCGGTTGAATCTCTCGATGTACGCCTGGAACCGGCCGGGGTTCAGGACGGGCGGCTCGGGGACGACGGTGGTGTCGGCGCGGACGGCGCCGACGAGCCAGCCCGGGAGCCCGCCGGCGAAGCAAGCCAGCGCCAGCGGGGCCAGGGTTCGCGCCCACGGCGTGTGTCGCATGGGGCTGTATGATGGCAGGGCAACGGTGAATGCAATGCCGGAGAATCGACAGGGCTCCGCTCAACGCCGCCGATGACCCGGCAAGGCCGTCGCCCCGCGGGTAACGGCGATCCACATAGTTCCTAAACGGGCTGCTGGGCCGACGGGACCGACCCTCTTTCCGGGCAGCGTTCAGGGCGGTGAATCGGATCCCGGGGTGCCGAGGGGCTGGAGCGGAATCGCCCGGGAATCCTCGGCCAGCGACTGCATGACAGCATCGAGCACCTGCTGGGTTCGGAGGGCGATCTCGGGCCACGCGGGTTCGAGTCGGCCTTCCAGCACGCGGGCCGAGAAATGGCGGAAGAGATTGGCTTCGGGCGAGGCCTCGGCGCCGTGACTGTGTTCCCTCACCACGATCCGCCGGGCATGGGGTTCCATGCGAAACTCGCAGCCGGCGACGCGGAACTCGGGCTGATGGACCTCGAAGGCGAGCGTGTCCGAGGCGTAGGGCAGGACGTAGTCGGGGACGTACAGGTGGCCGGCGGTGCCGCTGACGTGGGCCCACTGCTGGTTGAGCGCCCGGAAGGAGCAGTAGAACGAGGCGCTCACTCCGCCGGGATAGAGGAGTTCGGTCGCGACCTCGGCGGGAACCGGGGCATCGGCATCGGGGGCGCGAATCGTGTCGAACTGACGGGCCAGCACGCGTTCCGGGAGACGACCTCCGAGCGCCAGGAGGATGAAGCGGATGCAGTACCATCCGAGGTCGCCGACGCAGCCGTGGGGCTCCAGACCTGCATGGGCGCGGATGTTGGTTCGGGCGAAGTCAGGCGGCGCGAGGAAACTGAACTGAGTCGCGATGCGCCGCACGGTGCCGATGGCCGAGCCGAGGCGGATGGTCTCGAGGATGCGAGCGGTGCGAGCGCTGTGATGGAACATGACGCCATCCATGAATTGCAGGCCGCGGGTGCGGCAGGCGGCGAGGACTTCGGCCAGATCCGCGGCCGACACGGCGCAGGGCTTCTCGCCCACGAGGTGCTTCCCCGCCGCGGACGCACGAAGGAGCCATTCCTTGCGCGCACCGGTGGGAAGCGGGAGGTAGACGGCGTCGACCTCGGAGGACGCGAGGAGGTCCTCATAGGAATCGAAGGCGGTCGGAACGACGGCGAATGGGACCTCGGACTGGCATTCCTCGATAAAGCGTCGGGCCTGACCGGGGACACGACTGGCGACCGCCGTGAGCGTGGCGTTCCCAGTGAGTCGCAGGGCGCGCCAGTTTTTCCTGGCGACGTTGGCCGTGCCGAGGATGCCCCAGCGGAGGATGGGTGAGTTCATGGACCGTTCGCAGTACCCGAATCGGGGAGGGCGGGAAAGCCGCGAGCACGAGTGAGGCCCGACGAAGGAAACCGTTCACAATGGGCGCGGGCAGTTCAGCGGCACCGCCCGCGAGCTTAGAGCTCATGCCCGAGTTGGATGTCCGGGGCGTGCCAGAACCCTCAACATTGGTTTGAGTAAGTATAGGTGCTTTGCCTCTAATGCTCGGCTGGAAACGGGCAAGACATCGGTTGACCTAAAGATGGGCCCGGGGTTTGGGCCACAAGCCCCAGAGGTCCAGTGACCCAGGTCCGTCTGAATCCAATCCGCGCCGGCGGCGAGCACCCGGTCCCAGAATACCGGGCGATCCCAGTCGCGCAGGCTCTTGGCTTGGGGCCGGATTCCCAGCGCATGAAACGTCCGGCCGACATCAGGGGTGAGGGCGTCGGCGTCGATTTCCACGGCGGCGAGGTGGTTGCTCACGGCCCATTGGGGAGGGTCGATCTCCCGCCATTTGGCCATGAGCGCCACCCGGCCCGCGGTGACGGCGTGCAGGCGCTGCAGGTGGTCGACACGGTCGTACACCACCACTTGTCCTTCCATGCCGGCGTCGAGAATTTCCCGGGCCAGCTGCTCGGAATTCGCCACCTTGCAGTCCAGGCAGAGGTTGAGCCGCTCTTTCGCCTTCTTTCTCTCATTGGGCGCGGAAGACATGCTCAATTCCCGGGCCGGGCAACCGCCGAAGAACATTCTCCGCGACCGCGCGCAACGACAATTCTCGATTACCGGCCGACTGAAGGAGGGGCTGGCGCGCGGTGCCGCTCGTCAGAAGGAGATCGCAGTGAGGCTGTCGCTCGGCGCCGGCCGGGGCCGAATACTCCGCCAGTTGCTCACGGAAGGTCTTTTGCTGGCGTCCCTGGGCGGAGCAGCCGGGGTATTGGTTTCCGTCTGGGCCGCCCAATCTATTGGGACTATGGCGGCGGGACGGTTGGGCATCGAACTGCCTTCGCGCGCTGCATTGATGGACTGGCGGCTGTTCGGCACCGCGGCCGCGGATTCAACGAGCCATGGCAAAGGTCTGCTAAGGATGAAAAACGCGACAGCCGTCGGGCAACTGGCGCTGGTCATGACGATGCTGATCTCGGCCGGCCTGCTCGCGCGTAGCGCCATGCATGCGATCCGAGCCAATCCCGGTTTTGATTTTGGCGTGGCGGGCACATTACCGCAGGAGCGGACGGCACCTGGGAGCGATGGCCAGGGTGGCCGAATTGGCGTGCACATCGATACCGACGCATCCACCATGCGAGCGGTGCATGGCGGGATCATAGGACAACAACATCGGCTGCTGGTTTCACAGAGGGGGGGAGTCACAACCCTATGCCTTTGGGCTCCGGTCACCGGAGCTTAACCGACGTACGCTCGAACCTTCACCCACCACTCGACTCGCGGGGTCAAAGCCATACGGTCTAGGCGGCATCACGCAAATGGGCGATTCCTATAGCGTCGTTATCACGAACCAGGCGGGAAGTATTCTCTACCGCAATGGGACGATCGACGTGGCAGATGGGGAACCGGTCCGCTTACAAGAATTCGACGACTTGGAGAGGGCCAAGGAACTCTGCATGCGACTCAGCCGTCATGCGCCTTTCTTCAGGTGCCAGATTTACCGTGGGCAGGAGAAGGTCTTCGAGGAGGCTGACGCCGACTGGCCGAAGCGTGAGCAGGAGCGTCTGCGGACCGACCATACTTCGGCCAAGCGCCGCACAATAGCAGTCATACTGATGGTGGCGGTTGGTCTTGGCTTCAGCTTTTGGGCACTTCGCTATCTACCGTCGGCGTTTGGACCCTTGGTTTCCGGTCTTTTGATTGTCTATCTTTCAGCAGGCATTGCGTTTGGCTCGAAAGAGGCTCTGAGACGCGATGCCGAGTTCATCGGTACCAGAAATGCCGCCCTGGCCCGCGCCGCCGGCATTGTCGGCTTGCTTGCCGCGGGCGCTCTCGTAGTCAGTTCGATACTTCACCTGCTTCACATCATATGACAAAGGCTATGCGGCCCAACGGACAAGGGATAGCTTTGGCCGGAGCAGGGCCGGGGGCGCAGTGATGGATCGGCTCGACGATCGCGGTCCGCGAGCGAACCTGATCGGAGCGCAGGAGACCTTCCAACAGCGCACGGGGTTGGTCGGGGCCGCTTGTGGCCCGCAGCCGCCGAAAGACCGCGCTGAAGAAGGGCAGGTGCGGCGCACCATCCTGAAGATTCAGACACAGCCGTTCCAAGCCATCCGAGAAGGCTGCCACTCCCGAGATCGGGCCCCGGCGTACTGTGGTTTGGAGCCCATCCCACCAGGCTTCCGAGGTCAGGAAAACGGTTTCGTTGACGTATTCGCCCGTATGCGGCCAGGTGCAGGCGTGGAACGTGCCCTCCCGGTCCTGCCCCACGACGACCCGATCGGCAGTGGCAATGAACAGGAGCAGGGTCGTGTCGAAATCGCGCACCGGTCGGCCCGCACCGGCGGCGGCCTCCTCCAAGGCGATGCGCACCCCGCCGAACACGTCCGCGATCAAATCACGCCAGCTGTCGTCGGGCTGGTCGGTCAGGGCATCGATCCGGGAGGCAGCGCCGGCGACCGCCCGTTCAGCCGCAACCCGGGCTCCGGCCCCTGCTTGTGGCGCGGACCCAGCGCCGTCGGCCACCGAACCAATCAGCAAACCGTTCAGGCCCTGCAGCTTGACCGGAGGACCCTCTGGGCGGTCTTCGATCAGGATTCGATCCTGAACGACGTGGTCCGGCATGGGCCCGTGACATTCACGCTCGGCGCCAAGCGCCACGCCGACGGGGAAGCCATCAGCCGCTGGGACTTCCTTGCGGCCGCGGAGCTGGTCAAGCAGTTGAAAACCCGGGAGCCCCGGGCCGAGGTCGAGTTGTTGGACGTGCCCCGCCAGATGCCCGCGGCCCGGTGCTCTGAACGGATGGTCGGCCGGAACTCAGCGGTTCTCTGGACCGTGGTGGAAACCGAGTTGCGGATTCGGCCCGAGCGTACCGGCGACAAGCGGGAGTTGATTGAGCAACGATTTCTATTCGATCCGAGACACTTTCCGCCGGCCTGACGCACGTCCGTCCGTTCGGTCTCCGCATGCATTGCCCCACACGCTGGGTGGTTTGGGTGCCGACGCTCAGGTGGGCAAACGTGCGTTTCCGCGACCTCTTCTGCCCTACCTGGAAAGCCCCTGGCTTTCCAGGCGTTTCAAGATCGGATCTTCAACCTCAGGCGGCAACGACTTCCACCCGGGCTGTGTAGCCGAGACGGCGAAGCAGGTCTTCACAGTCGTCCCAGGTCAACCCGAAGGCGCGGACGTCGGCGACGCCGATCCGGGCCACGACTGAGGCCAGGAGTTCGGCATCCGATTCGCTGAACTCGTCCTCCATCACGGCATTCTCCGCCCAATCCACCAACTCCTCCAACCGCATGCGATGGTGGAGGTAGGAAGCGATCCGCTCGGCGACCGTCTCCCGCGTGATCATCATGGCATCATCCTATGCTTTTCGGTGGCCCAAATCCACGGGGTATTTCTCATGGATTTCCACCAGCTTCCCAAGGTCATCATAGATTTCCTGCCAAAACCGGGGCGTCGTTTCTTTTGCGTCGACTTCCTTCAGGTACCGGGCCAACCAACCGTGCCGCCCCGGGACATCCAGCCAATATCGGCGGCCTCCATTCGGCAACTCGATCCACTGCCGAAACTTTCGTTCGTTCTGCGCCCGGGTGCCCATTGGCTACGCCTGCGTACCTATTCCGGCGCCTCCAGACAACCGCGCAGTCAGTGCCGCTTCCGGCATTTGCCATGTCGGGCACGGCCGCGGCTCGGACTGGACAGAAGACCCACACTGGCCTCTTGCCGGTCGACATCGATCACCTCGACGGGGAGGTGCCCGCGGTTCGGGAGCGACTCAAGGCCGATCCCCAGGTCGCGTTTGGCTACGTTTCGCCGTGCGGCGAGGGCTTGAAACTGGGCTGCGTATCGACCCCAATCACCACGAGGCGAGCTTCGGCGCCGCACAGATTTACTTCAGGAACGCTACAGCCGAAGAATCGACACGAGGGTCAAGGACCGGCTCCGGCTCTGCTTCGTCAGGTACGATCCGGAACTGTGGGTCCGAGAAGACACGGTGCCGTTGCCCTGTTGCCGGCCTTCCGCAGCCGCGTCGAGAAGCTTGGGCGGCCTCGTCGCCTGGCGTTCCGGGGCGAACGGGGAGCCTGTTCTCAAGCCAACCCGGATGCCCCGGGACGCCACGGCCTTCAGGGCGACCACTGAGGCTCGCGAGCTTTTGCCGCCGGTCGCCAGCATCCTGCGCTGCCCTGTGCTGATCGAGAAAGACTCGAACGAGGTTGCGGTTCTCGCGCAGGGGTACCACTCCGAACTCGTGGGCTGCTGATCGTCGCTGCCGAACCTTTCAAATGTCCAGCAACGGTCTCGACGGTCTGCCTGCCGGTGGTTACCCGAGCGGAGACGTTGGTCTCGCCGGAGGTCATCGTCACGATCAGCCCGGAGCGGCTGTCAGAATAGGAATGGTAAGTACGGATCGTGTCCGAAGCTGAGAGACTGTCTGAAAAATAAGTGGGGTCCTGTTTTCGCGGAAAAGGCCCTATGGCGAGGCGCGACGAGGGAGCATACCCGCCAGCGGTCTGTGACCGAGGAGCAACGAAGCCAGAGGGCCTTTTCCGCGAAAACCCTGCGGGCGACAGGTCTTTTGCGCGAGGCCTTCGTTGGCTCGACCATCACAGCCCGCTGCGGGGATGCTCCGGTCTCGCCGCCTCGGCCTCGCACAAAATCCCTCGTCGCAGGACTCCAATTATTTTTCAGACAGTCTCTGAGACGACGCGTTTGAGAAGATTAACGACCGTTGGTACCGTGTGAAGACGGAGACTGGATATCTGACTGACAATTCCGCCGATGCCACTGTCATGTGGATTCAGCGCGAGAAACTTACCGGCCTCTCTGATACCGAGCAGAGTGTCTCCAAGTTTGAAGACTTGAAAGGAGCAGATCGAAGAACCGTCGTCGAGGTCGATCTCACAAACCGCCAAGTCACGACGATTATCGGCTATCCCGATGCAGACGAGTCCCACAATGCGGTGGAGATCGTCAAGAATGGTTATCTTCGCTCAGAGTCGACTCAATCGATCATAGAGCCGACGCGATTCAGGCTGGTGGGTGAGGAATGCTTCGATGTCAGCGCGCAGGCCTTGGGTCGGGTTAAGGCTGGGAGTTCCAGGGATCAGGCTGGCCTTCTGGACCGCCTCCACGTAGTCGTCCGTTTGGAGGCTGACGAAGAACCGCCTGCCACCCCCCAAAAGGTATTGCCGCGTCTATAGAGCCCACGTAGCCTCTTTTTCATGTCACGGCGCCAGGCCAAAAAGTGTGATCAGCCGACTCGGCAAAGGCTACGCGAGGCGTCCGGAACTGTCACACTTTGCCCCGCCAAGGGGGGGGCTATGGGGTGTTACAGGCTTACGCAAGTGATTGATGCGCGCTTAGCTCAGCGGTAGAGCACTTCCTTCACACGGAAGGGGCCGCAGGTTCGAACCCTGCAGCGCGCACCATTTGAGCCTCAATAGGTTACACGCAATCACCAGCCCCCGGAATTGTGGTGCCCCAAGCCCTGGTGCCCGTATTTTCCCGATTTCGTTCCGTTTGTGAGTGGTTCGTGAGTGGGTTGCCGGTGCGGTTCCGCTGGGGTTTTGCGATTCAATTCAACGGAGTCAGGGAGCAGCCGCTGGCGGGCCTGGTCAGACCGACGGGAAACCTGTTTTGAGGTCAATGACGCGCACGCGAGGCTTATGCGGCTGCAGGCACGGCGAGCGACCGTATTTCCGGCCGGGCCTCGCGGCCGGCGATTCCCTGGATCGCCCCGTAGAGCATGGCAATGTGGGTGACGGCCTTTCGGAGTTGCTGCTCGCGTTCCTTCCACTGCCGGACGACGGCGCGTTGTTCGGCAGCTTCAGGCGTTCAGATTCCATCGCCTGGACGCGCGCGGTGTCGGCAATTCGTTGGCGCTCCTCATCAAGCGTGCGGGCAACGGTCAGCTCGACCTCTTGCTTCGCGGTTTCCAGTGCGGCCGTCTGCTTCAGCAACTCCAGTTCGGCCTTTTGGGCCTGGTCCAATTTATTGCGCTGATCACGCAATTGATCATGGAGGCCTTGAACTCGGTTCCGAGGGCCTGCATCGGCCTGCTGACGAGCCTCGGCGAAGAGCTTGTCGCGTTCCGCCAGAACCCGTTTCGAGACCTCGACCTGGAGACCCTGGGCACGCTGGTCGACAGTGGCCTTTTCAGCGGCGAGTTTGTTTTCGCGTTCGGCCAGGGCGGCGTTGCTCTCGACGAGGCGGCGGTTGAAGTCGGCTTCGAGTTGCTCCCGTACCCGGTGCGAGACGGCTTCGGTGAGGGGAATCTCCGCGCCGCACTTGGGACAGGCGATGTTGTTGTCATTCATGCCGTCCTTATACCACCAAGGGCGGGACAACGCTTGACCCGGGACGTCCCGGGATGTCCGGACGGACATCAACGGCGGGCTTTTGCTGAAATTCAGTTGGAGTGAGTCGTCACAACCTCATCGGGCGCGTTGACCTCGAAGGATAGCGGGCAGTCTCTTGACGAGGTCAGATTTTAGAACGATCTCCACTCGCGGATGGCGGCTGGCCGCGAATTCCGCGGCTTGCATGGGCGGTTTCGAACTTCGCACCGCCAAGGCGCAGCCCAGGAGCCCACCGACTTCCGAGATCTGCAGGATGTCCTCCCTTAGAATCTTGATATCGCGGTCCCTCAGATTGTCTGTGATATTCGCCAGCAGTGATTCCATCTGTCGATCGATGGGACCCTGTCGGAGAATGGCGGTCCGAAGCGACTCGACCTTTTCCGTGCCGCCGATGCGATCCTTGCAGTCCACCACCCAGAGTCTGTCGTTCCAATTGAAGACCAAGTCCAGTTCCGCCTCCCGGTTCTGTGACTTTGAATTCGCACCGAGTTCCACGCTTCGACGGACCGACGGAACACCGGCCTTCAGCAAGGCGCAGGCTGTCCCGTATTCGAGATTGTCCCCGTCGCTGGGCAGGCGCCTGGATGGATTGTCGATTTGAAGCCACTTTCTGAAATCAAAGGCCCGGTGATCGATGCGGGTTTCGCCTGAAAGCTTGGCAGCGAGATCGTCGATTGTGGCTCGCGCACCCTTTGGGTTCAAGTTCAGGCGTTCCCCCGGAAAGGGAACGACATCGTGACCGAACTGGCAGATCAGGAGGCTCGCCGGGTCGAGATCGTTTGCCAGACCGGGCGGCAGGCGTTCCGTGCGCGTTCGCAGGTCTCCTTCGCACGGTTCGAACCAGGTGATTTGTCGGTCGCGCTCGAGGTAAAATCCCGGAACACCCCGGCGCGCCATCCGGCGAAAGACTGCGGCAGCCATCAACTTGTTGCCGCCGGTAAAGTTCACGATGCACTCGCCCAGGTTGAGCTGGTGCTGCGCGATGACTTCATCGAAGCGACTCTCGATCGCTGTGAAGTCGTCGTGAGAAATCGGTTCGAGGAGAGAGGCGCCCTTGGCAATCAGGCCGTTCTCGTCAAAAAGGCATTGGAGCCGTTGGGCCGGTCCTTTGGATTCCGCAACGTCCTCGCTGTGCAAGAGAATGACTCGTTCGAGCGGGTGCTTCTGCTTCAAGTGCGCGACCGCAAGCACCTGCGGCCAGATCTGTTTCGAGGCAAGCGTGAGAAGGACCATGGGTCACTCCAGCCACCGCGGATCCAGCGGCGGAATAGGGTTGGCTTCCTGTGAAAGGTCGAACCCGAGAAAATCTGTGGCGAGCTGTTTCATCTGATCAAAACCCTCCTTGCCAATGGGAAGCACGCCGTGGGCGAGGATGCTGGTGTTGCGCTTCTCGGTGGCGGTGCGCCAGAGGCTCTGAATTTTGCCGGCTTTATCCCTGTTCTCGAGGTCGGCAACAATCGCGGCGGCGTATGGATGGTCCAGCGCGGCGAGTGCACGGAAGCATTGTTCCAAACTGAACCTTATTCCGCCGTCTTCGTCCGGCCGGCAGAAGTCCAGCGCCCGGATCGCTTGGGGAATCTTGTCGGTGTTTTCACCCTTGCACCTGCCTTGGACGAAGAGGTCATCCGTGGCTTCGGCGAGCCAGAGCTGGCCCTGCATTTCCATGGCGCGATAGAGCCGCGCCGCGGCGTCCTCGAAACGACTTTGGGACGCGGTGCGCAGGGCGTTGTCGAGAAGTTCCCGCATGAACGCGGTCGATGCCACCTCCCTGGCGCAGGTGTCGCAAATGTCGCGGGCGATTCCCACGAAATTATGCAGTCCGTAATCGCCGCGGCCATCGAAGAGCGGCGGCAAGCGGCCCTGCAGCGGGTTGAGCAGGTTCTTTGCGTTTCTGAAATCCAGCCGATGCCGTGCAGCCATGGCATCGGCGACATTGGCCATCATCTCGAAACGAAGGCGGTGGGGAACCTTGGGAGCAGCAGCGCCGAGTACGTCCACCGCAACATCAAATTGGCATCCGGCCCAGAGGTCGCGCGCACGTTCGACTTCACGAATGGCCAGTGCCGTCCAGGGATTGTCCTGGTAGAGCACGCGCTCCTTGCCATCGACGACGATGCCCAGGCCGGATTTCTCGCGCTGTTCGCCGCCCACGTAACTGAACTTCTGGAACAGTTCGGTCGCGGCCAGCACGAGGGCGGCGCTCATGGTCTTCGTGCCGCCGGTGTAATCCACGAGCACCTCGGCGGGCGGCACTTTGTTTCGTGTCACCGGTCACTTCAAAAGGGACCACGCAGGGTCGAAATTGCCGTTTTCAAAATCCCCCACCCCCCGCACGGCCGGTAGTGGCCCTCATTGGTTGATGGATTTCAAGCACGTTTGAGTTGGGACAAGAACAGTCCCGGATTGGACCTGGGACTCGTGAGGCGCGCTCCCCGATGGGGGTAGAGCCGCGCGGGCCGAAGCGTAGCGGACCCACGGTCGCGGCCCGCGGCGTGCGACTGGGGCCCCATCGGGGGGCGCGCCGGTGGGAGTCGTTGGTCCCATGGGTTTGGCGTGTTTTCATTCGGAATGAGGATTCGCGCCGCCGTTCTTTGCCTTCTTGTTAGCCGCGGCCATTTGGGCGTTGCGCAGCCGATAGCTGCGCCCACTCATGCGCACGATCTCAGCGCCTTCGAGCAGGCGGTCGAGGATCGCGGTGGCGGCGGGCACGTCCCCCAGGAGGGCGCCCCATTCCTCGATGGGACGGTTGCTGGTCATCAGAGTCGAGCGGTTGCGATGCCGGCGCACGATGATCTCCAAGAGAGACTCGGCGCCCTTGGGCGGAAAGCTTTTCATTCCAAAGTCATCAAGGCAGAGGAGGTCCGGCTTGAGATATCGGCTCAAGGTGCGTTGGGCTTCGGCAGGAGAGATTGGTCCGCCTGCAATTCGCGCACCAGCTCGAAGATGGACTGGTAGATCACGACAGAGCCGGCCTTGATGGCGTGATAGCCGATGGCCTGAACGAGATGAGACTTTTGCCTAAGCCTGGCGGCCCGATGAGCAACAGATCGCGGCGCTCGCGGATGAACTGCCCGGTGGCTAGCTCGATAGATCGGCTCGCGTTTAATGGACGGGTTGAAAGCCCAATCAAAATCTTCCAGCGTTTTGCGATCGCGGAAGCCAGCCGAGCTTTCTTGCGTCGTTTCGACTGGCGCTGGCGCGCACGTTCAACTCGTCCTGAAAGACCAACTCGAGGAATTGAGCGTGGGAGAGTTGATGGGACCGGCAGCTTCCTCTAGCCGCAGTTCCAGGCAGGTTAATAACCCCGAAAGGCGAAGCTTTCGGGCCGATTGTATGAGGGCGTTAAGTTCATTAAATTTTCGGGGCTTTGGATGAAAATGCCGTATTCGCTGAGCTCGCGAATGAGGGGATGGTGCTACGGCTAAGGCCAGCTGGGTTTGGACTTACGCAGGCGCGATCGATCAAGGCTCGCACGTCGCGCAGGCGCCAGGCCCTTGGCGACAGGGCGCGAGCACAGGCGGCGTTGAGGCTGCGAAAGGGGTGTTTATCGCTCAAACCCACCAAGCCCATGAGCGAACGCATGGCTTCGATGGCCACGCCGTTCCACTAAACCTTGAGCCCACTGGGCGCAGTCGTTGCCCAACTCAGGCGCGTCGCTGCCAATAGGCGAGGTTGGCCTGCAAAGTGCCCTGACCCCCGCCAATGCCCAGACACTTTGGAAAAACTGTCCCGGAGCCAAGCGGCGGTGCAGTTGAATCTGTTCCCAGCGCCCGTTGAAAATGCGCACTTCTCGTTGATCCCACCGCACCCAGACTTGCTGCCCAATGTACTCGGGAGGCACGGCGTAATAGGATTTCGCGACCTCCACATAGCTGTCGCGGTGCACCGAACGAGGGGCTTCCTGGAAGAACGGGGAAGAGGGACGGCGGCAGCGGCAGTAACTGCTTTTTCTCTTCCTCAAAGAGCTGAGCGACCTGCTGTTTGGTCGTGCCGTGAATGCGCACGTCGGCGACGGTTTTCTCCCAGTGAGCCAGCCACTGGTTTTCCGCGGCCAGGCTGTCGAAGGTGCGACCGGCTAAACCGTTGCCTTTGACGTAAGCGACGCTGTTCTCGACCTTACCTTTATGCTCCGGGGTTTTGGGCAGGCAGGGCAAAATCACCGTGCCGCAGTGCCGGGCAAACTCGCGCAGTTTGGGGTTGAGCTCCGGATCAGCAAAATCGAAATGGAGGACAGCCGCTTTTAAATTGTCCAAGTTGACGGTCTGGCTGACCCCGCCAAAATGGCGGAAGGCATTTTCCAGGCAGCGCAGGAATGTTTCGGTGTCTTGGTGAAAGACCGCTTCGCTGTAAGCCTTGCGGGAATAGCTCAGCACGATGCGGAAGATCCAGGACCTTCTTCTTGCGGCCGTCTGGCATCAACGACGGGGAGGTGCCGGCGCCAAAGTCGACCTGCACTTCTTCGCCGGGCGCCACCTCGATGCGCCAGACCCGCTCGCGTGGCGCGACGCAGTGGCGCACGATAGCGTTTGACCGACTGATACGAGCCGGTGAACCCGACTTCGCCGACCAAGTCTTGATAATGCGCTGCGCCGTGAGGTCCGGCATCGAGTTTGGCGGTGATGAGTTGAGATGCGGGTGCACCAACTGGGTCGGCCCGCCTCGGCTTCCACCGCCTCCTCCACCACCGCCCCGGCTCCGTCCGTGGACGCGCTTGGGCCGGGGGTCGAAAGGGTGGGGGATTTTGAATCCACTCCCTCCAGAGCCGGGGGTCGAAATAGGGGGGGATTTTGACGCCCGTTCCCCGGAGCTGCAGTGTCCGCGCGCCGCAAGTACCGACGCACGGTTTTGCGATCCAACCGAAGTGTCTTAGCGATCCGTCGTACCGACCATCCGCTTGCCGCCAAACGAGTTATTGAATCTTGATCCTGCACCTTGAGCACGTTGGCCATGACGGCGGCGGATATGCCCGCTTACGCGTATCCGCCCCAGTCATTCCGTGCGTCAGGGTGGGGGATTTTGATTTCGACCTATTTCGACCCCAGGTGGTCCCTTTTGGGTGACCGCTGAGTTTCGGCGAGGATGTCGGGCAGCTTGCGACGCAGTTCGCGGTAGCACGGGCCGAGTTCCTCGAAACGCTCGACCTCGATAAAGCGCGCCTGAGGCTGCCACTCGAGTTGGTGCTGAATGTCGTCGGCGTTGGGCCGGCTTCCGCCGGAGCAAAAGTACCAGACGTGTGCCGGGCGATGGTGCCGCAACACGTGGAGAATGGGCGCGGGCGCACCGCCGACGGAGACGAGCGCCGCGGCGATAGGCGGGGGGGCTGCGCTGGTGCAGGGGGCACTCATACTTCCATGGTGACCTTGCATTCGGGGTAAGCGGTGCAGCCCCAGAATTGTCTGCCGATCTGGGCGCCAGCGCGGGCGGTGCGCAAGGCCATGGGCGCGCCACATCGCGGGCAGCGGGGAGCACCATCCGACGGCTCCGTCGGATGAGGGGGACCGGACGGGTTGCCGCGGCCATGCCGGCGGCGCTCGCGCTCCGCCAAACGGGCGACGGCGAGTTGTTCGCTGTAACCGCCTTCCTCGATGAACGCCTGTTCGAGGGCGGTGAGCTGTCGGTCGAGCAGGTAGTTGGCCTGGTGAATGAGGCAAATGATGGCGTTGGCACGCACTGCGGGATCGGCGTGGTCCAGCCAGGGGGCGTACAGGATCCAGCGTTGGTCGCCGGACAGATCCGTGAGATTTGACGTATCTGACGGATTGTGACCCCGCCGTGCCACCGCGCGCACCGCCCGGGCTTCGGGCGAATCGGGCGCCCAAAGGGCCAGGTGGCGGTGGCGGAGGTAGTCTTCGAAGTCGAGCAGGAGTTCCTCGAGGCTGGCTCGGGCCACATTGAGAAGGCGCAACTCCGTCTGGGAGGAGCTGGCGGAGGCGCGGCTGCCCTCGGCGATGTTCTGCCGGCCGCTCCGGGCGGCCTGCACCATCTGGTCCACGGTGCGCGAGCGTGAGTCGAGGAACTTTTCGCAGAACCAGTACGTGGCGTCGTAAATCAGCGTCGCCGTCTGAAAGCTCGCCGTGTTCCGGTAGCCCCCAGACGGACGCAACCGTTTCCGGGGTGGGATCCCGGCTGCTGCAGGTTGGTTTAATGACCCGGATGGCTCTGGACTGTCATTTGAGTTAGTGGCCCCGAATCTCATGGTGTCTCAGGTCAGGGGTAGGGTCCGTTCCGGCGCTTGCGCAGACTGCCACCCGCTTGGCCTCGCGGTAGAGCTCGTCCGGGATCTGGACTTCGATCTTGATCACGATAGCGGATTTTCACCATGGCAGATTCGCGGTCAACGCTGGCTGCAGCCCTTGAACCCTTGAACGAGCGAGCGCATGCGACTCGCCGCGCAATCCCTGCCACTCCAACCGCTATTGCCGGCGCACCCCTGGAAGGAGAACTGAACCCATTGGCGACCCTGCTCATGGGTAAGCCCTCAGCGCCGGATCAGCCTTCATTGCATTGTAAAGATCGAGGGAAACGGAACGTGGCTGGCCGTTGAGGAAGACCTCCTTGCCCGGCGGCCATTGATGAGCGTCGACGAAGATAACCAAGGCGTGCCAGTCGCCGTTGGCGTCCCTATGTGGGCGAAGCAACACAGGTGAGGCGAAGCGCCCTTCGCCTTTTCTCTTCTGGGTATTCCAGTTCCAATCCCAGTTCACCGTGGCACGACCGCGGGACATAGGTTCGCCGTGGTCATTCTCCAAGCTCGAAAAGAACTGAATGATGGGTAACCCAAGCGCGGGGCGAAAAGTGACCTCGTGTCTTCCTTCGGGTTGCTCAGGATCGCGGTTCGGCGCGCGCGTGCCCTGAACATCCAGTCCCTCGTTGTGGTCGCGCCGCGCAAACCTGAAGCCGGGTTGTCCACGATTCTGTTCTTGTTGGTCCGCGCCAACCCGGATCCATCTCTTGTCGTGCTTGTCCCAGCGTTGATACATCTGCCCGTGCTGTCGCCACGACCGATACCACCTGAGCAATTCGGAAGCGCAATCTCGCCAACTTGTGAATCTCCGAGAGTTCAAAGTTCGAACCAAGACTTTGTTCGGACTAGCGAAGCCTGACAGGGCCTGGGTCAATGAGATAGGTGGCCCGACAAGGCGCAGCGCCCCAAAAGCCCTTCGACCACGAAAACCTTGGCACCCGAGATGTGCCCAGACGGATACAAGTCCACACAAAGAGTTAATCATTCCGGGCTCGCCTCGCCAGACGAGGCTCAACGAGAACTTCGTTTCTTCGCGCAACATTCCTCGCCGACCGTCACTGTCCGGAGTTTTGCGCAGTGGAAAAAGCGCGTAGCCGAGTGACGTATTCGTGGCTGCGTCAAGTTCGTCAGCGTTCTTCCGTGCGAGGCTGGTCGCAGGCTGCGCGACACGAATGATCAGCTTTCCAGCATTTCCCTGATCCCCGGCCGTGGAACCAAAAATCATCGCCTCTTGATCGCGGACCGACAGACCCCGCTGGGCAAGTGACTTGAACCCGCCCAGGGTCCGGAACCACCACCGGAGTTGACCACGGATAGAGGGAGCACGGATCTCGGCCCGTTTTTCCGGCTCCGCCCCGCCGCAGAAACAAGGCGTGATGAGTTCGAGAAGAAAAATCTCAGTCTTCATGGGAGTTGAACGGGCGGTTGCTGCTTTTGTGCGTGCTCTTGCCAGGGCTTGAGTAGTTCCGGCTTCTTCTTGGCCCATCGTTTGGCAGTCTCCCGTCGCTCTCGGAGCGCGAGAATGAAGCCGAGGCGCTGGTCGTCGGTCATCTCCTGAAACTTCTTCGCCTGTGCGGCGAATTCTTCATCCCGAAGCTTCACAAACTCCGCTCGAGACTGCTCAGCAGGAGGGGCGCTGGCGAGACGTTCACGCTCGGACTTTTCGGCTTCGGCCCTCTTTCTGTCGATCTCGGCCTGGGCTTCCTGCGCCTGACGTTTCTCTCGTGCCTCTTTCTCAAAAGTCTTGATAACGCTCTCGACCCGCTCAGAACACTCAAACCACCCGTAACCGGCATTGGTCTTTGCGCCGAGACCGAAGGTCTGGAGACCGGACTGGAGCCAGGTGCGGGCAAGCTGCACGTCATCGGCAGACGCACTCCGAAGCCTATGGGCGGCGAACGTAAAGACGTGGCCGGGTGCGACGGCGGGGAAGACTACAGGGTTAGGCTCTTCGGTGTCGGTGGCCACGGCGGCCGGATCGTCGCTATCGTAGTAGTCCCGGTGGTGACAGGTGACGATGTCCAGTTCGAGTTTGCCCAACGCAGGAACCTCGACCGGAAGGCCGTCCACCCTACCGATTGTGCCTAAGTCTACGAGATACGCCGGCAGGAAGGCGACGCTCCCGGCGAAGTTGGGCAAGTCTCGCCAAGGTTCGCTTGGATACTCTCGTTTGCGGATACGCAGATGATCGAGAAGGTGGTTGACCACGGTGACCGCCACATCGGACCAAACCTGATTGCGTTTCGCGTCGTCCTGAGCGCGATTGCATGTTTCGGCAGCCATCGCCCACCAGAAATCGGAGTACGGCTCAATCTCGACGTCGCGGCCGTTCTGGTGCTTGTGCTTTCGGCCCGCCTTCCAGTCGGTGTCGCCCCAGCCAAAGACAAGCGCCAGGCGACAAAGAACCTCAACCTTCTCGGCTGCTTCCGCCTCGAGCAGGGCTTGAGTTGCCGCGCGTCGGGCGCAGCCTTTGACGGCGCTGCCGGGAATGTAAGGCATTCCGAAGCGGTCGAGGCACAGACCGGCATTCTCCATCACACCGCCCGCCATGTTGACCATGAGACGGGATTGAAGCTGCGCGTGGAGGATGAGCGAGCCCGAGTCTTGGGCCAGTTGCTGAAGGAATTTCCCCCAGGCCGCCGACTTCCTCGTATCAGCCCTCTTGTCGAAGGTCCGCGTGAAGACATTCTGCCGCTGCATTTCTTTAGCAGATGGATCGCAGAACCGATCCAACAAGAGAGCTCGGCTGTCACATTTCTCCACGTTGGAGCCAAGGGCAGCGCGGGTGTCGCTGGGCATCAATGTGGGCATGGGGTCAGTCTGGATTGCGAAGATTGTCAATGCGGGCGAACAGACCGGGAGGAATCAGCGGAATGATTTCAGAATGACTTTCGCAGATGCGCACCAGGTCGGCCTCGTCCTTGGCGCGCTTACTGAGTCGGCGTTGCGGATCCGTGGCAGCCCAAAGTTTGCCTTGCACAAGATCTTCGAGAGAGGCAACTGGCAAGCGCACGCCGAAGATTTTGGCCTCGCTGGCGCGTGAGGGAAATGATCCGTACCGGCTGTTGATGGTGATTTGAATGCGCAGACGGCTGCCGGGCAGGCTGGCATTAATTGAGTGAGGGTGTTCTTCCACGGTGAATCCATCGGCCCGAAGTGCCTCGGCGACTCCCACGGCGACAGTAATGGCGAAATCCGCGTCGAGCGTGACGACCGGCTCGACATAGTGGTTCACGGCGAGACCGCCAATGAGACAGAACGGGTGGCCCGCAGTCCGCAGCGAGACAACCAGGCGGCTCAGGTCGTCGCTGCGGCCGGTGATCCCGGCGAAGAACTCGGCTTCCGACATCATGGTTCAGTCCTCGCCATTGGATTTCTCCTTTGTCGCAAACCGCTTCACGTAGCCGATAAAAAGCAAGGTTTCTGCGGTGGCGCGCTGCAGGCGAGTGGAGTTGGCCTGAGTATCGTTTGGGTCGGAGAGCTTTCTGATGAGGGAATCGGCATCAGTGCAATTGGGGACGATTCCGATGTCTCGCGAGGCCAAGTGCACCGCTGCGCCGCTGATGACCGCCTGCATTTCCGGCCGCTTCGGCTTGCCCTTGTCGTTCTTTTCATTGACGAAGGCTGCCGCTGCCAACAACCCGTTGGCGATGATCAGAGCCGGGAGCTTGTTGACGTCCGCTTTCGTCGTGCGATCAGCGACCTCCAGCGCTGCTGCCGCCCGGATTTGTTCGAGGTTCTTCATGGGTCAGGCTCCCTGCGGTTTGGTGACAGTGACCGTGCAATAGCCGAGTCCGGTGGAGGCGTCGCCGCCGAATTGGAAGACTTTCACGGCTTCGACCTTCTTCCCGAAAGTGTCGACGGCCTCGACCGCCTTGCGCCGCTCACTGGCCTTACTGGCTGTGCGTTCGTCTGTGGCGTGCAGCACAGAGTAGAAGAATGCCTCACTGGGGACATTCTCCTGGTTGAACAGGGCGCCGCCGGCAGCGGTGCCGGTGTCATCGTCAATGCGCACGTGTTGGGCAACTTCGCAGGCGTTCCGAGCGAAGAAGCTCATCATGCCGTTGCTCAGGATGACTAGGCGGTCTTTCACCTCCTGCCAGACTGGATCATCCTTTAGAAGGTCGGCAAGGCCTTCACCCAACTTTGCCAATCCAAGCCAGTTTTTGGATCGCAGGGTGTACTCCTCGACAACGATCTGGTTTCCCAGGGCGATCTTGCTTGAGTTGCCGGAATCAAAGATGGCCTCATCGTCTCCAGGTTCAGATAGTTTATCTGTCACTGCTTTGTCGAAAACACCGTCGCGCACGGCTCGCTCAATCTGGAGTGGCGAGCTAATCCAGGCAAAGCTCCCGCGGGCCGAACGAATTGGGAAGGCCAGCAGTCGGGCTTCGGAGAATTGAAGGGCGCCCGCAGCGGCGTGCTTGTCGCTGTCCGATCCGAAAAGCCATGCGGCATCACAGGCCGAGCCATCTGTCTTCACTCGAACCTTCCTCCCTCCGCCCTTCTCGTTTTGCTCGTCGAGGAGCCCGTCGTTCCAGGCGTCGGCGAAAGTGCCTTTGAGACTGGAGGCTGGGATCACTGGAAAGCCGGTGTGTCGTTCGCGGATGATGGGCTGGTCGATCGCGCCAACGCTCGAGCCGGCGCCGACGTGCAGCGGCGTGCGGGTGAAGAGATAGAGAATTCGTTTGTTGTTCATGGCACGAGGCTTCATTGTTTGTTGTCGTAAGTCAGTTGCGCGGACGTCCACTCACGTCTCGAAAGGCCTCCAGGAGCCGCAGACACCCAGGCCAAAGCCCTTCTCTCCCATTAGCGTGCTACGGCGATTCCTGATTTCCGTACCGGGATTGGCGCCATGCCAGTTGAGAGCACTGGCGAGCAGCTCGGCTGCCTTGGCGGAATCGGCCTCGAAATAGTAGACAGCGCCCGCAGGGACTGCGAGGTAGGTGCAGCGGGGTCCGTGGGCCTTGCCAGTTTCAGAGTTCTTCCAGTGGGATTCTGCCTCAAGGAGATGTAGTCGCTCGGTCCACCCCGTGATAGGAAACGGCTTCGGAACACAGGCGCCAACGAGTTGGGCGGCGATTTGCGTTTCGCTTTCTGCCCGGCGCGCGGTTCGCTTCTTGTTCTCGTCCCATATGCGGCGAACGACCCCACTGCGGTGGCGCAGGAGGACTTTGCCGGTAGCGGCGCAGATCCAGTTGGGCAGCCAGCCGCCGGGGTGATTGTGGATGTCCTTGCCGGAGTCGGCCTGAATCTCCGGCCAGATGGCGGGGCTGAGCAGGGTCCACTTGACGTGATATCTGCCGTTCCCGTCTGAAAAGCCGTCGGTCCTGCCGGGGGGCAGCAGCCCACCCGCGGATTCAATCAATGGGTCGACCCGGCAAGGGCGCTGCTGGCCGCCGACGATGATGGTGTTTGTGGCGGTGAACAAATTCTGAATGGTCTCTTGCCGGTCGTTGGTGCCGTCCCGCTTCATCGTAAGGCTGGCGACGAAGCCGCAGCGGACGTTCGGGCGGAGGCGGAGGTATTCGACGCAGTAAATGCGCTTGCCATCCTGGGTTTGCGTTTCCGGGTCGATGCCGATTCCAGTGGCCCATTCGCTATCGAATAAGTCGTTATTGGTGAACAAATTGCCCCGGTGGGGTCGCTGACCCTCCAGATAGTCAGTCACAGCGGCGGAGGAGAACCAAGGTGCGCTGGTTTCCTTGGTCGGCGGTGCGAAGCTCCCTGCGATGTACCTAATAAATGGCGCAGGCAGGTTGCACTGGCCTCTGAGCCTAAGTGGAACGGGTTGAAGGAGCCAGTTGGCACCGTCTGCTTCCATGGTCATTTGGACGTCCGCAGGCGCCGGAAAAAGCCAGCGACCGTCGGTGGTGACCGGAAAAAGTCCGCCGGTCGCCAGGGAACCGAAACGCTGTGTAGCTCGACGTTCAAGGTCCCGGTCACTGCTACGGCCGAAGCGATGGGCGTGCTCCCACGACTGCGGTTTGGGAAACGCCCGGTGGAGCGCAGCGTGGAGGGCGTCGAAGATGACGGAGGGTTCGGGCCAGCGCGCGCCGTGGCCACCAGCGGTGGCCGTGGGGCGCCCATCGCGGAAAAACAACAGGTCCTGAGGTTCAAGCGTATAGGCGTTCATGTTCAGTCTGCCTGTCGGCGGATGAAGGCTTCGAGGAGGAAGAGGTTGATGAAGTCCTGAAGTGGACGAGCGGCATTCGTGCGAGCCTCTTCATCAGGTCGGTTCCAACTGAACGCTGCCAGTTCTTCGAGGTAGCCGGCACAATTCTTCAGAAAGTCGTCGCGCCTAAACGGAGTGGCGCCTGGCTCCACTGGCATTTTGGGGGCGTCCTCGTCAGACAGGGTCTGGCGCTTGATGACGAACTCGACTTCACGGAGGACGACATCCTTGACCCCCGAGATCGGGGTCAACGCGCCATAAGGAGCAAGGAGTTCGGCGAGGCGATGAGGGAAACGTCCAGTGATGGGGGTTCGTGCGTCCGGCTTGCCCCAAGGCGCGCGGTAGTGGCGTCGCAAGAGATCGAGAAGGCCGAAGGCGGCCGACCCGAATCGCGCGCCCCACTGTAGCGTTTCCCCGCTACGCTTGAAGAGCGTCACCGCCAGCGCGTCGCGACCCCACCCGCCGGGGATCCATTTCTCGCCATGCTTTTCCGGATCCGGATCGCTCCAATCGAACACACGCCGTTCGGGGTCGGCCTTCGCGCGCTTCTCGGCGCGTTGGGCCTCCTGAATCATGTCTTGCATCGGCTCTTTCACGTGCCCGATGGCCAGGCCGACGGAAACGGTCATGCGCGGACCGGGCACCAGGAGGGGCCAGCGAGGGTCGAGGTCGCACGGTTCCTTCAGCCGGAGGAAGCCTTCGGGCGACTCGCTCTTGAAACGGGACTGGCAGGCAGGGGACATGTCCGCGTGGCGACCTTGGAAAGCGGCGCGCAAATCGGTGGCGCAGGTGATGGCTTCGTCGGCGGGCAGCATGGCGAGGACGTCGTCGCCGCCGGAATAAATGAGCTGGCCGTGGTGGACGTCCTCGACGATGCGGCGGGCGGCGTGAATGCCAAAGTTGGCGAGGGCCTCACTGAACTGGAGGTGCCACGAGGGGCTGAGCGGACGCGGGCAGGCGAGCCAGAGACGAATCCAGTCTTCCGGCGATTGCGGGGGCCAGTGTCCTTGCCAGTCACCAGGCCTTTCCGGCTTGTTTTCTTTGAGTCCGGCCAGCGCCAACACGAACTCCTCTTTCTCGTTGGGAGTCATGACCGGGAGCATCTTATGCTCAAAGTATTCGCGGGCTTTGGGTGTAAGGATGCGGCCGACCGCCGGTGACTTTTCGCCGCTGAGCCATCGCCCGATCTGGTCGCCGTCAAGCGCGAGGACGGCATAGTATCGTGACGGCTCGGCCTTGGCTTCTGCGAGCAAATCGCGCAGAGCGGACCCCGCATCCGACAATCGCTGGCGGGCGTCTGGAGCGTGATAAAAGCGGTCGCCGGCTCTTGTCTTGCGCTCGGCCTCCTTTTGCCAGACTTCCTGGAAGAATACAGAGTGGTCCGTGTTCTTCAGCCACTCAGCCTCGTCGGTGTGCATGAAGTCGGCGATGGAGTCCGGAAAATCGTCACGAGCGGCAGAAGCGTTCGTGTGGAACCTCTGCCACTTTTCTCGCAGCAGTCCCGTTTGTGCGGTCGCCGAGTAGAGCCGATTGGCAAATGCGCCCGCCGCCACGGCCGGCACCGATTCGAAGGCTTCCCTGGCGCGAGGGAGCGACCGCGGGTGAAGTCTCGTTTCCCGCTCCTTTTCCAATTCATCGAGTCGGGCGAGGTACGCCTTGTGCCAGACACGCTTGATAAGGTTGGCGGCGCCGAGTGGGTCGGTGTGACGAAAAAGGGCGCGCAGCGCGGGAGCCGTTAGCTTTTCGATCGCGTCGGCCTGCACCACGGCTTCCTCGCGTCCGCTGAGCGCATCGCGTTCGCCCGGCTTGCGCTTGGGTTCGAGCCGGGAGCCGGGGAAGTCGCGAAGGGAGCGGCGGGCGTCCAGCGCGTGCTGGCAAAGCTGGTAGTGCGCGCTCCACGCCCAACCTGGGTCGAGTTGGCCCCCGCGGTAGCAGCGCTTGTCCCTGTGGGCCGCAGGGATGGATTCGGCGATGATTCTGGAAAGGTGCAGCGGGTTGCTTTGACCCAGCGGGAGCCGGGCAAAGGCTTCCATCGCGGCATCGGCGGAAGCCCAGGGCAGCAATTGCCAGGTGGTGTGCCAGTGACGCTTCACTTGTTCGTTGAAGAGCGTGTCGAACGGTTCCGCGAACGGAATCTGGCCTTTGCTCTCCGACACCAGCCACTCACGGCATGCCTTCGCGATGCGGTGCCATTCTTCGAGGAACGCCTTCTCCGCGATGGCGGCGTCGAAACCGGCGGGCACAATGGCAAGAAATCGGTTCGGAATCCCTGGCACGAGCGCGGCCGTTTCGCTCACCTTGATCCCAAGGCGATGACATTCCAGAAAGTCGTAGAGCGGTTGTCCGCGCAGACTCGGGAAGATGACGACGTCCGGGCCACACACATCGGCGACGGCTTTGATGGCGTGCATCATAAGCCACGAGAGCAGGTAGCTGCCGCTCCAGAGGTCGCGCGTGCTACGGGCCTGGGCGATGAAGTCCTGCACCGGCCCGACCTGAAAGAGCAGGAAGGCAGGTTTGGGGGGCAACTTTAGATCGCCGGATTCCCGGCAGGTCTCCAATGCGCTCACCATGGCACAGTGGTGCCAGATGGTGCCGTCGGGGCACCGCGTATCCGCCGGGAGGTAGGGCAGAAGTTCAGTGCCAGCGCCCTGGCTGGCCGCGCAATCGCACCATTGCCTCCAGGCGAGCAAAAACAGCACTTGCGGGTCCTTGCTCCTCCAATCCGGGCTGACCGCTCCCACCGACTCCTGCGCGTCGGCGTGAGTCGGGAATGCCAGCCCATCCGTCGGCAAAGAAGGCCGACCATCGTCGGAGCGGCCGCTGACGGGATGAACGAAACCTAAACGTTTGTCCTCCCCCAGTCCGCCGACCAAGGAACCGTGGGGAAAGACAAACCGGTCGGCGGCGGCGGCGGCCCAGTCGGGATTGCCTCCCAAAGCACTCCAGAGTTCTCCGACACCGAAGTTCTGCGAATGAACCTCGGCGCGCTGTTTGTGCGCGGGGCCGAAGTCATAGGCCTTCTCCGGGGGGTCGTGCAGGTAGGCGGCGAGTTTGCGTTTCCAGTCGGTCATGGCGGCAGTCTCCTATCTCGTTCTGAAATGGACAATGACTCGGACGTCCAGGGACGTACGGCTGCGTGGTTGTCGGCAGGAAAATGGGTGCCGATGGCCACAATGGCGAAGGTCGCGTCGCTAACCGCCGGCACGGGGATCCATTCTCGATTGCGAAATCACGGGCGAACGGCCTCATGGCCCGAAAAGCCGGAAACGAAGTCCCTTGTTACCTCGAAACCGTGCGCCAAATCAAGAAGGTAGAAGGTAGTTCATTCAGGTCAACCTCGAATGCTCGCGAATCGAAGGATCGACAGTATGGGCCTCTGCCAAGATTCGCCTCCATTTGCGGTTGATTAGGTAAATCGTTAGATCACCGGAAAGCTCGACTCCTGAATCTGAAGGGTGAGGCGAATGAGCAGTGCCTGCGCTTCGCGCTTCATTACTTTTCGGCCGTGTTGCCCGGGTCCAACACAAACTTTCGGAGCTGAGTCCGTGTGGGACTGAACGACGAAATGGGTCCGCAACAAATCGTGATAGCGTCTCCAGTGCCTTTCGGCGGTGAGTCCGTGTGGGACGTGACCGCCTCGGCGGTCAGTTCGACGGCCCACACGCCGTCTCCAGTGCCTTTCGGCGGTGAGTCCGTGTGGGACCCCGCCTTTCGCGAATCTCTACGTTTATTCAGACGATCCAAGTCTCCAGTGCCTTTCGGCGGTGAGTCCGTGTGGGACCGGGACCGCCGGACCTGCGCGAGGACTGACACGAGCGTCTCCAGTGCCTTTCGGCGGTGAGTCCGTGTGGGACACTGGCGGGCCTCGTAGGTCAACGCCTGCTCTGCGTCTCCAGTGCCTTTCGGCGGTGAGTCCGTGTGGGACCACAAAGCGTTATTAGCGCTCTCCGGATGCTACGACCATGTCTCCAGTGCCTTTCGGCGGTGAGTCCGTGTGGGACCATTTCCGAGAATACCCAAGCATCACCTGTATACGGGGTCTCCAGTGCCTTTCGGCGGTGAGTCCGTGTGGGACCGCAACACCTATTCCCCCTCCACCGTTCCGTCCTGCAGTCTCCAGTGCCTTTCGGCGGCGAGTCCGTGTGGGACGTTGGGGGTGACCAGCCGGCCCAATCCAGGCGTGGTTCCGTCTCCAGTGCCTTTCGGCGGTGAGTCCGTGCGGGACAAAACGCGACCACTGGAACCCATGAGAGACAGGGAGAAGTCTCCAGTGCCTTTCGGCGGTGAGTCCGTGTGGGACCACCGTACCCCCCGAAACAGCCATTTCCCCCTTCATGTCTCCAGTGCCTTTCGGCGGTGAGTCCGTGTGGGACCAACTGGCCCGGAGTACAGGGGAGAGAGACACGTCAGTGTGTCTCCAGTGCCTTTCGGCGGCGAGTCCGTGTGGGACAAGCAGAGTCTGATCTATGGTTGATGGGTACAGACACCGTCTCCAGTGCCTTTCGGCGGTGAGTCCGTGTGGGACGAATCCGTGGACGAGGAAGGCGTCACCGTTCACGGCCGTCTCCAGTGCCTTTCGGCGGTGAGTCCGTGTGGGACATAGCAACCGTCCTCGGAGCCCTCTACGTCCATGCTCTCGTCTCCAGTGCCTTTCGGCGGTGAGTCCGTGTGGGACGCACGCCAATGAAACTAAACCCACCATACACCTACCAAGTCTCCAGTGCCTTTCGGCGGTGAGTCCGTGTGGGACTTAGCCCGACTTTGCGGATTCGAGCCGGTTGGGTAAAATCTTTTTGCCATAACCCGTTGGCGATGCGCCGGCACGCGAGATGCTGAGGGCACTAAACTGGCTGTAGTGAAGACCCACCCTATTCCCAGGAAATGGTTTTTTTGGATAATCGTCTGCCAACATGTTTTTGCGCTGCACCACGCGGAAGAAAAATGGCAAGGAGCATCGCTACTGGTCGATCGTCGAAAACAAGCGGTGCGCCGGGAACAAGGTCGTCCAACGACACGTTCTGTACCTGGGCGAAATCAACGACCAGCAACAAGCCGCCTGGCAGAAGTCCATCAACATCTTCGAAGTGGGCCAATGCAAGCCACGGACTGTGGCGCTCTTTCCCGAAGATCGCGTTGTCGAAACCTCCAACGCCGAAATCGTCCGGATCAAGCTCTCCGAACTCCAACTGCGTCATCCACGACAATGGGGTGCGTGTTGGCTGGCGTGCCAATTGTATGAGGAGTTGCAGTTGGATGGATTTTGGGCGGAGCGCCTGCCGCCCGGTCGCAAAGGAACGCGTTGGGATCTGATCCTAGAAACGCTTTGCACCTATCGGTTGGTTGATCCGGGCAGCGAGTGGCGTTTGCACCGGCAGTGGTTTGAAAGCAGCGCGATGGCCGATTTGTTGGGCGCCGGCTTTGGTGAGTTGGCCGAAGCGCACAAGCTCTACACCTGTCACGATTTGATTTTGGAACACAAGACGGCGCTCTTCGACCACCTGACCGGGCGCTGGAAGGATTTGTTCAACGCGAAGTTCGATGTCCTGCTTTACGACCTGACCAGCACGTATTTTGAGAGCGATCCTCCATTTCCTGAGGACGACAAACGAAAGCATGGTTACAGTCGCGACAAACGGCACGATTGCGTGCAAGTGGTCATCGCGCTGATCGTGACCCCGGAAGGTTTTCCTCTGGCCTATGAAGTGATGCCCGGCAACACCAGCGATAAGACGACGTTGAAAGGGTTTCTGGAAAAGATCGAAAAGCAGTACGGCAAAGCGCAACGGATTTGGGTGATGGATCGAGGCATCCCGACCGAGGAGACCCTTGCGCAAATGCGCCAAAGCGATCCGCCAGTGCTCTACCTGGTTGGCACGCCCAAAGGCCGCTTGAGCAAACTGGAAGAACGGCTTTGCGATCTACCGTGGAAACAAGCCCGGGAAGGAGTCGAAGTGAAGTTGGTGGCCGAGGCCGATGAAGTGTATGTGCTGGCCAAGAGCGTGGACCGCGTGAACAAGGAGCGAGCCATGCGGCGGCGGCAATTGAAGCGACTGTGGAATCGCCTGCACGAATTGCAGAAGATGGACCTCAAGCGTGACGCGCTGTTGATGAAGCTTGGGGCGGCCCGGGAACAGGCACCACGGGCTTGGCGATTGGTGAAAATCGACTTGCCCAAGGACGATGGGAAGTTGGAGTTCAGCTTACGGAAGGAAAAACTGCGAGAGGTGCGGCGGCGAGAAGGTCGGTACCTACTGCGCAGCAACATGACGGGGCGCCCCGACGCGGAGTTATGGGAGTTTTACATCCAACTGGCACAAGTGGAGGAAGCCTTCAAGCATTTGAAATCCGACCTGGTCCTGCGACCAATCCACCACCAAAAGGAAGAACGAATTGAAGCCCACATCCTGGTGGCGTTTCTGGCCTATTGTCTGCAGGTGACTCTAACGCGGCGCTTAAAAGATCTTGCCCCTGGGCTGACGGCTCGATCCGTTCTCGAGAAGCTGGCGGCAATCCAAATGATCGACGTGCATCTGCCGACCACTGACAACCGCGAAGTGATCATGAGCCGCTACACGCAACCGGAGCCGGATCAGCGCCTGCTACTGGAGAAGCTCAAACTCAGCCTCCCCGATCAACCCCCGCCCAAAATCACCTCCGGACAGCTGGCGGCTCAAGGGCCGTCGTAGTGCAGACCCTTGAGATGCCTGCCTTGATTTCGAACGGGTTGCGCATTTTGCCTCCTCGAATCGGCGAAGTCGGGCTAGAGTACCCCAACGTAATGATTCACGTCATTGTGAAGTCTCCAGTGCCTTTCGGCGGTGAGTCCGTGTGGGACCATCCGCAGTAACTGCGAAGTCCAAGTCATGCGAATATGTCTCCAGTGCCTTTCGGCGGGCGAGTCCGTGTGGGACTGGAAGATTCCATGGTTTTAGGCATTATTATACAATGCTGTCTCCAGTGCCTTTCGGCGGTGAGTCCGTGTGGGACGCAAAGCAAATCAGTTGAGCGAAAAACAAATCCATGAAGTCTCCAGTGCCTTTCGGCGGTGAGTCCGTGTGGGACCCGCGGACGGCTTGTCCAAGCGTGCCGGGATGTTGCCGGGTCTCCAGTGCCTTTCGGCGGTGAGTCCGTGTGGGACTGGGAAGTTCTGGCCGAAGGGCCAGTCAGCATACCCCGCGTCTCCAGTGCCTTTCGGCGGTGAGTCCGTGTGGGACGTAAGGGATAATGCTGTAGTAATAAATAGATGCTATAGGTCTCCAGTGCCTTTCGGCGGTGAGTCCGTGTGGGACTATGCCCTTGGAAGTCGTTTCGCTGCAAGCGTCCAAACCCGGCCCAGGTCGCGACCAGTTTCGGCTTTCCAGGCGAGGAGAGGAACGATGGTCGCATTTGAAAGGGCGAGACAATATAACTGCCTGCAGCTCAAGCAGGTTTGCGTCAGGTTGCGACCCCCCTGGATCGAGCGCTGTGGAGCTCGCGACCTGATGCAAACCACCGGGGACGAACTGCCTTTCATACCAGGTAACACACAGCCTTTTCCGAGCACACCATGGTCCCGGCGGTGAGGGTTTCCTTCGCGCAGCGCGCATCGACTTTATAGGCGACGACGCGGTCCTCTTCTTCGTCGATCTCCTCCAGGAGCTTCAACCAGAAACTGTTGAACTCGTCCTCGTCGAGATGACATTCAAACGACTTAAGACTTTTCGTTGCGCTTCGGCGGCGCGACGAAAAGTCGGGTTGAACTGAATCCGGCGGGGAACGGGACGGGCTTTGGAAATTCCGTCAGGTTTTGGAGGGTGACAGCGCGGAACGGATGGGGATCTGCGAGGTGCGATGGCGGTTTCGGGGAGAGAAGCGACACCTCGATGATGGTGCGCGGCGGGTCGGAGCACCGGACAAAGCCGGCAACCGGACTCCTGAACGCGAGCCCTCCGACTCCGCTGCGGGACGATGGATGCGCGACGGATTGGCCGGGACGTCGAGGAACGAGGGTGGTGGTGCCTTCATGGCGGGAACTTGCGCCGGGGACGGAGGGTCTGGATGAGGTGAAGGTGTCCCTGATGGCAATGGGGACAGAGCGGTAGGGGCTCGATGCCGGAATGCGTCGTAGGGGCATCGGTCGGTGAAATGTCCGGTTCCGGAGGTTTGAGCGTGTCGGGAAGGAGACGTCGGGCTTGTTCGCGGTTGGGGCCGTTGGCGGAACTGGCGAGGCCGTAATGACGGACTTTGGGGAACCCCTTGGGCAGGACGTGGTGGAGGAAGCGGTGGATGAACTCGTCCGCTCCCAGGCAAACGCGGCGGATCTGTTGGGTGCGGTTGTCGCGAAAGCGGAACGTCACCCAGCCGTTGTCGAAAGCCTCGATCCGGCTGTTGGTGATGGCGACGCGGAACACATAACGCGCGAGATAGTCCAGGACCTTGGTGCCGGAACCGGCGTGCTGGGAGTGGACCACCCAGGGCTTGTGCCAAACGCGCGCCGGGACTTGGTCCAGCAAACCGTGCGCCTTGAGCGCGTCGCGCATTTTGGCGCGGAAGATGACGGAGAGGGCCCGAACGGGGACGAGGAATGCCGGGTTCTTCATGCCGCTCCAGCGTTGGCCGTCGGCGGCGAGTCCGCCGGCACTGACCAGGAGATGGACATGCGGGTGATACAGCATGGCCCGGGTCCAGGTATGAAGGACTGCCAGGACGGTCGGTATCGCCCCCAGCCAGCGCGGATCGGCGGTGAGCGTGAGGACCGATGCCGCCGCGCAACGCAGCAGGGCACCGTACACCTCCTTCTGGTGGCCGAACGCGAGGAAGCGCAGTTCGGCGGGCAGCGTGAAGGTCAGCAGAAAGTGCGGTACGGGCAGCAGGAGGGAGCGCTGACGCTCCAGCCAGTCCTCGGCCTGTTCGCCGTGGCACTTGGGACAGTGCCGGTTCCGGCAGGAATGATAGGCATAGCGCAGGTGCCCGCAGTGATCGCACTGCGCCACGTGGCCGCCAAAGAACTCGGTGCGGCAGTGCTCGATGTCGCGCAACGCGCGCTCCTGGCTGGGGAGCAACGTGTGGCTGGCCCGGTAGGCCGCACCGTGTTGGCGGAAAATGTCCGCCACCTCGATCATGCTGGCCCGGGCGTTACAGACCGCGCATCAGGGCATTGAGGGGATCGCGAAGGGTGGCCAGCGCTGGCGCGGTCAGGTGGGTGTAGAGCGCCGTGGTGTCGGCCGAGGTGTGGCCCAGGTTGGCCTGGATGAGCCGCAGGCTGACTCCGGCTTCCAGGAGGTGCGTCCCATGGCAGTGGCGCAAGGTGTGAATCACGGGGTGTTTCTTGAGGCCGCTGCGCTCGCGCGCGGCGGCAAAGGCCAGTTGGATGGCTCGCCGACTCAGCGGTCGCGGCCGATCCAGGGAACCCGGGTGCGGGAAGATCCACGGCCGGGTGCGATGGGTCTTCCAGAGGTCGCGCAGTTGGGGGAGCAGGACCGCGGGCATGGGCACCCACCGATCTTTGGCTCCCTTGCCGCGCACGTGGATCAGGCCGCGGGCGCCGTCGATGTCCTCGACGCGGAGCAGGCGCGCCTCCTCGCGCCGGAGCCCACAGGCGTAGACGGTGGTGAAGTACAGGTGGAAGATCGGACCCTCGACGCAGTCCAGCAGCCGGCGGACCTCCTCGTGACTCAGGACAGTGGGGAGTTTCTTGACCTTGCGGGGACGGGCCAGGCTGAAGACGGGCCACGGTCGCTGGAGGGTGCGCTCGAAGAGAAATTTCAGCGCGCACAGGGTCATCGTGGCGTTGGAGCGCGAGACCATCCGCACCTCGGTGAGGTGGAGGAAGTACTGGCGGACCTCGTCTTCGGAGAGTTGGTCCGGGGAGCGGTGGTAGTGCCTGGCCAGTTGGCGGATGGCACAGACGTAAACGGTCTGGGTGCTGGGCGCCAACCCGCGGAGTTGCATGTCCTCGAGAAAGCGCTTTCGTAGCTCGGTCATGGTTCCTTTCCGGAGGAGGCGTTGAACCATCGCTCGTGACGATGGCGCTCTCGAAGGAGAGGCCGGCCTCTTCCGGGAGGAACCAACTCCCAACCCACGGTTTTCGCCACCGGGCGTGGCGTCTCCGACAGGCTATCCGGCGCGAGCCGGATTTAGTTCA
>CAWJDJ010000005.1:0-235770 GCA_963841495.1 uncultured Verrucomicrobiae bacterium
ACCAGGGACCTCAGGGTTATGAGCCTGACGGTCTAATGTTCAGTCGATCTCGCAGCTCTCGAGCGGCTTCCCCCGCTGGCGAGACCGATTCGGCAGGCCGAGCCTCGGCCTCTCGGGAGGCCGTCCGTGCTCCAGCAATCGCGTCGCGTCGTCGCATCGACCTCCAGACCCTTCCGCACACGACAAGGTCGCAGCCCGCTCGGACTCGCCCCCGTTGCATAGCGCGTGCACAAGGCGACGACGGGACCGGTGCACGCGTCATGGCTTTAGAGCCACGATCGTCCCGTCGGTCTGCACGTGGATGGGCGTGCCGTATCGACGCGCGACCACGCGCGCACGTTTCGCGGCCCGCTTCAGCGCCCTCGCGGCGGCTCTGCCCAGATCGCTTTTCGGTTTCGTCTGCGGCTTCATGGACCTCATGGGCCCTCCGCGATCATCCGGAATTGCTCAGCGGAGTTGTCGTACACGGCCCAGGCGTCCGCCAACGGCCTGTAGGTCGCCTGGAAATTCACCCAGCCTCGGTGGAATCGCCGCCGAACGTCCGTCGCCGGTACTGGATGTCCGCCCTGCCGGACTCGGTCGGCGATGCGCCGGAGCGCCAATCGCACCGAGGCGAGCTTGAGGAAGACGATCTCGACACGGTAGCCAGCCGCCTTCCAGTTCCGGAGTCGGGCGGCATAGGTGAATCCGCTCAGGGTGCTCTCGAATGCAAAATCCAGACGGGCGGTCGCGAGCCGGTCGAGTTCGGTAAGCAGCAGGCGCCCGGCTGCGAGCGCCGCCAGTTCCGGCTTCAACGGGGAGAGCCCGGCAGCTATCAGATCCGCATTCACGAAGTGGACAATGCCCGCTTCACGCGGAAGGAACTCCTGCGCGAAGGTCGTCTTCCCGGCGCCGTTCGGCCCGGCAATGATCAGGCAGACCGGTCGCGGCCTTCGAACAAGTCGGCCCCCGGAGGCGATCGAGTCGTCGATCCTCGCGACCGTTGAAGCCGGCTTCCAGGGGCGGGGCATGGTCGGAGGAGGGAGCTACGATGTCCGTCCGTTCGTGCCGAGCGGATTGCCTCCTGGCGTCATGGTTGACGCGGCCAGAGATCCACCCACCGCCGCCCCGACGCCGGTTTCGCACGTAAGAGCCATGGTACATGGTCAAGAAAAATCCGGGCCCAGACAGGGGCCCGGATATCGGGAAATTGGTTGCGGGGCCTGGATTTGAACCAGGGACCTTCAGGTTATGAGCCTGACGAGCTACCGGGCTGCTCCACCCCGCGATCAAGAACACGACCACTTTGGTAGCCGCCTCCCCGCCGCGCAAGGGGTTTCTTGCCGCCGTCGCCGGTCACGGCGGTCACCCGATCCAGGGATCCCACGACCGCGAGATTCCGAGCCCGCCGAACCGGTTCAAACCCACTCCCCTGCCATTCTCCAGCGGAAGAACCCAAGGGAGACTCCCCCGACATGGCCTCCGGCTCCCTCCTCGCATTGCGGTTCGCTTTGAAGGACTTGAGACATTTTCACGCCCGTCTGGTCTCCTTCGCCATGGGTTCATGTCACAGAGCGGCATTGGTTGGACGCAGCCCCGCCCTTCCATAGACTCGCTGCATGGCCGACCGGTATTGCTTCAAACGTGTCGCCAGCCGATTCTGGGTCTGCCTCGTGGCCATTGGCGGCGGCGTGCTTCCGCCGTCGGCAGGTGCCCCCCTGCCCCTCCATCTGCCAATCCTCACCAACGCGAGCGACGTCATCAACCTGTCCTGGGAAGAGGCCGAGCTGAAGTATCCCGTGCAATTGCAGGGCACGATAACCTATTATCGACCTGAATGGCGGCTGCTCTTTCTTCAAGATAACACCGGTGGCATCTACGTTTTTGCCGGGCAGCACCGGTCCCCGATTGCCACGGGCGACACCGTGAAACTGACCGGAGAGTCCGGGCTTGGCACGCTGGGACCCATTGTCGTCGAACCGAAGTTTGAACATCTGCCAACGGGCGAACCTCCGAAGGCCCAGAGCCGATCTGTGGTCGAACTGGCGTCGAGCTGTTGCGATGCCCAATGGGTCCAGATCGAAGCGGTCGCGCAGTCCCTGAACCGCGGCGAACGAGGTGATCTGGTCGCCTCCCTGGGCACCTACGATCATCCAGTCCGAGCCATCCTCCCATTCCCTACAAACCGGCCCCCGCCAGCCCTGGAAGATGCGCGGATCCGCTTGACGGGGGTCTGCGCCATCTCCACGGACGAACAAGCCTGTCCCACGGCCGTCATTCTCTATGTCCCAGGGTGGTCCAATCTCGAAATACTGGAGCCACCGCGGGAACCTTCCTCCGCCGGTCCCCTACGAGAGATCCGTGCGCTTGCGTCTGCGACTCCCAAAGAGCATCGGCTGAGAGTCAAAGGCACCGTGACTCACCATTTGGAGTCCGGCTCATTTTACCTCGAGGATCGTTCGGGAGGGATTCTCGTCGAACCGCGCGAAGCCGAGACCGTGCTTGTTGGCGAGATCCTGGAAGCGCAGGGGTTTTTCACAGATGTTTATGGGCCGCCACGCCTGCAAGCAGCCATCCTGCGACGGTCCTGGACCTTCGGTCCGCTGGTCCCTCGAGCATTGAAACCGGGGGAGGGATTCGCGAGATCGCTGCAGGGTCGCCTCGTCACCCTGGAAGCCGAACTCCTGCAAGCCAATACCATCCCGGGCGGGGAAACGCTCCTTTGCCGAATCGGCGCAACGCCATTCACAGCCGAGTTCACGCCGCATCCGTCGGCACCGCGACTCCCGAGGGTTACCCCGGGATCGTTTGTTCGACTCACCGGCATTTCCGTCTTTGGGCCGGATCCCCGAAACGCCGCGCGCCTGCTTCTGCGGAACGCCACGGACCTCAAGGTGCTGCGTCGCCCCGGTTGGTGGGCCTTCAGCGGTATCCTCGGCGCCTTGGCGGTTGCGCTCGTCACGGCCTTCTTCGCCTGGAATTGGAGGCATTCCCCACCCCTCCGCCGTCTTGCCCAGCGTGTCGGCCGGGTTGACGAACCGCTCAGCCGCGACCTGCCCGACCGGGTTGAACCCGTTTGCGTCCGAGAACTCGTGGAAGATGTCCTGAGGCTCAATCAAGCCGAGTTCCTCCGCCGTGGAATACACCTCAGGCGCGATTTCGCGGCTACTCCGTCCATCGCGGGCGACCGCTCCAAGATTCTACTGATCCTGCTGGATCTGATCACCGACACTCTTCGGTCCTACTCGGACGATATTTGTCCGCAACAACAACTCACCGTGCGCATTCGAAGCCTCCCAGAGGGGTTCGTCAAAATTGCGATCAGCGATCCCGGAACGGGCATTGCCGCCACCCGCCTGGAGCGCATTTTGGACGCAACGGTTGTTGGCCCGAAGTTCAGGCTCGGAAGGACCGCCATGACGGCCCGCGAAATTGGCGGATCGCTATCGGCTTCCAGCGGAGGTCCGGGACGGGGCGCCAGCTTCGTGCTGTTGCTCCCCGTGCGCGGCGCGACCGAAGCCCTCTGAGCTGCCGGGGCCGGTCGCTCCGCGCGCCAAGCGTGTGACTTGGCCTTGCCGCGAACACACGGTCAGCCGGAGACTCGAACCCTGCGCGGTTCTGAACGAATCGGTGCGTCGGACCGAAGACCCCGGGTCGTTGGACACGTCATCCGTTTTCCTGAATTCGCGCCCCTGTATCCGGGTCGGGCTCCGGCGCGTCCCTGGCGGGCGCGGTTTGGGAAAGCGATTGGACGCACACCTGGGCAGCTCGCTCCAGTTCGGCGGTACGGCGCCGCAGGTCCCGGAGGCCGAGGTAAACGATGATTGGAAAGATCAGCCAGGAGAAGACGCAGACCAGCAGACCGAGCCCCAGGGCGATGCACAACACCGCGAGCGTCCTGCCGCCGACGGCTTCCGCCAGCCAGCCGAACGCGGAGAATACGTGCCCGCGAAACCACCAGGCGGAGAACGCGAGCGCGAGCAGAACAACAGCCGCGCAGATCCGTCGCACGTTGAGAAGGTGGCGTGGCCCGAATGCCATGGTGGTGCCGGTTATGGAAGATGCCGCTTATTTCAGGGTGCTTTCGCCATTGCCTTCGTCGAAATAGACCGCCGCACCGACCCGGCTCACCGTCAATGCCTGCTGCCAGTGTCGGAACCCGATGTCGCGCGAGGCCGTGAGCGTTTCCCGGGTGGGAATGGGAGTTTGTGGAACGCTTCCAACCATCGCTTCGGTGAGGACGCGGCCATCCATCGCGACGGGAGCCGCCACGCGCAGGAGGGCCAGCACGGTTGGAGCGACGTCCACATTGCCGCTTGGCACGTCACTGACAAAGCCGCTTTTGAAATCCGGTCCCGCGGCGATCAGGGTATTGTGCAGGTCGAACGGGCTGAGGGAGGAATGCGTGCCCGTGCCGCGGTGGTGGCCAGGCGCCACGACGAGGCCTGGTGTGCCCCAGTCATTCTCCCGGTTGCTCCAGCGCATCGAGACGACCACATCGGGAGCATTCGGGCCCGCATCGATATGAACACGCGAAAGAGGAAAGGTCCCTTCGACCGGAGTCGCCGAGAAGATCACTCCGGCAAAGTCCGTTCCCTGGAGGAACTCGACGAGCCGTTGAATGATTGGCTGGTGATGGTCGAAGACATAGAACAAGGTGCTGCCACCGAGGTTGACGACCATCACGTCGCCGGGCTCGGGATTGTCAAATACAGTGCCTGCGACGAATTTCGCCCGCTTCAATGCCATGACCAGGTCCGGGCCGCGCTCGACGGTGGAGAATCCATGATCGGAAACGACGAAGAGGTCTGTTCGATCCAGGATTCCCTTTTGCTGTAACGCAGTCACGACCCCTCGGAGGTTCTGATCGGCTTTTTCCAGACCGACTTCGGCATTGGGGGATCCCGGCCCGATTTCATGCTGGGACGAGTCGGGTTCGCTCAACCAGAGCAGCGTGTACCTGGGGATCGATTCCCGCCAAAGGCCATGAATCACGGCCCGGGTTGTCCAGGCATCCATCTGGCGCGAGAGGGGCGGTGTGGGTGGATTGCCGTTGAGCCAGGTGAACACCTTGTTGCGGCCGGTCTTGAGCCAGTCGAGGATCTTATCGCTCGTCGAGGCCGGTCTCTGGCTGTTTTCCGGAAACGGCCCGATCCTGGAATCCGCGACGAGCGCGGCCAGGGCTGAGCGCGGGAGTGTCCGGCCGCGGAAAAGAGTGACAGACTCTCTTTGGGCAGAGTTGGTTTTTCCAGCGCCACGATCCTGCAGCAGCACGACCGATTTGGCACCCGCGACGATCGTGGGAAACCCGGCGGTCTGCAAAATCTCGGCGACAGTGGGCACACCGAGGTAACGTCCTGCAGAAAGGAGGTCTCCACGGCGGACGACATCAAGGTTCTCGGTTCCGAAGGGACTTAGCCAACTTAGATCCGGCCGGTATTGAATGTTGGCGAGGATCCCGCTGCGGGCCGGATAGGCACCGGTGGCGAGGACGGTGCCGTTGACTTCCGTGGAAGTGACATAGGTGCTGTGGTGATTCTTGAAGAACGTGCCCCGCCTGGCCAACTGCCACAGGGTCGGCGTGTATTGCTCACTAACGAAGTCGGGTCTGAGACCGTCCCAGACGACCACGACGATGTGGTCGGCATCGCAAAGAACGATCGGGGACACTAACAGGCACAGGACGAAACCAAGCCATTGTGCGGTTCGTCTCATGAATCGAGGTTCTGGCGAGTCAGCGGAGAGCTTCTACACATGCCGGCATCGGTTGGAAAGGATGCAGTCTTTCCACGAGCCAGGGAATCGGGAATGGGAATGGGAAACCGGCGAAGGGGTTCATGACGCCGCCTTCGAGCTTCGCAGATGAGCCCGCATGGGGAGCATCATGGGACCCTCACCCCGGCCCTCTCCCAGAGGGAGAGGGAGCCCGAAGGGCCGGTGACGGCTCCCCAACAGGGAATTCACTATGAACCGCCTCGCTGTAGCCGCCGAGGTAAGGAGGCGAATCCACGAGTGTCCGTCTCCGTACCTCGGCGGCTACGCCTCAGGGTCGAACCTCGAGGCGGTAAAGGTACGGGGAGCCCGCATTCGGCAACGGCACCGTGGTCGATATCGAACTGCTGACTGCGCGCAGCCAGTCGGTGAGCGGCATCCAGGTCACCGCATCCATGCTCCCCCACACCCGATAGCCATGACCGGCCGCCGATTCCCAACGCAACAACACATCGCCCGTGCTCGAACGCTGCGGCGGCAACAAGGCCAGTCGCGACACCGCGTTGGTCGGGTTCGTCCCGGCGAGAAACTCGGAGAGATCGCTGGACCCGTCACCGTCGGCGTCCCCGAGCGCGGCCGAACCGAGGTACTGCTGCCTCCAGGCGTCGGCAATGCCATCACCGTCGGCGTCCTCGAGGGCGTAGATGCCGGCAAGGGTGAGGGCACCGCCCTCGGCAAGCGTGGCGTCCCGCGGGGCTGGCGTGGTGTAGCCCGGGACATCGCCGAACTCCGCGTGGTACTGGCCCGGCGGGGCGTTGGTGAGGACGGTCAGCAGGCCGTGCTCGACCCGGTTCATCGGCCCGGAAAGCGAGACCGAGGCCTGGAAGAGGTTGTTCGATAGCGTGAGGGTTCCCGGCACGAAACTCGTCACGCGCAGGTCGACGTCGTCAACGAGCCAACCGGGGTGCGCGATGGTGTCGAACGAGAGGAGACCATAGGCCCAGGCGAGACGTATGACATTGCCGAGGTACGGCGTCAGGTCGACCTCCTCCATTGCCCAGCCGTCGGATGCCTCATCGTAGGTCGTCAACGGTGTCCAGACGGCGCCGTTGTTCGTGGACACGTAGAATCCGCCGGTCTCCACGATGTCGAGGTCGGCCGAGCGCGGGATGAAGTCGTAGTTGTGCCAGAAGGTGACGGTGGCGCGATTTCCGCCGGACAGGAGGATCGCCGGCGTGACGAGGGTGCTCTCGGAGTAATCGTTGGCTTCGCCGCGAAGGTTCGTGCCCCAGCACGAGGCACCGGAGTGGGCCTGGGTCGCAAGCTCGTTGGCGGGTGCGCCAAGCTGCCAGGTGGAGGACGTCAGAATCGACAGGGTCTCCGCATCCAGGGAACTGTCGCCGACGGTCCAGTTGGTGGCGCCGGTTTCAAGGTCGTCGACAAAGGGCGGGTCGAGGGGTTTGAGCGTGTGGATCCGGTAGAACTGTCCGTCATGGGTGTCATCGACGGTGTTCCCGGCCGGATCGCGGCAGACAATTTCGAGGAGATAATCGTGATCGGGCTCGAGTCCGGGCAGGACGAGTTCGTGGTCGGTGGTGAAATCCGCATGGTACGCCGTGAAATTCGAGGGGAACGCGATATCCCGGTATTTGATCAGTCCATCGGTGGGTTCCGAGGTGGTCCAGGTGACGAGTGCCTCGTTGTAATCGGGCTCGAGGGTGACGTCGGCAATGGAGGCCGCGGAGACATCGACGGTGGCCGAGACGGTGATGGCCTGGGCTGGGCCGCCGCCACCACCACCGCTGTAGGTCACTTCGATGGTGTCGCCGTCGCGCGCGAGAAGCTGGCCGGCGGGAGGTGCGTTCGTGTCGCCGCCGAGACGAAGCGTGCCGCGGAACAAGCCGGGCCGCGTGGTCTGGAAGAGGGTCAGCGTCTGGGTGGCGCCGTCGCGCGCATTGCGCGCCGTCACCTGAACCGATGACGCGGACGCCTTGTGGATATCGGTGAGGTCAATCGTGACGAGGCCGGGCAATGTGTACTGTTCGCGGTTGAGTTCGACCGTTGCGCCGCCGCCGCTCCCCGGCGCGAGGAAGTCGAGGACGCGCCGGAGGATCTCCACACGGTTGTTGGGCGGATCTCCGTCGGCGGGGAGGGCATCGAATGGGAACGAGAAGAAGACCACACGGCCGACCCCGTCCTCGCCGGTTTCCGGGTAGCGGACGCCGACCGCCTTGCCGGTGGACGAGTCGTCAAGGATGGGCGCGGCGTTGGTGCTTGGACGAAAGGTGTCGGAGATGTCGGCGGGAACGATGATCAGGTCGGGGAATGCGGAGAAATCCAGGGGCGTGTCAATGCCGCTGGTCATCGAGCGATTTGCGCCGCCGACGATGCCGGGCACGCCCGGGTCGACGTCGTAATCCTCGACGTGAAGGATGTTGCGTCGGAAGTTGTCGAATCCTCCTTCGTCCAGGCGGCTGAGGAGTTCCATGGAGGCCATGAAGAGACCGCCGCCGGCCTCGACGTAGTCGCGAATGGCCTTGATGTCGCCGGTGCCGAGGGATGGCGTGAACTCGGCGACGCGCCAGATGACGACCTGGTAGTTGCGAAGTTCCTCGAAGGTGGGCGCGCGGCCCTCGGCGGCGACGTCCCAGACCTCATAGTCCACGCCGACCTCGTCGAGGGCGCCGGTGTAGGTGGTGACGCTGAGATAATCGTTGAGGATGATGTCGTCGAATTGATCGACGAGCAGGACGGTTGCGACGGCGGAGAGGACGACCTGGAAGGGCGACCCGGAGGCGTCGGCGACCCTCTCGTTGCCGGCGGCATCCCGGGAGCGGAGGCGGTAGTACACTGTCTGACCGGGGCTCAAGCCGTTGATGGCGATCCGATGGTCCTCGACGAGGGCCCGGTTGGTGACGGCCTGGCCGAGCGCGGGCGTCGGGCCGTATTCGACGATGGAGTCGGCCGGCTCGTCGCTGGTCCAGGTGATTTGCAGGCGACCGAATCGGGTTTCAGCGAGGATCGAGGTCAGCGTCGGGGGAACCAGATCGATGTCGGCGGTGGTGGTCCGGAGGAGGGCTGGCGCGACATCCTGGTAGGAGACGGTGAGCGTGTCGCCGTTCGAAACCTGGATCCGGCCGTCCGTCGCGGCCGGCCCAGTCACTGTTGCGACGGCGTTGGTGAAGGCGCCGCCATTGCCCGCGGCGAGCAGGGGGAGCGGCTCACCCGCGGGTTCTGTGTCGCTCGTCACAACGACGGTGGCGACACCCTGCCCGCGAAGGTCGAAATCGATGAGCTTGACCTGCACGGTGGCCGGCACGGAGTACGCCGCCCGGTCGAGGGCGATGATGCCTTCGCCCGGCAGCGGCAAATCGCCGGAGACCACGAGCGCAAAGTCCTGGGCTTGGGCCGCGCCCACACGACGGAAGGCGTCTTCGACGACGTGGGTTCCGCGGACGCGGATCTTGTACTCGCCGGGTTTCGGGGCGGCGAGGTGAACCCCCTCGACATTGTTGATGGAGTCGGCGGCGAGGGCGTTGGGAATCGATTCGCCGGCATCGAATGCGTTTCCGCGGTAGACGACCTGGTCCGGGCCTTCGACCTCGAGATCCAGGTCGTTCACCAAGGCCGGGACGGCCGCCGGCAGGCCGGGAACATCCGTGTAGGCAAGCGTGATCTTGAGGGGGGTGTGCGGATTGCCAACGAGGACGGTTTGTTCGAAGACCTGGGAATTGGTGAGGGCGACGGTCTGATCCACGAAGTCGAATTTGTGATCGGACCCGATGAGGTTGGTCAGGGTCACGCGGCCCCAGCCTTCGTCCATGTTGGGAATGGGCTCGGTGCCGCCGGTCTCATCGTCCATGTCAGTCGCCGAATTGATGAGGGCCGCCTTCACCAAGGCAGGCGACGGGTTCACTCCGGCGTGGGTCTCGCGCCAGTACTGGACAAACACCGCGGCGGCACCCGAGACATGCGGACCGGATTGGCTCGTTCCGCCCTCGTATTGGTAATCGGCAGAGATCGGGAGCCAGGCGTTCTCGTCGGTGGCGGACTGGGATTGGAGGGAGGCGATCCAGGTACCGGGGGCGACGATATCCGGCTTGATGCGGCCGTCCTCGCAGGGACCGCGGCTTGAGAAATCGGCCATGGCATCCGGGCCGTCCTCGTAGATGTAGAATCCATAGCGGTCGCTGTCGGCGGCGCCTGTGGCGATGACGTTCTTGGCGACGGCGGGACTTCCGACGGTCTGGCTGCCAGGCCCGGCATTGCCGGCCGAGAATTCGAGGATGTACGGCTGATCGCCCGTCGTGAGTTCGTCGGCGTCGCGGACAAGGGCGTCGAACTCGGAGGCGCTCAGGTCATAGCGGCCCTGCGTGTCGTCGCCCCAACTGTTGGAACCGACAACGGCGCCGGACCGTGTGGCGTCGCGCGTCAGCGTTTCGTAAGTCGGCGGCGCCTCGTAGTTGCCCACGCCATCGAAGATGCGCTGCACCACGATGTGCGCGCCCGCGGCGACGCCGAGGCCGTAGAGGTTCCCGAATTCGTCGGTTTCGCCGGTGGCGCCATCGCCGGCGATGATGCCGGCCACGTGCGTTCCGTGGCCGTGCTCGTCGGCGGCGTTGTCCAGGGAGCCGTAGGCGAAGAATTCGTCCACGCGACCCAGGAGGTCCGGGTGCATGGTCGCCGCATCTCCATTGTTGAGGCCGCTGTCGGCGACGGCGACGGTCACGCCGGTGCCGTCGAATCCGAGTTGCTGGGTGCGGGTTTGGTGCTCTGTCGAGGGAAGGGCGCGAACCTGCGGAGAGCGAAGCGCACGGGTTCCTGCGAGCGCGAAGGTCGCCTCGTCGCCGCCGCCGTCGATGGGGGGAAACCCGCCCCCGCCCTCACCGGTGGTGTAGTCGCCGCCACCCACGATCTTGGACGAAATCTCGTCGACCATGCGCATCGTGGGCGCGGGCTCGATCCACAAGACAGCGGGCGATCGGGCCAGCACGGCAAGCTGGGACGGCGTGATGCGTCCGCGGAGGATCGAACCGAATCGCGACCGGGATTCACGAAAAACGCGTTGCATGGCGCGTTGAAGGGCGATGCGATCGATGGGGTCGACTCCGGGAGCAAGAGCAACATGAATGTCCATCGTCTGGCCCGCGGCGGCCAGGGCGCGCAGGTCGGCCGCCACCTTCAGATCGGATCGGTATTCGCCCACCCACTGGATCCCCGGATCGTTCCGGAGGTCGAAGAGGCGGACCCCGCGCAGTCGCGCGATGAAGGCGTCGTCCGGGACGTAGCGCAACAATTCGACCCCGCGCGCCGCCAACTCGGCGCGCACCGCCGACGTCGGGACGGTGGTGAACTGGACCAAGTACAGTCCGGACACCGCCGGTTGGACGGTTTTCGGAGCGACGCTCGCGGTGCCGGGCGCGGTGACGATGGTCGCGTTTCGCAGCCGGATGACCTTGGATTCGGCGGAAGCCAGGCGGGAGACCTGAAGGAGGATCAGCCCGAACAACAGGGTACGAAGCAAGCGGGCGGGAGCCACGATGCACAGTAGACGAGGGTTGACGAAGGGACAAGGCTGCCGCCTTCAAGTGCCTTCACGGCCGATGCGGCAGCAAGCGACTCGCCTGTCGACCTTGGGCCTGTGATGGGTGAACACTTGATCCTCTCCCGATTGCCTCCACTGGGAAGGGCTCTGGCGGAATTCACTAGGTGGAATCTGCTAATTCTATTGACAGGTCTCCAATGGCTTGCCACCGTCGTCGCGTTCGTTGCCGGGAGGCACAGTCCAGGGATCCAGCGGGCAAGAAGACTTGGAGGGCCCGCGGAAGGGGAAACGGGTCTGTGGGGATCCTGGCAAGGCAGGGGTAAAAAAGTCGTATGAACTCGTCGTCTGCCACAGCAGTAAATGCCGAACGGGAGACGGGGATAAATGAAGCGGCGGAGCCCGCATCCCCCGAGCCGCCTGCAGGGGATTGGCGGGAGCAATTTGCGGTCGTTCTAGTCGCCGCCTTTGTTCTGACGCTGGTATACCTGTATTGGTCGGCCTGACGGATCCCGTTACGAAGACAGAGCTAGGAATAGAACAGGCCCGGTCCTCAAGGGACCGGGCCTTTTTGTTTGGGGGTCGGAATCGGTTCGCGTCCTGAACCCCATCGGGTACTCTCCGGCGCCGATGCTCATCGTTCATGTCCATGTGCGCGTGAAGGCCGAGAGCGTGGACGCGTTCAAGACGGCGACATTGGCCAACGCCGCCGCCAGCGTACGCGAGCCGGGCGTTGCGCGCTTCGATGTCGTCCAGCAACTGGATGACCCCACCCGTTTCGTCCTGGTCGAGGCCTACCGGACCGCCGACGCGCCCGCGGCTCACAAGGAAACCGGTCACTATCGAACGTGGCGGGATTCCGTGGAATCCATGATGGCGGAACCGCGCCGCAGCGTGAAATTCGCGAACATCGCCCCGGACGATGCCGGATGGTGATCCAGGCGGGACCGCCGCGACGCCGGGAGGGCCAGCGGGCTCGCCGACTGCCGGGGCCGCGTCTGGCCTTCGGCCGGCCGATCACGCGGCGGACGGCGGGATCCGTCGTTTCGAGTTCGCCACGGCGACGCGGATCGTGTTTGGACCCGGGACGTCCGGCGAGATTGGCGCCATCGCGCGGGGATTCGGCAGGCGCGCCCTTGTCGTGACGGGCTCGGCCCCGCGCCGGTTTCCGAAGGTGCTCGAGTCGCTGGGTGCCGCCGGTGTTTCCGTGGAGACCTTTCCAGTTCCGGGGGAGCCCACGACGCTGCATGTTGCGGCCGGGGTGGCCCGCGCCCGGCTCCGCGGAACCGATGTCGTGATTGGACTTGGGGGTGGGAGCGCGATCGACGCTGCGAAGGCAATCGCCGGCCTGCTGACGAACGAGCGAGATCTGTTTGATTACCTCGAGGTGATTGGCCGGGGGGAACCGATGAACCGTCCGGCGGCACCCTGGGTGGCGGTTCCCACCACCGCCGGCGCTGGGGCGGAGGTCACGCGCAATGCCGTGCTCACCTCGCGCGAGCACAAGGTGAAGGCGAGCCTGCGAAGTCCGCATCTCCTGGCGCGCGTCGCCGTTGTGGACCCTGACCTGACGCTTGATCTTCCGGCGGCGGTCACCGCCGCGACCGGACTCGACGCTCTGACGCAATTGATCGAACCGTTCCTGAGCCGCCGAGCGAATCCAATGACCGATGCGCTGTGCCTGGAGGGACTCGCGAGGATCGCGCGATCCTTGCGCCGGGCGTGTCAGGACGGTGGCGACCGGGAGGCCCGGGGCGACATGTGCTTTGCCGCGTTGCTGGGAGGCATCGCCCTGGCCAATGCGGGTCTGGGCGCCGTGCACGGATTGGCGGCGCCGTTGGGAGGGTCTTTTCCCGCGCCGCACGGAGCGGTGTGCGCCGCCCTTCTGCCGCATGCCATGGCCGTGAATCTCGGCGTGCTGACGGGGCGCGCCGCGCCCGACGGGGCCCTCGAGCGGGTCCACACCATTGCCCGAAGGCTGACCCAGTCGGACGAGGCGCGAGCGGAGGATGGCATCGCCTGGATCCAGGAATTGACGCATGGTCTCGGGATTCCAGCGCTTCGGACCTATGGAGTGGGGCCGGAACATTTCCCAACGCTTGTCGAGCAGGCGCGGCAGGCGAGCAGCATGAAGACCAACCCGGTGGAGCTGACGCGGGACGAGATTGCGACAATCCTCAAACGGGCGTGGTGAGGCTTGCTGCCGCGCAAGGATCGGAACCACGGACGGTCAAGCCCCCCGACCGCCGCGGTCGCCCTGCCCGCCGCGGTCGAAACGGCACACGTTATGGCCGGTGACGTCCGGGGGAAAATGGACGCTGCGATTACCTTTGGAGCGCCGCGGCGTCAGGCGCCTTCAGGCGCAGGTTGGCGGGAAGGAGATGGGTGACGGCGTCGTAGATCAGGTCCTCGATTTCCGGCGACAGTCGCGCGGGTCGGTCGTAGTACCAGAGCGAGGTCTCCGCTTCATATCCCCCCTCGGCAAGGATGCGCCGCGACGGGATATAACAGGGAACATCGTTGGCATAAGAAGTGATCCAGAGGCGGTCGGGATCAAATTCAGCTTTCAATCGCCGGTCGTAATCGACCACCACTTCCCCCGCGAGGAACACCATCGCGAACCTGTCGCCGAAGAGCCAGGTCTGGACGAAATACGGTATGCCTGTTGGAAGGGTCTCGCCGCGGTCCAGGCGGGCGAGGTTCTTCCGGGCGTGATAGCCGACAATCCCAGGCTCCTTCGCGCGCTTTTCCCATTCCTCGCGCGTGGGGAGGGTCTGGAACGGAAGGGAGAAGCGGCGTTCGGCGGTGGCAGGAAGGCCGTTCAATGCCTGGCCCGGACCGCTGATCAGACGTCCCACTTCGGCCGCGAGTTCCTCGCCATGAAGGCGGGCGAACCGGAGGCCGAAGTCGCCGCCGCCTCGCGGATTTGGATTGGCATCGGCGCCGCAACCGATGGTGATCAACGCGATCGCCCCGGGGTGCTCCGCTTCGATGGCGGCCTGCGCGTACCCGGCCCAGTCGCCGTGGCATTGGTTGATCTGACTTCCCAGGGTCGTGCAATGGCAGGCGTAGTTCGCGACGGTGGCGCGAAGCTCGCCGTTCAAGCCGCGAACCCAAAGGACCGGCAGGGCGTGGTCGACGGGACCGCCAGGGGTCCGACGATTCGCCGCGAATCCGACATTGCCAACGGCTCGAAACAGGCGGCCGGGATGCCGATCGTGTAACGCGGCGACCGCGACCGATTCCAGTTGGTCCGTAATCTCGCGGGTGTATCGATCGCCGGCGGCGGCCTCTTCCGGGCTCAGGTCATGGACAAAGATGTTTTCAGCAAAGCCGCGGATCATCGGGCCACAATGCGTATGGGACGAGGCGACGACGAAATCCTGGCGGCGGATTCGGTGCTTGAGGGCCAGGCGTCCGGCGACCTCTTCGACGACATTCGCGGGGACCCCGCAATTGTCGACGGTGATGAGCAACCGCGGATGCTCGGCGTCGGAACCGAGGGCGAGGGCCTTGGCCGAGAGCCTCTGCGCCGGGTTCGGGTCGGAAAGGTTGGTGCGGGCGGCGTATCCGGTGAGTCGAACCGGATACGCCGGCGTGATGTCCACGCGTGCGACACCGATGTCGATCGGTGAAGGCTCCGCCGCCAGGGTCGCGATCGCGGGCATGCACAGGGTCAGAACCAACCCAAGCAGGAGCTGTCGAAGGAGGATTTCCGGGAAGGGCACGACGGGGATTACCACGAAGAACGGCTGTCGCCAAGGGCACGAAGAGGCCAGGCTTCTTGGATGGACGGAAATGGATGCGCGCCCGGCAGGCGTGGGGCATTCATGCGGCTCGGACCCGCGGCGGGATGTGGAGAGGGCGGTGTCGCGGGGCGCGGCCTTGCCGATCGGAGGATGCGGCGCACAAGCTCAAGACGCGTGGAAGACATCCGCTTTCTCTGGATCCGGATCGGGCTCGCGGTGGTGACCGGTGTCTGTTGGGCGCTCTCGTTTCCATTGCCGAACCTTGCGGGATTCGCGTGGGCGGTTCCCGGCTTGCTGATGTTCCTGGGCGTGGGACTCGCCCGCGGTCTGTGGTGGCGGACGCTCTATGGAGCGGGCGTCGTGCATTACCTGATCAGCCTGTCGTGGCTGCGTCACATCCCCTTCCCCGTCGGGGCGTACACCGGATGGTGCGCGCTGAGCCTGTTTCTTGCGTTGTTTCCGCCACTGTGGGTGGGGGCGAGTTGGCGTTTCGGGAAAACGCTTGGCGTATGCCCGCCGGCATCGGGGGGCCTGCTGGAGGTTGGCGACGCTCTGGCACGGGTCTCCGGGTGGAGGCTGAACGGGTGGTTGGTGGTGTCGGCGGCCGTCTGGGTCACGTGGGAGATGGTTCTGGCGCGGGTGTTCGGGGGTTTTCCCTGGAACCTCCTCGGGGTCTCGCAATATCGAATTCTGCCGCTCATCCAGGTCGCGGCCGTGACCGGTGTCTACGGCGTTTCCTTCCTGGTGGCGTGGTTCGGGGTGTCGATCGCAACGACAGCGCTGCTGATGGCCTGTCATCCGCGGAGACCGGCGCTGTGGCCTCGTCCGCTCGTGTGGCCCGCGCTGATGCTCGCGCTGACCATCACCTGGGGATTCCTGGCGATGCGCGACGACAGCCCGCCACCGCGACGGCTGTCCATTGCCCTGGTGCAGCCGGGCATTCCGCAGACAATGATTTTCGATCCCGCCGAAGCGACGAACCGCTTCGAGAAGCTCCTTGCGCTGACGCAGCAGGCGCTGGCGAGGAAGCCGGAGGTGGTCGTCTGGCCGGAGGCATCACTCCCGGGCGACCTGAGCGCGGAGGAATTTCAACGGGTCATTACCGCGGTTCGCGGCGCCGGCGCCTGGTTTGTCTTCGGAGCCGACGATGACGTGGAGGAGACGGGTCCCGACGACGGGCCGGTCGTCCACGCCTACAACACCGCTTTTCTGGTGAACCCTGCGGGGAAGATCACGGCAAGGTATCGGAAACGGCGGCTCGTCATGTTTGGCGAGTACATTCCTTTTGGACGCTGGCTGCCGATCCTTCAGCGACTGGCTCCGATCGGGGAGGGAATGGAGGCAGGCCAGCAGCCCGTCGCCTTCCACCTGGACACACTGGGTGCGACGACGTCGGCCCTGATCTGCTTCGAGGACAACTTCCCGCAACAGGCGCGCGAGCACGCGGCGCCCGGAACGGACTTCCTCCTGAACCTCACCAATGACGCGTGGTTTGGACGAAGCGCGGCGCAATGGCAACATGCCGCCAATGCCTCGTTCCGCGCCATTGAGAACGGAATGCCTCTGGTGCGCTGCGCCAACAATGGCCTGAGTTGCTGGATTGACCGTCGCGGACGCCTTCATTCGCCGCGACTGGAGGAAGGACGCAACGTGTACGACGCCGGGTTCGACGTGGTCACGGTGGGCATCGGCGATCGCGATCGGACCCTTTATAACCGGTGGGGCGACGTCTTCGGGTGGTCGTGCGTGGGCGTCACACTCGTCGGGTTGGCTCGCGGCTGGCGCGGCGTCTCGCCGAAGGCCGGCCCTACCCCTGCCCCGTGACGCGCGAGCCGACAATTGTCCCCGGGGCGGACGGCTGGTCCTGGGGGAAGCGCATCGCCTGAATGCCAGGCGCGGGTCCGCGGAAACGAATGCGCGGACGCCTCCCGTGACCCAGACGCACGCGGGGCGCTTCCACCGGAGGGGCAATCCCGACCCGGGGCGCGGAGGGAACCGACCACCGTGGGTCCGCTTCGACAAATGAATTGGGGGCGGCGGCACGATTCCGGAGCTCGGGACGCGCGGCAGCCGGAGGTGCGCGGCTGAGGATCTGCCCGGCTTGAATCCATCAACACCATCGACCGACGCCATCGGTGGAAGTCGAGGCTTGAGCCGGGGCATGGGCTCGCTTAGAACTCGCGCGCTGATGATGAAAGCGAGCGCCCAGCCGGTTCAATGCGGCCGAATCCACGCGGCGAGCGGGATCTGCATGGGGATCCCCGGGAGGATGCGGCGTCGCTGAACGAGATTTCCCTGGCGAAACCCCGTTCCGCGGCGCGGAGCGGGGTTTCGCCATTTTAACCCCCTGAATCCATGAAAACCCCGGTCGAGATCTATGACACCACCCTGCGTGACGGCGCGCAGGGCGAAGGCATCAACTTTTCCGCGATGGACAAACTGCGCATTGCGGAGCGCCTCGATCAGTTTGGCATCCGGTACATTGAAGGGGGCTGGCCGGGTTCGAACCCGAAGGACATGGAGTTCTTCAGGCAGGCCGCCCGGAGGCCCTGGAAGAGCGCGCGGATCGCGGCATTCAGCATGACGCGCCGCCGGGGCGTCGCCGTGGAGGAAGACACCCTGATGCGCCAGATCCTCGAGGCAGAAACGCCCGTCGTCACCATCGTGGGGAAGACCTGGCTTCTCCACGTCACGGAAGTTCTGCGGGCCTCCCCGGACGAGAATATCGCCATGATCGCGGACACGGTCCGGTACCTCAAGGACCAGGGCAAGACCGTGATTTACGACGCCGAACACAGCTTCGACGGCTACCTGGACGAAGCCGGGTACGCGCTGGCAACGTGGCAGGCCGCGGAAAAGGCCGGTGCGGATTGCGTCGTCCTGTGCGACACGAACGGAGGGCGTTTGCCCTCGGAGATCGCCCGCATCACGGGCGAGGCGCGCAGCCGGTTATCGTGCGCGATCGGGATTCATACGCATAATGACTGCGGCCTCGGCGTTGCGAACGCCATTGCGGGAATCGAGGCCGGAGCGGTCCAGGTGCAGGGGACCATCAACGGCTACGGCGAGCGCACGGGGAACTGCAACCTGACGAGCGTTCTTCCCCTGCTTCACTTCAAGCTGGGGCGCCCGGGGGTCCCGCCCGAATCGATGCCCAAACTCAAGGAACTCTCCGAGTTCCTCGACGAGATCGCCAACATCCGCCATGACCCTCGACAACCGTGGGTCGGCGAGTCCGCGTTTGCCCACAAAGGCGGGATGCATGTCCACGCGATCGAGCGCGTGGCGCGCAGCTACGAGCACATCGAACCGGAGGCGGTCGGGAATCACCGCCGGGTCCTGGTGAGCGATATGTCCGGGCGGACGAACATCCTCCTGAAGGCGGCCGAACTGGGATTCAAGCTGGCGCCGGACGCGCCGGAGACACGGCGGATCACGTCTCGTGTCAAAGAGCGGGAGGCCGGGGGCTACGAGTACGAGGCGGCCGAGGCGTCCCTGGCGCTGTTGATCCGCGGTATCCTGGATCACAATCCCGAGCTCTTCTTCACCGTCGACGCGTACCACGTGTCGATGCGAAAGCATGGCGATGAGGCGATTTGTGAGGCGACGATCAAGGTGCGCGTCCGTTCGGAGGTGCACCACACCGTCGCGGAAGGCGATGGTCCGGTGAATGCCCTGGACCAGGCCCTGCGGCGGGCCCTGATCAAATCCTTTCCGCAACTGGCCGAAGTCTCCCTCGTGGATTACAAGGTCCGGATTCTCGACGCGTTCGACGCCGTCGAAACGGAGGAGGCTCCCTCGGAAAAAACGGAGGATACTGGGAAAGGGAGTCCCAGCGAGCCTTCGGGGACGGCAGCGCGGACCCGGGTCCTGATTCAAACGACGGACGGGAAGCGCGAATGGGGGACGGTCGGGGTCGACAGCAACATCGTCACCGCGAGCCTGCAGGCGCTGGTGGACTCGATGGAGTACGCGCTCCTGACGGGGATCGGAGTCGATTGAGGTTCCGGGAAGACCTGCGAGTGAGCCTCAAAACAAAACGCCTTCCGCGAGAAGTTCCCTCCGAACGGTCACGGCCATGAAGTAGTTAATTCGCAGCACGTCAATCGTTACCCGTCCCACAACCGTCCGGCCGACGAGGATGCCCGAGTTCCACTCAAAGTGCTCGTTCCAGACGTCGGTCCTGCCGGAAAATGGCAGTATTCGCAGCGCCTGGCGGCGCGCTCTACGACTGCTCGAACAAGCAGCGGTTCGATTCGGCTCAAGCCGGAACGGCCTCCCCAAGCTCACGAAGACGCTGCCGAGCTTTTGACTTCATCAGTTCGAGGATCCGTCCCACGTGAAGGTATTGCTCAAGAGTGCGGTCTTCTTCTGGGGTCAGCGCTCCCTGCTGAGCCTTTTCAGTCAAGGCCTTCACACGCGCTTGATCTCCCTCTGGAAAGCCGATTTGCAGAATCCACCGCGACGCTTCCCGGCTCAAGGGTTTGCTCTCCGAACACACGACCCGGCTCAAGATGGCCGTTTCGCTGATGTCAGCCGATGCGGTAGTCGTCTGCTGCATTGCAGCTAACATACCACAGCAGGGGCTTCCGTCGCCAGCGCGCCATTCATGGGCTTGAAAAGGTGCCGTCGCTCGGGAAATCACCCCGTCATTCGGACGCCACCCCTTTTCCTGCTGTCCCGACTGGACCCGGATCGGGAACGCCGGGTCAGGCGAGGACGTCCTTGACGACGGTCCCGCTGACATCCGTCAGGCGAAAGTCACGGCCCGCATAGCGGTAAGTGAGCTTCTCGTGATTGAAGCCGAGGAGATGGAGCATCGTCGCGTGGAGGTCATGCACGTGAACGGGCTTGTCGACGGCCTGAAACCCGAACTCGTCCGTGGCGCCGTGGACATGCCCGCCTTTCACGCCGCCTCCTGCCATCAGGACGGTGAAACCGTAGTGGTTGTGGTCGCGGCCACGGCCATTGCCGGGAGTGCCGGGGGCGGGCAGTTCGACGGCGGGTGTGCGGCCAAACTCTCCGCCGCACAACACGAGAGTATCTTCGAGCAGCCCGCGCTGACGCAGGTCGGTCAGGAGCGCGGCGATGCCCTGGTCGATTTCCGTCGCGAGGCGGCGGTGGTTCTCGGCGATCATGTCGTGGCTGTCCCAGGGCTGGACATCGCCGTGGTAGCACTGGACGACCCGCACACCGCGTTCGACGAGGCGCCGGGCGATGAGCAACTGGCGGGCCTGAACGGTGTCGCCGTACAACGCGCGGATGGGGGCCGGCTCGCGGCCGATGTCAAAGGCGTCGGTGGCCTCGAGCTGCATGCGATACGCGAGTTCGAACGACTGGATCCGCGCCTCGAGCTGCGGATCGTCGCCGCGCGCGCGTTCGTGGTCGGCGTTGAATTCTGCGAGGAGGTTGAGCTGACGCCGCTGGGCGGCGGGCGGGAGGCAGCCGTTGGTGATGTTCTCGATGAGGTCCTCCGGCCGGGTCTTGCGCGTGTCGATGTGGGTGCCCTGGTAGATGCCGGGAAGAAAGGCCGAGCGCCAGTTGGAGACGTCCGCCACCGGCAGTCCGGGACACAAGGCGATGAACCCGGGGAGATTCTGGTTGGCGGTCCCCAGACCGTAGGTGATCCACGCGCCGTAACTGGGTCGGGAGAGCCGTTCGTCGCCGCAGTTCATCAGGCGCATCGACTGTTCGTGGTTCGGCGTGTTGGCGTGCATCGAGCGGATGAAACACAGCTCGTCCACGTGTTCGGCGGTCCTGGGGAAGATGTCGCTGATCTCGATGCCGCTCCGCCCATGGGGACGGAAGCCGAACGGCGATGGCAACGCGGCGCCCAACGGACGTTCGGTCGTCAGGTTCCCCGCCGGGATGACCTTCCCCGCCCACTTCTGAAGCGCTGGTTTCGGGTCAAAGGTGTCGACGTGGGAGGGGCCGCCGTTGAGGTAGATGTGGATGACGTGCTTTGCGCGGCCGCGGAACAACGGTGGATGCGGCGCGAGGGGATTTGCCGTCGCGGCGGCAGCTCCGCTTTCGAGCAGTCCCGCCTGCTCCATGAGACCGACGAGACCGACCATGCCAAGGCCGGTGCCCATCCGGTGAAGCATTTGACGGCGGGTGAGGAACCGGGGAGGAAGATGCTCGAATGGATTCATGGAGAGGGAAGGGATCAGTCGAGAAAGACCGCCTCGTTGGAGACGAGAAGCACCTGGGCCAGTTGCTGCCACGGATCAAGCTTCGCGCCGTCGTTCTGCCGGGCGGCCGCACCGACGAAATCGAGGGCCATGCGGGTCTCCGAATCCGCCGGCCTTCGGGCGAGGACCAACTCGAAGAGGGCGTCCACACGGTCTCGCGGGGCGGAGGCCTCCCTGACCTCCGGACGCCCCGCCAGGGCGCGAGCCTGCTCCAGCACGAACGGAGAATTCATGGCGAACAGGGCCTGTTGCGGGACGGTGGTCTGCGGGCGCCTTTCGATGCACTGATCGGGCACGGCGAAGTCAAAGGCGCGAAACAGCGGCGGCAGATTCTGGCGGTCCACCAGGCCGTAGACCGTCCGGCGACAGTTCAAAGGATCGCGGGCAACATCCACCGGCCGTCCCCCGATCGTGGAGTCGAGCCGCCCGGAGGCGAACAAGAGGGAATCGCGCATTGCCTCGAGGTCGAGGCGGCGGCGCGGGTAATGCCAAAGCAGGCGGTTGGAGGGATCCACGCCCGGGGCGGAGTTCGTCGTCGACGGGCCAAGGTCCGCGCCGCTGGAGGCAAAGTCCGGCGTCCCTTGCTGGTAGGCGGCGCTCAGGACGATGCAGCGATGCAGGGACTTCAGGCGCCAGCCGGAGTCCATGAGTTCGGCGGCCATCCAATCGAGGAGCGCGGGATGGGTCGGCGGTTCACTGCGGACACCGAAGTCCGCCGTCGACGCGACCAGCGGCTCGCCAAAGTGCTCCATCCAGATCCGGTTGACGATGACCCGCGCCGTCAGGGGATTCGCCGGATCGATGATGGCGCGCGCGAGTTCGAGACGACCGCTTCCCGGACCCAGCGCCCGCGCCTCGCCCCCGGTGAGCACCCGCAGAAACGCCCTCGGCACGGCAGGTCCCAGACGCGATGGATTGCCGCGAATGAAGAGGTGGGGCTCGACCGGTTCGGGCAGATCACGCACCACCATGGCTCGAGCCGGCGGCGGCTTTTTGGCATGCGCCGCAATCTTGTCGAGATCCAGGACCAGGCTGTTGTAGCGATCTTTGTCCGGCCGGGACATGTGATCGGACGTGTCGCGGCGTGGAAACCAGACGGGGCTCTGCGGGCCGCGGATGAGCGCGGCAAGATCGGCCTCGTCGCCGCTCATGATGTAGGCGTCATCCCCGCAGGTTCTCGAGTTCAGGATGCGATTGCGCTCGCGGAGGAGGCCGGCGAAGGACCGCGGGACGTCCGCCCTGGATTGCATCGGGGATTCGGAGAACCAGGCGGCGACGAGCGCGTTGCGCGGTGAAGCGGGCCCCCTCGGGGCCGCAAGCTCGTTGGAGACCAGCAGCGATGCGTGTTCGGCGAAGTCGTGGTCGGGCAGAGCGATCAGATCCGCCCAAAGTCCGAAGATACGGTCCTCGTGGCGCAGCCGCTGCTCCAGGAGACGGCGTGCGCGAAGCATCAGGGCCGGCCGGTAGTCCTCCGGGGTCAGGGACAGCGCGAACTGGCTGGTTTCGGTGATGTCGGGCTGGGTGGTCGCAGCGCGGAGGAGGTAGTCTCCGACGCGGGAGCGCAGCGTTTCGGTCAGCTTGCGATATTGATCGTCGACATGATTCTCAAGGGTCTGCACGGCGCCCTGCAGGCGCTTCTCGAAGTCGGCGCCACCCGGGACCGTTTGGGGATCCTCGATCAACGGGGGAAGTTCCGGTCGTTCGGTCGAGGCGAAGACACCATAGAGACCGTAATAGTCGGCGCTCTTGATGGCGTCGTATTTGTGATCGTGACAGCGCGCACACGCGACGGTCATCGCGAGGAAACCCCGGCTCACCGTGTCGATCTGATCATCGATCTGGTCATGGACATTCCCGTCAAAGAGCCGGCCCAGCGTCAGGAATCCGAGGGCGGCGAGGCGCCACGGAGGGAGCGCGGGTTGAACGAGATCGGCGGCGAGTTGGTCGCGGACAAATTCGTCGTAAGGGAGATCCTCGTTGAGGGCCCGGATCACGTAATCGCGATAGGTGTAGGCGTACGGGCGGATCGCGTCGGTGCCGTAAAGCAGGACGAGATCCTTGGTGTCGGCGTAACGCGCGACGTCGAGCCAGTGCCGGCCCCACCGCTCGCCGTAGCGCGGATCACCCAGGAGCTGATCGACAATCGCGGCGTAGGCGGCCGGGGACGGATCCGATTCGAATGCCTGGACTTGTTCGAAGGTTGGGGGCAGGCCGATCAGGTCGTAGGAGACCCGGCGGAGGAGCGTGCGCGGATCGGCGCGCGGCGCAAAGGTCAGGCCCGCGCTTTCCAACCGCGCGAGGAGAAAGGAGTCGACGGGGGATTGGATGAGTTCGGGGCGGATGACGCGCGGGAACGGTGGACGCCGGATCGGTTGGAACGCCCAGTGATCCCGGGCTTCCTCGAAGGACTGCCCCGTCAAGGCGTGCAGGGAGGGACCCGCGGCTGACGCGCAGAGCGTCAGGCAGCCGGCGAGGAGGCGGCGAAAGGGCGGATACACAAGCTTGCGGGTCTTGGTTGGCAAGGACCCTGCGCGGCGTCAATGACAACTTTGAATCGGGAAAGGAAAACCCATCGCGTCGTCGGGCGATCGGGGACACACTCCGGCCGATGAAACCCCAGTTCGCCGTCGCCGGTTTGCTGCTGGCAATTTCCATCCTCCCCTCCGCCCGCGGCGCCTCGGCGTGGGTCACGTACGAACCGGCTGCCGGATCCGCAAACGGCAAACAGATCGTACTCCTCAGCGGGGACGAGGAGTACCGGTCAGAGGAAGGCCTTCCGCAACTGGGAAAGATCCTGGCCCGACATCATGGTTTCAAATGCACCGTGCTCTTCAGCCAGGACGACGACACGACCATCGACCCAAACAACCAGACCCATGTCCCCGGCATGGACCTGCTCGATTCGGCGGACCTCGTGATCGATCAATTTCGGTTCCGCGAATTGCCGGATCCGGACATGAAGCACTTCGTCGATTACCTCAATGCGGGGAAGCCCATGATCGTGCTGCGGACCGGCACCCACTCCTTCGCCTACAGTCGGAACAAGCAGAGCCCCTATGCAAAGTATTCCTGGGACTACAAGGGGGAAGGTTGGCAAGGCGGTTTCGGGGGTAAAATCGTGGGCGAGACGTGGACCTACCATCACGGGAACCACGGCGTCGAGGGCAGCCGGGGATTGATCGACGGCCGGAACCAAAAGGATCCGATCCTGCGATCCGTCGCCAATCTCTTCGGTCCCACCGACGTCTACGGCGTGAATCCTGATTTCCCCGCCGATGCCAGCATCCTGGTCTGGGGAGTGACGCTGACGGGACTCGGCCCGTATGATCCGCCGAACTGGACCAAGCCGGTCATGCCGATTGTCTGGACGCGGAAGTACACGGCCGAGTCCGGCAAGACGGGGAGGGTGCTCTGTTCCACGATCGGGGCGGCGATTGATTTCGCGCAGGAGGACCTTCGTCGGCTCGTGGTGAATGCGTGTTATGACTTCACCGGGCTCGAGGTGCCGGAGAAGGCGGACGTCACGATTGTCGGCGCGTATCAGCCGACCCTGTTCGGCTTCAACAAATTCACCCGCGGCGTGAAGGTGTCGGCCCACGAGTTGAAGGCGGGATCCAAGAAGGAGACGCCCGCACCTTGAGCCGGGCCTTCATCCTCGCCAGACCCTTCCACACCACCGTCGGTGTGCAGAGCGGTCGTTCGGGAGCGTCCGCTGGCTGGAGGAACGCAGTCCGTGGGTTGCGGCTCCGCCGCGCTGAGATCCGGGTCGGGAGTTCGTGGTTGTGCTGACGCAGGTCGCTTGACCCGTGGACAGGGTTTCCTAACTTTCAAAGCCGATGAGTCAGAAGGAACACCACACATTTCAGGCGGAGATTCAGAGGGTCCTGGATATCGTCGTCCATTCGCTCTACACGGACCGGGAGATCTTCCTCCGGGAACTGCTGTCCAACGCGGCCGATGCCCTCGAGAAGCTGCGGTTTTTGCAGACCTCCGGCCAATCCGTGCATCAGCCGGAGGCGGCCCTGGAGATCAACCTGGGAACCGACGACAAGGAGCGGACCCTGACGATCGCCGATTCGGGCATTGGCATGACCCGCGACGAACTGGTGGAGAATCTCGGAACGATTGCCCATTCCGGATCGAAGGCCTTTCTCCAGAAGCTCGCCGACTCGAAGGAGAAACCCACGGTGAACCTGATCGGCCAATTCGGCGTGGGATTCTATTCGGCCTTTATGGTGGCCTCGAAGGTCGAGGTGTATTCGAGGTCGTACCACACCGATTCCACCGGCTGGCACTGGGCCTCCGATGGAACCGGGGGCTACGAGATCGAACCCGCGGACGACCTCCCCCGCGGCACCCGTATCGTTCTTCACCTGACGGAGGACGCGAAGGAGTTCGCGGAAAACTGGCAAGTCCAGCGGACGGTGAAACGGTACTCCAGCTTCGTCCCCTTCCCCATCAAGCTGAACGGATCGGCGATCAACACGGTCCAGGCGATCTGGAGCCGCCCGCGCTCCGAGATCAACGAGGAGGAGTACCGCGAGTTCTACGAATTCATCGGGCACGACCCGGAGCCGCCGCTGGCGCGCCTTCATTTCACGGCGGACGCGCCGCTGGCCATCCAGTCGCTGCTGTTCGTGCCGTCGCGCAATCTCGAGACGCTCGGACTCGGGAAGACCGAGTCGGAGGTGAATCTCTACTGCCGGCGGATCCTGATCCAGGCAAAGGCGAAAGATCTGTTCCCGGACTGGCTCCGTTTCCTCAAGGGCGTCGTCGATTCCGAGGACCTGCCTCTGAACATCGCGCGCGAGTCCATGCAGGACAGCGCCCTGCTGCGGAAGCTCAACCGCGCGCTCACCGCGCGTTTTCTGAAGTTCCTCGGCGAACTCGCGGAGAAGGAACCGGAGACATTCGAGAAGGTGTACGCGGCGCACGGGCGGTTCATCAAGGAGGGCGCCATCACCGATCCCGAACATCGGGAGGCGCTCGCCCGCCAGTTGCGGTATGAATCCTCGATGGTCGACCCCGGCAAGACGGCCTCCTTGGCCGACTACGTCCTCCGGATGAAGGAAGGCCAGCGCGAGATTTACTATCTGACCGCGCCCAACCGCGGCACCGCGGAGGCCAGCCCCTATTTCGAGGCCTTCAAGGCGCTCGGTTACGAGGTCCTCTTCTGTTATGAACCGGTCGATGACTTTGTCTTCGATCACCTCCGGGAGTTCGGCGGAAAGCCGCTGCGTTCCGCCGAGAAGGCCGACCTGAAAGTCGAGACGAGTGGCGAGGGGGGATTGACGGCCGACGAGGCGCGCCTGATGGCGAATTTCATGAAGGAAACGCTCGGGTCGCAGGTGGCGGAGGTCCGGTCTTCCCAAAGACTCGTCAGCAGCCCGGTGGTCGTCGTGGATAGTGACGAGCATATGACGGCGTCCATGCGCCGCCTGGTGAGGGCGATGAAACAGGAAAAGGAAGCCGCCCCGGCGCCGCCGCACCTCGAGTTGAACCCGCGTCATCCAGTGATCGTTGGACTGGAAAAGCTGCGGCACAGTGACGCCGCGCTCGCGGCCAAGGTGGTGGAGCAACTCTTTGATCACGCCCGGTTGAGCGCCGGTTTGCTCGACAATCCCCAGACGCTGTTGACGCGGATGAACGAACTCCTCGAGCGGATCGTGTCGGTGAAATGATGGGATCGGGTTCATGGGGAGTGGGATGGCCGTGAAGCCGGAGCGCCGTCCCAGGAATGCCGGCCCGCCGGTTCAGGACCTGGTGCGCCAGTTCGAGGTTCATCTCACCCGCAGTTTCGAAAAAGAGTCCTTTGTCCGGCTTGTCCTGTCCTCGCCGTCGGCCTCAGCCTCTCCAGTGGAAAGGGTGCTCGGACGTCTCGTGACGCTTCGAGGTGAATCCATGCTTTCCCTGACGTTCAAGGAAAAGACCCGCGACACGACACGCAACCTCGGCGTGAAGGAGGTGCCCGGGTGGTTAGCCACCGAACTCGACGGCAGGTTTCACGCCGCGCTCCTGGAGACGACGGGACAGGACTGGCAATTGTCCGTCCCAGCCGATCGGGTGCCGCGCCTCACCCGGCATCGCGCGAGAACGCGGGTCCCACCGGTGCGGACGCATGACAGATCCCGCGTTCGGCCGTTGGACGCATCCGCCAGCGACTGGCTCGAAGCCCTGCGCCTGGTGGACTCATCCGGCGGGATTCGGCCGGCGGCAGCGGCCAAGTATCAACAGGTGATGCGCTACGCCGAGCTGCTGACTCACCTCGCGCAGGAAACCCCGTGGGCGCCGGATGCGCCACTCACGATCGCCGACATGGGGTGCGGACGCGGCCACTTGACCTTCGCGGCCTGGCAATTATTCCGCCGCCAACTGGGGCTGCCCGCCCATGTGATCGGTGTGGAGACCCGGGGCGAACTCGTGAAGGCCGCAAATGACGCCGCCCGGCGTCTCCACCTCGAAGGCCTCGAGTTCGTCGAGGGCGCGATTTCGACGTGCGCGATGGAGCGGTTGGAGGTCCTGGTGGCCCTCCACGCCTGCAACACCGCCACGGATGACGCCATCCTCAGGGGCATCGAACTCGGAGCGCGATGGATCCTCGTGGCGCCCTGCTGTCACCAGGAACTTCGTCCGCAACTCGGTCGACCTGCGCCCTTCGATGGGGTCCTCCGACACGGTCTCCTGGCGGAACGCTTTGCGGAATGGCTCACGGACGGGCTCCGCGCCCTCTTTCTCGAGTGGGCCGGCTACCATGTGAAGGCGATTGAATTCGTCGCGCCGGAGCACACCCCCAAGAACCTCCTCCTGGCCGCCGTCCGCGGTGAAGAGCAGTTCCGTGATCCGGCGGTCCGTGATCGGATCCTCCGGCTCAAGGATCTCTTCGAAATCCGACACCACGCCCTGGACCGTCTTCTCGCATGACGCCGTTCGGACGCCCGCCATCGGACATCGATTGGAACGCGCTTGATCGCCTCCGCCGGTCGTACCTGGCCGGCGATGCCGGTGAGCACAACTCCTGGCGATCCGAGGAGGACCTCGCCGCCTACGACGCGACCTTCGCACAGCGTATCGGGTGGAAATGGGATTTCGTCCTCGAGGACCTCGGCCGCATGGGTTGGACACCGCCGGTCGGGGAATGGCTGGACTGGGGCTGCGGCAGCGGCATTGCGATGCGCGCGTTCCTGGATCATTTCGGCGAGCAGACCGCGACGGCCGCCCGGTTTTTCGATCATTCACCTCTGGCGATGCAGTTCGCCGCGGATCGATGCCGGGCGAGATTTCCGGGTGTCGAGGTGCGGATCGGGGGAGTGCACGAAGGCAGCGCCCGCGGGGTGCTCGTCAGCCACGTCCTGACTGAACTCACGCCTTCGCAGATCGCTGGCCTGGAAACGATCCTGGCCGGGGCCACGTCCATCCTCTGGGTGGAACCCGGCACACGGGGGGCAAGCCTCGCCCTGGTGGGCGTTCGCGAACGGTTGCGAGGGCGATTCGAGATCGTTGCGCCTTGCGTGCATCCCGGGAGGTGCGGACTGCTCGCCCCCGGATGCGAGAGCCATTGGTGCCACCATTTCGCCACACCCGCGCCCGAGGTCTTCACGGACCCGTTCTGGGCTCGGTTTGCAAAGGCCCTGGGCATCGACCTGCGAAGTGTCCCGCTCAGTTACCTCGTCCTGGACGCGCGACCGAGCCCACCCTTGCCTGCCGACACCTGGCGCATGCTGGGGCGTCCGGAGGTCGGCAAGGTGGCGGTGCGCGTCATTGGCTGCGACGCGGCCGGCGTCGCGCAACGAACCCGGTCCCGCCGGGATGACCCGGAGCTATGGCGGCAGGCGCGGAAAAAGGGGCTGTCGTCGCTCCAGGTGGGGTCTTGGGAGGGTCATCGAGGCCAGGTCCGGTAGCCCTGGCTCTGCGTCCACTCCGCATGGGTCGCGCCAGTCCCGCAAATCCCCGGGCTGGAGCTGGTGGAGGGTTGGGCGATCGCTCACTGACCTCCGACACCCGATTCGCCCGGCGTTGAAATCGACGCCGTGGGCCCCGGGTCGCGATCCTTATCGGTCAGCGACCTCAAAAACGCCGCGATGGATTGGACCGTGGAGTCGTCAAGTTCCTGACCCAGTTGATGCCAGGCCATTTTGCGCACGGCCTCCTCGAGCGTGGCGACCTGGCCCTTGTGGAAATAGGGATACGTGATGGCGATGTTCCGAAGCACCGGAACCTTGAATCGCGCCTCGTCGTCGGCGTCCTTGGTGATCTCGAACCGGCCCTTGTCATCGGTTGGGAAGGGTTTCACCAGGCCGATCTTCTGGTAAGTCTGGCCGCCGATCGTCGGGCCATAGTGACAGGTGGTGCAACCGCGGCTGAGAAACTCATGGAGACCCTTCCGTTCCGTGGCGCTCAGGGCGCGATCGTCGCCCTTCAGGAAATCATCGAACCGATCACGCGTGAGGAGCGTGCGTTCGAACGCGGCAATCGCGCGCGCCATGTTGTCGTAGGTCAGCGGGTCGGTGGCGGCGGGAAATGCCTGGCGGAAGAGATCGCGATACCGCGCGTTCTCCTTGAGCCGTTGAACGACAACGTCCGCCGTGGGCATCGCCATTTCGATCGGGTTCAGCACCGGTCCCTTGGCTTGAGCCACGAGATCGTCGGCGCGTCCATCCCAGAACTGCGCGAATTGGAACCCCGCGTTGAGCGTGGTCGGGGAATTCCGCCCGCCGCGTTTGCCAAAGGCGCCGGGAGAGGTCGGTTCGTTGTCCACTCCCCCCAGGCGGTTGTCGATCTGGTGGCAGGAATTGCAGGACTGCGTTCGATTCTCGGAAAGGTCCTTCTCGAAATACAGTTCGCGCCCGAGCCGAACCAGGACCGCGGTGTCGCTTTCGGCCCCGGGCATCCGGTCGGGAATCGGGGCGACAAAATCCAGGGCCTGCCGTCGCAGTGCCGCGGGGTCCGGAACGTCGGCCGCGGGCGCCGCGAGCGTGACCATGACTCCAAGGGTCCATCCGGCAATGCTGGCGAGTCCAATCGCCCTGGCGCCATTCGAAGGAATCAAGAGTGCATTCATGTATTGAAGAATTCTCAGGACGGAAGTCGTGGCTTCGCAACGAATGGGTGGTGAATTCGCCATGAAATGCACGCACCCGTCCCGTGTCGGACGGGTCGGACGTTTGCTCGTCGCAGGACCCTTCCTAATTTTCAGACGGGCTCTTAGGCTGCGCCGCACCAGATGGCGGACCTGAGGCAACTCGGATGGGATGATGACTGGGCGCGGTCGCTCGCGTCCTCCCCGGCCGGCCACCGCGAGCCCGGCCGGATCGCCCTCGAGGACAAACACGCGTTCATCGTCCTCACCCGCGACGGCGAGGCCACCGCCCGCCTCGCCGGTCGCTTTTTCCGCGACCGTCCCGCGGCCGGGAATCTCCCGCACGTCGGCGATTGGGTGGCCCTCTGCCAGAAACCGGGCGAATCGCGTGCGGTCATCGAGGCGGTCCTCCCCCGGCGCACCTCGTTGACCCGCAAGATTCCGGGGCGCGAGGCGGTTCCGCAGGTCCTGGCAGCCAACATCGATATCGCGTTCATCGTCCAGGCCCTCGACAGCACATTGAACCTGCGCCGGCTCGAGCGGTTTCTCGTGATGACCCACGAAGGCGGCGCCCGGGCGGTGGTCGTCCTGAACAAAGCCGACCTCGCCCCGGCACAAGACCCGCGCGTCGATGAAGTCCGCGCGTGCGTGGGCCCCGCTCCCGTTCTCCGCTGCAGCGCCCGAATGGGGATGGGTCTGCCCCTGCTGCGCGAATTCATCCAGGAGGGCCGGACAAGCGTCTTCGTCGGCACCTCAGGGGTCGGCAAATCCAGCCTCATCAATGGACTCTACGGCGAGGAGATCCAGGCGACCCTCGACGTCCGTGAACAGGACGGCAAAGGGAGACATTCCACCACCTGGCGGGAACTCATCGTCCTGCCCGGCGGCGGCGTCGTGATCGACACCCCGGGCATGCGCGAGTTCCACCTGTGGGCGGCCGATGGCGGTCTCGACGAGGCCTTTCCCGATATCGCCGCCCTCGCAACGCAATGCCATTTCCGCGCCTGTTCCCACACGACGGAGAAACGTTGCGCCGTCCAGGCCGCCCTTGCCGATGGCACACTGACCCCCGATCGCCTCGCCAATTTCCAGAAACTCAGGCGCGAACTCGATTACCTCGCCAAGGAACGCCTCGAGCACACGTATCTGTCGCAGCGCCGGACCTCCCGGATTCGGAGGCGCCTCGACGAAGCGGACTGGGAATCGGATTGACCCCCGCGCGCAAGTCAACCCGGTTCGGTCTGTCGCCGCGGATCCAGCAAGGCATCGATTCTCTCGCGATCCAGCCCGGAGAGTTCCAGGGCGACTTCGCGGATGGTGCGGTCGGTCTCATAGGCGACTCTGGCAATCCGGGCCGCGGCATCGTATCCAATCACCGGGGCAAGCGCCGTGCCCATCGAAAGACTCCGCTCGATCGTGCCGGCGCAGCGCGCGGCGTCGGCCTCCAATCCGGCCACGCATCGATCCGTGAAAAGGCTGCACGCCCTGGAAAGGATTTCGATCGCTTGCAGCAGGTTGTACGCGATCACGGGCATCATGACGTTCAACTCCAGCATGCTCCCGTAGGCATTCGAGAAGGTGATCGCCGCGTCGTTGCCGATGACCTGCGCCGCCACCTGGATCAGCATCTCGCACATCACCGGGTTCACCTTTCCCGGCATGATCGATGACCCCGGCTGGACAGCCGGGAGCCGCAGTTCTCCAAGCCCGCAACGCGGACCTGATCCGAGCCAGCGGATGTCGTTGGCGATCCTGGCAAGGCTGATCGCCACAGTCCTCAACATCGCGCTCGCCTCCGCGCAGGCGTCTCGCGCGCCCTGGGCTTCGAAGGAGTTTCCCGCGCGCCTCAGCCTCAACCCGGTCTCGTCGGCAACCGCCGCGATCGTGAGGTCGGCGAAACCCGGCGGCGCATTGATGCCGGTGCCGACGGCCGTTCCCCCGAGCGCGAGTTCGCCCAGACGCGGGGTGACGCCACGGAGGCGCTCCACCGAGTGTCCCACTTGAGCCGCATATCCGCCGAACTCCTGGCCGAGGCGGACCGGGGTCGCATCCTGCAGGTGCGTGCGTCCGGTCTTGAGGATGCCGTCGAAGGCGTCCGCCTTGCGTTGGAGCGCGGCCTGGAGACGCTCCAGGGCAGGAATGAGTTCGCGTTCAATCCCCTCGAGCGCGGCGACATGCAGCGCGGTCGGGATGACGTCATTGCTGGACTGACCCAGGTTGACGTGATCGTTCGGATGGACCCGGCGATCACCCCGGAAGCCGCCGAGCCGTTCTGAGGCGCGATTTGCGATGACCTCGTTGGCGTTCATGTTCGTCGAGGTCCCGGATCCGGTCTGGAAGATGTCGACGATGAACTCGCCATCGTGCATGCCGTCGGCGACCTCCTGGGCGGCGTGTTCGATGGCGTCGGCAATGGCGGCGTCGAGCAGCCCCTGGGATCGGAGCACCTTGGCCGCGTGCTTCTTGAGGAGACCAAGGGCCCGCAGGAACCGGCGGGGAAACCGCAGCCCGCTCACTGGAAAGTTCCTGGCGGCCCTCGCGGTTTGCGCTCCGTAGAGGGCGGAGGCGGGGACGGGCATGTCACCCATGGAATCCCGTTCGATGCGTTCGTCGGTGTTCATGACGGCACCTCTTGTTGGCACGAGGTCCACGGAGTGCAAGAAGGGATGGCGGCGCGGCACGTTTCGACGGTTCGCGAACCGCGCATTTCGACCTGAACCGCGACGGGACTCGCTGAGCGCGTCCCTCTCCCGCTCGACGGGAGAGAGGCGGAGTGCGGACAGGTTCATCGGGGGGCGCGAAGCGCCAAGAACTAATTTTATAGTTGACCGGCCCATTCGGGCGCGGTTTTCTAACACTACTAATTCTTTAATAATTCACGACGTCTGACGCGATCATCATGGCACGGAAAAAATCACGGCACCTCACCGACGGGGAGCATCGCATCATGGAGGTGCTCTGGGAAAAGGGACCCTCCACCGTCGCGGAGGTCGCCGACGCCCTCGAAGGCGAAGGCGGTTCCGCCTACACCACCGTCCTCACCATGATGCGGATCATGCGCGACAAGGGATATCTCGCCTGTCGCAAGGCCGGGCGGGCCCTCGTCTTCACTCCCCGTGTCAACCGCGAGATGGCCGCCCGCAAGGCCGTCCGGCACCTTCTCTCCCGGTTCTTTTCCGGTTCCCCCGGAGAACTGGTCCTGAGCTTCCTGCGCGACGAGAAACTCACCCCGGCGGAACTCGATGACTTGAAGCGCCGCATCCACGAAGACGATCAACCCGAACCGATGAAATGAGCGCCGCATTGGAGACCTTCTGCGACCGGGCGCTGAGCGCCCTCTGCAACGGGACCTACCAGGGCCTGATCCTGGCCGCATTTGTCGGGATGGCCCTCGCCTTCTGCCGCGACGTCAATGCCACCACGAGGCATGCGGTGCAATTTCTCACGCTGATTCTCGTGGCCGTGCTTCCCATCGCCCACTTCCTGTTCGGTCCTCCGACGCCGATCCGGGCGCTCGCCAGATCCACGCCGCCCGAGCCACCCGGCGCCGATCCGATCATGGAAGCGGCCGTCGCAACACCGAGGATCATCAACGATTCCGCACCCGGGAGGCTGGAAGTCGCAGCCGCGCGTCCGGTCATTGCCGTCGCCGACGACGGCGCTCAGCCGGACGCCCGCGCCCTCCCGGATCCGCAGCCACGGCTTGAGACATCCTCCGCGACGTCAGGCGGCATGTCATGGATCCACGCGCCGGCGGGAGAACCCCCGTTCGTAGCGGGACGCGATTTCCAACCCATGCTCCAGGTGAGTTCCCGCCCCGAATCGGCCGGTGACACGGCCGGGGCGGACGCCACCGTGGAGGCGGTCACGCCAGCGAGCCCATCCGCGAGCGACCTGGTAAACCTGTCAGGCGACTGGCGGGTGGCCGAGCCGTGGCAACCGCCGTTGCCGGCGGGGACGAGCCTTCTGCTGGTGGGCGCCTGGTTTTTGGTGGCGGGGGCCCGGCTTGCCGCGCTGGGATGGCAATGGGCCGCATTGAGGCGCCTGACCCGCCGGGGACTCGAGGGACCAACGCCTTTGCGGGGTCTCCTGGAATCGCTGTGTTGTTCCTCCAGCGGTGCGAATCGGGCGGTGAACCTGCGGCTCAGCGCGGAGGTCCATGCGCCGATCGTCACCGGCCTGTGGCAACCATCCATCGTGTTGCCCCTGGGGATGGTGACCGCGCGGGCCACGGACCTGGAGCGGGTGTTTGTGCATGAACTGGCTCATCTGCGCCGCAAGGACGACTGGACCAACCTGCTGCAACAGGTGGCGCGCGCCCTCTTCTTCTTTCATCCCGCCGTCCTCTGGCTGTCCCGTCGCCTGACGGTCGATCGCGAGATCGCCTGTGACGATCATGTGCTGTCGGCGACACGCGCACCGCGGTCGCGACGGGACTATGCCCTGTTTCTGACCGATTTCGCCAGCCGGACAAAGGGCCGCATTTGGACGGTCGCGCCGGCGGCGTGGAACCGACGGAGTCAACTCAAGGAAAGGATCGACATGATACTCGACACACAACGCAACACCTCCCCGCGACTGGCACGCGCCAGGCTGGGGATCCTCTCAACCGCCGCCGCCCTTGTGGCAGGCATCGGCCTCTATGCGGGTCCGCGCCTTGCCTTCACCGCCTCGGCCGAGGAACCGGCTGGCGCCGATACGGCCCCCACGGGACTCATCGCGGCGGGGGAGGACGACCGTCCGCCGGCGCCGCCATTGACGAGCGGCGAGGCGAAGTGGAAGGACCAACCGGCGCCACCTTCCGCGGAGGCCCCGCCAGCCCCGCCGGCGGCAGAAGCCCCACCCGCTCCGTTGGCCGCGCCGTCCATCGACCTGGCGATCAGGCCACACGTTGTCGTGTCGACGGGTCGGATGCCCAGGGCCGCGGTGAGTGTCCTTGCTGCCCCGACCCCGACCGCGCTGGCCGTGGCCGAAACTCCGGATGGTCCGGTTCGGGTTGAAGGGACACCCCGTCCGCCGTCCGCCGGCAACCGCTCCAGCGACCTGGAACGGCGCTTGTCGAGACTGGAACGGCAGGTCCGATCCCTCATCCGGAGCAACAAGGCAGCCTCCAACGACGAACTCCGCGACGGAAAGGACAACCCGGACACCGAGCTCGCGGACAAGCTGGAGGCCAAGATGGGAGAGTTGAAAGCCAAGGCGAAGGAAAAGGCCGAGAAGGCCATGAAGGCTTTCAAGGATTGGAACAAACCGGGTCAGCCTTTCGCACAAAACTGGAACTTCAAATACGAATTGAACCGGTCCCTCGATGAGGCCCGGAATGAAGTGGAAAAGGCCACGCGCGACGCCGCGCGGGCGATGGAGGACGCCCGCCGTTCCGTGGAGGAACAACGCGAGCACGGGCGCAACGACGCCCTCGGTGAATCCCTGGATCTTCAGCGCCGCATCCTTGGCGAGCAGCGGCGCTCGCTGCAAAAGCAGCTCCAAAACATCGAGCAGCAACTCGGCAGGCTCGACCAACAAATCGACAGGCTCGAGGCCCGCCACGACAAGGCGGAGGCCGAACGGGATCGCGCCGAATCCGAGCGCGACCGTGTCGAGCGCGAAGCGGGGCGGAGCGGCGACGGCCGCGGCAAACAGAGGACCGCCCCGGAGCCACGCGCCAAGCCGGAACAGGCCCCGAAGTCGGAATTCTGATCGTCCCTTCACTTCAAGGTGGAGGTCCGCGCCCCGGGGGTCGGCCCCTCCGGACCTGCCGGGGCGCTTCTCCACAGCCGAGCCCATGAACGAACTTCCTGCCCGCGCCGACCCGCAATCGCCTTCCATCGGATCGGCGATTCACCTGGAGTTCATCCGCGCCGTCATTGACTCCGGCAGCCCGTCCGGGGCCGAGGAGGTCGAGGCCTTCCACCGCGCCCTGTTTCTCCACCAGAACGCGAAGGACCTTGAGCGCTTTCAGCAGGAGAAACGCCTTCGGGAGGATCGACTCGCCGGACTGGAGGACCGGCTCCAACGCACCCTCAACCGCCTGAGCACCGAGGAAAAGCTGCTGCCCGCCCTTGAAGATGGGCGACCCGACACGCACCCCACCGCCCCCTGGAATCTGTGGGATCGCGCGATGTTCGTCCTGTGCACCGCCGCCATCGCCTGCCTGCTCGTTTTCGGCATCTTCAATGTCTCCTTCAATCTGCTGGAGTCCGGGATCATCACCTTTTCGGAGCACCCGCTTCGGGCGTATTTCTGGGCGGCGCTCCTCCCCGTCGGAGCGCTGGCGGTGAAGGTCGGATGGGATGTCCTTCGAAGCGGCCGCAAGCGGGACTTTTATCTCTGGTCCTGCCTGGGAATCGGTGTCGCGGCGGTGATGGTCTGGGTCGCGTCTTATGCGAGCATTTACCCGATGCTCTCCAAGACGGCGGAGGATGATATCGCCCGCTTGAGTGTCTTTGATGATCCGGCCGGAGGCACGGACTACCTGTCGCAACTGACATCGGGCGGCGTGAAGCGGATCGATATGATCCTGGTGGCGGCCCAGGCGATGGCGGAGATCTGCCTGTCCGCGGCCTTGGGGATCTACCTCACGCAGATTTATGCGCGCCACCGTCCGGTGCGCCTCGCGCGCAACCCGGCCTTCCATCAGTTCGATGAGGAACGCGCCATCCTCGAGGCGCACATCGCGCGTGAACGCCTTGCCTTTGCCGAGGCTCGCGGCAGCGAGGCGCGTCTGGAAAACCAACTCGCCGTATACCTCGCCTATGCGCGGTCGCTGTTCCAGCGTGAGTCGTCGTTGCGCCGAGATCCATCCCATCAGAAGCGACTGCTCATCGAAGAAATCGCGGAGCGCCTGAGAACGGGACTCGAGGAGGTCGAGGCGCGGACCGCCGGGAGGAACGGCGGCAACGGCGACAATGGCGACCGCATTGAAGCGCTGACGCCGGCGCGGGAGGGGTCGCGATGAGCGCGCCGAACCAACACGGCACCGGATGCTTATCCGCCGAGGCGCTGTCAAACCCGCCGCCCGCGTCCTCGGGCGCCCGACATTCCTGGCGAACGGTCCTTTCCGTTCTCTTCCTCGTTTTCATCTGCACCGTCCATCCCGACGCGCGCGGGGGAACGGCGATGATGCAGGCGCGCCCGGCGCACTATCTGATTGGCCTCTCTCCGTTCCTGGATAAAGCCGCCAAAAACGAGGTCTACCGCCAGATCGTGCGCCTGGTCATTCAGGATCTTCCCCTCAACTCGTCGCTCGCCGTCTACGACGCCTACCACCTCAGCACGGTGGCGGCCATCCGGGTCCCGGACGTACATGCATTTGAAAGCAGCCGGACGCGGGTCAATCAATTCAAGGATGCGCTGATGGCGACGCGACGATTCCTTGCGGAAGACCACCCGGCAGCCGAGGTGGCGGGAATGAAGTTCGACCAGGCCGTCCGTCTTCCGCAGTTCCTCCGGTTTATCGGCGACAATCGTGTGGAGACCAACGAACCGGTCGTCGTCATCGTTCTGGGAAGCCCCTTGTACCTGGATGAGAAGGAGACCTCGTTCTCCATGGTGGATGGATATTTCCCATCCGACGGCCACCTGCTGGCCGGCCGTGAGCGATCGGTGTACGGGGTGAAGGGATCGGAACATGCCTTGCAAGGTGTCGACGTCTATTTCGGGTACTTTGGTGATCCGTGGATCAATGATCTTCAGCGCGAGAAGGTGGGCCGGTTCTGGTCCCTGTACGTCCGGATGCAGGGGGGCCGGCTGGCCACGTTCAGCGGCGATCTGCCCACGGTCCTGCAGGCCGCCCGCCTGGGAGCGGAACCCGCCGGCAACCAGGATGCGCCGTTCGCCGTGGATCCAGCCCAGACCAAGATCGAGATGGTCCGCGTGAGCCGTGAGATCGATCAGACCGAGTGGATCACCGGGGATCTGCCGGCCGATGTCCAGACCCGTCCGCCGTCCATGACCGTCGGCCCGATGAAGATCGGCATTCGTTGGAAGGGCAATATTGATCTGGACATCTACGCGCGCCCGACCGCCGGCGCCGAAACGCTGTTCTTTCAGCACACCCGCAGCGAGGCGGGTTACTACTACAAGGATCATCGATCCTCCCCTGATCGAGAGTACGAATTCGTCGAGTTCCTGTCGCCAGTCGATATCTCGAAGGTTGAGGCCGCGGTCAATTTCTACCAGGGGCAGGTGCCCACCGGTCCGAGCGGCGAGGTGCGGGTGGAATTCGACGGGAGGATTTACAGCGGGCATTTCTCCATCGAAAGCCGCCATGGCAACCAGGGCCGGGGCGGTGATGACCAGTCTGCCTATTGGGCGACCATCGATATTCCGAAGTTACTCCACCTGCCGCTGCTGGCCCGGCGGGAGGACCGGGGGAGCGGCCACGACACCGAACACTAACGAGCGGGAATTGCCTTCGCGAACCAGGGTCAGAACCAGTGGCGGATCTGATCCGCCGCCTGGTAGACGCCAATCGCAGCCATGACGGCGGCGGAAACCCAGAGGCATCCGGTCCACGCGGGCCGCGGACGGAGCTCGGGTTCGACACAGCGGTGGAGAAGATGAAGGGTCGTGGCCGCCAGGAGCGGTAGCATCAGGGCCTGAGCCAGCGCGCCGACGAGCACCAGTTTCACCGGCGCGCCGATCGTCACGTAAAGAACGAAATAGACCAGCGGCAGAAGAACGCAGGTCCACCGGACGACGCTCCTGTGGCGATCTTCCGAGGTCGACCGAACCGCTCCCAGCAGCCGAAGAAGATCCGCCATGAGGCGGCCGTTGGATGCGGTGGCTATGAATACGGTGGAATACAGAACCACGAGGGCCCCGAGGATGTATCCCCAGAAGCCAATCATCCCGAAGGACTCCCGATACATCTGCGACAGGCTGGCCATGAGGCCCTCGTCCTTCACGGCGATCCCCTTGGCGTGCAGCACCGCCGCGCCGAGCAGGTAGAAGGCGATGGTCGCGCTGGTGTAGATCACCATCGAGACCCACGCATCGAGGTTCATGACCCGCATCCACCCACGGGCCCGATCGACCCAGGCCGGGCTTCCGTCATTCGGTCCCACAAAGGACGCGTAACCTTTCTCGATGCACCAATAAGGATAGTAGATGAGTTCGGAGGCCCCGACGCCGATGATGCCGAAGGCGGCAAAGGCGATGGTGAACGATGCTGGCAGATGGAAGGCAAGGCCGTGGGCCACCTCGCGAAGGTTCAAGGCGTAGGGCGTCCATGCCAGGGCGACGACGGCCCCGATCGTGAACACAGTGAAGGCCGCCACCATGGCCGCCGAGGCGCGTTCTATCATCCGGTAATGGCCCACGGCGAGAAGACCCGCGGTGATGGCGCAGATGAGACCGATCCACGTCCATTCCGGCCATCGCGTGCCAAGACCTCCCAACTGCAGCGCGGAGGCGATGCCGCCGACCATTCCGGCAACCTGAAAGAAGGTCGCGACGAACATGACCATCCAGAACCACACCAGCCAGGACACACGCAAGCGTGGGCCCGGCACCGCGTTCAGTGTCTGGAGGGTCGTCTGTCCACGGCTGACGGCGCATCGGCCGAATTCGACCTGCAAAAACACCTTGATGATGCATCCGAGGATGATGAACCAGAGCAGGCTGAACCCGGTCTCCGCCCCGAGCTTTGTGGTGACGATCAACTCCCCTGAACCCACGATTGCCGCCGAGATGATCAGCCCGGGTCCGAGGTGACCGAAGGCGCTCCGCAAGTCCCGCGGAGGCGGACAGATGGTGGACATCGGGCTGGACCGTAGAAGTGGGGCGCCGACCCCGTCAAGCGCCCCACCCCTCCCGATTCGCGATCCAGGACTCGGACCTCAACCGTCGCGGCGCCATGCTTGCCACGATTGGCGAATCACGGGTGAATGGGCATGGAGGACAGTTCCCTTTTTCTCGTCTAATCTGCCGACGCGTGATGAAAGTCTCCCTCCTACTCCTTTTTGCGATGAGCATCGTGCCGGCGGTGTTGGCGGCGGGTCCCCGCGAGGCCCAATGGCGCTCGGTGGCGGAGGCCGTTGACCAAGGACTGCCAAGGACTGCGGTGGAGCGACTCCAGCCGATTCTCGAGGCCGCCATTCGGGACCAGGCATGGGCCGAGGCCGCCAAGGCGATCGGCCGACGGGTGGTGCTGGAGGCGGGCATCCAGGGCGACAAGCCGGAAGAACGTGTTCAGCGCTTCCAGGTCGCACTCGAGAATGCGCCGGTCGAAACCCGACCGATCCTGCACGCCCTGCTGGCCCATGCGTATTGGGGATACTTTGAACAGAATCGCTATCGAATCCAGCAGCGCACCGCGACGCCGCAAGCGTCCAGCGATGATTTTCAAACGTGGGACCTGCCCAGGTTGTTCCGTGAAATCGACCGGCAATTCACCCTGGGCCTCACCAATGCCGCGCGCCTGCAACTCATTCCCATTCAGGATTACGCGGAACTTCTCGAACCGGGCACGATGCCGGACCGGTATCGGCCCACGCTCTACGACTTTGTCGCCAATGACGCGCTCACGTTTTTTGCGGCGGGAGAGCAGGCGGCCGTTCAACCCGAGAACGCCTTCGTCCTCGAAGCGGATTCTCCCGTGCTCGGGGAGTGGCGTGGATTCCTGGCGTGGCATCCGGAGAGTCCGGACACCAATGCCGTCGTCCTGAAGGCGATCTCGGTCTATCAGGATCTCCTCCGGTTTCACGAGCGCGACCCGGACCCTTCGGCGTTTCTGGGAGCCGATCTCGAGCGGATTAGTTTCGGCGGGAGTCTCGCCGCGGGTTCGGACAAGGACGAACGCCTGCTGGCGGCCCTGCGGGGGTTTGCGGGACGATATCCGGGCCACGAGATCTCCGCGCTGGCGCATTACCGGGCGGCCATGGTCCTCCAGGGACGAAATCAGCCAGCGGCGGCGCACGCGGAGGCCAAGGCGGGTGCCGCGGCATTCCCGGGTTCGGTCGGGGGTCAGCTTTGCCGAAACCTCCTCCTGGAAATCGAGGCGCCACAGACGCGCATTCATTCCGAGCGGATCTGGAATGCGCCATGGCCCACTCTCGACGTTTATCACAAGAACACTCCGGAAACCTGGTTCCGAATTGTCGCCGCGGACTGGAATGAATTCCTGGATCGCAGGCGAAACCGGCCGGAGAACTTGAGCCAGGACGAAAGGATTGGCTTGATTGGAAAGGCACCCGTCCGCTCCTGGTCCACCAATCTCCCTCCGACCCCGGACTACAGTGAACACCTGACGCACCTGGAGGTCCCCAGGGACCTGCGGCCAGGGTTCTACTTCCTACTCGCCAGCAGACGGGCGGATTTCGGGGAGGCCAACAACGAGGTCACATTGCTGCCTTTCTGGGTGAGCGATCTGGCCCTCGTCGTTCGCAGCCGGGCCGGCCGTTGGGAGGGATTTGTGCTCGACGCGGCATCGGGCCGGCCACTTCCCGGGGCCACGGTGAACGCCTGGTATCTGAATCAGCGCGGCGAACGCGTCCGCGTGCCGGCTCAGACCACGGATGACGCCGGGACCTTTGCGTTTGATCGTCCCCGCGTGTCCCGCGCTTATTTGTTCCAGGCCAAATACAGGGATCAGACGGTCGCGATGGGGAATGACACGTGGTGGGGCGCCCTCCCCGAGCCGCATCGGCCGGAGGAACACACAACGTTCTTCACCGACCGCGTCTTGTACCGCCCCGGCCAACTCATCCAGTACAAGGGCATCTGCATCGTCGCTGATCCCGACAAAGACCGGTACGAACCGCTTGCCGGACGTGAACTCACGGTGCTGCTCCGCGATCCCAATGGGCGCGAAATAGCGCGCGCCCAGCATCGCGCCAATGATTTTGGTTCGTTCGCCGGCGCATTCACCGCCCCGGCCGAGTCTCTCACCGGCGCCTTTCAGCTCCTGGTCGATGGCACCCCGGCGGGCGCCACACAGATCCGCGTCGAGGAATACAAGCGTCCGAAGTTCCAGGTGACGTTGGATGCTCCCGCAAAGGCGCCGCGAGTGAAGGAGCGGGTGTCGTTGGCAGGCCGCGCAATGGCCTACACGGGCGCCGCCGTCGATGACGCGCACGTCGCCTGGCGCGTGACGCGCCTCGTGCGGTTTCCGATCTGGCTTGCCGCCTTTCTTCCAGGCCCGATCGCGCCATCGGCCTCCCAGGAGATCGCCCACGGCACCGCGGTCACGCGTTCCGATGGCTCCTTCTCCGTCGAGTTTCCGACCGTTCCCGATCCGGCGATCTCCGAATCGGACGAGCCGGTTTTCCGTTTCGTGGTGCACGCCGACATCACGGACGCGGCGGGCGAGACTCGGTCGAACGAACGGACGATCAACGTCGGTTACACGGCGCTGAGCGCCGAATTGGCGGCAAACGATTGGAACGTCGCGGATGAACCGGTGAGCGTCCGGATTGTCACCCAGACCCTGGATGAAGCGGGAACGCCAGCCAGCGGAAACATCCTGATTCGTGCCTTGAAACAACCCGACCGGGTCCATCGCGCGCGTCTTGACACTGCGATGCCTTACCGGAGGACGGGTGGGAATACCAATCAGGAGCCCGATCTGTCGGATTCCGACGCGTGGGAAGCGGGCGCTGAGGTCGTCCGACAGGATTTCCATACTGGCACGAACGGGATGGCGACGAATCGCTTCACTCTTGGACCCGGGGCGTATCGGGCCTTCCTCGAGACTCACGATCGCTTTGGGAAACTCGTCACCGCCCGGCAGACGATCCTTGTCATGGATCCAGAGGCCGCGTCGCCCGGCATTCGCGTGCCCTTCCTGCTCAAGGCCCGCGCCTGGAGTGTCGAACCTGGCCAGGAATTCGTCGCGCTCTGGGGAACCGGCTATGATTCGGGCCGGGCTTTCATCGAAATCGAACGGGACAACAGGATCATCGAGCGGTTCTGGACGGATCCCGACCGAACCCAGCAGATCATCCGCCGTCCCATTCGCGAGTCGATGCGCGGAGGCTTTACACTCCACATAACTTACGTTCGGGAGAATCGCCTGTATCAGGAATCGCCTCACGTCGAAGTGCCATGGACCAACAAGGAATTCGATCTCACCTGGGGCACGTTCCGATCGAAGCTCGAACCCGGCCAGAAGGAAACCTGGACGGCCACCATCCAACCATCCCGACCCGGCACGAACAGCACGTCCTCGAGCAGCCCGCCAACGGAGCCGGTAAGCGCCGAGATGGTCGCGACGCTGTACGACGCTTCTCTCGATGCTTTTGCGCCGTTCTCGTGGCCGAGGCGGTTCGAATGCTTTCCCGAAGACCATTCGACGGCCCAGGTGACATTCGCCAATGACGGCCGGTGGCTTGATCATGTCCGCGGCCGAACGGATCTCGGAATTGTGCCGGTCGACATCACGTACCGCCATTTCCCGTCCGACCTGGTCGAAAATCGATTCAGGATGCAGCCCATGTTGATGTCGCGGTACGGGCTGGGGGCGGGGGCTCGAAGCGTTGAAAGTCCCCTGTTCAAAGGCGCCGCCGAGAGCCTCGGCCGACCCGTCACCCTCGCGCTTGGAGAGGACCTCGCGACGGCCGTCACCGCCGCGGCCGCGACGACCGGGGCGATTCCTCCGCCGGAGACACCGACGCTCAACCAGGTGGTCGCCCGCAAAAACCTCCAGGAAACGGCCTTCTTCCTTCCGCAACTCACCAGCGATTCCAATGGCGTCGTCGAGATGACCTTCACGATGCCCGAGGCGCTGACGGAATGGCGATTCCTCGGCTTTGCCCATGACCGCAAGCTGCGGTCGGGATTGCTGGAGGGCCGTGCGATCACGTCGCGCGACCTGATGGTGCAACCGAATCCGCCGCGCTTCCTGCGCTCGGGAGACGTCCTCGAATTTACAAGCCGCGTCTTCAATCGATCGGAGTCCACCCTCTCGGGCCGCGTCCGGTTGAGCCTGGCATTCGCGCTGAACGATGAGTCCGCCGATGAGGCGCTGGGCAACTCGGAACCCGGGCGCGAATTCGAGGTGCCCGCGAAAGAATCCCGGACTTACTCGTGGCGGGTTGAAGTGCCTGATGGCTGCGGTCCGCTCCGCTACAAGGTGGTCGCCGCGTCGGACCACCTGAGCGACGGCGAGGAGGGCTATCTTCCGGTCCTCTCCCGGCGGGTGTTCGTCACCGAATCGCTGCCTCTTCCCATCCGGGGACCCGGGACGAAGACATTCACCTTCACGAACCTGCAGGCAACGGCGAATTCCACCTCCATTCGCCACAGTGGCCTGACCGTCCAGATGGTGTCGAACCCCGCCTGGTACGCCGTACTCGCCCTGCCGTATCTGATGGAGTACCCGCACGAGTGCAGCGAGCAGGTCTTCAATCGCTACTATGCCAACGCGCTGGCGCGGCACATCGTCACCCGCGATCCGCGCATCCGCGCCATGTTTGACCAATGGAGAGGAACGCCGGCACTCGACAGTCCCCTGGAGAAGAATGCGGAACTCAAGTCGGTGGCGCTGGAGGAGACCCCCTGGCTGCGCCAGGCCCGCAACGAGAGCGAGGCCAGACGCAATATCGCCCTCCTGTTTGAAGGCAACCGGATGGAACACGAGCTGGGACGCGCCCTGGGCAAACTCGCCGACATGGAACTGTCCGACGGCGGCTGGCCCTGGTTCCCCGGAGGGCCGCGGGACGACTACATCACTCTCTACATTGTGTGCGGGTTTGGACGCCTGCGGCACCTTGGCTTGCAGGTGCCGGACCCGGTGCCGGTCCGCGCCCTGGCGGGCCTCGACGCATGGATGCAGCAGCGCTGGGAGCGCTTGCGAGACGAGGGGCATCTCGATCGAATGAACCTCGATCCAACGGTGGCGTTGTACCTCTACACGCGCGCGTTTTTCCTGAAGGATCGTCCGCTGCAGGGCGTCCAGCGTGAGATGTTCCTGTACTGGGCGGACCAGGCCCGGCAGCACTGGCTCAAGCTCGAGAACCGCCAGCCACAGGCCCACATCGCGCTCGCCCTCTGGCGGTGCGGCGCCCTCCTTTCCCGGGAGGCAACCGTGGACATTCCCCAGGCCATCGTCCGTTCGCTCCGCGAACGCGCGGTTCACGACGACGAACTCGGAATGTACTGGCGCGAAGATGAACAGAGCTGGTGGTGGTACCGCGCCCCGATTGAAACCCAGGCCCTGATGATCGAGCTGTTCGATTCGGTCGCCGACGATGCGACGGCTGTCGAGGATCTGAAGGCCTGGCTTTTGAAACAGAAACAGACCCAGGACTGGAAGACCACCAAGGCCACAGCGGACTCCGTGTACGCCCTGCTTCTCCGCGGCGCCGATCTCCTCGCCGGCCGGGAACAGGTTCGCGTCACGATCGGCAACACCGAACTCACCCCTGCGCCTCGCACGCCAGGTTCGATTCCCGGCAATCCGGAGAAGGGAGCCGCAAGCGCGGCGGGCCAGGTCCCGGAAGGCGCCGTCAGCCAACCCGAGCCAGGGACCGGCTTCTACGAGGCGCGATTTCCGGCCTCCATGATTTCACCCGCCATGGCAAGCATCCAGGTGACCAAGCAGGATGCGGGGATCGCCTGGGGAAGCGTCCACTGGCAGTACTTCGAGGACCTCTCCAGGGTTCGCGCCAACGACACGGGCCCGCTGAACCTGAAGAAATCGCTGTTTACGCGCGTCACGACGAAGGCGGGTCAGGAGCTGGTGCCGGTGACCGGCGTTCTCAACGTGGGCGACGAACTGGTCGTGCGGATTGAGCTGCGTGTGGATCGCGCGATGGAGTACGTCCACCTCAAGGACCAGCGCGGAAGCGGCACCGAGCCCGTGAATGTCCTGTCGAAGTACAAGTTCCAGGACGGCCTTTCATATTACGAGAGCACCCGCGACACCGCGAGTCACTTCTTCATCTCGTATCTCCCAAAGGGAACCTACGTGTTCGAGTATCCCTTGAGAATCCAGCACCGGGGCGATTACCCCGCCGGGTTTGCCTCGGTGCAGTGCATGTATGCCCCGGAATTCAACAGCCACTCGGCAAGCACGGAGCTGGTCGTGAAGTAGGATCAGTGAGATGGACCGCCTCCGGCGGGCACGGTCGATTTCCAGATCCCGGCCGCCTCCAGCGTCTTTGTCGCCTGTTCCGCCCAGCCGCGGTTTGCGGCGGGGCTCGCGGGACTCGGATGCAGGAGATGGACCACGCGCGCGCGCAGGCCATCGGCGGCGGCGCGGGCGCGCTCGGTCGCGAAGCTGCCCACGCCCACGACCCACTCCGACGCCAGTGCTTCGAGGACCCGACGGAGGTGATGCGTGCACGCCTCTTCCAGCGGCTGGGATTCGCGGAGCGGGAGCTTGTCCGGAGTGAGATTCGCGCCGGTTTCCGTCATGAAGACCAGGGGGCAATAGTTGGCAACAAAATGATCCTCAAAGAATGCGTCGGCAGTGCCAAAGCGGTGCGCGAAGAGACCCCAGAGACGCCGCCCGCTGACCTCGCTGCGGGTGCACGCAAGGCCCTGGACGGGGCGTTTGGGATGCTCGATCGCGGGCCGACGCACATCTCCATGGAGCCGCAGCCAATCCCGGACGGCGGCAACTTCGCCGAACGGCACACCCGTCTGGGCCATGCCGAACGGCCCGGGGTTCATCCCGACAAACACGACCGGGCGCGTCCAGGCTCCGTAACGTCGAAGATACTTCGCATGACAGTCCCAGGCGTACGCGAGGGGATTGTAGACGACGCTGACCGGCGGCCCGAATTTCATGGAATCAACGACTTCACGCAATTCCTGCGCGGCGGCGATCAGGGCGGCTGCAACGTCCATCGGGAGAAAACAGTATACAACCCGGGGGCGTGCGAGGACAGATTTTCCTCCGCGCGGGACGCGGATGAGACAATACTATTGACCGACCCCGCCGGCTTGGCGACAAGACGCCGCGATGAACTGGCTCGCCAGCCCGGAAATCTGGATCAGCCTCGTGACCCTGACGGTCCTCGAGATCGTGCTGGGGATCGACAACCTCATCTTCATCTCGATCCTGAGCGGAAAGCTGCCGGCCGACCAGCGGGCGCGCGCGCGGCAGATGGGTTTGGGCCTGGCCTTGATCACTCGCATCCTGCTTCTCTGCGGGATTGCGTGGGTCGCCCGCCTGGACGAACCCTTTCTCCGGACCACGCTGTTTAAATGGGACGTGGCCGTATCCTGGCGCGACCTGGTCCTGGTTGCGGGCGGGTTGTTTCTCCTGGGGAAGAGCACCTACGAAATCCACGAAAAGCTCGAGGGCCCGGAGGCAGCCGATGTCCCGAGGGTGCCTCCACGGCTCGCGGCGGTGATCGTTCAGATCCTGCTGCTCGACATCGTGTTCTCGCTCGACTCGGTGATCACGGCGGTGGGCATGACGAACCGTATTCCCGTGATGGTGGCGGCGGTGGTGCTCGCAATGGGAGTGATGCTGGCCTTTGTGAATCAAATCGGAGCGTTTGTCGAGCGCCACCCGACCATCAAGATGCTCGCGCTGGCGTTCCTGATCCTGATCGGCGCGATGCTGGTCGCCGAGGGTCTCCACCAGCACGTGCCGAAGGGCTACATCTATTTCGCCATGGCGTTCTCGGTCGGCGTCGAAATGCTCAATTTGAAGGTCCGCGCCCGGCATGCCAAGCCTGTCAGCCTGCACCAACCGTTCCGGTAACGAGCCTTCACGCGGGCATCCTGTTGTCTCTATGCTAGGCGCATGTCCTCACCGCTGCACGGCTCTCGTCGGGATTTCTGCCGCGCTGCCCTGTTTTCCGCGGCGTCGCTGGCGGGATGTTCGACTCCCCGGAGCGGCGCGCCGCCGGCGGCGACCCGCGTTTCCATTCGAGGCGACGCCTTCCGGATCAATGGCCGGCCGACATATCCCGGGCGGACCTGGAACGGTCACAGGATCGAGGGCCTGCTCTTGAATGCCCGGATGGTTCAAGGAATCTTTGATGATCGCAATCCGGCCACGGTGAACCAATGGGCCTATCCTGACACGGGCCGGTGGGACCCGGAGCGCAACACGAGGGAGTTCGTCGCTGCCATGCCCGAGTGGCGACGTCATGGTCTCCTCGCGGTCACCATCAACCTTCAGGGCGGCTCACCGCAGGGATATTCCCGCGACCAACCGTGGGAGAACTCCGCCATCACGGCCGAAGGCGCCTTGCGCGCCGATTACCTCTCGCGGCTGACTCTGATCCTGAATCGAGCGGACGAACTCGGGATGGTTGTGATCGTCGGCTTCTTTTACTTCGGCCAGGACCAGCGGCTTCGGGACGAGACAGCAGTGCTGCGCGCGGTCGATAACGCGACCGACTGGCTCCTCGGCGGTAACTGGCAGAACGTCCTGGTCGAGATCAACAACGAATGCAATGTCCGGTACGACCATGACATTCTCAAGGCGGGTCGGGTGCACGAATTGATCGGCCGGGTTCAGCGGCGCTCGAGCGCCGCCGGGCACCGGTTGTTGGTCAGTGTCAGCTACGGCGGAGGCACGATTCCCGGTGAAGAGGTCGCCCGCAGCGCCGATTTCCTCCTGCTGCACGGCAACGGCGTCTCCAATCCCGCAGGGATTGCCGGGATGCTCCGTCGCACGCGCGCCGTCCCCGGCTACACTCCGAAGCCGATCCTGTTCAACGAAGACGACCATTTCGACTTCGATCGGCCAATGAATGATCTGGTTGCGGCGATCAGCGAGTATGCCTCCTGGGGTTATTTCGATTATCGGATGGCGGGCGAAGGCTTCGATGAGGGCTACCAGAGCGTCCCGGTGAATTGGGGTCTGTCGAGCGCCCGGAAGCGCGCGTTTTTCCGGCTGCTCGCGGAGATCACCGGCAGCGCGGTTGGATAAGTCATGCGTTCGGTCGACGGAACCATGAAAATCCTGGGGGTTCGCCTGCCGCAGGTCCCGTCGGTGGCGACCGCGGCCGCGGTTCTTGGCCTGATGCCGCTCCCCGCCACCGCGCAGAAGAAAGGCGCCGAAGTGCTCTCAAGCATGAATCCCATCCATCCGCCCAGCCCCGCACTCGCCACCCGGAACCTCAACCAGGCGTCGGATGCGCCGATCCAGATCCGGATCGGACCCTACTTCGGGTGGGAGCATGCGTTCACGATCAGCAATGGGCGCGTCGAGGCGTTGGTCGTTCCCGACATTGGCCGCGTGATGCAGTTCCGATTTGTAGACCAGGCGAGCCCGTTCTGGGAGGACACCGCGATGCGGGGCCGAAAACCGGATCCGTCCGCCACGGAGTGGGGCAATTTCGGCGGCGACAAGACCTGGCCTGCGCCGCAATCGGAGTGGGGTCAGGTGACGCCGCGGGCCTGGCCGCCGCCAGTTGCCTTCGATTCCATGGCGGTGGATATGTTCGTGCGGCGGGACGCCCTCGTCCTGCGTTCCCCGGTCGATCCGCATTACGGGATCCGCACCGAAAGGATCCTCTCGCTGCCCCATGAGGCACCGGTCATGACGATCACCACCCGCTACGACAAGGTTGAGGGTCCGCCCGTCCAGGTGGGTGTCTGGGTCATCACGCAATTGGAGGATCCCGTCCGTGTCTTCGCCGCACTGCCGGCGGCATCGATCTTCCCGGAAGGCTACGACCGGCAATCCGGCGACCTCCTCCCGGCAAATCTCAGGCGTGAAGATGGTCTCCTGTCGCTGACGCGGGACAGCGAGAAGGCGACGAAGATCGGCACCGACGCGAGCCGGCTGCTATGGGTGGGCGAGACCCAGATGCTGTTGATCGAGTCCCAGCGGGTTCGGGGGGCGGCGTACCCCGACCATCAAAGCAGTGCCGAGATCTACACGAACCCGAACCCGAAGCCATACGTGGAACTCGAGATGCTGGGTCCGATGACGGCGATGAAGCCGGGTGATCAGATCAGCCAGACCAGCACCTATACCTTGATCCCGCGCAAGACCTCCGACCCGGACACCGACGCCCTGCGGGTGCTTCGCGGGCTGCCAATAAATCCCCGATGAACGAAACAAAACCGAATACTCCGGTCGGCCGTAAAGTCGGGACGCCTGAGACGAGGGGACCGGCCCCTGGTCGGCTCGGGTGTCTTCTCAATCCTGTCTTTCTCTTCGAGGCCGGTTCGCCTCCGGGGCGCATTCCGGGGATGCTGATGGTTTGTCTCACGTTGCTTCTCCTCATTTCGCCTCGAGCCGTGTCGCAGGAGCTTCGGGTGATGACCTTCAATCTTCGATATGCCTCCACGAACTCGCCGAATGCCTGGCTGGACCGCAGGCCGGTCATGAAGAACCTCCTCGAGAGCCGCAAACCGGACCTCTTTGGCACCCAGGAAGGGCTGTACCCGCAGCTCAAGGATCTTGCCTCCGACCTGCCCGAGTACGCGTGGATCGGTCTCGGCAGGGACGGCGGGAGCCACGGCGAATTCATGGCGATCTTCTTTCGCAGGGAACGGTTCGAACCCATGGAATACGACCACTTTTGGCTGTCGGACACCCCGGAGGTCATGGGATCGAGCACCTGGGGCAATTCGAATCGGCGGATGGTGACCTGGGTGCGTTTCAAGGACCTCGAGAGCGGTCGGGAGTTCCACTTCTGGAACACCCACCTGGACCATGCGATCCAATCGGCGCGGGAGAAAGGCGCGACGTTAATCCGCCGCCGTATTGCCGAGCTCCACACGTCCCTGCCCCTCCTCCTGGTGGGCGACTTCAACGCCGTCGCCGGCGCCAATCCGGCGTATGACATTCTCACCGAGGATGGGTTCCTGAAGGACACCTGGAAACTCGCCGGCTCCCGTGAGAACGCCGAGTACAATTCCTTCAATAATTTCGAGGAACCGCGTAAAAACGGGCAGCGCATCGACTGGATCCTGTGCCGGGGAGACGTGGAGGTGAAATCCGAGGGAATCGTTGTGTTTCAGGAGAACGGACAGTGGCCCAGCGATCACTTTCCGATCCTGGCGCACCTCGTCTTGAAGTGATCGGAATCTTTACAGGCGGGTCGCGGCTCCAAACCGCTTCTCCCCAGGCCACCTGCGGATCCGCAATGTCGCCGATCCGGTTTTTCGCGTCGGCTTTTCTGACAAATTTATTTCAGGAGGGACGCGGACGGTCAGCGTGCCCGAAAGAGATGGCTCAGGCCAACCGCCTCCATTGCAAAGGATTGGGCATCTCAATCACGCCCCTGACCGGCGCGTCCGGGATTTGAGTTCCATGGCATGAGCGGTGCTGAATAAATCCCGAACTGCAGCGTCTCAAATGGGTCTGGATTTGGATGCGCAAAGGCGATCAGGGAGCCCACCCCGATGCCAGCGCCCAAGACGAGACGCAAGTTTCCTGGCACCCACCCAGTCAGGTCTGTGAGGAAAGGAAGGGGCGGTTCGCTGCCCCTTCCTTTTTCGCTTTAGAGGATCTCGTGGTAGAGATCCGGATGCGGGCGCGGGATGACCGCGCCTTTTACGAGAACGCCAGAGGCCCCAAGCACCCTTTCCGCGGCGGCAACGGACGCCTGCACCGCGGCGACATCGCCGGCCATCAGGGCAAACGCCTTGCCGCCCAGCGCCATTGCGAGACGGAGTTCGAGCAGGCGGACATCGCCGGCCTTGACCGCGGCGTCCGCCGCCTCGACGAGCGACGCGACGTTGAACGATTCCACGACCCCGAGCGCCCCGCCGGGCTCGCAAGGGCCGGTCCGGCCGATCGCCTCCAGCACATCCGGGTGCAGGTTGGTCAGCACCGTCTGGTCAATGAGACATCCCTCGGCCGCTGCGGTTCCCGCGTCCATCGCACTCGCCACCGCGGAAGCCTCGCCGCGGACAAGGACCATATATTTGCCGGAGCAGATCGTGCGCGACAGAAGCAGTTGGACATGCCCCGCCTTCAGCATCGCATCAGCAACGGTGAATCCCGCCGCAACACTGCTCAATTCGATGAGACCGACGGAGGAACCATTCATGATGCGCGCTCAAGGAGGATTCTACCGGCCTCGACCGCCGTCACCCGACCGGTGACCGAGGCATGGAGTCGGGCGCCGAGGCGACCCTCGGGCGGGACGCCGATCACCTGACCTTCGGCAACCTTTTCCCCGGGACGGACGGTGGGGACCGCGGCTTCGCCGGCGTGCTGTTTCAGCGGCAGGACCACCGTGAGGGCCTCGAAGCGGGGGGCGATCCATGGTGCGGGGACATCATACGCCAGCACGTGGAGGCGCTTCATGAGTCCGCGGATCGGCACGCGCCGGCCGTCGCGGAGCGGATGCGGCCGCACGGGAGCGGGTCCTGGTGGGGGTCGGCCCGTCTGTCGCCACAGGGCGCGAGCATCGTCGCAGGCCTCTTTGGGGAAGAGATCCTCCGGGCACGCAAACAGCGTGCATAGCCCGCAGGCGCAGCAGAGCGCAGCCCATTCGTTCCACCCAGTTGCCCGCGCCGCGGTCATACCTAATCCCCGCATCACCTGGTGGGGTTCCACCGAGTAGCCCAGCAGGTACCGCGGGCAATACTCCGTGCAATAGCGGCACTGGTCGCATGCGGAGCGGCCGATGGCGGAGCGCGCGGCCTGCGGCACGCGCTTCCTCCGCGCAACGGTGTGGTCCTGTGGCAGGACGACGACACCCGCGGTGGTCTTGAGCACCGGGGAGTCCAGATCCTCAGTCATCTCGCCCATCATCAATCCCCCGAGAAAAAAGACGGGTCTGGGCGCGAGGGCTCCACCGGCTGCCTCCAGGCATAAACGTAGCGGTGTCCCCAGGGGGACGGTGAGGGTCACGGGCCGCGCGACCGCGCCCGCGATGGTCAGGGTCTTGCGAATGACGGGCTGCTGGCGGGCGGCCGCCGCGACATTGACCAGACTCTCGATGTTGTTCACGACGCAGCCGACGTCGGGCGGAAAGCCGCCCGGAGGAATCAGACGGCCGGTGACCTCGTGGACCAGGTCGAACTCATCGCCCGCGGGATAGTAGTCCCCGAGCAGTCGCACCTCGAAATCGGTGCCTTCGCAGGCCCGGCCCACGGCGCGAGATGCAGCCTCGTTCTTTGCCTTGATGCCGATGACGCCGCCCTTCGCGCCGACAGCCGACTGCACCAGGCGAAGGCCCTCCACCAACTCCGCCGCAAAATGTTCCATCAATGCGGCGTCCTTGTGGAGAAGCGGTTCGCATTCGGCACCGTTCGCAATGACGATTTCGACGGGCCTCGCCAGTTTGACGTGGGTGGGGAATCCGGCCCCGCCGGCCCCGACGACACCTGCGGTGCGCACCTGTTCGGGGAGCGTCATGGACCCATCGTAGGCGCAGGCGCGCCGTTTCCACACAGAAAAGGGATGGTCTGGTCTTTACCCACATTCTGCATCGCCGGAGACCGGAGACCGACACGGTCTCGAGCACGCGATTTGGGGGACAGGCTCAGCATCCGATGGGAGAGGGTGTCCGGAGGACGGGTGAGGGCCCCTCCCCGGCGGTTCATGGCCGTCAGCCCGTTCAAACAGGTTGATCACGAAGCCCTCGATGACGCAGACGAGGGATCGACTTGCGCTTCCCCGGCCTCCGCTCCAGAAACCGTTATGCACCCGTCGCTGCCCTGCCTCGCTGTTGGTGTCTGGATGTTGACGGTCTCCTGCCCCTTGTCGTTGGCCGGCGCGACCGTGATGGTGCGCGCAGGTTCGGCGGATCGCACGAATGCCGTCGTGGGCTTTCCCTGCACCCTTGATCCGGCCGCGCGTTGGGAGATGGTCGATGCGGATGGCCGTCATGTGCCTGTCCAGATCGAGAATGGCACAGCATGGTTTCTCGAACCCGGTCTTGGAAAGGGCCAGACACGAAGCTACCGCCTGGAGACGGCTGCCGCCGGGCCGGCGACTCAACCTCCTTGCCAGGCCGTGAAAAGCGCGGAAGCCGTGGACCTGAAACTCGGAGACCGCACCATCCTGAAGTACGTGGCCGGGGAGGGCCGGCTACCGCGAGCCGGCATTCGCCCGATCTACCAGCGCGGCGGCTATCTGCACCCGGTAATGACGCCCAGCGGACGGGTTGTCACCGACGACTATCCTCCCAATCACATCCATCATCACGGGATCTGGACGGCCTGGACCAAGACGGAGTTCGAAGGCCGCCATCCGGATTTCTGGAACATGGGTGAAGGTTCCGGCCGGGTTGATTCCGTGGGCGTTGATCGCACGTCGAGCGGGCGTGTCTTCGCTGGATTCACGGCGCGCCATGTGTTCACCGATCTTCTCGCCATGCCGCCGAAGCACGTCCTGAATGAGACCTGGACGGTGCGCCTGTGGCGGAACGTTCCAGGATCTGTCTGCTATCTCGCAGACCTTGAATCCGAGCAGGAATGCGCCAGCGCCAGTCCATTGAGCCTGCCGGAATACCGCTACGGTGGTCTTGGCTATCGCGGCCCGCGCGCTTGGGATGGCGCCAGGAATGCCCGATATCTCGATTCGAATGGAGTCGACGACCGCGTCGCCGCCCACGGCACACGGGTCCGCTGGTACTGGTTTGGCGGCGAGGTGGACGGGCAGTTGGCCGGCCTCGCGATGCTGGGTTCGCCTGCAAACACCCGCGCACCTCAACCGCTGCGGGTCCACCCCGACGAACCGTTCATTTGCTGGTCGCCGTCCCAGTTGGGCGACTGGGAGATACCTCCGGGCGAACACCTCGTTTCGCGGTACCGCCTGGTCATGCTGGATGGTCCGCCGGACGCCGCCCTCCTTGACCGGTTATGGGAAGATTTCGCGGATCCTCCGACCGCGCGGATGGCCACCGGACCGTGAGAGGCGGGAGATGGCGATGCCGGGCTTTAGCTCCCGGATGGCATCCTATTTCATCCGGTCGAAGGTCTTCTGAAGGATCTGCCAGGGCTCGACCCCGGCGAGCTTCTCGCGGGCATCTGCCCCGATTTTGGCTTCGATGGCATTCTTTGTCGGACGATTGGTCCTGTAAAAGAGGCCGAAGTAGCCGGGGAACGGGGCGCCGGCGAGTTGGTAGGCGGCGACCTCGTTGGTCACGTCGTGGTCCTTCGGCACCTCGACAAACTGCCCCCCCTTGCGAGGGTTGGAGGCATCGAATGCGGACGGGTAGAATTCAACGCACTCGCTCAGGCACTGGATGAATGAGAACCCATCGTGATCCAAGGCCGCCTCCATCATCTGGAGAAGGTGGTTCGGATTGGTGTGGGTCGTGCGAGCGATGAAACTGGCGCCCGCGGCGAGGGCCTGTTTGATCGGATTGATCGGCTGATCCACGGCCCCCCAGGTGTCGGTTTTGCTCTTGAAACCAAGCGGGGAGGTCGGAGAGGTCTGCTTCTTGGTGAGGCCGTAGACCCAGTTGTCCATCACGACAAGGGTCATTTTGACGTTCTTCCGCGCGGTGTGATTGAAGTGGTTTCCGCCAATGGAAAAGGCGTCGCCGTCTCCGCTGAAGACGAACACATGGAGATCGGGACGCGTCAGCGACACCCCGCTGGCAAAGGCGAGCGACCGGCCATGGATGAAGTGGACGCCATGCGCCTGGACGAAATACGGGAAGCGGCTGGAGCAACCGATGCCCGCAACCGTCGTGACCTTCTCATGCCAGATCTTCCGCTTCTCGATAAGCTTGTAATACAGCGCCAGGACGGAGAAATCGCCGCACCCGGGACACCACGTCGGGTGGTCGGCCGCCATTTCCTTTTTTGTCAGTGGCTTGCGTTCGGCATCCGTGAGACTCGGGGCGGCGGCATCAGGGGTTCGCGGAGATAGAGGAAAGGGATGGGGTTGGCTCATGACTGCGGAAAAAGGGCGGGTTTAGTGACCGTTCTTGCCGGCGAGGGTCTCCAGTCGGTGGCGCACCTGATCGAGAATCTCGCGTACCTTCCAGGTGAGACCGTCTGTCTTGTTGATCGCCTCGATGCGGGGATCAGCGTAGCGCGCGCGCAACAGGAACCCGAGCTGCCCGTAGCCGTACAATCCGCTGTCATTCATCTCGATAACAAAGATGTGTCGAAATCGCGCGAACGCCTCCTTTAGGCCCCCGGGCAGCGGGTTCAAGTACCGAAGATGCAACGCGGAAATCGCCTGCCCTTCGCGTCGCGCCCGCGTGACCGCCTCGCGGATTGGACCCTGGCCCGAGCCCCAACCCACGAGCAGGACCTCGCCATCGGGCGCGCCGTAAACTTCGGGGATTGGCAATTCCGCCCCGAGGGTCTGGAGCTTACGACGTCGCTTGGCCGTCATCGCCATGTGAAGCTTGGGCGAGCCGGTGGGATGGCCGCGCTCGTCATGTTCGAGCCCGGTGACGACGGGGTACTGCCCGCTGGCAATGCGCGTGCCCGGAGCCAAATGGCGTGTGATTCCATCGGGCGCGTCAAGGTCGTAGGGCTCATGATCGGCGACGGCAGTCAGATCGGGGGAGATGTCCTGGCAGACGCGTTGGAGATCCGGCTCGTCAAACGCCTCAATGCGAGTCGCGATCGCCTGATCGGTCAGGACGATGACCGGCACGCTGTATTTTCGGGCGATGTTGACCGCCTCGATCGCGATGTAGAAGCAGTCTTCGACATTGGCGGGTGCCACGACGACCCGCGGGCAATCGCCATGTCCGCCGAAGCACGCGATGTTCAGATCGCTTTGCTCAACGTTGGTGGGCATGCCGGTGGAGGGTCCGCCTCGCTGAACGTCAATCACGACGAGAGGGACCTCGGCCATGACGCCCCACCCGATGGCCTCGGTTTTGAGTGCGATCCCGGGGCCGCTCGATCCGGTAACCGCCACCCGGCCGGCGTAGCTCGCGCCGAGGGCCATCGAAACCGAGGCGATCTCGTCCTCGCACTGGATGAAGAGCCCGCCGTACTTCGGGAGTTCACGGCGGAGAAGCTCCATGATGTCCGACCATGGCGTGATCGGGTAGCCGGCTCCAAATCGCACGCCCGCGGCGATAAGGCCGTGACCGAGGGCCTCGTTGCCATTCATGACGATCTGGCGGCTGTCGCGCTTGCGACCTTCCATGAACCGGAAGAGCTCGACCACGTTGTCGAGTTGAAAGCTGTAGCCGGCGTGGAAGGCGGCGATGGCATTCTCCGCGATGCTGGTGTCTTTTCCGGCGAAGCGTTCCTGGATGAGCTTCTCGAGCTTGGGGACGTTCAGGTGAAACATCTTCGCCAGCAGGCCGAGTGCGAAGACGTTCTTGCCTTTGTCCCGACCCACCCCGCCGATGGCCTCCACCGTACGCCCGGAGATCGGCACGCCAATATGATGGTACGCCGGAATGAACTCCTGGTTCGGTTCCACATGTTCCGTGTCGTACACGACGATGCCACCCTTCTTCAGCGACGACAGATGTTCGTCGTAGGAATGCTGGTAAAACGCCAGGAGGACATCGGCTTCATCCCCGGAACTGAGGACCTCGCCAGAACCGATCCGAACCTGGAAGATCGACGGACCGCCGGAGATGGTGGCCGGAATGGTCATGAACGTCATGACATCCTGCTCGCTGCGACCCGCCAGGCGGGCAAGGAAGCCGCCAATGGCCTGAATACCGTCCTGAGAATTGCCCGCGATACGGATCACCGCCTCGGGGATATCCGAAATCCGCAATGCCTCCTGCCGCGTCGCGGAGGTCTCTAGCTCACTCATCAAATCCTTCCTGCCGTTGATCCCGGGAGACACACTCACTGTGAGGATCTTCCCGTGAGAAACAGGAAGCACAGCTTATGCCGCCATCCATGGGTGTCAATTTGCGAGCGGTTCGCCCGACTGCTAGCGTCCGGCCATGACGCGGCTCGGGCGCAACCAGGGGAGGTACTTCGGGGAGACGATCCAGGTCGACGAGGTGCTTCGTCAGATCGTCGGCGCCGCCCGCCGTCACCGTTGGACCGTCGAGTGTCTTCCCGCCCTGGCAGGAACGAGCCTCATCGCCTTGACACGGCCGCCGTTGCAGAGCGTGCCGTGGGCCCCCCGCATCTATCTGTCCTCGGGGATTCACGGGGATGAACCGGCGGGACCCCTCGCGTTGCAGAGACTTCTGGAATCGGACGCCTTTCCCAAAGCCGCCTGGTTCTGGTGCTGTCCGTGCCTGAACCCGAGCGGGTTCCCTCGGAACACGCGAGAATCGGCTGAAGGTGTCGACTTGAATCGCGATTACCGGCATCGGCGTTCACCCGAGATTCAAACCCATGTGGCCTGGCTGGAGAGGCAGCCGGTGTTCGATCTGTCCCTGTGCCTGCACGAGGACTGGGAGGCCGCGGGGTTTTACGTGTATGAACTCAACCCCAACGGACGCGAGTCGCTTGCGCCGGTCATGATGGCCTCCGTTGGGGATGTCTGTCCCATCGACCTCTCGCCGCTCATCGATGGGCGACCCGCCGTGGAGGGGTTGATTCGCCCCATCCTCGATCCGTCAACGCGCCCGGAATGGCCCGAGGCCCTTTACCTGATCCAGAACAAGACCCGGCTCAGCTACACCCTCGAGGCGCCTTCGGACTTCCAGATCGAGACCCGCGTCACCGCGCTGGAGACGGCCGTCCGCGCCGCCCTGGGTGCGTTCGTGCAGCCGCCCCCTGAATCGGCAAGGTCCGACGCGGGTCCGTTGCCGCGCTGACTCCGAGGTTTCAGGCGCTCCCCGCGGCACGGCCGGAGCGCCACGACGGGAATTCAACATTGTCTGCAGCTCACCGGGTCGCTATAGGCCCTCCCATGCATGCCACTCCTGTCTCGCGGCGCGTTCTCTTTTCATTGGTCGTCGGCCTCGTCGCCACGGCGGTTCAGGCCCAGACGCCGAAGGCAGAGGGCGAACCGGTACCCAATAAACCCGATGCCGACGGCTGGATTCATCTCTTTGACGGCAAGACGCTGAGTGGATGGCTGACCTTTGATCCGGGGAGTTGGTCCGTGGATGCAGAGGGCAACATCGTGGGCGACGGGGAGCGGAGCCACCTTTTCAGCCCGCAGACCTACCGCAACCTCGAGTTCAAGGCCGAGGTGAAGCTCAATCACGAGGGCAATTCCGGAATGTACTTCCGAACGAAGCTCATGCCGGGGTTTCCGCTGGGCTACGAGTCCCAGGTCGAAAACACCAGCAGTGATCCGCAGAAGACCGGCAGTCTCTACAACCGGGCGAAGAACCTGGACCCACTGATTGCCGATGACACCTGGTGGACACAGCGCGTGCTCGCCATCGGCAACCGCATCATCATCCTGGTGAACGACCAGCTTGTCGTGGATTTTGTCGACACCCGGAATTCATTCTCGGACGGACACCTCGCCTTGCAGCAGCACAACAAGGGTAGCGTTGTTCAATACCGTCATGTCCTGGTGAAGCCCCTGCCCGACGACGAGGATGCGGCCCTCGCGATCGCGAAGAAGGACGTGCCGCAAATCGGGAGCGATCCGCTCGTCAAGACGAGAACCGCCGCGGCACGGCGCGTCAGGAACACCGACCGTCTACCCACCGACCGACGTTGATGGCAGGGATCGCCCGGATCGGCGTTCAGCGATTGTGAAAGCCAATGGGCGCTGCCTTCGGCACTTCGTCCGGGCACGCCTGGTTGGTCGGAGCATCGGGTGGGCGGTCATTCGCCTTGACGAGGTTCTGCGCCAGCAAATAGGCCTCCACCTCTTCGCCGCTGACATCCGCCAGAATCCGGCCATTCACCTCCACGCACGGACTGAGCGTCTGTCCGCTCTTGTCGATCATCTCTGCCCGGAACTCCGGACTGCTGATGATGTCCCGGTCTTCATACGGCAGGTCATACTTCTTCAGGATGGCGCGCACACCATTGCTCCAACCGCACCAGGGCTTGAGATAAGCAACAATCTTCGGATTTTCCATAATTTGCAGCGGCACGCAGCATGCCACCGGATTCTGCGAAGGCAACCGCCACGTTGCGCGTTGCCGCCGCGGGCGGTCGGCACGCGTCGGCCGCGCGATCCTCGAGGCGACCTCCTCCGCCCGGGGCTGAAATCAATCGGATCGCCCAACCGGCAGCCGGAGGGTGATCGTCGTTCCGCGACCCGGAACCGAATCGAACTCGATCTGTCCGCGGTGCGTTTCGACGACGCGCGTGACCACCGCCAGACCCAGGCCGTTGCCCTGCGGCTTGGTCGTGCCAAAGAGCAGGCCAGGCCGGCCCGACCCGTCTGAGTCCGTCCACCCGGTTCCGGTGTCGGCCACCGTGACAATCACCGCTTCATGACCCGGCGCGCCCCCGTCAGAGGCGCATCGAATCGTCAGCCGGCCGCCGTCGCGCATGGCTTCCACGGCGTTCAAGACCAGGTTCAGGAGCGCCTGTTCGACTTGAACAGGGTCCGCCCGGATCAGCGGAGTACCCGGGGAAATCTCGAGCCTGAGTTCAATGTTTTGGACGTGGAGCTTGTGGCGGGTAAGCAATTTCAAGTCGTCGAGCAAATCAGGCAACGCGACCTGCTCGAAGCGGGGCTCGGCGTGGCGGGCGAAATCCAGCACCTGCTCGACGATACGATTGAGGAGGTCCATTTTCTGCCCGATCAGGCGGACATCCTCGATCCGCGGGTCACCTGGAGGAAACTGGAGGTCCAGCGAGTGATAGAGCATCTTCATCACGGTGAGGGGATTCCGAATCTCGTGAGCCACCTCCGCGGCGAGCAGACCAAGGGCGCAGAGCTTGTCGTTGCGGCGGAGGTCCTCCTCGGCACGGGAAATCCGATCGGCCAGCCGCGCGCGCTCCAGCACCACGGCGGATAGTTCGGCGAGGGCCGAGAGCGTCTGGATTTCCTCGTTGGAGAAGGTGTGGGGTTCGCCGGAATACACGTTGAGGGCGCCGCGAGCCTCCCCCTGGATGATGAGCGGCACACTCAGGAGGGAGACGAGCCCTTCGCGTCGCGCCACCTCGGTGCTCTGGTAGAGACGGGACGAGCGGACATCCTCGATCTGGAGCGGCTTGCGTCGCCGGATCACCACCCCGACGAGACTTTCGTCGACCGTCAACTGACCTCGCCCGAGGTACTCGGGACCGGCCCCATGACTCGCGCGCACCTCGAGGGAATTGGGGTCCTCGCCGATCATGAGAACGGAACTGAGTTTGGCCTCCATCAACTGCGCCGCCTCGCGGGCGATGAGCTGAAGGACCTCCTGGACCCCGAAGGTGGAGTTCATGACGCGCGCAATGCTCGCGACGGCCGTCGCGAGCGCGGTACGGCGCCGCGCCTGCTCGAACAGCCAGGTGTTGCGCACCACAATCACCGCGTGCCGCGCGAATTCGTCGAGGAGTTGTTCGTCGGCTGTCGAAAAGGCGTCGAGTTCTTCGGAGTCGACATTCAGAACGCCGCGAACCTCGCCCTCCTCGAGCAGCGGGACCGCCAGTTCCGACCGCACCTCGGGACGGATTATCAGGTAACGTGGGTCCGCACGGACATCACCCACCCGCGCAGGCCTTCCGTGTTTCGCGACCCATCCCGTGATGCCCCTGCCAAGGGGAAGCCGCAGGATCGCCGCGGTAGGCGGCAGTCCCATGGCGGCTTCGATCTCGAGCAGATTCGAATTCGGATTGCGCAGGACGAGCGAACCGCTTGTGGCGCGGGTCATTCGCACGGCCTCTGACACAAGCAGGTGCAACGCCTTGCGCGGTTCCAGGGAATCATGAACGGACAACGCCGCCGCCTGGATCGCCTCGAGGCGGCGGATTCGGTCCAGGAGTTCCTCGACCTCCGTCTGCACCCACCCATTCCACCACGGATGCCCCGCGCGGTCCACCGGCGCAGCGGCGAAGGCGATCTTCGCCCGCCGGCAACACAAAGACCCAACCAGAGATTGCCGCGAGCGCCCAGTCGAGGTGGATCTCCGGCGAACCCGGATCCGGTCGGCCTCGGCAGTGGATCCCGTCACGCAGCTACGGCCCGACCTCCACGCACACCATCCGGGTCAAGTCCCGCGCCACCAGGCGCCCGCCGGCCAGGGCCATGGGCGCCCATGCCTCCGGACCCTGAAGAACAGTCGCCTCGGCAACCGGCTTGTATCCCGACGGCGACGCCTCCAGCAGCGTCAGGCGACCCTCTTCGTGCAGGGCAAACAGCATGCCAGCGGCCTCGAGAAACGGTCCCAATCCGAAGACAGCACCCGGTCCACTGGTCCACACGACCTTGCCATCCGGCGAGAGACACACGAATTGTCCGTCTGCCCGAACCCCGTAGAGGTGTCCCTCGTACCAGACCGGGGAATGCTGGGTTGCGCCGAACACCGTCGGTCCGATTCGGAAGACCTCCTGAGCACCCACCTTGGTCCCATCGGGATCCAACCGGACAACCAGGCTTCCGGCACCATAGCCGCCCGTTAAAAAGACATCCCCCTCCTTCATGGCAACCGGGGACGGCACCGTCGCGATATTGATTTTCCATGCCTTTGTTTCCCAGGCGACCGAACCGTTCGCGGCCGCGACTAGCACCACGCCGCCAGTAGCCGCATACATGTAATAGCGCCGGTCTGCGACGTCGATGGGTACCACCGACGAATGGGTCATTCTCCATCCCTGGGGATTCGGCGTGCGCCACAACTCGCGGCCTGTGGCCAGGTCGATCCCAACCAGGAGGTTGTCCGGTCCGCCGGGGGCCAGCACCACCGTGGTCCCGTCAATCAGCGGACATTGGCCGGTGTACCAAGGCGGCACCGTGGCGCCAAAGCGACGCACAAGATCGATCCCCCAGACCAATTCACCCGTCACCGCTCGAACGCAAATCACGTGGCATTTGGGACCCATCGCGACAACAAATCCGCCGGCAACACTGGGAACGGTTCGCGTCAAGCCATGGTTGCGCTTCACAGCTACCGGGTACGAGAACCGCCAGATCTCCGCCCCATCCGCTAGCGAAAGGCACCGCAGCGCATCCCTCTGATGGGTCCGGTCGTAGTCCATGACATAGACCCGACCGTCGGCAATGGCGCCGCCGCCGTAACCTTCGCCCACTTCAACCGACCACAAAAGCGGTGGACCGCCAGGGGGCCATGTCCGATTCACCGCGCTTGTGGAATGGCTGATGCCGTCCGCCGCGGCACCGCGGAACCGAGGCCACGCGCCGGCGATGTCCGCTGGTTTTCCCGAACCGGCGACGTGAACGCCCATCGCGAACACGTCCTGATTCGGCGTCACACCGGCGGTTTCAACAGGAGCGGGACGATCGGCCCCTGGAACGCGTTCGACCAAATGGACACGGGGTGGCGTCCACCACCACAACAGGAGGGCGGCCGCGGCAAGGCACGCGACCAGCCAGGGCAAGGCTGGCTCAAACTGACGAATCCGGAATGGAAGGGCAATGCGGACCACCAACCGCGAGTCTTCTGGGCTCCTTCCCTGCACGACTCACCAAAAACCGGCAATCCCACAACGTTCCTTGCTTCGTGGATGGTGTGGACCGCGTTGGATTTCGTGGATGACCGTTAAATGACCTGTCCCTTTGTGTGAATCCTATTAAATAAATGACCTGTCCCTTTGTAGAGACCGGCATGGCATTGCCTCCAGGCCTTGGCTGATCGCAGACTCGCCCGCCATTCCCCCCAATCCACATGAAACTCTCCCGTCGTGAGTTCACGACCCGCATCCTGCGGGCCAGCGGCGCGATGCTTGCCGCGCCCGCCGTCGTTCGGGGCCAGTTCGCCGGCGCCCCTTCCCAGATCTCCAGTTCGCGTCCCCGCATCGAATTTGGCGTCGCCAGCGGGGATGTCACCGCGGAGTCCGCGGTGATCTGGAGCCGATCGGACCGTGAAAGCCGCATGCGGGTCGAATGGTCGACCCACGAGGATTTCCAGGACTTCCAGGCGATGGAAGGACCCGTGGTGGGCCCGGACACCGATTTCACAGGCAAAACCCTCCTGGAAGGCCTCCCCCGGGGGCGCGGGTCTTCTATCGGGTTCGATTCGACGGGCGTGGGGGTTCCGCCGATGAAGGTGCGCCCGTGCCGGGCGAACTCAGGACCGCCGCGCGCGAAGCCGCCGAGGTCTTCTTCGCATGGAGCGGCGACACCTGCGGCCAGGGATTCGGCATTGATGCGGCCCAGGGGGGACTATTTACGTACGCCTCGATTCGGCGCCTCCGACCGCAATTCCTGGTTCATTCCGGGGATGTGATCTATGCCGACAACCCGGTGGTGCCCGCCCTGCCCCTGGGCGACGGCCTGGTGTGGCGCAGTGTCGTGACGGAGGAGAAGAGCAAGGTCGCCGAGACCCTCGCCGAGTTCCGCGGGAACTTCCGTTACAACCTCCTCGACCGCCACGTGCGCGCCTGCCACGCAGTCGTCCCCGTTTTCGCCCAATGGGACGATCATGAGGTCCGCAACAACTGGTATCCGGGACAGAAACTTCTCGAGGACCCTCGATACACGGAAAAGAGCGTGGATGTCCTTGCTGCGCGCGCCCGGCAGGCCTTCTTTGACTACCTCCCGGTGCGGCCTTCCGCCGATCGCCGCATCTATCGTCAGATTTCGCGAGGACCGCTTTGTGATCTCTTCTTTCTGGATCTGCGCAGTTACCGGGGCCCAAACAACGCCAACCGACAGGCGCGCCCCGGGCCGGACACCGCGTTTCTGGGAGAGTCGCAGCTCAGCTGGCTGGAGGATGCCATGCGTCAGAGTCGTGCCCGGTGGAAGATCATCTGCTCCGACATGCCGCTCGGCCTGTTGGTCGCCGACTCAGGGAACCGTTGGGAAGCGTTCGCCAACGGCGATTCGGGCCGCCCCCTGGGACGTGAACTTGAGATCGCGCGCCTGCTATCGTTCCTCAAGCGCGAGAAGGTCCGGAATGTCTTCTGGCTCACGGCCGATGTGCACTATGCCGCCGCGCATTATTACGATCCGGCAAAGGCAGCGTTCACCGATTTCGATCCCTTCTGGGAATTCGTCAGCGGTCCGCTCCACGCGGGCACGTACGGTCCTGTGCCGCTGGACGGCACATTTGGACCGACAGCGCGATGGGCTTCTCGCCCCGCGAATGCCGTTCAAGGCGCTCCACCCTCGGCAGGCGAGCAGTTCTTTGGGACGGTACGCCTCGACCCCAATTCGGCGGTGGCGACAGTGACCCAATACAATCGCCTGGGTCGCCAACTCTGGAGCATCGATCTGCCTCCGGCCTAGCTGGCTAGGGGGCGCTCACCTGAATCATCAGCGCGCTCGCCTTGTGGTGCTGCGTGGTGCGTAATCGACCCATGCGCAAGGTATCGCGCCTCCTGGTGATCCTGGGCGCCGCGGCCTGGATCATCTCCTGCCCAGGGGCGGAATGGGCCCAATTCCGCGGTCCGCGGGCCTCCGGGACTGATTCGAGCGCCAACCTCCCGTCATCCTGGGATGTCGACACCGGTTCCAATATGCTGTGGCGGGTCGAGATCCCGGGTCTCAGCCACGCCTCGCCGATCGTCTGGAAGGATCGGATCTACGTGGCGACCGCCACGGGACCCGGCGAGGCGGAATTGAAGGTGGGCCTGTATGGCGACATCGAACCCGCCGACGACCAGGGACCGCACGCGTGGCACCTGCTGGCACTCGACCGGCAGACGGGGCGCGCCGTCTGGGACATCACTGCCTTCGAGGGCGTGCCCCGGGTCAAGCGGCATCCGAAGTCCACGCACTGCAATGCGACGCCGGCCACCGATGGGCGGCGCATCGTCGCCATCCTGGGCTCCGAAGGGCTCTTCTGTTTCGACATGGACGGCCGACGTCTCTGGCGGAAGGACCTCGGTCCCATGGACGCGGGTTTTTACATGGTGCCGACCGCCCAGTGGGGATTTGGGAGCTCCCCGGTGATCCACGACGGCCGGGTCATCGTGCTCTGCGATGTGCAACGCGACTCCTTTCTTTCGGCGTTTGATCTGCAAGACGGGCATGAAGTCTGGCGTACCGCCCGGCATGACGTCCCCACATGGGGCACTCCGGCCGTGGTCGAGACGCCGGGAAGGGTTCAGATCGTGGTCAACGGCTGGCATCGCACCGCCGGCTACGAGTTCACCACCGGGAGGGAACTCTGGTGGATGAATGGAGGCGGTGACATCCCGGTGCCGACGCCCGTCTTTACGGGGGACTCCATCGTTCTGACGAGCGCCCACGGCGCCAGCCGGCCGATGCGCGCAATCCGCCCCGACGCCGCGGGCGACATCACTCCGGGACCCGACGGGTCCTCACCGGGGATTGCCTGGAGTCATCCCCGCCAGGGGAACTATCTTCAAACTCCGATCGCAGTCGGCCGATTTCTCTGGGGCTGCTTGGACAACGGCGTGGTGACGTGTTTCGAGGTGGTGTCGGGCGCAATCCGCTACAGTGAACGCCTGCCCGTCGGGCAGGGGTACACGGCCTCACCTGTTTCGGACGGTCGGATGCTCTACTTCACGAGTGAAACCGGTCGGGTTTACGTCGTCCCGGCGACGCCGACCTTCTCCATCCTTGCCACCAACACCCTTGGAGAAACCTGCCTGGCAACGCCCGCCATCGCGCACGGATCGATGTTCTTTCGAACCCGCGGCCATGTGGTTGCAGTGGGTTCCCGCTGATCTCTCATGCCGTCGCCGCCCTCTGTCCATCGACCGCCCCTGCTGCCCTTTGATCCGCAGGTCAACGGTTACGCCGGGGTCGACTTCCAACGCGACGATGTGGCCCTCGACGACCTGCGTCGGGCCACGCGGGCCTGGCGGAAGGATGGTGGAGGCCAGTTTCTCCTGACACTGATCACGGACGAGTGGAAACGCCTGTTGTCCCGGTTGCGGCGATTCCGCTCCCTGCGCGAATCGGACACCGAGGTCCGCGATGTCATCGACGGCTGGCACCTCGAGGGTCCGTTCCTCTCGGCAAAACCGGGTTTTTGCGGCGCCCACGAACCGGCCCTCATGACGGATCCGATCCCGGCGCGGATTCGGGAGCTCAGGGAGGCGGCTGGCGATGATCTTCTCCTCCTGACCATGGCCCCGGAACGCCGCGAGGCAGCGGCCGCCATCTCCCTGGCAACCAAATTGAAGATCCGGGTCAGCCTGGGACACACCGACGCCTCGGCGGCGCAGCTCCAGGAGGCCGTGGCGGCGGGCGCGACCGGCTTTACGCACCTCGGCAACGGCTGTCCGCAGGAGCTCGATCGCCACGACAACATTCTCTGGCGCGTTCTCGACCATCCGAAGCTCGTCATTGGACTCATTGCCGACCGGTTGCACGTCTCGCCCTCACTCTTCCGCCTCATTCACAAGCTGGTGCCCCACGATCAGCTCTACTACACGACGGACGCCATGGCAGCCGCCGGCGCCGATCCCGGCGAGTACACCCTTGGCAGGCTTCAGTTGCGGGTGGGCGACGACGGCATCGTCCGGCAACCGGGCGCCTCGAATTTCGCGGGGTCGTCACTTCGGCCCCTGCAACTCCGCGAGCGGGCGGCCGCGATGTTGGGTGCGGATTCGGTTTCGATCCTTCCACGCACGCTCAACGCCGCCGCCCGGTGGCTCGGACAGGCGGGCCGGCAGGCGCGCGTCTATGCGACCGGTCGCATTTCCGTACCCTTCGAATGGACGGACAAGGACAAGGACAAGAAGAAGCTCTAAGAGCCCGTCTGATCGCGCGGTGGAAAGGCGCACTCACTAGACTTGTTCCGATTGCCGGCATCTGATTCCCTGCGGCCATGGATCGGCCACCGCTGAAAGTCGCGCTTGCCTATGGTGATGGCCGTCTCGAGATCGACCTCCCGAGTGGACGGACGACAGTGATCGAGCCAACGGACCGCCCGGGATTGCCCGATGAGAAGGGGGCGGTCCTCGCCGCCCTCCGCCACCCGACAGCCTCCGAACCGCTGCGCGAGCGGGTTCGCCCATCGGACCGCGTCTGCATCCTTTTCACGGACCTGACACGGGCCACGCCCAACGAGCGGATCATTCCGTGGCTCCTGGACCATCTCGAGGGGCATCCCCGTGAGAATCTCGTTCTCCTCAACCAGACCGGGACCCACCGCGGCAATACGCGCTCCGAACTCGAGCGCATGCTGACGCCCGAGGTCGTCCGGGATTACCGCGTGGTAAACCACGACTGCGAGGACGCCAAGGGTCTTGTCGCGTTGGGATGCACCGCCGATGGCACGCCGGCCCTGCTGAACCGGATCGCAGTCGAAGCCGATCTGCGGATCGTCACCGGATTCATTGAGCCCCATTTCTTCGCCGGTTTCAGCGGCGGACCCAAGGGCCTCATGCCGGGCGTCGCCGGCCTGGCGACCGTGATGAGCAATCACGGCTTTCGTCACATTGGCGATCCGCGCGCGACCTTTGGCGTCACCGATGGCAACCCGCTCTGGGAGGAACTGCGCGCGATCGCGCTGCGCTGCGGGCCTAGTTTCCTGCTGAACGTCAGCCTGAACGAGCAGAGGCAGATCACCGGCGTCTTTGCCGGCGACCTGCTCGCGGCCCACAAGACCGGCTTGGACTTCGTTCGTGCCTCGGCCATGCAGAAGGTCAAATCCCCGTTTGAGGTCGTCGTCACGACCAATTCGGGCTACCCGCTCGATCTCAATCTGTACCAGGGCGTCAAGGGCATGAGCGCGGGCGCCCGAATCCTGACGGAGGGCGGGACACTCATACTCGCGTGCGAGTGCCGGGAGGGCGTCCCGGCGGGGAGTTCGCTCGATCATCTCCTTCATGAAAGTTCGAGCCCGGAGGAGATCCTGACCCGGCTCGCGACCCCGGGCTTTGTCCGGCCGGAACAATGGCAGGCGCAAATACAGGCGATCATCCAACGGCGCGCGCGAGTGCTCATCCATTCGACGCTGCCCGACGACGTGGTCCGGGCATGCCATCTCACCCCGTGCCACGACATTTCGGAGACGGTTGCCCGCGAACTGCAGCGATTTGGGCCGCAGTCGCGGGTGGCGGTTCTCCCGCAGGGTCCGCTCACGATTCCTTATCTCGCATGAAAACCAGCCGCATCCCCTGGCGCCGTGCCTCCGGCGACGCCGCCAAAAATCACACGATCCGAGCCGACCGCCATGCTCGGTTTTGGGTCACCCGGTTCCTTGGCCTGGCGGTTACGGCAACCCCGGTTGCGGTCCTCGCCCAGAGCCAGTCACTCACCTTCAGCGGGGGCGCCCTGCTCAACGCACATGTGAATTTCAGCCGGCTGGGCGCGTACGGCTCGGTCGCCGGGGCCGGACCAGAGACCGGCGGGGCCATCGCTCGGAACTACGACGACGGTTTCAATCGCGTGGACGCGACTGGAAATGCCGAGAACACCACGGTCAACTGGGGATACCGGGGTGCGACGCAGTTGCGCGACGATCAACTTGTCCTCTCCACGACATCCTCGCCGGGGACGCTTTCGCGGTCCGACGCTGGCGATTTTGTTCAACCCTCCGCCAACCTCGAATACCGCGGAAGTCTGGGGGATGCGGGGAATTCGGACTGGGGCCTGCTGATCGGGATCGGCTACCAGCACATCGATGGACGGGCAAGCGGGACGTTCATGACCACGGCCGAGGTCCTGGAGGACAGTTATTCGCTCAACGGGACACCGCCGGAGGCGTTGCCGCCGGCACCCTTCGAAGGTTCGCCAGATGCCGATGTCCCGCGAATCGGCTCGGTGCCAACCCGCACGATCCGCACGCTTGGCGACGCGCGGGTTCTGAACGGGACATGGGCGCTCGACACCGACGTCTTTCCGATCACTGGCGGGCTCTACCTGGAGTCCCAGTTGACCGGCCGCCTCAACAGCGTCCTGTCGGCGGGCATCCTCGCCCTCATCATCAGTTCGGACCAGTCCTACCGCGAGTCGAGCACCATCGGGACCTCGGAGCCGGTGACCGTGAGCGGGCATGGAGGTTCCAGTGATTTCGTGGTCGGCGGTTTCGTCCAACTCGGGCTGGACTGGGCGCTTTGGGACAAGGCGAGTCTCACGGCGGCGGCGCGTTGGCAGCCTTCAGAATCCTTTCGCGACAGCATCGATGGCCGGCGGGCCGAGATTGATTTCGCGTCCGCCTTCGCGGTGCATGCCGGGGTCTCGTTCCGGTTCTAGGAGTCCTTCTGAGGAGAAATGGCTTCCCCGCCTCTGGCCCGTCACCTCGTCGCTCACGCCTCGAGGATCCGGTCGATCTCGTTGGAGAGTTTGCGCAGGCCCTCCGGTGAGTCGGCACCCCACTGTTCCGAGATGGCCCATCCCGAGTAGCCGGCGTCGGCGAAGGCCTTCATGATCTTTGGCCAGTTGTTCGAGCCCTTCAGGAATTCGACACCGAAGCCGGCGCCGCGCCCCTCTTTGTCCGCCTTCTCCCTGCTGAACTCCTTGAGGTGGATCCGCCGGATCCGCTTGCCGAGGACCGGAATCCAGTGCTCCGGCCAGCCGTAGTTGATGATGTTGCCCACGTCGAAGTGCCAGCCGACGTTTGGGCTGTTGAACTGGTCGACATACCTCGCCGCCTCCAGCGGACTCAGGAGGAAGTTATTCCAGACATTCTCGATCGAGATGGAGACGCCGAGTTCCTCGGCAAGCGGGACGGCCTTTCGGATCTCCTCCACGGACCGATCCCACGCCGTGGCGTAACTGACCTCCTCCTTCACAACCGCCGGAACCAGGAGGACGGAACCCGCCCCGTACCGCTTGGCGTCCCGAAGCGATTGTCTCAAGCCTTCCAGCCCGGCCGCCCGCGTCGACGGATCCGGGTCCGACAAGGGATGATTCCAATGCGTATGACAGCAAACGCTTGCCGCCTCCAGGCCGGTCTCTTCCAGCGCCCGCACCACCTCGTCCTGGTTCATTCCACCGTTCGGTTCAACCCCGTCGAATCCCGCGTCCTTGACGGCGCGGAACTTCTCCAGCACCGATCCCGGCACCCCGACAGTGCCGAACATGACCGCCTTGCGGAGTCGATGCTTCTGGGGCGGCGCGTCGCCGATGGCGTTGGCGGGGGCTGCGCTGGCAGGAGCAAGAACCGTCGCCGCGGCAGCGGCGGCGGTCCGTGCAAGAAACTCACGTCGGCTGGTGATGGTGGTGCTCATGGTCGAGGCCGACCATGAGCCGCCCGTGCGTGTCGCTCAAGCCTCCGCCTGTGAAGCCGACCCGTCGCCGACGGACTCGCCGGGCGCCGACGGCGTCGCTCCGGAATCCTCGGCGTTCGATCGCCGCGAGGTCTCGCCTCTTGGGCGGCCGCCTTCAGCCGATTCCGTCTCGCCGGTGAAACCCTGATCCTGCCGTGACCCGGCATTCTCGCCACCCCTGGTGCCGGCGGGCGCACGGTTGGGGGAATCCGTTCCCTCCGAGTCGCGCCCTCGGCCGCGGCCGCGACCGCGGCGGCGACGACGTCCGCCCCCCAGACGGTCCTCGCCTCCGCCATGACCGTGGGCCTGCTCCTGACCCTGCCCCGGGGCATGACCAGAGCCGCTTCCATGGCCGGCACGCTGACTGGAGGCGGGCTCAGGACGTTCCGGCCGTCCGCGTTCACCACTGGGGGGCAGAGAGGGGAGCCGGTCCCGGACCTGGGTGACTTGCCGCAGCATTTCCTGCAACCGTTCGATCTCCCGCTCATCGGCTACCTTCTGCTGCTCGGCGTCTTCGATAAGTTCCAGGACCTCTTCCATGTCTTGAAGGGCCTGAACGAGACCATCAACGATTCGTTTGACCTCGAGCACGGCCTGCTCGACCGAGCGAGGCGACGCAGGGCGATAGGACAACGCCTCCACTGACCCGGGCAGCATGGGCGGAGCCGCGGCTCGGGCTGCCGCTGCGGAGACAGGCGCAGGCGGTCGGAGGGGCCGCTCGCGGGGCTGGCGGGTGACGAAAGGTTCGCGGGGTTGGTCCTCCCTCTGTCCGGCGCCGGCTTCGGCCTCGGATTCCGTCTCGGTCTCCAATTCCGGCTGGGAGCTCAGGGCGACCTGGTCGGCGACGTCCACCGGCAGTGTCGAGGCGGGGATATCCTCCGAAACGGCTTCGGTATCGCGCCGTGCCTCGTATTTAGCGGGGGGCGCCGCTGAAACGGCCGCGGGAGTTGAAGTCGAGGTGGAATCCTCGGCCGTCTCGAGCTTCGGCTTCGAGAGCCGGTGCCGCGGACGAAAGGTTCGGCCACGACCGGAGCGTCGCCGCAGGGCTGGGCGGCCGGGCGTTCCAGGGGCGGATGGATTCTCGGATTCAGAACTCATGAGCGAAGGATGAGGGGAGTGTTGAGGTTTTGGCGGGCAACGCGTCGGCGCGACTGGCGCCGGGTTGTCCTTCATTTGCTGATGCCCCGATCGCTGGCGCGGATAAAGAGCACCAGGTGCTGCAACTCGGGCAACGGCGGCAGGTCATTTTCAATACGGGCCAAAGCGTTCGAAATCGAAAGGTTCTCACGAAACAACCAGCGAAAAGCCACCTTGAGGGCGGCCGTCGCCTCTTCGGAAACACCGTTACGTTCCAGACCGACCTTGTTGACGGTCCGGATGCTGGCTGGGTTGCCATCCGCGAGCATATAGGGAGGGACGTCCTGGACGACCTTCGCGCAGCCGCCGACGATGGCCATGGTGCCGATCCGGCAGAACTGGTGGATAAGGGCGTGGCCTCCGATCACGGCGCAATCCTCGATGACGACATGCCCGGCGAGGCCGGCGCTGGAGATCGTGACCCCATCGCCGATAAGCGAGTTATGGGCGATGTGACTGTAGGCCAGGATATGATTGTTGGATCCGATCGAAGTGACCTCTCCATCCGCGGTCGCGCTGTGGATCGTGACCGCCTCGCGGATGGTGTTGCCGTCTCCGATCTCCGTCCGGGTCAATCCACCGCGCCACTTCAGGTCCTGGGTCTTCAACCCGATCGTCGCGAAGGGAAAGATCTCATTGCGGGCCCCGAGGGTGGTGTGTCCGTCAATGACGACATGGCTGTGGAGGCGGTTGCCGGAGCCAAGCGAGACATCCGGGCCGATGACGCAGAAAGGGCCGATCTCACACCCATCTCCCACCCGGGCCTGCGAATGGATGACGGCGGTGGGGTGAACTGCCGTGGAGATTGGAGGAGCGGCGTGCATCAACCGTCCGTCAGCATGAACGTCACCTCTGCCTCGCTCACGGTCTCACCTCCGACGGTGCACACGCCGCGAGCCCGTCCGATCTTGCCGCGGCTTTTGGTCAGTTCCACGTCGATCTGAAGCTGGTCCCCGGGCCGCACGGGCCGACGCCACTTGACGCTCTCGGCCGACATGAAATAGGCCAATTTGCCAACGTTCTCGGCCTGACGAAGCATCAGGATACCGGCGACCTGAGCGATCGCCTCCAACTGAAGCACGCCCGGCATGATGGGGTGACCCGGAAAATGCCCCGCGAAATAGGGTTCATTGATCGTCACGTTCTTCAACGCGCGGATGCGATTGCCCTCCACCTGGGTCACCCGGTCCACCATCAGGAACGGATACCGGTGCGGCAGCAGCTTCATCACATAATCGACATTGAGATCGACGGCGTCCGCCTGCGCGGCCCCGCCCGTCTCCCCGTTGGCCGCGGCTCGGGCCGCCACTGGCTTCGCCGGCGGCGGGGCGAACGAGTGCAACAGGGTCTCCCGGCGACGCATCTGCTCAACAATCCGGCGCGCCAACTCACAGTTCGCCCGATGGTTCGGACGCACCGCCACCACGTGCGCCTGAAGCGCGCGGCCCGTCAGGGCCAGATCCCCCAGAATATCCAGGATCTTGTGCCGTACAAATTCATCCGGAAAACGCAGCGGTTCGGTGGTGAGAACCGCATCCTCACGAATGACGACCGCGTTCTCGAGGCTGCCGCCCCGGATCAATCCACTCTTCACCAATGTCTCGATCTCCTCGAAGAAACAGAAGGTCCGCGCAGGGGCCAATTCCGTGGCCCAGGTTTCAGGAGTGATTTCCAGGGAGTGCACTTGCGTGTACCGACCAGTCCGATCCGCGTTGGTGCAGGTGATCTTGAGTCGGTCATGCGGCAGGGCCACGATCGTCGTGTCCCCGACCACTAGTTCGATCGGATCCGTCACCTGGTAGGTCTGGCGTCCTTCGCTCTGCGGTTGAAGACCGGCCTCCGCGATCAATTGGACATAGGGCAGGGCGCTCCCGTCTCCAATTGGAGGTTCTCCCGCGTCGAGTTCGACGATCGCATTGTCGACGCCGCACCCCAGAAAAGATGCCAGGACGTGCTCGACCGTGTGCACCCGCGCGTTGCCGCGGGCCAGCGTCGTCGATCGCGCCGTGTCGCCCACGAAATCGACCCGCGCCTCGATCTCGGGCTCGCCCTCAAGGTCCACACGCCGAAAGCAGATGCCGGAGTTCGGCGGGGCTGGAAGGAACTTCATGTGGACCTTGCCCCCACCGTGCAGGCCGACCCCAGAAAGGCCAACCGGACTTCGCAGTGTCTGCTGCGGCGACACAGGGCGGATTAAACGGAGCGCCGATCCCTTTGGCAAGCGGCGCCCGGACCTCTCGGAGCGAACAGAACGGACTCGAGGCTGCGACAGTTCCGCGGTGACCCGTTCGGCCCTGCCTGGTAGGGTCCCACCATGCGCCTCGCATTCAAGCTCCTCCACACGCGGTACCGCGTGAATGACCTCGCCCGGTCGGTGGCCTTCTACCGTGACATCCTCGGTCTCCAGGAGGTCCGGCGCCACAAATCGCCCCGCGGCTCCGAGCTCGTGTTTCTCAAAGCGCCTGAAAGCGAGGAGACGCTCGAACTCTGCCACTTCCCCGACAGCGGTCCGGTCACCGTCCAACCCGATCTGACGCACCTCGCATTCCAGGTCGACAATCTCGAGGCGTTCGGCAAACACCTCGAACAACACGGACTCCGTTATTCGGATGGACCCCACGTCAAACCCGACGGCAGCGGCTTTGCCTTTGTTGATGCCCCCGAAGGCTACGAGATTGAGCTGATGCAACGGTCGCCCGGACTCGCCTCCACCCACCCGTGAACCGGTCCCCACCCCTTCCCTCCCCCCTCCGACGGGCCTTCGCCCGCCTTCGCGCGCGTGGGGCCGCGAAGCGCGGAAAGGGTGCCCCAAACCTCGGGGATTGAAGCCCAGCGGCGGTCCGAGGTCCGAACCCCTCGAATCGCGGGCCGCCGATTCTCTCCCCTCAACCCGTCTTTCCCGGCGCGGCCGACCGCAGGGCGTCGAGTTGCGTCAGCACCGCGAGCAAGGTCCCAAGCCGCGCGGCCTTGACGCCGGCGCCCCGTGCCCGACGCAGGGGCTCGCCGAACAGGCTGTCCAATTCCAGGGGAAGCCCCTTCTCAAAGTCGATGAGGGTCGAGGCGCGATATGGCCCCATCTGGCGCGTGCGCTCAATCTGAACGTCGGCAGTCGTCGAGGGCACGGACAGGTCCTGCGCGTGGGCCGCCGCGATCGTCTCGTCCATCAACTCCCGCACGAGTTCGAGCCATTCCTCACTGGCCAAGAGCGAATCGGTCGCGAGGCACCGGCCCAAATGCTCCGGGTCCAGCACACGGCCAGCCAGGACGCTTTCCACGCCGGCGGCTGCGGCAACCCCCAGCCCGTTGAACGGAATGTTCCACACGAGCTTCTCCCAGTGGGCGCATTCGAGGTTTTCCGCGAGGTCGCACGGCACGCCAGCCGCTCGAAACCACGAGGCCATCTGCTGCGCGCGCCTGGACACCGGCCGCCGGAATTCCCCGAGCACGATACGCCCATGGGCCATGTGATCGATCACCCCTGGCGCAATTCGGTTGAGGCAGACAAAGCAGAGACCTCCCAGGACCCGCTCGGAGCCGACGAGGTTCGCGAGGTACTCCTCGTTGCCGAGTCCATTCTGGAGCGTGAGAACGGCCGTTTCCGATCGGATCAGCGGCGGCAGCAGGTTCGTCAGCGCGGAATTGGCGGTCGTCTTGAGCGCGATGATGACGAGGTCACAGGGCCCGACCTCGGACGGCAGGCGGGCCGGCGCGGGCCGCGCGACGAACTCGCCGCCTGCCCGCCGGATCCGCACCCCATGCGCCCGGACGACCTCGTAGTCCGAACGAAGGAGAAAATGAACGTCGTGGCCGGCCCGGGTGAGACAGGCCCCGTAATAGCTGCCCAAGGCGCCACACCCGACAATTCCGATCCTGGAATGGTCCCGGTTCAAAGATTCGAACGGCTCACAGCTATGATCCGCGTCGCGAAAACCCTCGCCCGCCCCCGCAGCCGCGGGGGGGCCTCCTCACCCGCCCGACACGTCCGACTGGAGAGGGACGGGCGCGGACCGATTCGTGGAGACGTCGTTCAGCGCAAAGCGTCACCTCATCGACACAAAAAAGGCACCCCGAGACGGGGGTGCCTTTGGCTGGGACCGGTCTCTACCTCGATCCGAGGATCGCGTCCTTCGCGGCCTTCGCGACGCGGAATTTGACCACCTTTTTGGCGGGGATCTTGATGCTCTCGCCGGTCTTGGGATTCCGGCCCATACGAGCCTTTCGATTGACCAGTACAAGCTTCCCCACTCCCGGCAGCGTGAAGGTGTCCTTTGCGTGTTTGTAGGAGAGCTCCGTAATGATGGCCAGCACTTCGGTCGCCTGTTTTTTGGTCAGGCCTGCCTTGTCCGCGATCGACGCAGCCAGTTGTGATTTGGTGAGAGGTTTCGCCATAGATGTTGTGGTTTGAGGATTCGCTCCGATGAGACGGCAAAGCGCGTTCTAAGGAGGCGGCGAGCCCGCCTGCAAGGGAAAACTCGCGAAAACGGCCCTTTTTTCAGGTATTCTGGTGGTTTCGGGGTCCTGGAGTGCCGAAAAAGCCTTCATTTGGCTCCAGAAGGCACGGAGGCCCTGTAAAAGCGCCACGCGGAATCGGCGCCGCCCGCGTCGATCCAGCTCACGGTTCCGCTGCCGCTCGACAGGGTGATCAGAGGTTCCCAGTGCACCAGGTCCTCGGACGTCTCAAGAAGCAGATTCAGCCCCGGGTCAGCCTCGAGGCTAAGTTCCACGCCGGCGGCGGTGCGACGAACCGAGGTGAACTGTGGCGGGGCGCTTTGCCCCTGCTCGACCACGATCGACACCGACCCCTCCGCACTGAGCGCGAAACCGTCCCAAACCCGGAAGGTGAAGGAATCGCGACCTTCGAATCCGGCTTTGGGCTGATACCTGTATTCGACGCCCAGGCCGTACAGGGTTCCTGATTTCGGTCCTTTGAGAATGGCCGATTGCAGCAGTTGTCCGTCCGGGTCGATCACCTCGAGGCGGATGTCGACGGACTGGTCGCGGCGCAGGAACACGGTTTGATTCGTGACCGCCGGAACGACGTTGGGATCGCGAACAAGCAGGTGGACGACGGCGACTTCGCTGGTCAGGGAACGATCCCGGGCGGTGAACCACAGGTGATCCAGACCGCGGAAGTTTTTCGCCGGGACATAGGACAGCGTTGGCGGCGTTCCTTCGAGCGCGCCATGGACAGGATTCGTCACCACCAGGTAGGTGAGAGGATTGTTCTCCGCATCCACGGCCTGAAGGTTGATCGTGGAGGTCTGGTTCCGGGGCACGGTCAGGACGGCAGATTGCGCCACCGGCGCGGTGTTTTCATCGGTGACCCGAATGCTGATCAAACCGGCCAGCCCCTCGTCCTTGCCATCGGACCCGCGCACGGAGAAGGCATCCATTCCGATGAAGGCCGGCTCCGGCATGTACACGGCCCGGGTGCCCGCCAGGCGCACGGAACCGTGCGCTGGGGCACGGTCCACTCGCAGGGCGACGGGATCGTCATCGGCGTCGCGAACCTGGAGGTTCAGGGTGATCTCCTGATCCACAGCCGTCACCGTGTCGACCGGATCGACTTCCGGCGGATTGTTGTTGCCTGTGACGGTCAGGGTGACCGTGGCCGGTCCGACGGTCACGACGCCATCCGTCGCGGTGTAGGTGAATCGATCGGACCCGGTGAAGCCCTTCCGCGGTGAGTAATTGGCGACAGTCGGGTAGGCGAAGAGCACACCGTTGGTCGGACCGTCGATGACGGTGTACACGAGCGGGTCGCCATCCGGATCGAACGCATCATAGATCACGTCGGCGGAACGATTCCGATTGGCCGTGACCACCTGGTCCTGAAGTCGAGGCGGGTCGTTGACGGGTTTGACCAGGATCGCGACCTCTCCGGTCGCCGTGAGTCCCAGGGGATCCCGCGCCACATAGCTGAACGACTGCACACCAAAATAGTCCGGCGGCGGCACAAACCGGAACGACGTCCCGCCGAGCGCCTGGAGGTGACCCTCCGTCGGCTCGTCGATCGCCACCAGCGAGAGGATATCCCCATCAACATCCGCGTCGTTGGTGAGCGGATCGAAATCGACTGTTGTGTCCTCGTCCAGAATGAGGCGATCCGTCGACGGCGAAGGAGGATCGTTGATGCCGCGAACCTCCACCTGGACCTCGCCAAAGGCAAAGCCACCGTCGTCGTCGGCCAGTGTGTATTCGAACGAATCCTGACCGAAGAAATTCGGGGCGGGCGTGTATTCGATCGAGCCGTCGGCGAGCAGGACCGTCGATCCGGCGGCGGGTCGACTCACGCCGGCAACGCGCAACGGACGACCTGTCGGCGAGGTGTCATTGGCCAGCACCTGGACGGCCACGGGGTTCTCCTCGTCCGTGGACGCGACGTCCGCCACGGCGTTCGGGCCCTGGTAGCCCGGGATGACCGAGAACACGACGCTTGCGGAGGCCTCCCCGCCGGCCGGATCCCGGACCGTCAATTCGATCGTTTCGGTTCCCGCCCACCCGGCATCGGGGACGGACACCACCAGGACGCGGCCACTCTGAATTTCCACGTTCAGATCCTTCTGCCCGCGCGCCGACCAACTCAGGCGCCGGACGCCGCCGTCGGGGTCCTCGACGTACCTGTCGAGGGCAAGCGGATGAAATGCCCCGCCCACATCGACGGTCTGGTCGGGCAGGTCATGAATCACCGGCGGACGATTCACGGGGCGGGGTCGGACATAGCGACCGGACCTTCCCGGTCCTCCCTGAAAGGTCGGCCAGGGGAAATGGTCGGGGCTAAAGGCAACCGGGAGCGACCATGCGTAAAGGCTCGAGCGCATCTTCGGGGTCGCCAGAGGCGGCGTCGGAGAATACGCGCGGTCCAACGTTGTCGAGGCAACGACGTCCAGCCAGCCATCACCGTCGAGGTCGGTGAGGACCGCCGGCGGAAAGCGTTGCGAGTTGGTGCCGGCCGCGCTTTCCATCACAAGCCCGTCGGGAGGCAGCAAAGGCTGGAAATCAATCTTCGACCCATCGAAGCGCCAGGCGCGAATTCCGCCCGCGCGGGACGTGTCCCCGGTGAGGACCAGGTGCAGCCAGTAACCCGGAGAGGGAAGGACGGCATCGACATGACCGTCACCATCCACGTCGCCGGCGACGGGCACCGATCGCATGAGGGCATTGACTTCATTCTCGATCGGCCAGCCGCGAAGTTCAAAGCCATCGGCGCGCACGGCGTGCAGGGTGCCGGCGTCCCAGCCCGCCACAAGGATGTCGAGCCATCCATCGCCGTCGAGGTCGGCCAGGGCGGCACTGGATTCGAACGATTCCTCCACGAGCACAGGCCACCCCGGCCGGCGCTTGCCGTCATGTTCAAACAGGTAAAGGCCCCCGGGCGTGCCTTTTCCCTGTTTTTCACCCCCAATGATGACTTCCTCCAACCCGTCGCCTTCGAGGTCGGCAACGACCGGCGAGGCCACCAGGTGCGCCGAGGTCTCGGCGGTCCACACAGGGCCGTCGGGGACATCCAGGTCGAATGCGCTGACATTATGGCAGCCATTGACCGCAACGATCTCCAATGGCGGGTCCTCATCCAGATTGGCCACGGCCGGGAGTTGCTCCGGCGCATTCACGGGTGTGGAGCAGCCGTCGAGCCTCCATCGCCTCAACACCGTTCCATCGGAGGACAGCACGACGAGGGATCGCTCCTGGACGCTCACCAGGTCCGGAGGCGGACTCGAGACGGCGACCACTTCCAACCGGCCGTCCCCGTCCAGGTCGGCCAGAAGCTTTCCGAAGTGAGTCCCGCCGGGTCGTGCCGGCCAGCCTCCACCCACGGGCCTGCCGTCGCCGTGAAATGCCAGGATCTCGCCATCAGCCCCCGAATCGACCACGATCTCCGGCCGGCCATCTCCGTCGAGGTCTCCGATAACCGGCGCGTCGTGCTCGGGCGCGCCTGTCGGCAGATCCCGCCTCCAGAGTTCGCTCCCGGCGGGATCGAACACGCGAAGACGGGGCGGACGGCCATCGGCCTCGCCGTGGTCCACCAGCACGACCTCCCGGCGTCCGTCCCCAAAGAGGTCCGCGACATTGAATTCGCGCCAGTCATCCGGCGGGAATTCGTCCGAAAACGGAAGGTACCGCGGCCAGCCCGGTCTCAGGCGCGGCTCCAGGTGAACCATGCGCGCAAACGACTCCCCCACGACCCGACCGTCTCGGCGGGCGGTCAGGCGCAGGGTCAGGAACGAGTTTGTAGGAACGACGCCCGTGTCCCACCAGGCCAGCAGCTCGTCCTCGAGTGGACTGATGCCGCCTTGGATGAGGTCCATTCCACGGGTCTCCCATGTCTCCGGCGATTTGCCGACGCCCCATGCGACCTCGAACTGCCTTCCCTGGCCGCCGACCGTCCCGCGCACGGCGACCATTTCTCCCAGGCGCAGGACGTCGTTGTTCAACGGCTCCGACAGGACCACGTTGCGGACGTGGACGACCTTCCGCGCGACGGCCGTCTGCCCAACGGTGTTGGTCACCAGGAGACGCAAAGCATACACGCCATCATCCAGGGCGGTGGTGTCGAAGCCGTGAACAACAACACCGTCCTCGGCGGGTGTCCCCCCGGCCGCCAGGACTTGCCAGGTTCCCGGTCGCTGACCGCTGCCAAGCTCCATCCGATACCCGGCGAAACGGTGCCCGCCCGCGGCGCCCTGGAGATCCATGATTCCGGCCAGATCGTCCGGCACCGCGAGTTCAGCGTCCGGAAGCGGCTCGGAGATTTGAACGGCGCGGGCCGCATCCACGCGGCCCGCCCCCGTGTACCGGTCAGTCTCCAGTTCATGGGCCGTGCTCGTCAGGATGGCGCGGATCTGGGAGGGAGTGAAATCCGGTCGCACGGACAGGAGCAACGCCGCGACGCCACTGACATGCGGGGCGGCCATCGAAGTCCCGCTCAAGAACGCCCAGGAGGCATTCGGCGCCGCGGAGTAGATGGAATCCCCGGGCGCGACGAGGTCCACGAAGCTGCCAAAGTTCGAGAATCCCGGCGATTCGTCCCTCGCATTGCTCGCCCCGACGGCGATCGCCTCGGGGAGCGCAGCCGGATAAAAGCTGACATCGCTGCCGTTGTTGCCCGCGGCCGCGATGAAAACGACACCATCCTGGACCGCCCCGCCAACGACCTCCGCCAGCGCCCGCGACGGCACCGTCGTCCCCCAACTCGCATTGATGATCCGCGCACCCTCCGCCAGCGCGTACCCAATCGCAGACAGCGTGTCATCGAGGGTCCCGGACCCCGCCTCGTCGAAGGCCTTGACCGCCATGAGACGCACCCTCCAGGTGACGCCGGCGATCCCGTTCTCGTCGTCGCCTGCCGCGCCAAGGATGCCCGCCACGTGCGTCCCGTGGATGTTGTCGTCCATGGGATCGCCATCATTGCTCACGAAATCGTAGCCGTGAATGTCGTCCACGTACCCGTTCCCGTCGTCATCCACACCGTTTCCCGGGATTTCACCCGGGTTTATCCAGGCATTCGGGGCGAGATCCGGGTGAAAGAAATCCATGCCGGTGTCGACGATCGCCGCGACCACATTGGTGGATCCCGTGGTCACCGCCCACGCGTGGAGGGCGTCCAGATCAGCGCCCGTCTTTCCCCCGGTCTGACCCGCGTTATGCAGCGACCATTGCTGGGCAAACTCGAAATCGTTCGGGGCCACAATCGGGTCCGGAAGAGGTGTCTCCGCCAGTTCCATCCGAAGATTCGGCTCCGCGTACTCCACTTGCGGGTCCGCCGTAAGCTCCGCGAGTCCGGTGGCCAGATCGGTGCCGGGCGGCAATGTCACCACCGCGAGTCGATCGAGGATTGGGGCGACGACTCGAGCCCTTGCAAGCGCGCGCTGTTCCGCAGGCATCAGCCAGCGGATCGAATCCGCCAGAGCGCCTCGAAGCGCTCGAAGCCGCGGCACCCCCCCCGCCTTGAACCGGACCACGACCTCATTCCCGACGGCCCAGGCCACCGGCGCCCCGGGATCGGTCCCATCGTGTCCGGGCACGGGTACGAATACGGCCGGAGAAGCGGCCATGGCGTCCCCGCCCGCCAATCCAAGCGCCAAAGAGACGACGCCGCGGGTCACCCGGGGCAGACAAAATCGCTTCCAGAAATTCATAAGAGCCCGTCTGAAAATCAGGAAGGGCCCTGCGACGAGGGACCAGGGACCTCGCGGATAGATCGGCACACCGGACACTATGGCATAACGGGCGAGGGTTCGCATGAACACGGAGCCCCCTATTTTGGCGTGGCCATGGCAGCGGATGGCCGGCGGTTCTCATAAGAAAAACTTGACCAAAGCACCTCGCGTCCGATCATGAGCTTATGCAAATAGAGACGCTCAAGGTCTTCTGCGATCTGTCGGAAACCGAGAGCTTCACCAAGGCGGCCCAGATCAACGACATCACCCAATCGGCGGTAAGTCAGCAGATCCGGTCGCTGGAAAACCAATTTCACGCCACGCTTATCGAGCGCAGCAAGAAGAAGTTCCGCCTGACGCAGGAAGGGCAGATCCTGTACGAGCACAGCAAGCAGATCATCCAGACGTACGACACCCTGCGGGCACAGCTCCAGGAATTGCGGGACGTGGTCTCCGGCACGCTGCGGGTGGCGACGATCTACAGCATTGGTCTCTACGATCTTCCCCCGTACCTGAAGCGGTTCCTGCGGACCCACCGCACCGTCAATGTCCATGTCGAGTATCACCGCGCCAACCGGGTCTACGAGGATGTGCTCAGCAACGTCTCGGATATCGGACTGGTGGCGTATCCGGTGAAGGAAAGCCGCCTCGAAGTGGTTCCGCTCTGGCGCGACAAGCTGGTCCTGGTGTGTTCGCCCCGGCACGCCCTTGCCGGCCGCGGTTCCGTTCCTCTGACCGCCGTTCAGGGCGAAAGGTTCATCAGTTTCGAACCGGATATCCCGACACGGCGCGCAATCGACAAGGCCTTCCGCAGCGGAGGGGTGGAGGTGCAGCACGTCATGGAGGTGGACAATATCGAGACGGTGAAACGCGCGGTCGAGATTGAACTGGGCGTCTCGATCATCCCGCAATCCACCGTCGCCCAGGAGGTGCGCAACGGCACGCTCGCCGAGGTCGAACTGACCGGCTCGGACTGCAGCCGTCCGGTCGCCGCCATCCTCAAGAAAAGCAAGGTGCTCTCCCCGGCCATGAAGCAGTTCATCTCCATCCTCCGCGAGCCGAAGCCTGCCCTGGATGCTGCCGTTTCCGGGGCTCCGGAGCCGGCCCCGGCGCCGGTGCCCGCGCGAGGACCGAATTCCGCGCGGCCCGGGCAGACGAACCGCCGTGCGCTTGCCCCCTCGGTGTGAACCGCCGTCAGGAGCGGGATCAGGGCGGTGACGCTCGCGGCGCGCCCCCTTCCTTGACGGGTGCCGTCCGGGACCTAGCCTGAGGACCCATGGCGAAAAAGAAAGCCGGGCTCCTCGGTGTGGGACTGGACTCCGATGGCCACAAGCGGATCACCACCGGGCACAACTTCGCCTTGATCGGCGGCTCCGAAGGCACCCACGAAGCCATGGTCGAAAAGGCCGTCAAGATCAACGAACACCTCAAGCGACGCGGCAAGGAACTGGGCGACGTAAGTCGCGAGGAATTCGACGAGATTGCCCAAAAGGTCGGACTCCACCGCTCTCCCCCCGAAGAAGAGGAATAGCCTGTTCCCGCCCGCGCGGCGGCAATGAGGCGCGGTTTTGACCTATCCGCCGGTTTTTTTGAATTACCCCGATTGGGCACTTGACGTTCTCGTCGGATTCTTCAATCTCCGCGCCACCTCGACGACGGGAATCGCGCAGGATTGAGGATCCCACCCTGCCTCGGACGCGCGATGTCGGGCGAATGCACCGCGGTTTCCGATTTTTCGGATTTCCGATTTGATCAGCCAATGCGAGTTGGCTGAGAGGCTTTTCGTCTCCGTCGTCGGTTTTCAAACAACAGACGACGCACGTGGACCTCCGACATTTTTACTATCGGCTCTCCAAGAGTTTTCGCACATCAACCTGGGTGCTCCTTCTGGCCTGCCCTTCCACCGTCCTGGCTGCCTCGGCGACCCTCGGTTGGAATGCCAGTTCAGACGCGCAAACCACCGGGTACCGGATCTACCGGGGCACCCGGAGCCGGACCTATGACTGGTCCCAGTCCGTGGGTGCGACGACTACATTTGTAGCATCGGGACTGACTGAGGATACCACTTACTACTTCTCGATTACCGCTGTGAGCGGCGCCGGCCTGGAGAGTCCCTACTCCGCCGAAGTTACCGTTCTGATTCCCGCTGCCGCCAATCACGCGCCCTCCGCGATCGCGGCCTCCAAATCCACCGCGGAGGACGTCTCGACCTCCCTGAACCTTTCGGGCTCCGACCCGGATGGCGATGCGCTGCGGTTCGCCATCACGCAGGCGCCGGCTCACGGCACTCTCAGCGGTACTCCCCCCTCGGTGGTGTATGATCCTGACCCGAATTACAACGGCACGGATTCCTTCAAATTCACCGTCAATGACGGGGCACTCACCTCCGCCGCCGCGACGATCTCACTCTCCGTCACACCGGTGAATGATCGGCCGACGGCCCGCGGCACCACGGTTTCCATTCTCAACCTTCTCCAGCTTCCGATCGGGCTCACGGCAACCGATCCGGATGGCGATCCCCTCTTCTACACGATCACGCAGCAGCCACAATACGGGACGCTCATCGGGAGCCCCCCCCTGGTGGTCTACATCCCGCCCCTGCTCGGCCTGGTCGGCAACGACACCTTTGAATTCACCGCCAACGACGGAAAGCTGACGTCCGCGCCAGCCACCGTGACCGTTGTCGGCGCAACGAGTGCCAACCACGCGCCCGTCGCGGTCGCGCGCTCCGTGTCGCTGGCGGAGGACTCGTCCGTCACGATCGCCCTGACGGCTACCGACCAGGATGGAAACTCGCTCACCTACTCCGTGGTGAGCGGCCCGTCCCACGGTTCGCTCTCCGGCACCCCTCCCAACGTCACCTATCGTCCCGATGCCAACTACAACGGGTCGGACTCATTCACCTTCACCGCGAATGACGGGAAACTGACTTCGGCGGCCGCCCCTGTTTCGATTACGATCGCGCCGGTCAACGATGCGCCGGTCGCCCAATCGGGGTCGCTCAGCGTAGCCGAAGACACCTCCGCGAGTGTCACCCTCCGCGCCACCGATGTCGACGGTGACAGCCTCACGTACTCCATTTCGAAACTGCCCTCCAATGGCGTTCTGAGCGGAACGCCACCGAACCTCCGCTACCAGCCCAAGGCCAACTTCAGCGGCTCGGACAGCTTCCAGTTCACGGTCAATGACGGTCACTCCACCTCAGCCCCCGCCACCGTCTCGATCAGCGTCATTCCCAGCGACCCAGGGCCGACCGCCACCTCGCGCCAGCTCGCCGTCAACGAAGACAGTTCGATCACGGTCACCCTCACCGGGACGGATCCGGACGGCGACAATCTCTCCTTCGCCATCACGCAGTTGCCTCCCAACGGGGTCCTGACAGGCACTCCGCCGAATGTCACCTATCGACCCAAGTCGAATTTCAACGGCAGCGACTCGTTCAAGTTCACCGTCAACGATGGCGAGACCACTTCCGCCGCCGCCACCGTGTCGATCACGGTCAATCCCGTGAATGACCCGCCCATTGCCGATCCCTCCTCCTGGACCTTTGCCGAGGATCAGACTGTCGTCCTGACCCTCACCGGGTCCGACCGGGATCACGATCCGCTGACCTACGCCATCGTGCGGCTGCCGAACCACGGCACCCTCATCGGTTCGCCGCCCGGCATTTCCTATCGTCCCGATCACAACTACAACGGCACCGACTCGTTCCAATTCACCGTCGCCGATGGTACCGCCGTTTCCGCACCGGCGACCGTGTCGCTCACGATCACGCCGGTGAACGACGCTCCCATCGCCCAGGGAGCCGACGCCAACCGCGAGACCAGCACCGTCACCGCGTTCAGTCTTGCCGCAACCGATGTCGATGGGGATCCGGTCCAGTATGTCATCACCAGTCAACCCCTCAACGGTGTCCTGGTGGGCACAGCCCCCGACCTCATTTATGAATCCAATCCCGGCACGTCCGGGTTCGATTCCTTTCAGTATGTCGTCACCGATGGGGAACTGACATCCGACCCGATCACCGTGGAAGTGGCGGATCCGCCGGTCACGTCGCTCCTTCCCGGCGGCGCCGGCTCCCTGCCGAGCGCCGACGGAGACTCCTCCCGCGCACCCGATGCCACGCTGGTGACCGATCCCGCCGCCGTGGTGGCTCCGCCGGCAACGGCGCCCGACACCCTGGTTGTTCTACCGGCAGGGTCGACCTCGACCCTCACCCCGGGCGCAAACTCCGTCCTGGCGAACGATCCCGATGCGGAATCCAGGCCCCTCACTGTCACCCTCGCCAGGCAGCCGGCCCACGGGACGGTCGACCTTCATCCTGACGGTTCCTTCACTTACCGCCACCTGGGCGGCAACGACACGACGGATTCCTTCACTTACATCGCCTCCGATGGGGTGGCCGTCAGCACCGAGACCACGGTCGAGGTCAACGTCCTCCGCTGGGTCGGATTCAGCCTCGTGGGACCGCACAGTCAACTCCAGTTCACGGTCACCCCCGGCCTGCAATATCATGTCGAGTTCAATGCAGGCGACCCCGCGGACTCCGCAGGGTGGCGAACCCTTGCCGCATTCGTTGGCGAGACCGACGGCGTCGCCACCATCATGGACATGAGCCTGCCGACATCCCCGATCCTCTACTACAGGGTCCGGTGCGTCGGTCTCCAGGGCCAGCTCATCACCGATACCCGGTGCCGCAGCCAGGTTGAACTCCACGGTGGCGACAACCGGCTGCGCATCGATCTTGACGGAGCTGCCGTGATCCGCAGGGCGCGGGTGCTGCAGATCAGTTCGCAGTCGGCAACCCTCGAAGGAGCCGGCTGGAACCCGGGTGAGCTCGCCGGGCGCGACGGATTCGCCTCGCACCTGCTGCGCACGAGTCGCGGTTGGTGGCCGGTGATTGCGAGCGCCGGAACCTCCGTCAGCCTCGGCGCCGGCAGTCAGGCCATCGCTTCCGCGCTGCATGTCGGCGACCTCGTTGAGATCGATCAACTCCCGACGGTTGCCGGACTCTTCGGACCTGCCGGCGCGTCCGGCGGACTTATGAGTTCCGCGACGGATCAGCTCACTGCCATTGCCGGCGAGACCTCAGCGGGCTGGGTCGTCACGCCTCATGTCACGCCATCCGACGTCGCCGGTTACGATCTACTCAACGACACTGGCGTTGCCGGACCCCTGGATGGCTCGACCCTGGCGCTCATGCCGGGCCAGACCGTCGTCTACCACCGCTCGGACGACTCTGTCGTCGAGGCGGTCTTCATGGGCCTCCCGATCTCGGTCGTCCCAGCGCCCTGAATCCGCCCAGGCCCCGGGCGGCCCGACAGACAGTTCTCAACCGGCCACCAGCCTTGCCTGGCGGCCGGCGCGATCTGACGGCGGTGAACCTGCGTTCGCCGCTGACTTGAACCCACCGATAACCGCGCGGAAGAATTTGCCGCGTCGAGCCCTTTCCTGCCTGCACCGGCGGCCCTTTCCGCCGGCCACGGCGTTGCAAGTGCCTGAACGCCATGCAACGGGCGCACGGCAACTCCTGGCATCGCGAATGCTCGATAAGCTGCGAGGACGTGTTCGGAGGCCTCAGCAGGTCGCCCGATCCGCCGCCGAAACCCATGAAGGTCACGCGTGCCAGCAAGTCCCCTCCGGTTCCCGCCGGAGGCCCTCCTGGCGTCCCTCAAGCCGCAACCGAAGCGGACGCCCCTCGCGGTCCGCACGATAAGTCCTTCGAATGGTTCGGCGGCTCATTGGCGTCGCCTCTTTTCGGCGGCGAGAACCCCGATGGCCCCGTGGAACTCGCGCGCCGTGCCACGGCCATCGCCGCCGTTCTCGAAACCCTTCCCCCCCGCCAGAAGTGGGTCCTCGTCCTGCGTTATCTCGAGTGTCTCCAGCTTACTGAGATTGCGGAGGTCCTTGGACTTACTCTCGAGGATATCTTACAGCTTCACTCCAGCGCCGTACTCAATCTGGCGCGCGTGAAATCCGCCTCCTCCCGGCCGCCGGCGACTTGCGCAAATCTCCGTGGACCGGACTGCGCCGGGGTGTCGGCGGGAGAAAGCCTCGCCCGCCAGCGCCGTGTTGGATCCGCGGCGCCTGGAAGCCACTCCCTGTTGGGGGTTGGCCTTTGCTGACGCGGTTGCCGCGCCTGCCGACCCGGTGGGCCCCGCCCGCCTCTCCCTCCCCCGTTCGACACCCCTGTTCGTCGTCCTGCGCCGTCTCGCGCAGGTCTCCGCGGCCAGGCCGTCACTCCCCCATTCTCCAACGGCCAGCACGACGGACACGCCGGCCCACCTAACCGCACTTACTCCTGAATCCAGGATACTTTCTCCTCCGGCGGTCGCGCAGATCGGCGTGAGGAAGGGATGGGTTTCCACCATGCCGGGGCGGGCCTGCAGGAGCAGGTGGCCTGTCGACCGTGGGAACCGCAGGGAGGTTCGGTCCCTCCGATTTTTCTTGATCACAATCAAAAAGACCGATCGCGGTGTTCAGATCCTCGCGGGGAATTCCGATAAGCCGGGTGTTGCTGGTTCGTCGGTTGGATCAGCCCTTGTTATAAGGTTATGTTAGTCCCCGGTACCTACAGGTCTCGCCACGTCGCCAATGCGATGAGGGTGCTTCCCCTAGTCGTGCTTCCGGGAACTCAGGACCGTCAACCCGCAGTAAGCCAGCCGTCGTACGCCGTTTCGGTGGGCGGCACGCGCTTCTGCCATCCCAACCCCAATACCCACGTGGAAAGCATCAACCTTGCATCTTCGGCGCGGCGCCGCCGATTCCTGTCTGCCGGACTCCTGCTCCTGATCAGTGCCGTTCCGGTCCTTGCCGGCTCCATTCGCCTTCAATGGGATCCGTGCACCGCCTCCAACATCGCCGGTTACAGACTCTACTGCGGCACCGCGAGCGGCGCTTACGCCACGGTCAAGGATGTTGGAGTGGCGACGATCACCGACGTCACCAATCTCGCCCCCGGCGGCACGTACCACCTTGCCGTCAGTTCCTATTCGAGTGAGGGGCTCGAGAGCCCGCTGTCCACCGAGATCATCCAGTACCTTCCGCCTGGGAATGAACCGCCCGCCGCGAACCCGGCGACTGTCACCGTGCCCGAGGACGGCGCAATCGCCATCACGCTGACCGGCAGCGACGCGGACGGCGATTCGCTGAAGTTCACCGTCGTCGGCAATCCGACCCACGGTTCGCTCAGTGGCACCGCGCCTTCCGTCACCTATCGGCCCGCCGCAAACTACAACGGGAAGGACAGTTTCACTTTCACGGTGGAGGACGGCATCGCGGCTCCCTCTGAGGACGTCGTGAGCATCACGGTGACCCCGGTGAACGATCCGCCGGTCGCCTCGCCGATTGCTGTCACGACCCCAGCCGGCAAACCTGTCGTCATTCATCTCTCCGGCTCCGACATCGATGGGGACGCGCTTTCCTTTTTAAACTCCACGGCTGTAACCCACGGCAGTCTGAGCGGGACCGGCCCGGATCTCACCTACACACCCGCAACCGGTTACTCAGGCTCTGACTCTTTCAGCTACCAGGCTTCGGACGGCAAGCTCTCGTCCGCACCGGCCCCCGTTTCCATCACGATCACGGCCAGCAATGTCGCACCCACCGCGACGTCGTTTGCGGTGACCACCGCCGAAGACATTCCCGTTTCCACCGTCCTGAAGGGCGCCGATGTCAATGGCGACTCGCTGACCTACAGGATTATAACCTCGCCCTCCAAGGGCACTCTCTCCGGCGACGCCCCCAACCTGGTCTACACCCCCAAGGCCGATTATTCCGGAAACGATGCCTTCACGTACTCGGTGAGCGACGGCAAGCTCACCTCCCCGACGGCGACCGTTTCGGTCAAGGTGACGGCGGTTGACGACACCCCGATCGCCTACTCGAAGACGATCGCGGTAAATGAGGATTCCAGCACGGCGTTCAACCTGGACGCCCATGACGCCGAGGGCAAAATCCTGACTTACAAGGTCACCACGAATCCAGTGCATGGCGTCCTGGTGGCCAGCGGCCGGAATTGCAGTTACAAGCCGAATGCCAACTTCAATGGCACCGATTCGCTGAAGTTCACCGCCTCGGATGGAAACTCCACCTCCACCGCCGGAACGGTCACCCTCTCCGTGAAGGCTGTGAATGATGCCCCGAAGGCCTCCAACGCTTCGTTCTCCGTGCAGGCGGGGAAGTCGATCGCGATGACCCTGAAGGGGTCGGATGTCGACGGCGATAAACTGACCTACACCGTCATCAAGTCGCCTTCCAAGGGCACCCTGAGCGGGACGGCTCCGAGCCTCACGTACACGGCGAAATCCGGCGTTTCGGGATCCGACTCGTTCCAATTCACAGTGAAGGACGCCAGCGTCAGTTCCGCGGCGGCGACCATCTCCATCACCCTCACCGCGGCGACGACGGTCGCCTCGACTTCCGACACCATCGTGGTGCCCCAGGGCGGAACAGTGACACAACTGGCGTCCTCGCAAAAGACACTGCTTTCCAGCGACACAACCGAGGTACATCAGCAGCTCACCACGGTACTGGAAAAGGCCCCGGCGCGCGGCGAAGTAACCCTGAATGCCGATGGATCCTTCAGCTACCGGCACTTCGGCGGCCAGAATGTCGCCGATGCGTTCACCTACTCCGTCACGGAAGCCGACGGCACGAGGACCGACGTCCAGATTGATGTCCATGTGTTCGACATCCTCGGTCTGTCGTCGACGGGCTCGGATCTCGAGCTCGAATTCTCCGCCACCGCCGGTTTCACCTACGACGTGCAATACCAGGACACCGTTGCGGTTGCGAGCTCCGCCTGGCAGACCCTCACCAGCGTCCAGCCGGAGAGCGACGGCATCGTCACGGTGACCGACCCCGGCGCCGTCGGGCTCGCCTCCCGCGTCTACCGTGTCCGCTGCGCCACCAGCCAGGGGACGGTGGTCTCGGATATCTGGGGTTACCAGCAGTTGCCGCTCGCGCTGCGCGGTGGAACGCCCGCCGCTCCCTTCTATGGACCGATGCTTCGCTGCTCGCGGGTCACCGCGGTCAATGGAAGTTCCCTTGAACTGGAAGGCTCCGACTGGGCAGCGGGAATCCTTGGCGCCCGTGATGGGTTCGCCTCGCACATCGCGACAATCATCGCCAGCTCGGATCCCGCCGCCGTGGGAAGCTGGTGGCCGATCGTCGGCAATGACACTCGGAACGTCGCGCTCGACGCCGCGCCCCAGGACCTTGCCGCCCGCCTGCAACCGGGCGACCTGGTCGAGATCCGCGGCCTCGTCTCGGCCGCCGAGGTATTCGGCGCCACAGGCGCACGGTCCGTGTTCACCAGCGGGGACCTGCTGACCCTGTTCAGCAATTCGGGCGGCACCGTCCTTACCCTGCAATACACGCTGACCCCTGAAGGAGCCAGCGCCTACTACCTCCTCGCCGCGAACGGCGACAGGATCGGTCCGATTGACGCGACCCACGTCACCTTCAATCCGGATCTCAGGTTCTATTGCCGACGCGCGTCCTCGACCGCCAGCACCGCCTGCGCGATCGGTCGGGTCCCGGAATCGACCCAAGACTGAACCACCCCGGGAGGGAGCCCGCCGCCTGAAGATCGCGACGGCTCCCTCCCTCCTTCCAGCGGCGCGCGCGGACTTCCGTGCGGCGCCGCTCGTGCTTTTGGATGAATTGATTGCCACCCGCCCGCTGTTTGCCCTCCATTCCGTGAAACCTCCCGGTCCTCCAGTGGCACCCTCGCCTACCACGGGGGCTGGACGCTCCCCATCGCGGGCGGCACTTTGCTGAAGCACATGGGATTGCATTGGCTTACGTTCGGAATTGCGCTGTACGCCCTGGTCCTCGGGATCATCGTGTTCGCGCGGGCGCCTCGCCATCCGGCTCATGTCTCCTTCGGCATCGGAATGGCCCTGCTGGCAGGCGACGCGGCCTTTGCCGCCCTGGCGGCCGTCGACCGCAACACCCCGATGGATTTCGAGCCGATCCGCCTCGGCATCGCCGCGATGCTGCCGGCACCGTGGATTGTGTTCAGCCGCTGCTATGCGCGCGGGGATGCGCGCGGCGCTTTTCAAGGACGGCGGCGGATCCTTCTCCTTCTCGCGCTCGCTCCAGCCGTGTTGGCCGTCGTTTTTCACGGGGGTCTCCTGGAAGTGTCCAGCGGCCGTCCAGGCATCGCGCCCGCGCGCCTCGGGTGGGCCGGGACCACGATCCAGGTGGCGCTGATCCTCGCGTCCGTCACGGTCCTCACGAATCTCGAACGGACCTTCCGCGGTGCCGTGGGCGTGATGCGATGGAGGCTCAAATACATGGTCCTGGGCGTGGGGACCTTTTTCGGGTTTCGCCTCTACGTCGCAAGTCAGGCGGTGCTCTACCATGTTCCCGCCGAGGCAATCGGCCGTGCCGGCGCCGCTGCTCTTCTCGTCGGATGCATCCTGGTGACCGTTGCCCTCACCCGCGGGAGTGTCTTCGACCTGGACGTCTATCCCTCGCAGACGTTCATCTACGGTTCGCTCACGATCCTGCTGGCCGGCGCGTACCTCGTGATCGTCGGGGTGTTGTCGCGTGTGGTGACGCTATGGGGCGATGCGACAGCCTTTTCCTTCAGGGCCTTTCTGATCCTGGCGGCGCTGGTCGGACTCGCGGTCCTTCTTCTTTCGGAACGGTTCCGCCAGAGGCTTCGTCGGTTCGTCAGCCGGCACCTTCGGCGCCCGGTCTACGACTACCGGCGGGTCTGGAACACCTTCACCGCCCAGACGACCTCGCTGGTGGACGAGGGTGCGTATTGCCGGGCCGTCGCAAGCTGGGTATCGGAAACGTTCCAGGCCCTGTCCGCGAGCGTGTTCCTCGTGGAAGATTCCGGAGAGCGTCTCCGTTTGGGGGGCAGCACGGCGCTCGCCGACGCCGAGGCGGCGCACCTGGATCCGCCCACCGAGGCCCTCCGCGAGGCGCTGGGCGCCATGAACCGCGTCCACGGTCCGACCGTGCTGGATGACACTCAAAACGCCTGGGCGGCCACACTCGAGCATCTTCAGCCCGAGGTCTTCCATGCCGGCGGACGGCCCGTCTGCCAGCCGCTTCACGCCGGCGGCAAGCTCCTCGGCCTGCTGATCCTCGGCGACCGGGTCCGGGGCCTTCCCTTCACGACCGAGGATTTCGACCTGCTCAAGTGTGTGGGCGACCAGGTCGCCGCCAATGTCCTGGGTCTGCAACTGTCCGCCCAACTCCTTCGCGCAAAGGAAATGGAGGCCTTCCAGACCATGTCGGCGTTCTTCGTCCATGACCTGAAGAACACGGCCTCGACCCTCTCGCTCACACTCCAGAACCTGGATCGGCACTTCTCGGATCCGGCATTTCGTGAGGACGCTTTGCGTGCGGTGGGGAAGAGTGTCCAGCATCTCAACAGCTTGATTGCGCGCCTCTCCCGTCTGCGTCAGGAACTGAGAGTTCAACCGGTGCCGAACGACCTCGCGGCGGTCATCGAGGCCGCCCTTGCGACGGTCGGGACCTCGGCGTCCGTCCGGATTTCGAAGCAGATTGACTCGGTGCCTGCCGTCCTCATGGACTCCGAGCAGATGGAAAAGGTCCTGGTCAATCTGCTGGTCAATGCCCGAGAAGCGGTGGGCAATGACGGCGAGGTCCGCATCCAGGCCGGGCATTCCCAGCAGTGGGTCACTTTGTCCGTCTCCGACAATGGCTGCGGCATGACCCCCGACTTCCTCCGTCGGTCGCTGTTTCGCCCGTTTCAAACCACGAAAAAAAATGGACTCGGCATAGGCATGTTCCACAGCAAGATGATTGTCGAGGCCCACCGCGGACGGCTCGAAGTCGAATCGATGCCGGGAAAGGGCACGACCGTCCGCGTACTGCTGCCCCTGGCTGCTCCGATATGATGAATCCCGCACTCTTGATCGTTGATGACGACGAGGAGATCCGTTCCCAGCTCCGATGGGCCCTGGCAGGCGACTACGACGTCCTGCTGGCGGACCAACGCGCCTCCGCGTTGGAGACCTTCCGCGAACGCCGCCCGCCGCTCGTCCTTCTGGATCTCGGCCTTCCGCCCTCACCCGCCGATCCGACGGAGGGCCTGGCCACCCTCAACGAACTCATCGCCGAGGATCGACTCGTCAAGGTGATCATCGTCAGTGGGCAGGGCGAGCGCGCCAATGCCATGCGCGCGGTCGGCCAGGGCGCGTGGGATTTCGTCGGCAAGCCCGTCGACATGGAGGAACTCAAGGCGATCCTCCGGCGCGCCTGGCACGTGGCAAAGCTCGAACGCGACTACCACGCGATGCAGCGCGAGTTTCCCGAGGAATCCTTCGAAGGCATTCTCGGCGCAAGTCCGGCCATCCAGGAGGTGTTCCGTCTCATCCAGCGCGTCTCGGCGACGGATGCCTCCGTTCTGGTGCTCGGCGAAAGCGGCACCGGCAAGGAGATGGTCGCGCTTGCCATCCACCGGCGCAGTCGGCGCCGGGACGGACCTTTCATCGCCATCAATTGCGGGGCCATCCCCGAGAACCTGCTCGAAAGCGAACTGTTCGGTCATGAGAAGGGCGCGTTCACGGGCGCCGCGGGCCAGCGGCGCGGCCGCATCGAGATGGCCGAGCACGGCACGCTGTTCCTCGACGAGATCGGTGAACTCCCCTCCCAACTCCAGGTCAAGCTCCTGCGCTTCCTTCAGGGCCAGCGCATCGAACGCGTTGGCGGCCGCGAGTCCATCCCGGTGGATGTCCGCGTCATCGCCGCCACCAATGCCGATCTCAAGCAGGCCATGGCCACCAGTCGATTCCGCGAGGACCTCTTTTATCGCCTCGCCGTCGTCACCCTCCGGCTGCCCGCCCTGCGCGAGCGCGGCAGCGACGTCGCCCAGCTCGCACGGGCCTTCCTCCGACGCTTCACCGCGCATTTCGATCGCAAGGACCTCACGTTCGAGAACTCCGCCATCCGCCTCATCGAGAGGCATCCCTGGCCCGGAAACGTTCGCGAACTGGAGAACCGGATCAAACGAGCCGTGATCATGGCCGACGGTCGGCAGGTCACCGCCAGCGACCTTGAACTCGACCAGACCGAAGCCGTGGCCGGCACCACTCTCAGGGCCGCCCGCGAACAACTGGAGCGCGAGATGGTCATCCAGGCGCTCCGCCGCAATTCAGGCAAGATCACCGGCGCCGCCGCGGATCTCGGGATCAGCCGACCCACCCTCTACGAACTGATGGATAAACTCGCGATCGAGAGGGAATAACCCTTCAATACAGCGAGAACCGCTCCGGCACATACACGACATCCGAGGGTCGCAGGTAAAACTGTTCGCCCTCCTCACCACTCAGCGCCGACTTGACGTTCAAAACATACGTGCGGGTCGTGCCAGCGTCCTTTTGTCGCACGACCTTGACCCGCCGCAGATCCGCCCGTCCCGGAAGCGCGCCCCCCGCCTCGGCGATCGCCTCCAGAACCGTGATCGATTGTCGGCATTGCACCCGGCCCGGCTTGCCCACAGCCCCCCAGACAAAGATCGGGAACCCGTTCGACTCAACCGTCACGGTCACCTTCTTCACCACAAGCTGGGGACCGTACATCTTCAGCAGTTCCGCCTCCAGGTCGGTCGCGGTCTTGTCGCGGACCACGAGCGAGCCGCCCAGCGGCAACGCCACCGCCCCGTCGCTCTGCACCTGCTGCGTCGAATTCATGGTCGCTGCCCCGGGAAATGTCATGTGGACGACGTCCCCGGGCTGAATCCCGATCGCCGTGTACGGCTTCCTGTCCTCCGCCGCCAGCGCGGTCGACTTCGGCGTGCTGCAGCCGTTGCCCACCAGCACGAGGCCGGTCAGCAGCATTGCAAGGCCTGTGCCCCACCTCCCGCGCCCGAGACTGCGCCCCCATCCGAAACTGCGACCGGGCGGCCGCGGTGTGCCAATGCCACTTCCAGGAGGACAGCGGACCAGGATTTGCGGGGCATGGACCGGCCGGGAGATGGCATTCATGGCTGGGCGTCGTTGCTGTTTCAGGTGGAGCGTAGACAGCACTCTTCCGGGCGGTAAGCCAAAAACATCCGGGCCTGCCCCTCCCAACGCTCCTACGGTTCCAGGGCCCGGCGAAGTTCCAGCGCCGGTTCGTATCCCTGGTCCAACTCCAGCGCCCGCGATACGGCCGTGCGGGCCTCGGTCACCCGGCCAGCCTTCGCCAGGACCGTCGCGCGAGCATAGGGAATCCGGGGGTCGGCGGGTTGTGCCTGCTCCGCCCGCGCCAGCGCGTCGAGGGCCTCGTCCATGCGTCCGATCGCCTCATACGCCAGTCCGAGATTGTACAGGGCCCGGAAATGCCGCGGATCCAGACGCACGGCCTCGCGAAGCTCATCCACCGTCGCGGTGAGATTCCCAACCTCATTCAACGCCAGACCTAGGAGGAAATGGTTCTCGGCACTCTCGGGCTCCAGTCGAACCGTTTCCCGGCACTCCGCCAGGGCCTCCTCCGCTCGACCGGCGCCGCTCAGGGCCACGGCGAAGTCGTGCCGCAGGAGCGCCGAGCCAGGGTCCCATCGCACCGCCTTTCCGTAATGCGCCAGCGCCTCCTCCGGCCGCCCGTGTGCAAGAGCAAACACCGCCAGTTGTGCCTGACCCGCCGGCTGGTCCGCATTGAGAGCCAGCATCGCGGCGAGATCCCTGCCCGCTCGCGAGTCCCCAGGCAATGACGCCCGGAGGGCCCAGGCCGCAACCGTCCGCACCGAACGGCTTTCATCCGAAAGCCTGGCGCGGACCGCCGCCGTCGCCCGCGCGTCTCCTGCCTCGACCGCTGGCGCCAGGACCTGCACGGCGCGATACCGGACCAACGGATGATCCGCCGTACTCTGCTGAATCGCCGCGCCGAAGACCTCCGGACGCTCGACCCAACGCTCGAGCATGGCGATCGCCGCGGCCTTCCAGTATGGCGACTCCGCGCCGGTGAGCATGGCCAGCAAAGGTGTGATCGCGGATGGATCGCCCCGCCGCGCGGTCGCCAGATCACGCGCGCGCGTCCGGGCGGGACGTTCCATCGCTCGGCCGTACCACCTTTCGCAGGCCGCCAGGGCCCAGGCGGCGTCCTTCTCGGCGTGGCATCGATCGCAGGCATTCGGAATCGACAATTCCCGGGTCAACAACGGATCCGGGCTGGTGAAACCGTGATCATGCCGCGAGTGCCGCCGCATATAGACCGTCTGCGGCATGTGACAGTTGATGCACTCGCTCCCGGTGCTGCCGGCCGCGTGGAAACTGTGCCCGACGGGATCCATCACGGGTGCCCCCTGGCGGCTGCCGTTGTGACACCGCAAGCAGAGCGCGTTTCCCGGAAGAATCGGCCGGGCCGTGTGCGGATCGTGGCAATCCAGGCAGGTCACGCCCGCGGCATGCATGCGGCTGCCGAGAAAGGCCGAAAACTCGTAGTCTTCCTCCTTCACCTGGCCATCGGGGTAGAACAGCCCCGACGGATCCACGATCGAAAGGAGGAAGTGATCCCAGAACGCCTCACCGGGTGCACTGTCGCCGCTCAACTCACTGCGCCGGGCATGACACGGCGCACAGGCTTCCATGTGCTGTTGGGGAGTCCACCGCGGCGCCGTGGGATCCGGTCCGCGCGCGCCCGGTCGCGCACGACGACGTCGGACATGCGCCTCCATCGGGCCATGGCAGGCTTCGCAGCCCACCGATGCCTCCGCCATCGTGGTCCGGTACACATCCGCCTCGGGATCGTAGTTCTTTCGAAATCGCGTGTTATGGCAGGTGCCGCACATCGAGTTCCAATTCATGCCGCGGCCGGTCCAGTGACCCCATTCGCCGGGCTGCCGATGTTCGGAGCCATTGACGTTGAACCACTCCTGGCGCCGCGGATCCCAGGCGTTCTCGGTCGCCTGAAGCCGTCCGCCCGGGGCCTCGACGAGGAATTGCCGCAACGGGTCATGTCCGATCACACGCACCAGCGGGATCGGACTCCCGTTGCCCCCGCCTTCCATGGGAACAAACTCGTAAATGCCCTCGCGAACCCGCGCCTCCATCTTCCCCGGTTCGTCCGGGAAAACCGCCGCATGCCCGAATGCGGCTCGATCCAGATCCGCCCGCAACGGCCGCTCGGCGAGCCCGTGGTGCGAGGTCCTCCAGCCTTCAAACTCCCGGGCGTGACAATCCTTGCAGGAAGCCGAGCCAGCGTACCTTCCCGAATCCCCGCCGCCCGGGTCCACGTGGCCGGCGTCCGTCCAGGGGTCTTCCTTGGCGCGAGGGAGGAATGGGGAGCGAAGGTGTCGCTCCGCCATCCACACGGCGCCGCCGAGAACTCCAATCGTCACCATCACTCCGACGGCCTTCCCGAGCCTGAGAGCCCGTCTGAGCCTTGGCCTTCTCGAGGGATGCCTGCGGGATCGCGGTTCAGGACGGGACGGTTTCGGCATGATCGATGAATATCGGACCTCGTAGCCTGCTCGATCCGTCCCTGTCCACGCAACGCCTGAGAACCTTTGCCGGTCCCCGCGAATCCGCTCTGCGGGAATCGAAGCGCACCGGATCTTGGCGCCCTGGATACCCCCATGGCATCCTCGCCTGGTTATGTCGCCCCACCCTCTCGCTGGAAAGCCGGCGCCGGCCGAGATGCTGATCGATGTCGCCCGATTGGAGCGGGACTACTACGCCGTGAAGCCGGACACGGGCAACCCGGCGCAGGGCGTCAGTTTCGGCACGAGCGGTCATCGGGGCTCGTCCCTGAACGGCTCGTTCAATGAGGACCATATCCTCACCGTCACGCAGGCGATCTGCGAACATCGCCACACCCGGGGGATCACGGGGCCGGTATTCATGGGAATGGACACCCATGCGCTTTCGGCCTGCGCCCAGCGCACCGCCCTCGAGGTCCTGGCGGCCCACGGCATCACGGCCTGCATCCAGCACGGGGCGGGATTCACACCGACCCCCGCGATCTCGCATGCCATTCTTCGACACAACCGTGGGCGGACCGAAGGGCTTGCCGACGGCATCATCCTCACCCCGTCCCACAACCCGCCGGCCGACGGCGGCATTAAGTACAACCCGCCCGAGGGGGGTCCGGCCGATACGGACATCACCCAGGCAATTCAGAATCGCGCCAACGAACTCATCCGCGCCGCAGCCGCCGGCGTCCGGCGCATGCCCTACGAATCCGCGCTCCGCGCTGCGACGACCCGCCAGTACGACTTCGTTCAGCCGTATGTCACTGATCTCCGGAATGTCCTGGATCTGGAGGCCGTGCGGACGGCCGGCATTCGCATAGGCATTGATCCCCTGGGCGGTGCGGCCCTCGCGTTCTGGGAGCCGGTTCAACGTGCCTACGGCCTCGACTTGACCGTGGTGAATTCGCGCGTGGATCCGCGCTTCGCCTTCATGCCCCTCGACCATGACGGCCGGATCCGAATGGATTGTTCGAGCCCGTGGGCAATGTCCGGCCTGATTGCTTTGAAGGACCGTTTCCAGGTGGCCTTCGGCAATGATCCCGACTCCGACAGGCACGGCATCGTCACGCCCGCCGGCCTGATGAACCCAAATCACTATCTCGCCGTCGCCATCCGCTTTCTCCTTCGACATCGCCACGCATGGAAGCCGGACGCGCGCATCGGAAAGACCGCCGTCAGCTCGCGCCTGATCGACCGGGTGGTCGCCGCCGAGAAGCGGGCGCTGTTCGAGACGCCGGTCGGTTTCAAGTGGTTCGCCCCGGGTCTATTTGACGGAACCCTCGTCTTCGGCGGAGAGGAAAGCGCGGGGGCCAGTTTTCAGCGGCTGGATGGCACCACCTGGACGACGGACAAGGACGGCCTGATCCTCGGCCTTCTCGCCGCGGAGATGACCGCGGTGACGGGAGCGGATCCCGGGCAGCATTACCGTGAAGTCACGGCGACCCTGGGGACACCCTTTTACACCCGCATGGACGCGCCGGTGACCGCCGAACAGAAGGCCGCATTCAAGCGTCTGACCCCGGAGACCGTCACCGCGCGCGACCTGGCCGGCGAACCGATCCTGCGGAAATTGACCCGCGCCCCGGGAAATGGCGCCGAACTGGGAGGACTGAAGGTCGAAACCGACAGCGGCTGGTTTGCGGCGCGGCCCTCCGGCACCGAGAATCTCTACAAGCTTTACGCGGAGAGCTTCCGGGATGCGGCGCATCTCCAGGACATCCTGAGCGAGGCCCAGGAGCTCGTCGGTGGGATCCTCGCCGGATGAGCCGCCCACATCCTGTCCGCATCATCCGTGGACGGCGCCACCTTCCCATGAACCGGCCCTCACCCCCGTCGCTCTCCCATCCGATGACATCCGATGGGAGTGGCGCCAACCGCCTCAAACCCAACATGAGTCACGTCCTTGTTGTCGGCTCGACCGCCCTCGATTCGATCAAAACCCCCCACGCCGAGAACCCCCGATTGCTGGGAGGCTCCGCGAGCCATGCGGCCGTCGCCGCGAGCTTCTTCTCTCCTGTGAAGATCGTCGGGATCGTGGGCGAAGATTTTCCAAAGAAGTATCTGAGCCTCTATCGGCGCCATCGGATCGACCTCGATGGACTCCAGGTCCGGCCGGGGAAGACCTTCCATTGGGCGGGCGAGTACGAGGTCAACATGAACCATCGCCGGACGCTGACGACGGAACTCGGCGTCTTCGAGACCTTCTCGCCCGACCTCCCACCGGCCTACAGGACCGCGCCTTTCGTTCTGCTCGCCAACATCGGCCCCGACCTTCAACACCATGTCCTCAACCAGGTCCAGCGTCCGCGGTTTGTCATCGCCGACACGATGGACCTGTGGATCAACATCGCCCAACCGTCGCTCCTGAAGCTCCTCAAGCGCGTCGACGCCTTTGTGCTCAACGACAGCGAGGCCGCGATGCTGACGGATGAACAGAATGTCTTTCGCGCCGTGCGCAAACTTCACCGCCTCGGACCCCGCTATCTTATCGTCAAACTGGGTTCCCACGGGTCCATCCTCAGCAGCCCGTCCGGCCTCTTTCTCTGCCCGGCCTACCCCTTGCACAAGGTGGTTGATCCCACCGGTGCCGGAGACTCGTTCGTCGGCGGGCTCATGGGCTATCTCGCCGCCAACCGCGGCTCGATCGACCGCCACCTCCGCCGCGCGATGATCCATGGCACCGTCATCGCCGCCTTTTGCTGCGAGGGCTTCGGCTTGACCCGCACGGACCGTGTCAATCGCCAGGCGATCACGCGGCGCGTGGCCGAACTCGACCGCATGGCCGCGTCCTCCGCGTCCTGACCGGGTGATACTCGCGCGCGGAACGCCCCCGCGCGCGCTCCGTCGGATCTTGATCATCCAATTCCGGCTTCCACGGCTCCCCGTCACGCCCTCATCCTCTTCGCCGCCCCCTGCGGGGCAGGTCGTTCAACCAGATCATGCCATGGGATCCGATACCGCCGTTGCACAAACGGTCAGCGCGCCCCCGCTGACGCCCCTTCCGCTGAAATCCCGGCTCGCGCCCACGCCGCGGAATCCGCCCCGCTATGCGGTGAAGGTCCGGAACACCGCCGGAGCCGAGGTCACGGTGGCCGACCCGCGCGCCACGCGCGCGCTCATTGCCTTGATGGACATCCATGCCGTCAATGGCGGCGCGGCATGCCACTGGGGCGGTCCTGCCGCCTTCGCGGAGATCAACGCCGCCCTGCACGCACTGATGTTCGCCACGCGCGACCGCCCCTGGCATGAGGCATTCAATTTCGTGAATGACGCCGGCCACACCGAAAACGGGATCTACGCCCTGAGGGCCAATTACGGATTCGACGAGCTCACCTTCGAGGAACTGAAGGGGTTTCGCGGGATTCGCAGCAAGCTCACCGGCCATGGCGAATCGCACGTCAATCCGCGGGGGGTGCTGCTCTCCAATGGACCGCTCAGTTCGTGTGTCGGGCAGGCCCAGGGCCTGGCGCTCGCCGACAAGACCGCCTCCCGGTCTCGCACCACCGTCCTCCTGGTTTCCGACGGTGGTTCGATGGAAGGAGAAGCCAAAGAGGCGTTCGCGGCCATCCCTGGACTCGCCGCCAAGGATCGCGTCAATCCCTTCGTGCTGATCATCTCCGACAACGACACGAAGTTGTCCGGACGGATCACCGCCGACGCCTTCTCCATGCAGCCCACGTTTGAGGCCATGGATGACCTCGGCTGGCGTGTCACCCGGGTGCCGAATGGCCATGACCTGCAGGCCGTCTATCTCGCCATCGAGAAAGGCCTGTCGGACGCCGCCGACGATCCCACCCAACCCGTCTGCCTCTGGTTCAAGACGATCAAGGGCTACGGAATCAAGGCCACCGAGCAGAACAGCGCCGGCGGTCATGGATTCCCGCTCGCCAACGCCGAAAAGCTCCCTGACTGGATCACCGAAATCTACCAAGGCGCCACCCCGCCTTCGGAACTGGTCCAGTGGGCGGCCGAACTCCGGGCGGAGTGGGAACGGCGCGAGACCGAGAAGAAGGCCGCGGCGGCCAAAAGCACCGCCACCTCGCCATCGAAAAAGAAGGACAAGGTCCAGGCCGGGCTCGCCAGGGCCGCGATCCGCGCCGCTGTCGTGGGCTACCCGGTGTACTCCATCAGCGCCGACGTCGAGGGATCGACCGGCATCAGCGCCTTTCAGAAGACCTTCCCCGAGCGCTTCATCGAGGTCGGCATCGCCGAGGCCAACATGGTGAGCGTCGGCGCCGGCTTCTCCAAACTGGGGTTCATTCCCATTGTCGATACGTTCGGACAGTTCGGTGTCACCAAGGGCAACCTGCCGCTGACCATGGCGGCGCTCTCGCAGGCGCCGATCATCGCGATGTTCTCGCACGTCGGCTTTCAGGATGCCGCCGATGGCGCCAGCCACCAGGCCACAACCTACTTCGCCGCCGTCAGTGCCATTCCCCACACCGTCGTCATCGCGCCCAGCTGCAGCGACGAGGCCGAGGCGCTCATGTTCGAGGCCATTCGCCGCCAGGCGGAAGACCGCCGGGCCGGCCGCGACGGGGAGACCTACATCTTCTTTGTCGGCCGCGAGAGCTATCCCCTGTACTGGGTCGAAGGCGCCACTTATCCCTGGGGCCGCGCGCAGATGCTGCAGGAAGGAACCGACGTGGTCCTGGTCGGGTGCGGCGTTCTCACCAGCAAGGCCATCGAGGCCGGCAGGCTCCTCGCCGAAAAGGGGGTGCACGCCACGGTGATTGCAAACCCCTTTGTGAATCGACCGGACCTCGACACCCTCGCCGCGGCGGTCCGACGCTGCGGCGGACGCCTCGTCACCATTGAGGATCACCAGGTCGTGGGTGGAATGGGCGCCCAGTTGTCCCATGCCTTGAGCTGCGCCGGCCTCCCGCACAGGATCCAATCGCTCGGGATCCATGGTGAGTTCGGACGCAGCGCCTACATCGCCGAAGACCTCTACGACGCCCACGGGCTCACCGGACCGAAGATGGCCGAAACCGCCCTGGAGATGGTCCGTTCCTAGCGTGGTGTCACACGAGTGTGGTGTCCCCGGCAGAAAGTTCCACCCGGGTGGGCGGCGAAAAATGCCGGCCTGCCCTGCTGGATTGGCCGGATGCGCGCAGTCCGTGCACATCGCCCGAGTTGGCCAGTGCAGTTCTGTTCACCCTGAGCACTTCCGCGCCGGGATTTTGGGTGTCCATGCGCAAAGCTCGGCAGGCATGAGCCGCTCCAGGCGAATTCCCGGGAATTGGCACGCGGTGTGCTCAAATTGCGGGTATGAGCACAACATCCAACCTGCCTATGCTGGCGATGTTGCATTCCGTTCCCCGCCTTCCTCGTGGGGACAGATCGCCCGCCCTACACCTGCCTTTGCGTCGGTCCGTTGGACCGCGCTCTTCTTGACTTAGGTTGTGGTCCCGGCGGCCTGTGAGTGCAGGCCGCCGGCTTCTTTTTCTTCTTTTTTTCTCACCGCCGCCCGTGCCCGCCTCACGGCCTGCGCTTGAGGGCCTTTTGCGGCGCCGTGCTGACCGGGTAGAGACCGGGGCAACAACCGAAGTGCTCGTGAAAGGCCTGGCTGAAATGGCTCAAGCTCGAATACCCCACCTCGAGCGCCGCCTCCGTCACGTTGAATCGCCCGCTTCGGAGCAACTCGGCCGCATGCTCCAGGCGGAGCTGGCGCAGGTATTGCGGGATGGTCATGCCCATCTCGGTTGAAAAGGTCCGACTCAGGTAGAAGGGACTGCACCCCACCTGGCGCCCGAGTTCCTCAAGCGTCGGCGGTTCCGCAAGGCGCTCTCGAAGGATCGCGACCACCCGCTCCACCCGCGAATGCGCCAGTCGATTCGCGCGCGCGCAGAAAAGTTCCTCGCCGTCGGCGGGACGAAACAGCAGTTCCACAACGAGCTCCATCGCCTTCGCCTCGTACCAGAGGACCTGGGCCTCCTGGAGCACGGGCGGTTGGCGCAAACCGCCGAGGAGCTGTTGCTGGCGCGCTGTCAGCGGCAGGGATTCACCCACCGCCGAATGGGCCCGATCGGTGTCGACAAGCGCCCGCACCACCGGGTGCAGCCAGGGCCGATGCTCGTTCAGGTGCTGGCGGAGAAACCCGGTTGAAAGCTCCACCGTGATGAATCGGTGACGCTCATGTGCGCGCCGTTCCGCCACCAAGGATCCGACGGCGCACACATAAAAACCGGCCGTCCGCGAACGCAGATCCATTCGATGCTCCCCGGCCGCGACATGGCCCTGGCCTTCGAAATTGAGGCAGATCTCGACGCTGCCGTTGTGGAAACTCCGCCCCCAATCGATCACCTGGGTCGGCGCGAGATCATGCCACTCGAAGCTGAAGCCGTGGCGCCGAAAACTGCCGCCCAACTGGCGCCACTCCGCCCCGACGGCGGCCCAGATTGCGTCCTCGCGCGGCGACGCGTCCTCCCCCTTCCTGGGAAGGGCGGTGGCCACACCGTTGGGTCTCAATGGCCGGGCTGCCGAATCACTACTGTGCCGTCCTTCCGGACCCGCACGCAGCACGTCAGCCGGAACTTTTCCGGATCGCGATTCCACTGATCGAGGACATCGAGTTCCTCCGGGGTCGGCTCGTCGAGATTCTCCATCCCCTGGACAATCTCCACGACGCAGGTCCCGCAGGAACAGTTGAAACACCCTGCCTCCATCTCGACGCCGGCCTTCTCGCCAGCCTCCAGCAGCAGTTCCCCTTCCGGAACCTCCGCGGTGAGATCGGCTGGCAGAACGGTGACTTTGGGCATACGGGCAGGAGACCGACCGCCGGACAGGGCGACCGGGCGCGAAACCTAGGGCGGCGTCCGCCGCGGGTCAAGGTGAGCCCCTTGGGTCACTGTTCGTCGCTGAATCCATTTCGTCACCGCGAACGAATTCTTCTTGCGCGATCATTTCGCGGCTCAAAATGGTGTCGCTGTGAGTCAACCCGACCAACTGCGAGAACTTTTCCGCATGCAGCAGGCCCTGAACGAGCGTATCGGCGTCCGCACCGACGCGATGCAGGAGGCCGAGAAGGTCCAGTGGATCCTGAACTACTGCCGCGCCATGTCGCAGGAGATCGCGGAACTGACCGACAGCGTCCCCTGGAAGTGGTGGGCCCGCTACCAGCAATTTGACGAGCAGAACGCCCGCGTCGAAGTTGTCGACCTCTTTCATTTCCTGATCAGCCTCGCGCAGGTCCTGGGAATGAGCGCCGATGACGTCTTTCAAGCTTACGCGAAAAAGAATCAGGTCAATCTCCAGCGCCAAGGATCCGGTTACACCACCAAGGACTCGGAAGACTCGCGCCACATCTGAACTGAAGGTCTGATCCTCCCGCGCCGATGCCGAAACCACGCTTCCATTTCGTTCTCCTCGCCTTCCTCGCCTTCGCCATCCCCACGGTCCGCGCCGCCAACCGTGGTCCACTGCTCGCTCCCGAGCAACAGCTCCTGGCCCGGATGGCAGCCGACGGAACCAACGCCGCCACGCTCTACGCCCTCGGTGACATCTGCCACGACGCGGGGGTCGAAGGTGACAAGAAGGCCGTCAGCCGCGCCGAGGAGTACCTTCGCCTCCTGCTCGAGCTGGAACCTACCAACGCCCCGGCCCTCGCCCTCCTCGGCTCCGTCTACACGCTCAAGGGCCGCGACGCCTTCTGGCCCATGACCCAGTTGCGCCTGGTCCGCGAAGGCAACGAGTACATGGACAAGGCCGCCCGCATGGCCCCCGACAACATCGAGGTCCGCCTCACCCGCGCCCTCAACAACACGCACATGCCGGATTTCCTGGGCCGGACGGAGATCGCCCGGACGGACCTTGCGTGGCTGTGGGAAAAGATCGAGAAAGAGCCCGCCCTTTTCAGCACGTCCGCCAAGCAGCAAGTCGCCTTGCACCTGGGCAAACAATGGAAACGCCAGCGACAGGCCGACGAAGCACGTCGTGTCTGGCATGCCGGCATCGCCTTCGCGCCGGATTCCACCGACGCCAGGGAAATGTCCAGGGAACTGGCTGACCTGCACTGAGCCTCCATGTCCCCGTCTGCCAGCAAAGGCGCGGCCGCGGTTCCCCAGGCCTGGCGCGCGGTGATCGACCGGGTCCTCATCACTGAACAACAAATCGCCGATCGCGTCCTCGAGATGGCGGACGACGTCACCCGGGACTTCGCCGGTCGCGACACCGTCGTCGTCGCCGTCCTCAACGGCACGGTGATGTTCCTCGCGGACCTGATGCGCCACCTCGCCTTTCCCCTGCGCCTGGACTTCGCCGGCGTCTCCAGCTACGGCGCCGGCGTGACCTCCGGCGAACCGGTCTTCACCAGGATGACCCACCTCGATGTCCGTGGACGCGACGTCCTCGTGGTGGATGACATTTTGGACACCGGCAAGACACTGGACCGCGTGACCACCCACCTCCGCGGCTTCAAGCCCCGCCGCCTGCGCACCTGTGTCCTCCTCGACAAAAAGACCCGCCGCCAGGTCAAGATCCGCGGCAACTACACCGGGTTCCAGATCCCGGACGAATTCGTCGTCGGATACGGACTCGATTTCGCCGAGCGCTACCGGAATCTTCCCTTTATCGGCGTGCTGAAACCCGAGGTCTTCCAATCCGGTTCGCTGATCCTTCCTCCTGGTCGATCCCTGCGTTTCGCATGAGCATCTGCGTCCGGTACTGGTCCTGGTTTCGTGACATCACTGGAACGGACCACGAGCAATTCGATCTGCCGGCCGGCACCCGGGTCGCCGGGATCCTGGAGGTTGTGCACCGCAAGCATCCCCGCCTGGCCGCCGCGCGTCAGTCCACGCTGGTCGCCGTCGGCCTCGACTACCAGACATCGGAGTTCGCGCTCAAGGAAGGCGACGAGGTCTCGCTCTTCCCGCCTGTGCAGGGAGGGTAACCCCATCGTCGGCACCCTCGCGTCCCAAACTGGACCATGCGCCGCCAGCTTTCGATCACCCCGGACCCGGTCGATGAGGAGGCCGGGATTCGCGAGCGCGTCCGATCCTCGCGTGCTGGCGCGGTGATCACCTTCCTGGGTGTGGTGCGCAACACCGAAGACGTCGCGCCCATCGAGGCCCTGGACTATGAGGCCTTCGTCCCGATGGCGGAGCATCAATTCCGGAAACTCTTCGATGAACTCGAGCGCCGATGGGCCACGGTGGAATCGGTCCGGCTGATCCACCGGATCGGGAGAGTCCCATCAGGCGAGCCATCCCTATGGGTGGAGATCCTCGCGCCGCATCGCGGGGAAGCCTTTGCCGCCTGCCAATGGTTGATCGACGAGATGAAACGCGTCGTCCCCATCTGGAAACGACCGATCCAGTCCGGACCGACACCGGATTCGCGGACGTAGACGCCCTCCCGAAAGGACACCCCGACTTCCAGCCGTAGACCCCAACCCCGGGGGATGGAAGGTGCCCGGACCGAGCATCGCCGAATCCGGACTCCCTGAAGTCGGAGATCCGGGAAATCTCCTCCTCGAGCCTTCGTGTCCTTGCCCACCTTCGTGGTGAATGGGTGCCCTTGGTTCTGAATGCGGTCGTTCCCTCATCGGTACAGCGAAACGCCCACGCGGAACGTCCAGCTTCGTTCGTTGTAATTCAGGAGGCCCTCCCCCCATCCATTGAAATACTGGGCGTGGAGGTAGAGGTCCAGGTTCCCGAACAACCGGGCGGTCGGATAAGTGAGGTCCAGTTGCATGTTGGCGCGATCCAGGTCATCGCCGACGCGGAAAAGGCCGGCGAGTTGAACGCTCGATCCCCATCCCACCTTCATCGAGAGACCGGCATAACCGCGATAATCCTTGATGTCCGGGTTATCCGAGAGATCCCCGACATAGAACCAGGCCCTGGGCGAAAGTGAGAGGAAGAGACGTTCTGAATCGCCGAACAGGAACGTCGGCTGGAGATACATGACGTTCAGGCTTCGCGAGTCAGGGCCGTCCTTGCCGTTCGATTCATGTTGGATCCCGGCCTGCAGACCCAGGTGCTCCCACCAGGAGACGGTCCCCGGAAACAAATCTTCGGTTCGCCACATGAATTCCGGTTTGTAACTGCTGTCGAAGAACGGCGCGGAGGGCCGGTCGAAATCCCACAGGGATGTCTGGGTATACGCGACGTTCAACCCGTCGGCCCATCGCCACCACCGACTCAGCTCCGCGTCCGGGTTCAGAATCCGGTACCGGAAACTGACCTGGAACTTCACGTTGGGCGAATCGGGTCCCCAGAGGAAATAGACCGGATCATACCCCGCGAAATGACGGCGAAAGAAGGTCTGGCCGGGATGTTCCTTCAAATTGACGGGGGGCACATCCGGCGCTGGAGGTGCCGGCGCGGGTCCGCGTCCCGTGGCTTCTGCCAATGGCGGTGCTGCGCGCGTGATTTCAATGGGGAACCGGGCATTCCCAAGCGACGGGATTTCCAGGTAGGCGGAACCTGTCAGGCCCTTGGGCACAGGTCCGGCGTAGGGCACGGCGACAAAGGCTCCCGGCTGGAGGTGGGTCGCGCTCGAGAGGGTCCCTGCCGGCATGGCGGGCAGGAGGGGCAAGAGGACACCGTCGACGGGACCATTGGTGGTGACCGAGTGCCAGGAGATCCGGGCGGGCGGCAGGAATGAGATCGGATCGGATTCCTTGTTGAGAAAGAAGGCGGTGGCCTCGATCTGAGCGCCGGCGGGCACGGGCCCCGGGGAGATCCTGAGCAGCAATTCGGGCTGAGCGGCTGAGACGGCAGCAGTGCCAGTCGTGACGGCGACCACAGCGAGGACCCATGCCCGAATCGGCGTCGCGACCCGGTGGGTGCCACGCGGAACGACGAGCCAGCCGAAAAAACCGAGCCGGAAAGCAAAGCCGCGAAGGACGGCGGACATGGGGGGGAGCCTGTCATTGGCCTATGAGGCCGTCGAGACGCGCTGGCGGCGGAGCGGCGGGCTTCTGTCCATGGACCGCACCTCCGCGGTTGTGGAGGGGACTCGGCGGGAAGGACGGAAGGGGGTGCCACGACGAACCGGCGAGACGCTTGACGCCCCGGTGGGGGGATACCTACCGTGTGGGGACGGGGACGGTGGCTGTAGCTCAGTTGGTTAGAGCCCCAGATTGTGGATCTGGTTGTCGCGGGTTCAAGTCCCGTCAGCCACCCCATTCATTCGCAATGACTTGCCGATCAGAATACCAGTCCGTGTAGTCGCGACTTGGCCAAAGCTTGGCCACTTCTGACGGCAATTTGGCAGCACATGGATAGGTCGCTGTGGCGATCAATGAGAGCCATAAGGCTGCTTTTGATCCGGTGACTGACCAAAATTCGATTCAGCGGCTTTGGGAAAAAATCCTCAGCCCGTTCCCCAACTGCAATGCTGTCGAGAATCGCCCGACCTTCGCGGGCGCCAGCCCATGAATAGCCGCGCCTACTGCATCGTTCTGGCTTAGCCATCGAGATTCGGCAGCATTTTTCGTATCGCCGCGGTTTGGTAACGACACGACCGGTAGTCGGCCAGATCCCCGGGTATTGCGTGGTTTCGCGATTGGTGTTGCGTAACGCAAGACCGGACAGGCGCTGTACTCATTGCCGAGACCACGGAAGACGAGACCATCGAGTTTCCGCCAGTGGGAGAGATCGGTGGAGCGCGCGAACTTGAAGCACAACTGGACCGGTTTGTCGGATTCATAGGCCATCACGTAACCTTCGTCGTCGGCGCACACGGAGGCATTGAAGAGATGTTCGCCTGGCTGATCACACTTACGCACCAGGCGACCCACACCTCGGGCCTGCCGGGATTCCCGACCGGCTACCAGCCCCCAGCACATTGAATCCGTTCGCCGGGATTACGGTCGAGCTGATCTACGATTTCCTGAACCGATATGTCCTCCCGCGAGACCCTGGCTCAGCCTGGGAGTATTCGAACTTTGGCGTGGGCCTCCTGGGTCACGTTCTTCCCCTGGAAACGGGCCTGGAGTACGAGGACCTCGTCGTTGACCGCATTGCCGATGACCTTGGACTCGCCGATACGCGGGTTCGGCTATCGACCGAGCAATTGGGTCGCATGGCCACGGGTTACAGTGGGGTCGTCGAGATTCCGCCGTTCGAAATGGGCGCCCTGGGAGGGCCGGGAGCCCTGCGCTCAACCGCCGCGGATTTGCCGGTCTTCCTCGCGCCCAACCGAGGCTGGCTGCCGGGTCCATGGACTTCTGCAATGACCAACGCCCAGGCCTTTCGCGCCTCCAGCATTCCTCTCACCACTCCTCGAACGCCGAGCGCGGTGAGCGAGGTCGCCCTGCGACGTTTCGTCGGCCAGTATCGCGGGGTCTCGGGAGACACTTTCGATTTCGATCTGCAGGACGGGCATTTGATACTCCGGTATTTGGAGGATGTGGACCTGCCTCTGACGCTCTACGCCGCCTCCGAGAACCGTCTTTACCTGGCCGCCCTGGCGGAGGCCGGCGGCACCTTCGTGACCAACACGCTGGGCCGGGCCATAGCATTGAGTTGGCACCAGAACGGCCAGACCTCCAGCTATCCCCGAACGCCCGTCGCGGTCCGGCTGGCCATCGGCCAGTCCGACGATGGCCTTCGAATCCGGCTCTCGGGTGAAGGCGATCGTCCCTACATCATCGAAGCCTCATCCGATCTGAGAACCTGGACGGCGATTTTCACCAACACGATCTGGCACGGGCCGGTCGCCAATGCGCTGGCGACAGTGGGCACCCAACGATTCTACCGCGCCTTGGAGATTTCGCTTTGATTGCCGCAGGGGACCCGGGAGTCTCCCCGGGCGAAAGGTTGGGAGATGACCTTTCGGACGGGTGAAATCGTGAGCCGGGAGAGCGGGCGAGACCTGAGATCACATGGTTCCTGACGCCGGTGGTGAAAGAATGCACGCGCTCTCCGATTTCCTGACTTCGCTGTCTGACCTGCAGCGGGGCGCCCTATTGGTGGGTGGCCTCGGTTTCTTTCTGACGCTCGAATCGTGGCGGCCGCTTCGCAGGTTCGAAGGGGACCGCTGGCGGCACCTTCGACTGAATTCCGTGTTTCTCGGCTTGTCTATCCTGATACACCTCATGCTGGCGAGGGTGGTGGTGGGGGTGAGTGCCTGGACGGCGAAGCATGAGCTTGGACTCCTGCCTTGGATGCAGTTGCCTGCCGTCGTGGAGATGGGCCTGGGACTGCTGCTGCTGGAGTTGATCGCGGCGTGGTGGCCGCATTGGCTGATGCATCGCGTCGCCTGGCTGTGGCGTTGGCACCTGGTGCATCACTCGGATCCCCTGGTGGACGCAACGACCGGCATCCGGACGCACCCCTGGGATGTCGTGGTGCGCCTTGGGGCGGAGGCGTTCGGGGTGGGAATCCTCGGCGCGCCGTTGTCGTTGATTGTGCTTTACGAGTGTCTGGTGACCCTCTCGACGTTGTTCGCCCACGCCAATGTTGCCGTGCCGTCCTGGCTGGATGCGAGCCTCACATGGCTGTTCGTGACACCCAATTTTCACAGGGTGCATCATCACGCGGAACAGCCATTGACCGATCGCAACTATGGGCTCGTGTTTTCAGTCTGGGACCGCGTCTTTCGCACCTGCGTCCAGGTATCCCATCCGGCAGGGCTCATGATGGGACTCGATTCCCACCGGCGGCCGGACCAACACTCCTGCCTGCGGCATTTGCTCGCCTCACCCGTGCCTCCGACCGGGGACGAGCCCAGTGGATTGACGCGCGCTTCGCCGGAGGTTGGGAGATCGTCGTGAGTCCGCGCGTGCGGGCGATGCGAGGAGGGAAGGAGGGCTCAATTCGGACGCGGCGCCTGAAGTGTCGCCTCCGTCGCCAACACCTGGAGCAGCAGCCTGCCCAGCGGTTCGGGGAATGCTTCGAACCGTCGCACGTCGTCCGTTGAGAACGCCTGGGAATCCTGCTTGTTGAGGAGCTGCGCAACCGCGAACACCCTGCCTCTTTCGTCGCGCAACGGCGTGCAGAGAATGCTGCGGGGGCGGCACCCAGTGCGTTGATCGACCTCGGGATGGAAGCGCGGGCTTGGGTAACAGGGCGCGACGCCTGCTGCAATCTTCCAAGCGCGACCACCGCGGTGTTCGTGGTCGCCATCGAGGCGCACGAGAAAGCCAGCCAGATCAGACCCGCGCGCCGCTCCTTGATGCCGATGGATAGCACGTTGCCAGTTGATGTATGCCTGAGAGGACTTGGGGCGCCGGATCGATCGGCACGGCACGAGACGCGAGGCGCACACCGGATCGCCCCGGCTATTCGTAGAGTCGAAATAATCCCGACTGGTCCAGATTTCCGAGGTCCCTTTCGAGGACCATGGTTTCCCACCGAGCCCTGCAGTTGCGGAGGGTGGGCGAATCGAAACCGACCGAGTCCGACAGATCGCAGAACAATCGGACATCTTTCTCCCAGGGCCGGACCGTCGATGAGGTCCTCCTGGTGGCCTTGTCGAGATCATTCGCTGCTGTCGGTCAGGAGCAGTTCTACGTCTCCACCTCCCGAGCTCGTAAGCGGCTCCACATCTTCGCCGACGATATCGAAACCTTGCGCAAGACGCGACCCGCCGCGCACGGCGCGAGATCCCCCAGCACGCTAAACAGATACAAGCAGTCCCTGGTCCCGCCGGGACCCTTGAGTTTGGCCATTTTGATCCGGTGAGCCTCGAAGAGGCTCTGCTCTCAAGGCCGGCTAAAAATAGCCAAACTCCCCCGGGGACTGCGAAGCAGTCCCATTTAACGAGGCGCCGGGAGAGGCCAACCCGCGGCCACGACGTCGAATTCGCCATGCATGTCTCGTCGGTCTGAGGCTGCGCTCGTTAGAGTCTGTCGCGCGAACCTGCCTGCCTTCACCCTTGCCGAAAACTTTGTCGGAGACTTTGTCGAATTGGCTCAATTTCGAGAAGGTGTCCAATAAAGTGTGCGACAGAGAACCGAGGATGGAAGGGTCCTGGGAGGTGCCAATCTGCAGGTACTACCCAAATGTAACACGCACGAGCTTGCTTTGTGAAATGACGCGCTTAGGAATGGCGACCTCGGTCTGCGTACCGTGGTTGGTCCGGGCCCGTTGTCTGGGTTTCGCGTCGGTCGGTGCTCGCGGTGTTTTGGTGCCGGTGCTCCCCAACGATCTGTCGCGCCGCGGACGAGGTCGAGGCATCTGCCAGGATCATGAACACTTCCCGCCGCCATTTTCTTTCCACCGCAGCCTCGGTTTCCGCCGGTTTCCTTGGGCTTCGCCAGCTCACGTCACCCCTTTTCGGCCAGGGTTATGACCCGAATGTCGCCGGGTCGTCGAGCCAGGCGTTCCCCGGTCGGTCCCGGCGAGAGGCAGATGGTTACCAGAGCGAGATTGACCGCTACGGCCCCCTGATACCCGATCCTTACCGGATCTTTGATCTACCGGAGGGATTTCGTTACACGATCCTTTCCCGCACGGGAGACTTGATGAGCGACGGTCTGCACGTGCCGGGGGCGCCCGACGGCATGGCGGCCTTTTCCGGCGAAAACGGGCGGATCATCCTCATTCGGAACCACGAGCTGACCTCCGACGCGACGTTCGAGGGTCCCTATGGCGTGGACAATCGCATGATAGAAAAGATCGACCGCAGCTGCCTGTATGATGCGGGTGCGGGCGTGCGACCACATCTCGGGGGCACCACGACCTTGGTTTACGATCCGGTCGGTCAGCGGGTGGAACGTCAGTTTCTCAGCCTGGCGGGCACCTGCCGAAATTGCGCGGGAGGGCCCACCCCGTGGAACTCCTGGATCACATGTGAAGAAGCGGTCGAGGTTTCCTGGGAGGCCGAGAAAAGGATCAGGGAACGGCGGTTTTCGCGGCGCGACGCGGATTCCACCGATTCCACGGGGCCGTCACGGCGGGAGAACTTCAACGAAAAGAGCCACGGTTACACCTTTGAGATCCCCGCGGAAACGCAGTGCGGTCTGGTGAGCGCAGTTCCGCTGGTGGCCATGGGACGGTTCAATCACGAGGCGGTGGCAGTCGATCCGGCCAGCGGGATTGTGTTCCAGACCGAGGACCGCGAGGACGGATTGATCTACCGTTTCATTCCCAAGGACCGGGGAAGGCTGGTCAACGGCGGCAAACTGCAGGCCTTGGCCATCAAAGGCCGCAAGTCCGTCGATACGCGGAACTGGGCCGAGACCGGAAAACCGAAACTGACCGTCGGCGCCGCCCTCGAGGTCGAATGGATCGATCTGGATCTGGTCGATTCCCCCAGGGACGACCTCCGTTCTCGCGGCTACAAGAAGGGAGCCGCGCGCTTTGCCCGGGCGGAGGGCATGTGGTATGGGAGGAACGAGATCTACTTTGCCTGCACGGACGGCGGAATCAGCAAGACGGGCCAGATCTTCCGGTACCGGCCAAGTGCCTACGAAGGAACCGATCGGGAGGCCGAGGCGCCAGGCCAACTGGTCCTCTACCTCGAACCGAACAATACCCACCTGCTTCAGTCCTGTGACAACGTCGCCATCGCGCCCTGGGGAGATTTGATGATCTGCGAAGACGGCGCCGATCACAATTACCTGCGGGGCGTGACGCCCGATGGCCGGATCTACACCCTGGGTGACAGCGCTTACTACACGCAATCGGAGCTGGCGGGCGCCTGTTTTTCCACGGACCATCCCACGTTGTTTGTGAATCTGCAGAGGCCCGGCTTGACTCTGGCCATCACCGGGCCGTGGGTCACCAGTTGAGAGCCACGGGGGTCACCTGCACGGCGGCATCATCGGGCGACTCCATGTGGACAGTCGCGGCATGAGTCACCTGAGGCGGACGGGGAGCCTGACAGAGCATAATGGAAGCACGGTCATTGCGTCGGACACATTCCTTAATGGCTTCGCGATCCTCGGCGCATTGCAGCACGGTCTTCCATGAGTAGAGGTGCCTGGGCTTGTGGAAATCACTGTTCGCCACGAAAGACAGGCGTTTCGAGGCGACCGGCGCGAAGATGTTTTCGCTGCCCAATGCCAGTCCTGCCGGGCCGGTACTCGCAGCGGAGATAGCTCTGGGTGGGATGAAGAACGTCCGGCCCGGCGCTGCGCCATGGATGTCCGGAGGAATTGAAGACGAAAAACGTCGAACCGTCCCAATGGGCCGGACTATTGCAGTCGGTGTCACCGGGCGCATCGGCGGCGGTGCTGTTGGCCCCGCGGAATTGCAGGACTTGCGCGTCGCGCAAGAGCACACTGGGCGCGGCAGCCTGAATGACAACATCATGGGATTCGTCGTCTGGCAACAGCATCCGCGCGCGGCGAGCCCCGGACACGCCGAGGGCTTCAAGGTTCAAACGCAAAGAAACACCTTCAAGAGGGCGCATGTCATCCTCGGCGACGCGATAATCGGCATTCACAAGGTGAATCGTCACCCGACCGGCGGGAATCGGTTTGCCTCCTGCAGTCCGGTCCCCCGTAGGGAGTCCGCTCCTCCCTGAGAATCGAATCGATGCGCTCCACCGTTTTTTCACCGAATCCGGGAAGGGCCCGGATCCGTTCTCCTGCGGCGTTCATCACCGCAGAGACGCTCCCAAAGGCATCCAGCAGTTGACCGGCCCGATGCGGACCCACACCCGGGAGTCCCTGGAGGATATGAAGCTGCAAACGCCGCCGGCTCCGGGGACGCTTCCCCGGACGCGGCAAGGCTTCCGTCTGCGCGCGGTGCAATTGATTCGCCGAGTACAGTAACAACCTGGCGGTTTCCTCGGGATCCCTGGAGCGCAACACCGGAATCTCGAAAATGATGGTGAGTGTCACCATCGCGCCCTGCAACGCCTCGCGCCGGACATGGACGTCCCCTAGGTCCGATCCACGCCCTTCCAGAATGAACGCGCTCCCACTGGGTGTCGTGGCTAGACCATGCGCCTGACGGAACAATCGGCCGTCGACAACGGACTGCGCAAAATCCCGGAGGGTCTTCCGTTCAAATACCACCGATCGCGATTGGCCAACCGCGTAGTCCCCTCTCTCGAGCCGGCACACGACCACCTCCAGATCCGGCATCCGCCGAAGCGCCTCAACGACAGATCCGTCCCGCTCGCGGTCATCGGCAAAAACCACCACCGTGTCCATGGCCATGGCCGAAAACCGTACGGCCCGCTGCCAACTCCGCAAGCCGGGACAACGAGCAGACGTACCGCCAACGTCCGGCGTTCAGCGTTCAGCAGTCTCGCCCTTTGAATTCAACAGGTTCTAGCGCAATCGCGAAGGCTGCCGACGATTCCGCAGGCGCGGGACTGCCATCCTCGATTCCCGGGGCTCCGATTGCCTCCCCACTTGGGCGCAGTGAGGGTTCAAGCATGAGCTCGGTAATGGAATTCAAGCGGCGAGCCATCCCACGATCGGCAGCTTCCGGATTCCCATCAGGACGAAATTGCGCCTCGCGCGCCCAACTCAGGGAGGAGGTCAACGGGGTCAACATGGACACTCGCTGCCTCTACTGTGGCTTCGACCTCGACCCCCCCGGCGAAGCCATGGCCCAGGCGATGATCGCACTCCATCCCTCGATCCAGCGTCTGCGGCCTTCAGCCAAGGACTGGAACGAGGTGCTCCGGCAGCGGGCCTGAATCCCCCTCCTCCCCGGAATCCTTCCAGGATCTCTTCGGCACCAGGGTTCCCTACCTGGAATCTCCTTCTCGGAAATCCCCCTCGGAACCCCGTAAAGACCCTCCTTGGAAAAGGAATCCTACGTTCACCCTCCTCCCGCCCGGTGGCTCACTTTCGGTGAGCAGACCCGGGTCAATTACGATGAGCGGCGTCGCAAAAGCAAATGCGACGAAGAGAACGTCTGCAATCACCTGCGTGTTTGTGGATATCGGCGGCGTGCTGCTCACGAACGGTTGGGATCATCATGCCCGCAGACGGTCGGCGAAACGCTTCAAGCTGGTGTGGACGCAAACCTGCTTCGTTCACCTCCGCAAGCCCGACGCCGACATCTTTCGGATGGCGCTGGACATCGCGCAGTCGCCAGTCCGGCAGATTGTGTATATCGAAAACACTTCACTGTTTGTCCGGGTCGCGGAAGGTTTGGGCATTCGAGGCATTATTCACACGGATTACCAGTCCACAAGCGCGAAATTGGCCTCGCTCGGGTTGTCGGATGACGAGAGAGTCAGCCATGAATAAGCTCAAGCAGTTTTGGAATAATCTGCGGGATAGCTTTTGGTTTTTGCCCTCGCTCATTGTTGGGGGAACATCGCCCTTGCAGTGGCTTTGATTGAAGCGGATGCCACCGGCAGCAAACCATGGATGGACCAATGGCCGCGCCTGTTTGGCGCGGGCGCAGCGGGTGCGCGCGGGATGTTGTCCACGATTGCCGGCTCGATGATGACAGTGGTCGGGGTTACATTTTCGATGACCTTGGTGGCGTTGGCACTGGCTTCGAGCCAATACACCTCGCGCATCTTGCGAAACTTCATGCGCGACCGCGTGACGCAACTCGTGCTCGGAATCTTTGCCGGCATCTTCACCTATTGCCTGATCGTGTTGCGCACCATCCGGGGCGGTGACGCGGGTGGATTTATTCCGAGCCTGGCGGTCTCTTTCGGCGTCGTCCTGGCCATCGGCGGCATCAGCGTCCTCATTTTCTTCATTCATCACATCGCCTCTTCGATCCAAGCCTCAAACATTATTGCCTCGGTGGCCGCTGAGACTATAGTGGCCATTGACCCGCTTTTTCCCGAAAAGTTTGGGCAAGGGCCAGTTGACGACGACGAGGATCAGACCAAGCTCCCCCTGTCGCAGCGTAACTGGCAGACCGTCCCGGCCCAACGGGATGGTTACATCCAAAGCGTGGATAATGCGTCGCTCCTGCGCCTCGCGCGCGAGCACAAGACCATCGTGCGGATGGAACGTGGCATTGGCGAATTTGTGGTGCAGGAAACAACGCTCGTCTCGTTCGCTCTGGAGTCCCCGCCGGAAAGAGAAGTCATCCCGGCCCTACAGTCCGCATACAGCATCAACCGCCATCGCACCGTGGAACAGGATATCGCTTTCGGAATCCGGCAGATCGTGGACATGGCTTTGCGCGCCCTCTCCCCCGGCATCAATGACACCACGACAACCGTGATGTGCGTGGATTATCTGACCGCGATTTTGGCGCGGCTGGCTTCCCGCCCAATTCCTTCATCGCGCCGCTTTGAGAAACGGGAACTCCGGGTAATAACCATCGGGCCGACCTTTGCCAGCTTAGTGGCCGAATCGTTCGATCAAATTCGAGTCAGCGCCGCCGGGAATGTCGCCATCATGTTACGCATGCTTGGCGCGCTGCAAACTATCGCCAGTCCCACGGCCAACCCTGCTCGACGTCAGGTGCTCCGTGAACAAATGGAATGCATCGCCGATTTGGCCATACGCACCATCCCGTCACCACACGACCGGGCACGGTTCGAGAGCCGGCTGGCGCGCGTGCGTTCCGCCCTTGAAGAACTGGCTTTGTCAACCCAAGAACAGCCAACAAAAATTTGAAACTGAAAATCAATTCCCATGACTTCCGGGTGCCAGCCGGGAAACAAGTTAACCTAAAAGAGTGGCCGACAATGGTTGAGCCGGTTTACAAGTCGAAGAAGAAATACCACAAGCTCTTGGAAGAACAGGTCGCGGAGTTGGCTTCGCTGCAACGTCTTCATTACGCATCGAACCGCTATGCCGTGCTGCTGATTTTTCAGGCAATGGACGCTGCGGGTAAGGACGGTGCCATCCGGCAGGTCATGTCCGGGGTCAATCCACAAGGCTGCGAAGTCTTCAGTTTCAAACAGCCGAGCGCCGAGGAACTGGAGCACGATTTTCTTTGGCGCACCACGCGTCGCCTGCCGGAACGGGGGCGCATCGGCATTTTCAATCGTTCCTACTACGAAGAAGTGCTCATCGTTCGCGTGCATCCAGAGATTCTCCGCCGCCAGGGGCTTCCTGAAGAATTGCTCGACGAGAAAAGCATTTGGAAGGACCGGTATCGTTCCATCGTGGACTTGGAAGAGCATCTCCACCGCAACGGGACGCGGGTCATCAAATTCTTCCTTCACTTGTCGAAGAATGAACAACGAGAGCGATTCCTTGACCGCATTGATGAGCCGGATAAGAACTGGAAATTCAGTCTCGCGGACATTCATGAGCGGCAATTCTGGCCCCTCTACATGCAGGCCTATGAAGCGTGCCTGAGTGCCACCAGCACCGCCATTTCACCGTGGTATGTCGTCCCCGCCGATGACAAGATGAACGCCCGGTTGATTGTTTCACAAATTCTCCTGGATGCGTTCAATGAACTTGAAATGGCATATCCCAAGACCACCGCAAAGCGGCGCAAGGAATTGAAATCCATTCGCAAAGCCCTTTGAAGACAAAAAGAAATAGTCACTTACCATGCAGGTAGAGACCATTTTTATCCTGCTCTTCGCGGTGGCCACGGCAGTAGCGATCGCGGTGCAGCGCCTGGCTATTCCATATACGGTGGCATTGGTGATCACCGGCCTCGTATTGGGGATACTGCATGTTTTCGAAGCGCCGCACCTGACCAAGGCACTGCTGTTTAATGTCTTTCTGCCGGGTTTGCTCTTCGAGGCCGCGTTCCACATCGAGTTTAAGCAGTTTTGGCGAAACCGCCTCGCCATTGCTTCGCTGGCATTGCCTGGCGTCGTAGCGGCAATCGTGTTGACGGCGGCAATCCTGACGCCGGTCGCAAACACTTTGCATTTTGTGCAAGGGTTTACCTGGAAACATGCGCTGGTTTTCGGCGCACTCATCTCCGCCACTGACCCTATCGCCGTCGTTGCGATTTTCAAGACGTTGGGTGTTCCCAGGCGACTTGCGGTGTTGCTTGATGGGGAAAGTTTGCTTAACGACGGCGTTGCGATTGTTCTTTTCACGCTCAGTCTCGCGCTGGTCGCGGAAACTGCAGTGACGACAGGCGGATTGATCCTGGACTTCGTCAAGATCGTCGGCATTGGCGCACTGATTGGAACAGGAATCGGACTGGCCGTGTCGCAAGTCATCAAACAGGTGGATGATGCAATGATTGAAATTACGCTGACCACGATTGCTGCCTATGCGTCTTTTGCGGCGGCTGAACATTTTCATTTTTCCGGTGTGATTGCCACGGTCGCTGCTGGCATGATCTGCGGCAACTATGCGGTGCGTGTCGGCATGTCGCCTTCGACGCGCATTGCCGTCGAAAAGTTTTGGGAATATGTTGCCTTCGCCCTCAACTCCATTGTCTTCCTGCTGATTGGTCTCGAAGTGCATTACCGCGAATTGCTGGACTCGTGGCAAGCCATCCTCGTCGCCTATCTGGTAGTCACGGGTGGACGCGCGCTGGTCATTTACAGCGCATCTTTCTTGTTACGCGCAACGCGCGAACGAATTCCCTGGAAGTGGAGCGCGGTTTTGACCTGGGGAGGGTTGCGCGGTGCACTGCCGATGGTGCTGGTGCTCAGCCTGCCACTGGATTTTCCGCATCGCGAACTGCTGCTCTCAATGACTTTTGGGTTGGTCATTATTTCGATCCTCGCCCACGGCCTCACGATCTCCCCATTGCTCCGCTGGCTGGGTGTTGTGCATGGGAAACAGGAACGCGCGGAATACGAGCTGACGCGCGGCAAATTGCAGGCCACCCAAGCCGCCTTGGCGGAGATTGACCAAATGGAACACGTCCAATTCGCTCATCCCGAAGCGCTGGCCGACCTGCGCCGAGAATACGAGCAAACGATAGAGCGGGACACCGCCGTTTTGGACAAGCTGCATGTCCAAAACAAAAAGCTTCACGCCGAAGAATTGCAATGGGCGCGGCGGCATCTTTTGCTGGTGGAAAAGCGCGAGGTCATGGATGCCTTTCATCACGGAGTCCTTAATAAAAGCGTCCAGCAAAAACTGCTCGCAGACATTGACGCGCGTTTGCTCCGCCTCGAATCGGGCGAAGAGGAAACTACCAATGGCCAAAACAATGACAAATAAGCATCTTCCACAATATTACGAAATCGGCATGGTTGGATTGGGCGTTATGGGGCGCAATCTGGTGCTGAACATGGCCGACCATAACTTCTGTGTAGCGGGTTACCACACGTACGAGCGGAACGATGCCAAGGGCACGTTTCACACGGATTGGGAGAGCGAGGCAGAGCATCGGTGTCCGATACTCGTAGTTAGAGCTTGTCCCCAAGGTGGCAGTTCCCGAAATGTGGAAATCCTCTTAGAGATACTTAGGGCGGTGCAGTCAGTTACGTTTATTCGAACCCGCCTGGCAAGCGGGAATTTGATAATGTTACTAAAACCTCGGCTTCTGGACAGCGTCGGCGGAGACAATTATTCCCTCGGTTGTAGTCCCGCTTCGCCGTTTCTGGCGCTTACGCCGCCTCTGACAACGCCTGGAGTTTCTTTGGTTGCCTCCGCAGGCGGGCCAACATCCAGAGATCGTGGGTCAACACTCCCCACGCCAGGGCCAGTTCCCGATGGGAATATCCCTTGGCCCGCATTGGCCGACCCAGGAATCCTCTTTTGAGAATTCCGATCCGCCCCTCCGTCTGAGCGCGCCGGCGTTGTAGACGCGCAAATCTCTTTTCCCGCATCCGCTCGCCTATCTCTTTGGGATTGCGCGGGCAAAGGCCGTCGTAGGTTCCTGTCTCACGCAAGGCCTGACTGTTCGACGCGCTGAAGAATCCCCGGTCTGTAACAACCGCCTCCACGCAATGTCCGGTGCCCTCTCGCACGCGGACCAAGCTGTTGAAGAGCGTCCGGCTGTCGGCCGGCGCCGGCTCTCGGAACATCTCATAGTCCACGATCACTCCCTGGCGGTTCTCACCCAGCAGCACCGTGTTTCCAAATTCAACTTCCGCCCCGGCCTTTCCGCGGACAATCACCCGCACATCCGTGTCGTACAAACTGAGAATCTTTTCGGCATTCTCCACCTTCCGCCCCCCGATGATGCGCTCATGCGCCTGTTGCCGCGCCCGTGGCAGCAGATCCAGCACGCCGTCGATGCGTCGGAGCACCACTTCGGCCTGTGGACGAGTCCAGGAGGTCTGTTTCCATTCTTGGTCGAGCAGATCCCGGTGTCGGCGCGCGTGGGCCTGAACGATGCCGACCAACTGCTTCATCTGGCGGAGGACTCGCTTTCGTCCCTTTTTGGATCCGGCGCGCCGTGCCTGCTGGGTCATGGCGATGCTCAGGCGGTTCATGCGTCGGAGGAAGGACTCCGGCCCCTCCATGCGTCGGCGTAATCCCTCGCGCCGAATTAAGAGCGTTGCCTTCATCAGGGTCCGAACCCCGTCGCGTAAGAGCACCCAGTCGGTGGGGAAATGGATGTCTGCCTTGAGCGCGGTGCTGTCCAGAAAGTACGCTTCGAGATCAACCGGTTGTTGGAGTTGGAGCTTGTGGGGGTGATCCACCGCCGCGCGCAATAGGCCATCAAGAATGGCGCGCATCTCCGGTGCGGGGAGCCAATCGGCAAAGCGCTGTAACTCGCTCTTCGAAGGAACCCGCACCACGTCCAGCGCGTCGATCTGACAAAACCACTGGTAGAGGGGATTGCCGGCCAACTGGCAGCTAAAACCCCGGTAGTCCTCCTGAAGGAGTGTGCGCAGGATATTGCAGCGCAGCGCCCGACGGGAACGTTGCTGATGTTTGGCTTGTTGGCGTAATGAGGGTTCTGTGGAACTGGCTTTGAACCACAGGTCCAGGGAGCGCTCGACAAAGGCACGTTCCACGCCGCTCTGGCGGAGGAGCGCATCGATTTGTTCCAAGCGCAGACACAGCGTGCGATAATCGACGTTGCCGAGGATCGTCGGCAACCTGGGCCGAAGTTCTTCTGGAAAGGGAAGAATTTGGCTAGGCATGCAGGTAGCCTATAAGCTAGCCTGTGCCATGGCCAATGAAAAACGCTCATCCGCCAAAAAAAAGTCCATGTCCATCTCTTACCCCCTGCGCGTTCAAGCCATCCGCACTCGCGGACAGGCCCCTCGGCTCTACGTGACCTTTCCGATGGCAATCGCCGCTGCCATCGGCCTGGAGCCCGGCGATGAAGTTCAATGGGAACTGCTGGACCGGGGCGAACTACACCTTATCCGCCTTCGACAGTCGCCGCTGAAGGCCAAGTCCCGCTTTGCACGAGGTTCCAACAACCCATCATAACGGCCCGATTTTGGCAAACTGCGCCAAAACGCGCCCGTTTGATCTGCGTGCCAAATTGGATCGGACTCTGGAAATCGCGGCGCTTCCACCCCAGGGACAGGCTCTAGTTACAGGGTTGAGTAGAGACGGCGCAGATGATTGACAGCGACCGCTTCCGCGAGTTTTTCGCGCAAGGCATGGCGGAGCCACCGGATAAATTTCACGCTTCGCTGCGTGGCATTACGTCCGGTACGCAGCAGCGTCGATATCGCCCGCCCGGCAGCGGCAGAAAGCTCGGCCAGCGTTGCCAATCGCTTTTCACGACGCTGATCCTCCGGCCGGTTGTGGATATCATGTTCCTGTTCCAGATGTCGTTCGTATAACTCCACCAAATTGTATGTCAGCGCGACGAAGCGCCCCTGGACTGTGCGTGCCTCTTGACTGCTCGCCCAAGCCTTCTTCTCGCCCAGTTTGTTCTTTATCTCATCGAATACCTTCTCCACCTCCCAACGCCGCCGATACAGTTCGGCCAGCACCCCGGGCGGCAGGTCCGGTTCATTGGTCAGGAACATGAACACCCGCCCGCTCTCCGGATCCTGGTACTCAATGAGTCGCAATCGGTGTCCCTCTCGTGACAATACCCACTGGTCATGCAACACGCCGTGGTTGCGCGGGTCCAACGAGTCCCACAAATGTTCATCCGCCCATTCGAAGATCATGTTCGCCTTGACCCGGCTCAGGAAATAGACGGCGTTCTCGTGGCGGCACCGTTTCCAGAACCCCAAGTCTACGCCCGCTCGGTCATACACCGCCAACACCCGCTGCCCCTTTCTCACGCTTTGTCGGAGGCCCTTGGGCTTAAGGCGCTTCAACACGCTCATGTCATGTTCGTGCTCGCCCTCGGCCACGGCCAGATGACGGACGCTATGGTCGTGCAACTGGAGACTGAAGCAGTGTCCCACGGCGACTTTCTTTCCAGCGTAACGTTCGTCGTGGGCAGCAGCCTTGTGCCAGTGCATATCGATGTGTGCTGGGAGGTCTCGGCGAGATTGGCGATCGGGGCAAAAAACGCGTCGTTCACGGTGGAGGGTAAGCAAGGAGTAGCCATTGAGGCAATTTTGGCGGCACTTGGCCGCGTCAAGCCTATTTCCTGCGTTTATGGGCCTTTCTGAGCGCCTTTTCGGAAGCGGGAGACTGATTTGAACCCCCGCGCGCCCCGTGCACGGGACAGGATTTACACGCCGACCTCAACCAGCCATTCGTTCCTGACTAACTTCAGCTATCGGACACCGTTGCCCATTGAGAAATGCCCAGCCGCCATACCAGAAAACCGCTGAGGAAAAGCCGAACAGGACATACAGGACATAGATGTCGCCGGGAAAGCCAATGGCTTCCCGCAGGCCCACCAGCTTTTCGAGCATCGGTGAGAAGATCAGAATCGGCAGAGTCAACGCCAGCGAAATCCAGAAGCGTTTCCGGAAATCCGCAGCCATCTGGGCATGATGGTCGTGTTGGTCGTGTTGATCCGGATGGTCGGAGCCGGCGTGCGGCGCTTTGCCTTCGGCCTCCGACCAATTCTGCTCGGCATGTCCTTGCGGATGACCTTCTTTCACATAGATGACCTATGCCTTCTTGGCCACCTCGTCATGCGCCATTCCACTCAGCCTGCCGCCGCCTCCTTCATGATTTTAACAATCTTGTCCTCCACTTCCTGCGCCACCTCTTCCAGTTGCGGCATTTGGAACATCGCCAGCAGAGTGGTTGGTTTCAATGTGGCCAGAATGGTTTTACCGCCCTCCGCGTAGATGGAGATGCGGCACGGCAGCGCGGTGGAGACGCTCATGTTTTCATCGAGCACCTTCTTCGCTTGTTCCGGCTGACAGACTTCGAAGATCAGACATTCGCGGGCGAACTCGACACCCTTCTTCGTCATGGTCTCTTTGAGGTTGTGAACCTGCATGACGCCAAAGTGATTGGCCTGAACGGCCGCCTGCAAAGCAGCCGCTGCTTCACTCACGGTTTTCTCAGTCGGTAATTTGATTAGCATAGTAGGGCTTATTTAATGGTTAACAGTTCGTTTGGTGGCAGCAACGAATGTCGAATCATCTTTTAAACAGCTTGTTGATAACGATGACCAGCAGGACCACCACCACAACGCCGAGCACGGTCCCAAATTACATCCCTCCACTTACTGCGACCATCAAAAGCCTGAGGTCGGCGGCTGAACGAATCGTGTCACCCGCGAGTACGCCCAAGCCGCCACTGTAAGTCGGCATGTCAGGACGCAGGGCCATCTCCATCGAAAAATAAGCAATCGAGCGGTCGTTCATAATTTCACTAACTCACTGCATTTTCACGGGCTGACACTCGTCGTAAAACTCGCCGAGTTTTTGCCCTTCGGGTTTTCGTAGCCGACGCTGGCGCCATTCGCCCTGGCCGGTGGGCCGAATGGTGCCGTTGAAGACTCCGGGGCTTTGGCCCTTCTCCAATTGCGCGGTGGCTTGCATCTGCATTCCAGGCATATCCATGCGCAACTCGAACCAGACCGAGCCCGCATCCGCCGGCTTGCCGGTGGTGTCGGTGACTTCGATGCGAATCGCGTTGTCACCCATGCGAAGGTGCGTGCTCTCGCCAAGGACTTTGATCTTATAGGGGCCGACGGTCTGGGTGGTTACCACCGCAGCGGGTTTGGACGGACCACTCAAGCTGTGCCACAACCACCATCCGCCGCCACCCAGTACCAGCGCTCCAATGACGATTGAGGTGATCAACAGCTTGCGCACGGGTTTCGCTTCCGTGGGCGATGCTTCGACACGCCGGCTCCGCCACAGAGAATAGATCACTGGGATGGTAATCAGGGTCAGAACCGTGGAACTGACCATGCCACCGACCATCGGGGCGGCGATGCGCTTCATGGTGAGCGCCCCGGCGCCGTGGCTCCACATGATCGGCAACAGGCCCGCAATGATCGCGCACACGGTCATCATTTTCGGACGGACGCGTTGGACGGCGCCGTCCATGACGGCGTGGTAAAGTCCATCGAACGTGGGTTTAGCCGTATTCTGTTTGAGATGTTCCCAGGCCTCGTCGAGATAAACGATCATCACCACACCGGTTTCGGCTGCGACCCCGGCCAGGGCGATGAAACCGACAGCCACCGCCACACTGAAATTGTAGCCGAGCGCCCACACCAGCCAGATGCCGCCGCCCAACGCGAACGGGATGCTCAAGAGCACGATCAGGGCTTCCGTGACGATTTTGAAATCCAGATACAGCAAAACGAAAATGATGAGCAGCGTCAGCGTTTCGCGCACCTTGAGCATGTATTGATACTGCCCGCCCCAGGAGAGGAAGTAGCCGGGCGGCAGCTTGACGTTGTCGGCAACCAATTTCACTGGCGCGGTTCACATACGTGCCGAGGTCAACTCCCTTGGTGTCCACGAAAACGAAACCGCCCAACATGCCGTTCTCATCGCGGATGGCGGGTGGGCCGGTGCGCAGGCGGATGTCGGCCAACTGTTCCATCGGCACCTGCGCTCCCGTCGGTGTCGGCACGAGCACGCGCCGCAAGGCCGGGCATGGTTCCACCGTTCGAGCCATTTGTGGGCGTTCTCAATCATCACCACCGCTGCATCCACCATCGCGCCGATGGCGATGGCGATACCGCCCAGCGACATAATGTTGGACGAGACGCCGAGCGACACCATGGCGATGAACGAAAGCAGAATGGCGATGGGCAGAACGAGAATTGCCACCATCGCGCCGCGCAAGTGGAACAGAAACAAGATGCAGACCAGACCGACGATGATACTTTCCTCAATCAACTTGTTCCTAAGATTCTTGATGGAGCCAAGGATCAACTTCGAGCGGTCGTAATGGAACAAGATTGAGCATCGCCTATTCTGCTTCATCACAAAGAACTGGCGCGGCCTGCCGCTGACTGGATACACAGTCATCCTGAACCTGGTTGCCAACACCACTACAAAGGAGGGTCTGTTGGTTCGAGCTGCGTTGGACACGACCGAGTACGAGATGGGGATAACCGTGAGCGACGATGAGTTGGCACGGGTCGAAATCACCAAGTCGAACTTTCACGGCGATTGGAACTACGCGATTCATCCCCGCCACTGAATTGCTCAGGTTATTTCTGCGCGCTTCTTAACGAGGCGCAGCCGGGGGCAAGCGAGCGACGAGCGCGGCCCCGGAACACGACGAAAGAGAGTCCGAGCGACCCGGAGGGTCGCGGGAGACCAGGGAGATCCCTGCGAAAGAAGAATGGAGCCATGCAGTTTTGTCTCCCATTTGCGAGCGCCTCGTCGCAGCATCTCATACGAACCGCAATACCTACTCGGATCCGACTCACCCAAAACGAACTCTCCCGCGACCCTCCGGGTCGCACGGCAGGGACACGGAATTCAAATGTCAACTGTCAAGGGCTGACCCTTTCCGTCCAACCCAACCTACCTTTTTTTGCTGGTTTGGCTTTTTGAGCTGTGGCGGAATAGGGCAGCCGCCGCCAGCCCGCAGACGCTCATCCAAGCGATCCGTTCAGGCTCAGGAATGGCCAGAATTCTGTTGAAGTAACCGCCAGTCGGGCCCGTAGTGATATCCAGGATCGTCAGATGGGAGCCGAAGAAACCGATTTCAGCGGCTGTTTCCCGTCCACCAAGTGGGGTGCCACCCACGCGAAGCCTGCCTGCAGTCGAGCCTTCGGAGGCCTGGAGAATTGTCAGCCGAAAAATGACCCCATCGCCGTCTGCGGGTATCTGGAAATCGAAAAATCCTCCTCCCTCCGATGTGCTCGCTCTGTAAGAGCCACTCGATGGATTGATGTCGATGCGGTCCGCCTCGGTCGCCAAACTGAAACCCAATCCGTCGCAGGCGATGCTGAAAGTATAGCCGACCCCAAGAGGAACGAAGCTGCGTTCCAAGATTACCCAAGGCTCGAGGCCCCACGAAACACCGGAGGTGTCGATCACCTGAGGGTTGTTACCGCCGTTGCCGGTTGCCGATCCGATGAAGAAATGACCGGGAATCACAAACAGATAAGAACTGTCAAACCACGGACCAAGACCGAGGCCACCGTTATCGCCGTCCTGCCACCCGTCCGCATACGCAGGGTTGTCTGCCCGGTCGGAGATGATCACCTGGGCTTGCAGAGACGCGGCCTGAAGGGCACTGATAAGAATACACTGGAGGATTTTCATGGCGGGTTCGCCCGCAGGCATTCATCGCAGGGCTGATATCCGTTTTGCATTCGGCGAATCCTTGCGTCGCGGGGAACGACGTCGGTCTCCATCGATTGCAGCAGCTCGGCCGGGGCATCGGGGCGCGGCCCGAGTATGGCCCCGATGGTCCTTCATGTCTGCATCAGGCTAGCGGCCCGGGTGGATGCCGGCAAGGCGATTTCCGGCCTGCCTCGTCGCGCGCCGATGCCGGCGGAGGCTTCCGTTTAGAGGCGTTCCCTCCCTCTCGCCTCCCATCTTCTGGCCCAATCCAATCTGTGCACGGTCATCCCTGACCGCGGCAACGGCGGCGCTGGTCTCCAGGCGGCCGTAAGCTCCTTTGGCGGGCCCTCGGGATGGGTTTAAGCCGCGTCAGCTATCCCATTTCGGTTCCAAGGAGCTGCGGATGGCCGTGCCGAGCCATAAAACTGCAGCTTAGAGCCCGGCCACTTTCGACGGCAACTTGGCGGCGCTCGGTTGGTCTCGTGAACTCACAACGCTTGCGACGTCGCCTCCTCCCGGAGCCCTCCGACGTCGTGGCGAAAAAGGTCAAGACCGAAGATAGCATCCTGCCTCACCAGGAGGTTCCGAGTGGAAGCAGCCCGTCTCCTTCAGCACGAGCGCGCAGAGGTTTGGCAGTTCGAAAGTTCCACAGTACGATCTCGCCATGAACTTTGCTGCGTTACCGGCGCAACTACCATGAGTATTTACGCCACCTTGTGGACGTTGAGGTTTCCGCGTGACGGAGACGCCACCTCCGACTGCGAATGGATTACGGTCCACGCGCAAGGCGTGCCTGCCCACATTGGCGCATCCACCCCGGGCCATGGCTACGAGACAAGCGATCCCTATGGCGGGTTTCTACCACCCCCCGTCGAAGTGGACGCTCAAGGCGCCGCGCCGTATGACAGGGCGGTCGTATTTGTCACGGAGCATTCGATCAAGGGAACCGAGCGCAACCCGCAAGAGTACGCCGGGCCGTTGCTCGTCCTGTCCGGGGAAGAGTATGCACGGATGCCATTCGCGGACCTGCATCGCCGCCTGTGTGATGCCCTTCGTGGAAACCGAGCGCCGGTCGTCGCCGAAGTCCGACTGTCGGACGGAACCAGGAGGATCGCCCATCGGGCGGAGAACATGTCCAAAGTTCCGACGGGGGAAATCGATCCAAGCAAACCGGTTGAGCTAGTCGTGCTGTCCGTCAAGGACAAGGCGGCGCGCTGCCGGATCCTGGGAGGTGATCGCGTGATGACGGTTCGCGCGGGTAGGCTGTGGACTGTCGTTCCCGGCGAAATCGCGACGATAAGGCCCCGCAAGCAGTGGAGTTATGCCGGGCATCCCTACCTCTCCGGCGAACTCGAGTCCTCCCGGCTCGACGTGCCAGCACTCGGGCTTGTTCCGCTGGGGTTGCAGGCGCAGGGAATGTGGAATCCGGACGAGCAATATTGGGGCGAGGAGGGCGAATCAATCGACGAATGGGCCGCGCCCATCATTGCCCGGGGTCCGCGACCGGAGTTCAGAATGGAGCAAATCCTTCCGGGGCGTGATCCGGCGGACATCGAATTTGACCCGATCTGCGAATCCAACGACCTGAAGGACGCCGGTGATCGGGACGGTGCATATCGGATCCTGATGGATCTTTGTCAGGCCGACCTTCGTTGCCTGGACGCCCACGCGCATCTCGGCAACCTGCCGTTCGACCATTTTCCGAAGGACGCCCTCCGCCACTTCGAGGTCGGGTTCCGCATTGGCGAGCTATCGCTAGGGCCGGATTTTGACGGCCTGCTGCCATGGGGATACATCGACAACCGGCCCTTCCTGCGGTGCATGAACGGGTACGGCTTGTGCCTGTGGCGGCTGCAGCGCTTCGTCGAGGCCGAGCACCTCTTCAGTCGGATGCTCTGCCTTAATCCCCCCGACAACCAGGGCGTGCGGTTCCTGATTGAGGAGGTGCGGGCGAAGAAGGCGTGGGAGGATCCACCGCCTCCTGGTCAGGAACGGGAAGTCCGTCCGTGAAGCCGTCCGATGGCGACGCGTTTGTCGTCAAACCGCCCGAAAAGCCCAAGCGCTCAGGAAACGGCTGGGTCGACGGGTGTCGCGCGCATCGGCGGAAGCCGCCAGTAAGTCAACGACCTCCACAGCCATTCGATCGGCCCGAACTGGAATCGACGCAACCAGAGGACAGACGCGGCAACCTCGACGATCCATATTCCGAACACGATTAACAATTGCTGCCAGCGCTCCACCTTGCCAAAGAGCCCGAGTCCATGTCCGTAGAAGATGAAAGTTGCGAGGAGACTCTGGCCAAGGTAATTCGTCAATGCGGTCCTGCCCACCGCTGCCAGTGCCTGTTGCAGCCATGGCAGAAAACCCGACTGGACGAAAAGCATGATCGTCGCGACATACGCAAACGCAACAAAAAGACTGCCCCAATAATTGAACTGCGAACCAGTGAACATCGAATACGTGACGGCCCAATCCTCGGCAATGTTGCGCTCAACTCCCCAGGCAATGAGAGGAAATCCCAATGCGGCGCAACCCGCCATCAGCGCGAAATAGAATCGAGCAGGGCGTTGAGCGGTGAAGATGCCCCACTTCATGCATGCCATGCCGAGGAGCATCAGCCCCCCAGCGCGCCACCCGGTCCAAATTGCGAAGACGAACGTCTGAAACTTGATCGCGGTAGGTACTCGATGTGTCATTTGTCCCAGCCAGGAGCCTCGATACACCTCAATTTCCCAGGCGGCCCGTTCGGCGCTGGGACACCAGTCGGCGCCAATTCCGGCGACCGCCTCCGGCGGCCAGAAGGCCATGGATTTGGCGGCCGCCAGGAACAGTAGTGACGGCACGGCCACTGCGAGCAATCCGCACACGGTGAGTGAGACCGGGTTGGTCCGACGGAAGAAGTACACCACCACGGCGCAGATCGCATAGGTGACGAGGATGTCCGAATGCCAAACCAGGTAGGCGTGGCCCAGGCCAAGAACAAGCAACCAGAGGGTTCGGCGAAAATGGAGCCAGCCGGCGGGGCCTCCACGCGATTCCAGCCGCTGGGACATCAAGAGGATCCCCGCGCCGAAAAGCATCGAGAAGATCGTGATGAACTTCTGGTCGGCGAGCACATGACTCGCGATCCACACCCAATTGTTCACACCCTTCAGATCGCCATTTGCGGCCGGATTAAGGTAGGCCGCATAAATCATCGCGAAGCTTTGGATGTTCATCAATAGAATCCCGAGAACCGCAAAGCCCCGCAGCAAATCCAAAGAGACGATCCGTTCTCCGAATGGGATCGGAGCAAGAGCGCAAGGACGACTGGCCATCAGCAATCGATTAGCAGGCGCAACAGCGATTCCCGAAAGGATTCTGGGACGACGTGTTGGGGATCAGGATCGGCCCCGGCCAGCGGCGGACACCAGCCCTGACGGCGGCACAGGGGTGAGGTGGGTCGCGGCGAGGCGGCGGCGCGATGCCGGATGCGGCCCCTTCATGGACAGGCTGCCGGACAGATTGTCACAGATTTAGATGTGACCCCTATGTTGAGGACGCGTTCGCTCAGGCTTCGTCCAGGATGGAGTCGCACGAAGGAAAGCGGGAGCAGCCCCAAAATTTCCGCCCCGCCTTGGCGCCCTTGTGGGCCGTTCGAAGGACCATCTCGGCTTCGCAGTGCGGGCAGAACTTTCGCCGGTCATCAAGAAGCTCGATCATTTCGGAATCGTACGAGGCATCCACCTTTTCGAGGAGACTGACAATTCCCGACTCATCGAGAAGTTCAATCCCGTACTCTTCAGCTCTGGCGCGCGCTTCTGAGGTGTAGCCCTTCAACGTCAGCATCAACCCTTTTGGCAAGTGGGCCGCGGTCATCGCCCCAAGCAACTCGCGCACTGTCTTTGGATTCACCTTCCATGCCTTCCAATGCTTGCATTGGACAGCTACCCGTCCGTCGCCTCGGGCGAGCACCAGATCAATTCCGTCATCGGCGTGCGCTCCTCCGCGGCGCTCGACTTCGAATCCCAGTTTCTCGAACACCTTCGCCATTAATCGCTCAAACTGAAACCAGTCGATTGCCCTCAGTTGATGACGGAGATTGGATGCCCGGGCCAACCTGGCGTTCAGCGAGCGGGGAGAACCATCGGCCACGGACACGCGAGGGCGAGAATGCAATTCGCGAAGGTCGACCGCCGAGGTCCCTGTCGGTCTCGGATCGCGGTGAGGAACGGACAGGCGGGACAAATCTGATCTGCCTTTTTCCAGTACAAGCCGCGCAGACTCCGAGTTGTCTGGCCCATTGGTCCTTTCCGGCGGGATGAGCCGTAGATCGGCATCATAGGCCCTCACCTCACCCGGCAACCGGGCGGCTCGCATCCTCCTCACCACCAACCTGGCCCCCACAGCGAACGCAAGGAGCACCGCAAGGAATCCCACGGCGGACAAAAGGACCGGCCGGGTGGCGAACAACAGAGTCACCCCGACCGGAAATGCAAGAATCCCGGCCACCGACGTTGGCCGCTGCCATCGAGAACATCGTCGTCCCATAGGAATTCCGAGCGGCAGTTCGCCGCTGATGATGATATCGGTCAGAACCTGAATTAATTCAGCCCGCGATTTCGTGCGCCGAACGGTTTCCACCCGGCACTTCATCTGGCGATCGCGCTCAGAGACTGTCTGAAAAATAATTGGAGTCCTGCGACGAGGGATTTTGTGCGAGGCCGAGGCGGCGAGACCGGAGCATCCCCGCAGCGGGCTGTGACGGTCGAGCCAACGAAGGCCTCGCGCAAAAGACCTGTCGCCCGGAGGGTTTTCGCGGAAAAGGCCCTCTGGCTTCGTTGCTCCTCGGTCACAGACCGCTGGCGGGTATGCTCCCTCGTCGCGCCTCGCCATAGGGCCTTTTCCGCGAAAACAGGACCCCACTTATTTTTCAGACAGTCTCTCAGGCGGCAGGCGGCTCGAGCCGGGATGCGCCTCGGCGACGACGCCGCTGGGCCACGCCCGCCGTCATTTGCATTTCGACGGCTCGAAATGGTTCCGGGACAATCCGCTGCCATGAACCGGCGGCGAACCGGACCCTTGCCCTCATGAATACCGCTCCCCCTCCCCTCTCCCACGGAGACCTCCTCCGCCTCAGACGCTGGAATACACCGACGATCTACAACGGCTGGGAACAGATCACCCGGCAGGATCCGGCCGCCGACGCCTTCAACCTCGAGGAGGTCCATGACTTCATGCCCCAGATGGGCCCAATGGTCGGATATGCCGTCACGGTCGTCGTTGAACCCGGAAACCCGGTTCACCGGCGAAACGGGCCCGTCCATTGGAGCGAGTACCGTCGATACCTTGCCGCCATCCCAGGGCCAAAAATCGTCGTCGTCCAGGACCTCGACAAACCGCGCGTCCTCGGTTCGTTCTGGGGGGAGGTGAACGCCAACAATCATCATGCCCTCGGCTGCGTCGGCACGATCGTCGATGGCGCCATCCGGGACCTCGAGGAGATGACCCACGCCGGCTTCAAGGCCCTCGCCCGCCGTCTGTGTGTGGGGCATGCGCACTCGACCCCCGTCCGCTGGGGAGAGCCCGTCGAGGTCTACGGCCGCCGGATCGAGCCCGGACAACTCATCCACGCGGATCGCCACGGATTTCTCGCCATTCCACCGGGCGAGGAGCGGGACCTCCTCGAAGCAGCGTCCTTCATGGATGCCAACGAGTGCCACACCATGATCGCGGCGGCCCGTGAGTCGGCCGGGAAGCCGGTTGAAGAGGTCCTCGTCGAAATCGACTCCGCCGCCCGCACGTTCCGCGAAGCGGCTCTGAAGCGGTACGGGCGCCGTGGGGAATGGGGATGAAGATCGTCGTGCTCGATGGCTTCACCGCCAATCCCGGCGACCTGAGCTGGGACGAACTCACCCGGCTCGGACACTGCGAGATCCATGATCGCACGCCGACCGCCGAAGTCGTCCAACGGGCCCGGGATGCCGACGTGCTGCTGACGAACAAGACGGTGGTGGCGGCTGACTCCATCGCGCGATTGCCGGCGCTACGCTATATCGGAGTCGTCGCGACGGGGTACAACAACGTCGACACCGCGGCCGCGCGCGCGCGCCTCATCCCGGTGTGCAACGTGCCGGAGTACGGAACCTCCAGCGTCGCTCAGGCGACGTTTGCGCTTCTTCTCGAACTGACCAACCAGGTCGGTCACCACGCACAAACCGTCCGCGATGGACGCTGGTGTGAGTCGAAGGACTTTTGTTACTGGGATGGCACGCTGATCGAACTGGCAGGGCTCACGCTCGGTATCGTCGGCCATGGGCGGATCGGTCAGGCCGTCGCCCGGGTTGGACGAGCATTCGGAATGCGGGTCCTCGTGGCGCGCCGCGCGGGGAGTCAGGGTCCGGCAGGACCCGAAGACATCGAACTCGACGGTCTCTTCCACTCCAGCGACGTCGTCTCGCTCCACTGCCCATTGACGTCGGAGACGCGCGCGTTGGTGAACGCTCGCACCCTGGATCGGATGAAACCGAGCGCGTTGCTGCTCAATACCGCCCGAGGCGGACTCATCCACGAGCCCGACCTTGCCGAGGCGCTGAATGCCGAACGAATTGCCGGCGCCGGCCTCGATGTCCTCTCGGTCGAACCGCCGACGGACGCGAATCCGCTGCTTCGCGCCCGGAACTGCATTGTCACCCCGCACATCGCGTGGGCCACGCGCGCGGCCCGTGCCCGCCTGATTGGAATTGCCGCCTCCAATGTGCGCGCGTTTCTGGACGGAAAGCCGCAAAACGTCGTCAACCTGTGACGGAATCGAGGTCCTGGGACGTCAGATCGACTCTCCGGGAGCCAGCCCTCCGTAGCGCCGAGGCGACGAGTCGGAACGCCTGGACCGCCCTTGGCGATTCCCGGCCACTCCTCACAAGCGGATTGACGCCTTCGTGGCGGAAGTCTATGGGGTGAATCCTCTCCCACGCGTAATTGCCCAGAACGGCACGGAGGAACCATGAAACCCACGATGACTCGACGTCAGTTTCTCGCCACGACCACCACGACGGCCTCAGGCGTCTCGCTGAGCCTCACTCGGGCGGCCCCCTGGTTGGCTGCGGGCTTCACACCAGGAATCGTGCGCGGCGACGAACCGCCGGCGATCCTCGGCGGCAAGCCGGTACGGACTGCGCCGTTCCCAGCGTGGCCGGTCATCGGCAAAAATGACGAAACCGAATGGCGGGAGGTCCTGCGGAGTGGAAAATGGTTCCGTGGCTATGGGGAGCGAGTGAATCAGTTTGAGGAGAGCTATGCGAAATGGATGGGCTCCAGCTATTGCGTGGCGACGGCGAACGGCACCAGCGCCCTCTTCGCGTCGCTCGGCGGGCTCGATGTGGGCCCCGGCGACGAAGTCATCCTGCCCCCCTACACCTTCGTGGCGACGCTCAACGTCATCTTCCTGCAGCACGCCCTTCCGATCTTCGTCGATTCCGATCCGGAGACGTTCCAGATGGACGCGAAGAAAGTGGAGGCTGCAATCACCGAGCGCACCACGGCAGTCATCCCCGTACATCTCGGTGGAAACGTGGTCGATCTCGATACGCTGCTCGACGTCAGCCGGCGCCGCAACCTCCGCGTCATCGAGGACGCCTGTCAGTCGCACCTCGCGGAATGGCGCGGGCGGCGCGTCGGGACCTGGGGCGACACCGGGTGCTTCAGCTTCCAGGCGAGCAAGAATCTCAATTCCGGCGAAGGCGGCGCGATCCTGACGAACGACGCCGAACTCGCCGAACGCTGCTACGCCTTCCACAACAACGGCCGTGGGCGCGGGACGGCGGGTGTTCATCTCGCGTTACCGATCGGGCGCAGCGCGAACCTTCGGCTGACCGAGTTCCAGGGCACGCTGCTCGCCACGCAGATGACCCGCGTCGAGGAACAATCCCGAACCCGGGAGCAAAACGCGCGCTATCTGACCGGCCTGCTCAAGGAGATACCCGGCATTCAACCAGAGCGCGGGTACGAGGGATGCACCCGCAACGCGTATCACCTTTATATGTTCCGGTACGGATCGAGTGAGTTCGCGGGGCTTTCGCGCGACGCATTCCTCAAGGCGCTTCGGGCGGAAGGCATACCCTGTTCGGGCGGTTATTCTCCCATGAACCGTGAGGGATATGTGAAGGCAACCCTGGGCAGCCGGGCTTACAAGAGGATCTACCCGGCGGAGGTCCTGGACGGCTGGGAGGAGCGCAACCAATGCCCGGCCAATGATCGGCTGTGCAAGGAGGCCGTCTGGTTCACTCAGACGATGTTCCTTGGAACCCCCACGGACATGGATCAGATCGCGGAGGCGATCCGAAAGATCCGCCAGCATGCCACGCGATTGGCGAAGTCTTGAGCACCTTTCCACGGCGGCGCCGGGCGGGCTCTGGAAGCCGCTTCCGGGAAGGATCGGATTCCGGCGATGCGTCGCCCAAAAGAGGCGCGACCCGCCCGCAGGGGTCCAGGGAGCAACCTCGACCCGGTCCACGGTTCTCCGCATGGACACCGACGTTCCATGCGGTTCCCCGCGTCCCGGGAATCCATTTTCCACCGGAAGCCCCTACACTCCCTCGACCAGTCGGTATCCAACCGCGGGTTCGGTCAGGATCCAGCGCGGTCTCGCGGGATCGTCCTCGAGTTTTTCACGCAGGTGCGCGATGTGAACCCTGAGATACTGGGTCTGCTCCAATGCCTTCGGGCCCCAGACTTCGCGGAGCAGAAATCGATGGGTCAGCACCTTGCCGGAATGACTGACGAGCAGTCGCAACAGGGCGTACTCGGTGGGCGTCAACCTCACCTCCCTTCCCGACTTGCGGACCACGCGGGACGCCAGGTCCATCTCCAGGCTCCCGGTCCGGAAAATCGCCTCCGCCGGCGGGCCCTGTGCATGCCGAAGCGCCGCCCGAAGGCGGGCCAGCAGTTCGCCAGCCCCGAAGGGTTTGGTCACATAGTCGTCCGCTCCGGCGTCGAGGGCACTGATCTTGTCGTCTTCACGATCGCGCACCGTGAGAACGATGACGGGAACGGGGGTCCATTCCCGAAGGCGCTTGAGCACCTCGAGGCCATCCAGGTCGGGGAGGCCAAGATCCAGAAGCACGACGTCCGGGCGGCATTGGGCCGCCTGCAGGAGCCCCTCGGCTCCGGTCGTCGCGTCGGTCACACGGTAACCATGCGAGTCGAGGATCACCCGCAGCAAACGGCGGATTTGCGGCTCGTCGTCGATCACGAGGACCGTCGCAATCGTTTCGCCGGTGACATTCCCGCTGGCATTCATGCAAGCGCGTCGGAGGTGTGGCCCGGGGGAGGTTCCTCGCGCCTGGGAAAGCGGAGGGCAAACACGGCGCCGCCCCCGGGCCGATTGGCGACACTGATCGTCCCGCCGTGCGCCTCCACGAATCCCTTCGCAATGGTCAGACCGAGTCCGCTGCCCCCCGTCGGCGCTCCCGGCGCTCGGAAGAATTTGTCGAAAACGCGGGGGAGAAAGTTGACCGGGATGCCGGGGCCGCGGTCCGCCACCGTCAAGATCACGGAATCTTCGAGGTCCTGAACAGAGAGGTCGACCGCGGTGCCCGGAGGCGTGTGCGTGGCCGCATTGACGAGAAGGTTGGCAATGGCGTGCTGGGCGAGCGAGAAATCCAGGCGGATGAGCGCCGGCTCGGCTGGCAGGTGGAGGGTCACCGGGTGTCGCGCCAGTTCGCGGCGCAACTCGGAAAGCGCGGTCTGCGCGAGGTCACGCGCATCGTGCCAGTCGAGATGCGGGATGACCTTGCCGGATTCCAGGCGCGCGACGTCGAGGAGATTTCCCACGATTCGATTCAGGCGGGCGTTGGCTTCCTGGATTTCTCCGAGGAGGACGCGGCGCTGCTCCAACGGCGCGTCGTCGGCCTCGGCGAGGGCGCCGGCCGCGCTCGTGCTTGCCGCGAGGGGTGTGCGCAGTTCGTGGGAGATGGAGTTCAGCAGGGCCCGGCTGAGCCGCTCGGATTCGGCCAGGAGCCGCGTCTGTTCCGCGGTGGCGCGAAGCTCCACGCGGTCCAGCACCAGCGCTGCCTGGCGGGCAAAGGTTTCGAGCAAGTCACGCTGCCCGGTCCCGAGGGTCTGGCCGGGCAGATCAATCGACAGGACTCCGAACGTCTTTCGTTCGGTGACGAGGGGCACATGAAGGCACTCCGCGCCGGGAAGGTTGTCCGTGCATCGACCAGCGGTCCTGCCCTGGCGAAAGGCCCAATCAGCGACGCCGAACTCCTTCCCGGACAGGGAGAGCGTGCCGTCCGGGTGGGATCGCAATGTGTTGCCGACGGGGAGAACCACCGTGGCGGGCGCTCCAAACACTCCGCTCACCTGGCTGACGAGCTGCCAGACCACCTCGTCACGCGTCGCGGCTTCGGCCAGTTCGCGCGTCAGTTGGTAAAGGGCCGTGGACCGCTCTTCGCGGCGTCGCTCGGCCTCCGCCTGCGATCGAATCCGGGCGACAAGCTGGCCGAGCACAAGAGCCACGACAAAATACGCGGCAAAGAGAAGAGCGTCTTCGGCGCGATCGATCGCAAACGTCAATCGCGGCGGAAGAAAGAAGAAGTTCCACGCCAGTGCGCTGAGGGTCCCCGCCAGGAGCACCGGACCGCGACCGACGAAAAGCGCGACCAGGACGACCGCGAGCAGGAAAACGAGGCCTGGAACACGCGGTCCGGCGAAGGTCATCAGGCCCAGATTCAACAAGCCGGTGCCCAGGATGATCCCCGCAGCCGTCGCGTACTGTCCCGGGTGCGACGCATGGCGGAGACTCCAGGAACTCCGCTCAGGGCGCGACGTCTCCTTCTCCGCGCGGATGACGTGCAGATCAATGTCGCCGCTTTCCCGCATGAGTCGTCGGATCAGGCGGCCGCTCCGCAACAGGTTCAGGAAGCCGGCCCCGGCGGGTTTTCCCAGGACAATCTGAGTCACGTTGTGTTCGCGAGCGGCACGCAGCAAGCCGCGCGCGAGGTCGTCGTCGCTCGTCGTGACGACCTCCGCCCCGAGTTCCCGCGCCGTTGCAAGGTTGCGCTCGAGGCGCGTCTGCGCGGATGGCGGGAGGGGACGGGAGGCTTCGACGTGGACCGCCAGCCATGGGCATCGCAACTCGTCGGCCATGCGGCGCGTCCACCGGATCAGGGATTCGGAGAGCGGGCTGGGTCCCACCGCGACCAGCAGGCGATTCCCGGTCTTCCACGGTCCCGCGGAAGGAGTCGCACGCCGGAACTCGTCGGTGTCGTCGCCCACGTGATCCGCCACGAGGCGCAAGGCGAGTTCACGAAGCGCCGTGAGATTCGCTTCGCGGAAGAAATGCTCCGCGGCCGCTGTGGCGCGATCGGGAACATATACTTTTCCCTCGTGCAACCGCTGAACCAGTTCGCGAGGCGGGAGGTCCACCAGTTCGAGGACGGCGTCATCCAGGACGCTGTCGGGAACCGTCTCGCGAATCTCAGTGCCGGTGATCTGACGAACGGTTTCAGCGCGACTCTCGACGTGCTGCACGTTGAGGGTCGTGAAGACGTGGATGCCGGCCTCGCGCAGTTCCTGGATGTCCTGCCAGCGCTTCGGATGCCGGGAACCTGGCGCATTGGTGTGCGCAAGTTCGTCGACCAGGGCGAGCCCGGGCCGCATCGCCAGCACGGCGTCGAGGTCCAACTCCGTCAGCGTCGTGCCACGATACTCGACCGTTCGCCGCGGAATCACCGGAAGTCCACAGGCAAGCGCGTCTGTTTCCTTCCGCCCGTGGGTCTCGACATAGCCGACGGCGAGGTCGCGTCCGGCCTTCAGCTCCCGCTGGGCGGCTTCCAGCATGGCGTAGGTCTTGCCGACGCCGGGACACATTCCGAGGAAGATCTTGAGTTCCCCCAGCCGCTGCCTGCTTTCCGCCCGCTGGATGGCATCCAGGAGTTGGTCTGGATTCTTCTGGATTTCCTCAGCCATCGCGCGGCCTTGCGCCTCACGCCCCGAGGTTTCCCGAAGCTAGTGCGAATCGCAATTCTTCCGAGTTCCCCCGTTTAGCGCCACAAATCCATGAATCGCCGGTCACCCGCCTTGCTTGGCTCCGAGGAAGAGGGGAATGGGGAGTGCCGTTTCGAGCGACACCATCGCCACAGCCCCACGAGGGGAGTTCCGAGCAACCACCACCAAACCGGGAGAGCCAGGGCATTTCCTATGACAAGCAGGACGAAAAGAATGGAATCCAGAATCTGCACGGCGGGGCACCGCGATCATCGATGCCGAGATTCGCGGCATCAGAGACTGTCTGAAAAATAATCGGAGTCCTGCGACGAGGGATTTTGTGCGAGGCCGAGGTGGCGAGACCGGAGCATCCCCGCAGCGGGCTGTGACGGTCGAGCCAACGAAGGCCTCGCGCAAAAGACCTGTCGCCCGCAGGGTTTTCGCGGAAAAGGCCCTCTGGCTTCGTTGCTCCTCGGTCACAGACCGCTGGCGGGTATGCTCCCTCGTCGCGCCTCGCCATAGGGCCTTTTCCGCGAAAACAGGACCCCACTTATTTTTCAGACAGTCTCTCAGGGTTCGGACTCCATCCCATCGAGGGCGAGATTGAGTTCAAGAACATTGACGATCCTCCCGGAAGTCAGGGCGCCACCCGGAGCGAACGCGTGTTTTCGGATCATGGCCTCGACCCGGGCGCTGGGCCATCCTCGCGCCTTTGCGATGCGGGGCGCCTGGTAAATCGCCGACCCTTCGGTGATGTGCGGGTCGAGTCCGCTGCCGGAGGCGGCCGCCAGGTCGGCAGGCAGGGGCCTGTCGGGCGAGGCGCCGTAGGCGGCCACAGTCTTGCGGGCGCGGTCGGTAAGATCGCCGCTGGTTGGCGATTTGTTGCTTCCTCCGGCGGCGGCCGCGTTGAAGTCCACGGCCGAAGGGCGCGGCCAGAGATGCGCGGCGTTGGTGAAGCCTTGGGCGATCAGATGGCTGCCCATCACCCGCCCATGAGGATCCACGACGAGAGAACCGTTGGCGGTGGCGGGCGTGACAATCTGCGCGAATGCATAGATGACCGCGGAATAGCCTCCCGCACAAAGGATGATCGTGCACAGGACGACGCGAATACCGGCGACGAGTGAATTCATATCAATCTTTGCGGAAATGAGTGCACCTTTACCCCCGCCCTCTGCCATCGGATGGGAGGGGGTGGTCCCGTGGGCGCGGGACCGGGTGAGGTTGCCGCTCCATGGAACGGGTTACCTCATGAACAGCAGATGCTCCGTGATCGGTCCCAGGATCGCGACCGGCAGGAACGTGAGGGCGCCGATAAACAGGATCGTGGCCGAAAGCATGAGGCCGAAGGTGCCATCCTCGACCCCGAGCGTGCCGGCCGACGGCGCGCTGGGCCGCTTCGCGGCAAGCGATCCCGCGATCGCAAGCGGCAGGATGATGGGGATGAAGCGCGCCATGAGCATCACGAGGCCGGTGGCGACATTCCAGGGGACGGTATTGTCGCCCAATCCCTCGAAACCCGATCCGTTGTTCGCGCTCGAGGAACTGAACTCGTAGAGGATTTCGCTGAAACCATGCGGGCCGGTGTTGTTCAGCGTGGTCCGGCCCCAGTCGGTCGAGGCAAACAGCGCGGTGGGAGCAAGGATGAAAAACACGTGCGCGAACAACGCGACGACCGCCAGCTTGACCTCGCGCGCCTCGATTCGGCGGTTCAGATATTCGGGGGTTCGCCCGACCATCATCCCGGCGACGAAGACGGCGAGGACGATGTAGATGAACATGTTGATCATGCCGACGCCGACACCGCCAAAGGTTGCGTTCAACCACATGCCGATCATGGGCATCAGTCCGGTCATGGGATTCAGGCTGTCATGCATGGCGTTGACAGAACCGTTGCTCGTGCAGGTCGTCAGGACCGCCCACACCGGGCCGGCCGCCGGACCGAAGCGCAACTCCTTGCCTTCGAGATTTGGCATGGAGTGATCAACGGGCAGACTGGCGAACGCCCGGGTTGGCGCCTGTTCGAACCACACGGCGCCGCCAATCTTCGCGACCAGGAACAGCAGCATGACCGCAAAAACAACCGCGGCATGACGCATGCGACCCACCATGCGCCCGAACATCCACACACACGCCATCGGGATGAGGATGATCGACACCGATGCCAGGACGTTCGTCCAGAACGTCGGATTCTCGAACGGATGGGCGCAGTTGGGACCGAAGAATCCTCCACCGTTGGTGCCGAGTTGCTTGATGGTCAGGAAGGCCGCGACCGGTCCGCGGGATATGGCTTGTTCAAGCCCCTCCATCGTCATGGCCTTCGCCGCGCCGGCGAAAGTCATCGGAATGCCTCCCAGGACCATCAGGCAAGCCACGACCAAGGAAACGGGAAGCAGGACGAGGAACGTCGCGCGCTGGACATCGAGAAGGAAGTTGCCCACCTCGCGGCGACCAGCGAGGCCGCGCGCCAGGGCGGCGAGGGCCGCGATCCCGGTCGCGGCGGACACGAACTGCAACCACATCAGCGCGCAGAGCTGCGAGAGGTAACTCATCGAGACCTCTCCGGAGTAATGCTGGAGATTGGTGTTCGAGGTGAACGACGCCGCGGTGTTAAAGATCAGGGAAGGTTCGATAGCCCCCTTTCCGTCCGGATTCAGAGGCAAATGCTGCTGGAACGCCATGAAGCCGTAACTCACCACAAACATGAGCGTGTTAAAGACCAGCATCGTGACGAGATAGGATTTCCAGGTCTGGGATCGCCTTGTGAAGCGGCCGCCCATGAGCTGAAACAGGCCATCAAACCAGGCGCCATGGCCGTCGGTCGGCTCGGGGTCCATCGCCCATTTCATATAACGCCCCAGCGGCCATGAGAGCAGGGCGGTGCCTCCAACGATCCACAGGATCAACGTCACAGCATTCATGGAATTCCCCGGGTTCAGTGACGCCAGTCGAGCACAAGAGTCAGCAAGATCAAAAACGCAAGGACGAGGATTCCGAGCAAAAGATACAGGAGTGACATATTGGATCTCGGTAAGTGCATTCTCTAGATCAACGGAAACTCATTTCATGCCTCTCATCGGCACCGGATTCAGGCCAGGTGGAGCGCCGTGATCGCGAGGTCAATCAGTTTGATCCCGGCAAAGGGGGCGAGGATCCCACCAAGACCATAGATGACCAGGTTCCTCCGCAGGATCGCCGCGGCACCGATGGGTCTGTAGGCGACTCCTTTCAACGCAAGCGGGATGAGCGCCACGATGATCAACGCATTGAACACCACGGCGCTGAGGACGGCCGATTCCGGCGACCCCAGGCGCATGATATCCAACGCGGCGACGGGTCCGCGGGCGGCACGGCCGGCATAGAGCGGAGCCAGCATTGCGGGCAGGATCGCGAAGTACTTCGCGACGTCGTTGGCGAGGCTGAAGGTCGTCAGCGCGCCGCGTGTCATGATGAGCTGCTTCCCGATCTCGACGATCTCCATGAGCTTGGTCGGGTTGCTGTCGAGATCCACCATGTTGCCCGCCTCCCGCGCGGCCTGCGTCCCGGTATTCATGGCGACACCAACGTCCGCCTGCGCGAGCGCGGGGGCGTCGTTGGTGCCGTCGCCCGTCATCGCCACGAGGCGTCCGTTCGCCTGCTCCGCGCGGATCCGCTTGAGTTTGTCCTCCGGTGTCGCCTGCGCCATGAAGTCATCGACCCCCGCCTCCGCGGCGATCGCGGCGGCCGTCCGCGGGTTATCGCCGGTGATCATGACGGTGCGAATGCCCATCTGACGCAACTGCGCGAAGCGCTCCTTGATACCGCCCTTCACGACGTCCTTGAGGTGCACAACTCCCAAAAGATCGCGGCCGTCGGCGACGACCAGCGGCGTGCCGCCCTGTCCGGCGATTTCGTCGATGGTGCGACCGACCGCGGGAGGGAAGCTCCCGCCCTGCTGGTCCAGGTACAGGCACATGGCCTCTGCCGCGCCCTTTCGAATCGAGCGCGGCGGCCTGCCGTCCACGGCGGCAAAATCGACGCCACTCATGCGCGTCTGCGCCGTGAATGGGATGAACGTGGCATGCGGCTCGGCGACCTCGCGTCCACGCAGTTTGAATTGCTGTTTCGCCAGGACGACGATACTGCGGCCCTCCGGGGTTTCGTCGGCGAGAGAGGCGAGTTGCGCGGCGTCGGCGAGGGCCTCCGCGGTGACTCCCGGCGCCGGGATGAACGCCGTGGCCATGCGATTGCCCAGCGTGATCGTGCCGGTCTTGTCCAGCAGCAGGACGTCCACGTCGCCGGCGGCTTCGACGGCGCGTCCGCTCGTGGCCATGACATTGCGCCGGATCAGGCGGTCGATGCCGCTGATGCCAATCGCGCTGAGAAGACCCCCGATCGTGGTGGGAATCAGGCAGACCAGCAGGGCGATCAGCACCGGGATTGAAAGGACCGTCGAGGCGTAATTGCCGAACGGCCGCAGGGTCACGCAGACCAGGAGGAAGATCAGCGTCAGCGTCGATAGAAGGATCGTCAGGGCGATTTCATTGGGCGTCTTCTGTCGCCGCGCCCCCTCCACCATCGCGATCATCCGGTCCAGGAATCCGTGGCCCTTTTCCGCCGTGACACGCACGACAATGCGGTCACTGATGACCCGCGTGCCGCCCGTGACCGCGCTGCGGTCCCCCCCGCTCTCCCGAATGACGGGGGCGGACTCCCCGGTGATCGCGGCTTCGTCGACGGTGGCGATGCCCTCCATCACCTCGCCGTCGGCAGGGATCACGTCGCCCCCCTCGCAGACGACGAGGTCGTCCTTGTGCAACTCCGGCGCCGGAACGCGTTCTTCCCGGCCGTCGCGCAAACGCCGCGCCATGGTCTCAGTGCGGGCCTTGCGAAGCGTTGCGGCCTGCGCCTTGCCCCGGCCCTCCGCCACCGCCTCCGCGAAGTTCGCGAACAGCACCGTGAACCAAAGCCAGACCGCGAGTTGCGCGGTGAAGACGCGGGAGGTGGGCGACGTGAAGATCTCGATCGTCGTCAGGGCCGCGCCGATCAGCGTCACAAGCATGACGGGGTTGCGGACCATGAATCGCGGGCTGAGTTTTCGAAAGGCGCCGCCGATCGCGGGCCCGAGGATGCTCCAGTTGAAAGTCGAGGCTGTCCGGTGGCTCATGGTTTCTCCTGGTGTCAGAACTTTTCAGGCCAGAGAACCGCAACGAGCAGGTAGAGAAACAACAGCACCGCGATCACGGCATCGATGATTTCCATAGGTTCCGATGGCCATCACGATGCACCGCGGAAGATCCCTCGGGTAATTAAGAAGCCACGCGAAGACGTTAAGAATGCATAAAGACAGCAAGGCCGTCGTGTCAGCGGGATGGCGACCCACGGGCAAACGGGCTCGACGTCAGCCGGGGAAAATCCGAACACTCCGCCCACCCCTGCATTGTGCTTCGCCGATTGCGTCAGCGGAATGAATGGAAGTTCTTCGGTGTTTTGCCGAAGGCGGATTACGGTCTCGCGGTGGCCTGGTGGGGGGCGATCCTGCTCCGTGGCGTGTTGCCCGCGGTGTTTGCGATCGCCATGGGCCTCCTCGTGGGCGCCGTTCAGCGCGGCGATCCTTTGGCGGGTCCCCTGGCATGGGTGGGATCCACCTTTGTCCTCCTCCAGGTGTTGAGTCCAATCCAGCACGCGGTCAGCGCCAATCTCGGGGACCGCACCGCCGCGTGGTTGTATGACCGGCTCACCCTCGGCTGCGTCCGCCCTCCCGGGATGGCACACCTCGAAAACCCGAAGCTGGCGACCGACCTCACGGTGGCGCGGGATTTCGATCTCGGGATGACCGGTCCGCCGTTATCCATCGCGATGGACTTCATCGCCGGGGGGTTGATCCAACTGATTGGCGGGCTCGCGTGTACCATCGTGCTCGCCGGCTACGCGTGGTGGGCACCCCTCCTTCTCGGCGGCGCCTGGCTGGCCACTCATTGGTTGCTCCGCGAGAGCGCCGTCTGGCGCGACCGCAACACTGAGGAGGTGCGCGGCGCGCAACGCGACGCCGATTACGCATTTCGTCTCGCGGTGGACGCCGCGCCCGCCAAGGAACTCCGCCTGTTCGGCCTCGCCGACTGGGTGCTCGAACGTTTCGTCCAGCGCCGCACGCGCCTGCATGCCCTGCAGTATATGGCGACGCGCCTCCGTGAACGGTCCGTGGCGTGGAGCCTCTTAATCGTAGCCGGCGCCAATATCGGGCTGTTCTGGTCGCTGGCGACGGCGGCCTCGGGTGGAACAATCAGCCTTGGCGAGGCCGTGATCTACGCCCAAGTCGCTATCGGCGCCTCGATGATCGCCTTCGGCGGTTTGAACTGGGCGCTGGACGGTGCGGCGGCGCCCGTGGCGGCCGTCCTTCGTCTCGAGGAGGCGACCGCCCCCGCCGGCGCGCTTCCATCCGGCGTTCGCCCCGCGTCAGGCGTTCCGGTGCGAGAAGTCCGGTTCCACGATCTGACCTTCGCCTATCCCGGCGGGCCCAACGTTCTGGAGCACTTCGACCTGACCCTTCCGGCCGGGTCGTCGCTGGCGATCGTCGGGCAGAATGGCGCCGGCAAGACCACCCTCGCCAAGCTGCTCTGCCGCCTCTACGAACCGCAATCGGGTCGCATCGAAATCGACGGCGTCGACCTCCGCGAGTTCTCCCTGGAGTCGTGGCGGAGTCGCATTGCCGCCGTGTTCCAGGATTTCATTCGGTTCGAACAATCGCTGCGCGACAATGTCGCGCCGGCGGGCGCCCCGGAGCAGGCGGTGCGCGCGGCCCTTGACGCCGCGGGCGCCTCCCATCTCGCCAATCTCGATACGATCCTGGCGAGGGGGTACGACGGCGGCACGGACCTGTCGGGCGGCCAATGGCAGCGGGTCGCCCTCGCGCGGGCGCTCTGCGCCGTTCGTGTTGGGGCCGGGGTCGTGCTTCTGGATGAACCGACGGCGCAACTCGACGTTCGCGGCGAGGCGGAGATCTTCGACCGCGTGCTCGCGGCGACGCGCCATTGCACGACCGTCTTGATCTCGCATCGATTCTCGACCGTGCGCCACGTCGACCGCATCTGTGTCCTTGAGCACGGCCGTGTCATCGAACTCGGAACGCACGAGGAACTCATGGCGAAGGGCGGCCGGTATCGGACGATGTTCGATCTTCAAGCCAGACGGTTCTCCGAGGCCACCGACGAAACCGGCGCGACGTATGACGTCCTCTCCTGAGAGAAACCGGAAGAAATCCGCTTCCGGGGGCGATGCCGACCTGCCGCCGGCGCTCTCGTCCATGTGGCGGCTGTGCAAGCTGGGCTACCGACACGAACCCGGCCTGATGCTGTCCGCGTTCGTGTTCTCGCAATTGGCGGTCCTGCCGGATGCGCTCCTGGCGCTCTGGCTCAAGATCCTTGGGCAGGGTGTCATGGGGCACGAGCCCGGGCTTGTGCGTTGGGCTGCGATCGGCCTGGGTGTCTCCGCGGCCGCCACGTGGTTTCTTGGAATCGTCAGCACCCGCATGCAACGCCGGTTTCGGGACAAGATCACCATCGCGCTCGAGGCGCATGTCGCCCGTCTCCAGGCGTCGCTGGTGACGATCGCGCACCAGGAGCGACCGGAGTACCTCGATCGTCTCGCCATGCTTCGGGACCAGGTGTTCGTGCTCGATCACATGTATATGTCGGTGTTCACCACGTGCGGGTGGCTCCTGCGCCTTGGAGTGACAATCGCCCTGCTCGCCACGATCCACATCGCGCTCGTTCTCCTGGCCGCCTGCGCGCTCCCGGCGGTGCTGACCTCGCTCTGGAGGCCGACCGTCGAACGCGCGGTGCAGGAGCGCGGCGCGCAGGCGGATCGCCTCGCGCGCCACCTGTTCCTCACCGCCACCACAGCCCCGGCTGGCAAGGAAGTGCGTGTGATGGGAATCGCGGACCGCCTTGTCACCGGCCGACGGGAGTCCTGGGAACGCAAATACCGTCCCGTGTCCCGCGTCCGTTGGGGATCCGCCGGGTGGCACGGCGCGGCCTGGGCGGTGTTCGGAGCGGCGTACGTCGGCGCCGTGGTGTTCGTCTCCCTGGGTCTCCGCGCGCCGCCTGGCGATGTTGTCCTGGTCCTGGCCGCCGGCTCGCGTCTTTCGGCTTACATCGGTGCCACCGTCGGCGAGATCGGATTCCTCCGCGGATTCTGGATGTACGGATCACGGCGTCTGGCCTGGCTGGAAGACTATGCCGCGTCGTTGACCGCATCCGCCGACGTCCCGGTGCCGGCAACGCTGGAACACGGGATCCGTTTCGATCACGTCTCGTTTTCGTATCCCGGCACTTCGCGCCTGGTGCTCGACGACGTTTCACTGTCGCTGCCGGCCGGTTCTGTTGTTGCCATCGTCGGTGAGAACGGCGCGGGTAAGTCAACGTTGGTGAAGTTACTATCAAAGATGTACGAGCCGACTTCCGGTTCCATCCTTGTCGACGACCGGCCGCTCGCACGAATGCCGGCGGACGCCTGGCGTTCCCGGCTCGCCGGCGCATTCCAGGATTTCTACCGATTTGAATTTCGTGCCCGGCACTCCGTGGGACTCGGCGACCTTTCGCGACACGACGACGAGCAGGCGGTGGTCCATGCCGTGGAGCGTGCCGGAGCCGCCGATGTGATCTCGCGGCTGACGCACGGCCTTGAAACCCAGTTGGGACCGACCTGGCCGGATGGCGTCGAGGTCTCGTTCGGACAGTGGCAGAAATTGGCGCTTGCGCGCGGCTTCATGCGGGAGGATCCGCTGGTGCTCATCCTGGACGAACCCACCGCGGCACTCGATGCGGAGACCGAGCACGCGCTCTTCGAGCGGTACGCGGCGGTCGCGCGTTATTCCCGGCATTCCGGACGCATCACGATCCTGGTGTCGCATCGTTTTTCGACGGTGCGAATGGCCGACCGGATCGTGGTGCTCGACGGCTCGCGGATCGTGGAGGATGGAACGCACGAGGAACTCCTGGGCCGCGGCGGGCCTTACGCGGAACTCTACGGCCTCCAAGCGGCGGCTTACGGGTAATGCCGAGGGACCTATTCCGGCGCAGCGGCCTGGCAGGGATGAACCCCTGCGACCAGACGAATGCGGATAAGCCGGTCGTTTCGATCAGGCCTCGGGCTGCCGGCGCGCTGGCGCGCGTGGCGCCAGCAGCGGCTCGATTGCGCGGCAGATATCGCGCAACCCTCCGCGCCATCCCTCCACCAACTCCCCGGCGGACGCACGTTCCATCGGCTCGACGCGATTCTCCTCCCGTTGCCACTGAAGCACGGCGCCTGACCTGCCGAATGGATGAAACAGGCGCACTCGCACACCAACGACCGCCTTTGGCCGGGCAGCCTCGCTGTAGTCGCCGTACAGGGCTGTGACTTCGCCCTCGAGGGCATGGGTCGGTTGGAGTTCACCCCCCGCGGCGGTGGTCACGCCGCTGAACACCCCCAGGCCCCGAATCCAGTCCGAGAAATACTCCGTAAGCATCTGGGCCGGCGACAGCAGGAACGCATGATACGCATCCAGCGCATACTCGGAATCTCCGCGGCGAATGACAAAAGCACGGGACTCAAAGGCGGGAGCGACGTGAAAGGTGCGCACCAGCAGCACCCCGCCACTCGATCCGGAGGGGACGGGGTCGGCCGGTTCGGGTTCCAGGACAAAGGTCTGCTGAGGCAGCGCGGGCCGACGCAGACTGCATCCGGCCGCAAGGGCGGCGAGGACCGACAGACCGAGAAACGCGCGACGTCTCAACGGCGCGCCGAGATGCTCCGGCGTCGTTCCCGGGGCGACGGTCCACCCGTCAGCGGCTGCGGCGTCGGTCTCGATTTTCGACCACGGCTTCATTGGTTCGGTTGGACAGGTCTTGGGGGAGCACCCAGCAGGAGACCTGACGGCTGCATTCTGGCGACTTCGCTGATGGCCCGGAGGTTTTCGGAAACGGCCCGCAGGTTGGCGAGGGTGGTCGTCAGGTCGGCGTCTTTGCCGGCGAACAAGCCTTCGGCGGCGGAAAGGGTCCGATTGACACGCGCGACGATGCCGTCGAGGTCGATGCGCTGGATCTTGGCGCGAAGGTCATCGAGCGTTGTCGCGGCGCTTGCGGGCAGTTCGCGGAGTCGCGGATCGCGAAGAATCGCCTGGAGGGCCTGGTTGGAATCCCGTAACTCGGCGAGAAGATTGGTCGCCTCGTCCGAGATCCTCGCCAACTGGACGGACCGAATTTCCGATTCCGTGGTTGTCAGAAGACGGTTTAAATTGGTGAGAACCAGGCCGACATCCACATCTTCGAGTTTGCGGAAGACCTGTTCCACCGACGTGAGAAGCTTCGTCAATGTCCCCGGCGCCGAGGGTATGTAAAAATTCTCAGGGATCCAGGTGACTTCGAGAGCAGGATATCGAAACGGATTGACGTAGTCGAGTTCAAGGTACGAAAGACCGGTGATCCCAAGAGCGTTCAGACGGAAGCGCAGGCCGCGCGCGACCTCCGCCTTGAGAACCTTGAGGAATTCCTCGCGTCCTTCCATCTCATAAGCGGATTCCGACACGGCCACTTCAATCATGATATAGCTTTTCTGTTCCTCCGGAGGCTTGCCCACCTCGTATCGATCACGCGCAAAACCGATGGAGTACACCGTGCCCAGGTCCACGCCTCGATACTTGACCTTGGACCCGACCTCGAGGCCCTGAACGGATTGATCCAGGTAAGTCTCCACCAGGAGCGGTTTCTTGAGGGAATTTCCGACTCCCAGCAGGAGCAGGACTCCCAGTCCGGCGAGCACGCCCGCGATCACGAACAGGCCAAGCTTGAAGTAATTCGCCTTGGTGCTCATCGGGGCGCAGGCGGCGCGGCGGAACCCTCTTCCGCCTCTCGACGAAAGAAGCGCCGGACCTTCTCGTGAGCAGGATGGTCCCGAAGGCCGGCCGGCGTGCCGGTCGCAAGAATGCCCCGGACCTCGCGATCAAGCATGATAACCCGGGTTGCAATGGCAAAGATGCTCTGCAGCTCGTGCGTCACAACCACGAACGTCACACCGAGCGTGGATGAGAGTTCCAGGATCAATGCGTCCAGACCGGCGGAGGTGACTGGATCCAGCCCCGCCGACGGTTCGTCGAGAAACAGGATCGGCGGATCCAGCGCCATCGCGCGGGCAATCGCCGCCCGCTTTTGCATGCCGCCGCTCAATTCCGAGGGCAGGCGCTCGGCCGCGGCGCCCAAGCCGACCTGCTGAAGCTTCATGCGGGCCACCAGGTCCCGCGCTTCGCTGTCGAGCCCGGTGAATTCCTCCAGGGGCAGCCGCACGTTCTCGAGAATCGACATCGAACCGAAAAGCGCGCCGTTCTGGAACATCACCCCGAAACGCCGTCGGATCCGCGCAAGCGTTCGCGCGTCGGCGGTGAGAAGTTCTTCGCCCGCGATCTCCACGCGGCCCGCGAGGGGACGCTCGAGTCCGACCATGTTGCGTAGAAGCGTTGTCTTGCCGCAACCCGAGGTCCCCAGAACGACAAAGACTTCGCCCGCACGAACCTCGAACGAAACCTGGTTGAGAATCACCTCGTCATCGTAACCGGCCACGAGGCCGTCGACCGTGATCAGGCTGGCAGTCGGACTCTCCATGCAATCCATCAAAAGCGAATGAAGTAGAACACTGTTCCGAGGACGGCATCCGTGATGACGATGAGGAGAATGGAAGTCACCACCGCACTCGTGGTTGACCAACCGACGGCACTCGGACCGCGAAGAGTTTGAAGCCCTCGCATGCAGCCGACCCCGGCGATAGTCAGTCCGAAGACCAGGCTTTTGATCAGGCCGCTGAGCAGGTGCCGAAGTTCGGCCGCTCCCAGGGCCTGGCGAAAGTATGTTGAAATCGAATACTCGAGCGACAGGAACATCGTTGCGCCTCCGAGGATGCCGACGATATCAGCGAAGAGCGTGAGCAGCGGAACCATGAGCAGCAGGCCCATCACCCGGGGAACCACCAGGAACGGCACGGGATTGAGTCCCATCGTCGTGAGAGCTGCGACTTCGTCGTTCACCTTCATCGTCCCAATCTCGGCGGCGAAGGCTCCCCCGGAGCGGCCGGCCAGAAGGATTGCCGTCATGAGAGGGCCCAATTCGCGCAGCATCGCAATCGTCACGAGATTGGCGACGTAGATTTCCGCGCCGTACGGACGCATTGCCATGGCCGACTGAAACGCCAGCACCAACCCGACGAGACCCGAGATCAACGCCACGATCGGAAGGGCATCGGCACCCGCGCGCTCGGCCGCCAGCCAAAGGTCACGCCACCGCAGACGACGGGGGTGCCAGAGCGCTCGAACGATGGCATCCACCAGCTCCCCGACAAAGGAGACGTGTCGGCTCAAATCGTTCCACAACTGGATCGTCGTGCGCCCCACCTGGTCCGGAATCCGCCGGCAAACAGGGTGTATTTTCGGAAGCGAACCAAAGGCCTCGGGATCAAACCGCGCGAGGAGCCGCTGGTATCCTTCTGAAAGTCCCCGAAGTTCCTCGGGAATTCCCAGCGACTTCGCGCGGCAACGAAGGTGAAGAATCAAGGCCATCCCCGCCCCGTCGAGATAGGTGGTCGCGGCGACGTCAATGACAACCCGGCCAGGTGATGCGTCTCGAAATACGCCCTCAGCCTGCGACCAGAGGTCAGGAACGGTGGCGTGATTCATCACCCCCGCGAAGCGCAGCGTGACGCCACCGGTGGGGACCGGGTCCACGAGCAGCCGGCCCTCCAATGCGGCCGCTTTTGTCGCCAGGCCATTCACGAGGTTCAAAGCATCCGGCACCCTCCACGGGTGCGAAAAACATGGGAGAGATTTGCCGGTCCAAGCGCCTCACGGCAAGGATCACGTCATTCCATTGTCCGGCCATCGTCCTGAATCCAGGCGGCGACACGACCCGCTGGAGACATGCCCGCCCGCGAACGCCTGTGCGAGGAACCCGGAGAAGACCGATGTCACGCGGGCCAAGGCTCAGCATCTGGAACCGCTCCCGGAGGTGGGGGAGGTAGGAGGACCGACGAAGCGGCGCGCCTTTGCGGCACGGCATCGAGTCCGGCTGGAGAGTGCCGAATCGGGGCGCCGGTGAAGGCACCTGCCTCCGCGAACCCTTCGCAGTTGGCTCCGGAGGGAATGACACGCAACCGCAACGCGGCGGTCCGTCACTCAAATCGTCTCACCCGCAGATCACGGAATGTGAAGAGGGGGGTTTCGGAGGCGAGGCCTCTCAGCGGTCGCGCTCCATCGGTCCGTTTCGGTCCGAACCAGTGGCGGTATCTCTGGAAGAGCCCCTCCACAAACGGCCGGCTTCCCAAGACCATCCCGTCGCAAAAATAGCGCACCCGACACCTCAGGTACTCGCTTGCCGGAAGGCGTCCCTTCTCCTGGAGAACCGCCAAAGCCGCTTCCCGCGACAAGGCCTTTCGACCCACCGTCCCCGGCGCAGGCCGTCCCTCGCGTTCCTCATTGCCTTCGCGGTACAGGTGGATGCGGTACATCTCCAGCGAACCCCTCACCGACTCGGAACCACCCCGCTCCAATGCCCTGACGATGGCCACCACCCCCTCCTGGGCCCGTTGTCCCCCTGCCATCGCCTCCCCGTACCCGCTCCACCGGTAATCCTTCGGATCCGCCACCAACCCGGCCCGCACCGGGTTCAAATCGATGTAGGCCGCCATGGTGACCAGCGCCTGCCCCTCCCCTTCGACCAGCACGCTTCGGTAGCGTTCCTCCCACAACGTCCCCCGGCGGCCATTGCGCCTGTTGTACCATTGGGAAAAGCGTTGCTTGAGCAGCTTCATGAAAAAGCCCAGGTCCCATAGCCGCGCATGAAACCGCGCAAGATACTGTCGTTCCCCTTCCCCATCTCCTTCTTGCCGGTAGGCCTCAAACTGCTGACGCACCCCCTCCACGTCCTGGTGCCCGGAGAGTCCCCGTAGTTTCTCCACCATCTGCTCCGCACTCGGCAACACCGCCGGCCGCGCCGGAACCTCCACCAGCACGTGAAAATGATTCGACATCACGCAGTGCGTCAGCACCCGGACCTCGCAGAACGCCTCCGCCTCCCGCATCAACGCCGTGAAGTATTCCTTCTCGGCGCTCCCCAGCACCTTGCGCCGGTCCACCACGCGCGAAACACAGTGGTAGAACGCACAAAAATCCGACGGAGCTCGAAGTCGTGGGCGACGCATCCGGCTGATCCTCCTCCAGATAAACGTCAGTTCCCGGCCGTCTCTTACAGAAAAACTTGTCCGTTCACGAATCGCTTTGGCCGACAACATAAAGCCTGTCCCTTTATCCACTATCCAGGACGTTGGGACGCCGCACCGCCACAGAAAGGAAGCCCGGAAGGAAAAGAAGCCCGCGGAAGGAAAAGAAGCCTGAAGGAAAAGAAGCCTGTCCCTTTGTATCACCTGTCCCTTTGTATCACCGACTGAAAGCCTGTCGCTCTGTCTGGGGTCGGCCTATCTGCGGCTGTCGAGGAGGTGATTCGGCGGGGCGGCTGCGCGTTGCCTCCTTCGCCATGAATCGGCAGCCTTCCAGGCGTGAACCGAACCGATGCCGTCCAGGGGTTTTCGCAGACGTTTCAGCGAGTGCCCGAGTGCGTCACGCGAGCGCCGGGTCGCGTGAATCTCATTGGCGAACACACCGACTACAACGAAGGCTGGGTGATGCCGGTCGCCATCGACTTCGCCACTTGGACGGCAATGGCACCGCGACATGACCGAGTCCTCCGAGTGCATGCCGGCAACCGGTCGGAATCCGTACAAATCGATCTCGATTCCCCCGGAGCGCCGCTTCAACGCCATTGGAGCGACTACGTTCGGGGTGTGGCCGTCGAACTCGAACGCGACGGTTTCCGCCTCCGAGGAGCGGACGTGTGGTTCGCTGGTGACGTCCCCGACGGCGCTGGCCTGAGTTCCTCCGCGGCACTGGAGATGAGTGTTGGGCTTGCGCTCATGCTGACAGCCGGGGCCGAAGTCGACCGCGTCCGACTCGCACTCGCCGGACAGCGCGCAGAGCATCATTTCGCGGGGACCCGTTGCGGAATCATGGACCAATTCATATCGGCGCATGCTCGAGCGCAACACGCCCTGATGCTCGACTGCCGCTCCCTCGAGCAACGTCACTTTCCGCTGCCGAAAAACCTGCGCCTTGTGGTTTGCGACACGGGCGTCAAACACGAGCTCGCCAGTGGCGAGTACAACCAACGTCGGGTGCAATGTGAAGAGGGCGTCGCACGCCTTAAACACCGATTGCCTGCGATTCGGGCGCTGCGGGACATCTCGGCATCCGAGTTGGCGGAATTCTCCGCGCTCCTTCCGACGCTGGTCTTCCGCCGATGCCGACATGTCGTCACGGAGAACGAGCGGGTGGGGTCCTTCGCCGTCGCACTGGGTCGAGGCGACACCGCGGCTCTCGGCCCATTGCTCGAGGCGTCTCACGCCAGTCTGCGTGATGATTACGAAGTGAGTTGCGCAGAATTGGACACACTGGTCCGGCTTGCAAAGGGCACACCCGGCTGCATAGGCGCCCGGATGACCGGAGGAGGATTCGGGGGGTGCACCATCAACCTGGTGGAGGCTGCCAAGGTGGACACCTTTAAATCCGTCGTGGCAGACGGTTACCAGCGGGTCACGGGCCGTCACCCCCGAGTGTTCGCATCCAGTGCCTCCGAGGGCGCACGAGCTGTCGACCTTGATCCGTCCGATTCCCGATCGGGCTCGGCACCCTCCACACCCCCGCTGCAGGAAAGACCTGGAGATTCAATCTCCCATCCTGCGCCTCCACGAATGTGACGGCTGAACAGATGGCCGTCTCAGAATGGTGGCGGAGCCGGGGGCAAGGCTCGGGCCTGTTTCTCCTCCAGGGAATGGCGATGGCCGCGTGGTATGTTCCGTTGAGTCCGATGCTGGATTCCCACGGTCTCGCCGCCCTGACGCCGTTCGCGTTCGGTGCTTCAGCAGTGGCTGCCTTGGTCTCGCCGCTGGTGTTCGGGGCGATAGCCGATCGTCGGGTCCCGCCCATTCGCGTGCTACGCTGGCTGTCAATCGGCACGATGCTCCTGACCTGCACAGCGAGCCTGGCGATCGAAAGGCGTGCGTCCCTGGCCGTGGTGATCGTGCTGATTCAGGTCCAGGCGATCCTATCGCTGCCTTCGTGGAGCCTGCTTTATACCATTACTCTCTCACGGCTCCACGATGCCCGCCGGCAATTCGGTCCGCTCCGGGCAATGGGAACAATCGGCTGGATGGCCGGGTGTTGGCTGGTCAGCGGGTTGGAAGCAGACACCTCGACGGTGGCCGGTCAAATCAGCGGAGCGCTCTGGGTGCTGTTGGCCGGGTTCACGTTGCTCATTCGCGACACCCCGCCCGTCACGGCTGCCGGACCTGCGTCGCTTCGCGAACGTCTCGGACTCGACGCACTGTCGCTTCTGGCGAATCGCGACCACCGTGTGGTTCTCCTCACCGCCGGGCTCCTGGCGATTCCCCTCGCGGGTTTTTATCCGTTCATGCCCATCCACCTTCTCCAACTCGGATTCCATCGAACGAGCGCGTGGATGAGTCTCGGTCAGGTGACAGAGATTGCCGCGATGTTCGGGTTGGGCCTGATGCTGACGCACTGGCGCTTGAAATGGATCTTTGCCTGCGGCCTTGGCTTTGCACTGGTTAGGTATCTGTTGTGCGCCGTTGACACCCGGCCCGCAGTGCTGGCCGGCATCAGTCTGCACGGCTTCGCGTTCACGCTTTTTTTCGTGACGGCCCCCATTTACCTCAACGAGCGGGTCAATCCGGCTTGGCGCGCCAGGGCACAGGCGTTGATGTCCCTCATGTATCAGGGCGTCGGAAATCTGCTCGGCTATCTTGGGGCTGGATGGTGGTTCCGGGCGTGCGAAACGGACACTGGCACCCTTTGGCCACGATTCTGGGGCGGCCTGGCCGCCGTCGTGGGTGCTGTAGCGGTTTTCTTCCTGACAGCGTACCGAGGACGTCCCGCGGGCAGGGCCTCTCCCTCCTGAATTGAGGGAATATCCGATGCGCGGACAGGGGGCACGAAAACTCGTCCTCCATCGGCAGCCCGCTAGCTAGGCCCCGCCTAGCTTCATCAGGCGCAGCCATTGGGACGCCGTCACCGGCACGACCGACAGCCGGGAGTTCCGAACGAGCGCCATGTCTTTGAGGATCGCGTCGGTTTTAATCGTTGCCAACGAAACGGGAGTCCCGACGGGCCTTTCAGCGACCAGGTCCACACACGACCAGTCGCCGTCATCTGCTGTGGGATCGGGATAGGCGGCGCGGGCTACCCTGGCAACACCCACCACGCGCTTTTCATCGCCACTGTGATAGTAGGCCACCTCATCGCCCGGCTGCATCGCGCGAAGATGATTTCGTGCCTGGAAGTTGCGAACCCCGGTCCACGCCGTCGTCTTCTCGGCGACAAAGCTCGTCCACGGGTAGGACAATGGTTCCTGTTTCACGAGCCAGTATTGCTTTGCCATGGAGTCCTCCGTCAGGTGTAAGCCAATATCGGTCCATCGATGTGCGCGTTCTTGGGTTGTGGTTTTAACCCAGGTAAAGTGGCCGTGTGGACCTTGCCGGGAATTTTGAGCAAATCCAGAGCCGTATTCGGGGGGCATGCGAACGTGTCGGGCGGGCTGCCTCGTCAGTGGAACTGATGGCAGTCAGCAAAAATCACCCACCCGAGGCGGTGACGGCGGCAGCGGCCCTCGGCATCCGTCTTTTCGGAGAGAACCGTGTCCAGGAGGCGAAGGCCAAAATCCCCGCGTGTCCGGCTCACCTGCGCTGGCACATGATCGGCCACCTTCAAACCAACAAGGCACGCGATGCGGTTCAGTTGTTCGAAATGATCGAGGGCGTGGACAGCCTCGCCCTTGCCCGGGAATTGCACCGGCGGGCCGAGGCGGCGGGCCGGACCCTGCCGATCCTCCTCGAGGTCAATGTGGCCGGGGAGTCAACGAAGTTTGGATTTGCGCCGGCGCGTCTCAGGGATGAACTCGTCGATTTGGAAGCGCTCAGGCGCCTGGAGATCCACGGTCTGATGTGCATGGCCCCCTATTCAGTCGATCCGGAAAGGGTTCGTCCGTTCTTCCAGCGCTGCCGCGAACTGGCGCGCGCATGCGAAGAGCACGTTGGGGCGGTCCTACCAGTCCTGAGCATGGGAATGAGCCATGACTTCGAAATCGCGATCGAGGAAGGGGCGACGCTCGTGCGGATTGGCACCGCCCTGTTTGGCGAGCGCCCGCCCGTTCGATTGCGTCGCCTGGACTCGCAGGACCGGGCGATGGAATGAGACACCGAGACCGCGAGGCGGCAGAAGTCGCCAATCGCCGGCTTTCCGACTGATCACCCCCGAACCGCTATGCCGTGTGGGAGGCCGCGCGCCGCGGGTTTTCGACCAGGCGCCGAATCCGATAGCGCGCGGTTCCTCCCGGCAAAGGCCATTCAAACTCGTCTCCTGCGCGGAATCCAATCATGCCCATGCCCAAGGGCGCCAGGAGGGAGACCTTTCCATGGGCGGGATTGGCCTCCGACGGATCCACCAGGGTGAAGGTATCGACTTCGCCGTCGGTTAGGTCCTCGATTTCGGCGGTGGAATTCAACGTGATCACATCCTCAGGGACCTGGCCATCGGGGACGATGCGAGCATGTTCCATTTCCTGCCGCAGCCAGTCCAACGAGTCCCTATCCAGTCCTTTGGGGGGACTGTTCAGCAGGGTCCGCAGACGACGTGCATCACTCTCGGCGAGTATGATTTGTGGATTCATGGGTGAGACTCGAGTTTTGATCGGCTGAATCAGCACGTTAAAAACACCCCTCCGCGAAGGTGCGGGAAATACACCTCAACGGCAGGGGACCAACACCGGCCGTCCTGGCGACCGATGCTAGGCCCCGGAGGGGCGACAAGCGGCCAGACGGCGGGAAAGCGAACTCAAAGCACAGCGCTCCCCGGGAGGCACACCTCCCGCAGGTCTCCAATTTCGGCTGACAGAACCACGGAGCACGTCGTCACCTCTAGCAAAAGACCGCCATCCGGCAACCCCTGGACTTTGGAATTTCGGTATTCCCGTAGCCCGCCCCGGCGATCCCCTTCCGTTTCGCGCCGGGGCAGGGCCTCCCTCAGGAGGCCGGCAAGGGCCCGTAGACCGGCGCTTGGGTCACTTCGTGCGTTTCACTCCAGTGGAAGGGTTTCCCCCCGGACCAACAGGGGAAGGAGACATACTTTCAGGAGAAGGCCCCAGGGCCAACAGCAAAGGGCCACACAGAGGGACAGACCTTTCAGAACGAGTCGGACCTTCAAAACGAGTCGCCCCGCCGACAGGGACTCCCCCGCAGGGCCGACAAAGGAGGAGAGAGAGGGTCGACAGAGGGACAGCCTTTCAGAAGGTCGCAGGAAGGTCGCAGAGGTCACAGGGCCAACAGCAAGGGTGGGCCAACATGGGGACAGACCTTCAGAACGAGACGCCCCGCCGGCAGGGAGAGAAGAAGGAAAGGAGGGGACTCCCCCCGGGGCCGTCGCAGTAGCCGGTGTCGACATAGGGACAGCCTTTCAGAAGGTCCCACAGTGACCGGGGTCAACTTGGGGACAGACTTTCAGAAGGTCGCAGGGCCAACAGCAAGGGTGGGCCAACATGGGGACAGACCTTCAGAACGAGACGCCCCGCCGGCAGGGACTCCCCGCAGCGCCGACAGAGGAGGAGAGTGACAGGGCCGACAGGGGCCTGATCGACAGAGGGACAGACCTTTAGTACGGACCTTTGGCACGCTCTGACCAACATGAGGACAGGCCTTTAGGGGGGAAAGGGGGGAGAAAGAGGAGAAGAAGGAAAGGAAGGGACTCCCCCGGGGCCGTCGCAGTAGCCAAGGTCGACATAGGGACAGCCTTTCAGAAGGTCGGGGTCTACTTGGGGACAGACTTCCAGGAGGTCGTCGCCAGGGTCCCACGGACAGGGAAAATGGGGGTTAAAAAACGGGGTCATATCAGCGCAACCTGCTGCAACGCGTTCTTGGCTTTCATGGGCTGCGGAAGATGGCCTAGCCTGTCTGTCATGCCTCGATCGCTCCGGTTCCTGACGGTGGCCGTCGCCACGCACTCCGCGGCCGTTCTGGCAGTCACCGACTGGCCTCAATTCCGCGGACCGGATGGAAACGGCATCGCTCGGGATTCAAAGCCCCCGCTCGAGTGGAGTGAGACAAACCAGGTGCAATGGAAGACACCGATTCATGGGAAGGGTTGGGCATCGCCGGTAATCGAGGCCGGCAAAATCTGGATCGCCACTGCGACCGAGGACGGCCATGAACTGTCGATCCTCAAGCTCGACGCCGGTACCGGGCAGATCGAACTGGACCGCCGGCTGTTCGAGATTGGCCGCCCACAGTTCTGCCACCAATTCAACAGCTATGCCTCACCCACCCCTGTCGCGGAACCAGGACGGGTCTACGTCACCTTCGGATCGCCCGGCACGGCCTGTCTCGACGCGGCGACGGGCACCACGCTCTGGGAACGGCGCGATTTCGTCTGCAATCACTACCGCGGGGCCGGATCGTCCCCGATCCTGTACCGCGACTTGCTGGTCATGAACTTTGACGGCAGCGACGCTCAATTTGTCGTCGCGCTCGACAAGAACAGCGGACGCACCGTCTGGCGCGTCAATCGGTCGGTCGATTTCAAGGACCTCGACCCGGACGGAAAACCGATGGGCGATGGCGATTTTCGAAAGGCTTTCAGCACACCGCATATCGCGACGATCGATGGCGTCGCCACTCTCCTGAGCCAGGGGGCCAAGGCACTTTACGCCTACGATCCCCGAACAGGCACCGAACGGTGGCGGGTCGAGGAACGGCAGAACCATTCGGCGAGCACTCGTCCGCTGTGCGGCGAAGGCTTGGTGTTCGCGGCAACAGGCTTTTCGACCGGCCAGGTCCTTGCCATCCGACCCGGCCAGGACGGCGAGGTGGTCGACGCCGATTCACCGCCTTCCCCCGGTGCTCATCTGCAGCTTGTCTGGAAGGTCCGACGCGGTGCCCCGAAGAAGCCCTCCATGATCCTGGACCGCGGCCTGCTCTTCGGCATCGAGGATGGCGGCGTCGCCACCTGCTGGGATGCGCATACCGGCGAGGTCCTGTGGAACGAACGCATCGGCGGAGATCATTCGGCCTCCCCCATTCTCGCCGACGGCCGTATCTATTTCTTTAACGAAGCAGGTCGCGCGACGGTCATCGCCGCTGACCGTGAATTCCGCAAGCTCGCCGCCAACATGCTGGACGACGGTTTCATGGCATCGCCGGCGGTCACGGGTGACGCCCTCATCGTCAGGACGCGCTCTCATCTCTACCGGATCGAAGGCGACTGAGTCTTTCAGCCCGCCGACGGCGTGTTCCAATTCCTGAACTGGCCGGCAAATTCGGGACGAAGAGGCGCCCACGCCAACATCCCAAGGTCAATCCCCGTCTGGACCAGGCCACGCATGGACAAGCGTCGCGAGAGGCGATGCTCGCGGACTCTCGGAAGCAGGGCCCGCGGGTAGAAGGCGGCCACCGGCTGGGGACGGTCGTCCAGGACCGGCACCACGCCCATGCCGGGACGGCATGCCCCCGCGAGTTGACGCAGGATCGCCGCGCCCAGTCGCGGAAGATCCACGGCCAATACAAGGAGGAGGTGCTCCGAGGAGGCCTCCAACCCCCGCTCGAGGCCGCTCATCGGACCGAGCCCTTCCTCACGATCCAAAAGGACCTCAACCCCCGTGCACGAGTAGTCTACATTTCGTCGACCGGAGACGAATACCTCGCGGGCGCCTGCTTCACGGGCGAGGTCGATCTGGCGCAGGATCAGCGGCCGTCCTTCCCAGGTCAGCCACGCCTTGTCGCAACCCATCCGAGAAGACAGGCCTCCAGCGAGGATCACTGCGCCGAAGGACGGCGGCAACGGTTCACGGCACGGGTTCACAGGAGGGCGATGGACGCCCACGAAGCAACTCCATTGACACCCCGGGGGACGCGGTGTTCACGGTCGGCAACCTTTGCTGTCGGTGTTCAGGCTGCGTTCGCTGTCGCCAAATTTCATAGAGGAAAATCGAAGAGGCAGCCGCGACGTTGAGCGAATCGACACCGTCAGCCATCGGCACCGCTGTCAGGACATCGCACGCCTGCTGGACCTCGGCGGAAAGGCCGTGCCCTTCGCTTCCGAAGACAACGCAGCAATCGTTGGCAAGATCCGCCTCCGGCAGGGGACGGCCGCAGGCGTGGGGATGTGCGCCGACACAGACGACGCCCCGGCGGCGCAGTTCGAGCAACGCGTCGTTGAGTGTGACAGGCTCGACCACCGGCAGGTGGAACACGGCGCCCATCGAGGCCCTCACGGCGCGCCGCAAATACGGGTGCGCGCACGTCGCGCCGACGACGAGCGCGTCGGCATTGAACGCCGCGGCCGTCCGCACGAGGCCCCCAAGGTTCTCGGCGTTGCAGAGGCCATCGACGGCCACCAGCAGCCGGGGTCGCCCGCCAAGTTCCAATGCCACGTCGAGTTCCACCGGTGCCGGGATGAGGGCGCAGGCCAGGAGTCCCTGGTACATGGAAAACCCGGTCAACGTCTCCAGCAGGCTCTTTTCACCAAGAAAGACCTCGATGGTCTCCGATCGCGCCTCGAACAGCGGGCGCAAAGGTTCGAGATGGATTGGGGTCATCAACGCGGAAAGGATGGCCAGATCGCTCGCCAGCAACCGACGGATCACCTTGTCACCTTCCGCCACGAACAAACGCTCGCGATAATGATCCAACTGCTGGCGCATGGTCCGGTAGGGCGCCAGGACCGGCAGGTCAAGCGATGTGATCGGGCGGACGCGCAACACGCCCCCATCCCATCATGGACGGCCGAGTGGGAAAAGCCCCCAGGGCGGGACTTTCGGAGACGGTCGGCGGCATCGGAGGCATGTGACAGTGGACAACCACTCAGGAACGAGGTTTAAGGTGGGCGTGTCATGCGGTGGCGATGCTGGATAGCGGCCCTCGGGGTGGCAACGGCGGCAACGGCGGCCACAGCGGTCGCCGCGCCCGACTCCGCCAACCTGAGTCCCGCCGATCAGTACGCCTCGACCATCCGCCCGCTCCTCGAAAAACGGTGCTACGAATGCCACGGTCCCGAGAAGCACAAGGGCGACCTGAACCTCGCGGTCTTCAGTGATTTCAAGGCGGTCACGGCGGCGCCGGACGTCTGGCACGAAATCCTGGAGCGCGTCCAGGCCTACGAAATGCCGCCCAAGCGGACCGGCGGCCTCTCGTTCGACGATCACAAGAGCCTGGTGTCCTGGCTGCGGGATCTGCCTCCGCCGCCAACGGCCGACTGCGACCAGATCGCCTCGGATCGCAACGCGAACTTTTACCGGGGTTACGTGATGAGCCGTCGGCTCAATCCCGATGAATACCTGAACACGCTGCGGGACCTGTTCGGGATGGCCATCCCGGTGCGCGATCTTCTTCCGACAGATGGCGGTGGCGGCGAAGGTTTCGACACAACCGGCAGCGCGCTCTTCCTCTCGCCGATTCACATCGAACGTTATCTTCAGGCCGCCGAGAAGGCCCTGGCCCTGGTCCTGCCCGATCACGGCCGCGGACTGGCCCCGGAAGTTCGCGCCGCGCGACGCCGTCTCCTCGTGGCGCGACCAGGGTCCGGCCTCGAACCCCGCGCCGCCGCCCGGCGGGTGATTGGAGATTTTGCCCACCGCGCCTTTCGCCGTCCCGTTGACGACGAGGAGGTGGACCGCTTGCTGGGCCTGTTCGACCGCGGCTGGAACCGCGGCGACGGCTATATGGCCTCGCTCCGGCTCGCCCTCGAGGCAGTCCTCATCTCCCCGCATTTCCTGTTCCTCGCGGAACCCGAACCTCCTGGGGGCGGGGTGCAACCACTCGGAGCGGTGCCTCTGGCGTCGAAGCTCTCGTACTTCCTCTGGTCCTCGATGCCTGATGAACGCCTCCTGGGTCTGGCGGAGAGCGGGCAATTGCTGAACACGAATGTCTATCAGGCCGAGATCCACCGCATGCTGGCGGATGACCGGGCGCGGGCGCTCGGTGAACGCTTCGCCCTTCAATGGCTCGACCTGGACCGCCTTGGAGGCGAGGTGCGCCCGGATCCCGCGCGATTTCCGCAGTTCGACGCGGAACTCGCCGCCTGCATGCGCCGGGAGGTGGTCGATTATTTCAACCACATTGTTCAGGACGACCGCCCGCTCCTGGAGTTGATCGACAGCGACTACACCATAATCGGGCAGCGCCTTGCGCACCTTTACGGCATCGACGGCGTCACCGGTGATACGCCGCGCCTGGTGACCCTCCACGACCCGAACCGTGGCGGGATCCTCGGCATGGCGGCGGTGCATGCGGTGACCTCCTATCCGACGCGCACCAGTCCCGTGCTTCGTGGACGATGGGTGCTTGAGGCGCTGCTCGGGGACAAAATCCCCCCGCCGCCCCCTGGCGTTCCGCCCCTCGCGGACAACAAGGCCGGGACCAACGCCGTCACCATCCGTCAGCAACTCGAGGCGCACCGTTCCAATCCCGAATGCGCGTCGTGCCACGACAAGATGGACCCGCTCGGTTTCGGACTGGAGAACTTCGACGTGCTGGGCCGATGGCGCGGCACGGACCACGGGGCGCCAATCGATTCGCGAGGGACTCTTCCCTCCGGGGAACTATTTGAAGGCCCGGCCGGGCTGAAGGCGGTGCTGATGGAGCGCAAGGACAAGTTCCTCCGCCATCTCGCGGCGAAGATGGCCGGCTTCGCCTTCGGGCGTGAGTTGAACAAGTTCGATCGCTGTCTCCTGGATCGCGCGGTGGAGGCCCTCGATGCGAACGGTTGCCGTGCATCGGTGCTGGTCGAAAGCATCGCCATGAGCTACCCCTTCCGACATCGCTTCTACCCGAAGCCCGAGTCATGAATCCTCCGAATCCCTCCGAATGCATCTGACATGAATCCTTCGAGTTGCTCGATTGCGAGGAGGACCTTCCTGCGGGGGGCCGGCGTGATGCTGGGCCTCCCAATCCTGGAGTCGATGGGACGCGTGCTCCCGGAGGCGTCGCCCTCTGCGCCGGCTTCGGCGGCCGTTGCCCGTGAGGTCCAGGCGCCTGTCCGGATGGCCTGCATCTATTTTCCGAACGGGGTATGGGAGAAGACGTGGTTTCCCGGGACGGACCGTTGCGATGTCGCGCTGCCGTTTGCCCTCGAACCGCTGGAGGCCCATCGAAAGCATCTCCTCGTGTTCTCGGGCCTGGACAAGAAGTTCAGCCATGACGGAGATGGGCACTACGCCAAGACTGCGAACTTCCTCACGGGACTCCATGTCCGCAAGACGGCCGGCAAAGACATCGATGTGGGTGGCGCCTCGATTGACCAGGTCTGCGCGCGGCAGGTTGGCCACCTCACGCCCCTGCCATCCCTCGAGCTTGGGGTCGACACGGTCACCTCGGGCATTGACTCCAATGTCGGCTACACACGGCTCTACGGGTGCTACATCTCCTGGCGCTCTGCGGAGATGCCGGTAGCACGCGAGATCAATCCCCGCCTCGCGTACCAACGGCTCTTCGGCGTGATCCAGGCCCGACGCGCGACGACCCGGGATCACCGGCGCGAGGACGACCGCCGCGCCCTTCTCGACCTGGTGCTCGATGACGCGCACCAGCTCCGGAACAGGCTCGGCCGCGATGACCAATACAAACTGGACGAATACCTCGACGCCGTTCGCGACGTCGAGCGCCGCCTGGAGTTCTTCTCCAGGCCCGATACCCGCGCCTGGCACCCGGACACCGAACCGCCCGAAGACCTGGCCGCGCCCAAGGGGGCCCCGGGTGATCACCAGGAACATGTCCGCCTCATGCTCGACCTGATGGCCCTCGCGTTCTGGACCGATGCCACGCGGATCAGCACCTTCATGTTCGCCAACGACGTTTCGGGAAAGAATTTTGGGCAGCTCATTCCCGGGACATCCGGATCGCATCACGAGTTCAGCCATCACCAGAACAAGCCCGAGAAATACGTGCCCTACTCGAAGATCAATCGCTGGCACGCGGCGCAACTGGCCTATTTCCTCGACAAACTCGCGAGCATCCGTGAGGGGGAACGCACCCTGCTCGATCATTCGCTGATCATGTTTGGATCGAGCATGTCGGACGGCAACCGTCATGACCCGTCGAACCTTCCGGTCCTGCTGGCGGGACACGGCGGCGGGGCGATCGCCGGCGGCCGCCACATCGCCTCGCCGAAGGGGACACCTCTGTGCAACCTCTACGTCTCCATGCTCGAAAGGATGGGGACGCCCACCGAGTCCTTCGGCGACAGCAACGGATCCATTGATCTCGGCTGAATGACTCGAACCCCTTGTTGTCTTCTCCTGGCCCTTGCGTGGGTGTGCGCCGGGTGCGCGGCGCCCGCGCCGCGGGCAACCGTCCGGGCCCCTGATCCGGCGTTCGAGAAGCTTGCCGCCGATTTCGTGGCCACGCACTTCGCGGTGCGCCCGCTGGCTGCGGTCAGCCTCGGATGGCATGAGTACGACGGCAAGGTCGCAGTGCCCGACGCGGCCAGCCTCAAGGCCGAACGGGAGCGGTTGCATCGGTTTGACCGCGAATTCCGGGCGCTGCCGGTGTCGACCTTGTCGCCGAAACAACGCCAGGACCTCAGCGTGCTCCAGTCCGTGATTGCGTCCGAACTCTGGTCGATGGAGACGCAGCGGTCCTATTGGAGGAATCCAATGACGTACGCGGCGGGGCTGGACGTCAGCGTCTATCTGAAGCGGGATTTCAAGCCCCTCGACGAGCGCGTGCACGACATTGCGTCCATTCTTCGCGAGGCGCCGCGGTACCTGGCCGTCGCGCGCTCCAATCTCGAGCAAACACTTCCCCGGCCCTTTGTCGAGACCGCCATCCAGTCGGCTGAGGGTACCGCGATGTTTCTCGAGCGGGACGTCATCGCAGCCGCGGGGTCCGTCACCAATGCCATCATCCGGACCGAACTGGCGGAGACGTTGTTTCCCGCGGTGGCCGCCTTTCGCGAGTACGCCGGGTGGTTGAAGACAAACATGCTCCCGCGCGCGGATGTGTCGTTCGCGCTCGGCCGGAAGGCCTACGTCGCGATGTTGAAGGCGGAGGAAATCGACATCCCGCCGGAGACGCTGCTGGAGATCGGCCTTCGCGAACTGCGAAAGGAACAGCGGCGTCTCGCCGAGGCGGCGGCCGTGATCGACCCGAATTTGAAGCCGCTCGACGCCGCGCACGTCATCCAGCGCGATCATCCCACCGCCGAAGGTCTCATTCCCGACACCCGCCGCGATCTGGAGACCATCCGCGGTTTTGTCATCGATCATCACATCGTCACGATTCCGAGCGACGTTCGTGCCCGGGTCGAGGAGACGCTCCCGCCGTTTCGCGCCACCTCGTTCGCGTCGATGGACACGCCCGGTCCCTTTGAGACGCGTGCCACGGAGGCCTACTACTATGTCACACCCGTGGAGTCCGACTGGACCCCGGCACAGAAGCAGGAGTGGCTGGGCGCGTTCAATTACTACACGACGGACATTGTGACCATTCACGAGGCCTACCCGGGCCATTACGTCCAGTTCCTGGCGCTCAACGCCTCACCTGCGACCGCCGTGGAAAAGGTCTTCGGCAGTTATCCGTTCGTGGAAGGGTGGGCCCATTACGCGGAACAAATGATGATCGAACAGGGCTTCGGTCAGCCGCCGGACCTCGCGAACGTTTCGCGCGACGCGCGGGTGCGGGGGGCGAAATACCGGATTGCCCAATCGATGGAGGCCCTGTTGCGCTTGTGCCGCCTGTGTTGTTCGATCCAACTCCACACGCGCGGCATGACCGTGGACGAGGCGACACGTTTCTTTGTGGAGAATTGCTACTACGAGGAGAAGCCGTCGCGCTCCGAGGCGATCCGCGGAACCTTCGATCCCGGGTATCTCTATTACACGCTGGGGAAACTGATGATCCTGAAGCTGCGCGAGGACTGGCGGGCCCAGGAGGGGAGCCATTTTACGCTCCAGAGGTTTCATGACGAATTCCTGCGCCACGGCGCCCCGCCAATCCCCGTGCTTCGCCGCGTCCTGCTCAGGGACCCGCAGGGGTGGGATCGGCTCCTGTGACCCGCGACGGAGAATGTCGAAAATCATGCGCCCGCTCGGGCTCCGCGGTGCGCTCGATCTCCCTCCGGGCTCGTCGTTACCCACATTCTCGACTGCTGGAGACCGGTGCAGGGGGTGCCTGTGGGACAGCGGTCGCGGAGCAACTCACTGTCGGCGAGGGACGGGAACTGTCCTGGAGGGACCCGGGAGAATAGCCGGGGGCAAGCGAGGGACGAGCGCAGCCCCCGGCTACTATCCCTGGTCCGTCCGGGACCGGGCATCCCTCCGGGATGCCGCGGCAGGTCGTGGGCGTGCGCGAGACCGGGGCGGTCTCCAGCGCGCCAGTTGTGCGACATGCTCAACCCCCTGGGAGGGGGGCGGGGTGAGGGCTCATGATTCTCCACATCCGCGCTCAACTGCGAAGTTCCACGGCGGCTCTGCCCTATCCTCTCCCAGAGGGATCCCCAGAGAGAGGGTTTGATCCGCGTCAGCGAATCGGCGCACAACAAATCTTGCGCCCTCTCCCAACCGCGGCACCCTAACCGCCCATGCCAGTCAAACCGATCCCTGATGGATATCACACGGTGACGGCGTACATCACCGTCGACAACGCCGCCGCCGCCCTGGACTTCTACAAAAAGGCCTTCGGCGCCGCGGAACTCATGCGGTTCCCCGGTCCCGGAGGGAAGATCATGCACGCCGAAATCAAGATCGGCGATTCGCCAGTCATGCTTTCCGATGAATTCCCGGAGATGGGCGCGCGCAGTCCCAAGTCTATCGGAGGTGCGGCCTCGATGCTGATGGTCTATGTGGAGAACGTCGACAAACTGACGGAGCAGGCCATCGCCGCCGGTGCCAAAGTGATTCGTCCCGTGCAGAATCAGTTCTACGGCGATCGCAGCGCCACCCTCGAAGATCCCTCGGGCCATCGCTGGACGATTGCGACGCACATCGAAGACCTTTCGATGGAGGAGATGAAGAAACGCGGCGAGGCGGCCATGAAGGAAGGCGCCTGCTGAACTCGCACGGGTCCGGGGCCTCCATGGTGGTTGACCGGGGGGCGCTGATCGGATCCACCTCCTTCCCTGATCCGCGCGTGGTAACGGTGACCTTTACCGAGGCCCTTCAGCGCCACATCCAGGCGCCTCCGCAACGGGTCGTCGCCGGAACGGTTGGCGACGTTCTCGACGCGGCGTTCGCAACGCTCCCCAAGCTTCGCAGCTATGTCCTCGACGACCAGGGCGCCCTTCGCAAGCACATGGCGGTTTTTGTCAATGGCGCCACCATCCGGGATCGTGCGGCGCTGTCCGATCCGGTTCCGGACGGCGCCGAGGTCCACGTCCTCCAGGCGCTGTCCGGCGGTTGAAGCTGAAATCGATTCGGACATCCTCACCCGCCCTTCGGGCTCGTTCGCAGACCGGAAGAGGCATCTTTCGAATTCCAGTTACCCCCCATCCTTATGAGTGACTCCATCCTGGTCGGCACCCGGAAGGGCTTGCTCGCCTTCCATCGATCCAACGGAAAGTGGCAAGCCTGCGGACGCTGGTTTCTCGGCGCCCAGGTGCCGATGGCACTGGTGGATCCGCGCGATCGCACCTGGTATGCCGCGGTCGGGCACGGGCATTTCGGAACGAAGGTCCATCGCTCGGAAGACCGGGGAGCGACCTGGATCGAGGTCGCCGCCCCGACTTACCCTCCGAAGCCGGACGACGCCCCGGAGGTGGTTTGTCCGATGCGAAAGGTTCCCATTCCCTGGTCGTTGGAACAGGTATGGTCCCTCGAAGCGGGGGGATCGGACCAACCGGGGCGGATCTGGTGCGGTACGATTCCCGGCGGCCTGTTTCGTTCCGACGATCGCGGTCAATCGTGGCAGTTTATCGATTCCCTTTGGAACCGGCCGGAGCGCGCGAAGTGGTTCGGCGGCGGCTACGATTATCCTGGCATCCACTCCGTCTGTGTGGATCCGCGGGACAGCCGGCGGATCGGCGTCGCGATCTCATGCGGCGGCTACTGGGTTTCCGGGGATGACGGAGCCACCTGGGCCAATTGCGCCACGGGAATGCGGGCCGCCTACATGCCGCCCGAACAATCCGGCGACCCGGACATCCAGGACCCTCATCGCGTGGTGCAGTCCTCCGGGGACCCGGACGCCCTCTGGTGCCAGCATCACAACGGCGTGTTTCGATCCTCGGACGGTGGACGGTCGTGGATCGAACTTACGGAGGTCCCGCCGTCCGGGTTCGGATTTGCCGTGGCGGTGCATCCGCGGGATGGAAAGACGGCGTGGTTTGTTCCCGCGCAGAAGGACGAACTGCGAATCCCGATGGAGGGCCGGGTCGTGGTCGCCCGCACCCGGGATGGTGGGAAGAGTTTTGAGGTCATCGAACGCGGCCTCCCGCAAGACGACGCCTATGATCTCGTCTACCGTCACGGCCTCGCCGTCGATCCAACCGGCGACCGATTGGTCATGGGCTCGACCACGGGCTCGCTGTGGTTGAGCGAGGACGGCGGCGACTCGTGGGAAACGCTGAGCCAGAATCTTCCGCCCGTGTTCTGCGCGCGCTGGACTTAACCGGGAAACGGCGGTTCTTCCCTCTCCCTCCTCTCGCAGATTCGTGGGTTGTCGGAACCGCGTGTTGGACCCATCGCACCGGCGCGCGGCGTTCACGCCGCTTCAATATCGGACTGTCCGACGAGTCTTCGGGCATTTCGTCGACCATGCCCCTCCGGGCGCCGATGCGGGCTGAAGCCCGCGCTCCGGGGGGCGGGCTACGGGCGGTGAGCCGTTCGAATGGTGAATCGGGAGCTTCCCACAAACGGAACGGAGGCGTCCCATAGGCGCCGCCGCGGACGGTGATTGCCGTGAACCGGTTTGACTGCCGGCGCGAGACCTCGTGCGGGATTGACCTCGGCACCAAGGACAGAGCCGGTGCGTCCAATGCGGCTCCACCGACATGGCGCGGCACTTGCTACCTCCGGGCCTCATCGATCCAATCCGTTCCACCCGCCCGCGAGCATGAACGACCTGCGCGACGCGCGACGGCCGTTGAGCCCGCGACGGCGCTGCACACGGAATAGGAGAAGAAACCAATGTCCGACCTCCGCCTCGCCATTCGCCAGCTTTGGAAGAGTCCCGGTTACACCACCCTGGCCGTCGTGACGCTGGCCTTTGGCATCGGCGCGAACTCCGCCGTGTTCAGCGTCATCCACGGCATCTGGCTGAAGCCCCTGCCCTACCCGGAGCCGGACCGCCTGGTCGCGCTGTGGGAGCGAAGTCCCGAACGCGGCGTCGACAGGGACCTGGTCAGCGGCCCGGACTACCTCGACTGGCGCGAACAGAATACGGTGTTCTCGAGCCTGGCGGTGACGCCCGCCTGGTCCGGGGCCATGTCCTTCAACCTTGTGCAACCCCATGGCACCACGCGCGTCCAGGGGGGTTACGTCTCGTCGAGCTTCTTCACGACCTTTGGGACGGGACCCCTGCTCGGCAGGACCCTTCGGCCGGAGGAGGACCGGCACGAGGGTCCGCAGTCGGTCGTGCTGAGTTATGGTCTCTGGCAGCGCCAGTTCGCAGGCCGTCCGGATATCCTGGGCCAGCCACTCACGGTCGACAGTTACGGACGACGCGACTACACCATCGTGGGCGTGATGCCGCCCGGGTTCGGAAGTCCGGGTGAGAGTGAACTCTGGCTGCCGCTGGGATGGACCGTTGGGCTGGACGAACGCCGCTCGGCGCACTGGCACCAGGTCGTCGGCCGCCTCAAACCGGGTGTCAGCCTGGAGCAGGCCCGGCAGCAAATGAACGGCATCCAGGCGCGCCTTCGACGGGCCCACCCGGGGGACCGCATCGGTTCGGAAGTTGCGGTCGTTCCCTTTCTCCACGAGGCGCTGGGCGTGAATCTCCGAACCGCGCTGATCTTGTTGTGGGGAGTTGTCGCCGCGGTCCTCCTTATCGCGTGCGCCAACGTGGCGAATCTCACCCTGACCCGCGCCATCACTCGTCGACAGGAGATCGCCGTGCGCCTTGCCCTGGGCGCGGGACGACGCCGCGTCATGCGCCCCTTGCTCCTGGAAAGCCTGGTGCTCTCGGTCGCAGGCTGCGTCCTGGGCATCCTTCAGGCGTTCGTCTGGCTTCGGCTTTTCATTGCCTTCAGTCCGCCGGACATTCCGCGTCTTTCCGAGGCAAGCCTCGACGGGACTGCGCTGGTCTTCACCGTTCTTCTTTCCCTGGCAACCGGGCTCCTTTCGGGGTTCATCCCCGCATGGCAGGCGTCACGCACCTCCTTGAACGAGACGCTCAAGGCCCACGGCCGATCCGCATCGGACGGTGCCGCGACCGGAAGGACACGGAATGCCCTGGTCATCGGCCAGGTGGCGCTCTCGCTGGTGCTGCTCGTCGCGGCCGGGCTGATGCTCCAAAGCTTCGCCCACATGCTCCGGGCGGAAAGAGGATTCCAACCGGATCACCTGATCACGGCCCAGTTGGATTTCTCGGTCTCGGGCTTCACGACCTGGGTGGAACCGACGGACACGCGTCCGCAGGTCCCGCTCAAGGAATTCCTGGATCATCTTCGATCGCGACCCGGGGTGCTGGCGGTCGGCGCCGCAAGCACCATGATCCGGCACGCCGGGCCCCCTCCCAATCAGACGTTCTCCGTCTGGCAACGTCCCGCGCTCGATCCCAAGCACGCGCCCACAGCGGAATTCATGGGCATCTCTCCTGGATGGTTCCAGGCGCTCGGCGGACAAATCCGCCGCGGTCGTGATTTCACCGAGGCCGACTCGCTGCGCGCTCGCGGCGTGGCCCTCGTCAGCGAGGCCTTTGTGCGCCGGTATTTTCCGAACGAAGATCCGATGGGACATTACCTGGCCTTGGACGCGGGTCATCCCCGACTGGAAGAGACCGATCGTTTCGGCATTCCGCTCTGGAGCGAGATCATCGGTGTTGTCAGCGACATCAAATCCCTTGATCCCCAGCCGGAGGCAATCCCGACCGTCTACCGGCCGTACTGGCAATGGCCGATGCAATCGCCGGCCGTGGCTGTTCGTTTCCGCGGGGATCCGGCGACGATCGCCGCGGCCATCCGCGACGATGCACGTCTCATCCTCCCCAAGCTGCCGGCGCCGCGCGTCCGGACCATGGCGGACCTCCTCTCACAGGGCGTCACTCAACCTCGATTGCAGACCGGCCTGTTCACCGTGTTCGGCGCCGTGGCCTTGTTCCTTGCGGCGCTCGGACTCTACGGCGTCCTGGCGTGTTCGGTGGCGCAGCGTGGTCGGGAATTCGGGATTCGAATGGCCCTGGGCGCGAGACGTGGTGACATGGCCGCGCTGGTGCTGCGGCGAGGAATGCTCCTGGCACTGGCCGGGGTGGCCGCTGGCATCCCTGCCGCGTTGGCCGTCAGTCGCGCGATGTCTGCTCTCCTCTATGGGATTCAACCGACGGATACAGGGACCCTCACGGGCGTGTCGGCGCTCCTCATGGGCGTCGCCTGCCTGGCCTCCTGGCTTCCAGCACGCATGGCGACTCGCGTTGAACCGGTGACGGTCCTGCGCGCCGATTGAACGACCGGGGCGGGTTGTCTGTCTGGGATTGGCGATAGTGAACCGACCCTCACCCCGTCTCTCTCCCATCCAATCCATCCGATGGGAGAGGATGTCCCGCGCATGCGGGACATGTGAGGGTTTCCCGCCGCGGTTCATCGGCCGTGAGCAGTTCCACTTGTAACAGGGATCTCTCCATGAAAACCCGCAACTCCCCCCCGTCTTTCCTCCAAGGCTGTCTCGCACTTGGGTCCTCGCGGCGCTCGTCGTTCTGCCAGCCCATCTCCGTGCCGACGACTGGCCGCAATGGATGGGACCTCAGCGTGACGATGTCTGGCGCGAGACCAGGATCATCGACCATTTCGCCACCAACGGACCGCCGGTCCAGTGGCGCGTGCCGGTGCGGGCGGGATACGTCGGACCGGCGGTGGTGTCCGGCAGGGTCTTCCTCATGGATCGGAAGGCGGGTCCACCTGTGAAGCGCGTCAAAGGCGATCGCTCGGTCCCCAAGATTCCGGGGAATGAACGGGTCCTCTGCCTGGACGCGCGGACCGGGGATGTGGTTTGGGAACAGTCCTACGACTGTCCTTACACCATTGCGTATCCTTCGGGTCCACGAGCGACGCCGATCGTGTCGGGCGACGTCGTCTTCACGCTCGGCTCGATGGGCGACCTTCGCGCCCAGAAGGCGACGGACGGCCAATTGCTTTGGGTTCGGCACCTGCCGGGGGAATTCCATACGGAACCGCCGGTCTGGGGCTACGCCAGTCATCCCTTGCTCGACGGAGAGCGTCTCATCGTCCCTGTCGGCGGTACAAACAGCGCGCTCGTCGCCTTCCAGGCGTCGGACGGACGGGAGGTCTGGCGGGCGCTGTCCGCCGAGGAAATCGGGTATGCGCCGCCGGTCCTGCGGACGATTGCTGGTCGGCGACAGGTGATCTTCTGGCACCCCGATGCGATCAGCGGTCTCGACCCGGCGACCGGCAAGCTCCTCTGGAGCCATCAATACCCGATCGAAGGACGACTTCAGCGGCCGGAGGTGACGATCGCCGCGCCGCGTTTTCACGACGACGAGGTCTTTCTCACCTCGTTCTATCACGGTTGTGTCCTCCTGCGGGTGCCGCGGGCCGGGTCGGAAGCGGCGGTGATCTGGAATCGACACAGCTCGAAGAATACGGAATTCAACGACGGCCTCCACACCGTGATGAGCACGCCCTTCATCCAGGAGGGGTGCATTTACGGGATCGGCGCGATGGGCGAACTTCGATGCCTGGACCTCACCTCCGGGGATCGTCGGTGGGAAAGCCTGGAAGTATTCGACGGCAAGGGTGGGTTCTTCGCCTCGGCCTTCATCGTGCAACAGGCCGACCGACAATGGATCTGGAACGACCACGGCGAACTCATCCTCGGCAAAATCTCGCCCGAAGGATTCGCCGTCATCAGCCGCGCCCGGCTGCTGGATCCGATCGAGAACACGCGAGGTCGGGACGTGCTGTGGTGCCACCCGGCCTTTGCGGATCGCTGCATGTTTGTCCACAACGGCCGCGAACTGCTGTGTCTCGATCTTGCGGCGCATGATGCGTGAGGGGCGTGCCGAGATGCCGATTTCCCGCGAATGGAATTGAGGCATCCCGGAGACAGGAAGGGACGCGGGACGACGCAACGGAGACCGAGTTGCAGGAGGTGGGATCCTGAACGTGGAACGCGCCGTGCTTTCAGGCAAGCCACCCTTAGCCGTAAACATGCAGTTGGGAGGGAAATGATTGCGCCGCAGATTTCCGGGCAAGACGAGGAGTGAGCGAGGCGCGTATCGGAACGGAGATACGACGGCGAACGACGAGCTCCCGGAATCCACTGCATGGTTACGGCTTAGAGCCCGTGTCCTCAACCTCCACCGACCTGCATGACACACGACATCCTCCTCGCCCTGCGGCAGGCCCTGAAGAACCGGGCGTTCACGGCCGTTGCCGTGCTCACCCTCGCCCTTGGCATCGGCGCCACGACGGCCATCTTCAGCGTCGTTTATGGCGTCCTCCTCAACCCCTACCCTTAGAGCCCGTCTGAAAATTAGGAAGGGCCCTGCGACATGGCGAAGGTGCCCGCCTTCGCCGATGTCATGGCAACACGACCGGGCGAGGCGCTGCTGACCGGCAATTTCGCAGCCGAAAGTCTGCAGGCGGCGAGGCGCGCATCGAGATGAACAGTTATGTGCTCGCGTTCTGCGTGATCGTCTCGATGTTGACCGGCATCCTGTTCGGGCTCGCCCCGGCGCTGCAGGCCTCCAGGCCGGACCTCACCGATGCGCTCAAAGACGCCGCCAAGGGGTCCAGCGGCCCCGCCAGCACCCGGTTCCGCGGAGTGCTCGTCATGGCCCAGGTGGCCCTCTGCGTTATCCTCCTTGTCAGCGCGGGGCTCACCATTCGCAGCTTCGTCGCCCTTCGAAACGTCGATCTCGGATTCCGCCCCGAACGAGTCCTGACCGTGGACCTTCGGTTCCAATCGAAACGCTATGACACCCTCGAACAGCGGAACCAGTTCGCGGCGGAACTCCTCGAGCGCGTCCGCCGCCTGCCAGGCGTGGAGGCCGCAACCATCGGCAACGGCGGACTCCCGTTTGGCGGCGCCCCGTCTGATTGGTCGATCCCCGGACAAGCCGGGACCGACCTTCCGCGGATCGCCATCCAGCTCGTCAGTGCCGAATACCTGACCACCCTCGGCATCCCGCTGCGTCGTGGACGAATGTTCGGCGCCGAAGAGATCGCGGCGGGCGATGCGGTCGCCGTCATCAATGAGACAGCCGCGAAACTCTGGTCGCCGGGCAGGGATCCCATTGGAAGCCAGGTCCAATTGGATCTGCTTGGGCAACCCGGGGGATCGCAACTCCGCAAACCTGACGCGCTCTCACCCGTCGTCACGGTCGTCGGCATCCTTGGTGACACCCGCAACGACGGCCTTCGAAACGAGCCGAACGCGGTCGCCCTGCTGCCCTACACGCTGATCGCGCCGCCCGGACGCACTCTTGCCATCCGCACCCGCGCCGATGCCCGTGGCCTGGCGGCAGCCATTCGCTCCGAGGTGCGCGCGATGGACCCGCAACAACCGTTCGGCGAATTGACCCCGATGGAACGTGCCGTCGCCGATCAGAGTGCCCAGCCACGATTCATCATGGCGTTGTTCACCCTGTTTGCAGGCTTTGGACTCGCCCTGGCAACGGCCGGCATCTACAGCCTGCTCTCCTATTTCGTCAGTCGGAGCCAGCGCGAGATCGGCGTCCGCATGGCGCTTGGTGCCGCGCGCCACGACGTGCGGAACCTCATTCTTGGCACGGGGGGCCGGTTGGCGGCCGGGGGCATGATCGTCGGGGTGCTCGCCAGCCTGGCCGTGAGCCGGCTGCTGACCAGCCAACTCGAGCTGTTCCGCGTCTCGTCCTTCGATCCCATCTCGTTCGGCCTGGTCCTGACGGTGCTCTGCGCCGTGATCCTCTCGGCGTGTCTGCTGCCTGCCCGCCGCGCCGCGCACACCAATCCCATGCAGGCCCTGCGACAGGAATAGCCGGGTCACCGGATTTGCTCGGTCTACGGCGATGAAGGGTGCAAACTTCAGGCAAAACGCATGTCCGAACACCGAGCCACCATTGATTGGAAAAGGTCCGACTCAGGTCCTGAGTTTCTGACAGGCCAATACTCACGGCTGCACACCTGGACGTTCGACGGCGGTGCGACACTGCAGGCGTCTCCCAGTCCATCGGTCGTGCCGGCGCCCTACTCCAACCCGGCACACGTCGATCCCGAGGAGGCATTCGTCGCGTCGATCTCGAGCTGTCACATGCTCACGTTCCTGTACTGCGCGTCCCGCGAAGGGTTCCAGGTCGACAGCTACCGCGATGAGGCGGTCGGAACGATGACGCGCAATGACCAGGGAACTCCATGGGTGAGCGAGGTCCTTCTTCATCCGGCGATCGTGTATGGCGGTGCGCGGACACCCACGCCAGCGGAAGAGGCGCACCTTCACCACGCGGCCCACGAGCAGTGTTTCATCGCCAACTCCGTCCGAACCCGGATCACGGTCGGCTTTCCAGCTCCACGAATCCTGAATAACTTAACTGACAAGGATTAGGATTAGGCGAAAACGCGATGACAAATTGAGAAGCGCTCCAGGTTGACCGCCATCGAGAATTGGACCAATCGGATACAGGCCCGCCAATCGGCGTTGCATGCCGGCCCTTGCATCCCAAGCCAGAAACTTCCAGTTCAATCCTGGAGTGCGCCAGCAGAGTTCATTGACGCCATTCGGCGCTGCGAAGAAGACCAATCTTATGAGGCGTCTAAAGGGAGCTGAAACTCCGACCTGAGTGATATAAAAGCGCGACTCATGTCGTTTGCTCTGTGGCAGATCATGAGAGTTGAGCGGTCACGCAGCCACTGCTTCGCCTCAGACTCTTCTCAAACACGGCTTTTGGTGCAATAGGCATTATTCCGCATCTCGGACCCTACCAGCCATATCCACAGAGCGCCGGCGCGCATTGCAGGCCACGCGGCAATGCCCTCAATTCAAGTTCCGACTTCCAAGGCGCCATGCGGCGGATGATGCACAATGATGCACCAGGCTCTCTAAAGGAGAATCCGCCCCGTCAACAGGCCAGTTCACCCCATTTTATACATACTAACTCGCAGTTTCTGCGATCCTGTAAATGTCGGTCGGATTGAGCTGATGGCACACTGGAATCATCAAGAGTATCCGCCGACTCTGACACAAGAATCCTTAATAGAAAAATCCCTATGCAAATGTACGCCACACTTCGTACCTGCAATGTGAACTCATCGCCAATTCATTGGTGCAAATCCGCGGCCGCCGCTTCGGCGGTAGCTTTCTGCCTATCGGTCTCGAATTCCGCATCCGCGGGATGGAGTTTCGATCAGAATGCGAGCTCAAGCGGTCGGGTCGATTCCGGAGATGTATCGGCCTCATGGTCAGCCTCCGTCACTTCAACGGGAGTTGAGGTCAGTGGTTCAGCCGAGGCGTCAGCCATCGCCAACCCCAATTATAATCAGGGCCAGGGCGAAATCTCGTCAGCACAAGCCCAGGCGATCGGTGCATGGAATTGGACAGGCGCTCCCGGAACGGCAACGCCCGTCCGCATTTCAGCGAGCGTCCAGATCTCTGGAGAACTCCACGGCACGACAAGCGGAGTCTGGAGCGGAAGCGGGTACGCGTCCGCCTACTCGCAATCCTATTTTTCAGTCGGCGCCAACAGCACTGGCCAGAATGATTCCGGATGGGTCCAGGCAGTCGCGGACGAGTGGGAACCGATACCGCAGCAGAGCCATGCGACTTGGACCTATCTCGATTATGGTTCGTCCCCCGGGCAAAACTCATTTTACAATTGGATCGATGCGTCGTACACAATCTCATTCTCGTATTCCTATACGACCACTTCGAGCTATGGTTCGATCTCCGCTCAAGTCGGTGCGCTTGCCTACGCCAATTCCTATGCTGAAGACTACGGAGTTGCACTGGCTGATGCTTATGCCAACGCCAGCTGCTCGGCCGACATCAGCATGAGTCTGCAATTCTAGAAACTCCCGACGGCCGGCCGGCGCCCCAGTCTTAGGCTGCGGTGCCGACCGTACCTTCATTTCCAAAGAAACTCATGATCTCGTTACCCAGCAGCCGGCTCATGGTGCGCATAGCAGTGATCGCCTTTATCGGGTATGGCGGCACAACCCCGAAGTCCGCATCATCCACATCGTCGTCGATAGGCATCGAATTCCGAACAGGCCCCGTCGCTGAACTCAACCGTCTCATCACAGCGAATTTCCGACCTTCGCTGCAATCGCGCGAAACCGCGGAGTTTGTTCTCTTACCTCCCCTTCTGGTCCAGGAGGTCATCTCGCCGGACACCGTATTGAGCTACCCGGACGAATAGCGTCCCGAGAGTTGGCTTCATCCAGCCAGCATCCGACAGAATGCACGCGAAATCGGACGGATGCCGGAGAATCCCCACTACTGGCGCGCGAGGGTCAGCCGGCTTAAGACCATGGGCGCGCCGGGAACTGGACCAGCGACCCGCTCCCAGCGTTGCCACCGTTACACGAAAAAACATGATCCCGACAACATCCCCGTCTCGGCGAAACATGGACAGCCGCCGCCGCCCGCCCGTTCTGTGTCTCGTTGCCCTGCTTGCGCTTCTACCGAGCGCCCCGCTCACATCGACAACCGATGTTGCGCCAAATCTTTCATTGAGACCATCCGGAAAGGCCTCTCCACCGGTGCTTTTCGATGCGGTGCTCGAAATTGAGACGCCGGAGCATGGTTGCGAAATAACCCTATTTGCTACCTACAGGGTAACCGCCAACAGCATTCAGGCTGGCGTCCTCTGGGCTGAACCCCACGGCCGTGGGCTCGATTTTCCGGTCTATCCGTTGACTCTCCGTCTCCAAAGCGATCCAACGGGATTCACCGTCGCCCACGATCTTGTGGCTGGGATTTCAGGAGACTTCCCCCCGCCCGGCCATAGCAGCACGGAGTTTACCAACATGTTTGGGGACTTTCCGATTTCGAATGTACGGTTCCTGATCGATCGCGCCCAGAGCGCTCGTGTCTCAGAGCGTCATCTGGCTCGACTATTCGGCTCGAGACCGGAACGCGAGCCCCGAACTTTGTGTGTAACGGTACCAGATTCCTCGACGGATTCTCTATGGAATGCCTGCCACGGAATTGCAACGGTTGTCGGCGATCGCCTACTCTCGATGACTCTATTCAATCAATCCGGAGACCTTCTGAAAAATCTCGAATACGACTTCGATGATACCCCTGGTGGTTCGGTTCTGCGTCGCCTGCGCGCCTATCTTCCTGAACGCAAGGTGGAAGTTACATTTCCTGGGCGTGGCATCGCACTCAGATCAACCAATGGCGTTACTTATTTGCGCCATATGCTTGTTCAAGACAGACTCTGCGGAAGGACCTGCGAGGTCGAATACTCAAACTCCCAACTTCCAAGCGCGCCACTCTGTCTCCCTGTATCGTTGTCCGTTGCGGAATCAAAATCTGGGCATCGGCTTAGGCGCGCAAAATTCTACAATTACCGCACAAGCGATCCCGTCTCGCAGGCATCCGAAGGAAATCCAATGCTCGCTGCAGGATTCGACCAGGACGAAGCCCAATACAGGCATTTGCTGGTCAAATATTGGAAAGAGCCTCCATCTAGTATCACTTCTGAGGACGCGCATGAGATTCTAAGATTGATTGGTGTGTTTGACATCCGAATGTCCAGGCAATCGATTACCCTCGGTGAGCGACTCAAGTACTTGAATATTCTGTTGGAATTAACGCGTTCCCTTGGCATGGGGGATCAGGAATTGCGCCACTATCTGACGCTGTTGGAAACGTTGCGTTCCGAAGGCCTCAATGACACACTGCTCGAGACGGGCTACTGTGCCATCGACACCCTGGTCCTCTGGAGGCGCCTTACCGAGGCTGATGCCTTCCTAATTGAATGGAAGCGAATCTCAATGGCAGCTTGCGACCTCGAAACTATTCTCAGATTTGCTGACCGCGAGCTGAAAAGAGGGAACTGTTGGGCTATTTCAAGAATCCTCGAGAATGGCGATGACGCACGAAACAACCCGCCCGCCCTTCAATTCCGGCTTCACTCAACGGAGTTTAGACTCCTCCGTAAGGCCCATGCACTCGTGAAGCAGGGATCCGAGCTGGCCGGTGAGATCGCCGCGGCCCAGGCTCACTGGATCTCGGCAGCGACGGGCCCGGATCAGATCGCCTCAGAAATGAGGGCTGAGGGAGGTCGGGCTTTCGCGTTGGTTCCTCATCTCGAGAACCTTTCCAAACAGGATCTCGAGGCGGTTGAGGAAATTCGATCGGTGTTTCCTGATCTGACGCTTCCGCCTTCTCGCTAAAGCCGTCTTGTCGTCATCCAAACTCATTCAGTCCTGACAGATACATGGGCCATCCATGGGGGTGGGGAACAGGAGTCTCCGGCAAGTGCCCGAAGATTGACAAAGCCATCCGTGGGTCAACGCCTGGGATTTTCGCGAAGCCCGCGCCACGGGTGGCACCTGTACAGACCTGACACGGCAAATGCTCTCGCAGGCACCAGTTTTGATCGCCTCAACGACGGGCAAGAATTCCTTTCTCCAGGAGCCTTCCATGTCAAAGTGGATCAGACAATTGATCGTGTCCCACCATCCTCCTCGGCGCCAATCCATCCGGGGCATGGGAGGACCAGGGTGGGGCCGAGGCAGAATTGGTTAGGCAAGGTCCTGGGCGGGCGGATTGCATGGAATTGGGTTAAGGATGGACTCCAAGCATGAGAATTGGGACAGGGCCGGGCGAACTGTGTCTTGCGGGGCACGGTGAATTCTGGGCTTGCCGGGCGTCGGAAGGACTCCCAAAGTCCGCCATCACCCATTCGTAACAACCCGATAAGTCCATGGAATCCGCCCAACCTCTCCCGCCGCGGAACCGCGGGGCCTTCACTCTCATCGAACTGCTGGTCGTGATCGCCATCATCGCGATCCTTGCCAGCATGCTTTTACCGGCCCTCGCCAAGGCAAAGTCCAAGGCGCAGGGCATCCTGTGCCTGAGCAACGGCAAACAGATCGCGCTGGCGTGGACCCTCTACTCCGGCGACAACGAGGATAAACTCACCGGCAACTTGGACGGCAACGACGCCCAGAACTTCCGAAATACGAACCGCACCTGGTGTGTCGGCTGGCTGGACAACGCCACCTACCGCAACGAGAACACCAACACGATCATCATTCTCAATTCGCAGCTCGGCAAATACACCCAATCCCCCGGCGTCTACAAGTGCCCCGCGGACATGAGCAAGAGCCGTGGACGGAGCGGGGCCCCCCGCGTCCGATCCATCTCCATGAACGGCTACGTCGGAGACCGCTCCGGACCGTATACTGGTGGATACAAGCAGTATACCAAGGCCAACGACATTGCCAGTCCGGCCAAGACCTGGGTGACGCTCGACGAACGCGAGGACTCGATCAACGACGGCTGGTTCGCCGTCGACATGAGTTCCTATGATCCGGAACGGCCAACGGCCCGCATCATCGTTGATTATCCGGCAAGCTACCACAATCGCGCCGGCGGCCTCTCGTTCGCCGATGGCCACTCCGAGATCCGCAAGTGGGTCGATGGGCGAACCACCCCCATCCTGAAGCCTGGCCAGCCCCTTCCCCTGGGGCAGCCTTCGCCCAACAACAAGGATGTCGACTGGCTCCAGGACCGCAGCTCGGTCAAACTCGTGAACCCGACCCGGAACTGATCGTCGCGAGCACGGCGCCCCGTCGTTCCGGGCGTCTTCGGTGAAAAAGCCTATCCGTTCGACATCGGTTCGGATTCGAATTCAAGCCAGGGAGCGACTTGTGGCCGGCCGGCCGCAAGTCGCTCTCCGTTTGTGGACCTTCGTTGGAAGCGCCCTTCTTTTCCTCGCAGTGCTGACCGCCGGCTGCCACCGGCAGGCCGCCGTTCCGTCAGTCGACGTCGAGTTTGATTCTCAACCGGTTGATCCGCAGATCCGCGACCACCTGGATCGCCTGCGACGCGCCGTCCAGGCCGAGCCCGGCGTCGCCGACCATTGGAACGATCTTGCCCTCGCATGCGCCGTCAATGGCCTCTCGCGACAAGCTCGCACATGTTACCTCGAATCCATCCGCCTGCAGCCAACCGATCCCCTTCCGGCGATTTACGCCGCCGTTGCCCTGGAGGAACTCGGAGACCTGCCGAACGCCACGAAGGAACTCCACGCCATCGTCGAGCGCCATCCTGGGTTTGCGCCCGCCTGGCAACGACTGGGCTCCGCGCTCATCGCCGCCGGCGACACGACCGCCGCAACCGCGGCCTTCACGAATCTCATCCAACTCGCCCCCGAGGAGTGGCGCGGCTGGGCGGGGCTGGGTGAAGCCAATCTCCAGGCCGGACATCCGGCCGAAGCCATACCCCCTTTGGAAAAAGCAATCGCGATGGATCCCTACGCTCGAAGTGCGCGCCACCTCCTGGGACTCGCGTACAAGGCCATCGGTCGCGTGAACGAGGCGTCCATTCAACTCGCCGCCGGACACAGTGAATCCATCGGCCCCATGTCCGATCCATGGTCCCAGCGTGCCCTCGACCACATGCTCGTGTTACCGGATCAATTCGACCGCGCGGATCTCATGGTCGCCCGCGGACAGGCCGCGGACGCCGTCGCTCGCCTGACCGTCGCCCTGCAATTTCACCCCACGAATGTGGCCGTCATCTGCCACCTCGCGACGGCCCTAAACGCCGCGGATGAATCGAGCGAAGCTGAACGCCTCCTGCGATCGGCCCTTGGGCGTGCGCCGGAGGACGTCCGCCTTCTGGTCGCGCTCTCGGCGACCACCGCGGCCCTGAACAAGTCGGAGGAAAGCCTTGCACTGGCACGGGGCGCGTTGGAGCGGGCGCCGCAGTCCGTCCCCGCCCGCCTCGCCCTCGCCAACGCGCTGGTAGGCGCGGGCCGCGATGCGGAGGCCGCCGAGGCGCTTAAAGCAGCCCTCGAACTGGCGCCCACCGACACCGGGTTGTGGATCCAACTGGGTGACCTTCGCCAGGCGAATCTGGGCCAGACGAAAGCCGCGCTCGATTGTTACCGCCGAGCGCACGACCTGGATCCGATTCACCCCGTCGCCCTGCAGCGTCTAGCCGAACTCGGTCAGACCCGCGGCCGAATGGATGGCCACGATGGGCACGAAGAAGCCAAAGAACGAATCGGCGGAGTCCCTCCATCAAAGTAAGTGCGTTGAAATTGCTGAGAAATCCGAGCTTCAGGCCGCTGAGCCGAAGGCAGGCAAGGATTTGTGCCTCATGGGGGGCAACAGAACCTCGGCCGCCTTGAGTTCAAGGATCCTCTGCTTTTCAACCAGGCACGATGCCCTTCCAGCGCGCAGCCGACAGGTCGGCGCGACAATACGTCAAATTCCATGGACAAACCCCCTTGGCTCGCCAGGCAATCAGAAATGTGGATGGCTTGCCACAAGGGGTCGCATTGGATTCCAGGTTGCCTTCGTGTCGTTCATGTCCTTCGTGTCCTTCGTGATTTCTTTACTGCCGCTCGTCCTGGTGATGGCCGGATGCGAGCGGCGGTCGGCAGTTCCCCTGGATTCACGGCCCACGTCAACTTCGGCCCCATCCCATTCCCCTCCGTGGTTCAAGGAGGTGGCGAAGGAGGCTGGGATAGGGTTTCGTCATTCCTCGGGCCATCGCAGTCGCCATCTGATGCCGGAGATCAATACCGGCGGGGTCGGACTCATCGACTTCGACAACGACGGCCTGCTCGACGTCTTCTGTGTCAACGGCGGTTCCGCCGATCCCGCCCTCACGAATTCTGTAAATCACGGCCTCTACCATAACCTGGGTAACTGGCATTTCGAGGATGTGACGATCCGCGCCGGGATCGGTTCCACCGCCGGCTATGGCATGGGCGTCGCCTGCGCCGATTTCGACAACGACGGATGGACGGATATCTACGTGCTGAATCTGCGGGCGAACACCCTCTATCGTAACCGCGGCAATGGCACCTTCGACGATGTCACCGCCCACGCAGGGGTCGCAGGAGATCCAGGCGAGTGGAGCAGCAGCGCCGCCTTCTTTGACTATGATGGCGATGGCCATCTCGACCTCTACGTCGCCAACTACATTCACTGGTCCGTCGCCACCGAGGTGGAATGTTACTCGGCCGGTGGCGTACTCGATTACTGCTCGCCCCTGAGTTATCATGCGCCGGCGAGGGACCGCCTCTTCCACAACCGCGGCGACGGCACCTTCGAGGACGTGACACAAGCCATGGGCCTCGACCGGGCATTCGGCAACGGACTTGGCGTCGCCACCGCCGACTTCGATCATGACGGGCGGGTGGATGTGTTCGTGGCCAACGACGCCATGCCCAACCAGCTTTGGATGAATCACGGGACCTCGGGATTCCAGGAAGACGCCTCGCTGCGCGGCTGTGCGCTCAACGTGCTCGGAATTCCCCGGGCCGGGATGGGCGCCGTGACCGTGGACCTCCTCCGGAACGGCTGGCTCGACTTGTTTGTCACCCACCTGGTTGGCGAAGGCAACGCCTGGTTTCGCAACTCCCAGGGCGAATTCACTGATGCCATCACCCCGGACGGTCCGATGCAGGGCAGTCGCGCCTCCACGGGATTCGGCGTGGGCTTCCAGGACTTCAATCACGACGGGGAACCGGACCTCTTCGTTGCCAACGGCCGCGTGCGCCTCGGTGACGCCACCACCGATCCGCGGAATCCCTACGCCGAACCGAACACCCTGCTCCGCGGGCTCGGAAATGGCCGGTTTGCGGCAGTCGTTCCAGCCGGCGGCACGCAACCGCCATTGGTGGCCGCCAGTCGCGGCGCTGCCTTCGGGGATCTCGACAACGACGGGGCTGAGGACATCGTCGTGCTGAACAAGGACGGCCCGGTTCATGTCCTCCCAAACCTGGTTGGCGGCGAAGGTAACTGGGTCGGGCTTGACCTCGTTGACAGCCACCAGCGGGTCGCGCGCAACGCGATCGTGCGCCTCGAGGTGGATGGCCGAAGTGAGTGGCGGCAAGTCCAACCGAACGAAGGCTACGCCTCGAGCAACGATCCGCGCCTGGTGTTTGGGCTGGGAACGGCTGCGGCGACCGGCTCGGTGTGGGTGCGCTGGGCGGGCGGTTCGCAGGAGGTCTTCGGGCCCTTTTCTGCAGGCCGTTACTATCGCGTGATCGAGGGGACTGGAAAGCGGAACTCGGAGGGAATGCCCTGGTGATTTCTACGGTCGAGGAGCGACCATAGCCATCCCGACGGGATGCCACCCTCTCCCGGAGGGAGGTATGTGTTTAGAGACTGTCAGAAAAATAAATGGAGTCCTGCGACGAGGGATGGGAGAGATTGGCCCGTATGCCGGGCGTCCTACTCGTACGTTCCGGAGCGCGGCGTTCACGCCGCTTCAATATCGGACTCACCGACGAGTCTTTGGACATTTCGCAGACCATGCGCGTCCGAGCGCCGATGCGGGCTGAAGCCCGCGCTCCGGGGGGCTATGGGTCCCGGGGGCCCACTTCACCCGAGCCCTTTCCCCCCGGAGGGGCGGAGAGGGAGAAGGCGGCGGCTCAGAGCCCGTCTGAAAATTAGGAAGGGCCCTGCGACGAGGGATTTTGTGCGAGGCCGAGGCGGCGAGACCGGAGCATCCCCGCAGCGGGCTGTGACGGTCGAGCCAACGAAGGCCTCGCGCAAAAGACCCGTCGCCCGGAGGGTTTTCGCAGGAAAGGCCGCCTGGCTTCGTTGCTCCTCAGTCACAGACCCCTGAAGGGTATGCTCCTTCGTCCCGCCTCGCCATTCGGCCTTTCCTGCGAAAACAGGGCCCTTCCTAATTTTCAGACGGGCTCTCAGGCTCAACACATACGGAGGGAAAGCGAGAGACGGCACCAACGCGGGTCAACGATCAGGATTGTCTTCCGGGACTGCGTGCCTACTGTTCCCGCATGAATTCCCGTAGGATTCGGTTTGGGTGCGCCCTCATGCTCACGGTGGGCGTCTTTCTCTCCGGCTGCGGCCCCAAGGAGGAAAAGGTCGATCTCAATGCGCAGGTCACAAAGCTTTCCGGGGATGCCGACGCCAAGGTCGGCGCCCTCGCCGAAATTGCGAAGTTGGGACCCGATGCGGCGCCCGCCGTTCCGAAGATCACGCCCCTTCTCAAGGACCCGGATGCGACGGTCCGACGGACTGCCGCGTACACCCTGGGTTCGATTGGTCCCGCGGCCAAGTCCGCGGTTCCCGAACTGAAATCCCTGTTGAACTCGACCGATCGCGACCAGATGACCGCCGTCGCCAATGCGCTGCGAGCGATCGACCCGGGTTCGATCCCGGGCGTGCAAGTGGAGAACGTCAGCAACTGAACGCGAAACGCCTCTTCGGAGCCGTCGCGGCCAATCGATCGAATCCCGAGGAAACTCTGAGAGCGGGCGTTCTCAGCCTGGGAGGATGGCGCGGACGCCTCGCGCCGCTGCTGATTCCTGGGTTCGTGTTACCTGCGATCGCGGCGCCCCTGCCGGATACGGTGTATCTCCAGGAAGTGGGGAGGAGTGTCACCTCCTCCATTCCCCTCACCGCGGTTGGCACCGCCGCCGGACGAGTGTATGCGGGAACCAAGGCAGGTCTGGTGTTTCTGGACGGGGAGCACTGGTCGCCAGAACCGTCGGTCACCGGCGCTGTCCATCGCCTTACCCGGGCAGGGGGCAAGTTATGGGCCTTGACGGATGACGGCCTCCTGCGACTGCAGGGATCGGATTGGGAACGCATCGCGCGCGAACCGGTGTCCGATCTCTGCGAGTACCGCGGGCAAATCGTGGCCGTTGGCGGTCGGGTCCTCTGGACCGTGCGCGAACACTCCCTCGACCGGCTCGGGAACGAGGAGACTCCGTTTCCTGTCCTGCGTTTGGCCGTTCACCAGGAATCGCTGTACCTCCTCGGTTCGGGACGGGTCACGGTCCACACCCGCTCCGGGTTTGGCGGGCTCGACTCATACGGCTTTTCGGCGGATCGGGCCTGGGATTGGGGGGCGCTCCCCTCGTCGACGACGCGGGATATGGTGTCGTTCGGGAGTCGGCTGGTCGTGGCGACCGACCGCGGTCTTGGCGTTCTGCGCGGGATGTCCATGACGAGCATCCGCGGCGGGGACGGGTTGCCTGTCGAGGACGCCACCTGCCTGGCCGCCGGGTTTACCAACGACCTCTGGATCGGAACCACCCAGGGCGCAATCCGCCAGGTCGGCGACACCTTCCAGTATTTCGCGGGGCAACGATGGCTGCCGTCCGACGAGGTGCATGCCATCGCCGTCCAGGGTCGGACGGTGTACGTCGCGACGGCGGCCGGCCTGGGGGTCATCGAGTACGAACCGTTCACGCTGCAGAAGAAGGCCGGCTACTACGAAGAGCACCTCGAGGAATGGGGCCAGAAACGTCTCGGGTTCGTCCATAAGTTGGAATGGGACTCTGGCCTGCAGGAGTACGTCCGCGAGGTGAGCGACAACGATGGGGGATACTCGGGAGACTACCTCGCCGCGGAGTCCTATCGCTTCGCTGCAACCGGCGACCCGGCTGCGCGTCGCGAGGCCACCAACACCTTTCACGCCCTCTGCTGGCTTGAGCAGATGACCGGCATCCCGGGATTTCCGGCGCGCGCGGTCTGGGCCAAGGGTGAGCGCGGCCACAAGTCTTCCGGAGGCTCAGGGGGCTACCCGGCCGAATGGCACGACACCGCCGACGGCCGTTTCGAATGGAAAGGAGACACCTCGAGCGACGAGATCTGCTCCCATTTCTACGCTATTGGGCTCTTCCTCGAACTCGCCGCCCACGGACCGGAGATCGGTCAGGCAAAGGGCCATCTCGCCCGGATCGCCTCCCACCTCATCGATCACCAATGGCGCCTGATCGACCTCGATGGGCTGCCCACCCGGTGGGGACGGTGGGACCCGGAGTATTTCCTCACCGAAGAAGGCCGCTTCGACCGCGGGTTGCAGGCGGTCGAGTTGCTGTCGTTCATGAAGACAGCGGAGTCCATTACCGGCGAACCAAGGTTTGCGGCCGCTTATCAAACCCTCGTCGGCCTCGGCTACCCGGGTTACACCCTTCAACAGCGGCAGGTCTTTCCCCCCGATTCTGTGGCTCACTTCGATGACCAACTCGCGTTCTGGAGCTATTGGAATCTCATCCGCCGCGAGACTGACCCGGAACTCAGGGCCCTGTACCGGCGAAGCTTCGAGCGCTCTTACGAACTTATCCGAGTGGAGCAGCAGCCATGGTTCAATTTCCTCCATCGGGCGCTCGGCGGGGATGACACGGAGGCGCAGGCTTCCATCGCGCACCTCCGCGACTGGCCCCTGGACTTGCGCGTCTGGTCCTACCAGAACTCCCACCGCGCCGACCTCCGAACACCGCCCGGCTATGTGTCCTTCATGGGCGGCATCCGGGCCTTCTCGCCGCGCGAACGCGAACCCATGCGCTGGGACAACTGGACCATGCAAGCCGATGGCGGGACCGGCGGAAGGGATGTCGTCGAGCCCAGCGGTTGGCTCCTCGCCTACTGGATGGGCCGGTATTACGGGTTCATTGCAGCGCCCGCCGACGAGGCCGAGATCCTGCCATTCCGCGAGCACAGTCTCCATCCCGAACCCGGCGCCCGCCCCTACGAGGGTCCTCCGCGACCCCGCTGACGACGGCACCGCGAACGTCGACCCCGGGGGACACCATAAAGGTCACGAAGGACACGACGACCGGTGAAACTCAGATTCGAACGAATCCGCATTGGCTGTTGAAGACCCGGTCGAGGCCGGGTGACATCGCCGACGCGCGCGGTCCTTCCTTTCTGGGGTCCTTCGTGAACTCGGTGAACCTCGTGGCCTTCGTGGTTCTGTTTCGGCGGTGCCTCGAGGTGATTTCAGGCTTTCCCGGGCGCGGGTTCGGCTGTAGAAGCGATTGAGTCGATCAAGGACACCCATGAAGATTGCGCGCCGCCATTTTCTCAAGACATCAGCCCTCGGCATCGGGGGTATTGCATTGGCCGGTCGGTCGGGCCTCGCCGCCGAGTCCGCGGGGCGGGTATCAGGAGGCCTCGGGGCCTTTGACACCATCAAGCTGGGCCAGACCGCCATCAAGACCTCACGCGTCAGCCTGGGCACAGGGGTCCACGGCGGGATGCGCGAATCCAACCTCACCCGGATGGGTGCCGAGAATGCCAGGCGCCTGATACGGGACATGTATGATCGCGGCATCCGCAGTTTCGACCTCGCCGATCTGTACGGAACCCACCCCTTCATCCCCGAGGCCCTCGGAGATCTCCAGCGGGACAGTTACGCCCTTTGCAGCAAGATTTGGTGGCGGCCCGGCGGCATCCCGGAGAAAGAGCGTTCCGACGCCGATGTCATCGTCCACCGATTCCTCAAGGAACTGAAGACCGACTACATCGACCTCGTCCTCCTGCACTGCGTCGAGTCCGCCGACTGGCCGAAGGTCCTGGCGAAGCAAATGGAGATCCTCGAGAACCTGAAACAGAAGGGCGTGATCCGGGCTCACGGCGTCTCCTGCCATTCGCTCCCGGCCCTGCAGGCGGTCATTGATGAGCCCTGGGTCGACTCGGTCCATTCGCGGATCAATCCTTACGGGCTCGTCATGGACGGTCCCGCTGAAAAGGTTGCCCCCGTCCTGAAACAGATCCGGGCCAAGGGCAAGGGCGTCGTCGGCATGAAGATCATTGGTGAAGGCCGGCTCCGAAACGACGAGGAACGGAAGAACGCCTCGATTCGATACGCATGGGCCGAAGGCCTCGTCGATATGGTGACCGTGGGATTCGAAAAGACGTCGGAACTGGATGACTTCGCAGACCGATTGAAGAAGGTCACCTCCGTGGCGGCGTGACGCGCCCGTCCGGCTGTTGCGGCGGCCCATCCCCTTGAATCCTCGGGGAGAGAGTTGCCGGCAGGCGGGGTCCCTGGCGGCGATTGAACGCGACGCAGTCCTCGTAGCGCACACCGTCACCGCCAAAGAGGTCGAGCGCTGAACCGATTGTCAGATCGATGCGCCCACGCCCGATCCGGGTCACCTCTTCGAGATCCTCCAGGCTGCGTGCGCCACCGGCGTAGGTTGTCGGCAGGGAGGTGGCCGCGGCGAGTCGCTCGACAAGGTCACGGTCTATCCCGCTGCGGGTCCCCTCCACATCGACCGCATGCACGAGGAATTCCGCGCAGCACGATGCCAACCGCCGCAGCGCGTCCTCTTCGATCCGGAGGGTCGTGAAACGCTGCCAGCGGTCGGTGACGACCCAATACTCCCCATCCCTCCTTCGACAGCTCAAATCGAGAACGAGGCGTTCCCGTCCCACGGCATGCACCAGTTCCGACAGTCGCTGTTCGTCGAGGCGGCCTTCGCGAAAGACCCAGGACGTGACGATGACATGGGAGGCCCCGCCATCCAGCCACGCCGCCGCGTTCCCGGCATTGACACCGCCACCCACCTGCAGACCCCCGGGGTAGGCCGCGAGTGCTTCGCGGGCAGCGCCTTCATTCCCGGATCCAAGAAGGATGACGTGCCCGCCTGCGAGACCGTCCCGCCTGTAGAGCTGCGCATACCACGCGGCAGGGCGTTCGGATTCGAAATTCGTCCGCGTGCCAACGCCGGTATCCGACCAGGTGCCTCCTTCGATCTGGACGACGCGCCCATCGCGGAGATCGATGCAGGGGCGGAACATGATGCGCGGAGCGGGTCAGGAACACCCAAGGCTCTCGCCGCAATTCAGGCACTTGTAGCAGGCGCCGTTGCGCACGGCGATATGGCCGCAGGCCGGACAGCTCGGTGCATCATCCTGGTTCTGGAACGTGGCGGTGAGCAGGCGATTGGCAGATGAGCGGCCCGCGCCCGGCGCCATGCGGGCCGGGTCCGGCTCGGGTGTGACATCGAGGACCTCAGGCGGGTCGATCCGCGGAAGTTCCGGAACGGAGTGATTCAGTTTTTTTTTGAGTTCTTCCTCCAGTCCCGGCATTGCCAACTCCGGTTGCTGGGCGACACCTGGAGCCGTGGCCTGGGCGTACCCGGGAATGAATTGCAGTCCCATCCACCGAAAGACGTAGTCAATGATCGATGCGGCGTTGCGAATCGCGGGATTCCGAGTGAAGCCGCTCGGTTCGAATCGTTGGTAGGCAAACTTTTTCACCAGGGATTCGAGGGGCACACCGTATTGCAGCGCCATCGACGTGAGCGCGCCGATCGTGTCCATCAATCCGCCGATCGTGCTGCCTTCCTTCGCCATCGTGACGAAGAGTTCGCCTGGCCGCCCGTCTTCATAAAGGCCGACTGTCAGGTAACCCTCGTGATCCGCGATGCCGAATTTGTGAGTGACCGCCTGTCGGGTTTCCTCCAGCCGGCGGCGGATCGGTTTGTGGGCTTCATTCCGATAATGCGCGATTTCAGCCTCGAGCTCCTTGATCCGGGCATTCCATTCGCCGAGAAGCACATCGCCCGCCGCCGAGTCACCGCCTCCGCTGATCTTGCGGGTGTTGAGCGGCTGTGAGCGCTTGGAGCCATCGCGATAAATGGCCACGCATTTCAACCCCATCTTCCACGCCTGCACATAGGCATCGCGGATGTCCGCAATGGTCGCGTCGTTGGGCAGATTGACTGTCTTGGAAATCGCGCCCGAGATGAAAGGTTGGGCCGCCGCCATCATCCGGAGGTGGGCCCGGGAATGGATGCTCCGTCGTCCCCGGTGCGGTTTGAAGGCGCAATCAAAGACGGGAAGGTGCTCCGGCTTGAGCGGACTGTGGACGATGGTTGTGCCATCATCCTGCAGGGCGTCCTCGATGGTGTCGTAGCGTTCGACGTGGTCGATGATCTCCTCGATCTCCCCCGGAGAATAGTCCAGGCGCCGCAACGCCTCGGGCACCGTGCGATTGACGATTTTCAGCGTTCCGCCACCGGCAAGGACCTTGTACTTGACCAGGGCAATGTCGGGCTCGACGCCGGTTGTATCGCAATCCATGAGGAACGCGATGGTGCCCGTGGGCGCCAGGACGGTCACCTGGGCATTGCGAAATCCAACCTCCTCGCCGCGATGCAGCGCACGGTCCCAGCAGCGGCGCGCCTCGTCCTTGAGGTACCGGAATTCGTCGCTGGGCTGAATATCCTCCACGGCCCCTCGGTGCAATCGGATCACCTCCAGCATCGAAGCTACATTGTCCTTCGCCGCGGGTCGCTCGACGCCGCAGCATCGCGCGTCGCGATACCCCGGGAACGGCCCGAGCACACCGGCCATCTCAGCGCTCTGCTCATAGGCGTGCCCGGTCATGATCGCGGTGATCGCGCCGGCAAGGGCTCGGGCTTCGTCCGAATCGTAGGGCAAGCCATAGCTCATGATCAGCGAGCCCAGGTTGGCGAAACCCAGACCCAGAGTGCGGAAGATATGCGAATTCTCCGCGATCGTAGCCGTCGGGTAACTCGCGTTGTCGACGACGATCTCCTGGGCGGTGATGTAAATCCACACCGCGGCCTTGAATCGCTCGACGTCAAACGTGCCGTCATCGCGCCTGAACTTCATCAGGTTCAGCGACGAGAGATTGCAGGCAGTGTTGTTGAGGAAGACGTATTCGCTGCAGGGGTTGGTGGAATGAATGGGTTCGGTCCCCTTGCAGGTATGCCATTTCTGAATGGACCCGTCGTACTGCAGACCCGGATCGCCGCAGACCCAGGTCCCCTCGGCCACGAGATCCAACAACCGGGAGGCGTCCTTGCGCTCGAGCGGCTTGTCGGTCGTCACCGCCCGCGTCCACCAATCCTTGTTCTCCAAGGCAGCCTCCATGAAGGCATCGGACACCCGAACCGAGAGATTCTCGTTCTGGTACATCACCGAGCCATAGGCATCTCCATTGAACGAGCCGTCGTAACCCTGCTCGATCAGCGCCCACGCCTTCTTCTCCTCGCGCATCTTCGCCGTGATGAACTCTTCGATGTCCCCGTGCCAATCCCGCAGGGTGTTCATCTTGGCCGCCCGGCGCGTCTTGCCGCCCGATTTGACGACGTTGGCGACCTGGTCGTAGACCTTGAGAAAACTAAGGGGACCGCTGGGCCGGCCGCCGCCCGACAGCTTCTCCCGCGCGCTGCGAATCGGCGTCAGATCGGTGCCCGTCCCTGAGCCGAACTTGAAGAGCATCGCCTCGCTGTATGCGAGATGCATGATGCTCTCCATGTTGTCGTCCACGGATTGGATGAAGCACGCGGAGGATTGCGGGTACTCGTACTGGGTCGCGCCGCGCTCGGCCCGGCTGGTGTTGGGATTGAAGAACCAGTTGCCCCGATCGCTGGCCTTCCCGATCCCGTACTGGTGATGGAGCCCGACATTGAACCAGACCGGCGAATTGAAGGCGCCGTACTGATTCAGGCACAACCACGTCAGTTCCTTGTAGAAGACCTCGCCGTCCGCCTTGGAAAAGTACCCGTCCTTGATTCCCCAATCGGCAATCGTCCGTGTGACCCGGTGAATGAGCTGCCGCACGGAGCTCTCGCGCTCGGCCTTGGCCGGATCGCCGTAGAAGTACTTCGAACACACCACCTTCGTGGCCAACTGCGACCAGGACTTCGGCACCTCGACGTTTTCCTGGCGGAAGATCACCTTGCCGCTGTCATCGGTGATCTCCGCAGTCCGCCGTTCCCACTCGATCTGGCTGAACGGATCAGCGGCGGGATCGCTGAATACCTGCGAGACGGACAGCAATCGGCGATGGGACGACTTGCGAGCGGATCGCGAGGTTCGGTTCAGCCGCGCCTGGCGGCGCGCACGGCCAGGAGATGTGGACGACAGGGGCATGGTAGCGTCGATCATGGGTTCGAGATCAGGTCTCCGAGCTTTCGGCGGTCGGGTTCCTTCGGTGCGGAAACTCGTCCGGCCCCTCCTCCTGACCGGGGGTTATTATCGACGCGCGGTCGGTTGGACGCGGCGAAATACCCCTCGGGTGGTGGAGCGACGCGCACTGTGACACAATACATTGTGGATGCAAGCTGAATCGATTTTTTTATGGCAGTAGCCTTCCAACGACCGCACCGCAAACCTCTTAGGCCCCTTCTGAGGGAACTCAAGGGCGGGTCTTGTAGATAAAGGGACAGGTCATTAGATGAAAAAAGATTTGTGTTTGGGTTGCGTCTTGTGGTGAGGTGCCGGGCATGCGCAAGCCCCGACTGAAGGTCCCCTCCACGTTGCAACCGGGCTGGTACCATTGCGTGTCCCGGGTCGTGGACCGGCAGTTCCTCCTGGATGATGACGCCAAGGAACTTTTCGTGTCGCTCATGCGCGAATATGAGACCTTCTGCGGGGTCCATATCCTCACCTACTGCGTCCTTTCCAATCACTTCCACCTCCTCCTGGAGGTGCCGGAACGGCCGGCGGAGGGCCTGCCGGAGGCGGAGATCCTTCGGCGCTTGGAAGGGCTCTCGGGGATGAACCAGGCGGGAACGATCCGCCAAGGGTTCGAGGCGCTCCGGGAGAGTCCCGCCGCCTACGAGGCCTTCCGCCAGAAGATCCTGGGACGGATGTGGGACGTGAGCGCCTTCATGAAGTTGCTCAAACAACGTTTCACCCAGAGCTTTAACCGCCGGCACGGCCGCAAGGGGACGTTGTGGGAGGAACGATTCCGAAGCGTGCTGGTGGACGGGGCCGGACAGGCGCTGGCGACCATGGCGGCGTATATCGACCTGAACCCGGTGCGGGCGGGGTTGGTGGATGATCCCAAGGATTACCGGTGGTGCGGGTATGCGGCAGCGGTGGCGAGAGGCCGCGGCCGGGGCTATGTGACCGTCCTGCGAGGGTTGGGCCAGGGGGAACTCAGCCAGACAAAGGCCCTGGAGGTCTACCGGCAGTGGCTCTTCGAACAGGGATTGGAGGACGAGGGCGTCCGGGAAGACGGCACACCGCTGCGGCGGGGCTTCGACCGGGAGCAGGTGCTGGCGGTTGTGGCGGCCAAAGGCCGGCTGCCGTTGCGGGATTATCTGCGCTTGCGGGTGCGGTACTTCGTGGATGGCGCGGTGTTTGGATCGCGGGGGTTTGTCGATGAGATCTTCACCCGGTACCGGGAGAGATTCGGGCCGAAGCGGAAGACGGGTGCGCGGCGGTTGCGGGGGTATGCGGGAGACCTGTATGCGTTGAGGGGACTCAGGGTCGGGGTCTTCGGACCGGCGGACGAGCAGCGCCCGTCGTGAGTTCGCGGTTCGCGGGAGGTGCGTACGGCCCCGGACGCGGCCGGGCATGGGGGCATGGGCATGATTCCATTGACGGGTGGCTTTAGTGCTGGTTCCTGATACGGTTGCGGAGCGCGCGGATGAGCACCGTTCCAACCCAGCGCCTGCTGGTGATCGATGACACGGCGGAGAATCTGCAGGTGGTATCGGCTATCCTACGCCAGGCTGCCTACGCCGTGAACGTCGCGCGCTCGGGCGCCCAGGGGTTGGAGATTGCCCGGCGAACCCGTCCCGAGCTGGTTCTGCTCGACCTCGTGATGCCCGAGATGGATGGATTCGCCACCTGCCGTGCCTTCAAGGCGGATGCCGCATTGGGAGGCATCCCCATCATCTTTCTTACAGCGAGCCACGAGACGGGCGATGTTGTTCGGGGACTCGATCTTGGCGCGGTGGATTATGTCACCAAGCCGTTCCATGCCGCCGAACTCTTGTCACGTGTCCAGACACACCTTCAACTCCGCGCCGCGCGTGAAAAGCTCGCGGGATTGGCCACTCAACTGTCGCGCTATCTTTCTCCGCAGGTCCACGCAACCATCTTTTCCGGCGAGCGCCAGGTCCGCCGGGAAACCCGGCGATGCCCCCTGACCGTCTTCTTCTCTGACATCGTCGGCTTCACGGCGCGGACGGAGGCGCTGGGCGACGCCGACCTCGCAACCTGGTTGAATGACTATCTGGATCAGATGGCGCAGATCGCCCAGCGCCACGGCGGAACGCTCGACAAATTCATCGGCGACGCGGTGATGGTCTTTTTTGGAGACCCGGTATCGGCAGGCCAGGAAGAGGACGCCCGCCGGTGTCTGCGGATGGCGGCGGCGATGGTCACTGCCGCGCGAACCCTCGGCACGGAGATCCGGGTGGGCATCCATTCGGGCGAATGCGTTGTCGGGAACTTCGGCAGCGAGGAGCAAATGAACTACACGATCATCGGGGCGGTCGTGAACGCAGCGGCCCGCTTGCAGGCGCTGTCCGAACCGGGACGCATCCTGATTTCCGAGGCCACGCGACAACTGCTGGGATCCGATCACCGGAGCGAGGACCGCGGGATGGTGAGCCTTCGTGGCATGACTCGACCGCTGGCGGCCCACTGGGTGACGGTGGGTCCCTGATGTGATGTCGATGCAAACGACCCGTCTGACGTTGGCGCGAAAGGTCACGTTTCTTTTGGCCGGTCAGGGAATCCTGCTTTTGGCGGTGGCCGTTGCAGCCCTGGTGAATCTTCGAGCGGCGCAGGGCACGTACGCGCGCCTTCTGGAAGGCGATACCCAGGCGCTTCTGTACCTGCCGCGAATGAACCTCGCGCTCCACGACGCCGCCCGCATTGTCGTGCTTCGAGTCAACCCCATGGACTCGGCGGACACCCGCCGGACGGAGGGCGATCTGGCCGAGGTGGCCGCCCGCCTGAAGCGGGAAACCGCCGCGTTCCGCCAGGCGCTTCCGCAGTACAGCCCTGCAGCAACCGACATTGATCGGGCATTTGCAGCGTTCATGGCGATCGGGGAGCAGGCACGCGCCGCCTCGCAGGCCGGGCGGATCGCACAAGCTCAACGTCTGATACGCGGGCCATTTCGCGCGCGGTTCGAGCGTCTCCGCGATTACTTTCAGGCGTTCGGCGAATCGATCCACAAGGCGCTCATTGAGGAAGCGGGGGCCGTCGAGGCCCGGACGAGCGCGGTGTTGCGCCGATCTCTGATTGCGGGAGCGTTGGTCCTTGCGGCGGGCCTTGTCGCCGGCCAGTTGTGGGTCTGGAGATCGCTGGCTCAACCGATTCAGATCCTGGTCACGGCTGTCCGTCGTCTTGCAGCGGGCGACGAACGTGTGGCGATCCCGTGTGGCGAGCGTGCTGACGAGGTCGGGTTGCTGGCCTCCACGGTGGAGGTGTTCCGGCAGAACCTCATTCGCCGACGCGAACTGGAGAACGAAGAGCATCAGACTCTCCAGAGATTACAGCGGAGCGAGGAGCGATTTCGCAGCCTGGTCGAAACCGCGCCCGATGCTCTGCTCCTGATGGACGCCTCGCACCGCATCACGGGTGCGAACCGGCAGACGGAACGCCTCTTTGGATGGGCACGGGGAGAATTGATCGGCCAGCCCTCCTCGATCCTGGTACCCGGACGCTTGCGCGACGAACACGCCGTCACCCTCCGGCGCCTGGCGGAGCTGAGTGAGCGGCTGCCTGGGGCAGCGGTGGAAATGCTCGGCCTGCGCAAGGATGGATCGGAGTTTCCCGTGGAGGTCGCATTCGCGCGGATCGAGACGGACGACGGCGACGACGGGACTCACTTCGTGTCGTCGATGCGCGACATCACAGAACGGAAGCGCGCCGAGACGGAGTTGGCCAACAAGGTTGCATTTCAGCGTGCCCTGATCGACAGCATCCCGTATCCGGTGTTCATCAAGGACGCGGAGGGACGGTTCCTTGGCTGCAACCGGGCCTACGAGGAGGCGTTCCATACGTCGGCCCGGGAGATTCGTGGCCGGACCGTCCGGGAGCTTCCCTATCTGCCCGAGGCGGACCGGGAGCGGTTTCACGCGGAGGATCTGGATGCGATTCGAACGCTCGGCCGGCGGCGCTATGAACTGCCGATTTCTTTCGCCGACGGTCGAACTCACCTGACGCTCTATTCGGTCGATGGATTCAGTCTCGCTGATGGTCGCCCGGGGGGACTTATCGGTATCCTGGTGGACATCTCGGACCGCATGGCGGCCGAGGCTGAGTTGCGGCGCAGCCAAAACCTTCTCCAAAGTGTCATCGACAACGCGGCCGCCTACATTTTCGTTAAGGATTTGGAGGGTCGGTACCTGCTGGTCAACCAACCTTACGCAGACCTCCTGCACAGGCCCGCTTCGGATCTTCTGAGCCGGACAGCGTTCGACTTCTTTCCGCCCGAGGCGGCGGAGACGTTTGCCGCCGGCGAAGCGGAGATTCGTCGGAGTGGCAACGCCCGAACGACCGAAACGGTGTTCGAGTTGGGAGGCGAGACGCGCCACGCCCTGGCGCACCGTTTTCCCTTGCTCGACGCGACGGGCCAGGTCTATGCGATCGGCGGCGTTTCGACCGACATCACCGAGATCAAGCGCACCCAGACGGAACTGGCGCTTGCGCGGGACGCGGCCGAGGCGGCGAACCGGGCGAAGAGCGCGTTCGTGGCGACGATGAGCCACGAGATCCGGACCCCGATGAACTCGATCATCAACCTGACGGCGCTCACGCTCGAGACCTCGCTCACCCCACGCCAGCGCCAGTATCTTTCCGTCGTTCAATCGTCCGCGCGCGGGCTTCTCGCGCTGCTCAACGACATTCTCGATTTCTCGAAGATCGAGGCCGGCCGGCTCGAACTCGAGAATGTCGCCTTCCAGCTTCGTGTGCTGCTGGAGGAGGTCGCGGACTCCTTTCGGGGCCGGGTCCTCGAAACCCGGATCGAATTTGGCGTGCTCGTGGAGGACGATGTTCCGGATCACTTGATGGGCGACACTCTCCGTCTCCGGCAGGTGCTTACCAATCTGCTGGGCAACGCCTTCAAGTTCACGGAACGCGGGGAGATCGACCTGCGAGTCCGTCGCGAGGTTCCGCACACTGAAGAAGCGCCAGATAGCGAGGGGGGCGTCGAGGTCCTTCGGTTCAGCGTCCGGGACACGGGCATCGGCATTCCCCCGGAGCGCATCGGGCGCTTGTTCGAGGCGTTCAGCCAGGCGGATTCATCGACATCACGACGCTTTGGCGGGACGGGATTGGGCCTTGCGATTTCGCGGCGGCTGGTGGAATTGATGCACGGTAAGATCGAGGTTCGCAGCGAACCAGAACAGGGAAGCGAATTCAGTTTCACGGCCCGCTTCGATTCCGCTCCGATGCCGGCGACCGCGGCGGGGCCTCCCCAACTCAGCGCGGAACTTCACCGCACCCGCGTCCTTGTCATCGAATCGAGCGATCTGAGTCGGGAGTTGCTTGTGGGAATGCTCCGGCGCTTCGGGCTGCTCGCGGAAGGGGTCGCGACCGGGGAGGCCGGCCTTGAACGACTTCGCCAGTCTCCCGAGATCCGATCCGGCGCTTTCGGCCTGGTCATCCTCGACTGGATTCTTCCCGACACCCGCGGCGTGGAACTCGGTCGGAGGATCCGGGATTTGCCTGCGGGTGACACGCTTCCCCTGGTCATGGTCAGCGCCTATGCCGGGGAAGAAGAGGAGCGGGCCGCGCGTGAAGCCGGCATCAACGCCTTCGTGCCGAAGCCGATTACCGGGTCGCTGCTCCTGGACGCCATCACCCGCGCGACGGGCATTCGTCCCGAAATCGCTCCGCCGACGGGCGCGGGTCAGGAGGTGCCCGCGTTTCTCAAGAACCGCCGCATTCTCGTTGCAGAAGACAACGAGGCGAATCAGTTCGTGGTGCGGGAAATCCTCGAGCGCGCGGGCGCGGTGGTGGAGATCGCCGGTGACGGCCGGGTCGCGGTCGAAAAGGCCCTGCGCGACCCGTATGATCTGGTCTTGATGGACATGCAGATGCCCGAGGTGGACGGACTGGAGGCGACCCGTCGAATCCGTGCCGAACTCGGCGGTCAGCCACTGCCGATCGTTGCGCTCACGGCCAACGCGCTGCGAAGCGATTGGGATGCATGCATCCAGGCAGGCATGGATGACTACGTGGCCAAGCCGATCGAACGGGCCGCGCTGTTTGCGACGCTCTCCCGTTGGTTGCCTGCGCCCGATGCTCGAGCTGATTCAGTCGTGGCCCCTGCCCCGGAGTCCCAGCCGCCGACGGCGGCCGCACAGGATGCGCCCCTGGCGTCGGAGACGCCGCAAGGCGACGCGACACAGACGTCCGAGCCACGGTCTCCTTCCGTTGCAGCGCCGGGAGAGGCCCCCATTGGCGAATCGATCGAGAAGCGCCGACAAAGCAACCGCCGAAAGAGCAAACCACCCGAGGAATCTCAACTCGAGTTGATCCCGTCCTCCCTCCCGCAATCGGACTCACCCGAAAGCGAGGAACAGGTGAAAGCCGGACGGTTTCCGGGTGTGGATCTGGAGGATGCGATGCGGCGACTCGGCCTTCCGCGGTCCGTACTGGAAACGATGTTATTGCAGTTCGCCGAGGGTCAGCGCGCGGGAATGATTGCCCTCCGAGCCGCCCTGAAAGCTGGAGAATCCGAGGAACTGCGCCGCCTCTCACATTCGATGGCCGGGGCCGCCGGCAATCTGTCGATGCACGAACTGCGGCGACTGGCCAGGACCGTCGAACTCGGGGTTAGGTTCGGCCAGGGGAACCTCGAAGCGATGGTGGATGATCTCGAACGGGAGGCGGAGCGCGTTTTCACGGGTCTCGATGCTCTTGCCGTGCTGCGAACCCGGCCTCCCGCCGCCGAAAGACGGCGGGAAGGAACTCCAGTGGTTGAACAGGACGGCCGCGCAGGTCTGGAGAACCTCTTGACGCGACTGGAAGAAGGCGACATCGAGGCCATCCAGTCAGCGCTCGACCTGCTTTCGGGCTTCCCTCCGCCTTCTGAACTCGCGGCAGTCGTCGAGCGGGTTCGAGCCCTGGCTGCCTCGTTCGAGTACGAACGGGCGATCGGAATCGCTCGTGAGGCCCTGCAGCGGTTTACGGCTACGTGAATGGGACATGTGGAAGATGACCCGGCGGCTATCCCGGCCGAAACGCGTCACGGCACGGTCCCGCCGGCCGCGTCCACGATAAGCCCGGGGATCGCCGCTCCGTTTTCAGAGCGGATCTGGACCACCAGTCCGCAGCCGGCAGTGGACTGGGTGATCTTGGCGAGCAGGTCGTTCCAACCTTGTCGCAATTGGCCGCGGGCGCGGTCCTGGCCAGCGACGAGCCCGCGCACGGCGTTGTTCGCATGCACCAGGCTACCGTTGACCCACAGCTTGATGCCGTCGTCGGATCCAATCGCAAATTCGACCGATTGTTCGGCAGGTGCGTACACGCGCGTCCGCGCATAGACAACGCAATGATCGCCTCCGGCAATGCCGCCGAGGTCGATTTGCTCCGGCTTCGAGGCATCGCCGGACCCGATTGCCGGGCGCCATGGCAGGGAGGGTCCTCCGGTCTGTTCCGGTGGGAATACGACATCGAAGAGGTCCGGCCCCTGTCTTCCCTCCTGGCGGTAGGGGCCTACGCATTGCCACGCGGAATGAAGGCGAAGCCACAGGGCCCGCGCCTGGGTCCGGACGTTCGAATCGAGGGCGCTTTCTGCGAGCCTGATCACGGTCCATTCAACCGCCGTGACATTGGACGTCACCAGCCGGGAGGCGATCTGCAGGCTCGCGAGTTCCGCGGCCGACCGCACAGCAGGATCCGAAATCGCGCGCCCGGTGATGTCGAGCGCCCTTGAATCGGTGACATGAGCGAGGCCCGAGAGGACGGTTTGACGGTCTTCCACCGTCCGTGCGGCGCCGTAAGCCGAAGCGAGAAGGTCGGACTGCTCCGCGGCGCCGAAACCGGAGCTTTCATCCGTCGCGAGGCGGACGGCCCCTTCCAACGCCTGCGAACGCAAGCGTGCTTCAGCGGCGTGACGACAGAGTTCGAGCAGGTCCGGCAGGAGTCCGGGGTCTCGAGTGGCGCAAAGGGATTGCGTGGCCGCGTCGCGGACGTTGGACTCAGGATCCGTGAGAGCCGCGCGGAACGCGTCTCGAATTCGGTGATCCAGGAAGAGTGGCGCCACGCGGAACATCATCGCTCTTGTTTCCGGTCTTCCTTCCGTCAAGCCCTGGACGATTGGAGCCACGTCCATCCCGTCCTCCCCGAAACGTTCGACGAGCATCTCGAACACACCGCGCACCTCTTCACGCGCGGATTCGTCCGTGACCTCAGCGAGGAGTTGTCCCAATTCGGAGAGATGACGACTGTCGGCGAGGCGGCCGACCGCCTGGAGAGCCCCTTCGCGGATTGGCGGCCGACCGTTCCGCGCCATATCCAGCAGCATGGGGATCGCCGCCGGATCCGCGCGCTGCGCCACGGTGCGGAAGGTCTGCCGGCGCAGTTCCGGGGGGGCGGAATCCACCCGGGCCAGGAGCGCGGCCGTCACATCGGGCCCTCTCAGCGTCGTGAGGGCCTCCTGGGCGGCGGTCCGCTCGAGGATGTTCGTTGAGACTGCCGCCTCGGTGAGCAGCGCCACATCGCCTGCGCCGCCCAAAACGCCGAGGGCACAGAAGGCGGCGGCGCGGACACTGGATTCCGAATCCCGTGACGCCGCGCGGGCGGCATCCGCGGCGGCCCCGCCACCCCGCTTTTGGACGATTTGGAGCAGTGCAATCCTGAGCTCCGGCTCGAGCGTCGGCAGCAGATGCGCGAAGGCCAGGGTCGCAACGTCTCCCTTCGCTTCGAGCGCGCAATTCAATGCGGCGATGCGAGCCGCCCGGTCCCCGCCGCGCAACGCGGTGATCATCCAGTCCAGGCCGCCATCGCCCAGCGCTCTCCACCGCCCGGAGAACGCGGCGACACGGACCGATTCGGGTTCCGACGACTCCAGGAGGGATTCATACAGATGCACGGCCTCGGACTGCCGACCCTGCGCCGCTGCCTGTTCAGCGGAGGCAAGCAACCCGTCGACGATCGCCGGTCGGACCTCCCGGGCCACGTTCTCGCGTGCCGATTCGAGGGCCGCAAACGCCTCGCCGACGCCCATACGCCCAAGGGCGGAGGCAGCCGCCGAGGCCAGGAGGGGATCGCCACCCGTGAGCAGCGGGATCAAAGCAGGGATCGATTCGGTGTCGCGACGCCATCCCAACGAGTCGATGATGCCGAGGCGCATCGGTCCCGACGCATCATGGAACGCCCGCCGAAGGGCAGCGACTGCTTCGCCACACGGCATGCCTTCGAGGGCGTAGCGCGCCGCTTGCGACGTTTGTTCCCCGGACAGGAGGGCGGCCAGAGCGGGAACGGCCCGTGCGGTTCCGACCAACCGAATACGGGCGCAGACGTTCGCCTTGGCGGGCGCATCCGCGGCGGATTGAAGAACAGCGATCAGGTCGTCCTCCTCCCCGCCCCGGACGGTGGCGGTCATCCATGCGAGCCCGATGATCCAGGCGACGTTCTTCAAAAGTCTCGTCTTCATCGCGGTGAAAGGTTTCCAGTCTAGTAATCACGCGCCGAAGCGCCACGGCGGTCGCGGTGTGTAGGACAGGAGACGATTCGCCTCATCATCTCCGACGAACGCCCTCCGGACGGGATCCCACTCCAGCTCGCGGCCCAGGATCATGGAGATGCCGCCGATCAGGATGGCGGTCATCGAGTACACGGCGGTGTCCGGTTCGCACAAGGTCGGACGTCGGCTGCGGACACACTCCAGGAAGTTTCCGGAAAGACTGTTGGCGTGATAAACTCTCGGTTCGTCGGGCCGAGGCGGCGCCTGGAGGATTGAGTGCGGGTAAGACACGATGCTGGTGCGATCCACCGCGAGACGGCCCTCGGTGCCGATGAAACAGGCCCCGCCTTCCTGACCCACGGGTTCTCCCGGGTACGGATTGGAGTGAACGACGACGCCGTTCGCGTACCGGTAGTGGACCACCACGTCTTCGGGGGCTTTCCCAAGTCTCTCGCAAGAAACGCGGATCCGTGCGGTGGGGTCGGGATTCACCGCCCATTGGACGAAGTCATAGTGATGCGGGCTCCAGTTGACGTCGCCGATGAACAGACCTGGCAGCGTATGCCCGGCCTCGCCGGCGTATGGACGCCACGGCAGCGGCCCCAACCACAGGTCCCAGTCGAAGCCCTCGGGCAGGGGGCGGCTTTGAGTGGAGGTCCATGGCGACGGATGAAACGCCCCTGGCAAGCGGTAAGCATGAACCTCTCGGAGCTGTCCCAGGCGGCCGTTCCGGACGAGCTCGCAGGCGAGCCGGAATTTGCCTCCGTATTCCGAACGTTGCTGGGTTCCGGCCTGGTAGACGCGGGCATAACGCCGGAAGGTCTCCCTCAGCAGGCCGCCTTCGCGAATGGTGATCGCGACCGGCTTCTCGCAATAGACATCCTTGCCGGCCCGGGCGGCGAACATCGCCATTGGGGCGGCCCAGTGATACGGGAGCGCAATCAGGACCGCGTCAATATCGGTCCGGGCGAGGACTTCGCGGAAATCATTGCAGGCTTGAACTCCATTGTATCCGGAACGGCCCAGTCGTTCGGCATAGACACGGTTGCACCGGTCCCGCGCGTTTTCGCGGCGTTCGCGGCGGGTATCACAGACGGCCAGGACCTGGACATCGGTACGGGCGACATAGCCGCCGGGGAGATAGGTCCAGGAGCCGCCCAGCAGGTGACCGCTTCCCTGGCCTCCCACGCCGATGAAACCCATGGTGATGCGATCGCTGGGCGATTGGCTCCCCCCGCGGCCCAGGACCGCCGCGGGCAGGAAAGCGGGCGCGATCGCGGCGGCACCGAAGATGGAGGCGCTTCGACGAAGGAAATGTCGCCGATGGATTGGAGTTCGTAAGGACATTGCGTTCATGAGTGCCAAAGGCGTGCGGGTTCCCAGGGACGAAGAGTGGCTCCCGGCGGAAGAGATCGGTCAACAGGATTGTCGTCGCTGGCGGGATGAACTCCATTGTGAACAACACCGGGTCCCGGTCGCTTGCACGCGTCCGTCTGGGACTCGAACATGGATCCATGTCCCATGCGGACTTCGTTCATCTTCATCTGCACACGGAGTACTCGCTCCTGGACGGCGCCTGCCGCCTGGATCGTTTGATGGAGCGCGCCGCCCAACTGAAGTTCCGGGCCCTTGCGATCACCGATCACGGCGTGCTGTACGGGGCGCTGGATTTTTACCAATCGGCGGTCCGTGCCGGATTGAAGCCGATCATCGGCTGCGAGGTGTACGTGGCGCCCGGGAGCCGATTCGACAAGAAGGCGGGAACGGGGGGGCGTGACGTCTATCACCATTTGGTGCTGCTCGCGAAGGATCTTGCCGGATACCGAAACCTGATCCAACTCGTGACGGCCGCGCACCTCGAGGGCTACTACTACAAGCCACGCATCGACAAGGAACTTCTCCAGCGTCATCACGAGGGCTTGATCGCCCTTTCCGGCTGTCTCGCGAGCGAGATCCCCTCGCTCATCGTGGAGGATCAGATCGACCGCGCGCGTGCGACGGTCGACTGGTTCCGGCAGGTGCTGGGGCCTGAGAACTTCTACCTGGAACTGCAGAACCACGGGATTCCGGACCAGTCGAAAGTCAACCGGCACCTCGTACCGTGGTCGCGCGAATTCGGACTGCGGCTCGTGGCGACAAATGACGTCCATTATATCCAGCGGGAACACTGGCAGGCTCACGACCTCCTCATTTGCATCGGCACACAGACGCAGCGCGATGACCCCAAACGCCTGCGCTACCAGCCCGAACAGTTCTACCTCCGGTCCGAGGAAGAGATGAAAGCCCTCTTTGCCGAGCTCCCGCAGGCTGTTCTGAACACCTGCCGGGTTGCCGAACAATGCGATCTCCAGATTGAATTCGGCCATCTCCATTACCCGGCATATACACCGCCGGGCGGTCAGAGCCGGGAGGATCATCTTCGAGATCTTCTGGCCGAAGGGTTGCACCGGCGATACGGGATCCGGGCGCGCGTTGAGGATGGCGCGTTTCGTGTGGAAGGCGCGGAGGATCTGTCGCGGATCCCCACCGGACCGGGGACCGGGTCGCCGGCTTTGGCCGAAGCGACAGCGCCGGGGAATCCGCAAACGGCGCCGGCGGACGCCGACGTCAAGGCGGTCGCGCGACCGCTCATGGACCGGCTGAACCTGGAGTTGGAGGTGATCGAGAAGACCGGGTTCGTCAGTTATTTCCTGATTGTCGCGGATTTCGTCCGCCACGGTCGGAGCATCGGCGTGAGTTGTGTCGCCCGGGGTTCGGCGGCCGGGTTCGCTCGTTACTTATCTCCTCGAGATCGCCAACGTGGATCCGATCCGCTACGGACTCCTGTTCGAGCGCTTTTTGAATCCGGAGCGCGTCAATCCCCCCGACATCGACATCGACTTCGCGGACGATCGTCGCGCTGACGTCATCCGAGTACGTCCGGGAGAAATACGGTGACGCGATGTGTCGCCCAGATCATGACGTTCGGCACGCTGGGGGCGAAATCGGTCGTGCGCGATGTGGCGCGCGTGATGGGCTTGGGTTATGGCGACGGTGACCGCCTGGCCAAGAATGATACCGAACGAATTGAAGATCAGCCTGGAGGAGGCGCTCGCAACAATCGCCGGATCTGAAAGCCGCGTACGAGAACGAGGCAGCAAACGCGGGAATTGATCGACATGGCGACCATCCTGGAAGACCTGACTCGCAACGCCTCCGTGCATGCGGCCGGTGTGGTCATCGCCGACGAGCCGCTGGTCAATCTCCTGCCGCTGAAACGAGACGAGGACGGCTCGATCGTCACCCAGTATGCCATGGGCCCGGTCGGCGACCTGGGCCTGCTGAAAATGGACTTTCTCGGGCTGAAGACCCTGACGGTGCATTCGCAACACCTGCGAAATGGTCCGGCGCACCCGCGGCATTGACGATCCGATCGGAACGACTGCCGCTGGACGATGCCCAGACCTACGACGCTGCTGAATCAGTGCGCAGCACGCTCGGCGTGTTCCAATTGGAATCCGGCGGCATGCGCGATCTCTGCCGGCAAATTTCAGATTGCGTCGGTCGAACACATCACGGCCCTGATGGCGCTTTACCGCCCGGGGCCGATGGACCTGATTCCCGAATTCATCGAGCGACGACATGGCCGGAGAGCCGTGGAGTATGATCATCCGCTGCTCGAGGACCATCTGCGGCGAGACCTACGGGATTCTGATCTACCAGGAGCAGGTGATGCAGGCGGCTCAACGGCTCGCCGGCTACACGCTTGGAGGCGCCGACGTTCTTCGCCGCGCGATGGGAAAGAAGAAGCCGGAGGAAATGGCGAAGCAGCGCGCGATCTTCGTCGAAGGCGCGCGAACGGGTGAACGGCATCCCGCCGGCCCAGGCCAATCAGATCTTCGACGTGCTGGAGAAATTTGCAGGCTACGGCTTCAACAAATCCCATGCCGCGGCCTACGCCTGGTCGCGTATCCAGACCGCGTATCTCAAGGCGCAATTATCCCGTCGAGTTCTTCTGCGCCATGATGACGAACGACATGGGGGACACGGAGAAGCTCGCCGAATACATTGCCGAGGCCGCCACCCTGGGCATCCGAATCCTCCCACCCGACGTCAATGGGTCGGACGTCCATTTTGCCCCCGAAGCGACGGGTGCGGGTGGAGGCGAGCCTGAAGCCGGCGCGATCCGATTTGGGCTCGCGGCAATCAAAGGGGTCGGCGAGGTCGCCATGCAAAGCATCCTGGACTCCCGGGCAACCGGAGGGCGATTCACCTCGCTGGTCGACCTCTGCGAGCGGGTGGACACGCGGGCCCTCAATCGCAAGGTGCTCGAGGCGTTCGTCCGCTGTGGTGCCTGCGATTCGCTGGGGGCTTCGCGGGCGGCTCTGTCTGCCGAGATCGACCGCGCGCTGACGCGCGGACAATCGGTCGCCCAGGACCGGCTTCGCGGGCAGGCATCGATGTTCGGATTGCTCGATGCGGGCGCGCCGGAAACCGTTTCCAGATCCGACGTGATCCATGAATGGCCCGTGATCGAGCGTCTTGCGGCCGAGAAGGAGTTGCTGGGCTTCTATGTCACTGGCCATCCTCTGGACCCCTACAGGTCCGTCCTTGAAACTTACGCGCTGACCGACACCGCCCGTCTATCCGAGCTGCCCAATCGCACGATGACGCGGCTGGGAGGGATCGTTTCCGCCGTCCAGCAGGGATTCTCGAAGCGCTCCGGAAAGCCATACGCCCTGCTCACCCTCGAGGATCACAAGGGTTCGGTGCAGTTGCTTTGTCTCAATGAAGCCTATGACAGGCATCGCGACCTCTTCACCGTCGCGCGACCGATATTCGTGATCGGGGAGGTCGTCACAGGCGAGGACCGGCCGAAGATCTTTCCACAGGAAATCTACCCGCTGGAGGAGGCGCCGCGACGGCTCACCCGACAGGTTCACCTCCGCTTTTGCGCCGCCGAAACCACTGTGCCCGACCTCCAGGCTGCCCGGGAACTCGTCGCCGCGCACCCGGGGCCCTGCCCGCTCTTCCTGTGTTTTCAACGCGCCGACGGCATGGCGGCGTTCGTGGAAGCCAATGACCGGCTGAATGTCATGCCATCGTTGGAGTTTCAGAAGGCGGTGCAGGCCCGGCTTGGAGACCACGCCTACTATGCCAAGGCGGATCCGACGCTTCCGGAACGAGCGCGCCGGCGATGGGAAGCGGCGGGGAACGGCGAGTGAGAAATCGTGTCCGACCCTTGTCGGGCACCCGCCTGCGTCCAGGGGCCACCGATTGCTGTCGATGAGTCGAACGGCGGATGCCGAAGGCCGGAGAGCGTCGGGACGCGGCCAGGAGCGGGCAGGCTTGCAACCCCGAAAGACGAGGGAGACGCTCGCGGCCATGGATGTCGTGAATCTCGGGGAACCGGAGCCTTTCATCACCCTCGACGGCTCGGAGATCCGCGAACTCCTCGCGCACCGAAATTCCGCCATTCGCAATCAGAGCCTTGCCGAGGCGCGCCTTCCGGCGGGCGGCGCGACGCAGGCGCATTATCACGCGCGCTCGGAAGAGATCTATTACATCACCGACGGCGCTGGGCGCATACGGGTTGGCGGGGAGGAGCGCGATGTGAAGGCGGGCGATGCGGTGGCGATTCCCCCCGGGGTGGTCCACAAGCTATGGAACACGGGATCCGGGGCACTTCGCCTGCTGTGCTGTTGCGCGCCCGGCTACGAACACACCGACACGTTCCTCACCGAATGCGCAGCCGGACAACCTCTCCGGTCGGGCGCGAGAGGGGCGGCATAGTTTCGCGGAGGCGAAGCGGAGGCGCGAGGCCGGCGACCTGCGGCCACTGGCGTCCCATTCGCCGCGGTGCTAGCCACCCACCTTTGGAGCTGCGTTCTTGGAACTGTCCGATTTGCGGGTCGTCGGCTCGGTACGGTAGTGGGAGTAGTACTGGTTCTGATAGTAATAGTAGGAATAGTAGTAGGAATCGCGGCCCTCGAAGTCGATGTCATTGAGGACGACTCCCACGACCTGGATGCCGGCGTCCTGGATGCGCTGGACGGAGCGTCGCGCGTGTTCCCGTCGGATCTTTTTGAACTTCATCACGTAGATGATGCCGTCGGACTTGGCGCCCATCACGAGGGGATCGCTGACAGCGCTGACGGGTGGGCAATCAATGACGACGCGATCGTAGCGCGAGCGGAGCTCGGCCAGCAGTTTGACCATTCGAGATCCCTCGAGCAGTTCGGAGGGATTATTTGGAATCGGGCCGCAGGCGATCACGTCGAGGTGCGGGACGTCGGACTTGTGGACGATCGCATCGAGATCATCGACCTGGCCCTCGAGGAAGCTCGAAAGTCCAATCGGGGCATGAATCTGGAAGGCCTTGTGCACGGAAGGCCGGCGGAGGTCCGCATCCACGAGGAGCGTCCGCAAACCCGATTGCGCGGTGACAATGGCGAAGTTCGACGCGCACAGCGATTTACCTTCCGAGGGGATGCTGCTGGTCACGCCGAAGACGCGCACCTTCTCCGCGCGATGCGAGAGGGTGATGGCGGCGCGCACGGTGCGGAAACTCTCCGACGCCGAGGAGCGCGGGTGGAGGTGGGCTTGCAGGTCTCGTTCGTGAAGATTGCCCGCCTTGATGTTCGGCACGTACCCCAGGAACGGAAGGTTGAGATAGGTCTCGATGTCGTCCTGGCTCTTGATTGAGTCGTCGAGGTAGTTGACGAAGAAGGCGAGTCCGAGGCCGACAGTCAGGCCCGCGAGGACCCCCAGCACGAGGACCAGGGGGATTTTTGGTTTGATCGGAACGAGGGGGAGGGTTGCCCGGTCGACGATCCGCATGTTGTTGACGGAGTTCTTGGCCGAGACGTTGAGTTCCTCGGTGCGGGCGAGGAGATTGTTGAGGATCATCTTCGCCTGCTCGGCCCGGCGCTCGAGCGCGTCAAAGCCGATGCGAATCCGGTTGTATTCGAGGACGGCGTGCTGTTTTTCCTCGAGAAGTTCCTTGGCGCGCTTCTCCTTGGCGGCGGCGATCTCGGCCGACGCGTAGATCGATTGCAGGATCTTGCCGCACTCCTGCTCGATGCTGTCGCGGAGGGATTCGACATCGCTTCGGGCGCGAATCACCTCAGGCCACTTCTCCTTGTAGCGGGTGAGAAGGCCCTGGAGCATGGACTCCTTGCCGGCCAACTGGACCTTGAGTTCCCGGATGGCCATGTTTTGCGAGATGTCCGGAACCACATCCAGGCTGGCCCCGTTGTCGACCATGCGCTTGACCTCGCTGGCGACCTGTTGAGCAGCGAGCGATTCGCTCTGCGTGCGATCATAATCGGCCTGGGCCTGGCCGTAGCTTTGGACGATGACGTTCTGGCGGTCCTCGAGCGAAGCCAGATCGTGCTGCTCCTTGTATTTCTGGAGTTGCTCCTCGGCGCTTTGGACCTGTTTTTCCTTTTCGACCAACTCGTTGTCCATCCACTCGACCGCTTCAAGAGCGCGGGAGCGGCGGAGGGCCATGTTGTCGTCGACAAACGTCTGCGCCAGGGCGTTGGCGATGTTCGTGGAGAGGTGCTGGTCGGTGCTTTCGACACGGACTTCAACCAGGCGGGTCAGACGGATGGGGACGATGTCGATCTGCCGGGAAACGGTCTCGACGATATCCTGGGATTCCTTGTACTCACGTCGGCTTCCGAGATCGAGTTCCTTGATGATCTTCTCGAGAAGGGTCGGGCTTTCGAGGTTTCTATACTGGGTCTGGAGATAGTCCTGCTCGCGGCCGTTGTTGAGAACGAGCTCCTTCGACGAGAAAAGCCCCTCGTTTTCACGGTCGATTTGAATGCTCGCCACGGCTTGATAGACCTTGGGTGCCCGGAGGAGATAAAGGGTCACCACCAGGAGGCACAGAAAGAATCCCATCACGACGAGCCAGCGTCGCTCGAGGATCACCTGCCAGTAATGGCGGAGATGCACCTTGGCCTCGGCGCTCAGGAGGCCGCTCTGCGATGTGTCGGATGAATCCATGGCGTGATGCAAACGATCAGGTCCGGTTGATTCCTTGAAAAAATGGCATCCGTCTCAGATGCGGGATTCCGGGACGTAGATCGTATCCCCAGGCTCCACATACACGGGTTTCTCCGGGTTCTGCAGTTCCCGGACCGAGAACCGCATGGGATCCTCCAATCCCGCCCGGGAAAGGCGGATGTCACTGGTCCGGGCCAGGCGCGTAAAGCCGCCCGCAACCGCGATCGCCTCGATGACGGTGAGACGGCGTCCCGGTGGAATGTCGACGAGGCTGGGTTTGTTGACCTGGCCGAAGACGGAGACCTGCTCCTTGCGGAACTCGGCGACTTCGACATGCACCTGGGCGTTGACGAGATAATCGGCTTCCAGGAGCCGTCGAAGCTCGTCCTGGAGCTGGATGGTCGTCTTGCCGGCGGTCTTGATGGCCCCGAGATAGGGGTACGAGATTTCGCCATTGGCGGAGACCCGGAACTGTTTGGCCGCCAACTGCGGCTCATTGACGACCTCGATGATCAGGACGTCCGTCGGTTGGATGCGGTAGGATTCGCCCAGGCCGACGCGTTCCGCAATCGACCGTAACGTGTCCGTGTCGGGCGCGGCTACGGTCGTGGGGGCATCGGCTGCCACGCACCGGGAGGGCGTGGCCGGGTATACCAGGAGGGCGACGAGGAGCATTCCCCGTCGAATGCCCCGCTCAATAGCCCGCCGTGAGACGAAGGGAAAAGCGATGCACGTCATAACCCGGAACGTTGGGAATATTGTCGACGAACTTCAAGAAGTCATAACCGGCGGACGCGGAGAGCCAACGCCGCCACAGATAGCGGGCGCGGAGGGAAAAAATCCATCGGTCATTTTGACGCTGGATCGACTGGCCCCCGATCACCAGGCCACTGCTGTAATCGTCAAATTCATAGGACGCGCTGAGATCAGCGGACCACCTCCCCTGCGTGCCGAACTCCTGATGCACGGCAGCGGTCGGCCGGTGGGCCGTGTACGTGTACCGAAATCGCTCGCGCGAGACCTCGATCCAGTGGCGGTAGCCGACCGAAATTGCCGTCTTTTCGCGAGGCTGCCAGCGAAGCTGAAGGCTGGCAACCCATCCATCGGGGACCTCGGAGTCGTCGGAGAAGCTGCGCATTTCGTATCCGCCGCTGATCGTCCCCGTCAGCTTGGGAGTGAAGTCGCCCTCCGCGCCCAATGCGAATCCGTAAAAGGTCAGGTCCGGCGCCGATGGGCCCGCGCCGTTGGGCTGCAGAAGGCTCTGGCCGACGGTGACTTCCGGGTACAGAAGAACCTTTTCGGACGGGAGATAGCCGACGCGAACCCCGCCGCTGTAGGAGAGGTAATCGTAGAGTTGATAGCCCTGAAGGTCGGCCTCGTCGTAATCCGTCCAGTCGAAGGAACCCTTGACTCCCACGCTGGTCTTCGGCGACACCGCGTAATCCGCCTTCCAGTTGTCCGAGAGACTCACCTGCCCGACACGGCGCTGGATGTAGCTGAAGATGCCACCCAGGATGTTGCGGGTGAGGGTGAACTGGTCGTCCCCCTGAATGGTCAGGCGCGGAAGCAGGATCCGGCTGTGGTGCGCGACGGAGTGTCCGAGGTTATCCAGTTCGCCGTGGTCGAGGTACACGGACCCGTCCATGAGATAGGACAGGGAGAGGAAGGTCTGGTCTTCGCTGCCGTACACGGCGCGCAACCCGGGACGGAAAGAGGTGATCAGGTCGCTCGCCCGGTTGGTTTCGGCGTAGAACAGGTTGCTGTCGTAGACCTCGCCAATCTCGAGCTGCGGCCGAAGCGAGAGCTGCCCGAAGCTGTAGAGCAGGTAGCGCTCGGCATCGAACTCGGCGTGGGCTGCCGGACCTTGGGCGGCGGCCCACAAGATTCCTGAAAGGAACCACCACTTCCGAAAGGGCATCCGAACCGGTATGGAGGTGTTTGGTGGGTGCCTGTCCGCAGGATCAACATCCATCACCTGCTGATCTCCTCAAACCACGATGATGCTTCCTGGAAAAAAGAAACGCGGGCTGGGTGGCCCGCGTCACAGCCGAAGAATTCCGATCCCGGACGGCCCGATCAACTCGCGGCGGTTCGACGGCGAATCAGGAGGGCCACGCCACCCAGGGCGAACAGCGCCGCGGCTCCCGGTTCCGGCACGGCGGTCAGCACCGCGCCGAAGTTGGCATTCTTACCAGGCGGCAGACCGGGGAGCTGCATCAGCTCCCACCCGTCCGGACCACCCCGCTGCCAGATGTCGTTCAGACTCGATCCGGTCGTGGGAGGGTCGTACATGGTCAAACCGAAGACCTCGCCATCCGTCACGCCCGTGACACTCACGGTCCACGTGAACGAATCCGGCAGTTGAATGCCCGGGAGGTTTTCGATCGAGACCGGCACGTTCCCGTTCTGGAGGAAGAACATCGGGCTCTGATACAACAATTCGCCCGGGACCTGGCTATCGGTCCCCGTCACCGGGATGCCATTGTTCGCGTAAAAACGCACGAACCCGGTCTCATCGCCCTGCAGGCCGGAGGCAAAATACTCGAAGCGGAACGAATCCGCGGTCCACCCGCCACCGATGCTGATCTGGTCTCCAAATTCCGCCGTGCTGGAAAAGTACAGGTTCAACGGGCTGGAGGAGTTGTCGTACACCACCGCCGGCTGCTGTTGTGCCACCGCTGATGTCGCAAAAAGACCGACCGCCGCCACACCGAGAAACCATGAGGCTCGCGAGTTCTTTTTCATTAAATCGGTTTTGTCTTTCGGGTTGTCGGAAGACTTGGCCCCCCATTGCGGGCTTGTCGCGACACTTCCTATCGTCGGCGCTGTTTTCCGTCAATAGGCAATTTCGCTAACTCCCTTAAATCACGATTGGTTGCCCCCCTTTTTGGCGGGCTCGCTCGTTTTCTCCCATTACGAACGTGGTCGCCCTCCTCGGCGCACCCGTAACAGACCCAGGAGTTCACGGCAGGCCGGGACTCCCAGGGCCCAAAGGGCTCCGAAATAGACCGCCGCGCCTGCGATCGCCGGCACGAAGACCGCCCCCGTCCGCGCGGCAAGGCCCCGGGTCCCCGCCATGGCCTCCCAGGCGTTCATCAGGAACCACGTTCCCAAACCGACCGCCGTCGCGATCCCCATGATCAGAGCGCCCTCCCGCGCGAGAGTCCCGAAATCCATGCCCTTCAGTCGCCGGCGAAGGGCGTAAGCCAGCAACGCGACGTTGATCCAGGATGTGATCGTGTTGGCCAGCGCCAGTCCGGCTGCGTGCATCGACATGGCCAGCCCCACGGAAAGCACGGTATTCACAGCCAGGCAGAACACGCTTACCTGCATCGGGATCCTCGTGTCCCCCAGCGCATAGAAGGCCCTCGCCAGGATGCTCGTCCCGGAATAGGCGACCAGGCCCGGTCCAAGAAAGAGGAGCGCCCACGATACGCTTTCCGTCGCCGAGGCCCGAAAGAGCCCGCCTTCAAACAGGAGTCGCACGATCGGACGGGCGAGCGAGACCAGCAGAGCGGCGGCCAAGACGTTAACGACCAGGAGGTGCGACAGGCCGCTGAGGAGCGTGCGTCTGAACTCGTCGAATTTTCGATCCGCCGCCAATCCCGACAGGGTCGGAAGGAGGTACGTCGCCATCGAGACGCCGAACAGTCCCTGGGGCAGTTCCATCAGGCGAACGGCATATTGGAATGAGGCAACGATCGACGCCCCGACGAAGAACGCAAACCCCTGGGTAATCACGATGTTCAACTGAAAGGCGGCGGCGCCGAGCACGGTCGGGATCATCCGACGGACGACCTCCATGACGGCAGGATCGCGCCAGGGTCGGACCCAGAAATAATGCCACCCGTTCCGCACCAGGGAGGGCATCTGGAAGACGGCCTGGGCGACGCCCGCGAGCAGAACGCCATAGGCCAACGCGAAGATCTGCCGGGGAAGGCCTCCCGACACCCTGGGCGCCCACCAGAGGGCGCTTGCGATCATCACCAGGTTGAGCATCGCGGCGCCGAGCGCCGGCACGAAAAAATGCCCGCGGGCATTCAGCATCCCCATGCACACGGCGGCAAAGCAGACCAGCACCATGTAAGGCAGCATGATCCGCAGGAGCTCGAACATGAGTCGGGTCTTCGCCTCGAAATCGCCGATCCAAAGCAGGCCCGAGACGACCAGGATCGCGAGGGCCACCACGAGTGAAGCCGTGACGATGAGTCCCGACACCACGGCATTCGCGGTGTGCCACATCGCGGTCTCCCCCTCCACCTGCTCTTTTTCCTTGAAGACCGGAATGAACGCCGCCGTCAGCGCGCCTTCTCCAAGCAGCCGACGGAAAAGATTTGGGATCTGGTACGCGAGGAGGAAGGCGCCGGCGACCCATGTGTTGCCCATGAAATGGGCATAAACGACCTCGCGACACAGCCCGAGGATGCGGCTGATCAGCGTGGCCGCTGCCATCGCCCCCGTCGATTTCAACATTCGGGACATGCGTCTGTCGTCAGCGCGGATCCTGGTCCGGGACTGTCCCTCTCTTCAGCAACTGTCGCAGCAGGAGCCAGGCTCCGGCCACCATGCCCACCACCGCCGCCGCCAGCCATCCCAGGTGACGCCAGTCACTTTCGAGCAGCCCCGCGCCCACGAGAATGAACGGGGCCGCTTCCGGCAGCAGTCCGACGAGGGATCCCCACAGAAAAGGAAGGGTCCGAACGGGCGAAAGACTCAGGGCGGTCGTCCCGATGAGGCCGGGCACGGGGATCAGGCGCACAAGGATCACGCCGGCGACTCCAGGATCGTGCCGAAGGAATTCCATGGATCGCGGAAGTTCACGAAGGGGCCGCGCGTCGGGATGGCGACCGCGGATGAACAGGAAGGCGGCGAAATAAGCTGCCATCGTGGCAAGGGTGCTGGTGGCCAGGCCTCCCCAGAAACCGAACGCCGCCCCCGCCAGCGGGCAAAGGGCAAGACGTGGAACGCCGAGGCCGATGAGGACCGTGGCGACAAGAGTGAACAAGGGTGCGGCACCCCATCCGAATCGCCGCAGTCCCAGCGCCCAAGGGCTTCCCGGCCCGATCCATTGTCGAAGGCCCATGTGGCGGGCGAGCGCGGCGCCGGCCACCGCCATGGCGACCAGGACCAGCGCCTTCACCAGGAGGACCCGCGGAGCGACCGCCAAAGCGCGCGTGTCGGTGCCTGTCCCTGCGCGGTGTGGAGCCTCAGTCACCACCACCGCCCTCCGGCTCCAGTCTCGATGCGGGTATCACGCGCGCGCGAAACCAGCGCATGGCAAAGCAATCCCGGAGACCGCGCCAGACGCGGTTCCCGATGCCGTAGTTGGATCGTCCGGCGATTCTCGGGCGATGCGTCACTTCCAGTTCGACGACACGATAGCCCTGGTACTGAAGAAGGGTGGGCAGGAAGCGATGGAGGCCGTTGAAGACGGGCAATTCCCGAAGGGCCTCGCCTCGCATTACCCGTAGAAAACATCCCGCGTCCCGCACCGGGACCCCCGTCAGCAAGTCCCGGTAACGGTTCGCAATCCGGGAGGAGATCCGGCGCAGGAGGGAATCGTGCCGCCGCCGCCGGACCCCGAGGACCGCCGCAATGTCCGGCGACAATGCGGCGATCATGCGGGGCAGTTCGGCCGGGTCGTTCTGCCGATCCGCATCGAGGGTAATGACAATCCCGCCACGGGCGCTGTGAAGTCCGGAGACGAACGCCGCGCTCTGACCGCAGTTGAAGCGATGTCGGAGGATTCTCAACTCGGGATGGCTGCCGGAAAGCCCCCTCAGGACATCGACACTTCGGTCACGACTGGCGTCGTCCACCGCGATGACCTCCCAGGGCTGACCCAGAGGCGCCAGCGCGGTCCGAATCTCCTCGAGAAGGGGGCCCACATTGTCCTGCTCATTGTAAACGGGCAGGATGATCGAATAGGCGGGGTTACCGGACTGCATGAGCGCACGCTCGGATCGCGGCGACCGGCATACCATTCGGTCCCGGGGCCGGGCAATCGAGTTCAGCCTGGAAGGTTGAATGCCGCCCGTCCGAGTCGATCGGCGATGCCCTGCCATGCCGCGGACGCAGGGACGGCTTCGACCACGATCCAGTGGGCACCCAACTCATCGCACCGGTGCCACTCGGCATACAGGGCCCGAGCGTAAGCCGGCGGGTCATGCGGTAGGACGCACACACGATGAAAATGGGCCGTGGACGGGATATGGTCATAGGCGAGCACATGCACTTCAGCGGGGTCGATTCCGCGCGCCCGGAGGAGCGCCAGGAGTTCACCCTCGTCACGCCAGGAGACCGGCAGCAGCCGGGCGCGCGGGGCATAGTGTCGTGGGAATTGACCAGGGCTGCGAGGCGTTCCCTCGATCGCCTGACCGCCAGCGAGCTCACCCACGACAGCGGCCAGAGAGAATCCGTCGATCATGCCGGGACGCAGGATGCGCGGCGGGTGAACGGTCAGGTCCAGAACCGTCGATTCGATGCCCACATGACAGGCGCCGCCATCGATGACGAGCGAAAGCCGATCGCCCAACGACCGCAAGACATGGTCGGCCGTCGTCGGCGACAGTTGGTTCGCCCGATTCGCGCTGGGAGCCGCGAGGGGAAGTCCGCCATCCCGAAGGATCCGTTGCATGAGGGGATGAGCCGGCCAGCGTAGCCCGACAGTATCCCCGCCGGCCGTCACTTCGTCGGGGATCGACGGACTGCGCGGAAGGACCAGGGTGAGTGGCCCCGGCCAGAACGCGCGCGCCAGCGTGACGGCCACTGGCGGCCACTCCCGGGCGCAGGTCCGGGCCATTGGCTCGCCACCGACGTGCACGATGAGCGGGTTATGAGTGGGGCGATCCTTGATCTCATAGATCCTTCGGACAGCCGCCGGGTTCCGTGCGTCCGCGGCAAGACCATAAACGGTCTCGGTGGGGAGCCCGACGACACCGCCGTCGCGCAAGACGGCGATCGCCCGCTGTACCGCGATCTCGAAGAGCGCGGGCGAGTGGGTCGGAAGCACCTCGGCGTGTCCTTCAGAAGCAGGGGTCATGGCCGCGATTGGGGTCTGGGAGTGAAAGCGCGGCTGGCGTGGCTGGAGAGGCGCCTTCCCAAACCATGGAAACGGCACGGGAGATCCGGCTCGCGGCCCGCTCCGTTGACGGGTTATCCTGATCTCCATGCTGGATGCGTTGACCCGCCGCGTGCGGTCGGGGGCCGAGTTGGACCGCGAATCCATCACGAAGGGAGTCAGCGCCCTGGTCGATCCCGATCTGCCTCCGGAAACGAAGGCCGAATTCCTTTCGGCCCTGGCATTGCGCGGGGAAACCGCCGACGAGATCGCCCATTTCGCGCGGGAATTGCGGTGCCTGGCGATTGAGCCGCCGATCGACGAGGCGACCCGCCGTCGCGGGATCATCGACGTCTGCGGAACCGGAGGCGACGCACAGAACACCTTCAACATCTCGACGACCGTCGCGCTGGTCGTCGCGAGCGCGGATGTGCCGGTTGCGAAGCACGGAAATCGCGCGGTGACGTCGAGGTCGGGGAGCGCGGACGTTCTCGAGGCGCTCGGCATTCCGATAGATCTTTCTCCCGCCGAGGCGGCGGCGGCGTTGCGTGATCACGACTTCGCCTTTTTCTTCGCACCCCGATTTCATCCTGTGTTCCGGAACATCTCGTCCGCACGGCGCCTGTGCGCCCAACGCGGCGAACGTACCATCTTTAATTTTCTGGGTCCTCTTTTGAATCCGGCGCGACCCGCGGCTCAACTGGTGGGGGTGTCGACGCCGGCGCTGTGCTCGCCGCTGGCAAGGGTGCTTCAGCAGTTGGGCGTGCGGCGGGCATTCGTCGTGTGCGGACGGACACCGGACGGTTACCTGGATGAGATATCGACGGTTGGGGACACGATGATCGCCGAATTTCATCACGAGCGGGGTTTCTCGGTCAGCACGCTGCCCCTGCGGGATCTGCCGGTCCAACCGACCGTCCTGGGCGACCTGGCGGGTGGGGATCGCGAGGCCAACGCCCAGGTCGTGCGCCGCCTCCTTTCCGGCGAGGAGCGCGGACCCAAGCGCGACGCGGTTCTCCTCAACGCGGGCGCCGCCCTTTTCCTTGCGGGCCGCTCTCGGAGCATCCTGGAGGGATGGGACCGCGCCACGGAACTTCTCGATTCGGGACGGGCGGCCGCGAAACTTGCCCAGGTGCAGCGCTGACAACGGATTCCGACTTGCGACCGGCGGGTCCGTTCCACGACCTTACCCACGGTCATCACTCAGAGGGTTCGCATGTTTAAAATCATTGGCGGCGATCAGAAGGAATACGGACCGGTCAGTTTCGATCAACTCGCGCAATGGATCCGCGACAACCGCGCGAATGCCCAGACCCTTGTCCAAAAGGAGGGGGGCCCCTGGGTCCCGCTCGGATCGGTGCCCGAGTTCGCGTCGATGTTCGCCGAACTCCAGCGCCCGATCACGCCCGCGCCTGCAGCCACCGGCATTCCCGCGGTAGTCCCACTGCCCTCGGCCTATCCGCCCGGACCGACCCTTGCGGACCCGGAGCGGGCGCGCCAACTGGTCCAGGGTCCGGCCACGGGTCTTCTCGTCGCCGGGGTCCTCTGCCTCATCTGCGCCCTGATTGGGCTGGTCGGGAATTTCTTCGGAGCGAGCTTTCGTCCACCCCGTGGCGACATTCCACAGGAACTCAGACCGATGTTCGACATGATCGAACAGATGCAGGGTCCGATGGCGATCATCAGTTCCCTGATCGGGCTGGTGATCAGCGGCCTGGTGATCTTCGCCGCGCAAAAGATGCGGGTGCTGGAAAGCTTCGGTCTCGTGGTGACGGCAACCGTGCTTGCGGCGATTCCCTGCACGTCGCCGTGCTGTTGCATCGGTCTGCCGATCGGGATCTGGGTCTTGACGGTTCTCTTCAAGCCCGAGGTCAAATCGGCCTTCCGCTGAAGTCCAACGTCGGATCCCGGTGACGACGTCCCTCCCACCCGGCCCTCAGAGTCATCCGGCTCCTCGGATGGCGCCGCCTGCCCCGTCGTCCGACGCATCCCGGGCGGGGTCGCCCGCCATGACCGCCCTTCGCGCGACTGGGATCGCCGCCATCCTTGCGGGACTCGTCCTCCTTTTTTTATTCCGGCCGCGGGGCCAGTTCTTTTTCCCGCGGTGCACGTTTCACACTCTCACGGGGTGGCTCTGTCCCGGGTGCGGCGGATTGCGCGCCGTTCACGCCCTTCTGCATGGCCACTGGCTCGAGGCGCTTCGTTCCAACGCCCTGATCGTGGTGGGAATTCCGATCGGGGGCATCGGATGGCTCCGCGGACGAGTTCGCCAGGGGCCCCCTCTCCTGACGCCGCGACGGGTGTGGCTCCTGTTCGCCGTCGTTCTTCTATTCGGGCTTCTTCGAAATCTGCCCTGGACACCGTTTCGGTGGCTGGCACCCGTCTAGCCTGCCTATTTCATAGAGGTCTTGCGAAAGGCGACCGTCCGCGAGCCCGCGAAATCCTTGGCAGGCGCGATGCCGCCGGGTCGGACCGCGGCCTTTAGGCCGCTTCACCGGGACGGGACGGGACGGCGGCCGACAAAAACTTCGACGCGCGTGCCGTCGGGGTATTGAAGCGGCCTGAAGGGAGAAACCTCGCTCCCAACCGGCGGTTTCCCTCAGGATTTCTTGATGCGGATGCCTCCCGCGCTGGTGCGAAGGACGATCTTCGCGCCACCACCATTCACCGGTCCACGGAGCGAACTGTGCTCGCGGCTGTCCGTCACCGTGATGGGGAACTCGCTATGGACCCCGCCCGCGCTGGTGGCTGCGTCGAGATCGAAGGCGGCGTTCCCGGGAAGGCTCAGCGTCACACCGCCCGCGGAGGTGCGCAGGTTGACCTCGGATTTGGGCGCGGCACGAAGAGTCGCGCTCACGCTTCCCCCGCTCGTGGAGGCGCGAAGCGGCGTTGCGGACGATTCCACTTCAATGCTGCCGCCGGAGGTGCGGGCGTCCACCGGGACATCGATGCCGTCGAGGTGAATCGAGCCGCCGGAGGTGTTCACCTTCAATTCCTCACCGCTGACATCGGAGATCTGGATGCTGCCTCCGGAGGTGGCGAGTTCCACCTTGCCGGCAAGACCAGACGCCTTGATTGAGCCCCCCGAGGTCTTTCCCTGCACCTTGCCCGCAAGACCCTCCAGTTGCAGTGACCCGCCGGACGTCTTCAGGGCCAACGTGCCCTGAACGCGCGAGGCGTGCACGCTTCCGCCGGCCGTCTGCGCATCGATGTTGAACTCGCGGGGAACCATGACCCGGATTTCGACCTGCAACTGGGGCCCGCGCCAGTTCCACCTGTTCTCACCGTCCAGCTTCGCCTCGACCCGGATCTCCCCCTTGGATTCGGTGAATTCGACATGATGCCGCTCGAGCAGAGCCGCCGCCCGAGAGTCCGATCCTCGCACGACGCGCCGTGCAACCTCCACGCGCACCGTGTTTCCCTCCACTCCTTCAATCGTCAAACTGCCGCGATCGGCGTCGATCACCAGTTTCCCGCCGGGGGCCGCCGTGAACGTCCGTTCGATGACATCCGACCGCGGATCGGCACCCCTCCCGGTGCCGGAAAGGACGAGAGATGCGACGACGATGAAGCAGCACGAGGATGGGCGCATGACCTCAACCACACACCCATTGTCACGTGAATTTCAATCTTCTTGACGCAGCGACGCAGCGTTCCCCGTGAAAGGGTCCGGATCCTGTCCAGCGGTCCTTCTGCGGCGTCGATCGGGGACGGGGGTGTCCCACGAGGCCGGTTCGGCAGCGTTGCCGGCGGGTGCATAGGTTCCATCGTCCCATACGGGAGGCGGCGTGCCCCCCTTTCGTTCCATTTGCAGTCGGCACGCAATCGGCTTACTTGATCGATGTGAACAAGAAACCAACCTCGTCCGGCCGCGATTCTGCGGGAACCGGCCACTCTGCCTTGCGCGATCGTTGGGCACGGTTTGCTCCCTTGAAGGAGGCACCCGCACAGAAGGGAGGCAGTGATGGCTCCGAATTTGATTGAACGCGGGATCGAAGGCCAGGAGCGCATCTTTGGAGTCCGGCTGGATTACCTGCGACACATGGCGCGGCACGCCCCCGCGGCGGCGTGGAAGCTCGGATTGCTGAAGCCGCTGTCGTCGCACAGGCGCCGGGTGCCATCGGCCTCCCTTCACATTGCGCGTCTGCAAACGACTCTGGCCGAGGACTGCGGGGCGTGTGTGCAGATCGAGCTGAACATGGCGAGGAAGGCGGGCGTCCCCCACGAAATCCTGAGTGCCGTCATCGGACAGCGTCCCGAGGATCTCCCGGAGGATCTTGCCGATGTCGCGCGCTTCTCGTGGGCGATCGTTGAACGCGCCAGGGACGAAGATCACCTTCGGACCCGAATCCGGAATCGGTACGGCGAGGAGGGTCTCATCGAGATCTCGCTCGCGATCGCGAGCGCGCGCCTGTTCCCAACGATCAGACGGGCGATGGGCTTCTCCAAAAGCTGTGCCCTGACGCCGCTGAACATACCGGCCTGAACGAGGTCCTCCGGCCGCGCTTTGTCTTCCGCGAAGGGACAGGGCGGCCGGGGCCGGGCCGATGCGGATCAGACCGGCCCGCATCGGGCGAGGACCATCACAGGCCGCCCCTCGGTTCCGGAGCGGGCCAGGTCGACCCGGAACTCGAGGACCCAGTCGTTCTGGTCCATCGTATCCACGAGCACCTGTTCCACACGCCAGCACTTTTCCGGTTCAATCGGGCGGACGTAGGTATGCCGTGCGTTGCGCGCCTCCGGGTCGAGGCGGATCCGGCCGTGAGCGGCGACATAGGCATCGAAGACCTCGCGGAGGCGTTCTGGCGTCCAGTCCGGGACGGGAATCGCGGTGTCCGTTGACACGGCGGCGGATTTGCCGAGTTCTTCCGCGGCCGTCGCGAAGTCTTCGTTGGCCAGGGCGCGGATCACCGCGAAGACGTTATTGCGAATCAGCGCGGTGAACCGGGCGGCATTGCGAGTGATATCGCGTTCGGCCATCTCGGATCCTGGCGGCCGCGGCTCGATCCGTTCATCTCGCGGCTGGTACAACGGATCACGCATCCGCTCCCATTCCTCCAACAGGCTGGAATCGACCTCGCGGATCAAGGTCCCAAGGTAGGCCTCCATTTCGCGCACGGCGTCGGTCTTGGCGGCATCGGGCACCGTCTGCGCAAGCACCTTGAAAACACTGTTGAGGTGTCGAAGGAGCAACCCTTCTGAGCGCTGCAATTCGTAGATCTTGATGTAGTCCGCGAACGACCAGAATTGTTCGAACATTTCGCGGGCAACGGACTTGGGATGGATGTTCTCCTGTCCCACCCAGGGATGCCGGTCGGAAAACGCGTTGAAGGTGGAGTAGATGAAATCCCGCAGCGGCTTCGGATGTTCGAGCTTGTCCAATTCCACCATGCGTTCGTTGTACTCCATGCCTTCCGCCTTCCATTCGGCCAATCGGGCGGCCTTCAGCTTGTCGAGTTGCCGTCGCAGGATGACATCGGGGTCCTCGAGAATGGATTCGACCAGCGTCAGGAGTTCGAGCGGGTACTGCGGTGCCTGCGCGTCCAGCAGTGGGAGGGTTTCGATGAGATACAGCGAAAGCGTCTGGTCCATCGAGAAATCCTCCTGCAGGTCGACGTTGACCCGCAATTTACGGCCCGTCGCGCTCGGCCCGTCCGTGAACTCGACGATTCCCCGCTGGAGGAGCGACCGGAAGAGTTGCCAGGCGCGGCGCATGTGCATCTTCTTCTGGTTCGGCGAATCGTGGCACCTCCGAATCAGCTCGCGCATCGCGGCGCAGCCGTCGGCATCCCGGCTGAGGACATTCAGGAGCATCCCGTGGGTCACGGCGAAGCGGGACGTCAACCGCTCCGGGGACGCAGCAAGAAGCCGGTCAAAGGTCTTCCGATCCCAGTTCACGAAATTCTTCTCGGGCGCCTGCCGGCGCTGGAATTTCTTCCCGCCGCGCTTCGCCTTCTCCTCGAGCCGAAGGTTCTCGATGACGTGTTCGGGCGCCTGCGCGACCACCCAACCGCGATCGTCGAAGCCTTTGCGGCCGGCCCGGCCGGCAATCTGGTGAAAATCGCGCGCGGACAGGATGCCCACCTTCTGCCCGTCGAATTTGCACAGGCGCGTGAAGAGAACCGTGCGGATCGGGACATTGATGCCGACGCCCAGGGTGTCGGTACCTGAGATGACCTTGAGCAGACCGCGCTGGGCCAGTTGCTCGACAAGCACACGGTACTTGGGCAGAAGCCCGGCGTGATGCAGGCCGATGCCGTGACGCACCCACCGCCGGATGTCCGGACCGTAGGGACTGCTGAATCGAAACCCTTCGACCGCCGACGCAAGCGCCGCCTTCTCCTCCCGGTTGGTGACATTGAGGCTCATGAAGTCCTGCGCGCTTTGGGCCGCCTCAGCCTGCGTGAAATGGACGAGATACACCGGTGCCTTGGCTCCGCGGACAAGGTCTTCGAGGGTCTCGGGCAACGGCGTCTCGGCGTAGATGAATTCCAGCGGCACCGGACGCTCCACGGCCTTGACGGCTATCGTCGGTCGCGCATTCAGGCGCGTCAGTTCCTCCTCAAAGAAGGCGGTATCTCCGAGAGTCGCCGACATCAGGAGAAAGCGCGCCTGGGGAAGTGACAGCAACGGCACCTGCCAGGCGACACCGCGATCGCGATCCGCGTACCAATGGAACTCGTCCATGACGACATCGTGGAACGGCGCCGCGGCGCCATCCCGAAGGGCGATGTTGGCGAGGACCTCCGCCGTGCAGCACAGGATGGGGGCCTCCCGGTTGACCGTCGCATCGCCTGTGCTCAGGCCCACGTTGTCGGCGCCGAACTCCCGGCACAACGCCATCCATTTCTCATTCACCAGCGCCTTGATCGGGCACGTGTAGACCGATCGACGCCCCGCGGCGATGGATTGGAAGTGCAGCGCCGCCGCCACCAGGGACTTTCCGGAACCCGTCGGCGTGTTCAGAATGACGTTGTGTCCCTCGACCAACTCGAGGATGGCCGACTCCTGCGCCGGGTAGAGCACGAGACGCCGATCCTCGGCGAATTGTAGGAACCGCCCCAGGAGATCCTCGGGCCCGACCGGACCGTCCTTCGGCAGGAGGTCATAAAGCGTGAGTGACACCTCGCGGAAAAACTACCCGCCGGGCGTCCCTGTGCGAAGCGCCAATCGCGCTCTCCCCCGGGACGTGTTCTCTTCGTGGTGACACCGCTCGGGGAGACCGCCTACTCTGGGCGGCCCGATGGAACTGCTGTCCGAACTCGCCTGGCGGGATTTGTACGCCGATTGCACGGATCGCGAGGCCCTGTCCGCGCGCCTCGCCCGCGGTCCGATCTCGCTCTATTGCGGGTTCGATCCGACGGCGGACTCCCTTCATGTGGGCAACCTCGTGCCTCTCCTGTGCCTCCGGCGATTTCAGATGGCCGGCCACCGTCCCATTGTGCTGGCCGGCGGCGCCACGGGCATGGTCGGAGATCCCTCCGGCAAATCCTCCGAACGCAATCTTCAAACCCGCGAGCAGGTCCTCCATAACATCGAGCGCATCAACGATCAGCTCGCGCGGTTCCTGGATTTTGGAGCCGGCGCAAATCCCGCCCGGCTGGTCGACAACGCGGATTGGACGGCGCCTGTCACTTATCTCGAGTTCCTCCGCGACATCGGAAAACACTTCACCGTGAACTGGATGATCGCCAAGGAATCCGTCCGCTCCCGGATGGAGGACCGCGACGCGGGAATCAGCTACACCGAGTTCAGTTACATGCTCCTCCAGGCCTTCGATTTTTACCACCTTCGCCGCGAGATGGACTGCGAACTCCAGATCGGTGCGACTGACCAGTGGGGGAATATCACGGCAGGCGTCGAGCTTTGCCGGCGCAAACTCGAGACGACCGTCTGGGGATTCACCTTCCCGCTGCTCACCAAACCGGACGGTACCAAGTACGGAAAAACAGCGGCCGGCGCCGTGTGGCTGGACCCCCGTCGGACTTCGCCGTATCGGTTCTACCAGTTCTTTATGCAAAGCCAGGACGCCGAGGTCATCCGGCTCCTCAAGGTCCTCACCTTGCTCCCTCGGGACCAGGTCGAAGCCCTCGCACACGAGGTGGCATCCAACCCCGGCGCCCGCGCCGCTCAGAAACAGTTGGCCCGCGCATTGACCGTCCTGGTGCATGGCGAGACCGCGTGTCGGGATGCCATCCAGGCGTCGGAAATCCTCTTCGGCGGGGGACTCGATGGTCTTCGCGAAGACGTCTTCAACGAGGTTGTCGGTGAAGTGCCCACGCGCGTGATGGATCGTTCGCTTCTCGAAGGTCCCGGCACTTCCCTCATCGAACTCCTGGTGCAAAGCGGCCTTTCCCCTTCGAAGGGACAGGCCCGAAAGGACATCGAAGGCGGAGGGATCTACCTCAACAACGTCCGGGAATCCTCGGTCCTCCGCCACGCCGCCGCATCCGACCTCCTCTTCGGTCGGCACCTCCTCCTGCGCAAGGGCAAGCGCAACTACGCACTCCTCACCGTTCAGTCCGACTGCGCCGCGGGCGACTCGTCAGGGGACCGGTAATGCACGACGTGCACGTTCTCCAGGGTGACCAGTCCGCCCTGCATCATCGGATCCAGGATCGGCAGAAACGCGCGGATCTTCTCCTCCGCGTCGACGATCTCGATCACCACCGGCAGGTCCATCGAAAGCCGTAGAATCTTGGCGGTGTGAAGCCGGCTCGCCTTGCCGAATCCCATCGGGCCCCGCAGCACCGTCGCGCCGGCCAGGTGCGCCTCTCGCGCCTTCAAGACGATCGCTTCGTAGAGAGGTTGATGATGCCAGCGGTCGCTCTCGCCCAGGAAGATCCGCAGTAACAGGGATTCGGCGGGAATTTGCATATCATCGGGGAGCGCCACGGACAAGGTACAGGGCCAGAACATGTCCGATCCAGACGGCCGTGAGACAGAGGACGAAGGACAGGACGACGTTGGCGCCGGCGCGAAACCATTCTCCATCCTGGACCAGCGTGAGGGTCTGCAGGCTGAACGACGAAAATGTCGTGTAGCCACCGCAGACTCCCAGCAAGAGGAATTGTCGCATCGACACCGGCGCAAGCCAGCGGCCTTCCGGCCCGGTCAGCGTGGCCAGCACGCCGATCAGGAGCGAACCGGATACGTTCGCCGCCAGTGTGCCCCACGGAAAGGTCTCGCCCACTGTTCGCGCAATCCAACCGGAAACCCACCACCGGGCCAGGCTGCCCAACCCGCCTCCCAAAAAGACCCACAACGCGCTCAGCATGACGAAAATCGCCGGAGAGGTGCGTGTGCCGTCGCCGTGCACCGGTCGATCCGCGTTTGTCACCTCTCAAGGGTCCCGCCGCAAGCCGGTTTTCTCCGACCCCCGGCCTCTCAAAGCGTTCATGGCATCGGCGCTTTGAGGCCTATCGGATTGGGCTTACTGCTTTGGCGACTTCGCAGGGTGGTCGGCATCCTTTTTGTCGTCCGGTTGGCCCTCCGGGTTGAGACTCGGGGACGCCTTCTTCTCCGGGTTGAGCCGGGCCGGGGGTTCGACATCTTCCCTCCATTTCTTGAGGAGCGGCGTTCTTTCGTCGAGTTCCTCGAGCAGGGCGCGCGCCTCGTCGGGCGTCCGGGTAACCTTGGGCCGGAGGAACACCATCAGCTCCACGTCCCGCACGAGCTTGTCCTTCTTCTTGAAGGCCCAGCCCAGGCCTGGAATGTCGCCAAGTAACGGCACCTTCCGGACGGTGTCCGAGATTTGCTTTTGGATGATGCCGCCGAGGACGAGGATTTCGCCGCTCTTGGCGGTGACATCTGTACGGAAGTTGCGCGTATCGAGGATGGCGCCTCCGAACAGGGTCTGGCCCTGCTGGACGGAGGAGGACTCGGCACGGATGCGCAGGGCGACGTCGCCCGTGTTGTTGATGTGCGGAGTGACCTCGAGGATGATGCCGACGAGTTTGTAGTCGAAGCTTTGGCGCAGGCCGCCGACGTCCGTGGCCTGGCTATCGGTGATGAAAGGGACCTGCTGGCCGACGAACAGCCGTCCCATTTCGTTGTCGGACACATTGATCTGAGGCTCGGCAAGGACCGTGGCGTTGGCGTTCTTTCGGAGAAACTGGATCAGGACGTCCAGGTGGACCGTTGCGTCCAGGATGCCGGACCGAAGCTGGGAGAGAGTCGAAGCCACATTGCCGAGCCCGGGATTATTCACCGTCGTGTTGCCGCCGAAGCCCTTGAGGTATCGGGAACTTCCGCTGCCGAGGATGGCGTTGTCGTAATCGTCGGGGGAGAAGGTCTGACTTCCATCAGGCGACCATCGGACGCCGAGTTTGTCGAGGGCATCGGTGGTGACTTCGATGATGCGCGCCTCGATAAGAACCTGGGCTGTCGGCGCGTCGAGTTCATCGATGAGTTTCATCATCTGCGGGAGCAGATGCAGGTTCGCCGAGACCAGCAGCGCGTTGCTCCGTTCGTCAGCGACGACACGAACCCGCCCGACGAGGTCGCTGACCTGGCGGGTCGTCGTCCGGCCGTCGAGGCCGCGCGGGTTGTCGGGCTGGCCCCCCAACCACGGAAAGTAGCCTTCCTCCTTCGATTCCTCGTCGAGTTCAAAGCTGCTTCCCTGGGGACCGTTCGATCGGTTCTGCGTTTGAGGCTGGGCGGCGTTGGGCTGCTGGGGTTGGGCATTCTGGCGCAGAGGCGGCGACCCGTTCTTGGCGAAGAGGATGTTCAGACTGTTGGCCAGGGTGTTGGCCTTGGCAAAACGTAACGGCACCCGGAAGGTCGTCTCGCCGGCCTGGGAAGGCACATCGAGCTGTTTGAGGATTTCCTCCACCACGGCAAGGTTCTCTCTTGAGTTGGAGGTGACGATGAGTGAGTTCGAGTACGGCTCGCTGATGACACGGAGTTTTCCATAAAGACGGCCGACATCCCGATCGGCGGTCTCGGACGGATAATCGTCGTAGTAATAGAAATAGGGACGGTTCTGCTGCTTCTTCACGAACAGCTCATTCAGAACGTCCTCGATGTCGACGGCACTGACATAGTTCAGGTGGAAGATCCGCGGCGCGAGATTCTCATCGCTCACCGGTTCGTCGAGCTGGCGAATCATTCGCTCAATGCCTTCCATCTGCGCCGGCGGCGCCTGGACCACGACGGCATTGCGCCGCCGGTCGGCCACGACGCTCATCTTCTTGGAGGCGCCCTGGTCGCGGCCGCCGTAGAAGATGTAATAGGGATAACGCGAGGATGAATCCTGGCCTTCCCCGAGTTCCTGCAGTTGTTTGGCGACGTCCGTCGCGTCGGCATTCTTGAGAATGAAGGTGCGGAGGATCTTTTCCTGGGCTTCCTCGGTGTCGAGCGCCGTGACGAGATCGGCGACCCCCTTGTAATTCGACTCGCTGGAGAGGACGATCAGGGAGTTCGACCGCTCGTTCGCCGCAACTTCGATCCGCTCCTTCGGCGAAGTGCCCCCGACCTTCTGGTACAACGGACCTATTTCCTTCACGAGGTCGGCCGCCTGGACGTGCTTCAGAGGGATGGTCCGCACCATGACGTCGTCGGCCTTCTGGGTGTCGAGAATGCTGACCAGCTTGCGCACCTCATCCAGCCGGGACTGCGGAACGGAAACGATGATCCGGTTGGCCATCTTGTCCGGCCAGATCCGGATGTCATCGCCGGCGCCCCCACCCCCACCCCCACCCGCGGCCGGGGGTCCCGGCGAGGGCGACGGCATTCCCGGCGGGCCCCCCATCGGGCCGGGCGGGGGTCCGTGGCTGGAGCTCGAACCCTTGGGACTTGCAGGATTGGAGGCGTGGGAATTGAGGATCAGGCCCGCGAGACTCGCCAATTCCTCCGCGCCCGCGTATTTCAGCGGGATCACCTCGATCACGGAATCGCCAATGGAAGTGACGTCCAATTCCCGAATCAGTTCCGCCAGGAGCCGGATGTTGTCGGTGAAGTCGGTTACAATGAGCCGATTGGAGTGCTCATCCATGTCGACGGTCGCCTTGTCGGAAAGGACGGGCTTGATCTTTTCGCGAAGGTCCGCCGGCTGAACGTGCTCGAGTTGGAAGATCTTCATGAGGCGTTGCCGGCCCTCGGGGATATTGGAGGCCGCGCCGTCGATGATCTCGGGATTCATCTTCACGTCCTGGCCCTCCGGAACGATGAGGATCGAGTTGGCGGTCTCGATCGCGTTGTAACCTTCGAGGGCGAGTGCCCGATACACCAGGTTGATTGCGTCGCGCTTGGGGACCTTCTGTGAACTCACGATCGTAAGCTGGCATTGCACGCGCGGGTGTTTGATGACGGTCTTGCCCGTCGTCTGGGCGAGCCATTGCACAATCATGTCGACCTGGGCGCCCTGAAAGCTGACCTGGATCTCATTGGTGCTGGAGCCGCTGGCTTCAGCCTGCGCTCCGCCCGGTCCTGAAGGAGGAGCCCCTGGCGGTGCGGCTCCCCCGGCGGCCGGCGGCGACCCGGGAGGGCCATTCGTGGCGCCCCCGGATGGCGCGGCCGGAGCATTCGTTCCCGCCGGCACCGCGTTGGTGGCCTCGGGGGGCGCGTTGGTTCCGGCAATCGCAACGGCGTTCGTCGACGCCACAGTGTTGGCGGCAGCCGCAGTCCCGACCGATTCAGGCCCCGCCGGGCCGGCCGGCTTGCCGCAGGAGACGAGGACCTGCGTCAGGGGCAGAAGCAGTGCGGTCGCGAGCGCGACGTTGGGGTGGAGCTTCATCGAACGTGTTAGGGATGGTCTACATTGGTCTTGAGCAAGAGGCTTTCGCCGCCGAATCCCCCGAACACAGACAGTTCCTTCTCCTGTCCGTCTTCCACGACGAGGACCCTGTTGGTGCCAATACGCACCAGGCGCACGCCTCCCAGTTCCTCGCCCTCCTTGATGAGGCCCGTCTGGCCATTGGGGGCGCGAAACAGCACACGATCGCCGGCAATTCCGATCAGGGCCATTGGCGGCGGACGAATGATCGGCCCCAGCAGACCGCTCTGAACGATCCTGTCGACGCGACGCTGTTGTTCGGAGGGAAGGCCTGGACCGGGCGCCGCCATTCCGGGTCCGCGAAAGCCCGGCATCATTCCGGCAGGTCCGCGGGGGGCTGGGGGTGGACCGGCGTGGGGTGGCGAGGGGGGAGTGGATCCCGTGGCGTCCGGCTTCGGTGCGGTCCAGGTCGGAACACTCGGGATGACGATCGTTCCGAGGGGATCTCGATGAACCGCGATCCGCGCGACCTGCGCGAGCAGCACGGCGCCGAGTGCCAGGCAGACAATCCTCAGGACACCCTCGGATCGTTCAAGCATGGGGTTTGTCCTCCTTCGCCTTCCACTGATCGAAGTCCAGGATCACGATGGTCACACTCATCTTGAGCTGTCCGGGTCCGCCTGGCGCGGGCGAGAGCTCCAGGGAATCAGCCACGAGTGGAAAGCCGAGGGTCCCCAGACCTTCCAGGAAGCGCAAAATCGAGGGGACCGGGCCCATGCCCTCAAGCTGGACAGCGCTCAACTCGCGCGCGGCCGCACCCGACGGGGTCTCGCGGACGGAGCCGAGTTGAATCCCGCTGCCCATCGCGCTCTTGTGGATCGCCGCGGTCGCCTCGGCGACGAGGGTTGTCCTGGACAATTGTGCCGGATCCATTCGGAACTGCTCCATCATGTCCTGGATGGCTCGGGACTTGTCGGCATAAACGGCGAGCCGATCCCGGAGTGCAGTGGCGTTCACGACCGTCAGACGGTACTCGCGCCGCTTCTTTTGAGCGTAGTTCCAAACCCGAAAGCCAAAGAACAACACCAGGTAGACCGCGATAAAAATGCCGGCCACGCGGACGGTGCGCTTCTCGTGTTCGGTGAGCGGACGCATGTTGAATCAGGGCCTTCTTCTCGCCGTTCCGGTAGCCGAAGGTCTGCCACCGGGGCCGGGTGGCGGCAGGGCGATACCCGCGGGAAGGACGGCCGGTCCATGATGGACGGCCGACATTCCCTGGACCACCTCGTTGGTGGCGATCTTCAGGATCTCCAGTCCCTGCCTCGCCTCGATCGGTTTCCACTTCGCGGAGATCCGAAAATCGACCTTCTGGTGATTCGGGGCAGGATTCTGTTCGTCGATGACGACAGTCGAGAAGAAGCCCGAATCCACGAGTTTGGACCTGAAATCCACGATCTCCTGGGCGGTGCGCATGAAGCCCTTGAGGGCCATTTCGCCGCGGCGGTTCATGGTCACCGAGTCCAGATGCGATCCGGGGGCCATGGTTTTGGACAGGATGAGGAGGGCGTCGGGATAGGGTGGCTGGTTTTGCCTGAGGTACCTGAGGAAATCGAACTCTCGGTCGATCATCGCGAGCCGGGTTTCATCCACCTGGATCGTGGCCAACCGGCGCGCCAGCGACGGCCCCAGGAGGAGGGCCTGTCCATAGGGCACGACCAGCAGCGCCAGCAGAAGCCCGCCGGCTACCGCGAGGGGCGCCCAGGGCGTCCTCTGTCGGCCCACGGCCATTCCGCCTTCCCCCGATTCACGGTGAAGCACGACCGGGGCCCGACCGTTCCGCTCCTCCAGGCTTCGTTTGAGGCCGCGAAGCGCGGCCGGGATGTCCTGCGCCCCGCCCTTCTCGAGGGAGTCGCAACCGACGCCGGGGGCGAGTTGCCGGGCAAGCATCGAAGCCACCGCGGGTCTCCCCGCGCCCGGACCCGTCAGAAACAGGCGATCACCGCCCCGCAGGGCGGCCAACGCCTCCACGAGCGACGGCGGGACGTTCTCCGTCGACCCGGCGTCCGGTAGCAGACCGGCGCTCGGCGTCGAACCGGCTCCAGGTTCGGCGCACGGCAGGGTTCCGCCGGTCGAACCCGCACCCCACGGAAACCACCGGATATGGGCGGGCCCCTGGGCATCCCAGACGACGAGTTCCGAACTCTGTTGGCCGACATTCAGGAGGCCGTAGTTCCCGGAAA
>CAWJDJ010000006.1:0-706949 GCA_963841495.1 uncultured Verrucomicrobiae bacterium
CATCCGGCAGACGCACGACGAGGATGACGTCTTGGCCTCTGCGAAGCACTCGAACGACTTCAACTTCCGTGCCGCGCCGCGGATGATAGCGGTATTCGATCCGTAAAACGCTCGGAACATGAGTAGTATTGGGACACGTTGCGCCACTGCCATGGGACGCACCTCCTGGAAGCCGGAGTCAGCCTGCGGCTCATCCAGGCCAACCTGGGCCACACCTCGGCCGACACCACGGCGCTCTACACCCACCTGACCGCGCCAGCGCTGGCCACCCTTCGCGATCCCCTCAATGCCCTGATGCGCGGTCTGTAACGCCCGGGCCAGCATGATCGAGGTGGCGGACATTTTCCGCCAACACGGTGCGGCCTACCGGGCCAGCCACACGTTGCTCCCCAGCCAGGAGCGCGCGTTGCGCGACATCGAGCACTGCCGCACCGAGTTCTTTGGCGGCCACGGGGCGCAGTGCGATCACTGCGGGCACCTGCGCTATGCCTATCATTCCTGCCGGAACCGGCCCTGTCCCAAGTGCCACGGCGAACAGGCCGAGGACTGGCTGGAGCGTCAGCGCTCCCTCCTGCTGCCCGTACCGCACTTTCTGCTGACCTTCACGCTGCCCGCCGAACTGCGCTTCCTCGCGTTCGGCCACCAGAAGGAGGTGTACGGTGCCCTGCTGCGTTGCGCGGCGGCATCGGTCCTCACGCTCACCGCCGATCCGCGCTGGCTGGGGGCGATACCGACCGTCCTGGCAGTCCTTCATACCTGGACCCGGGCCATGCTGTATCACCCGCATGTCCATCTCCTGGTCAGTGCCGGCGGACTCGCCGCCGACGGCCAACGCTGGAGCGGCATGAAGAACCCGGCATTCCTCGTCCCCGTTCGGGCCCTCTCCGTCATCTTCCGCGCCAAGATGCGCGACGCGCTCAAGACGCACGGTTTGCTGAACCAGGTCCCGGCTCGGGTTTGGCACAACAAGGCATGGGTGGTCCACTCCCAGCACGCCGGTTCCGGGACCAAGGTTCTCGACTATCTCGCGCGCTATGTCTTCCGGGTCGCCATCACCAACAGCCGAATCGAGGCTTTCGACAACGGCTGGGTGACGTTCCGCTTTCGCGACAACCACACCCAACAGATCCGCCGCGTGTGCCTGAGAGCGGACGAGTTCATCCGCGCACCATCATCGAGGTGTCGCTTCTCTCCCCGAAACCGCCATCGCACCTCGCAGATCCCCATCCGTTCCGCGCTGTCACCCTCCAAAACCTGACGGAATTTCCAAAGCCCGTCCCGTTCCCCGCCGGATTCAGTTCAACCCGACTTTTCGTCGCGCCGCCGCAGCGCAACGAAAAGTCTTAAGTCGTTCAAAATCGGCTGACCTCGAACAACTCGCGAGGGGATGGCGACATTCGTTCGAGCGCGATGCCAATCTGTAGCCTGCTTGGGCACCGGCGCCGGCTCCCTCCCTCTGATCACACCCAGTGTGCTCACAGGGTTGAGACCCGGGTGGCGCGGCGACGCCCTTGCTGGCAGCCTCTGGCAGGCCTACGATCCAAAGCCATGGAAGACCGCATCACCATCGACCCCGCCATCTGCAATGGCCGTCCGGTCGTTCGCGGCACCCGGATCACCGCCCAGACGGTCCTCGAGTTTCTCGGCGCCGGGGATTCCGTCGAGGATGTCCTGGAGGAATACCCAACGCTGACGCGTGATGATGTCCTCGCCTGCCTCCGGTACTCGTCCCGCCTCATGGGCAACCACTTCGTCGTCGAGAAGGTGGCGTGAAGGGCTTCCTCATCGACGAGAACCTTCCGGCGCGGTTCACGTTCGCGCCATCCTTGCCGGTCATTTCGAGTTCACGCGCCCTTCACCGGAGTGCGGAGGACTCAGATCTTTGGGAGTTCGCCCGCGAACAGGAACTGGCGATCGTGACCAAGGACGCCGACTTCTCCGACAGGGTACTCGCCGGCGCCCCACCCCCGTGGGTCGTCCATCTGCGACTCGGGAACATGCGGCGGAGGGACTTTCACGCGCTGTTGGCCCGGCTGTGGCCGCGCATTGAGGCGCTATTGCCAGAGCATAAGATGGTCGCTGTTTACGAGGATCGCATCGAGGCCGTGAGGTGAGAAAGCCTGACCATCCCCCAAATCTGCTTCTGGCACAGTCGCAGTGGTTCGACTGGCCCATCTGGCGGCGCTTCTGCCGCGTTGTGGTCGTGTTCGCGTTATCGTGGATCCTGGTCCAATCCGCTGAGTTGGATCCGGCCGCAGGCCGCAAGCACTCATGGCAGAGGATCGAGTATAACCTCGTCCCCAGTCCGCAGCTCGGGATTGGTGAATTCTGGCTGACGGTTGACGCAGGCGGTTATGACAAGAGGCCGGTGCTCCGGCTTTCCATCTCCTTCCCCAGCCGTGTGGATACTCCGCTGCCAAAGCCAATCGCCGATCCTACCTCGTTCACGGTTCGCTTGCACCTTGTTGACGGCCGGGTGGCCCTCCCATCTGATTCACACTTAGGTCGGCGCTCCTACAGTTTGGTAGGATCGAGCCTGGGAGCCACTTTCTCGGTTTCGTACGAATTCCCGTGGATGGGCCATGTGATGGAGGAGTCTTCGATTGAACTCGGCGTCTCGGGCCAAACGTATTGGATTGGCTTGCCTCCCGGGTTCTTGATGGACCCGGCGGAGGTACTGTCTTCGGATGGCAATGGAGGTGGCAAGCTGACTTCTCGTGTTGCCCCGGCTCGTGAAAAGAATGAAGCGGATGTGAACTGGAAGCGGGTGTGCTACGAGCTTGGCCGGATTCAAAACGGTTGGCATCTCTCACTCTATGTCTCGAACTCAGGTGAGACGAATGCCGAGGTAGTGCTCTACCGCGAGCGAGCCCGTTGGAGCGCGGATGACCCGAAGGTCGAGCTGCAGATCAAGACGTCTCAGGGTGAGTTGGTTCTAGGACGACATGCGGAGACTCGTGTGCATGAGGACGGGATGAGACGAAGCGATGGCTTTCAGGTCAGCGTTCCCTTGGAATTGGGACGCGGGTGGGGTGTCTTGAGGATCAAAGTGGACAGCAAAGTGTACGAACAGGTGGTGCCATTGGGTCTCTTTGGCGGCTCCCACGGAGTGGGCAAGGTGGGCAACGGGCCTCGGAGCGATCAACCCAACCCGCGGCGATAACGCCTGCGAGGTCGATTGGGAAGTTGTCGAGTCGAGGACAGGTGCCCGATTTGTTGCAGGAGCTGCCATTTCCCGTTGAGAGGTGATCGCGAATGCGGTTGGTCGTTACGACCCACCATTGATCAAACCCTTCTCCTCCAACGCCGCCCGCAACTCGATGCCGAGGGCGATGACGCCGGCAAGATCGGTGCTGGCCCGCTTGCCAAGAGTCTCGGACGCGCTCACGATCCGATGCCATGGTAAGCCGACGTGGAACAAACTCCGTATGTCGAAGCACCGTTGATCGCCTTCAGGCAGCCGTTTTGGCCTTGCTCGCGCTTGCTCTCCCAATCAGTGATCGTGCTCAGGATGGTTCGACGTTCGACCGACCCCAACCAGCGTCCACGAATGGAGAATCCCCAATCGCGGCTTCTCCTACGAAGGGGGAGTTGGGGACGACCACGAGTAGGGTGGATTCTGTGGCCTCCCCAGTGCAGCAGGCCCCCCCACTCAAACTTATCACCCGTGTTTATCGGGTTGAGCCGGAGCAGTTGGCCCGTGCGCTTGGGTATTCCCGCGGGGTAATTACCAACCAATACGATCTCGGCAAGATGCCGCCACCGCGACCGGAGGTGCAGGAAACCTTCCGCGGCTTTCTTGAGGCTATGGGCATAAACACCAGTTCCCCCAACGGCGCTTTTATGAACGACCGCCTGGCTCTCCTCATGGTCCGCGCCCGCGAGAACGAGATCATGGTTGTCGAAAGGATCGTGGAGATATTCAACGACAGCGACCCCCTGCCAGTGGCTGAACCAGAGGCAGCATCTCGCAAGCCTCAGGGAGATCCCTCCTTCACCGATCTTCAGCTGGCGTACGAAAGAGCGAGAAAACGGCATTCGGAAATCGCCAGGCTCTACGGCGATGCTCACCCCCTTGTTCTCTATTCCGCGACACGGGTCGCCCGCCTCGACGAGCGTCTCGACCGACTCAAAGCAAACAACTGGCCCTCCTCTGATGCCCTCACGTTGCTTCGGACGAACCTTTGGATCCTCAACGACGAGGCCTTGGTTCCGATCAGAGCCGCAGAACGGCTTTCACTTGCTGCCACCAATCGCCCTCACGCAACCCTCATGATCAAAGCCGAGCCGCCGGTTCGATGGAAGGAGGTTGTGCTCGCTCTCGATATGGCCAGAAAGGCTGGATTTCAAGCCGTGACGATCGCCTCATTCCAGGAGTCCGCGGGTAGGTAGGCGGCGTTAGGGATTGCCACGGGCCCTTTGCAGAGTTTGTCCCGCAACGGGTGCTGGATTTTGTCCGGCGACTCGGCATCGTAACTGGCCCCGAATCGCAAGTTCGACTTCGTTGCTTTCTTTGGTAGCTGTTCCCGCTGGTGCGCATACGTCTGTCCGGGCGGCCGACCATTCCATGGCCACCCCAAGTGATTATTCGGCACCTTTGATCACGCCCTTTTCGACCAGCGCCGACCGCAACTCGTTGGCGAGCGTGATGACGCTGGCAAGGTCGGTGGCTGCGGCCTGATTCGCGTTGGCTCGTTGAACGGTAGGCGTCGCGCCGTGGAATCCGACCTTCGAGTTCGTGCCGGCACCGACCTGAACCTCCCACGACATCGCCCCGGCGTGGCGCTTTAGGCCTCCGTCGGTGGCGTTCAAGATCAAGTACCCGGCCGGGAAGGTCCCGCTGGCTGCATGATTTCGTCCCCGATGAAAAAATAGCAAAAATAGGGTCACATCTCACAATTATGCAATTGCTCTGCGCCGTCGGAAGGATACCCTCGTACCCGTGGCACGGCCTTTGCGGATTGAGAAGCCGGGCGGTTGGTTTCACATCAGCGCCCGCGGTAACGAACGGAAAGCCATTTATCGGGACCGGCGCGACCGGTTGCATTTCCTGGAGATTCTTGGGGAGATGGTCGCTCGGTTTCGCGTGCGGCTGCATGCATTCGTGCTGATGGACAACCATTACCATCTGATGCTGGAATTGGCCGAAGCCAACCTGAGCCGGAGCGTGCAGTGGTTGAACGTGAGTTACAGCGTGGGGCGCGGCGGCTGCTGGCAGTGCGGCCGGCGTTTGAAGCTGTGATCGGTGCGATCGAGGAGGTCAAAGGACGGAAGTGGGCGGAGTTTCGGGACCAGTATGGGGACTCGGGATGGGATATCGCGTTGTATCTGGGGCGGCGGCTGTGTGGGCTCAAGCTGGCGGAACTGGCCCGGCGGGTGGAGTTGCGGAACTACGGGGTGGTGGCGACCAACGTCAAGCGATACGAACGGCGATTGGCGCGAGACCGCACCGAGAAAGGTCGCCTGAAGCGGGTGCTCGCATTGATGAAGCGTGAGATGTGACCCTCTTTCCATGTTAAGTGTGAGATGTGACCCTTTTTCCATGTTACGATCGCCCGTGGCCAGCCCGCTGGGCAGCGGAGGCAGCATGATGTGGCCAGGCACGCAGCCTGACGGTCGCTTACGGCTTCCGAACCAGTGGCCTGCTGGATCCCATCGGAAAGCAGGTGCCCCTCGGAGATTTTCCAGTCGCGGTCGCGGTTCATCCTTCTGGTCAGTACGTGGCGGTGTTGCACAGGGGATACGGGCCTCATGAAATCGCCTTGGTCGATGTACGGCGGGAGCGAGTCGTGTCGAGAGCGGCAATCGAGGAGGGATTCTATGGCATCGCTTTCGCTCCAAGTGGTCGCGAGCTCTTTGCGAGTGGGGCGGGGCAGGAGCGCGTGCTGGCCTGGGACTTCGTTGACGGGCTGTGTTCACGGCCACGCCACTTCCCGCTGCGGCAAGAGAAGGAGCGCGGCGTTCCGGCGGGGTTGGCGGTCGCACCGGATGGTCGAACTCTCTACGTCGCCAACGTCTTCGGCCATTTGGTGAACGAGGTCCACCTCACTGATTCTGGGGTGACACCGCGCGAATTTCTGTTGGGCCCCCGTTCCGCCGCACCCCCGGTCGGCGACCAGGATCCGTGGAGGGACTTGGACGATGAAGCCATCACCAAGCGGGCTCGCGCGCTCTTGGAGGTTCTGAACTCCGATGCCCCCTATCCCTACGGATGCGCCCTCGATCCGGCCCGGGGGCGCCTCTATGTCAGTCTGTGGGGACTTTACATCATCAAGGAGAATCGCACTTACGACCAAATCCTCGGCGATTTGCCCCAGGGTAACGGCGATCCCGCTCTCTGCCTTTTCCCCGAAAAGGTGACTCCCAACCACCACCAGATCGCACGCGAATTCGTCCTGTTCGACAACTTCCATGCCGAGAGCGAAGTCAGTGCCGACGGCCACGAGTGGTCGATGGCGGCCTACGCGAGCGATTACGTCGAGAAGATCTGGCTTCTCAGCTACGGCCACAATCGGGGTCGAAAATATGCTTATCCCAGCGAGGGGCGCTTCCGAATCGCCGAACCGGCGGGAGGCTATCTCTGGGATCGCGCCCGCGCCGCGGGTGTGTCTTATCGAAGTTACGGCGAGTTCATCAATAACGGGGCCAGCACGAACGAGCCTTGCTTCACTCTCGTGCCGAGCCTCCGCGACCACTTCGATCCATGGTTCCGCAGTTTCGATATGGACTACAGCGACCTCGCGCGGGCTGACCGCTTCATTTCGGAACTTCATCGATTCGAGGCGGAGGGCGAAATGCCTCGTCTGCAAATACTGCGACTGCCGAACGACCACACCGCAGGCACGACCCCGGGCAAACCAACACCGACCGCCTACGTTGTGGAGAACGACCTCGCGTTCGGACGGGTCGTCGAAGCGATCACCCATTCCCGGTTCTGGCCGCAAACCGCGGTCTTCGTTGTCGAGGACGATGCCCAGGACGGCCCCGACCACGTGGACGCCCACCGGACGATCGCCTATGCTATCAGCCCATACGTCCGTCGGGGCACGGTCGATTCAACCCTGTATTCCACCGCCAGCATGCTGCGCACGATCGAACTTATTCTCGGCCTCCGACCGATGTCGCAGTTCGACGCCGCCGCCATGCCGATGCTTGCCGCGTTTGGAGCCAAGCCCGATTCCCGTCCTTACGAAGGCCGACCCGCGACGGTGGATTTGAGCTCGAAGAACACCCCTCAAGCATGGGGTGGACATGTGTCTGCCGGCATGAATTTCACACGAGAAGACGCGATCGACGACGCCCTCCTGAACCAGATCATTTGGCGCTCCGTACGAGGTGAAGGTTCGCCGACGCCGCCGCCACGCCTCGCTGCATACGCGCGGAAGAGCCCGGTCCGGGACGATGACTGAGCGATCTCGACGGCTGCCTTCGATCACCGCTTATCCGAAGTTCGAGCAGCCCGAGGCCGGTCGTTTTGCTTCCGTAAACACACCGGCAAGGGATCTTCCCCTTCATGTGAGCCATTCGCCGCGGCGTTTCCCGTCCCTTCCTTCACTTTGCGCCAGCGCAAGGGAAGGAGTCTGGATACGCGGCAAGCTGATCGATGGTCCCGGTGGCGATCTCCGGAAGGACTCCCATGCGATGAAGGTATTCAAAAGCGACTGCGATGGATTGTCGGTTTTTCGCAGGGGTGAAGTCTTGAAAGCGGCCGCCAATGGGACCTCCTTCGCACTGGTCCAGATTGAAGATTTTCGCCGGTTTGGCACAGTCGAAATCGAAGGCGCCGAGATCCACCACGTTGGCCTTCGCCGCGCCGGGCGGCTTGATGAAGATCATGCGGCCCGAATCCAGCGTGGGGGTCTCGAAGACCTTGAAGTGAATGCGCCGATTCGTCAGGTCGTAGACAATGCTCCACTTCGTGGCGAGTCCCTGGGCCACGGCCTGCAAGGTGACAAAGGCGTGGTCCACCGGATTCGTGATGGCGTTCACGCGCTCCTTCGAGACCCCGGCTGCGGCGGTGGCAAAGTTCGAAAGGGACCTGTTCTCCGTTGGCCCGCCGGCGGTCAGGTGCTCCATGGACGACCTGAAAGTGGAATTCGCGAGGACCTCCACCGGCAGCGCGCTTCCCGTGTGGATCTTCATTCGGCCATCGATGAACTCTATCGCCGCGGCACTTCCCGACCGATCGCACACCAGGAAATGGAACTTGGACACGCCGTCGACAATCCGTAGCTCGGCGTCGCTTTCAAGGACTTCCACGACGGTAGCGTGTCGGTCGAGCTGGAATTGAATCCACTGGCACGCGTTGACGGCCGGGCGCGCATCTCTCGTCGGATAAACGGTCTCGTCCAGGGACATTTCTTCGACGACCAGGCCGGCTTCATTCATGCCTCCGTAGGGAAGCTCCCGGCCCACCTGGTTGAAGGTGATGCTGCCAAATCTGGAGGTCCATTTCATGGGAGTCTCGCCTGGATTGGGTAGCGCCTCCTTTTCCAACCCGCGTGGGTTCGCGATGATGAGCCCCGTGCCCGTGTACCAGTCCAGGTTTCTGCCAAAGACCAGGGCGTCCTTGGTTCGAAGGACAAAAGTGGTGCAAGGCAAGGCGGCGATCCAGAATCCGGGCAATAGGATGAAGAGAAGTGTCAGGGTCGGGTTGCGGCTCAGGGCGCGGCCTGCGGCCGGTTTTTTGATGTGGTTCATCGGCTCAATGAGTATCTTGTTACAGGTGCCCGTGATGTTGACCGCCCAGCGGGACCTCGTCGGTCCGGTGAGCGGCGTGCAAAACGATTCGAGCGACCTCGCCACCATCGTCGACCGCAATTCGATCTCCAAGTCGCGCCATCAGTTCCCCGGCCGCGGCGGCGAATTCCTCCGCCGAGTGATCCTGGAGCTTCCAGACTTGCCGAGACCATAATGGTTGAGCCGGTGTGCCATGACATACTCCTGCTCGAAGTGTTGATCCAGGGGAATGGCGATGAAAGGGACCCCCAATGCCATGAGTTCCGTGACTTTGCCGTATCTTGACTGGGTCACCACAAAATCGGAGGCCGCAAACCATCCGAATTTCGGACCGGTCAATCGGGCCTGAAACTTCTCGGTGAGCGATGGGCTTGACGAAGCGACAATGCCGTTGCGCCCAGCGTCTCCGACTCGGGAGGAGAACGCCAAATTTCTCGTCCGGGATCTCGCCCGGTTGTCCGATGTAGAGATAAACATTCGGGCCAAGGCAGCTCGCGGTAAATCGGAGATTTTGCCACCAGATCACCAGATGGCCAACGCCTCCCCGAGGCCCGGGCCCATGGCTTTGAGACCGATGAAATCCGTCAGAAACACGACATTCTTCATATCCTGCCCACCTTCGCGCGTGCAGCGGGAGTAACTCCCGCCCGGAGTCTGATGTCTTGAATCGTGTTCCCGCCTACTCCATTTTCGCCTCCGGTTCAACCGAATTGGGGCGATCTGATCTGAAGCCGCGCCCCGGCGCCACGCAGGCAGCGCCCGAGATGCAGGCTTCGTCCCCCAACGACGAGAAGAGGATCGGAGCGCCTTGGATCGAATCTCCTAATTTTTGGACAGCCCTCGTGAGCACGGGCCCCCACCGAGGATGATTCACGAAGCAATTCGACGACCCGGCCCCCCAGCGCTACAGCATCGGGCCGGAGCGTCCCAATTAGATTTTCCAGTGCGACGAGGATCCACTTCCCGGACGAAACGACGGCTTCGCAAGTCAGTGGGTCGCCGCGACGAAGAGCCTCCCGAAGATCTCTGCCGCGCAAACACCGAAGCGGTTCAAGGCATCGGCCAGTACCGTGTGGCGACCTTCGCGAATGGCTTCGTGGATGCGTTCGAGCACCGCTCGACGGCTGGCGAGGCCCTCAAAACAACCGCGCTCGCCGCACAGGCATCGTGGCCCCTCGGGATCGAGAATGAGGTGTCCGACATCGCCCGAAGCGTCGGCGAAGCCGATGCAGAATCTGCCGTCAACCATCCAAGCGCCCCCTATCCGCGAACCAACGAACAATCGAAGAAGGCGCCGAGGCTTAGCTTCGAGTTCGCGAAGATAGATGGCAAGGGTAGCAAGGTTGTAGTCATTTTCGACCAACACCGGAAGTTCCAGCGTCTTCTGAACCCGGTCCGCCAGGGCAAAGTCCGTCCATTCCACCCGAGCCCTGGCCTTCGAGGCGATCGCAACCTCCTCGGTCACCCTGAAACCAGCCCAGGGAGACGCCAAGCCTCACTGCGGCACTACGGCGCGGTAAAACCGCAGGCGGTTGGCCGGGGACTGGGGATCAGAGAAATAGTACAGGCCACTGCCGATCGAATTGGTCCGAATCGGAATCCAGGTTTGCAGGTTCGTGCTCCCCTGAATCACCACGTCGAGGCCGGCCGGACCGGCAACGTTGAAGCCAAAAACGCCGCTCGTGAAACCGAACGCAGCGCCGGTGGAAATGATGGAGACGGAAATCGGTGCGGCGGCCACCTGGGCCTTGGCAATGCAGGGTGAGACGTTCCCGCCCGCCATCATGAAATTGCCTCCCACATAGAGGCTCCCCCAGGATGGCTGGAGCGCCAATACGAAGCTGTCGACTCCCGTACCGAGCGCCGACCAACCGCTCCCGTCCCATTTGGCGATGTAATTGGCGGCAAGGCCCCCTGCGTTCGTGAAACCACCGCCCGCATACAAATTCGTGCCGGACAGCGCCAGCGCATACACGCTGGCGTTCATTCCCGAACCGAGCGCCGACCAACGGGTCCCATTCCATTGGGCGACGTAATTCGCCGCGCCACCTCCCGCGTCGGTGAAAGTGCCTCCCGCATATAGCTTATTGCCGGACGACGCGAGCGCGGTCACAAAGGCATTCAAACCCGAGCCGAGCGCCGACCAATTGTTCCCGTCCCATTCGGCGATGCAATTGGCCGGGCTGCCTCCTGCCATCCAGAAACTGCCGCCCGCGTACAAGTGGGTGCCGGACACTGCCAGCGCGTACACGTAGTTGTTTACTCCGGCCCCCAGCGGCAAAAACCCGATTCCATCCCACCTTGCGAGGTACTGCGCCGGTCCGCCAAATCCACCCCCGACATACAGGTACTTGTCCGTTGCCAACAGCACGTAAACAGTGCCGCCCACTCCCTGATTGACCGGCGAGGACCCAAGGGCGAACCAGTTGCTTCCGTCCCACCTGGCGATGTTATTGGCCGGAATGCCGCCTGCGGTCGAGAAACTGCCTCCAGCATACAGGTTGGTGCCGGACACCGCCAGCGCCGACACAAAGCCGTTCATTCCCGAACCGAGGGTCGACCAACTGCTTCCATCCCATTTCGCGACAAGATTGGCCGGGTTGGCTCCCGCCATCGTGAAATAGCCTCCCACATACAGGTTGGCGCCGGCGACAGCCAGCGCCGTCACGTCGCTGTTCATCCCCGAGCCAAGGGCTGACCAACCGGTGGCACTCCATTTGGCGATCCGGTTGGCTGCGTGGCCGTCCGCCATCGTAAATTTGCCTCCGGCATACAAATCGCTGCCGGACGCCGCCAACGCCATCACGCTGCCACTGGCACTGCCGCTCGTTCCGGAGCCGAGGGCCGACCAATTGCTCCCGTCCCATCGGGCAATATGATTCACCCCAACCCCGCCTGCCGCGTAAAACAGGCCGCCAGCGAACAGGTTGGTGCCGGATACCTCCAGCGCATACACGAAGTTGTCCATTCCCGTCCCCAGTGCCGACCAGTTAGTTCCATCCCATTTGGCGATCCGATTGGCCTCAATACCGCCGGCCTGCTGGAAACTGCCGGCGACGTACAGGTTGCCGCCCGACGCCGCCAACGCCATCACCAGGCCTCCCGTTCCGGGTCCGCATGCGGACCAATTGCTCCCGTCCCATTTCGCGACATGATTGACCGTGCTGCCGCCAGCCTTGGTGAAGAGGCCTCCCGCATACAAGGTCGAACCGGACACCGCGAGGGCCGAGACATACAGGTTCATTCCGGAACCCAGCGCGGACCAATTGTTGCCGTCCCATTTGGCGATCCGGCTCGCCGCGCTGCCGCCGGCCGTTGTGAACATGCCCGCCGCATACAGGGTCGTGCCGGACACCGCCAGCGCGGTCACGGAGTTGTTCATTCCCGACCCGAGCGCCGACCAATGGCTGCCGTCCCATTTGGCGATGTAATTCGCCGCGCTGCCCCCCGCATTCTTGAAAATCCCGCCCGCATACAGGTTGGCGCCGGAGACCGTCAGCGCACCCACCTCCGCATCCATCCCCGAACCGAGGGCCGACCAACGGCTTCCATCCCACCTGGCGACGTTGTTGGCAGCCACGGTTCCGACGAAGGTGAAGTTTCCGCCGATGTAGAGACTTCCCGATTGATCGACCACAGCAGCCTGGATTGAGCCGTTGGCGCCGGGGATGCCGGGATTCATGCTGATCCAGTCCTCGTCCATGAACGTCGAGTCCATCCGCACCGGGTAGAGCGCGCCGCGGTCGTCGACCAGAATGGCGAGGGCGTCGCCCTGGGTCGCCTCAACGCTAATGCGGATCGGCAGTTGTCTGCCCGTCGCGTCCGTCCCATGCATCCGGCTGTAGGCGATCTTCCGTCCGGAATGCTCGAGCACCAGCCGCGCACCGTAGGGCGTTGCCTCCGCCCTTGCTCCCGTCACGGACAGCTTCACCCTCATCTCACCCGCCCGGGGCTGCGGCGGCGGCTGCTCCGCGACGAATTCCTGCCGCAGACCGTCGAGGCCCGCGGAGTATTCCTCGGTCAAACCGCGCCGGCCGAACCGGACTGTGCGGCCTTCCACGGACAGTCTGCCTGCCTCGGCCAGGTGGATGTCACCTGCCGGATGTTTAAGGGTGGGCCGTTTCTTTCCCGTTTCGCGCCCCGTTTCCGTTGCCGTCACGCGGAACCGATCCCTCGCCGTGTTCGTCGCGGTTGAGATCACCCACAGACCTTGGGCGGTGGCCTCGCCTTCGAGTTGTTGGAAAACGCAGCTTAGTCGCGCCCCTTCCGGTGCGGCAATGGCGGACAAACCGTCGCCTTCGTATTTGGCGCCGGCCAAGAAGCCCAGTCGGTCCACCGGGATGGATGCAGGTCGACCGGTCGTGGAACGGGTCGCGACCGGGGCCGGGGCTACGAAGGTTTGCGCGCCGAAGAGGGCGCTGGCAGCCACAACAAGCCACTTGATGGAGTACATCCTTATGCTCACAGCCAATTCCTTTCTGCGCGTCCGCACACCGTGTGACTCGCGGGTCCCCATCGCCCGAGATCGGCGCGCATCGGCGCGCGAGATTGCTCCGGGCGCGATCATGCGCTCACCGGAGACTCGCGACTCCCGTCAACGTGGCCTGTTGCGAAGAAACGGAGAGGAAAAAGGGGCGAGTTGTCCTGGCTGGCTGGGGGATTGTTCGATGTGGGTTCGATGGGGTCACATCTATACTATAGACATCCTCCGCCGGCTGACGGCAAATTTGTCAAACATTTAGGTGTGGTCCCATTCTTCCGCGGTCACTCCATCCGCAGCGCCACCATCGGATCGACTCTCGCCGCGCGGCGGGCGGGCAGAAAGCAGGCGATGGCAGCGACCGCGGCAAGGAGGACCCCGATGGCGGCGAACGTCCACGGGTCATGGGCACTGACACCGAAGAGCATCGAGGCAATGAAACGTGTCAGCACCAGGGCCCCCAGAAGACCGGCGGCCAGCCCGATTCCGACGAGGCGACCGCCTTGCCGGAAGACCAGCTTCAACACGTCAAAGCGTCGCGCACCCAACGCCATACGGATGCCGATTGCGCCCGTTCGTTGAGTGACGGAGTAGGCCATCACGCCGTAGATGCCGAGCGCAGCGAGCAGCAACGCCGCCCCGGCAAAGACTCCGAACAGAAGGGTCGCAAATCGCTGCCGCGCGAACGAGGCCGCAATCAGCTCGGTCAACGGGCGGACGCTGGCGACCGGCTGATCGCGGTCAACGGCCGCGACGGCCTTACGGATTTCAGTGGTCATGCCTGATACCGCGGCGGCGGCGCGCACGACGAAGGTCATGAAGCCGTAGGGTTGCTGGGCGAACGGTTCGTAGGTCTGGAGCGTGATTTCACCCATGTCATCAAGGCGGTAGTGCTTGACGTCACCCACGATGCCAACGATTTCGCGGAATGATTCCGGCCCGTTGCTGAGGTTGATGCGTTGGCCGATGGGGTCTTCATTCGGGAAGAACCGTTTGGCCAAGGCTTCGTTGATGATGGCGACCCGTCTGCCACCGGCGACGTCATGCGAGTCGAAATAGCGCCCGCGAACCAAGGGAATGCCCATCGCCCGGAAGTAGTCGGGTGTGACCGGATAGTAGAGCGTCCCTTGCCGGATGGCCGGATCGACCGGCGGTCGGCCCGCGATGTTGAACCGCAGATTGAAGTCGTCTCCCGAGAAGGGCAGCACCGCCGCCGCCCCGACCGATTGCACGCCCGGCAACGCCGCCAGTCGGGCGGCGACTTGGGTCGCGAAGTCCGCCTTTTGCGAATCCTTGCCATAGCGGTTGTCGGCCAACGACAGCGTCACGGCCACCGCGCCGTCGGGCTGGAACCCCGGGCGCACCTGCCGCAGCTCCGTCGCACTGCGGAACAGCAAGCCCGCCCCTACCAGAAGCGGCAGCGCAATGGCAACCTCGACGACGACCAGCGAATCTCGGAACCCGATGCCCCGCCGGCCTGCGCCCGACCTGCGACCACTGCTCTTCAGCGCTTCGCCGGGATCAACGCGGGCGGCTTGGTATGCGGGCGCGATGCCGAACCCGATGCCGGTGACCAGGGCAAGTGCGCAGGTTAAGGCGAATGCCCGTCCATCGACGGTAATCTCCGCCACCCGTGGCAGGTCCGCTGGCGCAAAGGCAATCAGAAGTGCGACGCCGCCTTTCGCCACGAACAGCGCGAGCAGGCCGCCGCAGGCCGAGAGCAGGAGACTTTCCGTCAAAAGCTGCCGGATGATGCGAGCGTGCCCCGCCCCAAGCGCGGCGCGGACCGACATCTCTCCGGTGCGGGCACTCGCGCGAGCGAGGAACAGATTCGCGACGTTCGCGCACGCGATGAGCAGCAAGAACCCGACGGCGCCCAGCAGGGACCACAGCAGCCTGCGCGAAGGGCCGACCAGAGCCTCGAGCACCGGCGCGATATGAATCCCCCATCCCTTGTTGGTGATCGGAAACTCATTGCTGAGGCGCCCGGCGATGATGGCCAACTCACGTGTCGCTGCATCGAGTGTGACCCCCGGCTTCAAGCGTCCCGTCACCTCCAGAAAATGGGCGCCGTGGTTCTGCCGCCCGTCCTCGCCAAACACGGCCGGGACATAGACATCGGTCCTGCTCTCGGGGCGGAAACTCGGCGGCAGGACGCCGATGACCGTGAAGGGGTTCCCATCAAGCTGCAGGGCCTTCCCGATGACGTCTTCGGCGGCTCCAAACTGGCGCAGCCAGAAGCCGTGACTGAGCAGCACGACCTTGTCCTTCCCGGCGACCTCCTCCCCGGGGCGAATGTCCCGCCCGAGCATCGGCCGCACGCGCAGGGTCGTGAGGAAGTTGCCGGTGAGGAAACGCACGTTCAGCCTGAGCGGCTCGCCCAAACCCGTCAGGTTGTAGTTTCCCGTCATCTCGGCCGCGAGGTTTTCAAAGCACGTGGCTTGGTCGTGCCAGGAGAAGTAGTTGCCCGGTGCGACAGCGAAATCGGTGAGTTCCGGAAGCTTGTCCTCTTTGAGGACGACCAACCGGTCCTGCTCCGGGTAAGGCATCGGACGCAACAACACGCTGTTGACGACGGAAAAGATGGCGGTGCACGCCCCGATGCCGAGCGCGAGCGTAAGGACTGCAACGGCGGTGAAGCCGGGGTTCTTCAGGAGCTGGCGGAACGCGAATCTGAGGTCGTTCATGACGGGAGGGGATAAAGGGTTGCAGAGGGGGCGGCCGGCGGCGGGTTCACGATTCAACGGTCCGGCTTTTCAACCCATCGACTGATTCGCCCCCCAGCCGCGATGCAGGTCAGAGCGGCGTCTCATCCGATACGGATCTGCCTATGCTCATCACTGCCTGGCTTTCAGCACGGCCAGCTCCTTCTCTTTTCTGGCAATTATCTGTCTGAGACTTTCGACGAGTTCCTGGTCATCACCGTGCTTTTGCAGCGCCTCCTTCAGTGCCATCAAGTGCGCCGTCAAGAGAGCCTGATTGGCGGGGACGGCCACATCCGGCTTTACTCCCCCTCCCTCGGCTTCCGGCTCCGTCACCGAATCGATCCTCCTGCTGAAAGGTATGCCGGCGCTGAAATGGTCAGTGAGCCTGTAAATCGTGACGGGGTTGGCGCCGCCGTGGGTTGTTTCCCCGACGATAGTCGCCCGTTTAAGTTTCTTCATGTCGTGGGCGAGCGCCTCGGGCGCCGAAAAAGTCCTGCCGCTGGTTAAAATATACAGATCCTTGCCCGCGAATTTTTCCGCTCCAGCGACGGGGTAGGTCCAAAACTGGCGCGTTTTGTTCTCCGCCCTGTTGTAGAAGTCCGAAAGATGGGTTTCCTCGTTGAAAAAGTAGCTGCACAACAGTCCCCCTCCCGACGCCCCGCCGCCATTTTCCCGGAGGTCCAGGATGATGGATTCGCTGTTGGCCAGGAATGCCATTGCGCCCGCCGCCGTTTCCAGGATCCACTCCGAGGGATAGAATCCGTCCACTTGAAGCAGGCCGATTCCTCCGTCCAGGCGTTCGACTTTCTTAAACTCGTAATTCCGCAGTCTGCCGCGTTCACGAAAACGCCTGACGTCTTCGGCCACCGGGGGTTTCTCGGAGTCGTATGGAATTCCTTTTGCGAAGTATTGCACTTCAAGGTGTTTGTCATGTTTGTTCACGTCACACAGATGATCCGTGAGAACCTTGGCGAACTCCGTACCATTGGTGATGGCGTCATACTCCTTGTTCGCCTGATGCGCGCGGATCGCCGATTCCATTTTTTTCGCGATCTCCGGGAAGGCGTAGTTGCTATTGAGCTTTTTGATCAGCTCGTCAATTACGGTGGCTCGCGTGGCGCCATCGAGGGGAGGGGCGTCCGGTCGTTGGGCAACGGCGCGATCGGCGCATGATAGGCCGAATACCACAAAGAGAAGGAAAATGGTTTGGAATTTCATGATCTTGAATCAAATGATGTAAAATGTCGGCGAAATTCTTTCGCGCCGTGGACTCGTGTATGAGCGCGCAGGTGAGCACTGCCAGGGCGGCGGAGCCGGGGTTCTTCGGCGACTGACGGAGGGCAGATTTTGGGCATTCACGGCTTGATATCAGGTTGGCCCTTTTCCTCGCGATCCGCTCTCGTAACCTTGAGGTTGGCGAACGCACCGGGATACCCCCAGAAGCCAACAAGTCCGCTTCGGTCACCAAGCTTGAGGTCCTTCACCACCAGGTTGGGTTCCGTCGCGTCGTTGACGAAAACCTTCACCGTGGTGCCTGCAACCTCCAGACGGGCGTGGAACCAGACGCTGTTGGCGGTGTCCGCGCCCGCCTCGTAGGCGCCGGGAAACTTTTCGCGCAAATACGGCCAGTCGTAGATAGTGTTCGTGGCCACGTATTGCACGGTGTGCATGTGGCGTTCAGTGCCGGAGTTAAACGGGCGGAAATAGACCAGTTCGTGTTGCTTAGGATTCCTGGGGTCGATTCGGAACGCGATGCCAATGAATGTCCGGTCGTCCGGTTCAATCGGCCCGATGAGATCCGCCTCGATCGTTCCGTCGTGAATGCTCAAATCCGGCCAGTAGACGGTTCCGGGTTCGTAGTTCCGCGTCTCGGACAGTTTCTGGTAATCGACCCGAAAGCGGATGGCCTCGTGCGTCACGCCTCTCCGGTCCTTCACCGGCTCGATGCTGGCCTTGGTGCGTGGGTTCATTTGGAGGTGCCAGCGCTCCGCGTTGAGAGGAACGTCCTCGGCAACCGCGAGGGCGGCACTCAATAACAGACCTGCTGTCACAGTCGGTCCAGCGGCGCACGTCAACCAGCAGCGGGACTTTCCCGGTGGATAATCGCTCATAGCTTGAATTGTTGCTCGCGCGTGGGAGGTGTACCGAAGCACGAGTCATGATTTTGCGGGATTGGCTTTCATGGTTTCCAGTTCCTGGGTCTTGTCGGCCAGCGTGCGCCTTGACAGCACGACCACGGCGGTGAAACCGGGATTCTTCAGCAACCGCGGGAAGGCGAACTTGATGTCGTTCTTCATGCGGTTGGGTGGATGCGGGGCGACTAGACGAAGCCTCTGAGCACGTGGAATGCCAGATCCGAGGCGCGACCGCAATCGCCCTGCGCACCAAGCGCTTAGTTCGCAGGCCGCTGGTGCCGCCGTTCGTTTGCGAGACAGAAGTATCCCGAACGCGGGATTGTCCCCGGGGAATCCAGCCTCACCCATGATCAGACGCTTCTCGACCAGAGCGTTTGGATGGGGTCGCGTCTATACCATTGACATTTCCCGGGTGCGGATGAGGCTCGCGACATGGCCCGGCCCCTGCGCGTGCTCGTTCCCGGCGGTTGGTATCACGTCCTCAATCGCGGCAACCGCCGCGACCGCATCTTTCGCTCTGCCGAGGATTGCCGCCGGTTTCTCGGCCGCCTCGCCGAACTGCCCGAACGCTTCCGGGTCGAGATCCACGCCTACGTCCTGATGGACAACCATTATCACCTTTTGCTCCGACCCCGGGATCCCAGCCTCAGCCGCGCCATCCAATGGCTCCAGTTGTCCTACTCGGTCCGCTTCAACTGGGCTCATCGCATTTCCGGGCGCCTTTTCCAGGGACGCTTCAAGGCCGTCCTGATCCAGCACCAGGCCGACGTGCCGGAAGTCGCCCGGTACCTGCATCTCAATCCCGTCCGCATCGCCGGCCTCGGCCTCGCCAAGGCCGAGCAGCGCCGCGCCAAAGTTGCAGCCATCGCGGAACCCCGATCGGGCCTCGTCGGCCGCCGCCTGGACGCCCTCGACGCTTACCCGTGGAGTTCCTGGCGGGTCTATGGCGGCATGGAGCGGGCGCCGGACTGGCTCCAGACGGACCTGCTTTTGCGCGCGAACGGCGGGCGAAGCCGGAAAGAATGGGCCGCCGCCATGCGCGCCTACACGGAGGGGCCGGTTCGCCAGGGACGCCTCGACAATCCATGGGACCGAGTCGTGGGCGGCGCGGTGCTTGGCGAGGTCGATTACGCGAAGGAGCTTCTCTCCCATGCCAAGGCCAATCCCGAAGAGCAGACCGAGGCCCGGGCCTTGGCGCGCGCCGGACGGGTTCCGTGGGATACGCTGGTGGGGTGGGCGGAGGAGGAACGCGGAATGGCGTGGGAGGACGCGCTCAATCGGCACGCCGACTGGACCCGGGACGCGGTCCTTTTCGTCGCGGTCCGGCACGGGGGCTATCGATTGTCCGAGGTGTTCGGGAACATACCGGGCCTGAAGTACCAGGCCGCGGCCCAGGGGGTGGGAAGGATCGGCGCGCGGCGCGCGACGGACCCGGCGTGCGACCGCTTCATCCGCCGGCTGGCGGAGCGTTTGTCAAAGATTTAGATGGGGTCCCACGACCTCTACCACCACTTAAAATCGATGTTGGGAGGCGTACTGATCCATTGTTCCATCTCTTTCGGGAATCTGAAGTTCTCCACATGTCCATCGCCAAACAACATGTTCTCGAATCGCTGACCCTTGTAGTTATGCCAGACACTCCGTTTGGCGTTGATATTGCGGTTGGCGTGCCAGGGCCAATCGCCTTGAATGATTTTCGTTGCGGGTCTCAACGCCACCCTTGATTCCTTGATGGGCGTGCCTTGAGGGGTGCCTTTCGCGAGGCTGTCGCCGGTGACATGTTCGACCCGAAACGCGTCGCCCGCCCATTCGACCAGGTAGCTGTTGCCCCAACCCAACCAACAGGACTTTGCCTGCGGATTCAGGTCATCGCCCTGGTCTGCCGGGCAGTGGAAGACTTCAACACCTCCGGCGTAGTGATTTAGCGGACGATTGGTCTCCTGCACTCTTCCACCATAGCTGGCGGCGTTGCCCTGAACAAAGGCGTTGGTCCAATACTTGCCACCGGTTGAACCCCAGCCGTCATGCACGGGATAAGTCTCGTTGTTGTCATCGACGTACATTTTGAAGCAAAGGGCAATTTGCTTCTGATTGCTGACACATTTGATGCTGGTCGCTTTCGATTTGGCTCGGGCGAGCGCGGGCAAAAGCATGCTGGCCAGGATCGCAATGATGGCGATAACGACGAGGAGTTCGATGAGGGTAAAGGCGGGGGCGATCCTCACCGGCTCGGAAGGGCGAGAAGTTCTGTTGACGATGGAAGCCTTCATGATGGGGAAAAGCAGGAGATGGTCCCGGGAGCCCGTCTGCTAAGTAGGAAGGGCCCTGCGACGAGGGATTTTGTGCAAGTTGAAAAGCACTGCGGGTCGCGGCTCCAATGACGCGGTTTTCGGTTGAGGCGCCAATCCCATGTCACCGTGCGAAATCCCACATTTCGTGCATGTGGCTATGTCAAAGCCCGGTTCGCCCATCAAGGCGAATTTCTGGAACCTCCAGGCCCAGGGCCGCGCCTCGTCAAGTCCATCTGCCCCGACTGCCCGCGCGGGTGCGTCGCCTTCCAGGAGTGGTTTCGGTGGACGGCGCGACGAGGTGGATTGGAGTTCGCGCGACCCCGATCATCGGAATCATCGGATGCCGGGCGACAGGGGGGGCTCTTAGCGCAAGCGCCAGACAATCCGCGCCTTGTTCAGATCGTATGGCGACATCTCCATCTTGACGCGGTCACCCGCAGAGAGCCGGATCCATCGCTTTCGCATCTTTCCGGATATGACCGCGAGCACTTCGTGATCGTTATCAAGCCGGACACGAAACATGGTGCCCGGCAGCACCGTTGTGATTTTCCCCTCAATTTCAATGTGATCTTCCATAAATATAGATCGGACGGCCGCTCGCTCCCCACCACGTCCCGGCAGAAGAGCCGCATCCTCGGCATTGTGAACCACCAGAAGCGGGGCGTCGATCGACAACCGCTGGGCAATTCCGGCGGCCGGACCTCACCGCGAGCAGACGGCCTGGGAGAGGAGTATCGATGCGGGCCCTGGCCGCGACCGCCCAGAAAGGGCCAGCCGACCTGACCGTCGAGGGGTGAGTTGCAGGACCAACCGGAGGAAGCTGAGGGCCGGGCTGCGTCAGCGCAACGACCAAATGGGAATATTTCCTGCGGATTCGCGCTCCTGATTTCAGGGCGTTGCATTCTTTCCACATCATCGTGGAAGCGGATCTCTGGAATAGACCTCCCGCGCCTACTCGGCATTGATGAGCCGCAACGTGTCTTCCAGGTTCTGTCGGCCCATCTCCCTTTGGGAGGTGTCCGCGTGGGATGCGATGTAGAGGGGCCGGCCAAAGTGGAGTGAAAACCGCGAGAACGGCAGCGGAAGCTGGAACCCGTCCCAACTGCGAATGGATGTTTTCCAGTCCATGTTGATTCCCACGGGAACGACGGGAGCCCCCGTCAGTTGCGCCAGGGAAATCACGCCGTCCTTCACCCTGTATCGCGGTCCTCGAGGCCCGTCGGGTGTCACCGCGACATGAAAGCCTTTGCTGATCCACGAGGTCAACTCGAGCAGCGCCTGAGACCCGCGGCGACTCGAAGATCCCCTTGCAGATTCAACCTCGAATTGCTTCAAGGTTTGCATAAGGAGCGCCCCATCACGGCTCGCGCTGATCAATGCCACCAGCCTGGCCGTCCGGGAATGGGGCCTCACATGCCGATTCCAGACGACCATGGAAAGGGCGAGTCGATTGTGCCAGAGCGCGAAGATAATCGGGCGCTGTTCAGGAGTTTCGATCAGCCCGCTTTCATCCCGGACCCTGGCGCGGCAGGTCCGCCCGAGCGCCGAGCCCAGGGCCCAGAGACACACCGCAGCCACCCGCGCCGGGACGGTCGGCTGGGTGACCTTCATCCGGCCATGCCGTCGATGTTCTTCGGTCTTCCCCGCAATCCCTCCGGGCTTTGTCGATTTGGTGCTTGTGATACCGCGCAACAGGTCGAAGGTGTTCAATTGTGAAAATCGCAAGGGTGCTGGACTATGAGGGTGATACATTCGGCCTCGAATATGATGACACCCGCGGCACAAAAAACACCATGCGTCTTGATGCGGAAAGTTACGAGGCGGCGATCATCGAGGCCAAATCGTATTTGGGGATCGACGGGGCGAACCGGGATGCAGACGGGGATGACTGGGAGGTCGAGTGAACCGGCCAAAGCCTCCATTGGCGATGGGGCCGGGAGGTTCCCGATCCAGAGACTGGCAGGAAGCCGGGCCCATCCTTGTGCGTGGCGATGGCAGCGGACCCGGCCACACGGTTGCCGTGTTGCGAACTCCGGGATTCGGGGACGGCCTTATCTCCGAAGGTCCCGCAGATGACAAAAACCGACCAACTGGTGGCGCTGTTCATCCCAAAGGCGGAAGGTCAGGGATCTGAATGCCGACCAGAATGTGACGGGACGCACCCGATGAAACAGCGGCTCTGATTTGTGGCATTTTTCGAGGTAATAATTCGGAATGCGTGGGCTCAGATGGTGAACATGATGAAAGCCGATGTTGCCTGAGAACCATTGCAGCACCCTGGGCAATTTATAAAACGAACTGCCCTGCAACGCCGCCGCGGTGTAGTCCCAGTCATCGCGGCGTTCCCAGTAGGCGCCGTCGAACTGATGCTGGACGTAGAACAGCCAGACGCCCGCCGACCCGGCAGTGAACAGGACAATGAGTTGAAGCACCAGGTAGGCCTTCAGGCCGAAAACGAATGCCAGGCCGGTGGCGAGAGCGGCGATCATGAGATTGGTCAGGTGCACGGATCGTCGTTCTCTTCGGGGTGCTTTTGACGAAGGAATCCGGTACTTGACGAGGAACAGGCCGAGCGGGGCGAGGATGAAGAGGACGACAGGGTTGCGTGCCAGGCGATATCCAAAGCGCTTCCAGAAAGTCGCCTCGAGGTATTCATTGACCGTCAAGGTCCATAGATCGCCTGTGCCGCGGCGATCCAAGTCGCCGGAGGTGGCGTGGTGGAGCGCATGTTCCCAGCGCCAGTGATGATACGGCGTGAAACTTAGAACTCCGGCGATGAAGCCCAGAACGTCATTTGTCCTCGGCGATTTCAGGAACGAGCCGTGACAGCAGTCGTGGAAGATGATGAATATGCGGATCAGAAAACCGCCCGCCAGGACCGCCAGCGGCACCGCGAGCCAGATCGACACCTTCAAACTGAGGAACATCAGGCACCAGAGTCCCGCATAAGGCAGGAATGTGTTGATGATCTGCCAGACACCACGTGCGACGCACGGCTTCTGATATCGGCCGACAATTGTCTTCCATTCGGAGGTCCCGGGAAGAGGAGCCAGGTGAATGGCCTTTGGGTTGTTCGTCATGATTGAGGGTGGCCGTTGGGAGTTGAGTCGCCGCAGGGACGGTTCCGGCGCCTGACGCGGAGTCGACGCCCGACGGGAGGTCCCATACTGTAATCTAAATACGTTTTCGCAACCCGTTTGTTCTCCATGTGCAGATGGCCAGAGCACACCCGGCGTGTCCCGCCGGCCGCGGACCGTCGGTGGACATGAATCGGATAATCGGGGATTGTCCTATCGCAGCGGGGTCGACGGGACTACGGTGCAGGCGTGGTGACACCACACCCAAACTTCCGAGCGGCCTTTTGCGAACACACCCGCTGCGAGGATTCGGGATTTGAGCGGGCCCTGTTCTGGCGGGGGCTGTACCGGCATGCCATTCCCCTGGCGTTTGTCATCCGATTGTTGGCGCCCAGGTTCTTTCGGGATGACTTCAAGTTCATCCGGTTCCTGGGGGCGGACGCCTCGATGGAAGAGGTCCACGAGGACATTCACCGCTTCGAATACGGCAACAGGATCCGCAGACATTGGTTGCGGACGGGGCTTTACATTCACCTCGACCCGGCGCGGATTACCGCATTGGCCTCGAGGTGCCTGCAGCCGTGACCGGGGTGGCGCCATTCGGGCGGGGCGATCCGGCATTCTTTTGTGACCGGGATGCGGTCTGAATCCCGTTCCGCCATAGGCGAAGGACTGCGGTCGGAACCGCCGCATGCGGTCGCCTGGAGGAAGGGTAACTCCGCCGGCCAGGGGCATTTTCGGCCGGGGGCAGCGGAGTTGTCGGAGGCCCTGCGAAGGACGCCGGGCCCGTGACGCAGGGCCGGTCTGAATGAGAATCAGATCAGTAACGGCTGCGTCCGCCGCCGCCACCGTATCCGCGTCCGCCGCCGCCACCGCCGCCGCCACGCTCTTCCCGGGGCTTCGCGACGTTGACCGTCAGGGCACGGCCATCCAATTGCGCGCCGTTGAGGGCGGTGATCGCGTTGGTGGCTTCAGTGTCAGAACTCATCGTGACGAAACCGAAGCCGCGAGGCCGACCGCTTTCGCGATCGACCATGAGGTTGGCTTCCATGACCTTGCCATGCGCCGCAAAGGCGTCATGGAGATCGTTTTCCGTCGTGTTGAATGAGAGGTTTCCGACGTAGAGTTTGTTGTTCATGTCGATAATTCGTTGACCCGGAGAGATACTGACCTTCTGCCACACTGTTCCCGAACATCGGGTTTCGAATCATCACTGAACGAAGTTCACTTGAAGATTTACCAGGCCGTGGAGCGGTAAGCTGCCGGACGAACGCGCATAAGTTGGGCCGTGGCCCTTGCGAGTGCAATCCCCAAATCCAATTTATTTTCCGGGTTCGAAACCCGGAGAACGCCAGTCCCAGTCGCGTTGTCCCGACGGGCTCTTAGGAGGAAGACGTGGTTTTGGCGGGATTCCGGGTCCCGGGCGGCTCGCCGGCCGAATTTCTTGACTTGAGTATGCCTTTTGAGGTATATACATGCACGGGCATGTATGAAGCTGATCCAGATCTATCGATGCCTCTGTGACGTGACCCGCCTGCGGATCCTGCACCTTCTCACGCGGGGGCCGCTGTGCGTTTGCCACTTCCAGGAAGTCCTGCGTCTTCGCCAGGTCGCAGTTTCGAAGCATCTGGCCTACCTGCGCGCGAACGGCCTCGTTGTCGGCACGCGCCGCGGCCAATGGATGATCTACCGTCTTCCTGACAGCCCGCCGTCGGAACTCGAACTCCAGATGCGTTGCCTGCAGGACTGCGTTCAGACCGATCCTGTATTTCGCCAGGATTTGAAGCGTCTCAAGAAGGTTTGCGGCAACGCCGAACGAATCGGCCCCGCGCTCCTCGCCGAAACCAAGCCAAACCAAAGCCGTTAAGTTATGACCAATATCGGAGCTTCCATTGAAAAGGAACAAGTGAGGGAGGCGGTGCGTGAAGGCTACGCCCAGGTGGCCCGCGATGCCTCGTCGTGTTGCGCGGGACCCGGTGTGTCCTGCTGTGGGTCCTCTCCCGGGGACAGCGCGAGGCTCGCCTCGCAACTCGGGTACTCGGTGAAGGAACTGGAGGAGCTGCCTGAAGGCGCGAACATGGGTTTGTCGTGTGGGAATCCCGCCGCGCTGGCGGCGTTGAGGCCGGGGGAGGTCGTCCTGGATTTGGGCAGCGGTGGTGGGTTCGACGTGTTCATCGCCGGAGGAAAGGTGGGGCCGGGCGGCCGAGCCATCGGCGTGGACATGACGGCCGAGATGCTCTCGAAGGCCCGCCGCAACCAGCGAACTTACGAAGGGCGGACCGGCCTCCGGAACGTGGAGTTCCGCCTTGGGGAGATCGAGCACTTGCCGGTCGCCGATGCGAGCGTGGACGTGATCCTTTCGAACTGCGTGATCAACCTCTCGCCGGACAAGCCACAGGTTTGGCGTGAGATGGCCCGTGTGTTGAAGCCTGGTGGACGAGTCGCCATCTCGGACATTGCGCTTTTGAAACCGCTCCCGACGGAGATCCTGGAGCTTGTTCAGGCCCTTGTGGGCTGCGTGGCCGGGGCGGTTCTGGTCGGAGAGACGGAAAAGATGGCACGCGACGCCGGGCTCGTGGACGTCGTGCTGAACTGCAAATCCGAGTACATCGAAGCGATGACTCAATGGGAGGATCCCTTGTACCGGCGGATCCTGGAGCATCTGCCCGCCGGGGCGAGACCTGCCGACTACCTGACGAGCCTCGAAGTCCGGGCTCGCAACGCCTGAGAGCCGGTCTGGTCTGCATGCCCAGGACCTGCCGGCGGGGCCACACTGAAAGAGCTGCAAGGACGGGGTTCACGGCAGTTGAAGTGAACGGAACGCGCCGTTCACCGACGCGAAAGGGGATCCGCTAGCGCCACTCGCGCTGGCCCTGGAGACCTATGGGCGCAATCCGGATGGCAAACACGCGATCCTCGAGCAATTCGTTCGGCGTGGACGGTTTTGGCGGGCACACTCCCCTGTTCAATGCCGTAGTGTGCGGCCCACGGGAGGAAACGTTGATGACGCGCACGCTTCTCGCTCGCGGAGGCGACCCGGCCGTGCGGGCGAGCCTGCGCAAGTTCCTCGACTGGTGCGAAAGTCCGCGTTGGCACGAGGCCCGGGATGTCACGCCGCTGGAGTGGGCGCGGGGATTCCCGGAGCAGGGCTGGGTCAATCACGAAGCGGTCGGCCGGCTGCCTTGCGCGGAACCGCCGCATGGCCAAAGAGAAACCAAGAAAGGCGGAGCGTCATGAAAGGAAAGCCAATGCGAAACCCGGCTGGGAACGTGACTAAAACTGATTTCGGGGCTCTTGCGCGCCGAAGGACGGCCGGCGGAGAGTCGAGTTTGGGGGTTGCCCTGAGCGTCTGTATCTGGGCCGGCTTGATGGCGGGATGGCTGGCGACGACTGGAATATCGGCATCGGCCGCGGAGGGGTGGAAGCCCGACCGGATCCTGGTGACATTCTGGTCTCCACCGCCAGCCACCGACGAGGCGCTGGCCGTGTTAGCCCGGGACCACTACAACCTGACCTGGACTCCGGAGAGCGGGCTCGACGCCGCGGAGCGGCATGGGCTGAAGGTCATGCTCCAGGATGCCCTCCTTACGCCCACGTCGCTCGACGACCCGGCTCAGCGGAGGAAGCTCGAAGCGTTGATTGATCGGGTCAAAGACCGTCCGGCTCTTGAAGCGTATTTCCTCGTCGACGAACCCTCGGCCGGCGCCTTTCCGGCGCTGGGTCGGCTGGTGGCGTTCCTGCGCGAGCGGGATCGGGCGCACCTGGCCTACATCAATCTCTTTCCCACTTACGCGAACAACACGCAGCTCGGGACGCCTGGCGACACCGCGACGGCCTACCGCGACCATCTTCGGCTATACCTGGAGGAGGTCCGTCCAGCATTGATCAGCTATGATCACTACCCATTTTTTCGCGGGCGGGACGGCGATCAGTACTTCCTGAACCTCGGAATGATCCGGGAGGCATCCTTGAGCGCAGGAGTGCCGTTTCTGAACATCATCCAGGCGTGCACCATTGAGAAGTCCTGGCGCCTGGTGAACGCCGACGAGATGAGGTTCATGGTCTACACGACTCTGGCCTACGGAGGGCGGGGCATCAGTTACTTCCTCTACTGGGGACCGGCCGCCTATGGCGGGCTTTACCAGGACGGCGTGCGGACGCCGCTGGCCGACGTGGTCGCGGCTTTGAATAGGGAAATTGAGTCGCTGAGCCCGGTCCTGATGAAACTGGAATCCCTGGGGGTCTATCACTCCGGTTCGCTTCCGCGGGGCACGCAAGCGATCCCGGAGTCCTGTCCGGTCCGGATTGAAAACGGGGCGGACTGCGTCGTGGGGCTTTTCGGGGCGGGTTCCCGAAGCGAGGACTTCATGCTGGTGAATCGCAGCTATCGAACGGAAACACCCGTGCGGGTCCGGGTGCCAGCGGAGGCCCGGACCTGTGAGGAATGGGACAGGAACACGAAAGGTTGGCGAGGAGTCCCAGGATGGCAGCGGACGCTCCCCTGGACGGTGACCCTGGCTCCGGGCGATGGACGCCTCTTCCGCTGGTCCACAAAGCCCTGACGCCATGGCCGCCAGCTTATCACGGTGCGCGCGCCGTTCTGAATAGGGGTTGTGAGAGCCGCCTTGGAGCTACGCAGGTTGCTGAGCGCGCGCGCGGAGAACGATGCACCCTTACCCCGGCCTTCTCCGGCTGGCGCGGGAGAGGGAGAAGTGAGTTCCCGCCAAACTCGAGGCCCTCTCCCAAGGGGCCCAAGGGGCTCAAGGGGAGAAAGAGTATTCCTGGCGATCTCCACCCCTCCGGGATTCAATCACCCGAAGCGATCGGGGGACAGCAGGTCGATGGCGATGTCGGGCCGCTCGTTGCAGGCCAGTTGCGTCACGATCCGCCCGGTAATCGGGGCCAGGCTCAATCCCAGCATGGCGTGGCCCGTGGCGATGATCAGATTCGACCACCGAAGCGTGCGGCCGAGATACGGAAGACCGTCCGGCGTGACGGGCCTCAATCCGCGCCAGGCTGGAATGCCCTCGAAGTCGGCGGGGGTGAACTCCGGGAAGTACCGGGGCACGGCCTCGATGATTCCCCGGACACGCGCGGGCTGAACAGTTTCGTCGAGTCCGGAGAGTTCCATGGTGCCGCCAAAGCGCAGGGCACCGTTCATGGGCGTGACGGCGACGCGGGCCTCGGTGAAGATGGCGCAGATCTTCGGCAGTTGGCGCGGGTTCGGCAGCGTCAGGCTGTAACCTTTGCCGGCCTGCATCGGCAGTTTGAGTCCCAGGTCGCGCACGGCGAGCGGCGACCAGGATCCGCCACAGAGGACGTACTCGTCGGCCTGGAGGTCGCCCTGAGTTGTTTCGATTCCCGTGATGCGATCGCCGCGGACCCGCCAGTGGCGAAGCCCGGTATTCCAGGCGAACCTGGCGCCCGCCTGGCGGGCGTGATCCTCGAGCACCGCCAGGAAGCGATCGGGGACGAGGTGACAATCCCTGGGAAAGTAAACACCCCCGGCGATTGACATGCGCACGCCGGGTTCGAGGGTGGCTACCTGGCGGGCGTCCAACACCTCCGCCGGGATCCCCAGATCGGCGGCACGCGAGGCCAGGCCCGTCTCCTCGTGGAGCGCCTCCGCGGTCCTGCAAAGCATGAGCAGGCCGCGCTTCTCAAGACCGAAGTCGGCACCCGGGAGATCGGCGATTTCCTCAAAACCGGCGCGGCTGGCCATGCTGAGGTCGCGGAGGAGAGGCGCGGAGCGGGTCACGTGGGTGAGGGTGCAGGCGCGGCAGAATCGCAGGCCCCACGCCCAGAGATCCCAGTCCAGTCGTGGCTTGATGTAGAAGGGGGATGCGGGATTCCACATCCAGCGAAGCCCGAGGGCCACCATGCCGGGGGCCGCCAGGGGCACAAAATGGCTTGGACAAATCATCCCGGCATTGCCGAACGAGCAGCCGTCACGATCCGGTCCATGGCGCTCGATCAATGTGACGCGGAGACCGCGGCGCGCGGCGTGGAAGGCGGTGGTCAGGCCGATGACACCGCCACCGATGACGAGGAGATGGCGGTCCGCGCCCATGGCGGATCAGCGGATCCCCCAGACGAAGGGATCGCGCTCGTGGAGAAGCAGGGTCGACTCGGCGGTCACGTGGGCAGCGCCGGAGACGGTGGGGACCACCTCGCCGCGCGCGCGGTCCAGCCAGCGATAGCGGCCTGTGAAGGTGGTGCCCAGGAATCCCTCCTGAACCCAGGGTTCCTCCTCGGCGAGTTTGCCGTCCGCGGCGAGGCACGCGAGTTTCGCGCTCGTCCCCGTGCCGCAGGGCGATCGGTCATACGCCTTGCCCGGACACAGCACGAAGTTGCGGGAGCGACCACCGCACCGCGGCGGGCCGAAGAGTTCGACATGATCGATCTCGGGATGGCCCTGCGCATTGGCCGCCTGACGGATGCGCCAGGTGACGTCGGTGAGTTCATCGACCTTATCACGATCGAATGTCCAGGGGTGATGTTCCACCAGGAAAAACCAATTGCCGCCCCACGCGACATCTCCGACGACGGGGCCCAGTCCGGGAACCTCCAGGGTCGAGGCCTTCACGAGACGGCGGCTCGGCACGTTCGTGACGGAGACAAGCCCGTCGGGATGCAATTCCGCGGTCACAATGCCGACGCTGGTTTCGATCCGGCACGGCCCCGGGCGGAGGCGCCCGAGGTACGCGAGCGTCGCGACGAGGCCGATGGTTCCGTGGCCGCACATGCCGAGGTAGCCGACGTTGTTGAAGAAGATGACGCCAGCGGAGCACGAGGCGTCGGACGGTTCGACCAGAAGGGCGCCGACGAGGACGTCGGATCCGCGCGGTTCGTTGACGATGGCCGACCGGAAGGAGTCGTGGCGGTCACGGAAGACCGAGAGTCGCTCACGGACAGAACCGGAGCCGAGCTCGGGACCGCCTTCAACGACGAGCCGAGTCGGCTCGCCGGCGGTGTGGGAGTCGATGACGCGGATGCGTTTCATGCGTGAAGCCAAACGACGGCCCGTGGCTATGGGGCCGCCTTGGAAGCCTTGGAGAGGTCCTCCAGAAAATCGAGGAGCGAGGCGAATTCCCGGAGCGTAAGACCGGCGACCAGCCCATCGGGCATGATCGAACGATCCTGGCGGCTGCGGGAGGCGATCGATGAAATCGGCAATTGCTGTTCCTGCGCGGCGACCGTCCGGATGGTGACGGCATCCGCGGCCTCCTGAACGACAAAGCCGTCGATTTCGGTGCCGTCCTTGAGTTCAAACCGTTGCGTCACGAAGCCCTGGGCCAGGTTCTTGCTTGGCTCGAGGATGGCATCGGCGAGTTCGCGTCGTTTGTAGGTCGTGGCGATTGTGCCGAGGTACGGACCCTTCAGCGGTTCATCGGCGCGGACGGTGTGGCATCCTACGCAGCTCAGTTCGGAGAAGAGTTGTTCACCCCGGTCGCGGGCGCCATGAAGCGATGTCACCTCCTCGAGGACCTGGTCCAGGGCAAGGTCGCTCAATTTCGGGGTTGGGGGTGCGGCTGCAGTGAAGTCGGCCGGGTCGATTCGGAGACGTCTGAGGGTTGCGCGCGCGGTTCGGGCGATTTCGGGATCCGGATCCGCGAGGGCTGCGACGAACTGAGCGGCCCGGCTTGCGTCGCGGGCCTCGGCGGCCGCGCGCAGGATCTGGATCCGGCGTCGGGCGTCCATCCAGCCCCTGTCCAGCGCCCGATTGGCAGCACTGCGGACCTCGCCACGCCCGGCCTTGCCGGAGGCGAGACGGAAGAGGGCGGTCTCGGCGAGGAGCGAGGAGGGGCTGTCCGCGCGCGCGGCCTCCTCATCAAAAAATGAGGCGAGGGCCCCGAGGTGCGGCGCGGTGTCGAATGCGCGCTGGGCCATTTCAGCAAGGTGATTCTCCGTGCGGGTCTCGCGCACACGGGGCAGGGCCTGAAGCACGGCGCGCCAGGCCTGCGGCTGATCCGAGCGGGTAAGGGCCACGACGGCCTGGGCGCGATCGGCGTCGGAGGTTTCAGCGCTGGCCGCGATGCGGACGAGCAACGGAACGGCTTTCACGGGGATCGAATCGGCCTGCGCGAGTTGGGCGGCGATTGACGGCAGCAGGGACGGATCGTCTTCGGCGATCGAGATGAGCTTGTCGAGGGCCTCTTCGGCGGGGATTCGATGGCGCGCGAGGATCTGGCCCAGGAACGCGGCCTCGTGGGAGTCCGCTCGCTCCACGGCTGCCCGCAGGGTGGCTGCGATTCGCGGGGTCTCGCTCCAGGGTTCGGGCTGGTAGTAGGGCCCGCGCGTGTCGGGTCGGGTTCCCCACGAATCTCCCTTCCAGTCGCCTTCGCGGTAATAGAGTCGACAGAGCGCGGTGAGGAGCGCGTGTCGTCTTTCCGCGGAACCCGGGCGTGCGAGGCGTTGCAGGAGCGCGTCGACAAGGGCGGGTTCGTGGAAGGACTGGAGCACGCGCAACGCCCCGGTGCGCAGTGTGGGGTTTTCGTTGGAGCTTGTCTCATCCCGATCGAGGACTTCCAGGCACGGCTGGATGGCACGAAGGGCGATGAGGGCCTGAACGGTCGTGTGAGCGACGACCGGGTCCGGGTCGGCCATCAGGGGCACCAGGGCGTTCGTCGCGTCCGGCGCCTGGAGGCGCGCGAGGGCGATGACCGCCTCCTTTCGGGTCCGGGCGTCGGAGGAGCCGAGTCCGCCGGTGAGCAGGCGGGTGTCAACGCCGGCGGGCTGATCGGGGCGATCGCCGAGGGCGCGAAAGGCCCAGGGAGCGATCGTTGGATCGCGGCCAAGGACGTTGAGTATGGCGTTGGCATCGGGGCCAAGGGCCTGCTTCAGGGCGAAGAGGGCTGCCACTCGGGTTTCGGGCCTGAAGTGGGAGTCGGCGGCCATTTCGGAAAGGGGCGATGCGACGCGGCGCGCGGCGTTTCCATTTTCGCGATGGAGCAGGGTCCGCTGGGCGGCGAGGCGCCGGCGGTGGCTCGGCGAGGCGAGGAGTTCGACGAGTCCTTCCGCGCTTGTGTGTTCAAAATCCGGCAGGGGGTCGGGTCGGTATCCGTGCGGGGTCACCCGGACGAGAAAGCCAACTTCCGGCCCGACCCAGGTGAAGGACGCGCCCTTCCAGCTCGAGGCGTAGATGGCGCCCTTGCCATCGATGTCGAGATCGGTGGCGCGTGGGAGGCGGAGGAATTCCTCCTGGGTTGCGGTGAAGGTGGCGCCTTTCGGGGTCAGACCGTGGTGATAGACGCGTTCGCGTCCCCAATCCGCGGTAAAGGGCGCGTGGTTCCAGGCGTCGGGGATTCCGGGCTCGCCGATCCAGGCGGCGCCGCAGCCGGACCCGCCTCCGTAGTCTGCCAGGGGCTGAATGATCTCGTCGGAGAAGTTCTTGAAGAGGCGTGGATAGCCGTGGCGGGTCAGCCCGGAGAAGTGATGGAACCGGACGTCCCAGCCGCCGCCGTCGTTGGTGTTGTCGCGCGCGAAGGCGTCGAGCAGGGGACTGACGGCGACCTCGAGGATGTTTCGGGTCCCGCGCGCCCAGGCTTCGAGGCCGGTGCCGTCGGGACGGACGCGAATGACGCCGCCGCCTCGAAACTGGAGCCTTCGACCATCAGCGCCTTGCGCCTCGAGGAAGCCGAAATCGCCGATGGCGGCGTAGATCCAGCCGTCGATACCCAGTTCCAGGCCGTTGGAGGAATGATCGGCCGGGCGGTCCTTGAAGGTGAAGGCGATCCCCTTCACGAGGGTCTGTTCCTCGTCCGCGACGCCGTCGCCATCCTGATCGAAGTACACGGAGATATCCGGGGGATGGAGGAGGTAGAGGCGGTCGCCGTCCCAGACGAGTCCGCGGGGAGAATTGACGTCCGTGACGAACGCCTTGACCTCGTCGGCGCGGCCGTCGCCGTCGGTGTCCCGCACACGCAGGACGCGCCCGAGGTGCGGTTTTCGATCGAGGGACCCATTGCCGTCGCTGGAGACGAAGAGGGTGCCTTCCGGCGCGGCGGACAGGAAGACGGGATAATTCACGGCCGGCGGCGTTGCGAAGATGGTCACGTCGAAGCCCTCCGGCGCGCGGACTTCGCGGATGAGGCGATCCGCTTTTTCGGGAATGACGGCCGGCAGGAGCGCCAGTTCGGCCGGTGTCGGCTGGCGGTCCCGGGCGGTGAATTCGGCCGCGCCCGTGGCGAACGCCGTGGCCGCGGCAAGGAGAGTGCATGGGACGCAACGGGCGATCATGAAGGTGCCCAGGAGGGTAGCGAGGGCGGCCGGGGCAGCGGAACGAAAGTTTTCGCGAAAGCGACGTCTCAGACAGTCTCTCAGGCGAGGACGGGCGTGATCACGTGGCCATGGACGTCGGTGAGGCGGCGTTCGATGCCATTGTGGTAGTAGGTCAGGCGCTCGTGGTTCAGGCCCAGGAGATGGAGCATGGTCGCGTGGAGATCGTAGATCGTGCAGACGTCATCGACCGCGCGGTAGCCGAACTCGTCCGTCATCCCGTGGCTGAACCCGGGTTTCACTCCGGCGCCGGCGAGCCACACGGTGAAGCCGTGTGGATTGTGATCCCGGCCGGAGGCGCCCTTTTGAAATGTGGGCATTCGCCCGAACTCCGTGACCCATGCGACGAGCGTATTCGAGAGGAGTCCCCGAGCCTTGAGGTCGAGAAGCAGGGCGGCGCAGGGCTGATCGAGGATCTCGCGATGAACGTCGTATTGTTTCTTGAGGGTCTTGTGTCCATCCCAGTTACCGACTCCTTCGCCCATGGCGTAAGCGCCATTGAACAGTTGCACGAACCGGACGCCGCGCTCGACGAGCCGGCGGGCAAGCAGACAATTCCTGGCGAAGCGCGCCTTGAGCGTGTTCGGATCATCCACTCCGTAGAGGCACCGAGTCGCCGCCGATTCGCGCGAGAGGTCGGAGACCTCGGCGGCGCTGAGTTGCATGCGCGCGGCGAGTTCGTAGCTGGCGATGCGCGCGGTGAGATCCGAGTCGCCCGGGTGCCTCGCCATGTGGCGATCGTTGAGGAACTTCAGGAAATCCCGACTGGCGAGTTCGGCGGAGGGACTGATGTTCGGGGGCGTAGCGAGGTTGGGGATCGGCTGATCGGTATTGAATGCGACGCCCTGGAAGAGGGCGGGAAGAAAGGCGGCACTCCAATGGTTGGGTCCGACCTGCGGCACGCCACGCGGATCCGGGATGGCCACGAAGGATGGCAGGTCCTGGTTCTCGGTGCCGAGGGCATAGCTGACCCATGAGCCCATGCTCGGAAAGCCATCGAGGGTGAACCCGGTGCTCATCTGGTTCTCGGCGGGTCCATGGGTGTTCGACCGGGCCGTCATCGAATGGATGAAGCAGAGGTCGTCCGCGAGGTCGGCCATTCGCGGAAGCATGTCGGAGAGCATCTTGCCGGACTGACCTCGCGGCCGGAATGGCCAATGGGGTTTGGCCAGCGACCCGTTCTCACCCTGGAAGGTGATGAGCTTGTCGGCGCCGGGCATGGGTTGGCCGTCCCGTTTGATGAGTTCGGGCTTGTAGTCCCATGCCTCGAGGTGGGCGCAGGCGCCCGAGCAGAAAATGACGAGGAGATTCCGGGCCTTGGCCGGGAAATGCGGCGGCCGGGGTGCATGGGGGTGCTCGGGCGACCACTGGGGGTGCCACGGCGTTTGTGTCTCCGCGAGGAGTCCCTGTTCGGCGAGAAGCACCGTCAAGGCCACCGCACTGAGGCCGGTCCCGCCGAATCGCAGGAAGTCGCGTCGGTTGAGCATCCATCGTCCGGCGTGGGAGAGGTCGTCTGGTGGCATCGGGCGGGTGAGGCGGTTGAATCTCGGGGCTGTCGCGGGGCCCATTATGCCCGCGCCGGGGATCCCATTCCAGTCCCCCGATCAGGTCCGCCTTCTTCGACAACGAGTCGTGAACCTCGCATTCGCCAGCCATGGCGCCAGGGCGACAGGGTCACGCGATCCATCGACTGGTCATGCCTTCCCATCACAATCGCGACATGACATACATGTCCGAACACGCATCGATCCGGGTCAAATGAGGAAACGCAACGCCGAACGACTGTCCTCTGTGTTTTTCCAGAATCTCCTCCACACGTTTGTATTCAGCGCGATTACCGGCGTCCTCGGGTCAGCGAGGGTGCCTGCGGCCGAACCCGCTGAGCGGCCGTCCGCAGCCGCCGCATCGGGGACGGAGGTGGTGGATTTCGAAAAGGAGATCCGGCCGATTTTCCGCGAGCATTGTGTCGGCTGTCATGGGCCGGAAAAACAAAAGAGCGGATTGCGGCTGGACCGGAGACGCGAGGCCTTGCGCGGCGGCGACAACCTGGGGCCGGACATCGTCCCCGGAAAGAGTGCCGAGAGTCCGTTGATCCGACTGGTTTCCGGGCTGGATCCGGACCGGCGAATGCCGGCTCGCGGGGAGCCATTGATCCCGGAACAGATCCGGCTCCTGAAGACCTGGATCGACCAGGGCGCAGCGTGGCCGGACGACGCCACGGCGGGCGCACCCGATCCGGCACTGAAGCACTGGGCGTTTCGCCCCGTGATACGTCCCCCGGTGCCGATGGCGCCGGACGGAGCGCCGCCCGCGGTCAATCCGGTTGACGGGTTCATTCGCGCCAGGCTCGCGGAAGACCACCTTGCGCCCTCGCCCGAAGCCGATCGGCGGACGCTCATTCGACGTTTGTCTTTTGATTTGGTCGGGTTGCCGCCGACACCCGCGGAGGTCGCCGCGTTTGTCTCGGACGATCGTCCCGGGGCTTACGCCGAGCTCGTGGACCGGCTTCTCGCGTCGCCGCACTTCGGCGAGCGGTGGGCGCGTCATTGGCTGGACGTCGTGCGTTACGCGGAGACCCACGGGTTCGAGATGAACAACCCCCGGCCCAACGCGTGGCGCTACCGGGATTACGTCATCCGCGCCTTCAACGAAGACGTGCCCTACGACCGGTTCGTGGTCGAGCAGCTCGCGGGCGACGCCGTGGGGGTTGATGAAGCCACTGGATTCCTGGTGGCGGGCGCGTGGGACCAGGTGAAGAGCCCGGATGTGGTTCTGACCCGCAACCAGCGGGCCGACGAACTTCACGACATGGTGAATACGACCGGCACGGCCTTCCTGGCCCTGACGCTCGGATGCGCCCGCTGTCACGATCACAAGTTCGATCCGATCCCCCAGACCGACTATTACGCGATCAAGGCGATCCTCGCCGGTGTTCAGCACGGGGAGCGCGAACTGCGGCCCGCGGACTACGCCGAGCGCACCAACAAGGTGGCGGCCCTTCGCGGGGAGCTTCAGCACCTTCAGGACCGGATGGACGCTCTTGAGCCGGTCGCCGTTGTGGACACGGCCGGTTCCGGGTCCGGCGGGGATGCCGGCCCGCGGCGGCTTCGGCGAGCTGTCGCAAGCACGAAGAACGTGGATCGAATCCAGCCGACGGAGGCGCGCTTCCTTAGGTTCACCGTCACCGCCACCACCGGCGGCGAGCCGTGCCTGGACGAGTTGGAGGTCTTCATCCCCCCGGACGAATCGAAGGACGGAGGCGCCGCGCGAAACATCGCCCTCGCCGATCATGGCACCAGGGCGACGGCGTCCGGGACTTACTCCGGCTTGGCGTTTCACAAGCTCGAACACATCAACGACGGACGCTACGGCAATGCCCGGAGCTGGATTTCGAACGAGGCCGGAAAGGGCTGGGTGCAATTGGAATTCCCCGGCGTCGAGCGGATCGGACGCGTCGTGTGGAGCCGGGATCGGAGTCCGGAACCGCAGTATTCCGACCGGGTGGCAACCGGTTACAGGATCGAGGTCTCGCTGGATGGCGAATCCTGGAGGCTCGTCGCGAGTGATGCCGACCGAATGCCCCGGGCCGCAAAGGGCGAGGAGAAGAAGTCATCGGAGGGTTCGTTGGCCGTCTCTCCTGAAATGGAAGCCCTGTTGAAACGGCAGGAGGCCTTGAAGGCCCGCGTCCGCGACCTCCTCGAGCTTCCGAAGGCGTATGCCGGGCAATTCAGCCAGCCGGAACCGACCCACCGTCTTCAGCGAGGTGATCCGATGCAACCCCAGGAGGTTGTGGAGCCGGGCGTTCTCAGCTTCGCCGCGTTTCACGGAAGCGCGCCACAACTGACGGATGCAACCCGGGAACAGCGGCGTCGCCTGGTCCTCGCGCGGTGGATCGGTTCGCCGGACAATCCGCTGACCGCGCGGGTCATCGTGAATCGGCTCTGGCAATATCATTTCGGTGCCGGGTTGGTGTCGACTCCAAGTGACTTTGGCCGGAACGGCGAGAAGCCGTCGCACCCCGGGTTACTGGACTGGCTGGCCTCCGAACTCATGCATCCGACCGGTGACGACGCGCGGCCGTGGAGCTTGAAACACATTCACCGGCTCATCGTCATGAGCGCGACCTACCGGCAGTCCTCCGACATCGGATCGACTGATTCCGACGCGGGGCGAGCGCAGGCCGTGGAACGGGCTGAGAAGATGGACGGCAGCGACCGGTTGCTGTGGCGTTTTTCGGCGCATCGCCTGGACGCCGAACCGCTGCGCGACGCGATTCTCGCGACGGCGGGTCGATTGGATCTGCGGATGGGCGGCCCCGGTTGGTCGCCCTTCGAGCCGAACGAGAATTACGTCCGGGTGTACACGCCGAAGAAGGCATTTGGTCCGGAGGACTTTCGGCGGATGGTTTACGGGACCGTCGTCCGACAAAGACCCGACGGGGTGTTTGGCGCGTTCGATTGCCCCGATGGGGGTCAGATCGCACCGAAGCGGAGCCGGAGCACGACGCCATTGCAGGCCCTGAATCTCCTGAACAGCGGGTTCATGATGCAGGCGGCCGGATTCTTCGCGGATCGCTTGAAGAGGGAGGGGGGGGATAGCGCCTCGGCCGAGGCGGCGAGGGCGTTCGAACTTGCGTTTCAGCGGGAGCCGACGGGGGAGGAGATTGCCGCGTCGACAGGGTTCATCCGCGCGCAAGGGCTGGAACTCTTCTGCCGTGCTCTGCTGAACGCCAACGAGTTCGCCTACGTCTATTGATCGGTCCTACGGGCGGTTCGACATCGTCTGAGCACGCCTCCATCAGCTACACGGATTTGTGCCGTTCCCACCGGTCTCCCAAGGGTCCCTCTTCCGTCAATGGGAGGGACCCGGGTTATCGCCGCGTCGCAAAAAGGCGATGAGGGCTGCCAACCCACCCAGAATGACCAGGGCACGGAGCACGCGGATCAGGCAGGCCGCCCAGGCGATCCCAATCCCCAGCGCCGCCCACTGGACCCACCAATGATGAGGCGACGTGAACCAGTTGATCGCAACCAGGACCAGCAGGACCACCGGACCGGTAATGAGGAATTTGGCAGCCCGAACGGTTTTGGGGAGGGGAATCATGGGTACGTAGCTATCGCTAGCTGAGATCCTCCTGCGACGCAATTCGAAGGCGGTGTGGTGGTCCTGGAGCGCGGCGTTCACGCCGCTTCCATGCCGGACTTGCCAACGCGTCTTTGGGCATTTGGTGGACGATGCTGCTTCAGGGGCCGAGGCGGGCTGAAGCCCGCGGTCCGGGGCGAGTGCGAGGGGTCGACCCGACACGGCGCAGAGTGTTCATCGTCTATGTTGGACCCCGTCGTACTCCCGCGACGAAGTTCCCGACAAGGTTTCCAACAAAGGAGGTTGGAGACGTGGTCCCAGTGGCTGAGGATGGTCTGGCTTCACCCTTTTGCCCTTGCGGCCGATGGGAATCCGGTCGAAATGCGGTGCTGCCGAGATCCACCCAGGAGACGGCATGAGGCCGCTCCGGGCGTTGGGTCTGCAGTCTGTTATGACAAAGGCGGAATGCTTTCGTGCCACGGGAATCCTGGCGGTGGGATTGATGGTGGGGTGGATGCTGGGACGGCATTCACCCAATCGAAGCGATGCGACCGCCCGCGGCCTGGGCGTCTCGAAGCCGGATGCCCCGCGCGTCGAGAGGAGGGAAGGCGCTCAATCTTCGGTCCGAGACGTCATCGCCCAATGGCGATCCCGCACCGGGACGGCGGCCGAGCCAACCGCCTTCGAGCGGGAGTTGAAGGAGTTCCTGCAACTTCCCCCAACGCCTCGGCGCATGCGACAGGCGGAAGAACTGGCGCGGTCGGCCACACTCGATGAGGTGCGACGGGCTGCGTCGGTGCTGGACGGCTTGCCCGAATATGGGCGTTTGGTGATGGCCGGTTTGACCGGTGTTTACGAGAACGCCCTGTTCGGTCGGTGGGCGGAACTGGATCCGGCTGGCGCCATGGCGTTCGCCCTTTCGCGGCAGTCACCGCAAATCCAGCAGAACCGCGCCATGCGCATCCTGGACGTCTGGGCGATGGAATCCCCGGCGTCCGCGGCGGACTGGTGGGAGTCCCTTTCACCCGGGGCGCTCAAAGACAACAGCCTGGGCACCATCCTCTCGAACCTCGCATCCGAGGACCCGACGCGGGCGCGGGCACTCCTCGAACAGCCGGGGAGCGCGGGCCGGAAGCGCACTCTCGCTTCTCAATTCCTCATGGGATGGGCCCAGACCGATCCCGCGGCAGCCGCGGCGGCACTCGACAGCGGCGGCTTGTTGGCGGACCCGTATGTCCAGCAGCAGATTGCGTCGTTCTGGGCGGAGAAAGACCCGGATGCCGCCCTCGCCTGGGCTCGACAGATCGCCGACAAGGGCGGGTCTGTGAGATTCGGTGTGCGCTGGGGAACGCTTACGACGGTAATCAACACTATTGCGCGGAAGGACATCGCGAAGGCGTTCGAGGTCGCGCGTTCTCTTGAGTCGGGAGACGGGCGCATGCAGGCGCTCAGCAACCTGTACGGACAATGGGCCCAGATGGACCTTCCGGCGGCTGTTGCGCAGATCGAAGGAGCGCCAAGGGATCGCGAACACCTTCAGGCGGCATTGGCGATCGCCGGGACCTGGGCGGAAAAGGACCGCGGGAACGCCCTTCGTTTTGCCGAGTCCATGCCCAACGGCCAGGAGAAATCACAGTTCATCGGACAACTCGTGTCCCAGTGGGCGGGAAAGGATCCGCGAGGCGCCCTGGCGTGGGTCGAAGCACTGCCCGCCGGGCAGACCCGGTCGCAGGCCTTTGGTTCGATGATGTCGAGTTGGGCCCAGAACGATCCCGAGGCCGCCGCGGCCTACGTTCGCGATTTGCCCCCCGGGCGCCTGCAGCGCGACTCCGCCGGCAGCATCGCGTTTCAGCTCGCGCAGGCTGGCGTTGAATCCGCGATGGAGTGGCTTCGGGCCCTGCCCTCCGGCGCGGCACGGGGACAGGTGGCGCAAAGCCTGATGTGGCAGATCGACGGCAAGGACGTGAATACGGCGCGGAGCCTCATCGACATGGTGCCCTCGGGCCAGCGGCAATTTGTCGAGGGCGCCTGGGTCAATCGGATGGCGGAAGTTGATCTGGAGGGTGCGATCGCCTGGATGGAGAAGATGCCCCAGGGTCAGGGGCGACAGCAGGCACTGAGCTCCGTCGCGATGCACTGGGCCTCCACCGCGCCGGACAAGGCGGCGGAGTACGGCGCTGCCCTCTCTCCCGGCGCCAATCGCGATCAATTCCTGCAGCAGGTGACCAGCCAATGGGCGAACAACGACCCGGACGCGGCGCTGCGCTGGGCCAGCGGCCTCGCAGATTCCCAGCTTCAGGGCCGCGTCTTTTCGACGGTGATCGGAACCTGGAGTTCGCAGGCGCCCGAGGCGGCCGCGGCCTATGTGGCGGCCATGCCCGCGGGCCCTTCTCAAAACGAGGCTGCGACGTCGGTGGCCAGCAATTGGGCGGGGGAAGATCCAGCCGCTGCCCTCGATTGGGTGCAACGCTTTGGCGATGACAATCTCCGAAGGACCGCCTTGCAGAACGTCATTTCACGGTGGGCGAATGACGACCCGGACGCGGCCGGCGCCTGGCTCCGGGCTCAACCGGCCGGGACCGATCGCGACGCCGCGGCGGGAAATCTTGCGCGCACGCTCGCCTGGAACAATCCGGCGGAGGCGGTGGCGTGGGCTGATTTCCTGGGGAAGGACCATCCGGAGTTCGGCTCGATTGCGGCTGCCATCGCCGGAGCGTGGGCCCAGCAGAATCCGGACGCGGGCAGCGATTGGCTCAAGACGCTTCCACAAGGAGACGCCCGCGATTCGGCCGTCGCCTCGTTCGTTCCCACCGTGGCCCAGTCCCAACCTGAACTTGCCGCCACGTGGGCGGTGACGGTCTCGAATGAAGGCCAGCGACAGGGCCTGGTGCAGATGACGGTGAGTCAGTGGATCCAGCGGGATGCAACAGGCGCCGAACGGTGGCTTGGGCAGGCCGATATCCCCGAGGATCTGCGCAGCCGGCTGCTGGACGAAGCGCGATCCACGGCGCGCTGAAATCGGCGACCGGAATCTCTTGCAGTCCAGGGGGCCTGTCGGCGGCTCACCGCACGCGATCCGCGACCGCGGAGCGCCTCCACGCGGGCGCGACTGGGGGGTCCGGGTCGGGTTGACGGCTGCCGCCTCCCGGGCGCTTTCGCGCGGACCTCGTCCGCAGTGGCATCTCCGGTGCCGCGATGCGCTGCGCGCCCGCGTAGACGTTCATCCGGCCGTCACGCAGGAATCCCACCAGGGTTTGACCGCTTCCGCGCGCGAAGGAGACCGAGAGACTTGATGGCGCGCCAACGGCAGCAACAACGCCGACCCCTCCGGCGAGCGCCTTCTGAAGGATTTCGAACGAGGCCCGACCGCTCACGACCAGCACATTCCTCGTCAAGGGCAGCGCCCCGTCGAGCAGCGCCCGGCCCAGGACCTTGTCCACGGCATTGTGCCGGCCCACGTCCTCCCGCAGGCATCGCAGCTCGCCCGTCGTCGAGAACATCGCCGCCGCATGCAGACCGCCCGTGGCGTCGAAAGCCGACTGGCCGGCCCGCATGCGCTCGGGCAGGCCAAGGAGGTGGCTGACTGAAATCCCGCAGGCCTGGCGAATCTTGGGGAATTGCGCGTGCACGGCCGAGAGCGTTGCCTTGCCGCACAGGCCACAGCTCGAGGCGCCGAACACATGCCGCGTGAGTTTCGCGAAATCGACCTGAACGCCGTCGGCCAGGACGACATCGAGGACGTTGCCTTCGGGATTCCGGGGGTAGGGCCGAATGGCGGCGATGTCGGCGCGGCGGCGCACGATCCCTTCCGTCAGGAGGAAACCCGCCGCGAGCTCGTCATCGTGCCCGGGTGTGCGCATGACGACCGCAACGGACCGCGTGTTGACACGGATCTCGAGTGGTTCCTCGGCCGCCACCCGGTCGATCTGCGATCGCCAGCCGACCCGGGAATCCCAGCGCCGGATGCGGAACGATTCGGTCGCGGTCATCGCGCGGACGGCTCGAGACGTTCCAGTCGGACGATGGCGTTGTAATCGGGGACGCCCCCGACCGCATCGACCACGCCGCGCCGGATCAGGACGTTGCCCTCCGGCCAGTGGACCTGGAGGCTTCCCTGGGAGATGGGCGCGGGAAACACCCGGCCCTCCAAACGGCCAATGTCATTCACGAGGACGACGCGATCGCCGCCGGCGAGGCGAAGCGCGGCAGCGTCCCCGGCGTTCATGAAGATGGCATCCCGCGGCGCGCCGGTCAGGGGATCCACGTCGGCGTGTATCAGTGTGTTGAACTGTTTGCCGCGTCTTGTGGAGACGTGAAACGGGACGGAGTCAGGGTTTCCATTCGAAGGGAGGCAAGCATTCGGACCTTTGGAATGGACGGGAGCGGCCGGTGTTTCCGCAACGGTTGCGGCGCTGTCCCTCGGACCCACCGCCATTCGCAGGGGCAGGGGGATCGTCTTGAAATGAGCGAGTCCATCCGGGGTGGCGAAGCGGCCGCCATCGCAGAGACGTTCGCCCCCCCATTGGATGGCGTCGCCCGTCTTCCGCAGGTGCTGAACACCCTCGTAAAAAGGAATCACACGCGCGATCTCCTCGCGAATGGCCGGACCGCTCTCGCAGCCGAGGAGCGAAGCCCGCTCCGGCCACGCGGCCGCCGCGACGTCCCTCAGGATGCGCCATTCGGATCGGGCCTCCCCGAGCTGCCGAGGGATCTCGGGACTGAACATCACGCGTCGCTCCGTGCTGGTCTCGATCCCGCCACCCTCCTGCTCGTAGCGCGTGCGCGCCGGCAGCAGGATCACCTCCTCGCCGGGTTCGAGGAGCATCTGGTCGGTGACGAGGATGTCCTGGTGGACACGCAACGGCACGCGCGACATCGCGGCGGCGACATGGTCGGGTTCAGGAAGGGTGCGAAGGAAATTGCCGCCGACGCAGTAGAGGAGGTCGATTTGATTCCGCGCGCAGGCGTCGACCATTTCCACCGCGGTGAGTCCCGGCCAGTCCGGCACCGGGAACTGGTAGAGATCCGAGAGGGCCTTGGCGTTGGAGGGGGTGATCGGCTTGCCGCCCGGAAACACCGTGGAATAGCAGCCCATCTCGGCGCCGCCCTGGACCGAACTGTGACCGCGGATGGGCATCAGACCCGTGCGCGGCCGGCCAATGTAGCCCATCGCGAGCCCGAGGTTCAGCACCATCGATACGCCGTCGCCGCCGGTCGCATGCTGGGTCAGCCCCATGCTCCACACCAGGACGGCGTTGCGGCTGGCATGGAGCAGGGCGGCGAACTCCTCGAAATCGGCGCGTGTCAGACCCGAATCCCGTTCGAGGCTCGCCGTATCGAGTCCTGCGATGGCGGTCCTGAACTCTTCCCATCCGGCCGTGTGATCGCGGATGAAATCATCCCGGATCCAGCCGCGTTTCACGAGGACCTGGAGCGTGCCGTAGAGGAAGGCAACATCGCCGCCCTGGGCGACGGGGAACCACCAGTCGGAGATGTGCGTGCCAAACAGGGCGCTGGACGGAGTGCTGGGGACCCAGTAGCGGCGCATGCCGGGCTCGAGATACGGATTTACCAGGGCCACGCGCGTCCCGAGACGCCTGGCCTCGTGGATGTACTTCATCGTGACCGGTTGGTCGTTCGCCGGATTGGCGCCGAAAAACACAATGAGATCCGTGCCGAACCAGTCGCGGTAGCTGCAGGTCGAAGCGGAATAGCCGAGCGCATGCTTCATCGCGCCCGTGCTCGGGGCGTGGCACAGTCGGGCCGCGTTGTCCACGTGGTTCGTCCCGAGGAATCGCGCGACCTTCTGGGCGAGGTAATAGACCTCGTTCGTGACGCCGCGGGAGGTGACAAAAAAGGCGGTGCGCCTCGGATCCGCCGCGCGCGCGCGGGCGCCGATTCGGCGGAGCGCCTCGTCCCAGGACACTTGTCGGAATCCGCGGTCGCCCCGCATGCGGACCATCGGGCAGGGCAGACGGCCGAGGTCACGGAGTTGCGCATTGGAATGGCCGCGCAGGGCGCGTGCGTCCGCGAGGACGGCGGGGTCGAGGGCCGGCATCGTGTTGAGGCGAAGCAGACTCAGGCGCGTGAGACACAGGTGAACGCCGTCGATCGTCCAGTCGTGGAGGCCCGCGACGCCAAGGGCGCACCCGTCGCAGACACCTTCCCGGAGGACACGCCAGGCATAGGCGAGGCTGTCGCGGTTCGACCAGGCTGCTTTCAACATCTCGCGGAAATGCCGCGGTTTCGTCGCCCCCAGGCCGAAGGGCAGATCGATCCCGCCTGACGGCGCGGCATCCAGGAGGCGTCGGCGTGCCAGCGGCGCGGGTTCGGAAGGCATGGCGTTCAGAATGTCCAAACGCGGAAGAGGTGAAAAGCCGGCGATTCGAAGATCACCACCAAGTCCAGAATGAACAGCCGCCTACATCCCGGAGCGACCGCGGATCATCGCGACAGTGTGATTGAGCGCCACATTGAGCGTGGCCGTGTCCGGGCTGTCCTTCAGTTCCGCCTGGATCGCGTCAAATTCCCCGGCGTCGAGCCAGATCCCGGCGCAATTGGGGCACTCCTCGATCTGGGTGCGGCGCAGCCGGCTGAAGTAGCGGCGGAGCATGACCTGGTCCGGGCACTTGGGGCATTGCCGTTTCGCGGCCGGATTGAGAAACAGATTGAAATCCCGGGTCACACTTCGAATTGCCGTTGCGCCGTCTTCGTCGATCTTGCGCAACTCGAAGTTGTCGAACCACACGCCACCGCAGCCGCCTTCGCAAACATCGACGGCGACCGCACCGGCGAGGGACGTGGTCAGCTCGTTGCCGCAGGCGGGACACTTCATGGTGGGACGGTAGGATGGTGGCTGTCCCGCTGGCAATGGTTCCGAGGCGTGTCGCGCAATCCTGGAAGATGAGGGAGGGGTTGGAGCGCGGTTTCCGAGCGTTTCTTGGGACGCTGCCGTGATCCGGGTGGGGCTGGGACATCCCAACAAGGGCAGAATACGACAATCCTATTGGCGGAGCCCATTCTCGGTCGGACACGCGGAGAAGAACGTCAGCTCCGGCTGGCCTCGTGCGCGCCGGAGGACCTGGAGCGCCAGTTCGCGCGCGTGGTAGTCACCCCACATCGAGCTCTCGCCATTGGGAATCGTCTGGCCTCGGGCGATGGCGTCCCATCCGTTCGGCCGGTGGTAGATTGAGTGGAGGATCAGTCCCTGGTGACGGGGTTGGCGCGCGAGGTACGGGTCTGAAAACAGGGTTCGAGCAATGGTGAGTCCCGCCTGCGTGGATCGCCCGGCCGCCGCGGGGTCTTTCCGCGACGCCAGCACTGTCCCGAGGCGCAGGAATCCCTGGGCGGCAATGGCGGCGGCCGAACTGTCCACCGGTTCCCAGGCATTGTAGGGATCCGAAGCGCGATCGAGGCAATCGCCCAGCCGGTGAAGGTTGGGCGCGCCGGTGTCCCACATCGGAATGCCGTCGGTGCAGCAGTTCCGGAGATAGAAATCGGCCGTGGCACGGGCAGCCCGGAGCATGAGGGAAATCGCGGACCGTGGGAGGCGTGCGGCGCCGTCGGGACGGGAATCGGATGCCTCGATTTGTTCGGAGAACCCGAGGAGTGCCCAGGCCAGACCGCGTGTCCATGTGGTAAACGGAGAGTAACCCTGCTGCGAATTGGGACAGCGAAACACGCCGCTGGCCGTATTGAAGACCGCCTCATGCGCGGTCCGACCCGGGATGTCGTACGCGTCGCGGTCTTCCCCGTAGTAGATGTTGAAGCGCGCGGTGTTGATGGCGTGTTCGATCAGGCGCTGCTGGAGCGAGATCCGGGTCTCCTGTTCGCCCATCAGGACATGACCCAGTTGGTGGGCAACGGCGAGGACACGGAGCGAACGCAGGGTGTCGACGAATAGCGAATGGGGACCATTGAAGGAATGGATGAAGCCGGTGCCGTCCGCCAGGCGGGTCCAGCGCGCAGCCTGGACCGCCCCGCTGACCTTCAAGGCGAGTTCGTAGAAGTCCCGCTCGCGAGGGTCTTCATCCAGCCGACCTTCGCGCATGAGGCGGACAAGATTTCCGTAGGTGGAGATGTTGTTGAAGCCGTGATCGTGCACCCCATGGTGGGACACGTGGCTGGCCATGCGATCGCGGGTGCCGCGGCGACCGATCTCCAGGAACGCGCGGTCCCCGGTGGCCTCGAACTGGAGAATTGCGGAGCCGAATTGAAAACCCTGGGTCCACTCCGTCCATCCGCGCGTCGTGTAACGTCCGCGCACGGTGAACACCGGGGTGCCGTCGGAGCCCTTCCACGTCTTTTCCAGGGCATGGATTTTCGAGGCCGACAGTTCGAAGACCCTTTCGATTAGCGGGACCAGCCGGGCCGGGGTGAGGTCGGGATCGATTTGGAGGGCCACCGCGGCATTTCACCCGGAGACGCACCGGGAGAGAATCAAAACCCAAATTCAAGGACCGCCGAAGGCATAGACGAGGCCGTCGTCGGCGCCGATGATCAGGTGTTGTTGGGTGATGGCGGGGGAGCCCTCGACGGGTTGTCCGATCTGGTACGTCCACCGCACCTTTCCGTCCGCGAGCCCGATGATGTACACGCGGCCGTCGTCCGAGCCGACGACCACCTTGTCGCGGGCCACGACCGGAGAGCTCTCGACCTTGCCTTGTGTGGGAAAGGCCCAGACGGATTTGCCGGAAGCACGTTCCACGCAGTGGAGGCGCCGGTCGCGCCCGCCGAACAGGACGCGGTCTGTGGTCACGGCGGGCGAGCCGGCGTAGGGAAAGTCCCGGTCGTGATAGCGCCAGGCGACCTCGCCTCGATCGAGGTTGATCGCCAGGAATTCATTCTCGTAATGGCCGACATAGGCCATGCCACCGACCAGCGCGGCGGAGCCGATGATGTAGGCCCCCGCCTCGACCTCCTTGATGGGGGAACCATCGGCGAGGCGGACCACGTGCACCATCGCGTCGCAGCCACCGAAGGCGGTGATGCCGTCCGCGACGGCCGGCGAACCATTCACGTAGTTGCCGGTTTCGAAGACCCAGTTCGTCTTGCCGGTTGCGGCGTCGACACAATGAAGGCGATTATCGTAACCCCCGACGACGAGCCAGTCGCCCTTTCCCTGGGGTGCGGGGAACACATTGGGACTGCTCTTGAATTCGGCGTCGATCCCGTAGCGCCAGATCTCGTGACCGTCCTGAGCATCGAGGGCGAACAGGTTGGTTCCCGCCGAGCCGATGAAAACTCGCCCGCGGTGAACGAGGGGGGAGGCAACGATCGGACCGTCGGCCATAAACTCCCAACTCTTCGTGCCGTCGGCGAGGTTTAGGGCGTAAACCTTGCCGTCGGTGGACCCGATGAAGACGCGACCGTCGACGATGGCGGCTGTCGACTTCACGGGGCCACCGGTCTTGAAGGTCCATTTCAAGACCGGTTTCTCGGGCAAGGTGGCGTCGGTGAGCCCGGAGAGGCAGGGCGTGCCGCGAAACGACGGCCAGGCATCCGCGGGTGCCGCCGGCACCGGTCCAGGTGAGGCGGGGAGGACCGGCAAGGGCGCCAGCAGGGCGGCAACAAGAGCGAAACAGAGGTGCACGTCGGATGTCACAGGAGGATTCTCACCGAAGAACGCGAAGATCGCAAAGAGGGAGAAAGGGGGCTGAAAGGAGCGTCCACGATCGGCGGACTGCAACTTGGGACGATGCGGTCCTCGTCCCCATGGAGAGAGCCTTGCGAAGCTCGCAACCGAGCGTCGGGGAGAGGGCGGATCATTTGTTCGGAAGATCCTCCTCAAGTCTCACCCGGAACTGCCGATTTCCCCCTTGAGAATGCGGTCGGCCGGTGCATACATAGTTCCGTCGATCGCAGCGTTCTTTCGAAAGATTTTGAGGGTTTGCCCTGCCCATGCTCGTGATTGGGAACTAAGTCCTTGAACCGTAAGCTCAAAAAACCAGGGACCCAAGCTCTGATGGTGGCCGACAGGCCTTGACTGGAAGTCGAAAGCTACCGAGCCCGTCCCGCCTTGTTTCTCGCAGTTCAAAGGAACTGTACCGCACACGGCATTCACGGTGGGGCTCCTCTCGAGAACCCGATGCCTCGCATCGGGTTTTTTGGTCATCGCGATTGCGGTTTGAGTGCATGGAGTGGACGGAGCGGACACGGTCCGGCGGATTTTCGCTGGGGTACGAATCGTGTCGGGCTTACCCTGAGCACCATGGGCCAAGGTGAACTGTTCGGCGCGGCGCCGTCCGCCCCTGGGGAGACGGGAGCAGGCTCCGCCGTCACCGCGGAGCCCATCGCGGTATCCGGCAGGTCGATCGAACATCCGGCGCGTCCGGCCCCGTTGGCGTCGCGACTTCGTCCGCGCACGCTCGAGGAGTACGCTGGCCAGCAGCACATCCTGGGTCCGGGTCAGTTGTTGCGCCGCGCGATCGAGGCGGACCGCGTTCAGTCCGTCATTCTGTATGGTCCACCTGGTACCGGGAAGACGTCGCTGGCCCAGGTGATCGCCCGTCGGACACAGTGCCGGTTCGAGCGGTTGAGTGGCGTGGAATCGAACGTGGCGGACATTCGCAGGGTCCTGGCCACCGCGGCCAATCGCCTCGCCAACGCCGGACAGGCGACCATCCTTTTCATCGACGAGATCCACCGTTTCAACAAAGCCCAGCAGGATGTCCTGCTCCCGGACGTCGAGGCTGGAGTCGTGCGGTTGATTGGGGCGACGACCCACAATCCGTTCTTCTTTGTCAATGCGCCGCTCGTTTCGCGCTCCCAGATCTTCGAACTGTGCCCGCTCTCGGAGGAGGACATCCTCACCCTCCTCGATCGCGCCCTGAAAGATGCCGAACGTGGGCTTGGGCATCTGCAGATCCACGCAGAACCCGGGGCGCTGCGGCACCTGGCGCGGGTCTCCGATGGCGACGCGCGCAAGGCGTTGAACTCGCTTGAAATCGCGGCACTGACGACCCCTCCGACGCCCGACGGCGTGATCGTCGTGGATCTCGCCGTGGCGGAACAGTGCATCCAGAAGAAGGCGGTGGTGTACGACGGCGACGGGGACGCGCACTACGACACCATCTCGGCGTTTATCAAATCGGTCCGTGGCAGTGACGTGGATGCCGCCCTGTATTGGCTCGCCAAGATGATCCACGCGGGCGAGGACCCGCGTTTCATCACGCGCCGGCTGATGATTCTTGCGGCCGAGGACATCGGACTCGCGGATCCCATCGGATTGGTGGTCACCGTTGCCGCCCACCAGGCGGCGGAGTTCGTTGGGTGGCCCGAGGCCCGGATCCCGGTTGCCGAGGCGACCGTCTACCTGGCCACGGCCCCGAAGAGCAATTCGTCGATCGTCGCGATTGACGCCGCCCTCACCGATGTGCGGGAGGGACGGACCTTGGCGGTGCCGGAGTCGCTGCGCGATGCGCACTATGCCGGGGCGGCCCGGCTGGGACACGGGGATGGCTACGAGTACGCCCACGCGCATCCGGGGCATTTCATCGCGCAGGATTACCTTGGCGCCGCGCGTCGGTACTACGAGCCGACGGTGGAGGGCGCCGAGCGCACGATCAAGGAGCGCGTGGAGAAGTGGCGGGCGCACCTGGAGACGGTCCGGCCTGGTTCAAATCCGCCGACTGCGTGAGCGTGGAAGGAACGGTCATCGTGGCGAAGCGAGCGATGCGAGACGCCATGCGGCGGCGCCTGGTGCTCCTCTCGGCCGAAGAGCGGGCCGTGGAATCGGCGCGCATTTGCCGGCGCCTGGTCGAGTTGCCGGGATGGAAGGGAGACGGTGTCCTCCTGGGTTTCGCTGGGATGGAAACGGAACCTGACATCCTGCCGGCGCTGCGTGAAGCGGCCGGGCACCGGGAGGTGGCGCTGCCCCGGTGGGATCCGGTCCATTTGCGGTACGAGGCGGCCCGGCTAATCTCGGGCGCGGGGTTGGCGATCGGTCGGTATGGGGTTCTCGAACCGGCTTCTGGGGAGGCGACAATCCCCTTCGAACGACTGGACTTGATCCTTGTTCCGGGGCTAGCTTTCGACCGGTGTGGGCGGCGGCTGGGTCGGGGCAAGGGCTACTTCGACCGGCTCCTGGCGAGTGCTCCACAGGCCCGGCGCTGGGGGGTCGCCTTCGACATGCAAATCGTGATGGAAGTGCCGACATCGGCGCATGACGTGAATCTGCATCTCCTTGTGACTCCCGATTCCTGCGTGGCGGTTTCGCCTGGCGAATCGGTCTGAAGAATGGATCCGGCACTCTCCGTGAATCTGCTGGTGGGCGGTACGGGACTGCTCGCCGCGGGCTCGGTACTGCTCTTCGTGCGGCACCGCCAGGAGGCGGTCCGGTTGCGCCGCGAGATGGAGGAAAGGGCGCACCACCTGACACTCGAGGCGCGACGCGAGGCCGAGGCCATCACGCGCGAGGCCCGCCTCCTCGCCAACGAAGAGGTTCAGAAACTGCGCGAACAGACCGACCAACATCTTGCCCGGCGCCGCCTGGAACTGGACGATTTCGAGAAGCGCATCGCTGAGCGCGAGCGTCTGGTCAATCAACAGCTCGATCGCCTTGTCACGGAGGAGGAGCGCCTTCGCAAGCGCCTCGAAGATCTCCAGGAAAGATCCGTCCAACTCGACGGGCGCGTGGTCGAGACCGACCGTCTCCAGGCCGAACTGCGCGCGGAACTCGGACGTGTGGCCCGGCTTTCCCAGGCCGAGGCGCGCGAACTGATCCTTCAACAGGCGCGTGAGGAGACCCTGCGCGATGCCGCCGAACTCAGTCGGCACCTCCTGGAGGAATGCAAGCGGCGATCCGAGGAAGACGCCCGCCGCATCCTGGCCACGGTGGTTCAGCGTTACGCCGGCGAATACACCTTCGAGAGCACGACAACGTCGATCGCGATCACAAGCGAGGAGATCAAGGGTCGCATCATCGGGCGGGAGGGCCGCAACATCCGTTCCTTCGAATCCGTCACCGGGGTCACCGTGCTCATCGACGACACCCCGAATGCGGTCGTCATCTCGGGGTTCGATCCGGTGCGACGTGCCGTCGCGCGCGAGGCCATGTCCCGGCTGATTCTGGACGGCAGGATTCATCCCACCCGCATCGAGGAGGTCGTGGCGCTGGTCGAACGCGAGATGGAAGGGACGATCCTGCGGTTGGGTGAGGAGGCGATCGCCGGGCTGGGCCTGCCGCCGCTGCACGTCGAGACGACCCGATTGCTGGGCCGGCTCCGCTTCCGTCACAGCTTTTCGCAGAACATCCTGGACCATTCGATCGAAGTGGCGAAGCTCGCGGGCCTGCTGGCGGCCGAATTGGGGCTCGATGTCAAGGCCGCCAAGCGCGCCGGACTGCTCCATGACATCGGCAAGGCGGTCACCCATGAGATCGAGGGCCCGCACGCCGTCGTCGGAGCCGATCTCATCCGCCAGCACGGGGAAGATCCTGCCATCGTGAATGCCGTCGCGTCACACCACGAGGATGTGGCGGCCGAGGGGCCGCTCGGACCGCTGGTGGCCGCAGCCGACGCGATCAGCGCCTCCCGTCCAGGCGCGCGATCCGAGACCATGGCGACCTACCTCAAGCGCATCGAGAACCTGGAGCGCCTGGGGGCGTCGTTTCCCGGCGTTGAGAAGTGCTATGCCGTCCAGGCGGGTCGGGAACTGCGAGTCCTGGTGCGGCCAGACCGCCTGGATGACACCGCCTCCTTCAATCTCGCGCGCGCGATCTGCCGAAAGATCGAAGATGAACTTCAGTACCCCGGTCAGATCCGGGTCACGCTCCTTCGGGAATTGCGCTGCGTGGAGTACGCGAAGTAGGCGATTGGGTGCCGGAGGGCGGGTCGTCGCGGACTCCGGGAATTGTTCCTACAAGCTCTCCAGCCGCCAGCCGCCGTCGATTCGGCGCAGCTTCATGGGGTCGGTTGATCCCGGGATGATCTCCACCTGCAGTTCCATGGCATCGGGTCCGGTTTCGATTCGGGAGACGATCCGCGCGCCGGCGATGGCCCCGGCCTGTTTGAAGAACTGTTCCGATCCATTCCGTTCGATCTCGTGAGACAGTTGTTGTGCTGCCTCGGGCTGGAAGAGTTCGAACAGGCGGTTCGTGTCACGATGTTCAATCGACCATAACAACGACTCCAGGGTGGTATCGGGACTCGCGGTGCCGACGAACCGGGCGTCCTTGCGGCGGATGTAACCGGGCGGCAGGCGGCCCGCCGCGTAGTTATCGACCTGGGCAAGCTGGGTTCGTAGCGCGGCGTTTTCGTTCGACACACCCGCGAGGGCGCGCTGTCGTTCGCGAAGCGTTGAGACCTGGTTTCGGAGGCGCATGAGTTCCAGGTTTTCCTCGGGGGTCAGGGGCGGCACGGAAGCGGTGGGAGGGACCGCGTCCGACACGGCGAGGTGGGCAGCGGATTCACGAGCGGCCAGTGCCTTGTCTCTTTCGATCCGCAGAGCGGCCAGTTCCTGGCGCTGAAGCGCCCAGGCGGCGGCCGCTGCCACCGCGAGGACGCTCAGCCCAATGATCGACAGAAGGCGACGATTCATGGCTGGGGCTGGGGTTCCGGCGCGGGCTGGACCTTAACAGGCTCTTCGGCTTGCGCCGGGTCCGCGGGCATCAGTCCGTAGCGCTTCATGAGTTCCGGGCTCATCCCGACCGCCGGGGGTTGCGCCTGGTTGCCGGCGTTGGAACCTGCGGCCGAGCCGAGTCCATAGCGGGCTGCCATCTCTGCAGGAAGACCCTGGGCAGCGGCACCCGGCACCCCCGCCACGGCCTGGGGCTGGTCGGGGACTTCCAGGTAAAGAGCCCCATTGTGCCAGGCCAGCCAGTCGGGATGGTTCTTTGCCACCGCCATCTGCACGGAGCCGTCGCAGAGGGTGACGTTGCCGTGGATCGGGCAGCGGAAGGCAATGCGGGTCGGCTCGGTTTCAAACTGACCCGGACCCGGCGACAGGAATTCGTACGAGACATTCGCCATGGTGAAGGACGCCCAGTCGGTGGCGGGCTGCCGGGAGGGGTCGGACGGGCAGACCAGGATCTTTGGCGTCGCCAGTTCATTCGACATGGAGAGGAAATTCGGAGGGAACTGGTCCTGGTTGTCGGTGGCCCAGATGCGCGCGGCGAGCCCGAGCTGTTTCATGTTATTGACGCACATGATGGCCTGGGCCCGGTCGCGCTGTTCCTGGGCGACCTGGAGTTCCGGGGAGAGTTGGGCGCGGTGTTGGGCGATCTGGGCCCGCAGGTCCTTGTTGTCGGTTTCGAGCTTTTCGAGCCCGGCAAGTTCCGCGCTCAGTCGCGCGGCCAGCTCACGCAACCGCGCGATCTCCTGTCGCGGGTCGGGAAGTTCGATCGCCGAGGGACGTGGATTCGCCGCGGCAGGCTGTGTCGGCCGGACCTGTTCCTGCAGGGTGCGAAGGTCACGTTGAAGTGTGCGCACCTGCGCCTGCTGGACCACCAGCGCCGTTGCGAAGGCGGCCGTGATGGCGGCAGGAAACAGGAAGGGCAGCCAGCGCTTCCATCGGCCGGAGGGAGTCCGTTGTGCGATCTCCCGGTGGTTGCGCGGGTCGGTCGCGCTCCGTGGCGGGCGTTTGAAATCCCGAAGGAGACTGCTGCTTAGCGAGGTGGGCGGCGGAGGCGTGGGAGCTCGACGAAGCAGCGATTCGATTTCATTTTCGGAGAGATTCATGGCTGTCGGTGGGACGGAGTTTGCGGAGGATCTGGAATTCGGAATCCGGAATTGGAGATTCAGGCGCCCGGAGACGGTTGCACGGTGACCTGTTGGGATGGGGGCGGTTCACCCAGGGCCTTTTGCAGATGAGCAAGGGCCTCGCGCGCCCGGTTCTTGACCGTGGAGACACTAACCCCCAGCGCTTCGGCGGTGTCCTCCAGCGAGAGGCCCTGGTAATAATGGAGGTGAATCGCATCGCGGAGGTCCGGTTCGAGATGATCGACCGCAGCGTAGGTGCTTGCGGCGGCGTCGGCATCGGCGGTCAGGAGGTCCGGCGCGGAGCGGCGGTCGGGCACCTGGCTCCACCAGGCGTCGCTGCGCGGTTCATAACGATTCCCCGACCGGCGCCAGTCGACGTACACCCGGTACGCAATGCCGTGAAACCACGAAGCGACGGAGGCGCGACCCTGGAATCCGGCGAGGGTCGACCACGCGCGACAGAAGGTCCGTTGCGTCAGTTCCACGGCATCTGATTCCGAGCCGCTCAGCCGCCGGAGGAACGCGTAGAGCCGCGCCTGGAAATGATTCACCAGATGCGCGGCCGCTTCTTCATCTCCTCTGCGGGCTGCCTTCACCCATGACATCGCGGGATCATTCATGCGTTACCGTACAGTTAGTCGTTTGAACCACCGGAGGTGGGCAGGAGAAATTGAAAACTTCGGGATGCGACGGAGCGACGACGGTGGAGTCACCGGCGTCAGGGCCAGGGCACGGCTGGTTTCCGTGATGTGAAGAGCCTCGCCGGCTACTCGCGAGTGAGGCGGAGGGAGTCCTCGTCGAACCACGCCTCCCCTCCGGCCGAGTTCAGTTCGCACACCAGCTCCACCTCGGCCATCGGCTCTTCGACGCCAAAGGAGAAGGTGAAGGGAGCCCATTGATCCTGACCCGGATTGGATGGAGTGACCCGGGCCCCGGAGATCCGGAGGCAGACCCCTCCGCTGGATCGGACGCCGCCGACCCGCCCACGGCCTTCGAAGCGGTAGCGGCCGGATTCGAGCGGCACCCGGATACGCCAGGAGGCGCTGCCCTTGGCGGTGGAGACGACGTGGAGAACTTTCTGACCGTCCTGCTCGAGGCGTTCGAACTGCGTGGACCGGCGATCGGCCGTGGTGACACGGGGATTCCAGCCGGTGAGCTGGGCCACGCCATTCTTGTCGAAGGACAGCGCCTGGTGCGGCGACCCCAATTGATCCGAGATGCTTTGGGCGCGTTGGAGGATCCGCTCGCAAAGGTCTTCCACTTCCGAATCGTGGGCACGCGCCCAGGACGGGTCGTAGGCGGCGAGGGTGGGGCGAATGCGGGCGTCGAGTTCCCGGACCCGGTTGGTGAGGATCGCCGGGAGGAAGAGGTTGGTGCGGAGTGTCTCGATCCGCTCCAACAGCATGCGCCGGCCTTGAGGTGTCGAAGCCACGGCGCGGGCGACCAGGCCCTGCATCCCGGGTTGAATGGGGGCATTCGGACTGGAGCGGGTCACGCCAAACATCTGATCCATGCCGTGTGGCATGAAGATCATCCGGTCGGTTTCCACATCGTGGAACACGCGATAGTTATTGCGGTTGAGGGCGTAACCGTCCCAGTGACAGGTCATGATCTCCAGCGCGACGAAGCTGAGGAACCGATCCATGTCGAGGATACGATTCAATTGGTCCCAGCGTTCGGCCGCATTGGAAATCGAGGCCGCGCGGGCGAGGCGGTCCAGGTCGGAATGGTTCTCGCGGTGGTCGCCCGAATTGACGGACAGGTCGCCGGTCACTTCCTGGAGGAATCCACCATCGTAGAGGTTGCCGCTTGTGTCCTTGAAGTACCGCTTCAGGAACGACTTCCCCCAACCCTCAGTCAGGACATAGAGATTGAGATCACGATCGTTCAGGATGACCGTCACGTGGTCGGCCTTCGGGACTGGAACATGGGCTGCCTCGAAGAGTTCCCGACAGACGATCTCCGTCAGGAATGAGGGATCCTGCACCGAGTTGTTCAGGGAGATCTTACTGTATCCGTGGAACTTCTGGTCGGGGACGTTTTTGGAGAAGTTCAAGGTCATCGCCGGCTTGTCGTCGATGCTGCGGAAGCTGCCGGCAGCGCCCTTCAGGTGGAGGGCGACATCGTGGTACTCGACGCCTCCTTCGCGCACCGTCGCATGCACCTCGGGACGCTCCTGGCGATCGCCGTTCCACCCTCCCCAGTGATAGCGGCGCAGGACCTGGAGGTCGTGGGAAGAGACCTCGATCTCCAACCGCCAGAGATTCGTCGGCAGCGGTTCCACCGGCGGACGATCCCACGATCGCGGGTGCTGAAAGCGTTGCTGCCCATCGAACCGCCACACGAAACCCCGCTGGGGAATGAATGGCTCGCGCGGCATCAGGAGACGCATGCCCGCCACGACCAACAGGGTGCACCAGACCATGATACGGAGGGTCCGCCGGAGTGGTGAAATCGATTTACGAGGTCGTTGCATGGGAATCCCTGATAGCTATAGACACCCCTCGAGCCGGCGGGTTTCGCGTTCCACGACACACGTCTCCATGCGGCGGATTTCCTGTCCGCAGCCTGATGCGGGGAACGGGGAAATCAATGCCTGACTTTATTGCCCAGCCGTTCCCTTGAGGTCGGCGAGAAACTCGATCAGGTCCCGGAGTTCCCGGGGGGACAGGATGTCTCCGAGACCCTCGGGCATTGCGGACAAGCCCTTCCAACGTTCCTTGATGTCCGCCTTGGCCAGGGTGACGACTCCCTGGTCCACCGTCGCCAAAACCAGGTCGGAGGGCGTCTCTTTCTGAACCGTTCCGGAGAGATCCCTTCCATCGGTCAGTTCCACGGTCAGGTTCTCGAAGCCGGGTGCCACAACGGCGTTGGGCTGAAGGATTGATTGCAGGAGGTATTCGCGCGGCTGGCGGGACCCCACATCACCCAGGTCCGGCCCGACGATGCCGCCGTCGCCGCCCGCCTTGTGGCAGCGGACGCATTGGACCTCGAGTTTCTCGAAGAAGATCTTCCGGCCTGCGGCGGCATCGCCTCCGCGCAACACGTAGCGATGCGCGGTGACGGGATTGGTCGAGGCGAGCGACGACTGGAAGCGCTCCAGGGCCTCGCGGGCTGGACCGGATCGGCGCGAGCGTCCCGCCTCGAGTACCTCGAGCTGGAGTTCCGGCGCGATCGAGCCTCTCGCCGCGCGTCGAAGCCACGACACGAGGAGATCGTCCGCACTCGTGCCCCTCAGGGTGCCCAAGCTGGTCATCGCCACCTGCTGGGCGGCGACATCGTCCGATTCGAGAGCCGATCGGATCTGTTGGAGGGCTTCGGATCCGCCGAGCCGGCCCTGCCACCGAAGTGCTTCCCGGCGAACCCGTGCCGCGGCGTCATCGGTCAGGAGCTTCACGATGTCCCGAAGGCCCGCATCCTTCAGCGTCCCCAGGGCCTGCAGGGCAGCGACCCTCACCCGGGGGACGGCGTTCGTGTCCCGAGCCAGGGCCTCGAGTTCAGGAATGCGCTCCTCCAGGCTCAAATCGCCGGCTGCGGCGACAGCCTCGGCGGCCACGATTTCGGCTCCCGCGGTGAGGTCGCGGAAATGGCTCGCGAGGGCGGATCGGGCGGAAGCAGCGTCCCCGGCGGGGAGCGGTCGCCAAAGACCCGTCACCGGGTCCCGGCGAATGGGCGCCGAAAAATGAGCGAGAGCGCGCAGGGCTTCCGCGCGGGCGTTGTCCGGTGCCGTGTCGCTTGCTGCAAACTCCGCCAGCGCCATCGCGTTGGCCTTCGTCCCTCCGCGGAGATTGGCGTTGATCACCCGCCGCAACAGGGGCTCGGACGTCGACGGGCTGTGGATGAGCGAGGCAAGACGGGGCAGCGCCTCGGTGACCGGCAGGTCATGGATCGCGCGGGCCGCCTCCAGCACGACGCCCGGATCCGGGTCCTCCAGAAATCCTTCGAGATACGGGCTGCCGAGGCGCCGAAGCGCAACGACCGCGGCGAGCCGGACGGCAACGGATTCATCGCGTCCGAGGTCGCGGATCTGGCCCGGAGAGCGCGTCCCGAGCAGGCCCATGACTCCTGCGTGCCGCAGGAAGGGATCCTGGTCCTGGTTGGCGCGGAGCATTTCCACGATCGCCGGTCCGGCGCCGGTTCGGTGCAGTCGACCCATCGCCATGGCGGCGAAGAAACGCGGGCGCGGTTCGGGATCTCGGAGCAGATGTTCCAGGGCCTCACCGGCCTGTTCGCAGCGCGCCTCGCCGAGGATCCTGGCGGATTGGGCACGGACCTCGGGGTCCGCATCCGCGAGCAGGGGGATCACGTTCTCAAGAATGGCCGGTTGCTTCCGCGCGACCTGCCCAAGGCCCCAGATGCCATGGAATCGTGCGAACCGGTTCGTAGCACCGCGGGCGGCCTCGACGAGGACGCGGATGTCGGCGCGGTCGGCGAGGGCGAACTGGGCCCGGAGTCGGACCCGGCCGTCCGCGTGTCCGAGGAGTCGGCCGAGTTCATCGGGATTGAACGCGGCGAGGTTGGCGCGCAACAACCGACGCGTCTCGGCGGCAATCGGCAGGGACGTCGCTTCCGGGGGAACCAGGCGATAGATCCGGCCTCTTCCCGTCTTGTTCCATCCCTGGACCCAATCCGTCCAATACAGGCCGCCATCGGGACCGAGTTCAACGTCTGTCGGCAGCGCGTTCCAGAGGAGTTCGGATCGGGAGTCCAGGGCGAAGCCGGCCCCTTTGGGCGTGACGGAGATGTCCCAGATGCCGCTTGGACCGCCGCGGAAGTCGACCATGAAGAAATGACCGTTGAGGGCTTCGGGAAGTCCGGTGCCGGCGGCATACGTCACGCCGGAGGGTCCCGCTCCGATGTTGGCGATTGCCGGGGTCATAAAGGCGATCTTCGCGGCTTGCTCCGGGTCCCACATGCGTTCGGAGTTCCACGGGCCACGGCGGTACGGGGATTCCAGGTACTGATACCCGACGCGCCAGCCACAGTCCGCGTCCTGGACGATATAGGTCCAGCGGGCCTGGTCGCCGCCATCGGAGTTATTGTCACCGGTCCAGAGATTGCCGAAGGCGTCGAACGCCAGTTCCTGCGGATTCCGCAACCCGGTGGCGAAGACCTCGAGGTTCGAACCCTCCGGATCACAGCGGAAAACGGCGCCGGTCTCGGTGGAGGCCACGCGCCGGCCCTCACGGTTGATGACGTTTGCTCCGCGGTCGCCGATGGAGAAATAGATGCGGCCATCGGGACCGAACCGCAGGCCGTGGAGGTCGTGGCCAAGAAAGCCCACCCGGACTCCGAATCCCTCGAGGAGACTCGTCCGGTCGTCCGCGATGCCATCATCGTTCCGATCCTCGAGATGCCAGAGGCTCGGGATGTCGGTGAACCAAACCGCCGGGCCTCGCACGAGGATGCCGGCTGCCAGGCCATCGACAAGGGAGTGAAAACCGTCTGCGAACACGGTGGAGCCGGTCACATGACCGTCGGGCGCACGCTCGAGGCGGCTGATCCGATCCGAATACTTTTCGAGGGAGGGCGCATTCTCCGCGAAGTAATAGCGGAGCATCCGCTCGCGATCCCCGACGGTCCGACATGCGAGGTCGGCCTGGAGGACCTCCTCCGCGAGACCTGCCCGGCGTTCCGGACTGAGATCCTTTTTGAAGCCTGGCGAGGGCCAGTTCGCCCGGCCGCGGATGTCGAGCACCCCGTCCGAGTGACGAAACGTTTCGACGACATAGATCCTTTCCTTTTCGTCAAAGGTGAACGCCACGGGATTCGCGAGATCCGGTTCGGCCGCGATCAGTTCCACCTTCCAGCCGGGTGGAATGCGAAACCTTCCGATGGCGCGTTGGGCCTCTTCGGAGGCTGAGTTCACGTCGGAAAGCGCGGTCTGCGCGGTGGCCGCTGAAGCGGCGGCGGCCGGCGACGATCGGGGCGCCAGGGTGAGCAGAGTCAGGACAAAAGGGAGCAACCAACGAGCACGAGACATGAGGACGAGCACGATAGATTCGGGGTTGGGAACTATTCAAGGTCGGGCTGCCTGCGACTCGGCCTGAGAGATTGTCTGAAAAATAATTGGAGTCCTGTGACGGGGGATTTTGTGCGAGGCCGAGGCGGCGAGACCGGAGCATCCCCGCAGCGGGCTGTGACGGTCGAGCCAACGAAGGCCTCGCGCAAAAGACCTGTCGCCCGGAGGGTTTTCGCGGAAAAGGCCCTCTGGCTTCGTTGCTCCTCGGTCACAGACCGCTGGCGGGTATGCTCCCTCGTCGCGCCTCGCCATAGGGCCTTTTCCGCGAAAACAGGACCCCACTTATTTTTCAGACAGTCTCTGAGTCGCAACCGAGGGCTGGTTTCCGAGGCTTCTTCGACGCGGGAGCGTAACCAGGCCAGGCGTCCATTGACTTGGGAGTGGGATGAGATTAGGAAGGCCAGATCGAATGGCTGCTCCGGTCCGATATCTGGCCACCCTGCTGGTGAGCGTTTCGCTCGGCCTGCACTGGGGCGTGCTGCAGTCGGTTGCCTGGGCCACGATGCTCGCGAGACAACTTCAGACACAGCCGGTCCGTGTTGCCCTCCAGGTCACTTTCGACGGGCGGCACCCCTGCGGGCTGTGCTGCTTTGTCCGCCAGGCGCGCGCGGCGCAGAAGCATGCACCCAATGTCCAGACCCAGGCGCCACGGCTGGAGCTGGTTCTTCCCTCCGAAACCCGGACCGTGGTGCGAACGGCGGATGCGATTCCTGTGAAGTTTGCCGCGGTGCACCCTTTGTTCGCGCGGTTCGATCGGCCCGCTCTGCCTCCTCCCCGACCGTCCTGAACCCATCCATCCCGGCCCGCCACGGAAGGTTGGGATGGGCGGTGTTCGCCCCAGCCGTCCTGAATGCGCATGGGGGCACACCGCCGGGCGAAGTACGCCTTCGCCAACCGGGTCATCAACCGTCCAGCGGTTCGTCAGGAACCGCTGGCCCCACTGAGTTCTCTAGCTCATGAGACGCGAGACCGCGCGGAAAGTGAAACCATGAAGGCAGCAACGATTTCTCCTGAACACACATGCCATGAACCGGCCCCCGTATTGTCGCGGTGAACGGGTGTTCGCGGCGCGTTCCTCGACCCCGTGGGCGGCCTCGACGGACCGTAGCCGCCGACGTGAGGAGGCGGACCAAGTGGTTCCGCCTCGTTACCTCGGCGGCTACGGAAGGGCCGGTGCATGGAGAAGGAGTTGGCGGCAAAGGCCAGGCGTTCGGCACGCGCAACGGCCGGCGCGCGCGTTCACGCTGATCGAGCTCCTCGTGGTGATCGCCATCATCGCGATCCTCGCCAGCGTTTTGCTCCCTGCCCTCGCCCAAGCCAAGATCCGCGCCCGCTCGATCCAGTGTCTGTCGAATCTGCGACAGATCGGTGTGGGCGGCATGATGTATGCCGCGGACAACAACGATGCCCTGCCGCAGACCTCCCACCAGGGCGCCTCGTGGATTGGCAAGCTCGCGGTTTACGGCATCACCAACGTGTACCGATGTCCCGTCGATACGAACCGTATCCGGTTCACGAGTTATGGCATTAATGATTACCTCACGCCTGATCCTTTCGGCGCGGACGGGTCCAGCTATTCCAGGTATACCGCGATCCCATCGCCCTCGGAGACCCTCCACCTGGCCGAGGCCCGTGAGGACTTCGAGGGTTCCGATCATTTCCATTTCGCCGACGCTTCCGAAGGGGGGTATTCGACCAACGCCTTCGCCGCGCAGGTTGCCGTGGAACACCATCGCGTCTCCGCGAACTACCTGTTTGCCGACACACACGCGGAAGGTCTTTCGTGGAAGGCCGTGCGACCGCGTCTGGGGCGTCCCGGGTCCCGCTTTGTGAGACCCGATGGGCATCCACTCCCACGCTGAGAGCTTCTGTTCCGCCTATTCATCCCATGCCTAAACCCAATCTCCAAAAAACATGAACACCGACTCCCCGTTGACGCCTGGAACTCAGGTCTTTCGAATTCCCACGGCAAACGCCGGCCCCGTCTTGCGACTCGCGGTGCGGGTGATGCTGGCAGCAATGATGGTTCAGACCGTCATCTTCGCCGCCGACACCCACCTCAATGCGGGCGCCGTCGGCCAGTCGCAGGGTGATCGGCTCGTCTTCTCCAATGGCGCTGATTTCGCGGCATCGTCGGGTTACACCCGGGAACTTACTTTCTCCGAGACGGGGGATTACGCCGGGTACTATGCAGGCAATATCACCTTCACGGTCCTGCCGACGACCCTTGACAACGGCGGCCCTGTCCCTGGCGCGCCGGCGCCCGGCAGCTTCATCATGGCGGGCATTCAATCGGTGGACGGTCCTGCTGGCGGGGCATTCGCGTTCTGGGATGACGACGCCACAGCGCCGACGATCCAATACGAAGTGGGGTATGACGCAGTGACGCCGACGACGCTCTGGAGTGTGAGCGACTCCTCCCTGGGCGCAGGCGCCGCGGGGGCGGATCCCTTCGGACATATTCACGGGCGGAGCTTCACCGCGACGGTCCCGGGAGATTACACGATCGGGTTCAAGCTCTTCGATGTCTCGGTAAATGGTGCTGGAGGCGGGCCGATTCACACGCCATCGGACACATTGTTGATCCGTTTTTCGGCCGTTCCGGAGCCATCGACCGCGGGGCTCCTGGCGGCGGGCGCCCTTTCCCTGGTCCTGCTGAAACGGTTCCGATGATGAATAGCGGACGAAGAATACCGGTGGAGGATTGTGGACGCCTCATTCGTCGATCGCCCCGGGGGTTGCGTGCGCCGGGTCTGCTGGCGATTGCAGGGAGCTTGGCGACCCTGGCGACCTCGGCTGCCGTCCATCAGCACATCAATGCGGGTGCCCATGGATCGGAGCCCGGCGCGCCACTCTATTTCGTGAATGGCGCCGCGTTTGCCGCCGAATCCGGATTTGTTGTTCCCCTCGACCTGTCCACCAACGGACCGCAGGACGGTCTGTACCGCGGATCGGTCACGTTCACCGCGCTGGCGTCGACTTTGGACTTCGGCGGGCCGGCGTTCGATCATGCGGCGCCCGGGGCTCACCTGGAGCTCGTGGTTGAAAGCGTGGTGGGACCGCCGGGTGGCGCGTTCGGCTTCTGGGAAGGAGCGGGTGAGGAGGAGGGCTCGGTGCTCACGTTCGAGGTGCCCGCGGCTGCGGCCGATTCCACGAATCGCTTCTCACTCAGTGAGAATTCGGGACAGCCCGGCGAAGACCCCTATGGACACGTGCACGGCCGGGTCTTTTCCGTCACCCGACCGGGTCTCTACACGGTGGGGCTGCGCATCGTGGACACCTCGACGAACGGCCCGGAGGGCGGTCCGCTGCATCCGCCCTCGGAACGGTTCCTCATGAACTTTGAAGGCGGTGTCGTGATTGGCGGGATCACCGCGGGGGAGGATGGCGTCCGGATCGAGTTCGCGGCCGAGTCGGGATACACGTTTCAACTCGAATACTCAGCGAAGGTCGATTCCGCGGCGGATTGGATGGAGGTGGGAGAGCGCGTGGCCGGAGACGATCACCTGCAGGCCATCCAGGTGCCACGCACCTCGGAGGGTGGCTTTCTGCGGCTGCGTCGTGATCCATGAGGGCCGAGTGAAATCATCGACCGAGGGTGTAGATCCCATTCCAATCCACGCGGTACGCCTTCTGGTGGGTCCACAACGTGGTGCGCAGGTCGACGGTGTCGCCCGTGTGGAATCGGTTCCTGCCGAACCGGGAGGCAGGGATCTCGGCGATGGCGATGATGCGGACGTTCAGGTTGAGACCGGAGAAGTTTTCGAGGCGAATGGAGTTTTCGCTGACGATCGCTTCGCGACCGGAGCCGATGCGGGCGCGGATCGGCGCGCCGTCGCCCGCATGGATCACCCACAGCGCGCGGTCCACCTTGGGAACGGATTTGTTCCGGTAGTAGTCGTCCTCGATGATGTCGAGTGCATAGAGACCCAGGTAGAGGGCTGACGGCGACCAGCAGAGATAGAGGTCGGCGATGGGATCGGGCGATCTTGGCGGAACGAACCCGCGCTCGCGATCCCACTCGAGCAGGGCGGCCGGGGTGCCGGCACCTTGAAAGGGCTGGCGCGGCGCGCCGGGGATTCCGGAGGTGGTCACGTCGGGGCGCACGGGTGGCGGCGCTGCCTTGATCCCGTTCAGCCGGGCGGTGGCGAAGGCCGACGTCAACTCCGCGTAGGGCCGGTCGGCAATATCGACCAGGCCAAAGTTGAAATTCTCGCCATCCTCGCGACCGTGGCGGGGTTCGTCGAAGTACTGGAACCAGTCCGCGCCGATGACATAGGGGGTGCGGGCCAGGGTGCTGAGCGTCGTGCGGAGGGCGGCAGCGCGCTCCTTCTGGGTCTGAACGACGGGAAAACCGCCGGCGCTGTTGCGGTCGCCGGATCGGTTTTCCATCGCGGCCATGTAATATTCGCTGACGGCCACGGGCCTGCCGGAGAGGGCGTGGAGCGTGTCGAGATAGAATTTCAGGTAAGTGCCGTCGGTCCACTGTGCGTTGAGGTTGGACGAGATCGCGTCCACGTACGGGGCCGCGGCCTGAACGACCTCGGGATAGTAAAACGACTGGTAGCGGTCTCCAAGGATCAGCGCGCGACGGTCGTATTTGCGAATGATCTGGTGCACGAGTTCGTAGTACCGGGATGCGACGAGGCCGAGGAAACGGCGCATGACGCGGATCCCCGAGCCGCCCGGCCGCAGCCAGAGCTGGCCACGGGTGGAGAGCGTCTCGAAGCTGTCGGCGAATTCAGGTTCGAAATCAGCCGCCAATCGGGCCCAGTCGCCGGCATAGGTTTCTCGCAGGAGATGCAGAAGGCGCTGTCGTTGGCCGCTGGTGGCGGGTTGTTCGAGGGCCATGTGAAACAGGGCGGCATTCCACCAGCCCATTTCATTGTCGGAGTAATAGCCGATGACGCGTGGGTCGTTTCGAACGGCGAGGATCTGATTGCGGGCCACCTCGTCCATGCGTTGGATGATGGTCTGGTCCCACATGTCCCACCAGGGGGCGCCCGCGGTCGAACCCATGTGCAGCACGGGAGTCAGGCCCCGAAGCATGTAAGGAGACTTCAGAAGAACGGCATTCTCACTCCACGCCCCAATCGTGGTGAACCCCCATCCATTCAGCCGGCGCAGGGTGGCGTCCGCCCAGGAGCGGTCGTCGGGATAAAAGCGCCAGGCCGCATAGCCCGGGTTTTCGGGATCGTAGGCCTCTCGTGAGGCACCGCGCGATACCAGGCAGATTCCCACGGAAAAGAAACGCTCACCTTGCGGCGAGACGAGCCACCAGGCGTTGCCCTCCTGGAGAAGGGCGAAAGGCGGGTTGGCCAGGGGAGGCGCGTCGGCCAGCGTGGCCAGCCCTGGCTGCAGCGAGACCACGAAGACGAGAACACCACGAAGGGCACGAAGGAACGGAAGCCGTGTCGATTCCACATTCGCCGGTTCATGGGTGGGTCCCGGCACCAGCGGCAAACGACGAAGAATTGCGATCGAGACGGGAGAATGCATTGCAGCGATCGGTTGGGTCCCTGTCTTCATTCCTCCAGCCACGCGGCAAGATTCGCCGCAACAAACGCATCGTCGGCCAGGTGCGGGTAGGCGGCCAGCACGCGATCGATTTCGGCCTCCTGACCCGGGCCCAGGCTCTCCGTGGGATCAAGGCACCAGCGCCCTTCGAAGAGCCCCTGGCGCCGCAGGACCTCGTGGACCCCCGCGATGCAACCCGCGAATCCGTTCGCCGCGTCGAAGAATGCGGCGTTGGCATCGGTCACCTCGTGGGCGAGACGAAGCAAATCCGCGGGCACAGGCGCATTCTTTTCCGCCACCTGCCGGCATCGCGCGTGAAGGGTCACGGCCGATCGCACCCACACCGCCCAATGGCCGAGAATTCCGCCGACGATCCGCCGTTCGACCACCCGGTCGCCGACTTGAAATGAGAAGGGCGTCAAGAGGTCGAGAAGGATGTGATCGTCATTGCCCGTGTAGAGCGCGATGTCTTCGCGTCCCGCCTCCATGACGGCGCGCGCGACGTCCAGGGTCTGGTACCGATTGAACGGCGCGATCTTGATCGCAACGACCTGGTCGACCTCCGCGAATTTTCGCCAGAAGGAATAGGACAATCGACGGCCTCCCGCAGCAGGTTGGAGGTAGAATCCGATGATGGGAAAAACCGCCGCCACGGCCCGGCAATGGCGGATGAGGTCATCCTCGTTCGCATCCGGGAGCGCGGCCAGGCTCAGCAACCCGGCTTCGTACCCGAGGTCGCGCGCCAGGGCCGCCTCGGCTTCCGCCTGGGGTGTGGCGCCGCAGACGCCGGCGATCCCGATCAACCCGCTCCCGCGGAGTTCCCCTGCTGCCAGTTCGAGCACGGGTCGGAGGAGGCCGAACTCGGGTCGGCGAATCGCGAATTGAGTGGTATGAACTCCGACCGCGACGCCCCCGGCGCCGGCGGCCCGGTAATAGCGAAGAAGGGTCCGCTGCCGACGATCATCGAAGCGGCGGGCGGCGTTCAGGGCCAGCGGGCACGCCGGGATGACCAGTCCGCGACCCAATTGGGACCGAACGCTCTCAATAGCTCCCATCGCGGACTTCGAAATGGGTCGGCTTGTTCCACGAACGCCCGCCCTTCCGCACCCAGTCAGCGATCCAGCCCATCATGGTTTCGGGGTCGACCTCGGGCCTGCCAAGTTTCCCGCACAAGCGCGAGCTGTTGCCGATGAGTGACGTCTCGCTCTCCAAGCCCTCGAAATGCGGCTCGATTCCGAACAGGCCGGCGAATCGGAGCGCCGCCGCGCGCACGGAAATGGGCTCGGGCAGACACAGGTTCCATGCGGTCGGCGGGAAATCGGCGAGGCCCAGCGCGCGGAGGACGCGGTCGTTGGCGTCTCCCTGCCAGACGCAACTAACCCATCCATTTGCGAGCGGGACGGGTTCGCCTGCAAATACCCGGCGCGCGATGTCCACGAGCACGCCGTAGCGCAGCTCCACGGCATAGAAGAGCCGGAGGTGCACCAGAGGCGTGCGGGACTCCCCGGCGGCATAGGCGAAGAGACGCTCCCGCGCCACGGCGGCATTGGCATATTCCCCGCGCGGGGTCAGGGGATCCTCCTCGCGCGCGCCGCCGGAGGACACCGGTGCCGGCGGATACACGTTGCCGGTGGACACGACGACAATCCGGCTGGAGGGGAAACGTCGGACGACGGCCGCCGGCACGAGGGTGTTGACCGCCCAGGTCGTCGACGGATCCTGCGCGGTGCCGAACTTGCGTCCGACGAGGTGAACGACACTCGGGCTGTTGGGAAGCGTGGCCGGGGCGTTCGGATCGAGGAGATCGCAGCTCAGCGTCCGGACGCCAAACGATTCGAGCCACTCGCGGGAGGCAGCATGGGTGAATCGACTGACGGCGATCACCTCCAGCGGGTGATTCGCAAGGGCCGCCGCCCGAACGGCGAGTCGGGCGAGGGTGGGTCCCATCTTCCCGCTGGCCCCCAGGAGCAGGAGCGGACTCCGAACGGACCGGATGAACTCGATCAGGGCCGGTCCGGGACGGGTGAGGACCTCATCGAGGTCGGCCTCGGAGCGGATCGGATCGGGGACTTGTCCTACCACGGCAGCGAGAAGGTTTTGAGATAGCTGTAGGCCTTGATGGCTTCGACGACGCCCTCCTTGATGCCAAGACCACTGTCCTTGATGCCGCCGAAAGGACTGCTTTCGGTCCGGTAGCCGGGCACCTCGTTGATATTGACCGTCCCGCAGCGAAGGGAGCGGATCGCCTTCAGCGCGTTCTCCAGGTTGGTCGTCACGACCCCTGAACTCAACCCGTAGTCCGTGGCGTTGGCCACCTCGAGCGCGTCATCCAGGTCCCGGACCGTCACGACCGGGGCGAATGGACCGAAGCTTTCACAGACCACCATGCGGCAATCGCGGGGTACATCGGCAATGACGGTGGGTTCCAACCGGGCACCGTGGCGCTGGCCCCCGATCAGGATCCGCGCGCCGGCCGCAACCGCCTCGCGAAGCACCGTCTCAAGATGAATGGCCGCGGCCTCGTCAATCAGGGTTCCGACGCGGGTCGCCTCGTCAAGCGGATCGCCGCTGACGTATTCGCGCGTCTTCTCGACGAGGCGCCGTGTGAATTCGGAGCTGATGCCGTCCTGAACAAGGATGCGTTTGACCGCGGTGCAGCGTTGACCCGAGTTGCGATAGCTGCCCTCCGCCGCCAGGGTCACCGCGAGATCAAGGTCGGCGTCGTCCAACACGATGAGCGGATCGTTGCCGCCGAGTTCGAGCACCAGCTTTTTGTAGCCGGCGGTGCTGGCGATGTGTTTGCCGATGGCCACGCTGCCGGTGAAGGCCACGAGTTCGACATCCGGATGCCGGACCAGCGTCTCGGCGATCTCGTCGGTGGGCCCCAGCAAAACGCTGAGCATCGGGCCCGGGAGTCCGGATTCGTAGAGGGTCTGCGCGAATTTGACCGCCGTCAGCGGCGTCTTCTCGGACGGCTTAAGGACCAGCGGGGCGCCCGCGGCGATGGCCGGGGCGACCTTGTGGGCAACCTGGTTGAGAGGATGATTGAAGGGGGTGATCGCGACGGCGCAGCGCAGCGGCTCACGGGTGGTGAAGATCTTTCGCGGCTTGCCATTGGCCGAGACGTCGCAGGCGAACGTCTGCCCGTCATCCTTCAAGGTCTCGATGGCGGCAAATCGCAGGACATCGATGGTTCGGCCAACCTCGTAGCGGGCCTCGCGCAAGGCAAGCCCGGCCTCGCGCGTGATCGTTTGAGCGAATTCTTCCCGTCGATTCTCGAGCGCCGCCCGGGTGTTCTCCAGGATTTCGAATCGGCGGTAACGGCTCGGGGTCTCTTCGAACTTGCGCGCGGTGGCGATGGCGGTCTCGACATCATCCCGTGTGGCCAGGGAGACCGAGCCCGTCACGGTGCCATCATAAGGATTTCGAACGGTGAGAACACCGTTCCCCGCCACGGGGCGCCCGGCGAGCATGGAGGCGAATTGATTCATGGACCACCAGCGGGTCGAAATGACCATCAAAACCGACGTTGCCAACGTGTGACACGAAAAAAGTCGCCGAAATGTCCTCCATGAATCGCCTGATGGTCGCCGGCTGGTTGACGTGGCGGAAGTGCCGGGTCCGCCTCCACGGGTTTGCGCCTCCCTGGTTAGCCCGGATGTTCCCTATCACTTCCACTGCGACCTGCCGCTGGTCCGGTGGGAGAGGAGGTTACCTTCAACAGGCGTAACGCCGCTGCCGACAGGGTGTCGGAACTCGCGGTTGCGCAACTCGCGGTTGTGCGGAGCGCGGCCTTCAGGCCGCTTCAATACCCCGACGGCGCGCGCGTCGAAGTTCTTGTCGGCCGCCATCCCGTCCCGTTGAAGCGTCCTAAAGGCCGCGGTCCGACCCGACGGTATCGCGCCTGCCAAGGATTTCGCGGGCTCGCGGATGGTCGCTTACTGACGCACCCGGAAGAATCTCGCCGTCCCGGCCGGGCTCACCGTCATCGGGGATGCGGCGTCGGTTACGGTGGTCCAGGTGCCGTTCACCGTGTCCGCGGATTCCAGCGTGCCCGAGGTCCATGTCAGGATGAGGTCGCCACCCTGCCGATTGACACTCAGTTCCGGAGCAGCGACGACGGGCGAACCCGAGAGGAAGTGGAGGACGACTTGTTCCGGGGTGAGGACCTTGTCATAGACGGCGACCTCGTCGACGTCGCCTTCGAAGAAGTAATTCCCCGGGCCTTCGCTGGCGCCCCCGCCGATGCGCAGGACGCCTTCGTCATTGATGCCAAATGCGGTCGTCGATGTCCCGACCTGCACGCCGTTCACAAAGAATCGCTTGGTCGTGCCATCGTAAGTGGCGGCGAGATACGTCCATTGATTGGTCTGCACCGCGGGGCCGGGAATGGAATTCCAACCGGACGTGTCACCCTGGCCGGACCAGAACTGCCAGGTGTCGCCTGGTTCCGCGTAGAAGATATAGCCGCGCTGGGGATTGTCCGCACGGGAAGTCAGCGGGGAGCGGTAATTGCCGGTCCCGCCGGTGACCCGGGCCCACACTTCGGCGCTGAACACGGGCGGGTTGAGGACGTCGGACCATGGGACGTCCACCTTCTGGCTGGCGTCGCTGCTAAAATGCGCCGCGGCGTTGGTGTCGTCCGGGATGGCGCCCGGGACGCCGAGGGTGACGCCTTCCAGGTAGGCGCCGTCGTTGCCGTCGATGGAGTCGGCGGCCACGTCGCCGCTGGTCTCTCCGAGTCTCCAATAGGCGACCGGCGCCGCTGACTTCACAAGATCGGCATAGGCCTGCGTGGGCGGGGCCGGAATAGTCAAAGTCGCCACCTCGCTGGTGATGCTGCCGCCCGCGTTTGTGATGATGACCCTGTAGTCGCCGGTGGCGGATGCCATGACGTTGCTGAGGGTGAGCGAGGACGAGATTGCGCCGGACAGAAGGGTTGTGTCGTGTGTCCACTGGTATTCGAGAGGCAGCCCCCCGGTGGCATTCACGGCGAAGGTAACGGTTGCTCCGGGTGGCACGACCTGGGACCCCGGCTGGTCGATGATGGACGGTGGAGTGGTCAAAGGGTAGCCGGCGACGTAATGGGCGAGGATTCGATCCTCGCCCAGGGCGGTGTTGTAGACGGCGACCTCGTCAATGTCGCCTTCGAAGAAGAAATCCCCATCGCCTTCCGTGGCGCCGCCGCCGATGCGCAGCGGGTTGGCATCATTCACACTGACGACGGCGTCCTGCTGGGCGACGAGGACACCGTTCACATAGAAGAACAGCGTGGCGCCATCGTAGACGCCCACCAGATGGGCGTAGGAGTCCGTTTGAACTGCGGGGCCGGAAAGCGAAACCCATCCCGACTCGCCCGCGCCCGCCCAGAACTGCCAGACATCGGCGGGGGTGGCGTAGAAGATGTACCCGCGCTGCGGCAGGTCGGCGCGTGAGGTGAGCGGGGAGCGATATTGACCGGTGCCGCCCGTGATTTTTGCCCAGCACTCCACGGTGAACGTCGCGGGATTCAGGGCGTCGCTCCAGGGCACATCCACCTTGGTCTGATTGGCTGTCGTGAAGCCGGCCGCCGTGTCGGGATCGTCGACCGGGGCTCCCGGGCGTCCGAGCGTCACGCCATTGAGGTAGGCGCCGTCGTTGTTGCCGATCTCGTCAGCGGCGACGTCGCCGGTGGATTCGCCGAGGCGCCAGTAGGCGACGGGAGTGTCCTGGCGTATCGTCTCCGCGTAGGTGTTCGTGGCCGGCTGTGGGAACTGAAGGACGGCCTCGTCGCTTTCAGTGGGTCCGGCTGGATTGGTGACAATGACCTTGTAAGTCCCGAGATCTGCGGTCTGGACCGCCGGCAACGTCAGCGTCGCATTGGTCTCGCCATCCAGGTCCGAGCCCATGTGCTGCCATTGGTAATCGAACTCCGTGCTACCCATCGCCGCAACCGAGAAGGACGCCGGGCTTCCGGGGAGGACCGTGCGGGAGCGAGGCTGACGGGTGATGACGGGCTTGGTCGACTCCGATACCGAGAGTTGAACGGGATCGCCGGGTGTTGTGCCGGCGGTGTTGCTGACCTCGACGATGTAAGTCCCGCTGTCGCCAGGCTGAACATTGGTCAGGGTGAGCGATGATCCGATGGCGCCGTCGATCGGGGCGTCGTCCTTCTTCCACTGGTAGCCCAGGGGGAGGCTGCCGGTTGCGATGGCCGTCAGCGTCACGGTCTCGCCCTTGAAACGCTCGAGGGTCATCGGCGGTTGGACGACAAGGATCGGGGCGAAGTCCTGGCTTGGGTCTGCGCCGCTGCCCGCCTTGAAATGGGCGACGACACGATCTGCGCCGAGGACCTTGTTGTAGACGGCGACTTCGTCGATGCCACCGACAAAGAAGAAGTCGCCGACCGGGCCCTCGGTCGCGCTGGCGCCGATGCGGAGGACGCGGGCGGCGTTGGGCGTGACGCGGGACTGGTCGGCGCCCACGAGGACGCCGTTGACATAAAAGAGTTTGTTGGTGCCGTCGAAGGTTCCGACGAGGTGATCCCAGAGATCGGCCTGCGCCGTTGCGCCGCCAACGACATCCCAGCCGACCTGTTCGCCCGTCCCGGTCCAGAACTGCCACTCGAAGTTGGGATCCGCATAGAAGATGAATCCCTTTTGCGGACTGTCATCGCGCGAGGCGAGGGGTGAACGGTAGCCGGACGAATCCGAAGTTACCATCGCCCAGGCTTCGATCGTGAAGACCGATGGATTGAGTTCCGGGGCGTAGGGCACCTCGATTTTCGACTGCAAGCCATCCAGATAAGCCGAGGTATCCGTGTCGGAAGCGAGGGCGCCCGGCACACCCAGGGAAACGCCATTGACGAGCATTCCGTCTCCGCCGGAGCCGAGGGATCCGGAGTTGGTGGCAATGGTGGCATCGGCGGCGTCCCCGAGACGCCAATAGCCGACGGGTTGATCGGCACTAACCTCGTCGCGGTAGGCTGCGGAGCGGCCGGAGAGTGTCGACAACACGGAAAGCGCGGTGAGAGTCAGGAACAACAACGGTTGTTTCATGGTGGATACGGAGTCGGATAGGAGTTCACCCCTTTGGAGTTGCCTGGCGCCCCTATTCCCTGACGGACCTCAGCGTCAGCGGCAATTCTTTTGAACACAATTCTTCCTCATCAAGATTGGAGATCGCGTTCATGAAGGCCGTCGACGCGAAGGGCGCACCGGAACCGCGAAGGACACGAAGGACACGAAGGACACGAAGAGTGGAGGCGGTGGCGGGGGATGGGAATGAAGGGCGTGGCTGTGTCGGTGCCGGAACCCATTTGACCGTTTCTCCGCGGCGCTCGTGGGGAGCCCGTTCCCGTCGTCTTCAGCCTTCCGTCGTGTCCCTCGTGTTCTTCCCTGCGGTCGCCCGGAGGGCGGCGGCGAGCTTCTCGCAGAAGAGATCGATTCGGGCGCCGGTGTGTGCAAGGGAAAGATACCATTTGGTCCCCAGAGGATTCAGAAACACACCCTGCCGAAGGAGCTCCAACATGACGGCGCGACCCCTGGCGCGGTCACTGGCGAGCCAGCTTTGCTGATCGACCACCGGCCTGGGAGAAAAGGCCACCTGCGCGATGGGACCTTCACCCAGCACCTGAGCCGTTTCCCGGGCTGCCTTGAGGGTCTCTCCGATGCGCCGCCTCAACCGACGTCCGTCTTCGTGCAAACGATCATGAACGCCGCGCGCCGACAGGAGGTCCAGGACCGCCAGCGCCGCGGCGCAGGAGACCGGGTTGCCGCCGGTGGTCGAGGCCGACCAGGCGTAACTGGCACCGCCCGGCTGCAGCAGCCGGTGTTCGTTCACGACGTCCATCAACTCGACGCAGCCCGCGTAGGCGCCGATGGGAAAACCGCCGCCGAGCGCCTTGCCGTAGGCGACGAGGTCCGGAACGACGCCGTAGTATTCCTGGGCGCCCCCGAGCGCGAGCCGGAATCCCGTGACGACTTCATCGAACACGAGCACGACGCCGTGGCGATCGGTCAGATCGCGCAGGCCTTCGAGAAAACCGGGGGCTGGCGCGATGCAGCGATGCAATGGCTCCACAATCACGGCGGCGATCTCGCTTGCGTGCTCGGACAGGATGCGGGCGGTTGTGACCAGGTCATTGTAGGGCGCGACGAGGACATCGCGCTCGACCCAGGGCGCTCCAGCCCCCGTGGGATCCGCATCCGGAAGGTGTGAGGGGCGCCCCGGGATCATCCCCGCGATGCCGACCGGGTGCTGCCCATGATAGGCGCCCTCGAATTTCAGCAGGCGCGCGCGTCCGGTGGCCGCGCGGGCGACGCGCAGGCACAGCAGGGTGGCCTCCGTCCCCGAGGCCACGAAGCGCACCCGCTCGGCGCAGGGGGAGATGGCCGCAATCCGCTCGGCGAGTTCGACGGCACGGCGATTCACGGCGGCAAAATTGAGCCCATCGCGGGCGGCACCCAGCGCCGCCTCGACGACTTTCGGGTGCGCGTGGCCAACCAGGACCGAACCCCAGCCCATGGTCATATCCAGCCACTCGCGACCTTCGGTATCCCAGACACGGCAGCCCTCGCCGCGCTCCAGCACCGGGACCAGGTCCGCCGGGATGGCGTACTCGCCGTTCGATCCGCCTGGAAACAGGCCAAGGGCGCGTTCGCGCCACGTGCGGGAGGAAGTCGGAGTCGGATTCACCGGGTGTTGGCGGGGGTTGAAGACTCAGGTACGCGTGCCGTTGCAGGTGAAATCAAAGATGTCGAAGTTACGCGGGTCGCCCTGCGCCCGTGCCGTGTAGGCCGGCGTCAAGGGCGCGCCCACGACGAAGGGGACCATCTCCTCGTACCGTCCGCCGTGTGAGCGCAGGCCGCCCTCGATGGCCTTCAGGTCGTGGGCCTCGGGGGTGCGCCCGATCACGATGTCCCGGCCGGAGCACACCACGAGGTCGCCCATGCGATCCGACGGCAGCGCCATGAGCCGTGCCGCCGTGTCGCGGTCGTGCACCTCCGTGATGCCGGGGAGCGACAGGATCCAGGCGCCGACCTCCGATGCGGCGAGATTCCTGCCATCCCCGGTCGGGAGGTGGACCTGCGCGAAGCTCCCCAGCGCCCCGTGATGAAGAACGTACGGATCCGTGATCGGCAGGATGACGCGGAATCCCGGCCCGAATGTTTCGGTCAGCACGCTTTCCAGGTAGATCACATTCGGCGATCCGTCGGGCTTCTGCTTGGCATTCATCCCATGATCGGCGGTCAGGCCCACCATGGCCCCCAGTTCCACCAGACGTCCGAGCGCGTCGTCGATCGCCGCGTAGAAATCGAGGGACTCCGGACACTCCGGCGCGAACTTGTGCTGCATGAAATCGGTCGTGCTCAGATACAGGAAGTCGGCGAGACCCCGATCGAGAAGGACGCAGCCGGCGCGGAGCACATAGAGGCTGGCGTCGGCGCTGTAGATGGGCGGCGTGGCGCCCACCAGCTCCTCGACGGACTCTATCCCGTGCGACGGCAATCGGGCCTGCCCGGCCTTCTCCGAGGAGAAGGCAATGCCGCCTGCCTCGAGCAGGCCGTGTGCGAAGATGTCGCGCAGCTTTTCCTTGGCGGTCACCACGGCCACGCGCCGGCCGGCGCGACAGGCGGCCGGGAACAGCGTTTCGGCGCGCAAAAACGAGGCCGAGTTCATCATCACTTCCCGGCCGGATTGCGTGTCGAAGAAGAAATTGCCCCCGATGCCGTGCACGGCGGGAGGGACGCCGGTGACGATGGAGGCGTTGTTGACGTTGGTGAAGCTCGGCATCGCGCCGCGGGCGAATCCCCGATAGCCTTCGACGCTGAGGCGCGCGAGGTGCGGCATGCGGCCGCGAGCCAGCGCGGCATCGAGGTATTCGTCCGCCGAGCCGTCGAGGCAGATCACCGCGACCGGTCGTGGGGGCGGGGTGTACGTGCGGCCATTCACCGTGAAGGCGCTGGAAACTGGGGAGGGCATGAGGCTTCCGGCCAGGGAATCACCCCGAAGGACCCGAAGGCCACGCAGGAAGTCGTGGAGTGGCGGGCGCTCGGATCCGTTGCAGGGGTTTCACGCGGGTGCGAGTTGTTGGAGTTGGAGATCCTCGACGGTGGCCGCCACGGCCGCCACCAGGGCCCGCATATCGGCCTCGAAGATCCTGCCGATCGACCCGATCCGAAACGTGTCCGCCTCGGTGATCTTGCCCGGATAAATGATATGGCCGTGGTCGCTTAGGCGACGATAGAAGGCATCGAAGGTGAAGTTCGGATCCGGGGGATAGAAGAACGAGGTGATGATCGGGCTCTGCATTTCCGGTTTGAGATACCGCCGGAATCCAAGACGTTCCATCCCGATGACCAGGGCTTCGTGGTTCCGCCGGTACCGCTCCAGCCGGGGGCCGGGGCCACCTTCCATCTCGAGTTCGGAAAGCGCCCGTTCCAGCGCGAGGATCGAATGAGTGGGCGGGGTGTAGCGGAACTGGCCGTTCTTGTCGAAACCGCGGAGTTGCCCGAGAAGATCCAGGCTCAGGCAGCGCGCCCAGCCGTCCGTCGCCTCCAGATCCTTCCTGCGGGCGAAGACAAACGCGAATCCCGGCACCCCCTCGAGACACTTGTTCGGCGAGGACACGAGGTAGTCGATGGCGGAGGCATGAAAGTCGATCGGCAGCGCGCCGAAGCTGCTCATCGCATCCACGATGAACACCCGGCGGTGCCGCCGGACCACGGGCCCGAGGGCCTCAATCGGATTGAGAATGCCGGTCGTGGTCTCACAGTGAATCACCACGACGTGCGTGATCGTCGGATCTCCGGACAGTATCCGGTCCAATTCCCGCGGGTCCGGGGGCATGTCTTCCCGCGTCCGATAGGCGACATGGCCGGTTCGATGGTGCTTCAGCATCTGGAGCGCGCGTTCGCCGTACGCGCCATTCGAGTGCACGAGGACCCTGCCGTCCGGCGGGACCACGCTGGCCAGGACGGATTCCACGCCAAAAGAGCCGCTCCCCTGGAGGAGAATGCACTCCCATCCGCCGGCGCGATCGATACCAGCCAATCCCAGCAGGTCCTCCCGGATCTGCCGGACAACGTCATTAAACTCCCAGTGCCAGGATCCCGCGTCGTGGAGCATGGCCTCTTTGACCGACAGGCTGGTGGTCAGCGGTCCCGGGGTGAAGAGGATCCGGTCCCGGGCCGGGGGGATGATCGTCTTCATCGGAAGGCCTCGCGAACGGGACGGCCGATCCAGCAGCGCGGTGGTTTCGCTCCCAATACCCAGGCGAGCGTGGGGGCCGTATCGTACGTGTTGATGGGATCCCTCAACTCCCGGCCCGAGACCACGCCGGGTCCGGCGATGATCCACGGGATCTCCAATTCCTCGAGCGAGTTGCCGCCATGCTTTGTGCCGCGTCCCCCATGATCCGCCGTGACGAGGACGACCGTTTGTCGCGCGATGCCGGCGTCGTGGATTGCCCGGAGGATGTCTGCGATGAGTCCGTCGATGGTGGCGACCATCTGCAGGTAGGCGGAGCTTTCCCATCCAAACGTGTGTCCCGCGTGGTCCACGTCGTCGAAGTGAATGAACAGGAAGTTGGGCTTTATCTCGCGGAGATAGGCGATGGCCCGTGGAGCCGTGTTCGTGGAGCCCTTGACGTTCTCCGACAGGTTGACGGCCGCCCGATCAAAGAGGCGACCGAAGTCGCCCCAGTCATAGATCGCCCCGATCTCGAAGCCGGGATGCCGCTCCCGCAGCACGCTGAAGACTGTCGGAAACATGGAGCCGGGTCCGAGGGTCGTCGGCGGAAAATCGAACCGATTTGTGAGCCAGTCGTTGGAGGTGACGCCGTGTTGCTCGGGTCCCGCGCCCATGAGCATCGAGGCCCAGTTGGGACTGCTGGAGGTCGGCATGACGCCTCTGGCGCGCAGGGTCCACGCCCCGCGTGCCATCAGGGCGTAGAGATTGGGGGCGTTGGTTCCCTTGAAGGCCGTGCGGCCGCCCATGCCGTCGACGCCGATGACAACAACGTGTTTGACCCCGAGCGGCCGCGCCATCGCCCGGGGGCTCATCGCGGGAAACGCGAGGAGGAACACCAGGAGCGGCAGGAAGCGACCGGCAGACGGAGGGCCTGCGTGGTGGAGAATCCTCCGCCGTCCCCGCGGCCGGGGTGGCACCTCCTCCCGGGGGAGGGTGGAGTGCGGCAATGAAGGCGGGCGGAGGGAGGGAAAGGACGGCATCGGGTCGAGGGTTCGAAAAGATGGGACCGGTTGGCAGGGACTGGGGCGGGAGACGGGGAGGCACACGGAATCGCTCTCCGCCTCCCGCCCGTGAAGACGCCGCCACGAGGCGGCGAAAGGAAGGATGAATCGAAAGACGGAACTCACTTGTTGGCCCGGTAGAACTCGAGGGCCTTCTGGGCCGCCTCGTCGCCGGCCTGTTCCGCCTTGTTCACCTCCGCCCCGAGACTCGAGATGCTCTCAGCCACGAACGTCTTCTGTTCCTCCGTGAGATCGGGACGGGCGTTCAGTTGCTGGAGCTTGGCCCAGGCGGTCGTGGAATCCTTGGCACCGACGGACTCCACCACATCGGCGGCGAGTTGGGCCACCTCGGGCGGTGCCCCCTTGAAGACCTCGGGCACGTTTCCCGTGATCTGTTCCTGTGTCAGAATGACGGGTTGTTCGGATTCCCGGGTGCACCCGGCGGCCAGCAGGAGCACGGCGGTTCCGAGCAGAATCGTGGTCTGCGACGGCTTCAATAATGCAGGCAGAAACTTCATCGGAAGCTTGGAGGGTTCGCGAACCCCATGGGGGTTCAAAGCGGCGGGTTCTCCCGGGGCGGATCCCCGGTGTACCAGCGAAAGTCATACCCTTTCTTGGAGTAACGAATGGAGGAAACGTTCCCGGGCAACCAGATGGTGTCGCAGCGACTGTTGTGCCGCCACCACTCGAATTCCATGCGCTTCCCGGGGTAGAGACTGGCGAGGCTGTATTTCCACTGGGTCAGGCACTCGGTCTGGCCCGGAAACAACCCGAGTGTGTCGTCCGTCCCGTCCATGCGCTGCTCGGCGGCGTCCTGGGCGAAGACGGTCGTGGTCGGACTGGCGAAGCTCGACACCTTGCGCGGTCCGCGGCCTCGCGATGAGGGACTTGCTGGGACGGGCGGTTGGACGGCGTAGGCATTCAAACCGATGGAGGAGTTCAGCCAGAACTCGTCCGGGAAGTGTTTGCCTTCCTCGCGCCACTGGTCGACGACCTTCGCGGACGGGCAGCGAAACATCGTCTGGGCCCCCTGCCAGTTCCAATTGCTGCCGCTGCCCTGGATGTAACGGGCGTAGGCGATGCCCCAATAGGCGAGGGGACTGTTCGGTGAGAGCATCGTGGTGCTCTGCGGTCCAACCGTCCACTGGCCGTGATTCGGCGCGGCATTGTCGTCGCCGGGTTGGTAATGGAAGACCTCGTCGTTGTCGTCGGCATACATCGTCGTGGCGAGTCCGATCTGCTTGAGGTTGTTGATGCACTTGGCCTGGCGCCCCTTCTCCTTGGCCTTGGCCAGGGCCGGGAGCAGCATCGACGCGAGGATCGCGATGATGGCAATGACGACGAGCAACTCGATGAGCGTGAAGGCCCCGCCGCGTCGCCGCCTCTCCGGGGAAGGCAGATGATGGTACGTCATGGATGATGGGCACTGGTCGTTGTCCGCTGTCGCAGGCATGGCGGCCCCGCCGGTTGCGTGGCGGAAGGTCAAATCCCATCGCACCTGTCTCCCACGGCCGCCAGTCCGATGGAGGCGAGGTGGCTGCGATCCGGCCGATGCCGGCGCCACAAGCCCCGACGCTAGTCACCCGTTCCCTGGAAGCACCAGTCCCCGGAACGGGGGACCACGCCCGGTTCCAGTGCGCATAGGTTCACACCGGTATGACACCGCCGCCTCGCGGCGGTCACCCGCCTGTCACCGGGTTGTGAACCGCGCGTCCCCGAGGCGCGACCGCGAAATTCCGGATGGGCACCGCGGGGCCGCCGCGCGCGCGGTTGCCATGGGCCCGCGATGACCGGCGGTTGTCCCGCGAAACCCACACTTGCGCCGTGTCGCCGCCGGTGTTGAGTGTCCAGGAAATGTCCAAGATCATCGATCGCGGCAGCCCGGCTTATTGGGAGCGGCGGGTCTTTCGGGCGACGTACACGTACCGGGGGCGTCGCCGGCGGGTTGAGGGTTGGTCGATGAAGCTCCAGTGGCGGGGGCGGCGACGCAACCTGCGACTGGCCGCGACCGATCGTGCGGCAGCGGCCCGCGAGGCGGCCGCGATCCAGCTCGCGGTGCGTGAGAACGGCTGGGAACGCGTGGGGGGATCAAGGCGGGGCGGCCAGGCCGCGAATGGACTCGCGACTCCGACAGGGGGCTCGCCGATTGTCGGACCCCGAAAGTACGTCAGCAGTCTCAATCCAGGCTTCAGCCGTGAGCTGTTTGCAACCGTGGCGGTGGAGGGCGTCGCCGAACATCTGCCACTGGGAACCGAGTCCGTTCACGAGGCGGAGCTCCGCGCCCTCGACCTTGAGGCGGAGCTGCGACGCGAGGGGTGGGCGCGTTTGAAACTCTCTCACTGCTGGGAGGCGACCGTTGCCGTCTTCTGGCAGGCGAACCCGATGGCCTGCACCTACACCACACTCCTGACGGCCCCCGCCCGACACGGAGCGTCTCCCGCGGCAGGCAAAACGACCCGCGGATGGCGCGTCCTGGTTCTCGAGCCCGACGGCGGTGTCCGGCGGGCCATGGTGCGTTGGCTTGATCACCATCCCGGAATCCAGCAGGTCGACGCCTTTGACCGGGCCTCGGCGGTGCGAGGTGTCTGGCGCGGATGGGATTTGATCCTGGCGAACCGCGATGAGCCGGCGCCTGCTCTTCGATCGCTGGGAGGCGCCCGCGGGCTGACACCGGTGCTCCTGACGCACGGCGTCTTTCCCGACAGCGATGCCATCTTTGCGTCCTTCAGCGGCGTGAGTCAGGGGTATGTGCTCCGCCGCGTCCCGCCTTCGGATCTGCTGGCGCCATTGGTCCCGGCGTTCCCGGAAGGTCCTCCGCGGACGATCGGGGAAGTGGAGCGCCAGGTTCGAAAATACTTTCAGTCGCTCTTCGAGCCGGCAGGCACGCGGCCCATCGGGCAGACCGCGGGTCTGACCGCGCGCGAACTCGAGATCCTCGATCTGCTCAGCCGCGGATTCGCCGACAAGGAGATCGCCGGCGAACTGGGTATCAGCGTCTGGACGGTCCACAGTCATTTGAAGCGGATTTTTGCCAAGTTTGGTGTCCGGACGCGGACCGAAGCCGTCGTGCGCCATCTGCAGAAGTGAAGGTCGTCCGGGTGTTCGGTCTTGCCAGTGCGGGTCAAGGCTGGCGTGATCGGCCATCGCCCATTTCAGGGATACCCGACCGGTTCGGATCTGTGCAATGTCACCGCACTCGATCGGGTCTCCCATCGGCGCTGGTTGCTACAAACGAGTGACCGTCCGGCAACATTGCGCCCACATGGCGATGGGCGATTGCCTCCGGGGGTGCGGATGAGTAATCGGTGCGCCGGCTCAGACGGCCGGCGGCTGAAGCCCTCCCGGATATCGATGTGCGTCAGTGTAAAACTCAGATCCATGAACAAACATTCCCCTAGTAACCCGCACCGACTGGCCTCCCGAATGGGACGGCTGGCGGTCCTCGTGGCCGCTGGAGTCGGCGCTGCCTTGCCTGCCTTCGGGCAGAAGCTCTTCTACGAGAACTTTGACTCATTGCCCCTAGGCCCGAACGTCGAAGAGGCGTCGGCTGGCGCTCACGTTTGGACCAAGACCCCGCCAACCGGGTGGAGCATCGACGACACCGGCATGCCGGGTTATGACCAGCCGGACTACGCGGACAAGGACGGCCGCAAAGAGTGGGCGGGCTGGAGCTTTGCCGATGCGAAGTGGTGGCCGACGGTCGACGATCAGCGGCGTTCGGAATTCGTCGCCGCCAGTGGGACGGTGGCCGTTGCCGACGACGATGAATGGGACGACGCGACGCACTATCCGGGCCTCTACAATTCGTTGCTTTCCTCGCCCGAAATCCCGATCGCCGGGAAGGCGGCGAACAGCCTGGTGCTGGTATTCGACTCCTCCTGGAGGCCTGAATGTTGCGATGACGGCGCGCCGAACTTCCCTGTCGATGAGAATGGCGCCGCGACGAACGATCAGACCGCGGTCATCACCGCCCAGTATGACGGCGGGACGCCCGTGGAGATCCTTCGATGGGATTCGAAGGCGGACAGCCCGACGTTCCACGATCACCTTCCCAATGAGCCCGGCGTCCTCGCGGCCCTGAACAATCCGGCGGCAGCCCAGAAGGTGGTCCTGAAATTTGGCCTTCTTTACGGTGCCAATGACTGGTGGTGGGCCATCGACAACGTGGCGGTCGGCGAGCCTCCGCTGGTCGCCGGGATCACCGCCACGGGGGTTGGCGTGACGGTTCGAATCGCAGAGGCGCTGGGCAAGACGGTGAACGACAGCGCCCCGATCACCGCCACCCTGGACGGCCAGACGATCACCGTGACTTCCTCCAGAGACGGTGAAACCGTCGTCGTCTCCTATGACCAATCTCCGAACATCTTTGTGCCGGGCTCCCAGCATGACATCCAGGTGTCCTTCACCACGGGCGACGGGCGCCAGGTGACCGACGGCGGGACGTTCAAGGCCCCGACTTACGTCGGCGTCTCGTCCACTCCCAGCGTCGTCACCGCCACGATCAACGAGACCGACTACCTGACGGTGGACGAAAGCAAGGGGGTTCAGCTCGCCCTCGACGGCAACGCGGTCACAGCCGGCTCAGTGCAACGGGTCGACCTGATGGCGGCGGATGGTTCGGATGCCCCGGACCAGATCGTGGTCAAATACACGAGTCCTGCCGCATTCGACTCGGCGTCCACTCACTCTCTGAAGCTGACCTTCACGACCGCGACGGCCCAATCGGTCGTGCAGACCAACGACTTCGTCGTGGCCACCTACGAGACCATCCCCGCCGCCCTGGGGACCGCCGCGGGCACCGGGGCAGACGCCGGCATGCGCTGGCGGACGCATCAGCTCGCTGCCGCCAGGCCGGGCGGCGACAACATCGCCGAGGTCGAGAGACAACTCAGCGGCCAGCTCGGCGACAGCATTCACGATCCCTCGTCGGAGGCGGCGGGCGGTTACTTCCAGGTGCCGTACGTGAACTTCGAGCAGTCGGGGATCGATGCGGGCAGCTTCAACGTCGATTCCACCGTTCCGGAGTTGGTGGTGCAGGATGATCTTATCCCTGGCATTCCCGGCCTGGAGGACGGCACCGACAACATCGCCGGCGAGGCGAGGACCTTCATCGAATTCCCGAACGCCGGCGTCTACACCATGGGCGTCAACAGCGACGATGGATTCCAGGTGAGCACCGGGACGACCAACAATCCCACCTACCAGGTCCTCGGCCAATTCGACGCCGGTCGCGGCGCCGCGGACACCGTCTTCTATTTCAAAGTCCAGCAGGCGGGGGTGTACTTCTTCCGTCTCCTCTACTTCGAAGGTGGTGGCGGGGCCAGTGTCGAATGGTTCACCATCAACGACGCCGGTCAACGCGCCCTGGTCAATGGTCCGGACACCGGCACCGGTGTGACGGCCTTGAAGTCCTACGAGCGTCGAACCGTTGCGGAGCCTGATCTGCCCAGTTCCGGCGGGGTCTCCGGCATCGCGCTGCAATCGGGGCAGGTGGTCATCCAATACACGGGGACTTTGAAGAGTGCCGACCTGGTGGGGGGTCCGTACACGGATGTCACGGGCGCTACATCGCCATACTCAACGCCGCCTGCTGGCACGCAGAAATTCTTCATAGCCCAGTAGGCTCTTGCCCTTGCGGAATTCCACGGGGAGGCTGGCGCTCGCTGGCCTCCCCGATTCCATTTGGGCGGCTGGCGGCTCCAGGAAAGTGTGAAGCACGTCGCGGTGATCCTCTCGCTGTTGCTGGGAACGGCGCTCGCCGCCTCCCTGGCGGTCGGATACCGGCGGGCGACACGCGATGCGGCCGGCGTCGAGCGCGTCAGAACGAACCTGCCCAGCCCCAACCGGGAGGGCCGGTATGTTTCATCGGCCCGCTGCGAGGCGTGCCATCCAGGCGAGCATGCCTCCTGGCGCCGGAGCTTCCACCGCACGATGACCCAGGCGGCGCTTCCGGCGAACGTCGTGGGGGCGTTCGACGGCACGACCGTCGTCTCCGATGGTCTTGACTACCGGGTGGGCCGCACCGGCGACGCCTTCTGGGCGGAGATGCCCGACCCGGACATCATGATGTACGTGGTGCAGGGCGGGAGGAAGCTGCGGTTCGAGGAGATTCCGCGCGTGAAGCGGCCGGTGGTGATGACGACTGGCTCGCATCACTACCAGACGTACTGGGTGGCCAGCGAGCGCTATGGCGGCCTGCTTCAGACCCTCCCGCTGGTGTACCTCATCTCGGACAAGCGGTGGATCCCGCGGGAGGAGGCCTTCATGCGCGGGCCGGACGACCGCGGACGCTTCATCACGCAGTGGAATCACCATTGCATCCGGTGTCACAGCACCGGCGGCAACCCGGGCCTGGATGACGCGACCGGGTTGTTGCGCTCGAAGGTCGGGGAACTCGGGATCGCGTGCGAGGCGTGTCATGGCCCGGGAGAGGATCACGTCCGTCGTCACCAGAATCCCGTCGAGCGCTACAGCCTCCGTCTGAGCGGGCGTCCTGATCCGACCATCGTCAACCCGGCGCGGCTCGACCACCGGCTCTCGAGCGAGGTCTGCGGCCAGTGTCATGGCGTTTTCATGATCCGAAAGGAGTACGCGATGGACTTCGCCCATCACGGCCCCCTCTACAAACCCGGCGAGGATTTCGAGAAGACGCGGTATTTCATCGACTTTCCCCGTCCGGGCGCCCCCAAGGCGCGGTGGGAGGAGTTGCGACTGAATCCGGAGTTCTACCGGGAACGCTGGTGGGACGACGGGACAATGCTTGCCGGCGGCCGCGAGTTCACGGCGATGTCCAGTTCGGGGTGTTACACCCGGGGATCGATCTCGTGTCTGTCGTGCCATTCCATGCATCAGAGCGATCCGGTCGGACAGGTGACGGAGGGGCTGAATTCATCCCGCGCCTGCACCCAGTGTCACGGGGAGGCGAGATTCACGTCGAAGATCTCGACGCACACCTTTCACCGCCCCAATTCGAGCGGCAGCAACTGCCTGAACTGCCACATGCCTCGCAAGAGCTATGCGCTGCTGAAAGGGATCCGGTCGCACCAGATCGACTCGCCCCAGGTCGCATCGAGCGCCCGGTTCGGAGTCCCCAACGCCTGTAATCTTTGCCACCTGGACAAGACACTGGCCTGGACCGACGGTCACCTCGTTCAGTGGTACGGGCAGGCGCCGGTCCCCCTGACTGACCAGCAACGGACCACCTCGGCCGCCCTGCTGTGGCTCCTGAAAGGTCACGCCGCACAACGCGCAATCGCCGCCTGGCATTTCGGATGGCAGCCCGCCCTCGAGGTCTCCGGCACCAACTGGCTGGCGCCATTCGAGGCCCGACTCCTGGCCGACCCTTACGGCGTGGTCCGTTATGTGGCGGGTCACGCGCTGCGGCGGTTGCCGGGATTCAGCGGTTTCCCGATCGATTTCCAGGCCGGCCCGGCGGAGCGATCCCACAAAGTCGAGGAGGCGGTGAACCTGTGGAGGCGGTCCACCGCGCGTCCGAGTCGCGTGGGAATCGAGGTCCTGATCGGCCCTGACGGGCGCCTGATGGAGGATCGCGTGAAGGAATTCCTGGACGAGCGGGATGAGCGACCCGTGACCATTCAGGAGTAGGAGACAAGCGGTGGACGAATCGCAGCGCACCGACGCCCTGGTGACACGTCACCTTCGGTCCGGTTGGATCGGGCTCCTCGTGTTCCTGATCCTGGGCATCGCGCTCGAGGTGCTTCACGGGTTCAAAGCCCCCTTCTACCTCGATACCCGCAGCACCGCGCGCCGGCTGATGTGGACCCTGGCCCACGCCCACGGCACGGTGCTCTCGCTCGTTCAACTGGCTTTCGCGGCGGCGCTTGAATCCCGGCCCGACCTGCTGCCACGGTGGCGCGGTCTTGCTTCGTGGGGACTCACGGGCGGCCAGGTGCTGCTTCCGCTCGGATTTTTCGCGGGCGGACTGTGGTTGGAGGGTGGTGAACCGGGGGTCGGAATCTTCCTGGTTCCGGTCGGCGGGGCGTGCCTGGTCATGGGCCTGCTCCTCGTGACCCTGGGGGTGTTCACCGCAGCTCCCTTGTCGACTGCCCTTCCGCAGCCGCCAGGGTCCGATGGGGTGACGGCCGAAGCGGGGGCCCCCGGTCCCGGGCGCCCGCAGTCGTTCCGAAAGAGGCGGCGCAAGTGAGGCGGATGATTCCCCACCGCGGCTTCGCCAGCGTTGCACCGCCACCTCTTTCCGGGGATTGCCGGGAGGCGGGGCTGGGCGCAACCTGATGCCGCATGGCCCGAACGGCCCAATGGCGAGGAATCGAACCCGTTGACACCGGGGGCCTGGCCAGCGTCGCGCGCGTTCGTGCGGTGGCTCCCCCGCAGCTCCGCGTCGCGGCGGACCAGGGGATCGCGCCGACCTGCCGGGACGTTTGATCGCGTGGAATCCAGGACCGTCATTCGTTGGCTGCGGCTGCGTGCGCGACTGCGGCGGTGGCTGCCGGAACACGAATGGCGCCTCACACTGATCTGGGCGGGGGTCGCGGGTTTGGTGAGCGCGGTGACCGTTGGAGGATTTCGGCAGGCCATCATTGGCCTTCAATGGCTGCTGACACAGGACGCCGGAGGGATCATCGAGGTCGCCCGGAATCTGCCCATCTGGCGCCGCCTGGCCACGCCGGCGGTTGGCGGCGTCCTCTCGGGGCTGGTGGCGCTTTTCGGATTCGGGTTCGTCGGGAAACGAACCGCCATCGATTACATGGAGGCGCTGGCCGTGGGCGATGGGGTGATTCGGGCCCGGCCGGCGCTCCTGCACAGCCTGGCATCGCTCTTCACGATCGCCTCCGGCGGGTCGGTCGGCCGCGAGGGCGCCATGGTCCAACTGGCAGCGACGGTGATGTCGGCGCTGGGCAGGTGGTTTCGTCTTCAGGTGCCGAGATTGCCGCTCCTGGTGGCCTGTGGGGCCGCGGGCGCCGTAGCCTCCACGTACAACGCGCCCATGGCGGGGGCCCTCTTCATCGCGGAGATCATTCTGGGTTCGATCGCGATGGAGAGCTTCGGTCCGCTGCTCATGGCGTCCACGGTCTCGGCGCTGGTGAGTCAGCGCCTGTTTGGGAGCGCCCCGCTTTACGGGGCCCACGAGTTCCGGCTGATCTCGCCGGCCGAAATCGGGTGGTATGTGATGCTTGGATTGCTAACGGGATACGCGGCGCCGTGGTGGGTCCGGCTCCTGCGTCTGGCTGAGGAGGGATTCAGCCGTCTCAATGTTTCATTGCATTGGCGGCTGGGACTTGGAGGCCTGATTGTTGGCAGCATCTCACTCGTGGTGCCCGAAGTCTGGGGCAACGGTTACGAACACGTCCGCGAAGTCCTGGCGGGGGACTCCAGCCGGGGAGCGGTCTGGGTCCTGGTTGTATTCGCCGCCAAGCTGATGGCCACGATGGCGTCGGTGGGATCCGGCGCGGTCGGCGGCGTCCTCACCCCCAGCCTCCTGCTGGGCGGACTTGGAGGTCTGTTCTTTGGCGATCTGCTGCACGCGGTCCTTCCCTCGGCCACCGGTTCGCCCGAGGCCTACGCCCTGGTCGGGATGGGCTGCTTTCTCGCTGGGACGACCCGCGCGCCGCTGACCGCGATCGTGCTGGTGTTCGAAATGACCCTCGATTACGACATCGTGCTTCCCCTGATGGTGGCCTCGGTGACGGCGTATTATGTTGCGCGCGGCATGATGCCCGATTCGATCTACACCCGTTCATTGCGCCGGCAGGAAAAGGTCGCTCCGCGTGTTCTTCCCAGCGATCTTCGCGTTCGCGATGTGATGCGTCCTCCGCCGCCGTCGGTCCGTGTGGATGCCACGTTCGAGGAAATCGCTCGACGGCTCAACGAGATCGGCGAGGCCCAGGTGGCTGTGGTCGGAACGGACGGCCGTCTTGTCGGCTCGGTCCTGCTCCCCTCGATCGAGCGGTACCTGGACGATCCCCATCTCGCGCGGCTCGTGACGGCGGATGACGTGGTCTACCCGGATCCGGAACCGGCCGCGGAAGACCAACTGCTGGGCGCGGCCCTCGACAAATTCAAGCATTGTCCCGGTGAACTCCTGCTTGTGGTGGATGACGCCCGCAACCGGCGGGTCGTCGGGAGTCTTGCCAAGACTGACGTGATCCTGAGCCTGGCCCACGGGGCGCGGATTGGCGCGCGGCCGGAATCGGGATAGGGATGTCCGGCGGGAGGGCGTGTCCGAGGATGTTTTCAGGGTTTGCATCGGCGCCCATGGCGTTAGAACCCGTCTGAAGATTAGGAAGGGCCCTTCCTAATTTTCAGACGGGCTCTTAGGCTCCGCGCATGAAGACTTCCCTCTGTCTCGTTCTTGGGCTGGCCCTTGGCTGTGGCATGTCCGGATGCGGAAAGAAGGAGGAGGGAACCGCGACGGAAAAGCCGTCCGGGCAATCGTCGGGCAACCCGCTCACGGCGCCGGTGGACTACCTTGGAGCGGTGGGCGCGGCGCAGAAGCAGGCGGAACGCGTGGTGGACCTCACGACCCTGCAACGAGCCGTCCAGGAATTCCAGGCGGGAGAAGACCGTCTGCCGTCGAGCCTCCAGGAGTTGGTGAAGGAGGGGTACATGCCGCGATTGCCGGCGCCGCCGCGCGGGATGGCTTTCGGCTATGACCCGAGGACCGGGCTGGTCCGCCTGGTCCAGGCCGCCCAGCCGCCGCCGCCGGGCCGCTGACAAGGAAGGCACCGCGAAGAGCTCAGCGCGTCGGAGCCGCTCAGGATCCTTGCGCGAGGGTGCGGTCACCCACTAGCCTCCCGCCGCCATGACCCGTTCCCATCGCCCAAAGCTCTTCATCATGATGGTGTTGGAGTTTTCGATCTGGGGCGCATGGCTTCCGTTGATCTACGGGTACCTTCCCAGCCTGGGTTTCTCGCTCGCCAGTCAATGGTGGATCCTCAATGCCTTCCCGTTCGCGGCCATCGTGGGGATGTTCTTCAGCAATCAATTCGCGGACCGCCGCTTTGCCGCGGAGAAATTCATGGCGTTCAGCCACCTCCTCGGGGGGTTGGCGATCCTGGGATGCGGGTTTGTCCACACCTTCTGGCCGTTCTTCCTTCTGATGCTCGTGCATTGCCTGCTGTACGTGCCGACGATCTCCATCGCGAACTCGATTGCATTTGCCCATATCAAGGATCCGCAGAAGGAATTCGGATTGGTGCGCATGGGGGGCACCATCGGCTGGATCCTCGCGGCGTGGCCATTCACCTTCATCCTGGTGGACTGGGACAAGGTGCATGCGGCGAATCCCCAGGGGGTCCTGAACTGGCTGGGCACGGTGCTGGGATCGGGTCTTTCCGGTCCCGCCCTGCAGAGCGCGACGCGCTGGACCTACATCGTTGCGGGCATCGCGTCCCTGCTGCTCGCGGCCTTCAGTTTGACGCTGCCGCATACGCCACCCCGGAAAGTCGGAGAAGGCGGTGGCGAGAAGCTCGCGTGGCTCGAGGCCTTGAAGCTGCTCCTGCACCCATTCGTGTTTGTGCTGTGGATCGTGACGTTCGTGGATGCCTTCATCCTCTACTCCTACTTCAATTGGACCGGCGTGTTCCTCGGGAGCAACGTGGTGGGGATTGCGGGGAACTGGATCATGCCGGTGATGAGCATCAGCCAGGTGGCCGAGATCCTGACGATGGCGATCCTGGGGATGACCCTGAAGGCCTTGGGCTGGCGCACCACGATGGTGATCGGGATTCTGGGACATGCCCTGCGCTTCGCGGTCTATGCCTTCTTCCCGCAATACCCATGGCTCATCATCGCGATCCAGATTGTCCACGGCATCTGCTACGCCTTTTTCTTCGCGACGGTCTACATCTTCGTCGACACGTATTTCCCGAAGGACATCCGTTCCAGCGCCCAGGGCCTGTTCAACCTGATGATCCTCGGCATCGGCTCCATTGCGGCAAACGTCATCTGTCCCTGGCTGCTGCAGAGCGTCTTCACCCGCGACGGCGTCACCCATTTCCGTGGTCTCTTTCTGGTCCCGTGCATCCTGGCCCTGGTCACGGCCGCCGGGCTTGCGCTGTTCTTCCATCCGCCGGCGCAACCGCCCGCCGAGACCGGCGGTGGCGCTCCTGCCCATTGACCGCTGAACATTCCACCCGTTGAATGAACTCATGCCCCTCGTGAATCGACGCTCCTTTCTCGGACAGGTGAGTGCCGCGGTTGTTGCCGCCGGCGCCCGGACTCATGCGGAGACCGGCCGTGGCGTTTTGGCCGACGGTCCGGCGCCCGATCCACGGAGCCGTCTGTTTCGGATTTCTCTCGCCGAATGGTCCTTTCACCGGGCGCTGTTCGGCGGACAGATGGACCACCTCGATTTCCCGCGCGTGGCCAAGCTCGACTACGACATCAGCGGCATCGAACTGGTGAACCAGTTCTTCAAGGATAAGGCGCGAGATCGAGCCTATCTCAAGGCCTTCAGTCAACGGGCCATGGACCTCAACGTCCGCAGCCTGCTGATCATGATCGATGGTGAAGGCGCCCTCGGCGACCCCGATGAAAAGGCGCGGCTGAAGGCCGTGGACAACCACAAACCCTGGATCGAGGCAGCGGTCTACCTTGGGTGCCATTCCATCCGCGTGAATGCCGAGACCCACGGCGTCGGCACCTTTGTCGAGCAGCAGGACCGCGCCGCCGACGGCCTGCGGCGCCTGTCCGATTTCGCCCATGGCGCGGGTCTGAATGTCCTCGTCGAAAACCACGGTCACCTGTCCTCGAATGGCGCCTGGCTCTCCGGCGTCATGCAGAAGGTCGGCTGGATCAACTGCGGCACCCTTCCGGACTTCGGGAACTTCGACCTCGGCGATGGCGTGGAGTACGACCGGTACCGCGGCGTTCAGGAGATGATGCCCTACGCCCGGGCCGTGAGCGCGAAGTCCCACGATTTCGACGATCAGGGCAACGAAACGCACACAGATTTCAGGCGGATGATGCACATCGTCCTCGACTCCGGGTATCGCGGTTGGGTCGGGATCGAATACGAGGGGGACAAGACGAGCGAAAGCGAGGGTGTCATTCATACGAAGCGTCTTCTTGAGGCGATCCAGACGGAGTTCGAGCCACAGTACTCCTGAGCGCCCATCCCCTTCCTAATTCTCAGACGGGCTCTGATGCGGCTGCGAGGCGGTCCGAACACGAAGAATGACCCTGTTGCCGGACAGGCACTGAAGCGGGACGGGAGGCTTTCCGCGTGGTTTCTCGCGGGATCAACGGCCTCGGGCAAATCCGCCGTCGCCCTCGGTCTCGCCGAGCGCATCGGGGGGGAGATCGTGTCGGTCGATTCCATGCAGGTGTATCGCGGACTCGACATCGGTACGGCGAAACCATCCCCGGAGGAGAGGCGCCGCGTCCCGCATCACCTGGTCGACGTCGTGGAATTATCGGAGACCTTTGATGCCGCACGATGGCTGGCGCTGGCGCGGGCGGCCTTTGCGGAGATCCGGGGACGTGGGCGCATCCCGTTGTTCTGTGGGGGCACGGGACTCTACTTCAGCGCCTGGTTTCACGGGTTGAACGAGATCCCGCCGGTCCGTGCGAGCCTGCGGGCGGAGATCGAGGACACGCCCCTTCTCGAACTGCTCCAGGAACTCGAACGGAAGGATCCCGCCAGTCTCGAGCGGATCGATCGCCAGAACCCGCGGCGGGTCCGCCGCGCCATTGAAATCCTTCGGGGGTCCGGCCGCCCTCCGTCCGAGCTTCGGAGGATGAGCGTTGCCGGGGAGCCTGCCCGGGTGGTGGTTCTGAACCGCGAACCCGGGGACCTTCGTCACCGTGTCGACACCCGCGTGGACGCGATGTTCACAGCGGGATTGGTGGAGGAAACCCGTTCTCTGCTGGCCGTCGGGCTGGGAGAGAATCGGACGGCGATGCAGGCCCTGGGCTATCGGCAGGTGATCGAACATCTTCGCGGGGCCCGGGATCTCGATGCGACGCGGGCCCTGGTGAAGACACGGACCTGGCAGTTCGCCCGGCGCCAGCGCACCTGGTTTCGACACCAACTCGCCGCCGACTGGCTGGAAATCCCGCCCGGGGAACCCCCCTCCGCGACAGTCGAACGGTTGTTGGAGGTGCGTCGCTGAAATCCCGCCCGAGGCGGACCGCGAAATGGAAGTTCACACCACGAAGAACACGAAGGACACGAAGACTAAGGGAGGGTACCCTCGGCTGCGGATACCCATGAAAATCCCCCTGACCTGGATCTCCCTTACAGGCTGTGCTCGCTTCTCCTGGTTTGCAGCATTCTCAATCGGATGGGGCGCCGGTGCGGCGGTGCCCCCGACGGAGGTGCTCGCGGCGGGCACCAATTTCATCGCGACGGGAGTTCACAGCGAAGGCGAGGACCGCGAGATTCTGACCGCCTTCGAGGGGTTGCGGGTGGCGGATGTCAGCGACGCCATGGATGCCGCAGGACTTCAGAACATCGGGCTAATGAGTCGGGACATTCACGCGCTGTGGCGCGACACCGAGACGTTCAAGCATCGGTTCATTGGAATCGCGGTCACGGCGCGCTACGTGCCGACCCAGGAACCCCCGGCGGGCGCGAGGCGGGTGGAGGACTATGACCGGTGGGTGGGTGACTGGTATGGGCACCGCTCGCCGGAGCCGTTCATGGCCCTGCTGCGACCGGGTTCGGCGCTGGTCATCGATGACGCCCCGGATGCGGATGTCGGTTCGATCGGCTCCAACAATATTCTTTCCTGGAAGCTGGCCGGTTGCGTGGGAGTCGTCACGGACGCGACCGCGCGGGACACCGATGAGATCATCACCGAACAGGTGCCTCTCTATTTTCGCGGACCCGGGCGCGGCATTCGACCGGGTCGCAATGAAATCGAGTCCGTGAACCGGCCGGTGGTGGTTGGCGGTGTGCTGGTGAAGCCCGGAGACGTGATCGTCGCCGACGGGGATGGTGTGATCGTGGTGCCGCGTGCCAGTGCGCTCGAGGTGGCGGCGTATGCCCGGCGGATTCTCGAGGGGGACAAGGAAGGACGACGTCGTCTGTATCGCCGGCTGGGACTGCCCGAGGACCCATCCGTGAAGTAGGGAACGATCCCCGCATCTACAAAGCCCCGCGCTCCAATTGCGCCAGGACCTCCGGGTCGCGGACATCCACCCACCGCCCCTCGATCCGAAGGCCTGCCAGGCGGTGGCCGGCCTCCACCAGCATCATGATGGCATCCGTCAATTCATACTCGCCGCGGGCCGACCTCTGAAGCCGCGCGGTGAACTCGAAGAGGAGCGGCCGGACCAGATAGATGCCCGCGTTGTAGTAGAGGGGTTGTCCGTCCTTCAGGAGGCCCTCGGCACGAAGCGCGGCGATCTGGGTCGCGGAAGGCTTTTCCACGAGGCGCGTCAGGCAGAAGGCGTCGTCGAAGAAGTTGAGGCCTCCCTGGGTGACGTCCTGGCCGACGGTCACCGTGATGACACCCGCAAAGGGGCCCTCGCGGTAGCGATCCACCATCCGCCGATAGGTCTCCGGTCGGACGAGGATGTCGCCGTAAGTGAGCACAAAATCATCCGAGCCAATGAAGGATTTTGCATAGTCGGGCGCGCGGCCGGTTCCGTCCTGCACGGTCTGACGCACATAATGGATCCGCGCGCCAAGACTGGAGCCCTCCTGAAAGTGATCCTCAATGACGTCGGCGCGCCAGCCGGTGACCATGCAGATCTCGGTGATGCCCGTCGAAACCAGGCCCTGAACGATGTGTTCGAGGATGGGGCGTCCCTGAACCCGGAGCATCGGCTTTGGAAGGTCGCGGGTTAGTTCGCGCATCCGGGTGCCTTTGCCCGCGGCTAGGATCACGGCTTTCATGCCTGCCATCTTCCACGAAGGAGGCGGCGACGAACCTGGGTCCGCCGCGGTCCTCATTTCATTCTATGCACCGAACTTGGCGAACATCCGGGCGTTCGCCTGCATGAGCCGGATGAGGTACTTGGCCTTGAACGTGCCGAGGGAGCCGAGATTGGCGCCCGTTTCCGTGAAGCGATCGAGCTTGTCCCAACCCGAGTAGGCGGAGTGCAGAAGGACCGGTTGCGGATGCCACGAGTGACCGCGAACCGCGGCCGGGGTGGAGTGGTCGCCCGTGATGGCGATCACCTCCGGTCGCTTGCGGAGGAAGATGGGAAGGGCCTCATCAAATTCTTCAATCGCGCGGGTCTTGGCCTCGAAGCTCCCGTCCTCCCCGGCCTTGTCGGTGTACTTGTAATGGATGAAGAAGAAATCGTAGTCCTCGTAGATGTCCAGGTAGCGCTCGAACTGTTCGCTGAGGGTCTGCGGCCCTTCAATCTTGGTCATGCCCACGAGTTGGGAGAGTCCCTTGTACATGGGATAAACCGCGAGCGCGGCGGCTCGCAGACCATAGCGCTCCTCGAAGGTGGGGATCTGCGGCTGATGGGCGATGCCCCGCAGAAGGAATCCATTCGCCGGATGCTCGTGCTTCAGGAGCGGGAGGGCTTTCTTGTAGAACTCCGCCACGACGCCCGCGGTCTTCTTCTGTTTCGCGGAGCGCGCATCCTCGGGGTGTGCCGGCGCGATCGGCTGTCCTTCACGGCCCGGGTCGGTGTCGGTCAGGGGGCCCTGAAGGTCTTCTCCTCGAAAGACGACGACGAAACGGTGTTCCTTGCCCGCCTGGATGATAACCTCGACGTCCTCGATCCTTTGGACGCCTTTGCGGAGCAACGCGCAGAGGGCCTCGCACCTCGCGGTCGGAATTCGTCCGGCCCGCCGATCCGTGACGAGACCCCGGGCATCCAGCGAACAGAAATTGCCGCGAACCGCCACGTCCCCGCCCTTGAGGGACATGCCAAGTCCGAGGGCCTCGATGACGCCGCGTCCGACCTCGTACTCAAGCGGGTCATAACCGAAGAGACCGAGGTGGCCGGGGCCGCTCCCCGGGGTGATGCCCGGTGCGACCGGCAGGATGCGACCTTGGGCGGAGTCTTTCGAAAGGGCGTCGAGATTGGGCGTCCGGGCGGCCTCGAGGGGGGTCAAATAGGACTGTTCACGGGTGGCGAGGTCACCGAGACCATCGAGGACCAGGAGGGCCATCCTGGCCCCGGTCTTGACGGTCAATTTCGCGTACGTCTCATCAAGTGTTTTCCGATCTTCGGTTGTCACATTAGGCATTTCGATTCCTCCGGCGGGCGAAATCAGGAGGCCACATGGAAAGGCCGCCCTGATGCGCCCCGGCAGGCAGGCTCCGAAAGAGCGCGAGGGGCGTCAACGGGTTTGTCCCGGCTCTGGCGCCTCCACGACGAGCCAGGTTCGGCCGTGGGCAGGGATCCGCACGGTGACCAGGGCCCGGCACTGGCGGTCCAGGCTCACGGGACGATAGGGGCCGTCTTCCTGGCGAACGCGGGCCGCGTCGGCCAGGCCGGCATAATAAAGCGGCAGAAGGACTTCGCGCTCGACGGGTTCGGAAAGCGGATTGTGAACCATGGCGAAGGCGCGTTGCGCCAGCCGCGGATTCACATGGACCATGTAGTCGATGTCGCGGCCATCCGCGCGGCGGGCATGGAGGATGTCGGACTCAAGGATGTCACGGTAGGTCTTGAACCAGGCGACCCAGCGTCGGACGAGATCGCGGGTCTCCGCCGAATCGTAAAGGCGCGGTCCGCGCCAGCAGGCCTGGACACCGTCGCCAAGGTTGTTGGCGAGGTGGGCCTCGTAGTCCGCGAGATGATCGTGCAGCGGTTCGAGGGTGGCCGCCTGCCCCCCACCCTGGTATTCCGTCAAGGGAACGAACATCCAGCCGGCGGTTTGCGGTTTTGTCCAGGTCCCGTCGAAGATGTTTTGGCGGCCATGGACCAGTTGCTGGGCACGGGGCAGGGACCAGTTGGTTTCCCGGTAGCCCATGGCGGTCTTGCTGCCGCCGGCAAGAAAGTAGTAGTCGGGTTGGTTGACGTAGACGCCGTTCTCGCGGCACCACGTGTAGAGATGGGCGCTGAGCCGCCATTGGGCCCACTGGGAGTCCTCCAGGCCGCGGTGGCCGGGGTGGTGGGTCGAGGCGCAAACGTCGCCGGGGTAGGGGCCGTCGTGCTCGAGGAGGTTGAGGCCGGTCCGCGAGATGAAGTTCGTCAATTGGCGCAGGTAGTTGGTTCCCCACGCACTGGCCAGGCAGGGGGCATTGCCGAAGATCGCGCCGCCCGGCTTGCCGGTCGACGGGTTGATGACGTCATTCTCGTCATTGATCCGTCGGCTGCTGAAGAGGGAATAGGCACCGACCTCCAGTCCCTGGGAATGGGCGTATTCGACGTCGGCCTTGACCCGGTCGATGACGTCCGGGTCATCGGTCTCCATATTCAACCCGCTCCCGAAGGTGTAGATGATCATCTCGAACCCCACTTCCGCGCACTGATCCACTGCGTGACGAAAGACCCGCGTGTCGGCGCTGCGGACGTGCATCATCAGGGGGTTCTCGGTGCTCCAGGGCGCAAGCGCGCGATGCGCGTGACGGAGGGTGAGCCCTTGCCGCTCGCGGTCGGTCGAGTCGTGGATCACCAGCCACGTCCGGAACGAGGCGAAGTCCTCGCCGGGCGGCACATCGATCCCCGGCCCCTGAGGCGGTTCACAGACAAGCACGCAGGGAGTCTTGAGGGTGTAGCTGACCTGGGTCCGGTATTCCGGGTCGGTTGTCCAGTGGCCGACCTGGTTTCCCGTCACCACGTCCATCCCCTTGAACATGTAATCACTGAGGACCGTCACCGCGGGCGTGCGCCACGCGATGCCGGGCCGCTCGTCGACGGCCGAATCGGCCTCGACCATCGCAAGGCGTTCGGTCTCGAGGTGATCGATCCGGACAGGCCTCGCGGTGCCGTTATGAACACTCATCCATTTCCCGAGGACCGGCAGGCCATCATAGAGTTCGTAGTGGACCTGAACGGTCACATTGCGGCTCTCGGTGCTGGTCCCCTGAAAGGACAGCGTCAGCCGGGCGCCAGGCGGAGGCCACGGCAGATCCGCGGCATGCCGAACCCGCTTCCAGCCGAACGGGGCGACGGTCGGGCCCGTGGTAAAGCCCGTGCATCGAAACGCGGCGGGGTCGTTTGTCAGTGCGTGGATCCAATCCCGGGTCAGGTAGCCCCGATCCGGTTGACCGGACAGTCCACCGATTTTGTGGAGCGTTCCGTCGAGCTCAAGAACGGACTCGGGTTCCACGGCCCGCACGAGCTCGGCGCCGGTCATGAGATTCTCCAGCCCGATCGTTGCGGCGTTGGGCTCGAGACGAAAGCTCCGGCGGACGAGACCATTGTCCAGAACGAGCGTCTGGGAGTCCTCTCCGCGACGCACGGATGCCCGGACCGGAAAGCCTCCGAGAAGCCAGTCGTGACGGAGTGCACGACCGTGCGCTTGCGTGGCCGGTTCGGCCGGCTCGAGGGTGGACAGGTCGAAGGCGGCCGAGCACCGGGCACACCAGGGAAGAAGAAACACCAGCAGGGGAACCCGCAGCGGAGTGGCGAACATGGCGTCCGTGGTTAGCAGGCCGCGCCAGCGAGATGAAGGACCTTTCCAGCCGGAATTCAAATCCGCGCGGCAACCGGAGGCGGACGGCTGCGGAGCCGGCGCTTTCTCGTGGGCCGAGGCTGGGCTACGTTGCCGTCGACGACCGCCATGCCGACTTACGAGTACGAACTTTGCGAGGGTCAATGTGGGGTATGCGGCGGGCGGTTCACGCTCCGCCGGCCGCTGAATGCGAAGGCTCTGACACAGTGTCCTGCCTGCAGACGCCCGGTGCGAAAGGTGTTCTCATCCTTCCATACGCCGACGGCTGCAAAGCCCCTTTCGGTTTCCGACGCCAAGAAGGCCGGGTTCACCGTCTTGAAACGAATCAACAAAGGGGAATACGAGCGACAGTGAGACCGCCGTGAGTGCGGGCGGCACGCTTCTGGCCGGACGCCGCAGGGCCGTTCCTGCTTTTCAGACGGGCTCTAACTCTAACCTCGCGCGCTCGGTTCCGGTCCACTGTGCGGGCTTGCATTGAGCTGCTGGATTCCGAGCCGGATGTAGGCGAGCGCGGAGAAAAGGGCCGCGGCGACGGCCAGCAGGGCAAGGCCCCACCGCAGCGGCGAGAGGATCTCCAGCAGCGTCAGAAGGATGATCACCATCTGCAGCGCCGTTGAGACCTTGCCGGTCCAGTGTGGACGGATGCTCACGGTCCCGAAGGTGAAGTAGAGGACACCGAGGCCCAGCGCGAGGACGGCATCGCGGCTCAAGATTATCGCGACAAGCCAGAGCGGAAGGGGTTCCAGCCGCGAGACGCCGCCGCGGCTGAGCAGGAGCAGGGCCGTGACGAGGAGGATCTTGTCGGCGACAGGGTCGAGGATGCTGCCCAGCCGACTGAACTGGTGGAAACGGCGCGCCAGCCATCCGTCCAGGGCATCACTGAGCGCGGCGGCAGCGAACACCGACAACGCCCCCCATCGCTGCCACTCGTCGCCGGTCGTCCGGTGATAAAGCACCAGGATGACGAAAAGCGGCACGAGCAGGACGCGCGCGATCGTGACCTTGTTGGCGAGCGTCATCTTCGCAGGCCACCCTCGAGTTCGCGCCGCCAGGAATCAATTCGGGAGTCGCCGAATCGACCAGGCCGTCCCGCCTCGGGCCGCGGGGACCCGAAGCCGAAAGCGGCCGTCCCGATGCTGGACCTCCACGCGTTCATCGAACGCGGCTGAAAGCGTTCTCGATGTCAGTACCCGGGCGGTCGGCCCGGCAGCGGCCACCTTTCCGGCGCGCAACACCAGCGCATGAGCGATGCACGGAATGATCTCCTCAATGTGATGAGTCACCAGGACAAGGGAGGGCATGGCCTGTAACGCCAGGCATCCCATGAACTCGAGGAACCGCTCCCGTGCGATGGGGTCCAGGCCCGCGCAGGGTTCATCGAGGATCAGGAGGTCCGGTTGCGCCATGAGGGCCCGCGCGATCAGGGTGCGCTGCCGTTCGCCCTGCGACAGGTACGCCCACGGGCGTTGACCCAGCACGGGACAGCCGACGAGGCAGAGCAGGCGTTCCGCCCGGTGGATGTCCTTCGGACGCGGCCGGTCCCGAACATCGATCGCGGCGTAGCGGCCGCCCACCACGATCTCCAGCGCCGGCTCGTCCTCGTGAATGAGCTGCCTCAGCGCCGAACTGACAAGGCCCACCCGACGACGTAGAGCCGGCCAGTTGGCGTGACCATACCGCTGCCCCAGGAGTTCGACCTCCCCCCGGGTCGGCGTGAGATAGCCAGTCAGGGCCGACAACAGCGAGGTCTTCCCCGACCCATTCGCGCCGAGAATCGCCCAGTGCTCTCCGGGTGCGACCGTCCAGTCGAGTTTGTCGAGGATGGGATGGCCCCCACGGGTGACGGACAGACCCGAGACACGAAGGACCGCGCGGCCACTGGTCGGATCGGGGCCACGAAGCGGCGGACGTCGTGTCGAGGTCGAGCCGGTATCGGGGCGGCGCCCCGGCTTCTCACCGTCCCTGGCGGACGGCCGGTTCTTCCGCATACTGTTCGGCATGTCGGACAACGATTGGCAAAAGCGCTTTCGGGAGGTCTACGAGCGCGCGGTGCAGGCGTACGACGAGGACGGCGGCCGGCGTCCCGAGGAATGCATCTCAGCCGACGACAGGGCCTTTCTCGCAACCATCGGATGCCCGCCCCAGGAACTCTACGATTTTGCGGAGGACTGGTGCTGGGCGCGCGAGCCCGCCTTCGAGGAGGTCCTCGCCGTGACGGAGATTCGTCGGGATTATTTTCTCAAGGAACAGGGTGGGATGGTTCCTCCGCGGCCCCGGAATCCACGGGATTTCCCCCCGGGAACGGCGGTCGCCGATGGCATCCCGTGGTTGCCTCGCCTTCTGGCAAAGGCGCGTGCGAAACTTCGCGGCGAACTCCCGCCCCAACTCATGTACGGATGTGGCGGCGACCGTCCCTTCCTCAGCAGCATCGGCGTGGGGTTGGCGGAATTCCTCGCCGCCGTCCGCGACGCCGCTGACGACGACGGTCCCGTGATTGAATGGGTGAAGCAACGCTCCGGGGTCCGGGTTCGATGACGGGGGCCGGGCCTCTTCGCCCGACGCGCGCCGGCGCCCGGCCATCGCCCGCCAGGAACACCGGCACTCAGCGGCCGCGCCCAGGAGGGCTTTCGCGGCGTGTCGAAGGGACCATGAACCTCCAGTTGCGTGATGGTTGGAGGACAGGGCCAACACCTGGAGGTTCATGGAAATATCTGCATTCGCTAGTCCATGGCGTTATGCGAATTTTATGAAGGAACCATAGCGTACGTAACGGGCCGGTCCACCCGCGTCAATCGGGAATTTGTCTTCGTCCGGCTTCAGAACGCACGTGTCCAAACGGTCGCTTCCGCCACGCTCCACTGATACCTGCGCGCGTGCTCGCGGATAAGGAACGGGAGGTCGAGTCGGCGCTGACGCGCGAAGCCGGGAAGGAGTTCGGCCAGAACGTCGGCCGTCGAGCGACCGGCCTGACAGAGCCACTCCTCGGGGGCCGTGTACTCCGCCAGCCATGTGTACGGCGAGATCACGACGAGTTGGCCACCCGGGCTTACAAGGGTGGCCAGGGTCTCGATCAGGCGCCGCGGTTTTGGGACCCGATCCAGGAGATTCGCGGCAAAGACGACGTCGAACAAACCGTTGGTCGGGGTGAGGGCGAGCGCGTCGCCGACTTCGAAGTGAACACGGGAACGATCGATACCCGGTGGGATGCGCGCGGTGGAACGTAGCGTTCGAGTGCCCTCCACGCAGATCGGGAAGGCAATCTCGCCGTTGGCCTGGAGTTCGCGGGCAGCGGCGATGAATGCAGCCGATGTGTCGATGCCCCGTGCCTCGCGGCAATGGCGGGCGAGTTCAAACGTCGCGCGACCGACCGCACAGCCGAGATCGAGGGCGCGGGAGTGTTCGTGCAGCCGTTCGGTCAGGAGGCACTCGCGCACGCACCGTGTTGGGAAGTCGAGGGCGTCGCGCGGCCCGGTGGGCCATGGAAGGATCTCGTCAGCAGCTCCGTAGTGGAAGAGGAGGTATTCGCGAACGGCACGGTCCGATTCGTAAAAGGCGTTCATGGGAGCTGGAATGCTGGAATGGCTGCAGGAGAGTCCGCTGGGACGGCGACCCACGGGAAGGAGAACCCTCACCCGGCCCCGCGGCGGCGAGGGCACCCGCTCCCGAAACGGGAGGCGGAACGGGTGAGGGCGTGGAGTTGCTCCGCGTTCTTGGCCCGATGTTGGAATTGGCGCGGTCTCAGGTCGTGAGGGCCTGACGCAGGTAATCGGTCGGCTGATACTTCTCGATGACTGAAACCACGCGGCCGTCCCGGCGCATGCGGGCTTGAACGATCTGGATCTCGGGGGTCTTGTGGGGAGCGAAGAGGATGTCGTCGTGCGTCGCGTTGCGCGCGTTGGCGAATTTATCGGGTGTCAGGTGTCCGCCGAGATGGTCGCTGCGGCCAGTGGCGACATGGAGCGTGCCGAGGATTTTTTCGTCCTGGATGTCGCGTCCGGACGGCGGGAGGCATTGGGTGCCAAAACCCAGTTCACCGAGCTCACCGGTCATGGGATCGGCGGTGAGTTTTGCATTGTGTTCGGCGATCGTCGTCGCATTTCCGGAGAGGAGCGTCGCGCATTGAATGCGTCCGTCCGCTGACCTCCATGAGTCCCAATGTGCCGTCGGCATACTGCATCGGGAATTCGCCTTCGGCGCCGGTCGGAACAAAATAGACTTCGCCCGCGGGCAGGTTGGCCACATCGGGTTTTTCGCCGCGGCAAAGGCCGTGGCTTTTCTGGGCTTCCTGGCCTCCCGTCAGGATTCGGAGCATGCAGCGGCGGCCGGCGACATCGAAGTCGATTTCGAAGGCATCCGCCCGGGTGAGAGTCACGCGGAGCTTTTCGGCCTGCCGACTGACCTCCTCGTAGTCCACGGCAAGGCCGGTTCGGAGGATGATGTCGTTCAGGCCGTGCAGCGTGGCGCCCCGAAAACCGAACCGGCGTGCGAAGGCGGTCAGCGGCGCGGTTGCCGAGTAAGTGGAGATGCAGAGGATGATGTTGTAGTTGGGATACACATCGCGCGCGAGGCTCGCCTCGCTGCCATCCGGGCGGATGGCAGCGATCAGGCAAATCGAGGTTGCTGCCGCCGGTGATCTCGTACGCGAACAGTTCGCCGCCGGTCAGGCCCAGTTCTTCGAGGCCCCCGCGATGGAGGCCCTGGTAGAAGACGTCATGGGCGTGACGTTGGATCGTGAGGGTCGGATCCTGGAGAAAGGCGAAGTCCCGGACCATCGCCGGATCCGGAAGGTCGATCAGGATGGCCAACCGTTCGCCCGCCTTGGGCGCAAAGGTCGTCCGCAGCAGGCGCGTCAGACTGAAAGCCGGGAAATCGCGGTACTTGTCCATGAATGTTAGGTAGGGGTTAAGAGGTCCGATCTTCGGGATCCGTCCCGATAAAGCCGAAGGTAGCGGGAGGCATCCAGGGTGCAAAAAGACATTTTGGCCGACCCCCGTCCCGGACCCTCAACCTGCGCAGCCGCCTGGGCAGGCGTCAGGCGATCAATTCCCGGATTTTTGTGCCGATATCGGTGTGGCGCATGAGGGATTCGCCGACGAGGACGGCGCCGGCGCCGCAGCGCGCGAGCCGATCGACGTCGGCGCGCGTGTGAATGCCGCTCTCAGCGACCAGCAGGACCTCGTCGGCCGAGCGCCGGCTCCAGAGACGCGCCGCGAGACGTTCCGTTGTTGCGAGGCTCACCGTGAAGGTCCGGAGATCCCGGTTGTTGACCCCGATCAGGCGGGCGCCGATCGCGAGGGCCCGATCCAGCTCGGCCTCGTCGTGGACCTCGACCAGCGCGGTGAGGCCGGCCGAGACGGCGAGTTCGTGCAGGGCCTCCAAACGCGCGTCGTCGAGGATCGCCACGATCAGGAGAACGGCGTCCGCGCCGGCCTCGAGCGCCTCGACGATCTGGCGTTCATCGATGAGAAAGTCCTTCCGCAGCAGGGGCCGTTGGACGGCGGCGCGGATGATCCGGAGGTGTTCGAGGGAACCTTGGAAGAAGGTTTCATCCGTCAGGACGGAGAGGCAGGTGGCGCCCGCGCGGTCGTAGGCGTGGGCGATTTGGACGGGGTCGAAGTCTGCCCGGATCACACCGGCGCTGGGGGAGGCCTTCTTGACTTCCGCAATGAGACCGGGCCGCGACCCCGGCGACGCCCGGAGGGCCTGGATGAAATCGCGCCGCGGTCCGGCCTTTTGAACGGCCTCCAGCAATCCGGACCGGGTCAGGGGTCGCCGGTCCAGACGGGCCACCTCGATCCGTTTTCGGGCAACGATCTTTTGCAGAATGTCGGCCGGCATGCGTGCTGGGCGCGGTTTGTATCGGTGCTCGCCGCCGATGCCAATCGAATCCTGATCCGCCTGGGCGGCGGTCAGCGCGGCGCGGCGCGCTTCGGGAATCCAAGCTGGCGTTCGGGGGGCCGCTGTTCCAATTTTGCCGCCGGGATGAATTTCATTCTTTCCACGCACAATCTTACGCTCACAAAGGCAATCGAGGAGCACATCCTTTCACGGATCGAAAAGTTGGAGCACCTGGATCACCGTGTGCTGGAAGCGCGGGTCATCATCGAGCATGACCATACGCGGGGTCCCGACAAGGCCTTTAAATGCTCGATGCGCCTCGGTGTTCGGGGACCTGATCTCTACGCCGAGGATGTCGAGGCAGATCTGTATGCGGCGATCGACCTGGTGGCGAAAAAACTCGAGATGCAGATCCGCAAACGACGCAGCCGGGTCAAGGCGCGGAAGCACACGATGGCCGCCACAATCAAGCGGACCCGGCAGGACAGAGGCGAATGACCCTGCTTCGCAGCCGGATCGTCGTTCCCGTCACCGCGCCGCTCATCGAAGACGGCGCGGTTGCCATTTCCGGGGACCGCATCCGCGAGGTTGGCGCCTGGACCGATCTTCGCCGGCGCCACTCGGCTCCAGGTCCTGTCGTTGACCTGGGCGACGCCATCCTTCTCCCGGGCCTGGTCAACGCCCACTGCCACCTCGACTACACCGATTTCGCGGGTCACCTGGCGCCGCCGCGAAGCTTCACAGAGTGGATTCAGGGCGTCCTGGCGCTCAAGGGACAATGGGGCTTCAGCGAGTACGCGGCTTCCTGGATTCAAGGCGCGAAGCAGTTGGTCGAGACCGGCTGCACGACGGTCCTGGACATCGAGTCGGTACCCGAGTTGCTGCCGCACGTGTGGCTGAGTTCGCCCCTCCGGATCCTTTCGGCCATTGAAATCACCGGGGTTCGGTCTGGCCGGTCCGATGACGTCATCCTGGAAGACGCCCTGCGGCACCTGGTTTCCTGGGTCCATCCGCGAAACGCCGGAGGGCTCGCGCCCCATGCACCGTATTCGACGCGCCTGGCATTGCTGCGCCTCGTCGCGAAGGCCGCGCGGGAGCGGGGCGTCTTGCTCTCCATGCACCTGGCGGAGTCGCAGGAGGAGTTCGACATGTTCCGCCACGCGCGAGGTCCGATGTTCGAGTGGTTGCGTCCCCAGCGGGATGTCGCCGATTGCGGCCGCCACTCGCCTGTTCGGCATGCGGCCGAAGCCGGCCTGCTGACGTCCCGGACGATCCTGGCGCATGTCAATTACCTCGACGATGGGGACACGGCCCTTCTTTCCGCTTCGGGCGCGAGCGTCGTTCATTGTCCGCGCAGTCACGCGTATTTTGGTCACGCGCCCTTCCCCCGCGCCACGCTCGAGGCATCCGGCATTCCGGTCTGCATCGGCACCGACAGCCTGCTGACCGTCCGCAAGTTGGGCCGCCACCGTCCGACACTCGATTTGTTTGCCGAATTGAGAGAAGCGGCCGTCGCCCTGCCGGAAGTCACACCGCGGTGGCTTCTGGAGGCGGTCACGGTGAAGGGCGCCCGCGCCCTCGGACGGGAGGGAGAATTGGGCGAGCTTCGCCCGGGCGTTCTGGCGGATTGGATTGCCATTCCGTACGCGGGTTCCGCACGGAAGGCGGTGCAGGCCATCGTCGAACATCGGGGAATGGTCGCCTCGTCGATGATCGCTGGGGAATGGATCCGGCGCCCGGCGGAAGCCTCAATGGCCTGACGATGTTCCGCCGCGCCCTCTTCGCATTCCTTTCACGCCAAGCGGACCTTTGTTAGATTTCGGGCGAACACGATGTGTCCGGCGGAGGAACGAGAGCTTCTGCAGCGCTGCAGGGCCGGCGAACCGGCCTCGTGGGACCTGTTCTTCGAGGCGTACTACGGGGCGGTCGGGCGCTTTGTGTGCCAGTTGGTCCCCGACGCGACGCTCGAAGACGTGGAGGAAATCGCCCAGGACGCCTTCGTCGCTGCCATTCGCGCGATCGACACGTTCCGGGGACAGAGCCGGGTGCAGACCTGGCTGCTGCGCATCGCGGCCAACAAGGCCCACGACTTTCACAACCGCCGGTTGGCCGCCAAACGCGGTGCCGGTCGCGCTCCCATCCCCTTGGACGACGAGGACCCGGTGTCGGGCCGGAAGTTGGATCCGCCGGCGACAGGGCGCGCGCCGGACGAGGTTCTGTTGTCCAACGAGGCGATGGCCGAGGTGCGCCTTGGCCTGGATCGGTTGCAGGAACCCTGTCGCGCCATTCTGGAGTTGCGATACTTCGCGGATCTTGACTACGAGGCGATTGCCACGGTCCTGAACCTCCATCCCAAGACCGTCAGTTCGCGTCTCAGTCGTTGTCTCGACCGCCTTGGCCGCCTGATGCAATCGGAGCGCGACCGGGAGCAGGTTCGGCGCGCCGCCGTCTAATAGAAAACCAGCACGCCCGGCCTTGCGGATTTCAAACGATGGAACCTTCCGAGTTCGCCCATCAGCGCCTGACGCAGCTCGCTCAGGAGCGGCGACGAATGGCGGAGCGCCTGCCGGCGTTGTCGGCAGCGGACCGGGAGCGCCTCCTGGAGCAGGCTCGGCGATTGAACAGAGAGCCCCCCTTGTCCGGGATCGAGGCGACAGGGTCGAGCCGTGACCCCGCGTGGTCCCCTCGATGGCGGCGTTTCCTGCCCTGGATTGGCGCCCTGGCGGCGCTGCTGCCGCTTGTCATCATCGTCTTTTTTCCCGCCCCCCGTTCGACTCAGCACGCCTCGGTTGCTCCACGGGACACGCTGGCCCTCCGGGGTGCGCCGCCTTCTTCTCCTGCGCCGATCCCGTCGATGCCAGTGGCCCTCGAGAACAACCCGGTATCGGTCCGACCCACGCCTGCGAAGCCGCGCGATGCGATAGGTGGGCCGCCCCCCGGGCTCGGATTCGCGCCTTCCCTTTCGCGATTCGCGCCCCCCTCGGCGACGTCGCCAGTGGCGACGGCCAGCAACTCCGCCGAGCCGCCGGCTGCAATCGCACCGAAGATCGTGGGCCGGACAGGCGCGGTGGAGATCCCCAATCGTCAACATTTCAAAGTCGAGCCGGACACCGGGCGACCTCCGGCGTTGCTCTCCGATTTCGACGTTCTCCGCTCGGGATCGAGTGTGGAACTGCGGGAGTCGGATGGATCACGGTATCTTGGGCGCGTGTCTCCCGTCAGACTCGGAAATTCCGGTCCAGATTGGACTCTGGAAGCCCGTGGACGTTCGGTGACCCTGGGCTTGCCGGTCCTGATTACGGGCAATTTCGGCGCGCCGATTTCCCCGGACGACGAATCCAGCAGGTTCGGAGTACAACGAGGAGGGGGAAAATGGACGGGGGCTCCGGCCGCCTCGGTGATCGACCTGGATCGGCCCCTTTCGATGACGGTGATGGTGGGCGGTACCAACGTGATTGAGCTGCAGGCCGTGCCTGCAGCGGGCACAAGAGGCCTGCAATAGGTGAAATGCCCCGGCGCCTTTCGCGGTGGACTTCGAAACAGGGGTGCGGATGCGCCTCGGGGTCGGATTGGCGATTGAAGCGACCTGAAGGTCGCGGTCCGTCTGAGCGAGCGGGCCTGCAACACGACAGGACCGCGGCGTTCACGCCGCTTCCCGCGGCGAAAGCAACCGGGAGCTGGAAAGCGCTAATCGGTTTTAGCGTTCCGCCAGCGGTCCTGGAAGAATCCCCAGGGTCCGGGTCTTCACGCGACACAGGTATTCGTCGGCGGTCATGTACAGAACCGAACCGTTGTCGCCCCACGCGCAATTCCCCGTGGCTTCTCCGGTGCGAAGGGTCCCAAGGTGACGCCCCGTCGGGGTCAGGATGAGAACGCCGCCGGGTCCGGTACTCCAGACGTTTCCCTTTCGATCCACTTTGAGGCCGTCCGGGAGTCCCTTCCCGGACGGAACGAGTGGACTGGCGTCAAAGAAGCGACGGCCGTTTGCCAGGGAACCGTCGGAGTGCACCTCGTAGACGAGGATCTCCGGATGCTGCGGGTCCGAATTGGCGATGTAGAGACGCTGCTCATCGGGAGAAAAAGCGAGGCCATTTGGGAAGGAAATGTCCCGGGTCAGCAGACGGACTTTCCCGGTTCTCGTGACGCTGTACACCCCCTGGAAGGGGAGCTGCTTTCGGGGATCCTGCAGGCCCTTCTCCAGGCCGTAGGGCGGATCGGTGAAATAGAGGTCCCCGTTGGACCGCAGCACCACGTCGTTGGGGCTGTTCAGGCGTTTACCCTGGTAATTCGTTGCGAGGGCCACGAAACGACGACGCGAACTCAGGCGCGCAACCTGCCGGTCGCCGTGCTGGCATAGGATCAGTCGCCCGTCGTTGTCAAAAGTGAGCCCGTTGGAGCCCTGTTCCTTATCCGCCGCGTCCGCAGAAGATCCGCTGGACCTCAGGAAGACCGACAGACCGTCGATGGCGCTCCATCGCCACACAACATTCCTGGGCACATCCGAGAACAGGAGACAGTTCCTGCGAGCCATCCAGACGGGACCTTCCGACCAGTCAAAGCCGCGGGCGAGGACCTCGATGCGCGCTTCGGGTCCGATGAGATCGTCGAGGTCCGGGTCGAGACGATCGATCGAGCCCAGGGTGCCGCTGGCGAGCTTCGGGTCGTAGAGGGTCTCCGCCGATTGCGCCCCCCATCCCGCGAGGAGCACGAGACAACAAACGACATTCAAGGCTTTCATGAGTGGTGACAGCCCCCGACATGCGCCGGCGCACGGAGGCGGACGCAGTTCGATCCGCTAGGCAGGTTCGCCGTTGGTGCGCCAATGCATCCCGGAGGAATGCCAGATTCTATACCGGCCCTGGCCGAAGCGATACCCCCGGATGGATGCCTTCTGCATCCAGATTCGTCCGGCGGTCGTTGTGCTGGATTGAAGATCCATGAATACATCCTACGGACCGATACGATCCATCCATTCTGCCTCTCTGTCTTCGGCCATTCTCGCCCTCGCCGCATTGTCGGCGGCCGGATCGAGCCATCGCGAAGCGCCCGATATCACCCGGACACCGAAACTCGATTGCACGGACTTCTACATGTTCCGCAGCTACGAGACGAACCGGGAGGACTATGTCACCCTGATCGCCGACTACCTTCCTTTGCAGGATGCCTACGGGGGTCCGAATTTTTTCCAACTCGACGACCAGGCCGTGTACGAGATCCACGTCGACAACAACGGCGATGCGGTTGAGGACCTGACGTTCCAATTTCGGTTTCACAATCAGCCCCGCGACATTGCCCTGACGATTGGTCCCGAGGGCAACCAGCGGACCAACGCCGTGCCGGTGCTCGCGGTGGGTCCGATCACCGTCGATAACCAGGCGGCGCTCAACGTGGACCAGACGTATCGGTTGAGTGTCATTGCGGGCCCGCGCCGCACGGGCTCGGCCACGCCGATCCTCAATCCCAAGGACGGCACCCCCGATTTCACCAAGCCGCAGGATAACGTGGGGACCAAGACGTTTCCCGACTACGACGCCTACGCGAACGCGGACATCTATGAAGTGAGCCTGCCCAACACGGACAAGAAGGGTCGCGTCTTTGTCGGCCAGCGGAAAGATCCGTTCGTGGTGAACCTGGGCGAGACGTTCGACCTCATCAACATCAGCACGGGTCCGACAGGGCCGGAGGATATCAACACGGACTCACTGGCCGACAAAAACGTGACGGCTTTGTGCCTGGAATTGCCGATGGAGTACCTGCTGGGCGCGTCCACCAACGGCATCCTGGGCGCCTGGTCCACCGCCAGTCGGATGACGACGTCGACCGAAGGCTCCGAGGTCCTGACCCAGGTCAGCCGGCTCGCGATGCCCCTGGTCAACGAGGTGGTCATCGGCCTGAAGGACAAGGACAAATTCAATGCCTCGGAACCGAAGGACGACCTGCAGTTCGCGGACTACATCACTCATCCAACGCTCCCCGCGATCATCGAACTGCTGTATCCCAATGCCAAGGCGCCGACCCAGTTTCCCCGCGAGGATCTCCTGGCCGTCTTTGCCACCGGGGTCGATGGCCTCAACAAGAACGGTTCGCTCGGCGAAATGCAGCGCCTCAACACCGCCGTCCCGCCCGTCGCTCGCGAGCTTCAGAAGAACATGGGCGTCCTCGCGGGCGACAACGCGGGCTTTCCCAATGGCCGCCGGCCCGGCGACGACGTCGTCGACATGGCGCTGCGCGTGGTGATGGGGGCCTTGCTGCCCGCGGATGTCGCGCCGGCCCACGATGTGCCCTTCACGGATGGTGCCACCGTCAACGCCGGAATGTTCCCGGACAAATTCCCCTACCTCAACTCACCCATCGCGGGTTCCCCGAATGAACCGACCATCACGATCACTCCGCAGGTCGCCACCCAGGTGAAGGGACCCTACACGAGTGTCGCCGGGACCTTCGACGCCACGACCCGCACGCTGACCGTGGCGAAGCCGAATGAAACGGTGCCGACGAGCTTCCTTCGCTTGAAGTCCGACCGCCCGCTGCGGCTGTCGCAGCCGCAGGCCGCCGGCAATCTCCTTCGCGCCACCGTTCCTTGAGGCGAAACACCTCCCGGAGCCGGATGTTGACGGCGCCAGTGGAAACCCGCGGCGTCCGGTCTCCGGGTCAACGCTTCTTCCCGCGTGGGAAGACGGCAGGGTTCGGTTCGAAAAGGACATCCCGTGTGTGACCCGAACCCTGCCGCGACCTTCTTCGGCCGATTTCAACCTTTATTCGCGCTTCCATGAACTTCCGGAAACAACCTTCCCGGGTCAGACGATCGGGACGCGTTCCAGCGAGAACGATCGGGTCGATGGTGGCCGCCGTTGGCATCCTGTTTCCGGCAGGAGTGGCATTTGGAGGTGCGCGGTATGTCCCAGCCCATGACGCTGTCGTTCTCCTGCGGGTGCCACCCGGCGTTGACGCGCTGATTCCGATCTCGGCCCGCGACGGGGAGAATCCCGCCAGTCGAATGCCCGTGCGCAATCCCGCTGCAGGTCCTTCGCAAGGCCTTTCCCAGGACCTCGCCTCCGCGCTCGTCCAGGCCGGGAATCTCGCGAGCGCCGCACGACGGAATGCCGATCCTCGATTGCTGACACGGGCGCAGGGCCTGCTGGCCCCCTGGTGGGATTCACGATCTCCATCCGTCGGGCTCTGCCTGATGCGCGCCCGCATCCGCCAGGGACTTCACGCGTTTGGCGAGGCCCTCGAGGACATCGATCGCACGCTCGACCTGGACCCCCGAAACCCGGAGGCCTGGCTGTTGAAGACCACCATCCACGAGGTCCGCGGCGAGGATACGCGCGCCCGCGCCAGTTGCCTGCAACTGGCGCGATTTGCCGACGAGTTGACCGCGACGACCGCGGCGGCCGCCCTGTCGGGCTTCCAAGGATCCGGGCTCTCCGCCGCGGACCGACTGGCCTCCGCAATCCAGCACAACCCGACCGCCCCGGAGTCGGTGCGCGGCTGGGCCTGGACCACCCTGGGCGAGATCCGTGCCGCATGGGGACAGACAGCCGACGCGGAACGCAGCTTTCGCGAGGCGCTCCGTCTGGAACCCGGTCTCGCGTACACAAAGGCGGCACTCGCCGATCTGCTCCTGGAGACAGGCCGGGCGTCCGAGGTCCTTGCACTGATGGACGGCGCCGAGTCGGATGCGTCACGTCTGCGTCTTGCGGAGGCCGAGTGCCAGGTCGATCTGCAAGGACAGCGCACCCAACGACTCCTTGCCGACCTGGACGAGGCGTTCGCGCTCGCCGCGGCACGCGGGGATGAGTTGCACCTTCGGGAACACGCGCGCTTCCTCCTGCGCGTGCGCCATCAACCGGTCCCGGCCCTTGCGTTGGCCCGCCGCAATTGGGACGTGCAACGGGAGCCCGCGGACCTGCGGTTGCTCCTGGAATGCGCCAGGGCCGCGGGTGACGAAACCGCCTTCGCCGCGGCGGCGGACTGGGCCCGCGCCCATCAGCCCACCGCGCTGCGCAGTCTTGGTGAAGAGCGGCGACGGCAAGGAACCCACGAGGAGTTTTCGCGATGAACAGTTCCCCGATCCCTCACGGCCTGTCCCGGCAGCGGCCAGTCTTCCCCCTCAGACAGTCTCTTATCCTGGCAGCGTTCCTGTCCCTGGTGCCGGGCGCGCTCGCTCACCGCCTGAGCGACGCCTGCCTGCACTTGACGGAGGACAACAAGGGAGCCGTTGAAGGCCGGATCGATGTGGCGCTACGCGATCTCGCCTGGATCTTGCCGATGGATGAAGACGGCGACCGGGCAGTGACCTGGGGGGAACTGCGCCGCGCCGAACTCCCGCTGCGGGAACTCGTCCGGCACCATGTTCGTCTGCGCATGGCATCGCATGACCTGCCGCTCCAATTCGAAGGCCTCGAGGTCTCCGATATTGCCGGCGACACCTGCGCTTCGCTCGTGTTCCGAACCGGCAGTTTGGGCGGCGCCGGCGCCCTCCGTCTCGAGTACGACCTGTTGTTCGATGTGGATCCGCAGCATCGCGGGCTCCTGAGATTCGACCACCAGGGACAGACGAGCACCTTCGTCTTCAGTCCGGACCGCCGGGCCGTGGAGTTCGACCTGGCGCGCCCCTCGGGCCCGGCGTTCGGTTGGATCTATTTCGTTACTGAGGGGATCCACCACATCTGGATCGGGACCGATCATATCCTTTTCCTCCTGGCCCTGCTGCTGCCCGCGGTCGTTCTGGGCCCGTCCCAGGGGACGAAGGTTCTCGAATTCCGTGGCGTTCTTGCGGGTGTGCTCAAGGTGGTGACCGCCTTCACCCTCGCGCACTCCATCACCCTCGCCCTTGCAACGTTCCGGGTCGTGCATCTCCCGTCCCGGTGGGTGGAAACGGCCATTGCGGCCAGCGTCGCCATTGCCGCGCTGAACAACCTCGTGCCGTTCTTCCGCGATCGCGGGTGGTGCGTTGCATTCGGATTCGGGCTGATCCATGGGTTCGGCTTTGCCAGCGTCCTGGGGGATCTCGATCTTCCGCGTGCGGCGCTCGCGCGCGGGTTGGTCGGGTTCAACCTGGGCGTGGAACTCGGGCAGATGACGATCGTGGCAATCTTCCTTCCGGTCGCCTACCTCCTCCGCGACTCCTGGGTGTACCGACGACTCTCACTGCAGTTCGGCTCGGCGTGCATCATGGGAACCGCGGTGGTATGGATGGCGGAACGCGCCTTCGGCCTGCAATTGCCTTTCCTTTAGGAATCCGTCCAATGCCTCGGTGAGCTCTCCCTGCGATTCGCTTTCCGATTACCCGCTCGTGTCGGCCCTGCGCGATCGGCGGTCGCGCCGGTTCGGACGCGGAATGACACTTCCCGCGGGGCCCCTCCAGTACACGAGTGCACACCCGCCAGTACCGGTATCCGAAGACGATGAGGCGTTTCTGGTGTGGGCCGCCTGCGGGATGACCGGACCGGCCTTGCGCGACCTGTGCTATGCGCCGGGGCAGGGCGGAAACATCATGGCGGGGTCGATGGGGCGCACGGTCGCAAGCGGCGATTGCCTGCAGACCCTATCGCTGGTCGTGATCAACGACCGCGGGGCGTGGCTCGTCCGGCGCCCCCAGGAAGTTACGGTCGCGGAGGCGGAGGCGGCGATGGAGTCGGGACGGAAGGGCGATTACCTCGGGGCGTATCGACGCCTGCGGGTGGCGATCGCGGACCGCCGGGTGCATCCGCCCGTCGAGCCGATCTTCAACATCAACGCCAACCGCTGGTCCTTGCATGCGGTTGGAAGCAGCGGACGACGGAAAGGAAGGATTGAGGCGGGATCGGGTGCCTGCCCGGAATCAAGGCTGGAGCAATTTCAAATCTGGATAGTACCCGCGGAGGTAGCCGCGATCGGACGCTGCAAGACGATCCGCATGCAACAGCGCGTGCGCTGCGATCAGGAAGTCGGGTATCAAGTGGGTCCGTTGCCCGCCAGCGGCCCGGTAGGCCCGAAAGATCTCGCCCGCCCGGAACGCGGCCTGGGGCGATGTGGTCTCGAAGGCAGCACCCAGTTGGTCGAGAGTGGCCCGGAGTTCCGACTCACCTCGAAAGAGAGGAGCCACCTCCGCATAGACGACATCGCATACGACAAGCGGACCCTGCCGCCGCGCCTCGATCAAGAGGTTGAGCCAACGGTGCGCGCTGGCTTCGCCGCAGAACACGGCGAGAAGTGCCGAGCTATCCAGCGCGGTTGTCATTTGCGCCTTCGAGGGAGCTCAACCGGTCCGCGCGTTTCCTCGAGCCATTTCGCGGCACCGCGCCCGAGCCGCCCTTTCGCGCATCCCAGGACCGAGCGCATCGCGTCCTCGTCGAAGACCGGGACTGCTTTCAGAAAGGGCGCATTCGGGTCGAAATCCAGGATCTGGCCGGGTTTGAGGCCCAGTTTCTCGCGGATGGCAATGGGGATGGTGATTTGGCCTTTGCTGGTAAGCGTCGCTCTCATTACGCAGACAGTAAGGAAAGCGCGCAAGGACAGCAAGTCCTGGACGGCCCCCGGCCACTCCAAAAAACCATTGCGACGTCCCATCGACCGTAGCCGCCGAGGTTACGAGCCGGACCCAGGTTGTTTCGCCTCGTTACCTCGACAGCTACGGGGAATAGACGGGTCCCCCCATTCCCCATTCTATTCCGGCGCCAGCGCCGCCAGCGCCTGCGGTGGTAGCACCATGATCGCCGTGCAGCCCCCGATGCTGTGAAGCTCGTGATGGTGCGAGCCGGGTTCGCCGTGGAGAAAGTCGCCAGGTCCAAGAGAACGGCCCTCTGTCTGCAGGTCGCCCGTGAGAACGTACATCTCCTCCACACCCGGGTGATCGTGTTCGGGGTAGCCTGCGCCTGGCGCCAGTTCGATCAGGAGCATGACGTAACCCTGCTGAGGGCCGGCCGACAGGAGCTTGAAGCGCGCGCCGGGCACCGGCGCCGGCATCCACGGAGCGTCGGGTCCTATGAAGTGCAGACCCGGCGGAGCCGGGGGCGGTGGAGGCAGGGAGGAGGGCGTTGTCTCCGCCTGAGCGCTTCGCTGTGGCGTCGCCCGGATCCGCTCGAGGACACGGGCCCGCACTAACGTGGAAGGGCGTTGGCGCGGCAGGGCACTCAGGAGACCGTTCGAGACCTCCAGGAACCGCGCGAGCTCGGCGCGGGCTGCGGCGTCCTGGGACAACCGCTCGCGCAGGCGGTCGGCCTCGGGTCCGTCGAGGACCCCAAGCGCTTCGAGCGCGGCCAGTTGTTGCAATTCGTCGCAGTTCATAGGGCGCCTTCCAACGCATCCCGCATTGTGAGCATGCCGCGGCGGATTCGCGCCTTCACCGTGCCCAACGGTTCACCGAGATGCTCGGCGATCTCGCTTTGAGTCAGGCCGGCAAAAAAGGCCAGCTCAATGGCGCGCCGCTGCTCCCCGGGCAGACCGAGGAGCGTCCGGCGCACGATCGCCGCGGCATCCGCGTCCGGGATGCTCGCCGGGGCGAAGGCCTCGCCGCCCTCCGGGTTCAACCCTTCCACGGCAGCCCGCTCCATAAGATTTCCGCGTCGGCGCCGGGATCGCAAACGGTCGATGGCCTTGTTGCGAAGAAGGGTCAAGGCCCAGCTCCCAGGACGACCGAGCGCCGGGTCGTACTGCGGTCCGCGTTCCCAGACAAGAATCGCCGCCTCCTGGAGCACGTCTTCCGCCTCGGCGGGGTCCTGGAGGATCCGCAGGGCAACGGTGTACCAGAGCGCCTCGTGCCGGTCGTAAAAGGCGGCAAACGCCGCTGCGTCGCCCGTTGCGACGCCGGCGAAAAGCGCTTCGTCCGAAGCGTCAGGAGCTGTCACACCCTCGCTCACGTGGCTTCGGTGTCCGGCGAACGGGCGCCAGCCATTTGCATTCGAGAGTGAGGCGCCCCTCGACGGAAACCCGAGATCCGATGATCTACCGGCGTCGGGTTCCATGAGCAAATCCATTCAACCGAGCAACGCCTGCCGGGGACGACTGGATGCATAACAGAGTCAAATCGGACAATGAGCCTGCGCGTCGCCCCGGTTTTCGAGGCTGGCGGCGGGACGATCCCTCAGCGTGGCGGCGGATCAGGGCTGCTTTGGCGTGGTGTCGGATGCCGGGACGAACAGGGTTCGGTCACGCGGGTCCGCCGGATCATCGGGCCGCGGGTAGTCACGCCAGAGCCAGCGGAGCATCTCGGGCATGATGGCGCCGCCCTGCTTGTTGGAATGGGTTCCGATGCCCCAGCAGTAATTGACGTCGTACCCCCTGGCGGTGAGCGCTTCCACCATCCGGATATTCTGGGCATGCCAGTCCCATTTCGGATCGTACGCCCCATTGCGGCGGCGCCCCCGGTTGTCGTTGACGCCGTCCTGCAGGAAGATCCGGATCGGTTTGCGTTCTGATTCGCGGATGAGGTCGGGGTAGACGTGGCCTCCGCGGATGTTGGTGAAGCTCCCGATGGTGCTGATCACCTTGCCGAATTGATCGGGGCGATGCCACGCGACGGTGAAGGCGCAGATCGCCCCCGAGCTGGCCCCGGCGATCGCGCGGTCCTCGGGACGGTCGGAGATGTTGAACCGCGCCTTGAGGACTGGAAGGAGTTCCTCGAGAATCATCCGCGTGTAGCGGTCGTTGAGTTCGTTGTATTCGGTCGGCCGGTTGTTGATTCGATCCCCCCAATCCTCCTCCGACGATTCCTTCTGTTCCGGGGTGTGGCCGGGATTGATGAACACGCCGAGGGTCACCGGCATTTCGCGTCGATAGATCAAATTGTCGAAAACGCAGGGTATCCGGTAACTCCCGGTGAGACCGACGAAGGCATGGCCGTCCTGGAAGATCATCAGGCACGCCGGCTTCGCCGGGTCGTACTGGGCGGGGACGTAGATCCAGTAATGACGAGTGGTGTTCGTGAAGATCTGGCTGGCGAGGGTTTCGGGACCGAGGACCTTTCCCTGGGGCACCCCTGGCTGGGCCTCGGAATCCGGGCCCAACCGGTAGACATCATCGGTGGGTGCGCTCTGCACGGTCCCGCTTGCCATGAGCAGACAGGTCAGGAGGCAATGGATTCCCAAATGAGGTGGGAGCAGTCGACAGGCGGATAGGTGCATGGCGAATCCCCACATCCAACGTCACGGGCGTGACAATCTCCAGTCCGGATTCTCCGGTGGTGCCCCGCGGGCCCCGCGGCGTTTTATCCCCGCGAATTTCCGGCCGGGAAATCCCGGTTCAATTGCTGCCACGGAGTTCGACCCCGGCGGGCCAGGGGGCTCCCTGGGCGATCCAGGTCCGAAGAAGCGCGACCTGCGGCGCGGTCAGGGCGGGGTATCGGTCGCGCTTGCCCGTCGGCGGCATCTCCAGGTCTTCCACCTCGCCGGCGACGTACCGCAGAAGCTGGCTTTCGTCGGCGCGCCCGGGCACCACGGCCGCTCTTCCCTGATTGCCGATCGACACCAGGCCGTCGCGGCTTGTGAGCTGATAGTGACTGCGGGGTCTTTCGCCGGAGTGGCAGTCCATACAGGATTTCTCCAGCAGGGGCCGGATCTCGGTTTCGAAATCGACGGCATGATCGGAGAGTGCCTCCCTGCCTGTGGCGCCCGCGCGCGTTGCCGGTACGTCAATCCCCGCTTGATCCCGATCCGGCCGTTTCCCGGAGGGAACACTGAGTTCCGTCGGGTGCGGAGTTCCATCGAGACCGCGACAGAGGGCGATCACGGCCCAGCTCGTTCCGGCCGCGGAAATCCACGCATCACGACCGTGCGGGAATCCGCTGTCCATCGTCGGCTGGAAGGGGAAGGCGCGACGGCGGATGTGCCAGGTGCCGTCGCCCTCCTGGGAATCGAGCAGGAATGCGATGGCCCGCCGGATCGCCGGCGCGGTGGCCTTCATGCCCGCGGCGGTCTCGAGAGCGAACACCGTCTGGCCGGTGGCGTACGCGTCCGAGGGCAGTGCGGGGAGTTGGCCCCAACCGCCGTCTCCGCGCTGTTCGCGCAGCAGGGCCTCCGCGAGAGGCCGAAGATCAGACGCGGGAGCGCCCGCCCAGTGGAGCCCGAGGACCTGGTAGACGCGTGCCTCATGTGTGTCCGCATTGGCCACGGCCAGCCAGGCGCGAGCGCGGGCGACGCGTTCCTGGAACTCACCCTGGCGCGCCGGCCACCCGAAATGGCGAAGGGCTTGAATCGCGAGCGCGGTGCTGGTGATCGGTGTGGACTGGAGGGGCGGCCGGAAGAGATTGAGGTCCCAGTGGCCGTCCAGGTTCTGAAGGGTCGCGAGGTGGGCCACCAGCGAATCGGTGATGTCGGGCGCGGTGATTCCAGACATCCGCAGCGCCATCATTGCATAGCCGTAGGTGACAGCCGGCTCCGGATGAAACAGCGGCTGCCGATCCAGTTCCGTGTCGTGGAACGTAAGAATCGCCTTCACGAGCGTCTCGGTATTTCGTGTGTCGGTGGGGATCTGCTGCGACCTCGAAAGACCGATGGCGGCAAGCGGAAAGTACTGCTGATGACACGACGCGCATTTCTGGTGCGACGCGTGCCGGGTGAAGGACTGCAGGGAGTAGGTGGAGGTATGCTGCAGGGGTCCAAGGGCGCGAAGAACGGCGGCGGTCGTTTTCGCGTCGTCCGGCCCGGAGGATTTCATCGTGGTTTCTTCGCAGCACGCTTCGGCCGGAGCCACTCCGTGCGCACCGCCCTTCTTCAGGGCTTCCGTCACGGGTGTCTCCCCGCGTTGCATCGCCAGCATGAGCGGCGTCCGGGGAATCCCCAGGAAGGCATCCACGGGCTGGCCGCCTTCCGCGTTTGGATCGGCGCCGTGGCGGAGGAGGAGATCGACGACATCGGATTGTCCGTTCTCGACCGAGGCCGCCCAGTGCAGGGCGGAATAACCGGAGAAGGGTTCGGTCAGGCGCGGATTGGCGCCGTGATCCAGCAGCCATCGGGCGGCATCGGCGGCATGTCCCCAGCCCGTCTGGGTCAGGGCGGTTCCGAAGAACGAGACGTCATTGATGCGCGCGCCGTGGTCGAGGAGATAGTCGAGAATCTCCGTGTCGTTACGAAAGGCGGCCCACATCAACGGCGTCCGCAATCCCCCCCAGATGGGATCGTTGCCCGGTTCGGCGGCGGGCGCTGCGTTGACGTCTGCCCCATGCTCGACCAGCAGGCGCACCGTATGGAGGTTCGCGGCTGCCGCGGCGGCCATCAAGGGCGTGGCGCCAAACACACTTCGCGCATTCGCGTCAGCCCCGCGCTCGAGGAGCAGGCGGACCGATTCCGTCGCGGCCGGACTGCGAGCCGCCAGCAGGAGAGGCGTGATTCCCAGTTGGGAAGACGCATTGGGACGCGCGCCATGTTCAAGGAGTAGGCGGACCTTCTCCGGTTCCGCCGCGGCGCGAAGCAGCGGCGAGACGCCGGCGTCATTGGTGCGATCGGGTCGTGCGCCTGCGTCCAGAAGGAGGCGCACCTGTTCCGTCGTTCCCAACTGCGCGGCCGCCATCAAAGCGGTGTCTCCCCGCGCGTCTGTCGCCTCTCGCCAGCGCACCTCCGCGACGAGACGCGCGACGGTGGGTGTGTCACCCTCGCGGATGGCTTGAAAGATGGTCTTCGCTTCGGCGGTCGATTCCGCGCGCGCCGGGAGGATGATTCGGATCGCGGCGAGCAGGATGAGCACACGGATGAGTCTCATGGTACGGGTCGCACTCATGGTCGTTCGAGGGCGTGATTGGGCCTTGTTGCGTCGCTTTTCACAATCACCCCATCGGGGCATGCCGAAAGGAGTCCGACCGTCCCAAGCCCCGGTGGATGGCAGTCACGAGGGTCAGGGCTGAGGGGCCGCGCAACCGCCAGCCGAGGTTGAGCCCCGGTGGCAGAACCTCTTTTCCGAGCTCGCGGTTTTTGGCAAGGCCGCGCAGGATGCGCCCATCGTCGCGGCCGCGCTGAACGCAAATCCTTCCAAATCCCCAAGGTTAACACGGAGGACTTTCAGGCAGTTTTCCTACGATATCGCCGTGGTGCGCTGAACGATTCCCTGTCCCCTTTCACCCCAGGTACCATGATAACCCGAACTCTTGGATGGCTGCTGATCGGATGCGGGCTGGTTGGCATTCGAGCGACGGCCGCGGGCACGCCCGTGCTCAACGAGATTTTCTACCATGGCCAGAATGACCTCGACGACCTGGAGTGGATCGAGGTGTACAACCCGGGGGAAGCGCCGGCCGAACTCGGCGGCTGGCGCATCGGCGGCGGTGTTGAATTCACATTTCCCGCGGGCACCCGGCTTGCCCCCGGTGGATTTGCCGTCCTGTGCCGAGATGCACACCGCTTCCGCGAGTACTACGAGGTCCCCGTGGCCGGTGAATTCCGGAAGTCCCTCAGCAATGGCGGGGACACCGTGGAACTGGTCGATGGCTCGGGGCGAGTCGTCGATCGGGTGAAATACGACGATGCCGCTCCCTGGCCGGTCGCGGCGGATGGAGTCGGCGCCTCGCTGGAGCGAATCACCCCGACCGCCCCGGGCGAGGATCCGCAAAACTGGGTGGCCTCACCCGTCCCGGATGCGTCTGCACCAGGGGGACACCCGGTGCCGTCAATGCAGGTTATTCGGCCCACCAGCCCCCGCGCGTCGGCGGACTGAAGTGGAATCCTGTTGCTCCCGCCGCCTCCGAACCGGTGCGGGTCGAGGTTCAAGCGGACAGCCCTGAGGGCCTCGATTCCGTCGCCATGGTGTACCAGGTGATTCGACCCGGCTTCGCGCCGGAAGAGCACACGGAGGAGTTCAAATTACAGAACGGCAAAACTTATGTGGGGATGCTCCCCGGACAGGAGGCGGACCGGTTGGTGCGCCTTCGCGTGCATGCGGTGGATTCGAAGCAGACCGAACGCTGGTATCCGTCGCCGACGGACCTGAGTCCCGCTGTATCCTGGTATGTCGCCGGACAAACCAACGAGGCGCGCATCGGACAGGCGCTGGTGATCCACACGGATCCGGAGCATCTGCGGCAGGCGGAGGCGCGGCGCAAGAGCGGCCCCGGGGCCCGCAACCGCATGCGGCCCTCGCCCGAGCGGATGATGGCGGAGCAGATGTTCGCGTTGGGCGACCCGGTCCCTGCCTGTTGGTTTGAATGGTCGATTCAGCGCGATCTCGATCCCGCATCTCGAAAGGGGCTGCAAACCCTCCTCAGCCGGAAGGAGGGCGAGATCCAGGCGCAAAAGGAATCGACCCTGGAGAGTGACGACCTGCCCGCGGCGCTCCGTTCCGTTTCGGAGTGGTTGACGAAACTTCAGGAGTCCCTGGTAACCGAGGCGAAGGCGGTTCTTCCCGCGGAACAGGCGGAGGCGTTCGCGACATGGAACACCGAACACAACACCGCGAAACCCCCTGGGCCCGACGATTTTCTGCGGCAGTTGCTCAACATCGAGGGGGCCTGGCTGGCGATCAGCGAGGCATACGATTGGACGGCGGACCAGTGGAAGGCGCTGCGCCCCATCCTTCAGGAGGCCGTCAAAGGGCGGGCTGCTCAACGGCCGGTCCTCGAGAAACTCATGCAGCGCCAGGGGGATTTTAACGAACTCCTGCGGGGGCTGGCCCAGGTGGAAGAGAAGGCGACCTCCGACCTTCAGGCCGTTCTTACTCCCCGCCAGTTCCGGTTCCTGGCCGATTGGCGCACCTCGCACGCTTCGCCATTCCGCGGACCCTCCGAGACTCAAGCTCCGACAATCCAACGAGGCCTGGACGCCTTCGTCTGGATGGAGCCTGGCTCCGCTCGCCCGGAGCTCTTCGACTTCGTCCGTGTCACGGAGCGCACGGCGGGGTACAAGGTCCGCCTTCAGAAGCACCAGCCATGGAAGGACATGACGACGTTGAACGTCATCTTCGAGACCAACGATCGCTTTGTCCTGGCCGAACCCCTCGCGTTCGAATTCTACCGCCGCGCCGGGAATCCCGCCTGTCTCACGGACTTCGGGCGGCTCACGATGGATGGCGAGGTGCTGGGCTATCATCTGATCATCGAACAGGTGAACAGCGCCTTTCTGCGGCGCAATCATCGAAACACGGACGGTGACCTCTACAAGCTGATCTGGTTCGGTGGCAGCCTCGAGGGTCAGCATGAGCGACAAAACCACAAGGACCGCGATTACAATGATCTCAAGAAGCTTGTGGGCCAGCTCGATGGCACGACGGGCGCCCAACAGTGGGAAATCATCCGCAACAACTTCAACGTCGACGAGGTCGCGGCCTATTTCGCCGTCAACATGTGCCTCTCCCACTGGGACGGTTTCTTCAACAACTACTTCACGTACCACGATCGCAAGGGCACCGGGAAATGGGAGATGTATCCGTGGGACCAGGACAAGACCTGGGGATTCTACGACGGCATCCCCGAGGACCAGGTCTTCTTCAATATGCCCATCACGTTCGGCATGAAGGGCACCCAACCGCCGGGAGGCGCGGCTGACTTCAATTTTGGCGGGTGGTGGCGCCCTCCGGGATTCTTTTCCGGGCCCCTGCTCGCCAACCCCGAGTTCCGTCGCCGGTTCCTGGCGCGCACCCGGCAATTGCTCGAGACCGTTTACACGCCTGGAGTCTTCTTCCCCGTCATCGACACGCTCGCCGATCGGCTCCGTCCCGAAGTCCCGATCCGGGCGCGAGCGATCGGGGACGACCCGGACGAGGCGCAGGCGCGATTTGCGCGAAATGTTGCGTCTCTGAAGGAACACCTGGAGAAGAGACGCGCCTTTCTGCTCCAGACAGACGAGATTCGCCCCGCAGTCCCGGGCCAGTGACCCCCCCGACCCTCGCGGCCCCCTGCGCGGGGCAGGCCCCGTCGATCGCAGATTTTGGCCATAGAAGGACAAAAAATGTCCGGCACACGACGGCCCCTCCTGTTGGGATGGGTCCTCGTATGGTTCGAGGACTTCTCATGCGTGCGGCCGGCATTGGGGTGGGCCTGACCGCCGCGGCATTCGCGGACGGGAGTTCCGCCGCGCGGACGATGGGTGGTCCAGGGGGCGGGCTGGACGGCTCCTGGAATCTCATCGAAGCGGCGGCGGTCGCGACCCTCGTCCTCGCTGTGCTTGGCGGCTTGCTCCACAAATCGCGGCGGCGATGGATTGGGTATGCCCGGGCCCTGGAGGAAAAGGTTGCCCGACGGACCGCTGCATTGCGGGAGGACTTTCACGAGCGACAGCGGGTCCTGCGCACCCTCAGGCAGGTCAATCGCGACCTGCGAGTCCTCACCGAGTGCAATCGCGCGCTGGTCCGGGCCACCGATGAAACCGGGCTCCTGGATTCCGTTTGCCGGATCGTGGTGGATTCCGGCGGATACAGCACCGCGTGGGTGGCCATTGCCGAGTACAACGCCCAACGGAGCGTCCGGGTCGCGGCATGGGCCGGGCACTCGGGCAACACCATGGACGATGTCCGAGTCACCTGGGCCGACGAACCCCTGGGACGCGGTCCCACCGGGACCGCCATCCGCTCGGGCGAGACCGTCATCTGCCAGGATGCGCGCCATGATCCCCTGCTCGCTCCATGGTGGGACCATGCCGCCCGGCATGTGCATGCGGCCGCGGCCGCGTTTCCCCTGAAATCGGCCGGAACGACATTCGGGGCGTTGACGGTGTACCGATCCGAACCGTGGAGTCTCAACCAGGAGGAGATCGATCTCTTGAACAAGCTGGCGGAAGACCTCGCCTACGGCATCGAGTCGCTGCGCGCCCGGTCCATCCGCGCCGAGGCCGAACGCGCAGTCCAGGAACGCCTCTTTCTCGAGGCACGCCTTTCGAAGCTCGCGGCGACGGCACCCGGGGTGATGTACTCATTTCGCCAGCGTCCGGACGGCACGATGGTCATGCCGTATGTCAGTCCGATGGCGAGCGAGATCTTCGGCCTGCCGGGGGACAATCTCCACGAGGACGCCACGCCGGTGTTCCAGAGGATGCATCCAACCGATCTGCCCCGACTCTTCGCCGCCATCGCCGAGTCGGCCCGGACGCTGAGTCCCTGGCGCTGCGAGTTTCGAGTGCTGCATCCCGTCAAGGGCGAGATCTGGGTCGAGGGCCGTTCGTCTCCGGAGCCGGAGCCGGACGGTGGCATCTTGTGGCACGGATTTCTCGTCGACATCACGGACCGTCGGCGGGCTGAGGAGACCCGCCTCACGCTCGCGCACCGGACGGAAGCCATCATTGGGGCGCTGGGCGAGATCGTGTACGATCACAATCTGGTGACGGGAAAGATCGAGTGGTCCGGCGACACCGTGGAGTGCGTCGGCTGGACGCCCGACGAACTTGGGGACAACCCGTCGGCCTGGCTGGAACATATGCACGCGGACGATCGGGCGAGAGTTCGGGATGCCGTCGAGAAGACGACCGCCGCCCTGTTTTCCGAGGAGTACAGGTTCTCGCACAAGGATGGATCGCAGGTCTGGATCCTGGACCGCGGCATAATTTCGCGGGATCCGGACGGCCGGCCGCTTCGGATCGTTGGCATCATGTGGAACGTCACGGAACGCAAGCGCGCGGAGGAGACCTTGCGGGAGAGTGAGGAGCGCTTCCGGCAGTTGGCCGAGAGCATTCACGAAGTGTTCTGGCTCACGGACGCGGTAAAGAACCGGATTATTTACATCAGCCCCGGCTACGAATCCATCTGGCAGCGCAGCCGGCAGTCCCTTTACGAGCAGCCCTGGAGGTGGCTGGATGCGGTTTACCCGGAGGACCGGGACCAGGTCCGCGAGGCCCTGGCCCGGCAGGCGTCCGTCGGGTCCTATGATGTCGAATTCAGGATCGTCAGGGCGGATGGTTCCATTCGGTGGATTCGGGATCGCGCGTTTCCCGTGCGGAACCCCCGCGGGGAAATCTATCGCGTGGCCGGGGTTGCGGAGGACATCACCGATCGGATCGAACTCGAGTCTCAGCTCCGCCAGGCTCAGAAGATGGAGGCGATCGGCCGGCTCTCCGGCGGGATCGCGCACGACTTCAACAACATCCTTGGCGCCATCCTGGGCAATGCCGATCTCGCTGCAGTCGAATTGGCCGAGGGCCATCCCGCCCTGGAGAGTCTTGGCGAAATCCAAAAGGCCAGTAAGCGCGCACGCAACCTGGTCCAACAGATCCTGGCATTCGCCCGTCGTCAGCCCGAGCAACGAACGATGCTCTCGCTTGCCGGGATCGTGCGGGAGACGCTTCGTCTCCTTCGAGCCACAATGCCTTCCGAAGTCACGCTGGAGCTTGTCGTCGGGGAGGACTTGCCGCTTGTGCTGGCGAACAACACCCAGGTTCAGCAGGTCCTGCTCAACCTGGGGACCAACGCCTGGCATGCGTTGGAGGGAGGCGCAGGACGCATCCAGGTAATGTTGGAGGACGTGCTCGTGGACGCGGAGCTTGCCAGAAGCCATGCGGACCTCCAGCCCGGCCGCTACGCGAGAATCGCGGTCACCGACACCGGCAAAGGGATGGACGCCAAGGTCGTGGAACGGGTCTTCGAACCGTTCTTCACCACCAAGCCGCCCGGCGAGGGGACGGGTCTCGGCCTGTCGGTTGTCCACGGGATCATGGAGACCCACGAGGGCGCCGTCACGGTGGTCAGCCGTCCCGGCCACGGGTCGACATTCCACCTGTACTTCCCGGCGATTGCCGACGGGAGGACGTCCCGATCGCCGGCCGCGCCGCTCCCTGCCGAGCCCGGGACGAAACAGCTCGTCCTTGAAGGCGGACTTGGGAGTGGTTTCAACACCGGATCATTGGAACAGAGCGACATGATCGCGCCGGCCGGCGCCCAGAGCCGATCAGGCTCCAACATCGAAGTTGCGGCTTTGGAGAAATGAACGATCTTGCCGGCCTTCCTCACAAGGCCCGACGGGATGCACACGATACTGCTGATAGAGGACGACGAAGGCATGCGTTCGGTGATCCGCCGACTGCTGACACGCGAGGGATACCGCGTGCTGGAGGCGGAGGATGGTCGGGCGGGCTTGAATACTCTCGAGAGCGAGTCGGTGGATTTGGTGATCACCGACATCATCATGCCGGAAGTCGAAGGCGTGGAGCTTATCCTTCGGCTGCGGCGCACGCATCCCCACCTCCCGATCATCGCGATGTCGGGAGGTGGGCGACTGACGCCCGACAGCTACCTGGAGATCGCGCTCACCAGCGGGGCGACGCGGGCGTTGAGCAAGCCGTTCGACATGTCGACGTTGAAGTCGATGATCGAGGAATTGCTGGGACCCGCGACCGCGTAAAAGGGCGTCACGCGGTCCCCTTTCCGTTTGTTTTGCCCCGCGGCACACCGTTGTCATGCCTGGGACCGACACGGTCTCCAGCACGCGATTCGTGGGACATGCTCAGCATCTGATGGGAGAGGGTGCCCGGAGGGCGCGTAAGGGTTTCCCTCGCGGTTCAAGATCCGCAGGGCGCGGTTGCCCTGGACCGTGGAGGCTTCCCGGCGCGTCAACTCCACAAACGATCGTTCGAGCGCTCGGTGTTCCACTCGTCCGTGGGCTCGAAATAGCCTTCCCCCGGGACGAGGTGTTCGCGAACCACGTCCTCGTTCAACTCAACGCCCAGCCCTGGCGCGTCCGGGACCCGCGCGAATCCCTCATGCACGATCGGCTTGTCGAGCCCGGTGACCAGGTCCTCCCACCACGGGACATCCACCGCGTGATGTTCGAGGGCAACGAAGTTCTGGGTGGCGGCGGCGCAATGCAGGTTGGCCATGAAGGAGACCGGGCTTCCCGCAAAGTGCATCGCCATCGCGACGCCATGTTCCTGGGCATAGTCACCGATCTTTTTGGTTTCCAGGATGCCGCCGGCGGACGCCAGGTCCGGATGGATCATGTCCACCGCCCGGGCGTCGATGAGTTTCATGAATGGCTCTTTCAGGTAGATGTCCTCCCCGGTGAGCGTCGGCACATCGAGGGCAAGGGTGATCTCGCGCCACATGTCGGTGTAGAACCACGGCACGAGGTCCTCCAGCCAGGCCATCTGGAAGGGCTCCAGGGCGCGACCCAGGCGAATGCAACTGTTGACGACCAGGTGCCCAAAATGGTCCGCGGCAAGCGGGATTTCATAGCCGACCTTCTGTCGGACGGCGGCCACGAATTCGGCCAGCCGGGCCATGCCACGATCGGTCACCTGGATCTGCGTGAAGGGATGCTCGACCAGGTTGAATTCACGGCGGTCCAGGACGCTCGGCATGGTGACCATGTCCTTCTGTCCTCGGAGCAGTTGAATCCCGAGGTCCATCTTCAGAAACGTGAAACCCTTCGCGACGCGTTCGCCCATCCGGCGGGCGTACTCGTCGGGTTCCTCGGAGACCGTCGTGTCGCAGTAGAGGCGGATCCTGTCGCGGTAGCGGCCTCCGAGCATCTGGTAGACCGGCACGCCAAAGGCCTTTCCGGCGAGATCCCAAAGGGCCATCTCCACGCCCGACACTCCGCCGCCCTGCCGGCTCGGCCCGCCGAACTGCTTGATCTTCCTGAAGACGCGCTCGACGTTGCACGGATTCTCGCCGAGCAACCGGCTCTTCAGGAGGAGCGCGTAGCGCTTGCTCGCCCCGTCGCGCACCTCTCCCAAACCCACCAGGCCCTGGTTCGTGTCGATCCGGATCAGGGGAACACGCATCGGGGCGTTCTGGATCTCCGCGATGCGCAGGTCCGTGATGCGAAGCTGCGCCGGGGCGGAATTCCGGTTGACCCCCGCGGTTGCGGCTTCGAGTTGGTCCTCCAGCCTTCGGAATCCGCACAGCGCGATTCCGCCGCAGGCGGTGCGCCGGAGGAACCCGCGCCGGCTCATGGCGGAAGCCTCGGCGGGCATCGCCTGCGCGCCGGCAGCGCGGGGATGGCACTGCGTCCCTTCGTCCATCTCAACATGGGATCGGTTTCTCATTTCGTTCGGGTGGTGTCACAGGTGTTTGTCGATGGTTTCACGCGGGATGTCAGGCTTGTTGGGAAGACTGTCGAGCCACCGATGAAAGTCCTCTCGGATCTCCGGCGTCCATTGGCGGTCGATCTGCCCGGGTTTGTAGCGGCCTTCGCGAAGGCGCTGATGCCCGAACTGATCCTTCAGACGGACGACCTCCGCCGTTACGACGACTTCTTCTGCCAGGTGCGCCGGAATGAACAGGACGCCTTCGCGCTTGGCCAGGACGACGTCGCCCGGGAGCACCGTTACCGGTCCGATCCGGATCGGCACATTCAACCCGCCAAGCACCATCTCCTGAATGGCCGAGGGATCCCACCCGCGGACGAACGCGTTGAAGCCGGGGATCTCGGCGAGACCTTCGAGGTCACGGACACTCCCGTCAAAGATCACGCCATTTCCCGACCGCGCGAAGATGGCATTGCCCAGATTATCCCCGATGAGCGTACCGTCCGTGATCTTGCCGTAGCCGTCGGCGACGTAGACATCGCCGGGTTGAAGGGCGTCGATCGGCCATGAATTGGAAGGACCGACCCGCTCCTCCGCCTTTCCGACCGCCTCGATGTGGCTCGTGAGATCGGGTCGACTGGGAAGATACAGGGCAGTGAGGGCGCGGCCGATGACCGGGACCTCCTCGTGAACCAGCTTCCACTCGCCGGCGAACTGGTGGGTGTACCCGTGGCGGCGAAGGACAGCCCAGGCCTCTTCGAGCGAGACCGATCGCATCCGGGCGAGGATCGCATCCGGCACCTTCGGCCGGCCATCCGGGAAGCGATCGCCTTTCCACGTGGCGGTCAGGGCGGCCAGTTCGCCGGGAGGAAGGGTGACGGCCGGACTTCTGGGCGCGGCGATCCACAGGCCGGCCGCAAGGCTGAATAGCAGGGTTCGATAAGGAGACATGGGTCGGAATCGAAAAGGCTTGCTTGCGTGCCATTCCATCGCATTCGGGGTCATCCCAAAGAAGCCGGGGAAAGGGCCTCTCCGTCAAGCCTTCCGACTTCGCGCGGCCCCCCGTCAACCCCCTCAGACGGGCTCTCAGCAACCCAGCCGCTCATACAGCCGGGCCAGGCGCCGCGCGTGTTCATCGTAGGCGGATTCGAATAGGGCCGCGGCCCGCTCCTTGCCGATCAGGGCACCCGCGGTGAGAACCTTCGGCGGTTGACCGGCGGCCGTGAGTTTGGCGGCCAGTTCGGCCTTCAGACAGTTGATGAGCATGCACCCGCCGACGGTGGAACCGGGGGCGACCGGGGTCTCCAGGCCTTCGATTTTCACCATCGCGTCGCCGGCAGGCGCGCCGGTGTCGAGGACGAGGTCCGCGAAATCCTGAAGCTTGCGCCCGTCCGGGCGTACGCTGGGGCTGGCCTCGGAGTGGGCCCGCGAAACGATCGCGACGACGCGGATGCCCCGTTGCCGGAAACCCTCGGCCATTTCAATCGGCACCACGTTGCAGCCGCTCGACGAGATCACGAGCGCGGAGTCCTCCGGACGAAGATCAAAATTACGCAGAATCCGCTCCGCGAAGCCGGCAACGTTCTCGAGAAACATGGCCTGACGCTGGCCGTTCGGCCCGACCACAAGGTTGTGGAAGCTCAGCGACAGTTCGACGATCGGGTTGAAGCCCGGGAACGAGCCGTACCGCGGCCACATTTCCTCGACGAGGATCCGGCTGTGACCGGACCCGAAGAGATGGACCATGCGCCCGGCGAGGATGGTGGCGGCAAACCAATCGGCGGCGCGGCGGATCGCGGCGAGCTGATCGGCAACGGTGACCAGGAGATTCCGGCAGGCATCCAGGTAGGCAATGCTCGGTGGCACTCCCTCAGCATAGATCGAGACGCGACCCTGGCGGAAGGCTTGTGTCCCTCAGACGCGCTCCCAGAGCCCTTCCTACTTTTCAGACGCGCTCTCAGGGTGAGGGTGCCGGCCCCTCTCACTGGGACCGCGCCCGGTAATACCGCGTCTCCATGCCGATGGCCTGGAGGTCCAGCACGTTGATGATGCCGCTGGGCGACACCTGGGTGGCGATCGGCGTCCACGGACCCTTCACCGTCGGTGCCGCCTCGATCGTGTAGGACACGCCCGCCTCCCCCTGGAGCGTGATCTGCGCGCCTTCCGTGAACAGGTGGATCGAAAGCGAAGCGCTCCCGGCGCCACCGCCGCCCGCGCGGGCCGGTGGCAGGTACATATTGTCGACAAACGCCGCATCGAGGCCCGCTTCGAAATTCGGGTCCTTGGTGTAGCGCCACGTCAATGTGTGCGTCCCGGCACTCAGGCTGTAGGTGAAGGATTGCCAGTCGACCTCCCCCGACCACTTGCGGACGACCGCGCCGTCAATCAGGAATTCCAGGAAATCCCAGGCCGGCTCGGAACTCACCTTCAAATCGAAGGACGCCGTGCCCGAGCCGGTGTTCGTCGTGATCACAAGGCTGGTGCTCTCCCGCGGGCCGATCGCCGCACTTCGCGCGACATACGACCCACCTGTGAATACGTTCGTCTCCACCGTCCAGGCGGGTGCGTCCGAGTGCCAGGGGATCCGGAGCAGGTTGCCAGTCTCGAAATCATCCGTGAACCGCACCGTGCGAAACCGGGCGGAGAGCCGGAGGTTCCGTGACATCGTGAAGGTCAACGGGTTTTCCGAAGAGAGGATGTCGCCGTCCCAACCGGCGAAGGCGAAGTCCTCCTGGGGCACGGCGGTCACGGTGACCCGGGCCCCGGAAGGGAATGCGCCGCCCGGCGGCGACACGGCCCCGCCACTGCCGGCGTTCATGGTCAGGTTGAAGAAGGTCCCGGCGACCTCCGGTGTGAACACGTACTGAAGACTGAAATCGCCGACCGCGGCGCCGTAGGCGTCGACGACGATCCGGTAGACTTCATTGCTGCTGACGAAGAGGGAGACGTCGCTCCACCCGCTTCCCGGTGACGCGTCGTCATTGCTCACAAGTTCGGTCAGGTTCGTCAGGACATCCCCGACGTACACGGCCAGCAGGGTGTCAAAGGTCGAACCCGACGTGTTCAATGCGAGTTCACCGTCGGAAGGGGCGCGCCACCAGTACCACACCGATCGCCCCCCATCGTTGCCGGCGTGGATCGGTTCCCCGGGTTCGCGCGTCGCCTGAATGTTGCCGGCCCCGACGAATCCCCCGGTCCCCGGCAGTTGTGCCGACAGGGCGAAGTAATCGTTCGTCGGATTCAGGTACCGGACGACGACACTGTCCGCCTCGCTCATGTTCCCGGCGTAATCGATGGCGAAGGCGCGAACCACATTGGTGCCGGGCGGGAGAATGACCGTCGCCGCCCAGGACTCGGCGCCGGTGGCATTGGTCCGGGACCCGCCGTTCACCTGGACCACGACATTGCTGACCCCGGAGTCCAGGGGGAAGGGTTCCCGGGCGGAGCCAGAAACAACAAGGGTCTCCCCGGTGACCAGCGAGTCCTGCACCGGGCTCTGGATCGAGACGACCGGCGGGCGCGTGTCGGGCGTGCCGCCGGGCGCCACGCGCAGCCGGACATGACCGAAGTCGTTGGAGCTGATCCCCGACACCGCGATCCGGTAGGTTGTCGCCTTCGTGGCCGCGAAGGTGACATTGGGTGGAAGCCGATTCGCGACGTCATTGGTCGAACCGGCTGTCGCAATCAAGTTCGTCAATTGGCTCCCGGTGTACACCGCCAGGACACCTGGAAAATCGCTTCCGGCCAGGTCGATGAGGACGTTTCCCGTCGTCTGGGCGGACCAGGTCCACCAGATACTGTGATCCACGCCCGCGTCGTTGGCGTGGACGGGTTCGCGTGTCTCGAGGGAGGCGAATTCGTTCGTGCCCAACGCCACGCCGCCCGCGCTGAGGATCTTGAAGGCATTGGTGAACCGGTCATTGGGCGGGCGAGGGGCGATGATGTAGGTGATCGAGGCGCGGTTGGTCACCGTCACGGGCTCATCGGCCGGCGGTTCATTCGTCACCGAGGCCAGGTCGATCCCCGAGAGGATCAACTGCAGCACGATCGAGGTGCGTTCGAGGACCAGCGGTGTGATGAGGCGACCCCGGAAGATGCCGTCGTCCGCGGTGTCGTCGGGCACCCTGCCATCATCGACAAATCTGACCCGGTTGGTGCCCTGCAGGCCCTCGATGACGATGTTGGTGAAGGCGAGATAATTGGTGACCGTGACCGAGATCGTGTTGGTGGTCTCGGTGATGAGGACGGCGTTGTTGGTCGGCACCACGCCGAACAGGAATTGAAGGGCGTTCGTCGGGCCGGGCGGCGGCTCCTGGGCTATCGCCGGGACGCTGGCGAGGAGCATGACGAGTCCTGCGAGGAACCGCCGAAGGGACATCATGCGGGCGACGCTAGGGGATGGTGCAGCGGCGAACAACCTCAAATGGCTCGCAATTGTGGTCTTTTCTCTTTCTTCGACCGTGGGGCACTGGCAGCGTTGCGCGCGTCACCCACGCGGCGCGCTGCGCGCGAAGGAGTCCTTTGCCTGTGATGAACGCTGGTTTTGCACCGAACCCTTCCGCTGCCCGGCGCAGCCGGATCCCCGGCGGCCCCGCCACCCGCTGTGCCTCCCACGTGACGCGCCACGTCCTTCTCCTCCTCTTCGTGACGGCCTTTTTCAACCCGGCGCAGGCGCAACAAGCCGGCCTCCTCCGTGAATTCTTCGGAGACATCGCAGGCAACAGCGTCGCCGATCTCACAGGCGACCCCACTTACCCCGACAGACCGACCAGGCGCGAGGTCCTGACCGATGTCTTCGAGACCGGACCCGACGAGGCCGACAACTACGGGCAACGAATTCGCGGTTACCTCGATGCGCCGGAGTCGGGCGATTACGTCTTCTGGGTCTCCAGCGATGATCAGTCGGTCCTGTACCTCAGCACGGATGAGGACGCGACGCACAAGCGCGCGATCGCGACAGTGAACGGCGCCACGGGTTTCCGGGATTGGTTCGCCGAACCCAATCAGCAATCCCTGCCGATCCGCCTCGAGGCCGGTCGCTTGTACTACGTCGAGGCGCTGATGAAAGAGGGCGTCGGCGGCGATCACCTGTCGGTGCGTTGGTCCCGGCCCCAGGGCGGTCTGGAGGAACCCGTCCCGGCATCGAACTTCCTGCCTTTCGGAACGGCATTGTTCGCGCCGGAGATCACCCGGCAGCCGGCCAGTGTCACCGTCGCCGAAGGGGAGCCGGCCTCCTTCCGCGTCGAGGTCCGGAATGCGGATCCGGTGGCCATTCAATGGCAACGCGACGACGTGGCCATTCCGGGTGCGACCGGTTCGATCCTGACCCTTCCGCGGGTGAGCCGCGCCGACGATGGCGCGCGCTTTCGCTGCACGCTCTCGAACGAGAAGGGCGTCATCGTGTCCGAAGAGGCCCTGCTTCATGTCCGGCCGGACACCGTGCCCCCGGGGATCGCGGCGGTCTTCAATGCCTCCCTGGGAAGCCTCGTCGTGCGATTCACCGAACCGGTCTCCACCAACACGGCGCTGATCCCCGGGAACTACCGCCTGGACCCGGGTGCCACCGTGACGTCCACGCATCCGGGCGCGTCCCCGACCGAGATCGTCCTGGACACGAGTCCGCTCACACCTCGGACGGACTACACCCTCACCGTGAGCGGGGTAACGGATACCGCCCTGTCGCCCAACCCCGTTGCGGCGGGAACGAGCTACGTATTCACCGTCCTCACCCTTGTGCCCGCCCCCGTGGGTTCGCTCTCGCGACCGGCCGACGTCCAGCCAATGCCCGGCGGTCTCGACATCACCTCCGTTGGACGAGGACTGGCGGGGACGAATGATCAAGCCCACTTCAGCTATGAAACGAGGACGGGCGATTTCAATGTCCAGGTGAGAGTGGATGCGTTTGGGACTGGCGGACCGTTTGCCCAGGCCGGTTTGCTGGCGCGCCAGGATCTCACCGGCCGGAGCCCCTTTGCGGCGACCATCGCCACTCCCGGAATGGCGGGAGCCTTCTTTTCCTGGCGCTCAACCACGGGCGCCGTGGCGCAGTCCACCGGCTCCTTTCCCGTCAATTACCCGCAGACCTGGCTTCGCCTGCAGCGCGCCGGCACGAACGTCACGGGCTACGCCAGCGATGATGGGGCGGTCTGGTCCCGGCTGGGCACCGCCGCCATCGGTCTGTCGAATACGGTGTATCTCGGCCTGGTGGTGGCGAGTCGCTCGACGAACCAGACCGCAACGGCGGCATTCCGCGACTACGGCAACATCAACAGCGATGCGTCGCCCGCCGTGCTTCCGGAGGGCATCGAACCCCTGGGCCCAAGCAGCCGGCGCACGGGACTGGTGATCAGCGAGATCATGTATCATCCGCCGGGTCGCGACGATGGGCGGCGAACCGAGTTCATTGAGCTGTTCAACAGCGACTCGACCTTTGTCGACCTCGCCGGATTCCGACTGTCGGGCGACGTGGACTACACCTTCCCGACGACGGCACGGATCCCGGCCGGGGGCTTCCTCGTGGTGGCGCAGGCGCCGGAGGACCTGTCCGCCATCGCCGGCATCACCGGCGTCCTGGGACCCTGGAAAGGACAGTTGCCACATGACGGAGGGACCGTTCGCCTGCGCAATCGGTCCGGGGCCGTGCTTCTCGAGGTCGCTTACTCGGATGAACCCCCGTGGCCCGCGGCCGCCGACGGTGCAGGGCATTCGCTCGTCCTTGCCCGGCCCAGCTACGGCGAAGGCGATTGGCGCGCGTGGGGACCGGGCGAGCGGCGCGGGGGTTCACCGGGGCGCCTGGAGCCCCGGCTCAACGATCCCTTCCGACGGATCGTCATCAACGAGGTCCTCGCGCACACCGACGAGCCCGTGTTGGATTTCGTCGAACTTTACAATCGCGGGACCCGTGGGGTGGATGTCTCCGGTTGCATCCTCACCGACGATCCCTTGAATGCCCGCTTCCGTGTTCCCGCCGGGACCGTGCTTCCTCCTGGTGGATTCGTGGCCTGGGACCAGGCGCAACTCGGGTTCGCGCTCTCGGCGGCCGGCGAAGCGGTCTACCTCCTCGAACCCGACGAAGGTCGGGTGGTGGATGCGGTTCGCTTTGGACCCCAGCTCAACGGCGTCTCGACGGGTCGCGTTCCGAATGGAGCGGACGCGTGGCGGTTGCTGGCTGCTCCCAGCCGCGGGACACCCAATGGTCCTCCGCGACAGAGCGCGATCGTGATCAACGAGATCATGTATCACCCGCCGGGCGGCTCGCAGGGTGAGTTCGTCGAACTCTACAATCGCAGCGCTGCGCCCGTGGATCTCAGGGACTGGCGGTTCGTTGACGGCATCACCTTCGCCTTTACCAACGACGTCGTCGTGCCGCCGGGCGGCTTCCATGTGGTCGCCGCCAACCGTCTTCATCTGCTCTCCGTTTATACGAACCTCGCCGTCGGGACGGTCTCCGGAGACTTCGAGGGAGGGCTCGCGAACGGCGGCGAGCACCTGGCACTCGCGCGCCCGGAGACGTGGATCACCACCAATTCCGCGGGGCGGCTCGAGACGAACCGGATCTTCGTGACCGTGAACGAGGTCTCCTACCGGGATGGCGGACGCTGGGGACGATGGGCCGATGGCGGCGGGAGCAGTCTCGAATTGACCGACCCGCGTGCCGACACCCAACTCGCGGCAAGCTGGGCGGACAGCGACGAGTCCGCCAAGGCGACATGGACAACCGTGGAGGACGCTGGCCTGCTGGAACTGGGTCAGGGAGACGCCGGCGAACTTCACGTCATGCTCCTCGGAGAGGGCGAGTGCCTCCTGGACAACGTGGAGGTCCGCGACCAGAGCGGCGCCAATCTCGTTTCGAATCCGACATTCGAAGGCGGGCTTTCCGGCTGGATCGCCCAGGGCAACCACGTGAGTTCGGGGCTGTCGAGCCAGGGCGATGGCAGCCAGCACGCCCTTCAGGTCCGCGCGACCGCCGGCGGTGACAACGGCGCGAACCGCGTGAAGACCGTGCTCGCCAATGGCAGCCTGGTCAGCAACGCCTTCGCCACGTTCCGGGCCAGCGCCCGCTGGTTGCATGGCGACACCAACCTTCTCCTCCGCCTGAAGGGCAACTGGCTCGAGAAACTCGTGGAGCTTCCGCGTCCCGAGAATCTTGGAACCCCGGGCGTCCCGAACAGCCGCCTCGTTGCCAATGCCGGTCCGGCCGTCTACGACGTCGCCCATGCGCCGGTGCTGCCCGCCGCCCTTGAACCGGTGAAGGTGACCGCACGCGTCCATGACCCCGACGGCATCGCCGGGATCAAGCTCAAGTTTCGTTACGACCCGTCGGTCAGCATCCAGGAACTGCCGATGCACGACGACGGAAAGGAGGGCGACGCGCTGGCCGGCGACGGCCTGTACACGGCGAGCCTGCCTGGCCAGGCCGCCGGCGTTCTCATCGCGTTCTGGGTCGAGGCCACCGACGCGGCGAGCCCGCCCGTCCATGCAACCTTCCCCGCCGAGCCATCCCGCGGCGAGTGCCTGGTGCGTTTCGGCGACGCCGTGCCTTCGGGAAGCTTCGGCACCTACCGCATGTGGATGACCCAGCGCAACACAGACACCTGGACGCAGCGCGAGGTCCTCAGCAACGAACCGCTCGATGGGACGATGGTGTACGGATCGGTCCGCGCCATCTACAACGCCGGCTCGCGCTACCGTGGCAGTCCCTGGATTCGTCCCGGTTACGATGGACCGACCGGCGCGCTTTGCGCCTACGTGTGGACTCTGCCCAAGGATGAACCGCTTCTGGGGTCCGACGAGTTCAACCTCGACTGGCTGGAACAACCCGGTCGGGACCCTACGCTCCAGCGTGAACGCGTCTCGTTCTGGATCGGGAATCAACTTGGGGTCCCCTTCAGTCATCAGCGCTACGTGCAAATCTTCTTCAATGGCGTTCGACGCGGAGAAGTCTACGCCGACAGTCAGCAACCCAATGCGGACTACGTCGCCAGTTGGTTCCCCGACCATTCCGACGGGGAGATCTTCAAAATCGACGACTGGTTCGAGTTCGACGCCTCGGTGAACAAGGAGTTCAACGTCGATGGCCGGCTCCAGGAGTACGACGACGCGCGAGGCCAGCCGCACAAGACCCGCTACCGGTGGAACTGGGAAAAAAAGGCGAACGGCGGGATCGATGATGACTACAGTCACCTGATGTCTCTCGTCGAGGCCGTCAACCTTCCCGATGGCGATCTCTATACCCAGAGCGTCCAGGATCAGATCGACCTCGACGGGTGGATGCGAACGATCGCCACCCGGCGGGTCGTCGCCGATTGGGACGGGTACGGCTACAGCCGCGGCAAGAATTCCTTCGCTTATTTGCCGCCCGGCGGTCGCTGGCACCTGCTGTTGTGGGATCTCGATTTCTCCCTCGGCGGGGGCAGCGACAATCCGACCACCGGGATCTACACGGCCGAAGACCCGATCATGCAGCGGATGTACCGCCATCCCTATTTCGGTCGCGTCTATCTCCAGGCGATTTCGGATGCCGTCCGCGGCCCGCTCGCCCAGGGAGCCGCCGATCCCCTGATCGACGCGAACTACGCGGCCTTCCTCGGCAACGGGATCAATGTCGCCGCCCCCGATCCGATCAAGAGTTGGATCGCCGAACGCCGGAGATTCCTCGCCGGCGTGTTGCTGACCAATACCGCACCCTGGAGCATTGCCGGGAGCGGGGCGGATCCGCTGCCGACGGCGGACAGCGTGGTGACATTGACCGGGACGGCGCCCATCGACGTGCGGTCGATCGAGGTCAATGGAATTCTCTACGCCCCCTCGTGGACCGCCGTCACGAATTGGGTCCTTCGCCTCCCCGTGCGCGCGGGGATCAATCATCTCGCACTTCGCGGCGTGGATCGTGTCGGACAGGCCGTCCCCGGGGCCGCGGGCAATCTCGATGTCGAGTACACCGGCGAAGACGAACGCCCGGAGGACTTCATCCGGTTCTCCGAAATCCTTTATGAACCCGAGGTCGCCGACGCCGAATTTGTCGAGATCCACAATGGTTCCACGCAGACGACCTTCGATCTTTCGGGGTGGCGGGTGTCCGGGATCGACTTTGACTTTCCCGGCGGCGTGTCGATCGCCCCGGGGGCCTTCCTTCTGCTCGTCAAGGATCGGGAGGTCTTTGAAAGTGTTTACGGGATGGGTCTTCCCGTCGCAGGGGAATACCCGGGACGCCTCAACAACGCCGGGGAGACCCTGCGTTTGTCGCGCCCGGGCACGTCCTCCCAACCCCTGGTGCCGGTGAATGAGGTCACCTACGACAGCCGCCTTCCGTGGTCCATCCATGCGATGGAAGGAGGGTCCCTCCAGGTGCTCGATGGCCAGCAGGACAACCGGAGGCCGGCGAATTGGATGGCCGTCGATGGCGAAGGTCACGGCTATTCCCAATGGCGTTTCGTGTCCGTCACTGACCGCGCCACGTCGTCGCTCCTGCGGATCTCGTTGGGGCGCCCCAGCCAGGTTCATATCGACGATATCTCCCTCGTCGCAGGCCTGTCCCCGAGGGTGGGCACGGAGTTGGTGGTGAACGGTGGATTCGAAGCGCCGCTCGAGACCGGGTGGACCGCGGATCCCGGCCTCACGACGTCTGCCATCGACACCGCGGTCCGCCGCTCCGGCCTCGGGAGTCTGCGCCTCGTGGCATCACCCGAGGGCTTCCGTTCGGACGCCTCGATCCGGCAGACGCTGACCACACCCGTCGTGGCGGGCGAATTCTACACCCTGAGCTTTTGGTATCTGCCGGACCGCTCGGGTAGTGAACTTACTGTTCGATTGGATGGCGACGGCGTGGCGACATCGGTCGACGCAGCGGAGGCCCCGGTGGCGGCCGCCACCCCGGGCGCCCCGAGTTCGGTCAAGGCCGCGCTCGCGCCCATTCCGGATCTCTGGATCAACGAGGTTTATCCAGGAGGCCTCGGCGGGACTGAGCCGCCCTGGATTGAGCTGTACAATGCCGGCGCCTCGCAGGTCTCGCTGTCGGGTTGGTTCCTTTCTCCGGATCCCGGCCTTGGCATTCTCTGGCCGATGCCAGCGAGCGCGGCGGTCGGGCCTGGCGGGTTCCTGGTCGTTCAGGCCGATGGACAGTCCCAGTCGGCGTCGGGTCTGCACGCCTCCTTTGCGCTGACGCCAGGATCGGGATCCGTGATCCTGGCTCGGAACGTCAATGGATCCCCGGCCGCCATCGATTACCTGCACTACGATCACCTGGCGGCTGGACGGGCGACCGGCTCCTATCCCGACGGCGCGTGGTCGGAGAGGCAGATCCTGGAAATCCCCACGCCCGGCGCGCCGAATGACATCTCGAGCGTTGCGGTAAATCTGACCATCAACGAATGGATGGCGCGTAACACCCGGACCCTCGCCGATCCTGCCGATGACGATTACGACGACTGGTTCGAACTGTACAATGGCGGTTCAGAGGCCGTCGATCTCGGCGGGTATTCGCTGACCGACGATCCCGCCGACCCCCGAAAGTCGGTGATTCCCGCCGGGTTCGTCCTGGCGCCGCAAAGTGCCATGCTGGTCTGGGCGGACGGCGAGACGCGGCAGAACGGCCCCGGGCGGGCATTGCACGCTGATTTTTCGCTGAGCTTCAGCGGCGACACCATCGCGCTCTTCTCCCCGGGCGGAGCGATTATCGATCTCGTGACCTTCGGACCGCAGGAACGCGACATCAGCGAAGGCCTGGTCCCCGATGGCGCGGTGGGCACCGCCATGCGTCTTGCGACGCCGTCGCCTGGCGCAACCAATGGCTCGGCGTCGGGCGCGGAGGTCCGATTGACCGCCATCCACCTCGATGGTTCGGAGGTGACGCTTACCTGGAGCGCAACCGTGGGCGCCACCTACCGGGTGCAGGTTACCGGCGACCTCGCCGGCGCCTGGGCGGACCTGAATCCGCCGGTCACGGCAAGCGGTCCCTCGGCGGGCGCAACCGACGCGTCCGCGGGAGATGCGGCCGTCCGTTTCTACCGCGTGATCCGAACCACGCCGTAGCCGGGCGCCGTTCAGCGGCTGAATTCCGGTGTCAGTCTGACAAAGAGACGCAGCCACTCGCGATAGATGCTCTGCGCGATCGTCAGTTGGCCCGATCGCTCCCGCGAATCCAGTTCGTCCGGCGGCGCGCCATCGTAGTGACCCATCCAACCGCACGCCCATTTCCGGGAATCCCGAAGGAATGCCTCGAGTTGCTTCGTGTCGCAGTTCAGCGGGAATGTCTCCTCGATGACGATCGGTTTGCCGACTGCAAAATGCCGCAGACCGGCAATCGCCTCCTCCGGTTTCGTCTTGTCCGGGTAGATGTGGACGCTGAGGAAATCCATTTCGGGCGCCACGGTGCGCGGCAGGAACCCGGACAGGTGGTGCCACTGGTAGGACCAGGGCAAGAGCCCCACCGTGATCAGGTGGACAGTATCACGCTCTCGAATCGACCGCGTCATGCGACGGATCCACTGCGCGGCGATCTCCTCCCGCTTCCGACCGGCAGGGTCGAGGGCGATGTACTGGAGAAAATCCATATCGCCAAAGCGGCTTCCGGACGCCCACCGCCCGGGCTCGCGCCGCTCAGCCGGGGAAAGCGGCTCATTGACCAGGTCATAGCAGAAGATCGCCGGGCTCGAGGCACAGTGTTCGGCGACGTGGGACCAGAAGGCTGCCTGCGCCTTCCAGCGATCGCTCTCGTCCAGCGCGTCGTACCAGGCGGGCACATCGGAAGGCCGGTAACAACCCAACCCCGTCAGGTCCAGGTAAAGCCCCGTCTCCTCGGCAAGCCGTGCCAATCCCTCCAATCGCTCAAAGGCCGCCGGATCCGGCCGCTCCGCTGACTCCATGAATCGTCCGTATTGAAGGGACACGCGCACCACATTCGCGCCCATATCCTTCAATTCGCGGAAATCCCCGCGGACGGTGTCCCACTCGGTATCCCAAAAATCCTCGATCAACCGGCCGCCGTTTCCGTAGTTCATTCCCCACGGGTGAAACGAGCGTCCGGACGGGACAGTCACAAATCCCTTTCCATCGCGGGCGACGATGATGCGTTCGAGACGTGTTTCGTTCGTGGTCATGGCGCGGGCCGGGGAAGGGGGAGGCGTGCGGCAGCCACACAGAAGTCCAAATGCGAGGGAAAGCCCGAACCGGCCCGAGATCATGACCCAGACTAGCGGGGTGTCCCCGAAATACCTATACATTCGCGGCAAGCGATTTTTCGCTCGGACGGGCTCTGAAGGAACGGTCCTGGGCTTGGGACTCGCCGGCTCATTTTCACGCGGTCAGGGTTCGCGCGTGAGCCGTGAGTCGATCATCGCTCGGGCCCTGGTGAACTGGTACTCCGCAGCGGCCCGTGACCTGCCCTGGAGACAGACCACGGATCCCTACGCGATCTGGATTTCCGAGGTCATGCTCCAGCAGACCCAGGTGCGCACCGTGATCCCTTACTGGACCCGGTGGATGCAGGCACTGCCGGATGTCCGATCCCTGGCCGCCGCCGACGAGGCGCTCGTCCTCAAACTCTGGGAAGGCCTGGGATACTATCGTCGCGCCCGCAACCTTCACGCGGCGGCGCGCCATATCGCCGGAAAGCCGGACGGCGCTTTTCCGCGCGATCTGGAGGAGATCCTCGATCTTCCTGGAATTGGGCGTTACACGGCCGGCGCGATCGCCAGCATCGCCTTCAATCAACCGGTGCCCGTCCTCGACGGAAACGTGGCCCGGGTCCTGACGCGCTTGCATCGCGTGTCCGGCGACCCGCGAAAGCCGTCGGTGAATCGCCGCCTCTGGCTGCTGGCCGGCCGACTCGTGAAAGCGGCGGCCGCGGCCGGCCGGCCGCGGGCCTGTGCGGTTCTCAACCAGGCGCTCATGGAGTTGGGCGCGCTCGTCTGCACGCCGCGATCACCGCGTTGCGAGTCCTGTCCCGTGACGAGGTTTTGCCAGGCCCGCGGTGCCGGTGTGTCGGAGGACTATCCCGAAGCCGCTGTGCGGCCGGCGGCGACAGCGAGGCACTTCATCGTCATTGTCGGCCATTGGCGGGGCCGCTTTTGCGTCCGGTGTCGTCCCCGGGACGCGATCAATGGCGGCCTTTGGGAATTCCCAAATGTCGAAGTGGATTCTTCGGATTCGGATCCAGGTCCGATTGCCCGTCAGATTTACGGGGCAGCGACTGCTTCCCGGGATCCCGCGCCGCTCGCCACGGTCCGTCATGCGATCACCCGCTATCGAGTGGTCCAACGCGCGTTTCACATCGACTTGCGACGGCGTCCGAGGCCCGAGCCGGAGTCTTGCAGGTGGTGCACGCCGGCTGAACTCGAGGCGCTGGCGTTCTCGAGTGCCCACAGGCGCATTCGAATGGCGCTCACCACCGTTCTCCGTGGTTGCGATCGAGACGCGTGCGGTTATTAGTGCGCGGCACATGCGAACCGTGCTGCGTTTCGGGGCGCTGGGGATCCTCGTCGTTGGCGGGGTCTTCTGGCTGTTCGGGGGTCCGAACCTCGGCTGGACGCGGACAGACGTCCAGGTGATGAGACGCGATCCGGTCACAGGTATCGAGTACCCGGAGTGGAAACGAAACTTTGTTCCGGGCATTGACTTTTTTGCCGGTTGTGTGGCTTGTGCGGCGGTTGTATTTGCATCGTCCTGGCTGGCGCAACCCCCCACGAAACCAACGACAACGGATACCCCGGATGAAGACACCGCCCAGTAGCTGCCGATTTTCCATGGACCTGCCCTCACCGCATCGGAATGGGAGAGGGTGTCCCGCGCATGCGGGACGGGTGCGGGTTTCTCCCCGCGGTTCATGGTGGAAATGCATCGCGATCATCGGGTGCCTGGTCCTGACCGCCTGGATGCGCGGGGCCGCGGCGGCGACCTTCGACTTCAAGGACCCGAAAGGGGTCAATACCGCCACCTTCACTCTCGATGCCCCGCTTGAGGCCATTGAAGGCTCCGCAAACGGCATCTCCGGCAAGGTGGAATTCGACCCCGCCGATCCCGCCGCGACGCGTGGAAGGATTGTTGTCGAGACCGCCACGCTGCGGGTCCCGAATCCCCTCATGAACCAGCACCTTCACGGCAAGGACTGGATGGACGTGGCGAAATACCCGGAGCTCTCCTTCGAGGTCGAGACGCTGGACAACGTGCGGACCAGCGGTGATGTCACGGCGGCGGACGTCAGCGGAAAGCTGACGATCCGCGGCGTGACCCGAAAACTCACCGTGCCCGTTCGGTTGACGTACCTTCCCGATCGCCTGTCCGCGCGGATCCCCGGAATGAAGGGTGATCTGCTCGTGCTGCGCGCGCGATTCACCGTCAAACGAAGCGATTTTGGCATCAACCCCGGGGCGCCCGCAGACAGGGTCGCGGAAGAGATCCACATCAACCTGAGCGTCGCCGGTGCCGCTCCGAAATCCTGACCGTGCCTCAAGAAAACCCCACGCAGGTCGAACTTCCGGGTCTGCGCGTCACTGTGGACCAGGTGATCTATCATGCCGCGGCGCAGACGCCGGCCGATCGGCCCCATTGTTTCGTCTATTTCATCACGATCCACAACGACTCCGAGGTGGCCGTGACGATCAAGGGACGCAAATGGGTCGTCCGCGCCGATGACGGCGAGATTACCGCCGTCGAGGGTGACGGCGTGGTCGGACAGATGCCGCGCATCGATCCGGGGGAGGAGTTTTCCTACAACAGCTTCCACCTCCTGCGGACGCGGTCGGCGGTTGCGGAAGGCGCCTATCTTGGCCTGGACACGGACGGCCGCAGGGTGTTCACGCGAATCCCTCCCTTTCGCATGGAGGTTCCCTGACTGACCGCCATGGGTTCCTTACCCAGATGCCGATGCTCCGGGTGGCCACCCGCGGGTCAGATCCCTTTTGAAATCATGTATTTCACGAGGTCGGCAACGCGGTTGGAGTAGCCCCACTCGTTATCGTACCAGCTCACCAGCTTGAAGAACCGTTTATTCAATTCAATGCCGGAGCCCTCGTCGTAGATGGAACTCGCGGCCGAATGAATGAAATCGGAGCTGACGACCTCCTCGTCGGTGTATTCCAGGATGCCCTTCAGATAGGTCTCGCTCGCCTTCTTCATCGCGGCGCTGATTTCGGCATAACTCGTGTCGCGTGCCGTGCGGACGGTCAGGTCCACGACCGACACGGTTGGCGTCGGGACGCGGAAGGACATGCCGGTGAGTTTGCCTTTCACCTCGGGGCAGACGAGGCCCACGGCCTTGGCGGCCCCCGTGGTCGACGGAATCACGTTGATGGCCGCGGTCCGGCCGCCCTTCCAGTCCTTACGACTCGGGCCATCGACCGTCTTCTGCGTCGCGGTGTAGGCATGCACCGTCGTCATCAGGCCTTCCTCGATGCCGAAGCCCTCCTTCAGGAGGACATGGACCACCGCGGCGAGACAATTCGTGGTGCAGGACGCGTTCGAGACCACGTGGTGCTTGGAAGAATCATACTTGTCGTGGTTCACACCCATGACCAGGGTCAAATCATCGTTCTTGGCGGGCGCCGTAATGATCACCTTCCGCGCGCCAGCGGCGAGGTGGCCAGAGCAGGACTTCGGATTGTCCTTGGCGGCGTCGGTGAAGAGGCCGGTCGATTCGACGACGATATCCACCTTCAGCGCCTTCCAGGGCAACTCCGCCGGCGTTCGGGCGCTCACGACCTGGATGTCATGCCCATTCACCACGAGGACGTCGTCATCGGGCTTGTCGGCCGCGGACTTCTTCGAACTGACCGTCCCCGTGAACCTGCCCTGGGTGGAGTCGTACTTCAGCAGGTACGCGAGGTTGTCGGCCGGCACGATATCGCCGACCGCCACGACGTTGATGTCTTTTCCAACGAGCCCTTGCTCGACCATGGCGCGAAAAACAAGCCGTCCGATCCGCCCGAATCCATTGATAGCGACGTTCACTGGCATCTTGGTTCCTTCGTTTTCGAATTCAGAAACAACCGAAGCGCCATGCTAGCCCGGGGGCCGCAAGCGTCAACGACGCAATTCCGATCACTAATCCATCTCTGTATTTGAAAAAAGCCAGCATTATATCAAAACTATCCGCCATGCGCGACCGCTCCCTCGAGTTTCTCCGAACCCTCCTCAACACACCCTCGCCGCCCGGCCACGAGGCGCGCGGCCAGAGGGTGTGGCTGGATTATGTCGGGGAGTTTGCCGACGAGACCTCTTCCGATGCCTACGGCAATTGCGTGGCGGTGTTCAACAAAGGGGGCCAGCCCCGCCTGATGCTCGCGGGGCACGCCGACGAGATCGCCCTCGCGGTCAGTTACATCGATGACGACGGGTACCTGTATGTCCGGAAGATCGGCGGGGTCGATCCCGTCGTCAGCAAGGCCCAGCGTGTGCATGTGCATGCCGCCGACGGCCCGGTCCTGGGCGTGATTGGCAATGTCGCCCCTCACCTCACCAAAGGCGACAACGACAAGAAGCTGCCGAAGATCGAGGACCTCTTCGTCGACATTGGCGTCGGCTCCCGCAAGGAGGCGCAAAAGCTCGTTCGCATTGGGAACCCGATTACGCTGATCGATGAATTCGCCGTGCTGCGCGACGACCTTGCCATCGCCAGGGCCTTCGACAATCGGATCGGGACGTTCGCCGTCGCCGAGACGTTGCGCGTCCTGCGGGAGTCCGGCAAGGGAGTCAAGGCCGAGGTCTGCGCGGTTTCGAACATCATGGAGGAGACCGGCCTTTTCGGTGCGCGTCAGATTGCCTATTCGCTCAAGCCCGACGTGGCGCTCGTCGTGGATGTGACGCATGCCACGGACTATCCGACCGTGAGCCGCCAGGCGCACGGGGACATCCGGATTGGAAAAGGCCCTGCCTTGACCCATGGCGGGGCCAATCACCCGGAGGTCGTCCGACGCCTGGAGAAGGTGGCCCGCGACCTGGGAATTGAACTGCAGCACGAGGCGCAATCCGCGACATCGGGGACGGACACGGACGCCATCTTCTGGACGCGGGGCGGCATTCCCAGCGGGCTGGTTTCCCTCCCCAACCGTTACATGCATTCGCCGGTGGAACTCGTGAGCCTCAAGGATCTCCAGGAAATCCCGAAGCTGATGGCGGGTTTCGCGCGCTCGCTCAAAAAGGGTGAGGGCTTCAAGGTGCGGATCTGACCTCGCTGTCGTTCTCTCCATGGAATCGGAGCCTTCCCAATTACCCATCGAGGGATTGCGGGCTGCCTGCCGGCAAATGGCCGCCGTGGTCACGTCGATGCATCCCCTGGCCAACCGGGTCGAGGATTCAACCGCTCGCGGGGAGATTCTGCGGGCGTTGTTCGAACTCACGAAACAGATCGAGGTCGTGAAAAAGCAACTGCAGCGCGCCGAGGGCCGGGACGATAGCCGGCTGGTGTAAGGGGGCGATCCCTCTGGAGGTCTGACGCTATTGCCCCCGGCGCGTGGGCTTCAGCCCGCATCGGCGCTTGGAGGAGCGTGGTGTAGGAAACGTCCAGAGTCGTTGGGGAGTCCGATATTGAAGCGGCGTGAACGCCGCGGTCCGGTGGGATCTGTGCGTCCTCCGGAAGTGGCGCAACCGCATTCGTGAGAACCCGGCGTTCTCAGTGGCACGGTCTCCAGCCACCGATGAGTGGGACATGCTCAGCCCTCTCCCGCTTGCGCGGGAGTGGGAAAGACGCCGCCCGCCAATGCCTCGGCGGCGAAAATCCAGGGGTAGAGTTCCTCCCAATACCACAGCCGCGCGAAGTACAGGCCGAGTGGACTCCCGGCGGGAATCGATTCCCCGGAGAATCGACCGCACAACCACGCAATCCCACGCTCCCACGCGTCTTTCGCGGACTCCGCGCCCTCCAGCGCGATCACGGCGAGCGCCGTCTCTTCGATGGACGGAGGAACACTTTTGGCCCCGCCCCAGCCCCCATCCTCCCCCTGAGCGTGCCGGAGGAACTCGACCGCGCGCTCCCGCATCGGTCCCGTTTCGAGACTGCGGACAACCTGGGCCGTGCCATACACCGGGTTTTCCTCGTGCTCGGCGCATTCGTTTCCGAACCACAAAGGAAGCCATGCCCCATCGTGTCTCTGCGAAGTCGTGAGAAAGTGGTGGGCGCGCCGGAGGGCACGTTTGGTGCGGCGTCGAAGGCGTAGGGGCAGGCGAGGCAACCAGGCGCGCCATGCCCGCATCGCGTGCGCCGTCAAATCGGGCGCGCTGCGGTCAAATGCCAGGCGGCCCCATCCCCGGCAAAACGTCGGAATGCCACCATCGCGATTCTGGAGATCCAGGAGCCATGCGACGCCTTGGACAGCGGCCGCCGCGCATGCCGGATTGCCGGGTTCAAGATGGTGCAGAGCCAGCAAAGCGCCCGCGGTGTCATCGGCGTCCGGCACCCCGCCGGGCAGGTCCGTCCAGGCCCAGCCACCAGGCTTTGCGGCCGTGTATGGGTGGATTCCGCGGAACTGCTGCTGAAGCAGCCAGTCGACGATTCGGGAGTGGGAAACGGCAGACTCCGCGCGGGGTTGTCGAGCAAGCGCCTGGATCGCGAGCGTCGTGACCCAGGTGGAGAGGTTCGTGTCGATTGGCCAGCTCCCGTCGTCTCGGACGGAGGCGCGCAGGAAGGCGGCGCCCCGTAGTGCCACAGGATGATCGTTCCTTCCGATCGAGGCGAGGCTCATGGTGACGAATGCCGTGAGTGGAGACGCCTCGAGAAACCCGCCGTTTGGAGGTTGGAGTTGGTTCAGGAGATCCAGTGTCCGTGCCGCCACCGCGCCGCGGATCCATCGGATACAAGGATTCCGGTGGGGCGCATGCCGATGGACGGCCTGGCCCATGGCAATCAGGGCCGGCAGCGCGTAACTCACCACTGGGAGCCGTAGCACACCGAACCAGGAGCGGGGGAGCGCCGCCAGTTCGAAGGGGAGGGGCCGGACGCGCCGCCAACCGTCCACTCCAAGGCGGCCACTCAGGGCCAGGCTCAGCACGATGGGAACGGAAAAGGTGCGGTCGTCGCCGTACCGGCGCTCGATCGCGGGCACCAGGGAGGAGAAGTCGCCCGCGGCGTGGAGGATCCAGTCGCGGGCGCCTCGCACGTTCGAATCGAAGTCCCCATCGGCATGCGCCGCCCCGAAGGCTGCCCACGCCAGGGCCGTCGTCGAGAGGTTGCTTCGACTCCGAGGCGTGTCGCCCCATCCACCGTCAGCATTCGCATGACCCGCAAGCCACTGCAGGCCGCGCGAGACGAGCGTCGCATGTGTCGGGATGCCCGACCGCCGGTCGATCTCTCCGAGGGCGATTGTGGCGACGGCAGTCGAGAGAGCGCTGCTTGAGAGCCGACCCGCCCAGCAGGAGCCGGAGCCGGCCTCGAGTTCCGCGCGAAGCCGGGCGTTGATCCTCTCCAGCGCGGCGCGCGCGGATTGCCGCAGGCGAGGATTCACAGGCTCAGGTGCCCGAGAGCCAGCAGGCCATAAAAGGTATACTCCGCATCGAGGTGGTCATCCGCCCAGTGACCGTGAAAGCCCCCCTCCGCCGACCACAGCGAATCGATAAAATCGAGGCAGCGCTCGTGGAGCGTGGAAGACAATCGCCGGTCGATGGCCGCCAGGGCATGAAGGCTGGTCGCCGTGGAGAGCAGGTCCGGCATGGGCGCGCCGGGCACTGCGACGAAGCCACCCTGGGGATGGGCGCGGGCGAGGAGCCAATCGCCCGCTCGCTCGGGCACGGGGAAGCCGAGGTGGCGTATCAAAGCCATGGCGCCCGCCGTGGCATTGGTCGCCGCGATGGCGGCGCCAGGGACGTTGCTCCAGGCGCCATCCGGCGTCTCGAGCGCCCGAAGGCTCTGGATGAGGCGCAGGGGGTGGGGAGGGGTGCCGTTCAAGTCCTGGTAGGCCCCCAGCGCCACGAAGGCCCCATAGGCTGTCCCGTGACTGAGCGCCGGATCTCCCTCGTAGCCACCATCGGGTTTGCGAAACGCCTCCAGACGTTCCAGCAACGCTACCTTCTTTTCTTTCGCCAGGTCGTCCTCGCCGACCGCCGCCCAGCACCGTGCGAGGGCGCCGAGATGCACGAAATCCAGACCCACTCCGTCCCCGAAAGCACGGAGAAACGCCACGACCCGTCCGCGCGGAATCTCCGCCTGGAGTGCCTGCAAAGCGGCGAGGTTGAAGATCGTGTAATAAAGATCGGGATTTCCGGCACGATCGCGGGCGCCACCTTCAGGGGCCCACTGCCTCTGGAGGAAGTTGCGGACCAGGTCGGCCGACTCGCCAAGGAGGCGCGGGGCGAGTCGGGCGACCTGGAGCAGTTGCACGCGAAGACTCATGGGCGCGAAATGAGAGAGTGGCGGCGCCCGTCGTTCGCCGCCACTCTTCGAATCCCGGTGGGTCCGTGGTGTGAACCGGGTACGCTATTGTTTCGCGCGGTAGTATTTCGCGGTACCGGCGGTCGGGTAGACGGCCGGACTGGTTGCGCCAACGACATCCGTCCACGGGCCCGCGATCACATCCGCGGACTGAAGTGTGCCGGTGAAGGTGACCTTCACGCCTGATGGATCGTGCGCGACATCCAGTGTGGGGGGATTGGCGCCTCCAACCGGCGGATCATTGAAGTTCCAGTACGCGACCAGGCCCGCCGACGCCGGCAGGGCACTGGGCAGGGTTCCATTGGCCAACTGACCGAGAGTCGTTTCGTCCAGCGCGGTGCTGAACACGGCGAAATCATCGATGATCCCCCGGAGATGCGCGTTGTCGGGCGGGTCGAATCCGAGCCAGGCCTCGGTAAAGTCGGTCGGCAGCGGATTGGAGTTATCGCCTTCCAGGAAGAGGATGCCGTCGATCCAGATCTGCTTGGTCGAACCGTTCTTCTGGAAGACCAGGTGATGCCAGTCCTGCCACCAGGAGGGATCGCCCGTGTAGGTCGGGAAGTCGTCGATGGGCCCGCTGATACGCTGGGTCGTCGTATCGCAGCAGCCGGCGGTGTCGAAGTAGAGATTGTTGTTGCTCCACGGTGTGTGCGCGGAGAACCCGCGGCTCGAGCCGTTCGACGAAGGGGAGATGCCCCAGAAGATCGCCGAGTCGGCGACCGAATAGAGTTTCTGCCAGGAGACGATGGACATCTGGTCATCCGCGGCCGCGGCGTTGAGGAATGTAGCGTCCACGATGTCCACGCCCTGGCCGGCGTTGTCGGGACCGAAGTCCATGCCATAATCGCCCGCCTGACCCGAATGTCCCCCGGCGTCCGGCGTGAATTTGGCCGCGCCGGTCAGCGATCCGATATAGCTGCCCACGGTGTCCTTCGTGTAGGCGCTCACGGTGAAATCCCAAGAGGTCGTTTGTGCGGACCCGTCGGGATTGGGATAGGTGAGCACGGCGGTGTGGCTGGAGAACGCGGTGAAGATCGGAGACGGGACATAGGTCACGGACACGGTGCCGTTGGTGAGGACCGAGGTCGCCGTCACCGCGCTGCCGTCGACGGACAAACTCACCTTGCTCAGGTCCCACGGGGTGGTGCCTTCCTGGTGGACCACCTTGACGAGGTTGGGCACCGCGTTGGTCGAGCTGGGTGCTGGGCTGAACGACACAAAGAGGCCCTCGGCGGGAAGGTCATTGAAATTCCAAAAGGCCATGAGCTTGTCGCTGGCCGGCAGGGCGCCCGGGGCCGTGCCGGTGTACAACGCCTGGATGGACTCCCCGGAGAGTTGGGTGCCGAACACGGCAAAATCGTCCATGAGCCCGTGCATCACGCTTGTACCGTCGCCGGCCGCGCCGAGATAGAGGTCGGTCATGTCGGTGGGAAGCGGATCGGAGTTACTGGCCTCGAGGAAGAGTTGTCCGTCGATCCAGACCTGCTTGTCATCGGCCTTCTTGGAGAAGACGAAAAGATGCCAACTGTTGGTCCACCAGGAATCGTCGCCCACCTCGGAGTATCCGCCGAAGTTCGCGATGTTGTCGTTGATCCGCTGAAGGCTGGCGTCACAGCATCCGGCCGTATCGAAGTAGATATTGTCGTCGCTCCAGGGAATGTGCGCCTGGAAACCGCGCTGCCCGTTGTTGCTCGAGGGTGAATTCGCCCAGAAGGCCGAACTCGCCGCGATGTCATACTTTTTGACCCACAGCACGAAGCTCATTTCGTCGTTGGCCGTGGCCGTGTTGAGAAGGGCGCCGTCATGAACATAAACGGGTCCCCTGCCGTTGCCGAAGTCGACCGCGTAATCGCCGGCCTGCCCGGTATGGCCTCCGGCGTCGACGGTGTAACTGGCGCCCTGGAATACGCCCACGCGGCTTGCGACCGCGTCCTTGGTGTAGGGGCCGACTTTGAATTCCCATTCGAAAGTGGCCTGTTGTCCTCCGCCGGCCGGATAGGTGAGGGCGACGCTGTGAGCGCTCTGGGCGGCGAAGATCGGGTCCGGAACGTACGAGAGCGTCACCTGGGCGTCGTTAGTCGTGAAGGTGGGGGTGACGGCAGCATCATCGACCTTGAGCGTGACACTGGACGCGTCCCAGTGCACGGCGCCATCGATGTGCACGACACGAACAAGGTCCGGGGCGCCGGCGGCGGAATCGGGCGCCGGGTAGACCGACACGAAGGCACCCGAGGCGGGCGGCTCGTTGAAGTCCCAGTAGGCCAGGAGCTTGGCGGTCGCGGGAAGATCGGATGGCGAGGTCCCCGTGTAGAGTTGGTTGATGGACGCATCCGTCAGGGCCGTGCCGAACACGGCGAAGTCGTCAACGAGGGCATGGAACAGGCCGCCGCCGGCGCCGTCGGAACCGATGTACAGATCGGTGAAGTCGGTGGGGAGCGGATTGGCCCCGGACCCCTCGAGGAACAACTGTCCGTCAATCCAAACCTGCTTCACGTCCGCCTTCTTCGTGAACACGAAGAAATGCCAGTCATCCGTCCACCAGGTGTCATCGCCGGTGTAGCCCCCAAAATTGACGATGTTGTCGCTGATCCGCTGAGTGTCGGCGTCGCAGCAACCGGCGGTATCGAAGTAGATGTTGTCATCGCTCCAGGGGACATGGGCCTGGAATCCACGGAAGGTGCCGCTGCTGGACGGGGAGTTGAACCAGAAGGCGGAGCCGTCGGCGATGTCGTATTTTTTCGTCCAGAACGCCACGCTCACCTCGTCGTTCTGGGCCGCGGTGTTCATAAAACCGGCGTCCTGAACGTACACAGGGCCGCTGCCGCCTGCCTTGAAGTCGATGGCGTAATCCCCGGCCGTGCCGGTGTGGCCGCCGGCGTCTGGAGTGAACAGGGCGCCCCCCCGCAGAACACCCGCGACGGAGTTCACTTTGTCCTTGGTTTCGGGCAATGGCACAGCCGCCGAAGCCTGGAGAGAGACGAGGGATATCACGACTGCGAACATAACTGCACACAGCTTCGTGCGTGGCCGGCTTGAGAAGGAATCCATGGTTCGATTCTGATTATTGTTCTGAGGTTATGGAAGCAACGCACGCCGGACGCTTCGCAACGGACGGATCTTGAGACCGGCAGCCAGCTTCGGAACGGACGTTCTTCACAAATGCGAGGCGGTCAACTTAGGGACGGCGGACAGACACTGGCAATCAGAAAGGCCTGCCTTCGTGCGCCTTCGTCATCACTTCACCTTCGAGATGCCTGCCGCCGAAATCTGGACAACCGTCGCGCCGGATGGCCATCGCCAGTCCTGTGTTCGTCCGCCGGGCCACCGGACCTGGACTGCCCCGGCGGGCATCGGCGTCCCAAACACCAGCGTCTTCGAGTCGTCGGACCCGTATCCCGTTCCTTCGTGAATCTCCCGAATCGGTCCGTAACCACTGTCGAAGACCATGCGGACTGCCGCCCCGATCGCGTCCGGGTTCGAACCGGCGCCTCGAAGATGTATCGTGACTCCGGGTCGGCCGCGAACATTGCGCAACATGTGGAGGGGACCGCCATGTTGCGAAACGGCGAGATCCAGCCGCCCATCGTGATCGAAATCCGCGAGGGCGCTGCCGCGTTGTTCGCCTGGAAGCCGGATGCCGGCCTCACCGGGGCGAAGGGCGCGAAAGTTACCGGTGCCATCCCCGATCAGGACCAAACCCATTCCCGCAGCCTGACGGAAACCTTCAGGGTCCATGCCGAAGAAATTCTGCGCCAGAAAGAGGTCCTCGTGACCGTCGCCATCGAGGTCACCGACGCTGACGCCGAATGCCGGAGCGAACTGCGCCTCGACGGGGAGTGGCCGCGCCTCAAAGTGGTCACGCCGGTTGAGAAAGAGCATCGAGTCAAAGGTGCCGGCCTGGAGGTGTCGTGCGCTTGATGCGCGCTCGTCGAGGATATCGAGGATGCCTGCCTCGGCGAAGGCATGGTGGGTTGGGAACCGGACCCCGACCTCCGGCATCGCCGCCACGATCGCGGAGCGGTCGCGCCAAGGGGTGACCTTGCCAAGCGCGGGATCCAGGGAGGCCAGGAGCGTGAGTACGGTCCCTGTTCCGGCAAAGTCTCCGAAGTAGATCTCGACCGGGACGGCCGGGCCGGTGGGACAGTCGCTTCGCCAGTTGCGTCCCCAGTTGGAGGCGACGAGATCCAATCGACCGTCGCCATCGAAGTCCCCGGAGGCGATTCCATTCCACCAGCCACGGAAGGGTTCGAGGCCGGCTTGCGCCGTGATTTCCGTCAACACACCGGCGTCATTGCGGAAGAGACGGATTGGGCCCCAATCGCAGGCGAGGGCCAGGTCGGGATCGCCATCGCCATCGATGTCCGTGAACACGGCACCGCTGACCAGGGCGGGATCCGCGGGAAGCGGTGTCGGCGGCAGGAAACCCGACGGCCCGGACAGGACGATCCAGGACCGGGAAGCCTCGGGATACCGTCCAGGAACTGTCCGCGAGCCGACGAACAAGTCCAGGTCCCCATCGCCGTCCATATCCGCGATTGCTAGCGGACCGACTGAAGAGGAACCGACTGCGAACGCCGAACCCTCACCCGCCCTCCGGGCACCCTCTCCCATCGGGTGGGACAGGGATGGGGTGAGGGCAGGTTCATGGGACGCATGGCGGAGCGGAAGCTGTCGAAATGACGGTGCGCGAGAATCAGCGTCTTCCCAGTTCGATTCACCCATCAGCAGACGGGGTCGGCCGCTCGCATCCCGCCAGAGGACGACGCTCGTTTGGTCGCGAGGGTTCGGACCTTCCAATCCAGGAAGAGTTCCTTGTGTCCATGCGCCGTTGGCGTCCATACGGAGGAGGATGGCGCGACCTTCCCGGCCGCCGCCTGCCACCAGTTCGTCCTGTCCGTCGTTGTCGAGATCGATCCAGGCGATCCCGGGTCCCAGGTCGCCGAGCCGGCGCGGTAGGAGCGGTTGCCGGGCAAAATCATCGTAAGGCGCATCGCCCGGATCGAGGTTGCCAGGGAGTGGAACCTCGGTGAACAGAGGCGCTGTTCGCGCGGGTGTCGCTGAGGATCCTGGGGGGCCGCCGGGTTCTTGGATCTCGTAAAGGTGATTGGGCAGCGCACGCGGCACGGTGCTCTTGAGCCCGGACCGCCATCGCACGTCGAGGGTGAGGTTCGTGGCGGTGCCCGCGGCGAAGACCCGCATCGCGTCATCGCTGGAGGCATAGCGTCCGCCCGCCATCATCTCCTGCGTCTGCACCACCGGTCCGCCACTGACGGTGATTCGGGCACCGATGCCCCGCGTGTTGTCACCCCGGCCACGAAGACGGACGGCGATTCGCGGGGCCGTCGCGAGGTTCTCAAGGAGCCGCGCCGGTTCGTTCATGCAGTTGATCACCACGTCGAGGTCGCCGTCATTGTCCAGATCGCCGAGGGCCATTCCGTGGGAGAAACCGGGATAATGAAAATCCCAGGCGACACTCTTGTCTTCGAAGGTCAGGTCGTGACGATTTCGAAATGCGAGACTGGGCGCCCGCCGCGCGGTGAGGTTGGCGAGGCGCTGGAGGCGTGCAGGTGGAGTGGACACTCCGGGCGCGCGTCCACCGGCCGCGAGGGCATCGACGTCCTGGACGTCATGAAGGTTCCCGGCCGAAAGCAACAGGTCTTCCCAGCCGTCGAGGTCGACATCGAGGAACAATGCCGCGGGGGTCCAATCGGTCGCCGCCACGCCGGCGAGCACGGCGATTTCGGCGAAGGTGCCGTCGCCGCGTCCGAGTTGGAGGGTGTTGCGGGGGACCTCAGGGCAAAACGCAGAATCCTCGATCGGCCAGCGGATGACCCCCTGAAGGAGATCCGGGCGTTGCCATGCCCGGATCTTGCGAAGCGGATGGAGCATGTCGACGACGAACAGGTCGTCGATGCCGTCCCGATTCATGTCGGCGGCGTCGACGGCCATTGACGCCACACTGACGGCGCGCAGGGCATCGGTGGCAGCGGCGCGGAATCGGCGTCCGCCTTCGTTGAACCAAAGGCGGTCCTGCCAGTTCACGAAGTCATTGCAGACATAGAGATCCGGGGTGCCGTCGCCATTGAGGTCGCGGAACATGGCGCAAAGTCCCCATTCGGTTGGCGGCCCTTTCAAAGGTCGACCCTCGGCATCAAGGAAGAGGCCCGTGTTCCAGGGGACCGCCAGGAAATGGCCATGTCCCCGATTGAGGTAAAGCACGTCTGGTTCGCCGCGCTCGAGCACGGTTGGGATGCCGGCGGCGCTGTAAACGGTGAGGAACCGGTCCCTGGGTTCGACGGCGCGCGTGCCATCCGGCTGGGGACGCATTTCCATGCGCAACCCCGGGGGACTGTCAAAGAACGTGTCGGTGCGATAATTGGCGACGTAGAGGTCCAGGTCGCCGTCTCCGTCGATGTCGCCGAATGCCATCGATGTCGCGCCCAACTCGCGAAACAACCCGCTGTCGGCGATCTCGGTAAACTCGCCGTGGCCGTTGTTGTGAAAGGCGCGGACGCCGCCGCCAAGACTCGAGACAAGCAGGTCGAGATCTCCACTCCCGTCCAGGTCCACGAGGGCGCAGCCGATCGAGAACTGGCCCGCGCAGCCGACCCCGGCACGGGCCGTGATGTCCTCGAATCGCCAATCGCCAAGGTTGCGATAAAGGGCGTTCCCGTTCTCGAGGCCGCAGAGATAAATATCGACGCGGCCATCGCCATCGACGTCACCGAGCGTGACGCCCGAGCCGATTTCGTAGAGCCGATTGGTGGAGACGGTCGTGTCGGAAAGGCGATTGACGAAGGTGATTCCCGACTCCGAGGGCGCGTGCCGCCGGAATCCGAGACTTGTTGCAGACGGGACGGCGACGGGTGCGGATCGATACCCGTCCGCTTGCGTCCATCCGATCGGGGCGCCATCGGAACCGACAAGAGTCAGGAGAAGGACAACTGGAATCGCCAAAGCGGTCTTCATTCCGGGTCTTCAGAGCATTGTACCGGAGCGCGGCGTTCACGCCGCTTCAATATCGGACTCACCAACGAGTTTGTGGACGTTTCCAGACCCTGCTCCTCCGGGCGCCGATGCGGGCTGAAGCCCGCGCCCCGGGGGCGATGGATTCATCCAGCGCCCGAGTCGCCGTACGTCCCCATGGCACCAAAGCGACTAATTCCCCGGGAAAACAAAATAGGGACCGGGGTTGCCCCCGGTCCCTAAACGCGTGTGTGCTGATGAATGAACTGGGGCGGCTACTGCTTGGCCCGGTAATACTTCTGCGCCCCCGACGCCGGAATGCTGGCGGGGCTCGTCGTCCCGCTGACGTCGCTAAAGGTGCCGTTGACCGTGTCGGCGGATTGGAGCGTGCCCGTAAAGGTGACCTTCACGTTGGCTCCATCCCGTTCGACGCTGAGGGTCGGGGTCTCGCCGCCTCCGCCGGTCGGAGGATCGTTGAACGGCCAATACGCGATCAGTCCCGGGTTGCCCGTGACTTCCGGTGGAGCCGTTCCTGAGGCCAACGACATGATCTGCGCCTCGGTGAGGTCCGAGCTGAAGATCGCGAAGTCGTCGATGATCCCGTGGATGTTGTTCGCGATGCCGGTTCCGTCCGCGCCGATGTACATGTCGGTCATGTCGGTCTTCAAGGGATCGCCTAACCCGGCGAAGAACATGACACCGTCAATCCAGATCTCCTTGGTGCCGTCCGCGCGCTTCACGAACACCAGGTTGTGCCAGTCCTGCCACCACGCAGGATCCCCGCTGTAGTTGGGGAAGTCGGCGATGTTCGCGTTGATGCGCTGGACGTCGGCGTCGCAGCAGCCGGAGGTGTCGAAGTAGATGGTGCTGTCGCCCCACGGCGTGTGGGCCTGCCACCCGCGCGTGCCGTTGTTGCTCGAAGGCGAGTTGACCCAGAACGCCGACGAGTTCGCCACCTCGTGGAGCTTCTGCCAGTGCGAGAACGTCATCTTGTCATTCGCCGTGGCCGTGTTGATGAAGCTGGCATCGGCGACATGGACGCCCTGGTTGCCGCCGCCATTCCCGAAGTCAATGGCGTAATCCCCGGCGGCGCCGGTGCGGCCGCCCTTGTCCGGAGTGAAGGCCGCCGAGCCGCGGATGAAGCCGGGGTAGCTCTTGACGGTGTCAAGCGTCACGGGCGGGACCGTGAAGGACCAGGTCTCGTTGCGTGCGATGCCACCGGCGGTGAAGCTCAGGCCCGCCGTGTGGGTCATGTTCTTGGTCAGGGGCGATGCCGGCTTGAAGCTGGCGTTGATGGTGCTGCCGGTCTTGTTGACCGTCGCGGTGACGGGCGCGCCATCCACCGTGAGCTTGACCGTCGCCATGTCCACCGCATCGGGCCCTTCCTCAATGACGGCGGCAATGGTGACTCCGGGATCGGTCTCGAGGTCATTGATGCGTGGCGTGACGCTGGTGACCGCGGTCGGCAGCGCGCCGGTAATGGCACGATAGGCCTTCGGACCGCCATTGGCCGTGTCGTTCACGAGCACGCGCGTGGCGTCGGCCTTCTCTACCTTCCATTCGATGTTCGCATCTCCGCCGCCCTCCTCCCAGACCGTGCGGAACGGATACACCCCCGCTTCACTTACGATGACGCGGAACGAAGTGTCAGTCGCGCCGCGGCCGCCGGAGAACTCACCGGCGACAGCCGACTGGAAGACGTCACGAACGTTCCCGGCGGTCGTCCGGAAACCGTCATCGCTGTTGACGATCATCGTGGTCACGCCCGCGGGCAGTTCAATGTAGGTGATGATGTCGGCGGCGATGCCGTCCATCGGGGCGGCGTCATCGGGGTCGATCCCAGGGATGCCCGGCATCTGGTCGTCAGGCGTGAACTCACCAAGCTCCGTCGCTTCCGTCTGGCTGACATTGAGCACGCCTTCGATTTCGAAGGTGATGGGGTCGTTGGGACCCGCGCCTGGAGTTCCTGCGCCGACGGCGATTCCGATCGCATCCTTGTCAGCATGGTTGGGTCCGAGCTCACCGGCGAGCTGCTGAAGCGGACGGACGTTGTCGTTCGCCTGGAACGCGCTGTTCTGATGGACCTTCCAGATGAAGCCGGGCTTGGAAGTGTCGCCCGTCACCTTGAGGGGGCCGCCGAGGACGGCATAGTCGGTCACTGTGAAGTTCCAGGACGCGGATTGGGCCTGGCCGTCGTTATAAACGACGTCGACGGTGTGTTGCGACTTCGGGGCGAATCGGTCGGCGGCCTGGTATTGGATCGTGGAGACATCGCCGGACTTGGTGGCGGTGGCGTTCACTTGGGTTCCGTCGACCGTGAGCTTGACGCTGGCTGCATCCACGCCGCTTCCGGTGAGGCTGACAATGATGGGCGTATCATAGGGCGCGCCGGTGCTGTTGGGCGTCGGCGTGGCCGCGCTGACAAAACTGGGCGCGGTCCCCGTGATGGCACGGTAGGCCTTAATGGTGGAGTCCGGCGAGTTAATCGCGGCGAACGTTCCGTCGGCCTTGGCCTCGACGAATTCCAGGTTGGCACCGCCGCCGCCTTCCTCCCAGGTGAGGCGGGTGGCATAGAGGCCGGCCTTGGTGATGGTGATCCGCATGGAGGTGTCCGCCGCCCCGCGGCCGGCGTCGAACTCGCCGACGAAGGTCGCGGTGGCATCCTGGGGGGTCGCCCCACCCATCGTCAGCCGGAACCCGTCATCGCTGTTGACGATCAGGGTGTGATCGCCGACGGACAGATCGAGGTAGGTCAGGACCTCGGCGGCAATTCCGTTATTCTCGCCATTCAGATCGGGAACACCCGGCATCTGGTCATCGGGGGTGATGTGACCGTTGGCGTCACCCTCGTTCTGGCTGAGGTTGATGCCACCGGAAATGAAGAACTGGTAAAGGGAATTGTCGTCCGAGCCCAGTTTCGTGCCTTCACCGTCGGCGATGCCGATCGCCTGAGGATCGACGTTGTTCGGCAGGGGATTGCCATCGGCGTCCTGAAGACGGCCGGCGAGGGCGTCCTCGGTCCGTTGATTGCTGGTGGTCGTGTTGGCGGAATTCGCGAACACGTTCCAGATGAATCCTGGTTTCGACGTGTCCGCGGCGCTGGAGGGGAGCGCATGGGTCTCCGGGATGGCCACCTGGGCTCGGGCGGGCGTGACAAGCAGGCCCGCTAGAGCCCCGGCGATCGCTAGGGGCAATGACGCTTTTCTCATCGCTGTTGGGTTTATTGAATGATTGTTGACGAGGGCGCTCCCAACCGCACAGACGCCTCCGTCGGCCACCGTCCAACGGCGATTCCCCGTGGACATACGCACCGCGTTCGCAGTCGCTGCAGGACGACACAGGACTCATTTCGGATGGGAACGGGCGTTACAGAAATGAAAAGTCAGCCGGCAACGCAAGCCAAAAGATAATTCGTTTGAGTAGCGATTTCGATAGTAGTCAGGAGTTACTTTGTAATCTCGTTATCTAATATTCTAATGAATCGCAGGCCGGTAAGGGGAATGGCGAATGGGGAATAGGGAACACTTCGGCTTATCAAGACATACCGGCGCTCGATTCCACGCTTATCAGGCGTGGCCCCGCGACGGTATGCGATCGGCGTGGGTGAGGGGGGCCGATTGCCCGCCGGCGCGCGGGCTTCAGCCCGCATCGGCGCTTGGAGGAGCTTGGTCGTACGAAGTGTCCAAAGACTCGTGGGCGAGTCCGATGTTGAAGCGGCGTGAACGCCGCGCTCCGGCAAGGTCGGTGTCCTTGGCTACGGCCTTTCCCCGCCTTGCGCCTCCATCGCCTCCATCCGCTCCAGGATTCGGCGCGCGATTGCATCCGCGGGATTGATCTCCAGCGCCTTTCGAAAATGCACCTTGGCTTCCTCCATGCGGCCCTGGCGAAGGAGGAGCAGCCCGAGATTGCCCTCGGCCTCGTAATCGGCCGGATTGAGCCGGAGAACGGTCTCGAACTCCGTGCGTGCCTCGGCCAGGCGGCCTTGTCGGAGGTGGAGATAACCCAATTCGTAATGCGCCCGGTCATAATCCGGGCGGGCGTCGACCGCGGCACGAAGTTGCTCGAGCGCGGCTGCCGGCTGGCCGAGGAAGTGCAAGGCGCGACCGACCTTGGTGCGGGCCTCGGCATCCTGCGGGTCGCGTGCGATCCGGTCCTGGTTGAACTCGATCGACCAACGCGCCAGTTGGCGGTGGAAATCGCCGAGCAGCGCGTCGTAGTCGCTCTGGCTTCCCGCGAGCACCTGGAACCACAGTTCCGCCATTTCGTCCGTCGTCTGAAGTCCATAGCGGACGCGGACGGGGGGGTGGTGGGGATTGGAGATGTTGTTCGTGGAATTGTCGAACCGCAGCCGCATCTGGAGATGGGTGCCGCGGGGAAGAAATTGCGGAGTCTTGTAGCGGTAGTCCCCCTGCCAGTTGAAGTCCCAGTTCCGGATCCACAGCAGCCATTGCCGCGATCCGTCCGGAAGGGTGGCGACGCCTTGTATTTCCTTGCCGAGATAGTGGCAATGCGGGCTGATCCCCACCACCCGGACATCGACAGGAAGGACATAGGACTGTTCCACCCATACATGAGTGGAACCCGCGGGGATATCGATGAAGAGCTGGCTCAGGTTGAGACGAACCATCTGGTTCGTTGGCGGCTGGTCGGTGAAGAAGAAACCCAGGGTTGGCTGAACCTCCTCCGGCTTGCCGGAGGGATGCATGTGAAGCTGAAGGACACAATCAGAGCCTGGCTTCAGCACCCACGAGAGACCTTCGGGTGAGAAGGACGGCGCCTTTCCAGGCTGCCAGCCAAGGAATTGACCGCCGGGCATGTACGAGGTCTCCGGCATCACCATCCCGTCAATCCCCGGCGGATCGGCGCCGGCCGCCTGCCGCCGCGACATCGGCGTGTCGTCGACATTGATGAACGCGTGGTGGACAACCCGCGGATTTCCCGGCTTGAACTCGACCCCGCGGACGAACCGGCGTTCCTTCAACGGAATCGGAAAGACCAGGTTGCGGTACACATCCAGGCCTTCGGCCGGCAGCGTGTAGGGCCGGGGGACCTTCACAACCAGGTCCGGTTGCCCCAGGGACCAACCCTCCGTCCATCGTGGCGGCTGGGGCAGCGCCGAGGGGTCGCCTTCGGGCGCGCCCCCTTCCGCCCAACGGCGCAGCAAGTCGATCTCCGCCGGGGAGAGCCGGCGTTCCCCCTCGAACTCCCCGTAGCCGGGCTCCGGGAGCCATGGCGGCATGTAGTGGGAGGCCGTGACCTCAGCCATCTGTTTGGCCCGCCTTCGACAGTCCGCGTAGGTGAGCAGATCAAAGGGCGCCCCCTGACCCGGGCGGTGGCACCCGCTGCAATGTTCAAAGACCAGGGGCGCGACGTCTCGCGTGAACACAATGTTGGTCGAAGCTGCCAACGGACCGGCCGGGGCCTGCGGGACGGCGAGGCTGAGGACCGCGAGGACCTTTCGGAATCCCAACCAGGCGTGCCGCCTCGCCGTGGTCATCGCCGCCACATCCGCGCCGTCCCGAAACGGAGCAGGGCTGGACCGTCGTCGGTCCCCTTCTGCCCCGCTCGCCGGAGTCGTCATGCGACGACTTTCTCCCGAGTCCCGCGAGAGGGGAAGAACGCAACCGCGGAACTCGCTCAGAGTCCGTCAGCCGATCTCCGGTTGGCGCAGCGCATCGAGCCGGAGCGGTGGCCCGCCGAGACACGCCTCATAGACCCGCTCCAGTCGTCTCGCCGCAACACGCGCCGAGAACAGGCGTTCCACCCGGTCGCGACCTGCGCGTCCGAGCCGGTCGCGTGCCTCCGGCGACAATTCGAGCATGGCGGCGAGGGCGTCATTGAGGCGGGTCTGGTCCCCAACGGGAACAAGGCGGCCCGTCTGGCCGTCTTCGACGATGGCTGCGGGGCCCACCGCCGCGAAGGCGATGACCGGACGTTCCAATGCCTGGGCCTCCGCGACGACGAGGCCAAAATCCTCGTCCAGCGCCGGGTGGATGATCACCTCGCATTGCCCCAGCAACCCGTGAAGATCCGCATCGGGCACGAATCCTGGGAAGTGCACGCGGCCGGCAATCCCCGAGGCGCGCGCGAACGCGCGAAGCTGATCGAGATAGTCCGACTCCATGCCGAAGAGCGCCCCTCCGGCGACCACGGCATGGACCTCCGCAAATGGGGAAGGAAGGGAGGCCAGCGCCTGCAACAGGAATTCGTGGCCCTTGTATTTCTGAAGCCGCGATGCCATCCCGATCCAGCGTGCCGTGGCGGGAATCCCGTATCGTTGGGCCAGGTCGATCCTCGCGGTGCGTTCGGCGAGGTGATCGAGGTCGACGGGCGGCCAGATGAGGTTGACGGGCAGTCCCCGCGTCGCGAACCAGTCCGCGGTCCGCGGACAATTCGCCGTGACGGAGTTTACGGGGACCCGGACGATCGCACGCGTGGAGAGGGCGTCCTTCTCGGCGGTATGCACCGACCAGACGGCGGGAACGCCCGACAATCCTGCCGCGATCCCCCCATACGGATGCCCGCGAAAGGCATTGCTATGGACCAGGCCGAACCCGTGCCTGCGAACAAGCCGCCGGATCTGAAGGATCGCCCGGCTCACGGCGAGGAGGTTGCGCATCCGGTGACGGGTGAGGATGAAGGTCTCGACCTCCGCCGTCCTGAGGTCGGCCTCGAACGGCCCTGGCCGCAGGAGGACCATGGCGGGACGAAACCTCGCCCGATCCAGGTGGCGAAGGAAATTGAGGGCGTAGACTTCGGCGCCCCCTTTCTCCCCGACGCAGGAGATCCAGAGGACTTTCGCGGGCGGGGTCGTGGGCGGTGTCGTCACCGCGGACATGCTGGGGTCCGCCAGGGGCCCGGGGCAAATGCTTCGACAATCCGCAAGGGGACTGGCAACCGTCCATGGCAGCGGACGAGGTTCGGTCGCCCGTCCCGGAGAGATGCAGGACCGGGAATCGTGGCGAACGTCGGTCCGCCACGGCTCGCCGTGCCTCTTGCCTCGTCCGGGTGCGCCTCTTAACACTCGCTGGACCATGCTGGACATCAAACAAGTCCGGGAACGGCCGGAGTTCGTGAAGGAACGACTCGCCACCCGCGGGAGCGGGGACGAGACGAAGGTCGACACCCTCCTGGGCCTGGACGAATCGCGTCGATCCAAACTGGCGGAGGTCGAACAACTCAAGGCGCAGCGCAACGCGACGTCCAGGGAGATTGGACAATTGATGTCCCAAAAAAAGGCTGCGGATGTCGAGGCCCGCAAGGCCGACGTGCGGGCCCTGGGGGAACGAATCACGGGGCTCGACCGCGAGATCGGCGAAATCGAGACCGAGCGCCAGGATCTGCTGCTGCGGCTCCCCAACCTGCCGCACGCGACCGTGCCGTTGGGAAAGTCCGCGGCGGACAACCGGGTTGTTCGCACCTGGGGTTCGCCGAGGGCCTTCGATTTCCAGCCCAAAGCCCATCGCGGGTTGTGCGACAGCCTGAGACTGGTGGATTTTGAGCGCGGCGTGAAACTGGCGGGAAGCGGCTTTGTCCTCTACACCGGGTGGGGGGCCCGGCTGGAACGCGCCCTCATCCAGTTCATGCTCGATCTCCACACCCGCGAACACGGATACACCGAGGTCTCCCCACCCTTTCTCGTTGGCCGCGACTGCATGGTCGGCGTGGGGCAATTTCCCAAATTCACCGATCAGGCCTATGCCGTCCGGGAGGGTCTGGATGACACCACGCTGGGGAATCTGTATCTGGTTCCAACCGCCGAGGCGCCGGTTGCCAACATTCACCGCGACGAAATCCTGCCGGCGGACCGCCTCCCGATTCGGTATGTTGCGTACAGCCCCTGTTTCCGGGCCGAGGCCGGCGCCGCCGGCGTCGGGACTCGCGGGATGATCCGGGTCCACCAATTCGACAAGGTCGAGATGATCCGCGTCGTCCGGCCCGAAGAGAGCTACGCCGAGCTCGAAGCGATGGTGACGAATGCGGAGGTCGTGCTTCAAAGGCTCGGTCTCCATTACCGTGTGATCGACCTCTGTACGGGAGACATGGGATTCACCAGCGCGAAGACCTATGACCTGGAACTCTGGGCGCCAGGGCAGGGGGACTGGCTGGAGGTCTCCAGTTGCTCGAATTGCGAGGACTTTCAGGCCCGACGAATGAACCTCCGCTATCGGGACGGCGACGGAAGCAATCGTTTCCCTCACGTCCTCAACGGGAGCGGCACCGCCCTGGCCCGACTCTTCGTCGCCCTCCTGGAGAACCTCCAGGAGGCCGATGGCAGCGTCCGCATCCCGGATGTCCTGCAACCGTGGATGGGAACCGACCGGCTGAGGCCCTGAACTTTATTGAACCTGATTCATGCGCATCCTGCTCGCCACGAGCGAACTTCATCCTTATTCGAAGACCGGCGGCCTGGCGGACATGGTCGCAGCGCTGGCAAAGAGCCTCGCCGCCGCCGGCCATCAGGTTGGAGTGGTCACCCCCCTCTACCGCTCCATTCGGGGCCGGCACTCTCCGCGACGGATGGACTGGTGGATGGAACTCTCCCTCGGAACGCGAACGGTCCGGCCCGAGGTTTGGACCCTCGAGCCGTCGCCCAACCTGGTCGTCTATTTCGTCCAGAGCCTGGAGTACTTCGACCGCGACGGTATTTATGGCGATGGACGGCACGATTACCGGGACAACGGGGAACGGTTCATCGCGTTCAGCAAGGCGGTCGCCCACCTTGCCCGTTACCTGCCGTGGGAGCCTGAAATCCTGCACCTTCATGACTGGCAGGTCGGCCTGGTGCCGCTCCTTGTCCGACACCAGGCGGCGCATGAGGGTTGGAGCCGGTCTCCCAGGACGGTCCTCACCATCCATAATCTCGCCTATCAAGGCATCTTTCCGCCGGAGGTCTTCCATCTCGCCGGTCTGCCTCCCGAACACTTCCAGCCCCGGGGCGTGGAATTTCACGGCCTGCTGAATCTCCTCAAGTGCGGGATCGTGCACGCGGATTCGCTCACAACGGTCAGCCCCCGGTACGCCCGCGAGATGACCACGCCCGAATTCGGGGAAGGCCTCGACGGCGTCATTCGCACCCGTCAGACCGACCTGCGCGGGATCCTGAATGGTGTCGACTACGAGGAGTGGAAGACCGTCGGCAACCCCTACCTGCCGTTCGACTTTGGCGTCGAGGATCTCCAGGGGAAGAGCTACAACAAGCTGGCGTTGCAGACGGAAATGGGCCTGCCGCCACGCCCCGAGATCCCGCTCTTCGGCTCCGTTGGACGTCTCGCGGATCAAAAGGGGGTCGAAATCGCCCTCGGCGCTTTGGAAGAGATGCTCGCCGGACCGATCCAGTTCGTGTCGCTCGGCAGCGGTCAGGCGGAGTTGCAGACGGCCTTCACGGCGTTGATGCGGCGTCATCCAAGCAAGGTCGGAAGCCGTGTCAGCTTCGATGCCGCTCTGGCTCACCGCATCGAGGCCGGCTGCGATTTCTTCCTGATGCCGTCCCGTTTCGAACCCTGCGGCCTGAACCAGATGTATAGCCTGCGGTACGGCACCGTTCCCATTGTCCGCCGGACGGGCGGCCTCGACGACTCGGTGGTCGATTTCCGCGATGACCCGGATCACGCCGACGGCATCAAGTTCGAGACTTACTCCAGTCGGGCCCTCGTGAAGGCCATGCGCAAGGCCCTCGCACTGTATCAGCAGCCCGATTGGCTCGGCTTTTACCGCAACAACGGCATGATCGCTGATTTCTCCTGGGACCGCACCCGCGCCGCCTACGAGGGCGTTTATGGCGGTTGAGATCGGCCTGCGATCCGTGCCGGGAGTTTCGGCAGGCGTCCATCTCCGAATTGCTTGAACATCGGGACAAGGAGGTCGGATGGGAAACACCCCATCCGCCTCGTCACCTCGGAGGCGACAGGATCCCCGCACAGTCCCTCGCTTGGCGCGGCGTTCCCGGGACGGTAACCTTCCCCCCTGTGACGCAGGTTTTTGATTCGATCGAGTCGGCGCTCACCGATGTCCGGAAGGGCCGGATGGTCATCGTTGTCGACGACGCCGACCGTGAGAACGAGGGGGATCTTGTCCTGGCAGCGGAATGCGTGACCCCGGCCGCGGTTAATTTCATGGCCAAGCACGGCCGGGGCCTGATCTGTGTGCCGGCGACCTCCGAGCGACTGGTCCAACTCGGGATCGACCGCATGGTGGTGCAGAACCGGGAGAGCTTTCGCACGGACTTCCAGGTCAGCGTCGATGCCGCCCAGGGGATCACCACCGGCATCAGCGCCGGCGATCGCGCGCACACCATCCGCGTCATGGCGGATCCCACGGCCGTTCCTGGCGATCTCGTGCAGCCAGGGCACGTCTTTCCGCTGCGGGCAAAACCCGGCGGCGTGCTGCAGCGCGCCGGGCACACCGAGGCCGCCGCCGACCTCGCCCGCCTGGCCGGCCTCCTCCCCATCGCCGTCATCTGCGAGATCATGGACGAGGATGGCACAATGATGCGCCTGCCGAAGCTGCGACGGTTCGCCAGGCGACATCGCCTCAAGATCTGCTCGATCGCTGGCCTGATCGATCACCGCCGGCGAAGGGAGAAACTGATCGAACGCGTGGAGTCCGTCCGAATGCCGACGGTTTATGGGGACTTTCAGCTCATGCTGTATCGCGCCGTGACGGACGACAAACACCATGTCGCGCTGGTGCACGGCGATGTCGCCAGCCAACCCGGCGTCCTCGTGCGCGTCCATAGCGAGTGCCTCACCGGGGATGTGTTCGGGTCGCTGCGCTGCGATTGTGGTCCGCAGCTCCAGCAGGCCCTCCTGCAGATCGCCGAGGCGGGGCGCGGGGTCCTGGTCTACATGCGCCAGGAGGGCCGCGGCATCGGCCTCGCCCCGAAGATCCGCGCCTACAAACTCCAGGAACAGGGATTGGACACTGTCGAGGCGAACCTTCGGTTGGGCTATGGCATGGACCTTCGCGAGTACGGCATCGGGGCGCAGATCCTCGTGGACCTCGGCCTTCGGACCATCCGCCTGCTGACCAACAACCCGAGAAAGGTCGTCGGCCTCGAGGGTTACGGTCTGGAAATCGTTGACCAGGTCCCCATTCGCGTCACTCCCAACCGTCACAACCGGCGCTATCTTCGCACCAAGCGCGAAAAGCTCGGCCACTTGCTCTGAGGACGGTCGGCCGGGCAGGCTGCCGCCGATGCTCCAGACCCTCCCCAAAGGCAGTCCCCGGCCCAGGACCGTCGAGGCGCGCGTCGCGGTGGTGGCCTCCGAATACAACCGCCGTCACGTCGACGGCCTGCTCGATGCCGCCGTGCGCGTGTTTCGCGAAGCGGGCACCGAGGTGGAGGTCGTCCGCGTCCCCGGGGCCTTTGAGATCCCCGTGATCGCGGAGACCCTTGCGGGACGGAAACATCGCCGGTGTTCGGCCATCGTCTGCCTGGGGGTGATCATCCGCGGCGAGACCTCGCACGCGGACCTCATCGCGACCGCGGTGACCGGGGCCTTGATGGGCACAAGTGTCCGTCACCGCATCCCGATTGTGCACGAGGTGCTGTTGGTCGCGAACCGGACGCAGGCGGACGCGCGGTGCCTCGACCCGCGGCATAACCGTGGCGGCGAAGCGGCGCAGACAGCGCTCTCGATGGTCCGGTTGATGGCGCGCCTGGACGGGGTCTCCAGGCGTGGAGGATGATGGTTTTTTCCAGCGGGCCACCCGCTCCAGCAGGCGCGCGCAGTCGGGTCAGGGCCGGTTCCTGGAGGGCGGTCGATACACCGCAGAAGGACCGCTTCTACCTCCCGGAGCACCGAACAAATCGCTTGCAGGGGGTGCCCTCACCCTGTAGGGGAATTGGCTTCGAGAATTTTGGCTTTAGAAAACTAAGATGAGATCGCTCAAGGTATTCGTTGGCGCGGCGCTGGTCGCCGGGCTTGCGTCCGCATCCGCCGGGAACATTACCGGCAAGATCACTCTGAAGGGCACACCACCGCCCGAAAAACCGCTCCCGCTCGACCCGGCGTGCGGGAAGCTGTGGCCCAACGAGAAGCCGACGACCCGGTTCTATGTCACGGGCGCGGACCACGGACTGGCGGACGTCTTCGTCTACCTCAAGAGCGACACGCTCAAAAGCCCTGAGCCCACCAAGCCGGTCCTCCTCGATCAGAAGGGCTGCGAGTACGTCCCGTACGTTCTGGGCGCCCAGACCGGGCAGAAAATCATCGTCCGCAATTCCGATCCCTTCCTGCACAACGTCCACGCGATCCCGAGCCCAAGGTCGGGCAACAAGGAGTTCAACCTCGCCCAGATGGCCGGAAGCAAAGACATCGAGCGGACCTTTGAACATCCGGAGGTCTTCGTCCGGATCAAATGCGATGTCCATATCTGGATGTTCGCCTACCTCGGCGTCCTGCCTCATTCGTATTTCGCAGTGACCGACCAGGACGGCAGCTACAAGATCGAGGGAGTCCCTCCGGGCAAATACACCCTCGCTGCGTTCCACCGAAAGGCGCACGTCACCGAGGACAAGGCCCTGACGCGCGAGATCACCGTCACGGACCAGCCGATCTCGGAGGACTTCACGGTTGAAGTGGCGGCCCAATAATCCCGCCCGGGGTTGCCACTGGATTTGTTAGGGAATCGTATCAGCATCTGACGAGGGCCGCCGGGTTCACACCTCGGCGGTTCCTTTTGAGCCGATGGCGCCTCCCACTCGTTCTCAAGTCTGGCTCACCCGATACGCGGCGCTGACGGCGCTGGCGACTCTTGGCCTGATCGGCCTAGGCGGACTGGTGACCTCCCACGGCGCGGGCATGGCAGTGCCCGACTGGCCCACGTCCTACGGGTACAACATGTTCCTGTTCCCCGTTTCGAAATGGGTCGGCGGCGTCTTTTACGAACACACCCATCGGCTCTACGCCTCCCTGGTCGGCCTCCTCACCCTGGTCCTGGCGATCTGGCTCCAGCGGAAATCCACGGACCGGCGCCTGGCCCAATGGGGGTGGGTTGCGTTGGGCCTCGTCGTGGCGCAAGGCGTGCTCGGCGGGCTGCGCGTCAGTCTCATGAAGGATCAACTCGGGATCTTTCATGCGGCACTCGGCCAGGCCTTTCTAGTCCTGCTGACGCTCATCGCCCTGGTCAGCTCGACCACCTGGCGGCGGTGGTTTGTCACGGCACCCCTCGGCGACCGCAGGGCCCATCGCTGGCTCGCCGTGACCACCGCCGTGATCTTCGCGCAGCTCGTCCTCGGGGCAACCATGCGTCACCAGCACGCCGGTCTGGCAGTGCCCGATTTCCCGCTCGCCTATGGCAAGCTCTGGCCTCCCACCAACGATGCGTTCCTCGGGCGCGTGAACGCGCTGCGGACCGATGTCCGCGATTTCCGGCCCGTCACGGCCTTCCAGATTCAACTGCACATGGCCCACCGCATCGTGGCGGTGGCCGTCGCCGTGCTGGTGGTTGTTGCCGCCCTTCAGTTGCGTCGCGCGTTCGGGCGGACCTCCGGGGCGTGGCGCCTGGGGCAGGTCTGGATGGGCCTTGTGGCCCTGCAGGTCGCGCTGGGCGCCATCACCGTGTGGACCAACAAGGCCGCCGACATCGCCACGGCCCACGTCGTGATCGGCGCCTGCTGCCTGGCGATCGGCGCTGTCGAAGTCGCCTTGTGCCGCGCCGCCCTGGGTCGCCGCTCGGCTGCAGCCCGCGCGCTTTCCGTCGCGTCCCCCGGCCTGCTGGCCGCGGTGAAGGCGTCTTGAAGTCCCGAAGATCATGAAGGCCGCCATCGCCCTGGCTCGCGAATCGATCCTCCCGCTCCGCTCGGTGCTGACGATCCTTGGCGAGCTGACCAAGGCCCGGCTGACCGCGCTGGTCCTGATCACGACGCTTACGGGGTATTTCGTCGCGCGCACGGGCGCCGGCGACTGGCTGGCGGGCGTCAATGTCCTGCTGGGGACCGGCCTTCTGGCGGCGGGCGCCGCCGCGCTGAACGAGTGGTGGGAGCGCGACCTGGACCGCTTGATGGGGCGCACGGCCGGTCGTCCGCTGCCTTCCGGCCAGATGGAACCGGGACTGGCGCTGGTCCTTGGGCTCACGGCCGCCCTCGGCGGCGTGGCGTACCTCGCCCTCGTCATCAATGGACTCACCGCGCTTCTTGGAGCCCTTGCCCTGGTGAGTTACGTCCTTGTCTACACCCCCCTCAAGCGGCGGACGATGCTCAACACCTTCGTCGGCGCCATCCCCGGGGCGCTGCCACCGCTGATGGGTTGGACTGCCGCCCGTGGAGAGATCGACATCGGCGGTCTCGCCCTCTTCGGCATCCTCTACTTCTGGCAGATTCCGCACTTCATGGCGATCGCGTGGCTCTACCGCGACGAGTATGCCCGGGCCGGCTTTCGCATGATGCCGGTGGTGGATCCCGCGGGACGGGCGACCGGGTGGTCCGCCCTGATATGTGCCGCGCTTCTCCTGGCGACCAGTCTTGTGCCGGTGGGCGTCGGGCTCGCCGGACCTGCCTACGCGCTCGGCGCCCTCGCTCTCGGCAGCGCCTTTCTGGTCGCGGCGGCGCGCTTCACCCGGGCCCGCGAGCGTCGAGATGCCCGGCTTGTCTTCTTTGCGTCCATTGTGTACCTGCCGCTGCTGCTCGGACTTCTGATGTTCGATAGCGCCCTGCAGACCCTCGTTTGAACCGCCATCCGGAACGTGAACCTCCCATGAGTCTTTCAGCGACCGCACATGCCCAGGCGCCCCATTCCGATCCGCACGCGGCGGAGGGCCACCACGATCCCGGCTTCTGGCGCACCTACATCTTTTCAACCGATCACAAGATCATCGGCATCCAGTACGGCGTCACGTCGCTCGCCTTCCTGTTCTTCGGATTCATGCTGATGCTGGCGATGCGTTGGCAGATCGCCTACCCGGGCAAGCCGATCCCGCTCGTGGGCCGGTTGCTCGAGGCGATGCTCGGTCAACCCGCGAGCGGCGGCGTGATTTCGCCGGACCTCTACAATGCCTTCGGCGCGATGCACGGCACGATCATGGTGTTCCTCGGCGTCGTGCCGCTGGGCTTCGCCGCCTTCGGGAATTACCTGGTGCCGCTCCAGATCGGCGCGCCGGACATGGCGTTTCCGCGTGTCAACATGGCGAGCCTGTGGTGCTTCCTGATGGGCGGCATGATCATGATGGTGAGCTTCTTCATTCCGGGCGGCGCCGCGCAGGCGGGGTGGACGTCATACTCGCCGCTGGCGACGGCGATCCCGACCAATGGCCAGACCTGGTGGATCGTCGGAATGGTCTTCATCATCACCTCCTCGCTCCTGGGATCGGTCAATTTCGTGGCCACCGTGATCCAGCTCCGCGCCCCGGGCATGACCTGGATGCGGCTGCCCTTCTTCACCTGGGCGCAGTTCGTGACGGCATTCATTCTCCTGCTGGCGTTCCCGCCCCTCGAAGCGGCTGCGGTGATGCAGTTCGTCGACAAGGTCTTCGGTTCGAGTTTCTACCTTCCAACCGGGCTGATGCGGGGTGGCCAACTGGCGCCGATCAGCGGCGGGGGCAGTCCCCTGTTGTGGCAGCACCTTTTCTGGTTCCTCGCCCATCCCGAGGTCTACGTCCTGATCCTGCCGGCCATGGGCATCGTCTGCGAGGTGATCGTCAACAACACGCGGAAACCCGTGTTCGGTTACCGTTCCCTGGTGTACTCGGTGATGGCCATCGGCTTCCTGTCGTTCATCGTCTGGGCCCACCACATGTACCTGACCGGGATGGGCGCCCGGATCTCGACGTTCTTCCAGACCACGACCCTGATCATTTCCATCCCGTCGGTGATCATCCTGACGTGCCTGTTCCTGTCATTATGGGGCGGGTCCATCCGGTTCAATTCGGCCATGCTCTTCGCCCTGGCCTTCCTCCCGATGTTCGGCATCGGCGGCCTGACCGGACTGCCGCTGGGCTTCAACTTTACGGACATCCACCTGCACGACAGTTACTACGTCATCGCGCACTTCCATTACGTCGTCGCGCCCGGATCGATCTTCGGACTCTTCGCGGGGATCTACCACTGGTATCCGAAGGCGACGGGACGAAAGCTGAATGAAATGCTCGGGCGACTCCATTTCGGCGCATCGTTCGTCTTCATGAACCTGATCTTTCTCCCGATGTTTTACCAGGGCGTGGAGGGCATGTCCCGGCGCATGTCGGACGGAGGGGCCTCCTACATGCTGACCGATGCGACCTCGGATGTGGTTGGCCGGCTTTCCCCGTCGATCATCCACTGGAACGTCGTGATCTCGACGGCCGCGTTTCTCCTGGCCCTCGCCCAGTTGCCGTTCATTTACAATTTCTTCAGCAGCATGTTCGTGGGGGAAAAGGTTCAATCCGATAATCCGGTCGAGGCCACGACCCTGGAATGGCAGACACCCACGCCGCCGCCCCACGGCAATTTCGCCGGCCCGATCAAGGTCTATCGCGGACCTTACGAATACAGCGTCCCGGACGCGGCGCGGGATTTCACCCCCCAGAACGAACTCGTCCGGCAGACCGAAATGGCCCGCGCCTGAGACGTCCCACCTCTCTCCATGGAAATCCCCTACACAGTCCTGCCGAGGCGGGACACGGGCCTCTACAACGCGAAACTCGGGATCTGGCTGTTCCTCGCGTCGGAGGTGATGTTGTTCGGTGCGCTCTTCTCCGCCTACATTCTGCTCCGGGTGGGCGCGTATCCCGGCACCTGGCCGCACGGCCTTTTGAATGTGCCGATCGGAACGGTCAATACCCTGGTGCTGATCTGTTCCAGTGTGACGGTCGTGCTGTCATGGTCGGCGCTCAAGGCGAATGATTTCCCGCGCTACCGGAAGATCCAGGCGATCACCGTCCTCTGCGCCTTCACCTTCGTCGGCATCAAGAGTTACGAGTACCACGACAAATTCAGCCACTACGAGGTGGTCCTCAAGGACGGCCGGGTCATCGACGGTCACATGATCGGCCGCGAGGGCGGCGGAAACGTCGTCAACGGGGTCGCGCAGCCGCCGGAGTTCATCGTCATCCACGGCATCGAGTTCCCCGCCGAGGCGAAGGCCGCCGGCATGGCAAAGGTTCCCATCGAACACGAACTCGCCGAGAAGGCCGGTCATCCACTGGAGGAGAAGGAGTACAGGATTGCCTGGTCCGACACGGTGCGGGTTCAGAACTACGGACCGTGGCACAGCACGTACCTTGCGATTTACTTCACGCTGACGGCGCTGCACGCAATCCACGTCATTGTCGGCGCCCTGGTGATCGCCTGGATCTGGGGTCCGGGCGCGGCGCTGTGGAAGACCGATCCCGAGCGCTACACCAATCGCGTCGAAGTCTCCGGACTTTTCTGGCATTTCGTGGACCTGGTCTGGATATTCCTTTTTCCGATTCTTTACCTTTTGTAGCCATGATGGAGCACAAGGCAAACGGCGGGCGCGGCGCCCACCACGGCGGCATCCGGACGTACATCCTGGTCTTCCTGGCGCTGGTGGCCGGGACGATCCTGACGGTCACGGCCTGGAAGATCCACATGCCGACCGTCTTCCTGACGGTCCTCGTCGCGCTGCTCATCGCCGCCGTCAAGGCGTCCCTGGTGGCCGGGTGGTTCATGCATCTCTCCTCGGAACGGAAGATGATTTACGCGATCCTCCTGATGACCGGGTTCTTCTTTCTCGGGATGATGTTCCTGACCGTGCTCGCGATGGCGGACATTCCCAAGCCGATCCTGCCCTGAACCTGCCGCCGTGTCGCTCAAAGCGTTCCATATCCTGTTCATCATCGCCTCCTTCCTGCTTGCGTTGTTTCTGGGAGGTTGGTGCCTGAATGAGTATTTCACCGGCGCCCATCGCACGGGCGACCTGCTGCTCGGGCTGTTGTCACTGGCGGCCGCCGTGGGGCTGGTCGTCTATGGGCGTTATTTCCTGAAGAAACTCAAAAATATCGATTACCTGTGAAGCGTGAGATGCGTGCCCCGGTTCGATGGGCGATGGCGCTGATCGGCGCGATCATGGCGGGAGCGCCCCGGGCCGCCGAAGCCTGCGCCGTGTGTTTTGGCAAAACGGATTCCCCCCTCGGCAAGGGAATGAACTGGGGGATCATGGCCCTCCTGGGCTGCATCCTGTTCGTGCTCTCCCTCGTGGTCGGCTTCGCCCTGTTTCTGTTCAGGCGCTCGACTGACATCGCGGCGGAGGACTCCGCGATGGAGAACACCGTCGGAACCGTTGAGGAGCCCTCATGATCGAGAAACTGCTGAACCTGCCGCTGGTCGCCTCGCAGCACGGCCACCAGGTCGATCACCTGATGGTCCTCCTTCACCTCCTCATGGGGGGACTGGGCGTCGGCTGGACGGTGTTTTTCATCTATGTCCTGTGGCGTTTCCGCGCGTCGCGAAAACACAAGGCCAGTTACAGGGGCGCCGACAAAAAGGTGTCGACCTGGCTGGAGTTCGTCGTCGCCGGCCTCGAAATCCTCCTCCTCGTCGGCTTCGCCATTCCCTTGTGGGGAAGCGTTGTCGAGGATTTCCCGCCGGAAAAGGAATCCACCGTCGTCCGGGTCGTCGCGGAGCAGTTCATGTGGCACTTCGTCTATCCGGGGCCGGACGGAAAGTTCGGGCGGCAGGACATGAGCCTCGTCGGCGCCGATAATCCTTATGGATTCGATCCGTCCGATCCCTCCACGAAGGACAATTTCGAGGTCCTCAACGAGCTTCACGTCCCGCGTGACAAGCCTGTCATTTTGAATGTGTCCTCCAAGGACGTCATCCATTGCTTCAAAGTCGTGGCGATGAGGGTCACCCAGGACTGCATCCCCGGTCTGAATATCCCGGTGCATTTCGTCCCGATTCGGGATGGCAAATACCAGGTGGTCTGCGCCCAGTTGTGCGGCAATGGGCATGCCACCATGTCCCAGGGTATCGTGGTTGTTCAGCCCCCGGACGAATACCAGAAATGGATGGGCGCCAAGGTCTCGGGTGCCGGTCCGGCGACCACCTTTGAATAGGCCGCGTGGCGGCCGGCCGGCCTCCACCTCCCGGGTCCGCTTTGGCGAACGCAATTCGGGCCGTTGTCATTCATGAATCGTGAACTGCGATGGGTGATCTGGAGCGGCGCCGCGTTGCTGGCCGCTGCCGGGGGCCTGCTGGCCTTCCGACACGCGGGCCCGCCGTCCCCTCCGCCGCTCTCCGTCATTCGTACCCTGGGCGACTTCACCGTGACCAACCAGTCCGGGATCACCCTCAACCGCTCCGACCTCCAGGGTCGACCATGGGCCATTGACCTCATCTTCACCCGTTGCCCTGGTCCCTGTGCGCGACTCAGCGGGGTCATGAGTTCGATCCAGCGCCGCTTGCCGCCCGACTCGCGGGCCGGACTCCTCTCGGTCACCTCGGATCCCGATTACGACACCCCCGCCGTCCTGAGATCCTACGGCGGGAAGTTCGGCGCCGACACGAATCGATGGCAGTTCGTCACCGGATCGACCCCCATGATCCGGCAACTCGCCACTCACGAGTTGTTGCTGGTCCTCCAGCCCAAGGCCGAGGCGGAGAGGTCGTCGCCGGACGACTTGTTCCTCCACAGCACCCGCATCGTGATGGTGGATCCCGAGGGCCGTTTGCGGGCCTCCGTGGATGGACTGGAGCCGGGGGCCGCCGATCGCGTGCTCGCTGTCCTCCGGCAACTCGAAGCCGGAGGCTGACGGTGCGGGTCTCGGATCTACCCGCCCTCAACGCGTCGCTGAACGCGCTGGCGACCGTCCTGCTGACCGCAGGTTTCATCTTCATCCGCCGGGGCAACGTCCGAGCGCACCACCGTTGCATGCTGGCGGCCTTCGGGACCTCGTGCGCCTTCCTGACGACGTACGTCATCCACAAGATCCTGGTGCACGGCGTTCACACCCGGATCGGAGTGGGCGGCTGGATCCGCACGCTCTATTACGTGATGCTCATCACTCACATCATCCTGGCGGCGGCGATCGTGCCGCTGGCGCTCATCACCCTCTCGCGCGCCCTGCGCCAGCGGTGGGATGCGCATCGGCGCATTGCGAAATGGACGTGGCCGATCTGGATGTACGTCTCCATCACCGGCGTGCTTGTTTATTTTGCCCTGTATCGGTGGTTTCCCGCGGGCGGCTGAACCGCTGTTGCACCGTTGCTCCTTCGCTGTGTGAATTCGCTCGCGCTCGATGCGCGGCACAGGCGAGAAATGGTTTTCGACGCCATGCCGGAGCAGATCGTCCTCCTCGATTTCGGGTCTCAATATACCCAGGTCATCGCGCGCCGCATTCGCGAGTGCAACGTCTACTCTACCATCCTGCCCTACAATGCCCCGCCATCCGCCATCGCGGTCCTGAAACCCAGGGGCCTCATCCTCTCGGGAGGCCCCGCCAGCGTTTATGAAAAAGACGCCCCGTTGCCGGATCGCGGGATCTTCCAGCTCGGGGTTCCGATTCTCGGCATCTGCTACGGTTTCCAGCTCCTGGCGCATTTCCTCGGCGGCCGCGTCGAAAAGGGACCCAAGCGCGAATATGGCAAGGGCACTTTGACCGTCCTGGACCCGGGTTGCCCCCTGTTCGAAGGGTTGCCTCAAACCTTCCAGGTCTGGAATTCCCATGGCGACCGGCTCACCCGGTTGCCCAGGGATTTCTCCGTCGTCGCGGCCACGGAGAACTCGGACTACGCGGTCATCGAGCAACGGCGGAGGCGTTTCATCGGGCTCCAATTCCATCCCGAGGTCGTCCATACGCCGCGCGGGCGGGAGATCCTGTCCAATTTCGTGCATGGCATCTGCGGATGCGGGCGCGAGTGGACCATGCGGAATTATCTCGACCAGGCGATCGAGGAGGTCCGGGCCCGCGTCGGGAAGGAACACGTCATCCTCGGACTGAGCGGGGGCGTCGATTCGAGCGTGGCGGCGGCCCTGATCCACAAGGCGGTCGGCGACCAGTTGACCTGCATCTTCGTCAACAACGGCCTGCTTCGGGCCCGCGAATCCGAGGTGGTCCGGGATGTGTTCGGCCGGAATTTTCGCATCCATCTGCGTTACGAGGATGCCAGCCGCCTCTTCCTGTCGCGCCTCGCCGGCGTTGCGGACCCGGAGCGCAAACGGAAGATCGTCGGTCGCACCTTCATCGAGGTGTTCGAGTCCGCGGCCCGCAAGGCCGGCAAGTCGCGATTCCTCGCCCAGGGGACCCTCTATCCGGACGTGATCGAATCGGTGCCGATCGCAGGCAATCCGGCGGCCCTCATCAAGAGCCACCACAACGTCGGCGGTTTGCCTCGCCGCATGCGATTTGAACTCATCGAACCCTTGCGCTGCCTGTTTAAGGACGAGGTCCGGGTGCTGGGACTCGAGCTGGGACTTCCGAAGGAGATCGTCTACCGCCAACCCTTTCCTGGCCCTGGACTTGCGGTCCGCTGCCTGGGCGCGATCGATCGCCGCAAGCTCGAGATCCTTCGGCACGCGGACGCAATTGTCGTCGAGGAAATGAAATCCAGCGGCTGGTATTACCGGGTCTGGCAGAGCTTCGCGGTCCTCCTCCCCGTTCGAAGTGTCGGAGTCATGGGCGACCTTCGCACCTACGAGTACACGGTCTGCGTCCGCGCCGTCGAATCCCAGGACGGCATGACTGCCGATTGGGTCAAGTTGCCCCCGGAAATCCTGGAAACCCTCGCCCAGCGCATCGTCAATGAGGTGAAGGGCGTCAATCGGTGTGTCTTTGACATCACCAGCAAGCCACCCGGCACGATCGAATGGGAGTGATGGCGCTTCCCCTGAACCGCCCATCACCCCGGCCCGTCCGAGGGAGAGCGTGCCCGAAGGGCGGGTGAAGACCTCCGGCACGCCTGCCGATCTTCGCGCATGAGTTCCACACCCGAATCCCCCAAGGGCGATCCCGGCGGCGGTTCCGCGGCGCCCACCGGCCACCACCGTCCCGCCCACCCGCTTCACCAGCGCATGGATCGCAGCTTCCTCGAATACGCGAGTTACGTCATTCGCGATCGGGCGATCCCCAACCTTGTGGACGGCCTCAAGCCGGTCCAGCGCCGCATCCTCTGGGTGCTGCACCGGATCGATGACGGCAAACTCCACAAGGTGGCCAGCATCGCCGGTGATGCGATGAAGTTCCACCCGCACGGCGACGCCTCGATCGAGGACGCGCTCGTCGTGCTCGCGAACAAGAAGTTCCTCATCGAGGGTCAGGGGAACTTTGGCAATCTCCACACCGGCGATCCGCCCGCGGCCTCCCGCTACATCGAGGCGCGCCTGACCGAGCTGGCGCGCACCGAATTGTTCAATGACGACCTCACCGAGTTCGTCCCGACCTATGACGGACGCAACCAGGAACCGGTCGTCCTGCCATCCAAGCTGCCCCTCCTGCTGATGCTCGGCACCGAGGGCATCGCCGTCGGGTTGTCCGCCCGGATCCTTCCCCACAATTTCATCGAACTCCTCGAGGCTCAAATCGCGATCCTCGAGGGGCGCCCCTTCAAAATCGTGCCCGACTTTCCCACGGGCGGCCTCATGGACGCGAAGGACTACGCCGACGGCAAAGGCTCGGTCCGTGTTCGCGCCCGCATGCGCATCAAGGATGACGACACGGTCATGATCACGGAGGTGCCGTATGGCACGACGACCGATTCTCTCATCGCCTCCATCGAGGACGCCGCGCGCAAGGGAAAGTTGAAGGTGCGCGCAATCCAGGATTACACGTCGGAAAGGGTCGAGATCGCCATCGATGTCCCCAAGGGCGTCGATGCCCGGCAACTGGTGGATGCCCTCTACGCCTTCACGCAGTGCGAGCAATCCATCACCAGCCGGATCATCGTGATCCGCGACAATCGCCCGGTCGAGATGACGGTGTCCGAGGTGTTGCGGGCAAACACGGATCAGCTCGTGATCCTTGTCCGTCGCGAGTTGGAGATTCAGCGGGACCGGCTCGACCGCGAGCTTCACCACAAGACCCTGGTGCAGCTCTTCATCGAGAACCGCATCTACAAACGGATCGAAAACGCCCGCACGGCCGAGGCGGTCCTCCGGGAGGTCCACGAAGGATTTAACCCCCTCCGTCGGCAGTTGCTGAAGGAACTCACGGACGAAGACGTCGAGATGCTCCTTCGCGTCCCGATCCGGCGCATCTCCCTCTTCGATTTGCGACAGCACCAGGACGAGATCGCCGCCGTGAAGGCCGAACTGGCGCAGACCCGCAAGCACCTGAAAAATGTCGTCGCCTTCGTGATCGCCCGCCTCCAGCGGCTCATCAAAAAGCACGCCGGCGCCCACCCGCGGCTCACAAGATCCGGTCGATTCGACGAAGTCGAAGCCCGCGATGTCGCATTCAAATCCTTCAAGGTCACTTACGATCGCAACGGCGGGTATGTCGGTTACAAGGCCAGCGGCGACGAGTTCACACTGATGTGCTCGAAATTCGACAAGGTCCTGCTCATTTTCCGCGACGGACGATACAAGGTGATCGAACTCCCGGATAAACTGTTTGTCGGACAGGACCTGATCTACTGCGGGACCCCGGAGCGCGACCGGGTCTTCACTCTGGCCTACACCACGCGCGAGGCCACCTGGATCAAGCGTTTCAGCCTCGGCGGCACCATTCTTGACAAGGAATACCAGCTTTGTCCGGAGCCCAAATCCCGGATCCTGTTTCTCGAAGCGGACACGCCGGAGAAGGTGTACATCCGCTACAAGCCGGCCCCCTACCAGCGGGTGAGTCAGCAGATCGCCCGCCCGGGAGACCTCGGTGTCCGGAATGCCCGCGCCCGTGGCAATCAGGTCTCGATCAAGGATGTCGCTTCCATCGGGAGCAAACCCCCGCGCAATTGGGATCCGAAGGCGGCCACGACCGAGCTGCGATTCACCTGACCTTCACGCGGTGTGTCCGATGTGCTTCCACTCTACCCATCGACCCCGGTTTCCCGCACCTTTCCCCGCCCTCCCTCTCGGCCTCTGCGTCCTGATGCAAGTCCTGGCGGAGCCGGCCCAACTGATTCCGCCCGACGCCTCATGGCGCTACCTCGCCGTGGTGGCCACTCCACCGCCCCCCGGGTGGACGGAGCCTGGTTTCGACGATGCCTCCTGGGCGGAGGGCAGGGCCGGTTTCAGCGCCGGCTACTCGGGATACCAGCAGGGGGGCACGGTTCTCGCGCCGCTTCCAGACGGGATGGCCCTCCGCGGCCTGGCGCTCCGTTGCCCGTTCCGGGTGACGGATCCCGCCTCGGTTCTTGCCCTGTTCCTCCGCGTGGAGTTCGAGGACGGCCTGATCGCGTGGCTCAACGGGGTGGAAGTCGTCCGCCAGGGCTTTGAGGGAATAGACCCCGTCCCCTGGGACATGTTGCCGGCACCCCATCCTGTCGGTGCCGCGGAACTCATCGATCTCACCGCCCGCAAGGATCTCCTCCGAGCCGGAACCAACGTCCTCGCATTGCAGGTCTTCGAGGCTCAAGCAGCCATCCCAACCCTCTTTGTCTGGCCAGAACTGCGATCCAACTTCCTGCGCGGACCCTTCGTCCAGAATGTGTCGAGTAACCAGGCCGTTGTGGTGTGGCGGGTCCCGGCCGGGCCGGCCGCACTTCAAGATGCGCGAACGGTGACCCCCTCCGGGCCGACGGCAGAGGGATCGGGTCAAGGCCCTTTGCTGAAGACCTGGATCGACGTCCCGCCACCGGTCACCGCCGAAACGCGCTTCCGAAGCACTCCCGAGCCGGGATTCGAATACGCGGCTGTCCTCCGTGGTTTGCAGCCGGACAGGCCCGTGAATTACAGCGTCACCGTTGCCGACGGAATTCGGAAAGTGTCCACCACGCCGGCCACGATCAACCCGCTGCGGCCTTCGGGCGACGCGGATTTCGTCGTGATCGGCGACACCGGATCAGGACAACTCGGCGAACACCTCATGAATGACTGGCTCAATCGCCAGTCCGCCGACCTCATCCTGCACGTCGGAGATCTTGTCTATCCCTCATTCACCGCGGGACGCGTGGACCTGCGGTGCTTCAGTGAGTTCGAGAACTGGATGCGCCGCCTTCCTCTCTTCCCGACCCCTGGCAATCACGACCAGTATGGGTCGCTGGCAGACTATGCGGATGCGTTCTCGTTGCCGACAAACCAGGTGACGGGTACCGAGTTCTTCTATTCCTTCGACCACGGGGACGCCCATTTCGTTTCGCTCTTCGTCCCATGGTGGGGCTGGTCCCAACTTGGAGTCGTCGCAGCCGACGGAAGCCGCTCCGCCCAATATGGCTGGCTGACCAACGATCTGGCCTCCACGCAGAAGCCATGGAAGATCGTGTTCTTCCACCAGGCCATGAAGACCTCCGGCGAGCATGCCGTGGACGACTACGATCTTGATGGCCGCCTCGATACCGAGGAGTTGCAGGACGGCCTTCTCCCCATGTTCCGCGAGTACGGGGTGCAGGTGGTGTTTAATGGTCACGACCATCTTTGGGAACGGTTCGCTCCCACGAACGGCGTGCATATCGTCGTCACAGGCGGGGGCGGGGCCCCCCGGTATCCGGTCGTTCGACGGGACAGCGCCAGCGCACAGGTTGTGTCCCGGTTTCACGCCCTCCGTGCACGTCTCCGGAAGGACACATTCACCATCGAAGCCGTTGACCCGTTCGACGTGGTGTTTGATCGCTACACGATCCGGCGCGCCGTCGCCAGCGACACAAGCGTCGCTTCGGCCTGGCACACACCGGCACCGCCGCCGGCCCTCCCGGAGAACAGCGACGGCAACCGGCCCGGCGAGGTGTTCGATTTCACGGGAAACGGCGTTGCGGGGGTCAGCGGCCTTGCCGCCAATCCCGGAGAGCTTTTCGTCAACGACGACCTGGAATCCGTGCATATCGGCCTTCGCGATGTCATGCTATGGCCCGCTCAAACACTCGCGCTCTTCATCGATTCCCCGCGACGACCGGGTGTCGCGCGCCTCGAGGGCGTGGGCGGGGAGATCCGCCATCCACTTGGTCTTCTCGGCCTCGAGTTCAGCGGCTTCACGCCGGCCATCGTGTGCCTCCTTGGCGACGAATTTGCCGACGATACCCTGCCGAACTTCGTTCGGTCTGGCAGCGATGTCGCGCTGGGGCAGGGGGTATTCGCCCTGGATCCGGGACTTACTCCCGTTCCGGGATGCCGGGTCCAACAGTTCAATCGGTCCCCGGAATCCGATCCGGATCCCGCCGAAGCGAATGCCGATTTCATGATCGTCTCTTTGCCCAGAAGCGTGCTCGGCGGCGTGTTGCCGGGTGACGAACTCCGGGTGGCCGCGGTCGTCCTTACGCCGGAGCGGGCCGGGAATGGCGTCCGGCTGAACCTCGACACCGCGTTTGTCGGACGCGACCTCCGCTTGAATCCGGACGGATCCGCCGTCCTCGAATCCCTGCCCGTCACCCTGGCCGCGCCGCCCGATGGCGATGTCGACCTGGATGGGCTGACGGCCGAGGGGGAAAGCGCGCATGGCACCGATCCCGACAATCCCGACACGGACGGCGATGGGCTGCCGGATGGATGGGAGGTCCGCCACCAACTGGATCCCGTTCGCGCAATGGGGCTGAATGGTGCGGACGGTGATCCGGATGGTGACGGTTATCGAAATCTCGAAGAGTACCTTTCGGACACGGACCCCCAGGACCCGGCACCGACCCTCAAGATCACGGCCCTCCTCGAGGGAGCAGGCTTCCGAGTGGATTGGCGCGCGATGGTTGGACGGACCTACTCCATCGAGGGGGCTTCGGACCTTTCGGGACCCTGGGAACTCGAACCATTGGCGGGATTCCCCCGGGTCGCCAGGGCGAACCGGGAATCCGTTCTCATCCCGTTCTCGACCCGGGCGCCACCGATCCGCTGGTTTCGGATTCGAGAGGATTGAGGCTCCGTCCTGATACGCCGGAGCCGGTCACCTCGTGTTCGCCGAAGCGGGCACGAAATCGAGGTGGGAACCGGGTATCGGCGACAGTTCGGCGATTCCACTCGAAGTCAATTCATGCCGCGGCAGCGAGGGGATCAGTGGGGACCGCGGCGAGGACCTGTTCGAGCAGGCGATCGGTCGTCATTCCCTCCGCCTCGGCCTCGAAGTTGAGGATCAAGCGGTGGCGGAACGCGGGAAGTACCGCCCACTGGATGTCCTCGAAACTCACGTTGAAACGACCCTGCGCCAACGCCCGGACCTTTGCCGCCAGGATCAGCGTCTGCCCCCCCCGGGGACTGCTGCCGAAACGCAGGAACTGGCTCGCGATCGGCACCGCGGTCGCCGTGTTCGGGTGGGTCGCCAGCACCAACCGGACCGCGTAATCCTTGACGTGTTGGGCGATGGGCACCTCGCGCACGATTCTTTGAAGCTCCAACAGACGCTTCCCGTCGATCACCCGCCCGAGGGTCGCGGGCGATCCGGCGGTCGTCCTGTCCAGCACCTCGGCGAGCTCCTCCGCCGTCGGATAACCGACCAGCAGCTTGAAGAAGAACCGGTCCAACTGTGCCTCCGGCAACGGATAGGTTCCCTCCTGGTCGATCGGATTCTGGGTCGCCAGGACAAAGAACGGCGGATCCAGGCGACGGACCGCGCCCCCGGCTGTCACCTGCTTTTCCTGCATCGCCTCCAGCAGCGCCGACTGCGTCTTGGGTGTGGCGCGATTGATTTCATCCGCGAGAACGAGGTGCGCGAAGATCGGCCCGTATTGGAACTGGAACTCCCGTCGACCATCCGGCAGTTCGACGACCAGGTTCGTCCCGAGAATGTCCGACGGCATCAGGTCGGGGGTGAATTGAACCCGGCTGAAGGAAAGATCCAGCACCTCGCCGAGCGTGCGGACGAGCAGCGTCTTGCCGAGACCCGGCACGCCCTCGAGAAGGACGTGACCGCCGGCAAACAGGGCAATGAGCGTGCCATCGACGATCGTTTCATGGCCCACGATGACCTTCCCGATCTCGGTGCGCAGACTGAGAAAGGCCTCCCTGAACTCCGCGATTTGGGACTCCGTGGACATGGCGGCAAGAGTAGGAATGCGCGGACACCGTGCAATCCTCAACCAAGGGTGGGTTAAGGGTCGACCGCCGGGTTGTTACGAGGGAACAGCACGACGCGGGCACAAAATCAGCACAAGGCCAAGGATCGAAAAACTGGCCGGAAAGACGAGCGGCCAGTGGAATTGCAGCGAGTTTCTCGTCGCGCCTGTGTCGACGAAATACGCGCTGTTCTCCGTCACCATGGAGACATTGGCCGCTGCCAGCGCCGGAACCATTACGGCACTCAAGACCACCAGGACGATTCCAACAATCCGAACTCTACTCATTGGAGGTCGTCAAAGTAACCCTTCACCGCGCCGCGATACGCCCGCGGCACGCGGTCCTGGTTCAGGGCACTTTGCGCGTCGCTCTGCGCGGCGGTCACCGCCTCCTGGTACTGCACCGAACTCTGCCCTTTGATGCTGACGCCCTTGAGGGTGATGGCCGGCATCTGACCCGGCGTGAATTGACCCGTCAGTTTCGTCGGTAAGACGTTCGGCGATAGCCGGCCGTCCCCGCGGTCGGTGAGCCCGCGCGGCGCCATATCGGGTCGTTTGATCCCCGAATTATCCCATCGCTCGGTTCGCTCCATCGAGTAGTAGAGCCAGTCGTTCTCGTCCGCCCACGTCCCAACGCCGCGTCCGGGTTTGCCTCCCTTGCCCCAGCCAAGTCCCTTGCAGAGCGCACAACCTGGGCACAGACCGCCCCGGCAGGTATTGGGACTCCAGAGTTTATCATTCAGCAACGCCATGCGGGCGTCCTGGAGCGCCTCAAGCGTCGCCGCCGCCATCTGGAGATCCTTGGCCTGCTGCGCCATCTTTCGCAGTTCCGCGGCCGCCGAGGCGAGGTTGCGCGCGGCGTCCTCCGATTCCTTGGAAGCGAGACCCTGGCCCGCGGACTTCAAAAGGTCCGCGACCTTTCCGTAATCGGCTGCCGGCGGAAGGGCCTTTGCGATCTCGCCGGCGATGCGCTGAATCTCCTCCTGGGAACGGCCGGACTCCTTCAGGTCCTTGACCATCCGGTCCAGGGTCTGAGCCGCGGCATCCGCCTGTCCGCGCTCGAGTTGTTCGGCGAGATCCTTCCCCAACTGCGCCATGCTTTGTGGCATCTTGGAGAGCTTTTTCGCCATGTCCTGAAGCTTATCGAGGTCTGCACCCGCCAGGTTCAGATCCTTCAGCACCCGATCGAAATCGAGTTGCTTCAGGGCATCCAGGGCGTTCTCAAGATCGGTGGGATTGATGCCGAGGGCCTTGGAGGTCTGGGCGAGCTGGTTCAATGCCTGCGACAGCGCCTGCTTCGATGCCTCGTCGGGTGTCGAACCCTGCATGCCCGCCGCCATTTCACGGGCCTTCTGAAGCTGCCGCGCAAGCTTCTCAAGCGCATCCGCCGCGGCATTGCCCGCCTGCTCCTGGAGTTTCTCCAGTTGTTTGCGGACGGCCTCGCCTTCCTGGCTGTCCCCGCTGGCAGGCGAATGGGCCGCCTGCTGGAGGCGCCGCAGCGCCGGTTGCGTGTCCAGTTGACGCGCCTCCTGCTCCAGGCGCTTGGCGACGTTCGCAAGGTCCTGCACGGCGTCGGCCTTGGTCAATTTGACCTGCGACAGGCGATCGCCGAGCAGCGCCGCCTCATCGAGCGCCTTGCGAACGTTCTCCCGCTCCGGCGGTTGATGGGCCAGCTCATGCCGGATGAGTTCCGCCATTTTCCGGCCGGTATCACGCACCAACTCCGCCTCCCGCTTCTTTCGCAAATACGCGGCCGAGCGGTATTCGGGGACAAAGCCCAGTCCCACAACCACCACAAGGACGATGGGGATCCATCGCGCGAAGCGCGGCAGGCCCACAGGCATCGTCCTGGCGGGATCCACACCGCGGATCGCCGAGGCGGCGTCCGCGAGCACCAACCGGCTCCACTCGGTCGGCTTGGCCTCGTGGTTGATCTCAAGCGCGGTGCTCAGCCGTTCCCGGAGCGATTCGCGATGCTCGAGAATCCGCGCGGCGGTGGCGGTGGGGATCCGCCGCCTGCCGCCCCAGGCGAACCCGCCGGTCGCGCCCAACATCGAAGCGACCCAGCCCCAGTCCGCGGCCACGCTCGGAATGGGGGCGATCTTATAGAGAGCCAGGGCGGCCATCCAGAGCGCCGTCCCTCCCAGCAGGCCCCACCAGAGCCCCTCCAGCGCGTGCTGCAATCGGCGGCGCGCCGCGGCCCTTCTCAGGACCTCCTGGATGACGGAAAACTCGCTCATAGGACTCCAGCAAGGTGGTCGGTGTCACCGCCGTCCGCCAGCCGATTCTTGCCGAATGTGAGCGTCGCCGTCGTGGCGGAACAGGGTCACCTCAACCGGGAGCCGCCGCCCCCGATGTGCTCCGCGATGCCCGCCCCGCCACCGCCTCGGCAAGCCGCGTCAGGACTGAATTCCCGTACACCCATGAAAAGACGGCCGCAGTCCAATTCGAAAGAGAGATGCCCCACCAGATTCCGTGCAGGCCCAGTCCCGCGACGAAGGCGAGCAAAGGGAACACGGTCGCCGGCGCCACCACCTGCCGGTAGAGACCCACCCACAGGCCAAACATGGGCCGCTTGAGGCCCTGGAGCATGAAGACGGTCTGGTACAGGATCACATAGGACCCCAGCGTGACGGCCGCGACCCGAAGATAGGAATGTCCCGTAACGATGACCGCCCGGTCTCGCGTGAAGAGACCCATCAACGGTCCGCCCGCGAACCAAAGCACTGCCCCTCCCGCCAGCATGATCAACAACCCGTACCGAACCGAGATCCGCCACGTCTCGCGCACGCGATCGAGTCGGCCGGCCCCATAGTTCTGACCGCAGAGTGTAAGGGTCGCGATGTTGAGTCCAATCGTCGGGAGCAGCAGGATTTGTTCGATGCGCGTCGCGATTCCGTAGGCCGCAACGGCCTTCGGACTGAAACTACTGACGAACCAGGTGATGACGAAAATGCCAAGGGCCACGGTCATCATGTTGAGGCTCGCGGGAAGTCCCTGCCGAAGGATGTCGCGAAAGGCGCGGCCGGACGGCCTGAAATCCCCGGGATGGAGCCCTTGTGCCAAGGGCGTTTGACGCAGGCGGTGACCGATGTAGGCGGCCCCGCCGCCCATGACAATCACGGTCGACAGGGCAATCCCCGCGATCCCAAGTGATGGAATCCCCAAGCCGCCGAAGAGAAACCACGGGTCCAACCCGACGTTGAGGAGACACCCGACGATCAGAACATTTCGAAACGTCCGGGTATCACCCTGGGCCTGCAGGCCCCCGTTCAGGATCGATTGCAGAAGAAAGAACACGGCCCCGGCCAGGATCGTATTCATGTAGCCAAGGCACATGGAGAGGTAGGCGTCCGAAGCCCGCAGCAGACGGAACAGGACCGGAGCACAGACCCGGCCCAGCACCGTCATGAAGCCGCCGACGAGGACGCCGAGCAGCAACGCCTGCACGGCGTAGTGGCGGGCCTTGTCCGGTGCGCCCGCGCCAAGTGCATTCGCGATCAATGCCGTCGCGCCCTGGGCAAGACCGCTCCCCATTGCGATCAGGATGAAGAACACCGGGAACGACAGCGAAAGGGCCGCCTGGGCCTGCGTGGAGATGTGGCCCGCCCACCACGTGTCGACCACGTTGAACATCGTATTGAAAAAGAACCCGACGCTCGCGGGCACAGCCAGTTCCCGGACCAGTCGCGGAATGGGATCGGACGTCAGGTTCACAGAAACGGCAACGCTGCCGTGGATGCACGGAACGAGCCAGCCGTTATTCCCGAAACTCAACCCTGCCGACCCCCCACGACCCATGGACCGCGGGGGCCCGGACCTTGCTCCGGACTCGCCTTCCCCGGCCCCGTTCCCAACAATGCGGGCCGTGACCCGACCCGTGTTCAGCCTTGTCTTCGTTCTTTGTTTGTCGACCGCCTCCCGCGGAATGGACCCGGGGAAGGACTGGCCCGTGTCCCTTGGCGATTCCGGTCGCCGACACTATTCCACCCTGACTCAGATCACCCCGGCCAATGTCCGCGAATTAAAGGTCGCGTGGACCTTCCACTGTGGCGACGCCAGTCCCGAGAACCGTTCGCAGATCCAGTGCAGCCCCATCATCGTCGACGGCGTCCTCTACGGCACGACACCCGGATTGAAACTCTTTGCCGTCGACGGCGCGACCGGACGCGAGCGCTGGCGGTTCGATCCGTTCCGCAACTCCCCCGGCAACGCCGCCCTGGGCGTCAACCGCGGCGTGACCTACTGGAACGGTGATGGCCACGGGCGGATCCTCTTCACCGCGGGGTACTTTCTTATTGCGGTCGATGCGGACACCGGCCAACTCGTCCAGTCGTTCGGGACCGAAGGCCACGTGGACATTCGTGAAGGCCTCGGCCGGCCCGCCGACGAACTCTTCGTCCTGAGCAATACGCCGGGAACTCTGTACCGTGACCTCCTCATCCTGCCTACCCGCGTCTCCGAAGGCCCTGGGCCTTCCGCCCCCGGCCACATCCGGGCCTACGACGTTCGCACCGGCCGGATCGTCTGGACCTTTCACACCATCCCCCTGCCCGGGGAATTCGGTTATGAGACGTGGCCGCCGGACGCGTGGAAATACATCGGCGGCGCCAATTGCTGGGCCGGAATGGCCGTCGACGATGAACGGGGCATCGTCTTCGTGCCGACCGGTTCCGCCGCCTTTGACTTCTGGGGCGGCGACCGGCTCGGGGATAATCTGTTCGCCAATTGCCTCCTGGCACTCGACGCCGCGACGGGGCGGCGGCTTTGGCACTTCCAGGCGGTTCGCCACGACCTCTGGGATCGCGATTTCCCTTCTCCCCCCGTCCTGGTGACCGTCGAACACGACGGCCGGCGCGTGGATGCCGTCGCCCAAACCACGAAATCCGGACACGTCTACCTCTTTGACCGGGAGACTGGAAAATCCCTGTTTCCCATCGAGGAACGGCCGGTGCCGAAATCCGATCTGCTCGGCGAAGCAGCCGCTCCCACCCAGCCCGTCCCCCTGCGGCCGCCGCCTTTTGCGCGTCAGTTCCTCAGCGAGGAGATCCTGACCGATCGCACCCCCGAGGCGCAGGCCGCCGTGTTTGCGCGCTGGCGGCAGATCCTCCCCCATCAACCCTGGCTACCCCCAAGCACCAATGGAACCGTGATTTTTCCAGGCTTCGATGGGGGCGCGGAGTGGGGGGGCGCCGCCTTCGACCCCACCTCCAGATGGCTCTACGTCAATGCCAACGACATTCCGTGGATCCTCCAGATGATCCAGACCCAGGCGGCCGAGGGACACGGACAGATCGGAACGCCTCAGCAGTTTTACAGCACCGTCTGTGCCGCATGCCATGGCCTCAATCGCCAGGGCGAGATCGGTCGGAACATCCCAAGCCTCGTCGACATCCGCCAGAAACTCTCCGAAAATGACATCGTCCAGTTGCTGGCGACCGGCCGCGGCAACATGCCTTCGTTCGCATTCCTCGCCGAGGCGGACCGCCGCGGATTGGCACGTCTTCTCCGCGGGGACGAGGATCGGCCGCAGAACGCCGCCAGCCCCAACGCCGATTCGAATGCCCACGCCGAGCGACATCCGGAACCGACTGCTCCGACCATCACCATCCGATCTCCCTACGGCCACACGGGCTACAATCGTTGGACGGATCCCGACGGATATCCCGCTGTCAAACCCCCCTGGGGGACACTCACCGCCATCGACCTCAACCGCGGCGACCTTGTCTGGCAAATCCCGCTCGGCGAACTCCCCGAACTCACCGCCCAGGGTCGACCGCCCACCGGGACCGAGAACTATGGCGGACCCATTGTCACTGCCGCGGGGTTGGTGTTCATCGCCGCCAGCAAGGACGAGAGGTTCCGCGCCTTCGACGCCCGGACCGGCAAGGTCCTCTGGCAGACCTCCCTTCCAGCCGCAGGCTACGCGACTCCCGCCACCTATTCGGTCGGCGGCCGGCAATTCGTCGTCATTGCCTGCGGGGGCGGAAAGCTCGGTACCCGCAGCGGGGATGCCTATGTCGCATTCGCCCTTCCCGGGTCCTGACCGACACACGGCGAGGTCGGCGTTCGACGGTGTCGGGAAATCTCCGGCAGCATCGGGGCTGTCCAATCATGAAAACTCTTGGCGCGGCCATGCGCGCCTGCGCCGTTCACCAGGTGGGCATCCAGGCTCCGGCGGCTTCACCCTGATCGAACTGCTGGTCGTCATCGCCATCATCGGCATCCTCGCCTCGCTGCTTCTCCCCGCCCTGGCACGCGCCCGCTCCGAGGCTCGCGCCACGGCCTGCCGCTCGAACCTCCGCCAGATCGGCATCGCGTGGGAGGCGTATCTTGGCGATCACGACGACCAGTTCCCCGATCGGCGCGACCTCAAGACGGCGCTCCCGGGGGGATACAAACCTTGGACATCCTGGCCTCCCAGCGATCCCCGCGCGGCTTGGGCCGCCCGGGTCCTCGACCGTGAACTCCCGCCGTCCGAGATCTGGCAGTGCCCAGCGCTCGCCGCCCGCCGGGACCTCGACTGCGAGCAGACGCGGCAGAGCGCCGCGACCAACGCTCCCCCCGTCCGGTATTGGATGTGGCGTTTCGATCGCACCGACGACCCCGTGCCCCTCGACAATTTCTGGACCAAGAATCGCGAAAAGGCCGTGCAGGATCTCCGGGAGGCGAACAACCCGGTGGCAGGCCAGCCGTCGGGCCCCGCCGAGGTGGAGTTCGTCGTGGATGTCTACTTTCCGTCGACTGTCCCTGCCGTGGACGACGCCCTGCGGGGTCTTGCCGCCCATTCGCGAGGTCGCAACCGGTTGTGGCTGGATGATCACGTCAGTTGGGATCGCGACAATCGGCTCCGGTGACGCGGCGAAGCCGCGGCCCGGACTCGATCGACGGGACACGGCGGAGAGTGTCCATCGTTTGGGTTGGACCCCATCGTACCGGAGCGCGGCGTTCACGCCGCCTCAATATCGGACTCACCGACGAGGTCTTGGGACATTTCGTAGACCATGCTCCTCTAGAGGTCTTGCGAAAGGCGACCGTCCGCGAGCCCGCGAAATCCTTGGCAGGCGCGATACCGTCGGGTCGGACCGCGGCCTTTAGGCCGATTCAACGGGACGGGACGGGACGTCGGTCGACAAGAACTTCGACGCGCGTGCCGTCGGGGTATTGAAGCGGCCTGAAGGCCGCGCTCCGCAACCGCGAGTTCCGCAACCGGGTGCCGGACGGGTCGTCGCGACGATGCGCTTGACGCGGCGCCGTCTGGCGTGGCGATATTCCAACCCGATCTCGTGGGGTCGTAGCTCAGTTGGTAGAGCACCACAATGGCATTGTGGGGGTCAGGGGTTCGAATCCCCTCGGCTCCACCACTTCGGAACGGGGGTGTGCCTCGGTTCTTCCAGGGTCAGGGAGAGATGAAGATTGTCGCATCGGGCAGGGAGTGGCAAAACGTGTGAGACAAATCCCGGACGAAGCCCTCCGCCGGGCTCTCGAGATGGCCTATCACCCGTCCCCAGACGATTCGCTCCAGACCCGAGCGAGCCTGCTGGTACGCCTTCGCGATCTGGACGACGCCGAGAGCTGGAACCAGTTCTACCGCACTTACGAACGCGCCGTGCGCGGGCTGGCCAAGAAGCGCGGACTCACCGAAGCCGAGGCGGAGGAGGTCGCCCAGGAGGTCTTCAAGCGCATTGCGGAAACGATCCACAGCTTCGAACCCGCCTCCCGGGCCGGGTCCTTCCGCCGGTGGCTCTATCAACTCGCACGCTGGCGCGCGGACGACAAACTGCGCGAACGCGGCCGCCTCGTCGTCGAGCCGCTCAGCGACCCCACAACCGGCATCGAAAACAGCATCCAGCGCATCGCGGCTCCGGATGACGTCGAGGAGGCCCTTGAAACCGATGCCCGCCGGCAACTCATCCGCGTGGCCCTCGACCGTTTGAAACAACGGGTCAACCCCCGCGACCTTCAAATCTTCCAGCTCCTGATCGTCGACGAATGGACCGTGGCCAAGGTGGCGAAATTCTTCCGCCTCACTCCCGCCTCGATCTATGTCGTCCGCCACCGCGTGGGAAGGCAGCTCCGCGTCGAACTCGCCAGCATCCAGAAGCGGTTGAACCGCGGCCTGTCCCAGTCGTAGGCGAACCCCTGCATGACCTGCGAATCCGTTCCTCCGCCCGTCCTCCCGGATTACGAACTGCTGAAACCGATTGGCCGCGGCAGCTACGGCGAGGTCTGGCTTGCCCGAAGCGTCACCGGCGTCTTCCGCGTCATCAAAATCGTCCGTCGCGACCGATTCGAGGACGAACGCCCCTTCCTCCGCGAACTCGAGGGGATCACCCGGTTCCAGTCCGCCGTCTCCGGGCGCCCCCGCCAGCTCGCCCTGCTGCATGTCGGCCGCAATGACGAGGCCGGCTACTTTTACTATGTCATGGAGCCCGCCGACGACGCCGAGGCGGGCTCGTCCATCGATCCGGATCGGTATGTCCCGCTGACACTGAAGGAATTGTTCAGGCGTCGCGGTCGCCTTCCCGCCGCCGAGTGCGTCCAGTTGGCCCTCGAACTGGCCCGGGGACTGGCGGTCCTCCACGAGGCCAACCTGATTCATCGCGACATCAAGCCGTCGAATATCATCTTCGTCCAGGGCGTGCCCAAACTCGCCGACGTCGGCCTGGTGGCGGCGACCGAGGCCACCATGACGCGCGTGGGGACACCGGGCTATGTCCCGCCGGAGGGCCCGGGCTCGCCGGCGGCCGACATCTACAGCCTTGGAAAGGTCCTCTACGAATTGGCCACCGGCCTGGATCGCCAGGAATTTCCCTGGCTGCCTCCCGAGGTGGCGGACGGCTCGGAGGGTCCCCTCCTGCGGGAAATCAATGGAATCGTCCTCAAGGCCTGTCATCCCGATTCCCACCAACGACAGCCGTCGGCCGATGCGCTCGCCCGCGAACTCGAACTGGTCCAGGCGGGGAAATCGGTGGTGTTCTATGAGGGACTGCGACGTCGTCTCCGGGCCTTTGCCATCGGCGCCGGGGTGCTCGGGGCCGCCGCCCTGGTCGCGGCCATCATCGCGGGACAGGTCGTCTGGCGCGCGGACATCCTCCGGCGAGCCAATGAACAGGCCCGCCGGGCCCTCTACCGCTCCGACCTCGCCGTTGTCCAACTGGCCAAAGCGAGCGGCGACCTCGGCCGGGCGCGGGCGGCGTTGCAGCGGCAGATTCCAGGACCCGGCGAGACCGACCTGCGCGGGATCGAATGGTCGATCCTCGCGCGCGAGGTTCGCGGCGAGGGGACGCCGCTGGAAACGCTCACCAACGGCGTGTCCATTCGCAAGATTGTGACCGATCCAACCGGTCGCTGGGTGGCGGCGTCCTTTGCCGATGACCGTGTGGGGGTGTGGGACCTGACCAGCGGCCGGATCAGCCGCGTCCTGGACCAGGCGAAGGTCCTCGGCGGATTTCTCCCGGACGGCCGCCTGGTCGTCGATGAACCCATCCGGGCCCTCCGATTCGAATACCCCACCAACGGCCCCACCTCCAGACTCAATACGGGGCAGAGGCTGGACAATTGTTGCCACGATGTGAGCAGTAGTGGTCAGTCCCTCCGCCGGGGGATGTCGTTTTTCACTGTACTAGATCATTCAGAAAAGGTTTCTGAGAAAGGCAATTCAATGTCGCAGAGCATTGGCCGGGAATGGCGCTTTCGGGCTCAGATGTCGTCGGATGGTTGCGATTGCTTTCGGTCTGCTTAAGGAGGAGGGCGCCCGGCGCGAGAGGTGGCTTGCGTCAGTCGACATGGTGACAGGGCGAGAGATGTTGGCGACAAGCAGTCGTGGCACGAATAGTGTGGTTACGATTCTCTCCGGATAGGCACCATTTCGTCGTAAACATATGGAGGTCTGACGCCGACAATTTGGCCGCATGGAAAATCGCTGCACTCCAATTGCTTTGCATGGCCATACGGCACGCGTGCAGGATGCTGCCTTCTCGGAGATGGAGCATAAATTGGCGACTGCCGGCGCGGATCAGACCGTTCGAATATGGAACGTCGCTACAGGAAAGTTAATTTCCACGCACCGAGGACTTGGCCGACCAGCAGTTGCGGTCGCGTGGGCCCCAGACGGAAAGTCGGTGATTGCAGGTGATGATGCAGGAAACATCCGTGTCTTCGGCCTCCCTCCTATGAAGGAACCTGTGGTGGTTCCCGGACTGTACGGCGATGTGCATGGCGATATGGTTTTTAGTCCAAATGGAGACAGAATCGCTGTGACGGCCGCTTCAGGAAAGATCTCGCTCGTTTCGGCATCTACACTGGAGATACTGAAAGTCTTTCAGACCGTGTTTCAGCCAATTGGCTTTAGCGATGATTCAACCCATTGTTTGCGTTCAGAGTGATTGGCGGGTTCGACTGCTGAATGTATCTAGTGGGCAGTCGGACGACATAGGAATGTTTGTACCGCCAGATTTTTCGGTTAAAGGATGGGGTGTTTCCGGAGATCTGAGATTTGTCGCGCTAAGTGGCGATGAAGGTCGCATTGTTACTGTGGACCTTGATGTCCGCCAAGCTGCTATGGTGACGGAGACCTGACTCGAACATTGACTTACGGTCTGGCGTTTTCGAAGGATGACGGTGAACTGTGGACAGGAGGCGCGTCTGGAGTAATAAGGCGATGGCGAAGCAATGATGGAACCTTAGTAGAAAACGTGACCGACGTTGGTGAGGTGGAAATCCAAGCGATGGCTCTTTCGCCAGACGAACGATGGCTGGGTGCCTCGATCTTCGATGACGCAAGTATTCGGATTTGGGATCGAGTCCGGCGGCGATGGCTGCCGCGGTTGTTGACCCACCGTCGGTTCGTTCAGTCACTGATTTTCACCAGGACAGCACCAGGATGATTTCTGGTGGAGCCGACGGCAGAATGGTTAGTGTGGCGCGTTCCCGAGTTCGAAGAGATAGCCGCATTTGAAGTGGAGCAAGTCGAAAAGCCAAATGGGGACGAGGGTATTTCGATTCTTCGACTCGCACCGGACACGAGTGCCCTCGGGGCGCTAACTGAGGATGGTCGACTACGCGTGTGGCGTACCGATTGAATCGGCTACAGTTCTCTGCAATTCCTCAGCGGTTTAAAGAGCTGCGTGTCGACGGAAGATTCGCAAACTCGAATCGCTACGACCGCAAGGAAGTCGCAATGTCGGCCATGGTCGGATGCAGCATGGCGATGCGATGGAGGAGCGGGTCGCAGAGATGTTCCCTACCCCTCGACGCACGCGCCGTCTGACGGGTTTGGTGTTAGCGTTGCAGCACCACCCGCATGGAACTTGCTATTCGCTATCCGTCATCCATTGCATCCGCCCCATCTCAATCGTCAGCGACGGGAATTCGTCGACAATTCATTCCAGGCATTTCCCCGCACTATCGTTCAAGACAGCCATCTCCAAGGCGGCCCGCTCCCATAGGATCAGTGGAAGCTTGGGAAGTTCCCGTTTGGTTGCTTTGATCGAGATCGCCGGAAAGAACGTCACCCAGCCCAATCAACTGAGCTGCCAGCGCTAAGACAATCAGCACGACTTCCATAATTAGCGGAATCACACTACTCCACTCCTGCCGACATTGGCAATCCCCAAACTCATGCGCGCCGCCGACGGGCGCTCCTCGACCGCCCGTGCCGTCCCCCGGACCTCTGGACGCCAGGAGTTCAACCCCAGCGGAATCCAACTCCACGATTCGCCGCACCCAGCCCAAGTCCATGCCATGCGGCCACATGCCGGGCCGGTTCCACGCATTTGCCCCAGAGGTGGCTTCCCGCCCATCGTGCCGAACCTGACCGGCCTCAGATCCCCAGCGAACACCCGTTGCGGCGACTTGTCCGCCAGCCGCCGCCTGATATCGTCGCCCCCGTGAAGTTCATTTCGGCTGCCATTGTCATTCTGCTGATCTTTGGGGTGCTTGGACTTGGCCTCGGCCTCGCCGCCTATGGTCATGGTCTCTGGCTGTTCGCCCTCGCCATGCTCGTCGTCGCCGGCATGTTCGTCGGTTTCGGCTGTCGAACCCACTAGTGCTGGCGCGATGGCCCCGACCAGTCGCTTCGTCCACCGCGCGCCCCGCCGCCCACCAGGACCCCCATCGTCACTTCCTTTAGTTTCCAGGTGACGGACATCGCCATCGCCACCGGCACCAGGGTCAGCAGCAGGAGCAACGCCTGGCGGGCGAAACCAAAGGGCTGACGTGGCAGCGCGAGGAATTCCGGGAGCGAAATGGGCGAAAGACGCGTGTAGATGGTCACGCCCACCCCTGCAAGGACCAGCACCACATACGTGGACAGGGCATGGAAGAGTCGCGCATCGCCGCGCGCGATCTCGTCCGGAAGCATCGCGGACAGGCGCATCAACAGCCGGGTCAACGCGATGATGAACGCGAAGGCGACGCCGATCAGCAACAGCACGGCCCTCGCGAAGAATCCGTAGCCGGGCGCCCGGTTCCACAGAAAAAGAAACGGCGAGAGACCCACTAGAAATACGCCCAGGACCTGGGCCGCAACCACCGATCGTTGCCAGACCCTTTCCTGTCGATGGAGCCGGCCAACGCGGCTCACACCGAACAGGAGAAGCACGGTCGCCACCACCGGCAACAGCAGGTCGTAGATCGTCGGGTAAAGAATGAGGAAATGCCGCGCCAGGGCCAGCAGGGAAAGCGGCAGGCCCCAGAACATCGCCGACAGTCCCCGCAGAACCGAGGCCCATTCGGCGAGGGATTCTCCCCGCACCCACGCCGCGTGTGCCGGCGAACCCACCTCCCCGGAAGGGGACGTCGAGACCGAGCGGGCCGCGCTGACGGGACCTCCCATCAAGAACTCAGGTAGGTGTAGTCCTTCAATCCCCGCTCATAATCGTCGAGCAGTCGCATCGCTTCGCTCGGCTTCATGCGGTCGGATTGGATCGCGGCGTCCATCTGCGCCTTCATCTGCCGTCTTGAGTTCGTTCTCGTCGTACTGCACGGAGGTGAGGGCCTGGACCACCGTCGTCCCGTCAATGACTTCCTCGACGTAGTAGCCCGCGGGTTCGTCCGGTTCGAGGAAAACGTGCACTTCGTTCACGCGCCCGAAGAGATTGTGCAGGTCGCCCATGATGTCCTGATAGGCGCCCATCAGGAAAAAGCCGAGGTAGTACGGCTCCGATCCCGTTGCCGTTCTGGTGCAGGTGATGCAGCGGCAGCGTGTCCCGCACGTCCCGCAGGTCGATGAACTTGTTGATCTGCCCGTCGGAATCGCAGGTGATGTCCACCAGCGTCGCCTCGCGGTCGGCCGCTCGTTCCAGCCGATCGATCGGCATGATCGGAAACAAGTTGTCCGAGCGCCCAATGATCCAGCAGCGACTGAAACACCGAGAAATTGCAGAGGTATTGGTCGCCCGAGGCTGTCTTCGAGCTTGCGGATTTCCTCGGGAATGTAGGCCTGCCCGCGAAAGCTCCGGACGACCTCGTGGCTGATATCCCAGTAGAGCGTCTCGATCTTCGCCTTGTCCGGCAGGTCCATGATGACCCAGCGCGAACATGATTGCTGGGCGTCCTCGCGCCTCTCCGGCGCGTCGTGAAACGCCTCCAGTTTGTTGAGGCGATGCAGAGATTCTTCCTGCATGTCGAGAAAGCTCCCGAACCAGCGCGTGTTCGTTGTCGCCATATGACAGCGTTTCCGAGAGTCCGGATCTTGTCGATCGAGCCGAACACCTCGACAACCAGCACGCTGTGGTGCGCGACAATCGCCCGCCCGCTTTCGCTCACGATGTCCGGGTGCGGGACTTTCTCGGCGTTGCAGACGTCGGCGACGTAATAAACGACGTCGTTGGCGTATTCCTGCAGCGAGTAGTTCGTCGAGCTGTCGAACGCGGAACGGCTGCCGTCGTAGTCCACCCCCAGCCCGCCGCCGACGTCCAGGTAATGCGATGCGCAAATCCCAGTCTTGTAGCAGCTTCGCGTAGAACCGCGCCGCCTCCTGCACCGCCTTCTTGACGGTCAGAATGTCGGGCACCTGCGAGCCGATGTGGAAATGCAGCGAGCTTGAAGCAGTGCCCCAGCTTCTCCGCGCTTGAGCATGTCGCAGCGCCGCCAGGATCTCCACCGTGCTCAGTCCGAACTTGGCATTCTCGCCGCCGCTCTCCGCCCATTTGCCCGCGCCTTTGGCCAGCAACCGGACGCGGATCCCGACCTGGCGGTTCCACACCCATCTGGCGCGAGATCGGTGATGATCTGGCGGAGTTCCTCCAGCTTCTCCACCACCAGGATGACCTGCTTGCCGAGCTTGATGCCCAGCAGCGCCATGCGGATGAAGTCGCGTCCTTGTAGCCATTGCAGATGATCAGGCCGCCCACTGGATTCTGCAGCGCCAGCCCGGCGAACATCTCCGGCTTGCTGCCGACCTCCAGGCCGAACTCGTAGGGACTTGCCCCGCATCGAGGATCTCCTCCACCACCTCGCGGAGCTGGTTCACCTTGATCGGGAACACACCACGGTAGCGCCCCTGGTATCCGAACTCGGTGATGGCCACCCGGAACGCCTCGTTCAGCGCCTCGAACGCGGTGGCGGAGGATGTCCTGAAACCGGATCAGGAGGGGAAAACGCAATCCGCGCCCCCGCGCCTCGCCGATGACATCCGTGATGTCCACCTCCGCCCCTTTGTCGTGCAGCGGTCGCGCCACGACATGACCGTCCGCGCCGATGTCGAAATACCCTGCTCCCCAGCGATCCACATTATAAAGGGAACGGGCAGCTTCGACACTCCAGGCCGGAGCTTCAGACGAAGTTTCGCTCATTTCCAAACTCGATTCCGATTCGGCGGGCGCAGCGCGCGCGACTATACGGGCTCAATCCCACGATGCAATGGAAGGACCCGCGAATTCCGCGGCAAGTCCTCCCGCCGGACCGGCTCGCGCGTCCCCGCGCAATCCCTTCGCTGACCCGTCTCGGGGTTTCGCGCCGTTCTGCACGACTCGATCGTTGGATCCGTCGCGGGATTCCTGTCTTCTCATGCCGTGAAGACCGCCGCCCTCGACACCGTGGTCGCGCATTGTGACCGCCTTCTTCGGACACGCGAGTTTCGGGACTGGGAGGGTGCCGTCAATGGACTTCAGGTTGGAAATTCGGGAAAGGTCACGCGCATCTCCGCGGCGGTCGACGCCCGACCGGCGACGGTCCGCATGGCCACCGGGGCCGGCGCGAATCTGCTGCTCGTTCACCATGGATTGTTCTGGTCCGCCCGCCAGCCGTGGACGGGACCGCGCCTGGAGATGATCCGCCTCCTCGTCGAACATGACCTTGCCGTTTACAGCTCCCACCTTCCGCTCGACGCCCATCCCCGCATCGGAAACAGCAGGCTCCTCGCCCGCGCGCTGGCACTGCCAAATCCGCGGCCGTTCTTCGAGGCGCGCGGGCAATTGATAGGGGTCCGAGCCGATGCGCGGTTGGAGCGCACCGAACTCGCGCGGCGTCTCGCGGTCGCCGCCGGCACGCCGCCCATCATCCTGCCTGGCGGCCCCGCCATCTGTCTTTCCATCGGCATCGTCACGGGGGGAGCCGGCGCCGATTTGGCCGACGCCGCCCGCCAGGGCGTGGACACCTTCGTCACGGGCGAGGGACCGCATTGGACCGCCGCCCTCGCGGAAGAACTCCAGCTGAATGTCCTGTACGCGGGCCACTACGCGACGGAGACCTTCGGCGTGAAGGGCCTCGCCGCGCATCTCTCGCGTCGGTTCGGAATTCCCTGGGAGTTCATGGATTGTCCGACGGGCCTTTAGATTAGAGCCCGTCGGAATAGTGGGAAAGCTCCCTGCGACGAGGGATTTTGTGCGAGGCCGAGGCGGCGAGACGGGCTCTTAGCCGTAAACATGCAGTTGGGAGGGAAATGATTGCGCCGCAGATTTCCGGGCAAGACGAGGAGTGAGCGAGGCGCGTATCGGAACGGAGATACGTAACGAGCGAACGACGAAGCTCTTGCCCGGAAAGATCCAGCAAGCACGACCGATCCAACTGCATGGTTACGGCTTAGGCCCCGGCTTTCGGGGAATCGTGGCGTACTCCGTCGGCTCGCGACGCCCAGATAAACTGGTTGGACGTGCGCCCGCCGAGCTTCGACCACACCAGGTCGAACACGAAGAAGGCACCCACCACGGGGAGACTCTTCAAGTTGAGGAATTCCCAGAATGACCGGCCGCGCTCCAGCGAGTTCAGCCCGAGCGCATTTCGTAGGCTGATGATCCAGAAGGCAATGGAAGGGGTGCACCCCTGGCGCTCGATGACGTAGCCGGTTTCGAGCAGCAGTGCGGCCAGAGCCTCCAGCGTGAACAGATGGAAATGCCGGGGCACGTGGTAGCCGCCCCAATACCTCTTGCGAAAGAGTTGATAGTCCCAGCCTCCCCGGTTGGGTGTGTCGATGACCAGGATGCCTTGCCGCGAGAGTTTGGCGTGAATCTGTCGCAAGGCCGCCCGCGGATCGCGAAGGTGCTCGATGAGCTGGCGGAGAATGACGAGGTCGTACCCGCCGTCCCGCAATCCCGACAGGTCGGTCTCGACGTTGCCCGAAATGCACGCAATCCCGGCCGCCTCCGCCGCCTGACGAGCAGACGCGTCGAACTGCAAGTCCAGGCAAGCCGCCTCCACCGGCAGCTTCGAGCCCCGGCTGAACACCTCCTTCAGGTGGACGAGTCGCGTGAGATTGCCACCTCCCATATCGACGATGGATCCAACCTCCCGCGCACCCACCTGCCGGCGCAGCGCCTCCGCGTCCTTGACCATCTTGGCCTCCACGACTGCGCCTTCCATGTGGATCGGCGAGGACCGATTGACGGTGTAGTACCCGGGAGGATACAGGGTGGGGATTTCTTCCAACTCGGGCAACGGATCCAGGAACACGTGTCCGCATCGGGCGCACTCGACAAGGGTCCATTCACCCGGGCGGCAGTGATACTCGAAGTCGGGTGCCCGCAGGACGCAGTCCGCCTCCGCATGTCCGCACACCAGGCATCGAACGCCTGAAATCCGGTCGCCTGGTTCGATCTCAGCCATCGACGAGAGGCCGAAACCTAAGAGCCCGTCTGAAAATTGGGAAGGGCCCTGCGACGAGAGATTTTGTGCGAGGCCGAAGCGGCGAGACCGGAGCATCCCCGTCCCGCAGGCGCGGGTTGACGGTCGAGCCAATCCCGCAGACGCGGGACCTCGCGCAACCCGCTTCCGCCGCCCGATCGAGGGGTGAGGGCTCGTGGTGGAGGGTCCTTCACCCGTCGGACGGCCAAGGGTGCGGCATGGAGGGTCCGTTGCGGTCGCTCCTTCCTTCTCGACGGAAAATCCGGCGCGCAGTCTTGCGATCCGCTAATGCGGTTCGTTAGGGTGCCCCATCCCCGGCTCGGCCCCAAACGCCGCCGGCTCCAACCATGATGAATCGGCTTTTTCCCTGCATTGCTGTGATGCTGGTCCTGGCGGTTTCTCGCGTGCTCCCGGCCGCCGATGCTCCGCCCGCCTCCGACCCGAAGCCTATCAGCTTCTACAAGCAGGTCCGTCCCATCCTGCAGGCCAATTGTGTCGGCTGTCACCAGCCGGCAAAGGCCAAGGGCGATTTCGTGATGACCGACTTTCAAAGACTCTTCACACCTGGTGAGAGTGGAAAACCCCCCATCGTGGCGGGCCGGCCGGACGAGAGTTTTCTGCTGACCCAGGTGACGCCGAAGGATGGCAAGGCCGAGATGCCGCGCAATCGTCCGCCCCTCCATGAACTCGACACCGGCTTGATCCGGCAATGGATCGCCGAAGGGGCCAGAGACGATACCCCGGCCAACGCCGAACGCCGATACGATGTCGATCATCCGCCGCAGTACTCCCGCCCGCCAGTGGTGACGTCGATCGATTATTCACCAGACGGGACGCTTCTCGCCGTCTCCGGCCTTCACGAGGTGCTCCTGCATCACAGCGATGGGTCCGGCGTCGTCGCCCGTCTCATCGGTCTCTCGGAGCGCATCCAGTGCGTGCGATTCTCTCCCGACGGACAATGGCTCGCGGTCGCCGCCGGTCAACCCGCGCGCATGGGCGAGGTCCAGATCTGGGACGTCGCCAGGCGCCAGCTCAAACTCTCCGTTCCCGTCGGGTACGACACCGTCTACGGCGTGAATTGGTCCCCGGACGGCAAGCTCGTGTCGTTCGGGTGCCCGGACAAGACCGTCCGGGCGATCGAGGTCGCGAGTGGAAAACAGGTCCTCCAGCAGATGGCCCATGAGGATTGGGTCCTCGACACCGTCTTCTCGACGAACGGTACCCATGTCATCTCGGTCGGACGCGACATGACCGCCAAGCTTACCGAAGTCGCGACGCAGCGGTTCATTGACAACATCACCTCAATCACCCCCGGCGCCCTGCGGGGCGGCCTGCAATCCATCGCGCGCAACCCACACAAGGACGAAATCCTCGTCGGCGGCTCGGATGGTCAGCCCCAGATCTACCAGGTGTTCCGGCAGGCCGCCCGGAAGATCGGCGACAACGCGGCGCTGCTGCGACGCTTCCCTGCGATGGAAGGCCGGATCTTCAGCGTCGATTACAGCCCCGATGGGAATGTCATCGCGGCCGGCGCCACCCTGGACGGCCGCGGCAGCGTCAACCTGTATTCGGCCGCCTTTGACTCGGTCATCCCCGAGGTCCTCTTGAACGCGTACAAGAAGACCAGTGGCGAGTACACGAAGGAGGAACGCGAGGCCATCGAGCATTTCACGACCGCCGACGTCAAACTCCTTCATTCCATCGAAGTCCCCGACGCCTCGGTCTACGCCGTCAGTTTCAGTCCCGACGGACAACACCTCGCCGCGGGCACAGGCGCCGGCAGGATCCTCCTGGTCAACGCCGACAGCGGCAAGATCGACCGGGAGTTCGCGGCCGCCCCCTTCGACGCCAGCGAGACCTCCGCCCCTGCCGTGGTCGGCAAATCCCCTGCGCCACCGGCCTCGGAGACGGCTCCATTTGAATCCCTGGCGAAGGGGACGGAGATCACCCATCTCGCGGTGCAGCCGGACCACGTCGTTCTCAAGGCCCGAAACGAGCACGTCCAGTTGCTCGTCACGGCGACGCTTGCGTCCGGCGAGAGCGCCGATGTCACCCGGATGGTGCGTTTCGATTGCGAGCGCGCCGCCGACACCCCGTTCGATGTTGTCATCTCTCCGCGCGGAGTGCTGAGAGTCGCGCCGCATGAGGACCTCAGGACGACGGATCCAGTCGAGGGCTCGGGAACGATCCGCGTCGAGTTGGGAGGGCAGACCGTCCAGGTGCCCCTCGAACTCCGCTTCGCCCATGCCCGTTATGACGCCGACTTTGTCGAAGACGTGGCCCCGTTGCTGTCGAAACTCGGCTGCACCGCGGGTACCTGCCACGGCGCCAGGGCCGGGAAGAACGGCTTTAAACTCTCCCTCCGCGGTTATGATCCTGTATTCGATGTTCGCGCGCTGGCTGATGACCAGGCTTCACGCCGGATCAATGTGGCGTCACCCGATGAGAGTCTTGCCCTTCTCAAGGCAACCGCCGCCGTGCCCCATGAAGGCGGGTTGCGAACGACGACCGATTCCGAGTCCTACGCCATCCTGCGGGCGTGGATTGCCGATGGCGCGGGTCTGAACCCCAAGTCGCCGCGCGTCGCTCACATCGACCTTTACCCTCAGAATCCCGTCGTCCAGAAGACTGGGTCCCGCCAGCAAATGCGGGTGTTGGCGACCTTTGCCGATGGTCGGACCCGGGACGTCACCTCCGAGGCCTTCATCGACAGCGGCAACACCGACGTGGCGACTTCGGATGCCGGCCTCCTGACCACCCTCCGGCGCGGCGAAGCGCCGATCCTCGCGCGGTACGAAGGGAACTACGCGGCCACGACACTCACGGTCATGGGCGACCGGTCGGGCTTCGTCTGGAAGGAACCGCCCGCCAACAATCGCATCGACGAGCTCGTCGCCGCCAAATGGCTCCGGATGAAGATCCTGCCGAGCGGGTTGTGCGACGACGCCGAGTTCATCCGGCGTGCCTGCCTCGATCTCACGGGCCTCCCGCCCACCGTCGACCAGTTGCGCGAGTTCCTTTCCAATCCACGCGACCAGCGCAGCAAGCGCGACGCCCTGATTGAACGCCTCCTCGGCAGCCCGGAGTTCATCGATCATTGGACCAGCAAATGGGCCGACCTCCTCCAGGTGAATCGCAAATTCCTCGGCACGGAAGGCGCCGAATTGTTCCGTGACTGGATCAAGAGCGAAGTGGAGCGGAACGTGCCCTATGACGAGTTTGTCCGCGACATTCTCACCGCCACGGGCTCCAACCGCGAACACCCTGAGGCATCCTATTGGAAGATCCTTCGGGAACCCACCGAGGCGATGGAAAACACGACGCATCTCTTCCTCGCCGTGCGCTTCAACTGCAACAAGTGTCACGACCATCCCTTCGAGCGCTGGACCCAGGATCAGTATTACGAACTCGCCCAGTACTTCGCCCAGGTGAAGCTCTCCCGCGACGACGCCAGCGGCAATCGCCGCATCGGCGGCACTGCCGTCGAAGGTTCAACACCCCTCTTCGAACTCGTTTCGGACACCGACAAAGGCGGCGTCGTTCACCTCCGCACCGGTCATGAAGTCGATCCGACATTTCCGTATTCCTCCAAGGACGACTGCCCAAAGGGCGCCCCGCGACGGGAGCAATTGGCGGACTGGCTGACCTCGCCCGACAATCGCTACTTCGCGATGAGCTACGTCAACCGGCTCTGGGGTTACCTGATGGGCGTCGGACTCATCGAACCTCTCGACGACATTCGCGCCGGGAATCCCCCGACCAATCCCGAACTGCTCGAGCACCTCACCCGAGAGTTCATCGAAAGCGGGTTCAACACGCGCCACATCCTCCGCCAGATCTGTCAGTCACGCGTTTACCAACTCTCCCTCCGGACCGAGAAATGGAACGCCGATGACACCATCAATTACTCCCACGCGCTCGCGCGGCGGCTGCCCGCGGAGGTCCTCCTCGATTCGGTATACCGCGTGACAGGGTCGACCCCGAATTTTCCGGGCGTCAAGCCCGGCACGCGCGCCGCGCAATTGCTGGATTCCGCAATCGACCTGCCCAGCGGCTTCCTGGCGAATCTTGGGCGTCCTCCGCGGGAGAGCGCCTGCGAATGCGAGCGCAGCAATGACATCAAACTCAGCTCCGTCATGTCCCTGCTCAGCGGCCCCGCGGTGTCCGAGGCTGTCCAGGACCCGGAGAATTCGCTGGCCAAACTCGCCGCCTCGGTCCGCGATGACCAGCGCCTCGCCGACGAGTTGTTCCTGCGGATCCTGAACCGCCCCGCGACGGCCGAGGAAAGGGACGCTTTCGCGAAACTGGCTCACGAACTGGACGTCGAACATACGCGCCTGACCAACCAGTTGGCCGCCGCCGAGGCCGCCTGGTCCGAGCGTGAACCGGAGCTCGAACGTCAGCGGACCGAGGCCGTCGACCACACGGAGAAGGCTTTGTCCGATTACCTCGTCGAGCGCGCTCCCCGGGTCGCCGCCGCCGAACGAAAGCGCCTCGACCGGATTGCCAGTGCCGAAGCGTCAGTTCGGGATTACGAACCGCTTTTGAAATCCCGCCTCGAGGAATGGGAGTCGAGCCTGACCACCCATCAGCTCGCCACGACCTGGATTCCGCTCGATCCCAAAACCTATTCCGTCGGCGGATCCGCCCGTCTTACCAAGCTCCCCGACGGCTCGATCCGTTCCACCGCCAGCGTGGGGGAACTCCCGGACTATGTCGTCACCGCCGAGACCCCCCTCGCAGGCATTACAGGGGTGAAACTGGAGGTCCTCCCCGATGCCGAACTGCCCGCCTTCGGGCCAGGCCATAAGGAGGGTGACTTTGTCCTTGCCGAGTTCCTCGTCGACCATGCCTCGAAGACTAATGCCGATAAATTCGAGCGCGCCAAACTGACCGATGCGGCGGCGGACTATGTCGCCCCTGGCCTGGAAGTCCGCCAGTTGTTCAATGGCATCCGAGAGCAGGGGCGGAAGGAAGGCTGGGGCATCGGGACGGAAACCGGTCGTCCGCATTGGGCGACCTTCGCCCTCGAACACCCGGTTGGGGACACCAACGGGACCGTTCTGAAATTCACCCTGGTGCATGCCTATGAAGCGCCGAATGAGGTCGGCCGCTTCCGGTTGTGGGTGACAACCTCCCCGAACCCGACCGCCGAGGGACTTCCGGAGGGTCTTGCCGCCATCGCCAAGACCCAGGCGCACCGACGGACCGCGGAGCAGACCGAACGCCTCCTCGCCTTCGTCCGTGGACGGGATCCGGAAATCCTCCAGAGGGATTTCAAACTCGAACTCTCCCGCAAACCACTGCCTCCGGACGATCACCTCAAGGATCTTGAACGCGAACTGGCCCGGGCCACCAAGCCCGTCCCTGTCGATCCCGTCCTTCTCCAACTGCGCGAGGACGTCGCGCAAAGCGAGCGGCAACTGGGCCGCAAGCGCCTCACGGCAGCCCAGGATCTCGCCTGGGCGCTCATCAACACCCCCGCATTCCTGTTCAACCACTGACCGGAGGAACACCATGATCCGACTCCCTGGCGGCACTTGCAGCGATCTGTGCGACGCGGAACTCAAAATGACCCGCCGCGACCTGCTGCGCATCGGCGGTTCCACCCTCCTGGGCCTCTCCCTGGGGCAGATGCTCCGGCTCAATGCCGAGACCGCAAACCCCGCCACCGCCACCGCCGCTGCCGGCGGCGGACCCGGATGGGGTCGCGCCAAGAGCATCATCATGTGCTACCTGCAGGGCGGCCCGAGTCACCTCGACCTGTGGGATCCCAAGGAGAATGTCCCCGACAAGATCCGAAGCCCCTTCAGCACCATCCCGACTCAAATCCCGGGCGTCCATTTCACCGAGTTGCTGCCCCGCCTCGCGAAGGTGAACGACAAGTTCACCACGATCCGGTCCATGAGTTACACCCCGGTCGGCCTCTTCAATCATACGGCCGCCATTTACCAGATCATGACGGGGTACACGACCGACAAGGTGTCGCCCTCGGGCCAGTTGGAGCCCCCCAGTCCCAAGGACTTTCCGAACTTCGGATCGAACATTGTCCGCCTCAAGCCGCTCACCGAGCCGATGCTGCCGTTCGTCATGCTCCCGCGGCCGCTGCAGGAATCCAACGTTGTGGGCAAGGGGGGAACGGCCGGCTTCCTGGGGCGCGCGTTTGATCCCTATTACCTCTACCCGGAAGGGGACGACATGGATATGTCGAAGATGGATCACGTCAAGATCGACGATCTCAAGCTTCCCCAGGAGATCTTCGCCATGCGCCTGCGACGGCGCGCCCAGCTTCGCGACACGCTCACCTCCGCCATGCCGGAGATCGAAAAGGCCGTCGGCCAGTACAACCTCGATGAGTACTACCAGCGCGCCCTGAATCTCATCATCTCCGGCAAGGCGCGCCGCGCCTTCGACCTGGCCCAGGAATCCGATGACACCCGGGATCGTTATGGACGAAACACCTTCGGTCAGAGTTGTCTCCTCGCCCGCCGGCTCGTCGAGGCCGGGACACGGGTCATCGAGGTCATCTGGCCGAAGGTCGCCAATTCCGATAATCATTCTTGGGACGTCCATGTCGGTCTGTACGAGCGCATGAAGAACCAGTCCGCGCCGATGCTCGACCAGGGCCTGAGCGCGCTGTTCGAGGATCTGCACCAGCGCGGCCTCCTGTCGGAAACCCTCGTGGTGGCGATCGGCGAGTTCGGTCGAAGCCCGGAAAAGGGCGTGAGCACCTCGGGCAACAGCAACAGCCCGGACGGCCGCGATCACTGGCCGTACTGTTACACCTCCGTCATTGGCGGCGCCGGCATCAAGGCCGGTTATGTCCATGGCAAGTCTGACAAGACCGCCTCAAGTCCGCTGGAGGATCCCGTGCACCCGATGGAGATGCTTGCAACCATCTACCACGCGTTCGGCATTGACTCGTCGACCCTGGTCTACAACCACCTGAACCAACCGCGTGAACTCGTGAAGGCCTCCCCGGTGCCGGCCTTGTTCGCCTGATCGCTCCACGCCACCCGCGCGTTCACCTCCACCGCCCCGGCGTTGGCGGTGGACGCCCGGAATTCATGACGCCCTGGCCTTCCAGTATCTCGTAAGTCCAAGGAACATCGCACAAAATCCCTCGTCGCAGGGCCCTTCCTGCTTTCAGACGGGCTCTAAGGGGTCGGAGAGTCGCCACCCATCCTTGTGCCGAGGAATCCTGGCAACACACGGTCGCGTGGAATCCGAGGCTCCTGGAGATCCATGATCCAGCGGTTGTGGCCGAACCAACGCACCGACACTGTCGCCAGGTCCGCTTTCGGATCGACGATCGGCTGGTAGGGACGCCCATTCAAGGACACGCCGGTCGACGCATACACCGCCGGCCTTCGACCAAACCTCGCCTCCCACAAATCCGCCACCCGTCGGGCGTACCGTCGCAACAGGAAAGGCTGCATGCCGATGTGCATCGCCTTCGACACCGTCACATCCTCCATATAGTTCCACGGAATGAAGGGCGGTTGCTCCGGATGAGCCTGTGAGTCGACGATGCTGGAGTCGGGGAACACCGGCATGGTCTGAAAACTGAGTTCCACGGTGTGAAGGATGATCGGTTCCCCGCCCACATAGGCATACCTCGAGCCGCCCGGCGGACGTGTCGCCGGCCCGTTCTTCCAGGCCCCCCGGACAACCCGCGGCAGGCCGTCGGCTCCCCGCTGGATCACGCCGGCGTCCTCGATCACCAGGAACGGGCCGGGTACTGGCGGCGTCCCGGCAAGCTCGAAGGGTTGGGTCCGTCGCAGCATCGAGAGCATCTGCCCGTCACTCTTGGGGCCGGCCCTCGCAACCATGACCTGCAACAGTTCCTGGGGACCCATCGCGGCCGACCCGCCGCGATGAACCCAGGCCCGCCGGAATGCGTCGACGATCCTCGGCAGCGGGACAGTGTCCTCGACCGACGAAGGATGCCGGCCGTACAGCCCCGCCCACAGTTCGTTCAACCGGTTCTTTGCCGCGGCGTTGTCCCGAACGACGCCGCCATTCGCGAAAGGATTGTAGCAAATGCGCTCCCCAAGAATCGGCTCATAAAAAACCACAATCTCCGGGAGTTGAGCCCAGTCGGTCTTGCCGGGAACGCTCTGGCGATAAATCACCCTGTCCCCTTTCCATTGGGTCCAATCGATGGTGTTGGTTGAAGGATCCGACGCTGGAAACAACCCGGGGTCCCGCACCCGGATGATGGACGGAGTCGTTCTGTACACCTCCGCCTTGAGCCGCCAACTGAAACTGAGCCCCTCGAATGTGACGCGCGCGTCTCCCGGGATCAGATAGCGACGCAGGGGAAAGACGCTCTGCCATCCCAGCCAGAGAACGACGAAGACCGGAACGATGCTAGCCATGCGGAATTCGCGGGCACCGCTCCAGGCACTCCCCGCGTCCCGCCGATACCCGAACCAGGCCCGCAGACGCTCCGGCCAGTCCGGCGCCAGAAAAATCGTCGCCGTCGTGATCCCCAGCAACGGAAACCATCCGATGTCCTGGAACAGAAGGAAATGGTTCGTCGCGTGAAACACGCACATGAGAACAAGCCCGGCAATCCGCGTCCTTCGAAACAACAGGAGAAAACCGACGCTCAGATCGAACAGGGCGCCCGAATAGCTTATGAAATAGGCGAACCCGGCAGATTTCAGCATCGCGTTCACGGACGCGAACGGCGTCGTGACATGCGGCTGAGACAAATAGTAACGGACAGGCTCCGCATCGAGCAGCCAGTCCGCGTTCAGCTTGGCGACACCCGCGTAAAAATACGTGATCACCAGTTGACCCCGCAGCAGGAAGATCGGCCAGAAGGGAATCCTCGTGGAACCTTCGCCGGACCGAAGCGCATCCATGCTGTACCTTCGCGCCGCCGGCAGCCAGATCATCAGAAAGGTGACCAGGAGAACCAGGTAGTAATGGCTCATCCAGTAAGTCCGTGTCGATTCCACCGCGTAGAGGTATCCCCACACGAGAAACACCACGCCCGCCGAAACCCGGTGGAACAGGCCCAGCGCCATTGTGAGACCTGCGATCCCGAGCGCCCAGACCAGCACCCACATCCAGGTCGACGGAAGCAGCGGAAGCCAGTGGAACCCGCTGTATTGAAAACTGAACGTGATTCTCGGATCGGTGTAGTAGGTTTGCAGCGGCACCGCTCCGCCCGTGCTCGCCGAGGGCCGTGTCAGCGTGATGGCCTCCAATACCATGATGAGGCCGACCGCGATCCGAAACGCCGCCAGCGAAGCGCCGTCGACAGGGCGGGCCAGCAGCGCCCGGAACCGCGTCCAGACTCCGTCCGGAGATCCCGATGATGACGGCGTCGATCCCTGCGACACTGCCGGTCCCTGCGATGCGCCGGCGGCCCCGGGCTCAACCTCGGCAACCGGTGGCTGGGAAGGCGCGGACCCGCGCATATCCGGGATGCTCTTCTTCAACTTCTTTTTGTTCTTCACGCACGAAACTTCACGCCGCCCGTCCTCAGGCCCGCGCCCTGCCGGGGCAGGGGATTGTCGTCACCTCTTGCGCGGGGCCCGTTCGCTCTTGCACCGGCAAGCGGCCGTTTTGCAGGCAACCGCCGCCGCGCTTTCGGCCGCTGCCGACCCATCTGAAACGCCTCACGGTACCTCTCGTGTCCCGCCGGGGCGCGAGGCAGACGTTCAAAGCCTTCACATCCGGCCTCTGACGACAAGTGCAATCTGCCAGGTCCGGCCAGAACCAATGCGTGGAGCCAGCGCGAGTGGATTGGGACGTCATTGTGGGCGCGCCGCTCCCACTCGGTGATGCAGCGGGCGACGGATGCGGGCCAGGCAGTCGCGCACGGCGAATCCTTCTCAACGGCGGTGGTTGTCGTTTCTCAACGGGTTGATGGGCTCGCGTGGAGTGTCGTTCGAACGGGATCCCATCACCCCGGCACGCAGGTCGCCGGCCTCCATGCCCGAAAAACTCTGCCCCCACGGAATCCATTGGGTCCGATCGGACGTTCTCGGGAAGGTGTTCGTGATAATGAGTGCGGATGCGGGTACTCGGTAGCGGCGGTCGGCCCCAAGAAAGACACTCCCTTTGAAGTAGTGGAACCCTCCTTCCGTCCCCGTGTAGTAGAGTCGGCTAAGTTTGTGCGGGAGCTTCTCAAACTTCTCCGCGTCCAGCGTGTGCATCACGCATCCACCGGTCATGGCTAACATGAGCATTACAGCCATTCGGAAAATCGGCGCCACCTGGGTGCTGGCTGTCAGACGATGAAGAAACGCATGCATAGACACGGCATTCGATCGAACCCCTTGATACAGAGTGGCCTTGATCTGTCAAGGTCGGGGATCGGCGGATCAGGGACCCGCATTACGAAACGCCCTCGCAGAGCATCACGCAGCAGTTCGTGCCGAGTGGGCCCTGATCGCCTCGTGCTCGGTGGCACTCATTGCCAGGGCCAAAGCTCCGACCCAACCGATGAGGGTCCATCCAAGGAAAGCATTGATCACCACGACGGCGCCAATCTGGTGGTGCTGGCGGATCTTCGCCATGATCGAGGGGAAGAAATAGCCACTCAGGATCACAGGGATTCCCAGGATAATCATCAGTATCTGGGCGACCTGAGAAGCGATGGATGGAACCGAATGAAGGTCGGGGATGGTCTCCACTGATGCCAGGTTCCCCTCATCTGGAGAGAATTTGACCCGCGTGTCATCTGCCGGAATTGCCTCATCGTCCATCGGGAATTTCGCCATTTCCGATACCCGGCTCAGGGGCGGGTAAGGTTCCATGACCTTGACGGTCTCGACGGCAGGACCAAGCAACCATGCCTCGCGGCCAACCGCACCTGATCGCCACGTGATCTGCCAGGCGATGGGATCCCCGGGATGCACGCTATCCGGTGCGACCCCGCCGACCAGGATAGGAGCCGTGAGACGCTCAACCCGAACTTGCACGGTTCCCGGCGCGATCCATCGGAGCACACTTCCCTTGAGGTCCTGAGGGGCAAGGTCTATGGGAACGTCGAGGATATTGCCGCGTCGGTTCGACCATTCTTGGGCCGTGTCCTGGGGCGGAGCTTTGGTCCCGGAGAATTGCACCCAGCTGGCAGCGTGTGAACGGGGGTTGCCAATGGTGAGGATGCTCAGGACCAAGAGGACAGCTTTCATTGCCAGGTGTGCGTTGCCACGGAAAGGCCACGGCGTCGTTTGGTTTGTGGCCGGCCGGGAATCGGACCTGGGGTTTAGTCCAGAGGGATGGCGGTTGTGGTATAAGCTGTGGACTAAAAGGGTCTTTCCGCTCTTCCGCGCAGCGCTGTAAGTTCTTGGCTGGCTGGCACGCCCGGGGAGATTCGAACTCCCGACCCACTGCTTAGAAGGCAGTTGCTCTATCCAACTGAGCTACGGGCGCAGCCGTTTAGCCGCGATGGCCTGCGAATGGATCGCGGGTTTGGATGGACCCCATGACCCTGGCCTGAGCGATCGGAGGAGGACATCCTCCTGCCGCGCAAGAAAACCGGAGCATGGCCGGCCCGGGCCATCCCCGCAGTCCGCGAACCCCGTCGAACGAACCATCGGGCCTCTACTTCGCCAGACTCCGGGTCGCGGGCAAGCTCATTCGCTGGAGCCTCAAAACCGACGGGCTCTCCGTCGCGAAGCTCCGGCTCCAGGAGCTCAACCGACCGCGGGGATGCTTCTTCGGGGCACCCAGCGAAATGTCAACAATTGAGATGCGCCCGATTGATTGGCGCGCGGCGTTCACGCCGCTTCAACGTCCGGCGTCCGGCGTTCAGCACACCCGATGGTTGGTGCCGATTCGATTCACACCCTCGCGACATCCGTCTCGACAACGGGAGGATGTCAACAATTTCAGATAGGAACGGGCCGAGGGCCATCAGGTTGGGCAGAGTCGAACCAGCGAAGGAAACAAAGAGATACATCGGAAAGCCGGGAGAGCGCCTGGCTTTATCGCGTCCGATCCTCGATCGTGCCGCCACATTTGTTTTTCCTCGGGGCAACAATTGATCTGAGGTGTTGGTCCTAATCGCATGCTTCACTTCGCTTGTCGGCGGCCGGTGGGAGTGCCGCGCTTCGTTCTCGTCGTCATCCTCGCCGGCGGCGTCCTCCGCGCCGCGCAGCTTCCGGATCCGGGAGAGTTTAGCGGAGTCGTCCTCGGCGACGCGGCAGTCGGGGGGGATGCGACGGTCTCGGACGGAAGGATCCAAGTCCGGGCGCAAGGCGCGGGATTGGGCGGCCGCGCCGACGAGGGTTACTTCCTCTATGCCGGCACGGGAACGAATGCCTTTGACGTCAAGGTGCGCGTTCGCGCCCTCGATCCGACCGCCCTTTCGGCTCGCGCGGGCATCATGGTCCGGGAGAACGTGACGAATTCGGCTCGGATGGCAGCCATTGTCATCACCCCGGGTATCAGCGGCGTCCAGTTCGTGTCACGCACCAGCCCCGGGGCCAACGCCACTGTCAGCGGCTATTTCCCGGGCAACCTTCCGAATGCCTGGCTGCGACTTCAACGCTCCAACGATTTCTTCCGTGGCTTCGCGAGCCTCGACGGTTTCCGCTGGACGCCGGTGGGGGCGGCGACGATCCCCCTGACCAACACCCTCCTCGGGCTGGCGGTCTCCAGTGCCCAGACCCAGGCGATGGCGACCGCGACGTTTGATAAATGGGCGGACGCGACGGGCGACTCCGATGACCCGATGCCGTCGCCTCTCGAACCAGCGGGACCGTCCAGCCGCCGCACGGCGCTCGCGATCACCGAGATCAATTACAACCCGCCGGGAAAGCGGGAGTCGGGTGAATCCCCGCACCAGTTCGTTGAGCTGTTCAACAGCGACTTCACATCCACGTCACTCGGCGGCCATCGTCTCGAGGCCAACGCGGTTCGGTATGTCTTCCCGAGTAACTTCGAGCTTCCGCCCGGCGGGTATGTGGTCATCGCCCAAAACCCGGCCGAATTACGTCTCCGGCATCCCGAGCTCCCCGCCGATCGGCTGCTGGGTCCGTGGGAGGGCACCCTGGACCGCGACAGCGATATCGTGCGCCTGTGGAGTCCTTTTGGGGCCTTGCTCCTGGAAGTGCCCTATTCGGATCGCGAGCCCTGGCCACTTGCGGCAGATGGCGAGGGTCACACCCTGGTGCTGGCGCGGCCCAGTTGGGGCGAAGGCGATCCGCGGGCATGGTCGGCCAGCCAGCAGGTCTTCGGATCGCCCGGACGAGCGGACGCCGTGGATGCGGATCCCCGCACCGGCTTGCGAATCACCGAAGTGTTCACCGGTCGGGACGGCGCCATTCCGCGCTTCATTGAGGTCTTAAACTCCGGCGTGGACCCGGCCGCGCTCGGGGGCGTGATCGTCGCCGGGCCGTTGGACGACCAGGACGCGGTGATCCCGTTGCCGACCCGATCGCTGGCGCCCGGCGAACGCACCACGATGGACCTTCCACCGCTCGTCTCTGCGCTTCCATGCCCGCTGTTCCTCCGCGACGGGGCAGGGGGACGGGTCTGGGACGTCGTCGCATTCAGCGGGTCGAATTCCAACGTCGCATTGGGCCGGGTCAACCTGGATCGCGCGGAGTTGCGTCGATTGACCGCCCCCACCCCCGGCCGACCCAATGGCACCCCGCAACCGCCGCGCCTGGTGATCAGCGAAGTCATGTACCACCCGATCACGGGCAGAGACGATGACCAGTACCTCGAAATATGGAATCCGGGCTCGCAGGCGGTTGCACTCAAGGGCTGGCGACTGGCCGACGGCGTCGCTTTTGACTTCCCGGCAACTCGGAGCCTGGGTCCGGGCGAACGCGCTGTGGTGGCGCGAAACTCCGCCCGACTGCGGCTGACTTATCCGAACCTTCCGGCCGGGCGGATCCTCGGTGAGTTCACCGGCCGTCTTGCGCCTGGTGGCGAGCGGGTGACGTTGCTCGATGAAGCGGGCGCCGTGGAATTCGGATTCACGTATCGCGGCGACGGTGAATGGCCGTCCCTCGCCGACGGTGGCGGGAGCAGTCTCGAACTCCTGCACCCGGAATTGGATCCCGACCTCGGCTCCAGTTGGACGGCCAGCGACGAATCGGGCCGCGCCACCTGGCAGACTTACGAAGTCTCGGGCCTTCTGGAAGGCGGCCTGGGCGGGATGACCGACGTCCGCGTGTTCCTGCTGGGCGCCGGCGAGACGCTGGTGGACGACGCCGAGGTCTTCGCGGTTGGGAGCACCAACCTGCTCGCGAACCCGGATCTCGAGCGAGGGCTGACCGGCTGGAGCGCTGGCGGAACGCATGAACGATCGGGGCTTTCGACGAACGGCGGTTTCGGCGGCTCGGCGCAGTCCTTGCACCTGCGGGCCAGCGGCCGAGGTGACAACGGGATCAATTCCGTCCGCGCCGTCCTGCGCACCGGCTTACGAGACGGCACCAACGCGACCCTGCGGCTCCGCGCGCGATGGCTCGCCGGCACACGCGATCTGCTATTCCGGGTGAAGGGCAATTACCTGGAACTGCCAATTCGCCTCGAGGTCCCCGAGGACCTTGGCAGCCCCGCGCAACCGAATACGCATTCGCTCGGGGCTCCCCGGCCTGCCCTCGCCGATCTGGCGCATTTCCCGGTGCTGCCCGCCGAGGGCCAACCCGTGCGCGTCACCGTGCGCGTCTCGGGCGACCCTGGAAACGACCTTCCTGTCCTTCATTACCGGATCGATCCGGCCACCGAATTCGCTGAGCCCCAGACCATGAACGACGCAGGGGGGGGCGCCGATCGGGTGGCCGGCGACGGTGTGTACACGGGACTCATTCCGGGAGGACCGGCCCGGTCGATGGCGGCGTTCCACGTCACGCTCGGTCCGGACGATTCGGGGTTCCGCGTGCCGCGCACCACCGTCGGTCGCGAGGCCCTTGTGCGCTGGGGCGAACCGCAACCCGCGGGCAATCTCGGTACATACCGCATCTGGATCACCCGCGCGACGGAAACACGCTGGGCCGGTCGGCCCAAGCTGCACAATGGAGACCTCGACGCGACCTTCGTGTACGGCGCCGTCCGCGCCGTGTACGGCCTTGGCGCGCTCTACAGTGGCAGTCCCTTCGTCAGCCCGGGCTACAACGGTCCGGCCGGTTCAACGCTTTGCGGTTACGTTCTTCATTTCCCCGGGGACGAACCCTTCCTCGGGGAGCAGGATTTCGTGATGGACTGGCCCATCCGAGACGACACCCGTCAAATGGAACAGCGAGCGTATGAGTTCGCGGCGGAGATCGGCTTGCCCTACCTGCACCGCCGCTTCGTGCACCTGTTCCTGAACAGCGCGAAACGCGGCCAGATTTACGAGGACACCCAGCAACCCGGAAGCGCCTATCTCCGCAATTGGTCACCGGGGGACGACGACGGCAACCTGCACAAGATCGAGGACTGGTTTGAATTCACCGGAGCGGGCGACATGGAATTCAACCAGGACGCCCTGCTCGAGGACTTCCGGCGCTCGGATGGTTCGCGCAACACCGCGCGATACCGCTGGGGCTTCCGGCCGCGCGCCGTGAAGCAATCGGCGCATGACTTCGCCGCGTTGTTCCGCCTGGTCGACGCCGCCGTGCCGCCGGCGCAGTTATTGGAATTTCAACGCGATCTGGAACGGGAAATGGACATGGACGAGTGGGCCGGGGTCTTTGCCTTGGAACACGCGGTTGGGAATTGGGACAGTTTCGGCTACTCGCGCGGAAAGAACATGTACGCCTATCGGCCCGAACGCGCGCCATGGCGCCTCTACATCTGGGATGTTGATTTTGTCCTGAGCGCCAGCGGCGAGGGGCCGGGCAACTATCCCTTCGCCACCATCGATGCCACCGTGGCGAAACTCTACCAGTACCCCGCGTTTCAGCGCGCCTACTGGCGGGCGGTCAAGAAGCTTGTCAACGGCCCCATGCTGGCCGAGCACTTTAACGCCCGCGCCGAAGCGGTGCGCGCCGGGTTGCTGGAAAACGGTGTGTCGGCCGGGAGCGTAACCCCCGCCATCAACTATGTTCGCGATCAACGCGGGTACCTGTTGGAACAGGTCGCCGCGCTCGACCGTCCCTACACGCTCGAGACCGGCCTCGACAACGGCGTGACATCGGATCCCGTCCTGTTCGTCCAGGGCCAGGGCCCGGTCGAAATGACCGGCCTGCGCGTGAACGGCGAGATCCGGCCCGTGCTATGGTTCCTGGCGGATCGCTGGTTTCTTACCGTTCCGCTCGAGCCGGGCCGCCACGACGTTGCCTTCACTCCGGTGGACGCCTCCGGCCAGGACCTCGGTGCCGCTCGCACCCTCAGCGTCAATCTCGCCCAATCGCCGTTGGCGGAGTCGGAGCGGATCGTCATCAACGAGATCCACGCCTCCCCGCGAATTGAAGGCGGATCGTTCATCGAGCTTTACAACCCTTCCGACCGGCAATCCTTCGACCTGTCCGGCCTGCAGTTCGTCGGGCCCGGACATTACGATTTCCCGGCGAATTCCGCGCTTTCGCCGGGCCAATTCCTTGTGCTCGGAACCTCGATGGCCGGTTACCAGGCAGAGTTCAGCCGCAATCAGTTCCCCTCGGCCTTGTTGTCATGGGCGCCGAATCCGCAAGGCGGGACACTCGCCGTGGTGCGCCCCGCCAGGGGCACCAACCCGGCGGTCACCCTCACCGCCGTCACTTATCGCCCGGACGGACCCTGGCCCGCAGTCACACCGGGACACTCGCTGCAACTGCGCGACGCTTCCCGCGGCGAGGATGACCGCGTCGGCGATTGGGCGACTTACTCCCCTCCCACCAATACCAGTCCGTGGACGGAATTCTCGGTGACCGGGCGGGCCGGTGGAACGAACCTGCTTTTGTATGTCTCTTCGTTCCCTCCCGCGCTCGCGCCAGGCGACCTTGCCGGTCGGTGGAGCGGCACTCTCACTGTCTTTTCCTTCGACTTCGGTGTGGAGTTTACCCGCAATGCCGAGGGGACCCTCTTGGGCCGATTTTACGCCGGCGACGCTTCCTCCGACCCGGACCTGGCCGGATCCGACCTCGCCGAGGTCAGTGCCGACGCCAGTGGCGCCATCCGGTTCACCTGGGTCGATATCGACGGCAGCTTCTCGGGTCGCATCGACGCCAGCGGCCGGCGGGCCACCGGCACATTTAGCTTCGCCGGTGGAAGCTCGGCATTCACTCTCACCCGCCAACAACCGCCTGGCGTGGTGCTCGTGGACAACCTCGCGCTCACACGAGAGGGCGAGCAGGAGGATCTGCTGCGCAACGGCGGCTTCCAAACCGAACTCGGCGCCGAGTGGAGCCGGCAAGGCGCGCATGAGGACTCCGCTCGCGTGGAGGTCACCGATGCCCAATCCGATCCCACGCCGGAATTCGCCCTGCGGCTGTCCGGGACGCTGGGTGGCGACGGTTCCCTGACCAATGCGGTCAGCCAGGGAGTCGCCGGTATTGTCGTCGGCGCCACTTATCGCCTCACCGGCCGCTATCAAACGTTGGGGGCACAGGGGGTCTTAATCGGCCTGGACGGCGGACCACGATTGACCGCGGACCTGCGACCGCGGGCCAGCCTGGGACCAGATGCCACGCCCGGCCGGCGGAACTCCGTCGCGGAGACCATGGAGCCGATCCCGCTGTTGTGGGTCAACGAGGTGCAACCAGTGAACCTCGACGGGCTGCGCGACGCCTCCGGGCACGCGGAACCCTGGCTCGAACTTCACAATTCGGGCGGCACATCCGCCGTCCTGGATGACTACTTTCTCACCGACAACGCGTTGGAGCCCGGCAGATGGAGGTTTCCATCGGGGAGCCGTGTTCCCGCGGGCGGTTTCCTCATTGTGTGGCTCGATGGCGAAACTGCCGAAGGCACACCCGACGCCCCACACGCGTCCTTCCGCCCCACCTCCCGGGACGGCGTGGTCGTGCTCAGCCGGGCACTCACGGATCGGTTGTTTACTGCCGATTACCTCCACTATGGCGAGGTTCCGGCCGGTGCAACGTTCGGACACCTGCCGGAAGCCTGGGTTCACGCGGACGACGTCCTGCCGCAGCCCACACCGGGCCTGCCCAACGGCACGGCCATCCAGGACGACCGCGTGTGGATTAACGAATGGATGGCGTCGAATGATGGGTTCGCCCGCGACCCCGCTGACCAGGACTCCGACGATTGGTTTGAACTCTACAATCCTGGATCGACGGCGGTGGACCTCGCCGGATGGTTCCTGACCGACACAAGCGCGAATCCGACCAAGTACCGAATCCCGTCGGACTACCGCGTGCCGGCAGGCGGATTCCTGCTGGTATGGGCCGACGAGGAGACCAGCCAGAACCAACCGACTCGCCCGGACCTGCACGTGAACTTCCGACTCTCCGCCGACGGCGAAGAGATCGTGCTCTACCGGCCTGACGGAACGAAGATGGATCACGTGGTCTTCGGCCCGCAGAGCGCCGGTGTGAGTCAGGGCCGGCGGACGGACGGCGCCGCGGGGTCGGAATTCGCGTCCTTCTCCACTCCGACGCCGGGTCTGGGCAACCAGTCTTTGCCACCTTCGAGCCCGAATATCGTGGGCGTGGAGCGTCGCGTCGGCGGCTCACTGCGAGTGCGGTTCGTTGCCGAGGCGGGCGCGCGGTACCGGCTCCGCGCGAAGGAAGATCTAAACCAGCCGACCTGGATGGCGGCTTCAGCGATCACCATCGCCGAAAGCTCGCAGGCCGAGTTGGAGTGGCCCGCCGACGGCGCCCCGCAGCGGTACGTTCAGGTGGAAAGGCAGCCGTAACGGACTCCAGGGTGTTGAGCGGCGCGACGCTCAGGGTGTGTTGTGTTCAGACGCGATCGCAGCCTTGCGATAGGCAAAGACCATCCCTTCGTTGTTCATCGTGAAGGTAGTTCCTTCGAGGCTGCCGAGAGTCATTCCTGCTCCCTTCCAATTCATCCGAAGCCGCGAAGAGTCCCGCGTAAAGGTGGCCGACACAGTCCTGCTGATCTCCTTTCCCGATGGCGGGACAAAGGTGGTCCGGCAGGTGCAGGTTCCATCGGGGCGGATCGAGAAGGCGCCGGAGCGCACCTGGAGATCCACACCTTCGTGCCGAACCGTTGCGGGGACCTCGACTCCATTCACAGCCGTCAGCGTGTACTCGCCCGCGATGCCGCCGTCGGCCAGGGCGCGCGCGGACGGTTTTTTTTGGCATCCGCCGATCACGCCGCCAACGAGCAGGAGAGTCATGAGGAGGCCGAAGATCTCGAGGATCGAGCCCAATCCCGGTCGCCTCGCGTATCGCTTGGGATTCATGATACGAACAGAACACGACCCAACGGCATTCCGCCAATTGATATTCCCGACCCCTTGACCGGCAAAATCGATGTTTCGCAAGGGGACCGGTCCGTGGAACGACGAACGGTCCCGGAGGGACCTGGCATCTCTCCGGGATGCCGCGACACGCCGTCGTCGTGCCTGAGACCGACACGATCTCCAGCACGCGATTTGGGGGACATGCTCAGCGTCGGACGGGAGAGGGAGGTTCAGACGTTGAGGGTCTTGAGATAGGCGACGCTCTGCTGCGTCAGGCTCCAGTTTTGTTCCACGAAGTAGTTCCGGACGCCACCCGTCTTTGCCGCCGTGAAGGTCTTCACCCAGTCAATGCTTCCCTGGCCCAAGGCAACCTGGGGATGTCGGGCGGACTGTCGATTAGCCCCGGACGCCGTCGAACCGGCTGCCGGCGCGCCCATGTCGATGTCCTGAAGGTGCATCGAGAAGAAGCGCCCCGGGTATTTGTGGAAATAATCCGCCGCGACAAAACCAGCGGTGATCGTGGACATCTGGAACTGGAATTTCACCAGCATCGGATCAAGCAGGTCGAACAGGAGATCGTAGGTCCGCTTGCCCTCGACAGTCGAAAGTTCGAACCCTTCGTTATGCAGGCCCTGTTGCATGCCGGCCTTTGCGGACACTTCGGCGATCCGGTTGTATTCGTCGGCCGCCTTTTTCACCTGGTCGAGCGTCGGATGGTCTCCCCCATTGCCGTCGCCGAGGCTCGCGGTGATCATCTGGGTGATCCCGATCTCGTGGGCCCAATCGATGCCCTTCTGGTGGCTCCGGCGAAGCTCGCCCATCGTGAAGTGCGAACTCTCGGCCTTCATACCATGATCGGACAGGATCCGCTTCACCTCCTTGGGATCCGCTAGCGAGGAAAACTCCGCGCCGTAACCGATCGGCGAGCACAATTCCAACCGGGTCACTCCGATGTCAGCCAGCATCTTCGTAAATGCTGGAAAGTCCTTGAGCATCGCGCGCATGGGCCAGACCTGGCTGCCGATGGGCAGACCCAGCGGATTGGCTTCGAGGCGGGGCGCGCCCGATAGCAGGCATCCCGCCGCTCCAGAGGTTGCCACAGCCGTCTTGATGAAGTCGCGTCGTGATAGTGCACTCATGTCATGGGTCTTCCTTCGTGGCCGGCCGTCGACCTATGGCATTCCCGCGACGGGCGCCGCCTGTCGCCCCCGATGGCTTGTGAGGACGGCTTGGATTTGCTCGCATGGCGGACCACGTGTCGAACCGGCGTCATGGCCGGGGGCAGGCTGGCGTGATGCTGGAAGTGTGTGCGGCCAATCGCTCGACCGTCAACTACCGCCGTCCAGGCACGCTCCCGAAACCGATGGCTCGCACCCGGGGGCGAATCGTGCGACCGTCGCCAAGCCAACGACGCCTCGTTGACCTCGGGAACACCAATCGACATGGGCACCCTGACATTTCGACTGCCGTGTCTCGCCGCCCTGGTCACGGCCGGTGTCGTCGCGCGGGCGACGGCCGGCGCTTTGGATCGCGACTGGCCTCAACTCGGGCACGACGCGGCGCGCACCGGGCACGCCGCGGTGGCCGTTGAACCGCCGTACCGGGCGCGTTGGCTCTGGTGCGGGCCGGATCACGTTCTTCGCAATTCGGCAGTGAACCCCGCCTGGCCGGATGCCTTGGTGTCGGGGAGAACGGCGGCCGCCAATTATCCCATGCCGCCGGAGGTGTCGTTCACGTTCGCCGGGCGCGCCCAACCCGTCGTGATGGGGGATTCGGTGTTTATTGGCGACATGGAAGGCCGCGTCTACGGAATCGCCCTCGACGACGGCCGCACCCGGTGGGTGGGCGGGAACCCGGGAGGCACCTGCGCCGCGCTCGCCGTCGCCGGAGACGTCGTGGTGGCGACCTCGATCCCTGGAGGTCTCAGCGGATTCGACGCTGCCACCGGACGCACACGCTGGCGGTTCGAGACCCCGAAGGCCATCACTGCCGCCCCCCTCCTGTTGGACGACGCCATCTTCTCCGGATGCCACGATGGTCGGGTGTATGCCCTCGATCCTCGAAATGGCGCACTGCTTTGGACCAGCGAGCATCTCGGCGCGCCGATCGTCGCGGATCTCTGCGGCGGAGACGATGCCGTATTCGTCGGGGCGGAGAACCTCTACTTCCACAAACTCGATGCGCGCACCGGCCGTGTCCTGTCGCGGACGCGACTGAACGGCCAATCGTTCCGGATGTTACATCCCGTGGTGTTTCGAGGCCTGGTGTTCGTGCAGACCGTCCAGCCAATCTGCGTCGGCAGCGAGTATGTGATGGAAGGCGTCATGCGCGACAGCCCGGACATTTCAACGGAGGAAACCAACATACTCCGATGGCTGTCCGGCGACACCTCCGGCGGGAGATGGCCGGACGCGTCGCCCGCGTGGAAGCACCTGTTTGTATTGCGGGCGGCCGATTTGACGGAGCCGTTCACGGTGCCGAATGGCCCGGCCGATGGCTGCGGTTCGCCCGCGCCGCCGCCGGTCGTGGATGGTGATGGCCGCGTGCTGACGTGGTTCAAGACGGCGCATCCCACGCTCACGGCCAGAGGCAGTTTCGGCACGCGGTACTCGATGGATATTTCCGCCATTGACCCTGAAACCGGTCGGCGCGTGCCGATTGACAACGGTCATCTCAGCGGGACGACCGGCGAAACGGACAACCTGTTTGCCCTGAGCAGCGGTGGGAACCAGCTCTACTTGCGCCAGCGCTTCCGGGGCACCCGGGCGATCGACCTCGAACACAGCGTCGCACACGCGATTCAGGCGGCGGTGAGAATTCGCGACGGGGGCACCTGGCTCGCCGATGTCGTCTACCGTGACACAGGCGGCCTTCCGAGGACGCCGCAACGTCCGTTGGCCGGGCGCGAGTCGGTCGTGATCGCAGGAGGCAAACTGCTCTTTGCGGAGGAGTATTGCGTCACCTGCGTCGAACATAGCGAACCTTGACGGCGGCGATGCGTATCCACCTTGGTCATGCCCACCGCTGCCTGCGTGGCATGGTTCTAATCCTGTTGTGGTCCGCAATCACTCCTCCTGCCGGGGCGGCCCACTCTCTGGCAGGTCCGTGGGACCGATACCTTTGGGAGAGCGATCGCACCACCGGGATCTCGCCATCCGCCAGCAACCTCGTGACGGAGTTGAGGGCGGAGATCCAAAAGGTGCTTGATGCCGGGCCGTTGGCGCCAATCCGGACCGTCTACGCGGATCTCGAGCAGGACCCCTATTTCCTCTACTGGCAGGGCGGACGGATCATCACGACCCTGGGACGGGCCTGGCCGCAGCTCACCCAGAGGCAACAGGCGGCCGTGGGAAATTACGTCGCCGCCGGGCTGGATGACGAGCGGCGCGCGCCCTGGTCGACGAGGGAATTCATTTCCCCGGATGAGGGCGCGCGTCGGGAGTTACATGACTTTCATGAAGCGCGGGGATGGGACCGTTATTGGAATATGTGGGGGCGTCGGAAACCGACGATGGGCGGGTTCTACGGCCTGTGGCTGTACGCCGATCGCTCCGGCGACTGGGATCTCCTGAAACGTCACTACGGGCAAATCACCGAACTCTACTTGCGGAAGGCGAGGCAGTGCGATCTCTATGGCACCATGGGAGCGCACCTTGCGATGGCGCGCATTGCCCGGCACTTCCACGACAACGAGAACATGGAACTCGCGCGAGGGCATGCCATCACGGCTTTTCACGCTGGGACAAACTTCGCCCGGGTGGAAGCTGAAGCGCAAAAGTACTGGAAGGAACGGTACGACCCGCGCCAGCGGGGGCAGGTTTATGAGGGCTGGATGTTTCTCGACCTGTGTCCCGAGGTGGGGCGTTACCTCGCCGACTATGTCCGGCCCGCGGTCCTGCAGCGCAATGCCGAGGGTCTTCGACGTTTCCCGCTCTTCTGGCTCCGTGAGGCGCCCTACGCCACCCGGTGGACCGGCGACGAGGGAATAGGGATTCCGACGGAACTCATGGCAATGATTGTGCCCGTTCAGCGCTGGGTCGCTGGCATTCCGGCGGCGACTCTTGAGAGTTACACACGAAGCGCGCCGATCTGTGTGGGCGATTGCTACTGGCTCGAGATGCTGGTCGACGCGATCGAGGCGACTGGCCGCACGGATTGGGTCGAAGTCAAGTTATGAACCTGGCAATAGGGAATAGGGAACTAACGAGGCGGAGCCAGGAGTGTCCGCCTCCCCATGTCGGCGGCTACAGACCTGGCACGAAGCAAAATGGCGGCGGCCTTCTCGGGCCGCCGCCATGGAGTCGAACCCTGCGCTATTGCTTCACTCGGAAAAATTTCGCGGTCCCCGAGGCGGCATTCGTACTTGGGCTCGCGACGTTGGCCGTCAGGTTGTTGTACGGGCCGGTGACCGCCGTTGCCGATTGCAGCGCTCCGCCAAACCACTGGACGACGACCCTGTTGGTACCCCGGGTGATGCTCTTAAGTTCGGGCGGATTCACCGCTGGACCTTGCTCCGGGAAGTTCACCGTAATGCTCGGCAGATCGGACGACTTGACCAGGACGTAGTCGACTTCGGTCTGCGCCAGGCCGTCGGCGCTGCAGCCGGTGATTGCAGGGAATCCCCCGTGCACGGCCGGCGCCGCCCCCGTCCCGGTGTCGACCCATTTCATCTGCCAATCTTCGGGTTCGGCGGTCGTCCCGTCGGCCGGCCAGACCTTGCCGAAGTGATCATTCACACCGTCTCCCTTCGGGTCCATACGCAGGCGCAGCCAGTACCACACATTGTTGGTCCAGGCCAGGTTCAGTTGCGGTCCCCAGGACCGAAGGTCATCCAGCATCCGCAAATGCCGATTGGGAGCAGGGGTGACATCACCGGTGTGGTCGCGGAAGTTGATGTTCACGCCGATCCAGTCGGCGAGGTGATCGGTGACATTCGTCATGACGCCGACGGCGATGCCGCCACGGGAGGCATCGCCGGTGCCAAACGCGACGACACGCATGCGGGCCAGGACCTCCTGGACGGTGTTGCTCGCGCCGGGGGCCGTATAGATCAGGTGATTCGGGTCGGCGTGGGCGACGGACACCTGGAGGACGCCGTTGGTCTGCACATAGTGGTCGCCCCCTGGGCCCACGGCCACCCAGCCTGGATCCCGTGTCGCCCCCGTGAAGTCGTCCTGGTAGCCGTTGACCGTCTGGCCCAGCTCGGCGGGCTGACCCGTGGCCGCGGCGGCCGGCGGAACCGGCAAATCCTCCGTGGATGAAAGGAACTGTGCAGAAACCGGCTTGAGCCGTGCCGCGATATTGGTGTCGCCGGCCTTCCGCCAGGCAACCTGGCCGTAATCACCCCCGCCGGCCTCCTTGTAGATGACGCGAACGAAGTAGTTCGTGCCTGCCTTCAGGGAAATCGGCGTTAATGTGGTCTGGCCAATCCCGGATCCATTGTCATGCCAGGCGGCTCCCTGGTCGGGATCGGGTTCGAGGAATGCCTGGCAGCAACTCACCTCTTCCGCGACAAGGGCGAGATTTTCGGGCTTGTCATCCGAGCTGATCCAAAACTGCGAGCCGTCGTCGCTCCGGAGGAAGAACGTGTAGTCCCCGGATTCGGTCGGAGTGAGAAATCCCTCGAGAGTGGCGCCGTAGTTCTCGTGCGTGTCGTCCGGGAACGCGCCGCGACTGTCGAAGGCGTAGACGGGCAGGATCAGGCTGGGTTCGTCCGGATAGCGAGGGTCGCTCAACAGGTCGTTCACGGTCGCGCCTCCGATGGAATCCCCGCCGGTGGCGTCGCCCCAATAGGATAACTTAAGGACGCCGTTCCGGCCGAGCACATAGGAATTGACGGTGGCGGTGGTTCCATCCGGGATTTCGTTCTTCGACAAATCCTGGAGGCCCTTGAGAGTAATGGTGTAGGTCGTTGCGAGGGCTTGTTTGGCGGTTGTCAGGGTCACGACCTTGTTGCGGTAGGTCGCGGCGGTGACGTCGAGGCTGGGGCTGATCGAGTAATTTGCGGCATTGGTGGCTCCCGCGGCGTCGAGAGTCTCCGAGAACGTCAACTTCATGGTGTCCAGGCTGCCGCTTCCTTCGGCGGCCACGACGGACGGGGGCACCTTGTCGCACGGATCGAGTCCGGCCTTGTATTCGTCAAGATTCGAGACGCCGTTGTTATTGCAATCCAGGGTGGCGTCGGCGGGGTCATTTGGATTCAGGCCATACGCGGTCTCCCAGTCATCGGGCATTCCGTCGTTGTCCGTGTCCACCAGGGGGACGACGGCCCGGATGATCATGCCACTGATGCCGCCGGAATTGTCCTCCATGTGGGCGTACCAGAGGTAGTCACCTTCACTGATGTCGACGGTGATCGTCTTCGGATTTCCTTCCGGGTCCACGACCCGGGTTCCGTCGTCCTCGAGATGGGTGCCGGCAAAGTCCCCGGTGTTGGGTTCCTGGGGGGCGTTGGAGCCATCGACGTTGCCGACCCAGATCCGTCCGAACTGACCGTTTCCATCGGTGGTCCGACCCTCGAATACCGTGACGTTGTACCTGCCGGGGTTGAGATTGGCGATTCGGAACAGCAACTCCGTTCCGGCCGTGTCCGGGCTGCGATACAGGTAGTCGTCCTTGACGACATAAGGGACATTGATGCCGTCGTAGACCAGATCCACGGCCTCATGGGTCGGGTTGTTGCCGATCATTCCCGTGGGCGGGTCCAGGCCGAGTTCCTCGGACAGCGCGACATTGTCCATGATCGTCAGGGTCACGTCGCTGTCGGTTTCGCCTCCCGTGGAGGAGTCCACCAGGGGCCAGGTGGCGATGCCGTTGTCAAATTCGTCGAAGGACCACGTCGGAATCGTGGTCCAATCGGTGAGTTCAACGCCGTCGGCGTCGTTCTGGTTTGCCGCAAAGTCGATCTTGAACAGACCCGCGTTCGATCGAGCGGCCAACAGCGAACCGACCAGCGCGATTGCGGCCGGGAGTCGCATCCATCGGATCGTTTTCATACTTTTGGGTTTGGAGTGTTTGGGGTTTCCCTCGGGTTTTTGAATGCTCGGACGGAAGTCATCACCGGCCACCACCTGGCGCGAAGCACCCGGTCCGGTCAGGAAGGAAAGGGGAGGGGATCCTGGCGAAGCCGGGGCGAATCCCTGCAGGCCTGCTTCCCGCCATCTCTGGAGAATTGGCAAATACCACCTCGTCGGATCCAGGGTGTCTCGTGGGACGGCGCAGGCTAGAGCACGAATTCTGAAGTCGTCCAGAACGAATTCAGTCGGTCACAATTGAAGTGAGTTCGAATAAGAAACCCTGCTCCCATCGCCCCGGTTTGAAGAAGGCTATGAAATCAAGCCGCGGATCGGAAGCCGGCAGGAACACCGTGACTTTGTCCCCTGATTTGTTCACGCTGATCCGGCTGTGAAGAGGATTCCCGCCTGGATTTGCCTGTGTCGCTCCGTCCGTCCCCCGCGATTGCTGAACGTCTTGATGCCCGCCCTCATTGCCGGGGCGATTTTCGATCCCCTCGGGGCGGCGGAGCCGTCGAATGTGCTGGCCTGGCAGCGATGGGAGCACGCCCTTACAAGCGACCGATCCTACGAGAATCCGTATTCGGATGTCACAATGCGGGTGACTTATACCGGCCCCGGGTCGCGCCTGTTCCATGCCTACGGTTTCTGGGACGGAGAAAGGACGTTCCGCATCCGGTGCGCGTTCCCGACGCCCGGAACCTGGCGATGGGAGACCGAGTCCTCCGATACCGCCAATGCAGGGCTGCATCGCCAGGTTGGCACGGTCGAGGTCTCGCCCTACGACGGGCCCAACCCGCTCTATCGCCACGGATTTCTTCGAGTAAGTGACAACCGGAGATATCTCACGATGGCGGATGGAACGCCCTTTCTGTGGATGGGCGACACCGCCTGGTCGGTGCCGCAGCGGGCCAAGGACGCGGAATGGGACGAGTACCTTGCCAATCGTCTGGGCAAACACTTCACCGTTCTTCAAGTCGCGCCGGCCTCCGAGTGGGCGGGTCCGGCCGACCGTGAGGGGAACAAGCCCTTCACCGATGATGCCTGCACCGCGTGGAACCCCGCCTACTGGCAGGCGTTCGAACGCAAGATTCAAGACGCCAATGAACGGGGCTTGGTCGTCCTGTTGGTTGGCGTCATGGAGCCGGTGCGACGGTACCCGGACAGGGCGCAGGCGTGCCTCTTTGCCAGGAACATTGCGGCACGGTTGTTTGGAAATTTCATCGCCTTTTCGCCCAGCTTCGACAGCGAGGCCATGGCATTGGGGGACGACGTGGGACAGGCGCTCCGGGATGCCACCACCCGGCATCTGATCACCCAGCACCCGGGCACGCCATGGAACGAGCCGACGCCGGCGTTTTCGGATTTTTACTACGACAAGGACTATTTGGACATTGCGGGCGTGCAGTCGGGACACAATGGCGGGAACCGCGAGTGGTGCGCGCATCACGCGATCGAATGGGTCCTGCACCTGTACCGCCATGAGCCGCACAAGCCCGTCATCAACCTCGAGGCCATGTACGACGCGCACGGCGAAAAGGGCTGGCAAGCCATTGACGCCCGGGGTCTCGGTTGGCGGAGCTGGCTCTCCGGCGCTTGTGGGTACACTTATGGCGCCGGCGACCTCCCGCCGAAGGTGCCGAACGGGAACGGCGGCGTCTGGCGATGGGTAACCGACCCTGACAAGGACGACTTTTGGCGCAAGGCGATGCAGTGGGACAGCGCGTACCAGATGCAGTATCTGCATGATTTCCTCGCCAATCTCGAGTGGTGGCGCCTCGAGCCGGCGAGCGGCATCATCCGCAATCAACCGGAGGACGTCACCCGGCGCATGGCACTGGCGCGGACTCCCAAGGGCGACCTGGCGGTGGCGTATCTCCCAAACAACGAAGGCATCGAGATGGATCTTTCCGGATTCCCAGCGCCAATGCGCGCGCGCTGGTTTGATCCGGTTCAGGGAAAGTATATTGCCGCTTCCGACATCATCGAGAACAGCGGGACCCACCTATTTGCCGCACCGGCCAGGAGTGACTGGGTTCTGCTCCTGCAGGCGCCTGCCCATGCGGTCTCGCCGATCCAATTCGAAAAGAGAGTCATCCATCGCGGCTATTATTGCGACGGCGTCACGGCAGCCGATATCGACCGCGATGGACAGCAGGACATCGTCGCGGGTCCCTTCCTTTACTTCGGGCCTGCATTCACCGAGCGGGTTGAATTCCATGCAGCCCACGAATTCCCCACGGCGCCGTCTCCCACGGACTCGATGTTCAGTTACGTGCATGATTTCAACGGGGACGGCTGGCCGGACATTCTTGCCCTTGGACGCGTCCACTTGCACGAGGCATTCTGGTACGAGAACCCCGGGAAGCGAACGGGGTCCTGGAACAAACATTTTGTGTTTCACCGCGTGCTTGGAGAAAGCCCGCCATTTGTGGACGTCGACCGCGACGGACGGCCCGAACTGGCCGCGCATTGGGAGGGTCATTGGGGACTGATCAAGCCGGATCCCGCCGATGCGACCGGCCCATGGCAGTTTCATCCACTGGGCGGTCCGGGGACCTGGCCCCAGTTCTATCATGGCGAGGGCATTGGCGACGTCGACGGCGATGGCCGAGCGGACCTCCTCCTCAACGAGGGCTGGTACGCTCAGCCCGCGGGGACCGGCAAGCCATGGAGGAGGCATGACTTCCAATTCGCCGAGAAAGGGGGCGCTCAGATGTTTGCTTGTGACGTGGATGGCGATGGAGACGCGGACGTGATCACATCGCTCGACGCGCACGGTTGGGGATTGGCGTGGTTCGAACAGGTCCGAACGAACGGCGACCTCTCCTTTCGCGAGCATAGGATCATGGGATCGCGGGCGGAGGTGGAACAGTACGGCGTCGCCTTTTCGCAACTCCACGCCCTGGCGATCGCCGACCTCGATGGAGATGGCCTTCAGGACATCGTCACTGGCAAGCGCCGATGGGCCCATGGACCCACGGGTGACGTCGAACCCGGGGCGGCGCCGGTTGTTTATTGGTTCCGGCTCGAAAGATCTCCCGGAGCACTCCCCCGCTTTGTGCCTTACTTCATCGACGACGCCTCCGGTGTTGGTGTGCAGATCACTGTCCAGGATATGAATGGCGATGGGCGACCCGATGTCCTTACGGCGTCGAAGTTGGGAACGTTCCTGTTTCTGAATCACGCCGGGAACCAGACCGCTGGCGGGTAGGCTCCCTCGTCGCAGGGTCCTTCCTAATTTTCAGACGGGCTCTAAGGGGTGGCGCGCGCGTCGGGTCACCGTTGGCCTTCGAGCGCCGTGTGCGCCTCCTCCACGAATTTCCGCTCTTCAGGATCGAGTTGCACCCACAGCCGGCGGGAACGGAGATCGAAGGATCGTCGCGGTTCCTCACCGTCGCGCTCGGCGCCATTGTGGAAACACCAGCCTGCGGCGCCGCCCCTCACGGCTCCATTCAAGTCCGTCAGAAAATCCGCTGCGACCGGCTGCCAGGAACCGTATCCGCGTCGAAAGGGCTCCTGGTCGTGGACCGGTACAATCGGGCCAAGCTTTCGCAGGCTCTCGATACAGGCACGGGTTTGTGTCTCCGTCTGCTTCGGGGACTCCGGTGTGCGGGGGCGATGGCGACTCAGGAAATCGAGCCCAATTTCGACGGTGGCCTGGCGGATGTCGTCGGCACTCAGGTCATGTCCGCCAAACGAGGCGGTGATCAGCCGAGCAGGGTCCCGTTCCCGGATCCGGTCCCGGAGTTTTCTCAGTTCTTCGGCACCGACAAAGCGCGCGTCCCGGATATCCCGTTCGTTGGCGAGGTCGAGGTACCAATTGCGATGCTCCATCAGCCCGTTGCACAGCGTTTCAGCCGCGCGCTGGTGCGCCGCAAAATCCGCGAGGACCGGGCGAAGCGGCGCATCGGCCTTCACCCGTCTTGGAGAGAGGGTAATGTCCACGATCAATCCCCGGCGGTCGCATTCGGCGACAAGCCACCGCAGGCGGCCGAAGTAGGGTTCCCGTGCGCGACCTTCGGCGTCGACCGCGGAGACCGGGAATTCGAAGGCGTCCCACGTTGCCCACACCCGGAGCCAGTTGAAGCCGCAGCGCTGAAAGTCTTCGAGGTCCGACTGGACGGATGCCTGGGTCGCTCCCAGGGCTGCATAGTAACTAAAGCCCAGAAGAAACGTGGGCCTGCCATTGACCGTGAATTGGCCGCCTTCGGTTCCAAGGACCGTGCGGCGGTCGGGGATTGGGGTGTCGGCGTGGAGCCACTGGCCGGGAAAGAGGCGAAGGACCAGGAGCAGGACCGCGATCCCTTCGAAGAGTCGCATGGGACGATGGTAGCGAGGCTTCGTCTGCCGGTCGAGAGGTGGAGAACGGACAGAGTGCGTTCCTCGATGTCGCCGCCGCCGCGCGTCCCGCGGTCGAAGGGTGTGCCGACAGACGGGCTCTTACTCCTCTCTCTCCCTGCTCCAAGGTCTGACGAGGGTTCTCGCGCTCGCTTCGGATCGGATCGAAGGCTCCCCGAATGCTTGTCCGGCGGGAACAAGGTCATACCCCTTTAGAGATTTGTGAAACAGGGGATTGCCCTGTTCGAACCACCAGGGCACGGCGAACCGCACGACAACGGCGGGGTCGTAACCGCCCGCCGCCAATTCCATTCCATCGGGGCTGATCGTCAGGCAACTGGTTCTTCGACCTGAATACAGCCGCAACAGTTCCTGACCCAGTCGCCAGTCCCAGATGCGAAGGGACATGTCGTTGCAGCACGCAACGAGCCGATCGGCCTCACGCCCGAAGAACCGGAGCTTCCAGGCGCCGGTGCTGTCGGGCAGCTCAACCAGCAACTGGTCCCTGTGGATGTCCCATATTTCGATGTTCGCGCCGAAGTAGCTGATGGCAACGAATGCGCCTCCCTCGTCGAGCGCCAGGTCCGTTGGCGGTGCCACGGAGGTATGGTGGAGAGCATCTCCGACGACGGTCTGAGGAATCGCCGTCGAGAAAGCGAATCCTCCGCCGTTGCCCGGCGATAGGTCGGCCGTGGTGATTGCGATCTCCCACCCGCCCGCGAGCACGCCGGACTCGGGATCATTGTCGTCCAGAACGTAGAGTGCCCAGGTCCCGTTCGGGTCGGTGTCTTTGAACACATCCAACGTGGTTGCGTAAGGCGCGGCGGGCGCGGGTTCCGGGAAGAGGTCCCCCGTCCCGAAGTTGGATGGCCGATAGGTCGCGGTTACGAGGGGACCCGAATTGGGAACGTGACTCCCGGCCGAATCCGAGAGGTCAAGGTCGACGTCCTCGACAGCGGTGCTGCCTCCGGCATCGGACAGAACCAACGCCTTTTGACCGCCCGGAGCCACCAGCAGGACGTCCACATCGTCGGGTCGCGTGTGTGAAAACCCATGACATCGCACCTCGACCGTCTGAACGGAACCTTCCACGCCAGTCACCATGATCGCCGACGGATACGGTGATGCCGGACCGCTTGCCGGAATGATGATGGGTGCGGGCTGGCTGAAGGTCCTGGTCACAATCGGCTTCACGATGAGATCGAACATCGTATCCGTGGCGAGCCCGCCGGCGTCGCTCACGCGGAGGGTAACCATTGCGATGCCCGCCTCACCCGGCGTGGGCGTCACCCGTAGACTGCGATTGGCGCCCGTTCCGCTGAGTTCGACGGCGGACTCGGGCAGGAGTATCGGGTTGGAGGAAGCAACCGTGACCATCAAATCGGTCTCGGCCGTTTCGACGTCGGTGATCGTGAATGGACGCGAGATGGGTGCGCTGTTCTGCAGGACCTGTTGATCCGGGATATCCGTGATGGAGGGCGGCGTGTTGGCGCGAAGGATCAGGGTCAGGGACCATCCCCCGGTAAGACTCCCGCCGACCGGCGCCTCGTCATCCATGACAAACAGCGCCCAGTCTCCATCGGCGGCCCGGTTTCTGAACGCGCCGAGGCTGGTCGCATACGGCGCAGCCGGGGCCGGCCCGGGAAAGAGATCGCCGCTCCCGAAGTTGGAGGGTTTGTACGTTCCCGGCGTTATCCCACTTGTGTTGGGAAGGCGCGTCGCGGCGTCGTCATCGAAGGTCAGATCCACGGCTTCGACCGGGACGGTCCCGCCCGCGTCGGACAGGATCAGCGCCTTCTGACCGGCGGGCGACACGAGGAGCAGATCGATGTCATCCGGCTGCGAATGAGTCAGTCCGAGCAGATGGACCTGGGCCTTGAGGACGGTCCCTGAGGCGGCGTCGACGTGGAGGATCGATGGATAGGGATCTCCGGGCCCCGCCTCCGGAAGGACGATCAGGCCCGCGTTTTCGAAGGTCCTCGTCATCGGCGGCACGACGGTCAGGACAAAGGCATCGCTCGCCTGGGCGCCTGACGGATCCGTCACGGTTACCCTGATGACGGCGGATCCGCTCTGGCCGGCCGCCGGCGTCACCGCGAGACGGCGGGTTCCTCCCGTCCCCGCCAGCACGATTCCTTCCGCGGGCACCAGGTCCAAATCGGACGACACGGCGGTGACGACCAGGCTCGTCGCCGCGTCATCGGGATCCGCAATTTGGAAGGGAACACGGGGCGTCGACGTATCCTGTGGGATGATCTGATCGGCGATGTCCTGCAGCGTCGGCGGATCGTTGAATGCCAGGACCTCGAGGGTCACCTCTGCCCATGGAGAATCGGCATGACCGTCATTTGCCCGGAACGTGAGCGAATCAATCCCGTTGTATCCTGGTTCGGGGGTATACATCAGATCAGGCACCGAACCGGACAGCATCCCGTGTTTGGGCGCGGTCCCGATCAAAAATGTCACTGCGTTCGTGTAGATGCTGCTTCCTGAGAGCGTGAACGGGATGGGCACGTTTTCTGTCGTGGTGACGACCCGCGCGTTGGCAATGGGCAGGGTGTTGATGGACCCAATGTGTTCAGCGAACGCATATCGTCGATCCGGATGACATGAAGGCTGACGGGCAGCTTGAGTTCGGCATCGCTGTTTTCGGCGATGGTGACATACCTTGGGGGAATCCCGGTCGGTGCCGTGGATTCGATGCGGGCGGCCCCGCTCACGGTGGCGGGGAGTCCAACGGTGCTGTCATCGATGGCATTGCCCGCCTCCTCATCGAACCGGTAATACCGAAGCAGGCCTTCCTCGGAACCGAGGAGTCTCTTGTTGCGGTCCCGTGCCACCGTGAAGGATGTGCGTGGCAGGTTCCAGATGCGCACGTCATCGAGGTCGCCGGCGAAACAATCGCCGCCGAGTCCGCGTCCGATCCGCAGGGCGCCGGCTGCTGAGAACGGCGCATGGGCGATGTCGCTGGCGATGGCAATGCCATCGCGATAAATGGTCCGGCTCCGATCCAGGCCATCGTAACGGACCGCCCAGTGGTGCCCCTCCGAGTCGGTGGTCGTATCCGGTGTGACCAGCGGCGAGTCCGCGCCCGTCTCCTCGAAGCTGAAGACGAATCGGTCGTCGCTCTGGAATCCGATCTCCAGCCCTGCAAAGGCGGCTGCCTGTCCCTGCGAAAGGATCATCTGGACGGCGGCGAAAGCGCTTCTTCTGGCCCAGAACTCGATCGTGAAACTCGTGCCGTTCAGATCGACCGACGCGCCCGCGTCGGCGAAGTCCTGGACCCCGTCGAACTCGAGCGCGTTTCCGGGAATCGGAGTGGGCGGTGGCGCGTCCCCGATGGCGGCGGTAAGGGCCTTGGTTTCGGGGAGTTGCTCGAGGACCACCTCGCCGGACTCGTCCTGCGTGAATCCGACTCGCAGTGCCTTGTCGGGTAAATCGTCGCGAGGCTGGAGATCCACGCGGTTTGGGTTGCGGGTCAGATCATAAAGGGCATCAAATACCTTGTCCCAATCCGTGCTGCTTCCCGTCGAACCGTCGAGGTCCTTGATCCGCTCGCGTTCCCGTTCGGCAAGGATGTTCAGGAGATAGAAGGGTTCACCCGAGGTTTGGAGTTCGTCGAAGACGCCCGAGAAAATGAACCACTTGTTGAGGGGATCGTAGGCGAGCCGGTCGCCGATATCCGGAGGCAAATCGTCGAACCGGATCCTGCCGTTGCTGAGAGAGGTCTTGATCGTCACCGGAATCTCGAATTGCGAAGCAGGCTTTGAAAGGCCCTCCACATCCGAGACCCTCAGAACGCGGTCGCCCAGCGGATCGAACAACCGCACCGCGGACACCAGCAGGTTCGTGCCGGTAAGATCAATCGTCGGGTTGGACGAATCCCAGATGATCTCGGCGCTGGCGAAGTTGAGGATGTCCGGGAGCCCGCGCCTGGCGCGGAGAAGGGTCTCGCCTATCTGGAGGACGGGCGCTTCCGGCCAGCGGATATTGTAAGTCACGTCCACCGGCTGTTGCGCGAGATTGTTGTCGGAACGCCGTTCGAGAAGACCGATGGCCGTCCCCGCCGGGGCGTCGTCCTGGCCGTCGCCGTCCAGGTCATAGAAGAACGTCGGCTGGAGCGGGTACCACCACCGGATGACGATGTCCGCCCCAAGGTTCATGTCGTGACCGGCAGCGCGGGCATAGAGCCTGCCGTTGTAGTCCTCCCAGTAGGGGCCACTCACTCCGTGGGATTCCGGAACCAGGTTGAGAAGCGACATCGGGTAGGGCGGCGCAATCTCGTTCCCGGCGACACCCGCGTAAGAGAATCGATACGTTGCGTTCTCGGCCACGACGCGGAAGGGCCGGATGCGCCAGTCGTCGACCGCGGGATCCTTGTACTTCAGGAGGGCGTAGGGCTCGGAATAGTCGTTGAATCGATTCAGGTCATTCCGCAGCGCGAACAGCGCCTGGCCGGCGCCGCCATTCGCAGGCGCCAGCAGCGCGTGTTCCTCGTTCGGGTTGAATCCCGGGAGGTTCGGATCGGGCTGATTGTAAACCCGAAGCGTGGGTCCGTAAGTTGCCAGATCCAGGCTGCCGGAGCCGAGCGTGCTGGCAATGACGATCTCAGGCGCGTCCGTGGGCCAGCGCGGGGTATAGCGCACCGGCTGGTACGCCCACGACACATTGATCGAGTTGGTCGCATACCACGTGACGACGAAATCGTCGTCCGGCGACTTGGTGTCCCGGTTGACGGCCAGGATCGTCCCGGTGCGCGACGCCCGTTCGTAGGCGCGTTCCGGGCCGGCGCCGTCATAAAAGGCGCGCTCGAACTGCATCCATCCGTTTCGTCCCGGATGATCGTGGTGGAAGGCGCTGGTGACGGGCTGGCCGATGTCCACGGGAACATTGTCGACCGACGGCGGCAGGACGCGCGGGTCATTCCACAGGAACGTTCGCGCAACTTCGAAATAAGGGGCCTGGGTTTGCGGGTTGGGCGGTTGGCCATCGTTCTTGAGATAGTACAGGACGGAGTAACCCGGATTTGTGGCGGTAAATACTTTGCTGCTGCCATCGACGTTGGCCCCGGGGCTCGTCGAGTAAAGCAGCGCCTGGAAGGCGTGGGCGAAACCGGCCACCGCCGGCTCCACTTCGACCGGCGCGCCGGCAATGTGAGTCTGGGGCGTCCGCGGCCAGACATTGACGTTGAGCACACCGTACCGGTGGAGACCGACAGGACCTGGTAACCGATGTCACCCGGGTCAATGTCGAAACCCGGCAGGTAAATGGGCGTGCCTGGTGAATCCTCGGGCACCAGCCAGTCCCCGAATCCCGGCGCACCCTCGACCCAGGCGGGGCCGTCGGGGAACTTCAGATTGCCCTCTTTTCCGTTGCCGGCGGAATCGAAGGCCGTGATCGAACCCTTTTCGTCCAGTCGCCAATAGGCGATCAGGCCGGACTCGTTTCCCACCAGGGGCTCGGATCGTTGGGTCGCAATCATCTGACGAAAGGCTTCGGACGACAAAGTCTCGCACGAGGACGCGAGGTTATTGATCCAGGACACCGGTCAGCGCGACGCGCTGCAGTCGAAAGATGCCACTCACATGAATGGGATCCTTGTGCAAACCCGTTATCTGTTCGCGGTAAAGACCGGCCATCACATTGTAACCATATTCCGGTGAGACCTGGCCGCTCGGGTCCGTGTCGGTGAACTCCAGCTCAATCTCCCGCGTGATGGGGTACGCCTCCTGGGAGAAGTTTTTGAACGTGGCGTCCATGTTGTCGTGGTCCGGGTGATACTTGTGGCGGAAGGGATTCGTTGGCGCTGTCGATGGCAGGTCCAGCGTTCCGGTCAGTTGTTGCGAAATGGCAAACAGACCCGAGAGTTCGAGGGTGTTATTGGTTCCGCCGTAGAAATCATACCCCAGCGTGCTGATTCTTCGTCCCACGGCCACGCCATCCCGAAGTGCGATGCCGCGGAACTGAGTCAGCAGCCGGGTGTCGGTCAGAAGGACGACACGGCCGGCCTCGGCGGTGCGCTGCAATCCGGAGGGATCGTTGGTGTAGGTGCCATCCCGCCACATCTGGATGACGTCCTTCAAAAGCCTCGTGACGCCATGGGTGTCGACATGCAGAAGAATGCGGAAGTTCAGTTCACTCCGCGTCGGCGTGGTCGCCGCGCTGACGCCCGTGCGGGAGACCGCGTGGGTGACCGGGTTGGTTTCGACCACGCCCGAATTCACCTCCGCCACGGCGTTCAGCGTGACGGTGCCCACCCAAAGACCGGCATGCCCCCTGGCCTCCTCCGCCGGGGATTGCCCCAGCACCGTCGCAAGTCCCGCCGATGTCCGCGCCGTGACGGGCAATTGGTAAAGCACGCCGTCGTCAGACCGGATTTCGAGAATCGAGGCGTATTCGGCGGAGACGAAGGCCTGGCGGCGAACGGCCAGTTGCAGGTCGCGAGTTGTCCCGCCTGGGAGGCTCACATTGAAATTCGGCGGCAGACCCGGCCAGGTGTCCGCATTGTTGGTTGAGAACTGGTAATACGAAAGAAGCGAGGGGACCGCCTGGTCCGACAGCGTCACGACGCGGGGAGTTCCTTCGAGATTGCGCAGGCGTAGTGTGACCTGGGATAGAGAACCGCCGTAGTCGAGTCCGTCGCCCTGCGTTGGGCCGAGGTCGACGGGACCGGTGAAGGCCGAAGCCCCGGCCGAGTACACCCAGTAAGCCACACCGCGTTCCATGGTCTCGTTGTCGTTGGCCAGCACCCAGGCGCCGCTCGGTTGGAGGCGGTAGATCTTCCGGGGCTTGCCGGTGGCGGGATCCGTTTGTGCCGTCGATGAACGAAAGTAGTCGGAAAAGGTGGGCGCAAGCCCCGGGTCCACGGGAAATCCCACGAGATTGAGCGAGTCCGCGACCCACTCGAGGGATCGAACGCTGGGCCGACCCGTGACACTCCAGGTCAGGGGCGCGGAATTTGTGATGTGGACCAGGTAGGGACGATGGGCCTGGACCGTGAACAGGTTGTTCTGGAAGGATTCAAACCGGTTGGTTGGGACGAACACCCGCCAACTGCTGCGATTCCACACGGGTTCAGCGGGATCCTCAATGAACTGCACCGCGGAGAGACGGGCCTGGTAGGTCCAGACGCTTTCCAGGGGAAGGCCCCCAAAGACCGCCTCGACGGAGTTGTCCGTCGGTTGAACCTCGAGCCATACCGAGTTCCAGCCGGGTCGCAGCGTCAGCGACTGGGTTACTGTTTGCGCGCCGGCCCATGGCGCCGCAATCACGCAGGCGAGTGCTACCAGCCAGAGCCGCGGCCATGGTCCGCCCCTCTTGTTCAGGAGACTTGGCCGTGTTGACGTAGCCTTCGGATTCGGACGGAGCCCACGACCTGCTCCCGTTCCCGTCACGCCCGGAGGAACAACGCCGGACTCACGTGGCGTCGCCCGCCAGAGCGGGGTGAGCCCGCACGCAGACGAGAGGCTTCCGGCCAGGGCGCATCGATGTTCGCAGGCTTTGGAGGAGATACGCGGATGCATGGTGCAACATCCGGTTCTACCTCATCTGTGCGGGATCCTTTCGGGAGATTTGCGGGAAACCTGATTCGCCCGGCTGCGGCTCGTGATCCACAAGGCGCGGTCGCTCGGGGCCGCGGAACCCTCCGGTCGTCAGTCGCCGTCGTGCTTGCCGTCGTCAGACAGTTTTCCGGCGGGTTTCCAGGCGCGGCCGGCGTCGCACGGAGTCACATCCGACAACCCAATGCCAATTCCCAGAAAGGATTCGCCTCCGGCGCCCAGGCCCATGATCTCGTCGAGGCGCAACAGATCTCCCAGGGACTGCCCGAGATCCAGGACCAGGTGATTCTGGATCTCCTTCAAAGTCAGCAGATCGTCGCCATCGGCGTTGAGAAACTGGAAGACCTCGGGCAGATCCGGATCGGAGAAGCGACGGATTGCCGATCGGAACCGGCCCGGCCCCTTCGCCACCAGGTCCAATACCACTTGCTCACCCTGCTGGCGCAATTCGACAAACATCCTTCTTTGCGCCTCCACCGCTGACGGATGGACATGGGCTGTGATGCCGCCGTTTGCATCGGCAGTGAAGGTCAGCATCCCGGTCTTGCCGGGTAACACCGGTTCCGCAGTAACGATGCAATCGCCGGTCTGCGGATCCACGCTGATAACGAATTGGTAACCATCCTTGACCAGGGCACTGCGGTTGCCATCACAGAATTCCGGCAACAAATCGCAGAGGGCACCGGGATCCCGTGGACATTCGCCATCGTGGTCCTTCTTCCACTCCTGGACCACTTGCTCCACCTTTTTGAGATTCTCCTGTGCCTTGGCGCGTGCCGCCGCCTCGCGAACCTTCTGCACGGCGGGCAACAGCAATCCGATCAGGACAGCAATGATCGCGATGACAACGAGCAGTTCTATCAGCGTGAAGCCCCGTCGAGTCGCCGGGGTCTTGTTCCAGGTACTTCTCATAAACTTCCCTCGAGCGTGTTCATTACCGGCCGTCGGTCCTTCGGCCGTTCGTGTTGATGGACGGCGTCCCCCATAAAAGAGACCGATTTTATCGGACCGGCAGAGCCGATTCCTGGGCGGGGGACGCGCTCCAATAGGAGGTCCGGTCGAGCGTGACAAGGAAAAACAGTGGCCCGGCTCGGAAATGGCCCATCCAGCTTGCCCTTTTTCCCTTCCAATCTCGCTATGACTCGCGGTGGGTCGAAGCCCCGCCGGCGAATTCCAACCACGACGAGTCCATGGCCTCCAGGCATCCTCCGCGTAAGCCGCACTTTCGTAGCCGCCGAGCTGACGAGGCGGAAAGCCACCGTCCGCCCTCGGACTCGTCCTCGACTTCCTGCCGCTCGAGTACGAGTACCGCCTTGGGGGTTGATACGAGGACACCACGCCGCATGTGCGGTTCGCGGACCGTGGAACGCTCCCATGAAAGGCCCAGTCCGATTGTGAGATTCGTCGCTCTCATCGTGGGCCTGACAACTGGCGGCAATTTCGTCATGGCCGCAGGGATTCCCGAGCCCAACCTCGTCTTCTACGGAGTCATCTCAAATTCGGCCGACGGCGGCGCACGCCTGACTGCCGGAACTCTCACGTGGATCCTCAAACCGGCCGACGGCGGCAATCCCATCTCCCTCACGGGCTCACTGACCAACCTCAACGAGCAGTTCTCCTACGTCCTGCGCGTTCCGTGTGAATCGGAACTCCCGGGTACTCCCGTTTCCCCTGGGGCGCTGAGACTCTCGGTCTCCTCGACGGGTTACGACAGGTCCCAGGTGGTCGTGAACGGTGCTCCAGCCGGCTTTATACAACCGGCCCTCACCAACCTGGTTCTCTCCCTCGCGGACCGCGGTCGCATCCAACGCATCGATCTGTCCGTCGGTCCAACCGCGGACGACCCACTGCCCGAAGCCTGGCAGCTCCAGTTCTTTGGACACACGGGAGTGGACCCCAACGATGATCCCGACCACGACGGACTGAGCAACTTGTCGGAGTTCCGCGCCGGGACAGACCCGACAAATCCGCAGTCGACCTTTGAAATCGTCAGTGTCCGGGCGAATGCCCTTGGCGGCATCCAGGTGGATTTCTCGAGCGTCGCCGGGAAGTTTTACGAGGTGCAGCGCTCAAGTAACTTCATCAGCGGATTCACCGGGATCCAAACTCACGTTCCGGCAGCCGCGCCGGTGAGTTCGATTCACGACACAACGGCGACGGGCAAAGGTCCGTATTTCTATCGGCTCCGGCTTGAACCCTGATATCAATTTTTGCGAAAATGGATGCACCCTCACCCCGGCCCTCTCTCATCGGATGAGAGAGAAAGAGAGAGAGATCTCGCGGTCGCGGCGGCTCTGGATCGCAGATCCATGTCTATTGCGAAGACTTTCGCACGTGTTCATGCCGCCGGGTCCATTCATGCTTTCCAGTTGCAGATTCAGCCGGGCGCGGACGCAACCTTTTTCAATTCCCCACACCTTCGCCGTGATGTTCTGTTCCAAGCTTCAGGTGCGGCTCCGCTGTTGGGCCTTGGCGGCACTCTTTATCGCCTCGGGCGGATACAGCAGTCCCGGGCAATGGGCGACTCAGAGCATTACTCTCAATCCGGGTTGGAACGCCGTCTATCTTGAGGTTCAACCGGAGGCCAGCGACTCGGACGCCGTTTTCGCGTCGCTTCCTGTCGAGACCGTCTGGAAATGGAACCGGCGCTTTTCAACCGTCCAGTTTCTCCAGGATCCGACACAGCTCGTGCCAGGCTCGCCGGACTGGCTGATGTACGTCCCGGCCGCGGATCCAGCGCGTGCGACCCGGAACCTCTTCAGCATCCGCGGCGGACAGACCTACCTGGTCAAATTGAAGAGCGGGTCAGGTCCGGTCACCTGGACGATCCTAGGCCAACCCGTCATCCGTCCGGTCGACTGGCTGGCGGATTCCTTCAATCTCGTCGGTTTTCCGCTGGCGGATGGAGACACCCCCACGTTCCAGGCCTTTTTTGCAGGCTCTCCCGCCCTCGCGAATCAACCCGCGTACCGCTTGAGCAGCTCGGGACAGTGGGAGCGCGTATCCAATCCAACCAGCATGATGTTGCGGCGGGGGGAAGCCTATTGGGTCTTCTGTCACGGCGCCTCGACTTATAACGGGCCGCTTCAACTTACGCTCGAACAGCGGGATGGTGTTTCGTTCGACAGAAATCTCATCGAACAGACCGTCCGGATCCGCAATGCCACCACCTCACCGCAGGATGTGACCGTCGCGGAATTGCCATCTGCGGATCCCGCGACCAACAGTTTCCCGGCATTGGCTGGCGACGTGCCCCTCTCCTATTACAGGAGCGATGCCACGAATCGCCTGTTCGGCTGGCTGCCCTTGACAAATCAATTGCGGTCACTCCGCCTGCCACCGGGCGGGGAGTGGGTCCTGCGGCTTTCGGTGGACCGCACGCGAATGGCGGATGCCGGTGCCAATGGCCCGGGCGCTCTGTACCAGAGCTTGTTGCAGGTTTCGAGTGACCTTGGGGTGCGTTACATCCTGCCGGTTACAAGCAAGGGGCTTCAGCCAGATCCCCTCCCGCCGGTTGGCTCGTCATCCGCCGGACTCCAGGCTGCACCGACAGAGGCTGGGCCTGATCCGCGTGCCGGCCTCTGGGTAGGAAGCGCAGTAATCAATGAGGTCAGTCAACCGGCGAATGTCAGTTCTGCGGATACTCCGCTGCCCGTCGCCTCGCCGCTCCTGTTCCGGTTGCTCGTCCACGTGGATGACGGCAGCCAGGCTCGATTGCTCCAGCAGGTGACGGCGATGTTCAAGCCCGGAACCTTGAAACCGGATCCCGAGGATCCGTCTCGAAAGGTGGTCGACCAGCCTGGTCGAAGTGTTCTGATCACGGATGACGCCCTGATCCCGAATTTCTCAGGCGCAACCCTGAGAGATGGCCAGCCCGTTGGGCGGCGGATAAGCTCCGCCGCGTTCGGCTTCGCACAACCCATCCCGCTTGCAGCCACCGGTCCCTTCGGCGAGGGACGGTTCACCTGCCAGGTCGATCTCGGTTACGACGATCCCGTGAACCCGTTCAAACACGCCTACCATCCGGACCACGACAATCTGGACGAACACTTCCAGGACAAGCTTCCCGCCGGGACCGAGTCCTTTTCCGTCTCCCGCCAGGTCGAACTCGAGTTTACCGAGCAGGATCCGGACAACCTGACGCTCGCGGGTTGGGGCGACAACCAGCTCGGCGGCAATTACCGGGAGACCATCGCCGGGCTTCACAACAAGGACATCAAAGTGTCCGGAACCTTCAGACTGACCCGGATTTCGACCGTCGGGGTGCTGAACGACGGGCTGCAATAAGTTGCGATCGGTACCATTTTTACCCCCTTTAATCTCCATGAAGAAGCTTCCATTCGTTCGAGCCTGTCTCGTTCCGGTCCTGGGTGCATTCGTGATGCTGAAGCCGGTCCAACCGGCCTCCGCCCAGGGCGTCCCGCCTGTCATCAACTACCAGGGCCAATTCCTGGATCCCGCCGGCAAGCCACTGCCGAACGACGACTACGAGGTGCAGGTGACACTTTTCAACGCCGAGTCCGGAGGGACTGCCGTCTGGGGCCCGCAGACTTTCAATGGACAGAGCGGAACCGGCCTGGGTCCCAAGGTCCCGGTCGTGGACGGAAGATTCAACATGACCGTGGGTCCCCAGGACACCGGCGGTCGCGACCTTGGCGGAGTGCTCTCGAGCAATTCAACCGTGTTTCTCGAAGTCAAACTGGGATCCGATGACCCCGTCTCCCCGAGACAGCAGGTACTCTCCGCGCCCTTCGCGTTCACAGCAGCCCATGCGGTCAACGCCCAGAACGCCGTCTCCGCGCAGAAGGCGACCATGGCTCAAAATGCCATGAAGGCGCAGACCGCCGACAAGGCCACCACCGCCGATATGGCGACAAACGCCGTTAATGCCGTCAACGCCGCGAACGCCGCCAAACTGGCGGGCTTCGATTGGAACGCGTGTTTCGACGGCGGGAATCCAACGACGGGCTTCCTGAACGTTGCCGATGTCTCCGTGCGTGACAACTTGTCCGTCGCCGGAGGCGTCAACGTCGAGAAATTCCTTACCGTGAAAGGTGTGGCCTTCGTGATTGGAACGCTGTTTCCCGGCGCGATCAGTGTCACCCACATGGAGGGGGATCTCGCCCTCAACGACCACGGTCTTTACCTCCGAAATCTAGGAGATTTTAACCATTTTCTTTCTTGGGGGAATATCCGCGGCAATCAATCCGGCTTCGACGGGCCGGTGCTTGTCGGGCGTGTCGGGGGTGTGCTTGGAACAGCGGTAAATACTGGAGACTGGTCGCTGCGCTGGAACGCAAATGGGAGCGTGCAGGTCCGCGGTTCACTCAACCAGGGAAGCGATCGGGCGATCAAGGAACACTTCACACCCATCGATGCCGAGGAGGTGTTATCGAAGGTCGTTTCGCTTCCCATCACCCGGTGGAATTACAAGGACGATCCCTCCGCCAAACACATCGGCCCGGTCTCCCAGGATTTCATGGCGGCGTTCGGACTGGGTTCCGACGACAAGTTCATCGCCGCTGTCGACGCCGATGGAGTGGCCCTCGTTTCGATCCAGGCGCTCAATAAGAAACTCCAGGAAAAGGACGAGGTCATTCAATCGCTGGAACTCCGCCTGGAGAAGATTGAGAGGATGCTGCAGGCGGGCGCCACGGCCGGTCAGTGAGCCAACACCCCCCGATCCGTTCAGGGCAGCACCTCATGAATTCATGAATCCTCGCCAAGGCAGAGGCACTCACGCCACGACCGTCTCCCAGCCTCACGGGCCGAAGCACGCCGGAGGGACCAGGACAGCCAAGCCTGGCGCCGCGCCTTCCAGGCAGGGCGGGATGAGCCGACCAGAAATAGCCGCGGCGCCTTCAACCAGGGTGAATGTGAATTGCCGGTTCTTTACGGTGGCGTGGGCCGGTCTTGTCCTGGTGGCGGGCGCCAGCAGCAGTCACGGCCAGGTGGCCGCGGCGCTCGGTCCGTTTTCCTATCAAAACCGCATCTATGTCCCTGCACCGGGTCCGATCCAGGGGATCTCCACATCGCCCCAGCCCAAAAGCATCGCGGTCTTCAGCGGCGGCGTCGGTTCGACAAATTCAGCGGCAACACCCCATAACGGCACCGGGTTTCTCGTGCAGTCGGGGTTCGGACAACCCGTGGCCGAGCCGCGACGGCCGGACGTCTTGATTGGCCAGGAGATCGTCCCGGATCCGGCGCTCCAGGCCGACCTCACCAAGGCGCCGACCATCGATCCCCCGGTCAAGGCCTTCTACGTGGCGGACGCGCACAAGGTGTTCGCCAGTGAGGCTGGATTCGTCAGGGTGCGGTGGGCCAGGGCCGACAACAGTCTCACGGGGCCCGTGCAGTACCTGGTCGATACCCGGCCGGTCCGCACCGCTGTGGCTGTGTATCATACGCACAACCCGACTCCCGACCCTGGATCGGATTTCAAGGCGAACCCGCTTCCAGTTCCCCAGACCAAGGCGCCGCTGGTGGACATTTCCGGTGTCCAACAAATCGTCTTCCATTGGAACACGGCCCTGCCGGAGGACACTTCTCTTCCGTACCTGGTCCGGACCCCGGCCGGCACTCTCTACGCCAAAGACAAACGAGGACTTATTCTCCTCGAGTACCGGGAGAATGGAAAGTTCATCGGAATCGAGATTGTCGACATCCGTTCCAACCTTGTGCCGGACGAGCCGGCAACGCTCGCGGATATCGGCTCGGAACTGACGCCATTTACCCCGCCACCCGACCCGGTTCCACCTACCGTCGTCAGTGGGTTGGGCGGCGGGGCACCCGAAACCCAGTTTGTCTACCAGCATTCGAATGCGGCGTCGTCACAGCACGGGGCAATCTTCGCGATTCGCAAGACCGCCCGCGCCGAGGATGTCGAGGTGTACTGGATGACAAGGGGCCTCAAGGGTGTCGTCTGGCCCTATGAATTACATCGCTACACAGCCGACTGGCCAACCTCGCCTGACAAGTACCAGGTCTACGTTCGTGGCACCGGTGACCTGCTGGGCCTCGATGTGAAGATACCACCTTCCAGGACGACAACGCTCATGCCGTTCCAGGAACCGGGAGGTCACGCCCGGGCGGTCGTCGACAATTCGTTCTCCACGACAGGCGCGGGTATGTCGCTCCTGAAGTATGACGAGACCAACAACGTGAGTTTCCAGGTCGTGCGGTCGGTCCTTCACACGGATCCGTTGGCCTTCGGGAAGGGGGATTCACAACCCATCTCCTGGGACATCGGCACGGAGATCGTTGAACCCACCCACCAGGGACCGCGTCCCGGGTATATCTATGTGCCCGAAGGAAACCGGTATGATCCGGGCATCTACGATGGAAATCCGGAGGATCCCCCGGAATTCCACACGCAGCAGATCTTCGCCGTGAACACGGGCATCCTCGAGGTCTGGTGGTCCCATGTGAACCAGGGCGTGCAATGGCCTTCGCTGGTAAAGCGCTATGCGGCGACCTGGCCTTCCGAAGCGGCGACGATCGTCATTGCCAGCCTCAAGGGCGGCGGTCCGATCGATGCCGCCAGACAGAAGGATTTCCGCCTCTATGTTCAGAACGATCCCTCTCGACCCGGTTTCAATCCCAACGACGAACATGCCCTGATCCGCGACAACGGCGAAGGTCAGGCCGTCTTCCCCCTTCGCGACGACCTGGGCACTCCGACCACCTCGGAGGCCTATTGTCTTCTCAAATACCGGGATCCGGCCGACGCTCTAAAATGGAGGTTCACCGTCTATCAAGTGGTCGCGGAACAGTCGCCCTACTTCTTCAACTATCCGGGCGTGGCGGGCACCCTCATCCAGCCGCCATTTCCGCTGAGCATCCTCCAGTCCTGTGAGGATTCGGCCGGTGTTTCCGGTCCCTTCTGGCGCGATCGCAAACTGAGCTTCTGGGCACGCGCCGCCGGCAACGACGGGGGGCCCGCGGAGATCGTCCTGCGCTATTTCTACCCGGTTCAACCGGACTTCTTCTTTCCCGACGCGGAACCGCCGGCGCCTGGCACATGCGTGCCGTGGCTCGATCGGAGGTCGGGAGGCACACCCGGGATCCCAACCGACATCAAGTACACCATCACCTGGCCGACCAACACGCCCGCGCTCCATGTGGCCGAGACGCTGGTCAAACCCAAGTTTGGCCTGCCGGACATCCGTTCCCAGACCAGCGCCGAGATCGTGTACGATCAATCCGCCGAGGTGACGGAAAAAGGGAGCGTCCAACTCATCGATCCCACCCGGGAGTATTCCGTGGACCTCGCCCAACTCCCGGCGGACCTCGAGACGGCGGCCGAAGGCGGGAGCACGTTTTTCCCGACGCTTCCACCGCAGTTGAGGACGCGCCTGTCCTACGACCCAGCGAATCACAAACTCAAATTCAAGGGGCAATTCGTCGAACCACCGGCCGGCGAGTACTACCTGCTTCTCAATGTCATCACAGCCCGGGAGAAGGCCAACCTTCTGGACCTGAGCAAGGACCCCGCGTTCCAACAAGCCATCAATAGTCTCAGCGCCCTGACCGCCAACCCGACCCTGGTACCCGCGGACGCCGATGGTTTTGACAGCCTTGCATTGACCGCCGGGCTTGGGCAGGGGACCGGTTATGTCACTCTCGCCTTCGGCAACAATCCGAAACTCAGCGCACCCGCGGAGCCGGTCAGCCTGGCGGTGATCCGCGTGGTGTGCCCCTCCTACCAGGGGGAACTCAAGGTCATCGAGTCCGACAACCCGTTCGACGAGAAGCTCACCTTGCGCCACAGCGGCGATTTCGCGGGCAAGACCGATTCCTACGTCTTCGAGTGGCGCACGCTCCCGCCGGCGGATGGACTCCCGGCCACCGCCCCGCCTGATCAGTGGACCGTATTCACCCCCTCGCCGGCCACCGGTGCCGGCTCCGTGGACATCACGATCCAGGGGCCGGGTCTTTTCACCCTGACCGACAATTACTTCATCTGCCGCTACCGGCCGGCCTCCTCGCCCGTTTGCACAACGGCGTCCAACACGCAGGGCTGGAGTGACTGGACCGCGCCGATGCTTGCCGAGGGCTGGATCAAGCGTGTGCTGCGCGGCATCAACCCTTTTGAGCAACGCTTCAAGTCCTACCAGGACAACCAGGTCAACACGGTCGTCAGCATGATCAGCCAGGCGGGACCGCCATTCGTGGGGGCCGCCGCCCTCAACCAGGCTGCCGCCGACAAGTTCGGTCTGATCGAGATCTATGAAACCGTGCTGCGCCGGGGTCGAAGTCTCAGCATCGAGGGGCTGCCGGCCGTGAATTACGGGCCTGCCAACGATGCCCTTCTCCTGGCGGCGGGACGGCTCGCCGACCTCTACATGCTGCTGGGAAATGAAGCCTATGCCGACGCCGCCGATCCGACCATCGCCTTCGGTACCGACGACCATGTGTACGGAGCCGAAGCAACCTCCATCCATTGCTTCATGAACCAGACAGCCTCCCTGATGGAGGAGGAACTCGCTCTCCTTCGCGGCCGGGACAACGCCCGTCTGCCTTCCGTCACCACCTATCCCTTCTACAACCGGTTGATCTGGAATTTCACGGGCGACATCAATGGCGGAGAAGTCGCCTACGCCCTCAATTACAACATCCGCAGCCAGGACGGTGGTGTCCCCGGCACCATCAGCGAGGCCGACGCGCGAGTTCTCTATCCCCAGGGCCACGGCGACGCCTGGGGACATTACCTGAGCGCGGTCAAGAACTACTACCGCCTCCTCCAAAACCCGAACTTCACCTGGGTGCCCCGAATCGAGGCCGTCCTGGTGGGCGGCGTCCCTGTCTCGGTCGATTACCTCGACGAACGGAAGTTTGCCTCGGCCGCGGCGGCCCGCGCCCGCACGGGGGCCGAAATCGTCAACCTGACTTACCGCAATGCCTACGTCGAAGACCCGACCGGCCAGTGGCAGGGATACAAGGACGCCGACAAGAACCGGGCCTGGGGGTTGGCGGAATGGGCCAGTCGCGCGGGGCAGGGCGCCTACTTCGACTGGGTCGCCGCCAACGCCATTCTTCCGGACACGGACCCCAACCCGGCGCACACCGGCATCCAGAAGGTCGACCGCACGACCGTCTCCGAATTGCGCGATATCGCCGCGGCGTTCTCGGATATCCAGACCCGCCTGGATACGGCCGATTCGGGCCTCAATCCGCTCGGCCTGGCCCGGAACGTGGTTCCGTTCGACATCGAACCGAGCGCCATCTCGCAGGGCAGGACGCATTTCGAGCAGATCTACGATCGCGCGGTGCAGGCGATGAACAACGCGATCACGGTCTTCAATCACGCCAATAATTCGACCCAGTTGCTCCGTCGCCAGGCCGATACCGTGGCGGATTTCCAGAAATCCGTGACCGACGGAGAGAATGACTACAACAACCGGTTGATTGAGATCTTCGGGTATCCCTATCCGGATGACATTGGACCGACAGGCGCCTACCCGGCGGGGTACCAGGGGCCCGATCTTTACCATTTCGATTACGTGGATGCCCCGGAACTCACCGGGGCGGTCCCGCCGCCGACCCAGCAACTTGTCGTCACGTTCAACGATATTGCGGGTGTTGACGCGCAGGGAAACCTGGCACGGACGCCCAAAACGGTTGCCTTCAACGTTTCATCGCAGGAATTGGGCCTGGTGAAACCGGCCGCCTGGACCCAGCGCCGTCGGGCGCCGGGCGAGATCCAGTTGGCGCGCTCCGATCTTCTTCAGGCCTACGCGCATTTCCAGAGGAGCCTGGACGATTACAACGATCTGATCGCGCAGATCGAGGATCGGGCGGCATCGCTGAGCGAACGCTACAATGCCTCCGCCGAGGAGATCCGAATCCTGCGCCAAAACGAAGGCACCCAGGTCGCCCTCGACAAGGAAATCCTGGAATTCCAGAAACTCCGATTCTACGCCGAGGAATCGGCCAAGTGGATTCTTCGCGGGGCCGACGCAATGGCGGAGGGACTGCCGAAGTCGATCGGCATGTCGAGCGACGCCTTCGCGGGCGTGCGGGGCGCCATTTACCTGACGGCCCTTGGGGCCTCCAAGGTGTTCGAAACAGCGGCTGGACAGTTCGAAGTGGAGAATGTTTTGCCGGATCAGCAGGCCAAGGAGATTGCTTCGCTGCAGGAGCAGATCGATGTCACCGCCGTCCGCAACCAGGTCGAATTGGCCAGCGCCCTCGATGAACTGAAGGTGCTCATCCGGCAGGAGGCCTCGGCGCGGTTGGAGATCTTCACCGTCCGCGAAGCGATGCAACAGGCCCTCGGCCGCTACCAGTCCGCCGTGGATCGGGGCTCGCGCCTGCTCCAGGACCGCCTGCGCTTTCGCCAGGAAACCGCCGCGCAAATTCAGTCCTATCGATACAAGGACATGGCCTTTCGCATCTTTCGGAATGACGCGCTGCAGAAGTACCGCGCGCAGTTTGACCTGGCGGCGATGTATGTCTACCTGGCCGCCCGCTCCTATGATTACGAGACCAACCTTCGGAAAGAGGATCCCCGCGGTCCCGGATCCGATTTCATGACGGGTATTATTCACTCCCGATCCCTCGGTCTGATCGAAGGCGGCCTGCCACAGACCGGGGGTGTCTCCGGGGATCCCGGCCTGGCGGATCCCATGGCGCGCATGATCTCCAACTGGAACCTGGTCCTGAAGGGACAGCTCGGCTTCAACAATCCCCAAACGGAAACCGGACGGTTCTCATTGCGTGCCGAACTCTATCGGATTCAGCCGGGAAGCAACGGGAACCAGGTGTGGCGGGACACCCTGTCGCGGAACGTGGTTCCCAACGTGCTGGACCTGCCCGAGTTCAAGCGGTACTGCATCCCCTTCCAGCCCCATCAAACGGTCGAACCGGCCATTGTCATTCCCTTCGCCTCCAGCATCAATTTCGGACAGAACTTCTTTGCCTGGCCAGCCGGCGGTGGAGACAACGACTATGACTCCACTCATTTCGCCACCAAGATACGGAGCGTTGGCGTCTGGTTCGCCAATTACAACAACCTCGGCGGCGGGATGATCAATACCCCGCGCGTCTATCTCATCCCTGTGGGCGAAGACGTCATGCGCTCCCCGTCACCCAACGTCGGCGACATCCGCCAATGGAAAATCCTCGATCAGAAACTCCCGGTGCCATTTCCATTGAGCGCCGCTTCCCTGAACGATCCGGGCTGGATCCCGCTCGACAACTCGCTATCCGATGAATTGGCGGAGATCCGGCAGTTCGCCCAGTTCCGGGCGTTTCACGACAGCGGCAATTTCGATCCCGCCCAGACCATCACCGATACGCGCCTGATCGGGCGCTCGGTCTGGAACACGCGCTGGTTGCTCATCATTCCGGCCGGCAATCTGCACAGTGACCGGAACGAAGGCATTCAACGCTTCATCAATGGTGGCCTCCTTCCCGGTGGCCAGCGCGACGGCAACGGGGTCACTGACATAAAGATCTTTTTCCAGACCTACGCGTATTCGGGAAACTGATGGTAGGGAATAGGGAATGGGGAATGGAACGAGCCAGGTCCGTAACCGCCGTGAAGCGCGAGCCCGTAGCCGCCGAGGTAACGAGGCGGAACCTCCCGGTCCGCCTCCTCACGTCGGCGGCTACGGTCTCCGGAAGCCTTTCATGACTCGATACAGTCTCCTGCACCGACTCCTCCCCTCGGTCTGGCTCCTCGCGCTTACTGCCACGACAGGCCTGGCGGCGGACAAAAACGGGGTCGCCCCGGGCGCCATCTCCCTGCCCAAGGGCCCGGGCTCCATCGAAGGATTGGGTGAATCCTTTCAACCCAACCTCAACACGGGCACTGCCAAATACCGGATCGGATTCAAGGTCCCAACCGGCGTGGCCGGCGTGACACCTGCCTTGAGCCTGGTCTACGAAGCCGGCGGCGCCAACGGGCCGGAGGGTTACGGCTGGCGCCTTCCCTTGCCCTACATCCAAAGACGCAGTGATCACGGGATCCCAACCTATGGTCGGAATGTCGGCTTCGCGCGATCGGATTCCTTCATCAATGAAATGCGGGAGGAATTGGTTCCACAAACCAATGGTTTCTACTTCTCGCAGAACGAAGGGTCGTTCATCCGCTACCAACAGGTCGAGGACCATTGGGTTGGAACACGTCCCGATGGCACCCGGCTCGAGTTCGGTCTGAGCCGCGAGGCTCGGGTACAGGAGGCGGATCGGATCTTCTGCTGGATGCTCGAAAGGGAGACGGACACCCACGGAAACACAATCCTCTATTCGTATCGGAACTTTGCCGGAGACAAGGATCTCAACCAGGTCTACCTGGCGGGAATCCATTACGGTCCAGGGGCGCCACCGTGGACAAGCTATCACTTCGTCCAGTTCGAATACGAGGACCGACCGGATTGGTTCGAAGATTGCCGGAGCGGATTTGCGGTGCGCACCGGACATCGCCTCAAGTCGGTTGTGATCGGAACCCAGGGCGTTCCGTTGCCGGGCCATGTTCAAGGAGACTTTGATGGGGATGGTCAACCGGATTTCCTCGATCGCCGGTATGACCTTGAGTATCTCCGTTATGCTGGCGCCGATTCGCACTGGTCCCTCGTCGCCAGCGTGGTACCCGTGGGCGCAGACGGCGTCAGTACGTTGCCGGCCATTTCATTTACCTACGCCGTCAGTGATCCGCCCGCGGAACTCTCTGCCGCGGGCCGAATCCTTGGCGGCAGCCATGAACCGCCTGTCGTTATGGATAACAACCTCGTCGAGTTTGTTGACCTCAACGGCGACGGCCTCCCGGATATTCTCAAGACGGACTTCGCCGGGGGTTCGCACCAGGCCTATTTGAATCTGGGTGAGATCCCGCTCGAGGCCGGTCGGGCCATTGACTGGGACGGTCCTCACGATGTGGATCCTGGCCCCGGCGGCGCCTGGAACTTCGGCCTGGATTCAGCCGCCACACACCTTGCCGATATGGACGGAGACGGACTGGCCGATCTGGTCCACAAATCAGCCGAAAACGACGTCTTTTACTTCCGGAATCTTGGGAGGCGGGCCTGGGGCCCCAGGCAGCCCGTGTCCACGTCCGAGGTTCCGCCGCCCGCGCCGTTCGGAGAGGACAACGTCCGAATTGCCGACCTGGATTTCGACAAGCGCATGGACATTGTGCAGAGCATCTCGAGCGGAGGCGGTGTCGTCTATCGGATCTGGTTTAACATGGGGCAACAAACGTATTCGGCTCCCTTCGCGGTCTCTCCGGCGGTCGGTTTCCTCTTCTCCGACAACGCCACCCAGGTCGCCGACTGCAACGGCGACCGGGTGCCGGACATCGCCCGGATCCGGCCAACCGAGGTTGTCGTGCTGGCGGGTCTGGGGTACGGCGACTTTGGCGGTCCCATGGAAATGGCCCTACCCGACACCACCCTGGACGACGACCAGGTCGGACGGGCCCGACTCATCGATCTCAATGGCGATGGCCTCGCCGACCTGGTCCTCGAGCGGGCGGCTCCCGGGGAATGCTGGTATTGGCTGAACCTCGGTAACTATCAATTCAGTCTCCGGAAGGTCATTACAGGTTTGCCAACCGGACTGAGTGTTCATGCCGCGACACGCTGGGCCGATATCAATGGGAATGGGACCATCGACCTGATCTATGCCGATCATGAGGCCAATCCCAGACTCCAGGCCGTTGACCTCGGGGAACTCCTGGATCGCGCCACAACTGCCAATATCCTCACCGGTCTCAGCAATGGAATCGGGCGCGTGACCCTGATCGGGTATGATTCGTCCACGACGTTTGCCCTCGCGGATGCCGCCGCGGGTCGGCCCTGGTCCAGCCTGATGCCGATGGCCCTCCCGGTGGTGGCGGCAGTGACCAACCTGGATTCGTTGGGCCACCAGTACGTCAACCATTTCCGCTACCACGATGGTTACTACGACCCGGTCGAGAAACAGTTCCGCGGCTTCGGGAGGGTCGAGCAAATCGAGGTGGGGGATGCCTCGGCTCCCACCCTCGTCACGCAATCCATCTTCGACACCGGTCAGGAATTCGAATCCATGAAGGGCCGGCTTCTTCGTGTGACCTCACTCCAGGAGGATGGAAAGGTGTTCAGCGATGTCACCACGACTTGGACCGTTCCGCCGGTGCTTCTGATGTCCGGCACCAACGGCCTCGCCGTCACATTCGCTCATCCGCTCTCCCAGCGCTCGGAAATCCTCGAACGCGATCAGGGCCCGCCAAGGATTCTTGAATCCGAGTTCGATTACGACAGCTACGGAAATCAAGTTCGCATGGCCAATTACGGCATCGTCGAAGGCGACGATCGATCGGCCTTCGACGACGAACGTATCGTCACGACCGAGTATGCCGCGAACACGGACCGTTGGATATTGCGGCGTCCAATCCGCGAGGAAACCAAGAACGAGAACGGCACGGTTCTTTCGCGAACGGAAAGCTACTATGATGACGAATCGTTTTCGGGGACTAATCCGGGAAGCGTCACGTTGGGCGACCTGACCCTGGTGCGCTCCTGGGTAGACGCGTCGAACCCGACGGCCTACATCCAGGATATCAGGAGGAAGTACGACCGGTATGGAAACGTGGTGATGTCACTGGATCCGTTGGCGTCCGTCAGCGAGGGCGTCCCGGATGTGACGCAGGGTCATTTACGGGAGGTGGAGTTCGATCCGCACTTCCACAGCTACCCGGTCGCGGAGATCATCGACGTGGGCGGCGGTCATGAGCCGCTGGAGTTTCATGCCGCCTACGATGAGGGCTTCGGCACACTGACGGCTTCGGTCGACTTCAACGGAAATGAGACCACCTATGGCTATGATGCCTTCTCCCGACTAATCAACACCGTCCGGCCCGGGGACACGCCCGACCGTCCAACCACCGAATACGAGTACGCGCTCGCGGTGCCGGTTGACGGGGGCGGGTTGGTGAACTTCATCGAGACCCGTCGATTGGACAAGGCCGCTGACCTTTCCGGCTCCAGCCGGGACCATGACCAGGTCAGCCGCGACTTCTCGGATGGCCTCGGTCGCCATCTCATGACCAAGGAAGAAGCGGAACCGGGACCCGGCGCCCACGTTCCCCGGGTCGTGGTCCGGGGTGCGGTGCTGTTCAATGCCCGCGAAAAGCCTGAACACGTTCTCAATCCCTACTTCTCACTCCAACCCGGCACCAATCTTGATGAACAGCTTGCCTTTGAAGATGTCGAGGCGCCCGGTTGGCAGGGCTCTTTCCATCAGGACGGCGAATTGGTCAGCCTGGACTTGCCGCATGCCCAGCAGACTTCCATTTCCTACGACGCCATCCTTCGCCCGGTTGAAACGACAAACGCGGATGGCAGCCAGCGGCGCACGGTGTATGAGCCACTGGTGGTCAAATCCTACGACGAGGAGGATGCCGATCCTTCCTCGCCTTTCCACGATACCCCCGTGGCCCAATATCGCGATGGCCTGTCGCGCCTGATCCGCATCGATGAAACCTCGCGCCTGTCGGAGGACGGAACGCCGGGGGACACATTGAACACCTGGACCACCCTCTTCGGCTACGACTTGAACGATTGCCTCACACGAATCACCGACTCGCAGGGAAACCTCAAGACGCTTGAATACGATGGCTTGCGGCGCAAGACGGTGCAGCATGACCCCGATTGCGGGACGACCGCCAGCCGGTACGATGATGCATCGAACCTGATAGAGACTGTCGACGCCAGGGGCCAACGGATCTCGTACACCTACGACGGGGCCAACCGGATCCTGACGGAGGACTACCATGATGAAGGGCTTCCGTTCTCGGGAAATTTCCCCTTTAACCCTCGATTAGCGCTTACCCGCACGAATCGCCCGGACGTGGCCTACTTTTACGACGCCCCGGGTCCGGACCTTGCGCTGCCGGATGGGAGCATCGTCACGGCGGCGAACTCCAGGGGCAACCTCGCCGGCGTCTGGGACCTCTCCGGCGAACAATACACCTCCTATGACAATCGCAACCGGATCGCCTGGACCCTCAAGCGGATCCCGGACCTCGGTGGCAACCCTGCGAACCTGCTCAGTTATCAGACCGGGTTTGAGTACGACTCGCTCGATCGCCTCACCCGGTTGACCTACCCGGATGGCGACCAGGTGGCCTACGAATACAATGACCGCAGCCTGATTTCGAGAATCGTCGGAGGCCCGACCGGGAGCATTGTCAGCAACCTTGTTTACTGTCCTTCGAGTCAGACACAGCAACTCGACTACGGCAATGGAGTCCGCTCCGGTTACGCCTATGACTCCCGTCTGCGACTTGCCCGCCTGAAAACCCTTGGCCCCGCCGCAACGAATGGGCCACGTGCCCGACTCGTGGACTTTACCTACGGCTTTGACCGCGCCTCCAACATCACATCCGTCGAAGACGGGCGGGATCTCTTCGACCCGGTGATGAGCGGGCGGAGCAATTCCCAGTCCTTCGATTACGACGATCTGTACCGCCTCACCCGCGTCGAATACGGGAATCGGGACACGATGCCCGGAGATGCCGACCAGGTTTCCTACCGGTACGATCGCATCGGCAACATGCTCGAGCAGACCAGTACCATCACCGCCCTCGAGGATGGGCGCCCGGTTGCGGACCTGGGAGAATTGGAATTCGGCGGAGACCTGGGTCGATTCCAGAGGGGCGGCCGCGAACCCGGGAATCCGCCCGGACCCCATGCCCTGACCTCCATCGTCCATGGCTCGGACGGGCCCATTCGAGAATATCCTTACGACGCCAATGGCAACATTGCCAACCTCGATGGCGTGGTCTTCACATGGGATTTCAAGGACCGCCTGGCCTCCGCCGAAGATGGACGATTCCGGGCCACCTACACTTACGACTACACCGACCGGCGGATTGCAAAGACCGTGTCCTTGAAAGCCCAGGGTCCGGATTCCGGTTCACCCGCTCCTGACAGCGGCGCGCTGTCTGCCGGGACCACCCTCTATGTGAACCGGTCCTTCGAAGTCCGCGATCACGATCAACCGGTCAAATACGTCTTTAGCGGCGCGACGCGGATTGCTTCGACCACGGGGTCTCTCTCGAGTCGCGCGCGTCTGCAGCGCCTTCGTCTTTATTCCGGGTGGAATCTCGTCTCCCTGGCCGTAATCGCCACTAACGGGATTGGGCAGTTAACCCGTTCCGTTCTGCACTCGACAGGCGGGGCGAACGAAGGAATCGAGGCCGTTTACAGGTGGGATTCGGCGTCCCGATCGTATGTGCGGGTCGAATTCGGGGAGACGCTGGCAGCCGGTTCCGTCCTCTGGATCGAGGCGACAACGAATCTCGCCGCGGCGGTCGTTGGCGGATACATGGATCCAGTCCGCCGGACGGTAAATCCTGGGGGCGACTACCTCGCCGCCACCGGCCTCGAGGTCTGGTCGATCGACCTTCCGCCCGATTTTTCGGCTTCCATGTATGATGCGGGCACCCGGCGCTGGCGCGAGTGGTTCGGGGGCGAACTCGCCCTGGCGCCGGATTCGCCGCCGATCCTGGCGCCGGGTCAGGCCGTATTTGTCAATTCGGAGACGGCGGCGGACCTGGAGATTCCCGACCCGGACCTTCGCATCCAGTACTTTCACCTGGATCATCTCGGGTCTTCGAGTGTCGTCACCGATGCCGCCGGTGTCCTGGTCGAGGAGACGGCGTTCTACCCGTTCGGCGCGCCGCGGCAGGAGATCCAACCGCGCCAGTCCCATCAACCGTACCAGTTCGCCCAGAAGGAGCGCGACCAGGAGACCGGTCTGCACTACTTCGAGGAGCGTTTTCTAGCCTCGAGATTGGCGCGATTCAGTCGGGCGGATCCCAAGTATCTCAACCCGGACCTGCTCACACAGGAGGAACTTGGGACGTTTCTTTCCAATCCGCAGCGCCTGAATCTGTATGCCTACGCGTTGAACAATCCCCTGAACTTTGCGGATCCCACTGGTTTGAGCCCCTGGAGTTGGTTTCGCGAGAATGTCTGGATCCCCGGCGTCGATCCCGTCTCGGAGTTCGACGGTGGCCGGACCGCCGGGAATGCCCTCGCGGTCGCGGGGGCCGTCGCCGGTTCCTTGTCGTGCCCGGAGACCGGATTTGGATGCGGACTCGCCGTGGTCAGCGCCGACTATCTGCAAGCGGACCTCCGCGGGACGCGCCCCCTGGGCGCCCAGGGAATCACGAAAGTGACCGGTAGCAAGAGGGCAGGGGATATCGGCTATGCCGTCGTCGCGGCCGGACTGAGCGCCGGGTTGGCCTCCGCCAAGATTGCGAATGCCATCGCCCGGTCGCGGGCCGTGCTCGGGGCAACGTCCAGCACAGCCGCCGCCGTGGCGGAACAGGGCCCCAAGACCTGGCCCAAGGTCGTCTATGAACCTCCACCGCCGGAAACGCCGACCCTTCCAGGCTGGAACGCACCCGAGACATTCAACTACGACGCCGTCCGACTCCTCGAGAGGACGGAGAGGTCCGCCGCCGCGTGGAATTCGGCCGTCAACGCGACTCCGCGTACCGCATGGATCCAGGCGACACTCGATGCCACCCGCGATACCCGGTTCACGCTGCCAACCCTCGAAGATCAGGCAAAGGCGTGTTCGGCCATCTACGAGATGGGAGACGTCCTGTTTCCGCAGTAGCCTTTGGAAGCGGTTCTCGCCACAGCATTCGGCTTTGCCAGGGTCCTCGTATGTGTCCAGCCTGAGCCGCAGCAGCCCTGTCTTTCTCTCCTCTCCTCTCGTCGTTACCCCCCGTTGACGTGAGTCAGACCGGGGCGGTCTCCAGTCCGAGAGTTGTGGGACCTGTTCAACTCCCCTCGGTGCCTCCGATGCCTTCCGCCCCGAGGGAGAGGGAAGCGGCCGGGAGTTCCCCTCCACCCGTGCGGCGGAATGCTCATTGCCAGTTCGCGCGATTCGTCCCTAGGCTTGAGCAAACCATGAAATCGGTGACGTCCATGCGATCGAATGATTCCGTTTGGGATTGGCGGCGGACGCGCTGCAACTCGTGTATCGGCTTCACGCTGATCGAGTTGCTGGTGGTCATCGCCATCATCGCGATTCTCGCAAGCATGCTGCTGCCCGCGCTCGCCAAGGCGAAGGCCAAGGCGCAGAGCACCTCTTGCCTGAACAATGCCAAGCAATTGCAGCTCTGCTGGCACATGTACGCGACGGACAATGACGACAGCATGGTCCCCAATGCCATCGGTTCGGCCAACGCATGGATCGATGGCACCGCCTCCAGCCTCGCCTACGAACTGCCCGGCGCCACCAACGTCAACATCGTGCGCCGCGGCATGCTGTACAAATACAACGAGAGCGAACGCATCTATGCCTGCCCCGGGCAGAAGGACGTCTTCATCAACAGCCGCAACCGCCCCCTGCCGCTGCCGCCGGCTCGAAGCTATTCAATCAGCGGCCAGATGTTCGGCGGAAGCGACGGGGGCAGGCTGGGAGTGGTCACACCCATTATTCTCAGCGGCAATCCGTCGGATCGGCCGGCCTACTCGAAGCTCACCCAGATCGCCGACCCAGGTCCGTCGCAGGCGTTCGTATTCATTGACGAGGGCATCACCATCGACGATGGCTACTTCGCGGTCCAGGTCGTCACGGCGAGCTGGCAGAACTACCCGGCCACACGCCATGGCAACAGTTGTGGCTTGTCGTTCGCCGATGGACACGCCGAGGTCTGGAGCTGGCATGAAGGATCAACCCCGGGCCTGAACACGCGGAACGCCGGTGGATTCGCGACAACGTTCAAAGGCAACCGTGATCTCCAGCGTGTACGCGATGCTTACATTGTGCTGAAGCCGAAGTCCTGACATGCGACGCACCCGGCGGTGACAGGATCCGCAACCATCGGGCCGTTGCTGTCGATGGGTCAGCGTTCTGAGATTCGCTGACAGCCCAAGCCCTGGCTGAGCCCCGGGGGCTCAGAACCCCGCGGCACGAGATCCGCACCGTCCCCTCAGCCAGAAGCGGAGGCACCCATCATGACGACCACACTGGCGATTACTTGCTCGGCCTTGCTCCTCGGGCTCGTGTTGCTCGGAGTTTCCGGGCCGGCGGTCCGGCCTGAAGAGGAGCAGGAGCCAGGCCAACCGGCTTCGAAGTCGGTCCTCAAGCCGGAGGACTGGCCTGGCGAGTTCACCCGGCGCGTCAACGCAGGGGACCTCGAGGGGATGGTCGCCCTCTACGCCTCGGATGCGCGCTTTGTGCCGCCGGGGGGAGGCGAAACGCTCGTCGGCCGCGACCGGATTCGCACCGTGCTTGCCGGCCTGGTCTCCGCAAAGACGCAATTGCGAAGTCGGGACTCCCGTTTCAGCGTTCAGCAATGAACACGAGAGACGCCGCCCGCGCTCGGGGAATCCGGCGTTTGGGTGTCTCCCTCCGACCTGCAACCCCGGCCTTCACGCTGATCGAACTCCTGGTCGTCATCGCGATCATCGCGGTACTGGCGTCCATGCTCCTGCCGACTTTGGCCAAGGCCAAACGCAGGGCCAAGGAGACCAACTGCCTGTCCAACTTCCGACAATGGTCGATCGCGGGCAACCTGTATGCGACCGACGACTCGCGCGGACGGCTCCCGATGCTTGGAAACGTCGGCAACAATCCATGGGACGTCGCCTACGAAATGATCCCCGCGCTACAGGATTACGGATTGACGGTTCCAATGTTCTTTTGCCCTTCGCGACCCTCTGAATTCGCCGAGGCACAGGGCTGGTACCTGAGCCACAAGAAACGACCCATGGTGAACAACGAGGATCTGCGCGTGTACTACAGCCTTCGGTGGACTTTCGGCTTTGCGATCATGCAGCACAGTTGGTGGGTGCCGCGCTCGGGTTCGCCTGGGTTTCGTGTGATGCCGTCGACCACGCGGGTCAACACCAACACCGTGACCGACGGCTGGCCGACGAAGCTGGAGGATCCGGGCTCTTCGACCAGTCCAATTGTCACGGACACCCTTTACCACGACGGCTTCGTGACGGATCTGTCGGTCGCCTGGGGCGGGCATCCCACTCAGAAATCTGATTCCGGCTTTCAGATCCAGGGAGGCGGTGCCGAGTCGATCAGCCGCGGCTTCGCCGACGGCCACGCCGACCTCGCAAACCGCGCAAAGATCGTGTGGCGACATTTCGGTAATTGGACGAGCTTCTATTGAGGCGGTGCGACGGCGCGACCTTGCGGTTGCGGACGATGGGATCCTGGCCGGTTTACGTCCAAGGTGTTCCCGTCATCGCCTTCATGCCAATAGGTCCTCGATCCTTACTGGCAGTTCCCGAACGCGGACGCCCGTGGCATGGTGAACGGCCGCGGTAATCGCCGCCGCGACGCCGGCCAGGCCGATCTCACCTATCCCGCGCGCGCCAAGCTCGTTGATGTCTTTATCGGGGTAGTCCAGGAAGTGCACTTCAATCGCCGGTGCGTCCGCGTTAACAGCGACCACGTAGTCGGCCAGGTTACTGTTGAGCGGCGCGCCTGTCTCTGGGTCATAGTGGGTGTGCTCAAACAGCGCCATCCCGACGCCCATGACGACCGCGCCCTCAACCTGGTTGCGGGCGGCCAGCGGGTTGAGAATGCAGCCTGCATCCATCACGGAAACCACTCGATGGACCCGCAAGCGCGCGATCCCGGGTTCCCAGGTTACTTCGACAAAATGACAGCCGAATGAATGCGTCGAGGATTTCGGCTCGGAATTGCCGAAAGTGGATTGGCTTTTGCCGCTGCCTGAGGCGAACCGGAGGTTGGCGCGCCGGAGAAGATCCGCGAAGTGGACGCTGCCCGCCGGGCCGTCCTCTTTCACCAGGACCTTTCCACCTTCAAAAGCGAGATCGTCGGGTTTGCGGTTCTGGAACGGTGTGCCTGGCGTTGAAGTTGCGATGTTCAGCATCGAACGGATCGCATTGTCAGCCGCGGCGAGGACGGCCGGAATGACCGAGGCGGTCGCCATGGACCCGCCCGAAATGGGCCCGGGCGGAAGCGAGGTGTCGCCAAGGTCGACTTCGATTTTTTCGATCGGAGCCCCTGTTTTCATCGAGGCGACCTGCGCCAGGTTCGTGTAGGTGCCGGTGCCGATGTCCTGGGTGCCGCAGGCCACCCGAACCGTGCCGTCGTCCCTGAATTGGACGGTAGCATCGGCCGGGAAACGCGCCGCGAGCCAGGTGCAAGAGGCCATCCCCCAGCCAAGTGTCACTCCGTCGCGTTTCATCGAACCAACTCCCGGCGTGCGCCTGGACCAGCCGAACTTCTCGCTGCCAAGCTGAAGGCATTCAAGCATATGGCGCGAAGAGAACGGAAGCCCGAGCGACTCGTCGATTCTGGGTTCGTTCTTGATGCGGAGTTGGACCGGGTCCATCTCAAGCCGATCGGCGAGTTCGTTCAGCGCCGACTCGGTTGCATAGAGTCCGGGCACTGCGCCCGGCCCTCGCATGGCAGTTGGAGAACCGACGTTGCGGCGTGCGCGCCCGAAGTGCACACGCAAGTTCGGGACACTGTAAAGGAACGCTGTGGTCTCGCCGCAATCCTCAAGATAGTTATCGAGAATGGCCTGGTGGAGGACGTAGTCGTGCTGCAGAGAGATAAGCCTCCCATCTGGCGTCGCCCCCAACCTCACTCGCTGTTGCGTGCGCGGGCGGTGGCCCACCGCCTGGAACATCATCTTGCGGCTGAGCACGATTTTGACGGGTCGTCCGAGCTGGCGCGCAGCCGCTGCCGCCAGTGGACAATGGGTCCACGGCCATAACTTGCTGCCGAAACCGGAGCCAAGGAATTTCGTCACCACCCGGACGTTTTCCTCCGGCAGGCCGAACATCTGCGCGAGGACGTTTCGGGTGTTGAAAATGGACTGAGTTGTCTCGTAAAGCGTGAGCTTTGAGCCCTCCAAGATCGCCGTCGTTGCATGCAACTCCAGGGGATTGTGGGTTTCGGCAGGCGTAACATAGGTTTTATCGAGCCTGACCGGCGCGGTGGCGAAAGCTCCTTCCGGGTCGCCGCGCTTGCTTTGCTCTCGGGGAGTGGGGGAAATGGTCGTCGGGACCACGTCGGGTTCATCGTCTGCCTCGAGGTCGGTATCCACGTTCGGCCTCTCTTTGGCGTACGTGACGCGAACCGCGTCGGCAGCGGCCTTTGCCGCCTCAAACGTGTCGCCCACAGCCAGCGCGACGTACTGACCATAATAACGCACGACGTCGTCCTCAAACGGAGGCCGTCGCTCGTCCGATATACCTTCAAACCCATTGCCCTGAACTGAACGAAATATCCTTCCGATATTCTCCCGACGAAAAACCGCTCGTACACCGGGCATATTCTCGGCCGCGGCGGTGTCCAGTTGGACAACCTTGCCATTCGCGATGGTGGCTTCGACCGGCACGCCGTGGAGGAGTCCGGGAAAATGAAAGTCCGCCGCGTACGGCGCCAGTCCGGTGACCTTCAACGGTCCGTCAACCCGCCGCGTATCGTTGCCAATGGGTGAGGGGGTCGACATTTCCTTGGCCATGTTTCATCCTTTTGCCATCAGTTTTGCCGAATAGGGATGGGCACTCACCCCAGCCCTCTCCCCTCGGATGGGAGCGGGTGGCGGTGAGGGCCGCCGAACCTCCTCTACCGCCGGGAGCGCGCAAGAATTCATGGGGTCAGCTTGTCGCCGCCGTGTGAAGCGCGTGGATGAGGCAGCGTTTCGCCAGTTCGATTTTGAATCGGTTTTGGCTTTGTGCCCTGGCATCGACCAGGGCCGCGTCCGCCGCCTTTCGGAAGGTGTCTTTTGTCGCAGCCTGGCCAACGAGGGCGGCTTCGGCCTCGAAAGAGCGCCAGGGTTTTGTGCCGACGCCGCCGAGCGCGACGCGCGCCCGCGTTATGTTCTGGCCGCTGACATGGATCACGACCGCCGCAGAGACAAGAGCGAATTCGTACGACGCGCGGTCGCGCAACTTAAGATACACCTGCTTGCTGCCGGCGATGGGTGGCGGCAGCGTCACATGCGTGATGAGATCGCCCGGCTCCAACACCGTTTCGAGGTTGGGCGTGTTGCCAGGCAAAAGGTGGAACTCATGAAACGGAACCACGCGCGAATCCTTCTGCCCTTGCACGTGGATGGTGGCTTCCAGCGCGGCCATCGCGACGCACATATCTGAGGGATGACTCGCAATGCAGTGTTCGCCGGTTCCCAGAATGGCAAGCATGCGGTTGCTGCCGTTGATCGCCGGACAGCCGGTTCCGGGCTCGCGCTTGTTACACGGCATCGCCGTGTCGCGAAAGTACATGCAGCGGGTTCGCTGCAGCAGGTTGCCCGCGGTTGTGGCCATGTTGCGCAGTTGCGCCGAAGCGCCGTTCAGAATGGCCTGCGAAAGCACGGCATAGTCGCGACGCACGATCGAATGGTTGGCGAGATTCGAGTTGCGAACCGTTGCGCCAATCTTCAGCCCGCCTTCCGGCGTTGCCTCGATCTTATCGAGCGGCAGGCGGTTGATGTCGAGCACTCGCGCCGGCGTTTCGACATTCAGTTTCATCAGATCCACCAGCGTCGTCCCGCCGGCCATGAATCGCACATCAGCGCCCTGTTGCGCCGAGCCCGCCGTCGCCGCCGTGGCGATCGCCGCCTCCGGGTCTGCCGGACGAATGAAATCGAAGCTTTTCATCAATTTCCTGGCGATGCCGCCTGCGCTTGTTTGCGAACCTGTTGGATGGCAGCGACGATGTTCTGGTAGGCGCCGCAACGGCAGATATTCCCGCTCATCAGTTCCTTAACCTCGGCATCCGTTGGGCCGCAAGGCTCCTTGAGCAACGCGACCGCCGACATGATCTGGCCCGATGTGCAATAACCACATTGATATCCATCGTGAGCCAGGAAGGCCGCCTGCATCGGATGCAACGCGTCCGGGGCGCCGAGCCCTTCGATTGTGGTGATTTCCTCGCCATCATGCATCAACGCGAGCGTCAGGCATGAGCTCACGCGCAGGCCGTTCACATGGACGGTGCAGGCGCCGCATTGGCCGTGATCACAACCTTTCTTTGTGCCGGTGAGCGCGACGCTCTCACGAATACAATCCAGCAGGGTGGTGCGGGGATCGATGCGAAGATTGTGGTCCTTGCCATTGATCCGCAGTGTGATCGGGACACCGCCCTCAAACTCGGGCGCATCCGCAGCGCCAGTTCGATTTTCAGGGAGTGCTTGCGCACAACCCCTCAAGATTGCGGCCGCAGCGTCGCTACTTCCCATGGAGCGCAGTGACGCACGGCGGGTCGGATTTGACGGATCCAGTCGATTGTCGTCTTCCATTCCATCCTTTCCAGTGCCGGCTCGCCCGACAAACCGCACCTGATGTTCGCGTATTAGAGCCCGTCTGAAAAGTAGGAAGGGCCTTGCGACGAGGGATTTTGTGCGAGGCCGAGGCGGCGAGACCGGAGCATCCCCGCAGCGGGCTGTGACGGTCGAGCCAACGAAGGCCTCGCGCAAAAGACCCGTCGCCCGAAGGGTTTTCGCAGGAAAGGCTGGCTGGCTTCGTTGCTCCTCAGTCACAGACCCCTGAAGGGTGGGCTCCTTCGTCGCGCCTCGCCATCCGGCCTTTCCTGCGAAAACAGGGCCTTTCCTACTTTTCAGACGGGCTCTTAGCACACTCCAGCCGACTTTGACGAATTTCGAGCGACAGCCGTCATTCGTGGTCATTGACTAAAACGGTACCTCTGGAATTCCGGTGATGGCGAACACTCCCTCGAACTTGTTTACATTCAGGGAACCGAAAGCCAGCCTCGGCACGGACGCGGCCATTGGTCGGTCAAACCGAGAGAATGCGTTTCAATTCCTCGTCGGTGGCGTTGGCCGCCAGAACGTAGGTGCGTCCATTCTCCGACCAACTGGCGGTGTTCATCTGGCCGACATGGGCCAGCAAGGGTCTTTCGCCTGGGGCGGGGCGATCCCATTCCACATTCCGAATGACGAACAGGTCGATGTGGCCCCCGTCGCCGAGATGAAAGCAGACCATCGAAACCTTCCGTCCGTGCCAGTCCAGGATACGGCAGCCCTTGATCGACGCCCGGGCGAGACCGGCCGGGATGTTGAGATCATCGGGAGCGCCTTCCGAGCGCAGTTGGTCGCGAATGCGGCTGACGTCGGAGTTCATGAAGGACATGTGAGGGACCTCCCGGCTTGCGGACAACACCTCGGAGCGGAACGCCACGAAGTTCGAATCGTGGGTGGCAGGTCGGCCGAGGCGCAAGACGCCGAACGTCACGAGCAACACCACCGATGCGGCGACTGCCAGCCAGGCAGGCTGTCGCCACCAGACCCGGGGCTCGACGATCTTCGGCGTGGCGAGGATGCGATCCCGGAGTCCGCCGGGGGGCGCAAGGGCGCTGGTGAGCTTGGCGCGAACGATTCTATCCGCGTCCATTTCGCGCTCGTGCCACGCCGCGAGGGCGGGATCCTGGCGGAGTCGGTCGAACGCTTCATGGAACTCGGGAGCATCCGTCCGGTCTGTGCCGGGTCGGAAGGCGCGCAGAATGAATCTTGCTTGTTCGCTATTCATGAGCGGCTTGGTCGGAGGTCGAAGCACGGGGAAAACGGAGGATGCCTGTACCTTCGTTAGCGGCTGGAGACATGAGTAGCTTTCGCAGGGCATCCTTCCCGCGAGAGATCCGGGACATTACGGTCCCGATGGGGATCTCCAACGCGGTTGCGATTTCGTCGTAGGAAAGGTCATCGATGTAGAACAACGCGAGCGGCGCCCGGTACCGCTCCTCGATCGCCTGCAGGGCGGCCAGCACATCCCCGGCCTCGCATCGAGCGACCTGTTGGGGATCCACCTCGGGCAGTTCGGGCTCCGCTTCGGTGATCTCGACTTGGGGCCAGCGCGACTCGCGCCGTTTCCAACTCAGGAAGACCCGATAGAGTGTCGTGAAGAGCCAGGACTTCATCTTGGTCGGATCCCGGATCGTCCCGCCTCTCTCGAACAGGCGGCTGAACGCTTCCTGGGTCAGTTCTCCGGCGTCGTCCTCGCTCCGGGCGAGGCTTCGAGCGAAGCGATAAGCCGGTTCGTAAAGCGCATTGACGGCGTTTTCAAAGACGGCGGGTTCCACGCGGATTTGGGGTTGGAAAAATGGCTGGCGCCCTTGTCCGTGAGATGCAGGAGGTGGTCCCAGTATTCCAGGAGGAATCCAGGACGGGATCCTCCCTGACGAAAGTTCCCGGGAATAAGCCCGACAACCCTGGTGTCCTACCAACGACGACCTCGGTTGCCGTTCGACGGAAACCCAGGACGGCGCTCGATCAAGCCGCAATCCTCTTCAGGAATACGGCTCAACCGCAAATCCAGAATACCATGCACGACCAAAACCCCCTACGTTCCACCTCATCATCCGCCGAGCTGAGCCGGCGCGACTTCGGCAGATTCACGGCCGCCGCGATCGGCGGTCTCGTCGTCGGTGCGTCAACCCTGGCCCGGGCGGCAGCCGCAAAGTCCGACCACGACCCCGCCCTGATGCTCGGGGACAAGCACGTCTGCCGCGGCCTGAACACCTGCAAGGGCAAGGGAAAGGGCGGTGACAACGGCTGCGCCGGAACCGGGCAATGTGCCACGGCCGAAGCCCACTCCTGCAAGGGTGAGAACACATGCAAGGGACAGGGCGGCTGCGGCGAATATGCCGGTCAGAATTCCTGCAAGGGCCAGGGGGCCTGCAACGTGCCCCTCAAGGACAAGACATGGAAGAAGGCGCGCAAAGTGTTCGAGAAGCAGGCCTCCAGGAAGGGGATAAAGGTCGGGGCGGCGCCAGCGGCGAAGAAAAAGGCATAAGGATCCTCTCGAGGGGGTGGCGGTCCATCGCCGCCCCTTCATCCATCCATGACCTCACCCCGCCTTGGGTATCCCAACCTTGGTCTCGGCCTGGGACTTCGCACGGTCCATTTCGACCACATCCTCCGCGAATGGCCGGACGTCGAATGGTTCGAGATCCTCTCCGAGAACTTCATGGATTCGGGGGGTCGGCCGCGGCACATTCTCCGGCAGATTGCAGAACGTTATCCGATCGTTATGCACGGGGTTTCGCTTTCGATCGGGAGCTCCGACCCTTTGAATCTGGAGTACCTGCGGAAGCTCAAGCTCCTGGCCGGAGAGGTCCACGCCGTGTGGGTCTCCGACCATGTCTGCTGGACCGGGGTCGCAGGCCAAAACACTCACGACCTTCTGCCGGTACCGTTCACCGAGACCACCTTGCGGCACGTGGTCGAGCGTATCCGGACGGTGCAGGACTTTCTCGGGCGTCGCCTGGTTCTTGAAAACCCGAGCAGCTACGTGGGGTTCCGCGCCTCGACGATGCCGGAGTGGGAATTCATCGCGCGCATGGCCGAGGAAGCCGACTGCGGTCTCCTGCTGGACGTCAACAATGTCCACGTGTCCGCAACCAACCACGATTTCGACTCCACCGTTTTCATCAAGGGGCTCCCTGCGGAACGCGTCGTGCAATGTCACCTGGCCGGACACACGGACATGGGTACACACCTCATCGACACCCATGACCGCCCCGTGATCGATCCGGTCTGGGCTCTTTATAGCCTGGCGGACGGCGTGACGGGCGGAGTTGCGACGTTGCTGGAGTGGGACGCGAGCATCCCCCCCTTCCCGGAGGTCCATGCCGAGCTATTGAAGGCACGGGACCATATCCGGGTTCGGCAGGCCCTGGCGGTACCGGGGACCGCGGCGTCCGGCGCCAGCCGATCCTACCCTCCAACCGGCGCCCGTCGAGCTGTTGGCGTCCCGCAGCCGTTGGGCCACTCGGTGCTCCACGTCGAATGAACCCAACTGCACCTGCCCCGCCGACGAAGCTTCGCGAGCTCCAGGAGTGGTTCCAGGCGGCGGTGACCGCCCAGGAGGCAATCTCCGATGACGGCCCATCGCCCGCTACACACTCTCCGGCCCTCGACGCAACTGCCGTTGATCGGATCCTCACACGGTCGAGCCGCCTCTCGGCAGCTGAGCGGCTCGCAGTCTACACCAACGCCTACACGGCGCGCCTGGTCGACTGCCTGACGGAGATGTACCCCATCCTTGCGCGCACGCTGGGCGAGGATGTCTTTGCCGAATTCGCCTGCGACTATCTCCAAAGCCATCCATCCCGCAGTTACACGCTGTCCGTCCTCGGACAGAGATTTCCCGGGTTCCTGGCGGACAGTCGCCCACCACGCGAGTCCGGCGAGCCTCTGGATTGGGCGGACTTCATGATCGATCTCGCCCGACTGGAATGGACGATCTATGAGGTCTTCGACGGTCCGGGCATCGAGGATGTTCCCGAAACAATCGCCACCTCCCTCCGCGACCTCCCTGCGGATCAGTGGCCCGACTTGCGCCTGGCAACCTCCCCCTGCCTGCGTCTTGTCGAATCGCGCTTGCCGGTCAGCGCTTACTACACCGAATGCCGCCAACGACCCGTCGATGCGTGTGCGCCTCCAATGCCTGCGCCGTGCGAGGAACACCTCGCCGTTTCACGCGTCAATTACGTGGTCCGTCGTTATCCGATGTCGCCGGAGTCATTCCGGATTCTTCGAGCCTTGAGCGAAGGGCGAACCCTGGGCGAAGCGCTCGAGATGGCCCTTGCGGGCAGGCCGTCCTCCCAGGCGAACGGGATCGCCGGATCGCTGCAGTCCTGGTTCGCGCTCTGGCAGCGAGAACGCTTCTTCGAGAATGCCTTGCTTCCCTGACCTCATGGGCTCTAACGCGACGAGGCGCGAGTCGTCGTCCCGTCCATTCCGCCGATGTCTTCAGTGGCCTTGGATGGATGAATGGCATGAGGCTGGTGGCATCAACGTTGCCACGCGAGCCAGCGTCGCATCCACTGCTTCACCAGCGGCGTCAGCCGGGTCCGGTTGTAGAGATCGCCCGTGCGGCGAATCGCCTCCGCTTGGGTGGGGTACGGATGGATCGTGGCGCCAATCGTTTTCAGTCCGAGGCCCCCTTTCATCGCGAGGGTCAGTTCCGAAATCAGGTCGCCGGCATGAGCCGCGACGACCGTCGCCCCGACGATCCGGTCGGTACCGCGTCGGACGTGGACCTTGACGAAGCCTTCAGTCTCGCCATCCAGGATAGCGCGATCCACCTGGCCCAGTTCCTGGGTGAAGGTATCCAACTCAATGCCCTTTTCCTTTGCGTCCTTCTCATAGAGCCCGACATGCGCAATCTCGGGTGAGGTGTAGGTGCACCAGGGAATCTGGAGCGCGCTGGCCTTGGCGCGGCCCTTGAAAAGCGCGTTCTGGATCACGATGCGGGCGAGGAAATCGGCGGCATGCGTGAACTTGTAAGGAGAACAGATGTCCCCGCAGGCGTAAATGCGCGGGCTTGTCGTCTGGAGGCGATCGTTGACCTTGACCCCCAGCTTGTCGAAAGAGACGCCCGCCGTTTCCAACCCGAGGCCCTCAACGTTCGGTGTCCGGCCAACCGCGACGAGGACTCGATCGACAACCAACTCGCAGCCTTCACCATGGGATTCGACCCGCAGGCGGACGCCGGAGCCGGCGGGGGAGAGTTTCAGATCCTTCGCGCAACACAAGAGGCGGACCCCATCGCGAGTCATGGCCGTTTGAACCATCTGGGCGGCGTCCCGGTCCTCCCGGGGGAGAATGCCATGGGCAGTCTCGACCAGGTACACCTCGCAGCCGAAGCGCGCGAAGGTTTGTGCCATCTCGCATCCGATGGGCCCGGCACCGATGATTCCAAACCGCTTCGGCTGTTCGGTCAGAGAGAAGAGCGTCTCGTTGGTGAGGTAGGGCACATCGGCCAAGCCGGAGATCGGGGGAGCCGCGGCGCGGGCGCCGGTGGCGATGACTGCCTTCGCGAAACGGAGGGTTTGACCACCCACCTCAATGGTGTCTCGACCGGAAAACTTTCCACGGCCGAGGAACACGTCGACCCCTAGTTGCCGGAACCGCGCCGCGGAATCATGCGGACTCATATCCGCCCGGAGGCGTCTCACACGTTCCATGACGACGCCAAAGTCCACCCGAACCTGACCTTCCACGCGAACGCCGAACTCCGTCGCCTCGCGGACGCTGCCAGCGGCCCGGGCCGCGCGAATCAAAGCTTTGGAGGGAACACAACCCACGTTGAGGCAGTCGCCGCCGAGCAGATGCTCCTCGATGAGCGCGACCCGCGCGCCGAGGCCGGCAGCACCCGCGGCCGTGACGAGCCCAGCGGTCCCTCCGCCGATGACCACGAGATTGTAGTGGGAACCGGGCTTCGGGTTTGTCCAATCGCCAGGGTGGGTGTTCTGCCGAAGTCGCTGATTGTGACCGTCCCAGGGTTGCAGCGGGGCGAACGAGGAGGCGTCAAACGCCGACACATCGTCGGCAGGGGTGGAAGGAATCATGGTCAGGCGACCGGCCCGGTGCGTTGGGCCTACCGTCGTCAGACAAGCGGCTTTTGCAGCGTCATCAAGCGATAGATCATTTCCCCCGAGGCGAGCAAGTTGGGAATTCGCGTCCCTTCGACACCACTGAAGACGTCAAAGAGGCCTTCGAAGATCCTTGGGACCCGTCCCATCCGCGCGGCGATCCTGCGCGGTGTGTCAAGTTTGAGGGCGGCGACCACCTGGTTGGTGACGATTTCGTCGCGCAGGAGGGTCATGCCGCAACCCGCCAGGGCCCGGTCCCACGCGACCACTTCGTGTTCAAGCCTCAGATCGGCATACAGAAAATAACCTCCCGCTCGCAGGACCCGTCGAACTTCCGCCAGGAATCCATCCATCGACCCATAACAAAACGCCGATTCCACGTTGATGACGGCGTCGAAGCTCGAATCGGGGAAAGGGATGGCCTCCGCGTCGCCCTGGAAGAAACTCAGGTTGGCAACGCTCGAGTGCACGCGTCGACAATGTTCAATTTGCCGGCGGCTGATATCGATGCCGGCCATGCGTTTAGGAGCGTGGGTTCGCGTCACAAAAGAAGCCCCGCCACCCCTGCCGCAACCAATCTCCAAGACCTCAGCCCCGCGGAGTGGCGCACCGCTGGCGACGCGATGATAGAGATAGGCCGGATAGATATTCTCCAGGTCCACAGGCGACAGTCCCTCCGAGAAACTATCGATCGTAGCGTCCACCACGCCGTAGTTCATGTAAACCCACCGATCCGCGTCGCGAACTCGGGCGGCGATGAATTCGAAAAGGCTATGAAAGAACAGCCGTCGAAGCCTGGGGGAAATGCGCACCACCCACATGAACATGGTCGCCACCCACGCAAACCGGAGAAACCGCCGAATGCCCCGGAGCGAATTCGCACGGTTGCCGCAGAACACACCGCGCCCCGGACGGTCCCCTATCAACGGCGAGCGCATCTCGTGGGATTGATCTTCTGGGCTCCTTCCGAATCAGCGCACGCGCTTTCGTCTGACTCCGCCCCGGGCCGGAGGTTCAATGCGGCCAATGCCGGAGCCGGAATCCCACCTCACTCCAGCACGGATAACGCCTTCTATTTCCGACTCTATTTCTTTTTCCCCTGCGCCTTCTGGTCTGCAATAGCCTGCTGCTTTTTCTGGTTCAACGCTGCGACTTTGACCTGTTTCTGTTTGGAGGCCTTGTTGACGGATTTAGGCGAAGTGTCTCCCATAGGAATGAATTATGTTGGGTTAAGTGCCGACAATGCCGATACTTCACGTCCCGAATCGATTCGGCAAGTAGCAATATCGGATGATCGGGAATTGGTATGGATGAGGAAGAGGGCATCTGAAATAGGCCGCCAAAAGGGATCGCCATGCGCCCACTTCATTCCTGCATTCACGGATTCCGGAGAGGATCACTTGAGGGGCGGGCGCGGTTCCGGCTGCCCGTTGGTCGTGAGGATCTGAAATTCGTGGACGTTGGCGGCGGCAGGGTGGTTGCTGTGCCAGACAATCTTCCGTTCCGGGGTGACCTCGATCAGCGCGCTCTCTCGGGAGGCGCCATGGTTGCCAATGACCGTGTTTCCATTGGCGAGGCGTTGCGCCCCGCAGGTGTCCTGGAAGAGACCTCCGACGTCGCGGTTGGAGACCTCCCAGGCAATCGATCCGTCTCTATCGAGTTCTACGGCCCGATTCCCGTGAGTGAGCGTGACCAGGGTTCGGCCGTTGGGAAGCCGGATGGCCGTGAATGGCCAGTTTTCAGCGAGCCTGCCGCCGATGGATTCGAGGTCGGTGCGAAGGACTGCTGAAATCCGGCCATCCGGGGTGTACTCCTTGACCGAGAAGGCGAGCAGGTGCGGGACGAGATAATTCTCGGTGTCGGGAAGACATCGGGCCATGCGCGTCTGCATGTGAAAGTTGTCGGTCTCCGGCTGCAGGGGGACCTCGCGAACGACATCTCCCCGGCCATTAACCTCGAGCAGGCGGGGGAGGCGGCCGAGTTCCGTGACCAGCGTGCGGCCGTCAGAAAGGCGTTGCGTGGTTCCGATTTCGTGATTCTTCGGGTTTAGGCGATAGGAGAACACCACGTGCCGGTCGCGGGTGACCTCCTCAACGCGATCGGACCATGCAACCAGAACGTCGTCGTTGGGCAAGACCCAGCCGTCGCGCGAGCCACCGCGGTATTCCCAGGTGACGCTGCCGTCCTCGTCCACGATGGCGGTCCGCGTGCCGAGGGTGAGGAACGAGTGCCGAATCGGGGCGATCACGGGAGACGTGATGGGCGCCTCGGCTTCAGTCGCGGGTGCGGCGCGCGCGGTGAGGGCGGCCAGGCAAAGGCAGACGGAGAATGCCCGCAGTGGTAGCGAAAGAGTGGCTGGCTCGAAAGAGCCGTTGGGCGCCAGTCGGTCCCCGGCAATGGACGCCAGTGCATCACCGCAATTCGCGCCATTCCGGCCCGGGGACGCGGGATTACGAGCGATGGAATCCAGGGCACAGAACTGGACCGACGAGGGGGCTGAGGTCATGACCTGGGAAGGCGATCGCCCTGACCGTGGATCAAGGGTCGGCGGGAGGCAAGCATGGCGGCAAAATTGCAACGCTCGGGCGCTGACGGAGAGGCCGGCCACCCGCCCTTCAACACCGAAGCGCGCCCGGAATCTGAAGAGATCGCCGCCAAAACGAGCTCCTGTCCGGCCGCGAGCCGGGTGTCCTGGTGTTCGGAGAAGCGATGGCGGAATCTTCCCGGAAAGGCTGATCGCTCTGAGCTTGATGGCCTGCATGCTTCCTTGAGCGCGGAGTCATGATCCGAATCGACCACCGCGTTTTGCGTCGCAGGTGATCCACCGATATGATTCAACCGGTAAACGGGTGCGAACAAGCTGGAACGTCGGCTGCAGCAGATCTGCGCATGAATCGGCGGGCCATTGAGACGGACCGGCCCGAAGACCGCTGGCGCTCGCCCTGACCCAGCACAAGGAGTGATGAATTATGAAGTCAAAGAACACGATATGTCTCTGGTTCGACAAGGACGCGCTTGAGGCGGCGCGCTTCTATGCCGCCACCTTCCCGGATAGTAAAGTGATCGCTGTCCACAATGCGCCCGGTGATTATCCCAGCGGCAAGGAGGGAGATGTGCTGACGGTGGAGTTCACCGTTCTGGGCATTCCCTGCCTGGGCCTCAATGGCGGTCCGGCGTTCAGACACAGCGAGGCCTTTTCCTTCCAGGTCGCGACGGAGAATCAAGATGAGACGGACCGCTATTGGAACGTCATCGTCCGCAATGGCGGCGTGGAAAGCGAGTGCGGTTGGTGCAAGGACCGCTGGGGGATCTCCTGGCAGATCACCCCGCGCGCGCTGACCGAGGCAATCGCGGCTGGTGGTGGCGAGGCAAAGCGCGCCTTCGAGGCGATGATGACGATGAAGAAGATCGACATCGCCACAATCGAGGCAGCGCGGCGAGGGTGACCTCCCTCGCTTGCCCCCGCCAAAGCCGGTTCATATTTGCGCTCGAAACGGCGACACGACACAACTCGTCAGCGCGTTCGCTGGCGGCGAGTCAATGGACACCCGAACGCTCTTGAGGTGTCCCCACACTCCAAATACATTGAGGAGCCAGAGGATCACTACCACGACCACCACGATATTCAGGATCTTCTTGATCTTTCCATCCATGGGGATGTAGGTGTTGGCGAGCCAGAGCAGGACTCCGACAACGATGAGAGTGATGATGATTGAAATGAGTGGCATATTTGTATCCGTTCCACTTTCTATGGGTCGCGCTGACTGCGGACCGAAACTGAGTTGAGCCGCTGGCGTCCGACATTCGGGCTTCTGGTTTGTATATCCGGCGACCGATCAGGCTCAGGCCATTTGCATGAAATCGGATTCACAGGGGTACACTGTCTCTGTCTGATGATGCCGGCCAATACCTTGTTGGCGTCCTGCCCATAGCCCCCGGCTATGGGCATCGGCAATCAGAGCTGAGGGGACAACATCGTCATTGGCGTTCAGAAGCATCCCTCGGCGAACGGAATCTCGTCACCGGCTCTTTTTTCGGCTCCACGCTTGCGGGCCGTGGACGCAGCGGCGGCGGGTTCGTCTTGTTCACGTATCTCCGGAGCAGCCAATGCCGTTGCATGGCTTCAATCAACCGTTCCAGTTCGCGCATCGAGGTCTTCGTTTGCATAACCAGGCCGGGGAGATCTTTAGCCTCGCGGCCGAGGGCATCGCTGACCGCCGGCAGATTCGTACTGGCTTGCTGGAGGTTGCTGAAGGTGATCTGCAGTTCGTCCACCGAGTGGTTTGCTTTGACCAGCAGCGTCTTTAACTCCTCCGCTGTCGCAGGATCGGTCAGTAATTCTCCCACCGTTCCCTTGCCCGCCTGAACATCGGCGGCAACGTGGTCCACACGTCCGACCAGTTCATCCAATCGCTCTCGCGTGGCGATCAGGTTCGTGCCGAGCGTGGTCCACGTATCCAGTCCGGCGTTGACTTTCTTCAACACCAGCATGGCCTCGTTGCGCACATCCTCGACCGCCGCCTCCAGCGTGCTTTGAAACTGCTCGTTGCAGACGATGGACGCATTTTGCTCCGGCAACGGCTGGCCCTCGCCGCGCGTGATTTCAAAAAACGAATCGCCCGCCACGCCGAATTTCTTTTTGACGACCGCTGATGAATCCGCGCGCACAAACCGGAAGAAGTCGCGGCGGATGTTTGCCTGCGCTTCCATCCGGCCCTGTCTCGTCCACAATGACATCGGAAACCGAACCCACGAGCGTGCCCAAAAAATAAACCTCCGACCCTTGCCGGATTCCCGCGGCGCCGGCTTCGGGCAAAACGATCCGCAACGTGACGCGGCTTTTGAGCCAGCGCTGGCTGTGTCCCGTCCACACCACGGCGGCGATCAGCATGGCGACAACGACGATGACGAACGTGCCGGTAATCGCGTGGACGTGTCGGAATTTGAAGCGCTCTTCCATCAGGTTGTCCCGGTTGGCGCTTGGGTCGCAGTGCGAAAGCTCGGGATGTCGGCCGATTGCTTCACGGTCACAGGTAAGTCAGCAGCGACACGACGGCGGAGATGACAAAGAGTCCGGCGACGGAGCGGGTGAGCGCCCGTTGCGTGGCCTGCGGGATGTCTGCGACGGATTCGCCGACGCCCAGCCCGCCGATGCAGCAGGAAGCGCTCGCAAACAATGCGGGCAGGATGCTTTTTGCAAGGATGTTGAACACGTCTTTGGGTTGAACTGCGCGCGATACGGTGTCCGCGAACAAAAACAAATCACTGCTGCCCATCCCCATCCATGCCGCGAACAAGTAGCCGCTCGCAAAGGCGACGAGGATAAAAACGATCGTCAGGCAAAACGTGGACACCGCCATGCCCAGCACGCGCGGCATCACGAGGTGCAGAAATGGATCGCTTCCCCGCGCTTCCAGGGCGTGGACTTCTCCGTTGATTTTGAGGACTCCCAGTTCGGTCGTCATCGCGCTGCCGCTGCGGACGATCACGACGAGGTTGATCAGCACCGGGCCGAGTTCACGCGCCACAACGGCCACCAGCAGCGGCCCGAGCAGTTGTGACTGCCCCGCTTCGCCAACCCAGAAGGTGAGCTGCACCACCACCGAAATGCCGACGAACACCGCCACGGCGCCGACAAACCAGAGCGGTTCGACCCCAATGGCAAAAACCTGAAGCGCAAACGACTTTCGCACCGCGCGCAACCAGCAGCTTGGTCGAATAGTGACCCCCACGACTGTCCCGATGACCGCCGCCCCATGGCGCAGTTCATCCCATTGCATCCAGACCATCTCGCCCAGTTTGGCAATGGCACGCATGAATGTCTGCTGCCGCGAGGCGGTTCAGCCGTTTTAAGAGACGGGCTCTGAGGGATCGCGGCAGCAAAAAGGGCTGGCTTCCTTTCACTCCCAGGGCTCACGCGCGCTTGCGGCCGGAAAAAAGGTTGATGAGCACCATGATGACGGCGATCACCAGCAGGATGTGAATGAACCCTCCCATCGTGTAGCTGCTCACCAATCCGAGCAGCCACAGAATGAGCAATACTACTGCAATTGTGTATAACATAGAATCTTCCTTTCAGTCTTGATGTTAATCTGTTAATCTGTTGTCACGGCGCGATCTTGTCGCTCAACCACTCGACCTGATTTCACTCCTGACATTCTCTCTCTCGGATCAAGCCGGCCAATACCTTGTTTGCCTTTCGCCGATAGCCGCCAGCTATGGGCCGTCAGATTGCCGGGGCAAACTCAAGAAAGTTTGGCAATTCACAATGAGTTGCAGTGCGGGCGGATAAGTGTGCTATTTTGGGTTCCACTTTTAATAGACCGTCAGACGGTCATCCCGACACCACAAGCGCTGTCACCCCCGCCGATCGTTTTGAGTCCGCCACTCCAGGCGGAAGCCAGCACAGGATCGCGTCCGGATGATCCGGGCGGCGCTGTGTGAATTCAGCGCAGGATGGCGGCCTGCTTTTTAACGACGTCAATATATTGGGCGAGGGCCTTGGAGTGATTCTCTCGATGCCAGGCAATCCAGTACTCGGCTTTCGCCGACGCGATCAGTGGGCGAAAAACCACGCCGGGATGTGGCAGGTTCTTGATTTGCTCGCGCGCCAGCGTCACACCCAAACCTTCCGCCACAAAAGTCATGATGCCGGATTCGAGGTCCACGTCCTGCAAAATCCTCGGCGTTAAAGCCCGCTTCCTGGCAGAGAGCCGGACAACCAGTCGCGTGAGCCGGGATGCGTCTGTTCGGACATCGCGACGAAGAACAGTGATTTGAGGTCCGTTATTTTGATTTTGCTCTTCCTAGCCAGCGGATGATGGGCCGGCAAAACGACCACGACATCGTGGCGAGCGACGCATTCCCAAGCCAGCGCCGCCATATTCTTGAGGGCGGCGGGCGGTCGCAAGCCGACGAATCCCAGATCAATCTTCCGCGCTTCCAGGGCGCGAAGCTGTTCGGCAGGCGACATGTCGAACAGGTTCACGGCGATTTCCGGGCAGGTTTGATAAAACGTCGCCAGCGTTGCGGGGAGCAGATCGAAATTGAACTTGAACAGATAGCCGAGGTTGAGTTGGCCGGATTCGCCGCGGCTGAATCGCTGCACCGCCTTCACGCTTTCAAGACTCAACGCCACGAGCCGCCGGGCGTCCACCAGGAAGCTGTGCCCTTCTTCGGTGAGCGAAACCTGGTTCCGGCTGCGGTCCAGAAGCCGCACGCCCAATTCTTCTTCCAGATTGTGAATCTGGCGCGTGAGCGACGGCTGCGCCAGACGCAGTTTTTCGGCCGCCCGCGTGAAGTTTAATTCCTCAGCCACGGCAACGAAGTACCGCAGATGACGCAGTTCCATAGTGCAGCGTCAGTTTAGGGTTCTGACGACCTCCCCGGCAACCAAAGAATAAACGGCGGAAACGAGGCTCGCCTGAACGGAAGAATCTCGTTGCCGTTCGGCCCGATAGCTCACAGCTATGGCAACCCAACCTACGAAGTATTGGAGTCTCGTCTTCCTTCAAAGCAGGGTGTCTTGATGAAACTGATCATGCGCAAGGCCTCGGTCCAGTGGAAAGGCGGATCCAACGGCGGCGCCCGGACGATAACCACTGAGAGCGGCGCGCTGAAACAGGCTCACTATTCTCCGGGGATTCCGTTCAGTGGAAATTCCGGGACGAACCCAGCCGAACTGATCGCCGCGGCTCATGCCGCCAGCTTCGCTTCGGCCTTGTCGAATGAGTTGGGATTGGCGGGTGCCGCGCGGGGCGACATCGTCACCACCGCGACGGTGACGTTGGAAAATCTGGCCGCGGGTTGGACGATCATGAACATCCACCTGAACGTCCTCGCCAGGCTGCCCAGGCTGACGCAGGGCGAGTTCATTGATGCGACCGTCCGCGCCAAAACGAGTTGTTTGGTTTCGCGGCTGTTGCGGGCCAACATCTCGATGAATGCCAAACTGGAAAAATGAGGCAAGCCGCTGTGTTTGTTTCATGGATGACGCGGTGTGCGGCAAACCCTCGTGTCCACACAGGAAATGGAAAGGCAAACATTATGTTACAAAGCATCAGGGAATTATACGGCAAGAAACTCGGTGCGTCCGATGGCGACATCGGGCACGTGAAGGATTTTTATTTTGACGATCAGAACTGGGCGATCCGCTATATGGTCGCTGATGCGGGCTCATGGTTGCCGGGGCGGAAAGTGCTCCTTTCGCCGTATTCGCTGGGTCGGCTGGATCAGGCGGGAAAGGTCCTGCACGTGAACTTGACCCGGAAGCAGATTGAAAACAGCCCTGCGATTGATTCGCACAAGCCAGTGTCGCGACAATACGAAGAGGAGTATTACCGCTATTACGGCTGGCCCTATTACTGGGAAGGAAGTGCATTGTGGGGCTTGAGCGGCTTTCCGATTTTGGAACTGCCGCCAAAATCTGATTTGGGCAAGCGCCTCCCTGTGAGTGGCCCCCAACTCGACCGCGCGGATGTACATCTGCAGAGCGCGCAGGCGGTGAGCGGCTACAACGTGCGGACCGGCGATCATATCATCGGCCACGTCTGCGATTTCATGATGGAGGCCTCGAACTGGGCGATTGACCGGCTCGTTGTCAAAATCGGTCACCGGTTTTCCGGCAACGAGGTGCTCGTGGCGACGAAGGACGTCGAACGAATTAGTTACGATGAATCCACAATGTTCGTGAACCTGACCAGGGAAGCCATCGAGCAAAGTCCCAAGAAGCCCCTGACTCCTATCGATGCGGCAGGTTGAAAACCCGCTGGCATGAGGGTGGCCAGGTATGAACGGCAAGGCCAGCATGGAAAATTCGGCCGTGACTGTCTCGGTCTGCGAACCGATAAGTGCCGTTAAAAAGCAAATCGTTTCCTTATGAAAGGGTCTCTAAAACTCGGAAAGCTCCTCGGTATTGACGTTTATCTTCACTTCACGTTTCTGCTGCTGCTCGTTTTTTTGGGGTTTTATTACTGGCGCGCCACTCATAATTTTGACGTCGCACTGCAGGGTGTCGCATTTATCGTCGCCTTGTTTGGCTGCGTGGTTCTGCATGAATTGGGGCACGCCTTGATGGCGCGTCGCTACGGCATCCGGACCCGTGACATCACCCTGCTGCCCATCGGCGGCATTGCGCGCCTGGAGAAGATGCCGGAAAAGCCGATGCAGGAATTCCAGGTCGCGCTGGCCGGACCGGCGGTGAACGTGATCATCGCGGTCCTCCTGCTGGTCGGGTTGGCGGCCACCGGCGGTTTCACTCCGGTCGAGGAACTCGGCGTGACCGGCGGCTCCTTCTGGCAACGGCTGATGGTGCTGAACCTGATCCTCGTCGCCTTCAATCTCCTGCCAGCCTTCCCGATGGATGGCGGTCGCGTCTTGCGCGCCTTGTTGGCCACGCGACTGGGTCGGCGTCGCGCCACGGCCATCGCCGCCAATGTGGGTCAGGGCATGGCCATCCTGTTCGGCATCTTCGGGTTCTTCTACAACCCGTTCCTCATTTTTATCGGTATCTTCGTTTATTTGGGCGCGCAAGCTGAGGCAGGCGTGGTTGAGATGCAATCAGCGCTGGCAGGTTTGCGCGTACGCGATGCCATGATGACGCGGTTCAGCACTCTCACGGCGCAGGACACGTTGGGCAAGGCGGCGGATGAAAACGATCACCCGATCGGCATCCTTCGCCGCAACGACCTGGTTAAAGCGCTTTCCGAAGGCAGCCGCGATGACGTCCATCACCGGCAGGTCACCATCAAAGTCGCTCTTGCCGTCCCATGGACGCAGTGCGAGCCGGCCGCGTCGTCGGGCAGACTCGTGAAACTCTGATTCGCCATGACTGAAGCAACCCAAGTCACCGTGGTTTCCGTGCGCGGCATATCGCGGACATTTGGCTCGACGGCTGCCCATGAAACCACCTAACCCACGCATACTGGTTATCAACGGCGGCTCGTCGAGCATCAAGTTTGCGCTCTTCGAAGAGGGCGATCAATTGAAACGAAACCTCTATGGAAAGGTTGACCGCATCGGCTTGAGCGGAACGAACCTCACGCTCACGGAATCAAAGAAGAAAAGGCCGCAGCGCCGCAAACTCACCGTCGCGGATCACAGAACGGCGGCGAGTTTCCTGATTGATTGGCTCGAAAAGCAGAATGGCTTTGCATGGGTTCAGGCGGTGGGACATCGCGTGGTGCATGGAATGAGACACACCGCGCCAGAACTGGTCACCCAGGAGCTGTTGGATGAATTGCATCGCGTCCGCCCCTACGACCCTGAACATCTGCCGCGTGAAATTGAACTGATCGAAGCCTTCCGCCAGCGCCATCCCAAATTGCCGCAATTGGCCTGCTTCGACACGGCGTTTCACCAAACCATGCCGCGCGTGGCCAAGCTGCTTCCGATTCCGCGACGTTTCGATGCCAAGGGCGTTCAACGCTACGGATTTCACGGCTTGTCCTACGCCTATCTCATGGAAGAACTCGCGCGGCTTGGCGACCCGGCGGCGAAAGCTGGCCGTGTCATCCTCGCCCATCTTGGCAACGGCGCCAGCCTGGCCGCCGTGCGCGACGGCAAAAGCATGGACACCAGTATGGGCTTCACGCCGACGGCGGGACTGGTGATGAGCACCCGTTCGGGTGATCTGGACCCCGGCCTTGCGCCGTATCTGGCGCGAACGGAGCAGATAACCACCAGTCAGTTCTACAAAATGGTCAATCACGAATCGGGATTGCTCGGCGTTTCGGAAACCAGCTCCGACATGCGCGACTTACTCGACTGTGAAAAGAAGGACGTGCGCGCGGCGGAAGCCGTCGCGCTGTTCTGTTATCAGGCGAAGAAGTGGATCGGCTCCTTTGCCGCTGCGCTCGGTGGAGTGGACACGCTCGTCTTCGCCGGCGGCATCGGCGAAAACGCGCCGGTTGTCCGCGCACGCATCTGTGAACGGCTTGATTTTCTCGGTGTCGAAGTAAACGAGGCGCGGAACGCGGACAATGCAGCGGTCATTTCTCCAGATGACTCTCGCGTCACTGTGCGTGTCATTCACACGGACGAGGAACTCATGATTGCGCGCTCGGTATGCCACGTTCTCGGATCGGTCGTGGCGAAGAAGCGGAATTGAACCATGAATACCAAAACCCTGTCCCCGGAACGGGTCCACATCATGGATGCCTAATGGCGCGCGGCCAACTATTTGTCAGTTGTCCAGATTTATCTTTATGACAATCCGCTGCTGAACGGCCGCTCGCGCTCGCAGACATCAAGCACATGCTGCTCGGCCATTGGGGCACGACTCCCGGACAGAACTTCATCTCCGTCCACCTGAACCGCGTCATCAAGAAATACGACCTCGACATGATCTACGTTTCCGGCCCAGGCCACGGCGGCCCGGCGGTGGTGGCCAACACGTATCTGGAGGGCACATACAGCGAGATTTATCCCAACATCAGCCAGGACGAAGCCGGGTTGCAAAAGCTCTTCAAGCAGTTCTCGTTTCCCAGCGGCATCCCCAGCCACGCCTCGCCGGAATGTCCTGGCTCGATTCACGAAGGCGGCGAACTCGGCTATTCCCTCAGCCATTCATTCGGGGCGGTGTTCGACAATCCCGATCTCATCGTGGCCTGTTGCGTCGGCGACGGCGAGGCGGAGACCGGTCCGCTGGCGACGTCGTGGCAATCCAACAAGTTTCTCGATCCCATCAACGATGGCGCGGTGCTGCCGATCCTGCATCTCAACGGCTACAAGATCGCCAACCCGACCCTGCTCGCGCGCATCGAACCGGAGGAACTGGACCAGTTCCTGCGCGGTAACGGTTGGACACCTTACGGCCCGGCGAGATCTCCTTGGCCCCTTGCGCGAGGAAGTGATGAAAGGAGTGGACCTCGGCTTGGACGGGGCTGACCTGCTGGTCTGGCTCTACGGCCAACGCAGGCTTGGCTGGAGGGACTTCCCCGAGGTTGATGCCGACGGGTACATTCCCGTTTCGCGCTTGCGGGAATCGGTGGTCTACGACGCCGGACGCGTCAGCCGGACCATTCGCGGTCTATTGGATGACGGGTTCATCGAGACTCAAGACAGTGGCGGCGCCGCCCAGGGGCGGCGGAAATATGTGCAAGCCGTCCGCATCAACCAAAAGGGCATCGCGTTCATCCGCCCTGTCTTCGAACGCTTCGTGAACCTGGCAAACAACCTGTTGGCTGGCATTTCTCAGAGGGATTTGGAGGCACATTACCGGGTCAACGAGAGGATCAGCCAGGTCATCAAGAAACATAAGCGCGACGTATGGAAGGCCTTGGTTCAATGAGACCTCGGCTGGCGCCGCAAGATCCGGTATCCGACAGATCACCGGCTTCCAAATGCAGGGCGTCGCGCAGTTCCCTGGGAATCACCACGCGGCCCGCTTTGTCGATGGTTGATCTGGTTTGCATTGTGCCATTATGGCATGCCATTAGCCCATCCGTTTGATGAACTTCCCGTCCGCATCCCAAAACACCGTACCGTCCGCCATCAGAACGTTGACCCCACGATTCTCATAATTTCGGAGATGTTTGGGCTGGGCGCAGATCTGCCGGATGACCCTTTCGACCTCACGGTAAAAGTCGATGCCAAGCCGAGGATCAATGGTGTGGATGGCGGTGGTCTCGAGCTTGGCGTGGCCGAGGAGTTGCTGGATGTAAAGGATGTCGGCGCCTCCCTCGAGCATGTGCGTGGCGCAGGTGTGGCGAAGGAGATGGCAACTGCCCCGCAGTCCCGCAGCTGTCATCCACTCGCGAACCATCCGGCTGAGGACATCGGGATTGAAGGCTGGAGCTTGGCCTCCAGGCGCTGGAAGTACCGGGCCGCCCGCCGGTGCAGGATGATTTCGCCATCAGAGCGCGGAGAGCGGAACGAAGGCCTTGCGATTGCCTTTGGCCAGGTCGCGGCGTGTTTGCCGCAGGTCGGCCTCGGCCTTGGCGTCTAGGTCCCAGCCCAGCGCCTCGGCGATTTCCTGGAAGGTCTTCCACGGAAGGATCACTTCCACGGGTGTCCCTCGCTCATCGATGACGAACTTCCTGGCAATGGTGGTGCTCACGTCGGCAACGTATCGGCTGCGAAGGTTGGCCGCGCAACCGTTCGGCATCGCGTTCGGCGGCCCGAACCCCGGCTTCATCCGCGTCGTAGGCCAGTCGGACCCGCTTCACTCTGGATAGCGCTTCCCAAAGCTCGTCCGTGAAGCCTTCGGTCCCGAAAAGGGCCGTGACGTTGTGGAAGCCGTGCCGCCAGAAGGTCAAGGCATCCAGGACCGCCTCGCACAGGATCACCTCATCCGCCTCGAACGCCTGGCGATTGAAGAGCCCCTGATGCGGTCCCGGTGGGTAAAGGTGGCGGATCGTCCCGGGAGTGACGCACCGGCCGTACAGGCTCACGGCGTTCCCGCCTGTGTCGTGGAATGGCACGACTACGCATCCGGTGAAGTGTTCGTGACCCGATTCCCGCCACAGGCCCAACTGCCCAAGGCGCTGGCGAAGTTTCTCGCCCTGATCCCGGTTGCGGTACGGTAGGCGCAGTCCCAGCGAGCGATCGGCAAAGCCCAGTTGAAAGCGCTCGATCAATGGGTCGTCGTCGAGGCCTCGGGCTGCCAGATACCCGCGGCCGACCGAGGAGGTCTTCAATTGATCGTGGTAATACGCCACCACCTGGCCGAACAGCGTGGCGTCGTCGGCATCTCCATCCAGCGGGCACGGCAGGCGTGGGACGGTGTTGCAATGCGTGAGACCTCGGCTTGTGAAGGCAGCGCCGCGGCCGTGCGCCAGCACTTCAAAGGCATGGCGAAAACTCACGCCGCCGTGGCACTGCACGAACTGGATCGCGTTGCCCGCTTTGCCGCAGGCCATGCATTGCCACAGCCCCTTGTCCGGGCTGACGATGAAGTTGGGCGTCTCCTTGTCCGCATGGAACGGACACCGCCCGATGAAGTCCTTGCCGTGTTTGCGAAGCTCGATGCCCCGGCTCTGAACCAGGGCGACCAGGCCAGGATTCCGACACTCGAATCCGGGGCTTCATGTCGGATAGCGTTGGAAAAAGTCAAACGTGGCGAGAAAACCAACCTGTGAGATTCGCTGTAACTCCTTGATTCCGAACTGGAGCCAGTGGTCGGGGTCGAACCGAGCTGTGAATATGACTTTCTCAGCCCCGTTCGGTCCCGCAACCCCTTGCGAAACCGTTCGATAGCGGATCCTGTTTCGGCAGCCGCACTTGCGGGCTGACAATATCGCGCTTCCGCGCTGAATCAAGCCAACACCGCCACCACAAGGGCCAACACTCCGCCAACAATCGCCAACACCGTTGGTGCCCGTTTTAGTGCCCGTCCCCGGGTCCACAAAGCGCCTAGCCACGACTGCATTCGAGGGGCCGGCTGCATTCAGGACCACCTGCAGCTCAGCTTGAACCCCAACAAGTTGTGAGCGGATGGAGTTTTCGCCGCCCACAGCCTGCCACAGACAGCCCGAGGCCGGCTTGGAAGTCCTCTCGATTAAGATTCTCGGCATTTCGAGCTTCCAACGCGAGTCATTGATTACTTGTGACTTGTATGAAGATGGAATCTCGTGGTTTCCAACTTCTGACGCGCGTGATTGGCAGTAGCCACCAACGGGTGTAGGAAGAATCAGGCTGACCCATGACTGCCCAAACCGAAACCTCCCCGCGTGGTGCACTGCTAGCCCGGCTCGCCCAGTGCACCGAGGTGGACCCGTCCCGCTTGGGAGGGGTTCGGGTCTTTCGGGGCACTCGCGTGCCGGTTCGCAGCCTATTTGACCATCTCCGGGCGGGGGACCCTATGGAGACCTTCCTCAACGATTTTCCTGGCGTCACGCGTCAGCAGGCGGAGGCGGTGATTGAGTTGGCGGCGGAGGAACTCCTTGCCGGCGCGGCAGCTACGTGAGGGTCCTGATTGACCATTGTGTACCGCGCCGGTTGGGCCGCCTCCTCGTAGGCCACGATGTTCGAACGGCGTTCGAGCAAGGCTGGTCGACGCTCAGCAACGGGGCTCTTCTGGTCCGCGCGGCCACGGAATTTGACGTCTTCGTGACGGTTGACCAGAACGTCCAGTATCAGCAGAACCTGCAGGCATTGCCCCTGCCGGTGATCATGTTGGCAGCGCCAGACAATCGGTTCGAAACGCTCGCGCCACTCGCCCCTGGGGTCCTTGACCTGCTGCGCCGGCCCCTTGCCCGGAAGGTGATACGTGTCGGGTCACCCCCTGCCAAACCGTCATGATCCTCGCCGTGGGTGTGGAAAACTCCATCCGCACGGAACTCGTCGAGGGTAGCGAAGACTCCGTCGGCCAGTGTGGGCGATCACGGTCAGGAGCCTGACGAAGTCCGCACAATCAGAATCCCAACTTTGCCAGTCTTCTGGGGACCCTGAGACCTGGCCCCCGCGGGCGGTCCGCCGCCGGCACAGACCCCGGCAGGCCGCACGGTTTCCGCTCGGTACGAAAAAGCGAAGGAGCTGCATCAGACCCCAATCTGGCGGGTGGTTCACTCTCGGTGAGCAGACCCGGGTCAATTTCGATGAGCGGCAACGGTCAGACCATGCCGGGAATCAGGATGGCCCGCCCGCTCAGCGCCGGAACCGCCTCGCTTCAGGCGGCGCGCCGGGCGTAGCGGTGATGCAGTCCACCCCACCATGGGAAGCTCAATGATCTTGCCGGCTTCCGGCGCCTCAATCGCCCGAGGATGGGGCGCATCCTGGCCCAATGATCGGTGGGTCCTCGCGTCGTGATAATATTCGCAGTATTCGCCCAAGAGCCTTCTGAGGTGCCGCTCGTTGAGCACGATCACCCGATCCAAGCACTCGCGACGGATACTCCCGATCAGACGCTCGGCGACCGGATTCTGCCACGGTGATCTCGGAGCAATTACCTTCTCCTTGATCCCGAGTCTCTCCACCCGTCGCCCAAAGCTCCTCCCGTAGATCGCATCGCGATCGCGCATCAGATATTCTGGCACGGTGTCGAACGGGAATGCCTCCACGACTTGCTGAGCGGTCCACGCCGTGCTGGGCGAATCGGTGATGTTCCAGTGCACCACCACCCGTCGTTCGTGCCGCACGATCAGCAGCACATACAGCAGATGGAAGGTCGCCGTCGGCACGTAACCGTCATGGGAAGGCCGTGTATCGAGGCCAGCCCGCGGCCTGATAGTTTGCCTGGATGATTTCGGGGGGCCGTCGCCTGATTGGCGACTCAGGTGTTCCAGAGCAGGGGGCTCAGCTCTCTGACCCGCTTGATGGGCCATTCCGGGAGGCGTGGAAGAACGCTCCGAAGATAGGCGCGTGGATTCACACCGCGACGCTGACAGGTTCCGTACACGCTCCAGATCGCAGCCAGCTTCGGACCGGCCCATTCGCTGCCCAGGTGCAGGAAGTTCTTTCGGCCGAGGACCACAGGGCGCAAAGCGTTTTCCGCCCAATTATTGTCCACCTCGATATCGCCCCGGTTCAGGAACACTGCCAGGCGGGTCCATTGTCCCAGCGCGTATGCGCATGCCCGACCGAGGACGCTCTTGGGCAGGACAGCGGCACGCGCGCTCACCAGCAATTCCCGCAACCGGTCCATGAGAGGTGCGCTCCGTTGCTGACGCGAGATATGTCAATAAGTTGTGTATGAGGGGTGAAGTTCGGGCGCGTGCATCGTGAGGGAAATAGGGATTATGCGATGGCCTTTGCTTCTTCGCCGTCCACGAAGATGACTCCATCGATTACTTTGCCGAGAAGTTCGCAACCATTGAGGCGCCGCCATCCTTTGGCGGCCGCTCGAGCGAGTTGCCACACCATCGTCAAGGTCGCCATGCGTGATCCGCAGCCCTTGGTGCGTTCGGTCCGCAGGCGCACCGTTGCGAAGGTGCTCTCGATGGGATTGGTGGTGCGCAAGTGCTGCCAATGGGCCGCCGGGAAATCGTAAAAATTGAAGAGGACCTCCCGATCCTTCTGCAGGCACTCACACGCTTTGGGATACTTTGCGTCGTACAGTGAGACGAAAGCGTCGAAGGCCTTCAAAGCGGCTTCCCTGGTGGGCGCCTGATACATCTGGTGGATTTTGTCCTTGGCCGTCGGTTGAAGCGTCTTGGGCAACTTGTCCAGGACGTTGGCCGTCTTGTGGACCCAGCACCGTTGCTCACGGGTCCCGGGAAATTCCTCGGCCATCGCCGCCCAGAATCCCAGTGCACCATCCCCCACCGCCAGGGCGGGTCCGGCCGCCAATCCGCGGGCCTTCAAGTCCCGCAATACGTCCAGCCAGGAGAGTTTGCTTTCGCGCTCCCCGTCGACCACGGCGATCAACTCCTTGGTGCCGTCTGGCAAGGCTCCCATCAGCACCAGGATGCACCGCCGCTGGTCCTCCAAGCGGACGTTGAAGTACACCCCGTCGGCCCACCAATATACATAGCTCTTGGCGCTCAAATCCCGTCGACTCCACTGCTGGTACTCCACTTCCCACCCCTCCTTGAGACGCACGATGTTGGCCGCGGACAAGCCGGCCGCATTGGGACCCAGGATTGATTCCAATGCCTCGGTGAAGTCGCCCGTGGAGATCCCGCGCAGGTAGAGGGCGGGGATCAGTGCGTCGACGCTCGGTACCCTCCGCAAATACCGGGGAAGAATACCGCTATTAAAAGTGACTTTGTCTTTGGCCCGCCGATCCCGGACTCGTGGTTGTTGGACTTTCAGGGCGCCCAAGCCGGTGACGATCTTGCGTGCGGGTAACGAGCCATTGCGCACCACCGCCTGGAGGTCCTCCGGGGTCCGACACGAGGCGTGAGCTGCCACGAACTCGTCGACCTCGTTGGCGATCGCTTGCTGGAGCATTCGCTGGGCCCCCCTGGCGAAGTATCTGTTCCAACGCCGTGCGTTCCTCCGTCACGCTTGAGCCTTGCGTTTCCAGTCGAACTACGTTGCTTTTGTCCATGTGTGCATCTTGTTTTGCCCCGGATGGGGCGGGTTTTCGCACCCTCAGGATGCACACGCCTTCTTTCCTCTCATACACAACTTTCGAAAATATCTCTTGCTGACGTAGTGCCAGGCGTTGTTCGGCGTCGGCACCGGCGTTTCGAGCCTCATCTTCCACCTCATAGATCGAGCCGATGGTCTCCAAAAGTTGCAGGGGCACCGGATCGCTCGGACTCAGTTGATGAGCATTAAATAAAGCTTAGAAGTCGCTCACTGTCTCGCTTCCAGGTTTTCACGGAGGTTCGTTGCAGAATCATGCGCATCTCCTCCTGCGCGGTCTTCTGTCGCCCATCCGCCAACATTCTCGGCATCGCCTTGAAGATGGCGGCACGGAAATCCTCCCGCCCTGGCCGGAAGTAGTGCTTCAGGACCACGGCGACGGTCCGCTGGCCGGTGACGCGCTGAACCAGTTCGAGGGGTACGCCGGCTGCTAGTGCCAGCGTAATCCACGTGACACGGAAGCTGTGGAAATCGTGCAGCGAGGCGCGTCTTTGGCCGTTCTCGCGCTCCTCCTGCAGTCCGTCGGTCTTCGCCGCCCGCCGGGGGCTGCGGACAATCGAGGCGCCGGTCTCGCGTTCGAGTTCGTTCAGGTAGTTGGAGACCCTCCTCCGGCTGCAATTCGTCGACGCAATGACTTGGTCGAGGCTGGCGCACCGAGCGTAAGCTTCGAAGACGGCGCGCATCCGGGGCACACGGTGGGAATCACCGAGGCGGCTGAGATATGAATTTTGCATCGCCTCGACAGCGCATCGCGCGGAATGTGGCCAATCCCTTCGTTGGCACGAGTCAAGTCATCTTTACCTGTATTTTCTTCCTTCGCTACTTCCGAGAAGTCGACACACTGTGTCAGCCGTTTCCCTTCGATCAGACTTTTCGGACGGTCTCTCAGGCACCTCTTTGATTACCTGATCCAGGTCAAGGTCCTTCCACCGCCAAAGCCAAAGCGGATTGTCACCTCATACAGCTGGCTGCTTGATCCGTACGTGCGGCATCTGCGGACTGAATGCCAGTTGTCGGAGAAAACGATCAGAAGGTGTTCTATTCAAATCAGGTCTCTGCTCGAAGCCATGGGCCAAATGAATCGACGGAGTCGCTTCAAATGCGCTCGGTCGCACTCCAGCCAATGAACTGGTCGCGCGCCGCGCATTGCCACGCTGCCGAACCAAACAAGAGGCAAGCGACGGGCCGGCCGCCTCGTTCGTAAATCAGATACTTGAGATTGAGTCCGACTGAAGCGGTATGGCTCAGGTAGTGATAGCGATGCAGCAGGCACTCGAAAAGAGGCTGGTCCTCCGGATAACGACTGAGTTCGCGCACCTCCAGCGGCAGCAGTTGATGCAACGGGGCGTAAATCGGCTCGGTCGCATGATCTACCTGAACCACGCGTTTGTGGCGCATCCGATTGGGCGAGGCACGTCGCTTGGCCGGCAATGTAATCCATTTGCGCTCGTGCAACTTGAGCAAGAGCGAACGCGCCGCCATATCCTTGAGTTGGCCTTGGGGATCGCGCCAATTCCATGACTGACAGAGTAACCGCGAGAGTTTGTAGCGGCTGCACTCCGGGTTCTCCGCGATCAAGCGCTGGATCGAGGCGACTTCGCCAGAACCAATTGTGCAGCCCTGAATCACACACTCGGCTTCCACGGCCGCAGAGAATCATAGAATTGCAGAAGTCATTTTCAGAGTCCAGTCCGATTTTCAGGAAAAGGCCGTTATCTCATGGAGCCTACGCACAGGGCCGCGCAGCCCCTACGATCTGACGTTTTTGACCTGAACAGTTACCCCAATCTCACAAAATTTGCCGGGCGCGTCTCCGATTCCGGCGAAGGCCGCTGGACGATCAAGGCCGCGATTGATGAAGGCGTACCGGTACCCGTGTTGACGACGGCGCTCTACGAACGCTTCGCTTCGCGCACTAGTTCCACTCCGGAAGAAATCGACTGCGACCACTTGTCGTAAATATCAGAGTCCGCCAGACGCGACATCTTGTCAGCCTGAATTCGGACCAGGCTTTTCCCGACGAATTCGTTCGCAGGATAAAAGCCGGAATCACCGTCGGTTCGACGCGTAATCGATGAGAGGCCGTCGATTGTCGCCGATCCTCTCCGAAAAATCCCAAAGCGCGACTCGATCAGTTCGTGGTACGCTTCTTCCTTCTGCCTCGCAATCCCGCAGACGACGAGTGGCACGAGTGGGCTTAGGTTCTTGCATTCCACGGCCAACGCCAACCTTGCTTGCCCTTTCCGGAGCCAGCACCTGTAGTCGAATTGGCGCGGCTTTTTCGTTACCTTGTCGGTATAGGTGCCGCCGTGTTCGACATGAATGGCGGGACACGTGCGAATCGCCGCGCCCACTCGCAGTTCGTGGCCAAAGTCATCCTCCTTGGCGATGACGTTGCGAATATCAGATGGCTGAATTGGCATCGCGAGGAGTAGTAAAGGCGAACGGGATTCACATGAACTTACGACGGCAGAAGGCTTGAACATCCTCCTGCGACAAGGCGAACCACTCACCATTAGCGCGGCGTTCTGAAAACCGATTGTGCCAGTAAGATTCGATTCCTACTGGATCGTCCGTGTTGATTGCATGGACGAGCTTTGCCCTTTCAGGAAGCTGAATCGATAATTCACGTTCGCGCCTTCCAACCGAGTTAGTTCTACCGATCTTGTAGAACTTGCCCGTCTTCAACAAGTAGACCGTTCCAAGATTCAGCGGCGGAATGGCTCGGTGTTCTTCTTCCGGCTCACGCTGAGGGATTTCTGGGCAGAGGGCCGCGATTTCGAGGAAGCCGTTCTTTAGACAGTAGGCCCTCAATTTGGCTGCACGCGTGGCCCTATTCCCCAGTCGGGTTCCGAACGTTGTGTGATCTGGAAACGTTGGATCCGCACGAGCCTTCAGACGAAGTTCTGCTTCCACGGGGAAGTGACCGATTTCGCGGACGAAGTCGGTCAGTTTTTGAAGTAGGAAGTCGTCGGGTATGGCTTTGTAAAACCGGTTAGGTTCCATCCCGGCTTCCTTCAGTGCATCGCTCCAGCGTGCCCAATAGCGTCCCAGCCAATCCGCTTTCCGAATACCGGTCTGTGTCGTGAATCGCTCCTGGCCAGGCGGCTTCCCGCCCGCCTCGACTGCAAGTCTGCGAATTTCTTGCAGGATATCTTCCCGCTTCACTGTCTACATTTCCTAACATTGCAGGCCACGTATAGGGCCTGCTTGAAAGTTTTGAACCGCTCGGCTGCCGTAGTTTTCGAATCAGGTCGCTGGAAAGCCTGACGACTTGACCTGAAGGGGTCAATGATCCGTGTGGCGACTCGTGGCGACTTGCGGGTTGGGATCAATCCCAAGGCGGTCCGGCAGTCGGTGTAGGTGCGATGTGAACAAGGAATCTTTTCCAACCCCCAACCGGGTACCGGGTTTGGCGTCGTAGGGTGGTTCGCGCGGCGAAGGCGTTTTTGGCGTGTCGCTTGAAGCGCGATATGGGGCCGATTGGCCGAAGCTGTAACCTTCACGCGGCGATTCCGCGCTCGGATGGCGACGCGGAGATCCGCCCTTGTCGGCGACGGTGTCACGACCCCGAACCTTCGGGATCGGTCAATGTCGCCGTGTCGCAGCGGCGGCCTGCGAGGACTGTCGGACTGGGCGCTCCGCCGCCGTTACCCGTCTCGGTTCGCCGAACGCGCTCAAAGCCGATTGCGGCGCGTTGAAAGGCGTTCCGGAAGCCGGTCCGTCGCGACGCGCGCGCCGCGTGCCGCGACAGTAGCGCCGCCGAAACCCCGGCCTCGGCGGCAATTCGACGCAGCGAAGCCTCGGCGAATCCACCGACGCCAAATACCCAGCAGATCGACAGGAGTCGTGTTCCCACGGCGCTTGGCGAAAGCCGGCCCTCGGTGCACCAGTTCAGAAGGCTGGCGAGTGCGTCGCCGATTCGTTGCGCGTCGTCGGGACGGGTTTCAATTTCCCCAAGATGGCGTTCAAGCGCGGCCCAATCGAATTCGGAAATCAGCCCACCGGGAAGGCGCATCGGCACGGGTTCTTCGAACTCGGGTGCGTTCACGCCGGGAGTTTCAGGAAGTCGTCGGGCGCGCCACGGCGGACGGAACAGCCGCCCGCGCAGAGACAATAAACAACCGCAGTTGGCGACGCGCCCGACGAAATCAGTTCTGGCCGACAGTGAGGTCCACGGCCTGCCGCGCTACGCGGATGGCGGTGCCCGGTAAATGCGCATGTCCCGGCGGAAGGACGGTGCCCCGCGTCGGGTCAAGTTCTTGGTGAAGCTGGTCAAGAAGCGGAAGGAGAGCCCGGTCCACTCGCCGTCGGGCCGCGCCGATCCCTTCACCGACCATGTTCGCGGAAAGCAAGTCCACCCGATCAGCTACCGCCGCGAGTTCGGCATGGACGGAAACAAGCTTGGCGTGCAGCGCCTGGACAAGCGGACTGAGGGAACTGATGGATCGCGCAATGCAGGTCTTAATCGCGGTGTCGAAATGTGGATCCCCCCTCATCGCATCGATGGCCGCCAGCTTGCCCGCGATTTCATGCGCCTTATGCGGGTCCTGGTTGAGTTCGGCAAGTAAGCGCGCTCGCTCCTGTTTGGCGCCCACCGCCCCAAACGGGCTAAGCGTCGCGACGAATGCTTCGTGTGCCGACCACGCTTCGATAAGGTCGCGACATTCGTTCCGCGCCTTGGCGAGTGCCGCGCCCAGAATGTCGTCCGGCATGACTTTGGTTTCAGCGAAAAGCTTGCGAAGGGCGTCACTTCCGAGGCGCGCGAATGCCTTCACGGCGGCCACTGGGCCTCGAGTCGGTCGATCAAAGTCGCGCGATGTCGTAATGCCGCCCCGAACCAGTGGCGCGGGTTCGGCGGTCGAAGCGACGGCTGCTTTGGGCGCGACAGTCCGCGAGGGCGGCGCTCCTGACGAGGGTTCGAATTCCGTTGAACCGATGCGGCCACGGGAAGGACCGCCGGTGACCGATTCGTCGCCGGTGCCAACGTCGATGCCTTCGAAGCCGGTCCTTGTATGAAGTTCTGAAGTTCCTTGTCCGTTCATGATGCGATTGGAATTTAGGGTTGGTTACTTACACCTTGGCGACGCTTTTCTACTGCTTCAATCGAAGCGCCTCTCGGCATCGTTCGGTGATTGTCATTTCGGTGCGCGGTGCCGCGCTGCGATGGACGACGTTTTCGCCGGCCAACCTTCGACGGGCGGCCTCGGTTACATTTTCAACGGCCAGCAGCGCACCCCTCGGGCCTTGTACCATTCGCAGCTGGCGAAGCGCTGCTTGGCGGTCCTGTTCCTGCTTTGCCGCGACGGCCCGTTGCGTCAGCGACCCAGCGGGCGGGGTTTCGAGCGCGGGCGGGCCCGAGGGGGCCGGGACGCGCTCCACCGGCGACCGATGGGCGGTCTGGTCTTCGCCTTCACGCCTCCCTGTTGCCGCGCCTTCGATTCGCTGGAGCGCGTCACTGCAGAACTGCCGCAGCGCGGATTCGTCCGCCAACACGTCGTCGGTTCGTTCCAGCCGGCCGGCCAGTTCGACGCCCGTTTCGCGCGCCCGCGCGCCAAGGACAGTGGCGAGTTCCTCGAGCCCGGCGATGGCGGAAAGGTAGTCGGATTGGTCGGCGGAACTCGGAAGGGGAGGCGGAAGTGTCAATGCGTGCATTCGAGGAGTGTAAGGCAAAACGGCGAAGGAAAGGCGAGTCCGATTGGCATGTGTTAATAGTCCTACAGCGGATTCACCCCAGCGGAACGTCGGCCGCGCCGGGCGGGAACGGAAAAATCACCAGGATTTCCCCGAGGTCCGCGCCGGTGCGCGCGGCGTACTGGCGAATGGTCTCGCCGGGTTCGAATCCGGCCTGGTCCAGCCAGCCATGGAAGGCCCGGGCGGCGGGACTGCTTTCGATTGCCGCCTCTTTCCACTCGCGGAAATGCGCGGCCCGCAGGTCGCACAGAAACCAGTAGGCAGCGCGTTCGGCCTCCGTCATCGACTCAAGGCGAGCGGTCAGGAAACGCAGGTCGTCGTCGAACGCCTCCGGGGAGTAGGAGCGCGTCAGGCGCGAGTTCATTTCGGCGTTTAACTCGTGCGCGGCCTCGGGAATGCGGAACGTCATGGTTGTGCTGGGGTGCTGCTTGGTTCGGCGCTGGCGGTCAGGCAGGAATGTCCTTGGGGTCGATGGGCGAAACCGATTCGAACTTCATGGTCAGGGTGTCGAAGGTCAGGTGCGCTTCCCCGAGCGGTCCGTTGCGTTGCTTTTCGAGGAGGGCCGTCACCCGACGAAGGCGACCCTCGATGCTGGTCGTGTGCAGTAGAACGACGGCGTCGGCATCCTGTTCGATGGAACCGGAGTCGCGAAGGTGATGCAGGCGGGGCTCGGCGCCCTCGCAAGCGGCTTCCCGGTTCAGTTGCGCGAGCGCGAGGACCACGATCCCAAGGTCCCGCGCCGTCGCCTTGAGGCTGCCCGAGATTTCCGTGATCATTTCGTACCTTGAGCGGGCCTTCGCGTCCGTTCGCATCAGCCCAAGGTAATCGACCACCAGCAATTCGACCCTGTGTCGTTGTTTCCAGCGACGCGCCAACGCGGTCAGTTGCCCGCAACTCAACACACCCCGGTCGCAGGCCCAGAACGGCGCGGCCCCGATGCGGTCGAGCGCTCCCGCAATCAAGGCGCGTTGTTGTAGGTCCGGGCATTCCAGGTCGTCCTGGGGCACGCCGCTCAGGTTCGCGACGAATCGCCGACCGATTTCCTCGGCGTCCATTTCCATGCTGACGAATCCCGTGGGCACCCCGCTTTGCATCGCGGTCGTCAGCGCCACTTCGCTGGCCAGTGCCGACTTGCCCTGCGACGGCCTTGCCGCGAAGACCACAAGCTGGCCGGGACGAATTCGCAAGAGGCGGTCCAAGTTCCAAAGCCCGGTCTTGATCGAGACTGGAAGCGGGTTCGCGAGGCCGCGTCGAACACGGTCCACCAAGGCCGGTGCGCTCCATTCGTGACCGCCGGTCCGGGCGCCGCGTACCGCAAGCGCCTCGCGTTCGAATTGGTCGATCAGGGCTTCGGGGTCCGACGTTTCGTAAACAGCCGACGTTGTCTCCACGCAGATTTTGAGGACATGGCGAAGCCGGGCCTTTTCAATGACGATGTCGAGATAGTAATCAAGGTTTGCGGCGGACGGTATGGCGTCGGCGGCTTCGTTCAGGTACGCCAACCCGCCGACTGCTTCGAGTTCGGCTTCTGCGCGCAAGGCTTCGGCGACGGTGACCAAATCCACGCCTCTGCCGGTTGTCGCGAGAGCCGTAATCGCCTCGAGGATTCTTCGATGCCGCAGGTCGTAGAAGTCATCGGGACCGAGCCTCGCTTGCACTTCGGGCAGGCAGTTCGTTGGGTCGGTCAGGATGCATCCAAGAACACCTTTTTCTGCGTCGGATGCATGCGGCGGCAGCCGGTCAAGCGGTGCTTTCATCGTTGGGATTCGAGGGTTTGGATTTCTGCCTCCAGGGCACGCCGTCGATCAGTGAATCCCGGTTGGGATTTTTCGCGCATTGACGCGCTGTCCATCTGCGCCAGTTGCCGCGTCAGTTGCCGCGTCAGCTCGTCGAGGCGGTGGGCCGGCTTGCCATTCGACTGTCGCCACGTCGCGGGGTCGTCAAGGTAACGCTGCTGGTTGAACCACGTTGCAGGGTAAGGCGTGAATTGCTGGTCCTCGCCATTCCGGGTCTTTCCATACTCAACCGTGGCCCCCATCACCTTGTCGAAACCGTGCGCCTGGATGGCCTTGAGGACGGCACGGATCGCCGCTTTGCGAGCGACCTTGCGCGGATAGGCCTCGTAGACTCCCGAGGCTTGGTCCTCCAAGGCTTTCCTTTCGTCCCCCTTGGGGACTATAGGGGTTGTCTTATCCGTCTTTACTGTCTTCCTATATACTACCCCGCCATTGAGTCCGGACTCATTGTCGGTAGGGTGCCGACTTTGTGACGGTAGGGGTGCCGACTTAATGTCGGTAGGGGAAGCAAAGCTTGGGAGGCGGTACGTGTTAGGCTGAAGACACCGGTTGTCGGCGGTTCGAACCTGTTGCCATTCAATCAATCCAAGCTGTCGAAGGATGGGCAGGACGCGTTCGACTGTCCTTTGCGTGACCCCGGAGATGCGCCCGATTTCGGCAGTGCTTCGCGCGAAATCGGCCGAACGTTCGACATTGGCGATGTCGCAGAACGCCAACCAGACCGACAACACTGCAGGCGCGCGCTCACCGCACTGCGTGATGATTCGGTCGCGGTCCGCGCGCGCGACTTTGAATCAATTGGTCACCTTGTGCCCTTCGTCAGTTCCGGTGGACGTTTCTGTGCGCCGAATGCATCGCCTCCTGGCGACGGGCATCAAACGAACGCCACAGGGTGTGGGCGAGTGCGTCGCGCAGGTCGGGCCACCGGTGGCATGCCGCGACGATGGCAAGATCGACCCAGATGCGGCGGTCCGAACTGGTGAATGGCGCACTGATTGTGGCCGCGAGCCGCAGCGCAGCAGACCTATTGCAGCCTACCCGGCAACAGGGCAACATCCTGCCGCCGTTGGTCAGTTCGCTTCGGCCCGAAGCTGGAACCTTCGGGCCGCTCTGAATGGAATTCATGGCGCCCTTTCAAGCGGTTGTTTTTTGGTTCCGCCGCGCGACGCGAGTGGTGCCGGGGCGTGGACGCCAGCCCGAAGGGCGGGACTTCGCCAGGTACATTTGGTGCAGCCAGGCGTCGGCTTCGACGACGGGGACCGCTACTCGCCGACCAAGGCGCAAAACGGGAAGGCCGACGCGGATGAGGTTTTCGAGGTGACGAATGCTGATCGTATGCCTACGCGCATAGTCCGGTTTCGTCAGACTCACCGGCGTGCAGGTTGCAGGGGGCGCAATGGCTTGCATGGGCGCGAAGCAAGCCACAACCAGGTACTCGCGGGGGAGGTACTTAGCCGGTTACGTACCGGGTATTTAGCCGGCTAAGTACCAGGAGTCCGGACAAGGTCTTCCTTCCAGCGCGGCTTCAGCGCCTTCATCCGCTGCCGAAAGCTATCCATGGTCGGAATTTCTTCCTTGGGACCGACGAAGTGGACACAAGTCACCTCGTATAGCCTTCTGTCCCGCATCTGCGGATTCGCAATCCAATGGTTCCTTGCTTCGGGGTAGAACCGGGAACGGGGACGCCGAGCCAGTGCTTGTTGTGACGATTTCGAGTTCGCAGGTCTTTCGGGTTCCGGGCGAGACCGGTCTCGAATGGTAGGTCTAGCCTGGGGTTCCCCTGGGTCGGGGATTTCGATGTCCCAACCCATGGCATCCGCCGCAACGCCTCAAATCCCCGCTGAACCGCCTGAAATTCGCGAAAGAATCGCGAATCGTGTTTTGCCGGTTCGCGAAGGTGTATTTCCGGTTTGATGAAGCCGTCCTTCAGGGCGGCGAGCCGTTCCCGGAATTCTTTCAGCTTCACGCGGCCTCCTTGGCGGGAGACTCGACATTCGATGGCGACTTGGGATGACCCGCGAACCAAGCCGTGGCTTGTTCGCGGGTCGCGAGGCCTCGGTAATGGCGGTGAATTGTTTCGACGCTGTTGCCGGATTCCAATGCCACGCGCGAAACGTCGCCGGTCATTGCGACCCGGTAGGTGATAAAGCTGTGGCGCGCGCCGTTTGCGAAACGGCGCACCGATCCGATTCCCGCCGCTTCGGTGATGCGCTTGGGCAGGTTCGTGGCGTGCTCCGAGTAGATCGGCGTGTCGTCCCCCTTTCGGAGTGGAAGGAGCCAGGCGCGAAGATTATCCGAGATCGGCACCAGGCGACGAGAAGCCGTCTTCGACTTGCCGGCCCCGACCTCCAAATGCCCGTCATCGAAGCGAACATCGCGCCAGTTGAGGCGGCAGATTTCCGCCGTCCGAACTCCCGCGAAGAGTGCGAGCGCGAGCGCGGGCCTCGCCGCCTCGTCAACAAACGCTAGGAGTCGTCGCGCTTCGTCCGGGGTCCAGAATTCGATGTCCTGCTTGGACCGAATCGTATCGCGCTCGACATCGCGACAGGGATTGTCGCCGATGACTCCCCGACGACGGCAGTGTTCGAAGAAGCCGCCAATTACCACGCTGAAGTTGCGGCGAGACACGGCCGAAAGGTTCGCCCCATCTTCCCGCTTCAGGTGGTCGAGCCAACGCTGGATGTCAGCGGTGCCGAAGTCCCCTAACGCTTTGCCGGGGTGTTCGTGGACAAAGCGACCGATCCGAGATCGGATGTCTTGAAGGAGGCGCGGGGATCGACCCTTGGCTTCCTTGGCTTCGAAATAATCGTCGGCAGCCTTCGCCAGCAAAACCCGATCCCGAGTCGCGGGATGGCGCTTGGCAAACTCGCGGGCGGCAGCGACTACCGCGTGGGGGCCGATAAGTTGCGACGCCTCGGCGAACAGCGCGCACGCCGTTGGGACATCGATTTTCAGCGGCGCAACAAGTTCTGTTGCGCGAACCAGGTCGCGGCGCTCGTCGTCCGTCATTGCCGCGCCGTCCGTGTCTCTGGCCCGCAGAAGGTGCGCAATCCGCGTGGCCTCGGCGCGAGCAGTTTGAAGGTCGGAAAACGACCGAAGCTTTCGCGAGCCGCCGGAGTAGTCGGCAATTGTCCATCGTTCAGCGCGGCCCCGTTCGGCGGTTCGATGGTAGATGCGAACAACGGTTCGGCCGACGCGGACTGAAGCTGTTTCGGGTTGCATTGCCGTTGGTTGCGCCTCGTTGCGCGTCCAATCGGACTGTTGCGCCGTTGTTGCGCGGATTCAACCCGAAAACAGGCGGCTTGACCTAACCCGTTGATAGAGTTGGAGCCAGTGGTCGGGGTCGAACCGACGACCTACGGTTTACGAAACCGTTGCTCTGCCACTGAGCTACACTGGCTTCCGCCGCCGTTGCCCACCTCGCCCTCGTCATCGGACCCGCTGCCTCTCTCTCGGTCTCGGTCTCGGTCTCGGTGTCCTCTGTTTACCCCATCACCAGGCCACGGCAGACCCGCATTTAGCCGGCGCCAACCCCACGGGTCAAGTCGCCCGAGACGTTCCATGACCCGCGCGCGCCATCGTCCCCCCCGCGGCGATCAACCGTCGCCCCCGGACGGATTCCCCGCGCGCGTCTGGACCCGATATCCACCCGGGTCCGCCCGCAGGATCCGGACTCCGGCACCTGGCAGGACACTCTGCATCGCCGACGCAACCGCCTCCACGTTGTCCAACGCCAGACAGATGATCGTTGAACCCGATCCACTCAGCCATCCCCCGACCGCGCCCGCGCGTTCGCCAGCCCGAATCACTCGCGGAAGGGCCGGAATCAATGGCTCGCGATAGGGTTGGTGGAGTCGGTCCTCGAACGCGCCACGAAGACGGTCAGCGTCGCCGCGGGCGAAGGCCGCAACAATGAGCGCCGTTCGACTGATGTTGTGAACGGCGTCTTCTCGCGTGAATTGCTGCGGAAGAAGACGTCTTGCCTCCGAGGTCGAGACCTCGAAGGGCGGGATGAGTGTCACGAATCGCCATCGCCGGTCGACCGGAAGACGGATGCACCGCGCGCGACCTCGCATGAGGACGGCCGCTGTGAACGCGCCAAAAGTCGCCGGCGCGGCATTGTCGGGGTGACCTTCGAGTTCGGCGACCCACGCGAACAGGTCGTTCCGGTCGACCTCGGCTGCCGTCAAAGCCGCAAGCCCGGCGACGGTTCCGAGTCGGACGGTCACCGACGAACCGAGACCCCGCGCAATGGGGACGTTGCCGGAGAGGTGGATGTCAAAGCCGAAGGGTCGCTGCCGGGTCCGCCGAAAGAAGAGTCGCGCGGCATCGCGAACAACGGCGGTCGCGCCTGGCCGCGCGTCGTCGGAGAGAGGAGAGGTGATGGCAATGCCCGGATGCGAAGCGCGGGAGACCCGGATGCGGTTGTAGACCGACAGCGCGATGCCCAAGGTGTCGAATCCGGGACCAAGATTCGATGTGGTGCCCGGGACGCGGACGTCAGCGATGGAGGGAGGCATGAGAGGGGAACAGGGAGACTGGACGTCAATTACGTCAACAGATGATCGGCGCGACGGAAGCGGGTCAGTCCTCGGCCTTCAGATCGCGGCTGAGCAGGTCGCGGATGCCGTCCTGAACGGCCTTGCCCTCGTGGAGCATGGCGTGGACCTCGGCAATGATAGGTACCTCGACACCGCGGGTTCGGGCGAGCCTCAGCGCCGAGCGGGCGGTCGGAACCCCCTCGGCAATGGCGGGCGTGGCTGTGGCGCAATCGAGGGATTCGCCACGTCCAATGCGCTCTCCGAGGGAGCGATTTCGACTGATGCGCGAAAAGCAAGTGAGGGTGAGGTCGCCCAGCCCGCTGAGTCCGGCGAAGGTCTCGGGACGCGCGCCGCACGCGACGCCCAGGCGGCGAATCTCCGCCTGCCCCCGGGTGACGAGTGCGGCCTTGGCATTGTCGCCGAGTTGAAGCCCGTCGCAGACACCCGCCGCAATCGCGATGACGTTTTTGAGCGCGCCGCCGAACTCGACGCCGAGGCGGTCGGAACTGCTGTACACGCGAAAGGCGGGCCGATGAAAGGCCTCCTGAATCCAGCTGGCGGTTGCGGGATCGTCGGAGGCGACGACGACCGCGGTAGGGACGCCGCGGGCGACCTCTGGCGCGAGACTGGGACCGGAGAGGGCGGCGATGCGCGCCCCCGGGACGAGTTCGGCGAGGATCCCACCCATCGTGAGGCCGGTGTCGAATTCGATGCCCTTGGTTGCGGTGACGAGGGGGCAACGGACGTTCTCGAGGGCGGTGGCCACGGTTCGAAAGGCCTTGGATGGAACGACGACCGCCGCCAGATCGGCGCCGTCCAGGGCGTGCGGGAGGTCTTCGAGGAAGCGCCAGTCCCCCGGCAGTTCGACGCCAGGGAGGTAGGCCTCGTTGCGTCGTGTGGTCGCCATCGCCCGAAGGTGAGGAGAAGCATGGCCCCAGAGGGTGACCCGGTGCCCGTTCTGGTGGAGGACAAGGCCCAGAGCGGTTCCCCATGCGCCTGCCCCAAGGACGGTGACGTTCATGTGGAGGCGGGTCCCGGTGGGGAGGCGGCCTTCTGGCCGAGGCGGGGTTCGGTGCCGGCAAGGATCCGTCGGATGTTGGCCCGGTGACGCACGAAGATGAGGCCGCTGAGCGCAACCGCGAAGGCGAGCAGGAGGGGTTGGCGGCTGGACCACCATGCGGCCGGCGGCAGCGCCGCCGCCGCCACAAGCGAGCTGAGGGAGACGACGCGCGTGATCGCGAGGGCAAGAAGGAACACGGCGAGGACCATCAGGAAGGGCAGGGGCAGGACGCCGAGCAGGACCCCCGCGGAGGTGGCCACGCCTTTGCCACCGCGGAACCGCAGCCAGACGGTGAAATTATGACCGAGCACGGCGGCGATCCCGGCGAGGATCGGCAGCCACACGGGCATGCCGGCGGTCGCGTCCGAGGTGGCGCTCGTTGCGAAATTCTGCCAGGCGAGACGCGGAACCACGGTGGCTGCCAGGACGCCCTTCAACGCGTCGACGATCAGGACGAAGATCCCGGCGGGCTTGCCGAGGACGCGAAGCGCGTTTGTCGCCCCGATGTTCCCGCTGCCCGCCTGGCGAAGGTCAACTCCGCGGGCGCGCCCGACCAGGTAACCGGTTGGGATGGAGCCGAGGAGGTAAGCACCAGCCAACGTGACGAGCGTAAAGGCGACCACGGGTCCCAGGGCGTCGTTCAGTGCGGCGTTTCGCGGTAGTGCCGCGCCAAGAGGTCTTCGCCGAAGTCGCCGTTGAAATCACGCCAGACGGTGTGGATATGGTTGGCGTTGTTCTGGGTGTTATCGAATTCGAGGAGGAACGTGGGTCCCTGAATCCGGTAATAGTGGCCCTGGCCAGGCATGTCGGGCCCTGCCCAGGCGAAGTGGACCTTTTCGAAGCCGGACTCCTCAATCCGCTTGAGGTCAGCGTCGGCGACTTCCGGGCGGGCGCGGCGGACGTATTCCTCGATGAGACGGTGGAGAGTCGCTTTCTGGGCGGCGGCCAGGTCGGACGCCGCGATCCCGTCAGGATCTGATGGCGAGATGTGACGCTTGTTGCCGGTGATGATTTCCTTGGGAGCTTCGTCGGCGATGACCGCTGTCTTGTGCTGCTCCGGTGTCAGCGAGCGCAGGAGTTCGCGGCCGACGTCTTCTTCGACGGCGAGGACGCGCAGGCCGGCGCGGGGTCCCTCGCGGACCTCGGCAGGGTTGCTTCCGAGAAAGAAGGGTGTGGCGGAGATCCCCTTGCCGGCGACGAGGGTGAAATTGACAGAAAGATGATGACCTTCGACGCGCCAGCCCCAGGTGCCATCGAGGGATGGTTTCCCGAAGATGGACCAGGAGTAGTTGTCCGGGTCGCGCCTGGGACCCTTGCCCTGCTCGAGTTCCAGCAGGATCTGTTCGAGGCTCATGATGGCGCTGGCCTTGATGAAGCCGCGTTGACTCAGACCCGAGGCGAGGAGCGCGGTGGCGAGGTGGCGCTGGGCGGGCGTCATGTCCTTCCAAGGCAGTCCGCGGCGTTCCCTGGGAATGAAGTGCCAGTCATAGCGTTCGAGATCGGCCATTTGAAAGACGCCGCGCGATCGCTCGGCGTCGTCGAGGGCCGCGAGGTAGGCGTTGGCGGCATCGGACATATCGCGAGCGGCGATTTGGGCGGTGGCGCGGGGAGGTGTCAGGCAGGCGAATGCCAGGAGTGGAATCCAGGCGGAGCGGGAGAGCAGTCGGGACATGACGCGCAGAAAATCATGGTGTCGGGGGCGGAGAGGCAATGGGAAAATGCGTGGCGGGCGAGGGCGGGGTGAACAACGAACTTTCCACAGAAGGACGCGGTGGTGGCAGAGGAGAGGCACTTTTGGGTGCAGGTGATCCGTGGATCGCCACCGGTCCACCCGGTTATGCGCCCGGCATGGCGGCATCATGTGGGCCTACGCTGCCAGGGATCGGATGAGACTCGCGGGAGTGTCGATGGGTGGCCTAGTTTTCCGGCATGACATTGCTGTTCGTTGGGGATGTGGTGGGGGCACCGGGCCGCAAGGCACTGCGGATTTTGCTGCCGAGGATTCGGTCCCAATGCGGCGTCGACATGGTCATCGCGAATGGCGAGAACGCGGCGGGCGGCTCGGGGATCACCCAGGAAACGGCGGCGGAGATCTTCGCTGCGGGTGTCGACATCATCACATCGGGCGATCACCTCTGGGATCAGAAGGAGGTGAACGAGCTTCTCCTGAAGGAACCCCGGTTTGTGCGGCCGATCAATTATCCGGCCGGGACCCTCGGCCAGGGCAGCACGGTCTGGCAACGAGACGGTCTGCCGTCGGTAGGGATCATCAATGCGCAGGGCAGGAGTTTCATGCCGCCGCTGGAGAATCCGTTCGTGCTGGTCCCGGCCGAAGTGGAGCGCCTCCGCCGCATGACGCCGGTCATTTTTCTCGACATGCACGCCGAGGCGACCTCGGAGAAGATCGCCATGGCGCGCATGCTGGACGGCCAGGTGAGCGCGGTTGTCGGCACCCACACGCACGTCCAGACGGCGGACGAACAGATTTTGCCCGGCGGGACGGCGTTCCTGTGCGACGCCGGATTCACCGGGCCGCATGACAGCGTGCTTGGCCGTGACACGGAGGCGGTCATTCGCCGGTTCCGGACGTGCACACCCCAGCGGTTCGCGGTCGCCAAGGGCGAGGTGCTGTTGCAGGGCGTCCTGCTTCGAATTGATCCGGAAACGGGGCGGGCGCACGGGATCCAGCGGATCTCACAACTTCTGCCGGAGATCGGGCAGGGGCTCTAACTAGCCCGGATGTTTCCTATCACTTCCACTGCGACCTGCTGCAGGTCCGGTGGGAGAGGAGGTTGCCTTCAACAGGCGTACCGCCGCTGCCGACAGGGCGTCGGAACTCGCGGATGCGGAACTCGCGGTTGCGGAGCGCGGCCTTCAGGCCGCTTCAATACCCCGACGGCACGCGCGTCGAAGTTCTTGTCGGCCGCCGTCCCGTCACGCGCCGTCCCGTCCCGGTGAAGCGGCCTAAAGGCCGCGGTCCGACCCGACGGTATCGCGCCTGCCAAGGATTTCGCGGGCTCGCGGACGGTCGCCTTTCGCAAGACCTCTATGAAATAGGCAGGCTAAGGGGGCGCGATGCCGGGGACCCCGGGGAACGCCGCGATGCCGGATCGATTCCACGCCAGTGAAAGAGGTGCGGCTTGCGCGGAGGCGACGGAACCCGCGAACGTGAGTGGCCATGCCGCGGAAGGTCACCAGTCCCTGGGATTTTGGAGAGTTGTTTCCGCAAGAGACGACGCGGCGCGTCTTGTCGGTGGCGGAAGTCACGGCCCGGATCAAGGGGATCCTCGAGTCCCAGGTGGGCGAATTGTGGGTGGCCGGCGAGATCTCCAATCTGCGCGTTCAGAGTTCGGGTCACGCGTATTTCACTTTGAAGGATGCGGGTGCCCAGTTGTGCTGCGTGCTATTCCGCAGCACGGCGGTCGCGGATCGTGCGGCGATCCGCGATGGACAACGGGTGATCGTGCAGGGGGAGGTGACCGTCTACGAACCGCGGGGGCAATATCAGCTCATTGTCCGCGCGGTGGAGGTCCAGGGGGTCGGGGCGCTCCAGGCGGCGTTCGAGCGGTTGAAATTGAAACTGCATGCCGAGGGACTGTTCGATTCCGCGCGCAAGCGGCCAATCCCGAGATTCCCGCGGCGCGTCGGGTTGATCACCTCGCCGACGGGCGCGGCGATTCGGGATGTGCTGCATACGATGGAACGTCGGTTCGCGGGGATCGAACTGGTGCTGATCCCGTGTCGGGTCCAGGGAACGGGGGCCAGCGCGGAGATCGCCGCGGCAGTCGCGGCATTGAATGCGTGGTCCGGGCAAGGAGAGGAGCGTGGGCTCGATGCGATCCTGGTGACCCGGGGCGGCGGCAGCCTGGAAGATTTATGGGCGTTCAATGAAGAAAACGTCGCGCGCGCGATCGCGGCCTCGCGAATCCCGGTGATCTCGGCGGTGGGGCATGAGATCGACTTCACGATCTCGGACCTGGTGGCGGATCTACGGGCGGCGACTCCCACTGCAGCGGCAGAGCTGTTGACGGCGTGTTACGTCGAGGCGCGCGACTGGCTTGTGCGGCAACAGGTGCGGATGGGTCGATTCATGGTCGGCGCGCACCAGCGGGAGACCGGCATCCTGGAGCGATTGCAAAGGCGGCTGGCGCGGCTGCATCCACAGAAATGGCTGGTTGGCCAAATGCAGCGTCTGGACGAGTTGGAGGGGAGTTTGCGCGTGTGTGTCCGCGAGGTCCTCGACCGGCGCGAGCAGCGCCTGTCGGCGTTGGCCGTCCGGCTGTCCTTGGTGCGCCCCGGTCGACGACTGGTGTTTGAGCAGGACCGGGCGAGGCAGGCCGAGGCCCGGCTGCGCGTCGCGCGGGCCAGCGGGTTGCGGGAGCTCTCGGAGCGGCTGGAGCGGCTGCGGCTGCGGCTTGGTTTGCTGTCGCCGGTACACGTCCTGGCGCGGGGCTATTCGATCACTCGGAATGCGACGACAGGGCAGGTGTTGCGGGGGTCGGAAGAGGCGGGGGCGGGCCTGCGTCTGCGGACTCGACTGTATTCGGGAGAAGTGACTAGCGTAGTGACTTCCGACGAGCCGGGCGTGGAGTCTCCCCGGGGCGGCGCGGAGTGACGTATGATGCGACGCACAGAGAATCTCCGGGTGACGGAGGTGAAGCGGCTTTTGCCTCCCGCGCGGCTGAAGGCGGAACTTCCGATCTCGGAGAAGGCGAACGAAACCGTCGTCAATGGCCGGGAATCGGTGCAACGGATCCTGGACGGCGCGGATCCCCGCCTGCTGGTGGTGGTGGGGCCTTGCTCGATTCACGACGAAGCGGGAGCCCTGGAGTACGCGGGCCGCCTCGATCGGCTCCGTCGAGAGCTGTCGGACCGGCTATGCGTCGTGATGCGGGTTTATTTTGAAAAGCCACGGACGACGCTGGGATGGAAGGGGCTCATTTACGATCCGCACCTCGACGGGTCGGACGACGTGGAGACGGGCCTGACTCGGGCGCGGCAACTCTTGTTGAAGATCAATGAAATCGGGTTGCCGGCGGCAACGGAGTTCCTGGATCCCATCGTGCCGCAATACATTGACGACCTGGTGACATGGGCGGCGATCGGCGCGCGCACGACCGAGTCGCAGACGCATCGGCAGATGGCGAGCGGGCTCTCGATGCCTGTCGGGTTCAAAAACAGCACCGACGGGAGCCTCCAGGTGGCCGTGGACGCCATGCTGGCGGCGCGACACCCGCATAGTTTCCTGGGGATCGACGCGGACGGTCTGACGAGTGTGATTCGCACGACGGGCAATTCTTACGGTCACCTGGTGCTCCGTGGTGGAAAGGCCGGGACCAACTACGATTCGGAGAGCATCGCGCTGGCGGTGGCGGCGCTTCGGCGCGCGGCGTTGCGCGACGGCATGATGGTGGATTGCAGCCACGCGAATTCGGCGAAGGTCTTTTCGCGACAGGAAGAGGTGTGGAACAGCGTGATCGGGCAGCGGGTGGGTGGGAACCGATCCCTGGTGGCGATGATGGTGGAGAGCCACCTGTGCGAGGGGAGCCAACCGCTTGTGGCGGATCGAACCCAGCTGCGCTACGGGGTTTCAGTGACGGACGCCTGCGTGGGCTGGGAGACCACGGAGCGGATGCTTCGATCTGCGCATCAGCGCCTGGGGCCAGGGCGCGGTTCAACCTGCTGACGACCCGAGAAGCTGTTACCGGGCGGGGTGACGTTTCCGTGCGACTTCGGCTTTGTGCCAGGCACGCGGGCTGCGGCAGGTGCGATCGGTGGCCGAACCCTGACGATCACTGGCCGCGTTGCCGACGCTTGACCTTGATCTGCGCGAGGGAATTGACGAGGGAGGCGTGCGCGGCGGCGACCTCGTCGTCGGTGAGTTTCTCCTGGAGTCGGGACTCGGCGCGTTTCCGGGCCGCGTCGGCCTGGGCTTCGTCGATTTCCTCGGCCTTGATGGCCATGTCGGTCATGATGGCGACGCGGTCGAAGGTGACCTGGGCGAAGCCGTCGCCGATGGCGAGGTGAATCTCCTGTCCGGCCTTGAGGGCGACGACCTCCCCGGCGGAGATCTGAGTCAGGAGGGGGACGTGGAGGGGGTAGATCCCCATTTCCCCCTCGGTGCCGGGCAGGGTCACGAGGTCGACGTCGTCCGAGTAGACCCTGGCCTCGGGGGTGACAATCTCAAGTTTGAGGGTGGGCATGTCCGGGCCTCAGGCTTCCTTGATCTCCTCAATGCCGCCCTTCATATAGAAGTTCGTCTCCGGCACGTCGTCGTGTTTGCCTTCGAGGATCTCCTTGAAGCCGCGCACGGTTTCGGCCACGGGCACCTGTTTGCCGGGCGCGGCCGGTGAACACTTCGGCAACGGAGAACGGCTGGCTGAGGAAGCGTTGGATCTTGCGCGCGCGGAACACGGTGAGCTTGTCGTCGGGCGAAAGCTCATCCATGCCCAGAATGGCGATGATGTCCTGCAGATCCTTGTAACGCTGCAGGACGCGCTGGACGCCGCGGGCGACCTCGTAATGTTCCTGGCCGACGATGTCCGGGGCGAGGGCGCGGCGAGGTGGAAGCCAGCGGATCGACGGCGGGATAGATGCCCAGCTCGGCGATGGAACGTTCCAGCACGATGGTCGCGTCCAGGTGCGCGAAGGTCGTGGCCGGCGCGGGATCGGTCAGGTCGTCCGCCGGCACATAGACCGCCTGGAAGGACGTGATGGAACCTTTCTTGGTCGAGGTGATGCGTTCCTGCAGGTCGCCCATTTCGGCGGCGAGCGTCGGCTGGTAACCGACAGCGCTCGGCGTGCGGCCGAGGAGCGCGGACACTTCCGAACCGGCCTGCGAGAAGCGGAAGATGTTGTCGATGAAGAGGAGCACGTCCTGGTTCTTCTCGTCGCGGAAATACTCGGTGATGGCCAGGCCGGAGAGGCGCCACGCGCAGACGCGCGCCGGGCGGTTCGTTCATCTGGCCGTACACCGAGCGCGATCTTGGACGTTCGCTCGAGGTCCTTCTGTTGTTTGATGACCCCGGCCTCGGTCATTTCGTTGTAGAGATCGTTGCCTTCGCGGGTGCGCTCGCCCACGCCCGCGAACACCGAGACGCCGCCGTGCAGCTTCGCGATGTTGTTGATCAGCTCCATGATGACGACGGTCTTGCCGACGCCGGCGCCGCCGAACGCGCCGACCTTGCCGCCTTTCAGGAACGGGCAGATGAGATCGATGACCTTGATGCCGGTCGTCAGAATCTGCGGGGACTGGTGGATTGGTCGACCAGCGGCGGGGCGGGGCGATGGATCGGATAGTACTTGTCCGCCTTGACCGGGCCGCGCTCGTCCACGGGATCGCCGGTGACGTCGAACACGCGGCCCATGACGCCGTCGCCGACGGGCATGGAGATCGGGCCGCCGGTGTCCGTGACTTCCATGCCGCGCTTGAGGCCTTCGGTGGTGGACATGGCGACGGCGCGGACCCAGTTGTCGCCGAGGTGCTGCTGCACTTCGAGGGTGAGCTTGGTCTTGCCGGCGAGGGGCAGTTCGTACTCGACGGTCAGCGCGTTGTAGATGGCCGGCAGTTGTGTCGGCGAACTCGACGTCCACGACCGGGCCGATGATTTGAACGATTTTGCCTTTGTTCATGGTGCGGATTGAGGATGTGTCCATCAGACGAGCGCCAGTCTGGGCGGTGGTGATTTCCAGAAGTTCCTTGGTGATGTTCGCCTGGCGCAGTTTGTTGTATTCGAGCGTGAGATCCTTGATGAGTTGCTTGGCGTTGTCGGTGGCGTTCTTCATCGCCACCATGCGCGCGCTGTGTTCGCTGGCCTTCGCTTCGAGCAGGAACTGGTAGACCTGGAAATTCAAGATAGTGCGGGAGCAGTGCGCCCAGCACCTCGGCCGGCGCTCGGCTCGAACAGATACTCGACGCCGGCGTCCTCGAGGCTGCGGACGCCGGTTCGCCCGCGACCCTCGCTGTCGAGGCCGCTGACCTCGCCCATGCGGCAGGAAGGTCCGCAGTCTCCGGCCGCTGCGTCAGCGTGTTGATGAAGTTCGTGAACAGCACGTCCACGCTGGTCCACTTCGCCCTTGAGGAACATGTCCTGGGCGAACTTCGAGATGGCCCGGGCTTCGCTGAACATGCGGGGTAGTCCTTGTAGGTGAACTCGGCCGCCAGCTGGCGCCTTGTGCGCGCGACGAACTGGGCCGCCTTGCTTCCCGGCCGTGATGTAACACCGTGGTGCGCTTGTCGAACTTGGCGGCTTCGCGAAAGAGGTTCGTGTTCAGTGCGCCGCACAAGCCCTTGTCCGTGCTGATCACGAGGACCACGCGACGCTTGCGACGTCGCGGTGTTCCATCAGCGGATGGGTGAAATCGCCGGCGTCGCCGAGTCACATCCGCCAGCACCTGGTTCATGAGGCGGCGTAGGGCCGGCCCGCCGACGCCGCCTGCTGGGCCTTGCGCATCTTCGACGAAGCCACCATCTGCATGGCCTTGGTGATCTGGGCCGTGTTCTTGACCGACTTGATGCGTCGGCGGATGTCGCGGGTGCTGGGCATGCGCCGGCTTAACTGGTAGGTCTGCTTGAACTCGGTCACGGCCGCCTTGAGCCGTTCGCGGTGACGCGTCGCTGAGCGACTTTTCGCTTGGGCGATGCTCGGCGAGCAGCTCGGCCTTGCGGGTGGTCAGGAAATCCGTCAGCTGGCTCTGGAAATCCTTGACCTTGTCCACCGGCACGTCGTCCATGAATCCGTTCTGCACCGCCCAGAGCACCGCCACCTGGATTTCGACGGGGATCGGGTTGTACTGCGGCTGCTTGAAGACCTCCACGATGCGTTTGCCGCGTTCGAGCTGCGCCTGGGTCTCGGCGTCGAGGTCCGAGCCGAACTGCGCGAACGCCGCCAGCTCGCGGAACTGCGCGAGGTCGCCCTTGATGCGGCCGGCGACCTGTTTCATCGCCTTGATCTGCGCGGCGGAACCGACGCGGCGAGACCGAGAGGCCGACGGAAATGGCCGGGCGGACGCCCTGATAGAACAGATCCGTTTCCAGATAGATCTGGCCGTCGGTGATCGAGATGACGTTGGTGGGGATGTAGGCCGAGACGTCGCCCGCCTGGGTTTCGATGATCGGCAGCGCGGTGAGCGAACCGTTGCCGTACTTCTCGCTGACGCGCGCGCGAGCGTTCGAGCAGGCGGCTGTGCAGATAGAACACGTCGCCCGGATACGCCTCGCGGCCGGAGGGGCGCTTGAGCACGAGCGAAACCTGCCGATAAGCGACGGCGTGCTTGGAGAGATCGTCATAGATGATCAGCGCGTCCATGCCGTTGTCCATGAACCATTCGCCCATGGCGCAGCCGGCGAAGGGCGCGAGGTACTGGTTGGTGGCCGAATCGGAGGCGGCGGCCACGACGACGATCGTGTAAGGCATGGCGCCGGCTGTCTTCGAGCACGCGCGATGACGCGGGCGACGTTCGACTGCTTCTGGCCGATGGCGACGTAGATGCGAGTAAAGCGGGCGGTAATCCTTGTCGCCGCCTGTCCTCGGCCGCCTTGTTGAGGCGCGCCTGGTTGATGATGGTGTCGATGCCGATCGTCGTCTTGCCCGGTCGAGCGGTCGCCGATGATCAATTCGCGCTGGCCGCGGCCGATCGGAATCATGGCGTCAATCGGCCATGATGCCGGTCTGCACCGGCTGGCTGACGGATTTGCCGCTTGATGATGCCCGGGGCGATCTTTTCAACCGGGTAGAAGGCGGTCTCGCTGTGATCGGGCCTTTGCCGTCGATGGGCTGGCCCAGCGAGTTGACGACGCGGCCGAGCAGGCCCTTGCCGACCGGGCACCTGAGAGCAGCTTGCCGGTGGTGCGGACCTCCTGGCCTTCCTTGATCGCCAGGTGAATCGCCGAGAATGATCGCGCCGACTTCGGTTTCTTCGAGGTTGAGCGCCAGGCCGGTGACGCCGTCGCCGAAGTCGAGCATCTCGTTGAGCATCGCGTCGGTCAGGCCCTCGATCTTGGCGACGCCGTCGCCGATCTCGCGGACGACGCCGACGTTCTGGCGCGCGACGCCCGTTTTGACCCGGGCGATCTGGGCTTCGATTTCCTGCAGGAGGGTGCTCATGACGATGAATGAACGTGCTGAAAAGGGCTGCCTCGGTGGGTGCGGGTTTAGAACGAGACCTTCAAATCTTCGAGTCGGGCGCGGACGCTGCCGTCATAGACGTCGCTGCCGACGTGTATTCGCAAACCGCCGAGGAGATCCGGGTCGACGGCGTAGGAAAGGTCAAGATCCGGCCCATAGCGTTCGCGCAAGGCGGCCTCAATTTCGGCTCGAAGCGCCGGAGAGGTTTCGACGGCGCTCTCGACGCGCGCCCGCCGACTCTCGAGGTCGAGCTTGACCAGGCGTTGAAAATGGATGAGGGCGGCCAGGAACCCGCGGGGCTTGGTGGCCACGACCTGGGTCACGATGTCGCGAACGCGCTGGTCCTCCAGACGCCCGTCAACGAGGCAGGAACGAAACAGCGCTTTGCCGTCCCGGCGGGCTTGCTTGGAGATTTTCATGATGGGAGGGTCGGCCTTGCAGTTCGGCGGCGAGAAAGGGGGAGACGGACTCGAATGGCGCGGGTGCCGGATGTCAGGCTGCCAGTTGCTTGTTGGTTTCCTCGGCCAGACGTTGCTGATCCTCGACCGTGAGGATCTTGCCGGTGACCTTCCGGCGAGGTCGACCACAAGCCGGCCCATCTCGCCGCGGAGGTCCTGTTTCATCTTTTCGTAATCGGCGAGGGCGGCTTCGCGCGCCTTGGCGATGATCTGTTCGGCCTGGGAGATGGCCTTCTGCGTTTCGTGTTCCTGCACGCGGGCGGCAACGGCGCGGGCCTCCTCGATGAGCTTGTTGGCATCGACATTGGCCTTCTGCAGGACCTCGCGGCGCGCCGCCTCGGTTTCGGCCAGTTCCTGTTTGATCTTTCGGCATTCGCGAGGCCCTCGGCGATCCGCTGGCGGCGCTCCTCGAGGACCTTGAGGATGGGTTTGTAGGCGAAGCGCTGGAGGAGAAAGGCGACCACGGCGAAACTGATGACCTGGGAGATGAACAGCGGCCAGGTCACACCGAACTGTGTGGCGGTCTGGTGAATGATGCCACCGTCGGCGGCTTCGGCCGGGACGGCTGCGAGGAGGGCGTTCAGTTCCATGTTGTCTTGAGCGGGCTGAGGAAAACAGGATGCGGGATCCTCAGGACCCCGCATCGAATCGTCACTGTCTCTCGCGAGGAAGATCGCGAAGAACACGATTCCTTCAGCAAAGGCGGTGCTCAGGATCGCCTGGACGAGGATTTTGGTCGCGGCGCCGGGGTTGCGGCCGACGGCCTCGGAGGCCTTCATGCCGATGACCCCGATGCCGATGGCCGCGCCGAGGCACGCCCCGGCATATGGATATTGCCGGTCATCGTTTCCGCGGCTGCCAGGATGGGTTGTAGCATTGGTTCGTTCCTTTCTTGTTGCAGCGGCGGCCCCCGCAGTCTTGCACGGTCTGACCGCCGCAATCGTTTTCCGGTCAATGCTGCGGCGCGGAATGGCCATGCACCGACTCGTCCTCGTGCTGGCAGATCAGGAGAGTGAAGACGGCGGTCAGCAGCATGAACACCAGGGCCTGAACCAGGCCGACGAGAAGTTCGAGGAAATAGAAGGGCACCAGCAGGAGCCACCCGAACATCACCCCGCCCAGCGACGCCATGGTCTCGAGGATGTTCTCTCCCGCGAAGATATTGCCGTAGAGACGAAAGCTGAGGGACACAGGCCGAAACAGGATGGAGACGACCTCGAGGACGCCGACCAGGGCGAACACGGCGATCATGAGCATCTTCATGAGGCCGGTGGCATCACCCTTCGGCCCGAACAGGTGGAGAAGGAAGCCGCCCGCGCCGTTCGTTTGAAGGGCCCAGACCGTCCAGCACGCGAAGAACACCATCGCCATGCCGAACGTCATGTTGAGATCGGCATTCACACCCCGCAGGAGCGGGTGGGTGACATGAAAGTGCGGGAAGTCGGCCGGTTGTCCCCAGCCAATCGAACCGACGCCGGGAATCAGCCCGAACCAATTGCACGTCAGGATAAAGAGGAAGATGGTCGCAAAGAACCAGAACGTGCGGCGGGCAAGGTCCGATCCGATGATGCTTTCAATAAACTCATAGAGGCTTTCCACCAGCCATTCCCAGAAGTTCTGCGCGCCCTGAGGGATGGCCCGAATGGTCCGGGTCGCAACCTGGGCGAAGACAATGAGCACCACGGCGACCACCCAGGTGAGGACCATCGAGCTGGTGACCGTAAAAAAGCCCAGGTTGAAGAGGATCGGGGCGGCGGTGGGCAGGCCCTCGGCTTCGGCGCCGTGTCCACCGGCCTCGGCGGCATGGGCAATCCAGGGGAGACCCAGGAGGGCGACCCAGACAAAGGCGGTTCGCAACGAGCGCATGAATTGTGGTGCCCCGCCTCAGAAGAACTGGAGCGTCGCAACGATCCACCCTGCGCGACGGGACGGGCAAAATGGCGGGTTGTGAAAAGATTCACAAGCGGTTTTTTCTTTGGACAAAACACTTTTGCTTTCGCGCGCGCGGTTTTCCAGATTTCGGGCGCCATGACGAAGCCGTTGGCGTTGCTGTTGCACGAAAAGCCGCTGCCAGGCTCGCAGGTGGCCTCCCGTTTTGCGGAGATGGAATACCGCGTGGTCACCCTGGCGGAACCCGATGCGCTGCTCGAAACGGCGCGGCGGGAGATGCCGATGATCGTCGTCGCCGATCTCAATCATCGCTGGCGCGAGGCGCTCGCGGCGATCAAGGGCCTTCGGTCGGCATCGGACACCAGCCACCTGCCGGTGCTGGGATACGCCGCGCGCGAGGACGGGGAATTGTGCGAGGAGGCCCTCGGGGCCGGGGTCAAGATCGTGGCCACCGACGCCATGGTGGTGCATCACCTCCCCCAGGTGGTCGAGCAGGCGTTGCAGGTGGACTGAGCGATGGGAGAGGGACCGGGTGAGGGGGTCCGCGGACCGTGATCCCCCGCCGGGAGGCCGTCACGGTTCGAACACGGCGTTGACGGCGTTGAGGCGCGCGTCGGTGATCTCCTGGTGAATGCCGTCGGGCCAGACGACCTCCGCATGCTCGACGGCACGGGCGTCGCCAAGGCCGAAGGTCACGGGAAGCTCGGACTGGGAGAGGTAACTTCGCGTGGGCATCACCTGGCGCCACTGTGTGAGGTCCCCTGCCGTCACCCCGATCCAGGCGCCGATCGCATCGCGATTCGAATGGGAACCGGTGAGACGGAACCGAACCCAGGCATGGCCGAGGACCTGGTCATTGCGGAGGAGGAGCGCCGGGCCCGCGGCCTGGAGGAGCAGGACGTCGAGATCGCCGTCGCCGTCGATGTCGGCGAAGGCGGAACCGCGGCCCACGAGCGGCTTGAAAAGGTCGTTGTCGCCAGCCCCCGGGGAGACCTCGATGAACCCGGCGCCCGAGCCGCCGCCATTCCAGAAGAGCTGGGCGCGCTGGCGGTAGGACTGGCTCTTCTGGATCTTGGAGATTTCCTCTTCGAGATGACCATTGGCGGTGAGGAGGTCGAGCCAGCCGTCGAGGTCGTAGTCGAAAAAGAACAGGCCGAATTTGAGGGGGTGACGGCTGGGGGCGCCGATGCCTTCGGTGATCGCTTCGTCGGCATAGGTGCCGCTTTGGCCCTGGGAGACGTAGAGGGCGGTCATTTCGTTGGCGAAGTTGCCGATGGCGATACCCAGGACGTCGTCGTTGCGATGGCGGGCGATATCGATTCCCATTGCGCCGCGCGCATTGCCGAGGGGATCGAAGGCGACGCCGATGTCCGCGCCGATCTCGGCAAACGTGCCGTTGTGCCGGTTGGTGAAGACAAAGTTCTGAACAGTGTCGTTGGCGACGACGAGATCGATCCATCCGTCGTGGTTGAGGTCGGCGGCGGCGACGCCGAGGGACTTGGCGCTGGGCACACCGGTGGAGGCGGCGCGGATCTGCACGCCGGCCGCGGCGGAGACGTCGGTGAAATGGCCGTTCCCATCGTTACGGTAGAGATAGGGAAAGGTGCCCTGAAAATTCATCGGCGGCCCGTAGGCGCGATGCCGGCCGTCCAGGCTGTAACCGACCTTGAAATCGATGTCCCGGGACCAGCGAACGTAATTCGCGACAAAAAGGTCCAGATCACCGTCCCGGTCGATGTCGACAAAAACCGCGCTGGTGCTCCATTGATCGGGATCCCCGCCGACGCCCGCCGCGTCAGTGACGTCCCGGAAGTGGCCGTTCCCTTGATTGCGGTAGAGGTGGTTCGAGCCGACGGCGGTGAGGAACACGTCGACACGGCCGTCGTTGTCGAAATCGCCGCAGGCGACACCCATCCCCTGAAACGTCACGTCGAGGCCGGAGCCGGCCGTGACATCGGTGAAGCGCCCATTGCCGTCATTGCGGTAGAGGGCGTGCCGGGGTGGGGTTTCCGGCGTGCTTTTCGCCCAGGGCCAGGGCGCCCCGTTGACGAAGAGAATGTCGGCATCGCCATCGCCATCGAAATCCAGGAAGGCGGCACCGCCGCCCATCGTTTCCGGCAGGAGCTTGTCGCCCTCGGCGCCGTTGAAGCGCTGGAACGTGATGCCGGAGGCGGCGGTGATGTCGGTGAAGGCCGCCCTCGGGGGTGTGGCGGGCGATTTGGCCGGCTCGACGGGAGCGCTGAGTGCCGTCATGCGCTGAGGCGGCGGAGCCGGCTTTCGGCGGAGCCAGAAAAAGGCGGCGGCGCCCGCCGCCAGCAGGACCACGAGGACGAGGGCGGACCAACGGATGGCGCGACCAATGACGGCGTCATCGGGCGGCGCGAGTTCTTCCGGTGGCAATCCGGGGCCGGGAGGCGCGGCGCGCGGCGTATCAGCACTCATGACCAGGCGGGAGACAGACTTGCGATGGAGTTAAGGGGGCTGAATGGGTGGGGTGCAAGTTTTCGATGACGATGGGGTTTTGAATCCTTCATGGTGAGGACATGCCAAGCGTGATCGTCCGACCGGGCTGGTGGCTGCCTGAACGGCTGGCGACGCCGGAAAGCCTGTTCGAGAGTCGCCGGGGTTTTCTCCGACAACTTGGCATGGCGGGATTGGGGCTCGTTGGCGCGCGGGGGACGCGGGGTGCGGACCCGGACTCTCCGAACCCGCCGTCGGGCCGCCGCGCCGCGAAGTATCCCGCGGCGCGAAATCCCGTCTTTGACCCTGGGTGGCGCCTGACTGATGAGAAGATCGCCTCGCGGTACAACAACTTCTACGAGTTCACACTCGGGAAGGATGTGTATCGGCACGTGGAAAGGTTCGAGACGTCGCCATGGGCGGTGGAGATTGGGGGGCTGATCGAGAAGCCGCTCGTGATCGACGCGGCGGAGCTTGCGGCCACCATGCCCCTCGAGGAGCGGGTGTACCGGTTTCGATGCGTGGAAGCCTGGGCGATGATCGTTCCCTGGACGGGGTTTCCATTCGCCCGGCTTGCGGAGAAGGTTCGCCCGAAACCCGAGGCCCGGTTTGTGCGGTTTCTATCAGCGTCGAAGGTTCCGCAGATGCCTGGAATTGCAGAAAACCCGGAATACCCGTGGCCGTACTTTGAAGGGCTCCGGATCGAGGAGGCGCTGCACCCGTTGACGCTGGTCGTGACTGGGGTCTATGGGAAGCCGCTGGCGAAACAGTTCGGCTCACCCTTGCGGATGATCGTCCCATGGAAATACGGCTACAAAGGGGCGAAGAGCGTGGTAAAGATCGAATTTGTGGCGCATCAGCCCAGGACGTTCTGGGAGGCCCTGCAGCCGCAGGAGTACCCGTTCGAGAGCAACGTTAATCCGCAGGTGCCGCACCCGCGGTGGTCCCAGGCGACCGAACGGATGATCGACACCGGTGATCGCATGAAGACCCGTAAGTTCAATGGCTACGGTGATCAAGTGGCGCGCTTGTACACGGCAGGAGGCGCCGCGGCATCGCGCCCCCTGTAGGGTGCCCTGACGTCATGCCCGAACCCATCGTCACGGTCGCGGAGATGCGGGAGCGCGAGGAGCGCACCTGGGCGACAGGGGTGAATCGCGATTCGGTCATCCTCCGGGCCGGTGTGGCGGTCGCGAACGTGGCTTTGCGATGGTCAAGTCCCAACGATCCGGTGCTCGTTCTTGCCGGCAGCGGGCAGAATGGGGGCGACGCCGTGGTCGCCGAGCAACATCTCGCCGACCGGGATGCGACACTCGCTCGATTGCCGGATGTGGCGGCATGCGAGTCCGCGCGGGCTTGGCTCGATGAGCACCGAGGGCATCGACGTGCCCTGATCGTGGATGGGATGTTCGGCATCGGGCTCAACCGCCCCCTCGAGGAGCCGTGGAAAGGACTCGTTGAGGCGGTGAACGCGAGCGGGGTCCGTGTCCTGGCGGTTGACATTCCCTCGGGGCTGAACGCGGACACCGGTGAGCCCATGGGAGGCGCCGTGCGCGCCGCGGTGACGGTCACGCTGGGCGCGGTGAAGCAGGGGCTCCTGAAGGAAGGCGCCGCAGCATTCGTCGGTCGACTGGAACTTGCGCACGACATCGGCCTTCAGCCGGGCCACGCCACGGGGGGACCGCTCTGGGCGCTCGCGTCTGATTTCCAGGATTTCCCGGAACATCGAGAGGACAACGCGCACAAGGGAAGTTTCGGTCACGTGGCGATCCTGGCGGGGAGCCTGGGATATCATGGGGCAGCCGTCCTGGCGGCCCAGGGCGCGATGCGGGCGCGGCCGGGACTGGTGACTGTCTTTGTCGATGAGCGGTGTTATGCGCCGGTGGCGTCTCAACTTCGCGCGGCGATGGTCCGGCCGTGGCGGGGGGAACCCTTGGAGCCCGACCGATTCACGGCCGTGGTCGCGGGGCCGGGAATGGCGTCGCCCGGACTTTCGCCGGCCATCCGAGACGAGGTGCGCCGACTCTGGCGGACGGCATCGTGTCCCGTCGTCGCGGATGCGACCGCCCTCGACTGGCTGGGAAGCGAGGCGCCGGAGACGAAGGCCTGGCGAGTGGTGACGCCGCATCCGGGCGAGGCGGGCCGCCTGTTGGGGACCGACGCGCGATCGGTGCAGAACGACCGGTTTGGCGCAGTTCGGGCGCTGGTCCAGCACTGGGGCGGTGGTCGGCTCGGCGTCGTGCTGAAAGGCAGGCTGACCCTGACAGCCGACGCTGAAGGTCCGATCTGCATCAACTCGAGCGGAAACCCCGGTCTCGCCCAGGGAGGGACCGGAGACCTCCTGTCCGGTTTTCTCGGAGGCCTGCTGGCGCCCCGAATTTCCGAGGACAGGCTGATGCACACCGTCCGGTATGGCGTGTGGCGGCACGGCGCCACCGCCGATGCCCTGGACGCGACGGGACGGCTGTGGACGACCGAGGATTTGGCGGAGGCGCTGGCGCACCCGCTCCATTGAGTCTTGGTGGGACGCGAGGCAATGGACACCAACCCAGATCCGCCGGTTTGAGGAGCCCTCCGGAGAATGGGCTTTCCCTCGAGGGACCGCTTTCGCACCTTCCCCCGCAGCGATGGATTCCAGGAAATTGGCACTGCTCTGCCGAGGGTTTGCCGACGACAGGAAGGCGGAGAACCTCGTGGTCCTCGACCTTCGAAAGTTGCCGGGCGTTGCTGATTTCATGGTCTTGTGCTCTGGCACGAGTGAGCCGCACCTGCGGGCGATCGAGGATGAGATCGAACGGAAACTCCAGGACAAGCATGGGATCCGTCCACGCGCCATCGATGGCACGCGCCAGAGTGGCTGGATCGTCCTCGATTATGTCGATGTGCTGGTCCACGTCATGAAACCGGACATCCGGGAGCACTACGACCTCGAGGGCTTGTGGAACGATGCTCCCCGCGTTCGCGCGACCAGGCGCAAGGCGACGAAGCCACGATCGGAGACCTGAGGCCGCCCCGGGCGGGTCCGGGACCTCGCCAGACAGGAAGAACTCGAAACGTGTGGCCGCCAAGGCAAGGAGGCGGGCTTCAGCGACTTCGCCTCGTGACCCCGGCGGTTTCCAGAGATCAACGGGCCGTGTGGAATTCCGGGCGTCCGTACCGCTCGTTGGAGAGGCGGCGGGCCTCCTCCATGGCCGCCGGCAGTTCGTCCGCGGAGGCCGTGGACGGGAAGAAATCCGGCGGCGCGAGACGGATCATCCGCTCTTCCCAGCGGGCACGGTCGGCCTGCGGCGGGGGTTGCACGGATCCCTGGATGAGGAGGCCAAGGCGATTCCGCCGCTGGGCGGCGCCGGCGATCTTGCGACCGCCGCAGAGCACATCGAACTCCTCGTGCCCGACAAAGCACTGACCCAACACCGGCCGGTGGGGAGCTGTGGCCAGTTCGGTGGCGATGGCCATCGACTGAAAGGCGTCGGCAATCCATTGGTGCATGCGCCGGTAACTGTCCCGGGCCCGCAGGGCATGCCACGGGTGGCCCGGAGGCACGGCGAGGCTATAGGTCCAATCGCGATCGTGGGGAACGAGGCCGCCGCCGGTGGGGCGTCGGATGAGCGGACGCAACCGGGTCTGCCGGCTCACCTCGCGGTAGCGCTGGGAATAGCCAAAGGTCGCCGCAGGAAGCGTCCAGGCGTAAAAGCGCAGGACAGGGCGGGCGCGAGCCTGCGAGGTCGCGAGGAGGGCCTCATCCAGGGCCATGTTCCAGGCTGGGTCGCCAGGCCCGGATCGGAGGATCAGGAGCGGGTTCACGATGGAGGCGCCCTCATCCCGGCCCTCGGCCGCGAGACCGAAGGGGGAGGCGAATTGCCCGGTCTGGCTCGACTTGGGAGAGGTCAGGGTGAGGGCTTCCAGCGAGGTTCATCGGTGAGTGATCGACCAAGGCGGGGTCCGCCCGGGAGGCGGTCCTTCAGCCCGCACGCCCGCACGAGGGACAGAGACCGCCGATCTCGCAATGGGCGCAATCAGGCCGGCGCGCGAAGCATCGACGGCGACCGTGCCAGATCAGGAGATGACTGAACAGGGTCCAATGGGATTCCGGCACTACCTTCATGAGATCGCGTTCGATCTTGAGGGGATTCTTGTCGCGAGTGAGTCGCAGGCGAAGGGACAGGCGGGTGACATGCGTATCGACAACGACACCGACATGAATATTGAAGGCGTTGCCGAGAACGACATTGGCTGTCTTCCGGCCGACGCCGGGAAGCTCGGTGAGTTCGTCCATGGACCGAGGGACGTGACCCCCGTGGTGTTCAACGATCCGGAGGCAGGCCGCCTGGATGTTCCTGGCCTTGCTGCGAAAAAGGCCGATGCGCCGGATCGCATGTTCGAGCTCGCGGAGCGGCGCCTCTGCGAAATCGCGGGCGGCCGGATATCGGCGGAAGAGTTCGGGGGTGACGAGGTTCACCTGCCGATCGGAACACTGGGCGGAGAGGATGGTGGCAATGAGCAGTTCGAGGGGATGCTTGAAATCGAGTTCGCAATGGGCATCGGGATACACCGACTGCAGGCCGGAGGTGATCGCGGAGACGCGGGCGATGCGCTCCGATTGCGATTCGCGCGCCATGGGGGAGGACGGCGACGACGAGGGAATCCCGGTGCCGCTAAAGTTCCTCGTGATGCGTGACGTGTCCCCGAAGCGCTAAGGCGGGGACGGTAGTTTCGTCCTCCGTTTCCGGGTATTCGAACACACGACCTTCGAAATTCCGAATCACGACGCGCTCGTGATTATGGCTCAGGACGTACTCGGGGTTGATGGGCACCTTGCCGCCTCCGCCGGGGGCGTCGATGACGAATTGCGGGACGGCGTAACCCGTTGTGTGACCGCGGAGTCCCTGCATGATTTCGACGCCCTTGCGCACGCTCGCGCGCAGGTGCGAGGAGCCCTCGATCAAGTCGCACTGGTAGATGTAGTAGGGACGGACGCGGCACCGAAGCAGTTTCTGAACGTGGGTCTTCATCACGGCAACCGAGTCGTTGACCCCGCGCAGGAGGACGGACTGGTTGCCAAGGGGGATGCCGGCATCGGCGAGGCGTCCGAGGGCGTCCCGGACCTCGGTGGTCAGCTCCCGCGGGTGATTGGAATGAATGCTGATGAACAAGGGATGGAATTGCCGGAGCGTGGCGCACAATTCCGCGGTGATGCGCTGGGGCAGAAAGACGGGGATCCTCGTGCCGATCCGGAGGAATTCGAGGTGCGGGATCGCCCGAAGTCGGCTGAGAAGATACTCGAGTTTCTCGTCGGAAAAGAGCAGGGGATCGCCGCCGCTCAGCAGCACGTCCCGGATGGCGGGGTGCGTCGCGATGTACTCGATCTGCCGGTCGAAGTCGGGATGGAAATCGTAGCCGGAGGCATTGCTGACCAGGCGCGACCGCGTGCAATAGCGGCAGTACGCCGCACAGCGGTCGGTGACCAGGAACAGGACGCGATCCGGGTAGCGATGAACCAGGCCGGGCACGGGCGAATGCGAATCCTCGCCGCAGGGATCGGACATCTCCCAGGCGGTCGGCTGGGTCTCCTCGATGCGCGGGATCACCTGGCGCCGGATCGGGCAATTCTCGTTGTCCGGGTCGATCAGGTTGAAGAAGTACGGCGTGATCGCCATCGCCAGTTTCGACCGCGCGAGAATGGCCCCTGCGCGTTCCGGCGCGGTGAGGATCGGGAGATGGCGTTCGAGTTGTTCGAGGGTCGTGATCCGGTTTTTGAGTTGCCAACGCCAGTCATTCCATTCCGTGTCCGGGATCTGCGACCAGGCGCCCTTTCCAGCGCTTTGAAAGTCCCTGAGTTCGACTGGATGCCCCGGTGCAGCGGCAGCCGGAGGCTCCTCTGCCGTCTCCGAAAACGAGTCTGAAACCATTTGGCCGGACTATTTGTGCCGGTTCCGCGGGGTGTCAAGGAACCCCCCCGAAAGGGGAGCTACCGGGGCGACGCCGGGGAAGCGGGCGTCGGATGAGCCGCCGCCTTTCCGAGATCCGTTTCCAGGCGCCGCCGTTCGCCCTCGAGCTCTCGGAGACGCCCGATCGCGGCGCGTTCGACCCCATTGGCGGTGGCGGTGATTCGCCCGCGGCCCACCGGCGCGTATCCGGAGCGTTGTCGGTCCTGGAGGTACTCCTCGATGGCATCCGCGTACCGGAGGGCCAGGGCACGGATCTCGGGCGGGGCATTAAAGGCAATGATACGTGCCTGCTGGAGGACGCGCTCGAGGACCGGCAGTTGGCGGGTGAAATCCCAATCGCTGATGATGACCTCCAGGTCGAGGGGGTCGGCGCGGCCTCCGGCAGATGGAAGAATGCCGACCGGCTGGAGCGCCTCGCTGATTTTCCGGAGGGCAAATTCGGCGGGCCAGGTCTGAGCCGGGGTTCGGCCGGTGAAGTTGGCGAGGGTGACGGCCCACCATTTCTCGACGTCGAGGAGGGAGCGGAAGATCGGATCGAAGGACTCGAGAAAACCCGACTGCCAGTTCCAATGGCGCTGCAGGTTGACGATCCAGTTGGCGAGCCGTGGAGTGCCCTGGGGCAGTCGGGCGAGCTCGCGAACGAGCAGATAAGAGCAGGCCGAATAGAGTTCCCAGTCCGGCATGTCCATGCGCGAAAGGTCCGGCTGGCAGAGGTCGTGAAATCCAAGAGGAGCGCCCTGCGAAAGGCGGGATCGGACGCGGCCGAGGCGTTCTCCGAATCGGAGGTCAGCGACGAGGCGGGATTGGGGCCTGGGCACAAGGCCGCCGGGGTGATCGGCCAGGAGTTCCTGGGTCAGGCCTTCGACGAGCCAGAGCGGCGGCTCGCCGGGTCGTTCGTTGGTCGCGCGGCTGCCGAGCTCCGTGAGGATCGCCTCGGTGAGGACCCGTACCAGGCGATCCTCGGTGAGGGAGGGCGGCAGGGCGATTTCGAAGCGCCAGCCTTCCTCGAACTTCGAGGCGGCGACGACCGACGGCTCGTTGGTGCGCACGGTGGCGTCGATGCCGATCAGGATCCTGCCCGTGCGATCCCCGTAAGCCCGCCAGCGATCGGGCAGGTCCAGGTCGCGGAGGATCTCCGTCTTCACCCGCTCGCATGAAACCACGAGCGTTTGGGGAGTCAGATCGATGACCGCGTTGGCGGAGGCTGGGCTGTGCAGGGTGACGAGAGGGCCGCGGTCGTTCGAGGCCTTGTCACCGATGACCATGAACTGGCCGGAGCGGCTCGTGGCGACCCGATTCGGTGGCAGGGCCCCCAGCACCGTGAGCGTGGGCAGAACGAGAAGGGCGCCAACCACGCCAACGATTCTCGGGAGATTCCGCCGATGGAGGAGTTCCCGGAACACGTCAGGAGTCGGCGGGTTTCGTGCCGCTGGCCGGAGCCTTGGAGGGGCTTGCGGACCCTGTTCCCTCCTTCTTGGGGGTGGCCGGTGGGGTTCCGGAGGTCGCGTCCTTTTCCTTTTTCGCGGCCGTCTTGTAGCCCTCGCTGCGATAGTCGGTGGTATAGAAACCTGAGCCCTTGAAGATCAGGCCGGCACCGGTACCCGGTTGACGGCGGACCTTGCCGCGCCCCCAGGGTTTCCGGGCGCACTTGTCCTTGGGGCAGGTCTGCAGGGAAGAGTCCTTCATGGGTTGAAAGATCTCGAACTGGTCGCCGCATTTGGAACACTCGTACTGATAAGTCGGCATGGCGTGACAGTGTACGGGTGCCTGCCTTCCCACCGTCAAGAGGTGTGCGAATGGCGCGCGGGACCTGGCGGCCGGCGATCACGGATGCACCTGCGACCGCTCATCGAACGCGAGTGGCGCCACTGGCGGCAGCGGCCCTGGTGGCGGCGCCCGCCGCACGTTCTCCTTTTTTTGTTCGCGGGGACGCTGGCGGTGGTGACGCCGATGGAATTGTTCACGGCGCGCAATTCACGGGTCGGGGAGCTCTTGCCGCTGGTTCTCGGATTTGCCGTGGGGGCCCACGTCTTCACCGTGGGCGGGGCGTCGTCGATCCTGGCCTCCGAGACCCGGTCAGGGACCTTCTCTCTCCGGCGCCTGGCGGGGGTTCGTCCCGTGGACCTTGTCCTTGGGCAGGTCGTCTGCGGGTTCATGGTGTCCGCGTGGGCGGTGTCGGGCCTCATTCCATGGGTCCTGCTGGGCTGGATTGACTCGCGACTGCCCGCTGGCGACCTGGGATGGATGGCGCTGGTGTGGCTGCTCATCGGGTCCGCGCTCCAGGGCATCGTTGCGGTGGTCGCGACCTTTGGCCGGACGCTCACCTTGGCGTCGCTGGTCCGCTGGTTCGCCCCGGCCGTGGTGGTGCTGGGGGGACAGGTTTGGGCCTCGTGGTTAAGCGCCGGCGGCCGGACTGCGGCGCCACCGGCCGAAGGGTTTGTCGCCGCCTCCGGTTGGTTGGGCGGAATCGCCGTGATCGCCTTTGGTGTGGCCGGTTTGCGGCTGCTCTGGCTTGAGCGCCGCGCCGGAGGACCGGGTTCGGGAGAGGTCGCAGGCAACCCGGGGAGGCCGGGTGGCTCGAGACCGGTCGGGAGGGCGCGGCGGCATCTGCTCGGCGGGAATCCAATCGCCTGGTTGGGGGCAGGCAGCGCTCCCAAATGGCCCTGGGTTCTGCTCGTCGCGGCATGGCTGGCTCCATGGGCCTTCAAATGGACGGGCCCAGATGCTCTCTTTCGAGTGGCGTGTTGGGGGCGGGGTATTCTCTTCGCCCTGCTGGGAGCGACCGCGTACGGCCAGGTGCGTTCGGATGCGCGGGAAGGCACCTGGCACACCTTGATGCGGACGGATATATCCGTGGCGGATTATTGTCGCGGGAACCTGGCGGCCTGGTGGCATCAGCACCGGGTGCTCTTGATCGGGATGATTGCCGGCTCATGGGCCGTGGCCGCGCTCCGAGCGGACGCGGGAGAATCCAGCCGCTGGATGGTCGAGTTGCTCGTTGGACAGGCGGCCCTGACCGTGGCGGACGCCGCGTTGATCGCCATCGGTTCTCTTGGAGCGGCGGTGCGAGCCGGGCGGGATGAGTTCCGAGTGGCCGTTGCCCTATCGAGCGGCGGGATTCTCGCGATCCAGGCCCTGCATGCCGGGTTTGCGGGATATCCGGGGTGGCCGTGGATCTGGATGGCCATGGCAGCCATCCTTTGGGGCATCATGGGACGGTCGGTTCGGAAAGGGATTGAGGGGCAACTCGCCGCCGCCGCCGAGGTCGGGATGGAACGGTAGAACGGAGGTGTCCGAGGTGGCGAAGGCCCTGTTGACCCGCCGGCGGTCCGTTCAGCCCCCGATGCAACTCATGGTGCGCTGGGGTTGTTCGAAATCGGGTTCGCCAATGTGATGACGATCCTCCTTGAGCCGGGCGACGTCCTGAAGCCAGGCGACCAGCGTGGAATCATCGGCGTCTCGCCGGAGCAGGGACTTGAGGTCGCGCTCGACGATGCTGAACAGGCAGGTCCGGATCTGGCCGTCGGCCGTCAACCGGATGCGGTTGCAATGGCCGCAGAACGGTTCGGTGACCGGCGCGATGATCCCGATCTCCGCGTCGGGGCTGCCGGCCCCGGCGAATCTCCAGCGCCGGGCCGTCTCGGCGGGATTTGCGGACCGCACGGGAACCAGGTCGAAGCGACGCTGAAGGCGTTCGAGGATTTCACGGCCGGGCACCACCAGTTCGCGGAGCCAGGTCCGCCCGGAATCGAGAGGCATGAACTCGATGAATCTGAAGGAGAGCCGCTCCCGGAGCGCGAACGAGGCGAGGTCCTCGATCTCGTGATCATTCAGACCACGGATGATCACGGCATTGACCTTCAGCGGCGCGAATTCCAGCGCGCGCGCGAGTCGAATGCCGTCGAGGACCTCGTCGCGACCGTCGCGGCCGGTCAGTTTTTTGAAATTGGCGCGATCGAGGGAATCGAGGCTGAAGCTGACCCGATGAAGCCCGGCGTGACGGAGGGCGGCGGCCTGACGGGCGAAGAGGAAGCCATTGGTGGTCATGGCAAGATCCTCAATGCCCGGAATGGCGGCGAGGCGTTCGACCAGGATCGGGAGGTCACTTCGGAGGAGGGGTTCTCCGCCCGTGAGGCGGACCTTCCGGATGCCCAGGCGCACGAAAAGACGGACCGCGCGCTCGATTTCCTCGAATGACAGCAGTTCCTTCCGGGGTTTCCACTCCCGCAGGATGGTACGACCGAACTCCGGGGGCTTGGAACCACCGGCAGAACCCCGGGTCCGGTAGAAGTTGGCGGCCTCCTCGGTCTCGGGAAGGCAGTACAGGCAACGGAAATTGCAGCGATCCGTTACGCTGACACGGAGGTCGCGAAGGACGCGTCCGTGGGAATCGACCAGTTCGGGGCCGTCGATCACTGGCTTGGGTTGTTGGTGGGGGAACGGACGGTGACTTCGCCGGAACGTTTGACCTCGACGTCGAGCGACGGCGCGGTTGCGTTGGTGGTTTCGCCCTCGCGCGGGCCAAATTTCATCTCCGCGAGCGCTTCGGCGCCCTTCCTGAAGCTGGGGGCGTAGATGCCGCGGCGGATCCAGTCCAGCCGCCGCGCGATGGTGAGTTCCTCCTTGAGCTTCCGGACCTGGTCCCGGAGGAAGCCAAGGTCATTGAGTTGTTTTTCGAGCGCGACCTTTTCGTTTTGGAGGCGCCGCAATTCGGCGAGGAGGGACTGCCGGTTGCCCTCGGAGGTGGCGAGTTGTCTCTCCGCTTCGGCGATTTGTTTCTCGAGTGTGGCGATGGCCGACTGGAGATCATTCATCTTCTGCGTGAGATCGACATTCTTGTTCTCCAGCGAAGAGATCTGACCGTCGCGTTTGGCAATTTCGTCCTGGGCCGAACGGGTCTCCGCCTTGGACTTGGCCAGGTCCGTGGAGAGATTGGCGATCTCGCCGCGCAGGGATTCAAGTTGCTGCCCGCGGTCGGCGACCGTGCTTTCCAGGGTTTGGTTCACCTTCTTCTGCTCGTCGAGTGAGTGGCGGACAGCGTCCCAGCGATTGGAGAAATCGACGATGACGACCTCGTTACTCGTCTGCTGCGCGGCGAGTTGATGGCGCACACTCTGGAGGGAGTACAACGCCCAGACCAGGGTCCCCACCACGATGATGAGAATGCCCGCAAGCACCTTCATGGCGATCACTCTGCGGCATCGGAGGAACGTTTGGCAACCTTAGGTGGCGAGGTGGCATGAACCCGGCTTGCAAACGGATGGGCGCAACCTACCGTGGGTGTACATGGATCTGCCAAAGAGCGTAGGGGTCATGATTCTACCCAGCGTGAATCTGTTCCCGCAGGCGATCCTCCCGCTTTTCATCTTCGAGCCACGATACCGTCGCATGTTGCGGGACGCGCTCGCCTCGCACCGGATCTTCTGCGTGGCCATGCAGCGGCCGGATTCCGAACCCGAGGCACCCGCGCGCGTGGCCGGCGTCGGCCTGATTCGAGCCTCGGTGGAAAACCCGGATGGCACTTCGAACATGATCCTTCAGGGACTGGCGCGTGTCTCACTCGGCAGGGTGTTGCGTCACAAGCCCTACCGCGTGCAGTCCATCCACCCGCTGGTGGCTGAGACCGCGGATTCCGCCCGCGTCGACGCCCTGACAGTCAAGGTTCGCGAGTTGGTCGGGGAACGCTTTCGCCAGGGCCTGCCGGCACCCCTCAAGTTCCTGGGTGAGAATGCGACCGCTGGGGTCGAGGGCGAGGCGCCGTCGGTCGAGCAGATCCTCAATTCACTGTCCGAGATCGGCGACGCCAGCGTCCTCGCGGACCTGGTGTCCTGCGCGCTCCTTTCGGATCCGCGCCAGCGGCAGGTCATGCTCGAGACCATCGACGTGGAGACCCGCCTTCGCTATCTGATTTGTTTCCTGCTCAAGGAGATTGGCGCCTCCGGCCCCAAAGAGGAGGAACCGGACTAGCCCGGATGTTTCCTATCGCTTCCGCTGCGACCTGCTGCAGGTCCGGTGGGAGAGGAGGTTGCCTTCAACAGGCGTACCGCCGCTGCCGACAGGGCGTCGGAACTCGCGGTTGCGGAACTCGCGGTTGCGGAGCGCGGCCTTCAGGCCGCTTCAATACCCCGACGGCACACGCGTCGAAGTTCTTGTCGGCCGCTGTCCCGTCACGCGCCGTCCCGTCCCGGTGAAGCGGCCTAAAGGCCGCGGTCCGACCCGACGGTATCGCGCCTGCCAAGGATTTCGCGGGCTCGCGGACGGTCGCCTTTCGCAAGACCTTTCCGAAATAGGCAGGTTAGCGCGAGGCCGGCGCGAATCGCTGCGCCGGACGGTGCTGCGTGATGCCCGGAATCCTGGCGAAAGATGGCCTCCTTGTAGCTGCCAGGGTGACCCGGAGGGGCCGCGGCGTCCGTCTCATGACCCCCCCCGGCTACGAAGTTCGAAACCCCCGGCCGGAAAACCGGTGGAGGGTTTTTCCCGTGAGCTACCTGTACCCAAGGACCCTGTAGGCGAGCCATCCGATCTCCTCGTGCCACCAGAGGGTGACGCTGACCAGCGCGCCTTCGTCCGGGAAGATCGTCCACGAAGTCCGAGCGTCGAGTGGGTCGGCGGCGGTACCGACGAGTTCATCCGCATTGAACCGGGGTGTGCTGCCGTCGCCCATTTCTGGCGCCGCCGGGGCGTCCGCTCCTTTCGGATCGGGCAGGTCATGGGGCAAGGACGGTTCATAGGCGCCGGGCTCCACCTGGAAGTCGCAAGCCGCGGGTTCAACGGAAATGCCCACCTTCTCGAATGCGGCTATGGCCCGCCGCATGTGGAATGCGGAGGTGACCAGGATGACGCGTTTCCAGCCTGTCCGATCAACCAGTTCGCGCGTCCGCAGAGCTTCGTCGCGTGTGGTTCGCACCGGACCCAGGCTTTCGAGTTGGAACGTTGGCAGGCCCCAGTTCGTCAGCCAATCGCGGAGACCTGCGGCGGCGGGACGCGTGCCGGGCGGTGGTTGAATGGGATCGCCGCCGACGACGAGGTTGGTGGCCCTGCCACGCCTGCAGAGTTCAACTCCGGCGATCCACCGATCCACGGCCGCGGTGAGGTCAAGACCCTCGAAGCCGGGCCTGGAGGGGCGCCAGCCGCCTCCCAAAACAATGACGGCGTCCGCCGACGGACACTCCGCGAGGGTATGATGCAACCAGGGCCTTTCGAGCCGACCGAGAAGATGGGTCGCCACCGGAGGCTGTGAAATGAACCACAACAGCAGACTGCAGAGACCGCCAACCGCGGCGCCCAGCCATCGTCGGCGACAAAGGCAAAGGATTGTTGCCACCACCAACCCCGCCCAGGCCATGCCGAGGGGTTGAATGAGCGGGGTGAAGAACTTGAGGGCGCTTGCCATTGCGTGGCGGGAGCGTGGATTGGATTCGGACCGGCGAACAAGCCCCGGGAGGAGGAGACCCGGGATTGCTCCAGGGGGTGTCAGGCGGGCGTGACGACAGAGGGATCGCGGATCCGGGAAAGGTTGGATTCCACACGCCGCACGTACTCGTTCGGCCCGGAAGGCCATGGATCGTTCAGGAGTCGGTAGACCCCTTCGAAATCCTGCTCGAGACGGGGAAGCACGTAGAACTTCCAGAACGCGGGGGTCTCACGGATCAGTTCCTCGGGGATGCGGAAATGTTTGAGACTGGCGGCATCGGGTCCGGTGTTGGTCGCCGCGGCCTCGGCGAACTCGCGTTGGAGGGCCGGGAGTTTGTCGATGTAATCGTCAGCCGCCATCTGACCCAGGAGGTCGGCAGACGCCAGGGCGCAACCCACTTTTCGGGAGAGGGTCCGCTCGAAAGCAATGGATCGGACGTCGGCATTGACGCCCGTGCAGCGGATCATGCACTGGGCTTCATGGATTTCCTGGCGCCGAAATCCCTCGGCGCCAAGGAACCGGGCGGCGACCTCGGCGCTTCGTTGGACGTGGATGGGGGTAAACTTGGCGCCGGTGCCTTCGTGGTCTCCGCGAGGCTTCAGATAACCCGTGTCATGGAGCAGAATCCCGAGCATTCCGAGGCGGATGCTGATTTCATCAAGCGTGGGACGGGCGCCGATCCGGTGCCAGCGCTCCAGAAGCCGGGCCAGGCAGAGGGTGCCTTGCAGGGTATGTTCCAGGTCATGATACTGGGTATCCAGCGGCTCGTAGTCCGGGTGACGCCCCTCGAACGCAGCCTGCAACCAGGCAAAGGCCCGTGTCAGGAGACCATCTTCCTCCCGGCCGGTGATCATTTTCCAGACGGCCCGGCATGCGCCCAGGACCTCTTCTGGCTCCCGTGTGTCCACATGGGGGAACACACGGCCAAAGTAGCAGGGGCAGCGGTCGACGACGCAAGAATTTTGCACCTGACCTGCTCCACGAGGAATGACCCTCGCCGCGCGCCCGTCCTTTGGGGGAGGGGCGAGGAGGCAATGTGCGGGCCGCGCATTAACAGTTCACGGTCGGAACGCGCGGTTCCCGGTTTCCACGTTTCGGAATTCTCGCGTGCCGGCGGAATCCGGGGTAAAGGAGAACCCATGTCAGGAGTGTTGTTGATGGTGGACGCGGGTGAAGAAGCGGGCGCGGGGGGTGCGGAGCCGACGGGCCTGTTGGAGGAAGGATCGGGCTCCGAAGCCTGAGGGTCCGCTTCGACATGGCGCATTACAGGCCAGGTCTGTCGGTCGACCCCAGTTTTCGATCGGCGCCCCGACTGACGGGCGAGGTCGTCCGGCGGGTGGCCGGGTATCTCTGGCCGTACCGATGGATGGCGGCTGGGACGGTCCTGTGCGCGATCTTGTCCCTCGCCTGCGGCATGGCGTATCCGAAGCTCACGCGGGTGATCATCGACGATGTGGTGACGCGGCGGCGGGGCGATCTGCTGACGCCAGCGGCGCTGGCGTTGCTCGGGGCGTTCTTCCTTCGAGAGGCCTTCAACAGCCTGCGGATCCGGGTCAACAACCGGCTGGAGCAGAACGTCATTTACGACATGCGCCGGCACGTCTACAGCCGACTACAGCGGCTGCCGGTGGCTTGGTTTGATCCGCGCGCCTCCGGCGACCTCATGACGCGTGTCATTGAGGATGTGAACAGCGTGGAACGACTGCTGATCGACGGCACGGAGCAGGGGAGCGTCGCGATTCTCAGCATCATCGCGGCCCTGTTTTTCATGTTCTCCAGCAGCCCGATCCTGGGATGCGTGGCGCTGGTGCCGTTGCCGTTCCTGGTCCTGGGGGCGCTCTGGTACACGACGACCGCTCACAAGCGTTATCGCCAGCAACGCGAGGCCGCATCCGCCATGAACGCCCTGCTGATGGACAATCTCCAGGGCATCCGACAGATCAAGGCGTTCAGCCGCCAGGACCACGAAGACAGCCGATTCTCGGCCCGCGCCGACGCGCTGCGCGAGGGCACACTCATCGTGATGCGGGCATGGTCGTGGTACTCGCCGGCGATGCAATTTGTCGGCGCGCTTGGCATCGGGCTGATCCTCTGGGTTGGCGGGGCCCAGGTGATCTCCGGCCGGATCAAGGTCGGCGAATTGGTGGCGTTCATGCTCTATGCCGGGATGTTCTTTTACGAACCGATTGGCAGGCTTCACGCCCTGAACCAGATGCTCCAGGCCGCCCGCGCCGCGGCGGCGCGGGTGTTCGACATCCTCGACGAAACGCCCGAGCGGCCCGACCGCCGCGGGGTTTTGCGCGAACCGGTGCGCGGCGAGGTCGTGTTCGACTCGGTCACCTTCAGCTATCCGGGTGGGCGCACCGTCCTGCGCGGTGTCGACCTGAAGGCGCATCCCGGGGACATGACGGCCGTGGTGGGGCCGACGGGCGCCGGCAAGTCCACGCTGGTGAACCTCCTTCCCGCCTTCTACGAGGCGACCGGTGGCCGGATCACGATCGATGGCCAGGATGTTCGCGAGCTTTCCCTCGAGTCGCTCCGACAGCATATCAGCGTGGTCTCCCAGGAGCCGTTCCTGTTCAACGGAACCCTTCGGGAGAACATCCTGTATGGACGACTGGAGGCCGATGAACGCCAGCTCGTCGAGGCGGCGCGCGCGGCGAACTGCCACGACTTTGTCACGCGCCTCCCCGACGGGTATGACAGCCGCGTGGGCGAGCGCGGGGTGAAGCTGAGCGTCGGCGAGAAGCAGAGGATCAGCATCGCCCGCGCCCTGTTGAAGAACGCGCCGATCCTCATTCTCGATGAGGCCACGGCCAGCGTGGACACGCAGACCGAGCGCCTGATCCAGGAGGCCCTCGAGCGCCTGCTCGAGGGACGCACCAGCTTTGTAATTGCGCACCGGCTGAGCACCATTCGCCGCGCGACCCAGATCCTGGTCGTGAAGGCCGGTGAAATCATCGAACGCGGCACCCACGACGAATTGCTGGCGCTCGATGGACTCTACGCCCGGCTGGCCCGCATCCAGGACATGGCAACGATCGAGGAGGCCTTCCAGCGTTTGGGTGTTGCCGATGAAACGCCTGCTTGAAATCCGGTCGCCGGCGTCGATCGGCCGTTGCGGCGTGCTGGCGCTCGTCGTGTTCCTGTCCGGATGTGGCGCCGGGGCTCAACCCGAGCCGCGCGTGCTCGCCTCCTGGAGCTTCGACGGCCCCGAATTCGTCGGCAAAAGCGGTCTGCGGCCGAGGATCACCAGCGGGGTGACTTCGGTCGAAGGCGTGCTCGGGGGCGCCGCGCATTTCGCCTCTTCCAACGCCGTCCTGGTTTCTCCGGTGGGATCGCCCGATCGGCCCCCCGGCATCCACCCGGGGGCCATGTGCGCGCGGTTCTGGTTCCGACCGGACTGGAGCAGCCGCGGCGTGGGACAGGGAAAGGGACCTGGAGATTGGGGGTGCTTTCTCAGCCTCGGCGAGCGGGGGAGTTCAAGCTCGGGCGGTTGGTGGGAATGGTCCGTCAGCCCTGACGGGACCCTGATTGAATTCACCGCGAGCTCAGGCGAACGGACGGAATACCGGGTGACCAGCGAACCGGTGGCCTTTGACGCCGGGGCCTGGGCCGAGATCGTCCTCGACTGCTTCCCGGGCGGACTCCGCGCCTACAAGGATGGAAAGGTCATTCTGACCGCCGCGCCCTCGAAGCCGCCGGCGCCCTCGGCGTCGGTCGTCCAGGAAGGGATCAGCATCGGTGCTCGGCGCGATGGCACCCGCGGAGTTGGAGGGGCGCTTGACGAATTGACGATCCTCGACGCGCCCCTGGGTCGTGTCGCCATGGAGGCGATGGGCCGGGTCATGACGGCCCATGCGGTGCCCGAAGCGCCGAACTTGAGGTTGGAGTGGCGGCTCCCCCCCAACCGCCCCGTGACCGTGCAGCGAATGGAAGGCGACACCAACCACTGGTCGACCCTCGCCCAAATCACCCACCGGCTCGAATTCGTCGATACCGATATCGGAATCGGCCGCCCTCGGACGTACCGGCTTCTGACCAATGGGACGCCGGCCGGCCTGGAGATCACGGCCGGGATTTCCCTGCCGCCAGTAGAAGACCGCGGGGAGGTGGCGCTCCTGATCGATGAGACCCTCGCGGCCGACCTGGCCTCGTCCGTCGACCTGCTGGAGAGGGACCTCGTTGCCGACGGTTGGCGCGTGTTTCGCCGCGAAGTGCCGCGTCACAATGATCGCGAGTGGCGACCCAACACGAATGGGGTCGTTGGGATTCGTTCCATGCTCCAGAAGGAGTGGGAAACCTCCGGACGCGCCCTGCGATGCGTCTTCCTCGTTGGGCACGTTGCGATCCCCTACACGGGCATGCGCGCCGAGGACACCCATTCCGGGCGAGGTGACAATCACTACGGTGCATGGCCGGGAGACGACTATTACGGCGACATGGACGGGATCTGGACGGACCTCCTGCATTATCCCGCCTACATGCCGCCCACGACCTTCCCGATCACGCGGAACGAGCACGGGGACGGCAAGTTCGACACGGAATGGGTCCCTCCGAATCGGGCCGGGGACACCCGCCTCGAGGCGGCCTTCGGGCGGCTCGACTTCGCGGGCATGCCCGCCTTCGGCCGGGGCCACCGTGGAGAGGTCGACCTCCTCCGGCAGTACCTCGCCAAGGACCACCGATATCGCGTTGGCGAGATCGCCGCCGAACCGCGGGTGGTGGCGGCAGGCTATTTTGGGACCGGGACCGACCGGTCCATATTCGACAACGCATACCGCACGGCGAGCCGCCTGTACGGCCCCGGCGACGAGCGAATCTTCGAGGGGGATCTGTTTCGTCTCCCCCAGGGCCTGGCCGTTCAATGGGGATTCCAATCCGGGCCGGGTGCAATCGATCGCATCCGTTCGGGGTCCCTCGGGATGGTCCAGTCGGCGGACCTCACGCGGCCGTCAAGGCAGCCCCGAGTCCTGTTCGCGATGTTCCTCGGGTCGTGGTTCGGAGACTGGGCGGCCGGAGACAACAACCTGCTTCGCGCCATTCTGGCTTCGCGCGACCACGGGCTCGCGACTTTCTGGGAGCGCGGGACCGAATGGCGGTTTGATCCGCTCGCCTGGGGGGGGACCCTTGCCGAAGCCCAGGTGCTCACGGCCAATCGGGTCATCCTCCACAATTCACCCACCTACGGCACAACAAGAACTCTGACGATTCTGGGCGATCCAACGCTGCGGTTGCCTGCTCCCGCGCCGCCCCGGAACCTGCGCGGACGCCGGCGCTCGGATCACGTTTCCCTGACCTGGGACCGAGGTTCGGACGCAGGTGCGGGCTACCTCGTCTATCGATCCGCCGGGGGTTGGAGGGGGCCCTACAACCGCCTGACCCACGAACCCCTTCAACAACCGGCATTCATCGACGAGGCCGCGCCCGCGGGGGCGTGGTACCTGGTGCGGGCCGCGCGCCTCACCATGACAGGGAGCGGATCCTTCACGAATTTGAGCCCGGCAAGTTTCTGGCCCGAACCGAAATAACGACGGCCGCCAACGTCTGTTTTATTCGCTGCGAGGCCGCCGGAAATCCCGTGGACTTCGCTCGCGATTTCGTCTTTCCAGCCGGCCGCGGTGCGTCACACTCCGCGATCCATGTCTGAAGGCACTTACCGAGTATTCGGACTCGACCGGCAGATTTATGGGCCGGTTTCGGCCGCGACCCTTCGCGAGTGGTCCAAGGACGGCCGGGTCCAAAAGGACACCTGGGTGCATTCCGAGGCGTCGGATGTCTGGCGTCGGATCACTGAACTTTCGGAATTCGCAGACCTGTTTGCACCGACGGTTTCCGCGGAACCGACCGTCGGCGCCACGGCGGCCCCGGCGGAGAGTCGCACGGGCGTGCCGGTCAAAACCCTTACCCGCCTTCGGGTATTCGCAGACATGCCGAGCGACCAGTTGGAGCCGTTCACTCGGGAGATGGTCGAGGAGGTGTATCGGCCTTTCACCTTCATCGTTCAGCAAGGGAACCATGGGGATGCCATGTATTTCGTCATTCAGGGTCGGGTCGGCGTGAGTACGAAAGGGCAAGTGACGGAGTCCTTCCTGGTATCGCTGAACATCGGCGACACGTTTGGCGAGATGTCGCTTTTCGATCCCGGCCCGCGCTCCGCCGACGTCCGCGCCGAAAACGACGTCGTGGTGCTCAAGCTCACGATGGACGCGCTGCAGAAGGTCTGCCGCGACGCTCCGGCGGCGGCCAACCGGTTCTTGTGGAACGTTGCGCGGCTGCTTTCCGCGCGGGTTCGCTCCATGGACCGGCGGGCGGCGGCGGCGAAGGACTTCGATGCGACGGGGAGGGAGGTGGCGTGACCGGGCTTATTGCCGAGGTCGTGAAGAAGGGTACGCTTCGGTGGTGACCGTGATAGAAGTCCTGTGGTTCGCCCTGAGCCTCCTGGTGATGTGCGTCGGGGTGGTGGGTTGCGTGCTGCCGGCGGTTCCAGGCACACCCCTGATCTTCGCGATGGCCCTGGTGCACCGGTTGATCGTCGGTCCCAGCGGCGCGCAGTGGTGGGTGCTGATTGTTCTCGGCGTCCTGGCAGCGCTTTCTTTGATTGCCGATTTTGTCGCCAGTTTCTATGGCGCCAGAACTCTGGGGGCGAGTCGCTGGGGCATGATCGGCGCCGTCGTTGGCGGCTTGGTGGGTCTGTTCTTCGGGCCCATGGGCATTATTCTCGGGCCCTTTATAGGCGCGTTCGCTTTCGAGTTCATCGGCGGTCGCGAATGGCGGGATTCGGCCCGTGCCGGGGCCGGGGCGACCCTCGGGTTGGTGGTCGGCGCGGGCGGAAAACTGGCATGCGCGATTGCCATGGTGCTGCTGTTTGCCGTCGACATCCTCTGGCGGGCGATCGGCGCCTGAGAGGGCGAACGAAGTCGACAGGGTTTGACAGGCTTCCTCTCCGGCCGCATTTAACCGGGGTCGTTCGACGACCACCACTGACGGGAAACCAAACATACCAGGGAATACATCATGGCAATCGCTGTCGGAACCAAGGCTCCGGACTTCACTTTGAAAAGTAAGAACGCCGAAGGTCTCTCGGAGGTGAAGCTCAGCGCCAATTTTGGCAGGAAGAACACGGTGCTGTTGTTCTTTCCGCTGGCCTTCACGAGTGTCTGCACGGCCGAGATGTGCGATGTCTCCCAGGGCATGAAGGCCTACCAGGACCTGAAGGCGGATGTCCTCGGGATCAGCGTCGACAGTCCCTTCGCGCAGGAGGCGTGGGCCCAAAAAGAAAAGATCAGCCTCACCCTGGCAAGCGACCTCAACAAGGAAGTGGTTCGCGCCTACGGCGTGGAATTCAAGGGACTCGCGGGAATCGGCGACACGGCGGCGCGGGCGGCGTTCGTGATTGACCGCAATGGCGTCGTGCAATACGCGGAGCAGACGCCCACGCCGAAGGACCTCCCCAATTTCAACGCGATCAAGGAAACCCTTTCGCGGTTGCAATAGGAGCGACGGGCCGATCGAGATGGGATGATGGAAGGGCGGGGATCGAGCCCCGATCCGCGTTGGGGTGAAGTGGGTCGCAGGAGGCTCGTTCCGGCGCGCGGGCTTCAGCCCGCATCGGCGCTGGGAGGAGCGCGGTCTGCGAAATGTCCAACGACTCCCGGGTGAGTCCGCGATTGAAGCGGCGTGAACGCCGCGCTCCGTCCAAAGAGGAGTATCGGCCGACCGCTCATCATGGAACGGGTTCCACCCGCAGCGTATGGGTCACGGGGACGTGCGCCGCGAGGATCGCCCCCACTCGTTGGGCGCGCTCCGTCTCCGTGCGCTTCACCGTGCCTTCCATGTCCGCCTTGCCGTCCTCCCCGTGAAACTCCGCCTTGATCTGGCGTGTCTCGAATTCCTGTTTTGCCGCGACCGCCTCGTCGACCTTCTGGAAGGCGTCTGAAAACGGGTTCACGGCGAAATCGTCGGCAAGATTCACACCGTCCTCGAGTTGGTTCGAGGTGTACGTTTTTGACTCCGTCCCCCAGGTGACCCTGGCGGATTCCGCCGTGAGGCCGTGAACCCGGAGCATGAGGCGATTGAAACGCTGCTGGAAGGTCACCCACTGCATCCCCGACCGGATCGATCCGTCGTCCGACGGATCCGCCGGTGGCGCGCAAAACGGGTACCGGGTGCTTCGGACCGTCAGGATGCCGTCCTTGAAACTGACAATCTCGTGGCCTTTGGTCGCGCGGGCGGTCTGGTGCGCGACATCCATCGTGATCGTCCCGATGTCGCCCTCGACGTCCAGGCCGTCGAGGAATGCATACGCCATGATGAGGTGCCCGGCCCATCCTGGATGGACGCCGTCCTTGCCGGCCACGGCGTAGTTTGTGCCGTACTGCCCCTGCGCCGCGGCCTTGGCCTTCCACATGGGTGTGAACACGTCCGCGAAGCGGGTGTGGCGATCGCGCGCGATCTCGACGTCGATGTTGCGCAGCTTCGCGAGGTTCGCATTCAGGGCTTCAACCGCCAGCCCGCCATCCTTGACCCACGGTGGAACCTTGCCGACGCATCCGGGTGATCCGAGGACCACGCGGGTATCGGCTTTCTCGAACTCCCGGACCACGGCATCCATGTGGAGTCGGTACAACTCGCCGATCCACGCCTCGTAAGGGCGGTAAAGGTGATCGTTCATCCCATAACAGGTCGTGGCCACCGTCGGATGGAACCGCAGCACATCGTTGTCCATCCGCGCAAAGAATCCGTCGGCCTTTTCACCGCTCCATCCGAACTGGCGGATCTCGAGGTCAAGTTCCGGTCGGCACACAGTCAGGTAAGTCTCGAGGATCCTGGAGTACATCCGCTGTTCGGTGATGGAGTCACCGCATATCGCGAGCCGATCGCCGTGGCGCAGGACCGGCCGCGAGGTCTGGGGCGCGCGCTCGAGCGGAAAGGGGATCTCCAGCGACGAGGACGCCGGTGGAGAAGCCGCGACGGTGGCAAGTGAGACCAGAGAAGCAAGAAGGAGCACGATTCGTGATGGAGTGGAGCTCATGGCACGTGGGTGCGGCGAGGCTCGGCCAGCGGGAACCTGCGGTCAAGCGATGGACGCTCGACACGGCGGCCTTCGCTGGAGGAGGTTGCCTCGGATCATGCGCCGGGCGAGTCCATTCCTGATCCTGCTCGCGGTTGCCAGGCCATTCGCAGGTCTCGCGGCCGGGGACGATGCCGGCGCCGAGCTCTTCGAGGCTCGCATTCGACCGGTCCTGGTTGAACACTGTTACGGCTGCCACAGCGCCAGCGCCGCCAAACTCAAGGCGGGCCTTCGGGTGGACAGTCGCGAAGGCCTGGTGCATGGCGGAGAGACCGGCCCCGCCCTCATCCCGCGCGACCCGGAACGCAGTCTCCTCCTGCGCGCCCTCGCCTACGACGATCCCGACCTGCAGATGCCGCCCAAGATGCGCCTGCCCGTGACGGTGGTGGCGGACTTCCGGCGATGGATCCAGGCGGGAGCCCCTTGGCCGGGAGAGACCACCGTCCCCCCTTCAAACGGCGAGGGCACGCCAGGCGCGCCGGCCACGGCCGACTCCCGCGGCCACCTCGCAGCCAAGGGATTCGATCTGAACCAACGCCGGACAAGTCATTGGGCCTGGCAGCCCATCCGGCATCCCGTGCCGCCGCCAGTCGCGAATGTTTCCTGGCCGCGCTCGGAGGTCGACAGGTTCATCCTCGCCCGACTGGAAGCAGCCGGGCTGAATCCCGCTCCATCGGCGGAGCCTGCCGCGTTGCTTCGTCGCTTAAGTTTCGCGCTCACCGGCCTTCCACCGTCTGCCGCCGAGGCCACCGACTTCTCGAGCGATCCGGGTCCCGCCGCACTCGAAGCCGTCGTGGACCGCCTCCTCGGCTCGCCACGCTTCGGGGAACACTGGGCCCGGCACTGGCTCGACAAGGTCCGCTATGCCGAAACTATGGGCCACGAGTTCGATTACCCGATCCTGGCGGCATGGCGCTTCCGCGATTACGTGGTTCGCGCGTTCAATGGTAACGTTCCGTTCGACCGCTTTGCGCGCGAACAAATTGCGGGAGACCTGCTTCCGGTGCGCCGCGACCCGGCCTCGGGCCTCAATGAATCCATCATCGCCACCTCGCAATTCTGGTTCTGCCAGCAGGCGCATTCTCCGGTCGATACCCGTGTCGCGCAGGTCGACGTTGTCGACAACCAGATCGACGTCCTTGCCAAGGCCTTTCTAGGGCTGACCGTTTCGTGCGCCCGCTGCCACGATCACAAGTTCGATGCCATCTCCACTCGCGATTACTACGCGCTCTACGGGATCCTCGACAGCTCGCGCTACGCCATTCGTGAAATGGATGACCCGGCCCCGCGCCTGCGCCAGGCCCGCGCGTTGATGGCAATCCGGGACCGGGTCCGACGGGACTTGGCGGGTCGTCTGCTCTCCAGCGCGATTCCTAGGGCGGCGACGAACTGCGGCGCAGCCCAGCAGGCGAGTCTCCGCCCGGAGGATATTTCCCTGCCGCGGGACGGATGGTTCCCCGATGGCGAGGCGTTCACCGTGGACCCGTGCAGCTCCGGCCAGGTGGTGCCCGCCACCGGGGGCGGCTTCCGGCTTGTGCTGCCGGGTTGGCGCGACAGCGGTTCCCTGGCGCGACGGTTTCAGGGCGCGTTGCGCTCACCGACCTTCACGATCGACCGCGGGTACGTTCACCTCAAGGTTGCCGGGAAGGGGACCCGGATCAGCCTTGTCATTGACGGTTTCACGTTGATCCGGGCGCCGATCTACGGCGGTCTCCGCCTGGCGGTGGAAGGCGAGCGCCCCCATTGGATGACCATCGATGTCAGCATGTGGAAGGGGCATCGGGCGTGGCTCGAGTTCACCGATTATTCGGCGCCCGACCCGGCCACGACTCTGCCCGCGAGCGCCATGGCGGCGGACGGGTGGATCGCGGTTGGAGAGGTCATTGCCTCCTCCCTGAAAGATCCGCCACCGCAAGTGACACTGCAGGATCCCGCCGACCCGCGCGGCATCATCCTGCGGTGGCGTGACGATCCCTCCCAGCTCGACCCGCGGGAGGCCGCCTGGCTGGATTCCGTTCTGTTCGCCATGACCGAGGGGGCGGCGATGATCGATGTTCAACGCTGGACCGATCTCGATGCCGCCGTGGGGGAACCGGAATTGATCGGCGCGATGGTCGAGGGCACCGGGCTTGACCAGCCCGTCTTCATCCGCGGAAATCCGCAGTCGCCCGGTCCGACTCTGCCACGACGGTTCCTCGAGGCCTTGCCGGAAGCGGCGCGGGCGGCGCCTTTCGAGTCAGGGACGGGGCGGCTCGGTCTCGCACGCGCGATGACCGATGATGCCAACCCGCTGTTCGCACGTGTGGCGGTCAACTGGATCTGGGCGCACCTGTTCGGGGCGGGTCTCGTGTCCTCCGTCGACAACTTCGGCGCGATGGGCGCGGCGCCGTCGCATCCCGAGCTGCTCGACTGGCTCGCCACCGAATTTCGGGACGGCGGTTACTCGGTCAAGCGTTTGGTCCGGCTCCTTGTCTTATCGCGGGCCTGGCAGATGAGCAGCCGGCGCGCGGACGCGCGGGCCGAGGAGGTGGACCCAGAAAACCGCCTCCTGCATCGCGCGAACCTGGAACGTCTCGAGGGCGAAACCTTACGGGACGCGATGCTGGCGGTGTCGGGAAAGTTGGACCCGAGCCTGGGCGGACCACCGGTGCCCATTCACCTGACGTCCTTCATGGAGGGGCGCGGCCGTCCCTCGAAGAGTGGTCCCCTGGACGGCGCGGGGCGGCGCTCGCTCTATGTCGAGGTCCGCCGCAATTTTCTCTCGCCATGGATGCTGGCGTTTGACGTCCCCGTACCAGTGACGACCGTCGGATTGCGCAGCCAGTCGAATGTCCCGGCGCAGGCCCTGGAACTCATGAACGACCCGTTCGTCGCGCAGCAGGCGGCTCTGTGGTCCGCGCGGATTCTGCGGGAGGTCACAGGTCCGGACTGCGCCGCCCGTCGCCTGGAACGACTCTATTTGGACGCGTTCGCCCGGCCGCCGCGCTCCGAGGAACGACGGGCGTGCGAGGCCTATCTCGAGGCGCGGCGCCTTGGGTCCACGGGTGAGGACGCGGCGACCTGGACCGACCTTTGCCAGGTCCTGTTCAACGCAAAGGAATTCGCCTTCGTCGAATGATGTCTCCCGAAGCGCCGCCGAGTTTTCAGGGAAGTGCCCGCAGACCACGCAGAAAACGCAGAAGAGAGGCGTCGAAACCATTTCTCCGCGGACAGGTCATCGTATTCTCTTGGGGATATGACGATGGAGCATTTCCCGTTCAAGGATGGGACCTACCGCATTCTCGGCGCCTGCTTCGAGGTGTACCGAGAGAAGGGCTGTGGTTTTCTCGAAGCCGTCTACCAGGAGTGCCTCGAGTTGGAGTTGGGGCTGCAGGCGATTCCCTTCGTCGCCAAACAGCCGCTGGCCATGCAGTACAAAGGCCTTCCGCTGAAACAGCGGTACGAGCCAGATTTCATCTGCTTCGGCGGGGTCATCGTCGAAATCAAGGCGTTGTCCGCGCTGGCCGACGAACATCGGGCACAGGTCATCAATTACCTCCACGCCACAGGCTTCAAGGTGGCCCTCCTGGTGAACTTCGGCCATCACCCGAATCTGGAATACGAGCGATTCGCTAACACCCGCGTGAAGCGGACCACGGATTCCCCGGAGAATGCGGAGGGAATGTCCCCGTCGAGCCCGCCCGGTAGAGAGTGCCGACCCGTGAAGCCCGAAGAACCTGGATAGGCCCGCAGACCACGCAGACCACGCAGAAAGAGAGAAAGAGAATCTTGGTCCTTTTCCTTCTGCGTTCTTCTGCGTGTTCTGCGGGCCATTGCCCGGTTTGTCTTGATCGATTCGAAACGGCAGCTCGGCGATCAGCCTTGCGCGGTTGAGAGTGCCGACCCGTGAAGCCCGAAGAACCCGGATAGGCCCGCAGACCACGCAGACCGCGCAGAAAGAGAATCTTGGTCCTTTTCCTTCTGCGTTCTTCTGCGTGTTCTGCGGGCCATTGCCCGGTTTATCTTGATCGCTCGGCGATTTGCCCGCGCGGTAGAGAGTGCCGACCCGTGAAGCCCGAAGAACCCGGATAGGCCCGCAGACCCCGCAGACCACGCAGAAAGAGAATCTTGGTCCTTTTCCTTCTGCATTCTTCTGCGTGTTCTGCGGGCCATTGCCCGGTTTGTCTTGATCGCTCGGCGATCTGCCCGCGCGGTAGAGAGTGCCGGCCCGTGAAGCCCGAAGAACCCGGATAGGCCCGCAGACCACGCGGACCACGCAGAAAGAGAATCTTGGTCCTTTTCCTTCTGCGTTCTTCTGCGTGTTCTGCGGGCCATTGCCCGGTTTATCTTGATCGCTCGGCGATCTGCCCGCGCGGTAGAGAGTGCCGGCCCGTGAAGCCCGAAGAACCCGGATAGGCCCGCAGACCACGCGGACCACGCAGAAAGAGAATCGTGATCCGTTTCCTTCTGCGTTCCTCTGCGTGTTCTGCGGGCCATTGCCCGGTTTATCTTGATCGCTCGGCGATCTGCCCGCGCGGTAGAGAGTGCCGGCCCGTGAAGCCCGAAGAACCCGGATAGGCCCGCAGACCACGCGGACCACGCAGAAAGAGAATCTTGGTCCTTTTCCTTCTGCGTTCCTCTGCGGAAAAAACGTTTGTAGTCGGTGTTGCCATGAACGGTAGGAAGAACTGGACGAAGCTCGGCCTGAAAGGGTATGACCTGCCCATCGGATGTTTGGATTGTTTGTGACAAAGCCATCGTAAGCATCCGATTTCGGGCATGGTCCTCACCCCGAGGGCGGGTGACGGGCCCTGCGCACTCCTCCTTTCGAGTCCTGAGCCAGTCCAAATCCCGCGATGCCGCATTGCCACCACTTCCTGGATCGTCCGTTGACCCGCCGCGAGATGCTGGGCCGATGCGCCAATGGATTCGGGGCCCTTGCCCTGGCCGCGTTGGCGCAGGAGAGGGCCTGGTGCGGCGCATTCCAACCGAGGACACCGCACTTCGCGGCTCCCGCCCGCAGCGTCATCTTCCTCTACATGGACGGCGGGCCGTCCCAGGTCGACACCTTCGATCCAAAGCCGCGCCTGAACGCCGAGCACGGTCGGCCGTTCGGCATGCGCATGGAGAGGACGCAGTTCAACGACAACGGTTGCACCCTCCGTTCGCCATGGTCGTTTCGTCCCGGCGGGCACAGCGGCCTGCCCGTGAGCGATCTCTTTCCCTGTGTCCGCAAGTGCGCGGACGACATGTGTTTGATCCGCTCCATGGTTTCGGAATTCTCCGAGCACACCGCGGCGAATTTCTTTCTCCATTCGGGATCGGGCCTCATCGGACGGCCGAGCGCGGGTGCATGGATCAGCTACGGACTGGGTACGGAAAGCCAAAACCTTCCGGGGTTCGTCGTTCTGAATGGCGGCCTCATTCCTCCCGGCGGAGTCGAGGTGTTCGGCAATGGTTTTCTTCCGGCCACTTACCAGGGCTCGCTGTTCAAGTCCGGCGCGGAAGCGGTCGCCAACATCCGGCCCCTCGAGGCAAGTCCCAAGGATCAACGCGCGAAGCTGGGGCTGGTCCGGACCATGGACCGCTCGTTCCTGACGCGACTCGGTTCGGCCGACGCCATCGAGTCAGCCATCGCGAACCACGAGCTCGCGTTTCGCATGCAGTCGGCGGTTCCGGAACTCATGGATCTTTCGGGCGAGACGGAGGCGACCCGGCGCTTGTATGGGATGGATGCGGACTACGAACCGACCCGGATCTACGCCCGTCAATGCCTGCTGGCCCGGCGGCTCATCGAACGCGGCGTGCGCTTCGTGGAACTCACCTGCCCGGTGGTTGGCGGCGACCGATGGGATCAGCACGGCGGCCTCAAGGAAGGTCACACGCACAACGCCCGCGCCGTGGATCAGCCCATCGCAGGTCTCCTGAACGACCTCAAATCCCGGGGAATGCTCGACTCGACGCTGGTGCTATGGGCAGGCGAGTTCGGGCGAACGCCCTTCGCGCAAGGGACGGACGGGAGGGACCACAACCCGTTCGGATTCACCGTTTGGCTCGCCGGCGGTGGAGTCCGCGGCGGCATGGTTTACGGCGCGACGGACGAGTATGGATACAAGGTCGTGGAGAACCGCGTGGAGATTTATGATCTCCATGCAACCGTGCTTCACTTGCTCGGGCTGGATCACAAGCGCCTGAACTTCCGGTTCGGCGGTCGCGACATGCGCCTGACGGACGTCCACGGCGAGGTGATTCGGGACGTGCTCGCGTGAGGGGAATTCGCGAGCGGTTGAATGCCGGGACGTCCTTGCCTCGGCGGCTACGCCGGAAATCGTCTTAGCCTGCCTATTTCCTAACGAGGCGCAGCCTCAGACCGACGAGGCGTGTGGGGTGAATTCGACGTCGAGGGAGAGGGTTGGCGTTTCTGTCGCCTCGCTAGACGGGACGGCTTCGCAGTCCCCGGGAGTTTCGCTGTTTTCATGCTGAACTCTTGGGGCGCGAGGCGGCGTTTTGGGTCCCGGAGGGACAAGGGACAATGGCCGGGGGCAAGCGAGGGACGCGCGCGGCCCCCGGAATAGGACGAAAGAGAGTCCGAGCGACCCGGAGGGTCGCGGGAGACCAGGCAGATCCCTGCGAAAGAAGAATGGGGCCATGCACGTTTTGTCTCCTTTTTGCGAGCGCCTCGTCGCAGCATCTCCTACGAACCGCAATATCCACTCGGATCCGACTCACCCAACTCTCCCGCGACCCTCCGGGTCGCTATTCTCTTTTCGCGGTCATCCGGGGGCTGCGCTCGTGCCTCGCTTGCCCCCGGCTATTCTCCCGGGTCCCTCCGGGACCCTCCCGAATCGACCAGGCAAATCTGCGCTTCCACGTCGCGATCTCCCCGATGACAATCCCTCTCCACAGAACGGGGAATGCGCAACTTGCCGGAGCGCACCCATGCGACACAATCGGCGGGTCGTAGTCGCACCCGCCCGAATCGTCCTGGTGGACGAATTCTTTGCCCTTCTTCGGAAGGCTCGGGCAACTCAATCCCACCGTCGCGTGCCATTCGGCTCGCCAGCGCCTTCTCCGGCCGCATCTCCAACGGCAAGGCGCCCTGGGGAGGGGGTGGTGTCTCCCAAAGCCCCTGGTTTTTGAAAACCTGACTCCTTTACATCAAAATCTGCCTTTTGAGATTCGCTTCCAAGGAGGTAAGCCTTCGTTACTTACATCGTGGGATTCGACTCAAAATAATTACATTTCGAAGAACAAGTACTATAGAGGTCCTGTGAAAGGCGACCGTCCGCGAGCCCGCGAAATCCTTGGCAGGCGCGATACCGTCGGTCGGACCGCGGCCTTTAGGCCGCTTCAACGGGACGGGACGTCGGCCGACAAGAACTTCGACGCGCGTGCCGTCGGGGCATGGAAGCGGCCTGAAGGCCGCGGTTCGCAACCGCGAGTTCCGCAACCGCGAGTTCCGACGCCCTGTCGGCAGCGGCGGTACGCTTGTTGAAGGCAACCTCACCGGACCTGCAGCAGGTCGGGCGACGGATTAATTTAGCCCGGTCACCGCGCGCGTGGGCGCCCGACGGCCTCATTTGACTGGCAGAACTCCTGGTCCAGGGGATTTGCCTGTCGAACGACATAGTAATACACCGAGTTATTTGTAACCGTCTCATCCAGGTAGGTACAGTAAGTCGACGTCGTGGAGGCGATCTTCAGGTACGGTCCTCCGGCGTTCATCCCCCTGTAGATGTTGTAATGATGAGAGGCGGCGGGAGTCCACGTGAGTTGCACCTTGCCGGCCTTCGCCCGAGGCGGCACTGGATTTCGTCCGACCAGGATCTCCACGTCGGTGAGGATTCCGTACCTGCCCACGGTGAAGCTCTGACCCAGCGTCTGGGATTTTTCGACAATGAAGCCCGAAACAATGGTCGTGGGCGTGACGCTTTGGTCGAGCGTCCCCACGTAATCGGTGCTTCTTGCGGCCAGGTGGGCAGCGATTGAAAGGAGCAGCCACAGGCCCGGGCAAACGGGTGAATGCGTTTTCATAACTTGCCTTTTGCCGGAAAGGACGCCGCGATCCGGGGGTGATAGCGGGGCAGACTTGACCTCCGAACGGCTGATCTTCCGGGTACCTGTTTACGCGCCCTGAAGACCAGGGCTCTGCGAAAATTGGCCAACAGCGACCTTCTTTTGCCATTGACTTTTAGGGGGCATCCAGACAAAAGCCGGTGTCCTCGTGGGTGGGTGCTCTATCCATGGTGTTGGTCCCCGGACTCGGGTTCTGAAAGGCTGTTGACGTTATGAAGGCAACCTTCGTGTATCGTGAGATTGTCCTGTCCTTGTTGGTCGCCGCTGCTGGCGCGATTCCGCTCCGTGCACAGGCGGACATTTCGTTGTTCGACTATGGTTTCAACCAGGACGGCGTCGTTACCCTCGCGCCGGCTCCGCCTCCCCCTGGCAGCGGATTCGACACCGGGACGGGTCTGGGCCTGGTTCGGATGACGTTCAGCTCCGGGGGATTTCATTCGGCGTTGCTGTTCGTGGATCACGAACTCTCCGAGGCGGCGAACACCTTCTTCAACGAACTCGGTTCGGTGTCCGTCGGGTCTCCTTCGGCGGGATTGTCGTGGGAAATCGACGAGCCAGGGTTCGTTTCCGGCGACATCTTCGACAACTTCGTCGCGGGCAATCTCGACAACTCGATCGGGACGGCAGATCCCGATGATGTGTCCATGGCCCTGGGCTGGCAGTTTATTCTTGGAGCTGGCGAGGTCGGGATCGTGGATTTCCTGCTCAGCGAAACGCCTCCCTCGGGGTTTCATCTCCGTCAGTTCGACCCGGACAGTGGTGAGAACGTGTACTTCTCCAGTGCCCTGACGGTCGAGAGCGCAATGGTGCCGGAAGGGCACACTTTGTTGTCCGGGCTTCTTGCGCTTGCGCTGAGCTTCGGCACGGCCTGCCATCGCCTGAGACGATAACCGGTTCGCGCCGCAGCCATCGTTCATCGTCTTCTGGTTCCCTCTCCGCCCCTCCCGGGGGAAGAGGGTTGGGTGAGTCGTACCGATCGGGTCGGACCGCGGCCTTTAGGCCGCTTCAACGGGACGTGACGTGGCGTCGGCCGACAAGAACTTCGACGCGCGTGCCGTCGGGGTATTGAAGCGGCCTGAAGGCCGCGCTCCGCAACCGCGAGTTCCGCAACCGTGAGTTCCGACGTCCTGTCGGCAGCGGCGGTACGCATGTTCACCTCCTCTCCCACCGGACCTGCAGCAGGTCGCAGTGGAAGTGATAGGAAACATCCGGGTTAGCCCAGAGGAAGAGGGGGCACCGCCGTGGCGCGGGATGCGCAATTTGCGCCCACTCCAGAAGCCTCGAAGCGGTTTCATCACCCGGCAGGCCAAGGGCGCTGGCCTGAACCTGTGTCCGCGTGATTCGCAGCCCTTCCGATTCGGTCCATGTTGCGTGCCGGGTGGCGCCAGGCGTGAGGCGCTGGATCGAAGCGATGAAGCAGGGCTCGATACGCATCGGGATCTCCGGGTGGACGTACCCGCCGTGGCGGGGCGTCTTCTTCCCCAAAAACTGGCCCCAGCGGCGGGAGCTTGAATACGCCTCGGGTCGCATGAATTCCATCGAGATCAACGGGTCCTTCTATTCCCTGCAACGACCGGAGAGCTATCGCGCCTGGTACAACGCCACCCCGCCAGCGTTCGTTTTCTCGGTGAAAGGCGGTCGTTTCATCACGCACCTCAAGCGCCTCATCGATGTCGAGACCGCACTCGCCAATTTTTTTGCTTCGGGCGTACTCTGTCTTCGGGAGAAACTCGGTCCGATCCTGTGGCAATTGCCGCCGAACTTCCGATACGATCCGGAACGACTCGCGGCGTTTTTCGAACTGCTGCCCCGCGATACCACCGCCGCATCGAAACTTGCCCGGCGCCACGACCATCGCGTGTCAGGACGCGCGGCGCTCCGGACAGATGAAGTTCGACCTGTTCGCCACGCTTTGGAGGTGCGGCATGCCTCGTTTGAGACGGTGGATTACATCAAGCTCCTCCGGCGGCACAACATCGCCCACGTCGTGGCCGACACGGCAGGCAAATGGCCTTACTTCGAAGATGTGACAGGTGATTTTGTCTATGTCCGACTTCACGGCGACAAGGAATTGTATGTCAGTGGTTACACAGATGCGGCGTTGAAGGAATGGGCACGCAAGATCCGCGCGTGGACGAAAGGCGACGTCCCTCGGGCAGGCGGGCGGCGGATCGGTCCACCTTCCGCCCGGAGAAGGTTGGGTCGCGATGTGTTTGTCTACTTCGACAACGACGTGAAGGTCCGCGCGCCATTTGACGCGATGAGGCTCGCGCACGAGGTGGGGACGGGCCCCGATCCGGGCCGGGCGCCGGAGGTCACGGTCATCCGGGAGACTACGCGCCGCGGGTGGCCCGGGTTCTCGAAACGAGTCGAGTGATCATCGCGAGCCCTCATCCATTGACTTTCGGAATGGTGCGCCGTAGCTGTCCAGCGTGAGCGTGGGATGGTGGAAAGCGTCGGCTTCCGTCCTGGCGTGGGCGGCGATTCTGATGATGCTCAATGTTTCCGAGGGCGCCCGAGCCCAGGCGGTGACGTTCGCTGATCCCAATCTCGAGTCGGCGGTGAGAGAGGCCCTTGGAAAGCCCGAGGGCGATCTCACGGCCGACGATCTCCAGGGACTGGATATCCTTGAGGCGCCCGACCGCGGGATCACGTCGATCGCCGGTCTGGAAACTGCGGTGCACCTGAAAGGGCTCGATCTGCATGGGAATCAGTTGACGACCCTGGTCGTGCCCGCTGGCCTCGCTGAGCTCGAGCTCCTCCGGCTGCAGGGTAATCCGCTCGTATCCCTCGATTTTGCCACGACATTCGAGCAGCTCCTCGAGATCGACCTCTCGGAGTGCCTCATCACCGAGACCGGGTTCCTGTCCCGAACGCCCGGTCTGAGCCGGCTCTCACTTTCCGCCAACGATCTTCAGACGCTGGACATCCCGGATGGTTTGCCGGAAGTGGGGTTCCTGGACCTTTCCTACAATCAGGTCCGCGATCTCACGTTCCTTGGCCGCCTTCCCAAACTCAATGAACTCGTCATGGATGACAATGGCCTGACGAACTTTGTACCGTCGGTGCCGCTGCCGAATCTCCGATCGCTCAGCTTGGTGGTGAATCGTATCGCGGACGTCTCCTTCCTGGGGATGCTCCCGAACCTCGAGACGCTCGATCTCGCCTCGAATCTCGCCACCGATTTTGACTTTCCGGAGGCCGCCGCAAAACTCCGGTGGCTGGACCTTGGTGAGAACAGGCTGACGCATCTCGCCTTTGCGCGTGGCGTGACGAATCTTTCCGAGCTCTTTCTGGACGACAATCGCTTCGAGGAGATGCCGGATCTTTCCCACCTTGCCAAATTGAAGACACTCGACGTTCGGCTCAACCAGCTCAGCCGGGTGATCCTGGCGCCGGCCCTGACGAACCTCGTGTCGCTCGACGTACGGTTCAATCCGCTGAGCCTGTTTGTTCTCCCGGAGGTTCTGGCCACGAATACCCTGGCAAGCCTGGCCGATGGCCTCGCCGACGGTGGCGTCACGGTGGCGACCTATCCCACCTGGCCCTTGCTGACGGATTTCAGGCTCGAGACCGAGGGCCTCCGCGCGGACCTTCGGGGACCGCCGGGGGGGTATGAGTTGCAGCGGACAGTGGATCTTCGTGACTGGGAGACCTGGAGCCGGGTGACCAACAGCCTGGGGCAGGTCGAGGTGGAGATGCCGGCGACCGGCTCGGCCGTGTTTTTTCGCGCCCATCTGCCGTGAACGAAGCCTCTGAAGATCCGCGTGCCTGGCGCGGGGACCCCCGGTGGGATCTGGGCCGGCCGCGTTCGAGCCGATCCGGATTCACGCTGGTCGAGATGCTCGTGGTGATCGCGATCATTGGGATTCTGACCTCCCTGCTGCTGCCGGCACTGGCTTCCGCGCGCGAACGCGGTCGCCGTGCCAACTGCCTCGGCAACATGCGTCAGTTCATCCTGGCGGCCGAACTCTACGCTTCGGACAACGACGAGCGTGTCCCTTCCGGCGTATCCGAAAACCCCAACCCGCAGGATTCACACATCCCGGTCATTTCCTCTGTGACCCGCTCGAACTTGATGCACGCTGGCGCCATTGGAAAGGTTCTCGAATGCCCGGGGCTTCGAAAGCCGTTCGATGGAAGCGGAGGCTGGTACTATCCCGATTACGGATACGTCATCGGCTACAATTATCTCGGCGGCCATCTGGACACGCCATGGCCAGCGTTCCGCGGCTTCGCCGGGTGGCATTCGCCGCAGCGAACGACGGAGTCCGGCATGTGGGTTCTCGTGACGGATCTCAATGACTGGTCGCCGGGTTATGGGAAGAGCTTTGCGCCGCATGGACGGAATGGCCCGATTCTACTTGATGGCGAGGGTAGTGAACCGGACGGTGCCGGCCTTTCGAGCCGCGAGATCGGTGGCCAGGGAGGGCACATCGGCCTTTTGGATGGCTCGGCACATTGGAAGCGCATCGATCAGATGCAGGCGTACCGGGGTTCGCGTTTGTGGGGCAGTGGCGGGTGCTTTGCGGTGTGGTGAAGCTCGAGGAGACGGGCTCTCAGTGACCTCAGATCGGCGGGAAATGAATCGGCGGATGCTTTGGCGTGAGCCACAGCCAGGGTGCCAGCACGAAGTCGAGCGGTACCAGGAGGAGGGGAAAGACCACGGCCACAGGGTAGGCCCACCATGCCGGAATTCGGGCGGGCCGACCGTCCGGCACCCAGTGCGCCGGCAGCCAGACCATCAGGCCATACACAAAGATCCAAAGGGCGAAGTTACCGAGGTTTTGAAGTCCGAAGCTGAGCGTCTCCGCGAGCAGGCCCGTGATTCCGAACAGGAGAAACACGGCAAAGGGCGGGAAGCGCCACCACCGCAGAAGCAGGGCCCACGCGACGAACATCGGAACGAAGATCACCACGCTGTGATAGAGGATCACATCGAAGTAATTGGCCGAGGCCGTGATATAAGCCTGGCCCTTCTCCACGCCGAACACGGGCGCGGCGTTGGTCATCAACGTCGTGATCGCCTCCTCGACGCAGGCAAGGGCCGTGCAGCCGAGGACAAATTTCAGTCCCCACGGCAGCGGAACTCCCGCGGCCGCCCGGACCAGGCGGTCCCGGAGGCGCCACATCGCCAGTCCGCACATGCCAATCCACACAAGGATCAGTCCCCACGCCATCGCGAGAACGGCGCGTTGAACCGGGTTTCTCCAGACGATCCCCAACACGAGGCCACTGACGACGAGCATCCAGATTGCGAGGAACGCGACCAAACGCCGGCGCCACCTTGGAGGGATATTGCTGGTCAACGAAGGCAAATCCGTTTCGCCGCCGGTTACGCGACCCAGGCGCGGTCGCGCCTCGCTGTGTGCGAAAGGGTCTCGGTCGCGAGGGCCACGTCCTCGGCGATCTCGAAGTCGAACATCCCGGCCAGGACGTAATCGGCGCCGCCGTGAAACGCATGGCGGAACGCATTCTTCGGCGGGATGGCGCCCGCCGCCATCGTCTTGAACGCGATCCACGGTTTGGTCACGCCCTTCATGAAGGACTCGGTCGCCTTGGGATCGCTGCACCAATACCCCGGGAATTCGTTGTACGGCGCCGTGATCTCGTCGGGGCGCGGTCCGGTGGGATAGGAGTGGTGATGAAAGGTCTTGATGTAGAAGTCGGTCGGGACGCCGTGTTTCTCGCAGGCCTCGACCACGCGGAGGTCGTGCGCGCCGACGCCGGATGGAACTCCCAGTTGACGCGGCAGTTCCACGGCCTCGGCGATGAGATCGATCTTGTTCAGCGCAACCAGGGAATCGGCGTGGACGCCCCAGAGGTAGATGGCCTCGCAGCCATCGGCCAGGAGCGACTCGACCTCGGCCCGGTATTTGGCGAGGCCCGGTTCGACCGGGGCGGTCGGGCAGATGATCCACTGAATTTTTCCGCCGCGCTCGCGCCGGTACCGGCGAAGCACGGAGATCGGGTGTTCCGGGTTGTGCATGGAGACCGTGTTGATGCCGTGGGCCTCCGCCAGGGCAAGGGTCTCCATGATCTTCTCGTCCGTGTTGTACTTCGCCGCCAGGGTGTAGACGTAGCGGAGATCCCGGCTGTGGGTGAAGTGCGTGAGGAGATTGCCGCCGAGGATGAGCCGGCTGACGTCGAGCTTTCCGATACGGCCGCGGGGCAGGGTCGTCTGGATTTCGGGTGCGGGTGCCGTTGGCGCGGCGGGGGGCGTCTCCGCGGAATGAGCGGAGCGGGCGAGCGCGAGCGAAACCGAGGAAAGGGTGGCACCCTTGACGAACGATCGGCGAGTCAGTGGAGAGTTCATGACGGGAAAATCGGGTTTTCGCCGACCATCCATGCGCAGGGACCTTCCAGGAGCAAGGATGCTGGGGCGAATGGTGCGGATCCCGACGGCTTGATTTCACGCCACGAGCGCGCCCTAGGGAGTCGGGGAAGGGGAATGGGCTTCCATCATCGTTTTGGCCCCTTGGGAGAGGGTGAGGGCGCTGCCTCGTACTCGCAGTCGGCTCCTTCGCGCTCGAGTACGAGGACGCCGCGATCGGTGAACACGCGTCCGTAGGCGCCGAGTGTCCGCCTCTTCACGTCGGCGGCTACGCCGGGTTACTGGTGGATCTGGCGGATCTTGATGTTACGGAAGGCCACCATCCCGTGGTCGCCCTGCAAGGCGATGCGCCCGGTGTGTGACTTGGCGAAAAGGGGCATGGTGGCGAACTTGCTCTTCGCGACGCGCTCCTTGAACTCCGGACTATCGAGGTCGTACTCGAAGTATTTCACGCCATTGACGTAGTGCTCGCACTTCTTCGGGGTGATGACGAGTCGGATCTCGTTCCATTGCCCGGCGGGCTTGGTGGCGTCGATGGGTTTGCCGGTCTTGGGATCGACGGACGGTTGGTAGAGGGCATAGAGCCAGCCGCAGCGCTGCGGATCCTCCGCCTTGGCATTGTCTTCCAATTGGAACTCGGGACCGGAGGCCCAGGCGGCTCCGCCCTCGTCGGACACATGATATATAATGCCGCTGTTGCCACCTTCGGAGATGTTGTATTCGAGACGCAGCTCGAACGAGTCGAACTTGTCTGCCGTTACGAGATCGCCGGCATTGTGAGGATCGACGCAGGCAAGGGTGCCGTCTTTGACCTGCCAACCGGGGCGGACGCCTTCGCGTTTGAAATTGTGCCAGCCCTTGAGGTCGTTCCCGTCAAAGAGGAGTTTCCAGCCGTCGGCCTTCTCCGCAGCGGTCAGGGTGTTGGGCTTTGCCGAATCCGAATCGGAGGCGGCCCGGAGACCAGGCCCCGCCAGAGACAGCGCGGCGACGAAAAGGGATATTGTGCGAACTTTCATGCGGTTTCTCGAGTTGTCCAAGTGACGGATCGTGGCCGGGAGGATGGGGCGATGAACAGCCCAAATCCGGCCGGGGAATCGAGCGTGATGGCCTTCAAAAAAAACGTCGCGGGCTGTCTCCACGGCGGGCCTTCGTTCGTTCTAGAGGTGGAAATCGGGGAAGACCCGAAGGACACAAGATGAACTTGATGACATCCACCAAAGCAACGACGACGACCATGAAGACAATCCAGACGATGAAGACCGCGGCCGCTCTTGCATTCACAACGATCCTGCTTGGCGCCAGTGCGGGGGCGGGGACGGCGCATTCGGCGGGCGTGTCGGGGGCGGCACCGGCTTTCGAGCGCCTCAAGGCGCTGGTCGGCACCTGGAAAGGGAAGACCGACATTGGCCAGGGGCCGATCGAGATCACGGTTCAGTACCGGCTGCTCGCGGCGGGTAGCGTCCTCGAAGAACGGATCTTCGCCGGGACACCGAACGAGATGGTCACGATGTACTATCAGAAGGACGGCAAGCTGGCCCTGACCCACTACTGCGTCATGGGGAACCGCCCGGGCATGATCCTGGAGTCATCCGACTCGAGGACCTTGAAGTTCGCGTTCGACGAGCACTGCGGGATCGATCCGGCAAAGGAATCCCACATGCATTCGCTGGCGATCACGTTCGATGATCCCGATACGATCACGACGACATGCACGGCCTACATCAACGGCAAGGAAGCCGAGGCCCATCCCACCACGCTCAGGCGTATTGACGGGTGATCCGCGGAGTCGCGGGTCCGTCCCGGATCCACAGGAGAAGTCAGCCACCGCGCCTCCCAGCCCGACGAAGGCCGGGACGCGCGAAGACTTTTGCGGGGTCCGGAGGTGCCACGGCGAGGAGGACCTCGATGGCCAGGACGGACAGCCATCCGCCCGGGCGAATTGCACGGAACGTCCGCTCGCCGTGCATGGTGGATGGAAGGGAGTCCAACGGGCGCAAGCGAAGATTCCCAGGGTCACCGCCCCTCGCTCTCCCTGAAGAAATCGCCTTCGCCTTCGAAGCGGGCTCGGCGGTGTGCAGTCCAGGCGGTATCCGGGAGTGCTGGCATACGCCACGCTGGCAGTTCAGGAAAAGGGCGAAGTGAACTTGTCTCGCCACGGCGGAATTTGCGGTGAGAACAGGGAGCGTCGAGGCGCCCTAAGGTCTCCCCGAACGACCGGTTCGCAACGGATGGCGCGACGCGACGCGACGGCGGCTGAAATGGAGTCTGCCATACAACGAGGAAGGGAATTTCATGCGCAAACGAAACGAGGTTGTTGTGATTACCGGGGCGTCCGCGGGGGTCGGCCGCGCCACCGCCCAGGCCTTTGCCCGTGTGGGGGCATCGATCGGATTGGTAGCTCGCGGGCAGGAGGGATTGGAGGGGGCAAAGCGGGAAGTGGAAGCCCTGGGCGGGCGCGCCCTGGCATGTGTCGCCGATGTGAGCGACGACAAGCAGGTGGAGGCAGCCGCTGAAGCTGTGGAACGGGAGCTGGGCCCGATCGACGTATGGGTGAACAACGCGATGGCGTCCGTGTTCTCCCCGGTCGACGATATCACGCCGGAGGAATTCCGGCGCGTGACCGATGTCACCTACCTCGGCTACGTGTGGGGCACCATGGCGGCACTGCGGAGGATGAAGCCGCGGAATCGCGGGATGATCGTCCAGGTTGGATCCGCGCTCGCCTATCGCGGGATCCCGTTGCAGGCGGCGTATTGCGGGGCCAAGCACGCCGTGCAGGGGTTCAATGACTCGCTCCGTTGCGAGCTTCTGCACGAGCGGAGTAAGATCGGTTTGTGCATGGTCCAAATGCCGGCCCTGAATACGCCCCAATTCGGCTGGGTGAAGAGTCGGCTTCCCAACAAGGCGCAACCGGTCCCGCCGGTGTACCAGCCGGAGATTGCTGCTGAGGCGATCCTATACGCGTCGCGGCATCGCCGACGCGAGGTCTACGTCGGCGGCGCGACGGTGAAGGCAATTCTCGCGAATCGTCTCGCCCCTGGACTGGCGGATCGCTACCTGGCGCGCACAGGGTTCAAGAGTCAGCAGGTCGAGGGTGAACCCGAGGACCCGTGCCGGCCCGACAATCTGTTCTCACCGATTCCCGGGGACCGGGGTGCACACGGCCGCTTCGACAATCAATCCCGTCAATGGTCCCCGGAGCTGTGGATGATTGAGCATCGACGGTCGCTGCTCGGGGCAGCGGTGGCTGCGGGTGCGGCCATTCTGGCCATCGGAGCCAGGGCGGGTCGGAATAACGGCAACGGAGCACGGCGATGACGCCCGGTCGCCTGTCCGGCGTCGATCGCTGGCGGGGCTCGGCAAGGCCATTGTTCGCGGGGCTCTAGTGGGCCCTGGCGTCGAACGACCGGGGAATATCGTGGCGACTGGACACAAAATGGGAAATCGGGGGGTCACGCGTCCCATGCATGGCCACGCGGCCGACGGCAATGATCACGGTCATTCGGACGGCGCCAGGCACGACTCCAAGGGACACGAGGGCCACGAGGGACACGCGAGCGCCCAGCAGGGCGGGGGCGGCCACGAAATGACCCAAGAACAGCGAATGGCTATGGCGCGGGAGCACCATCGCCAGACCCTTTGGGTCTACTGGTCCCTGGTCATGCTGGGAATATGGGTGGCCGTATCGCCGTTCACTTTCGGATACGGGAGTGGAGTGGTGACGCCGAGCGGGGGGCGTGAGGTGTGGCTGTCACTTTGGAATCGGATCGCGGCGATGACGTGGAGTGATGTCCTTTGCGGGTTGCTCCTGGTCCTTTTCGGTTGGCGGTCGCTGACACCGGGCCGACCGGTCAGTCGGTGGATGTGCTGCTTTGTGGGCATCTGGCTGAGCGCCGCGCCGATCGTTTTTTGGGCTCCGACAGCGGTGGCGTACCTGAATGACACGATCGCGGGTGCGGCGGCGATTTGTCTGTCGGTCCTTGTTCCGGGCATGCCCGGAATGATCCTTTATATGAAGATGGGCCCGCCGGTGCCGCCTGGGTGGTCCTACAACCCATCCAGTTGGCCTCAACGGTGGATCATGATCGCCACTGGATTCGGGGGTTGGCTGGTGTCCCGGTATCTCGCGGCCTACCAGTTGGGGTACATTGGCACCGCGTGGGACCCGTTTTTCGGCGATGGCACGACGCTGGTTCTCAATTCGAAGATGTCCCATTCCTGGCCGGTGTCGGATGCGGCGCTCGGGTCATTCGCGTACACTTTTGAGTTCCTGATGGGCTGGATGGGCTCGCCGTCCCGGTGGCGGACGATGCCGTGGATGGTGTTGTTTTTCGGGATCCTAGTGATTCCCCTGGGTCTGACGCACATCCTGCTGGTGATCTCGCAGCCCATCGTGGTGGGCCATTGGTGCACGTTTTGTCTTTTGGCAGCAGCGATCATGCTTCCCATGATTCCGCTGGAGACGGACGAGGTCGTTGCGATGGGACAGCACCTGGTCGAATCGAAGCGTCGCGGCGAATCCCTTTGGCGGGTCTTCTGGAAGGGCGGGTCCCCGGATGGAAGTCAGCCCGATGATCGTTCGCCCGCCCTGGCGGAGCTGCCGTCGAAGCCGGGGGAAGTCCTAAAGGCGTCCGTTTGGGGGGTGAGCGTGCCGTGGACCCTGGCAGTCGCCTCCGCGTTGGGAGTGTGGCTGATGTTTGCGCCAGCGGTCTTTGGGACACGGGGGTGGGCGGCGAATCTGGACCACCTGTGTGGGGCCCTCACCGTCACCGTCGCGGTGATCTGCATGGGGGAAGTGGTCCGGATCGGCCGGTATGTGCTGGTGCCGCTCGGATTGGCCGTCGCGGCAGCGCCGTGGTTCCTGAGCGGCTCAAATCTCGCAGCACAGGTCGTCGATCTGGGGGTGGGCCTCTCCGTCATCGCCCTTGCGTTTCCACGCGGACCCAAAAAGGAGCGCTACGGTCTGTGGGACCGGTTTGTGCGGTGAAGCGGTTCGGAGGCGAAGCGGCCCATGAGGGGTAAGCGTGATGAGCCTGCTTGTCTTTGCCGTGACCCTGCTGGTGTCGGTCCTGTTGTCCGAACTCGCCCACAAGAGCATTCTCTCGGCTGCGGTGATGTTCCTCGTGGTGGGCTTTCTGGCCGGGGACGGCGTCCTTGGGTGGGTCTCGCTGAAGGCGGACGACCCGGTCGTCTCCCGCCTGATCGAGGTCGCGCTGTTCACTGTCCTCTTCACGGATGGGATGCGGGTTGGACTGAGGGATTTGCGGTCGGCATGGAAGCTCCCCGGCCGGGCGTTGCTGCTGGGACTGCCACTGACCTGGCTGGGAACGGGTGTGCTGGCCCGCTACGTGGCGGGATTGCCCTGGGTGGAGGCGCTCCTGGTGGGGGCGGTCCTGAGTCCGACCGATCCCGTATTTGCGGCGGCGATCGTGGGACGCGAAGAGGTGCCCGCCCGCCTTCGACACCTGCTGAACGTCGAGAGCGGATTGAATGATGGATTGGCCCTTCCGCTCGTGATGACTTTGCTCGCACTCCTCGGAGCCCAGGAGGCCGGGATTGGGCGACAGATGCTCGAACTGACACTGGGGCTTGGGCTTGGTTGGGTCGTTCCCTGGGTCGCGGTCCTCGTGGAGAGGTCCCGGTTTTTCGCCATCTCAAAGCCCTACGAACCGCTGTTTGCCTTGGCGCTCGGCCTGCTGGTGTTCGGGGTCGCCAATATCGTGAAAGCCAACGAGTATCTCGCGGCGTTTGCGGCCGGGATCACGCTCGCCACGGTGCGACCGGAGTCCCGGGAGGAGTTCGGGGCCTTCGGGGAGTTCCTGGTGGAACTCCTGAAGCTTGCCGCGCTGCTCGTGTTTGGCGCCTTGTTGTCGCCGGCGTTCTTCACGAGCGGCCGGTGGGGGGAGTACCTGTTCGTGTTCCTGACCATCCTCTTCGTGCGACCGGCGGCGCTGGGGATCGCGCTGGCAGGCGCCCGGTTGGACTGGCCGGAACGAGTTTCCGCGGCGTGGTTCGGACCCAAGGGGTTCGCATCGGTGTTCTTCGGCCTGATGGTGTTGGGGTCGGGGGCGAAGGATAGCGGGCCGATGTTCCACCTGATCGCCCTGGTCGTGACGACCTCGATCATCGCGCATTCCTCAACAGATGTGGTGGTGGCGCGATGGTTTCGCAAAACGGAAGGGGAAGCGCGTGCCAACCAGGCCGAGCCGGCGGAGGCGGAGTGAAGGCGCCGTTGGATGCCGCCAGGGCGTGAAGTGACGCCAGGAGTCACTGGAGTGGCGAATGCCGGCGGTTGAAGCGGCCTGAACGCCGCGCGCCAGTGAGATACCCAGTCGCCTGCCGGGGCTCAGCTTCGCTGGAAATGCCGGAAGCGACGCCTGACGTCAGCCTGCTACCTTCTGCCATCCCTGCGCGGTGGGCGGCCATTTGCCGGCAAACCGCGGACACTGACTTCCTTGAACCACACCAGATCGCCCGGGTCATGGTTCTGCAGGCCGATGTACCCCTTCTCCGGGCGCTTCGGTGCGCGCTTCGGCTCGAACCACTCGCGCTTCTGGGGAACCGAGGCGCTCTCCGGGTCAAAGGTGGTGACCCGTTGTCCGTCCACATCGACCAGGACCCGGTCGCCAGCCAGCGTGATAAGAAGCGTCCGCCACCCTTCCGGACCGTAGTTCCCCGCCGGCGTCGCGGAGGATGGCGCGAGGGAGTAGATCGCGCCCGTGCGGTGGAAGGGATCGTTCTCATCCTGGATCTGAACCTCGTACCCGCGATGGACCGCGTACCAGGCGCCTTCCTCCCGCTCCGAAGTGCGTTTGGCTTGCTCCATCGACGCCGGTGAGATCTTGCCACTCGGATCGCGATCGAACGCGGCCCCGGGGTGTCCGACCTGGTCCAGGATGCCGTCACCGATCCGCACATACACACCTGAGTTCGACTTCGCCTCCTTCGTCCTGAACACGATTCGAACCTGGCAATTCCCCAGCTTCTCCTTGGCATAAACGAGCAGACCGAGTCCTCGCGGGTCGCATTCAGTCCGCAGGGCGTCGCCGTCGACGACGAATCCGCCCCACCCGACATGACGCCAACCGTTCGCAATGTTTCCATGCTCGACCAGGGGCAGGTCGCGCCATGCCGTACCCACCGGCTTCTCACTTCCATTGGCCAGAGGCGAAAGACCGATCAACCCGGCCACCGCCACGAGCGCGACCGCCGCCGGGATCGAGTTGCGGGGTGTGGAGCCGGGGAGGGATTCGCGGTGCATTCTCATGGCCGCAGTTGGCAACTGGATCGGCGGGACGTCAAGACGGCCATAGGCGGGCGCCCGTTGTGGCGGCGGAGACCGACCTTCGGCGCACCTCGTTTGCGAGGACAGATGGTTACGGGTCAGGCGCGGAACAACTGGCCGAGACGTCTGCCCAGCAGACCACTGGCGGCGATCAGGCTCAGCGCGAGGATTGCCATCCCCACCACCCCCAGAGCACACGCAACGCCAGCCGCATTCGGTTCGATGCGGCCGGTCAACACCCAGATCATCTTCGTCAGCGGATAGTACCGGTCCTTCATTGCAAGAATCAGACCGTCGCTGACCTCCACCATCGCCAGGGAAAACGTCAGGATCGTGCCGGCAATCAGGCTTGCCATCATCAGGGGGAGAGTAATCCGGCGCAGCGTGCGCCAGGGACCGGCCCCCAGACTGGCCGACGCCTCCTCCAGGGTGACGCTGGTCTGCTGAAAGCCCGCGTAGGCCGAACGGACAATGTACGGAAGCCGACGGACCGCATAGCTGATGACGAGCAGCACCGTGGGGTCCTCCCGCGGGTTGAGCCAAGAGATCCTGAAATCAAAGGCCGCGACGTATCCGAACGCGATCACCAATCCCGGAATGGCGAGCGGCAGCATCGCAAGGGTATCGAGAACCCCGGCAAAGGGCACGCGCCGGCGCGTCAGCAGCCAGGCGATCGTGATGCCCAGGACCAGGTCCAGACTCGCACTCAGCGAGGCGTAGAGCAGGCTGTTGCGGATGCTGCTCCCCGCCGTGCCCGCGAAACGGAGATCGGCAAAATTGGCGAGTGTGAACTGAGCGGGCAGAACGGAGAAGAACCAGCGGCCGGCAACCGACTGCAGCACCACGGCCAGGTGCGGGAGCACACCCAGGACAACGAGGCTGCCCGCGCCCGCCCAGAGAAGGACGGCCTGACGCCGCGTCGGGCGCACCGTGGCGCTCGTGATTGGCCCGCGTGCCATCATGGCGTGGCTCCGTCCGGCAATCACCCGCTTTGAGATCGCAAACAATCCGAGGGTCACGACGATCACGACCACCACGAGTGTGTACCCCATCGGGTTCGTGTTGAGTTCGGTCAGGGAGTCGAAGATCTGCACAGGGACGACCGCGGAGTACCCGAAAATGAGGGGCGTTCCCAGGTCTGTGAAGGCCCAGATGAAGACGATGATCGCGCCGGCAAACCAGCCCGGAAGGATCAGCGGGAGGGTGATGGTGCGGAACAGGCGGCCCGGCGACGCGCCGACATTGAGGGCCGCTTCGCGCAGCGAGGGATCGAGGCTCGCCAGCGCCGCCGACACGTTGAGCAGCATGATCGGGTAAAGATTCAGAACCTGGAGAATCGCGATACCCCAGAACCCGCCGGCGCCAAGCCAGTCCGGGGGTTGGGCTGGATCCACCCACCCGAGGTGCATCAGGAGCAGGTTCAGCGATCCATAGCGTCCCAGCAGTTGTTGAAGGCCGATCGCGCCGACGAAGGGAGGCAGGATCATCGGCACGAGCAGCAAGGCCTGTAGCACCGATTGCCCACGGAACCGGTAGCGCGCCAGGGCATGGGCGAGAGGCAGCACGAGCAGGGTCGTGACGAGCGTCGCGATCCCCGCCAGAGCGAAGCTGTTGACGAGCGAGCGGACCAGCATGGGGCTGGAGAAGAGCAGCCCGAAGTACCCCACGGTGAACCGGCCGTCGGCCAGGAACGCCTCCTTCAGGATGTAGCCGGCCGGGTAGACAAGGAACACCACGAAGAAGATCGCCAGGCCGCCCGCCAGGAGGGCGGTTCCCGGACTCCAGCGGCGGGTGGGGCCCATGCGTCAGAGGGCGTGCAGGAACAGGACGCGGATGTCCCTCTGGCTGCGACGGTCCAGCAGGGCCCGGTATTGCCGTGTATACCCGCCGATATCGCAGGTGACGATGACTTCGAAGGTCCGGCTGCGCACCGTGAAATACTGCTGGATGGCCTGGCGCAGTTGCGGGTCATCGCCGGGTACGGGGATCTGCGCGGGACTGCGGAAGGGCATATCGTCCTCGGTCCCGTCCACGCCGTCGGGGCCGCGTCGAGCCTCCAGGACGAACTGGGCGACCAACGGGTCCAGGCCCGCCAGTTGCAGGGTTTCAGCAGAGCACGTGTTGATGTTGACCTGCGGCGCCGAGACCGCGGTGAACAGGTCATGAAAACCGTGGGTGATGTAAGGCGTCTCACCCAGCCGCGGTTGTTCCCCCGGGGCGGCATGCGGCGTGTCGTGGACGATGTTTGTCGAGCCGGACCCCCAATAGATCTCGGGGGTCATGCCTTTGACCAGGAGTAACTCCGATAGGTCGTCAATCGGGCCGTTCTTCGCGTAGTAAGGCGGATCGAGGCGCAGATAGAAATCATCGCTCTCGGCGCCGTTGAGTCCGGGATCGTCGTCGCTGTCGCGCCAGTCCAGGATGGAATCGCTGAGTGTCCCGTGAAGGCTTGCGTCGACGTTCATCAGGAGCAATGCCTGGGACAGGACGAAACGATCGGCGCTGTTGATGTTGAACCAGCGTTCCTGGTCGGTGATGGCGAGAGAGAAGCGTCCCCGACCCAGTCGATTATCCGTAAGCGAGATCCCGGCCAGGAGATCATTGGTGATGCTGCCGACACCTCCCGCCCATTTCTGGTTGAGGGCGTCATACATCCGGCCCTCGGGCGACTGGAGTTCCTGCGCGAGGATGTACCGCGCCAGTTCCACACCCGAACGCGCCATCCACTCCATCTCCGCGTCGTTCTGATAATTCTGCGCCAGCCGCGCCTCGATTTTCATCGAGTAGGAGAAGCCGGCGACGAGCGCCGTCAGGAGAATGATGGCGCCGATCACCAGGATCATGGCGATCCCGGCCTCGTTCTGTCGCTGCGCGGCCTCGCTGCGAAGCCTCATGGCGGATTCGGATTGCCCGGGCCCGGATTGCCGGGTCCAGGGGGCGGTTGGTTGGTCCCCTGTGGCGGCTGCGGAAGGCGACCGACGGGTCTCCCCTCGAGTTCGAATGGCACCGGGGTGGCGGAAAGCGCCACCGTCCGGACCTGGACGGCCTGCGGCATCGAGGCATCATTCGCCCGCTGGCCGACACCGATGAGGAAGCGCACGACGGCCGGCAGTTGATTCGTGTAGAGCCACTCCGGCACCCATTCCCCGCGGCGCGAGTCCCAGAATTCCAGCAGGAAATCCGTCACCTGCGAGGCGAGCACGATTGGATAGGCCTCCTCGACTGCGTTGGTCGCCAGCAGCAGGGGATACTGCCGCAGGACGAGTTGCTCCTCGCCGTTGGTCCCGGTTTCGACGTTGAAGGTCACCCGGCGCAGAGCCTGGTCTCCGAACAGCCCGCTTCCCGGAAAGGAAGCTGGCAGTCGGGAGGCGACGCTGAGCAGGGCGTACTGCCCACTGGTGTCTGCGATGAACGAGTAGTAGGGCTCATTCTGGGAGAAGACCTGGATGCCGGACAGCGCCTCCTCGAGCGCCTGCACCGTGATGCGGGAGCGCTGGGCGTTGATGGCCGCCTTGTCGGCGGCCTTCTTCGACCGGAGGATGATCATCCAGGTGGAATACACCACCGAGAGCACCATCAGGAGGATCGCGATCGCCAGGGTGATCTCGATGAGCGTGAACGCCGCCCGTTCCAGGTGGCGGGCAGCCGATGGTCCCGCGCGGCGACGTCGATGCATCGGTAAAAGGATCATCGTACTAGGCCCCGGGACGATCCTCCGCCAGCCCGCAGGGCGGAGTCCGGGCGGTACAGAAGGATCACCATCTCGGAATCGGGATCGCTCCGGCGATCATGGAAGACATCGAAGCGGACTTCGAACAGCCCGTTGGTCCCTACCAGCGTGATCTCGCGTCGCCAGTCGTATCCCGGATGCACATCGCCGAAATCGCCCGATTCGCTTCCTTCGCTGAGTTCGTTCGTCAGCGAAAGCTCGGCGGCGAGGCTGGCGGCGTCGACGGTGGGGCGCTGAAGGGCGCGGGCGATCTTCAGGTTGATGCCCACGATCTGGAGGAGGATGAACGTGATTCCGAAAAAGATCGCCATCGCGAGGATCACCTCGATGAGCGTGAACCCCCCCGGCGCCTTGGAACGTCTGGGGACGCGATCCGGACGAGGGGAACCGGCGTTGACTGGCGAGATCCGGGCGACGCGCATCGGGGATTCCTCGGATGGCTTCAGCGCATGACCTGGAGCGTCGGAAGCCCGGTGACCAGGTCGAGCGTGATCTTGCGCCAGGCGCTCGCCCCGATCCGGAGAACAATCGTGAATTCGTCGCTCGTTCCGTTCGGATGGAACCGAATCCGGGCCTCCTCCTCATCTCGCAGCTCGACGAAATTCACATCGAGGAGCTCGATCGACACGTCCTCTCCCAGGTGGCCGGAGAATGGCTTCACCGACGATTGGAACGCGGAAGCGGCGGAGGCGGGGGAGGCCCCGTCTTCGCCGTCCGCCTGCGAAGTGCGGACAACGGCCGCCGAATGCCCGGGATGCACGACCACCTGCTTTTCCCGCGGGCGGATGACGAGTTCCGAGGTGGCGTTGTTGAAGATCGCGGCGGCGCGGGCGTTCTGGCAGGCGTCCTCGATGGCGTGGACGGCCTGGTAGACGGCGTCGCGATGAATGGTGCGCTTCACGAACGGGATGGTGACCGTCATGACGAGCGCCGCCATGCCGATGACGATCATGAGTTCGAGAAGAGTGAATGCTTGCCATGAACCTGCCCTCACCCCATCCCTCTCCCATCCGAGGGGAGCGGGCGCCCGAAGGGCGGGTGAGGGCTCCCCGCGGCGGTTCATGGGCGGTGAGCAGGTCTGTTTGGAACAGGGGGTTCTCCACAAACCATCCGATGGCAGCCACCGAGGTGACGAGGCGGAGCGACGGGTGGCCGCCTCCTCACGTCGACGGCTCCGCAGGTTCATGGTCCGCATCAGCGGTTGAGGTTCTGGGTGATCGAGAACATCGCGGATACCACGCTGAACAGGAGGAAGCCAACGCCGACGGCCATGGTGATGATCATGGCCGGTTCGATGAGGTTCGTCAGGATTCGGAGTTGCAGCGCGAGGTCGTTCTCGTAGGTGCCGGCGAGGTTCTCCAGGGCACCGGGGACGTCCCCGGTGTCCTCGCCGATGCGGATGAGATCGATCATCAATTGAGGGAACACCTTCGAGCGGGCAAGCGGTTGGGCGATGGTCTTGCCGTCGGTCACCTCCTCGCGCGTCTTGGCGATCGCCTCCTTCAGCACGGTATTTGGCATGATGGATTCGCTGATCTTCAGCGCGGTGAGCACCGGGACGCCATTGGCGAGGAGGGTCGCAAGGGTCCGGCAGAACTGGCCGAAGAGATTCAGGCGAATGACCTTTCCAAAGACCGGGGCATTGAGTTTCCAGCGATCGACGGTCCGGCGACCGGAGGCCGTCGCGCGATATCGATTCAGCACCACCCAGGTTCCCACGATCAGCAACAGGATCATCCACCAGTACTGGGTGAAGAAATGGCTGGTCGAGATCACCATGAGGGTCGAGGTCGGCAGCTTCGATTCCATGCCTTCGAAGATCGTCATGAACTTCGGCAGCATGACCGCCATGAAGAACACGATCACACCGATCCCAACCATCGCGACGATTGCCGGGTAGATCATCGCGGAGATGAACTTCGACTGCACGTCGGCGAAGCGTTCGTAATGCGACCCGAGGCGGCGCAGCACATCGACCAGCGCGCCGCTTTGTTCGCCAGCCCGGACCATATTCACGTACAGATCCGTAAAGATGCGTCCCTGGCGTGTCATGGAATCCGAGAGCGATTTGCCCTCCATGACGTCCTGTTTCAATTGGCGGCTGACGTCGGAAGGGATGCCCTTCGTCTCCAGATGCACCATGCTGTTGAGGGCCACCGTCAGCGGCATGCCCGAATGGAGCAGGTTCGCCAGTTGCTGGGTGAACGTGGCCAGTTCCTGAAGCTTGGGCTTGCGCTGGTGCCGGAGGAGTCTCCGCACCGTCGGTGGCAGCCAGTCCGCCTTTCCGTCGCCACCCGCGGCTGCCGCGGCGCCCGCGCCCCGGTTGAGCTTTCTCCCTTCCGAGCTCGCGGAGGTCTGCACCGCCACGGGAAACAGCCCCAGTCGTTCCAATTGCGCGAGGGCCGAAGCCCGATCGGCGACCTCCAGAACGCCCTGCACCACTTCACCACTGCGGCGGCGCGCCTTGTACGAGAACTGCGGCATCGAAAGTTCGGTCCTTTGTGACTAAACCGGCGGCGGCCGAAAGTTGCGCCGCTGGCGGCGTGGCCGAGACTCCGTCGGCCTCATTCAGCAGACGCTGGCGCCTGCGATTTGGCGATCGCGGATGGGCTGCGCAGGTGTTGGGGTGGCTCGGTCGCGAGCCGGATTGGAGCGGCGAGTTCGTTCGCACTTCCGCGTCGATAACCCTGGAGGTCAAGGGTCACCTGTACATAGCCCAGCGCCTTCAGCCGATCCGCGATGCGACCGGGGTGTCCGTCACGGAGCACGGCGGGGATCTCCTCCGGACCCAACTCAAGACGTGCCAGGGCGCCCCCGCGAATCTCGTGGTGTCTCACCCGGACATCGCGGAATCCCCGATCCCTCAGGAATGCCTCCGCCTCTTCGATCATTCGGAGCTTCGCCGGGGTGACCGCCTCGCCATACGGGATTCGGGAACTCAGGCACGCCATCTGAGGTTTGTCGGCCGTGGGCAACCCCAGTTCGGCGGACCACGACCGGATCTCGTCCTTCGTCAGTCCCACTTCCTTCAGCGGGGCACGGACCTGGTACTCCGCCGCCGCGACCGCGCCCGGCCGGTGATCGCCCACGTCACTCGCATTCTCGCCATAGGCGACCACCGCGAAACCCTCCGAATGCGCGAGTGGCGCCAGTTCCTCGAACAACGCGTGTTTGCAGAAGTAACAACGGTTCTGGGGGTTGGCGAGGTAGTTCGGGTCCTGAAATTCGCGGGTGCGGAGCACCCGCACCGGGAACCCGAAGCGGCTGGCGATGTCGAGCGCCTCGGCGAGTTCCGCGCGCGGGAGGCTTGGGGAATCCGCGATGGCGGCGAGGGCGCGTTCGCCGAGTTCCTGGCGCGCCACGAAGGCGAGCAACACGGAGTCCACACCGCCGGAATAGGCGGTGAGGCACGAACCGAAGGACCGCAGCAGGGCCCGCAGTTGGTCTGGCTTGGTCTGCGGCACCTGCGCAGTCTGCCAGTGCTGGGGGGACTTGTCGAGGAGCCGGGCCCTCCAGAAGAGCCCGGTTCTGCCGATAGAGGCGATGGGGAAGCGCAATGGCGAAGATCCTGCTTGGGATAAGGCTGGACATGAAGGCGGGGTCCGGTGCACAGGTGAAATCCCGGAATGGCTATGAAGTTTATCCTTCCGAACTGCCGGCAGCAATTCACGCCGGCTGACGTCGAGTTCATCCTACGGACCCTTGCCCGACGGCAGGGTGAAGAAAAGGCCCTCCTGTCGCTTCTCGAAGACGCCGAGTCCCGCGACCAGGTCCTCGACGAGGAGCGGCTGTTCCAGGCGATCCAGGATTCCCCGGCCTGCTCCGGGATCTCCGAGCACTGTTATTTCTACATCCTGGTTCGACACGCCCTCCGCGGCGTCGGGCTCGAGGACCGCCGCGTGGCGGATTACGTGGCAGAAGTGCTCGCCGGTTTTCTTCGCAAGGACTGCGCCGAGGGTCTGAGGGATGCCGAAGGCAAACCCATGCAATACGTTTTCGAAATGCTGGCCGCATTGCAGAATGCCGACGACCGGACCCGGTTTCATATCCAGGCGCATATCGGGAATCACACCCTGGTGCTCACGGGCCTTTTTCCGACACGGATCCAGCACCAATCGGTACGGCGCGGTGGACCGGGACTGAATTACTACGAGGGGATGGGGCGCACCCATTTCAAGGCCGCAAGCGATCATCGCCTCGCTTCCCGCTACGAACTCGACCGCGTGCTTGCCGAACTCGCGGAGGCGTTCGGGGCAGTGCGCCGGGCCTTGAATGACCTCACGGATCGCGTTATCTGGCTCGGCTGATTTGGGCAGACACCCGGACGCCGGGGTCGGTAGGGTCGCCGGCGCTTGAGCGCGCCGCCCTCCCCCGTTGTCCGCCTGCTTTGTGAGTTGATCGCGCGACCCAGCGTCAACCCGGCGTTTCTGCCGGAGAACGACGCCAGGGCGGGCGAGGCGCGAGTCGGCACGTTCGTCGCGGAGGCCGGCCGACGCGCGGGGCTTGCCGTCGAACACCAACCGGCCCTTCCGGGGCGATCGAACGTCGTCCTGCGTTACCAGCCCGCGGGTGAAGTCCAGCGGCGGGTCGTGCTTGCGCCGCACCTGGACACCGTCGGAAGTCTTGACGGCTCCGATGAGATCTTTCGACCGCGGGTCGAGAACGAACGGGTCTGGGGCCGCGGCGCGTGCGATACGAAGGGCAGCGTCGCGGCGATGCTGTCGGCGCTGTTCGAACTGGCCGCCAGACCCGGGCGTCCACGGCATACGGAGATCGAGTTCGTCGGGTTCGTGGATGAGGAGGTCTGCCAGATGGGATCGCGCGCCTGGGTGAAGGCGGGGGGCCGGGCGAACCTGGCGGTTGTGGGGGAACCCACGCGCCTGGCGGTCGTCACTGCGCACAAGGGGGACGTGTGGGCTCGCCTCGAGACGACCGGCAGGGCCGCGCACGGCGCATGCCCGCACCGGGGGCGCAATGCCATCCGGGCGATGGCGCGCGTCGTGGAACTCCTGGAAGGCGTCTACTCGCAGGAACTCAAGAAGCGGACCCACCCGCTGCTGGGACACCCGACGATCAATGTCGGGACCATTCAGGGAGGGTCGCAACCGAACATCGTCGCCGACAAATGCCGGATCGAGATCGACCGCCGCATGCTCCCCGGGGAGACCGAGGCGGGCGTCAAACGTGAGATCCTTCGATTCCTTGGGAAGCACGGTCTGCGCGTGAGCTTCGGCGGCGTGAAAGGGGTTCCGGAGCCACCGCTGGAAACCGATCCCGACCACCCCATGGTCCGGCAATTCCTTCGCGCCACCGGACGGCGGCGGGTCGAGGGTGTCCATTACTTCTGCGACGCCGCCGTGATCGCCGGGGGCGGAACGCCGTGCGTGGTCTTCGGGCCGGGGGACATCGCCCAGGCCCATACGGCTCGAGAGTGGATCGGGGTGGAGTCCCTCGAAACGGGTGCGCGCCTCCTGGGCAGGTTTCTGGATACATTGCCGTGAGCCAGGTGGAGGGCGGGCCGAGGCGCCGCGAACACGTCTCTTTCTTCCGCCAAAGCGGATGGCTTCTCCTGGCGACAGGAATCGCCGGCGTCTGCTTCATGATGGTGCACACCCCGGCCGGGCACATGTCGGGTCGGACCGAGCTTGAAAGTCGGGCCGAGTATTCGCTGTTCACGGCCCTTTTGGATTCGCTGATCCTCCTCGGCATCCCGGCTCTTGGGCTTCAGAGCGTGTTTGCGCAGTTGACGGCTTCGGCCATCGACGAGACGCAGCGACTGCAGGTGCGCGGGGCGGTCCGGCGCGTGCTGCTGCTGGTGACCGTGGTTTGGGCGCTCGCCGTGCTCGGCATCTGGATGATGCGGGACCGGGTGCTCGAGGGGTGGAAGATCCGCAATCCAGCCGCCCTCTGGTGCACCCTGGCGGTGGGGCTTGTCGGCCTCTGGACACCGGTGTTCTCGGGCCTGCTTCAGGGGGCGCAAAGGTTTTTCTGGCTGGGGAACGCCGGGATTGCCCTGGCCGCGGGGCGTCTCCTGGGTGTCGCGATTGCCGTGGCGCTGCTTCACGGCCTTGCCGCCGGGGCGATGGCGGGTGTCCTGTTCGGGGCTTGCGTGTCCCTGACGATTGCGATGTGGGCCAGCCGACACGAATGGCTGGGGCCGGCCTCGCCGGGGCATGCGTGGATCTGGGTGCGGCCCTGGATGGCGCTGACGCTTGGCCTGGCGGCTGGCAGCGTGATGCTGAGTTGGGACACCCTCCTGGTGCAGCGATTCTTCGGGGACGAGAAGAAGGCCTTCTACATGGCGGCCGGTCGCGTCGGACGCGGGCTGGTGGCCCTCACCACGCCGCTGGCGCTGGTGTTGTTCCCCCGCGTGGCGCGGAGTGCCGTAACCGGTGAACCGACCGGCGCCCTGCGGTTGGCGCTCGGCGCGACGCTGGGCACAGGCGTCATGGCGGCCATCGTCTGCACCCTTCTGCCCGCCTTGCCGGTGGAGATCCTCTATTCGGGGAACCCGGATTTCCTTCCAGCCGCCCAATTGGTTCCCTGGTTCTGCTGGTGCATGCTGCCACTGACCGCGGCGTATACGCTCGTGAATGACCTGCTGGCGCGCCGGCGGTTCGCGGCCGTGCCCTGGCTGTTGCTGGTCGCCGGAGGATATGCCGCGTCCCTTTGGTCGCTGCGGGACACGCTGACCGCACTCCCGATGTTCGATGCCTTCCGCCGCGTGGTCCAGGTCCTCGGCGGGTTCAGTCTCCTGCTGTTGGCGGTGGCGGTCCTGTTCTCTCTTCGTCGGCCGGCGGGAGGGAAGGGGGCGCGCCCAGTCTGAGATAGAGCCATTCCTCGACAGGCCGCAGCGGCGCCAGCAGCCGGTAAAACGGCGAGTAAACCAGCCGAAGCCGGAGAATGCTGAGAAACATCGTGAGAGAACTGCGGCCGAGACGGATCTTGGAGCCGATCTTGTCGGTCCATTCCGTGGGCAGCTCGCGGATGCGGAATCCGGCGCGGCGAAGGCAATAGAGCAGGTTGATGTCGAAGGCGAGGTCGGCCGTGCGCAGGTCGGCATGAATGCGCTCGACCGTCTGTCGACGCATGACCTTGGCCCCGCATTGCGTGTCGTGGATGTTCATCCAGAACAGGCACTGCACGCATAGATGAAAGAAGCGGCTGGCGACCCGGCGCTTCCAGGGTTGCGCCTCGCCCAGTTGTGACTCCGGAAGCCAGCGGGAGCCGATGACGCAGTCGAAGCCGGGCAGGGCGCGAACCAGTTCGTGAAACGCCCGAGGCGGCGTGGCGCCATCGGCGTCGACATACCCGATGAGGTCGGTCGCGGGCGCGAGCCTCAAGCCTTCGATCAGCGCGCCGCCTTTGCCGATCGGGGCGGGGAAATCGAGCCATTCGATCCCGCCGACCTCCGCGGCGCACTGACGCACCACCTCGAGGGTTCGGTCCCGGCAACCGTTGAGGACGACAACCAGCCGGAATTCCCCGCCGTAGTGCGAGCGAAAGTAAGTGACGTACTCCCGAAGGACCGGGCCGATGCGGCCCGCCTCATTGTAGGCGGGAATAAGAAGCAGGAGCCGGGGTTCGCGAAGGGACACGCGACGGGAACGTTTCAGGCCCCATGGCCGCGCCGCCGCGTGGGCCAGACTCGAATCCCGGCCGCAACCAGCACCGTCGCCGCCGCCAGGATGATGCCGGTCGCGGGCTCCGGAACCCTCCCAAGAGGGTCACTCGCGAGGCGAAGCTCCCAGTTCACGAGTTCAAAACTGCCCCCGCGGGAAAGATCCGCGATGAAGAGGCGCCATTCGCCCGATCCGTCGACTCCGTCGAAGGACGACAGGAATCGCGATCGGAGATCGGTGTCGAGGACCAGGTCCGGGTCGGTCGCGCGAGCGTCGGGTTGCCACGCGCCGGAGATCGGGAATTCCGAATCGCCAGGGGCGCCGGACAGCGTCTGGTAGATGTGGAAATCGCCGGAGGCGGCCTCGTCATCGAACAGGACGTCGTGCAACCCATTGTCTCCATATCCAAACGGATTGGCGGCGGTCAGTCCCGGGCGGTTCACGAGAATGCTGGCCGTTCCACCGTGAGACAGGAGGACGAAGAGATCGCCATTCCAGCCGCCGTAGGACACGCCCGAGATCGTCAGCGACAGGTCAACGTCCAGGATCGACCCGATTCCGTCCGGAACGTCCAGCACACTCACCAGGCCCGATGGGTTCCCATCGGGAACCGCCGCGTTCGGCTCGAGAAGGAATGACGTCGTGTCGGCCGCGATGGTCCGCGCGACCAGGCCAAGGGACAGCGCGACGGCCAGGACACAGCCCGGCAGGATCGGCGCCTGGTGGGGAGGAAGGATGGGCTTCATGGCAGGGGTGCGTTGAGTTTCAGGGCGCGGCCGTTCGGAAGAAACCACCGGAGTCCAGGAGGGGCGCCAGGAATTCCCCGGTGCCGTCGCTGCGGACGGTGGCGGTCCCCAGGGTCATCCATTCGAAAGTCGACCCCGGCGGGCTGAACTGGACCTGGTAGGTGCGACCGGGGATCCCCGCAAACCGGATTCGGATGCCGTCCTGCAACATGTCGATACCGAGAATATTCGAGCTGGGTGATGTATCGGGTTGGAGACGGACAACGACTTGCGCGGGTGCCGTGAGGCCGCTGGCGTTCCCCACGCGATAACTGAAGGCGTCGGAAGTGGTCTCTGCGGGCAGTTGTTCCAGGAGCAACCACGGACCGCTTCGCGTGATCTTGACGCCCCGCAGGGTCTGGGAATCGACGTCGGCCAGGGTCAGTTCGCCACCCAGGGGATCCACGTCGTTGGCGAGCAGTTCCGCAATCGCGATCTTGGGCGCCAGAGGCAGACGTTCGGTGACAAGATCATCTGCCGCCACGGGGACGTCGCGGTTGAGGCTCAAGGTCCCGGTGGCGGACGAACCCTCGTAAAGCGGGTGGGTCGAGCCCAGCACGTCGTAGGGTGCCGGCGGTGCGACGACCTCGGCGAAGGAGGCCTCCACTTCGTAGTCGCCCGGTGGAAGATCGAGCGAACCAAGGTCCGCGTGACCGGTGAAATCGGTGATCGCCGTTCGGACACGGTCACCCGCGGGACCGGAAACGATGAAGATCACCGTCTGCTCCGAGAGGGGGTTGTCCCCGGCGGAAAGGACGGCTTCGACGGTACTGGCCGCCCCCGGCGCGACCACGGCCGCGGTCGGATTGAGGTCGAGGCGGGTGGGCGCCTTCCCGACCTCCACCGTCGCCTCATCGTCGTCCGCGCCAAAGTCCGCTCCGCCCGCATAGACGACGCGGAGCGTCTGTGGCCCGGGGGGTTGGAGGAGATTGAACGTCAGTTGAGCCAGACCCGTGGAATCGGTCAGGGCCCGAGCCTCAAGCCCGCCGAGTGTGAAGACGACAATCCGGTCCGCGAGGGCCTGGCCGTTCCCTGTCAGCCTTGCCTGGAGTGTCACAAGGCTCCCATACGGTGCGGAGGCGGGCGGGGACACCCACTCGACCCGCGCGGCGGCGGCGGGCGGCGGCGGTTCCTCCGTCTTATCCGGGGTGTAGAATTCTCCCAGGTTCGCGGCGAACGCCACCAGGCCGACACCGTTGACGGCCTGGGCGACGAACCGGACGTCCCCTGGCGCCGTCCCACCCAGCGGCAGCGCGCCTTCCCAAAGCCTCGAGTCATCCGCGTTCTGAACCAGGTCCAACGACTGCCAACGGCCATGCCAGGGACCTTGCACCGCCGTGTACGTCACCCACACGCCCTGGATGCCGGCGGCCGGATTGCCGACGACCTGAAACCGGAACTGAATGGCTCCGGCCTCGCTCCAGGCCTTGATGTTCGAAAGGGAGGGCGGACCGGAAAGGGCCGGCGTGCTCGTGGTCCCGTTCGCCGGATCCACATAGGTCGTGATGTTGGCGCTGTAAAAGAGTCGGAAGTCGGTGCGCGGGAACCGCCGAATCACCCCCGTGTCCTGTCCGGTCGGAGTGCGGACCTGCACCGGAGTCAGCAGGAGACGTGTTCCACCATCCGCCAGGGTGCAGAGGTCGCCGAAATAATTCGGCCGCCAGAATACCGGGGGATAGAAAATATCCGAAGGAAAGGCAGCATGCACGCCCCGGATCTCCGTTGTCGCCGCCCCCGTAAGCGGCACGACGTCCGCCTCGTCGATGTAATCTCCTGCCCGGAACCCAATGCCGCGCAGCGGAAGGTTCGGCACATCCACATTCCGAATCTCCAGCGGCAGGACGGGTTCGGCCGGATTGGAGACCTTCCCATTGCCGCCGGTGTACCACGTGCCGGTGACCTTCGCGGGGTCGCCCGCGCCGCGGCCGGCGTTGTTGAGGACGAGTTGGTGCCGCGTCAGGGTCGAGAGGACGCTGAAGTCGGCAAAACGAAGGCCAAGGACCTCGCCGGGACTCGGCGGCTGACCGGGGGCGGAGGTGTAGGACTGCGGCGTCCCGACCTGTGGGACGGTGCCTGATGGGATCAGGCGTTGGCCCGGCAGGTCGAGACTTTGCATCGGCAGGCCGAAGAGCGTCGCCTCGAGCAGCGCCTTTTCATGGATCCCTTTCAGGGTGGGCGTGGATGCCAGGTACTGTTGCTTCGCTTGAACCAGGGCGCGCCCGAGGGAGACGGGACCCGTCCCCGTCCGCAGGCGTCGTGTGAACTCCAGGTACAGCCGCTCGCTGTATTCAATGAAGTCCGTGTCGCCATACTGATAGCCGGTTCCGGCAAGCAGCGTGATCCGCTTGCGCGCGCAGACCTGGGCCCAGTCGGGTTCGAGTGTGATCCCCGGAATGGCGTCCGGATCCACGATGTTGTAGCCGGAGTGACAACCGGCGCTGTACAGGATGGATCCTGCCAGGTCGACGGATGAGTCCGCGAGTTCGGAGGCCAGGAACCGGCTGGTGTAATCCGCCGCAAGGGTTCCCACGGCGCTGAAGTGTCCGGCCAGGAAAAGGACGTCATGCCGCGAACCCAGGAGCGCTGTTCGCAGATCGCTCGCAGTCCATGTATCCGGATCACCCGGAGCCAGCTCCCGCGGCGCAATCAACCGGTCCGGCGCCAGGCCGGTTCCCGCGGTCCATTCCGCGGCGACTGAATTCGCGACGTCCTCCAGGAAGTCATAGCCCGTGACGAGGACCGACGCCGGCGCAGGCAAAAGGCCGCCCGGATGCGACAGGTATTCGTCAATCATTCCCATGATCTCTCCGGGCGTCTCGAGGAGCCGACCGACCGCGAGGTCCGGCAGCGGCAGTCGCGTGTTCTTCCGAGGTACATCGCAGAGCGCGCCGTAGCGGTCCTGGGTCAGGAAATAATTCCGCCGGAGACTCGCCTGGGAGGCGCTGAATTCGAACACCGGCGGGATGTAATCCTGCTCGGGGCCCAACAGCGCCTCGTCGGGGTGGCGGAAAAAGGGCAGGACGGAATCGTTGCCCACCAGCACAAGGTACTCGAGGGCATTGCCGGTCCGGGAACGCTGGACGATGCCACGGATGGCTTCAGCGACCAGGTTCTTGGCGTACGGACAGTCGAAGTGCTGGTCGGCCTGGTCATTGAAGAACGAGACCCAAGGGTCGGTCGCGACGTCCAGCACGTAGCCCTGCACCTCGGGGCGTGCCGCGAGTTCCGCGAGCTTCGCCGTCAGTTCCGTCCGCGCCGGGCTATCTCCCGGGCCCGTCAAACGATCGTAGTCCGTGAGGATCAGGGTCCGGAAGTTTCCGGCTGGCGCGGCCGTCGCCGAATCCGGCTGCGGTTCACCCTGGGAGTTGACGGGGACGGGACTGACACCGTCGCAGACCCCGGGGATGAGATACACGTCGACGCGATATGTCTGTTCCGGATCAAACACACCCTGGCGTCCCCGCACGCGAAGATAGAAATCCGTGTCCTCGTCCCATGTATTTGCAACGACCCCCTCCCCCGCGGTTCCATCGAAGGCCGAGACGGCGATCACGCTCCGGACCTGCGCGCTCGCATAGGCCGCCTCGCTGAATTGCGCCGGCGAAAACTGGGCCGGTGAAAACTGCGCTGGACTGAATTGCGCGGGGGAGAATTGGGCGGGCGAAAACTGCGCCGGGCTGAACTGCGCCGGGGCAAAGGCGTCCGGGCTGAACTGCGCCGGGCTGAACTGGGCGGGCGAAAACTGCGCGGGCGAAAACTGGGCCGGACTGAATTGGGCGGGCGAAAACTGCGCGGGACTGAACGCCGCGGGGGAGAATTGCGCGGGCGAAAACTGCGCGGGGGAAAACTGAGCTGGGCTGAAGGCGTCATCCGCGAACTGGGCATCGAGAAGGCTCAGGTCCGCCGGCGAGGTCAACGAGGTGTACGCCTTGCCGATGTCCTTGAAGAGTACCAGATCGTAATTGGCCGGCAGCCCGGTCAGGGTCGCCACCACGCGGCTGCCGGGCTGGATCTGGAACTTGTACCAGCGCGATTCATCGAATTGGGTCAGGGCCTGGACAGAGGTTCCTTGAAGAATCCCCAGATCGCCCGCGAGCGCCACCTCGAGCGCGCGCGGCCAAACGATGTTGTCCGGCGCCGTCACTTCGACCGTGAAGGTGCATACCACTTCCTCTCCCCAGGGAAGCGTTGCGCGACTGGTCACTTCCGTCTTGCCGACCGGAAAGAAGGATCCCGGCGGGGGCTCGGTCACCACGTCGGCGGTCAGACAGGGATCGTCGATCACGGGCGCGGGAAAGTCCACGACCGCGCCCCAACTGCCCGGATCCGACGCGCGGGTGATCGTCTCGCCACACGGGCTCGAAAGGCGGACCGGCCGGCGCACCGTCACCGTGAACCGATTGGTCGCAATATTCCCGGCCGCGTCCGCCGCCGTGGCCGTCACGGTGGTGACGCCCAGGGGAAACCGTGTCCCACTCGGCGGCACCGTTTGCACCCAGGTGACGCCGACATTGTCCGTCGCGGTCACCTGAAATTGAACGGCGCGATCGCAATCGTAGCCCGGCGCCACCGCCGTCACGCCTCCCGGCGTCTTGACCACGGGCGGCGTCGTGTCCGGGTTGGCGCCGTGAGTGCAAAACACCGCGCCAAGGAAAAACAGGCGAATGGCACCTGATGTGAGGCGTTTGAGGGCTTTCACGGGTTTAGGAGGAATCGGACGGCAACCATCCCTGGCGGGTCGGTGGATGACAACGTTTGACAGCAGCGCCAGTCGAACCTGATGAATTTTCCTACGACCAATGGGCTAGTGGATTTAGCAAGGGAATCTTGCGGCGGTCAAGGGTCATCGTCCAGACTAACCCCAGAGACGGCAAACGTACCGGGACACCCAGATTATTGGGCATCGCAAAACCGCTGGTCCCCGGTCGTGGGGTTTCGGCAGGCTGTCTTGTCGGGGGGCGGCGTACAAAGCCGGTTGCAAAACGAGTCTTGTGGATGCGACTGATTCGTATCTGGCCCGTGACCGTCGGGAAAGCCTGGCGGCGGGGAGGGAGTTGCCCACGTACGGAATGGGGACGGCGCTGTTCGCGGATATCTCGGGATTTACTCCGCTGACGGAGGCCCTGACGCGGGTCCTGGGCGCGGGCCGGGGTGTCGAGGAACTCACGGGCCACCTCAATCGCGTTTACGACGCGCTGGTCAGCGAGGTGCATGGATTCCGGGGCAGCATCATCCATTTCGCTGGCGATGCCGTCACCTGCTGGTTTGAAGGGGACACCGGGGGCCGTGGAATCGCGTGTGGGCTTGCGATGCAGCGCGCGATGGCGAGCCAGCCCGAGGTTCGCATCGGCAGCGGTGCGCCTGTGACGCTTTCCCTCAAGGTCGGCATCGCGACCGGGAACGTGCGGCGCTTTGCCGTCGGGGATCCAGCCATCCAGGTCCTCGATGTTCTCGCTGGACGGACGGTGGTGGAGATGACGGAGACCGCGAACAGCGCGAGGAAGGGTGAGTTGCTCGTTGCCGACGCGACCGCGAGGGTCCTCGAGAAGAAGCTCGAGATTCAGGAGTGGCGGGCCGGATCGTCCGGGGCGCGGTCGTTTGCGGTCGTGCGCGGACTCAGGGACGCGCCCGAGCCGGCGCCCGGGGAGGCGCCCCCGCCGCTGGAGGACTCGGTCGTCCGGCCGTGGCTTCTTCCCCCGGTATTTAACCGTCTTGTGGCGGGGCAGGGTGAGTTCCTCACGGAACTGCGACCCGCCGTGGCGTTGTTCCTCCGCTTCGGTGGAATTGATTACGACCACGATTCCGCGGCTGGCGCCAAACTGGACGGGTTTGTCCGCTGGATTCAGCGCGTGGTGGCCACCTACGAGGGATTCCTTCATCACGTGTCGGTCGGCGACAAGGGGAGTTATCTCTATTGTGCCTTCGGGGCGCCGATCGCCCACGAGGATGACGCCGTGCGGGCGCTGACGGCGGCGCTCGAGCTGCGAAACCCGCCGGCGGACCTCGGTTTCGATGCGGCGCCCCAGGTGGGCATCAGCCAGGGCACCTTTCGAACCGGGGCGTATGGAGCCACCGCGCGCCGTACTTACGGCGTCCTGGGAGACGAGGTCAACCTCGCCGCACGGCTCATGGAGCACGCCAGTCGCGGCGAGGTCCTCGTCAGCGGTCGGTCGCGTGACGCCGGCGGTGATGCCTTTGTTTGGGAGCCGGTCCTTCCGCTTGTGATCAAGGGAAAGTCCCGGCCGGTCCCTGTCTTTCGTCTTCGCGATCGGCGGGCCGACGATGGAATGGAACTGACCGAACCGGCGCACGCGACCCCGATGGTCGGTCGGGCGGCGGAACTCCGGACCGTTCTTGACCGGCTGGAGGAAGCCCGGGGGGACGGGGGCAGGTGATCGAGATCCTGGCCGAGGCTGGGATGGGCAAGTCCCGGCTGGTGGCGGAGGCGGTGCGCGCCGCGCGCTCACGAGGCTTCCAGGCTTTGGGGGGACAGGCCCAGTCGATTGGAACCAACACCAGTTACCTCGCGTGGCTGGGGGTGTGGCGCGCGTTCTTCTATCTTCAGCGCGAATCCGGCGTGGCGGTGCAGGCGGCGGCGGTGGCGGGTCAGTTGCTCGAGATGAACCCGGCCCTGTTGCCGCGGCTTCCGTTGATCGGCGCCGTGCTGAATGTCGCCTTTCCGGACAACGACACAACCCGTTCGCTGGACGCCAAGCTTCGCAAGGCGTCGCTCGAAAGTCTCCTGGTCGAATGCCTGCGCAAGCGGGCCGAACAGGTGCCCATCCTCATGGTGCTCGAGGACGCGCACTGGCTGGATCCGCTTTCGAGGGAGCTTGTCGAGGTGATCGCGCGCGGACTCACTTTCCTGCGCGTCGTGCTCCTGCTGGCGTCCCGACCGTCCGACGCCGGCCCGGCCACCGCGGCCGGTTGGCGGAACCTGCCGCACACGTCCCTCGTGCGCCTCGGCGAATTGAATGCGGAGGAGGCGGCCGCATTGATCCGACTCAAGCTTGCGCGGCCCGGCGGGGGCGGGCCCGAGCCGGATGCGACGGTGGTGCAGAAACTCGTGGAACGTTCGCAGGGAAACCCGTTTTACCTGGAGGAACTGATTCATTTTCTCCGGGATCAGGGGTTGGAGCCGAATGATCCGCGTGCGTGGGAGGGCGTGGAGCTGCCGACAAGTCTTCAGAGCCTCATTCTCAGCCGGATGGATCGCCTCAGTGAACGTCAGAAGCCGACCCTCAAGGTGGCGAGCGTCATCGGGCGCGTCTTCGAACCGGGGACGATCAGCGCCATCTATCCGTCCCTGGCGGAGCGGGAGGTTCGTTCGGATCTCCACGAACTGGAGCGCCTCGATCTGACCATGCTGGAACGGCCCGAACCCCAGCTTGCGTTCATCTTCAAGCACGTCGTCACGCAGGAGGTCGCCTACGAAACGCTGCCGTTCGCGACGCGCGCCCGGCTCCATGGTGAACTGGGCCTCTTCCTGGAAGTCCGCTACACCCATGAACTCGAGCGCCACCTCGATCTGCTCGCGTTCCATTTCGACCGCAGCGGTCACGCCGACAAGCGGCTTCATTTTCTTCTGCGCGCGGCCTATGCGGCGCAGGGACGCTATGCCAACACGGCCGCGATCGATTATTTTCGCCGCGCCCTCCCGCTGCTCGAACCGGCGGCACGGATTGATCCGCAGCTCAGCCTGGGTCGGGTCCTTGAGACCGTTGGCGACTGGCCTGGCGCCGCGGATGTCTACCGGGGAGCGCTGCTCCTGGCGGAACAGATTGAAGACAGGGGCTCCCAGGCGCGGGCGCGGGTGGCGCTGGCGGAGCTGCACCGAAAACAGGGTGTCTATGCCGAGGCCACGCTTCAGCTCGATGCGGCCCGGGCCCTGTTCGACGCGGTTGGCGATGAACCGGGCGTCGCCCAGACGCTGCACCACCTGGGTTCGGTCGCCGCTCAACAGGGCGACTACGAGCGCGCGCGCAATCTCTACACCGCCAGCCTCGAGACCCGGCGCCACCACGACGACCTCGCCGGCGTGGCGAGCCTCCTCAGCAACCTCGGTATTATCGCGTGGTTTCAGGGCAGCTTCGCCGAGGCGCGCCGGCTCTATGAGGAGAGCCTCGCGCTGCGGAGGGAACTCGGGGATCGTTGGGCCATCGGAAATTCCCTCAATAACCTTGGCCTGGTCGTTCGCGACCTCGGGGACGCCGCGGGGGCGCGCAAGCTTCTCGAAGAATGCGTCGCGATCAATCGCGAACTGGGCGACCGCTGGTCCATTGCCAACGCGCTTGGCAGCCTTGCCGATGTCGCGTTGACCCAGGGCGACCACGCGGGCGCCCGCGAATTCCTGGTCGAAAACATCCACGTCAACCGGGACCTGGGAGATCGCACAGGTCTTGCTTTCTCGCTGGAACTCTTCGCCCAGGTGGCCGCCGCCAGGGGTCGCGCCCGCGTGGCGCTCCGGCTGGCTGGCGCCGCCGCCGCCCTGCGAGACTCGATCGGCGCCCCGCTGTCCCCTTCGGAGAAGGAACGACTGGATCGGACGCTGGCCGACGGCTGTCGCGGATTGCTCCCCGGTTTGTACGGCGCGTTCTTCGAAGAAGGACGCCGGCTCTCACTCGAAGACGCGGTGGCGCTCGCCCTGTCGGACGAAGACGCCAGGACCTGAAGAGGCGATCCACTCGTGTTCGCCGCATTCCTGACCACCATCCTCTTCTCGATCTCGGGGGTCACCGCCGCGCGTTCGACGCGCATCCTGCCGAGTCTCGAAGCGAACTTCTGGCGCCTCCTTCTCGCCACGGGGATGCTGGCGATCTACGCCCACGTCTGGGGAGCCGGGCTTCGCGGGCCCGCGCTGGGGTGGTTTCTGGTCAGCGGTTTCATCGGGTTCGGCGTCGGTGACATCGCGCTTTACTACGCCTATCCAAGACTCGGCTCGCGTCTCGTGATCCTGATCGTCCATTGCACCGCCGCCCCGCTCGCCGCCGCAACGGAGTGGATCTGGCTGGGACAAGCCATGTCCGGGCGGGAGATGATCGCCGGCATCCTGATCCTGGCGGGGGTCGGCATCGCCCTGTTTCCTGACCGGCGGAGACCGGTGCCGCCGGGATCCGGGTTTCGGGCTGGAATTGCCTTCGCGCTGGTTGCTGCGTCCGGGCAGGGGCTTGGAGCGGTGCTGAGCCGGCGCGCCTTCGAGACGGCGCGCGAGGCGGGACAGCCGATCGGCGGGATCAGCGCCGCCTACCAGCGGATCATTGCGGGGGTCGCCTTGAGCACCGCGGTTTACGCCTGGACGAAGCGGCGGCGCCTTGCGGCCCTGCTGGCTCATGGTCGGGGTCTGTCGAGCGGGAGCAGGGAGCGGCTGCGAAAGGCGGCGCCATGGGTGGTGGTGAACTCCCTTGCGGGACCGGCACTCGGGGTGAGTTGCTTTCAATGGGCCCTGGCCGAGCGCGGAACGGGCGTTGTCCTGCCGATCGTGGCGCTCACCCCGCTCGTGATCATCCCGTTTTCGATGCGAGTGGAGGGCGAACATCCCACGCCGCGATCCCTGCTCGGCGGACTGATTGCCGTCGCGGGCGCCGTCATCCATGCGGCTACCCATTGAGCCCTGGGCTCCCCGGTGTCACGCCGTTCAGCGCCCGGATTCCTGGGGATCGTGTATTCCGCCGGTAGTTCGTTCCTGAGTGACTCTCTGTTGGAGAAAGTCCCAGTCGAGGCTCCAGCCGCGAATGCTAATTAACGCGGGAATTCCTGCCCCTCAAGCCCTCCCGTTGAACTGCCGATGAATCCCGTGGGAGGCCGTGTCTCCCGTATCGCGATGCCCATTCCGGATCCAGGCGACATCTCAGCATTGAACAGGAGCGTCGACAAAGTCGCGCTCGAACTCGTCCTCGCAGAACCCGGAAAGGACAACGGGCTGCTGCCGATCAACAGCCTCCTCTCCGAAATCGAAGAGGAGGTGAAGCGCGACGGATGGCCCGGAGGACTCCGTGACGGCCTCATTCCCGTTCGCACCTGGATCGACGCGGCCCTGACCGCTGGCTGTCTCGATGCCAATTGCCTCCAACGGCTGCAACAATGGACGGAATGGATCCAGGGAAGCCTCCTGGCTCTCGGGGCGGGAGAACCCGTCGCGCCCTTCCACCCCTCCGAGGGCGGCCCGGGTCCATTGGAGTCGACGTTGGGCGTGCCCGCGTTCGAACCGGTTGTCGTCCCGGCCCCGGAGCAAGCCGAGGAGGCCATCCTGTTGAACCTGGAGAATGACCGGGATCTCCTGCGGGAATTCACTCACGAGTCCCTCGAGCACCTGCAGAACATCGAACTGGGAGTCCTGACCCTCGAGGAAAACCCCTCGGACTCGGCGACGCTCGACTCGATCTTTCGCGCCTTCCACACCTTCAAGGGCGGCTCCGGATTCCTGAACCTCAAGCCGATCAACCGGCTGGCCCATGAACTCGAATCGCTGCTGGACCAGGCCCGGCAGAACACCCTGAAGATCGATTCGACCGTCATCGACCTCATCCTGGCGGGGGCCGACACCCTCAAACGCTTCGTCAGTGCCATCGAGGCGCAACTCGGCGGCTGTGAAGCGGGCGAGGCGATTCGGATTTCCATCGGCCATGTCCTGGATCGGGTCCGCAAGGTCGTTCAGGCCGGGCACGCTGCCGAAAGACCGACAGGCGCGGCGAGCCGCGCGCCGGAGATGCCTTTGGAATTCACTTTCGCGCAGGGTGGCGGGATCGCGGAGAATCGCGAGCCAGCCGAGGCGCAGCCGGAAGCCGCGGCATGTGAGGGGCGCCCAGGCGCGACGGCGCCGGCGGCGACGGTCACCGATGATCGGCAGGCGGCGCGCCACGGCGGACCACCACCGCGCGCGTCCGGGTCCGGTGCGGCGGTGAAGGTCGACACGCAGAAGCTCGACGGCCTCGTGGATCTCGTGGGTGAGATGGTGATCGCCCAGTCGCTCGTGGTTCAGGACGCCGGCTTGCGCACCCTCCAGACCCAGCAGTTGACTCGCAACCTGGCTCAGTTGGGACGCATCACCCGGGAGCTGCAGCGCGTGGCGATGTCACTGCGCATGGTGCCGATCCGCACCACCTTCCAGAAGATGACCCGGCTCGTTCGGGACCTCGGGCTCAAGTCCGGCAAGCAGGTCGAACTCCGCATGAGCGGCGAGGAAACCGAACTCGACCGAACCATCGTCGAGGAGATCAGTGACCCGCTCGTTCACATGATCCGCAATGCCATGGATCATGGAATCGAGGCCCCGGACGATCGTGTCGCCGCAGGCAAACCGGCCCTCGGCGTCATTGAACTCCGCGCCTATCACCAGGGTGGCAACATCGTCGTGGAAGTCCGGGATGACGGGGCAGGGCTCCGTCAGGATCGGATCCTGAAGAAGGCCATCGAGAAGGGCATTCTCTCGCCGGAGGCCCGACTCTCGGAGCCGGAGATCTTCGCCCTGATTTTTGCGCCGGGGTTTTCCACGGCGGAAAAGGTGACGGACATCTCCGGGCGCGGCGTCGGCATGGATGTCGTCCGCCGGAACATCGAGAAGCTTCGTGGAAAGGTGGAGATCGAATCGGCGCCGGGGAAAGGCTCCCGATTCACGATCCACCTCCCGCTCACCCTGGCGATCATCGATGGGATGATTGTCGGCGTCGGTCAGCAACGATACATCCTCCCGACCCTCGCTGTCCGCGAATCGTTCCGCCCGACCGTGGAGATGATGAGCAGCCTGCAGGGGTCGGAGATCGTGAATGTCCGGGGACGATTGCTGCCGTTGATCCGGCTGGGTTCGCTGTTCGGGATCGAGGCCCGCGCGAAGTCCCCCACGGAGGGCATCATCATCGTTGTGGAGTGCGATCGGGAGAGTCGTTGCGTGCTCGTGGACGATCTGCTCGGCAAACAGGAGGTCGTCATCAAGAGTCTCGGCGCCACCTTCAAGCAGAGCGTTGCCCTCGCCGGTGCCGCCATCCTCGGCGACGGCCGGGTGGGACTGATTCTCGACGTCGAGGGCCTCGTCGGGTCGCGCAAATCCTCGCTCGCCAAGGCGGCATGACGCGTTCCATCCATTCGCCCCCAAGTCCCGCAAGTCCTCCGCAGGCCGCCCGGGTGCCCGTCGGGTGTCCTCATGATCGCTCAGGTTTTCTCTGCCATGGCCGATAGACTGCCCAGGTAGGCACCTTTCAAGACCCCAAAGCCCGCATCCCAATGACCGACGCGCTCACTGCCCCCCCGCCAGCGGAAAAGGCCGCCGCCGGCAAATATCTGACCTTCGTGTTGGGCCGCGAGTCCTACGGCATCAAGGTGCTGAAGATCCGGGAGATCATCCGGTTCACGGATATCACACCGGTCCCGCAGATGCCGGAGTATGTCCGCGGGGTCATCAACCTTCGCGGGAAGATCATTCCGGTCATCGATTTGCGCATCCGATTCGGACTCGCTGCGAAGGAACCCACCGAGCAGACCTGCATCGTCGTCGTCCGTTTGGAATCGCCCTCCGGCGTCTGCACGCAGACGGGGTTGATCGTGGATGCGGTCGAAGAAGTGACCCAGATCGCCGCTGGCGACATCGAGGCCGCGCTGGATTTCGGGTCCCAGGCCCAAACCGATTACATCCTCGGGATGGCCAAGATCAAGGGCACGGTCAAAGGGCTCCTGGACATCGACCAAATCCTGGGAGCGCAGACCGTCTCTGGATCTCTTCGTGGCTGATCGCATGCACCTTCACCGCCATCGGATTGCCGCATTTCGGCCTCGCAACCGGCGCACCTTGCGCCTGCGAGGGAGAACGGCCGGAGGCGCAACGGACCGATCCGGACGCAGGGACTGGCGACGGCTCTGTGAGCCGGACCGCGCTCCGGTTGCAGTCCCGGTCGCCCCCGCGTCCGCATCGAGCGTGCGAATCCCCGTCGAATGGCGAATGACGTGCTGGTCCTTGAGATTCGGAGACCCACGGCGCTGATCTCGCGCGTGCCATGGACGCGTCCCGGCGGAAGGAAAACCACCCAGCGGACCCAAACCCGGATCGACGTCCACCCGGCCTTAGAGACTGTCTGAAAAATAAGTGGGGTCCTGTTTTCGCGGAAAAGGCCCTATGGCGAGGCGCGACGAGGGAGCATACCCGCCAGCGGTCTGTGACCGAGGAGCAACGAAGCCAGAGGGCCTTTTCCGCGAAAACCCTCCGGGCGACAGGTCTTTTGCGCGAGGCCTTCGTTGGCTCGAGCGTCACAGCCCGCTGCGGGGATGCTCCGGTCTCGCCGCCTCGGCCTCGCACAAAATCCCTCGTCGCAGGACTCCAATTATTTTTCAGACAGTCTCTTAGAACCTCTCTCCAGGGGGTGACAGGGTCCATCCGACTTCCGGCGGCCGGAACGGGCCCTGGGTCAGACACACACCTTCGGTCCGGGTATTCCTCGCGCCGCTTCGTGTCGGTGTCCCGGTTGTGGGCGTGGCACAGCCCGCGAGAAGGACCAGAAGGCAGCCAAGGAGTGACGGGAGGCACGGCATGTTCATACGACAGGTCCTGGGGAAGTCCCCCTGGGGGTTCCCTGCAGCGTCAACCGATGCCCCGGCAAAGCAAGGTCAAAAGAATGCGTGAACCTGTGCATTGGATTTGGACGGCGGCCCTGGCCGGCCTTCCGCTCTCGGGCCTGGGTGCCGCCGCGAGTGAATCCTCCCAATCTCCGGCCGCGCCGGACCCATCGCGGAGCTGGTCGTGGTCGGCGAGTGCCTCCGTGCGGGAGGCCTTCGACAGCAACGTCTACCTCCAATCCGTAACCGATCTTGCCCATCGCGAATCGTTCGTAACGACGCTCCTGCCGCAGGCCGGGTTCGCCTGGAAGCCGTCCGAGGCGTTTCATATCGGCATCACCTATTCTCCGGAGTTCGCATTTTTTCATGACGAACCCGGTGAGAATTACGTCCTCCACCGCGGCGGGCTGACCCTGGATGGCAAGGTGCGGGACACCCGCTACGAGATTTCCAACACCCTGTCGGCCATCGACGGAAGCCATCTCGGGCCCGTGTGGACGGGAGCCGGCGGTCCGCCCGCCGCCGGCGGGATAGCGCTTCGGGACCGACGCGATGCCACGATCCTGCGAAGCGGCCTCAAAGTCACTCAGACTCTCGGGTCCTGGACCGTGCGACCGGTGGCGCAGTTTTATCTTCATGACTTCTGCACGCTTCAATCGCTGGAACCGGGTTATCAAAACTATGTCGATCGGAACGAGTTTGTCGCCGGGGCCGACTTTGGTCGCAAGGCGATCGGCGAGGCCCTGGCGTTCGTCGGCTACCGCTTTGGATTTCAGGACCAATCGCAACTGCTCCAATTCCCCGAGGAGTACGACAACCATTTCCACCGCCTGCTCGCGATCGTGGAGGGCAAGCTGTTCCCGTGGCTCAACGCGGCAGCGACCGCAGGACCCGAATTCCGCAGGTACGGATCCCGGGTCCCGGCAGGCTTCGGGGACCATGACGAACTTAACCTGTATGTGGATGCTTGCCTGACGGCGACGCCGGATCCCGGAGACACGATCTCGGTTTCCGTGCGCCAGTACGAGCAACCTGGATTCAGCGGCCGGAGCACTTACGAGGACTTGACGTACGATCTTGCCTGGCGGCGGAAACTGACGGACAGGCTCACCGTCGGGGTCGGCGGCCGCGCGTACAACACCGACTTCCTGGCGCCGGCCGCGCGCAACGATTGGATCCTCTCCGGCAACGGCTTGCTGAACTACCGGTTCACCCCGCATTTCAGCGCCGAGGCCTCGTACCAATACGAGAAGGGACTCAGCGAAATCCCTTTCCTCCCGGGACGGGAGTTCGAACGCCACCTCGTCGCGCTGGGTGCGAAATACACCTTCCAATGAAACGTACTGGCTGCCGCCCATGAAGATTGGAACCAAAATCGGTCTGCTCGCCGTCGTCCCCGTCACCCTTTGCACGGTTGCCCTTCTCGCGTCGGCCGTCCTCCAGAAATCGCAACTCCGCTCCCGCCTGGTTCGTCTCCAGCGGGAACAGGGTCAGGAATCGGCTCGCGGCATGATCCGGGCCATCCTTCGCGAGCTCGAGGGGTATCACGCCCAGACGGGGCGGCGCCTGACCGTCTCACTCGGGGCCGCCCACGAAACGTTGCAGCAGGAGGGCGGGTTTCGCCTGGACAGGGACTCCATCGGCTGGCGGGCCGCCAACCAGTACAGCGGCACGGTCACGGACGTTCAACTCCCCAAGGCCTTCCTGGGCGATCATTGGCTGGGCCAAATCCGGGAGACGAATGCGCCGGCCCTGTTTGTCGATTCCCTCACCCGGCTGACCGGCGCCTGGGTCACGGTGTTTCAACGGATGAACGAGGCCGGGGACATGTTGCGGGTCTGCACCAGCGTGGTCATGACCAATGGCCAGCGTGCCCTCGGCACCTACATCCCCCGGACTCAGCCCGATGGATCCGACAACCCGGTGGTCTCCACCGTCCTCAAGGGCGAGACCTATCGCGGACAGGCGCAGGTCGTGAGTGAGTGGTGTGATACCTCCTACGAACCGATCTGGAACCAGGATCACTCGAGGGTCATCGGCATGCTTTTCGTCGGGTCGAGCCTGGAAGACATTAACCGGGACCTGCAGGACAGCCTGAAGAAGATCGTGGTCGGCCGGACCGGATACATCTTCATTCTGAATGGCAAGGGGCCGCACAAGGGCAGCTATGTCTTGTCCCGAAACGGGGAACGCAACGGCCAAAGCGTCTGGGACGCCAGGGACGATTCGGGCCATTATTTCCTCCGGGATCTGATCCAGCGCGCGACCAGCGCGCCGCCGGACACTATCGTGTCCATCAATTATCGCTGGAAGGATTCCGGCGAGTCGACAGCACGCGAGAAGTTCGTCGCGGCGATGTATTTTCCGCCCTACGAGTGGGTGGTCAGCGCGAGCACGTACTACGATGATTTTACGGATTCGGTGCGTCAGGTGGACGCGGGCCTTGAACGCATGCTCGTCTGGACCGGGGGACTTGCCGGATCGGCCGTCCTGCTCGCTCTGTTTGTCGGTTGGTCGATCTCCCGCGGTCTGAGTCGTCCCATCACCCTGGCCATCGCCGACCTTGGCGAAAACGCCGGGGAGATGGGCGATGCCGCCGCGCAGATCGCCGAATCGAGCCGTCGCCTGGCCGAAGGCGCGAGCAAACAGGCCGCAGCCATGGAGGAGACGGGCGCTGCTCTCCAGGAAATGTCGGGCATGACCCAGCGCAACTCCGAGGGCGCCGCGCGCGCGAGACAACTCGCTGAACAGGCCCGGCGCGGCGCCGAGGCCGGGGCGAGTGACGTCGACCGGATGAATTCCGCCATCCAGGCGATGCAGACTTCGAGCGAAGATATCCGCGACATCATCAGGACCATCGACGAAATCGCCTTTCAAACGAACATCCTCGCTTTGAATGCCGCTGTTGAGGCCGCCCGCGCCGGCGAGGCGGGTCTTGGCTTCGCCGTGGTCGCCAACGAGGTCCGGGCGCTCGCGAAACGCAGCGCCGAGGCCGCGCGCGAGACCGCCGGGAAGATTGAATCGGCCGTTCTGGCGACCGGGGAGGGCGTGACCGTGTCCAGGGCGGTCGCCTCCAAGTTCGCGGAGATTGTCGACCTCTCCCGTCGGCTGAATGAATGCGTCGCGGCGATCGCGGCGGCCAGTCACGAGCAAAGCACGGGGATTCGTCAGGTCGCCTCCGCTGTCTCCCAGATCGATGGCGTCACCCAGAATACGGTGGCCGCCGCCGAAGAGGCCTCCGCGGTGGGGGCGGAACTCGACACACGGGCCGTCGCGCTGCGTCGGGCCGTGGCCAGGCTTCAACAGCTCATGGGAGACGAGGTTTCCGATTCAGCCCCGCCCCCGGGACCCGCGCCACAGGCTCCTGCGGCACAGGAGGGCGACACCCGGCGGGGCAACGGGCGAACAGTCGAAGGCGCCGACCGTGGCATGGGGCGAACGCGCCCGCTGGCTCGCGGCGTATCGAGTTTCCCTAACGAAAGGCGCGTAGAGACGTCTCGGGAGTAACCGCGCCCTAGCAAATACAAGTGCACCTGCCGGCCAACTTTTACTTCCTCGACCTCGCACACCTCGGGTAAAGAACAGTTGCGAGGAGAAGACTCCTTCCAACGTTCCGATGGGGATTCCAAGGTGTTCCCAGATCGGTTCCCGGGAATGATGCCCAAATGGCGACCTCAACAGACGTCTCTTCGATGGCAGGCTCCAAAATACCCGCCGTCGACACGCGGCCGTCCTTGCACGGCTCGGGGGACCTGGCCGGCGCGCCACACGTGCCGGAGCTGGCGGTCGAGGAGCGCGCCCGGGAATGGACCGCGCTGCTGGGGACCGTTCATGACGCGGTGATGGCCGTGGACATGGAGGGGCGGGTGAAGTCCTGGTATCAGGGCGCCGAGCGCCTGTTCGGATGGACCAGCGCCGAGGCCGTTGGCCAGGAGCTCTCGACGCTCATCCTGGGAGGCTCCCGGGCGCCCTGGCTTCAACTGCGTCAGGACGTCCTGGAGGAAGGCGATTGGGAAGGGGAACTCCAACCCTATACCCGCAACCGTCAGCCCCTTGTCGTCGAGGGTCGCGCCAATCTGTTTCGCGACGCCCAGGATCGACCGAAGGCGATTCTCCTGGCGGCGGCGGATGTCACCGAACGCCGGCAGCTCCAGAAGCAGGTCTTCCGCGGGCAACGCCTCGAGAGCCTCGGCACCCTCGCCTGCGGAATCGCCCACGACCTGAACAACGTCCTCACACCCGTTCAGATGGTGGCCGATCTGCTGCGGTCATCCGTCGTGGGACCCGATGGCGCGCGCTTCCTGGATCTCCTGTCCCGCAGCACGCGGCGCGGAACCGAGATCATCCGTCAACTCCTTCTATTTGGCAGGGGTGTCGAGGGCACCCGGGGTCGCATGGACCTGCGGTACCTTGTGAAGGAAACCGCGACCATTCTTGGAGAGACGTTTCCCAAGAGCATCCAGGTCCACACGCGCATCGATGAAAAGGTGTGGCAGGTCCTTGGCGATGCCACCCAGCTCCACCAGGTCCTGCTGAACCTCTGTGTCAATGCCCGGGACGCCATGCCTCGCGGCGGCGTCCTGACGCTGAGCCTCAGCAACCTCGACCTCGATCTTTCGGCCATCCAACCGCCCTCCGAGGCCCGTCCCGGGCGGTACGTCGTGGTCGCCATCGCCGACACCGGGACCGGAATTCCGCCGGAGATTCTCAACCGGATCTTCGACCCGTTCTTTACGACAAAGACCCACATCGGCGGCACCGGCCTTGGTTTATCCACGGCTCAAAGCATCGTCCGTTCGCACGGAGGCTTCCTGGAGGTCACAACTCACCTTGGCGCCGGCTCGGCCTTTCGGGTCCATCTGCCAGCCGACGCCGACGCCGCGGCCGAAGCGCTCCCCGCCGTTTCCACCTTCACTCCGCCGGGTGAGAAGCAGTGGATCCTTGTCGTCGACGATGAGGATGCCATTCGCGAACTGGTGCGGACCAGCCTGGAACGGGTGGGCTACCGAGTGCTCACCGCCGGCGACGGCGCGGAAGCGGTCTCCCTGTTCGGTCGGCGGCAGGCAGAAATCGCCGCGGTCGTCATGGATATGGTCCTTCCCTTTTTGGACGGGGCGACCGCCATCGCGATGTTCCGACGGTTCCGACCCTCGATTCCGATCATCGCGATCAGCGGCCTGCCAAGCCAGAAGGAGGAAGCCGAGCGGGCCTCCGGAGGAACCATTCGATATCTCCAAAAACCATTTCAAATGAAGGAACTCGTGCAGGAACTGAACCGCTCCCTCCATGGCGCCGCAGAGACATCGGACCCGGTTCCCAATTCCGACAAGCCATGACGCGACCATGGACCGTGAGCAACGCTCGTGTTGAACGGAATGGGAACCAGGATCGTTGTCGACGGGCAGGACGCGCGACGCGCTTGGGTCCCGGGTCCGACGCCGAGGTGAAATCGGGCCGGGAGGCGTGGGGATCGCCCATCCGCAGCCCAGGGTCACACAATGCCGTCCAGAAGGCCTGGCAGACGCCGGACGCACCGAAGAAGAGCCGCCTCGGCGAGCGCGCTCTCGGCCGCGGTTCGGTTCTGGCAGAGCAGGCCCCAGCCAGCGCAGTCGGTCCACGCGTCCTCGGTGATGTCGTCACGGTTCCCGCTATCGCCGAGCCCGGCGTTGAGGGCGAGGAGGTCGGCGACCTGGACGGCGGCGGCGAGTCGTGGCTGGTGTTCGGCCTGCGTCGGATCGTGGTGAAAGCGAATCGCTTCGACGAAGACTTCGGGCAGTTTGTGAGCCTGCAGGTAAAGGGCGCCGACTTCGGTGTGGTCGGCTCCCAGGATCTCCCTCTCGATCTCGCACAGCGGACGTCGGGTCTCCTGATGTGCCGCCTGGATCTGGATGAAGTGTTCGGGGCTGATTGCGGCCATCAGGATTTTGCCGATGTCGTGGATCAGGCCGGCGACATAGTCGGATTCGTCCTCCGGAACATCGAATGCTCCATGGACCTCGCGCGTGAGAAGGGCCGTGCCGATGCAATGCCGCCAGAAATCGCGCCATTCGAACCGGCAGGAGGGCGCCAGCCGCTGGAGATCCTCCACGACCGGCGTCATGAGGGCCAATTGCCGGATCTGGCGAATCCCGAGGAAGAAGACCGCCTCCTCGATGCTGTGGATCGGGCTCGAGAAACCGTAATAAACCGAGTTGACCAGGCGCAGCAGCCGCGTCGTCAGGCTCGGATCGCGGCGAATGACTTCGGCAATCTGGGACGTGTAGCGATGATCGGCTCCCAGAAGCTCTCGCAGCGCGCTCTGGACGCTGCCCAGGGACGGCAGTCGGGGACAGCGCTGGAGGCGCGCCACGATCTGTGGACGATCCAATCTGGGCAGATCCGCCATCGGCGGTGCCACGAACGTACTCATCTGGAACAGTCATCGGTTGGCCCGGGGCAAAGGTTTACTCACCCGCAATCCCATGCATCGGGGGCTAAAGCGCCGGAAAATTCTGCCGATGGAATGGATGCATGATTGACCAGTTAGAAGTCTTGGTCATGCAGGCGGTCGCACGGGCGTTCGAGACGATGTTGAATCTCGAGATTTCGCCAGAGCCCCCGTCCGAGCCGGTCTGGGATGGCGAGCCCCACGTGGCCGGCTCTGTCGGGTTCATCGGGAGACTGTCCGGCGTGGTCTACGTGTATGCGTCTGCCAGTTTCGCCCGACGAATCACCGGCATCCTCCTCGGTCTCAGCGACGCTGAGATCGAAAACGAGGAGATGGTGAATGATGCGATCGGGGAACTTACCAATATGGTCGTGGGTCAGATCAAATCCCAGCTCTCGGATCGCGGGATGCCCTGCGTCTTGACCATTCCCTCCATTGTCCGGGGGAGTCATTTTGTTGTCGAATCGATCAGCACCACCACCCGTCGCCTCAGCACCTTCCGCTGCGGGGATCAGCGGTTGCTGGTGGAGACGTTGATCAAACCGAGCTGAACACGGCCTATGCCAGTCAAAATCCTTACGGTTGATGACAGCAAAACGATCCGCTTGATCGTTTCCAAGGCCTTCAAACCCTTCGATTGCGAGGTCATGGAAGCCTCCAACGGGGTTGAAGGACTTGCCGTCGCCGCACGCGAAAAGCCAAACATCATCATCCTGGACCTCACCATGCCCGTCATGGACGGCTATGAGGCCCTCACCAAGCTCAAATCCGATCCCGAGCTCAAGGGCATCCCGGTGGTGATGCTCACCGCCGAGTCCGGACGCGACAATGTCCTGCGCATCGCCAAGCAGGGTGTCCGCGATTACCTGGTGAAGCCATTCAAGGAGGAACTCATTGTTGAACGGGTCGGGCGCATCGTGGACCTGAAGCCCAAAGGCGGCACCCAGGACCAGCCGAAGAGGTTCGATGACCCGCTCACGATCCTTGTGGTCGACGACAAGCCGGCCATCAGTGAACAGGTCCGTGCCGGTCTGTCCAACACCCGCTGGTCCGTTCACGACCGGGCAAAACCCGCCGAGGCGATCGAGTTCTGCAACCAATCCAAGCCGGATGTCGTCCTGGTGAGCCTGTCCCTCCCGGGTGACGGCGGGTTCAACCTGTTCCAGACCCTCAGGGCCAATCCTCACCTGAAGGCCGCCCCGATCTTCGGCATGTGCGTGAAGACCGCCGCCGATGATCAGGTGCGCGCCCAGCACACGGGCTTCGCCGGCGTCATCACCAAGCCCATCGATATGGAGGACGCCAAGCTCAAGATCTCCCGCGCCCTCAATCTCGACACCTCCTATAGGTATTTTCAGAATCGCGACGGCCTCCTCGCCCTGATCCTCCCATCGGCATTCGGAACCGCCATCGCCCACGAGGTCGCGGGTCACCTCCGGGCGAAGGTCGCCGAGGCCGTCGATTCCGGCCTCGATCGACTCGTCCTCGATATGAGCGCGCTCACCTCTGCCGACATTTCCCTGATCAAACTCGGTCTCGAGGTGGCCGAGGTCTGCCGGGAAATGTCCCTCCGTCTCTGCATGGTGGGATCCGCCGTCGTGGTGCAGGAATGTCGGAAATACGAAGAGACCAAGGACTGGCACTTCGCGTCCTCCTATCAGGAGGCGCTCTCAACCCTGAATGGAAAGGAAGCCGTTGCCTCCTGAGGCCAGAACAGGGTGGAACCAGGAATTGCCCATTCAAGCTTCCAAACTCTCATGATCCCTACACGCCTGTGGAAATGGGCGGCCGGTGGCCTCCTGGCCGTCGCGCTGCCGGCTTCGGCGGGTCCGGGTTATCTTGCCCGGCTCGGTCCTGCGCGCCTTCGTTTTCAACCCCCCCCTCCCGAGGCGCCGGTGGGCGCTGAAGCCGCGGTCATCCGCACGAATCTCTCCGCCGTGGCCACCCCGGTTTCGCCGCCTGTCGGAAGCGCCGAGCAGGTCCAGGCATCCCCGGCCGCAGGGCCGCCGCCGCCGACACCTGCTCCGCAAGGCCCGGTCCCGGTCTCGTCGCTCGCGCCCCCGGTCGCCACCCATGCGCCCCTGCCCGCGACGGAGCTCCTCCAGCCGGCCGCACTTCCCATTCGCGAGGTCCTGTCGCCTCAACTGCTGATCCCGTACTTCACGGGTCCGCAGGGCGGCGTCAATCCCACGCTTGTCACACCGGTGCCGTTCATTCCACCCCAGGCGCCAGGCAGGGCCGTCAGTAAGGCGACCTACACCGTCACCCCCTGAGACTCCATGCTCCTGGCCGCCTCCCATCGCGTCGCTGCGCTCGCCTTCGCCGCCACGGCTCTCTCCTTTTCAGGGAGAAACGCTGCTGGCGGTTCCCCTCCGCCCGTCGCCGATTCGCCTGCCGACAGTGCCGCGATCCACGAGGCTGCCACGGTGCCTGGCCGGCCCTCGGCCAGTCAGCATCCGGCTGAATTGCCGTCACTGCCCGTGCCCGCGCAGCCTCCCCAATCTGCCGAGGCGGAAAGCGGCGAGATGGGCGAAGGGGCCGTGCGGCGGCCAGCCGTCCCCACGGTCAAGGATGAGCTTCTCGGGGTTCTCCCCGCCGATTCGACCAGCGCGGGGCCGCGCGAGGACGTGGCCCGGCTTGAACTTGCCCGGCATCAACGAAGTGAGGGTCAGGCGGCGGAAGCCGCGCGGACCCTGGCTGAACTCCTCAAGGGGGATGCGTCCGTCGACATCCAGCGGAGCGCGTTGCTTGAGCTCGGACGGATCGCCCAGGACCTGGACCTCCAGGGTCGGGCGCAGCAGATCTACGCGCAATTCGTCACGCGGTACCCCCGGGATCCCGCCATCGTCGAAGTCCTGCTGCGGCAGGGAGTCCTTTACCGAAAGATGGGGGCGACGCAGCTGGCGATTTCCAAATTCTATTCCGTGATGACGACCGCGCTGCGTTTGCGCCTCGATCAATTCGAGCAATTCCAGCGACTCGTCCTCCAGTCCCAGATCGAAATCGCGGACACACATTACCTCGACGGACGCTGGGCGGATGCCGCGGAATTCCTGTCACGACTCCTGAAGCTCGACTCGAACTACCTCAATCGCGGCCTGGTGCAGTTCAAGTTGATCCGGGCGCTCGCCATGCAGGAAGACGTCGAGCGAACGGCTTCGGAAGCGGAGTCCTTCCTCAAGGACCACGCCGAAGCGGCCCAGGTGCCCGAGGTCCGCTTCCTCCTTGCCAAGGCCTACAAACACCAGGGAAGAACGCAGGACGCGCTGGAGCAGGTCCTGCAACTCCTCCAGTCCCAGCGCGCCTCGGCGTCGGTCAATCCCGATTCCTGGGCGTACTGGCAGAAGCGGGCGGGCAACGAGATCGGCAACGAACTTTATCGTGAGGGCGACTATGTCGGGACGCTCCAGATCTATCAGCGCCTCGCCGAATTGGACTCTTCCCTGGATTGGCAGTTGCCCGTCTGGTATCAGATGGGATTGGTCTATGAACGCCTCTCCCAACCCGCCAAGGCAACCGAGCTCTATGAGAAGGTCATGGCGCGTGCCGGCGAATTGGGTGGGGAGAAGGCCACACCCACTCTGAAGCTGGTGGCGGACATGGCCAGTTGGCGCCGGGACAACATCACCTGGCTTCAGAAGGCCATCGCGACCGCAGCCATCCTGCGCCCGCTCGACCCGTCCAGTCTCACCGCGACCGACCATGAAAGAGCCGCAGGAAATCCTTGAAGTGCTCCGATCAAACCTGGAGCTCTACCATGAGCTGCTGGGTATCGCGCAATCCGAGAGCGAGGCATTGCGTGTGGGCTTCTCGCAGCCGCTGACCGGCGGGGCGCAGGCGAGAAAGGCCCTGTTTTCCCGTCTCGCCGTCTCCCAGGAGCAGTTGGCCCGGTGCCGCGAGGCCTGGCAGGCGATGGAGCCTGCCCGCCGGGCTCGACACCCAGGGATCGACGCCCTGGTCCGGGAGAGCCAGGACTTTCTTATGAAGATCATCGTGTTGGACCGTGAAAACGAACAGGCCCTGTTGCGCCAGGGCCTCGTGCCGCCCCGACAATTGCCTTCGGTCCACCGGCAGCGCCCGCATTTTGTCGCGGACCTGTACCGGCGTCAGGGTGGTTGCTAACAGCCCCGCTCACCCGCATGCCCATTGAGAAAATCATCGTCCTGGAAGATGAGCTGATCGTTCGGAAGAACCTGGAGCAGCAACTGCGCCAGCGCCGCTACGAGGTCGCCACCGCGGCCACGATCGCCGCGGCACAGGACCTGCTTTCCAAGGATAATTTCGACCTGATTTTTCTCGACGTCCGCCTGCCGGACGGCGAAGGCACGGATCTGCTCCGCGAACTTCAGAGCCGTCCAGCAGCGACCGCTCGCCGTCATCACCACCGGCTTCGGCTCGGTCGAATCCGCGGTCGATTGCATGCGCAACGGCGCCTTCGACTACCTCATCAAGCCGTTCTCCTCGGAGCAAATCGAGGTGACCCTCAAGAAGGCCGAGGAATTCACTCAACTCGTCCGCGTCAATCGTTACCTCAGCCACGAGGAGTCCGACGACACCGGCTACGAATTGCTCGGCCACAGCCCCGCCATGGAGACGCTGCGCCAGCTGGTCCGCAAAGTCGCCCGCACCCAGGCCACCGTCCTCATCCAGGGCGAAAGCGGCACCGGCAAGGAACTGGTGGCCCGCGCGCTTTACCGCGAAAGCCCCCGTGCCAATGCCGCGTTCATCCGGGTCAATTGCGCCGCCGTCCCGGAGAACCTGATCGAAAGCGAATTCTTCGGTCACGAAAAGGGGGCCTTCACCGGGGCTATCGCCAAAAGCGCGAGGGGCGCTTCGAACTCGCCCACGGCGGTACGATCCTGCTGGACGAAATCAGCGAGATCTCCCCGCAGGTTCAGGCCAAGCTCCTCCGCGTCCTCCAGGAGCGCGAACTGGAACGCGTCGGCGGCAACCGCACCATCACGCGTCGATGTGCGCGTGATCGCCACCACCAACCGAAACCTCGAACAAAGCGTCCAGCGCAAGGAATTCCGTCAGGACCTCTTCTTCCGCCTCAACGTGGTCCCGATCTGCGTGCCGCCACTTCGCGACCGTCGATCGGACATCCCGTTACTCGCCGAGCAGTTCATGCTCCGGTTCGCCCGCAAACACGGGGTCCGGGTGAACGGGGTCTCCGATCCGAGCATGGCGGCCCTCATGGATCACGACTGGCCTGGCAACGTCCGCGAACTCCAGAACGTCATCGAGCGCGCAGTCATCCTCTGCGGCGATGGCGGGTTGCTGGAGACGGATCATCTCGGGTTTGCGCCGGTCGTGTCGCATTCCTCGGCGGCCCCCGGCGGGCAACCGGGCGATGGGAGTGTCGCCGCGGCCGGCGGACTGCCATCGGGCAATGGGATCGTGTCGCTCGCCGAGTTGGAGCGCATCCAGATTTTCCGGGCCCTCGAACACACTGGCGGCAATCGCACCCATGCCGCCCGCCTTCTTGGCATCAGCATCCGCACCCTTCGCAACAAACTCCACGAGTACGGACGCGACGTGAAGGAGGGCGACACCGACGATCCTCCGGAGACGGCCCCATCCTGAGCGGCCTTCCCGCGGGTGGGCCTAAGAGACTGTCTGAAAAATAATTGGAGTCCTGCGACGAGGGATTTTGTGCGAGGCCGAGGCGGCGAGACCGGAGCATCCCCGCAGCGGGCTGTGACGGTCGAGCCAACGAAGGCCTCGCGCAAAAGACCTGTCGCCCGGAGGGTTTTCGCGGAAAAGGCCCTCTGGCTTCGTTGCTCCTCGGTCACAGACCGCTGGCGGGTATGCTCCCTCGTCGCGCCTCGCCATAGGGCCTTTTCCGCGAAAACAGGACCCCACTTATTTTTCAGACAGTCGCTAAGACGCGGCGGCGCCGTTGGGAATTGCGGGCGCGTCGCTCTCAGCCCCGCTTCGCGCAGGGGGGGCATCCTTTCATTTCTTCCGCCGTGCGGAATGGCGTTTGATCGACTGGATTTCGTGTTCCGCAACGCGGAAGACGGAGAAGAGTTTCCAACCTGACCGGCCCGCGTGGAGAGCGGTCAGGATGGTTTCGTAGACGATCGCGGTCGTCCACGAACCGAGAGTCCATACCAGGACGGCCTCGACCGGGAGATTGCAGGCGGGCTTGATGAAGAGGCCCATCATCTGATCGGGTTGGTAGCCCCACCATCCGTACGGAATTCCGAGCCCCGCTTCCCAGGACTGGCTAATGGCCAGGACAAACAACCAGCCCAGCGTCAGGGCGCGCCAATTCATGAACTGAAACGCGACCCGGGAACACACGAGGCTCGGCAGAATGCTTCCGATCAGGAGGAAGAGAAAGTAACCGGGAAACGCGTGGCCGCTTTCGCTGGCGACATGCCGGCGAATCGCCCAGGAGACTCCGAAGAGCACCGTTCCGATACCGAGCCAAAAGGGAAGGGTTGTCGTCCAGCCCTTGAACACACGCGGCGTGCGCTGGCGGTCGTCGATCTTGCTGTCGGGAAAAAGAATGGCGTCGCCCCAGACATAGACCAGGAGCATCGCCGTGAATCCCAGTGCATAGAAGACAAACTCCTCGATGGGCAGGTATGGCTTCCAGCCCGGACCGGACAGCCCGCGCCAGCCCGCGTGCCAATCAAATCCGGGCACGAGGATTCCCAAGGTGGCCCTCGGGTTGGGGAATGTCAGGAATGTTCGACCCAGGAAGAGGTCGAGAACGAATCCCAGGGGGATGAGGATGGCCAGGGAGAGTCCAAAGGCGCGTCGCTGTTCGCCGGTCCGCGGGCTTCGAGCCACCCAGACGCCAAAGATGGCGCACGGCAGGGCGAACAGGGCGAGGCTGAATGTGTACCCGAGCGGGCTGGGATTGGAGGCGGGATCAACGACCTTCTGAGTGACTCCCACTCGAATCACCGCGAGTGTGCTCGCCAAGCCGAGTGAGAGGACCAGGGCGCCCAGGGCGAGCAAGTCCTGTCCCTTTCGGGTGAGCACGGCGAATTGATTCACGGTCCCAGTGCGCCGGACAATGCAATAAGAGCCCGTCTACAAAGTAGGAATGGCCCCTCCGGGCGACGGGTCTTTTGCGCGAGGCCTTCGTTGGCTCGAGCGTCACAGCCCGCTGCGGGGATGCTCCGGTCTCGCCGCCTCGGCCTCGCACAAAATCCCTCGTCGCAGGGCCCTTCCTAATTTTCAGACGGGCTCTAACCTGCCTGTTTCATAGAGGTCTTGCGAAAGGCGACCGTCCGCGAGCCCGCGAAATCCTTGGCAGGCGCGATGCCGTCGGGTCGGACCGCGGCCTTTAGGCCGCTTCAACGGGACGGGACGGCGGCCGACAAGAACTTCGACGCGCGTGCCGTCGGGGTATTGAAGCGGCCTGAAGGCCGCGCTCCGCATCCGCGAGTTCCGACGTCCTGTCGACAGCGGCGTTACGCATGTTGAAGGTAACATCCTCTCCCACCGGACCTGCAGCAGGTCGCAGTGGAAGAGCTAGGAAACATCCGGGCTAAGGCGGCGGGAGCGGGCGGACCTGTGGGGCGCGGGCCCGTGGGGGCTCTGAAACGATCGCTGTGTCGGTCGACCCGGCAAAAAGGGGCGAGCGGTAGCGGCGGTCCGTCTGGCGAGGGGGAGTTCCTTGCCTATTGGCGGAAGGGCCTGGTCACTTTTTTCCTATCCGGGGCCCTGAGGAGGAAGCGGAATTCAATGGAATCGGCAGAATTTGCGCTGTGGCATATCGGGTGCTCCCGCGGTGAGGAACGGAAGGACTGCCTGTGATCGACGCCCTCTTCAACCAGCCTCACCTGCTCGCCGCCGAGAGGCTGTTGGATCTTTCGGCCCTTCGACACGAAGCAATAGCGGCGAACCTGGCCAACCTCGAGACGCCTAACTACAAGCGCCTGGATGTGTCTCCCGACTTCGAGCGTCAGCTCGACGCTGCGGTCACGGCCGGCGACGTGGACGGGATGCGCCGCCTGCATCCGCAGTTGGCGGTGGACCCCACGGCGGTGGCCCGCCGGCGCGATGGCAACACCGTCGAACTCGAGACCGAACTGCTTCACCTGAGCCAGAACAGTCTCGAGCACGAGGTGGAAGCGCAGTTGCTCAGCGCCTCGTTGCTCCGTCTGCGGTCCGCCATTACGGGGCACAGCGTCTAATTTTCACTCCCATGATCAACCTGATTCCCGGCATTGAGAGCACGGCCGCTGCGCTGAACGCGGAACGCATTCGGATGGATGTGGTGGGGCAGAACATCGCGAACGCGCAGGTCAACCACGGACTCGACGGTGCGCCCTACCACCGTCAGCAGGTCGTGTTTGAAACGGTCCTCGGATCTGCCCTGAACCCGATGTCGTCTTCGGCGGGCAGCGTCCCGACGGTGCGGGTGGCGCGGGTGGAAGCAGACGGACGCCCGCCCCGACTGGTGTACAACCCCGGGCATCCCGATGCCGATCCGAACACCGGCATGGTCGCGATGCCAAACGTGAACATGCATGAAGAGATGGTGGACCTGATCGCCTCCTCTCGCGCTTTCGAAGCCAATCTCGCGGTGGTCCGGTCCGCGCGCACCATGGCGGTCCAGACACTGGCGATTGGCAAGCGCTAGGGGAATAAACCATGGATGCACTCTCGCCCCTGCGGTTGCCGGTCGTCCCCGGGCTTGGCATGGGATTGCCGGAGAACCCGGCGCGGTTGCGGCCGATCGCCCCGGCGGAGATTCAGTCGCTGGTTCCCGATTCGGGAACGCGTCCGGTTGGGGAGACCGGGAGCGGCGGTTCATTTGAGAATGTCCTGGGCAAGCTGGTCAACGAGGTCAACGACAGCCAGGTGGCGGAGCACGACACCGTCCGGGGTCTCCTCGGGGGAGAAAACATTCCGTTGCATCGGGTGATGCTCGCAACCGAAGAAGCGAATCTTTCCTTCCAGCTTATGGTCGAGGTCCGCAACAAGCTCCTTGAGGGTTACCAGGAGCTGATGCGCATGCAGGTGTGATGCGGATTCTGATCACGCGTGATGAACCAAACTCTTTCCCAGCTTGGGCGCCAGCTCCTGACGATCTGGAAGCAGCTCGGCCTGAACCAGCGCATCAGCATCGTGCTGGCGGGTTTCCTGGTGATGGGCGGATTACTTGGCCTGGGTCTCTGGTCGAGTCGAAGCAGCTATTCCCTTCTCTATGGGCGTCTGGATGAGACCGAGTCCGGTCGCGTCATCGCCGCCCTCGACGAGGCCAAGATTCCCTACCAGGTGCGTGGCGGCGGTTCGATTCTGGTACCCTCGGACAAGGTCCATCAGGTGCGGATGCAACTCGCGGGGAAGGGCATTCCCCGGGGGGAAGGCGTTGGATTCGAGATCTTCGACAAGCCGAACTTCGGCATCTCGGATTTCGTTCAACGGGCCAACTACACCCGCGCGATTCAGGGGGAGTTGGCTCGCACGATCGGCCAGTTGGACCAGGTGGAAGCGGCGCGGGTCATGATCGTGATGCCGGAGAACCGCCTCCTGGTGGGCAATCAGCAGAAACCCACCGCCTCGGTGTTCGTGCGCGTGCGTGGCGAGGGCGAACTGGCCCCATCGGCCATCAACTCGATCCGCCTCCTGGTCGCAAACGCCGTTGAGGGCCTCCAGGTCAACAGCGTCTCGGTTGTCGACAACCAGGGGAATGTCCTCTCGGACAACCAGGACGACTCGGTTTCCGGCCTGACGGGCAATCAACTGGTGGCGCGCAAGAACCTCGAGCAGTACCTCGCGCACAAGGCGGAGGGAATGCTCGAGAAGGTCCTGGGTCGCGGACAGGCCGTCGTGCGCGTCTCCGCGGAGATCAACTGGGACACCCTCACGCGCTACGAAGAGAAGTACGATCCGGAGGGACAGGTCCTTCGGATCGCGACGATCGATGATGAAAACGTCGAGTCCGGGATTCCCTCGAGCGGGGGCGCCGCGGGCGTTTCGTCCAACACCGCCACCGACACCAATACGACGAGCACGGTGTCCACGAGCGTGAACAATTCGCGGACCAAGAAGAAAACAACCAGCAACCAATACGAGATCAACCGCACGGTCAGCAGCCTCATTCAGAATGCCGGCGGGTTGACCCGACTCTCGGCGGCGGTTTTCGTGGCGCAGCGTGTCGAGGGCAACGGAACCGATCGAAAGCCGGTGCCGCGTTCGGCGGACGATCTCCAGAAGCTGCGGCGCATCGTCCAGAGCGCGCTGGGTATCGTCGAAACGGAAGGATCCGGCGCCACCGCGATCACCCTGGAGGAAATGCCGTTCAACGATCAGCCGGTGCTCGAGTCGGTCCACCGCATGGAGGAGGAGCAGACGCGCCAGTACTGGTTTCAACTTGCGCAGCGCCTGATCCTGCCGGTCCTCGGCCTTGTGGCTCTCCTGCTGTTCCGTCGGTCCCTGAAGCGGACGCGCGGAGAGGACGTCACGCTGGGTCTGCCCATCGTCCCCCTTTCCGCGGGAGGCAACGGGCAGGTTGATGGCAATGGACACGCCGCGCCCGGCCGAAACGGGGACGGACCTCAGCTGGTGACGGTCGAAGTTCTCAACCAACTCATCCGCGAAAACCCGTCGGGGATGACCCAGGCGGTCCGTTCGTGGATGAAGGGTGAACCCCCGAAACGTTAGACCATGAGTGTCCCCAACAAAACCGACGCGCCGCGGGATGTGGCGTCGATGACCAAGGTCCAGAAGCTCGCCGCGCTGATGATCATCCTGGGACCGGAGGCGGCCGGGGTCCTGCTCAAGAGTTTCGACGAGCAGGAAATCGAGGCGATCACCGCCGAGATCTGCAAATTGCCGGTGGTGACCCAGGAGATGCGCGCGGGAATCCTGCATGCGTTTGCCGACGTCGCCGTCCAGGCGGGGAGCAGCACCCTGGGTGGGTTGGAGTTCACAAAATCCGTTCTTGAGAAGTCGTTCGGCCAGTTCCGGGCTTCCAGCATCATCAGCCGGGTGGCCCCGTCCCAGGGGACTCCGGGCGCGATGCTGCAGATCCTGGAGATGGACGCCCGCCAGGTCCTGAATCTCGTCAAGAACGAGCAACCCCAGACGATCGCACTGGTGACGAGCTATCTGCCGCCGGACAAGAGTTCGGAACTCGTCTCGCTGCTGCGCACCGAACTTCGGGATCAGGTGATTGAGCGCCTTGCGACGATGGCCCCGACCCCGATCGAGGTGGTTGAACGCGTGTTGGACCTCTTGAACCAGAGGGTCGCCGTCCGACCCACCCGTGCCCTGAGCCAGACCGGCGGGGTGAAGAATGCGGCGGAGGTCCTCAATGCCCTCGACAAGGGCTTGAGCAAGGCCCTGCTTGTCAGTCTCGAGGAGCGCAACCCGGAACTCGGGGCGGCCATTCGGCAGAAGATGTTCACCTTCGAGGACCTCGGGAACCTGGAATCCGCCGCCCTCCAGAAGGTCATGCGGGAGGTCGAAATGCGCGACCTTGCCATGGCGCTCAAAACCGCGGGCGAGAAGGTCAAAAAAGCCCTGCTGTCGTGCATCTCGAAGCGGGCCGCCGAGACCGTGAACGAGGAGATGAATTTCATGGGTCCGCTGCGCCTCCGCGATATCGAGGCCGCCCAGGGACGGATCATCGAGGTGGTCCGCCGTCTCGAGGCGGAAGGCGAAGTGGACCTCGGGTCCGGCGGGAGTTCCTCCGATGACGTCCTGGTCTAAAACGCTTCAATTCCGCGAGCCGTTGCGAGACCTGGTGCCCTCCCGGTCGGCGCCGGCATCCGCGGGGGTCGCGGAAGCCCGGGAGGAGGAACTCCGGACGGCCTACGAGAGCGGGCGGGTGGACGGCGAGAAGGCCCTTGGCGAACAACTCGTCCGCCAGCGCGGGGAGATGCGACAATTGCTGGAAGGCGTCGTGGAGTCCCTGCGGAAATCGGTGCCGCAGGTGGTCTCCGACACCGAACAGCACCTGATTTCGCTTGCGCTGGAGATTGCGCAGAAGCTGGTGACCGACCTGCCGATCTCCGTGGAAATGGTGGAGACCGCGGTGCGGGATGCCCTCTCGCAGGTTGAGGGCACCTCCGAGATTCACGTCCGCCTGCACCCGGCTGACATGTCCCTGCTCGAATCGATGGGCTCGTTCCTCCTGGTCCCGCCGGGCGAGGGGCCGGCGGTCGGCTTTCACAGCTCGCCCGAGGTGACACGCGGCGGGTGCCTGGTGCAGACCCGCTTCGGGATCGTCGATGCCCGGCGCGAAACGAAACTCGATCTTCTCAAGCGCTCGATGCTCGGATGAGAACCGGCACTCCAGATACAGGACGCCCGATCAACCGCGTCGAAGCGATGCTGCGGCGGGTTCAGGAGACCCAGCTCACCCGCAATCACGGTCGCATCGTGCAGTCCATCGGGCTTGTCGTTGAATCCGAAGGACCCCTCGCGTCGGTCGGCGAGGTCTGCAGGATCGAGTCCGCCCGACAGGGCGGGGCGACCCTCGCCGAGGTGGTCGGGTTTCGAAACAACCACGTGTTGTTGATGCCGCTGGGCGAGACGCATGGCATTCACCCCGGCAGCGAGGTGATCGCCCTGGGCACCTCGCTGCGGGTGCCCGTCGGAGACGAGCTCATGGGTCGGGTCATCGATGGGCTGGGACGCCCCCTGGATGACCTCGGGCCTATTCGTTCAGAGACGAACGTCCCCCTGAATCTCCTTCCGCCGCATCCCCTCAAGCGGCAGCGGATCTCCCAACCCTTCCGCACCGGTGTCAAGGCGATCGATACCCTGATTCCATGCGGCCGGGGACAGCGCCTGGGCATTTTCGCCGGGTCCGGCGTCGGGAAGTCCACGCTCCTGGGAATGATCGCGAGCGAGGCGGAGGCGGACGTCAACGTGATCGCCCTGATCGGAGAACGTGGTCGCGAAGTCCGGGAATTTCTCGAGAAGGACCTGACGGCCGATGGGCGCCGCAAATCCGTCGTGGTGGTGGCCACCTCGAACGAACCGGCCATCGCGCGCCTCAAAGGGGCCTTCATCGCGATGGCGATTGCCGAGTATTTTCGAGGCACCGGGCGGAATGTCCTGCTGATGATGGACTCGGTGACCCGCTTTGCCATGGCCCAGCGCGAGATTGGACTGGCGGTCGGCGAACCGCCGGCCACGCGCGGTTACACCCCTTCGGTGTTCTCCCTGCTCCCGCAACTCCTGGAACGCGCGGGCAACGGCGAGCGCGGTTCCATGACCGGGTTGTTCACGGTCCTGGTGGAGCAGGACGACATGAATGATCCAATCGCCGATGCAGTCCGTTCGATCCTGGATGGTCACATCGTCCTCAGCCGCGATCTTGCGACACAGAACCACTATCCGGCGATCGATGTGCTGGAGAGCGTGAGCCGGCTGTTTCGGGACCTGACGGATCCGGAGCAACAGCAACTCGCCGCCCGGGCACGGGAGGCCCTGGCGATTTACCGGCGCAACCAGGACCTCATCAACATCGGCGCCTACCCTCAGGGCAGCAACCCGGCGATCGATCAGGCCATCCAGCTGCACGAACCCTTGAAGACCTTCCTCCGCCAGGGTGTGGACGAGGGATTCGCCCCGCAGGAGAGCTGGGCGACGCTGGCACGGGTCATGGCGGCGCCCGCCCCGGCCGCACCGCCACCGGCTCCGCAACCCAACACGCGCGCGCGTAGTCCCCGATGAAACGCTTTCGATTCACACTCCAGGCCCTCCTGGTCCTTCGCCAGCGGCACGAACAGCAGGCGATGGAGGCGTATGCCGCCACGCTCCTGGCCCGGCGGCAGGCCGCGGAGCGGCTCGCGCGCATCGAGGAGGAGATGGCCAGCGCGGCCAAGTCCCTCCGCAGCCGGATCTCCGGTACGACGCTTGCCGGTGACCTGGCTCAACTGCAGGGCCATTACCGCGCGCTCGACGGCCGCCGCGCGGAAGCGGCATGCGCCCTCGAGGCCGCCGAACAGACGCTTCGGCCCGCCCTCCAACGCATGATCGAAGCCCGCCGACAGCGGGAGGTCGTCGACGATTGCCGGGACAAACAAAGTGCCCGTCACGAAAAGGAACGCCTCCGCCAGGAGGACAAGCTCCAGGACGAATTTGCCCTTCGCCGATTTGCGCCGGCCCTCGTCTGGCGCGGTAACGATTAGCCGGACACCATGCGGATCCTTCAATCACCCCGGTTCGCCGCCGTTCTTGGAATTGTTCTCTACCTGGCAGTCACCGCCCTTTGCTGGCGAATGCCGGTCCTGGAGACGCCATCGACCTCCGACGCGTCGTCCGCCACGACCCTCCGCGGCCCCTCCTGGGAGTTCAGCAATCCGGAACTCGACCAACTGATGGCGGAACTGAAGAAGGAGAAGGCGACCCTCGCCGAACGCCAGAAACAACTCGACGAACTTGCCGCGAGGCTGGAGGCGGAGCGTTCCGAGATCTACACGGCGACCCAGGCCGTCCACCAGATTCAAGTGGATCTGGACCGGTCGTTCATCCGAGTGGCCGATGAGGAGACGGCGAACCTGAAGAAGCTCGCGCGGATGTATGCCGCCATGAGCCCGGACGGGGCGGCGGGCATTCTCAAGCAACTCGACGAGGCCTCGGTCGTGAAGATCATGCTGTACATGAAGGAGGATGAATCCGCGCCGGTCCTCGAGACCCTTTCCAAGCTTGGCGATGCGGAGGCCAAACTCGTCGCCGGCATCTCCGAACGCCTCCGTGTGGCTGTCTTTCGCAAGTCCACTGTTAGTGCCAAGCCATGATTTCCAGCCCGCTTTCCGCCGCCAACCTCGTGAATCTGGGGATCCACGAGCCGGCTCCAGCCAGGGGCGGTCTCCAGGATCTTCCTGCCGACCTCAAGGGAGGGATGCCCTTCGACGCGTGGGTGGAACGGGCACTCACCCCGGACACCCCTCGGATTGCGGCCGGCGTGGTCCTTCCCACCGAAACCGCCCAGCCTCCCTCTTCCGGCAGTGTCGCCCCCTCCGCTGAGCGGCGGGCGGAGCGAGGATCGGACGCCGCTGAGATCGCGGCCGGCAATGAACGGCTGTCCGGCGCAAAGCCGACGGTCCAAAGCGTCGTGTCGTCCGCATCCGTCGCAAGCGAACCCACTTCCGTCACCGCATCGAGCTCTGGCGATCCGGACGACGCAGCCGACCCCGGGCAGCAAGCGATCGCGACCCGCCAGACCAACCCACCGCCTGGTGCCGCAAGGCCGGAGTCCAGGAAACGGAATGGGAGGAGCGACGCAACCGAATCAACCGGTGTGCCCATCAGGGAACTCCCGGCACCGCAGCCAGCGGACATGACAACGGGACAAGGCCGCGCGACGCGCCGCGAATCCGGAAAGACGCGACGGCATTCTCCCATGGACGCTCCATCGGTGGATTCCGAGGCGGTCCTACCGTTGGCGGGGCCGATCGCGACAGGGGTGGACGCTGTAGAGGCCGTGGACAAAATTGCCATCCCGTCGCAGGACCCCGGCCCTGTGAACACGCAAGGGCGCGAGGCAGCCCCGTCTGCACCGAAAGACCCCGCGTCTGCCCTGCCGCTGGACAGCCGGGCATCGGCGCCAGCATCCGATGCGCCCCAGGTCCGAATGGTGCGCCCCGAAGACTCCGAGAATGGCAGCACGAATCTTCCATCCGCCCTGCAGGAGTTGCATCCAAAACCTTCCGAGAGCAGGGGGGCGTCCATCGCGGAAGTGGCCGCCTCGCCCCAACCGCACACGCCCGCGCCGGCACGATTCCACCGTGGCGCTGCGGACCTGCGAATTCTCCCCACCGCCATCGCCAGCGATGGCGGTGGGGAAGGCGGACCGAGAGACACCAGGGCCGTTCCTTCCGGCAACGGGACGACCGCGGTCGATATGGGAGGGGCGATCACGGTGACGCCGTCCTCTCCAGGCCAGTTCGCTCGCGACGAGGGTGCGAAATCCGTTGCGGCTGCGGGTGGGGTTCCGCCGGATGTGGAAAGCAAGGATTCGGAGACCAGCGGATCCGGGGCCGAAGCGCAAACGTCCCCGAGGGCGCGATTTCAGCCCGGTTCCACGGACATGGAACTCCGGCAGACCGCCAGCGAGGAGATCAGCGGCGCGCAACGTTCCGGCCCCCTCGGTTCCCTGCCGATCGGCGATGCAGGGACGATTGCCCGGATGGCCGCAGACGGCACTGGGACGACACCGCCTTCGACCCGGTCTGCCCGGGACGAGCAAGCGAAGTCTGTCCTGGTTGCGGATGTCGTCTCCGTGGCTTCGAAGAACGGGGTTTCGGATGCCGGGGAATTTGCCACCCAAGCGCGGTCGCCAATCGCAACAGCGCCGCCCGCGGCGGACATTATCGCCTCGCCCCGACCGCAAGCGGTGTTGGGGACAGGACTGGAACGTGGCGCGGCGGACCTGCGAATTCCTCGGATCATCAACGAGGAAGTTGGTGGCGTCGAACAGGCCGAAGACACCAGGGCCGTTCCTTCCGGCAACGGGACGACCGCGGTCGACATGGGCGGAGCGATCACGGCGACGCCGTCCTCTCCAGGCCACTTTGCTCGCGACGAGGTTGCGAAGTCCGTTACGGTTTCGGGTGGGGTTTCGCCGGATGTGGAAAGCAAGGATTCGGAGACCAGCGGATTCGGGGGCGAAACGCAAACGTCCCCGAGGGTACGATTTCAGCCCGGTTCCACGGACATGGAACTCCGGCAGACCGCCAGCGAGGAGATCGGCGGCGCGCAACGTTCCGGCCCCCCCGGTCCCTTGCCGATCGGCGATGCGGGGACGATTGCCCGGATGGCCGCAGACGGCACCGGGACGACACCGCCTTCGACCCGGTCTGCCCGGGACGAGCAAGCGAAGTCTGTCCTGGTTGCGGATGTCGTCTCCGTGGCTTCGAAGAACGGGGTTTCGGATGCCGGGGAATTTGCCACCGAAGCGCGGTCGCCAATCGCAACAGCGCAGCCCGCGGCGGATATTATCGCCTCGCCCCGACCGCAAGCGGTGTTGGGGACAGGACTGGAACGTGGCGCGGCGGACCTGCGAATTCCTCGGATCATCAACGAGGAAGTTGGTGGCGTCGAACAGGCCGAAGACACCAGGGCCGTTCCTTCCGGCAACGGGAGGACGGCTGTCGACATGGGCGGAGCGATCACGGCGACGCCGTCCTCTCCAGGCCATTTTGCTCGGGACGAAGCAGCCAAATCGGGGGCGGTTGCCGGTGCAATTCCGGGTGAGGCGGGAGCGGAGGTCGCGGAGGCTCGGGGATCGGACACCCCGGCGGCATCGGCAACTGCCGAACGTCTGCTGCGGCGGAGCGATGAACTCCAGCGGACCTCTTCGAGAGGCAGCCGCTCTCCGGACCCGGGCGTCGACAGGGTTCCCGTCGAGGCTGGGGACTTTACCGGCGATTCCCGCGCACGCTCACCACGATTGCGGCCGTTCGGAGAATCACCCGGTGACGTTTGGTCTCACCCTGAGGTCCTGACGCGCGGGGGCATCATTTCGAGGACGCTGGGCGCCGAGACTTTAATCGGCCCGAATTCAACCCGGACCGAAGCGACGGAGCCGGAGCCGGAGCCACGGATGACTCCGACCGGCGACGAGCTACCACCGCGGGTCGGTCCTGCCGGCGAGACGAACCCGGCGCCTGCGAAACAGGGGCCGGCCGCGGTCCCGGACATAGGGCTCCTCCCGTCCGGACAGGAGTCGGCGGTTGGCTCGAAGTTGTCGCAGGGGGAGATGTCCGAGGGGGTTTTGAGGACGGAGACGACGCAGGCCGCACCGCCAGGCGCCGCGGCGCCCGGGCCGGTTTCGGACCCGCTCGCGACGCTCGAACGTGTGGAGGTTCTCCCATCCCCGACGGTGCCTGCTGCTCCCGTCGAAGCCGCGATCGAGGGTCATGATCTCCAGGCGGTGCCGGAGAGCCCTGCCGTTCCCCGGCAAAACGAGCCTGCCCCGATGAAGTCGCGGTCGGAAGTTCCTGCCGATGGGACTTCGAAGATTGAACCGGCGCAGCGCCGGCCATCGGAGGGGCGATCTCACCGGGACGGTTCCCTGCATGTACGTGCGGGCCAGACAGAAGCGATGGCGCGGTATCTCGAGTCCCGACCCTATTTGCGACCCATTCTCGAGGCGGTTTCTTCCCAGCGGCAGGATGGCACACGGGGTGCTGATGCCGATGACGGGATGAGAAATGTCCGTTCAACCGGAAGGTCCGCCGCGCCGAGCCTGCAAAAACTGCCGGCCGGCAAATCCGGGCTTTCGGCTGTTTCAGGCAAGCCGGTCCCCGCGTCGGGTGACCGCGGTTCCGTATCCGAAGAGGTGGACGGGGATGAAGCGACGGGGACGCACGCGATCCTGAAGGACGGGACGGTTGGCGATTTCGCCACGGCGGATTCGCGGGCTGTCGAGAAGATCGACGCGTCAACCGACCGGGTGCAACGACTCGAGACGCTGATGGCTCGGGATGTGAACCTGTTTCGGCGGTCGGGTGCGCAGTCCCTGTCCGTGGTACTTCGGCCGGATCCCGGCACGGAGGTCCTTGTCCATTTTCATCAACGCGACGGCCAGGTGGAAGCCATGGTGCGATGCGAACGGGGTGATTTCACGGATCTCGGCATCCATTGGAACCAGCTTCGCGACGCCCTCGCGGCGCATCAGGTCCGGCTCGTTCCGGCGGGTGAATCGTCGTCGGCGTCGGTCTCGGTCTCCTCGATGCCGGATGGTTCGATTCCGTCCGGTGCACGGTCCGGGATGCCGGGGGAGCGCCATGCCCCGCAGCGTCACGAGACTGGGGAAGCGGGCGTGCCGCTTCGGGAGCGGTCGGGGGTGTCGTTGGAGACGGTCCGCGGCGGGGGTCCCCCTGAGGGGCCGCGCACGGGGGTCGTCGGAGAACGTTGGGAGACCTGGGCTTGAACCATTGTCAGAATGAGTGCCGTTAATGCCATCACCTCCGGGACATCCGCCACGAGCGTCGAGGATCGCATACCCTTGCAGGCCCTTGGCCAGGATGACTTTCTAAAGCTGTTGATCACACAGCTCACCACTCAGGATCCGATGTCGCCGCAGACGGACACGGATTTCATTTCGCAGATGTCGAGCTTCAGTTCGCTGGAACAGGGCAAGACGATGCAATTGGACATCGCGAAGCTGCGGGAGGACCAGCAACTCCTGCAGGCCAATGCGCTCTTAGGACGCACGGTCGAGGTCCAGGTCGATGACTCCACGCGGGCCATCGGACTGGTCAGTGCCGTGCAAATCGAGGCAGGGACGCCCAAGATTGTGGTCGGCGACGGTGCCTACGACCTGAGTGAGGTCACGGGCATCACGCCGACCCAGGTCAGTTAATCCCCCAATCCGTCATCAGAATCCTATGTTACGGTCCCTCACCTCAGCCATCAGCGGCCTGCAGAATTTCCAGGAGCGGATGGATGTCATCGGCAACAACATCGCGAACGTCAACACGACAGGCTTCAAGTCCGGGCGTGTCGACTTCTCGGATTCATTCAGTCAGACGCTCCGGACCTCCAGTGCCGGCGGCGCCTCGAGCAGCTCGGTTTCCGCCATGCAGATCGGCTCCGGCGTCACGACCGGCGCGATCCGCAATCTCTACACCCAGGGCGCCGTCGCCCGGACGGGGGTGCCCACCGACCTGGCCATCGCGGGCGACGGGTATTTCGTCGTGCGCGATCCGATCAACGACCTGGAATTCGCGTCTCGCGCGGGTGATTTCCGGATCGACGACAAGGGCTTCATGGCCACGAACACGGGCCAGCGGTTGCAGGGCTTCAGCGACGCCGGTCTGACGACGATCGGCGACTTGCAGATCGATCTGACGGGGATTCCCGCGACCTCGGATCCGGCGGCCACGATTGCCTCATGGGCCATCGACGGCGAAGGAAAGATCAACATCAATCTCTCCGACGGGACTCAGTTCACCCGGGGCCAGATTCTCCTGCAGAACTTCAGCGATCCCCAGGCGCTGGTGAAGGAGGGCAACAGCCTGTTCTCAGGGATGGGCGCCGCCGGCCCGCTCGGCGGTGCGACGCCAACCCCCGGCGCCCCCGGCCAGAACGGACTGGGATCGATCCAGGCCGGTGCGCTCGAACTCTCGAATGTCGACCTGGCCAATGAGTTCTCCAGCATGATCACCGCCCAACGGGCCTTTCAGGCGACCGCGCGCATCATCTCCACCAGCGATGAGATGTTGCAGGAACTCGTCAACCTCAAGCGGTAATCCGAACCTATGGCGGATTCCAAGACAGACGCGCTGGCACCCGAGGCCCCGGGTTCGCCGCCAGCCGCCCCCGCGAGGAGCGGGGGCGGGTTGATGGCCTGGGTGCCTTTGATCGCCACGATCGTCGTCATGCCGGCTCTCGCCTACGCGACGACGACTTTTTATATCGTTCCGCACATCCAACGCGCCGTCGGCGCCGCGCCGGCCGACGCCGCCACCCCCGCAGCCCCCAAGGGCGGAGGACACGCCGAGGCCGGTGGACACGCCGGCTCCGGGGAAAGCGGGAAGCAGACCTTCTCCCTGAACAAACTCATCGTGAACGTGGCGGGCACGATGGGCACCCGGTACCTGATGACGAGCCTCACCATCGCGGGCAAAGCCCCGGATTTCCAGGCCCGCCTGGTGGAACATAAGGATCAACTCATGGACCTCGCCGCGGGCACCCTCAGCACCAAAACGATCAGCGACCTCGAAAAACCCGAGGCTCGCGACCATGTCCGTGCCGAACTCCTGACCGCCTTCAACGGGGCGCTGGGCGAGAATACCGTCCAGGAGATCTACATCACCGAGTTCGCCATCCAGTAAGCGGATCCACGTCCAAGCCAACTGAGCACATGGACGCCCCACCCGACAACGCCGGCTCGCAAGAGCAGGTCCTTTCCCAGGCGGAGGTCGAGAACCTCCTTGCCCGGGTTGCCGAGGAGGAAAGTTCGGTCCTGGTGTATACCGGCGGCAATCAGAAGGAGCGCCGCCCCCGCGACTCGATCCAACCCTACGACTTTCGCCACCCGGCGTTTCTTTCGCAGGCCGAGCTGAGACGCCTGCGCCTGCGGCACGAGGAGTTTATCCGGGCCCTTGCCTCGCGATTATCTCTCTACCTGCGGATGGAGTTCTCGCTGCAGATGTCGAAGCTTCAGACCGTCCTGTACCGCCGGTTCACGGAGGGTCTGGCGAACCCGAGCTACCTCAGCCTGTTCAAGGCCGATCCGCTCCCCGGCGTGTGCATCCTCGAAATCTCCCCGCGGCTCGGGTTCACAATTGTCGATCGTCTCCTGGGCGGCCCTGCCCACTCCGCCAACGCCGAGCACGATTTCACCGAAATCGAACTCGCCCTTCTGGAGCAGGCGGCCCACGTCGTGATCGGTGAATGGTGCGGTCACTGGCGCGGGGTGAAGGACCTGCATCCGGTGATTCTTGGCCACGAGAACAACGGCAGGTTCCTCCAGACGGCCCCTCACGACACCGTGATCCTCGCGCTTTCGATGGAGGCGCGCATCGGGGATTGCATGGAGTCCATGCAGATCGGGTTCCCGTACTACACGCTGGAGCCGCTCATCCTGGAGCTCAGCCGGACGATGCAGGCGTCGATCAACGAGGGCGCGCCCCGCGTCCAAACCAAGTCACGATGGCAACCGCATTTTGACGATATCCCGGTGCCGGTCAGCGCCGCCTGGGCCGACCTGGAACTCGCGGCCCGCGAAGTGGCGGCGTTGAAGGTTGGGGATATCCTCGAACTGCCGCCCGCTCGCTGCGAACAGGTCAATGTCCGTCTCGGTGACGTCGACCGCTATCGCGGGCGACTCGGAACTCGCGGGAACAAGTGGGCCGTTCAACTCACCGAGGTCCTCAAGAAGAAGTAGACAGTCCAAGCCACCCCATGGAAGCGCCCGCCAATCTACCCCCGAATCTCGACATCCTCCTGGACGTGCCCGTCAAACTGACTGTCGAGCTTGGCGCCTGCCAGATGCCGATGCGCGACGTGCTCCACCTCAACGCGGGTTCGGTGGTCCAGCTCGACAAGGTCGCCGATACGCCGGTCGACCTGTTCGTCAATCAGCGCCGGATCGCCCGCGGCGAAGTGGTCGTCGTTGAGGATCGCTTCGGAATCAAGATCACCGAGATCCTCGGGCCCCAGTAGACGGCAGGCGGTTACGCCAATTCCCACGGTGCGCGATACGGCCGGCTCAGCAGCTTCGTCGCTTCCGCGTCGCCGTCGATCTGCTGGGATTGGGCGTCCCATTTGATCTTTCGTCCGACCATCATGGAGATCAGGCCCAGGTGGCCGGGGATGGTCGAGTGATGCGCCACCTGCACGGGCGCAACCGCGGGTTCCCGGGACTTCACGCTGTCGAGGAAGTTCCGCCAATGGCCTCCCGGCGTGATCGGCAGGCGCACCTTGCGAACATCGTCGGGCAGCGATCGGGCCTCCTCCCATTCCTTGTGCGAGGACTCGAAGGCGTTGCCGCGATCAACCCAGACCCAACCGTCGGCCCCAATCCACTTGGTCCCGCTGCGGATGTCCGGGTGGCCCCCGGCGATGACAAACTCGATGTCGTTCGGGTATTTGCAGATGATCCGGTATCGGGTGCAGGTATTCCAGATGGCGTCGCGGGGAGGGAATTCGCCGTGCGCATCGACCTCCATCGGCCCGATCGTGTCGTCGTGTCCAAGACCCCAATGCCCGATGTCGCCGTGGTGGCCGATCCAATCGAGCAATTGCCCGCCGCCGGTGTTGTAGTTCCAGCGCCAGTTCATGTGCCCGCGCGCCTGGATGTAGGGTTCCATGCGGGACGGACCGATCCAGAAGTTGTAGTCCAGCGCCTCCGGGGGCTCGGTAACGGCCGCCATCCACGCCGGCGTGCCCGGCACGACCTCCGCCAGGCTGGCCACGTCGCTCGAAAGCTTCTTCAGTTTCTCGAGCAGCGGCTTTCCAGTCCCCGCGAAATCGTGGTGGCCGCTTGGAAGACCCACCTCGACGCGCTTGATCCGGCCCAACAGACCGTTGCGGACAATCTCGGCCGCATAATGGAAGTTGCGCTCGGAACGCTGCCAGGAGCCAGTCTGCCAGATACGGTTGTTGGCCTCCACGGCCTTCACGATCGCCTGCTGCTCGGAAATGGTGCGCGCGAGGGGTTTCTCACCGTAGATGTCCTTCTTCTGACGGGCGGCCTCCGTCGCGACCAAGGCATGCCAGTGGTCCGGAACGGCCAGCATGACGGCGTCGATGTCCGGTCGCGCCATCATCTCGCGGTAGTCATGGTAGGCCTTGCAGTCCTGGTTCTTGTATTTCCCGTTGATGGCGCGGAGCGACGCCGCCAGGTGATTCTTGTCGATGTTCGCGCTCGCAACGACCTGGCAATCGGATTGCCCCATGAAGTTCGACGTGTTGCCCGGTCCCTGCATTCCCCATCCGACGACGCCCATCGTGATCCGGTTGGACGGGGCCGGACGGCCGTCCGCTCCCAGCGCGCTGGCGGGGATGAAAGTCGGAAGGGCGACAGCGGCTCCGGTGACGGCCAGAAAACGGCGACGGCTTACGCGGGATCCAGACGGGGTAGGCTTCATGGGCCGTCATTCATGCACGATGAATGACGCGTCTTCTAGAAAAAATCCGAGGCCTGATCTCACCCAGCCGGGGTTGCAGCCCGCCCGAATGCGCGCGCCGCCCATGCATTCTGCCGGAGATCCGCTGCGTTGGATCCCGCCTCGAGGCCGGCCCGGGGGCCTCAATCATCGCGTTTTCCCCTGGGACCCACTCGGCACGGACGCTGCAGAATCCCGTCCTGGAGGGTACCGCTGAAGGAGGTCATGATGAAAAAGGCGCTGATCACTCTCGCAATCCTAACGGGACTTGCGAGCACTGGTTGCCGGCCCCGGCAGGAGGAGCCGCTGGTGAACAGTCCGCCGCCGGCACAGCCGACCGCCCAGGAGCAACTGGCGCGGGCGCAACGCGAGACCCATGAAGCGGCGGATGCGATCCAGGATTATGCCTATACCCAGAAGGACGCATTCATCCAAGCCGCGCGCCGCAGCCTCAAAAAGATGGAAGCCAGGATCGATGACCTGGAACACCGGGCGGAACGTTCGTCGGGACCAGCGAAGGCGGACGCCCGAGCGAGGATTGTGGACTTGCGGCGGCAGGCGGACGGACTGAACGAGCGACTCGAGCGCGTCGAGGATGCCAGCGAGGCGACGTGGGACGCCGTGAAGCAGGGAATCCGGGATTCGGCACGCGCCCTCGATGAGGGTGTCACGAAGGGGCGCGTCTGGGTGGACAAGCAACTTTCCTCGTGAGACGCGGTGCTCATATCCCGTCGTCGCGTTGTACGAGGTGGGGAAGGGTGCGGAGGATTTGAGGGTGACGGTGTACCGGCCCAGGGCTCCGAAGGTACACCGGGACCTCAGGCGCCGCGCCCTCCCTCTTTCTTTTTCGACTCCTGGATCTGTCGGAGAATCTCACCTTCCTCATGGAGGAGCTTGCTGGCATCGAGGCCTTCAACGACGGCTCGGGCCTGGGCCTCCCGTCCGTTCGCATTCAAGACCGCCGCGTAGATGAGGCGGCTCTGTGGCGACATGGTGCGAACATCGAGGCGCGTGCGGTCGAACAGTTCCAGGGCGGCCCCGGGCTCCCCGCGGCGGAGTTGCAACAGGGCCAGGGTCGTTCGGTAGGTCAGGCGCCGGGGAAGACGTTCCTGGAGCCGTTTCGCCCTTTGATAGGCAAGCTCGACGTCGGTGCTCAACAACCCGCTCAGATAACAAAAGGCATTTTCCGGCACCGGATCGTCCGAGACGTTGGAGGACCACTCGCGGAGAATCAGGCGGAGCCGCCGGGAGTCCCGGGCCTTTTCATAGACCCCGGCCAGCAGGCGGTACCCCAGCAGCCGGGTGAGTCGGTCACCCGTGAGATCATTGAACGCCTGGACGGCCCGGTCCGGGGATCCCATCCGCAGGGCCAATTCCCCGAGGGCCCTTTCCTTGCCTGGACTGCCGGACACATCCTCGAAGGCCCGACGCCATTGCTCGCGAGCGAACGCGACCTGACCCCTGTGCTCCGCCGCGGTTGCCTTGAGAGCCGCGGCATGCCACGTCTCTAGCGGCAGATCGGCAGCGAGCGTTTCCTCCATTTGTTTCCAGCGTTCGGACCGCGCGAGCGCCTCGAGATAGGCGACGGCGACGGCCGGTTGGGTGGGCAGGTCGCCAGGATGGATGATTTGCAGGACCTTGTTGGAGTCGCCGATCTTGTTCAGCCACGCGGCGAGCGCCGCCCGCTCCGCCGGCGTGCCGTCCTGAAATCGGGCAAGGGCGGCTGCCACGGTGGCGGAGCGCTCCTCTGGAGAGAGGCGCAGCACCGCGTCAGCGCGAAGGAAGTAGTCCTCAGGTTCGGCCGACGGCGGAAGCGCGAGGCTCGACAGGAGGGACTTCACCTCGGGTCCGGGGAGTTCGTCGGAACTGCTCAGGGTACGCAGGAGGGAACGCACCTCGCCGATATCGAGGGCCCCCATGGAGCGCAGCGCCTCGGTGCCCTTGCGCTGTTCATTGGCGGTCGGAAGGCCTAGCCGGATCTCGGCCACACGGAGTTGAAAAAGGCGATTGGTGGGGTCGTTTTCCCGAAGTTGCTGGGCAAACTGCAGGGCGCGGGGGAAATCGCCCTGACGGAAGAAGAATTCGCACGCCTGCATCCGAGTCTCGGCCGAGATCTTTGGATGGGCCAGGAGTTTGGAGAGTTCGGTCTCCGCGATGTCGTAGCGCTGCAACCGCAGCGCCAGATCGGTGTAGGTGTGCACGTCCTTTTCCGTGTGCCCGGGCAGCGCGATCAGGCGCTGCCAGACCGGGAGCGCGTATGGAAGCTCGAAGCGGGTGTAAATGGTCGCCAGCAGCCGGAGGGCGTCCGTGGAGGCAGGATCCAGCTTCAGCGCCATGTCGAGTCTCGAAATGGCCTCGCTGAACAGTTGCTGGCGGGCGAGTTCCCCGGCCTGGCTCAGGAGATTGCCTGCCTGCCACTCTTGAAAGGCCTTCAAGGCCGGCCGAATCGACAGGAGCGCCCCCGCCAGGCCCGCCAGGCATGCCGCCCATATCCCCAACCGGACCCACGGACGCGGACGCGCGATAGGGGGCCGGGCCGGGTCATGACGCTCCGCGCCGCGCGAAAGACCCTGACCGGAGGACGACATCACTGAACCAAGGTAGGTGCGGTCCACGGTCCGATACAACTCGGATTCGGGGTGGACACAGCGGACCAAGTGGACAATTGCGCGCCGCGCGTCGTCGGGTTTAACCTGGTTTCTTCCTTGGTGCAGCCCCAGATACCCCCTGCCATGAAACCCCCTCTCGGAATTCCGCTGGTCCTCTGTCTCCTGTCGAGCCTCGCCGCGCTCGCGGCCGACTGGCCGGCCGCTGGTGAGGTCGAACTGCAACCGCTCGGGGCCCAGATCCACAGGTTGTTCGACGCGCTCGACAGCCTGGGCGCGCCGATTCAGCGCCAGGATCGGGACGCGATCGAGAAGGCCCTTGAACAGGGAGGAACCGAGGCCGCGGGGCGAATCCAGCAATTGCTCGATCCGCAGTGTCTATTCGGCGTCCATATTAATCCGGAGATGCGCGTCAAGGTGGCTGTCGGGTCCGCCAGGCCTGAACTTGACGAATCCGGCTGGCGGGTCTTCCTCGTGAAGGTCGTCAATGAGGCGGGCACCACCGCCGTCCTCCGCGTGGAAAGCCCGAACGGTCGGCGTCTGGCCGAGTCGCCTCCCGGGGAGATCGCGAATCGTTGGCTGGATCTCGACATGGCCGACCGTGCGCCGCTCCAACCGCGACTGAGCGGGCTCGGCCTCGAGTACCGTGTCCTCGAGATGTACAGCCGGGACGCAGGCAAGCGGGAGGCCCGGGTCAGCTTCAACGTGGGCCAGGGCACCCAGGACCTCGGATTCCGCAATGACGCCGATGTCCTTTTCGATTGCCGGCCGGCAACGCCGGTCACCCTTCATGTCGTGGACGACCAGGGCCAACCGACAACCGCCGCCTTTCTCATCCGCGACGCCCAGGGACGGGTCTATCCGTCGCCCGCCAAACGGCTGGCACCCGATTTCTTCTTTCATCCCCAGGTCTATCGCAGCGACGGCGAGGTCGTCCGGCTGCCGCCCGGGTCCTATGCGTTCGAATGTTCCCGGGGTCCGGAGTCGATCCCGCAGAACCAGACGGTCCTGATCGGCACCGAGCCGCAGGAAGCGAGGTTCCGAACCGTCCGCTGGATTGATCCCGCCGCGGCGGGATGGTGGTCGGGCGACCATCACATCCATGCCGCGGGGTGCGCCCATTACACCCAACCGACGGAGGGCGTGCTCGCCTCCGATATGATCCGGCATTGCATGGGGGAAGACCTGAAGGTCGGCGCCAATCTCACCTGGGGCCCCTGCTTCGATTACCAGAAGCAATTCTTCACGGGGAAGATCGACAAGGTGTCGCGTTACCCGTACCTGCTTCGGTACGACATCGAGGTCAGCGGCTTCGGTTCGCACCAATCCGGCCACCTCTGCCTGTTACGCCTGCGGGAACAAATCCCGCCGGGCGGCGATTCGAAGAATCACTGGCCGACCCTCTGTCTCAACACCCTTCGGTGGGCCAAGAAGCAGGGCGCCGTCTGCGGACCTGCGCACAGCGGCTGGGGACTCCAGGTGGACTCCGACGAACTTCCGAACCAGGTCATCCCGCCGTTCGATGGCATCGGCGCCAACGAATACATCGTCGATGTCACGCATCTCGTGCCCGGCCCGGGAGATCACCTGGTGCCCGCCGTCGATTTCATGAGCACGGTCGATACGCCGGCGGTTTGGGAATTGAACATCTGGTATCACACCCTGAATTGCGGCTTTCGAACCCGCATCAGTGGGGAAACCGATTTTCCCTGCATCTACGGGGAGCGCGTCGGGCTCGGTCGCAGTTACGTCAAGCTCGACGGTCGACTGGACTACGACGCCTGGTGCGAGGGTATCCGGGATGGACGCAATTACGTCGGCGACGGTCGGAGCCACATTTTCGATTTTGCCGTGAATGGTGCCCGGATGGGCGAGAAGAACAGCGAGGTCCAACTCCCGTCGTCCGGCGAAGTCGAGGTTACGGCGCGGGTGGCGGCACTCTTGCCAGAAACACCCGATCCAACCATCGGCGATCGCAGGCCGGCAGACAAACCGTACTGGCATCTTGAGCGGGCGCGCATTGGCCAGAGCCGTCAGGTGCCGCTCGAGTTGGTCGTGAATGGGCGGCCGGTCGCCAAGCAGGTCCTGGCGGCCGATGGCAGCCTTCATGACGTGCGCTTCCGGACGACGGTGGACCGCAGCAGTTGGCTGGCGCTGCGGATTCTTCCGAGTTCCCACACGAATCCGATCTGGGTTCTCGTGGATGGAAAGGCCGTGCGTGCTTCGCGTCAGAGTGCCCGCTGGTGCCTGGCAGGGGTCGATCAGTGCTGGAAACAGAAGGAACGCTTCATCGCGCCCGGTGAACTCGCGGATGCGCGGGCCGCGTACGAGCATGCGCGAGAGACCTACCGGGCGATCCTGGCGCAGAGCGATGTCGATTGACGAGCGGCGGAGGCGATCACCGCTGGATCCTTCAACGGGCTTCACCGGTTGCGCGGCGAAGCGACGGGATTCGCTGGTGTGGCTGCGCGTTGGCGTCGAATCGACGCGACGCGACGGCACGAGGCGGCTGGCGGAGGCGCCAGTCGGCCGCCTGTGAATAACTTTGGGGACAAAAAGAGGTTTACGAAGAATAGGGAAGGTGGTTGGTTGATGACGGCGGAGCGGAGAGCTCGTACCAAAAAGCGGCTGACCAAGACCCTAGCGGCCGCGGCGTCAGGTTCCTAAGTGCCCTTCGGGGCCGCTCGAAAGAGCCCAATCCCGCCTGGCGGGAGCGCCCGTCTTGTTTGAGCCTTCGCTTCGCCATTTTCCTTCCCCTTTGCTTCCGGGCTGAGGTCGCCTCTTCCGTGTTCCGGGTTTTCAGCCCATCCCGGGTGCCGTAACCTCCGCTTGCGATGGGTGCTCAATGGAAACAGGCCGGCCGTGAGGCGAATGCGCAGAAGAAGGGTCAACTGGTCAGCAAATTGACGCGTGAGATCATGGTGGCCGCGAAGCTGGGCGGCCCTGACCCGGACCTGAACGCGCGGTTGGCAGCCGCGGTCGAGAAGGCGCGCAAGGCCAGCGTGTACCGGGACACCATCGAGCGGGCGATTCGGAAGGGAGCCGGTCTCACGGATGAGAAGGTGGAATTCGAGACAGTGACCTACGAGGGCTTCGCGCCGCACAAGGTCCCCGTCATTGTCGAATGTCTCACCGACAATCGGAACCGCATGGCGCCGGAGATCCGCAATCTGTTCAAGGCCGGCAGCCTCGGGACGCCTGGCAGCGTCGCGTTCTTCTTCGACCATGTGGGGGTGGTGGAAGCGACCCACAGCCAGCGGGACCGGGATCCGGAGGCCGATGCGATCGAAGCGGGCGCCCAGAATGTTGAACCGCTGGAACCGGAAGAGATGGCCGGGGCGGAAGTGGGCGCGCGGTTCATCACCGAACCGCGCGACCTGGGGGCCGTGTCACGATGGCTGCGGAACGCCGGTTGGAACGTGACCGCGAGCGAGATGCGGTACGTGGGAAAGAACCCGACTCCGTTGAGCGACGAGCAGCGGCGCGAGGTTGCGGATTTCCTCAATGCCCTGGACGACCACGAAGACGTCCACCGCGTGTACGCGGGACTCTAGAGTGGTGTTTCACAACTGGCTGGTGTTTCGCAGCAAGGGATCTTTGCCTCCCGCGAGGCGTGAGCGACGAGCCTACCCGGCAGTGGTCAGTCAGGAGCGAACCACACTGGACCCTGGATGGTGTCGCGAGGCGCCGTGGGCAGGCGGACCCGAAACGCTCTCAATCCTCCTCGTCCTTGACTCCCTGCATTCGGCGCAACGGGCAGCCGGCCCGCAGCCAGGCCTGGACGAAATCGTCGAGGTCGCCATCGAGCACGCCTTCGGTATCGCTGGTCTGCCAGCCGGTGCGCAGGTCCTTGACCATGCGATAGGGCTGGAGCACGTAGCTGCGGATCTGGTTGCCCCAGCCGATGCTGCCCTTCTCGCCGTAGAACCGCTCCATCTCCGTCCGCTTTTGATCCTCGCGCAGCGCGTAGAGCTTGGCGGTCAGAAGGCGCATGGCGATCGAGCGATTCTGGTGCTGGGATCGCTCGTTCTGGGAGGCAGCGACCAGGCCGGTCGGCACGTGCGTGATCCGCACCGCCGTCTCGACCTTGTTCACATTCTGACCGCCCTTGCCGCCCGACCGAAAGGTGTCGACCTGCAGTTCGGACGGGGGAAGGACGATCTCGCCCTCCTCCTCGATCTCGGCGATGACGTCGACGCTGGCGAAGCTGGTGTGCCGGCGTTTGTTGGCATCGAACGGCGAGATTCGCACGAGCCGATGGACCCCCCGCTCGGCCTTGGTGAAGCCATAGGCGTAATCGCCCTCGAGGCGCAGGGTGACGCTCTTGATGCGCTTTTCGTCGTCCTCGACCATGTCGGTCACATCGACTTTCCAGCCGCGGCGCTCGGCCCAGCGCTGGTACATGCGCCAGAGCATCGTGGCCCAATCGCAGGCCTCCGTGCCGCCGGCGCCCGCGTTGATGCTCACGATCGCGGGACGCGCGTCGTGCGGACCGGCGAGCAAGAGGGTGAGTTCGGTCGTTTCCAGGCCGCGCGCAAATCGCGTCAGGTCTTGTTCGAGATCCCGCGCGATGCCCGCCTGTTCGGATTCGGGCTCGGCCTCGGCGAGTTCCACCATCTCGCGGTAGTCGCGGATCTGGCGTTCCGCCGAGAGGACTGGGTCGACCTTTTTGCGAAGGAGATTGGATTCCTCGATGAGCTTCTGGGCCTGTTCCCGGTTTCCCCAGAAGGTGTCGCGTGTCATCGCCGCCTCGATTTCGACGAGGCGGGCCTGCTGTTTGGGGACGTCAAAGAAACCTCCGCAGGCTGGCAACTTTGGCATCGGCGGCGGCAAGCGATTCCTTCACGGGTTCAAACATAAGCTGCCCAACGCTAGCCCCCGGCTCGCGACCCTGCAACCCCATCGCCCATGCTCCCGTGCCCGTTGGTTCACTGTCCCCGACGCGGGGCGTGCCGGTTGGAACCGTCCCCCAGGCGCTTCCTTTCCTCCCTTCTGGTGGATCGAAGGATTTGAACAGAGGAATACGAAGAGTTCGAACCGGCACGGTCGCGATTCGGCGACGCTCGCCACGGCGCGGCCCCGGGTTGCGCTGGGGCTTGCGCCGACGTTGAATGCCAGGGGCGATGGCCATCGAGTACAAAGACTACTACGCCATCCTGGGCGTCGCGCGTGAGGCGAGTGACGAGGAGGTCAAAAAGGCCTTCCGCCGACTGGCCCGTCGATTCCATCCCGATGTCGCCCCCGACAAAAAGGCCGCCGAGGAGCGATTCAAGGAGATCAACGAGGCCTACGAAGTCCTCGGCCATCCGGAGAATCGGCGTCGCTATGACCGGCTCGGGGCGCGTTGGACAAAGGGAAACGAGTTTCGCCCGCCACCCGGTTGGGACCGCCGGAGCGGTCCCCGCGACGACGGGGGGGATTTCGCATTTCGTTTTGGGGGCACCGGTTTCAGCGACTTCTTCGAGGCCGTGTTTGGGGCGCGATCGCGGCGGGTCCATGGGTTCGAGGGCGCCGCGGATGAGGCACCGCGGCCCGATGGTCGCGTCGCCGATCTCGAGAGTGATCTCCTGGTGGACCTCGATGAGGTCCTCCACGGGTCGGTGCGCACCATCACCCAGCAGCGCTCCGATCCCATCGAGGGCAAGGTCGAACGCATCAGCTTCCAGGTCCGCATCCCGGCGGGCGTCCGGGACGGCCAGCGGATCCGCGTTCAAGGCAAGGGCCAGCACCTGCCCGGCGGTCGGCGTGGCGACTTGTTCCTTCGGGTCCGTTTCGCCCGCGACCCGGACTTCCGCGTCCAGGGACTGGATCTGCACTCCGAGATTGCCGTCGCCCCTTGGGAGGCGGTCCTAGGGACGACGCTCACGACGCGCACCCTCGATGGACCGGTCGCCTTTCGCATCCCGGCGTCCTCCAAAAACGGGCAGCAATTCCGGATGCGGGGTCGCGGCCTTCCCGGCCCCGATGGGACCCGGGGCGACCTTTACCTCGCCATCACGGTGGAAGTGCCGACCGAGCTGACCCCCGACGAGAAATCCCTTTGGGAAAGGCTCGCGACCACCTCCCGTTTCCAGCCGCGGAACCCCGGGGTAGGGGGCGCAGCCGCCGATCCCTCCCTCTCTGGGTGAGTTGCCTCTCGCCGGTGGGCTGAGCATGTCCCACAAATTGCGGATTGGAGAGGTGCCCGTCTCAGTCACGCCAACGGCGTGCCGCGACATCCCGGAGGGATGCCCGGGACAGTGGGTCGCTCCGCGACCGCGAGAAAGGTGGCGGCGGGCGTCCGTCCACGGCACCCTGACGGCACTTCATGTCTCCAGATCGTCCCAGAGTCCCGGGCGCGGCCACGCGAGTCTGTGCCGTGTACGGACATCCGGTGCGGCACTCCGCCTCGCCGGCAATGCAGAATGCCGGCATCGCGGCCATGGGGTTGGACTGGACCTACGTGGCGTGCGAGGTCGCCCCGGAGCAATTGCGGGAGGCATTGACGGGCGCCGCAGCCATGCGCTTCCTGGGGGTGAATCTGACGGTCCCACACAAGCTCCTCGCCCTGGAGATGATGGATGTTCTGGACGAATCAGCCCGGCGCTGGGGCGCCGTGAATACCGTCCGGTTTGAGGGGCGCACCTCCGATGGACCCTGGGATCGCCTGGGCAACCTCCCGCCCGACGCGGTGGTGAAGGTGCGAATGCAGGGTTTCAATACCGACGCCGAGGCCATCGTCCGTTCCCTGCGTGAGGATCTCGGAATGGAACTCGAAGGCCGGACCGCGCTCCTTCTCGGCGCGGGCGGGGCTGGACGCGTGGCCGGCCTCCGACTCGCGCACGCCGGACTGGCCTGTCTATGGCTTGTCAACCGAACGGAGGCGCGGGCAGCCGCCCTGGCCGGGGACATTCGTCAGCAACGCGGCGCCGAAGGCACCCGCGTCGAGGTGGGGTATCCGGACGCACCGGTGGACCTCGTCCTGAACGCGACTTCGGCCGGGTTGAAGCCGGATGATCCACTTCCCTACGATCCTCGCCGTCTCAACCTCCGCAAGGTGCGGGCGGTCTACGACATGATCTATCGTCCGGCGGAGACCCCTTTTCTGACGGCGGCCCGCGCGGCGGGTTGCCGGGCGGCGAACGGACTGGGCATGCTCCTTCACCAGGGCGTCGCCGCGCTGGAACTCTGGTGCGGCCGCGCCGCACCCATCGAGGTGATGCGGCGGGCCCTGCAAAACAACGTGTACGGCATGTCTTCGTGAACGTCCTTGCCGCGCCCCTTTTCGATCCGGAGACGTGGAGGGCCGTGCCGTTCCACTTTTGGACGGTGGTTTTCGCCGCCCTCGGCGCGATTGTCGGGAGCTTTCTGAACGTCTGCATCCACCGGATGCCGCGGGACGAAAGCATCATCCGCCCGCCGTCCCGTTGTCCGCATTGTGGGACGCGCCTGCGGTGGTCTCAAAACCTGCCGATCGTCTCCTGGTTGGCGCTGCGAGGAAAGTGCGCGACTTGCGCGGGACCCATTTCGCCGCGCTATGTGATTGTGGAGACGCTGACCGCGGGGGTGTTCGCAACCCTGTGGGTCGTCCACGGTGACGCCGGCGTTCTCACGACCCTGTCGTTATGCCTGTTCGCGGGGGCCTTGATCGTCGCGACCTTCATCGACTTCGAGCACCTCATCATCCCCGATGAGATCACGCTGGGTGGTGCGGCCGCGGGGATTGTCCTTGCCGTGATTGCGCCGGGGATTCACGGGGAGACCTACGTCTGGCCGGCCCTCAAGACGGCCCTCATCGGGGCGGCCTTCGGCGCCGGACTCGTCTTCGCGCTGGTGGAGTTGGGGAAACTCTTTTTGGGGCGGCAAAGGCTGCTGCTCGAGGCCGGCACGCGCCTGGTCTTCACGGAGTCCGAAATGCATCTGCCGGACCGTGTACTGCCGTACGACGAGGTGTTCTACCGCGTCTCGGATGCCCTCATCTTCCATGCCGCGCGCCTGGAACTCGTCGACCGCTGCTACCGGAATGCAACCGTCCGCCTTCGATTGCGCGCCGGAGAAATGCAGATTGGGGACGAGATCCTCGATCCCTCGACGGTCCCCTGGATGGAGGCGGAGACGGACGAGGTGACGGTGCCGCGCGAGGCCATGGGTCTGGGGGACGTGAAGTTCATGGCGGCGATCGGCGCCTTCACCGGCTGGGAAGGGGTGTTGTTCAGCCTCGGGGCGGGATCGGTTGGCGGCCTCCTGGTGACCATCGTCCTGACCGTTCTGGGACGGCGCGAATGGTCCGCCCGCATCCCGTATGGTCCCTACCTGGCCGGGGCCGCCATGATCTGGATCCTGGGTGCCCGCGAGGGCGTCCTTCACTGGCTGCATCCCGGCCTGCGCTAACACCCCGTTAAAAACCAGCGACGATCCTCCTGGGTTTTTATGGGCCGCGAACGCGGGCTCGATCCCTCCGATCCGGCGCGGACCGGGTTTCTTCCCCCCTTTCAGAGAGGCCGTCCGGAAGCCGTCGTTGCCTCGACGCTTCGTGAGGCAGTCCGCTCCACCTTCGACCCGCCGGGCCGGTGGACCGCTTCAATCGCGCCGACCCATCCGAAGTGCGGGCGGAAACGCAGGGGATCGGTGAGAGTGGAGAGCGGTCCCTGCCAGCCGGGCTGATTGGAGATCACCCGAATGTCTCCGGGTGTAAATCCCACGAAACTCCGACCTCGCATCCGGAAGGCCCCGGCCAGGAGGCGCAGCCGGTCCCATTGGAAGCCCATCAGCGTGGCTGCCGCGCAATCGACGGCGGCGGGATGCGTGCCGGCGAGAATGACACCGCAGGGTTTGGGATCCGGGGCCATGGGGCCGTTGCCTTCGCCCGCCACGATGCCATCCACCACGGCGAGATAGCGCAGCGGACGGGTCCGCGGCTGGCCGGCCCCATCGTAGAAGAAGAGGCACTTGTTCAGATCAAGGACCATCCGCCAGCAGGTGTCGTTGCCATGCCAGTTGCCCGAGCGCACGACATCCTGCGTGTCACCAAACACGAGGCGTCCCGCCTTCTTGAGCGGCACAAACAGGCGCGAAAGGACCGTGCTGTCTTTCAACAACCGCTTGGCGGCACCCATCCACGAGTGCTCGAGTCGAGCCCTCGTTGTGTCGGCGGGGAATTGATCACCCCCCTGCGCAGGGGTGCCCTCGGTGTGATGGGGAAGCCAGTTCTTGTCCGCGTTGATCCCCACGAGGTTCTTCAGCGCGCAGGTGAGTCCGACCTTTTTGTGAGTCTTCAGCTTGGGCAGGTTGATCAGGACATCCGCCTCCATCGGGGTCCGGCAGAGGAGATATTCATGCCGGGAGCCCACGTGATGGGAGTTGGTCGCCGCCATGTCGTAGCTCGCGCCGTACAATCGGCCGCACCCGCCGAACTCCACGAATTCGCTGCCCTCATCCAGGCGGACGCAGGTGCTGCCGAGGGGATCTCCCGGAAGCTGCGTCTTCGACACCGTCACGCCGTCCACCGCGTGCCACTCCTCGGGCCGAAGGTCCAGAAGTTCAAACCCGACGCCGGGGTAATCCCGCCGACAGGCCGCGACCCGCTCGTCCAGTTGGCAATAGGAACGGATCCGGGCGAAGGACGAATCGGTTTGGGGCGCATCGCAGACCACGACGGATCCACTCCCGCCGAGACGGGACGCGGCCCATCGCATCACGGTCTCGATCACCCGCGGGTGGGTGACGACGTGTTCCCAGGCCCCGGGACCGGGTCGGCGCTCATCGTGTTCCTTCACCCAGTTGGGTTTGAGAACCACCCGATCCCCCGGGCGGATGAAATCGGACGGGAGATCCAGGGCGTCGAGGGCCGCCTCGCAAAGCGATTCGACGGCCCGCGGGTCGGCATACGTCGCCGCACCCCGCCATGCACTGACGACGGGCGTTGAGGCGGGATGGATCGGGACGTCGGTCACTCGGCTCAACACGCTAGCCGCGAAGTGGAACGGACGCGAGCGGATAGACGATGCCGGCCCTCTCCCGCTGTGCGCGGGTCTTTACCCGGGTCGCGATCGCCTCCAGTCCGTTCCGAGTTCTCTCCCCGATGCGCAAGTGCGGGAGAGGGTGCCCCCGAGACTGCGGGGTGGGGTGAGGGCTTTCCCTCGCGGTTCATGGGCCGTGACCCGTTCGAATTCGTTGGACAGGGCGCTCTCCAGGATCGAACTGCCACGGATGTGCGGCGATAACACGGCCGCACCATGAAGTTCATCCAGGTCTTCAACCGCTATCTCCAGCCTGGGGGCGAAGAGAACTCCGTGCGGCGGATCGCGCTCCACCTGGAGCAGGGCGGACACCGGGTGGAGCGGTTCTGGCGGGCGTCCGACGAATGGAAGGGTCCTGGGGCGCCCCCGAGGTGGCGCCAGCCATTCCTGCTCCTCGAGAATCCACAGGCCCTCGACGATCTGCGCGGCCGGCACGAACGGATCGGCGCCGATGCGTGGATCCTCCACAACATCCTGCCGGTGGTCTCGCTGGGTATTTACCGGCTCGCCCGACGGTTGCGCGTTCCGGTCATTCAATGGCTGCACAACTATCGGCCGATCAGCCCCAGCGGCGCGCTCGAGGTCCGCGGCCGCACCCTGGACCCCGCGGACCCTTGGGTGCCCCTGAAGGAAATCCTGGCCGGCACCTGGCGGGGGCGTCTCTCCACCGCGGTCGTTGCCTACGGGTACCTCCGCGCGCGACGCCGTGGCGACTTCGCCAGCGTGGCCGCCTGGATTGCCGTGAGTGATGAGATGCGCCGGCTGTTTCTGCGGGCCGGCTGGCCATCGGATCGTGTCTTCACAGTCCGCCACGCCTGGGACCCGGGGCCATTCCAGGAACCGGCGAGTGACGGCGATTATTTTCTGTTCCTGGGTCGGCTGCTCGACTTGAAAGGCGTCCGCTTCCTGGTGGATCTATGGCAGGACCCCGAGTTGCGGGCCGTGCCACTGACCCTGGCGGGGGAGGGATTGCTGCGGACGGAACTGGAGGCCCGCGGCGGATCCGCGATCCGCTGGCCTGGATTCGTTACAGGGGAGGAGAAGGCACGGTGCGTCGCGGGTTCGCGGGCGATTCTTTTTCCCTGCCTGTGGCCCGAACCCCTCAGCACCGTCGCGTACGAGGCCTACGAACGCGGTCGGCCCGTCCTGGCCAGTGACCTGGGCGGGATGCGGGAAACCGTCTTCGAGCGAAAGACGGGAAGGCTCCTTCCGCCCGGCGACCGGGCCGCCTGGAAGGCAGCCATCCTCGAGGCGTGGACCCATGGCGCCGTGGCGCGGGCATGGGGAAGGGCGGGACGCCGCTGGCTCGACGAGAATGTCTCCGCCACAGCGTGGAACGCGGCGTTCGACACGGTGTTGTCGCGCGTTGTTCCGGGTGCGGAGCGATGAAGAGATTCGGACGGGCATTGGGACCATGAACCGGCGCCGAGGCGGAGCGCTGAATTCATTCCGCGTGCGGCGGGGCGGTTGAATCGACGCGGACGAAAGTCCGCGCTCCAATCCCTATTCCCTCCCTCTTCGCGCTATTCACGATCCAACGGACCTTGCCGGTGCGCGTGGGAGGAATCTCGGACACGGCTTCGAAGGTGACTTCGATGGACGGGCCAAGGAATCGCCGAAACACCTCATCGAGGGACTTGAGATTCTCTGCGAGTCCTTCCTGCCGGAGGGGAATGTATCGGAACACGAATCGAAGGCGGTCCGCCTGTTCCAACTGCCATTCGCGAATCAGGTGGCGATTGCGGCTGACGCCGACGAAGTGGCGCACAAAAAGCGAAGACTTCAGACGGCCATCCTCGGCCAGCAACAGGTCGTCCTGCCGTCCCTCGACGGCGCGGAGCCTCGGGAACGAAGAACCGCAGGGACAAGCCCCGGGTTCGGCCCATGCCGCGACGTCCCCAATCTCGTACCGGATCAGCGGAAAACTCCGGTTGTTGAGGATGGTCACCAGGACACGCCCGACCTCGCCGGGCGGACAGGCGCGGCCCGATGCGTCGATGATCTCCAGGAAGCAATGTGGCGAAAACACGTGGAGCCCCGTATGCCGCTCGCATTCGCAGGCGAGGTCGGAGCACTCGCGCGAGCCGTACTTGTCGAAGACCTGGCAGGAGAAGGTGTCCTGGATCTGTTGGCGATACTCGGGTGTCACCGTTCCCGCGCAGGCCTGGACCCCTGCGAGTTTGGGCCGGGAAAGGCCGGCGTCGGCGATGAAACCCGCCAGCGCCGCCGCGACGTCCACGTACGCCATCATGTGACGCACCTCCGGGTGCGCGAGCATCGTCGCGTGATGGCGCAGAAGGTCCTCCTCTCCGGCCTTGAAGGCGTTGAGCAGGATCTCGCCGAGCAGATGCCGCTGGAGCCGGAGGTGAAACGCCGTCTCCATTTGATAGAGATCGGCTTCCGATCCCCACAGGCGGAAGTAGGGCGTCCCCAACGGAAAGCCGGCGGCCCTGGCGGCGTAGAGTCGCGTCGCGCGCCCCCAATCCCGGGTCGTGGGATCATGGACGACCGAGGTGGGTACGCCGGTGGTGCCGCCCGTCGTCACGACCCGCCAGCCGTACCGTGCGGAGGTGGTGCTGGTTGGCGAGGTGATCTCGCCACGCATTTCGTCCGTCACCAATCGCGGGAACTGCTCGCGGACCGTGGCGCGCGGAAGCACAGGAAACTCCTGAAGCCGTGCCTTCGCGGACACTCCGGTCCGCGGACGGAGGTTCAGATCCCGGTAATACTCCGAGTGACGGGTCGCGTGCTCGAGCAGGCGGCCCAGCCGCTGTTCGGTCCCATCATCGAGTTGGCCGGGGGACAAGCTCTCCCACCGCCGGAACTCGCGCCAGATCGGCGCGATCCTGGAACCGACAGCCCGCTGGAGGGCGAAATAAAGGCCGCGTCTGGCCGGGGCCGGCAGGCGGGCTAGTGTGCTGACCCCTAAATCCATGATATTTCGTTGCGCCAGATTGGGCCTGGGGCGAGGCGCGAGGAGGAAGCATCCCCGTCAGCGGGCTGTGACTGACGAGCAACGAAGCCCCAGGCCCAATCTGGCACAACCCTCCGGGCGGCAGTTCTTTTCGACGCAGACTTCGTTGTTCGCTCCTTACAGACCGCTGACGGGTATGCTCGTCGCTCACGCCTCGTCTGCGCCGAAAACTCCTTGCCGCGAAATATCATGGATTTAGGGGTCAGCACACCAGCCATTCAACGTTCAATGTGTCCCTTCCATCCCGGCGGGGGCGCGAATTCAAAGTTCAAGCCCGATTCGACCACAGCCACGTCCCGGCCGTCGAGTTCGGCGCGCAGTTCCCGGGTCCCGAATCGTCCCCATTCGGGATCCGCAAATTGCCCGCGCTCGCTGAGGACGGGGATTCGGGCGGGATCAAATCCCATGAACCAGGCAAGGGCCGTGTCGATGGCGAACGGGTCGCTGCCGAAGACGAGGCAGTCGGTATGCTTTGGGAGGGGTTCGAGAGGACCATTGCCTTCGCCGCTGACAATGCCGTCAACAATGCAGAAATAATCGCGGACGGGCCGCGGTTGGAGGCGTCCTTCCGGATCGACGGAGCGGACCAGGAGGTTCAGGTCATAGATCATGCGCCAGACGGTCTGGTTGCCGTACCAGGATCCGCTTCCGGAGTAGAAGTTCCGCGGGTTGGCGTCCCGCGACTCAAAGCGGGTCTCAATGCCGCGCAGCCTTTTCACGAGTTCCCAACCCGGTTTCACGGCGCGATAGAAAATCCTGCTTCGCTTCTGCAGGACCGCCTTGAGCGTGCTCTGGGTCCAATAAATCCAGCGATCCTCGTCGCGATACTCGTCCCCGCCCCATCGAGGCGCCCCTCGTCGGAAGTGCGGCAGATAAGCCTTGTCGCCGTTGATCCCGACGATGTTTTTGAGCGCGCCCGTGAGGCCGCTCTTCGCGTGGCACTTCCATTTGGCCAGGTTGAGGAAGAGATCGGCGTCCAGGAGCGTCTGACTGACGAGGTAGCGATGGGACCCCCTGGCGTGATTGCTCCTGGTGATCGACGCGCTGTAGTCGCTGACCGCGAACAGGTCGGCCTGGTCTGAAATCGCCTCGAGATGGCTGCGCGCGCCGAGTTCGACCTCCCTGTATCCCCGGGGATCGCCATGAGTTCCGGCTTCGTCGACGAGGAAATTGCCGTTGGCGCGGCGGAAGACCTCGCGGCGCAGGTCGCGGAAGACGACGCGTCCCCGGCTCCGGGCGGCAAGGCGGTCCATGATGGCGTCGAGACCACACTGGCGCCGCATCAGACCCCAATCGGCCCACTGGAGGGGACAATCTCCAACAACAAGGCTCTCCGCGTCTGGAAAGAGGTCGAGACAGGCGGAGGCGGCGGCCTCGATCACACGGGGATCGGTCACCATGGCCTGAATGGGAAAGGTGGGATTGGTTTCGTGGACGACCCAGTTGGGCTTGAGCACAATCCGCCGCGGTCGGAGGTGCCCGAGGTGGCGCTCGAGTTCACCGCGAACCGTCGCCGCCAGGCGCGCGGCCGCCCCGGTGTGCACGGTCAGCATCGCCCCATGGTGGCGACGCCGGGGGCCCTGGCGCAAGCGGGGCGAATCATCGTCCGGAGCGCCGACCCGCGAGCGCGCCCTCGTAGGCGCCGAGGGTGCCCTGCGCGCAGCGGACCCAGGAGAAGCGGTTCACCCAGGCGAGACCGCGGCGTCGCAGGTCGTCCCGCAGCGAAGGATCGCGGGTCAGCCGCTGGATGGCTTCGCGATAGGTGTCCGCCTCCAGCGGGATCAGTTCCGCCGCGTCCCCGGCGACCTCCGGAAGGCTGGCTACCGGCGAACACACGACAGGGCACCCCAGGCTCATCGCCTCGGCAATCGGAAGGCCGAAGCCCTCGTACTTGCTCGGAAAGAGCAAAGCCAGAGCCCGGCGGTACAGGTGGACAAGGATCTCGTCGGGTTGTCGGCCCAGGTAGTGCCAATCCACGGGCGGCGCGCCTTCCCCCGGCACTCCCTCCCATCGCGCGCCGACGATCATCAGGGGCGGCAGTCGGTCTCCCTTGCCGGCGGCCAGTTCGTACGCCTCCCGCAAAAGCCGCAGGTTTTTGCCGGGCTCGAGGGAGCCCACGAAGAGAAAGAACTCCGTCGGGACCGGGAAGTTCGGGACGCGATCCGCCGGGGTGTCATCGACGAAGTCGCATCCGTTATGGACGACCTCGATACGGGCCGAATCGACTCCGAGCAGGGCCATGGCCTCGTCGGCCGTGAACCGGCTGATGCAGACCACGCGGTCGGCGCGGGCGATCCGGCCAATCAACCTCCGGGCCGCGGCCAGTTGCCAGCGTCGGAATCGCTCGGGATGCCGGAGTGCCGCGAGGTCGTGAAGGGTCGCCACGTGCGCGATGCGCGACGGCGGATCGACAATCGGCAGCGCCGTGTTGTGAAAGACCTCCGGCGGGGACCGCCAGAGCCGCAAGGGCGCGATGCACGGCGCCCATACGAGCTCCCGATAAAACGTCTTCAACGCTCGAATGGGCTGCCGGTATCCGAGGTTCTCCACCTCCCAGGCGAACTTTGCCACCTCCACCTGCGGGACGCCCCGACCCATGCCCCGAATCAGGCCCCGAATGTAGCGGGCCACGCCTGCCTGCGTGGTGTAGCAGCCGTTGGTATCAATCGTCACCCGCATGCAACAGAAGGAAACAGAAGGAAACGAAGGAAACGAAGAAAGGAGAATTTGCACCCCGGAGGGACCAGGGACAGGAGCCGGGGACAAGCGAGGCACGAGCGCGGCCCCCCGGACCAGCACCTCAACGGCGAAGCTCCGAGGCGGCCCTCACCCACCCCTTGCGACAGGGGAGCTACCCTGCTGCCTACTTCGCCGCGCCGATCCCTTCGTTTCCTTCGTTCCCTTCTGTTGACTGAACACGTCCCACGCGCAGCCGCGATCGTGGAGGTTCGGCCGTGGCTTCGGTACGCTGGCGCCCTCGTGAACACACCGCCGTCCGCGCCTCGGGAGGATCCCTCCCGTGAACCGCGCCTCCGTAGCCGCCATGGTAACGAGGCGGAACCGGGAGTGTCTGCCGCCTTACGTCGGCGGCTGCCATGGGCCGCGTCGCTGGCGGTGTGGTTGGCGATGGCTCTCTGCGGGAACCAGTCCTGGTTCAACGGATGGTGGCTGGTGGGCTCGCTCGCCCTGGGATGGGTGTCCTGGTTCTGGATCATGCGCGCCAATCGCGGTCTTGAGCCGGCGGAGATGTTCGTGTGGTTCGTTCTCATCAACCTTCCCGGACTCTGCTCCTCCCCGATTCTCGAGGACGATCCCTACCGATTCCTTTGGGATGGCCGCCAGTTCGCACTCACCGGAAATCCCTATCGTGACGCCCCGGCGGCGCACTTTGCCGATGCCGGCACTCCGGAGCCTTTCCAGCGCATTCTCGACCAGATCAATTACCCCGATGTCCCGACGATCTACGGTCCGGTTTCGGAACTTGGCTTTCTGGTCGGCCATCTCGTTTCTCCGGGTCACTTATGGCCCTGGAAGGTGATTCTGCTCGTGGCGCAGTGGGCCATGTGGCGCGGTTTGGGCCGGTTGATGGAAAGGTTCCACGGCCCAAACCCCCTGCTCACCACCCACGAACCCACTCCTTCCATTCGCAATTCCGTATTCCCTATTCCCTTGTTCATGGGCAGGGCGCGAGCCTGGAAATACGCCGTGTGCCCGCTGGCGGTCTTCGAGTCATCCTTCAACGCGCATCCCGATGGATTGGGCGTGGCGCTGATGGTGGCCGCCTTGTGCGCTTCCGATCGCAAGCACTGGCTGGTCGCGGCCGTGTGGGGAGGGCTGGCCGCCGCCGCGAGGATCACGGCGATCGTAATCCTCCCGTTCGTCCTGCTTCGGGGAGGCTGGCGGTCCTGGCTGACGGCCGTCCTCACCTTGATCCTCTGTTACCTGCCTTTCTGGATGCAGGGGAGTCTGGCGGATCTCGAAGGCTTGCGCGCGTTTGTCACCCACTGGGAATTCAATTCGTCCGTCTTCGGACTCCTCCGGTGGATCGTTGGATCGGAGACAGCCCGGCGGATGACGGCCGCAGGGCTGGGAGGCATTCTCCTCCTCCTGCTGTGGCGGCAGGTTCGCGTTAAGTCCGGGGGAATGCCGCGCGGCGACCTGGTCTTCGGTTCGTGCTTTCTGCTCTCGGCCACCGTGAACCCGTGGTACCTCCTGTGGTTACTCCCGTTCGTCGCGATTCGTCCAACGGCCTGGGGAGTGACCGCCATGGTTGCTGTCGGGCTCAGTTATCTTTATTCGGCCAACCTGGGGGACCCGGCAGGAGGATTCGAACACCCGCTCTGGGTGCGGGGACTCGAGTACGGGCTGATCGCAGTGGCGGCGGGATGGGGTCGCATCTAAATGTTTGACGTCTGTCTCCGCGGCGTGCGGGCTTCAGCCCGCATCGGCGCTCGGACGGGCATGAACTCCGAGATATCCAACGAGTCGTTGGTAAGTCCGATAGGGAAGCGGCGTGAACGCCGCGCTCCGCCACGCCGGTCCGCCCCGGCCCACCGGATCAGCGGCAGGTGCCGAGATGTCGAATGCCGGTGTATGGCGGGCGCCTCGTCAGAACTGAAATGTCACGGCGAATCCGAAGAGATTCTTCTCCCCGGTATTCCGACCATCGACGGTCCGCGCGTAGTAGAATTGATAGAAGCGCTGGCGCGAATCGGTATAGCCGATGCCACCTTCGATGTTGTGCGAAACCTCCTTCACCTGGGGGAAGCCGAAGTCGACTCCAAACCCGGGATCGCCGATGTCCGGGCCTGAAAGTCCCTTGATGAGCCGGTACCCGGCATTCAGCGTGATCCGGGCGGGGCAGGTGTAACCGATCCCGGCGGAGAACAGGAAGTCGTCGGGGACGTCGTGGTTCCGCGTCTGGTATCCGATCTCACCGTAGGTACTCAGACCCGTGTCAGAGATATTTTTTCCCCACAGGAGTGAGAACCTTCCGCCGGTCCCGCCGTCCCCGGCGGAGAAAGGGAAGTTCGGGTCGTAATTGCCCTGGATGACCGCGCCGGCTCTGAAGGTGAGAGTGATGGGAAGAAGGGCCGTCGGATCGTCCTCATGGGAGAGTTGGTAACGGACGCCGACCTGGGTGTCGATAAAGCCGTCGTCGGTATCATTGCCTCCCTTGGGATTGAAGGCGCTTGTCGCCGTGTGGGTGAATCCGAAGGTCAGATCCAGGGCCCAGCACTGCGCCAGACCGTACTCGGCGGCCATCGAGACCGTGTGTTGATCCAGGGAATCGCCGTCGTTCGGGTTGTGAACCTTTTGAGTGCCCACCCAGAACTCGTCGAATGTCTGGAACGTGTAAAAGGGCGTGAGTTCCCACTGATTGACTTCCGGAATCCATGCGGACTGGCCGAAGACGGGCGCCGTGGCGCCCACCAGGAGGAAGGTAAGGAGTGAGGATTGGGTTTTCATGGAGGCAGGCAGAAGGTCAATGGAGCGCTTAGTGTTTGAATCGGGTCGTAATGTAGTACCGCAGGGCGTCGAGTTGTTCCTCCGTCAGACGTCCCGCGAATTCGGAGAGGCGGGCGCGTTTGCGGGCGGACTCCGGCAGAAGTTGGTCGAGTTCGGCCAGCGCCTTGCGCTGCGCCTCGACAGGTGCGGCCTCCGCCTTCGGCAACCGCACGTGGTGCAAATAGAGACGGCGACCGAGACTGTACTTTGAGTGATCCATCCCGAGGGCCGCGGGGTCTGTCGGCCGGGGAGGGCGGGCCATGTAACTGCCCGAGGCCAGGGCAGGGACAGGGGAAAGAAGGGCGGCACCGGCTAGCGTGACGATCAGCGCAAGGATGAGTCGTTTCAATCGCATGGATGAATGGTGAACATTCGAGACGGCATTATTCAACCGCCGAATGATCGTTGTCGTGGGTGTTGAAGGAGGCCGTGGCAACCCGCGATTAAGTTGCCTTTCTTTGCGAGCATTGGTGGGTGAAATGCCGGATTTCAGGGGTGAGTTGCAGGATTCCCGGGGCGTACCGCGCGTCGGGACCTCGCGTCGCGGGTCCTGGTGCCAAGGTGAACCCACACACCAGGGGTGCTATGCCTCCATGGGTCCTCCGCGTCCTCCCTGATCCAACTCTTGTCGTCTGCCCGCCTCTGACGGAAGGTCGTGCGCCGCTACCGAACAGCGAGCCTGCTCGACTCGATCGCGTGAGCCCCTCCTTCCTTACTCGAACCCTGGTTCTGATTCCCGCCCTCGACGAGGCCGACACGATCGGCGCCACTGTGCGCGCCTGGCGGGCCCTCGGCGCGCGCTGGGTTCGGGTGGTGGACAACGGCAGCACGGACCTGACCACGGCCGAAGCAAGCCACGCCGGTGCCGGGACCTGCCGGGAGGACCGCCGCGGCTACGGCGCCGCAGCCTGGCGAGGTCTGCAGGAACTTCCGGCAGGAGCCGACTGGATCCTGTTCAGCTCGGCAGACGGCAGCGACCGATTGGGTCCGGCGGAGATGGGCGCCTGGCAGGATGCGGTGGATTCCGGCGCGGATTTTGTGTTGGGCAATCGCTGCGCGTCGAGAGAGTCGCGCTTCCGGCTCAAACCGAGCCAGCGATGGGGCAACACCCTGGCGTGTGTCCTGATCTGGGTGGGTTGGAGACGGCGCTTCGCGGATCTCGGCTCGCTGCGACTCTGCCGGCGCGCCGCTCTGGAGGCCCTTCAACTGGAAGACCGCGGCTTCGGCTGGAATGTCGAGATGCAGGTCCGCGCGCTGGAAGCCGGATTCAAAATTGTCGAGATTCCTGTGACCTTTCATCCGCGCGCCGCCGGGACCTCGAAGATCTCCGGATCCTGGCGAGGCACCCTGCGCGCCGGGAGTGCGATCATCGGGATGACCGTCCGGCTGTGGACACGGCGCCGGGGCCGGTGGAGGGCTCGGGAACTGCGGCGTGATCCTATCAACCCTTCCCCGCTTTAGAGACTGTCTGAAAAATAAGTCCACTTATTTTTCAGACAGTCTCTTAGAGCATGGAGGTTGCATCCAGGGCTCACATGCCTTCGCGCCCATGACACAACTGCCTTCCAGATGGCACGCGGCCCTGCGCGGATTCTTCGAATCGATTGCGGCTGTCCCGCTTTGTTCTCTTCGTTTGCTTCTGTTCAAAGTGTTTTCAACGGATGCCAAGGACTTCCCGGTAAAGCCCACCGTAATCGCGGGCCATTCGATCCAGGGCGAAGTGCTGCCGCGCCTGTCTCGCCGCCTCGGCGCCCACCTGGGCCAGCCGGTCCCGCCGACGCAACACCTCCGCGAGTTCCCGAGCAGCGCCCTGAGTATCGCCCGGATCGAACAGCCAGCCGGTTTCGCCGTGCCGGATGATTTCGGGGACGCCCCCGACGCGCGCGGCGAACGCGGGGCGCGATGACGCGCCAGCCTCGAGGAGGACGGTGGGAAACGGGTCGAACTCCGAAGATGGAACCACGAGGATGTCGATCTGCCGGAGGAATTCCGCCGCGTTGGCGACCCAGCCAATCCACTCCACGCGCGGCCACCAGGGCGCCCCGGAGTAAGCCGCATGGAGATCCTGGATCAGGCGTTCACTGGCCGTATCCTGCGTTCCTCCTGCAAGGGTCAGCGTCCACCCTGGGGTGACCTGCGTCGCCAGCGCGTCCATGACCTGGAAGAGGGTCCGCATCCCTTTGCGTTCTGAAAACACCCCGAGAAAGCCGAGTCGGACCCCGCCCTCATCGCGCGGAGGCAACGGCGCGGAATCCATCGGGATCCCGTTGTGAACCACCCGCAGGCGGTTCTCGGGATATCCCTGGTCCTTGCAGGCCTGGGCGACGGCAGCGGAGACGCAGATGACGCGACTCAGCCGCCATCGGGCACAGAGCCGCATCATCCTGCGCCTCGATTGGGAGATGTGCCGGGCCGCGGGATGATCGTGGAGCAGGCCCACTCCCGGCCGTCCGGTGGCGAGGCTCGCGGCAGCCGTCAACTCCCAGTCGCGCGCCGTCCAGCCGTGGAGGATCTCAAACGGGAACCTCCTGCGAAGGCCGCGGATGGCCTGTACCTGCCGAAACAACCCCGGCACGGAGAAGCGCTGGTTGCGGGGGAGATCGAAGAGCGTTGTGCCCGCGGGCAGGAGTGGATCCAGGCCCGGGGCTGGAGCGCGGGCGACGGCAACCTCGGCGCCAGCCGCTTCGGTCCCACGCAAGTAGTACGCCAGCATGCGCTGGGCGCCGGCGCAGAACTCCGTCTCCCCGTGGACGACAAGGACGCGGAGGCGGGCTGGGGTGTCGAAGGCTGGCAAGAGGATTCCCGCGATGGCGCGCGTCAACGGGGTTGAGCTTCGGCGCGGTCCCTGAGCCGTGGCGACGTCCAAAAACGGCGCGTGTCAGGCCGCGCCAGGGTTCCGACACACGTAAATGAATCCCTCGGTATGCGCTCCCGCCGAGGCATCCGGTGCGGTTTGCAGGACCTGCATGCCGAGGGAGGAGAGGGCTTCCATGACGGTCTCGCGCGGGGTGAAGTGCATGTCAAAGACCGCCGAGCTGCCATGGCGCCACTGCCGGTACGCGCGACCGAGCCCAAAGGGCAGGGAGTCGACCAGGCGCCGGCGAAGGCGCGCCCCACGGTCGGCCGCCTGGAGACGGCTCGGCAGTTGAAACATCACCCACCCTCCTGGACAGGTGAGCCGTTGAAACTCCCGCAAGTAGCCGCGCGCCATTGGCCAGGGCATGTGCTGTAGGCAGATGTGCGAGAAGGCCAGATCGAATGCGCCAGCCGGCAGGGCGCCGAGGTCGTTGGCGGTGTTGAGTTGGAAGGTCAGACCACGGACATCCCGGGTCAGACGACGCGCCTGGTCGAGCATAGGTGCCGAGATGTCCACGCCCGTGACGGCATCCGCGTGAGCAAGCCACGCCAGCGACAGCCGGCCGACGCCGCACCCGAAGTCGAGGACATGCCGGAAGCGGTCCCGGGCGCCAGGCACGGAGCGCAGAATGTCCTGGAAGCGGGACACCTCAGCCTCGCCCGTGGCGAAGAAGTCGCGGACATTCCAACGGCCTCCCCGTTTTTCCGGCAGGCTCGCAACCGCCCACAAGGGGTCCTCGGCTCCCAGTGTTTCCCAGACACGCTGGAGTCTGGCCAGTTCCGAACTCATGGATCAGGCCGGGTGCGGGCTGGGGGCCAGGTCTTCCGCCTGTGTGCCGACGGTATCGGCGTCCTCCTCCCGGGCGACCGCCGGCACGGTGGCGGGCGCGGCCAGGATCCCGCCGTTGAGGGCGATGCTCATTCCGACAATGCCGGTGATCATCGGGAGATCCAGGTCGAATTGCCCGTAGATGGTCACGTAAAATACGACACGCGTCAGGAAGAGGGCGAGGAAGAACCGGTTGATGTTCCTGAGTTGCGGCAGGCCGTACCGGTAGTTGCGGACGAGGGCGACGGTCGATGCGATGGCGAACCAGAAAAACGTGAGGAATCCCCAGATGCCGAACGGAATAATGAGGGTAAGCAGGCCGTTGTGGTAGTTGCCGCTGATCAGCGTGTCCTCGTACGAGGTGCGGATCATCCCGCGGCGGTAGGCCTCCTGGGTCAGGTAATAGTCGGTCCCACTGTAGGCGAAGCCCTTTCCCAACAGCAGGTGTTGCGGGACCTCCGCCAGCACCACCTTCCACATCTCCAGGCGCCAGTCGAGCGTCCCCTGGGCGTCGCGGCGGGCGACCGGATCCACCTCCACCGGGAGGATGCTGAGCGACCGCTGAACGGCCAGGGGTAGGTTTCGTATGTTGGGCAGGACAGTGACCGTGGCCAGCAGGAGCAACGCGACCGCAGCCAGCGCGAAGTGGGTCCGGTGCAGCCCCTCCAGCCAGAACAGGAGCAGGAACATCAACGCGGCGAGGACGATGTAGGATCGGTACCCACCGGCCATCGTTCCGGCGAATGCCGCCAGCGCGAACACGAGTCTCCACGGGCGCGTCAGGTCGAACAGGCCACGAAGCGTGTACCGCATCACGACGAAATTGAACACGGCCCACGAGGCCCAGCAGACGCCGGTCAGGCGCACGAAATACCCGACCTGTTCGGAGACGATCTGGAGAAAGGCAACGTCCGTAGCGAAGATCAGGAAGAGAAAGTACCAATCCATCGCATAGGCCAGATCACTGAGTGCGGCGGTCACGGCCGACAGGACGAACAGGCTGGCCAGGAGCATGGCACGCTGGGGCGGGATCTGCGTTGAGATCAGCGCGAAGAATCCGGCGATCCCGAAGATGACGCCGGCGTAGCGTCGCAGGCCCCACATTTCGCTGCCCAGGGTTCGCCCCACCACCGCGCCCGTCAGGGCCGCGGTGATGAAGACCACGACGGCCAGGACGATGAGCGGCACCGTCACCATCTTCGCCGGAAGGATGAACGGCCGGCGGGTCATGGCCCGTTTCACCACCGCCATGACAAGCGTCAAGGCGGTCAGGGCCATTGCGAGCGAAGGGCGGCCGGGCAGGAAGAACACCACCAAGGCGGAGTTCCAGGCCAAAATGAGCGACTCGTGGTAGTAGCGGAGGACGATGGGCAGCAGGCCCAGGCTGACAATCATCGCCAGGGCCATGAGGCTCGACGTGGCAAGCGGATCGGCGACGCTGACTCCGACGACGATCGCCAGCGGGATGGCGACCAGGTACAACGCCACCCAGGCTGGCAATCCAAGTTGACGAAACATGCTCCGACGATAGTTCCGGCGGCGGCGCCCAGGGGCAACTTCTTTTCACCTCCGGAATCTTAGAGACTGTCTGAAAAATAATTGGAGTCCTGCGACGAGGGATTTTGTGCGAGGCCGAGGCGGCGAGACCGGAGCATCCCCGCAGCGGGCTGTGACGCTCGAGCCAACGAAGGCCTCGCGCAAAAGACCTGTCGCCACTTATTTTTCAGACAGTCTCTTACACCCGGCCGCCGCCGCCCATCCGGGGCCCAAGTCTCAACGACGGGTTACTGCGGGGGCGGCAGTCGCAACGGTCCATCACCAGACGATAAAAGCTGCAGTTGGTAAAACCGTCCATGCCATGCTGTTTCGTCCGACCGTGAATCGAAGAACTGAAACTTGCCGTCAGCCGAGGTCAAAACCAATGGAAATGCAGACCAACCGGTCCCGGGATCGTCGGTGCCCAGGACGCGGTAGATGGTACCCGCACCGGAAAGCCACTCCAACTGGACCCCATCCGGCCTGAGTGCCAGCGACGTGAACATGGCGGTCAAGGAGGTCGCTTCCTCAACCGGGTCAAGAAAGATCCCACTCAGGACGGCATTCACGGGGCCCGACCAGACCCTGACCTGGACGGCACCTCGCACCAGGAAGAAAACATGGATTCCGCGATAGAATTCGCGGATGTCGTGGGCGGCGAGCGTGCGGTCCGTCCCGGACTCCACGATCTCGATGTGCTCCTCGCGCAGATTCGTGTCCCAATCCACGAGGTAAAGGGCCAGTAGAGACGGACGTCCGTCGAGGAGATCCACATCCACCATCACGGCATTGGGTGAGGTCCAGCACGCCGCGTCGCGCACGCCGTATTCCAAAGCAACCGGCGCCCGCCGGTCCTGGGTCGGAGTGGAAGGGTTCCAGGTTTCCCACTGGTAAGGCGCGCCTGTGCTGACGGCGATTAGAGCATCCACCGTCGAGTTTTGGTGATTGGGCGCCACCAAGGAAGCCGAAGAGCCCAGCCGGTACGGCCAGTCGCCGCCGATCGTCTCGTCCGTTCCCACAAATAACGCGGACGCGGGCGGACGTTCGACAACGATGTGAACCGGCATTGAATCGACGGGGTCACCCAGGTTGTCGAAACCGCGGGCCACCACCACGTGCGCGCCCGCGGTGAGATGGGTCCAGGAACCCGTAAGGTCGGACCTTGTTGATTCAGCCACAGGAATGCCGTCCACAAGAAAGCTCACCCGGGAGGGAGCGACGGTACCTGCGTCTGGTTCCGCCTGCATCGTGAGGGAACCGGGTGCAACCAGTCGCATGCCATCGGTGGGAGACACGAGGTGGACCGAACCGAACGCCGCTTGTCGACGATCCAGGAACAAACCACTCATCGACGGCGGGTGTTCGTCGAGAGATTGAACCCGGATCCAGACCATTCCGGAGACGCGCCACTGGAGGTACACGCCCCCGGAAAAAGCCGATACGATCTGCCGATCCAGGACATCGCCCGTGATGGGGTCCAGGAGCTTAAATTCCTGTGCCCGCTGATCAGTGCCGCTCCAGTCGACGCAATAAACGGCGAGGCGTTCGGAATCCTGTGATGACAGGCTGATCCGAATATCGAGAACGTCGGGGGCCGTTGCCACAGCGGAGACGCGTCCGGTGCCATCCGGCCGAACCAATGCGCGGGGATCCGCAGAATCCGGATCGAGCAGGGTCACATCGACGCCCGGGGTTTCCATCGACACGGTCTCCGGGAGGAGCGTGGCCAGGCCCCAAAGTTGATAGCCATAGTTGCCATAGTGCCCCTTCCAGTCTCCGGTGGTCGTCCGATCCACCCCGATGAACGCGGCGGTACCTGCCTGGACAGTCACGGTGCGCGGTCGCGAGATCAGGGTCACACCCTCGGTGCCGACCCATCGTGCGGTGAAGGTGTGGTCGCCCGAATTCGCATTGGTCCACGTCACCCTGAAGGGCGCCCCGCTCGCGGTGCCGATGAGTTGGCCATCCGCTTGGAATTCCACACGGTTCACCTGGGTCCCGTCAGTCTCAAGGTCCACGGCGAGCGGGATAGAGGCGCCGAGGGCGAACGCGGCGTCCGGCGGGGGCGAGGTCCAGTCCATCCGCGCAAATTTCAGAGTATCCAGTGAGGCGCGCGCTACGGAGGGGGGCTGGCCCGAGGATGCAAAGACTCCGACTTTCAATTCCTCCTCGGCGGGTACAGAGCTCGTCGTCCGCAGCGTTGAGTCGGTCAGATTCTGACCTGCCTCCCACGTCACCGTCGGGCCGGTTCGCGTCAGACGGAGGACAATCGGAAAGTCCGCGACGTTGCCCGCCGGTGGTCCAATCGAGTGCAGATCGGGCCCCGAGGAATAGTGAAGGCGATGCTCCGGATCCACAGCCAGGGCGACACGCGTCTGCGCGTCCGAGTTCGTAGAATCCACCAGGAGCAATCCAGCAAGAGCGGTGGAGGTGGCGGAATCCAGTGCGCGAATCCTGACCTCGACGAGTCCATCGCCGGCGAGCGTGCGACTGAGAAAATGATAACCCGGCTCGGGAGCGTCCAACCCGGCACCCGAGCTGCCGATAGCGGCGAATTCTCCATTCAGGGAGTATCCCGGGATTCGTGCCGGACCTATGTCCGCGCGGACCCACGGACTGCGGGGCAGGGTGTTGATCCACTGCGTCAAGAGGTTCACCGCGGCGTCATCCCGCACGTTGGTGGCAAGAGGCGGCATCACGAGGTCGACCGCCGTGCGGGCAACGACATGAATGAGGCGCGACCCATCCGGTTTGCCTGGAATGACGAGCCGGCCGTCCAGCAGTCCCATGGAGGCCAGCGGGGTCTCGAGGCGCGCATCCCACGAAGCGCCCGTGTCGATCAGGGAATCGGGCCGGTGACAACCGGAACAGTTGGAGGCCAGATACGCGCGCACGCGCTCTTCAAGGGGAGCGGTGGCGCCCGACGGATCGGCCAGCGCGGGAATGTCTTCGGCAGGCGGAAGGTTGGATGGCACGGCGCCGAGCCCCCGAAGGTGTTCAAGCTGGGAAACCGGGCCTTCAGGTGTGTTCAACTGCCGATTGAGTTGCGCCGGCGTGTAGCCGAGCGCGAAACCCGCATGGGGATTGTGGCAGCGCAAGCACTCCCCCCGCCCTGGATAATGCCAAACTTGGGTGCGAACCGCGTTGCCGTCATGGATGACAAAGGGTTCATCCAGACCTTCGGCGGGAACCAGGAGCGCGTTGGTGAGCGAATCACCCCAGCGGTAGGTCACTCCGTAGACACCTGCCGAAGACCTCACCAAGAGCCGCGTCTCGAGACGCCGGCGCGATTCAGGGACGCCGTTGGTCAATTCCAGGTCGAAGTGCTTTACCCACACCGTACCCGTGGGAAAAACCAGACTGCCGTCCGAGGTGAGGTGCGGCGTCTGTCCAGCAGGCAATGCGATCCAACGGCGCTTGATGGCGTGGTCCGACCAGAATGGGGCGTTGATCTCGTACGGAACAAGATTGGGACGGGTCTGCAGGGTGGCTGGATCGGTGAAGACACCCGTTTCCCGCAGCGTGCCCGGAATTTCTGGCGATTCATTCTCCGGGATGAGGGTCAGCTTGCGGATGCGGCCGGCGCGATAGTTTGCCGCGAGGACTTCCCCATCGCGCGGGTCGAGCGCGAACGTGACCAGGCCCGGCTCGGTGCAGAGCCACTGAACTTGCGGCGGTGCACCATCCTCTGGCAGGCGAAGGGCCCAAGTGTGGCCGCTCCGACAATCCGCGTAGATATGTGTGCCCCCCAGGCCCGGAAGATGGGCGCCGTGATACCAGACTCCAGCGACCACGGCATTGCCTTGGTTCGTGGCGCTTCCGTGGGCATAAGCGACCAGCGGTGACTCGAGAGTCATTCCAGGCGGCTCGAGGAACCAGTAGATCCCGTTGGTATTTCCCTCGCGGTAGGGCCATCCGTAATTGGCACCCGGCTCAACCAGGTCGAGTTCCTCCCAATCGGATTCACCGACCTCACCGGCGATGAGCCGACCGCTTGTCTCGTCGAACGCAATCCGCCAAGGATTGCGGAAGCCGATCGCGTAGAACTCCGTCCGGATCCGACCCGGATCTACGGGCTTCCCACCGTAACTCGTCAAACCGATGAATGGGTTGTCGTTGGGAATCGCATACTCGCCAGTCCCCTCCAGGCGCGGATTCGGCCGGAGATTGCCGGGACGCCGATCGACGTCGATCCGCAGGATGCCCCCGAAGAAACTGAGGAGCGGCTGTTTGCTGCCGTCCTCCTCGGCCGAGGGAGGCCGCGCGTCGCCGAGGGTCACATACAGATACCCATCGGGGCCAAATTGCAGGTCACCCGCGTTGTGGGTATCGGAAAGGTCCTGTTGAACGATGAGTCGGGTCTCGGAAGCTGGATCCGCGAGGTTGGGATTGTCCGGTAGTGTCGTGAATCGGGCGAGGACATCCAGAAGCCGGGTAGTGCCGGCTGCCGATTGCTCCCTGACCGTCCGAAAAACATAGAACTGCCGGTTGGTGGCGTATCCAGGGTGAAAGGCCATGCCCAGGACCCCGGCTTCGAGATAGTCCGCCGCGAGGTTGGTTCGCAGATCCAGGAACGGGGTCTTTATTGGCGCCGCGAGATTGGTTACCACCTGAACCATCCCGGTCCGTTCGACCACAAAGAGCCGGTTGGTTTCGCCGGCGGGCGTCACCACGACGACAGGGTCTTCAAATGTCAGTCCGCCCAGCGCGTCTTCCCATCGAAAGCCTGGCAGTGCCGGCGCCGCGGGGACATTCCAGGCAGGAATGGCTTCATCCGGACCTGCGTGCGGATCTTGTCCGATCTGTTGCGAGGGGAATGCGCGAAGGGCGTCGCCGAGCAATAACCCGAAAGCAAACGACTGAAGCGCCAGAAGAATCCACCGTCGGGAATTTCGCAACGGATTTTGGTGCAGCATGAAACGCCAGAAGTCCGCCCTAGGTACACCATCGGCGGAGGGTTGGCAAATTCGGGACCGGAGATTTGAAGACCGCAAGGGACGTCGCGCTCAGACGGGCTCTAAGAGCCCGTCTGAAAATTAGGAAGGGCCCTGCGACGAGGGATTTTGTGCGAGGCCGAGACGGCGAGACCGGAGCATCCCCGCAGCGGGCTGTGACGGTCGAGCCAACGAAGGCCTCGCGCAAAAGACCCGTCGCCCGAAGGGTTTTCGCAGGAAAGGCCGCCTGGCTTCGTTGCTCCTCAGTCACAGACCCCTGAAGGGTATGCTCCTTCGTCGCGCCTCGCCATCCGGCCTTTCCTGCGAAAACAGGGCCCCTCCTAATTTTCAGACGGACTCTAAGGAAAGCGGCGACGTTTTTTCCGCGCCACCCGTGAAGGCCTCGAAGACGAAATACAAAATACAATACTACCGACCAACCCCATTGGGTCAGACGCGCGCCGCGATCCAGTGGGCGGACACCCAATTGTCGATTCGCGGTGAAAGGACCCGGATCTCCCGAAATCCCAATTCGCGCATCCGGGAGACCAGTTCGCCCTTGCGGAAGCCGACCTCATGGGTGTTGGACAATCGAGCGACGCGATAGGCGACAAAGGTGTGCGCCACGTTGGGTTCGTTTGCCAGGAGAAGCCAGCCGCCCGGCCTGAGGCAATCGTGGGCGGAGCGAAGGGCCTTCCGCCAGTCGAATGCATGGTGGAGGGCCTCGAAGACAAACACCCCGTCAAACGTGCCCTGAACGGCTTCGCGAACGGATTCCATGGGGGTGGCTTCGAAATTGAGATCGCACTTGAGCCCTTTTGCCTCCAGCGAACCAATTCTGGACCGCGCCAATTCTATTTCCTCCGGCGCGATCGAGGTTCCCACGACAGAGTACCCGGCCAACGCCATGAATTCTGCCATCCACCCTCCGCCGCATCCCAGTTCGAGCAACCGGCTCCCCGGATTCAACCCAAGCCTCTCGACGGTCTCGAGCAACCGCGTGAATCCGCGGCTGTACTTCCGGAAATCCCGGCTGTTCCAAAAGGGCTTTCGAAGAGCGCCCTCCCGCATTGTGGCAGGGGTCACTCCCGGAATGGAATCCATGTAATCCACCTCGGCCTGGTAGGCAAGGGCCTGGTCTTCGAAAGTCGGTGGAAACCGTCCCTCCGCGTAGTCGCGCAGGATGAGGTAAGCCCCCGCCAGAAACTTCCCGGGCCGAGAGAGGGGGAGCAGATAGTTGGCCTCGTTCGCTAAATAAAGGCGGCGGCCCCGAGCCAGAAAGGCGGATCGAGCAAGCAGGCCGGCCAATCTCGCCATGGGCCGCGATCCCGTCCGGACGGGGGATGAACCGCCTCCGGCCGATTCGGTGCTCCGATCGGAATCCGCCATTTCAGCCAGCGGGCGAGTCACCTGGTGATTCACCGGGTGGATGTATCCATTGGGATCCTGCGCCCGCGTTCATTGACGTTGTTCTTCCACGACTTGAGGCTTCGCGCACTCTTGTCGATCAAAAGCCGGCGATCGACGGTATTGCCTTCGAAGACGCAACCGTCCACCGGTTGGCCATTGAAAAAACGGAAAGCGACCGGTGTTCCCCCCAGGGCTCGGAACACGTTGCTCCGAATGGTCCATGCGCCCGCGCCCGGAAACAGGGCATTGGCCGCACTGATCTGCACCCCGACCGTGTGAGAGTTGGAGAGTTCAAAAAGGTTCTTCTCAATGGTGGAATCCTTTCCCCCGCCGAGATTCATTGCCCAGCCGGTGCATTGGAGGAATTGGTTGCTTCGTATCAGGATCCCATGGCCCGGCGCCGCAGTGTCCCAATTGAAAACCCGCGTGGCCTGGACGGTGACATTCTGTTCAATGATGAAATCACGGGCCCCATAGGTGGAAAACGCGTATTCCCCAGGACCGCCCTGCATGAGGACCTTGTTGCGGCGGAACGCCCCGGTGACGCCGTTTTTTCCCCCAGCGCCTAGAACGCAAATCGCCGTGCATTGGCCCCCCCCAAATTGTGAGACTTCGCAGTCCTCAACGAAGAACCCAGTGGCATCCGTCTTTTCGTCGCGTGGGCTGAGGGCGATCAGGAACGCCTCCGGTGTCGCCACGGAAATGTCCCGCCCCCCGATGGCGTGGACCACCTTGACGTGCTCGATGCGGAGCTCCCGGCCCATCAACCGGATCGCCTCCAGCGAAATATTGTCCCGCTTCATGCGGGACTGGACGCCTCGCGCGTTGCAATCAATTGTCAAATCGCGGATGACGACATTCTCGACTCCCGCGCCCCAGCCACTGAAGAGCACGCGGCCGATCCCGGAGCCCGGCTTGGGATCCGCCATGCAGCCCAACAGACGAAGGGTGGTCTTGTCACGACCTGCTCCGGCAACTGTCCAACCCGTGCGCACCTCAAATCCTTGGTGGTCCGGAGCGCCCCATCCGTAGGTGTCGAAAACTCCAGGTCCAAGGTGAATGACCGTCCCGGCCGCGATGCCCCGCATGCGCTCGGCGAACGCGTCCGCCGTCGGCACCCGCCATGGGTCCTCCCGGCTCCCGGCGCCCCCGGGTTGCTCGCCTTTGGACGTCAGCCAGACCTCAGCAGGTTCCGGCGCTGCCGCATGCGCGTCCAGTCGGGCAAGCCCGATTGTGAGTCCGAGGGCCACGAGTCCGCAGATCCCGGAGATCGCCGCGATCGACGGACGGGGAAAAAGGTGAGCACTCATTTGCGCGAAGTGTGACGAACCCCAAGCAAAATGCGAGCACCAGCGCCGCCACTATCCAATGCGGTTCGAAAGAGGCTTCTCGACCGACCCCCCTATCGGGCAACGTTCCGCCATGGTTTGGGTTTGCCCATCGCCTGAATCCTCTTGTCCGTCAGCGACCTGCGTGTGGGTAGGGTTGGCTCGGGATCGGAGCCCACCGGGCGGTCGCCGAGGAGGGGGCCTCATCTGCCGCGAAAATGGCCCTGAGGATTGCCCGACACCGGGATGCGTTTGATGAAAGCCGCCCCCCTCACCGCGTCCGAACCTGTCCTCGGCGATGCCCTGGCCAGTGGGGCTTACCTCCGCGCGCGCCAGCAACCGCGCCGACGCGAGGGCGACTACCTCATCCTCCAGGACATCCGCGCCCTCGTGGAACAACGGGCGGCGACATGGACGGGCGACATCTTCGACTTCGGCTGCGGCGGCGCGCCCTACCTGCCATTCTTCGCCGGGTGCCGAACCTACGTGAAGGCCGACGTCACGGCCGGGCCCCTCGTGGATCGCCTCATCGAACCGGACGGCCGCACCGGGGAATCCGATTCCAGTTACGATGCGGTGTTCTCCAGCCAGGTCCTTGAACACGTCGCCGATCCCGGCGCTTATCTCCGCGAGTGCCTCCGCATTCTCCGCCCAGGCGGGGAACTCCTCCTGACGACGCACGGGCTGTTTCCAGAACACCGATGCCCGGACGACTTCCACCGTTGGACGAGCGACGGCCTCCTACGCGAAGCGCAACTCGCCGGGTTCGAAATCCTCGAGGCCGGGAAACTCACTGTGGGTGTTCGAGGCGCCGTGCAGATGCTGCATCACTGTGTCTGGAGCCTCCGGACGGGAAGCGACCGCCGCTTGTTTGGCCTGGTTCTCGGAGTGCTTCGCAAGCTCCACGGGTGGTTGGCGGTCCCCGTCCTTAACTGGTTCGCTGATCGGTTTCCGGAACAGGGCAGGGTGGCATCGGGTTCAGCCGAGGCGTTGTACATCGGGGTTTACGTGCGGGGACGAAAACCGGCCGAGGGACCATGAGCAAGCCGGGCAGACCAGGCGGCGCCACTTAAGTCGCACCAGGGGTGAAGACGGAGAGAACCACGAAAGGCTCAGCGCGGCGGAGTCGTTGTCCACTCCCTCTCCCTCTGGGAGAGGGCCAGGGTGAGGGCGTATGATTCTCCACGTGCATGCTCAGCAACCTGCGAGGCTCCAATGCGGCCCTCACCTTAGAGCCCGTCTGAAAAATAGGAATGGCCCTGTTTTCGCAGGAAAGGCCGGATGGCGAGGCGCGACGAAGGAGCATACCCTTCAGGGGTCTGTGACTGAGGAGCAACGAAGCCAGGCGGCCTTTCTTGCGAAAACCCTCCGGGCGACGGGTCTTTTGCTCGGGGCCTTCGTTGGCTCGACCGTCACAGCCCGCTGCGGGGATGCTCCGGTCTCGCCGCCTCGGCCTCGCACAAAATCCCTCGTCGCAGGGCCCTTCCTAATTTTCAGACGGGCTCTTAGAGCCGCATGCTCGGAGGACGTGAGGTGACGCGCGCCTTCCTGGGTCGGGCGTTCCGGTCGGCCGTGGTGTGGACGTGGGGCTACAACTGCGTCCGGTTGTTCCTCGGCCTGATCCTGCTCCCGATGGTCCTGCGGTTCCTTTCCCAGGCCGATCTCGGGATGTTTTATCTCTTCATGGCCCTGGTGCAGATGCTGCCGCTGGTCGAGGCGGCATTCTCATTCAACGTGGGCCGGCAGGTGACCTTCGCGATGGGCGGCGCCGTCCGGCTTCTGCCCCAGGGCACCGACCCAAACGCCAGCACCGGCATGCCAAACCTGCCCCTCGTCCGCCAGCTCGTGGACGCGACCGGGGTCGTGTACGCGTTCCTGTCAGCGGGAGTCGTCGTCCTTCTGGGGACCGTCGGCACCGCCATTGTGTGGGGGCAGGTCGATCACACCTCGAGTCCCGGCATGACCTGGCTGGCGTGGGCGGTGACCATTCTCGGAACCGTCGTGGAGATCCAGAGCCTGCGCTGGGTCGGGTTCGTGCGAAACATGAACCGGATCATGCTCTCAGCGCAGCTTGGCGCGGTGGCGTATGCCGCGAAGGCGGTATTGGCCTCCGCTCTGCTGGCCTTGCACTGCGGGCTCATGAGCGTCCCGGTCGCGGGGATCTGCTCGGGATTGTTCCTGTGGCGCGCCGTCCGGCGCCGCACCCTCGCTTCCCTGGGACCGGCCGGAGGCCGAACCCACCGCGCCGAGGTCTGGGAACTCCTGCGGGTTGTCTGGCCCAATACCTGGCGCGCGGGACTCAAGATCGGGAGCGAGTACGCGGCCAACGTCAGTCTGACGTCCTTGTGCACTTACTACTTCGGCCTGATCATCACCGCTCAGTACGGGCTCTCGCTTCAACTCCTCCAGATTCTTCAACAACTGGCCGTGGTCTGGACCCAGGTGAAATGGCCGATCGCGGGCCAGTTACGGGCACAGAAGCGCCTGGCCGACATGCGGGCGCTGTTGTGGGGGCGGGTGTGGTTGCAGAATCTGACCTTCATGGCGGGCGCCGCCGTGCTGGTCCTTATTGCGGAACCCCTTCTTCGTCTCGTCCGGATCGACAAGGAACCCCTCTCCACAGGTCTGTTTGCGTTGCTCGCCATCAACCAGTTTCTCTACATGCGGTTTGCATTCTGGGTGAACCTGATCGCCACCGACAACCGCCTGCCGTCGCTGTGGCCGACCGTGGCGACCAACGCGCTCGCAGTCGCAGGCGCGGCGGTGCTGGTCAAGGGGTTCGGCTGGGGGATCGAGGCCCTTGTCTGGGCGCCGCTCCTCACAGGTCTGCTTTTCAATTACTGGTTCTGGATGCTGGCCGGGGCGCGGGAACTGGGAACGACCTGGTGGCGTTTCGTCCGTTCCTCTGCCGAGGCAGGCCAGACACGGGGCGGCCCCTGGCCGGGGCGCGGCAATCCCTCCGGCTTCAACCGGGGCGAGGTTTGACTGCCAGGCGCACCGTGTAGTCGACCCGGTGCAGGAATACCGGTTCGTCGAGCCGGCCGAAGTACTCGTCGCACGCGGCGCGCGCGCCTTCCCAGTGACCGTAGTCGTCGATGATCAGGATCCCGCCGGGGCTGAGCCAGGGATACAGGTGAAGGAGTTCGTGTCGGGTGGACTCGTACCAGTCCGTATCGAGGCGAAGCAGGGCGACAGGCCCGCCATCGTACGCCTTGGGAAGTGTCGCTTCGACAGGGCCTTTGACGAGAACGACGCGGTCCCCGGGATACCCGGTGCTGAGAAGATTGGACCGGACCTCATCAATGGAGGATCGGCACCATTCGCTGGAAAGATCGGTCCCATTCTGGCGCTGGAACTCCTCCCGCGCATCGCCGCTGAGCGCGCTGCGATCCAGTTCGCCTGGCCGCGTCATGCCTTCGAAGGTGTCGAATAGATAGAGACGCCGCGAAGAGTCGCCCAGGCTCAAAAGGGTGCGCGCCGCGGCCATCATGCTGCCTCCCTTCCAGGCGCCGCACTCGACAAGCTCGCCGGGAATCTTATGGCGTGTGATGTGGCGCGCGGCCTCGATCATGGTCGCGAGTGCGTCGTCACTGGTCATCGTGAAAGGCCGCACTGCCGCAATGATCTCGCGCGTTGTGTCATCGAAGTCCGCGGGAAACTCGCCCCCGCCTTTGGGGAGGCGTCGGAGTTGGTAACCCAGGCCATGGAGACAGCGCTGCAGGAGCGTTTTCACACCGGATATGGACCCGGCAGGTTCCCGGCCCGGCACCGGCCACGCAAGACGTTTCCCGGTTCAAAGGTCCCTGAGAGACTGTCTGAAAAATAAGTGGGGTCCTGTTTTCGCGGAAAAGGCCCTATGGCGAGGCGCGACGAGGGAGCATACCCGCCAGCGGTCTGTGACCGAGGAGCAACGAAGCCAGAGGGCCTTTTCCGCGAAAACCCTGCGGGCGACAGGTCTTTTGCGCGAGGCCTTCGTTGGCTCGACCGTCACAGCCCGCTGCGGGGATGCTCCGGTCTCGCCGCCTCGGCCTCGCACAAAATCCCTCGTCGCAGGACTCCCATTATTTTTCAGACAGTCTCTGAGGGCCATCCAACGCAAGGGGGTTCACCCCGTTGAAACGAAAGCCCAGGGGTCAGGCGCCACGCGGTGCGGAGGCGGATTGCAGTCCCAACACGCCATCGCTGCAAATCGCAAACCTGCGCTTGCCGCCCGGGGATTCGCCAGGAGCGAAGCCCGACGTTTGCGTTCTCCACGCATTCGGGCTTCAGCCAGGGAAACCGCAGCTCATGGCACGATTCCCGCTCATCAGATTCCGAGGAGATAGGAAACCAGGCAGGCGACCAATCGCGCAGGTCCAATGAAACCTGCGAATGGGATGGCGGAGTTTGCCGCCGTCGGATGGGTCCGCACGGGAGAAGAAAGGGCCCGTCTCACCGGAAACGCCAGGAGTGAACCCAGGCCTTCCCATGGATGTAACCGAGTTCCAATTTCAGGATCGCTTCGAAGCGGGGCGCTTCCTCGCGGACCGGCTCTTTGCATATGCCGGCGAGCGGGCGACGAGCGTGCTCGCCCTCCCCCGCGGCGGGGTGCCGGTCGCGTTCGAAATTGCCCGCGCCCTCGTCTGTCCCCTGGACGTGTTCGTCGTGCGCAAAGTAGGGGTGCCCGGGTACGAGGAACTGGCGATGGGCGCCATCGCGACGGGGGATGCCCGGGTGCTGAACGACGACGTGATTGCGCGTTTGGCAATCCCGATGGCGGTCGTCGAGGCGGCAGCGGCCGAAGCCAAACGCGAATTGTTGCGTCGCGAACGGAGCTATCGGCGCGGTCTTCCCCCGGTTGAGATCGGGGGTCGCACCGCAATCCTTGTCGATGACGGTCTCGCGACAGGCGCAACGATGCGGGCCGCGGTGCTTGCCCTTCGGCAAAGCCGGCCCGCGCGCGTGGTGGTCGCGGTTCCGGTCGCGGCGCCCGAGACGTGCGCCCAATTTCGGACCGAAGTGGATGACCTGGTCTGCGGTTTGACCCCCGATCCGTTTGGCGCCGTGGGGCGATGGTACGCGAGTTTTCGGCAAATCACCGATGGGGAAGTGACCGCCCTCCTTGACCGCGCCGAGGAGGAACGACGTGCCCGGTGCGCCGCCGAAAGCCGGGAGGTTGTCCACTCGGACACGAAAAGCGACGGCTGGGACAGGACGGGAGGGCATGGAGAAGGCGGGCAGCCATGAGAGAGAGCCCTCGTTCCATCCTGGACCCGGTGCAAGACGTCGTGCGGGACTCCGCGCATCGACTGACCGGGTCCGCGGGGGACTTCGATCCCCTGATGAAGCGGATCGCCACCGCGCAGTTCGTCCTCGTCGGCGATGCTTCGCACGGGATTATTTCGACGCCCGCCTTCCCCGACAGTTTGACTCCGTGATCCATCTGGACGACACCCGCGCGGTGGAACCCCTCGAGCACCGCGCCGGCTGGAGGAGCCAGGAGACCCCCGAGACCTATCCGTCGGGGAGATAGGCCGACGCGGAGGGGCGCCGCGGGAGGGCGTGCGACACTTTTCCTGCGCGCCACGATTGAAGCAGGTCGCCACTATTCCGTTGACACTTCGGCGTTTGTGGACGGAGGGTCTCTTGTCCCAAAGATCGACGTGGAGCCCGCGAGACCCACCCTTCCGGCGCCCACACACCAACCAACTCCTGTATCTGCATGAAGATCTCGTGTTCGAAGGCTGGGGGCCTTCTATTGGCATGTCTTTTTACGACCACGGTCACCTCCACCGCCGCCGATATTCTGTCCATCGGCTTTGCCAAATTCGAAGCCTTCAATGACATTGGAACCGGCGTGACGGTCGCCGATCTCACCGGCTCGGATAAGTTCCTCAACAATCAGCCCGATGCCACCAACTACATTGTCGGCATCGATTCGCCGAGCGGGTATGGCGACAACTATGGCGCCCGGGTCTCGGGGTTCATTGTGGCGACGGAGAGTGGCGACTTCGATTTCTTCCTTCGAAGCGATGACGCCGCGCAGTTGTTCATCAGCAGCAACGAAACGCCGCCCGATCCGCTCAGTGACGCGCCTGTGGCGGAGGAGACCGACTGCTGCGAGGCCTTTGTCGAACCCGGCAACCTCAATGATGATGGGTCCACCTCCGCGACCACGACCTCGCCCATCAGCCTTGTCGCCGGGCAGAAATACGCCTTCATCGCCCTCCTCAAGGAAGGCGGCGGCGGTGATTACGTCCAGGTCGCGATGCGGAATGCCGAGGACACAACGCCTGCGGCAAATCTGAAACCGATCGGCGGCAAAAACCTGGCGGTCCTGGTTCCGGACAACGGCGCAGTCGTCACGATTTCCGCACAGCCGGCGACCCAATCCGTTACGGAGGGCCGCGCGGCGACCCTGACGGTCGAAGCGGCGGCAAAGGACTCCAGCGGCACGACCCTGCCCATCGGGTATCAATGGCAGCGGAACGGCACGGATATCCCCGGCGCCACCAAGAGCACGCTGACGACCCCGCGCCTCCAGCAATCCGACAGTGGGGTCAAATACACGGTCACTCTCTACACCCTCGGCGCCACAACGACCAGCGGTGAAGCCGCCGTGACCGTCGTTCCTGATACTGTTCCGCCTGTCGTCCTTTCGGCGGGTTCCCTGAAGACCTTCGCCGGCGGGATGGAGGTCGGCGTCATCTTCGACGAAAATCTCACGGAGGCTTCGGCGACCCAGGTGAGTAAATACTCCCTCGATTCCGGGACAGTGACGGCCGCCCGTTTCGTGTCGAACAGCAGCGGGACCGACACCATTGAGCAGGGCGTTATTCTGACGGTCACCGGGATTACGCCTGGCAACAACTACACCCTCACCGTCAACGGCGTCTCCGACATCAAGGGCAACGCCATGACGACGGCGCAGCAAGTCCCCTTCACGGCGTCCTCGTTCTCCTGGGTCTCGATCGGCACCGTCGCGGATTTCAAGCCGGAGGCCATCGCCACAGGCACCAATGACTTCAATCTTGTAAGCGGTGGCAATGCCTACTGGGGCACCGAGGACGACATCACGATGGTGTACGAGGAGGTGTCGGGAGACTTCGACAAGAAGGCCCGCATCGAGTTCAATGATCCCTCCAGCACCTGGGCCCGGTCCGGCATCAGCGCCCGCGAATCGTTGAACAACGGCGCGCCGACGACCGACCTTTCCGGGGAGAATCCCGCGAGTCGCTACCAGATGGTCATCTCGGATCCGGCGACGCAATACGATGGCGCGGTTGCGAACAATTCCTACGAAACCAACCGACGCATGAACTCCGGCGAGGCCACGAGTTCGTCGAACGCCGGTGGCAGAGCCTCGGATAACTATCCGAATTCCTATGTGCGGCTGAAGCGCGTCGGCCAGATCATCAGCATGTTCTACGGGAACAACGGGAGTCACTGGATTCCCCTCGGTTCCACCGACTTCACCGATCCGACACTCAATGTGGACGGAGAGGACCCTCTGCCCGACAAGCTGTTCGTCGGTCCGACGTTCGGGTCGGAGAATGGCAACATACCCGAGGACTCGATGAAGCGCGCGCTTTGGGCGACTCGTTTCCGGGAGTACGGCAACGCCCTGTCCGCGCAGAAGGCTCGCGGACAGCAGACCGCCTCGATCGGGTTGAACGTGGGATCGAGCGAAGCCGGAGCCACGTTGTCACCGGCCGATGTGGCCGGAGTCGACATCGTCGCCCAGGGGAACTGGAATAACATTCCGGGCGCGATGACACCGGACACCGGACCCGTCGGGAGTATCGTCGAAGACAAGGGCGGCAATGCCCAGACAACCTCGACGACCGTCGATTTCACCTCGGCCAATACCTGGGCGTCCACCGGTCCGCACGGTGAGGAAAACAACCAGTTCAGCGGACCGGATGCCCTGTTGATGACGGGTTACCTCGATACGGGCGCGCCCTCAACGACGCAGGTGACGATCGCGGATATCCCCACGGATCTCACTTCGGCCGGTTACGACGTCTGGGTGTACATCCTGGGCGGCACCGGCGGGGATCGGGGCGGTGGCTACCGGATCACCGATGCGAACGGCACTCAACTCAAGGACTACGTCCTCGCCGGGACGCCCGATAGCCCCTCGAGTTTCACGGCCGTCGATCAAAACCTCGGAAGTGGTGAGTACGGCAGGGGAACCTACATCGTTTTCACCAATCTGACGGCTTCCTCAATCATCGTGGAAGCGACCACGGACAACAACCTCGGGACCGGCGCCACTCCGCGTGCCCCGATCAACGCGATCCAGTTGGTGACACCCTCCGGGCTCGTCAGCGCCCCGACACCGACGATCGCCATCGCGCGCTCTGGAACCTCGGTCTCCATCACCTTCACCGGCAAACTCCAGAAAGCGGACACCGTCAACGGCACCTACACGGATGTACCCGGCGGGAGCAGCCCGGCGACCGTCGAGATCACCGGGACCCAGGCGTTCTATCGCGCCAGCAATTGATCCCGGGTGGGACGGCGGACACCTGTCCGGCGTCCCGCCTTGCTCGTTCAAGCCCGCATCGAGACGGCGAACCACGGTTCGCCGTTCCTCCCGCGGGCCTGCTTCTCTTCCCGGGCGGATCCTTGTCGCGGTCGTCCTTGCGGCCAGTTCCGTCGTTGGCGCGGGCGCCAAAGCGGTCGATTCCATCCCCCCGCGCCGCCTCACCGTACCGGCAGATGGCAGGACGGGCTTCGAACGGCTGCCGGGTCGAGTCACCGGGGTGACCTTCACCAATCGCCTCTCCGACACCGCGGCCGCCGCCAATCAGATCCGGCTGAATGGTTCCGGTGTCGCCGCCGCTGACATCGATGGCGACGGTCGCTGTGACCTCTACCTTTGCGCCCTGGAGGGTCGGAATCGACTCTTCCGCAACCTCGGAGACTGGCGTTTCGAGGACGTCACCCAATCTGCCGGCGTCGGATTCGAGAACCAATTCTGTACAGGCGCGGTGTTTGCCGATCTCGATGGTGACGGTGACCTCGATCTTCTGGTGAATTCCATTGGGGGCGGGACCCGCTGCCTTCGCAATGATGGACATGGCCATTTCCATGAAGAGCCATCCGACGGATTGGTCCATCAGTTTGGCAGCACCTCGATGGCCCTGGCCGATGTCGACGGCGATGGTGACCTCGATCTGTATGTGGCCAACTATCGGACCACGACCATCCGCAGCACCGGTTTCAATCTCCTCAACATCCAGGGCCGCCGCGTCGTGCTGCCGGAGGACCGCGATCGACTCTCCATCACCCCCGAGGGGCGGATCCTGGAGAATGGCGAAGCCGACATTCTTTATCTGAACGATGGAACTGGCCGCTTCACGCCCGTCCCATGGACCTCCTTTCACGACGCCAACGGAAAGGCGCTCCCTGGTCCGCCAGGAGACTGGGGATTGTGCGCGATGTTTCGCGACGTCAATGGGGATCGCGCCCCGGATCTGTATGTCTGCAACGACTTCCAGACCCCCGACAGGCTATGGATCAATGACGGCCATGGGCATTTCGCCCTCTCGGAGCCATTGGCGCTCCGGCATACCCCGACCTTCTCGATGACCGTGGATTTCGCGGACGTTGACCGCGATGGCCACGACGATTTCCTTGTGGCGGACATGCTCGACCCGCGGCACCAGGTCCGCCTTTCCCAATCCGTCGGGACCGAACCTTTCGCGCGTCTTCCGGGGGAATTTCGGGATCGTCCGCAGGTTGACCGCAATACGCTCCAGTTGGGACGAGGCGATGGGACATTCGCCGATATCGCCTCCATGGCGGGCATCGACGCGACGGGATGGTCGTGGAGCGTCGTGTTTCTCGACGTGGATCTCGACGGCTTCGAGGACCTGCTGATTACGCGGGGCACCCTGTTTAACACCCAGGATATCGACGCAAACATCCGCATCGACCGCAATGGACCGTATCCGCGTTCCAGGATCCCGGGGAAACTCCTCCAGTATCCGCGTTACCCGCTGCCCAACGTTGCGTATCGGAACGAGGGCGGGGTGAGGTTTGAGGAGGTGGGGCGGGAGTGGGGATTCGATCGGGAGGGAGTGTCGCAGGGGATGTGTGTGGCGGACCTGGATGGGGACGGGGACCTGGACGTGGTGGTCAATGAACTGAACGGGGAGGCTGGGCTGTACCGCAACGGGAGTGTGTTGGGGCGGGTGGCGGTGAGGCTCAAAGGGCAAGGGGCCAACGGTGAGGGGATTGGGGCGAGGATCCGGCTGGAGAATGGGGCGGTGGCGGAGCAGAGCCAGGAGATGATCAGCGGGGGCCGCTACCTGTCGGGGGACCAGGCGATGCGGGTGTTTGCGAGCGGCCCCAAGCGGGAGGGGATGCGCCTGGAGGTGGAGTGGCGAAGCGGCAAGCGCAGCGTGGTGGAGGGGGTGAAGGCGAACTGGGAGTACGAGATTGCGGAGGCAGGGGACGGGGCTGAAGCCGGAGGCGGAGCGAAGGGACCTTTGGGCAGCGCCACACCCGGTGGCGGAGGCGGCAAGCAGGGCCAGGCGCCGCTCTTCGAGGACAGGAGCGAGTTGTTGGGGCACAGGCATCACGAGGAGGAGTACGACGACTTTGGGCGCCAACGATTGCTTCCGCGCAAACTCAGCCAGTTGGGACCGGGGGTGGGATGGGTGGATGTCAATGGGGATGGGTTGGAGGACGTGGTGATTGGCAGTGGGCGAGGAGGGCGGATGGGGGTGTATGTCAACGATGGGAAGGGGGGCTTCGAGAAGGAAACAAGCCTGGAGCTGGAACAGGAGCGGGACCTGAGCGGACTGGTGGGATGGGCTGGGGCGGATGGGAAAAGGGAGGTGCTTGTTGGAACAGCCAATTACGAGGATGGGCAGGCGGCGGGAGCGAGCGTGAAGGGCTATCAAAGGGGGTCGATGAGGGTGGCGGTGGGACAGGGGGCGGAGGGGAGCACCGGTCCACTGGCGCTGGGAGATGTGGATGGAGACGGGGAACTGGAGTTATTCATAGGGTCGCGGGCGGTGGGAGGGCGCTACCCGGAGGCGGGTCGCTCGCGGTTGATGAAAAGGAGGCAGGGCAGGTGGGAGGAGGATCGGGAGGGGACCCGGGGGCTGAAGGCGGCAGGCCTTGTGAGCGGGGCGGTGTGGACCGACCTGGACGGGGATGGGTACCCGGAATTGGTGGTGGCCTGCGATTGGGGGCCGTTGCGGGTGTTCAACAACCGCGGTGGCGAATTGCAGGAGGCGACGGAGGCCTGGGGCCTGGGTGCAATGAAGGGTTGGTGGAATGGGGTCAGTGCGGGAGACCTCGACGGGGATGGTCGGATGGACCTGGTGGGGTCCAACTGGGGCCTGAACCATTCCTATCGTGTGGAGTCCGCCAGGGGATGGAGGTTGTACTTTGGAGATCTTGCGGGGGACGGGGGCGTGGAGATGCTCGAGAGCGGGTGGGAGCCGCAGATGAAGCAGTGGGTGCCGGAGAGGGACTTGAGCGTGGTGAGTCGCGCGCTGCCGTGGGTGCAGGTGAAGTACGGGAGCTACGCGGCGTATGCGCGGGCCGGGGTGGAGGAGGTGTTGGGAGAGCGGATGAGGCAGGCCGGGGTTCTGGAGGTCAACTGGCTGGAGACGACGGTATGGCTCAATCGTGGGGATCACTTCGAACGAGGCCGACTGCCGCGGGAGGCGCAGTACAGCCCGGCCTTTGGGGTGAGCATTGGGGACGTGGACGGGGACGGGAGGGAGGACGTGTTTTTGAGCCAGAACTTTTATGCGGAGGCGGCGGAGCGCTCGCGGGAGGATGCGGGGCGCGGGTTGTTGTTGAGGGGGGACGGGAAGGGAGGATTCGAGGCGATGAGTGGGGAACGGAGCGGGATCGAGGTCTACGGGGAGGGCCGAGGCAGTGCGCTGGGGGACTACGACCAGGACGGGCGTGTGGACCTGGTGGTGGGTCAGAACGGGGGGCGGACACGGTTATTTCACAACGTGGGGGCAAGGGCGGGGCTGCGGGTTGGGCTGAAGGGGCCGGAGGCAAACCCGGAGGGGATCGGGGCGGTGATGCGCCTGGAGTTTGAAGGAGGATGGGGAGCGGCGAGGGAGGTGCACGGGGGCAACGGGTACTGGTCGGAGGACGGGGGAGTGGAGGTGCTGGGGACGCCGGAGGCGCCGCGGCGGATTGAGGTGCGATGGCCCGGAGGCAAGACGGTCCTTGCGGAAGTGCCGGCCGGCGCGCGCCAGATCGCGGTGGACACCCAGGGCCGGGTCACGAAGCTGCCCTGATGCATCGCGATGCCCTCAACCCATCGCGCTCCCACCGCATGGGAAAGGGTGCGTGCAGTCCGGGTGCGGATTTCTGGTTCGGTTGCCTTCTGCTCGTCGGCCTTGTCGCCGCCGGGGAGATCGCGGCAGGGCGCGACGGAGATTCAATGGCTGGAGTTCGTGCCGTTCCTCTGTCCGTCCCTACCGAGGGTAGGACCGGATTCATCCTGCTGTCCTCGCGACAAACAGGAGTGACGTTCACCAACCGGATCTCCCCCGATGTGTACACCACCAATCAGATCTTCCTGAATGGATCGGGGGTCGCCGCGGGTGATGTCGATGGAGACGGCCGATGCGATCTCCTTTTCGCCGCCATCGACGGCCGGAATGCGCTCTACCGGAATCTCGGCGATTGGCGGTTCGAGGACATCACCGAGGCCGCCGGAGTGGCATGCGTTGGCATGCACTCCACCGGGGTCGTGCTGGCGGACCTGGACGGCGACGCTGACCTGGACCTGGTGGTCAACAGTGTCGGTCGCGGGACCCATGTCTTCCTCAACGACGGGATGGGGCGGTTTCACGAGTCCGCCGTCCTCAACGCGGGACGCGGCGGGATGTCGATGGCCCTCGCGGACGCGGATGGCGATGGAAGCCTGGACTTGTATGTATGCAACTATCGGCCGGACACACTGCGCGATCAGCCTCGCACGAACTTCCGGGTCAGTATGAGCAATGGAGTGCCCCGGATTGTTTCCGTGAATGGCCGGCCCATCACCCAGCCGGATCTGGTGGGTCGCTTCTCGCTCACGCCCTCGCGGCACATCCTGGAACATGGCGAGGCCGACGTCTTCTTTCGCAACGACGGCAAGGCTCATTTCTTTCCGAGGTCGTTTACCGACGGAACGTTTCGTGACGAAAACGGCCAGCCGCTGACCGAGCCGCCGTATGACTGGGGGTTGTCTGTGCTCTTCCGGGATCTCAATGGCGATCGGGCGCCCGACCTGTACGTGTGTAACGACTTCGATTCGATCGATCGGATCTGGATCAATGATGGGCATGGCGGATTTCGCGCTGCGCCCCGGCTTGCCTTCCGGGATACATCCCGTTTCTCCATGGGAGTCGACGTCGCCGACATCGATCGCGATGGCCACGACGATATCTTCGTCCTCGACATGCGCAGCCGGCAGCATGCCCGCCGGATGACACGCCGGGACAATCGTGTGGACCCCACGCCACCCGGGATGGTCGAGAATCGACCCCAGGCGCCGCGGAACACCCTTCATCTGAACCGCGGCGATGGCACCTATGCCGAGGTGGCCCAATTCGCCGGACTCGACGCCTCGGAGTGGTCGTGGACAGCCATCTTCATCGATGTGGATCTCGATGGCTTCGAGGATTTGCTCATCACGAACGGTCACGAACGGGATGACATGGACGTGGATCACGGCGCGCGGATCGAGGCAGCCCGCCGCAGCGGCGGCCTGACCCCTCTGCAGGAACTCAACCTTCGTCGAAGCACGCCCAGGCTTCCCGCTCCCAACCTTGCGTATCGGAACGAGGGCGGGGTGAGGTTTGAGGAGGTGGGGCGGGAGTGGGGATTCGATCGGGAGGGAGTGTCGCAGGGGATGTGTGTGGCGGACCTGGATGGGGACGGGGACCTGGACGTGGTGGTCAATGAACTGAACGGGGAGGCTGGGCTGTACCGCAACGGGAGTGTGTTGGGGCGGGTGGCGGTGAGGCTCAAAGGGCAAGGGGCCAACGGTGAGGGGATTGGGGCGAGGATCCGGCTGGAGAATGGGGCGGTGGCGGAGCAGAGCCAGGAGATGATCAGCGGGGGCCGCTACCTGTCGGGGGACCAGGCGATGCGGGTGTTTGCGAGCGGCCCCAAGCGGGAGGGGATGCGCCTGGAGGTGGAGTGGCGAAGCGGCAAGCGCAGCGTGGTGGAGGGGGTGAAGGCGAACTGGGAGTACGAGATTGCGGAGGCAGGGGACGGGGCTGAAGCCGGAGGCGGAGCGAAGGGACCTTTAGGCAGCGCCGCACCCGGTGGCGGAGGCGGCAAGCAGGGCCAGGCGCCGCTCTTCGAGGACAGGAGCGAGTTGTTGGGGCACAGGCATCACGAGGAGGAGTACGACGACTTTGGGCGCCAACGATTGCTTCCGCGCAAACTCAGCCAGTTGGGACCGGGGGTGGGATGGGTGGATGTCAATGGGGATGGGTTGGAGGACGTGGTGATTGGCAGTGGGCGAGGAGGGCGGATGGGGGTGTATGTCAACGATGGGAAGGGGGGCTTCGAGAAGGAAACAAGCCTGGAGCTGGAACAGGAGCGGGACCTGAGCGGACTGGTGGGATGGGCTGGGGCGGATGGGAAAAGGGAGGTGCTTGTTGGAACAGCCAATTACGAGGATGGGCAGGCGGCGGGAGCGAGCGTGAAGGGCTATCAAAGGGGGTTGATGAGGGTGGCGGTGGGACAGGGGGCGGAGGGGAGCACCGGTCCACTGGCGCTGGGAGATGTGGATGGAGACGGGGAACTGGAGTTATTCATAGGGTCGCGGGCGGTGGGAGGGCGCTACCCGGAGGCGGGTCGCTCGCGGTTGATGAAAAGGAGGCAGGGCAGGTGGGAGGAGGATCGGGAGGGGACCCGGGGGCTGAAGGCGGCAGGCCTTGTGAGCGGGGCGGTGTGGACCGACCTGGACGGGGATGGGTACCCGGAATTGGTGGTGGCCTGCGATTGGGGGCCGTTGCGGGTGTTCAACAACCGCGGTGGCGAATTGCAGGAGGCGACGGAGGCCTGGGGCCTGGGTGCAATGAAGGGTTGGTGGAATGGGGTCAGTGCGGGAGACCTCGACGGGGATGGTCGGATGGACCTGGTGGGGTCCAACTGGGGCCTGAACCATTCCTATCGTGTGGAGTCCGCCAGGGGATGGAGGTTGTACTTTGGAGATCTTGCGGGGGACGGGGGCGTGGAGATGCTCGAGAGCGGGTGGGAGCCGCAGATGAAGCAGTGGGTGCCGGAGAGGGACTTGAGCGTGGTGAGTCGCGCGCTGCCGTGGGTGCAGGTGAAGTACGGGAGCTACGCGGCGTATGCGCGGGCCGGGGTGGAGGAGGTGTTGGGAGAGCGGATGAGGCAGGCCGGGGTTCTGGAGGTCAACTGGCTGGAGACGACGGTATGGCTCAATCGTGGGGATCACTTCGAACGAGGCCGACTGCCGCGGGAGGCGCAGTACAGCCCGGCCTTTGGGGTGAGCATTGGGGACGTGGACGGGGACGGGAGGGAGGACGTGTTTTTGAGCCAGAACTTTTATGCGGAGGCGGCGGAGCGCTCGCGGGAGGATGCGGGGCGCGGGTTGTTGTTGAGGGGGGACGGGAAGGGAGGATTCGAGGCGATGAGTGGGGAACGGAGCGGGATCGAGGTCTACGGGGAGGGCCGAGGCAGTGCGCTGGGGGACTACGACCAGGACGGGCGTGTGGACCTGGTGGTGGGTCAGAACGGGGGGCGGACACGGTTATTTCACAACGTGGGGGCAAGGGCGGGGCTGCGGGTTGGGCTGAAGGGGCCGGAGGCAAACCCGGAGGGGATCGGGGCGGTGATGCGCCTGGAGTTTGAAGGAGGATGGGGAGCGGCGAGGGAGGTGCACGGGGGCAACGGGTACTGGTCGGAGGACGGGGGAGTGGAGGTGCTGGGGACGCCGGAGGCGCCGCGGCGGATTGAGGTGCGATGGCCCGGAGGCAAGACGGTCCTTGCGGAAGTGCCGGCCGGCGCGCGCCAGATCGCGGTGGACACCCAGGGCCGGGTCACGAAGCTGCCCTGATGCATCGCGATGCCCTCAACCCGACCCTCTCGCGTCCGACGGGAAAGAGAGTGGGCGAGGGCGCGCCGCGCTCTTTGAGATATTGGCTCCGCGCAGAATCCGTCGTCGCAGAAAACTTGCGCATACAAATGAACCTGTCCTCACCCCGTCCGTCTCCCATCCGATGGGAAAGGATGCCCCCGCGAATGCGGGGGCTGGTGAGGGATCTCCCCCGCGGTTCATGGGCCGCGAGCAGTTCTTTTTGGAACTGGGGGCTTGCCAAAAAGGCTCCCAGCCGGGCCGGCCGCTGGCTCATTTCGGCTGGTCTTTTCAGCGTCGCGATTTTGCTCAATGCCGGCGAGATGTCCTCCACGAATGCATCCGGCGGTTCCAGATGGCTGTCGGTGCCCATGAACCTGCCAGCCGAGGCGCAACAGCTCGAGGTACCCACAAACGTCCCGCCAGACCTCCGACGGGGATGGCAGTTGGCCCATGCCTATTGCCAGGTCTGTCATTTGTTCCCGGAACCCGACCTGCTGGATCAGAAGACCTGGGCCAGCGGTGCTCTTCGCAAAATGGCCCCATTCGTTGGCGCCGCGCGCGTGAACCTCGAGGGCCGGCCCGATGGCGAGCGGCTCAAGGAGGCGGGAGTTTACCCGTCGTCGCCGTTGATCTCCGAACACGACTGGCTCGCGATTGGCGAATACTATCTTCGGACGGCCCCGGAGAAACCCATTCCCCCGGTGCGCCCATCGCCGATCCGTGTCGGGACGTCGCAATTCAGGACTCACCGGTGGAAAAACGCGGAGACCGGATCGGGAGCGGCCATCACGCTTGTCCAGATCGATCCCGTCGGCCATCGCGTCTTTACCGGGGATGCATTCGATCGCACGCTGGACCTCTGGAATTGCGCCGGGCGTTGCTTGCAGCGGATCCCTCTTCACAACATCCCGGTGAGCCTCACGTCGCGCCCGGCCGGCCTCTACGTCACCCTGATCGGGCACCTCTTCCCAACAGACGAGTGGGATGGTGCCCTCGTCGAGTTGCCGGCCTCCGGCAGTGCCCTCATGGCCCATCCGATCCTCGAGCATCTCCCACGAGCAACGCACGCGGCCTTCGCCGATCTCAACGGCGATGGCCGCGAGGACTTCGCACTCGCCGCGTTCGGCAATCTGCTCGGGAATTTTTCGTGGTACGAAAACCTCGGTGACGATCGGTACGAACCGCACCTGCTGCTCGACCAGCCGGGTGCCGTGCAGTCGGTCATCGCCGATGCCGATCGCGATGGGCGGCCCGATATCCTCGTGCTGACGGCCCAGGCGAAGGAGGGAGTTCACCTGTTCCTGAACCTGGGCGCCGGTCGGTTCCGGGATATCCCCCTCCTCGAGTTCCATCCCCTTTTCGGAGTCACCCATTTCGAATGGGTGGACTTCAACGGTGACGGTTGGCCGGATCTCCTTCTAACCAACGGCGACAACGGGGAGTATCCGTCGCCATTCAAGAATTATCACGGCATCCGGATCTTCCTGAATGATGGTCACCTTCACTTCTCCCCATCCTGGGTCTATCCGCTCAATGGCGCGTTCAAGGCGGTTGCATCCGACTTCGACGGCGATGGCGACCTCGACATCGCCGCCATTTCCTACTTCCCAAACTACAAAGACTCACCCGAGGAAAGCTTCGTCTATCTCGAAAATCGCGGGGGATTCGATTTCTCGGCGCAATCCATTCCGGAAGCAACCGAAGGAAGGTGGCTTACGATGGACGCCGGCGACGTTGACGGGGACGGCGACGCCGATGTGGTGTTGGGATCCATGACGCGGGGGCCCATGTCAGTCCCCATCCCCAGCGCCGTACAGGAACAGTGGCGGACCCATGGCGTCGCATTGCTGTGGCTGGAGAACCGCCGATTCCATCCGCAACGCGATTAGCCCGCATGATCGGCATCGACGATTCCCGAAGCTGATCCTCTCCCTTTCCTTCGTTTGCTTCTGTTCAACCGAAAGTCTTGAACAGACGGAAACGAAGGAAAACGATCGTTCATGCGCCCGACCCAGCACCGGCGGCCCCGGACCTGTTCAGCACTGAACCGAAGGAGCTTTCTCAAGGTCGCTGCGACAGGCGCCCTGGGAATCGGCGGCATCCCGCGCATGTCCGCGGCGCCGGCGTCGCCGCGTCCGGTTGGCGCCAATGGGGACGTGCGCATCGCCGTGGTCGGCATGGGCGATGCCGAGATTGGAATCGGCGGGCGCGGTCGCCAGTTGATCGGATCGCTGCAGAAGGTGCCCGGCGTCCGCCTTGTCGCATTCTGCGACGTGGACCAGCGCTTCCTGGATCGCGAGGCTCGACCCATGGCCGACCGGGGAATTCCCGTGACCCGGTACACGGACCTCCGACGGCTGTTGGATGATAAATCCGTTGATGCCGTGGTGCTCACTGTGCCCGATCACTGGCATGCCCTCGCCACCCTCTGGGCCTGCCAGGCCGGAAAGGATGTGTTTGTCGAGAAACCCGTCTCGCACGATCTCTGGGAGGGGAAACAGATGGTCGCCGCGGCCACGCGATACGATCGCATTGTTCAAGCCGGAATGGAGGGGCGTTCAAGCCGCACCGTTCGCGAGGTGATCGATTTCCTCCGCGGCGGATCGCTCGGCCCGATCCGTTTCGCCCACGTCCTGATTTATCGTCAGCGCGACAGCATCGGGAAGGTGACCGGACCCACCCCGATCCCGCGGGAGGTCGATTACAACCTCTGGTGCGGCCCGGTCACCCCCGGACCCCTTATGCGCAAGGAACTCCACTATGATTGGCATTGGGTCTGGCCGACGGGCACTGGGGAGATGGGAAACAACTCGGTGCATCACCTCGACATCTGCCGTTGGGCGATGCGCCAGGATCAACCGGCACCGCGCGTCATGAGTCTCGGCGGGCGATTCGGATATGACGACGACGGGGAAACGCCCAACACGCACCTGGCCGTGCTCGATTATCCCGGGGCGCCGATCTACTGCGAAGTGCGGGGACTCTCGGCAAAACCCGGATCGCAATCGATGGGCGAGCACCGCGGAGTCGCACAGGGTTACCTGATCCAGTGCGAGGGCGGCTATATCGCCGGCGCTCATACCTCGGCGGCGGCCTTCGACAACAACGGAAAGACGATCCGGACCTTCGACAAGATCGACTGGGGCGAGATGGACGAAGGACATTTGAGCAACTTCGCCGAGGCTGTCCGAAATCGCCGACCGGCCGACCTCCACGCGGCGATTCATGAGGGCGATGTCTCGGCTGCGAATTGTCATCTGATCAATCTTTCGTATCGATTGGGGAAGAAGGAACGGCCGGACGCTGTCCAGGAGAGGATCCGGGGCGACAAGGTGCTCGAGGACGCCTGGCAGCGGTACGACGCGCATCTCCGCGCCCACGGTATTTCCTCGGAGCACGGGCGCGATGTGCTGGGTCCGTGGGTGACCTACGACGCGCGCAGCGGCCTTTTCACCGGGGAGTACGCGGTCGAGGCCAACAAACTCAGGAAGCGAATCGGCCGTCCCCCCTTCAACCTTCCCGAACTGGAGGCGGATGCGGCCGGGTGATGCGGATTCACCTGTCGCTTATTCGATGAACGGGCCGTCTCCTCATCCCTCTCGTTACCCTTCGCCGGCATTCCCCCTTTTACGTGTTCGAATCCGCTTGCCAGGTTCATTCCCGGTCCGATCGCAGGCGTGTGTGTCGAACTGGAATTCTCTGCCGGCTTTTTTTGTCCGGCGCTTTTGCGGCCTTTTCCGGTACGTCGGCCGTTCGGGCGAGCCCTGAATCGAGGGCCCTCGCTGAAGACGCTCCGGCGGACCCGATCCCGCGGACGCAGGCCGCGGCGCGGTTGAGGGCGCATCGGTCCACGGCTGGCAGCGTCCGGTTGGATCTCGATGGCGCAGCCGATGCCGTCTACCGCTTTGAAATCTCGGGAGATTTGAAGCGCTGGAGGACCTGGATCATCCGGGGCACCGATCCTTTTGGGCACCTGGAGGTGATGAGCCCCAAGGGTCGCGGCGTTTTCTTTCGTGTCGTGACGGCGACCTCCGAAGAAGCGGCCCAGGGTGCGGTGATCTCCCTCGGTGAGCGTCTCTTCCTGGAAACTCGATTTGCGCAGTTCTTTTACGCCCATTGCGGAGACGATGTGAACCAGCCTCTCGCCGTTGGTGATCCGGCGTTGGACCAGACCGTCACGATTACCAATGGCCTGCCCGGGCCGTTTCGTGGCCAATCCATGAATTGCCGCGCGTGTCATCTCCTCGGTGAGTTCGGAGGATCAAATGGCAATCGCACATTGGAGGATTTCGCGCGGCGTTCCCCGGTGCCGGATCGAGGAGACGGCCGCACGATGACCTCCCGGAATTCGCCCTCCCTGGTGAATGCCTCGGTGGCCCGGGCGGGCGGCGTCCTGCTTCACTACGACGGGGAGTTCGCCAGCGCGGCGGAGCTGGTCAGAGGCACCCTGCTGGGAAGAAACTTCGGCTGGTTTGCCTCCGAACGCGACGTCGCGATTCGGCACGTTGCCCGTGTCATCCGTGAAGACGACGGTACCGGCGCGCTCGCGCTCCGGTTTGGTGGTGCGTATGCGCCGCTCTTTCGCGGGGATCCCTCCCTTTCGACCGGCGGCCGGATCCCCAAGGAGTTCCAGGTCGACGTTCGTTCCGCCACGGACGAGGAGGTCGTCGACAGTCTCGCGAACATCCTGAGCCTCTATCTTGAAAGTCTCGTCTTCAGCACCAACTCCGCCGGTGAATTCGACGGTTCGCCCTACGATGCCTTTCTTGATCGCAACCGTCTGCCACGCAAACCCGAGCCCGGGGAGACGGACCTTCAATATTCCGATCGGTTGCTCGAGTTGCTCAGGACTTCCCGTCCCTGGCAGTTGATCACACCCGCCGATGGGTCCTTCGCGCTCCATGATCGGCCCTTCGTTTTTGGAGACGCGGAATTGCAGGGCCTGAAGATCTTCCTGACACGTCCTGCCACCGCGCTTGAGGGGACACGCGATGGCGTTGGAAACTGCGCCGTCTGCCATCCGGCTCCGGCCTTTACGGATCATCGGTTTCATAACACGGGTGTGAGCCAGGACGACTACGATCGGGTGCACGGACCCGAACGCTTCGCCGCGTTGGAGATTCCCGGCCTGAAGGAGCGCCAGATGAACCCGGATGGGTTCCTGCCTCCATCCGCCGGGCACCCGGGTGGGTCCGGCCGGTTCGCCTCGCCGGCGGCCGAGGGCAGGCCCGGCGATGCGGACCTGGGGCTCTGGAATGTGTTCGCCAATCCGGAGGTACCAGGTCCACAGGGGGCCCTTCGAGTGCTTCTTCGCGAGGGGCGCGGCGATCTAACAGACGAGGACCTTCTGCCGCTCACGGTCGCGTTGTTCAAGACTCCCGGACTCCGCGACCTCGAGGATTCCGCACCTTACTTTCACTCAGGGATGGTGGACACACTGGCGGACGCGCTGCATTTCTATCATGAAATGGCGCACCTCAGTCGGAACGGAGCCGTCGTGAATGGCGATTTGGAACTCTCGGGCATCCTCCTGTCTCCTTTGGATTCGAATGCCGTGGAGACCTTTCTCCGGTCTTTGACCGAGGATTACCCGTAGGTGAGTGCCCATCCTTGATCCCCACTTCCCTCCGGCCACCGGTCCTTCGGTCGGCAACCCGACAGGTCTCGACCCGGGATCCGGACGATCGCCAATGGCCAACTTGCGGCATTGACCGTTTCACCAGGCTGTTAATCGTCGACAATTCCTTCACATCCCTCTGGCCATCGGTCCATCGGTCGATAACCCAAAAGCGTCTCGGCTGAGGCCATGTCGAACCGCGGACTGCCCGAAGGCAGGCTCGCGGCGTTCACCACCGCATGCCGCAGGTCGAGAGGCGCTTCAACCGCGCACGCGAAGAACCGCCCCGCATCGCGGGGACTGAAGTAGACGTCGCGGCCGAAATCGGTCGCGGCGAGTTCCTCCAGGTGCGCCCGGGTGCGCGGGCACCAACCGAGACGCGCGATGATCACGCTGATGCCGTACATCTCCGAGAACCCGCGCCCGATCGCCTCCATAAACATCTTGGTCGCCGCGTACCACGATCGCGGACTCGGGAGGTCGTCGGGCCGGACGGGCAGGGGACCGCGTTGTTGCTGCCACCAATTGACCTGGCCGCTGCTCGCCAGCACGATCCGCTGCACTCCAGCGGCGCGTGCGGATTCCATCACGTGATAGCCGCCGATGATGTTATTGGGCAGCAGCAGCGACAGGAAATCGGCATCGTCGGGTGTGGCCGCGAGATGAACGAGACGCTCCACGCCCCGCATCGCCCGGTCGATCGCTTCCCTATCCGCGAGATCACCCTGGATGAAATCAACGGAATCCGGCGCGGGTGCGCGATCGAACCCGCGAACGGAGTGTCCGCGGCGGATGAGTTCGGCCACCACCGCGCGCCCGATCCGGCCTGAGGATCCCGTGACGAGAACGGAGAGTGGCTGAGCCATGCGAAAGCAAATGGGTCCGGTTGGATGCGGGCTATCCAACCGGGGGCGGGCGGTCGACGCAACCTCGTTGAGGTTGGGTCCTGTTTCGAGGTTTGAGAGAGGGGGAAGAGGTGGCGGTCGGCGCGACTCCGACGTTATCGTCGCCGGGTGTCCTTCCTGGGTTACTGTCTCAATGCCAGCACCATTCGCGGCACGCCGGTTCTCCGGCAGATCGAGGCCGCGCGCCGTGCCGGGTTCGGAGCCGTTGAACTGTGGTACGCTGATCTCGACGCCCACCTGGCATCCGGCGGCTCCATCCGGGAGGTCCAGCAGACCCTGGAGGATCATGCCCTGGCCGTGCCCACCCTCATCTACTTCGGAAACTGGATGGAGGCCGCGGAGGAGGTTTGGCCGCAGGTTTTGGAACACGCCCGACGCCGGTTCCATCTCGCCGCCGAATTGAAGGCGCCGTTCGTCATTGCGTGCCCGCCAGCCGGCCGGGCGGATCCAACCCAGGGAGCCCGTCGCTACCGCGAACTCCTGGAACTCGGAGCCGGCATCGGTGCTTTGCCGGCCATGGAATTCCTCGGCTTTGTCGAGCAGTTTAACACGATCGAATCGGCGATCGACATCGTCGCGCGCGCCGGTCACCCGGAGGGGACCCTTGTGCTGGATCCGTTCCACGTCTTTCGCGGCGGAGGGCGCCTGGACGCCATGGAGAAGCTCGCGGGTCGCCAGATCGCGATTGCGCATTTCAATGACACCCCGCTCCACCCGCCTCGCGAACAACAGCACGACGCCGACCGCGTGTGGCCCGGCGAAGGTCACCTGGACCTCCGGGGGTATATCGACAGGCTGCGAAAAGTCGGTTACTCGCGTTGGCTGTCCCTGGAGTTGTTTCGGCCCGAGTTGTGGGCGCGTGATCCCTTCGAGGTCGCGCGCGTCGGTCTGGAGAAGATGCGCGGCGTGGTCGAGGCTTGATTGGCGACAGCCCGATCGCCAGAAAGACGGCCATGCCCACCATGCCCCTGGTCCAGCTTGCGCTGGATTTCCCCACGATCGAAGAGGCCCTGGCCACCGCCGAGGTCGGCGTGCACGCCGGGGTCGATATTCTCGAGGCCGGCACGCCGTTGATTGTCGCCCAGGGCGCCGGCGTAATCGCCAAACTCGCCAGGGCGTTTCCCAGGATGCCGATCCTGGCGGACTACAAGACCATGGATTCCGGGTTCAAGAATGTCCTGATCACGCAGCGGGAGGGCGGCCATTACATGACGGTTTGCGCGAATGCGGCCGATGAGACCGTCCAGTCCGCGATCGCGGAGGGGAAGAAGACCGGCATCAAGGTCGTGACCGATACCATCGGCGTGAAGGACCCGTCGGCGCGGGCGCGACAATGTGTCGAATGGGGCGTGGACATGATCTACCTGCATTTCGCGGCGGATCAACGACGCGCCCATCCCACGGACGACGGGGTGGGCTGGATCCCCGCGGTGCTCGCCGTGGCGGGCGCCGTGCCCGTGGGGATCGGCACGTTCGGGACCGACGATGCCGTGCGCGCCGTGCGCGCCGGTGCGTCTCTCGTGGCCATCGGTCATCCAATCTTCAACGAACCGGATTTCCCGGCCGCCCTGGCGAAATTCGTCCAGGAGGTGAAAGGCGCCCGATGAAAACATCGCAACCGGCCGTGGTGAATTTTGGGGCGGCGCCCTACAGCGTTGAACTGAGGGAGGTACCCGTCGCGGATCCGGGACCGGACGAGGTGCTGCTGCAAGTGGAGGCCGTGGGTGTCTGCGGCAGCGATCTGCACATGTGGACCGGCCAGCAGGGCTGGAAGGTGAACTACCCCTGCATCCTGGGTCACGAGTTCGCCGGCCGCATCGCGCGCCGCGGCGCAAACGTGCCTCCTCACTGGCGCGAGGGCGAACGCGTGGTCAGCGAGACCGCGGCCATCATCGATCCGGAGAGCCCCCTGACACGCCGGGGACTCTACAACCTGGATCCCGGACGCCGCGGTTACGGCGCGGCCGTGGACGGGGCGATGACCCGTTTTGTTCCCGTGCCGGCCCGGATCCTTCATCGCGTGCCGGCCCACCTCCCATTCGAGATCGCGGCGCTGACCGAGCCGTGTTGCGTCGCCTTCCACGCCACCGCGGTCAATTCGCACATCCAGCCAGGGGACCGGATTCTCGTGTTGGGACCGGGTCCGATTGGGATCCTTTGTGCGGCCATCTCGCGTCTCTGCGGCGCAGAGGTTGCGGTGGCGGGTCTCGAACGCGATCGCGCCCGCCTGGGAAAGGCCGCCGCTTACGGATGCGAGATCATCATCGGGGATCCGCTTTCTTGGGCGCAGGAAGGCGACGGCCTCGGCGTTGAGGGTGTCATTGACGCCACCGGCGTCTCGGCGGCGTTGCAGACGGCCTTGGCCGCCGTGCGTCCGGCCGGCTGGATCACGAAGGTCGGGTGGGGGCCGCAACCCCTCGGTTTTTCTCTCGACCCCCTCGTCCAGAAGAACGTGCGCCTCCAGGGCAGCTTCAGCCACAACTGGCCCATTTGGGAACGGGTGCTGAGCCTGCTGGCCAACGGTCGCCTCGATGTCCGCCCGATCGTCGGCGGTGAATGGTCCCTCGAGAACTGGCGCGAGGCATTTGAGACGATGCATTCGGGAGGCATTGTCAAAGCGGTGCTTCGTCCTGGCGGCGCATGAAACGAATCTCCTGCGACTGCGTGCATGCCGGGGCTGCCGTGCTCGGCGAGGGTCCCGTGTGGGAGGCCAAACACCAGCGCCTCTGGTGGGTGGATATCGAGCGGAAGGAAATCCACCGCTTCGATCCGTCCGATCGGTCCGATGAGACCTGGACGTTTCCCGATCGCGTGGGCTTTGTGATCCCGACAACTCGCGGCGATTTCATCGTCGGAATGCAACGCGGCCTGGTTCGGTTCTCCGAAGAGGACGGCGCGTCGCTCCCGTTCGCGGCTCCCGAATCGCATCGCCCGGGCAACCGCTTCAATGACGCCAAGTGCGACGACGCCGGCCGCCTCTGGGCAGGCACCATGGCGGTCTCCGAAACGCCGGAACAGGGAAGCCTCTACCGCATCGAAACCGACCTGCGCATCACGCGCGTGGTCGAAGGCGTGAGCATCTCCAATGGGCTCGCGTGGTCGACGGACAGGCGGACCCTGTACTACGTCGACTCTCCGATTCGCACCGTGGACGCCTTCGACTTCGATCCGGCCACGGGCGAAGTCGCGAACCGGCGGCCTGTCATCACGATCCCGGACGGTTTTCCCGACGGGATGTGTATCGATACGAAGGGTCATCTTTGGATCGCGGTCTGGGGCGGATGGAAAGTTGACTGCCGCGATCCGGTCTCCGGCCAGTGTCTTGCCCGGATCGACGTGCCCGTGGCCGACGTGACGTCGTGCTGCTTCGGCGGGCCGCACTGGGACGAACTCTACATCACCACCTCCAGCCGCGATCTCGATGCGGTCGGCCGCCAGGAGCAGCCGTTGGCCGGGGCGGTGTTCGTGGCGAAGCCCGGGGTTACCGGTCCCCCGACGCGGAGGTTCGCCGGTTGACGGACGCGAACAGGAAATGCCCTGTCCGGCGGACCGTGGACACTTTTGAGCGCACGTTGCTTGGCGGAGGACGTGGGGTCACATCTATACTATTTATATTCTTCCGCTGAAGATGAATCTCGCATTGGCCCCGGCCTCCAGCCTGCGCGTGGCGCCGGTGTGGCGAAGGAGATGACAACCGCACCACCTTCTACTTCACCGGGCCTCCCCCGGGGAAGATATCGAACAAGGCGTCGATCAACTGTCCGATGTTTTCCTGCGCCTGCTGCGGCGAGACGATTTCGATCTTCGTGGGGGCGAACGGCCGGATCGGGATCTGGCGCACCCGCACGATCTGCGTCGCTTCGCTTTGGAGTTCGCCGGCAGCGGAGGCTCCGCTCACGGCCTCGCCGCCAATGAACTCGGGGCAAATGGCTGCCGGCAGGAGTCTCCCGAACTTGAAGACATCGCTTTGGGTATCGACGAGGTCGGATTCGAAGGCGGCCTGCACCGGGTCGAGAATGGGGTAGTAATTCAGAACGACAAGTGCCGGCAAAAGACCCACGCCGGCCGTCGCCCCCGACACCCCGCCGGCAACAACGAGATCCAGGGCGCCCTCGACGATCCCGCCGTAAAAATCCCAGGGATCCTGGAGACTGTCGTCGATGACGTCGGGAAGGAGCCCGTACCCGAGGGGATCGATGCCGTTGACGGGATCGTTGCGTGCATAACGGTAGAGGTTCGGATCCAGGCCCCCGAACCCGAGCGGATCCTGGGTGGTCCAACGTCCACTTTCGGCGTTGTAACTTCGGGCCCCCAACAGCACGAGGCCGGTATCGCGATCATACAATCCGCCAGCGAATCCGAAGGGCTGGAAACCCGGTTGCGTATCGGCAAGCACGTTGCCGAAGGCGTCGTAGTCCATCCGCTGTACGACCTCCCCCGTCTGCGCATTCACGACCAGGCGGACGCTTCCGACCGGGTCGGTGATGATGCGGAAGGCGGTGCCGTCCTTGATGAGATACGCGGGGGCCAGTCCGCCGGCATAGATGAACCGCGCTCTGACCGCTCCGGTGCCATCGAGTTCGGCCACCGGCCCGAACTGGCCGTCGTAGACAAATCCCTGAACGAGCGCGTCATTCACGCGTTTGCCGAGCCGGCGATTCATGCCGTCGAGCAGATAGTCGATCTGGGTCCCATCCGGCAGGCGGACTCCGACCAGGGTTCCGGCCTCGTCATACCGATACGTGGTGGCTTCGGCGCCGCGCGTCCTGGCGAGCAATTCACCGGCCCCGGCATAGGTGAAGGTTTCGTTTCCATAGCGGAGCAACCGGTCCTGGGCATCGTACGTGGCAGCGATCGTCACGCCCCGAACGGTGGCGTTCGTGCGATTGCCGTTCTCGTCATATTCGTAATGTTCCACCGGCGCCCCGCCGATCGTCACGTCTGTCAGGCGGCCTGTGCCGTCGTACCCGTAGTCAACCGTCGTGGTGGTGCCCTGCACAGTTTCGCTTTTGCGTGTGACACGGTTGATGCCATCGCGCGTTTGATTCGCCGAAAAGAGGGGCGTCGTGCCCGAGTGGAATTCGAAGCTGGTCGAATGGCCCGTCGAATCGAACGTGCGAGTGTCGATCACCGTGCCGAGGGTGCCGCCGGTGGGACGGCCAATGAGGGCATCGCGGGCGAGCGTGAAGTCGCCGGCGCGTGTCAACAGGCCGTCGCCATCATATTCGAAGGGCACCGACTCCGTGCCATCGATGGCTTCGCTCGCAATTCGCAGGTAGGCGTCGTAGACGCGTGTCACCATGCCCGTCACCGCGCCGCTCCAGGACTGCCGGGTGAGAAGCGAACCGTCATAGCCAAGATCGAGGCGGATGCCGCCACTGACCGCGATCGCGGAAAGTTGCCGCGTCGCGGAGTCGTACTCGAAGGAGATGAGCCTGTTGGTCACGCCGGCGGTGGAGAGGGCCTTCGACACAAGGCGCCCGGCGTTGTCATAAGCAAGACGGACATCGCGCCCGCCGGGTCGGGAAATGAGCGTGAGGGCGCGGTCCGCGTCGCGCGCATACAAGGTTGGCCCGCTGCCTTCGACCTGTGGGGGGATGACCGAGGTCAGCAGGTTCCGGCCGTCGTAGGTGAATGCGTATTCCGGTCGGCCTGGCGGCGCCATGCGGGTCAGATTTCCTGCCTCGTCATGGACATAACTCATGGAGCGGCCATCGGGGAGTTGTTTTCGCGTCACGCGGCCGTTCGGGTCGTGATCGAAACGAACGGTACGGCCGAGAGGGTCGGTGAAGGTTTCGAGAAATCCCTGGGTGTCATAGCTGAGGGTGTTGGTCCGGGCGTTGGCGCCGGACCCGGAGACCACTTCAGCCAGGCGATGCCGGTCATCATACCGGGAAATGGCGGGGTCGATCCCAGGTCCGCTGATGCGAACGACGCGTCCGAGGACATCGAACTGGGTCGTGAACCGTCGCCCGAGGGAACTGAGCGCCACGAGCGACCGATCGGTCGCCGTGTAGGTGACCGTGCTGGTCTGACCGTTCACCGTGGTCGTTTCGGTCGAGCTCTGCAGGCTCAGCGGATCGCGGGGATCGGAAAGCGTCACCTGGCGTGCCCGGGTCAGGTCCGAGTGGAGACCGCTGGGGAACCCGAGCGTGGAACTGGCCACGAACGAGGCTTCCATGCCGAAGCGCGGATCCGGCGCAAGCACGGCATCGGACACGGTGCCGTCCGGAAAGGTGGCGTGAGTCGCGCCTGCATCGATCGTGTCGGTGGTTTGGCGCTGACCGCCATCCGGGTCGGTGATCGTCCGTTGTTGGACATTATCGGCGACACGGTTGACGGCATAGGTGGTGACTCGCTGCATCGGAGTTGCGCGAGTTACCGTGACCGTGGAACCCGAGACGGAACGGGAAAGGATTTGCACGGCGTTCGAGGGATCCGTCTCGCTCAGGAGACGACCGTCGGGATCGTAGGCGTAAGTCGTCTTGGCGCCGCGTGGATCAGTGACGGACGTCAGAAGGCCCTCGGGCGTGGACTCGAACTCGTAGTGTTCCCCGGCTGGATTGGTGACGCTCTTTAGAAAGCCGTTGTTGTCCACGGCGAGTTGGCTCACCTGTCCGAAGGGACTCACGATCTCCGTCGGGGTTCCCGCAGCATCGTGCCGGATGACCGTCGTGTTCGTTGTGGAGCCCGTGTTCTCGAGGACCTCCGTCAGCAGTCCGGCCTCGTCGTAGTGGAAGGTCAGAAGAGCGGCGCCGGTCAGGGCGTCGCGCGTCTCGAGGTGACGCCCAGCCTCGTCAAACACATACAACACGCCGCCGCCTGGACTGGCGACAAGAAACCCCGTGCCTTCGTAGCCGGGCAGCGCCGATCCGACGCGGTACATCCGGCTGCCATTGTCGCCGGGCACGATGAAGAAACTGCCGTCCGGGGCCGAAGCGATGGCTCGAAGCGATTCCAGGTTGGCCTGGGTCGCCGGAATGCCATTCCGAATCGCTGTCGCGCCGCCGCCGGCGACGGTGACCAGGCTGCCGTCGGTTTTCAGAAGATCCACCCGCGGGGTCTGCCCGCCGCTGAAGGTGACGCCAACCAGGAGCCCACCATCCGCTGTCAAGGCCACGGAGACTGGCGTGCCGGGCGGGGACAGGTAGGACGCCACGGTGCGGATGATGCCGTCCGTCCCAACACGGCGTACCCGGTGATTCTCGAAATCCGCGATGAAGTAGCTTCCGTCGCCGGCGACGGCGACGGAGGCGCAATTGATGGCCGCGTCCGTCGCGGGACCGTCGTCACCGGAAAAGGAGGGCACGCCAATGCCGGCGATTGTCTGGATGATGCCGTCCCCGGTGATGCGGCGGATCCAGACACCACCGTCGATCACGTAGAGGCTGGAGTCGGGGCCCAGGGCGATGCGTTCCGGCCGGGACACCGACGCCTGGGTTGCGGGTCCGCCGTCCCCGTTGTGCTCGGAAACCCCGTTGCCGGCGAATGTCGAAATGATGCCCTGTGGCGATACCTTGCGAATCCGGTAGTTGCTTTCCTCGGAGATATACAGACTGCCGTCCGGCGCGATGGCGATGCCGGTGGGATCGCCCAGCATGGCCTCGGTCGCTGTCCCTCCGTCCCCGCTGAATCCTTCGGTCCCGTTGCCGGCGACGATCGCCTGGGATCCGTCGGGTTCCACGCGAACCACGAGATCGCCATGAGGCAGGGCGATGAGGGCGGATCCGTCGGGACCCGATGCGACATCGAAGAGCACGCTTTGTCCCGTGACGTCGATCGTTGTCAACATGCGTCCGAGGGAACCGGCGCGGCGCCGCTCCCCGGATCCCGAGTGGAGGACGCGCGCGACGGGATCAAAAACCTGGTGGGCACTCAAGCTCCAGCCGCCGAGTCCAAGGGCGCGCGCGTCCGTGAGGCCTTCGCCGATCGTCGTGGTGAACCGGCTCGAGATGCGGACCTGTTCACGTCCGGGATTTGCCGTGAGCGTCGCGCCGCCGGGCTGGTTGAAGGCGGAGGGAAAAGGGCCGGGTTCCTGGTACTCGGTCGGGTAGTTGTAATCAATGGTGCCGGTGAGGGTCTGACCGCCCAGCAGACGTCTGCCATACGCATCCTGGCCGTCCCAAACGAAGGTCGTTTGAAGGTTGGCCGCCGCCGGAAAGCTTTGGACGAATTCGCGACCGGCGACGGCGAGGCGCAGGTCGATCGACGCGAGACTCGCCGGCACGGACGCGCCGCTCAACCGGATGGTCCTGCGGGCGGGAAGACGAGCGACACGATCGCTACGGTAATTCAGGGTGAACGGCGTCCCTGCAACGGGGACCGACTCGCCGAGCGCCTGGTTCTCGTTATCGATCAGGCAGCCGCAGGTTTCATTGGCATCCTGCACGGGCTCGTCGGGGTCAGGACCGGCGCCGTTATCGGCGGGAGGAACGGAGTCATCCGGGTTGGAGAAGGGCCAGTTGCTGTCCTCCGGTGAGAAATGCCGCACGGGCACGCGCCACAACGATTGTCCTCCCGCGTACACCGAGGCCAGGGATCTTCGCTCATCCGTGCTCATCCCGAGCCGCTCGTCCGGGAGGCCGTCGCCGTCGCTGTCGACGTTGGCAAGGCCGCCCGTGACATCCACGATGACGACGACTCGACCATTGGCGGACGGGATCCAGACGGCCCTCTCGCGATCGTAGATGCCCACCGGAACCTCGGTGCCGACGGGAAACTTCAGGAAGTTCTCGACGTACGTGAGGATCGGCTGACTGAAGACCACTCCAGTCGCCCCGGCTGCCAGGGCTTCGTCGGCGGAGAGCTCCACGCAATAGGTGTAGCCGCTGAGTGGCGGCAACAGGGCGGGCATCGCCCGGATCCCGGTGTCGCCGACCGTGAATTCAGTGGCACGAATATGGAGTCCACTGACCGACTGTGTCGTTCCGTCGGGCATCACCAGGCCGGCAAGGGTCCCGGGCGCGAACAGCATCAGGGTGTGGCGTGTGCCGTCAGCGTCGGATTGCATCGACGACTGCGCGGTCTGAAACGGTGCGCCGCCGCCGAAGTTCACCGCGGTGCTGACGGGGTCCAGCGGCACCAGGACGACCTCCGGGGCAATGACGAAGTCCTGCCAGGGCACCTCCACCCGGCGGTGCGCGGGAAAGAAACCGGGCTTCTCGAAGTTCAGGGTCAGGGGTGCGCCGCCATTCGCCACGATATCGAAGATTCCATTGGTCCGCGTGGTCGTGCTGCCAACCTCGGGATGGTTCACGACGCTCACTTGCACATCGGTCAGCGGATCACCCTCGCGATCGCGAACCCGCCCGCGAATCACCGCGGTGCGTTTCGCGACCAGGGCGCCCGGCGTCACGCCCGTTTGGACCGCGTCCGGCCCCTCGAAAAGAAAGCGGACCGATTGCGCGAGGAGCGTCGCCACGCCTCGCGCGGGGGATGGGGCGACGGAGGTGAGATCCATCGGCAGGCCCTCTCCGGACATGAGATGTAGACGGAAGAAATGACTGAAACGATCCGGCGCGAGCGTGACGAGGAATTCGCCTGCCTGCTGGGTCGGCGCCTGGGGAACGGCGTTCCAGAGGCTCCCTGGCGCAAGTCCTTCGGACTGCTCGAGGACAAATCCCGTCGCTGCGTTGGTCCAGGTGAGGCGAACGGAATCCAGGCTTACGCGCTGGATGAAAAGTCGAGGGCCTGCGGCCTGCGCTGTGAGTTGGGCGCAAAGCCATGTCACAAGGAGCAGCCTGCGTCTCGCGGCGAATGGCAACTTCCTGTCAATCTTTGCGAAAATGGATGCACGCCCACCCCGGCCCTCTTCCATCGGATGGGAGCGCGTGGTCCCGCGGTCGCGGGACCGGGTCGGGGTTGGCGCCCCATCACTACTGCAGAGACTCTCGCAAGGATTCATACTGTTTGGGATTCGACGGCCACCAGGATACGGGGGACCCGCGGATCGTAGGGGCGAATGAACTCAGCCCGCCATCTCTGTCTTCGATTCCGGCGCGGTGGCCCGGCCGGGGTGTCGCTGGGGACTATTCAGACGCCCTGAATCGCCTTTTCCTGGCTGCAATCCGGCTCGGACCCCGGAATACTCCCGGGCCCATGACAGGCTCGCAGGACCGCGAAATCGCCGTCTTCAATGCTGCCCTGGAGATTCCGACGGCGGAGCGAGCCGCCTATCTTGTGAATGCCTGTGACGGCGACTCCGCGCTTCTGCGCCGTGTCGAGCTTCTGATCCAGGCGCACGACGCGGCGGGGGATTTCCTCCAGATCCCGTTGTCCGGAGTCTCACGAAAGGCAAACTCTCCGACGGCGCATTCCTCAGGCGGCGCCGCCACTGGAGGAGCCCTGCGTGGCGGCGATCGCGTCGGGCGCTACCGGGTCGTGGAACTCATCGGCGAGGGCGGGTGGGGCGCCGTTTACCTCGCCGAACAGGAGGAGCCCGTTCAACGGCGCGTCGCCCTCAAGGTCATCAAGCTCGGCATGGACACCCGGATGGTGATTGCCCGTTTCGAGGCGGAACGGCAGGTCCTGGCCATGATGGACCATCCGAACATCGCGAAGGTGTTCGACGCGGGCGCGACGGATTCGGGGCGGCCGTACTTCGTGATGGAGTTGGTGCGGGGTGTTCGGATCACCGAATACTGCGATGAACGAGGGCTCACCACGCGGGATCGGATCCAGCTCTTCCTCCAGGTCTGTCGCGCGATCCAGCATGCCCACCAGAAGGGGATCATTCACCGGGATCTGAAGCCGTCGAACATCCTGGTGACGGTGCATGACGGCCTCCCGATGCCCAAGGTCATCGACTTTGGCATCGCCAAGGCCGCCCAGGGGCGGCTGTCCCATGACACCTTCTCGACCGGCTTCGAGCACTTCCTGGGGACCCCCTCTTACATGAGTCCGGAACAGTCGGTTTCCATGAGCCTGGACATCGACACGCGGAGCGACATCTACAGCCTCGGCGTTCTTCTTTATGAACTGCTGGCGGGCAGGACCCCCTTTGATCCAAGGGAACTGCTCGCGACCGGGCTGGAGGGAATGCGGCGGATGATTCGCGAGAAGGAGCCGCCGCGCCCCTCGATGCGGGTGGCGATGTTGAGGGAGCAGGAACGAAACGCGATCGCCCGAATCCGGGGCGTCGAAGCCTCGAGACTCCTTCACCTCTTGCGCGGCGATCTCGACTGGATCCTCATGAAGTGCCTGGAGAAGGACCGGTCCCGTCGCTATGCCACGGTGAACGGGCTGGCCATGGACCTGCAGCGGTTCCTGGCGAACGAACCCGTCGTGGCGCGTCCGCCAAGTGCCCGCGACAGGATCCAAAAGCTCATCCGCCGGCATCGGATCGTGTGCATGGCCGCGTGTGCTGTCATCACCGCGTTGGTCGCCGGCCTGGGTTTGTCCACCTGGCAATATGTCGAGAAAAGCCGCGCCGAGGAGGAACAGAACCGGCTGCGCGTGGAGGCCCAACGCGCCGAAGCGGCCGAGGCGGTTTCGAGAAGGCGCGCCGAGGCGCAGGAATTTGCCGTGCGAAACATGGCGTACGCCTCGGACATGAATCTCCTGCGGCAGGCCCTGAATGTGGAGGACTTGGGCCGCGCGCGGGTCTTGTTGGATCGGCAACGCCCGCAACCTGGCCAGCAGGACCTTCGCGGATGGGAGTGGCGTTACTTCTGGCAATTCTGCCGGAGCGATGTTGCGTTCACGCTTTGCCGCCGGTCGAATTCGGTCACTTCCATCGCCTTTTTGAGCGGTGGAAGCCGACTGGCCGTCAGCACGTTCACAGGCGAGGTGACCGTTTGGGATGTCGCTTCGAGACGCATGATGCTTCAGGTCGACGCTTCCCCGGGGATGCCAAGCCGGCTCGCGTTCGCTCCCGAAGGCGGCCTCCTCGCCTACTACGAGCGGTCGAACAGTCAGTCGCACGTGGTGCTCTGGGATGCCCACACTGGATCGATCCTCCGCCGTCTTCCGCTGGCAGCTCCGCTTCGGGGAATGGCCTTCACGCGGGAGGGCCGCCTCTTCACGGCCGACCGCGGTCGAACCAACAACGTGACGGAATGGAACACGACCACTGGCGTGGCGGTGCGGCATTTCACGGCCGCGCTCGCGGATTACGGAATGGGCACGGTCTTCAACGTCGCCACGAGCGGCACACGGTTCGCGGAGGTGGTTCAGGGCGCTTCGGATTCGGTCCGCATCGTGGACGCCGACCAGGGAACGGATTTCATTCTCAAGGTGACCGAGGAATTGACAACCGCCCTGGCGTTCTCACCGGACGGTCGGACGCTGGTCACCGGCGGTGGCTATGCCGAGGGCGGCATCCGGATGTGGGACCTGGAGACGCGCCTGCCCGTCGCCTCCCTGGAGGGCCACCGCAGTTGGGTCAGCTCTCTGAGGTGTCTGCCGGATGGACGGACCCTCGCTTCGGCAAGTGCCGATGGAACGATTCACCTGTGGGATTTGCGATCGCGCCAGTCGGTTCGGACCCTTCATGGCGACCGCGGTGAGTTGTGGGCCGTGGATGTGTCGCCGGACGGCCACTGGATCGCCGGTGGCTGCAAGGATGGATCCGTCAGCTTCTGGGATCTGTCCTCAGCGACGATGCGGCCCCCGCCGTTTCGGACGCTTTCAACCTCTGGAAGCGGACCCTGGGCCTTCTCGCCCGACGAAAGGAGCGTCGCGGTGATCGATCAAGGTCACCTGGTCCTGCATGACGCCACGACGCTCGAGCCGGTCGCCGAACCCGCCCTCCGCCTGGATCGCGTCGCGTCGTTTGGGTTCTCTCCGGACGGCCGTTTCCTCGTGGGGTCGGATGATCGTGGAGGCATGAGTGTGTGGGACCGGATCGGCGGCCGCCTGGTCACGAACATGACCGCCCATTCCGTCCGACTCTCCTTGAGCAGCGCCTGCTTCACGCCGAATGCCCAACGACTCGTCACTTTCGGTTCCGACGGACTGGTAAAGGAATGGGACACCGCGAAGTGGAGGGAGATCGCCCAATGGCGGTGGGATCCGGAGCGCTTCAGCGTCCTCTCCATCGCCCCGTCCGCGGACCTCTTCGCCGGGGCAAACACGCAGGGAGAGTTCGACCTGATGAGGCTCCGGGACCCAACGGTCGGGCGGCGCTTCAGGGGGGAAGACCGAACCGTTGCGATCGATCTCTCGCGGGATGGCAAGACCCTTGCTGCCGCGAGCGAGAGCGGCACGGTGGAACTCTGGGACACGACGGCCTTGAGGCGCACGGCGCTGTTGCACGGGGTCCTACTGGGATACCATTCCGTCGCCATCTCGCCGGATGGAGCGCGACTTGCCGCCGGGAGCAATGGGCAGGAGGCGATCAAGATCTGGGACATCCCCTCTCACGAGGACGTTGCCACCCTGCCGGGTCATGGATCGTTTTTCTCCCGCGCGGCATTCTCCCCCGACGGCGGCACGATCGGCGCCCGTAACTGGACCGGCGTGATTCACTTCTGGACTGCGCCGTCCTGGCGCGAGATCGAGGAGTTTGAGGCAGCCGCCCGCAGGAGCGGCCTTGAGGGCCTCCCCGCTCGCGCCGAGAGGTCCTCAGACGGGTTCTCAAGACACGAACGCGGGGAATAAGGAATACCCTGAAAGGGGGACCTTCGACGGCCGGTCGTCTTTTGACATCCCGAGCCAAGGCTGGCACCGTGCAACCCTTGTTGGGCTGCAAGGAGCGTATGATTGACGCAATAGAGGTCCCGAACGAGATCCAGGAAATACCGGAAGAGAAAGGCACGCCCGCCGATCAACTGTTGCCATTGGTGTACGATGAACTGCGGCGGATCGCGACGCACAAGCTGGCCCACGAGGCGGCGGCGCATACCTTGCAGCCTACGGCCCTGGTCCACGAAGCCTGGTTAAGGCTGGTCGGCAACAAGAACCCGAATTTCGAGAATCGCGCCCATTTCTTCGCTGCCGCCGCGGAGGCCATGCGCCGAACCCTGATCGACCGCGCCCGGCGCAAACGGGCCCTGCGCCATGGCGGGGGCCAGCAAAGGGTCGACCTGCAGGAGATGGATCTCTCCCTGGACACTGACGACAGCCAACTCCTCGCCGTGAACGAAGCCCTCGACCGCCTCGCGGAGCAGCACTCGGTTCAGGCGGACGTCGTGAAGCTCCGGTATTTCGTCGGCATGACCAATGACGAGGCCGCGGACGCCCTGGGCATCTCACCCCGGACCGCCAAGTACTACTGGACCCATGCGCGCGCGTGGTTGTACGAGGCCATCGCCGACGGCTCGAGCGGGTGAGGGTTCCGCCCCCGCGGTTCGTGGGCCGTGAGCAGTTCACGGTCGCCGGGCACGAAAGAACCTTTGAGGAGGCAGGGAGTCTGCCGGTTCCGTGAACGTGCCGCTCCCGAACACGTTGGTGATCGGACCGGCCTCGGTCCAGTCCGCGAGATCGTCGGAACCCAGGATCGTGTAGAGCCCGGGAGGACCGGTGAATCTTACCTCGAGGGAACCATCCTCCGCCCGGTGCGGCGGCATCAGGTGCACCTCCATCGGGTAAGTGACTACGGAGACCCCCTGGTTTCCAAGGGAAGCCACAAGATTCGCCAGCGGCCCGCTGGCGATCGTCTCCGGCAAAGCCAGCGTCGTGAGGGGATTCCCGTCCACGAGAAGGTGAGTCAACTCGGTGAGATCGGGGGGCAGGACCAGGGTGCTGACCCGGTTCCCGCGAAGGTCGAGATCCGCCAGTTGCGTCAGGCCGGAAGGCAGCGCCAGGTTCGTCAGTTGGTTCGATTGAAGGTGAAGCGTGGTCAACCGGGTCATGCCGTTCGGAAGATCCAGGCTGCCAAGCTCGTTCGATGAGAGATCCAGGCTGACCAGACTCCGGGCGGCCGCGGACAGGCCCAGGTCCGAGATTCGATTCGCGGCGACATTCAGGATATACAGATTCGTCATGTCGGGTGGCAGGTCCAAACGCGTGAGTTGATTCTCACCAAGATCCAGTTCGCCGAGATGAATCAGTCCTGAGGGAAGGGTAAGCGCGGCAAGCCGGTTGGACTTCATCGACGCAACGGACAATTGTCCCAACCCATGGGGGAGGGAGACGTTGGTGAGGCCGTTGTAACTCAGGTCCAGGAAGAACATGTAGGTCACGCTCTCCGGCAGCGCGAATTCCGTGAGCTGATTGTTCTGGAGCTGCAGATTGTCCACCTCGAGGAGATTTGTGTGGACGGTGAATTGCGCGAGCCGGTTGCTTGCAAGATTCAGAGCTCCGATCCCCAGGAGTGCCTGCGGCAGTTCGAAACGTGTGAACTGGTTCCCGTGAAGTTCCAGTTCGATCATCAACGTGAGATCCGCGGGCAGCCGAAGACTGGCGAGTTGGCCGGAGGCGATGAGAAGCCTGGAGAGATGGGTCACACCGTCCGGGAAAACGCAGTTCGTGATCGGATTGGAGCTCAGGTCCACGGTGGCCAGCCGGGTCAGTCCGGCGGGAAAGGAGACATCCGCAAGGCGATTCGACTGGAGGCGGAGCTCGGAGAGGTTGAGGGCCGATTCGAGGCCGTCGAGGCGTGTAATTTCCCGGCTCTGGGCGTTCAGTTCCGTCAGTCCCTGAAGGTCCATGGGCGTCAAGGCTCCCTCCGGCCGGTTCAGGGCCTCGCGAATGGCAGCCTCCAAACCCGGGTCTGGAATAAGGCCCGGGGGCGGGTCGGACGCGACCCGAAGAATGGCGGAGGCACTGGGAACACCACTCACGAACATCGTGGCGAGGGCATACCCCGCCGGAAAGCTCGTCGTCGGCTCGGAGATAAAGGAATGCGAATCCCAGTGAGTCGCGGACAGGGAGACCGTCTCGCCGGATTCGATGCTGCGCAATTGGACAACCGGGACGTCGGCCGCTGAGTTCTGGGCGCCATTGCCGCCCGATCCCTCCGAGGCCCCCCTGAATTTTGCTCCCGTAAGGGCGAGGGTTTCCCCGGGAACCAGCTCGGGAGTGACGGCGGCAATCTCAGGTCTCCGAGAGCCCTCAGGATGATGGCCAGGATCATAGATTTCCCCGCCAGTATATCCGCCGGTGATCAGCACCCTGCCATCTGCGAGTAATGTATCGGCCCGGGCGACATGCGGGCCCGACATCCGAGGCGTCTCGGTCCACTCCCCGGTCGCCGGATCCAACAATTCCGGCGTGTACACAGGATTCGAATCCCCGTCCAGGCCGCCTGCGACCAGGACACGTCCGTCCGGCAGCAAGGTCGCGGTGTGCAACCAGCGCGCCGTCGGCATCGGAGTAAGAGGTATCCAGTGTCCATGGGCGCCGTCCGTCGGATCGAACACCTGAGCGGCGGGCGTCGCCCCGCCGGAGGCCAGTCCGCCAACGACGAGTACCCGACCGGGCGCAAGCAAGGTCGCGGAGTTGTCCATCACGCCCAGGGGCAACGGTTCGGCGGCCGCCCATGAGCCTGTGGCGGGGTCAAAGATCTCGACACTGTTGGTCGGCGTGCTGCTGAGGGACGCGCCGCCCACGACCAGGACCCTGCCGTCGGGCAGCAAGGTCGCGGTATGCGCGTACCGTCCGACATTCAGCGAGCCGGTGACGGTGAACGTGTCCGACGCGGGATCATAGATCTCTGCCGTGGGCGTGGGCGTGCCACTGGCGTCACCCCCGGCAATCAAAACCCTGCCGTCGGCCAGCAACGTGGCGGTATGCTGGTAGCGGGCGACCCGGAGTGTGCCGCTCATCCTCCATGTCCGAAGGATCGGATCGTAGATCTCGGCCACGGGAACAAAGCCGTCGCCGAAGCCACCGGAAACGAGGACCTCGCCCGTTGCCAGTAAGGTCCCCGTATGCCCAACCCGCGCGTAAGTCATCGAAGCTGTGGGCGACCAGATGTCGGCAGTCGAGTCGTAGAGTTCGGCGTCGGCCAGTTTCTCGCCCGATGGACCCCAGCCCCCGACCTCGAGGACCCTGCCATCGGGAAGCAAGGTGGGCACCGCCGAGTCCCTGGAAATGTTGAGCGGGCTCGTCGGCGACCAGGATCCCGTCGCCGTCTCCAGTGTCTCGGTTGCCGCGAGCGAGACGGCGCTCTCCTGCACGCCGGAATTGTTCTGACCCCCGGCTATGAGGACCTTGCCATTGCCCAGCAGCGTCGCCGTGTGCCGCCAGCGAGGGTTGCCCAGGGCGTTCGTGGGCATCCACGTCCGGGTGGATCGATCGTACACTTCCGCGCTGGAAAGCGGTTGGTCCTCCGTGCCCGCGACGACGAGGACGTTCCCGCTGGGCAGGAGCGTTGCCGTGTGAAGGACGCGCGCGGTTGCCATGGAGCCCACGGGTGTCCAGGCAGCCGCCACGGGATCGTACAGCTCCGCGCTGGCGAGAAAGTCATTGGTGCCGAAGCCGCCCGCGCACAGCACCGTCCCATCCGGCAGCATCGTTGCGGTGTGTCCGATCCTGGTGGTGTTCAACGAGGCGGTCGGTGTCCACGTGTCGGTGCCGGGACTGTAGATCTCGGCATCGGAAAGCTCGCCGGCGCCCGACTCGCCGGCGCCAAACCCGCCGGTAATGAGAACGCGTCCGTCGATAAGCAGGGTGGCGGTGTGTCGATAACGGGGGGATGCCAGGGGGCCGGTCCGGGTCCAGGTCTGCGTCCCCGGGTCGTACACCTCCGCCTCTCCCAGGGGAGCATTTCGGTCGTTCGCGCCTCCGACAACCAACACCCGACCGTCGTGCAGGAGGGTCGAGGTGTGAATGAACCGGACCGCGTGCATCTCGGTCGTGGCTGTGAACATGCCGGACCGCGGGTCGTACAATTCGGCGCTGGAGATCGGACCCTTTCCGTTCGATCCACCGGCAATGAGAACCCGCCCATCGGGAAGAAGGGTGGCCGTGTGCTCGAACCGCGCGGCGGTCATGGAATCGGTGGGCCGGCTTAACCCGGTGGCCGGGTCCAGGAGTTCAGCCGCGTTTGTGACAGTTCCATCGCTGCCGCCGGCGATGAGGATCTTCCCGTTGGTCAGGAGTGTGGCCGTGTGCGAGCTGCGGGCGACCTGGAGATTGCCTTCAGGACTCCACGACGCGGCCCCGGCGTCCGGAAGCCGCGCGCATCCCAGTCCAAGGGCAACGCAGACCACACCCTGGCCGAAGATCTGAGACCGGATTGTTTTCTTCATGGAGGATCAAGACGCTGCTGAGCCAGCCCGCCCGGCAAGGGTTGCGCTTCCAGGCGGGGAGGCATGCGTAGGTCCATGCGAAATGCGGCAGACAAAAGGGCAATGGAACTGTGAAGCCATGCCGGGCACGCCGTCGCGGACGGTCGAAAACAGGCCCCCACTTCCATTTTGGGGACACGTCCCGATCAGCGCGTCCTCACGGGCTGCGCTGCCAGCGCCGCCATGCGAGCCCGGGCCGATTCACCCGGAAGCGGACGATGCGCTTTTCACGGGCCTCGGTGACGTAGACGGTCCGCCCGTCCGGGCCCCCAAAGCAGAGATTGGTCGGGTTGGATCCCAGGACATCAATCTCCTTGAGGACGGCGCCCTGGGGCGAGAGCTTGACCACGGTGCCTTTACCGTGCCGGGTGACGTACAAGTTTCCGTCCACGTCGCATCGCATACCGTCGAACCCAAAATCGTCGAACGCCTTCAGAAGTCGTTTCATTCCGAGGGACCCGTCGGCGGTGATATCGAACGACCAGATGCGACGTTGCACACTTTCGTTCACGTAGAGGGTCCGTCCGTCAGGACTGACTTCGATCCCGTTGGCGGTTCCAAGGTCGTCTGTTTCGAGGTGCGTTTGGCCGTCAGTCGTGATGCGCCACAACTGACCCGTGCCGTCCTTCCAGTTGGGATCGCTGGCGTAGAGCGTCCCGTCGGGTGCGATCGCCAGGTCGTTTGGCTGGTTCATCTTTTCGTTATGCGCAAAGACGCGGGCGGCGCGGGAACCCGGGTCCACCCGGAACACGTTGTGCCCGGTGTAATCCGCGATGAACATGGTGCCGGAGGGCTCGAATCGGATCCCGTTGCCGCGACTTCCCTCCGGCAGGGCGATGAATACTTCAGCCCGTCCGTCAGGGGTCACGCGCGCAATGTTGCGGGCATCGAGATAGCTCACGCAGAAGATGTCGCCTTCACGGTTGCAGGCCGGACCTTCGATGCCTTCGGTGAATCCGCCCCTGGTCAGGGGGGTCGCTGTGAACAGCGGCTCCGCCGCCGCGGATCCGGAATCGCAGACGCCGAGCAGGAGCATGCTGGCCAACCGCCGGAGAGTTGTGGAGAGCGTCATGTGGACTGGAGGTTGTGCCAGGGAGATTGCCTGGGTGCGGCCGAGCCGCAACTCGCAGGTGCATCCAACGTACCGGAGCGCGGCGTTCACGCCGCTTCAATATCGGACTCACCGACGAGTCTTTGGGCATTTCTTAGACCCATGCTCCTCCAAGCGCCGATGCGGGCTGAAGCCCGCGCGCCGGGGGTGGCGGCTCACACTAAACACCTACCGTTTCCGGGCGACGGTGACTCGGGTGAGATGAATGGGAGGTGGGGCGTCGAGCGTCGCTCCGTTGTCGTCGATGTCGCCCAGACATCCGCAGCGTCCCAACCAAAGTTTCGTGCTTCATCAGGCTGGCAATCCTACCGTGAGCGCATGCACGCGGTGTTGACCCTCCGGCGAACGTCCTTGGTTGCCTCCATTCTCGCGTTCGGGACCCTGTTCATGGGCTACGTCGCTGCACCCGCCGCCGAGGGTGCCCGTCGGCTCGAGTCGCCGAACGGCAGGATTCATGTCTCCATTGAAATGCCCGATGCCGGATCGACGTCGCGTCCGCATTGGTCAGCGACCTTTCAGGGTCGGCCGGTCCTGTCGTCCTGCGAGCTGGGGCTGCAAACGTCGAACGGCGGTGATCTCATGACAGGAGCGCGGATCCTTCGCGAACAGAGTCGGCTCATCGACGAGCGCATCCCGGTCCTCTTTGGAAAGTCGGACTTCGCGCGTGATCGCTTTCATGAGCTTCGCCTGTTCCTGGAGTCCAAAGCTGGTCGTTCGGAGGTCGTTTTCCGCTGTTACGATGATGCCATTGCCCTTCGGTATGAACTGCCGGCGGACGCGGACAAGAGATCCGTCACGATCCTCGACGAGACCACCTCTTTCCGACTCGAGGGACAACCAGCGGCTGGGGTGCAGTATCTCGAGAACTACAGGACCTCGCACGAACACGCCGTCGATTCGATTCCCTACGCGGACATCCGGGTGGACACGTTGCTGGACATGCCGGTGACGTTTCTTTGGCGGGATGGCACCTATGCGGCGATCACCGAGGCTGCACTGCGGCATTACGCCGGTATGGCTTTGATGCGGCCTTCCACCGGGGCCTCCGGGAATGCGCTGGTGTGCCGGCTGACGCCGCGCACGGACGGCACCAAGGTCGTCCGGCCTCTACCGATGAAGACGCCGTGGCGCGTCGTTCTCGTGTCCGACCGTGCCGGCGCGCTGCTCGAGTCCGGGACACTCTACTGTCTCAATGAACCTTCCGTGATCGGAGACTCCTCCTGGATCAAGCCGGGCAAGATCACCTTTCCCTGGTGGAACGGCGACGTGTACGACGGGCATCGCGCCCTGCCGATCCTTTCGGTGGAAATGGCCACGAAGTACATCGACTTCTGCGCGAGCAACGGCATTCCGTTCCACGCGATGACCTCGACCGAGGACACGGTGACGCCGTGGTACTTCCAGTCCAAAGAGGGCACCGAACCGGGTCCCGACACGGACGTTGTCCGGCCTCGACCTGGATTTGACCTCGCCGCGATCCGCCGGTATGCCGACGGGAAAGGCGTGCGTTTGTGGACTTGGGTGCACCAGGGGGCGCTCCGCGGCCGGGCGGAGGAGGCCTTCGCCGCATTCGAGAAACTCGGCTGGAGCGGGATGATGGTCGACTTCTTCGATCACGATGACCAGGACTCGGTGGAGTTTGCGGAGTCGGTGCTCGGCGCCGCGGCCCGGCACCACATCCTCATTCACTTCCACGGCGTCTGGAAACCGACCGGATGGCGACGGACCTACCCGAACCTCATGAATCACGAAGGCGCCCTGAACCAGGAGTACCTGAAGTGGAGCGATCGCTGCACCCCCGAGCACGATCTGGATATGGCCTTCACCCGCCTGATCGCGGGTCCGATGGACTACCACCTCGGGGGCTTCCGGTCCGTGCCTCGCGCGGAATTCAAGCCGCGCAACGTCGCCCCGAACGTCCTGGGGACGCGTTGTCTCCAGTTGGCCATGTACGTCTGTTACGACAACCCCACGCCGATGGTCGCCGACTATCCTACCGCCTATGTCGGGCAGCCCGGATTCGATTTTCTGAAACGCGTCCCGACCTGGTGGGACGAGACGCGGGTTCTCAAGACGGAGGTTGGCGAATTGCTCGTGACGGCCCGGCGCAGGGGCGCCTCCTGGTATGTTGGGTGCATGTCCGCGAAGCAACCTCGCGAGCTCGCCATTCCCCTGACCTTTGTGGGGCCGCAAAAGTACAACGCTCGGATCTGGAAAGACGCTCCTGCCTCCGACTCTGACCCAAATCAACTGACCGGGGAAGAGCGCGAGGTCTCGCGTAGCGACCGTCTGGACGTCCACGTCGCCCGCGACGGCGGGTTCGTGGCGGAACTGGTGCCGGAGGCAACGTCCACCACCGGCGCCGCGACCCGGTAGATCGGGTCGGCGGCGGGGTTCTTTCCACCGCGCCAGGGTCCGGCTACGAGGTTGACGACTTTTCCATGCCGGCGTGGACGGCGCTTTCGGCGACGGCCCCGATCTTTTCTGCGATTTGAGGTGGCGTCAGTTCCTGGGCCTCCGCCTCGTGTGCCGCCGCATCGGAAGCTGCGGATGCCATGGCGCGTCCTTTGCGAAGTGCGTCATGGACGACTTCTCGGGACTGCTCCTTCACGCGACGGGAGGTTTCACCCAGCAACTCTTCCTCGCGTCGTGTGGATGGGGTCACCAATCCGACAAGGAGGCCAAAGGCCAGAGATGCGAGCCCAGCCCCCAGAGGATGATCGTCCACCACTCCCTCGAACCGGTCGCGTCCCGATTCGTATGCCTCGCGCGTCCGGGTGCGAATCCGGTGGGTCGTTTCGGCCTGCCTCTCCTGCCAATGAGCCCCAGCGCGGCGAAGCTTCCGACGCCCACGCGTCACCGAGGCACGCGCCCGCTCACGGAGTTCTGCAGCCTTCTCACGCACTTCGTGCAGCCCTTCCTTCACTCGCCCAGCCGTGGAACCCTGCGGCTTGGTCGCAGCCGGTATATCGGCGAATCCCGTTTCCCCGGCGCCTTCGCCCGACCACGTTGCGGCGCCTCCATACGGGGGCGATTCCTCCTCCGTCCACTCCGATTCCTCGGGAAGGTACCCGTCCTGGGAATATGCGTCCGGGTTCTGTTCACGCCGCCGCTCGACAAAGTAAAGGGCGGCGGCGCCACCGATCATCAGGGCAGGCAGAGGGTGATCTTCAATCCAGTGAATGATGTTTTTTCCCATACGTTTGGCGGTGTTTTCGAGCGCCTCCACTTCCTCCGGGGAGGAGCGCGCCCAGCCGATGGCTTCGTCGAGAAGATGACGCGGGCGGAGTCGCTCGGCGATCTGCGAGAGGGTTCCGTCCATGCGGTGGCGCGTGGTAGCAATCTCGGCGCGTGCCATCCGTCCAATGCCGTCGGATTGGAAGGCGTCTCCAGATTTGTTCAGGTTCTGGCGAGTTTCTCTTGGGTCCATTGTTTGTCCTCTTTCAACGATTCGAGAGTTTCGTGAGGAACCAGCGACGTGTCCTGCAACGTTCGCTTTGCCTTGAAGAAGAGACCGGCCCCGATGGCGAGGACGACGACCCCGATGATTGCAGGGCCCAACGTCCATGCAGCCATCGGACCGAGGCCGGCGTTCCCGAGTCCGAAGGCAACCAATACGGAGAGGCCAGCCAGCACGAAGAGTGCCCCGGCGAAAGCAACCGCCGCACCGCCCAGGAGCATCGCGGTCTCGCGGCGGAGCTTCGCGGCACTGTCCGAGATCTCCACCTTTGCCAGGTGCAGTTCCTGCCGCAAAAGGAGGAGGACTTCATCCCGCAGTTCGCGTAACAAGCCGGCCAGCGTGGGAGAATTCGTTGGGGCGTCCATAGAGGACTAGGCGTTGGAGGTTGCGGCGCCGGGGCCTGTCGGCGGTTCAAAGGTGGCCGGTTTTTGAATCGGCTCCGCCGCCGGGGCCTGGACGGGGGCGCCCGTCCAGGATTGGGGCATCGGAGCCTGCCGCACCGCGGGTTCCTGCGGTCCGCGTCTGAACGAGGCATTCGCCTCCGGGGATCGCTCCGCCTCGAAATCATCGCCGGGCTCCGGTTCGCTCCATCGTGAGCGGGGAGAGGCCTTCACCAGCCTCGCGATCGCGAGACCCGCCATGAACAGGCCGCCGCAGACCCACTCCGGATGACGCCGCGTGAATTCGGCTGACTCGTCGCGGAACGTGCGGAAATCGGAGCGATGAAGGTAATCGGCGACTTCCTGGGCGCGGCGCGCGGCCGCCGCCACCCCCGCGGCGATATTCGAGTCCCCATCGCGCCTCAACTCGTCGGCCGCGCCCCGCAGGGCGCCCCCGAGGCGACTGACCCGGTGCGCCAGGCCTTCCTTCGCGTCGATGGCGGCATCGGAACAGCGGTCTTTCACTTCCCGGGCCGCGTCCGCAGTCTTTTCTTTGGTGTCGTGAACGGCCTCGCGGATCTGGTCCTTCAGATGTTCCGCCGCGGTGCTCTCGGCGGCGGATTGCGGGTTATTTTCGGTCATCGGCGAAATCCTGTTTTGGTTTGACCATCGGGTCCGGGATTCATCCGCTCCCAGGGGTTCGGCGGGGCGTGACGTGCCGGGATGACGTCGAGTCGACCGGGTACCGAGCGCACCGCGGCCGCGTCATGACTTTCCTCCAAGCACGGGCTATGCCCGAACAGGCCGGCCCACGGCTGTGGTCTCATTCTAAGTCTCAGTCCAGGAGAGCCTTCGTCGTTTTGGCAATGCTGAACCTCGACCAGATCCCGAGTTGATGGATGGGCAGTTCGCACGCGGGCGGCGGTGCGCGCGCCTCGGAAACTGCACGACGCTGCGGATCGTGTCCGCCTGAGAGACAGGATTGGGAGGATTCTGATCGTATCAAAAGGGGGCGCTCCCTCTAACATCGCCTTCACACGCCTGACTCCATGAGAACTCGTCTGCTGGTGCTTTCCTTCGTGCTGGCTTGGGGAAAAGCGAAAGGGGCTTCCGATCCGCTGTCGCCGGCCATGGCAGCGGGTCGCGGCGTCATTGACACCGTCGCGCAACCCGTCGGGTCCAAGGCCGAAGATCGGCTGATCAGCGTCGGCGACGACCGCGGGGGAACCGTCGATGTCTCGCGGTCCGGATTCGACCCGGCGGATGCGACCGACGCTCTGCAGACTTCCATCGATGCTGGCGCCCGCCGGGTACGCGTTCCGTTCATGGGAGCTCCCTGGGTGATTCGGCCGGTCCGGCTTCGGAGCAACCTGGAGTTGGTGTTCGAGCCCGGGGTCATTGTCCTGGCCAAGGCGGGTGAGTTCCGGGGCGGCGGCGATTGCCTGTTCCGTGCGGTCGATTGCACGAACATCCTGGTGCGGGGTGCGGGCGCCACTTTGCGGATGCGCAAGAAGGACTACCAGAACCCGCCCTACACCCGGGCGGAATGGCGCATGGGCCTTTCCTTCACGGGCTGCAAAGACGTGACGGTCGAGGGCCTGAGGATCGAGTCCACGGGCGGCGATGGAATCTACATCGGCTCGAGCGGCGCCCGACGGTGGTGCGAGAATGTCACCGTCCGCAACTGCGCGTGCGTGGACAACCATCGCCAGGGCATCAGTGTCATCAGCGCGGTCCATCTTCTGATCGAGGACTGCATCCTGTCCGGCACGGAAGGCACCGCTCCCGCGGCCGGCATCGACATGGAACCGGATGAACCGGATGAGCGCCTCGTCGACTGCGTGATCCGTAACTGCATGGTCACCGATAACGACGGCAACGGCATGCTCGTGTATCTCAAACCTCTGACCGCCGCGAGCGAGCCGGTGTCGATCCGTTTCGAGAACTGCCACGTTGGCATGGGAGCGCCCGGGGTTGACCCCGACGCCCTCAAAGCCCGCGGCGCTGGCGGTTGGTCCGGCATCGCGGTCGGCGAGGTGCGTGACGACGGACCCAGGGGTCTCATCGAGTTCGTCCGGTGCACGTCCGAGAATACCGGCCGCGAGGCGGTCCGCTTGACGAACAAGTCCGCGGCGGGGGCGCGGGTGAGGTTCGTCGAATGTCGATGGAAGAACGCGTGGACCGCGCGCCACCGTCGCTATACCGGACCAAGGGTGCCGATCCTGATTCGTGCCACGGCGCCCGAACGGTGTTCGGAACCCGGCGGGGTGGAGTTCGTGAACTGTCGGGTCGACGACGACCTCGACGGGCCGATTGTGCGATTTGAAAGCGATACCGAAGCTGGCGGGGTCCGGCTGGCGGATGTGTCCGGGACGATCGTCGCGGCCAACGTGAAGGGCGGCGGGACCCGTTTTGGCGGACGGACCCGGGATGTGACTCTCAACGTCATCGGCCATCCAAAAAGAGAGACCCCATGAATCCGGCGTCGATCGCAGTGCCGAATGGGAGTGCGCCGCCAGGGTTCAGCGCGAGCCACCGGCAACCACGAATCACCTTTCGGGACGGGTTGTCATGAACCACGATGCGATGAATCGGCGCGCCTTCCTGCGCAGCACGGCTGTCGGCTCTGTAGCGATCGGATGCATCGTGCCCGAGTCCCACCCCGCGACGGCGACGCGACCCGCCGGACGCCAGGAGGGCCTCGTCGCATTCCGAATTGGCACCGAGCAATGGATGACGGAACGGCGTTTCGAAGGGCTCCTTGCGTTCTTTGCCCGACATCCGAAGGCCGCGGATGAGCTGGCCTTCTTCACTTCCGGGACGCATCCGCCGCTGCCTCTCGCGGAAATTCGCCGCCGGGCGGACCGGCTCGCGGAACGGATGCCGAGAGTGCGAGCGGCGGGGATGGCGGCCGGAATCAACCTCCTCGCCACCATGGGGCATCATGAGGAGAACCTCGAGGGGTCCTTGAATGAACCTTGGCAGCGTGTCACCGATCCACAGGCGCGGGAGTCGCGCGGCTCTTACTGCCCCGCTGGCGAGGAGTTTCTGGAGTATGTCGCCAGCGTCTACGGCATCCTTGCCCGGACCTCGCCGGATTTTCTGTGGATCGATGACGACGTCCGCCTTGCCGGTCACATGCCGGTGGGCTTCACATGCTTTTGTGAGGGCTGCCTCCGGCGATTCTCGAAGGCAATGGATCAACGGTTCACGCGGGAATCCCTGCTGGAGCGGTTTCGGAACGGAAGTCTGGCCGAGCGTCTCGCCTGGAGACGGCGATGGCTGGACCACAATCGCGCCACGCTCGATCGCCTCTTTGCCTTGATCGAGCGGACGGTGCACCACGCGAAACCTCGGATGCCACTGGGGTTCATGACGGGCGATCGATTCTACGAAGGCTACGCCTTCACTCGGTGGGCGACGACGCTCGCAGGCCCGGAGCAAGTGCCGGTCCGATGGAGGCCGGGGGGCGGTTTCTACTCCGACGAATCCCTTTCGGGCATGGTGGGAAAGGCGCACGACATCGGACGTCAGGTGTCACGTCTGCCCGGCACCGTCCAGGTGATCCAGTCGGAGATAGAGAACTTTCCCTACGACCTCTTGCGAAAGAGCGTTGAGACCACGGTTCTCGAGGCGTCCGTCCACATGGGAGCCGGTGCGACCGGCGCCGCGTTCAATGTCCTTTCCCAACGACCCGACCCTCTCGACGAGTATGAACCCATGCTCCGCCGCATTGCCGAAGTCCGCCCCTGGTACCTGCAGCTTCGAAAGGCCTTCGGCCGTCATCCCGTGATTGGGGTCTGGCCGGCATGGGATGCGGATACCTTCGTGGCGAACCATGTCGATGGCGCGTGGCCGGACGGCACGGCGGACGCCCTCGGCGCATTGTCTCGCAGCCATGTCCTCGGTGAAATTGGGATTCCCCTTTGCTACGGTCCCGAAGGGGCGCGGGTCACCGTCCTTGCGGGATCCGGGCTGCTGGCGTTCCCACCGGACAGGGTGCGCGCCATCCTCTCGGGTGGCGTGCTGATGGACCTCGCGGCCTGGGAAGCCCTGGACCGGTTGGGCCTTGCGGATTCGACCGGCGTCAAACCGGGCAAGGTGCGCTCCCGCGACGCCATCGAGGTCCTGTCCGATCACCCACTTAACGGGCGGTTCGCGGGCTGGTCGCGCGACTGCCGGCAGTCGTTCTGGCATGAACCGGCGCAATCCCTGGTGCTTGCCGGGACGGGGGCTGTCCCGTTGGCGCGGATGATCGACTACCAGGGTCGGGACCTGGGCGTCGCGATGAGCGCCTTTGAGAATGTCCTCGGCGGTCGAGTCGTGGTCATGGGCTATTTCCCGTGGTCGCAGATGCACCACCTCGCGAAATCATCCCAGATGAAGGCGATCTGCGCATGGCTCAGTCGAGATCGCCTGCCCCTGGTGGTCGACACGTTCGCGAGGGTGCACCTCTGGATCCGGGAACGCGGCCCCGGTGACATGGCGTGCCTCGTCCTCAATGCCTCGCTGGATCCCGTGAAGAACCTGAGATTGCGGGTGGCGGGGACCGCGCGTGCGGCACATTGGAGCGACATGGAAGGCCGAAGAAGATCCGTGCGGCCGGCGCGAGGACCGGATGGCACGGACCATCGGATTCTCCGTGTCCCCGAGGTGAAGCCCTGGGGGACGGGGCTAATGACCGTCGAAGGCTGAGTGGCCGTCAGGGTTGATCCGGGATTTCCGCCTCAACGAGCTTGGCGAGCAGGGTCAAGGACTCCTGCCAACCCAGGTAGCAGGCCTCGGCAGGGATCGCCGCCGGCACGCCTTCCTGGGTGATATTCACTTCGGTGCCGCAGAAGACCTTCTTCAGGGCGATGGTCGTCTGCATTTCTCCAGGCAGGCCGGGGGCTTCGAATCTATCCGTGTAGCGAATGCGATCGTGAGGGGTCAGTTCAAGGTAGGTTCCGCCAAAGGAATGGCTGGTGCCGGTGCTGAAGTTGGTGAAAGACATCCGGTAGGTGCCGCCAACCTTTGCGTCCACATGGTGGACCTTGCAGGTGAATCCGTTTGGCGGAAGCCACTTGGCCAGGGCATCGGCATCGAGGAATGCCCGGTACACTCGCTCCGGGGTTGCACGGAGCACGCGGTGGAGACGGATCGTGTGGGTATCGGTCGAGCTCATGGTCGTGGTTGGCCTGGATTGGATCGTGTCGTCGTGTCCGTCGTCATCCTAACGACGAACGACGGGATCCCCTCAGGACTCCGATTTCTGCGAATCGTGTCCATGGATGGAAGGGACGTCCGCGTCATGAGCCGCGATGAAACAGAAACCCACGAAGATCGCAAGACGGGTTCGAGTCAATGCCAGCACGCCTCCTTCGCCGCCGACGCCAGGAGGTCAGGGTCTCGCGCCTCGCGGGCCAACCCCGGGCGAAGGAAGCTTTCTTCACTCTCTCCCGCGTTCGCGTCGGCGACTATGCCCGTTCAGGGTTCAGGGCTTGTTGGGTTGCGCGCCGGTAAAGGACACCCACACGTCGATGAGGTCATTCTGAGCTGAGGACATGTGCTGGCCCTGGTTGGCGTAGGCCCCCGTCGCCAGGAAATTGGTGATCGCCGAGAACATGTCCGCTTTCGTCGCCCCGGAATTGTCGGGCCAGAGAGCAACCTGGGAGTCGAGAAAGGCCTCGAGGGCATCGGCGAACTCCTCGGGAGTGGGATGACGTATGACAGGGCCAACCCGTGTCCCGCGGGTGCCCTGACCTTGTCTCCAGATTCCGTCCTGACACGTGTAAGTGAGGCTGCTGTCCTGGAGGATCTGGCGGAATTGAAGGGAGCCATTGGTGCCGTGGAGCGACAAATAGGTTCCCCGTAGAAAGGCATTCGTGAATGCGGGCGAGGGGAGGAGGGCGGGAGCATTGGTCGCGCCCGGATCACTCGAGACGAGGTACCGCCCGCGATGCTCGGGACTGTCGGCGTAATATCGGAGTGTCACCGTCACGAACAGGTCACTGAGTTGGAGGCGCTCGATACAGAGATCAAGCGGGTCTCCGTCCCAGTTCCAGTCCGCGGGCTTGCGGCCATGCGGGGCATTCCAGAGGTTGCTGAATTGGGCGGCGGTCAGGTTCGCGCCCGTCACGATATTCGCCGGCAGATCCTTTCCCATGGAAGAGATGACGAGGAGCCGGCCATTGCGAGGCGGCGCCGATCCGGTCTGGCCCTGGTTGAAAGGAAGAGTGTTTGTCCCGCCGGGACCGAGGCTGACTTCAGGGTCCGCGAGGATCACCCGTTGTCTGCCCACAGGATTGAACTGGACGCCCTGGTCCGATTTCCCCGCGCGACCGCGAACGACCGCCACGAATCCGGTGGGCGCCGGAATGCGACTGTCATCCACGATGCCATCGCGAAAGGCCTTCTGGAGATCCCGCATTTCCTGTCCCTCCTTGCTGCGGGCCTCCATGGCAAAGTATCGAATCCAGGCGGGCGCGAGCGCCAGCGCGAGGGTGCAGAGCACGACAACGGCGATCAGCACCGCGACCAGCAGCCAGCCGCCGCGATCGTGCCTGAGGATTCTTGCTCGTAGTTTCATGGGATGCCCGGTCTGGAGAGGCGCGTCTTTCGTGGTTGGCCGCTTTCAGTGTCCACATCCTCCCCCGCCCCCGTGGCCGCCTCCGGAGCCGATCAGGTTGAGGGTTCCCTGGTTGAGCCGGGCGACGGTGGAACGTACGACGTAGGCGTCAGGGGCTTGCTTCTTGTTGTTGCCGCCTTCGACAAAGCCGCCTTCGGACCAATCCATGTAGGACCAGAGGGCGCGATAAAGCTCGTCGATCGCGGCGCGTGGACGCTGTTCGTTTTCAGCGTCGGGGAAGGACGCATTGAGGAAGTCGTGGACGTACTGCGCCACCTGCGGGCTGATGCTCTTGTTCTGGAGGGAGGCGTCGCCCCAACCGTCGTCTCCGAAGTAGAGGGTTCGATCATCTGTGATGACCTCCTGTCGGGCGATGGCGGCTACGGGATCGTGAAGGTTCAGGGTCGTGCCGTGGATGAAGCTTCGCTGCCACGCCTGGGAGGGATTCTGTTTCTGGACCACCAGGATGTTGCCGTCGTCAGCCACGGAAAGGCGCAAAGGCGCGTTGGATTGCGAAAGGTTGTTCAGAGTGACCCGGTGCATCAACTCACGCAGGTCGACCCTTGCGATTTGAAGATCCTCGGGATCGGAAAGGTCGGCGGCGGACCAACCGGCGGGCCGCTGGTGGGGCGGGGTGTTCCAGAGGCTGTCGAAGACACCCGCGGAGGTTGGATTGAAGTTGGTTGGAAACCGGCCGAGCAGCGTGCCCACAAGGAGAACACGGTCCGTTCCATTGGTGCTGGCGGCAAAGCCGGACGCCGTCTGGACCTCGGAGGTTGCTCCGGGCTGGATGAGGCTGCCGGGTCGGTAGATGAGAAGACGTGGGCAGCCGCTCTTGCTGGCAAAGATGGACTGGGCGGGCCGATCCAGTTCAGGCGCGAGCAAGGTGACCCAATCGTTCGTCCCGGGAAGCAGCCTTCTCTCGAGCACAACCTTCTCGAAGGCCGTCCGCAGCGAGGACATGGCAATGGCCTCGGCGGCCTGGTCAGCCCCGCGCAGCCGTGTGAGGACAGGGCCGGCTGCGATGGACGCGAGGATCGTAAGAATCGAGAGAACGCCGAGACATTCCACAAGGCCGAAGGCGGCCGAGGTCATTCGGACGCCATCGGTTCTGGACAGAGTTCGTCGAACCCCGGACGCCGAAAAGAGCGGGCGAACACGGATGGGGGTGGATTCCATAAGGAAGAGATCCGCTGGAGGTCAGGGTTTGTTGAACTGGCCGGGTGGAAGATCTGTGTAATCCAAAAGGGCGCTCTCCATGGCACTCTGCTGCTGATCCATTTTCTGCTTAGTCGTGGAGTTCGGGCCCTGGGCGCCCCAGAGAACGTAGTTGGACATGGCGGACACGACCTGTTGAGCGGTGTCGAAGGCACCGGGATTGTGGCCGTGAGAGTGGGTCGAGCCGGCGAGAAACGCCGAGACGGCGCGTTCGAAATCGGCTCCGGTGATCGGAGACAACTCGACCGAGGACTTCGTCAGATCATTCATGGAGCGGAGCCAGAAGCCCTTCTCGTAGGTGAAGGAGACGGGATCCGTGACGATCTCGGAGAGCGTGGAGTGATCCGCCGCGTTGGAGAGGATCAACGAGGTTCCCTTGAGGTACCAGCGTGTCCAGGGAAACGGTGCGCCGGTGGGAGCGGCGAATCCTGTCATCCCGGGCCATCGGACCCGGCCATTCGTATGAACGCCGGTGAATTCGGCGTGGTTCAGGGAGACGGGATAGAAGAGATCGAGGAACTGGACCCTTTGTATGAAGAGATCGTGGGGATCCCCGCTCCATGCAAGGCCCGCCGGCAGAGTTCCGACGGGTGCGGCCCAAAGGTTCGAAAATAGTGTCGAGGTCACCTTACCGCCCGGCGGCACCGGTAGGCCGGCGGGGAGGGGACCGGCCACCGAAGATATCAACAGCATCCGAAGATTGCGCGGAGTTCCGCCTCCGGCGCCGGACATCGGGTTCGCCGTCTGGTCGAATGGCAGGTCCCATCCGCTGTTGGTGACTCCCGGATCGATCACCAGCAAACGCGGATTGCCAACCGCGTTCGTCAGGATGCTGCCCAGCGACTGACCGGAATAGCGTGAGATTTGAACGGCAAAATTTGTCTGACACGGAATGCGCAGGTCGGAAGTAACCGAAAGGCGGAGACCCTCGCCAAGGACATGCAGGGAGCGTAACTCGGCCTCGCGGGCGTGGCGGTTGCAGTAGGCCAGGGTCATGCCGAAAAACAGCGTGGCAACCAGGGCGACGATGGCCAGCACGCCCATCATCTCGACCAGGGTCAGGGCCCTGCAGCGGCTTGGGCGTGACGCCGTCGAACGGCGGCGAGGAACCTCCACCCATCCGCCGGCCACCCTCTCCCGGTTTCGCGGGCCGAAGCCATTCCGGCGGCCAAAGGCCCGGCCGGTGGCAAACGAAAGAGGCGACCGCCGGTTCATGGGTCGGGGCTGGACGGCATTCATACGCACTACTCGCCAATGAGATCCTGGCTCGTCAGCATGAGTTGGGGGGCTATGTCAAACACGAATCGTGCGGTCGGCGCCTCCCACTTCGAATTGCCATTCTCGTTTTCGAAACCAGCGTCCGACCAGTCGCGGCATCCGCAGAGCATGTCGTACATTCCAAGAACAACGGCCTGCGGGGTGGTTCCCCGTGCGGTGGGCTCCCAGTCGGTGCGGCTCATGAACAATTCCACCAGGGTCCCGAGAGCGCCACAGGTGCCCGGGCCGTTGACTCCCATCTGGGCCGTGCGGCTCCATCGCCCGCTCTCAAAGACGAAACTCGCGTTTCCGTTGATCACCGTAACGACCTGCGGCCGGCCCGAGGCCTCGTACAATCGCAACGGGGTTCCGTGGATCAGCAGGGTTGAAAGCGGGCGATTGGTGGCGGCAACGATGTTGGAACAACCGACACTGGTCAGGTTATTGGTGAGAACCGAGTAAGGGGCTTCCGCATAGCGATCTGCGTTGTTCAACACGACCTCGTGAAAGAGCCCGCTAAGATCCACCCGCTGTACGACGATATCATCACCCCGTGCAGCGTAGCCGGCGGGCCAACCGGACGGCACGTTGTGTTCGGCTCGGTTCCACAGATTGCTGAACCCCGCTGCGGTCGTGAAGTCGACGGCGGGATAACCTTCGGCGACAGATGAGAGAATGACGAGTCGTGGCGCGACCAGGTTCGTCGCACCGCCTTCCCGCTGGTTAAAGGGGAGCGTTCCAGGGGTGTGTCCGCCAATCCTCAGCGCGGGGTCGTAAACAAGGAGACGCGGTTGCGCCGCGCCGTTGGTACTGACGGAATCCTCCGGCAGACTGAGTTCCGAGGCGACGAGAGATGCCCAGCTTGCCGCATTGGTTGCCGGCACGGTCTCGTAGAGGACGACCACGCGCTGGAGCGCCTCACCGATACGCGCCATCATCTCGACCTCGCCGCGTCGTCGGTTCTCCTGGATGCTGTGAACAATGGCGGGCGCAGCCAGGGCAGACAGGATCGCGATGACAGCGAGGGCCCCGATCAATTCGATCAACGACAGACCCTCCTGCCCTCGGCAGGAGCATGAAATCGAACGCATGGGTCGGGTGGGTGGAGACCTCCGCGCCCGTTCCCCTTGGGGTGGCCTCGAAGGGATTCTCACGACAGTTTGGTTCCAATTCGCCTATCGGACACCCGGTCGGCTTTCTGAAGTCAGAAAAATGGTGTCGTACGATTTCATTACCGAGCTGAAATCCGATGCGGCCCTCTCGCGCACCCCGTCGCGCTCCATTCGATGGGAAGGGTCCCGCCCCGGCCGGTCATGGGCCGTGAGCCGTTCAAATTCGAGCGGGCTGGTGGCGGCCCTCCAGGCACATCCTCATGCCGTAACGCGGGCGCATGGTGATGAGGGGGTCCGGATCAACTCGAAAACCCGGGGCCACCTGAAACCTGAAGGCCCGGTGGAAGAACAGCGTCATGATCAGGAGTTCCTGCAGGGCAAATTGGGCGCCCACGCAACTGCGGGGCCCCGCGCCGAATGGAAAATAAATCATGGATTCCGGTGGCGGGCGGCGTTCCGGGCCGAAGCGCGAGGGATCGAAGACGTCCGGTTGGGTCCAAAAGCGTTCAATTCGGTGGAAATGAAAGATGGGGATGACCACGTTCATGCCGGCCGGGATCCTGCAGCCGCCGAGTTCGTCGTCCTCAACACAGCGTCGGCCGATGGACCAGATCGTCGGGTAGATACGCAGCGATTCCTCGACAACCTGCCGCGCGTAGGGAAACGCGGCGAGGGATTCAAGTGTGAGTCCGCCTTCGGGCCAGCGGCCGTCGATCTCCGCGGCAAGCGATCGCTCAACCTGCGGGTCCCGTGAGACGAGATAAAGCAGCCAGGCCATCGCGTTGGCGGTCGTCTCGTGTCCTGCGACAAAGATCGTCATCACTTCGTCGCGGAGCTGTTCGTCGCTCATGCCGCGCCCGCTCTCTTCCTCGGAGGCGGAGAGGAGCATGCTGAGGAGATCGTCGTGCTCTCCGGGGTGCCGACGCCGCGCCCGGATGATGCCCTGGACAATCGAGTTCAGCGCCTTGAGGGACCGGACCTGGCGGGCGCTGAACGGAGTCGGGACACGCCGCGGCAGAAGGAACAACCAGGGGTGCCGCAACATGTGCAGGGCGTACTCGTTGAGGATCGCGATATGCCGGCTGACATCGGCAGCGGCGGCCGCCACGTCGGAACTGAACATCGCGCGTGAAATGATATCGAGCGTGAGTTGGGAGAGCGCGGGCGCAAGATCGACCGGCTCGCCCGATTCCACTGAGGCGCCCAGACGAGCCGCGGTCACGGAAACGCGTTCGACCATCGTCGCGAACATGGCGTCCAGACGGCGACGATGAAAGGCGGGTTGCACGAGCCTCCTCTGCCCCCTCCAGAATTCGCCGGAGCTGGTGACGAGGCCGTTTCCCATCAGGATGCGCAGGACGGCGTAGGAGCGGCTCTTCTGGTGATAGCGCGGATAGCGGTCGACCAGGACCTGGCGGGCGAGGTCGGGAGAACCGACGAATGTCGCCTGTCCGATGGGCGTGACGATCCTGAACAGATCGCCATGGTCCGCGAAGCGCTGCGGGATCGACACGAGCGGTTCGCGGCGCAGGTGGTAGGCAGGTCCAAGCAGCCAGTGGCGTGGGGATCGGACCCGCGGAGGGAGAGGGAGCATGACCGGGGATTCTTTGCGCGGAGGCGCGAATCCCTCAACGAACGATCATGATTCCATCCAGCCGTCGCGCAGACGCACGATGCGGTGGCCGTAGGCCGCCCATTCCTGGTTGTGGGTGACCTGGACGATCGTGGTTCCCTCGGTGTTCAGGCGTTTGAACAGGTCCATGATCTGCCGCCCGTGGTCCGTGTGAAGGTTTCCCGTGGGCTCATCCGCCAGCAAAAGGGAGGGCTTCGCAATGATGGCCCGCGCCACGGCCACCATTTGCTGCTGACCCCCGCTGAGCTGGCTCGGAAAAAGGTCCTTCTTCCCGACGATGCCGAACCGGTCGAGGGTGTCGCCCACGGCGGCCTGGCGTTCGGATTTCTTCAGGTCCCGATAGCTCAGCGGCAGATCCAGGTTCTCGGCGACGGTGAGGTCCTCCAACAAGTGAAACTGCTGAAACACAAAACCGACCTCGCGCTTGTTGATCGCGGCGCGCTCCTTGGGCCCCATCTGATGGACCGCCGCGTCCCGGAACCAATACTCGCCCGTCCACAGGCTGTCATAGAAGCCGAGGATGGCGAGCAGGGTGGATTTGCCGGCGCCGGACGGCCCCATGACGGTGAGGAACTCCCCCTCCGCGATGTCGAGTTGGAGATTGCGAAGGACGAAGGTCTCGCCGGCGCGGGCCTTGTATGACTTTTCAAGATTTCGGAGGCGGATCATGGGAAGGTCCCTGTTCAAGAATCTGAACTGCTCCCGGCCCATGAACCGCGTCGGGAAACCCGCTCCCGCTCCGGCGGCCGCGTGGGCACCCTCTCCCGTCGGATGCGTCGGAAGGCAGAGGGAATGGGCGAGCGCCGGTTCATGGGCAGGCTCTCTCGTCCGAACTAGACAGCAGCTTCCACGACCCCGTCCGCCTCGTGTTCTTCGAGCACGCGCCCGTCGAAAAGGTGGATGGTGCGATCGGCGTGGCGGGCAAACCTGGGATCGTGGGTGACCATGCAGATTGTCGCGCCTTCGCGATGGAGATCGCGGAGCAATTCCATCACGGCCTCGCCATTCTTGGAGTCCAGATTTCCGGTCGGCTCGTCCGCGAGGAGGATGGAGGGGTTCCCAACCAGGGCGCGCGCGACCGCGACGCGCTGTTGCTGACCCCCGGAGAGCTGGGAGGGATAATGATTGAGGCGATGAGACATGCCGACCTTCTCCAGCGCCGCGTGCGCGGCGCTCTTGCGCTGGCCGGCCGGCATGCCGCGATAAGTCAGGGGCAGCTCGACATTCTCATAAACCGTCAAGTCCCCGATGAGATTGAAGCTCTGGAAAATGAACCCGATCTCGCGATTCCGAATCCTGGCGCGTTGGCCGAAATCGAGATTGGCAACCGACTGCTCATTGAGGAGATAGGCACCCGCAGTCGGAGTGTCGAGCAGACCGAGTATCGACAGAAGGGTCGACTTCCCGCACCCGGACGGCCCGGCGATGGAGACATACTCGCCCTTGCGAATTTCGAGGTGGATGCCGGAGAGTGCGTGCGTCTCGACTTCGTCGGTGAGAAAGACCTTCGTGATGCCGTCGAGCTTGATGAGGAAAGGAGGCATCGCGGTTTGGGGGGAGGAAGAGATCATGGATGGGGTGAATGCGAAGGTGTTGCTCGGGAGTGGGAGTTACTTGACGCGGACCTTGTTGTACGCGTCCCACTGACTCATGTCCGAGAGGATGACCTCGTCTCCCGCCTCGAGGCCGTCCCGGATCTCAATCAGTGTTACGGAGCTGCGTCCAAACCGAACCGGCACGCGGACGGCCTCCCGGCCGCCATTGACGATCTTGAAGAGGCTCATCGTGCTGTCTTCCTGGGCCTGAAGCGGCTTGCCGACATAGAGCACATTGACGAGACGCTCGAGTTCGATCGTTCCTTCGACGCTGAGGTCCGGGCGCGCCCCGCGCGGCAGCGGACCCGTAAGTTTGATTTCGACGAGGACGGTGCCGTTCTGAACGGCGGGATCGACGCGCTTCACTTCCCCGGAAACGACGCCGTTGCGGGTGTCGACCTCGGCGCGCTGCCCGGTCAACACGTCGCGGGCCTGTGTGTCCGGGATGCGAACATCGGCGCGAAGCTGGGTGGGCACCACGACCTTCGCCAGCGTGGCAGCCGGCGTGACGCGCTGGCCTGTCTGGAGGGGTTCACGGTCCCCCGTTTGTTGGAGAACGCCCTCGATGCCGGCCCGCACCGAAAGATTGGCGACCTGCCGCTGTTTGAGTTCGAGCATCGCCCGCATCTTCCGGACTTCCGCCTCCTGGACGGCAAGTTGCGCCGTGGCGCCGTTCTTGGCTCTCTCGAGGCGCTTTTCCTCGATCTCGAGCCTGGCCTTCATCGCGTCGGCGATGGAACGAGATCTGCGTTGAAGGATTTCCGGGACGAGCCCGTCTTTGCCGAGCGTCTCATCCACCTGGGCCTCGGACTCGGCCTGGGTGTAGTCGGCGCGGAGGCTGGCGATCTGGGCCTCCTGGCTGAGTTGATCACCTTCAAGCGAGGCCTTGAGCTGCACAAGATGCGCCTCTGCCGCCTTCAGGGCCCATTCGGCGTCGAACGCCTCCTGTTTGAGCTGAGGATTGCTCAGTTCGAGAAGGATCGTGTCCGGTTTCACCACCTCACCGGCCTGGACGAAAACCCGCTCAACGCGCCCGTCTGTCTCCGCCTGGACATACTGGATTTGTTCCGGCACCAGCGTTCCGGGGCCGCGCACCTGGCGGAGCATCTCGCCGCGTTTCACGTTGTCGGTCCACGGTGGCATGTCGAGCCTGGGAACGGCGGGCTCCAGGCGGGAGACGAGCACGGTGACGATGGCCAGCAGGACGATGGCACCCAGACTCCACCCGATTCGGCGCCGGCGGCGCGCGCGGGCGAGATCAGGACGGGGAATGTCCATCGCGTGCGTCGCAGCGTGCCGGGCGCGGTTGGATTCAATCAAGGGAGTCATGCATCACCAGTGTTCAATACGGACCAAGTCGGATCCGGTGGGGCAGAGTCCGTGCCAGGCCGGAATGCAGTCGGAGATCTCAGGTTTTGGAGCCCCTTCCACCGCTCAGCGCCCCCAACGGTCGCGATCCAACCCGCGGGCAGCCTCACGACGAGAAGGGATTCGGTGGCACCGACACCCCCTGATCATTCCGGCGACGGAATCGCGGGTCTCGAAAATGGGACGAGAGGTTCACTCGGGAAGTTCCCCGTTCCGTTCCGAAGAGAACCGCTCGCGGCCGATGAACCACGGCGACGAGAGGCGGTTCATGAGAACGCAGTCAAAGCGGTAACCGCAGCCGGGCGATGCATCCTGATTCCCTGCGGTTTTCCAGGGATAGATGCCCCTCGTGGGCCTCGGCGATCTGCCGGCACAGGAGGAGTCCAATCCCCGAGCCGCCCGGCTTGGTCGTGAAGAACGGAACGAAGAGATTCGCCGGATTCGCGATTCCGGGTCCATCGTCCTCGACACGGACTTCGATCTCGGACCCCACCCGGTTCCAGCCGACCTGGACAAGACCCTGCACCGCTGGCGGTGGCGCGACGCGGGGCGGCGCCTTCTCGGGTGCCGAGGTGGACAGGACGGCATCCGCCGCGTTGCGGATGAGGTTGATCAGGAGCTGGTCCAATTGGTCGCGATCCGCATGGATAAACATCGGGGGACCGGTCTCCACCCGGACGGCGACGCGCGTCTCAAGACTGGTCGCATGGTGGATCCAATCCCCGACAGCCATCCTGCGACGTTGCGGGGACGGCAGCCTGGCAAGGGTCGAGTACGCCTGCATGAACCGGCTGAGCGACTCCGCGCGAGCACTGATCAAGGCGAGCCCGTCGCGCAGGTCCTCTTCCCAGTCCGGAGGTCTTTGAGCGCGCCTGGCAAGCGTCTCGAGACTCGCCGCGACCGACTTGATCGGGGCGAGGGAATTGTTGAGTTCATGGCCGAGGACGCGCAGCAGGCGCTGCCAGGCCTGTCGCTCCTCCTCTCGAAGGGCGCGGCTGAGGTCGGCGACGACGAGAAGCTGGTGCGGACGTCCGCCCTGACGGAACCCGGAACGCCGGACTCCAAAGCGTCCGACGGCGCCGGGAAAGGTCATTGCCGAAACCCGGGCGGGTTCGCCCTCGAGACACGTGTCGAGCCCGAGTTCGGCGGCCGTCCGGCCGAGCAGTTGTTCGATCGGACGTGCCAGGAGGCGCTCGGCCGCGCGGTTCGCGAGGCGCAATCGTCGGCGATCGTCGAAGGTGAAGATCGCCGCGTCCATCTCTTCCAGGGCGGTTCGGAGCAGCGCGGAGGCCTCCAGCGCGCCGAGCCGCTGATCGCGAAGCGTGTCACCCAGCATGCTGATTTCCGTGGCCAGGGCGCCGAGCGGGTCCTGCGGATTGGCCGCGTGAGGCCGGATGGAGAAATCGCCATCCCGCATGGCGGCGATCACATTGGCGAGGGTGCGAAGGGAATAGGCGAGACGCTCACGAAGCACCGAGGCGATGAACGCGGTCAGGGCGAGGAGCAGGCCGGTAGCGGTCAGGCGGACGGCGGTCGAATAGGATCCAAACCACAGCAGGGCCAACGCGACGGCGACGCCCGGCAGCGGCAGTAGCCAGGCCGAGCGCGTGATCTGCCGGTGGAAGGCGATTCGTGCGACTTTTCGATACGGACTGGGGCTGGCCATGCTTCACAGCCCGTGTTTCTCGAGCCTCCGGTAGAAGGCGCTGCGGCTGAGGCCAAGGGCCTCCGCAGCCTTGAGCGCGCTGCCATCGAAGCGGGCCAGCGCCTTGCGAATCATGAGCTTCTCGACGTCCTCCAGACTTAATTCCTCCAGGCGCGGCTCGCCCTGGCGCGGGGATCGAAGCGCAAGGTCCGCCACCTGGATGCATGGTCCCGTGGCCATCAGCACTCCACGCTCCACCGCGTGCTCCAGCTCCCGGACGTTTCCCGGCCACGGGTAGCGTGACAACAGCGCCAGGGCTTCTTTCTCGAAGCCTTCGACGGTCTTGCGGTATCGGCGGGCCTGTTCGTGCAGGCTCTGGTGAGCCAGTCGCGGGATGTCCTCGGGACGCTCCCGTAGCGGCGGAAGATGGATCTCGATCGTGTTCAGTCGGAACAGGAGATCCTGTCGAAAGCCTCCCTGGACGACCTCCTCGTGCAATTCGGCGTTGGTCGCAGAGATCAGTCGCACGTCCGCTTTCTGAGTCCGTGAAGAACCCACCTTCTCATATTCGCCGGTTTCCAGGACCCTCAGGAGTTTCGCCTGCTGGCCGAGGGGGAGATTGGCGATCTCGTCCAGGACGAGGGTCCCGCCCTCGGCGAGTTCGATGCGGCCCACGCGATCGGATTTCGCATCGGTGAAGGCTCCCTTGACATGGCCGAAGAGTTCGCTTTCGAAGAGGGGTTCGGAGATGCCGCCCATGTTGACGGTCACCAGCGAACGCGTGGAGCGTCCCGACACGGCGTGGAGCGCGCGCGCGACCACTCCCTTGCCGGTGCCATTCTCGCCGGTGATGAGGACATTGGCATCCGAGGGACCGACCCGGTTGATGAGTTCGACGACCGGCCGCATGGCCGGGGAATCCGCAATGAGGGCAGGCCCGCCGCCGCCGCGGAGGATCTCGTTCTCCGCCTGGAGGCGCGCGCTCTGTCGCTGGGAGCGACGCAGGGCGACCTGGTTCCGGACGATGGTGACCAGCCGCGCGTTGTCCCACGGTTTCTGGACGAAATCCCGCGCCCCGCGACGCATGGCCTCGACCGCGAGTTCGACTGATCCCCACGCGGTCATCACGACGACCGAAGGCGGATTATCGAGGCGCCGGATGCGTTCGAGGAGATCGAGGCCCTCCTGTCCGGAAGTGGTGTCCCGGGTGTAGTTGAGATCCATCAGGACGACGTCGATGTCCCGACGCGCGAGAACCTCCAGGAGCCCGGCCGGTGAGGAGACTGTCTCGGTATCAAAGCCCTCCCCTTTGAACACGAGTCGCAAGGCAGCCAGGACATCGCGCTGGTCGTCGGCGACGAGAAGGGTGCCTTGCGCCGCGGTCACAGGGCGAGTGTTGAGGAGTTGATCCACGGTCTGCAAGAGGCACGATCCATGCCATATGCTGACGGTTCCTCCGCCGCATCGGCACCCATGACGCAGTCGAAAGCAATTGTCCTCCGGGGCGTTTTCACGGCTTTTCATGCCGTCTCGCACGATTTAGGCTCCTTCCCGCGCCGCGAGGGATACCATGCCGATCTACGAATACGCCTGTCCGAAATGCCGCCGGATCTTTAGTTTTCTCTCCAAGCGTGTGGATCCGGATCGGCAGCCGGCCTGTCCCAAGTGCGGCTATGCCAAGCTGCTGAAACAGGTCAGCGGTTTCGCGATGTTGAAGGGGGCCCCGGAACCGGCCGTGGCTTCGGATCTGTCGGCAGAGGGTGAATCACCCGGGCCGGAAATCGATGATGCCCGCATGGAGAAGGTCATGTCGGAACTGGAACGGGACATGGACCACCTCGACGAGAACAACCCGCGACACGTCGCGCACATGATGAAGAAGATGAAAGAGATCATGCCGGAGGGCACGGTCCCGAAGGAACTCGACGTGGCCATCCGGCGACTGGAGAAGGGCGAGGACCCCGAAAAGGTCGAGGAAGACATGGGCGAAGCCCTCGATGGTTTCATGGGGGGCGGCGGGGAGACCGACGACGAGGGCGGCGGCGGAGGCGGTCCTTACAGTCGAGACGCTGGCCTCTACGATTATTGACGGGCACCCGCCCCGGGGATCAGGAGCTGCCCGCGGCCTGTTCCATGGCGGCGAGTTCGCGCTGTTCGCGACGCCACCAACCCTTGGCGATGAACACGCTGATTTCGTACAGGACCTGCACCGGCACCGCCAGCAGGAGCATGGTGAACGGATCACCGGAGGGAGTGACCACCGCGCAGACCACCATGTTGGCCACAATAAAGTAGGATCGATAGCTCTTCAGCTTCTTGTAATCCAGGATACCGATCCGGACCAGGGTCAGGACGACAACCGGCAGTTGGAAGCTTAGTCCTACCGCCAGCATCATTTTGATGACGAAATCAATATAGTCCTCGGCCCGCCATTCGTCCGCGAGGAATCCGAGCCATTGCGAGAACTGCACCGTAGCCAGAAGCGTGACCTGCATCAGGACGAAGTAGCAAAAGGCCACGCCCGTCAAAAACAGGCCGATGCCGATCCCAACGGCGCGATAGAGGAACCGCTTTTCCTTTTTCTTCAGGGCCGGGACGACGAACTGTCCGATGAACAGGAGGATGAACGGAAATGACAAGGCAATGCCGCCATACAAGGCGATATCCAGGGCGACGGTCAGACCGCCAATGGGGCCGTAGTTCTTCAGCGGCACCAGGTCCCTGGAAACCGATTCGACCGGGGCGTTTGTGTCCGGTCGGACAACGAGTTTGAACTCGTTTCCGTCCGGCACGAGGGAGACCATGAGCGAGACGGATTTGTCATGGCCGACGAGGTTGGTGGGCAGGCCGCTGACTGGGATCTTGCCAAGTACTGAGTCGCCCCAGCGGACGGTGGCAATGCGGTTGGTGGAGGCGATCAGGTCCTGGGCCTGGCGGAGCGGCCACTTGAGGACCAGGACCAGTTGATTGCCGGCGACGAGACAAAGCATCATCGAGAGGACGACTGCGGCGAGGACCTTGATGATGGTCCACCGCAGATCCTCAAGATGATCGAGGAACGGTTTAACTGGGCCACCCCCATCCTCGTCTTCATCGAGAGAGTCTGGCGGTGGCAGCGGCTCCGCTGCCATGCGGGTGAATCAGCAGCGCTTCAGGCCTCGGGCGAGGTCCGCGGGGCGGCCTCGGCCGCGGCCGGCTTCACATCGACGGCGGCAACCTCCGGGGCCTTCTCGGGAACGCGCCGCGAGGTGTTGGCCGGGGTTTCCTCTTCGATGGCCCGCTGGAGATCCTCCTGGACGTCGCGAGTCGCCTTCTTGAATTCCTTCAGCCCCTGACCCAGGCCGCGCGCGAGTTCCGGAAGCTTCTTGGCGCCAAACAGGACCAGGACAACAACGAGAATGGCAATGGTTTCTGGCCAGCCGAGCATGGCCATGAGAGTCGAATTCATCTAAACCTTTCTTTGCACGGAATCGTTCGCCGAGGGACGGCCCCTGTAAAGGGCCAATATGTGAATCGTTGCCCTCGGGTACGATCCGGGAGCTCTGGAACTATCGGGAAACCGGATTCAGGACCTCGGTTTCAGCAGCACGAACTCCGCGCGCCGGTTTCGGCTCCATGCGGACTCGTTGTGCCCGTCTACGGCCGGCTTGTCCTCGCCGTAGCTGATCGTGAACACCCGCCGCGGGTCAATACCTTGCAGTGCAAGTTCCTCCCGCACCGCAAGGGCCCGTCGCTCGCCCAAGGCACGGTTGTATTCCTCAGTGCCGCGTTCGTCGCAATGCCCCTCCACCTCCACCGCGGCACTGGGCGTGGAACGGAGGTAATCCGCAACGGCCGTGATCTTTCCCTTCTCCGACGTCTTGATGACGGCACTATCGAAATCGAAAATAACGACGTCGGCCGCGAACTGGTTCCGATCGGCATTGTATTTGTCCCGATCCAGGACTTCGCCGGGAAGCGCGATATTGGTGTCCCGGCCCGGGCCGAGTTCCGTTCCCTGCGGCCCCTGGCGCATGGTGACCGGCTGGGTGTCGAGATCGGACGGTCCTGAGGATTGGGGGTTTCCGATTCCGTTGCCGCTTAAAGCGGGGATTGGGGTGATGGGGGGTTTGGCCTTCCGTCGGCAGCCGGGAGTGAACGCGATCGCCACGGCTGCGGTGAGGGTGAGCAGCCTGGCGAACAATGCACTTTTCATGATATGGTGGTTGAGTGAGGAGGAATTACCGCGCCCAGGTTGGCTGCGAGCAGCTCCCCGAAAGCCGCGGCAAATCCTTTGTTTGGCGTGTGGGCACGTCAAGCAGAGACAGAACCCGCACGCCGTTGCCCACGCGGCGCGCGTACAGGATGGTCCGCGAATTCGGTGCCCAGACGGCATCCTCCCCGGCCGTCAGGCGCGTGACGTCACCCCCGGAAGAGGGCACGATGCAAACCTCGAAGCGACCGCCGCTCTGCGTCGTGAACAGAATGTTCGCTCCGTCCGGGGACCAGTCCGGTTCCGTGGCGTTCGACACCCCCGCGAGCTTCAAGGCCCGGGGTGTCCCGCCGGATGCTTCGATGATGTACAGGACCGACGGACCGCGGGTTCGCGACGAGTAACACAGGCGCCTGCCATCCGGCGACCAGCAGGGTGAGGAATCTCCACGCCGATTGTTCGTGAGCCGGATCAGATCGGTGCCATCCAGGCGACTGCTGTAGAGATTCGGGCTTCCGTCCTTGCTCAGGATCATTGCCGCCCGCTCTCCGTCGGGCGAGGCCGCCGCCGACGTATTCAGACCGGGCCGCCGGGAGAACGGTCGGCGGGTCCCGCTCCCCAGGTCGTGCAGGAAGATATCCGGGTTCCCCAGGAAATACGACGTGTAGAGCAACGCGAATTTGCCGAAAACCCAGGTCGGAGCGGCAACCAACGATCCATCCTTGGTCACCGCCCGCGCGTTATGCCCGTCATAGTCCGCCAGGTAAATCTCGGCCTTGCCCGGGGCGACCTCCGCCTTAAAGGCGATTCGGGTCTGCGCGACCCCCTTGCCACCGAGCGTCCCGATCACCACATCGGACAGCGCGTGTGCCTGCTGGCGCGGAGAGCCAGCCGAGTAGCCGCGACCGAACAGCGTGCGCCCGCTCCGATCCAGAAGGCGCGCTTCGACCTGACCGGTGCTGCTGCCCTTCAGGACATATTGCGCCTCCGCCTCGTTCACAATGGTGCAACCCGCGATTTCGAGGTCAAAGACCAGTGCGTCCTGCACCTCTCCGGTAAAGCCGGACAGGCAAACCGGTATGGGCGGCACTCGGTCACCGACCCAGTGTGTGATGTCGATCCGGTTTTGGGCGCGGGCGAGGAGCGGAACCGAGGCGCCAAGAGCAGCGAGGCATTGACGGCGCGAAACGGGCGTCGAGAGAAAGGATGTCATCAGGTTTTCAGCGGCCTTGCAGGTTGAATCCAATGGTGAAGGTGACCGTGTCGGCTCCCGGGACAGATTCGAACGGCGTGATGCGTCGCACCGCCCGCAACGCGTCGTCCACGGAACGATCGAGGGCGGGAATCCCCGAGGATCGTATAATGCGCGCGCGCGTCACGGTGCCGTCTCCGCGGATCACCACTTCCACCTCCGTGGTTGCCTCTTTGTCAGAGACATTTTGGGGGGTGATCCAGGCAGCATCGTAGGTACGGCGTATGCTGCCGGCGTTCGCGGAGCCGCCTCCGCCGCCTCTTCCGGATCCTGACGCTGGGTGGATCGCGATCGTGCTCCGGTCGATGTTCTCGGCAAGCGAACCGGTCGCGGCCGCGAACTGCCGATCCAGGGCCTGGAACGCTGCCCGATCCGAGGAGCGGGAGGAATCCGCGGTTCGCGGCGGCCTATTGTTCCTGGGCTGCGAAGGCTTTGGCCGGAGGTTGCGAACGGCGTCGAAATCGAACGTGGGCTTCTCGGGGGGCGAGGGTTTCGGTCTTACCGATGGGGCTTCCGGCTCGACGAGGGGAGTCTCCGTCGGGTGAGCCGGTTTTTGCGGTGGCGGAGCCGGCGGTTCTCTCCGTTCGACCCGGGGTTCGCGACGCGGCGGAGGTTGGGCTGGCTGCGCGGGCGGCCTTTCCCGCGGGTCCGGGGAGGACGTCGACGGCTGGGCTGGCGGAGCACCCCGTTCGGGGGGCAGGCTGTCGATCAATTCACCGGCGATAAGTTCCAAAGGCACCCCGAGCCCGAGGGCATCCACGTGCGACCGCTGAAATCCCGCCCCAAACAGCAGGAGAAGGATCAGCGCGCCGTGGATGCCGGCGGAAGTGAGGAGACACCGAACCTGAAGTCGCCGGTTCATCGCTCTGGAAAGAGGCGGGGTCGGATCCGGGTGATGCCATGATGTTGGCATCGATCCATCAAGCCAAGGACGACTTCCCAGGGGGTACGCCGATCCGCCCGGATGTCGACGACGAGGTTGGGGTTCCGCTGATACTCGGCCGCGAGGACTCGTTCGACCTCGCCCAGAGTCAGGGTGCTGCCTTCGAGCTGAAAGGTTCCATCGGACCGGATGTTCACGGTTTTGACGTCCTTGCGCTGAATGCGGGCATTGTCGGGGGTGCCGCCCCGGGGCAGGTCCAGTTGGATGCTCTGTTCGAGGAGGGGCGTCGTGATGACGAAAATGATCAGGAGGACGAAGGCGAGGTCGAGGAGGGGCGTGACATTGATGTCCGCCAGGGTGACGAGGGCGTTCTTCTGGGAGAAGCGGCGCATCGGGTCAATTGGCTTCCCGTTCGACGCGGCCGGGCTCCTCAAGGAATTCGATCTCCATGCGGGCGGCGAGTTCCTGGGCGAAATTGTCCATCTCGACGGTCAGGACGCGTAGATTGTGAACGAGCCAGTTGTAACCGAACATCGAGGGGATCGCGACCATGAGACCGGCGACGGTGGTGATGAGGGCACCGGCCACCCCCGGGGCCATCATCTGCAGGGTGGCAGCCCCGGTGTTGCCTGCCGCCACGCCGCCGAAGGCATCCATCACCCCCCACACCGTTCCGAGCAGGCCCAGGAATGGCGCGCCACTGACAGCGATGGCCAGCAGGATCAGGCCGGCCTCCAGCTTGAGGGCCTCGCGGGCCACGCTTCGTTCCAGCGCGCCTTTCACGAGTTCCATGGCCTTGAGGCTGAGCTCCTGTTCCGGAACGGCTTGACCGGCCGGAACCAGGTGCTGAAACAGTTCGACACATCCGTCCTCATAGACGGTAAACAACGGGCAGCCCTCCACTTTCACGCGACGCGAATGGATTTCCGTGACGCCGCGCTGATGCCTGTACTCCTCCCGAAACAGCCCATTGAGGCGCCGCGCTCGCGCCATCTGGAGCCCCTTCGCTGTCATCACGGACCAGGCGAACATGGAGAACACGACGAGGATCCCGATGATGAACTTCCCCTCGGAGGTCGCGCGATGGAAGTTATCGAGCAAGCTGTCGAACATCCCGCCCTGGGCGAGCAGGCATGGCAGTGCGTGATCCATGGGATCGAGCCACGACAAATGGCTCACGCCGGGTGTACGGCTACAAGAACTTGAGGTCAAAGTCTTTTCGGCCTCCGACAGGGGCCAATGGGAGGATTAGCGATAATCCCTTTGAATCCGGGGTGGGTTCGGGTGAGTTCCCCCTGCGCGGCTCCCATCTCCGACTCCCGAGGGAGCGCGCCTGGCGAGACGGAGTGACAATTGGACTCAACCCGGGGCATTCTGACACACAGGACAAGGTAAGAGGCACTTCGATCGGGTGAATCGATTCGGTGTAACCTGTTCGAGTTGTGGTGGTTGGTTCGGCTGGAAGCCGATGTGGCACGCGGCTCGCTAGGATATTGAACCAAGATATGGCGAAAGTTCTAGGAATCGATCTGGGAACGACAAACTCCTGCATGGCGATCATGGAAGGCGGGGAGCCAGTCGTGCTTGAGAATTCCGAAGGTCGGCGGACGACTCCGTCGGTCGTGGCTTTCACCAAGTCGGGGGAGCGGATCGTGGGTGAGGCGGCGAAACGCCAGGCAGTGACCAATCCGCGCAACACCGTCTACTCGATCAAGCGGTTCATGGGGCGCAAATTCTCCGAGGTCCAGGAGGAGATCAAACGCGTTCCGTACAAGGTGGCGGAGGCGTCCAATGGGGACGCGCACGTGGAGGTGGAGGTCAACGGGGAAAGAAAGCGGTTCAGTCCGCCGGAGATCTCGGCGATGATTCTCGGGAAGCTCAAGGCCGACGCGGAAATGCGGCTGGGCGAGACCATTACCCAGGCGGTGATCACGGTGCCCGCCTACTTCAATGATTCCCAGCGGCAGGCCACCAAGGACGCGGGACGGATCGCGGGGTTGGAGGTTTTGCGGATCATCAATGAACCGACCGCCGCGTCGCTGGCGTATGGACTGGAGAAGAAGAAGGACGAGTTGATTGCCGTCTACGACCTGGGTGGGGGCACGTTTGATATCTCGGTCCTGGAAATTGGCGAGGGGGTCTTCGAGGTCAAGGCCACCAACGGGGATACTCACCTGGGGGGTGACGATTGGGATAATCGACTGATCGACTGGATCCTGGATGAGTTCAAGCGGGACACAGGGATGGATCTGCGGAAGCAGCCGGATGCATTGCAGCGGATCAAGGAGGAGGCGGAGAAGGCGAAGATCGCGTTGAGTTCGTCGCAGCAGTACGAGATCAATCTTCCTTTCATCACGGCGGACGCCAGCGGCCCCAAACACATCCAAAAGGCCCTGACGCGCCCGAAGATGGAACAACTCTGCGATGACCTCTTCGAGCGAACCGTCGTGCCGGTCCGCAACTGTCTCAAGGACGCGGGCGTGACGGCGGACAAGATTGACGAATTGGTGCTCGTCGGCGGAATGACCCGGATGCCGCGGGTGGTTGAGACCTCGCGGACCCTGGTCAATAAACAGCCGCACCAAGGGGTGAATCCGGACGAAGTCGTGGCGGTTGGCGCGGGTATCCAGGGTGGTGTGCTCAAAGGCGAGGTCAAGGATGTCCTCCTTTTGGACGTTACGCCGCTCTCGCTCGGCATAGAGACTCTCGGCGGCGTGTTCACGCGCCTGATCGAGCGGAACACGACGATCCCGACCCGCAAATCGGAGATCTTCTCGACAGCGAGCGACAACCAGCCCGGAGTCGAGATCCACGTTCTGCAGGGCGAACGCCAGTTCGCGCGGGACAACAAGACCATCGGCAAGTTTCAGTTGACGGACATTCCGCCGGCCCCGCGCGGAGTTCCGCAGATCGAGGTGACCTTCGACATCGACGCGAACGGCATCCTGCATGTGAGCGCGAAGGATCTTGGGACGGGTAAGGAGCAGAAGATCACGATCACGGCCTCCAGCGGGCTCTCCAAGGACGAGGTCGAGCGGATGCGTCGGGATGCGGAGTCCCACGCGGAGGAGGATCGCAAGCAGCGGGAGACGGTGGAGACGCGCAACGAGGCGGACAATTCGGTCTATCGATCGGAGAAGTTGCTGCGGGAGAGCGCGGACAAGGTGCCGACCGAGCGTAAGAGTGCGATTGAGGCCGCGGTGCAGGCGGTTCGCGAGGCCCTGAAGGGCAATGACACGACGGCGATCAAGGAGGCGAGCGAGCGTCTCAACCAGGCGTGTCAGGCGGCTTCGGAGGATCTCTACAAGGCGGCGGGCCACGCGTCCGCGCAGGGCGCGCCTGACGCGGAGGGCGGCGGCCCGAAGGGACCCACCGGAACCGCCCAGGAAGGAAAGGAGAAGGACGAAGGCACCGTCATCGACGCGGAGATCGTTGACGAAAAGAAGAAGTAACACCGTGTCCGGGCAAGCCGGCGCGGCCGTTGGCGATCCGGGCGACCGCTCAGATTTCTAGTCTCCTCTTCCCGCGGGTGCGGGCGGAGCGGCTTGAGACCACAACCTACGGTAATCCACGAACAAAGAATCAACCCCACTATGGCAATGAACGTCAAACCCCTCGGCGACCGGGTGCTCGTCGAGCCCGTCGAGGAATCGGAGGTCAAGAAGGGCGGGATCATCATCCCCGACTCGGCCAAGGAGAAGCCCATGCAGGCGCTCGTCCGCGCCCTTGGCACGGGCAAGACGGACGACAACGGCAAGAAGGTCCCCTTCGAAGTGAAGGTGAATGACCGGGTGCTCATCAGCAAGTATGGCGGCACCGAGATCAAGATCGACGGCAAGGAACTGAAGATCCTCGGCGCCGATGACATCCTGGCAATCCTCGAATAACCGGCATCTTCGTCCTTTCGTTCACTGAATTCGACTCACACTCAAACTATGGCAGCCAAACAATTAATATTCGATGAGGCCGCGCGGCAGTCCCTGCTCCGCGGAGTCGCCCTCCTCTCCAAGGCCGTTACCGCGACCCTTGGGCCCAAGGGTCGCAATGTGGTCCTCGACAAGAAGTTCGGATCCCCGACGGTGACCAAGGACGGCGTCACCGTGGCGAAGGAGATCGAGTTGGCGGATCCCTACGAGAACATGGGGGCGCAGATGGTGCGCGAGGTCGCCAGCAAGACCAGCGACGCCGCGGGCGACGGCACGACGACCGCGACGGTGCTCGCCGAGGCGATTTATCGGGAAGGGCTCAAGCACGTGACCTCCGGCGCCAACCCGATCGGCATCCAGCGTGGCATTCAGAAGGCGGTCGAGGCCGCCGTCGAGCAGTTGACCAAGATCTCCAAGAAGGTGAAGGACAAGGAGGAGATCAAGCAGGTCGCCACCGTCTCCGCCAACTGGGACAACACGATCGGCAACATCATTGCCGAGGCGATGGACAAGGTCGGGAAGGACGGAACCATCACCGTCGAGGAGGCCAAGTCCATTGATACCACCCTCGATGTCGTCGAGGGCATGCAATTCGACAAGGGCTATCTGTCTCCCTACTTCGTGACGAACGCGGAGACGATGGAGGCGAAGCAGGAGGATTCCTATGTCCTGATCTACGAGAAGAAGATCAGTTCGCTGAAGGACCTGCTTCCGATCCTCGAGAAGATCGCGAAGATCGGCAAACCGCTTCTGGTGATCTCCGAGGAGGTCGAGGGCGAGGCCCTTGCGACTCTCGTCGTCAACAAGCTTCGCGGCGTGTTGAATGTCTGCGCGGTGAAGGCGCCGGGCTTCGGCGACCGTCGCAAGGCCATGCTGGAGGACATCGCGATCCTGACCGGCGGCCGGTGCATCACCGAGGACCTCGGCATCAAGCTGGAGAATCTCCAGATCGAGGATCTCGGTCGCGCCAAGAGCGTCATCATTGACAAGGAGAACACCACGATCGTCGAGGGCGGCGGCAAGAGTTCCGAGATCCAGGGCCGCGTGAATCAGATTCGCCGGCAGATCGAGGAAACCACGAGCGACTACGACCGTGAGAAGCTCCAGGAGCGCCTGGCCAAGCTCGCGGGCGGCGTGGCCGTCATCAACGTCGGGGCCGCGACGGAGACCGAGATGAAGGAGAAGAAGGCTCGCGTCGAAGACGCGCTTCATGCCACCCGCGCGGCGGTCGAGGAGGGCATCGTTGCCGGCGGTGGCGTCGCCCTCATCCGGTGCGTCGGGGCGATCGAGGCGGTCAAGGGCGACAACGAGGACGAGCAGATCGGCATCGATATTGTCCGGAAGTCGGTCGAGTTCCCTCTGCGCGCGCTTGCGACCAACGCCGGCGTGGACGGATCGCTCGTCGTGCAGGAGGTTCGTCGTCGCAAGGGCAACGATGGCTACAACGTCGCCAGCGGCGAGTATGAGGACCTGGTGAAGGCCGGCGTCGTGGATCCCAAGAAGGTCACCCGAACGGCCCTTCAGAACGCGGCCTCGATCGCCGCCCTGATGCTCACCACCGAGGCCCTCATCACCGAGATCCCCGAGAAGGAGAAGAAACCTTCCGCCGATCCTCACCACGGCGGAGGCATGGACTACTGATCCCCGGGGACACCTTCCGTCAACAGGGTTCCGAGGACCTCACGGGCCGGCGCAAGCCGGCCCTTTTTCGTTGGCCGCCGCGGGTTCGAGGAGGAGATGGCGGAGGTGGGTCTTCAGGATCTTCCCCGTCCCATTGCGAGGCAGCGTGGACAGGCTGATGGCGCGTTTGGGCACCTTGTAATCGGCGAGTCGCGTCCTCAGAAACGAGAGGAGGATCTCCTCCTCAAAGGGGCTCCCGTCCTCCATCACGACAAAAGCCACGGGGCGTTCGCCGCGTCGTTCATCGGGCTCGCCGACGACGGCCGCCTCGCGCACGCCGGGGAGTTGCATGATGACCTCCTCGATCTCCCGCGGGTAGACGTTCAACCCATTGGGTTTGAGCATGTCCTTCTTGCGATCTGTGAGGGCGAAGTATCCGTCGGGCCGCAGGTGACCCATGTCGCCGGTCAGGAGCCAGTCACCGCGGAAGGCCTCTGCCGTCTTGTCGGGGTCCCTCCAATAGCCGCGCATCACATTTCCGCCGCGGACGCAGATCTCGCCGTCCGTTCCATGCGCGACGATCCGGCCTTCTTCGTCCTGGATGCTGACCTCGACGCCAGGGATGGGCTTGCCAATCGTCCCGGGGATCCACGGTCCGCGGACGGGGTTGACCGAGACGACGGGACTGGCCTCGCTAAGGCCATATCCTTCGATCAAGGGGACGCAGGGAAAGCGCTTGTTAAACGCCTCGAGGATGGTCGCGGGCAGCGGTCCGGCCCCGCTGACACAAAGCCGGAGCGGCAGATCGATTCCCGAGGGCGTTCCCGCGAGCGCCCGGAACACCTGGGCCATCGCGGGCAGGACGGATCCCTCATTTTGAATGATCTCCGACAGCATCAGCTTGGGGGGATGCAGTGAGCGGATGAGAACGACGGAGCCGCCGGTGAGAAGTGGGAGGAAGACGCAGACCGTCAGCATGAAGCTGTGGAACATCGGCAGCATCAGGACGAAACGATCCCACTCGACGACCTCGAGGATCTGGCGACAGCCCTCGACGTTGGTCAGGAGATTGCCGTGGGTCAGCATCGCCCCTTTTGGACGCCCGGTCGTGCCCGAGGTGTAAACCAAGACCGCGAGATCGTCCGGCGTTCGCCGCGAGGATCCCGGGAGGGGATCAGTGGCGACGCTGGACGCCTCATGCTGCAGCGACTCCACTGATGTGAGCCGCATGCCGGGATGGCGGTCCCGGAGATCTCCAAGGGATTCCCGCAGCTCGTCGTCGGCGAACAGGACGCCAATCCCGGCATCCTGCAGGATGTAGTCGACCTCCGCCGGCTTGAGAAAGGTGTTGATCGGAACGACGACCGCCTCCGCCTCGAGCGCGCCGAAGAGCGCGGCGGCGAAATCTGGCCGGTTGCGCATCCAGATCCCGACGCGATCGCCGGGTGCCGTGCCGAGCCGGGTGCGCAGATGCAGGGCCACGGCATGGGCCTGCCGGGCCAGGCGCTCATAACTTACCTGGTCGTTCCCGTGGAAGATGGCTGTCTTGCCGGAGCGACCCGCGGCGGAACGAAAAAACTGGTCGGAGAGGTTCATCGAGGACGTATCGACGTGCTTCATGCGTCGGGCAGAGGCGATCGTCAAGCCGCCGAAACACCGCAACAGCCTTGAGGCCAGCATTGTCCCGGAAGGCGGATCCGGGCTTTACTTCCGCGGTGATCGACACCCCAGAGAGGCTGGCGGACGCCTTGACCGAGCTCGAGCACGCCACCTGGCTGGCCTTGGATACGGAGGCAGACAGTCTGCACGCCTATCCGGAGAAGCTTTGCCTCCTCCAACTCAGCCATCCCGGCGGGGAACTTCTTGTGGATCCCCTGGCCGGCCTCGACCTCCGACCGCTTCTGGAGATTCTGTCACGCCACACCCTCATTCTCCACGGGGGCGACTATGATCTTCGGCTGATATACCGAACCTGGCGGTTTGTCCCATCGGCGATCTTTGACACGATGACCGCGGCCCGGCTCGTTGGCTGCCGCCGCTTTGGCCTGACCGACCTGGTGAGTCGGTTCCTGGACCTTGCCCTCGAGAAGGGCCCTCAAAAGGCGAACTGGGGCCAACGCCCGTTGACGCCCCGGATGACCGCCTATGCCGAGGCGGATTCCCGCTATCTCAAACCGCTCCAGGAAAAACTCGAGGCCGAACTTGTCCGGCTTGGCCGTCTCGAATGGCACCGCGAAGTGTGCGACCGGATCGTGACAGAGGCCACCCGGTTGGTGGCTCCCGATCCGGACCGTGTCTGGCGACTCCGGGGCAGCCACAGTCTGGATCGGCTCGGACTTGCGGTGCTACGTTCCATCTGGCGCTGGCGTGAAGAGGAGGCGATTCGAGCCAATCGGCCGACGTTCCATGTCCTCAGCCACGATCAGCTCGTCGAACTCGCCTCCGTCGCCTCCCGATGGGGCTCGGCGCCCCAGCAGTTGCCGCGTCATCTCACGCCCAGGCGCCGGCAGGGAGTGATTCGTGCGATTCAGGAGGCGCTCGCGCTCCCGCCGGAGGCCTTTCCCGAGAAGCTCCGTCACGAACACAAGCGATTGCCACTGGCCGTCGGACGCAAGGCCAGTGCCCTGAGAGAACGGCGGGACCGGCGCGCGGCCGAGTTGAACATCGATCCCTCCTTCGTCGCCAGCCGGCTGCAATTGCTCGAACTGGCGGCCACCGGCAATCCTCAGCACACCTCCCTGATGCAGTGGCAGGCCCGCCTTCTGGAAAAGGCATAGCCTTCCGGGCTACCGCCGGGCGAGTTGAACCTGTCGCGCCGACATGAACCAGTGCTCGCGGCGGGCCACCTCGATCAGGTCCTCCGGTTCGTCGATGGCCGTCGATTCGAGGCGGACCAGGCGCAATCGACGGTCGGCCAGGTGCCAGCCGCTCCAGAGGACCCGGCGGGCGTAAAGGTGGTTGGAGAAGGCGGATTCGCCGAGTTCGAACCACCACATTGCCGTAGCGGTCCGACCCTCCCGTTCGAGCTTTACCGTCATCGCTTCCCCCCAGGGGTGTGCCGCCCGCACCCGTTCCACCACTTGCCATCCCCCCCGGCGCAGCGTGCGCTCGGGCGATTGGAGCAGGTACGGGTTCTTCCGAGGATACGCGATCATCATCTGAACCGGACCCTTGGGACTTGGCAGACGGGACCATCCGGGCTCGCCTCCCATGAGGATATCGGGACTGTCCTCCAATTCCTCGTGGGCCGTGGCGATGCCGGACAGGTCGATTTCGTGCTCCGGCCAGAATGCGGACGCCGTCTGGAACAACATCATGAGCCCGAGGAGAATCAGGGCGAAGCGTTTAGGAGGGACCCAGCCATCCTCGCTGTAGCCCTTCGCGCCGGCCCGCGGAAGGGGCCGCCGGGTCAACCAGAGCAGAGCTCCCAGGCAGGAAAAGCCTGCCAGGAGGCGAATGCCGGTGAGGGCCTGCGAGTTCCACACGCCCGTTGGCAAGGGCCCAGGCGCCATCAGGAGGGCAATGCCGGCCAACCCGGCGACGACGAAGATGCGCAGCGGCCAGAAACAATGCCATGACACCAGGCCGATGATCACAAAGGCCAACGCCACGTGCCGAAGACTCTCGTTGGTTGCGAACTCGGCGCCAAGTGTCAGGGCCAATCCCCCCGCCACCATGGCCACCGAGCGCGAATGGATTGGGCCGCGGGGAGTACGAAGCCGTAGGCGAAACAGGACCAAGGACAAACCGCCCAACCCCAGCAATCCGAGCACCTCGGAGAGACTGAACCGCACCGTTTCGAAGGGCAGGGCCTGCGTCACGGCCACCACCAACACCGCGACCCAGGGGGGATAACGGCGTTGTTCGAACCACCTCCGGAGCGTTTCCCCCGGCACGAAGGCTCGGCTCGCATTCTCCGCGGGCTTCACGAGTTGAACCCCCAGGGTCAGAAATGCGATGCCCAGCAGCCAGGGAAAAGCCGCCCGAAAAACCGGGTCCTGCTCCCGCCACTCCGGCACCCATTTCGGGATGCCGGTGACCACCACCAGGAACACCGGCAGGCAGGGAAGGGCCAGCCAGAAGGCCCGCCCTCGCAGGAACAGGGCCATCGCCAGAAGGCCACAGTAGCCCAGAAAGCGCGCCTGGGTCGTGCTCAGCGCGAGGGGAAAACTGAAGACCGGATTCGCGGTCGGATCATCAAAAAGCCCGGCCAGGGGCAATCGGCTGCCTTCGAAGTCCAGCCAGAACGGAAGGGTCGTCAGGAAGAGAAGGGGAATCTTGAGCCATTCCGCCCAGTCCACACGCGGCGCCGCGGGACGAAACCAAGCGATGCCGAGGCCGACAAGCCCGATGGCCATCAGCAACACCTGGCCACTGGCCAGTCCCACCGACAGCACCAGGGCCGCGATGAGTTGTTCCTGCTGGCTGTTCTCGGGTTCGATGGCGAAGCCAAAGCCGTCCATTTTGAAGAGGGTCGAGGCCACCAGCGTGGTCAGCGGAACGGAAAGGACACAGATCAACAATTCGGCCGGCCAGGAATTCCTTTGCCCCCAGGCAATCACCACCGTCAGGTAAAAGAGAAACCAGGCCACAAGGTGCAGCCCAAAGGCCGTCGCTATTCCTCCGGCTGAACCCGGGTCCGGCCCCTCTTGAGGGGACCCGGGATGGATCGACTCGCTCACGGTGAAAGCAATTCGAACGCGAATCCCTTGAGATAGGCCGTCTCCCGCACGGCAGGCAGTATGGGGTGATCGGGCGCCTGGGTATAGAGCGCGATGCGCCGAAGTTGACGCCTGGCGTCCAGGGCCGAGTCCAGCACGACCCCTTCGAACGTCTCCGCATCGACATGATGGGAGCAACAGAAGGTGACCAGGAGTCCTCCGGGGCGCAACAGACGAAGGGAACGAAGGTGGATCTCCTTGTAGCCGCGCAGCGCGTCCGGAACCGCTGCCCGCGTGCGGGTGAAGGAGGGCGGATCGAGGATGATCAGGTCGAACAACGGCTCAGTCGCCCCGTCCGCGGGCGGCGTCCTCTGCAATCGAAGCCAGTCGAAGACGTTGGCTGCCTGGAAGGCGCAAGGATCCGAGAGCCGGTTTGCCGCTGCCAACCGGGTGGCCGTGTCGATCGCCTCCTCGCTCTGGTCGATGCCCTTCACCACCTCCGCCCCGGCCCGGGCCGCGTGCAGCGCAAACCCGCCGACAAAACAGAACGCATCCAGGACACGGCCGCCCCGCGGGACCAGATTCTCGACGAGGCCGTAATTCAACTGCTGGTCCAGGTAGAGGCCCGTCTTGTGTCCCTGGCGAAGGTCCACTTCAAAGCTCAGCCCGCCGAGTCGCACGGGCAATCGGCGCATCTCCGAGTCCGACAATTCGCCGGCCAGCAGCCCCGCCGCATCCGGCAGGCCCTCGAATTTCCGCGCTCCCATGTCATTACGCTCCAGGATGGCCCTCGGATTGAGGACGCGGCGAAGGACCCGCGTCAGCATCGTCTTGCGCCGGTCCATTCCCAGCGAGGACATCTGGACCACCAGGACATCCTCGTACTTATCCACGATCAACCCGCTCAGCAGGTCCCCTTCGGCATTGACGACCCGGAGGCTGGTTGCGCCCGGAAGGAACCTGCGGCGGTGATCCAACGCCGCCCGGATTCGGCCCTCGAAGAACATCTCATCCAATTCGCACCGGTTCGCGGTCAGCACGCGAACCCGGATCCGGGACCGTGAATTGTACAAACCGATCCCAAGGAATCGCCTCCGATGGTCCTTGACCTGGACCGCATCGCCATCGGCGGCTTCGCGTGTCAGCCTGAGTATGGAGGCCTCGTAGACCCACGGGTGTCCCGACAGGACGCGATCGGCCTCACCCGGCTTGAGGTAGACGGTCGGCATCCCCTCCTCCCGGTCGGAGGTGTCGGGGTGCAGGGACGGCTGGCGGCGCTCGACCATCGTCGAATCATCCACGCCCGTCCGCCGCGGGGCCAAGAGGTATTTTGCCGGTTCCATGTTCCAGTTTGTTCCAGATTTCTGTTCGGTAGGGGTCGGCGCGGGCATTGATAGGTGAGGACGCGCCATGCAATCCCGATCAGCCACGGATTCCGAACTGCTTCGCCGGTACGCGGAAGCCCAGTCCGAAGATGCCTTCGGCGCACTGGTTGAGCGGCATCTGGGGCTGGTGTATTCGGCCGCTTACCGGCAGTTGTCCGGGAATGACCACGCGGCGCAGGACATCGCGCAAGCGGTCTTTACGGAACTGGCCCGCCATGCACGAGCCCTGCAGAACCATCCCGCGATCACGGGCTGGCTGTACACCACCACTCACCACCTGGTGTGCCGCTTTCTCCGGACCGAGCGGCGCAGGATCCGCTGGGATCAGGACGCCCATGCCATGCATTCCCTCCACCGCGGCGACGACCCCGACTGGTCGTCTCTTCGCCCCATCCTGGACGATGCCCTGCGGGATCTCCGCGATTCGGACCGCGTCGCTGTCCTGCTGCGCTTTTTTCAAGGGCGCGACCTCCGGTCCATTGGGGCGGCACTTGGTGTCAGCGAGGACGCGGCGCGGATGCGAATCGACCGGGCCCTGGAGCGACTGCAGGGCGCGCTGAAGCGCCGGGGCATCACGGCCACCGCCGCAGCGCTGGCTTCCACCCTGGCCGCCCATGCCATCGAGGCGGTGCCATCTCAGCTTCCCGCGGTCATTGCAGTTTCCGCCGTGGCGAATGCCGCCGCCACGGGCACGGGGTTGGGCATCGTCGGCGCCATGAACCATCTCACTCAAAGCCTCGGAACCATGAAAGCACCGATCCTCACGACCTCGGTTGTCGCCGTCTTGTCGGCGGCGCCGCTGATGCTTCAGCACAACCGCCTTCAGGCTGAACAAACCCAGCTCAGATCGTTGCGGAAGGACGCCGCATCGCTTGACGTCACCCGTGCCGACCATGACCGCCTGGCCGCGCGTGCCGCCGTCGCGGCCGAAATCCAGGAACTCCGCCAGGCGACGAGCGAACTTCCCCGCCTGCAGCAGGAGACAGTCGAACTCGAGGCGGCGCAGCGCTCTCCCCTGTTCGCAGAACTCGGTCAGGCGCGGTCGAACCAACGCACCGCGGATGCGAATTGGAGTGCCGTGAATGCCCGCGTGGTCTTCCGGACGTCCCACGACCAGGCGATCGAGGCCATCAAGCACCTGGGTCTGGCGGCACGCATTTATGCCAACGATCACCGGGAACGCTTTCCGGGATCCTTCAAGGACATGGCCGAGATCCTTGGCACCTCAGAGCCTGGCGGGTTGCCGCTCGATCAATTCGAGTTCTTCCCCCAGCCGCGAGCGATCTTCGAGGTCGAGCCGCAGCTCTTTATCTTTCGCGAGAAACAACCCCGGCAGCGACCCGACGGACGCTGGGAGCGCATCTACGGCCTCGCGGATGGTTCGGCGCAAACCCTCGAATCCGAAGGACGGGATTTCTCCGCCGTCGAGCAGGCGCAGTATGGGATCGCCTCGCCGGAAATCCCGGAAAACCTTCGGAATCAACCCGCCTATCAACCGGACGCGCCCTGATGTCTTTCCATCCGGAACCGCGCATGCGTTACCTACCAGCCACTCTCGCCCTGGCGCTGGCGACCCTCTTCGGCTGGCATCAGCACCGTCTGCGGTCGGCGGTGGAAAAGGAGACCACCGCGCTTCGGTCCGAGGACGCCGAGCGGCGGCGGTTGGAGGCGCAGAACCGGGTGTGGGCCGCGCTCGTGGTCGACACGAACGAACTGGCCCGGCTTCGCGAACAGAAACTTCAGCTCCTCCGGTTGCGCGGCCGGGTCGGGGAGCTTCGAGACGATGTGGGCTCCGGTACCGGCGGGATTGCGGAGCGCATCGAGGCCGTGCGAGCGAAGACCGCCGATGTCCAGCGCGAAGCCGACCTCATGGAGGCGCGCATGCGCGCGGAGGACCTGTCCCGGAGCACCTATGACGCCGCAGCCCAGTATGCACAGTTCGCGCGCACAGCCGCTATGCGCAATGACGGCCGATTGGCAGTGGCGTGGGAAGAGGTTCGTCGGCAGCTCGAGAAGCCCTGGCCGCCGCGCCCAGGAATGAGCCCGGTGAACCTGGAGCGGATGCGGCGATCCTACCTGGAATCGTTCGATCACGCCGTCCGGAACCCGATCCGTCCGGAGGCCTTCGAATTGCTGCCCTCACCTGAGCGCTACGAACAGACGAATTTCGATGTCAACAACCGGATCCTGCTTCTTCGCGAACGCGTCCCGCGGCCCCTGCCCGATGGCGGGTGGGCGCGGATGTATGTCTTCCTGGGCGGTCACGTCGAGGACGCCCATTCGGAGGATGGCGATTTCTCGCGGTGGGAAGCGGAGGCGGCCTCGCGGGCGCAGTAGTCCCCCCCGGCCTCATGAGACCGCGAGGGGAGAGGTGGATCCCCGGGGGGGTGTCTGGAAGTCTGGTGGAAATCGCGCATCCCTCGATGGGGAAACGCTTGATCGGCCCTTCTGCCGGACATCGGACTCGCACTCGTACTCGGATTCCATTCCTGATCGAGTACGAGTACCGCCCTGCGGGCTGAGTACGAAGACGCTCGCACCCAGGATCGGTCTGTGTGCTTAACCTGAGCCACCGCCTTCTATTGACTCACCCCAACGCTCACGAGGTCCAGCAGCGCCGCTTCCTTCTCCGGTCCCGTCTGAAAGTCAAACGCCCGGAAATAGCGAGCCTTCTCGGCCTCCGCCGTCTCGGGTGATTTGATGATTTTGGCCAGGAGGGCCGGGGTCGTATGGGCGCGGGACCGCCAGATGATGTCGCGTCCGGCAGGGGTTTGGACGGCATTGGGAGCCGACTTGAGATAGGCATCGAGGAAGGCGTCCCACTGGCCGTCGGCACCGATCCCGAGCGCCTCGAGGTACCAGCGGTCGCTTCCGTCGTATTGCCGGGCCAGGTCGGTCCAGAGGGCGGCGGCGGCGGTGTTCTTCACGTGGCGGAGCGCGATGGCACATTCCCGCCGCACCTGGGCGCTGGAGTCATGAACAAGCTGCGACACCACGGGCAGAGTATCCCGATGAAGTTCTCCTGCGAGACGGAGCCCGGCGATCCGGAGGTTCGCGTTAGCATCATGAATGGCCGCCTCCACGCAGGTCCCCGACTGCCCGGGGATCCGCGCGAGGAGCTGAAGGGCGCGCGCGCGGAATCGGGGGTTGGGATCCTTCCACAGGGTGTCGAGGGCTGGTTTCGCTGACGCTCCGAACGTGTGGAGCGATTGCCACGCAAGGAAGCGGGTGGCGAGGTTGGGCGACCGAAGCGCGGCGACGGCCCCGTCCGCCGTGGCAAGATCGATCTTCGGAACGGACGGCCGTTGGTCCTTGGGCGCAATCCGGTAGATGCGCCCGGTCATCGTGGCGACCTTCTGATCGGCCATGTAGTGGCCGCCAACGCCCGCGTCATTCCAGTCCGCGACATACAGGGTCCCATCCGGCGCGACACAGACGTCGCTCGGCCGGAACCAGTCGTCGTCGCTGGTGAGGATGTTCGCAATCCGCGCCCGGTAACCGGCGCCATCATCGTCGACGGGATAGGCGCGGACGACCCTCGGACCGGCGTCGCAGTGGATCATCTGACCGCGGAAGACCTCGGGCAGGGTGTCACCCTCGTAGATGCAAATGCCGGTCGGCGAGCCGGCGCCGGTTTGAAGCAGGTTCGGAACGACGCCGGGATCGTTCAGGTGCCAGTGTCGCCGGGGGATGTCCTGTTCCATGTTGGATCGCTTGGCCTGCCAACCTGCCCCGGTCATTTCATCGCTGTAGCCGTAGTTGCCGAACTCCATCACGTAGTTGATCCGGACGCCCTTGTTGCCGTCGTCGTCGTTGTCCGACTGCCACAGAGTGCCGAAGGAGTCGACGGCGACTTCGTAGTTGTTGCGGAAGTTCCAGGCCAGGGTCTCCAAGCCGGAGCCGTCGAGGTTGCAGCGGAAGACCATGCCCTGGCGGTAGGGCTTGCCCTGGTTGGCAACGAGGTTGCCCGCGGCGTCCCGGGCGAGCGCGCCGGTCGCGTCGTGGAGTTCCTTCCCTTCATTGCCGAAGTTGAAGTAGAGCTTGCCATCGGGACCGAAGCTGAACGCATGGACCCCGTGATCGTGATCGACGCCGTGAATGCCGGTGAAGAGCTTGCGAGGTGGACCGTCCGCCTTGTCGTCATGATTCCGGTCCTCGAAGACGAGGACATTGGGGGCGCAGGAGACGATCACCCTGTCGCCGAGGACGCAGATTCCGAGGGCGGTGTTGATCTCGTTGCCCTGGTAAAAGGTCTTCTGGATATCGGCGACGCCGTCATGGTCGGTGTCCTCGAGGATATCGATGCGATCCCCGCGGGGATCCAGTTTGCCCCACTTCTGCCAGACACGGTAATTGACGCCCTCCGTGCACCAGACCCGTCCGCGGGCGTCGATATCCATGTTGGCCGGGTTTCGAACCATCGGCTCGCAGGCGAACAGGCCCACCTCGAGCCCGTCGGCCACGGTCATTTTCTTCATTTGCTCGAGCGCGGCGTCGCGCCCGGAGCGACCGGCGGCGCCATCGGCGGCTTTGACGGGAAGGCAGGCGGCGGCAAAAACGGCGGAGCCCCACCAGAGCGGGCGGATGTGCATGCCGTATTTTGGGAAGCCAGCCGGATAGGTCGAGGGCGATTTCTCGAGGGAAGGAGACCGGACGCGATTTCGGGCGTATGACGAAGTTCTTCGAAGAGGGGCCCTCGCCCCGGCTTCTCCTGGCGAAAAGAACAGGAAATCGCGCAGTTGATGGCACGCTTCGGCGCTCAGGAACCTGCCGGAGCCCTAAGGATCGAGATTCCCTTTGTGACTCCCTCGCGGGAGAGGCTTCAGTGGCCCGGGGGCATCTCGTCGACGTCCATCACGCCGCTCCATTCCCCGACCCGCGCCCGCTTCCGATCGCGGCACGCCTCGATCGCGCGACGGAGACTGTCCCTGAGTTCGGCATCGGCCGGTACTCCTGGGAGAACCATGTTGGGGCTCGAGGCGTCGCTGGTGGTCAGGGTCAGGTCTCCCTTGTCGAACAGGCGAAGAAGAAACGGCTGAAGAAAGGCGTGGTCGCGAACCCGGTAGAGTTCCAGTTCATCGGTCCGTTTGGAAAAGATGCCGGTGGTGACCCGGACGCGCTCGGTCGTGATCTCGATGCGGTGATTGCGGATCTGGAGCCAGCGCACCAGGGCCCAGGGAATGGGCAAGATGAGCAGGCAGCCCACGTTGAGCCAGAAATTGACAACATGGCTGGGATGACCCTGCCACAGGATTTCCTCAGACGGCTTGTTCATGGAGGGGGACCTTGAACCGGGGTGATTGACGCAGAAACTCGATCGGGTTCTCGAAGACAACCCGCTGAATGGCCTTGGCGGACCAGCGTCGACGGCGCATCTCGAGCGCGGTATGCGGGACGGCCAGCGGCACGCTCTCGCCCCAGTCGCAGGCCGAGTTGAGCCACAATCGATCGCTGCCGAAGACATCAAGGATATCGATCGCCCGCGCCGGCGTGCATTTGCTGATCGGGTAAAGGGTCATTCCCGCCCAGTGGCCCCGGTCCAGCACCCTCCTCACCGTGTGCTCCTCGACATGGTCGATGATCACCCGCTCGGCCCGGATCCGGCCATCCGCTTTGAGCGCATCCAGGATGAGCCGTGTCCCCTTGAGCTTGTCCTCCAGGTGCGGGGTATGAACGAGGATGAGCTGATCATGGCGCGCGGCCAGGTCGATGTGCATTTCAAGGACCTTGAGTTCGTTGCGCGAGTTCTTGTTCAGCCCAATCTCGCCGATCCCAAGCACATTCGGGTGGTCCAGAAACCGTGGGATCAACCGGAGCACCTCCTCCGCGAGTCCCACATCCTCCGACTCCTTTGGGTTGATGCACAGCCAGGTGTAGTGTGCCAGCCCATAGCGCGCCGCCCGCCGCGGTTCGTGCTCCGTCAGTTGGCAGAAATAGTCGAAGAACCCCTGCGCCGAGCTGCGATCGAATCCGGCCCAGAAGGCGGGTTCGCAGACGGCCGCGCATCCCGCCGTCGCCATCGCGATGTAGTCATCGGTCACCCGGCTGACCATGTGGGCGTGTGGTTCGATGTAACGCATGGAAGGAACGGACGGCGCGACTCACGGGGACGGGGCGGGCGTCGCGCGGAGACGCTCGTCCAGCGCGCGCAACCGCTCCTCCAGCTCCTCCACCTGGCGGCAAAGATCCGGCAGGCGACTCAGCGCGATATACTGGCGCTTGGCCTGCTTTTCGGAAACGGCGGGTGAGCCCAGCCATTTCTCGCCCTCGGGAACATGGTTCATGACACCGGACTGCGCCCCTACCGTGGATCGATTGCCCAGTTTGAGGTGGCCCGCGATCCCGACCTGGCCCGCCAGCGTCACATAACTCCCAAGGCGGGTGCTCCCGGCAATCCCCACCTGCGAAACGATGAGACAGTGCTCACCGGTGACGACGTTGTGGGCGATCTGCACCAGGTTGTCGATCTTCGTGCCGCGCCCGATCACTGTCGCCCCGAGAGCCCCACGGTCGATCGTCGTGTTGGCCCCGATCTCCACGTCGTCCTGGATCACGACGTGCCCGACCTGGGGAATCTTGCGATGCGTGCCCTGGTCGAGGACATACCCGTAACCGTCAGACCCCACGACTGCGCCGGAATGGATTCGGACACGGTTCCCCACCTGCGTCCGCGGATAAAGCACGGCATTCGGGTAGATCCGCACGTCCTCCCCAAGGACGCCATCGTCGCCGACGTAGTTGCCTCCCAGCAGAGCGGAGCGCTCGCCGATGCGGACCCGTTCGCCCACGATGCAGTGGGGACCGATGTGGGCAGTCGCGGCGATTTGCGCCGAGGCGGCGACCACCGCGGTCGCGTGCACGCCGGCGGGAAAGGACGCCTCGGGAAAGAACAAGGGCAGGACCCTCGCAAACGCGACGCGCGGCTGCTGGACCCGGATCAGTGTCTTGGTGGATTGGGGATTGTCGGGTCCCACCAGGACCGCTGCGGCGGCGCTGCCCTCGGCGGCGGCAAAGTACAGTTCGTTCTCCGCGAAGGTCAGATCCCCGGATCGCGCGGTGTGGGCGGGGGCAAACCCGGTGAGGGAGAGTTGCGGATCCCCCTCGACGGTGCCGCCCAGGAGCTTGGCGACTTCGCCGGTGGTCATGTTGGCAACGGGTTCAATGACCCTTTTGATGGATGATCTGGTTCCCCTCGTCGAGCACCAGGACCCGGGGTTGCCAGCCCGCCGCGGCCTTCTCGTCGACCTCGGTAAAGGCCATCAGCGTCAGGCGGTCGCCGATCTTCCCCAGATGCGCCACGGCGCCATTGAGTTCGATCGCCCGGGAACCGCGTGGACCGCGGATGACGTAGGTCTCCCACCGCGCGCCGTTGGCCAGATTCCCGCACAGGAGGCGTTCGTACGGATGCAGTCCGGCGACTGTCATGAGGTCCTCGTCGATGGTGAGACTTCCCTCGTAATCCAGGCTGGCGGCCGTGACCGTGGCCCGGTGGAGTTTCGACTTCAAAAGATGAACGAGCATGGCGCGGCGTGTGCGGCCCCCGGGGAAGCGACCGTCGGAGGAATGGCCGGCGGTGACGTGCCGTGGACCGCGAAAGCGCATGCAATATACGGCCGGGCCCCGGGGGAACAATCCCCCAGTTGGCGGGGACGTTGACGGGCCGGGCCGGGCCGGGCGAGAGTCGCGTCCGCATTTCCTCAGCCAGAACCGGAACCGCAACCGCAACCGCAACCCTCGCAAGAACGATCAAACACATCGCTCGTATGGCAGACAAAGTCCTCCGCGTTGGAATGGTCGGGTATAATTTCATGGGAAAGGCGCACTCCAACGCCTGGCGCCAGGTCAATCATTTCTTCCCCGATCTGCCCGCCCGTGCCGAACTCCACACCCTCTGCGGCCGCAACCGGGAGGCGACGGCCAAACACGCCGCGATCTACGGGTGGAACCATGTCGTCAATGACTTCCAGGCCCTCCTCGATAATCCGGACATCGACATCATCGACATCACCAGCCCGAACAATCTGCACGCCGAAATGGCCATCGCCGCCTGCAACTCCGGCAAGGCGGTCCTCTGCGAAAAGCCGCTGGCCATGAATGTCGCGGAGGCGCAGGCCGTCGTCGCCGCGGCGCGCAGGAACAAGACCATCAACATGGTCTGCCACAACTACCGCCGCGTCCCTGCCATCGCCTTTGCGCGGCAGCTCATCGAGAACGGAGATCTCGGCGACCGGTTCTTCCATTTCCGGGCACGGTACGCCCAGGACTGGATCGTTGATCCGAGCTTCCCCCTCGTGTGGCGGCTGCAGAAGCAGGTGGCGGGCTCGGGTTCCCACGGCGATCTTGCGGCCCACCTGATCGATATCGCCCATTACCTCATCGGCGGGATGAAGGAGGTCTGCGGGCTGATGGAGACCTTCGTCAAGGAGCGCCCGGTCCTTGCCGAGGTGGGCGCCGGGCTCAGCGCGAAGGCCGGATCGAAGATGGGCAAGGTGACGGTCGATGACGCGGTCAGTTTCGTCGGGCGTTTCAAGAACGGGGCGGTCGCCAACATCGAGGCCACCCGCTTCGCGACCGGCCACAAGAACGGCATGGAGTTCGAGATCAATGGCAACAAGGGATCGATCTTTTTCAGCTTCGAGGACATGAACCGGCTGAAGTACTACAGCACCGAGGATCCGGCCGGGAAACAGGGCTTCCGCGACATCCTGGTGAGCGAATCGGGGGTTCATCCCTACTGGAAGGCGTGGTGGCCTCCCGGACACATCATCGGGTACGAGCACACCTTCATCCACACCGTCGCCGATCTCATTGCCAACGTGGTCGAGGGGCGGAACACCCATCCGACGTTTGTGGACGGGCTGGAGTGCCAGAAGGTCCTCGACGCGGTGGATCAGTCCGTGAAGAGCCGGGACTGGGTGAAGCTGTAACCACCGAAGGGGCGTTCGCTTCTGTTGAAGCAAGGCCTTGAACGGAAGTTGACGAAGTAACGAAGCCTCACAGTCAGGACGGATCGGAGGGGCCGGCGGGTGGAAGGCGCTGGATTTGGGAAGGGCGTGGGCAGGAGTCCCTTGACATTCGGCATTTCTGGGGTTTCTGTGATGTCAGAAACTTTCGATGGCATGGCCCTGACTCCCGTCGAGGAAAAGTTCGTCCTGCACTGGGGCGAGATGGGCGCCCGCTGGGGGCTCAACCGGACCGTGGCCCAGATTCATGCCCTCCTTTACCTCGCCCCCAAGCCCCTCGCTGCCGATGAGATCTGCGATACCCTCGGCGTCGCACGTTCCAACGTCAGCACCAGCCTGAAGGAACTTCAGAACTGGGGCGTCGTCCGGATCACCCATGTCATGGGGGATCGCCGCGATCATTTCGAGACCATCACGGATGTCTGGGACCTCTTCCGTCGGGTCCTTGACGAACGCAAGCGCCGGGAGATCGATCCCACGCTGGAGTTCCTGCGGCAGTGCGTCAAGGAGGCCGAGGCCGCAGGTCATGGCGCCGCCGATCCTGTCCGCGTGCGCCTCGCCGGGATGCGGGATTTCTTCGAGACCATGTGCCGATGGTATGACGACCTGCACGCATTGCCGACCCAGAAGCTCGTCCAGTTCGTCCGCCTGCGAAACGCCTTCCAGCGCGTCTTCGGGGGAAAGTGACGGCCGCCCCTTTCCCGATATTTTGATGATGACCGAAGGTTGGAAAGAGACCGGAGAAAACGCCGGCGGCGTCCGCGTCGCCCAGTCCGCCCTTCCTGGGCACCTCCCCATCCACCCGGACTCCCCGCGCGGCCGCGCGCCCCGTTCAGCCTTCCGCCGTCGGTCCCGCTGGCTCCTCTACTGGGCCGCCGTCGGCGCTGTTTCCCTCGCCTTTCGCGGCCTGCACGGCCTGGCCGGACTGCGACGTTGAGCCGTCCGCCTACCCCTCGAAGGATTTCCCGCACCCGCAGGATTGGCGGGCGTTGGGATTGGTGATTTTGAAGCCTCCGCCCGTCAGGTCATCCGAGAAATCCACGACGGCCCCCTGAAGGTAGGCGGCGCTGAATTCATCGACGAGGACGCCGACGCCTTCGAACTCCCGAAACACGTCCCCGGGACGCGTCTCGTCGAACAGCATTCCGTACTGGAGCCCCGAACAGCCCCCGGGTTCGATGAAGACCCGGAGGTGCTTTTCCCGGTTGTCGGCGTTGCGCTCCTTCATGGCGCGGAGTTCCCGGGTGGCGCTTTCCGTCAGGGAGACGACCTGGGCTGGAGTTGCTGGCGTGCTCGTTTCCATTGCTGCAGTCCGGCAACCTAGCAGGCGGGGTGGCCAGGTCAAACCCGACACCCACCGGCTCCAGCCGGTCGTCCTTCATCGGCCCCGGATTTGGGCCGCCCGTTGACGCAAGGCCTGGGCGGATGCGGGGAAGGTGGTGGCCAGGGATTCGTAGAGGCTGGCGGCCTGACTCGAGCGGCCCATGGATTCGGCAAGCCGCGCCGCCTCGAGTCCCGCCCGGTTGATCCAGAAGGGCGATCCCGTCTCGCCGGGCTTGAGGTTCCGACCGGTGAAGACGTTGAGGTAATGCGCCAGGGCCTCCTGGAGGAGTTGCGAGGCCTCGGCCGATCCGGGCCCGGCCGCCTGCTTTTCGCGGAGGACACCAAGACCAACCTCCGCTTCGCTGCGCGCGGCAGGATCCGAGGCGTCCTTGATCAGGTCGAGGTAGAGGACCGCGGCATTCGTGTACGCGCCGGGGGCCTGCGCCGGGTCGAGGGCCGCCCGTTGAAGATGGCACTCGGCGAGCCGTCCCCGGGCGAGGAAGGCCTCGCGGGTGTTGGGGAATGTTTCGATGAGCCGGGCGAAGGCGGTCATCGCAAAGCTGAGTTTGTCGTCGCCCTCGGGGTCCTGAAGGAAGCAATCGCCGAGGGCGAAATACGCCTGGGCGACGAGTTCCGGCGGGACGGGGGAGTTGGTGACGGCGGGGGGGCCGTTGGCGATAAGCCAGCCGAAATAATTCGTGCGGGCGTCCTTGTAGCCCTGGCGGAGGAATGCCGCCCGTCCGGCGAGCAGGCGCGCCTCGTACGTGAGACGGGAGACCGGCCAGTTGGTGCGTTGGAAGACCAGTTGATAACTGCTTTCGGCAGCAACGTAGTTCCCCTGGCGGCCGAGATAGTTGCCGACCCAGACCTGGGCCTGCGGGGCTGCCGGATCATTGGGAAACCGGGACAGGAAATTCGTGAAGAGCCCATAGGAGCGCGCCTCGTCCCCGGTCTTGAAGACGGCCCAGGCGCGTTCGAATTGCGTGCGGGCAATGCCTGTATGGTTGGGATACGAGCGGATCCAGTCGTCGAGCTGCTGCATGGCATTGGACCAACTGCCCTCGCGAAGATAGGAGCGGGCGACGGCCAGTTGGATTTCGGGCAGCGCCGGGGAGTTGGTGAGCTGGGTGCTGAGCTGTCGGAGCACCTCCGAGGCACCGGGCGCGGGCGCAAGCCTCGCCAGGGTCTGGCCGTAGAGGACCCGGGTGTCGTCGCGGAATTCGCCGTTTGGAAACTCCACGACGGCGCGCCGAGCGAGTTCATTGGCAATGTCGGACTTGCCGGCCCCGATGGCGGCGAGGGTGCCCTGGTAGAGGGCGCGCTCGAGGAGCGCCCCACGGGCCGCGGGAACCCCGGAGGAAGGCCGCACGACGCGCAGGTAGTTCGTCAGGGCGGCGGCATCGTTTCCCGACTTCTGCTGGCAGTCGGCGAGCTTGAAGACGGCGAGGGATCGGAGCGGCGACGACGTCTCCAGGTGTTCCGCCGCGCGCGCGAACGATTCGGTGGCGCTGGCCAGGGTGCCATCCTCGAGCCGGGTCCAACCCACGTTGAACCAGGCGCGGCCTTCCAGGGCCCGCGGCGGCGCGTTGGACAGGGCGGAGTTCAGGAGAGCCTCGGCCTCGCGCAAGAGGTTGGTCCCGGTGCCGGGACTGGCCTCGAAGTACTGCTGCAACCGAAGCTCGGCGACGGCGATCCGGGCGGCGGCGGTGGTCGCGTCCTTCTCCGGGCGGTCGGCCATGGCGCGAAGCAGGCTGATGGCCGGGTCCAACTGGGGCGTGTTCAACGGGAGCTGGGCGATGGCAAGGAGGGCATCGCGCCGCCATTCACTGGGGACACCAGCGACCAGGTCGTTCGTGTAGGCGGCGAACGCCTCCGCCGTCCGTCCGGCCTGACCAAGGATGTCGCCGCGCAGGACGTGGCTCCGTGCGAGGAGGTCGGCGGATGCGATCGTGGTCGCGATGGAGAAGAGGTTCGAGGAGGCGGTGAGTGCCGCGTCGACGCGACCCTCGGCCTGGAACAGCGAACTCTGGAGCCACTGCCGGCTCCACGCCTGCTCGGGCGTCAGGGGTCGATTGGCGAGGCTCTCCAGCGCCTCCCGGGCGCCGGGGATGTCCCCCGTCTTCCAGCGCGCCTCGGCCAGGAGGAGGCGCCCTCGAATCGTGGTTTCGTGGTTGGGAGCGGCGGCGGCGGCCCTGGCGAATGCGTTGGTGGGATTCGCGAGCAGGCTGGCGGCGGCAGCCGGATCGCCACCGCGGAACAGGGCCAGCGCCTGGCTGAATCCCGCCTTCAACAGGAGCGACGATTCGGGGAACTCCGCGGCGAGCCGCCGGAACGCCTGCTCCGCCTCCTGAAACCGGTTTCGACGAAGATTCACGTCCCCCAGGAGGTAGAGCGCCTGGTCTTTCAGCGGCCCCAGCGACTCCAGGCGCGCGACAAGCAGGTCGGCTGCGGCATCGAGTTGGCCGATCTGGGCGCGTGATCGTGCCTCGAGCAGAATCGCCTGCGGCACAAGCGGCGAGGCGGGGTTCCCGGCCACGAACTCCGCCAGATCCGCTGCCGCCTTGTCGGCGAATCCCGACTCGAGGGCACGAACGGCAGCATCGAAGGCCAGCCGTTCCTCGGGTGTCTGTCCCAGGGCGGCAACGGCACACAGGGCCAGCAGCACGATCGCCGCGCGCAGGGTCACTTCCCGGGGGAGGTCGGGGAGTTCAGACCGGGGTCGGGCGGACACGGGGGTGGGATCGACGGGGACGAACACGGGACGTTCGGTTCAGAATGAATTCGGGGAGGTCTCCTGGTGAACGGGGAGATGACGGCGGAGATAGCGGCCGGTGTGACTGTCGTCGCACGCGGCGACGGCTTCCGGCGTCCCTTCAACCACGATGGAACCGCCGCCGGCGCCGCCTTCGGGGCCGAGATCGATGACCCAATCGGCCGTCTTGATGACGTCGAGATTGTGTTCGATCACCACCAGGGTGTTTCCTGCATCGCGCAAACGGAACAGGACCTCGAGGAGTTTGGCGACATCGTGGAAATGGAGTCCGGTGGTGGGTTCGTCCAGGAGATAAAGGGTGCGCCCGGTGTATTTTCGGCTGAGTTCGGTGGCGAGTTTGAGTCGTTGCGCCTCGCCGCCTGAGAGGGTGGTTCCCGCCTGGCCCAGGCGCAGATAGCCCAGACCGACCTCGGCGAGGGTCTGACAGATGGCCTGCAAGTTGGGGATCGATCGAAAGAAGGTGAGGGCCTCGTCGACGGTGAGATTGAGGATGTCGGCGATGTTCAGCCCCTTGTAGGAGATCTCGAGCGTCTCACGATTATAGCGGCGGCCCCCGCATCTTTCGCATGTGACATAGACGGGAGGCAGAAAATGCATGTCGATCCGGATGACGCCATCCCCTTCACAGGCCTCGCACCGCCCGCCCTTGAGGTTGAAACTGAAGCGGCCGGGTCCGTACCCGCGGACCCTCGCGGCGGGGAGCTGGGAGAAGAGGTCGCGGATCTCGTTGAAAAGGCCGGTGAAGGTTGCCGGATTGCTGCGGGGCGTCCGGCCGATTGGGGACTGGTCGATGACGACCCCCTTATCGAGACGTTCGATGCCACGGATCTCCCGGTGCGCGCCGGGACGGTCCTTGGCGTGATACCACAGGCGGAACAAGGCCTTCCTGAGAATGTCATCGACGAGCGTGCTCTTGCCCGAGCCGCTCACGCCGGTGACGCAGGTGAGCAAACCGAGCGGGATCCGCACATCGATGTCCCGGAGATTGTTTTCGCGGGCGCCCAGGATCTCCAGCCAACCGCGGTCGCGCGTCGGGCTCATGCGATGCCGGGGGACCGGCACGGTCAGATCTCCGCGCAGGTAGCGGGCCGTCAGCGACTGACGGTTCTCGAGCACGTCCGCCACGGTACCCACCGCGACGATTTCACCGCCGTGCACGCCAGCTCCAGGACCGAGGTCGACGAGATAGTCCGCCCGTCGGATCGTGTCTTCATCGTGTTCGACGACGAGCACCGTGTTGCCTTGGTCGCGGAGCCGGAAAAGGGTCTCGAGCAGCCGTTCGTTGTCTCGCTGATGAAGACCGATGCTCGGCTCGTCGAGGATATAGAGGACGCCGACGAGTCCCGCCCCGATCTGGGTGGCGAGTCGGATACGTTGGGCCTCCCCGCCGCTGAGCGTCCCGCTCTCCCGGTGGAGTGTCAGGTATCCCAGACCCACATCGCGAAGAAACCCGAGACGGGAACGGATCTCATGGATGACCTCGCCCACGATCGCCTGCTGGCGCGGATCCAGAAGCGATTCCTGGAACAATTCCCCGGCGGCCTCCACCGAAAGGGAGCAGATGTCCATGATGGAAAGCCCCGGGACGGGGGTCGGCGGCCGGTCCGGGCAGTAACGCCGGGCCAGTTCGTCGGAGCCGAGGGTTACGGCGAGGACATCCCGGTGCAGACGCCGCCCACCGCAGGCGTCGCAGTCCGTCGGTGACATGTAGGCCTTGAGGCGGTTCCGCGTGAGTTCACTCTCGCTCTCCTGGTACAGGCGTCCAAGATTCGGAAGCACCCCTTCGAACGGCCGTCGCGCGACCGCGTGCGGCCCGGCCTTTGGATTGGGAAACTCGATCTCCGTGGTTCCCGAACCGTGAAGAATCATCTTCCGCATCGGTTCGGGCAGGTCCTTCCACGGCGTGTCGGGATCCTGGTGGAAGTGCGCCGCGACGGCGTGCAGGAGGGACTGGTAGAACGCGGTCATGCGCCGCCCGCTCCGGCGCCACGGAACGATGGCGCCATTCTGCAGGGAACGTTCGGGATCGGGTGCGACGAGTGCCGGGTCCAGCACGAGCTTCTGCCCCAGTCCCTGACAGACCGGACACGCGCCCTGGGGAGAATTGAATGAGAAATGCTTGGGTGTCAGCGTCTCGAACGTCCGCCCCGTCGCGGGACTGTAGTGGCGGTTGGAGAGACGGATTTCCTCCCACGCCTCGGGCTTTGCGGCGTCCGGCGCCTGATGGAGAGCCAGGAGGACTCCTTCTCCCCACTTGAGCGCGGTCTCGACCGAATCGGTCAGCCGGCCACGGATGCGATCATCCACCACGAGCCGGTCCACGACGACATCGATGTTGTGGGAACGCTTCGGATCCAGCCGTGGACGATGCGGATCCGTAAGTTCCAGGAGTTCTCCGTCGATCCGCGCGCGGACGAACCCTTCGCGCCCCAACCGCTCCAGGACGTCGCGAAACTCGCCCTTCTGCCGGTGGACGACCGGGGCGAGCAGGATGAGGCGGGTCCGGGGCGGGAGGGCGAAGAGGCGATCGATGATGTCGCTCGTCGTCAGGCGGCGGATGGCGTCCCCGGTGTCGGGACAGTGCGGCTGTCCGGCGTGCGCGAAGAGCAGGCGGAGGTAGTCGAAGATCTCGGTGGTGGTTGCGATCGTCGAGCGGGGATTGGATCCGGACGTCCGTTGCTCGATGGCAATTGCCGGCGACAGGCCCTCGATGAAATCGACGTCGGGCCGCTGCAGTTGATCGAGGAATTGCCGCGCGTAGGCGGAAAGGGATTCGACGTATTTGCGCTGGCCCTCGGCGAAGATCGTATCAAAGGCCAGCGAGGATTTCCCCGACCCGCTCGGACCCGTAAACACCACAAGCCGGTTGCGGGGCAGGGTGAGCGATACGTTCCTGAGGTTGTGCTCACGTGCCCCGCCGATGCGGATGACATCCTGACCCATGGACGGTGGAGGTTGCTGCGCGTGCAGTCGCCCACTCTAGAACCGGGCGTCGGGACTGTCCATGTCAGGAGCCTCACGCCGGCCGTTTCCTCGCTGAAACCCTCACCCAGGCCCGTTCGCGGGGGGCGAGGGGTTGCGCTGGCGCGCCTCTTTCCCGCGCTTGAATTCCTCCTCGGTGCGAAGACGCAACTGGCCGCAGGCGGCGTCGATATCGTGCCCCTTCTCGAGACGCAGCGTGGTGGGGACGCCGGCATGCTCCAATCCCTCAACGAACGCCAGGCAGCGGTCGTCGGAAGGCCGGTTCCACGGCAGGCCCGGGACGGCATTGTAGGGGATCACGTTGACCTTCGCGTGCAGGCGACGGGCGAGATCGGCGAGCGGCCGCACCTGGCCGGCGTCATCATTCACTCCATCCAGCAGGATGTATTCGAGTGACAGCATCCGGCCCTTGTTGCGAACATAGTCGTCGCAGGCGGCGACAAGCTCCCGGAGCGGATACTTGCGGTTCACGGGCATGATGCGGTTCCTCACGGCGTCGGTCGCCCCGTGGAGGGAGATTGCGAGCCGGAACTGTTCCGGTTCGGTCGCCAGCCGCCGGATCTGAGGGGCGAGTCCGCTGGTGGATACCGTGATCTTCCGGGCGCCGATGCCGCCTCCCCAGGGGGCATTGAGGAGGCGCAACGCCACAAGAAGCGCGTCGTAGTTCGCGAGCGGTTCCCCCATCCCCATCACGACGACATTGTCAATCAGGCGCGCGCGGCAGGCGGCCCGGTCACTCTGGGCCTGGGGTCCGGACCCGTGTGAAATCTCCAGGTGACGTCGCTCCACGGCGAGGACCTGTCCGACGATCTCGTCGGCGTCCAGGTTCCGTTTCCAGCCCTGGAGGCCACTGGCGCAGAAGCGGCATCCGTAGGCGCAACCCACCTGGGTGGATACACACAGGGTGTGGCGATCCGACCGGTCGCCATACAGGGTGGGATTGGCCGGAATAAGGACACTCTCGATGAGCGCCCCATCGGTGAGCCGCCAGAGGGACTTCTGCGTGGTGTCGGTGGATCCCTGGACCCGTACGACCTCCGGAAGCGCCAGCGTGAAGGCGGCGTCCAGCCTTTGCCGGAGGTCCTTCGGCAGGTTCGTCATTTCGGCCCAGGAGGCGGCCCGATGCTGATAGAGCCACTGAAGGAGTTGATCGAGCCTCCAGGCAGGCTGCTTCCATTGTCCGAACCTCCGGGCGAGCTCTTCGCGCGTGCTGGCGTGGATGGACCTTCGATCCGCCGGAGGTCGGCCAGCGGACGACGGGGACCTGCGGTCCGTCGCGCGTTCGGGACCGTTGCGGTCAATCACAGGGTCATTCACGCGGAGGCATTCCAGGCGAGCGAATCGTAGGCGTTACGGACGGCCCTGGTGCCGTGGCGGCGCTCGAGGCGGCGTACGATGAAGTGCCCCTCGGCCATGCGTTGGAAATGATCCATGAAGATGACGTTGATTGCCGCCCCGGTGGCGGCGCCGACGACCGGCACCGCCTTCGCCGCAACCTGTTCCGACACAATCACGCCGAATCGCGCCGCCACTGCCGTGATCAGGCGGACCGCGGTGGGCGCCGATTCGGAAAGCAACCCCCGGCCGGCGAGGGTCCCGGCGGCCTCGCTGACCAGTCGCGCGAGGGCGGTGCGGATGGCCCAATAGGAGGTTTCGGCGGCGTTATCGGCGGTCGTGTCGCCTCCGAGCGCAAAGACCTCCATGCACGCCAGTCGGGTGTCGATGTCGCGGAGGTCGTGGCCCTGGCTGGCCGCGATCTGCGCGATGGAACGAAGCATCAGCGTGGTCGAGATGGGTAGTTCGAGGAAGATGGCGCCCAGGCCGAAGGCCCCGCCCACCGCCCCCGAGGTGCCCACCAGCAGCTTGTGAAATTGATTGCTCGAACCGGCATAGGCCGCGGGCGACAACGAATGCAGGGCCAACTGAAGGGCGCGGTTGAGCGCCAACCGGCTGGCGCGGTGCACCAGGCGAGAGGCCCCGACCGGCAACATGCGAAAGCCCTTCTCAATGGGACTCCCGATGACGTTGGCGAACCGGATCGCGACGCTTGGACTCCCCAGCAATTTCCGCGCGCGCCGAAGCTCGGCGAGCTCGTCCGGGTTTAGCGGCGACGGCTCGGACGAGCTGATGGCGTCGACATCAATGACCGGCGGAATGCCCGGGTCGGAGGCCGAATCAGATCTCATGGCACGAAGGCGCCTCCGCGCGAGCCGGCCAGGCGCGGAGCATATTCGGGTTTGAATCTCATCAGACGGTTGAATTGTTGGGCGGCCGCCGACGGTGCGCAACCTGCTTTCGGGGGCCGGCCGCCTTCCAGGGGTGGTTTGACAACGGCCTGCCGCCCGCCAGCCTTGCTGCCAGCGCCGGAAGTATCGGAATGAATGCCGGAACCCAGAACACGAACCCCGCCAACCTCGCCTACGTCGAGGAACTCTTCGAGAGGTTCCGTCACGACCCGAACGCTGTCGCGCCGGAATGGAGGGACTACTTCAGCGCCGGCAAGGATGGCGATGCCTGGCCCGACCGGCCCTCGTTGCGTCCCGGGAAACGGCCGACAAGCCTGTTTAACCCGGAATCGCCCGCCGGGAGCGGCAACGGTGCCCGGTTGGCTGGGGGTGTTCCCGAGGGCGCCGAGACCGTCGTCGAAGACATCAAAGCCACAGGGTTCCAGGATCGCGTAGGGCAGTTGATCCGCAACTATCGCGTGCGCGGGCACGTCGTTGCGCGCTTCGATCCGCTGCACGACGAACGGCGCGACGCGGTGGTCACCCGGATGCCGGAGGAACTGGGTCTCGGGTATTTCAAGTTCACCGAGGAGGAGATGGACAGGATGGTGTCCTGCCGGACGTTTCAAAGCGGCCGCAGAATGCCGTTGCGGGAATTGTATCAGCGCCTGCGCGACACGTACTGCGGGAGCGTCGGGATCGAGTACATGCACATCGACGAGATCGAGGTGCGACGCTGGCTTCAGCGCCGGCTCGAGCCGATCGAAACGCGCATTCAACTCTCCCGCGAGGAGCAGTTGCGAATCCTCACCCGTCTGACCGACGCGGTGATGTTCGAGGAATTCATCCGGCGAAAATTCACGGGAGCGAAGAGCTTCTCGCTGGAGGGTTGCGAGACGCTCATCCCGTTGCTCCACCTGGCGATCGAACAGGCGTCGACCCAGGGCGTGGCCGAGATCGTCGTCGGCATGGCCCATCGCGGCCGCCTGAACGTGCTCGCCAACGTGATCGGCAAGAATCCCAAGCAGATCTTCAGGGAATTTGCCGACAGGGATCCGGACCTCTTCATCGGGCGGGGGGATGTGAAGTATCATCTGGGCCACAGCAACGATTGGATCACGACCACCGGACGAAGGATGCACCTCTCCCTGTGTTTCAATCCCAGCCACCTGGAATTCGTGGATCCTGTCGTCCTGGGCCGCGTTCGGGCCAAACAGGACCGGGTCGGGGATGCCGGACACCGGACATGCATGGGGTTGATCATCCACGGTGAAGCGGCCTTTGCCGGGGAAGGCATCGTGCAGGAGAGCCTCAACCTGACCGGACTCGAGGGATACCGGACCGGCGGCACCCTCCACATCATCGTCAACAACCAGATCGGTTTCACGACCAGTCCACGCGAAGGCCGGTCCTTCGACTACGCGACGGGCCCCGCCCGCATGGTTCAATCCCCGATCTTTCATGTGAATGGCGAAGACCCGGACGCGGTCGCCTTGTGCGTCCGCATTGCGCTGGAGTTTCGAGCTGAGTTCAAGCGGGACGTCTTCATCGACATGTACGGCTATCGGCGATGGGGTCACAACGAGACCGACGAGCCCGCCTTCACCCAGCCTCTGTTGTACAAGACCATCAGCCGGCGCAAGACCGTCCGCGAAGGTTACCTCGAACACCTCCTCAAGCTGGGCGGCGTGACCCGCGAAGAGGCCGACCGCATCGCCGAGGAATGCCGGGCCCGCCTGGAGGAGGAACTCAGCCAGGCCAACATCGAGCCCTACCACCCGCCGGTGGACCGCCTGCCAGGCATCTGGGCGCGCAGTCAGTACGTCGGCGGCCCGGATGCCGCCGCTCCCGATGTCATGACGGGCGTGCCCGCGGAACTCGCCGCCGATCTCCTCGCGCGCCAGGTCGGGGTGGCGCCAGACTTCAAGGTCCACCCCAAGATTACCCGATTGCTGGACGCGCGCCGGGAAATGGCGGCCGGCCACCAGCCCCTGGATTGGTCGGCGGCGGAGGCGCTTGCCCTGGCCTCGCTCCTGGCCGATGGCGTCCCGGTGCGGATCTCGGGGCAGGACGCCGAGCGGGGCACCTTCAGCCAGCGTCACGCCGTGCTGCATGATGTCCAGACCGGCCGGCCGTTTGTGCCGCTCAAGAACGTCGCTCCTCACCAGGCGCCGTTCACCATCGTCAACAGTCCGCTCAACGAGGCCGGGGTGCTCGGATTCGATTACGGGTACAGCCTCGACACGCCGGACGCCTTGGTGATGTGGGAGGCGCAATTCGGCGACTTCGCCAACGCCGCCCAGGTCATCATCGACCAGTTCATCGTGAGCGCGGAAGACAAGTGGCGCAGGCTCTCCGGCATCGTCCTCCTCCTGCCACACGGATTTGAAGGGCAGGGCCCCGAGCACTCGAGCGCCCGGCTCGAGCGATTCCTGACGCTGGCCGCGGAGGACAACATCCAGGTCTGCTCGCCGAGCACGCCCGCGCAATACTTCCACCTCCTGCGACGGCAGGTGCTACGAACCTGGCGCAAGCCACTCGTCGTGATGACGCCCAAAAGCCTGCTGCGACATCCGGCCTGCGTCTCGCCCCTGTCCGATTTCGTGGCGGGCACGTTTGGTCGGATCCTCGGCGATGCAACGGTTCCTCCGGCCGGGACCCGCCAACTCCTGGTCTGCACCGGAAAGCTCTTCTACGACCTCCTGGAGAAACGGGAGAAGTTGAAACGCCACGACACGGCGATCCTCCGAATGGAACAGCTCTATCCGCTCAGCCTGCCGGCCCTCGAGACCGCCCTTGCCGGCATTCCAGCCGACGTCCCCGCCTCCTGGGTCCAGGAGGAGCCGGCGAACATGGGCGCGCTCCCCTTTCTCAGGAACCAATGGTGCGACCGTCTCGCGGGACGCAACCCGCTGCGGTACGTCAGCCGCCCTGCCTCCGCCAGTCCCGCGACCGGATCCGGCAGCGCCCACAAGAAGGAACAGGCGCGTCTGCTCGACGAGGCGTTTGAGCTGTGAAGCAGGTTTTCAAAATCCAGGGGCTTTGGGAGACACCCCCTCCCCAGGGCGCCTTGCCGTTGGACATGCGGCCGGAGAAGGTGCTGGCGAGCCGAATGGCAGGCGACGGTGGGCTTTGAGTTGCCCGAGCCTTCCGAAGAAGGGCAAGGAATTCGTCCACCAGGACGATTCGGGCGGGTGCGACTACGACCCACCCATGGTGTCGCATGGGTGCGCTCGTTAGGAAGACGGAAAGAGACGACGGATGCTCTCGAGTGTCTGTCGTGCCGCCTCCTCCGGGGTCGGGCGCGGATAGACCTCGGCGGAGAGATAGCCGGCGTAACCTATGTCGCGAAGGGCCGCGGTCACGCCGGTGAAGTCGGTGTGGCCAAGGCCCACGGCGGAACGGTTGCTGTCGGCGAAATGCACGTGGGAAATCATGGTGCCGCCGTCCCGAAGCGCGTCCGGGATCGATCGCTCCTCGATGTTCATGTGAAAGAGATCCGCCAGGATCCGGATGTGGGCTGTCCTGAGGCCCCGGATGAAGTCGAGGGTTTGGGAAATGGAGTTCAGGACATCGGTCTCGTAACGGTTGAGAGGTTCGACGAGGAGCGGCACGCCGTGGGCCGCCGCGCGTGGCCCGAGTTGCTCCAGCGCCTCGGCCAGCCATCCGAGCGCCGCGCTTCGGGACACGTCCGGACCTGTCTTCCCCTGCATCGAACCCACGATCACCGGAGCGCCAAGGCCGCCGGCAAATTCGATCATCCCGGAAACGAACTGCCGCGCTTCGCCGCGAACCTCCGGATCCGGATCGGTCAGCGACAGGTGGCGGCGCACCCAGCCGGCGCCCGTTCCCACGGCAGCGATCTCCAGGCAATTCCGGTGCAGGACCTGGCGGAGCAACCGGGTATTCAGCGCCTCGCCGTCCAGGGGAAACAATTCGACCGCGCGAAATCCGAGATCCGCCGCTCGCGCGCAGGCCACCTCGAGATCGCCATGGAGGACAAACGGGCCGTTTCTGGCCTCCGGCACCAGGGAAAGGGTGACAGCACTGCGCATGAGTGGGTGCGGGATGGGAGAAGGCGTCGGACGGGCAGGCTGCGGACCGCGCGCCGGGGCGTCAAGCGGGCGCCGCAATCGCGCGACCGCGGGGTGTCCCCGCCTTGGGACCTCAGGCGGCGTCGTTCCGGCGGCCTTTGAAAAACTCGAGGTAGAATACGAGCCTTTCGCGAAGGTCGCGGCGCGGGACAATGGCGTCGATCAGGCCGCGTTCGAGGAGAAACTCGGCGGTTTGAAATCCGGACGGGAGTTCGCTCTGGGTGGTGTCCTTGATGACCCGCGGGCCCGCGAAGCCGATCATCGCCCCGGGCTCGGCCAGGATGAGATCCCCGAGGCTGGCAAAGCTGGCCATCACTCCGGCGTAGGTGGTCTGGGTGAGGACACTCACGTAGGGAAGCCGAGCGGCCGCGTGGTAGGCGAGCGCACCGCTGGTCTTGGCCATCTGCATCAGGCTGAACATACCCTCGTACATGCGCGCGCCGCCGCTGGTGGAAATGATCACGACCGGCAGGTTGCGATCCGTCGCGGTTTCTATAAGGCGGGTAAGTTTCTCGCCGACGACCGATCCCATCGAACCTCCGATGAAGGAGAAGTCCATGACGCCAAGTGCGACGCGGTGGGGTCCGAAGGAGCCGATGCCGGTCACGACCGCCTCGTTGAGACCGGTGCTGCGCCTGTAGCCGTCGAGCTTCGATTCGTAACTGGTCGCCCCGGAAAACCTCAGGACATCGAGACTAACCATGTCGGCATCCATCTCCTGGAAGGTGCAGGTCTCCACCAGGGCGTGGACCCGTTCCCTCGCGCCGATGGGAAAGTGATGGTGGCAGCGGGGACATACCTTCAGGTTCTCGTCCAGTTCGCGATCGAAAATCATCGACGCGCACTTCGGACATTTTGTCCAGAGACCCTCCGGGATGTCTTTCTTACGGGGCCGTCCGGCGGCGATTTTCGGTTTCTTGAAGAATGAGGTGTCTCCCGTAACCGCCGGCGGGCTCAGGGCCGGGTCGAAGGATTCTACGTGCGGTTTCTTCCTCGGGAATCGATCGATGCTCATGCTTCTTAATAGGGCGAACTCAATCCTCGCCGTGAATACATCCAGGTTCCTCCTGGTCGTTCAGGCGCTCTACGTTCCCCGGGCCACCGTCCACACGACGACCTCCGCGGCCCCCGCCTGGCGGAGTGCCCGACTCACCGCGCTGGTGGTCGCTCCCGTCGTAAGGACATCATCCACTACCACCAATCGCCGGTTGTCCAGCCGGATTCGCGACCGTACCTCGAAGGCGCCGGCCACGTTTCTTGCCCGTTCCCGACGGTTCAGGAGGGTCTGCGTGCGAGTTGCGGCGCGCCGATGAACGACACCACGAAGAACCGGGATGCAGGTTGCATGCGACAGGCGTGCGGCGAGTCGTGCGGCCTGATTGAACCCGCGCTCCCGCTCGCGCAGGGGATGCAACGGAACGGGCACCAGGCCATCCCAGCCGCCGCCGCGCAGGCAGGGTACGGACTCACCAAGCAGGAGCTCCGCAAGAAAGAGTTCAAGCCAGATCGCCCCCTGGTATTTGTAACGGTGAATGATCTCCAGCAGGAACGGCGTCGCGAGCACCGCCGCGCGCGCGGCATCGAACTGGAGATCCAGGCTGTGGCAATTCGCACAGGTAAAGGTTCCCTCGATCGCACCCGCGTAGGGAAGCCCGCAGCGTTCGCAGCGCGGGGTCCCGACTGCTCGCACATGTCCCGGCGCCGAACGGCAGGAGAAACCCACGTACCCCTCCCGCGGTCCCGCACGTTCGCGACCGCACAGGACACATACCTCCGGATACACCAGCGAAAGCAACGGCCGGAGCCATTCCTCGACCCGCCGCCATCCTGCCCATTCCAGAGTTGAGCAGCCAGGCATCCGACCCGCCTAAAATACAGACGGCGCGGACGCGAACACCGATCCGCAGGCCGTGAGTTTGGAATCGGATTACCTGGACCCGCCTTTCTTGTCCGCCCGGTAGCGCGCCCACCGCGTGCGTGCCGCCGCCGCGATCCGCGCCCGGGCTTCGGGACTCATCCGCCGACGCTTCCCCGGTGGACGACCCCGCCGCGGCTTGGTCTGCTGCCCTTCCGGGGACGCGAACAACCCAGCTAACTCGGCTTGTAGTCTTTCGATCTCCTGAAGGATTTCAGCAGCCCGGCGAAGGGTATCTGTACTAGGAATCATGTTCTGGAATGTCCTTTCGGCAAAAACACTGGAACACGAAAACTACTAGGGGTCAATCGGAAAGCCCGGCCACTCTGGCAGATCCGACTCGTCGCTCTACTTCAGGTGAGTGATTTAGAGCCCTTCTGAATCTTCACTCGATCCCTCCTGACTATCCACGCAAGCACAATTACAATCACAACAAGTGCCGGCCACCCCGAGACTAGTTCCCATCTCCCTCCACTTGCTGTCGCGCCCGATCCCGGCGCAGTCACCCACCCGCGCATCTTGATCCAGAATACCCATCCGGAGTGGAGTCCCATCGAAAAGTACAAAGTACCCGTCCGTTGATACATCCAGGCCAGAAGCGTGCCGGCGGCGAAGAGAGTGAAGAACCCGGGCACCAGGCGCGCCAATGAGAGGCTTCCCGCCAGCATCTGACGGACCGCCTCGAGTCCCGAATCCCATCCCACCGCCACCGGCGCCGGCGGACGATCCATGAAATGCACGATCGCATACACCGCGCTGGACAGGAGCATCGCCTGGAGAATGCCAAGACTTCCGCGAAGCCCGCCGAACAGTACCCCGCGAAACAGGATCTCTTCGATGACAGCCACGGCAATGGCCGAAAGCGAAGCCCGACCGACCGCCGACAGCGCGCCGGCGATCGTGAGACCGCTGCGCCCTTCGCGCACATGGGTCGCCAACTCATACAACAGCAGCGCCGCGAACATGAGGAAGCCAAGGCGCGCTCCCCGCGCGGCGTTGCCCCACGCTCGCGGATCGCGGGCAAGCCCCACATCGCGCCAGTGCCGGCACCCCAGGATTCGCGCCATCGGAAGCAACCCCGCGAGCGCGAGACCGAGCAGGCATCGGTGGACGTATCGATGGAAGGGTTGGTGCGCCAAGGCCGCCGCCCAGCCGGGGGCGCCCGGCTCGGAGGCCCACGCCTGCGCCCCCCACCACAGCCAGGGCGCGAGAAGGGCGCCTCCGACAAAGACCATGGCGAGATATCCGGCCAGCCAGGAGACACGGCTCACGCGCGAGTTTAGGTTCGCGGCGGGCGCCGGCTCAACGCCGCTGTGCCGCACTGTGCCCGCAAACAACCAGTGGATTCACGCCTCCTGTCGTGGTACTGGGCGCTAGAGGTGTATGACGGCCGCCAGTATCGCAGACCAGGACGAGATGGAAGTTGCCCCGATCGACTTCGGACCCTACCGGTTGGAGGAACTCATCAACCGCGGCGGGTTCTCCGAGATCTGGCTCGCCCGCGACGCCAACCGGCGATCGGTCGCCGTGCGCCGACTCATCAATAGTTCGCTCTTCGCCTTCACCGAGCGCAACCGTTTCTACAACGGATGCGAGGTGCTTCAGAGACTCCAGGGAAGCGAGTTGATCATCGGCTACCGGGAACATGGTCGGATCGATGGATGCCCGTTTCTCGCGATGGAGTACGTCGAGGCCTCGAATCTGAAGCTGGTGCTCTCCCGGTGTGACGACCTTTTGCAGGAGTTCCTTGGAAACATCCTGATCGACAGCGCCCGCGCGCTCGAGCACGTGCATGATACAGGCTACATGCACCTGGACTTCAAACCCGAGAACGTCCTGGTCACGCGCAACGCAAACGTCAAACTCATTGATTTTGACCTGGCACAACCCAGACCGGATACGCCGCGGAAGTCCTCCCGCAACCCGGGAACGCCAGCCTACATGGCCCCGGAACAGTTGCAGCGTCAGCCCTTCGATCATCGCGCCGACATCTTCGCCTTCGGCGTGATGGCCTACGAACTGGTGACCCTGGAGAAGCCTTTCCCGGGGGAGAACCCCGAACAGATCCTTCGCCGGCAGCTCGATCGCTCCGATTTCCGAAAGCCCCGCGACGTGAATCCCGGTGTCCCGGCCCTCCTCGAGCGGACGATCCTCAAATGCCTGGAGGCCGACCCGGAAGAGAGATACCCCTTCCAGAGTGTCGTCGTCCGCGACCTCGAGCGGGTCCTGTATGTGTAGGTGGCCGCGGAGCGGTCTTCCTTTCAGGTCGCAATCACGCCGCGGATCGTGTCGGGATCGATCTCCGTTGCAGGCGGGATGAGATCCTCCCGGACCCCCACGCCGTCGCCCCCCAGGGCCGTGTCCCAATCCTTCCAGACCGGCTCAAGACCCTGCCCTCGCAGAACGCGGGCAACCTCGGACGGGGGGCGGTGGTCGGCGATGTCGAACTGACCGGTCGCGGGAGTGAGATGTCCTTCCCTGGCGGCCCACTCGGTTGCCCCAGCCGCCTCGATCCGCCCCCGTCGGGTGACATGGACCTGGTCGTGTCCGGCCCCCGTATAGCCGCCGGGTTCGGTGTGGCTGCCGGCGCTCATGAGGGTGATGCCGAGCGGCACAAGTCCGTCCCGAAGCGAGGGGGGCTCCCGCGTGGAAAGCACAATGCCGATATCGGGCAGGAAAAGGCGAAAGGCGCAGACGAGTTGGACAAGTTCGCGATCAGCGAGCCGGGTCAGGGGCTGAAACTCCCCGGCACACGGCCGGAGGCGGGGAAGGGACACGGTGAGTTGGGCCTTCCAGCAATACCGGGTCAGCCAGGCGGCGTGCGCGGCGAGCGCGATGGCTTCCCGCCGCCAGTCGGCGAGTCCGAAGAGCACCCCGATTCCCAGGCGCCGGAACCCCGCCTCGTAGGCGCGCTCGGCGGTGGCCAGGCGCCAGTCGAAATCCTTCTTGGGTCCGAAGGTGTGAACGCGGGAATAAATGTCGCGATCATAAGTCTCCTGGTACACCACAAGCCCGTCGGCACCCGCCGTGACCATGCGCGCGTAGTCCGGGACATCCATTGGGCCGACCTCCAGGGAAACCGACGGGACGATGGAGCGGACCGCTGTCACGCTGGCCCGAAGGTAATCGTTCGAGACGAAGCGCGGGTGTTCGCCCGCGACGAGCAGGATGCTGTGAAATCCCTGGTTTCGGAGGGCCGCGGCCTCGCGAACGACGTCCGCGGGTTCGAGGGTCACCCGCAGGATGGGGTTGTCGCGCGAGAAGCCGCAATACGCGCAGTTGTTGACACACTCATTGGACAGGTAGAGCGGAGCGAAGAGGCGGACGACCCGGCCAAATCTCTTTCGCGTGAGGGCGCGTGACTGGCGGGCGAGTTCCTCGAGCCGTTCGCCCGCCGCCGGCGAAAGGAGATGCGCGAAGTCCGGCAGGGTCAGGTGCCCGCCACCGGCAGCGAGAAGGGGATTGAGTTCATCCGGCCCGGTCTCCAGCGATTGGCGGACGAGTTCTCCCAGCGAAAGGCTGTCCAAAATCCCGGTGAATCGAAGACGCATGAAAATCGGGGCGATGACGGGTCGCCTCCTCAGTAGCCGAGCCGGGCGAGCACCCCGTCGAGTTCCTTCTGAAACTCCTCCACATCCTGGGCACTGGGCTTGTAGCCGGGCTGCCTGGGCACCACGGCCAGTCGACCAAACTGGTCCAGTTGCCATTCGGCGGTTTGTCCGTCGCGGAAGTTGACCGTGCCCCCGACCAGGGAGCCCGGACGCGCGACTTCGTCGACCGTCACCGAGACTTTACCGGCCTGCTTTGCCGGGGCTGCGGGCTTGCCCGGGGTCTCCAGGCTCCCCGCGGGTTTCGGGGAGGGTGGCGTTTGGGTGAGGATGGATCCGGAGGTTGGGCGCGGCGGCGCATCTTTGGGGCGAAGTTTGAGGTCGTCGAGCAGCAGGCGCGCCTCCATATAGGTCAGGCGCATCCCGAAGGATTCGGCGAGCCGGTTCTGGATCTCGGCCACCTTGAGTCCCTGATCCACCCATTGCCTCACTTGGGCCATCTGTGCGTCGTCGAGGTTCATGTTGCGTAAGCCGTCGCCCGTTTATTGCGGTGGGAAGGGAGGATTTTCAATAGCCGATGGGAACCGGACGGCCGCTTGCGCGCGAACCCGCCCGCACGTATGCGGTTGGATATGCATCTGATCTCCATCAATCCGGCCATCGGCGAGCGCCTGGAGGCCTGTCTCCAGGATACCGACGATCAGGCGCTTTCCAAATGCCGCCGGGTCGCGGAGACGTCCAGGGAATGGCGCCGAGGTTCCTTTGCCCATGGCGGGGCTTGCCTGGAGTTCGTCAACGTCAAGGCCGTGTACGTCGACTGACGGCGGGGACTTTTTGCCAGACGCTGCACTTGACGGACGGCGGCGAGGGCGAAAAGGGTTCCGGCCTATGATGACCCCTTCCGCCTTTCCTGGCACGAACCGCCGGGCCTTCCTCAAGCGTACCACCGCCATGGCCGCGGTTGCTCCCTTCATCCGGGTGGCGCCCCGGACCTTCGCCGCCAACAGCGAGACGCTGAAGGTCGGTTTGGTGGGGTGTGGCGGCAGGGGAACGGGCGCGGCCAGCCAGGCCCTTCACGCCGACCCCAATGTCGTGCTCCATGCCATGGGCGACATCTTTGAGGACCGCCTCAAACTGAGCACCGAGCAGTTGAAGAAGGAGCACTCCGAGCGGATGATGGCCACCCCGGACACCTCGTTTCTCGGCTTCGACGCCATCGACAAGGTCCTCGCCAGCGGCGTGGACGTCGTGATTCTCGCCACGCCACCCGGATTTCGGCCGTATCACCTGAAGAAATGTGTCGAGGCCGGCAAACACGTCTTCACCGAGAAGCCGATGTCAACCGATGGACCCGGCATCCGGATGGTCCTCGAGGCGGTGGCGGCGGCCAAGGCGAAGAAGCTGGCGATGGTGGCGGGGTTCTGCTGGCGGTACAACCCGGCGGAGCGCCAGATCTTCCAGCGGATACACGACGGGCAGATCGGGCAGCCGATGGCTCTCCAGAACACCTACAACACCGGCTCACTCTGGGTGAAGCCCCGTCAGCCCGACTGGAACGACATGACCTACCAGCTGCGCAACTGGTACTACTACACCTGGCTCTCCGGGGACCACCTGGTCGAACAGGCGGTCCACAGCATCGACAAGATGCAATGGGCCATGCGGGACGAACCGCCCGTGAAGTGCGTCGCCCTTGGCGGCCGCCAGGTCCGCACGGGTGCGGAGTTTGGCCAGATCTATGACCATTTCAGCGTCGTCTACGAGTACGCGAATGGCGCGCGCGGGTACCACTTCTCTCGCCAGCAACCCAACACCGCCTCCGATAATTCGGACTATTTCATCGGCACGAAGGGGGTCGCGCAGATCAAGGCCTTCGGTCCGCTCATGATCACGGGGGACAACCCGTGGCGCCTTCGCAGCCGCGAAGGCCTGGAGAACATGTACCAGGTCGAGCACAACGAAATGTTCGCCTCGATCCGAAAGGGCGAGCCCCTCAATGACGGCATCCGCATGGCCTACAGCACCCTCGTGGCCATCATGGGGCGCATGGCAGCGTATACCGGGCAGGAGATCACCTGGGAGCAGGCCATGAACTCGCAGCAGAACCTCGCGAAATGGATGAGCTGGCAGGAGGACGTCTCCGGCGACCCGGCGTTTCACTGGGAAATGGCCCTGCGCGAACCGCCGGTCGCCATGCCCGGTCTGACGCCCTTTGTCTAACCTGGGCGTTTCCGACCCGGCGCGCGAGGCGTACGCGCCGCGCGCAATTGCGAAGCGATTCCCCCATCGGTGGAACGTCGCGGCGGCAACCTGGCCGGTCGCCGGCGGCATTGGACCCCGGACGGCACCGGCGGGCTGGAAACCCTTGAAAGGCTTTCAGCGGTGGAGAAGCAGGTCGCTGCGCGTTTCCTGTGCGATCCAGGGTGAAGGCGGTTCCGCCTCCGCCCGCGCCTGGGAGGACTCCACCTTGATGTAGTGCAGGACAATGGGCGCGAGAATCATCCCGGGAATGCCCATGAGTTTCTCGCCCAGGAGCAGGCCAAGCAACGTCAGCCACATCGGGTTCCGGATGCGATCGCCGATGATCTTGCTGTTCAGAAAGTATTCGAGCTTGTGAATGGTCACGAGAAACACCAGCGCAAACAGGGCCATCTGGGGTGACAGGGTGAAGGCCACACCCGTGATCAGCGTGTTGCCGAGGATGTTTCCAATGATGGGCAGCAGCCCGGACAGGAACGTGCAAACCATCAGGACCGTCGCGAAGGGAAATCCGCCCCAGTAGAGAAAGATGGCCGTCAGCGCCGTGTTGATGATCGAAATCAGGATCTGCGCCCCCATCACGATGGTGAAACTCCGGTAAAACGTGATGAATCGCATGGCGATCTCGTGGGCCGTCAAGGCGTAGAGACTGTCCCGCGCGGTGTGCGGATCGTCCTCGACTCCCAGCCGGGCGTTGATGAACAGGCTGACGGCAACGACGATGCCGATGACCAGGTACACCAGGACGAACATGGCGTCGCGGGCATAGCGGCCGAGGTTGCTGAATCGCTCCTGAACCTCGTTCAGCGCCACGTGCCGCAGACTCGCATAGTCCGTGAACGGAAGGACAATGCCCTTCTTTTCCGCGAACCCGACGACCGCCGGAATCGTCTCCTTGGCGATTCGAGGGAAGGCGACGTAGGCCTGCTTGGTGAAAAACGAAAGCCCGTAGGCCGCCGCGCTCACCACCACCGCGAAGATCACCAACCCCAGAATCTTGCTGCGTCCACCGCTGAATTGACGCAGGGCGAAATACGAGAAGAGCGTGGTGAGCAGCAGCGTCGCCATGTGCAGCCCTCCGATCAGGGCCAGCATCAAAGCCATGAAAAAATAAGAGATGCGCCGCGGGGTGAACCAGGGCTTCGGCTGAAATGCGATGGGAGGATTGTCCTGCATGGGATCTGTGGACCGGACTAGCGCAACCTTTCCAGCAGCCAGGTTAACAGGTCCGCGATCCGAAGGCGCTCCTGCCGGCAGGTGTCCCGGTTCCGCACCGTCACCGTATCCATCAGATCGGGTCCCTTCTCGCCGAGGGTTTCGAAATCGACGGTCACGCCGAACGGGGTTCCCGCCTCGTCCTGTCGGCGGTAGCGCCTCCCGATCGCCCCCGCGTCGTCGTAGAACACCGCCATGTGGGGCCGGAGAAGTTTGCGGATCTCGAGGGCCTTTCGAACCAGGTCCGGCTTGTTCTTGAGCAGCGGAAAGACCGCGACCTTGACCGGCGCCACCCGCGGGTGAAAGCGCATCACAACCCGCGACTCGGGCTGTCCCTTCTCGTCAGGGACTTCATCCTCCCCGTAGGCGGAGGTGATGAGCGCCAGCAGCAGCCGGTCCACACCCGCGGAGGGTTCAACAACATGCGGGATATAACTGCCCTTGGCGAGGCCCTCGGCATTTTGCCGGGCCTCGCGGGAGGCGACGTCTTCGGCCGCCCCGGTTCGGGCCAAATAGGCCATGCGCGCGGCCTCGTAACGTTCCATGAGGGAATGGGATCGTGCCGGGTCCAGTTTCGTCCACGCCGTTCTCAACTCCTCATCGAACACCGCCATGGACTTTCCGGACGCCCGCTGGTGCTGCGACAGATCGAAATCACTGCGCGCGGCGATGCCTTCCAGTTCCTGGGTGCCGAAGGGGAATTTGAACAGCACATCGACCGTCGCGCGGGCATAGTGGGCGAGTTCCTCCGGCTTCTGCCAGTACTCCTCGAGCTGGTGCCTCTGCAGGCCGATCCCCTCGTAAAACCGGAGCCGCTCCTCGACCCAATACTGGTGCCACAGGCGCCAGCCCCAGTTCGGCTGGGGCTCGCCGGGATGGCCCGTGCCGGCCGGCTGCGCCACCGACCCGTGGATCGCCTCGACCACCTCGTCCGGCCTGATGAAGAATTCGAGTTCCATCTGCTCGAACTCACGGGATCGAAAGGTGAAGTTTCGCGGAGTCACCTCGTTGCGGAAGGCCTTTCCGATCTGGGCGATGCCGAAGGGGATCTTCTGGCGCGACGTCTCCAGCACATTCTTGAACTGAACAAAAATGGCCTGCGCCGTCTCCGGCCGGAGATACACCACGTTCTCCTCGTCGGCGACCGGTCCGACGGTCGTCCGAAACATCAGGTTGAACGGGCGGGCCTCGCCGAGCAGCACCCCGCTCTCCGGGTGGTAGTCGGTGGAGTCCTTCACGTCCTCACGGAACAACGGAATGGGCACAGGATCCTCAACCCCGCGTTGGGCGTAGTAATCCCGCGCCCGGGCGAGGGCGACCTCCACGGATTTGCCGGCCGGCAGCAGGATGGTAAAAGGCGCGTAGATGCCATCCGCGGTGAGCTCCGATTTGAGTGCCCGCTTGATTTCCTTGGCCTCGTTGGCGAAACCGAGGGCCTCCACCTCGTTGGCCACATCGATTGCCTCGTGGCGATCTCGCACCTTCTCGCAGAGATTGTTGATGGTCTTGGACGCCCTCTCGATCATGCCTTCCTCCACGAACCTGGACGGCTCCCGACGGAAGGCATCGATCAATCGGTTGACCTCTTCGTCCACGCTCTTTCGGGAATCGGCGCCCGCGAAGAAATAGGCGACGCCACTTTGCGGTTCCACCTGGTCGGCGCGGACCCGCTTGTGGGTGAGGGGACACTCGCGCATGAGGTCGGCGAAGGTGTCGACGTGGCCGGACGCCTTCCAGATGAGCGGGTGCATGATGATGGTGGCCTCCAGGCCGACCACGTCGTCGCGCAGGCGGGTCATGCTCTGCCACCACAACTCCTTGACGTTCCGCTTCAACTCCGCCCCCAGCGGACCGTAGTCCCAAAAACCGTTGATGCCGCCGTAGATTTCGGACGACGGATAGATGAATCCGCGTCGCTTGCAGAGCGACACGATCTTTTCCATCAACGGATTTTCTTTCGGTTCCGCCATGCCCGCCCAGTCTCCCGGTCCTTGCGCGCGCAAGTCAAGGTGGCCGACACAGAGTTGGCAGGACCTGCCCGATCGGAATGGGAGAGGAATGGGGTGAGGGCAGGTTCATGAAGGTTGAATGACCCCGATCGACTCTGGTCACATCGCCGTTCCGCTGCTAATACGGAGGACGTGTCACGTCTGCTCCCCTGTCCATTCCCGAGCCGGACGGTGCTCCTGGCCGGCGGGTTCCTGGCGGTGATTGCCTCCCTGTCGCAGCCCATCCGGGCCGGCGACGATCCGGCCCGCTCCTCGAAGGTTCATTGGGCCTTCATTCCCCCGGTCCGCCCGCCCCTGCCGACCCCGGCCGACTGGAGTTCGGGAGGTCTGCGCGATCCCATCGACGCATTCGTTCGCGCGCGGCTTGACAGCGAGCGCCTGCATCCGTCGCCGGAAGCCGATCCCATCACCGTTCTCCGTCGCCTGCATTTCGACCTCACGGGGCTTCCGCCGACGACCGCGGAGGTGGAGGCCTTTGTCGCGGACGGTTCGGCCGAGGCCTACACCCGCGCCGTTGAGCGCCTGCTGGCCTCGCCGCACTACGGCGAACGTTGGGGGCGGTTCTGGCTGGATGCCTCCCGCTACGCGGACAGCGACGGCTTCGAGAAGGACAAGCCGCGATTCATCTGGTTCTACCGGGATTGGGTCGTCGATGCCCTGAACGACGACCTGCCCTACGACCAGTTCATCATTGATCAGATCGCCGGCGACCTGTTGCCCGGCGCCACGCCTGCCCAACGCGTGGCCACGGGGTTTCTCCGGAATGCCATGCTCAACGAGGAAGGGGGGGTCGATCCCGAGCAATTCCGGATGGAGACGATGTTCGACCGCATGGACGCGATCGGGAAGGGGATCCTCGGCCTGACCATCCAGTGCGCCCAGTGTCACGACCACAAGTTCGATCCTCTCAAGCAGGAGGAGTACTACCGGATGTTCGCGTTCCTGAACAATGACCACGAAGGTTCGCAGGTCGCCTACACGCCGGAGGAGTGGATGCACATCGCCGACATTCGGCGGGAGATGCGCGATCTCGAGGAACAACTCAGGCATCGCACGCCGGACTGGGAGACGCGCATGGCCGCGTGGGAGACCGAGGTTCGGGACAATCAGCCGGATTGGCAGGTCGTCCAGTGCTCGAACGCCGGGGATAATGGCGAGCGCTTCTACTACTATCCAGACGGCTCAATCCGCGCAGCCAGCTATTCCCCCACCCAATGGACGGCCGAGTTCCGCGGCACCAATCATCTTGCGTCCATCGCCGCCTTCCGTCTTGAACAATTGACTGACCCGGAGCTTCCCTGTCGCGGACCCGGTCGCTCGATCCACGGCATGTCCGCCTTGACTGAGTTCAAGGTCACCGCCATCGACCTCGCGCAGCCCACGAACAAGGTGGTCGTCAAGTTCGTGAAGGCGACCGCGGATTTCTCGAATCCGGAGAAACCGCTCGAGCCGGAGTTCCAGTCGGAGAGTCGCAAGAGGAACGGCGGGGACAAGCGGGTCTACGGTCCGGTCGCCTTCGCCGTCGACGGCAATCCGGACACGGCGTGGGGTATCGACGCCGGGCCTGGCCGCCGTAATGTCGATCGCAAGGCGGTTTTCGTTTCGGAAAAGCCAATCCGGTTTCCCGCCGGCGTGATCCTGGAACTCGGCCTGCAACAGAATCATGGGGGCGACAACTCCGACGACAACGAGAACCACAACCTCGGCCGTTGGCGAATCAGCGTGACCGAGCGGGCCGATGTCGTGGCTGATCCTGTCCCAGCCGCGGTCCGGGAGATCCTCGCCGTGGCGCCGGGCCATCGAACCCAGGAGCAGCGCGAGGCGGTCTTTCGCTACTGGCGCACCACCGTCCCGGAGTTTCACGAGACCAATGACCGGATCGAAGCCTTGTGGCGGCAATGGCCCGAGGGCGCCCCGACACTGACGCTGATCGCGCGAACGGACCAGGGGCCGGGTGACGAGTTCCGCGTCACGCATCGCCTCAAACGCGGGGACTGGCTCAGCCCGGAGGAAGCCGTTGAGCCGGGCGTTCCCTCATTTCTTCACCCCCTTGCGAAGGACGCGCCGCGCAACCGGCTGTCGTTTGCGCGCTGGCTGGTGGATCGCCGCTCGCCCACCACGGCGCGGTCCATTGTGAATCGCGTCTGGCAGCAGTATTTCGGGATCGGGATCGTCGAGACCAGCGAGGACCTCGGCACCCAGTCGCCACCCCCATCCCATCCGGCGCTGCTGGACTGGCTCGCCGTGGAATTCATGGAACCGACGGTGCGCCTGCCCGGCGAGGACACCCCGAAGCCGTGGAGTCTGAAGCATCTCCACCGCCTCATCGTTCACAGCGCCACCTACCGGCAGTCCTCCCATGTCACGCCGGATCTCTACGCGCGGGATCCCTACAACCGTCTGCTCGCCCGGGGTCCCCGGTTCCGGCTGGACGCCGAACTCATCCGCGACACGGTCCTGTCGGTCAGCGGTCTCCTGAACCCGGCCCTCGGCGGCCCGCCGGTCCATCCGCCTGCGCCAGCATTCCTTTTCAAACCTCCCGCCAGTTATGGACCCAAGGTGTGGAACGAAGACATGGGTCCGGATCGCTATCGGCGTGGACTCTACACCTTCCGATTTCGCAGCGTTCCATACCCGGTGTTCCAGACCTTCGATGCCCCGAACGGGGATTTCTCCTGCGTGCGTCGACAGCGGTCCGACACGCCCCTTCAGGCACTGACGTCGTTGAATGAGGTCTTGTTTGTCGAGGCCGCGCAGGCCCTGGCGCGCCGCACGCTGGAAGCCGCGGGACCCTCCGACGACGAGCGCCTGCGGCTCGCCTTTCGGACCGTGCTGAGCCGCAGGCCGACCCCCGACGAACTGAAGGAACTCGAGGGCCTCCTGGACCGGCAGCGGCAGCGGCTGGCCGAGGGATGGGTGAACCCGCGCGACCTGGCCGGCGCAACCGGCGAGCGGTCCAAGGACCTTCCCACCAACGTGACCCCGACCCAACTCGCCGCGTATACCGTCGTGAGCCGGGCCCTGCTCAACCTCGACGAAACCATCACCAAGGAATGACCCACGCATGAACTGTCAGTCCCATCTCTACCGTGGCCAGGATCCCCGCGCGGTCACCCGCCGTTGGTTCTTCCACCAATGCGGCGTCGGTCTCGGCACGATTGCCCTTTCTCAGCTTCTCCAGGAAACGGGTTTTGCGGCGAGCGCTCCCGCCGATCCGCTGGCACCGCGGCGGCCGCACTTCAAGGCGCGAGCGAAGCGGGTGATTTATCTCTTCATGGCCGGCGCCCCGAGCCACCTGGAACTGTTTGACTACAAGCCGCAGTTGGCGCGGTTTGACGGCACCCTGCCGCCCGCGGAACTCCTGAAGGGTTACAGGGCCGCCTTCATCAATCCCCACAGCAAGCTGCTTGGGCCGAAGTTCAAGTTCGCAAAGCACGGCCGGTGCGGCGCGGAGCTTTCGGAATTGCTGCCGCATCTCGCCGAGGTCTCTGACGACATCGCCATCGTGCGGGGCATGACGACCGATGCGTTCAATCACGCCCCCGGACAGATCCTGATGTCGACGGGCTCCCAGATCTTCGGCCGGCCGAGCTTCGGGGCCTGGTCGCTATACGGACTGGGTGTCGAGTCCAGGGACCTGCCGGGCTTCGTCGTCTTCAGCACGGGCGCCAAGGGACCCAGCGGCGGTTCGTCCAACTGGGGTTCGGGCTTTCTGCCGACCGTCTATTCCGGCGTGCAATTTCGCAGCATCGGCGACCCGGTTCTTTACCTGTCGAACCCGCCGGGGGTGGACGACCCGATGCAACGGGACACGATTGACACGGTCAACCGTCTCAACCGGCTCCGCCTCGACACGGTGGGCGACCCCGAGATCGCCACGCGGATCAGTTCGTTCGAGATGGCGTACCGGATGCAAGCCAGCGCGCCGGAGGTCGTCGACCTGGCGCGCGAATCAAAGGAGACGCTCGAGCTTTACGGGGCGGAGCCAGGGCGCAGCTCGTTCGCGAATTGCTGTCTCCTGGCTCGGCGCCTGATCGAACGCGGGGTGCGGTTCGTCGAGATCTTCCATGAGGCGTGGGATCAACACGGCAACCTGGTTCATGACCTTCGCAAGAACTGCCTCGACACCGACAGGGCTTGCGCAGCGCTCGTGAAGGACCTCAAACGCCGGGGGCTCCTGGAGGACACCCTGGTGATCTGGGGCGGCGAATTTGGGCGCACGCCGATGGTTCAGGGCGGCAATGATGGGCGCGATCACCATCCCAATGCCTTCTCCATGTGGCTGGCCGGCGGCGGCGTGAAACCGGGAATCACCCTGGGTGAAAGCGACGACCTCGGCTTCAACGTCGCCAGGGACAAGGTCCACGTCCATGACCTGCACGCGACCCTCCTGCATCTGCTGGGCTTCGATCACGAGAAGCTGACCTACCGGTTTCAAGGGCGCGACTTCCGCCTGACGGACGTCTCGGGACGCGTCGTTCAGGAACTCCTCGCCTGATTCCCACCCTCTTCATCACCGGCACCGGGACCGGCGTTGGAAAGACCGTCATCGCCTCCCTGCTGGTGCGGGCGGCGGCGGTCGCGGGCCATCGGTCGATCGGCGTCAAGCCCGTGTGCTCCGGCGGGCGCGGGGATGCGAGGATCCTGCGCCGGGCGGCTGTCGTTCCAGGCGGGCCTCCCGGGGCGCGGCCGAGCCTGGATCAGATCAATCCGTGGTTTTTTCGTGCAGCCATGTCGCCGCTGATCGCGGCGCGTCGCGAAGGACAGGCGGTCCGCCTGGCGGAGGTGGTCCGATACATCGACGGCCTGCGCCCACGGTTTGACGGGATCGTGATCGAAGGCGCCGGCGGTCTCCTCAGTCCGTTGGGGGAGGACTTCGACAGTCGCGATCTGATCAAGGCCCTGGACGCCGTGCCGGTGATTGTCGCCGCCAATCGCCTCGGCGTCCTGAACGCGGTCCTCCTAACGCTCGAGGCGCTGCCGGCTCGGTATCGCCGCCGGGCTGTCGTGGCGCTGGTGGCCTCGCGCCGCACCTCGCTCGTCCGTCGCACGAATCACGATTACCTCGTGGATCGACTGGGAACAAAGACGGTCCGGGAGGTGCCGTTCCTGCCGGATTGGCCAGGGATCCTGGAGGGTTCCCTTCCATGGAAGCTGATGCGATCCCTCGCCGAGTGGGTGAAAGCTTGATGGGGTGTGTTGCATGCGAGGCGGGCCGACACGCGTCGCTCTGCGACCCGCTGTTTCACGCCCTGGCGGCCTCCAACGGCGAAGCGGGCTGAAGCCCGCGGTCCGATTGGAACTGGCGCGCGGCGTTTACGCCGCTTCAACGCCCGGCGTTTGGCACCCGGCTATTCCGGGGGCCGCGCTCGTGCCTCGTTTGCCCCTGGCTGTTATCCCTGGTCCCCGGTGTGAGGCTCGCCGGGAGCGACCGGGCGTCGCGCGCCCGGTTTCGGCTTTTCGCGGGGTGGGTCTGCCGCATGATCGTTCGCGTGCTGGGTCCCATTCGATCGATTCATTTCACCGGCATTTGCGGCACGGCCATGGCGTCCGTCGCGGCGGCGCTGAAGGATCAGGGGTATGCCGTCACGGGCTCCGACGAGAATGTCTATCCGCCGATGTCGACGTTTCTCGCGGAACGCGGCATTGAGGTTCGCGCGGACTACGCGGAGGAACACCTGGCGCATCGACCGGACCTGGTGGTGATTGGTAACGCCATCTCGCGCGGCAACCCCGAAGCGGAGGCCGTGTTGGAGCGCCGGCTTCGCTATTGTTCGCTGCCCGAATTGTTGCGGGAGTTCTTTCTGCAGGGACGTCGATCCATCGTGGTCACGGGCACGCACGGCAAGACGACCACCACCTCGCTCCTCACCTGGGTGTTCGAGCAGGCGGGGAGACGTCCCAGCTACCTGATTGGAGGCATCCCCGTCAACCTGGGACAGGGCGCCCGGTTCACGGACAGCGAATGGTTCATCCTGGAGGGCGACGAGTACGATACGGCGTTCTTCGACAAGCGGAGCAAGTTCGTGCACTACCGCCCGGAGATCGGGATCCTCAACAACCTGGAAATGGACCACGCCGATATCTTCGACAATCTCGCGGCGATCCAGCGATCCTTCAGCCATTTCATGAGGTTGATCCCGCGCAATGGCCTCCTCCTGGCCAATGGCGATGATCCCAACGTGGCGCCCCTGCTGGCCGACGCGAAATACTTTCCCGTCCGCCGCTTCGGGCTCGGACCGACCAATGATGATCAGGCGCGGGACCTGCAATTGGACCCGGAAGGCTCGGCGTTTTCCGTGGGCGCTTCCACCTTTCGCCTCCCCCTGGTGGGCGAGTTCAATGTGCGCAACGGCCTCGCCGTGGTGCTGTGCGCCAGGCACTGTGGCCTCTCGGACGCCCGGATTCAGGCGGCCTTCAACACCTTCCGCGGCGTCAAACGCCGCATGCAGCTTCGAGGCGAGGTCGGCGGGATCGCCGTCATTGATGATTTCGGCCATCACCCGACAGCGATTCGGGAGACCATTCGGGGACTGCGCATCCGATTCCCCGGGCGCCGGGTCTGGGCGATCTTCGAGCCGCGGTCGAACACAACCCGGCGCAACGTCTTTCAGGTGGAACTTGCGCAGGCATTGATGTCGGCGGATGTCGTGGTGATCGCGCAGGTGGCGCGCCTCGAACTGTTGCCGCCCGAGCAGCGACTCGATCCGGCGCGGCTGATGTCGGACCTGAGGGCGCGTGGATCCGACGCTGCGTATCTTCCCGATGCGCAGGCAATCGCCGCGCACGTCCTTCCGCGTGCCCGTCCGGGGGATGTCCTGTGTGTGTTCAGCAACGGCGCCTTCGGCGGCCTTCACGAACGCCTCCTCCAGGGGTTGGCCGTTCTCTTTTGAACAGGAAGCTCTCCATGATGCCATTGAATCGAACCCTTCGCTGCTTGCTGGTCCTTACCGGCCTATGCGGGCTTACGTCCTGCTCACCCAAGAAGGAACCGCCGGCGCAGTCCGCCGCGCCACCGCCCGCATCCGAGGTGGCCGTTTCGGCGATCACGCGTCGGGGGGGACTTATCTATCACGAATCCGAAACCAATCCCTACACTGGGTTCATTATCGAACGGTATTCGACGGGTCGACTCCGGTCCCGATCGGCAATCTCCAACGGGCTCCTGCACGGGAAATCGGAGGGCTGGTACACGAACGAACAGATGCAAATCCAGGAGTTCTTCACCAATGGCGTCTCCCACGGGTTGCGCACGAAATGGTATCCGAACGGATCAAAGGAATCGGAGGTACCGATCGTTGCCGGCCACCTTGAGGGTTTGTACCGGCGATGGCGGCTGGATGGAACGCTTTCCGAGGAAATCGAGGTGAGCAAGGGCCAACCCGAGGGTGTCGCCCGCACGTATGACGCGCAGGGGAAGCTCGAGAAGGAGGTCCAGGTGCGGGACGGGCATCCCGTCCCTTCGACTCCACGCCCCTGAGCCGGAAACCACGAAGCACACGTAGCACACGAAGGAAGGGAGTCCGCTGGCAGAAGAGGAGTTCGGATTCCTCAAGGCTGGGGCAGTTCGAGGAGGTCATCGGGCAGGCGCCCCACCCGCGCAGCGGGCAGGCGCGGGTCCAACGACGCTGGGTCGGGCCGTTCCCGAGAGACGTGCCCGTCGCACATGAGGACGCCCGCGCGAAATCCGTGTCGGAAGTGGACGGTCGGTTCGGTCGTGTTCAGGTAGTAGAACGCCTCGAGAAGAGGGCGATCCGGGGATGCCGGAGGCTGGAAATCATTCACCTGGGCCGAATCGGCGAATATCGCCAGGGCCGACGGTGTCCGGAGGGAGAGCACGCGCACGGGCGGGTCGCCAACCGGCGCGGATAAAAAGAGGTTGTAACCGTACCCGCCGGCGCCCCCAAGGGCCTTTGGCTTGAAATCCGGCGCGGTGATCCGAAGCGCCGGACAGACCGCAACCTGCTTGCAGGCGAGGTAGGACCAGAGGGCGCCCTGCGTTGGATCGAACGCGCGTTGGCCTTCCGGTCCCCGTTCGAGCCAACCGAACCAGTAAACGTCGCCGTTTTCCGTGCTGTCTCCGCGGTAGCGGAACGTGGTCCCCTCGTGGTCGTCCCAATACATCTGGGAGGCCAGGCCAAACTGATGGAGGTTGCCGACGCATTGTGCGGTTTGCGCGCGTTCGCGGGCCCGTGCGAGGGCGGGCAGGAGCAGTGCCGCGAGAACGCCGAGAATGGCGATCGTCACCAGCAGTTCGAGCAATGTGAATCCCGCTGTTCTTTTCATGGCCGGTCCCACGCCACGCGATACAAGGCCCATGGGACCTCGGTCGTCGGCTCCAGCCATTGCCAGGCGCCGGAGACGATCAGGGCGTCGTTCGTCACCGCGCCCCAGACCTTCACGTCCGTGCTTCGTTCCAGCCGAGGTCGCCAGTCGAGCGGGCCTTCGGCGCGGATCCTTGCGCCCGAGGCCCCGCGTTGGAGGACCAGTCGGGTGCTGGGCGGGTCGGGGAATTCCACCTCGATATCGTCGATCCACCCGCGGGCGAGGATCTGGCCGCCGTATCTCTCCGGCTGATGGTCACCGCTGTAGCTCGTCACCGAGAAGGCGTCGACGCGGAGATCTCCAAACAGTGGATCCAGAAACGAGGCGCCGGCCGCGACGGTTTCGGATCCATGCGTGACCGACAGGGTCACACGCTGGTTCGCTGGGTCCAGCGTGAGCTCGATTCGGAAGGACGTGCCGGTCGAGAGCTCATGCGGAAACAGGTTCAGGACCGACCACCGAACGTTGTTCGTGCCCACGGCCACCGCGGAGAGTGTCGGCGTAATCGTTGGGCTGGCGGGGAAGTAGTCGAATTCAATGATGTTACGGGCGCCGAGTTTTGGATTGACCCCCGCCCCCCGAAAGCGCGGCGGCCCGAGGGCGTCCGCCATTCGCAGCAATCCGATTGCGAGTTCAAAGGTGCCATCGGAACTCTGGGTGCGCGCCTCCTCGAGATTCAGGGTGAACGCAAACCGGATGGGATCTGCTCGCGTCAGGATCATTCGAAGGGGAATCAGAAAGTAACTGTTCGTTCGCGTGGAATCCCATGTCGCCCGAAGCCGCATGCCATCGGGATCCCAGGCAAACAGCGAGGAATCGCCGTGGAGCGTCCAACCCCTGGCGAATGGATCAGTCGCGAAATCCTCGTGCAGAATGGCGGCGTGGGAACGCGGCATCGTCGTCGTCGCCAGGAGCAGAATGGCCAGGCCAGACACGGCCCACGCGACTGCGGAAGCGGGTGAGGGTCCGGACGCTCGAGTCGCACAAGTGAGACGCATCACGTCACGGCGGGTTTGGCCTTCAGGAGAACGATGAAAAAGCCGAAGCCGAACAATGCCGCAGTCGACGGTTCGGGCACTGCCGACAGGGCATCGATTTCGGCTCGGTCGGACAGGATGTCGACTCGCACGAACTGTATGGTTTCGAGAGCGACCGCGTTGCCGGAACTGTCGCGCGCCCAGTCGATGGCGAAGCCCGTGCCGCCTCCCGAACCGTCGTAGAGGTCGCGAATGCCGCTGAGGCCAAGGCCTGCGAAATCCGCCGTGCGAAGGCCGGGATCCACCGGAACCGAGAAATTGCCGGTCCCATCGGTGGGGAACAGATCATCCACACGTGGAGCGAGGCTGGGGTCGAGTGTGAAGAAGGTGGTCCCGTCGGCGCTGACGGACACCCGGGACCCGCCAACCGCGGCACCGAACAGCGATCCGTCGGTCGTGCCGCCGCCGGAATAATCGCCGTTGGTGATGAGAAAAGCCGCGCTGCCGAACACGAGAAAATCGAGCCCGAAGGGATGATCCGGAAGGTTCGCAACCGGATCGGCAAACCGCACAGTGACCGATCCGCCGGCGCCGATGGAGAGGAGTTGATCGGGCTGCCAGGGCGCACTGAAGGGATCGACGGGCCCGCCGAAGTCGCCCGGACTGACTCGGGAGGGTTCTCCAAGAATGGACGAGGGTTGGTCATAACCGGCCGTGGCGCCGGTCCCTGAGCGGTAATCCACCACCTCAACGGCCTGATTGCCACCTGAACACCTGAGGGACGCGACGACACTCAATGCCGCCGTCGCAAGAACTGCTTTCACATTCATCTGACCTTCGCGAAGTCCACGCGCCCAGGCGCGGACGGCTGTGCAGCGAGGCCAGCAGCGGGGTTTAGGGCGACAACGCGGACAAAAAAAGCCCTCATCCCCCGCACATCGGAGAATGAAGGCATCCTGCGAAGGGCGCCGGCGAACCGGCCGACGCCTTCCGGCCTCATCCTTCTCTTGGGCGGAGAAGTGTTCCGATCTCTCGGAACTGACGAGCACCGGCCGACCGGTCTCCTGACTCCGGGCTTCGAACCTCACTCCCGCCTTCCCAGCCGATGGGCCAGTGGCTTGTTGGGAGTTTGTTGCCCGATACAGTGGCGCTACCGTCCCCGAATCTCACGGGGTTCCCGAACGTCGGCCGGTGTCCGGCCGGATTTCTCCGGCCGTTCAAAGAACACGCCCAGCCGTTAAGGCGCCGCGGGCGTTCTGGCAAGGAGATTTTCGTTGACGCCTCGCGGACGGCTCCCTCGGAAGCTCGCGTGCTCCCTCTCCTTCCAGGACGGATCCGGTGCAGGCTCCTGGATCGGGATTTCACCAGGCGTCGACAAATGAGCGGAGTGGCGAATGGGGACCGTGATTCTGCGCGCTGAAAGTCCACGAGGCGGCCTGCGGGGAATGATTCGCGTCATCATCTCACCCCGACAAGCGCTCACTGTGCGGAGAAGGAGATGGCCCGCCTGCCGTCAGAAGACCCCACCGTCGTCTCGATGGTCCGGTTTCCCGCGGTAACTTTGTAAGTTCCGAAGAAGGCCCGGATTTCACATCTTCCCGAGGCGTCGGCCCGCCCGGTCCAGGTCGTCCACCATTGGTGAAACACAAGGTCCCTGTAGACCTCCGCCGCGGGAGTCGGGCTCCAGTCAAGCCGGTATAGCGACGATGCCGGAATCCAGTTGGCGCCCTCCCAGAATCCCCAGAACAGGAAGCCCCGCACGGCGGGATGGGCGAAGCAAAGAGTAAGATACTGACGGATCGCCGCGGCCTTCGCCTGTTCCTCTTCGTCCGAAAGGTGAATGCCGCGTTTTCCGTAGAAGCGTGAGTGCTGTCCGGGGAAGTTGAATTCCGTGACACGGATGGGAAGGTGAAATGCGGCGAGCCGATCGAGGGCGGCGGTCAGGGTGGCGGGGTCGAAGGAATCCCCGTGCAAATGACCCTGGACGCCGATGCCCCCGATCGGGACATGAAGTTGCCGAAGCTGCTCGATCTGGGATACATAGTCGTCCAGACGCCGGCCGGTCAGGATGTCATAATCATTGAGAAAGAGCACCGCCCCGGGGTCCTCGCGGAGCACCCAGTCCGCCATCTCCCCCGTGATGCCGTCGCCGAGGCGCTGGGCGTAGTAGTTCGCATGCAGCATTTCGTTGTTGAGATCGTACTCGGCGAACTGACCCCGGTAGCGTTGTGCAACATCGACCGCTCTGGCCTTCAGGGCATTGCGAAGCGCGTCGTCATCGAGTTGCTTGAGCCACGGCTGAACCCGATTGGGGATTCCCCAGAAGAGGTTGTGCCCGCGCAGCGGTATGTCCTGGGCATGGGTCCATCGCAGAATGGCGTCGACAACGGAATGGTCGATCCGACCATGCTCCGGTTCCATCATGTGCCACTTCAGCGCGTTCTCCGTGACCGCGGCATTGAAATTGGAGAGAAAGACCTCGCGATACTTTTCAGCAGTGTCCGGCCGCATGCCTCCATCAAAGGCCTGGTTCGCGAGGGCGGCCCCGAACCAGAACTCATGCCGCTGCTGCTCCACCCGCACCGCGGTTCCGGGAGCGGCCTCGACAACGAGGGTTCCCATTCGGTTCTGGCGAATGGCCTCGTCCAGTGACGCATCCCCCGCCGTCGTGGCCGGGTTGGCCATCAAGGCGAGGACGACGAAGACCGACAGCCCCGCCTCGCCGGCGGTGGAAATTCGCGGTTGGACCTTGCCGGGGGGCGTCCCGGTCTGCGGGGAACGGACGTTGACCTGCCGCCGACCCCGATGCGAATCGCATGGCTGCACCTGGCGCTTTTAGCACTCCGCGGCGTGGAAACAAACCCCGCGTGCCGGGACATCGCGGTGATCCCGTCCGCCTTTCGACGGCTTACTTGGACCGGCGCGTATCCGCGCATGCGTGTTCCTGGCGTTTGCTACGGCTCCCTTGGCATGCTAAACGCACAGCCGTTCAAAGGCACCTCGTGAACACTCATGCCGCCGAATGCCGCCGGCTTTTGAAGCCAGGGATCCTGCTCCTCGTCAGCCTCGCCCGGATCACCGCGGGCGGTGGCTACGTGAAGCTCGCGGAGACCGGCGATCAGGAGCCAGGCGGGACGAATGTCTATTTCCAGATCAACCCAATGCCGACCCTGGATGACGCGGGGCATGTCGCGTTTTACACCGATCTTCGCGACGCCGGTTTCCTGAAGGGCTGGGGAATCTTCCTTGCCGATGGATCGGGCGTGAAGACGGTGGCGCGCACCGGTGAACCCGCGCCCGACAGCAACGGCAATTTCTCGACCTTCTACAGCCTCGCCTCCCTGAACTCGACGAGTGTCGTGTTCCAGGCCGACCTTTCCGGATCCCTGGGGGGCGGTTCTGACAGTTCGGGAATCTATCAATGGTCCGAAGGGCACCTGACCCAATGGGTCCGCGCGGGTCAGCCGATCCCGGATGGAGACGGCACATTCGGGAGCCTGAAGACGGTGTCACCGCGAACGAACCGCCGCGGACAAGTGGCCTTTCGGAATAATACGAGTCACGGTTTCGCAATCTTCCTGGCCCGCGGAGGGACCCTGCGACGCGTGGCCTACGGCCTGCAACCGTCGCCCGATGGCGATGGCTTTCTCAGTGTCTCCAGCGATCCGTCCCTGAATGATGCCGGTCAGGTGGCGTTCCTGGGGCTGCGGTCAGGCAGGTCAGACGCCAGCGTCTTCGGAATTTACGGGGGCGATGAAACCGGCCTCAAGGTGCTCGCATACAGCCAGCAGCCGACTCCAGACGGCCACGGGCAGTTCCTGGTGTTCCCGTCGGCTGACCTGCCGTTCAACAACCTCGGCCAGGTGGCCTTCGACGCGATTCTTACCGGGACCCCCAATGGCGCCGCCGACAATGAGGGTCTCTACCGCACCGATGGCAGCTCCCTTTCCGAATTGGTCCGAAAGGGCCAGACGGCACCCGATGGCAACGGACGCTTCCTCGCCTTCAGTGCACCGTACCGCCCGGCAATGAACAACGGCGGTCTGGTCGCCTTCGCCGCGGATTTGACAGGCACCCAGGGAGGCAGCACGGACAACGCCGGAATCTTTCTCGCGGACGGCAATTCGATTCGACAAGTGGTCCGCAAGGGCCAGTTGGTTCCGGACGGCAACGGACGCTTCTTCTCCCTGGGTTCGCCGGCGCTCAATGACACAGGAGAGGTTGTCTTTCTCGCGACCTTGAGCGACACCCGGGATGGCACGACGGACAACCAGGGCATCTTCATCGCGGACGCCGCGCTGATGCTCCGCCAGGTCGTGCGCTCGGGCGAGACCGTCAATGGGGAAGTCATCGCGATACCCAATCTTCTTGCGGGCCCGAATCTCGGCGGGCTCAGCGGATTGAATGAGCGCGGCCAGGTCGCGTTCTCCGCCGCGCTCAACGGCAATATCGGCGTCTTTCTTTGGAGCCCACTGACCATCACCTCGATCGTCCGGAGCGGGAACGACATCCAGGTCGCGTGGACCGCGCAGGGCGGCACGACGAACATCCTGGAGGCCGCGGACAAAGCGGCCGGAACGTACAGCCGGGTCGGCGCGGTATTCGTGCCGCAGTCGATCTCGGGAACCACCAACCTGTCGGAGCTTGGCGGGGCCAGCCACCCGGCCCGCTTCTATCGGGTCGAGCGACTGCCTTAGGGCTCTTTGGCGGATGACCCGTACCGAAATGCCCACCGTTCGCCTCGCTGGGGCGTTGTTCCTGCTGACCGGGCTTGCCAGTCTGCAGGGAGCTGGGTTCCAGACGGTCCGCAACTGGGGCGAGGCGCAAGGGTTGAATCTCGGTTTCACAGCGGCGACCGCTCAGACGGCGGACGGCTTCCTGTGGTTTGGCACCCCCTCCGGCCTGTTCCGGTTTGATGGCTATGCATTCGTCCGGGTTGACCCGCGGGGGCCCGGCATGGCCATGGAACTGAGCGTCTCGGCGCTGCTGGCTGACCGCGATGGAGGGCTCTGGATCGGTTCAACGGCCGAGGGGCTGTACCGATTCGAGAAGGGAGCCGCAACGACCTATCGGAAAGAGCGCGGCCTGACCAATGACCGCATCAAATGCCTTTACCAGGACGCCGATGGCGTCGTCTGGGTCGGCACGGACGGCGGCGGGGCCTTTCACCAGGACGGCGACCGTTTCGTGCCACTGCACGTGAACGGGCGGGCGCCGCCAACCCACCCGACGGCGTTCGCACCGGAGCCGGGCGGAGGTCTTCGGATTGGCACCCACCATGACGGAATCTTCCAGGTGTCCCGCGACGGCGACGTTCAGGGTGTGATGGTGACACCCACGGTGAAGGCCCTCTTGCGCGATCGCTCGGGCACCGTGTGGATCGGCACCGCGCTCGGATTGGCGAAGATCGTGGAAGGGAAGCCGGAGCGCGTGCCTTTGCGAGACGCCAATGGCCGCATGGACACGAATGTCTTCGTGATCGCGCTTGCGCAGGATCGATGGGGGGCGCTCTGGATTGGAACGGCGACCGGGTTGGTGCGGCTCGAAGGCGATCGGCAGGAGTTTTTCGGCCCCGAGCAGGGTCTGGGAAACGGGTTTGTCACCAGCGTGTTTGCGGACCGGGAAGGGACGGTCTGGGTCGGCACCGAGGTGGGCGATCTCCACCAGATCGTTCGTCAGAAGATCCGCATGCGCTCCCCGTTTCCGAAAGGTCTTCCGAGCATCACGACACTCTGGATGGGGCGCCAGGGCCGACTCTGGGCCGGCGGCGATCAGGGCCTGGTGGCTCTTCAGGATGAACGCACGGTCTGGACCCCACCTCCGGGTTCCCTGGCGGCCCGGGAAGTGTTCGCACTGGGCGAGGATGACCGCGGTCGCCTGTGGTTCGCAAAACGCATGGGGGATTGGGGCATCGTCGAAGGGGATTCGGTCGAGCGCGTGCCGACGGGCCACCTCTGGGTCGCCCAGCGATCGGCGAAGTTCTTTCTTCAGACGCGTCACCATGGGCTTCTCGTCGGCACAGCCGGCGGCCTTCTCCGTGTCGGCGCCGATGGATCGATCACCAACCTGCCGCAGCTCGAGTTGTCTCACAAGGACGTCACCTGCGCCCTGGAACAGGACGATGGCACGCTTTGGGTGGGCACCGGATATGGTCTCAACCGCTTTCGAAACGGGGAGACGGTCGCCTACGTGGATTTGCAGCCCCGCGCCCTGGAGGTCGTCTATTCGTTGATCGGCGATCCGGACAACACAGTCTGGGTCGCTTCCCAGAAAGGACTGTGGCGGGTTCGCGACGGGCAGTTCTTCGCATTTCTCCCCAAACACGGCATGCCCCCCGCCGCCGGTCCTCTTGTCGAGGACGGCAGGGGATTTCTCTGGATCGCCCTTGGTGAGAAGGTCGCGCGTGCCGCGCTCGCCGGCCTGAATGACGTCGCCGATGGACGCGCTTCCCGCGTCGAGGTCCGAACCTGGGGGCGAACCGATGGACTCCGATCGGACATCCTGGCGGATTCCTGCTGGGGCATCCGATCGCCTGACGGTGTCCTCCATTTCGCGACCGACAAGGGAATCGCGGACATCGATCCCGGGGAACTCCGCCCCAACGACGTTGCCCCCACCCCGCGCATCGAACGCCTCGTTGTCAATGGGGAGAACCGCGACTGGCTCCGCCGGGATTCGGGGAGCGAAGACGACAAGACCGTCGTGCTCCCCCCCGGCTACAACCGTCTGGAGGTTCACTTCGCGGCCCTGAGCTATTCCGCGCCCGACCGGGTGCGCTTCGCTTGGCGTCTTCAAGGACTCAGCGATGATTGGGAAGACACCGACGGACAACGGACGGCGTTCTTCAGGGGCTTGCGTCCCGGCCGCTACGAATTTGAACTCAACGCCACGAACGAGGCCGGGGTCCCGGGCAGCCGGACAGCCCGGCTCCATATTCTTGCCCTCTCCCCCTGGTGGCAGACACCCGGATTCAGGCTCGGCGCGCTTGGATTGGCATGCGCCACCCTAGGGGGCGCCTACTCTCTGCGGGTCCGCCGCCTCAAGCAACTCGGCGACACCCGGCGCGAATACTCGCGGCGATTGCTCGAACGCCAGGAGATGGAACGTAGCCGCCTCGCAAAGGAACTTCACGACGGGCTTGGGCAGGACCTGCTGATCCTTAAAAACCAATTGGCCATGCTCGAGCGGGATTTGCCGCCGGACCGGGCAGACCTCCTGCGGCGGGCGCAGGAACTCGGCGGAATCTCCCAGTCCGTCATTGATGAAACCCGCACCGTCGCCCACAACCTGCGTCCTGCCGAACTGGACCGCGTTGGCCTGACCGCGTCCATGGAGGCGATGCTCGAACGCGTCGCCTCCAGTTCCGACATCGAAATGGTGTCGAGGATCGAGAACATCGAAGGCGCACTCTCGAAGGAAGGTGAAGTCCTCGTGTACCGGATCTCGCAGGAGTTGGTGAACAACCTGCTCAAGCATTCGCAAGCGCAGAATGCGCTCGTCAGTCTCGCGCGCACGGACCCGCAGTGCGTGGAGTTGATGGTTTCGGATGATGGACGCGGATTCAACCTGCAGGCAATCCGAGGGGAGGCCGATGCCGGCCGCGGGCTTGGACTGGACAGCGTTGCCGAACGAGTCGAGATGCTGGGGGGCTCGCTCCGGATCGAGTCGTCTCCCGGCACTGGGACACGCTGTTGGATCCGGGTGCCGGTCACGGCGCCGTCACCCTCCGAGTGACCGGGGCCGTCCCATGCCCAATGAAGGGCCCTCACAATTCATTGCGGTGCTCGATCGCAAACTGCAGGAGTCGGTGATCGCCGCGCAGATTGAGCTTCCGGGCGATGTTATTCCGATGGGTTTCAACCGTGCGATGGCTGATGGACAACTCCGAAGCGATCTCCTTGCAGCTCAAGCCCGACGCGGTCAGGCGCAGGATGTGACGCTCTTTCGGAGTCAGGTCCCCGAGCGCGGGCCGCGCCTCCGTCAATGCCTCGCGCCGCTGACGGCGTTTGAGCAGGTAACCCGAAATGGCGGGACTCAGGTAAACCTCGCCCTGCGCGACCGTTCGCACGGCGTTGATCAGTTCGGTAACCGCATTGTCCTTCAAGACGTAGCCGCTGACGCCCGCGTCGAGCGCGGCATTCACCATCGGTTCCTGCTTGAACATGGTGAGGACGATCACCGACGGGACCGGTTCGACGCGGAGCAGTTCGCGGGTCAACCCCAGCCCATCCATCCCCGGAAGCTCGATGTCCACCACCACCACGCGAGGAGGCTCTTTTCGAATGAGCGCCAGGGCGGTTGCCGCATCGCCCGCTTCACCCAGGACGCAGAGCGAGGGCTCGGCCTCGAGAACGCTCTTCAGACCCGCCCGGAAGATCGGGTGATCATCAACGATGAAGATCGAAGTGCGCATGCGCTTGGAGCCCGCACGTCGTGTGGCACGCCGGGCCTGACCAGGGCGGCTGTTCCCATCGGGGACGGACGCGACCATGACAGGGCAGACAGCATCACGGAAGCCCGGCCCGAGGCTCCGTCTGCCTTGATCTGCAGGTGCTGAATCTTGTGCCCGGCAGCGTAGAGCCCGCTACCTGGATCCTCCAGCCTCACCCCGCCGGCCTCGCGCGGGATCCCCTGTCGCGGGGCGCTTCCTGGTGCTCCGACCGGCCCTCATTTGGCGGAGGCCTCTTTCTTTTCAGGCGCCGCGTTGGTGCTCGCCGTGGCCGTGAACACGATGCCCGTGTTGATGTTGAGACCCGGAAGCGCCGCCTGGAGCTTGCCCGTGCCCTCGGCCGTCACCTTCGTCTGCCACAGGTACAAATTCCGCAGGTGCTTCATACCCTCGAGATGTGCCAATGCCGCATCCGAAATCCCTGTCCCATAGAGATTCAGATACGTGAGGTTGGTCAGCCCTTCCAGTTCGGCCACTCCGGCATCGGTGATCCCGGTCAATTCGAGACCGAGCACCTGCAGGTAGGGCAGGGATTTCAGAACGCCAAGACCCTCATCGGTGACTTTCGTCGTGCCCAACCGGACCTCGATGAGGCTCGGCACCTCCTTCAACGGCGCAAGGGTCTTGTCAGTGACGCCGTCGCCAAGAAGACGGAGATTCACCTCGTGCCAGGGGACGTTCTGCGCGATCGGTCGTACGTCGATCCCGCCTTTGGCCAGCGCGGCAATCGCGTTGGATTCACCCGGAGGCGCTGCAAAATCCTTGGGAAGAACCGGCGGCGGCACCGTCGGCCCGGCCGCAGCCGTCGTCGCGGTTCCTGCCGTGCCCGGGACGGACTTGCCCGCCTCGAGCGTCAGTCCTTCTGGCCAGGCCGCACCGTGATTGATCCATTCCTTCAACGTGGCCAGTTGCTCCTTCGTCAGGGGGTCCCCCTTCGGCGGCATCCGGTCGTCATCGTCTGACGGCAGACTGACCCTCCGGAAAAGTTCACTCGCGGCCGCATCACTCACCTTGACCACCTCGCCGTCCTCGCCGCCCTTGAGGAGATTGGCGTGGCTGTCGAGCCGAAGTTTGGCCTTCTGTTTGTCGGGTCCATGACACTCGATGCAGCGCGAACTCAGGATGGGGGCGACATCCCGCGCGAAATCGATCCCCTCGGGGGCCGTTGAGGCGGTCTCGGTGCCAGCGGGTTTGATGACAATGCCGTCCGGCCAGGCGGCGCCTTCATTGATCCAGTTTTTCAGGACCGTGATCTGCTCCGCTGTCAGCGGATCGCCCTTGGAAGGCATGCGGTCATCGTCGTCCGCGGGGAGGCTCACCCTCTTGTAGAGTTCGCTGGCCGCGGCATCTCCCGGCTTGACGACCTCGCCGTCCGATCCGCCTTTCAGCAGTGCCTCCTTGGAATCGAGACGGAGCTTGGCTTTCTGCTTTTCGGGGCCATGGCATTCGAGGCAGCGGGATTGGAGAATCGGAAGGACCTCCTTGCCAAAATCGACCGCGGCCTGGCCCGGCAGGGTCAGGGTCGCGGTGATGAAACCGGCAACAATCGGCGTAATCTTCATGGTGTTCTGGACGCCAACAGACTCGCGGCCCGGCGCCTGCGGGCCGGTCTCGAGCGGTTGAACCCGTTCCCTATACCGCCGCCTTCGGCCGGTTTCAAACCCTGAGAGCCTGTCCGGCGCGCGAATCGCGCAGTGAGACGCTCACTAGGTAAAGCGACTGCCCGGGACCAGCCACCCTGCTTAAAAAAGACCACAATGAGCAGGGCATCGGGAGCCGGCCGGCGAGGCCTGGCTGTGTGCAAGTGCCAAATAGGCAACAACTTAGCACATCGGCGCCGAGGATGGCACACCGGTTGCTTACGGCCGGGAGTCGTGCGTTATGCGCGCCAACGGTCCTCGGATCGGGTTCGGAGCCTACGGGGGTACGGCTCCGCCCGGTCCGTGGACTGATGGAAGCCGATCAGCCCGTTCGCGGTCAGGGAAGTCTCCTCGTGGGGGCCCGCGTGGGTCGACATAACCGCCCGGCAGGACAATCGCAGAGCCCATGAAGAAAATCGAAGCCATCATCAAACCATTCAAGCTGGAGGAAGTGAAGGATGCCCTCGGGGAAGCCGGGATCGAAGGAATGACGGTCAGTGAAGTCAAGGGATTCGGCCGGCAGAAGGGTCATACCGAGATCTACCGCGGCAGTGAGTACACCGTCGATTTCCTGCCGAAGATCAAGATCGAGTTAGTTCTCCCGGAAGGCCGGGTGGACGCGGCGGTCAAGGCCATCGTCGGGGCCGCAAAGACCGGGAAGATCGGCGATGGAAAGATCTTTGTGTCCGTCATCGACGATGCAATCCGGATCCGCACTGGCGAGAAAGGGGATCTGGCCGTGTAAGTCCCGGGTCCGATGTTGAACTCCAATCCCCATTCCCCCCACACGTATTCATTCCCTCCAATGAACAAGAAGTTTCTTTTCTTCCTGGTTTCCGTGCTGGCCGCGGCGTTGCCGGTTGTCGCCGCCGAAGGCAACCCGATCGAGGCGCTCAAAGCCGGCTCCAGCGACCTGCGCGTCGCCATCGACACGACCTGGGTCCTCGTGACCGCGATGCTGGTGTTCTTCATGAACACGGGCTTCGCCATGGTGGAAAGCGGCCTCTGCCGCTCCAAGAACACCGTCAACATCCTCGCGAAGAATTTCATCGTCTTCGCCATCTCGACGATCTCGTTCTGGATCCTCGGATGGAACCTGATGTTCGGGGACAATAACTCCTGGCTCGGATTCTTCGGCGTCGGCCTGGACCATCCCGATAATTCCCCCGCGCTTGGGACGGACTACGCGTCCATGAACCCATTCTCGGACGCAAAATACGAGGGCGTCTATTCGGCGATCAACTGGACCCCGGTTCCGCTCTGGGCAAAATTCTTCTTCCAACTCGTATTTGCCGGAACCGCCGCCACGATCGTGTCGGGGGCCGTTGCCGAGCGGATCAAATTCCTTTCCTTTATTCTCTTCAGCGTTGTGCTGGTGGCGGTCCTCTACCCGATCTCGGGTCACTGGATCTGGGGCGGGGGCATCCTGGGCAGCGCCCCTGGAACCTCCGGCCTGGCGAAGCTCTTCGGTAACTTCCGCGATTTCGCTGGGTCGACCGTTGTTCACTCCGTCGGCGGATGGGCGGCACTCGCGGGCGTCATCGTCCTGGGCCCACGGCTGGGCAAATACGGAAAGGACGGGAGGGTCCACCCGATCCCGGGGCACAACATGACCTCCGCGGCCCTGGGTGTGCTGATCCTGTGGCTGGGATGGTTCGGATTCAATCCGGGTTCCACGATGTCAGCAGGCAACGGCGCGGCCATCGCCCATATCGTCGTCAACACGAACATGGCGGCGGCCACCGGTTCGATCGGGGCGATGGTCACCGCGTGGATCATGCTCAAGAAGCCGGACCTCTCGATGATTCTCAATGGGTGTCTCGCCGGCCTGGTCGCGATCACCGCCCCCTGCGCGTTCACGACGGTCGCGGCGGGCGCGCTGATCGGATTGATCGCCGGCGTCCTGGTGGTCCTCGCGGTCATCTTCTTTGACAAGATACAGATCGACGACCCGGTGGGGGCCCTTTCAGTCCACCTCGTCAACGGGATCTGGGGCACGCTCGCCCTGGGTCTTTTCTACCACGGAAAGGCTGCCTACGGTGACACCGCCATTGCCAACACGGTGGCTGCGCTCGACACCGGGTTGACCGCCGGTGCCCAATTCGTCGCCCAGTTGAAGGGCGTCATCCTCGTGGGGGTCTTCACCTTCTTCGGTTCGCTCGTGTTCTGGCTGATCATCAAGGCGATCATGGGCATTCGCGTGACCGAGGAGGAGGAAGTGGAAGGTCTCGACATCGGCGAACACGGCAACGAGGCTTACCCGAACTTCCAACCCGTTGCCGGTCGATAGCCGGGAATGCGGGTTCGTTCGTACTAACGCGGGGGCGGCCGGGCAACCGGCCGCCCCCGGGAACCATAACAACGACGTGGAATCCACCCCCAGACTCCCCGCCAGTGAACAAACCAAGCTCCCGACCCTCCCAGGCGACCCTTGTCCAATTCAGTTACCTTTCACGAAGGTTGCCCTGCCTCCTGTTGTTCCTCTTCGCGGTGGCCTTCGCCGGGCCGGGCGCGGCAGACGCCGCGGATACCCCCGCCCGCTCGACCGAAGAGCGTCTCGCCGACCTCGAGGCCTATGTCAACAACCTGCCCCGAACCGTTGACACGAACGCCCCGTCGCAGATCCCCGGGCCGGGTCCCGGCCACAACGCCTGGCAGATGACCGCCACCGCCCTGGTGCTCTTCATGACACTCCCCGGTCTCGCCCTGTTCTATGGCGGCCTCGTGCGCCGGAAGAACGTGCTGTCGGTCATGGCTCAGTGCCTGGGGATCGCTGGAATGATCACCATTCTCTGGTGGATCTGCGGATACAGCCTGACCTTTGACACAGGCGGGTCCTTTCTCGGGGGGACACGGTATCTCTTTTTCAAGGGGGTCAGCGGGAGCGAGGTCGGGCAGGGGAGTAACTGGATCTCCAACAACGTATGGGCGATGTTTCAGCTTACCTTCGCCATCATCACCCCGGCCCTCATCGTCGGCGCCATCGCCGAGCGCATGAAGTTCTCCGCCGTCATGCTCTTCATCGGCCTCTGGATGTTCGTCGTTTATTTTCCTCTGGCCCATATGGTCTGGTCCGCCGACGGCCTCATGTCCGGGGCTCTGGAACCCGGACGCCTCCATCAAGGCCCTCGATTTTGCGGGGGGCACCGTGGTCCACATGTCCTCGGGCTGGTCGGCCCTGGTGCTGTGCCTGATCCTCGGGCGCCGCCTCGACTTTGGCCGGGAGCCAATGCCGCCGCACAGCATGGTCCTTTGTGTCATCGGCACCGGCATGCTCTGGGTGGGCTGGTACGGCTTTAATGCCGGGAGCGCGCTCGCAGCCGATGGCATCGCCGCGAACGCCTTCACGACCACGACCCTCGCCGCCGCGACCGCGAGTTTCGTCTGGGCGATGTGTGAATGGATCATCAAAGGCAAACCCAGCATCCTCGGCTTCTGTTCGGGCGCGGTGGCGGGGTTGGTCGTCATCACGCCGGCGTGCGGGTTCGTCACGACCAACGGGGCGATGATCATCGGCATCCTGGCCGGGGTGGTGCCCTTCTTCGCCTGTTGGAAGCTCAAAGGATGGCTGGGGTATGATGACGCCCTCGACACGTTTGGAGTCCATGGCGTCGGGGGCACCCTCGGCGCCCTGTTGACCGGTTTCCTGGCCAGCGCCGATGCGAACCCGGTGGTTGCCGGGGTTTCCCGCGGCCTCGTCCTGAACCAGGTGAAGGCGGTGGGGCTCACCCTCTCGTTGTCCGTGGTCGCCACGGCCATCCTCGCGTTCGTGGTGAAGGCCGCCATCGGACTGCGACCCACCGAAGAAATCGAAACGGCCGGACTCGACCTCGCCGAGCATGGCGAGGAGGGCTACCACGGGGCCTGACACCCCCGAACCGCTTGGCGCCGGCCGCCGCACGGCGTTGCCGCGGCGGGCGCCTGTTAACCACAGCAAGCGCAACGCAAGACTGAATACACAATGAGCACCCCCAAGAGCGTACTTGAGCTGGCCAAGACGGCCGGCGCGAAGATGGTGGACGTGAAGTTCGTGGATACCTTCGGAACCTGGCAGCATTTCAGCGTGCCGGTGGCGGAGCTGACGGCGGAGGTCTTCGAGGAGGGCTTCGGTTTTGACGGTTCGTCGATCCGCGGGTGGAAATCGATCGAGGCCAGCGACATGCTGGCGATGCCGGATCCGGACAGCGCGTTCATCGATCCGTTCTGCGCGGTGCCGACCCTGAGCCTGACGTGCACGATTGCGGAGACGGGGACCAAGGAGGCCTACAGCCGCGACCCGCGGGGCATCGCGCAGAAGGCCGAGAAATACCTGGTCGGCACGGGGCTTGCCGACACGGCGGTGTTCGGGCCGGAGGCGGAGTTTTTCATTTTCGACAACGTCCAGTTCGACGCCAAGAGCAACGGGAGTTTCTATTCGGTGGACAGCGAGGAGGCGATGTGGAACACGGGCCGGGACGAGATGCCCAACCTGGGATACAAGATCCGGCACAAGGAAGGATATTTTCCGGTGGCGCCGACCGACACGCAGCAGGACATCCGCACCGAGATGGTGCTGACGATGGAACAGTTGGGAATGAAGATCGAGCGCCAGCACCACGAGGTGGCGACGGCGGGCCAGGCGGAGATCGATTTCCGTTTCGACACGCTGGTCAAGACGGCGGACACGATGATGTTGTACAAATACATCATCAAGAACGTGGCGCGCAAACACGGCAAGACGGCGACGTTCATGCCCAAGCCGCTGTTTGGGGACAATGGATCGGGGATGCACACCCACCAGTCGCTGTGGAAGAAGGGCAAGCCGTTGTTCGCGGGCAAGGAATACGCGGGGCTCTCGCAGATGGCGCTGTACTACATCGGGGGGATCCTCAAGCACGCGCGGGCGCTGTGCGCGCTGTGCAACCCGACGACCAACAGTTACAAGCGGCTGGTGCCCGGGTATGAGGCGCCGGTGAACCTGGCGTACTCGGCGCGCAACCGCTCGGCGGCGATCCGGATTCCGACCTTCAGCGAGAGCCCGAAGGCCAAGCGGATCGAGTATCGGCCGCCGGACCCGGCGGCCAATCCGTACCTGTGCTATGCGGCGTTGCTGATGGCGGGCCTGGACGGGGTGCTCAACAAGATCGATCCGGGCGAGCCGATGGACAAGAACCTGTACGAGTTGCCGCCCGAAGAGCTGGCGAAGGTGCCGAAGGTGCCGGGAAGTCTCGTCGATGCGCTGGAGGCGCTGGAGGCCGATTCCGACTTCCTGCTCAAGGGCGACGTGTTCACCCGCGATTTCCTGGAGATGTGGGTGGAGAACAAACGCAAGGAACACGACGCGATCCGGCTGCGCCCCCATCCGTACGAGTTTTATCTCTACTACGATTGCTGATCCGCCCGGTGTCGCCCCGCCTGCCGGCATGTGGCAGGCGCCCACATCTCGCGGCGGAGAGGCGTGAGGAGAACGAACGCGGCCATGGGCCGTGGAGGAACCGAGCGGCGCGGGGGCGACCCCGCGCCGTTTCCGGTTCTTGACCCGGCTTTCCGTGATTTCACTGGCAACGGTCCGTGCGGATGACCATGCTCTTGGGCCGGATGGGAGGTCGGAGCACCAACACAGCACCTTCAATCAGCCGCGACCTGGTGATCGTCAATCGCCTGGGCATTCATGCCCGGCCGGCGGCCATGTTCGTGCGCATCGCCAGTCAGTACACCAGTGAGATCGTCGTGGAAAAAGACGGCGAGCGGATCAACGGCAAGAGCATCATGGGCCTGATGATGCTCGCGGCCGGCCCCGGCTGCCGCCTTCGCCTGGTCGTCTGTGGAATCGATGCCGACGATGCGCTCCGCGCCCTCGAGGATCTGGTGACGGTCCGGAAATTCGACGAAGATTAGCGCGTTGTCGCCCGCGCCCGTCCGGCTACAATGCGCCCGTGGTTCAGGATTCCTGCCTTGATGTCCTGTGTCAGCGGGTGTGGGACGGCGCCCGCTTGACGCCGGACGAGTCCCTGCAGTTGCTCCGCCTGCCCCTGGAGGAACTGGGCTCCCTTGCCGACCGACGTCGACGCCTGGTCCGCGCCGCGGCCCACGACGGCCGCGGCGCCGACGTGGTCACTTACATCGTCGATCGCAATGTCAATTACACCAACGTTTGTAACGTCTACTGCAAGTTCTGCGCATTCTGGAGAAGCGAGAAGGATGCGGATTCGTATGTCATCAGTCTCGATGAACTCGATCGGAAGATCGAGGAAACCCTGACGCACGGTGGCACGCAGATTCTCCTCCAGGGTGGACATCATCCGAAGCTTACGAAGCAGTGGTACCTGGACCTGCTGGCTCATGTCCGAAGCCGGTTTCCAAACTTCAATGTCCATGGATTCAGCCCGAGCGAGTTCGTCGCTTTTTCCAAGTTCTTCGACGAGCCCGTCGAACAGATCCTTTCGGACTTCGCCGGCGCCGGACTGGGCAGCGTCCCCGGCGGCGGTGGCGAGATCCTTGTCGACGAAATCCGGCGTCGCATCTCGCCCCTCAAGGCGATGACCGGGGACTGGATGGGGGTCATGGATGCGGCTCATCGCCTCGGCCTTGCGAGCACCGCGACGATGATGTTCGGGCATGTGGAGGACCTGAAGGACCGAATCGCCCACCTCGAAGTCGTCCGCCAGCAACAGGATCGATCCCTGGCCCGGCTCGACCTCGGAACCGCCCGCGAACCGATGGAGCGCGCCGCCGCCTTTGCGCGCGCCCTGGAGGATGGCCGGCTGCGGGGCGGCGCCTTCACCGCATTCATCGCGTGGACCTTCCAACCGGAAAACGCCGTCCTCAAAGCGCCTCCCGCCGGCGCGCACGACTATCTCCGCACCCAGGCGCTCGCCAGAATCCACCTCGATAACATCCCCAGCGTCCAAAGCTCGTGGGTGACTCAGGGCCCGGAGATCGGCCAGGTGGCCCTGACCTACGGCGCGAATGACCTTGGGAGCATCATGCTCGAGGAAAATGTCGTCAGCGCCGCCGGGACCACCTATCGAATGGGGGTGGCGGATATGAAGCGGCTCATCGCGGATCTCGGCTTCGAACCGCGTCAGCGTGACAACTGGTATCGGCTCGTGCCAGCGGCGCCACGAAGCGTTGCCGCCCCGGCGGCGCCGTGACCGCCGTCCGGTTCAGGACGTGAACCCAGAACCCCATCGGATCTCCGCATCACGCGAACGGGCCAGCCGCCGCCACGGTCGGAGGGTCCCATGGCCCGCCGTCACCCTGGCCTTCCTCTTCGCTTTTGGTGGTTGCGGACGGAATCCCGAATCCGACGCACCGGAGGCGGCGCGTCGATCACCTCCGCAGGAGCCTCCGCCGCCCGTCGCTCAGCGTGGGCTGGAGATGCCACCCGAGGGGCGTGGCGGCGGGGACGGGGAGCCACCGGCGGTCAACCCGACACAGCCGTCGATCCTCTCGATCTACGAGTTGCGGATCGCGCCCGGAGACCTTCGGCAACTCGAACGTAATCCCTTCTCGTCGGACACGCATCCCGGGGTGTTGACCGCCGATGGCGTCACCTACGATCCGGTGCGGGTGCGCTTTCGTGGTCAATGGGCGCGGTCGTGGCCGAAGAAGGGTTTCAAGATCTTCTTCGACAAAGAGCACCGTCCCGCAGGACACCACAGCCTGAACTTGAATTCGGGGTGGCGGGACCCGGCATTCATCCGGGAGGTCCTCGCGTATCATGTCTTTGCCGCGTGCGGCGTCCCGGCGCCGCAGGCGCGCGTCGTCCGGCTCCAGGTGAATGGCCGTTTCCGGGGCGCGTACATCGAGGTCGAGCAGCCGGACAAAGGCTTCCTCGAACGCTGCCATTTGAAGGGGGCGCTTCTCTACAAAGCGACTTCGAACCAGAACAGAGCCGATGAACGGGATCTCGGGAGCGACCAGGCTTGCGCGGTCCATTACGAGAGTGAGTCCCGCAAGGCGGATGGCATGTCCCCCCTCCAGCGATTCTGCCATGAGTTGGCCACCACCTCCGATCCGGCAGCGTTCTTCGACAAGAATCTCGACGTGGATCGGTACATCAATTACCTGGCGGCCGCGGTCCTCGTCCAGCACTGGGATGGCTACAACAAGAATCACTTCATCGGCTGCGACCTCGAGGGTTCCGGGAAATGGTTCGTCGTTCCCTGGGACCTGGACCGCACCTTCGGGGATCATTGGGAAGGGTCCTTTCACCGCGCCGACCTTCCCGTCCTGCTCGGTACCCACAGCCAGCCGGGGGTCACCGGATGGAACCGGCTCCAGGATCGTTTCCTTGGCGTCCCGGCCCTCAGGACGCGATTCCTCAGCCGCCTTCGTCAACTCCTCGAGACCGAGTTCACCGCCGAACGGCTCTTGCCGTTCCTGGACTCCCTCGAATCCCGATTGGGGTCCGACGTTGCCCTCGACCGGCGACTTTGGCCCGGAGGCGCGGGCGACTTCCACGCCGGCGTCGCCGGGGTCCGGAATTTTATCCAGCGGCGCCGCGAGTTTCTCTGGCGCGAATTGGCACGGCTCCAGCGCGGCTCGGGTCGATAGGTCCGCGATATCCGTAGGGAATCGGCACCACCTCGGCACCCATGGGACGCGGGGCTCTTACCGGAGCGCGGCGTTCACGCCGCTTCAATATCTGACTGACCACGGGTCTTTGGACATTTCTCAAATCATCCTCCTTTGAGCGCCGATGCGGGCTGAAGCCGTCACCCAGTAGCCGCCGGGGTCACGAGGCGGAATGACATGCCCCGCCTTTTCACGTCGGCGGCTACAGGCATCAGCCGTCCGCCGTTCGCCCCAGATTCATTGTGAGCTTCGGGACCCGTCGGTAAACGGGGTCCATGAAATCCGTCCCCGCAGCGCGCGTGAGCGCCGCCCGGCGGTGGAACGCGGTGTCTTGCGATCCAACCCTTCGCATCCAATGAAAACCCACCTTCCCCTTGGCTGTGCTTCCTGCCCGTTGAATCGCCGCCGGTTCCTCACCCGGACTGCCTGGACAACCGCGGGTTTGGTCGGTCTCGGAGGTGTCCACGGCAGGGCCCAGGAGGCCGGAAGCACGAGCCCGGCAAGGACCACGCGCGTTCGAATCGTCTATGCGTTGCATGCCGCGCGCCAACCCGGTCCCGACTGGCCGAACCAGGGATTCAATTTCCAGCCCGTGATGGATCGTATCGAGGGCGAACTCAGGCGCCGCTGCCCTGGATTCGAGTTTGTCGCGTCCCAGGCCGCCGGCCCTGAACAGGCGAAAGGCATTCTCGAACAGGATCGGGCGGCAGGAAACATCGACGCCTATGTTGTCTACCAGATGAACTGCTGGAACCAGGTCATCCAGACGATTGCCACCTCCGGGAAGCCCGTGCTCTACGCCGATTTCCAGTTCGGCGGCAGCGGTGGATTTCTCGTCTACACCGCCGCGCTCCTCCGCGCCCCTACCCGCAACGTGGGATTCGTGGCTTCCTCGGACATCGCGGACCTGGTCGACGGCGTGAAGAAACTCGCCACGGTGGGCGGCGGCGGCGCCCCGGCGGACTTTGCGGCTGCGACGGCGCGCGACCGGGTGAACCGAACCGGCGCCGGCGCATCTCCTGCCAGGGTTGCCGACGAGGTCAAATGCCTGAGCGCGAGCGACTGTCTTGGCCGCATGAAAGAGGCGCGCATTGTCGCGGTGCGCGATCAGACCTCCGGTGACGAACCTTCGATCGCCGGCATCCCGATCGTGCGCATCCCCTTCGAGGAATTGAATGCCGCCTGGAAGAACGCGGATCGTGACGAATCCGGGCAGATCGCGGACCGATGGCAATCCGGGGCGGCTCGCGTGGAGGGTGTCTCGCGCGAGACGCTCGAGGATTCCGCCGCGATGTACCTGGCCGAGAAGGCGATCCTGGCGAAGCACGAGGCCCTTGCCATCACCATCAACTGTCTCGGCGGTTTCTATGGCGGCCACATCCATGCGTATCCGTGCCTCGGTTTTCATCAACTCCTCAACGACGGCCTGGTGGGAGGATGCGAGTGCGATGTCCGCTCCACGGCCACTTTGGTGATCGGAAATCTCCTCACCGGGGGGCGACCCGGCTACATCTCCGACCCGGTCCTCGACACATCGAAGCGGCAGATCATTTACGCCCACTGCGTGGCGACCAACAAACCCCTGGGACCTCGAAGCGCCGGGAACGCCTTCGAAATCCTGACCCATTCGGAAGACCGGCAGGGGGCCTCCGTCCGCTCGCTGCTCCCCCCCGACTACCTGGTGACCACCCTCCAGGTCGACGCTGGCCGTCGTGAAATCCTCTTTCACCAGGCGGTGACCGTCGGCAACGACCCTGACGATCGAGCCTGCCGCACCAAACTCTGCGCGGAACCCATTGGCGACCTGGAGAAGCTGTTCACCTTCTGGGATCAATGGGGATGGCACCGCGTGACGTTCTACGGCGATCTTTCAAAACCGATCCGGGAGCTGGCGGACGCGCTGGGTTGGGCTGTCGTCAATGAGGCCTGAGCTGAACCCGGGATCATCCGCGACACGGATCCGCGACCCAAATCAACACTGCAACGTGACGGTTTGCACCGATTACACCGTCCAGTGGGCAGACCCCCTTCATGAAACGCCTCCTCGTGGCCGCCGAGATGGCGAGGCGGAGCCACGGGTGTCCGCCTCCTTCCGTCGGCGGCTTCGCCGGTTCGGCTCGCGGCGGGTGGTCGTTCAGACGGGCTCTCAGGACCCCGGGCTCCCCGTGAGCCGTCACCCGGCCGCGCGCGGATGAAAAGGTGAGACCTCGCGGAGCTTCTCCCACAGCGCGCGTTCTTCGCTTCCGATTTCGCGGGGCAACACGACCTGGACCGTCACGTAAAGGTCCCCTCCCGCCTCACCCGTCCTGGCGGCGGGCAGCCCGCGACCCCGCACCCGCATCTGTTGCCCGTTCTGCGTCCCCGGAGGAATGCGAACGGAAACGCTTCCCTCCAGAGTGGGGACTTGAATCGTCGCGCCGAGCAGCGCCTCCCAGGGCGCCACATCGAGATCGTGGTAGAGATCCGAGCCGCGCGCGCGAAAGTCCGGATGGGCCGCAAGACGGACCCGGAGGAAAAGGTCGCCGGGCGGTCCCCCTCCGGGCGAGGTCTGGCCCTTGCCAGCCACTCGAATCGTTTGACCTTCCTGCACCCCGATCGGGATTCGCACCTTGAACGAGTGCCGGTCGCGATGTCCGGTCCGCGGATCGACGTGCTCGAGGCTCACCGTCCGGATCGAACCCCGCACCGCCTCCTCCAGCGCCACCAGGATGTCGCCTTCGATGTCACCGCCCCGATGAGGCACCCGGCTCCCACCAGCCCCCGCCCGCCCGCCGGCAGCTCCCGGGGCATACTCGAAGCGGTCCCCGCCGGAGAAAAACTGCTCGAAAAAATCACTGAACCCCGTGCCTCCAAAGTGATATTCGAAACCCTCGGCCCCCTCGAAAGGCGGACGACCGCCCGCCGCCGCGCCGCCCGCGGCCTCGGCACCGATACCTTCCTTCCAGCGGGCACCCAGTTGATCGTACTTCCGCCGCTTCGCCGGATCGCCCAGGACTTCGTATGCCTCGTTGATTTCCTTGAACCGTTCCTCGGCGGCCTTCTTGTCGGTGGCTACGTCGGGATGATACTTCCGCGCCAGCTTGCGAAATGCCTTCTTAATGTCGTCTTCGCTTGCGTCCCGGGATACCCCGAGGGTTGCGTAGTAGTCCTTCAGTTCGACGGGCATGGCCTGGAGTCTCGACCCGGCCCATTGTCGACGATCCCCCGCACCGGGCAAGAGACCAGTGCGTTTTCAAGCCTCTCCGAAAGATCGGTCTTTGTCCCTTTGCCGGCGTTGGCTGCCATCGACGCAGGGACCTGCAGCGCATTCCGGCCAGGCCTTCGGGCCTTCAGGCCGTCAGCGAAAGAATCGAGCCCATCTCGAGCCACGCCGGCATGGGTTCCGGCTCCGGCTCCCGAAGAAGATCCGCCAGGACCGCCTGGAGGCGGACCTGCTCCGCCCGGATGCCCCGCAGGTGTTCCTCCAAGGCGTTCAATTCCTCGGCGCGCGGTTCCACGAACCGCGGCCCAATCCAGGAGGCGTCTTCGGTCGCCGCAATGATCTTCTCCCGAAGCCGCAACGCCGAGAGTTCCGCCAAAAGCTGTCGACGCCTCCATTCGTCGGATTCGATCGACTTTGCACAAATCGCGAGCTTACAACGGAGTATCTCGACTTCTTTGCCGCGGGTCTTCATAAAGCCTGTACTGTTAACCAGACCTCTACCACATTTCCTTAGAGAACGGCAAGTAGTCAGGGACGCTTATTTTGGTGTCTCCTCTTCGGCGGCTTGCCTTCGGGTCCGGTTCCGGGTGGACTGCACAGGTCCCCCATGAATCCGCTTCAGACTCCCTCCAGGCAAACCCGACCGCGGTCCGCGGCGGCGTTCACGCTGATCGAGTTGCTCGTGGTGATTGCGATCATCGCGATTCTCGCCTCGATGTTGCTGCCGGCACTCGCACGAGCAAAGGAGAGCGCGAGGCGCACGAAATGCCTGAACAACCTGAAGCAGATCGGGCTGGGAATGATGATCTATGCGGACGACAGCCGGGATCGCCTGCTTCCCGCGCGTGCCGGTTCGGTTCAGATTGCCCTGAACCCGCTGGAGGAACGCGAGGCAACCCGACTCGGCCTTATCGTCAGCAATGCCCAGGGGCAGATTTGGACCTGTCCCAACCGACCCACCTTTCCACAGTACGAACGCGACTACGACCAGTGGATCATCGGGTTCCAGTACTTTGGTGGAATCGAGACCTGGATCAACCCGGTTGGACAGGTGCCCTCGAGGAGCCCCGTCAAAACGACGGCCTCGCAGCCGGGATGGGCACTCGCCGCCGATGCCATCCTCAAGATCGACGGCGCGTGGGGAAATGGACGCGACACGGCCTTCAAAGGCATGCCGCCGCACAAGCTGCCGACCAGCAGTGTCCCGGAGGGCGGCAACCAGGTCTTCATGGACGGATCCGCCCGGTGGATTCCCTTCCGCCAGATGCTTTATCTTCATACCTGGGACCCCGGCGGAAGCCGCATCGCCTATTTCTACCAGGAGGACATCGGCGACAAGCTTGAAAGCCAGCGGAGCCGTCTCATCGCGAAGCCCTGAACCCGGTCTGACTCCGAAGGAGCACCTGCGACGCAGGTTCTTCGATGGGGCCGCGACGGCGGGATGACGGTTGAACCCCTGGAATCACCCCCGTAAGGTCGTCCCACGGCCGGATAGCAACCGCCCCGATCCGTTGCTGACTCTATTTCCTGATCCTGTCCCGGATTTCTCCGCCCGTTCGTCATAGGGGCGGATGAGAACTCTCGAGCAGCCATCACCGCCCCTGACTCCCAGTTTTCCACGCTACCCTTATTCAGAGAAAAGGAGGACCTCATGAGCCGGATTCGACTTCTTGTCGGCACGCGCAAAGGCGCATTTGTCCTAACGGCAGACGGCCGGCGGGATCGCTGGGAGATCAGCGGCCCGCACTTTGGCGGGTGGGAGATTTACCATGTCAAGGGATCGCCGGCCAATCCGGACCGGCTTTACGCGTCGCAGTCCAGCGGTTGGTTCGGACAGGTCCTGCAGCGCTCCAACGATGGGGGAAAGACGTGGGAACCGGTCGGCAACAAGTTCGAGTACGAAGGCGTCGCCGGAACGCACCAGTGGTACGATGGGACGCCGCATCCCTGGGAATTCAAGCGGGTCTGGCATCTCGAACCCGCGCTCACCGACCCCGAAGTGGTCTATGCGGGAGTGGAAGACGCGGCGCTGTTCCGGTCCGGGGACGGCGGTCAGACGTGGCAGGAACTGCCCGGCCTGCGCGGTCACGGTTCCGGTCCCCGGTGGCAACCCGGCGCCGGTGGACTCTGCCTCCACACCATCCTCCTCGACCCCGGCAATCCCGCGAGGATCTTCATCGCGATCTCCGCCGCGGGCGCCTTCCGGACCGATGACGGCGGGAAGACCTGGCGGCCGATCAACCAGGGCCTCCGATCCGAGTACATCCCGGATCCCAATGCGGAGGTCGGGCACTGCGTTCACCGGATCGCGATGCATCGGTCCCGGCCACACGTGCTGTTCATGCAGAAACACTGGGACGTGATGCGTACCGACGACGCTGGCGAGTCGTGGCGGGAGGTCAGCGGCAATCTGCCCAGCGACTTCGGATTTCCCATCGAGGTTCACGCGCATGAACCCGAAACCATCTACGTTGTGCCCATCAAGAGCGACTCGGAGCACTATCCCCCGGACGGCCGGCTGAGGGTCTTCCGTAGCCGAACCGGGGGAAACGAATGGGAGGCGCTGACCGAGGGACTTCCCCAGAGGGACTGCTACGTGAATGTCCTGCGGGATGCCATGACGGCGGACGCGCTCGATCCGTGCGGCGTGTATTTCGGAACGACGGGCGGTCAGGTGTACGGCTCCCCCGACGGCGGCGACCGCTGGGTCCCGATCGCGCGCGATCTGCCTCCGGTCCTCTCCGTCGAAGCCCAGACCCTGCCATGATTCGAGTCGCGCTCCCGCCCCACCTCCGCACACTGGCGCGTGTCGGTGGCGAGGTCAGCCTTCGCGTCCCGGCTCCGGTCACCACGCGCGGCATCCTCGACGCGCTCGAGGATGCCTACCCGGTGTTGCGCGGCACCATTCGGGATACGGGGACCGGACGGCGGCGTCCCTTCGTGCGGTTCTTCGCGTGTGAACGGGACCTCTCGCACGACTCGCCGGATTTGGTTCTTCCGGCACGGGTTGTTTCCGGGGACGAACCCTTCGTGGTCGTGGGGGCGATCGCCGGCGGGTGAGAACTTTTCATTGGAAGGGGCCCTCCCGCGGGTTCCCTGGCCTGGGATTCCGGGGCATTTCTTTGAATTAGAATAGTTCTAAATTTGACATCGTCCCGGGGCGTCACAGAGTGAGCGTGACATGAAACGCGCTCGCCATCCGCGGTTCGCCCGGCTCGCCGCCTCTCTGAAGGACAGCGGGTTTCGCATCACGCCCCAGCGCGAACATGTCTACGAGGTCCTGACCGCCCAGCCGGATCACCCGACCGCGGACGAGGTCTTTCTGCGCGCCCGGCGCCGGATGCCCGGGATCTCCATGGCCACGGTCTACAATACCCTCGATGCGCTCGTGCGTTCGGGCCTCGTCCGCCTTGTCCATCATGTCCGCGGCGCGACGCGCTACTGCCCGAATATGCTGCCGCATCACCATTTCTACTGCGACCTCTGCGGCGACGCCTTCGATATCGAGGAACGCGTCGCGCTGCCGCTTTCCATGGTGCCGGTGCCGAAGGGTTTTCAAGCGGACCGGTTCGAGATCGTGATTCGCGGGCGCTGCCCGAAATGCGCGGGGAAGAGAGACTGCAAACAGACCGTTGAAAGCCTGGAACCATGAGAGATTTTTCACCCTCAGCCGCCGTCGTGGATCCGATCGAGACCGCGGTCCGACAGGAATACAAGTATGGCTTTGTGACCGAAATCGAGGCCGATGCCGCCCCGCCCGGCCTGAACGAGGAAATCGTTCGCCTGATCTCGGCAAAGAAGCAGGAACCGGATTGGCTCCTCGAATGGCGTCTCAAGGCCCTGCGCCACTGGCAGACCCTTCGCGAACCGGAGTGGCAGCATGTCCACCATCCGCCCATCGACTTTCAGAGCATCGTCTACTATTCGGCGCCGCGGCGGGGCTCCAAAGGGCCGGCCCGTCTTGAGGATATTGATCCCAAGCTGCTCGAGACCTATGAAAAGCTCGGGATCCCGCTCCATGAGCGAAGCCTCCTGGCCGGCGTTGCCGTGGACGCGGTCTTCGACAGCGTCTCGGTGGCGACGACCTTTCGGGAGACGCTCGCCAGGGCCGGTGTGATCTTCTGTTCGTTCAGCGAGGCGGTCCGAAATCACGGGGACCTTGTCCGCAAGTATCTCGGTTCGGTGGTGCCGCACACGGATAACTTCTACGCGGCCCTGAATTCAGCGGTCTTCAGTGATGGTTCGTTCTGTTTCATCCCGAAAGGCGTGCGGTGCCCGATGGAACTCAGCACGTACTTTCGCATCAATGCCCGGCAGACCGGGCAGTTCGAGCGGACGCTGATCGTCGCGGAGGATGGGGCCGAGGTCAGCTACCTGGAAGGATGCACCGCGCCGATGCGCGATGAAAACCAGTTGCACGCGGCGGTCGTCGAGCTTGTCGCCCACGAGCGCGCCCGAATCAAGTACGCGACCGTCCAGAACTGGTACCCCGGAGATGAGGAGGGTCGCGGGGGCATTTACAATTTCGTGACCAAGCGCGGGATCTGCCGTGGGCGCGCCGCCCGCATTTCGTGGACCCAGGTCGAGACCGGGTCGGCCATTACATGGAAGTACCCCAGCGTCATCCTTCAGGGGGACGAGTCCACGGGTGAATTCTATTCCGTGGCGCTGACAAATCACCGCCAGCAGGCCGACACGGGCACCAAGATGGTGCATCTCGGGAGAAACACGCGCAGCACCATCGTGTCCAAAGGCATCTCGGCCGGGCGCGGCCAGAATTGCTATCGAGGACTCGTCAAGATCGCCCGGACCGCCGAGAACGCCCGGAACTATTCGCAATGCGACTCGCTCCTGATCGGACCCGAGTGCGGCGCCCACACCTTTCCGTACATCGAGGTGCAGCACCCGACCGGACGTGTGGAGCACGAGGCGACGACCTCGAGGATCGCGGAGGACCAGATCTTCTACTGCAACCAGCGCGGGATCTCCACGCAGGACGCCGTCAACATGATCGTCAACGGTTACTGCAAGGAGATCTTCAAACACTTGCCGATGGAATTCGCCGTCGAGGCGCAGAAGCTGCTCGGGGTGAGTCTCGAAGGCAGCGTCGGCTGAACCAGGGAACCCGCACATCCCGTGACCCAGCCAATTCTCGAGATCACCGACCTGCAGGCTCGCGCCGAAGAGCGAGAGATCCTCAAGGGTGTCAGCCTCGCCATTCACCCCGGGGAGGTGCATGCCCTCATGGGGCCGAACGGGAGCGGCAAGAGCACCCTCGCCTCCATCCTCGCTGGCCGGAAGGAATACGAAGTGACCGGCGGCGAAATCCGATTCCAGGGACGTGACCTGCTGGCGCTCGTCCCCGAGGAACGGGCCCGCGCAGGATTGTTTCTCGCCTTCCAGTACCCGGTCGAGATCCCGGGGGTGAACACGGCGTATTTTCTGAGGGCCGCCGTCAACGAGCTTCGAAAACGCCGCGGCCAGCCGGAGTTGGACGCGATGGATTTCCTTTCCTACCTGAAGGACAAGGCCCGCACCCTCGAGATTCCGGAGGATTTCCTGAAACGCGCCGTGAACGAGGGCTTCTCCGGGGGCGAAAAGAAGCGGAACGAGATCTTTCAGATGGCGCTATTGGAGCCGGTCCTCGCCATTCTCGATGAGACGGATTCGGGCCTCGACATCGACGCCCTGAGGATTGTGGCCAATGCCGTCACGGCGATGCGCCGACCCGACGGCGCGCAGCTCGTCATCACCCATTACCCGCGCCTGCTCGAGCACCTGGTCCCGGACACGGTTCACGTCCTGTCCGACGGGCGCATCGTCCGGTCGGGCGGCAAGGAACTCGCCCTGGAGCTCGAACGGCGCGGCTACGACTGGCTGCCCGAGCAGGCAGCACAACCGGAACCCGCGTGAATCCCGGTTCCATGCACCTGCCTTCCGCGATGACCAGCCAGACGATTTCATCGACCTCCGGTCCGGTCTTGTCGCCCCAGTCGGTCTTCGAACATCTCGCTGCGGAGGGGGTCTTCGATCGCGATGCGTGGCGCCTCCCGGCTCGCCGCGCCGCCCTTGATCGCTTCTCGCGTCGCGGGTATCCGCACACCAGGGAGGAAAATTGGCGGTTCACCCATCTCGGCCCGCTGACGGCCTTGCCCTTTCGGCCCGTGGTGCAGAGATCCCAACACGATCTACGGGCTTCCGATTTGGATCGCCTCTGGGTCTCGGGATGGGAGGGTCACCGGCTGGTCTTCGTCGATGGGTTCTTTGCCCCTGAGCTGTCGAGGGTCCGCGCCGAGGCGGGCGTTCTGATCGGTCCGATCCTTGGAGACGAGGACAAAGGGGACGCGCTTCAGAGCCAAAGGCTCGGCCGCCTGGCCGAACGGGAGGAGGACGCGAATCCCTTCGTCGCGCTGAACTCCGCCTACTTCCAGGACGGCGCCGTCATCCGGATCGAACCGGGTGTCCGCGCCGCGCCGATCGAACTGCTCTTCGTCAGCCTGGGACGGGAGGAAGGGGCCGCCGTCCACGTTCGGAACCTGGTCGAGCTGGGCCGGTCGAGTGGCTGCGAGATTATGGAGCGCTACATCGGTCTCGGTCGGCAGTCGGCCGTCACGAACACGGTGGCGGAGGTGACGATCGGGGAGCATGCCGAGTTGGAGCACACCAAGCTGCAGGATGACTCCGTGCGCTCGTTCCACCTCGCTGCCGCCCTGGTCGAAGTGGGGCGGTCCGGGAGTCACCGCTATCATTCCTTTGCAACGGGTGCGAGGCTTTCGCGGACCCACATCCATACGGCACTCGCGGGTGAGGGCATTGTGGCGAATCTCGACGGCCTGTACATCGCAGGCGGGGACCAGCTCGCCGATCATTTCATGGTGGTCGAGCATGCGCAGCCCCGCGGCGAGAGCCTCGAGCGGTTCCACGGCATCCTCGACGGCGCGGCGAGGGGCGTCTTTCACGGCAGGATCCGGGTCCACCCGGGGGCACAGAAGACCAACGCCAAACAAACCAACCGGAACATTCTGCTCTCCGCGACGGCGACGGTGGACACCAAGCCACAGCTTGAAATCTATGCCGACGATGTCCGGTGCACGCACGGCGCCACCGTCGGCCAGCTCAACGAAGAGGCGGTCTTTTACCTCCGCAGCCGGGGACTCGGCGAGGCGCGCGCGCGACGCATGCTGGTCGAGGCGTTCGCCGGGGAAATCGTCGACCTGATCCGCTCGGAGCCGGCCCGGGACTGCGTGCGGTGCCTCGTTCGCGAACGGCTGGATCGCATCGCAGCCCTCAGCGCCCATGACTGAAGACCTCCAGGACCTCTATCAGCAGGTGATCCTCGATCACAGTCAAAGACCCCGGAACTACGGGCCGGCGCTCGCCGCCAGCCATTCCGGCGAAGGCTACAATCCGCTGTGCGGTGATCACTACACCATTCACGTGCGCACCGACGGCAATGTCCTCTCCATGGTCACATTCGAAGGGTCCGGTTGTGCCATATCCAAGGCCGCCGCCTCGATCATGACGACGGTCGTCCAGGGGCGCAGTGCGGAGGAAACCTCACGCCTTTTCGCCGAGTTCCAAAAGCTGATCACCACCGGAGACGCCGATGCGGAGGCGCTCGGCAAGCTTGCGGCGTTCGCAGGAGTTCACAAGTTTCCCAGCCGGGTGAAGTGCGCGGCGCTACCCTGGCATGCCCTCCGGGCCGCCCTCGGAAACTCCGCCGGACCGGTATCCACGGAACGGGCGGATGCGACGGCTCGTGCTGACCTCCTGCCGGAACCACGACGATGAACCCGCCTCGAGTCGGCGACACGGTGAACCTTTCCCGAGAGGTCGACGCGCTCCGGGTGCCCTCCGGTGAACCGGTGAGGCTGCTGGCGGACGAGCCCGCCCGAATCACCCAGTTGCGCGGAAACAACGCCACCGTGATCGTCCGGGGAAACCTGTTTCGGATCGCCGGACGCGACGCCGACGCCCTCGGTGTGGCGATCGACAGCAACACCCCGCGCGAGACAGGCGATGGAACGATTGACGAAGACCAGCTTTGGCAGGCCATGCGCCAATGTTACGACCCCGAGATCCCGGTCAATATCGTCGATCTCGGCCTCGTCTACGATTGCGCCGCCGAGAAGCTCCCCGAGGGCGGGTACTCGGTGGCCATCAGGATGACACTGACGGCCCCCGGTTGCGGCATGGGTACCGCCATCGCGGCCGACGTCGAAGAGCGCGTCCGGGAGGTGCCTGGCGTGAGGGACGCGCACGTCCAACTCGTCTGGGATCCCCCGTGGAACCAGGAAATGATGAGCGAAGCCGCGAAGCTTGAGCTGGGACTCCTATGACATTTCGCCGCGACTGGACCCGCCTCCGGGAGGACTTCCCCATTCTGTCAGAAATCGTGCACGGGCGGCCGCTGGTCTACCTCGACAATGCCGCAACCACCCAGAAGCCGCGGCCGGTCATGGACGCCCTTGTCCATTACTACGAACACGACAATGCCAACGTCCACCGGGGCATTCATGCCTTGAGCGCCCGGTCGACCGATGCCTTCGAGGCCGGTCGTGAGCGTGTTGCGCGATTCATCCAGGCGCGGGAAACGGACGAGATCATCTTCACACGCGGCACGACGGAGGGAATCAATCTCGTCGCGAACACGTGGGGCGCGGCCAACCTCCGGGCTGGGGACGTGATCCTCCTCACCGAAATGGAGCACCATTCGAACCTGGTGCCCTGGCAGATGCTCGCCCAACGCACCGGCGCGCGATTGGCGTTTGTTCCCATCCAGGGGGACGAGGGACTTCTCGACCTTTCCCGGTTCGACGCGCTGCTCACCCCGGAGGTCAAGTTGTTCGCCTTCGCGCATGTCTCGAACTCCCTGGGGACCATCAATCCCGTCCGGGAACTCTGTCGGCGTGCGCGGGCTGTTGGGGCGGTGACCCTCGTTGACGCCGCCCAGAGCGCCGGACACATGCCCATCGACGTGCGGGAGATCGACTGCGACTTCCTGGCGTTCTCCGGTCACAAGATGTGCGGCCCGACCGGCATTGGCGTGCTCTACGGACGCAGGGAGATCCTTCAACCGATGCCGCCATGGCAGGGCGGCGGCGAGATGATTGTCGAGGTGCGCTACCCGTCCGCGCGCTACAAGATGAGCCCTCATCGATTTGAAGCGGGCACGCCGGACATCGCCGGCGTCATCGGTCTCGCCGCGGCGATCGATTACCTCGAGTCCATCGGAATGGACCGAATCCACCAGTACGACCAGGAACTCGGGACCGAGGCCGTCGAACGACTGTCAACCGTGCCCGGCATCCGGATCCTGGGTCCGCGTTCGGGTCGGGCCGGGTTGGTGAGTTTCGCCCTCGAACAGGTCCACGCCCACGACATCGTCACCTTTGCGGATCAAAGGGGGGTCGCCCTGCGCGGCGGCCATCACTGCACCCAACCACTGATGCGGCGCCTCGGTCTGGAGTCGACCGCCCGCGCGAGTTTCTATTTCTACAACACGCGCCAGGAAATCGAGTATCTCGCCGACGTCATCCGCGAAGTCCATGCCTTCTTCAGCGCCGGTCCTAGGCCGGTGGAGGCGGATCCGGTGACCCGATCCCACTAACCGTGCGTCGCCCTGGGCTTGGCTGCGGCACGCCGCTGACGTGCATTGCGGACTATCGCCGCCAGGCCTCCGCCCGCACGTGCATGGACTTCGTCACCTCTGGCGCGGCTGCGACAAGGATCAGGTAATCCAATGCAAAGCGCTCTCCGCTGCGGTAGGTCCGCGGCCTTCGATCGAGTCCCTGCGTGGCCGAAAGATAGGCGAACGGCGTGCGCATGCTGAAGAATGCCGGATCACCGCCCGGATTGGCCGGGTGACCCGTAAGCAGGAGGGTCACGGGCCGGCCGGGTATCTCGAAGGAAACCGCGGCCCACGGCGCAACCGAGACGTCCTGACGTCCGCCATCGAGCGACGGCCGGAGTCCGGCGACCGAGTGAACTGCCATCGGGTCGAGGTCCGCCAGAAAGCGCAATCCCAGCCCGTGGTAGTTGAAACCGCCGAGGGTCACGGCATGGGTGCGGACGCCAGCCTCGAATTCTGATTTCCATTCCAGCACGGTCTGCCGCTGCGCCTCGTCGAGGGTCAGGATCAGGGTGCGGCGCTCGATCAGCAATGCGAGGGCTGTGGTCTCCGGCAGGAACGCATCCTCGGGGGCAAGCCAGTGGAGGACCTGGGTCAGAACGGCGCGGGGCGCTCCATGAGAATTCCCGATGCCGGGATCCACCACACGGGTTTCAACGACCTTCTCAATGCCGCTCCCGGAGACTTCTTCCCAGAAGTTCAGGCCATTGACCTTGATACCGTACATCAACCCGTGGTGGTGGCGATGATCGGCGGGTGAATCGCGAAGAATGTTGTCTCCCGCGGGGGTGCAGAGTTGCCGGACATACGGTTTGAAGGCGCCTGGCGTGAAGACGTAATCGAATACAATTCGCCCTTGATAAAGGACGCGCCAGGCCTGGGTCTCCTCGACGGCCTTCCATTGAAGGGACGGCTCGCGCCCGGCGACCTCGGCGGACCGGGTCGCCAGGGAGAGACACACGGCGAGAATGGCGATGGCGCGAGGCATCACGCTCCGGGAACAGGCAGCGGGTAGTGTCCAGTTGAATCGGGTTCGACTGGCGCGGCGGACTCCAGTGAGTCGATCGCCTCGAGGTTGGGCGCGAGTTCAACGTCGGACGCCAGGGCGTCCTTCCACGTGATGAATTTTCCGCTCTCGACCGCCAGGCGGCCAAGGATGCCCACCATCGCCGCGTACGCGCAGCGTTCGGTTTCGTTATAGGGCAGGTCCTCGCGGATGGCGCGCATGAGAAGGTCCCACTCCTCCTGGTAGGCGTTGTGCGGTGCCTGGGTCCATTGCCAGAGCAGCCGGTCTGGCGTCAGTTGGTGGCCTCGGCACAATCGCGGTTTCGCAATCCCTTCGCCGAGTTCCGCGATCCCGGTCGCTCCGTGAATGACGCAGCCCCAATAGTCATGGCACTGGTTCATGTGGCGTCCCTGGGCGATCAGGCGGGTTCCGTCCGGGAAGCCGTACTCCACCATATACTGGTCAAAGAGTTGGTCGGGTTCGGTCCGGATCCGGCGCGCGCCTTGGCCCTGGGCGGAGACCGGCCAGGCGTCCTTGACCATGCAACAGACATCGAGGTTATGGATGAGCCAGTCGAGCAGGAAGCTTCCGTTCAGCCAGGTGTAATTGGAGTAGTTCCGGATCTGGTGGGTGAGTTCGCTTTCCCCGGGGTGGCGTGGCGTGAATCCGACGGCGCCATGCATCCGATAGGCATACGCGGCAATGACCTCGCCGATCGCGCCCTGGCGGATCCGACGCACGGCCTCCTCTATGGATTTGGAGTGCCGGCTCATCAGGCCCCCCGCGATCTTCAATCCCTTCTGACGCGCGGTTTCGCCAGCGCGAAGAACACGACGGATCCCCGGCGGATCCACGGCGAAGGATTTCTCCATGAAGACGTTTACCCCCTTCGCAACCGCGTATTCGAGGTGGATCGGTCGAAACGCCGGCGGGGTGGTCAGGATCGCCACGCCGTCTCGAGGCAGCAGGTCGATTGCCTTTTTGAAGGCGTCGAACCCGATGAATTGCTGGTCGGCCGGGGCCTGGATGCGCTCGGGAAACTGCCGCGTCAAAGCCTCCAGGCTTCCCTGAAGGCGATCGGGCAGCACATCCGCCATGGCCACCAGACGGGACGGACCGCTGGTCGAAAGGGCGTTGGCGACGGCGCCCGATCCCCTCCCACCGCAGCCAATGAGGGCGATGTCGATCGTTGAGTCGCCAACGGTGTGCGCGCCGACCTCGATGGCGCGCGTCAGGGCGGCGGCCGTCAGCGCGCCAGCCGTTGTCTTGAGAAACCCACGGCGGGTGGAGTCTCCAGGGGGGAGCGGGGAATTCATGGCCTTTGCGGTCCGGCTTATCGCACGAACCCGTCGGTCCTGGAAACGGATGTGTGGTGAACACCCCGGGCTCCCCGCTCGCCGCGGGAAGGGGCGCCCCGAGGCAGCGGCGTGCGGCAGTGCGTTACTTTGAAAGAGCCGCCACCCGGATCACGAGCGTCTTGATCTCGAATGGATGCAGGGCCAGGCGGAGGGTGTCGCCTTCAGAGGGCAACGCGTGGCCGGGGTCCTCCATCAGATTGGCTTCCCATGCCCCTTCGATGCGGGCGTGAATCCGGATCGCAACATCCGAATGCTCCTGCCCGCGCGCCTCGTAAACTCGCAGAACCATCGCGCCAGGTTTGCCGGGTTTCAAAGTCGAGAGGACGACGCCGGGTTCGGTGATTTCCAGAAGGCCCCATCGCGCGGGCAGGCGGCCGCTGTGGACTGCCGCCTTGCGAACGACGAGCGGGTGATTGAATTCCGCGGCGGCACGCGTGATGCCGGCGCCGCGCCAGTCGCCGCTGTGCGGCAGCAGGGCATACCGAAACGTCCGATCCTGACCGAGTTCAAGCCCCGAGTCGCTCGACTGCCGTTCGTAACCGCCGCCTACCCCGTACGACTGGATGCGCGTTGATCGCAGGAGCGAGACCAGCAGGGTGCCGTCACACACATTGTTTCCTGGCAGCCCGCGGTTCAACAGGGCGACGCCGCGTTCGCCATCACTGGAGTCGATCCAGTTCTGAGCTGGAAACTCCTGGCATTCAGGACGGCTTACGGCGCCGAAGGGGATCTCGTCGACCCGCTGGCCATTGCGGATCGCAGTCGGAAAGACCGCGCGGTAGCGGACGCGCTCATCCTGGTTACGGAGAGTCGTCAGGAACTCAATCCGCCGCATGCCGGCGTAGAGTCGGACGGCGGAGGAGAACGTCCCGCGACCAAACGTGCGTCGTAGGTGGAACTCCGAAAAAACGGGGCCGCGCTCGATGGATGCGGGGGCGAGGTTCGTGGCGGGCTCGTCAGTGAAGGACGCTTCTCCGCGAACAGGGCTTCCGACGGGACGCGTCATCATCACGTTCTGAAAGCCGTCGAGGTTCCTGTAGAGTTCCCAGAAATCGCCGTGGTCGGCCTCCCTTGCGACGACGTTCGCTGCGCCGGCCAGGGCCTCCCACCCACCAGGCTGGACGGTGAGGTGGATCAGGGCGCCTGTCTCGGGATCGAACTGCAGTTCGTAGAACTCGTTCGAGAGTGCGTTCGTCGAACCCGGCGTCGCGGAATTCACGGCGTCCTCAGGGGTCGTTCGAAGCGGCAGGGCATGATACACGCCGAAGCCAATCGCCGGCACCTCCGCGGCCCGGAAGACGAGCCGAACCTGGCGGAGACTGCCGTCCTGGTAGCGGGAAGTTTCTGTCAGTTGCGCCGGAACCCGTGCGCCATCCGGGGACCGGATCTCGACGCCCAGGACGCCGCCTTCGGCAAACCCGATCTCCGCTTGGGCCGCGTCGGTGCGCTCCCAACCGAGCGGGTTGAACACGACCAGTGGGATACCGTCGCCGCGGGTGTCAATGTGTGAGAGGACGCGGTCCAATCGGCGCTCGATCATCCCGTCGGCAAGTCGCCTCGAGAAGTCGTAGCTTCGCAGCGTGTCTTCATAGACAGCGTCCGTCATCACGCCGGAGGCAAGGTCGTGAGTGACATTGAAGAGGCACGGCTCCCAGGCCCGCCAGGTCCCTGTGTCATCGCTCGATTCGCCCAGGGTGTTGCCGAGGACCGCGAGCTTCTCCGCCAGGGTCAGGAGACGTTCCATTTCGCGCATCGTCTGCTTGAGCTCGATGCGGCTGCTGTAGACGCCCTGGAAGATCGGGTTCCTTTCACCCTTGAGAACCGGGAGGTCGGGACGCGACGCCACGGCTCTCTCGAAATCGCCGGGAACCCCGATGCGCAGCGTGAACCGCCTGTCCGGCTGTCGATTGTACTGCTCGACCAGCAACGGAACGTGCAATTCCGGTTCGGACACGTCGATGCCGGCGAGGCCCACCCGGTCGGGACCGCGCGCAAAGGGCGCGAGGTCCGCATAGCGCTTCTCCACGAAACGGCTGAATTCGGTGAGATTTGTCGGGGACCCGTACAGATGACCATAAGCGAAGGGCAGCCAGAAGGAGCGAATTCGAGTCCCATCCAATCCTTCCCAGAGAAACTCCGAGGGCATCTTCTCCCGGTCCGGCACGCCTCGGAAGAACCAGAAGGACTCGAAGCCGGCCTGCTTGAGGATCTGCGGCATCTGCGCGTTGTGTCCGAAGGTATCGAGCAGCCAGCCGACCTTGACATCCGTGCCGAGGACCTCCCGGCAGTATGTCTTGGCATAGAGCACCTGGCGGACAAAGGACTCACCGGCCGGCATGTTGTCATCGGGCATGATGTCCATGCCACCGACCATCTGGAGCCGGCCCTCGGCGACGAACCGCCGAAAGGCCTGGGCCTCTTCCGGGTAGCGTTCGAGAAACGGCCGGAAATACGCCACCTGGTCGAGCGCGAAGCGGTAATCCGGATGTTCCTTCAAAAGACGCACGGCCGTCAGGATGTTCGGCAGTCCCATCTCCAGGTATTCCTCCCGCGTCTTGAAGACCGCGCCTTCCCAATGCGTGTGGGGGATCAGCCAGAAGGTCGCGCCCTTTCCGTCTTGCAGAGGAATTGCCTGTGCTGGCGATGTCGCGTCCTCCGCCGGCGCGGTGGATGTGCCCGACAGAATGGCGAAGGCGACGATGCCCCACCCGAATCGGAAGGAATTCCAGCCGTTCATTGGAAGTCCCGTGAGGGTCATTCTCCCGGATCACCGACGTCAAACCGGATCCGGGGTGCGAGCCCGATTCCCATTCCCGCGAACAGGAGAGCGTGACCGCCACCCCCGATCGGCGCCCGCGGATCCCGCGTGAACCCCGGGCTCGCCAGGAGGGTTGGAACCAGCCTAGGTTCAGCTGCGGTGGTCCCATGAATGATGTTGCGCCGCAGCCACAGCCGGCCTTCTCCACGACTCACTGGACGGTCGTGCTCCACGCAGGCCAGGCGGGTTCCCCGGAGGCGGATCGCGCTCTCGCCGAGTTATGCCGGGTCTACTGGTATCCCCTCTATGCCTATGTGCGTCGCTTCGGCCATTCGCCGGAAGCCGCCGAGGACCTCACCCAGGAGTTCTTTGTCCGCCTTCTCGAGAAGAACTACCTCGCCACGGCGGACCGGAAGCGGGGTAAGTTCCGATGGTTCCTGATCACGGCATTCAAGTGCTTTTTGGCGAATGAACACGATCGCGCCACCGCCCTGAAGCGCGGCGGGGGGCGCGCCCCGCTTTCGCTGGATGCGCTCGACGCGGAGGCCCGTTATGCCCTCGAGCCCGTTGACACCCACACCGCCGACGACTTGTTCGATCTGCGTTGGGCATTGGATGTCCTCGAACGCGTTCGCGCCGGTCTCCACCAGGAACAGACCGCGGCCGGCAAGGAAGCGCGCTATGCGCAGTTGGAGCAATATCTTCCCGGCGGTGACCCGGTGTGCGACTACGCGACGACAGCGGATTCCCTCGGTATGACGGAGGCCGCCGTGAAACAGGAGGTGCATCGAATGAAACGCAGGTTTGGCGAATTGCTGCGGCAGGTGATCGCCGAGACGGTGGCGAGTCCCGAAGAGGTCGACGACGAGATCCGGCACCTGATCGATGCGGTCAGCCGCCGATGAGCTCTGTCGCCTCATGACCGATTCGGATTTCCCCACCCGTTGTCGCGACTGTGGCCTCGAATTGCCGCCCCACATTCCCGGGGGACTCTGTCCGAATTGCCTGCTGGGACTGGGACTGGCGATCCCTTCCGACGGGGAGGACGCACCGGAGACCGTGCGGCCTTCGCCGCCTATGCGGATCCTTGGCGGCTACGAACTGGTCGAGGAGATCGGGCGCGGCGGCATGGGCGTGGTCTGGAAGGCGCGGCATCTGGGGCTCAACCGGTGCGTTGCGCTCAAGACCCTTCATGCGTCGAGTCTCATCTCGCCCGCGGCGCGCTTGCGCTTCGGCATCGAGGTGGAGGCGGTCGCGAGGTTGAATCATCCGAACATCGTCTCGTTGCTGGAAGCCGGAGAAAGCGACGGTCTCCTCTTCTATACGATGAACCTGGTGACGGGTGGCACCCTCGCGGACCGATTGGCGGATCGATCCCGACGTCCGTCCATCCGCAGCCTCGTTCTTCTCCTCCTGAGGGTGGCCCACGCCACCCAGTATGCCCATCAGCGCGGGATTCTTCACAGGGATCTCAAACCTTCGAACATCCTGTTGGATCTTCGCGACGAACCGCTAATCGCGGATTTCAGCGTGGCCAGGTCCCTTCTGATCGACAGCGAGTTGACCCAGACCGGAACCGTCGTGGGATCCCCTCACTACATGGCCCCCGAGCAGGCCCGAGCGGATCCACGCCAGCTCAGCACGGCTGCGGACATTTACTCGCTCGGCGCGATCCTCTACGAGATGATCGCAGGCCGGCCTCCATTCGTCGCGGCGACCCCGTTGGAAGTCCTGGACCTCGCACGCAATGCGGAGCCCACACCGCCGGGATCCGCCGCGCACGCCGAATCCCCACTCTCACGCCCTGAATCGAGGGATCTTGATACGATCGCATTGAAGTGTCTCAACAAGGATCCCGCGGCCCGGTACGCCTCCGCCCGCGATCTCGCCGGCGAACTCGAACGCTGGCTCGCAGGCCGGCCCATCGAGGGGCGACGCATCAGCCCGCTCGAGCGGTCCGTCCGATGGTGTCGCCGGGAGCCTGCCCTCGCTGCCGCCCTCGGCACCGCCGCCGTTCTCCTCGCGACGGTCGCCGCCGGCGCGCTCCTGCACGGCTGGCGAATGGATCAGGCCACTCGCCGGATCAGTGCGCAGGCGGCCCGATTGCGCGATCAAAATGCCACCCTCAGGCTTCGCGAGGCCGAGACCCTGTTCGCCCGCGACGACGCCTCGAAGGCCGTTTCCATTCTTGCCGCCCTCGTCCGGGCCGATCCGGAAAACACGGTCGCGTCAGGCCGGCTGATCTCCGCTCTTCGGCTCCGGAGCTTTCCGCGGCCGCGCTTTTATCCGTTCCAGCACCCCGCGAACCTGCTGGCGGTGCACTGGCGGGCAGATGGGCGGCAGGTCGTCAGTGTCAGCGATGACGGGATCGTCCGGCAATGGGATGCGGTCGAAGGCCGCGCGGCCGCCGTCGACCTCCCCCTGGGCCGGGGTCCTGCCGAGGTCGAGTTCGCCGGGGATGCCCGCGTCGTGGTGGTGGCACGGGATCGAGCCGTCGAATGGTGGAGCATCGCGGAACGCCGCCTTGTTCATCAGGTCACCCTCGCCGGTCGCGTCACGCGCCTCCGTCTCTCGGCCGATAGCCAGTACCTCGCCTCGGCCGATGATTCCGGCCGCGCGCGCATCTGGCTCGCCGCATCGGGGACGGCGCTGGCGGACGGCGTGGAGGCTGGCGATGCGCTGGTCGATGTTCAATTCGTGGGCCTGCGCACCAACCGCCTGGCAACCGTGAGCCGCTCTGGAAGTGTGGAGGCATGGGACATTGCCACGGGAAACGTCCTCTGGAGCCACGCGTCGTCGACGGCCGGGCGGACGCTTCTTGCAGCGAGCCCGGATGGCAGCCTGTTGGCGGTGGCCGAGGGTCCGTCGGTTCTCGTATTGGACTCGGCAACGGGGCGCGAAGACCAACCGCCCCTGCGGCAGCCGGCGGACGTCGGCCTCTTGAAATTCAGTCCGGACGGCACCGTCCTCGCCACAACATCGAGCGGCCCCGCCGGGCACCAGGTCCGCATCGATTTTCTGCGCGTACCCGGCCGAGCGCCGATCCTCCTTCCGCATCGTCAGGAGGTTCGCGACCTCGGCTTCGATTCCAGGGGTCGCCGGTTTGTAACCGCTTCGAGTGACAGCACCGCGCGCGTGTGGGCGGTCCAGACCGGTCACCCCGTCAGCGAGCCCCTTCAACACTCGCGAGGCGTCGTCCTCGCACGTTTTGGACCCGATGACCGCTCGATCGTCACGGCATGCTTCGGTGGCACCCTGTGGCTCTGGCGACTTCCCGAGCCGGCACGGCGGATCACGTTTGCCCTCGGGGAGCCCGTTATATCCGCGGCCTTCGATCCGTCCGGGGACCGCGTCGCCATCGGGGGCATCCAGGGCGCGGTTGGCGTTTGGCATCGGTCAACCCAGGGGTGGCAGCGGATCGAAGCGGCGCGGCATCAAGGCCAGGTCTGGCATGTGGAGTTCAGCCCGGACGGACGGTGGTTGGCCAGCGCGGGCGCCGACGGCACCGCGCACGTGTGGAACGTCGTGACCGGAGAAGGCCGCTTGCTCCGTCATGACAACTGGAGCTGGGTCATGCGGGCGCGCTTCGACCGGACCGGAGCACGCGTCGTGACCGCTGGTCACGACCGTCAGGCTATCATCTGGAGCGTTGCCAGCGGTCGTCCACTGACTGTCCTGAACCATTCCAACGCCGTGAATGACGCCGTGTTCAGTCCGGATGGCCGATACGTCCTCACCCGTTCGGAGGACGATCGGGCGCGATTATGGGACGCCACGGCCGGCCGATTGTTGAGCGACGCCATGATTCACATGAGCTGGGTCGATGCGGTGTTGTTCGATCCCCAGGGGCGCCGCGCCCTGAGCGCTTCGCGCGATCTCACACTGCGGATATGGGACATTCCGGCCTTTCTCGCCGGCCGACCGACCGCCATCCGGGAGCAATGGATGCCTGCCGGTATTCTCGACGCGGTGTTCTCCGCGGACGGCGCCTCTCTCGCCACCGTCCTGGAAGATCAAACGGTTCGTCTGTGGCATTGGCATCCGTTCGAAGCGGGTCCCGTCCTCCAGCATGAACGGACCGTGTTTCAGGCGGCCTTCGATCCCACCGGGACTCGTGTTGTCACCTCGGCGGGCGCCGAAGGCGCGCGCATCTGGGATGTTCGCTCGGGCCGGCCCACCAGCGAGTTTCTTCGGCAGCGGGGCATGACGTTCGTCGCCCGCTTCACCCCGGATGGCAACGCCGTGTTCACGGCAGGAGAGGATGGGACCGCCGAACTCTGGCCGGCGCCGCCTCCGCGGCCAGCGCCGCCGTGGCTGGCGGATCTCGCCGAGACGCAAGCCGCCCTCAGGGAAGATCCGGCTGCCGGGTTCACCCAGATCGGAGTGATGATCTGGGACTTGTTCCTCAACAAATGGAAGGGTCGAGGGGGCTTTGATCCCGCTGCCTGGGAGAATGTGGTTCCGAGCATCGCGGAGACAGAACGCCATCAGCCACCGCGAACTCCATCCGCGAGCGATGCTCCCTTGCCGACCGAGGGTTCCGGCGGCGAATGACCCTCTTCCGCGAACGGCCTTCACCCCTTCCTCCTCCCGTTCGACGGAAGAGCGTGCCCGGAGGGCGGGTGAAGGTTCCCCGCCGTCGTTCATGAAGCCGTTCAAATCTTGAACCGGGAGCCTTCCATGAGGTGGAAACGAACTCGATTCCGAGGCCCGGCTCCGGCAGGACGGCGATCGCGAGCTGTGACTGTGGATCACGGATTGGCCCCGCGGCCTTCAGCCGCCACGGCGGCTGAAGGCGGACGCGAGGGGAAGAGTTTGTCCACAACGCGCTTCTTGATGCCGATGGCGGATCCGACGCACGCAAATGCGATGGCAACCATCATGCCGGCGTTAAATGCTGTCCGGCTCCATCCCGCGCCGACCCCCGTCCCCAGGTACGACCGCTTGTTATTCAGGACAAAGAACGAGATGTACGCAATCGGCAGCAGTGTCAGCGCGATCGCCGAGGCGACGATCGGCATCCAAAGCGGGCTCGAAATGGCCACGCCGAGAACTCCGACCACCGGCAGCAGGGTGTACCGGCGATACCGCTCCGGCGTGTATTCCCGCCCGAACATTTCGCACCCGGTGAAACCGCAGACCACCATGTGAGTGCTGATCGCGCCGCAGCTCATGCCGACGAATCCAAGGTCCAGGACGATGCGGCCAAGAGACGATCCGAGCAGCGTCTGAAGGCTCTGCGAGGCGTCGACCGGATGAAGATTCGTCCGGACCCCCTGGGTGGCGGGATCATATACCGTGTTGGCCATGGCGATGATGATCAGCGAAGTCACGATCACGAACGGGACGAACATCGAATTGAACAGATCGAACCGGGCAAGGCCCTTGTGGTGCGGTCCCCACCCCTTTGCCAGGAGTGAGTAGGGATAGAGAAACGTCATGTTGATGCCCACCGCGGCGCCGATCGCGCCCAGCACCAGCGTCGTTGTCCCTTCTCCCTCCGGGATCCGAAAGGTGAAGAAACCGCGAAATAACTCGCCCCATCGAATCCCTGTCTTCATTACCACGAATAGAAACGCCAGGATCACCAGGCGGATCGTCCATCGAAGGAAACCCTCGTAGACGCGGATCCCGCGAAGCCCGGATCCGTAGTTCCAGGTGACACGGACCGCCATACCGAGGATCGCTGCTCCAGCCCCGAACTTCACCAGGTATTGAGCGACCGTGGAATTCGCCGGGACACCCGCAAGAGTGGCGAGGTCCCATACGGCCGCGCCGGCGAGGCCATACTGGGGAAAGTGCCAGATGATCGTCGCCACGATCGTTGCGAACGCCCAGAGATAGGCAACCGCTGGATGAAGTTCCCGGGCAAAGGCGGGGAAGGGCCGCTCGCGGGTCGTTAGGACAATGTTCCCGAGCGCCGCCATCATCAGCACCCCGAGGAACATCGCCACCGGTTGCACCCACAGCAGCGTGTAGCCGAAGGAAGCGCCCGCCACGACCGATGCCACGGCACTGCCGGCGCCGAGGGTCATCGCGCTTTGCAGCCAGGCCGGCCCCGTGTGGCGCCAATACCCAAGGAGCCTCTTCCCAAGCGACTCCGCCTCCAGGGCCTTCAGGTATTCCTCCTCCCGCTGTAAGTCCTCGGGATTCCAGCGGGCCGTCATCGGCAGAGAATTCTTTGGTGCCGCGGAAGGCGGGGTCATGAGGCGAGTGTCCGAATCGCCCGCCGCTTCGCAATGTCATTCCTCCCCTGTGTGCGCGATCCTTCGCAATCTGCCAAGGACCGCCGCATGCGGGCAACAACACCGCGCGTCTCGCAGAGGCTCTGCAGAACGCATGGAGCCGGACCGGCGCCTTGCAATTTGCCCCGGGGAAGGAATCCCGGCTCCCGCCGCTCTTCAGCCGATGCCGGATGGATTCGCCGGATGGAGATGGCTCAATCCTTGCCTGGACCGTTCCTCTTTGGCGATGGATCGCCGCTTGGCAGGATTGTCCTGCCGGGGGCCGGATGGTTGGCCTTGCGCCTGCTCTCGAGGAGGGATGGGACTCGACGATTTTCGTCCGGACCCGTGGGCGTCGGATAACGGGGTTGCGCCGGAATGTTGACCGTGTCCGCGTCCTTTCTTTGGAACGGCGCCTCTCCCGGACGCTGTTGGGCAATGGTGAAGGCACCCGAATCAACGAGGGAGGCAATCGCCGCCTGTGGTGTCTGCGGCCTGGTGCAGGAAGTCGAAGGGCTGCCGCCGGGTGGCGAGGCGCTGTGCCGCCGCTGCGGTGAGACCCTGTGCTGGTCCAGGACCTCGACCCGCCGGAGAACCGCGGCTTTGGCCCTCGCGGCGCTGTTGCTGGCGGTCCCCGCCATGGTGTTCCCGCTCGCCAAAGTCACTTACATGGGGAATTTCAGCGAAGTCAGTCTGACTCAGGCGGTCGGACGTCTTTTCGAGAAAGGTCATTTCCTGATCGGCGGCTTTCTCATCCTGACGGCGATCGCGGCGCCCATCGTCCAGGCGATCGGTTGGTGCCTTCTCACGCTGACCATCGGACACGAACGCTGGCGACGGGTGAGCCGTGCCGCCCACCGGTGGGTGGCGGCTGCGGGTCCGTGGGATATGGCGCCGCTCTACCTGGTGGCGCTGATCGTCGGCATCGTGAAGTTCGGCGGTGCCGGCAACGTTCACGCCGGCACCGGCGCGATCGCATTCGCGTTGATGATCGTCGCGGTCAAAGCGGCGGCGGTGACGTTCGATCCCGCCGAAATCTGGATCCCCGAGGGTTCATGAATCCCGTCCCACGAACCCACGAATCGTCAGACATGCCGCGGTTGCCTTCCGCGCAGGTCAAGCGGCGACACGGTTGGTCGATCTTCTGGTTGATCCCGATCGCTGCCGCCGGAATCGCGGCGTGGCTCGTGTACCGGGAACTCGCCACCTCCGGAGTGGGAATTCAGATCTGGTTTCAGGACGTCTCCGGGCTCGAACCCGACAAATCCCAACTCAAGTTTCGCGGCGTGAATGTGGGCCTCGTGCGAAAGCTGGCGCTGAGCACGGATCGGCAGTACTCCATCGTGACCGCCACTCTCGAAGACAAATACAAGAACCTGGCCTCCGAGGGGAGTGAGTTCTGGATCGTGCGGCCGGAGATCAGCGGTCAGGGAGTCAGCGGCCTCGGTACCCTCGTCTCTCAAAATTACATCGAGGTGCGACTTGGCGGTTCCACGGCGCCGAGAACGCGATTCATGGGACGATCCGAGGCGCCGCCCACCGAGGAGAAGGCTGAAGCGCCCCGGGGATTGCGGGTCAACTTGCTTGCCCCGGAACAATGGGGTCTCAAGAAAGGCGTGAGCATCTATTATCGCGGAATCCCTGTCGGGACCGTGCTTAACAGCCGGCTCGAAACGGACGCCGTCCGATTCGAGGTCGTCATCCGGGAGCCTTACGACTCGCTCGTGCGCATGCGTTCGAAATTCTGGAAGATTGGCGGCATCCAGCTCACCGCGGGTCTCTTCAGCGGCGTCAACCTCGAGGTGAGCGACCTCAAGGTGCTGGTGGAAGGCGGCATCCAATTCGCCACACCGCCGGAAGCGAAGGACCTGCCAGCACCGGACACCGTGTTTCGCCTCTTCTCAGAACCCAAACCGGAATGGAAGGAGTGGCGCTCGGGAATACCGATCGCCGGTGCGGAGGAACCGGGTGGCGCCAGCGGTTCGATAAAGACGCCCAGTGAAGCCCCATCCTCGTCCGGGCCGACAGAGTAAGTACGATGCGCGACGACGAACAGGTGAACGACGATCATGGCATCGAGGCAGGACCCGGCAGGCGCATCGCCCGCTGCGGCCTCTGCCACCTCGTCCAGGAATGCCCCCCCGTCTCGAGGGACGAACGCGCCTGCTGCCGCCGATGCGGCACCGAGTTGCCGGTGCTCCGACCTTCGCGGCTGCACCTTGCCCGCGCTCTCGCCCTGGGCGCCCTCGCCCTCTACGTGCCGGCAAATATCCTTCCCGTCGCCCTCGTCAATCACCAGGGCGCTCACCTCCGATTCACGATCATCGACGGAATTGCCAACCTTTTCGGTGAAGGGGAGATCTTCGTGGGCCTCCTGGTCCTGACCACGAGCTTTCTGACTCCGGTCCTGAAGATCCTCGGCCTTCTTTTTTTGGCGTTCGCGCCCCCGGGACGCCGCCTGATCCGATTGCGTCGACGCCTCTACGATCTGATCCGGGTGCTCAACCCCTGGAATTCCATGGAGGTATTTCTGCTCGCCACGCTGTTGACGCTGGTGGATTTCGGCAGCCTGGCGACGATCCATGCCGGCGTCGGCGCCCTCGCGTTCACCGCCGTGGTTGTGATGACCACCGGGGGCACCATGGCTTTCCAGCCTCAGGCTCTTTGGTCGGCGGATCCGGAACCATGAGCGCAGAACCCAAGCAGCGGATCTCCCGTCAGCACCCGCTCCCGACCTCGTGAATCCCGCCGCAGCCGATCGACCCCCCGGATCGCGCGGCCCGAATTCGTCCTCGTCCCCGAAGCGCTCTCCCGGATGTCCTGGGTCCCGGCGCGGACGGCGACCCGCCAGCGAGATCAGACCGAGGAGCGCCACCGCCGAGCCGATTCCCGTGCGTTCGGGTTGGGCTTCATGACAGGATCGACGTGTGCACTCGCGCCACTCGACGCGCCTGGCCGTGCGCGGACATGGATTCCGCCAGGCCGGCTTACGGTTTCTCCTGTGCCTAGGCGGGGTTGCTGCTGCCGTCGGGATGGTGGCGGTCCTGTTCCACCCGCCACGCCGCGAACCCCCCTCCGTGACCATCGAGCTATTGGGCTACACGAATCGAACGGGTCCATTCGCACGCCTCGCGATCACCAACCACTCGGCCTTTGCCATCACTTTCAGGCGAACCTGCCTGGTCTGCTACTCCCTGGCGAACGGACCGCGACGCCTCGTCTCCATTGATGTCGACACCACGGCGCGGCTTGGATTGCTGCCTGACGAGGGCTACGTACAGGAGGTGTTTGTGTTTCCGACCGATCAGAGTGTGTGGCATTTCGAGATGGCCGCGGCCTACAGCTCGCGGTGGCTCGACATTTGCCAGTGCAGCGAGGATTTCCTTCGCAAGGGCCTCCCGTTCGTCCGGCACCCTCTCACGTCACGATCCTATCGCGAATTCACGACCGAATGGATTCCGGATCCCCGGTAGTCCGTAGGTTGCGCGGCGCGGTGGAGTATCCGAAGCTCCCATGATCCGCCGCTGGTCGCCCGCGAGGTGACGAGGAGAAGCCGCGGGCGTCCGCCTCACGCCTGGCTCGCCGTGGCTTGCCACAGTCCCCTCAACTTTCCCGGGTTTTGACCGTTACTCGAGATGGGACATCGTGGACACCGCGCTCGCCAAACAGACCATCTCACGCCTCAAGCAGGCGCGACTGACCCGAGATACGGTCAGTCTGCCGGAGGTCATCAAGCTGATCGAGGAACTCTGCGGTCGCGCCTTTTCCATTCCGATTCCGGAACTCGCCGACCTGATCGGTCATGACACCCTCGTGACGGTGCGGGTTCTGCAGGCGGCGAATACATTTGGCTACAATCCCTCGGGACTGCCGGTCACGACGGTTTCCCAGGCGATTCACATCGTCGGTTTCAACAAGATCCGGAACCTTGCGTTGTCGATGCTGCTGCTCGATGACGCCGCCCAGGGCGCGCATCCGGAGGGGCGGTGTGAGTCCGCCGCGTTGTCCCTGTGCAGCGGACTCTTTGCCCAGGCGCTGGGCAGGATTTCTCCGGCCGTTGATCCCGAACAGGCCTTTGTGTTCGGCTGCCTCCGTCACTACGGCCGGCTTCTTCTTACAACCTTCTTCCCCGACGAGTTCGCGCGGATCCTCCAGCGTGCTTCCGAGGAGTCGGAAGCGGCGGCCTGCCAGCGCATCTTTGGCCTTTCACTGCTTGCCCTGACGCACCACGTCCTCGAGGAATCCAATCTCCCCAGGCCGATCCTTCGATGTCTTCAGGATCTCACCCCCCAGCAGCTCGCGTCCCGTTGCGACTCGCCCGAAAAGGAGCTCCCGGCGATCACCCAGTTCTCCGCGGCCCTGAGTGAACTCACTCTCTCGCCGCGTTTGAAGGCAAGCGGCTTCGCGCAACAGGCGGATCAACTGCGGAATACCTTCGAACGGCGTCTGTGCCTGTCCGCGGATGCCGTCCCCAGCCTTGTCGCCACTGTGGACCGGGAGGTGAAGGAGTTCGTGCGGGCTTATGGCAGCCGGGCCATTGCGACGGGTGTGCTCCAGCGCATCGACGAGCGGGTCCGGCAGTTGGATCCGACTCCTATTGATCCCTGTGAGGCCGGCGCGAGCCCGATCCAGCCTTCTTCACTCCCGTCAGGGGCCGAGCCGGACCTGGCCAGGCACAAACTTCCTCCCCTGTCCGACACGGAACGGCCGTCTGGCAATTCCGTGGGGCTCGATGCGGCGACGGTTCTCACGGACTGCCTGGTGCGCCTCGCCAATCTGGCCGCGGCTGCGCCGATTGATCTCCTGGGGATGGAGCGGGTCGCAACGACTGCAATTTGGGAGGCGCTTCGCCTGCGCGACTGTGTGTTGTTTGTCCGGGACGGGAACAGCAACCGCTTTGTGGCACGAGCGGGTGAGGGCGTCCTCATGAACAAGATGAATCAGCAACCCATCATCGACTCCGACCGCCGCGACGTCTTCGGCCTTGCTTTGTGTCGGTGCGAGGACCTCCTGATCCAGGACACGACCGAGCCACGCCTCCAACCGTTTCTGCCCGACTGGCTGTCGAGCGCCGGCCAGGTCGACAGGGTCCTGGCGCTGACAATGAAGGGCGAGCGCGGCGCGGCGGGAATCCTGATTGGCACGCGCGCGGGAGGGCCGCCAATTCAACTCAGCCCCGGCGGGTTGCGACTGCTCAAGGCGATCCGCCAGCACCTCGTCGCGGCGCGCCGGTTGGCCCTTCTGGATGGGCCGTCCGATCCATGAATCGGTCTCCACCCCTGCGCAATGATCTGTGCCGGAGATTGGGATCGGCGGGGGGAACCAGGCTGCGATCGCCCGCAGGTGCGCGGCGCGTCGTCGGAGAATACCGGGGGCAAGCCAGCACACTGGACACGGCAGCATCCGAAAACAGATCAAATATCAAAAGTATAAGACGCGACCCCAGGTCATTTCGTCCCAAACGGATCGCCAAGGGCGACTCCTCACCGGCATTGTGAGGTCTATGCAGGCGAACTTTTCGCGCCGTGATCTCCTGCGCCGCTCCGCCTTCCTCGCAGGGGGCGCCTGTCTTTGTCGGTGGCCGGCCGGGGCAGGGGTGATCCACTCCTCGTGCTGCGGCACACCGGAACTTGAACCTGAGAGTCTGACCGTGGAGACGGATCGTGTGAGGGTGTGTCTGGCGAAGGCCCCCTCGCTGGGCACGGTGGGCAGCGCCGCCTGGTTGACCGTAACCGAGCGCGACCTTCGGCTGATCGTGGTGCGGAGCGGCCGGCACACCTTTTACGCGTTGTCCCGGATCTGCACCCACGGCGCGCAGGTGGTCAGTTTCGTGTCCAAACGCCGTGTGATCATGTGCAATAACCACAACCATTCGGTGTTTGGCCTGGATGGCAGGGTCATCAAGGGTCCCGCCCCGACGCCGCTGGCCTCGTACCCGGTGCATCTTCGCGCGGGTTGGCTGGAGATTGAGATCTCAAGGGGAGACGGCGTATGAGCCGTCTGACCTTGTTCCTCGCGATGACCTTGTTGAGCGTCGTCCCTATCTCCGGCGCTGACGTTCCGAGGGATTCACCGGCCAGGTGGCGAAATCCCAAGGACGGGATGGAATTCATCCGGATCCCGCCCGGTGAACTTGCCGTGGAGGCCCCGGCGGCGTCGGGACAGGGCGGGGGAGGGGTCACGCAATCGGTTGCGTTTGCCACCGGGTTCTGGATCGGGCGCACCGAAGTGACCGTCCGCCAGTTTCGGCGCTTTGCCGAAGCGACCGGCTATGTTACCTCGGCCGAGAAGGATGGCAACCTATGGACCTGGCGCCGCCCCGGCTTCGCGCAGACCGGCCGGCATCCGGTGGTCTACCTCAGCATGCCCGACGCGGAGGCGTACGCGAGATGGGCCGGTGTCGATCTTCCCACTCAGTCCGAGTGGTTGTACGGGTGTCGCGCGGGGGCGGCCACGCGGTACCCGTGGGGCGATACGATGGATGATCGATTTGCCTGGTACCGCGCCAACACGCAGGGCACCGGGACCCGTCCCGTGGCGCGCAAGCGTCCGAATCGCTGGGGCCTGCACGACATGGTGGGCAACGCCTGGGAGTACTGTCGCGTAAACGACGACACCTGCTGGGTGACGATGGGGGCGGCCTGGACCCGCTGTGTGAGTTACCGGGGGCGCGAGGGTGAGTTCACGTGGGACTTGATCGCCGACAGCGTCGCGCCACGCCTGAACCGGTGTGATCCCAACCCCCAATTCGCGCCGTATCCCTGGGATGACGACCGCGGCTTTCGATGTGTCCGTCGCGATGAACCGGGACCGATGGCGACCGAAAGCGAACCAAAGAAAACCGCCAAGTCGCCTCGCCGGAGTTTTCGAGCTCGATAAGGCAGGTACTGCGCAAGCAATGGCCCTGGAGCTTTTCGAAAGCGTTGTTCCGATCTGGCAGTCGTCCCGGAGCGCGGCGTTCACGCCGCTTCAATACCTGAGAGACTGTCTGAAAAATAATTGGAGTCCTGCGACGAGGGATTTTGTGCGAGGCCGAGGCGGCGAAACCGGAGCATCCCCGCAGCGGGCTGTGACGGTCGAGCCAACGAAGGCCTCGCGCAAAAGACCTGTCGCCCGCAGGGTTTTCGCGGAAAAGGCCCTCTGGCTTCGTTGCTCCTCGGTCACAGACCGCTGGCGGGTATGCTCCCTCGTCGCGCCTCGCCATAGGGCCTTTTCCGCGAAAACAGGACCCCACTTATTTTTCAGACAGTCTCTGACGGACCACGGGTCATTGGACATTTCTTTTGAACGCCGATGCGGGCTGAAGCCCGCGCGCCGGCCAGGGGGCAGAGGGATGACGTGAAGACCCAAGGTGCGTCAGGGGATCCCAAGTCCGGGATGGCGCTATCCCGCGAATGGACGGGTCACGCCATCGGCCCCTATCAGTAACCGGCTGGACCGCAGCGTCGGACGCGAATCGCAGATTCTGGCATCCCCGGTGCTCCGGATCGCTTTTATCCCAACAACGCTGACCCGACAATCGTCGCGCACGACAATCGCGAGCATGTTCGCGGCACTGCCTTGGAAAATGAGGAAGGAGGAGGACTCAACGTGATCGTCATTGACGAGAAATTCGCCAGGCAGTACTGGCCCAATTCGGACCCGATCGGTCAACGGATCAAACTGGATTGGGCGCCGGATTACTCGCCGAACATGACAGTTGTGGGTGTGGTTGGGACGGTGAAATGGAGACAACTCTCCGAGCGAGGTGGAATCGTACAGGCCTACCTTCCGTATCTCCAAATGCCGTTCAGCACCATGACTGTGGTCTTGCGAACGGCGTTGCCGCCCGATGTGGTTATCCCGGCAGCGCGCGGACAGATTCTGGAACTGGATCCCGAGCAACCCGTTTACAACATCCGAAGTCTTGCCCCGTCGGTCCCGCGCCGTGGACTCTCGCCGGGTCTGGGAAACGCAGTCTGGGTGCCATTCTGAGCGCCCTCGGGGACTGCTTGCCGGGTCCTTCTCCTTGGTTCGTCTCACGGCAAACTCCGCCCTGAGGACTTTGAACGCCGCCGACGGGAGGTCCCGTCCCTATCGGTTGGGTCGAAGGTCGCCTTCGACCGAAACCGAGCGGTCCCCGCCCACCCAAAACACGACGAGACCCAGCCGTCGGATGGAGGGAGCGACAGCCGCCACCCGCTTCCTGAACTCGGGGCCGTCCGGGAACGCCATCGCCGCGACCCTGCCGGCACCGTCGCCGAGGTCGCGCGTCACCGCCGCACGGTAGAAGGCGACGGAGACGTTGTGCCGGACCTGTCCTGAGTCGAAGGTTCTCCCGTAGCGGTTGCTTCCCTCCGCAGAGCTTCCTTCCCCTTTCGCCTCGACGTAGAGCCGCCACCCGGTCGGGTGCCGGGCCACGATGTCGTCGCCGCGATCCTTGGCGGCGCACTTCCGCTCGATCTCGAACCCGCGCCCGATCAGGTATTCGCAGACGGCCCCGACGATGTCGTCCTCGTAGAGCATCAGCGCCCGCTCGCCTCGCCCTCACGGTCCCACGCCGCCGTCGCTGAAGACCTTCATGAGCAGGATCAGGGTCAACAACACCGTCAGAGCCATCATCCATTTCAAGGTCGCGAAGCTGCGCCGGAGGTCAGCGAGGTCCCGCAATAGGTCTGCGAGGTCCCGTTTCAACTCCGCCATCGAGTCCTTGTATTCCCGGCCCGCGTCCACGCCTCGAGACAGTGCCAGAAATGACCCGACGAGAACAATGCGCTGGTGGCGTACCTGGCCGGGGTGTCGCGCAAGCTCGACCGGCCGTTGGCCATCATCGTGCAGAGGGCCGGCACACCGCGTTGCGCCACTTCCTCGCCTGGGCGGCGGAGCGCGACCTGACGAAGGCCGGTGAGATCACCCGCCCCATCCTGGAATCCTACCAGCGCTGGCTCTGGAAACTGGTCCGGCCCGGCGGCCGCCGGCTGGGCTGGAGCAGTCAGCGCAACCGGCTGACTGTCCTGCGCGACTGGTTCCGCTGGCTTACCCGCCAGAACGTGATCCTGCATAATCCCGCCAGCGAAGTGGAGCTGCCCCGGCCCGAGAAGCGCTTGCCCAAGGGGACCCTCACGATCGCGCAGGTCGACGCCCTGCTGGCGGTGGCGAATGTCACCGATCCCCTCGGGGTCCGCGACCGTGCCATGCTCGAGGTGTTTTACTCGGCCGGGCTCCGGCGCTTCGAACTCTGCGGGCTCGATCTCGTCGACTTCAACCCGGAGCGGCACACGCTCACCGTGCGTCGTGGCAAGGGGCACAAGGACCGGGTGGTGCCGATCGGGGCCCGGGCGATTGCGTGGGTGGAGCGTTATCTCAAGGAGGTCCGCCCACGCCTGTGCCTGGACACGCGCGAGACGGCGCTGTTCCTGACGGGCTACGGGGGCCCATTCAACCCGGACGTGCTCAGCCGGATGGTGCGCGACTGGCTCGAATCCCTGGGGCTCAAGGGCAGTTGCCATCTCCTGCGCCACACCTGTGCCACGCACATGCTGGAGGGCGGGGCCGACATCCGGTTCATCCAGCAACTGCTCGGGCACGCCAAGCTCGACACCACCGCCATCTATGCCGAGGTCTCCATCCTGCAACTCCAGGAGGTGCACCGCCGGTGTCATCCGTCCGCGCAGTTGCCGGAGGCCTCCGGACCCGGAACCGCCGGGCCGCTGGAAACTTCTCCAACGGGCGCGTAGAGTGTGGCCATGAGTTCGCTGGAACTGGCCGTCGCGACGCTGCGGAGCCTGCCCGAGGCCTTCCAGGGCCAGGCCGTGGAGTTCATCCACAAGCTGCATGCGGCCAACCGCCAGGAGCGCTTGGAGGCGTTGCGCAAAACCGCTGGTTCCCTTACCGACGAAGAGGCGGACGCGATGGAGCACGCCATCGCGCAATCCTTCGAGCACGTCGATGGCCAGTAGCCCGGTGCTCCTCGATACCAGCGTCGTGATCCGGCACTTCCGCCGGGTCCAGGCCGTCACTGAGCAACTCGAAGCTGCCGAGGCCCTGTTCCTGCCCGCGGTGGTCCTGGGCGAGCTTTACCACGGTGCCTTCCACGGATCGCAGCGCGAGCGGGAACTGCGCTCCATCCACGAACTCCTGCCGGCCGTGACCGTCCTCGGGATCACGGCGAGGACCGCCGAAATCTTCGGGCAGATCAGTGCCGAACTCGCGCTGGCGGGGACTCCGATCCCGACCAACGACGTCTGGGTGGCCGCCCTCGCTCGCGAGCACGGACTGCCAGTCGCCACTGACGACGCGCACTTCGCCAAAGTCCGCGGTCTGACGGTGCTGCGCTGGTAAAGCCGCTCCCTTCAATACCGTTCCGTTCCGCCCGCGCGAGCGTACGTTGAGGCCCGTGAGCCCGAGCGGTCACAGCTGCCTTCCTCTTTTGGCCGCCTGGCCGCTTGCGTCAGCTGCCGGTGGCCGCGTCGCCCGCGCGCCCGGTACAGCGACCTCCCCTCGCAAAACTCGCGTCGGGGGGTCTCTGGTTCACTCATTGGGTCGGAGTTCACGGCGCCGCCGTCCACCCCTCGCAAGCGCAACGGGTTGCCGCGGTCGGCCTCGAAAAACCGTGTTGGGTCGGAGTAAATGGCTAAACAGAGACCCCATCGGGGAGAAGGGCGGGATCAATCTATACGGTTTTGTTGGCAATAATCCAGCCAATCGATTCGATCGCGACGGCGGAATTACCGGCGTCGACGAGCTTGTAATTGGTGGAACCGTAGTCGTTATCGGTGTCGCGTGTTACGCGATTCCTGCTTGTCGCGAGGCGGTTATCAATGCTCTCGAGGGCGCAACAGATCTCGTCAAGGATGCGTGCAAGCCTCGACCACCGAAACCGCCCGAGAAATGCGAGAAGATCAGAGACGAGTTAATTGATGAGGCTGGCGATCCCGTAGCAGGCTTGGGTGCTGGCGCCGGCCGGAAGGGAGCGGACCACGCGAGGCGATAATCGGTGTAGATGGCACCATTTTTCCGGCGCTCGGACCGATAGATCGTTGCCCTTCCATTGCGATGCTGGACCACGTGGGGAAACGCCCGGCTTGGCTCGGATGCCGCACTTGGTGATTTGGGAACCATGGGCGAACTGTGCGGAAAACCAGCGGATTTGCGTAACACCTTGGTGTTGTTGGCGACCCTAACGGGATTCGAACCCACAAGATTCGTTAGGACAGACAACCAGCTAACATGCCAGCCATAAACACCTTGCGGTTGAACGATGGAGGCATTCGAGACCGCTCTGTTAGGAAAAATCGGGCAAGTTTTGACGCCATCCTGTTAGGATTTGTTAGGATTCCCAGCGACACGGGGCGAAAACTCGGTGAGGGTTCCTCTGCGGTGTCCACCCTCGCCGGCAATCAGGATGCGTCCTGGCGCCTCCTGGCGCTATCCTCGGGGACGTGCACGAAGAACTTCTTTCGCCGAAGGAACTGGCCTACCATTTAAGACGGTCAGTGAGCTACGTCCGGGCGATGCGTCAGCGGGGTTTTGCGATGCCCGGCGCTCGCGCGACGCTTGCCGCGGCGCTCCGGTTCCTCGAGACGTGCCCTCAGCCGTTGCGAGGCCTCGGCGTCAATCCGGTCACGGACCCAGCAGACGACGCGCCAAAACGCGATTCGCCCACGGGGCGGAAAGCCGCGCTGCCATAACCAATTCCAGGCCTTGCTACCAAGCTGGTCTTCAAGCCATGTAGGGCCGACAGACCGGGAGCCGAAGCCCTCGCCGAGCAGCGCCTCGCACCTTTGCAGGAGCCATTGCCCGAAGGGATCATGCTCCGTAGTCATGGCACGTAAGGCGGCGGCGGTTGGAAGACACCTTTGACCGCGACATCGGGCAGCAAGTAACTGCCCGCGTCATCCGAAATCTGAACCTGAAACGCGGCCGTCCCGTCTATCGCGACGCAGTAAAGCCCGGCTCGAAGAGTGACCACGAAATCGCCGTTGCCGTCGGTCAGTGCCCGGGTCGATCTATCGACGATCAAACTCGCGCCGACGATCAATGGCGCGGCAGCAAGTGAGAAGACGACGTATCCGACGAAAGGCATCCCGTCGGGTTGCATGAGACTTCCTGAGAGAGTTGCCATTTCAGTCCAGGATTTCGTCAACCAATCCAGCCGCGATCGCTGCTGTGGCGTCGAAGTACGCGTCAAGTCCTTGCTGATGCCAGTCAGCGGACAGCTGGTAATGCTCTGCCCGGTCCTGGCGGCGAAGCGGCGCATCGTCAGTTCATCGTCGCGCTTGGAGAATCTCGGCCGCTCGCTGCAAGCGATCCGACGTCGCCGACGACGAGGCCGACCCGTTGATGAAGCACGATTTCACCGTCGCGCCGGATCAGACGCCGACCCGGACATAGGCATGCAAGCGTCGCGTGCGCGCTTGCTGCAAAACCGATCCGAACCTCGATCGGAACGCCTGAAAGGGAACATTCCTCGAGGACGGAAAGGATCGACCAGGCCGCAAAATTCGATCCACCGAAGCCGGTCGCGACATCGAGGCTGATGCGGCGGGCGGCTCTGCAAATCCGCGCAAAATCGCGGGGCACGTCGAGTAACTCGCCGTCGAAGCGCCATCTGACATCGCCCTCGGGATGGCAGACGCCCCAGGTCGCCGAGTGATTAGTCGAGCCGTCAATGTCAGTCTGAATGGCCGACGCGGCGTCTCCTGACGGTTCGAACCGGGGCAGGACCAGTGCCGACAAAAGCAAGCCAGTTTGCCCAGGCTCGACGCGTGGCACCTCGGCCCAGCGGACAGCCCGGTCAATAAGTCGGTCCGAGACACCGCAACTGGTGCGTGTTGCAAGACTGACCAAGTACGCGACCATTTCATCGGAGAGAAGGCGGCGGATAGCGCGGCTCATGGATCACAAATCGAGGAACGGTTTGCATTGCCTGCGCGGCGGCACCATGCCGACAGGCGCGTCGGCGGCTGCCTGCCGGAACTGGCCGATCCCCTCAGCGATCGACCGAGCGGGCTCATGGGGCGCGTCGGGACCGGGATGGCCCCACCGCGCACACCGGGCAAGTTCGTCCCGAATTTCCTGCCGCAACAACGCCTCGCCGGCCTCGGCAGCGGCCGAGAAGTGCGGTTTTAGGACATGCCACGCCTGCATGCTAATGTCCACCAGAAGCCCACGGAGAGCGTCAAGCTTCGTGTCTCTGTCGGACCGCAATTCGTTTGGTGACCACCCGTCCATGCCCTCGAGCGCTTCACCACCCATCACTTTGACCTGTAGGTCGTGAATGTGGTCACGATGCGCCTTCTCGACCGGCTCATTGGCAGTCTGATTGAACGCGGCCCAGAAGCGGTCAAACTGCGACTGAAGATCCCGAAGCTTCGCCACCGTGTCCTTCGACAGTCGCACGCCCTTCACGATCTCAGCCAGGACCTGCGACGAACAACCGTAGGCGGACCGATAGCCTAACTGGACACTTCCCTTCGCGGAGGGAATCCGCCATCGCCCGAGGGACTGTTCGACTAACCGTTCCTCCGCGGTTAAAGCGTCTTGCTTCTGAAGTTCGCGATCGAGTGTCTCGAGAATCTTACTCATATATATCGTATCCCTACTTTGTTCACGCAGAAGTCATCAAAAGCCCCGCATTCCTTCCGCATTTCGGCCACGATGGCGTTCACTCTCCCGAGACTGATGCCGAGGCGAGCAGCCAACTCGCGTTGCGTCTGTGGAGCCCCGGGGTACCCGCTTCGTAGGCGAGGACCAGGACACGACGGCCGATCAGTTCCGGCCGCGCATAACGGCCGCAGAGATATGCGAGAACTCGCCCAATCGTCCGCATTCGGGCATCGCGGAGAAGATCGGCGGGTTCCGGCTCCGCTGGAAACTGCGGGATCGACTGACGGAACCGGCCGGCCGGCCTCGAAGCCGAAACCTTCCTAGCTGCTTCGCGGTGATGGGTTCATTGCCCGGACCACTCGTGCTGTAATCGGGATTTAAATTCCTCGATGGTCTCAACTGACAGGTCAGGAAGGGCGGGATCGACCCGTTCCCTTCAAGCGTACCGGGGATTTTTGGGCTCTCACAAGCTTTTGATGCCGCCGCTGCGCTCCCCTGCGCTGGGGGAGCCGGGAAGAGATTCCTTTAACGCTATCGCCAGCGCCTTTTGAACGGGCACGCTTCGGGACCGAAGGCGCACGGTCATCGGTCCGGCGACGGCGGGAAGAGGCGTCGCAGGGAACGGCGAACGCGAGCGCAAGCGCGAACGTGAGGGCTGTGACGGCGTGACGATGGATTTGCGGGTTTGCCATATAATGCGCCATGCCGCTCCCCTCTCTTAAAACAATTCTATCCACAAGGTATTGAAGCGTCGTCACACCGTCACAGGGCTTTTTATTGGGGGTTTCGCTCATTCTTGGCCCTTTTCTGTGACGACGGGTGCCGAAATCGACCAAATTTTGCTCCCCGAGCCCGGTTGTCGAGCAAGCTGGAACCGACCAGGCTCATGCTCGGCGAGGCTGTGCAACAACGTGCCGAGGGCATTCGGACCCTGGAAGAGCTTCCGAGCCTGCGGGCCGTATTCGGGATGCTGCGTGAGCGCTCGCTCTAATTCGGTCGCCGTCCCGCGCCACGGTGGGTGCGCTTTTGCCCGTGCGCTCGCGCAATCGAAATCGAAAAGCGCGACGGCGATCAATTCGTCGAGCTTCGCCTCCAGGGAGACCCCGCGAATGAGTTCCAGGACCGTAGGATGCTGAAAGGCCCGCACACCCGTGCGCTCGTCACGTAGCGCGGCCGGGATTGCGTAGTGATCGACATAGTAGCAGAAGGCCGGCAACTCGCTCGTCAGCGTGTCCATGAATGCGCGCTTCTCCTCTTCGGTCCCGGCGGGCATGGGCATTGCACGCTTGGTGCAATGGAAGAGACTTAGTTTGTCGAGCAGGCTCCCGTCTAGGACCGGCAGGATTCTCAGCGATTGTTCGGACTCATTGAGCGAAAGCGTTGCCGCCCATATAGGGCACAAGGTCACGATTTGCCGGTGCTTGCCGTGGATCGGTTGCGCCCGCCGAAATAGCATCCCCTTCACGGCCTCCGCGAGTCGCTTTCGGGATACAATGTCCACACCCGTTTCTTGGTCGTCTTCGAGAACCAGATTCTCGGCTCCCGCTAAGTCACCATTGAAATCTGTGCGCCCCGTCATGAACAAGACCGGGTTCGCGACCCGGCCGCCGAGCGAATCGGCAATAATTCGCTGTAGCAGAGATTTTCCGCTGTGCGCTGGTCCGACGAAAACGAGAAGTTGTCCCGGTCTCCATGAGCAATTCGCCAAGGCAAGCCTTCTCATTTGGAGCCAGCCGCACAGGAATGGAAGCTGTCCCTCGCCTAACATGCCGCCGACCAGTTTGCGAATCGTCTGCCATTTTCCCGCCCGCCCCTCGGGCACACTCGCCTGACGGGTGACCAAGATTGGTCCGTCCGGTGTCTGGTGAAGTCCGACCGGCATCCCGGCAACCGGGCCGGCGAAGACAACTGCCCGCTGGCGCAAGGCGTTGTCGAGGGCGTGATCCAGAGGCGAGGCGGATTCGCCCGGTGCGACGTTGGCGGTCACGCCCGCGCACTTGAGAAATCGACGGGCGCTGCTTTCGCTCGCCTCGATCCATCCGTTGCCCTCGGCGGCCGGAACTTGAAACATATGCCGGTCAGCCGCGTAGAAAATTTCCGGCGCGTTGATCGCTTGGTGTCCTATCGCGTTAATCGCCCGGCGAATTGCCTCGTAAGAACAGTCCGCGAAGCATTTCAAGAGGCACCGCCCGCCGTCGCCCTCGCGGATCGACAGCGAGGGGGCGTGGTCGGCGTGCGCGGGGCATCGCGAAATCCAGCCGTCGCCCGAGAATTTCGGATCGAACCCACCGTCGCGGAGTAACTGGAGCACGCGCACGACTTCGGGCGATGGACTCTTCGGCGAGGCTGCGACGGGTTTCGGGAGCGGCAACGGCGTCGCGCCGCCGTGCGTCCAGGCGTCGGGGTCCCAGGAAACGAAGCAAAGCCGCGCCAAGTCGCGAACGCTGGGGTCAATTTTTACAGCGTAGGTCGCGCGAAAGTAGGTCTGCGCGGCGATTACTGCTTCAGCGTGCCGGGCGCCGTCGATGCGCGCCACTAACTTCAGGCCTTGGCCCCCGGGACTCACGAAGCCGGCGACGACGTGCGGATCGTTTCGAACCGCGCGGCGGACTTCGACGATAGACGTGTCGAGGCCTTTGCGGTCGATGTCGATTTGCAAAAGGCCGCTATGCTCGACGAGCAACTTGCCCTCACGCGCCGAGAACCGGCCCGAGAGCGTGACCGGGCTCGGGAGTCGTTTTTTGGCCTCGTCGTAGGCCTCCCTGTCGCGAACCAACTCGCGAACCGCCGCAATCTCGCGTCGCCATTCACCGGCGCGAATTCGCTCGACGAATCTGGCGACGGTTGTGGTCCCGGTCGGGGTGGTGCCGAAGGCGTTCCCGAAAACCGAAACTCGCGCTGCGAGCGGATCGCCATTGCCAGCCGGGGCCGGGGGAGGCAGAGTCTTTTTGTCTGCTAGCAAACCCCCTGCGCCGCCGGGCCGGGGGGCCTTTTTTTCGCGACTCATCGGCCAGCCTTCGAAACGACGCGAACGCTTCGTGAATCGAGCCAGCGCAAGACGGCATCCAAACGGTACAGATTGAGCCTCGGCGATGGACGAACGACCGGGAGCCCGACGCCATGCCAGGACGTGATGGTTCGCGCCGAGACACCAAGACGCCGGGCGAGTTCGGATTTTCGGAGTAAGACCGGTTCATGCTGTGTGCCGCCGGTCAACGGCGCGTGAATTGTGGCGAGCATGCCACCACGATCGGCACCCCTCGCGGCTTAGAATACGACAAACCGAAACTGGATTTGTCGCATTACCGCGCCCTTCGCCGCTCGGGCTTTTCCTTCACCCCTTTTGGCCGTCCCTTTCGGCCCGGTTCGCCGCGTAACAACTCCAGCGCACGTTGTGCGGTTCGCGTTTCGATCGTCACCCCATCGCGCTTGGCGCGGGCGACAACGTCCGTTGCGCTGACGTTTGGATCTGCCTTTCGGCATTGAATGACCTTCCCGGCGACAACTGGCGCAAGCTCTCCCGGGACGCCGATCCATGTCGCAATCGTGGAGTCGTCCTTACAATAGAGGACCTGTGCCGCGTACCAAACAGCCCGGTCCGACCAGGGGGAATCCAGACGCTCTTCGAGAAAGTCGGCAATCTGCCGCAGGAGATTCGGCTCGGCCGCGAGCAGATAGAGGTAGGGCGCGACGGATGCCTGCAACGATTGGGTTAGTTTCTGATAGTGTTCGAGAACGTGGCTAACAACGTCTCTGTGTGCTTGGGGCTTCGCGCTCTGGGCGTTGACAACGATCTTGATTGCGAGTCGCAATTCACGAAGTTGCGCTCCGAGTATGACGACAAGCGGGTCATACCGGCCGAAAACTGGATCCTTCCTCTTGGCCATGCCCACGCGCCCCAAGGTCGCCCCGGGGCGCGTCCGGCATGGTCAGTCTCGGTGTACGCACTCGATTTCAACGGTTGAACCGTCAATGCGGGTCACGGCCGCGTAGCCCGCCAATGCCGGCCCCGCCGGTTTGCTGGCGATGAAAAACTCGCCCTCGAGGGTGACAATGATCGCGTTACGTTCCGGACCGCGGCCGATGAAAGCCGCCAGGAGTCGGGGTTGTTTTGAATTAACCGTCATGCTTGTCTTTTCTCTGCCGGGGCCGCCGTTTACAGCGGCGTGTGCTGGTAGGGTTTGCTTGTCTCTCCCACGCCAGCCGCCCCGGCATTTCGTGGAAGAGGAAATCTGGCGATTTCATCCGGTTGCCGCCCGCGGCATCGAAACGACGTTGCCCGGCGCGGAGGGCGCGATTTCGAACCAAGCTTGCGCTTCCGATGGAGTCGCCAATTCGCGGTAGTTTCGAAATATCATTTGCGGCGAATTGCCGGCCTCGAGGGCGACCCTTGCCACGTCCGGCATGACAGCGAGCCGGTAGCTGATGAAGCTGTGCCTCGGAGCATTGGACTTCCACGGCACGGCCGCGCGCCGGGAAGCGTTGCGTTGTTCCTCGAAGAAGAACGGCTTGGAGTGCCGCCACACCCGCTCGCCGTTTCGTGGTGCCCTGTCGATCCATCGCGCCAGGGTCGGAATGATCGGAACCAAGCGCCGGGAAGCGGTCTTCGATTTACTGGCGCCGATTTCCACGAAGCCCGGGCGGCGGTCCAGGTCCTTCCACTCAAGCCGCAGGACTTCCTCGGCGCGGCATCCCGCGAACATTTGCAGGGCGAGACAGACCCGAAATTCAGGCGACGCCGCCGTGAGCAACGCCGCGCCCTCCTGCGGAGTGAAGATTTCAATGGTGCCGCCTCGTTGCCGCCGCTTGTCAGTTTGGGTGAGAGGATCGGCGTCCCGGTCCAGGTAACGGCGCTTGCGGCAGAATGCGAAAAAGCTCGCGAGCATCCCCCGGAAATTATTGATGCCCCGCGGCGAGAGTTTGCGGGCTTCGACAAAGAGACGAACGGCTTCGGGGGCGATGGAATCGACCGGGGACTTGAACGCCGCGGCAAAGGCTCCCAGCCGGTAGTCTATGTCGGCTAGGTAGGTGGGGGAGAGCCCGGCGGCTTTCTTCTCGGCTCGAAACTCGTCGACAGCTTCGGCAACGCTGCGCTCCACAAGACCGGCATGACGCTGGGCGTATTCCTTCGCGGCAATCGGCACGAGGACGGCGTCGCCCACCGCCTCGAGGGATTCCGCGAACAGGGCGCAGGCAACTTCGATAGGAACGCCGTGCGGTTCCAGAAGCGCCACGGCACGCCCAAAGGCCGCGGCATCCCTGTTCGTGAACGCCGCGGCATGCGCTTGCCCCGTAGAGACCAGCCGGACGATCCGCTGCGCCTCGCGCCGGGCATCGTCAAGTTTCGCGAACGCCCGCATGCGCCGTTGCCCCGTGCTACGGTCAACGACGAAGTAGGTCACACCCTTGCCCTCGTCGTGGCGGTCTTGCCGGTAAATCGTCGCGGTTGCCGCGCCCTCGCGCACGCGCAGGGGGAACCGCCCTTTCTCCGACTTCATGCCTCCGACTGTCAGGAAAGGGTTAGGAAAAGTCAAGCAAGGACGGGAAGCCTCGCGAGCGCATCCGTGCAAGTTGCTTACGCTGCACTGGATACGGTTGAAAAGAAACTGGCGACCCTAACGGGATTCGAACCCGTGTTACCGCCGTGAAAGGGCGGTGTCCTGGGCCACTAGACGATAGGGTCGCCCGGAGGCCGGGACTATAGGTCCCCCCCCCAAGCTGTCACCAGCATTTCAAATCGCGAGGCGGGTCGCCTTCTGCCGAGCCCGCCACCTTGGTCTCCACGGTTCCTGAATCGCGCAGTGGGTCCGTGAACCGCCGCACGCAAACAGACCCTCGCGCCACCCCTCTATCCTCCGCGCCGGAGAAGGGGATGGAGATGGCCACCGAAGCTTTGACTTCCAGCCCCTAAGGCAGTGGCATGTGGGCACAACCCCGGGGTCCATATGCAATCGTACAATGTCGGCATCATCGGCTACGGCTGGGTGGCGGGCGCCCATATCACCGCCCTCCAGGCCACCGGCCGGGCCCGCGTCACCTCGGTCCTAAGTTCCAGGAACCTCGATGAGGCGCGTTTGTCCGCGAAGCACGGGTGCCAGATTCGCGTCTTCCATGATCTGCAGGCATTCCTGGGTCAGCCGGACCTGCAGGTCGTCTCGATCTGTTCCTACCCTCAAGAGCACGCGCGGCAGGCGATTGCCGCCGCAAACGCCGGACGTCACCTGATCCTCGAAAAGCCCGTCGCCCTTCACCACGAGGACCTCCTCGAGGTGCAGTCCGCGGTCAAACAGGCCGGCGTGCGAACCTGCGTCTGCTTCGAGTGCCGCTATTCGAGCCACCTGAAGACCGCCAAGGCCATGATTGAACAGGGCCTGCTCGGCCGCGTGCACTACGCGGAGGTCGACTATTTTCATGGGATCGGCCCCTGGTATGGACAATACCGATGGAACATCCATCGACAGTCGGGTGGCAGCAGCCTGCTCTCGGCCGGCTGCCATGCCATGGATGCCCTCCTGTTCCTCATGGGGGCCGACGTCGAGGTGGTCAGCACTTACGCGACGCACTCCAGCGCCAAGGAATTCTCGACGTACGAGTACCCGACCACGAGCGTCACGATCCTGAAGTTCCGGGACGGCCGCGTCGGCAAGTGCGCCTCCATCATCGATTGCCAGCAGCCGTACTATTTCCGTGTCCACCTGGTCGGGAGCGAGGGCACCCTCCTGGATGACCGGTTCTACAGCACCCGCCTGGGTGCGCTCGATCGCAAGCAATGGAGCCGGCTCGGCGTTCCGCTCATCGATTCGGGCGACGTTTCCGACCACCCTTACCAGGCTCAGTTCGAGGCCTTCTTTCATGCGCTGGATCACGGCCAGGAGATGCCGCTCACGAGTCTGGCCGATGCCATGGTGACACACGAGGTCGTCTTTGCTGCCGACCGCTCCGCCCAACACCACGAAAAGAAGCATCCTCCCGGAGCCTGAGACTTCCCTTCCATGCCCGCCGTCTTCGCCGTTGCCGCCCATCCCGACGACATCGAATTCCTGATGGCGGGAACCCTGATCCTGCTCGGCCGCGCCGGATGGACGCTTCACTGTTTCAATGCCTCGACGGGCAACTGCGGGTCGGCGTCGATCCCGGCAGCCCGCCTGCGAATGCTGCGCCGGCGAGAGGCGCAAGCCGCCGCCGCCGCCATCGGGGCGACCTGGCATCCGCCGATCACGGACGACCTGGAAATCTTCTACAATCAGCGCCTGTTGCGGCGGGTCGCGGCCTTGGTGCGGCGGGTCCGGCCGACCGTGATCCTGACTCATGCGCTCGCGGATTACATGGAGGACCACATGAACACTGCCCGGCTGGCGGTGACGGCGGCATTCGCCCGCAGCATGCCGAATTTCAGAACCAACCCGGCGATCGCAAGCTGGGAGGGGCCGGTGGCGGTCTATCACGCGCTGCCGCACGGTCTGCGCGACGTCCTCAACCGAGAGGCGAACGCGGAAATCTGGGTCGATATCGAGGGGGTGATGGACGAGAAGCGCCGCGCGCTGGCTTGTCACAACACCCAGCGGGCGTGGCTCGACAAGAGCCAGGGCATGGATTCCTACCTCCAGGCGATGGAGGATCTCGGACGCGCCGCAGCCCGCGGCTCCGGCGGATTCCGGTTCGCGGAGGGTTGGAACCGGCATAATCCGCTCGGCTTCTGCGATGAGGGGTTTGACCCGCTTCGCGAGGTGCTCGGGGATCGGGTGCGGACCCGTCGATCGCGAGGTTGACCCGGACGCCGGCATCCCGCATGAGGAGGGCCGAATGCCCCGCAAACACAGCTCAATCGCACCGGATTGGTGGGATTACACCACCCTCGACCCTGAACTCCTGGCCGACGCCGCGCGCCTCAGAGCGAAGGATATCCAGGCATTGTCTCGCCCAGGCTTCAGGGTGGCGTTTTATCCCACCGTGGAGGAGTTCTACCTCGCCGAGGCCCTCGAGTATGTCGAGGCATGGCGACAATCGACGGACGACAATCCGGTTGGCGTCTGCGGCCCCATTGGTCCGACGGAGCAGCTCCCGCTGGTGGCCCGCATCGTGAATTCCCTGGGAATGGATGTTCGCTCGGCGCACTTCTGGGGCATGGACGAGTGGGTGGATGCAACGACGGATCGCGAGGTTCCCGTCGCGCACCCGTTGAGCTTCGAACGGTGCGATCGGCAATTGTGCTTTGACCGCATCGACCGCAAGCGGCGGATGCCCGCGGAACACCTGCACTTTCCGAAGGCGGACACCCGAGAGTACCGCCGCTCCTGGGAGGCGGGTGTGCGCTGTGCCGTCATGCAGGGCGGCCAGGGGGACGTCAAGCATTGGGCCTTTAATGATCCGCTGCCGAGGCGGGGTCGCTGGCGGGAGTCGCCCCCGCCGGCGGCCGAGTACCGGAAACTGACGACGCGTGTGGTCGACCTGCACCCGCTGACCGTCGCGCAGAACGCGCGGACGAGCGCCGGCGGGAACATCTCGATGGTCCCGGCGCGCGCGGTCACCGTGGGCCCGATCGAGACCTGGCAGGCGGACAAGGTATCGATCTGGCACCCGGGCCATCACGACAACGCCTTCGGGTTTCGCCTGACCGCCCTGATGATTTCGCGGCGTTTCGTCGACACCAGCGTCCCGATGTCGCTGCTGGCGGACCACCCCAACGTGCAGTTCAACTACCTCGAGCCGGCGATCGGGCGCTGCGACATCGAGATCCACTGAGAGCCCTTCCTGCTTTTCAGCCGGGCTCTGAGGTACTCCCCGCTTTTTTTGCGTCCTTCGCGGGCTTCTGTTCGACAAAGGCCTTCAACCGGGGAACGCGAAGATCGCAAAGGATGGAGGCGCTTTCGGTCCGGCCATCGGTGCGATGGCCCGTGGGACGGGAGGGCCCGAAGGGGGACACCCAATTTCCTTTCGGCGCCGCGCAGGCCCGGAAGGACTTGAAGACAAGACCGGCGACCGGCACTCTAGTCTCCGGATGTCCGCTCCGAAGGAACCTGATCTGCCAGTCCCGAGCCTGTGCCGGGATCCGTGCGGTTGCTCTCTGGCCCATGCCGCGGCCGGTTCCATTCTGAGGGTGCGCGAACTCACCGCGCCGGCGGAAGTTGCTGTGCGCCTGAGGGAGTTGGGTTTTTGCGAACAGCAGCGGGTGCGGTTGCTCAGCAAGCACTCGAACATTATCTGCCAGGTGTGCAACGTGCGCCTGGGGATCAGCCGGGACCTCGCCAAGATGATTGTCGTGGAACCGATGTCGTCGAAGCCAAAAGCCGCGCCATGAGCGAAACCCTGAAGCCGTTGAGTTCCCTCGCAGTGGGAGGTCGTGGTCGCGTCGCGGAGATCCGCCTGGCCCCGTCGGACCGCCCGAGGTTGATGGAGATGGGACTGCTGGTGGGGACAGCCGTCGAACTCATTCGCTTCGCGCCACTGGGCGATCCCGTCGAGATCAAGGTTCGCGGCTATCATCTCAGCCTCCGTCGACACGAGGCCGAGCAGATTCTGATTCAGCCCACCGAGGCGGAGCCGATCGGAACATCCTGAACCGGCGCCGGCGGACAGCAACCGGACGACAATGAACCGCAACGCGCCGGAAGCCGACCGGCCCTTTCAGGGGCAGAGTCGGGTCGTTTGATTGATGACCGCCGAGTCCGCCCCCCCGATCCCAGCGCCCGCCCCTCCGCGCGAATTTCTCGTTGTGCTCACGGGGAACCCGAACTGCGGCAAGACGACCCTGTTTAATGCCCTGACGGGGCTGCGTGCCAGGGTGGGCAACTACGCCGGGGTCACGGTGGAGCGAAAAGAGGGGCGCCTCCGCGGGACGCCTCCTCACCTGCGCATCTCTATCCTGGACCTTCCAGGTTCCTATAGTCTGAGCCCGCAATCGTTGGATGAGGCGGTCGCCCGGGACGTTCTGCTCCAGCGACTGGAGGAGGTGGAGGCGCCGTCGGCGGTCGTCGTGGTCGTCGATGCCTCGAACCTCGAGCGGAATCTCTACTACGCCACACAGGTCATCGAACTGGGCTATCCCACGGTGATCGCGCTGAACATGACCGACGTCGCCTGCGACAACGGCGTCGAGGTCAACACCGACCGGCTGGCCGAGGAACTCGGGGTGCCGGTGGTCTCCCTGGTCGCCAGCCGGCACGAGGGCATCAGCGAGCTTCGCACGGAGTTGCTGCGCCTCACCCTTCGGGCCCGGGGCGACACGCCGCCGCCGCCAAGATCCTTCGTCGAGCTTCCCGGGCCTTTGGGCCGTGAGTGGATCACGTTGAGCGGCCGCCTCGGGGCCGACGCGCGGCATCGTCGCCGTTCCGCGCGGATCGAACCCGAAGCCCTTTTGTTGCTGAGCGACAACAAGAGCGCAAACGGGGCGAACGGTCGTTATTCCGGCGATTTGATCGCCGCGGTGGCGGAGGCCCGCGCGAGGTTGGAGGCGGCGGGTGTGGACTGGACAAGCGCCGCGATCGAGGCGCGGTACGGTCGTGTGGGTGAGATCCATGCCGCGGTGTCGAGTGACCCCGCCCTGGAGGCCGAGACATTTAGCGATCGTCTCGACGGTGTCCTGACGCATCGGGTGTGGGGCCTGGCGATCTTCGTGGGCCTGATGTTCCTGATCTTCCAGAGCATCTTCACCTTCGCGGAGGTGCCGATGGGATGGATCGAATCGGCGGTCGGCTGGCTGGGACAGTTGATTCAGACCCAGATGCCCGCGGGGGATCTTCGGGACCTCCTCGTCGACGGGGTGATCGCGGGCGTCGGCGCCGTCATCGTCTTTCTTCCGCAAATCCTGCTGCTTTTTCTCTTCATCAGCCTCCTCGAGGACACCGGGTACATGGCGCGCGCGGCCTTCCTGATGGACCGGCTGATGAGCAAGGTGGGTTTGCACGGCAAGAGTTTCATCCCGTTGCTGAGTTCGTTTGCGTGCGCGATCCCTGGGATCATGGCAACGCGGACCATCGAGACGCCCCGCGATCGACTGGTGACAATCCTCGTCGCGCCCTTGATGAGCTGCTCCGCCCGGCTGCCGGTGTACACGGTGCTGATCGCGGCGTGCATACCCGACCAGACCCTCCTCGGTTTCATCAAGCTCTCGGCGCTGACGATGCTCGCGATGTACCTCCTGGGCATCATTGTGGCCCTGCTTTCGGCATGGCTCTTCAAGCGCACGCTGTTAAAGGGCAGGACCCCGCTTCTCATCCTCGAACTGCCCCCCTACAAGCGCCCAAGCGTCCGGGTCGTCTTGCGGCACATGTGGGATCGTTCAGTCTTGTTTCTCCGTCGAGCGGGGACGGTGATTCTCGTTATCAACATGGTCCTGTGGGTCCTGGCAACCTATCCGCGCAGCCGACAGTTGACAGAGGAGTTCGCGACGAAACGCGCCAGGGCGGCAGCGGAGGCCAATCCCGCGACGCGCGATTCCCGCGTGGCGCAGGTGGACCGCGAGGAGGCCGGGGAGAAACTGCGGCAAAGCTTCGCCGGCCGCCTGGGGCGCGCGATCGAACCGGCGATCGCTCCCCTCGGTTTCGATTGGAAGATCGGCATCGGGGTTGTCGCGTCGTTCGCCGCCCGGGAAGTCTTCGTCAGCACCATGTCCACCGTCTACAGTGTCGGCGAATCCGACGACTCCGACGGAGGCACGAAGGGACTCGCGACGGTCATGCAGGCGCAGGTCCGGCCGGATGGAAGCCGCCTGTTCACCGCGCTGACGGGCGTCACCCTGATGGTCTTCTACGTCTTCGCCCTGCAGTGCGTCAGCACGATCGCCATTGTGAGGCGGGAGACGAACACGTGGAAGTGGCCGCTGTTCCAGTTCGTGTACATGACCTGCCTCGCGTGGGTGCTTGCATTCCTAACCTACCACGGCGGGCTGGCGCTGGGCTTTCGCTGACCGGCTTCGGAGTCACCGATATCCACGAACGCCTCCTGCGTGGGGTCGACTAGAGTCCTTGTTCGTCGAAATGTAATTACTTTGAGTCGAATCTCACGCGGGGTCGCGGTCCCGGTTCCGAGCCCCAGCGTCCGGCAGGATCGAACGTGACGGTGGTGTGCCGCCGGCTTACCTCGGGTTGAATGCGGTCCCACGGTTCGAGAGGAGCAGTTCCAAACGTATCGAGGACCACGGCAGGGAAGCCGCCTTCCTGCAATCGAGACACGCATCTTCCGATCCATGGCCACCGCATCCCCCGGCCCGGGACCCACAGATCTCGGGACTCGGACATGAGGGTCGCCCCCGTCATTTCGCCGCCGGGAACTGGGTTCTGGCGCGACACGGTGGATTGCCATCGGGATCTGAATTCCCAGCGGACCGAAGATGATCGCGGCCGCCGTCCGTCTGCACGTGCGATTCCCTGGGAGGATACCAGGATGGGTTCTCGTCCCCCGAGCGGGAATGAATCGAGGACGTGTGCGTGTGCGAGTGCGAGTGCGAGTACGATCGCTGGCACGATCGCGGACCGGGTGCTTAACCGCTTGACCCCTGTTTCGGGCGGCCCGTAGCCTGCCGGGTGTAGGCTGACTTCATGTTTGCGCAGCTTAAAGGCCTGTTTTCCAACGACATTGGGATCGACCTGGGGACCGCGAATTCGCTCGTTTATGTGCGCGATCGCGGGATCGTGTTGCGTGAACCCTCCGTCGTCGCCATCCAGGCGGGCACGACGAACGTCCTCGCGGTAGGGGAGGAGGCCAAGAGGATGCTGGGGCGGACTCCGGGGAACATTGTGGCCATTCGGCCGATGAAGGACGGGGTGATTGCGGATTTCGAGGTGACCGAATCGATGCTGCGCCACTTCATCCAGAAGGTGCATCATCGCAAGTTGATCCGCCGCGGGTAGTCGTGGCGGTTCCGTCGGGGATTACGGAAGTCGAAAAGCGCGCAGTGAAGGACTCGGCGACCCACGCGGGGGCGCGGGAGGTGTATTTAATCGAGCAACCCATGGCCTCGGCCATTGGCGTGGGGCTGCCGGTGCATGAACCGGCGGGAAACATGATCGTCGACATCGGCGGGGGCACTTGCGAAATCGCAATCATCTCCCTGGCCGGCATCGTCTTCAGTCGGTGCCTCCGCGTTGGAGGGGACGAATTCGACGAAACGATCATCGCTCACATGAAGAGGGCCTACAACCTGATGATTGGCGAACGAACTGCGGAAGAGATCAAGATACGGATTGGCTCCGCCTTTCCAGCTGGAGCAGGAATTGACGATGGAGGTCAAGGGGCGGGATTTGGGAAGTCGGCCTGCCCAAGACACTGACCATCCGCTCCGAGGAGGTTCGCGACGCCTTGCAAGGAACCGCTTTCGAGCATCCTCGAAAACATCCGTTTGACGCTCGAGCGATGCCCGCCGGAGTTGGCCGCGGATCTGGTTGACCGCGGCATCGTGATGGCCGGTGGCGGCGCGTTGCTTCGGGGCATTGACCGGTTGGTGGCCGAGGAGACCGGGTTGCCGGTGCATGTGGCCGACGATCCGCTGAGCGCGGTGGCCGAAGGCACCGGACGAGTCTTGCAGGAGCTGTCCGTTTCTTAAGCGAGTCGCCTCCTCCAGCACCCCGTAACGGGCTGGGATGCCCCGAAAACCGCATCTTATTCTTCTGGTCACGGTGGGGCTGGCCGTGCTGGTGATCCTGGCGCTGCCCGCCCACACGAGGTCGCGTGTGCGCGTCGCCCTCTCCACGCTGTTTCTGCCCCTCTTCGGCCTCGCCGGCTCGGCACATGCCGCCGCGGAACGCGCCGTCGCTGTCACGGCCTCGCGAGGCTCCCTGCTCGCGCGCATCGACGCCTTGGAGAAGGAGAATAACGCGCTGCGTCTCGCCCATGCGGAGGCCCAAGCGGCCCTTCGGGAAAACGATCGCCTGCGCCAGATGCTCGGCTATGCCCAGCGCGTCCATTGGAACCTCCGGGCGGCGCGGGTGATCGGCCGGGATCCCGCCAACTGGTGGCGCAGCGTTCACATCGACGTCGGCACCCGGCAGGGTGTCGCCCCCAACCTCGCTGTCATCACCCCCGATGGCCTCGTGGGACGGATCACCGAATGCGGTCCGTGGACCTCGCGCGTGGTCCTGGTCGGCGATCCGAACTGCCCGGTCGCTGCGTCCCTTGTCGACGGCGGCGAGACCGGCATCATCCGCGGCGCGTCCGCCGGTGATTTTGACGGGACGTTGGTGGACCTGAGCTATCTGTCGCGCAACGCGGCCGTGAAACCTGGACAAAAGGTGATGACGAGCGGCCAGGGTGGTGTGTTTCCGCGCGGGATCATGGTTGGCGATGTCGTCGATGCCCGGATGGTGGGGGACGGCATCTACCTGGAGGCGAGGATGCACCTGGCGGCGAACATGGGGGCCCTCGACCTCGTGTGGGTCAAACTTCCATGAACTGGGTCCTTCCCGCCTCGCTGTTGCTCGGTTCGATCCTGATCGTGTTCGGGGAATCGACCATCGAGCTCTTTCGACAGGTCGTCGGGGCGCAGCCGGATCTTCTCGCGCCGCTGGTGGTTTATGCGGCGCTTTCGACGAATCTGCCGACCACGATCGCGACCGCCCTCACCGGCGGACTGGCGTTTGACGCGCTCTCGTCCGGCCCCCCGGGGCTCACCTCCGTGCCGCTCACCGTTCTTGGGGTGTTGCTGCACCGGCGCCGCGAGGTATTTCTCAAGAACTCGACCTGGGCCCAGATGCTGCTGGGAGGGGCCTCGGCGCTGGCAGTGAGTGCCGCATCGGTGGCCCTGCTGTTTGTCCTGTGGCCGTTGGTCGCCGGGGGAGGTCCGCCGTCGAGCTTCATGCCGGAGCGCCGAGAGGGCCTGGCGGATCTGCCCTCGCTCGATTGGGGGACACTCTGGCAATTGGTCGTCGTCGCGGTTGGAGGGGCAATCGGGGCACCGGTCATTTTCCGCGTTTTCAGGTGGGTCGAGAAGACCTTTCATTACCCTCTGATCCGTCCGACGGCTTATCGTCCGGACCGGGAGATCCAGAGGCGACGCTGAGACATGCTGATTCTTGACCAGGTGCAGAAGGACGATTCGCGACTGCGAACCATCGCCGTCGTGATCCTGGCGGGGATGCTGTTCCTGGCCGGGGGGTTGTGGCGCCTCCAGATCCTCGCCGCACAGAGGTATTCAAAAAGCGAACGCGCCCAGTCCGTGCGCCTGGTCCGGGTCCCCGCCGTGCGTGGAAAGATCCTGGATCGGAATGGGATTCCGCTGGCGGAAAACCGGCCGGGGTACGATGTGAACCTGTACCTGGAGGAACTGCGGACCTCGTTTCGTTTCGAGTACACCAATCACGTCCTGCCCACCTTCCGCGCGGAGCATCCCGGGTTGAGGCGGCCCACGGGCACGGCGAGCCTCGAACTGCAGGAGCTGGCGAGACTCAACGTGTACAGCAACACGGTGATGGCCGTCGCCTCCGCCCTCCGCAGCAACCTCCCTGTCAGCGCCGAGGGCTTTCAGAAGCACTATCGCCAGGCACTCGCCCTTCCGCTTCCTGTGGCCGAGAACCTCTCCCCGGTCCAGATGGCGCGTTTCTTCGAGCGCGGCCTCGGCGTGCCCGGGGTCGATCTCGAGGTCCAGGCCGTTCGAACCTATCCGTACGGAACACTGGCGGCGCATATCCTCGGCCACCTCCGGCGATCGGACGAGGCTGAGAATGATCCCGAACCGCTGGTGTTCCGCTATCGCCTGCCGGACTACGAGGGGGCGGCCGGCATCGAGGCGAAATTGGACGAGGCGCTGCGGGGGCGGGCCGGAGTGAAGTGGTTGCGCGTCAACAGCCAGGGATATCGGCACGAGGAAACTGTGTACGAACCCACCGAGCCGGGAAACAATGTCCGCCTGACGATCGATGCATCCGTGCAGCAGGTCGCCGAAAGGGCCCTGGCCAGCACCGAGGGCGGTGCCACCCGCGGTGCTGTCGTCGTAATGGACGTGCGGGACGGCGACATCCTCGCCATGGTGTCGCTGCCGCAGTTTGACCCGAATCTCTTCGTCGAAGGCATCAGCACCGAGGAATATGCGCGCCTGAACGACGAAAAGATGGCGCCCCAAATGAATCGGGCCGTCTCCGGCAAGTATGCCCCGGGATCCATCTTCAAAATCGTCACCGGCCTGGCCGCCCTCGACGGCGGAGTCCTGGACCCCCTTGCCACGAACTACTACCTGGGGTACTGGGCGTGGCCCAACGGCGCCCGGTCCATCGACGACCTCGCGCCCGCCGGTTTCTACGATTTCAAGAAGGCCTTCAAACGATCCAGCAACGCGTATTTCATCGATTACGGATTGAAGGCGGGGCGCGCGCGGATCGTTGCCATGGCGAAGCGATTCGGTCTCGGAGACACGACCGATTTTCTTCTCGGTCCTGAAAGCCGCGGCGACGTCCCGGACGCCGACTACGTCCGGCGCACGGAAAAGCAGGGCGATCCATGGACGGACGGGGACACCGCCCAGTTGAGCATTGGACAAGGGGCCCTCACCGTCACCCCGCTCCAGATGGCCGTAATGACGGCCGCGGTCGCCAACGGAGGCCGGATCCTCAAGCCACGTCTCGTCCAGCGAATCGAAACCACCGACGGCACGACGGTGACCGAGTTTCCCCCCGCGCCGGTCCGGAACGCTGGCATTTCGGCCCAAAACCTCTCCCTCGTGCGCGAGGCGATGCTGGCGGATGTCCAGGAATCGGGCGGCACCGGAAAGGCGGCGGCCATTCAGGGATGGCGAGTCTCCGGAAAGACGGGCACCGCGGAGGTGAAACACGGCCGGGCCGTGGTCGACAAGATCACCTGGTTTGTGTCCTTCGCGCCATTTGAGTCGCCGCGCTATGCCGTGGTGGTTGTTGTGGAGAGCGGCCGTTCGGGTGGAGGCACTTCGGCACCTGTCGCGCGCCAGGTCTTCCAGGCGCTGCATGAATGGGAGGCCACACCGCAACCCATTGCGCCGCCCGGGCGACTGAGGATCACGGAGGCGGCATCGGGCGAATCGATCAGGCGCGATCTCCGGGCTGACGCGCGCGCGGGATGGGCGTCTCGCGGCGGGGTGCCGGCGATCCCGGGGGAGGGCAATTGACATGGCGACGACGGATCGCGATCTCAACCCGCGACGCTCGCGCGTCGCCTGGACGCTCCTCGCCGCGATGGTGTGCCTGATGGCCGTGAGCCTCGCGTTCGTGCACAGCTCCACCCTGGGGGACACCGCTACGACCGTGAAGCAGGGGATCTGGTTCCTCGTGGGACTCAGCGCCGCGGCCCTGCTTTGCCTGGTGGACTATCATGTCCTCGCTCGCTGGGCCTGGGTGGTCTACTGGGGCGTCATTGTTCTTCTCGTCCTGGTCCTGTTCTTTGGCGCCTACAGGAACGGGGCACGACGATGGATTGATCTTGGGCCTTTCCAATTTCAGCCATCGGAGTTTGCAAAGATCGGGATCCTCATCGCGCTAGGGCAATTCCTAAGTCGGCCGATTGAGGAACTCCGGCTCACCAATGTCGTTTTCAAGACCCTTGGGCTGGTCCTGCTTCCCTTCGGGTTGATCCTGCTTGAGCCGGACCTCGGTTCGGCGATCGTTCTCGTGCCGACGATGCTGGCGATGATGTTCGTCGCGGGGGTGCCGGTGCGCATCCTGGCCAAGATCGTGGGCGTCGCCGCGCTGGTGAGTGGCCTCCTGGTGGTGGACGTCGTGTTTGCGCCCGAGAAGTGGCGGGTCGTGAAGTTGCGGGAGTACCAGCGCCACCGATTGATGGTGTATTTCGGTGTCGATTTCGCTCCGAAGAACGCGACTCCGGAACAGCGCGCGTATTACCGCGAGGTGCAGCGACAGAAAGCCTGGAACGTCCAGCAGGCGCTGATCAGCGTCGGCTCCGGCAAGTTATGGGGCAAGGGCTGGCGACAGGGGACGCAGAATGCGCTCGGCTACCTTCCGCGCCTTGGCGCCCACAACGACTTCATCTTCTCGGTGATTGCCGAGGAAAGCGGCTTTGTCGGCAGCATGATCGTCGTGGGGTTGTTCACGGTTGTGCTCTTCACCGGCCTGCGGATTGCCGGCGATTGCCGGGATCGCCTCGGTCGACTCCTCGTCTCGGGAGTCGTTGTGTTGTGGTTCTCGCACGTGTTCATCAATGTCGGCATGAACATCGGGCTGATGCCGGTAACCGGCATCCCTCTTCCTCTTCTCAGCTACGGCGGTTCGGCCGCCGTGTCGGCCCTGCTGGGTCTGGGCCTGCTTCAAAACGTCCACCTCCATCGAAGATCTTAGTCCTATGAGTGACCGCAAATTCTCCAACAGGCGCCGCGGCGGCATGCGGTACCGCCCCGATCGCGGCGTTCAAGCCCCGCCGCATTCTCCCAAGGCGGAACGCGCCGCGCAGGAAGCCCGGGCCGCCGCCGAATCCGTGAAATCCGAGAGCGTCTTTGACACTCAGCATCACGAGGACGAAATCGCAGCGGCTGAAATCGGTGCCGGTCCCCAATCCAGCCCCGAGGCGCTGGCTGCTGCCGAGCGGACCCCGGGTGGCCTCACCGACGCCGTTCCCGAGGAAACACCCGACGGCAGCCGCGCCGCGGACGGGGAGGGTTCGGCTCCGCAGTTGGAAGTCGCGGGCGGTGGCGACTCTGCCGCCGACGAGGCGCAGCCTCGAAGCGTGCTGGAGTCTCTGAAATTCGCGGCACGCCGGATGGTCGACAAGGTCGCCCGCCTGCTGCGCCAGAAGAAACCCAGCGGCAAGGTCATCGTCATCAACGCCGAATCTCTCGAGACCCGCGTCGCCGTCCTCCAGGACGGCCGTCTCGACGAGTTCACCATCGAGCGAACCAATGAGGAGCGCCTGGTCGGGAGCATTTTCAAGGGCCGCGTCCGCAACCTCGAGGATGGGCTCAAGGCCGCTTTTGTGGACATCGGGTTCGAGCGCAATGCGTTCCTTCATTACTGGGATATCGTCCCCAGCCAGTTCGACAGCAACGTCGAGATCGTCGAGCGCGAGAGCCGGAAGCGCGACCGGCCCAAGATCACGCAGAAGGACGTCCCGCGACTCTACCCCGGGGGGAGTGAAATCATCGTCCAGGTCACGAAGGGACCAATCGGCACCAAGGGACCGCGGATCACGACCAACCTGTCCCTTCCCGGCCGGTACCTGGTGTTGCTTCCCAATTCCGATCAATCGGGCATCTCCCGAAAGATCGAGAATTCCGATGAACGTTCCCGCTTGAAGCGCATCCTGCGCGAGTTGTCGATTCCCGAGGGAATGGGGGTTGTGATGCGAACGGCCGGCGAAGGGAAGCAGGCCCGGTATTTCGTTCGCGACCTCGCCCTGCTTCTGGACGAGTGGCGGTCCATCCAGGAACGGATTCAGAAGCAGCCGCCGGCGACATGTGTGTTCGAGGAACCCGACCTGATCGCCCGCACCGTCCGCGACTTTCTCACGGAGGACGTCGACCGCATCCTGGTGGACGATCTCCGGCAGTTCGAGCGGATCAAGGAGATGATCGGCCGCATCTCGTTGCGCTCCGTCAGCAAGGTCAAATCCTACAATGAACCGCAGCCGGTGTTCGACCGGTTCAATGTCACGAAGCAGCTCGAGACCACCTTTCAGCGCACGGTGCATCTGAAGAGCGGCGGTTACATCGTGATTGACGAGACCGAGGCCCTGGTCGCCATCGACGTCAACACCGGCAAACACAAATCCGGCAAGGACCTCGACTCCACCATTCTCCAGGTCAACCTCGAAGCCGCCGACGAAATCGCCCGCCAACTCCGTCTCCGCAATGTCGGTGGCCTGATCATCCTCGATTTCATCGACATGCGGCATCCCAAGGACCAGCGGGCCGTCTTCAACCGGTTGCGGGACGGATTGAGGAAGGACAAGGCGAAGACCCATCTGCTGCCCATCTCGCCGCTCGGCCTGCTGGAAATGACGCGCCAGCGTCAGACCGAGAGCGTCCAGTCCTCCGTGTACGACAACTGCCCGTACTGCCGGGGGCGCGGCAAGGTGAAGAGCGCCGAGACCATGAGCGTGGAGATCCAGCGGAAACTGGTGGAGATCCTCCGCCGCAGGCCGCGCGACGAATCGGATTTCCAGTTGCGGATCGTGGTCCATCCGTCCGTCTACGAACGCCTCCGGCGCCAGGACGAGAAGTTCATTATCGAACTCGAAAAGAAGTTCTTCGGGCGGATCTCGTTCCGCCCGGACCCCGGCATTCACGCCGAACACTTCAAGATCGTGAATGCCGCCACGAACACGGAGATGGTGAGTGTTGGCGGGTGACCGCCAGGCCGCTTTTTGGACCACGAAGGACACCAGGAGAGAGGAAGAGGTTCGACGAAAAGAACGGACCACGAACCAGCACCTGCCTCCCGGAGGACTGGCGTCGCGGAATGTTTCGCATGCAATCTTTGCCCCGGCGCAACACGCGACGGGACGGAGGATTCATGAGTGCGGTCGAACCCGCGGTGCGGCGGCCGATTTCCCGCGGTCTTCCGATTTTCATCGCGGTCCTTCTGGTCCAAACGGCGGTTGGGCAGAGTTATTTTCACCTCTCCAATCGTGAGGGGCCGGCCCCATGCAAAGGGCCCTAAATCTTTTGTCCGATTTCATCGAGGGGCGTCGGATGGTAGGTGAACAGGTGAATGCATGACGGCCTGGACTGACCACGAACTGCTCCGCGCCTACGGGACCGAAGGGTCCGAAGCCGCTTTCGCGGAACTGGTCCGGCGGCACGCGGCCGCCGTCCAGGCGGCGGCCTGCCGTCAGACAGGCAACGCCGGCCTGGCCGAGGAAGTGACTCATGCCGTGTTTCTTCAACTCGCGCGAAAGGCCGTCACCCTTCGGCCGCAGGTCATCCTGCTCGGGTGGCTTTTGCGGGCGGCCCGTTATGCCGCCATTGATGCCGTCCGCGTCGAGGCTCGCCGCCGCAAACGTGACGCGGAGTTTCTTGCCATGCAGTCCCTCGAAGACCCATCACCCGCCGACGATTCCGCCACCCTTTGGGCGCGTGTGGCGCCGCTGCTCGACGAGGCGTTGCATCGCTTGCGTGAAAAGGATCGAAACGCCCTGTTGCTTCGGTTCTTCGAGAACAAGCCCCTGGCCGCGGTGGGCGTCGCCCTGGGGGTGCCCGAAGACACCGCACGCAAACGCGTCCATCGGGCCCTTGAACGTCTCCAGTCCCACCTGCTCCGCAGGGGCGCGGTGGCGCCTTCGGCCATGCTGCCGGGTCTCCTGAGTGCTCGCGCCGTGCCCGTCCCGGATCCTGCCCTCGTGAGCGCCACCACCCGAACGGCCTTGATGGGTTCGAAGGGATCGCCCTCAGCCGGGCACGCGCTTGCCCTCGCCCTGGGCCGGCGGCTGTTCTGGGCCTCCATCCGACCATGGCTCGCCGCCGCGTCCCTGTTCGCTGTCAGCGCGGGAGGCATCACCATAATGAGGCACGCCGCCAACGGCAGGAGCCAGACCGCGGCAGTCATTGATGACAATTACCGCCCCGCGGGTTTTCCTGACGCCCGCACCGTCCAAGGCTTCGTTGCAGCCCTGCAGCAACGACTCGCCGCCAATGAGCGGGCGGACGTTGCCCGCATGATGCTTTATCCCCTTCGGGTGAACTCTCCCGAGGGAACCCTCTACGTCCAGGACCAGGAGGACCTGTTGGGCCGCTACGAGGCGGTGTTCCGCCCGACCGTGATCGGCAACATCCTGAAGTCGCCGAATCGGCGCCTGTTCTGCAACCGCCAGGGTGTGATGGTCGGAAACGGGACGGTCTGGATCGCGCCCGAAACACCGTCGGAAACAGCCGTTCCCCGCGTCATTGCCCTGAATCTCCCGTGAGGAAGATTCTTCATCGACTGCGTTTCGGCGCCGCCGGGTTGAGTCAAGACCCGCAACCGGCGAACGAGCCATCCGGCGTGCCCAACCGGGCGCGCGCTCGAATGCCGCAATCGGAGGGACGCGGCGCCTGCGCGCCGGCCGCCCTCGGCTTCACCCTCGTTGAACTCCTCACCGTCATCGCGATCGTGGGAATCCTGATGAGCCTGTTGCTTCCCGCGCTTGTGGGCGCCAAAGGACGCGCGCAGGCCCTTCGCTCGATCTCCAATGCCCGGCAACTCGGATTCGGGATGAACCTTTACGCCCAGGATTTCAGCCAGCTTCCCCGCGATCCCGTGGAGCCGGGGGCCTCGAACTGGGTTGAATCGCTCGTGCCGTATCTCCAATCGCTGGATGGGCTCCGCATCTGCCCGGCGGACCGGTTTGGCGCGGACCGCCTCAAGGCCCGGAGCTGCAGCTACGTCCTCAACTACTACACCTCCGGCGGACGTCCCGCGACGTTCAGCGGACCTGACGGTGAACCAATCACCGGCTTCGACCCCGATCGCAACGTCGACAGTTTCCCGCGTCCTGCGGAGACGTTTCTCGCTTTTGAAGCCTCGAACGCGGGTCTCGACACCGTCCGGGCGCCGATGTTCGACGATCACACCCACCCCGACACATGGCTCCTCGGATGGGGCCACGTGCTCGCGGACATCGATCCTTATCGTCACGGTCGCGGTGCCACGTGTCTTTTTGCCGATTGGCATGTGGCGACGACCCCAGCCGTCACGCTCCGCACCCGAATTCAGGCGGGCGACAACTTCGCGCGTATCCCGAGATGAAAGTCTTTCCACCCACGGCCGTTTCAATCCAACCGCTGATGAAGATGCTGTTCCGTATCCAACCCGAATCGTCACCCCAGCCGAGACCCGTGCCGGCGAGCGTCCCCTGGTCGAACGCGCTCACACGCGTCCGCATTCGCCCTGGCGGCCTCGATGGAACACTGGAAGAGGGACGCGCTGGAAGGGCATGCCTGCGGGGCTTGGCGATCGTGGTTCTCGCAGGTGTGTTGTACGCATCGGGTGCCGCTGGTTCCCGCGCTGCGACTCTGGACGACAATGCGGTCCTCATCCTCGCCCAGCCTACCCTGGACCCTGTGATGACGGCTCCGGCGTCAGTCCGCCTCCAGGCCGAACTCTATCGCCCCGCCGCCGTGCCGACCGCCGTTGATTTCTATGCGAATGACCGTCGCGTCACCTCGGGTCCCATCGTGTCATCCAACGGCGAGACACCGGACCCCGCGGGCCCAATCGTCTACACGGCGAATTGGACCGGAGTCGAAGCTGGCGTCTATGACATCGTTGCCCGGGCCAGCGTCGGTCTTGCGGTCGAATTGGTTTCCAAAGCGACCCGACTCACGGTCCTCCCAAGGGGCGACACCTCCCAGGAAGGCCCCCGGATCCTCCTTGTGTCACCTCGCGAGGGGGAGACGTTTCGCGCCCCAGCAGCCTTGGAGGTCCGGGCCGCCGGCCTCGGAAGATTCGGGGGCATCACCGATACCGAACTGCTTTTGGACGACCGCGTCGTGGCCGAGTCGCACATCGTCTTTATCCGCGCGCCAAATCCGGACGAGCCGGTGCATCACACTTTTGAGATCAAGGAGGTGGGGGCGGGAACGCACAGCCTCGTCGTCCGTGAGGCTGGCAATCCGAAGCTCGCGTCGAGCCCGGTCACGATTCGCGTCCTCGACGGAGGCGAGGGTGAATCCCTGGAAATCGTGAGCCCGGCACCGGGGACCGTGCTGGACCTGGATCAATCCTTGGACGTCCAGGCGGTCGCCAAGGGGCGGTTGGGCGGCATCACCCAGGTCGAACTGCTCGTCGATGGGGCGCCCGTGGCCGAATCCCGGATCACCTTCATTCGGGCCCCAAGCGCCGACGAGCCTGTCTTCCACAATTTTCACGTGGAGCCGGCGCCGCCAGTCGGGAATCACCGGCTGACGGTCCGCGAGATCGGTAATCCGGGACTCGAATCGCGGCCGGTCCCGATCACCGTCGTCGTGCCGGAAACCGCCCTCGTCGCGCCTTCGTTGCGCCTGACGAAGATCGCGGATGGCACCTTGATGTTGGTGGTCACGTCCGACGAACTTGCGGGCGGTGTGCAGATCGAGTCGAGTGACGATCTTGTCCACTGGGAGCCCGCCGGTCCCGCATCGCCGGCATTGGGGGTGCCGGTGGCTGTCTCAACCGCGGCGCCAGCGAGGAACGGCATCCGCTATTATCGCGCGGTTTCCGGCCCGCGGCTTCCGTGACCCGGCGGTTTGACTCGGGAGAAACCCGGGCTAAGAGCCCGGCCGCTCATGGTCGGTCCGGAGGTTGAATCCAACCTGTATGTCCGCTCCCTTTCGAGGTTCTACGGCTTCGTCGCCGGCCCCCTCCTCGGAAAGGTCTATCGATTCAGTCATGGGGAGGCATCGACAATGGGATCGCCTGTCGGCGATGGCGACGATAGATACGAAAATCCGAATCGGTCGTCAGAACCCGGGAGCGGTCGTGCAATTCCGTCATGCGCACCAGGCAGGCGTCGGCGAGTGACATGGGCACAAGGATTTCCCGTGTGGCGAGATCCAGCAATTCGACCTGGGCGTCGGGATGCGCCTGCGCGAAGTTGTGCATTGGCCGCCTCTGCCGATTGCCGCCATCGTTCGGGCATGAAAATGACAGAGATCGAACTCAGAATCCGACGGGCCGCCGACAGGGGGTATGCCGATCACGGCTGGCTCAAGTCGCATCATACCTTCTCCTTCGCGGACTACGACGATCCGGCTCACATGGGCTTTCGCTCACTGCGCGTCATCAACGACGACCGGGTGGCGCCTGGCATGGGCTTCGGCACCCATCCCCACCGTGACATGGAGATATTCAGCTACGTCCTGGAAGGCACGCTGGAGCACAAGGACAGCATCGGCAACGGCAGGCAACTCAAGCCCGGCCAAATCCAGCTCATGAGCGCCGGCCGGGGCGTTGCGCACAGCGAATTCAATCCTTCGGACACCGCGCCGCTCCATTTCCTGCAAATCTGGATTCAACCGGGCGAACGCGGCCTGACACCCAGCTACACCGAATGGCATCCGAAGACAGAGGACGCCGACGCGCCCAAGGTGCTGGTGATCTCGCCCGACGGTCGCGGCCGCTCGGCAACGATTCATCAGGACGCGGACGTCTACCGGATCCGCCTCATGCCCGGGCAGACGGTGACGCACGAACTGAGACCGGGCCGCGGCGCCTGGCTGCAGGTTGCAGAAGGCGCCGTGACCCTCAATGGCGTCCCGCTCGCGACGGGCGACGGCGCAAGCACCGGGAAGGCGGGGACCCTCACGTTCAACGCCACCAACCCGACAGAAGCGCTCCTGTTCGATCTTGGTTGAAACAGGTGGATGGGCTGAACCTGCGGGAGACATTGGCGTCTTAGGAACGCCTTGATCCGGAGCATCTCCGCTGGCGTCGGAACCACCAGGCCCCGGATTTCGGCCGTGCGCAACGGGACGACGCGGCGTAGTTGTCGCACGCCGAGTTCCACTCCGGCGCGCTTGCCGAGAATCAGCACGGATCACTCGTTCGCAGCGCCACCATGGGGTCAAGCCTCGCCGCGCGGCGCGCGGGCACCCAGCAGGCCGTCAGGGCCACAACAAGCAACACCAGCGTGACACTCACCATCGTCACCGGGTCGCCGCCCGAGACCCCATAGAGTTGGCTGGCGACAAGCCGGGCGGCCGCAACGCTGCCTGCCAACCCGGCGGCGCTGCCGATCACGATGGGCTTCATGCCCTGGGCCCCGGAAAACCGGGATGCCAGGTTGTCATTAACGACAACCACCTTCGGACCCTCGGCGGAATCGGTGGACGTGAAGAATCGACCGCGTCGAATCGGGATGCCCAGCGTCGCAAAGTAACCCGGAGTCACCCAACGACGTTCCGCGACAGGTTCATTGCCGGGAGTCGGAACCGGGTCGCCCGTTGCCACAGCCCGTAGCTGAGGAGAATCGCAGGCGGACCTCCGAAGCGTTCCTCTTCGGTGGAAAGTGTTCGACCGTACCTGGGCTGAATTCCCAGCGTTTCGAAGAAACCCGCTGTCACCGCGGCGGCGCCAATACGCGATTCACCTCCGACAGCCAGGACAGCCGTGCGGGGAAGAAACGCGGCAATCCGTTCAAAACTCGTGTTGTGCTGGCGAAGCTCCGCAATATCCGCATTCGCCAGCGGTACCTGGGTCAGCCCGCGGTCCGATGGAGACCGGCGCGCGGCGTTCACGCCGCTTCAACGCCCGGAATTAAGGGGTCGAATTCAAATGGTCGGGACGGTGAGATTTGAACTCACGACCTCTTCCACCCCAAGGAAGCGCGCTACCAAGCTACGCTACGTCCCGACACCATTCGCCCGCCATGAAGCGGCAGTCCATGAAGTCTAGGAGACGGCATGCCGACTTCAACCCTCAAAAAAGGCCCCCCACCAGCGTGTCGCGGCGTTTCTCCCATGAAGCGGGGAATGGGGAATAGGGAATCACCTTCTGAACGGGGAGCTTCCCATCAACCGCCCATCCCAGGGGTCGAAGAGCTGAAGGGTGCCTGCGCCCATCTGCGACGCCTCCTCACGTCGACGGCTACGCCTCATGGCGGCGGCGATGGCTGAAGACCAAGGCTCGCCGCCATCTTGCCCTGGGCGCGCGCATCGAAATTCAGGGCCTGCAACCAGCGGCTGTCGATCCGCACATACCGCCTCGGAGCCACCGCGGTCGAGCCATCGCCGTATTGATATTCGATCTGCAGCATCGTCTCATCGTCACCGGTCCTTTCTTCCAGGATCCGATAGCCCTCGACGCGGTGGCGGTCGTCGGGCGCTTCGGGGCGGTCAAAGAGACTCAGGACGTAGGCGTCCGCGGTGCCGAATTGAGCCCGAATGGATTCCGGCGCGGCCGCGAAGATCGATTCGATTTGTCCCCGCGAGAGTTCGTCGCTCCAGGCGAGGGCACTGGCGATGACGTTGGTGGCGCGATTGGCCTTCGCCCATTCCAGGGTCTGCAACGTGTTGGACGGCGCCTGAAATCCAATGTTCCGCCAATCCCCTGCCGGGACGAGTGGAGAGGCGTCCGGGTGGACGGCGTCCTGCTGGCGTGACGTGCGACTGCCGGCACGAGATGATTCGAGAGCTGCCTTCGCGCGTTGGGCCGCGTCCTCGGCCGCCTGCGCCCGCAACATACCCACCTCGCCGCGTAGACGAAGCAATTCGAGGTGCTCGTTACGCCGACGCTCGAGCTCCGCGTGATCGGCAGTCGGAGCGAACTCCTTCGGGATGTCAGGAGGCGCCACGGCGAGCCGTCGCCGCAATGCTGCGTTGTCTGCGCGCAAGTCGCTGAGCGTGTGATGTTGAACGACAATCGCGGTGGTGGCGCTGGCAAGGACCAGCGCCGCCGCGATTCCTGTCAGCTTGGTGGATGTGGTTGCCATGAGATTCACAAGGGTCCCAATGACAGTCGAGCCGCCGAGAGCCGCCAGGGCCTTGGAGGTCACAGTTGCCGTGATCGACACTGGCGCGGTGGTCACGGCTTCGCTGGTGAGGGCAGTGGCGAGGGCGGCCGCCGTGGAGGTGAGGCCAAGCCTGGCAAGGCGGAGCCGCAGGATTTCCAGCGCCCGATGAAAGCGCATACGTGCCGCGTTTTCCTTCATGCCGAGACGAGCGGCGATTTCGGCGAAGCTGTGATGCTCGAAACACCGCAGGACGATGGCGAGACGGTCGGCCTCGCGAAGTTCGTGCATGGCGTCATCAATGACGGGGCGCAGGTGACTCCAATCCACCTCCGGTTCGCCGGCGTGCTCGAGTTCCTGCATGGCTTGGGTCTCCGCCTCCCGGCGCTGGCGACGGCGCTCGCGCCGAAGGACAAGGGCGGCTGTCCGATAGGTCGTCGAGTAGAGCCAGCCCTCCAAGGCAGGATGGAGGGCCAGGCGTTCCGCCTGCCTGGCCAGCGCCGTGAACACGGATTGACTAATGTCCTCCGCCATTGACGTGTTGCCGCCGACGCGCCGAAGCGCCACCGAATAAACCAGGGAAATATGGCGTTCAACGATGGCCGAGAAGGCGTCCTCGGCACGTTCCGTGGCGTAGCGCCTCAACAAAACCGCATCCCCGGTGCAGCATCGTTCCATCGTCTCTCAACATCCAATAGCCGCCGCGACAATATATCGCACAGTCAAAATGAGGCTCACGCAGGCGGAGCGCGACGGAGGTGGCCGGGTCAGGGCGGTTGGACTCGTCTGCGGATGGTCCGGGCGGACTGCGCGAACCGAACGAGCGCGACCCATACCGGATGCCGCTCAGGGATTGTCTCCGGGCGGAAGCACAAGCCCCTCAATGAAGTCGGCCATCTGCCGGAACTCGCGAACGTCGTTCACGCGGCGCTTCCTCTGTTCACAACAGGAAAGGGATGAGGGCGCGCGTGCGCGCCATGTATTCGGAATAACCGGGAAGGCGTCTTCGCAACAGGTTCTCCTCCTGCCGCAACTTGAGCCAGAACCCGGCGAAGCAGGCGACAAGGGCGACAAACCCGCTGAGAGTGCCGGCAATGACCGCCGTTCCGAGAATCATCAGAAGGACCCCGGAGTAGATGGGATGGCGGACGAGGCGATAGGGTCCACGCTGAATCAATTCGTGGCCCTCCTTCAGGACGACGCGCGCGCTCCAGTTGCCGCCCAGAACCATGCGCGCCCAGACGGCAATCACAAAACCAGCGAACACGAGCACATCGGCGAGAATGGCGATGCGCAGCGTGGGAGGCACAATCCTTCGGTTCAACTGGGCCTGTCGGACTCCTCCATTCAGAAGCACGACGACGGCGATGAGGATGACGAGGTAGACCAGCCGGCCCGCCCAGGGTTGGCGCTCCTTGGTAGGTTTGACCGAGAGCGCAGTAATCAGCCAGACCACCACGAAGGCAATCCAGCAGACGGCGACAAATGTGGCGGCTATTGGCATGTGTCCAATCGGTCGATGTGACGCTGCACCGACCGCGATGTCCCCACAAGCGTTCACCGGGTCCGGTGGATCCGCAATGCGACGCGCACCGGGCCGCCTCCAGCTGGAAACCGGGGCAGGGGGTACTTATGGGACACCGGTCGCGGAGCGACCCCCTGTCGTGGAGGGACAGGGGAAAAAGAGGCCGTTGGCATGCATGAAACCGGCACGGTCTCCAGCCCGCGAGTTGGCGGACATGCTCAGCTCTGGGACAGGGAGAACTCGGTTTTCCGCTCCGGATCTCCGACCGCTCTCGGTCAGGGCACCTCGTCACTCAAATCGCTGAATCTTACTTGGCGCCCTGGTCAATCCAGGCGCGCACCAGGGAAACCTGTTCCGGTGTCATCGGTTTGGGCGGAGGCCCGAAACCGCCTGGTCCCGCCGGTCCACCGGGTCCGCGGGGCCCGCCTCCCGGAGGGCGGTTGCCGGGTCCGGGTCCATTGCCGGGAGGCGCCTGGTCGGCGGACGCGCTCCTCGGTCCGGGAGGGCGTGGTCCTCCTGGTCCGCCTGGACCTCCCGGACCTCGTGGCCGGCGCTTCGGCGGCATCGCGATTTCGTCGTTCACCTGGGCGGCCGCTGCCGCCAGGAGACTCTTTTTGCTGTCGCCCGGAATGATGACCTTGCCGTCTTTCCCGCCCTTCAGAACGCCCTCAAGGGTATCGAGCCTCAAGTCCCCGCGTGGACGCTCCTCGCCATGGCAGCGAAGGCACGAGGACTCGAAGATCGGGCGGATGTCCTTCGCGTAGGTGAGGCCCTGCTTCTGGTCGGGCGGAGGGAGCTTGCTCACGTCGATCTTGTCGATGTTCCACTTGTCCTCGTCGGCATCCGCGGCGTGGACCATCGGCGCCAGCGTCGCGGACGCGATGAGAGTGAGTGTGAGAAGAACGGACTCGGGATGGATGTATTTCATGGGGGCGTGGCGCGGACGGTATTTGTGGCGCCGCGATCGTTCCAGCGCAGTCGCGCACCGGCATCCGGCCTGTGACGAACCCGTTCCGACTTGGGACGAACCCCCCGAAACCCGGTTTCATATCCTCGGTAACGGCTGAAATGTCTTGCGGCTTTTGCGGCGAGGCCGCTCGGCAGGCGGGTAAGAGTCGGCCATTTTCTCGTTGACCCGCGATGGAAATGGGTGAACGGATGGTGAACACGCGTTCACCCATGAACTCGCCTCCAACCCGGCGCCAACAAGTCGTGCTTCAACTCCTGGACGCCCGGCAGGCCCGCGGCGAACCGCCGCCCACCTACCGGGAGATCGGAACCGAGCTTGGGATTGTCCACGTGAGCGCCGTCGCAAAACATATCGCGGGTCTGCGCCGAAGAGGGCTCTTGGAGACCAGCCAGGGAAAGGCCCGATCCATCCGCCTGCGGTCTGCCCTCCACGACCTGCGGCGCCCGGTTGTCCACATCCCCATCGTCGGCACGATTCCGGCCGGCCTGCCCGCCGATCGTGAACAGGATCCCGAAGGTTGCGTCAGTGTGGACATCGAATCCATCGGCGTCCGGCCCACGGCGCGGACATTCGCCCTGCGAATCAGCGGGGATTCGATGATCGGCCGGCACATCGTCGATGGCGACGTGGTGGTGATCGAACATGGACGCGAGCCCAGGTGCGGCGACGTGGTGGCGGCCCTCATCGACGGCCAGAGCACCCTGAAGACGTTCGTGACCCATCGCGGACGACCGTACCTTCGCGCGGAGAATCCGAAGTACGCGGACCTCATCCCGGCCGCCGAACTGGTCATCCAAGGCGTCATGATCGCGCTCATTCGAAAGAAGTCGTAGTCAAGCGGGGTATGGGGAATAGGGAATGGGACGAAAGGGTTTATCGGTCGTGAGCAGGTCCAGGTGCTGAACAGGGGGACCTCCATGAACCTGCTCCCACTGACGCCGCTCGCTCCGGGCGCGGGGCGGGCCATCGTCCACCTGGACGGAGACGCATTCTTTGCCGCCGTCGAGCAGGCGGCGGACCCCCGGTTGCGGGGCCGGCCCATCGCCGTCGGCGGTGAACGACGCGGCGTGGTCGCCAGCGCCAGCTACGAGGCGCGACGCTTCGGCATTCACGCGGCCATGCCCACGGTACAGGCGCGAAAACTCTGCCCCGGGCTGGTCGTGATTTCCGGTGATTTCGAACGGTACGAACAATTCAGCCGGTTGATGTTCGCCTATGCCGGCGATCACACGCCGCTGGTCGAGGTCCAGGGTCTGGACGAAGGCTATTACGATCTCACTCCGAATCGGGCCAGACCCGCCGACGAAATCGCGCGGTCGGTTCAGCGGGCGATCCGGCAGTCACTCCGGATCACGGTCAGCGAAGGGCTCGCGACCAACAAACTCATCAGCCAGATCGCGAGCAAGGCGCACAAGCCGGCGGGTTTCCGAGTCATTTCGCCCGGTGCCGAAAGGACGTTTCTTGATCCGCTGCCCAACCGGTGGTTGCCGGGGGTTGGACCGAAACTGTCCAGCCGGCTCGATGCGGCGGGCCTCGCCGAGATCCGGCAGGTCGCGGCGGTTCCGGCTGAACTGCTCGAGTTGGTGGCTGGCAGCCAGGCACGCCAACTCCTCCTGTTTGCGCGCGGCATCGACGATCGTCCCGTGGTTCCGGACCAGTCGCTGCCGCAGAAGAGCTTCTCGACGCAGGAAACCTTCGGCGCGGATCTGACGGACGAGGACTACGCCGAGGCCACGTTGCGCCGGATGGCGGATGAACTCTTTGGCAAGGTTCGCGGTGAAGGCGCCGCCATCCGCACCCTTGCCGTGACCGTGAAATACAACGATCACGACCACTCGCAGGCCAGCGAGAGCCTGACGGAGCCCACCAACCTTGAGACCGACGTGTACGCGCGCCTTCGCGTGTTGCTCAAGCGTGCCTGGGAGCGCCGTGTGAGTCTGCGCATGGTGAGCTTGAAGCTGTCCAGCGTGTACGGCGGCCTGTTCGCCGGCGAACTGGACCTGCGATGTGACACGCCGAATCGCGAGCGCCGCGAACGCGCCGTTCTCGCCGTCGAGGCCGTGCGCCAACGCTTCGGCAGGTCGGCTGTCCTGCGCGGCCATGACTTCGTTCTTCGTGACGGCCCCTCGGATCCGACCGTCGCCGATCCGCGGAAAGGCGAACTTCGTTCGCCGGGCAGGCCCGGCGCCCGATCGATCCGCCAGCAGACTTACATTCCTTTGGGCTGCCACTCGCACTACACGTTCCTCGATTCGACCCTTTCGCCCGCGCAGATCGCGGATCTGGCGGTCGGTGCCGGCCTGCCGGCGATCGCGATGACGGACATCGGCAATCTCCATGGGGCTGGCGAATTCGCCGCCGCGGCTGCCGAACGCGGAATCAAGCCGGTCTTCGGCGCCGAGGTGAACACCGTCGGCGGTCCCGTGTTTCTCTATGTCCAGAACTCCGGCGGCTATGCCAATCTCTGCCGGTTACTCTCGGGACCCGCGGCGGTCGGCGCTTCCGCCGACGATGACGAGGAATCGGCCGTCGTCCACCGCCAGCGACTCGCCTTCAGCGCTCAAGCGATCGCGGACCACGCGACCGGTCTGATCGCTGTCAGTGCGGACGACGGTCTCCAGGCGGTGTTCGGTTCGCGCTTCTACCGGGCGGTCACTCAGAAGGAATTGGCGGATCATTCCCGCGGCGTCATCGCGCCGCGCACCCATTACGCAACCGCCGGCGAGCGCCGTCATTTCGACATCGTCCAGAGCATTCGCACACGCACACTCCTGCAACACGCGCATCCGGGCAAACGAAGCGGCGATTTCCGGTTCCGCGCGGCGGCCGACCTGCCGGAATGGGTTCATTCCCACCCCGGTCTCCTGCGCCGCACGCATGAGATCGCTGACGCGTGTGAGTTTGGGTTCCCGTTTGGTTCTCCGCAGTTTCCCGACTTTCATCCCCCGGATGGATCGATGGCGAGGGTCTTTCTTCGCGACCGGGTCGAGGAGGGATTGCGCCGCCGCTACGGACCGGGCGCGGGCAAGTTGCGCGCCCAGGTCGACGAGGAACTTCGAATCATTGGCAGCGTCGGATACGAGGCGCTCTTTCTCCATACGTGGAGCCTGCTGCAGGATTGCCGCGCCGCGGGTATTGAATGGATCACGCGCGGTTCCGCGGCCGACTCACTGGTCTGTTACTGCCTGGGCATCTCGAACGTATGTCCGATCCGGTTCGACCTTTACTTCAAGCGCTTCCTCAACCAGGAGCGCATGGCGATGCACAAGCTGCCGGACATCGACATCGATTTCCCGCATGACCGCAAGGACGACGTGATCGACCTCCTTTTTCGAAGGTACGGCACGGATCACTGCGCGGTCGTCGGCGGCTTCTCGACGTTTCAGGCCCGCAGCGCCTTTGCGGATATCGCCAAGGTCCTTGGGATCAGCGACGGACAGGCGCGCCGCTTTACCGACCGCTTTCCCTGGGGTGGCGGCACAAAGCTTCGCGCGGTCCTTGAGCGGGGCATCGAGACGCGCGACCTCCCGATCCACGAAGAGCCGTACCGGACGGCGCTGGAACTCGCCGCGGTTCTCGATGGCCGACCGCGGAATCCCAAGATGCATCCTTGCGGTGTGGTGCTGACCCGGCAGCCGGTCCACGAGTTGACTCCGACGTTTCGTTCCAACAAGGGCTGGCCGACGACTCACTTCGACATGGACATCACCGAGGCGATTGGCCTGGTGAAGATGGACATCCTTGCCCAAGGCGGACTCTCCGTGCTTCGGGATGCCCGCGCGGCGATCCGGCGTAATCATGGCGTTGAAGTCAACCTGTCAGCACTCGCGCCCTGGAAGGATCCAAAGGTTTGGAACCTGATCGCCTGCGGAGGAGCCAGGGCGGTGCATCACATCGAGTCGCCGGCCATGCTCAACCTCGCGCGCATGGTCAACGTGCGGGAAATTGACGGCCTCATCGCGATTGTGTCCGTCATCAGGCCCGGCGCCGCGAACGAGGGCAAGAAGCTGGCATTCACCCGGCGCTACCAGGGAATGGAACCGCCGTCCTACCCGGATCCCTGTCTCGAGGCCTGTCTCCGGAGTACCTTCGGCCTGGTCGTGTACGAAGAACATATCCTTCAGATCGCCGAGACTTATGCCGGCCTCGCCGCCGGCCGGGCGGATCTGCTGCGAAGGGCCCTCGTCAGGCAGATGCCGAAGGTCATCGCGGAGATAGAGCCTGAGTTCTTCGCCCTCGCGACGGCCCGCGGTCACCCGATCGCAAAGACGCGGGAAGTCTGGCAGATCCTCACGAGTTTCCAGGGGTATGCCTTCAACAAGGCGCACTCGACGGCTTATGGGGTGGAGGCGTTCGAGGCCGCGTGGGTGAAGAGTCGGTATCCGGCGGAGTTTCTTGCCGGCGTCCTGACTCACGGAAAGGGCTTCTACTCCCGGCTCGTGTACATACTCGAATGCCACCGGCTCGGCCTTCGGATACTGCCGCCGTCCGCCAATGAGCCCGGACCGGGGTTCGTCGCCGGAAGCCAGGGCATTCGCGTCCCGGTCGAGAGGATTCGGAATCTGAGCGACGCCACTGTCGGGTGGATCCTGGAGGAACGGCAGCGCGGTCCGTTCAGGGACCTGGCCGATTTCCTGCGTCGCGTCTGCCCACTGCCGGACGAAATCGAGGCCCTCGTCGGCGTTGGGGCGTTCGACCCATTCGGCCGCACCCGCCTGGAGCAATTCTGGGAGGCTCAACAGGGCGTCCGCGGCGGCGCTGCCGCGCGCGGGACGGGACAGGGATGGCTTCTGCCGACACCGGCGCTGGGAGGGCTTCCTGTGGACGAGCTCCGCGAACCCACGCGCCAGCAACGACTCCAGTCTGAATGGGATCTCCTGGGCTTCACGGTGTCGGCGCATCCCCTGGAATTGTTCGACGACGTCCTCTGGTCCAGTTACTGCCCGCTCAAGGAAGCGGGCCGATTTGTCGGTCAGGAGGTCACGGTCTGCGGCCTGGTGATCGAACAGCGCATTCACCACCAGGTGACGGGCGAGCCTATGAAGTTCCTCACAATCGCCGACAGGTCCGACATCGCATCCACCGATCTTTTTGCCGAGACCTACCGGTCCTGCGCGCTGGCCACGGTTCGGTACCCGGTCCTGGAGGTCACGGCGAAGGTCGAACCCTTCGAGAACGGCAACGGCTGGACGCTGCGGGCCTTGCGCGTCGGGAAGCCGCGGTGCGTCGCCGGCGGCCGTCGCCCATGAACGGAACGTTGCCTTTTGCATCGACCGCGGGGCGAACAGGCAATGGACGATTTCAAACGTCGGCCTGCGGCGTGCGCACACACGACGGGCGCCTCCGCAGGCGCCACGAGGTCGTCGAGCGCTTGTCGCCGGGGAGTGAGGGCCGTGGCATCGCTCCTGCAGATCTCCGGCCTGGGGCCGCCGGCGGTTGCCCGCCGGCACCACCCCTCACAGGACGCCATATGCCAGTCGCACAACAGGACATCGCCATCCGCCCATCGGGCGAGCAGGAGCCACCCGGCTCGGAAGCCGCAATGCACCCGCCCCGATCTTCGAAGACTCGCGATACAAGCCGTCGAATCGCCTGAAGGACAAGGTGGCCCTGATCACAGGTGGCGACAGCGGCATCGGCCGCGCCGTCGCCGTTCATTTCGCGAAGGAAGGAGCGGATGTGTGCCTCGTTTACCGGGACGAACACCACGATGCGGAGGTGACCGCCGGACGCTCAAGGAGCTTGGGAGGCGCGCGGTGACCTGCGCGGGCGACATTGGTGACCCGGCATTCTGCGAACAAGCCGTCGGCAGGACGGAACCGAAACCCGCGGGGCCGCCGGTGACGGCAAAACCAGCCCGCTCTCCCGCGGGGAGGACCCGGGCTGGAGCCCGGTCACGATCGGGACGCCCGAAGGCCCCCTCGGACGGCGACCCTCCGTCCGAACCGGTTTTCGTCAGGCCCATGCTCGCCCGGAATGTGACACGCCTGCCTTCCGGTCCGGACTGGCTCTACGAGATCAAATGGGATGGCTACCGCGTTGAGGCGATCAAACAAGGCGACACCGTGCGGTTGCTGTCGCGAAAGGGCATTGACCTCGCCACGGATTTTCCGACCGTGGTCGAGGCCGTGAAGCGGCTGCCCGCCGAGGAGGCGGTTGTCGATGGCGAGGTCGTCGCTCTCGATCCCGGCGGCCACCCGAGTTTTCAAATGCTTCAGCACCGCGCTTCCGGCGAGGGTATCATTGTGGATTACGTCTTCGACTTGCTGCATCTGGACGGAACGGATTGGACGCATCGCCCACTTGAGGAGCGCAGGGCCCGGCTCGCCGAGCTCGTTGCCGGCACGGACCTGCGGTTCTCCGCCAGCCTCGAGGGCACCGGCGAGCGCATCGTGCCGGAGATACGCAAACTCGGACTGGAGGGTGTGGTGGCCAAACGCCGCCACTCAACCTATGAGTCCGGAGAGCGCTCCGGCGCCTGGCAGAAATTCAAGATGTCGCCCGAACAGGAATTTGTGATCGGCGGCTTCAAACCCGGAACCCCCCTGGAGTCACTCGTCGTCGGTTACTACGACCAGGGCAGGTTCATCTGCGCAGGCAAAGTCCGGCAGGGACTCGATTCCCGCAATCGCAAGGAACTCTTCGAACGGCTCAAGTCCCACAAGACCGCCAAATGCCCTTTCGCGAATCTCCCCAACGCGCGCAAGAGCCACTGGGGCGAGGGGATCACCGCGGAACAGATGTCGGAGCTTCGCTGGGCAAAACCGGTTGTCGTCGCGCAGATCGCGTTCACCGAGTGGACCCGTGGCGGCAACCTGAGACACGGGGAATACAAAGGCCTTCGCGAGGACAAACGACCCCGCGACGTCCACCGGGAGGCGCTGCCGTGACGAGCGGACCCCGTGGGGGAGGCGCTCTCCGAATTGTTCCCCGATGGCAGGGTGGTGGCGACGATCGCGAGCGCACCGTGTGCCCATGGACGGCGTGCCGAACATCTCCATTTCCGGCGGGTCGACGGCGGGGCATTTGGGCACCTGCAGGAGGATGTGGAAGAACCCTTAACGTTCCTTGGTCTTAGTTGAATGGAAGCGGCATGCAATGCGCCGGGCGCCAGGTTTCATAGGGTGTACCGGATCAGGAGAAACACCGGGGTCGTGGTCGACCGCGTCAGCACCTGCGTCGGACCGGCCGGGTCCGGACCCGCCCGGAAAACAAAGGAATGGTCGGACTGGAGATCGGTGGTCGCATTCCCCGGGTTGCCGGCGGAATGGTGCTTCGACACGTTTTGGCCATAGAGTTCGATCTCCGTGATCGTGACCGCCTTTCCCTGGGTGAAATACGGCAACTGATTGCGCCGAATCGTCGCCTGAAAGTCGCCGCCGCCCCCCGTGAAGGCCGCCCATTCGGCGGGAAAATCCTGTTGGAGATTGAACAGCAGGCTCAGGTTCGGACCGGCATCATTGGCCTGCTGAAAAAGATCATCCAGGGCGTTCTTCACCTTGGTCGGATCCACCCCCTGGCGGGCCGTGTATCGAACCCGCAAGATCACGTCTGAAATCGTGCCGTAGTCGAATGCGGGATAGTCAATCGGCAGGTCGATTTTCCAGGTGCTGACGGCGCCGGCGCCTTCGAACGGCAGAAATCGATCGTCCTCCAACCTCGGCTCGAACAAGCCACTGTCATCGTCCGCGTCGCTGGTCACGATGGATTGAATGGCGCCCGCATAGTCGACAAACCGGTCATCGTCGGTGCCCTGGCGCAAGTACTCACCGTCCTTGAGGATCGGTGATTTTCGGATTTCGCTGCGGAGCAGGGACACTGTGAGATAGACACCGGTTCCCGCCGGTGGCGATGAATTGACGGAGAGAGACACCGTCTTGATCCGCCGCACGTAATGTCCCGGGCAATCGCGGTCATAGAGCCACTCGGGAATGGTCACCTGGCAGGTGCCCGCGTTTTTCAGGGTGAGGAGCGCAATGGGATCGAGTTGGCGAAGCGAAACGTCCCGAGTCAGTTCGAGTTCGCGCTTGTTGTTGTCGTGGTACGCCATTTCGAGGCGCTTGAGGTCCAAAAAGAGCGCCTCACCTGCGAGCAGGCCTTTTCTGCCTCCATCCCAGTAATTGAATTGAACAAAGTCCTGGGAATCGAGTTCGGGACGCATCAACTCCTGCTTCGCGGTGCGCTCGGCCCGCCGGGCGACGTCAAATGCAAAACGGTAGTAGGCGTAGTAGAGGCGGGAGATCTCGCCCTGCATCCACGTGTAGAGTTCCTCGTTGGTGAAATGCTCGCGAAGGAGTTGGTCCGTTTCCTGGGCGTTGTCGATTTCGGTCTTCACTCTCTCCAATTCGTGTCGCGCGACCTGCTCCGCGATGAGGCCTGTCAGAATCTGACGGCCGATTTCACGAAGCTCGAGGGCCGCCTCGTTGAACTGCTGGACCCATTGGGTTCCCCGATTCTCGTGACCCGCCTTGCGCCGCGACATCTCGGCCTTGTCACGCTCGATGTCCGCCGCGATCTTGAGGATGTCCGCGGCCCACTTGGCGGCCGCGGCGATCTTCTTGCCTCCGAAGACCGTGGGTGAACCGCCGAGTCCCCAATACTGGAGGTTGACCTCGATGTCGGGGATGAGGGAGAGGATGGGCGCCGCGGCCTGGGTGATGGAGGCGGCCAGACGCAGGTCCCGCGAGGTGGCGAGACTGGAGTTGAGTTCCGAATCCTCGGTGTCTGTCAGGTAGAGTTGGCCCGAACCCGATGCCCCGGATTGCTGCGATGGCGAGTTTTGACCGGACTTTTTCAGATCGGAGGCCTTGGCGAGAGTGACGGGTTTGTCGTAGGTCTCCACGAGCGAGGCATAGGCCTCGTCGAAGTTGTCCTGGTTGAGATCGGCGCCTTTGATCTTGAGGCTGTTGGGGACATTGGGATCGGGTTGGAGGCCCAATTGACGCTGGAAATGACGGTAGCGTTCCAGGATGGTGTCGCGGTTGGTCAGGAGGGACTGGGTGGTTTCCTGGGCGAGCTTCAACCGCATGAAATGCACCTCGCGCAGCGCCTGTTGAATATTGGCTTCATGCGTCTGCCGGACGAGCGCGAGATGGGCGGCGTCGCCTTTTTCCAGCGCGGCAAGCAGGTCCGATCCAAGATCGCGGACCTCGGCGCAAAGCTCGAGGGCCGCCGCGATCAGGGGCAGCGATCGGACGGGACCGACAGGTTGGGTAAGACCATTGACAATGGAACCCAGGTCAATGCCGGCAGCGGCCGCCTTCACCAGCATTCCGGGATCGATGGGCGGATCGAACAGGGCAAGAGGCCGCACGATCCCGGCGATGTTCATGCAGTGCCGGATCTTGAACAACCGATCCGCCACCGTGTCCCAATACGCCAGGAGCTTGTCGTTTCGCGGGATGCAGAAGTAGAGCATCCGCCCGATGCCGAAGAGCGGCCCGGAGGTCGGCGAATCCCCCGAGCTTCCGGGCGGGGTCGAGAAATTGAACGGAAATTGCCCCTCCAGGTCGACCATGGCATTTCCCAGGGGATCGTGCGGAAGGCTTTTGAGCTGGAAATAGGTTTTCGGCTGCACCGAGCCGCGCGGCGGGATTTGCTCGGGTCTTGGGCCAAGGAGATTGGCGGCGAGCACATACCGCTGCGTTGCTTCATTGATGCTCTCCACCGTGTCCTGCTGGAACAGGAAATCCCCCCAGGCGATCAGGTTGTCGAGGTACTTCATGACCACGTTGTACTGGTACGCGGTCGGGCGCGTCCGGGCCACGGCGTGGGGCTGAAACGGCTTGTTCAGAATGGCCGTGTACCCATCCAGGACCGTGTCGCGAAGAGCTTTCTCATCGGGGAAGAGTTGGTCCTCCGCCTTGCTCAGGAGGACCAGCAATTCGTCAATTTGATGGGGATCGTCCTTCCGGAAGGCAAGAAATCTCCAGAAACGCCTTGGCGGATCCTCGGTGTGATCATTGGAGGTTGGATCAAAGACATAGTGGAACCAGCGCTGCGCCTCGGCGAACCGCTGGGTCTTGCTCAGGTGAACGGCGACCGCGACCGGTATATGGAAGAAGAGTTCCCAGTTGTAGTTGCCGTAGGGGCCGTCGGTCGAGACATCCACTTCCTTCGGAAAGGACTTCACCTGCATCTGATCGGTCGATTGCGGGTGATAGAGGGCATCGAAAAACGTCTCCGACAGGCCGGCCTGCCACACGGGATCCATCAGCCCCGGCAGCGACTCCCGATTCAACTTTTTGATGAACTTGCCGACGAAAGGATGGAAGAAATTCTGAAATGTGTAAGTGAACCGGTTTTCCCAGTGTCCCGCGATCACATCCACGGCGGCCAAGCCCATGTTTGTCTGGGCAGTGGCTTGGTCATGGAACCCGGCCGAATAATTGACATTCATTGTTCAATTCCTCCTTTCTTCGCTGCCCTGGCGCGGGCGAACCCGCCCGCCTGAAAGGGCGCCGCCATCGCGCCCGAGGGTCCGATCTGCTTGCCATCGTATTGCACGGGCGCGGCGGTGCCGATGCCCTGACGGATGTAGGCGTCTTCCGAGACAAATTGCTGAATGCCGACCTGGTAGATGGTTCCTGGATCCGGATCGACCGGTCCACCATCACCCCAGAAGGATGGTTTGGGCTCGACTTCGGTGACCTGGGCGACGAGAGGAGGCAGTTCGATGTTCACGCGGTAGCCCGGATCGTAACTCACGCCGATATCGAGGATGTCGGAGATCCACCGGAGTTCATGCGTCGGCCGGACGAAGAACACATTTCGCCGGTCGTCGACAAAGAAGGGGGCTTCGAAGACCCCGCCGTTGAGGGGATGATGCGGCGTCACCACCTCGACCGGCGCGTCCGGCGAAAGGATGAATTGGTACGTGGTCGTGGAGGCGCCGGACGAGCCTCCGCCAGGGTTCAGGGAATAGTAATAAGCATAAAGGTAACTGCTGGAATAGGTCTCCGACGGCGCGATGTAGCGCACATATCCCGAAGCCGCATCCGTCGCCGATTCCTCGGAGGTCTGATCCTCGAGACGGACGGGCGAACTGTGGGTGTTGTGCAGGATGAAGGATGTCCGGTTGCTGCCGCCGTATTCGATGCCGACGCGAAGCCAGTCATTCTTCTCGGAGACCGAGAGGGTCAGGTGCCTTCGGGCAATGGCGTAGGGAACGATGTCCGCAGGCAGGTCGACGTCGGAGCTTTTTGGGGCCTGCCATTTGCCGTTGTAATATTCACTCCAGGAGAGGACCGCCTGTGTTGTCACCGCTGGAGCACCCGGGATGTCGCTGGTTTTGAGGGTGACCAGGTCCTGGCTGGCTCCGCCGGGTTTGGCGGGCTGGTCCGGAGTCTTTTTCATCACCTGGAGCCAGAAAAGGAGCACACGATCGTCCCAGACGACGGGCAGCACTGGATTGTCCTCGATATCGAGCTTCACCTGCTCCCATGCCGTCCAGTACCCATACTCGCGACGGCGGTAGAAGTACTTTCGGCGCGATCCTGGTGTGCAGGCGAGAACGTGGTCGATCTCGCCGGTTCGGAGGCCCGGGTTGGCGGGGATGTGGTGGATACCGACCGGATGGAGTTTCGCCACGGACTCGAGCTTGGAAAGGTAATTGAGGATGGCCACGGTCGCGGAATCTTCCGTGATTTCCCCCTGCAACAATTCAGCCTCGAGTTCCTTGAAGAAGGGAGATTTGTCGTCGCGCAATTCGGGCTCCGCCCAGTTCTCCGGAAACAGGAACACCTTTCGATTGGCCTCCCACACGCGATAGCGCTTCATCCATTCCCATTGACGGGGGTTCAGCGATTCCGGCGAGACCTCCGGCTCGAGATTCATCAGGCACCGTTCGATGAACAATTGCGCGGAGGACAACGCATGGCGGACGCGCGACGTCTGCATGCAGGGTTCCATCTGCACATCCATGAGGAAGTACTCGAAGAGCTTGTCCGGTGTGTCGATGTGCGCGGTGGCCGGTCTGGAACGTAGGCGATGGACGATGTAGGCGACCAGGGCGTCGCGACGAAGACCGCGCAGCGTGTCGTTGATCGGTTGAACCACGTCCGGCCAGTCGTCGGGTTCGTAACGGGCCCGGAGGGCGCCCTGCAGATCGCGGACGGTGTCGGCGTCCGGGTCATTGGTCGCCGCGGCGATCAACGCACCGCCGGCTATGCCCATCGTGCGGACCAACTCAAATGCGTCGTAAACGCGAATGAAGAAGGAGGGATGTTTCAGTTCGGCGATGGTTCCCTTGAAGTGAGCGACAATGTCTTCCAGCGAGGCCGGATCCCACCGCGTGAGTGAGTAGAGAGCGCTCTCCGGGGTGGCCGTTGCAGCCGCCGGGTCCTCGAGGATCTCGAGGAGCGATTCGTCGTCCGGTGAAATCGCGGCCTTGATGCGCGCAAAATCGAGGAGGAGCGTGAAAGGCCTGAGCAACGCGGCGGCTGTTGCACCTCCGGCCTTCCCCCGCACCGGAAGAACATTGAGCCAGTGATCGCCGCCGATGGCGGAGCCGGCCGACGTCCCCAGGAAGGCGATCTCGTTGACGGTCAGTTTGAGATTCACGGCCAGCGACGCGATCTTTGCAAAGCGCGTGTACATGTCGGAGAAGCGATCCAGAACCTCCAGGGGGTAGAGGACCCGCGACGGGATGACCTCCCGCGGCCGGTCCGGGGCCTCCCAGCGGATCGCGAGCTTGTCCCGCACGCGCTCGACCGTGATTCTGACCGGATACAGGGTGCCTGCGGCGAGTTCGATTGGATCCGAGTTGCGCCAGATTCTTCCGTTCTGCGTCAGGTCGCGGGCGACGCCCGCGAGATGGAGGGTCACTCTCGCCGTGGTGTCGGCCTCGATGACAAAATTATGGAAGCCTGCCTCGGGCGCTTCGACCAATCCCCGCCAGACACCCGAAATAGCCTTGCCGGCGTCCGGATTCTCCGGCAGGGGATTGTCTCCATGGGGTGAGTAGTCGAGGATGGCGGCAGCAGGATCCTCCTTGTCGACGTTTCCGGTGGCGGTATTGCGAAAGAAGAATTGAACGGCGAGTCCTTGGGTCTCCATTCCGACGATATCTGCGAGGGCTGGACGATGGGAATGGCCGGCGGCATGGAGGGCGTACGGCGTCGCGGGAGGGCTGAGGAGTCCCTGCGTGAAGGGCAGATCGATGCTGACGGCGGCGCTCACCCGCTGGAGCGCCTGTTGCTGCTTGCGGATCCGGGAGAGCTCGGGTCGGAAACCCGCCAGGAGCTCGCGGCGCTTTTTTTCCGGCGGTGCCGGCGAGGCAACATAGGCGTCGTAGAGGGCGCGCAGTTCCGGATAGCGGGCGAAGAACGAGCCCATGACATCCTGGGTGTGGTCGAAGAGATCGTCGACGGCGGTCTTGAATGCCGCCGGCACTGCCGTCAACGCGCGCAGGACGTTGCGACGGTGCGCGGTGAAGACCCCGACGCACGATAGGAGGTGACGGAAGCGGTCGTAACTGATTCGGGGATCCGCGGCGGTGATCGATGGTTTGAGGTGCGGTTGCGGGTTCGTGTAGGGGACATCGATCTGCACTGTATCGTCGATGAACCCGAAGAAGGTGTTCGTCGCTTCGGGGCCATAGATCAGGGCCATCCGCGCGCGGGCGATGTCGCCGGTCGGATCATCGGTCACGGCGAATTCAAGGTCGACGGCGGCGAAATCGGCGCGAAGGGTGCGTGCCAGTTCACGGACCTGCGCGGGGTCGGGCGCCGCGGTTCCACTCAGGTCCTGATTCCAGACCAGGTAGAATGCAGCGGCAGATCTCAGGCCACGGTCCTTGAGGTCCTGGACGAGGTCCGCCAGTTCGAGGATCGCCGGGCGCGTGGGGTTCGGAGGCGCGAACGGGTCGAGTCCGGTGAGATCCACCAGGAGCAGGAATTCCCGAATGCTCAGGGAGAGTTTCCTGGCCAGCCATCCATGGCGGAAGACGGCGCTGATGTTGGCCAGGTTCAGCGGCGTATTGGCGTCGAATTCGAGCGCCGCGAAGATCTGGTCAAACTCATCTCCGGTGAGATTGAAGGCGGATCGCAGCGCCGCGGCGTGCAGGGTCACCGTCTCCGAGGCCGGGAGTCCCTGGAGGAATTTGCCGAATCCGTTGTCCGCAAAGACACCGTCCTGTTCGAGGATGGCAGGATTGAGGAACATCTGCCGGTAGAGCGCGTTGGGTCCCTGGGTTCCGATCGGTGACCAGACCGCCAGGAGTGACAGAAGATCGCGGCTGACCGACAGGTTCAGCGCCCTCATGACCCGCAACAGGATCCCCAACCTCGGCAGGAAGATGAGAAAGCCCGCGTCGAGCTTCTCGATCGTGTCGACATCGAGGCCCGGCGCGAGATCCGCGTTGAACAGGGCGCAGATGGCCTGGTCCGTCTGCTCGATTGTCCACTGCGTCTTGTTCCACAACCGGATCAGCCGGAGGATGCGGCTGAACTCGGCGACCGTCAGGCGGGTGGAGGTGTCGGTTGGACCGGAAAGCGGCTGTGAATGGCGGAGTTCAAGGCTGTCGAAATCGCAAGGGTCCGCGGAGCCGGTGGGATCGACGAGAACGATCAGGCCCATGATGCGCGCGAAGTTCTGGTCGTCAGTGATCCATGCCTGGATGTCCCCCCCGTATTCGTCGGGATCCAGGGCCGCGGCGCCGGACGGAAGGAGGGCCTCAAACTCCGCAGGGCTCAGCGTGCCGTCCTTGAGAGCGGCAATCACCCCAAACGAGACGCCGAGTCGCTCAATCTTCGGGATCAGATCAATGTCCGGATTAACGAAGCGACTTTTGAGGATCGCGACGAGATCCACATAGCTCATGCCCATGCGCCGGGCGAATTCCCTGGCATTGGACAATGCCGCGATCGCGTCCGCGTCGGAGGTGCCATTGGGCAGACCGTAGATTCTCCAGAAGGGAAGCGAAGCCCCGTCCGTCAACAGGCGGTGTTCCGGCCGGGAGAGGCGGGCCTCCTCCATGAGAATGTCCCGCCAACCGTAAGGGTGGGTGCCGTGCTCGAGGTTGTCGCCGACCCGGAATCTCTCCATCGCGTAGGGAAGCGGGACTTCGAACTTATCGAAATAAAGGCGCAATTCCTCCAGCGACTTGTGAAAAGGCAGAGGAGACGGGAAGAACTGCTTTTCCAGGGTTTGATAGGCCGAATTGAGGACATACTGCGGGCTCGCCAGCAGGTCCGCCGACGCCGCGTCACCCGTGTCGTGCCCGAGATAGCCGGACAGGGAAAGCGGACTGACATCATTCGAAAGAAAGTACTCGAGGGTTTCGTTGACGACATCGATGTACGGCAATGCCGTGTTGGTGTTCTCACAGGTCAGCGGCAGGTGTTGAAGATCCGGCCGGCGCTCGAGCAGCACCTCCTGTGGATTCCGTGTGCCCGCCGGCGGCGAGGGTTGATCCGCGAAATTCAGGAGATCCACAAGGTATGCCGACGGCGAAAGGATGGATCGACACTCCTCGCAAGCGCAGAAGTCCATGGACCCAAAGAGCCCTTCGAGAGTCGGATAGGCGAGGACGCCGGTTGCGTCCGCGCCCCTGGGGGTTGGATTCAGGAAGCGTCCGCGTCGGGATCCCGGGCGGGACAATCGCAGGCCGGGTCCGGACGCTGGCGGGGGCTCGGGTTCGACGCCCAACGCGAGTCCGTTCCGCGCCGTGAGATAACTGACCACGACGTTGAGCAGCGTGTTGTGAATCTGCGTGGATTTGTGGTACACCTGCAGCGCCTCTTCCTCGCCCCCCAGGTCCGCCGCGAAGTCCCGCACAAAGGCCGCGCTGTCGTACCGCACAACCTGGTACGCGGAGTCGATGCCCCTCGCGAGGAGCGCGGACATCGCCCGGTCGCTCGGCGACATTTGGTAAAGCCGTTGAATCCGTTTGATCTCACGAACAGCGGCCGGCGGAACGTCGAGCTTGTTGACGGCGATGTAACTTTCGACCGGGTGAACACCAATTTCGAACTTGCCGCTGTTCTCAACCAGAAATGCCCGCACACGGTCCGAAGCCTCCACCTTCAAATCGCCCGCTTCAACCATGTGCGCGACCGCCGCGGTCGGATAACTCAAGCGGACCTGTGCCGCGAGGTAGGCGGCGTAGTTGGAACGACGGAGATCGGAGGTTCCCCCCGGAATCCTCTCGGGAACCGGAGTGTCACCCGATAGAAGTGTCGACCATTTTGCCGGAGTATAGAACCCGGCCAATGCGAGTTGGGCCGGATCCGTGAGGCCCTGCTCGCCCCCCACGGACTGTAGCGCCTGCATCAGCGGCGCGTTGTTCAGGGTGAGAAGCGCAATTTTGCCATTGACCTGAAGCCGGTTCGAGACCGCGTCCCCGAAGGTCTTGGTCACCGAATTCCACAGGGCCGAAAGATCGGTGCGATGCGCGGCATAGAGCGCGGCGAATTGCGCCTGATCGGACGGGTTGAGTCGCGACACGGAGAGGAGGTCCTGCAGGGGTGAAACGGCGGCTGGTGCCGCGACCGTCAGGAGTTTGTCCGCCGCGATTCCTTCAAAGGCGCGCGTCGACTCCGCCAGCTTGCCCTTGAGGTCTCCGGAGATCACCCCGGCATCAATGGCCTCCCGCCAGACTCGATTGACCGTCCCCGAGTCCACCCGGTACAGCGTATCGGGATTGGCGGGAAGTCCGGCACGGAAGAGCGCGTAATAGAAAGGCGCTTCAATGGCCGGGACGGCGCGGTTCTGTCCATCGATCTGACCGAATTGGTCCGCCAGTGCGGCGAGGGCGACGGCGCGGGCGTCCCAACCCGTCTTGTTGGCCAGGTAACTGATATCGGGGCGTTCGTCCGTTTCGCGCAGATTCCGCAGGGGTCCCGAGAATTGCGAGGATAGAGACCGAACCAGGGTTTCATGTTCGCTGGCAAGCACCACGGACCCGGCTGGAAGCACGATGTTGAGGGTCTCGGACGCCGCCGCGTTGTATTTCACCTCAGAGGCCCCGACCACGGCTCCGTCTGACAGCACCCGCGCTTGAAGGTCGAACTGCGCCTTGGCGTCGGACGGGGATGTGAAACGGACAAGGTACTGGCCGCGCTCGTCCGTGATGGATTCGGCGAGCGTGATGTCCTTGCCGACGTTTCGATCCACGACGACCACCAGCAAGCCGCCGACGCTTGCGCTACCCGGGCTTGACACGCGTCCCGAGACAACGTAGGCGCCGTCCGATTCCGCGAATGCTCCGCTGCCCAGGCCGGGCTGATGGGTGACAAACACGCTCGGAAACGAGAATTCCACCGAGACGTCGCCGCTCGCGGACACGTCGACGTTTCGCGTCTGTGGCGCCAACCCCGACGGCGGCCGGATGGTCACCGTGTACGGCGCCGCCCGGCGTCTGAGGCCGCGCACGCGGATCTCCCGGGACGCATCGACACCACGGCGCCGCAGGCGGTGTCGCCCGGTTCGGGACGTTATCTCCACGTCCACTGTTCCGCCAAAGTAGAGATTTCGTTCGGTGAGGACCCGGATCCTGAGCAGACTGTCACGATTCATGGGAATTGGCTTGGCTGTGAAGTGACATGTGAATGAAGAAGGCATCCCCGCCGCCTGGAGATAGGCGGAGAAGCTGGAACCTGTGGAACACGTGCTCTGTGCATGTCTGAGGGACGATGCAAGGCAGGGTCGGGATGCCTGCACAAGTGCCTCCGGATTCTCTTGGCATTGGCGACTATTCGTACCCGTATTGCTCGGCCAGTCCCCTGACATCCGACGAAATCTCCGTGTCCGCGAACCGATCGCCAAGTCCGCGGAGCGGGTGTTCTTCCGACCGGGGACAAGGGATGGAAGGATTTCGAAGGAAGCGGACGTCGTCGCCGTAGCGTGCCCCGGGGGGGCCAAAACCCCCAAAAGGGGAGCGTTCCGGATGGCGCATGGCGACCCGGGCTTCGTCGTCGCATCGGAGACCAAGCCAGCGCGCGACGGATGCGAGCGCGTCATCGGGCGCGTCGAGAATCTCTTCGATGCGGAGGCGCATCTTCTGGTTCGGAATCTCTGCGAGATGCGTTTCGACGGCTCGGTTCCATTCGAGCCAGGAGCGCTGCGGATTCAATTCGGGCCGCTCCTGTGAGAAATCGTGCGGGGCCGGGTTCGATGCGAAGGCCAGGTACGGGAGCCATTCCGGAGTCCGGCCCGGCGTGGCGGCCGTTTCCTTGAGTGCTGCGATGACGGCCGCGTGGTGGCGAAGCGGATGCTGGACAAGGTGGAGGAACCGCGCCTGAGGAAACATCGCGATCGCCCGCCGCAGGGAATTCGCGTGAAGCGCGGTGGTTGCACTCTTCTCAATCAGGGTCCTGCCGGGGACCTGGTTCGCGAGGACTTCGAGTAAACAGCCTGTCGTGTAAAAGGAGCGCCGTTCGAGCCATCCGGCGGCGAGACGGACGTTTGCCTCCGTCTGGCCGGCGAAAATCAGTTCGGCAATTGCGCGCAGCAGGCCGTGACGCATGGGAAAAACGGACCTGGAACAGACCTTCCGCCACTCCCGAACGTTTTCGCCGACAAAGAGGTGGGTTTCGGGAAGGCAGTACAATTGCGGGTGCTGTCCAAGCATCGCGCCTATCCACGAGGACGGGGTGAGAGGCGTGCTCAGGATCAAGATGGGACGAATGGAACCTTCGAGGTGTTCGCCGGGGCCTGCAAGATCGCGCACCATCCTCTCCGCACCGGGTGCGGTCCGGTTCCCTTGATCCGGCATCCGGAGCGCCCTATTCATAGCCGAACTGCTCCGCGAGGTTTCGCACCTCCGGCATAAACCCGCCCCCGTCCGGTCGCCAGCCCAGGGGGCCCTCCAGTGTGTGCGCCTTTTCGCCTTTCCACGGTCGCAGGACCGGATCGCGCATGAACAGACGGTCATTTCCCAAGCGGGCGCCGCGCGGGCCGAAACAGGCAAAAGGCGAGCGTTCCGGGTGCTTCATCGCCTCGATCGCGGCCGCATCGGAGCGCAATCCAAGCCAGTCCATGATCGCCCGCAAATGGGTGTCCAGGTCCTTCATCAGGTCTTCGCCGCGAATGCGCATCTGCTGCCGATCGGGGACCTGCCCCAGGAAGACCTGGATGTTGAACTGGCGCTCATACCAGCTTTGCTGTGGATCGAGCACGCTCCCCGCACTGGATTCAGCACGATCCGGAAAGGAACGGTCTGGACACGCAAATCGCAGCAGCCATCGTGGAGGTTGCCCATTCCTGGACCCAGCCTGGATCAGTTTCATCACGGATTCCCCCTGGCCGCGGGGATGCCGCACGAGGTGAAGGAATCGCGCCTGCGGGAACATGCGACGGGCGCGGTGCAGAAATGTCAGCGAACGGGTCGTGCTCGGGCTCTTATCCACGAGCCTGCGCGGCGCCACTTTGGCCGCAAAGGTTTCCAAGAGCTCGCCGGTGCCCAGGTCCGCGCGATCGCGGAGCCACGCCCTCGCGGCGCGAACATTGCGGCGGGTCTGGCCACCGAGGAATAGTTCGGCAACGACGCGAAGCAGCCCATGGAGCTTTGTGGGAGTGCGTCGTCCCATCTCCAGACGCTCGGCCACCGTTTCCGCGGTGAACAGGTGGACCTCGGGAAGACCATACAACTCCGGATGCTGACCCAGCATCGCGCACACGACCGACGTGAAGGAGCGCGGCGGCGCGAGCACGAACAGCGGCGCATGCACGCCCCCGTTGGGGGCACCGCCGTCGGTGACGGGCCGGCACGGACGACGGCTGACAGCCAATCCGTCGTAATTTTTAGACCGAGTCATGACTCAGGCTACCGTCCCGGACCGCCGATCCCCCCGTGCCCGGTGGGCGCCTCATGGGCGGTCCATCCGAGCCTCCGTCCCTGATCGCGGCGCTTGTCGCGGCGGAATGATTGGATTGCGTGACCTGGGGAGGCGTGATGGGGAAAGGATTGTCAGTCTGCAGTCGATAGTAGGTGCGGCGCGGAAACCTGTCCGCGAGCAAGGCTTCGAATGCCGGGAAGGAGTGTTTTCTGCCCGTGAGGGCCCGGTAGGTTCCTTCAAGGGTTGGAGACGCCGCCTGGCAGATCCGGTCCCAGCCGAATCCAAGCTGGGAATGAAGGTAATTCAGAAATAACACGGCACAGCCGGTCCCGACAGGGCTGCCATCCGTGCGCAATGCATGCGCCACCAGGTTGGGACGGCGGCTGTTGAGCCACGCGGTGGCTGTCGAATAACCAAGAGACTCAAGCACGCCAGGGTACAGTTCCGAAGCCAGAACCCGGGCCAATCCCTCTCCGTTCGAGGCGCGGCAGGACCATCCTCCCTTTTGCAGGGCTTCGAAAACCTCGGCGGCCTGATTGACGACCAAGGCGGAGCTTACTCGAGGATCCGGTTCCGGTGTAAGACGCACATCGCAGTAGAGTTGTGTTGTAAAGGGCGTCTGATGATAGGCGCCCCCGGTGCCGTCCATCGCCTTCGACAGCGGGGCGAGAATGACGTTGAAATGGATCGGGCTTTGATGGGCAAAGAAGCCGGCGAGCGTTTCGTAGTCCGGCTCGCACCGGCTGAGCACCGCCTCCGCGATCTGCTGGCCTGCCTGCCCCAGGACGCTCGCATAGGACACGCGAAAGTGGGACGTCGTGCCCGCCAGCGTCGCGGGCAGATCGAGGTTGGGGCTCAAACCAGCCAATCCCCGAATCCAGGCCGGCTTCGGCAGAAGCCTTCCAGGGGATTGCCGCGCCCCCTTCCAGGGGCGGTCCGTCCCCAAAGGGATCCGCCTTCGACGCCGGAAACCCCCGCCGAACGGTTTCGCCTGCACCGCTGTCATGTGTATCCCAATTCCGCCGCGAATTCGCGGACTTCGCCGCTCAATCCTTCACCGTCGCTCCCCCATGGGAGGGGATCCTGCAGGCGGTGCGCGTGAGGTTTCGGCGGCCGAAGCGCGGGGCTCCGAAAGAACTTGCCATCGCCGCCGCCGAGCGCATTGCGAGGACCCATGCAGGCGAATGGCGATCGCTCCGGATGTTTCATCTCCTCGATGGCTCGCGGATCCGAACGGATGCCCAGCCAGCGGACGAGGTCGAGAAGGACGTTGTCCGGTTGTGCGATCAACTCCTCCCCCCGAATGGTGCGGTGGCGGTCTTCGGGCAACTTTCTTAGAAACCCCTGGATGTGCTTATTCACCCGAAACCAGGAGGTCTGTGGGTCCGATGCGCTGCGGGCGGAACTCCCGGCGGTCGTCTTTCCCGTATGGTTACCGGGGCGTGACTTACGACGTCGACGTCCCTTCAGACTTTCAAGATTGGCAAGCATCTCCAGCAGTGAGTTGCCGTAACAGAAAGGGCATCTCACGAGCCACAGAAATCGGGCCTCCGGGAAGCAACGGAGTCGCCGCTGCAGGGAGGCCGCGATGGATTCATCGTTCGCGGGCGGGATGGGATTCTTTTCCACCAACCGCAACGGAGAAACGTGCGAGGCCAGAACCTGCATGACGTCCACTGTCGGCCAGTCGCGACGCTTCCAAAGCCACCGCCTTACCCGTTCCATTGTGTTCTCGGATTGATCGCCATAGAGGACCTCTCCCAAATCTCGAAGCAATCCGCCTGGAGTTCTTCCGCCTTCCTGTTCGAAATCCCACCACTGTTCCATACTCTCCACCTCGTAGAGTCGGGTTTCCAGGATCCCGTACATCTGGGGGTGCTGGCCCAACATGGCGCAAGTGAGGGTACCCAGAGAGCGTGGCATGGTCAGGATCGTGACTGAGTTCTGAATCTGCAAGGCTTCCTCCTTGAATTCGATGACACGGTTCCGCGGTGAACGCGCGCAATGTCAGTGTTGCCTTTTCATCGACTTGAACTCGAGCTGAACGCCGGATCGGCGACAGTCCTACCGGCGCCCCAAGGCCTCTGAACCGCCTGGAGCAGGATGTCTCCAAGCTGTTCAGAAGCATCTTGGAACGCCGGTGTGACTTACATGGGATGGTATCCGCCTCCGCCATGACCGCCGCCGTGGCCGCCGTGACCTCCGCCGTGACCGCCATGACCGCCACCGTGGCCGCCGTGACCGCCACCGTGGCCGCCGTGACCGCCATGACCTCCACCGTGACCGCCATGACCGCCACCGTGGCCGCCATGACCTCCACCGTGACCGCCATGACCTCCACCGTGACCGCCATGACCTCCACCGTGACCGCCATGACCTCCACCGTGACCGCCATGACCGCCACCGTGACCGCCATGACCTCCACCGTGACCGCCATGACCTCCACCGTGACCGCCATGACCTCCGCCGTGGCCGCCATGACCACCACCGTGGCCGCCATGACCTCCACCGTGACCGCCGTGACCTCCACCGTGACCGCCATGACCTCCGCCGTGACCGCCATGACCTCCGCCGTGGCCGCCATGACCTCCACCGTGGCCGCCATGACCTCCACCGTGGCCGCCGTGACCTCCACCGTGACCGCCATGACCACCACCGTGACCGCCATGACCTCCACCGTGACCGCCATGACCTCCACCGTGACCGCCATGACCTCCGCCGTGACCGCCATGACCTCCGCCGTGGCCGCCATGACCACCACCGTGGCCTCCGCCGTGACCGCCATGACCACCACCGTGACCGCCATGACCTCCACCGTGACCGCCATGACCTCCGCCGTGGCCGCCATGACCTCCACCGTGACCGCCATGACCACCACCGTGGCCTCCGCCGTGGCCGCCGTGACCTCCGCCGTGACCTCCACCGTGGCCTCCACCGTGGCCTCACCGCCGTGGCCTCCGCCGTGGCCGCCGTGACCTCCGCCGTGACCTCCACCGTGACCTCCACCGTGACCTCCACCGTGACCGCCGTGACCTCCACCGTGACCGCCATGACCTCCACCGTGACCGCCATGACCTCCACCGTGACCGCCATGACCTCCACCGTGGCCGCCATGACCTCCGCCGTGACCGCCAGGACCTCCGCCGTGGCCGCCATGACCTCCACCGTGACCGCCATGACCTCCACCGTGGCCGCCATGACCTCCACCGTGGCCGCCATGACCTCCACCGTGACCACCGTGACCTCCACCGTGGCCGCCATGACCGCCGCCATGGCCGCCGTGACCTCCACCGTGACCGCCGTGACCTCCGCCGTGGCCGCCGGGATCTCCGCCGTGGCCGCCATGACCTCCGCCGTGACCGCCAGGACCTCCGCCGTGACCGCCGTGACCTCCGCCGTGGCCGCCATGACCTCCGCCGTGGCCGCCATGACCTCCGCCGTGGCCGCCATGACCTCCACCGTGGCCGCCATGACCTCCACCGTGACCGCCGTGACCTCCGCCGTGGCCGCCATGACCTCCACCGTGACCGCCAGGACCGCCGCCATGGCCGCCGTGACCTCCGCCGTGGCCGCCGGGATCTCCGCCGTGGCCGCCATGACCTCCGCCGTGACCGCCATGACCTCCGCCGTGACCGCCATGACCTCCGCCGTGACCGCCATGACCTCCGCCGTGGCCGCCAGGACCTCCGCCGTGGCCGCCAGGACCTCCGCCGTGACCGCCAGGACCTCCGCCGTGACCGCCATGACCTCCACTGTCACCGCCATGACCTCCACCGTGACCGCCATGGCCGCCGTGACCTCCGTGACCATGTTGATTCACTCGACAGTGCGGACTGCCATGCGAATGGTGGTGGCGTGGACCTACACGGCGTCGCCCGTGGCGGTGGCGCCGATGCTGATGCGGCGGCGCGTGTCCCGGGTCGATGGAATGCGAAACGGCTGCGTGAGGTTCCCCATGAGGCTCGGCCGGGCGCGGTTCACCGGGGCGTGGTTCTTCCTGGGGAGGATGGCCATGGTGAGGATGGTCGTGCGTTCCGTGACCGTGCGGATGACCCCAGCCATGTCCCTGATTCCGACCTCGGCGATGTCCGTGTCCGTGTGGGCCTGCGTGGGGATGATGTCCACCGGGTCGCTGCCTGCGCGCGCGCAGGCGCCGGTTGCGCCACCCACGGTTGGCACGCGGGCGTATCTTGAGTCTCATGGGCTGTCCGTCGTCTCCTTTCCTTTGTGGCTTTTGGTTGAATTAATTCCTGCTCGGGATTCGTCCTGGAAGACACAACAAGTTTCCGGGAACAGGGTGGTCCGCGGTCGCCAAGTTACACCCGCCACAGACCAATACACCATTTGCGCTTCTTTCCCCTGAAGATGAGTTCTTTTTGTGTCTGCCATCGGTGAATCCAGGTCTGAACCGAAAGGACTCGGGTTCCGCCGGTGCATCGGCGAAGAAGATGATGCTGCATCTCATTGACCGCCGGTTGGGGAAGATAGAGAAAGACCACCGTGGCTCGATGCAAATCCCGGATCTGGCGCATGTCCTGCCGCCGAACCCGAGCCAGATGTTCCACCCGATGGGCGCGGATCTGGCTGCGAGCCTCCTCCACTCGATAAGGATCAACATCAAATCCAACCGCGCGCGCGCCAAACTCAGCGCTCGCGGAAACGACGACCCGCCCATCCCCGCACCCGAGGTCATAGACAATGTCGTTCGGTCCGACTTCCGCAAGCTTCAACGCCTCGGCGACGATCTTCCACGGAGTGGGCGCCCAACCCGAGATCTTCTTCGTGCCATTCGTGCTGTTCGTCATTGTGTCAAATAAAGCGCCATCGGGTCTTTAGAGACTCACAACACTCACCGAGTCACTTCGAGCGCCCCGGCGGGCGCGGCAACCCGATGGCTCCTGGAGTCAGGCATGCACGCGCCGTTATCGGGGAACGCCCCGGAGCGAAGGCGATCAGGCAGCCGTGGACCCGTGTCGGGTGCATCGGGTGGCGAAAGTGGAGGCTCCCTCCGCATGATTCGAAAGGAGCAAGCTCCCTTCCGTTCGTCCTCTCCAAAAGAAGGGCCCGCCACAAAATCGACGCATTTCACGGATTGAACGACAGCCGGTTCCCCGGTGTACGGTGCCGAGATCAGGGGCTCCTCCAGCAGGATCATCCTGGCGGAATCAGCCCACCTTTGCAGCGGAAGCGCATTCTCGTCCGCCCGGGTGCACATGCGCGGAAGGACAAGTGCCGTCGGAACGGTTCTCAGGAGGCGATCGCATCGATCATCCCGCGTTCTCGCGGAGAGGCTTCCCGAGATTGGAAAGTACTCGAATCGGATGGCGGTGCGCGATTCGACGTGGAGCACACCGGAGAGACTCGCGTCCTTGCGGGAGCCGTTCAGTGACAACTGCTCGAGCTTTACCCGCGGGATAAGGGACGCGAAGGACAGGAGGAGGGGCGCTGCAAGCAGGGCCGTGAGTTGCATCTGTCGACGCGAAGCCGGTGAACCGGGCCCGCGCTCCAGGATTTCCAGCAGGGATCTCCGCATCACGCCCGGTTCCCCGTCGTAGCCGGCTGCGACATCCGTCAGCCAAGCAGCCGCATCGTTGACATCCACCTCCAGGTCGGACCACGCAATCCGGTCCGGCGCGCCATCGATCAGGACCAGGTGCTCGAGCTCGCGGAAACAGAGCAGGGGTGTGAGGAAATTAATGCCAGAATAGGGATAAATCGCCGCTCGGATGCTGCGGGCGGAACTGCCGTTTCCCCATTCATAAACCGTCTGCCAGGCGCTTCGAAGGCGCCGTGTAAATCGCGGATTTCGCGAAAGGATACCATCGAGGGCCCGTTTGGCGACCAGTCGAAGCACCTCCGGCGCGATGTGGGTGCCCATTGCGGGCTTTCGCAAGAGAGAGAGAATTCTCTGCTGAACGAGACGCGCATTGCGGGCTTCGCCGGGCGGGTGTGGCGCATGCTCAAACGTAAATTGCCGGCCGCGGCAGTGCACCGCTTCGAGCCTCCCTTTCCTGTGCGGGCAGCGCTCGATGGAAATGCCCAGTTCGCGCGACACGACATACTCACCTTCCCAGTCGCGGAACGGAACAACTCTTGCATGCTGAGCCGGATCGGAGACAGGACAGTCGCAGATATTCAGCAGCCGGACTTCGACCCGTGGGATCTGTCGCCAGGCGCGCCCCCGAAGGGCCGCCTTGATGCGCGAAGGAATCGTTCCGTGATACCCGACATCATAGATGATCAATCCCCGCGAGGCGGCTCCCCGGGGACCGAGACTCGTCAGGATCAGCCGTGACAGAACCTCGTCACTCATCTGGGCGATGGACACGCGACTGAGCGGCAAGGAGATGATCCGGGCCGAGCGCACCCACTCCGGGCCGGCCTCCCGCACCGCCGCGAAGACATAGTCCATATCCCGACCCAAAAGGAGGACGTTCCAGCCCCGGCGCGCGTCCTCGAGGATGGCGTCGCGCAGCGTTCGGTAGACCCGCACATGCTCGGCGTGGCGCGACGCCAGAAGGCCCTCGTCCGTTCCGCGGCGCCCGGCCGCGTACTCCAGGTAATCCTCAAGCGCGTACCTCCGGCACAGGGCCGGCCAGCGAACCCTTCGGGCAAGCGCCTCCGAGAGGTCCGATTCGAGATGGCGGCGTTGGAGGAAGTCCGCCCAGGACAGGTTCTTCCTGAGCAAATGATAAAGATAGCCGAATGGAGAGGCGCCCGCTCGCCAGAGAAAGTCCAGGTAGTTGAACTGAATGGGCGACGGAAGGTTCGCGGGGGCGCAGAGCGCCCTGAAGTTCTCGACCCGCGTGTAGGGAATGACCTGGCAGAAAGCCTGTCCATCCATCAGCGGCTCATAGAAAGGCTGATCGTCCAGGATGAGCGAGCACCCCGCCGACATTTCCGAGCGGCCCACGATGGAAGCGGCCCTGGAAAGCTCCCCCTGCCGCAGCGCCGCCCCAATGTCCCGCATGTCGCGGAGAAGGATGAACCCAGCAGGCTTCGCCTTGGCGGGCCGGCCGTTGGGATTGCCGAGGCATGGGGTCGAGTGAAATGGGAGCCGCAAGCCCTGGCGATTGGCGAAGACCTGCAAGAGTTCGGATCCGACACAGGCATCCATCCGGTCCTCGAGGCGGTGCCCACCCACGCGGAGTTTGCGCGCGACCTCGGTGACCTTGGATTGCGGCGCCCTCGACAGAAGCACCTGGTTTCGCCAGGGAAGATCCAGGATACGCCCAAGGACCTGCAAACCCTCGCGAACCTGGTAGCGTCTTCCCATCTGGCTCTCCACCTCAATCTCCTCGTGCGACGAAAGCGGGAATGCCGAGGGACGTTGACCCATCGCCGGGGAGGGACGAATCAGGGTCTGGTCCAGATCGAGGACCAGCGCCGTGCGATAGATCCAGTCGGCGGCCGGGAAGTCCGACGAATCCGGGGCCATCGCGGGTGCGTCGTTCGAAGGCTCGAGGTAGTCCAACTCGACCAGCGATCGATAGAAATCGAGTGGAATCCGCCAGGCGCCGCGGCCGGGCCCCGAAAAAGGGGAATGGCCACCCGCTTGGCGGGTCGACGCATCGATGACAGGGGCCGGAACCATGGTCGGTCGCTTAGTTGTACCCGAACTGTTTTGCGAGGCCGCAGACCTGGCTGCTGAAGCCCTTTCGGTCGTTTCGCCAGGGAAGCGAGCCGTGCAACTGAGGCTCACCGGACAACACCCTCGATCGCAACCGCGGGTCCCGGAAGAACTTTGGATCCGCACCCCAGCGAGCGTTGGACGGCCCAAGGCATGCGAAGGGCGAGCGCTCAGGATGTTTCATTTCCTCCAGCGCCCTGGAATCGGCGCGGATTCCAAGCCACTCGGCAAGTTCGAGCAGGTGTTTCTCCGGTTCCGCCACTAACTCCTCGGCGCGCACCTGGTGCCATTGCCGAACAGGAATGCGGGAAAGAAACTCCAGGATCACGCGGTGGACGCGATGCCAGAGGACCTGCGGATCCAGCGTGGGGGGATCAGTGGTCGGATCGCAGATCCAGGCATACCGACGAGCCATGCCGCCGGGGTTCGGAGACCCTGAAGCCATCGCCGTGAGGTGCTCGAGTTGCGACCGACAATAGCCCATCGGATGACGAACCAGATGCAGGTAGCGCGCCCTCGGAAATCGTGCAAATCGCCGGCGGAGTGTCGGCAGGATTTCCTCTTCGCTCATCCCCTCAATCGGGGTCTTTTCGATCGTGCCAAGCGGCATCAAATGCTCCGCCAGTTCCCGAAGAACATCGCTTCCATCACGCGCATCGAGCCGTTCGACCACCCACCGCTTCGCGGAGCACACCGTCCACCGGTTCTGGGCTCCATACACCACTTCGGCGATGCTGCGAAACAGTCCATCCCCATCGTGATTGGCCTCGCCATACCGGCCCCACCACTCCCGCATGCTGTCGACCTCGAAGACGCGCGTTTCCAGGAGGCTGTACATTTGCGGATGTTGCCCGAGCATCGCGCAGGTCAGCGAACTGAAGGATCGCGGCGTCGTGAGGATGAACAGGGGCTCCGCATTCATCACAGGCTCCTTACAGGGCGGTGTGGGATGCCAGCCTTCCGACGGCGCAAATCTGCGCCAGGACGCCGACCCCCGACTCGGCGCGTTGAAGACGCTCGAGGTAGCCGGTCTCCTCCCGGACTAACTCCTGCGCAGCCGATGAATCCAGCAGGAGTCGATGAAGTATTTCCCGCGTTTGCCGCCCTCCGTAGAGTTCGATTTTGACGAACGGACTGGATGCCATCCGACCCAGTCGCGTCGTCGCCACCGGCAGAGAGCCGCCGGAGGCTGACACCGGAGCTTCCGACAGCTTGTGATCCGCCTTCGTCAGCCGAATGGGATGAATGACGTGCGGGAAGATGGAGCCCGGCCAGTTTTCCTCGACCTTGGAGAGCAGTCGGCGCAGGCCCTCGTGGTCGATCTCGCGTCGCGACAGCTCGCGGGAGGTGAAGCTGTTCACAAACAACACCCCATGCCCGTGGCCGAGGGCCTGCCCCAGCGAATAGCTGATCTCATTCTCGGTGAGGACAAGGTCCGCCGCCAGGACCAGCGTCCGGTACTCGTCTCTCGGCAGGTTCGGCAGATTGACAACCTTCAGCCTGGAGTTTCCCTCGGGCCGCCGGAGCTTGTGTCGATCCGAAACCGACACCAGCGTGACCGGTCTTGGAAAGTCCTCAAAATAGAGTGCCAGTAGATCCGAAAGATACTCGTGGAGCTGGACGCCCGCTTCCTCCGCCAGATCCGCCTGCCACGTCGAACTGCCACGAAGAATCAGAACACCGTCACGCTCGGCCGCCTTGCCGAGGTATTTCGCGCGACACCTTGTTCTGTCCGTCACACCGGCCGTTTCGGACGAAGGCGACGGCCCGATGCGAAAGGGAATCCCTCGTCGACCCGGCACCGGACCAGGCTCGTGAAGGGGACAGGGAAGGATGACCCAAAGCCGCCGTAGAAACGACCGAAGGGCGCGGCGTCCCCACTGCCCGGCGCAGTGCTCGCATGCCAGCACCTCCTGCAGCGCACCGACATGGGCAATGAAATCCATGAAAACCAGCGTCGCCTCGACCGATTCGAGGTCCTGCAGGAGCACGGAATCGAGGAGCGGACACTCACGCGGGCGGTCGGATTGCAGGATCTCGTACAACTCGGAAAAGACCACAAGGTTGGGCCTGTACTTCTTGATGATACGCCAGAACAGTACCTGGTTGGCGGCGCGGTCCTCCGACATTTCGAACACCCGGTCCGCGAACGCCGGCCGCCCGAGTTGCGCCGCCAGCGGCGACGACAGAAACCACACCTCGCCCCCTGCAGCCACCACACTTTCCGCAAGGGGCAGAACGACATTGATCTCCCCATAGGTGCGCGACGCGCCGCAAAGAAACAGCGCCCGGACATCCTCCGCCGGGACGCCGCGCAGGTCAGGGCCGGTGTTGGAGTTCATCAGGCGCAACTCGTCATCTCCGATGCCGATCGGACCATCGAAGGGACCGCCAGGCTCTCCCTCACGACTCTTTCCGCGGCCCGGACGTCATCCCAGGTGTTCACGTTGACGAAGGCCCCCCCAAGATTCATTCCGTAAATGGCGCGGCCTTCATCGACCAGTGTTTGAATCACATCGACCAGATCACACTGCCGCCTGGCGAGCCCCCATGGCGTCGCCGGAAACGCTCGAAAGTAGTCTCGTCCCAAAAGCCAGAAACCAACGCCGAGGAGGTCATTCCATCCCGCAACCGGCTTTTCGACGAGGCCACGGACCCGCCCGTTCGGGGCGAGCTCGAGCCCATAGCCGGACCGCACCCTGGGATCGCCAGGCGTCGTGCGAACATAGCCGACAACCCCGTCCGCTCTCTTCTCGCGGAGAAAAGCCGTCACGCGATGACACCGGCCTCCGACGAAGATCTCATCGGCGTTGATGATGAGCATCCATTCGTCGACGAACGGCTCGGCGCGAGAAACAGCGTCCGCAAGACCGAGCGGTCGGTCCTGGACCGCATACTCGATTGGAACGTCCTTCCAGGAACTTCCGAGGTGTCGCTGGATGGCGCTGGACGACGGGCCGATGACAATGACGATTCGGGCGATTGGAGACAACAGGCCCACGTCCAGGACGTACTCCAGCAGGGGGCGTCCCTGGAGCGACAGCAGGGCCTTCGGCGTCGACGAGGCAGGCCGCGACAGCCGTCGTCCCTCGCCGGCGGCGGGAATGACCAGGGTGATGTCACCTCTCATGGCGGCCAGGCGTTTCGCAACGATGTCGACGATACTACAAGCACACAGGGGGTTCTCGGCATGATCGATGATCCCTGGCCGGAATTCCAAATGGAAATGCCTCTCTGGCGCGGAAAACCTGATCAGCGCGTCTCCATCAGGCGTACCATCGTCCGTGCCGGATGAGGACTTCGGTTGGAACCAGTCCTGAACAACACGGTGGCAAGAGTTCGAGGCAACGGGCTTTCACGAAAGTGTTGGTTGAAATACCCTTGGCCGAAGACAGACACCAACAGAGACAAAGCATCCCCGTTGTCAGACTGTCATTCGCATGGTAGTCCTTGTAGCCGGCACCCTCCGCGAGTCAAGGCTTTTTGAATTTCTCGGGCCGGCCGAATGCCTTGCGAAATCCCCGTTCCCTGCGAGGCCCGGAATGCCAATCAATCCTCCCGAACCGCTGTTCATCCTCACCCCACCTGCATCCGACGGTGCCCTGGTCGCAGCCATGCTGGGCCGACATGTCGGCCTCCACGATCTGCCCGAGCTTGACCTGCTCATTTTTGAAACTGTCGGCGACTGGCTCGTCGCCACGGGCGAAGCCCGGTTGGCATGCGCGGACGGAGTGCTCCGGACGGTTGCGCGCCTCTTCCTCGGCGAAGAGTCGCCCGCGACCGTCTGCGAGGCACGCGGCTGGTTGCGACGGCGCTCGCATTACACGACGAGCTACCTCGTCGAGAAATTCGCGGGGCGGGTGCAGCCGGGCGTCCTTGTGGAACACAGTACCTCCCATGCACTACGCAAGGCCTGGTTGCGTTGCCTCGGCCGCCATTTCCCAGGGGGCCGGTTTCTCCACCTGGTGCGTCATCCGCGTGTTCCCATTCCGTCGTTCGACAAGTCACTGGAAATGGCGGGCGAGGCCACGTCCATGACCCGGAGGGCACTGGCGCGCTGGCCGCCCGCCCGTTTTCTGCGGTCGCGTCCGAACAGCAGCCGTGATGACAGCGCCCTCGAATCCAGGCGCCTCTGGCTGCACGCTCATGCCAACATCGTGGATTTCCTCGGCGCCGTGTCGCCGGACCGGGCGTTGCGGATCCGAAGCGAGGACGTGCGGTCGAATCCGGCAAAGGAGATGCGCGGGATTCTCGACTGGCTCCAACTTCCGGCGGCCGCGGAGATCATCGGAGCCATGATGCACCCCGAACGATCGCCCTATGCCGTTTTGGGATCGGCAGCGGCCCCGGGGGGCAACGATCGCTATTTCCTGGAGAGTCCGAGCCTGGCGTCCGAAGCGGGCGCACCCACGAGTGTATTCTCCGGGGAGGAGAATCCGGAGGACTCTCGCGATGTTGAACGACTGGCTCGCGAGTTCGGGTATTCGTGAGAGCGTGATCTGTCGACTCGCGATGCAATGATTCCTGCTTTTCAGACAGGCTGTTAGTGGCTTTCCGGGAACCCGGGGGAACCGGGGAATCGGAACGGATGAGTACTTGACACAATTCAACGACTCGATAGCATCCCGTGGTCGCTTGGTTCCCACAAACGGCCAGGCGTCATTCAAGGCATCCAAACCCCTAACCGGCAAGGACAGGCTATCCATGAGAATGCTTCGGTTATTTCGACGTCGACGGAGCGCCCGGCTGAAACGCGGCGCAAAAAAGGGCGGACGGGCGCGGATGGTTCGAGGCGCGCGGGCGCGGAAAGGCGGAGCGGGCCTCCGACGACGGCGAGCGGGCGCGCGGCGAATGCACGGAGGTGCGCGCGGCGCGAAGCTGCGGCGCGCGAACCGTCGCGGACGACGCCTGGTCGCACACCGCAAGGGCGCCCATCGGCACGGAGGCAAATCCCGGCGTTAGTCGACCGGAAGCCGCCCGGCTTCTGATTTGTGCCCTGCAAGCATCCGGGGGGCGGTCCGTGGGACGTCCTCCGGACGACTTACCACCGGGCGGTCGCTCGTGAATCTCCACCGGTCGGTATTGTCTCTATGCCCCATCTTATCTCCCTGCGCACTCGGCATCCGGTCTGTTGCATCCTTCCTCCGTACATCCTCGAGCACCTGGAACGGACCGGAAGCCAGAAACAGCGCGACTTCGCCCGCGTCACCCTGGACGAGGACACCGTCCTCCGTGGTGTCCGGCGATTGACCGCAAGAAGACTCAAGCGCCTGACGACCGTTCTTGGCCTCCGGGCCGGCATTCGCGCGCATGGCCGACGCCGACTTCGGGCGGGCGGGGCGGCCGGCCATCTTGAACGGATCATTTACACCGCCAGCAACAAGGGCCGTCTGCCAGGCCGCGAGGTCCGCGCGGAAGGCAGTCCCCCCTCCAATGATCCAGCCGTGGACGAAGCTTATGACGGCCTGGGAAAAACGTATGAGTTCTATCACGAGGTCTTCGAGCGTGATTCCCTGGATGACGCCGGCATGCCCCTGGATGCATCCGTTCACTTTCAGCGAGGCTATGCGAACGCCATGTGGAATGGACTCCAGATGGTTTTCGGCGATGGCGATGGCGACCTCTTCAATCGCTTTACCGTCGCCGTCGACGTCATCGGACACGAATTGACACACGGAGTGATTCAGAATGAAACCGACCTCGTCTACCGTGGGCAACCGGGCGCCCTCAACGAGCATCTTGCCGACGTCTTTGGTTCCCTGGTGAAGCAGTATCCGAACCAGGCGGCCTCATCCGCGGATTGGCTTATTGGCAAGGGCCTGTTTACCAAGAAAGTCCAGGGCGACGCCGTCCGTTCGTTGAAGGCCCCGGGCACCGCCTACGACGACCCCGCGCTCGGCGGCAAGGATCCGCAACCCGCGCACATGCGGGATTACGTGAGGGGACCCCAGGATAGCTTCGGGGTTCACATCAACTCGGGCATCCCCAATCACGCATTTTATCTTCTGGCGACCCAGCTCGGCGGATTCGCGTGGGAGAAGGCGGGCCTCATCTGGTACGAGGCAATGACCAGTCCGAACCTTCGCCGTCGCACCAACTTCCGGCAATTCTCGCGACTTACACGGCAGATCGCCGGCGATCTCTTCGGCGTGAATAGTCCTGAGCAGAATGCCGTCAGGAGCGCCTGGGACGGTGTGGGAATCGTTGTTTAGCCTCCCCGGCGCCAGCGCCTGTCGTTGTTTCTGGAAAAAGGTGCGCCTGTTGTTCGAAAGAACGGGTGGTTTCGCCGGCACTCGCCTTCGCGCGGAGTTCAGCACCTCAACACTTCCACCGGAGGAGGCACGCCAACTTGAAACCCTCGTTGAAAGGGCCGGCTTTTTTGAGATCGAGGTCCCTCCGCGGGTCTCCGCGACACGGGACGCGTTTGAGTACCGATTGACCATCCACAAGGAAGGCAGGCGCCGCACCTATCGGACAACCGAAGAACTTCTTCCCGACACGCTGCGACCCTTGATCGATGAATTGACCCGCCTTGCGTCGAAACCGCCGACTGGACCATAGAGGTGCGCGCCCGGGTTGGGTGGGGGAGGAACTCTGCCAGGACGGACCCGCGCAACGGGCCTGAGTTCGGTCCTCCGGCCGCCGTTCAGGTGCCGCCGGAACGGCTCATCGGGTCTTGCGCCGGGTTGGTCGCCCGGGTTTGGCCGCGGTCTGCCCTGCCGACCCACCGCCGGTCATGACCGGTTCCCGAACGGCGCCGGTCGACGCGCCCGCCTGCGTACCGGGTCGTTTTCTGCGTCGAGTTGTCTCAACTCGGGCGCCCCCGCTTTCACTCCCGCCACGAGGTTTTCCCGCCGTTTGTTGCGCCAGGCGTCGCCGGCGCCGCGCGGTCGACGGCCGGCGGCCGATCCTCAACCATCGGATCAGCGCCCCGCGCATCTGCCGGAGTCGGCGCCGGCGGATGCGCGTGAGCCGTCGGAGTTGTCCGTGTTGCCTGGGCATTTTCCCTCGCTCCAAGGTGGATTCCGAAATGTTCGAGTTTGATGAAATCAGCCGGTGAACGGCGGTCGAAGCTCGAGCCTGATAGAGTGACCAATGATTGATGTCAATGCCATTTCGACTTGCCGGGGGCCTCCTGATTCCTGATTCAGGGGTATTCACTCGATAAGAGAATGGGCGGACTGCGAAACAGACCCATTGAACGAGGCGCCGAAAGGGAGGCCAACCCACGGCCTTGACGTCGAATTCACACCACAGTCAGTCTGAGGCTGCGCCTCCTTAGCCTGCCTATTTCATAGAGGTCTTGCGAAAGGCGACCGGCGAGCCCGCGAAATCCTTGGCAGGCGCGATACCGTCGGGTCGGACCGCGGCCTTTAGTTAGGCCGCTTCAACGGGACGGGACGGCGGCCGACAAGAACTTCGACGCGCGTGCCGTCGGGGTATTGAAGCGGCCTGAAGGCCGCGCTCAGCAACCGCGAGTTCCGACGCCCTGTCGGCAGCGGCGGTACGCAGGTTGAAGGTAACCTCCTCTCCCACCGGACCTGCAGCAGGTCGCAGTGGAAGTGATAGGAAACATCCGGGCTAACCCCGGATATTTCATAAGGCGAGCGATTCGGAGGCACCAAACGTCCGTGCATTGGGGAACCGGGCACGATTTGTGGTGGCCGAGTTCACCGGAGGCAGCCTCTCCAGCGATGGCGGAGTGCTGCTCCTGCGCCAGGTGGATCATGGACTGGGACTGACCCGCAGCCTTCCTACTTCTCAGACGGACTCTTAGATTTCGTAGTCACCGAGACGCCTGAAAACCTCGTCAAAAACATAGCGATGAGCGTCTTCGATGTTCATCGCGACGGTATCCACCCAGATTTCACGTTCGTCGGGTCGCAAGGTTTCGAAGGGAAAATCGAGCAGCCTGGCGACCTTTCCTTCGCGGGCCTTTCGATAGAGCCCCTTCGGATCCCGACGAATGCAGACTTCCAGGGGGGCATGCACGTGGATCCATACCAGATGGCGATGCAGAATTCCCCGGACGATGTCCCGCTGGGCGTGCTCCGGCGCCATGGTCGCCACGACCACCGAGGTGCTGCCCTCGATCGCAACCAGGCGCGCGACTTCGGCGATGCGACGGTGGTTCTCGATCCGGTCGGCGGATGAGAACCCCAGGTCCTTGCAGAGACCGTCGCGCACGGAGTCCCCGTCGAGATGGAAGACCCTGATTCCCCGGTCCTCAAGGCTCCCCCGGAGCCTGCCTGCCAATGTCGATTTTCCAGCACCGGAACGCCCAAAAAGCCAAAAAACCTTCCCCATGGCTATTTCATGACAAAGGCCCCGCCACCGAGCAAGCCCCAACCTCGGCAGCCCGCCTCCCTTTCCATCACTTCCGGAACCACCCGCGGTGCCGCCTCCGCCAATACCTCAACCGTCTCCGCCGGAGTCATAGCGTGGCTTCCAGAGGTGCCACGTGCCCGTCCATAAAGACAACATTCTTGCCGGGTTTGGGCGGACGCGGGTGAAAATTGTCGTAATCGAGAAAGAGCGGAGTCGTCCCCGGAGGAAACGTCAGGACAAAGTTCGTAATTCCGCCGGAAAGGTCTCCTCTTTTCAATAAGAGGAAGGCGCTATCCGTTCGGGTCTCATCAATGCGTTGGTCGTTCAGATCAACATTCCACTCGTAACTCGAGCCTTCGGCGTCGAATCGACCCGTCTTGTCGACTGGGCACTTGAAGACCGTTGTACTCTTTGTGTTCGTGCCGGCGGTTCTGCCAACGTAACTCGCCAATACATCGCAGATTCGCGGTAACGGATTTCGGGGATTGATGGGTTGCGTGGGGAGGATCTCCGCACTCGGCAAGTGCTCCTGGTTGTCATCGGAATAAACACGGGTGGCAATCCCGAGTTGCCGAAGATTGTTCAGGCAGGCCGCGTTATAGGCTTTGGCCTTCGATCGGCCCAAAGCGGGCAGGAGCATGCCCGCCAGGACTGCGATGATGGCGATCACAACAAGCAATTCAATGAGAGTAAAGGCGCGACACGGGTACCGGCGAGTCGATGGGTTGCGCACTCCTGCGCAGCGGTTCGCCTCAAAGGGGTATGTTTTCATACGCAAAGTCATCATTCATCATTCAGTCGTCGGTGATCGTCGGGTTAGGCCGTTACTTCTCATCCTCCGGGCCCGTGCCCCTTTCTCGCGAACTCAACCCGTTGTTCCGGAGTGAAGTCCGTAAACCGCCGCAACGGATCGGGAGGACGGAGCATCTGGCCGGGCTTGGGTGGGCCATCGGCCGTTTCAAAGCCGACGTCCGTGCTCGATTTGTGGAACGTATGCGTGCGCCAGGCCGACCGGGCGAGCCACAATCCACCGGCGGCGAGCAGCGCCGCGATTGCCAGGGACAGATGTTTTCCTTTCATTCTCTTTTGCCTTTCGATTCAAGGTGATGACTCATTCACTTTCGCCACCGCATTGTGCGCGGATTTCTGGCAAGTTGGCTTTCAATTTGGAACGAAGGAGGGGAATTCCGGTGCGAAACGCCGGCGAGCAGGAATGAAGCCCATCCTCAGCCGGGTCGACTGCGCGTTTGAGAGTTTGAGCTCGACATCAGGAGGACACTAACTGCGGCGGCAAACACACGGAAACAGCGCAGGTTAGGGTAAGGGCCCTTCCTGCTTTTCAAACGGGCTCTAAGCAAGTTGAAGCCTTCCGCGAGAGGGAGATCCCAGGCTCTAGCGGAATTCCAGTTTTTGCTGGATTTCACGAAGCGGGCGGGTGGTGGGATAGCTCCTTCCGTTCTTCAGCACAACCAGGTTTTCGCCCTTGAACATTGGTTGAAGCTCCTGAATTTGGTCCATGTTGACGATTACCGACCGGCTGATGCGCAAGAATCGTTGTGGGGGGAGATGGGATTCCAACGAAGTCATGCTCTCGCGCAGGACATGATTCACCTTGCCGACATGCACGACAGCGTATTTTCCGGCGGCCTCGATGGTTTGGATCTGGTCCAACTCCACAAAGATGACCTTGCCGGGGGTTTTGACAGCCAATCGAGCCAGCTGACCTGCGGGTGGCGGAGACTGACCCAAGAGTGTGAGAAGGCCACGGGCGGCAACGCCCGCTTGTTTGTTGGCAATGAGCTCCCTTGCCCGCTGGACCGCTTCCTTGAACCGACTGGGCTTGAATGGCTTTAAGAGGTAATCCAGCGCATGCACCTCGAACGCCCGAAGCGCGTGCTGATCATAGGCCGTCGTGAAGATCACAACGGGCAGCGACGCCTGCGGGACTCGACGCAACACCTGAAACCCGTCCATGTCCGGCATCTGCACGTCCAGAAAGATCAAATCCGGCTTGGTTGCTTGAATGTGGTCCACCGCCTCAAAACCATCTTCGCTTTCGCCAATAACCTCCACGTCAGATTCTTCGTCCAATAGCAAGCGAACACGCTGCCTTGCCAATTGTTCGTCATCCACGATGAGCGCGCGGATGTTCATACGGTTGGGTCGCTCGAAATAATGGGGACCTGCACGGGTTCCAAATGGAAGGGGAGGTGAATATCGACTTGGCAGCCTTGAGGTTCAGCTCTGCCGAGGTTGAACCGCTGGTTTGGGCCGTAGAGTCCTTGCAGTCTTGCGCGTGTATTGGCAAGCCCTATCGCGGGTCGTCCAGAGTTGTCGGGGTCCGCGGGAGGCAATCCTCTGCCGTTGTCCCGGACGATCAGGTGCAGATGCTTGTCTTCCTGTTTTGCCTCAATCGAGATGAGCCCCGGGCCTCGCCGCGGTTCGATGCCGTGGCGGATGGCGTTCTCGACCAACGGTTGAAGAATGAGAGCTGGAACCAGGGCTTTCATGAGTTCATCAGGAACATTCTGTTCCAGTCGAAGCCGTTCGCCAAAGCGCTTTTGCTCAATGCTGAGATATGCCCCAATGAATTCGAGCTCTTGCGCCAGGGGAATCTCCTGTTCCTCCATCGAATTAAGAGAGCGGCGCAGCAACTCGCCTAAGTCGCCCAGCATCTCGTCGGCCGCACGCGGGTTGACGTAAACCAACGCGGCAATCGAGTTTAGCGTGTTGAAAAGAAAATGCGGGTTGATCTGCATCCGCAGTGCTTGCAGTTTGGCGCCTGTGAGCCTTGCTTCTAATTCGGCCGCGCGGCGTTCCCGCTCCTGCGAGCTTCGAAAATTCCTGATTGCCTGGCAAAGGGCCACTAAAGACCAATAGACCAGAACGTCCAGGGCTGCGCGGAGCGAAAGAAACAGGTCGAACGCCCCGGGCGGCAACCGCCTATTTATGTTCGAATCCGGCGACCGCCCTGGCGCCTCCGAACGTTGGGGAGAAGGAGAGAGCCGGGCGACGGCGCGAAAGGTAGCCCGGCTGGCGCCGACCATTAGGAGGCAGGCCAACAAATGAAGACCTAAATTCCGAACGAGTCTTCTCCGTTCGATGGGAAAGCGGAAAGAGAGCCACGCCACGGCAGGCACGAACAAAAGCCAAAGCGCCCAAAAGGATCCTCCGAAGCCAACCGCCTGGCGCCATGAAATGGGGCCGGTCAACGCAAGTGGAGCTGCAAACAGCAGCACAAGGGCCGCCCACAGCCCCAGTGCTGTCGCCACAAACGCCAATTTGCGAGCGATGCGTCTGTTGCCGCTCGTCCGGTTCATGTCACGGTAAATGCATTCAAGCGAGCACCCCGGCAAGCCGTCGGTGGCGTCCGGTTGATCGGAAGGCCCGAAAGATGAAGCCGGCGCCGAAGGCGAACCAGGGGACGGCAATGCGGAAGGCGCAGGCGGCCGCCACATCGAAGTCTCCCTGTTTGTAGAACCGCACGTTGAGCGGGTGCATCACCGCACTCTCCAGACCGGCGAGATCCCGGATGCCATCGGCCCTCGTGACGCTTCAAGGCGAGACGATGGAGGGCCTCGACCTGTTCGAGCGTGAGGAAGGCGGGATCGCCGTTCATTGGCTGAGCTAGTGCATTAGCTCAGCGTGCCATTCGAAGACGCTGCGGGAAGACCGCTTGAAGGCCTCGGCATCGAGGGTGCGAACGCGCGGACGGCCCGGTTCGAGGCCCTGAACGAAGTCAATCACCCTGGCCTGCTCCTGGGGAGGGAGCGCCTTGATCTGGTCGATGACTTCCACCGCCGTCATGTGGAAGACCCTAACGCCGGGTCGTTTTCCGGCAAGCTTGCCGCCGTATGGCAATGGGCGTGGACTTCCTGGAGCTGGCGGATGGAGGCTTCGGTGTAGATGGCAGTGGTCTCGAGCTCGGCGTGGCCGAGGATTCGGAAATCCCCTCGGAACCCGTAAGCATCCTCCTTGGAAAGGGAATCCCACATTCACGCACCTCGCGTCCGGTGGCTCCCTTTCAGTGAGCAGACCCGGGTCCAATTCGGTGAGCGCCTAGGGGGTCTGTCGCCTACTCTCGGTCTTCTGACCCATCGTCACAATCCATTCCCACCTCCCCAAGCCACGGGCTTTCGGCGTATCGGACGAAATTCGTTGGGTCCAACGCCTCTCCGGTGATAGACTGGTTTCAGACTAGTTGATCATTGATCGTGCAATTATGAACGAAAAGACCATTGGAGCTTTCCAGGCCAAAACCCGCTTCTCCGAGCTTCTCGAACAGGTGAGCAAAGGCGCGGAGATTATCATCACCAAGCACGAACGACCGGTGGCGAAGCTGGTGCCCATCGAAAAGAGAACCAGGGGCGCCCTGGCGGATGTTTTTCGGCAGATGGATGAATTCCGCGCCCAGCATCCTCTCAATCCCAAGGGCCTTGAAAAGTTGACCTATCGTGACCTCATCGACGGAGGTCGCCAGCGATGAGCCGTTTGGTGATCGATGCCTCGGTGGCGCTGAGCTGGCTTCTTCCTGATGAGGCGAACGACGCGTCCCTGGCGGTCCGCAGCAAACTTTTGACTGCCGAAGCGATCTGGGTGGCTGCGCACTGGCGTCTTGAAGTCTGCAACTCCCTTTGGATGGCGGAACGCCGAAAGCGGCTCGATGCCACGGGAGTCGCACAAGCGGTGTCGCTCATCGCCCAGCTCCCGGTCGTCGTGGACCCGGAAACCGACGAGCATGCAGGCGCGGAAACGCTTGGTCTCTCGCGACAACACGGATTGTCAGTTTATGACGCTGCCTATTTGGAATTGGCCCTTCGCCGAGCAGCTGCCCTCGCTTCCCTCGATGAGCCGCTCCGGGCCGTCGCCAAGAAGCTCAAAGTACGGCTCTTGTCGGCGATCAATGGGGCGCATCTAAATCATTGACATCGCTCCTGAAGGCGCCAGGCGTGTATTGTGACTTTGAATGTGCCCTAAGGCCTTTCACGAATTGGCCTACTGCCCCCCGCTGATTCGGTGGTGCTGGGCGACCTGTCAGCGCTGGATGAAAGTCAACCATTCAGATGCGACCCATTGGCTCTCCTCCTTGTCGGCGATAATTCACTGGTGAATAACCCCGGTCATCCCGAACTCCGGCGCGACGCCGAGCTAGCCCAATTCAAAAGCGATCTGATTGGAGACGGGTCGCTTGTCGAAAATGGTAGCGAGACAAGCGAGACCGTAAATGGGATTGAGAAGGGGTCGGTTTTCATGATCGGCAAGTTTCTTTGCCCGGACTGCCCTATGCGCGGTCGACGGCAGTCCTCCGGTAGCGGACGATGGCCTCGTTAGGGTGTCTCGCGAAGCCATCAACCGACCCCTCACAGCGCGGCGCTCCAAGAGTAGATGTTCATAAGAACCGACCCCTTTTTCGACGGATTTCGATTGGCGCGCCCTCGAGCGGCTGATGAACGAAGTGCCTGAAGCCGATCCCCGCTGCGAAAAGCTGTCACAGGCGTTCGAGGGGTTGCTTCGCTGGTGCTTGGAAGGTCGCCGGTCGCCGAGTTCTGTCGGCATCCGACTCATCGCGCTGAACTGGGTCTTCCGAACTGGGGGCACCGACGATTCCTCGCTTCGGGACCTCGCGATTCAGTTCGGCATCTCGAAGAGTTGGCTGACCCGGCACACGGCCGGCTTCGCACAGTCCACCGGGCGGTCGAACCGGTGACATCGCCGGCGACATGACGGATCCGGAACCGGGGGTTGCCAGCGAGCTCGCAAGTTCCGGGGATTACTCGTGGGCGATCCAATCCAATCCAGGAGTGGGGGGGGACCCGAGACAGTCCCTGCGATCTTCGACTCCAGGTGAAAAGAGATTGGCGTCCCCGAGACAACGGCCAGTTCTGGCCGGTTGCGGCAAGCCGGGCGGCGGAACTGGCCCAGTTTTGGCCCAGCGATCCAAAAGTCGAAACAGAAGATTTGTCGCAACTGCCTGGCTATCAATGGCGCATCCGACAGGATTTGAACCTGTAACCTTCTGATCCGTAGAGACAAGGACACCTCGATTTTCCTGTAAGTTATTGATGCCGCTCAGCCGGAAACGCCCTGCAACCTCGAGCAACGTGACCAAAGCCGTTACCAAGACCGGCCACCGATGGGACACCCGATCCTCGAGACACAGGACCATTCGGCTCATGTATCGGACGGCATTCCTCAAGCGGCGCAGGTCGAGGATCTAGACGCTCAACCGTTATGCGTCGTTGACTTCGGGCCCATCTTGATATTACGGTAATACCCATGGCGACTCTGTCCTTCAAAGTATCGGCCGAGGAGGCGCGGCGAATTCGGGCTTTGGCTCGACGCCAAAAACTTTCAATCTCGGAATACCTGCGACGACAAGCGCAGCCGCAAACCAAGGGAACCGTCGCTGTTGAGCGAGTCCGCTGCGCGTACACTGGCGTGACCATCTTTGGGCCGGGGCCCGATTTACCCCCTCTCACGTCCGAAACAGTTCGTAATATGTTGAACGAATTCCCATGAGGTACCTGCTCGATGTCAACTTGCTGGTGGCATGGGGGTGGGCTGACCACGCGGAGCACGCACGCGCAGCTTCATGGGTTGCAAAGACCCGCAAAGCACCGGGCGCCATCCTGCTGACGTCGGCGATCCCCGAACTCGGATTCGTCCGGGTGTCCGTCCAGCGGACCAGCGGCCAAGTCACCCCTGCGGCAGCTGGGCAGGTCCTCGCAGGCATGTTGAGGGGCCTTGGCTCCGTCCACCAGTTCGTACCCGACGATCAAACGGCGACGTCCTGGCCGGATTGGTGTTGCTCCGCGGGCCAGACGACGGATGCTCATCTCGCCCTATTGGCGCAGGCGCAGGGAGGCAACTTGGCGACTCTCGATAAGGGGATACCAGGGGCCTTCGTGATTCCGGCAGGAATATCAGTGGATTAGAATCCACTAGGGATAACGAAAACCGCGACATTTCCTTGCCCCCGGCATGTATGACTCATGCCGGCGCCGTCAATTCTGTCTGGAATTCCTTCGGCGGAGGATTGTTGCAGCTGCCAGCGGCCGCATGACTACGAATTCGCCATGCACAGCCTTCAAGCGCAGCTCGGGCGAGTATCTCGTGTGCATCGAGGAGAACTACAAGGCCAAGTCGCTCATCTACCGTTGGGTCCTTCCCATTGGTTGCCGAGCCACAGGGCGATGTCCGCGAAAGCTCGGGCTCCCGGCGTCGAGACCCCACGATGGCGCTCGGCAATGGCCCTGACACGGGCGAACTGATCCCGAAGAGCGCCGCGTTTTCCAGAATCGAGGCGCCCGCTTGTCCGGCGCGCCTCAACCAACCCGGGCGTGGTCAGCGGAGCGGGCACCGTCCAATCGCGGTCGGTGCCGAAAACCCGGCAATCCGCGGGTTCACCCGGAAAGAACTACGTGGTGACGGCGCGACTCGCACTTGGAAGACTCGGCTCGTGAACGTCCGTCTGGCTGCCATGCTGCTTGTCGTCAGCACCGCCCGCTCTGTCGCCAACGCCGCGGAACCGAGGCGCATCTACCTCGCGAACGACGATCACACGGATTACGTGTGGAGCGCCGACGCCGAGACCTACAACGGGACGTTCGTGGACATGCTCGACTATTACCTGCGCTTGGCGGACGAGACCGTGACCCACGCGGCACCTGGGCGTGCTTCGAAAAAATGGACAGTAAAAAGGGCGAGTTTGTTTAGTTGTTTTTGAGTTCGAAATTGGACGGCGAGAGGCCGCCCAAAGAGGTGTGAATCCGTTGCCTGTTATAGAAGGATTCGATGGAGTCGAAGATCTCGGTTTTGGCCTGGCGGTGAGTTGTGAAAACGCGCCGGTAGACCAGCTCGATCTTGAGGGTGCTCCAGAAGCTTTCCATGGTGGCATTGTCGTAGCAGTTGCCCCGACGGCTCATGGAAGGGATCAAGCCTGCCTGGGCCAGGGCGGCGCGAAAATCACCTGCGGCATACTGGACGCCGCGATCCGAATGGAAGAGCAGGCCGGCGGCAGGACCGCGGTGGAGGATGGCCATGGAGAGTGCGGAAAGCACCAGGGCGGAATCGATGGAGTTGCCCATGGCCCAGCCGACGATCTTGCGGCTGTGGAGGTCGAGAACACCGGCGAGGTAGAGCCAGCCTTCGCCGGTGGGGATGTAGGTGATATCGGCGACCCAAGTCTGGTTGGGCGCGGAGGGGCTGGGAGCCTCTGCAAGGCGGTTGGGGGCAATCGGGTGGTCGTGGTTGCTGTCCGTGGTTCGGAGGCGGTAGCGGCCCTTCTGACGCCCGGAAAGCCCCTTGCTCTTCATGATGCGGGCAATGCGATTGCGACCATGACGCCGACCGCGGGAGCGGAGTGCGTCGACGACGCGAGGAGCACCATAGGTCTGGCGACTTTCAGCGTGAATCTCGAGGACCTCAGCGGCGAGAATTTCGTCTTCGACGGCGCGGGTTCCGGGATTCGAACGGCGGAAGTCCCAATCATAGAAGCCGCTGGGGGAGACCTGGAGGTTATCGCAGAGCATGAGAATGGAATGTTCGTGCCTCAGCGCGTGAACCCGTTCGAAGCGTTCCGTGAAGGTTCGGAGAGAATACCCAACGTTTTTTTTAAAATGTCCCGCTGCTCGCGCAGGTGGCGGTTCTCGCGCAGCGCCTCTTCGAGCTGGGCCCGGAGATCCGAGGCGGCCGCCGTCCTGCCCCCCGCCGCCGCTCCCCCCCCAGCGGCGGCGGGGGGCAGGAGCCTTCGCCATGCGAAGAGCCGATCCGGACTCAAGCCAAGCTCCCTGGCCACGACCTCCGCGGTCTTGCCACTGGAGATCCAATTCCGGACCGCTTCAAGTTTGAAGGCGGCATCGTATTTGCGACGGGTTTTCCCCTGCGATTGATTCAAGGACTTCATGCTAGTTCAGGAGCCCGATTCTTTCTCCGTCTTTTCGGCGCAACTTCACCAAACACACTCTGACCCATCTTCGACAGTTCCAAAAACTGCAACACTGATAGTCAACGACTTGCGAAGACACCTCAGGCTCTTGGCACTACATTTTCGCTTTGCCCGGGCGTCTTCATGCGAGTTCCCGCATCGTGGGCGGAACGGCGACGCCAGCGGCGGCCAATGCCTTGTGCGCCTGGCCGACCAACTGACTACGGAGGGCAAATCGTTGACCCTGGAATGTCGCCTCGACCTCGTGGAGTTGGTCCAAGCCGCGCAACACTTCGGCCCATTCCCAACTCTCTCCCTTTTCTTCCAGTCGGAGCTCCAAGGCGCGTTTGAGCATCACGGCAAGGAAGCTGCAAAACACGTGACCGCGGATTGTCTCGTCCCGCTTGTGATAGATCGGCCGGGTTTCCAACACCGATTTCATCGTCCGGAAAACGTCTTCCACCATCCAGAGTTGCTTGTACGCCATCGCGATCATCTCCGGCTCATCGGCCAGGTTCGTGCGTAGAACCCACAATCCGTCGTAGCGCGCTTCTTCTGTCACCTTTTCTTCATCCAGCGTGAAGTGGTCACCGGACTCGGAGCGGAGGAACTTTCGAAAGCCCTTGTTGCCGATGAATTCCTTGTCGCCCCCGGGCAAGCGTTCACGTAAGTGCGCGACGATGGCTTCGCGATCGGCCGTATCCTTACGGCGTTGTTCCTCGTTGAGACACACGACGTATCGACGATCGTCGATGTACACCTGCTTCACCTTCAGGGGCGACGGATCCTTGGTCCGGTGACGCTCGGGCTGGACTTCGCGAAAACGGCCCGGATCGCTCAACACCCGATCGCTGACTTCTTTAGTCGAACGCATCCGGGCGCCCAAGATGTAGTCACAATCCAGTTCTTTGGACTCCAAGGCGGCGATGGTCGCGGCGCTGATCATGCCGCGGTCGGCAACGATGGTCACCTTGCGAACCCCGAAGCGCTGACGCAAGCGCTGGACCACCGGCACCAGCGAAACGACGTCGGCCGTATTGCCAGGCCACAGTTCACAACATATTGGGCGCCCATGAAGATCCACGACCATCCCCACGACCATCTGCCTCAGATCGGGCCGGTGGTCCTTGCTCTTTCCGTACTGCCCGAGTTCCTGGCCCCCCTGGCCTTCGAAGTAGATGGAGGTGGTGTCGAAGAACACCAGATCGAGTTCACTGAAGAGATTGCGGCGGGGCTCGAATAGAGTTTCTTCAAGCCGATCCTTGATGCAACGCGGTGCTCCGGGGACGGTCGCGGCGGAAGCATCGGCCAACGGCTCGCCCAGGAACGCCATGGCTCGGTAGAGATGGTGCAAATCGAGGGACTCCGTACCCGGCATGCGGTATGCCTCACGCCAACGCTCCGCGGCTCGATCACTACCGGAAGCAAACAGTCGATGAAGAACTGTCAGGTAGACGGCACGCTCGACGTCGAACTCGAAGCGCCGGGAGCGCAACTCCTGTTGGAGAACTGTGCCGATACCCAGTTCCTTCCAGAGCCGCCCGAAGACAAGATCCGGTCCGATACGTTGAACCGCCACCGGCTCGGTCTGACCCGCGGCATGGGCATCGAGGACGGCGATTTTCTGGCTGAATCGCAAACCGGAACGAAGCAAGGCATCGAGTTGGCCGGTCGATTGCAGGACATCGAGGCGACCGAGGGTGGAAAGGACGCGCTGCTGCACGCGCTTGTCCTGACGGAAACTCTCGACGACCTGGAGGTAGGAGTAGGGTCCGGTGCGCTTGACTCGGAAGAACATGGGGCCTTCGGGTTGCCACGACGGAAATGAGTCAGGCCCATTGCAAAATCAATGCCAAATTCGTGCTGGACCGCAGAATTTGCCACTACAAATCGAGTTTCGGTTTTGAGCGACTTCAAAAACGCCAATGAATCCAAGCCTTTAGCCTCCGAAAGTCGAAAATGCTGTCGAAGATGGGTCTGAACATTGACAAGCCCGCTCGCTTGCGGGATCAGGAAACCTGACTCAGCTCACCCACGATGACCCCCGCGCTTTCCATGGGAGGCATTACGCAAGCGGGTGCTGAATGATTGCCTACAGGGTCCGCAAGGCGGAGACCGAGATCTTCGACTACATCGAATCCTTCTATAACAGGCAACGGATTCACACCTCTTTGGGCGGCCTCTCGCCGTCCAATTTCGAACTCAAAAACAACTAAACAAACTCGCCCTCTTTACTGTCCATTTTTTCGAAGCACGCCCACATCCTTCGGATGCGGAAA
>CAWJDJ010000007.1:0-8696 GCA_963841495.1 uncultured Verrucomicrobiae bacterium
TCGAATCCTTCTCCTACCACCAGCCGATTCCTCGCCTGTCTCGGACGCCGAGTCACGCCGGCCGTGTACCGCCAGACTGCGGGTCACGACCTCGGACGGTTCGGCCGCGATCTCGCGCGCGCGATCACCGGCATCTCCGGGACGACTTCACCGTGGCGGCGCTCAACCTCCTCTCTCTCCACCCGCCGGCATATGGTGATCGTCGTAGATTCGGGCCTGCTGACAACAAGCTGACAACCATCCTTAGCCGTCGTTCGACGTGACGCACCGGCCTCTGGGAGCCAACTCTGAACGTGGACCCGAGCGAACGAGGGGAAGTTGGCGCGACCAGACCTTCCAATCGATTTCTGTGCACACGCGCCGTTTGACAGTAATTCAGCAATACTGCCAAACTGAAGACATGAGAGAGAAGATCACCATCAACGAGCGTGGAACGCTCACAATCCCAGCCCGGCTGCGCCGCGCGCTCGGAATCCGGCCCAATGATGAACTGATCGCGGAGGAAACCGATCAGGGCATCCTGCTGCGCCCTGCCATCAGCGTGCCGGTTGAGCTCTACACCGAAAAGCGCATCGGCGAATTCTCCCGCGAGGAAAAGGCTCTCGGGAAGAAGTTGGCCCGTGACTAAATGCGGATCTTTTTGGATGCCAACGTCCTGTTCGCCGCAAGCAATCCGGGGAGCAACATCGAGCGGTTGCTCCGGCGGATCGTCAAACGGACGACTCCGGTCATCAGTGATCTCGCTCTCGAAGAGGCCCGGCGCAACATCCTCGCCAAACGCCCGCAATGGACGGAGACCTTCGAGCAATGGGTGCCGAAACTCGAACAGGTTGACTCCGTCAGCTTCGGCCTGCCTGTGAAGCTGGATGAAAAGGACGCACCCATCCTGTGCGCTGCGATCCGAAGCCGGTGCGATTATTTCGTCACGGGTGATAAGCGCGATTTTGGGCACCTGTTCGGCAAGACCGTCGAGGGTGTCCAGATCGTCAGCCTCCTTGGAATCGCCGAAGTCCTGTCGGAACACGATTCAACTCTCCATTCATGACGCCATGCATTGCCGCCTGGACGACATCTTTTATGCCCTCGGGACACAGCCCTTCGAAGGCGCGTTCACGAAGGTCGGCCTGCCGGACACGCTGGTCTCCCTGGGCAGAATTCATCACATCGAAATCCGGGCGATTTCCCCGACACCGCGTTCGCGCCGTCAAATCCGCACCCGGCCGAGACGGTCCTTCTCCATATCAAGATGCTATTGCTGCGGGATCCATGGCAGCACCTGGAGTTTCCATTCCAGGACAACCGAGAATTCCCCCTGGATCACGCTGAAGAATCATGTGCGCGTTTATCTTTCGCCGAATCCCCTTCCACGCTTCGACGATCGGTGGCTCTGCGCCTGCCATCCGAATGGCGATCGACCTCAACGCCAATGGCGCGATTGACGACGCCGACATCCACATGGGGGATTTCTACAAGTTCAACAAGGACGTTATCGATGCTGTGAGCAACTAGCCCGGCTCATCGCCGAGCCCGCGGTCCAATTGGGACCGGCGCGCGGCGAGGATTGAAACAGCCAGTCTGTTCCTGGCTCGCGATCTCAGTTCGATGGGTTATCGGCAGAGAGCGACCGTGGCGGCGCTTGCGCACGGTTCGCTATCCCGGGTTAGATGGGTGGCATGCGCACTGCGCGCGGAGCCCCATGACGGTGGCCATTCGATTTCGCCCGCAACCATCAGATTCAGAATCGCCGTCAGTGCACAGATCGCGATAGAGCACCCCAGAAATCTCGCTTCCGAAACGACCGCATCTTAGGATGGCGCCGTGAACGGGGTTCGGCCGCAGAGTTCTACAGGTATGACGACAACGCCGTCACAGGACCGTTATACTTATACCGCCATTCGGCACGGTTCCAGAACGCAGCCCAGCCGCAGTCCTGCCCCCCGCGCCCTTACCAGGCGACGTGGCCGGCGCGGGTGCCGCGCACCACTCCACCGCAATCACCTCCGTCATTACCAATATGATCCCTTCGGGAACATCATCCGCATGACGGGTACCGGCACTATCGCCAGGGATAACCCGTTCCGGTTCTCCACGAAGCGCACCGACGACACCACCGACCTGGTCCTCTACGAATACCGGCCGTATTCACCAAGCCTGGGGCGCTGGCCATCCAGGGATCCCATCGGGGAGAAGGGAGGCCTGAATCTGTATGGCTTCGCTGGCAATAATCCGGTAATGCGATTCGATCGGGATGGCCGAATTACCGGGGTCGAGGAGCTTGTTGTTGGTGGAGCCGTCGTTGTTATAGGCGTAGCGTGTTACGCGATTCCTGCTTGTCGCGAGGCAGTCATCAATGCTCTGAAGGGCGCAGCTGAGCTCGTCAAGGACGCGTGCAAGCCTCGTCCACCGAAGTCGCCCGAGAAGTGCGACAAGATCAAGGATGAGATAGTGGATGGGGCTAGCGATCCCGTAGGAGGCTTGGGTACCGGTGATTTCAGACCCCCCGAGAGAGTCTGCCGTTACAAATGCAAATCAGATGGGCTGACCTTCCTGAAGCGCCTTCCTCCTGAGGGGCAATGTGACGCTACTGCCGATAGACCTCCGGGATTCTGAGGGCCCGATGAACGAGAACTTTTCTACAGTAGCAAAGCGACTCTTGACTCTAAGCCACCGTGCGAGTCGCGGCGCACCATGGACTCCAGAGGAAGAGCGAGAGGTTTTCAAGTTGTTGAACGCGGATGGCGAGAAGAGCGTTTTGGCAGCTTGTTGCCTTTTGACGAATCAACATCTGAAGCAACACCGAATGGCAGTAGGAGTGGTCCGCAATGCTGTTCGCAACTTACGAATGACTTCATATGTAGAGGAGTGCATTTATGAGGCACTACTTTACCTGGAGCCACAGGAAGCCTTCGCATTTTCCGATGATATCGTTTCCCTGATCGAATCATCACTGGAGAAAGGACTGGTGAGTATGGTCAATCCAACCTGTTTATTGGGAAGGATTGCCAAAGATGGCAGCCGTAATGCAGTCGCGCTTCTCCGGAAGTTCGTGACGCATGCAGACTTTGATGTGCGTAAGAATGCGGAAATCGCGCTTGCGGCAGTCGGTGAGCCGCCAACCGGGTTAGGTCCGAGCATGTGACATTTGCTTCGGTTCCGATGTGCGTGGACCTTCGTTATCCTTTTGCATCCAGGCACACGACACCCTTCAAGTCTCCCCACGCTGGCCCCGGCGCCCGCGCTGGTGCGCGGGACGCCGGGAGCCAGGCGGGGACCCCCCGGTCAGTCACTCGATCAGCAAGCAGATCACTGCGAGCAGCGGACACCAAGGGACATTGCCGTTCACGATGGCTGAGGCGGGGGGGAATGGGGTCGAGTCACGACATTCGAGAATCCCATCGTAAGGATCGTGCATTGCGTGAGACTGGGAGGGGTGAATTCTTAGTGAACACCAACCCCTCCTTGGGATCGGAGGCGGAGCGATCGAAGAGCCGCGCAAGAGAACGCTCGACGAATCGTTCAAGGGAACGATCGAGAGTGCGTGCGAAGGGACGGCGGCAAAGATCCCGGGAACCTTCTCGAGGACCACTCAAGATTTCACAAGGAACCCGTGCGAAGTGTGGGCACCGACGGCGCTCAATCTTCGCGGCCATTCTGGAACACAGATCAGGAATCAGGGAGCGCCAGTCCGGCCGATCGATCATGCGCCGAACCGGCGAACTTACTCAGATTCACGCGGGCGGTGGGATTCTTCCGGCGCTGACACGTCGGCCGCCAACGCCCCTTCGTCCCCCGCGTTGTCATCCGCCGTGCGCCGGCGCCTCGTACGGTTCGCGATCCATCCGTTAATCCGTCGGAGAAGGGTTCGGCCCCAGCGCCCCCCAAGAGAAAATCGGGGGGGCCGCTGATGCCTCAAGGAGTCGGAACGCCGGGTGGGCGGGTGAAAGGTGGTGGGTAGGGTTCTCGTGGGGCGCCGACATGGCGTTCGCCGAAGTGACGGCGCTTGGGTTCACCATGGCGTCATTGGTCCTCTCACCTATCCGCCGGGATGCGCAACTCACCTGCCGTCCAACCAAGCGTCGGAAGCTCCGCCATCAGCAGGAGCGGAAGCGTCGCCGGAGTTCAACGGCTGTTCCGGTCGATGGCATCACCTTTCTCCCAGCCGTCGCATGGTGGATGTGCGAGCGATACGGCTAGGAAAAGAAAAGTCAGCGCGCGGTTCGTCGGGGTTGTATCGATGAACCGATCGTTCGCCAGAGTGAGAATCGCGGCTCTAGCCGCCGGCCTTCTGGAGAAAACCCTCCAGCATGTCGATGACCACTCGTTGTTTGCCGCGTGGCAGGGCATTGAGTTGGCGAAGGAGTTGCTCAAAGCGCGCCGGGGGGCCGGGCTTGGCGGATCGGTTTTTGGGGGAGTTGGCGATCAAAGACTCGGTCGGGACCTCGAGGACCTGGGCGCAACGCTCGATGAAATCGAGGGTCGGGTTGTCCGCCTTGCGTTCGTAGTAGGCGATGTTGTTGCGAGTGGTGTTGAGGCGCTTGGCCAACGCTTCCTGGGATAAGCCTCTTTCTTTGCGAAGAGCCGCCAGGCGCTGGCCGAAGCGCGGGGCCTCTTTGGTGGGCGGTCGTCCTGCCATGAGGTCGGCAGGATAAAGGGGGAACGGGGCTCGGAGGTTCATTACGAGTTTTGCCTTGCCTTGGAGGTTAGGTATAACTCACAATAGCCGGCGCAATCAACTTTTAATGAACGCGTCCACTTTCGCCTTGACGGCTTCACTCAGGACTTCAGCGCCACCCCGGCTCGATCCCCGCAACGCTTTCGGGCACGAGGTCGGCCAGTACCCGTGGGACCAATGGGAGCGCTGGGCGATTGCGCAGGGTCTGGACCGGGACGTGGCCGCCCAGGCGCGCCTGCTCATCCGCGAGGCGGTCAATCACGCCTGGGACCAGCGCCTGGTGTCCTTCTGCGGATGGGGCAGCGACGATGGACGAGCACTCCTCCGGCATGCCCTTCGTTCACCGAAGCAGGCGCTTGGTCAGTGGGACATCCTCATGCGCACTGACGGCTTCCGCGGTGATTACCCTGCGAGGAGTACGGATTGGACGTGGGGTTATCTTCGAGCGGACGCGTTACGCCTTCGCGCCACCCTCGCGCGTCAACTGGCCAAGGCCTCGTGAAAGTCGACTTCGACCAGATCAAAAAGACGACCGACATCGTCCGCGTGGTCGAGTCCTACGGGATCACGCTGCGCAAGGTGGGCCGGGATCACGTGGGCCTGTGCCCCTTTCACGATGATCACTCGCCATCGTTGCGGGTGAGCCAGGCCAAGGGCCTCTTTCGCTGCCCGGTCTGCGAAGCGGCCGGCAACGTCATCCAATTCGTCGCCCGCAAGGAGGGCCTCGGTGAAAGGGACGCGGCCATGAAACTCCTGGGCACGGTGCCCGGGGTTCAATCGGCGAATCAGATCGCGCTGCCGCCACTCCGAAACCCGGCGCCGGAATCATCGCCCCGCGAACTCTCCGCGGCGGAGGCCTCAGGTCTCCTGCAGCGGGTGGTCACCTTCTACGCCCGGGCGCTGCACAAGGATCGGGGCGGGCTGGATTACCTGCGGGGTCGCGGCCTCGCCGATCCGACGATGATGGAGACGTTCCAGGTCGGTTACTGCAACGGGACCATGCTGGCGGCGGTCCCAAGCGAATTGCGCGCCGGCCTGATCAGCCTGGGGGTGCTCAACGTCCGGGGGCGGGAACACTTCGAGGGTTGCGTCACGGTACCGATCGGTTCGGCCGACTCCTCCCCGGAGGGGCCGATGGTGACCGGCATCTATGGGCGGCGGATCACCGACGGCGAGGTGAACCACCTGTACCTGCCCGGACCCCACCGGGGGGTGTTCAACGCGGTGGCCGCCCGACATTCCAAATCGCTTTTGGTCTGCGAGGCGATCCTCGACGCGCTGGCCCTGTGGCAGGCCGGGTTCCGCAACGTGATCAGTCTCTGCGGCGCCAAGGGCTGGACGGCCGGCCACGGCGAGCTGCTTGGCCAGCACAAGACCGACGACGTTTACCTGTGCCTGGATAGCGACGAGGCCGGACGCGAGGGCGCGCGCCATTTGAAGGAGGAAATCCTGCCCGGCCTGGTGAAGAGAGTTTACGTCGTGAACTGGCCCGAGGGCGTCAAGGATGCGGCCGACTTTTTCCCCAGCCGTACTCTTGCCGGGCGGGCCACTGAGGAGTTCGAGGCCCTGCTCGATGCCGCCAATCCTGGACGACGGGTCAGCCCGGATCGTGGGATTACCGAACCGATCATCGAAAAAATCGAACCGATGCCCGGCGGCTTCATCGCACAATACGCCACACGTCGCTACATCGTGCAGGGCATTGAGCGATCGGGATCGTCCCGTTTGAAGGCGACCGTCCGGGCCGCGGCCAGCGGCGAGCCTCGTTCGCATGGTTCGCGTTTCGTCATCGACACGTTGGACCTTTATCTCCTGCGCTCGCGCCGGCCGTTCGTCATCGAGGCGGCCCGGCTATTCGGCGAGAAGGTGGAGACCATCGAGGCGGACCTGGCCCGTCTCACCCAACGCGTCGAGTCCTGGCAGGAAGACACCCGAGGGGTTGTCACTGCGCTCACCGACGCCGATCGAGCCGAGGGACTCAAACTGGGGCGCACGCCGGACCTGGTGGACCAGATCCTCCGCGACACCGAACGACTGGGGATGGTGGGCGAGTCTGCCAACAAGCTGGTGGGCTATCTCACCATGACCAGCCGCAAGCTGGACGATCCCTTGGCGCTTCTGATCCTTTCGGGCAGCGGTGCCGGCAAGAGCCACTTGCAGGACACGATCCTTTCGCTCTGCCCGGAGGAGGATCTGATCAAGCTCACTTCCCTCACCGATCGGGCACTCTTCTACAAAGGCCAGGACTCGTTACGGAACAAGGTCCTCGCGGTCGAGGAATTGGCCGGGGCGGCCGGGGCCGATTACGCCATCCGCAACCTCATCTCGGCCAAGAAACTGGTCATCGAGACGACGGTGAAGAATCCACTCACCGGCAAACTCGAGACCCAGCTCAACACCGTCCATGGCCCGACGGCGGTTTTCCAGACCACCACCCATCCGCGCACCGACGCCGAGACGCGCAGCCGCTTCATCCTGGTCAGCGTGGACGAATCACCAGGGCAGACCCGCGCCATCCTGGAGGCCCAAAGACACAGCCACACGTTGGAGGGCTTGAGGCGGCGCAAAGAACGGGAACGGATCTGCGGCGCTCACCACGCCTTCCAGCGCTTGCTCAAGCCCCTGAAGGTGGTCAATGCGTTCGAGCCCTTGCTTTCCTACGCCGACGAGCGACTGGCGGTGCGCCGCGATCATCCGAAATACCTGGGTCTCATCCTGGCGGTGAGCTTCCTCCATCAGTTGCAGCGTCCAGTGAAGCACGACGCCGAACTGGACGAGGATTACATCGAGACCACGCTGGGCGACATCGCCATCGCCAACGACCTGGCCACCGCCCTTTTTGGCCACTTGTTGGAGGAACTCTCCCGGCCGGGACACGAGTTATTGCGGGCGATCTACGACTTCGTCCAGGCCAAGGCGCGTGCGATCGGCACCAAGCCCGAGGATGCGCACTTCAGCCGGCGGGAACTGCGCGAGGCCCTCAAATGGAGTGAGTATCAACTCCGCACCTACCTGGGTGAACTGGCCGAACTGGAATACGTGCTGCCCGTTTCCGGCCGCCAGGGTCAGCCGTTCCGTTACCGATTGCTCTATGACGGCCAGGGCGACGACGGAGAACGGTTCCTCGCCGGGTTGAAATCGGTGGACCAGTTGCAGAGGGAAGCCCAGATCCTGGGGCTTGTCACTTCGAGGGACTTTTCGGCACTTCGAGGGGACCAGAAGAACTTCGAGGGCACTTCGTTGAACGGGTTCCACGAAGTTGAAGGCGCTTCAACCCGTGGAATGGCAGGCAGTTCCGGCAATGGTCACGTCACTTCGAGCCAACCCGGAGGAGGGACTATGGGAGAAAATGGGCACCAGGATGCGTCCGTACTCGTAGAGCCCGGAGGTGCGCGATGAACCTGGAACCATTGCGCGAGCAGTTCCTCGAATCCTTGCGCGTGCGCCGGTTCTGGCCCGCGACCCTGGCCAGCCGTCGCGGTTCGTTGCAGGTGTTCTTTGGCTGGCTGTCCAAGGTTCCCATCACCGACGTGCGCGACATCGGCCGGCAGACCGTTCGCGATTACCAACTTTGGCTGAAGACCCACGGCTTCAGCGCCTGGACGATCACCGCGCGCATGCAGGCCGTGCGCCGGTTCTTCGAGCACCTCGAGGCAACGGACGTGCTCCTGTCCAATCCGTGCGCCGGCGTCCCCTCGGCCCGGATCCCCGATCGACTTGCGCGCCGGGTGCTGACCCGTGAGGAACCCGCCAGAATCCGGGCGCACCCGACGGCAACACTCCGCAAGGCGTGCGCGACCGCGCCATCCTCGAGGTCTTCTACTCCACCGGTCTGCGCCTGGCGGAACTGATCGCCCTCCAGGTCCAGGACGTCGACATCCAGAATGGCTTCGTGCGCGTCACCCGCGGCAAAGGAAACCGGGAACGGGTGACACCGCTGGGAAAGAAGGCGTGTGGACACCTCCGCGAATACCTCGATCAAGTCCGCAGCCGGTGGGCGCAAAGTGACCAGCGTGCCCTGTGG
>CAWJDJ010000008.1:0-265066 GCA_963841495.1 uncultured Verrucomicrobiae bacterium
CGTATTCCGGCGGTATCCGGACAGCGATTCCGATTTCATCCGGACAGGATTCCGGCCGATGTCGGACAGCGTTCCGGAATTTGCCGGACAGGGTTCCGGCGGCATCCGGACAGCATTCCGGAACGGTTCGGACAGGGTTCCGATCCGGTCCGGACAGCGTTCCGGGGGTATCCGGACAGTTTCCCGCCGGCCTCGAGTGGGGGTGGGTAGGAGGGATCGCGAAATGATCCTCTCGGGTGAAGTGACGCAGAACGTTGAGTGGGACGTGGCGCGGTTCAAACTGACCGTTCCATGCCCCGAAGAATACTCGTTATGCGTCAAGTCATTGAAATCCTGCGTCTCAAACATGAACACCAGCTTTCCGTGCGAGAGATCGCCCGCAGTTGCGGAGTGGCTCCCAGTACGGTCGGCGATTACCTGTTGCGCGCCGAGTCGGCGCAGTTGAGTTGGCCGTTGCCGGAAGGTCTGGGCGAATCGGAAATCGAAGCACGTTTGGCGGCCGTCCCTTCAGCCGGTGGGCCCGGGGCGTCTTCGCCCGAAATGCCGGATTGGGGTCACATCCACAGCGAGCTTCGCCGACCCAACGTCACCTTGCGTCTGCTCTGGCAGGAACACATCCGGGCCGATCCCTCGGGTTTGAAGTACAGCCGCTTCTGCGAGCGCTATCAACAATGGCGCAAAGCGTTGGAGCCAACCCTCCGACAGGTCCACGTGCCCGGGGAGAAGATGTTCGTCGACTGGGCTGGACAGACGGTGCCGATTCGCAACGCGGCGGATGGGACGATCCAGCCCGCGTCGTTGTTCGTCGCGGTGTTGGGAGCGTCCAACAAGACCTTTGCCGAGGCGTTCCCGGATCAGAAGCTGCATTCCTGGATCACCGCGCACGTGCACGCCTACGGTTTTTATGGCGGGGCAGCGGCGCTCACCGTTCCCGACAACCCCCGCACGGCGGTCGTGGAGGCCTGTCGCTATGAGCCAGCGCTGCATCGGACCTATCAGGAAATGGCCGAGCACTACGGCACGGTGATCCTGCCGACGCGGAAGAAGAAGCCGCGCGATAAGGCCAAGGTGGAAACGGCGGTCCAGATTGCCCAACGCCAGATCCTGGCGGCGTTGCGCGACATGGTCTTCTTCAGTGTCGGCGAATTGAACCACGCGATCGCGCCCCGCTTGGAGGAAATCAACGCCCAGCCCTTTCAAAAGCTCGAGGGTTCACGCGATCTGTGGTTCGAAAAGCTCGACAGGCCCAAGCTGCGGGCCCTGCCACCTTCGCCGTTCATCGTGGCCACTTGGTTGGAGGCCACCGTCAACATCGATTACCACGTCGTCGTGGACCACCACTACTACAGTGTTCCTTATGGACTGATCCACCAGCGTCTCCAGGTACGGCTGAGCGAAACGAGCGTCGAGTTGTTCCACAAAGCCAAACGCGTGGCTGCGCATCCGCGCAACTTCCAGCGGGGCCTGTTCACCACCCTCGATGAACACCGGCCAAAATCCCATCAACGCTACCTCGAATGGACCCCGGGGCGGATCATCGATTGGGCCCGCAAAATCGGGCCCAAGTGCGCGTTGGTGGTGCAAAACGTCATGGCTTCCCGGCCTCATCCCGAACAGGGATTTCGTTCCTGTCTGGGGATCATTCGCCTGGGCAAAATCCACGGCGATGCCCGACTCGAAGCCGCATGTGTGCGGGCGTTGCATTTCGGCACCGTGTCGTATCGCAGTATCGAATCGATCCTGGACAAGCGCCTGGAACAGCAAGGGCTGGAGATCGACCTGCCGTTGTCCTCTCCCGTCCACGAGAACGTCCGCGGCCAAAATTACTTCGCTTGAATCGTTCCAGGCTTATGTTGAGCAATCCTACTTTGGACAAACTGCGGGCGTTGCGCCTGGAGGGCATGATCGAAGCGCTGGAGGAACAGCGTCGAAATCCGGACATGGCCGATTTGGACTTCGAGGAACGTCTGGCGTTGATGGTGGAAAGGCAGTGGCTGTGGAAGTCGAACCGGGCGCTGGCGGCGCGGCTGCATCAGGCGCAACTCAAACTGCCGGCAACTCTCGAAGACATCGACTACCGCCACCCCCGGGGATTGAAGCGTGGCCAGATCGATCAACTGCGACTGATCGATTGGATCGGGCAGCATCGGGCTTGTCTGATCACGGGTCCGACCGGGTGCGGGAAGACGTATTTGGCCTGCGCGTTGGGGCATCAGGCCTGTCGTGACGGTCATCGCACGCTCTATTACCACGCACCGAAACTGTTTCGCGATCTTCAGATCGCCCAGGCCGACGGGACGCTCGCCAAGCGGTTCAAGCAGTGGTCGCGCATCGAGTTGTTGATCATTGACGATTTGGGACTCGCGGCGGCCGGGGCCAGGCCCTATCGAGAGTTGTTGGAAATCATCGACGACCGGCTCGGGAGGGGTTCGGTGGTGATCACCAGCCAGTTCCCCGTGGGGCAGTGGCACGAGTTGGTGGGGGACCCGACGGTCGCCGATGCCTTGATGGATCGGCTGGTGCATCAAGCCTACCGGTTGGAACTCAAGGGCGAGTCGATGCGCAAGGCCCTGGCCGCGACCGAACGCGGCCACGGATCTCCTGTGGAGAAGGACTCCAACGCGTAGATCGAAGGTTCCGTCGTGGGCAAGAAGCCCGCCCCCCAACGGGGCCCCTGGCGCTACGCTGCTGACCGCGAGCTAAAGGCTCGAAGCTTCGGTCAGCAGCGGCGCTACTCCCATTGGGGACCGGTCTTCCTGCCCACGACTCGTCCCCGGAACGCTCCGGCCTTCGGAAAGCATGAAGCGCGAACTTGACTGGCGAAATCGGGCAGAGTACTTGGCGAACCCACGCGTCGCTTCGCTCCGAGAAACTGTCCGGCAAACTCCGGAACGCTGTCCGACATCGGCCGGAATCGTGTCCGGATGAAATCGGAACAGGTGTCCGATTTCGTTGGAATCCGCATAGAGACGAAAGCGTCGAAGGCCTTCAAAGCGGCTTCCCTGGTGGGCGCCTGATACATCTGGTGGATTTTGTCCTTGGCCGTCGGTTGAAGCGTCTTGGGCATCTTGTCCAGGACGTTGGCCGTCTTGTGGACCCAGCACCGTTGCTCACGGGTCCCGGGAAATTCCTCGGCCATCGCCGCCCAGAATCCCAGTGCACCATCCCCCACCGCCAGGGCGGGTCCGGCCGCCAATCCGCGGGCCTTCAAGTCCCGCAATACGTCCAGCCAGGAGAGTTTGCTTTCGCGCTCCCCGTCGACCACGGCGATCAACTCCTTGGTGCCGTCTGGCAAGGCTCCCATCAGCACCAGGATGCACCGCCGCTGGTCCTCCAAGCGGACGTTGAAGCACACCCCGTCGGCCCACCAATATACATAGCTCTTGGCGCTCAAATCCAGTCGACTCCACTGCTGGTACTCCACTTCCCACCCCTCCTTGAGACGCACGATGTTGGCCGCGGACAAGCCGGCCGCATTGGGACCCAGGATTGATTCCAATGCCTCGGTGAAGTCGCCCGTGGAGATCCCGCGCAGGTAGAGGGCGGGGATCAGTGCGTCGACGCTCGGTACCCTCCGCAAATACCGGGGAAGAATACCGCTATTAAAAGTGACTTTGTCTTTGGCCCGCCGATCCCGGACTCGTGGTTGTTGGACTTTCAGGGCGCCCAAGCCGGTGACGATCTTGCGTGCGGGTAAGGAGCCATTGCGCACCACCGCCTGGAGGTCCTCCGGGGTCCGACACGAGGCGTGAGCTGCCACGAACTCGTCGACCTCGTTGGCGATCGCTTGCTGGAGCATTCGCTGGGCCCCCTGGCGAAGTATCTGTTCCAACGCCGTGCGTTCCTCCGTCACGCTTGAGCCTTGCGTTTCCAGTCGAACTACGTTGCTTTTGTCCATGTGTGCATCTTGTTTTGCCCCGGATGGGGCGGGTTTTCGCACCCTCAGGATGCACACGCCTTCTTTCCTCTCATACACAACTTTCGAAAATACCTCTAGCGAGGCGCTGCCTCAGACCGGCGAGGCGTGTTGGGTATTTCCGGCGTTAAGGGTGTTACCTAAGTCTCGTCCCGGCGCCTCGCTAGAAAGGCCTGCTTCGCAGGCCTCTGGAGCTTGGACATGGTGATTGTCGCTGCCTTGGGTCGATTGGCGCAGATCAGTCTTTTCGACAGGCGTCACCCTGCAAAGCAAAGCCCCGGCTGGGCTGTGGGACGCACTGAGCGTCGATTTTAGCCGTCAAGCGGCGGGCCTTCCGATATACGGAAGGACAAACGCCCAACCGGAGCCGCCCATGCGTCTATCACCGAACGTCGCCGCCCTCCAGAAAGATCACGTCCTCTTCGAGTTGGAGTGCATCGACCGCCTTTATCTCAACGCCTACGTCCCCAGGCTCACCTCTGCCGCCGGCGTCGCCGCCTTCTTCCGCGGCTATCTCGGTCACCGCTTCGCCTCCACCAAGCAGGCGGTCCGGATGACTGAGTCCTTCGTCGCGCGCATCAAGCGGTTTATCGAAACCGAAGGCGTACCCCTCGTCCATTTCCAGAAAGGCCAGCGCAAGGACGATGTCCTGCAAGCGCACCTCCGCTTTTTCCGCAAGCCCGAGGGCGTGATCTTCGTCGGTGTCGCCCAGGAGAAGGCCCGCGTCCCGAGGACCATCCGCAAACGATACGGCAACGCCACCATCCCCTGGATTGATTACTCCACGGCCATGGTCAACTTCTACTACTTCTATTGTCTGGACCGCGACTTCGGCCCCTTTTTCATCAAGTTCTGCTCCTATTTTCCTTACCCAGCCAAGCTCTGCCTCAACGGGCACGAGTACCTCAAGAGCCAACTCCGCAACAAGGACGTCCCCTTCGAGGCCTTGGACAATGGATTACTCTCCTGCGCCGAGGTTCCCGCCGCCCAGAAGATCTGCGACTCTCTGAGCGCGCACAAGATCGACGCGTTCTTTCGACGCTGGCTCGCTCGTTTGCCCCATCCCTTCAGACCGGCGGACCGCCGCGCCGGATACCGCTATGACCTGTCGGTTCTCCAAGCCGAGTTCAGTCTCACTCAGGTCTGGGAGCAGGGTGTCCACGGGCGTTGCTTCTTCGAAGAAGTCATCCGTGAGAATCTCGATTTGGGCCGTCCCGAAACCATCCAGTTGATCTTCGGCCGCAAGCTGAGGAAATCCACGGTGGCTGACGGCCGATGTCGGACGCGCATCCTTAGCGAGGGAGTGATCCCCTCGTTGCACGTCTACTACAAGCGCACCCACCTCAAGCAGTACCACAAGGAGGGGCGCGCCCTGCGCACCGAGACCACCATCAACGACACCTACGACTTCAACGTGGGCCGTCGGCTGATCAACCTTCCGCGTCTGCGGGAAATCGGCTTTGCTGCCAATCGCAAGGTATTGGAGGTCGAAACCCTCACCCACGACTGCCAGATCGGCGCCGCCGCCTTCCAGAAGCTGCAGCGTCCGGCGGTGGTCGACGGGCAAAAAGTCAGTGCGCTCAAATACGGCGAAGAGCGGGTTCAAGCCCTGTTGGCGGTGTTGCTCATGTTCTGTCTGCTCCCGGAGGGATTTCGAAATCAACAACTGCGGCCATTGCTTGCGCAGTACCTCGGGGTGCAACTCGATCAGATCCGTGCCGGTCGGATGAGCTACGAACTGCGCCGCCTGCGTCTGCGCGGGCTCATCCAACGAATCCCCAAATCCCACCGCTACACAATGACGACGCTCGGTCTCAAGACCGCCTTGCTCTACACTCGCAGCTACGCCCGCGTGCTCCGTCCGGGCCTTTCGATCCTTCTGGGATCTCCGCCAGGCCATCCCGATCTTCGACGTCGATTTGAAAGCCTGGAGACCGATCTCACCAACTTTATTGAGCGCAAAATGGCGGCCTGAAATCTTGACTCGTTGACAGCAAAACTAGGAAATCAAGGACTCTAGGTAATCTGTGCGAAGGCCATCGCAAGGAACTGATCCCAGCAAGAGAATTTCCGAACTCTGTAGTTCCCTTGATAGCGTGCCACGCAGCGACGAAACTGCTCTGGATGGATCCAGTCCATCAATTGCGCGAAAACCACTTTTCCATCCCGCATTCGGCCATATTGGCATGCCTCTTGCTCTTAGAAACTGGATTTTCAAGCCCATATCGCTCACACCGCCGTTTCGCTCCATCCGTCTCGAAATGAACCCGTTCCATGACGTCGCTCTCTCCGGAACCGGATGACAGTGATCGTGACACCGCTGAAAACGCTGATGTGTCCGCGATAGAAATCTCTCAAGCAGACCCAAACGCTCCCTATCCAAACCAAAACCAGAGCGACCGCCGTGGCGTATTGGTGTCTTCCGAATAGCCTGGCAGACACAAGCACTGGCCCAGCAACCAACACAACCGCACCAACCAAGGCCCAGACAACAATCTCAACGTTGTCGAGCGCTCGGAGGATAGGGGCAAATCTTCGCATGGCAGGGGACCCGTGGCAATTGCGAGTACGCCGAACGCGGAGGTCACCGACGGCGCGCCCACCCGTTCACCCTGGAAGCCGGCGTCCCTCGCGCCGTTCGGTGGACCGACTGGTTCGGCCACCCCATTCATCGTTTTTCGAGTAATTCCTGCGCGGTCATCCCTATGTCGCGCGCGATCTGCCGCAGCAAAATCGGTGAGATATCCCGGCCGGCGTGGTTCGGTACGGTCGTTCCCCGCCCGTCCGGATGTCGATATTGCATGTGCGAGCCTCTCTGTCTCACCAGCGCGAAGCCCAATCTCTCGAGGATGCCGCAAACCTCGCGTGGCTTCAGAACCGGCAATTTCCCCATGGCCTAGCCCACCTGAATCAATTGAGTTCCAACGAACTCTGCCTCCAACGACGGATCACCATCCTCCAGCAGCATGCCGATCACCTCCTGCAAATTCTGTTTCAGCTCGTCCAGCGATGCCCCCTGCGAATGCGCTCCTGGGAAACCTGGCACGTAGCCAACGTAAAGGCCGGTGTCAGCACACTTTTCCACGACCGCTGTGAACGACTTCATGGCGAGAGATTATCCATCGATGGCACAGTTCGTCAAAGGCCGGTAGCGGAACGCATGAATGGCCGAACGATAAGGTGAGGCACGGCGGGCGCCAGACTTTACCTTGGAAACCGACTGCATCCCGCCGTTGCCTCGACCGACTGGTTGAACGAAGCCGCTGCGCGGCGGGGCGGCTGACCGCCCTGACTTTCCAGGGTGCTGGCGAGGTCCGGTTGGGTTCGTGGTTTCATCTCTCGTCTTCTGCCTGCACGGTCTCGAGCGTCTCGACGCCTTTCAGTCGCTGGGACAAGGCTCCCTCATCCTCATTCAACGCTGCCATGCATAAAAAAAGACCAGTCCTCACGCCATCCTGAATCGCTTTGCCGACGATCTCGCCCTCCTGCCACTCCAACTCCGCAGCCAACGCAGTTATTGGGCCTGCGTTCGTCAACTCGCCGAGCATTTTGATCGGTCCCCCGATCTCCTCGTTCCGGAGGATCTTCGCCAGTACTTCATCCATCTCAAGACCCAGCGCCGCTTCTCCCGCTCCTCCTCCACCCAGGCCTTCTGCGCCATCAAACTCTTCTGGGAGAAAACTCTTCAGCGATCCTGGCCCTCCGAACTGGCTTTTGCCCGCGCCACCCCGCAGTCCAAGCTGCCGGTCATCCTCTCCGTTGAGGAAGTACGCCGCATCCTGGCCGCCGTCCCCGCCCTCGACCATCAGGTGGCCCTTGCCACGATCTACTCCTGCGGCCTGCGGTTGGGCGAGGCTCTAAGCCTGGGCGTCAGTGACATCGATTCCGGTCGCATGTTCCTTCACATTCGGGGCGGCAAAGGCAATCGCGACCGCTTCGTGCCGCTACCCAACCGGACTTTGGAACGGCTTCGCCAGCTTTGGCGAACCCATCGCCATCCAAAACTCCTCTTCCCGGCCAAGGGGCACAATGGTCTCGGCGCACCCACCGCACTGGAACCCATGTGCCGTTCCACCCTGCAACGTGCCTTTCGCCTCGCCCTCGAAGCCAGCGGCGTCAAGAAGACTGCTTCGATCCACACTCTCCGACATTCCTATGCCACTCACCTCCTCGAACAAGGTGAGAACCTCCGGCAACTTCAGGTCAACCTCGGTCACAGCAGTCCGGTCGCCACCGCCATCTACGCTCATCTGACCTCGCTCTGCCAGACACAGCACCAGAAGCGTCTGAACTCGCTCATGGGCGACCTCTGAGGCCCGGTTCCGGTGAGCCTGGCCGCCGCCCCTGACGGTGGCGAATGCCTCCGCGTTCATGAAGTCCTGCGCCGCTGGGCGCCGGATTACCTCGCGCGTTTTGCTTCGTCGATGCCGTCCCGCCAGCGTGAAGTCCTGGCGACGATCCTCCGGTGCCGCACCCCGGCGCTCGGTGGTTCCGTGTATTGCTGTCCCAACTGCGAACACCAGCTCTTCAGTTACCACTCCTGCAATGACCGGCACTGTCCACAATGCGGCGCCGCCGACGCCGACCATTGGCTGGAGGCCAACCGGACCTTGCTGCTGCCCGTGCCGTATTTCCTGGTGACCTTCACCGTCCCGGAGGCGCTCCGCGCGTGGCTGCGCTCGCATCCGAAGCTGGGCTACGACCTGCTCTTCGACGCCAGCTCCCAAGGGCTTCAGGATCTGGCGGGCAATCCCCGTCGCCTGGGAGCCTCCCTGGGAATGCTCGGGGTTCTGCACACCTGGAGTCGGACGCTCGTCCACCACCCGCACGTTCATTACCTCGTGCCGGGGGGTGGACTGAGTTTGGATCGCCGCCAGTGGGTTGCCAGTCGCACCGACTACATCCTGCCGGTCCGGGCCTTGAGTGACCGCTTCCGCAATCTCTTTAGAATCTCACTCCAAAAGCTTTGTCCTGATGCCTACCGAGACATCCCGGGCAAGGTCTGGAAACAGCGTTGGATCGTCCACAGCGCCCAAGCCGGAACCGGAGAGAATGCCCTGCGCTACCTCAGCCGCTACGTGTTCAAGACCGCGACCGGAAACCAACCTCTGAGCGGTCTTCCCGATGGCCGCCTGCGATGGCCATACCGTGAAAGCGCCTCAGGCCAGAACCGCCACGTCGACCTCGAACCCTTCGAGTTCATCCGACGCTTCCTCCAACACGTCCTTCCCCAGGGCTTCCACCGCGTCCGACGCTTTGGATGGCTCCATCCCGGTGGGCGCCGCAACTTCAACCGGGTCCGCGCCCTACTGCGCCAGGAACCCATCCTTTCGGCCGCCGAGCGGGCAGCCTGGCAACCCACGACTTCAACTCCAGCACCTGGCACCGAAGCCTTGGTTGCCCCACCAGGCGTCTCCCCTCCGCCCTTCGGTTCTTCGTGGCGATGTCCGCACTGCGACGTGGCGCTCATCCACGCCGGTTCGTGGCGTCCGGGACAGTTTGCTGCGGTCCCGCAGCGACGACCCGCTCGTGAACCGCCCTGACGCCATGTCATCGACCGCAGAACTTCCTCTTGCCTTGAGACGCCCCGGCCTCAAAGGGAGTCGTGTCGCCTGTCGTGGCAGAGAGGGCGAGATTGAGGCCCGCAACGAGCATTCCGGCGACCGAATGCCAATCTCAGACCGTGTCGGGTGCGGGAAATCCATCCCCTTGAAGAGGGGTGCAAATCCGTGCGGGAACCAGGCCGCATCACTTTCCGCAGAACGCCGTTCGACGGTCCAGGCGCCCCACCACGCAGCGGCTACGTTCAACCCGGGAATGTAAAGAACCCGGGGGCGACGTCCCGTGAGATATGTCAATAAGTTGTGTATAAGGGGTGAAGTTCGGGCGCGTGCATCGTGAGGGAAATAGGGATTATGCGATGGCCTTTGCTTCTTCGCCGTCCACGAAGATGACTCCATCGATTACTTTGCCGAGAAGTTCGCAACCATTGAGGCGCCGCCATCCTTTGGCGGCCGCTCGAGCGAGTTGCCACACCATCGTCAAGGTCGCCATGCGTGATCCGCAGCCCTTGGTGCGTTCGGTCCGCAGGCGCACCGTTGCGAAGGTACTCTCGATGGGATTGGTGGTGCGCAAGTGCTGCCAATGGGCCGCCGGGAAATCGTAAAAATTGAAGAGGACCTCCCGATCCTTCTGCAGGCACTCACACGCTTTGGGATACTTTGCGTCGTACAGTGAGACGAAAGCGTCGAAGGCCTTCAAAGCGGCTTCCTTGGTGGGCGCCTGATACATCTGGTGGATTTTGTCCTTGGCCGTCGGTTGAAGCGTCTTGGGCAACTTGTCCAGGACGTTGGCCGTCTTGTGGACCCAGCACCGTTGCTCACGGGTCCCGGGAAATTCCTCGGCCATCGCCGCCCAGAATCCCAGTGCACCATCCCCCACCGCCAGGGCGGGTCCGGCCGCCAATCCGCGGGCCTTCAAGTCCCGCAATACGTCCAGCCAGGAGAGTTTGCTTTCGCGCTCCCCGTCGACCACGGCGATCAACTCCTTGGTGCCGTCTGGCAAGGCTCCCATCAGCACCAGGATGCACCGCCGCTGGTCCTCCAAGCGGACGTTGAAGTACACCCCGTCGGCCCACCAATATACATAGCTCTTGGCGCTCAAATCCCGTCGACTCCACTGCTGGTACTCCACTTCCCACCCCTCCTTGAGACGCACGATGTTGGCCGCGGACAAGCCGGCCGCATTGGGACCCAGGATTGATTCCAATGCCTCGGTGAAGTCGCCCGTGGAGATCCCGCGCAGGTAGAGGGCGGGGATCAGTGCGTCGACGCTCGGTACCCTCCGCAAATACCGGGGAAGAATACCGCTATTAAAAGTGACTTTGTCTTTGGCCCGCCGATCCCGGACTCGTGGTTGTTGGACTTTCAGGGCGCCCAAGCCGGTGACGATCTTGCGTGCGGGTAAGGAGCCATTGCGCACCACCGCCTGGAGGTCCTCCGGGGTCCGACACGAGGCGTGAGCTGCCACGAACTCGTCGACCTCGTTGGCGATCGCTTGCTGGAGCATTCGCTGGGCCCCCCCTGGCGAAGTATCTGTTCCAACGCCGTGCGTTCCTCCGTCACGCTTGAGCCTTGCGTTTCCAGTCGAACTACGTTGCTTTTGTCCATGTGTGCATCTTGTTTTGCCCCGGATGGGGCGGGTTTTCGCACCCTCAGGATGCACACGCCTTCTTTCCTCTCATACACAACTTTCGAAAATACCTCACGTCCCGTCGCTCCGGAACCCAATCCAAAGTCACCTGCCCATCAGCTCTGCCCCCGCGTTCTCTACATTCCTTCAGGGATGTTCGGCAAGCTCATTTCGTCTGGCCTGATGGCGCAGACTCGCGATCGACGGTAATGCGTGTGATCATAAGGGCAGAAATAACGTCGTATTCGTCGCTGTCACCAAAAACAAAGATCCTGCCTCCAGCCGGTGGAACCGCGATGTGGTCGACCGTGGCGACGCGCAGATGGCCGCCATCCGCTAAATGAATCGTGAACGGCACAAATGGCGTTGCGTGAACAAGTTTCCGCACGTCGCTTTTCATATGGCGGGCATGCTACCCATGTGGGCTTCTCCGGCAAGAGTCAATCCCACTTGGCGAATGGCTTGGAATCATCAATCGTGGTCCACGAGACGCCGGCAGACCACTGCCTTTGCCGAACGATAAAAGTGAGCGATCGGTGGCGGAACCGAACTCAACCTCGATCAAAATGTACGCTCTCGGACCAAATCTCGGAAACGCGACGACTGGCACCGATTCGCTCGACTGACTGGTTCTGCGATTCAACTGCCAACCTCGAGCAAAACGACGATCAAATTTGCACTAAAACCGCGATGTAGCGAAACAAGACACTGAAACTGAGCGAACATACCGTCACTGCTCCAGTACGGATCCAAAAATACCCCGGCGAAATGCTTCGAAAAACCTCGGGCTCTAAAAGAGCAATGGAAACTTAAACGGCCGGGCGCGATACAAACTCATTCGCAGAACGCCGAGGTGAGGCACGGCGCGCTCTACTCAAGCCTGGAAGCTGTGGCCTATTCGCCGTTGCCTCGACCGACTGGTTGAACGAAGCCGCTGCGCGGCGGGGCGGCTGACCGCCCTGACTTTCCAGGGTGCTGGCGAGGTCCGGTTGGGTTCGTGGTTTCATCTCTCGTCTTCTGCCTGCACGGTCTCGAGCGTCTCGACGCCTTTCAGTCGCTGGGACAAGGCTCCCTCATCCTCATTCAACGCTGCCATGCATAAAAAAAGACCAGTCCTCACGCCATCCTGAATCGCTTTGCCGACGATCTCGCCCTCCTGCCACTCCAACTCCGCAGCCAACGCAGTTATTGGGCCTGCGTTCGTCAACTCGCCGAGCATTTTGATCGGTCCCCCGATCTCCTCGTTCCGGAGGATCTTCGCCAGTACTTCATCCATCTCAAGACCCAGCGCCGCTTCTCCCGCTCCTCCTCCACCCAGGCCTTCTGCGCCATCAAACTCTTCTGGGAGAAAACTCTTCAGCGATCCTGGCCCTCCGAACTGGCTTTTGCCCGCGCCACCCCGCAGTCCAAGCTGCCGGTCATCCTCTCCGTTGAGGAAGTACGCCGCATCCTGGCCGCCGTCCCCGCCCTCGACCATCAGGTGGCCCTTGCCACGATCTACTCCTGCGGCCTGCGGTTGGGCGAGGCTCTAAGCCTGGGCGTCAGTGACATCGATTCCGGTCGCATGTTCCTTCACATTCGGGGCGGCAAAGGCAATCGCGACCGCTTCGTGCCGCTACCCAACCGGACTTTGGAACGGCTTCGCCAGCTTTGGCGAACCCATCGCCATCCAAAACTCCTCTTCCCGGCCAAGGGGCACAATGGTCTCGGCGCACCCACCGCACTGGAACCCATGTGCCGTTCCACCCTGCAACGTGCCTTTCGCCTCGCCCTCGAAGCCAGCGGCGTCAAGAAGACTGCTTCGATCCACACTCTCCGACATTCCTATGCCACTCACCTCCTCGAACAAGGTGAGAACCTCCGGCAACTTCAGGTCAACCTCGGTCACAGCAGTCCGGTCGCCACCGCCATCTACGCTCATCTGACCTCGCTCTGCCAGACACAGCACCAGAAGCGTCTGAACTCGCTCATGGGCGACCTCTGAGGCCCGGTTCCGGTGAGCCTGGCCGCCGCCCCTGACGGTGGCGAATGCCTCCGCGTTCATGAAGTCCTGCGCCGCTGGGCGCCGGATTACCTCGCGCGTTTTGCTTCGTCGATGCCGTCCCGCCAGCGTGAAGTCCTGGCGACGATCCTCCGGTGCCGCACCCCGGCGCTCGGTGGTTCCGTGTATTGCTGTCCCAACTGCGAACACCAGCTCTTCAGTTACCACTCCTGCAATGACCGGCACTGTCCACAATGCGGCGCCGCCGACGCCGACCATTGGCTGGAGGCCAACCGGACCTTGCTGCTGCCCGTGCCGTATTTCCTGGTGACCTTCACCGTCCCGGAGGCGCTCCGCGCGTGGCTGCGCTCGCATCCGAAGCTGGGCTACGACCTGCTCTTCGACGCCAGCTCCCAAGGGCTTCAGGATCTGGCGGGCAATCCCCGTCGCCTGGGAGCCTCCCTGGGAATGCTCGGGGTTCTGCACACCTGGAGTCGGACGCTCGTCCACCACCCGCACGTTCATTACCTCGTGCCGGGGGGTGGACTGAGTTTGGATCGCCGCCAGTGGGTTGCCAGTCGCACCGACTACATCCTGCCGGTCCGGGCCTTGAGTGACCGCTTCCGCAATCTCTTTAGAATCTCACTCCAAAAGCTTTGTCCTGATGCCTACCGAGACATCCCGGGCAAGGTCTGGAAACAGCGTTGGATCGTCCACAGCGCCCAAGCCGGAACCGGAGAGAATGCCCTGCGCTACCTCAGCCGCTACGTGTTCAAGACCGCGACCGGAAACCAACCTCTGAGCGGTCTTCCCGATGGCCGCCTGCGATGGCCATACCGTGAAAGCGCCTCAGGCCAGAACCGCCACGTCGACCTCGAACCCTTCGAGTTCATCCGACGCTTCCTCCAACACGTCCTTCCCCAGGGCTTCCACCGCGTCCGACGCTTTGGATGGCTCCATCCCGGTGGGCGCCGCAACTTCAACCGGGTCCGCGCCCTACTGCGCCAGGAACCCATCCTTTCGGCCGCCGAGCGGGCAGCCTGGCAACCCACGACTTCAACTCCAGCACCTGGCACCGAAGCCTTGGTTGCCCCACCAGGCGTCTCCCCTCCGCCCTTCGGTTCTTCGTGGCGATGTCCGCACTGCGACGTGGCGCTCATCCACGCCGGTTCGTGGCGTCCGGGACAGTTTGCTGCGGTCCCGCAGCGACGACCCGCTCGTGAACCGCCCTGACGCCATGTCATCGACCGCAGAACTTCCTCTTGCCTTGAGACGCCCCGGCCTCAAAGGGAGTCGTGTCGCCTGTCGTGGCAGAGAGGGCGAGATTGAGGCCCGCAACGAGCATTCCGGCGACCGAATGCCAATCTCAGACCGTGTCGGGTGCGGGAAATCCATCCCCTTGAAGAGGGGTGCAAATCCGTGCGGGAACCAGGCCGCATCACTTTCCGCAGAACGCCGTTCGACGGTCCAGGCGCCCCACCACGCAGCGGCTACGTTCAACCCGGGAATGTAAAGAACCCGGGGGCGACGTCCCGTCGCTCCGGAACCCAATCCAAAGTCACCTGCCCATCAGCTCTGCCCCCGCGTTCTCTACATTCCTTCAGGGATGTTAGTGGTTTGGCGAAAACACAGCCTGCCGCGGCTTGGGAGTATCTGCAAACGTTTGGGGACGAAGACACCAAACGAGCCGGGTTAAGCAGTTTGGCAAACGCTTGGGCGAAGACTGGGGTAGATGCCGCGCTTGACTGGGCTGGGGAGAACCTGGTTTCCCCTGAGATGTTTGAGGTGTTTGAAGGGTCTGTCCTGGTGGCCTTGGCAGAGGATCTCCCAGCAGAGGCGGCCAGACGCTTTGCGGACCTACCATATTCGGATAGCCGCGAGGCAGACCTTGTGGGCATAATATCGGAGTGGGCTCAAGAAAATGGTCAGGCAGCGGCCACGTGGGCAGTCGGGCTGCGGACTGACGCAGCCAAGCAGGCGGCCATTAGGCAGTTAATGGAGACGTGGACCGCGACAAATGCAAGGGAACCCTGGGAGTGGATCAACACCCTTCCAAGCGGCGATACGCGCGATTTCGCAGTAGAGTGGTACATCAGGGCAGCACAGAAGGTCGCTCCGGAGATCGCGGTAGAGGCATACCTGACGGAGAGTGGACAGTTGTCTCGATGATATCAACCTTTGCATCCCTTTAAACAAACCGGTCGAACGATTCTGGATTGCATGCGCTAATGCGTATTATAAGCGCAGCGATATGAACTCTGATGGCGCTTCGCAGCCGCAGCAGGAACTGTCTCACTCACTGCATCGCCAAGGGGCTTGGTCATCCTTTCTTAACTCAACGACGTTCTCGCCGCCGCCGGCTTCGAGGGACGAGCGCGGCCCCCGGAACAGGACGAAAGAGAGTCCGAGCGACCCGGAGGGTCGCGGGAGACCAGGGAGATCCCTGCGAAAGAAGAATGGGGCCATGCACTCTCCTTTTTGCGAGCGCCTCGTCGCAGCATCTCCTACGAACCGCAATATCCACTCGGATCCGACTCACCCAACTCTCCCGCGACCCTCCGGCAATCGGACCAGATATCCCAGATCTGCCTCCGGGCCGAGCGTGAACACAGTCGCACCCGTTTTCTGGGAAGTTCGTGGTTCGTGATGCGTTACAAGATTCCGCGGAAAACCAAAAGGGGTCGGTTGTTGGGTCGATGCGGGTGACGAAACCTCTTCGAGGTTAGGGCATACCCCTACGCGGTTGCGTGTCCCGATGGGCGCCGCTCCGGGGTTCACCCTTTCCAGCCATGGTTTTCGCGGACCTGGAGCATCGCGGCGAGGATGTCGTTCCAGGTCTGCTGCCGCATCATGACGTTCATTCGGGAACATGCAGCCGTCCCAGCAGATGTGTTTGAGCTTTTGAGCACCTTGCCGGTGTCGTCCCGCAGCCAATAGCCGGCGTCACGGGGGACGTTGAGTTTCCCATTCGGATCGTTCGCCATACAGTGTTTGCCAGTCTTATCGTGATCGCCGGAACCTTTGACCGTCGCGTCGTTCTGGGCGACGTGGAAGTCGATCGTCCAGGGACGGAGCGCGTGCCGTCATCTTCTTCATCGCCGCGTGGAATTGTCCGGCTCCCAATGGAATTTCTCGGGCACGATCCGGTGCTCGGCGGCGTTGCAGCCCAGCAGGTAGAGAAGCGTGTGTGCCATGTCCGCCTGGAACCCCAGCGTACTTCGGCAGACCGACCTCTTCGAGCGATCCGGATCATGTACTTCCAGGAATGCATGCCGCCCCAGCAAATCTCGCCTTCTGCCGCCAGCCGTTCGCCGTGGTCCTTGGCGATCTTTGCCGCCTCTTTGAAGGTGGCGCGATCTGTTGCGTGTTGCCCTTCGGATCCTGATCCCAATCGGTCGACGCCGGCAGGCGGAATCGATGCGGACGATGCCATAGGGCCGGCTCCCGAGTTCCCTGAGCGACTTCGCAATCCGGCACGCCTTGCGGACCGCCTCCAGCAAGTTCTTGCGCGCGTCTTCATCCCCCATGGCGGAGCCCGTGGAGCCAGACCGGCGCCACCACGGATCCGACGACAAATCCCTTTGTGCGGATCTTGTCGACAGTTTGCGGATGCCGTCGTCGTTGATGTCGATGGGCACATGCGGGTCGTAGAGGAAGAGGTCAACGCCGTCGAACTTCGCGCCGTTGACCTCGGCCCTGGCCGTCAGGTCCAACATGGTGTCGAGATCAATGCACGGCTCGGCCCCCGAACCGCCCTTGCCGACAAGGCCGGGCCACATCGCGTTGTGGAGCTTGGGAAAGGTGTTGGCGACAGCGGTGTTCATGGTTTCCGTTGCGGGTTCGGCGGAGCTTAGGGACCGGTCTCCAGCGAGCCAAGGCAATCCCGGGTGAATCGGGTGAATCGCCGCTTTCACCCGGTGTGTGCGTGGCGGCACTCTCCTGCCGACGGTTCATGCAATGAAGTCCTTCCACTGCCGATGCCGCCAACCGCTGTTTTTCACCAACGCGCGCTGCCTCAAATGCGGCGCCGAAGTCGCCTTTGATCCCACGAGCCGTGTGCTCGGCGCCCTGGATCCCGCGGAGAACAAGGCCTGGAATCTTTCGCAGGATACGCGGCGTCCCCGGCCATTATTTCGATTCTGCGGTCGCCGCGCCGGGCCGCAGGCGTGCAATTGGCTTGTCCCCGCGACCAGCGCCGACACGCTTTGCCTCTCCTGCAAACTCACCCGCACCGTGCCGGTGCTGGCCCGGCCCAGGAACACGGAGCGCCTGCTGGAAATCGAAACGGCGAAACGTCGCGTCCTGTTCGCCCTGCTGAATCTTGGACTGCCAGTGATTCCAAAGACCGAGGAGCCGACGCGGGGACTGGCGTTTGACTTCCTGGAATCGCTGCCCGACGCGCCGCCAGTCGTGACCGGCCACGCCAAGGGTCTGATCACCCTCGACATCGCGGAGGCGGACGACGATTACCGCGCCCGTCATCGCGAGAGCCTGACCGAGCCCTATCGTACCGTCGTCGGCCATCTCCGGCATGAGCTCGCCCATTACTACTGGGATCTCCTGGTCCGCTCCACCGACTGGCTGCCGCGCTTCCGCGAGTTATTTGGAGACGAGACCGCCGATTACGCCGCGGCCCTGGACCGGCACTATCGCGAGGGCCCCCCTCCCGAATGGCGGACGCAGTTCATCAGTGCCTACGCCTCGGCCCATCCGTGGGAGGATTGGGCGGAATCCTGGGCCCATTATCTTCATATGTATTCCACCCTCGAGACCGCCATGCACTTTGGCCTGACGAGTGGCGCCCTGCCGCTGCGCGTCGATCCGTTCGGGCCGGAGGTTCTCTACACCGGGGCGGGGGACGCCGACGGAACTGCCTTCCTTGGACGGGTGCACGCCTGGATTTCCCTCACGGCCGTCCTCAACGAGGCGGCCCGCAGCATGGGCCAACCGGACCTTTACCCGTTTGTGTTGAACGGCCCCGCCGTGACGAAGCTGCACTTCGTCCACTGCGTCATCCGGGATCTGCACAGGGAAAAACCCGCCGCGTAGCGACGCTCGAACCGATCGTTGGTCTCCCTCCTTTCCCATCGGATGCATCGGATGCATCCGATGGGAAAGGGAACATGCGGGATGGCCATCGGTGCCGTGCCGCGGGGCACCCGGAATACCGATTCGCCCCGATGCTTGGCCTGCCGGGGTCCTTGCGCCAATCTCCCGCCTTCATGAAGCGCGTGGTCCTGCTGGGCAGCACCGGTTCGATTGGCACCAGTACCCTGAAGGTGGCCGACGACCTACCCGACCGAATCCGCATCGTTGGGCTCGCCGCCGGCCGCAATGCGGAGGCCCTTATTGATCAGGCCCGGCGCCATCGACCCCAGGCGGTCTGTATCCATGATCCGGAGAAGGCCGGCCAGGTTCGCGCCGCCCTTCCATCGGAGATCCAGGTGTTCTCCGGACCCGAGGGCCTCGTCGAGCTCGCGACCCTTTCGGACGCCGACATTATCCTGATCGCTATAGTGGGAACCGCCGGGCTGGCCCCGGCACTGGCCGCCCTGCGCGGCGGACGCGACATCGCGGTCGCGTCGAAGGAAATCCTGGTCATGGCCGGCGCGATGGTGATGGGGGAGGCCGCCCGCAATGGCGCCCGTGTCCTGGCCGTCGACAGTGAACATTCGGCGATCTTTCAGTGCCTGGACGGCCGTCCGACCGACTCCGTCCGGACGCTCTGGCTCACGGCGTCCGGAGGTCCGTTTCGTTGCACCCCCAAGGGCGACTTCGCCGGGATCACCGTGGAAAAGGCCCTGCGGCATCCCTCGTGGGTCATGGGCCGTAAGATCACGATCGATTCCGCCACCCTGTTCAACAAGGGCCTCGAAATGATCGAGGCCCGGTGGCTATTTGGCATCGAGATGAAGCGCGTGCAGGTTGTCGTCCATCCTCAGAGCGTGGTGCATTCCATGGTCGAATTTGTCGATGGCTCCCTTCTCGCCCAACTTTCCACGCCCGACATGTGCCTGCCGATCCAGTACGCCCTCACTTATCCCGACAGGGTGACGAATCCCCGGGTCCGAACCGACCTCGCCCGCATTGGCACCCTGACCTTTGAGGAACCCGATCTCGACCGGTTCCAGGCCCTGGAGCTTGCCCGCAAGGCCGGCGAACAGGGGGGTACGCTTCCCGCCGTTCTCAACGCCGCCAACGAAGTCGCCGTCGACGCCTTCTGTGAGGGCCGATTGTCCTTCCCCGGCATCACGCGCATCGTCGCGGACACCCTGCGTGATCATCATCTCGTCGCGCATCCCACGCTCGAAGAAATCCTGGAAGCCGATCGCTGGGCTCGAAAGACCGCCCGTGGTCTTGTTTGCGGGCGCGGTGAATCTTGATCCGCCTCCGCACCCGACCCCCTGCAGCGAGGAGTGACGATTCCCAAGCCGGAATGCGTCCAACCTCCCGTATGCCACCTCCAACCGCACGCCATCCCCGACTCCGGCCATGAGGGTTTGCGCGGCCCCAGGCGAACGCGTCCGGTTGGACGGGAAGTTCTTCCGCGTCGGTGGAGAGCGGTTCTTCATGCGGGGGCTGACGTACGGCGCCTTCGGCCCCAACGCGGCGGGCGAACCGTTCCCGGAACCGCGCCGGGCGGAGGCCGATCTCGACCAGGTCGTCCATCTCGGGGCGAATACCCTTCGAATCTATGACGTGCCCCCGGGGTGGTTGCTCGAAGCCGCGGCGATTCGCGGTCTGCGGTTGTTCCTCACCATTCCCTGGAACGTCCAGGCGACCTTCCTGGATTCGCGGACCTCGCGGCGCGCCATTCGCACGGCGGTGACCTCCGCGGTGCAATCCGTCGCCGATCATCCCGCGGTGATTGCCATCGCCGTCGCGAGCGAGATCCCGCCCGACCTGGTGCGCTGGAGCACGACGGCGCGCGTCGCGGCCTTCATCGATGAGATCATTGGCGCGGCGAGGCAGGCGGCGCCCGCGACCCTGTTCACCTACGCCAACTTCCCCCCCACGGAATTCCTCCAGCCCAGGGACGTCGACTTCGTCACGTTCAACGTGTTCCTCCACAGCCAGTCCGCGCTCGCCGGTTATCTTGCCCACGTGCATCTCCTCGCCGAGGGCAAACCCCTGGTCCTGGGTGAATGTGGCGTCGATGCGCGTCGGGAAGGCCCCGCCCGGCAGGCAGAGATCCTCTCCTGGACGCTCGCCACCGCCGTCGACGCCGGACTTGCAGGGGCCGTTGTCTTCAGCTTCACCGATGAATGGGTGCGCGACGGCCGGCGGGTCGAGGATTGGGAGATGGGAATCACCACGGACGCGCGCGATCCGAAGCCGGCGTTCGAAGCCCTTCGCCTCCAGTTCCTCCGCCCCGGTCCGGAACCCATCCCGGGCCACCGCGTGTCGGTCGTCGTCGCCTGCTACAACGGCGAGTCCACCCTCCGCGCCTGCCTCGAATCGCTCCTTCGCCTCCGGTACCCGGACTATGAGATCATCGTCGTCGACGACGGCTCCACCGACCAGACCCCGGCCATCCTTGCCGAATTCCAACAGGTTCGGACCGTGCGCGTCCGTTCCAACCTCGGACTTTCCGCCGCCCGCAACCTCGGCATCCGCGCGGCGACCGGCGCGATCATCGCGTTCACCGATGCCGATTGTCGGGTGGACCCGGACTGGCTCCGATTCCTGGTCGCCGGGATGGATGAACCCGACGTCGCCGGCGCGGGCGGCCCCAACCTTCTTCCGGAGGATGATCCGCCCGTCGCGGCGGTCATCATGGTCGCCCCCGGCGGACCGGCGCACGTCCTGCTCGAGGATCGCACGGCTGAACACGTCCCTGGCTGCAACATGGCCTTCTGGAAATGGGCCCTGGACGCGATTGAGGGCTTCGATCCGATCTTTCGGAGCGCGGGGGATGATGTCGACGTGTGCTGGCGGTTGCAGCGCCGGGGATGGCTCCTGCGTTTTGCCCCGGCTGCATTCGTCTGGCATCACCGGCGGTCTTCGATCCGCGGCTACCTCCGTCAACAGGCGGGGTACGGTGCGGCCGAAGCGATGCTGCTGGCGAAGCATCCCACCCATTTCAATGCGCTGGGAGGGGCGCGGTGGAAGGGTCGGATCTCCACTCCGACGCCGGTGGACCTGCCCTGGCGGCAATCGGCAATCTTCCGTGGCCTTTTCGCGACGGGCCTGTTCCAGACGCTCTACACGCCCGCCACGGAGAGTTTCCTGCCGCTGTTGACCAGCCTCGAGTACCTGGTCCTCGTCGCGATCCCGGTCTTCATTCTGAGCTTCCATTTCCACTGGTTGAGCGTCCCCGCCGCGGTGCTGATCCTTGGCCCGCCGGTGGCGTGCGTGCTGGCGGCGCGCGGCACCACCCTCCCGCGGGAACGACGAAGGTGGTGGTCCCGTCCCCTGCTCACCTCCCTTTACCTCCTGCAGCCCCTCGCTCGAGGGATGGCGCGATACCGCGGTCGGCTGGGTCTTCCCGCCACGGCCGTGAGCCAGCCGGACTCCCTCGAAGCGGAGGCGCGCGTCTACGGCGGCGAACCGGTCCGGCAGCGGGCGTATTGGTCCGCCACATGGCGCGACCGCCGTCTTTGGGTCGAGCATCTCGTCGCGGGCCTGGAGCGTCGCGGGTGGCCCTGCCACGTCGATGCCGGCTGGGGGGATTTTGACCTGGAGGTGTTCGGTCGGCGCTGGAGTCGGGCGGTCGTGACGACCGCCGCCGAGGCGACCCGCGAAGGCGCGCAGATCCTCCGATGCCGGATGCGCCCGCGTTGGACCCTTGCCGCTCACGTGGCGTTTTGGGGCGTTGCCGCGATCGAATTCCTGGTCGTCGGGGTCTTCGAGGTGGATTGGAGGGGGTGGTGGATCTCAGGACTGACGCTGGTCCTCCTCCTGGCCTTTCTTTACCGCGACGGGCAGGCGTTGTTATGCCGCCTGAGCGTCATCCTCGACGAAGCCGCGCGCGGATGGGGATTGGTCCCGGTCGATAACAAGGCTCCGAAACGCGATCCGCCCGAGGAACGGGGACTTTCAAATTGACACCCCTTCGCAGCGCAAGATGTGATCTCCGGCATTCAGCCGCCGATCGTTGCGCGCCGGGAGGCCGTTTTCACCTCCGGGGCAGGGGTGGGCAGCCAACCGAACGCAGCATGAGCCAGAGAAAGGTCAACGTCGCGATCATCGGCCTCGGCTTCGGCGCCGAATTCATCCCGATCTACCAACGGCACCCCAACGCCAACATGGCGGCGATTTGCCAGCGGACCCGATCGCGGTTGGATGCGGTCGGCGATGCCTTCGGGGTGGCCAGGCGGTACACCGACTATCGTGACCTGCTCAAGGACCCCGGGATCGACGCGATCCACATCAACTCGCCGATCCCCGATCACGCCGCCATGACCATCGAGGGCCTGAAGGCCGGCAAGCACGTCGCGTGCACCGTCCCGATGGCCACCTCGATGGACGACTGCCGGAAGATCGTCGAGCTCCAGAAGAAGACCGGTCTCAAGTACATGATGATGGAGACCGTCGTGTACGCCCGCGAGTTCCTTTACATGAAGGAACTCTATGAAAAGGGCGTTCTCGGCCGGATCCAGTTTCTCCAGGCGAGTCATCAGCAGGACATGGATGGGTGGCCGAATTACTGGCCGGGGCTTCCGCCCATGTGGTACGCGACCCACTGCGTCGGACCGGTGTGCGGGCTGCTCAACCTCACCGCGGAATACGTAAGTTGCTTCGGGTCCGGCACCATTCGCGAGGATCTCATCCAGCACTACGGTTCTTCCTTCGCGGTTGAGACGACCCACATCAAGTTCCGCGACAGCGATCTTTCCGCGCGCATCTACCGTTCCCTGTTCGACGTCGCGCGGCAGTACCGCGAGAGCATCGACGTGTACGGTTCGAAGGCCTCGGTCGAGTGGCCCCTGGTCGAACACGAGCCCCTGATCCTGCACCGGGCAAAACTGCCGGAGTCCCGGATTCCAAAACCGGTGAAGACGCCGGACTACGCGCAGCCGGTTGCCGGCTCCGATCCGCGCGTTCACGAAGAAGGGGGTCTACGACCTGGGCAAGAAGACCCACCTGAGCTTCACCCAGGGTGCGGGTCACGGCGGAAGCCACCCGCATCTCGCCCACGAGTTCATCAGCGCGCTCGTCGAGGATCGCGATCCCTTTCCGAACGCGCGGCAGTCCGCCAACTGGACCTGCGTTGGCCTGTGCGCGCACCAATCCGCCCTCAAGGGCGGCGCGCTCGTGAAACTGCCGCCCTATACCCAATGACCCCGTGATGCAGGTTCCTCCCCCCGACCCAATCCATCCCACCTGACCCCGATCCCCTATGAACATCAAAAAGGACGGCATCGCACCCAACGCCGGCCGGCTGCTCTGGGCCGGCTTTATGGCCATTCTCGCCGCCGGCGTCGGCTTCGGCATTCGCGGCGGCATCCTGGCGAATTGGGGGGCCGAATTCGGGTTCAACGCTCAGCAGCTTGGCAACATCAACGGTGCCGGTTTCACGGGCTTCTGCTTTGGCATCATCATCGGCGGTGTCGTTTGCGACAAGATCGGCTATGGGAAGCTCGTGATTGCGGCCTTCGGATTCCACGTCCTCTCGGCGTTCGTCACGTTTGGCGCCACGTCTTCGGGCGGCATGAGCATCAACAGCGCGTACAACCTTCTGTACTGGGGTACGTTCATCTTCGCGGTCGCGAACGGGACACTCGAGGCGGTCGCGAACCCGCTGGTGGCGACCCTGTTCCCGAGCAATCGAACCCATTATCTCAACATCCTGCATGCAAGCTGGCCGGCCGGGTTGGTCATCGGCGGTCTCGTGGGCTGGACCCTCGGCGACCAGATGCACCTCTCCTGGAAAGTGCAGTTGGGATTGTTCCTGCTCCCGACCGCGATCTACGGCCTGATGTTCCTCGGCCAGCACATGCCAAAGTCCGAGGCGTCGGAAAAGGGTCTGAGCCTGGGCGAGATGTTCAAGGACGTGGGGATCCTCGGCGCGCTGGTGATCTGTTTCCTCCTGGCGTTGTTCTGCGACAACGCCCTCGGGCTTCCGACCTGGGCGAGCTATTCCATCTCGGGGGTGCTCCTGATCGTCGTGGCCCTCATGACACGGTTCTCGATCGGGGCCTGGCTCCTGTTCGCGCTGTTCGTCGTGCATGCGCTCGTCGGCGCGGTCGAGCTCGGCACCGACGGGTGGATCCAGAACATCACCGGCAACATCCTGACGCCGGGCCAGGGCAAGCTCCTGTTTGTCTTCACGTCGATGTTGATGTTTCTCCTCCGGTTCTGCGCCGATTTCATCGAAAAGAAGATCGGGCTGTCGCCGGTGGGCATTCTCGTCTGCTGCGCGACGATCGCCTGCATCGGCCTGAACCTCGTCAGTCACATTGACACGTTCATCGGCGCGATGGCCGCTCTCGCCGTTTACGCCCTGGGCAAGACCTTCTTCTGGCCGACCATGCTGGCCGTCGCTTCGGATCGATTTCCAAGAACGGGGGCCGTCGCCATATCCATCATGGGGGGCATCGGCATGATGTCCGCCGGGTTGATCGGGTCGCCGGGCCTTGGCTATGCCAAGGACCGGTTCGTCGAGGACGAACTCATCAACACCGACGCCACCCTGTACGCGAACTACAAATCACCCGTTCCCAGCAAATTCCTCTTCTTTGAGGAGGTGAATGGCCTCGACGGGAAGCAACTCGGGGACGTGCAGGCGGTGCCGAAGGAGCAGCGCACCGCCGAGCAGGCGACCATCGTCGCCGCGAACATGCAGGCCGACCGGCGCACCTTGCGCGCCGACTCGTTCATCCCGGCCACCATGGCGGTGATCTACCTGCTGCTGCTGCTCTACTTCAAGACCGTCGGCGGCTACAAACCGGTCCATATCGAAGGCACCTCCGTGGCGCAGGCGCCGGGTTGAGCGGTTCTCTATCCGCGGTCGTTCGCGCCGCATGCACGACGGCGGGGATCGCGGTACCGTCCGGACGCCACCGCGTAAGGCGTTCGCACAGTGCGCATGGCTGCGGCACGGCAGAGCCAACGGTTCGCGGAAACCGCCGGACGGTTTCTCAAAGAGTCTCTTCCGGATTCGGGGGCGCGCCGCCCCCCGATTCCCCTTTGGAATCCTCTGCGTCTCCGCTCGCCAATTCCCCGCTCCGCGACGCTTCGGGCGCGGTCTCGGTATCCGCAGCCTGTCCGAACCGGGACGGGATCTCCTCGACATCCCGCAGGCTGCGACGGATGGCGCGCGCGCGGACCTCGGTCTGTTCGATCTGGTGACTGGCCTCCTCGAGTTTCTTTTTCACCCGCCCCAGCACCTCCCCAAAGCGACCGAATTCGCTCTTGACCGTGCCGAGCACGGTCCACACCTCGCTCGATCGCTCCTGGATGGCCAGCGTGCGGAATCCCATCTGCAGGCTGTTGAGAAGCGCCGCGAGGGTCGTGGGTCCGGAGAGGACGACGCGGTGATCCCGTTGAAGGTTTTCGAAGAGGCCCGGGCGACGGAGGACCTCCGCGTACAAGCCCTCCGAGGGCAGGAACAGGATCGCAAAATCGGTCGTGTGCGGCGGCGCGATGTACTTTGCGCGAATGTCGCGGGCTTGCGCCTGGAGACGCGCCTCGAGGGCGCGCCCGGCTTCGTGGACCGCTGCTGCATCGGAGCGTTCCGCGGCGTCGGTCAGCCGGCGGTAATCCTCGACCGGGAACTTCGCGTCGATCGGGAGCCAGACCGGCGCATCGCCGGTGCCGGAACCCGGCAGCCGTATCGCGAACTCCACGCGTTCGGCGGCGTTCGGCCGGGGCGCGACATTGCTGGCATACTGCTCCGGGGTGAGGATTTGACTCAGCAAAGCGCCCAACTGAATCTCGCCCCAGGTGCCGCGCGTCTTGACGTTGGTGAGGACGCGCTGGAGGTCGCCGACACTCCTGGCCATGGCCTGCATCTCGCCGAGGCCCTTATGGACCCGTTCGAGTCGTTCGCTGACCAGCTTGAAGGATTCGCCGAGACGGCGCTGGAGCGTGCCCTCAAGGCGTTCGTCGACGGTCCTTCGGATCTCCTCCAACCGGGCGCTGCTGCGCTCCTGGAGCTGATCGAGGCGCTGGTCGAGAACCAACCGCATCCCATCGATCTGACCGTGGAGTTCCTGGCGTTGGCGCGCGAAGTCCGCCCGGAGTGCATCCTCGGCGCGACGCGTCTCGCCTGCGATGGAGTCGAACAATGGGCGGAATGTCTCCGGGGACGAGAGGCGCCGGAGCCAAATGCCGACAAGGATCAGGAGGACAAGGTTGAGTGCCGTCAGCACCACCGAGGCGATGGCCCATGGAGAACTCATCGGAGCAAGTCGCGCGTTCGTCGGTCATCATTCACCATGAGCCCTGTCAATTCACTCCCCATGTTCTCCGGCCCTCTCTTTGCGCCCTCGGTGCCCTCGTGGTGAATCGTTTGTGTCCATCGTGGTGAAACGCGTTGCCGCGTCGCGGTGGCTCGGCGATGGTGCGGATGCGCGCCGATGAAACCACAGGTCAAGCTTGGGCTCTATGTGGCCGCAGTCCTCGGAACCCTCCTTTTCGGAGTTTTGTTCGCGAGGGCCTGGCGAATCGCAAATGCACCCGCCAGCCCGTCGTCGACGGCGCAGCAGGGAGCCGGGGCTGCCACGAACGCCCCCGACGCCGGGGAGATGACACCGGAACAGGAGCCGGTCCCGCTTCGGAACACCACGGTGGTGGCGGTGAAGGGCGGATTCGCGCGGGTGTTTCTCTGGGGATTCCTCGGAGTGGCCTCGCTCGTCGGGCTTGGAGTGTTGGTGGCGCATGACATCGCACAATACGCGGCGGACCGCACTGCCGGCGCGATGTTCGACGATGAGGGTGAAGACCTCCCGGAATCCACCTATGACCTCGTCGAGAAGGCCTATGGCGAAGGCGATTACCTGGAAGCCGTCCGATTGCTCCGCGAGTATCTGAAGGAGAATCCCCGGGCGGTTCACGCCCAGATCCGCATCGCTGAGATTTACGAGAAGGACCTCCACAATCCCCTCGCCGCGGCCCTCGAATACGAGGAGGTCCTGCAACACAACTTCGAAGCGGAGCGGAAGGGGTGGTCGGCCATTCACCTGGTCAATCTCTACAATCGCCTTGGAAAACAGGATCAGGCCGTCCAGCTCATGCAAAGAATCGTGATCGAATTCCCGAACACGCCCGCGGCGGCGAAGGCGAGGGAGCGCCTGACGTCGGCCGGTCTGGAGGTCCCCGAACCGCCTCCGCCTCCCCCTTCGTCGTCCCAAGGCGAACCGCCCTCCAGTCTGCCGCCCGGGTTTCGGCCGAAGTGACGGTCGAATGCGCCATCACCCCGTCGGGGTCGCACCGGACGCGAGCGGATGGCCGGCGGGCGCGTGAGCGCATCCCGCGGCCGTGGCGACGAACTCATCGACGTCCTCCGATGTCGTGTCCCAGGAGCACATCAACCGGCATCCGGTGTCGCCCTCGAATACGTAGAAGTGCCAGCCGGCGGCCCGCAGACCCGCAATGATCGCCGGCGGGAGATCGACGAAGACCCCGTTTCCCTCGGGGGGATGGCGGAGGGACACACCCGGGATCCGGGCCAGAGCCGCGGCGAGCCGCGCGGCCATGGCATTGGCGTGACTGGCGTTCTTAAGCCAGGCACCGGTCCCCAACAGCCCGATCCACGGCGCGGCGAGGAACCGCATCTTGGAGGCGAGTTGTCCCGCCTGTTTCAGCCGGTAATCGAGTTCGCGCGCGAGTTCCAGGTCGAACACGACGAGGGCTTCGCTGCTCAGACCACCGTTCTTGGTCATTCCAAGACTGACGATGTCAACGCCGGCCCGATGGGTGATCCGGGCGGGGGCGCAATCCAGGAAGGCGAGGGCATTGGCGAGGCGGGCGCCGTCCATGTGGACCTTTAATCCAAGCCGATGGGCGACGCTGCCGAGGGCCTCGAGGACCTCGGGGCGATAGGTGGTGCCGCACTCGGTGACCTGCGTGAGGCTGACGGCTGCGGGCCGGGAGGCGTGCAGCGGGAAATGCGAGGCCACCGCGGTCTCGACGGTGTCCGGTTCGAGTCGGCCATGCTCGCCGGGCAATGGCAGGAGCTTGGCCCCACCGCTGAAGAATTCGGGCGCGCCGCATTCATCCCGCTGGATGTGCGAGAAGGCGTGGCAGAGAACCGCGTGATGAGCGCGGCAGATCGAGGCGAGGGCGAGGGCGTTGGCGGCCGTCCCGTTGAAGACGAAGAACACCTCGCAGTTGGTTTCGAAGAATTCCCGGATGAGATCACAGGCGCGGGCGGTCCACGGGTCAGCGCCATACCCCAGGGCGTGTCCGGCGTTCAGTTCGCCCAGCGCCGCCCACGCCTCGGGGCAGATGCCGGCGTTGTTGTCGCTGGCGAAATGACGGGGGCGAATCGCACCGGTCGCGTGCATGTCCCGATGGAATGGGGAGGGCGACCGAAGGGCGAGGGCAAATGCAGCGGTCGAAGGTGGTCTCGCGTAGCCGCCGAGGTGACGAGGCGGAGCCAGCTGGGCTCCGCCTCGTTATCTGGGCGGCTACGCACGCGCGGTTCATGGAGGGCCCCCTGTTCAAAAGTGAAACGGAACGGCTCACGGCCCAAGAACCGCGGGCCGAAACTACTCCCGGTTGTCCGCGTCGACGGCGTCCTTGAGTTCCTCGAAGAAATTCGGGAGCGCGGAATGGACTCGGTTCCAGTTCGGGATCAGGGGACTCCAGAGAGGGTTGTCGAGGTAATCCTTGGCGGCGACGCGGATGCTCCGGACGAATGTGGCGACGGCGCGTTCCTCCTCGTGCCGCGGGGTAGGTCAGGCCGTTGATTGTGGCATCCGCCGAGTAGAATCGAAGGGTGTCCTCGGCCTGTCGCATGTAGGCGCTGAGAAGGGTGTCGAACAGGCCGGTGTCCAGTTTGATGCCCTCCGCGGCCATCCTCTGGAAGAAGGATTTCGTGATGTCGACCGCCATCTTGTTGAGACCCTTGTCAGGATCCCGAACCGAAAGGTCCTGGTGCTTGTGATCGTAGTTTTCGCAAAGTTCCGACTGACAGATGGCGCGCGGGGCCGAATTCCGGAAGACCTCCGCCAGGAGCCCAATCTCGAGCGCCCAGTCGTGCGGGATGCGCACGCGGCGGACGAGATCGACGTCCAGCGAGACCTCGCCGGCGAGCGGGTATCTGAAGGTGTCCATGTACACGAGATACGGATGAGGGCCGAGGATGCTGCGCAGGGCCCGCAGCAGGGGGGTGACGTGCAGGCGCATGGCGCGCCCGTTGAGACGGTCCGTGAGACGCGCATAATACCCCTTGCAGAAATCAAAGCCGAGGCTCGGGTGCGCGACCGGGTAACAGAGCCGGGCCAGAAGCTCCCGGTTGTAAGTCCGGATGTCGCAGTCATGGACCGCCACCATGCTCGCCTGGTCGCTGGCGAGGACGTACCCGAAACAGATCCACACGTTCCGACCCTTGCCCGGCGGTCCGGCCGCCAATTCCGCCTCTTCGAGTTTCTCGAAGTGGCGCTGCATTCTCGGCCCGTCGTTCCAAAGGAGCCGAGTCGTGCGGGGCAGTTGGGCGAAGGCCCGGCGCGCCCGTTGCCACTCCCGCGGGCGCGTCGCGCCGTCCACCCCGACCACGATCTGGCGGACATACTGGATCTGTGTGAGCTCGCGGATGATGCCGCGGAGGGCGGGCGTGCCCACCTCACGAACATGGCAGGGAAGCACGAGGGCGATGGGTGATTCCTCGGCGAACTGGACCAACTCACGCTCCATACGCGCCACGTCGGGTCTGCCCAACCGATGGAGCGTGGCGACAGCGCCTGTCTGGAAAAAATCGGCCATTGGGGACTGCGAGGTTGCCTTGGGTTGGGAATCGCTGCCAACGGTTCTTATCCATATGGGCGAAATTAGATGCACCCTCACCCCGACCCTGTCCCGTCGGATGGAGGAGGGTGTCCGGAGGGCGGCGAGGGTTTCCACCCGCATTCGCGGGACCGGGCGCGGGTTGCTCCTCAGTCCCGGACCCCTGGAAGGGCATGCTCCTTCGTCGCGCCTCGCCATCCAGCCTTTCCTGCGAACACAGGGCCCTTCCTGCTTTTCAGACGGGCTCTAAGATTTTCGCCAGGTTTCATACTGGAAAAATCCGCCGGCTTGGCGACTGTCCTGCTGCGGGAGCCTCGTTGATCGTGCACTTGATCGTTGTCCACCATCACTTGCGTCCGGGCGGTGTGCGCCGCGTCATTGAACTCGCCTTGCCGCACATCCTGCGAGCGGCCGGTCCCGGCCATCACCGCGTCACCCTGGCGTCCGGGGAAGCCGCCGAAGCCGGATGGAGGGAGGCGCTCCGCCGGTCGCTGGATCCGGCCGCGCTCGAGGTCTGCGTGGTCCCCGCCTTCGGCTATCTCGAGGAACAGCGCCGCGCTCCCGACAGAACCCGCCGCCTGCTTGTGACCGCGATCGCGGGTCTTCTGGCCGCCGCGAGCGCGGACACCGTCGTGTGGACTCATAACCCGGGTCTCGGTCGAAATCCTCTCCTGAATACGGGGCTCGTCGAGGCATGCACCGGCAAGGGGATAACGCTGGTGGAACATCACCATGACTGGTGGTTCGATCATCGATGGCAACGCTGGTCGGATTTTCGGCGGGCCGGTCTCGGCACCCTCGCGCGGGCCGCCCGGGCTGTGCTCCCGTCCGTGGCCAACGTCCGTCACGCAGCGATCAACCGCGCCGATGCCGCGATCCTCGCGCGTCATCTCCCCGGCGTGAGCGCCTGGGTGCCCAACCTCATGGAGCGCCCGGCACGGCCTGGCGGCGAGCCGGTGCGCCGTGCGCGCCGGTGGCTGAAAGCGCAACTTGGCGATGGCGCCCCCGTCTGGCTTCTCCCCTGCCGCCTGTTGCGTCGCAAAAACGTGGCGGAAGCCTTCCTGCTGACGCGATGGCTCCGACCCGATGCCTGGCTCGTCACAACAGGAGGACCGAGCTCACCGGCGGAGCAGTCGTACCACGATCGTCTGGCGACGACGGCTAGAAAGGAAGGCTGGCGGCTTCATCTTGGGATCCTGTCCACGGCGCCGTCACCGGGACCGCCCGTCATGGACCTCCTGGCTGCGAGCGAGGTTACGATCCTCACCTCCGTCCAGGAGGGTTTCGGTCTTCCGTTCCTCGAGGCGGCGGCGGCGGGCCGCCCACTCGTGGCGCGTTCGCTCCCCAATGTCGTGCCGGACCTCAAGAAGCTGGGCCTCCAATTGCCCCAGGCCTACCAGGACATCCGGGTGCCGCTCGCCTTGTTCGACGAGCGCGCGGAACGCGACCGCCAGAAACGACTCTTTCGCGAGTGGAAGCGGGCGCTGCCAGCCGCCTGTCGACGGTGGGTCGAGGCGCCGCTCTTTCTGGAGGATGGCGGCCGCGGCGAAACCGTGCCATTCAGCCGACTGACCCTGGCCGCCCAACTGGAGGTCCTCGCTTTGCCTGCGGACGACTCGTGGGAGGCCTGCGCCCCGCCCAATCCCTTCCTGGAACCGTGGCGGCGCCAGGCGTCGCAGCGGCGGCTTCGGGCCAGTTCCTGGAATGGCCGGGTCGCACAGCGCCTGAGCGGGCGATCCTATGCCGCCCGGTTTCTCTTGCTGGCACGGCGCCGGCCGACCGTGCCGGACCCCCGCGCCGGGATGGACGCGCAGACCGCGTTCATGCGCGAGCGATTGTCGCGCGAGGGCCAGTATCCCCTTCTTTGGTCCGTCTCGGCATGATCCGCATGAGAGTCCGGGCCGTCATTTTCGACGTGTACTCCACGCTGCTGAGTGTTGGACCACCCTCCGAGGAGGCGCCAGCGCGCTGGCGGTGGCTGTGGCAGGCGAGCTTCGGCCAGCCGCCGCGGATGGACATGGCTTCGTTCCTGGCGGCCTGTGATCAGGTTGTGGAACGGGAGCGTGCCCAGGCGCGCGCGCGGGGCATCGCCTCCCCGGAGGTCTACTGGCCCCGCGTCCTGGACGAGGTGCTCCCGGAGCTGATCCACCTCTCGCTGCAGTCGCGGGAGGCCTTCGAATGGGCCCAGGCAAAGCTCATGCACACCACCATGCTCGTGCCGGACGCCGGGTCCGTGATCCGGATGCTCCGGGGCTTCGGCGTGGCACTCGGGATCGCTTCGAACTCCCAGCCTTACACCGTCCGCGAACTCGACGACGCCCTGCGCACCATTGGCCTCGGGATCGACGTGTTCACTCCGGAACTGGTCTTCTGGTCGTTCGAACACGGATTCAGCAAGCCCGACCCCTACGTCTTCCAGTTGCTCACCGCCCGTCTCGGGAGTCAGGGCATCGAATGTGGCGAGGCCCTGATGCTGGGGGACCGCCTGGACAACGACGTGGAGCCGGCGCGCGCCTGGGGATGGCGCGCGTTCCATCTCACCCACGGACAACGGAGCGGCGACGGACGCTCCGGCGACTGGCAGGACCTGGCCCGTTGGCTTGACGGTCGCCTCGGGAACTAGGACGGCCCCCTCGGAAACGGATCCACGCGCAGCCGTACGGTTCCAGCCGCAGACCGGCCGCCAGTCTCGAGGCGCCGTTCGCGAATTCGATTCGCCACGCCGCGGCTGGCGGTTCGAAGGCGACGGGATCGCCACTGACGTTTTGGATGCAAACCACACCCGGCCCCTCCCCGTGCCCCCCGCGGTGAAGCACGAACAGGCGCGGGTCCGGATCAGCCACCGTGGCGGGAGCGGAGGGATCGAAGGCGGAAAGACGCCGACGAACGCAAAGCAGTTGCGTCAAGCCCTCGAACACCCGATGGGGAAGGGACTCCGGATTCCGAAGTGTCTCCTCCAGCGTCGGGCCATCGAGTTTTTCGCGGTTGATGCGGCGCGGCATTTCACTCCGGTCCGCGCCGGCCCGATCGCCGCGGGAGCCGAACAGGGAATGGAAGTAGAGGCCGGGCACGCCTGGCAGCGCCAGCAGTACGGCGTGCGCCGTCACGAACCGGCGCGTAATGACTTCGTCCGATTCCACTCCATCGGGGGCGGACAGCGCGTCGAGGTAATTGATGTTCATTTCATAGGGCGAGCGCGAGCCGTCGGTGTTCTGCTTGTATGAGATCAGGCCGCCCCGCCGGAGAGTGCCGGCCACCAGGGCGTCGATCTCGGACGCAGAAAGAAGACCGCGCGCCGGGTTCAGCCCGATGCCGTCATGCGATGCCAGGAAATTGAAAAACGTCGACAGCGGCGAGGGCGCTCGAAGGCTGCCGGCCCAACGCGCGAGGACGCGCGCGTCGCCCGTCCGGAAGGCGTGAAGCGTTAGCGGCGGGAGGGCGAAGTTGTAGACCATCTGCGCTTCGTTTCCGCCGTCACCGAAGTAAGAGATGTTTTCGGCATGCGGGACATTGGTCTCGGTGATGAGTCGGACCCCGGGCGCGGCCCGGTCGAGGATCGCACGCATAAGTTGAATCACGCGATGGGTCTCCTCCAGGTGGATGCACCGGGTGCCGATCCGTTTCCAAAGATAGGCGATCGCGTCCAGGCGGATGAAACGCGCGCTGCAGGTGACGTAGAAGAGGAGCACCTCCACCAGGGCGAGCAGGACCTCCGGGTTGGCGAGGTTCAGGTCCACCTGGTCGGGACTGAAGGTCGTCCACACCTTCCGGGTCCCCGATGCGGACTCGAACTCCTTCACCAACGGGAGCGCTCGCGGTCGGACCACACCGGTCAGGTCGGGTTCTCCGTCGATCGTCACGAAGAAATCCCGGAAGGCCGGCTCGTCCGCGAGGAATTGCTGGAACCAGGCGCCCTGGGCGGACATGTGGTTGAAGACCGCGTCCACCATGAGATCGAAATCCTGGCCAATGGCTTCGACATCCCTCCAGGTGCCGAACTCGGGCGCCACGGACATGTAATCCTCGATGGCGAATCCATCATCGGACGACGCGGGATAGAAGGGCAGGAGATGAACGGCGCTGACCGTGCCCGCCGCGCGGGCGCGGAGAAAGGCGCAGAGGGTTTGCAGCGGAACCTCGCCTGCCGCGCGGACCTGGTCCGGGTAGGTGATGAGGACCGCGTCCCGTTCCGTCAGGCGTGCCATATTCGCGGCTCGGAGCTTCGCGGGAATGCCGTCACCGTAGGCGGTGACGAGGGTTTCCAGGCGTTGCACGAGGCCCGCGGCGCGTTCGGCTCCGTAAAGGAAGGTCAGATGTTCGAGCCACGGAGAGTTGCCCACGCGCCGGAGGTTAAACTCAATGTCGCCTGGAGAAAACAGGGCTGCTGGTTTTTGGAGGCCGTCCCGGGACCCTGGGGCAGGCGAAGTGCCCTTCCTATTTTCGGACGAGGCTTTTAGCCTCGGTTCATGACCGACCCGCGTTATGCAAAGCTTGCCGAGTTGCTGACCCGCTACTCCACAAAGGTGACGAGGGGCGACGTCGTCCTGCTCGACATGATCGACGTGCCGGATGAATTCACCATCCAGCTCATGCGGGCGGTTCGGGAGGCGGGCGGCATCCCGTTGGTCGAGGTCCGCCGCACGCGGGTCATGCGCGAGATCATGCGCGAGACCGACCGCGCCCATGCGGAGCTCGTGCGTGAACTCGAAATGTACCGGATGCGGCGGGTGCAGGCGTACATTGCGGTAAGGGGGAGCGGCAACGCGAACGAGGCATCGGACGTTCCGTCGGACCGGCTCAAGTTGTATTCGAAGGCGCTTCGGCGTGTGATCGATCACCGGGTGAGGAAGACCCGGTGGTGCGTGCTGCGGTGGCCGTCTCCGAGCATGGCCCAGGCCGCTGGCATGAGCACCGAGGCCTTCGAAGACCTTTACTTCAACGTGTGCACCCTTGACTACCGCCGCATGTCCAGGGCCATGGAACCGTTGCATCGCCGCATGACCCGGGCGGATGTCGTGGAAATCAAGGGACCCGGCACCGACCTGCGGTTCAGCATCCGCGGGATCGGGGCCAAGATGTGCCGGGGCGATCGCAATATTCCGGACGGGGAGGTGTTCAGTTGCCCGGTCAAGACATCGATCGAGGGCGTGATCCAATTCAATACGCCCACGCTCTACGCGGGGACGCGGTTCGACAATGTCCGCCTGGTGTTCAAGGCGGGGCGCGTTGTGGAGGCGAGCGCCGGCGGGAACACCGATCGGTTGAACGAGATCCTCAACACCGATGCCGGCGCACGGTACACGGGCGAATTCAGTCTCGGGTTCAATCCGCACATCCTCACCCCCATGTGCGACATCCTTTTCGACGAGAAGATTGCCGGATCGCTCCATTTGACGCCCGGCCAGGCGTACGAGGAGTGCGACAATGGAAATCGCTCGGCCGTGCACTGGGACATGGTTCTCATCCAACGGCCCGATTGGGGGGGCGGTGAGATCTGGCTGGATGGGGATTTGATCCGAAAGGACGGCGTTTTCGTGCCGAAGGATCTGCAGGGTTTGAATCCGGATCGGCTGAAATGACCGCCGGCCCGCCCGCCCTCAGCGTCGCCCCGCGACATCGTTAGAACCCGTCTGAGTGCGCCGTGGAAAGGCGCGGAACTCCAGTGGGGGGAGGACCCCACCCGGCAACTTTCGCTCCAGCCGGTAGCAGCCGGGGCGGGCACGGAAGCAATGAAGTGCCCGAAGCACCCCGGTGCAAAAGGCCCGTCAAGCGGGTCAGCGAGCAAGCAGGCCGTAATGCGAATGAACATCGAGAAGGTCCCGAAACCATCTGATGCGGACGCCGACCCAGCTCAGACATGGGGAAGGCTGCCATCGGGTACGAAGCGAGCGAAACACGCGAGACCCGAGTCCGCCGGGGCATTGATGAGGGCATGCTGGCAAAGGGAGTTCTGTGGCAACACGGGAGATCCCGCCCGGAGTCGTAGGAAACGACAACGCATCGCCCGTGAGGGTCTGGGTGCGGCCGGCTGGGAAGTCGGAGAGGTCCGTAGTACCGGAGAAGCCGGGTAATGCCGGTGGAGGGAAGGGGCCTTGGTTCAAGGGCAACGAACGAAGAAGCAAAGGCGAAGAGATTGGCGTGAGCCTAACAACTCCGGAAAGTGTCTGGCAGCTTCAGGAGACGTTGCGTGCCAAAGCGAAGAGGGAGCCGGCCTGCCGGTTTCACAGCCTGTACGACAAGATCTACCGCAAAGACGTGCTGTGGCACGCCTGGCAATGCTGCCGCTCCAACGGTGGCTCTGCGGGCGTGGATGGCGTGAGCTTTGAACAGATCGAGGCGAGGGGTGTGAACGGCTGGCTGGAAGAACTGACCCGGGAACTCCGGGAACGCACCTACCGGCCCGAGGCGGTGCGCCGGGTTTGGATTCCCAAACCCGGCAGCACCAAACAGCGGCCTTTGGGCGTGCCCCGGATCAAGGATCGGGTCGTCGAGATGGCAGCGGTGCTCATTCTGGAACCGATCTTCGAGGCCGATATGCCTGAGGAACAATACGGATACCGTCGGGGGCGCAGTGCTCATGATGCGATTCGTAAAATTCACGGGCTGCTCAACCAAGGATACCGCGACGTGGTCGATGGCGACCTCAGCGGCTATTTCGACTCCATTCCACATCATGAACTGATGAAGAGCGTGGCCCGCCGCGTGAGCGATGGGACGATGCTCGCGCTCATCAAGTCGTGGTTACAAATGGCGGTTGTGGAGGATGACGGACACGGCGGCCAGCGCCGGACGAGCGTCGCCAGAGACACCGGGAGAGGCACTCCACAGGGAGCACCGATCTCGCCATGGCTCAGCAACCTCTACATGCGGCGATTTGTGCTGGGATGGAAGCGGCTTGGCTGGGAAGAGAAGCTGCAGGCGCGGGTGGTGGTCTACGCAGATGATTTCGTGATCCTGTGTCGCCGGAAGGCGGAGGAGGCGCGGGAGCAAATGCAGATCCTCATGACCAAGCTGAAGCTGACGGTCAACGAGCAGAAGACGCGCACTTGCCGTGTACCCGAAGAGAGTTTCGACTTTCTGGGGTACACCATCGGCAGGTGCTATTCGCCCAAGGACGGACATGCCTTCATCGGCACACGTCCCTCCGCCAAGCGGGTCAGCGGCATCTGCGATGAAATCAGCCGGATGACACAGCGGCACTCCTACGGGAAGCCGGTGGCGGTCCTGGTTGGTGAACTCAATCGAACCTTGCGCGGCTGGGGCAACTATTTCTGCCTCGGCGCGGTCAGCCGAGCCTATCGGGCAGTGGACAACCACGCCCGCCATCGGCTGCGTCAGTGGCTGAACGGCAAGCACCGAAGTCGTGGCATCCCGTCCCTACGACACGCTCCCATGTACCTCCACGGGGAGTTGGGGCTGCTACGGCTTTCAACGCTCACCGCCAGCCGATCGTGTGCGAAAGCATGAACCCCCTTGAACGAAAGCCGGATGCCGGAAAAGGGCATGTCCGGTTTGACGAGCGGGGAGTGGAAACGGAATGCACGGCGGGATATTCAGGCACCGGCAACCGAAAGGGCCGGCTCCAGCTACGGCCCGTCCTAAACATCACCGCGCCACTCCTCGACTCTACAAAATAAGTGGGGTCCTGTTTTCGCAGGAAAGGCCGGATGGCGAGGCGCGACGAAGGAGCATACCCTTCAGGGGTCTGTGACTGAGGAGCAACGAAGCCAGGCGGCCTTTCCTGCGAAAACCCTCCGGGCGACGGTCTTTGGCGCGAGGCCTTCGTTGGCTCGACCGTCACAGCCCGCTGCGGGGATGCTCCGGTCTCGCCGCCTCGGCCTCGCACAAAATCCCTCGTCGCAGGACTCCAATTATTTTTGAGACAGGCTCCAAGGTCGCTTCCAGGGGGAAAGCCCCCCTCGCATCCATCGAGCGTCGCGCCCTGCGCCCGATCACGGCTTGGCTTGACTGGGTTAGGAAGAACCCTCTAAGTGTCTGGCACCCATGGCTTCCCCAACAGCCTGTCGGGTGAACGGTCAGCGCATTCTAGGTCTGGCCAAGGGGGCAGGAGTCAGTCGTCGGTGCGCCCCCGTGAGCTCGAGGCCGTTCTGTCTCCACCCACACACCCATCCCAGCACTCCTTCATGAGCACCATTTCCATCCTGCGTTCGGGCCGCGCACTGAAACTCCTCGTCGCGGCAGGCGCCGTCGGGCGCTTCCTGAGCCTTCCATCCCTGAGCTTCGCCCAGGACGCGAGTCCTTCTCCCGATACATTGGCGACGACGAATGGCGTGCCGGCCCGTGGCACGACCGAACTCACCCCGATGGTCGTGACCGGTTCCATGATCCCGACCGTCGAGAGCATCACACCCAGTCCTGTCGAGGTCCTCCATGCCGATGTCATCGAAAAGGTGGCCGCCACCGACATCACGGATCTTCTTCGCAAGACGACCACCGTCTTTCTCGGAAGCGACAACATCGGCCAGGAATTGAACAATGGCGGGTTCGGCGAATCGAACGTCGCGCTGCGCAACCTGTCGACCCTGGTGCTGCTGAACGGGCGGCGCCTGGCGAATTCGGCGTTCAGCAACGGCGCCGCGGTGGACCTTAACACCATCCCGGTCTCGATGATCGAGCGCATCGAAGTCCTGAAGGACGGCGCCTCGGCAATTTACGGCGCCGACGCAATCGGGGGCGTCGTCAACATCATCCTGAAGAAGAATTATAACGGCGCGGAGGTTGGCGGGCAGTACGGCTTCACGACGCGTAACGACCACTACGATCAGTACACGGCCTATGTGACCGGCGGCGTCTCCACGGATCGCACCACCATCACCGCGGGCGCCCAGTACTATTACAACAATCCGCTTTTCTCGAAGGATCGACCCGTTTCCTCCTATGGCATCCTCCAGTTGGCTGCCCGCGGGATGAATCCGCCGACCTACGTGAGTCCCAGCTATCCGGGTCGGGTCGACGACTACGTGCTTGCCGGATCGCCTTACGCCATCGGGCATCCCAATTACAATCCGGCGATTGTGAACGTCCCCGACCAGTACCTCGGCCAGCACCTTACCATCGATCAACTCGCTGCGGCTGGCGTGTACATTCCGCTGGCCGAGACTTCGCAGGGACGCGTCCTGGATGCCAACGGAGTGGGTTTCTATCCGCTCATCAATACCTCGGATTTCACCTACGCGGTCCAGCGCCAGGACCGGCGGCAGGTGGCGGCGACCCTGGAACACAACCTCATCCAGGACAGCCTCGTGCTCTACGGGGACTTTGTCTTCGCCAACAACTTTTCGACGGGCGCCCTCGCCCCGTCGCCGGCATTTTCGCTCGGGGTCAACCAGGTGACGATCCCGGCGGACAACCCGTACAATCCGTTTGGCGTCACACTCGGCGCGGGGGGCGAAGGCAGCCCAAGGGTGTCGTCGCGCTTCACCAATCTCGGGCCCCGCGTGTTCGAGTCCGACACCTCCTTCTATCACATCGTGGCCGGCCTCAAGGGCCGGGTGCATGAGGACTGGACGTGGATTGAAGACCTGTCGTGGGCGGCGGGTTTCAACTACAACCTGAGCGATCAGACTCAGAAGACCCTCAATGCGCCCGCGGTCCCGGCACTCAACATGGCGATGACCCCGGATTTCGACGCCGATCCAACCGGGCGCCTCAGCCTGTTGAAGGATGCCAGCGGCGCTCCGCTTCCCACCTACGATTACTTCGGACTGCCCGGCGATCCCCGTAATGACCCCCGAACCCTCAATGCCATCCGCGCCACACTCTATCAGAACGGAAAGTCCGAACTGCTGGACGCAGACTTTATCGCCAACGCGCGAGCGATTAATCTTCCTGCGGGGAAGATCGGTTGGGCTGTGGGCGGTCTGTACCGGTATGAGAGCCTCTCCACGACGTTCGATTACCTGACCAAGAACGGATTGGCCCTTGGCCTCCTGGGTGCCGGCGATTTTCCGGGCGGCAACCGTAAGAGCTGGGCGGGCTTCATCGAGGCAAACATACCCATCATTTCGCCGGACATGAACATCCCGGGCATCACCTCACTGGATGTCTCGGCCGCCGGACGGTTCGAGTCGCTCGACCCGGGCGGCAACACTCAAATCCCCAAGATCGGCGTCAAATGGCAGCCTTGGGGACGCAACCTCGCCTTGCGCGGGACCTACTCGGAGGGGTTCATCGCGCCGACCCTCTTCGACCTCTTCGGCGCCCCGCAGCAAAACGCCCCGCAGGTCACCCTGCCGGACGGATTCGGCCAGGTGCAATTCACGCAATTCTCCGATCCGAATCTCAAACCCGCCACCGCCACCACCTGGACCGGCGGCTTCGTCGTGACGCCGGAGAACATCCGGGGACTGTCCGTGTCGTTCGATTACTATAGGATCGACAACCCCGGCATCAGCACTTACGACTTCCAATCGGCCGCAAACAGCCTGAACGCCCTGGGATCGGCTTCGCCCTTCTCGCCTGGATTCACGTTCGGTGACGGTTCCAAACTCACCTCGACCGCCCCGAATCAGGTAACCGTCGACAACTGGGGCAATGCCAACATCCTTCCCACACCTGGCGCGGCTCAGCGCACCGATGGCATTGACCTGAGTGTCGCCTATGAATGGAAAACGGACAGTGCCGGAACATTCCTTTTTTCAAGTTCCGCCAATATCCTTCTGAACTACGAGTACAGCGCCAGCCGCGGGGCACCCTTCTACGAATACGCGGGTCAATACACGGACATCTTCGGCATCCCGGGGGGGCAGGGCACGCTTCCCGACTGGAACCTCGCCCTCAGCGTCACGTGGGACTACCGCGATTTCACCTTCGGTATCTTCTCGAGGTATATCCCCAGCGTGGATGATCTCGGGGCGCTGCACCCGTCGGTGGGCGGCACCGAGCACGGCAACACCGTCAACGGACTGAAATGGCATGTCGATCCCTGGTACACGATCGATGTCCAAATCGGGTATGAGATCAACCGCGGCAAGCCCATCAACAATTGGTATGACGGCTTCCGGTTCGCGGTCGGATGCAACAACATCACGGATGAGGACGTGCCTCTTATCGCCTCCTCCAACGAAGACAACACCGACAAGCAGACCTACAACATTCTCGGCCGCCTCGTTTACCTGCAGGTCTCGAAGAAATTTTAATCACTGGCCGTCCACTCACGGCGTCGCACTGCGCTTCGGCAACCGCGCAGGGGAGCCGTGATGCGCGGAGGCGCCCGCTCCCCTCCCAACCGGCCTTTGCCCGCCACAGCGGGATTCGCCCCGCGAAGGCGGGAGCGGTAACGGGTGCGGGCCTCATGGCGGCGCAGGGGATTTCGGCGGATAGTCGGCTGCGAAATCCAGGGCGATCCTCCAGGTCGCGTCCGGGTCCCGGCGTGTCCAGACCCGCAACCAGGCACGGACCGGCTGGGGTGGAACGGGGCCGCTTCCCAGCAATTCGCTCTCTCCCCAGGCCCATCCGAAATCGCCATTCGCCGAGACATACAAACCATCGAGGCGATCCCGTGTCTTGCGACCGTTGTTGGCGAGAAGCCTGACGCCATCGGCGCGGCCAGTGACGCTGTTCACGCCCGAACGCAGCACACGCACGTCCGGCCGCGCGTGGGCCTTGAGCGCCGCCGCCTCGCCCTCGCGCGATCCCAATCGGCCGTACGCCTCCTCTTTCAAACGTAACTCGCGGCGGTCCGCCTCCGCGGCGGCGGCGTCCCGGCCACCGCCGGCCTCGCCTGCCCCCCCGATCTCGACCCGGGAGGGAAACGCCACGGCAGGCGCCCCCACGCCGCCGTCGAACATCACCCGCCACCCGGCCTCGGTGCGATGCCAGACGGTCACGTATTCCCCGGCCGCGGAGACCGTCGCGTTGGTACGGTTCGCGCGGTATCGCCAGGGGCCGGTCGTGACGCCCATGTCCTCCGCGCGCGAACGGAGCACCCACGCGGGCGTCCAATCCAGGCGCCCAGGATCCTCCGGCTGCGATGCAAGGTAATCGCCGACGCGCACCGGGTGCGGGCGCAGCAGAATGGCCTGGCCGGAGAGAAACCGGCTGAAGGCCGGACCAATCCCTTCACGCGCGACGGCCTCGGCGAAACTCCATTCGGCCGAGACCAGGTCGCCGGGCGCGGCGACGAGCCGAGAGCCAAACGAGCCAAGGATCAGGAGGCCGACCAGAATGCGACGCGACGTGCTGTTCACGCCCCTCATTGAACTCTCAAACCCGCCGGCAGACCAGACGGTCGGTCGAACTGAAGGAGGCAAATGAACTGCAGAAAACGACGCGAGGTTTGACCGAGCCGTCTTCGCCCGAACCCCGTTGCCGATCTCCTCCGTTTCCTTCGTTGTGCCTTTCGACCGTGGTCGCCGTTGGCGGCGCCTTGTCTGGCCAGAAACCGCCGCCTGTGCTACGGAGCCTGTCTTGCGGACGTTCCGGTACAAGGCCTTCATCTCCTACAGCACCGCCGCCGACGGCCGGCTCGCCCCGGCACTCCAGGCCGGACTCCATGGTTTTGCCAAACCCTGGTACCGCCTTCGCGCCATGCGCGTCTTCCGCGACAAGACCGGCCTCTCCGTCACGCCCAAACTCTGGGGCGCCATCGAGCGCGCCCTTCGCGATTCGGAATACTTCATTCTCCTCGCGTCGCCGGCTGCCGCTGGATCGAAGTGGGTCCAGCAGGAGGTCGAATGGTGGCTCCACCATCGGTCGGCGAGTCACGCCCTCATTGTTTGGACCGACGGACACCTGGTTTGGGATCCTGCCGCCACGGATTTCGACTGGAAGACCACCACCGCCCTGCCGCCGGCCTTCTCCAGGGCCTTCCGCGCCGAACCCCTCTATCTCGACCTCCGCTGGGCACGCACGGACAACGATCTGTCGCTGCGACGTCCGCGGTTCGCCGAGGCCGTCGCGCGGCTTTCGGCGACGCTCAATGAGCGGCCGCTCGACGAGATGATCGGCGAGGATGTCACCCAGCATCGAACCACCATCCGTTGGCTGCAATTTGCCGCAATAATCCTCCTTGGGACGACCTTCGCCGCCCTGTTTGCCGCCTACCTGGCGGTCCAGGCCCGGAATCTCGCCGTGCGAATCGACCGACGCCAGGATGCCGGCGCCGCGCGGCGCACCAATGAGGCCGTGTCCCGGCGGATCGCCGCCGAATCACTGCAGGCCCATGCCAGCGACCCCTCCCTCGCGATTCTCCTGGCGGCCGAGGCGGTTCGCATCCAGCCCACGGCGCAGGCCGTCAGCGCGCTGCGACACGCCTTGTCCACGACGCTTGAACCTGTCCTCACGCTTCCCGCGGGAACCAACGACCTTTCTTGCGCGAGGTTCAGTCCGGATGGCACCAAGGTCCTGACGTGGGGAGATTCGGTGCCGCGCCTTCACGATGCCGTCTCCGGCCGTCTTGTCCGTGAATTTCGGGGTCATACCGGGGCGGTGGAATACGCATTCTTCACCGCCGACGGCTCCCGCCTTTGCACCGCGGCCACCGACGACACCGTCCGCCTCTGGGACACGGCGAGCGGCCGCACCCTTGTTGAGTTTCATCACCCCGGCGTCCAGGCTGCCCTCCCAAGTCCGGACGGCACGCGCTTGCTGTCCGTTGCCAGCGATGCCGAGGCCAGGCTCTGGGACGTTCGGGGCGGTCCGCCCCTCGCGGAACTGCCCTACGCCGACAACACCCTGTTCTTCGATCACATTCGGGACGCCTGCTTTCAGCCGGACGGCTCGCAAGTCGCCGTCTGCCTGCGAACGGATCCCGTGATTGTGGACGCGGCCAGCGGGAGGATCGCATTCCGCCTGGAAGGACATCCCGGCGACGTTCACAGCGTGGCCTACAGCCCCGATGGTGTCTGGCTGGTGACGACCGGCGGGGACGCGACAGTCCGGAAATGGCGCGCCGCAACGGGCGAAGGCTTTGTGCTCGTCTCCCGCGGCGACGAGTTCATGGATGCGCGCTTCACGGCGGACGGCACGCGCCTGATCGTCCGGGAGCGCGCGCCGGTTGTCTTGCTCCTCGACGCGGAAGACGGTCGAGAGATTGGGAGATTGGACCTCCGTCCCGCCCCGGAGCACCAGGTGCTCTTCAGCGTCAGCCCCGCGGGAGGATGCGTCGCCGTGGCGAGTTTCGACCGGCCGACGACGGGCGTGTGGGACAGCGGCGCTGGTCTGAGATGTGCGGATCTTACCGCGGAAGGTGGCGAGATCCGAACCGTGGAGTTCAGCCCGGACGGCCGACGGGTGGTCGTTGGCAACTTTGATGCGCCAGCACGAATTTACGCGTGTGACGGCTGTGGTCCCGTCGAGGATTTGGTGAGCCTGGCGAAGCGGCGGGCAAAACGTGACTTCACGGAGGCCGAACGGGCGCGGTTCGGTCTGGAAGAGTCGCACGGGCCGTGAACTGCAGGCGCCGACGGGCGGAAGCGGAGCCATGGGCGCGGGACACCCTCTCCCATGGGGGACGGGAGAGGGAAAGGGTGAGGGCGGGCTCACGAGAGGGTGGAAGCGGGGTTGACAGGGGACGGGGTGGGCGGTACTTAACCGTCCAGACGGTCTGTCAACCCCCCCAGCGTCGGCCGGTCCCCCGTCCGCGCGCCCCATCGCCATGACCCGCAAACCGAGTTCGCGTGAATCCATCCTCGACGCCGCCGAGGTTGTTGTTTCCGAACTGGGTGCCAGTCACTTGACCCTGGACGCCATTGCCGAACGCGCCGGCATCAGCAAGGGCGGGTTGCTCTACAACTTCCCTTCCAAGGAGGCCCTTCTGAAGGCCATGCTCGACCGCCTCCTCCAGCGCTGTGATGCCGACCGGGTCGAGGCGCGGTCCTCGCAGTTTCCGGCGACGGATCCCGCCGCCGACCTCAAAAGTTACATTCTCGCCGGCTTCCGACAGGCCGGCGATCGCGAGCGCGTCAGTGGCGCCCTCCTGGCCGCCGGCGCCGCGGACCCCAAGCTCCTTACCCCCGTTCGCGAATGGCACCTGAAGAATTTCCGCGAGCTCGCCAAGGGGCAGCGGCATCCCCTGCGTGTCCTGGTTCTCATGCTCGCGATGGACGGATTGTGGCTCAATGAACTGCTCCATACCTCGCCCTTCGGCGAGGACCTCCACCAGGCGCTCATCGACGAGATGTTCGCCTTCGCGAATTCCGCCGTATGAAGATCGTGCAGGCCGGATTGCTTTCCGCGTCGGGTCCGTCGCCTTCACGGAACCTGCGCAAAGCCGAAGGCCGTCCGCGCACGGGCGAAGGCCGCCTGTTCATCCTGTCCAAAGCGGGACCGCAGCCGGATCCGTCGCTGCCAATACCGGGCTCGCGTCCGTCATTCCGGATGTTCCAAAGCCCGTCCTGGATGCTGATCCTCTTCGCCGCCTTTCTCTCGGCAATGAGCGGGTGTCGGCTGGGACCGGACTACCACCGGCCGAAGGTCGAGACTCCATCGGACTGGCGGTGGAAGCCGGCTGAGCCGCGGGACGAGGTTGCGCGGGGTCCCTGGTGGCGGGTCTTCCGGGATCCGGTCCTGGATGATCTCCAGGCCCGAGCCGAGTCCGGGAACCTCGACCTGGAGGCCGCCTTCGCCCGGGTGGAGCAGGCACGCGCCACGGCAAGGATCCGGCAGGCGGATTTCTACCCCACGGTGGATGCTGCCGCCCGGTTTACGCGCTATCGGACGACGGGCAACGCTCCCAGTCCGGTCGGGTTTCCAATCCCAAGCCTGACGCTGCAGCAATGGGAAATCCCCGTGGACCTGAGCTATGAGCTGGATTTGTGGGGTCGGGTGCGACGCTCGTTCGAGGCGGAGCGTTATTTGGCATTGGGCGCGGTGGCGGCGCAACAGGCGGTCCGCCTGACCCTGCAGGGTGACGTGGCTCTCGGCTATTTCACACTCAGGAGCATCGACCGCGAGATCCACCTCCTCGAGCGCACGGTGGAGATTCGACGCGAGGCGCTCGAGATCTTCAAACAGCGGCTCCGGGCCGGGATGCTCACCGACTTCGAGGTGCAGCGCGGCCAGGTCGAGGTGTCCTCCGCGGAGGCGGACCTCGAAGCTGCCCGGCAGCTTCGGGCTCAGGAGTTCAACCGCCTCGCCGTGCTTTGCGGGAAGCCGCCCGCCGCCTTCGACTTCACGGTACCCACCAATGCCCTCCCGCTGCCGAGGATCCATCCGAACCTGCCCTCGAGCCTCCTTGAGCGCCGGCCGGATGTCGCGGAAGCCGAGCGCACGCTCGCCGCGCGAATGGCCGGGATCGGGATCGCGAAGGCGGCCTTCTTCCCCTCCGTGCACCTGACGGCCGCTGGCGGTTTCGTCAGCGGGGATCTCAAGGACCTGTTCGATTGGGACAGCCGGACCTGGTCGATCGGGCCCGGCATCGATCTGCCGGTGTTTGCCGGGGGTCGCAACAAGGCAGGTCTGGAGCATGCCCACGCGGTGTACGAGGAGGCGGTGGCGGACTATCGAAAATCAGTGCTGGTGGCCTTTGAGGAGGTGGAAGACAGCCTCGCCGCGCTGGCCTTTCTCGAGCGGGAGGTCGGCGCCCGCGAGATGGCGGCGACGGCGGCGACGGCGGCCGCGCGGCAGGCGCTCGATCGGTACCAGGCCGGTGCCGTGAACTTCCTCGACGTCGTCGATGCCGAGCAGGCGAGACTCGTGAGCCTGCTTGCGCAGGAACGCGCCCTTCGCCAGCAGAAACTCGCCACCGTGCGTCTCCTCAAGGCGCTGGGGGGCGGATGGGAATGAACCGATCGCAAGCGCACATGAAGAATGGAAGTATCCACGGACTCCTGACGATCACCTTTGGCCTTCTCCTGTTGACGGGCTGCGGACAGAAGGGCGGGGGACCTCCTGCCGAGTTCTCGGTGGCGGTCGCCGTCACAAAACCCGAGAAGCGCGCGGTCGAGGACCTGCTGCCTGCGGTCGGGACCATCGAGCCCGATGAACGTGTCGTGATTCAGCCGGAGGTATCCGGGTTGATCGAAACGATCGAGTTCGCTGAAGGCCATCGGGTGAAGAAGGGCGAGGTCCTCTTTCGCTTGCGCGCGACGAAGGAGGAGGCGCAGCTCGCGCAGGCGACCGCGGACCTGGCGCTCGCCCGTGCCAACCTGGAACGGGCCCACCTTCTGGACGGCACCAAGGCGATCTCCGCCCAGGAGGTGGATCAGATGAAGAGCTCCGTCGAGGTCCGCGAGGCCACGGTCGACCTCGAACGACGACGACTCGAGGAGAAGATCATCATGGCGCCGTTTGACGGAGTGCTCGGGCCGCGACAGGTGAGCGTGGGCCAGTACGTGAATGCCGGAATGCCCCTCGTCACCCTTGTTGAAGACGCCCGGGTGAAAATCGAGTTTCGCGTTCCCGAGCGGCGGATGGCGGATCTCCACCTCGGGCAGGGCGGCCGCGTTCGCGTCTCCGCGCTTCCGGACAGGGATTTCGAAGGGACGGTGGATCTGGTCAATCCCGAGATCGACCCCGGCACGCGGACGGTCGAGGCGCGCTTGCTCGTTCCGAATCACGAAGGTCTGTTGCGGCCCGGGATGTTCGCCCGCGTCGAACTCGTCGTGAGTCTGCGGGAGGGAGCGCTTGTGGTTCCGGAGAGCGCGCTGATTCCCTCGCTGGATCAGTTCTCCGTTTTTCTTGTCGAAACCAACCGCGCCCGTCTGCAGCCGGTGAAGATCGGGGTCCGTCTTCCGGGCAAGGTGGAGTTGCGCGAAGGCGTGACGTCGGAGTCGACGGTGATCATTTCCGGCACGCAGAAACTGGTGGACGGCGTCAAGGTCAAGCCGTCGGCCGATTCCGCGCCCGCCACGTGGGGCCGGATTTGAATTCTTGACGTCGCAGCCCGCGCTGGGCCTGTCGAGATCACGCGACGCAGCGGGTCTCGATCCCCCTTTCCGATTCGATTATGTCCCTCCCCGAAGTCTGCATTCGCCGGCCGATCTTCGCGATCATGCTGAACCTGCTGATCGTGCTCTTCGGCATCGTCGGCTATCTGCGCCTCCCGGTCCGCGAACTGCCGGACGTGGATCCACCGATCGTGACGGTGACCACCTTGTACTCCGGGGCGAGCGCGGAAGTGATGGAGGCGGAAGTGACCGAGCGCCTGGAGCAGGAGATCAATACCATTCCAGGGATCAAGACGCTGGTGTCCCAATCCCGCGAGGAGGTCAGCCAGGTCACGGTCCGGTTCAATCTCGACCGGGACGTCGATGTCGCGGCGCAGGATGTCCGGGACCGGGTCGCACGAGCGCGCGCGCTCATGCCTGAGGACATCGAGGAGCCGATCATTGCCAAGCAGGATGCCAACGCCCAGGAGGTGATGTGGCTCGCCCTCTCGAGCCACCGGCGGTCGACTCTCGAGCTCACCGAACTGGCCGAGAGGCAATTCAAGGATCGTCTTCAGACCCTGCCGGGCGTCGGCGGGGTGAACCTGGGAGGAGAGAAACGACAGGCCATCCGGGTGCGTCTCAACGCCGCCCAGATGGCGGCGCACGAAATCACCGCCAACGATCTGATCGCCCTGTTCCGCAACAACAGCGTCGAGCTGCCCTCCGGACGGCTGGAAAACATCGAGCGCGAGATCAGCGTCCGCACCCTGGGCAAACTCGACAAGCCGGAGCCGTTCGCGAACCTGATCGTCGCGTATCGCGGTGGCGCGCCGGTCCGTTTGCGGGAGCTGGCGACGGTCGATCTGGGCGTGGAGGACGAACGCACGGTCGCGCGGTTCAATGGTCAGCCGTCCGTCGGTCTCGGCATTGTCAAGCAGTCCGAGGCCAACGCCCTCGAGGTCGCGGAGGCCGTGAAGGCGGAGGTTTCCCGGATCCGACCTTCGCTTCCTCCGGACGTGAAGGTGGACGTTGCGTACGATTCCTCGGTGTTTGTTCGGCGCGCCATCGGGGAGGTCCAGGAAACCCTGCTCATCGCCTTCGTGCTGGTCCTGCTCATCATGCTCGCCTTCCTGCGCAATCTCCGCTCCACGTTGATCCCGATGATCGCCGTGCCGGTGTCCCTGGTGGGCACGTTCCTGATCCTTCATGTCTTTGGATACAGCATCAACATCCTCACCCTCCTGGCGATGGTCCTCGCCGTGGGCGTGGTCGTGGATGACGCGATTGTGGTCCTGGAAAACATCTTTCGGCATATCGAGGACGGGATGCCGCCGATGGAGGCGGCCCTCAAGGGCGTCCGGGAGATCACCACCGCCGTGCTCGCGATCACCGTGGCATTGGTCGCTGTCTTTCTGCCGATCGCGTTTCAGTCCGGTTCCACGGGGGTCCTCTTCCGGGAGTTCGCCGTGGCGACCGCCGGTTCGGTCGTCATCTCGGCCTTCGTCGCCCTGACGCTCACACCGACGCTCTGCGCGCGCATCCTGCGGCATTCCCCGGAGAAACACGGCCGGGTCTATCAGGGGCTGGAGAGGTTCTTCGACGGCGTGGAGCATCGGTATTCACGGATGCTGGGATGGGCGGTCCGGCACCGGCTGACCGTGATCGCGGCGGGGCTCCTTTCTCTTGCGGCCACGGCCGGCATCTACGCGAAGCTCCCGAAGGAGTTCCTTCCCGACGAGGACAAGGGATACGTGCTGATGCTTCTCTTCGCACCGGAAGGGGCCACCAGCGAGTACACCGATCGCTACGTCCGGCAGGCCGAGCAGATCGCCCACCAATACCCGGAGACCGCCGGCATGTTCTCCGCCGTCGCCCTGGCTCGCGGCGCGCCCGGTGAATCCGACTTCGGCGTCATGTTCGTCAAACTCAAGGACGGTGATCGGCGTTCGGCGCTCGAGCTCGCGCGACCCGGGGCGCCGAGTTCGATGTTCATGCGCCTGATCAACGAGGTCAAAGGTGCCCAGGCCATCGCCATCCTTCCCAAGGCGACGGATTTCTCAGAGGCCTTCCAGTTGGTGCTCCAGGGACCCGACCTCCAGGAATTGGAGAAGACCGGGCGGCACGTCTCCGCCGAACTTGCCAGGGCCGGCATCCTGCCCCAGGCCCGCGTCGACCTGAACTTCGAACAGCCGCAACTCACCTACCATGTCGACCGCGACCTGGCCGCAAGCGTCGGCGTCGACGTGCGACGCGTCTCCGAGGCGCTGCAACTGCTCTGGGGCGGTCTCGACGTCGCCCGCTACAATGTTCGGGGAAAGGAATACAAGGTGATTGCGCAGCTCGAGCGCGAATCGCGGCTCGTGCCCCTCAGCCTGGAGGATATCTATCTTCGAAGCGACGTGGGCCGGCTTATCCCCGCCTCCAGCGTGCTCCTGCCGTCGCAGCAAGGCTCGCCCAACGCGATCAACCGGTTCGGCCGCCAGCGCGCGGTGACGATTTCAGGCCAGCCCCAGGGTCTTTCGCTCGGGGAGGCCATCGACCGGACCGAGGGCCTCCTGCCCGACTTGCTACCCCCGGGGATGAGTTACCGCTGGACCGGTGAAGCCGACGAGATCAAGGAAGGCTCGCGTGAGTCGCTCGAGGTCCTGATCCTCGCCGTGCTCGTGGTGTACATGATCCTGGCCGCGCAGTTTGAAAGTCTCCGGCACCCCTTCGTCATCATGCTCGCGCTTCCCCTGGCGCTCCTCGGGGCCTTCGGTGGGCTGTGGATTCTCGGGATCCTTAACGGGATCGCCCTGATCAAGGCCTTCGCACCGCTGGATCAGTTGCCGGGCGTCGTCCGCTGGCTGACCACCCACCTGCCCGAAATCCCCGCCATGACCCTGAACGTGTACAGCCTGATCGGCATCGTGCTCCTCCTGGGATTGGTCACGAAGAATTCGATCCTCCTCGTCGAATTCGCCAATCAGCGCGTCGCCCAGGGCGCTGACGCCGTGACCGCGATGATCGATGCCGGACGCATCCGGTTGCGACCGATTCTCATGACGGCGCTCTCCACGATCATGGGCATCCTGCCCGTGGCCCTGGGCATTGGCGAGGCCTCGGGGAGCCGGCGGCCGATGGGTGTGGCGGTGGTAGGCGGAATGCTCACTTCGACTTTTCTCACGCTGTTCATCGTGCCGGTGGTGTACATCCTGATTTCTCCTGGACGGGCTCGGCGCGCGATTGTGCAGGCCGAAGCGAGTGGCGCTACCCCGGAAGCCATCCGGCCGTGACCCGATTTCCAATGCGGTGAATTTCCAAATTGACAGTAGGGGCAGCGCCTTTCTTAATCCGCGTACATTGCGCGCGGCAGGCGTGCGCTAGGCAAATCGGCGTATGGCAGGTGGGTACGCCACGAGCAAGGAGACTCAAGAACCAACCGAAGGATGCAGGGTATCGGGGAAGGCCCCTGACGGTCAGCGGAGGCCCTGCGCCTCGAGTCGTCGAAGTTCGGCGTCCCAGGACCTGCGGGTCTCCTCCGTCACCGATGGATCCGGGAGAAGGCTCCGCCGTGTGCAATTGACCAGGGCTTGAAGCGTCTGGTAGCGGCGCGTGTCCTCGATGGCCGGAGGCAGCATGTCACCGACGAGGGCCTCGACGTCTTCGAAACTCAGCGGGCCTCCACCACGGCGCGCGCGCGCGCGAAGTTGAGTTCGCAGCGACGCGAAAGCGGCTGCCGAGTAGCCCCGTGTGAGCCCGAGCAATCTCTGGCGCTGCTCGGCGGTCAGCTCCGTCTGCAGGGAACCTTCGAGGACCCAGACCAGGAATTCGTCTCGGTCACTTCCTTCCGGGTCCAGGGTGGGGATGATCAGATCGCCCACGCGGCCCGGCCGGCGGAGATCCGGCGAGAGACGGTGAATCCGTGCGGTGATGAGGAGCCAGAAGACCCGCCCCCGCATTTCCGGATCGGACATCATGGCCTGGAGCTTGCCGGTCAGGCGGCGTTCGGTCTCGTGGGCGTCCGGTCCGACGCCGCCGAATTGGGTGTCGGCCTCGTCGATGAAGATGAGGACGCGCGCGAGGGCGTTCAGGAGGCGGCGGAGTCGTTCGAAGATGACATCGGTCTGGCCAAACCACTGGCTCCGGAGATTCTTCAGGGTCAGCACGACCATGTTGAGTTCGGCAGCCAGGGCCTCGAAAACGAAGGTCTTGCCGCTGCCGATCGGACCACAGACGGCGGCGCCGGTGATCGCCTCGGAAGGACCGGTGTTTAGGCGCGGCATGAGGTCATCCTTCAGGAAGGCCTTGAGACGGCGAAATCCAACAACGTCCGCGAAGGTGTGCGTGGGTTTCTTGAACTCTACGACGTCTTCGCCGAGTTGACTCCGGATGTAATCCTCAACCTTCGCAATGACTTCCGACTGGCGCAAGGTGCGCTGCTCGTGGCGCGCCCCCTTGAGCAACTGCATCAGGGCATGGAGGGAAAGGCCGGCCGTCAATTCGGACAGATCGGTTGCGGTGCCCCAGAGCGAGACCGGCGCGGCGGTATCGACCTGGGCCATGAACCATTCGATGAAATGGCTTCGCACCCCGGCGTCGGGCGCGGGGATCGGCACTTCAAGGGCCTGGGGCAGCCGCGCCAGGCGCTGATGCAGCAGGCTGCGCGACTCCACGATGAGCACCACGGAATCCGCGCCGTTCACGAAGGCAGGATCAGAGAACCAGTCATGGCATATGGCCACCCGCTGGCGGTCCGTGTCGGCCAGACTCTGCGCGGGTGCGTCAGGAATCAGGAGGTCAGCCCCTTCGATGAGGATGATCAGGCGCTCCGCGAGATTTCGCCGTCCCTGGACGCCGGCGCGCGCTGCCAGGCAGAGTTGGCGGAGAAGCTCCAGGGCCAGCGACGGGTTGTTGATGGCGCCCCGCAGGCCGTCATCAAACGTTCGCGTGATCGCCTCGAGTTCCGCGGCCTCCCGCCCCTTGGCCAGCATCCGGTGGATTGCCATCTCGTCGGCGTTCTTTCCCGTGCGCCATCGAAACCACGCGTCCCGCACGCGCCCGGCGTCGCCCTCACGGGGAAAACGGATCGGGCCGTTCAGTTCGTAAACGACCAGGATCACGTCGGGGAGACCCCAGGATTCGGTCAGAAACGGCAACAGCGGCACGTAGTCGGTGCGGCCGTTCGAGGCCAGGCAAAAAAGGTCATGGATGTTCCCGGTGACAAGGACGGTGCGGGCCTGACCTGAATTGAGGATGCGGCCGGCCTGCCTCAGGAACAAATGGACAGGCGGCGGCGTCATGCGGGTGACGGGACGGCTGTCGGGAGCGTCCAATAGCGGATGTGGGTCTCGCGTTTGGGGGGAGTCCGTGCCTCGAACACGACCCTGCGTATCTCCTCACGCTGGGCGGTGAAGAGCTGAAAGTCGTGGAGGTCCTTGACTCCGAATACCGGCGCCTTCTGATCGTAGACGATCGTCGCGCCCGGACAGGTGGCGTGACCTTCGGCGACCCAGTCCCAGTCCTGCGAGAGGCCGACGACGCGGTCGCCCACATAGATGGCCTCGTTGAGTTCGTGGGTGACGATGATCAGTGTCAGGGGCGGCAACTCGCCGCGGCCCAGGGCGCGGCAGTTTTCCTCGTAGAGATCGATCAGCATCCGCTGAAGATCCTCCCGGGTGGCCTCGTCGAGCGCGCCGAACGGTTCGTCCAGGAGGATGATCTCCGGCTTCATGATAAGTGCCTGGGCGACGGCGACGCGTTGCTGCATGCCGCCGGAAAGTTCGTGCGGGTACAGGTGGCGCGCGTCCGCCAGCTTCAATCGCTCCAGTATCGCGTCAGCTTCCTGGAGATGACGCCGTCGCAGACGACGCCATCGGGGCCAGGCAAACCATCGGCTGAAGAGCGAGGTCTGGTCGAGCTTCAGCCCGAGGGCGACGTTCTCGCGCGCGGTCAGGAACGGAAAGAGGGAGTACCGCTGATAGACGATCCCGCGATCGCGCCCCGGGCTGGTGACGTGGTGAGTGGTGCCGTCCGGCTTGGAGAGAAGGATCTGCCCGTTCAGCGGTGGATGCGTCCCGACGATGGCGCGCAGGAGCGTGGATTTTCCACAGCCGCTGGGTCCGACCAGGGAGAGGAATTGGCCGCGACGCAACCGGAGGTTGATGTCGTAGAGGACCTTCTTGAGGCCGAACCGGTGGCTGACGCCGCGGACCTCCAGTTCAATGTGTTCTTTGGGAGCGCCCATCATCGACCTCCCTCGAACCAGGGAAAGAACCGGCGCTGGGCCCGGCGAAGCAGGAAGTCCATTCCGAATCCGAACGCGGCGAGGATGGCCAGGTACGGGTACACCACGCTCATGTTGAGCAGCTTCGATTGCAGGCGGATCCGGTATCCGAATCCGACATCGCCCACGACCATCTCGGCGGCGATGAGGTACACCATGGCCGGTCCAATCGCGAGCCGGATGGTATCGATGAACCTGGGCAGGACCTGACGAAAGACGATCGACCACACGACTTCCATGTGCGACGCGCCGAGGGTGTAGGCCTTGTGGAGCAGTTCGTCGGGAAACTCCTTCACGGCCAGGTACACACTCAGGGCCAGCGCGGGAAGAATCCCGATCGAGATCATCGCCACATACATGTTGTCGCCGGTGCCCACGAGGACGAAGAAGACCGCGAGCGCCGCGGTGGGCGGGACCTTGGCGAGCAATGACAGCGGCGGATGCAGAAGGGCCTCGACCGGCGCCAGACAGCCCATCGCGAGGCCCAGAACCAATCCGGTCGCGACGCCGATGGCGAGGCCCAGGAAGAGCCGTTTGGCGCTCGCAACCGAATCGGCGACAAGCCAGCGGTCGTGCGACCGGCGATTGACCTCGAGCGCGGCCGAGAAGCCCTTCGCCATCTGCGACCACCTCGGAATCGTGGTGTCGTCCGGATTGGCCCTGGCCTGCCGCCACGCGAGCCATGAGTAACTTCCCAGGAGAAGAATGACGGAGACTGCGCCCAGCAGCAGGGCCGTCCCGGGTCGGATGGGTTGCCGGATCATTCCGAAGGAGAGGTGGAGGCGTCGCGCGAGGCGTCCAGGACAGCAGTCAATCCGGTCACTTTCGTTCGCTGACCCTCCGGAGGTAAGACGGGTCGAACCGCAGGGCAACCTCCCCCGTCTCGGCCTGGGTCCCGAACCCGATCTTTGGCGCCGTCTCGACGATCTGCACCTTGACGCAGAATGCCTCCACCCGCCGTGTCAATGACCGGATTTCCTCGCCGGTCATGAGATCGAGTCCGGCCTTCGGGGTGCCGAAGAAGAGGGTCTGCTGAACAACCTTCTTCATCGAGGCGAGATCGAGATTGCTGAACTTCTCGCCGATGGCGATGAGGGTGTCGTCACGGGTTGCGGGGTCGGCGATGCGCTTGTTGAGTTCGTAGTAGGTGTCGATGACGGCACAGGCGAACTCAGGGCCGCCGGCCTTCGCGAGGGAGGATTGCGCCATCACCACCGAATCGATGATCTCGCGCGGGATCCGGCTGGAATCGAAGAGGACGTGGGCGTCCCGCCGTCGGTTCAATGTCTCCAGGACAAAGGGGTTCCAGACCATGATGGCCTCGATCTCCGGCTGTTTCTGCTGCATCGCGACCGAGGCCGCGCCTGGATCCATATTGCTGAAGGGGTAGTCTTCGGGATTCTCACCCAGCAACTCCAGGTTCCGGGTGAAACAGTATTCCGATACGCTTTTGGCAAGTCCGTGGACCTTCTTGCCACGGAGTTGCTTCACGCTGGTGACGGACCTGGGGACGATGAGGGCATCGGCGCCGACGCTGGTCGAAGTCGGGAGAATCACGACCGAGGGGCGGCCGAGGGCGGGGTTGAGGGCGTCCAGGGTGGTGATGCAGACCGCGTCACACTGGGCGGCGCCGTACATGGTGATGCACGGGTCATAGTCGGCCTCCTTGAGGACGATGTCGACGCCCCACCGTTGTTCGACGGGTCCCATCCGGCCTTCCCGGCCGTCGATAAGACCCTGTCCATGAGCGACGCCGAAAACACTCCAGGAAGGATACTCACTCCACGCCAGGGAAAACGATGGTGCCGCGCCGGCGCACAGCGACGGGTCGGAGGTCACTCCAAGGCAAAGGGAGATCAGAACCAGGATTCGGGAGATGAATGGAGACTTCATAGCAATGGCATTGGGCAAGGGGCGATGGACCGTGAAACCCGGGATTCGACCTGCCGTCCGTCGCAACCCTTCGGGGCTTTCGAGTCCTTCGTGGCAAATGGCTTTGTGGTTCTATTCCGGCAGGGCCGTCTTGGATTCGGGTGTCGTCGCCGCCGGCGCCTCCGCCGCCGGCGGGGACCCCAGACCGACCAGGGAATCGAACTCGCTCGAGGAGGCGCTCTTCCGCGCGTAATCGAGAAACTCGGCTTCCTGGGCCTTGGTATCGGTGCCGGCGAGTTCGCGCGAGACGCGGGCCTCGGCACGGATTTCCTGGCGCAATTGGCGCATGTTCTGGAGTTCCTGCGCGGAGCCGTCCTCCGCGATGCCGGCCAGCATGTCGGCGATTTCCTTCTCCTGTCGGGAGGTGATGACATCGGCGACGGCGTCGTAGGCCTCGGACTTGAGTTTGTCCACCTCGCGCAGGAGTTGCTGGAGCTGGACCTTGTGGTCGCCGATGCTTTTGGCGTACGTGGCGATGTCCTTCTCGGTTTCCGCGATGTGATCCTTCTTTTCAGTGAGCGTGGAGGAGAAGTCGTTGTAGGCGGCCAGACAGCGTTTGTAGTCCTCGTCCTCCTTGATGCCGGGCTCCGATTTGCCGGCGGCCTTCAGGCGCTCGACGGTTTGTTTGGCCTTTGCGAGGGCGCCGGACTTGAGGCGCTCGAGGTTGGTCGTCTCCTCGGTCAGCTGCCTGATCTTGGCGATCTTCTGTTCCTGCTGGGCGATGAGACCGGCGACGGCCTGCTTGTAGACCTGGATGCGGCCGACCTTCTCGCGGACAATGGCATCGTACTTGGCCCGGAGGACATGCGGATCGGTGTCCAGGGCACGGCGCGCGGAATCGATGCGGCCGGTGAGAAGGTACCCGAGGGCTTTGAACCAACGACCAATCGCTCCGAACATGACTTATCCTTTCTGCTCGAGGGTGGGGGGCTGGGGAACCGCGCGTGGCTCCAGTCCCGGATCGTGAAGCAGGGCCTGGAGGCGCGCATCGACAGTGGCGGCAAGTTCAAGGCTTTGGTCCAAATCGTCCCGCAGCCGCGCCAACTCGGATTGCGAGGAACCCCCCGATGCCAGGCGCTGGAGCGCGGCGACCGTCCCGCCCAATTGACGCGCCCCCGCCTCGATATCGCCGATGACCCGTTCGCGTTCCGCGAGGATCGGGGCGCGAGCCGCGGGACTCAAGAGACGCTGCGCCGTCTCTCCCAGGCGGAGGGTTTGTTCAAGGGACCGAAGCGTCTGCTCGAAGATCTGTCGGGCCTTGGCCTCGATCTCGAGGATCACCACGCTCTCCGGTCCCTGGTCCTGGCGGATGATTTCGTCCAGGGCGGCGATCAGCGCCCGGAGGTCGCGCAGCGCCGTTTCGGGTCGGGGATCCCGATCGGCCACGGTCAGGCGTTGGTCCAGATCGTCGATGGCCGCCTGGCGTGCCTTTTGTTCATTCGCCTCGAGTTCGGACCAGATTCGTCTCGCCGTCCGGCCGTCATCGGCCACGAGCCGGGTGACAAATGCGCCTGCCGCCAGCAGGGTCCCCGCGATCAGCGCGAAGAGGGCAATGCCGGGCGGGCCCCCGAAGGCGACATCCCCCGCGCCGATCGTCGCGCCCGCGAGGAAGGGCGCCAGGACCAGCGGATGTCCCAGTATTCGCACGATCACTTTGTTTCTCACCGAACGGGCCTCAGGCATGGGGGAGTTGAGCCGAAACCATGACGCAGCCCGCCGAAGGACGACAGGACAAAGCGGCGAATCCCCATCGGCTGCCGCGGTGCAAGGCCCGGCTGGATTAGACACGGCCGCGTTCACGTTGTTCCGGAGATTTCAATAGGGCACCTGTCCGACCTCGAATCGCACGGCCTGGGCCTCGCCGCCGCCGCGATGGACCTCGGCCGCGGTACGGATCCGCTGCGCGGCGATCCCTTGCGCCGAAAGCGCCTGCGCCACCGAGTCGGCCCGCTGCTGCGCCAGGTCGCGGTTGGCGTTCGGGTCCCCTTCGGCTCGCGCCTGACCAATCACTCGGACATAGAATCGGGGAAAGGACTGGAGCCGGCGCGCCAGGTCCTCCAGGGCGCGGCCGGCATCCAGGCTGAGCGCGGCCGATGCACGCTGGAAGGCGATCGGGGCCGTCCGCAACTCCCCCACGGGCCGAAGCCGGCTCCACTGCGCTTCCGTGAGGGCCGCCAATTGGCGGTCGGACCGGAGTTCCTCGCGACTCGCACCGGCATCCACGCCGGCGCTCGCATTCCAGGCCTTGCCCGGATGGAAGCCGGCGTCGCGCATCCCCGCCAGGATCCGATCGAAGAACAGGGTGTTGTGCCGCCCCGCGAGCGGGTCCTGCGAAAGCGCGCCGGTGCGGATCAGCACCTCCACGACATTCCCGATCATATCTTCGAGCGTCGGCAGCCCGGCCCGATCGGAGGAAGGGGTAAGGGAGAAATGGGCGTAGTTCTCCAGCGTGTTCTTCCACTGGATGCCCTGAACCACCTTCGCGGCCTGCGCGTCGTCGAGGGCCGTGATCCCGGTTTGCCGCGCATCGTCCTGAACCAATTTTACAAGCCCGTTGGACTGCTGGTTGAACACATATGCGGCCCGCGCGTAGGCCTCCACCACGGCCTGCACCGTCTCAGGTCGGTCGCGAAGGAATGCGCGTTCGGCGACGAGTACATCGACGATGTATCCCCGAACCTGCGAGCTATCCAGGAGGACGTGGGCGCCAGGTTCGATCAGCGCGCGGGAGACATAGGGTTCCCACAGGACGAATGCCTTCCTGGCCGTCCCTCCGGCCTTCCGGAACTCCGCCAGAACCGCCTCCGGGCCGCTGGCCGGGATGAAGGCCCGATCCGTGAGACCTGGAACATTGAAATTGGCCAGCATCACCCGGGCGAGAAACTCGCTGGGCGAAGCCGGCGTGAGGACCAGGCGCGCGGCGGGATCGTCCAGGTCCTGAAGCGAACGGACCGCACTCTTGTAGGCGACAATCGCATCGCCTCCGGTGGTCTCGTCGATGACCCAGACGATGCTGCACGGGAAATCGCCCGCGCGGGACCCCGCCGCGATGAGGGAGTCAAGGGTGAAGACAGCCATCTGAACGCGGCCGTCGCGCAGGGCCTGAAGGCGGGCCGGGTAGTCGGCCTTGTCGTCCATCAGGGACAGGCGGATCTGGCGCGCCTTGAGTTCCTCCCGCACGCCCGCGGAACGAAGGATCGCGTAGCCCGAAAAGGAATCCGCGGCGAGGGCGACCTCCTCGCGATATTGACTCGGCGAACTGGTTGCCTCGCGAAGCCGTCCCGCGAGTCGCGGATGGATCAAAAAGCGGTAGCCGATTGCAAGAACGGCCAGAACGATCAGCCAGACGACGGCCGCCAAAAGCCAGACCTTGGCGCGGCGCTCAGTCATGACTGCGGTCGCGGGGGGGGTTCATTGCCAGGGTCCACGGCGCCGGCGGGACATGCCCCGCAGGACCCGGGCAAGGACGAACAGCGCGAGGAGTGCCGATCCGACGCAGCCCAGTCCCACGATCGCCAGGAGAAGTTTACCAACTCCGCGACTGGCAATGAGTTCCTGCGGTGCGGGTGCGGGGACCGGTTGGATCCTGACCTGCCGCGGAGGAGGCGTGGACGGAGGCGGCGCCTGGGTCTCGTTGATCCTGCCGCGTTCTCCGATGGGCTGGTTGCCAGGGGTCGCCAGGGTATGGAGGGCGGCGGCGGCAACCTCCGTTGGGATCGGGGCCAATTGTCCGAAGGCATCCGCGCCAGCCAGGTCGTCCACGCTGCCTCCGACTTCCCCGAGGACTTCGTGCAGCGCTCGTCGAAGGGACTCGGAGTCGTTTGCCGCCCGGTAGGAGTGCGCGCGGGTGGCGAGCGTATGGCGCCGGGCCATGGCCACCCCGATCACGTCGACCGTGATGCCCCGGCTCATCACCTCGGGCGTGTAGCGGTTCACCAGTTCCTGGTCCTGGGCCTCGCCGTCGGAAACGATCAGCAGCCGGAATGTTCCATAGCCCAGCTGGCGCGCCCGTTCCTCGAGCAGTCGATCCGCGGCTCTCTTGATGTATGCGCCCAGCGGGGTGCCGCCGTCCGCGTGCATCCCGTCGATCGCGCGGATCAATCGGGTGTCCTCACGGGGTCCGAGCGGGTACACCCAGTCATCGGCTCGCTGGTGCCCTCCGCCGAACACCAGCAGACCCACGTGCGTTGAAGCCGGCAGACGTTGGAGGACCTCCTTGAGCGCGGTCTTGGCGGCCGTCAGCTTGTCCTGTCTCGTTCCCGGCATCCGTTCCGCCATGGATCCGGATGAGTCGAGAAGGATCACGATGTTGTCGTGGGCGTCCTCGGCGGCACGAACCGCGGGCCCGGCGCCCAAACCGACCAGGATTGAAACCATGGCGATCAGCCCCTCCACGGTCCATCCGCGCCGGGCGGGCCGGTCCTGCCGGGCGCGCCCGGGGGGCGAATGGGACACCGGATCATGCGGCTTCATCTTGAATCTCGGTGGGGGTTGGGGGCGGCCGTCAGAAATCGAAATCCGCCTGGCGGGTCGCTTCCGCGGGCACGCGGATCAGCCGGAATTCGACGCGCATGTTCTTTCGCGCGTCATCCATATTCGCCGGTTTGGCGACGAATGGTTCGCTGATTCCCACACCCATGGGCTGGATCTGGCTCCGATCCAGGGTGAGCCCGTGCTGTTTGGCGAATTCCACGATGGAGGCGCGAACGGCATCGGCACGACTGCGGGAGAGGTTGAGCGCCGCTTGCATGGTCTCGCGTGGATTGAACTCCGAGGCGCCGTCAAAGGAGCCGGTCTCGATGAGGTTCACGAGCTTTGCGGTGGCGCTCAGATCGAGCGGCGCCCCGTTGAGCGAGTAGCTGTAGTTGCCCGGGGTTCCGGACCGCTTCAGGACGCCCTTGGCCAGCCCGGCCTTCACCAGGTCCAGGAGGGTCTTGGTGGGATCGGCATGGCCGCGGATCGCAATGACGGCGTTTCCGAACTTGTCCGCCAGTTCGACCACGCGCTTGAACTCGGCGCCATATTGTTCGGCACTGAACGCCATCTGGTTGGGTTCAAAATTGATCGTGAACGCCAGGATCGTGCGCTCGTCGAGGCCGGCACCTCCCGACAGGGCCTCGATGTCCTCACGGACTGCCTCCGCCCGGAAGCGTTCCCCGCGCTCGACACGGGTCCGGGTCAGGTACCCGGTGAAGACGGCGGAGCTGTAATCAAGCCCTGACGGAAACAGCGCGAACCGCTCCCGGGCGTAGCCCCGGCTGATGGCCAGGTCGAGGGCATTCCGATTCAAGGCCTCGAAACCGCTCAGGTTCCCGGCCTCGGTGAAGAAGGTGACGTTGCCCGGGTAGCCCACGAACGAGCAGTCCGCCAGCAGTCCGGCTGCGTCTTCCAAGGTGGGAATCACCGTCTTGCCGTAGATGTCCTGGGTGAGTTGCAGAAGATCGCGGTAGGCCTGCGAGGGTTTGGTTTCATGTTCCTTGCGCAAGGCGACGATCTCCTCTGTCGCCTTCAGATAGCCGGCAACGAATTTCGTCACCAGATCCTTGTGGGCGTCGTAGAAATCCTTCCGGACCGCGTACACGTCCGCGATCGAGCGTGAGAGCTCGGCGGTGGACACCAGGACGCGCGCGCCCTTGACGGTCCCCTCCGCCCCGCTCCCAACGGCTCGCAACCCGCCGGTCAGCCCGACCATGTCGGGTGTGATGGCAAAGCATGCGTCGATGTCGGGACGCTTTCGGAACTGCTCGGCGGGCGTGTCGGGAGATCCTGTGAGGTCCTTGGTCCAGACCACCTTCACATCCTGCCAGGTGAGTTGGGCCGATCGGAGCACGTCATCGAGCATGCCCACGTGCGGACCCACCTGTTGCAGGACGATCGTTTTGCCACGCAAATCGGCAATCGTCTTGATCTCGGATCTCGCAACGAGATGGTCCCCCGCGGACCAGGTCAACTGAAGCACGATCACTCCCTTGGTCCGCGGGTCGGAACCCAGGACCTCCGACGCGAGTCCAATCATGTGAAAGGTGCCTCGCAGAAAGGCCGACTTGCCGGCCCGAAAATCGCGGACTTGCTGGACGAAATCATCTCCTGCGTTCAGGCGCAGGTTGAGGCCCTGTCGCGCGAAGAGACTGCCCGGTTTCGTTGTCAAACCGCCATTCGCGTAGAAGGTCGCCATGTCGCCGCCCCAAGTGATGTACGGCACGCTGAGCTGGGCCGCGTCGGGCATGGGACCGACAGCCCCCGGACCCGCCAGTTCCGTGAATGGCCGTTCCTGGGCGGTCGCGGCGAGCGTCAGGATCGACAGGGTGACAGTCGCGAGGATTTTCAAGGGACTCTTCATGGGAGGGATGCGACAGTTGGGGTGGGCACGGACCCAGGGCGGCAGGCCGGGCACCGCAAGGGTTCTCATGGCTTCTTCATCGCCTGCCCATTCACCCCTGGCAAGCCATTGGGGGTGTGAGACGGGGCGGGCCGGACGCCATTCATGCAGGGTAGACCCGGCGGCGAGGGCGAGGTTGCGAGGAATCGCCGGGCCCGGGGCGAAGTCGAGCTGCAGGCCAGTCCGGATGTCGGATGCCTGGCGGCAGGAAGGTCTGTGCGATTGACGGACATGAGCGGGGAACTGACCGTCGGCCGCGATGTGTCCGGGCCCGCTCCGCGGGAGCCCGGGAGTTGTTCAGCGCAGACACAATCGCGATTTGATCCCGCAGCCCATGCGACTGCTTGACCTCGAGTCCGCCGTTCTCGACATCCGCGCCATTTCCCGGGATGCCCCGCCTTCGGCCCATCCGTTCTTCTTCATTGTGGGAGCCGGTCTGTCGGTTCCAACGGTCAAGACCGCCTCACAGATTGAAGAGGAGTTGCGCCAAAGGGCCGTGGCCGAGAACCCGAACGCGCCACCGCCGCCGCCCGGCGCCGACGCCATGCGCCGCTACGCCTACTGGTTCGAAACGGTCTGCCGGGGCCGCGAACAACGACGGCGGTTTCTCGAGGAGAAGATCCGCGGGCGACCCATCCCCCCGGCGGCATACCGCCTCGCACATCTGCTCTTCGCGGGAGCGATTGGACAGATCGTCGTCACTCCCAACTTTGATGATTTTCTCTCTCGGGCCCTGACGTTGTTCGACAAGCAGCACGTGGTTTGCGATCACCCGGCCGAGGCGGATCGCATCGATCCGGAGTCGCCGGAGGTCCAGATCGTCCACGTGCATGGGACCTACTGGTTCTATGATGCGGCCAACCTGATGGACGAATTGGTCGAGAAGGCCGTGGTGGATTCATCCCGGTTCACCAGCCTGCTCGACCGTCTTCATGCCCTGCTCTACAACCGCTCTCCGATCGTCATTGGCTACAGCGGATGGGACCGGGACGTGATCATGGAGGCCTTGAGACGGCGTCTCAAAGGTCCCCTCAAGGTTCCCCTCTATTGGTTCTGTTATAACGCCTCCGATGTGGACGCGCTTCCGGAGTGTCTCCGAAGCCATCCCGATGTCCGCGTCGTCGTCGCACCCGGGCTGAAGTCCCGGCTGGAAGCACGATCGCTGAGTCACGCCGGCATGGATGTGACGACGGCCCAGCAGGTGGTCGCCCAGATCTCCGCGTCCGCGGGACTCGGACCGACATCCGCCGCGGGAAACCCCGGCCTGGTCGCGCCTGGAACGCAGGGTACTGTCCCCCGCGAGTCCGCCCGCAATGAGGAACTCCCGGCGGACGTCGTCCTCCGCCGCCTGGTGCGCCTGGTGAACCCAGAGGTGCCTCTCCTGCTCCAAAAGCCTTTGCGCGCCTTCGCGCATCACCTGCAGGCTGCGTTTCCCCAGGAACATCAACGCGAGTCGGACGATGTGCTGTGGTTTCGCCGGGTCATACGGAGGGTCGAGGATGCGCGCGAATCGAAACAGTACGCCTTTGACGAGCAGGTCGATCCAATCGTCGACGCCCTGGTGCGGGCGCGCCCCGCCGATGCGCTCGTCGACGCATCGCGTGTCCAGTGGTCGAGAGGGAATCCCGAGCAGAAGGCGGAATTCGCCGAGATCCTTTACACCGCCGCCCGTCAACTGGATGACAACTCGCGCGTCGAGCGCGATGGCTACGCCCTGGCGGCGGAGGTCCTGACCTCGCTGGAGCGACGCGACCGAAAGGCTCCCGAGGATGGTCGGGTCGCGTCCCTGCTGCGACGAGCGCGCTTCAATCAACTGTTGGTGAGCACGGCGCTTTCAGATTGGGAGGATGCCACGCGCGCGGCGGAGGGGTATCTTCGGCGTTTCCGCGCACCCGCCGGTGCCGAGGGACGGCTCGAACGCGCCCAGGTCCTGATTTGCCTGGCCGCAGCCCGCCAGTCTCGAAGCGACTTCAAACAGGCGCTCTCCCGGCTGCAGATGCTGGTGAATGAGTTCAGCGGCGATCCCGACAGGCAACTTCAGCTTCTCGTCGCCCGCGCGCTGGGACTTCGAGGCTTCCTCGAAGGGCTGTATGGAAAACAGAGCGTTGCGCGCCGCTGTTTCGATCGCCTCGTTTCCCAGTTCTCCTCCTCCGAGGATCCGGAGCTGCGGGCAGCCGTGGTGTCCGCCTTTATCGGACGCGCGGCCTCGCTGCTTCAGGCCGGCGAGGTGCGGGCGGCCGCCGAGGCCTTTTCCGACGTGATTCGGCGGTTTGGGGAGTCGACCGAAATCCCAATTCTGCGGGAAGTTGCGATGGCGTATGCGGGACTTGTCAGCGCATTGACCCTCTCCGGCAACCCGACCGAGGCCCTCGAGACGGCCGCCTCCGCGGAAGAGCGCTTCGCGCAGTCTCCGGACGCGGAGACCCGGCGTCGGATCTCCTACGGCCGGGCCAATGCCGTGCTCGCGCTGTTCCACCACGGACGCTTTGCCGAAGCGGTGGACTCCGCCAATGCGCTGATCGCCACGCCCCCGGCGGGCGACGCCGAGGCGGACTACGCCGTGAGCCTTGCCTATCTCATCAAGGTGATGGCTCAGCTTCAACTGAAGGTGGAAGGCGGGAGCGTGGACCTCGCGGCAGCCGAGCAAACCTGCAGGGAGGCGATCGCGCGATTCGCCGGTTGTCCCTTGCCCATGGCGCAGATTGGCCGCGCGACCCTGATGGGAATCCACGGCCTGCTCCTGCTCGGACGCGATCGCCAGGCGGGACTCGACCTCCTGGCGCAGGTCAGTCTCGAGTACGCCTCGTCTCCCATCGCGCTCGCCAGGCAGCAGGCCGCCGCGGCGCGGATCGAGCGCGCCCGTCAATTGGCGGGCTCGCCTCCGACCGCAGCCGCCGGCCTGGACGAATTGCGGGCCGTTGCCGGGGACTCGCGATTGCTGGAAGACGAGGCCCTCCGGAAGATGGCCGCGGCTGCCGCGGTCGATGTCGGCGCCAGACTCCATGCGGCAGGCGATATTGACGGTGCCCTGCAGGCATTCGACGACGTGGTCCAGCGCTTTGGCGATTATGATGATCCCACCATCCGGCTGAACGTCGCCAACGCGGTCTGGAACCAGGCCGTCATTCTGATCGATCGCGGGGGGGATCGAGACCGGACCCTGGCGCTCCTGGACGATACCATCCGGCGCACGCGCGATGTTCGCGAGGGGCCCTTCATCGAGCGGGCGTGCTTTGCACTCGCCCGGCGCGCCACTTTGCTGGGGTGTGATCCCGACCCGACCGGGGCCTTTGCCTCGCTTGACGGTGCCGTTGCCCTTCTCGATGGCTTCAAGGCGCCGCAAGATGCGCCCATGCGGCCGTGGCTGGCACTTCAGCGGTCCATGATCCTTCGTCAGCAACAGCGCTTTCAAGAGGTTCTGGAGGTCCTGAAGCCGGTCCTCGAGCCGACAGCACCCACGCCGCGTCATCCCCTCGAACTGGAAGCCGTCGCGGGCGCGTACCTCGAAGCCGCCACGGCCCATCTTCACCTGGGAAATCCTGCGGCGGCGTTCGAGGTGGCCGAAGGCGGCGTTGCGTACCTCGAGCGCGCACCCGATTGGGCGAAATGGGCCCGTCTTCAGTACACCCCTGGATTCGTCTTCGACAAGGCGGTGGCCTTGGCGGCGCTGGATCGGCGCGATGACTCCATCTCCGCCGCGACGGAGTTCCTGCAACGGTTCGGAGATTCCACCCGGCCGGAGCTCGCGGCGATGATCCAGCAGGCCCGGGGGATGATGGCACCGGTTCCCGAAGCGGAGGGTCCGTCGCCAAGTCCAGCGCCCGGGGAGTGAAGCTCGCCCTGTGCGCCGCGCCAGCAGGCCGGGGCCGCCGCGGTGTTCCGGCGAAGGTCAGCTTCCGGGCCGTTGTCGTTCCGCAAGACCTGCAAGACCAATGACGCCTTGTCGCCCGTTCACTGGACGGCGACGCGATAGAATCCCGTCGGCGCCGGATTGGAGTGCGTAAGGTTTTGGGTATTGCCGTCGCCGTTCACCGAGGATCCAGTCGCCTGCCATGTCGTGTCCGCGAGGGATGTTTTGAATTCAAGTGAGTAGGTGTGGCCCGACTCGGTGGCGAACGAGACGGAAAACGTGCCGCCGGCAAGGCTCGCCCCGGTGAGCGTCGGACGGGTTGGACCGCCCGACGGTGTGCCCTCTCGAGTCCGGAACGCCTTGATGGCATTCGATCCGGCATCGTTGATCAGCATCCGGGTCACGTTGGTCGAGTCGAGGGTGGCGCGGTCCACGGAGAACCACTCGAGGTCGGCGCCGCCGGTGCCTTCATACCAGGCCAACCGGAAGGCATAGACGCCGCTGGCGTCGACGAGGAAATCGAACTCAGTCGAGCCATCGGGCAGATCGCTGCCCCGTCCGCCCTCGTAGCCGCCCAACACCACCGGCGCATTGGTGAACGCCGGACCGGCGGTCAGTCGGAATCCATCATCGCTGCGGACGCCGAACCGATGGAGTCCCGCGGCCAGGGGCAGGTAGGCTGTCACTTCCATGGCCATGAAATCGGGGCCGCCCGGATCCACTCCCGGAAACGGGGAGTCATTTTCGAAATACCCAGAACCAATCCCGTCCTGCTCATAGTTGATGGTTCCCATTTCGACATAGGCCCCATTGCCGCCCGGACCGGCAGCCTCGTTCGGGAACGGTTCTCCCGTTGCGGGATCGATGAGCTGTCCCGCCAGTTGGAGTTCCGCCCGGTCGGTGCTGTTGGTGAACGTCGCCGGATCGGAATCGTTCGCGGCCTTCGCCATCCGGATGTTGAAACCGGGGTTGCGACCGGAATCCAACGGGGTGGCAAAGGACGACGGCAGCACCGGCAGATCGGCCACCGCAAAGGACCATTGATTCGTCTGGAAGGCCGGTGGCGTTGAGGTGTCGCCGAAGATCAAGCGGATGGAATGCACCGAATTCAAGGTCCAGAGGTTGGTCCTTTGATAGGACAGGCTCACCCCGTCGGCGGTGCCGCTGATCGACGCCGCTTCGGTCACGTCGGCGCCGTCGACACTCAGTCGAATCGTCGCCGGTGCCACTGCCGCGTCGCCATTGGCCAGCTCAATCTCGATCGGTGCGTCGGGCGCGACCTCTTCGGCGTCCGGGCCGGGCCGGGCAACGGCGACACGTGGCAGACGAGGTCCTGTCGCATCGGTCGGGGTGAGGATGAGGAAATTGGCGCGCAACCCGTCGAAGCCGCCAACGACATCCGTGCCGGTGAAACGCAGCGTCACCTTGCCTGAAAGCGGGACGGCGATCGGGTTTCCAAGACCGTCGGCGAGGGGGGCGTACCGGTAGGAGTTCTCGTTTCCCGTTTTGGGCGCCAGGATGGACCCCAGCGGACTGATGTCCTGATCCGGCCGTGTGACATCGCCAGTCACCCGTTCCAGTTGGACGCCCTGATCCACCAGCGAGGCGTAACGCAGATAGACATGGTAGGTCCCGTCGGGGATGGTGCGTGTATAATTGAACCAGTCGTCATCGGCCAGGTCGGTGACCTGGTAATCCGGAATTCCCGAATCGACCCACGGTGGCCGGACCTGGTCGCTCGAATCGTCGAGGGTGACAAGGTCATTGGGTCGGTAGACGTTGAATCCCTGGTTCGCGGTATGATAGTCGGTGTCAAATTCCCCGGATAAGTCCTGGTAGGCTCCTGGCGCCGGATTGTCGAGGAATGCCCCTGATGTGGATCCGTCGAAGTAATTGTAGTCTTCGGCCTCGATGACGACCGTGCCATCGTAGCTGAAAGTATCGAACGTGAACTCGTTGGTGGCCGATTGGCCGTCGGAATCCGTCGCCACGATCCGACCTTCATAGAACCGGTTCGTGGCCAGGGGCGCGAACGTGGCTGTCCGGCTGGTCGCGGACCCGGTGACGTTCAATTGGGCGGACAGGTCGGTGCCATTGAGAGTCAGATGAACGCCGTCGGCAGGGATTGTCTTCGGGGTGATGGTGGAGGCCTTGAACTGCACGCCGTCGGCCGCTGCGTGAAAGGTGGACCCGTTGATCGGAGTGACCAGTTCGATCAGCGGCGCGCCTTCGCGCAGGGCCGCGGCCTGCAGGGTGACATTTGCGGCATCATTGAGAAACGTCAGAACCTTGATTTGCACAACCAGCTTCTGGCCCGCGGACGCCGAGGCAAAGTTCAACACGTAGGCGCGGTTCGGACCGTCGAACTCGTTCTGAAACGAATCATCCGCGTACGGCGGGGCGCTGTCGTCGCTCAGATGCGCCTCGAAGTGCATCTGGGCCGCATAAACGCCGACATAAACCTTGAGGGTGCGAACCGTGGTGTCGGCGGGAACCGAGATCTCGAATCCGTTGCCTTCGTCGACCACATAGATGCCGGCCGTGACCCGGGTCGCCCGGGCGACGGGCGTGCCGTTGGTCCAGCTATAGCCCGTGAAGTTGTCGCCGAATTGCAGGACCGGTCCCTCGCCGATGAGGGTGTAGTTGCTGATCTGCGATACCACGTTCGATCGGTGATTGAAATCCTCCACCGCGGTGCGCCCCCATTGCGCCCAGTCAATCGTACCTTCGGCCGTCAGGTTGACGGTGGAGGCCGCCGCCAGGACTTCGTAGGTCCCGGAAAGGGCCGCCCCGCGGGCGCCAGGCGCGCCGGGAAAGAGCGCCAGGGACAGGGCAACAAGCAGGTGCGCCTTCCAGAGGCTGGCCCTGGAAGCAGATTTGACGGAAGGGGATGCGTGCATGGATGGATGGAGGTCTCCCTGGAATGCGGAGAGCGTTCACGCAGCCGCATTGGAATGGGTGCCGGAGGTCTCCGTATTCCCTCCACGTCTGCCCGTCGAGAGAGAAATGCGACATGAGCCTGAACCCGGCTGAACCCGGTATGATTCGTTGGAATCGCACCCCCGGTCTGGCGATGCGCCATGACCTTGAAGGGCCTCGGTTCGGTCGCGATTCAGACTCGTGTCCCTCTTGTGCGCCATGGTGTATTCCTGCCTCACGGCCTCCGGCCGGCGCGCTGCGTGGTGGCGCACGCCGGGTGCGAACGCCGTTCACCTTGTCGTGCCGCCGATTCCATCCCATGAACCGACTCCTTCTGAATTCAGCAGCTGTCCTCTTCCTGACCTTCCTGCCCGTGATGCTGCCAGGGGAAGTGATCGACGCTGATGTCTGCATCTACGGCGGAACGGCAGGCGGCGTTGCGGCGGCCGTCCAGGCCGGCCGGATGGGCCGCCGGGTCGTCCTTGCCGAGCCCGGGAATCACCTGGGCGGCCTGACCTCCGGCGGACTCGGCGCGACGGACATCGGAAACAAGGCTGCCATCGGTGGCATCGCGCGCGAGTTTTACCATCGCGTGGCGATGCACTACGCGGATCCTGGCTCGTGGACCTCCGAAACCGAGCGGGACTATTTCGCGCGGAACCGCGGAGGCCAGGCCGGCGCGAGTTCGCTCGCCGGCGAGCACGCATCCATGTGGACATTCGAACCCCACGTGGCGGAAAATATCCTGGCCCGCATGGCGGCTGATGCCGGCGTTCGCGTCGATTTCCGACGGCGCCTGGCGTCGGTGCGGAAGGAGGGCGCGCGACTTGTCGAAATCACGATGCAGGACGGAACGGTCTATCAGGCTGGCATGTTCATCGACGCGACTTACCAAGGCGATCTCATGGCCGGGGCCGCCGTGGCATTCACGGTCGGACGTGAGGCCAACACCCAGTATGGCGAGACCCTCAATGGGATCCGTGCCCGGACACCCTTCCACCAATTCACGGTGCCCGTGGATCCGTACGGGGTCCCCGGTGATTCCACCAGCGGCCTGCTGCCCTTCATCCAACCGGACGAACCGGGCGATCCGGGCTCGGCCGATCGTTCCGTGCAGGCCTATAACTTCCGTCTTTGTTTCACGACCAATGCGACCAACCGCCTGCCGAATCTGAAACCCCCGAATTACGATCCCGCGAAATACGAACTGCTCGCCCGCTACCTGGAACGGCTTGTCGCCGCCGGCAAACAACCGCGGCTTGCGGAATTCTGGGCGCCCATCTGGATGCCGAACCAGAAGACCGACATCAACAACCGCGGGGGATTCTCCACCGATTTCATCGGTGGCAGCGATGAATATCCGAACGCGGATGATGCGACACGCGCGAAGATCTGGACGGAACATCAGGATTACACCCGGGGCTTCATTTACTTCCTCGCGACGAGTCCGCGCGTGCCGGAGGCCATCCGGCGGGAAATGCACGAGTGGGGACCCGCGAAGGATGAGTTCATGGACACGGGTGGCTGGCCGCGCCAGTTGTATGTGCGCGAGGCGCGCCGGATGATCTCCGACTATGTCATGACCGAGCACAACTGTCGCGGCACGGTCAAGGCCGACGACCCCGTGGGCCTCGCCGCCTATACCATGGACTCTCACAACTGCCGGCGTTTGGTGAAGGACGGCAAGGTCGAGAACGAAGGCGACGTCCAGGTCGGCGGCTTCCCGCCGTATCCGATTTCCTTCCGGTCCACCGTTCCCCGGAAGGGCGAGTGTGAGAATCTCCTCGTCCCGATCTGTCTCTCCGCGACCCACATCGCCTACGGCTCGATTCGCATGGAGCCGGTCTTCATGGTCCTGGGCCAGTCCGCGGCCACGGCGGCGGCGCTCGCGTTGGACAGGCATGTCGCCCTGCAGGATCTGCCGTATGCCGAATTGCGCGCCAGGCTTCTGGCGGACCGGCAAGTCCTCGAACGTCCATGAACCGACCCTCACCGTCGGTTACGACGGCATCCTACTGACGATCCGTCTCAAAGCCCCGCGCGACGCCATCGCGGACTACGAGTGCCAGAGCCATCCTTCATCGCCAGGGCAGGGCGGCCGGTAGCCTCCGCGTGAAAATTCATGGCCCCTGCTCCATTGCGCGATAGAAACGATGTGACGCGTCAGAAGAGGAGATATCGCCGGGGACCTCGCTCCAGACGGTGTTGGTGGATACCGCGGTCCAGGTCTTCAGATCTGCCGATGCCTCGATCCGGTACTCCCGATCGCCTTCACCGGAAAGCCGGAGACGGGGAAGCCCGGCGTCACGTTCGATCGCGAGGCGCACCGGGACCGGGGTCCGGTCATAGCGGGCGGATTGACCGGACTGGCGCCACACCATCGCCGTGGCGCGCCCGAGCGTGTTGGTGACGAAGGTGCCATCGCCTTGAACCACCGCCGCGAGATAAAACTGCCGCTCGGTGGCCGGGTACAGTGTGAATGCAAGATCGCCGTCTCCGGAATACTGCAGGACCAGGTGACCGGCCTGCAGGCGGAAGTCGAAATAATCCCCCTGGGTTCGGCTGTAGCGCCCGACATAGCGTCGGAGCAGGGATTCGGCGAGACCCAACGGCTGCCGGACGGTGGTGAGCGGGTAATTTGAGTCCAGGATGTGCAGGCCGATATCGATGATGTCGTAGTTCGAATTCCCGAGCACCACGACGGCGTTCGAACCGTTGGGAAGAAAACCGACGAAGGCCCGTTGGCCAATCGTGGCGCCGTCGTGGGTGATCGCCCTGCCATTTCCGAGGGTCCGGAGGAGCCAGCCCAATCCCATGTCCAGGCCGGGCGCGGAGGTCGGTTTCCGGAACTTCTGGGCCTCGGTCATCGCGGATCGCAGGGAGGTCTCGCGCCAGCCGCGATTGGCAGCGAGAAAGGCGAGGAGATCGGCCACCGTCGAACGAAGGGCGCCCGCCCCGTTCAGGGCGCCCATCTCGAACGGAGGGATCTCCAGGACGCCGCTGTAACCTGTTGCGAACCGATCCTGCTGTTCTGCGGAGGGCCGGATCCGCGTATCGACGAGTCCGAGTTCGTCCGCGATGCGCGCGACGATGGCCTCCTCATAGTCCACGCCGAGGGTCCGGGTGAGCACGATTCCAAGCAGCCCGACCCCGAGGTTCGAGTATTCCCAGGCGGAGCCGGGGTTTCTCGGCAGGACAAACCCGTTCAGGAAGGCATAAACGTCGGCCTCGGTGATGCCCGCGAAGGGGTTCCGATTGCTTGCCGGAACGTAAGTCGACGGGTAACTCGGAAGGCCGGAAGTGTGTGTGGCCAGGTGCGCGAGTGTGATTTCAATTCCGTTGCGAGCGGGCATTCGCACGGATGAAGGCAGGTGGGCCTGGACCGTGTCATCGAGCGCCAGTTCTCCGCGGCCGGCCATGTCGGCAAGGAGCGTCGTTGTGAACACCTTGGTCACGGATCCGATCTCGAACAGGGTATGCTCATCCGGCGGGCGGGCCGTCCCGCGTCGGACCTCACCGTAACCAAAGTAAGTCGCGCCCTCCGTGTTCAACAACCCGACCACAATGCCGGGGCAGTATCCATAGTCGACCCGCTGCCGGATCGTGGTCTGTACCTCCGGCGGGATGGCCGGCGATGAAGAAAGGACGGGAATTGCTGCGAATGCGGAAGCCGCGGAGACAAGCAGAAAAAGGCGGGCCACCCGGCGGATGATCGCAGCGGCGTAAGGCATTCGGAGGATCATCCTCCGAGGGGCGTCTTGGCTTTTCAAGGGAGCAGGGGCGGCTTTGGCCGCCAGAACGGTCCCGTTTCCTCCGGAGGAATCGCGTGGGTGAAGTCGCGAGCGGATGCGAAACTCACGATGGCGGTTTGCGTTCAGGGCCGGAACCCAGCGCCCGGGGTCTCGGGAAGGTTAGGTAGGTGGAGTGGAGTAGGCGACGTCCCGCGCGAAAACGGGAGCCCGGCGTGCGCGCGTGGCGTGCTCGTAGGCGAAGCCGTACGCCAACAGGGGCGCCTCGCTCCAGGGTCGTCCAAAGAACGATAGGCCAACGGGAAGACCATGGACGTATCCTGCGGGGACCGTCAGGTGCGGGCAGCCGGCCACCGCCGGAAGGCTCGAGCAACCCCCGCCGTAGTGATCCCCGTTGATGGGGTCGATCAGCCACGGAGGCGTTGCCTCAGTGGGCGCCACGATGACGTCGAGATTGTGTTTCGTCATCACCGCCTCGATCCCCTCCACGCGGGCAAGCTGGATGCACGATTCCCTGGCCTTCCGATAGGCCTCGTCCGTGAGCGGTCCTTTCTCCTCCGCCTTGAGAAATGTCTCCTGCCCAAAGTAGGGCATCTCCCGATCGCCGCGCCTCTCGTTGAAGGCGATGATGTCGGCAAGCGTGTGCACGGACACCGTGTCGCCGCGTGTGGCAAGGTACTCGGCCAGGCCCGTTTTCAGCTCGTACAGGAGGACCTCGAATTCGGCATCGCCGAATTGGTCCCGGGTTTCGAACCTCACGGGATCCACGAGTTCGGCGCCGAGTTCCTTCAGGATGCCGAGCTGAGACTCGATCAGGCGATTCACGCCTTCGTGCGTCCCGAATTCCTGGCGCGCGACCCCGACCCGTGCTCCCCGGAGGGCATCGGGCTTGAGCCCCTCGGTGTACCCCGGCGCCGGCATGCCCGTTGCCGAAGCGGTCGCCGGGTCCCGCGCGTCGCGACCCACCATGCCGTCGAGCAGGATGGCGACATCCAGGACGCAGCGGCCCATCGGTCCTGCCGTGTCCTGGCTCCGGGAAATGGGGATGATCCCGCTGCGGCTGACCCGCCCGACGGTGGGTTTCAGGCCGACGATGGAGCAACAGGACGACGGGGAGACCACGGAACCATCCGTCTCCGTTCCCACCGCGACGACGCACAGGCCCGCCGCGACAGCCGCCGCCGAACCCGAACTCGAGCCACTTGGCGACCGCGCCAGGGCATACGGATTCAGGGTCTGCCCGCCAACGGCACTCCAACCGCTGGAGGAACGAGGGGAGCGAATATTGGCCCATTCGCTGAGGTTCGTCTTTCCGAGGATGACCGCCCCGGCCTCACGCAGACGTCGTGTGACGAAGGCATCCCGGGGAGCCGCAACGCCATCAAGGGCCAGGGAACCTGCCGTTGTTGGCATGCGATCGCCGGTGTCGAGGTTGTCCTTGAGCAGGATCGGGATGCCGTGCAACGGGCCGCGAGGTCCCTGATGGCGGCGTTCCTGGTCCAGAACCGCGGCGATCTCGAGCGCGTCGGGATTGATGCGCAGAACCGACCGGATCTTCGGGCCGCGACGATCCACGGCCGCGATGCGATCGAGAAAGACCCGCGTCAGCGACCGCGCGCCGTACTGGCCGGCGGTCATCCCCGCCTGAAGCTCCGGGATTGTCGCGGCTTCCGAAACAGGAGTCGGGCCGACGCGGGCAGTTCCCACACATCCTCCACTCACGACGGGAAGCGCGCCGGCGATGGCGAGTCGGGCGAAAAAGTCGCGCCGCTTCATGGGTTGGAAGGCGAAGGCGCGACGGAGCCGGCGGGCTGCGGTTGTTCTCCGCGCAGTCCGCCCCAGGCCCACAGGCAGGCGCCCAGCGCGAGGGCGGCGCAGGCGGCGTAGGGCACCGCCGGATGCCAGTCGTAGAGCGTGCTGGCGAAGACCGGCCCCGCGATGCGCGCCAACGCCCCGCTGCTCTGGGCGATTCCGATCGTGAATCCCTGTTCATTGGCGGGCGTGAGCGACGACAGCAGGCCGAACAACGGCGGCCGCGTCAGGCCGGAGCCAATGCTGAGGACCGCCAGCGTGGCGAGCAGTCCAAACCATGACGCGCCCCCTCCGGTAAACAGGGCGACGAAGAACCGCCACCCCGAGACGTTGGGGTCCTTCCAGAGCTGCGTCAGCGCGGCATGGAAGTGGCCTCCGAAGAACGGCAGGGGCGCGAGGCTGATCGCGGTGAGGACCAGGCTCAGGGCGATCAGCCGCGGTTCCCCGAGGGCCTTGACGAGGCGTCCGATGGCCCCGCCCTGCACGAGGGCGCCAACCAGGCCGCAGAACCCAAACAGGAATGCGATGGCAATCTCGCTATCCGTCCCCTCGGGCGCGAAGTGGAAGTTCTCCGCAACGAGCAGCCCCAGCGTCGTCTCGAAGCAGGTGAAGGCGAACGTGGCCAGGAAAAAGACCCCGACCAGCAGGCCGATCTTCGGTCGGGCCATCACTTCCCTCCAATGATCGAAACGTCCTCCAGAACGAACGGGCGGCTTGCTGCCGGGCGGCAGGCTCTCGCCGAGCATGAACCACGCGAGGATGAAATTCGCCAGGCAGATGATGGCCGCCACCCATCCCGGACCCGGAAGACCCAACATCAACAGGGCGGCGACCGCGATCGCGGGACCGCAAATGAATCCCAGACCAAACGCCATTCCGATGAGTCCCATCCGGCGCGACCGCTGTTCGGGCGTGGACACGTCCGCGATATACGCCTGGGCAACCGTGATGTTCGCGCCGCAAATACCGGAGAAGACTCGCGACGCCAGGATCACCCAAAGTGCGGCCGCGGGATTCTTCAGGCCCGAGCCAATGGCGAACATCACGTAGGAAACGACGAAACCGGCCGTGCTCACGAGCAACACGGGGCGCCGTCCGACGCGATCGGAGAACCGCCCCCATGCCGGCGCGAAAAGGAATTGCATCAGGGAATACGAGGCCACGATGCCCCCCAGCATCCAACCGGGGGCGCCGAAATCGCGCACGTACTTCGGCAGGAGCGGAAACACCATCCCGAAGCCCACGAGGTCCACGAAGACAGTGATGAAGATGATAAGAATGGAACGCTTTCTCATGTGGCGGTCATGCGTGACAGACCAGAACGGACGCCAAACTAGCGAGGATTGGGGCGGCTGCGCCATTCACAAAAGGAGTCACTCGATCGTGTTGCCGAAATCGATGGGCGCGCGGCACTCACCCGGGGTGCGGCAAGCCGGGCGGGAGTTCGATCCGCCGCGGCCGGGATCCTGGGCCCACCGGCGTTCGCTTCGCACACCCACCCGGTCCTGATCCCGCGCGGATGACTTCAGTCCTGCCCTGGGAGATGCCGCCGGAGCGCGTCAGCGAAGGGAAGATGGTCGAGTCCAAAAGCCGCGTCGGCCTGGCGTCCGTTCCCGATGTTGTGTTCCTGGAGCATGAGCAACTGATCCGTGTTGAACGGGGGCGCCCGGCGGAGCAGGGCGGGAAACAGGATTTCCAGGAGGCGTGCCTGGAACCCGGCGACCGCCCAGGGCAGGTGCACGATCCATCTGCGGCAGTGGATCACGTCGAGAACGGTCCGGATCGCCGCATCGAACGACAGGCGGTCCCTCCCGCAGAGGTCGAACGTGCCGCCAGCCGCCTGCGGGTGGGTGAGCGCGACCCGGAAGGCACGCGCCACCTGTTCAACGGCGATGGGCTCCAGGAGATTTGTTCCCGGACCCGGGACAGGAACGAGAGGCGACCATCGCGCCAGACGCGCATAGAGGTGGGTGAAATGGTCCCCGGGCCCGTGGATCAACGACGGTCGAAAGATCGTCCAGCGTAAGGCGGTTTGGCGGACGACCTCCTCGGCGGCCCATTTGGTGCGGTGATAGCGGGACCGGGCTCCCGGACGGGTGCCCAGGGCGCTCATATGCAGCAGCCGCGGAACGCCCGCGGCGCGGGCGGCGGCCACGACCCGCTGTGTCAATTCGTGATGGACGCGTTCGAAGGTCTGGCGTCCCACCTCGCTGATGATGCCGACCAGGTGGATCACGGCGTCGGCCCCCCGGAAGACCCGCTGGGTTCCTTGCGGGTCGGACTCGAGGTCGACCGGGCACAGGGCAGCGGAAGCGGGGAGAGGTTCGTGCTTGTGCCGATGGCCTGGGCGCACCACCAGGCGTAGAGAGTGCCCGCTTGCGGCCAGTTCCCGCGTCAGGGTCCCTCCGATGAACCCGGTGCCGCCTGTCACCACGACCTCCATGGGGAAGGACCGTACAGGGAATTGGGGGCAGAGGCGAAGGAGAGTCCGGCCGGCCGTCGGGTCCGGATTCGGAGGGGATTTGCCACAAGAACGCGAAAAACTTCCAAATACCTGTTGCAGGGAGATCTGTGGACGGGCAGTCTATCCGCCCCTTTCGCCCTGTCGGGCGTCAGGGTTCCCCATTGAACGCGGGAGTCGCGATGCCGACAATTAATCAACTGGTCCGCAAAGGGCGCCAGAGGCTGAATTACAAGTCCAAGTCGCCGGCCTTCAGGACGCGCCCTTCCGCCGCGGCGTGTGCATCCAGGTCATGACGCGCACGCCCAAGAAGCCCAATTCGGCGATGCGCAAGGTGGCCAAGGTGCGCCTGACCAACGGCCATGAAGTCATCGCCTACATTCCCGACGAAGGCCACAACCTGCAGGAACACTCGATCGTCCTGGTGCGCGGCGGCCGCGTGAAGGATCTGCCCGGCGTGCGTTACCATATCGTGCGCGGCACGCTCGATGCCGCCGGCGTCGAGAAGCGGCGCGTGAGCCGCTCCAAAGTACGGCGTCAAGCGCCCGAAGGCAGCGAAGGCGCCGCGAAAAGCGGGCAAACGCCGCAGACTGTTCGAAGCCATCCGAACCCAACCCAGGATTTCAACCCCCAACGCCGACCTGATTTCCCTGTTCTGTCATGTCGCGACGCCGTCAAGCCAGAACGGCCGTTGGTCCAAGATGCCAAGTTCAACAGCCCCCTGGTTTCGCGCCTGGTGAACACCGTCATGGAAATGCGGCAAGAAGAGCATCGCGCAGCGCATCGTCTATGGCGCCTTCGACGAGATCATCGAGAAGAACCCGGCTTCCAATCCGCTGGAGATCCTGCAGCGGGCGGTGGACAACGCCAAGCCGCGGCTGGAAGTGAAGGCGCGCCGGGTCGGCGGCGCGACGTACCAGGTGCCCCTGGAGGTCGCCGACGGACCGCCAGGTCTGCCCTGGCGCTGCGCTGGCTCGTGGATTTTGCCGATGCGCGCAAGGGCATGCCGATGAAGGAAGCGCTGGCGGCGGAAATCATGGATGCCTATCAGGGCCAGGGCAACGCCATCCGCAAACGCGACGAGGTGCACAAGATGGCGCAGGCCAACAAGGCCTTCGCCCATTTCCGCTGGTAGATCACAGCTTTACCGACGCCCCGGAGGCCTGCGATTTCTCGGGGCGTTTTTATTCTTACGTCCAACAACTTTGATGACATGCGGACAGTCGCAGAAAAACCGTCCAGTCGCCGAATTCGCCCAAACGCGCAGTACCCGCTGGAGCGCACGCGCAACATCGGCATCGCCGCGCACATTGACGCCGGCAAAACCACGACGACCGAGCGCATCCTCTTTTACACCGGGCTCATTCACAAGATGGGCGACGTGGACGACGGCAACACCGTGACCGACTGGATGGAGCAGGAGCGCGAGCGCGGCATCACCATCACCTCCGCCGCCACGACTTGCTTCTGGACCCAGAAGGAGGACGGGCACTGTCCAAGGCCTTTATCCGGACGTGCCGCCATCGCGATCAACATCATTGACACTCCCGGCCACGTGGATTTCACCGCCGAAGTGGAGCGCTCCATGCGCGTGCTGGACGGCGCGGTGGCGGTGTTTTGCGGCGTGGCCGGCGTGCAGCCGCAATCCGAAACCGTCTGGCGGCAGGCGACCAAATACCAGCGTTCCCGCGCATCGCGTTCGTCAACAAGATGGACCGCACGGGCGCGAATTTCGAAAACGCGCTGAGCGACATGCGCAAGAAGCTCGGCGCGTATGCCTACCCGGTCTTCCTGCCCATCGGCAAGGAAGACAATTTCGAGGGCGTCATCGACGTCGTGAACCAGAAGGCCATCGTCTACGATCTGGCAACGGACGATGTCGGGCTGAAATACGAGGTCACCGAAATTCCCGCCGAACTGAAGGAGCGCGCCAAGGCCGCGCCTGCGCGGAATTGATCGATGCCGTTTCCAACAAGGACGACGACGATCGCCGAATTGGTCATCGAAGAACAAGCCGATTCCGCCTCCGGTGCTCAAGGCGGCCATCCGCCGGCTGACCTGCAAGATCGAATTGGTTCCCGTGCTGTGCGGTTCGGCTTTCAAGAAGAAGCGGCGTGCAGCCGCTGGTGGACGCCGTCGTGGATTATCTTCCCTCGCCCGCTCGATGTCCCGCCCGCTGCAGGGCATCGATCCCGGCACGGACGACAAGGTCGAAGTCGCTTCCGACGACAACGACAAGTTCTGTTCGCTGGCGTTCAAGCTGTGGACCGATCCGTACGTCGGCAAGCTGGTGTTCTTCCGCGTCTATAGCGGCCAGCTCAAGAAGGGCGACATCATCTTACAATCCGCGCACCCGCAAGCGCGAGCGCGTCAGCCGCGTCATGGTGATCCAGGCGGACAAGCGCAATGGACGTCGACGACGTCTATGCCGGCGACATCGCCGCGCTGGTCGGCCTGCGGAACATCACCACCGGCGACACGCTGTGCGACGAGGATTTCGAGATCTCGCTGGAACCGCCGACGTTCCCCGAGCCGGTCATCTCCATGGCCGTCGAGCCGAAGACCAAGGCGGATCGCGACAAGATGTCCGAGGGCCTGCAGCGCCTGGCGGAGGAAGACCCGACCTTCCGCTGTTTCACCAACGAGGAAACCGGCCAGCTCATCATCGCCGGCATGGGCGAACTGCACCTGGAAATCATTCGCGACCGGCTGTTCCGCGAATTCAAGGTGGAGCGCCAACGCCGGCGCGCCGCAGATCGCCTATCGCGAAACCATCACCAAACGCCGCCGAAGGCGAAGGCAAGTTCATCCGCCAGTCCGGCGGCCGCGGCCAATACGGCCATGCGCTGATCAACTGTCGAGCCGAACGAAAAGGGCAAGGGCGTCGAGATCGAGAACAAGATCGTCGGCGGCGCGATCCCCAAGGAATACATCCCGGCGGTCATTGACGGCATCGAAGAGGCCATCAAGGGCGGCGTGTCTGGCCGGTTATCCCGATGGTCGACATGAAGGTGCAGATCGTGGACGGCACGTTCCACGAAGTGGACTCGAACGAACTCGCGTTCAAGATGGCGGGCATTTTCGCGTTGAAAGACGCCGTCCAAGAAGGCCAGTGCGGATCCTCCTCGAACCGATCATGAAGGTCGAAGTGACCACGCCCGACGAATACCAGGGCGACCTGCTCGGGGACATCAACCGGCGCCGCGGCAAGATCGTGGCATCGAGGCCAAGAGCGGCGCGACGATCCTTCGCGCCGCGGTGCCGCTCGCGGAAATGTTCGGCTACGCCACGGCGATCCGTTCGCTCTCCAAAGGCCGCGCGTCCTATTCGATGGAACCGTTCCATTTCGAGCAGGTGCCGACCAGCATTGCCGCGACGATCCTGGAATCGGCGAAGAGCAAACCGGCCGCCCGGAGCTAAACAGAAGTTCTTTCTATGGCTGGACAACGCATTCGCATCCGACTGAAGGCCTATCGACCACCGGGTCATAGACCAATCCGCCCGCGACATCGCGGACACCGTCAAACGCACCGGCGCGCGCGTCGCCGGGCCGATCCCGCTGCCGACCCGCATCGAGCGGTTCACCGTGCAGCGCTCGCCGCACGTCGGACAAGAAGTCGCAGGAGACTTTCGAGCAGCGCACCCACAAGCGGCTGATGGACATCATCGAGCCGACCGCCAAGACCGTGGACGAGTTGAAGAAGCTCAACCTGCCCGCCGGGCGTGGACATCACCATCAAGATTTGACGCCTTATGCATCGGCCTTCTAGGAAAGAAACTCGGCCAGACGCGCGTCTATGACGCGACAGGGGCATGCTCGTCCCCGTGACCGTCGTCCTCGCCGGCCCGAACCGCGTGCTGCAGTGCAAGACGCAGTCGACAACGACGGCTACAACGCCGTGCAACTCGGCTTCGACGACCAGAAGGAACAGCGCCTGACCAAGCCGCTGCTCGGCCACATCAAGAAGTTCAACGGCGCAGCCGGTCAAACGCATCCGGGAGTTCCGCGATTTCACCCTGGAAGTGAAACCCGGCGACAGGTCGGGGCCGACGATTTTTGCGCCGGGCGATTACGTGGATGCCATCGGCGTGACCAAGGGCCGGGGCTTTGAAGGTGTCGTGGAGCGGCACGGGTTTCGCGGCGGCGACTCGACGCACGGCGCCAAGGGCTGGCATCGGCCGCTCCGGCGCCATCGGCCAGCGCCTGTTCCCCGGCACCGTCATGCGCGGCATGAGAATGCCCGGCCACATGGGCCAGGTCCGCCGCACGGCGCAGAATCTCCGGATCGTCCAGGTGCGCGAGGCGGACAACTGCTGCTGATCCGGGGCGCCATTCCCGGCGCGACGGCGATTACGTCGTCATCCGTGAATCCAAGAAACGTCCCAAGGCGCCGGCGGCCGCTTAGCTGCGAGGACACCCCGAGTGAACATCCAGATTCAAGATCTTCAGGGCAATACGATCAGCGAGCACGCCATTGCGTTCGAGGTGATCGAGAACCGGCAGTGGGACCCAGGCGGTGAAGGACACCGTGGTGGCCCACCTGGCGGCGCGACGCCAGGGAACGCGCTCCGCCAAGACCGTCGGTGAAGTCGCCGGCAGCAACCGGAAGCCCTGGCGTCAGAAGGGCACCGGCCGCGCTCGCGCCGGTTCCTTCCAATCGCCGTTGTGGCCGGGAGGCGGCGTCGTGTTTGGACCCCGACCCCATGACTTCAGCATCAAGGTCAACGACAAGGTGCGCCGACTGGCGTTCCGGAAGGCGCTGAGCGAGCGGTTGCACGCCGGCGACGTGGTCGTCCTCAACGAGCTGAAACTGTCGACAGCGCGGACTCGTGATTTTCTGAAGACCCTGGAAGGCCTGAACCTGCCAGCAGGCACGCTCCTGATCGTGGCGGAGCCCGACGCGAATCTGCGTCTGGCCTCGCGGAATGTCCGGAAGGTCCAGGTGACGACTGGCAGCGACCTGCACACGTACCAGGTGCTGTGGCCGGACAAGATCGTCGTGACGGAGGAGGCCTTTCGAAAGATCGAGGCCCGACTGGGCGCCAAGGAGGCCGCATGACCATTTACGATGTCGTCAAAACCGTGCGCTTGACGGAGAAGGGCAACCTCCAATCCGCCAACCACAATCAATACACCGTCGTGGCCGATCGACGGGCGAGCAAGATCCAGATCCGGCAGGCCGTGGAGGTGCTCTTCAGCGTCAAGGTTCTCAAGATCAATACGCAGAGGATCCACGGAAAGCTCCGCCGGCAGTCCACCGCGGCGGCGGGACGCGATCCCTCCTGGAAGAAGGCGATCGTCACCCTGAAGGAAGGCGACAAGATCCAACTGACCTGATCCCATGCCGGTCAAGACCTACAGACCCCTGACGCCCTCCCGGCGCTATTACACGGCCTCCTCGTTCGCCGAGGTGACCAAGAGCAGGCCGGAGAAATCCCTCGTCGTCATTCGAAAGAAGACGGGGGGACGGAATGTCTACGGCCGGGTCACCGCCCGCGGCATCGGAGGAGGCCACAAGCAGAAGATTCGCCTGGTCGATTTCAAGCGGCGCAAGCTCGGTATGGATGCGGCCGTGGTCGCGGTCGAGTACGATCCCTGCCGGTCCGCCCGCATCGCCCTGCTTCGGTACGCCGACGGGGAGAAGCGGTACATCCTGTCCCCGAATGGGCTGACCGTGGGTCAGACGGTGCGCAACGGCGCCGATGCCGCGCCGGAGGTCGGGAATTGCCTGCCGCTCGGGAAAATCCCGGTCGGGACGGCGGTGCATGCCGTGGAATTGACGCCCGGTCGGGGCGCCCAGATCGTCCGCGCCGCGGGCGGTGCGGCCACCCTGATGTCCCGGGATGCCGGTTTCGCCCAGCTCCGCCTGCCTTCCGGGGAGATCCGCAAGGTCAATGAACTGTGCTTCGCGACCATCGGGCAGGTCGGGAATCTCGAGCATGAGAACATCCTCCTGGGGAAGGCCGGACGGGCGCGGTGGCTCGGGAAACGCCCGATCACCCGGGGGATGGCGCGCAATCCCGTCGATCACCCGAACGGCGGAGGACAGGGCAAGTCAAAGGGCGGCGGCGGATGGCAGCAGGTGACCTCACCGTGGGGCATCCTCGCCAAGGGATTCAAGACGCGGAAGAAATTCAAGCCCTCGGACCGGTTCATCGTCCTGCGAAGGAACGGCCGGCCACCCCGGCTGAAGTAATCAATCACCTTTTACTCGTCGACAGGCCATGGGACGCTCGATCAAGAAAGGTCCGTTCGTTGACATCCCGCTCCTGGACAAGGTGCGGAAGATGAATTCATCGGGGCAAAAGAAGCCGATCAAGACGTGGTCGCGGCGGTCCACGATCACGCCGGAATTCGTCGGTCACACGTTCCAGGTCCACAACGGAAAGGTCTTCAACGCCGTGTTCGTCACGGAGAACATGGTCGGCCACCGGTTGGGGGAATTCTCGCTCACCCGTTCGTTCAAGAAACACGGCGCGCACACCGCGAAGGCGGAAGCCAAATAGGGAGACCCAACCGGTCATGGAAGTTCGAGCCATCACCCGAAACGTCCGGATGTCCGCGCAGAAGATGCGCGAGGTGACCCGGCAGATCCAGGGACTCAACGCGCTGCATGCGCAGGCTTTGTTGAGGAACGTGCCGCGCAAGTCGGCCTACTGGGTGGGAAAGACGCTGGCCTCCGCGATGGCCAACGCGACAAACAACAATGATTTGAAGGTCGAGGCGCTGCGCGTGAAGGCGGCCCTGACGGGCACGGGGCGAACGCTCAAGCGTTTCATCCCGAAGGCCCGCGGTTCGGCGGGCCCGATCCGGAAGCGAAGTTGCAACGTTACCATCGTGCTGAGCGACGAATAGACTGCCTATGGGTCAGAAGACCAATCCAATCGGGCTCCGGATAGCCGTCACCAAGGACTGGCAATCCAAGTGGTTCGCCGGGAAGCGGGAATTCAGCCGGCTGCTCGTGGAGGACGCCGATATCCGGCGACTCTTGAAGAAGCGGCTGGAAAGCGCGTCGGTCCCGCGGATCGCCATTGAGCGCGCGGCCAACCGGTGCCGGATCACAATCTTCACCGCCCGGCCGGGGGTGGTGATTGGTCGAAAAGGCGCCGAGATCGACAAGATCAAGGAGGACCTCAGCAAGTTGACCGGCAAGGAAGTCTACGTCGAGATCCAGGAGGTCAAGCAGCCGGAGATCGATGCGCAGCTCGTGGCCGAGAATGTCGCCTTGCAGCTCGAACGCCGCATTTCGTTCCGTCGCGCGATGAAGAAGGCCATCCAGCTCGCCATGGATGTGGGGGCCGAAGGGATCAAGATCCGGTGTGCGGGCCGCTTGGGTGGCGCGGAACTCGCGCGCGTCGAGACCTACCACCAGGGGCGGGTGCCTCTGCACACGCTCCGGGCCAACATCGAATACGGGTTCGCCGAGGCGCGGACCGTTTATGGCAAACTCGGTGTCAAATGCTGGGTGTGCCGCGGCGAGCGGAAGCCCGAACGCCAGCAGCGCCCGGCGGCGACAACGGCGCCCTCCCCGGAATAGCGGGACGACCCCGGAAACGCACACCGTCCACCCCACCTTCGATACCCAGGAGACCCAAGCCTTATGGCGTTGATGCCCGCACGGGTGAAGTACCGGAAGATGCAGCGTGGAAACCGCGCCGGGATGGCCACGCGCTGCAATTTCGTGGCCTTCGGCGAGTACGGCCTGCAGTCGCTCGAGCGCTGCTGGCTCGATACCAAGCAGATTGAGGCGGCGCGCGTGGCGATCACCCGGCATATGAAGCGCCGCGGCAAGATGTGGATCCGGATCTTCCCGGACAAGTCGTTCACGAAGAAGCCGCTGGAAGTCCGGATGGGGACCGGCAAGGGCGGCGTGGAGTCCTGGGTGGCGGTCATCAAACCGGCAACGATCCTGTTCGAGGTGGACGGGATCCCCGAGACCCTGGCGCGCGAGGCGATGCGACTGGCGGCCAACAAGCTGCCAGTCCGCACGCGGTTCGTGGCACGGCATCACCTGGCCTGACCCCGTTCCCCCCGCACCATGAAGTACGCCGAACTGAAGGACCTGACGCTGCCGGAACTCCACGCGCGCTCGAACGATTTGCGCCGGGAGTTGTTCAACCTGCGTCTTCAGCAGGCCAGCGCCCAATTGGAGAAGCCGGCCCGCCTGCGCACGCTTCGCAAGGACATTGCCCGGGTCGAGACCGCCCTCAGCCAGCGTCGTAACGCCCAATTGACCGTCCCATGACCGACTCCAACCCAACCCGGCGCCTGACCAAGGAACGCGTAGGGGAGGTCATCTCCGACAAGATGACCAAGACCCTCGTCGTGCGCGTGGAACGCCGCGTCGCCCATCCCCGATTTCGCAAGATCATCACCCGCTACAGCAAACACTACGCCCACGATGAGCGGGAGGAGGCCTCGGTCGGCGACACGGTGCGGATCCGGGAGACCCGCCCGATGTCGAAGATGAAGCGTTGGAAGCTCGTCGAGGTGGTCCGTCGGGCACGCGCCCACGCGGCATCAACCCACCCGGCCCCGCAGGGCTGATTGACAGGAGGACGCCATGTTTCAAGTCAGGTCCATATTCGACGTCGCCGACAACACCGGGGCCCGTCGGGCCGCCTGCATCGGTGTCCTCGGAAGCAACCAGCGCTACGCGCGGGTGGGCGACGTGGTGAAGGTGCATATCAAGGAGGCCGCGCCGGACGGGACGGTCAAGAAGAGCGAGGTCGTCAATGCCGTGGTGGTTCGTTCACGCAAGGCCATCCGCCGCAGCGACGGCTCCTACCTGCGGTTCGACTCCAATGCGATCGTGCTCATCGACAAGGAGAACAACCCCCGCGGCACTCGCATCTTCGGCCCGGTGGCGCGCGAACTGCGCGACAAGAAGTTCATGAAGATCGTTTCGCTTGCGCCGGAGGTCGTCTGACCATGGCCGCCATTGCTCATGTCAAGAAGGGTGACGAGGTCGTCGTCATTTCGGGTTCCGAGCGGGGAAAGCGCGGGAAGATTCTTGCCGTCCTCGGCAAACGCCAGCGCGTCATCGTGGAGGGCGTACGAATCATCAAGCGCCACACCCGGAAATCTCAGAACCATCCCGAAGGCGCGATCGTCGAGCGCGAGGGCTCGCTGCACCTGTCGAACGTCATGCTGGCGTCCCGCTTTGATGAGCGGGCGTCGCGGCGGACGCCGGCCGCCCAGGCCTCCTGAGTCATGAACTCCCGACTTTACCTCAAATACCTGAACGAAGTCCGGCCGGCCCTGGCCGCCAATCCCAGGTACCCGAACATCCACCAGGTGCCCCGGATGGAGAAGATCGTCATCAACATGGGCGTGTCGGCCTCGCTGGAAAAGGTGGCCGTGGATGACGCCGCCAAGGATCTGACCGTGATCTCCGGTCAGAAACCGGTGATCAACAAGGCCAGGAAGAGCGTCGCGAATTTCAAACTTCGCAAGGGCCAGTCGATCGGGTGTCGGGTCACCCTTCGCAGGGACCGGATGTACGAGTTCTTCGATCGCCTGGTCGCCACGGCGCTGCCGAGGATCCGGGACTTTCGAGGGCTCAATCCCCGTCACTTCGACGGTCGCGGCAATTACACGCTGGGTGTCAGCGATCAGACCATCTTCCCCGAGATCGACCTGGACAAGATCAAACGCCACCAGGGCATGGACATCACGATCGTCACCTCGGCCGCGAGCGACGATGATGCGCGCGAACTGCTGAAGCTCATGGGGATGCCCTTTGCGGAGCGTTGACCCGCATCGCATCCTGAACCCAGATCCCATCCACTGACCGTATGTCGAAGAAATCCTGGAAAGAACGCGACAAGCGCAAGCGGGCCACGGTGGCGAAGTTCGCCGCCCGGAGGGCCGAGTTGAAGGCAAAGGGAGACTACGAGGGCCTGGCCATGCTCCCCCGCGACGCCAGCCCGGTCCGGCTGACCAATCGCTGCCGGGTCAGCGGCCGCCGGCGATCGTTCCTCCGCAAGTTCGGCATCTCGCGCATCACGTTCCGCGAGATGGCCCTTTCCGGGCTGGTGCCCGGCGTGACCAAGGCCAGTTGGTAGGCTTATGTTCAGCGATCCGATCTCCGATCTGCTGTGTCGCATCCGCAATGCGGCCAGCGCGCAACACCTCGAGGTGGTGATTCCCCATTCGCGCCTGAAGGAGCGCATCGCCCACGTGCTGCAGCGGGAGGGCTACCTGTCGGACGTGCTGGTCGAGGACGCCCCGAAGAAACAACTCCGATTGAAGCTGCGCTATGTTGGCCGCCGCAGTGTCATCGAGGGGCTTCGCCGCCTGAGTTCCCCGGGCCGCCGCGCCTATGCCGGCTATTCCGACATCCCAAAGGTTCGCGGCGGTTTGGGCGTCGTTGTGCTGTCGACCTCCGCCGGCGTGGTGACGGATCGCGAGGCCCGGCGCCGCAAGCTCGGCGGGGAATTGCTCTGCTCGGTCTGGTGACCGAGGATCAAGAGCCGAGGAAGAAACGCGCTATTTTGCTATGTCTCGCATCGGAAAACTCCCCATCCCGCTTCCCGACCAGGTGAAAGTGGCCGTGGCGAACCGGGAGGTGAAGGTGGATGGCCCCAGGGGCCACCTCGCGTTCGTCCTCCCCGGCCGCACCGGCGTCGAGGTGCAGAGTGACAAACTCGTGGTGACGCGCCCGGACGACTCCGCCCAGTCGAAGGCCTTTCACGGCTTGAGCCGCGCCATCCTCCACAACATGGTGCGCGGCGTCGCCGAGGGTTTCACCAAGCAACTGGAGATCCAGGGCGTCGGCTTCAAGGCCGCGGTCCAGGGCCGGCACCTCGCGCTGAGCCTCGGGTACTCGCACCCGATCCAGTACCCCATTCCCGATCAGATCAAGGTGACCGTGGAAGAGAACACGAAGATCCGGGTGGAAGGACCGGATCGGCAGGTGGTCGGACGTGTCGCCGCCGAGATTCGCTCCTTCTATCCCCCGGAACCCTACAAGGGGAAGGGCGTCCGCTACGCCGGCGAGCAGGTCCGCCGAAAGGAAGGCAAGACCGTCCAGTAATCGCCCCCGCCTCCCATGAACATCCAACGAAAGCAGCGTCTGGCTGCCCTCCGGCACCTCCGGGTTCGCAAGAAGGTCACCGGGACTTCCGCTCGGCCGCGCATGAGCGTCACGTTCAGCGGGCAGCACATCTATGTGCAGTTCATCGACGACGGGGCGGGAAACACGATTGCCGCATCGTCGACGCGCGCCAAGGACCTCCCGTCGGAGTCGCGCCTCAAGGCGAATGTCGATTCCGCCCGCCGGTTGGGCACAATCGCGGCCCAGGCCGCCCTCGCCAAGGGCATCAAGGCGGTCGTCTTTGATCGCGGCGCAGCCCGCTACCACGGAAAGGTCAAGGCACTCGCCGACGCCGCGCGCGAGGCTGGCCTTCAATTCTGATACCCTACTGATCTGTCTATGGCAGAACCCGAACAGGCACCAACCCCCGCACCACGCGCCCCCGAGGCGCGGCCACCGGAAGGTCGCGGCGCCGATTCGCGGCCGACCGAAGGCCGCGGAAGCCGGCAGCCGCGCGCCCGCCGTCCGCGACCGCAGGAGGATGTCCGCGACGGCAACGAACTGACGGAGAAGGTCATTTATATCAATCGCTCCGCGAAGGTGGTGAAAGGCGGTCGCCGATTCAGCTTCAGCGCGCTCGTGGTGGTCGGTGATCGAAAAGGCCGGGTCGGCCTCGGCCTCGGGAAGGCCGGCGAGGTCGCGGAGGCCATCAAGAAGGGCGGTTCCGTTGCCAGGCAGAGCATGGTGGCGGTGGCCCTCGCCACCACGACCATTCCGCACGAGGTGCTCTCGAACTTTGACGGCGCGCGGGTCCTGCTCCGGCCCGCAAGCGAAGGCACGGGCGTGATCGCCGGAAAGACCGTCCGTGCCGTCCTGGACGCCGCCGGCGTGCGAAACGTCCTGAGCAAATCCCTCGGCTCCAATAACGCGGCGAATGTCGCCAAGGCCACCCTGACGGCCCTGCAGCGACTGCGTTCGCGCGACGAAATTCTGCGCGCCCGCGGCATCGAGGTGCGCCCGCGAGGCGCGGCCGCCGCGCCACCCTCGGAGCCCGCGCCGACAGCGCCGAAGCGCCGGCAGCGCCGGCAGCGCCGGCAGCCTCCTGATCTCATGCGACTTCACACCCTCACCAACCGCCCGGGCGCCCGCTCGCGTCGAAAACGGATTGGACACGGCGAATCGAGCGGCCGGGGAAAGACCTCGGGTCGCGGCGGCAAGGGCCAGACCGCGCGGTCCGGCGGCAGCCTGCGCATCGGGTTTGAAGGCGGTCAAATGCCGCTCATTCGCCGGGTGCCGAAGCGGGGTTTCAACAACGCGCGCCATCGGATCGAGTACCTCCCCGTCAACCTCTCGGCCTTGGGCCGTTACGACGCCGGGACCGTTGTGGACGCGAAGGCGCTTCGGGAATCGGGTCTCGCCCGGGGCCGTGTGACCAGGATCAAGATTCTGGGGGATGGCACCCTGGATCGGCCCCTGGTCGTCCATGCGCACGCGTTCAGTGCCTCCGCCCGCTCGAAGATCGAGGCAGCGGGGGGTGAGTGCCACATCATCGAGCGGCGAGCTTCCGCCGCGAAAGCCTGATTCCGCAAAGGGCGGCATGCTGTCCAAGATCCTTTCGACGCTCGCGAATTGCCTCCGGGTCCCGGAGCTGAAGTCCCGCCTGATCTTCACGCTGGGGGTCCTGGCGGTCTGTCGTGTCGTCGCGATCATTCCGCTGCCGGGACTCAACGGCAGCGCCTTGAGCGCGTTCCTGCGCGAGGCCCAGCGCAATGCCGCCGGCGAATCGCTGATCGGGATGTACAGCCTCTTCACGGGCGGCGCCCTCGAGCGGTGCGCACTGGGGGCCCTGGGCATCATGCCCTACATCAGCGCCACGATCATCATCCAGCTCCTGGGGGCCGTCGTTCCCAGTTTGAGCAAGATGGCCCGCGAGGAGGGCGGCCGGGTCAAGATCGTCCAGTACAGCCGGTACTTGACGGTCGTGCTTTGTCTCGGTCAGGGGTTCGCCATGGCCCTCGGGTGGGAGAACCCGCAGAGCATACCCGGGTTCGGCAGCTTTCATGGGATCCTGGTCATCATGGGGCCGATATGGTGGTACCGGATCCAGACGGTCCTGTTGGTGACCTGTGCCACGATGCTGCTCGTGTGGCTGGGGGAACAGATCACCGAACGCGGCATTGGAAATGGGGTGTCCCTTATCATCACGATCGGGATCCTGGCCCGTCTGCCGGCAACGGCGCGTGGGGTCTATTACATGTTCCATCCGCCCAGCGGAGAGGGGAAGAACATCTTCCACGCCATTGCGCTGATCCTGCTCCTGTTCGGCGTCGTCGCGGCGGTCATCGCGGTGACCCAGGCGCAACGGAAGATCCCGGTTCAATACGCCCAACGATCGGTCGGCCGCAAGGTCGTGCCCGGGGGCAGTTCATTCATGCCGCTGCGCGTGAATGCGGCCGGGGTGATGCCAATCATCTTTGCGCAGGCGATCCTGATGTTTCCGGAGAAGCTGCTCATGACCCTGGGGGGACGATTCGAGCAGTTGAGCTTCCTGAAGACGCTCGGAACAACCATCAGTCATGGCCGGCCGGCGTACCTGCTCCTGGAAGCCACGATGATCATCTTCTTCTCGTATTTCTGGGTGGCGACGATCTTCAATGAGATCCAGATCGCGGACGACCTTAAGAAGTACGGCGGCTACATCCCGGGGGTCCGGCCCGGACAGGCCACGAGCGATTTTCTGCATTGGACCATGAGCCGGATCACGCTGGCGGGGGCGGTCTTCCTGGCTGCCATCGCGATCTTTCCGGTGATCCTGTACCGGATGATGGGTGTGCCGTTCGAGGTGGCGAGCTTCTTCGGAGGGACCAGTATCCTGATCACTGTCGGCGTGCTGCTGGACACGCTGCGGCAGTTGGAGTCGTTCCTCCTGATGCGCCACTATGACGGATTCCTTAAGAAAGGACGGGTGCGTGGCCGGTTCTGAGCGCGTTCATTGAAAAGGCCGGTTGACCGTGTCGGGAGGGGTGTCGTGGAGATCGCGGCCGGTCGCCGGGGGTTCACGGGGATGGGTCTGATCAAAACTCCGCCCGAGATTGCCGCGATCCGGCAGGCCTGCCGGATCGCACAACAGGTGCTGGAGGAGATCGGCGCCCGGGTCGTTCCCGGGGTTACCACCGCCGAGCTGGACGCCTTTGCGGCTGAGCGCATCGAGGCGCATGGCGCCCGGAGCGCGTTCCTTGGCTATCGCCGGTTTCCGAGGCACACCTGTCTCTCGGTCAACGACCAGGTTGTCCACGGAGTCGCCGGCGAACGCCGACTCCAGTTTGGCGACGTCGTCAGTGTGGATGTCGGCGTGCTTTATCGCGGTTTCGTGGGGGATACCGCGGCCACCTACCCGGTCGGCGGATGCACGCCCGAGGTGCAGCGATTGCTGGAGGTGACCCAGCGCGCGCTCGAGGCGGGCATCGCCCAGGCACGACCCCAGAGGACCGTGTCGGATATCTCCCGGGCGGTCCAGGAGATCGTCGAGGACGCCGGGTTCAGCGTGGTCCGGGAGTTCGTCGGCCATGGCGTGGGCCGGAGCGTGCACGAGGAACCGCAGGTGCCGAACTTTGTCGAGCCTGGGCAGAAGTCGCCTCGTCTGCGGACGGGGATGACACTGGCAATCGAGCCGATGGTCAACGAGGGTGCTCGGGAAGTCAGGGTCCTCAATGACGGCTGGACGGTAGTGACCGTCGATGGCAAGCTCTCAGCTCATTTTGAGCACACGGTTCTGATCACCGAACGCGAACCGGAGATTTTGACGTGTCGCGAGAGGACTCGATAAGGGTCGAAGGAACTGTGGTCGAAGTGCTGCCCAACACGATGTTTCGTGTGGCGTTACCGAATGGACACCGGGTCCTTGCACACATATCGGGCAAGATGCGGCTGAATTTCATTCGGATCCTGCCCGGCGACAAGGTCGTGGTGGAGATGTCCCCCTACGACCTTTCGAAGGGCTGCATTACCTATAGACAGAAGTGAGAAGTCCAAAGTCGAAGTGAGTTGCCATGAAAGTCAGGGCCTCGGTCAGAAAACTGTGCGAGAACTGCAAGGTCATCCGCCGCAAAGGGGTGATCCGGGTGATCTGCACCAATCCACGTCATAAACAGCGCCAAGGCTGATCCTCCCTTATGCCACGCATCATCGGTGTCGAAATCCCCGGGGACAAGCGCATCGAAATCGCGCTCCGATACATCTATGGGATCGGACCCCACAACGCCGTCGAGGTCCTCGAACGCGCCAACATCCCGCTCGGACTGCGCGCCAAGGATCTCACCGAACAGCAGCTTTCGCTGATCGTTCATGCCATCCAGGAGGGCAAATACCTCATCGAGGGCGATCTGCGACGGGAAACGGGCCTGAACCTCAAACGCCTCCAGGCCATCAAGTGCTATCGGGGCATCCGCCATCTCCGCAGCCTCCCGGTGCGGGGTCAGCGGACCCAGACCAACGCCCGCACCCGCAAGGGACCGCGCAAAACGGTGGGCGTGCAGCGCAATCCCAAGGCCAAGGCCGGCATCCATTGACCCTTTCCATTAACACCTAGCGGTTCCGTTTTCCCATGGCTGACGAAAAGACTCCTCTGGCGGCTGCCGCCGAGAATCCGGCGGGCACCGCCGGCCCCGAGACTCCCGCCAAACCCTCCAAGGCTCCCGGCGGCGAGGCCAAGGCTCCCAAGGCCAAAAAGACAGCGCCCGCCGACGCTCCACCGGCCCCGGGCGCTCCGGCGGCTCCCACCGCGCCGCCCGGGTCCGCGCCCGAGGCGCCGTCCGAGGGCGGTGCCGCGCTTCCCTCCGCCGGCTCCGCCCCCACGGCGGCCGAACTCCTGGGGGCCGACGCCGGCGCGAAGAAGATCATCAAGGCCAAGGGTTCCAAGAATATCACCGTGGGCGTGGCTCACATCCTCGCGACCTTCAACAACACCCAGGTCTCGATCACGGACATGCAGGGAAATGTCATTGGGTGGTCCTGCGCCGGCCGGGTCGGATTCAAGGGGTCGCGGAAGAGCACCGCCTTTGCGGCGCAGCAGGTGGCGCAGGACGCCGCCCGCCAGGCGATGTCCCATGGCCTGAAGGAGATCGAGGTCCGCGTGAAGGGTCCCGGGTCGGGCCGGGAATCGGCCATCCGGGCGCTTCAGGCGATTGGGCTCGAGATCAGCGCGATTCGGGATGACACCCCGATTCCCCACAACGGCTGTCGCCCGCGGAAGAAGCGCCGCGTCTAACCCACCTTTAACCGCAGGAGAACACGTTCATGGCACGTTATACCGGTCCCCGGGTGCGGATCAGCCGCCGCCTCGGCGTTCCCATATTCGGCTACTCGAAGGCGCTGGAGAAGCGCAACTATCCCCCCGGCCAGCACGGTCCGAAGATGCGGCGGAAGTTTACGGACTACGCACTGGGGCTGCTGGAGAAGCAGAAACTCCGCTACTACTACGGTTTGCAGGAGCGGCAGTTCCGGCGGGTGTACGAGACGGCGCTGAGGAAACGCGGGGTCACGGGCGAACAGATGCTCCGGTTGCTGGAGACGCGCCTGGACAGCATCGTCTACTCGATGGGGTTTGGGGCGACCCGCCCGGCGGCCCGTCAGATGATTGGCCATGGGCATGTGAAGGTGAACGGGCGCAAGGTGGACATACCCTCCTATAGTGTGAAGGTGAACGACACGATCGAGATCCGCGCCGCCGCCCCCTCGCGGCAATTGGCGACGCGAGGGCTGGAACTGTCCACCAGCCGGCCGATTCCCGAATGGCTTTCGGTCAGCAAAGACGCGCTTCGAGGCACCGTGGTCCGGTTGCCAACCCGTGACGAGATTCATCCGCTCGCCAACGAGCAGGCCGTCGTCGAATTCTACTCCCGCTAACCCAATCCGTGATCCGGGGCCCTGCAGGAGCTGGGGTCCCGTGGCGAATATACGGCCCGTCGGCGTCGCGGGAGTGCGCCGGGGGGCAGGTTAAATTTGCCAGGAGGAAATCATGCCAGTCAGACTAGGTCGTTTCGAAATGCCCAAACGGTTGGTCAAGGAGGACTCAACCGCCACCGATACCTTTGCCCGGTTCACCGCTGAGCCCTTTGAGACCGGCTACGGCTACACTGTCGGCAACAGCCTTCGACGGGTCCTGCTCTCGTCGCTCGACGGGGCGGCCATCACCTCGTTCAAGGTGGACGGCGCCATGCATGAGTTCACGACGATCGAGGGCGTCGTCGAGGATGTCACCGAAATCGTGCTCAACCTCAAAAAGGTCAAGTTCCGGCACTTCGTGAGGGAGTCACAGATGCTTCGCCTTGCGGTCAACAAGGAAGGCGCCATCACCGCGAGTGACATCGATCCCACCGACAAGTTGGAACTGGTCAATCCCAAGCAGCTCATCTGCACCCTCGACAAAAAGAAGAAGCTCGAGATGGAACTCGAGGTGAAGATCGGGCGCGGGTTCTGTCCCGCTGACGAAAACAAGCGTCTGGATCAGCCGATCGGGGTTATTGCGATCGACTCGATCTTCTCCCCGGTGTTGCGGGTTCGCTACAATGTCGAGGCCGCCCGTGTCGGGCAGCGCACGGATTACGACAAGCTGGTCCTGGAGATTTGGACCGATGGCCGCGTGACACCGCAGGACGCCCTGGTCCAGTCCAGTTCGATCCTCAAAAAGCACCTCGAACCGTTCTATAACTACGACGAGAACGCGGTGCAGTTCGAGGAGGAGAAGGGCAAGGAGGACGAGGAACGCGAACGTTTCAAGAAGCTCCTCCACATGTCCGTCAACGAGATCGAGTTGTCGGTTCGCGCCGCCAATTGCCTCAACAACGCGAACATCACCACGGTCGGCCAATTGGCGATGAAGACGGAAAGCGAGATGCTGAAGTACCGGAACTTCGGCAAGAAATCGCTCAACGAGATCAAGGACAAGCTCGCCGCCCTCGGCCTGTCATTGGGGATGAACATCGATCCGGTGCTCCTGGAGCCGCCGAAGGAAGAAGCCCTCTCAGTTTAGGCCGCCATGCGTCACCTCAAGCATACCGCCAAGTTGGGCCGGAAATCGGAGCATCGGAACATGATGCTCGCGAACCTGGTCAACAGCCTCATCAAACACAGGCGCATCACGACCACGCTGGCCAAAGCCAAGGCCGCCCAGCGCGTCGCCGAGCGCATGGTCACCCTCGGCAAACGGGGAAATGCCGCGACCGCCACCGCTACCGGCGAGGGCGACGACAAGGCCAAGGCCCAACGCCTCGCCGAGAACGTCCACTGCCGGCGATTGGTCGCGTCCCGGCTTCACCAACAGCCGCGCTCGCTCTTTGCCAGCAAGGAAAAGCGTCTCAAGTGGCGCGAAAACGAGGACGTCATCCACATCCTCTTCGACAAGATCGCGCCCGTTTACCGCGACCGTCCGGGCGGCTACACCCGGATCGTGAAGCTCGCCGGACGGCGACGCGGCGATGCCGGCCAGCAGGCCATCCTGGAATGGGTGGACCTCCCCGTGGAGGCCGGTGGCAACGGCGGCGGCCCCGGAACGAAGGCGGCGGCCTGACGCGGGGGTTAGTTCTTTCGTCGCAGCCCTGGGAATGCCGACCGCGCCAGCGTCTCGGCACGGCGCTCGATGGTTGGGCGGGGCTTTAGTCCCAGAACTCCGCCCACACCCAATCGCGTCGTCGACCGTGTGATCGGCTGCGCTCTGGAGGTCCATCGCACCCTTGGGCCCGGTCTACTGGAATCCGGGTTTTGCCATCTCCCGCTCCAAGCGGGTCGCCTCGTGGCGGAGAGCCATCGCGATGCGGTGCTTGGTGACGTAAACTGCCGTCCGGGTCAATCCCAGCGACCGTGCAACATCCGCCGCAGGCCACTCCTGCTGGACCAACAGATCAAATACCTGGAGTTGCTTCAGACTGAACCTGGCCCTGACCCGCTTCATCGCGGCGGCGAGAAGATTCTTGCGCCACTCCGCGTCGAATAGTCCCTCCAAATCAGCCGGTGCCGAATCCGGCAGTCCTCCGATTGCCGACCTGGACATTGTTTCTTCCGCATTGCTTGTTGGCACCCCCACCACCGCCGGCACGCCATCGTTCCCTCTGTCCACCTCGCGACGTCTTCGTCGAAGTTGATCCTTGATTCGCCAGGACGCCTGGTTGAGCAGCCAGGTCTTGAACCGACAAACCTTTGGGTCGTATTGGAATCCGGGAAGATGTCGGAAAATGGCCACCGCCGTGTCCTGCACCACTTCGTCTGCTTCGGTGTCGGTCAACCCGGCTTGGATGGAGAAATCACGCACGACCTTGCCGTAGAGGCGGTAAAACTCCTCCCAGCTCTCCTGGTCGCCGCTCCGCAGCCGGTGCAAGAGGCTTGGCCTCGTCTGCACCGATTCCGTTTCGTCCCGGGACATGTTCGCCATCCTCCCACTTAAACGCGTCTGGGCGAGCCATCTTACGGCCGACCTGCCGGAGGCCGCCGGGAATCCGCTGGGACTGGCGGCCTCTTTCCTGGATGGCCGGTTCTTCACAGGGGGCTCAAGGCCGACGGACCCCCGGCGGGACAGAACCCGATGGGCGACAATTGCCAGCAGACCTGGCGTGGGCAACGCTTGAGAGTCCAAAGCAACCCATTGGCATGCAATTACTTCAAATACAAGGACCGCGAGGCCCAATCCTTCCGTGTAAGATGCGACCGCTTCCAGCGTTGAAGCGACAGCCGGTCAAATGAGCATGAACATCACACGGAAGTGCCAACCAGGCACAGCGCATGCCGTGGTCCACGGCAATTGGGCATCCTGGGATGCCAAGGCTCGCCGATCCGGACGCCGATGGCGCCGCGAGGCGTTCACGCTCATCGAGCTACTGGTGGTCATCGCGGCCATCGCCATCCTTGCGGCGATGATGCTTCCTGCCCTCGCACACTCCAAGGATGCGGCGCCGTCCGTGTCGTGTACGTCGAACCTGAAGCAGCTTCAGGCAAGCTATCAGCTGTACGTCGACGACAACAACGATTTCCTGCCGCCCAACCGTGCCCAAACGGTTGGCGGCGAGATCAGCAACGTCGCCGGCTCCTGGGTTCTGGGCAACAGCCAGTTCGACCTCGACACGACGAACATCCAAGCCGGGGTTCTGTATCGGCAAATCGGGTCCACGGCGATTTACCGATGCCCGGCGGATAAATCACAAGTCATCGGTTCGAAACAATTGCGCACACGCAGCTACTCACTTGAGGGCTGGTTGAATGCGTCCTATTCCGGGAAAGGAGTCAATTTCGTGGTTCAGGACTTTCCCTGGAGCAAAGTGAAGCTGTCGGACGTCCGCCAGCCTCCTCCATCGGAAGTCTTCGCGTTCATCGACGAACAGGAACAAAGCATTAATTGCGGCATCTTTGTCCTCGTGCAGCCGCAACGGATTAATCCGCTGCCCGGCGGCAAAGACTTCTGGTGGAGCCGGGCTGCCGACCGTCACCGGCAGGGATGCAACCTGTCGTTCCTCGACGGCCACGTCGCCCATTGGGGCTGGAGGGCACCGAAGGTATTCAGGCGTTTTATCACTCCGGCGACGGAAGACGCAAGGGACTTGCGGCGTCTTCAAGAGGCTATTCCCCACGATGAATCGTCCAAATAAGTCCCCATTTCGCCGCTACGTCTATGAAGTCACTGCCTCCGCATGCCCTGCCGCTGGCCGTTTGTCTTTGGGTCGCCCAAGTCTGCACGGCGGCGAGCTTGCTGCCGGTCACAGGCGAGCCGGTGCACGAGCTGGCGGCCTTTGACGAAGCGATGGCCGGCTACATGACGGCCAATGGCATCTGGGGAGGCGCGCTCGCTGTGATGAAAGACGGCCAGCTTGTGCTCGAACACGGATATGGCTGGAAGGACCGATCGAGAACCACTTTGTTCGATCCGCAGTCCAGAGTCCGCATTGCCAGTAACTCCAAATCTTTCACGGCGGCCGCGGTCAAGGTTCTCATTGAACAGGGCCGGCTGAAACCCGACACCCTGGCGGCGGCGCTCACGGGTATCCAGCCCTACAACGGTGTCTGGTGCGGATTCCAACGAAATCGGACACCTGTTCCGATTTCATCCGGACACGATTCCGGCCGATGTCGGACAGCGTTCCGGAGTTTGCCGGACAGTTTCTCGGAGCGAAGCGACGCGTGGGTTCGCCAAGTACTCTGCCCGATTTCGCCAGTCAAGTTCGCGCTTCATGCTTTCCGAAGGCCGGAGCGTTCCGGGGACGAGTCGTGGGCAGGAAGACCGGTCCCCAATGGGAGTAGCGCCGCTGCTGACCGAAGCTTCGAGCCTTTAGCTCGCGGTCAGCAGCGTAGCGCCAGGGGCCCCGTTGGGGGGCGGGCTTCTTGCCCACGACGGAACCTTCGATCTACGCGTTGGAGTCCTTCTCCACAGGAGATCCGTGGCCGCGTTCGGTCGCGGCCAGGGCCTTGCGCATCGACTCGCCCTTGAGTTCCAACCGGTAGGCTTGATGCACCAGCCGATCCATCAAGGCATCGGCGACCGTCGGGTCCCCCACCAACTCGTGCCACTGCCCCACGGGGAACTGGCTGGTGATCACCACCGAACCCCTCCCGAGCCGGTCGTCGATGATTTCCAACAACTCTCGATAGGGCCTGGCCCCGGCCGCCGCGAGTCCCAAATCGTCAATGATCAACAACTCGATGCGCGACCACTGCTTGAACCGCTTGGCGAGCGTCCCGTCGGCCTGGGCGATCTGAAGATCGCGAAACAGTTTCGGTGCGTGGTAATAGAGCGTGCGATGACCGTCACGACAGGCCTGATGCCCCAACGCGCAGGCCAAATACGTCTTCCCGCACCCGGTCGGACCCGTGATCAGACAAGCCCGATGCTGCCCGATCCAATCGATCAGTCGCAGTTGATCGATCTGGCCACGCTTCAATCCCCGGGGGTGGCGGTAGTCGATGTCTTCGAGAGTTGCCGGCAGTTTGAGTTGCGCCTGATGCAGCCGCGCCGCCAGCGCCCGGTTCGACTTCCACAGCCACTGCCTTTCCACCATCAACGCCAGACGTTCCTCGAAGTCCAAATCGGCCATGTCCGGATTTCGACGCTGTTCCTCCAGCGCTTCGATCATGCCCTCCAGGCGCAACGCCCGCAGTTTGTCCAAAGTAGGATTGCTCAACATAAGCCTGGAACGATTCAAGCGAAGTAATTTTGGCCGCGGACGTTCTCGTGGACGGGAGAGGCCAACGGCAGGTCGATCTCCAGCCCTTGCTGTTCCAGGCGCTTGTCCAGGATCGATTCGATACTGCGATACGACACGGTGCCGAAATGCAACGCCCGCACACATGCGGCTTCGAGTCGGGCATCGCCGTGGATTTTGCCCAGGCGAATGATCCCCAGACAGGAACGAAATCCCTGTTCGGGATGAGGCCGGGAAGCCATGACGTTTTGCACCACCAACGCGCACTTGGGCCCGATTTTGCGGGCCCAATCGATGATCCGCCCCGGGGTCCATTCGAGGTAGCGTTGATGGGATTTTGGCCGGTGTTCATCGAGGGTGGTGAACAGGCCCCGCTGGAAGTTGCGCGGATGCGCAGCCACGCGTTTGGCTTTGTGGAACAACTCGACGCTCGTTTCGCTCAGCCGTACCTGGAGACGCTGGTGGATCAGTCCATAAGGAACACTGTAGTAGTGGTGGTCCACGACGACGTGGTAATCGATGTTGACGGTGGCCTCCAACCAAGTGGCCACGATGAACGGCGAAGGTGGCAGGGCCCGCAGCTTGGGCCTGTCGAGCTTTTCGAACCACAGATCGCGTGAACCCTCGAGCTTTTGAAAGGGCTGGGCGTTGATTTCCTCCAAGCGGGGCGCGATCGCGTGGTTCAATTCGCCGACACTGAAGAAGACCATGTCGCGCAACGCCGCCAGGATCTGGCGTTGGGCAATCTGGACCGCCGTTTCCACCTTGGCCTTATCGCGCGGCTTCTTCTTCCGCGTCGGCAGGATCACCGTGCCGTAGTGCTCGGCCATTTCCTGATAGGTCCGATGCAGCGCTGGCTCATAGCGACAGGCCTCCACGACCGCCGTGCGGGGGTTGTCGGGAACGGTGAGCGCCGCTGCCCCGCCATAAAAACCGTAGGCGTGCACGTGCGCGGTGATCCAGGAATGCAGCTTCTGATCCGGGAACGCCTCGGCAAAGGTCTTGTTGGACGCTCCCAACACCGCGACGAACAACGACGCGGGCTGGATCGTCCCATCCGCCGCGTTGCGAATCGGCACCGTCTGTCCAGCCCAGTCGACGAACATCTTCTCCCCGGGCACGTGGACCTGTCGGAGGGTTGGCTCCAACGCTTTGCGCCATTGTTGATAGCGCTCGCAGAAGCGGCTGTACTTCAAACCCGAGGGATCGGCCCGGATGTGTTCCTGCCAGAGCAGACGCAAGGTGACGTTGGGTCGGCGAAGCTCGCTGTGGATGTGACCCCAATCCGGCATTTCGGGCGAAGACGCCCCGGGCCCACCGGCTGAAGGGACGGCCGCCAAACGTGCTTCGATTTCCGATTCGCCCAGACCTTCCGGCAACGGCCAACTCAACTGCGCCGACTCGGCGCGCAACAGGTAATCGCCGACCGTACTGGGAGCCACTCCGCAACTGCGGGCGATCTCTCGCACGGAAAGCTGGTGTTCATGTTTGAGACGCAGGATTTCAATGACTTGACGCATAACGAGTATTCTTCGGGGCATGGAACGGTCAGTTTGAACCGCGCCACGTCCCACTCAACGTTCTGCGTCACTTCACCCGAGAGGATCATTTCGCGATCCCTCCTACCCACCCCCACTCGAGGCCGGCGGGAAACTGTCCGGATACCCCCGGAACGCTGTCCGGACCGGATCGGAACCCTGTCCGAACCGTTCCGGAATGCTGTCCGGATGCCGCCGGAACCCTGTCCGGCAAATTCCGGAACGCTGTCCGACATCGGCCGGAATCCTGTCCGGATGAAATCGGAATCGCTGTCCGGATACCGCCGGAATACGCATCTGGGTCGAATGGCGCTTAGATTAGGCCCTTGTTTTCTTGAGGTGTTGAGCTGCGGCAGCGATTGCGGTGGGCAATCTCCTTGTATTGGTGTCGCGGTTTGTTGAGTAGGGGATAGGGCTTCTGGCGCCGTTTGACGGCCCGAGGTTCGACCCGTTCCGGTCGATCGGGCACCTCGTCCTTTGCCAGGATCCTCAGAAGATCAGCCACCAACTCGCTCCGCTTCTTCTTGGAGCGCGCCTGAGCGATGGCGTTGCTGAACTGCCGGGCGGCGTCGACGGCTCCCTTGAAGCTGATTCCCTCCAGAGGCACGTCGTAGATGGCGGCGGACTCAGCCATCAGGGCGCGGATCAGATTGTAGCCGATGAAGAACATTTCCAATTCCTTGTGCACCATTTTGGGGCTTTTACAGCTTAATATTTCCATGCCCATGCTGGACTTGAGGTCACGAAACCACAATTCGACACGCCACCGTCGCGCATAGAGTCGGGCTAATTCCTCGGCGGGATAGACTCTGGCATCCACCAGGGTAGTAACCAAAATGATTGATTCGGAACGATAGCCCGGTATCTTCAGCTTAAAGCGGAGGACCCGCACCGACAGTTCATCGGGAATGGCCTTCCATACCGTGTTGGGCAGATATCGGGGTTTGAGCCATGGCTTGCGCCAGACAAACGAGCGATCGTTCTTGCCCAGGCGTTTGCCCTGCCGCAAATCGGAGGCCCGCATCTGATGCAGGCGAAACAGGCTTTCCACCCCGCGCAAAGCCAATAGAGCGATTAGTACATAACTGCTGAAGCCGCGGTCGGCCACTGCGAGGTCGCGAGGTTTGAAATGATTTAGCAGTTTTTGCAGCAGGGCCAGTTCGTGGTTGTGCTTGTTGCCTTTGGCGTAATCGAGCAAAACCCCACTGCCGAGGCTGAAGATGCCGACCAACTTCAAAAGCGGAAAGCCGCAGCCCGGCTTCTGGGTGCGGGACTGCGGATAGGCCCTCTGATTCTTCAGCGTATCGGGCAAGCTCAAGGTGCTGCCGTCGATGACCTTGGGTCGCAGGCCGAACCAGAGTTGCTTGGCCTGTGGCAGAAGCTTCTCGGCGTGAGCGGCGACGGCGTGGCGAATACGTTGGAGGGTGTCATTGGGCAGGCGAAGTCGCGCTTGGCAATAGCCGCCGGTGCCTTCGTCGACGCAACCCAGGTCGTGGAGGTGGAAAAGGGCCTGAATCTGACGCACCACCGAGCGGCAAGGGCAGGCGGGAGTGAGGACTTGGTAAAGAAAGCCCCAAAAAGTGCGGCGTATCGAATAGATGCGTTCGCGGCTGTTGGGGCCTTCGTCGGCCTGAGACAAGAGGCCGGGGTCGATGAGTTGGCCGAAGAGCTGATCGAGAAGCAAGAGGCTTTGCTTGCGGAGGTGTACGACTCGGCGGCCGAGGGGGCCGAGGAATTGGCGCCAGGGTGGGAAGAAGGGCGTGCGCATGGCAAGTATAGATACTTGTTGCGCCTTGGCGTCCAGTCTAAACTGCGCGCCATGAAAACGAGCGCCTCCGCTCCCGATTCCCTACACCAGCGCTACCAGCGCCTGCGTCTGCGCCTGGCACGCCTGGGTTACATCAGCCAAGGCTCGGTGTTGGATCGTTCCACGCTCAATCCTCCGCGTAGCGGGTATCAGTGGACTCGTAAAGTCGGTCAGAAGACGATCACCGTGTCCTTAAGCGCCGCGCAGTACCAGGGGCTCAAGGAGGCGGTGGCCAATAAACGCACCCTTTGGAAGATCGTTGAGGAAATGGAGAAGATCTCTCGGCAGATTCTCTTCGCAACCCTGCCAGATACACGGCGCCGCAAACGACTCAGCAAGAGAGTTTTAGGCCTAATCTAAGTGCCATTCGTGTCTGGGTCGACTCGCGATTTGGCGACATTCAGGTGCAACATCTTGTCGCACACACCAGCGGAGGTTGGGACTCGTCGGAGGTAGACTGGTTCACGATCTCAAGCACGCTCGGACTTGATCGTCCCGCAACCCTTCGCCAGGCGTTGTCCTACTATTTTACTCACCGGCTCCAAAATGCGCCGGGTACACAGTTCAATTACTCGGGATACGGCTACGGTTGGCTGGGGAGAGTGATCGAGAGCGTGTCAGGTGCGGACTATCTGACATTTGTGCAGCGTCAAGTGGGGCGTACTTGGGGCATTGAAGGGGTTCAGCGCGAGCGCAGCCTGCCCAAATTGCGCCCCGGCGACGACCCCGAATACGACAGTTCTGGGGCGGTTGGCCGCGATATCGCCGACTTTCCCACCGAGGACAAGCTGCCGGTCGCCGAGGGAGGCGGCTACTACTATGAAGATGCCATCGACAGCGGCGGGGGACTTATCGCGAACCTGCGTGGATTGGTGACCCTTGCCCAGGTTTGTCTGGTCTCTCACGGAACTGCTTACACTCCGAACTCAGGGATCCCCACTTCGATGAATGGCGATCGGCGCCGCCGGCGTCACCTTGACAAAATTGGAGCCCAACTAGGCGGCATGGAGGGCTGTGCCCTCTTGAATTTTCAGAACACCAACGGCGTCGACTTCGCCTACTTCCTGAACCGTGACATTGCGGACTCATCTCGGAGCGACCTTGCCGGGAGGTTGAAGCGCCTCACCGAAACCATCACCGTCTGGCCGGGTGATGCGAGGCCCCGGATCAGCCTCGCGAGCGACCACTTTGCGGTTGGGGAGAACGAAGGCGAGCTTGTCATCGGCGTTCGCCGAATTGGCAATAGCGACGGCGAAATCTCCATTGCCTACCAGACGGTGCCGGAATCTGCGCGTCCCGGAACCGACTATACGGAAGTCTCCGGCGTCCTTCACTTCGCCAACGACGAAATCACCCGGACGATCACGGTTCCCATTCTGGACAATGCGGCCCGCGATGGCGACCGCGCGCTGGCTATGAACCTCGATTCGGCTTCGGCGGGAGCCTCCACCGGCATCGGAAGCGCCAGGATCATCATCGAGGACGATGAGGCCCCGCGCCTGCCGCCATTCGTTCAAATCGTTGCCCCGCCTTCCAACAATCCCGTCGCTGCGGGCACTGATGTCCTGGTCCAGGTCAGTCTGGGGGCCGGCAGCCGAGCCATTGACCGGGTCGAGTACTTCGCTGGTTCGACTCTGCTCGGTGAAGAGAACCGGCCTCCCTACGTGTTTACCTGGAAGAAACCCGCGCCAGGAAATTACATGCTGACCGCACGGGCCGCCGATGATCTTGGACTAGCCACGACCTCGGCGGTTCGGTTGGTCCGTGTCACCACCAACGCGGCTGCCGTCGCGAGTGAAGGATTGCTCCGCGAATTCTGGACCCGCCGCCCCGGCAGTTCCCTCTCGAACCTCACGGCCACGGCGAGTTTCCCCGCGCGCTACACGGGTTGGCAATGGCTGGACCGGTTCGAGTCCCCGGCGAACTGGGGCGACTATTACGGGGACCGGTTACGGGGAAACCTGGTTCCACCCTTGACGGGAAGCTACACTTTCTGGATTGCCGCCGACGACCAGGCGCAGCTCTGGCTCAGCGTCGATGACACCTCGGAAAACCGGCGGCTCATCGCCATGGTCACGAAGGCCACCGGGCCGGACCAATGGGATGCCGATCCTGTCCAGCAATCGGCACCGATCCAATTGGAGGCTGGGCGCAAATATTACATCGAGGCGTTGCACAAAGAGCGGACGGGATCGGATCATTTGGCGGTTGGATGGCAATTGCCCAATGGCGAGTTCGAACGACCGATCCCCGGCGCTCGCACCGCTCCCCATGTGAATGACCTGCCGCGCGCGTTCCTGATTCCCAGGAGGACAGTCTCCGGCATCTTCGACCTCGAAATCGAAGGTGGTCCTGCGACCGGATACGAGATTGAGGCTTCAAGCGACCTGGAGCATTGGGAACCTCTCACCACCCGCGGAGCCGAAAGGTCACCGCCAGTCCTTGGGGATACCGAGGCGCTGCCGTCCACGCAACGCTTCTATCGCGCGGTCTCGCGATAAGATAAGATAAGAGTCACGGGAAGCCTATCGCCGACGGGGCGGCATTACCCTCGAGAGGCCGGTTCGATCCAGTAGCGCCACAAACTGGGGATCGCGGCGGACGGCGTCCCATATTGGGTCGAACAGCAACATTTGTGCGGGGTGTTCGACGTCCTTGGAGTCATCGCGGAGGTCCACGGCCTTTGCAAGCAACATGAGGGCGGAATTGGCGTCGCCAAGGCACATTTGCACCCTTGCCCTCTCGTAAACAGCCCACGGGCCGTCGCCGGAGCCTTTTCGCCCGCGTTCTTCCCAATAGCCTCTCGCACCATCCGCCTCAAACGCGTGCGGAGCGCGGCGCATTCTTGTTCCACCTTCTCGCCGTCCGGTTCCGTGAGCAGTTTCATCGACTGGTAGATACCGATGGCATTGGTAAAGTCATTCATGGATTCATAACTTTCCACGAGAAATCTGTAGGCCGGCAAATGATGGTGTTCTCGAGCGATGGCCTGCCGATACCACCTGATGGCGTCGGGAAACCTGCTCTGCGCAAAGTAAGTATGTCCCATGACACGATACACCGTCGCCTTGGAGGGAGCGAGATTGAGACTGACATCCGCTTCCTTCCGTGCCTGATCCGGCCAGCCACAGCGCGCGAGGACGAAGCAATACCAGGTGTGTCCGAGGTCGTAACCGGGCGCGGTGCGGACCGACTTAGCGCCAAACTCCAGGGCCTTGCTGAAATCCCGGGCCGCAAAACTTCGAATGGACTGTGCCGTGTAGGTGACCGCCAGGCCGGGTCCCAGGCGCGCCAGTTTGTCGGCGATCTGGAGCGGACCCGGTCGGCCCCAGGCGCCGCCGTCCAGCTTGCTTTCCCTCAGTTGAAGTTCCAGGAGTCCCGCATAGGGGCGGATGAAGTTCGTGTCAAGGTCGATGGCCAGGTGGAAATTCGTCCACGCCTCCGGAAACAAGCTGTAAACGTCCCCCCGGATGAAATGGAAAGCGCCTTCGCACAGGGCATTCGCCTCGACGTTGGTGGACGGCGGTCCTTCGGGCGACACCTGAGACAAATACGCCAGCCGCAATGCCACCACCGCGATCCCGACCAGGGCGGTCACGGCTGCGACGACACCAGCCGCCTTCTTTCCAAGCGCCCACGCCTGTTCGCGACGCCGAATCCACCTCAGTGAACTGCCTTGCTGGAGGAGACTCAGGTCGCTGAGAAGCGCGGTCGCATCGGCATAGCGATCCCCCGGACCCGTGGCACATGCCTTGATCAGGATTTCGTTCAGTTCGAACGCGACGTCGGAATCCGGCCAGGCGCGAAGGTCGGGAGGAAGATCTGGAAACTGGCGGCGATCCATTCCTGTGGCGGCCTCGTACAGGAGTTTGCCGAGGGCATACAGGTCTGCCTGGGGGGTTCCGGGCCCTTCGGGCGCGAGGTAGCCTTCGGTGCCCACAATCGACCTGGCATCGCTGACGTCCGTCACCAGGCCGATGTCCGCCAGTTTGGGGCGGCCGTCGACGAAGACCACATTGGAGGGTTTGACATCGCGGTGGACGAGGCAATGCCGATGGAGGTGCAACAATGCCTCCGTGAGCGCGATCCCGATCTCCACCACCCGGGGCAGAGGCAGACGGCCAGCCTCGAGTTCCGCCCGAAGCGTGTGGGAAACGTAGGCCGTCTCACTTGCCGCCGCGGGCTCCCACTTTTCGGCTTCCGCCTTCGTCGTCGAGGCGAGGCGCATCGGCTTCCGGTTGGTGGCGGGCGAGTCGGGTTTGTCTCCACGTTGGGGGAGGGGCCGTCCCGGCGTGAACGGATCCGCCAGTTCCATCACGCAGTAGAAGTAGGCGGCCCCGTCATCGCGGCCGATGTGGAACAGAGCCAATTGACTTGGATGCATCCGGGATATGCGTTCGAAGCACTGGAGTCCTTCAAACTCCCGGCGGACGGACGGTCGTCCTCGAATCGGTCTCGCCAGACGATCTTGGCTGCCCGGAGGGCTCCGGTGGCGCAGCTCCTGGCCAGCCAAACATCACCGTAGGCTCCCCGACCTATTCGCTGCAATAACTCGTAGTCGGGGACGATCGGCGGCGGAACCGTCCGATCATGCCTGACCCCCGCGACAAACCTGCCACCGGTCTCGTGCACAAGGACGCCATCGTAGCCGCGCGGCGGCCGCGCGGCGAGTCCTGGATTGCGCATGGGCGCCTATCCAGGTTCCACCGGAAGTTTGGGCTGGGTCCGCTGACAAACAGCCCGGAGACGACGAGCGAACTTCGCAACTTCCGCGTGCTCCTCCGCCCGTTGCCAGAAGCGACGGATCCCCTGGGCCGCCGCCGCATCGTACTCCTTGTACGCCATTTTCCGGCTCGGTTCTTGGCTGTAACGGCCGGCTAGCCGCCTTCCAGCTCACCTCGGCCGCCTCGACCAGGTCGCTCTCGGCTCAAGCGGTCGCGGCTGCATCATTGCGCGCGAGCGCCAACCCGATCGCTCCGGTGGCAGGCTCGATGCGCGGGAAGCCGTCAATATTATCAACAAGGGATAGATCGCACTTCATCCCAAATAGAACCCCCCTCGCTTGTTCACTTCTCGTCGACATGCCTCGGCGCCGGGCGGGAAATCATCTTCTGCGTTCGAAGCTCTGTAAGATCGCTCTCCGATCGACGTTGAAGTGGCAGTCACGGTCCCCCCCCAGGTTCGGCTCCGCATTGAGCATCGCATTCCGCATGTCGGGTCGGGAGCAGACGAAGCGAACCCGATTCCCGCGGACGCGGGCGCCCTCTGCGGCCCCGCCAGGGGGTCAGGGGCTGTGACGATTCCCTCCCTTGAAGGGGAAGGAAAGTGGACTTGGTGGCAAACCCATGTGCCCACCATTCCCGCAGTTGAGAAACAATCCGGGCCGAAGGAAAGACTAGATGCAAACTCGAATCAGAAATGTTCAAGGGGTCCTCGCGAGCGGTTTCGTGCTGGCGACATTGGGCAGCTTATCCAGCGCTCACGCGGATATGGTGACCGACTGGAACGCGAACACCGTCGCCGCCGTTCGCGCGGCCTCCCAACCGCCTCCCGTCCAGGGCCGGTTCCTGGCAATCGTGCATACGGCTATTTACGATGCCGTGAACGGCATTCAGCGCCGGTATTCGCCCTATTTCGTCACTGAGCGTGGCCCACGCGGAGCATCCCCCGAGGCGGCGGCGGCGCAGGCCGGGTACACAGCCCTGGTGAATTTGTTCCCGGCGCAGAAGGCGACACTGGACGCGCAGCTTGCCGCGTCACTCGCCATCATTCCAGGTCATCGCGGGCGCAGCCGTTGCATCGAACTGGGACGCGCCTGGGGTGATTACGTAGCGACCCGGATTCTTGACTGGCGCAGTGGAGATGGGTTCTCCACACCGGCGCCGCTGTTCTTTGGAGAGGGTACGGCCGGCGTCTGGCGATCCCCGCCGACCGCCACCGACCCGGACGGCACGTTACCCGCAATATTCCCGCAGATGGCCACCCTCGTTCCGTTCGCGATGGCGAGCCCGTCCCAATTCCGTCCTGGGCCGCCGCCGCCGCTCGCCAGTGCGCTCTACGCGACCGATTTCAACGAGGTCAAGGCCATCGGCCGTTTTGACAGTGCCGTCCGCACCGATGAGCAAACCCAACTTGCGCTGCTTTGGCAGGCCATCGGCCTGATTGACGAGAATGTCGCTGCCGCCTCCGTGGTCCCGCGACGGTTATGCCTTATTGATTCCGCGCGCTTGTTTGCCCTCCTCAACATTGCGGCCTGCGACGCAACCATCGCGGGTTTCGATTCCAAGTACACTTACAATTTCTGGAGACCCTATCACGCGATTCGGTTTGCCGATGCCGATGGCAACCCGGACACGATGTCCGATCCTGACTGGAACTCGCTATTCCTGCCGCCGCGCTTCCAGGAATACGTTTCGAATCATGCCATCATCACCGGAGCCATGATGCGCGTGCTGACACGGTTGCTCGGGGATAGACACTCCCTCACGCTGAGTTCACCCGGCCAACCCGGGGTCTCGGCAACGGTCCATCGGTTCTCCGATGCCACCAGCAGGTGAAAGAGGCTCGTATCTGGGCGGGAATTCATTTCCGCAATTCCTGCAATGTTGGCGAAGCGATGGGGTTGGAGCTTGCGGATTACGTCGTCGATCACTTTCTCCTCCCGCTCAGATGATGATGATGATGATGATGATGACGGCGGGAGCCGGGAGGACTAGCGCAGGAGTCGCGCAATTCGCGGACACGGCACCAGGGCCCGCCGGCAAAGGACTGGCGGGCTCCTTTGCGCGCCCGCGGGCCGCCCTCCGTGGGAGTTAAGACGGTCTCAGAAGAATTCAGGGCCGAAATGAGGACCGCGGATTTTCCCTGCGCCTCAGGGCCTGATGGGGCGTTGGCAGTTCAGACCGAAAGTTCAATCAAATGGATCAATGACGAAATGGAGGCCGCACCACATCCCCTCCCGCGCCGAAGTTCTCCATGGCGCTGAGAAGGAAAGTCCTGAATCGACTAGCCCCCGGTCTCAACCCCGCCAGGTCGTCGCGCGAAAGCAGGCTCGCGAAGAATTCCTGGGTCAGATCTTTCGCCGATTCGAGATCGAACCCCTTACTTGAACTTTTGTCAGGGATTGAATTCAAATCCCTGCATGGATGTGCCTGTCCCGGACCACCCTGTCCTCGTTTTTGATGGGCGAGCTCCTGAATCGGCCGATCGGGTGCACTCCGACGTCAACGGGAAGGAGGCCGATTGAGGTGGATTCCCAGGTTCTGAGGAGGACCGTGAAAATGGGCGGCAGCCCAATTGGCGTGAATTAGGGCTTGGTTTCCGATGCCGATGTCCGTACTGACCTCGGCATTCCATGAAGGCGCCTTCAACCTCCTTCTCCGTGCCGTGGTGGCGCGCGCTCAACGGCTATCATTGGTTTGTCTTTTTCATGGCGTCTCTGGCCTGGATGCTCGACTGCCTGGACCAGCAGTTGTTCATCCTCGCCCGGCCGTCCGCCATGAAGGCCCTTCTTCCCCCAGGGTGGGATGTCAATCAATACGGCGGGTATGCGACCGCCATTTTTGTCGCCGGTTGGGCCACCGGGGGTCTGATCTTCGGGGCAGTCGGCGATCGTGTCGGGCGGGCGCGCACCCTGACCTACACGATCCTTCTGTACTCGATCTTCACAGGTCTGTCGGCGCTGTCGCGAGGCTGGGTGGACTTCGCCTTGTACCGGTTCGTCACCGGGCTGGGGGTTGGAGGCGTATTCGGCCTTGCCGTCGCATTGATCGCGGATGCCCTTCCTGATCACTCACGCGCAGGGGCGTTGGGCACTCTTCAAGCATTGTCGGCCGTCGGCAATGTCACGGCCGGCCTGGTGAGCATGGGAGTCGGGCGCATGGTCGAGTCGAAGGTCCTGTCTCCCATGTGGTCCTGGAAGGTGATGTTCCTGGTCGGGGCCCTTCCCGCCTTTCTGTGTGTCCTGATTCAGATTCGTCTCAAGGAGCCTGAAAAATGGGTCCGCGCGCGGGCTGAAGGGCGCCGGACCGGCGTGGCGTTCGGATCCTATTCGTCGCTGTTCGGGGAGGCCCGGTGGCGAAAACCGGCGTTGCTGGGGATGCTTCTATGCGTCTCCGGCGTGATTGGATTGTGGGGCATCGGCTTCTTCGCACCGGAGTTGGTGGGACCGGTCATCGAGCGATCCCTGGTGGGTCAGCATCTTTCCCCGGAACAGGTGGCCGGCCAGAAGGGTGTGTGGATCGGCGCCAATTCGATCCTCTTTAATATCGGCGCCTTTGTCGGAATGCTGGCAATGACGCGGCTTGCGCAGCGGCTGGGGCGGCGTCCCGCATTTTCGATCGCCTTCGTCTGCGCCCTCGTCGCAACCGCGGGTTATTTCCAGCTCTTCAACGGAAAACAGGACATCTGGATGAGTGCCATCATGGGGGCCTGCCAACTCGCGCTCTTCGCGGGGTTCGCCATTTACCTCCCGGAATTGTTTCCCTTGCGGCTGCGCAGTACGGGAACGAGTTTCTGTTACAACGTGGGACGTTTTCTCGCCGCCAGCGGTCCCTTCACCCTCGGTCAGCTCCAGGCGCATCTGAAGGAAGGCGCCACCTCGGCGGATGTGAAGATCGAGGCATTTCGGAATGCGGCCACCTACATGAGCGTCATCTTCCTTGTCGGCCTGATCGCCATCGCCTTCCTGCCGGAGACGAAGGGACGCCCATTGCCGGAGGACCAGGACGGCGTGGCCTAGTCCTGGTGTGCGCAAGAAACGAGCACGGTCGCTCGGCCGGGACGTCCACGGAGCACGCGGGTCAGCGGCGTGTCCAGCGTTCCGGCGAGACTCTCGCGAATCACCGTCTGCTTTCCGGCGCCGGTCGCCACGACGACAACCAGCCGCGCCGACCAAAGAAGCGGGTAGCCCATCGTCAATCGCTGTGGCGGCGGTTTCGGTCCGATGACGGCCCGAAAGGGTTCGGGGGCGGGCAGGTCGCGCGCCAGGTTTTCCGGGAACAGCGAGGCCACGTGACCGTCCTCACCGACCCCCAGCACAAGACAATCGAGCACGGGTTCGGAGTCACCCAGGCGATTGGCCCATTGGGCCCAGTCGAGGTTCGCCCGTTCGGCGGCGCGATCCGGCGGCATTTCCCCGGCGAGCCGATGGATTCGTTCCGCGCGGACGCCCAGCGGATCGAGCAGATGCGACTTGGCGAGGCGAAAGTTGCTCTCGTCATGCGTTGCGGGGACGCAGCGTTCGTCGGCCCAGAAGAAATCGCAGTCGGCAAGCGAGGAATTCCGCAGCCTCGATTGACGGACCATTTCGGCGAAAAGCATCGGGGCGGATCGGCCGCCTGAAAGTCCCACCGCGAACGGGCCTTCTCCACCGCGGACGAATGCATCGAGGAGAAGGCGCGCGCCCTCGCCGGCGGCGTGCCTGTCGTCGCGGCACTGGATCCACCACACGTTGCTGGCGGGGGAATTCATCGTGACAACGATGGGAACCGGTTGTCACCGGAGGGCCGGACTCGGGCTCGGGTGCCGCCAGGAATGGCCGTCCCGTGCGAGGAGTTCGTCGGCCGCTGCGGGTCCCCAGCTGCCCGCGGGATAAAAGGCGGTCGAATCGAGAGGGTGTTGTTTCCATCCCTCACGGATGGCGTCCACGAAACGCCAGGCCGTCTCCACCTCATCCCGACGGATAAAGAGGGTGGGATCCCCCGCCATCGCCTCCAGGAGAAGACGCTCGTAGGCTTCCGGGGTGTAGGCGCCAAATTCCGCGTCGTAGCTGAACTGCATCCGGACCGGTCGGATTTGCATGTTGGTGCCCGGGACCTTTCCGTTGAATCGCAGCGAAATCCCTTCGTCGGGCTGCAGACGCAGGGTCAGGGAATTCGGGTCGAGCGTTGTCCCGCATTGCGCGGCGAACAGGACGTTGGGCGTCCGTCGGAATTGAACGCGGATCTCGCTGGCGCTGAGCGGGAGGCATTTCCCGGTTCGCAGGTAAAAGGGCACACCCGACCACCGCCAGTTGTCGATGAGCGCGCGCAGGGCGACATAGGTTTCGACCGACGAATCCGGCGCGACTTTGTCCTCCTCGCGATAGGCATGGCGGGGTTGGTTGTCCATCGTGCCCGCCGCGTACTGTCCGCGAACGACTTGTTGCGGGACCTCCCCGGGTTCCCAAACGCGAAGAGAACGGAGCAGTTTGACCTTTTCGTCCCGAATCGATTCCGCGTCGAGGGTGACGGGAGGTTCCATCGTCATCAGGGCCAGGACCTGCAGGAGATGGTTCTGAACCATGTCCCGCAACGCGCCAGCCTCCTCGTAGTAACCTCCGCGCCCGCCGACGCCGTGCTTCTCGCTGACCGTGATCTGCACATGATCGATCGAGTCCCGCAGCCAGAGGCGCTCGAAGATCGAATTCGAAAAGCGGAACATCAGGAGGTTCTGCACCGTCTCCTTGCCCAGGTAGTGGTCGATCCGGAAGAGTTGGGACTCGCGCGCATACCGGGTGAGTTCGGCATTGAGACCGCGAGCCGACCCGAGATCCGTGCCGAAGGGCTTCTCAATGACAATCCGCCGCCACCCGCCATGGCCATCCTCCTTGTCCACCAGGGCGCTCGCCGACAGCCGCTCCACCACCGCGGCGAATTGGGTCGGAGAGGTCGCCAGGTAAAAAAGGAGGTTGCGGGCCAGGGCGGGATCCCCGGATCCCTTCAGCATCTGGCGAAGACGCGCATAGGCGGCGAGGTCATGGAATTCCCCCTGGCAATACCGGAGGTTCTCCGCGAAGCGCTTCCACACCTTCTCCTCGACGGGCTGGGTCCGCGAAAACCGGTCGAGGTCGCCGCGCAGTTCGGCAGCCCATTCGGCATCGGCCTTCGGCCGCCGCGCGAACCCGATGATGCGGAACGGCTCCGGCATCTGTCGGCTCAGGACCAGCTGATAAAGGGCGGGAATCAACTTCCGCGACGTCAGATCACCGCTCGCTCCGAAGATGATGATCGTGCAGGGCTCGAGCTGTCGGCGGCCGGTATCCAGCCGGCAGACCAGCAACTCGTCGAGGCTCGACGGATCGCTCACGGGCCGAAGGGTGACTGAAGAGCGGCGCCCCGGCAATGATGCCCACTGGAATTGCGGCTTGAGGGCCGGGGTGGACCTTCCGAAGATCCCATCCATCGCCGGTGGACGCGCCGCCCCCAAATCAACCCATCCCGAACCTGCCCACCCGCAGGATCCTGGCCAGCGGGACGAGTCGACGGCGACGCCGCCGCCGACGGCGTCCGGGCGACGTCACACCGGAATTCCATGCGGCGCTCGATCGGTCGACGGAGGGGCTGATCATGTTTCTGGTGCTGTTCACACCCTGGGCGCTGGGCACCACCCAGACCTGGTCCATCTGGATCGCGAACGCCGCGTGCTACCTGCTGGGCCTGCTTCTCATTGGCAAGGTCCTGGTCCGCCGGCTCCTGCCCTACATGCCGCCGCGATGGGGCGAGGATGTCGTCATTGCCGAGGCATCGGGACAGATGCAACCGCCCAGCCGCCATTCCGATCTCTGGGCCCGCATCCTGGCGGTCCTGACCGTGGCTTTCCTGGGCTACGTCCTGGTGAGCGCGTTGAACGCCCGGGCCGTGTACCATCCTGATACCCATTCCTTCGACTACCTCCGCGAACCGTGGCGCTGGTTGCCCTATTCCTATGATCGCTCGGCGACCTGGTTCGCTTTCTTCCAATTCCTGGGACTGGCGTGCGCCTTCTGGGCGGTTCGCGACTGGCTCCTGCACCGCAGCCGGGTGGACCTCGGCGAGGACGACTCCCCGCAATGGGCGAACCCGCATTCCCAGATCATTGTCCCGGCCCGACTGCGTCGACTTCTTTGGGTGCTATGCCTCAACGCGGCGGTGTTGGCAGTGGTGTCCATTCTCCAGAAGGCGGAGGGCACCAACCGGCTCTTGTGGATCGCGGACACCGGCAACCGGGCGGATCTCATCTTTGGCCCGTGGGCTTATCGCGGCAATGCCGCCACTTACTTCAACCTGGTCTGGCCAATCGGCCTCGCGTTCTGGCTGTGGTTGCAGGAGCGTGCCGGCCGGGCCTTCACGCGAAAGCTCAGCCGCTTCGACGGTCCCCAACTGGTGCTCCTGCCGTGTGCGGTCTTTGCCGCCATTTGTCCGATGATCTCCAGCAGTCGGGGCGGGGCGATTGTCAGCGTCAGCATCGGCGCGCTGTCGGGACTCATGATCCTTGTGATCTCGCGTCGTGAGGTATCCGCAGTGGCGCGTTGGCTCACGACCGGAGGGATGATCCTCGCCGGTCTTGCGGCCCTTGTCGGTGGCTGGTCGACAATCAAAGAACGGCTCTCGCGCCCCGACACGCGGTTTGCCACCGGCATCGATGCCTGGACGAATGACTTCACCCTCCTCCTCCGCGTCCACATGCCGCCCCAACAGGACCCGAAATGGCGTCCGCTGGTCAGTCTGAGCGGCAACGCCCGGAACGGTCGGGAACCCCACTCCCTCCATCTGAGCACCGGTGGAGACGGGTTGATCGCGGCCCAGATCCTCGGTTCGACGACAACCAACACCGCCACGGTTGTGGCAACGAACGTCCTGGAACAAGTCGGCGGTCGGGACACCGTCGTCTCGCTCGTCCGGCGGGCGGGCCTGCATCTGTTCGCGAACGGCGTCGAGCTCGGGACCTTTGAAAACGCATCCGCGGACGCCCCGGATTGGGGGACCTACCTCCATACCCGGTATATCTTCGTCTTCGACCGGTTCATCACGGAAATCGCCTTTGCGGACACCGCGCTGAGCGCAGGCGATCTGAAGGACATCGCATCGCGCCCGCTGGACCAGCTCGGCGAGTATATTCTCCGGGCGACCCCTTATGCCGAGCAGGAGTGGGACGCATCCGTCTCCAATGCCGTGCCCACCGGCGCCACCTTGACGGTCACGTCCCGGAAATCTGAACCGACAGTGAAGTGGATGGGGATCCGCCGTGACGAAACGCCCGGCCCTCTCGGGTTCGCGCGGCCGATTGTCGATCCCGACCCGGCACTTCACGGGCCCTTGCGAGCGGCGTTCCGAGTCTGGAATCCGTCCAACCTTCCATTGACGATCGGGGTGAGCCTCGACGGCGGCCCGCGCGGGATGGTGGACATCGCCCCTCGCACCGAACAGGCGGTTTCCGTTCCCTGCCAGCCGCCGCACGCCGGATCACCAAGGTCGGTGGAGATCCTTGTGACGGACGCCGACGGGGAGGTTCGCACCGACTTGCCGTCAGGCTCGCAGTTCTTTCTCCGCGAATTTCACCTTCAACCGGGAGCCACGATCTTCACGCAAAACCTCGTGCGCGAGTTTCGGTTGTTTGAACTGAGCGACCGGATGTCAGGGCGGAACGAGATTTACGCCAACGCGGTGAACATGGCGAAGGACTATCCCTTGTGGGGAAGCGGCGCCGGCAGCTTTGCTTCGATGTATCAGCTTTACATGGAACCGGGCCAGAACTGGGCTGCGTACCTCCACAACGATTGGATGGAGGCTCGGGTCACCCTGGGTATCGTGGGCCTGAGCCTCCTCGTCGCGGCGCTGATCACGCTGTTGATCCGATCCTGCTTTGGAACCGGTCTTTCCACCCTTCGGATCGTCGTCGTCCTTTGGTGGCTCGCGCTCGCGGGGTGTCTGGTCCACGCCCGGTTCGATTTCCCCTTCCAGGTCTACTCGGTGATGTTCGCCTTTGTCCTGCTGGCTTCGGTCCTGATGGTTCTGACCGGCTTCCGGCGGCCCTAGGGTCCGGTCACTGCCGCCGCCCTTCCTCTTTTTCAGACGGGCTTTTGGCGGCGGGATCGCACGGCGCGCACGGCGCGGCGCACCATCGCGCCACCCAGCAACGCGCCACCCGCCATCACCCCCCACGCCCCCGGTTCGGGAACGACCGTCACAGTCCCGAACATGCCCGTGGCGGTGCCATCGCCCAGGTCAATCCCGTGTTGCTCGCAGATGTAGGTGAACGTCCCCACCTGGGTGAAGGTATGGGAAAAATCAGGCTGTGGGGCGAGCGCCACGGGGCCTGACCGGAAGGACTCCGCCGAATCCGCCACGGAAGAGACGTTATGGAAGCCTTCGTCGAATACCCAGTTGATCGAGTCGCCGACATTGATGACAGGGTCCTCGGTCGGTTCGCCCTTGGGATTGACGCTGAAGTCGAAGTTGAAGACGTGGACATCGATAATGGCCACGGCGCCTACCGTCCCATGCGCCAGGACGGACAACGCCAACACCGCCGCAAACTTCTTCACGGAAGTCTCCTTTCTTGGGTTGGTCCCGTAGCCCGGCGGGAATGTGCGTCTCCGAGTAAGACAGCCGCCCGCGTCTGTCAAGAGGGAACGAGGCCGACGACGCGTAGCCGCCATCGTGAGGAGGCGGACCAAGTGTTTCCGCCTCGTCACCGCGGCGGCGCCTACGGAAAGGCATGGAAATCTGCCATCGTTGGGGTCGCATGGACGGACGGGACGGCGCGCTCACCCGCGGCATCCGGGTGGTCGGCGACTGGTTGACAGGCCCCGAGGCATCGGATCACGTTGCGGCTTCAACCCCAGCGCAACTCCCATGGCTGACTCAACCTCGAGACGGCACGTACGCTACAGTGTTGCCATGAGCCTGGACGGATTCATTGCAGGTCCGGATGGCGAATACGATTGGATCACCATGGATTCCTCCGTGGATTTCGGTTCGTTCTTCAAGGCCTTCGACACCGTGCTCATGGGGCGCAGGACCTACGAAGTCGCCCGCGCAAATGCCGGCGCAATGTTTCCCGACATTCAGACAATCGTGTGTTCTCGAACCCTCACCAAAGACGACGCACCCGGGGTGAGGATTGCGCACGATGCTGCTGCGACCGTCGCCGAATTGAAGAAGGAAGCGGGGAAGGACATCTGGCTCTTCGGTGGCGGGAATCTGTTCCGGAGCCTGCTGACGGCCGGCTTGGTGGAAGTCATCGAGGTAAGCGTCATGCCGATCCTCCTCAGCCAGGGGGTTCCCTTGTTGCCCGCGGGTAAGCGATCCCCTCGCCTGAAGCTGACAAACACCACAACCCTTCCCAGCGGGATCGTCGGCCTGTGTTACCTCATCGAATACGGCCCGGATGAGGCGGCGTCTGCGTAGCCGCCGCCAGAGGGAGGATATGCCAAGCGAACCGTTTGCACGTGGCTGGGATAAACTGATTTACCGGACGCCACGTGACGCAAGGATGGAAATGGAGGTGAGGTTCAACTACGGTACCTAGCCATGGAGCCAGAGTCCGACGCCACGAGGTCAAATTTGACCCGGCACCAGATCCTGGCGGCCCTGGGCGCTTTGTCAGATGCTCTTGGTTCCGAAGGTGTCACCGGCGAACTGTGTCTATTCGGAGGGACCGTAATGGTTCTCGCATTCACGGCTCGGCTGGCAACCAAAGACGTGGACGCCATTTTCCAGCCAACACAAACCATCCGTGAACTCGCTCGCTGGATCGCAGATGAGCAACACCTGCCAACCAACTGGCTCAATGACGGCGTGAAGGGGTTTGTGTCCGCACGCCATGAAACAACAGTGGGTAACCTGCCGCAGTTCCCCCATCTTCGTCTCGTCATGCCGGTGCCGGAGTACCTCCTGGCGATGAAATGCATGGCAGCTCGAATCGGCGGGACGAATCGGGAGTCGTCCGACGTTGCAGATATCGTGTTCCTCATCAAGCATCTCAAGCTGAAATCGGCCACAGACGTCCTGGATGTGGTCAGCCAATATTATCCGGCCAACCTATCCCAGTAAGAGTAGTACCTCATAGAGGTTTGTCGAGGAAGGCAGACACGTCCGCGAGCCCGCGAGATCGTCGAACTTGGATCCAGGCGCGATACCGTCGGGTCGGACCGCGGCCTTTAGGCCGCTTCACGGGACGGGACGGGACGGGACGGGACGGCGGCCGACAAGAACTTCGACGCGCGTGCGTCGGGGTATTGAAGCGGCCTGAAGGCCGCGCTCCGCAACCGCGAGTTCCGCAACCGCGAGTTCCGACGCCCTGTCGGCAGCGGCGGTGCGCATGTTGAAGGTAACCTCCTCTCCCACCGGACCTGCAGCAGGTCGCAGTGGAAGTGATAGGAAACATCCGGGCTAGATGGCTAGATTAGGCCGCGAAAAGCAGCGCGCTTTCAGAAAAGGCCCCTTCCTGGAGGAGAGGAGGGGCAAGACAGAATTGGAGCGAGCGAAGGGATTCGAACCCTCGACATTCACCTTGGCAAGGTGACGCTCTACCAGGCTGAGCTACGCTCGCCCCCTGTGAGGCGGCGCAAAAATTGGGACATCGCCCACCCGATTGCAAGAATTCTGTTTCAGCCGAGTTCGCCCAGGACCTGGTCCATCTCCGCGAGCGGGCCTTCGTGATCCTGCTCGATCGCCAGTTGGCGGGCCCGACGAAACGCGTGTCGCGCGGCGTCGGTGTCGCCGAGGGAGAGGTGGCATTTGCCCAGCAGGATCTGGACCACCATCCAGTCCGGCCGCTTGGTCAGGGCCGTCTCCAGATGCGGTCGGGCCTCAGCATGGCGGCCGGCGTCAAAGAGCGCCTTCGCCAGGCTGAAACGGGCCATTTCATTCGTGGGTTGGGTGGCGAGGGCGGCCTCCCAGCGGTGAATTGGATCGATCATCGTCATCGGGCAAATCAGGCGGGTCGCAGTAGGAGCTCCTCCACGACGGCTCGCGGGGGGAGGTTGAGGACGAACAGCACACAGGCGGCGACGTCCTCGGATTGCAGCATGCGCGCGCGCGCCTCGGCCGACGGAGGCGAAGGACGGCGGTCCAGCAGCGGGGTGTCGATGTCCCCCGGCATCAGCGCGCAGGCTCGAATGCCGCGGCCGCGCTCCTCGGCGTTGATCGCCTGCGTCAGACCGAGGAGACCGAACTTGCTCGCAGAATAGGCGGGGCCGGCCTTCGGGCTCGCCTGGCGCGCCGCCTCCGAGACGACATTGATGATCGTTCCGCGCCCGCGGGCTCGCATGGTGGGAAGAAACGCCTGCACGCACCAGAAGGCGCCGTTGAGGTTTGTGTCGATGAGCCGACGGTAGTCCTCGGGTGAAAGCTCCTCGAAGCTGCGCCGGGGCGTGTTCGTGCCCGCGGCGTTCACCAGGGCGTCCACCGGGCCGAACCGATCGAGGACCGTTTGCGCCATTTTTTGCACAGCGGCCGGGTCCGCGATGTCGCAGGGCAGGCTCAGGAATGGGGAGGTCTCGGCGGTGACGAGCCGGGTGGTCTCCGCCAGGGCATCCGGACGTCGACCGACAAGGGCCACGCGCCATCCAGCCCGGGCGAGAGCGGCGGCGGTGGCCCGTCCCACACCGGAACCGGCGCCGGTGACCACGGCGGTGAGTGGTTCAGGAGGAGAGGACATGCTTGTCGTCCAAGGCTTCTGTGAATGGATTACTTCGCGGCCGGCGCGTTGGTGGCCGCCGGCGGGGCATTGGTCGCCGCCTGCGGTGGGGCGGCAATCTCCTTCACCTTGTCGAAGAGGGAAGGCGGAATCGGCGATTTGCCGCGGTCGATGCCGAGTTGTCCGCCGGTCCACTTGTGGATGTACCCGTAATGGTTGAAGAGGCTGTAGAAGAAGGCGACGGCGATGACGAACCCGATCAGCTTGGGCCAGTAGACGGGAGGCTCGGCAAAACGGTCGTCGAGGGCGGGAACGGATCCGGGCGGGAGTTTGGCGACCTGGGTGAGGGCCCTTCCCAGCGGCACGGGGACCTTGACCCGTCCATTCACGGCCCACCCGTTCGCATCGAGGATCGGGCCGAGATTTCGCTGCCGGAGCTTCAGCCAGGCGATGAGGATGGACGGCCCCGAAACGACGAGGAGAAGCCCGGCAAAGGCCAGGACGAGCTGCCAGAACGGAAGCAGAAACAGGCCCGCGGCGTAGCCGATGATCCCCGTAAGGGCGGTCGCGATAAAGCCAAGGGCCACGCCCAGGGCGGCAACGGTTCCCGTGTCGACCTTTTTCGGCGGAATCGGTTTGGTCTTGTCGAGAGCGGCGGCAGCCGCGGCAGCCGCGGAGAGGCGTTTCTCCGCGTCCGAGTCGGCGGAGGCGGCGCGTTTGGCCACCTGCTCCTCGATCAGGCGAACGAGTTTCTTGTACGGCGCCCAGAAGGCCTGTCGGATGTTGATGGGATTGTCGATGATCTTCGTGATCGTCGCGTCCCAGTCGCGCCCGGCATTATCATAGAACACCCCGTTTCGGCCGACCATCAGGTTGTCGGAGTCGCCGTTGGTGTAGGCAACCGCCAGGGTCAACTTCCCGGCGCCCACCCGGGTGCAATCGCAATAGGCGAGAAAGATTTTTGCCAGACCTGCGAGCGCGGCGTGGCGGGCCGCGTCGTCGACCCGAAGGCAAAGGCCACAGGCGCGCCCGTCCAGGTACAGGGTGCCCGACTGAAACGTGGCCGGACGATCGGACGAATAGAAATCCGCGAAATTGACGAAATTCAAGAGGAGCCGATGGAGGTCGCGGTGCAACCGGATGAGTTTCTCGACGTCGCCGGTGGCATTCGCCTCCGCCTCCAGGGCCTTGTCCTGGAGGATCAGGCCGTTGATCTGGTCCCGGGCCGTGCTGGCGAGGATGGCACGGATTCGTTCGAGGCCCAGGGATTCGACAGGGACGGCGGGCTTGCTGGCAATCCATGCCTCATACGGCCCGATCCTGGCCTGGATCGTCGTCCATTCGGCTTCGCTCAAACTGGTTCGATCGGGACCGACGATTGGGAGCACGGCGGCCTCGCAGAATCGATCCATCGCGTCCTTCCACGCCGGGTTGATGCCCTCGCGCAACGGCAGCGGCCTGCCGGCCTCGATGCGCGCGAGCGGAAAGCCGGCGACCTCCCGCGCGGAGCGGTCCAGGTCGGTGCGTGTCACCTGAAGGTACTCCTCCTCCTTGCGATTGAGGGCGCCGAGGGCACGGGCGTCAAAAGCGGCCAGTCGACACCGCGCGAAGTAGTCATCCACCTTGCCGCGAATAGCCTGAACCGCGGTGGCGGCGGCGGCGGTCCCGTCCCCGAGGGGCGAAACAGTCGCGGCGGCCTTTCCGGCACGATCCCATGCGTCCAAGGCCTTCAGTTCGTCAAAGAAGGTGTCGGCCTTCTCCTGCGTAATTCCGGGTCTTCCGCTGCGGTCGGGTTCCGTTCCCTCGGTGTCTCCGATTTCCTGGATGGCCTGTCGAATTGCTGGGTCTTCGGCCGATTCGGGCGGAACGATTCCGTCACCGTTAAACCGGGTCTGCGCGAAGATGCGGCTGGTATCGGCGACATCGGCGAGGGCGATGGTGTTGGCATCCGGTTTACCAAGGTTCTTCAGGATCTGGCGGGCGGAGGCGATGAGGATTTTTCCGGCGGGGGTCGCGTCCTGGAATTCGTCGAGGGGCACGGTATCCGAGCCCGTTTGGAGGACCATAGGGTCCTTCAGACGAGCGCACACCCATTCGACGGCGGCAATGACCTCCGTGGCCCGAATCCGACCGTCATGATCCAGGTCGATCCATTCGAGGGTCCGTTCGTCGAATTCAATCCCTTTGACGGGACAGGACAACGCGACCCAGAGCTTTTGATCGAGGGATGGGAGATTCCGATAGTCATCGGCCGTGACGAACCGGACCTGGTCGAGACCACCGGCTCGGAAGAATCTCCAGCGATGGGTGGGGGTGTGTGAGGTCATGAGGTCTCAGATAGGAATGGAATTCTCCGGGACCCTGGCCGAAAACCCGGGCCCGCCAGCCTGGCGCGGACCGCCCGGAGCGCGTGGCCCGACACTAGGGCGGCGACGGCGGTGTGCAATCCTTGTTGCAGCGCACTCACCCGCGCGGGTGGCAGTGATAGGACCGCCAGCGGCCGCGGTGACCGGGATTGCCGTTGCACCGGGTTGTGCAAGTCTCGGGCATGGAACCGCTGGTTCTTCACTCATTGCATGCCGGGCAGGGGGCCGTTTTCGGATCGGTCGGGGGCAGGGAGGTGGTGGCGCATTATGGCGATGCGGCCGGCGAATATCGCGCCCTCCTGGGAAGCGTCGGCGTGGTGGACCTCTCGGCTCGCAGCCGGCTCGCACTCGTGGGCGCCGATCGCCAGAAGATGCTCAATGGGCAGGTCACCAACAACGTGAAGGATCTCCAGCCGTGGGAGGGTTGCTACGCGGCGCTCGTCAACGCGCGTGCCCGGATGCTGAGCGACATGAACATCTACGCGCTTCCGGATGAGCTCGTTCTTGATTTCGAACCGGGTCTGACCGCGTTGGTGAAGGAACGTCTCGAGCAGTTCATCATTGGCGAGGACGTCCAGGTCGTGGACGCCAGTGCCTCCTACGGACTCTTGAGCCTCCAGGGTCCCAGGGCCGGCGTGGTCGCCGACGCGCTCGCCCTGTTTGCCTCGATCCCGACGGCCCCTTGCAGCTCGGTCGCCGCGGCGAACAAGGCCATGGGCGAACTCTACCTTGTCCGCCAATCCCGCGCAGGAACGGACGGCTTCGATTTCTTTGTGCCGAACGACCATCTCGACGCCGCCTGGCAGCGGTTGAACGAAGCGTGTCGGGCCGCCGGGGGAGGGCCGAGCGGGTGGAACGCGCTGGACGTTTCCCGAATCGAGGCCGGCATCCCGAGGTTCGGGATCGACATGGATGACACCAATCTTCCCCCGGAGGCCGGATTGTCCGATGGCGCGATCAGTTACACGAAGGGGTGTTACATCGGGCAGGAGGTGATCGCGCGGATCCGGACTTATGGACAAGTCGCCAAGGCGCTTCGCGGTCTGGTGTTTCATGGCGACCCGGGTTCGCTGCCCGCCAGACGCACCCCGCTCTTCAAGGGAGAAAAGGAGGTCGGATATCTGACCAGCGCGACGCGTTCTCCACGGCTGGAGAAGACGATCGGGCTGGGTTATGTGCGACGGGAGTCCAACGCGCCGGGCACTGAACTGAAGGTCGGTTCGCCAGGATCCGAGGTCCGCGTCCGCATCGTCCCGCTGCCGTTCAGCGGGAACCCTGGCGAAACGGGCTGAAACGCCGCAACGCCAGCGAAGGGTTCAACGGAATCATTCTCTCTTCGTGCCCTTCGCGTCCTTCGTGTTGTAGCCTCGACGTCGCCATTTTGATGATCAGCCTCGCCGAGCACGCGTCTGCCGCGCCCCTCGAAAGCCTCGAAGAGAAGGTGGCGCATTTCTTTTCCCGGGAAGGCCCGTTGTCGGCCGCGCGGAAATTCGAGTACCGACCGCAACAACAGGAGATGGCCGTGGCGGTGGCGCGGGCCCTGGAACGGGGCGAGCATCTCGCGGTGGAGGCGGGAACCGGGGTGGGCAAGAGCCTGGCGTATCTCGTGCCTGCGATCCTGTTCGCCGTCGCGCGCAACAAGAAGGCGGTGGTCTCGACTCACACCATCAATCTCCAGGAGCAGCTCATCGAGAAGGACCTCCCGATGCTGGCCAGAATCATGCCAGTGCCGTTCCAGTTCCAGATCTTAAAGGGTCGCGCGAACTACCTGTGTCAGCGGCGACTGCTCAAGGCCATCCATCAGGCCGAAGGACTCTTCACTTCACCCGAAGCCGCCGAACTTCAGCGGATTCATGAATGGTCGAAGACCACCGAGGACGGCACGCTCTCGGATTTCGATGTCGAACCCGATCCGCACGTTTGGTCCCACGTCTGTTCCGAACGCGGTCTCTGTTCGCCGAAGCAATGCGGGTATGCGAGCGAGTTCGGCAGGGAGCACGGCGTATGTTTCTTCCAACGTGCGCGCCAGCGCATCATGGCATCCGACGTGGTGGTCCTGAATCACACCCTGTTTTTCACGCTGCTGGCCGGTGTGGACGAGGACCAGGAGGGCGGCATCCTGTTCCGGAACGACTTTGTGATCTTCGACGAGGCGCACACGGTGGAGCAGGTGGCCTCGCGTCACATCGGACTGAGCGTGTCGAGTGGCCAGTACCGGTATGCCCTCAACCGCCTTTGGAATCCGCGAACCCAAAAAGGACTTCTGACCACGCTGCAGCGTGGCAAGGCGGTGGAACTCGTGTCGGATGCTCTCAAGGAGGGGGACCGGTTCTTCACGGCAGTCGAGGAGACCTGCGAAGCCCTTTCGGACCAGGAGAGGCGCGGAACGCGCGAGGAACCCGGTGCGCGCCGGCGCGCATGGACCGAACTACGGATCCGGCGCCCGGACTTCGTCAGCGACACTGTCACGCTGCCCCTCCAGCGGCTCCGCGAGTCCATCAGCGACCTGATCAAACTGAGCGAGGACTCGGAGTCCGGCCAGGAGCTGCTCGACTGCAACCGCCGGCTGACGGACCTGCGGGAGCAGGTGGCGGAGTTCCTCAAACAGGACGTGACCGATCACGTCTACTGGGTCGAACGAGCCGGGCGCACCCAGCGCAACCTCGCGCTGAATGCAGCCCCGATCGACGTGGCCCCCTATTTGCGACGGCGGCTCTTTCAGAGCGCCACGTCCGTCATCATGACCAGCGCGACACTCGGCATCAGCGCCCGCCGTGAACCGTCAACGCCAAAGCAGGAGCAACCCGTCGCGGCGCGTGGACCGATCCGCGAGGTCCAGGACCGGGAACATGCCAGGGCGCTGGCCTACTTCATACGACGGGCCGGCGCCGATTCGGCCCGCGCATTGCAGGTGGGATCGCCCTTCGACTACGCGCGGCAGATGCGCGTGTACGTCCCCGCCAAAATGCCCGATCCCCGGGAGCCGACGTATCGCGATTCCCTGGTCCATTGGATCAAACACTTCGTGCGGCAGACGCACGGCAAGGCATTCGTGCTCTTCACGAACACGCGCCTGATGCAGGAGATCGGGGAGACGATGTCGGCATTTTTCGACGACCTGGGAATCCAGTGCTTTGTCCAGGGTACAGGCATGCCCCGGTCGACGATGCTCGAAAAGTTCAAGGCGGACACGGATTCCGTCCTGTTTGGGAGCGACAGCTTCTGGCAGGGCGTGGATGTCCCCGGTGAGGCGCTGAGCAACGTGATCCTCACACGCCTGCCATTTGCCGTCCCTGATCATCCGCTCATCGAGGCGCGCATCGAGACCATCGAAGCGCGGGGGGGCAACGCCTTTGCGGAATTCTCCCTGCCGGAGGCCATCCTCAAGTTCCGTCAGGGGGTGGGCCGTCTCATCCGTTCCAGGACGGATTCCGGTATTGTCGTGGTGCTCGACAACCGGGTCCTGACCAAGCGCTACGGGCAGGCCTTCCTTGACGCCGTTCCGAAGTGTCCCGTCGAGATTGTGTAGTGCCGATGATCCGAGTCGACGGGGCCTGGAAACCTGTCCCGAGCATGCGCTGGCTCAGACCCGATGACGCGACTTCCTTTGTGACCAGCCCCGTCTTTGGTCCCTCGATCGACCTCACCCCGTAATCGCGCCCACTGGACGTTGGTCCCCGAAAGTTCCGCGACTCACTCCCCCTTCGAGTTCGTCGCGTCCCTCGTGGTGACTTCCTCCCCGGGCGGTGAATTGTTGGCCGCCGCCACGAGGTCCTCGACAAGCTCCTCCGGTTTCCAGGTGTTGCCGATCATGACCTTTCGCAGGCGGCCCCGCGGATCCATGACCACCGTCCGCATGTTGTGATCGGGCAGCGCCCCGGGGACCTGCCGCCGGAACATCAGCCCGACCTGTTCCGTCAGCGCATCGATGTCGATCAGGGCGCCCGTCAGAAAGGTCCACCTCCGCGGATCATAGTTGTATCGCTCCGCATGGCGACGGAGCACCTCCGGGGTGTCATACGCCGGGTCAATCGTCACGGTGACAAGGTGCCAGTTCGTGGGACCGCTGGAGCGCGCCTTGTCCTCCAGGGTGGCGGCCACCTCCGAAAAATTCCTGAGCATCCGCGGACAAAACTCCGGGAGAGGGCACCGGGTGAAGACGAAGGTCAATCCAACGGCGTCACCCTTGAAATCGCTCAACCGAGTGGGTTTGCCGAATTGATTGGTGAAGACGTAGTCGGGCATGGGATCGCCCAACTTCAGCGGTTCAACGTCTCGAACCACGCGGGCGGAGGCGAGGTCGAATGCCGTGGGCTCGGCCGGGGCCTCCCCTCCGACCCTTTCCACGGAGTCGATCCAGCTTTCGTCCGTGGTGACCAGGAGGCGGAAGGTGATCTTGTCGTTGGGTTGGAGGGCGACAATCTGGCGGGGATCGCGCGCCGTGAACGGCATCGTCATCGCCGGCATGTACCCTGGGACCGCCTCGTGCCGGATCACGACGTTGGATCCGTCCGGCCGCAGTTCCTTGACGATCCCCGTGACGGAATACACTCCGGCGGGGGCAGCCAGCCCGGGGGACGCCGCGCTCGGGGAGACCGGGGACGACGCGGGCACCGGGCGCGGGGCGCGCACGAGGATATAGACGAGGAACCCGACGTTCAAGAGCACTAGCAACACTGTTGCCAGGAGCACGAGGCGTTTCATTTCATTCAGGTTACGGGCGGAATCCGGTGGGGCAAGTCAGCGTCGTGGGGTTGAGACCCGCCCTTGAAGCCCAATGCGATACTGCTCCAGAATGACCCCTTCAATGGAGTTCATCCGTGACATCCATGCGCGCCGCCACCGGGAAGGCCGCCCCGCCCTTTCGTTCGAATTCTTTCCGCCGAAGACGGAGGAGGGCGACCGCAATCTCTTCGAGCGGACGCTGCCGGCGCTGGCGAGGCTGAAGCCGGACTACTGCTCGGTCACCTACGGTGCCGGGGGCAGCACGCGCGACAAGACGTTGACCATCGTCGACAGAATCCAGAAGGAGCACGGCCTGACGGCGATGGCGCACCTGACGTGCGTTAACTCCACACGCGACATGCTTCGCAGCGTGATCGACGAAGTCCGCAGCCGCGGGATCCGCAACGTCCTCGCCCTGCGCGGCGATCCGCCGGCCGGCACCACCGAATGGACCCGCGTTGACGGCGGATTCGAGTACTCCTGGGAGCTGGTCCGGTTCATCCGGGAGTTTGGCGAACTCTGCATTGGAGTGGCCGGCTTTCCCGAGGGGCACATCGCATGCCTGGAGGGCAAGCACGTGGATTGGCAGCGGCTGAAGCACAAGGTCGATCAAGGGGCCGATTTCGTGATCACGCAGTTGTTCTTCGACAACGCCGATTACTTCGAATTCACCCGGCACCTCCGGGAGCACCTCGGGACCTTCGTTCCGGTCATCCCGGGTATCCTCCCGATCCTTTCGGCCTCACAGATCCGGAAGTTCACCTCGCTGTGCGGCGCCGCCATACCGCCGGCGATGCTGGCACGGTTGAATGCCCTGGGCGCCGACGACGAGGCCGTCACCGCGTACGGAATCGAATACGCTGTCCAACAATGCCGCGAGTTGCTCGACCGCGGCGTCCCTGGCCTTCATTTCTATTGCCTCAACAAACCCCGCTCGACGGTCGAGGTGGTTCAGCAACTGGGACTCGCGTGACGGGCGGGCCCCAGGCGTGACCGGCTGCGGATGGCGCGAGGTTTGCCGCTCCATCTCTTCTGCAAGGACTCTCGCAAGGACTCCTATTCTCCCCACGCGCGGTTGAAGAGGCGTTCGTTCCTGTCCACGCAGGCGGCGGCCTGGATCGATGCCTTCGGATTCAGGACCGTAATCGGTTCGTCCGCGACGTAGTTTCGCATCCGGCATCCGACCATCGAAATCGTCAGATGCTCGTCGCCTCGGACCAGCAGAAAGTCCTGGGATTTATTCAGGGTCGACAGCGCGCCGTTGCCGCCCGAGAAGGCCTCGACGTTGCTGAGAGCGGTGTGCCCCTGCCCCTCGACAATCAGGGGATGGATATCCTCCACCCGCGCCCCGGTGTTCGCAATGATCGAGCCCTGGGCAATCTGCCAGTTTCGGTTGAACGTCCCGTCGCCGCGCTTTCGGATGCCCACGGTGACACAATCGAGGTTGAAGCTGGTGAGCTGTCCGTAGGTTGCCGGGCCAAGGTCCACCCCGCCGTAGGCGCCGAATGTGAAGACATCCATCAGCACGGCGTTGTCCGTGTGGTCGATCGAGTAGGTGAACGAGCCTTTGGCGACCACCGCGTCGATCATGGCCCGGCTGAACCCCCCGCGGAAAAAGCGCAGGTTCGAAGGATTGACGTGGCAATGAAGGATCCGCGGGATGTCGTAGCAGTAGTCGATCCGGATGAACTCTCCGCTCAGGGGGTAGCCATAACAATGTTCGATGAGGACCTGCTCGCAGGGTGTTCGACGCGTCGCCCTGAAATCCATGGCCAGGTACTCCCCGTAGAAGGTCAGGCATGACAACGTGACACCCTGGGCGGCGCTGGAAGTGGAGCCGCGAATCGTTGGCGGATACGCAAGGATTGCCGCAGGGTCGTTCATCGTCTGCCGGGGGTACCAAAACTGGATGCCGCGCACCTGCGTCGCTCCTTCCACCGTGAGGAACGGGGCGTTGGTGTCGCCAATCTGGAATACGCTTCCCACCGGCTGCGGTTTGGCCGGGTGGCGCGTCCCGCGACCGGTCGGACCGTGAACGCCGATGAGCGAAACGTTGCGGCGCAACACAAGGCCGCTCTCCACCGGGTAAGGTTCGTCCGTCGGTTCCACCCAGAGCGCCGCGCCACGTTCCGCCGCCCAGTCGATGGCCCGCTGAAGGGCCTCGCGATTTGCGCCGGCGGTGTTCGTCGGGTCCACGCCGAAATTCCGAATGCTGGGCATACGGGCAGGCCGATCCGGATCCGCGCCATTTCCCTGGAAGGCCGCGCCGACGGCAAAAAGCGTAATGAAGAATAAGGGTGAGGTTTTCATGGAGCTTCATGTAGCCGCCGACATAAGGAGGCGGCTGCGAGGAGATGCGTGTGCATGCTGCCCCGTTGAAATCCCGGGGTCGAGATTCCAGTCTCTGCGGACGATGCATTCACAACGGCCCAGGAGCGGGCGGGAATACGAGGTCGCGATTGTCGGGGGAGGCAGCGCCGGATACGCGGCCGCTCGGACGACCGCGGCCGCCGGTCTGCGAACCGTGGTGCTCGAGGCAGCGCGCGAGGTTGGAGGCCTCTGCATTTTGCGCGGCTGCATGCCGAGCAAGGCGCTCTTGTGGCCGGCCGAGGTTCGCCACCTCGCCCAGCAGGGATTGAGTCTCGGCCTGGCCTCGACCCCGACCGGGTTCGACTGGACGGCCGTCAAGGCGCGGAAGGACGCCTTGATCCGGACCTTTGCGGAGGAGCGCCGAGCCCAACTCAGCGATGGTCGCTTCGATTTCATCCAGGCGCATGCCGTCTTTGAGGATCCGCACACCGTCTCGCTCTCCACAGGGCAACGACTGACGGCGGACCACTTCGTGATCACAACCGGATCCGTGGTGGCCAATCCTCCCATTCCCCAGCTTCGAACCATCGGCGCGCTGTCGAGCGATGACGCCATCGCCCTCGAAAGCCTCCCCGCATCGATGATCATCGTCGGCGGCGGCGCCGTCGCCCTGGAGTTCGCGCAATTATTCCGAAGGTTCGACGTCGAAGTCATCCTGGTTCAGCGCAGCGATCATGTCCTCAGCGGCTTCGACACCGATGTGTCGATGGAGATCGAGGCCGCCTTGCGGGCGGAGGGCGTTCAACTCTTCACCGGCACGCACCTGCTCGACGCGCGGTGTGAGGGACGAACCAGCCTCCTCCAGTTCCAACATCAGGAAGGCACAAGAGAGGTCCGGGCGGAAGCGGTCCTGGTCGCCTTGGGGCGCACCCCGAACACCTATGGACTCGGCCTCGAGGCGGCGGGGGTCGCCCTGGATGGCACGCGGATCCGCGCGGACGCACAGATGCGGACCACGGCGGCGCATGTCTACACGGCCGGCGATTGCACCGGGCCGCACGACATCGTTCACGTCGCCGTTCAACAGGGAGAGATCGCCGGACACAACATCGCGCATCCCGATGACCCGAGGCAGATCGACGACAGGCTCCTGACGAAAGTGGTGTTCACCGATCCCCAGATGGCAGTCACGGGACTCAGCGAAACCCTCGCCAGCCGGCGAGTGATCCCGCACCAGACGGCCCGTCACCGCTTCGATGACCACGGCAAATCCATGATCATGGGCGCCCGGTACGGATTCGTGAAGCTCCTCGCCGATCCAGCCAGTGGCGAGATCCTCGGTGGCGCATGCGTGGGGCCTTATGGCGGCGAACTCATTCATGAGATCGTCGCCGCGATGTACCGGCGCATGACCGTCCATGAATTGGCGCGGATGCCCCACTACCACCCGACCCTGGCTGAGATCTGGACCTACCCCGCCGAGGAACTGGCCGCAAAGATCCCCGTGCAGGCCGGCGAATGGGGTCGCGCGGCCGAACGCTGAACCCTGGCTCCCGAACCTGCCGGAGCCATCCTCTCTGCTCCCCCCATGCCGCCGCCGGAGTACCCCCAGGTTGGAACGCCGCCCGGGCTTCTCATTCAGCACCTTCTCGACCGGCCTTTGTGCTGGGCGCCGGACCAGAAGATCATCTACCGCGACCTGCGGGAGGAGACCTACCGCGAATTCCGGGAACGAGTGGGGCGCCTCGGCGCGCTCCTTCACGGTCTTGGGGCGAGCCCGGGCGACAGGATCGGTGTCATCGACTGGGACAGCCACCGTTACCTCGAGGCGTTCTTCGCGATTCCCATGCTCGGAGCGGTCCTGCACACCGTCAATCCGAGGCTCTCCACAGAGCAGATCCTTTACACACTCCAGCACGCCGCCGACCGGATTCTCCTGGTTCACACGGACTTTCTGCCGCTGGTGGAAGGGTTCCGGGGACACCTGGGATCGGTGGAGCATATCGTGGTGCTCACGGACGACACCCGCTGCCCTGCGTCACGCCTGCCAATCGCCGGGGAATACGAGGGACTCCTCTCCCGGCAACCTCCAGGATTCGAGTTCCCGACCTTCGAGGAAGACCGCGTGGCCACCCTGTTCTACACCACGGGCACGACCGGCAATCCCAAGGGTGTGTCGTTCAGTCACCGTCAGATCGTCCTGCACACCCTGGGCGCGGGCCTGGCCCTCTCGGCGATGCACGACCCGGTGTGTCTGCATGCCGGGGATGTCTACCTTCCGCTTACTCCCATGTTTCACGCCCATGCCTGGGGTCTTCCCTACCTGGCGACGCTCCTGGGCTTGAAGCAGGTATTCGCCGGAAGGTTCGAACCCCGGCTCGTGTTGCAGCTCCTCCGGCAGCATCGTGTCACCTTTTCCCACGGCGTGCCGACAGTCCTCCAATTGCTCCTGAACCATCCCGATGCGGCCTCCGTGGATTTCGCGGGCTGGAAAGTGATGACGGGTGGCTCGGCCCTCCCCAAGGGCCTGGCCCGAATCGCCATGGATCGCGGGATCCGGATCATGGCCAGCTACGGCATGTCGGAGACGTGCCCCATTGCCACGATGGCAAGCCTCAAACCACAGTACGCGGCGTCGAATGACGAAGACCGCCTGGACGTGCTGACGCGAACCGGATTCCCGATGCCGCTGGTGCAGGCCGCCATCGTGGACCCGGAAGGCCGCGTCCTGCCACCAGGGGTGGCGAATGTTGGAGAACTGGTGCTGCGAACGCCGTGGAACACCCTTGGCTACTACCGGGATCCGGACGCCTCTGCCCAACTCTGGAGGGAAGGCTGGCTTCACACCGGCGACATGGCTTGCATTGACGACGATGGGTACGTCCGCATCACCGACCGCCTGAAGGACGTCATCAAGGTGGGAGGAGAATGGATCTCCTCACTCGAACTCGAGAACGCCTTGAGCCAGCACCCGGCCGTCGCAGAGGTCGCTGTCGTGTCGGTCACCGATGGCCGCTGGGGCGAACGGCCCCACGCCGATATCGTGCTTCGCGCCCCCCTTCCGAACGAGACCTCCCTCGCGGAATTGCGCGGGTTCCTTCGCGCGTTCGTCGAGCGTGGCGTTCTCCACAAACGCGCCCTCCTCACCCGGGTGCGATTCGTCGACTCCATCCCGAGGACGAGCGTCGGCAAGATCAACAAGCGCGCCCTTCGGAACTCCCTCCGCGCCGCCTACGGCCGCGAACCACAAAGTGGAGCTCACCACGAACGGCACGAAGGGCAGGAAGAAGAGGAGGCGGATCCGAGTTAGCCCGAATATTTCATACGGGGTTTGAAGGAAGAGGCGGCAAGAGCTTCAAAGGGGTTGAGTTTAAAGCCTCCAATGAAGCGATCCCCCGCCGCCTCTTCTGAGACAGACTGTAGGAACTAGCCGCTTGCGGAGCGCGGCCTTCAGGCCGCTTCAATACCCCGACGGCACGCGCGTCGAAGTTCTTGTCGCCCGCCGTCCCGTCCCGTTGAAGCGGCCTAAAGGCCGCGGTCCGACCCGACAGTATCGCGCCTGCCAAGGATTTCGCGGGCTCGCGGACGGTCGCCTTTCGCAAGACCTCTATGAAATATGCAGGTTTAGGAGGCGTGCGGCGGGCCCGGGTTCAAACAGCGCGCCGGCCGCCTGTCCTCGGGGTGGATTCTAATGGTGCCGGGGGACCCTGTTCCATGCAGACTTCGTCCATGGCATCCCTTTCTCCCTTGAGCCGCATACGTCTCGGATCCTCTCTTTCAACGATGTTCCTTTTGGCGGCGTCTGTCGGCCTGCCGGCATTCCCGACGAAGGCCGCGGTTGGAGTCGGCGCGCCACCCCTGCCCGGGGCCGAGGTGTATCTCGACGGCAGCCACGCGATGCTGGACCAGAAATGGACCTACTGGCAGGGACCCGGCTTCCGATCGTCGCTCCCGATCAAGTGGAAGGTCGTGAACGACCCGGTGGATTCCGGGACCGTGATCATGAGCGATGACCCCGCGGGAGCCGGGGGGCACTACGGGGCGGCCGACATCGTTACGAAGAAGGCGTTTCGGGACTTCCGATTGCACGTGGAGTTCCTCGTGATGAAGCCGGGTGGCAACAGCGGGGTCTATATGCAGAACCGTTACGAGATCCAGGTGCTCGATGGCGATCAAACACCGCACGGGATGGGGGCGGTCATCAATGAATCGCCCTCGCCGTACGCGGCATATAACGGCGTTGGGAAATGGAATGCCTATGACATCGTGTTTCGGGCGGCGCGGTTCAGGGACGGCAAACGCACCGAGAAGGCGATGCTCACGATGTATTTCAACGGAAAGAAGGTGCACACCAACCAGACCATCAGCCAGGTCTGGGGCGGGCCCAACTCGGGGATCGATGGGGGCAACGACGGCGGCAAGGGCATCACGGACACCCCGGGCGGTCTCAAGCTCCAGTGCGAGGGCCACGACGTCCGTTACCGGAACGTGTGGATCAAGGAACTCGACCTGACGGATCCCGAGACCGATTTCCAGGAGTCCCAGACACGAATCGGTTCGTAAAAGGTGTTGCGTTGGACCGGAACCCGGCCGGTCTCGTGGATCGCGCGCACCAGGTCGGATTCGGTTCGGCCTTGCGGCGTCGTGGCGCCGGCCATGTGGAAGATGTGCTCCTCCAGGATGGTGCCGTGGAGGTCGTCGGCGCCATAGTTCAGCGCCACCTGGGCGAGCTTCGTTCCCAGCCCGACCCAGTACGCGGTGATGTGATCGAAGTTGTCGAGGAAGAGCCGGCTGATCGCGATGGTGCGCAGCGAATCAAACCCGGTCGGCGAATGCTCGACGGGGATCTGGTTGTTCGCCGGCAGATAGGGAAGGGGAATGAACCCGACGAAACCGTGGGTCTCATCCTGGAGCCTTCGGAGGCGGTCCAGGTGATCGACGCGATCCGCGAGGGACTCGATGTGACCGTAGAGCATCGTGCACGTGCTGCGCCCCCCCATCTTGTGCCACTCCCGATGAACCGCGAGATACTCGTCCGCCGACTCCTTGCCGCGCGCGATCTGTTTGCGGATCTCCGGCCGGAAGATCTCCGCGCCGCCCCCGGTGAGCGAATCCAGGCCCGCGGACCGAAGCTCCGCGAGAACCTCCGGAACCGGTTTTCTCGCCAGCCAGGAGAGGTGCAGGATCTCGATTGCCGTGAACGCCTTGAGTTGCAGCCGTGAATCGAGGGCCTTCAAGGCGCGCAGGAATTCCAGGTAGTAGCTGAAGGGAAGGGAAGGATGCAGGCCTCCGACAATGTGGAGTTCCGTGGCCCCAAGCGCCAGGGCTTCCCGGGCCTTGGCGACCATCTCATCGCCCGACAGTTCAAAGCCGTCCGCGTCCCGCTTCTTGCGCGCGAAGGCGCAGAACTGGCAACTGAGGATGCAGTAGTTCGAGTAGTTCAGGTACCGATTGACCAGGTACGTGGCGCGATTTCCGACCCGACGTCCACGCACGGTGTCGGCCACCGCCCCCAGGGCGTTGAGATCGCGCACCTCGAAAAGCCGCAGGGCGTCCTCCGTCGACAGGCGCTCCCCGGCGAGCACTTTCCCCGCGAGGTCCCGGATTCCGCTGCGTGACGCGACGTCGTTCATGTGACGGCCGATTCTGGCGCAATCCGCCGGACGCGCAATGTCGGGTCCGAGGCCATGTTGCTCCTTCGTAACCGGCTTGTAACGGCCGTTCCGTTGAAGCACGTTTTCGACGATGGTAGCCACGCGCCGCGTCATGCCGAAGATCCTGGTCGTGGACGACGAGCCGGATGCCGTCGAACTGATCTCCTTCAATCTCAAGAACGCCGGCTTTGAGGTGCTTGCGGCGGCGGATGGGGCGGAGGCCTTGAAGGCCGCCCGCCTCTATGCCCCGGACCTGATCCTGCTCGACGTGATGTTGCCGGAGATCGACGGGCTGGAGGTCTGCAAGCTGCTGCGCCGCGATCCTGCCACCGCGGAGATCCCGACCATCATGCTCACGGCGAAGGCGGCCGAGATCGATCGCGTGCTGGGCCTGGAGCTCGGCGCTGACGATTACGTGACCAAGCCGTTCAGCCCGCGCGAACTCGTGCTCCGGGTCAAGAAGCTGCTCGAGCGTCGCCAGGAGCCGCGCGAGAAGGCCGAGCGCCTGCAGGTGGGTGATCTCGCGGTCGACATCCCGCGCCACCTCGTCACGGTGTCCGGCAAACGAATCGAGCTGACCGCCACCGAGTTCAAACTGCTCTCCACCCTCATGGAGCGGCGCGGCCGTGTCCAATCCCGCGAACAACTGCTCCAGGACGTGTGGCAGTACGACAACATCATCGATACCCGCACCGTGGACACCCATATGCGGCGCTTGCGTGAAAAGCTCGGGCGCGCCGCCCGCCACCTGGATACCGTGCGAGGCGTGGGCTACCGGTTTGCGGAGGACTGACCGCCGGGAGGGCGACCGGGCCTCCCGGGGCCACCGGTTTACGGTTCAGCCCTGTGGATATGTGGATCACGGCCAGCCTCGTCGTCGCTGTCGCGGCGCTCCTCGCAACCAACGCTTCGTGGGCGTGGTGGCTCCGGCGCCTTCGAAACCTCCACGATCGCGAACGGAGACAGTTTCGCGCCCTCGAGCAGCAGCTTCGCGACGAGATCCGGCGGGACAAGGCCGGGCACGCCGCGGTGTTCGATTGCATGAGCGAAGGTTTGCTCGTGCTCGGGGCCGACGCCCGCGTCCACCTCGTGAACCAGGCCCTGAAACGATACTTCGGACTCACCGAGGACATTCGGGGGCGGACGCTGATCGAGGCCCTTCATCGCCATGAACTCGAGGACTGGGCGGCGCGCGCACGCACCGACGGCCAGGCCCTTGGCCTCGAGCTCGAGGTGGGTGGAAGGCCGCCCCGCTTCCTCCATGTCAACGCAACCACGCTGTTCGAGGGCGAGGTCCGCGAGCACGGCATGATCCTGGTCTTCCATGATGTCACCCGCCTGAAGGAACTCGAAAGCACCCGCCGCGAATTCGTAGCCAACGTCAGCCACGAACTGCGAACGCCCCTCGCACTGATCAAAGGATACGTCGAGACCCTCATCGATGGCGCCCGCGCGGATGCGGATGTCGCCCTGCGATTCCTGCAGACGATCGAGAAGCACACCAACCGTCTCACCTTTCTCATCGAGGACCTCCTCACCATTTCCCAACTCGAATCCGGCCAGGTCGTGATGAACCGGCAATGGGGCGAGCTTCGGCCTCTCGTCAGCCGGGTGCTCGAAGACCTCGCCGCGCGCGCTGCCGACCGTCAGATGCACCTCGTCAACGAGGTCCCACCCGACCTCCATCTGCGCGTCGATTTCGACCGCCTTCAGCAGGTCGTCTTCAATCTCGTCGACAACGCGATCAAGTACGGGCGGAGCGGAGGGCGCGTCGCCCTCGGCGCCGCCGTGGATGCCGCCGCCAGCCGCGTGCAAATCTGGGTCGCCGACGACGGCACCGGCATTCCAGCCGAGGCGTTGGACCGGGTCTTCGAGCGTTTCTACCGGGTGGACGCCGCGCGATCGCGTGAACAGGGGGGCACCGGCCTGGGGCTGTCGATCGTGAAACACATCGTCCAGGCGCACGGGGGAGAGGTCCGCGCCGAGAGCGAACCGGGTCGGGGCGCAACATTCCGGGTCACGCTGCCGTGGGACCCTCCCGCCGGTCTCGCCGCATGACCACCCCCGTGGCGTAGACAAATCGGCCGAACGGATGCGTCCTTGCTGTAAACAGCCCGCTGTGGCTTCCGTGCCCCGACGAGACACTCGATGGACAAGGCCGGCGACGATCTCCTGGAACGCCTCTACGACAGGCACGCGGAGGCGCTCTATGCCTATGCCCTCCACCTGACGCGCCACGAAGCCGACACCCGGGATCTCCTGCAGGAGGTGTTCACCAGGATCGCCACCAGCCCGTCCTGCCTGCGGGGCGTTCGGGACGAACGTGGTTTTCTTCTTCGGATGATTCACCATGCCGCCATCGATCAGTTCCGGCGCCGACGCACCCGGGAAAACGCCGTGGAGGGTCTCATGCGGGAGAGCGCCTCCCTGTTCGAAACGGCTGACGATCCCGACGGACGGGCCTTCCGGTTCGCTGTCGACGAGGCTCTCGGCGCACTGCCTGAGGAACAGCGGACCGTCGTGCACCTGAAACTATGGTCGGACCTGACGTTCGAGGCGATCGCGGACGTGCTCGGAATCTCACCCAACACAGCGGCGAGCCGGTATCGCTACGGAATGAACAAACTCCGCGAGCAGTTGCGTCCCCTCTATGAGGAACTGAGATGAACCCGGACGATCTTGAAGAGGTCCTGAGACGGCTTCCACTTCGGCGGCCGCCCGGGGTCTGGCGCGAGGCGCTCCTGGCACGAGCCCGATCCGCCAGCCGGCCGCCAGCCTTTGCGACAAGGCTGACGCGGGATGGCCTGACGGCATGGTGGGAACGCCTGCTCCCGCCATGGACGGTCCCCGCCGGGGCGATGGCGATCGCGATCCTGCTGCTCATCAGCCAACTCCCTTATGTCCGCAGTCAACGGGGACTCACCGCCGTGGTAACGGAATCCAGTCCGCTGGAGGTGGTGGCCGCCGTTCGGGCCTACCGCGCGCAGTTGGCCGCGCTCGCCGATCCCGACAGCGAGCCGGTCGAGACCCGCGCCGCCCCCATCGTTCCGGGGCCGCCCGTGAAATCGCGGCCGCGGTCGCAATGGAGCCCTGCGGACCAGGACGGTCCCGCGGATGGGCGTGTTTCAGGAAGGGCCTGAAAGGACTGAAAATGAATTCTGCGCTCAATGCCGTATTGATCGACTGGGCTGAACATGGATGGTGGTGGCCCTTGCGTCGCCTTGTGCCTCCGCGGGGCCAGCGGATGTCCTGGGCCTTCCCCGGTTTTGCCGCGCTCTTTGTGGGTCTGGTCATCGGGATCCCCATCCTCCTCCTCAGCCGCTGGTTGTACGGAGACTGGAGCTTTTGGGCGTTCTGGGTTTTCGGAGTCTTCGGTCTGTTTGCGGGTCTCATTGGGGGAAGCATGGTCCTCCTGGCGTGGAACCGGGATGTCATCCGGCGCCAACGCCTGGCCGCAATGGGACAACCTCTGCCGCCTGTTGGTCGGCCCAGCCGCCTGCTGCGGTGGACCGTACGGCCGATCCTTGCGGCCGCCATTGTCTTCACGGCGCTGCTGCTGACGACTGGAGTGGAGAACTGGCGCGGGTCCCGCGCCCTGGAAAAGTTTCGCGCCGACCTCCGGGCCCGATCGGAACCGGTGACGCTCGAGGATGTTGTTCCACCTCCGATTCCGGACGAACGCAATCTCGCGATGGCGCCGCTCTTGCGCCCGTTGCTCGATTACGAGCATCTGAAAGCGCCTCCATCCGCGGGGGAGTCGCCATACCAGTTCCGCGATCCGGAGGCGCTGGCGCGGGTGACCGCCATCTCCGTGGATAAATCGCCGGGTATTTCGCACTTCATGTCCAAGCACGACCGAAGCGCGCGCTCCTGGCAGGAAGGCGGACGCACGGACCTCGAGATGTGGCAGGCCTACTACCATTCCCAATCGGAATGGCCCCGGACGTCTGAGCCGCAGAGTGCGGCGCAAGATGTCCTGACCGCCCTCGATCGCTGGGAACCCCAGTTGTCCGAATTGCGGAGGGCCGCGGCCGACCGGCCCGAGATCCGTTTCCCCCTGCACTACCATGAGGGCTTTCTGCTCCTGGCAAATCATCTCGGTCCGTTGAAGTCCATCTGCGGTGTTCTTCGGCTGCGCGCTGTTGCGCTCCTGGCGGACCACCGGCCCGAGGAAGCCCTTGCGGATGTCCGTCTCGGCTTTCATCTCAGCGATGGGCTGAAGGATGAACCGCTGCTGATCAGCGAGTTGGTCCGCATCGCCATGGACACCCTTCTGCTCGATCCCGTGTGGGAGGGGTGCCTCGACCACCGATGGACCGAAACGCAGTTGGCAGAACTCCAGGCGTTGCTGGCGCAACGCGATTACCTGCAGGAGATGCGGAACACCTTGCGCGGGGAACGCGTCATGGGTGATCGCGCCTTTGCGGGTATGATCCGCGGACAGCCCGATTTTGCTGGAGGGGCCAATGGCGCCGCGGATACGGGCGGGCAGCTCCTGGTGAAGTTGATGAATCGCGGTTGGATCGAACAGAATCGGGTGGCTTACGGCCGGTACGTCGATGCCCTCGCGACGGATCTGGCGACAGCCGGCAGCCATGCGGCCTTGCCATCCGGGAGCAAGCGCTTCGAGACGATCGTGGGAAAACGATCCCTCTTCACAATCCTCGCTGCCCTGCTCGCGCCTGCCTTGAATTCGGCCGACGACAAGGCGTTCGAAATGGAGGCGCGACGCCGTGTCGCTCTCGTGGGCGTTGCCCTGGAACGTGCCCGCCTCGCGGAGGGTGGCTACCCTGCCGAACTCCAGGCGCTGGTGCCGCGCTGGCTCCCCCAGGGGGTGCCCAACGATCCCATGAACGGGCAGCCCCTTCGGTACGAGCGGACAGCCGCAGGCGACTATCACCTGTATTCCGTCGGACTCGATCACCGGAATGACGGCGGCCGCCGACCCGAGGGGCGGGCGCATTCCAGCGCGGAGCGGCGGCGTCCATCGGATATCGTCTGGCGCTAGCCCGGATGTTTCGTATCACTTCCACTGCGACCTGCTGCAGGTCCGGTGGGAGAGGAGGTGAACATGCGTACCGCCGCTGCCGACAGGGCGTCGGAACTCGCGGTTGCGGAGCGCGGCCTTCAGGCCGCTTCAATACCCCGACGGCACGCGCGTCGAAGTTCTTGTCGGCCGCCGTCCCGTCCCGGTGAAGCGGCCTGAAGGCCGCGCTCCGACCCGACGGTATCGCGACTGCCAGGGATTTCGTGGGCTCGCGGACGGTCGCCTTTCGCAAGACCTCTATGAAATATGCAGGCTAGCCCGGCTAGCCAGCCAACACCGGCAAAGGGACCTCTATGAGGTGATCCGATTCCCGGGTCCGGATTGCCGATGCACCCTTGTCGATGTCGGCGCCGGAGCTACTCTCATCTTGAATCCACGGCTCCTGCCGAATGCTTCACCGCAGGTTCACGCCCGACCTCACCCGCGACGCCGTCCAGGCGGGTCGATTCTATCCCGCGCTGGCACAGGCCCTGGTCGCCGCGGTGGAGGGCTATCTCGAAGCCGCCCGGAAGGGCGCGCGCACCGATGGCCCCAAGGCCATCGTCGCGCCGCACGCCGGTTACGCTTACTCGGGACCGATCGCAGGCTCGGCATTTGCCCCGTGGCTGAAGGAGAGGGATCGAATTCGTCGGGTCGTAATCCTCGGACCGTCGCATTGGCTCGATTTTCACGGGCTGGCGCTTCCGGCAGAGGCGGCCTTTCGAACGCCCCTTGGAACAATGAGGATCGATCCGGAGGCTCTCCCGACGCTCGCCCCATTTCCGCAAGTGGCGGTTGTGGCCGCGGCCCATGCCCAGGAGCACGCGATCGAAGTGGAACTGCCGTTCCTGCAGGTCGTGCTCGGCGAGGTCGTCATCGTGCCGCTGGTCGTGGGGCGGGTCGGCGACACCGAGATTCGCGAGGTCATCGATCGCCTCTGGGGAGGCGCGGAGACGCGGTTCGTCATCAGCTCCGATCTCAGTCATTACCTGGATTACGACGCCGCACGCGAACAGGATGAATGCACCGCCCGCGCCGTCGAGGCCCTGCGGAGTCTGGACCTCGGGTCTGCGAACGCCTGCGGTTACCGCCCCCTGCGGGCCGTGCTCCAGGCGGCCTCGGCTCGTGGCCTTGGCGCCGAGGCCGTGGACCTGCGGAACTCCGGGGACACGGCCGGGCGTCGCGACTCGGTCGTGGGCTATGGAGCGTTTCATCTCGCCTGGCGCCAGAACCCTCAGTCGCCCCCGACCCCGCAGTCGCAGGGGCACCCTCTCCCATCCGATGCATCCGGTGGGAGAGGGACGGGGTGAGGGTGGGGCCGGTTCATGGAAGGGCGAGAACCTACCCCGGTGCGAGCCAGAGCACGCACAGAACCACGACCACGCAACCCACGATATCCAGGCTCAGTCCATGCCGCATCATGCGAATCAGGGGGACCGCGCCGGTGCCGTAGGCGAGGGCATTCGGCGGGGTTGAAACGGGCAGCATAAAACCCAGAGAGGAACCCAGGCACGCCGCAAGCGCCGGCTTGAGCGGATCGGTGCCCGCGCCCTGAGCCACCGCAATCGCCAGCGGTATGATCATGGTGGCGGACGCCGTGTTGGACGTCGCCTCGCTCACCATCACCCCGAACGCCGCGAACACGATCGTCAGCGTCGTCGCCGAGGGGGCGGGCAGGATTCCGGCAATGCCCTTTCCCAACCATTCCGCCAGGCCCGTCCGAAACATCATTTCCCCCAACGCCATGCCGCCTCCGAAGAGCAGGATGGTTCCCCAATCGATCTGTCGCGCATCCGCCCAGGCCAGGGTGCGCCGGCCGTTGCCTTCCCCGGTGGGGAGCGCGAATAAACTCGCCGCGGCGAGCAACGCCACGACGCCTTCAGGCAGGTGACTCTCCAGCCACAACGCCAAGGTGAGGTCCTTTCCACCGGTCAGCGCGAGAAGACCCGGGAGTATCCAGAAGAAAACCGCCAGGGCGAAGACCGTTGCGACCTGGATCTGGGGCGCGGTCCAGCGCCCAAGCTGCGCGGTCTCCATCCGCACCCAATCGACGCTGCGCCCGGACCAGGGACTGGAGCGGCGGCAGGCACGATGGAGGGTCCAAATCAGCCATCCAGTCAGGAGCAGAGTTGCCGGAAGCGCGAAATGCATCCACTCAAAGAACGTGATGCGTTGGTGAAGGGTGCGGTCGATCAGGCCCAGGCCGATGATATTCGGAGGCGTGCCGATCGGCGTCGCGAGGCCGCCGATCGACGCCGCGAATGCCGTCACGAGGACCAACCCCATCGCGGTTGGGGATTGATGCCAGTCGGTGGAGGCGACCTCTCCCCGGCCCGCCGCCAGTTCGCGAAGGATGGAGACCGCGATTGGCAGCATCATCGCCGCCGTCGCCGTGTTCGAGACCCAGGCCGACAGGAATGCCGTCAGCAGACCGAAGCCGGCAAACAGGCCTGCCTGACTGGTGCCGACCCCCGGAAGGCCGAGGACCGCCAGGGCGACGCGTCGGTTCAGGCCGTGCTTGATCATGGCTTCGGCCAGGAGGAATCCGCCCAGGAACAGAAAGATAACGGGGTCGGAGAACGGACGGAGAGCGTCACGGGCAGGAGAGATCCCCAGCACGACGCACAGCGCCGGACCGAGCAGGGCCGTGGCGGCCAGGGGCAAGGCCTCGGTCAGCCACCACGTCCCGACAAGGCCCATGACCGCCAACATCCGGTGGACCGCGGCCGGTTGCGACGGTATTGGCAGGCACCACAGCCCAACAAACAGCACCGGACCGGCGAGCAGCCCAATCCGCCGCCTCCAGGACTCGAAACGTTCCTCGGCAGGGGAAAGGAGCGCATTCGGGAGCGTCATGCTTCGTGGCTTCAGGACCAGGTCAGCCTGCCGCCCGGGCCCCGGCGCAGGCGATCCTTAGCCTGACTTCCTCGACCCTGTAACGCAAAGCCAACAAAACCGAGATATTCTCGATCTTGTCGGGCTACAAGTCTATCGGCTGGGCGGCGAGGCAAAGAGCGATGTCAGCTGCAGCTTTTGCAGTTGGGCATGCAGATTCTTCGGAACTTCGGTCATGACGGCACGATGAACGTGCTCGCCCATTCGCAGTTGGCCCAGGCGAATGGTCTGAAGGTGGCGCAGGATGCGCGGAACCTCCTCGATCTCTCCCTTGGCACGCCATTCTCCCCCCAGGCGTGCGCTGAGCCAGTACGCCAAGAAACACAGGCGGACATGGTTGACCACCCGGTCGGCTCGCCAGTGAAAAATCGGTCGAACTTCCAGGTAACTCTTCAGTTCACAGAATGCCTCCTCCACGTCCAGTAATCCCTTGTAATGACCCAAGACCTGCGCCCCCGGACACGTCTCGATGGATTCATTGGTGTGCAGCAGATACCACCCATCTTGGTGGGATTCCTGGGCAATCACCTCGGCTTTGCGTTCCCATTGCAGTTGGCCCTGCGCATCGACACGGTAGCTGAAATACTTGTGGGCCTTGAGTCGTTGCAGGTTTCGCCCCACTTGGCTGGCCAGCTTCTGGGAATCCACTTTCTTGCGCTTCACTGCCGCCAGGCGGGTTAACTCCGCTTCGCCTTTGGCAATCCGGCTTTGGCGCCGCTCTTGATCTCCTTGCTGACGCCATGGGCCGCCGGCAATCACGTAGCGCTTCGATTGGTGGGTGATCTCGATGAGTGCTTGGCGATCCCCCAACTCCAGTTGTTTCTCCAGCGCCAGTTCCGCGACCAGGCTTTGCAGCGTCGCCGCCGAGAGGCGGGTCACGTAGCCCAGGTTGGCTTCGCTCAGCGCCGCCAAATTGATCACGCTGCTCATGCCTCCATCAAAGACGAAGGTCGCCTGCGTGATCCCGAAGCGACGCCGCAAGGTGTGCAACAGCCCTTGGAGCGTCTGGGTGTCATTTTAGGGCCTGGGTTGAAAATGGGAAGAAGCCTTCAGGGTCCGCAACACGCAGTCGTCCGCTACCGTGAAAACTCTCCACAAAAAAGGGCGCCGGCTGGAGCCGGCGCCCACGTATCATTCGACTCTCTCTGGAGCCCTCAGGGCTGGATCAACCGGAAGAATCCGGACTGTGTGCCCGGGAGGCTTTCCTGCGGGATCACGACGGTCTTTTGGCTGCCGACCTGGAAGATGTCCTCCAGCCCGGAGTCCACCCAGGAATCGTCCTCCAGAGTGGGGCTCGACTGCAGGATGTAGCCGGTCGCCGGCGCATCCCAGGACACCCAGTAACGCGCGGTCGGGCCGAGCTGGTGGACGCTTGCGGCGTCCCCGGCAACAACGGCCCACTTCACGGCGTCCAATTCGCTGCCGGCAAACGTGTCCTCGAGGGGGCTTGGCACGCCGGTGACCTTCACCGAACCGAGGGTCACGGATTGCCCGAGATTCGCGGCGTTGTTCCCCTGGATCCCGACATACGCGTACAACGGATCGGCAAAGAGATCGGCCGCGGCGGTCGGCAGGGCAATGTTCGTGCTCGCACCGCTGGGCGCGGTCAGCGTGATTTCGGTGTTGTCATGGAACGTCAAACTCCAGGTGCCGAGGGCCGATGCGTCCGGGAGAATCGCCAGGGTTCCCACTGCTCCCGCCGCCGGATCCGTGTTCCAGAGCATGGCATTGCCGCTCGGCAGGTTGGTCTTGTACATGAACCGGGCGGCCGCGGTGCCGTCGGCCTGGTTGGCGATCTGCAGGAAGACAACGTTCGGGGCATTCCAGTCGATGCCGCTGTCGCCCGCCCCGTAGGGCATGCCGGCTTCCGACACGAGGAACAGATGGGTCTGGAACCCGCTGTGGGCGGCGTCCGGGTAGGCCTTGATCGTGAGGGAATAGGTGACGGGTCCCGAGGCGCCAACCCAGGAATAGTTGTTGGGATTTCCATCCGCATCGGCTGGCTGGGTCCGGATGTTCTGGCGCTGATTGGCATCTGAGCCGCTCGCGCTCAGTTGAAGACCGGGGAGGACCGGTTTGATGGCCATGGATGGCGCCGGTGCGGGCGCCGTGTTCGTGTTTGCGAGCAGCAGGACATTGTCGAGCCAGAAGACCGACGAGCCCGTAAGGCCGCCCTCGCTGCCGGACCAGATCTTGAACCAGACGCCCGTGATCGTATCGAGCTTGGGGGTGGTGACGTCGATCGGCGCCTCGATGTGAAGCCATTGGTCGCCGTCGGCCGCCGTCAGCGTCCGGGTCCCGAGCGCGGTCTGCGTCCAGTCCGAGTTGCGCAGGCCGAATTCGAGCGTGCCGAAATCGCCGCTGGCGTTCTTCGCGGAGTCGGCGCTCCAACGAATATCACAGACAAGATTTGTGTAGAGCGTCCCGTCGATCGTGACGCCGTCCACGAACCCGCCCTGGAGGGCGAACTGGTTATCGCCGCCGTAGCTGGCCACGTCGAAATACACGCTCGCCATCAGCGACCCGGAATCGGCGCTCCCGGCGGCATCGGTGGAGGGATCGAATTCGTAGACCTGGTCCGCGGCTCCCCACCAGCGGCTCCACTGGAATACGGCGTCCTCGGTGTCAAAGCTGGAAACGACGAGGTTCTCCTGGGCGGACGCGGCGATCGTCGCGCCGAAGAGAACGAGACAGGCGAGGCCGCCCGTCTGGAGGGATTGGAGGGGATACAACTTCATAGGTCTCATTGGGGTTTTCGGATGCGCCTTTGCAGGAATGGTGAGTGCAATGGCATATGGCCACGGATGCCCGTTGCGCTCTATGTTGGCAACGGAGCCTGTGGTGAAACGGATGAAAGACGCCCCCAAAAGGAAAAAGACGACAGGAGCAGACTCGAACTCCAACTAAGGGACAGGTCATTAGGTCATTAAGGGACAGGTCATTTGGTCATTTCCTCGGGTTGTCGTTATCTGCTTCACGATCGGGACGCCAAGTTCACAGCGGCCTTCGATGCGATCCTGAGATCAGCCGGCGTCGAACCCGTGACCCTCCCCCCGCATAGCCCGAATCTGAACGCCTACGCCGAGAGGTGGGTGCGAAGCGTAAAAGAGGAGTGCCTTTCGAAGTTGATACTCTTCGGCGAAGGGTCCCTACGCCACGCACTTTGCGAATTCGTCCAGCACTTCCATCAAGAACGAAATCACCAGGGCAAGGAGAACGTGGTCCTGTCCCGGAGCCCGCCGACCGGCTCGGTGCGGATTCAGGTGCAATCACGTCCAGAGAAAGGTTGGGTGGACTGCTTCGCTTCTACTATCTGGAGGCTGCATGATTTCTTTGACCCTACGGGGTCGTCGGGGCTTGGTTTGCAGGCCACTCGAAGTCAATCGGTTGGCCTGTCGAGACCACATGAGTCCGCATGGGCCCAAACGTCCGTTTCCGATTATGAGTCCCCTGCTCTAACCGCTGAGCTATGGGCCCAACATGTTTACATCAAATTGCTTAGAGACTGTCTGAAAAATAAGTGGGGTCCTGTTCTCGTCGCAGGACTCCAATTATTTTTCAGACAGTCTCTAAGGGATTTGAATTCCGCCCGATCTTGACGATCTGATACTGGAATCTGATGCTGCTCGCGTGTCGCGGCGGATTCCAGGTGCATCGTCGGAGAGCGCAGATGAGCACTGACAGAAGTCGTCCACACCGAACCTGTATCGCTACCGCGCATCGGGCACCTACTTCGCCCGCGCCAGGGTTGGTGGCAAGCTGATTCGCAAGAACCTCGAGACGTCGACCTATTCGTTCGCAATGCTCCGGCTCAACGATCTCCTCAAGGAGCATCGCGCGCGGACCGAGGCCGCTCCCAAGGTGATCGGCGGACCGATGACATTCGCGGCGGCTGCGGAAACGGTTCTGCGCCGCGTGGGCGCCGATCCCTCGCTGAAGCCGTCCGCGAAAGCGTACCGCCGTCGCTGCCTGGAAGCCCTGCTTCGCTCGTGGCCTAACCTGGCGCTCAGCGATGTTCGCAAGATCACCGGCCGCCAGTGCCAGGAATGGGCGTCGGTATTCGCCCAACGGTACGCGCCTTCCGTGTACAACAACACCGTAAAACGGGCCCGTTTGATCTGCGGGCCACATTGGATCGGGCTCTGGAAATCGCGGCGCTTCCACCCCAGGGACAGGCTCTAGAATAGTCCGACTTTTGGGACAGACTCTATCTACGTCGAGGGTCAAAGCCCAGTGAGCCCGGACCAATAGCTCCTCCAGGTGTTCCGTCTAGGTCTGCGCTTGCCCCTGAAGAAGATGCGGGACATTCGACCCGCGGTGGCGTATCCCAATCGGGATGCATGGCCCGCTTTCCATTCAGCAGATTCTCGCCCAAGACCCTCACCGGCAGTTGGTCGTGCAACTGCTCGAGAGCGATCAGGTTCTGACGCGCTCCGATCTGGCCAAAGAGCTGTGTGTCCGGCTCGACCTGCGTGACCCCAACGGCAACCTCCGGCGCGGTACCACGGCCAAGGCCCTCCGCGACCTCGAAGCGCAGGGCTTGTGGACCTTGCCGGCACCCACCGGGCCGGACTCGCGGGCGTGGAACCCCCAGCGACTGAGTCACTCGGTCAAAGCAGCCGCGGCGGTTCCCGAATCGGTCGAGGATGTCCAAGGGCTCCGCCTGATCGAGGTGAGCACGGAGGAGGAACGCAGGACCTGGAATGAACTCATGATCCGCGAGCATCCGCTGAAGGACTGCCGGCTGGTCGGCCGACAGTTGCGCTATCTGGTGGCTTCGGACCACGGATGGCTGGGGGGCATCGGCTTCGGCAGCGCCGCGCTCTATCTGGAGGCTCGGGATGAGTGGATCAGGTGGCAGGATGTTCAGCGCATGGAACATCTGCCCAGGGTCCTCAATATGAACCGATTTCTCATCCGTCCCCGCGTTCGCTGCCAGAACCTGGCCTCGCAGGTTCTGGCGTTGTGCGTCCGTCGGGTGGCCGACGACTTCGAACGCCGCTACGGCCTGCGCCCCTGGCTGCTGGAGAGTTTCGTGGACGTCTCCACCTACGATGGCGCCTGCTACAAGGCGGCCAACTGGAAGAAAGTCGGCCAGACCAAGGGGCGCGGACGCAACGGAGGCCCGAAGGAGGGCAAGAGCGTCAAGGACATCTATCTCTACCCGCTGGTGGAAGATCTCCCGGATCGCGTGGGCGTCCAGCGCCCCACCGTGAGCGCTCTGGAGGCGCACGGTGGCTTGGATGTAACGGCGCGCGGAATTTCGTGGAGCTGATTTCAGAACGATTCGAAATGTGCCGTGGAATTGCGTCCGTGGAGCCGTGAACAATTCGGGTTGTTTCCGCGGAGGCAGATCGGGTGTGCTGGGGAGATTCAAATTCCGGAGTTCTGCCTGAAGGGTTCGCGGCCCCTCGGTGCCAATGGTCGACCCATGCACCGACACGGCTGCTATTACCGCCGTAAACATCCCACGGGTCCGGAAACCATCGCGATCCAGCGCTACCTGGATCCGAGAGCTGGACGCACCGCGTCGGTTTTGCCTGAGAACCGCGTTCCTTATCGGCCTGTGGAAGCTTCCCGCCTCGAAGCACACTTCGATCAGCGTGCAGGGATGGGTTCGGGTCCGGATCCGCCCCCCAAAATAATCGAAGCGGGTTGCCTGGGCAGGGCCTGGAATCGCCTGGCACTGCGGCAGGACCCGCTCCGACGAGCCTTTGGTCAGTTGATCGGTGCGTACCGGACTTCTGTGGAGGAGCTCTGGTGCGAGATCAAACAGGCCAGATCAACGCTCGGAGCGATCCTCGGCTTCCTATTCGAAAGACACAACCTTTCACTTCTGGGCAGCTACGTCTGCTCGGTGGACTGGCGGGAAGTGAAGGCCTCGATTTGATCCGGGTTCCTGCGTTCGGAGCGACTCCACACGCCCGATCCCACATAAAGATAGCATCGCGGGAATTGGGACCCGTCGCGGAGGCTCCCCGGTGTCATGAATAAGGATGCCAACCCCGATCCGCACGAATCCATCGCCCTGCGACGCTACGCACTGATCACCGAAGTCAAAAATTTGGTCGATCAGGGGCTCCCCCTTGTCTCCGCCCTGAAGGGGGTCGCTCAAAAAACCGAACAGGACCCCGCCCGACGCGTGGCTGCCCGTACCCTGGAGGATTGGTGGTACGCCTATCAGCAAGGCGGATTCGCCGCTCTCAAGCCCAAGGTGCGCACCGACCACGGCAGCAGTCGCAAACTCACCGCCGAACAACAACAACGCATCCTCGATGCGATCCGCCACCAACCGGCCATTCCCATCAAGGTTCACTACCGCCAGTGGAAGAAAAGTGATCCGAGTTTCCCCAGCTTGAGCAGCGTGCATCGATTCCTTTGGCGCCACGATCTCAACCAACGTCAGCGCCGCAGCCTGGTGCGCCAGGCGATCGGCGGTCCGACCAAGGCGTGGGAAACCGCCGCGGTGAACGAGTTGTGGATGGCCGATTTTTCACCCGGTCCCTGGCTGAATCTGCCCGCAGAATCCAAGGCGCAAGCCACTCAGTTGTGTGTGATACTCGATGATCATTCCCGCGTCGTCACCGCAGCCCGCTACGATTGGACGGCGGACACCCGCGCCTTTCACGCGCTCTTTAAAGAGGCCTTGCGCCGACGTGGTATTCCGAGGGCCCTCTATGCCGATAATGGCGGCCCTTTTGTCAATGATCACACCCGAGTAGTTTGCGCCCAACTGGGTGTGCGCCTGCTCCACGCCCGTCCCTATCATGCCTGGAGCAAGGGGAAGGTGGAGAGACTACTTTTCACGCTCCAGGCCGACTTCGAGGCCGCCTTGAAACTCCCCGGCCAGGCACCCACTTCCTTGGAAGAACTCAATCAACGTCTGGCCGAATGGCTGGCGGAGTATCACACCCGCGTTCACTCCACGACCGGAGAAACGCCCGAGAAACGCTTCGCCTCCCAGGCCCACCGGGTTCACGCGCTGGATTCCCAACTCGATCTGGACCGCCTGTTCTATGCCCAGCAAACGCGCCTGGTGCGCAAGGACGCCACCCTTCGCCTCGACAATGACTGGTACGAAGTGCCGCTGTGCTTGCGGGGACTGGAGGTGCGCTTGCGCTACGACCCCTGGAAACGGGACCGGATAGAAATTGATTATCGCGGCCAGAGCTTTGGCCTGGCCCGCAAACTCAACCGCCAGTTCAACGGACAACCCGGATTGGCCGGCCTATGAACAGCCAGGAACTTTCCACCTGGGCCCTGGCGTGGGGCGCGCGTGAGATCCCTTTCAGTCCGCAGGCGTGGTTGGAGACGCCGGCCCTGGATCAAGTTCGCCGGCATCTCGAGCAAGCGGCCCTCTTTTCCACCGTGTGCCTTCTTAACGGACCCAATGGCGTCGGCAAATCCGCCGCGGTCGGCCGATGGTTGTGGAAACTCGATCCCCAGTACTTCCAACCCGTGGCACTGACCCAGGCCAGTCTCAGCGGTTCGGGACTTCTCTCAACCCTGGCTCAGAAACTCGGACAGGGATCATGTTTTCGGCGCGAAGGCAATTTGCGTCGCATCGAAAAGGCCCTTGAAGAACTCGAACGTCGACGCCTGGTCATCGTGCTCGATGAAGCCCAGCACTACGGCTTTCCTGCCCTGGAGGAACTGCGCCTCTTGCTGGGGTTGAATTTGCCCACCACACCCTGCTTCGGATTGATCCTGGTCGGAGACGATTACCTGCTGGAGAGTCTGAAGCTGCGCCATCACCGGGCGTTGTATTCGCGCATTGCCGCCCAGGCGCGCATGGAACCCTGGACCCCGGAACAATCCCAGAACTGGATCCATCAGGCATGGACCCAGGCGGGTCTGTCGATGCGCGCGCTCGAAGCGGCCGCCGTGGAACTGTTGGTCAAAGCAAGCGGCGGGGTGCCCCGAAGCCTGCAGTTGTTGGCGCGGGCGGCATGGCTCCAGGCGGCGCAAGGCGGCAAAACTCAATTGGAGTGTACGCATGTCCAGGCCGCCCTGGACCTGGTCCCCTGCGTGCCGGGTCGTGAACGGGAAGCTTCCTACACCTCATAGCTCATGCCTCTGGAAGGCCCGATGCCGCCCATGGGGGAGCAGATCCGACAGGCGCACGCGATGTACTGCGAACTGACCGGACAGAAACTCCGCCTGGCCTATGATCGCGAACGCGCCTGGTACGAACTATTGCATGCGGGATTTACCCTCGAAGACGTGCGACGAGTGATCCGTTATCTGCAGAGGGAGATTCGTCACGAGCGTCGCAACGTGGGTGCTTTGAAATTGAGCAATCTGCTGCGCGTCGATCAGTTCGAGGAGGACTTGAATATCAGCCATGTGCGATTGCAGCCCCCCTCTGCGCCCAAGTCGTCTCCGCCCAAGGAGCCTCAACCGCCCGTCCCTACGCCCGAAGAACAGGCTCGCCGAAGAGAAGCGATGGCGCGCCACTTGGCGCAGTTACGCGCCAGTCTCCGGCTGGGACCATCCACGGGAATTAACCGATAGCCACTCTCGGGCACATCGTGAGATCCGCCCCGTACATTCCACGAATCGTTCTGAAATCAGCTCCACGAAATTCCGCGCGCCGTTACACGATTGGAGGTCATGAACGTTGAGCGGTTCTCATAGCGTCGCATGATGATCTCCAAAAGCACTTCCCCGGCTTTGGGTGGGAGGACTTTGAGTCCCATGTCGTCGATTTGCAGCAGATCGGGCTTGAGATAGTGGACCAAAGTGCGATCGAGCTCGGCAGGGGATTGATCGGCCTGGAGCTCACGCACCAAGTCGAAGATGGAAGTGTACACGACCTGGAAACCCGCCTTGATGAGGTGGTAGCCGATGGCTTGAACCAGATGACTTTTGCCAAGTCCGGGTGGGCCAATCATTAAAACGTCGCGGCGCTGGCGAATGAACTGCCCACTAGCCAGTTCATAGATCTGTTGGCGCTTGATGGACGGGTTGAAGGTCCAGTCGAAGTCGTCGAGGGTTTTCTGATCGCGAAAGCCCGCCGCTTGGGTGCGTTTATCGATCAGACGCTGGGCACGAACGTTGAGCTCATCCTGGAAGATCAGTTCCAAAAACTGCTCGTGAGGCAGTTGATGGGTGCGAGCTTCTTCCAGGCGCAGTTCCAGGCTGTTCAAAAGCCCGGAGAGGCGCAGTTGGCGGGCATAGGTCGCGAGGTTTTGATTCATGCGTCTTGGGTTTGGGAGCGGATGAAAATTCCATACTCGCTGAGATCGCGGATCAACGGATGGTGTTCTTCAAAAGCAATCTGCGTCTGGATTTCCCTGGTTTGGAGGAGTGCCCTCACATCGCGCAGACGCCAGGTGCCTTTGGCTAGAGCGCGCTCGCAGGCGCGATTGACGGTGGCGAAGGAGTGGCGCTCGACCAAGTTGACTAAACCCATCAACGAACGCATTCCGCCGATGCCGCGGTTTTGGGCAACTGCTCGTGCCCATCCCGCGCACGAAGGGCCAAGTTCAGTGGCCCGTTTGAGAGGCTGGAGCGCCGGCTTTTCCACCAGGAAGAGCTGAGCCACCTGGCGCTTGGTCGTGCCGTGGATGCGCAGATCCGCCACGCTCCGCCATGCGGTACAGTGGCAGGTGATCCGTATATTTGCTCATCAACAGCCACGCCAACAGTCCGGCTCCGACCATGCCCTTGTCGATCGGCTGCGCCGGCAAGGGCGCGATCGCAAACTGCTCCTTGCGCACATAGCGGGGGCGGATGATTACATGTCGAAAGAGCCGTCCCGGTTCGTAGTCCAGCTGAGTGGTGCGTTCCTCGCTAAGGGCGCATTCGGGTCGAAATCCAGGATCAGTCCCGTGGTGGGAGGACCTGGTCACCGGGCTCGACAAGCCGATCGTGCATGAGACGCGCCCTAGACGTAAAGCAACTCAAAGCTGAAATCGACAAGCAAAGTGATTTGGCCCTGAAAACAATTCCATCCAGTGCGCAAGAAATTGACACGTACCTAAATGCGGACAGGCTTCTGCAAACGGCCTACCGCATTGATCTTTGCCTCTACACTGCCGAAACTGTCGTAGCACAATGGCGACCACAGTTGTTAGCAAGGCGACAACCCTTGATGATTCGCCTTCTCGTTCGACGACCTGAAACAGATCCTGAGAAGCATCAGGTAGCTGAGGCTATCGGGAAAATGGTGGAGGACATTATTTCATGCAATGACAGGATTGGTTTTGATATTCACTACTACGACCATGAACCATGGTTGCGGTTGCATTCCTTTGAAAGGGGTGAAGGAGACAGAGTATCCCTCGCAGGGCTATATCATTTCGATGAGAAACGCAAAGTGGGATTCGTTGGGGCCGAGAATAGCTTGGCTGCGATTCTCAAGTCGGCTGTCGAAGGGGAAAAGCGAATAGGTGACGCGATTGCGAGCCGCTTTCAGCATGCATGGGTTACGACTTCCTGTATTCGTTCAGTTGTCTTCGATCTCGATGGAGTGTTGGTAGACAGCATGGGAAGTCATTACGAGTCCTGGGGAATCGCATTGAAGGCCGCAGGAGTCGCTTTCGATGAAAACAGGTTAAGGGCTGACGTTTATCGACTAGAGGGTGCTGGAGTTGAAGAAACGGTTTCCGAACTGGTAGAGTCGTACATCGGCAGGTCGGTGACTTCGGAGGAGATGCGCAGAATCATTGTTGAGAAGAATAGAGTTCATCTGGAACTCGTGGACAAGGTACTGCCTATGGAGGGTATTGATGATCTGATTAAGGACCTTACTCGAAAACGTATTCCTCTCGCCGTTGTAACTGGATCAAGTTGGAAGGCTGCACACCTTCTTCTCGCTAAGCACTTCTGGAATCGCTTCGCAGTCGTGATCACGGGTAGTGATAGTGATGTCAAGCGCCGTAAACCTGATCCCGAACCATACGACTGTGCTGGGAGAAAGCTTGGAGTCGGTGATCCGCGTCAGTGTGTCGTAATCGAAGACGTGCGACGAGTGATCCGTTATCTGCAGAGGGAGATTCGTCACGAGCGTCGCAACGTGGGTGCTTTGAAATTGAGCAATCTGCTGCGCGTCGATCAGTTCGAGGAGGACTTGAATATCAGCCATGTGCGATTGCAGCCCCCCTCTGCGCCCAAGTCGTCTCCGCCCAAGGAGCCTCAACCGCCCGTCCCTACGCCCGAAGAACAGGCTCGCCGAAGAGAAGCGATGGCGCGCCACTTGGCGCAGTTACGCGCCAGTCTCCGGCTGGGACCATCCACGGGAATTAACCGATAGCCACTCTCGGGCACATCGTGAGATCCGCCCCGTACATTCCACGAATCGTTCTGAAATCAGCTCCACGAAATTCCGCGCGCCGTTACAGCTTGGACGCCCTGGGCTGGGCCGAACAGGAATTTGGCGGCTGCGACTTGGGGGACCCGCGACGCACCCGGCGCCTGGTGAAGATCGTCAGCGATCAGGCCGCGCAACCCAGCGGGTCCTATTCCCAGGCCGCTGGAGGTAATCGCCACGATCTCAAAGCGTATTACCGGCTTCTCAACAACGAGCGAGAGCAACTCGACCCGGAAAGTCTTCTGCAAACGCATCGCGCCCAAACGATCCGTCGGATGAAGAACGAAAAGACGGTGTTGATTGTTCAGGACACCACCGATCTGAACTTCTCCACCCGGCCTGGCTGTGAAGGCCTGGGCCAGATCGGGACCAACCAGACCGGGGCCAAGAGCCGCGGACTGGCCCTGCACAGTTGCCTGGCGGTGGGTGCCAGTGGAATGCCCTTGGGAGTGTTGCGCCTGCAGGGCTATGCACCGGAATCGGCCCAAGGCAAGAATACCGATCGGCCGATCGAGGAGAAGGAGTCCTTTCGCTGGCTGGAGGCTTATGAGGATGCTGCGGACATCGCCGCGACGCTTCCCGACACCCGAGTCATCAACGTGACCGATCGGGAGGGGGATATGTTCGAGTTGTTTGACCGGCGGCGCGGACGCCCGGGGAGAAAGGCCGATCTGCTGGTGCGGGCCAAAGATGATCGTTGCCTCGAAGGCACCGACCGGAAGTTGTTCGATGAGTTGGCCGCGGCCCCCCTGGCCGGGACCCTGACGATACCGGTGCCTCGCCAACGCGAACACCTGGCCAAGCCCTCGACCCCGGGTCGACCGGCTTTAGTGGCCCGAGACGCCCGTGTCCAAGTACGATTCAAGAAGGTGACACTCAGCGCGCCCAACGCGCCGCAGACCCGCAACAAGGCGCCTCTGGATCTCTGGGCCATCTCGGTGGTGGAGACTCATCCTCCGGAGGGCGCCACGGCCGTGCGGTGGATGCTCCTGACCTCCGTTCAGATCGACTCCGTCAAGCAGGCCCGTAAATGCATCCAGTGGTATTGTCGGCGTTGGCGGATCGAGGAGTGGCATCGGGTGATGAAGAGTGGCTGCAAGATACTGGAGCACCAGAACCACAGCGCCCAGGTCCTGCTGAGAGCCATCGCCATCGACGCGGTGATTTCATGGAGAATCATGCTCCTGGCCTTGCTGGGACGGGAGGTTCCCGAGCTGCCTTGCGGCACTCTGTTCGAGCGGACTGAGTGTGATGTCTTGGAGCTGCTGGCTCAAAAAAAAGACTCACACTTGGTGAAGCCATCATTCTCATCGCCCAACTCGGGGGCTACCTGAATAGAAAGTGCGATGGCTATCCCGGATTCGAGAGTTTGTGGAAAGGCTATGCGCGCTTTCACGACATGGTGCAAATCATGAACCTCCGCCGGGCGGTCAAATCCAAACGCCGATGACTCATGCTCTGCGTCATCTTTCCGGGGCAAGCGCAGAGCTAGGTCGATCAGAAAAGCCTCGTGCTCTCCGTTGTGGACACCTTCCCCGATCAAAAAGCGCCCGTCGAGCGATGTCCTAGCTGGCCACAGCGCCGTCCATCCACGTGCGTGCACATTCACCCCTTTTTCCATGAGGATGTCATCGAGGGTGCGCATGCCCCGGTCGTGAGTCCAGATAAAAGCCCCTGACCGGTCGGGTTCGGCATCGCTGGAGCCGATCACGAGATTCCCGTCGGCAGAAACATCGTATGCTACGCTATGAGGACCACCTCCGGGAAGAACGCCCAATCCGATCATCCCTTCGCTCTTGGTCCAACGGAATGCCTGATTGCCATCTGCTGAGATGCTGAATCCTACTACTACTGTGCCATCGCCTGAAACGCCGCATGCGATGCTAGAGGAGCCCCCGGGTAGAAAGCCTAGTCCTAGTCCTTCGCCTTCCGGGCTATCCAGGCTAATCAACCATCGCATGGCTTCGACGATCGATTCGCCGATGGTCGATGAGCACATCCCGACAGCCGTCGTCCCATCCGCCGAAACGGCCGTTGGTATCGTATCGAATGTCAGTTCCAGGTCTAGGCTCTGGAAAGATCCTCCCCATGGCCCGAACGGGCCCAGGCTCCACCAAAATCCGTTCTCTACCTGTGGATAATTCCAGTGGCTAAACCACTTACCAACGATGGTCTTGCCGTCAGCCGAGACGTCTGTGACCATCTGGTAGTCCAAGTATTGAGATGGATCCGTGAGTGTCTTCATTCGCTCGCCCTCGGGCCAACGAAACCCCACAGACTGATATTGCCATACCTGTTCGTGATGTTGACCGAGGTACATGTACCAACCGCTGCACGTGCCCACGATTGTCTTTCCATCGGCCGACACGCCTGTAGCCTCAAAAGCGCGATAATCTGATGGTATGGTTGAACGAAGCCGCTGCGCGGCGGGGCGGCTGACCGCCCTGACTTTCCAGGGTGCTGGCGAGGTCCGGTTGGGTTCGTGGTTTCATCTCTCGTCTTCTGCCTGCACGGTCTCGAGCGTCTCGACGCCTTTCAGTCGCTGGGACAAGGCTCCCTCATCCTCATTCAACGCTGCCATGCATAAAAAAAGACCAGTCCTCACGCCATCCTGAATCGCTTTGCCGACGATCTCGCCCTCCTGCCACTCCAACTCCGCAGCCAACGCAGTTATTGGGCCTGCGTTCGTCAACTCGCCGAGCATTTTGATCGGTCCCCCGATCTCCTCGTTCCGGAGGATCTTCGCCAGTACTTCATCCATCTCAAGACCCAGCGCCGCTTCTCCCGCTCCTCCTCCACCCAGGCCTTCTGCGCCATCAAACTCTTCTGGGAGAAAACTCTTCAGCGATCCTGGCCCTCCGAACTGGCTTTTGCCCGCGCCACCCCGCAGTCCAAGCTGCCGGTCATCCTCTCCGTTGAGGAAGTACGCCGCCATCCTGGCCGCCGTCCCCGCCCTCGACCATCAGGTGGCCCTTGCCACGATCTACTCCTGCGGCCTGCGGTTGGGCGAGGCTCTAAGCCTGGGCGTCAGTGACATCGATTCCGGTCGCATGTTCCTTCACATTCGGGGCGGCAAAGGCAATCGCGACCGCTTCGTGCCGCTACCCAACCGGACTTTGGAACGGCTTCGCCAGCTTTGGCGAACCCATCGCCATCCAAAACTCCTCTTCCCGGCCAAGGGGCACAATGGTCTCGGCGCACCCACCGCACTGGAACCCATGTGCCGTTCCACCCTGCAACGTGCCTTTCGCCTCGCCCTCGAAGCCAGCGGCGTCAAGAAGACTGCTTCGATCCACACTCTCCGACATTCCTATGCCACTCACCTCCTCGAACAAGGTGAGAACCTCCGGCAACTTCAGGTCAACCTCGGTCACAGCAGTCCGGTCGCCACCGCCATCTACGCTCATCTGACCTCGCTCTGCCAGACACAGCACCAGAAGCGTCTGAACTCGCTCATGGGCGACCTCTGAGGCCCGGTTCCGGTGAGCCTGGCCGCCGCCCCTGACGGTGGCGAATGCCTCCGCGTTCATGAAGTCCTGCGCCGCTGGGCGCCGGATTACCTCGCGCGTTTTGCTTCGTCGATGCCGTCCCGCCAGCGTGAAGTCCTGGCGACGATCCTCCGGTGCCGCACCCCGGCGCTCGGTGGTTCCGTGTATTGCTGTCCCAACTGCGAACACCAGCTCTTCAGTTACCACTCCTGCAATGACCGGCACTGTCCACAATGCGGCGCCGCCGACGCCGACCATTGGCTGGAGGCCAACCGGACCTTGCTGCTGCCCGTGCCGTATTTCCTGGTGACCTTCACCGTCCCGGAGGCGCTCCGCGCGTGGCTGCGCTCGCATCCGAAGCTGGGCTACGACCTGCTCTTCGACGCCAGCTCCCAAGGGCTTCAGGATCTGGCGGGCAATCCCCGTCGCCTGGGAGCCTCCCTGGGAATGCTCGGGGTTCTGCACACCTGGAGTCGGACGCTCGTCCACCACCCGCACGTTCATTACCTCGTGCCGGGGGGTGGACTGAGTTTGGATCGCCGCCAGTGGGTTGCCAGTCGCACCGACTACATCCTGCCGGTCCGGGCCTTGAGTGACCGCTTCCGCAATCTCTTTAGAATCTCACTCCAAAAGCTTTGTCCTGATGCCTACCGAGACATCCCGGGCAAGGTCTGGAAACAGCGTTGGATCGTCCACAGCGCCCAAGCCGGAACCGGAGAGAATGCCCTGCGCTACCTCAGCCGCTACGTGTTCAAGACCGCGACCGGAAACCAACCTCTGAGCGGTCTTCCCGATGGCCGCCTGCGATGGCCATACCGTGAAAGCGCCTCAGGCCAGAACCGCCACGTCGACCTCGAACCCTTCGAGTTCATCCGACGCTTCCTCCAACACGTCCTTCCCCAGGGCTTCCACCGCGTCCGACGCTTTGGATGGCTCCATCCCGGTGGGCGCCGCAACTTCAACCGGGTCCGCGCCCTACTGCGCCAGGAACCCATCCTTTCGGCCGCCGAGCGGGCAGCCTGGCAACCCACGACTTCAACTCCAGCACCTGGCACCGAAGCCTTGGTTGCCCCACCAGGCGTCTCCCCTCCGCCCTTCGGTTCTTCGTGGCGATGTCCGCACTGCGACGTGGCGCTCATCCACGCCGGTTCGTGGCGTCCGGGACAGTTTGCTGCGGTCCCGCAGCGACGACCCGCTCGTGAACCGCCCTGACGCCATGTCATCGACCGCAGAACTTCCTCTTGCCTTGAGACGCCCCGGCCTCAAAGGGAGTCGTGTCGCCTGTCGTGGCAGAGAGGGCGAGATTGAGGCCCGCAACGAGCATTCCGGCGACCGAATGCCAATCTCAGACCGTGTCGGGTGCGGGAAATCCATCCCCTTGAAGAGGGGTGCAAATCCGTGCGGGAACCAGGCCGCATCACTTTCCGCAGAACGCCGTTCGACGGTCCAGGCGCCCCACCACGCAGCGGCTACGTTCAACCCGGGAATGTAAAGAACCCGGGGGCGACGTCCCGTCGCTCCGGAACCCAATCCAAAGTCACCTGCCCATCAGCTCTGCCCCCGCGTTCTCTACATTCCTTCAGGGATGTTAGCTGCCAATGCTGGTAATATGCCACATGTTTTGCACCAGCTTAGACATTTGTGGGTAGACGCTGAAGACTAATTTCACACATGTCACCACGAAAGCTCGCGTGCTCGATTGTGATGCTGACCACGCCGCCCTCGCCGTCCAGATCGATGTAACCGTCCGGCGAAAGCTCGCGCGTCTCGGCTACCGCCGTCGATACAAACTCAACCAAGGCCGTGTCAGTGTCCTCGAAGTATCTGATCTTCATGAACTTGTTGGCTGTTCAAAACGCCGATCGAAGAACGCGTTGTGAGCCGTCTCCTTATCAGGCAGTCGGATATCACGTAGGGCTCGACCGCCGCACTCCGAAATTCGAGCCCAGCGGCGGATGCGCCCGTCTGCCTGGATTTCCGGCCGTTCGGGTTGCCGTATCGCCTGCACAATCCAGCCCTCCCGGATCTGTGCCCGATCTGGTCGGGTCATGATGTGCCGAAAATACTGGGTGGACTGGAACTGAGGCATGCCGCCGAAGATCTTTTACTGCGAACGCAAAGGTGAGGCACGGCGGGCACAAGACTCAACCTTGGGACAGCGGTGGCCTCCCGCCGTTGCCTGGACCGACTAATTCGGCATGCAGGCCACAGGCAAGCTCCTGCTCATACGCGACTACTGATGCTCTTTTCCGTTGTCTCGGCCAAAAGTGGTTTCTGCCCACACGGCGATCACAGCGTGGCTAAGCGAGATGCCTAGAGAGGAGTTGATAGCGATTACGAACCCCTCCCGCCGGTCGACGGCGAGTACAAAAGCAGCGCTCCAGCCGGGGTTACCTCCGAAGTGAGCCAGGACCTTGTCGCCTTTAACCGGATTAACCCCATAGGCCAGACCGGAATTCTGGCCGTTGGGTTGGGGCTCAAGCATGGCGGAAATCGTTTCGGGCTTGAGCACTCCCCTCCCGGCGGGTTCGCCCTGTGGACCTGAAACGGCGGCGGCGACAAAGCGAGCAAAATCAGCCACCGTGCAGACCTCGCTGCCGATGGCCTGACACGCCAACTGCCGATAGCCCACGGGTTTCTGGCGCTCGTCATAGGGTATTGGGGCACGGCGCTCCAGTTCGGGCGTCCAGACCCATTTCAGACTGGTCAGCCCCAGAGGTAATGCCACCTCCCTCTCGACAAACGCCGCGAAGGGTTCACCCGAAACATCTTCGATGATCATCTGTAGGACGAGGAATCCGCCGCCGGAATACACGTTAGTTGTTCCCGGCTGCCATTTGATGAATACGGAGCCATCGTTTTGGTTTTTGCCCTCCAACATTTCGACCAAGGTTGGAAGTGGGGCACCCTGCCTGTAATCGGAGAAACCGTGGATCGTCAGGCCGGAAGTGTGGCTGAGCAGGCGCCGGATGGTCACGCCATTGGAATCGAACTTGGTCGAACGGAGGTGCCAGCGCTTCAAATAACGATTGGCCGGGGCGTCCAACTCAAGCTTGCCCTGCTCCACCAGACGCATTACCCCCCAAGCCGTCAGCACTTTGCCATCCGAGCCGTGATTGAAGACCATGTCCGGCTGCATGGGAGTGCGTTTCCGGACGTCGGCCAGACCAAAGGCTTTCGTCCAGGCCGCGGCACCATTGGTGATATAGGAGACCACAGCTCCGGGGATATGGTTTGTCGCCAATAGGGCGGGCATACGCTCCTGTAATATGACGGCGAAGGAATCTTCAGCGGTCGCACCGAACCGGTCAGCCAGAACAAGAGCGACAATGAAAAATGCTCGTCTCATCGGGAATCTCTCGTTTGCAGTTGTGACATTCACCCAATCCGTTGTCATGGCGAACGCTCAGGTGAGGCACGGCAAGGACAAACCTCAACCCTGGAAACCGCGTGCTCTCCCGCCGTTGCCTCGACCGACTGGTTGAACGAAGCCGCTGCGCGGCGGGGCGGCTGACCGCCCTGACTTTCCAGGGTGCTGGCGAGGTCCGGTTGGGTTCGTGGTTTCATCTCTCGTCTTCTGCCTGCACGGTCTCGAGCGTCTCGACGCCTTTCAGTCGCTGGGACAAGGCTCCCTCATCCTCATTCAACGCTGCCATGCATAAAAAAAGACCAGTCCTCACGCCATCCTGAATCGCTTTGCCGACGATCTCGCCCTCCTGCCACTCCAACTCCGCAGCCAACGCAGTTATTGGGCCTGCGTTCGTCAACTCGCCGAGCATTTTGATCGGTCCCCCGATCTCCTCGTTCCGGAGGATCTTCGCCAGTACTTCATCCATCTCAAGACCCAGCGCCGCTTCTCCCGCTCCTCCTCCACCCAGGCCTTCTGCGCCATCAAACTCTTCTGGGAGAAAACTCTTCAGCGATCCTGGCCCTCCGAACTGGCTTTTGCCCGCGCCACCCCGCAGTCCAAGCTGCCGGTCATCCTCTCCGTTGAGGAAGTACGCCGCATCCTGGCCGCCGTCCCCGCCCTCGACCATCAGGTGGCCCTTGCCACGATCTACTCCTGCGGCCTGCGGTTGGGCGAGGCTCTAAGCCTGGGCGTCAGTGACATCGATTCCGGTCGCATGTTCCTTCACATTCGGGGCGGCAAAGGCAATCGCGACCGCTTCGTGCCGCTACCCAACCGGACTTTGGAACGGCTTCGCCAGCTTTGGCGAACCCATCGCCATCCAAAACTCCTCTTCCCGGCCAAGGGGCACAATGGTCTCGGCGCACCCACCGCACTGGAACCCATGTGCCGTTCCACCCTGCAACGTGCCTTTCGCCTCGCCCTCGAAGCCAGCGGCGTCAAGAAGACTGCTTCGATCCACACTCTCCGACATTCCTATGCCACTCACCTCCTCGAACAAGGTGAGAACCTCCGGCAACTTCAGGTCAACCTCGGTCACAGCAGTCCGGTCGCCACCGCCATCTACGCTCATCTGACCTCGCTCTGCCAGACACAGCACCAGAAGCGTCTGAACTCGCTCATGGGCGACCTCTGAGGCCCGGTTCCGGTGAGCCTGGCCGCCGCCCCTGACGGTGGCGAATGCCTCCGCGTTCATGAAGTCCTGCGCCGCTGGGCGCCGGATTACCTCGCGCGTTTTGCTTCGTCGATGCCGTCCCGCCAGCGTGAAGTCCTGGCGACGATCCTCCGGTGCCGCACCCCGGCGCTCGGTGGTTCCGTGTATTGCTGTCCCAACTGCGAACACCAGCTCTTCAGTTACCACTCCTGCAATGACCGGCACTGTCCACAATGCGGCGCCGCCGACGCCGACCATTGGCTGGAGGCCAACCGGACCTTGCTGCTGCCCGTGCCGTATTTCCTGGTGACCTTCACCGTCCCGGAGGCGCTCCGCGCGTGGCTGCGCTCGCATCCGAAGCTGGGCTACGACCTGCTCTTCGACGCCAGCTCCCAAGGGCTTCAGGATCTGGCGGGCAATCCCCGTCGCCTGGGAGCCTCCCTGGGAATGCTCGGGGTTCTGCACACCTGGAGTCGGACGCTCGTCCACCACCCGCACGTTCATTACCTCGTGCCGGGGGGTGGACTGAGTTTGGATCGCCGCCAGTGGGTTGCCAGTCGCACCGACTACATCCTGCCGGTCCGGGCCTTGAGTGACCGCTTCCGCAATCTCTTTAGAATCTCACTCCAAAAGCTTTGTCCTGATGCCTACCGAGACATCCCGGGCAAGGTCTGGAAACAGCGTTGGATCGTCCACAGCGCCCAAGCCGGAACCGGAGAGAATGCCCTGCGCTACCTCAGCCGCTACGTGTTCAAGACCGCGACCGGAAACCAACCTCTGAGCGGTCTTCCCGATGGCCGCCTGCGATGGCCATACCGTGAAAGCGCCTCAGGCCAGAACCGCCACGTCGACCTCGAACCCTTCGAGTTCATCCGACGCTTCCTCCAACACGTCCTTCCCCAGGGCTTCCACCGCGTCCGACGCTTTGGATGGCTCCATCCCGGTGGGCGCCGCAACTTCAACCGGGTCCGCGCCCTACTGCGCCAGGAACCCATCCTTTCGGCCGCCGAGCGGGCAGCCTGGCAACCCACGACTTCAACTCCAGCACCTGGCACCGAAGCCTTGGTTGCCCCACCAGGCGTCTCCCCTCCGCCCTTCGGTTCTTCGTGGCGATGTCCGCACTGCGACGTGGCGCTCATCCACGCCGGTTCGTGGCGTCCGGGACAGTTTGCTGCGGTCCCGCAGCGACGACCCGCTCGTGAACCGCCCTGACGCCATGTCATCGACCGCAGAACTTCCTCTTGCCTTGAGACGCCCCGGCCTCAAAGGGAGTCGTGTCGCCTGTCGTGGCAGAGAGGGCGAGATTGAGGCCCGCAACGAGCATTCCGGCGACCGAATGCCAATCTCAGACCGTGTCGGGTGCGGGAAATCCATCCCCTTGAAGAGGGGTGCAAATCCGTGCGGGAACCAGGCCGCATCACTTTCCGCAGAACGCCGTTCGACGGTCCAGGCGCCCCACCACGCAGCGGCTACGTTCAACCCGGGAATGTAAAGAACCCGGGGGCGACGTCCCGTCGCTCCGGAACCCAATCCAAAGTCACCTGCCCATCAGCTCTGCCCCCGCGTTCTCTACATTCCTTCAGGGATGTTCGGCAGTCCCGAGCTTGTTCTTAGTCTCATGGTTTCGTAACAATCTGGTAAAACCTCTGCGGCTCGCCGAGCGCTATCGAATCGGTGATACAGTTGATCGTCCCGTTGCCTTGAATAGGATCGCCCAAATCAGTCCAAAGGTTTGTTGTGAGATCGGAGCGATACTGGATTTGGTAGATGGTGTTGGTCAGTGTATTCCAGCACACAAGCATCCGGTTGTTAGGTCCACAGCATCAACTGGTTAGAGAAGTCATCCGGTTCTTCGCGGGATAAGGTTTGCGCAACAAGTTCTGGCAGAGGCACTTGCTCAAACGCGTTAACGCTCAAAATCTGTAGCATTTGGGACAGACTGAGTTCGATCCTCCGTTCCTTGCGGATAATGGCCACGAGTACGTAGACGCAAACCGCGATCCAAATTGGGTTTTCACCGCGTTGTCGCTTGTGCCGAAGAAGTGTTTGATGCGGAGGTTCTGTTTGATCCACTTGAAGAAGAGTTCGACTCGCCAACGAAGTCGGTAGAGGTGGGCGATCGTTTCAGCAGGAAGGTCGAAATTGTTGGTGAGGAAAACCAGCACCTTCCCGTCTTCGGGATCACGGAAAGCCACCCGGCGAAGACGATCTGGGTAGTGACTGACACTTTGGGGATTTTGCAGCCAGACAATGTGATCGCTGCGAATGCCACTCGTTCGATCAACGGGGCGAGACTCCAGTCGGTTGAGTAAGACCCCCGCTTTCGTGCGCGTCACAAAGAACGCAGCGCAAAGCCCAAAGCGATAGAGACGCTCAAAGTCGAGATAACCGCGATCCATGACATAGAAGGCGCCGGGCTCGGGAACCAGTTCGTCCAGGACGCCCACATCGCTCTGTTTTCCATCGGAAATCGCGATCATCGTGGGGATCGGACCTCGAACGTCCAAAAGCGTATGAAGCTTAATAGCTGCCTTGGTCGAGCGAAAGCGCGCCCACGGAAACAAACTCAGACAAAGGTCGATGGTAGTCGAGTCCAAGGCGTAGACTGTCTGCTCTAACTCCATCCCGAGGGACTCGTCCACATAGAGTCGGCGAGCACGGGCGATGAGACCTTGGGCGAGATCCGCGTAAATCCGCCAGTCTCTGCTCGCGTTGGCATCGGCCAGAGTGCTGTGAGCAGCCACTGACTTGAAGCCCATGTGGTAGAGCTGATCGCGTCGCGAGCGCAGACAGATTTCAAGATCCTCCAGACTCTCACGATAGGTAATCTGTGCGAAGGCCATCGCAAGGAACTGATCCCAGCAAGAGAATTTCCGAACTCTGTAGTTCCCTTGATAGCGTGCCACGCAGCGACGAAACTGCTCTGGATGGATCCAGTCCATCAATTGCGCGAAAACCACTTTTCCATCCCGCATTCGGCCATATTGGCATGCCTCTTGCTCTTAGAAACTGGATTTTCAAGCCCATATCGCTCACACCGCCGTTTCGCTCCATCCGTCTCGAAATGAACCCGTTCCATGACGTCGCTCTCTCCGGAACCGGATGACAGTGATTCCAGCACAACTCTACCTGCGAACACCGAATGGTCAGGCGCGGGCTTGGACTGAAGGCAACGTGATCGATGGCAAATCCATCACCGCTCTCTGGAATGCCGCCATTGTCCAGTCGAACGGACGTAATAGCTTCTCTAGGCTCGGCATCGATACGAATGTATCCGTTGCGCCCGGCAGAGTTTGTAAGATATCTGTTTAACAGACCCATATCGAATTCGTTGACAAAGAGTTGGGTCGAATATTGCATCTGTTCTAGGTTGAACCCGACGCCGACCCAAACCGAGATATGTCAATAAGTTGTGTATGAGGGGTGAAGTTCGGGCGCGTGCATCGTGAGGGAAATAGGGATTATGCGATGGCCTTTGCTTCTTCGCCGTCCACGAAGATGACTCCATCGATTACTTTGCCGAGAAGTTCGCAACCATTGAGGCGCCGCCATCCTTTGGCGGCCGCTCGAGCGAGTTGCCACACCATCGTCAAGGTCGCCATGCGTGATCCGCAGCCCTTGGTGCGTTCGGTCCGCAGGCGCACCGTTGCGAAGGTACTCTCGATGGGATTTGTGGTGCGCAAGTGCTGCCAATGGGCCGCCGGGAAATCGTAAAAATTGAAGAGGACCTCCCGATCCTTCTGCAGGCACTCACACGCTTTGGGATACTTTGCGTCGTACAGTGAGACGAAAGCGTCGAAGGCCTTCAAAGCGGCTTCCTTGGTGGGCGCCTGATACATCTGGTGGATCTTGTCCTTGGCCGTCGGTTGAAGAGTCTTGGGCAACTTGTCCAGGACGTTGGCCGTCTTGTGGACCCAGCACCGTTGCTCACGAGTCCCGGGAAATTCCTCGGCCATCGCCGCCCAGAATCCCAGTGCACCATCCCCCACCGCCAGGGCGGGTCCGGCCGCCAATCCGCGGGCCTTCAAGTCCCGCAATACGTCCAGCCAGGAGAGTTTGCTTTCGCGCTCCCCGTCGACCACGGCGATCAACTCCTTGGTGCCGTCTGGCAAGGCTCCCATCAGCACCAGGATGCACCGCCGCTGGTCCTCCAAGCGGACGTTGAAGTACACCCCGTCGGCCCACCAATATACATAGCTCTTGGCGCTCAAATCCCGTCGACTCCACTGCTGGTACTCCACTTCCCACCCCTCCTTGAGACGCACGATGTTGGCCGCGGACAAGCCGGCCGCATTGGGACCCAGGATTGATTCCAATGCCTCGGTGAAGTCGCCCGTGGAGATCCCGCGCAGGTAGAGGGCGGGGATCAGTGCGTCGACGCTCGGTACCCTCCGCAAATACCGGGGAAGAATACCGCTATTAAAAGTGACTTTGTCTTTGGCCCGCCGATCTCGGACTCGTGGTTGTTGGACTTTCAGGGCGCCCAAGCCGGTGACGATCTTGCGTGCGGGTAAGGAGCCATTGCGCACCACCGCCTGGAGGTCCTCCGGGGTCCGACACGAGGCGTGAGCTGCCACGAACTCGTCGACCTCGTTGGCGATCGCTTGCTGGAGCATTCGCTGGGCCCCCTGGCGAAGTATCTGTTCCAACGCCGTGCGTTCCTCCGTCACGCTTGAGCCTTGCGTTTCCAGTCGAACTACGTTGCTTTTGTCCATGTGTGCATCTTGTTTTGCCCCGGATGGGGCGGGTTTTCGCACCCTCAGGATGCACACGCCTTCTTTCCTCTCATACACAACTTTCGAAAATACCTCACCCAAACCCTATCAACTGCTCAACCGTCCACGGCACCAAATGAAGGAACTAAGTCACCGCCGCAAATACCGCAAGAATCGAGGCCTTATCTAAGCGCCATTCTTGACTGACACCTTTTCGCCTGTCACGCTTTTCATGTCATCTGACCCCATCTCCGCGCTTGTTGTTTCAGGGGTGGGTCAGTCCGTGCTCAGTCGCCGGACGCGCCACCCAGCACGACCGCGTTGTGGCCGACTGTCGTGGGCCACGCCCCGCCGATCGTCCTAGCGAAGTTGACGACCGTGGCGTCAACCGCGCGTTGGGCGACCTTGGGTGTGCCCCACGTGACGGGATGATTGAACACGTTGTTCTTCCCCGTCACGACCAGCTCTCTGAACTCGGTGGAATTGAACTGGCCGTTGTCGGACTCGACCGCGGCGTTGGTGAGCACCGACTGCTCGACCGTGACGCCGTCCTCCTGCGGGGCGTGGTTGCCGTCGGCGAAACGCCACAGGGCGCCGGACGACTCGCAGCAGTCCACGTTGCGGAAGTCCCACCCACCGTGGTTGGCGACGCCGGCGGCAACCGGGCCGCTTACCTCGATCCACTTGGACTGCTCCAGCTTGTTGTGACCGGAGTGAGCGCCGTTCAGCACGCAGTTCGGGAACGTGGGCTGGTTGTTGCAGTCCGCGAGGTCCTCCGTCTCTAGGACTTTGTAGATCTGTCCGCCGTTGACCTTGCGCACCGTGTTCCCGGTGCTGCCGATGTTCATGGAGAGGTGGACGTTGGCGATGCTGAGGTTCTCGGCTAGGTTTCCCTCGCCGCTGTTGATGTAGAGAGCGGTGCCGCCGTAGGTGCCGCCGGCGATGCTCTGACGGCCGCTCTCGTTACGCAGGTCACTGTCGCGGATGATGCCGTGGGCGCCCTGCTGGTGATAGAGGGTGCCAGTGAACTGCGGGTTGTCGCTGAGGACGCGGACGCCTTCGACGGTCGTGGCGCTGCCGTCCTCGGTGCGAATGACGGTGCCGTTGAACGTCGACGAGCCGCGGATGATCGTATTGTCACGGCCGGCGCCGCGCAGCACGTCCGAGCCGCCGATCTCGAAGTCCCCGTTGAAGGACCCCTTGCCGACCTCGATGGTGGTGGTGCCACCCTGGTTGGCGCGGACCTGTAGCGCCCGGTGGATCGTGGCCACCGCGGTCTGCCAGCTCAGGCCGTCGGCCGTGTCCGACCCTGACTCGCTGACGTATACGTGGCCAGAACCATCCGGCCCAGCGCTGCCGCCGCCGGTGGCGCCGGGGATGGTGACTGTCGTCTTGCTCCCACTGTCGGTGGCCGTGACACTGGCGCCACGGAAGTCGAGCGTCTTGCGCTGCGTGAGGTTGGAGCCCTCGTCTTGGACGCGGGTGTCGGCGTTTGTCCGGACGTTCGCGATCTGCTGGGCGGAGCTGGTCAGCGTCTTCGTGACGGTGGCGTCGAGGAAGTTGGGCTGCCCCCCGGGAAGATGGAAAATGACGTCGCCCCACTCCAGATCTAGGTTCTCGACTGGGATAGGGCTTTGGCGGTTCCAAAGGACCTGGGCCCCGTTCCATACTCCAAGCACAAAGAGATCCTGATGCTCTCCAGTTGTGTTCGGATCATCTACGCTAGGATTAAAGACTCGCGGTAGAATATTCGTCGGACTATACGGGTTTGTGCTGCCGGCTAGCTCAATCTGGAGGCCGGGAACAAGTGTCGCGTCCTCGAAATCTTCGATGACGAGTCCAGAGATGCCCATCAACGTATCAGTACGTGGCCAAGTGGTTGCGTCAAACGCTGTGACGTGAAACGCCATCGAAACAGTGGGGAATGTCACGACAAGAACAATAGCGATGAAGGATGTCCAAAGTGGAGTGATATTGTGGGATATATGGTCTTTCATATGATTGCTCATGCTGGAAGTTTTGGTGATTTGCAGTGACGCCGCTTGGCTCCGCCGAACGCCAAGGTCACCGACAGCCGCCGGAGCCGCCGCATCGCCTGCGAACGAGACTCCCAAAACCTCTCCAGTCGTAAACGACGAGGCGGGCGGCTGTTCGGTGCACCGATTGGTTGAACGAAGCCGCTGCGCGGCGGGGCGGCTGACCGCCCTGACTTTCCAGGGTGCTGGCGAGGTCCGGTTGGGTTCGTGGTTTCATCTCTCGTCTTCTGCCTGCACGGTCTCGAGCGTCTCGACGCCTTTCAGTCGCTGGGACAAGGCTCCCTCATCCTCATTCAACGCTGCCATGCATAAAAAAAGACCAGTCCTCACGCCATCCTGAATCGCTTTGCCGACGATCTCGCCCTCCTGCCACTCCAACTCCGCAGCCAACGCAGTTATTGGGCCTGCGTTCGTCAACTCGCCGAGCATTTTGATCGGTCCCCCGATCTCCTCGTTCCGGAGGATCTTCGCCAGTACTTCATCCATCTCAAGACCCAGCGCCGCTTCTCCCGCTCCTCCTCCACCCAGGCCTTCTGCGCCATCAAACTCTTCTGGGAGAAAACTCTTCAGCGATCCTGGCCCTCCGAACTGGCTTTTGCCCGCGCCACCCCGCAGTCCAAGCTGCCGGTCATCCTCTCCGTTGAGGAAGTACGCCGCATCCTGGCCGCCGTCCCCGCCCTCGACCATCAGGTGGCCCTTGCCACGATCTACTCCTGCGGCCTGCGGTTGGGCGAGGCTCTAAGCCTGGGCGTCAGTGACATCGATTCCGGTCGCATGTTCCTTCACATTCGGGGCGGCAAAGGCAATCGCGACCGCTTCGTGCCGCTACCCAACCGGACTTTGGAACGGCTTCGCCAGCTTTGGCGAACCCATCGCCATCCAAAACTCCTCTTCCCGGCCAAGGGGCACAATGGTCTCGGCGCACCCACCGCACTGGAACCCATGTGCCGTTCCACCCTGCAACGTGCCTTTCGCCTCGCCCTCGAAGCCAGCGGCGTCAAGAAGACTGCTTCGATCCACACTCTCCGACATTCCTATGCCACTCACCTCCTCGAACAAGGTGAGAACCTCCGGCAACTTCAGGTCAACCTCGGTCACAGCAGTCCGGTCGCCACCGGAGATATGTCAATAAGTTGTGTATGAGGGGTGAAGTTCGGGCGCGTGCATCGTGAGGGAAATAGGGATTATGCGATGGCCTTTGCTTCTTCGCCGTCCACGAAGATGACTCCATCGATTACTTTGCCGAGAAGTTCGCAACCATTGAGGCGCCGCCATCCTTTGGCGGCCGCTCGAGCGAGTTGCCACACCATCGTCAAGGTCGCCATGCGTGATCCGCAGCCCTTGGTGCGTTCGGTCCGCAGGCGCACCGTTGCGAAGGTACTCTCGATGGGATTTGTGGTGCGCAAGTGCTGCCAATGGGCCGCCGGGAAATCGTAAAAATTGAAGAGGACCTCCCGATCCTTCTGCAGGCACTCACACGCTTTGGGATACTTTGCGTCGTACAGTGAGACGAAAGCGTCGAAGGCCTTCAAAGCGGCTTCCTTGGTGGGCGCCTGATACATCTGGTGGATCTTGTCCTTGGCCGTCGGTTGAAGAGTCTTGGGCAACTTGTCCAGGACGTTGGCCGTCTTGTGGACCCAGCACCGTTGCTCACGAGTCCCGGGAAATTCCTCGGCCATCGCCGCCCAGAATCCCAGTGCACCATCCCCCACCGCCAGGGCGGGTCCGGCCGCCAATCCGCGGGCCTTCAAGTCCCGCAATACGTCCAGCCAGGAGAGTTTGCTTTCGCGCTCCCCGTCGACCACGGCGATCAACTCCTTGGTGCCGTCTGGCAAGGCTCCCATCAGCACCAGGATGCACCGCCGCTGGTCCTCCAAGCGGACGTTGAAGTACACCCCGTCGGCCCACCAATATACATAGCTCTTGGCGCTCAAATCCCGTCGACTCCACTGCTGGTACTCCACTTCCCACCCCTCCTTGAGACGCACGATGTTGGCCGCGGACAAGCCGGCCGCATTGGGACCCAGGATTGATTCCAATGCCTCGGTGAAGTCGCCCGTGGAGATCCCGCGCAGGTAGAGGGCGGGGATCAGTGCGTCGACGCTCGGTACCCTCCGCAAATACCGGGGAAGAATACCGCTATTAAAAGTGACTTTGTCTTTGGCCCGCCGATCCCGGACTCGTGGTTGTTGGACTTTCAGGGCGCCCAAGCCGGTGACGATCTTGCGTGCGGGTAAGGAGCCATTGCGCACCACCGCCTGGAGGTCCTCCGGGGTCCGACACGAGGCGTGAGCTGCCACGAACTCGTCGACCTCGTTGGCGATCGCTTGCTGGAGCATTCGCTGGGCCCCCTGGCGAAGTATCTGTTCCAACGCCGTGCGTTCCTCCGTCACGCTTGAGCCTTGCGTTTCCAGTCGAACTACGTTGCTTTTGTCCATGTGTGCATCTTGTTTTGCCCCGGATGGGGCGGGTTTTCGCACCCTCAGGATGCACACGCCTTCTTTCCTCTCATACACAACTTTCGAAAATACCTCAACCCAGACCAGTGATTGAGGCAGCCCGCAGGTCCGCCGTCATCCCGATAGACACGGCGAGAAACACCAAACGACTCAGATGCGACCACGCACCCCAAAACTGGCGAGGTTGATGACCACGCATATGACCTCCATTCGATTTCCGGTGTCCGGTTTCCCCCGGAGAAGAGCGACTCTCCACAAGGATCCGTGACCAACCTGAGCGCTAGACCGGAAGTCTGTCGCCCGACCAGTCGTTGCGATCAGGTTTGTGTTCCGGCAGATTAGTTTTTCCCCGTTCCGCTGTTATCCTACTTTGTGCGACAAAAGTGAACGCGACAATTGAGGATCGTATGCAGGTTTTGGCCACCTTGGAGACAAAAAGCGTCTATCCGCGTTAAAGAGGAAAGAAAATGGTCGAAGGTCAGACCCATCTTCGACAGTTCCAAAAACTGCAACACTGATAGTCAACGACTTGCGAAGACACCTCAGGCTCTTGGCACTACATTTTCGCTTTGCCCGGGCGTCTTCATGCGAGTTCCCGCATCGTGGGCGGAACGGCGACGCCAGCGGCGGCCAATGCCTTGTGCGCCTGGCCGACCAACTGACTACGGAGGGCAAATCGTTGACCCTGGAATGTCGCCTCGACCTCGTGGAGTTGGTCCAAGCCGCGCAACACTTCGGCCCATTCCCAACTCTCTCCCTTTTCTTCCAGTCGGAGCTCCAAGGCGCGTTTGAGCATCACGGCAAGGAAGCTGCAAAACACGTGACCGCGGATTGTCTCGTCCCGCTTGTGATAGATCGGCCGGGTTTCCAACACCGATTTCATCGTCCGGAAAACGTCTTCCACCATCCAGAGTTGCTTGTACGCCATCGCGATCATCTCCGGCTCATCGGCCAGGTTCGTGCGTAGAACCCACAATCCGTCGTAGCGCGCTTCTTCTGTCACCTTTTCTTCATCCAGCGTGAAGTGGTCACCGGACTCGGAGCGGAGGAACTTTCGAAAGCCCTTGTTGCCGATGAATTCCTTGTCGCCCCCGGGCAAGCGTTCACGTAAGTGCGCGACGATGGCTTCGCGATCGGCCGTATCCTTACGGCGTTGTTCCTCGTTGAGACACACGACGTATCGACGATCGTCGATGTACACCTGCTTCACCTTCAGGGGCGACGGATCCTTGGTCCGGTGACGCTCGGGCTGGACTTCGCGAAAACGGCCCGGATCGCTCAACACCCGATCGCTGACTTCTTTAGTCGAACGCATCCGGGCGCCCAAGATGTAGTCACAATCCAGTTCTTTGGACTCCAAGGCGGCGATGGTCGCGGCGCTGATCATGCCGCGGTCGGCAACGATGGTCACCTTGCGAACCCCGAAGCGCTGACGCAAGCGCTGGACCACCGGCACCAGCGAAACGACGTCGGCCGTATTGCCAGGCCACAGTTCACAACATATTGGGCGCCCATGAAGATCCACGACCATCCCCACGACCATCTGCCTCAGATCGGGCCGGTGGTCCTTGCTCTTTCCGTACTGCCCGAGTTCCTGGCCCCCCTGGCCTTCGAAGTAGATGGAGGTGGTGTCGAAGAACACCAGATCGAGTTCACTGAAGAGATTGCGGCGGGGCTCGAATAGAGTTTCTTCAAGCCGATCCTTGATGCAACGCGGTGCTCCGGGGACGGTCGCGGCGGAAGCATCGGCCAACGGCTCGCCCAGGAACGCCATGGCTCGGTAGAGATGGTGCAAATCGAGGGACTCCGTACCCGGCATGCGGTATGCCTCACGCCAACGCTCCGCGGCTCGATCACTACCGGAAGCAAACAGTCGATGAAGAACTGTCAGGTAGACGGCACGCTCGACGTCGAACTCGAAGCGCCGGGAGCGCAACTCCTGTTGGAGAACTGTGCCGATACCCAGTTCCTTCCAGAGCCGCCCGAAGACAAGATCCGGTCCGATACGTTGAACCGCCACCGGCTCGGTCTGACCCGCGGCATGGGCATCGAGGACGGCGATTTTCTGGCTGAATCGCAAACCGGAACGAAGCAAGGCATCGAGTTGGCCGGTCGATTGCAGGACATCGAGGCGACCGAGGGTGGAAAGGACGCGCTGCTGCACGCGCTTGTCCTGACGGAAACTCTCGACGACCTGGAGGTAGGAGTAGGGTCCGGTGCGCTTGACTCGGAAGAACATGGGGCCTTCGGATTGCCACGACGGAAATGAGTCAGGCCCATTGCAAAATCAATGCCAAATTCGTGCTGGACCGCAGAATTTGCCACTACAAATCGAGTTTCGGTTTTGAGCGACTTCAAAAACGCCAATGAATCCAAGCCTTTAGCCTCCGAAAGTCGAAAATGCTGTCGAAGATGGGTCAGAGAGGTTTACGGCTCGACCAGGACAAAGAACCAGCACGCGCCGTGATTCGGGATCTGATCCCGGATCTGATCCTCTTTATTGGGACATCGGGCAGGCCATTGTGGAGAAGCAGCGAAGCAGCGCATTTGGGGTCGTGTGCGTCACCTCACCCGAGAGGATCATTTCGCGATCCCTCCGACCCACCCCACTCGAGGCGGCGGGAAACTGTCCGGATACCCCGGAACGCTGTCCGGACACCGCCGGAATACGCATGATCGTCGCGAATGGCGTCAAGACTGGGATCTCAGGACAGGCGATGCACTTCATTCAATGGATGGACACCGATGAGGCTCAATCTTTGTATACTGCCCAACCGGTCCGGAGGTGAACCGCCGGCCCGCGCCCCGTACCCGCCTTCGGAGTGCGTCAGCGGTAGTTCACGGAGCACGGCGGAATTCGCCGAAGAATACAGGAAGTTTCCTTCTGTTCACGACGGCGGCGATCCAGCCAAGAGGCCGTCTGAAACGTGATCGTCGAGAAGTTCGCCGAACTGCGCGCCCCTTCCATTCTTCATTCCGTCCGCAGCGCCACCATCGGATCGACCCTTGTTGCACGGCGAGCCGGGATGTAGCAGGCCAGCAACGCTACGAAACAAAGTGAGAACGTCGCGACGACGAAAGTTGGCAGATGGGTGGGCTCGACTTCGAAGAGCACGCTGGCCAGAACCCGCGTCAGAGCAAAGGATCCGAGAAGTCCGATGATCACGCCGGCGAGGACCAGCCGCATCCCTTGTCCGACCACCCTATGGAGAACATCGTATCGTTGGGCGCCAAGGGCGATGCGCAGGCCAATCTCTTTTTGCCGCTGGTTGACCGTGAAGGCGAGAAGGCCATACAGACCGATGATGGCCAGAGTCAAGGCGAGGGCGGCGAACCCTCCGAGCAGGCCGAGATTCAGCCGCTCGGGCGCGAGGTTCCTGTCCCGGATTTCGCGCATGGTCTGGATTTCGAAAACGGGCAGCGCCGGGTCGAGTTGGGAGACCTGGTGCCGAATCGCCGCCAGAACAGTGGCGGGTTCGCTCGTGGTTTTGACGACCACAGCCATGCCCAGAAGCGGTTGCTGGAAGATGGGGAAATAGGCCTGCACCATTCCGCCCTCCTCGCTCAAGCGATTTTCCGTGATGCGTCCAACGACACCCACGATGGTCATGACCGGTTGTTTGTCGCGTTCCCCCCAGGGAAGCCGGACGCGCTGACCGAGTGGATTCTGGCCGGGCCAATAACGCTTTGCGAATTCTTCATCAATGATGATCGAGTTGAGTCCGGTTCCCCAATCATTGCCGGATGAAGCGCCCCCGAGGTGCTCTCGATCGTCCTGTTCCGTGAAATCACGACCTTGAAGAAGCGGAATGCCCATGACCTGGAAGTAATCGGGTGCAATGAGATGAACTCGCAACGAGGGTTGAAGATGAGGTGGCGGTTCGGGTCTCCCTTCAATCAAGAAGCGCATATCCCAGCGGTTGTCATTCAGCGGAACCCGTGAGGCAATGCTGGCGGCGCGCACCCCGGGTAACCCCCGCACCTTTTCGAGAAGGGCGTGGCAAAAGAGAATCTGCCGTTGATGCGTTGGATAGTGACGTTCAGGCAGGTCGATATGAAGCGCCAGAACGCGGTCGATCACAAAGCCAGGACTGAACCTGCAGGAGCCGATGAAAGCTGAGGAGGAGGAGGCCGGCGCCCGCCAGGAGAACCAAGGTCAGGGCGACCTCGGCAATGACAAGCCCTTGCCGCAATCCCGCGCGACCGGACGTGGTCCCTCGCCCCGTTTCCTTCAGGGTGCCCTGCAATTCGACGCGCCTCGCGTGCCACGCCGGGGCAAGGCCGAATAGGATCCCCGTGAACACCGCCACCAGGCCCGAGAACAGAAGGACGCGCGCGTCCAGGCTGATTTCGGTCGCGCGCGGAAAACTCCCGGCGGCAAGGACTGTCACGACACGGAGGATACCTTGTGCGAAAAGCAGGCCCACGACCGCACCCAGCATGGCAAGCAAACCGCTTTCCGTGAGCAATTGTCGCGTGATTCGCCATTGGCCGGCTCCCAGTGCCGCGCGCACAGCCATCTCCTTCTCGCGGGTCGCTGCGCGCGCGAGGAGAAGGTTGGCGACGTTTGCGCAAGCAATGACCAACACAAAACTGACCGCCCCGAGGAGAATCCAAAGCGGGCGGCGGACGCTGCCAACCGTCGTGTCCAATAACCTGTCGATCTGGACACGCCGGGTCTTGTTGGATTCCGGGTATTGTTGTTCGAGGCGAACAGCGACAGCATCCAAATCGGCTCGCGCCTTTTGAAGAGTGACCCCCGGTTTGAGTCGCGCCAATCCGAACAGTCCAGGATGATTGTCTCGCTTCTGCCAACTGGACTCGGCGGAATAGGGACCCACGGGCAGCCACACATCCACTTTGCCGGGGAATTCAAATCGCGTGGGCATGACTCCCAGAACGGCATAAGGCTGCCCATCGAGGTTGATCGTCTTATGGACAATTCCGGCATCACCGTCGAAGCGATTCTGCCAAAGTGCGTGGCTGATCACGGCTACCGGCGGGGCGCCTGGCTTGTCTTCGTCTTTGCTGAAAACCCTTCCGAGTTCCGGTTGCGCTCGCAAGGCTGCAAAGACATCCGCCGACATGACCGCTCCCGCCAGTCGGACGGCATCGCCTTCTCCAGTGAGTGTAAAATTGCCCCCACTGTAAACTCCAAATCTCTCAAAGACCGATTGTTGATCCCTCCAATCTGTGAAATTCGGATAGGCAATCGATCCACCCGACCAATCCGGTCCCCGCTCGCACAGCCAGACCAATTGGCCGGAGTCCGGATAGGGAAGCGGGCGCAGCAACACCGCATCCACAACACTGAATATGGCGGTGTTGGCGCCAATGCCCAAAGCGAGCGTGAGCACGGCCACGGCAGCGAAGCCCGGGTTCTTGAGGAGCTGGCGGATGGTGAACTTGAGATCATTCGTCATGGGGCTGAAAGCAATGGAACGGGGCGGTGCGCAGGAACTGCGAAGCCTCCATGCACCTGGGATGCCAGAAGCGGCGCGATGCCTGCGAGTCGCGCCCGGCCCTACGTTCCAATGCGCCAGGGCGCCGAACTGTGAAAGGCAGTTCGATTGCGGGATGGCAGCATCCCGATCGCGGGACCCGGTGAATACCCCTTGGCCGCAGGACCCCTCGGCGGGCGGTGTCACCAAGTGCGGCGCGGCGCGCGGGCTCCAGCCCGCGTCCGTGATGTGGACCTTCTGGCGACCATTCGGCGCGCTCAGGCTCGCGCTGATCCGCGGATGCTTGTAGTCGTGTGGCATGGACTCGTCGCGAGGTCTTCGCCATCGGGCGGAGCGTCAACCGGCTGTTGTTCCGGGAGTGAGCCGGTCCGCGCCGGCCGGAATGAGGCAGGCCAGTGCGGCAACCGTGGCGAGAAGCAGAGAACGTCGCCGGATCGTGGGCTGTGATGTTGTACAACATTGCGCCGATGAACCGCGTCAACACCAGCGCGCCCATGAGTCCTCCGAGAATTCCGAGGAGGATGACACGGCCCGCCTGGCGCAGGACACGATGCCGACAATCTCGCGGAAGGCTTCGGGCCCGTTACTCAGGTTGATCCGCTTGCCGATGGGGCCTGGTCCGGGAAGTGACGCTTCGCCATCGCTTCATTGATGATGCAAACGCGTGCACGGCCGGCGGCATCGCGCGAATCAAAGAATCGGCCGCGGAGAAGCGGGATGCCCATTGCACGGAAGTAATCCGGCGAGACGGAATAATACACGGTTGTTTGGCGGGTGCCGGCATCGACGGGTGGTCCCGTGTGAATCCTGACCTTCCACCTGAACCCGGGCCTTCTCCTGCTCGCGACCTGAAAACCGCGAAGAACCCCATTCCCTATTCCCCCGTCATTACGGCTTATAGAACAGCGTTCCGACCTGGTTGGTCACCACGGGTTCACCGGCCTGGTCCATGTGGGGGAATCTGATGCCGTCGATGGTCAGTCGGTCGACGTGTTCGGCGTCAACGACCGGGCGCGCGTCGGGCGTCGCGAGACTGAAGCGCGCATCCTCCAGGGTGAGGCGCTCGACATGGCGAGCATAGAGGCCCCAGGCAGGCAGTGGACGCGCGTCCACGCCGGGACCCTGGACGGCCTCGTTGGAGGGCCAGGGTTTGCCGCCACCGGAGAACTCCACCTCCAGGTCGCGCAGAATCACGTTGGTGATGGGGTCATCGGCCCAACTTTCGGCGGAGAGCGCCGAGCGATAGACCCCCGTGGCGGTGAGGCCGCTCACGGTCACTTTGCCGACCGTGTTGCCGGGTTTGCTCCAGATGGTGACCGGTGAGGCGACGTTCTCCATGACGTTCCGGGCTATGAACACGTCATCGAGCGGGCCGCGTGTCGCATCCCAGGCGCCGGGCTGGAGGATGATTCCCGAGAGCATGTTGGTGCGACGTCTTTCTCCGGAAGTGCGGTGCGGTTGCTCACCGGGGCCGCGGAAGAGATTGTTGGCGATGGTCAGCCGCGTCGCGGGCCCAATGAGCCGGATGCCGTTGCACGAGGAGTTGATCAGGCAGTTCTGGATGACGGTATTGTCCCAGTAACGCCCGGCGATCGCGTCGTCTCCGGTGTAGAACTGGCACCCCAGAATGCGCACGTTGTGGCACCACCGCTCCGGCGCGCCACGCCAGTGCACGCCGTCCCAGCCGCCGACGAACTTCGCGTTGCGGAACTCGAGGTCGTCGCTCACCTGCGCGAACACGGCGTAGTTGGCGGCGTCGCGCACGGTGAGGTCGCGCATTGTGAAATGCCGGCAATTCACCAGGACGATGGTGTGCGGTCCGCGCATCCTTTCCTCGCCCGTCGGGTCGAAGACCTTGTTGCCATCGATTACGCCGGGCCCGGCAAGGGTGACGTCCTCGACGTTTTCGCCCAGCAGGAGGGCGCGATGCCACTTCCCCCACCTTGCCTCGGGCAGGAACTCAGGTACGTCAGGGTGGCGGTAGGCGGCCAGGTTCGTGGTGCCGACGAGTGTGGCGCCTGCGGAGAAGAAGAGGGTCGTGTTGCCACGGAGCCTGAGCGTTCCGGAGAGGTAACGGCCGGCCGGGAATGCGACCTGGCCGCCGCCCGCGTCGTGGCAGGCGTCGATCGCCGCCTGGATGGCGTCGGTGTCGAGGGTGACCCCGTCGCCCTTCACCCCGAACTGGGCGAGGTCGACATGATGGGCCGCAGGATCGGCGCCCGTTACCCGGTTGGCGCCGAGGAGCGCGAGGAGACAGCAGACGAGGTACCGCATGGGTCTGCAACCTACAGAAGGTAACGCGGGAAACGAAGAGTCGACCTGGAGTTCGCGGTTATTCCGTTCGCAGGGCCACAGCAGGATCCATGGGTGACGCACGACGGAGGGGAAGCCCACAAGCCAGGACGGTTACTCCCAACAGGCCCGTGGCGGCGGCGACCAGCGTGTCGGGTCGGTGGGATTGATTTCGAAGAGCAAGGTGCCGCCACTCCCGCAGTCCTTGACAGGATTATGCTCATGGAAGCATATTCCGCGACGGGCATGTATGACGCTGGTCCAGATCTATCGCTGCCTGTGTGACGCGACGCGCCTGCGAATCGCGGGACGAAAGGTGGGGCCGGGTGGTCGAGCCATCGGCGTCGACATGACGGCCGAAATGCTGTCGAAGGCGCGCCGAAACCAGCGGAGTTACGAAGACCGGACGGGGCTGCGCAACGTGGAGTTCCGTCTTGGGGAGATCGAGCACCTGCCGGGGGCCGATGCGAGCGTCGACGTCATCCTCTCGAACTGCGTGATCAACCTCTCGCCGGACAAGCCGCAGGCCTGGCGCGAGATGGCTCGTGTTTTGAAACCGGGCGGGCGGGTCGCCATTTCCGACATTGCCCTTTTGAAGCCGCTCCCGACGGAGATCCTCGAGCTTGTTCAGGCGCTTATTGGCTGCGTGGCCGGGGCGGTTTTGGTGGATGAGACGGAAACGATGGCGCGCGATGCCGGGCTCGGGGAGGTCGTGCTGAACCGCAGGTCCGAGTACATCGAAGCGATGACGGATTGGGAGGATCCGCTTTACCGGCAGATTCTGGAACGTCTGCCAGCGGGGGCGAAACCCGCCGAGTACCTGACGAGCCTTGAAGTCCAGGCCCGCAAGCCAGGGGGCACGTGCTGCGGAGAGGCGTGCTGTGCCGGGCAGCCCGGACAATAGGGAGTAGGGAGTAGGGAATGGGCAACGGCACGAACCATTCATGGATCGTGCGCAGCTCGATCTGTAAACCGGTGCCTATCCACGAACGGGACCTGGTAGCCGCCGAGGTATCGGGGCGGAACCATGAGTGTCCGGCTCCTCACGTCGGCGGCTACTGGATCGGCGCGCCTCCGCCCTCGAGACGTTCCGCAAGCTGTTCCCATTCCCGGGTGCGCGCCGGCAGGCGTTCCTGGAGATCGAGCAGTTCGCGATTGATGGCCAATGGCAGGCCAGGGGTGTTGTACGTCTTGGGCTGTTCGAGTTGCGCCACCAGTTCCCGTTCCCGCAGCTCCATCGCGGTGATCTCGGCCTCGAGTTCCCGAACCTGGAGTTGAATCTCCCGACGTTCCCGGGTCCTGTTTTGACGCGCCTCGGCCTCGACCCGCTTTTGTTCCCGCCGGTCGCGGGTTTCGCTGCGCTCGGACCCATTTGGGGTGCCGGCAGCCTCGGTGCCTGCCGGAGCGGTGGGGGCCCCGACGCTGGTCAGGCCTTCGCGCGCCGCCTGCCGTGTCTTCTGGAGATAATACGAGTAGTCGCCGGGGTAATGGGTCAGTCGTCCGTCGCGAACATGGACGACGTGGTTGGCAATCGAGCGGATGAAATGGACGTCGTGGCTGATGAACACCAGGGTGCCCTCGAACTGGCGGAGGGCCTCGGCGAGCGCGTCGACGCTCGTGAGATCGAGGTGGGTCGTCGGCTCGTCCATGAGCAGGAGGTTGGGCGGATCGAGCAGGAGCTTCACGAGCGCAAGCCGGCTCTTCTCGCCGCCGCTCAGGACACTCACGCGCTTGAACACATCGTCGCCCCGGAACAGGAAACTTCCGAGCACCGTTCGGACAAAGGTCTCGGTGACGCGTTGGGGGGTGTCGAAGGCCTCCTCCAGGACCGTGCGGGAAGGATCCAGCGTATCGAGCCGATACTGCGCGTAATAGCCCGCGCGGACATTGTGGCCAAGGACCCGTTCGCCAGCCTGCGCCACGAGCACGCCGGCAAGGAGCTTGAGCAATGTGGATTTTCCGGCGCCATTCGGACCGACCAACACCAGCCGCTGTCCGCGTTCCGCCCCGAAGTCGAGCCCGGAGTACACGGGGGTTCGATCATAACTGAATCGGACGCCCTGGAGCCGAACGGCACGCAGGCCGCCGCGCGGCGGCTGTGGAAATCGAAAATCGGCCACCTTGGCGTCGGGCCCGTCGACCTCGACCATTTCCTCCCGGAGGCGTGCGATCTGCTTGAGCTTGCTCTGCGCCTGGCTGGCCTTCGTGTTCTTGGCCCGGAAGCGGTCCACGAATTCCTGGAGCTGATCGATTCGACGCTGCTGCGCCTTGGCGGCAGCGATCAATGCCTGTTCGGTGGCCTCGCGCTGTTCGAGGAAGCGGTCGTAATTCCCTGTGTACTTGAACAGCCTGGACTGCCGGATCTCCACGACGTGCGTGCAGAGTTGGTTCAGGAACTCGCGATCATGGGAGATCAACAGGAGGGCTCCGGGGTAGGATCTCAGATAGTCCTGCAGCCAGAGCAGGGCCTCCAGGTCGAGGTGATTCGTCGGCTCGTCCAGCATGAGGAGGTCCGGCTCCCACACGAGCAAACGCGCCAGGTGCGCCCGCATCACCCAGCCCCCGCTCAGCTCCCGTGCGGGTCGATCGAAATCCGAGTCCCTGAACGCCAGGCCCGCGAGGATCCGTTTGGCCCGGGCGATGGTCTCACCATCCGGCGCAGGGCGCGGTTCGTCCGCACTTTCGGCCGATGGTCCGTCCGCCTGCGGGCCGTGTCCTCCGAGGCTCAGCGCGAGATCCAGGATCGTCTCGCCACCCACCGGGGCGCTTTCCTGGGGCAGGATCCCGACCCGCGCGCCGCGCGCGAACGCCACGGTTCCGGTGTCGGCGGACTCCCTTCCAAGGAGGATCCGGAGCAGGGTCGACTTGCCGGCGCCGTTTGGTCCGACGAGCCCCACGCGATCCCCGGCCACCAGCGCCAAGGCAGCATCGGAGAACAGGGTCCGCCCGGCATAGGCTTTGGCGACTCCGCTGAACGTCAACATGGTCCGACACCATGACGCGTCGCGATATCCGGTTCAATCCGGGCGTTTGGGATGGTCCGCGCCGCGGCCCCTCGCATGCCGGGAGAGGATCTTCCGCGCGGCGTGACGGACGCCCTCGATGAGTTCCGGGGGTTGCACGACGACGGCATGGCCGCGCCAGCCCAGGATCCAGCGTTGCACCTCAACGAGGCTGCCGAGGTCGAGCCGGAGCTCGACTCCCCCGCCGGGGAGGTCAACCAGCCTCTGTGAGGTGTGCCAGCGCTTCTCCCGGATGTAATCGGCCACGCTTTCGTCGAAGTGAAGGACGACGGCGTAGTGGCCCTTCGCGGAATAGATCCCGAAACTGTCGCGCAGTTCCTTTTCCAGGGCGAATCGGGCCGGCCGTCGAAAGGCATGCCCGGTGGGCGTCGCCTCCTGGATGCGGCCCGGCACAAACGTTCGAATGGCCTGGCGGAGGTGGTCGAAGCCGAAGAGATACCAGTCACCGTTCACGTTCGCCAGGTGGTAGGGATCGATGATCCGCGATTCCACCGTCCGCGCGCCTGGCTTGCGATAAACCAGGCGAAGTTGCCGACGTTGCTGGATTGCACTGGCGAGTGTCTCCAGGACGGGGGCATGGACGATCGGCTCCGCCGTGGTCCGAAAGCTGATCGCGTGCTCCCAGTCGGCAAGGTTCAGGGAAATCGCGTCCGGGAGGGACTTCTCGAGCTTCTCAAGCGCTGCGACCAGCCGGTGCTCGAAAGGGGTTCCGCGATATTGCTGGAGGGCCTTCTCCGCGACCATGAGGGCAAACAACTCGCCCTCGCTGATCTGAAGCGACGGAAAGGAATCGACCTCCTCCGTGTACCGGTAGCCGTTGCGCGACGGGTCGTGCTCGATGGGAAGTCCGAGGCGATCCCGCATGAAAGCGATGTCCCGATGGACCGTCTTGGTGGCCACCTCCAGGTCGGCCGCGAGACGCGAGGCGTTCGGATATCCCCCTTTCCGCAGCGCGGCATGGATTCGCAGCATCCGCTCCAACGGTGGACGTGACACCGGCTCGCGGCGCGCCGCCGCCCGGGTGGTGCGCTTCTTCATTCCCGGCAATCTGTGGCGTTCACCACGAAAAGTTCTACCCGGATTGGTCGCTGGCTGGGAGGATCTTTCGAGTCGTTTGCGGCTGGGCCGATTTCTTTGTCTTCGCCTCTTCCGTTCAGGTCCTTCGGGTCCTTCGGGTCCTTCGCGGTGAATCCCGTGTGTCCTTCGTGGTCGTCTTGTTGACCGCGGCGCCGATTTCGCCACTGTCTGGGGCGTGAGAGCCTGCCTGCCCTTCCGCCGACTCTGGATCCTGTGCGCCATGGGGACGGTCCTGTCCGCCCTCGGCCAGCAGGTCCCCGTGATCGAGAAACACCTGGACAATGGATTCACGGTCCTCTTCGTCGAGCGCCACGACGAACCGAGCATCGCCGCCGGATTCGTGGTTCACGTCGGGAGCGCCAATGAATACCCCGGCATCACGGGGATCGCGCACCTCTTTGAGCACATGATGTTCAAGGGCACGCCGACCATCGGTACCCGCAATTCCGAGCGCGACCTCGCCATCATCGCGGAACAGGAACGGGTGCAGGAGCAGATGCGCCACGAGCGGCGGATCACGAGGGCCGAATGGCGCCTCGGCAGGATCGATGATCCCGACAAGCCGGAGAACCAGACGCCGCGCTACCGCGAGCTGGAAAAACAGTTCGAAAAGCTGGTCGAGGAACAACGCTCGCTGCTGGTGAAGAACGAATTCGACAAGATCTACACCGCGGCAGGCGGGACGATGATGAACGCCTTCACCTACTACGACATGACGGCCTACTTCATCAATGTCCCTTCCAACAAACTGGAACTGTGGTGCTGGATGGAAAGCGAAAGACTCCTTCATCCCGTCTTCCGGGAGTTCTATGCGGAGCGCGACGTCGTGTTCGAGGAGCGCCGGATGCGGACGGAATCGACCCCGCTTGGCAAGTTTGAGGAACTGTTCAACTCCATGTTTTGGGAGGCGCACCCCTACAGTTGGCCGGTGGTCGGCTGGCCCTCGGACATCCCGGCCATCAGCAAGGCGGAGGCGGACCATTTTTACGCGACTTACTACGCACCGCGAAATATCACCCTCATGCTCGTCGGCGATGTGAAGGCCGCCTCGGCAATGCCGCTCGTCGAAAGGTATTTCGCGCGACTGCCTGCCGGGGACCAGCCCATCCCGGACGTCCTCACCCGCGAACCGCGCCAGCTCGCCGAAAAGCGGATGAACGCCGAGGCGGAGGCGAATCCGCAGGTCGATATTCTCTATCACACCGTGCCCTTTCGCCACAGCGACTCCTACCCCCTGCAGGTGATCGAGCAGTTGCTGGAGAACCGCACCGGCCGTCTTTACAAGGGGCTCGTCCTCGGCCGCGAGGTGGCGACCTCGACCCACGCCTCCGCCGAGCATCGGAAGTGGGCGGGCCTCTTCGAGCTCGGCGGGGAGGCGCGGGATGGAAAGATGCCCGCCGATGTCGAACAGGCCATCTACCAGGAACTCGATCGCCTCAAGACCGAGGATGTCCCGGCGGAGGAGCTTCAGAAGGTGAAGAACAATTTTGCCGCCGCCGAGTATCGCAAGATGACCTCTGATTTTCGCATCCTTTATCAACTGCTCTTCGACGAAGGCTTCGGCGACTGGCACGAGATCAACGACGCCGGACCGCGCATCCAGGCCGTGACGGCCGCGGAAGTCAAACGGGTCGCACAAGCCTATTTCACGGAAGTAAACCGGACGGTGGCGACTTACACACGCAAGGCGGCCGCGGCGGCGCCGACCGGACCTGCCGAACCCGACCTCGCCGATCTCCCGCCTGAGGAACGCCAGTTCGTGCAGCAGGCGGCCACGCGCATCCAGGGTGAGAAGGATGTCAACCACCTCAAGGAACTGCTTGCCCGGATGAGCGAGCCGGCGGGAAGTGAGGATCCCCAGCAGGGCCGTGTCCGCAGGATCCTTCGAGGAAGAATCGAAGCCCGATTGTCCGAGCTGTCGAAAGGGTCAAAATGATCGCCGGATCCAGCCCCCGTCTCCGCGTTCCACATCCTGCCGCCATGCCACGCTCAATTCTTTCCCTGGTGCTCCTCCTGGTCGTCGGCTGCCTCTTTCGCGGCGTGGCCGCGGAAATACCGGACAGACCGGAAAAGTTGACCTTTCCGCCGTTATCCTATCAGCCGCCCGACCCTTCGAACTACAGGGTCGAACTCCGTTCCGGACCGGTGGCGTACATTGTCGAGGATCGCGAGTTGCCGCTGGTCACCGTGGTCGTCTATGTCCGGACGGGGCAGTATGTCGAGCCAGCGGACAAGCTCGGCCTCGCGGATCTCACCGGCGAGCTGCTGGTGCGCGGCGGCACGGCCTCCCACACGGCGGAGGAACTCGAGGAACGCCTGGACTTCCTTGCCGCCGACCTCAACTCCGCCATTGGCGAGACCCAAGGCACGGTCAACCTCAACCTTCTCTCCAAGGATCTCGACGAAGGCATGGCCCTCCTGCGCGAAGTCCTCACCGAGCCGCGCTTCCAGGAGGATCGGTTGCGCCTCCACAAGGAACAGGCGGTGCAGGCCATGAAACAGCGCAATGACGACTCAGCGGATATCGAGGCGCGTGAACGCGACTGGCTCGCCTTCGGCACCAATTTCTGGGCGAACCGCCTGCCGACGGCCGCCACTCTCGAAGCCATCCACCAGGATGATCTCGTCCGGTTTCACCGCCGCTGGTTTCATCCGAAGAATTTCGTGATCGCGGCCAGCGGGGACTTCTCGAAGGCCGATATGAGCAGTCGCCTGGAGAAACTCTTCGCGGCCTGGCCCTTTGCGGGCGAGGCGCCTCCCCCCATCCCGACCAACACGACCATGGCCGCGCCCGCGGTGTACATCGTCAACAAGGACGTCAACCAGGGCCGCGTCTCCCTCATGCTGCCCGGCCTGCGCCGTGATGATCCGGACTACTTCCCGGTCACGGTCATGAACGACATTCTCGGTGGCGGCGGATTCACCTCGCGGATCGTGAATCGCGTCCGTTCCGACGAGGGACTGGCCTATTCGGCGGGATCGGTCTTTCCAGGGGGCGTCTATTATCCCCTCGTCTTCCGGGCCTTTTTCCAGTCCAAGTCACGCTCCGTTGCCTATGCCGCAAGCCTGGTGGTGGACGAACTCAAACGCATTGCCGCCAAACCGCCGGCCGACGACGAACTGGATACGTCCAAGCATTCATTCATCGACTCTTTCCCGCGCGCGTTCGCAACAAAGGCCCAGGTGGCCTCGCGCTTCGCCGAGGACGAGTTCACCGGGCGGTATGCCCGGGACCCGCACTATTGGCAGGAATACCGCGGGCGGATCGATGCCGTGACCTCGAAGGACCTCCAGCGCGTCGCGGATCAATGGCTGAAATTGCCGGCCCTCGTGATTCTTGCTGTGGGTCAGAGGGACCAGATCCTGGCCGGTGATCCGGCGCACCCGGTGAAGCTCACCGAGCTTGCCCATGGGCCGCTGGTCGATGTTCCGTTGCGCGATCCCCTGACCCTGAAACCGCTTCCACCGTCGCAGTAGCGGCGAACGGGGACCGGGGAACGTCCAATGGGAAGGGGGGCGAGGGGTTCGTCGACCCGTTCGCGCTTGCCCTACTCCGTCGCGATGCTGTCGGGCAGTTCGTTCGTGTCATTCCGATCCCGAGGGAAGTGGCGCGCGAGCACCTCGCCGACCTTCTGAACCGTGCGCGCGATCCCGTCGGTTGGACGGCCGGCGGCGAATTCGCCTCCCATCTCCGCGGCCAGCGCGGACCAGAATTCATCGCCGCAATGCCGGTTGATGCCTTCGTCGCCGACAATGGCGAAGGTCCGGGAAACCGGCGCAACCAGGATCAGCACGCCGTTGCGATCGCGGGTGCGGATCATGCCCAGCCGGGCAAAGGCGCGGCGGGCGGCCGCCAGGGGGTCGGGTTCCGCGGCCCGTGCCACGCAGAGCCGGATTTCACCGCTCGTGGCGGTCTCGGCCGTGGCAATCGCGGCCAGCACTCGCGGTTCGTCCAGGGTTGCCATGAATTCCTCGTGGGTCATTTCGAGAAGGGTTGGATGTCTCATTACCAATGACCGCTTGCCCCACCCCCACCTGAGAAACCGCCACCGCCGCTGAAGCCGCCGCCACCTGAGAAGCCGCCGCCACCAAACCCACCACCCCGGTGCGAGCCGCCGCCCAGGCCGGCACCCCAGGCTCCGACGCCCCAGCCGCCAGGGTAGTATCGGCGTCCGCCCGGCCCGAACACCATCATGCCGCGGCGCCGTCGGCGGCCCAGTCCGGCCAGGATCCCCCACAGGACGACAAAGCCGAGCACCGGCAGGAGTCGGAACAGTCCCTGGTGGGAGCCACGCCGGCCGTCGGCCACGGTGCGTCCGGTTCCGCGATACTCTCCGCGGGTCGCGGCAAGAATGGCCGTGACGCCACTGCGCAACCCCTCGTCGAACTGCTGGCGGCGGAACGCGGGAACGATTTCCTCCTGGATGATGCGGTTTGCGAGCGCATCCGGGAGGACCGCCTCCAGGCCGTATCCGACCTCGATGCGCATCGCGCGGTCCTTCATGAAGACTGCCAGAAGCACCCCGTTGTTCTTCTCCTTCTGTCCGATGCCCCAGTGCTTGAAGAGCGAGACGACAAAATCATCCAGGACCGTGTTGGGCGGCAGGGCGGGGAAGACAGCCACGACGACTTGAGACGACGTGTCGCGTTCGAACTCGACCAACTGTCGGTCGAGATCCTGTGCGGTGGCAGGAGAGATCGTGCCGGAGTAGTCATTGAAATGCAGCGCGGGCGGTGGCGGAAGCGCGGGTGCGGCGGCGCGCAAGGAGATCGGTCCGAAGAAAAGCGCGAGGAGCAGCGGGATGACCCGTCCGGAAACCGCCGCCCATCGGACGGGCCTCCGTCCAACGGAGCGGCGCTGGCCCGCGAAGGCCGGAGAGGGACGGGCTGAGGGGTGATCCATGGCGCCGCCAAGCCGAACCGTTGTCGCGCTCCCGATCATCGGTTCCTTCGTGCTCTTCATGTCCTCTGCGATGTCCATCCTTTGGGGTCCCGGCACGGTGCTGGCTAGCTAGCGATTCGGGGCCGGACTGAAATTGAACTGGACGGGCGGCGGCGTCTCCGCGCCCGGCTGCGCGGTGAAGTAGGGTTTCGGCGCGAACCCGAAGATTCCGGCGAAGATGTTTCCGGGAAAACTCTTCACGCGGGTGTCGTACGCCTGGACAGCCTCATTGAAGCGCTGTCGCTCGACAGTGATGCGGTTCTCGGTGCCTTCCAGTTGCGCCTGGAGGTCCCGGAAATTCGCGTTCGCCTTGAGGTCCGGGTAGCGTTCCGCGACCACCAGCAGCCGGGAGAGCGCGCCGGAGAGGGCGTCCTGCGCCTGTTGAAAGCGGTTGAGTGCAGCGGGATCATTCGGCGCTCCGCCGGCGGGAAGCCGGACCTGGCCGACCGACGCCCGGGCCTCGGTGACCTGCGCGAGCGTGGACTTCTCGAAATCGGCGGCGCCTTTCACGGTGTTCACCAGGTTGGGAATGAGATCGGCGCGGCGTTGGTACACGTTCTCGACCTGGGCCCATTGTTTGTCCACCTCCTGCGATGAACGCACGAGCCCGTTGTAGACCCCGGCGACGGCCAGACCAAGGATCAGGATAACGCCGAACACGGCGATGATTCCCAGCAGCAGGACCTTCTTCATGTGCTATGCCATACGATACTGGCAGCCGCCCCGCCATGCAAAGCGGGTAAGGGCCCGTCTGAAAATGCTTCTTCGTCGCGCCTCGCCATCCGGCCTTTCCTGCGAAAACAGGGCCTTTCCTACTTTTCAGACGGTCTCTAAGGGGGGCGCATCCTTGACCGATGACCCCTTCACCCTAGAGTCGTCGTCGTTGTCGCGCCCGATGTCCGCCATCCTCGCCCTCGAAGACGGTTCCGTGTACCGCGGAGAAGCCTTTGGCGCCCGAGCCTCCGCCTGTGGCGAAGTCTGTTTCAACACCTCCATGACGGGCTACCAGGAAATCCTGACGGACCCGTCCTACAAGGGGCAGATCGTCACGATGACTTACCCGCACATCGGGAACTACGGGGTGAACCAGGTCGATTTCGAATCCTGGCGTTCCCATGTCGCCGGTTTTGTCGTGCGCGAGGTTTCCCCCATCTACAGCAATTGGCGCGCCGACCTTTCACTCGGGCGCTTTCTCGAGGACCAGGGCATCCCCGGTGTTCAGAGGATTGACACGCGGTCACTGACCAAGCGGCTGCGCGTGACCGGCGCCCTCAAAGGATTCCTATCGACCGAGGGCGGGGTGTCCGACGCCGAGGCGGTGGAAAGGGCCCGCTCCTGGCAGGGGTTGGTCGGCGTTGACTACGTGCGGGAGGTCACTCACCCGCAGCCCTTCGCATGGGACGAAAACGACGAGCAGAGCCCTGCGTTCCGGCTTGTGCAGGGCCACGCCGACGTGCGCGCGCCCCGGGCGGTGCGGGCGCCCTTGCCACCGGCCGACATCCCCATCGTGGCGTACGATTTCGGCATCAAATACAACATCCTCCGCCGCCTCCGGCAGTGCGGATTCCAGGTCCGCGTTGTGCCGGCGGCCACTCCCGCCGAGGAAGTCCTGCGCCTCAAACCCGCGGGAATCTTTCTGAGCAACGGACCGGGTGATCCCTCCGCGGTTGAGTATGCCATACGGTCCGTGCGTGAATTGGTGGATTCCGGGATCCCGACGTTCGGTATTTGTCTCGGTCACCAGATCCTCGGACAGGCATTTGGCGGACGGACTTTCAAATTGAAATTTGGCCATCGCGGCGCGAACCAACCCGTCAAGGACCTCGCGTCCGGGCGGGTGGAGATCACGTCTCAGAATCACGGCTTCGCCGTGGATCCGGGGTCGCTTCCACCGGAGATCATCGTGGATCGCATCAATCTCAATGACGGAACCGTCGAAGGCATGCGCCACCGATCCCGGCTGGTTTTCTGCGTGCAGTACCATCCCGAGGCCTCCCCGGGTCCGCATGATTCCGCGCCGTTGTTCGACCGGTTCCGGGAGATGATCGAGCACCCGGCGCGTTGAGATCCGGACGGGCGGCCGGCATCCGCCCGCACGCCGTCGGGCATCCTGACCCTCTCCAGGGTCATTCGTGTGCGGCCTCCCCGGTCCGCGTCCCGCCTTCTTCGCACATGAACGAATCCACACCCCGGGCCTGCCCCGCGTCGCGGTAGAGGTATCCCAGCGACTGCGGGGCCGGGTCAGGGTTGCAGCGAACGGTTTGAGGAAACAGCGTGAGCCATCCGCGACAGGCACGGGGCCGCGGTGCGGATGGACGCGGGATGGGGAAACGGTTTGACTTGTCTGCGCGCCGCCCGCCCATACTGCGCGCACCGGTTTCCCACCATGGCAAAGCTCGTCGTCCTGACAGAATCACTCAAGGGGCTCACCCATGAGCTCAAGGTCGAGCGTACGACGATCGGACGCGTTGAGGACAATACCTTCCAGATCGCCGAGCCGTCGGTCTCCAGTCACCATTGCGAGATCCTTCTCAAGGGCAATGAAGTTGTCGTCAAGGACTTGAACTCGACGAACGGCACCTTCATCAATGGCGAACGTGTCGCCGAGGCCGCGCTCAAGGCCGGTCAGAACCTCCGCCTCGGACAGATCGAACTGAAACTCGACGGACCCGCTCCAGCCAGCAAGAAGCAGTTGGACGCGACCATGGTCATTCCCCAGGGGGTTAAACGCGACGAGATCGGCACCGCGGTGCAGTCGGCCAAGCTCAGTGACAAGGCCGGGTTCACCAAGAAGAGCAACAGACTCAACACCATCTTCTTCGTCGGTGGCGGCATCGTGCTCCTGATCATCGTCCTCCTGATCATCTACGCCTTCATTCAGCAGAGCGCGCCCCCGGGTTGACCAGGGCGCCCGGTTTCCGTCGGCAAATGCTTCGGCGTTCGCGCGCCGACTCACTCCAAGACAGTCAGTCCCGGAGCGTTCCGGCCGAATCAGGGCTGCATTCGATGGCCGGAAGCTTCATTCTCAGAGCCATGTTCCGCCTGATGATCGGGATCCGCACCTCGGCCACGGTTCTCACGCTCCTCCTTGCCATCGGCGTGGGACGCGGCGCCGACCCGATATCGCTGCAGATCGCGCGGCAGGATACTGCGATCCACCTGTCATGGAGCGGGGGCGATGCCGGGGCGCGGTTCACACTCGAGACGACCTCCAATCTCGCCGCCTCCGCCTGGCAGCCCGTGGGTGGCACGGTGTGGCCGGCGCTCACCCGTGAATGGTCGCTGTCCGAACCTTCCGGAACCGCTGCCTTCTTCCGGGTTGTCGTTCAGCCACCCGGAGTCAGGGGGAGTGTCGAGACCCAGGAACTGCTGCGGAGCTACACCCCCGCCGAGCTTCAGGCGATCCTGCAGCAGAACGGCGTGCCGGGGGTGAACCCGGTTCCGGTTCAGGCCTGGAAGGTGATCTACACGACCGTGGATCCGCATGGAGACTTCACCCACGCCTCGGCGCTGGTCGTCGTGCCCGTTGACCCTCCGAAACCGCTCCCCCTGGTGAGCTTTCAGCATGGAACCGTCACCCTTCGCGACGACGTTCCGTCCCGCCTCAATTTCGAAGGGAACCTCGGGTTGGTCCTTGGCGCCGCGAATTATGCTGCCGTGCTTCCCGACTATCTCGGGCTGGGCGACTCGCCTGGCTTTCATCCCTACCATCACGCCAATTCCGAGGCCACGGCCGTCGTGGATGGGCTCCGCGCCGCGCGCCAGCTCATCGGGACCCTCGGGGTGTCCTTGAATGGGCAGGTCTTCCTGACGGGCTACTCCCAGGGTGGACACGCCACACTGGCCGCCCAGCGCGAGATCGAAACGCGGCACGCGGATGAGTTCACCCTCACGGCATCCGCCCCGGGGGCCGGCGCGTACGATCTCTCCGGGACCACGGCCGCCGACTTTCTTTCGGACCGGGTCCAACCCAATCCATACTACTTCGTCTACGTTCTGAAGGCGTACGTGGAGGTTTACCAGTGGGTGCCGGATATCGCCGACCTCCTCCGGGCACCTTATGACACGCAGGTGCCGCCCCTCCTCGACGGAATGCACGACGGCGGCGCCATCAATGCCGTCCTGCCCGCGCACCCGGCCGAGATCCTCAAGGCCGAGGTGCTGGATTCGTTTCGAAATGATCCGGACGACGTCCTGCGAGCGGCGCTGCGTGACAACGACCTCATCCATGGCTGGGTGCCCTCGACCCCGACGCGTCTCTACCACTGCCACGGGGATCGCGATGTCCTCTTCGCCAATTCGCAGGTGGCGTATGACTCGTTCAAGGCGGCCGGGGCGACCTCGGTCGAGCTGATCGATCCGTTTCCCCTCGCCGATCACGGCACCTGTGTTCCGTTCACCTTGCTGGGGGTGAAGAACTGGTTCGATGGTCTCCGACGGTAGGCCGCCCGCAACTTCACCCCGTCGCCGGTGTTCGCATTGACGTAGGCCGCCGCGGACTTCTAGCGTCAGCAGCAAGCGGCGCCGCGTTCGCCCGCGGGAAACATCACAGCAGCAAGTCTATGAAGATCCAGTCCGTCCGCCGACAAGGGTTCACCCTGATCGAGATCATGATCGTGGTGGCCATCATCGGCCTGCTCGCCGTGGCGATCATTCCGAATATTGGGAGGAGCCGCGAGCGCACGCAGTTGAAGTTGATCGAGAACAACCTGCGGAAGATTGAGGCCGCGAAGAATGTCTGGGCCCTGGAGAACAATCAGGGCAACGGAGCGACGCCCACCCTCGAGGATCTCAAACAATACGACGGCGCCCCGAAAACGATCGCCGGGGAGCAGTACAATCCCAACGCCGTCGGAACCCCGCCGAGCGCCACGCTTTCCGGCAGACTCGGAACGAACGCCGCCAACAGCGTCATCACCTTGCCTCAGGAATGAGGACGCGCGGCGAATCCGCGCCCGCCGAACTTCCTCCTGCCACGGAGCGGATTGAGAAGGCGGCCGACGGCCGTCCGACGGATTCACCGGCGCCCGCAATCGATCACCAAATCCCCGCCGCTTCCCGCCCCGCCGGACTCATCCGGTCCGGAGACCAGGGAGGATCGTGCAGCACCCGGACCCGGGCCTCTTCAACTCCCGGCACGGTCAACACGGCGGTTTGGACGCCGAGCGCAAGGCTATGTTCCATCGGACAGCCCGGGGTCGTGACGGTCATGGTCACGTCCACCTCGCGCCCGCGGATCTCGATGCCGTAAATCAGCCCCAGGTCGACGACGTTGACGCCGATCTCGGGATCCATCACCTGGGTCAGGCTCGCCCAAACGGTTTCCTCCGGAATCTCCGGCGGCGCGCCGGGTGCGTCGCTCGCACGCGGCGGGTTGATGTCACGATTCATGGTTGCGCGCACAAAGGATTCGAATGGGGTGGAGGGGACATCGGGGCAAGTTTTGGACGCACGAGGTGCCCGAGGATCCGAAGGGCATTCGTAGCGAACAATCCAAGGGCGAGCGCGAGGAGGATCAGTCCCATTCGGGCAAGGCCGTCGGACCCCAGGAGGATTCCCGCCAGGCAGATCGCGAGCCCTGTCAGCCACGACAGGAATGTCCCTGCCTGCAGGCTCGCGCACTGCATCTCCTGAAGCGACGGCGTCCGGGCCCGGCCGATCTCACGTCCGTAGGCCGCGAACCACACCAGGAAAGGCAGGATCTTGTGCAGCATCCCGAGGATGCCGAGGCCGAGAACTCCGAGGATTGCGAGGAACCCATAGGCGTTCTCCAGTCGCCCGGTCATTTCAGTCAGCACCATCGTCGGCCACGACAGGAAAAGCCCGAGGCCGGCGACCGGGACAAGACACGCCTGGGCGGCGAGAAATGCGCGAATGCCCCAATCCAGGGTGTGACGGCGCCGGGCGCGCACGATCGCGGCGATCTCGAACCCATACATCAGCAGGCCCATGATCACGATGCCGGAGGCGATGGGTTTCCACCATGCCTGGAGGGCAATGGCGGGAACCAGCGCGAGGAGACCTGCATTCAGAAGGACCATCGAGGTCCACGCCCTCCACGGGCGCTGGACCTCGCTCAACAGGAACATCGGAACCAGCTTGTAAGCCACCGCGACGGTCAGCAGGACGAAGACGCCCACGACCCCAAGATGGGCGTGAGCGTGCATAACCCCGAGGGGCTCGAACTTCAGGACAACATCCGCCGTCGCCTTCAGGCCCTCAAGCGGCAGACGCAGCAGGCGGGGAATGTCCGCGCGATCCACCAGCTCGTAGGAGCACTTGGCGGCGGCGACGGCGAGGCCGGCGGTGACGACCGCCGCGAGCCAGAACAGGGCGGAAGCGATTCCAAACGAGATCACCGTCCAGCGACGGACACGCAGGAGGGTCCGGCCAAGATTCCAGAGGAAGAACCCCACCCCCAGCGCCAGGCCACATCCGAAATGGCCGAGGTCCTTCATGTTCCAGATCCAGAACATCCAGACCATCCCCGCGACACTGAGGATGTGAATTGGAAAGTGCCAGCGAGCCAGGCGTTCGCTTGCCAGCGTCGTCTCGAGAGCGACCGGCACGAGCTGGTACGTCGCGCCGAACACCACCGACAAGAGGAACCCAAGCAGGAACAGGTGAGTGATCGCGATGGTGTGCGGGTGATAATGGTAGGTGGTCAGCAGTTCCGGACGGCCGATCAGGGTGCCGATGCCGGCTCCCAGCGCGACCACGCCCGCCAGCAGGAAACGCAAAGGCAGCGTGACGTCCGGGAAGCGGGTCCCCTGGCCGTCCTGCCCGGAGAGGGGCTGTCGGCGCCCTGATCGTTCAGGCACGGCGGCGGATGACCGTGAGGTAACCATGATCGTTGGCGGCTCGGGTCTCGCTCACGAATCCGCGAAGCGCGAGCACCGGGTAGAGGTGGATCGGGCGCCGGTCGGTCCGGGCGTGAAGTTCGCCTCCGGACGGGAGCCCCGTGGCGGCCTCCAGAATGCGGACCAGGGGCTGTGGAGGTTCGAGTCCCCGGGCGTCGAGTTCAATCCAGGTGCCATTCACGGGGCGCACCCTGCCACGGATGCGCGGGCGAGGCGTTGATCCGCATCAAGGTGACGCCTTCTTTCTCTCGTGAAAGAGGTCTTCGCCACGCAAGCCGGTCAGTTTCTCGAGGCCGACGATGAGCTTCCACATCGCGAATACCATCATCGCCATGGTCGGCAGGGTGATGATCGGATAGCTCAGGAGGGTCAGCCGGCCGAGTTCCGCGGCAAATGCAGGCGTTCCGGCGGGGCTTCGCAGGATCCAAAGGGCCAGGTTGAAATTGAGCACCGCGCTCAGTCCGAAGGAGGCGGCGATGATCCAGGACACCCGTCCCAGGAGATGCTCGAACGCGGGCCGGCAGCCGGCCGTGTCGAGCGCGGCTTCGACCTTCGGCATGTTCAGCACCTGGTCATTGCAGATCAGGACTCGCACCAGGGGTTGGCGCGTTCGCAAGGTCAGGGGAACGGCCAGTCCGAGGACGAGTGGCACGGCGGCCTCCTTCACGGCGAACCATCCGCCCGAGAGCTTGAACAGACCGAGGCCGCCCGTCAGCGCGGTGCTCACGACCCCGATCACGGAGAAGACATTCCACTTCCGTCGCGCAATCAGGTCGTAGATCCCGTAGCCCAACGGCAGGCTGAGGGCAACGACCAGGGCCCACATCGGCCCCAGGCGGTTCTCCTTCGACAGCATCGTCAGCGCCACCGCCGGAAACACGGCGTTGCAGATGAGATTGAGCCAGAGGTTCTCCCGACGGGGACGTGTCGATTCTGTCGCGGCTGCGGGGTTGTCCATGTCCGGTGAAAGACGAGGAACATCTCCGGCCGAAGCGGACCCGGGCAAGCCTGACCCGTGCTCGCTCACGGGCGCGGGGCCAACCGCTGGAGGTTCGTCGCAATCTCGAGAAAGGCCCGTGACGGCGCCGAATCGGGGGCACTTACGGTCACGGGCAATCCCGCATCCCCGCCTTCACGGATTTCGATGAACAAGGGGACTTCACCCAGAAAGGGGATTCCCTGCCGCCGGGCCTCCGCCTCGCCGCCGCCGTGTCCGAAGATCTCAACGCGTTGGCCTTCGGGCGTTGTGAAGTAACTGTAGTTCTCGACGATCCCCAGGAGAGGCACGTTCAGTTTCTGGAACATGGCGATTCCCTTGCGGACCACACCCAGCGAGGCCTCCTGGGGCGTGGTTACCACGACGCCCCCGTCCAGCGGCACACTCTGACAGAGGGTCAATTGGGCATCCCCAGTGCCCGGCGGCAGATCGACGAGGAGCAGGTCGAGCCCGTTCCAGTCCGTCTGCATCAGGAACTGCTGAATCGTCTTCACGATCATCGGACCGCGCCAGATGACCGGCTGGTCATCCTCGATCAGGAAACCGATGCTCATCAGCTTCACTCCGTGACTCTCGGGCGGCAGGAGCTTCTGGTCGTCGGTGATCTGCGGGCGTTCGCGACAACCCATCATGAGCGGCACGCTGGGTCCGTAAATGTCGCAATCCAGGAGGCCCACACCCAGGCCCAGGCGACGAAAGGCACACGCCAGGTTCACGGCCACCGTGGACTTGCCGACCCCGCCCTTGCCGCTCGCAACGGCGATGACCCGGCCCACTCCGGGGACCCGGTTCTGTGCCGACCACGGATTGGAGCCGGTGCCGGTCGGGGGGGGTTGCCGGACCTCCACGTGCACCGGCCCGACGCCTGTCAGCGCGCGCAGCGCCGTTTCAGCATCCACCTTGACCTGACGCGCGGCGTCGGCATTCGCGCTGCTCAATTGCAGCACCACCGAGACCGCTCCCTGCGAGGCCGTCGCTTCCTTCACCAGGCCGAAGGAAACAATGTCCCGGCTAAACCCCGGGTATTTCACCGTCCGGAGGGCGGTGAGGATCTGTTCCTGGGAAATCATGCGCGGCAGAAGCGGCTGCCACGAAGTTCATGAAGAAGGCCGGGGAAATGGCAGATCTTCCTCATAGGTCAATGGGCGGCTTTGCCGGAAATCGACGCCGCGTGTTGGGTGAAGGATTTCCCGCGGCCCGTGGGCTGAATGACCGAGTCGATGATGCCCCGCTCGAACTCGTCCCACATGGGCGACATGCGCCGGAGATTCTCGACGATTGTGGCGAAGGTCTCGACCACATAGTCGATGTCTTCCGCGGAATTGTCCTTTCCAAGGGTGAGGATGAGGTTGCCCTGCGCCAGGGCATGGTCGAGGCCAATGGCCGCGAGGACGTGCGAAATCTTGAGCGACTTACTGACGCAACTGGATCCGCTGGCCACGGCGATGCCGTGGAAATCGAGCATCAGGAGCTGGCCTTCTCCCTCGATAAACTCGGTGCTGATGTTGATGTTGTTGCAGATCCGCAATGGACCCGGCTCCGGCCCGTTCAGCCGGATGTACGGAATCCGGGTCTTCAACCCGTCCCACAACCGTCGCTGCAGGCCCCCGACGTGATCGATCCGGCCCGCCATGTCGCGCAGGGCAATCTCCGCCGCCACACCCGCCCCGACAATCGCCGGGACGTTTTCGGTTCCCGCGCGCCTGCCGTTCTCCTGGACGCCGCCGTGAAGGATGCTGACCAGGCGCGCGCGACGGTTTCGATACAACACCCCCACCCCCTTGGGTCCATAAAAACGATGTGGAGAAAGCGACAGCAGACTCGCCCCCAATTGCTGCACGTCGATCGGATGCCAGCCCGCGCTTGAATTCGCGTCGACAAAAAACGGGATGCCCTTCTCGCCCGTGATGCGGCCCAGCTCCGACACCGGCTGCAGGGTGCCAATGTCGTGGTTGGCGAGCTGCACGCAGACGAGGGTCGTCTTGTCCGTGATCGCCTCTGCCAGTTTGTCCACCTGCACACGGCCGATGCCGTCGACCGGCACCCGCGTATGGGTAAACCCTTCCTTCTCCAGGAACTCGACCGAGTTCATCACCGCGGGATGCTCGACTTCACTCCAGACGATGTGCTGACCGCGCCGCCTGTTGGCGTAGGCGACGCCTTTGACTGCCAGGTTGGCGGCCTCTGTCCCGCACGACGTGAAGAAAACCTCGTCGGCCGATTCCGCATTGATCAGCGCGGCAGTCTGGCTGCGGGCCCGGGCCAAGGCATCACGGACGCGCAATCCGTGCTGGTGCAATGAAGAGGCGCTGCCGAAGGCCTCCGTGAAGAAGGGCTTCATCGCCTCGAACGCCTCCGGCAGGAGCGGGGTTGAAGACAGGTGATCCAGATAAACTTGGCGCATAGGAAAAACTCTTCACCCGGACGACCGGGATGCATCACGACATCTTGGGGAGGACAGCCCTCCGTCTTCGCAGGCCGAAGCCGGCCGGGAGAAAGAATCACCTGACCGGCAGGGGTCCCCTGGCGCGGCGACCCCATTTGCGGGCGCGCCTGCTGCCACCCCGGCCACCAAGTGTCCTGGGAGGCTTCGCCTCTCGTTCGTGCGGGCAGGTGCCAGGACTCGCGAATCAGGCCCGGGTCGTAGCGAGTTCCGCACCCGCGCCAGCCGTCTGCCCCGCATCGGAGTGGCGTTTGACATAGTCCTCCAACGCCGCCTTCAAGGCCTCCTCCGCAAGGACGGAGCAATGAATCTTGACCGGCGGCAGTCCGCCGAGGGCGTCCACCACCTCCTGGTTGGAAAAGCTCATCGCCTCCTCGATCGTCCGGCCTTTGATCAATTCAGTTGCCATGCTGGAACTCGCAATGGCGGAGCCGCACCCGAAGGTCTTGAAACGCGCGTCGGTGATCCGTCCGTTCTCGACCTTGAGGCTCATCTTCATGATGTCGCCGCAGGCGGCGGCGCCGACTTCTCCCACACCGTCGGGGTCGGGAAGGTCCCCCATATTTCGGGGGTTCATGAAGTGGTCCATCACGGTCTTGTTGTACAAGGTATAGGTATCGCTCATGGCTTGTTCAGGAGTGCTCGATGACAGGTTCAGCGGAGGCAACGACCGTCGGACCCGCTTCCGGGGCCGCTGTTACCCTCGCATTCGGGCCGCGGTGCGAGCCCATCGCGTCATGCCGCTTCGCAAGTTCGGAGAGTGTCGTCTGCCCGAAGACCTCCTTCAAACGGTCCTGGGCCTGCTCGAAGAGGCTGCACAGGGCGCAGCCCTCCATGCGTTCACATTCGGGCACCTCGCCCAGGCAGCGTTGCAAGGCGATCTTCCCGTCGATCGCCTCGATGATCTCTAACACGCTGATCTGGGTCGGCGCTTTCGCCAGGACGAAACCGCCACCGGCACCCCGCTGCGAACGCAGCACTCCCGCCTTCGCAAGGTCCTGAAAGATCTTCGCCAGAAAGCTCTTCGGAATCCCTTCCTCCCGGCTGACGGCGTCGATCATCACGGGTTGGCCGACGGGCTGTCTCGCCAGGTTCAACAGTCCGATGACCCCGTATTCTCCGGCGCGCGAGATGTGCATGGATGAATTCAGACCAAAAATGTCCGATTGCTCTGGTTACATAGCAGTCAGGCGTCCCGTGTCAAACCCTCACCCGCCCCGCGGTGGTGGAGGAACCCTCTCCCGTTCCGGGTCCCGGGAGAGAAGGCGGGGGGTGAGGGCCGGTTTACGCCGATGCCCCACGCACGGCCCCAGTGCAGCTGCTCCCGCACCCGGCCGTGCAAGCCAGGCAGTGTTGTCCTGTCTGAATCGTCTGGGCCGAAAGGCCATCCGGGGTGACGTCCCAAAGATACAGCGGCCGCCCGTTGCGCATCTGCATCCCGAGCATCTGGTTGAAATCACAGTCGTAGACCTCCCCGCGCCACCCGACACTCAGCGTGGACCGGCACATGAGACCGTCGACGGTCGCAGGATTGAAGCTGTTCGCCAGCAGTTCCAGGTACTCGTCCCAATGCCCTGCCCGGCGCAGGTCTGCCGCAAAACGCGCAATGGGCTGATTCGTGATGGCGAAGAGACGGGTGAAGACCACCCCGTAACGGTCACGGAGTTCCGTTCGATAGTCGGCCTCGAGTTCGTCCTGCCGCGGCGGGAGCTTGGGTCCCAAAGGATTGTACACGAGTGTCAGCGTCAACCTCGTGCCATATCCCGCCTCGTTGAGCCGTCTCAACGCCTTCACGCTCTTTTCGAACACGCCGTCACCCCGCTGCGCGTCGACGTTCTCCTCCAGGTAGCACGGAAGAGACGCGACGACCTCCACCTCGTTCCTGGCGAGGTACTCCGGGAGCCCCCGGTGGATTTCGGTCTCGATGATCGTCAGGTTGTTCCGATCAATGACGTGCGCGCCACTGGCACGGGCCGATTCCACCAGGAAGCGAAAATTCTCGTTCAACTCCGGCGCGCCGCCGGTCAGATCAACGACCGCGGGTCGGTGCTGTTGCATCCAGCCGGCAACCCGTCGCGCGACCTCGGGACCCATCATCTCGGTGCGCCAGGGGCCGGCATCCACGTGACAATGGTGGCAGGCCTGGTTGCATCGGCGTCCGACATTTACTTGCAACGTCTGCAGACTGCCTCGCCGCAGGTCGAGTCCGTGGTCCGCCAGGAGCGCTGCAAACGATTTCACGGGGGACCTCCGGATTGCCTGGCTTCCCTGATCATTGCCTCAAGCACGCTCAAGCGTCGCGGCCCGATAAAGCGCCGACACAGGCGGCCTTCATGATCCACCAGCAGGGTGGTCGGAAGTTCGCCACCATTGTAACGGGCGCCCACGACGTTGCGGTCGTCGATCAGGACGGGGTAGTTGATGCCGAGACGCTGGACTGCCCGCTCCACTTTTCCTCGAACCTCGGACCGCGATCCAGCCCCTTGCCGGGCTTGCTGCAGGTCGGCGGCGACAGGGTCCGCCTCCCCGGCCCCTTCCCCGGCACGGCCCGCCGTGTGCCCGTGCTCGTCGTCGAGGGCATCCAGCGAAATGCCCCAGATCACGAGGTCGGTCCCGTGGGCCTTGCGTAACTGGATCAGGGTCGGGATCTCACCCAGGCACGCCGTGCACCAGGTTGTCCAAAAGTTCACGAGGACGACCCGCCCCTTCTGATCCCGCAGACGGCAGGCAGTCCCATTCAGGTCCGTCAGTTCGAAGTCGCCCATCGGTCGGGGTCGGCTCGCGGCGAGAAGTGAGTCCGGCACGGGGAGCGGCGGAACGGCGGTGTTCGCGGCCTTCTCCTGGATCCACCACGCCCGCGCGCGTTCGGCAGCCGCGCGGAGCCGCTCGAGGGCTTCGGCAGGGATCGTTTCCCTGCCTGTCATCGGATCGGATTGCCCCACCGCGTCGGAGAGCCTGGCGCCGAAATCGCGACCGGCCCATCGGCCGAGCACGCGGATGGCGAGTGCGGCGATTTCAGGTTCGGGATCGTTCAGGAGCGGAGCGACGGCGGCGGGCACGAACGGGAGTTTGAGTTGGCGCAACGCGTCGAGTCCCATCCGTCGCACCTCGGGATCCACGTCGCGGAGGTAATGGTTCGCCAGCGCCGGCAAGGCGGGGTGCTGGCGCGCGCGCCATCCGCCCAGGGCGAGTTCCCGCACATTCAGGTCGGCGTCGAGGGCTGCAGATTCGAGAATGGACGCGAGGGATGGCGGCAGAGCAGTCGACGGCCTGAACCATTGGGTGATCTCACGAACCGCGACCTCCCGATGGACGATCCCCCCGCGGTTCCACGCGCGGACAATCGCATCTTCAGGCGTGGGCGAGCCGGTGATCATGTCTTCAACCACGGATGCGGACGGCGCGGGGTTTGCCAGGATGGCCGCGCGGGTCAGCCAGTCGAGAAGAGGCTGCCGGAGCGTCAGGGTCGCGATGGCCGCGACGGCGAGTCCGCCGAGCACCGCCAACCGGATGCGTCCCTTTGGCAACAGGCGCCTCGCCGATGACCGCGCTGGATCCATCGTCATCTCAGGCCGGTGAACTGTGAGCATCCTGTCGCATGAAGCCCCATCTGTCGGAGCAACAACGCGGTTCGTTATTCCCCGCCCGCGGGATTCTTCAGGCTCCCGACCAGGGAAGGGAAGGCGCACCTCTCGCACAATGCATTGGAGTATCCGCAAAAGTCGCGGACGATCTGCAGCAGCCCCTGCTGCGCGGACGCGGATCGTCGTACCGGCGGGAGATCGGTACCGAAGAGCCGCGCCCGGGCGAGCTTGAGGACCGTGTTGTCTTCGCCGGCCGGCCATCCCATGTAGAGGTCCTGGACAGCCTGGCGCGCCGGGGATTCGCCACCCGCCTCGGCGCGGGCATAAAGCCACGGCAGGACCGCATTGACCGCCAGGTCGGTCATGCGCCCGCTACCCAGCATCGGCAGGACTCCGGGAATGGCCCGGGAGTTGAGCGTGTAATGACGGCGCCAGAAGCTGTGCGCGAACGGCCGCAAGACCGTTTCCAGGGTGCGTTCGGCCTCCGGAAGACGCTGCCCGCCGCGAAACCATTCCTCGATCCGTTCCACCCAGGATTCCTGGGCCAGCCAGGCGGCGGCCACGGCCAGCCGGCGTTGAGGATGATTCGCGGGGCGGACGCCGTGCAGGCGCCAGAGATCGGAGGGAAGCGTCTGCGATCCGAGCGCTGCCCGTTCTCTCCACCAGAGGTCCCAGAGTCGGCGAGCATGGGTGCCTGGCCGGGGCTCCAAGGGCAGAAGACCGCTCACACCCAGCAGGCGCGCCTCCCAGCTCTCGCGCGGGTCGGCGGACTCGACCGGTTGATCTCGCATCAGGGGAAGCATCTCCGCGACCCGTTGCATCGGCCACGCATTGTGCTTGTACCCGAGTGCGCGAAAGAGCCCTTCCCACAACGCCTGTGCCCATCCGGCGCTTCGCGCCCTTGCGCGAAACAGCAAGGCCTTCGTCTGCAGGCGCACCCAGGCTGCCTGCTGGAGAAGGACCGCGATCGCCTCGCCAGGGAGCGCGCGCAGAGGGGCCGAGCAATGCCCTCGAAGCCATTCGGCAGGCGTATCGCCCGCGCCCCCCACCCATTGTTCGAGTTCGTCCACCGGCGCGTCGAGGTGCGGTTCGAGGGCGAGCGTGGGCAGGGTGGGGGATCCGGCCGAGGCGGCCCACACCACGTGCAGGACCACGTTCGCATACGCGGGGTTCGCGGCGTGTCCGTGGGAGGTCCAACCGCCTGGCACGACATCAATCTCGACATCGCCGGACATCGGAAGGGCGTCGTCGAATTGCACCACGGCCCCGCGGAAGTCCGGGCCCGCCTCGCGGTTCCAGAAGCCCGGATGCAGGATGAGCACACGGCGTCCCCCGGTGGTTCGGAGGTCATCCCGCTTGAGGCGCTGATGGGCCCAAACCTCCTGGAGCCAGCGCTCTGGCGGCCCGCCCTGGCGTCGGGCGTCCCGGATGGCCATCACGGCGCCTCCTTGCGCGCGCCAGTGGCGGTAGAACTCCGCCGGAAGGGTCACGGCGCAAAAGCACGGCCCAACCCACCGTCGAAAGCAAGTCCCCGGTTTACACCAGCGTCGCGTATCGCTTGTCCTCGCTCAGCCGGCGCACGAGTTCCTTCACCTTTTGCGATTGGGTCTTGTGCGCCACGAGCGTGGCATCGTCGGTCTGGACGATGATCGAATCGCGAAGACCCACCACGCAAATGGGAGTCCGTCGCGCCGCGCTCCGGGCGTCGAACACGAGATTCCGCGCGGCATCGACGTGGATAAACTCCGCCTGGGCGCAGTTGCCCTCCGCGTCGGGCTTGAGGTGGCGCGACAGGGCGGTCCACGATCCGAGGTCGTCCCACTCAAAATCCCCGTCGGCGACCACCACGTTCTGGGCGTGCTCCATGAGGGCATAATCGATGGAGATCCGTTTCACTTCCGGATAATCGCGGGCCAGTTGGCGGGTCAGCATGGCGGGGCCGGCGGACGCGGCCTCGAACCACCGGTGACAGGCGGCCTCCATGTCGGGCTGATGAGCCTGGAGCCCCTGGGTCACCGTGACGAACGACCAGATGAACATCCCGGCATTCCATCGGTATTGGCCGCTCTGGAGGTACTCGAGCGCGGTTTCGAACCTCGGCTTCTCCTTGAATTCCTCGGCCCGATGAAACGTGGTTTTGTAGGGCTTCACTCCCTGCGGCGGCGGCAGGGGAGTTCCGATCTTGATGTAACCGTAGCCGGTCGCGGGTTCGGTCGGCTGGATTCCGATGGTCACGATCACCTGGCCGCGTGCGGCGAGATCCAGGCTGTCGGCGAGGACCTGCTGGAACTTTTTTTGTTCGGGGATGACATGATCGGCCGGCAGGACCGCCATGACCGCGGTCGTGGAGCGTGCGCCGACGACGGCGGCGCCGAGCGTCACGGCCGCGCAGGTGTCGCGTCCGACCGGTTCGGCCAGGATGTTCTCCCTCGGAAGGCGTGGCAATTGGCGGCGCACCTCCGCCGCCTGCGGAAGGCTGGTGATGACGAGGATGTTCTCCAACGGCACCAGCGGCAGGACACGATTCACGGCTTGCTGAAGGAGGGACTCGTCCCCGAGGAGTCGGAGCAATTGCTTGGGGGTCTTCTCCCTCGAGACCGGCCAGAACCGCTCCCCGCGACCGCCGGCCATAATCACGGCATACCGGTTGGAACCTTGCTTTTGCCTTGGTTTCGATGCCTTGCGCTTCATCGGTGCCCCGAAAGAGATCGCGGGGCCGCCGGCGGTTGCGAGGCAAAAATGGATCGTCGGGTGCGAATTGAGGCCGCGAGCGTCCCTTGCGCGGCGCTCCGCCGGTGGATCGCGGGCGTGGACGATCCTGGTCAGCTCTCGATGACGTTGATCTCGACCGGTTCCACCTTCACGCCCTGGCGTTCCAGCCACGCAATGGCGGCCTTGAGATCCGCGCGCGGCGCCTCGAGTTCGAGACAAAGGATGCCGATCTCGTCCGTGACGCTGGCCTGCCGGACATTGAAGATGACGGCGAACTTCTTCGTCATCTCCCAGATGATCGGCCGGGTGATGAGTCGGGGCGGATAGCTGAGCCAGAACCGCCGACGCTCGGCCGATGCGCGCGCGGAATCGCCCGCGGTCTTCGCAACGGACTTGGCGCCCGCGGCGCCCGCGGTTCTAGCCCCCGGCGATCGCCGGGATGATGCTGATTTCGTCGCCATCCTTGAGAGGGGTCTGCTGGTTTTGGAGAAAACGAATGTCCTCTTCGTTGACGTAGACATTCACGAAGCGCCGAACGGAGCCCTGCTCGTCGAGCAGGCGTTCACGCATCCCCGGATAGCGCGATTGCAGCTCCATGATCGCGTCGGCAATCGTGGAGGCCTGGATCTGCACCAACTCCTCGTTGTGGGTCAGCTTGCGCAAGGGGGTGGGAATACGAACTTGGACAGACATGGTTCTGTGAGGGTTTTGTGATCCGGTTTCGGCATCCTGTCGAGAACGCATCAGGCCGCCGGGGACGAACCGTCCGCGGCAAGGACCGCTTCAAATTCCCTCAGGCTCGGCCGGATCTCCCGTGACTCGCCCGCGTATCCCGCGACCGCGTCGAGGGTCTTGAGCCCGTTGCCCGTCACGCAGAGCACCGCGCTCTCGTCCGCGGGAATCCGGCCGTTCGCGATGAGTTTCTTGGCCACCCCGACCGTGACCCCGCCCGCTGTCTCCGCGAAAATGCCCTCGCTTTCGGCAAGGATGCGGATGCCCTCGCGGATTTCGTCGTCGGTGACGTCCTCGCCATAGCCTCCGGTCTCCTTCATGACCTTGAGCGCATAGAAGCCGTCGGCAGGCGTGCCGATGGCGAGCGACTTCGCGATGGTGTCGGGCCGCACTGGCTTGAAGAAATCGAGGCCGGCCTTCTGCGCCGCCGTGATCGGATTGCATCCGGTGGCCTGGGCACCGTGGATCTTCCACGTCCCCTCCGGCACCAGTCCGAGTCGGGTGAACTCCTGGTAGCTTTTATGGATCTTGGTCAGGAGTGATCCCGAGGCCATGCAAACGACCGTGTGCTGCGGAAGGCGCCAGCCCAGTTGCTCCTGGATCTCGAAGCCCATGCTCTTGGAGCCCTCGGCATAATACGGCCGCATGTTGACGTTCACGAAGGCCCACCCGTATTTCCCGGCGATCTCGGCGCACAACCGGTTGACCTCGTCGTAGTGGCCCCGAATCCTGATGACGCGCGCCCCGTATATCAGCGAATTCAGCACCTTTCCCTGTTCGAGGTCGTGCGGAATGAAGACATACGCCTTGAGCCCGACGGCGGCCGCGTTGGCGGCAACCGAGTTCGCCAGGTTCCCGGTCGAGGCGCAGGCCACCGTGTGGAAGCCAAGTTCGCGCGCCCGGCTCAGGGCGACGCTGACGACCCGGTCCTTGAAGGACAACGTGGGATAATTGACGGTGTCGTTTTTGATCCAGAGTTCACGGATGCCGAGGCGCTTGGCGAGGCGATCGGCCTTCACCAGCGGGGTGAAACCCACCTGCGTGCCCACCGTCGGTTCCCCGGCCACCGGCAGCAATTCGCTGTACCGCCACATGGTCAACGGACGGGATTGAATGAGCCCCCGCGTCAGGCGGGCGCGGATATGATCGTAGTCATACACGACTTCGAGCGGACCGAAATCGAACTCGCAGACGTGGGTTGCCTCCAACGGGTACTCATGGCCGCACTCCCGACACTTGAGCGCCTTCATGAAGGAACTGGGTTTGTCCATTCTGAACCTTTCGAGGCAACGCTGGAGGGGACAAAAAATCCCCTTCCCATGCCTGAGAAGAGGGACCACGCGAAGGTCCGGCACTCCTCTCATTTTCCCCGGCGTTTACCGGGCTGGAATTGGCACCTGGACGTGGCCGCGCTGCCGGTGGCCACCGGTTGCCGTGGGGTCCTCGGGCCAGTCCCTCGCCCACTCGCAATGAGAGCCTTTCCCACGAAAGGCGTCCGGATTCCGCCGGACAGTGGGGTCACGTGTCAACTGGTTTTTCGGCGCCGGTGCGGCCACCGTCGCGCACGGGTCGGCGCCCGCTCCGCCGTTCACCCAGGCAGGCGACCGGTCCGCTCGAGCTCGAGCAGGAGTCGCTTCCTCCAAAGCCCGCCGCCGTAGCCCGTCAACCGGCCGTCCTTCCCGATCACGCGATGACAGGGAATCAGGATCGCGATCCGGTTCACGCCGTTGGCTTGCGCGACGGCCCTCCGCGCCGTGGGTTGACCCATGCGCCGGGCGAGTTCCTCGTAGGAGATCGTCGCGCCATGCGGGATCCTTCGAAGCTCATTCCAGACCCGCTCCTGGAACGGAGTTCCCTGGAGGACCACGGGCACCGTGAAGGTCTGCCGACGACCGTCAAAATACTCCGCCAATTCGCGTCGCAAGACCTCCAGAACGGGGTGGATCCCGGGGAGTCGCACGCGACCCGGATCTCTCCCTCCGTCCAGCCCCTGTCCGTCACCCGCTCCTCCGCCCGGCTCGGGATATTCGAGTCGGCAGAGGCCCGCGTCGAGGGCGCCGGCAAGGAGCGGTCCCAGGGGACTCTCGACCCACGTCAGCACCTCGCGATCGCCCGTCTCCCTGGCCTTGCCCGGGGCCCGACCAAACGTCTGGGAGAAGGCCTCGCGAAAACCACTCTGCGATTGGTAACCCGCCTCGTATCCAGCGTCATCGAGACTGGCTCCGTCTCGAATCCGGTCGAATGCGCCGGAAAGCCGACTCCCGCGACACCAGGCGGCAAGGCTCATGCCGTAATGCGCCTTGAACCAGCGGCGGGCGCGTTCGGGGCTCGAACCGGCCTCGCGGATATCGGCCGGCCGCAGGGGCAGGTCGGGTTGGGTCTGCATCCTTGCCAGGAGTTTCGCCACCCACTCGGGCGGCGCGCCGGAGCTGCGGAGGGGATCACAGCGGCGGCAGGGACGGTACCCCGCCGAAAGGCAGTCCCGTGGCGTTGCGAAGAACTCCACGTTGCGAGGTTCGGCGCGCGAGGGACAGGACGGCCTGCAAAAGACGCCGGTGGTGCGAACGGCAAAGTAGAAAATCCCGTCGTAGCTCGCGTCGCGGGATTTGACGGCACGCTCCATTTCTGTGCGCGCTGGCAGTAGATCGAGGGGAGTGCTCATGCAATCTGCGGCGTACTCTAGCACCACCGTCCACCGAAAACCCGACGTTCAAGTCCGGTGTGACCTTGACCGGATTTTCCGTCAGGCGGTAGGGTCGCTCTCCTTTGCGCCGGAAAAACGTATGTTCCAGTTCATCCGCAAGCACCAGGCGATCGGGCTGATTTTCATCGGCATCGTGATCGTCAGCTTTGTGATCTTCTTTTCCCCCAATCAACGGGGTGGCGGGCGTGCCATGCTCAGCGGGTCGCTGGGGACCATTCGCGGAGAGCCGATCGGTCGGGAGGAATATCTCCAGGCCCGGCAGGAGATCGAACTGGCCCGTCTTTTGCGGGGGGAGAATCGCGCCCCGCTCCACGATTTGGAGGAACAACAGCAGGTCCTGAATCGCCTCTTCCTTCTCAGCGAGGCGGAACGCCTTGGCATTCGGGTCGCCGATGAGGTCGTGGCCGGGCGCATCGTGGAGCTTTCCTTCCTGAAGGACGAACGGACCGGGAGTTTCAGCCGGGCCGCCTATGATCAGTTTCTCGCCGGGATCGGGCGCGAACCCGGGATTTCCCGGGCGGGCTTCGAGCAATTCATCCGGCACGAGATTGGACTTCAACAGTTGGTCCAGATTGGCGGGTTGAGCGGGACGCTGGTCCCCCCGCAGGAGGCGGCGGAGCGGTACCGGGAGGCCCATCAGCACTACAGTGTCCAATTCGTGACCATTGCCTCGAGCAACTACCTGGCCAGGACCGATTTGAGCGTCACCAACGTCATGCGGTATTACAGCAATCACCTCGCCGAGTACCGCATCCCGGAGCGGGTCCAGGTTCGCTACGTGAAGTTTCCGGGGACCAACTTTCTCGCGGTGGCCGACGAGAAAGTGAACAGCAACAGCAACCTCGTGGAGAGTCTGGACGCCGAATACCAGCGTCGCGGCCCCGACAGCTTCCGTGATGCCCAGGGCAACGTGATGCCCCCGGAGGCGGCGAAGGCGGAGATGAAGGAGCAACTGAGGAAGAACCTCGCCCTCGATGCGGCGCACAAACAGGCCGTCGAATTCGCCAACAAGCTCTATCGCCTCGAGGCCAAACCGGACTCGCTCAATCAATTGGCCCGGGAGAGCGGCCTGACGGTCCACGCGAGTCTTCCTTTCAACCAGTTCAGCCCGCCCACGGACATGCAGGTGCCGCCGACGTTCACCCGATCGGCCTTTGCCTTGTCCGAGGAGGAACCCTTTGCCACCCCGGTGGTGGGCGACGACGCGGTGTACGTCTACGCCTTTGACCGGCGGATCCCCAGCGAGATCCAGCCGTTTGAGAATGTGCGGAATCGTGTCGTGGAGTCGGTGCGCAAGACTGAATCCCGCGCGCTTGCGGCGAAGCTGGGTGAGGAATTCGCTGCCCTGGCGCGCAAGGACCTGGCCTCCGACAAGTCCTTCGAGGCCGCCGCCTCTCAAGCCAGCCTCAAGACCCTCACCGTCACCAATCTTTCCCGATTGACGACCTCCATCCCCGGGTTGCCGCCCCAGATCACCGTGTCGGAAGTGCTCCGCACCGCCTCCGACCTTCAGCCCGGGACCGTGGCGGACTATGTTCCGGCCGCGGACGGCGGTTTCGTGCTCTTCCTGGAATCCCGCACCCCGCCGCCGGAGGAGGAGGTCAAGTCGGCTCTCGACGATTATCTCAGGCAGGTCCGGCAAACGGGTCGTCTTGCCGCGTTCATGGAGTGGCAGCGCAAGCGCTTTGCGGATGCCGATGTCCGGATGCCGGGTTTCGGCAGAAGCGCTACCAACGCGACCACCGCGGCGCCCTGACCAGGCAGGACGGGCGGGCAACGGGCCGGACCGGGTCTCCTGGAGGATCCTGGATCAACCATGGCACAGGCCGCGCCCACCAGTCCTGGCGTGCTGAAGCTGTCGGCCCCGGATGCCGGGGGTTACTGGGAAATCCCCATCCTCTTCCTCGACGACTTCCTCCTGGCCGTGGACAAGCCGGCCGGTCTTCTGACCTCGCCCGATCGCTACGACCCGTCGCGGCCGAACTTAATGCGATTGCTCCACGAGCACATTCGGCGCGGAGTCGCCTGGTCCCGGGCGGGCGGATTCAACTATCTCGCCAATGCTCACCGCCTCGATTGCGAGACCTCTGGGGTCCTGCTGCTCGCCCGGACCAAACCCGTCCTGACCGCGTTGGGCGACCAGTTCAGCTCCGGCAAGCCTGGGAAGCGCTACCTGGCGTTGGTTCATGGCGCGCCTCCAGGCGATGCGTTCTCCGTCGATGCGCCGCTGGCGCCACATCCTCACCGGCCCGGTGTGATTCTGGTCCATCGTCGGGATGGCAAGAGAAGTCGGACGGACTTCCGCGTGCTGAGCCGGTTCCTGGGCTTCACGTATCTTGAATGCCAGCCGCACACGGGTCGGACCCACCAGATCCGGGTGCATCTCCAGGAGGTTGGCTGTTCGATCGTGGGCGACCGGACGTATGGCGGAAACCCCCTTCGACTGTCGGAGCTCAAACGGGACTATTGTAAACCCCGGGGGCGGCCGGAGCGGCCACTATTGGACAGGGTGGCGTTGCATGCGGCCGCACTCACCATCCTGCACCCCGTGGCGGGAGCACCGCTGGAGATTGAGAGTCCGCTGCCCAGGGACATGGCGGTCGCCCTCAAGTATCTCAACCGTTTTGCCACCGCCCGGTTGTAAATCGAGGAAGCCGGGTCAATATGCGGCGTGTGATGAGCCTGAGTGAGTGGTCCGAACCTCCTCGGAAGACCGGGCTGCGGAGCAAACAGGCGAACAAAGGAGAGAGCCATGGCTTCAGCGAAGAAAACGAAACAGGATTTCCGCATCACCGCACCGACCGCGCTCAGCGTACAGTTGGTTGGTGATTTCACCCACTGGCGCCAGTCGCCGATCAGCCTGAGCAAGGGCGCCGGCGGCGTATGGCACACCAGCGTGGACCTGCCTCCCGGCACACATCACTACCGCTTCCTGGTGGATGGACAGTGGCGGGACGACCCGGAATGCACTCTGCGCGTGCCGAACGAGTACGGCAGCCAGAATGCCGTCCGTGAGGTCCGGTGAGTCTCAGTCAGTGTCGGAAGTGACGCATCCCTGAGAACACCATCGCCATGCCCCGTTCATCCGCGGCGCGGATCACCTCGGCATCCCGCACGGAACCCCCGGGTTGAATGGCAGCGACCGCGCCGGCGTCGGCGGCGGCCACCAACCCATCCGGAAAGGGGAAATAGGCGTCGCTGCACACCACGCTGCCCTCGAGGCTCAACCCGGCTTCTCCCGCCTTCCACACCGCGATCCGGCTGGCATCCACCCGGCTCATCTGTCCCGCCCCAATCCCAAGCGTCCGGCCATGGCCCGCCGCGTCCGCGCGGACGTAGACAATCGCGTTGGATTTCACGTGCTTCACGACGCGCCAGCCAAAACGCATGGCGTCGAGTTCGAGCGACGATGGCGCGCGACCGGTGACGGGGCGCGGATTGCCTTCCGCCATCAGAAGCCGATCGGGTTCCTGAACGAGATAGCTCTCCCAGCCCACGGCGCGCACGTCCCATTTCCCGGCCGAATCGACCGGCAATCGCGCGCGAACAAGCCGGAGGTTTTTCTTCTTCTTGAGGATTTCCAGCGACTCGGGACTGAAGGCCGGGGCGATGATAACCTCGCTGAAGATCCCGGAGACCGCCTCCGCGCAGGCGGCATCGAGCGGGCGATTGACGGCGATGATCCCGCCAAAGGGCGCCTGGCGGTCAGTGGCGAGCGCGTGCTCCCATGCCGATCGGAGGTCCGCCCCCTGCCCGACGCCGCACGGATTGGTGTGCTTGAGGATGGCGAGCGTGGGCGGATCGGTGTCTGCGAAGAACTCGGCCATCAGCGACGTGGCCGCCGTCAGGTCCAGGATGTTGTTGTACGAAAGCTCCTTCCCATGGAGCTGCTCGAAGAACTCGCCGAAGCGACCGTAGAGCGCCGCCTCCTGGTGCGGGTTTTCCCCATAGCGCAACGCCTGCACCCGGGGACTGGCCAGGACAAGCTGCGACGGCAGACGGGCATTCTTCGAAAAGGCTCCGCCGAGGTGCGCCGCGATCGCCGCGTCATACGCCGCCGTCCGGGCAAACACGCGCGCCGCCAGGCGCCGCCGCAGTTCGAGCGTCGTCCCGCCGTCCCGCGCGATCTGTTCTCCGACCTCGACGTAGTCCGACGGATCCGTCACGACCGTGACGCTCTCGTGGTTCTTGGCGGCGCTTCGGAGCATCGATGGCCCGCCGATGTCGATGTTCTCGATCGCCTCGGCAAGCGGGACGTCCTGGCGCGCGACAGTGGCTTCGAATGGGTAGAGGTTGACGACCACGAGGTCGATCGGACCCATGCCATGCTGGGCGATGGCCTGCTCGTGGTCGCGGTTGCCGCGGACAAACAACAGCCCCGCGTGAACCTTCGGGTGGAGCGTCTTCACCCTGCCGTCGAGCATCTCCGGGAAACCGGTATACGCGCCGAGTTCGATGACCGGCAGCCCGGCCCCGGCAAGCGCCTTCGCGGTCCCGCCGGTCGAAATCAATTCGACGCCGGCCCCCACGAGCACCCGCGCAAATGGGACGAGACCGGCCTTGTCGGAGACGGAGAGAAGGGCGCGTTGGATTCGCGGCATCGGCGGCACGTTACCCGGGAGAACCGAAGCGGCGTCAACCGGCAAGTCGCCGTCCATCTGGTGCACGCAATTGCAGCACGCCGGGGCGTCGTTTAGCTTCGGTCCCATGTTATGGAATGCGGCGCAGCGGCGCGGGCGGCGCGCGCTGTTGCTGCTGATGGTGGCGCTCTCGTGCATCGTATGGAGCGGTTGCACGCCCGACGGTCTTCTTTCCAGCGACGACGAGCGCGACCGTGATTTTCAGCGCGCGCGGGATGCCGAGCGGCTTGGCGACTACGAAGGCGCGGCCGAGTATTATGAGCGCGCCCTGGACAGGAACCCGCGTTCCCCCCTGGTGCACCTGAGCTACGCCTCGCTTTGCGAGAGCCAGCTCCGCCGCTACGCCTACGCCGTCTACCACTACCAGCGGTACCTTCGCCTTCGGCCCGATGACCCCCGGGCCGATGACATCCGACGTCGTGTGACCAACTGCACCGAACGGCTCGCCACCTCCGTGCCGCTGGTCATCCGCAGCGAAACCATCGCCCGCGACCTCGAGGCGGTTCGCGGAGAGAACAGGGCCCTGCGCGCCCAGGTCGCCAATCTCCTGACCCAGGTCGCCTATTGGAGCAACGAGGTGCGGCGCGTCTCCCTGGCCGCCGTCGGCGGCGATTTGGCCCGGGCCAACGACGATGCCGCCGCGAACGATTCGCGAATCGCCCGGTCCAGGACGCCCCCCCCCGCCGCGCCCCCGGCTGCACGGTCGCGGTATGACGCCTCCCCGGAATCCGAACGGCGGCTGTCCCCTTCGGCCTCCGCCACGAGTCCGTCGTCGCGTCTCCACCGGATCCAGCGGGGCGAGACCCTCCACCGGATCTCGCGCGCCTATGGGGTCTCGGTGGAGGCCATCCGCCGGGCGAATCCCGGCATCAACGAGCGGCGATTGCTGCCGGGGACCTACCTCCGAATCCCACCACCATGACCGTCCCCGGCACCGACGCCTGAACGGCCGTCAATGGCGCGTTGAAATTTGGCGGCGTCCCGCCAGATTGAGGGACTTCGGCGAGGTGCTCGCTGTCGTCGGAATCGCGTGAATCTGGGGACCATCATAGGCACGGGATTGAAGGAGATCTGGGCCCACAAGGCCCGGTCGGTCCTGACGATGTGCGGGGTGATCCTGGGCGTCGCCAGCCTCGTCGCCATGTCTGCCCTCGTGCATGGCATGGAGAACGGGATGAAGGAGGCCCTCGTCGAAATGGGGGGCCTGGAGAAGGTCCGCGTGGAGCCGCAGGACGACCTTCCGGTGTCGCAAGCCCAGCTCGCGGACCAGGCGCCGGGACTGACCCTCTCCGACGTTCACGCGCTTCAGGCCAGCGCCCCCCTGCTCCAGGACATTGTTCCCACCTACGAAATGAACGCCTGGTCGGACGACTCGGCCGTGTTCAGCTATGGCGGAAAGAGCACGCGGGCCCGGATCCTTGCCGGCACATGGCCAGGCTACGCCAAGCTCAACGAGCATGTCGTCGAGCACGGTCGTATGTTGACACCCCTGGACGACGAACGCGCCCGCAGCGTCTGCGTGATCGGCACGGAGATTCGCGATGACCTCTTCGGGTCGCCCGAGGAGACCGGGCGCGAAATCCTCCCGATCGGAAAGCGCATCACGATCAACGGCCAGTCCTTCACGATCGTCGGGTTGTTGCGCCATTATCAAAGCGATCAATCGCGTCGGGAGCAGGAATACCTCCGCACCTCCGGCCAGACCAATCTGGCGACCGGCCCCAGCCGCCGGCGGGGGTGGGGCGGGGGCGGACCGGGTGGCTGGGTCTTTCACGTCAAGAATGACACCGCCATGATTCCCCTGGAGACGATGATGGTGAAGTTCCGCTCCGGCGCCGGCACCAATGCCGCCCCGGACCTGCGTCTTTCGAATCTCCAGTTCCGGGTCCCGAACATCGAATTACTCGAACCCGCGCTTCAGCAGGCCAGAAATGTCCTCATGCTCAACCACCATGGGATCGAGGACTTCATTTTTCGGACCCAGGAGGACTGGGCCGCGGACATCAACAACTCGATCCGCAATGCCAGGATGAGCGGAACGGTGATTGCCGCCATCAGCCTGATCGTCGGGGGGATCGGCATTATGAACATCATGCTGGCCAGCATCTCCGAACGCGTGCGCGAGATCGGCATCCGCAAGGCCGTCGGCGCCTCCACGACCGCGATCTTCAGCCAGATCCTCATCGAATCGGTCGTCATCTCGGTCGTGGGCGGCCTGGCCGGACTCGCCTGCTCCGTCGGGGTGGTCCGAATCATCGGCATGATGACCCCGACAGACAACGCCCCCCAGATCACGGCACTGGCCCTGGGTGTCGCATTCGCGTTCAGCGTCCTGACGGGGATCTGCGCCGGCCTTTATCCCGCCGTGCGTGCCTCGCGACTCCACCCGATCCAGGCCCTCCGTTACGACTGAGGACATGACGCTGTACATCGCGCTCCTCATCGGTCTGAAGGAGGTCTGGACCCACAAGTTCCGCTCGCTCCTTACCATGCTCGGCATCGTTCTGGGTGTGTCGAGCCTGGTGGCGATGGCCGCCATCGTAAAGGGCATGGAGAACGGCTGGAAGGAGTCCATGATCGCCATGGGCGGCCTCAACAAGGTCCTCATCCGTGAACAGGAGGTCCCGGCGGCCCAGGAAAACCTCCGCGACCTCGCCCCCGGACGGACCCTGCGCGACGTCCGAGCCCTGGAAGCGAGCGCCCCGCTCCTGAGCGTCATCTCGCCCGAGATGGCGGTCCACCGCGCCTTCGTTTCGCGCCACGGAAAGGATCACAGGCCCTCGGAAGTTGTCGGCGTCTGGCCCCCCGTCCTCGACATGAACCTCTACGAGGTTGCGTACGGCCGGTTCTTCACCGATCTCGACGAGGAATTGGCCCGCAGCGTCTGCGTCATTGGCACCGGCATCCGGGACGAACTCTTCGGAGCCCCGTCGGAAACGGGGCGGGAGATCATCCCCGTCGGTGAACAAATCCTCATCAGTGGTCAACCGTTCACCATCGTCGGGATGTTCAAGCATTACGAGAGCGAGCGGGAAAAGAGGCATCGCGACACCGACAGCGAGACGACCACCAACACCGCGGCCGCGGGCACTGTCTCGCGCTCGCGCGGTTGGCGCAGCAAGCGATGGGATGCGTACTGGCGAAAGAACAACGTCGTCTACATGCCCTTAAACACCGCCTGGGTGAAGTTCCGCAGTGCGTCCGGCACGGGCGGCATCCCGGAGCCGAAGCTCTCCGACATCGACATCAAGGTGCGCGACCTCGACCACCTCGAACCCGCCCTGCAGCAGGCGCGCAATGTCCTCCTCCTCACCCACCACGGCATCGAGGACTTCACCTTTGAAACCCAGGAGAACCGGCTGGACGATATCAACAAGCGCATCAGCAACGCCCGGACCAGCGGCGGGATCATTGCGGGCCTGAGTCTCCTCGTCGGCGGCATTGGCATCATGAACATCATGCTCGCCAGCATCACCGAGCGCATCCGGGAGATCGGAACCTGCAAGGCCATCGGCGCTTCGCCCCTCGGCATCTTTCTCCAGGTCCTGGTTGAAGGCTGCGTCCTCGCCGGATTGGGCGGACTTGCCGGTGTGATCGCCTCCTTCGGGCTGGTGTTCCTGTTGGAGTACCTGTCCCCGAGCGCCAATGCGCCGGTGATCACCGTCGCGCCGGTTGCCGTCGCGGTGGCCTTCAGCCTCATCGTCGGTCTCGTCGCGAGCTTCATTCCGGCAATCAAGGCCGCCAAGCTCGCGCCTATCCAGGCGCTCCGGTACGAATAAACCGCCTCCGCGGCCCCGCCGCCTGGCGGGGTGCAAGCAGCCGTTCGGCGTCAATACCCCACACGGGGGGACCAAACCCTCTCATTTTTCTGACAGGATCGTCGGCGGGTTTGCGCTTCAACATGGGGCGTGACCTGGGCTTGTCTCCGGGCATCAGCCCTCCACGGAACCAACACACGACCAATGCCTCCTTCCCATTCTGATCCGATGGACCAGCCTTCCCATGAACCGACCCTCAGCCCGTCCCTCTCCCATCGGATGCTGAGCATGTCCAACAATGACGCCCAGCCCCGGTCTCCAGCGATGCAGAATGTCCGTAATGACCAGCATCCGATGGGAGAGGGTGCCCCCGCGACTGCGGGGGCGGGTGAGGGCTCTCACCCCTGGTTCAAGGTCCTCGGTGCGCGATCGTCACGGGCCCAGGCAGCTTCCCACAGGGTTATCACCCGAACTCGGATCGCATCCTGTCTGTTCGCCTGTGGGCTTGGACTCGCATCGGGGGCGAATGCCGCCCCCGCCGCCGATGCGTCTCGCCTCGCGCCCTTGTTTGATAACCTCGGCGACCACCATCACCGGGTGACAACGGAATCCCCGCAGGCTCAACGCTATTTCGACCAGGGCCTCGTCCTGCTCTACGGCTTCAACCACGAAGAGGCGATCCGATCGTTCCAGGCGGCATTCCGCCTCGATCCGAAGTGCGCCATGGCCCAATGGGGCATCGCCTACGCTTATGGACCCAACATCAACCGCCCCATGGATCCAACGGCGGCGGCGCCCGCCTGGGCAGCGCTGGAAAAGGCACGCGAACTCGCTCCCGCCGCGACACCCGCCGAACAGGCCTACATCGAAGCCCTCTCGAAACGATACCGGCAGGACCCCGTTGAGGACCGAACCTCTCTTGACACCGATTATGCCAATGCCACGCGGGAGGTGATGCGCCGGTTCCCCGACGACCCGGACGCAGCCGTCCTCTTCGCCGAAGCCGTCATGGACACCACGCCTTGGAATTATTGGGACCTTGAACGGGTGCCCAAACCCGTCATGGCTGAGGTCCTCAGCGTCCTTCGACAAGTGCTCCGACGCGATCCGGACCATCCCGGTGCCAATCACTTCTTCATTCATGCCGTCGAGGCTGGGCCCACACCGGAGGACGGGCTGCCCAGCGCTGACCGGTTGCGCCGTCTTCATCTCGGTGCCGCTCACCTGATCCACATGCCCTCCCACATCTATCTCCGAATGGGTCGCTACGGCGACGCCATCGATGTCAACGCCCTCGCCTCGGAGGTCGATCACCGGTACGTCGCCGACTGCCGCGCCCAGGGATTCTATCCGGCCGTGTACTACCCGCATAACCTCCACTTCCTCTGGTTTGCAGACCTTTGCGCCGGTCGTTTCACCGACGCCCTCAAGGCCGCCTCGCGCATTCAGGACCTGGAACGCGATGTCCGTTGCGGCCCGTCGGCCCTCCTCGAGGCGCCGCGCTTTCGCCACCTGACCCTGCTCACCCTGGCGCGATTCGGCCGCTGGGACGAGTTGGCCCGTGAACCCGAGCCTGCCGCGGAATTCCCGCTCGATCGGGCGCTCTGGCATTTCACGCAGGGGCTGGCGGCGGCCGCCCGCAAGGACGCCGATGCCGCAACCCGTCACCTGGAGGCGATGCAGCAGATCGGGCCGTCGGAGGCGTTGAAGAAAATGGATTCTCCCTTCTTCCCGGCCACGCAGGTCTTCGGTGTCGCCGAGGCCATTCTCAAGGGCAAAAGCGCCCTCGCTCATGGCGATTCCAACCGGGCCCTCGACGCCCTGCGACGGGCGGTCACCCTCGAGGATTCCATCCCGTACATGGAGCCACCCTTTTGGCATGCGCCGGCCCGCCTGGCACTCGGCGCGGCCCTGCTCGCCCTCGACCAACCCGCGGACGCCGAGGCGGTCTTCCGGGCAGACCTCAACCGGCACCCCGGCAGTGGCTGGTCGCTGGCGGGACTGCAGGAGTGCCTCCGTCGCAAGCACGGATCGGACCGTGCTGCCGAGGCTGTGACGCGCGAATTCGGCCGCGCCTGGGAACGGGCTGATGGGCCGATCGATCTCGCATGGTTCTGAGCCAGGGTCCAGTTTCCGTCCTCTCCGCGTTGACGGGGGAAAGGACGGCTGCACGATGGCGGTCGAAGCATGAACGGTCCTCAATCGGTGGCGCTGGTAACCGGCGCCAATAAAGGAATCGGACTCGAAATCGCGCGCCAACTGGCCGCCAGGGATTTCCAGGTGTGGGTGGGAGCACGCGACGCGCGGAGGGGTGCCGCAGCCGCCGAACGTCTTGCCCTGGACGGGCACACCGTCCAGGCCCTCGAACTGGATGTCACGCGGCCCGAGAGTGTCGCCGCCGCCGTCGCCACGGTCCAATCCCGCAGCGGCCGCCTCCAGGTTCTCATCAACAATGCCGGGGTCCTGCTGGATCGGCAGCAACCCCCGAGCCAGACCCCCCCGGATGTCTTACGTTCCACTCTCGAGACAAACCTCGTCGGCGTGCTCAAGGTCACCCATGGCTTCCTGCCTCTCCTCCAGGCGGGCAACCGGGCCCGCATCATCAACATCTCGAGCGGTGGCGGTCAGCTCTGCGACATGAGCACATCGCTCTGGGCGCCGGCCTACCAAATCTCCAAGACCGCCCTCAACGCCCTCACATGTCTGCTCGCCGCCGAACTCAAGCCGCTCGGCATCGCCGTCAACGTCGTCTGCCCCGGGTGGTGTCGCACGGATATGGGAGGCGCCGAGGCGCCGCGCACGCCCGCCGAAGGGGCGGATACTGCCGTCTGGCTGGCGACCGTGGCCCCGCCCGATCTGACTGGAAAGTTCTTCAGGGATCGCCAGGAGATCCCCTGGTGAAACGAACCGGGTGAGAATCGCTGTCCGCCTCAGCGACCCACCATCTCCCGGATCCTGCCCGCGAGGATCCCAGCTTCGTTTTCCGCTTCCACCAGGGGTTTGCCCTTGTTCATCCCGGGGCGCTGATGCCCCACATACGAGAGCCAGGCGTCCTTCAGCAGTCGCTGGCGTTGACGCACAAGTTCGAGCACCTCGGTTCCCCGCGGATGTTCCCGGGTCAGTTGGGCGGGATCGTCCCCATCGACCAGGTCCTTCGGCGCACCCAGCCGGCGAAGGATCTCCCTGGCGATGAGCCAATGACCCTGGGCGTTGGCATGCACCCCATCCCGCGCGAGAATGAATCCAGGGTCCTTCTGGCGACGCGCGGCGAGGAACCGGTTCATCGGTCCGTGAACATCAATGACATCCCAGCCCTTCTCCCGTTGCGCGATCAGCCAGTCGGAGAATCGGTCGAGGACCCCATTGTAGCCCTCAAAGGGTTGACGGTACTCGTCGCGTCCGGCCGGCAATGTGTGACCGGCCAGGGGCAGCGGATCAAATACCGGAGGCGTGATATGGACCAGTGGAATGCCGGCGGCTCCGGCCTTCTCCCGAAGACGCCGGATTCCATCCTGGAACCGGGCCATCCGATCTTTGGAGTACGGATAATAGATACCGTCGTTCATGCCGTAGCAGGCGAAGATCAAATCCGGCCGTGCCCGTTCCAGGACCCGGTCGAGCCGTTCGTGGAGGTCCGGACGCGGAAAGGCGCCCCCGGCGTGTCCGGGTTCGGAAAGGCCTGAAACAGTTTCGCTGGGCAACCCAAGGTTGATGAATTCCCCGGCCCACGTCGGATCCTGGAGTCGGAAGTACGTTTCGATGAACTCCACGTACTCCCCCGCGTACGTGATGCTGTCTCCCAGAAACACCACGCGCTTCGCATCCCGCAGCGAGTGAAACGCGGGCAGGTCGGACGCGGGAATGGCGTGCAGGGAACCCAACGCGTTCAGGGCCGCGGCGCACACAAGGGCGAGCCCACCTGGAGAAAGGATCCGTCGATTCAGTGATGAAGTTTTCACTCAGCAGGATTGAAAGTGACGCGGCGAAGCATCGCGCACGAGGCGCTTAGAGTCCGTCTGAAAAACAGGAAGGGCCCTGGTTTCGCAGGAAAGGCCGGATGGCGAGGCGCGACGAAGGGCGTCATGCCGGTGCCGTCGGCAAAGAAAAATAAAATGCGGCGCCTTCGTTGATCCTTCCCTCGGCCCAGACCCGTCCACCATGGCGGGTCACGATGCGGCGCACATTCGCAAGGCCAATCCCCGTCCCGTCGAATTCCTCCTGTCGATGAAGCCGCTGAAAGACGCCAAACAGCTTTCCGGCGAATCTCGGATCGAAACCGGCGCCATTGTCGCTGACCCGAAACTCAAAATTCGAACCTTCCTGGCGACACTGGACCTCGACACGGGCTGTTTCCCGGTTCCGGCTGTACTTCACCGCATTCGAAAGGAGATTGAACCACACCTGCTTGAGAAGCGACCGGTCACTCGAGACCCGCGGCAGGTCTCCGATCACCCACTCCACGGAGCGCCCGGCGAGATCGTTTGCCAGGTCGTGGAGGACCTCATCGACCAGCGCCCGCATGTCGACCTCGATCCGCACGAGGTCCTTGCGGCCCGTGCGGGAGAAATCCAGGAGGTCGTCGATGAGGGCCCCCATCCTCCTCGCCGCATCCGAAATGATCCCGGTGTAGCGCCGTCCCGAATCGGAGAGGGTCGTCCCGTCGTCCCGCGTCAGCAGGTTGAGAAAGCCAGCGATGTGCCGGAGCGGCGCCCGGAGGTCGTGGGACACGGAGTACGAAAAGGATTCCAGCTCCTTGTTCGCCTCCTCGAGCTGCATCGTTCGCTCTTGCACACGGCGCTCCAGGCTCGCCGTGAGGTCCCGCAGTGCCGACTGCGAGGCATCCGTCTCGCGTCGCTGACGGGCAAGCGCCTCCGCCATGTCATCGAACGCGATCTCCAGTTCGCGAAATTCGGCCGCCACGCCCGAGGGCTTTGTCCGCACGGTCAGGTCGCCGCCGGCCAGGCGGCGCGTCACATCGACCATGTCGCGCACCGGACGGATGATCTGCACGCTCGCGTAATACCAGGCCGCGGCCATCGCAAGCAGGGCCACCGCGCCGAGGATCAGGAGATTCCGGATCAGCATCCAACGCACCGGCGCATAGGCGAATGACGTGGGCACGCCGACACTCACAAACAACTGCGGGTCGCGTGCCCCCTGAACCGCGGTGAAGGCGGTCAAGCGCGCCACGCCGTCGGGATCGCGGGTGCGCATCGTGCCGGTGCCACGTTCCAACAGCGCGCGGCCGAACACCGAATTCACCAGGTTGCTCCCCCCCCATCGGCCGGGGTCCGGTTGTGCCGTCAGCACCCGTCCGGCGTTGTCCAGCACCAGGCACAACCCCCCCGCCGGCAGTTGGGCGCGGCGCGCGGCCCGTTCCATCGCCGCCCTGTCGAGCGTCGCGTACAGGATCCGCATCAGGCGACCGTTCTCATCGAATACAGGATGGCCGCAGACCAGTCCCGCCTTGCGTGAGCCGTCTGTCCTGGACGATCGCCCGACCACAAAGGTTCGCGTTTGCCGCACGCGGTCCAGGAGCCGGCCCTGGTCCGCGGCGGGCCCGGCAAGACTGCGCGCGAAGGAGGACGAGATCAGCTCGCCGTTCGTCTCGAGCAGGCCAAAATCAGTGTAGTCAGTATAGATCTTGGGGATGTTCGAAAAGAACACGTCGAACGCCGCGATGTTCGTTCCTCGGGCCTGGGGCAGATGCGCGAGCGCCTCAAGGTGCTGGCGGGTGGCGTCCAACAAGGCTCTCTGGCCGGCGGCCGCCAATTCCACCACACGGGCGGCATCCTGTTCGACGCGTTGGGCCTCGACCTTGCGCTGGTGGAGACTCGTCCACAGCGCCAGTACCAGGGCCGGCACCACAGGCACCAGCACGAGCAGGAGCAAGCGCGTGCGCAGGCTCACGGATCAAAGCGTCAACCGCGGTGAAAAACCTCCGGCCCGCGAGGGCGGGAGAGGAACGGCGGAAGCGACCGTCCATCCAATGCGTTCATCGATCGCGCGATCCATGATTGAATGCGGCGTCTGTCACCGCCCCTTCGCTCGCCGAGCTGACCTGGGCCGCGTACTTCGCCAGCACCCCGCGCGTATAGCGCGGGCGCGGTGCCTTCCATTCCGCTCGCCGCGCCTTGATTTCCCTCGCCGGCAGTTCTAACGCGATCTCGCGGCGAACGGCATCGATCACAATGGGGTCGCCATTCCTCACCAGCGCAATCGGTCCGCCGTCGAAGGCCTCGGGCGTGACGTGGCCAATGACGAATCCGTGCGAACCCCCGCTGAAGCGGCCATCGGTGATCAGGGCCACATCCTTCCCCAGTCCCTTGCCCATGATGGCCCCCGTCGGGGATAACATCTCACGCATCCCCGGACCGCCGCGCGGCCCTTCGCCACGGATCACCACCACATGCCCCTTGCGGACCTTCCCCCCGAGGATGCCGCGAAGGGCGTCCTCTTCGCGCTCAAACACGATGGCGCGGCCTTCGAAGCGCAGCCCCTCCTTCCCGCTGATCTTTCCCACCGCGCCTTGCGGACAGAGATTTCCGCCAAACACGACGAGGTGACTCTGCGGCTTCAGGGGATTGTCAAACCCACGGACGATGTCCTGACCCGGCGGATAGGCGGGCGCCTTCCGAAGATTATCGCGCAGGGTCCGACCCGTCACGGTGAGGCAATCCCCGTGCATGAGGTCTTCGTCCAAAAGCATCTTCATGAGCGGCACCGTTCCTCCGATTTCGACCAGTCGCGCCATGACGTACCGACCGCTCGGCTTAAGGTCCGCAAGGACCGGAACCCGCTTGCCGACGCGGGTCCAGTCCGCAAGCGTGAGTTTGATGCCGGCCGTGTGGGCCATGGCAATGAGGTGCAGGACGGCATTGGTGGATCCACCGAGCGCGATCACGAGGGTCATGGCATTCTCGAAGGCCTCGCGGGTCAGGATGTCGCGCGGACGAATGCCTCGCTGAATGAGATGCAGCACCGCCGCGCCCGCCTGCTCGCAATCCTGTGTCTTGGCATCGGAAAGCGCCGCCTGGGCCGAGGAATTGGGGAGACTCATGCCGAGCGCCTCGATCGCACTGGCCATGGTGTTCGCGGTGTACATCCCGCCGCACGCCCCGGCGCCTGGAATCGCGCATTCGGCGATCGCCTCGACTTCATTGGGCGAATACGCGCCGGCCGCATGTTTCCCGACCGCCTCGAAGATGTTCACGATGTCCACGTCGCGTCCGTCGTGGCGACCGGGCAGGATCGTACCGCCGTAGACGAACACCGCGGGCCGGTTGAGACGCGCCATCGCCATCAGGCAGCCCGGCATGTTCTTGTCGCATCCACCGATCGCAACGAAGCCGTCAAAACCCTGGCAGCCCACCACGGTTTCGATGGAATCCGCGATGACCTCGCGTGACACCAGCGAGTATTTCATCCCTTCGGTCCCCATCGAGATCCCGTCGGAGATGGTGATGGTATTGAAGACGACCGCCTTCCCTCCGGCTTCGTTGATGCCTTGCGCCACGCTCACCGCCAGTTGGTCGATGTGCATGTTGCAGGGAGTCACCATGCTCCAGGTCGACGCCACTCCGACCTGGGACTTCTGGAAATCCTCCCGCTTGTACCCGGTTCCATACAGCATCCCGCGGCTTGCGGCGCGTTCGATGCCGTCGAGAACCGCGGAGGACCAGGCACGCTCGAGGGACTGGGGACGGGAACGGGGGGCGGACTTTCGTTTCATGCAACTGAGGCCGCACAATGCCCGATCGAAGCCTCCATCCCGAGCCCAAATTATGCCATGGCGCGACCGGGAAAGTTGAACCGCGCGCCGCGGACCTTGAACCGCCGCGGGTTCGGTCGAGGGAACCCCGATTCAAAATCCCGCCCCCGGCCAAATTGGACGCAACAAGACTCCAGCCATTTGTGAGACGCCACACCAGGTGCGGGTCGGTGTTGGGAGGAAAGGTCGACCCCGGAAGCGACACGCGGGTCAGTCGGTCGTCACGCCGCGCTCGCGAAGGATCTCCACGATAAGTTCGACCGTTCGCTCCAGCGCACCCCGGTTCGATTCCACAACCGCCAGCGCGTTCCGACCCAGGGTCTCCCGCCGCTGCTCATCCGAAAGCAGGCTGTCCAGGACCTCCTCCAACTCGGCCGCATCAGCCACCTGCACCGCAGCGTCCGCCTCGATGAATCGTGGCGCGATGTCGGGGAAATTCTCCATGTGCGGCCCGAACAGGATGGGCCTTCCCGCGGCCGCCGGTTCGATGGGTGTCTGCCCGCCGCGCCCCACAAGACTCTTTCCGACGAACACCACGCTGGCATGCGGATAGAAATGCCGCAGCTCGCCCGTGCTGTTCACCACCAGGCACTCGGAACTGCCGGGCGGCAGAGGGGTGCCGGCGGTGACTTCGCTTCGATACACGTACCGGATGCGACGTCGTTCGAGCTGCCCTCCAATGGACCGACTTCGCTCGAAATGGCGCGGAACGAGGACCAGGTACAGCGAGGGATGCCGCTTCCTGAGCCGGCGGAACGCGTCGGCCAGCAGTGCCTCCTCTCCATCGTGCGTGCTGCACGCGAGCAAGACCAGCGCGCCGTCCGGCATGCCCGCGCCCCGCAGGATCCCGGGGACGTCCAGCGGCCGGTGATCCGCCGCTATCGGCGTCTCGAACTTGAGACTTCCGACCACCCGCAGGGCGTGCCGCCGACAACCCAGCGCCTCGAGCCGATCCGAATCGCGCTCACTTTGGGTCGTCACCGCCGCAAGTCCGCGGAACAGGTCCCGGAACAGGAATCCGGCCCGGTGATAGCGCCGAAAGGACCGCTCCGAGATGCGCGCGTTTGCCAGCACAACTGGAACGCGCCGCCTCCGGGCGTGCCACAAAAAATTCGGCCACAGCTCGGCCTCCAGGAACACGACCACCTCGGGTCGCAGCACCGAGAACGCCCGCCGAACCCAGGGTCGCCGATCGATTGGAAAATAGATCTTCTCGACGAGTGTCGGCAGCTTCCGTCGCAGTTCGCCCATCCCGGTCGTGGTCGTCGTGGACACCACGAACTTCAGGTGAGGAAGGCGTCGTTCGAGGGCCAGTGTCAGGAGCGCGGCAAGGTTGGCCTCCCCCACGCTGACACCGTGGAGCCAGACCATCTGCCGGTTCGACAGCGCCTGCTTGACCCGGGCCGGATACCTGGCGAATCGCTCGGAGAATCCTTCACGCCAGTTGCCCCGTCGCCAGATGCGGAAGAAATAGTACGGCGAGGCCAGAAAGAAACCCAACGTGAAGACGATGGTGTAGATCGTGCGCATGCGCGGTCTGTCGTCCGGGCCAACCTTGCGGCACCTTCCAGCGTCTCGGCGAGCGGCTTTCGAACGAAATCCAGGAGAATGCTGTTGCCCGGTTTGCCCGGCGGGAAATACTTGCTCTCGGGTGCCGGACTCTTCGACGCATGAACGATTGGAACATTCAAGGCCGCTCGCGGGCATGCCAGAGATGCCAGCGGCCCTTCGCTGACAAGGAATCCTACCACACCCTTTTGTTCGAGATCCGTCATGGCTTCGAGCGAGTCGACGTCTGCGGCGCCTGCTGGGATGAACAACACCGCCATGGCGCCACCGAGCGAAAGGGTTTCATCTCCCACTGGCAGGGACTTTTCTCTGTTCCTCCCGCCGCCCCGCCCGAACCCATCCGGCGCGACAGCGCCGAGGCGCTGCTCCGCCAGTTGATGGAGCGCGACGCGCCTGAGTGGCGGCCCGCAGCCTTCATCCTCGCGGTCATGCTCGAACGAAAGCGCCTGCTGAAGCTTCGCGAACAGGCCCTGCACGAAGGTCGCCGCGTCTTCGTCTACGAATTGCCGCGAACCGGCGAAATCTTCTCCGTGTCGGATCCTGAACTCCGCCTCAACCAGTTGACCCAGGTGCATCACGACGTCGCTCAACTCCTCGAGCAAGGACTCCCTCCGCAGGGGGTCGAAACCAGCGGGCTGTTCCCATCTGAGCCGGCGGGTGTACCGGGCGCCCCGCCGGAAGCGGGAGCCGACTCCACCGCTCACGACGATCCCAGCCTGGCGAGACCTGTCGCCTCCTGAACTGCTGGTCATGGCCGCCGCGCGTGAGTTGCCCCAATCCGCATCTCCGCCCGGAGTCTCGTCGTCCGTCCCACCCGTTTCTTCGTCCTCGACACGCGAGATCCAGACCCCGAAGCCCCTCGCGGATCTTCAGGTGATCCTGGGCCACGCGTTTCAGAATCCCGCGCTCCTCGAGCTGGCCCTGACCCACCCCTCCATCACGCATGATTTCGGTTCCGGGACGCCGCACAACCAGCGCCTCGAATTCCTCGGAGACGCCGTCCTGCAACTCATCCTGACCCGCGAACTCTACGACAAGTTCCCCGGCCTCGAGGAAGGGCCGCTGACCCAGGCGCGAGCCGAGATGGTGAACCGGCGAACCCTGGCGATCCAAAGCCGCGGGCTTGGCGTCGGGAGCTTTCTGCGCATGAGTCGTTCCGAAGAGGGCACTGGCGGCAGGGAACGGGCTTCTGCGCTCGCCGACGCCTTTGAAGCCATCGTTGGGGCCATCTACCTCGACGGGGGCCTCGATCGCGCGCGCGACTTTGTTCTCCATCGATTCCGCGAGGCCTTTGGGCAGTTGCACGACCTGCCCAGCCTCCACAATCCCAAGGGGGAATTGCAGGAACTGCTGCAGGCCGAATCGGCCCGGGCTCCCGATTACCAGATGATCGCAGTGACCGGGCCCGACCACGACCGTCTGTTCGAATGTGCGGTCAGCTACCATGGACAGACCCTCGGGCGCGGGACGGGCAAGACGAAGAAGGCCGCCGAATCGGAGGCCGCTCGCGAGGCCCTGGTCGCGCTCCGTGCCCGGGGCGTGTTCCCGCCCCCGCTGGGGGACGGATCCGGGTGAGGGTCGGTGTTGAACGCGGAAAAGCGTCTTGATCCTCGTTCACCGCTCGTTGCGCAAGCGGCACTTGTGCGGCAAGCTCGGCGCCACCTCGCTTATGGCCGGCCACAGCAAATGGGCGAAAGTCAAACACTTCAAAGGCGCGATCGACGCCAAACGAGCGCGCATCTTTGCGAAGCTCAGTCGGGAACTCACCGTCGCCGCCCGGATCGGCGGGGGCGATCCCGAGATGAACGCGCGACTGCGTATGGTCCTCTTGAAGTGTCGCGCGGCCAACATGCCGGCCGACAATATCGAGCGCGCCGTTCGCCGCGGCGTCGGCGGCGAGGACACCACCCATTTCGAAGACCTCACCTACGAAGTCTTCGGTCCAGGCGGGGTTGCGCTCCTCGTCGAACTGAGCACCGACAATCGCAATCGAACGGCCGCTGAAATCCGGAGTCTTCTATCCAAGAATGGCGGCAGCATCGCGACGGCCGGTTCCGTCACGCGCCTCTTCCAGCGCCGCGGCCAGATCATCGTCGCACGCTCCGACGCCCAGGAGGAGCCGCTGATGGAGTCCGCGCTGGAGGCCGGCGCCGATGACTTTCGAACCGAGGACGAAGGATTCGAGATCCTCACCGATCCTTCGCGCTTTGAGGCCGTCCACAAGGCGATCGAGCAGCGTGGCTTCAGGAGTGCCTCGGCCGAGGTCACTTATCTGCCAATCGCCGTGGCGCCGGTGACCGACCCCTCGGCCATGGCCGCCGCCCGCCTTGTCAGTCTCCTCGAAGAGCACGACGACGTGAAGGCCGTCTACGCAAACGCGGACCTTCCCGAGGCGGCCTGACGCGCTTCTCCCATCCGAATGGACTCCTTGCGGCGACGCCGCCCCACCGCTCCTCCTTCCTCTCCCGACGGGCCTGACGCGAGGGAGAAGGATTCCAAAGTGCCCCGCGCCGGCGCTCCTCCCCACCCGAGCCTGAACTACAAGGTGATGCGATGGGTCACGGTCCGGGTGCTTCGGCATCCACGGTGGTTCGTGTGGCCCCAGATCGCCCTGGCCCTGCTGTCCGTTTTCTACACCGTCACCCACCTCAAATTCTCCACCAGTCGCAACGATCTTGTCAGCGAGCGGCTTCATTATCACAAGATCTACCTCCAACTGCGCCGCGAATTCTCCGCCCCCGAGGACATCGTGGTCCTCGTCGAGAGCGAGTCGCCGGAAAAGAACCGGCAGTTCGTCGAACGACTCGGCGCGCGCGTCGAGGCCGGGACGAACCTCTTCACGGACGTCTTTTTCCGCGGCGACCTTCCAATGCTCGGCCCCAAGGCCTTGCTGTTTCTGGAGGAAGGCCAGCTCCGCGAACTCAAGGGCACCCTGGGCGAGTACAGACCATTCCTCGCGCGGGTTGCCAATACGACCAACCTCAATTCCCTGTTCCACCTCATCAATCGCGAGTTTCGCTTCGCGGGCCGCCAGACGAACAGCCAGACCGAGTCGCTCCTGGGTGCCCTGCCGGCCCTCGAGCGGGTCGTCAGCCAGGCGGCGGATTCCCTTCGCCGTCCGGGCACCCCGCCCTCGCCGGGCGTCAACGCCCTCTTCGGTGGCGGGCCCGAGGCGCAACGCAACATGTATCTCACCTTCGACAAGGGCCGGGTCTTCCTCATTTCCCTCCGGCCCCGCAGCGACGAGGTCACCGAGGACGCGATCCACCGACTGCGCGCCCTAGTTCGCCAGACCCGGTTCGAGGTCCCCGGCGTCAACGCCGGCATCACCGGCGGATCGGTCCTGGAGGTCGACGAGATGGCTCAATCCCAGCGCGACACCCTTCTGGCCACCGTCGTGTCCCTCGTCCTGGTCGGAGTCATCTTCATCTATGGCTATCACGAGACCGGCCGACCGCTAAAGGCGATGTACTGCCTGCTGGTCGGCCTCTGCTACAGCATGGGTTACACCACCCTCTCGGTCGGAAGGCTCAACATCCTGACCATCACCTTCGCCCCCATGCTGGTCGGCATGGCCATCGATTTCGGGGTACACCTCATCACGCGCTACGAAGAGGAACTTCGACACGGGCTCAATCAGAAACTCGCCCTCCGCAAGGCGATGGTGAATACCGGACAGGGCATCTTCACCGGGGCGCTCACCACCGCCGGGGCCTTTTTCGCCATGGCCTTCACCAACTTCGCCGGCGTTCGCGAGATGGGCATCATCACCGGCGGCGGGCTGCTCGTCTGCCTGGTGCCGATGATGACCATGCTCCCGGCCCTGCTCCTTCGGGGCCGACAGAACGCGATGGACCGCGGGCGGGGCGACAGCGAGCCGTCGGTGCGCGAACGGCTCGAGTTGCTGTGGATCCGCCGCCCCCTGCGGGTGACCTCGGTGGGTATCGTCTTCAGCCTTCTGGCGCTTCTGGCTTTCACGCGCGTCTATTTCGATTACGACCTTCGCAATCTCCAGAGCAAGGGCCTCCCGGCCGTGCTGTACGAAAAGAAGCTGATGAACTCCACGCCGCGCTCAGTGCTCTTCGGGGCCGTCGTCGCGTCGAATGCCACCCAGGCGGTCCGGCTCCAGAACCAGATCACCAACCTCTCCACCGTGGCCGAGGTCGATTCCATCGCCCCGCTCATCGCCCAGGACCAGACCCAAAAACTCCAACTGATTGGCGACATCAAACAGGAACTCGCCGGTCTCCGATTCGCGGAGGAGGAGGAATCCAATCCCAACCTGCGGGAACTCGACCAGACCCTGACCTTTCTCCAGGGCTACCTCGGTCAGGCCGCCAATACCGTCGCCTCCGAAAGCCAGGAGACAAATCTGCTGCGCGAGTTGCGCTCCCTGCGATCGGCGGTCGGCGATCTGCGCCACGTGATGCTCTCCGGAGATCGCGAAGGACGCGCGGCGAAACTCGGCGCATTCGAACGCGCCTTTTACGACGATCTCCGCACCACGTTCGAGACCCTCAAGAACCAGGACAACTCCGCCCCCTTGCGCGTCAAGGATCTGCCTCCACCCATTCGCGACCGGTTCGTCGGCCGCACCGGGAAGTTCCTCCTGCAGGTCTACCCGAAATCCGACATCTGGATCCGCACCAACCAGGCCGCCTTCATCCACCAACTCCGGACGATCGACCCGGACGTCACCGGGGAGCCGGTGCAATTGTACGAATACACAAGCCTGCTCAAGAAGAGCTACCAGGAGGCCGCGGTCTACGCCCTGATCGCGATGGCCTTCCTGGTCTTTCTCCAGTTTCGCTCGCTCAAGGCGGTTCTCCTGGCTCACGTTCCCGTCATCCTTGCCGCCTTGTGGCTCGTCGGGCTCATGAGCCTGTTCAAAATCCCTTTCAACCCGGCCAATATCATGACCCTGCCGCTGGTCGTCGGGATCGGCGTGACCTACGGAGTCCACATCCTCGTCCGGTTCGCGGAGGAACGGAATCCCGCGATTCTGGCGCGCAGCACTGGCAAGGCGGTCCTCGTCTCCGGGCTGACCACGGTCGCCGGGTTCGGAAGCCTCATGCTCGCGAAGCACCAGGGCATCGTCAGTCTCGGCTTCGTCATGGCAGTGGGCGTGACCGCCGCCATGGCGGCGGGATTGATCTCGCTGCCGGCACTGCTCGTTCTCCTCGAACGGGGCGGTCACCCAGGGGGCGGAAAGAAAGGAACCCAGCGACACTAATGCACAAGCGTCGCTGGGCCGGGAGGAACCGAGGCTATCAACCTCAGCGGGGACCCTCTAAGCCACATCACCCCTGCCGTCAATGCCTTTAATGACAAAACCCCATTTCTTTCTCCAATCGGCGGATGACCCATCCGAGGTTATCATTAACGACAGCCGATGAACCTCCGCGACGCCCTCCAGAGCCGTCTCGACCTCCTCGATCGCCAGGGCCTCCGCCGTCACCTCGCCACCTGCACCGCTCATCAGGGGGCCTCCGTCTGCTCCAGGACCGGTGATCTCCTCAACTTCGCTTCCAACGATTACCTCGGGCTCTCGCGGCACCCCGCGATTCGCGCGGCCGCCGCGGATGCCGCTGCACAACTCGGCGCCGGAGCGACCGCCTCCCGCCTGGTCTGCGGATCCCTGCAGGTTCACGAGGATCTGGAGAACGCCCTGGCCGGTCTCAAGCAGAACCAGGCGGCCCTCCTCTTCTCCAGCGGCTATTCGGCGGCCATCGGAACCATCCCTGCCCTTGTGGATCGAGGGGATTACGTCGTCCTCGACCGACTCGCGCATGCCTGTCTCGTGGATGCCGCAAGACTCAGCCGGGCCCACCTCCGCGTGTATCGCCATAATGATACCGAGGACCTCCGCCGGGTCCTGCGCTCCATCCGCAGCCGTTCGAGCGATCCGCCCGCCAAGGCATTGCCCGAAGTGTTGGTCGTAACAGAAAGCGTGTTCTCCATGGATGGCGACCGCGCGCCGCTCCGCGAATTGGTCGCCGCGAAGGATGAATTCGACGCCTGGTTGATGGTCGACGAGGCCCATGCCACCGGCCTGTTCGGTCGCCGCGGCGCCGGTCTGATTGATGAACTCGGGTTGGCCGACCGCATTGAGGTGAGCCTGGGCACACTCAGCAAGGCCCTCGGCTCGGCAGGCGGTTTTGTCGCCGGCATCCGCGAGCTCCGGGACCTCCTCATCCAGCGCGGACGCAGTTTTATGTTCTCGACCGCCCCGCCGCCGACGGTCGCGGCGGCGGCCCTGGCAGCGGTGAGCATCGTCGGATCCGACGAGGGGCGGCGGCTCGCCGGCACGGCGTGGGAACGGGTGCGCCAATTGCATGCGGGCGTTTGTGCCCTCGGCTGGAGCCTGTCAGCCCCTGAATCGGCCATCCTGCCGCTCAGGGTCGGCGGGGAATCCGACGCGGTCCGCCTCGCGGCCGCGCTGCGGGATGAGGGTGTCTTCGTGCCCGCCATTCGCTTTCCCGCCGTGGCGATGGGAGGCGCTCGATTGCGTTTGACCGCGAGCGCCATTCACACCGCCGAGGACGTCGACCGGGTGCTCGACGCATTGCGCCGGGCCTCGATCAAGACAGGCATTCGACCGGCCACGCCGTCGCGCAGCTCGTCGCAGGAGCCATTCCCATGAACCGACTCGCGCGGTGGGATCGTGAATATGTCTGGCACCCGTTCACGCAAATGCGCGAGTGGATGCGTTCCGAACCGGTGGTCATCGTGTCGGGGCGGGGCGCGATCCTGCGCGACTCCCGGGGACGCGAATATCTCGATGCCAACAGTTCCATTTGGACGAACCTCCACGGACACCGCCACCCGGCACTCGACGCCGCCATTCGCGGACAACTCAACAAGGTCGCCCACACCTCCGCGCTTGGCCTCGCCAACGAGCCAGCCTCCGTTCTGGCCGCGCGCCTCGTGCGGCTGGCCAATCCCCGAAGCCTGACCTCGCGAAAGCGAATCGGGTCGGGAGGAATTCCATCCCGCCTGAGCCGGGTCTTCTTCTCGGACGACGGTTCCACCGCCCTCGAGGTGGCGCTCAAGCTGGCCTGGGAATTCACACGTCGGACGCGCGGGGACCGGCGCCCGCGATTCCTGTCGCTGGAGGGTGCCTACCATGGCGACACGATCGGGGCGGTGTCCCTCGGGCATATCGACCGGTTTCATGCCGCATTTCGTGGCCTCTTACTCGGCAGTGACTCGGTCATGGCGCCCTATTGCTACCGCTGCCGGTTCAACCGCGCCGCTCCCGAGCGTGCGGACGCCCGTTCCTGCCGTGTCTGTAATTGGGAATGCGTGAGCCTTGTCGAAAAGGCATTCGAATCGGCACGTCGCCGCCGCCGCCCCTACGCCGCGTTTGTCTTCGAGCCGCGCATTCAGGGGGCGGCCGGAATGATCCCTCACCCGGAGGGCTGGTTGGGGCGCGTGGCCGCGGCGGCCCGTGCTCAGGGTGTCCTCCTCATCGCCGACGAGGTCCTTTCCGGTTTCGGACGGACCGGTGCCGGGCCCGCCAGCCGACGGTCGCTCTTCGCATCCCACCAGGAAGGCGTTCAACCGGATTTCCTCAACCTCGCGAAGGGACTCTCGGGAGGCTATCTCCCGATCGCCGCCACCCTGACCACTCAAGCCGTATTCAACGCTTTTCTCGGCGAGTACGACGAGTTCCGCACGTTCTTTCATGGCCACAGTTACACGGCCAATCCGCTCGGGGCCGCGGCGGCAGTCGCCAGCCTTGACCTCCTCGAGGACAGGTCCGGCATCCATCACCGTCGAGAGTTGGAAGACTGGATTCGCGATGAACTTGCTTCCCTGTGGAGCCTTCCCGCGGTCGGTGACCTCCGGCAGGTCGGCCTTGTCGTCGGGATCGAACTTGTGCGCGATTGGCGGACCCGGGAGCCCTTTCATTTCAAGGAACGAATCGGCTCTCGCGTTTGCGACGCCATGCGGCGTCGGGGGGTCCTGACACGTCCCGTCGGAGACGTCATCGTCCTGATGCCGCCTTATTGCACGACGCGCGCGCAATGGCGTCGCATGGTGGCCGCCCTTGCCGATTCGATCGAAGAAATCTGCGGTGCCGTGCTGCTTCACTCCAGCACGCCAGGAAACAGGCGACGGAGAACCCGATGAGTGGCGTCGCGGTCAACGCGCCCTCGTCGGGACAACAGCGGCCTCGATGAACTCGGCCGCCCGGGCGCACACCGTTCCCCAATCGAGTTCGGCCTCCACCTTCCGGCGGGCCCGTTCGACCGCGTGGCGCCGGTCCTCAGCCGACTTTTCAAGCCAGGCGAGGATCGCGCCTCCGAAGTCGCTCCCCTCGCCTCCGGCGAAAGTCACCCCTTCGAGCCCGGAGTAATACTGGAGCGCACTTTCCAGCGGCGTGCAGACGACCGGCAATCCCAGCGCCAGGTACTCGACGGTCTTTGCGACAAACGCGCAATGAGTCCCCGTCGAGGGTTCGTAGGGCGTGATTCCGACCGTCGCGTCCCGCAGCATCTCCGGCACGCGTTCGTACGGAATGAACCCGGTGTCTTCCAACAAGACCGCCGGCTCCTCATGGCGAACCTCCTGCAGGAATCGACGCAACGCCGGCGTCCGCGGTCCGACAAAGCGGAACCGGATGCCGGGCCTGCCACGATGGGCTGCAATCACGGCGCGCTTCGCGATCGGCCCGAGGTGATGATGATCGAACGAACCGTGCATGACGATTGTCGGCTGCGGCGCGCCCCCGGCGGGCAGGATGCCTGGAACCGAGCGGAACAGGTCCGAGTCATACCCGTAGTAAATGGCCCGGACCTTGTTGGGTGGATACCCCCTGGCAATCACGCGATGACGAAGCGGATCCGACACCGTGAGCACGGCGTCGGCCTCGAATCGCCGGGGCAGCGATAATTCGTAACGCACAAGCCGGCGTGCCACCGACCGCGGCATCAGGCACCGCGGCCACGTCTCAAGGAATCCGGTGAGACAATCGAGCAGGTTGAAAACAGCCGGGACTCCAAGCCGCCGTCGGAGTCGGCCTGCCGCCACTGCCGAGATGGAATGCTGGGAAACGCAGACGTCGTACGAGCCTTCGGACCGAACTGTCCGCGCCACCCACCGTGTCAGCGCGGTGGGATATGCCAGGTACTTGAACGTCCGCAAGGAGGTCGTTCGTCCCATCCGCCAGCCATCGAAGCCGCGTATCCGGATTCCAAACTGATGTTCGATCTCCGCGGGATGGGCGAGGGCCGGTCCAAAGACCTCCACGGAGTGTCCCCGGGCCACGAGGTGGCGAACCAGGTACACGGCCGCCGCCGATCCCCCGCCCGAGGGTGGATGAAACGGCTCATGGGTCAGGAATGCGACTCGCACGCCTCCGCAGGCTAGGCCGCGCGTGTTCACCCGGCAACGCGCGCCTCCCTCCGCCCCTCCTCGTCGTTTCAAGTCTTGATGGCCAGCCCGAGTCCCCCTATTCCGGGAGTTGATTTGCACCCAACCGCCTCCGAATCGGACACAATTGTCGCCATCGCCACGCCGCTTGGCGAGGGCGGCATTGCGGTCCTGCGGATCTCGGGACGCCAGGCCCTCGAGGTCGCGGAACGCACGTTTGAGCCGGCGGGTCCACGCGGCCTGCGTCCTTCTCAGGCCCCCAGTCACAGCGTTCATTACGGCCACATTGTCGGGCAGGGTTGCTGGATCGATGAGGTGCTCCTGACGGTCATGCGCGCGCCGCGCACGTTTACGCGGGAGGATGTGGTGGAAATCTCCTGTCACGGCGGTGTCTTCGTGGCGCGCCAGGTCCTCGATGCGCTTCTCGCTGCCGGCGCGAGAAGCGCCCAACCGGGCGAATTCACCCGCCGCGCCTTCCTCAATGGCCGGTTGGACCTGACGCAGGCGGAGGCGGTCGCGGACCTGATTCATGCCCGCACGGATCTCGCCCTTGCGGCTGCCAACGAACAACTCGCCGGCGCCCTCTCCCGGCGCATTGATCCTCTTCGAGATCACCTGATGGTGACCCTCGCGCATGTCGAAGCTCACATCGATTTCCCGGAGGAAGACATCGCGCCAGCGACGCGTTCGAAGCTCGAGGAACGCCTGACGACAACTCTTGCCCGGATCGAGGAACTCCTCGCGACGGCGCGTGAAGGCCAGGTCCTGCGTCGCGGTCTCCGCGTCGCCATCCTTGGGCGTCCCAATGCCGGCAAATCGAGCCTGCTGAATCAACTCCTGGGACGCGACCGCGCGATCGTCTCGCCGGTCCCCGGCACCACGCGCGACACCATCGAGGAGACGGCCAACCTGCGCGGCATCCCCGTCCTCTTCGTCGACACGGCCGGACTCCGCGACGCCGGCGACCAGATCGAGAAGGAGGGCATTCGCCGAACCCGCAACGCCGCCGGTCAGGCGGAACTGCTCTTGCATGTCATCGACGGGTCCGAACCCCTCTCCGACATCGACCGGGTTTACCTTGCCGAGTTCGCGGCCACGCCCCGCGTTGTCGTCCTGAACAAATCAGACCTGCCGGCCGTCATCACCTGTCCCGTCGAACCTGGCGTCGAGAGGGTGCCGGTCAGTTCCCTGACAGGGGAGGGGATCGAGAATCTGAAGGAGACCATCGTGCGCCAGGTCTGGATCGGCCGGGTGGGAGCCCACATGCACGAAGTGGCAATCAATGCACGCCACGAGGATGCGTTGCGGCGAGCATGCGCCGCCGCTGCCCGGACGCTCGAGGCCCTGCGCACCGGTGCCCCGCTCGAACTCGTTGCCATCGACCTCCGCATCGCCGTGCAAGCGATTGGCGAGGTGGTGGGCAAAACCACGACCGAGGACCTTCTCGATTCCATTTTCAGTCAGTTTTGCCTCGGTAAATAAGCGTCGGTATCCCTTGTCTACTTCTCGTTCTCCCGCCCCGCCGCGGTTCATGGGCCGTGAGCAGTTCAAATTTTGAACCCGGGTCTCTCCACGATCGCACTCGCCGTCCGTCCAAATCACCGGTTGCTGGCCCGTCCACCGTGGGCTACCTGTGTGGATCGTGGCCCCGGCCCACCCCAATCTCTCCACCGGCGGTCCCACACGCGCCTTCACGCTGATCGAATTGCTGGTGGTGATTGCCATCATCGCCATCCTTGTGTCGCTCCTGCTCCCTGCCCTTGCCGGCGCCAAGGAACGCGCGCGTCGCGCCAATTGCCTCAATCGGGTCCGACAATTCACCCTCGCCACCCACGTCTATGCCGGCGATCAGGAGGAATGGTTGCCCGGGGGAAGCACCGACAACCGCGAGCCGACCGATACGCACACACCCATCCTCTCCACCGCAATGCACGATGCCCTTGTGCGCTATAGTGGGGACGCGAAGATCTTCGACTGCCCGAGTATCGAGCGTTGGATGGAACTCCGGAACGGCTGGCGGTTTCACCCCGACTACGGCTTCGCGATCGGATACCACTACCTCGGGGGACATACGAATACCCCATGGAAACCTCTCGGCCCCTCCGGCACCAACACCTGGATCTCCCCGCAAAAAACGACCGACGACCCCAACCTCGTGCTGGTCGCGGACCTCAACGTCTTCTGTTACAGCTTCCAGCGCATCCTCGCGCCACACACGGCCGCCGGTCCGGTGATTTGGGATGAAAAGCGGTTCGAAGAGGAACCGGCCGCCGCAGGCTGGACGCCACGCAACATCGGCGCCCAGGGCGGCAACGTCGGGCTCCTCGACGGTTCCGTCCAATGGCGCCCCGTCGAGAAGATGCACGCGTATCGCGCCTCCCAGCTCTGGGACCAGGACGGCGCCTTCGGACTCTGGTAGCCTGGCGATCCTCGTTGCTCCTCCCAATCTCGTGTAGCCGACGACGTAAGGAGGCGGACGCCCCTCGATCCGCCTCGTCCCCGAACTTGCGGCCCCGGCCGGGAACCTTATCCTTCCCATCGAGTGAAGTGGAACTGGCAACGCGTCCTCCCGCTGCTGTTCGTGGCCCTTGCCGCGCTCAGTCGGTGGCCCGGGGTCTTCCCGCAGAATTTCAGTGCCTTCTATGCCCTGGCCTTCTGCGCGGGCGCGTTTTTTCCCGGTCGGGTCGCCTGGTGGCTCCCGTTGGGAACGCTCTTCATCACCGATATCGTATTGAACTGCTATTACTGGTTCGCGCTTGGAATCCAGGCATTCCAGTGGTTTCAACTGATCAATTACGGCGCCTTTGCCCTCTTGATCCTCCTGGGCAGGTGCTTCGGATCGCACCGGCGGTGGCTGACCCTGTTGGGTGGAGGACTCGTCGGGGCCTGCCTCTTTTACATCGTCACCAACACCGCCGCATGGCTCTTCAACCCGTTTGGCAGCCCGGAATACACCCGGGATCTTGCCGGCTGGCTGATCGCCCTTACCCGCGGAACCGCTGGGCATCCGCCCACGTGGGAATTCTTCCGCAATACCCTGATGAGCGGCGGCCTCTTCACCGGACTGTTCGCCCTGGCTCTCCGTCCACAACCCGCCCCGGATTCCGAGCCCGCGCGAGAGGTCGAACCCGAACCTGCGGCGGGAGATCCCGCCCCCGCCTCTGATCCTGAGGAAGCTCGCGCCTGACGCGAGTTCCTCCTCCTTGACTGGCGACCGGCGAGACTTCCCTTCCCCCCTGCCGAATTCGGCATCGACATGCAACCCGAGTCCCGGCCGGCAAGTGAGGAAGGGCTCCCCGCCATCGGCCCGCTACGGGATCTCCCGCCGGCGTCCGTTGTCCAGGGGGCCGCGCGCCCGGTCATCTCGGAGTACAACAACCACAAGATTCGCAACCTTTGCCTCCTGTTGAGCATGACCGTCGTGCTCGACCACAGCATGACCTGGGATGCCTCCCGGTATTGGCCCGGTGAAAGCATCGCCCGGCCCGTGGTCGAAGAAACGCAGGTCCGACCGGCTGAAGCCTGGGTTGAGGAATTCCTTTCCGGCGCGCTCGGCAGAATCACCAATCCGACCTTCTTCGCCGTCTCCGCCTATCTCTTTTTCTGGGCATGGACCCCCGACCTGCGCTCCCTCCGGCGGAAATGGCGGCGGCGCGCCTTCACCCTGGTTGTACCCTGGCTGGTCTGGGGCGCCCTCGGAAAGCTCCTGTGGCTGGCGGATTTCCTGTGGAGCCATCGTGTCGCCCTGGCGCGGATGCATCAGTCGGGTCACTGGGGATGGCCGCAGTTGATTCGGACTTACTACTGGATGGCCCTTCCCAGTCAGCTTTGGTTTCTCGAGCAACTCATTCTGCTCATGCTGCTGGTGATCCCTCTGCTGGTTTTCATGCTGCCCCGACTGCGGGCGTGGACCCTGCTTCCGATTGCGATTCTCTATTTCTCGCCGCTTCAGGATACGGCGTTTTTCCTTCGGAAATCCGGGCTTTGTTTCTTCGTCCTCGGCGCCGTCATGGGGTACCTCGCTCAGCCCCTCGTCGTGCCGTCCCGGCAGTGGGCATGGCGACTGACATCCCTCTGGATCGGCGTCGCCATCGTCTTCACGGCCGTTGCGCTGCGCTGGAACACGCCCATCGCCTCCCTCTACCGAATCCTGGTCCTCATCGGCCTGATGGGCGCGTGGGCCGCCTACGACCTCGTCCCGCCCGCATGCCACCGCGCTCTCTCCTCCGTCGCCCGGTTTCGCTTCTTCATTTACATGGGATTCGACCCCCTGCTTCCGATTCTCCAAAGGCATTGGGAACCCGCCCTGACCGGCTCGGAAGCGGGCCGGTTGCTGAGTTACTTTCTCTTTCCGGCCGTCGTCATTACCATCTGCCTCGCCGCCGCCTGGACCCTGTACCGCGCCGCGCCGGCGGTCTATTTCATCATCACGGGGGGCCGGATGCCGGACCTGCAGCCTGCGACGGGATTTCGCCGCTGACAGCCGGGATTCCTCGCCGCAGCCTTCTAAGAGCCCTTCCTGCTTTTCAGACGGGCCCTAATCGCGAATCGCCGCGGAAAGTGCCTCGCGCAGTCGCGCCACCACCTTTTCGTGCGACGCATTCGCTTCCGCGTCCGTGAGTGTCCTGTCCGTTGCCCGGTAGGTGAAGGCGTACGCCACGCTCTTCGCGCCGTGCGGCACCTGCTGACCTCGAAAGACGTCGAAGAGTTCCACCCCTTCCAGGTACGGGACTTTCGCCTGGCGTACTGTGTCCAACACGGCGTCGTGCGTCACGGCTTCCAGGACGACCATCGCCACGTCGCGACGAATCGACGGATACGCCGGCAGCGGCTTGTAATTCCGTGTCGTGTTCCGTCGCGCCAGCAGCAGGTCGATCGCCAGTTCGGCGACAAATACCGGCTCCCGCAGATCGTATCCCTTCGCAACGGTCGGCTGCACCTGACCCAACTCTCCAATCCGTTGCCTGTCACCGCCAAGGGTGATCTCCGCGCTGTCGACCAGCAGCCGTGTGGGCTCGGTTCGCCGCCGATAGGCGACGTCCGACACCCCTAGGTGCTCGAGAAGCTCTTCCACCACCCCCTTCAAATCGCTCGCGTCAATGCGCGCCTCTCGATCGGCGCCGGACCAGAATCTCGCCCTCCGCGCGCCTGTCAGGAGCAGCCCCAATCGCCGGTCCTCGTCCACGCCGCTGTCCTTCCCGGAAAACACCCGGCCCACCTCGAACAGGGCGAGATCGCCATGCTGATGCCGGAGGTTGTGCCGCGCGATATCCAGGAGTCCGGGCAGGAGACTCGGCCGGAGAGCGTCCATGTCGCTGCTCAGCGCGTTCGACAGCAAAACGATCGGGATCCCGCCCGACGTCCGAATGGACCCGCGGGAGATCAGCGTCTGACCCGTGACTTCGTTCAGGCCCAACCCGGCCATGACCCGCCGGGCCTCCATGAGTTCATCATGCCGGAGGTCGTATGCGTGGTACCCGCGGGCCTGCCGGGGTTCGGCTGCCGGGATCTTGTCCACGCCGTGAAGCCGGATGACCTCCTCGATGAGGTCCGTCTCCCGCTTCAGATCCACACGAAACGTCGGCACCTCGAAGACCAGCGGTTCCATCGGGGCCGGATCATCGACCGAACGCGGCCGTCGGTTGACCGCGCGGAGTCCCAGTTGACTGAGGTGAGCTTCGATCTGCTCGCGCGGCAATGGAATGCCGAGCAGTTCACCCACCTTTTCCGCCCGCAGAGTGATCCGCCGCGGCACGACCGGCGCCGACTGAACGTCGACGACCCCTTCCGCCGCGACCCCACCGGCCTCCGCCACGACCAGGCTCGTGGCCACCCGACTCGCCCACTCGGCCGCGCCGGGATCGGCTCCGCGCTCAAACCGATAGGATGCGTCCGTGCGGAGCCCCAGGTTCTTGCTGGTGCGTCGAATGGCGGTGGGCTCGAACGTCGCCGACTCCAGCACAAGATCCGTCGTTCCCCCGCTGACTTCACTGTTCCGTCCCCCCATGACTCCGCCCAGCGCGATCGCCTTCTGGGGATCCGCGATCAGTGCGTCATTCGTCGTGAGCGAGCGTTCCTTCTCATCCAGGGTCGTGAACACCTCTCCCGGCTGCGCCCGGCGGATCACCAGCGCCGTCCTGCCATCGGTTCCCCGGGCGATCTGGTGGAGATCGAAGGCGTGCAACGGCTGGCCCGTCAGAAGCATCACGTAATTCGTGACATCGACCACGTTGTTGATGCTCCGCAATCCGACCTTCTCCAGGGTGTTCCTCAGCCATGGCCGGCTCGGACCGATCCGTACACCCCGGATTACGCGAGCCGTGTAGCGCGGGCAAAGGTCGGGCGCCTCGACCCGCACGGAGACCATCTCCGAGGTCTTCCCTGACGTCGATTCCAAGGCCGGATTGGGTGTCCGCAGCGCAGTGCCCGTGACCGCCGCAATCTCCCGCGCAATCCCGAGAACGCTGTTCAGGTCCGGACGATTCGGCGTCACTTCGAGGTCATAGACCGTGTCTTCCACCTCCCTGCCGAGGTACGTCGCGAACGCCTGCCCGACCGGGGCCGACTTGTCGAGGATCAGGATGCCGTCCGCGTCCTGTTTTCTCCCCAGGGATTCCGCGTCCAACCCGAGTTCCTCCGCGGAACACATCATGCCCTGGGACTCCACGCCGCGAATCTTGCCGACCTTGATGACGAGTGCTTCCTTTTCTCCCGGTTTCTTTGGCAGGGCGTGGCCGGGAAGGATCAACGCCACCCGGTCTCCCGGCTGAAAGTTCTGCGCACCACACACGATCTGTCGGGGACCGGTTCCATCGTGGACCTGGCACACCGACAGCTTGTCCGCGTTGGGATGTTTGTCCCGCGTTAGCACTTCACCCACCACGACGCCCGCGAACTCGCCGCCGCGCTTCTCCGTCCGCTCCACCTCGAGTCCCAGCAGCGTGAGGCGCTCCGCAAGCTCGTCGGCGGACCAATCGAACGCGACGTATTCCTTCAGCCAATGGTAAGTAACCTTCATCCCGAGTTCCGCTCAGAATTGATGCAGAAACCCCGCGTCATTCTCGTAGAACAGCCGGATGTCATGGATCCCGTAGCGGATCATCGCGACCCGTTCGATCCCGAATCCAAAGGCCCAGCCGCTCCAAACCTCCGGATCGTACCCGACATTCTCGAACACCTGTGGATGCACCATCCCGCAGCCGGCGATCTCCAGCCACTCCTTCCCAAGCTTCCTCACGAGGCCATTGCTGAAATCGATTTCGAAGCTGGGTTCCGTGTAACTGAAGTAATGCGGCCGAAACCGGATCCGGGTGTCCGCTCCCATCAGTTCACGGAAGACGAACTCCACCGTCCCCTTCAGGTCCGCCACCGTGACGCCGTGGTCGACATACAATCCTTCCACCTGGTGGAATGTTGGATTGTGCGTCGCGTCCGCGTTGTCGCGCCGATAGACCCGCCCGGGCACGATGATCCGGATCGGCGGCGGTTGTTTCTCCATGACCCGGATCTGGACGGAACTCGTGTGCGTCCGCAGAAGCGGGCGGCCCGGCGTCTCGAGATAGAACGTGTCGTGCGTGTCCCGAGCCGGGTGATCCGCCGGTGTGTTGAGGGCGTCGAAGCAATGGCGTTCGTCCTCGACCTCCGGACCGTCCGCCACCGCGAATCCCAGCCGCCGGAACGCGCGCACGATGTCTTCCGTCGCCTGGGTGAGAGGATGCAGTCGGCCTAGAACCCGCCGTCGCCCGGGCGCGGTGTAATCCATCGGTTCCCGGGGCAGGGCCGCCTCGAGTTCAAGTTCCTCGCGACGCTTCGCCAGCGCCGAATCCAGGTCGGTCTTGGCCGCGTTGATCGCCTTCCCGGCCGCCGGTCGTTCCTCCCGCGGCAGGGTGCCCAGCCGCTTCATCAACGACGTGAACCGCCCCTCAGGCCCCAGGAACGTCCCCTTGGCGTGTTCGAGGGAAGGCAAATCGCGGGCCACCGCCAGCGCTTCCAGCGCCGCTTTCTTCAGCGGCTCAATTTCTTCGTGAACCCCGGACATGGAAATGTTTCACACCCTGTGCCCGTCAGGAGCCAAGCCTCGCCCGGAACCGTGCCGTACGCGAGACTTGAGTGTCCCTCCCCAGGCGAGCCGCTGTGCGGCGACGGGCATTGGACCGCTGAGATCGGACCGCTCCTGACTCTCTCTCTGTGAAATCAGACCGTGAAGCTGAGACCGAAACAGCCGAAGGGCCACCGCGTCCGGCGGCGCCCGAAAGGCCTCGAATTCGGACGGAATGAACCGTTGAAAACCGAAGATTCCAGCGAACGGCCCGACCGATTCAGCTCAGGCCTTCGCGGCCGTCTGCTTGGCGTCCAACGCGCCCTGCGCCACCTTGACCAGCTCGGCAAATGCCGTCGCATCTGTCGCGGCCAGGTCCGCCAGGATCTTGCGATCCAGCGCGACCTTTGCGGCCTTCAATCCTTCCATGAACCGGCTGTAGGTCAGGCCTGCCGCGCGCGCGGCGGCGTTGATCCGGATCTGCCAGAGCGCCCGGAAATCACGCTTCCGATTGCGCCGATCGCGATACGCGTACTTCAGGCCGTGGTCCACGGCGTCCGAAGCGTACCGATACAGCTTGGATCGTTTCAGCCGGAAGCCCTTGGCAAGCTTGAGGATCTTCTTCCGGCGCTTCCGTGAGGCGGGGGCGTTGGTGACACGCATGGGACGAAATCGATGTCGGCGTCAATGTCAGCGGTGAAACGGCAGGCTCGCCAGCACCCGGTGCACGTCGCTCGGCCCCACCACCACCCGCTTGCGCAGGCTCCGCCGGCGTCCGGGACCTTTCGTTTGCAGAAGATGGCGTCGGCCGGCGCGCGATCGCAGCACCTTGCCGTTCGCGGTGATCTTGAACCGCTTGGCCACCGATTTCTTTGTCTTGGGCGGGCGAGCTCGTCGCATAGGTCCCCTCGTCAGTCGAAAAGGAGCGCGGACTATAGGTGCCCGCGTTCCGCCCAGCAAGGCCTTATTTCCAACCCGCTCGGATCAGTCAGATCAGATTTGATCAGATCAGCTCCAGCAGGTCCGCGTCGATCTTCACCGCCGCCGCCTGGCTGATGAAATCCAGTCGGAGATGAACCTCCACCAACCCTCGCCGGTGCTCCACGTATCCTTCCAGACCCCGCAGGGGGCCCGATCGGATCCGGACGTGCGATCCGGGTCTGATGGTCGGCGCCAGGCGCACCTCGTAATCCGTGTCCAGCGCCTTTAGGATCGCCTCCAATTGCGCCGCGAACTCCTCCTGCGACGGCACGTCCAGCAGGTTCGCCACGTAATCACTCTGCAGCACCTTCATCCGCTCCTCCGCCGGCATCTGAACGAAGACGTAGCCGGGAAAAAGCGGCTTTTCGAAAGTCACCGTCTTTCCCCGATACTTCTTCACGCTCCGGTACAGCGGCAGGGTCGGCTCAATCCGCGCCCGCAGGCAATACTCCGCCAGCTTCTTTTCGCACCGCGACCGCGTATGCGCCACGAACCACACGAGCTGTCCTTGCGCCGCCGTGGGGGATGGCGTCGCATCGGAGCAGGACCTCGGCATCGGCGCCGACTGACCGTCACTCACTCTCATGACCGTTGGCCAAGGGTGCCGACCCCCGCCGTGCGATCGCAAGCCCGGGCCGTCCACTCTGCTCAATCCGTTCACCCCGTCGCAACTCGCCCAACCTTGTCCACCGATTCATTGACGCCGCCTCAAACCCGGTGTTTCCTCCTGATTCGAGGCTCTTCATGAAACCACAACGCCGGACGCTTCTCGGCCCTGCGACGGTTCGGGCCCGATGGTGGCACCGCACCGGCGATGGCCGCTTCCAATGTGATCTCTGCCCCCGCCTCTGCCGCCTTTCACCGGGCCAGCGGGGATTCTGTTTCATCCGCCAGGCCGATCCCGAGGGCTTGCTGCTGACAAGCTACGGGCGCGCCTCTGGATTCTGCATCGACCCTATCGAGAAGAAGCCTCTCAACCATTTCCATCCCGGTTCGAGCGTCCTGTCGTTCGGAACGGCAGGGTGCAATCTCGGCTGTCGGTTTTGCCAGAACTGGGACATCTCCAAGGCTCGGTCCGCCGATCGCCTCGCGGATGCCGCCTCGCCCGCGGCCGTGGCGCGCACCGCCTTGCGCCTGGGCTGTCGCAGCCTGGCCTTCACCTACAACGACCCGGTGATCTTCGCCGAGTACGCGATGGATTGCGCCGACGCGGCCCAGGAGGTCGGGCTTCGCGCCGTCGCCGTCACGGCCGGATACATGATGGCGGAGGCGCGGGCTGACTTCTACCTCCACATGGATGCCGCCAATGTGGACCTGAAGGCCTTCAGCCCGGAATTCTACCGCCGCCAATGCATCGGCGATCTCGAGCCGGTCCTCGAGACCCTCGTCTGGCTGCGGCGGGAGACCCGGATCTGGTTCGAGATCAGCACGCTGTTGATTCCGGGTCTCAACGACAGTGCCATCGAAATCGAAAGGATGTGCGATTGGCTCCTGGAGAATGTCGGACCGGATGTGCCGCTGCATTTTTCGGCCTTCCACCCGGACTTCAAGATGCTCGACCTGCCACCGACGCCGCCGGCCACCTTGCGTCGAGCCCGCCGGCAGGCGATCGCGGCCGGGCTGAACTTCGTCTACACGGGCAACATCACCGATCCGGAGGGGCAATTGACGAGTTGTTCCGGTTGCGGGACTTCATTGATCGGCCGCGACCGGTACCAACTGACGCATTGGGCGCTCAACGGGACGGCGGCCTGCCCGAACTGCGGGCGGGTTCTGCCCGGCGAATTCGGTCCTGGACCGGAGAACTGGGGCAATCGCCGACAACCGGTTCGGATTGCCGAGAATTAGAGCCTGATCGCAGGCGCGAGGGTGCGGTCCCGCATCGACGCGAAAGGGGGATGGGGACCCTTCCATCGGGGATTCCTTTGGCTTCGGCAGGGAAAGAGAGGAGGAGGGGCGTATCTGAAAAGGGCTGCCTCGATGTGAGCGGAGGAGGGAAGGGATCGGTGTGCGGACGTCGGGCCCGATGAGCCGCTTGACCCCTCGGGGCACCCGTGACCTTATTTCCGGGCGGCGGCGTGCGCGAAGGGATGAAGGAATCCTGGGGTGGGGGGGATGGTGGGCTGAAGAATGACTGCAGGCGTATGGTGCCGATCGTGGGCCAGTTTAGCTCAGTGGTAGAGCATCCGATTTGTAATCGGACGGTCGTCGGTTCAAATCCGACAACTGGCTCCAACAACATCAAGCATTTACGACGACTTCGAAACTGCTTCAATGGTTTGCTGCGCCACTTCTGCGCCACTTTTTGCGGTCTGTTGGCGGAATTGTGCAGCTGAACCGCCCGTGAGGCCGCAACTTGGTGGAGGTGCCCTCCCGTAGAGCGAGTGGCAGTGTCAACCCTCACCGCCAACAGGCAGATCACCTGGAGGACGGGAAGCGCTCGCAGCAAACGCAGCAAATTGTGAAGTCCGGTTGCGTCGGCCCGGTCGCGATACTTCAGATTACCCAGCGCCGCGACCCCTGGGATGAGATGAAGGGTTTTTGAGGACTGGACCTACGAACTGGGAATTGCCGACCGCTTGGACCAGGACGTCCGCGTTCGGGTTTCAAGCAGAAGGAAGGCGCCAGATCATCGAAGATCACGACCGCGCGCACCTCAGCGCTTTTAAGGCGTCCGAATCCGGCTGTAACGAAGCTCCCTCCTGCGGCTGATGCTCCATGCGGTCGCGGACAGTCCAGGGCCTTGGGTCCTTTGATCACCACGACCACGCTTTCTGGGTCTGATCCACGACCGCAGAAGGGGCCGCCAAGTTGTTCGCTTGGGATCGAGACTGGGGTCGTTGAAGTCGTGGTTATCGTAGGTCAGTTGCTGCCTGTCGACGCGCGAGAGGATATGGCCAAGCTGGAGCAGACGGGCGATTTTGATGGATCCAGCCAGATTTGGAAGAAAAGCACTGCGCAACCACGGATCTGTCCAACTACAGTCTGATTCTCGCCGTCCAAATCAGTGCTCTTCCGCGGTGAGACCTTCCGGGAATTAGCGTGCCCATCCACTCAGGCGATATTGGCTCAGATTTGTCGCTCGGGGGTGAGTCATCTCAACTCGTGGCTGAGCGCGACCCGCTAAAGTTCACGGATCAAACGCCTCTCAACAGGCGTAAGACCGCGTGATGTGGAACTCCCCAGCCCTTCCCGAGACGGCGCGCATCCAAATCTCCTCGCCGGATCATCCGACGAATTGTCTCCTGGCAGACATTCGCAAGGGTCGCGATTTCCGCGACGGAGTAGAGGCGGAGTGAATCCAATGATGTCGGCTTAAGTTCTCGTTCCTGAGTGGTCTGATGGTTTCTTCTCATGGTGATCTGAAATTGAGCCGGGTAGAGTGTAGTATTCGCGAGGCGTTGGATTGTGCAGAATCCGCACAAAATGCATTCCACGTTCAGATTTCTTTGATCGCCGTGCGACGAGTGCGGGTAGCGCCGATCCGGTTCGGACTCGGGCGGTGATTGGGTGTGATTTCAGGCCAGAATCCTCCTCCGAAGGGCAACCCTTAAGCGAAAGAGCAAAAGGGGGGGTGCCAGTCGGGGAGGGATTCTGCCGCCAGTGGTGATTCCTGCAGACGGGGTGGCGGCGGGTCTTCCTTGAGCCGTGCACTTCGAGACGGCAAATGCCGCCCCTGCTGATCGATTGTGCGGATTCTGCACAATCGTCGTGGATTTCGAAGGTAGGGTCCTCGGCCGTTCGCCTGTCCTCGTGCCCGAGCTGATCGGCGGCTTGGGGAAATCACGGTTGGCGCGGTTTCACATGAAGGCCGGCGTTGGGCAGGAGATGCGAACGCCCCGGAAGGCGCAATTCCGGGGGAATAACCCGTCTTGCTCATCTGACAAATGGCCTGGATCGAATCACACCAGTCTCTTGGCCGGCATCCGAAGATGCTGCGCCTGGCCGCTCGCGTAAGAGCTTGCGGTCCCCAAGTAATTGGGCACCTGCATTACCTGTGGTGGTGGGCCCTAGACTACGCCCCCGACGGGGACCTGTCCCGGTTTGCCGCCCAGGAAATTGCGGCTGCAGCGGAATGGAATGGGGACCCCGACCTCTGGCTTGCCGCCCTTGGCGAGACCGGTTGGATTGATCCGGACGGCCATTTGCACAATTGGCATGACTACGCCGGCAAACTCGCTGAGGCACGCGCACGGGATCGGGAACGCAAACGGGTCGAACGGATCCGTGCGCGTGCGCAAGATCGCTCACCGCCGACGTCCGATGGATGTCCGGTGGACGTCCGTCGGACGTCCACCGGATGTCCTGCTCTACACAACACAACCCAACAGAAGAGAACCAAAGAAAAGGAAGTGGAGAGAGAGACGGCTCGCGCCGTGCCGGATGACTTTTGTTCCACAGGTCCTCCAGAGGGCTTTCCACCGACAGCCGAAGCGGCGGCGCAGAGTGCCCCGGGCCTGGGCGGATCGCCGAAGTTGGCGACCAAACTCTGGCACTTAGCGGCATCGCGGGGGTGGAGAGACGCCAAGGGGATTCCGTTGCGCAACTGGGCAAGTTACCTCGCTGCCTCACAGGCGTTTGCCGAAGAGGCCGTGCGTCGGCGCCGAGGGCCGGAGCCTAATGGACATTCAGTGCCTCGCGGCCCGGAAGGACTGGAGACGAAGGAAACGATTCGAGCACCTCGACTATGAATTCAACAGATGGCACTGCGTTGGCGGTGGCGCCGTCTTCGCCACCGGCGGAGTCGGCGGGTGGTCCGGAGAGTGTCCAGGGGATGTCCGGCGGATTTCCGACGGACGTCCGGCGGACGTCCCAGGACAGTCCAGCGGGACGTCGACCCGAACCAGACAGCCGGGCGGCTTTGGACGTGGTCGAACGGATGAACCGGATCCTGGCCGCCATCGCCTCGAAGCGACCAGTGTTGGATCGCGACTCGTCCCTCGTTGCCAGGGAAGAGGATGAAAGGCCCGAGCGGACTCTGGCACTGCGCGCCAACTGGAATGCGCCCAAACGGCACGTCCTGGGCAATCCATGCCGGAACGGTCCGTGGGGCAAAAAATTGGCGACCCTGCAGGCACGGCTGGGAAAAGGCATCCTGATTGGGTTGGTCGGCAACCGTGGCGTCGGAAAGACCCAGTTGGCGGTGGAGTTGATGAAATGGGTGACCAGCCATGGCGAGTCAGCCCTGTTTCGAACGGCAATGGAACTTATCATGCGTTTTAAGGACACTTACAGGCAGGACTCCGAAGAGGGTGAACTGGCAGTGCTTCGAATTCACCGGCGGCCGGCACTCCTGGTCATCGACGAGATCGCTCGTCGCGGGCAGACGGAGTGGGAGAACAATATGCTCTTTGAACTCCTGAACCAGCGCTACGCCGACATGACCGACACCATCCTGATCTGCAACCTTGGCATGGCCGAATTCGAGGCCAGCCTCGGCCCGTCGATCGTGAGCCGGATGCAGGAGGGCGGTGGGATTATCGAATGCAATTGGCCGTCGTTCCGTTCGCAGACTGATTTGCCAAATCCATAGTCGGCTCCTGCCACCAAAGATATCACCGGACCCAGAGGGATTTCGGACGGGCGTTATCTCCCTTTGTCGCTGGCGGATTCGATCGCAAGTTCGTCCGCCGAATCGACCACAAGCTGCCCTGAGGTTGGTTCGCCACGGAGAATTGCGCCGGCAACGGCGTCACCGATCAGTTTTTCCACGGCCCGGCGCATCGGGCGGGCGCCCAGGCGTGGATGGATGCCCCGGCGAACTATGAAGGGGAGCACAGCGGCGTCAGCGGAGAGATCGTGCCCTTGAGCCCGGAGATGCTTGAGTTCGAGTTCAAGGAACTTCGCCGCGATGGCCAGTTGTGTGTCGTACGCGAGGGGATGGAACACCAGCACCTCGTCGATGCGTGCGAAGAATTCCGGGCGCAGGCTCGCGAGCGCGCGAACCGTGACGTACCGCTCGAGGGTGGCGAGTGAGGAGTGCTGGAGGGCAAGGATCTCGGCCCCGCCAATATTCGAAGTCAGGACGATGTAGAACCGGGAAAAGTCCAGTGTCTCTCCGGTCGCGACGGTGACGCGGCCCTCGTCCAGGAGTTGCAGGCAGATGTCGAGCACCCTTGGGTTGGCCTTTTCTATTTCATCCAGGAGGAGGGTGCCATTGCGGACTCTCTTGTGCTCGAGCCCCAGGTAACCGGCCTCAGCAGCATTGGAGCCCAGGAGGATCTTCAAGGAATCGGAAGTCTGGTATTCCGACATGTCGAGACGGATCAGGCGATCTGGTCCGAACAGGAGGTTGGAGAAAACTCGCGCCGTCTCGGTCTTGCCAGTTCCGGTCGGTCCCAGGAATAGGAAGCTTCCACGCGGCCGGCCCTTCTTGCACAGGCCCAGTTGACCGCGTCGTAGCACGGAGAGAAGCCGGTCCAGGACGTGGGACTGGCCGAGGATTTCACGGGCCAGGACCTGCTCAAGTTCAGCGAGCTGGCGGAGGGCGTCAGGAGGTGTGGGTGCATTCACTTTGAGGTGGCCAGAGAATAAAATGAGAATCTAAGAGCGATTGTGCGGATTCTGCACAATCCACCTCGTTTTCTTCGGTACAACTCCGCCCCGATTGATCCGACAAAACAAAGTTGGATGCCCCCAGAGGAACTCAAGAACCAACCAAATACGCATGAAAAACATGGGCCTTTTCATTCACACTACCCGACGCGCCGTCACGGTGGCGTTCCGTCTTGCTCCACGCCTGCGGCCTTGGGGCACCTTCATCCTGATCGCATTCCTCACCATGGCTTCGGCGATGGCTCAGGACGCTGGTGGCCCGGCATTTGCCTCGACGGATCTCAAGACCGGTATCAGCAACTCTTTGGCGGTGATCATGCTTTTCGGGTTCGTGCTGGGAATTGCCGCGGTGATTGCAGGCGGGTTCGCGATCCGCAGAGGGGACGTTGATACGGGCAAGCTCTCCATCATCGGCGGGGCGGTGATCGCGGCGGCACCGGCAATCGCATTTGCTTTCTTCAAGATTTTCGGCCTGGACGCCAACGCCACGGTGGGCGTGGGCGGATTCTAGTCAGTCCTGAACTGCACCTGGGAGGATTTCGCCGGAGGGACCACGATGAAGAATGAACTTCGCTTGACCGACACGAATGCCGGCTCGGATTCGCAGGGTCGGACCTGGGGTCTGGAGGGCAATCTCTTCTGGTACCTCGTGATCGGCCTTGGAATGGCCATCACCTGCTTCTTCGCGCTGACGGTTCTTTCGCGGGCGAGTCTTGTGATGTCGGTTTTGGTCGCGGTCGTGCCGATTGTGTTGGCTATGGCGTACGTAGGGGGGCTGCGCCACGGAAAGCCGCCGGGGTACGACCGCGACTTATTGGAACTGATGCTGGCGGGCAAGGGCTTCGGTCCAGAACCAGGCCATTGCCCACCTTCATCGCATCCACTGGCCCCGGAGGAGGCAGCACATGCCTGATAATCGAATCTTGGTCCTGCTTCAGGAGGCCTCCGTGGCGCTTCGCAAGAACCTTCACCGCCATGATTTGGACCCGACCGCCAGGGCTCACATGGAACGGGCGCTTTGCCATGCGCGGGAGGCCTACGTCGCAACCCAGGAAGGCAAGGCCCGGACAGTCCAGCAGTTGGTGATCGAAATGGAGAAATTCGAACGGCTCCTGGAACGCGCCAGGCAGGAGACACCATCAGCCTGGGTGAGGATCAAGGTGTAAAGGCCATGTCAATGGGCGCTCCAGACGGGTTCTTCGTGCGGGACATGATCGTGTTCAATCACCTGCGACGCGGCGGGTATGTCGCCAAAGGATTCGTTCTCGAATTGCCGGACTTGAGCAATAGCCCTGTGTCGGATCTCAACGATTTCCAGGACCAAACAGCCCTCCTTCTGGCGTCATTGCAGGAAAACCAAAGACTGCAGGTCCAGTACTACTGCGACAGCAACTACAGGAAGGAATTGCTCCGCTACCAGAAAGAGACACAGCAATTTTCAAACGCCTGGACCCGGCGGGTCCGCAACGAACGCTTCCTCCGGTATTGGCAGGCGATGATGGAGCGCAAACTGCGCCGCCAACGAGTGGTGCTCTACATCAGCCGCTTGATTGAAAATCAACCGGCGGCTGGTCAGTCGACGCGCTCGCGGAGGAACTACTACGCCGGGCTCCTGGACCAGTTCGCAAGCGAGTACGAACACACTCACCGGCTTCTGCTGGAAATCTTCGCGCACATGGGCGGACGGGTCGTGCCCATGACGGATCAGGATCACTTCCGCCACTATGCTCGGTTCCTGAACCCCAGCTTCGATGAGCGCTTCGATTTCGATCCATTGGGCGGGTTCGATCCCAACCACTCCATCCAGGACAACTGCTGGCACTCTGAAGCGGTGGGACTGGAGGACTTCGGCTTCTTCATGGATGGGCATTACCACTCGGTGATCGTGCTGACGCGGTGGCCGCGGACGACCTATCCCGGGATCATCCAGCGTCTGAGCGCCTTGCGCCTTCTGGATTACGCCATCACGGTCAATGTCGATCCCTTGCCGGTGACGCGAGAGATTTCGCGCGAGGAGAAGGCGCACGAACGGGTGGCAGGCGATTACGCGAGCGAGAAGAAGATCTCACTTCTCAGTGTCATGGAGAAGAAGCGGGCGAAGATCGCCGCACTGATGCAGGGGCAGACGCTTCCCTTTCACGCAAGCCTCACCGTGCGGGTGTGGGACAAGAGCAAGGAAGGCGTGATCGCTCGGGCGGCGGCCCTCAAGAACGCGATCCACTCGATGAATGGAGCGCAGTACTTCGAGGCGAACCTGCCCACCACGACCAAGCACCTCTTCTTCGCAAGTTGGCCCGGCTGGACCTGGGACCGGTACGAACACCGCAAGCTGTACGCAGAGCACCGGTTCCTGGCCGACATGCTCCCACTGACCAGCACCTTCAACGGGCACCTGGGCGATGCCGAGGCGATCTACGAAGGGGCGGCACAGAACCTGGTCGGGATCCGGACCTTCAGCCCGGCCGCACCGGAGCATGCGGTGCTTCTTGGAATGTCGGGTGCCGGCAAGTCGGTGACGATGTGCGACCTCTTGTCCCAGACGGAGGGCTATTTCGCCTACACCGTGATCGTCGAGGAAGGACTGAGCTATGGGATCTATACGGCCACGGTGGAACCCGGGGCCAAGCCGATCGTCATCCATCCCGACGGGGAACTCACGATCAACTACCTCGATACCCGCGGCCTGCCGCTTACCCCCGAACACCTCTCCGGCGCCACGGCGTTGGTGGCACGGATGATCGGCATTGCCCGGGACGAAGACCGCCAGATGCTGCGCCAGGCGCAGATCGCCCGCTACATCGGACTCCTGTACGAGGATGCCTTTCAGGAATGGAGCAAGGCAAAGGACCTCATGGGAATTGCCCGCCATGCGATGGCTCTCCAGCGGTACCGGGCAGAGCGGATGCCCCCAGGGGCAACGACACTCGAGACTTTCGCCGAGTTCCGCGACCAGGCCAAAGGGGATGGCGAATCCACTCCGGCCCCGGCGGGAACGACTACATTCAATGAGTGGGGCAGGGAATGGCTCTGCCAGTTGCCGGAGGCGGATGTCCTGCGGTTCCTGAAAGATCCCCGCACCAGCAAGGAGGTCCGCAACCTGGCCTTCGCGTACTTCCGGCCGGAGGAATTCCCCACCCACCGGATGCTGCAGGAACTCATGACCCTGGAGCCAACCGGGAAAGAGCGCGATGAAGTAACCCAGATTGCGACCCTGTTACTGCCGTGGTGCCGGGATGGGAGCTACGGCTGCCTCTTCGACGGGGTCAATAACCTCAGCCTGACGGGGCGGATTGCCCATTTCGAATTGGGCTACATCCCGGAATCGGCGAGGGAACTGAAAGCCGCGGCCGGATTCCTCATCACCAACTACGCCCGCAAGCACATCATCACCCTGCCACGCGCCCTGCGAAAGCGGATCGTGTACGAGGAGGTGGCCCGGTTCCTGGACATCCCGGGTGGCGAGGAGATCGTGCGTGAGAGCTACGCGCAGCTTCGAAAGTTCAATTGCTGGAATATCGCCATCGTCCAGCAGTATGCCGCTTTCAAGCAGAGCCGAATCCGGCCGGCTGTCTTCGGCAATTCGAGGCAGTTCTTCATCATGCGTCAGAACGACCGGGCGGACGTGGAGGACATGGCCCGGGACATCGCGTTGCCCGAGGTGACCCAGCACGCCGTCATGAACTACCCGCTTCCCGATCACCAGGGGGACCAGAAGTACGCTGCCTTCGCGTATTTCCACATGGACTCTGGACGCAACCTGTGTGGGACCGTGCGCAACGTGGCTTCGGCGGAAATGCTCTACGCGTCGGTCTCAGGCGGGGACACCTTCGACAAACGGGCGCGCGCTCTCCGTGGGAGCCAGGACGTGGTCCAGACCATCATCACCAATGCAACGGCCAACTGAACTATGAGAATCATCCCGCTTCTATTCGTCCTGGTGCTTGTCACCGGGTGTGCCGCCACCCGGCCAGTCGTTGATATCGCGGCAGGCGCCGGCGGTGCCGCCCTTGGTCACGAACTCTCCGGGGGCGACCTGGGGGCTACCATGGGCGGAGCGGCTGGAGGGGTGCTCCTAAGTGAAGGGCTCCATTACGCCGCTCGCAAGCAATCGGACAAGGCGTACCTGGCCGGGTACGACAAGGGCCGGAGCGACACGGCCAAGGCCCAGTACTGGATGTACGTCGCCGGGCAACGGGCGAAAGAACATGAGGCGAGTGTGCGCCTTCTACCGGTTCAATTGCCCGAGCAGGTGTTTGACGGGGTGCGGTTCAAGGCGTCCACCAGGTACCTCCGGATCGAGGAATGAAGACACGGATCGTTCTCCTATGGGCGGCGACTCTTGTCACGGCGCAGGCGTGGACGGTGTACGACCCGGCGGTGCACACCTCAATCGTCGTGCAGACAGCCAAGGAGGTCGCCAAGTACGCCGAGATGATCGGCAACCAGGTTGAACAGATCCATACCCTCACGGACCAGCTCAATGAGTTCCGCCATTACGAGGAACTCTTTGGCGACCCCAAAGAGGTGATCCTCCAGACCGCCCAGCCCCTCATGGATGAACTGCATACTGAGGAGTTGGGGAAGTCCTGGGAAACGGTGGTGGTCGAAGCCGATGGCGCCAAGGCGCTCGTGTACGACGCTGGAGGACTCTACCACGGCATTGGCGCCACCTTCGTCACACCGATGGGTGAGCGGATTGCCCGCTTCACCAATGCCTTCCGACCTTTCGCCGCCATCAACGCGGCAAGCGCTAATTTCCAGGTCGTCATCACCAACGTCACGGCCCGTCGCGTGGCGATCAGGGAGGAGATTGCCCAAACGATCGAGCAATTGCGGGCGGCGGAGAATGCGGCCGAGGTCGCCAAACTGAGCGGAGTCTTGAGTGGTCTTGGGGCGAGCCTGGCCGGCACCGAACAAGAGGGGGCCCAAGCCGCGGCGACGGTCATGGTCCAGGACATCGAGAATCACAACGACGAACGCAAGCAACTCAAGGCGATGGCCGAGGAACAAGCCGCTGCCTTCAGGGAGGCCATGGTGAATTTCGCCAAGACCTTCCACGTCGTGAGCGAGCCCACCTCGTTCCCGGCGCCGTAATCCTCCCACCCATGGGCACATTCGAACAACTTTTCCCCGGGTTCCTGGCGCGGTGTGCCAGCATGCGTGGCCACCTGATGGCGGTGAGTTATCTCTTTATCATCGTCGGCATCATCATGACGGCGATGCGGCGACCGTCGGTTCGGGCGTGGAGCCGGTACCTGGTAAGGCTCCTGGTTGTCATGGCACTCCTGGTCTATCTGCCAGAGTGGGGCGACGGGGTTCAGAGAATGGTAGCCGACACGGTGAAAAACACCCTGCAGGCTGACCCCGACCAGATCCTTACGGCCTACCAGGACGCCCTCAAAACAAAGCGCGCAGATGCTGAGGAGGGTGGCTTGTGGGGGTGGATTGCGGGCGGCACCTCGGGCTTGGTCAATGACATCATTAACGGTGCCCTGTGGCTCTTTTCCTTCGGAGCCTCCCTGTTCATCTTTTGGGCGTACATCTTCCAGAAGATCATCCTGGGCGTTGGTTACGGTCTATCCCCGATCCTGATCGGATTCATTGCCGTCCCGGCTCTGGGTGGGACCGGTGGACGCTACCTCCTGAACCTCGTGGGCGTATTGATCTGGCCCTTGGGCTGGGGCGCGGCGGCCCTGATTTCAGAGGGGATCATCGATTTCATGACGGACCAGTCGTTCTTGAGCATTGATCCAACGTCGAGCCTTTACGCCCTGCAGAACCTGGTCGGACTGGCGGTTTTGAGTTTCTGGACCGTGTTCAGCACCTGCGCTGGGCCAGTGGTGATCCAGAAGGTACTCACCTTCGGTGCTGAGGCCGGAAGCCAGTTCCTAAGTGCTGGCATCAGCACCTTCCTCCAAACAGCGGCGACAACGGCCGGGGCCGCCGCGGTGGCTGCGCCCGCTGGCAATCGCCTGTTGACTGCCGTGGCGGCCGGAACGGCGGCATCGCTGAGTAGCATCTCGCTCTCGGCCGGAATGGGCAGCGCCGGTGCAATCATCATCGCTGGTAGCGGGCTGCCGCCTCGAACCGCCCGCGGGCGGCCTGGCGATGACATCACCGGCGACAAGGCGGTTCGGGATCTCATCGCCGTCTCGCGCAACCAAACCCTGTAATGGGAGAGCAAGCGCGCATGACAGTGACGACCTCCCGGGGCGTTCCATGTAAATCCTGGGATCCGACCCGTCTCTTTGCCCAGCGGGACCGTCTGCCATGGCTCTGGTTCGGCGCAGCGGCCTTGGCCGTGCTCTTTAGTGCCTTTGACCGGTGGCATCTCGTAAAGATGTTCAAGACCCGGGAGCGGGTCGTGATCATTGATCCGGCCGGAACCTATTATCTCTCGCCCCTCCTGAAATTCGAGGAGGCCCGAGAACTCCATGCCGGGCAGGCAACCCTGGCGACCCTGGCACTTCTGGAGCGGAACCCTCTGGCCTTCGATCACCCGGATCTTTTGCAGCAGATGTTCCTCAAGGGTGCCTACGAGAACGCTGTAGCGGGCCAGAAGAAGGAACTTCCGGAGTTCCGCTCCAAAGGGCTCCACCAGAAAGCCGAGATTGGCAAGATCGAGATCCTGGGCACCCGGGAGAACGAGGTCCTGGTGCATGTCAGTGGACAGGTCATCCGAACCGGTGTGTTCGAGAACAAACCCTTCACCGAAGGCTTCCCGTACTCGCTTCGGCTTCGCCTGGTACGAAATCCCAACATGGCCATGAACGGACGGTTCCCGACCGCCGTGGCCGAATTCAAATATGAGGTGCTTCCTTAAGTTTGCCTGGATCCTGACGTTAGTGGCCGCCAAGGGCGCTGACCCGGTTGAGACGGCGGTGCTGGATTCGCGCGTGGTCTATACCGTGCCTGTGGCTACCAATCGCGTGACGACGGTCTCGTTTCCAGGTCCGATCGCCGCGATAGACGCTGCAGGAGTTTCGAGCGATCCAAAGGTCCCTGGGCTATTCCAGTTGGCGCATTCCAAGGGCAGCCAATTCTTCTCGCTTCGAGCTGCCGAACCTTTGGGCTCCGCCAATATCAATGTGCGCTGGGACCAAAAGACGTACGTCTTTGAGGTGGTCGAGAGCTCCGCACCGGTGCTTTCCCTGGTCATGGAGGAATCGCCAAGCGGGCCGAGTGTCCATCCAGCGCCACGCCTGACTCCGGTTCAACTCCTTGCCTTGATCGACAAGGCCAAGGCGTTCCCGCTCCTGCGTGCCCAGCACCGGGATGAGGTAAGCCAGATCGACTTCGTGAGTTTCAAACCGGAGACCTGCACGACCGACTACGGTGACTACGCGATCCGAATCGAGGAAGGCTATAGGTTCAATCCTGAGGATACACTTGTCTTTCACTTAAGCTTCACCAACCGGACGGCCGAGCCGGTCCGGTACCGGCCGGACAGCCTGGCCGTGCGAGTTGGCACCCGTGTCTATCCGCAATCGATCAGTGACGCCTCTGGATTGATTCCGCCCAAGACGGAGGCTGGCGCCTATCTGGGTATCACCGGCACGCCCGATGGAGGCCGCAATGAACTCTCTCTCCAGAACGATTTCCGCGTGCTCGTGGAGCGGTTCATAAAGGATCAGCCAATCACCAACTCCGTTCCCTCCGTCCCGTGAACCCCCGATCGTTTCTCAATTTCCTGCGGAGCCGCACCGGCAAGCTGCTGGTCTTCGCGCTCCTCTTTGCCCTGGTGATGGTGCTAGTGGTCCGTGCCCGGTGGAGTTCCTTGCAGTCGGAGGACGGTGGCTTCATCGGGCGGCGCGCGCTCACTGGTGGACCGCAGATGATCGAGACGGTGCAACGGGCGATGGAGATCTTTCGCCCGCCACCTCCGAAGGTCGAGCGACCGCCGCAAACAGCGCAGACCAATTTAGGGGCGGCGCAGCCGCAAGTGGCGCCCAAACCGTTGTCGCCCCTCCCGATCAGCCTCTTTGCGGAGACCCCCGCGGCTGTGCCCAAGCCCAGGGCGCCCGAAGGCGACTACGCTCCCTTCGGCCGGTTGATCCCCTGCGAGACCGTGATCACGGTCGATTCCTCCTCCATTCGCACTCCCATCATTGGTCTCGTGACAAGGGACATCTATCACGCGGGCCATCTCATCATCCCGGCGGGAACTGAGGTGCATGGTACCGCCCAGGCCGACCGGGTCCGGGAGCGACTTGCCAGCGGCAATGCCTGGACCCTCGTGTGGCAGAGCGGCGAGGAACTCCGCCTTCAAGCGATCGCGCTGGATCGCGAATTCGAAGCTGAATCGACCCAGACCGGCTGGGGGATCAACGATGGGAGTGCTGGTCTTCGCGGCCACTTGATCAAGTCCGATGACTGGGCGGAGATCAAACTCTTCGCCGCAACGATCCTGAGTGGTGCCGCGGGCGCGTTGACCGAGAAGGAATCGACAATCATTGGGTCCATCGACAGTCGCTCGCTCAATAACGCGCCGTTCAAGGGGGCGGACAAGGTGTTGAGCATTTACGCCCAGCGCGTCTACGACGCGATCGAACGGGATGGATTCTACGTTCGGGTGCCCTCCGGCAAGCAGTTCTACCTTTACGTTCTCCAGACGATCGAACGTGCGGCTGCCCGGATTGGCGGCTCTGGAGTCCCGTTTCCAGATGAGGCGGATGGTCCGGCTGAAAACAAAACCGATTGATTTATGAAAGCCTGGCATCTCCTTCCGATTGTTCTTCTCTTTGGCTGCGCCGGTCCCAGGACGGGGAGGGTCACGGTCAGACCGCTGCCTCCGCGCTCCGGCGAAGACGAGAGTGTTCGGTTTGGTGAGATCGTGGGCCGGTACTTCATCGGCCGGACCGTCGACGCTGGCAATGGTCAGGTCCTCCACGAGGCCCATCCGGTGTACCGCATCGAGGCTGAGGCCCGCTGGAACCTCCAACCAGGTCAAACGCGTCCGGAGCCCGCCGAAGCAATGGCTGCACTCCCAACAGTTTGCGAGAGGGAGATCCCCACTGGCGAGGAGACGCTCGCTGAACTCAATCAACAACGTCTTCTGACCCGTGAACTCCTGGAACAGACATCGAAACTGCAGGACGGCCTGCGAGCTCTCTCGGAAGGGCTGGCGATCACGCGATCGGTTGCCTCCGACATCCACACCCTTCACCTGGACCTCTCCAACGTGGTGATTCGGGTGGAGTCTTTGGAATCCGGGCGTGGAGTCACTGCAGACGCCGGGGACCCCTGAATGAACCATTTTGCCGGTGGCGAAGGTAAGCCAATGGAGAGCCAATCTGAATACTCGAGTCCACCAGGAGCGAACCTCGCCACCGGCCACCGTTGTAGGCGGTATGGAACCCGCCGCATGTGAATGTAAAACCAACACCCTGGTCCTCATTATGAGCATCAAACCAAAGCCGGCCGTTGCCGCAACCCCCTCAACCGACTCGCGCGAGGCACGATCCAATCCCGAAATCGATGGCAAGATCGACGCCTACATCCGGCAGAACCCCAAGCACTGGGAATTCCTGGAGGCCACACCCAAGGACCGCCTGCAACGGATGCTCATCTGGAAGGAGGTTCAGGCCCTCGATCGGCAGCAGCGCGTGCGTGAGGGCGTCATGCGGGACATCAACCTGAACCCCGAAATGAAGCAGGCGTATGACACCATCCTTCGCAATGTGCCGGAGGATCAGCGGGAGACCGTGATGACCCAGCTTGCCAGCCAGACCCGTCGGGTGATCGCTCGCAGTCAGCGGGTCGACGGGCAGCAGCCGTGATCCAGGGATCCACCGATGGTGGCTGCAGGACAATGGCGGCCCGCGTTCGATTGAAGACGCAGCCGCCGTCTCGCGTCATGATGTCCTTGGCAGGAGGAGTCGCCATGATACCGCTCATAGCCCAGACCCGATCCGATATTCAATTCATCGAAATGTTGGAACAGAACCCTCACTGGCTTTGGGATCACATCGATATCTTCATGCAGTTCTTCTGCTACGGTGTGATCGCCCTCGTTTTGTGGCGGCTTTTTTTCCGGCGTCGCAGGCGATGCCCACCTGGTTCGGGACGAGTCGATCTTCCCCAGACAGGCATTTTCGACTGGATGCGAAGCCCGCCGCCGCGACACCTCAGGGGCGAGGGCTATTCTCCCGTATTTCGAAGTGATTCGGACCATTTTGGAGCTGGCCCGGATTGATTCGCCCGGGCGGCCATTGGAATGGCGACTGGAATTCCTCCTGCAGGCAGCCCCGGTCCGCGAGGTGCAAATCGGCGTTGGCAATCAAGGCTTCGACGGAAACCAGCTTCTGGCGCCAGATCAGGACCGAGTAGGGGTGGCTGTGGCAGCATGGCAGGACGTCAAGTTCCAAAAAGTTTGCCCTCTGAGTGTTCAGAGGGCAAAACAGGTTCAGGAGATGAAATAACCTAAGGATCGAAGTGAGCTATGTTGGCCAACACCCATCACTTATGCTGAGTTCCGGATTATGCCAAGTCGGCGACGGCCCAGTGTAGGATTTGGAGTGAAAACAGCCCGGTTACCTGATTGGCACTTGGCATAATTATTGAGCCTCCAGAAATGATAGTAGCCGGGAAAACCTCATCGGGTCGCGCTTACGTCGTGGCTTGCTGGGTTGTTCAAGAAGCTCCATGCATTCCCTTTTCATCTTGATGTCGGCCTGCACGTAGGTATGCGTCACGGCCGGTTGCTCGTGGCCGAGCCAGAGAGCGATGACTTCCAGCGGCACCCCGGCTTGCAGCAGGTGCATCGCAGTGGAGTGCCGCCAGGTATGCGGGGTGATTCGGCGTCCGCGCAATGACGGACAAGTCTGCTCCGCCTTGCGCACCGCAAGATCAAGACGGAGCGCAAGGCCTTCGCGGGTCAGCGCCGCGCCCTGCCGGTTTGCGAACAATGGGCGGTCTGGTGGCACCTTGTTTTTCCTCACGTGTTCGTGCAACCGGGCCATCAAGTCTTTTGCGATTGGAACCGCCCGCTCCTTTCGACCCTTGCCGTGCAGGCGGACAAACCTATCCCGAACGTCACTGGGGCGAAGTTGTGACGCCTCCGAGACGCGCGCACCGGTTTGATAAAGCAGACTGAAGAACAGGTGATCCCGTCGGCCGAAGTTCGTCGTCGTGTCGATGGCGGCGAGCACCGCTATAATCTCTTCGCGGTTCATAAATGCCAACACTGGCTTCGTGGTGCGCTTACATGGGATCGCCAGAATCCGCTGGCTGGCGACCGCAAACGCCGGACCGGAATAGGCCAGAGCAAAATGCGCGAAGGCCCGGATGGCAGCCAGGCGCGCGTTGCGGGACCGCACGCAATTACCACGCACGTGTTCGAGGTGGTCGAGGAAAGCCAGAATATCGTTGGCCCCAAACTCACGGAAGGTGAGCCGATCAATCGTCTGGTGATGTTTTTCGGCGAGGTATCTCAGCAGAATACGGAAGGTGTCACTGTAGGCCTCAATCGTCAGCGGGCTAACGTTGCGTTGTGTGCGAAGATGATCGGTAAAGAACCGTTCCACGAGAATGGGAAATGGATTGGAAGTCATACTGGGGAATCGTTGGATGTTTGATTGTTCTGGAATTGTTGAAAGAGGTGCGCCGCGCTCCTCAGCGACGAACAGTCGGGCGATACATACCACCAGGTGGCGTTGAAGTGTTTGTGCCCCATGTAGCGTGACAGCAGCACCAAGTAGTGGGGCACCGGTTCGCCTCGGCGGCTCCAGCCAGAGATCAAACGGGTGGCAAAAGTGTGGCGCAGATCTCCAAAGCGAACCGCGGGCCGAGCGCCGTTGGGCTCGATGCCGCGGACGAGCGTGTGGAAATACTTGCCAATCGTCTTGGGCGTGAAAGGGACCCCGCGCCGACCGACGAAGAAATGATCGCCGAACGGAATGATCCGCCGCCGCGCCTTCAGGTAACGTTCCAGGGCCCGCACGACGGTCGAATGTAGTGGCAAGGTCCGCTGTGGACTGAACTTCGTTTGGGTGATCACTATCCTGCGCGCCTGAGGGTCGAAGTCGACGAGGCGCAATTTGCACGCCTCGGCCTGGCGAAGACCGGTGCAGAACACCAACCCGATCATTGTTTCAAACGTCTGTGACAGGAGTTCATCGCAAGGGACCCGGTTAGGGAGTTGGCGTGACTGCCTCATCATGAGGCGAACCTGTTCAGGCGTGTAGATGTGAGGTTGGCGCCGAATGCTCGTGGACCCGAGCATTCGTGCCGGTGGTACCTCCGTGCGCGGATCGAGAGCTGCGAGGTAGCGCGCCAGGCCGCGCACCGATTGATAACGCATGGCGTGATATCCGCATCGGTTGTTGCCGACCGACGTTGCCCACTGCAGCGCGAGGGCTGTGGTGAGCGGCTGCCCCGATGCCGTCCTATCGGCGAACGAGGCGAACTTGCGCAGGTCAAAGGCTTCCTTGCTCAGGATGAATCCGAGTTTGCGACGGTGCGCGAGGTACGCGCGCACCCGAGAACTCATAGTGGTGAGTTTCATGTGATGGGCCAGGGTTGGACGAGTACGCGCAGTTCGGAGACGGTAACATCAGTGTAGAGGCTGGTAGTCATCAGGTCTTGATGACCAAGGAGATCGCCGATCTCGCGCAGATCCGCCCCGCGCGCGTGCAGCCGGGTGGCGAAAGTCCGTCGCAAAACGTGCGTTCCACCGTAGGCTCCTGGAAACCCACAACGACGGTAGCCCCGCCGCATTGCCATCCGCACGCAATGGGCGCTGACGGGGGTTCCGGCTAACTTGGCGTGCCGCAGAAGCACGTGGTCACTCTGGCTGCGTCCGCGAAAACATTTAATATAGTGGCGTAGTACGTCGCCCACTGTCGCAGGTAGCGGAACGATGCGCGCTACTCCGGTCTTCATTGCCGGCACACGAACTACGCCTGCCTCCCAATCGATGTCTTGCAGCCGAAGATGGACCACTTCGCAATTGCGCAGCCCCAACTCGATCATGCAGAGCGCCGCGGCGTGCTCACAGCAGCCTTGTGCCGTCTGGCGATCAAATGATCGGAGCAGCTTCTTCCATTGAGCGCCCGTGAGCCCGCCGGAACCGTAGTGCTGGCGAAAGTTAGGTACCTTTGGGATCGCCTGCACCAGTTGCGCTGGACAGGCGCCACGCAGCTGAACGAAACCGAGAAACCGTCGCAAGGCACCAAGACGGGCCTTGGCGTAGCCGGAAGTGTAACCTTGGGCGCAAAGCTCCGCGTATCGCCAAATATCTTGAGCGTGGACATCGACCCAGCGTGCTTCCCGATCGCCGAACTGCCACGAGAGATAACGCCGCGCAAACGCGACATATCCTTCAACCGTCTGATGCACGAAGCCCCGGTGGTCCCCCAAAAATGCCCCATAATCGCTGAGCCAAGAGGCCCATGGCTCGCGCGGTGCTGCTGCGTAGCACTGGCGGAACTTTAGCCACCGATTGAGCACACCAAAATGTGTAGGATGGGTCGCCTTCGGAACCATCAGGCGTGCGAGTCGAGGCAGCTCCTTGCGGGTAAGACTGGTCAATCGACGACGATGGGCTGCAAGCCAACCCGCAACGCGAACGAGGTAATACCGGTACCGGGCAATGGCGCTCGATGAATAGCCGTGCTCACGCATGTGCGTGGTGAAGGCTCCGTCAATGAGCTGGATGTCGGACGGACAAGCTTTCCGACCGATGTGGTATGGACCGTAATGGGGTCTTTTGATCACAGACCGCCATCACCGCATCAACTTCGCGTCGCGGCCACCCGGAATTACCGGTCCTCCGCCACTCCCAAATTATGCCAAGTGCCAATCAGGTAACCGGGCTGTTTTCACTCCAAATCCTACACTGGGCCGTCGCCGACTTGCCATAATCCGGAACTCA
>CAWJDJ010000009.1:0-189387 GCA_963841495.1 uncultured Verrucomicrobiae bacterium
TGGCGTGTTTGGCGAGTAAATTGGCGCGGTTTGCGAGTGACGAAATCCTCCATTCGGCCTACTGTAACTCCATGACTGCCGGACCGGACTGCCGCAACCGTCGTCGCCCTCGAAAAGTTGACTGGGTTGACTGGCAAGCCGATCTGGAAAAGCCAAGGAGCAGTAAGAACGCCATGATTCCAAAACCAGTCGCGATCGCGTTTGCCCTGCTGTCTCTGCTCTCAAATCAGACTGGAGCGCAAGAACCCGTTGCAACGGACCACACAAACAGTCTGCGTCCCAGCGATATCTTTCAGTTCACCAACGTTTGGACGATTCACCTGCGGTTCACGCCAGAGCAATGGCAAGCAATGGAGCCCAGACCCGGACAGGCTGGCGGAGCTCCACGAGGCAACCGCGGGGGAAGCTTTCTGCAGGGTCCGGACGGAGGTCGCAACGGGATCGCCGCGGCTTTTGGCATTGCATTCAACTACGTGCGCGCAGACCTGGAATTCGGCACAAACAAGTTCGAAGAAGTAGGGGCGCGTTATAAAGGAAACGGCACATTCCTCAGCTCCCGGCAGGGACTTAAACAGTCATTGAAGCTCGATTTGAACCAGTTCGTAAAGCGACAAAAGCTTGCCGGGATGTCCCAACTCAACTTGCACAATTCCGTCCGCGATCCAGGCGGGATGAACGAGGCTATAGCTTATCGCCTGTTCCGGGACGCTGGCGTTCCCGCTCCGAGGACAGCGTACGCCAAGGTGTACGTAACGGTTCCAGGCAGGCATGCGCGCCGCTATTTCGGTCTCTACAACCTGGTCGAGGATGTTGGAAGCGTTTTCGCCGAGGATCATTTCGCCGTGAAGAAGGGGGCCCTTCTAAAACCCGTGACGCCGAATCTGTTTTCGAATCTGGGTGAGGACTGGAAGAACTACAATCAAGCCTATGATCCCAAAAGCGCTCTTTCGGATGATCAAAAGCGGCGCGTCATTGGATTCAGCAAATTTGTTTCCACCGCGTCCGATGGCGATTTTGCCGCGAGGATCACAGAATACCTCGATATCGACAACTTCGCCCGCTATATGGCGGTAACGACCTGGTTAACCGACCTCGATGGTATTCTGGGCCCCGGCCAGAATTTCTACCTTTATCTTCATCCAAAAACGCAAAAGTTCCTTTTCATTCCATGGGATCAGGACCAACCGTTCGGCCAGTTCCCGCGAGGAACGGTGGAACAGCGCGAAAACCTCAGCATTCAGAAGCCATGGACCGGCCAGAACCGCTTTTTGGAGCGGGTCTATAAAACCGAATCCTTCAAGACAGCTTACCTGGCGAGGATGACAGAGTTTAACAATACTCTTTTTCAACCGGAGCGAATACATCGGCAAGTAGACGAATTGGCCGGTGTCCTTCGGGCTCCCATTCAGGAGGAGTCGCAAGAGCGCCTTTCTGAATTCGATAAAGCGGTTGCGGGCCAAAAGCTAACCATAGTGATGGGGCCCGGCTTTCAAGGCGGGACCGAGGTGATACCGATCAAGCCCTTTGTCCAGGCGCGCCGAAAATCGGTCGCCGACCAGCTTGAGGGTAGATCGGAGGGAACGACCATCAATCCGGGCTTCGGAGGACGCTAAACTCACTTTGTTCAAGGAATGGGCGATCGATTACGAATCTCCCGCGAATTGATCGAGAACCACTTCTTCTGGCATGTGGGCTTCCGGGGCGACCGCAATGCGCCGGTGTTTCGCCGCCCGGACCTCGACTGCCCGTTTTGCCCCCGAGGCGCGAAAGGCAAATCAGGCTCTCCTGGAGTGGAACGGAATCCGCTTTCTGGTGCGCCCGGCAGGACTTGAACCTGCACGGTGTTACCCACTAGAACCTGAATCTAGCGCGTCTGCCAATTCCGCCACGGGCGCATTGCGTTGCGCCCGCCCCGTCGGCAGGCGCTGCCCCTCTGGTAATCGGGTGGCCAAGACCCCGCAAGCCGAATCTCGTCCTCCCAGGCGCCGAACGAGGCTTGCCCCCCCAGCAGAAGGGAACCCCCCACCCGCCACGACGAAAGGGACGAACGACACGAAGATGCCGATGCTCAATGCGTCATGGCGTAAAAGACGATGTTGAAACCCAGCGGATAGTTCTTTTTCTCCGAAAACTCGCTGAAGAACCACGGGTCCGAGCTTTCCTCCTCCCAGCCGTCGCCATTGTCGGTGTTGTGGCAGATCAACACCATCATCCGGCCCTTGTCATCGTAGATGGCGCGGAAGTGGATTTCACGCGTCTCGCCACCGGCGTGATTCTCCTCCCAGGTGATGCCGGTCTCCCGATTGGCGATGGCCGCCCGGATATTCGGGGTCTGCAGGGACAGATCGTTGGGGAGGTTGTAGAGACAGTGAAAGATCGGATGGGTTCGCGGCAGGTCGACGGGTTCCCGATCGGGAAGGACCTCCTTGAGCGCTTCATACACCCCGTTCCATTCCCGGCGTCCCCAGAAGTCGTCGATCATCAGGAACCCCCCGTTGAGGAGGTATTGCCGGAGGGCGCGGACTTCGTCCCGGTCGAGGACGATGTTGCCCGCGCCGCTCATGAAGACCCACGGGTAATCAAACAGGGCAGGATCGGTGATCTCGATGATTTTCGGCTCGGGATTCACTTCCACGGCAGTCAACTGGTGAAGCCGATACGAGAGATTCAGGTCCGCATCGGGGAAGTCCGTGAACCAGGCAAAGCTCGAGCGCTCCGGCCGGGACGAGGAGTATTTGAGGCGGGCGAACGTGAAGACGTCCTTTTCAAAGCCCTCCCGGACTGGCCACGTCGGGACGTTTCCACGGTCGACCGGAGCGGTTGCGTCCGGAGGCGGATGCCGCAATCGAAACTGTCCGAGGGCGGTCATCGCCAGCCCAACCATCACGGCCAGGATCATCCAGGAAGCAGAACGCATTCTCATGGCCCATCGGGGTCCAACGGCGAGTAACGCATCTTGGACGCCGCCGGTTTCATTCAATTCAGGACGAACGTGGCGCCTTCGGCCTCCAGTCGAATGCGCTCCGGCAGATGCTGGGGGTCGAGCTTCACAATCACCCGATGCCGACCGGACGGCAGATTGCCGGCGAGCTCGGGGCCTTTACCGAGGTACCTGCCTTCGACCCACACCTCGGCCGGCGATTCGGCGAGGCGGAAATGAACGACCCCGGCGGCGGCCTGTTCGATTTCCGTCGCCAGGACCACAGCGACCTTCGATGTCCAGGCCTCCGCCTTGATCGCACCCTCGATCAACGGCCCGGGCAGATCACCGGAGACGAGCGAATAGAGTGGCGTCCAGCGGTTGTCGCGGAGCGGGGTCTTCCAGAACCAATCCGCCTGGTTGTTCTGGACATCCGTGTGGACGACGTTGGCGACGCGCCAGAAGCGCGCGACGCCTCCCCGGCTGGCATCGAACTCACCGGGCTTTCCGAGACGTCCGAGAAAGGCGAAGAGATCGAGTCGATCCCGCTCGGGAAGGAGCTCCACCAGGCCGGAGGGCATGATGGATAAACGGCCAGTTTCACGCCGCTCCATGTTGCCCTTCGCGACGCTCACCTCCACGCCCGCGGCGGTCTGGAGGAACAATTCCTCGGGCGTTTCGCGTGCCAGCGTGCCGGTAATCTCCTCCCCGTCCCGGGTCTCGACGATCACGGCATTGTACCCCTCCTTGATTCGCGCGCTGGGCATGAGGACCGATTCGACCAGGTAATCCATCGGGGCACTGGCGCCGATGCTGGTCAGGTCGGGCCCTACCCGGCCGCCGGCGCCGCCAATCGCATGACAGGTCGTGCAGGCGAGTTCACCGCGGCGGAAGACCTGCTCGCCCCGACGGGCATTCCCCGAAGCGGCAGCCCGGGCCGCGAGTTCAGCGATCAACCGCGCCTCCAGCCCCTGCGTGTCGGCCGTCAGACCGCCGGCCCGTGCGAACGCCGCCACGAGCTGAATGTCCTCGCGCCCTCCTTCCCGGGCGACCCGCATGCCCGCCCGCGCGGCGACGGCCGGGAGCGACCTCCCGTCGAGGGATTCCCGAAGGGGGCGCGCGGCGTCCTGGATGCCGAGGACCTCGCGCCAGAACTGCAGGGCGTCCGCATCGGTGGAAATTGTCGTGGCGACCTGCAGGACCGCGGGGATTCCGCGCAGCATATCGACGGCGGCGAGGGTGGTCGCGGCAGTGCGACGAAGGCCCGGATCATCGCCCTGGTGGGCGGCCAGGGTTTGCAGGCCGGCGGTCACTTCGGCCCCCCCAATCTGTCGTAACGACTCGAAGACCGCGGAACGTTCCTCGGGAGAGGCGGTTCGGTTGGCCGCCAGGTTCTTGAGCAGGACCGGCAGCGCGCCGCCGATGTCCTTCCACCGCCCGGCGAGGCGCACCGCCTCCAGGCGAACTGCCGGATCCGGGTCGTGGAGGAAGATGCCGACCTCAGCGAGATCGCCTGTGGGACGGACGTTCCGCAGGCGCGCGGCTTCGCGGAGGGCGGCGAGGGCCCGGGCCGTGGCGGCGGCATTGAAGCCGCCCTGACGTGCCTGGTCGCACAGCCGTCGAAGCTCCTTCGGCCCCCCGGCGGCGCCGATCACGTCAATCCACGGCCCGCTGCCGTCGCGCGGGAGAGGTGTCTCCCCGAGCGTGGTGCTCAGGAGTCGGCTGGCCTGTTCCGGACGGAGCGCGCGCAAGGCGAACTCGAGTTGCCTCTCGTGGCCCTTGACGGGCCAGGCACCGGATTCCACGGCGCCAATCCAGGGTTCGGCGAGGTCGTTGATCGTGAGCCAGAGGGCGTACTCGAGAGTCGGGTCCATGGGCTTCTCAAGGACATCAAGCGCCACGGCCGCGGATTCGGCGGTCGGGATTTTGGCGAGGGCCCTGAGGGCTTCGACGCGGACCCGCGGGGCATCGTCTTGGACAAGTTGTCGCAGGAGTTCGAGGGCATCGCCATTGGCCGCCCGGTCCTGCGCGCGCACGCCCGCCCCGGCGAGGCAACCCGCAATCAGCAGGAGTTTCTGGAGCAGACGCATCAATGGCCGGTTGGTTTGGACTCGACCCGCCGGGGGATCCTGAGGATGGCATTCTGCGGCGCCGGACACACATCGTGGCAGATTCCGCAACCGGTGCATTTTTCCTCGACCACCCGGGGAAGCGCGTCATCCAACCGGATGGCGCCCGGCACCGGGCAACGCTCGTAGCAGACCGTGCAGAACTCCTCCTGGTAGGCGAGACAGAACCGGCCCTGGATCACGGCGACGGACTCGGCGCCCACGGTGGCGGGCCGGGAAAAGGCGGATCGCGCCTTCTGCCCACCCGATTTGATGGGTCGGAAGAACCGGTGGATGAGGTCGCGTCGCGACAAGCTCATTTCAAAGGATTCAATCGGACCCGGGGGATCAGGCGAGCCAATTCTCTGGGGACCAGGAAAACCCAAGGAAAACCGTTCGACACGCCGCGGGCTTTTGCCACCTTATAGCATTCATCTTTTATCCATGAACGGTGACCGTCCCATCCTGACCTTCCTCCTCATGCTCGGCGCGGTGGGTGGCGGCGGCGCCGTTCACGGTGCCGGGGCCGAGCGGCGTGCGGATTTCAACCGCGACATTCGCCAGGTCCTCTCTGAGAACTGCCTGCCGTGTCATGGTCCGGATGAAAAGGCCCGCAAATCCGGCCTGCGACTCGATGTGCGTGATGAGGTGATCCGTCCGACGAAATCCGGGGTCACCCCGATTGTGCCGGGAGACACCGCGCGCAGCGAGGTGGTCCGGCGGATTACGACGAGCGATCCCGACGACCACATGCCGCCGCCGGAAAGCGGCAAGAAATTGACCCAGGCCCAGATTGACCTGCTGGAACGCTGGATCCGAGAAGGCGCGGAATACCGCGATCACTGGGCCTTCATCCCGCCCGAACGTCCGCCGGTTCCGGAGGTCTCGAACGCGAAGGCGCGCATCGAGAATCCGATCGATGCCTTTGTCGTGGACGGATTGGCTCAGAGCGACCTTCGCCAATCGCCTCCGGCCGATCGACCGACGCTGATTCGCCGTGTCACGCTGGATCTGACCGGCCTTCCCCCGACCCCGGACGAAGTGGACGCCTTTCTCGCCGACGGGTCTCCCAGGGCTTACGACAAACTGGTGGATCGTCTCCTAGACTCTCCTCGATTCGGAGAGAGGCTGGCGCTCGACTGGCTCGATGCGGCGCGGTACGCGGACACCCACGGCTACCATCTCGATTCGGGACGCGATATGACCGCCTGGCGGGATTGGGTGATCCGGGCCTTTAACAACGACAAGCCCTTTGACCAATTCACCGTCGAGCAAATTGCGGGCGATCTCCTCCCGAATCCGACGCGCGACCAAAGGATCGCCACCGGCTTCAATCGAAATCACATGATCAATTTCGAAGGAGGCGCCATCCCGGAGGAATACGCGTTCGCCTACCTCGTCGACCGTGTGAATACGACGGCGACGGTGTGGATGGGCCTGACGGTCGCCTGCGCCGAGTGTCACGACCACAAATTCGATCCGGTGAAGCAGAAGGATTATTACCGGCTCATGGCCTTTTTCAACAATGTGCCGGAGAAGGGCCTCGACGGCAGCAAGGGCAACGCCGCGCCGGTTCTCAAGCTCCCCACGCCGGAGCAGGACAAGCAGTTGGCAACCCTGGAGGATGGGCTCGGGAGCGCCGAAGAGCGGCTCAAGGCGGCGCTGCCCGAGATCGACAAGGCGCAGGCGAGGTGGGAACACGATTTTGCGAGCGCATCGCCTCCGCAGTGGGTCTCACTCGATCCCGAGAGTCTGAGGACCGCCGGTGGCGCGACGGTCGAGCGACTGGAGGATCACACCCTGCGTCTTCGAGGCGCCAATCCGGATCGCGACACGTACACGGTCGCCTTCCAGAATCCCCTCGAGAATGCGACCGCGATCCGCGTCGAAGCCCTCGCGGATGAGTCGCTGCCGGAGCACGGCCCGGGCCGCGCCTCCAACGGCAACTTTCTCCTGACCCATGCCCGTCTGACCGCAGGCGATCAGGTGGTCACCTGGAAGGACGCCTCCGCCGATTTCAGCCAGGACGGGTACCCAGCCAAGGCCGTCATCGATGATCAACCGGAGTCGGGCTGGGCCGTCGATGGGGCGATTGGAAAGGCGCACGCGATCGTGCTGACCTTTGACGCGCCCGCCACCCGCGGTCCCATGAGCCTGGTACTCGACTTCCAGGGACCCTACGGCCAGCACGGCTTCGGCCGTGTGCGTCTTTCCATCACGGACGCCGAGCGGCCCGCGGTCAACGGGCCACTTCCGGAGAGGATTCGAGGCCTCCTGGCCAAGGCGGCGCCGGACCGGGTCGAGAAGGACGACGCGGCCCTGCGGAACTATTTTCGCGAGCACGTGTCCTCGGAGTACCAGCGGCTCGAGGACGCAGTGGCCTCCGCGCGCAAGGAGCGGGACGCCTTGGACGAACGCATTCCGAGCACGATGGTCATGGAGGAGATGGAGACGCCGCGCGACACGTTCATTCACACGCGCGGGCAATATGACAAGCTGGGCGAGCAGGTGACGCCGGGGGTGCCGGCCTTTCTTCCCGAGCTGGCTCCCGGAGACCCGGTGAACCGGCTTGGCCTCGCGCGGTGGCTGGTCTCACCGGCCAACCCGTTGACGGCCCGGGTGATCGTGAACCGATTTTGGCAGATGTACTTCGGGACCGGCCTCGTCAAGACCTCGGAGGACTTCGGTTCCCAGGGCGAATACCCGAGCCATCCCGAGTTGCTCGACTGGCTGGCCCATGAGTTCATTGAGAGCGGTTGGGACGTGAAGCACATGCAGCGCCTGATCGTCACCAGCGCAACCTACCGGCAATCGTCCAGGCTCACCCCGGCCGACGCCGAGGCGGACCCGGAGAATCGCCTGCTCTCGCGGGGGCCGCGGTTCAGGCTCCAGGCGGAGTTCATCCGGGACCAGGCGCTTGCCATCAGCGGGCTTCTCAACGACCGGATTGGCGGCCAGTCGGTGTTTCCGTACCAGCCCGCCGGTTTGTGGTCTGAACTCTCGATGCGCGAGGACTCGAAGCGGTTTTCCGCCCAGTCCTTTGTGCAGAGCACAGGCCCGGACCTGTACCGACGTTCCATGTACACGTTTTGGAAGCGCAGTTCGCCGCCGCCACAACTGTCAACCTTCGACGCGCCGAGCCGGGAGACCTGCACGGTTCGGCGCCCGCGGACCAACACGCCCTTGCAGGCGCTGATCCTGTTGAACGACCCCACCTACATCGAGTCCTCGCGAAAGCTCGCCGAGCGCCTCCTTCGGGAGGCGGACACGGATCTGGACCGCATCCGCCAGGGATTCCGCCTGGCAACCTCGCGATTTCCCAATCCGTCCGAGGAAGCCGTTCTGCTGCGCATCCTTGACCAGCAGCGAGGGCATTACCGCACCCGGGCGGACGCGGCAAAGAGCCTGCTGGCCAATGGCGATTCCCCGGTCGACTCGGATATCGGCCCCGCCGAGATGGCGGCATGGACGATGGTCTGCAGCACGCTGCTGAACCTGGACGAAACCCTAACCCGCGGCTGACACCGTAAATCCTCCATCCCCTATGCGGTTCGCGAATCGTAGAAGCTCTCCATGAACATTTCCAACGAGATCGATCGGTTCATCACGCGCCGCCATTTCTTTCGTCGCACGAGCCTGGGCTTGGGCACGGCGGCGCTGGCGTCGCTCCTGAATGAACGGCTTCTCGCGGCGGACCTGGATCCGTCGTTGCGAAGCCTCGGAAGCCTTCCGGTACTGGATTTCGCGCCAAAGGCCAAGCGGGTGATCTTCCTGTTCATGTCGGGGGGTCCGTCGCACATCGATCTTTACGATTACAAACCCGCCCTCCGGAAGCATCACGGCGAGGAGCTTCCCGCGTCGGTTCGCATGGGGCAGCGGATTACCGGGATGACCTCGGGTCAGAGTTCGTTTCCGTGCGTGGCGCCGATGTTCGAATTCCAGCAGCACGGGCAGAGCGGGCTGTGGGTGAGCGAATTGTTGCCCAGGATCGGGTCCATCGCCGATGACATCTGTGTCATCAAGTCCCTCCATACGGAGGCGATCAACCACGACCCTGCCTTCACCTACATCCAGACCGGCGCCCAGCAGCCCGGCCGTCCGAGTCTGGGCGCCTGGTTGAGCTATGGAATCGGCAGTGAGAACAAGGACCTGCCCGCCTTCATCGTGATGATTTCACAAGGCAGCGGGAACAAGACCGACCAACCGCTCGTTTCGCGGATGTGGGGCTCTGGGTTTCTGCCCAGCAAACACCAGGGGGTGCGGTTCCGCTCCGGCCATGGCGATCCGGTCCTCTACCTGTCGGACCCGAACGGCATCGAACGCTCCAACCGACGGCAGATGCTGGATGGCTTGCGGGATCTCAATCACCTGGCCGCCCAGGCGTTCGGCGATCCCGAGATCAACACGCGCATCGCCCAATACGAACTGGCGTACCAGATGCAGATGTCCGTTCCGGAACTCACGGACATTGCCTCGGAACCGGCGTGCATCCGGGAGATGTACGGGATCCGCGACAACCCGATGGACGGCGGTTTTGCAAGGAACTGTCTTTTAGCGCGCCGCATGATTGAGCGGGGCGTGCGGTTCGTGCAGCTCATGCATCGGGGTTGGGACCAGCACAACGACCTGCCGAAACAGATCCGGGGCCAGTGCAGCGACGTCGATCAGCCCTGCGCCGCGCTCGTGAAGGACCTCAAACAGCGAGGGCTCCTCGAAGACACGCTGGTGGTCTGGAGCGGGGAATTCGGGCGGACCGTGTACAGTCAGGGTCAGCTTACGAAGACCAATCACGGTCGTGATCACCACGGCCGTTGCTTCAGCGGGTGGCTGGCCGGGGGCGGGATCAAGCCGGGCATCGTCCACGGCGAGACCGATGACTACTGTTATAACATCGTCCAGGACCCGGTGCATATCCATGACTTCAATGCCACCATTCTGCGCGTCCTTGGCATCGATCACACGCGCCTGACGTATCGGTTCCAGGGCCGCGATTTTCGTCTCACGGACGTCCACGGCGAGGTGGTGAAGACCATCCTGGCGTGATGGCACGGCGACGGGCTTCACCGCGAGGGATACGAAGGTCCCTTCGGGGTGGTTTTCGTGGGTTGCTCCAAATCGCGGCCGTTCTTTCGGGGGTCGCTTTCGGGAGCGCGCATCCTGGCGGCCTTCGTGGTGCCGAGGCGCCGGTGTACGAGCAGCGTTCCGCGAGCCGGGACGGCACGGGCAGGGTGTACATGGGGCGGGAGATCGCCCAGGTCATGGGACACCAGGGGGCCGACTGGCTCGAACGTAAGGAACGAATCCAGGAGGAGCGCCCGGACCTCCTGCATTCCCTGCTCAAGCTGAAGCCCGGGATGGCCGTCGCTGATATCGGAGCGGGCACTGGCTATCACTCGTGGCGCATGGCGGAGGAAGTGGGACCCACGGGAAAGGTGTACGCCGTCGACATCCAGCCGGAAATGCTCGCCCTCCTTGCCACCAACATGACCCATCATGGTGTCACGAATGTCCAGGGGGTGCTGGGAACGCCGATGAATCCCAGGCTGCCAGCGAACGCGATCGACCTCGTCCTGCTGGTGGACGTGTACCACGAGTTCGATCATCCCAGGGAGATGCTCGCGGCCATTGTCGGAGCATTGAAGCCTGGCGGGCGCGTCGCCTTTGTCGAGTACCGCGCGGAGGACCCTACAGTCCCGATCAAGACCCTTCACAAGATGACCGAGGCGCAGGTCCGCAAGGAGGCGGAAGTATTTCCACTGGAGTGGGTGGAGACGCGGCGTGAATTGCCGTGGCAGCATGTCGTCATCTACCGGAAAAAGGGCGACGAACGCTGAGAGGTTCGCGGATGCGCCGCGGACGCCTCCCAGCCGGGCCGCAATCAACGCCAGAGCCGCCCACACGAGGACACCGGGCCGCTCGATTATTCCCGCTGCGCGTCGTTTGTGGTGACCTCCAGGTCGCGGGTTGGCGCCTGGGCGACTGGGAGTAGGACCCGGAACCTGGCGCCCGTGCCCTCCTTGTTGGCCACGGTGATGGAACCTCCGTGGGCCTCCACGATCGCCTTGGTGATGGCCAGTCCGAGACCGGCGTGGATCGCGCCATCCGAACGCGAATCCGATGTCCGGTGGAACCGGTCGAATACCCGCGGCAAATCCTCGGGCCGGATGCCGGGGCCTTCATCTTCCACGATGAATTCGGCGGTGTCACCGGCCTGCACGACGGCGACCTGGATCCTGCCATTGGGCGGACTGTGATCGATCGCGTTGCCGAGCAGATTGGTGGCAACCTGTTCCAGGCGGGTTGCGTCTCCGCAAACGCTGACGGGATTCAGCTCCGCCTCGACGTGGACACCGCGATCGCTGGCGGGGTGGGCGAGCAACTCGACGCAGTCCCTGACAGCCCGTGCCAGGTCCAGGATCTCCCGCTGCATCGATGCGTCGCCGGCATCCAGCCGCGCCAGGTCCAGAAGGGATTCCACCAGACGGCGCATGCGATGGCTCGCGCGCCCGCAAGCGGCGAGGGCCTCCCGGTATTCCGGGGCGGACCGCTCGTGCGCCAGCGCCGCCTGGCATTGGGCGCGGATCACCGAGACCGGTGTGCGGAGTTCATGGGCGGCATCGGCCGTGAATTGGCGCTGGCGGGCGACGAGCGCTTCCAGTTTTCCGAAGGAGTCGTTCAGGATTTCCCCAAGGGCCCCGAGTTCGCTGTCGGTCTCGGCGAGGGGGATACGCTGGGACAAGTCGCCAGTTGCGATGCGGCGGGCCGTGACGCTGATGATCTGGATGGGACGGAGCGCGACGGACACGATCCACGCACCACAGGCGAGACCTGCAGCCTGGACGGCAGCGCCGATCAGGAGAAACCTCCAGCCCATGACGCGGATGGCTGACAATTCGGATGTCACGGGTCGGCCGACCAGGATCAGCACGTCGGGCCCTGCCGGCAGCCTGGTCCTGACGGTGTACTCACGGAAGCTTCCGCGCTGACGCAGGACAGGTCCCTTACCCAGGTCCACCAGGACGGGAGTAATGCCGATTGCCGGTGCGTTCTCCGAGCGAAACCAGACGAGATTCGTCCAGGTCCAGACGACATAATAGGTGCCATCGGAGACGGCATCGGTCAGACGGATCATGGGTTCACGTTCCAGCGCGGATGCAGGGAGTGGACGGGGGCTTTGGCGGGTCAGCCTGGCTTCGTCCGGCGGAAGGCGCAAATGGTTCAATCCCCGGCCAAGGAGGTCGGTTGTCATCCGCAGTTGGTCGTCCACATCCGCCCAGATTCGGCGACTGGCGAGTCCATGGGCGGTGAATCCAGCAACGAGGAGCGCGGCGGCGAGGAGCAGACCGTACCAGATCTGCAGGCGCCAACGGATGGAGCGCAACCGAAGGGTCATGGAATCACGTAGCCGTGGCCGCGCCGTGTCTGGATGAAATCGCGTCCCAGCTTTCGGCGGAGATGGGAGACATGGACGTCCAGCAGATTGGAGAGCGAATCGTCACTCTCATCAAAGAGATGTTCGTAGAGTGCGGTCCGACTCACGACCTCGCCCCGGCGGAGGACCAGGTACTCGACGAGTGAGTATTCGCGCGCCGTCAATGGAACGGGTCGTCCGCCGCGCCGCACGATTCGTTGCGCGGTATCCATTTGAACGTCGCCGACCTCGTAGACGGACGTTATCGGCTGACCCGTCCGCCGGATCAACGCGCGAAGCCGCGCCAGGAGTTCCGGGAGGTCGAAGGGCTTCACGACGTAGTCGTCAGCGCCCCCATCCAATCCGCGCACGCGATCCCCGGACCCGTCCCTGGCCGTGAGCATGAGGACGGGGGTTCGTTTGGCGCGCCGGAGGCGGGCGAGGACATCCCACCCGTTGAGACCCGGGAGCATGACGTCGAGAATGATCGCGTCGTAATCGGCGCCCTCCGCCTTGAACAATCCCTCGTCGCCAGAAGGCGACGAATCGACGGCGTAACCTCCTTCGCGCAGGGCAAGAACAAGTCCGGCGCGCAGGTCCTGTTCGTCCTCGATCACCAGGATCCGCATCAAAAGCGGGGCTTCACCTTTTCTTAAGGAAGCCTGTGCTAGGAAGGGCGCGTCAACCCACAAAGGAAGACCTATGAACAAAACGCATACGCACATCATTCGGCTGTTCGTGGCTGGCATCTGCCTTTCCGCAACGGCCCGGGCCATGACGTTCACCTCGGATCCGATCCTGAGCTCGTGGATGAGGAACTCCTCGGACTACGCCGAGGTGCTTCTCCCGGGAGCATCCGCGCCGAGCACTTCATGGCCGATCGCCCCGGGTTCCGGCACCTGGATGGACGATGTCCCGTCCGATGTTCAGGCCGTCTACTATACAAGCGGGAACGTCTACATCATGACCGAGGGCCTCAGCAGCTACGTGATGGGTCCATGGTACGGTCCCGGCGGATTACCCTTCCCGAACTATCCTGAGGCCCAGGGAGAGATCGCCAAGATCCCCCGTTCCCCGCTGATCTATTTCCTTCACTACGCCACGCCGGCTTCCACCATTGGTCTCTGGGTCAATGGCACGGCGGTCTTCAACATGATCAACAAAGACTTCGGCGGCTACTGGCATCCCGACGCCTACCAGGTGGAGGGAGAGACCTTTGATCCAGGAAATTTCCACCAGGAGGGCGGCGGATTGTATCATTCCCATGTCAATCCGGTTGCCTTGCGTTGGCAGCTCGGCGATCACGTGGCTGCCATTCTCGACGGTCTTGGCGGCTCGATCATTGGATACAAGGAATCGATCCTCGCAGGCAACGGGCATTCTCCGATCCTGGGATGGGCTTTTGACGGCATTCCCATCTATGGGCCGTATGGTTATAAGGTCGCGACTGACCCGGGTTCGGGTATTGCCCGCATGCGTTCCGGATACACCCTGCGGGATGGAAGTAACGGGTCGACCGATCTGCACGGCAAGCATCGGAGTGAACTCCCTTACTGGGCGGCCCTGGCGGCTGGACTGAGTTCCACGCACCTCACTCACTCAAGCGATTGGGGTCCAGATGTACCGATTTCGGACACTGATCCCTACTACCTGGGTTACTACGTCGAGGACTGGGCCTATCGCGGCGACCTCGTCGGTGGCGGCACGCTCGGATCTGACTATGACCTGGACCGCTACAACTGCCGGTGGTGCGTCACTCCCGAGTTTCCCAACGGCACTTATGCCTACTTTGTCACGATCAAGGACTATAAGGGCACACCTGCATTCCCCTACACGGTCGGCCGGCAGTACTTTGGCTTTCCGTTTGGCACGATGGGATCCGGGGCTGCGGCGCCTACCATTCCTGGCTCGGCAACCAAGTACACGGGCACGTTCCCGCGACCAACGGCCGACCCCGTCTCCACGTATCCTTAATCGGTCGGGTCCGCACGCTACTTGGGCCTCAGATCCGGATCGGATGAAAACCAATAGGGTTTTGATGCTGTTGCCGATGGCGCTGGCGCTTGTACCGGCCGGCGCCTCGGCCGCCTTCGGCCTGCACATCGAGGTCGAGCCACGCTTCGGCGACCGCTTGCTGTTGCCGGATGAAAGCAACCTCAGGACCGGGTCCAATCGCGAGCTCTCCGTTACCCGGCTTGACCTCCTCCTCTCTGGCCTTGAGCTGCGGCGAGCAGGCAGTGGCTGGATGGTTCCTGACGGCTGGTCGCAATATGTCTCCCTGCGCGCATTACGGACGAACACCGGCGTTGTCGAACTTCCGCCGGGTCGCTATGACCGCCTGCGGTTTCTGGTCGGTGTCCTTCCCGAGGTGAATCACGCGGATCCGACGCGCTACGGTCCCAACGACCCGCTGAATCCGAACGTCAATGGGCTCTACTGGGATTGGCAGGCCGGGTATGTTTTCCTGGCGCTCGAAGGCGGATGGAAGGCGCGGGGTGGAAAGGCGCTGGGTTATTCGTTTCACCTCGGCTCTGACAGGCAACTCATGAGCGTCGACCTGCCGGTGGCACTCGATCTCACCTCCGACAAGTCCCTCCGTCTCGACCTGGATGTCCAGCGAATCCTGGACGCACCGAACCGGATCGAAATCACCGAGGCATCCTGTTCCACCCATTCGCGGCCCGGCGATCCGCTGGCCGATCAGCTTCGTGAGAACGTGCAACAGGCCTTTTCGGTAGGCCTTGTCGGGCCGTGGTCAGGCGCGGCCGTGGCTTCCGGAGCGCCGACGAGGATCGATCCGCCGCCCGGCACCCACCCCTATGTGTTCGAGGTACCGGGTGGGTTTCCTCGGCCGGCGCTTCCAGAAGACAATCCGCTTACCGTCGAGGGGGTCCAGCTTGGGCGGAAACTGTTCCAGGATGCCAGGTTCTCAATCAACGGCAGGCAGTCCTGCGCCTCGTGCCACCGACCGTCCGCTGCCTATGTCGATCCTGGCAAGGCCGTGAGTCCCGGGGCCGAAGGAAACCAGGGCACAAGGAACACCATGTCTCTCTTCAATCTCGCCTGGAAACAATTGTTCTTCTGGGACGGGCGCGCGCCTTCCCTGCGTGAGCAGGTGCTTCAACCGATCCAGAATCCCATGGAGATGCATGAAACTCTCTCGAATGTGGTCGCGAAATTGGCCGCCGGCGACTCCGTTCGTGGCCGATTCGCCGAGGCCTTCGGGACTCCTGAAGTCACTATCGACCGGATCGCGAGGGCCCTCGAACAGTTTCTTCTCACCCGGGTGTCGGCGGACTCCAAATTCGACCGGTTCCTGGCTGGTGAAGCCACCTTGTCTCCCGAGGAAGAGCGGGGTCGCCGATTGTTCTTCACCGAGTACGACCCGGCCAGAGGCTTGACGGGCGCGGACTGCTTTCACTGCCACAAGAGCTTTCTCTTCAAGAGCCAGGATTTCGCAAACAACGGCTTGGACGGTCAACCGACGGACTTGGGCCGGTTTGTGGTGACGGGACGTCGCGGCGACCGCGGCCGGTTTGCGGTGCCTTCGCTCCGCAATGTCGCGCTCACGGCTCCATACATGCACGACGGGCGCATCGCCACTCTCGAGCAGGCCGTGGAACACTATCGAAGCGGCGTGAAGCGCAGCCCGACCCTGGATCCGAACCTCGCCAAACACCCGGACGGCGGAGTTCCGTTCAGCGAATCCGACCGCGGCGCCCTGGTGGCGTTCCTCAGCACTCTGACCGACATGCGGTTGCTCGAGAACCAGGATTTTTCCAGGTATGCATCGCCGGCATCCGATCCGGAGCCGGGTGGCGCAAAAGCGGCTGCGGCTTCCATCGAGCATTCCCAGGCGGGCCGGTCCGGCGGAGAGTAGATCCGTCGAGGCGCCTCCCGAACCTAAACCTAAACAAGCGGCAGGATGTGTGCGGCGGCCAGGGTCACGATCAGGCCGAGGACGGACACCGCAGTCAGGAGGACCGTCCAGGTGCGCAGGGTTTCGGTTTCGGTCATGCCGCTGAGCCGGTTGACGACCCAGAAGCCGCTATCGTTCATCCAGGAGCAGGCGAAGGCGCCAAATCCGATCGCCATGTACACATAGAGCCGGTGATAGGGCAGGATCCCGCCCGCCGCCGGTTCCACCATCGGCAGGACCATGGCGGAGGTCGTCAGCATCGCGACCGTCGCCGAGCCCTGGGCAATTCGGATTACGGCGGCCACCGCCCACGCCAGCACGAGGAGGTTGATCGAGTAACCTTCGGCCGCGCTCTTGATGGCATCGCCGACACCCGCGTTGCGGAGCATCAATCCGAAGGCGCCGCCCGCACTCGTGATCAGAATAATGACACCGGCCACTTCAATGGGCGGCCCGATCAACTCCTCGATCCGGCGGAACCCCAGGCCCCGTTGCCGCGCCAGCACCCAAAGGGCGATGCCGGTGCCCAGGAAGAGCGCGATGTTCTTGTTGCCGAAAAGGGCAACCCAGCGGCGGATGCCATCGAAAATCACCGGCCCGCCCATCGAGCTCACCAGGGAAGGAAAGCCACCTCGAATCAATTCAAAAGTCGACGCCAGGCTGATGAGGAAGATGGGCAGGAGGACGGGCACGATCGACCAGAAGAACGAGGGCAATTCGGATTCGGATTTATGGGAGATGCCCTCGAGATCGGCGAGAGAGGCGCCGCGGATCTCGCGCAGCGGGATCTCCACGCGACGGTTGATCCACTTCGCCACGTAATAGCCGCCGCCGACGGGTAGGACGCCTCCGATGATCCCAAAGATGACGGTGAGGCCCAGGTCGAGTTTGAAGTTGTCGACCATCGCGAGCGGGCCCGGGTGCGGGACCATGAGGGAATGCGTGACCACGCCGCCGCAACAGATGCAGAGGAGGTAAAGCGTGTAATCCCGGCCTGTCCGAAGTCGAAGCGCGCGCGCGAGGGGCACCATCAGCATGAACATCGTGTCGAAGAAGATTGGAATCGACAGGATGTAGGTGCTCCACAAAAGGGCCGCACCCGCGCGTCGCTGGCCGAAGAACGCAAGAAACCGTCGCACCACCTTGTCTGCGGCACCGCTCTCCATCAGCGCCATCCCGATGATTGCCGCCAGGCCGATTGAGACCGCGATCGCCCCCGCTGTGTTGCCGAACTCGATCATGGTGAGTTCCACGGTGGCCAGCCATTGGTTGCCCTCCACCATCACACGTGTTCCAACGGGCAGCTTTTGAAGGACGGACGCGGGGAAGGATTCCGCCATGAATCCCGCCAGGAAGGCCGCAAAGATCAAGGCGACGAAGGCGTGCAGTCGGAGCTTTGTGATCGCAAAGATCACGAAGACGACGCTGACGACGAGCACAACAAAGGGCCATCGGCTCGGGGCCAATGCGGCGGCGGCGGCAAAAATGGGATCCATGAATCGAGGGTGACGCCGAGTGGCTACTGGAAGAGTCCGGTCAGGGGCAAGCGCGGTTTCGGGGAATCACCGATCCGGTGCGGAGGTGGCTTTCCGGCGCGAGGGCAACCACGAGCCAGGAAGGCCGGCGGTGCCGGGCCCTCTTTTCGAGATGAGTGTTCGCGTGGGTTGGATCCATGGGATGCCGCGGCGGGTTCGGACGACGGGATTGACCTGGCTCCAGAAGGCGACGGAACCCCTGCCGTTTACGCCCCTTCACCGTCTCGAACTCCGCAACGCGATTCGATTGCGGGTCTTTCGGAGTGAAATCACCGTGGAACAGCGCCGAATGGCCTTACGCGAGATCGAATCGGACCTGGCGGATCAAATCCTGGCGCCCGTCTCGGTTCCGTGGACGGACGCCTTCCGGGAATCTGAGGACCTGGCGGCGGCGCACGTCGAGGCGATGGTGTTACGCAGCATCGACCTTCTGCACGTCGGCGTTGCCATCGCGCTCAAGGCAACGGAGGTCCTGACTTACGATGTCCGCCAGATCGCCCTCTCCAGGAGTGCGGGTCTCCAGGTCCGACCCTGACCGGCAGCGCCGCAGCGGGAGATTCGTCTCAATAGTAAAACGCCGTGATCCCGCCGGGTCCGCCGACGGCCCTTTTTCGGATGAGTGCCTTTGGCCGGACGATGACGCTGCCGTCGGCCTGCCCGACGGGCTGGTCGGGGGTGAGGGAGAACTCGAGAAACTGCCGGCTGACACTGCCGGCGTCGAACCGGCCCAGGTGGCCGACATCCCAGAGCTTGGTGCCGGGGGTGTCACTGACGCGGTGGGTGATGAAGGCTCGGCTGGAATCACATTCGCTGGTCGTCTTCGGCCATGCCGGTTCGAGATCGGCGGCCTTGGGATCCTTGCTGCCACCAAGCGACTGGAACTTCATGCCCGGGAAGTTTGCCAGCCACATGTAGGGCGTATAGACGTTGGCGGCCGTGGTGTCCCACCCGCCGTATTCCCGGGTGGACTTGTCGGCGAACGCAGCCGGATCGGCGTAGTTAAGCCACATCCGGCCGAAGGACTTCGCGGTGATCGGGCAGATGAGGATCCAGGTGTTGTTGACGTAGGTGCCGCGCATGCTGTCGACGATGCTGTCCTTGCGCGCATTCAGGCGGTGATAATCCGGACTGCCGTCGTCGTGCTGCTGGAATTTGCCGTCGTTGTCGTCGGCGTAGAGGATCTGCGCGAGATACTGCTGGCGGATGTTGTTGATGCATGCCGTGCGACTCGCCTTGTATTTCGCGCGCGCGAGGGCCGGCAGAAGCATGCTCGCGAGGATGGCAATGATCGCGATGACGACCAGCAGTTCGATGAGCGTGAAGCCGGCTGCGGACTCCCTGGCTTGCATGGGCGAGCCGTCATCGAGATTCTCCCGGTAACCCTTCATAGATCCGTCCCGCGGTGCCACGACCCGGGACGCGCCGTGCGCCGGGGGTCAGCGGACGCGTTTGACCAGCCGGCGCCCCGCGGCGAACAGCACGCACCCGGCGCCGATTGCGACCGCCCAAGTCGAGGGTTCCGGAACGACAACCCAGGTGCCAATGGTCCCCCCGTTGAACGGCGCAAACCCGGCATTCACGTTTCCACTCATGCCCGGCGACGGAAGCGCGCGTCCACTGAAATCGATGGCGCTCGACCCGGTGAACGCGCGGACCGATTGCGAGAATTCCTGGACATCGGAGCTGCTCGCCGTCGAGTTGAAGACGCTGAGATCATCGCCGGCGACGATGGCAGGGGACCCGTAACTAAAGGTGACCAGACTGTCGTATGCCGTCGTGGTTCCACTGGGGGACAAGTCGCCGACCACCGGGATGGCCGTCGTGATGTCTTCGGTTGCCGTAAAGAAGTTCTCCATCGTGATGCCGCCGTCGAAGCTGATGGGGTTCCCTCCGTTGTCGATTGCGGAATTCGCCGACGTGCTTGTCCAGGTGACCGCCGCCGGATTGCTGACGTCCACCTGGATGACGACCGCGGCGTGGGATTTGATTGTTCCCAGCGACAAGGTGGCGGCGACGAGCGAAAGGACCTCGAGTTTCTTCATGATGTGTTGTCTTCGGCGTTGAACGGGCATCGACGCTCATCGAGGGGCGCTCAAATCCTGGCGCTCAGCGCCCCTCCTTCTCCACCTGGCGAACAGGCGGCAACCTGCTCTTGCCGAGGGATCCCTGTCAAACGTCAATCATCATTTCGACGAATCGAGGACTTGAGGTGAACTGCGGATCCTGCTAGTCGCAGGTATCCCGGACGCTGGCGCCACCTTCGGGGGCTTGGTGGCTTTCCCATGGGAAGTGTCCGTTCATTCAACCCAGGCATGAAGATTCATATGAAGAAAGTAACTTCGCTCGGACGGTCGAATTTTCTGTGGACTATTGCCGCCTTTCTGACCGTCTGCGGTGGGGTGGCCATGCAGGCCGCCGCCCCTCCGAGCACGTGGGCGTACTGGGATTTCAACGACAATACGGATCCGGCGACGATCACCGATTCGGTGGCGGGCACGGTCGGCTTTCTCAATGGTGTCGTCTACACCCCGTCGGGGGGCGGCGTCTCCGGCGGGGCAGGGGATCTCGCGATTGACTTTGGCACCGACAGCCTGGGTCAGTTCGTGGAGGTCCCGCTTCCGGACAGCTCGCTCAACGATTCGAACCTCAATGATCGGATCACGATTGCCTATTGGCAGAAGTGGAATGTGCCGCGGGTGAACGCCGCGGGCTTCCGCTTCCTTTCCGACTCGAGCAGTGGAGGGGCAAGAGGGATCAGCGCCGAGACTCCCTGGGGGGATGGCCAGATCACCTTCGACACCGCCGGATGCTGTGACACGGCCAGCCAGCGCATCGTGCGAAACCTCGATACCGCGACTGACTTCCCCAACTTTGACGTCCAACAATGGCACCACTTCGCCTTCGTGAAGGACGGGACACGCAAGACCGTTTACATCGATGGCAAGGTATTCAACCAGGGCGTCAACACCTCTCCCCTGCCGACGGATATCTCCGAACTCATCATCGGCGCGGAGGACGCCACCGGCCTGAATCCCGCGGTTTCCCTGTATGACAACTTCGCCGTGTTTACCGACGCCCTGCCGCAGGCGGCCATCCAGATCCTCGCCAGCACCAATGGGACCCTGGATCAGGTTGCGGCAATCATCAGCGATGATGACGGCGACGGCATGCCCAACTGGTTCGAAGACCAATACGCCTTCAACAAGACCGATCCCGCCGACGCCGCCGCGGATGCCGATGGCGACGCGCTGACGAATCTCGACGAGTTCCATCGCGGGACGGATCCGCACCAGGCGGATTCCGACGGCGACGGTTTGGGCGATGCGGTCGAGACCGGCACGGGAACCTGGGCCAGTGCCGCCGACACCGGGACGGATCCCTTGCAGGCTGACACCGATCACGATGGACTGCCGGACGGTGTCGAGAAGAATTCGGGGACCTTCGCATCCGCTGCGGATCCGGGCACCAGTCCGCTGCTGGCCGACACGGACGGCGATGGACTCCGGGACAATGTGGAGGTCGACCTGGCGAGTTCGCCGGTGGATCCGAATTCGCTGCCTCACCTGATCAATGGACAGGGCAACATCACATGGGTGAGCTTTCATGAAGCGGACGGCATCCCCTCGACGGCGGCCATGGACGCCGGTTTCACCAACGCCCCGGATGCCACCTACACGCACCTTCTCGAGGCCAACGGATTCACCGTCACGCGCTACGTGACGACGCCGACGCCGGACACGGCCGTGCTCAATGCCGCGGATCTTGTGATCATCAGCCGGTCGGTGAACAGCGGTGCCTACCAGACGACGGACTCCACCCTGGGCTGGAATGGCATAACCGCCCCCGTCATGGTGATGTCCGGCTACATCATCCGGCAAAGCCGGTTGGGATTTTCAACCGGCGCCACCATTCCCGACACCGTCGGGCCGGTGACTTTGAAGGTCAACGACACCAGCCACCCCATCTTCGCGGGGATTTCCTTCGACGCGGCCAATACCACGCTCCACGCCTACGCGGATATCGTGACCTACAGCAACATCGTCCAACGCGGAATCTCGGTCGTCACCGATCCCATGGTCGCCGGGGCCACCGTGCTGGCGACCGTTGCCACCGAATCGGACCCGGCGGTCGGCGGTCCGGTCCTTGTCGAGTATCCGGCCGGCACCACCCTGGCTGACGAAGGCGCAGAGATGCTCGGCGGGAAGAGATTGCTCTTCCTCTCCGGGAGCCGGGAACAGGTGATCACCGGTGATGGGGCCGGCATATTTGATCTCGAAGCCGACGGCACACGGATGTTTCTCAATGCCGTCGCTTACATGCTGGGCGTTGTGGCGGAACGCCCGCGCCTGACTGCGACGATTCAAACCGATAACACGGTGAAGATCGAGTGGTCGGGCGGTGGGGACCTGGAGGGCGCGACGGCCGTAACCGGACCTTGGAATGCGATTGCCGGTGCCGCCTCGCCTTACACGGCGACCGTCGACAGTCCCGCGCGGTTCTTCCGCGTGCGGCAGTGATGGACAGATGAAGCCCGCCCACCCCAGCGGCGTTACGCATCGAAGCCCACGGTGGCCCGATGAAAACCTGTCGCATCCTTCCGGCCGGCACCTGATGATCCCGGGCCGACGCGCGCATGGAGATTGCCGAGTTGAACGCGGGCAGGGTTGCGATCCCGGGGGCCCCTGCCCAGGCGCCCGACTGGGTGGAAGACTATCAGCCACCGGGCGGCTGTTATGATGAGCTGCTGACGCCGGACCGAGAGGTGCGGCCCGGCTACGAGGTCCTGGTCCGCCAGGTCAGCGAACTCGGCGTGGAGCAACTTCGGCATCGCGCCGAAATCTGCCAGCGGATTATTCACGAGCAGGGGATTGCCTACCATGTCTACGGCGATGCCCACGGCCTGGAACGTCCGTGGCCCCTGGACCCGCTCCCGCTGATCCTACCCGGTCGCGAGTGGGCCCGGCTCGAGGAGGGCCTCATCCAACGCGCCCACCTTTTGAACCAGGTCCTGGCGGATTGCTACGGGGGGCAACGGTTGGTGCGGACAGGCGGACTGCCGCCGGCCCTCGTCTTTGCCCAGCCGGATTTCCTGCGGCCCTGTCACGGGATTCTCCCGCCGGACGGAGTCTATCTTCATCTCTATGCGGCGGACCTCGCCCGGGCCGCGGATGGCCAATGGTGGGTCATCTCGGATCGAACTCAGATCCCGACCGGCGCGGGTTATGCCCTCGCGAACCGCCTGGTCGCCGCGCGGGCGTTTCCGGAGGTCTTTCTCGCATCCCGCGTCTACCGTCTGGCGGGGTTCTTCCGCGAATTGCGCGATGGTCTGGCGCGGCTGGCCTCGCGCCGCACCGACGACCCGCGGGTGGTGCTTCTAACTCCGGGCCCTTACAATGAGACTTACTTCGAGCAGGCATGGCTTGCGCGCTACCTCGGCTACGCGCTGGTCGAGGGCCAGGACCTGACCGTCCGCGACGACCGGGTGTGGCTGAAGACATTGGCCGGTCTCGAGCCGGTCGACGTCCTCGTGCGTCGCGTGGATGACGACTGGTGCGATCCGCTCGAATTGAGGAGCGACTCCACGCTGGGCGTTCCCGGGCTCGTCGAGGTCCTCCGGGCGGGAAATGTGGCGATCGCGAATGCGCTTGGCTGCGGGCTGGTGCAGAGCCCCGCGCTGATGCCGTTTCTACCGGGTCTTTGCCAGCAACTCCTCGGCGAGGAATTGAAGATGCCATCGGTGGCGACCTGGTGGTGCGGTCAACCGGCCGAGCGGGCGTATGTTCTGGACCACCTGGACACCCTTGCCATCAAGGCGGCTTTCCGCACGGGAGCCGCCGGACCTGAGCCACCCCCAACGGCTTCGGACCGCGAGGCCGTCCTGGGGCGCCTCGCCTTTCAGCCCCATGCCTATGTCGCCCAGGAACGGATCCGGTTCGCGACCGCCCCCGCTTGGGATGGGAAGAGCATCGCTCCGCTGCCGGTCGCGCTGCGGGTGTATGTCGTGGCGGCCAAAGGCGGCTATCGGGTCATGCCCGGCGGTCTGACGCGGGTGTCGCCGGACCCCGGGGCGCGGTTTATCTCCATGCAGCGAGGCGGCTCGAGCAAGGACACCTGGGTCCTGGCCGACGGCCCGGTGGAACAGGTCAGCCTCCTGCCTTCGGGATCCCAGCCGGTGGAACTGCGACGCGTCGGCAATAACCTCCCAAGCCGGCTGGCGGATAACTTCTTCTGGCTCGGCCGCTACTGCGAGCGGGCGGACGCGACGGCGCGCCTGTTGCGGAGCACTCTGGTGCGGCTCAGTCCGGAGAACAGCGGCGGCACGATGCCACTGCTGGATCCGCTCCTGAAAGCCCTCGTCGCGCAGGAGCAGTTGCCTCTATTCAAGGAAGACGGGTCGCTTCGTCTCGACCGCGAGGCCCTGGAAACGGAGTTGGTGGGGGCCATCTTTGATCCTCAACGCAAGGGAGGCCTGAGGCGGTTGGCAGACCAGCTGGAGTTGCTGGCGACCCGGGTTCGGGATCGGACCTCCAATGACCTGTGGCGGGTCCTCAGCGCATTGAATGACCGGCTGGCGACGCCCGTGTCGGGTCCGGGCGCGCTGGCCGGGGAGGCCGTCGTGATTCTAAACCAGATCATCCTCGGTCTGGCATCGTTTCACGGACTCGCGAGGGAAAACATGACGCGCGCCCAGGGTTGGCGATTCCTGGACATGGGAGGTCGAATCGAGCGATGCCTCAATCTCGCGACGTTTCTCGATTGCGCGCTGCGCTCGACGGAGGCGGATAACCCGAGCGTGCTCGAGGCCGTGCTGGAGGTGGCAGACAACACGATCACCTACCGATCCCGATACAACCTCCTGCCGAACATCGCCGCCGTGTACGACCTGGTGCTCCTGGATGACACCAATCCGCGGTCGATGCTGTTTCAATTGAACCAGCTGATGAAGCACTTCGAGCGCCTCCCGCGTGAAAAGCAGGGCGCTCTGCCCAGCCCCGCCTATCGCCTCCTCATCGAATGCGGGACGGCGGTCCGGCTGACGGACCCGCGCCCCCTCGCCCGCCTGCGATCCGGCTGGCGGGAGAGCGAGGTCGGCGCCGCGCTGGATCGTGTGCTTCGGGATCTGCCCCGGATGTCGGAGGCGATCACGGTCAGCTATTTCGCGCACTCCACCACCTCGCTGGCGGGGGGAGGTTCCCGATGAGGTACCGAATCACCCATCGCACGGCCTACACCTATTCGGAGCCGGTGACTGTGTCGCATCATGCCTCCCGGGTGGAGGCGCGCGAGACGCCGTGCCAGGAGAACGCCGGGTCGCGGCTGACGATCACGCCCGAGCCCGCGGTGCGGAAGAACCGCCGGGATTATTTTGGGAATGCCGTGTGTTTTTTCAGTGTTCAGGAGTTGCACGAGCGCCTGGACATCCTCGCGGAATCCCTCGTGCGCCGCGAGATGGGCTCCCCGCCATCGCCCGGGCGCAGCCCGCCATGGGAGGAGGTCGTGGCTCGTCTCCGGTCGCCCGATGCGGAACCCGTCTACGATGCACAGCAGTTCGTCTTCGAGTCGCCTTATGTTCGGCCATCGGCAGACCTGGCAGCCCTCGCCGCTCCAAGTTTTCGGGCGGGTCGGCCGTTGCTCGAGGCAATCCTGGACCTCAATCGGCGCATTTACTCGGAGTTCACTTATGACGCAGCGGCGACAACGGTGGCCACTCCGATCGAGGAGGTTCTTCGAGAGCGGCGCGGCGTGTGCCAGGACTTCACCCATCTCGCCCTGGGGTGCGTGCGGTCAATGGGATTGGCGGGACGCTATGTCAGCGGCTATCTCAGGACCCGCCCCGCCCCCGGCCGGCCCCGCCTGGTGGGCGCCGACGCAACGCACGCGTGGTTGTCGGTCTTCTGCCCGATCGGCGGGTGGGTGGATTTCGATCCCACCAACAATTCAATGCCCGCGGCCGAGCACATCACCGTGGCGTTCGGTCGCGATTTCTCGGATGTGAGTCCCGTGACAGGGATTCTCGTCGGCGGCGGCGAACACCGGGTGACGGTGGCGGTCTCGGTCGAGCCGGATGGCGATTAGGCCGGGCTCGATGCGCCTGAAGATTCTACATCGCACGCGCTATGACTATTCGTCGAGCGTGTCGGAGAACTACAATGAAGTGCGTCTGCAGCCTGTCTCGAACCCAACCCAGGAGTGTCATGCGTTCCGCCTTCGCACAACGCCGGCAGCGCGCGTGGAACGCTACCATGATCTCCACCTGAACCTTGTGGACCATTTCTACATCGGCGAACCGCATGCCTCCCTGCTCATCGAATCCGAATCCGAAGTGACCACGACCGGGCCCGCAACGGATCCACTCACGTTCCGGTTTCCTCTGGCCCGGATGCGCGAATGCATCCAACTCGAGCGCTGTTACGATTTTCTGCAACGGAGCGCCTATGTGTCGCTGGAGGTGGATGTGTGGCGCTTCGCGCAGGACGCGACAAGCGGCCTCGACGATGCGGTCGAGGCGGTGAATGCCATCATGCGGCGCATTCACGACGAGTTTGCCTATGACACCGCGGCGACGAACGTGAACACGCACATGGCCGAGGCCCTTCGATACCGGCGGGGCGTCTGCCAGGATTTCGCTCACGTCATGCTGGGGGCCTGCCGATCCGTGGGCATCCCCTCTCGCTACGTCAGCGGCTATCTCCACGTCGAACCCGGCGATCCAAGGCGTGGCGAACTCGCATCGCATGCATGGGTGGAGATCTTCCTGCCAGGTCACGGCTGGCTCGGTTTCGATCCCACGAACGCTCAAACGGCCGGCGCCCGCCACGTCAAGGTCGCCGTCGGACGTGACTACGCCGACGCCGCCCCGGTTCGGGGCAGTTTCCGCGGACGCGCGGAACAGAAGATGACGATGGAGTTGAGTATCGAGCGCACCGAGGAGCCCTGACCCGGCCATTCCTGTCGGCAATGCCCGGACTGGGGACCCGGCCCGCACGGTGCGAGACCGCCGTTGCAGGCCGCGCGCCGTCACGAGGCACGGTCCGACGCGCGCCGCGCGAAGCACTTCAGGAAATCCACAGCCGTGGGTGAGGATTGCCGACCAACGGCGAGCACCTCGTCATGAGAGATGCGACCGCCAAGACCGGCGGCGCGGTTCGTCACGCACGAGACAGCGGCGACCTCGAGCCCCGCGTGCCGCGCCGCAATCACCTCCGCGACGGTGCTCATTCCGACGAGGTCGACCCCAAGGGTGGCGAGACAGCGGATCTCCGCGGGTGTTTCGTAGCTGGGACCGGACATGGCGCCGTAGATCCCTTCCTTGAGGACGATCCCGGCATCGGCGGCTGCGTGGTGGAGCAGGTGGCGAAGTGCCGGCGAATACGCCTCCGTCAGATCGAGGAACCGATGCGGCCCAGGGCAGCCGCGCAGGGGATTGAACCCGGCGAAATTGACATGGTCCGTCAGGGCCACGAGATCACCCGGCTCGAGGTCCTGGCGGATGCCGCCGGCCGCATTGGTCAACAGCAGGGCGCGGACACCCAACGCCGCGAGCACACGAACGGGGAAGACCACGGTCGCGGCGTCATGGCCCTCATAAGGGTGGAGGCGGCCGGAGACAGCGATGACGGGCGCCCCGCCGAAGGTCCCAAGGAGAAATTCGCCCGCGTGGCCGGGAACCGTCGGATTGGCGAGGCCGGGCAGATCGCCAAACGAGACAAGGGTTTCGACCTGGATCGCGGCCGCGACGGAGCCGAACCCGCTGCCCAGGATCATCCCCAACCTGGGTCGAAGGCGCGATCGTTCGAGAAGGATTCGGGCGCAGGAATCCGGGGAGGGTGACGACATGGACAGGGCAGGGGGGGACGGAGGGCCGGGGGTGCGGGGGGTTTGGAACGAGGCAAAAGAAGGGACGGGCGACTTGATTTGAAGCGGTTGCCTCGTAGGCTCGCCGGTCCGTACAAAGCTATGCAACTGTCGAACGACGAGATCCGCCGCTATTCCCGGCACCTCATTCTTCCGGAGGTCGGGATGGCCGGTCAGAAGAAGATCTGTTCCACAAGCGTCCTGTGCATCGGCGCTGGAGGTTTGGGATCGCCCATCGCGATGTACCTCGCCGCCGCCGGGATCGGGAAGATGGGAATTGTCGATTTCGACCATGTGGATTTTTCGAACCTGCAGCGGCAGTTGTTGCATGGCACCGGCGACGTGGGACGACCGAAGGCCGAGTCGGCCCGCGACACGATTAACGACCTGAACCCGAACGTGGAAGTGGTCCTCCATTCCACGCGACTCTCGAGCGAAAACGCCCTCGAGATCATCGGCCAGTACGACATCGTGGTCGACGGGACGGACAATTTTCCCACCCGCTATTTGACCAACGACGCCTGTGTCCTCCTGCGCAAACCGAATGTGTACGGATCGATCTTTCGGTTTGACGGGCAGGCGAGCGTGTTTGCGCCGCACCTCGGCGGCCCCTGCTACCGGTGCCTCTACCCGGAACCTCCGCCCCCGGGGATGGTGCCCAGTTGCGCCGAAGGCGGCGTCCTCGGCGTGCTGCCGGGGATCGTTGGGTGCATTCAGGCGACCGAGATCCTCAAACTGGCCCTCGGCAAGGGGAGTTCGCTGGTCGGCCGACTGCTCCTTTTCAATGCGCTGGAGATGAAGTTCAAGGAGCTCAAGCTCCGGCGGGACCCTCAATGCCCCATCTGTGGCGAGCATCCGACGCTTCACACCTTGATCGATTACGAGCAGTTTTGCGGCGTGACACCCGAACCTGCCACTCCCCAACAGGACCCGGACGAGGTCACCGTCCTCGACATGCAACGGGCCCTCACGGATGCCTCCCTGGCCATCAAGGTCGTCGACGTGCGCGAGCCTGACGAATATCAGATCGCCCGCGTTGCCGGCGTGCCGTTGATTCCGTTGAGCGTCCTGCCCCACCGATTCACCGAACTCGACCCGAACCAGCAGATCTACATTCACTGCAAGAGCGGCATCCGCTCGATGAAGGCGGTGCGGTTCCTCAAGGAACAGGGGTTCAAGTACGTGAAGAGTGTCAAGGGCGGCATCTCGGCGTGGTCGGATCAAGTGGATCCGGGCGTGCCGAAGTATTGACGGATTCGATCAGGCGGGCTGGAGCGTGGTTGTCGACGGCACGGTGGCCCAGCGATCGAGCATGGTCGACACCGCTTTGAGGACGATCGGCTTGCTCAGGTGATCGTCCATGCCCGCCTGCAGGCAGCGATCGCGATCGCTGTTCATCGCATTGGCCGTCAGGGCGACGATCGGCAGGCGTCGGGCCATCGGTTCGATCGAAGCCCGCTCCTGTTCAAAGTGGCGAATGGCTGCTGTGGCCGCATATCCATCCATTTCCGGCATGAGGCAATCCATGAAGACGAGGTCGTAGGGGAAACGGCGCACCATGGTGACCGCCTCGCGACCGTCTCCGGCCACATCCACCCGGCATCCCAGGCGTTCGAGCATCTTGACCGCGACCCGCTGATTGACGGCGTTGTCCTCGACGACGAGGACGCGTCGGAGCGGGTGGTTTACGGGAGGGGCGCTTGAGGCCGGAACTTTTGGCGGCAACGGCGATGGCCAGGCGTGAGGCTCGGTTGGAGGCGCCGAGGGTCGGGCAGGATGACCTTCCCATGCCTTGAGCAGCGCGGTTAGCAACTGGTTGGGTCGGACAATGGGTTTCACGAGGTATCCCGCAAAGCCCATCTCAAGAAATCTTCGCCCGTCGCTGCGGTTGCCGCCCGAGGTCACGACGATGACGGCGGTGGATTTCAATGACGGATCCATCAGCACGATTCGACCGAGGGTCTCTCCGTCCATCTCCGGAAGGAGGTGATCGAGGAGGGCGGCGTGGTAAGGTCGGGAGGCGGCGGCCGCACCACGAAGGCGAACGAGGGCTTCTGGGCCGGAAGCCGCCATGTCGTGCGGTATTTGCCAGGCCTTGAGTTGCGCACTCAGGACCCAGCGGTTCACGTCGAGGTCATCGACGATGAGCACGCGCATCGAGGAGAGACTGTCGGAAGCGATCGACGGACAGGATTCCGTCGGCAGAACGGGGGCAGGCTGCGTGAACCAGAACGTGGAGCCTTGCCCGGGCGTACTGGTGACTCCGATCCGGCCCCCCATCAATTCGACGAGGCGCCGGGAAATCGCGAGGCCGAGGCCGGTGCCGCCAAACCGTCGCGTGGTCGAGGAATCCACCTGCGTGAACTCGCGGAACAGCAGCGCCTGTTTCTCGGTGTCCACGCCGATGCCCGTGTCGGTGATCGAACACCGCACCTGACAAGCACCAGCGTCATCGGTTTCAGGCGACAACTCAACGGCGACATAGCCTTTGCTAGTGAATTTAATGGCATTCCCGATAAGGTTGAGAAGGACCTGCCGAATACGCCCGGGATCACCGATGAGTTCCCGCGACGTCCCCGGAGCCCGGCTTAGCCGTAACGATGCAGTAGCAAAGCGGCCACCGTTCGGTGGAGGCTTGGGGGGTGTTGAAATCCAGCACCAAACCCACCGACGAATCGGCTCACCAAACGGTGACCGACTTCATTCGACTCAAATCGGCGGATGAAACCATCCAAATCGGCTTCACGGACCAGAAGATTTCCGGGCGAGCGGGGCTGCTGAGCTTCACCGGATTCCTTCAGTGGCACCGGTTCGGCGAGGTCCTCGCCGACGTGATGCCCGCTTTCAAACAACGACGGCGCGGCTTCCAGCCCTTCGAGTTCGCGCTGAGTTTTGTGACCGGGATTCTGGCCGGCGCCAGGAAGCTCACCCACGTCGCGCATCTGCGCACCGACGTCATGCTGGGCCGCTTGCTGGACATCGCCGGCATTCCCAGCCAGTCGTCCTTCAGCCGCTTCTTTCGGCGTTTCAATTCGGCGGGGCAAAACCTCGCCACCTTCCGGCCGCTCTGGCGGTGGGCCCTGGAGCGGCTCTGTTCCCGGCCCGGGGGCTACGCGTTGGATCTGGACTCCACCCGTCTGTTGCACGAGGACGGTCATCAGGAAGGCGTGGCCGTCGGTTACACCCGCTTGGGCACCAAGCCGTGCCTGCACCCACTGATCGCCGTGCTGGAGGAGGCGAAGTTGGTGGCGGGCTTCTGGCTGCGTCCTGGCAACAGCAGTTGTGCCAACAACGTCGTCGCCTTCACGCTGGATCTGCTGAGCTATTTGCCCGCGTACATCCGGCTGCGAGTGGTACGCGCGGATTCGGGGTTTTGCGTTCCAGAATGGCTGGACCTGCTTGAATCCCAGGGCCTGCGCTACGTCGTCGTGGCGCGCCTGCTCCAACCGCTGCAGCGTCTCCTCCGTAAGGATCTGATCTGGGAACCGAGCGAGGTGCCCGGAACCGAAATCGCCGAGGTCTGGCACCAGGAAGTCAACTGGGCTCAACCCAGGAGGGTGGTCTTGCTTCGCCATCGGATCTCCGACCACAAGCGGGCCGGGGGCAAGAAGCTCATCGACTGCCCCGGCTATTTGTTTCAAGCGCTGGTCACCAACCTGCCGTCGAGCGTGCGACCGATTGCGGTGTGGCGCGAGTACAACGGCCGGGCCGGGTGCGAAGAGGTGATCAAGCAGCTGGATGCGGACTTCGCCTTGCCGCACCTGTGCCTGGAGAAATTCTGGAGTACCGAGGCGGCGCTCTCGCTGGCCATCGTGGGCTACAACCTGTGCGTCCTCTTCCAACGCAAACTCGGCTGGCTGGATCGGGTCACCGCATCGACCCTTCGATTCCGGCTCTTCACCACCGGAGGGATCATCAGCAAAACCGGGGGGCGGACGACCATTCGCCTCGGCGTGCCGGAAGACCAGAGAGGCTGGTGGCGGGAGTTGTTGACCAAGCTTTTGTGCGGGTTCCCCAATTGCAATGCGATAAGCCAGGCCCCCGGTTAAAGACGGCCTGGCTTGGGGAAAACCAGCGAGAATTCCGATCCGACCGCGCGCCAAGACCCTCCCGAAAACCAGCCGAAGCCGAGCCGAACCTGACTTCGGGCCAAGCATCCGCGCCAATCCGCTCACGCCGGATTGGCGCGATGGGAGGCGCTTGGCTCCGGAATCCCGACGCTTACTGCATTTTTACGGCTAAGAGACTGTCTACAAAATAATTGGAGTTCTGCGACGAGGGATTTTGTGCGAGGCCGAGGCGGCGAGACCGGAGCATCCCCGCAGCGGGCTGTGACGGTCGAGCCAACGAAGGCCTCGCGCAAAAGACCTGTCGCCCGCAGGGTTTTCGCGGAAAAGGCCCTCTGGCTTCGTTGCTCCTCGGTCACAGACCGCTGGCGGGTATGCTCCCTCGTCGCGCCTCGCCATAGGGCCTTTTCCGCGAAAACAGGACCCCACTTATTTTTTCAGACAGTCTCTAAGCCGTTTTGCACCCCCCAGCCCTCTTGAGACCTTGCGGGTTGGATCTTCCAACCGTAACCTGTCGGCGTTCCGGAAGGGCGGAAGGTCGCTCCCGGCCTGCCGGCCGGGGGAGGAAAGTCCGAACTCCGCAGGGCGCGACGCCGCGCAACCCGGTTTTCAACCGGGATACGCGCGGGAGACGAGACCGCGAGGTGCGTCGACGGACAGTGCCACAGAGAACATACCGCCGAACCCCGGTTACGGCCGGGGTGGCAAGGGTGAAAAGGTGGGGTAAGAGCCCACCGCGCCAAGCGCAAGCGAGGCGGCACGGAAAACCCCGTCGGGAGCAAGGCCAAATAGGGGGCCCTGGAGTGGTCCGCTCCGGTTCCGCCTGGCGGAACGGGTCCCGGGTATGGCCGCTGAGAGAAATGACCTTCTCCCTGCGTCACCGCAGGAAGACAGAATTCGGCTTACAGCCCTTCCGGAACCCGAATTCGGCACGACTAAGTTTCCCCAGCCCGGGGCCCGGCCCGGGCCCTCAGCGCCCTTCCTCGACGCTGGCGTTTTCGGACTTGCTGATGCCCAGGCCTTCGCTGATCTGCTGGAGCCGCGTCTGCGCCTCGCGCAGGGTATCCAACAACTCCTCTTCGGTGGCGAATCCCGCCCAGCCGATGACATCCGGCGGGAGGCTCTCCGGTCGCGGTCCCATCCCGGTTTCGGGATCCAACACCAGGAGGAGCCGCACGAGCCTCAACATGCCGAGGGTCGATTGGGCGGCGACGACCCGTGGCGGGCCGAACTGGTTTTCGATCGGATTGAGGATGGCCCGTGGAAACCCCCATTCGCGCAAAAGCAGGGTGCCGGCCTCGGCCTGGGTGAATCCGACGCGTCCAACCTCCCAATTCTCGAGCGATCCGCATCGATCCCACGGTGTGGTGTTCCCAGTCTCATCCAGGACCTCGTTGATCAGAACGCGCCCGATGGCATGGAGGATGCCAATGGTGTAGGCTTCCGGGGCTTCGACCCCGTGCATGCCGGCAAGCTGCTCCATGAGGAGGGCGGCGAGGACCGACGTGCGCCAGTACTGGGCGGAGCTGATGCCATACTGCGTGAGCCCCTTGCCGAAGATGTGCTTGCTCAGGCTCAGCTCGATCACCCGGATGACCTCGTCGAGGCCGAGTCGTTGCAGAGAAACCTGGAGATCGACGCATGCCTCGCCCCGGCTGTAGATCGCGCTGTTGCTGAGCCGGATCACGTCCGTCACCAGGGCCGAATCCTGGCTGACGAGCCGGCCGATGCTGTCCAGGTTGACATCAGGCTGTCGGATCAGCCGCAGCGCCTTCGAGAGCACCTCCGGAATGGAATACAGGCGCTGGACCTTTCGGATGGCGCCGCGAAATTCGGCAGGCGTTTTCGGTGCGGGCATGGCGCTGTGCGCAACCGTGTCAGCTCCCCCCCAACTTGGCCAGCCGGATTCGGATGCCCGGGTTTGGGTTGACCCGCAAAGGGCGTGCATTTCATGGTTCACCCATGCGCCTGCCTCTTCTCCTGCCGGCGGCCGTGGCCCTTGCGCTCCCCGCGGAATTGCAGGCCCGACCGTTGATCACCTTCGCCAAACACGTCCTCACTCGCGAGTTCTGGGCGGAGGGGGCTTCGGTCGGGGATTTCAATCGCGATGGTCACCGCGATGTCGCCGCAGGTCCTTACTGGTATGCGGGACCGGACTTCAAGGAGCGTCATGAAATCCATCCCGCCGACAAATCCTTCAAAGCCAAAAAGGACGACGGCACCGAAGCCACGATTCCAGGCTACGAAGGTGCCCTCGGCCATGAGAATGCCTACTCGGAGAACTTCTTTTCTTTCGTTCATGATTTCAACCATGACGGCTGGGACGACGTCCTGGTGATCGGTTTCCCGGGCGCGGAGACGTATTGGTATGAGAATCCACGGGGCGCGTCGGGTCATTGGTCGCGACACCTGGCTCTCGACGTCACGGATAATGAATCGCCCACCTTCACTGACCTGACCGGCGACGGCCAGCCGGACCTCGTCTGCAGCTCGAAAGGGGCGTATGGCTGGGCATCGGCGGATCCTGCCAATCCGACCCAGCCCTGGCATTGGCACGATCTCTCGCCGAACCACCAGTATCACAAGTTCACGCACGGGCTTGGGGTCGGCGATGTGAATGGCGACGGCCGGATGGACCTGCTGGAGAAGGACGGGTGGTGGGAGCAGCCACCGTCGTTGGTCGGTGATCCTGTGTGGACCCATCACCCGTTTGCATTCGGCACGGGCGGCGCCCAGATGTACGCCTACGACATCGATGGCGATGGTCGGAATGACGTCATCACCTCCATCGCCGCCCATGGCTATGGACTTGCATGGTTCCAGAATGTCGACGATGGCAAGGGCGGCACAACCTTCCGCGAGCATCTTATCATCGACAAGGCTCCCTCCGAAAGCCGTTACGGGGTCGCCTTCTCCCAGCTTCACGCCGTGGATCTGGCGGACATCGATGGAGACGGGCTGAAGGACATTGTCACGGGCAAACGCTTCTGGGCCCATGGTCCCACGGGTGATGTGGAACCGGGTGCCCCGGCGGTTCTTTATTGGTTTCAACTGGTTCGGCGCGCCGATGGGATGGTCGATTTCGTCCCTCACCTTGTGGACAACGACTCCGGCGTGGGAACGGAGGTCATGGCGACGGATGTCAACGGCGACGGCCGCCCTGACATCGTCGTGGGAAACAAGAAAGGCGCCTTCGTCCACCTCCAGCAGGTCCGCGACGTCCCGGCGGCGGAATGGGAGGCGGCCCAACCCCACCCGGCGGCCGGCAGTCACTGACGAAAGCCCGGGCGTCATGGGTCAGACACCCCACCCGCTTCGCGCAGATTGACATCATTCGGTGCGGAGCGCGGTCATTGGATCGGTCCGCGACGCCTTTCGCGCCGGGATCCAGCAGGCCAATCCAACCACGACAAACAAGCCTGTCAGTGCCAGGAGATAAGTCAGCGGGTCGGCGGCCGAGATATCGACGAGGAGGGAAGCAAGGACGCGTCCGGCGCATAGCGCGCCCAGAACGCCCAGGACCAGCGCCGCGAGCGTCAGCTTGAGTCCGTGGGACAGGAACAACCACGACACCTCCTGTCGTCGAGCCCCGAGCGCCATTCGGATGCCCACCTCGCGGACCCGTCGTCCCGCCGACCACGCGATCACGGCATAGATTCCCAGCGCGGCCAGGAGAACGGCGACCGCCCCGAGCACCCCCAGGAGGATGGCGGCGGTTCGGGGGATCAGGTACGCCGCCTCCATGAAGAGGGTCATCGCCATCGCCGCCACAGGCTTGCCATTTGGGTCAATCGCGGCTGCCGTCCGTTCCACGGCGGGGCCGATCGATTCAGGGGCGCCGCGGGTGCGTATGACCGCCGTCATGCTGTGATCCCCGATCTGTTCGAAGGGAACGTAGAGGTATGGCCTCGGCGCCTCGTTGAGCGACCGATATCGTCCGGTCTTCGAAACACCGACGACCGTCCGGTTCGCTTCCCACAGGCGAATGGTTTGGCCAAGGGGGTCGCGACCGGGAAAGTACCGGGTCGCAACTTCATCATTAATGACAACGGTGAGGGGCGCTCCCTGCCGATCGCGCGCGTCAAATTCCCGTCCGCGCACGACGGGTATGCGGAGGGTTGAGAAATAGCCTTCGCTGACCAGGCAGACGCCCGCCGCGACGTTCTCGCCCATGGCAGGCTGGTAACCGGGCACATCAAACCGGGTGGAGGACCCGCCTTCAAAGCCAAGGGGCAACCAGTCCGCGAGGGCGACCGACTCGACACCCGGCAACCGGGCAAGCTCGGTCTTGAGCCGCTGATAGAACAGCGCGGCCTCCGCCGGCGTGTAGGCGCCTGGGGGGAGGCGAAAACCGGCGACCCAAACCCCCTTGGGATCCAGACCTACCGACACCAAGCGCGCCTTTTCGAAGCTGCGCGCGCAGAGCATCATCCCGGTGAGGAGTACAAAGGCGGCGGCGATCTCGGCGACCACGAGCGATTGGCGGATTCGCTGGCTTTGTCTGGAGGCATCACCGGTCCGCCCGCCGGACTTGAGGACCTCGGCGACATTGGCGTGCGCCGCGCGCCATGCGGGCACCAGTCCGAAGAGGAGGCCTGTGCCGATCGCCGTGAGCGCCATGAAACCGAACACGTGGGTGTCGATGGGGAATTGAAGCGCAAGCGGCAGGTAGGTGGCCGGAATCATCCAAAGCAGGGCGCGCCCGAAGACCGTCGCCAGCGCGAACCCGAGGAGTCCGCCGAGCCCGGCGAGCAGAAGGCTCTCGATCAATGTCTGTCGGATCAGCCGCCCGGTGCCCGCGCCGATCGCCTGTCGGACCGCCATCTCGTTCTCGCGCGAGGTGGACCGGGCGAGGAGCAGGTTGGCGACGTTGGCGATGACCAGGAGGTGGAGTAGGGCGGCCACCGCGGTAAGGGCCGTGAGCAAAGGCAACAACCTCGACTGCGCCCCGTAGGGCGCCTTCCAGACCGGCAGCACGGCAACCCCGACGTTGCGGTTGCTGTCGGGATAGGTCGCCTGCGCCCGGCGCATCAGCACGTCGACACCCGCCTGTGCCTGTTCCACCGAGACGCCGGCCCGCAATCGCGCCATCGTGTGCAACCACCGCCAGCCACGGGATTGAAGGGCGCGCTCCATGTCGGGGTATTCGGTCGACATCGTCACCGGCATCCAAAGATCGAACCCGAGGCCTCCCATGGTTCCGCGGAAGGTCTCCGGGGCGACGCCGACGATGGTAAAGGGATGGCGCGAGATCTCGACGGTGCGCCCGATGACCGCCGGGTCACCCCGAAACCGGTGTTGCCAAAGACGGTGACTGATTACAGCGACTGGATTTCCATGGGGCCCTTGATCGTCTCCCGCCCGGAATCCTGGACCAAGGATGGGTCTCACGCCGAGGACATCGAAATAATTCGCGGTGACCGGTTGGGCCCATACCCATTCGACTTCGTCGCCGATGCGAAGGGCCGTCGCTTCCATTTGGGAGCCGATCACCCCCGCGAACAGGTTTGTCTCGGCCCCGAGATCGATTTCATCCAGGCGCGAAAGGGTGTCACCAAGTTCGCCATTGGTGTTGCGCAGGACCAACACCACGAGGCGATCGGGGTCGCGCGCACCGGGGACGATGTCGACGAGGACGACGCGGACCCAACTGAATACCAGGGTGCAGACGCCGATCCCCAGACTCAACGTGAGGACGGCCACAAGCGTGAACCCCGGCGCCTTCAGCCACTGGCGGATCGCAAAGCGCAAATCTCTCATAGTGATGTGATGACAGGGACGGAGCACCGCGTGTGCCAATCCAGCTTGCTAACACGTGCGCCCCAGAGCGAAGGTCCCATCCCGATACTGGGAAGGCTGTCACCCATTTTTGGAAGCTGCCGCGGCTTCGGAGACGCAACTTCGTGAGGCTGCACATGCGAATCGATTCTTGTGCAGCATTTGCACAAATGGCTTCCGAGATCAGGGCGGGGGCAGCAGCCGCAGGATGCCTTGATTTGCAACGGACTTGGATTCAAGGACATGACTCCGCTGTTCGGTCCAAGGCACACCGGCTGCTTCCGGACAGGCATGAAGTCCATTCTGGATGCCCTCCGCAACCTCGAGCAGTTGATCGTATCGGAGGCACCCGCGCAGGAGCCGGAGGTCAAGTCCAGGCTGATGGCCGATCTCCGAAGCCGGATTCCCGAGGAAATCCTGCGCCATTTCGAGTCCCTGGTGTCGCGCGGGCGCAAAGGCGTCGTGTCGGTCACCCGCGGCGTTTGCGGTGGATGCCATCTTCGATTGGCGTCCGGAACCCTTGCGCGAATGACTCACGGAGAGGAGGTCCATCGATGTGACTACTGCGGCGCCTTCCTGATCCTCGGCCCGGACTCGGCGCCTGCCGAACCTCGACCACGGAAACGCGGCCAACTTCGGCGCACAAAGAAGGCCTCGGCCGCCATTTGAGGGGAATCGATGAACCTGGCCGCCTACACTCAGGGAGATCTGATCCTGCCGAGGCTCGAGGCTTCGGACGCCGCCATGGCCATTCACGAACTCAGCCGCGCGCTGCTTCGAGCCGGCAAGATTGCCGACGTGCTCCCGTTCTATCAGGCCGCACTGAATCGTGAGTTGCTCGTCGGCACCGATGTGGAGGACGGTATCGCGCTGCCCCACGCGCGCCTGCCCGGTGTCCGAGCCCTCGCGTTTGCCCTCGGAAGGACCGCCTCTCCGATCACCTGGAGGAGTTCCGGAGTTCGAACGGTCCGACTGGTGTTCCTGTGTGCCGTCCCCGCCACCGACGCGACCGGGTATCTTGGGCTGGTTTCCGGGTTGGCACGACTGACGTCGCAAGAGAGATGGCTTGAGGAGTTGCATGCGGCGCCGGATTGCATTGGGATCCTGGATATCCTGCGGCGGGTGCCGATTCCGGCCTCGCCGACCGAAACGTCCGGGCGCGCTGCCTCGTCGTCTCTTCGGGGTTGATGAGGAACGACCCCTGATTCCCAGTTTCCAAGGCCCCACTTTCGCATGCAACTCGCGTTCTCCTTCCGTCCGAAACTCCTGGACGCGCTGAAGCGCTATTCACGAAAGGATCTCACCGCCGACCTGGTCGCCGGATTGACCGTCGGGATCGTGGCCCTGCCGCTGGCGATGGCCTTCGCCATTGCCTCCGGCGTAAAGCCCGAAGCCGGCTTGTTCACAGCCATCATCGCCGGGGTGATCATTTCGGCGCTCGGCGGCACGCGGGTCTCTATTGGGGGGCCCACCGGGGCGTTTGTCGTGATCCTCTATGGGATTCAGATGAAGTACGGTCCCGCGAATCTGGCCATTTGCACCATGATGGCGGGAGGCATCCTGATCCTGATGGGTGCGGCGCGGCTGGGGACGATGATCAAGTTCATTCCGTACCCGGTGACGATGGGATTCACCAGCGGGATTGCTGTCCTTATCTTCAGCACCCAGATCAAAGATTTCTTCGGTCTCCAGGTGGACAAGGTTCCTTCCGAGTTCTTTGAGAAGATGCGAGTGCTGGGGCTTCACCTCCCCACCCTCGACCTGGCGGCGGTGCTGCTGGGGTCCGCCTCGCTCGCGGTGATTCTCCTGTGGCCAAAGAATTGGCAGCGGCGGGTGCCTGCGTCGATTGTCGTGCTGATCGCCGGCACGGCGTTGGTGGCGGCGTTCGGGCTCCATGTCGAGACCATTGGCACACGGTTTGGCGGCATTCCCCAGGGGCTGCCTCGTCCGGCCCTGCCGGTGCTTTCGTGGGACAACATTCGGTCGCTTGTGCAGCCTGCGACGACCATCGCGCTGCTTGCGGCCATCGAATCGCTGCTCTGTGCCGTGGTTGCCGACGGCATGGTGGATGACCGCCACAATCCCAACCAGGAGCTGATGGCCCAGGGAATCGCCAATCTGCTGAGTCCTGTGTTCGGAGGCATCGCGGCCACGAGTGCCATCGCGCGTACCGCAACCAACGTGCGGAGCGGGGCGAGAACGCCGGTGGCCGGAATCGTGCATGCGATCACCCTGTTGGCGATCGTCCTTATCGCCGCGCCCATGGCCCGGTTCATCCCGCTGGCCACCCTGAGTGCGGTCCTGGTCAACGTCGCGCTGAACATGGGGGAATGGCACAACTTCCGGAGGTTGGCGCGATGGCCGGTCAGTGATGCGCTCGTTTTCCTGACCGCGTTCATCCTGACGGTGATGATCGACCTGACGGTCGCCGTGGAGATTGGAATGGTCCTGGCTGCGGTGCTGTTCATCAAGCGGGTCTCGGAAACCAGTCAGATCACAGCCGTCGATGAGAGCACCGAGACGGAGGGTTCCCAACATTCACTTATTGGGAAGGAGATCCCGCCCGGGGTGATGATTTATCGCATGTTCGGCGCGTTCTTTTTCGGGGCCGTCGACAAACTGGAGTCCGCCTTGCAGCGCATGAAAAGCGAACCGGATGTCCTGATCCTGCGGATGCGAAAGGTCGTGGCCATGGACGCCACGGGTCTGAATGCGCTCGAGGACCTTCACGAACGGCTTCGAGAGAAAGGCAAGCATCTCGTCCTCAGTGCTCCCCACACCCAGCCTCTCTTCGTGATGGAGAAGGCGGGATTCCTCGATCGACTGGGACGGGAAAATGTGTGTCCCCATGTGGACGCCGCGCTGGCGCGATCGCGCGAGATCCTGGGCCTCCCTGGGGTGACAAGGCCTCCGGACCCCGTCGATGAGGAGAAACAGCGGCTCATGGCGGCGCGAGCAGAACTCTCCGCGGCCCTTGCGCGGACGGAGCGGATGCTCGCGCCCAGAAGTCCCGCCTCGGATTCCCATCCCCCGGTCTCGGAAACCGGGTCGGAAACCGATGCCCGAAGCGCCCCCTCCCGCGGTGTCGGATGAGCGTTTGTGCGGCTTTCAACCTTCCCTCTCGCGCCTCGCGTCATGTATCTCACCTCCGTTCAGCTCGCCGAATCCCTCGGTGTCACTGAAAGCGCGGTCGAGGCGTGGGTGCGCCAGGAGGGTCTGCCGGCGGTTCCGGATCGCGGCCGCCTTCTCTTCGATCGGGCGGAGGTCGCCGCGTGGGCGGCCTCGCGGGGCCTGGGCAGCCGGGTTGGATTTCTCGCGGTTGAATCCCGCCGGGAGGGGCGGAGGGCGAGCCTGGTGGAGTTGCTCCAAGTCGGCGGGATCTGGCGCGATGTCCGTCCGGAATCCGTTCGGGCGGTGATCGCTGCAAGAGTGGGGGCCCTGCCGGGTCTGTCGCCCGAACTGAAGCCGTGGATGGTCGAGCGGGCGCGTACCGCAGAGGGTTTGACATGGGCGCCCATTGGCGGCGGAACCGCCCTGCCGCATCTTCGGGTTCCCGTCACGTTGAGGGGTCGGCTGGGAACCGTGGCCATCATCCTCGTGTCGGGAGAGCTCGTGCTGGAGGAGCCAGCGCCGGACGGACTCGGGATCCGTTGGTTGATCTTCTTTGTGGCCCCGTCGCCGCGAGTGCACCTTGAAATGCTTCGGGATTTGAGTCGCGCGCTTTCGAGGGGGCAGCTGGGGGCGGCCTTGAGGAGCGGGGCGTCCGACGCGGTCATCTATTCGGCGATGGCCGAGGCGGGAATTCCACCGGAGGGATGCCTGTGACCGTGTCGTACTGCCTCTCCCTCGCCGCTGTCCTGTCGCTCACGGGCCTCGCAGCGGCCTGGCGCATGCCGCGGGTCTGGCTGATGAGTCTTTTCGGGACCTGCGGGGCCGCGATGATCGCGGCTGCGGCCATCTGGGTGGATCCCGCTCCGTGGGATTGGCGAAGCACAGTTCGGGTGGGAGGGGAGCCTCTTCATCTCCGCCTCGACGGTCTCGGCGCCTTCTTCCTGGCCCTCCTTGCGGTGCTCTGCGCGGTGGCCGGTTTTTATGGCAGGACGTACTGGGCGGAGAGAGAGCATCCGCGATCGGCACGCGCGTTTCGAGTCTGGTGGGTGGTCCTCCTCGTTTCGCAGTCCCTGGTGCTGCTGAGCGCCAACGGCCTGCATTTCCTGATCGCGTGGGAGGTGTTCGCCGTTGCGGCATACTTCCTCATCACCCTGGACCGCCGCCAGGTCGAGGTGCGCGCGGCGGGTTGGCTTTATCTTGCGGTCTCACACGCTGGCACACTGTGCCTGTTTGGTTTCTTTTCCGCGCTCGCCGCCCATTCGGGGAGCTGGGAACTTGGGCCGCACCTGGACCAGCCGGGGCTCGGCAAGTTCTTCTGGCTCGCCCTGGTGGGATTCGGGATTAAGGCGGGACTCTTTCCACTGCACGTCTGGCTTCCGTCCGCGCACGCGAATGCGCCGAGTCCCGTGTCGGCGATTCTCTCCGGACTGGCTCTGAAGATGGGAGTCTTCGGGCTGGTGCGATTCAGTGGATGGCTGCCGGTGCCCGAGGCCGCGGCATGGGTGGTTCTGGCAATGGGCGGAGCAAGCGCGATCCTGGGTGTCGCGTTCGCGCTGGGTCAACACGACCTCAAGCGGCTGCTGGCGTATCACAGCGTCGAGAACGTCGGCATCATCATTCTGGGTCTGGGGATGGCCTTGATCGGGCGGAGGTCCGGATCGCCGATGTGGGCGCGCCTCGCGCTGGCCGGCGGGCTCCTGCATGTGTGGAATCATGGCCTGTTCAAGAGCCTTCTGTTCCTCGGCGCGGGCGGGATTCTGCACGCCACAGGCACGCGGCGAATGAGCGAAATGGGAGGGCTCTGGCGTGGCATGCCATGGACGACGACCCTTTTCACGGTTGGAGCTGTGGCGATCGCCGGGCTCCCGCCCCTGAACGGTTTCGTCAGCGAATGGCTGCTCTTTCTCGGTTTGTTTCAAGGCGCCCTGAAGCGCGGCACGGCGGCCGTCGCGGCGATCCCGGCGGCGCTCCTCCTCGGAATGACCGGTGCCCTCGCACTTGCCTGTTTCGTGAAAGTCTGCGGCGTCGTTTTCCTGGGGGCGCCGCGTAGTCCACGCGCGTCGCGCGCTCATGAGTCCAGCCCGGCCATGCTCGGGGCGATGGGGGTTCTGGCGGGAGGGTGTGTCGCGATCGGCCTGGCGGCGCCGCTGTTGTGGCGGCCGCTCTCGGTGGCACTGGCGACGTGGGAACCTGCCTGGACAGGCGGCAGCCCTCCGCCGTCGCTGTCCACGCTGACCGTCTGCCACGGGGTGCTGGTGCTCCTGGGATCGGTTGCCGTCTGGGGTCTCTGGCGCGTCTGCCGGCGGCGCGGCATCCAACGAGCCCCGACGTGGGACTGTGGCTATTCGCGTCCGACCCCCCGGATGCAATACACCGCCGGTTCATTCGCCGCGATCCTGACATCCTGGTTCCGGTGGGTTTTGCGTCCGGAACGCGAGGGTCCATCGCTTACCGGATTGCATCCGGGCGTCGCGCATCTTCACGAGCACACCCCGGAGACGGTCCTTGAACGGGTTGTGCAGCCGGTGGCGGCGCGCGTCCTTGCGCTGTCGACCTGGGTCCGCCAGTTCCAGCATGGCCGGCTGCAGTCGTACATTCTTTACCTCGTTCTTGGGCTGCTGGCGCTGGCCCTTCTTGCGTGGGGAGGGACGCCATGATCGCGATCGTGGAGAGGGTTTTCCCCTGGATTCTCTTTCTGATCGGGGCGCCGTTGGTTTCCGGGTTGATCCATCGCGTGAAGGCCTGGGTGGCCGGCAGGCGCGGGCCGCCCATTCTTCAACTCTACTTCGACCTGGCGCGGCTATGGCGCAAGGGCGTGGTTTGGAGCGACACCGCCTCGCCCGGGCACCTCGCCGCCGCAGCGGTGGTTTGGATTTCCGTGGCGGGCGCGGCGATGCTGATGCCCGCCGGCGCGGGTGGCCCGGTGGTGGGCTTCGAAGGGGACGCCATCTTTTTTGTGTATCTGCTCGGCCTTGGCCGCTTCGCACTCGCCTGGGGGGCGCTCGAGACGGGTTCGTCGTTCGAAGGCATGGGGGCGGCGCGGGAGGTCAGCTACGCGGTGCTTGCCGAGGTGGCCACGTGGTGCGCGCTTCTCGCCCTGGGTCTGCAGGCGGGTTCCTTCCAACTGAGCTCGATGCTGGGCTGGCCGCCGGGCCCCGGAATTGCATTGCTTGCGGCGGGACTGATGACCGTCCTGCTGGCTGAGAACTGCCGGGTTCCCTTCGACGATCCGAACACGCACCTGGAATTGACAATGATCCACGAGGTCATGGTCCTCGATCACAGCGGGCCGCCCCTGGCCGTCCTGCTTCACGGCGCGTCCCTGAAATTCGTTCTCTACGCCGTTTTGTTGGCGCAGGTGATTCTGCCTGTAGGCCGCTGGGGGTTTGGCTGGGGCCTCTCCGCCATCGTCGCGATGACAATGGGGATCGCGGTTGCGGTTGGCCTTGTGGAATCGCTGCTGGCCCGGCTGGCGTTCCGCCGCGTGCCGCTCGTTCTGACGGCTGCGATCCTTTCGAGCCTGTTTGCATTGTTGATTGCCTGGAGGACCGAACCATGAGCACGAGCATTCTCAATCTCCTCGTCGGATTCGCGGTGGGTCTTAACCTCGCGGCGCTCGGCACCCACCGGCTTCCAAGCCTGATTTCCCTGGCGGCCATTCAAGGTCTTATCCTGGGATGCCTCCCGTTGCTGCTGGAGACCGACGCGCCCTGGCTCGCCGCCGCGGTGTCCCTGGGTACCCTCGGAGTGAAGGGCGTGATCATACCGATGCTGCTTCGGCGCGCATTGCGCGTCGCGCGCATCGATCGCGAGATCGAGCCGTTGCTGGGTTTCATCCCGTCGATGCTGCTCGGTGCGGCGGCCGCGATCGCCGCGTTCGCCCTGGCCGGCCGGCTGCCGCTTCAACCCGAGCACAGGGATTCCCTTTTGGTCCCCGGTGCAATCACAACGGTGATCTGCGGACTGCTTTTGCTCGTCGGCCGGGTGAAGGCCATCTCGCAGGTCTGCGGTTACCTGATCCTGGAGAACGGGATCTACCTGTTCGGGATGTTGTTGATCGGGTCGATGCCGTTGGTCGTTGAAGCTGGCATCCTCCTCGACCTGACCGTGGCCATCTTCGTTGCGGGGATCATCGTCGACCGGATCCAGCGAGAGTTCGATTCCCTCGACACGCGCCGGTTGAACGTCCTTCGGGAATGATGAGAGAACTTGTCCTGATCCTGCTGCCGTTGGTGGCCGCCGTGGCGGCGCTGGTATGGTTTGACGAGCAGCGCAGACCGTGGTTGCTGCCGGTGGCCGGTGGTATTCATACCGGCGTCGTGGTGTCGCTGATGGTGGTGCCTCCGGCATCGCCGATCGGCGGGTGGATCGGGTTCGATGCCGTGACGCGCGCCGTCCTGCCCGTCGTATCCCTGTTGTTTCTTGTGTGTGCCGCCTACGCGGTGGCGTATCTCAAGGTTCGATCGGAGCGGCGCAACCGGGTGTTCGTGGCGGCCCTGCTCGCCGTGCTCGGTCTGTTGAGTCTTGCGTTGGAGGCGCGACACCTGGGTCTGCTTTGGATCGCGGCGGAGGCCGCAACCCTGGGGACGGTGCCTCTGTTGCATTTCAACGGAACAGGCCGCGCCTTCGAGGCGACGTGGAAGTACCTGCTGGTCGGCGGGACCGGGATCGCATTGTCGCTGCTGGGCACATTCTGCCTCGGCTACGCTTCCCTGCACGGGGGAGGGACTGGTGATCTGACCTTCGGCAGCCTTGTGGCGCAAGGGAGCGGTCTTTCCCGTCCATGGCTCGTGACCGCGTGGGTCCTGTTGCTGGCTGGATTTGGCACCAAGATGGGACTGGCTCCCATGCACACCTGGAAGCCGGATGCCTACGGTGAGGCCCCCGGCATCGTGGGCGCGCTCCTGGCCGGCGGGATGACGACCATGGCCTTCGTCGCCCTGCTGCGTGTCCGACAGGTGATCGCGGCGGCCGGAGCGGGTGCCATGGCGGATCGCACTCTCCTGGCGGCGGGTCTCTTCTCCGTGGTGATCGCGGCGCTGTTCCTGCTTGGCACCCCGGACTTCAAGCGGATGCTGGCCTACTCGAGCGTTGAGCACATGGGGATCCTCAGTGTGGGCGCGGCCCTGGGAGAAGCCGGCATCGCCGCCGCCCTGTTTCACGTGTGGAGCAACACGCTGACCAAAGGAGCGTTGTTCCTGAGCGCGGGGAACATTCGGCGAGCCGCGGGGGCGCGACGGGTCGATGAAGTGTCCGGGATGGCGTGGCGCAGCCCGATCTCGGCGCGGTTGATGGTGACCGGGATGCTGGCCATCACGGCCTGTCCACCGTTTGCACCGTTCTTCAGCGAGATCCGAATCCTTCGCGCGGCCCTTCACCAGCGTCCCTGGGCGGCGGCCGTGCTGCTGACGGCGTTGTTCGTCGCCTTCCTGGGACTCTCCCGGCTGGTCTTCGCGATTGTGGATGGCCGTCCGAAGCGGGCGGCGCGCGCCACTGGGAATCGGTTTCGCGAAACAGCATGGGTTGTCGTGCCACCCATCATCTTCCTGTCGTGTTCCCTCCTGTTGGGGCTGATGACCCCGGAATTCCTTCTGAAAAGCTGGCTGCAGGCAACGCGGCAACTTCTGGTCCCGACTCCATGAGCGCGGCGCTCCAACCGGTGTGGATCGACAACGGCGCCGGCGCGCCCTGGGCTTCTGTGCCGGATCAACCGGTCCAGGATTGGGTGGAGGGCGTTTCGGCGCTTCTGGCGGACGGCGGCCGTCTTTGCGCGTTGTTCGAGGTGCCTGAGGGACCTCGGATCCGGTTGGTGGGCGTTGTGGCGCATGACGAGGAGAACCTTCTCGCCGTGACGAGGAGCGAGCCTTTCCGCGGCTCCTACCGTTCGCTCACCCCGCGCCACGCGCAGGCCCACCTTTTTGAGCGCGAGGTCTGGGAGGCATGCGGCATCGTGCCCGAGGGGCATGCCTGGCTGAAGCCGGTTCGGGCCTCCACGGGTGACTCGCCGGATCACGGTGAATTCTTTCGTGTCGAAGGTGCGGAGGTGCATGAGGTCGCCGTGGGCCCGGTTCACGCCGGCATCATCGAGCCGGGCCATTTTCGATTCCAATGCGCCGGCGAGGAGGTTCTGCATTTGGAGATCGGATTGGGGTACCAGCATCGGGGCATCGAAAGGGCCCTGGTCGGAGGACCCCATCGGGGTACACGCTGCCAGATGGAGACCGCGGCTGGCGACAGCACGGTCGCCCACGCGACGGCGCACGCCATGGTTCACGAAGCACTCGCTGCGACCGAACCGCCGCTTCGGTCCCAGTGGTTGCGCGCCGTCGCGCTGGAACTCGAACGGCTGGCGAACCACACCGGCGACCTGGGCGCCCTTGCCAACGACGTGGCGTTTCTTCCGACCTCAGCGGCGTGTGGCCGGATCCGCGGCGACTTCCTGAACCTGACGGCCGCGCTCTGCGGGAACCGATTCGGGCGGCACCTGGTGAAGCCTGGCGGATGCAGCGCGGACCCCTCGCCGGGAGAACTGCAGGACATACGACGGCGCCTGGAAGCCATTCAAATCGAAGTGGAGCGAGCGGCCGGCTGGCTGTGGGAGGCCGCCTCCGTGCGCGCGCGGTTCGAGGGGGTGGGCGTCGTGACCTCCGAACAGGCGGCCCAGGTCGGACTCGTCGGCCCGGCCGCGCGCGCCTCGGGGCTGGTGCGGGACGTCCGCTTCGATCACCCATCCGGCTGGTATCGAGTCACGCAGATTCCGGTCGCGGTCTGGCCGGAAGGGGACGTGTTCGCGCGTGCGCGCGTGCGGTGGCTCGAGATGCGACGCTCGCTTGCGTTTCTACTCGAACAACTTTCGACCCCGCCCGCGGGCAGAATTCTGACATCGGTCACCCGATGCGAGCCGGGTTGCGTGACCGTGGCGCTGGTGGAAGGCTGGAGGGGTGAGGTCTGTCACGTCGCCTTGACCGACGAGGCGGGACGCTACCGCCGGTATAAGATTGTCGATCCCTCGTTTCACAACTGGACTGGGCTCGCCCTCGCGTTGCGCGGCCAGGCGATCTCTGATTTTCCACTCTGCAACAAGAGCTTCAACCTGTCGTACTGCGGGTTCGATCTGTGAGACCCGGCACCATGCACCCCCTCGAGGTCCTCGCCCAACGATTCGCCCGTGGCTGTGAAACCATGGAGTATCCAGCCGGACCGCCGCCGGCTCTTCCGCGGCGTCACGGCGGCGCCCTGCGACTCGACGTCGCGCGCTGTGAGAAGGGCTGCTCGGCCTGCGCGGCGGTGTGCCCCACCACCGCGATCCGGATCGGCGAGACTCCTGCCGCGACCCGCCTGGATCTCGGTCGCTGTTTGTTCTGCGGCGACTGTGTCGAGGTCTGTCCCTCGGGTGCGATCGCCCCGACCGGCGATCACCGCATGGCGGTCCGGTGCCGCGAGGACCTGCAACTCGGAGGACCTGGCCGGGAGAGGCTTCGTCTCGCGGCGGCGTTGGACGAGCGATTGCGCAGGCTCTTCGGACGATCGCTGCGCCTGCGCCAGGTGAGCGCCGGCGGCTGCAATGCCTGCGAAGCCGACACCAATGTCCTCGGCACAATCGGCTGGGACCTTGGGCGGTTTGGGATCCAGTTTGTCGCCTCGCCCCGTCATGCCGACGGTCTCCTCATCACGGGCCCGGTCACACAGAACATGAGCCTTGCTCTGGAGAAGACCTATGCAGCGGTTCCACCGCCGAAGATTGTGATTGCGGTGGGCGCGTGTGCCATCGCGGGCGGACCCTTCGTGGATCATCCCGAGGTTGGCAACGGCGCCGCGAGTCGGGTCCCCGTGGACCTGTTCATTCCCGGCTGTCCTCCACACCCGCTGACGATCCTCGATGGTCTCCTGCGAGTGCTCGGGAAACTGGGCGAGGAACGCGCCGCCAGCGAGCCGGAATACCCAGGCCCGGGCTCATCGTAGCCGCCGAGGGCGCGACGATGGCCTTCACCATATCCGCGACAAGGTCCGGATAATCCTTTGCCAGGTCGAACCGCTCCCCAGGGTCCACGTTGAGATTGAACAGGAGCGCCGGGGCGGGACCGCGGCACCGCGGAACAGCGTGCCGGCAAGGTCCGTCGTTTTTTGACCGACCCTGGAGCGAGCCGCGCGGCCATCCTCCGGTGGAGCGCGGGCTTCAGCCCGCATCGGCCCTGGAAGGGGCATCGTTACAAGTTGAAGAAATGTCTCGAGACCCCTCGGTGAGTCAGTGTTTGATGTCAACAATTTAGATGCGACCCCATTGACGATTGACCGGCGCGAAGCGTGCCAACGGCGGAATCCGCTGTACGGAACCCCAGCGATAGGTTTGCTGTCGGGATGCCACGCCCGCGGGCGCAGGAGGATCCTGCCCTCAAGGTTCGTCGAGCCATGCTGCCGCCGTCACGTTGTCCTTCAGCAGTGCGGGAAAGGGCCCGTCCGCCCGCGCGGCCTGCCCGAGAAAATCCTGCAGCCGGAGATCAGAAACCTCACGCAGCACCAGGGCGCTGCGCCATCCGGGCTCCGGGTTGGTCCGATCCCACTCGACTTCCACGTTTCGGAGTGTGAGCCCATCAATCTGCTGGAAAACCAAGGCATCGGTGGTTCGTTTGTCCGGCCGGTCTTCCGCCAGCATCTGGACCCGCAGATTCGCGATCATGATGTCTTCCAATCTGCGCTCGGCAAGGCCGGCAACCAACGAAGTTCCCCGGGCAGTGCCTCGGGCCCCGTCAACGGTGATGTTCCGGATGTGCCCCAGTCGCGACTCCGGCGTCCGCTTCTTCAACACAAACTTCATCACTTCCGCGCTTCCCCACCAGTTCCAATGACGTCGTTTCGTCTCAAAGGTGATATCAACGAACCGGACGTCGCTGACCGTGCCCCCATCCTGGACGTTGATCCCAAAGACCTTGTTGGAATCCCGCACGATGATGCCCGAAAAGACCACGTGCCGAATATCCGCGTGCGTCTCCGTCCCGATCATCATGGGTGTCGAGGACGAGGTCAGGATGCAGTTGTTCACCACCACGTTTTCCACGGGACGAATATCACCCGTGCCACGTTGACGAAGATCCACCGTCTTTAGGCAGATCGCGTCATCGGCGGTGGAGATGATCGAGTCAGCGATGAGGACGTTCGATGACGAGACGATGTCGATGCCGTCTGAATTCACGCCGCGTTCCAGATTGGAACTCACAAAGACTCCCCGGATCCAGACCCGGTTGCAGTCCTGCAACCGCACATTCCAGAGCGGCGCATTCCGGATTGTGACGCCTTCGAAGCGCACGTCCTGACAATCCTGCAGGACGAACAGGTACTTCTGGACCCTGCCGGTGCGGTAGTAGCGCTTCATTTCCACGCCGGCTTGACGCGCAGTCTCCTGTTCTCGCGCGATCTCGGGATCCTGTCCGCGCACCGGGAGATATTCCCATTCGGCCTGACCGTCGAAGGTGCCGCGGCCGCGGATGGCGATGTTCCTGGCACCCTGGGCATTGACCAACGCCCGCACTCCGGCCGGCCAATCCGCGGGGTCCCGGCTGAGGACGATCGTGGCGCCCGCCTCCAGGCGCAGTTCGACGTTGTCCTTCAGCCAGAGAGGGCCGCTGACATACGTCCCGGGAGGAAGATAGGCGACACCACCACCCGCCTCCGCACAGGCATCGATTGCTGACTGCACGGCCCTTCCCGTAGGCTCCTCGACCCGGTGGAATACCTCCGCTCCATAGGCAGTAACTGCCAGACAGAGCCCCAGAAGCCGTGAGGTCCGCACCATCAAAACCTGACATTCGAACATCATCCGATAGTAGAAAAGCCGCCCTGGTGCTTCAAGACTCGGCTAATCGTTGTCCCTCCCAGCCTCCCTGCGGCGGGGAAGGGCTTGTGACGACACGTCTTTGGTCTACGATGACGGGCATGCCGATACCGGCCACACCGGTGATTCGACCTCCAGGGCCGAGCGGGCAGGGCGGTGATGTGTTGCTGGAGCCTGGTGATCGCCTTTCGCGTGTGGAGTTCGAGCGACGCTACGACCGCACCCCTCGCGTCAAGAAGGCCGAACTCATCGAAGGAACCGTGTATATGCCCTCACCCGTGCGTGCGGAAAGCCACGCCGAGCCACATAGCCGTCTTGGTGGCTGGCTGGTCACGTACGTCTCCGAAACTCCTGGCGTCCGGTGTTTCGACAATTCCAGCGTCCGCATGGACCTCGACAACGAACCGCAACCTGACCTGGTCCTGATGAACCTGGCGCCCCGGACCGGACAGGCACGGATCTCGGCCGATGACTACATCGAGGGCGCACCGGAGTTGGTGGTGGAGATTGTCGGCAGCTCGCAGGCTTACGACCTCCACCAGAAGAAGGCTGTCTACCGCCGCAACGGCGTCCGAGAGTACCTCGTGTGGGCGACGCGCGAGGAAAGGCTGGTGTGGTGGGAGCTGAGGGAGGGCGAATACTTCGACCTCGCTGCTGACGCGGATGGACTCCTGAAGAGCGGCGTCTTCCCGGGATTATGGCTGGACGTCGCCGCCGTGTTGCGGGGCGACATGAAATCGGTGCTGGCGGCGCTACGGCGCGGATTGGAAGGCGCGGAGCACATCGCGTTTGTTACGGCCGTGACATGAGAACGGTGTGAACCTCGGTTCATTGGTATCTTCAACGGCAGGGTTGGCTCAGACAGGCCTACGGTTCTCCGGTTCTCCAATCGGCGCGATCGCGTCGTCGGGGTCAGTCCCGCCTATCTATTGGCGAATTCTGCCGCGTGTTGGCCATTGGTCAGCGTGTGACGATACCTCATCATCCGTACCCGGATCTTTCGAGGGACAAACGCCGATTTCCACGTGGAATCGGCAATGTCGCGGGCCGAAGGGGTCGGTGGTTAGTTTTGTTTAGCTGACCGTGCGCCCTTAGAGACTGTCTGAAAAATAATTGGAGTCCTGCGACGAGGGATTATGTGCGAGGCCGAGGCGGCGAGACCGGAGCATCCCCGCAGCGGGCTGTGACGGTCGAGCCAACGAAGGCCTTTCGCGCAAAAGACCTGTCGGCCGGAAGGTTTTCGCGCAAGGCCCTCTGACTTCGTTGCTCCTCGGTCACAGACCGCTGGCGGGTATGCCCCTCGTCGCGCCTCGCCATAGGGCCTTTTCCCGCGAAACAGGACCCCACTTATTTTTCAGACAGTCTCTTAGCCAATCACCTACGAATCGCGTATCGTATCGAGTCCCGACAAACCAAAGGCACGACTAAACGTTCATGAGAACCGACCCCTTCTCGTAGCCGCCGAGGGCGCGACGCGGCGCGATCGGTCTCCGCCGCCTGACGTCTGCGGCTTCGCCAGGGCCGTCACCTTTTCTTCCTCCCATTCGCTGGAGGAGTGTCCATCGCCGCTGCAGGGTCGACATCTTCCAACTGCAGCGGAACCGGGGTCACAGTCGCGAGGTGGACTTCGATGGCCTTCAACAGATCCGCGACAATGTCCGGATGATCCTTTGCCACGTCGAACCGCTCCCCAGGGTCCACGTTGAGATTGAAGAGGAGGGGCGGATCGTGCGCATCCGGGGCGGCCTGCCCATAACCCTTCTGGGTGAAAAGGTGGAGTTTCCACTCTCCCCTGCGCGCGGCGAAGACACGCGTCCCCCGGTAATAGAAAAAGGGCCGGGGCGGGAGCGCGGCACCGCGGAACAGCGTGCCGGCAAGGTCCTGTCCGTCCAGGATCCGATCCGCCGGCAGATCCGCGTCAGCGAGTCGAAGCACCGTGGGAAACAAGTCGAGCATGCAGGCCATGTTCGTATTGACGACGCCGGCCGGAATCCGGCCTGGCCACCAGGCGATCCCCGGTTCGCGCATGCCACCCTCCCAGGTACTGCCTTTGCCGCCGCGGAGCGGACCCGCGGAGCCGCCCTGCTGATTCATGATCAGCCACGGCCCGTTGTCACTGGTGAAGAAGACGAGTGTCTTCTTCGCGAGGCCTTCGCGATGGAGCGTCTCCAGGATCCGGCCCACGGCCCAGTCAAGTTCCTCGACGACGTCCCCGTAGAGTCCGCGCCGGCTCGTGCCGCGGAATTGGTCCGACGCAAACAACGGCACGTGCGGGAACGTGCTGGCGAAGTAGAGAAGGAACGGCTGGCGCTTGTGTTCACGGATGAATTGCCGGGCTTGTTCGGTGTAGAGACGTGTCAGTTGGGTCTGATCCGCCGGACGCTCGACGAGGTCTTCGTTGCGATACAGGGGCGCATTCCACCACACCGGGTCTTGATCCGGCCGGCCCGGTGCGCCCTTGGGCGCTGCCGGCGTCGGGTCCATATCGTTCGAATGAGGCAACCCGAAGAAGAAGTCGAAGCCATGCCTTCGCGGATGCCCTTCCGGGTTGATGGACCAGACCCCGAGGTGCCATTTGCCCACCATCCCGGTCGCGTAGCCTTTGGACTGAAGGGCTTCGGCCATCGTGATCTCGCGGTCCGGCAGGTGCCCGGTTGAGCGCTGCCGCAGGACTCGAAATTTGTCATGTGCCATCCCGCTGCGGACGGCATACCGGCCGGTCAACAAGGCCGCGCGGCTGGGGGTGCAGACCTCAGCGGCGGAATAGAAGTCCGTGAAGCGCATCCCCTCGGCCGCCATCCGGTCCAGGTTTGGCGTCCGGAGGGTCGGATGTCCGTAGCACCCGAGATCACCGTACCCAAGATCGTCGGCGAGGATGATGACGATGTTGGGTTGCGTCGCCGCCCTGAGAGGAAGCCCGAAGAGAGCGATCGCAAGGCCAAGGAGAATGAGGAGGCGTTTCATGGCAGGTCCGGGCATCCGTGCTGGTATCAGTTTTTGTGCGAACAGATGCGCCCTCAACCCTGGTCTCTCTCTCCCGCGGGCGCGGAACCGGGTGAGGCGGGCCGCACCCTCTCTAGGCTAAAGGCCGCTTCAATACCCCGACGGCACGCGCGTCGAAGTTCTTGTCGGCCGCCGTCCCGTCCCGTCCCGTTGAAGCGGCCTAAAGGCCGCGGTCCGACCCGACGGCATCGCGCCTGCCAAGGATTTCGCGGGCTCGCGGACGGTCGCCTTTCGAAAGACCTCTATGAAATATGCAGGCTAGCTAGAGCGCATACGGAACCGTCTCATTCGCGTCGACTGGGTAGCCCCAACGCCTGACATATTCTGGTCCCGGAAGGAACTCAGCCGGTGAAATCCCGGCCCTCCACGGTCGCGGGAATCGGCTGACCGCACGCGCTCAAGAGCGTCGGCATCACGTCCTCCGTGTTGATTGTCGCCGCGAGGCACCCGGGTTGGAAGCCGAAGGCGGGTGGAAGACGAAACAACAGCGGGACCCTCGCGGATTCCTCCCAGGCGAGCCAGAGCAGGAAGGGACGATCCGCTGGGAGTGCCCCCAATGCAATTGACCGACCCCTTGAGCCCAATGAGCATGGAGCATGAATGCCACGGACCGTCCAATTCAACTCCTAACGCCGGTCTCGCAGGCCATCGAGCGCACCAAACAGGTCCTGTTTCGTCCGTTTGACCTGTCCCGGTGGCTCACCATCGGGTTCTGCGCCTGGCTGGCGCTGCTGGGAGAAGGAGGTGGAGGCGGCGGCGGGGGCAATTTCAATTGGAATATCGGAAACGGCAACCGGGGCGGCGATCTCCGCGGTGAGTTGCAGCAGTTCTGGCAGAACGTGCAGGACAACCTCTCCTGGATCATCCCTGTGGCGGTCGTCGGTCTTTTGGTGATCGCGGCGATTGTCGCCGTGATCCTGTGGCTCAGCAGCCGCGGACGGTTCATGTTCCTGCAGAACGTGACGACCGGACGCGCCGAGGTGGTCATCCCCTGGCATCGTTTCGGACACCTGGGAGACAGTCTCTTCCTGTTCCGGATCGTGCTCGCGGTGGTCGGCTTCTGCATCATGATCCCGCTGATCGTGGCGTTCGCGTGGTCGGTCCTGCGGATGGTCCTGCGCGAGGAGGTGACCGCGGGCGGAGCGATGATGGCAACGGCCATCTTCCTGTTGGCGGCGGCGGCAGGCGTCACGCTGGCCGTGATCGAGAAGTTCACGAAGGACTTCGTAGTGCCGATCATGCGCTTGAGGATGGCACCATGCCTTGCGTCGTGGCGGGAATTCCTGGGCCTTCTGGGAGCTTACCCGGTGGCGTTTGCGGTCTACATCCTGTTCCACGTGGCGTTGAGCATCGGCGTCGGGTTGCTGCTCATTGCTTTCATTTTTGTGACCTGCTGCCTCGCCGGCTGCATCCTGGTGATCCCTTACATCGGGACGGTCTTCATCCTTCCGATCCCCGTGTTTCTGCGCGCGTTTTCACTTTTCTACCTGGCGCAGTACGGTCCGAATTACGATGCGTTCCTCGCCCCCGAGGTCCCGGAGCCATTCCCGGCTCCGGGTCCGCAGCCACCATTGGCGCCGCCATCCCCCGGCGTCACCTGAACCCGGGATCCGCCGGCTACTTCTTCCGGTTGGGGGTGGCCGGGACGGCGAGCTCGCGATCGCGGGTGTTCACGATCGTGGACCCGAGCGTCGCCGCCAGGCCCTGTGCGTCGGAATAGTGGCGTCGGAGCGTGGGCAGATAGCGGACGGCGAAACTCCGGGTGGCCGGATCCCGCAGATCGCGGATGACCTGGTCGAACTCGAGTATGAGCTTTTCGTGGTCTTGAACGACTTCCGCGACGTAGGCGCGGTCGAAACCATCGGCGGCCTCGCGTTCGATCCGCAGGATCGCCTCCATTTCCTCCGGCGGCGCATGGGTTGCCTCGGGTGCGCCACGGACCTCGAGGCGGTCGTTCGTGGCCGTCGGGCCATTGGTTTGGGCCTTTCCGGCGGCCTGGGCGGCTGATCCGTCGGGGCCCCGCGCCCCATCCCGCGTCAGCGCCGGAGGCGGGTGTGCGGGGCTGAAAAGGTTGGTTGGCGGGAGCGAATAGCCCTTCGACCGCGCCAATGTTCGGAGTTGAAAGCTGAGCTGCGAGTGCTCGACCTGCAGGAACGTGGCAAACCGCTGGATGATCGGGTGGCGCGCGCGCTGGGCCGCGATCGTTCCAAGCCGAAGTTCCTTGAGCAGCGCGAGCTCGGTGTCGCGGGCAAATGCGTCCCCTGTCAAACGGGAAACGGGCGCCGCTGCCGGGGCCACCTCGCGCATGGGCGGAGGCGGTGCTGCTGCGCCGTGGCCGGCGAGGGCGGGAATCCACAGAAACGCGCCCAGACCAATCTCGGTGAGAATCGCCAGCGATCTGGGCGTGCTGGCATGGACATGGGCATGGGCTGCCTTGGAATTCATGGGAGACGGATGATTGGATGCCGTCGGCGATGTAGCAGCGTACGTTCCAGCGCCGGCGCCGGTGGCGCTCCCGCGATGGCCCTCGAGTCACCCGGGCTCCTGCACGATGGGGGCTTGTGATCGTGCACCTTGCAGGAAGGCCGACAGACGGGCTCTGAGCCAGCGCTGGCCCACCACGGCTGTCCGGGTTAGGATCGTCGATCTCTATGTCGATCCGCAGCCTGCCCTGGGTGCTCTCGCTCTCTGCCGTCCTTTCAGCCGCCGCCACCGATGCGGTGCCGCGATTCTCGGTGGGGTACATGGACCGATCCGTCAGTCCACGAACCAACTTCTTCCTGTTCGCAAACGGCGCCTGGCTCCGGGACAACCCCGTGCCCGAGGACAAGGCGCGCTGGGCCAGTTTCGATGAACTCGCCCAGCGCAATTGGCAACTGGTCCGCGGAATCCTGGAAAATGCCGCGGGCGACACGAACGCCGCGCCCACATCGCCACGGGGGTGGGTCGGCGATTTTTTCGCATCCGCCATGGACACCCATCGCGTGGAGCAGCTCCGGTTTCAGCCGATCCGGTCGGACCTGGACCGGCTCGACGAGCTCCAGGGTTCCGAGGACGCTGCCCGGCTGGTGGGAGACTGGCAGCGGCGAGGGATCAGCGTCTGCTTTGGGGTGGGGGTCGCTCCGGACCTGAAAAACAGCGGGGTTTATGCGCTTTACCTTCGGCAGGGGGGCCTTGGGCTGCCGGATCGTGATTACTATCTCGCCGACGGCTTTTCCCCACAGCGGGCGGCCTACCGGCGGCACATCGCAACGATGCTCGAGTTGGAGGGCGTTCCGGCCTCGGACGCGGCGTCACAAGCCGCCGCGATTCTCGATCTCGAAACAGAACTCGCGCGGGCCAGCCGGTCGCGCACGGAATTGCGGGACCGCGAAAAGAACTATCATCGCCTCACCCTCGCCGAGCTCCGCGGGCTCGCGCCGGACATCGCATGGGACGCCTATTTCGAAGGGGCCCGAATTCGCAGTCCGGACTCCATCATTGTCGGTCAGCCGGATTTCTTCGCAGCATTGAACCACCTCGCCCATGATCACGACGGGGAGGTCTGGCGAGATTACCTGCGTTGGCATTTGATTCGAAATGCGGCGCCCCATCTTTTTGCCGCGGCATCCGACGAAAGCTTTCGCTTCTACGGCACTGAATTGCAGGGACAGCCGAGTCCCGAGCCTCGGTGGCAGCGCGCCGCGCGTGTCATTGACGGGAGCATCGGCGAGGCCCTCGGACAGCTTTTCGTCGAGAAATACTTCCCTCCCGCCGCCCGGACGCGCATGGAGGCATTGGTCGCGGACATTCGCGAGGTCTTCGCGGACCGGCTGGAGAAGGCGCCGTGGATGAGCGCGGCGACACGCGAGGAGGCCCGTCGCAAGTTCGACCGCTTTACCGCCAAAATCGGATGCCCGGAGAAGTTTCGGGACTATTCGTCCGTGCGCCTCGATCGGGGCGATTACTGGGGTAACATCGAGCGATCCGCCGCCGCCGAATTCAAGCGGGACGCTGACCGGATCGGGCAACCCGTGGACCGCGCCGAATGGAACATGACCCCCCAGACGGTCAACGCGTACTTCAATCCGACCCAGAACGAGATCGTGTTTCCGGCGGGGATCCTTCAACCCCCTTTCTTCGACCTGGAGGCGGACGATGCGGTCAATTACGGCGCGATCGGCTCGGTGATCGGGCACGAGATCACCCACGGATACGACGACCAGGGACGGAAATCCGACGCCGATGGCAACCTGCGGGATTGGTGGGCGGACGCCGATGCCCGGGAATTCGAGCGGCGGGCTGCTCGGGTCGTGGACCAGTTCGACGCCTTCGAACCGCTTCCCGGTGTGCACGTCAATGGGCGACTGACACTTGGAGAGAACATCGCGGATCTTGGCGGCGTGAGCATCGCGTTCGAGGCCCTTGAAAGAGACCTGGTCCGGCATCCGTCGCGCCGTCAGACTCTTGACGGGTTCACCCCGGAGCAGCGGTTCTTCATTGCCTTCGCCCAGGCGTGGCGTGTGAACACGCGTGAGGCGGAGATTCGACGGCGCCTGGTGATTGATCCTCATGCGCCGCCGCAATATCGCGCCTTCGCCCCTCTGCTGAACCTCGCCGCCTTTCAGAAGGCCTTCGACATCCGGCCGGGCGACCCGATGTGGCGTGCCCCCGAAGAGCGGGCGGTGATCTGGTAGCCAATCGACACACGGGATGCGCCTCATCCTGATCCCTGTGCACCGTCCCTGGACGGGCGCCCCTCATCCCATCCCGGCCGTGCTTCGTCATTGCGGGGATGCGGCGGCCGCGATCCACTGTTAAATCGCCGTCATGAAGATCGCGCGACCGGGCGGGGACCTCTCGAAGGTTTCAGGATAGCACCGGCCCGCGCCTCACATCGGGACTGATCCAATCATGAAGTCGATGCCCATCCCCCACTTCCTGTTGCCCATCGGCTGTGCTCTTTCGATCGGCACTGCCGCCCTCGCCGCGGAACCCGCGGAAAACCCGCAACCCGGACCGGAGCCGCCGCCATTCTCCCGACTCGGTCCGCCGCCCGGTTTCGACGGGCCGCCTCCGTTCGGCCCGGGCGGCTTTGGGGGCTTCGGCGGCCAAATGCGGCAGGAGACGAAGATCGTCTCCAAGTTCGACACCAATGGGGATAAACGACTGGACGCCGCGGAACGGAAGGCCGCCCGCGACTATCTCCAGACCAACCGATCCAATGGCGGTCCGGGCGGGTTTCGGTTTCGTGGGGGCCCGCCGGGCTTTCGAGGACCGGGTCGGACGGTGGAACCCGCCAAGCCGGGCGAATCGGTATCGCCTGCCGACGTGAAGTTGTACCCGGATGCACCGCTCTATGACCTGGACACACTTCGAACGATCTTCCTGGAGTTCGCCGGGCAGGACTGGGAGGAGGAACTTGAGGCCTTTCACGGCACGGACGTCGATGTGCCCGCGAGAGTCACCGCCGACGGGAAGGTGTATCCGGACGTCGGCGTCCATTTCCGCGGCATGTCCTCCTACGGGATGGTGCCGGAAGGCCGAAAGCGCTCCCTGAATCTCTCCTTCGACTTCGCGCGCAAGGGCCAGGCCATCCAGGGATATCGCACGTTGAACCTCCTGAACTCCCATGAGGACCCGAGTTTTCTCCGGACGGTGCTCTATTCGCGAATTGCACGGGAGTATATTCCCGCGCCCAAGGCGAACTTCGTCCGGGTCGTCATCAACGGCGAGGACTGGGGTGTCTACACCAGCGCCCAGCAATTCAACAAGGACTTCACGCAGGAGGCATTTGGAACCACAGGCGGGGCACGCTGGAAGGTCCCCGGCAGCCCGGGAGGCCGCGGGAGTCTCGCGTTCCTCGGCGAAAATCCCGGTCCTTACAAGGGGATCTACGAAATCAAGAGCAAGAACGACACGAAATCCTGGGAGCACCTGATCCGACTCTGCAAGGTGCTCAACCAGACCCCGGCCTCTGAGCTCCAAGCTACCCTCGAACCCCTTTTGGACGTGGACGGGGTCCTTCGGTTTCTGGCGCTGGAGAATGCCCTCATCAACAATGACGGGTACTGGGTTCGCACGAGTGACTATGACTTGTACGAAGATCCGAAGGGCCGGTTCCACGTCATCCCCTCGGATTTTAACGAGACGTTCGCCCGGCCCGGCGGTCCGGGATTCGGCGGTCCGCCGGGGATGCGCGGGATGCGCGGGTTTCGTGGGGGAATGGGGGGCGGCGTGGCGGGGCCTGAGTTGCAGGACGTGCCGGCCGGCGGCGGCTTGGGTGGCGCTCCGGCCCCTTCCGGCGTCGCCCCGACGCCCTTCCGCCGCCAGGGCAATCCGCGCGGACCCTCAGCCGCGGGTGTCCGCGGGCTCGAGTTGGACCCCTTGATCGCCGCGAGCGATGATTCCAAGCCGCTGATATCGAAGTTGCTCGCCGTCCCGGAATGGCGGGCGCGGTATGTTGGCTATGTTCGGGAAATCGCGGAAAAGTGGCTGGATTGGGATAAGCTCGGACCGATCGCCAGCAAGGCCCATGACCTGATTGCGCCGGAAGTCGCCAGGGATACACGAAAACTCGATTCCACCGACGCGTTCCAGGCCAGCCTCACCCAGGACGCGGGAGAGGGTTTCGGCGCCCGGAGTATCGGCCTGAAGAATTTCGCCGACCAGCGTCGTGCCTACCTGCTCGATTACCTGGCGAAACTGCCGAAGTAATGAGAGCGCGTCTCCCATCGCGACCAGGATTTTCGACTCACGAAGAGAGCCTGTCGCCTGGGTGTCGCCCGCCTGCTGGACGGAGATTCGGTTTTCAACGTTCTTGACCCCGGGAACCGCGGCAACAATGTCGCCGGCCTTTTCCCGTTGTGCTTGCGACAGGACGAACCCGCTCAACTGGACGGTTCCCCGGTAACTGCAGAGTGCCCTGGGAGCGGCCACCCCGCTCCCTTCTCCCCCGGCCGCGGGAGAAGGGAGCACCCGGAGCGGTCATTCAGTGGATGGAGATCCCGATCACGTGAAGCCCGGTGGGCGCCGGAGGCGGGGGGACTTCGCTGGTTCGGCGAAGGGAATCCCAGGGGTTCAGGGGCCAGAGTTTCTTACCGTAGTCGATGATCTGGTTGATGACGGTCTCGGAGACGCCGACGTTGCGGCAGTGCTCGGCCAGCGGCCAGTAGCGTTCGATCCAGCGGCCTCCCATCGGGTCGAGCGTGGCGAGGTTGACCACCTCCGTGGGTCGCGCGAATGCGCCATTCATGCGTGGATCATCGGAGAAGTAGTAGTCGTCGATGGGATACGAGGCGGTCTTCGCGATCCAGTTCTTCATGTAGGCCTCGGTGACCTGTCGGCGCAGGGTGGCCGGGACCTGTCGCCAGACATTTCCGAAATGCGGTTCCGGCACCATGAAGTAGGCGTTGACGCGGTTCATGGGATCCCATCCGGCGTTCCACTTTCTCGGCCCGTTGCCGTTGTCCAGGTTCTGGGCGGCGGCAATGAGGTTGAGCATCATGATTCCGGCGGCGCCGACATCCTTGGTCGCGAGGTCACCCGTGAACGCGTGCAGGTAGGCCCAATCCAGGGGATCGGTTCCGAACGGCCGGCGATTGGAGTTATTGAGGGTGATCTGGACCTGGTACCAGGAGGCGGAGAAATAGTACCAGGTCGCCAGGGAACCGTCGTTGATGGGGTGCCCCCGCGTCGTCAGGTGGAGCATGTGTGGCGCGGTGTTGAAGGGCATCGGATCGTACCAGGTCCGATCATTGGCTCTGGCATCGAAGAGTTCCTGGCCCATGTCCTCGAGGCCGAACTCGGTGGCGATCTCCCAGAACTTGACGAGACGCCAATGGATCGAGGCGTTGAACTTGATCTGATAATCCAGCGGGTACGGCTCGGCCGGGATGGTGATGGGGGTGATGCCGCCGCGTCCGAAAAACTCCTCGGTGTCACCGTACCACAAGTTACTCTGGGTCTTGAGGTGGTTCGCCATCGTCAGCTTGTCGCCCTTCATGAGCGCGCGCAGGCCTGGATAGCGGGTATAGAAGGGATTGGTGGTGAACGCGGAGCCCCAGGCGTCCTTCGGATGCACCTCCGGCAGCCAGTGATTCCAATCCGGGAGTTCAATCGACAGCGGGATCTCGTGAACGTTGAGGGTCTTGTCGAACGAAATGGCCTGTGCGCTGACGCCGTTGGGAAAGATGTACTGAAACGTGTCGACGTCCTTGTCGAGGACCCATTTGAGTCCGGCGCCGGCGGCCCATTCGCGCACCGGCCGCGAATCAAGGCCGGGTCCCGGTTGATACGGCGGGTTCCATGGCCGGCCGTTCTCCACGTAAGGCACATTGAGCGACCGGATGTAGCTCGCGATCTCCTGGCCCTCGGTCTGAGTCAGGCCATGGAACTTCGAGCGCGCGACGATGGATTTGTTCGAGTAATTGAAATACTTGAGATCCCGGCCGTCCTGGGCATGACAGTCGGAACAGCGGGCCTGGATGGAATGGCCGCGGTCAATGAGGCTTTTTCCGTACCAGAGGCTCCTGCCGGCGCTGATGGCCGCAGAGGTGTTGATCGGCGGCTGCCAGCTCCGCGGGTCGTCGTCGATGAAGGTGGTGGCTGGAAGGACCCCCTTGCCGGCGACGAGGAAGTTGAATCGAAGGACCCGGAAGCCCCAACTGGCGCGGGTGACGTCGTTGAACCGGAACTGGATCGTGTTGCTGCCCGGAACGACGAGACCGATCGGAAGATTGAGGGTGATCCGCACGGTGCTGAAACCGCCGCCAATGCCACCGAAGTTCTTGGCGGGTTGCGAGACGCCGACGGTGTCGTTGTTGAGGTTGACCCAGGCGCCGCTGTTGACGCGGACGCTTGCCTTGTTGGCGAGGTTCAGGCCGTGGATCTGCATCCACAGCGCGGACACGTTGTTGACTCCTGCCGGGACTTGGACCGTGGCTTGTTCGACCGTTTTATCCGGACCGAAGACCTCTATCGGCAGGGTCACCGCGGCCTGAAGTGCCGAGGAACCGAAACCAAACAGGGACACGCAAATTGCAGTCAGGAACGTACATTGGGGCGAGGTCGAGGGATGCATTGGCTATGACTGCGCGCCTGAGTCCCGTGTTCCTTCCCCCCGGACATACCTCTACCGCCGACACGCCAGTGCCATCTCCCAACCGGACACGGACTCGAGCACACGTTTCGCTTCATCGGACGCACGGGCGATTGAATGAACCAACAACCTTCGGAGCGGGGTTACCCCCGGACCGATGTTCAACTGCAATCCACGACGCAATACAGCGCAGCGATCTGTGCGCGCCCGAACGCACGGAACCGCCGCTTCATGAGCCAACGGGGCTCGATGACCTGCGAGTATTGGATCGAAGACGGCGACAGCACTCCCTTTGAGTTTCCATCGAAACCCAGGAGCCTGCCACGACTAACCGTGGTGCCGGAGGGGTGGAGGTGCGTCAGAAACGCGTGCCCATGAATCACGAGGTGATCACGGCAACCGGAACCACGCGCACGCTGCTTTCTCCAAGGGGATTAGGAAAGCCCTTTTTCTTCGCGGGGCCCACTTTATTGCGCGCCGACGGATTCCCGGCCGTGGCCCGGGACCAGAGCGCTCGATCGTCCCTCCACCCAATGCGACGCATTTTGAGCGTGGGTCCAACGCGTCAGGTCTGCCCCCGGGCGGAGCGATGCTCCGCGGTCAGAAATCCGCACCACGCGTCCATGCCGGCGCCGCTCCGCGCGGATACTTCGAAGATCCGGGCGTGATGACTGACGCGTTTGAGATTGGCTAGAATCGCGGGGCGATCGCAGCCCACTACATCGGCGAGATCCGTTTTCGTCACCAACGCGACATTCGCCGAATGGAACAAGGGGGGATATTTCAGCGGCTTGTCCTCGCCCTCGGTCACCGACAGGAGGACGACACGCAAATGTTCCCCGAGGTCGTACGCAGCCGGGCACACGAGATTGCCGACGTTCTCGATGACCAGGACATCGACGGCATCCAGGTCCAGCGATTCCAAGGCGCGTCCCACCATGCCAGCCTCCAGGTGGCAGAGCGTTCCGGTCGCTATCTGGACGACAGGGATGCCCGCCGACCGCAGGCGCTGCGCATCGTTGTCGGTCGCCAGGTCGCCGACGATCGCACCGAGTCGAAGCTGCGGTCGCAGCATCTCCGCGGTTCGCTCGATCAATGCCGTTTTGCCAGAGCCCGGGGCCGAAACCATGTTGAGGACGAGCAGCCGCTTGGCCTGGAAGTACCCCCGGTTGCGCTCGGCCCGGAGTTGGTTGTTCTCGAGGAGCGAGCGTTGCACCTGCAGGAGGTGCGATCCGGGCTCCGTCTGCGGATCCTCGTGAACCGCATCGTGCCCTTCCATTTCAGTCGCCGGATGGGAGAGCGAAGGGCTGTGGGGCGGTGCAGGGACAGGAGGCAGGTCATGGCCATGAGCCGGATGCCCGGGACCATGACCCTGGAAGGATGGCTCCGTCCGCGAGTGCGGGCCGGTTCCCTGCCCGCTCAGTCCGCAACCGCATTCCTGGCACATGCTATGAAATCTCCAGGGAGGTCAGTTCCAACTCAAGCCCGGATCGTGGGCGGCCTCCCCAACCGCCGCACTTCGGGCATTCGGGCAGTTCATCGGGCGGGGTGAACGCCGTGCCGCACTTTTCGCAGGTGTAGGTGACCGCCACACGTTCAATCTCGAGAATCGCACCCTCTGCCGGGCCTCCCTTCGACAACGCCTCGAAGGCGAATTCCAGGGCCTCCGGCACGACACCGCTGAGGTCGCCGACCTTGAGGTGCAGGCGGTGAATGCGTGCTGCGCCCTCCGCCTGGGCGTGACTCGCCGCCAGGTCGAGTGCGGCCTTCATGAGGCTGGCCTCGTGCATGGGTTCTCTTTCCGCCGGGAGTGCCGACCCACACGGGGTTGAGGCGGACGAGGTTTCGCACAGAGCTGCCGCACCTTGGCGACGGCTGCCGCGACTCCGGCCCGCGCGACAACCGAGAGTTCCGCATTCCAACCCAGATTTCCTGCAGGGATTTCCACACACCAGGCGCGCGGGTGCCTGCCGTGCAATGCCTGGGTCAACGCGAGCAATGACTCCGGGGTGCCGAGGTGTGGATTCCAGGAGGGGACTGACCGCGCCCGGAGCGCGCGGGTGCGCACGGGACATCCCGGCGGCAGCGAGATGGACGCGTCGACGAATACGACGCTTTCCACGGTCGCCAGGGTCATCGCGAGTTCCGGCAGGAGCTGGGGCAGGACCTCGGAGCGAACGCCGGGAAGGTCAAGGTCCGCGATGGCGCGGGCGACCGCGGGACCGCAGCCATCATCCCCGCGCCATTCGTTCCCGTAGCCGACCACCAGGATCGACGGCTGGATTGGAGGGTCCGCTGACCCGCTAAGTTCGGCGCACTTCATCGAGGAGACGGCCATCGGGACCGATGAGTTGGACGATCAGCGGCATCTGGCCGAGCGCATGAGTCGAGCAACTGAGGCAGGGATCGAAACTGCGGATGCCGTGCTCGACACGGTTCAGCATGGCCTCGGGGATGTTGGGTCCCTTCACGTAGTGCTTGGCGATCTGGGCAACGGTGCGGTTCATCGCGAGGTTGTTCTGGCCGGTCGCGATCACGAGGTTGACCCTTTTCACCAGCCCATCGCGGTCCACCTCGTAGTCGTGGAACAACGTCCCCCGTGGCGCCTCGCTCACGCCGACGCCCCGCAGTTTGTTGATGCCGGCGTCGGCGCGCAGGTCCTCGGAATGGAGTTCCGGGTCCTCCAACATCCTCTCGATCCGCTCCAGGCTGGCGATGATCTCAATCAGCCGCGCCTGGTGATAGAGGAAGGAGGAGGTGACCGCTCCGCTGCCCTGCCGTCGGAACTCCTTCCATTCCTTGTCCGCCTGGGGCGTGCCCATCGCCCGGCAGATGTTCAAACGCGCCAAGGGTCCAACACGGTACATTCCCTCGGCCAGACCCAGCGGCTTGAAATAGGGTGATTTCAAATACGAGGACGACTGGACGGCCTCTCCGATATACTCGCGGTAATTCTGCGGATCGAGCTGATCCACCAGGATGCTTCCGGAGCTGTCCATGAAGCGCAGACGGCCGCCGTGGTGCTCCCACTCGCCATTGGAGTTGACGAGTCCCAGGAAAAGAGACGGGAAATTGCCGAACACTCGGACCTCCCGATGCAGGCGGTCGAGGGCGGACTTGAACAGGTCCAGCGCGAGGCGCGCGGTCTCGAATGCCTCGGGAAGTCCGGCGCGAATCCGCTCCCGACCCGCAGGGGACAGCCCGGTTCGCACGCCTCCGGGCACGGCCCATGAGGGATGGATCCGTTTGCCCCCCAGGATTTCGATGATCTCCTGGCCGAACTGCCGGAGGCGAATGCCGGCGCGGGCAATCTCGGGCCGTTGCCCGAGCAAACCGAAGACGTTGCGTTGGGCAACGGGCGTGTCCCAGCCCATCAGGAGATCCGGCGCGCTGAGATGGAAAAAGCTCAGCGCATGCGACTGGACCATCTGCGCGAGGTTCATCAGCCGGCGCAATCGATCCGCGGCCGGGGGCACCTGCACTGCCAGGATCTCGTCCCCGGCCAGCGCCGACGCCAGCAAATGACTGACCGGACAAATACCGCACGTCCGCGCGGTGATCGCGGGCATCTCCCAAAGCGGGCGCCCCTCGCAGAACCTCTCGAAACCCCGGAACTCGAGGACATGAAATTGGGCATCGGCGACGTTTCCATCGTCGTCGAGCTGAATGCTGATGCGTGCGTGCCCTTCGATGCGGGTGACGGGGTCGATGACGATGCGTTGGGGCATGGTGGGATCGGCGAAGTGCCGGAGCCGGACGGGATCATCCGGCGAAAGGGCGGTCGTTCCTCCGGCGGTGGGGCGATGCGGTTGTCATCCGAATTTGAGGAGGGCGCCCGATGGGCCTGGGGCACCGGTCAGGAGGCTTTCCAGGAAAAGGCGGATCCGTTCCGGGCACGGAGGACACCCGGGAACGAAATGGTCGACGTGAATCACGTAATGCACGGGGACCGCCTGCTTCAGCAACCGGGGCAGAAGATCCGAGGGCGTCGGGATGCCGGGATTTTCGTCGGCGAGTTCCACGTAGGCCCGCTTGAGGACCACCTCCGGGTCGCCGAGTGGATTCCGCATGCCGACGACGTTCGAGGTGACGGCGCAATCGCCAAGCGACACGACGATGCGCGAGCGTTTGCGGATGGCACGGGCCATTTCGAGGTGTTCCTCGGTACAGACGGTTCCCTCGATCAACACGACATCGACGCCGTCTGGAAACTCCTTCACGTCGATGAGGGGGCCATAGACGATCTCGACGCGCGCGGCGAGGTCGATGATCCATTCGTCGAGATCGAGAAATGACATGTGGCAGCCCGAACAACCGCCGAACCAGGTTGTGGCGAGTTTCAGACGTTCCATTGTTTCTTCTCCCTGGCGGTGACGAGGTATTCGAGTCGCGTCCGATCCCGTTCCATCTCGCCGGCGGTGGACGCGCGGTGGAACAAGGCGCCGGTCGGGCATGCCTCCACACACTTGCCGCAGCTGGTGCACGTTTCGGAGTCGCCCCATGGCTGGTTGAGATCGGAGATGATCCGGGCCTGGGAGCCGCGGCCGGCGACGTTTCTGGTGCCGGCGCCCTCGATGTGCCAGCAGACCCGCACGCAGCGGGTGCAGAGGACGCAGCGGTTGTGGTCCATTCCGAACCGCGGGTGGGTCAGGTCCAGGTTCCAGGACGGAAACTGGTAGGCGTACCGGACGTGATCCATCCCGAGCGTGTAGGCCATGGTCTGGAGCTCGCAGTGCCCGTTGGAGACACAGGCCGAGCAGACGTGGTTCCGCTCGGCGAAGAGCAACTCCACGATCATCCGGCGATACCGCTGCAATCGCTCGGAGTCCGTCTTCACGTCCATGCCTTCGAGCACCATCGTGGTGCATGCCGGGAAAAGCCGGGGTGTCCCTGCGACCTCCACCAGGCACATCCGGCAGGCCCCGACATCGTACACGCCATCGAGATGGCACAGGGTGGGAATGGCCACGCCGGCATCGCGCGCGGCGGAAAGGATCGTGGTGCCCTCTTCGGCGGAGACCTGCTGGCCATCAATGGTGAGAGTTCGTACAGCCATGGACGGGAGAGAACGCGCTGTTCAGGTTGAAAGGGCCGCCGCCGCGTCCTCGCGGGTTGCCTCCCGGGATGGTGGGGAGCCGTTGGACTCCTTCACTAGGAGAGCGTCGTATTCGTTGCGGAAGAATCGAAGCGTGCTCAACACGGGGTTGGGCGCCGTTTGGCCGAGCCCGCAGAGGCTCGTGTGCCTCACCAGGTCGCACAGTTCCTCGAGGCGCGCCATATCCTCGGGGGTCGCGCGACCGTCGAGGAGCTTCGCCAAAATCGCATGCATCTGGACGGTTCCGGTGCGGCACGGGACGCATTTGCCGCAGGATTCGTCCATGCAGAACTCCATGAAGAAACGCGCCACGTCGACCATGCGGGTCGCATCGTCCATGACGATCATCCCTCCCGATCCCATGATCGAACCCAGCCGCGTCAGCGATTCATAGTCCACTGGCGTGTCGAGGTGTCCGGCGGGGATGCACCCACCGGAGGGACCGCCGGTCTGGACGGCCTTGATGCGCGCCCCATCGGGGGCGCCACCGCCCATTTCCTCAACAATGACACGGAGGGGCGTTCCCATGGGGACTTCGATCAGCCCGGTGTTGCGGATCTTTCCGGCCAGGGCGAAGACCTTGGTGCCTTTGCTCTTTTCGGTGCCGATGCCCGCGAACCACTCCGCGCCGCGCCGAAGGATCGCCGGCACGTTGGCGAAGGTCTCGACGTTGTTGATCAGGGTCGGGCGCCCGTACAGGCCACTCTCCGCAGGGAAGGGCGGTCGCGGTCGCGGGGTTCCGCGTTTGCCTTCAACGGACGCCATCAAGGCGGTCTCCTCGCCGCAGACAAAGGCGCCAGCGCCGATGCGGAGATCGATGTTGAAGTTGAGCGGGGACTCGAGGATCGAGCTGCCGAGGACGCCCAGTTGGCGCGCCTGCTTGATGGCAGTCTGAAGCCGCGCGATGGCGAGCGGGTACTCCGCTCGAACGTAGATGTAGCCCTGGTCGGCCCCGACCGCGTAGGCGGCGATGGCCATGCCTTCGAGGACACTGTGCGGATCGCTCTCGAGGACGCTGCGATCCATGAACGCCCCGGGGTCGCCTTCGTCCGCATTGCAGATCACGAACTTCTTGGGGGCTGATTCCTTCGAGACCGTCGCCCACTTCAACCCGGTGGGATAGCCGGCGCCGCCCCGCCCGCGAAGGCCGCTGGCGAGCATTTCGTCAACGACGAGCTTGGGCGTCAGCTCGCGGAGCGCGTGGTGCAGGGCGAGGTAGCCATCCGAGGCGATATAGGATTCGATGCGTTCGGGATCCACGACGCCGCTGTTGGCCAGGACCACCGGCAGTTGCTTGGTGAAGAAGGGATGATCGGGGTCCCCGCAGGTCAGGCTCGTCGATCCGCCGTTCAGGGTGTCGACGATGCTGGCGGCGTCTTCGGGGGTGACACGTTCGAAGAGGCGGCGGCCCGGATCGACGGCGACCAGCGGACCCTGGCAGCACAACCGCAGGCAGCCCACGGCGCGGACCTCGACCTGGTCGACGAGGCCGGCGTCGCAAACGGCGCGTTCAATCCGCTCTTTGACCGCCTCGCCCCGCGATGAGAGACAGCCGGCCGCGAGACAGCAGCGGATGCTGATCGGTTTGCGCGCCGCCAGCTCCCTCGCCTTGATCGTTTGAAGCTCCTTAAGATCCATGAGGACACCATCCCTTCACGTGCTCGACGGCCTCCTCCGGGGTCTGTCGGGGCGTCACCGAGCCGTCGTACACCACGGCGGGCGCCAGGCCGCACGCGCCAATGCAGCGCGCCGTCAGCAGCGACAATTGCTGATCGGGGGTCGTCTCCCCCGCCTTGACGCCGGCGCGGGCCTCGATCGCCCGAAGGACGCGGTCCGCCCCTCTCACGTAACAGGCGGTTCCCAGGCACACGACGCACGTGTGCGCCCCCTTCGGCTTGAGTGTGAAGAAATGATAGAAGGTCGCGACGCCGTAGACCCGGCTCGGCGGAAGCTTGAGGTGATGCGCGACGAACAACATCAGGCCGTCGTCGAGGAATCCAAAGAGTTCCTGCGCCTTGTGGAGGACCTCGATGAGCGCGTCGGCCTTGTGAAGGTGGCGCTTCATGTGCGTCTCGAGGATCTTGAAGCGCTTGTCGCCGCTCGCGTGCTCGAGTACGCCCGCGATGGCGCGCCGCCGGCTTCGGGATGGGGTGATCACCATGGCGTCAACACATGGACGAGACGGTTCCTTCGCCTGGGGTGCGGTGGGATTCGCACATCGAGGAACGGAATCAGTCATCGTTGCCGCCGACGGTCCTCGAGGAGCGGCGCGGGCACTCCACGTCGCTTGGCCGATGCTTCGCAGGAATTGTTCAGGGCTGAACAGGCCGCGGGCGGGTGCGCAATGACTTCACGAATCCGGCGATCCGGCGGGCCCCTGAGGAATCGGCTCCAAATGATCATTGTCCTGGCCTATGCTGTGGGCGTGGAAAGGCTCCTGTCCCACGTCCTGGGGCAAGACGTCAGCAAACTGGCGGCGCGCGAGAAGCAACTGCTCCTTTCGCGTCTCCTGGCCCGGCTTGCGCATGAAATCCGAAATCCGCTGAGTTCGCTCGACATCCACGTGCAGCTTCTCGCCGAGGACCTCGCGGGAGCGGATCCTGGGATCCGCACACAGGCGGGAAGGCGGCTGGAGATCATCCGGGGGGAGTTGCATCGCCTCAATGGTGTGGTGACCCATTTCCTGAACCTGGCGGCGCCGTCATCGCTGGACCTCCAGACCCTGGATCTCCGGCACGCCCTCGAGCATGTGCGAGCGCTGTTGGGCCCCGAGGCGGAGGCGCGGGGCATCGAACTCACCGCCGCGCTGGTGGAACCGGTTCCCACCCTGGTGGCCGACCCGGTGAAATTGACCCAGGCCCTGCTGAATCTGGTGATCAATGCCCTTCAGGCGACCCCGCGCGGTGGGGAGGTCCGGCTCTCGGCCATTCCGGCCCCGGAGATTCAATCGGTCTCCCTGGTCGTCCAGGATACCGGCCCGGGCGTTCCGGTCGACAGGCGCTCTGCGGTGTTCGAACCGTTCTTCACCACCAAGGCGGAGGGAAACGGTCTTGGCCTTTGGATCGTTCAGCAGATCGTCCTCGCGCATGGGGGCCGTGTGACCGTCGGATCGACACCCTCGGGAGGGGCCCTGTTTGAAGTGCAGATTCCACTCCATCCCCCCGCTACGTTTCATGGATCGAACCCGGATTAACATCCTCGTCGTCGACGACGAACAGGGCCTCTGCGCCGGGCTCCAGGAGGCGCTACGCCGCGAAGGTTACGAGGTCGATGGCACCCAGGATCCGGTCGATGCGCTGCGGCGCCTCGACCAGCGTCTCTACAATGTGGTCGTTGCCGATATGCGGATGCCGGGCATGAGCGGCCTGGAACTGCTTCGCAAGGCACGGGCAATCCACAGGGACACGCAATTCATCGTCATGACCGCGTACGGCACCATCGAAAGCGCGGTCGAGGCGATGAAGTCAGGAGCCTACGACTACATCGCGAAGCCGGTGGACATGCAGCGCCTGCGGGCCCTGGTGCACAAGGCCCTCGAATTTCAGGCCCTGGTGGCGGAAAACGCGGAACTTCGCCACCGCCTGCGCAAGCGTTCCGAGCCGAATCTCCTCCTGGGGACGAGTCCCCCATCGGCCGGGTCGTGCGGCTGGCCGAGGAAGTGGCGCCCAGCGACGTCACCGTTCTGATCGAGGGCGAGAGCGGAACGGGCAAGGAACTCGTCGCACACACCATTCATCTGAAGAGCCTGCGGGCGACCCATGCGTTCATCTCGGTCAATTGCGCGGCTCTTCCGGAACAACTTCTCGAGACCGAGCTCTTCGGGCACGTCCGGGGCGCGTTTACCGGGGCGGTCGCCAACAAGCCCGGCCGCTTCCACCAGGCCGACGGCGGAACCCTGTTCCTCGATGAGATCGGCGATCTCTCCGCGAAAGGGCAGGGCGACCTCCTTCGGGTTCTCGAGGAAGGCGCATTCCGGAGCGTCGGCGGTTTGGATCTCCACCGGGTGAATGTCCGCGTGATCGCGGCGACGAACAAGAATCTGAAGGAGGCCGTGAAGGGCGGGCGCTTCCGGGAGGACCTGTATTACCGGTTGCAGGTCGTGCCAATTCGCGTCCCCGCGCTTCGGGAGCGTCCGGAGGACATCCCCCTTTTGGCGGCCGCCTTTCTGGATCATTTCACGGCCAAGCACCGCCGGCGGAAGAAGGAGTTGTCGCGGGAGGCCCTGGAGCTCCTGCAGCGTTTTCCCTGGCCGGGCAACGTCCGCGAGCTTCGCAACGCCGTCGAACGCATGGTCCTGACGTGCCACAATGCCCGCATCGAGAAGGAGGATCTTCCGGATTTCCTCCTCGAACACGAAGTCTCGGCCCCCGCCTTTGAGGTGCGTCCCGGCATGTCACTCGCCGAGGTGGAAAAACTCCTGATTCGGCAAACCCTTGCCCACGTGACCCGCAACCGCCACGAGGCGGCTCGGGTGCTGGGCATCAGCCGGCGCTCTCTTCAGTACAAACTGAAGGAATACGATCTTCTGGAACCGTCGCCGGCGGACCGATCGCGACCGGCGGAGGCGCCTGCCCACGGCGAGGCCGGAAAAGGAACCGTGCCGGGCTAATCGTGCCGGCCCACCCTGCCGACGGCGGACAGCGTCGAATTGCGCGCGCCTCACCCGGCGAGACGGGTCTCCAGGGTCAGGGCCTCGAGTCCAGGCCGAAGCAGGACCGAGACCGGACACTGTTCCTTGGCGGCCTCCGCGGCTTGTTGAAGCGCGTTCGCCTGGAGCCCCGGAGCGGAGACCTCCGTGGCGAGGTGAATCCGGGTGATGGCAGCGCCACCGGATTCGACCCGCATCGTCAGTGTCGCGCGGGTCCGAATGCGGGGCAGGGCCGCGTTGCGGTCCCCGAGTACCTTGGCGAGCATCATGGAAAAGCACGACGCATGGGCCGCCGCGATGAGTTCCTCGGGATTGGTGCCGCCTCCGGATTCGAAGCGCGAGATGACCGAGTACGGCAGGTCGCGGACGGCGCCGCTTCCTGTCGAGGTGGTTCCCTGTCCATGCTTGAGATCTCCCGTCCATTCGGCGCTGCCCTGGCGTGTTATGTCAGCCATAGATGAAAGTCGTTCCGGGTTTGCATAAAACCATATGTCGCAGGGAGCTATTGTTGGATAGCCGTGAGGACCTCGGCGGAGTCACGGTTTTCGGTGCCGAAATCACCGCGAAGGGCCTTGAGCGCGTAACGTTCCTTTTCGATCTCGATCCGGGTTCTGACCCCGAGCCGCCGAAGCGGAGCGACGGGCGGACACCAGCCTTGCACCGCGTGCTGAAGGAGAAAGCCGGTGACCATCACCGGGAGCAGCAGCCACCGCCGGCTGACAAACGTCCCCAACAGGGTCCCACCGAGTGCGAACGTGGCGGCGTTGGCTTCGAGCGCACGCTCCATGTCCCACTCTCGATCGAGTTCACGAATGCGGCGCGAGATCGCTTCGGGATCAGCGCGGGCGTACAAGGCGAGGCGATGGGCCAGGTCTTCATCAATTGCGCGGTTCGCCTCGGGTGCTGTGTGTTTCCGGACGCGGTCTTCGGCAAGGGCATCTGAAATGTTCATCGGATCTTGATGGCTTGTCATCGGCAGACACTCCGGGCCATCCCACACCCGCCCGACGGGGCGGCGGTTGGAGCCGGAGGTCGGCTCTAAACGCCGGAACGTCGGCAATTCCCATGCCCGGGTTTCACATGCCGCGCGTCGGCATCAATGTCAACGTGGAGTCTGGGAACCCAATTCCTGAACACCGGGGTGCTGGATGGGCCTTCGCGGCTCCGGTGGCGCGCATGCGCGCAGGCTCGAAACGACGACAGAAAGCAAGGCCGCCAGCGTCAGCGCGGCACCCGCGGCGTGCGAATACTCCCCAACGGGCCCGCAACACCTCCCAATCCTGTGGAATCAGGCCCCGAAGAAATTCAGCGATGGTCTCATCGAAATGATATGCGAGCCACGTGGGGTCGCCGCCTCCCTTCCAGCCTCCCCGCTGCCACGCGCGCTACCTCTCCGCGGTGACTGAGGTCCCGATGTTTTCCCCGCTGACGGCTCCGCCCGCCGCGGCGTTGCTCTGCAAATTGCACCCGGTCCCGCATGATCAATTGCAGTCTGCACCCGAATTGGGCGGGTCAGTTGAGTTCCTGCCGTCCCGATTGTCAGCGCGCGCCGACATCACGGATGGGGACCTCGGCTGTAAAAATGCGGAACTGTGAAATCGGGCCGTCATGCCGCTTCCACTGGCACGAACCGAGCAAGGAAGCCGCGAGGAGTCACGCGCCGGGCCGGGCCTGCCGGGATCAATGTCTCATACCGTCACTCTCAATTCCCATGTATCATCACATCAAAAAGCTCATGTACACGGTCCGGTGGCGACCCGGATCCGAAATTTGGCAACATGCTTCTCGAGCAGTTCGGCGGGGCGAACGGCGAACTCGCGGCCGCGATGCAGTACTCGATCCAGGGTCTCAACTGTGAAGACCCCGCGCGCAAGGATCTTCTGATGGACATCGGAACGGAGGAACTGAGTCACCTGGAAATCATCGGAACCCTGGCCCGGTTGCACCTGCGCCCGATGAAGAAGGCCCGCGACGCGGCGGAAGCCGATCCCCTCATTGCGATCGCCGGCGGGGGCGGTGTCGCCCTGAACAACTCCCAGGGCAATCCCTGGACGGCGGACTACTTGAAGGTGACCGGTGAACTGGACGTTGATCTCCGCAGTAATATCGCGGCGGAGGCGCGGGCGAAGATCGTCTACGAACGGCTCATCGACTTCTGCGACGACGCCGGGACCAAGGATGCCCTGCAGTTCCTGATGACTCGCGAGATCACCCACATGCGCGCCTTCATGGTGGCCCTGGAAAGCATGGGCAAGGATCCGCTGCGCATTGGCGAGATCCCGCCCACACCCGGGATCGTCGACCAGTACTTCAATGATTCCACCGGAGAAGGGGACCTCGGCGAAAAGGACGCCACGGGACCCTGGAATCGGGGCGATGGCGTCCACCTGGTGGAAGCGCCGGCACGAGGGGAAGCAGCGGCCACTCAACAGGCGATCACGCGGGAAATCAACCGCGCCGCCGGACGGTGAGCTGATTTGCGATCCGCGGCCGCGGAGCGAATCGCCCGCGCCCGGGGATCGGTCCGAGGGCGCCGGCCGGAACGGAAGGGAGGACATGAGCCTGCATTTGCGGCCAATTGACAACGATTGACGGACTCCTTCCGGCGCGTTGAATCGGAGGCGTGATCACGCGGCGCTTCCTCGCGATGGCCTGCGGTTCTGCAATGCTCGCCTGCGTCGGAGTCGCAGCGCAGGTCCCCCGCAGTCCAGTCCTCGCCGGCATCGAATGGGCGCCAGCCCGGAGCATTGAACGCCACGCCCCTGGAAGCGACAATTGGCCAATGACCTGGGCGGACGATGACGCGCTCTACACGGCTTATGGAGACGGGCGGGGATTCGAACCCTTCGTCGATCGCAAGCTCAGCCTGGGTCTGGCACGGATCATCGGATCACCCCCCGAGTGGAGGGGGAGGAACATGCGTTCGCAGGAAGCGGAGTTCCTGGGCGACGGCAGGAAGGGACGCAAGGCCAGCGGGATTCTGTGTGTCGAAGAGACCCTGTACCTTCTCGTGCGAAACGCGACCAACTCCCAACTCGGCTGGTCGACCGATCACGGCGTCACCTGGAAATGGGCTGACTGGCGGTTCACCCGGAGCATGGGTTGCCCGGCGTTTCTCAACTTCGGCCGGAATTATGCCGGCGCACGGGATGACTTCGTCTACATCTATTCTCCGGACGCCGAGACGGCGTACGATGCCGCCGACCGCTTCATCCTGGCCCGCGTGCCGAAGGGCGGGATTGCCCGTCGCGCTGCCTATGAATTCCTGGTGCGGACGACCGCCGCCGGCCAGCCGGTGTGGTCGCCGGAGATCGGCGAGCGCGGCGCCGTTTTCGCGAACCCGGGACGCTGCTATCGCTCCGGCATCAGCTACGACGCGGGACTGCGTCGCTATCTTTGGTGCCAGACAGGCGCGAGCGGCGACGCGCGGTTCGCGGGCGGATTTGCTATCTACGATGCGCCTGAACCCTGGGGTCCATGGACCTCCGTGTTCCACACCGACACGTGGGATGTCGGGCCCGGTGAGTCGAGCAGTCTGCCCACGAAATGGATGAGCGCGGATGGCCGTGTGGTCTACCTCGTGTTTTCCGGCGAGGATTCCTTCTCGGTGCGGAAGGGAACGTTGCTACCGAAAAACGACCCCGGACCCTTACGGCGCGGCGCAAATTGAGTCAACGGGGTGCCTGTCACCCGGCGAAGAACCAGCCGGCGCGATGCAACGCCGCGGGCGGGATTTTCGGGCGCCGGCCATCATTGTATGAGGCGATAGAAACGGCGGGGCAGGGAGGCCCCGTCGGGATCGATTGCGGTGGCCTGTCCTCCCTGCACCTGGATGGGGACCAGAAGCCGCGTCCAACCCGAAGTGAGGTCGGCACTCGCTTCAAGTCCATATTCGATTCCCTCGGCCACCGGCCAGACGAGCGTCACCTCTCCCGTCTGCAGCCGGGTGACGGAGGTGATCCGGAACTCCGATTCCGGTCCGGGCAATTGAACGAGGTAGAGATCGACCTCTCCATTGAAATCGTCGGAGATGATATCTCCCGCGCTCGCGAACACGAGGGTTCGTCCGTCCTGGCTGAGGACCGGGGACACGGACCATCCACGCGATCCGAGGCGGATCATCGAACCGGTTTCCAGATCCCGCACGAACAGACCGGCCACGCCGTTGGAATCATCTGGCGCCAGGTTGTCCGCCGCCGTTGCGAACACCGCGAAGCGCCCGTCCGAAGTCAAAAGGGGGCCATCGACCCGACGGTTGGCGGGTTCCCCGGCCGGCGAGGCGCTGATTCGCGTGGCCGTCCCGGCCTGACGATCGAGGATCCACGCCTGGGGCACGGGCGAGCCGAGATCCAACAGGGCGCGATAAGCGATCCGGGTGGCGTTCCGGCTGATCGCCGTCACCACGCCGCGATCCGCGATCCTGGTGCGTTCGCCGGTGGCCAACTCGATAAGGTCGGCGGCGAGCACCGTCCCATTCAGGATCGTCCGCGTGTAGGCGGCGAATCGCCCTTCCGGCGAGAAGACGGCGACGGGAGCCGGTCCCGGGTAGGACCGCATTTCCTCCGCATCGGACGGCGTGAGCCGGTGCATCTCGCCGGTGGCCACGTCCCAGGCCATGACAAGGCGTCCGCGGTCGTTCGATTGGGGCAGCGTAAGGTCGCCCGCGCGGGTTTCGAACACGACCCAATCTCCATCGGGTGAAAGAACGGCATTTCCGGAGACTCCGTTACCGGCTCCGGTGCCCAGCGCATTGCGGCTGACCAGGCGGATCGTCTTCGAGGCAGCGTCGTAGAGATACACATCGCGGATGTTGTTCTGATCCGCCGGATCGAGTTCGCCGCTCAACGATTCAAATGCCACGTAGCGTCCATCTGGCGAGATCGACGGGCGCTCAGAGGCGCCGAGGCCTGAGGAACGGCCATCCGGACGTCGGCTGACCAGGACGGTCGTGCCCGCCACAGTGTCGCGCAGGAAAATGTCATCCACCCTGTTGGTGTCGCCGTCGACGAGGTCGGAGGCGTTGCTGGTGAACGCGACGAACCGCCCGTCGGCGCTCAACACGGCATGCCGCGAGGCGCCGTTGGCGGGCGACGTTCCATTCAGCCGGACGCTGACGAGCCGGTTCAAGCCGGTCCCGGTGTCCCGAAGGAAGACGTCGTCGAATCCGTTCTCATCATCGGGCACGAGATCCGCCGCGGGCGATTGATAAACGACGAGCGAACCCTTCGCGCTCAGCGCCCCCGGTTCCAGGCGTGACGAGCCCGCCGCCGCGATCGATGGGCGGTCGCCATTTCGGCGGGAAACAAGCTGAACTTCATCCCGGTCCCAGTCGTAAACGAAGACATCCCAGGCGTTGTTGGAATCGCCTTCGACAAGGCCAGCTTCCCGGGACTGGAACGTCATCTTTCGTCCATCGTCACTGAGCGTCACCGCTGGATAGGCGTTTTCGGCGGTTGGTTCGCCCGAGGACGTCCGCGAGACGCGACGCCGTTCCCCGGTGCTTAACCGACGAAGGACGATCTGGTTCGTCGGGCCGTCGGGCGGGTCATTGGTGCTTGCACCGAGGAAGGCGACGAAGTCCCCGTTGCGGCTTGCCGCAAGCAGGTGACCCCAGGGCGCCTCCGAAGAAGTGCCGTCGCCCTGTGTCTGCCAGCCGTGGCTTGAGACCCGCGTCGATTCCCCCGTTTCCGGGTCCCAGGAAACGACGACGGGCAGCTCAAGGCCAGGTGCGATGGTTCGTCGACCCTCGACGACGACCCGCCTCCCATCGGCGCTGAGGAAGGGACCCACGAAGGCCGTTCCGCCGAGCGGATACCTGCCGGCGTCGAGGCCGTCTATCAGGGTCGACATCAGTTCCACGGCTTCGCCGCTATCAAGGTCAACCCGAAGGACGCGCGTCGGCAGGGCATTCGTATTGGACGATCGTCGCAGGAGCGCGACGTACCGGCCATCGGCCGAAATCGCAGCGGGACCGCTGTTCACGAGGACTCCAGGAGTCACGGCCCCTCCAGGGGCGACGTTCACCATGCGATTTGTCGTGGCGGGCGGTCGAAGGAAGTACTGGTTGTTCGTCAATACAGTCCCACCGGTTTGAAGACCAGGTGCCAGATTCACGCCCGTGCCCGCAAAGACGACGGTCGTGCCGTCGGCGCTGAGGAGGGCATGATCGGAGATGCCGGAGGGACGGTTCCTCAGGGCTGGATGCGTGGACGGTTGGCTGATCCAGCGCGTCTGCCCATTCACGACGTCCCGAAGGAAGACGTCGGAGAGTCTGTTGGTGTCCTTGGGCGCCAGGTTTCCGGCGAGACTCTCGAAAACGACCCAGCCGCCGTCGGCGCTCAGGACGGGATTGTCTGAGGCGCGATTGCCGCCGGCGCCGCCGTCATTGGCACTCACCAGCAGGGTGGCCCCCAGCAGCATGTCGCGGAGGAACACATCGCTGACGCCATTCGTATCGCCGTCGACCAGGTCGGTTGCGTCGCTGACGAAAGCAATCCAGCGTCCGTCGTCCGACACGGCCGGATTCCGGCTCGGACCATTTCCACTGGCGCCATTCGTGTTGACGCTGACGAGACGAAGCACGGAGGTGTCGAGGTCCGCCACCAGGACATCCAGCAGCCCGCCATTCGTGTCGTTGGTGACGAGGTTGTCCGCGGTGCTGACGAAGACCACGACGGTGCCATTGCCGCTCGCGACGGGCGCGAGAGAATCCCCCGCGCCGGTCATGGACGGGTGGTGCGTGCCGGAAAGGAGGAGGGGCGTTTGGGCAGCGCCGGAGGGCAGCGAGGCCAGGAAGGCCTGGACGACGATCCCGGCAGCGAATGACAGGCATTTCATCGCGGAATCCCACTTGGCGGGCGGCGCAACGTAGTGCAGCGTGTGCCGATCTGGCAAGGGCGCCCATGAAGATCCGAAGGGTTTGCGTTGGGTCAGTCGCCACCGCGTTCACTCGCCTGGAGGCGCTCGCGCTGGTGTCGGGTGGGATTCTTCTGGGGGCGTTTCAACTTCCTCTGGTCGCGGTGAACCGGGAGCACTCCCAACTGGCGGTCTGCCTATCCCACCTTCGACAGGTCCACCGCGCGTGGATGCTTTATGCGATGGACAATGGGGGCCGACTCGTGGGGGCCGACTCGGACTCCACGGGGAACCAGACGAGCGGACCCGGCTGGACGGGGGGCACTGTCCTGGATTTCAACTCCGGCAACCCCTCCAACTGGGACACCAACCAGTTCCCCGCTCGGAGTCCGCTCTGGTCTTATGCCGGCCAGGGACCTTCCGTCTTTCGCTGTCCGGCGGATCCGGCGCGGGTCCGCATCGGCAGTGGCACGCAAGCCGGCGTGATTGCGCCGCGGACCCGGAGCTTGTCTTTGAACGGTTGGGTGGGAGGCCCGGCGTGGGCGGGATCCCTTTCCCAAGGCTGGCGCGTGATCGATTCCCTGGATTCGTTTGTGGATCCCGGTCCTGCCCGAACCCTGACGTTTTTGGACGAGCGAGAAGACAGCATCAACGACGGGTATTTCGCCATCGACATGACCGGCTTTGCGCCGGGCACGGCGTGGGGCGCGGAGAGTGTGCGCCTGGTCGATCTTCCCGCGTATTGGCACGACCGCGGCGCGTCCCTCGCCTTCGCAGATGGCCACGCGGATATCCGTCGCTGGGTCGATCCCCGGACGACGCCGGTTCCGACAGGTGGACTGCTTCCCCTGAACGTGCCCTCGCCTTTCAATCAAGATGTCTACTGGATGCAGGATCACGCCACCCGCCTCAACCGGCCGCAGTGACCTCATCGCATGAACCTGCCCTCACCCCATCCCTCGCCCATCGGATGCTGGGCATGTCCCGCAAATCGCGTGCTGGAGGCCGTGTCGGTCTCAGGCACGGTCCCAATTCACCATCACCAATCCACCACCGATCCGTCGTCGGGGAAGTAACTCTCGGGATTACGCCAGTCATGGCCAATCTTATCCGCGAGTTTGTCCTCATCGAGTTCGATACCGAGGCCGGGACCCGTCGGCAAGGCAATGTGACCCTCCTTCACTTCGAAGGGTTGCTTCAGGTATCCCTCGCCGAGCGTGACCTGTTCCTGGCAGAGAAAGTTCGGAATCGACGCCGCAAGTTGCAGACCCGCCGCAAGTGAAATGGGTCCGAGGGGGTTGTGGGGTGCGACCGCCGCGTAATACGCCTCCGCCATGCCCGCGATCAGGCGGCATTCCAGGATGCCCCCGGCATGGCACAAGTCGGGCTGAAGGATCTTCGCCGCTCCTTTCTCAAGGATCTCGCGGAATCCCCATTTCGTGAAGATGCGCTCCCCCGTCGCGATCGGGACCGAGGTGGAGCGAGCGATCGCGGCCATGGCCTCAACGTTCTGGCACTGCACCGGTTCCTCCACGAACATCGGGGAATACGGCTCGATCGCCTCGATGAGGCGCGGGGCATTCTGGGGACTGATGGCCCCATGGAAATCGATGGCGATCTGCACGTCCGGCCCGCCTGCCTCGCGCAGGGCGGCGAAGGATTGCGCGGCCTCCTCGATGAAATGCGGTGACGCCACGATGCCCGAGGATGTGCTGTTGCGAACCCCGGTCTTGAAAGCCGTGAACCCCTCGTCGCGGCGGCGGCGAAGCGTCTCCGGACTGTTTCCCACATGCGCGTAGACGCGGATCCGGTCGCGGGTCGGGCCGCCCAACAGCTCATAGACGGGAACGCCGAGGGCCTTGCCTTTGATGTCCCACAAGGCCTGTTCAACCCCGCTCAGCGCGCTCGTGAGAATGGGACCTCCCCGGTAGAAGGCATGGCGGTAAATGGCCTGCCAATGATGCACGATGTGTCTCGGGTCCTGGCCGACCAGGTAGGGCTCGATCTCCGCCACCGCCTCGGCGCAGGTCTTTGCGCGACCCTCGGTGATCGGCTCACCCAGACCGACGATGCCCGCGTCGGTGTGGACCTTCAGGAACAGCCATCGAGGTTTGACGAGGAAGGTCTCGAGCCTTGTGATCTTCATCTTGCCCTCGGGGAGGCGGCGCCGGATCGAACGTGAGGCATTGGCGCCTCCGGACGCTCCCGGGTACGGCTCCCGGTCCGCGGCGCGGGTCGCGGCGGTTCCCGCGGCCGTCGCGAGGCCCAAACCGGCGAGGGATTGCTTGAGGAAGCGACGGCGGCGCACCGCCGTGCGGGCAGGAAGGGCTTGCATGCCGGAAAGTATGCGGAAGCCGCGGGTCACAGAAAAGCGCCGACCCACTCATGTGGCAGCCGGGAGCCGCGCCGTCCCCGTGCCTGGAGGGCCCGCAGGCGAGAGCGTTGGGACGAGGTTGGGAGGCGAAGGAAGAACGGCTCACCTCAGGCGCCGCCGGAGCCGGGCGATCGAAGGCGCCGCGAGCGATGCGACGAGCAGCAACCAGAGCACAAGGCAAATGGGGCGGGTCAGGAATGCCCCGAACGATCCACCCGTCTTGATCAGACCGGTCCGAAGGTTTTCTTCGACCATGGGTCCAAGGATCAGACCGAGGATCAAGGGCGCCACAGGCACGCGCTGCGATTCGAGGTAGAAACCCACCACGCCCGCGATCACCATGATATAGACGTCGAACAGGCTATTGCGCAGCGCGAACGCGCCCACCACCGAGAAGACGATCACCGCGGTCATGATGAGATTCCGCGGGAGACGGAGGATCCATCCGAACGTCTTGATCGCCAGGTAACCGCACGGCAGAAGCAGGGCCTGCGTGATGAGCGCGAGCAGGAAGATCGAATGCACCTGGCCCGCGCTCTGCTGGAAGATCAGCGGGCCGGGCTTCAGATTGTACATCAGCATCGCGCCTATCACGATGGCCGTCACCGAATCCCCTGGGATTCCAAACACGAGGGCGGGGATCCAGGCACCGGCAACAGCGGCGTTATGCGCCCCCGCCGGGGCAATGACCCCGCATTCGTTCCCGGTCCCGAAACTCTCGGGGTGTCGCGCCGTCCTTTGTTCGAGTCCATAGGCCGCCCACGCCGCGATGTCGGCGCCGGCTCCGGGCAGCGCGCCGACCAGTGTCCCCACAAAGGACGCACGAAGCAGCGTGAATTTGTGGAGCCAGAGAGAGGCCAGCCCCGCCCTGGCCGACATCCGGCCTTGGCCATGGATCGCGGGCGCGGACATCGACGCGCGATGCCGCACGTTTCGGAGGACCTCCGAAAGCCCGAACAGTCCGATCATGACCGGGATGAATCCGACCCCGCTCATGAGTTCTCCCTCTCCGAAGGTGAATCGTGGCGTGCCGCTCACGACGTCAATGCCGATCGTGGAGATCAGCATTCCCAGGACGGCGGAGAGGAGTCCGCGAACCGTCGAGCCGGTGCTCACCGCCGCGCTGAGGCTCAGGCCGAGAACTCCAAGCCAGAAGTACTCGAAATTGCTGAAGCGCAGGGCGAACCGGGCGAGCTGCGGCGCAAGAAAGATCAGCAGGAGCACCCCGAACAACCCCCCGAGGCAGGAGCAGAACAGGTCCACCGTCAGCGCGTGCGCCGCGCGACCTTGAACGGCCATGGCATGACCATCGAGTGTCGTCGCCGCCGATGCGGGCGTCCCGGGAATCCGCAGGTAGATTGCCGGAATATCCCCTGCGAAGATCGCGGTGAAACTGACCCCGATGATCATCGCGAGGCCCGCGGTGGGCGTGGCCATGTAGAAGCTGATCGGAACAATCAGTGCCACCGCCATGGTCGCCGTCAGACCTGGCGTCGCGCCGACGAACAGCCCAAACACCATCGCCAGCAACCACGGGATCAGCACCGACGGCTGGAGAAGTTCCATCATGGGTAGATTCCACGGTCCAGGACGACCGCGCGCCGCGGACTTGATTCGGTGCAGCCGGCGGCCCAAGGAGGCCGAAACCCGTGGCTCCGCCTTGACCCATCGACGGCGACAGCAAGGTGGTTCATGGAAATCCGAATCGCCCGGCGGGAAGCTGCACCTGGAACAGCTTCACAAACAACACCTCCACCACCACCACCAGGGCGATCGCCGCGACGACCGCCGACAACCACCGCGCACCCAGACGGCGCATCACTCCGACGCAAAACAACGCCGTGCTCGGAGCAAACCCAAGCCAGCCGATGGCTGGAACGTAGAGCACGACGGCCCCGAGGATGAGGAGTCCATCCACGATGCCACCACGGTTGAACTCTGCCTGACTTCGGTCGGCCGCCGACGCATCAGCCCCGCCCGCCTCCAGCCGCCCGGTGGCGTCCAGGCCTGGCGCGCCTCGCGATCGGGTCCGCCACGCCTGCAGAAGCTCGAAGATCCCCCCGGCGATCAGAAGGATTCCAAGCACCGTCGGGTAGGCGCGGGGTCCGGGATCGCGGTGACCTCCCAATGCTCGGACGGGAATCGCCCGGGCCAGGAGCGTGGCCGAAATTCCAATCGCCACCAGCGTCGCCCCGAAGGACCAACCCGTCTTCGATCGCTCGACCCTTGGCGCGCTCATATCAGACGGGCTGGCGGAACCCGGCGGCGGCATCCAATCGTCTGCCCGCCACCCCGTGGCATCTTCCCGGACCGGGGACCCCGCTGTTCATGGACGCGCGTAGCCGGCCTCCTGGATCACCTTCTTCCACCGCGCATCCTGGACCTCGAGAAACTTCGCAAAATCGGAGGGTCCACGAGGCGTGATGACGAATCCGTTCTTCTTCATGAAGTCCTTGAATTCCGCGCTGTCCAGGATGGCCCGCAGATGACCCTGGAGGAGTTCCTTGAGTGCCGGATCCGCGCCCCGGGGCATCACCACCCCGCGCCAGCCCACCGCCTCCCAGTCGATGCCCGCCTCCTTGGCGGTTGGCAGACCGGGATACTCTTCGAGGCGTTGATCCGCCATCACACCGAGCACGCGCAATTGACCGGCTTCGATCTGGGTCGCGGCTTCGGGAACGCTGCAACACACAGCGTCGATATGCCCGCCGAGGAGTTCCACAATCGAAGGCGCGGATCCCTGGGTTGGAATCCAGATCACGGAATTCACAGGAAGACCCGCCGCGAGGAGAAGCCCCGCCCGCGCGAGGTCCCAGGCCCCGCCGGTGGAGGTGCCGGACATCTTGATCTCGCCGGGATGGTGGCGAACGTGCTCCAGGAACTCCGGGAGGGTATGCCACGGCGCGTTGGCTCCGACAAGGATCGCGGCGGCATCCCCGTTGAGCTGGAGGAGGGGCGTGAAATTCGTGTACGTCACTTCCGAGATGCCCATCCAATGCATCGTGCTCAGCTCGAAGGTCGCCATGGTCAGCGTGTAGCCATCCGGTTCGGCCGTCGCTCCCGCGAGGTGGCCCGCCGCTCCGCTTCCACCGGTTCGATTGACGACAACGACCGGTTTTCCCAACCGCCGCTGCAGTTGGTCCGCAACATACCGCGAGATACGATCCGTTCCTCCGCCGGCGGCCCAGGGACAAATCAGGGTGATGGCGCGTGTCGGATAGGCTTGAACGGATTCGTGGGAGGCGCCTCCCGGCCCACACCCCGCAAGCAGGATTCCCAGGAGGCCAACCAGGATTGCGACTGCCCACCCGGAGAACACGCTCCGCCCGCGATGTGCCGATGGGTCCGGGGTGCTCGTCGTCTTGAACATGGTGTGGTGGCTCGCCCTCGATCCTCCGAAGCGAATCCAGGCCGGGATCCCGTTTCAAAGGCCACAGGGAACGGGAAAGCCTAGAAGGCCAGAACACGATCAGGCAAACCGTTTCGCCCGTGAGCGCGGTTCCTCCTTCAATTCACGCGATTGGGAAGTTATCCAGATGGCGGTTCATGCACCTGTTCAGTTGCGATTGGGGCACCAGCCGTTTCCGCCTCCGTCTCCTTGCACGGGAGGATGCCCGTGTGCTCGACGAAGTGACGGAAAACTGCGGCGTCCGGGACCTGCAGAACCGCCTCGGCGAAGGGCCGCGTCCCGACATACGAGCGGCGGTCTTCAGCCGATTTCTGCGGGAACGCGTCAACATCCTCTGCGCCCGAAGCGGGATCGCCGCCCAGGGCCTGCCTGTGATCGTCTCGGGCATGGCCTCCTCCTCCGTGGGTTGGCGGGAGCTCCCCTACGCGTCCACACCTTTTCCGCTCGACGGAAGCTCGGTCGTCCTCGAGGAGGTTCCCTGGACAAAGGGCGGCCCGTCCGATCCCAGGGTGTGGCTGGTGTCCGGCGTTCGGACCGAAACCGACCTCATGCGAGGCGAGGAGTGCGAGGTGCTCGGTGCGGTCACCACGCGCGAAGGTCGAACCTTGGCGCAGGGTGGCGTCATGGTGTTGCCGGGAACCCATTCCAAGCACGTCTGGCTGCGCAACGGCGTTCTCACGGATTTCCACACCTTCATCACGGGCGAACTCGGAGACGTCCTCGCCCGCCACAGCCTGCTCCGGCATTCCGTCCGGTGGCCCCTGGACGGTGACCCCGGCGATCCCACCGTGGCCGACGCGTTCGAGGCGGGCGTACGGGCGGTCGGGGATCGCGGCCTCAGCCAGGCCTTGTTCCGCGTCCGCACGCGCACCGTGATCGAACGGGTCGATCCGGCGCTCAACGGTTGGTACTTCAGCGGCCTTCTTATCGGCGACGAGGTCCGTCGTCTTCTGGAACGCGCCTCCGACCTTCCGATCATGGTGGTGGGTGCGCCCGTCCTCAGCCAATGGTACCAGGAGGCGCTCGGCATCCTCGGCGCCGCGGAGAGGATCCGCACGCTGCCCGAGGGCGCCTCCTCCAGGGCCACGGTCTGGGCTCATGTCATGCTCGCGGATCGATTGCAAACAGAGATCCGCCCGTTCGCCATCCATCCGCCGAATCCATGACGCCGTTCGCCTGGGACCGTTTCTACGAGGCCCCAATCGTTGCGATTTTGCGGGGCTTTCCTGTTATCCATGTTGCGCCGATCGCCGAGGCGCTGAACGCCGGCGGACTCACCACATTGGAAGTGACCATGAACAGCCCGGACGCGCCTGCCCAGATTCGTGCAGCCATCGAGGCGGGCCGGGGCCGCATCAATGTGGGCGCCGGCACTGTCCTCGGTATCGAGGCCCTCGAAACCGCTCTGGCGGCGGGCGCCTCGTTCATTGTCACCCCTTGCATCAACCCGGCGGTGATCGCCGCAGCCGTGGCGCGCGGCCTTCCGATCTTTCCCGGGGCCTTGAGCCCGACCGAGGTCGCGGCGGCTGCCTCGCTCGGCGTGAAATTCGTGAAGGTATTTCCCGCCGACCAGGGGGGTCCGGCCTACCTTGCGCGCCTGGCAGATGTCTTTCCTGCAATCGGTCTTCTGCCCACGGGTGGCGTGGATCTCAAATGCGTGCCGGTCTACCGCGCCGCGGGCGCCGCCGGTGTTGGAGTCGGCTCTCCCCTGCTGGATAAGGCGCGGGTGCGAGCCGGGGACTGGAAGTGGCTGACGGCACGCGCGCGAGCATTCCGGGACGCGTGGGAGGTGGTTTTACAGAAGCGCGACACCCCATCACTTAATCCGGCGTCAGCAGCGGAACGGCGTGACGTCCGCGACGTCGATACACTCTGAAGTCCGTAACATCCACCGTGATCACCCTGCAATCCCACCACTGCTCGCTCATGGCTGTCCGAACTGCGGTTCCTCGCGCACCAGTGCCGCAACGAGCGGGCCGCTGTCCAGGAGGTAATCGCCTCCACCCGCGACGCTTCGGAAAAATGCGGCCTGACTTCTTCCGGTGGTGGACCACTGTGCGAAGGCCATCTGGGCACCCCCGAAAAAGTGCGACTTCCCGCCACTTGCGTGACGGTCCCAGGCTAGGGAATCCATTGTAATGAGATTTATTGCTTGAATTAAGTAGTCTGCTTTTGATACGCACTGTGCCCATCGCCGATTTCACCAAAGGATCGGTGATTTTGGTCAACCCCACCCCAGGAGGTAGTGCCTTATGCAAAATCGACATCTGCTGTTGTTCTACGGAGCCATCGCCATTGCCGGGAGTGCCGCCAGTCCGGCGTCGGACCTGTTTGGAATCGAGTTTTCCGGACCCACGGATCTGTTCGATGTCGACCAGAACACGGGCCTGGTGACTTCAATTGGTCCTTCGGGCCAGGACAACCTCGGCGACCTGACGAGCGACACTCGGCCGGGTTCTCCCCATCTGTGGGGAGTGCGCATCGCATCCAATGAGCTGTTCGAATTCAATCCGCTCACGGGCGCTGCGACATCCGTGGCCGCGTTGAACAGCCCCGATGACATGGTGTCGATTGCGTTCGACCCTGTCAGCGGGAAGCTCTTCGGCAACACATCGGTGAGTTTCGGCGCGCCGTTTGATGCGCTATACGAAATCGATCCGACGACCGGAAACTCGACCTTTATCGGGCGGATTCTGTTCCAGGACGTATTCGCGCTTGGATTCGATCAATCCGGAAATCTTTTCGGTGTGGCGGACGCCACGGATGATCTGATCTCCATCAGCACGATCACGGGCAACGGCTCGCTGATCGCCAATCTTCCACTCGGGTCGTCCTTTGACATTGCGTCGCGTCCGGAAGACAACGTGATGTTTCTGGCCGACACCGGGACTTTCAGCCTTTACACGGTCGACACGGGGACTGGCGCCCTGAACCTTGTCGGCCCGTACGGCAGCGGTGCCAACGTCGTGGGACTGGCGTTTCTGGGAACGGCCGTACCCGAAGGGTCCACCGTGCTGGCTGCTGGGGCATTGGGTGTCCTTCTGGTGAGTGTTGGATTCCAGCGCCGACGATCTCGGATCTGACGGATCGGCTTACACCAACCCCTGGCGGCTGAGCACCAGAAGGTCGCTCGCCGCCCGGGGGTGACCGGGCCGGATCCGGGTCTCAATTCCCTACGGCATGGATCCGGTCGGTGGATCCAAAATCCTTGGCGCCGTGAGGCGGCCCCTGGGTCTGCTTGGGATGTGGATCGGGCTGCCGGCAGTCCTTGCGGCGGACCCGGACTCGAACGAGGTCCTTCGGTCCGGCGCTGGTTCCGTCCTCCAGGAGCTTCGCTTCACGCTCGATCCGACCCAGACCGGGTGCCCGCCAGAATGGGTGACCCTCGGACTGGGTTTTGCCACCGACGAACAAGGGTCGGCGGGGGCGCTCGTGGATTCGCTGAGTCTCTCGCTGGTGGGCGGCGGTTCCATGCAGGAGGCGCTGGTCCTGGTGATTGACGCCTTCGGCTTGCACGCCGCGCCCGAAGACCCGGACGGCATCGCCTTCAGCTCCGAATTCCTTCTTGCGCAAGCGGTGCTCTTTCCCGCGTTGGAGGCGCCGCAAGGCATGCGGATCGCGTATGACCTCCGGGTCGACGTCCCGCCCGAGATGCGGACCGGTTCCCTGACCCTCAGCCTGCGCCTGTTCGACAATGGCAATGGGTTGGCGTCGGCGGGCTATTTCATGGAGCAGCGGGGCTACCCGGTCGGAGGCGCATTTGCGGTGCAAAGCAGCACGAGTCCCGGCGGACCATTCGCGGATGAGATGGGTGTTGGCAGGGAGGAGTCGCCGGGCCGCTTCAAGGTGCCGGGCCGCCTGGTCCGGTTCTTCAGAATCCGGTCGAATTCGACCGTAAGCCTGCGCCTGCTGGCTTACTCCCCGGAGGGTGTGCGGTTGGCGTACGAATTCCCGGCGCCCAATCCCATCCTGGAATCTGCCCCGGCACCTGCAGGGCCCTATGGTGCCGTCGCGGACGCCACCCTCGAAGACGGGGGGCGCTCCTTCCGGGTGACGGCGGGGAGTGGCAACCGTTTTTTTCGAATCCGCGCGACGGTCGAGGTGCAGATGCTAACGCCATTTGCCGCCGGCGCCGAACTGCGGCTGCCGTTCCAATTCCGTCCGCGCATCTTCGTGCTGCAATCGAGCGCGCAGCCGTGCGGGCCTTACGCGGATGATCCGGCTGGTTTGTTCCTGTTCGACCGCCAGGAGATCTCCGTGAGGCGTGATCGCGAGGTTCGCTTTTTCAGGACGCGCGGCCTGCTGGACGGCGGACAAGTCTCTCTCACGGCTCCGTCGGTCGAGGGAGAGAATTGGCTGGTTCCCTACGTGATTCTCCGCTGACGCCATGACGGATTCCTTTCCTTTGCGCGCGGGGCTCAGTCGCCGATTTTGGCTGGGCCGGCGGCAAAACCGATCGCATCTGGCGCTTGCCCTTTCCGTCCTTGCCCACTTCGTGGCTGCCCCGTCCGGCGGGGGCGCCACGTTTGTTCTGGCCGGAGGTCCGCGCGAACTGGAGGAGGTCACGGACAAGGTCGAGGTGACCTTTCGCGCCGTTCGCTTCAATCCAGTGAGGAACGCGTGGGATTTCGACGCGGTCGTTCGGAACGTTTCTGCGCCGGACATTCCCGGACCGATGGTCCTGCTGGCGGTTGAGTGGACCGGCTCCGCCGGGCCTCTGAACGCCGACGGAAGCGGCGGACCTTCCCCGGGTCATCCGTACTGGGATCTCTCGCCGCAACTGGCTGCCGCGGGTCTGCACTCGGGGGATGAATCGGCCGCGCGACGGCTCTCGCTTGGCCGGCAGGGAAATGAGATTCCGACGCTCGTGGTGCATGTGTACGCCCCTGCCGGCGCGTCGGCGGCAGAGGCGCTGGCGGTCACGGAGACTCTCAGTGCCGACGGCCGCATTCTGGGGAGCGTCGGCGTCACCGAAGCCGGGCCGGGCGGCGCGCATTCGTTCGTTTCGGATGCCGGCAGCGGGCTGGTGACTTTGGGAGGAGTGCCGGGGAAGTACCTGTGGCGATTCGAGGCCGAGGGTCATGTCCCGGTGTGGCGCGCTGCCAACCTGGTCGAGGCAGGTCCCGTGATGCTGGTATCGCCCCGGCTCACCCCCCGTGGGACCGAGGCGCCGCTGAATAATTCCGGTCCCACCACCCTTCGAACATCCGATGATTCGATTCGGATCACATTCCCTGCGGGGAGTGGGCCGGCAGGTGCGGGACTGAGTCTGACAGCACTCACGGAACAGGCGCTCCCGGCTGATCTCCCGAGGGGATGGTCACCCGCACAGGCCTTCTGGATGGAGGGTCCGACGAGTGTTGATGGGACATGGACGGTCCAGTTGCAGCCCTGGTATCCCACGCCTGGTGGAACACCTCTGATCCTCGCCCATTGGGATTCCACGACGGGCCGCTGGCGCGTCACCCACCTGTCGAGCTCACCGGGTGCCGCTTCCGTGACGTTCGAACTGGTCGAGACCGGCCCCTATGTCCTGGCACTTCCCGATCCGCCGCCGACGGCTCCGCCGGCGCCGACGGTTGGGTCTGCGTTGCAGGACTCAACGGCCGCGGTTCCCATTCCGTCGACTTTTACGGCCAGCGGCGTTGTGCGTCCGCCGGTTTCGGCCGTCAGTACGAACCCGGTCGACGTGACGGCCCAGGCGGAATTGACGGTCACGTCATCGACCAGTCCGTCTCCCAGCGGCATCCAGGTCCGTGCGGGTCTGACCGAGATCTACGAGTTGACGGATGGCGACGTGTGGCGATTGCCGTTCCGTGAACTTCTCGTGAATGCCTATCGTCGGCCGGGCGAAAGCAACCCGGCGGTGTTGAAGAGCCAGTTCCCGCTTCGTCCGATGACTCTCCTCGACTCCACGCATCTGCTCGAGGCGACGGTGCGGGCTGACATCCGGACGTTGGACGCCTTTCCCGGGGCGATCTTGAGGCCGACCGGCAACTCGGTGAAGGCGGGCTCACTGGAGATCGTCGCGGCGCCCAACGCCGTATCCCGACCTCAGGCTGTCCTTGTCCGCGAGCTTCCGATCTCGGACCTGGGTCTTCTCTCCGCTACCGGCGTGGCGGCCTTCCGTGCCTTCGAGATCACACTGTCAGGACTTGCAGACGGCCGGGAATTGGAGCTGCGACTGGACCCACCGGCGGTGTCGGACGGCGACTATCTGCTCGTTCGCGCCCACTACGGCGGCCCTCGGGCCGGCCTGATCCCGGTTGCCCGCCTGGAACAGCGCCAGGGGATCCTTCGAAGCCGCGAATCCAGTGCGAACCCCCGCCTGCCTGGATTAACGAAATCCGGTCAGTACGCGTTCGTGGACCTCGCATCGCCGCTAGCGGTCCTTGCCGGCACGGTAAGGACCCCCGATGGCCAAGCGGTGAACGGCGCGGTGATTCGCGCCCCGGGGCAGCCTTGGATGACCCCGACGGACGCGTCCGGAGCTTATCGATTCGCCCTCCCCGAAGGATCGCACGAGATCGTCGCAGTCCAAAGCACCGGGTTCGGCGTCGGGCGCGGCCGCGTGACGGTGGGCCCCGATCTCGCCTCCCAGACTCAGAACCTGGTGGTGACCTCGGAGGCGCCGCGAGTGGAGTCGATCGTTCCCGCGGACACCGCCACCGGCGTGTCGCCCCTGACCGATATTGTCGCGACCTTTTCCCGGCCGGTCGGCGTCGACAGGGCAGGTGACCCCGTTCTTGAGCTTCGCGGTCCCGACGGCGCTGGCATCGCGGGACGCGCGCAACTCGATCCGGGCGGCATGGCGGCCCGTTTGATCCCTGAGAACCCGCTCGGTCTTGATATGCGATACACGGTGCTCGTGTCCGCCATGCTGCGTAGTCCCACCGGGGAGACACTGGAGGGGCCCCATGAATACTCTTTCACGACCCGCGCGGCGCCGGCGGATCGGCCAGCCGGGGCTCAGCTCTTTGCCGAAGCGCCGGGTCCGGATGGTTTCGCGCGTGTGATCGGGACCGCCGGGATCGCGCAACCGCGGCAACCGGTGATCTTCGTCAACGACACCACGGGACAGACCACAACCCTTACCGCGCAGGCCGACGGGAGCTTCACGAACGGCATCCTCGCGGACGTGAGCGACCGGCTCCGGGTCGTCCTGGTCAACCAGGAAGGCACACGGACCGAGATCCCGGTGGGCCGCCAGGTGTTTCCCGATGGCAGCGTGGCGCTGTTCAGCGGCGGCGGGATGATCCAGGCGGCCAACGACACCATTGCCATCACCGTCGACGTGCCGCCTGGGGCCACCCTCGGACGGACCCGGTTCCACCTGCAACCTCTTCGCCTCGCCGACCTGCCTGACCTGACCAGTAACACCCCGCCGGAGCAGGCCGGTGTCCTGGGACTGTTCCGTCTTCGGACGGAGGGCGACGCCCTGAAATCCCCGTTGCATTTCACCGTGCAGGTGGACGACGCCAACCTCCCGGCCCTGCCGCCCGGCGGGACGCGCGACGACATCGCGTTCGTCGCGGCGGAGGTCAAATCGGTGGCGGACGGGGCTGGTGATGCTCAAACCCATGTTACGGCCTACGAGTTTCTCGGCACGCCCGAGTTGACGGATGCGCCTGCGGAAGCACGGTCCGCGCTGGACCGTGTGCGCCCGCATTTCGGGATCTACATGTCGCTGGTGGCACTCACGAGCCCGGACGCGTTGATTTCGCTGTTCGGCACGATCCAGTACTCGAAGACGGCCATCCAGGGGATCACCAAGTCCGCCGAGTTTCCCAATGGCCCACTGACGCCGGATATCGCCACCGAAACGGTCCTGGGGGGCGCGACCGTGAGGGTGCGCAGCGGATCGCTCGAGAACTCGAGGCCGTTCACGTTGCAACCGGGAGAACTTTATTCCACGAGCGACGAGTTTGGGCGGTTCAAGATGCTCGCTCCGGCCGGAGGGGGGTTTATTGTCGTTGGAACCCACCCTGCTTTTCCACGGCAGTTCGGGCGAACCCTGAACACCCTGCGCGCCGCGCCGGGTCAACCTTTTGCCGTCAGTTTCGTCTACTTCGACCGGCGGCGTCCGCTGGATGAAAATCCGCCGGCCATAACGGCCTTTCACACGCCGGTATTCCCGGGAAGAAACGGGACGGCGACGCTGGTCGTCCGCACGACGGACGAATCACCGCCCGCCTTCCCGAGGGTGGAGGTTCGAACCGTGGAACCCTTCGGCGCGGTGGTCCTCGCGACGCCCTCGACCAATGCATTCACCTGGTCGATCGAGGCCCACGATGCGGAGCGCGCCGAACTTCGTATCGCTGCGACGGACGGCGCCGGGAACTCGACCGGAATCCCGTATTTGATTTCCTTCGCGGCGCCGGCCCCGTTGCCTCCGGATCCGGCCCTTGCTTCGAACACGAATGACCTGGTGGGTCCGTTCGTTGTGGACACGATCCCGCCGACCAACAGCGTCGGGTTCACGGTCGGTGACCTGGTGCAGATCGTGTTCAATGAACCGGTCCACCAGGCGGTCGCGCAACGCCCGGCGGACTACTTCACGCTGAGTCCCGACGCCGACGCGCCCTTCGCCTTCCTGGCGGCACAACAGCGCGTCATGGTCCTCCGGTACCCGAACCTGGAGCCGGACACGACCTATTCGTTGGTGGTTCACGGCGTCCCCGACGTCAGCAACAACCGGATGGATCAGGACCCTGGGACGCATTCGCCGCCGGAGCAGTCCTTTACCCTCACCTTTCGCACGCAACCGGTGTTCAACATCCCGCTCCCCGGGATCGAGAACGGAGGAGGCGCTGTTCTTGCCGGCGGATACGCCTTCATCCTCGACCGCGGGGCGGGGGTGAACTCGGGGGGTATTGTTGTCTACGACGTTTCAGTCCCCCGTGACCCGGCTCGGGTCGCCTTCCGGTCCATCTTCGGCCAACCGCGCTCCATGGCGTGGATTCCCGACTATGCCTTTGCCCTGGATTTCACGCCGCCTGGCGCGGTGAGCCAGCAGCCGCCTGCCATTCCCTACCGAAGGAACCTCCTCGCCGTCGCGCACAACGACCCGATTGTCTCCGATGCCAACGGGGTGGTGCAGACGATGCACCACCTTCGGATCCTTGACGCCTCGAGTCCCGCGGATCCGCAAGCACTTCCCACCATCGCAGTCTCGACCCTCTCGCTCGATGGGTCGGCGGTCCTCACACGCCTGGCGTGGTCGCCTCCGTTTCTTGTCGCGGTCGAGAATTCGCTGGCGTCGCCCGTGATCCACGCCGTCCGCCTCCAGACCTTTCTCCTGGGCGATGCCTTGCGGGCCATGGACCCGTTTGTCCGCGATGCCGGGCTCCCGGATTTCTTTGATCCCGGTCGGGATGTCGATGGGGATGGTGACTATGTCGACCCAGGGGACCAACTGCCGCTGCCGGGTCGATTCGAATTGGATTTCCCGCCGGGAGAGGAGGGCCTGCTGACCCTGGATCCGGCCGCCGACGGAGTGGCATTCGTCTCCTCCAGCCGTTTCATCCATGACGTCGTGGTGGACGGAAAGGCGGACTTTGTCGGGGCGCTGATCGGTCCGGGCCGGGATGTCCTTCAACAGCCTGGCGCGCCGCAGCCCGGAGTCGTGGAATTCCCGACGTCGTTTCGATGTTTCCTCGTGGGCCAGCGCCTCCCGGCAGGTCCGTCGAGTGTGTTTTATCCCGGGTGGTCGCCGAAGAAGGCGCTCCTGGTGAACACCGGGAATCGGCGTCGGGTGTTGTTGAATCTCATCAGCCTGGACGCGCAGACCAATCGGCTGGCGCTCGTGGATGTCACGGATCCCGCCCTGCCGATTCCGCTGCCGGACATCGCGTTTCCGCGCGGCCGTTACGGCCTGCTTCAGGGTAGCAGCCTGGATGAACAGGGCCGAATCGTCCTGACCACGGCCACTCCAGTCAGTGAGGCCATGGTCGTGCTCGATCCGAACCTCTTGCTGAACGCCGCACCGACGAATGGCTCGCCGCATCCTGCCATTCTCAGCATGCGGCCGGTGGAAGGCGGGGGGAACACTCCCTTTGACAGTGTGGATGCCGGGTTGAGTGCGTTGACGTTGCGCAATCGCAACGACCTGGTCCAGGCGGCGCCTTTAGTGCGTCTGGTCCAGGCTGACAGCCGGTGGTTCGACGCGTTTGGAGATCCTTTCATCGAAGATATGGCCGACGAGGTGCGCGCGATGGCGGACGCCACGGTTCTGCGCCCTGCCCGTCACGGGACCAACTCGACCCTGGTACCCGCGGATCCCGCGGTTCACTATTACCTCCTGGTCTCGGCGCCGGGCGGCGCCGGCCCCGAGATCCAACTCAAGCTCGAAAGCCTCGACTGGACCGGTCAGGCGTTGCCGCGCTCCTCGAATGGGATGCCGCCCGCAATCCTTCCGTCCGTCGCGCTCCATCGGGCGTCCAGCGACGCCGCGCGCTCCGGCTTCAACCTGTATCTTTCGCGTCCCGTTGCGCTGCTCCAGTCGACGCTCAGCGCCACGGAAATCGCCGCGGTCCAGGCGAGTCTGGAACGGAATCTCCTCTATGCCGGGAACAAGCTCCGAATCTCTTATGCAGACTCCATGTCATCGAACCCGGTGCTGGGTCCGTTTGCGAATCAGGGGCTGTTCGGTGTCGCCGGGGGGGGCGCAGGCACGGGGAACGGCGTCGCGGCCGTCGCGAAGGTGGTCCCAACGGATCTTCCGTTCATCCTCGAATCCGATCCGCGGGTCCGGCTTCGCACGACGGTTGACGCCATCAACCGCACCACCTGCCCGGGTTCCGCCCGGCTGCATCTCGCCGTCTCGCGTCCCTGTTCGCTCACCCTCCAGATCGATGGCCAACCGGCCCGCAATGTCGTGGATGAGGATGGAAACCAGCTCCCCGAGTTCTCCCGCATTCCGTTCACACCCGGGCTGCACGCGGTGCAGTTGTTCCCGGACACCGTCGGCGCGCCAGGCGCGCATCCGTATGAACTCGTGGCGGCGCTGGTGGAGGGCGAGGACGCGGATTTCTCGGCCGCCTCCGGAGGGGTCATTGATCATGAGGTCGAGATCCACCATGCCTTTCCGATCGGCCATACGGTCATCGAGGGCATTGACCTTTGGGACGGGCATCTCTCCCTCTCGCGGCAGGACGTGCTGATTCCCGGCCGGCGGCTCTCGCTGGATTTCACGCGCAGTTACTCGAGCCAGGGGAACTCAACCGATGGCCCTTTGGGAGCCGGTTGGATGCACACCTACCACGTTCGGCTGGTCGAGCAGTGCGGGGTCTTTCGGGTGACGGGAGGGGAGGGGAGCGGCAACGCGTTCACCGATCCCCGTCCGGATCCGGTGAAGGCCGCCCGCTATCTCCCGCTGTTGCCTCCCGGCACGGCCCCCGGCGATCTCGAGTTCTTTGCGCCCCAGATCGGGTTTCATTCGGTCCTCATCCGGAATCGACGCAGCGCGACGAATCTCTTCTTCTTCACGAAGGCGGCCATCCGGCATGAGTTCGTCCATGAGCCGGCACTCGACACCGCGGGGAGCGCGACATTTGTCCTGCACGAGATCCGGGAGCCGAACGGGAATGCACTCCGGCTTGCGTACCGCGAGAATGATGCGGATCCGACGACGTTGGATTCAGTGACGGAACTCGACGCGCTGGGTGGATTGCCCAAGCGCGGATTTGCATTCTCCTATACCAATGTCGCCGGGGCCGAACGCATCGCGACGCTTCGGGGGTTCAACCGGCAAACGGGTTCCGATCTTCTCGGTCTTTCCATCGAGTTCGACTACGACAGCCTGGGCAATCTCGTCGGAGTGATCCGTCATGGCACGACCGTCGCCGAGACGCGGGTGGAGACGTACGAGTACACGCTCGGTGATGGTCCTGCCGGCCACAACCTGACGGCGGCGGTGGACCCCAACGGGCATGTGATCCGCTACGCCTATGGGGCGCCGGGAGCGCAGGGCTACTATGATCTCGGCAGGCCCTTCGATGGGTTGCCGCCACACGAGGTCGTCCAGACCGCGACCCGCGTTGGGGCGGCCCGGCCCGGCTTTGCCGCCACCCCAGACGTCGTGCGCCGTTTCCGATTTGACTGGATTGCCTCCCGCCGATTCGTGAGCGATCCCCGGTCGGACGAAGGTGTGCCGGATTCCGAGTACGCGCTGAACGGGTATGGCGCCACCACGAAGATCACCGCGCCGCTGGGCCAGGTCACCCTGATGGAATGGGCCACGGATCACACGAACGGTTCGGTACGGGATGAGGCCGGCAATCCGGTTCATGACGTCCTCCTGACCCGAAAAGTCGACGCCGAGGGACAGGAACATCTCTTTCGATACGAAGACGGCCGCGGGAATCTCACCGGAGAAACCATCCGGTTCGCCTCGGGGAAGGCGCCCGTGACGCTGGCCGATGGCACTCCCGTCAACCAGGTGACGAACCGCACAACCTACCACCCGCTGTTCAACACCCCCGTCCGGATCACGGATTTCGAAGGTCACACCACCGTCAACGAATATGACGACACCACCGGCAATCTTCTCAGGAGAACCGATGCCGAATCCTATGTGACCCGGTGGACTTATGATGCGAACGGCGACCGCAGGACCCAACGCGACGCCCGCGATCTCGTCACGGAATTCGTCCAGTATGATCTCTACGGAAATGCCGCGGTGATCCGGGATCCTCTCGGAAACACGGCCCGGAATACCTACGACGAGCGCAGCCGGCTTCGGGAGACGAGCGACACCTTCACCCATCACTCCAGGTTTGACTATGACGGACTGGATCGCCCCGTTCGGGCCGAGCGTTTGAATGACCTCGGCGGGCTCCCCACCGGTCCCGGCGCTGTCACGACAACGGCCTATCTTTCCGGTGGCGAACCCCGGGCCGAGGTCAGTCCGCTCGGCCTCATGACGACCAATCTCCATGATGCCTTGAACCGACGCATCGCGACCGTCCAGGGGGGCGTGCGCCAGGCGGACGGATCGCTTGTCACTTATACCAACCGCCTCGAGTACGATCGCAGCGGCAACGTCGTCGTCGAAGTGGACGGGCGCGGGGTGATCCAGCGCCACAAGTACGACGAACTCAACCGCCGCACCCGCACGGATATCGAAGGCCCATTCGGCCCCAATCTCCTCCTCGCCCGGTTGGAATACGACCGTGTTGGCAACCTCACCAACACGGTCGATCTCCACGGACTCTCCACCGCGCATATCCTGGACGGCCTGTACCGCGAGGTGGAAACCCGTCTGCCATTCGCTGGCGCTGTGATGCGAATGCGTTTTGACCGCGCCGGAAACAAGGTCCTGAGTACCGATGTCAACGGGAACGCCTCCCACTTTGTCTATGATCGGATTTACCGCCTCGTGCGGGCGACGGATGCGGAAGGCAACGAGATCCGCTACAGCCATGACCCGGTGGGCAATGTGACCAACGTGCTGAATGTCAGCAGCGGCCTCAATCTCGCAGGTTGGTTCGACGCCCGAGATCGCGCGATCCGCATCCTCCAAACGGGGCCTGGACTGCCCGCGGCCGGCTACGAAACCCGTAACGCATATGTCGATGAACGCAATGAGATCGCCGTGACCAATCCCCGTGAATTCACGACGCGGACCCGGCGGGATGGCCTGGATCGTGTCGCCTTCACCACCGTGGATGACGGCGGACTCTCGCTGACCGCCCGCTTCACTTATGACGCGTCGGGCGACGTGAAATCAGTCTCGGATGCCCAGAACGCCGACGAGGACGTCCGCCACGACTACGACGCGCTGGGACGCCGTATCCGATCCACCTACGTCAGCACGCCCGACGACCAGGGAAGCCCTGTCCTCGAGGAAATCGTGTACGACGCGTCGGGGGATGCGGTCGCGACGCGCGATCGTCGGGGGTTTTTCCACCGATTCACCTACGACAATCTCCGCCGTGGGATCCGGGAGGAACTCCGGGAGGACCTGAGCGCCGGCGGCGCCTGGCTGGCCGTTTCCCAGGTGGCCTACGACGATGGGACCCACCAGATCACCACGACCGAGGCCAACGGAAACTCCACACGCGCCGAGTTGGATGCGCTCGGTCGACCACTTCGGATCCACGATCCCGCCGGCCAGTTTGCGGCGCGAACCTACGACGGAATCAGTCTTCGTTCCTCGATCGACCGGCGGGGGCACCACCGCGATTACACGTATGACAAACTCGACCGCATCGTCCTCGCACAGGAGCACGATGGCAGCGGCGCCCTGCGCACAACGGTGTCCGTGGAGTATGACGACGCCTCCCGTCGCGTCACCACGACGGACCGGCGCGGCCTCGCCAGCATTGTCGAGATGGACGCACTCGGTCGAACCGTCCGGCATCTTCGGTCGGGCGCCGGACTCGCCGCGCTCTATGGCAGCGACCCGCTCCTGCTCTCGACGACCGCGTATGACGGCAACGGCAATGTCGTACGTGAGGTCGATGGCGATGGGCATGTGACGAGCCAGGAATACGATGGGGCCGATCGACGCATCTCCACGACGGAAGGCGCCGGTTCCGCCGTCGAAGCCACCACCCGCTTCACCTACGACAACGCCGGCAATCTGCTCACGGTCAAGGACGGTCGGGCGCACGGCGGTTTCTTCGACGTCCGCCACACCTATGATGCCCGCTATCGGCGAGTGACGACGGAGAACGGGAAGGGGAAGTCACCCGCTTCGCCTACGATCCGGGCGACAACAGGGTCTCCATGACCGAACCCCTTGGGGGCACCACCCGTTATCAGTACGACGAACTCAACGCACTGCTTGCGGTGGACGAGACACCACGCGCGGACAGCACGACCGCCGCGGGCGTGACCCGCTTCCGCTACGACGCCAACCGGAACCGCGTCGCCCAGCAGGACGCCGAGATCCAACTGGTCACTTACACCTTCGACGCCCTGAACCGGATGACCGGACTGCTACAACACACCGTGCCCGGAACCTTGGGCAATGCAGTCTCACGCCGCGCATCGCCTGGGGGCAATCCCGCCACGGCCTTGCGCTGGACCTTCGGTCATGATCCGAACGGCAACGTTTCCTCCCTGGACGACCCGCGCGGCCAGCACGTCGGGATGACTTACGACTGGCTGGACCGCCTGACCAACCGGACCTACTCCGCCCACGCCGACACCACCACCGGGCGGCCCGCCGACTTTCAGCCCCTTCGCATCGCCTTCACCTACGATGGCAACGGCAACCTGCTGGAGGCCGTCGAAACCAAGCAGTTGGGCGCTGGCGCGGTGACGGAGCGCTCGAGCTACGCGTATGACGGCCTGGATCGGCCCAGCGAGTTCCGCCGCTACGATCACGACGCCGCGGTTCCGCGATGGATTCAGTGTGCCTATGACATCGTCGGAAACCGGCGCGAGGTCACGGACCCGGACGGCCGGGTCACCCGCTACACTTTTGACGACCGGAACCGTCTCAAAACCGTCGTCACTGAAGCCACCACGGCGCCTCTCACCACTTCGTACCAATGGTGGGAGGACAGCCTATTGAAGCGGGTGGACTTCCCCGGGGGCATGCGCAATGACCGGGGCGGCGTCAACGCGTACGATCGGGCGGATCGAGTTCTGCGCATCACCCATACGAACACCGCGGCGGGCCTGACTTACTCGACCTTCGAGTACGAGTACGATGCCAACGGAAACCGCCTGGTCCAGGTGGAACGCCAGCCGGAGCTGACACCATCCATGTCGACCAACCACTACGCCTACGACCGGCTAAACCGGCTTCGCCAGGTCGACTACGATGGCCGGTCCGTGACTTATACCCTTTCCGCCAGCGGCAATCGCCTCGCCGAGATCGGGATTGACGCCGTCTCCGGTGCCCCACTGAACCGGTCCTATGTCTATGGAGCGGATCCCGCGCGGCCCGTGGTGACCTATTCCGGGGTGAATGCCCTTGCCCGGATCGATGACAATCTCCACCCGGTCGACAGCATCCTGTTCGAGTATGATCGAAACCTCAACCAGGTGGCCAAAATCCGAGGCGGCGACCGCCGGGAGTTCCACTTCAACATTCGGGACGAACTCGGGGCCGCGGCCGTCGGAGGCGCCCAGGTGCGCTTTGACTATGACCCCAATGGGATGCGTGTGAAAAAGCTCGGCGCCGTCGAGACCCGCTATCTGTACGATCAGGCGGCGGTTCTCGTGGAGTATGGCGCCTCGGCCGACGCCTTCGCCACCCGGCGCAAGTACGATTACAGCTACGAATTGCTGGGATCGACGGAACTGGCGGGAGCCGCGGCGAAGCGGGAGTTTTATCTGAAGGACGGCCTGATGAGCACGGCCAACCTCGTGGGATCGGGCGGAGCCATTTCCCAGTCGTACCGGTACGACGCCTGGGGACGCGTCCTGGCGCAGGACGGCGCCTCGACCAACCCGAGGCAATTCACCGGTCAATACCGGGACTCGGAGACAGGCCTTCAGTACTTCGGGGCGCGGTACTATGACGAGGAACTCGGACGCTTCATCTCCCAGAATCCGAGTCTTGGCGACGCCCTGGCCCCGCCGAGCCTGCATCGCTACCTCTACGCCCACGCGAATCCTCTCGGTTACATCGATGACGATGGCCGCAGCGCAACCCTGGTCGGCGCAACGGCGGGCTTCTTCTGGGGCTTTGGACAGATGGTCGGGACCATGGTCCTGGATGTCCGCGACACGCATTACCGGGACACCTGGGATTACCTCGCCATCTGGGGTCGCAACGTCTATGGCGGCGCCGCCATGGGAGCGTCGATCGACATCGGAGCTGGAGGGCCGCTCACCTGGGCGGCGTCCGGTGCCATGGGAGGATCGGGATGGGACGCCCTGACCTTCGGCGGTGGAACGGCGGGGGTCGGGACGCAGAATTTCCAGCAGTTCATGGCCTCCCAGACCGAAGGCATCGAAACGGGGGCGGCGGCCGGCGTGCTGTTTGGATTCGCAGGCGAGGCCCTGGGCCTCGCAGGCCGCGGAATCGCGGCTCTCATGCCGGAGACCGCGGAGGCGGCCACCTTCGGCGCGCGCCTGCTCAAGGACAAGGTGGCCGGTGTCGCGCAGAACGTCGTCAGCCGGTTGAGTGGACAGCACGCCGCGGAGCGGGCGCTGGTGGTCGCCGAGGCGCGCGAACGCATTGCCCTGGCCGTCAGCGGCGAATTCCGCGAACGGGCGATGCAGACCGAGCTTCTGGCGACAAAGCACCTCATGGAGGACCAGGCGCGCCTCGCCCAGGGTCTCCTGTCCCCGGCAGGCATTCCCGATGAAGGAGCGTTTTCCGCCGCGGTCACCGAGTTGGAGGACACGTTTCTTGGGCGGACCATGCAGTCGGCGGAGGTCCCGACTGAAGTATCCCCGACCGTCGGCCTGATGCACCCGATGCCGCCGGGAGGCCCCGGATTCCGTGGAGGACCACCCCAGTGGCCGCCGCGCAACATTCCGCCGCCCGGTTCGTGGAACGCGCCACCGCCGGCCCAGATCGTCTCGGATGTGTACCGGACGGGTGGTCGGCCGTTTGTGTTCGTCGAACTGCCGAGCGGTGAGAGGCAGGCGTTCTACCGGTCCAGCGGCGTCAACAGCCATCGCCCGGATCAATGGCTGCCATTTGACGGTCTCGACACTGTCAACTCGTGGGCGCTTTACGAACATACGCCCGGGCTGAACCGCCAGCGGATCATGGTGGAGGGTGCCGAAGGACGTGAAGTCCCCGTGGTGAATGTCAACCAGGGTTGGTTCAACAAAGCGGCGTACTCGGGACGCCATCTGCCGGAGAATCATCCGTTGCATCGGTTCGGAACCGAGCAATACCGCGAGATCTCACGTTATCTCGGACAGGAACTCAGTCACGTACGACAGAACCACGGTATCCCGATCCTGACGCCGGAGCGTGGAAACGAGATCTTCAATCTCTACGGGGTTCCGCGGTCAATCGTTCCGCAGGACCTCTACGAACCGGGCGTCCGCGAATACATGTATCCCTCGCCGCGCGCGCGGGCGCCAACCGTTCCCGGTCGATGAAGACCCATTGCCGCCGACCGAGCCTCAGCCGGACCCGTTTACGTTCCACCGGCCTGGATGACGATCGGTCTGCAATCCTCTTCGCGTTGGGGTGCGGCATTTGGCTGTTCCTCGGTCCGACCGTCTCCGCGGCGCCCCCGCTGACCTCGCTGACGTACAGGATTGTCGGCACGCTACTGCGGACCACACCCGACACACTGTCCGTACCCCGTAACGTCCAGGGATCGATCCTGGTCGACCTGGTGAGGGGCGACGGATCGCCGGTCCCCGATGCCGCCGCCACGCTCCGCGGGGCGCACCTCGAAGCGACGCTTCGCGGCCAGGATACCCCGGCGAATCGACTGGTGGGCGAACCGGGCCAACCGCTCCTCCTGCCCCCCCTTCGAGTGAGCGGCGACTACCGCCTGGGCGATATTAAACTCGTCGACGATGCCACGGGCGCAACCCTGCAACTTGCCAGCCCCGCCTTCGTGCCGGTCCGCGTCTTCGACGAGGTCCTGGTTTCCCGCGTCACCTCCCGCCCGCTGACACTCGAGGAAATCAAGGACAAGGGGATCGCGATCGATCAGAACAACTTCCGTGTCGTGGAGTACGACGTGACGCTGGTTTTGAAGGGCGAACGGTTCCTCGTCACCCTCCCGGTGGTCGCGCCGCGGTTCAAGGAATCGAAGGAACTGATTCCAGTCGCCGAACTCGAGGAGCGTCTGGCCGAGGCCGCGCGGATGAACGCCGACCTCGCGCACGACGTGGAATTGCCGCCGGCGCTGCGCACCGCCAATCCAAACTTCTCGCTGAACCCGATCAATTTCGAGGAGGCATCGGATGGCGACGAGGAGGAACGCAAGGGCTTCGAGATCACGGGACTCCTGGTCATCCCGGGTAACATCGCCTTTCTCAACCAGTTCTTTTCCGTGCAACTCTTCACCGAGAACGCCTCTCCTTCCGATTCCGGTCTCGCGGTCAACAACCTGACGGCAACCCTCCATTTGCCCGCCGGCAGGGACCAGGTCCCCTCGCCGTCTTACGAACAACCTGGTGACGATCCGCTCCGCCTCGCCCGCATCGGACCGCAGAAGACCACCCGACCAACGCTTTCCGTCGCGCTGCCCGGTGCCGATGGCATGCCCGGAACCGCCGATGATCTCAGCCGGATTGCCGCGGGCGAGACCGGCACGGCGGAATTTCTCGTGGAGGGGCTGAAGGAGGGATTGCACGTCGTCGACATCGACCTCGAGGGTGACCTCGAGGGCCTCATCGCTGGCGTGACTCGGATCAAGGGACATGCCAGTGGTTCCGTCCTGGTCCGAAACGCCAGCTTCTCCTTTACGTTCGCGCATCCGCGGACGGTTCGTGTGGATGAACCCTACGAGGCATCCGTGACGTTGCTGAACACAGGCGAGGCCGTCGCGAACCTCGTCAGCGTCAGCATCAATAGGAATGCCGTCTCCGGCACCGTCCTTGTCTCCGAAGAGCGGGTGGAACTTGGCAATGTTGCTCCGGGTGAGAGCGTGACCGCCGTGTTTCGCTTCCGATCGCAACGAACGGGCACCGTGCTCTTCTCGAACCTGACCACGAGCGACGACAGCGTGCGCGGCCGGCTCAGTCTGTTCGCCGGGGTCGACGAGCGCGGCGTCGCCCTATCGCCTGACACGATCATTCAGCCGCCGGAGGTGCTCCAGCTTCCGGAGGAGCTTCGGCGCGCCGCCGATCGCGTCCTCGGACAGGCGCTGGGTGTCGCCACCTCTCCGCGTCTTCCGCCCGGCATCCTGCCTCTCACCACGGACGACGTCCGGCGCCGCGTTCTCGAACTGGCCGAGGCCGGTCAGCGTCTCCGCTACGGCGACAGCCTCCGCCGCATACTGCCCGATCTCACCCTGGACTGGCTCGGCGCGCGGGTCACCTCCGCGGGTTTCGACCAGGTCCTGCGCGAGACGGACGCCGGCATGCAGTTTCGCACCGCCTTGGCGGCCGCCAGCACGCAGGCGGACGGACTTGGGCCCGTGGCGCGTCTCGCAGATCGTGGTCCGGATCTCGCCGGCCGGGGCCAGGCTTGGAATTTCGCGGCGGTCGATACCACCCATCTGACGCTCGAGCTGGCTTCAGGTGGCCGGGTTGCCTCGGCGCAATCGAGTTCCATTCCGCAATCGCTGGTCCTGAAGTCCGACCGCGGGACCTGGGCCGCCTGGCCCGCCGCGGCGGCCATTGACAATCTCAGGCTTGGATCCCCGCCCACGACGGGCGTCGGGGATGCCACGGTCTCGGCCCTGCGGCTCGGCACGAACGGGACTGCGCAGTTGGCGACATGGTCGCTCCGGCAGATCGGCGGAGGGGCGGTCGTCGACATCGATCCGACCACGTCCACCGCCGCGATCGACGACAACGCGGACACCGCGGCGGATCGCACCGTGTCGGGCGTTCTCACGCCGGTTGCCGAGCTGCCGCCAGCGGTCCTTGCGGCGCTGCAGGAGCCCTCTGTCAACACCGACCGGCCGCATCCACCGTGCGGGATCCATCCACCCGGGATCGAGTTTACGGTGCCGAACGACGGGGCGATTGATGTCGACCCGAAGGCGCCAATCGATCTCGTGTTCACCGAGGCGCTGGATCCGGGCAGTCTCCAGACCAACGGCATCCTTTTGATCGGCCCGACCGGACCTGTCGGCGAAACCCTCACCCTGTTGCCCGAACCTCCCGACGCGGCTCCCCGGCGCGTTCGCCTGCGGCCGGCGGCCTCACTCCTGAGCAAGGCCGCCTACCAGCTTCTCGTGCTTGGCCCGGACCAGGTCGATCGCTTCGGTCACCCGGTGGAAAGCGGTCCCAGAGATCTCGCCGGCCGCTTGCCAACGAACTCCGTCAGCATTCATTTTGTTGTCCGCGATTCCGAACCGCCCCGTCTCCTCAGCCAGTATCCGATCAACGGCGCCGTCGAGGTGGAGCCTGAAGCCATCCTTCGGTTTGAATTCGACGAGCCGGTCGATACGAACTCCACGCGGATCACCCTGCGCCGCGGTGCCACCACCGTCCCGGGGAGTCTTGGACTCGATGCCACGCGCAGACTGCTCGTCTTCACCCCAGCCCAATCGCTTCCTGCCAACTCCCTGCACACCTTCACGGTCGCGGGCGTCGCGGATCTCTCCGGAAATGGAACGTCAGCCATCACCGGTCGATTTACAACCGTCGACAATCTCGGCCCCGCCGTCGCGGATCTACGGCTGGCGGCGGGCCAACGCCCCGTCGCCGGCGCGACGGTCCTTTTGGAAGCCGGGTTGGTCAGGCTCGAACCCAACGCCGGCATCCGCTTCCGCAGGGAGGGTGTGGATGTCGGTGTCGTCTTCGGCGGACCGATCTTCCGTTTGCCCGTCCGACTTCCCTCCTCGGGCCGGGTTCAGTTCGGGGCGATCGGCATCGATCGCCTCGGCAATCCCGGAGAGGAACGGCTCCTTACGTTGGCGGTGGTCGGCAACGATCCGCCCACGTTGCAGTTGGCGCGGGGTCCCGGTGAGAGCGGTCCCGTCCGGACCGGCCGACGCTTCTCCATCGTCCCGGACGCGCGCGACGATGCCACGGTGGCTCGTGTCCTCCTCGAGATCTCCGGCGCCTTGAGCCAACAACTGGAACTCACCACGCCTCCTTTCCTTGCCCCGCCCCTCACACTTCCGGCGGATGCCTTGGCCGGCGCCGAGGTCGTCATTCGCGGTCGAGCGATTGACGACACTGGCGCCAGCTCTGCCGAGGCGTCACTCCGCCTGGCGACCGTGGACGCGACGCCGCCGGCCCTGACAGTGGTGAGCCCGCCTGCCGGAACGCTTCTCGATCCGCTTCAACCGCTCGATGTGCGCCTTCGCCTCTCCGACAACAGCAGCAGTGTCACCGTGGCGCTGACGGCTGAGGGCCTGCCGCTGCTTTCAACCAACCGGGTGCTGACGCTGGTTCCCAACCAGCCCGTCACCAATGTCCTTCGCCTTTCTCTCGCGGATCTCCTCGACGGCGGGGCCCTGAAGCTGCGCATCGCGGCTACGGACGGCGCGGGCAATGCCGCGGCGTCGACTGTGAATGACACCGTTCGCGACGGGCGTCCGCCGATGCTGCTCAGCATCGGCACCGACCAGGGTGCGATTCTGCCAACCAGCCAGCCGCTGTCTCCCTGGACATCCATCATCCAGCTTCTGTTTAGCGAGAACCTGTCCCCGCCCCTCGAACTCGATGTGCCTGTCACCAATGTCTCCGGGCGGCTGACCAATGCCCACGTCAACGTGGCGGGCCGGTATCTCACGATTCGTTTCGATGGCACAGTCCTTCCGCCCGGCTCAACGAATGTCGCGGTCCTGCCACCGGACCTCAGCGACGAGGCGGGTAATCGGTGGCGCCTCGCCGACGGAACGGCTCCGCCTGCGTCCGGCTGGCCGCTGGGCTTCCGCGTTGCGGATGTCCTGTCGGATCGGCCCACTGCTCCGGCCGGGCTGGTGCCCAACGAGGAATTCATCGTGACCGTGAATCACGAACAACCCTTTCCCGGCTGGCAGCTCACTCTCAACGGCGCCCCGCCTGTGTTCGGTTCGCAGATTGCCAGCGGCACGCGTTGGATCGTTCACCTTCCGCTCGATGCCGGACGCGCCTCGCTGGCCGTCCAGTCGGTGGTCCACGGTCGTGATCCGTATCGCCTCCCGGTCCTGGAGATCCCGGTGTTGTCGAGAACCGGCGACGAAGACGGGGACGGCGTGCCCAGCGGGTGGGAGGCAGATTTCGCCGATCGCCGCTTCGATCCGCTGGACCCATCCGATGCAGCGGCGGATTTCGACGGGGACAGCCTCGTCAACGTGGTTGAATTTCAACGAGGCACGGACCTCCTCGATCCGGACACCGACAACGACGGTTTGCGGGATGGGCTGGAAGGGCTTCCCGGTGGATGCCCCGATCCGCTGGTCGCGGATTCCGACGGCGATGGAACACCCGATGGTCGGGACCTGGCTCCCTGTGTCGCAGGCGAAGCCCTTGTGCTGAGCCCCACCGACATCACCGTCGACGAAGGCACCGTGACGACGAACCTCCTCGTCGCCACGGGAATCAATCTCCGTCCGTCCTCGATCGATTTTGCCACCGACGGACCTCCTCCCCCGACCTTCGTTCGGCTTGGCAACCCGCGACTGGTGTCCAATGTCCTCAGTCGCGAGCTGATTTTGACGCCTTCGTTCACCGACGCCGGCCTTCACACGGTTCCATTCCGGATCACGGCATCGCGGGTCGGCCAGGTCGTCTTCAGCAACGCCACCATGCGCGTCACGGTTCGAGATGCCTCCAATGAGTTCATGACGCGCTGGAAGGCGCCGGTCAGCGGGCAATGGAGCGAGCCGACAAACTGGACCGATGGATTGCCGGCCGCCGACCGCCGCGCCGTTGTGGATGCCGTCGGAGATTATACCGTCACCCTTGACCAGGACGCACTGGTGTCGGGTCTGACGCTGGGGGGCGCATCGGGTCAGCCGCGCTGGAGATCCGTGGCCGGACCCTGACGCTGAACGGTCCCAGCACGATCGGCCCGCTGGCCATGCTTCGTGTTGCGCTCGGAGGAATCGTCGACGGGCAGGGTGAACTGACCGTGGACGCGGCGGGCGCGCTCAGCACCGAGCGCGGCGTCCTTCGCGGCGCCGGCCGCCTTCGGATCGCCGAGGGTGGCGCCTGGGTGGTGACGAACCTCGCGAATTCGGCCGTGACCGTGGAGCGATCCGTGGAGAATCGGGGCGTCATTCAGGGTGATGGCCCCGGCTCGATCAATTTCAACGGGGCGACCGTCGCGAATCTTTTGACCGGCAGCCTCCGTCTCGATCATGGGCTGGCTCTATTCGGCGGAAACAGCGGGGTTGTGAATCTCGGAGAGATTCGCCTCACCGGCGCCGACACCATCCGGTGGCAAGGCCTTGGGCTCGTGCAGCGCGGCCGATGGATCGCGCCGGAATCATCAGTCGAAGTGAACGGCGCGACGCTGGAGTTTGGCGCGGGCGGCACAACCATCCTCGGACGCGACCTGAAAGTCACCGGTGCCGAGATGACCGTGGACCATGCACCCGCGGTGCAGGGCGCGGTGTCGTGGACGGCCACCATGACTCACCTGGGTACAGATGTTGAGTTGCCGCAGTTGTCCTTGAACGGCGTGATCGATGGAGACGGCGATCTCACGATTCTCAGCCACTTCGATTGGCGCGGCGGCAATATGGGCGGCGCCGGGGAGCTGCGGCTCCCGGCGGGTGCGACAGCCGATCTCCAATCCACCCTTCGTCTCGGTCGCCATTGGATCAACGACGGGCAGGTCACCTGCGAGCCCTCGCTCTCCCTCATCCTGGAGAACGTCACCATCGAGAATCGGGGCCAGTTCCAGTGCGGGACCACGACCTTCAGTTGGCGCCAGGTTGCCGATGACAACCGCTTCCTGAACACCGGAACGTTGATCAAGGACACTGCCGGTGTTCTCGCGTTCGAGCGCACGCGGTTGGTGCAGCGCGGACAGGTGCGGTTCCTTGCGGGTGAGGTGCGCTGGAATGGTGGCGCGGACGTCGAAAGCAGCGTGGACCTCCCGCCCGGCGCCAGGCTCCGACTTGCCATCGATACGACGCTCGCGGCAGGCGCGACCCTCGGCGGGGCCGGATCCTTCGACTTCGAGGCCGGGGAGCACAATCTTGCCGGGCGCTTTCTGCCCACCGGCACCTTCCACGTGGGCCAGAACGCCGTCGTGACCGTTCACAATCCCCTGCCGACCACCGCAGGCGCCGACATCCAAATCGGCACCCTGTTCCTCGACACCGACCAGGTCATCCGCGACCTCAGCCTGCATTCAGGAACCGTGGCAGGCTCCACGCGCCTCACCGTCACAGAAGCCTTCACCTGGGACCTTGGCCGCCTGGACGCCGGTCCTCCGCTGACCATTGCATCGAACGCCAGTCTCCAGGTCACCGGTCGCAACAACGTGCTGGCCCGGGATCTCTTGAACCAGGGCGACATGACCGTCGCGGACTCCGCCGAGATCTGGTTCGAAAACAGTTCGCTGACCAACATCGGCGTGCTGCACCTACCCGGCGTCGCGGGCTTCACCTGAAGCACACCCACGAGTGTCACCAATGTCCTCGTCAATCGCGGCCGCGTCGAGAAAACCGGCACCAACACCGTCACGTTCGACCGCGTCCGCTTCGCGCAGGAGGGCGAACTGGCCCTGAGTTCCGGCCGGATGATCTTCAAATCCGGCGGCGTGAACCGAAAGTCGATGGTCGCCCCCGCGAACGGGGCGCTCGAATTCCATGGCGGATTTCTTCACGAAGCCGGTTCACGGCTCGGCGGCGACGGCCTTCTCCAGTTTGGCGCGGGGACCAACCGCATCGATGGTGGGTTCACTCCGGCCGGACAGGTGGAGGTCGGGACGGGCAGCCTCGAGGTGACGTCCACCTTCACCAACACCGGTATGACGTTCATTCGCTCGGGTCGACTGATCGTCCGGGCCCCGGTTTTCCTTTCCGACCTCAACCTTCAGAGCGGCACTCTGCAGTCGGATCAAACCCTGACGCTCACGGGCCGCGGCATCTGGGGCGGCGGAGAACTCGAGGGCGACGGGATCATCCTTGTGGGGACGGCGGCGGAACTGGCGTTCACGAACTTCACGGCCAAGACCCTCAGCACCCGACTTCACGCGGCTGGCCTCGTCGTGCTCTCGGAGATCCGGAACCTGACCTTCAGCGAGGGAACCCTTCGGGTTCAGCCCACTGGAGAGCTTCGTGTCGTCGGTACCAACACTCTGTTCCGGACCGGCGGGACCAATTCCGTCCTGCGCAACGAGGGTCTCATCCGCTTCGAAGCGGGCAATCCCCGTCTTGAGCTCAACAGTGCGCTACGCTTCGAACAGGCCGGCAGACTCGACATCCCTTCCGGCTCCCTTTCGGTTGCCGACTCAATGTGGTCAGGGGTTTCGGATATAGGACCGGGTGCGGCGATGATCCTCGAACCCGGTCCGCACACGATCCTGGCCGGGGCCTCTTTCGACGGGACGGGCGCGGTTCGCTTGCGGAACTCCGGCCGGCTGATTCTCACCGCACCGGTCGATCTTGGGGGTCTCCAGGTTACGTTCGATCCCGATGCGCGTGTCACCGGTCGCTTCCTGCTGTCGAACACGGCGGCGGGACACTGGATCTTCAGCGCGCGCAACACCGTCGAGGGGGCCGTTGCGGTGGGTGGCATCGTGGAAGTGCCCCCGTCTCAGATCCTGACGATCAATGACACGCTGACGCTTCGGGCGGGCGGCGAGATCCGGACGGACGGCACCGTCCGCGCGGTGTCTTTTGACAATCAAGGCGGCACCGTGGGGCCCAACCCTGTTGAAGAATCCGGCGGCGTTGCTCCCGTCATCCTCAGCATCGCAACCATCGCGCGAACCCCCATCGGGACGACCGCCGGCGTTCATGGTCCCCCGGGCATTCGCGTTACCTGGAGCGCTCGCATGGGAGGGCGCCACGTCGTCGAGGCCAGCACGGACCTCCAATCCTGGAGCCCTGTGGCGACCGGCGTCGCGACGGTGGACGGAGTCGGGCGTCTGCAAGCCGACATCGCCGTCAACACCGGCTCTCGATTTCTGCGGATCCGCGTCGATCCTTGAACCACGACGGAGACGAGGAATGGATCGGGAATACGGAGCTTCTTCTCGAGGTCGTTTCACCAACCCGGGCACTCGCACCGGGACCCGCCCGCCCACGGGGCTTCGATGACGGTCCATCGACCGCCCTCTCCTCAACCCTTCGTGTCCTTCGTGTCCTTCGTGGTGGATCTTTCCTTCGTGGGAATGAATCGACGGAGGAGCATCCCGAGGCTGGCGCCGGCAAGTTCCTCGCCAATCTCAGCGAGATCGGCGGTCTGCCGGCGCAGCCTCCGCATCGATTGCTCCGCCAACAGTGTGAGCCGTCTCGGGGTGAAGACCATCTCCCCAAGGGCGACCAGCCCGAGCACCGGGTTGAACTCGCGCATGCGCCGCATCACCCGCGCCAGCTCGGCGACGGGTCGCTCGGCGGGTTCCTGCATCTGCTGAAGGGCATGGGTCGCCAGCAGGCATAGCGCAAGGGACCCGACGAACACTGCATGGAAACGAAGGATCGGCTCGCCCAAAAACCGACCGAGATCATGCGGCAGGTGGACCAGGAGTTGACCTCCGGTAATGGGGCCGAGGGCCGTCATCAAACTGATGCCGGCCAGGAACACCGAGATGAAGGGTGCGGTGGAACGCGCCGGGATCATCTTGACCATGAGGTTGAACTGGCAGAGCTGAAAACCTGCAGTCGCCGCACCGACGAAGAAATACATGGGGTAAAGGTGAAGATACCGGTGCGGCCCGGCCACGAGCCAGGCCGGGAGTGCCGTTCCCGCCCATAATAATGAGCTCATCAACATCACGGGCTTGCTGCCGAATCGGTCCCCAAGTATCCCCCAGGTCGGCAGCATCACGAGTCCTCCCAGGCTCCCCAGGGTCGTCAGGATCGTCAGGTCGCGGATCGAAAGGGGCAGTTCTCTCAAGATATAGACGCTGTAGAACGGCTGGCCGAGGTTGAGCGCAAAACCCCACGCGCCCACAAAGGCCAGCAGCCAGAGATAATTCGGAGTCCGAAACACCGCCACGTAATCGGAAAGCCGTTCCTTTTGGGCCGCCGGCTGATGAACCGCAGGCGGAAACTTCATTCGCAGGAGAAAGTAGAGTCCGAGAAGGCGCATCACTGCCGCCACCGCGAAGATGCAGGCGAAGACGCGCAGGGAATTGTGATAGTGCTCGGCAAAAAAGCCGGCGGCGAGCACCACCAGGAGCGTCCAGAATCCGAAGATCATGTTCCGGTGTCCGAAGTAGCGCCCACGGAGATGCAGCGGGACCAATTCCCCCATGGCCGACGACCACGCCACCGCGCACAGGCTGTTGCCCAGCGTCGCCACGATCACCACGCCCGCGAAGCAGGCGTCCCGAAGTCCGCCCATCCAGGGCAGAAAAACCATCGAGGCCCACGGCAGGGCGTTGATCAGGAAGCCCAGAATCATAATGCGCCGAAGGGACATGCGCCGCCGGAGAAACCACATCAGTGGCGGTTGGGCCGCGTTGCACAGATGGTGGATCGCCGCAAGCCATCCAATGGCCCCCGCGCGCCACCCAAGTCCCTCCACCGCGAACGCAATCACGAAGGGGAACTGCGTCAGCGTCAGATTCAGCATGGGCACGCTGAAGCAAGATTCCACCGTGCCGTTCTTCAGCGACAGGAGGAGGTCGCGCTTCCGCGACGGAAGTGGCGAGGTGCTCACCGGGGGTCGAGGCGCGGTGCCGCCACCTGCCACGCGTGGAAATCCGCCTCGCGGAACGCGTCGACGGCCTGCCGGCTGGTGCGCTGCCGGTCCCAGTCGATCGCGGGTCGCTTCGCATCCGCGCCTGGCTCCACGGTCGCGCGGGGTCCGTCTCGCAGGCGGATCGCCAGCGATCGAAACGTCCGGCACCACGCCTTGGAGGTTCCCTCCGAAGTGAAGAGACCGGTGAACTGGCTGACGTCCGTCGCCTCCGGCTGATCGTAGAGACCCCAGTTCAGCCAACCGGCGAGACGGCCCTCGGTCGATTCAACCACCCGCCGGCACCACCCGGCTTGCTGATCCTCGGTCGCCGCAGGCACGTCCCCAAATGCCCGGGGCCTGCCCCCGCCGTACCACCCGAATTCCCCGAGAACGACCGGCTTGTGAAAGCGGATCGTTTCGCGTGTCAGTCGGTCGAGATAAGCAAGGTTTCGAGCCTCGTCGGTCTCGGAACGGTAGTGATAGGCCCCATTGGCCAGCGGATAGAAATGGAACGTCAGAAAATCGATCCAGGGCGCCTGGGCCTCGGGCCGGAACCCGGAGTAGTGCCCCACATCCGCCAGGACGACGGGAACGGACCATTGGATCCATCCCACGGTGACGAGGGCATCGGGATCCGCCGCCTTGATCGCCGCCGCCTGCCGGCGCGTCCAATCGACCGCCAGGGATTCACGGAAATTCTGGAAATCGAGGAGACGCGGATCGAGAAGGGCATCCTCCCGCGGAGGCGGCGGGATGCGGCCCAGGGGAGGGAGGTTCGTCCTTCCCCAGCCGCGTGCCAGGGCCTCCCCGTCACCGTACCGGGCCTGTAACCACTGGTTCCATTTCTCGCGGAGAGGCGGACTGTCCCAGGCGACCTCCGGTTCGTTCAACAGGTCGTAGGCAAACACCTCCGGCCTCCCACGCAGACGGGAGGCCAACTGCCGCCAGAATGCCTCGAGGGCCTGAAGGACAGGTCCGGCGCTGATCCGATCCGTCCGCGCCCACTCGGGAAGGCCTTCCCAATGATCGGGACCCGTTGGCTGCACATACAGACCCGCGCCGGCTGCAAGGTTCAGGAACTGATCCAGCTTCTTGAAGCCGTCCTCGCTCAGGATTCCCGGCTGTTCCTCGAAGGATCCATAGGTCAGGAACACGCGAATACAGTTCGCTCCGATCCCGTGAAGACGCGCAAAATCGCGCCGGGTGGCCTCCGGCTCGAATTCCTTCCACACCTGGGGCGCCCAGCCTGTTCCCGGCCGGTAATAGTTCACTCCGAACGGGACGAAGCGCTTTCCGGTGGTGGTGACAAATCCGTGGCCGTCGGGGGCGATGCGAATCCGCGGCAGAGAATCTCCGGGGCGATCGGCCCCGGCCGCCACCAACAAACCAAAGCCGGCAAGCACGAGCGGCATGACGCGGCCAGGACGCGGCACAAGCCGGGTGGCGAAGCGGACGGCGGAACGAGGGAACTCCCAGGGATCGCACGGGCGGATGGGCGAGGAGGACCGGCTCGGCTTCGGCATGGGCCGAGACTATCGACGGCACCCGGGTCTGCCAACGGCTCGAGGATGACGTGCGCTCCGTGACGTTGCGGAGGCTCCGCCCCTCGCGAGTTGACGGGGTTCGTATCGGGACAAGGCTGGGGTCAAAGCCATGACAAGCGCCATGCTCCCCAAATACAAGATCGACTACAGCGTTCAGTTTCGGCAACACACCACCACCAGCCATCACCTGACAGACGATCCTGTCGGGGCGACGGAATTCCTGATGGAGCTGTTGGATCGGGGCTTTCGAATCCTGGAGATCCACCATGACGGAGCGACCCTCTCCCAACATGAGTTCGATCGGATGGTGAAATCGGCCGCCAACCTCCTGGCGGCGCGCCGTGTCTGCCAGGCCCTTGGGATCTCCGCCGAGGAGGAACGCTATCGGTTCGGGTTCTCCGGCTGAAGTCGCGTTGACGGCTTGCGCTGGGGACCAGAGTTGTTGACGATCCGCGCTCCCGCAGTGCGACTGGGTCCGCGGACGACGGGCCTTCGCCGCGGTCAGCCGCATCCCCAGCGAACGCGTGTCAGCACTTTCGGACAGGCCGGACCGAAACACAGAAGCGTCTGCCGAATGGCGCAGCACCCTCTATCTCGCGGTCCTCGTCTTCGGGTATATCGGGGTCTACCTTTGCCGGAAGAATTTCTCCGTCGCGATCCCGATGCTGGAAAACGCGTTCGGCGCGTCGAAGGAACGTCTGGGTGAAATTGCGAGCCTCAGCACCATCGCCTATGTCGCGGGCAAATTCGGGTTTGGAGTTGTCATTGACCGCATCGGCGGACGCGCCTGTTTTCTGACGAGCCTTCTGCTGGTCGCCCTCTTCGGAATCTGGGGGGGACTTGCGCCGACACTGGGCGTGCTAACCCTTGCGTACAGTGGCAACCGTCTCGCCGGTTCCGCGGGTTGGGGTTCGATGGTGAAACTGGTTCCCGATTGGTTTCCCACCCGCTGGCATGCCTTCGCCATGGCCGTCCTTTCCCTGGGTTTTGTCTTCGGAGGAGTCTGCGCCACGTTGCTCGCGGGCTGGATCGCGGGCGTCTCCGGGAACGACTGGCGATGGGTCATGGGCGGCCCGTCCCTGGTCCTTCTGGTCATCGTGGCGGTTTGCTGGCTGATCCTGCCGCGGGAGGCGGGCACAACACGAACCTCGTCTCCGTCTCCGCCGCCTGAGCACCACGCGTCCACCGCCGAACCGCGGTTCCAGTGGGCCCAGATTCGCGACCTGTTCCGCATCCGCCAGTTCTGGGTCGTCTGCGCGCTGAGCTTCACGCTCACCCTCCTCCGGGAGACCTTCAACACCTGGACCGTGGACTTCTTCACCACCGAATGGGGAAGTGAAATCTCCAACAGGATGGCGGCATTTCTTTCCACGCCGTTCGACGCCCTCGGCGCGCTGGGGATTCTCCTTCTCGGCTGGGTCTTTGGTCGGGTGACGCCCCAGGCGCGGAAGATGTTGCTCGTCCTGATCCTGGCGCTCCTGGGGGTCGTCCTGTTCTTTCTGCCTGCCATGGCCCGGCAGGGCCTTGCGGTGGCCACGATCGCCGTCGGTGTCGTCGGCTTCCTGACGTACGGCCCCTACAGTCTGCTGGCGGGCGTCCTGGCCCTGGAGATCCGCGGACGGGGCTATGTCGCAACCGTGGCGGGGCTCGTGGACGGCGCGGGCTACCTGGCGGCGATCTTTGCCGGCAAGGCATTTGGCAGACTGCTCGACCTTGGGGGGTACACGCTGGCCTTTCCGTGCCTCGCTTTTCTGGCCATCATCTCAGCCGTGCTTTGCCTGTGGCTGTACCCGCGACGCACGCCCGCGATCCTGCCTGGGGAATGAAGCCTCCTCTGGCGCTGGTGATCTTCAACATGACCGCCACCACGGTGCGCGACGACGATGCCGTCACTCGCTGTCTTCTCAGGGCCATGGAGGATGCCGGTGTCCCCACCACGCGCGAACGTGTCAGCGCTGTCCTCGGCTTTGCCCGGATCACCGCCGTCCGAAGATTGCTGACCGAAGGCCTGGGCGCCAGACCCGCGGATGCCCACGTGCGTGCCGTGCATGACAACTTCCTTGAGCGGATGACCGCCTTCTTCACGTCGGACACTTCGGTTCACGAAATGCCGGGCGCCACATCGGTGTTCCGGAGCCTCAAGGCCGCCGGCCTGAAAGTCGCGCTCGACATCGGGTTCAGCCGGCCGGTGGTCAAGGTCATCCTGGACCGGCTGGGTTGGTCATCGCCCGGCCTGTTGGACGCGACCGTTGCCAGTGACGAGGTCGACAACGGCTGCCCATCCCCGGACACGATCCTCGAAGCCATGCACCGCACAGGGGTCGCGAAAGTCGATTCCGTGGCCAAGGTCGGTGACACGCCTGCCGACCTTCACCAGGGCATGTCCGCCGGCTGCGGGCGGGTGATTGGAATCGCGCATGACACCCATTCCCACGCGGAATTGGCCCTCCATCCCCATACCCATCTCATCGACGATCTGCGGGAATTGCCCGGGGTCCTGGGCCTGCCGCAGAGCTGAATCCGGCGTGCCGCCCGCCTCAACCCCAGAGCATCATGATCCGGACCAGGATCGCCGCGATCGTCAGGATCGCGAGCATGCCCGCCGGCATGAACTTCCGCGTCTTCTGAAATCGGATGGCGAACACGACCACCAGGATCGCCAGGATCAGATCGCCCGCGTAGATCCACCCGAACAACCCCAGCGCCGCCGCGGCGAGCAGCGCGCCAAAGATCAGTGACGTCACCAGCGAGACCACGCTCCGGGCCCTGACGAAGCCGTACACGCCGCCGATGACGAGGATCACGAGGTAAATCCACAGGACGATTTCCGGTTTCATGGTAGAGGTTCGGACCCGCGCGCACCCGGCGCACAAAAGCCGGTCCGGGTGATGGCGTGCCCGGGCCGAGGCTGGTTCAGCCTTCCCGTGCGTCCAAGCTCAGAATCTCGCCGGGCTGGCACTGCGCGCGGACCTCGATGGGCCGGCAACACACCTCGCAATCCAACGTCCAGCGCTGCTGGCTGATCGCGGTGTCCACCACGACGGTGACACTTTCCCCGCACCACGGACACGGAATTTCACCACTCGTCTCCATAACCCGGTTCACGGCTAACGGTCATTTGCCCCGTCCGAATGGCCCTCGAGAACCGCCCATTGAAGCGGGCCGAATCCCGCGTTGAACGCCACCTCGAGTTGCGCGGCGTCGCCCCCGAAATGGAGGCGCAGGCTGGCAAAGAATGGAGTCTCATAGGCGCAGACCTTCGCCGTGAATGTCTCCGAATCAGTCCAGGCGCCTCGCGCCGCGACGCGTTCGTCCGGAAAAAGGACGGGAAATTGTCCCTTCTGCCACTCCTCGCGACCACAGGCGATCCGCTCCTCCCGGCCGGCATGCCCGAGGACGAGCCGGATCGAGTTGCCCTGAGGGTCATCGCTCGTCAGCCGGATCGAGTCGACATGATGTTCGTTGTCTGGAAACCGGTACGTCTTCCCGAGGAACCGGCTCGTGCCGTTGGCCGCCGCGGATCCCTCCGGCGGGCGCAGGCTCAGGCCGGCCAATTTGGCCCTCAGGGCGGCCACGCCGGGAGGGTTGGAGGCGAGCGGCGCCGATTGCAGCGCGGGGAGCAGGCGGTCCCAGACCACGTTCAGAACGTGCTGCATGTCGCGGACGCCACTGGTGATCGCCAGGACTGCATCCTCGCCGGGCAACACCACGCAATACTGACCGAAGGCGCCATCGCCGCGAAAGGCATCGTGGCGGCAGCGCCAGAACTGGAATCCGTAGCCCTGTTCCCAATCGCTGTCCGGGTTGCTGCCGTTGGAAACCTGGCGGGAGGTCGCCATCGCGACCCAGGCCGCGGGCAGGAGCTGGTGCTCGTTCCATTCCCCCTTCTGAAGATAGAGCTGCCCGAGTTTCGCGATGTCCTCGGTTCGGACGCGAAGGCCATAGCCACCCAGGGAGATCCCCTGCGTGCTCGTCGCCCACGTCGGGTCCTCGATCCCGAGCGGCTCGAACAACCGCGGCGTGAGATAGTCGAGGACGGTCTGTCCCGTGACCTTCTGGACGATCGCCGATAGCATGTACGTCGCGGGGGTGTTGTATTTGAAGTGGGTGCCGGGTTTATGGGGAACCGGGTGAGCCAGAAAGGCCGTCGTCGAGATCCGGTCCGCCGCGACAGGCGACTCGTCCTGGTGCCCCGTCGACATGGTCAACAGGTCCCGCACACGCATCGCCTGGAGATTGGCACCGGGTTGGGTCGGACCGTCGCCGGGAAAAAAACCGAGCACCGTGTCGTTGACGCTGAACCGGTGTTCGGCGACCGCCATGCCCACCGCGGTCGACGTAAAGCTCTTGCTCAGGGAGTAGAGTTCGTGGGGACTTTCGGCGCCGTAGGGCGCCCACCATCCCTCCGCCACCACGCGTCCATGGCGCACGAGCATGAAGCTGTTCATGGCGTCCACCTCCCGGTCCGCGGCATTGACGAAATCAAGGAGCATGCCGGACGCGACTCCTTGTTCCTCGGGCGTGCTCCGGGGCAGGGGGGTGGAACTGGCGCGTGTCGCACCGATACCCAACGATGCGAACAGAGCCACGAGAAGGCAATGGAGGCCCGGCCAGAGATGGATGTTGAAAGCCCAGATGCCATGCAAGGGCCCACTCCGCATCGTGGTCGTGACATCGTCGCCTCGCGCCAGTGGGCGCGCAAAGAACAGGACATTCATGGGAGAGGGCCCTTCCTGCCCGAAAGTCGGCTGCATGTCTTTAATAAACTGGCAGCCGACCGCAGGTGAATCCGCTCCGCGCGGCACGCCGGAAATCACGGACGAGTTCGCCCGGAATCGTATCCTGAACCGGCGGGACCACTCGCCGACGGGGGCGGTTGGGGCGGTGCGCCAAAATCAATAAGAAAGGCCTCCCTTGCCTGGTGATGAACGCCTCCGCCGACGAGGAACTGTCCATTGGGTGAGATCGCCCCCACACCCAGCTCCGTCCAGCCGCTGGCGGTGGGGTCCAAGCCCTTCTCCAAAAGCACATCAGGCAGAAGTCTCATGCCCGCCTGAGGGGTCCAGAGGAACCCGCCCCGGTCACTATTTCCGACCACCACGAGGCCGTCCCCTGAAACGCCTTCTGCCGCGCTCCAGGATTCGTCTCCCAGCAAAACGTCGAGGCCCACCATGCCTTCGCCGGCCGTCCACCGGAATGCCATCCTGCCACTGGCCGACGCGCCATAGCCGACGATCGTGCTGCCATCGGCCGAAACGGCTGTCGCGAAACTGTCTTCCTCCCCTCCTTGCAGATGCCCCAGGCCCACCGGCGACGGGTCATAGAACTCTGGCGCAACCGACCAGCGCCCCCAACGCACCGCCTCGGTGATCCATACCGACGAACTCAGGGGGCCGAACCGTCCGGAGCTCGAACCCACAATTGTCGAGCCGTCTGCCGAAATGGCGTTTGCAATGGCTTCATCTCCCCATCGGAGTCCAAACAAGGGGGACAGGCTCCAGGGGGATTGGGGGCGCCACACGAATCCTTGGACTGGCGTTCCTGGCTGCCGACCAGAACCCATCGATTCCTGGCCTTCTCCCACAATGATGCCGCCATCGGGCGACGCGCCGCGGGCCCCGCACCACTCCCACGGATAGTAATTCTCCCTGTAGGGCACCAATTGGGTCATTCCTTGGGTTACAATCCATCGAAAGGCCTGGGGAGCACCCCGTTCAATCCATCCTGTATGTATGATGGCGGCATCGGCTTGTCCGACAACCGTGGTCCCATCGGCCGATATGCCGAAGGCCTGACTTTCGTAAGGTGAACCGGACATTCCGCCGAGGCTCGTCATTCCCTGTTCACGAGTCCAGCGGAACGCCTGCGCCTGTGAATAGGAATTCTGAAAAACCCGACCTGTACCCGCTACGACTCGACCATTGGCCGAGACCCCACAGGCGAAGCTGTCGAAGGTGCCTCCTGGCAAATCGCCCAGGGCCGTTATCGACGCACCCTGTATTCCAAAGGACAGGCTACCGAATGCGGCGATCGAAACAACGTACCGAAGAATCAAAGGTCCACCGTCGAGTCGGACCGTGTGAAAGCGTTTCATGCACATCTCCTCCCCTCTTGTTGGAGCTCTTTGGATTCAAAGAAGGTCTGCGAATTGGCATCGCCCGTTGACGCCGCCTGCCAGGGAACGAGCGCCCCCCTTTTCCTCAACAGATTCTGACAGGATGATGGCAGAGGCAATTGAGGAACGGACGTTGATCTTGTTCCTTGGGAGCCAAGAAATGAACGGCCCACTCCCGCCCGCGCTGGGTCCCCCGGACTCGGGTCGAATGTGCCCAGCTCACTCCGGGGCACCCGTCGAAGCCGCTTCCTTGCCGACCCCGCTCGACTTGCCGCCACGACCTCGTCGATGGCGGAGCACCTCAATCACCGGCGGGAGAAGGGAGATGGCGATGATCGCCACGATCACGAGCGAGAAGTTCTTTCGAACAATGTCCAATCCGCCGAAGAAATGGCCCGCGAGCACAAGCAGCGCAACCCACAGCCCACCTCCAAGAAGATTGTAGAGCATGAACCGTCGATAGGTCATGGAACCCAGACCCGCCACGAACGGCGTGAAGGTGCGGACGATCGGAACAAATCGGGCCAGGACGACCGCCTTCGGACCATACTTGTCCATGAAGGCATGCGTTCGCGCCACGTAGACCGGATTCAGGCGCCATCTGGACCGGGTGTGAACCCATCGGTCACCGAGCCAGAAACCGATCCAATAATTGGCCGTGTCGCCCAGAACCGCGGCAGCCAGGAGCACCCCCAGGCAGACCCACACATCCAGGGCGCCCCTCCCGCTCAACGCGCCGACGGCGAACAGGAGGGAGTCACCCGGCAGGAATGGAGTCACCACAAGGCCGGTCTCGCAAAAGACCACGACAAACAGGACGAGGTACACCCACGGGCCATAGTCGCGCACCAGGGCCTCCAGGTGCACGTCGACGTGAAGGACCAGCTCAATGAACGATTGCAGCCAACTCATGGTGCGGGAGCCCCGCGGTCATTTCCCGTGCTTGCCCGGTTCCGGGATTCGAGGCAAGCCTTCAGGTGCGCCGCCGGCCGGTGTCTTCCCATGAATCTGCCCTCACCCCGTCCCTCTCCCACCGGATGCTGAGCCTGCCCCACAAATCGCGTGCTGGAGACCGTGTCGGTCTCAGGCACGACGACGGCGTGTCGCGGCATCCCGGCTATTGTCCCCGGTCCCTCCGGGACCGTTCGTCGCTCCACGGACCGGAGTCCCACAATGACGCCTTGCCCCGGTCTCCAGCGATGCAGCGTATGGGTAAAGATCAGCATCCGATGGGAGAGGGTGTCCCCGCGCATGCGGGACGGGGCAGGGCTCTCCCCCCGCGTTTCATCGTCCGAAGGTGGGGCTCGCGACCGGTGACTTTCACGCATGAAAACAGGTGATGGTCCCTTTCCCTGGACGGTGGCAGTCGGGGTCGCCACTGCTTTGGGTGGCGCCATTTTTCTCCTCCTTTTTGGTCGGCACCCGCAGCCACCGCCACCCGCGACCGAAATCGCTCCCCAGCGGGCCCTTCCACCCGCCCCGGCGGTCGAGTCGCCGCCCCTGAGAATCCCGTCGCCGCCCGCGGTTGCGGCGGGAACGCCTGCAACCCAGGAAGAGACGACGCCAGTGACCGACCCGACGAACCTCCGCCGTCAACGGGAAGCCCTTTACCAAGAACTGGTCGCCGCCGAGGACCCGATGCTGCCGGAGGTGACGCAGGCGGTCGGTTCCGGGGGAATCCGGGACCCGGCGATTGTCGCCTCCGCCTGGGTCGTGGCGCGCGATTGGGGGATCTACACGGCCGGGCGCACCAATCTCGAGCTGGCGGTTGAAGACGCCGGAATGCGCGAAGAACTCGAAAAATCCCGACGGCGCATCCTCCTGGATGCGCCGCGCCAGGAACTGCAGCTCCTCGTCGGCAAGCCGCTGGAGACCCTCCTCCTCTCGAAACTCGAGGCGATTGGCGGTCGGTTTCCGCTGAAATCCCTGACCCGGCCCGACATGTCCGGCCTCGAGGGATCCTCTCCGAATGGACCTCGAAGGCCGGCCCCCGCATCGGCCCCGGAGTAGGCCCAGGAAGGCCGATTTCCGTCCCCGACCGCGGGAGGCGTCGTATCGCCGTCGCGGGGATTTCGCCGCGATGAACCCTGCCGATACGGGTTTTCGTTTTACCGACTGCCAGCGGGGACTCTAGCGTTTTGGCACGATGTCCGAGACGGCTGTGACCGAACTTTCGCTGCCTGGCATTCCGCGGATCAAGAGCGGCAAGGTCCGCGAACTCTTCGACCTTGGCGATTCCCTCCTCCTGGTCGCGACGGATCGCATCTCGGCCTTTGACTGCGTGATGCCAAATGGCATCCCGCAAAAGGGCGAGGTCCTGACGCAGATCTCACATTTCTGGTTCGATCACCTGAAATCCTTCGTGCCGAACCACCGCCTGCTCGGGCCGGAGGACCCGTTGCCCGGGAACTTGCAGCCGTTCGCGGCGCTCCTGGCCCGCCGGAGCATGGTCGTGCGCAAAGCGCGTCCCCTGCCGATCGAGTGCGTCGTGCGTGGGTATTTGGCTGGTTCGGGCTGGAACGAATACCAGCGCCGTCGAACCGTCTGCGGGATCGCGCTCCCCGGCGGACTCGAGGAGGCGTCCGAGCTGCCGGAACCGATCTTCACGCCGGCGACAAAGGCGGAACACGGGCACGATGAGAACATTCCGTTTGAGCGGGCCTGCGAGATTGTCGGGCGCGCCACCGCCGAACGGGTGCGGGCCCTGAGCCTCCGCCTTTACGACTCCGCGCGCGCTTACGCTCGCGATCGCGGCATCCTGATCGCCGACACGAAGTTCGAATTCGGATTCTGCGAAGGTGACCTCACGTTGATCGACGAGGTCCTCACGCCCGATTCCTCCCGGTTCTGGCCCGCCAGCCTCCACCAGCCAGGTCGCACCCAGCCGAGCTTCGACAAGCAATTTGTTCGGGACTACCTCCTGTCACTCCACTGGGACAAGACGCCTCCCGCCCCGGTTCTTCCGCCGGAGATCGTGGACCGAACCCGTGCGAAGTACCTGGAGGCCTTTGAACGGATCACCGGCCGCAGGCTGAATGTCGAAGCCCGCCAGGCCCCGTGACCTACTGACACGCCAACGTGGAAAACCTCGTCGAAGACTTCCTGCTCTTTCTGCGACATGAACGAGGGCAGGCGGAGCACACCCAGAAGACCTACGCCCTGGTGCTCCGCCGTTTCTGCCTGTGGGCGTCCAAAAGGGATCTGACCGACTGGCGTGGCGTGACCTTTCAACACCTGGTGGCTTTTCTCGAAGTCGAACGCGCACGGACGCCCGCCCATGAACCTGCCGGATCACCGCGGCGGTTGAGCGTGGAAACCTTGTACCTCGAAGCCGCCGCCTTCCGGGCGTTCTTTAAGTTCGCGGCGACAGAGGGCCACGTCGCGGAGAACGTCGCGGAACTGCTCTCGCTTCCGCGTCGTTGGCAGCGGCTGCCGAAGTCGCTGTCGGCGGGGGTGATCGAGAGACTCCTGGCGCCGCTTCCCAACGGCGATCCCTCCGACCACGCCGATACCGCCGTGCTCGAACTGGCCTATGCGTCGGGATTGCGGCTGGCCGAATTGCGAGGCCTGCGCCTGGAGCAACTCCATCTCGATGCCGGCTATGTCAATGTGATCGGCAAAGGCAACAAGGAACGCATCGTGCCGGTGGGTCGTCGCGCGATCGAAGCCATCGAAGCCTATCTCGCCCAGGCCCGGCCGCGCCTCGTGCGACCTCGCTCGCCAGCCAATGTCTTCCTGACCCGGCGTGGCACAGCGTTTTCCCACACCGCCCTTTGGGCCCGGGTCCGCCGACGGGCGCGCGCTGCCGGTGTCCGTGTGCCTGTCACCCCTCACATGCTGCGCCACAGCTTTGCCACCCACCTCCTGGAGAACGGCGCCGATCTGCGGGTGATTCAGGAATTGCTTGGGCACGCCAGCATCGGCACCACGCAGGTCTACACGCACGTCGCCTCCAGTCGCTTGCGCGAGGTCCACCGGCGGTTCCACCCGCGGAGCTAGTGTTGTGGAAGGAGGGAACGGTTTTCGGGCAACCAGGGAGAGATTTCGCTTGCGGAATTCAGATTGGAATTCGCCTTTCTGCGGCGGCAATTCGGTGTTCCCGCCATTGACCTGCGGACAAGTTCTCCTTGAAGCTCGCCTCTGGTGATGGGCTCAACACATGCACCTATGCGGAATCGCGCCTGCCTTCTTCTCGGTCTGATGTGCGGATGGCTTGCTCTGTCCCGACCCTGCGCAGCTTCGGAAGCCATCGACGTCAACCCGATCCAACCGATCGTCGAATCCAAGGGCGTGGTTCTTGTCGCCCGCAGGGCCGAGGAGGCGCCGGCCGGCAACGAGGCCGCGACCGTCCAGGCGATTCACGATCAGATCACCAAGACCACCGCCGAGAAGGAACCCGCCGACATGAAGGCCTACCGGGAGACCATCCTGGGCACCGACGTCGGCTTCGACATGCTGCCCATTCCCGGGGGCGAATTCATGATGGGAAGTCCCGATTCCGAGGAGGGCCACCAGGCGGACGAGGGACCGCAGGTCAAGGTCAAGCTCTCCCCATTCTGGATGGGGAAATGCGAGGTGACCTGGAACGAATACGAACTCTACATGCGACCGGAGATCGAACAGGACATGCGGAATCGTCACCACACCGAGCCCTATGTGGACAAGATCTCCGATGCCATCAGCCGACCCACCAAGCCGTACGTCGAAATGAGCTTTGGCATGGGAAAAGATGGCTTCCCAGCCATCTCCATGACCCAGCACGGCGCCAATAAGTACTGCGAATGGCTCAGCGCGCGCACCGGCCATTTCTACCGGCTGCCGACCGAGGCCGAGTGGGAGTACGCCTGTCGAGCCGGGACGGCCACCGCCTACTCCTTCGGGGATGACCCTTCCAAGCTCGGTGACTACGCCTGGTGGGGCGAAAACAGCGACTGGAAATACCAGAAGGTCGGCCAAAAGAAGCCGAATCCCTGGGGCCTTCACGACATGCACGGGAACGTCGTTGAATGGTGTCTCGATCAATACGATCCCGAGTGGTACATGAAGAATGCCGGCAAGGAACTGGTCGATCCGTGGAATCGTTCCCTCAAATCCTATCCCCAGGTCGTCCGCGGCGGCAGTTTTGATGACGAGGACGCGGCCAAACTCCGAAGCGCCGCGCGCCGGTTTTCCTCGAAGAGTTGGAAGGTGCAGGATCCGCAGCTCCCCAAGAGCATCTGGTATCACACCGACGCCCAATTCCTCGGCATGCGTGTCGTCCGTCCCCTCGCCGTACCCTCGGCCGACAAGATCGGAGAGTATTGGAACAGCGGTGTGGAACGGGAATAGGACCCTGCCATCGATCGGATCGAGTCGGGCGAGGCGGGTTGCCAAGGGCCGAAGGCTCCCCCTCGAAATCCGCCTGCGCGGACGAACCTCGCCGCAACTCCCGGCTCGCGCTACGATGGCATCGTGAACTTCGAGCTCGCCTCGCCCTATGCCCCTGCCGGGGATCAACCTGGCGCGATCCGGGAATTGTGCGCCGGCCTGGACGAAGAACGCAAACACCAGGTCCTTCTCGGCGTCACGGGCTCGGGAAAGACGTTCACCGTCGCGAACGTCATCCAGCACGCCCAGCGGCCGACACTTGTCATCTCCCATAACAAAACGCTCGCCGCCCAGCTTTATGCCGAGTTCAAGGCGTTCTTCCCCCGCAATGCCGTCGAATACTTCGTCAGTTACTTCGATTACTACCAGCCCGAGGCCTACATCCCGCGAAGCGACACCTTCATCGAGAAGGATTCCAGCATCAACGAGGACATCGAGCGACTTCGCCTCTCGACGATGAGTTCGCTCCTGTCGCGGCGCGACGTCATCGTCGTCGCCAGCGTCTCATGCATCTACGGCATCGGCAGCAAAGAGGATTACGAGTCCATGATCCTGCCCGTCTGCGTTGGTCGCGGCACGGGTCGGGACGCACTTTCTCGCCCGCCTGGTCGACCTCCAGTATTCGCGAAATGACATTGCCTTCGAGCGCGGCGAATTTCGCGTTCGTGGCGACACCGTCGAACTGCGGCCGGCCGATACGGAGGATGGAGTGCGCGTGGAGTTTTTCGGCGAGGAAGTCGACCGGATCACCCGCTTCGACCCCCTGACTGGCGGCACGCTCGAGCCGCTCGACGGCGCTGACCATCTTTCCAGCCAAACAATTCGTCACCCCGCAGACGAAACTCAAGCGCGCTCTCCTCTCGATCCGCGAGGAACTCGGCGAGCGCATCGCCTGGTTCGAAAGGCAGGGCAAACTCCTCGAGGCCCAACGCATCAAGATGCGGACCGAATACGACCTCGAGATGACTGGAGGAAATCGGCTTCTGCTCGGGCATTGAGAATTATTCACGCCACATCGCGGGACGGCCCGCGGGGTCGCGCCCGTTCATGCATCATCGATTTCTTCCCCCGGGACTTCCTGCTGCTCATCGACGAATCACACGCGACCGTTCCGCAGATCGGCGGGATGTATGCGGGGGACATGGCCCGGAAAACCGTCCTCGTCGAGCACGGTTTCCGGCTGCCAAGCGCTCTCGACAACCGACCGCTTTCCTTCACCGAATTCCAATCCATGCAGCCGCACACCATCTACGCCAGCGCGACGCCCGGCGGCCAGGAACTCGAGTGGAGTGCGGGTCGCGTCATCGAACAGATCGTCCGCCCCACGGGCCTTGTGGATCCCGAGGTCGTGGTGAAACCCCTGCGGGGGCAGATCGACGACTTGATCGAGGAGATTCGTCGTCGGGCCGATGCCAGGGAACGCTCCCTCGTCACCACCCTCACCAAGCGGACCGCCGAGGAATTGACGGATTACCTTCGGGACATCGGGATCAACGTCCGGTACCTGCACAGCGAGATCGACGCCATCGAGCGAGTCGAAATCCTCCGCGCGCTGCGCAAAGGCGATTTCGACGTCCTGGTCGGCATCAATCTCCTCCGGGAGGGTCTCGACCTCCCCGAGGTGTCGCTGGTGGCGATTCTCGACGCTGACAAGGAAGGTTACCTGCGCTCCACCACCAGCCTCATGCAGACTGCCGGCCGCGCCGCTCGTCACCTCCATGGCCGGGTCATCCTCTACGCGGACGTGATGACTGACAGCATCAAACGCTTCCTCGCCGTCTCCGAGTACCGCCGCCAAAAGCAGATCGCCTACAACACCGAACACGGCATTGTCCCCCGCAGTGTCTCACGTCCGGTCGAGGACAGCCTGGCGCCCGGCCGGGCCGGCAATGCGCGCGCGGCAAGCATCATCCGTGATTCCGGCGGGAATTACGATGTCACGGAAACCATCCGCGAACTCGAGGCCGAGATGCTCGAGGCTGCGGGGAACCTCGAGTTCGAGAAGGCGGCGCTTCTCCGCGACCAGGTCAACGAACTCAAGCGCGCGGAGGGAAACCCGGCAACCGCTTCGGCAGCCAGCCAAGGCCGGTATCCGAAGGGACGCGCCCGGAACGCGGGACGCGGACGGCGGTGACACAAACGCGTGCGCTTGACCCCCGCTTCGCAGACCACCATTTTCCGGCGCGTGTTACGAATTGCCGCGGGATGGTCGGGTCTGCTCCTTCTGCTTGCGCCGTCTGGATGGTCTGCGGCCCCGGAGCGGTCGGTCATCCAGATCTTCAACTTCAGCCAGCAACCGGTTTGGGACGCCCCGTGGCGCTGGCAGCCGGTGCGCCGGGAGGGCGGCTCCGGCTTCGTGATCCGCACCCCCATGGGCCTGCGGATCATGTCCAATGCCCACGTCGTGTCGTGGAGTCGTCAGGTGCTCGTCCGCCGGTACCAGGACCCGCGCCCGTACCCGGCGGAGGTCGACTTCATCGGCCATGATTGTGACCTGGTCCTCCTGAGGGTCCGGGACGAGAGGTTCTTCGAGGGCATCGAACCTCTCGGGTTCGGAGACCTCCCGGAGGTGCGTTCCGCCGTTGTGACCTATGGTTACCCGGCCGGCGGCGAGCAGATCTCCTACACCCGCGGCGTGGTCTCCCGCATCGAAATGCAGACCTTCGTCCATATCGGCAACCGCTCGCTCCTGGCCGTCCAAACCGACGCCGCAATCAACCCGGGAAACAGCGGGGGCCCCGTCATCCAGGACGATCGCGTCGTGGGTGTCGCCTTCCAGGGCGTGCCCGGTCTCGAAAACGCCGGCTTCTTCATCTCGACCGAGGTGATCGCGCATTTCCTCAAGGACGTCGAAGACGGTACCTACGACGGCTTTCCCGCCGCGGGAATCCGCCTCGTCGATCTTCAGAATCCCGCCTACCGACGGTACCTCGGCCTGCCGGAGACCGGCGAGATGGGATCGAGAATCGACAGCCTGGCGGACGTCCCAACGACCCGTGAACGGTTGAAGGAAGACGACGTGCTCCTCGAGGCTGGGGGGTTTCCCGTGGGCAATGACGGCACCGTCCTTTACCGCGGCAACCGCGTGGCCGTCGGTCTCGTCTTTCAGCAGGCCCAGCAAGGGGAAAAGCTCCCGCTCAAGATACTTCGGGACAAGAAGATGATCGACATCGATCTGCCAGTCTTCGTCTACACGGCCGATCGTGCCGCGGGGAACCAATACGATCGGCCCCCGCGCTATTTCGTCCACGGTGGCCTCGTCTTCACGCCGCTCTCCCAGGACTACCTCCGCACCTTGGGACGCGACCTCTCGGATAGCGCCGTGGCGGATCTGGTCTATGAGCTGTTTTATCGGCGCCAGGAAAAACCAAAAACCGTCCGGAGCGAACCGATCATCCTCGCCGGGATGCTGGCCAACCCCGTCAACGCGAACTTCAATGTCAAAGGCCGCGCGCTGGTGGACAAAATCAACGGCGTCCGGATCGAGACTCTCGATGACGTGATCCGGGCCTTCGACGCCGGAACCAACGCCCAGGACCTCATCGAGTTCGGATCCCGAATGGGATTTGAATCCCTCGACCGCAAGGAGGCCGCCGAGGCCAACGACATCATCCTCAAGACCTACGGTGTCCCCAAAGATCGTCGCCTATGATTCCCCACACTCTGCCCCGGGGCGGCCGCGCTTCGGAAGACCGCGCCCCAGGAGTCGACCCCGGCGCCACCCCGGCGCCAAGGGCGACCTTCCCGGTGTCGACGCGCCGAACCGCGAGTTCGCACGCGCTCCCGGTGGGGCTCTTCCTTCTGAGTCTTGCGCTGGCGGGTCCCTGCGTCCGAAGCGCCGGGGCGGCCGAAGGCAACGGTCGGAGCCCCCTCGAGGATTCCGTCGTCACCCTCGAAATCACGTCGAAGGCCTACGACTATTTCCAGCCGTGGACCAAGCCCACGCGGGCGGTGCGGAAACACGCCATCGTCCTCAAGGACCGTGAACTGGTGACCACCGCCCAGAGCCTCGCCGACCGCACCCTCGTGCGCGCCCAGAAAGGTGGCCGGGGACGCTGGTTCAACGCCGAGGTGAAGTGGGCCGACTACCACGCGAATGTCGCGCTTGTCACCGTCGACGCCGACGACTTCTGGAAGGGACTGAATCCCGCGGACATCGCGCCGTCGGTTCCCCGGCAGAACGACTACGAAATCATCCGCTGGCGTGACGGGAATCTCGAAACTCGCCGCGCCGATTTCAGCAAGTTCACGGTCGGCGAGGGCTCCATGAGTTTTTCGCCACGGCTTCACCTGGAGCTCAACACCGAGATCGGCGGGCTTGGTTGGGCCGAACCCGTCGTGGCCGCGGGCAAAGTCATCGGGCTGACGGTCTCGAAGAGCGGCAACGTGTGCAATGTCATGCCCATGCCGTTTGTCTCGCGAATCCTCGACGCCGTTCGTGCCGACAAGTTTCCGGGTCTCGGTTACTTCGACTTCGTCTGGCAACAAGGTGAAAACCCGGCGACCTTGGAATATCTGCACCTTCCGGGCGATCCCCGTGGCGCCATCATCATTGAAATCCCGAAGACCGCCGGACCCGAATACAAGCTTCGCCGGTTCGACGTGCTCCTGGAGGTCGACGGCTTCGCTGTCGACATGGAGGGAGACTACGAGGATCCCGACTACGGCCACCTCATGATGGAAGGACTCGCTACCCGCCGGCATTTCGCCGGCGAACAGGTGCCGATGAAGGTCCTGCGTGACGGCAAGGTCGTGGATGTCGATTATGTGCTGCCCAAGGCGCGGTACTCGGTCGATCTGCTTCCGATGTACGACTTCGACCGTGAACCGGAATACGTCATCGCCGGCGGCCTCATCTTCCAGCCTCTCGATCAATCCTACCTGCGCGGCTGGGGGGATGACTGGCGCCGGCGCGCGCCATTTCGCCTCGTGTATTTCAATTCCCAACCGCCGACCTCGGAGCGCTCCGCGCTCGTGATCCTCAGCCAGGTCCTTCCCGATCCGTACAACGTCGGGTACCAGGAGATCCGGAACCTGGTGGTGGACAGTGTCAATGGTCACAAGATCAACCACGTCGCCGACCTCGAGGCCGCTCTGAAGGATCCGAAGGATGGCTTTCATCGCATTGATTTCCTGCGGGGCGACGCGATTCAGCGGGTCCTTCTCGATGCGGCCCAACTCGATACCGCCACTGCCCGCGTGCTGGACCGCTACGGGATCCCGGCGCCTTCGGTGATCGAAACCCAGCCGGCGTCCGGAAGCTAAGGCACGACGGCACCGACCCCGGATGACCACCACAGAACTTCCCCTCACAACCGGCCGCTCACACCCATGATGATCGTGAATCGGAATCGACTGTCGCGTGCGCTGGTCGGGCTCTGGGCCGCAGTCTTTGCGCTCCTCCTATTCCCATCCCAGGCGCCGTCGGAATCGACTGTGTCCACGGCGCGACCGCCAACCGACGCCGCACCGTCGACCGCCCTCGATCGGTATGTCCACACCCCGGACCCGGCGTACACCTGGAAGGTTGCCGGCTCGGCGCGCGGGGAAGGGGCGACGGCCACCTTCATCGACATGACCTCGCAGTCCTGGCTGACTACGAACGAGGTCGACCAGGTCCTCTGGCGCCACTGGATCATCGTTGTGCGGCCCGATAATCTCCGCTCCCAGACCGCCCTCCTCTTCATTGGCGGCGGCAACAACAAGGATGGGCGCCCACCCAAGGTCAATCAGGACCTCCTCCGGATCGCCCGCGACACCCATTCGGTCGTCGCCGAGATCCGCACCATCCCCAATCAGCCTCTCGTCTTCGGAAATGACGGTGTCGAACGCAGTGAAGACGACCTCATCGCGTACACCTGGGACAAGTACCTGCGCACGGGTGATGAACGGTGGCCGGCCCGACTTCCCATGACGAAGGCCGTTGTGCGGGCGATGGACACCATCACCGCCTTCTGTGCTTCGGAAGCCGCCGGCAGGACCACCGTGGATCATTTCGTAATTGCCGGCGGCTCCAAGCGGGGCTGGACCACCTGGACGACAGCCATTGTCGACCGCCGGGTCGTGGCCATCTGTCCCATCGTCATCGACGTCCTCAACGTCAACGAATCCATGCTCCATCACTACCAGGCCTACGGATTCTGGGCACCCGCCGTCGGCGATTATGTGCGCCACGGGATCATGAACTGGATGGGGACCCCGCAAATGACCGCCTTGCGTGGCATCGTCGATCCGTATGTTTACCGGGATCGGCTCGACATGCCCAAGCTCATGATCAACGCCTGCGGGGACCAGTTCTTCCTTCCCGATTCCTCCCGCTTTTATTTCTCGGAGCTGAAGGGGCCGAAGTATCTGCGCTATGTCCCCAACGCCGATCACTCACTCAAAGGCACCGACGCCTACGAAACTCTCCTCGCCTGGCACGACGCGGTGGTCGAACACAGACCCCTGCCGCGGTTCACGTGGAGCCATCCCGATGACGCCTCCGTCGCGGTCACGTCCGAGGACCGGCCCCTTGAGGCACATCTCTGGCAGGCCACCAATCCGGCCGCCCGCGACTTCCGCCTGGAATCGCTGGGACCCGTTTGGACCTCCACGCCGCTCACCCCGGATGGTGAAGGCCGGTTCCACGTCGACATCGTGCGCCCGGACAAGGGCTGGACCGCGTTCATGATTGAATTGACCTTCGACATCGGCGCGCCCACTCGGCTCAAACTAACGACCGACGTCCGTGTCCTGCCCGACAGTCTCCCATTCCCGACGCCGACGCCGACGCCGGCCCGGCCCGATTCGCCTTGATCGCTCCTCTCGAGGGGGGACGCGTCGGAGGCCGGCCTTGCGTCGCTACCGGGCAGCCCCTCGCGCAGCCGATGTCGCGCCGGCAACCATTCGACTCCGGGACGCGAACTGCACGGCGTCGTGCAATTTGCCGGCGGATGTAGCGCCAGGATGCCCCCTGGTTGGAGCGGAGGATGCGGGCAGGCGGAGTCTCGGAACTTCTCGCCGCCGCCGCCCGCGGTGGCACGCGAATCGCTGGATGCAGCCTAGCCTCCTGGATAACGACAATCCTCGTTCGGGAGGAAGTCGTCTCCGGTGGAACTTGTTCAGGCTATCCATGTCTCGCCGCGGCTGCCGCATTCGCTCAACCTCGCAATGACCACTCACGTGTCGCTTTCCCGGTGGAGCCTCGCCGCCCACCCGCTGCCTGAATGAACATCGAAAGATCGCCGCGTGTCTGGCCTGGCAAGCCCTACCCGCTGGGTGCCACCTGGGACGGGGCGGGGGTCAATTTCGCCCTTTTCTCCGAAAATGGTGCAAAGGTTGAGTTGTGCCTCTTCGACAGCGTCGACGCCAAAAGCGCTGCGTGCACGGTGGAGATCGGGAGACAAACCGACCAGGTGTGGCATGCCTATCTTCCCGACGTCCGGCCCGGGCAGCTCTACGGATATCGCGTGCACGGGCCGTTTGAACCGGAGAAGGGCCACCGATTCAACCCGGCGAAAGTGGTCCTCGACCCATACGCCAAGGCCATCGGCCGTCCCCTGCAGTGGAGCGACGAGGCGTTCGGATATGTCATCGGAAGTCCGGAGGAGGATCTCTCGCGTGACGACCGGGACAGTGCGCCATGGGCGCCCCTGGCGGCGGTCATTGATCCGGCCTTCACGTGGGGAGGCGACACTTCACCCCGGATTCCGTGGCCAAAGACCGTCATCTACGAACTCCACACGAAAGGCTACACCCAACTGCATCCGATGGTGCCCGAGGAGTTCCGGGGTTCATTCCTCGGCCTGACCTCCGAGCCGGTCATCCGGCACATGAAGGATCTCGGCGTGACCACACTCGAATTGATGCCGATTCACTATCATGTGGATGAAAGGCTCCTGGTGGAGCGCGGTCTCTCCAATTATTGGGGATACAATACCCTCGGCTTTTTTGCACCGGATCCGCGGTTCGCCAGCCGCGCCGCCCCGCACGACTCTGTGCGGGAATTCAAAATGATGATTCGCAACCTCCACGCGGCGGGGTTCGAAGTGATCCTGGACGTCGTCTACAACCATACCGCCGAGGGCAACCACGTCGGTCCCACTCTCTCCTTCCGCGGCATCGACAATTTAAGCTATTACCGCCTTGTCCCCGATAACCTTCGTTACTACATCGACTTCACGGGGACGGGGAACACCCTGCAAATGCAGAACCCGCGGGTTCTCCAGCTCCTGATGGACAGCCTGCGCTACTGGATCCTCGAGATGCATGTGGACGGGTTTCGCTTCGACCTCGCCAGCGCCCTCGCGCGGGAACTCCACGAGGTGGACAAACTGGGCGCCTTCTTCGACATCATCCACCAGGATCCTGTCATCTCGCAGGTCAAGCTCATCGCCGAACCCTGGGACCTCGGCGAAGGCGGCTACCAGGTGGGGAATTTCCCTTCCCTCTGGACCGAATGGAACGGCAAGTACCGAGACACCGTGCGGCGATTCTGGAAGGGGGAAGGGGGCACCGCCAGTGAGTTCGCCACGCGCCTCGGCGGAAGCAGCGACCTCTATGAGCGCAGCGGCCGGCGTCCTTATGCCAGTATTAATTTCATCACCAGCCACGACGGGTTCACGCTCCAGGACCTCGTCAGTTACGACCACAAGCACAACGAGCCGAACAAGGAGGACAACCGCGACGGCCTCGACGCCAACGAAAGTTGGAATTGCGGGGCTGAAGGTCCGACCGATGACGACGGAATCCGTCAGTTGAGGGAGCGACAGAAACGGAACCTCCTCGCCACACTCCTGTTGTCGCAGGGCGTTCCGATGCTCCTCGCGGGCGATGAACTCGGTCACTCCCAGGGCGGCAACAACAACGCCTATTGCCAGGACAATGAAATCTCCTGGGTCCATTGGGACCTCGATGAGGAGCGCAGCAGCTTTCTCGAGTTCGTGTCCCGGATGGTCCGCTTTCGCCACAATCAGCCGGCCCTTCAGCGTCGCGACTACTTTCAGGGAATCCCAGTCAAGGCCGGCGACGCCAAGGAGGTCACCTGGTTCGAGCCCTCCGGGTCGGAGATCACCGACGAAGGCTGGATTCGCCTCGCCCATGGCTTCGGTGTGCGCTGGTCCGGGGACGGCCTCGATGTCAATGACCAGGGCGAGCCCATTTCCGCCGCCACGCTCTTCCTGATCTTCAATGCCCACCACGAGGCGCAGAACTTCCATCTGCCGAGCATCGGGGAAGACCAGCGGTGGCGGTGTGAAACCGACACGGCGCAACCTCCCCGGGAACCCCTCGCGATCGAGGCCGACTGGTACACCCTCCCGCCACGGTCTCTCGCGGTATTCGTCCTCGTTGACGCCGCCAGCCCCGAAAAGCAGGAGGAGCGCGAGCGTGGTTGATCGGCGGTCGCCGACTGCAATCCGACGAAACGAGATGCCGCGGGTTCAGAGCCTAGGTCCGCTCGTATGCGGCTTGTGATTTGCAGGCTCGAACCGGGCAATCAGATCGAAATCCAGCCGGGTGGTGGCGGCAAGATGCCGCCACCACCCCAAACTGTCCCACGCGCAGCTCACACGCCCCTATTCGGGCGCCTGCGTTCAACGCCGCGCCCGTGAGCGTCCTGCTGGCTTTGCGGTCGTGGGCTCATCCTCCTCCCCGTTTTCCTCCTGTTGGGCGGACTCATTGCAGCTTTCGCGCGCCAGGTCGGTGAGCTTCGTGTCCGCCGCCTTCTCCTGGTCCAGGATTTCCTCCAGCAGGGTGGCCGCCTCGCTATTCTCGAGTTGCTCCGCCCATTCGCGCAGACAACCGTACGAGGCGATCTCGTAGTGCTCCACCTTTTGAGCCGCGGAGATCACGGCGGCGTCAATCGTCGGTTCCCCCTTGTTATCGGAGGCGATTCGCTCGCCCTCGCTGATCAGGCCCAGCATGGCCTCGCACTTCTTCGCCTTCGGCGGTTTGTCGAACGCCTTGAACACATCCTCCACCTTGTGCACATGCCCCTCGGTTTCTTCGAGGTGCGACTCAATCGCCTCGCGCAGCGTGTCACTCGCCGCCGCCTTCGCCATCTTCGGCAGCGCCTTGGTCAATTGCTTCTCCGCGTAGTACATGTCGGAGAGTTCGTCCAGAAACAGTTTCTCAAGCGTATGATTCATAGGGACAGATGTTATGGGTTTGGATCGCGAAAGGGCGCCGGAGGCGCCACCGCTTGACGGCAAGTCGGCTCAGCCTCCGCAGACAATCGTGCGCAATCTGCAGGAGACATGCCGCCGGCCCCATGGAGGACTCTCTCGCAGGTTCGCGCGCCATGCGGGGCGCCTTCATCACGCCGGCAGCGCGAACGCACGCGCCGGGAAAGTCGTGGCCGCGCCGGCACTCTTCCCGTCGCCTGTGTCGTGCGGGCGTCTTGCACGACGCGCTGGTGCAATGTGCAGACGGGCGCTTAGAGCCCGTCTGAAAATTAGGTGGGGCCCTGTTTTCGCAGGAAAGGCCGGATGGCGAGGCGCGACGAAGAAGCATACCCTTCAGGGGTCTGTGACTGAGGAGCAACGAAGCCAGCCGGCCTTTCCTGCGAAAACCCTCCGGGCGACGGGTCTTTTGCGCGAGGCCTTCGTTGGCTCGACCGTCACAGCCCGCTGCGGGGATGCTCCGGTCTCGCCGCCTCGGCCTCGCACAAAATCCCTCGTCGCAGGGCCCTTCCTAATTTTCAGACGGGCTCTTACGTCAAAAGATGCCGCGAACCTTACCGAGGGCATCGCGCGAGCGCCCCGCCTGGAACCGAGAGGCCCCTTCGGGGGCAACCGTTTCGTGAGTGGCATCACCGGCACGGAGACGGCTTTCCAACGACGTGGAGTTCACCGAAACCTGGTCGCTCGACCTGACGATCCTCGTGCGCTGCCTTGTGGCACTTGTCCTCGGCGGGGTCATCGGTTGGGAACGGGAATCCGCGGGCAAATTTGCCGGGCTCAGAACCCACATGCTGGTCTGCCTGGCCGCGATGCTCTTTGGCTCCACCGCCATCATCATGGCACAGCGTTTTCCACACCTGAGCGCCCCAGGCACCCTGCGGACAGACCCGATCCGGCTTACCGAGGCGATCGCCACCGGAATTTCCTTTATCGGCGCGGGCGCCGTTTTTCGCGATCGCACCGGGCACCGGGCCCAAGGTCTGACGACTGCCGCCACGCTCCTGACCGTGGGACCCATCGGCATCTCCATCGCGATGGACCACTTCATCCTCGCCGCGGGAGCGACACTGCTCGTGTTCATTGTCCTCAGGGTGATTGGGAGTCTGGAGAAGGGATGGCATTCGTCAGGACCGCCTGCACCGGGACCGCAGAAGCATCCTGGAGAACGTTCCGAGCACCTCTTATGAACGCGGGCCAGGGACGCGTTCGGGGCTGGTGGCCGGCCGCCCACCAGCCCCGAAGGCCGGCCGGGCATTCACCCGGCGTCCCGGGCGTCAGATTCTGCCCCGTTTCGCGTTGAATAGACCCGCACTTGGTTGGAGCAAAGCGAGCGCCGTTTGCCCGCCGTGTGGGACAACTCGGCGGATGACGTTTACAATGAGTTGCTCCCGCGGTGACGTCGTTCTCCTGCCGATTCCGTTCACGGACCTGAGCAGCACCAAAGTTCGGCCGGCGGTTGTGGTGGGCCTGCCGCACGGGGAACCGGCGCCTGCCGCAAAGCGGGGACGATTACCGTTTCGCCAGACGAGTCACACAATCACTGTGCTATCGCCGGAACAAACGGGAAGCCATTCCGATCCTCACTCCGCCGGCTTGACCGATTCCATGGACCTGTGCCGAAAGGCCAGACTCAGAAGATGCAGGAGGATCAGGATTGTCATCGTCACTCCGCTGTAGCGGTGGATGAGATACAGGGCCTGCTGGCCGTCGGTGCCGAATACCGGGGTCATCGGAATGGCGCCTGAGATGAGGAGCACCAGCCCGCAGAGCATCATCAGCCAGAACAGACACCGCGTCGCCGCCGCCTGTCCCGAAATGCGCCCGGTCCATGTCAGCGCCACCAGCGTCAAGCCAATGGAAAACACCGGTGACGCCCCCACGTGCACCATCAGGATCCACTGGGTCATCGGCGGGTGCCCGAAAAGATAGGTCCCGATCCCGCTGGCCGCCGGGGTGACGGCCCCGACGAGCATCAGGACATACGAGAGCTTTGCCAGGGCGCTGAGACCGGGTTCCTGGAGGGAACCGGCGGATGGCGAGGCGGCATTCATGGTCGTCATGGGAAGAGAGTCGCTTCAGGACCCCTGGCGGCCTCCACCTCGACTGCCACCGCGCACTCCGAAGAGGGCATGGTTGAGAAGGACTAGGAACAGGACAAACGCGCACGCCAGGGTCAGGACCTTCAAGGTGGGCCGGAACAGGAAGGTGTAGGCGAAGGTGGCCGCCACCAGGGCATTGTCGCCGCGAAGCTGCCACTGCGGTATGCTGGTGCGATGCGGCGGTGGCACCGGACCGCGTGACGCGACATGGGCGAAGTAAATCGGTGACTTCTCGCCGTGGCATTCGGCGCAACTCTTGACGCCTAGCGATTGATTCGCGGGCCGCACGTCGTGCGAAAGGGCCCAGGCATACGGCTTCGCCAGGTCACTCGGCTCCGACCTCAGGGAGTCGTTTGTCAGACGGAATATCCGTCCCGCCGCGATGAAGACCGCTTCGCCGTTTGTGACGCCCGGGCTCAGCGCGGCGAGCACATCCCGAATCTGGATCTCCGTCAGGGGCCGGGTGTTGTACGGGTCGCGTTCCGCCTGCTCGGCGGTTTGCGCGGGCAACTTCTCGCCCGCCTTCTGCGCGACCTTCTCGGGCAGCATCGGGGTCACCGCGCCCGCGTTCAGGACTCCCCAATAGCTCGGCCATACCACCCTGTTCGGGCCGATCTTCCCGGCCGGATTGCGAAGAAAGACGGGTTCGACGATCACCGGGGCGGTGTTCTCGCCCCGTTCCGGCCCCGGGAGGCCGAGTTTGTGGGCCATCGCCGTATGCACGATCGCCTGCGTGTCTTGCGGCACCGGTCCAGAATGGCACGCCGTGCACGTGAGCTTCTCGAGGTGGACCGTGGGAAGCCCCCGATGAGCCGGGCGCGGCGCCCCCAATCGCCCCGGCAACGACTGCCCTCCGCCTTCCTCGGTCCCATAGTGGCAGCCCCTGCAGGTCAGCGTTTGAATCTGACCCAGTTCAGATTGCAGTTGCGATTTCGCGAGATTCCGCGCCTCCGCCCCCGGCAGGTCTCCATTGTCGCGGAGAAGCAGCTTCACCCTCAGATCCACCATCGCATCAGTGATCACCCGATCCGCGATCTCGCCCTCGTAGCCGCGGACGATCATGTGATCAATGCCATTGCGGTGACAATCGGTGCAGCGCATGCCGGCGCGGATGTGCACATCCCCGTCGGAATGCCATCGGGCATCCCCGAGTTTGACGTTGGCCGTGTGACAGTAATAGCAGTTCTCCACGGGCGGCCGGCGCGTCACCTCGAAAGTCACTTCGTTGGCCGAATTGAACCGTGATCGGTCGTATTTGATCGGCGGCAGATTGGTGGGGACCGAACGTGGTGGCCGCCAGGAATCCGCGAAGGCCTTTGCCGGCCGGCTCGCTCCATAGATCCCCAACTCGGATCCAACGGTCGGGGTCCATTTGAAGTTCTCGTAGTTCAGAGATTTGAATCGGGCGTCGTGATCGTAATCCCCATGCTTGGTGTGGCAAAGGAGGCAATCGATTTCCAGTGTCCCGGTGATCAACATCCGCCGCAATCGGACGTCGTTGGTGTTCACCTGATCGATGGCGGGCGCACCGACGCCCCCGCCGGGAAACTGGCGCGCGAACGCGAGCAGAAAATCGTAGTCGGACAGTCCAATCGTCGAGGGCTTGAAGGTCCCCTCCCAACCCCGGTACGAGATCGGGATCTGCGTGCGCGTCGGCGGATCCACGAGCATCCAGGGTTCCCCCGGCCTGCCGGGTTTCATGATGCCGGTCCCCGCATTGAAATGCCAGCCCTGTGCGATCACCGAATACTCATGGCAACGTCCGCACGTCTGGGCCGTCGACATCGGGCGACCGCGCGCCTCCTGCGGATGGCCCTGTTCATCGAATTCCGCCGGCAGCGTGATCATGTCGCCCGCGGCATCGCGGAGAGGAATGACGTGATGGTACGGAGTCCGGCTCTCCGTCTTGAGATTCTCCGCCCCCAGCACCATGGGCGCCGCGCAGCATGGCGCGAGACGGATCAACGACATGAGGGCTCTCCACGAGCGGTCCGAGAAAAAAGGGCGATTCATGACCTGAAGTGAGTCGGCGAAGCAGGACTTTGTTCGCGGCGGGTCCCAGTCTAGGCGCCGGACCGATTCGGGCAAGGCGGAAGTCCTCCGCAACTCCTTGCACAAAAAAGGACTGCTTCCGGCCAATTCCTGTTGAGACCCGTCCGGTGTTCGCTTCGACAATCGCGGTCAGAGAGAAGCCAAGAAACAACTCAGAGTATCAATCCTTGCGAAAATAGATGCACCCGTACCCCGGCCCTCTCTTCCGCGGGCGCGTGAATGGGCGGGGGCGGTCCCGCGGACGCGGGACCGGGTGAGGGTTGCCGCTCCCTCTCTATTGGAAAAAGTTTCGCAGGGATTCATATCTCGTCCCCGGGCAGCCAACGCGTGGAGAGCCAGCAGAACGACCCGGAAAATTCACGTACACTCACCATGATGGGCCCCACTTTGTCACCAGCCTGCCGACCCGGGCGTCGTCCGTTTCCAGCGATCCTCGCGGCAGGGTGTCTCGCCGCGGGCGCAGTCTTCCGTGCCGGGGCCGCCGAGTCCGGTGGACTCCCGGCCGTCGCGCCTCACGGGGTCGAACTCGCCGGCTATGCCCGTATCTCCGCAACGGACGCGGTGTCTCGACTTGTCGGGAAGCTCGAGGGCGGGAAAGCGGTGCTGACGTTCGACCGCGATGCCGGTTACCTCCTTTCCCTGCTCCGGGCACTCGAGATCCCGCGCTCGTCGCAGCTCCTGGTGTACTCGAAGACCTCCCTGCAGCGGTATCACATCTCCACCACACACCCGCGGGCGGTGTACTGGAACGAGGACACTTACGTCGCCTGGATTCCGTCGGCGCCCATGATTGAGGTGATGTCCGTGGATCCGCAGCTCGGCGCGGTCTTCTATACACTGGCACAGTCGAACGTCCCGAATCCCCGTCTTGTCCGGGAGGATCGGTGCCTTGAATGCCACGTTGCGTCACAAACCCTGGGCGTGCCGGGCGTCCTGGTGCGGTCCTTTGCCACCTCCGCCGATGGCGAGGTGGACCTGTTGAGCGGTGGAATCACCGTAAGTCACCGGACCCCGCTCACAGAGCGCTGGGGCGGCTGGTACGTGAGTGGCGAGGCTCCGGGCACATTGGCCCGGGGCGGAGGGCCGGCGACCTCCGCGATCCGTGCCATGCTCCCGGCGTCGCCCGCCGATCCCAATCTGGCCGGGATGCCGGGACAGCCGGACCTGTCAGTCTACCCCGAAGCTGGTAGTGACATCGTGAGCCTCCTGGTTCTGGATCACCAATCCCATTTGGAGAACCTCCTGATCCGGCTGAGGTACGAATCCGCCGCGTCGTTAAGAACTCACGGGGATGTCCGGGACGTCGCCGGGCTGATCGAGCGGGTGCTTCAGGATGTTCTCTTTGTCGGAGAGGCGCCCCTGGTCTGTTCGTTGGAAGGAGCCGGCGAATTCCAGACGTGGTTCGAGAGCGAAGGACCGCGGGACGGGCAGGGTAGATCCCTACGTCAGTTCGACCTGAAATCACGCCTGTTCCGATACCCGTGCAGTTACATGGTCTACTCACCCCTGTTCACGACGCTCCCGCGCGAAACTCATCTTCATTTTTACAAGCGCCTCCATGATGTCTTGACGGGAGTCGATTCATCGCCCGCCTACAGCGGCCTCTCCGCCACCGATCGGCGCGCAATCCTCGAAATCCTCGCCGCCACCAGCAAGGATCTGCCCGCTTACTGGGACCTTTAGATGCGCCCAGTCTGGAACGACGGCCGGCCGCGGACAAATCCTGGGGCGCGCCGAGGATCCGATTGATTTTCCCCGTTCCTTGGTGCATCTTTGCATCGGCTTAAGTGCATCATTGCCATGAGCGTCCTGACTCTCGCGGAAAAACCCCTCGCCGAACAAATCGCCGCCATCCAGCGGGGTCTGCCAGGGTCCGCCCTCCGGCAGATTGTCAAGGCGATGGGCCTCTCGCAAAAGGCCATCATCCAGGCGCTTGGCTTCGCTCCACGCACCGTCGCATTGCGGGCGAGCCGCGGTCAGGCCTTTTCACCGAGCGAATCCGAACGCCTGCTCCGCGTGATTCGCGTCCGGAAGATGGCGCAGGAGATCTTCGATTCCGATGATGCCGTGGCGGAGTGGATGACGCTGCCCGACACTGCGCTGGGCGGGCGCACTCCCCTGGAGATGCTGGCGACGGACGTGGGAACTTCCCGGGTTGAGAATCTTCTGCACGCCATGATCCACGGAGTGCCTGTGTGAAAGTCTTCCGACTCGCGCTGCTTCGGCACGGGTCATCGGCGCGCGAGGTCTTCAGCGGCCTGAGCGGTTTCTCCGCCAACGGCCGGTGGCATTCGCGCGGCCGGCATTTGGATTACGCCGCCCAGTCCGTTTCCCTCGCGGTCCTCGAACGTCTCGTGCATTACAAACGATTCGATCACCTCCAACCTCACGTCCTGGTTGCTGTGGAGCTTCCCGAATCCGTGGTTGCGGGACCGCGCGCGGTTCCGGCGGGTTGGGACGGCGCGGATCTGCTTCCGGCGGCGCAGGCCATCGGGAACGCGTGGTGCGACGGGTTCACCTCCGTCGCCCTTCGGGTCCCCAGCGTCGTCACCCGCGGCGAGTTCAACATCCTCGTCAATGCACGCCATCCGGAGTGGCGTTGGGATTGGGCCCAGGCGCCGGTCGCCTATGCCTTTGACGCGCGTTTGCACGATTTGTTGGACGCTGGTCGGAAAAGGCCGAGGTAGCCTTAGAGCCCGTCTGAGTGCGCGGGTGGTATTCCGCCGTGACCCGACGCGGTTCCCCATGGTTGGCTTGGCTCCGTGAACCCGCTCTGTCTGGCCCTGTCGATCCTCTTCTTGTCGATGGGTCTCACCTCGATCGCGGCGGCGCGCCCCGGTGCCAGGGAGAGCTTTCCAGGGCTGCCGCCCGCACCGGTCGCCGATCTCCGTTCCGGCGAGGAATCGGCCCTGACCGCAAGGCTCGCGGCGCTCGCGGCAGAGTTTCAGACGGTCGCGTCCGACCCGCATGCCGCCGATGCGGACATCTTCCTGAAGGCTGTCCGATTCGCTCTCGAGTTTCACGAGTGGTACGATCGAAATCCGGCCGACGGGGTAAAGAAGGCAAACGCCCTCCTCGATGAGGCGTCGAGGCGCATCGATGCGCTTCAACATCGTCAGATGCCCTGGATGGAGGGCGCGGGAGCGAAGGTCCTGGGCTTCTATTCGAAGCTGGACCATTCGCCGCAGCCTTACGCGGTGGAGATTCCGGACGGACTGAATTGGGGGATCGGCCGGCCGGCGGTTCCTCTCTGCCTTTGGCTGCACGGTCGAGGCGACACCACGACAGACCTCCATTTCCTTGACGCCCGACTCTCCGGGCGCCCGGCCGGACCGTTCCACCCCGCCAATGCCATCGTCATCCATCCCTTCGGCCGGTACTGCAACGGGTGGAAATCGGCGGGTGAGATGGATGTCCTCGAATGCCGCGACGACGCGATCGCGCGCTTTCATGGGGACCCCGAGCGGGTGGACCTGGCCGGGTTCAGCATGGGCGGCGCGGGCGCGTGGCACCTGGGCGCCCACTATGCCGATCAATGGGCCTGTGTGCACACGGGGGCCGGCTTCGTCGACGTCCGGCGGTATCAGAAGCTCGGGACCGATGACCTGCCGCCGTGGTATGAGCAACGCCTCTGGGGCCTGTACGACGTACCAGACTACGCCCGGAATTTTTTCAATGTCCCGCTGATGAGCTACAGCGGTGAAATCGATGCCCAGCGTGACGCAGCCGAATACATGAGCCAGGTGCTCGGTCGCGAGGGGTTCACACTGAATCACCTTCTGGGTCCCGGCATGGGGCACCGCTACCACCCGGACGCCCTGCCGCGGATCCAGGGATTCCTGGAAGCCAGCGCGGCCGATGGACGCCATCCCTTCGCGGACAAGGTGACACTCCAGACCCGCACCGCCCGGTACGGGCGGATGAAATGGGTCGCTGCCCTCGAACTGGAGGAAACCTGGACGGACGCGCGCGTCGACGCCGAGGTCCTTCCCAGCAACAGGATCCGGGTGGAGACCCGCAATGTTCATCGCCTCGCTGTCTATCCACCACCGAAGACCCGGACTCACGATCCGATCCGCCTGGAGGTCGATCGTCAGACCCTGGAGGTCAGCGGCCTGCGGACGCGCCCGCAATTTCGAACCTTTCGCGAAATCGGAGACACCGGGCCGGATCTTGACCTGTGCATCGTCACTCTGGAACGGGTGGAGGGGAAATGGACCCGCGTGGAGACCGGTCGTCAGCGACCGGTTCACAAGGACGCCCGGTTCTCGGGGCCCATTGACGAGGCGTTCCTTCGCGAGTTCGTCGTGGTGGTTCCTGACGGACGTTCGAAGTTCGATCGGGTCCAGCGGTGGGTGGATGCCGAGTCCCGCCACTTTCTAAAACGCTGGCGTGGTCTGATGCGCGGCGAACCGCAGGTCCGCAATGCCGCCGAGGTAACCGAAGACGTATGGTCCCGGTGGCAGACCAACCGGATCACGATTGTGCTTTGGGGAGACCCATCCTCCAACCGTCTGCTGAGGCGGATTGCGTCGCAGTTGCCCATTCAATGGACGGCTGACGGCCTGCGTGCCGGGTCGGCCACCTACGATCCGGCTCGGTGCTTACCGGTGTTCGCCTGCCCCCTCGCCCCCGATGGCGCCGTTGTCGTGGTCAATTCAGGGCTGACCTTCCGGGAGGCGGATGATCGCACGAATTCCCTACAGAATCCGAAGTTGCCCGATTGGGCGATCCTGGACATTACGGACCCGTCGGAGGATGGCCGCACGCCCAGGATTGTTGGCGCCGACTTCTTCGACGAAGACTGGCGCGTGCGTCCGCCCGGGATTCCTCCAGCGACGAGTCATCCAGCCACAAGCCAGTAGCCGGTCTCATTCGATGAAAGCCTCCAACCTGATCATCATCCGGCTCTGGATCACGGTGACGGCGGGAATTGGCGCCGCCATGACCTGCCCGGCGGCTCGCGCCGGTTTCGCCATTCGTGACGGCGACACCGTCGTGTTTCTTGGCGACAGCATCACCGCCTCGCGCCAGTACGGAAAAATCATCGAAACCTACTGCCTCCTGCGTTTCCCGGAACGCAGGGTCCGATTCGTCAACGCCGGCAAAGGCGGTGAGACAGCGAAGCTCAGTCTTGAGCGTCTCGACCGGGCGGTGTTCGCGGAAGGCGCCACCCTGGTCACGGTCGCCTACGGGGTGAATGACATCGGCTGGGGAACGCAAGCCGACGAGGCGCATAAGCGAGACTATCTCGATGCCGTGGGTCAATTGGTCGAGCGATGTCAGCGGCGCGGCGTTCGTGCCTTCATCTGTTCCGCGGCGATCACCGCGGAGGATCCGGACGGGGCCGAGAAAGGATTCCTTCAGCAGATGTGCGACGAGGGACTCGCCCTCGCAAGATCCAGGGGCGCCGGCGCGATTGACGTCCAGCGTGTCATGCGGGCCGTCCAGCGTCGCGTCCTCGCCGCGAACGCGAAACGAGCCGCGGGCACGAAACCCACATCGCTGCACGTCGAGGACGGTGTGCACCTCAACGACCTGGGACAGGCGGCCATGGCATTCGCGATCCTCAAGGGACTCGGCGCGCCCGCCGACGTCTCCGCGGCAACCATCGACGCAACCTCGGTCACGGCGCCGGAGACCACCGGTTGCGCCATCAGCGACATCCAATCCGGCGATGGGGAACTTGCGTTCACCCGACGCGATGACCGGCTCCCACTGAATCTGCAGCCCTTGTGGATGTTGCATGGCCTCTTCATTCCCATCGGTGATGAGTTGAACCGCTACCTTCTCACCATCCTTCACCTGCCCGAGGGACGGTACGATATCCTGGCGGGTGGACGCCCCCTCGGAACGTGGACAGCGGAGGACCTTGGCGGCGGGATCAATATCGCTTCGGCAACCGCTGACCCCTGGCAACCCGGCGGCCCCTGGGATGCCCAGGCGCAGACGGTGAAGATCCTGACCGACATGCGTGACGAAATCGTGTTCGCCCGCCGCAACATGGACTCTCAACTGGATACCCATCCGCGATTCGAGACCCTGCGCGCCAGGACCAAATCGATCGAAGCCCGTCTCGTGGCTCTCCAAAGGGATCTGGCGGGTCCCGTGCCTGTTCGCTTCATCGTGCGCCGACGGGAGAGGGATGGGGTGAGGGCCGGTTCGCGGAAAGGAATACCGTCGATGGATCGCGAGGTTCCTCCATGAAGTCCGGACCCGTTTGCATCGCACGGCAGTTGCCGCACAATTCGCGCTGCCGGAGGGAACGCCATGCCATCTCCCCTTGTTTCCAACCGTAAGACCTTCCTTGTCCAAACTGGAACCTTCCTCGCCGCCTCGTCCACGGGCGCTGTCCTGCACGCGGCGGAATCTTCGAAGGAGCCGTCCGAGGACGTATCGCCGCCCGAGGATCTCATGCGCGAACACGGCGTGCTTAAGCGCGTCCTGCTGATTTACGACGAGGCCCTGCGCCGCATGAACGCCCGCGAGGACCTGCCGCCAGAACCGCTGGCGGATGCCGCCCACATCGTTCGGTCCTTCGTCGAGGACTACCATGAGAAGCTCGAGGAGGATCACCTGTTTCCCAGGTTCCGGAAGGCCGGCAAGCTCGTCGGATTGGTCGACGTGCTGGTGCAACAACACCAGGCGGGACGCCGTTTGACCGATGTCACCCTCGGTCTTGCCACCGTGCAAGGGCTGCGGGATGACCAGGATCGGCGCAAGCTCGCGGACGCGATGCGACAGTTCATCCGCATGTACGCCCCCCATGAAGCGCGCGAGGACACCGTCCTGTTCCCGGCGTTCCGCGGCATCGTGAGCGAGCACGAGTTCGATTCCCTCGGCGAGGATTTCGAGAAGAAAGAGGACCAATTGTTCGGCGAAGAGGGTTTCTTCAAGGTCGTGGACCAGGTGGCCGCCATCGAAAAGAAGCTTGGGATCTACGAGCTTTCACAATTCACTCCGAACGGATGAGTGCGCCTTTCCACCGCGTACCCGGACGGGCTCTTAGTGCTGCCACAGGATTTGGCTGGCCTCGAGCGGCACAGCGACGCCCGGGAGACGCGGGACGATCCTTGGAGTGTACTCACTCGCCGGACGCGTGGACGGCACGCGGGTCCTGTAAACATACCCATTCACGGAACCGACCAGCGGCCGAACCCGGGTCATCTCCTGGCGAAAGGGGGGATCGCCGGGGTCGTTGTCGGCGAATAGTTCCAGGCACACCGCGTCGGGATCGATCTCGTCGAGAAACACCTGGATCTCGTAGGCATGGCTGTCGCCAGCCGTTTCAACTTCCGCCTGGCCAAAGCGCAGGGCACCCCATTGGCGCTCGAGGGCGCATTGCTTCGAATGGATCTCTGCGAACCCCGCTCCCTTGTCCATGGCCCGCGACCGGTAGGTCGAAAGGGCGGGAAGATAGTACCTGTCCGTGTACTCGCGAACCGCGCGGTTTGCCGAGAATTGCGGCGTCAGGCGCGCCATGCTTTCGCGAATGCGTCCGACCCAGCCGGCCGGCACGCCGTCCGCATCGCGCTGATAGAATTCAGGGACGACGTGCTGTTCGAGAAGGTCGAAGAGCTGTTCGGATTCGACGGCGTCCCATGCAGGATCGTCGCCGTGTTCGCGACCATCGCCGAGCGCCCATCCCACCTCCGGCGAATAGGCCTCGGCCCACCATCCATCCAGTTCGGAGAGATTGATGCCCCCGTTCACGAGCACTTTCATGCCGCTGGTGCCGCTGGCTTCCCACGGGCGCCGCGGGGTGTTGAGCCACAGGTCGACCCCCTGGACGAGGCGCTCGGTCAGGAACATGTCGTAGTCGCTGAGAAAGACGGCGTGCGGCCTCACGTCCGGTCGGCGGATGAATTGGATCCATTGCTGGATCAGCGCCTGGCCGGCCCGGTCAGCCGGGTGTGCCTTGCCTGCGAGGATGAGTTGGACCGGCCGCTGTGGGTTGGTGAGAAGGCGCACAAGCCGTTCCGGATCCCGAAGCAGCAGGTTCGGACGCTTGTAGGTCGCGAATCGTCTCGCGAACCCGATCATCAGGGTATTCGGATCAAACAGGTGACGGGCCGTCTCCAACGCCTCGGACGAACCACCGGCGATCGCCAGTTCGCGCACAAGCCGCTTCCGCGCGAAATCGATGAGGCATTCTCGATTCACGGTTCGGAGTTCCCAGAGCTGGGCATCCGAGAGCTTCCGGATCGCGTGTTCCAGTTCATCGGTGCCTCCCAGCCAGCGCGCGCTCCCGCAGGCATCGCTCCAAAGGGCGTCCGCGGCGGCGGAATCCCAACTTGCCATGTGGACGCCGTTGGTGATGTGGGACACAGGCACCTCGGGCTCGGGCCACCGTGGGAACAGGGGCGCGAAGATGTGCCGGCTTACCTCGCCGTGCAGACGGCTGACGCCATTGACGGCGCCGCTCCCCCGGATCGCCAGGCAGGCCATGTTAAATGGCTCGGTCGGATCGCCCGGGCGCAAGCGGCCAAGGCCCAGCAGGTCGTCGATCGAAAGTCCAAGGCGCCCAGCGTAGCCGCCAAGGTACTGTTGGATGAGGGCCGGAGGAAACCGATCAAAACCGGCGGGCACCGCGGTGTGCGTGGTGAAGAGATTTCCAGCCCTTGTGACCGCCAGCGCCACGTCGAAGGGTTGACCCGAGGCCTGCATGAAGTCGGCGGCTCGTTCCAGGACGGCAAACGCGGCATGCCCTTCGTTCAGGTGGCACACCTGCGGATGCACCCCGAGCGCGCGCAGCAATCTCCAACCGCCGATCCCCAGCGCCAGCTCCTGCTTCAAGCGGAGTTCGGACCCGCCTCCGTACAGTTCACTGGTGATTCCTCGATGGGCCGGGTAGTTCGCCGCGTCATTGCTGTCGAGAAGATACAATTTCACGCGACCCACCTGGACCTGCCAGGCCCGCAGCCAGACCGAGTACCCCGGCAGCCGGACCTCCAGCCGAAGCCATTCACCGGTCGCCTCTCGCAAGGGCGCAATCGGCAACTGCCCGGGGTCATTGTAGGGATACAGGGCTTCCTGGACTCCATCCTTCCCGATGACCTGTCGAAAATACCCCTGCTGGTAAAGAAGCCCAACGCCCACCACCGGGACGCCCAGGTCATTCGCCGCCTTGAGTTGGTCTCCGGCAACATTCCCAAGTCCGCCCGAGTAAATCGGCAGCGCCTCGCTGAGCATGAATTCCATGCTGAAATAGGCCACGCAGTCCAGGCCCGAGCCCGCATGCCTCTCCTGGAACCACGTCCTGGCTTCGGCCGCCCGGCGTCGGGCATCCACCAGGGTCTCCACTCGCTGGCGGAACTCCGGTTCGGCAAGCTTCCGCTCGAGGTGCTGCGGAGAGACAGTCTGAAGTATCACCCACGGGTTGTGGGTGAGTTCCCAAAGGTCGGCGTCCAACTCGCACCACACCTCATCGGCGCAATGGTTCCAGGACCAACGCAGGTCCAGCGCGAGGTCCGCCAGGCTTTCGAAGCCCGGCACACTGGAAGGCAAGAGGGTCTTGAGGGGATTGGAAGCCTTTGTTTCGTCACTCATGCGTGCTCCGGGGTCGGCGATGGAGATCGGACTCGATGTGATCGCGATCCTGGATCAACAGAAACGCCGGACGGCCGCGCCGTCGATTGAATTCTTCCCGCGATCCCTCTCCGGACGGACCGTCTGCCCGTGGGGTGCCTCATCACGACTTCCAGGCTACACATCGGATGCAGTTTGCCGGATTTTTGGGCCCAATCCATTGCAGATTGCATTTACTCTTCATGATAGGGCGAACGACTCGATGTAGGACGAAATGACACTTCCGGACCGCGCCCGTGGAAGGAGATTTGTCGCACTGTTGAGCGGCGTTCGGCGTGCGTATCGGCCGGCTGACCGCCTTTTGTCGTCCGCAATAGGCTTCCGTTCTTGTGAGCCCGGCTGGCTTTGGCTCTGGGGCCGATCCGGGCCAATCCTGTTTCTCCTCGAGAAGCCCCGTGTGGCACACTGTAAGCATCATGCTGCACGGAGAACCCCGGAACTTGAGTTTACACAAAGACTTCCCATGCCAGAGAAATCCACGATTCAACGAGCCCGGCGCGATAAGCGCGAGGGAAAGGCCCCAAGCACACAGGCGGGTGAATTCGTCCGCCAGGAAATCCACCACGTGCGCCGGGGCAAACACGGTGTGCGGTCCACCAAACAGGCGGTCGCCATCGGCCTGTCCAAAGCGCGACGTGCCGGTGTCGACCTGCCGCCACCCAGGAAAGGGACCACGTCCGAGAAGACGCGGAAGAGCGCCGAGCGGTCATACAAGGCGGGTCATTCGCATAATGGCAAGACATCGAGCAAACGGTCCAAGGCGACTTCCCGGGCCCTGAAACGCGAGGGACATCGCGGCGCCTCTCACAAGGCGCTGTCACGCCAGGCACGGTCGGGGGCGCGTCACCGCTCGCGCGGCAAGAGAGTCGAGAGCGCCCGACATGCGGCACGGACCCGCCACGCTCGAGCCTCCCGGTAGGGGTGTGTTCAACCGGGCCGGCATGTCCGGGTCGGCTCGGGGGATCCGGAATCGCACGTTTCACCTCGGCGGATAGATTCCGGCGCCGAAGTTCGGGTCCGTGAAGCCGCACGAATTCGGGTGGACGCGCTGATGGATCAGGATTCATGATGCCAACCATCAGCCGCCTCGCGATCGCCATGAGCCTGTCCTCAACCCTTTCTCTTCCGGGCCCGGTGGACTGGGGCTGTCCCCATACCCAGGAGACGGGTGAGGATTTGATGCCCCGGCTTCCAGCGGTCGCCCAGGCTCGTGAGACTCGAGACATTGTCCCTATCAATTTTCACTCCCGACGCGCGTGTCATGAAACCCGCTCCGTGCCTGCATTGGCGGTCGATGAACCGGACAGGGGTTCGTCGATCCGCCTTCACTCTCATCGAGTTGCTTGTCGTGATTGCCATCATCGCCGTGCTCGCGAGCATGCTCCTGCCAGCGCTCTCCAAGGCGAAGACCAAGGCCCACGGCATTTACTGCCTGAACAACCTCAGGACGATGCAACTCACCTGGCACATGTACGCCGGCGACAATAACGACGCGATCCCCGGAAACCTGTGGTCGCAGAAGGGCCCGTTCAACTGGGTGTCTGGCTGGCTGGATTTCAGCGATAACAACCCGGATAACACCAACGTCCTGCTGATCCTCGATGCGAAATACGCTCAGCTCGGCGCCTACACACGGACGGCGGGAGCTTACAAGTGTCCCGCCGATGAGATCCGGGTGAGGAATGGAGGCATTCTGCGCCCCCGCGTCCGGAGCATTTCCATGAGCGGTTGGATGGGCCAGAACGCGCCCCCCTGGAACGCCGGGTTCATCACCTTCGCGAAGACGACCCAGATCGCGAACCCGGCCGGCATCCTGGTGTTCCTCGATGAACGCGCCGACAGCCTCGATGACGGTTATTTCGCGGTCAACATGGACAAAGGCGCGTCGGAACTCGTGAATTTCCCCGGGACGTTCCATAACAACGCCGGCGGGCTCACGTTTGCCGACGGGCACGCGGAGATCCACCGGTGGCTCGATCCACGGACCACGGTCGCCTACCAGAAGGGGAAAAAGCGCGAATTCACGGCGATGCGTGGAAATCTCGATCTGGCATGGCTCCAGGAGCACGCCACAACGCGGGTCAACGAGTGATTGGGCGGGAGTGTCCGCGCAAAACAAAGTCGCGTCCTACTTCGCTGCGCACGAGGACGACTGGCAGTTGTTCATGAACCCGAACGCCTACCGGGACGTGCATGCGCCTTCCACCGGGTGATCTTCGTCTATCACACGGCGGGTGACGCCGGTGCCGGTCTCGGTTCGACCCTTCCGCCCCGTGGGACGCCTTGCACCGTTCCTGGCTCAGCCGCCATTACGTTCGTTACGAACGCGGTCAAGGAATCTGCACGGCGAGCGAAGGCGCCCCGCAGTCCCCAGACACCCACTGAAGCTCCGCGGCGGCGCGAATCGCGTTCACCGTTCCGGTCGCCCGCATTCGCGGATCCGAGGTTGCCATCGGCCGCCCCGAGGCGTGTCATCGCGCCGGGTGAAAATCGGCCTCCTGCCCATCCTGTTCGCCGTCAGCCTTCCAGCTTGGACGTCCCGACGCGTCGAGATGCATGTGGAAGAAGTGGGACTCGGGCCCGAACCCGTGCGTCAGCAGATCGCCGAACTGGCTCCAGAGATCGAAGGGAAGCTTTCCGCGGCGCGGCGCCCGCAGGGCGATCTCCAGCATCGGATTGACGCAGCGGCTGCGGGCTCGGTCCTGGACCTGCCGGCGGGGGACGTCGCAGGTCCCATCCTGATAGAAAAGCCGCTCGTCCTGCGAGGGGCCGGCATGGAGCAAACCCGGGTCGAGTTCACGAATGGACGCGCCCGTGGATTCGCCTATGCCTTGATCTGGTTGGATGGCGCCGGTGGAACGGTTGCCGATTCCGATCTGCGCGGGGCAGGCCACAGTGTCGTCACGATCCAACCCGATTCCCAGGTCGAGGTGGCGCGCAATCTTCTGGCCGAGTGCGGGTATCACGCCGTGCGCGTCACCGGCGGGACGGTCGACATGCATGACAACATCGTCATGGGTTGCCGCCGCGCCGGCGCCTACCTGGGCAACCAGGATGCCCATGGACGGATCCGGAACAACCTGTTCACCGGGAATCTCGGCGAGATTTGGGGGTACTACGGCTCGGATGTCCTCATCGAGCGGAATGTGTTCTATCACTCGAAGGACCCGGCGATCATCTTCTGGAACACCTGCGGCCTCGTCGTCCGCGGAAACAGCTTCACCGGCAACCCAGCGGCCCTGCGTCAGTACGTGCGCGAAGTTGATCCGGCCCGGGTCGGGATCCAGGTCGAGGGCAATCACTATTGGGAGAACCAGCAGGATTTGCAGCCGGGCCAGACGATCGGCGCGGGTAAGGGCATCGATGAGCGGTTCAAGCTGAACAAGTCGTCCTCCGCGATCGCAGGCGACCCGAAGTTTCGACAGCCCGACGCCTTCGACTTCACACCGACAGAGGGTTCGGCGCCGATACGAGACGGTCAGGCTGTGGCCGGGCTTATCGACCCCGTGCTCATCCTTCATGTGGCCCGACGGCACGAACTTCACCTCGACGGGGCGTCCGATGGGAGGACAGAGGCACCTGGCAGATGACGAACAGATGTTGCCGTCTCCGCCCCTCGCGCGACATCCCAGCGCCTGGATGGGTCACCCGTTCGTCGACGAGCCTTCCGGCTACGGCCCACCGCGTCCGGGATCCAGCCACGGGGTTGATGCCCAGTACCAATCGCGCGACTTCTTCGGTTCCACGTGACCGTCCGTGTAGAGATTGTTGCTCCGCAGATTGTGCCTCGGGTCGGGGCCGCCCCAGTTGGGATCGTCGCGTGAACTGACGCATCCGACACACGGCGCATCATTGGAAACGTCGTGGACGATCCAGCAACCGGGTTTGCGCGGCGACGCCGGCGTGACGCACTTGTCTGGGTCCTTCGTGAGCGTGGGCGCGGTGCCGCCATCGACGATGTGAACGGTTCCGGCCGGATTCGCGACGTCACTGTCGGTGATTCCCGTGATGCTCCAGAGGCCCCACGAACCACCCAGGCGGTAATTGGCCGCATAATTTCCGTACAGTCCGTCCATGGAATAAATCAGCTCGCCTTCGGGACTGATCTTGAAGGGGCCGACGTTGACGCGCGTTTTCTTTGGGCGGACAGGACATAACAGGAGTTTCTTGGTCTCCTGGTACCGAAATGTGTAGCTATACCAGTTCGTCTGGTTCACGCCGTTCACCGTCCCGGTAAAGGTCCAGGGGTAGCGCTGCCGGAAGTCGTCCTGGTACAGACGGGTCGCGATTCCCAGTTGTCTGAGATTGTTGACGCACTCGATCGCCTTGGCCTTCGCCTTGGCCTGGCCCAGGGCCGGGAGCAAAAGGCTCGCCAGGATCGCAATGATCGCGATCACCACCAGGAGTTCGATAAGTGTGAACCCGGTCCGATACAACCTCCTCGAGGGAGCCGGCGGGCATCCGTGCGAAAGGCGGTCCGGTGCCACTCCGCCGGCCTGCGGGTTGCCTCCCCTCGGGTTTTCCCGGACCCGCAGCCTGATTCGACCGCCGAATATCTTCATGGTGAGGCCGGCACGTTAGCGTCCGGCTTCGTCGTGTCGATGACTTCTTGCCGGCTGTGAGCCATCCGGCCTTTCCTGCGAAAACAGGGCCCCTCCTACTTTTCAGACGGGCTCTAAGAGAAACCGAGAAACCAATGCCAGGATCCGCGAAGATTTGATTGCCCTCTTTGATTTGGAATCTCGCATGACGTGCCGGCAGCCGGATTTTCTTATGAACACGCTGGTCAGCAAAATCACTCCGTCCATTGGCTTTCCTTTCGCCGCACTGGTCCTCCTGGCGACCGCGAGTCCCGCAACGGCCCACGTCGCGGGTTCGCAAACACCCAATGCCGACGGCTCTTTCACCTACTCTTATGTCATCGACAACTCCGCCGGATCGTTCGATGTCGCCGCCTGGTCACTGGAGTTTTCCTTCCTGGCACCCGACTGGAACCCGCTGGACCTCTTTTCAGGCGGGGAAGTCGCCGTGCCCAACCAGGATTGGTTTGCTGATTCCGGCATCCCGATCACGAGTGCATCCGCGCAGGATTTCCTCGCCCTGGATCCCGACGCGGACGCGGCAGCCGGCGACATCCTCATTGGCTTCTCCTTCACCAGCAGGTTCCTGCCCGGGGCGATCCCGTTCCACGAGTTCTCGGCGGATGGCGAGTCCATCTCCGGAATGACCATTGGCCCGGTCCAAGCCGTGAGCGTCGTCCCCGAAGGGAACGGCGCCTTTGCCGCCGCAGCACTCGCGGGAATCATGACTTGCGCGGCTGTGGCCGTGCCGTTGCGCCGGAGGACGGCGCTCCGCTCCTGAAGGTTGCCGAACGCTGCACCCGTTCATCCCTGATCGCCATGAACACCGTCATCTCCCGTCGATTCCGAAGAGTCACCCTCCTGCTCGAGACCCTCGTTGTGCTCGGTGTCGGGATTCCGGCCTGGGGCGCGCCCACGATCCAATCCGTCGTGGTCGATCCACAACCGCTCCTGGCTGGCCAGGGCTTCACCGTGTCCGTTTCCGCCTCGACGGACGTGACGGAAGCAGTTGCGACGGTCGATTTTCGCCCCGCGGCGCCGCGGTTGCTCCGGGTGGTCCTCAGCAAGCGCGGGACGATGTGGACCGGTTCGGCCGTGGTCCCGGCTGATCTTCGGTTGCCGCCCGGAGTCGCCGCCTCGGTCAAGGCGCTGGTGTTCGATGCCGACCGCCGGGCCGCCGAAGCGGTCACCAGCGCGGGAGTCAACGTCCTGTCCATCTCCGCCGTCTTCGCGCAGGGCATTTTGACCGTCACCGGGGACGACCCGGACAATTCATTGACGGTGAGTCGGGATGCCGCCGGTGTGCTTCTTGTCAACGGCGGAACCGTGTCGATCCTCGGAGGCATTCCCACAGTGGCCAACACGACCCTCATTCGAATCTTCGGCCTCAAGGGAGACGACGAACTTCTCGTCGATGATCTGAATGGGGCGATGCCGCCGGCATTCCTCTCGGGCGGCGACGGCAACGACACCCTCGTCGGCTCGCTTGCCGATGACGAACTCGATGGAGGATCCGGGGAGGACACGCTTCGCGGCGGGCGGGGCGGAAACGATCATCTCCTGGGAGGTCCCGGCAACGACGTCCTGACCGGCGGTCCCGGTGCCGATGTCCTCGAGGGCCAGGAAGGGAACGATCAGATCGTCTGGAATCCAGGCGACGGAAGCGATGTCGTCGAAGGCCAGTCCGGTGACGACACCCTCTTCTTCAATGGTTCGAATGTCGGCGAGGCCGTCGATCTTTCGGCCAACGGCCAGAGACTTCGGTTCTTTCGAAATGTCGCCAACGTGACGATTGACGGCGACGGGATCGAACGTGTGGTCTTCCGGGCGCTGGGTGGCGCGGACACGGTGACCGTTAATGACCTGGGAGGAACGGCCGTGAAGGACGTGAGCGTGGACCTCTCCGCAATCACCGGAACGCTGGGCGATTCCCAGGCGGACACCGTCCTCGTCGCAGGCTCCGACCGGGATGATGTCGTCACGGTCACAACTTCGGAAGGACGTGACATGGTCCTCGGGTTGAGCGCGACGGTGACCGTCTTGGGCGCGGGCGAGGGACTCGATCAACTTGTCGTTGACGGTCGCGTCGGCTCCGATGTCGTCCATGTCGTCGGATCGGACAATGATGATGCGGTCTTCCTCTTTTCTGCCAACTCCCGTTTGGGCGTGCTTCGCACGTTCTCGACGCTGGGCTTGAGTTTCCAGGGCGCTGAGCATCTGGTCGTGCATGCCCTCGGCGGTGCCGATACCCTCGTCGTCAACGACTTGTCGGGTACCGGGGTCCTGGAGGCCGACCTTGATTTGTCCGGGACCACGCCTGCCGTGAGTGATGGGCAGGCCGACACGATTGCAATCGTTGGCAGCGATGCTGCGGATGCGCTCGAGCTTTCGGGGTCGAAGGATCGGATCGAGGTTCGCAGCCCGACCACCACCGTCGCGCTGATCGCTTCCGATCCCCTCGAGGATGCCCTCTTGATCCGCGGCGGAGACGGCGACGATGTGGTGAATGCCGCCGATCTCGAAGCCGGGCCGATCCGGCTTACCCTGGAGGGCGGACGCGGCAATGACACGCTGATCGGAAGCCAGGGAGATGACCTTCTGATCGGAGGACCGGGCCAGGATACCGTCGTCGGCGGTGCGGGGAATGACATCGTGACCTGGAATCCCGGCGACAACAGCGATGTGATCGAAGGACAATCCGGCCAGGACACCCTCCTCTTCAATGGGTCGAATGCGAATGAACGAATGAGCCTTTTCGCCAACGGACAGCGTCTGCAGTTGTCGCGCGACGTGGCCGCCGTGATGATGGACTTGAACCAGATCGAAAAGATCGATCTCGGAGCGCTGGGAGGGAGGGATTCGATCACTGTCGGCGATCTTACTGGAACCGGTGTTGGCGAACTCCATTTCCGCCTGGGGGCCATCATCGACGAAAATACCGGCGACCTCCAGACCGACACGGTTCTTCTCGACGGGACGGAGGGAGCAGACGTCGCCGCCGTCACCGGCGCGAATGGAGCCGTCACGATTCACGGTCTTGCCGCCACGGTCACCCTCACGGGGAGCGAGCCGGCATTGGATGTTCTTCAAATCAATCTGCTCGGCGGGGATGACCTGCTGGATGCCTCGGGTCTCCCCGAGGGCCTCATCAACCTGACCGTCGAAGGCGGGCCCGGCAATGACACCCTGATCGGCAGCGGCGGGTCCGACACGCTTCTCGGCGGCGACGGCGACGACGTTTTGAGCGGCGGCCCCGGCCTCGACCTCCTCGACGGCGGATCCGGAAGTAATACGGTGAGCCAGGAGTAAACCCATATTCTGCATCGCTGGAGACCGGGGCAGGGCGTCATTGTGGGACACCGGTCGGTGGAGCGACGAAGGGTCCCGAAGGGACCGGGGACAATTGCCGGGGGCAAGCGAGGCACGAGCGCCGCCCCCGGTAGCGTCGTCGTCGTGCCTGAGACCGACACGGCCTCCAGCACGCGATAGCAGGGTCGCCGTCGGCACTCAGGTTGGAATGGCGCCAGGGGCTCGCCGAACGTTAGGATCCGGCAACCATGAGCGCGAGATTTGCCCTCGTCCTGGTGTTCGTCTGTCGCGGATTCGGACTCCTCGCGGCGCCGGAGATCCAATTTTCCGGGGAACGGAAACTGAATAATCTCGTCTCCGAATTGCTCAACGTGGCGTCCATGTCGGGGTCGAGCGGGCCGATCCAGTTCACGCGCCCTGTCGCAGGATGGATCTTCCTCTCGGCCGACGTCGCCGGCACGGGAACGGTGCGTATTCTCCTGGACAAGGATTCAGCCCCCATCCTGGTTCAGGACCATCCCGGGCACGCCGAAGCCGTGCGCCATGTTGCCGCCGGCGCCCATGAACTGCAGGTGGTTCCCGGGGGGGACGTCCGCATCACGAAACTCACCGTCAAGGCGATTCGAGAACTCATCCATTGCGGCCTGGGATTCGATCCCGCCATCAAATCCTACGGCGTGTATGACATGGAGTTTCTCAGGCGCGACATCCTCCCGAATATCACGACCCTCGTCATTCCTTCCGGCATTCAGCTTCCAGAGCCGGTCATCACCCACTGGCGCCGCCAGGGTAAGCATTTCATCGCCGAAGCCGGCATCGATCCGCATGCCCGCTCGGCCGGGGATCACGCGAATTACTGGACCGGTATCCTCGACCGGGTCCCTTTCGCTGACGGGATTCTCATCAATGAATTCATCGTCAACCGGCCGGTCTCGGAGTGGGTGCCGGTCATGACGCCGGAGCGCCAGGCACGGATGGATGCCGAACGCGCCCAGTATGGGTTTTACGCGGAGGCCCTCCGGAAGATTCGCGCGGATCCGAGGTATGCGGCTAAGACGATCTACGGATACGTGGGCGGCAGCGGCAAGCGACTGAACCAGGAGGTGATTGGCACAAACTTCATCAGGACCCTCATCGACTGCGATTATCGAGTTGCGCTTGAGCGTTACCTTCACGAGATGTCCAGCGAGAGAGGTTCCGAGCAGGCCCTGGAAACGTTTCTCGACGGCATCGCGGACTGGGAGGCCAGGGAACCGGGAGTCACACGGAAGATGGTGATCGCGTTTGGTCTCTTTTCCATGCCGCCTGGCGGGATCAACAAGCAGCCGAATGTCGATTACCACGTGTGGATGGACCGGCAGATGAATCTCGTCGCCAACCATCCGACCCTTTCGGGACTGGCGGGCCTGGAGTGGTGGACCTCCACCCTGGCAGACGAGGAGACGGTCCGGTTCGTCGGCAGGCTCTATCGACACTACGCCATCGACGGCCGCACCAACCTGCTGACGCGCGATCCGCTCTTTCTTACCCACATCGACAACGCGGATTTCGAGCGCGGAACCCAAGGCTGGACCCTCCTCCCGGCGGAGGAAGGAAGCCTCCAGCCCAAAAGCTTTCCCAGGTACGGAAGGATCGAGGGCCGATTCATGGGGCTCGGTCGCCCGGCCGACCCCGAACACATCGGCGATACCTTCCTCTGGATGAAGCGCAGCCCGAAAGGACCCAATTCATTTTCGCAAGTCATCAGGAATCTCGAACCAGGAAGACTCTATTCGATGAAGATGTTGACCTGTGATTACCGCGACCTTGTCGCGCCCAGGAAGAAAGCCCGAAGCGAGGCATTCCCCTTCACCGGTTCCGTCGTCCTCGAGGGTGTCACGGTGGACGCGAAGCGGTCGTTTGAGGAGATGTATGCCTCGAGCCCGGAACCGGACATCCCCGTCTGGATCACGTACCATTGGAAAGTCTTCAGGGCCGACGCTCCCACGGCGAAGCTGATCGTGTCGGATTGGACGGTCCCCCATACCGGCAAGGACGACACCTTTGGCCAGGAACAAATCTTCAATTTCCTGGAGATCCAGCCGTACTGGGAATGACGCCGCCACCGTCGCCCGCGCCAACCGGTGCAGCGTCGATTCCGCTTCCCATGAACCGCCCCTCACCCCATCCCTCTCCCATCCGATGCTGGTCTTTACTCACATTCTGCATCGCCGGAGACCGGGGCAGGGCGACATGGTGGGACACCGGTGCGCGGAGCGACGAACGGCCCCGGAGGGACGCTCGCCCATTTGCCGACACGACGGCATTGCGTGTCCGTCACGCGGGATGCGTGGTTTTGACGCGCCTCATCCACGCGGACGATGGATTCGTTTCCGACTCCTGAATGGCGCGAATCCTGCTAATCATCGTCCGGTGCGACTGCAGGAATCCCGGGGAGCGCACCCGAATTCGAAATCTTAGGCGCCATCGCCGCGACCCCCTGGGACCGGAGCCCAAATGGACCCTATACAACTGGATCACGCCATTCGTCACCTTCTCATGGCAGGACTCATCGAGGAATCCGCCGAAAGCCATCCTCTCCAGGCCACTGAAAGGAAGTGCTTTCGATTGACGCGGCGCGGACGGCGCGCACTCGAATCGAGTTCAACTCCCAGAGAACCCTTTCCTGGCGGCGTCAACGGGGAAGGCACCGGGGGCGACGGCCGCTGAAACGTCTCGACGAGAGTGGACGCGGGTGGAGGGAGGGAGGCTCCGTAACATCCCTGCCAAAACTCAATTCTACAGCCAATCCTGCAAAGCGGCGTGCGAAATGCCACACAACGGCGGCGTCTTTGCGGATGGGTTTCGAACATGCAAAGGACGGTCTGTCCTGAGCCGGGCCGCCTGTCGGTCCTGTTCGAGCACGACCAGGAGGATCGCCGCCATCATGAGAACGGCCCCGGCGAGCCGCAGGAATAAAACCCGCGGGCCATGGTGACGCTCCGGGTTGGAGAACCAATGCCCGATGAGCCAAACGCCAACCACGCTCCACAGGCCGCGCGAGCTGTAGAGGACATTCGCCACCGTCGCCTGGCCATAAACCGCAATCGAACTGACGATCAGCAATCCCTGCAGTGCGAGGCACGCAGCACCGCCCACGACCCAAAACCGCGCGTCCATCCCACGCGATCGGGCGCTGGCCGCCCTGCCCGGCGCCCGCAGGAACACCGAGGCGCCTGCGACACATCCCGCCATCGCCGGCAGGAACCGGCCGGCGCCCCAATACGGCGACCACTTTTGCACCAGGACGTCAAACAGTGCGTACGAACCTGCCGCTGAGCCGGCCAGGGCGATGGTGGAACCCACCCGGTGATGGGGATGGGCGCGCGTGAAACTGAGGAGCACAATCGCCGAGGAACTGAGCGCTGCCGCGAGCCACAGGCCGCCGCCCACGCGAACCTGGAGAAGTACGGCGGTCAGCAGCGCGACCAGCAGGATCTTCACTCCCAGGACGGGTGTCGCGACGGAAACGTCACCCCGCTTCAACGCGAAGAGCGTGAACACCTGTCCGGCAATGAACAGGAGCGCGACAAGGGCCGGTTGCCACACGAGGTGCCATCCCGGGATCCTGCCCCCGAGCCATGCCAACGGCATGAACACGACTGCCGTCGTGTAATTGCACAGCCGCGCGGTCTCCCAGACACCTGCGCCGAGATCCGCCGCCCGCCTCAGGAACAGTGCGGCCAGGACATAGACCATTCCGGCAAGCAGCGGCAGGAGGATGGGGAGGGGAAATCCCATTCGGGCCTCAGGCCTCGCGGCTCAGGCCAGCCACTGCCTGAGCACCTTGAGATCGTTTTGAAAGCGAGCGATCCTTTGGGATCGATCGCCAAGAGGATATTCGTGGTGCTGGCAGATCGGTCCCTTGTAGGCCGTTGCCTTGAGCCAATCGAAAAATCTTCGATCCACCATGCCCTCTCCCAGCGGGCACCAGGTGTCCTTCCAGTCCCCGCCCTCTTTCTTCCAATAGAAATCCTTCACGATCACGGCAGTGAGGAACGGTTCGACGAGGCGCGCCTCCACGGGCCACGACAACCCGCCCTCGACTGTCGCATGGCCGATGTCGAAGCAGAACCCGATGTGCCGCGGATCCAGGTCCTGAACCAGCGAAAACACATCCCAAACCGGCGCGCCGACCGACCGGGCGCCCGAATGGTTCTGGAATCCCGCCTGCAGGCCCAGGTCCCTGCACGCGTTGGCAACATCGCGAAGCGCCGGTCCGATTTCCTTCAAACGGTCCGGCGGCCATCCGGTCGCGGGGTAACTGAGAAAACCCAGGCGCAGTCGGCGGATGCCCAGGCGCGAGAGCGTGCGCAGGACCTCCTCCGCATGCAGTGACTTCATCGAGGTGATGTCTGTGGCCACGAGCGGCACGTCGAGGCCTCGCCGGCGCAGCAATTCAACAAAGGCGGGCAGATCGTCAGCCACCCGTTCCGGTTCGATCTGCCCCCTGGCGCGGACCGGGCACTCGATCCCGTCCCATCCGACCTCGGCGACCAGGTCGGCAGTCTGCCCCGACGTGTATCCCTGGAAGGGCTTGGAGAATCCGATGAGGGGAAACCGCAAGCCCTCGCTGCCTGCCGTCGCGCTCGATTCGCCGGCCGCCAATCCGATCGCACCTCCCGCCAGGACGCCAGCCGCCAGGAATTCTCGCCGGTTCAAGAGGGCAGGGGAGGAGTTCATTGCGCGGCAGGATCTGGCGGTGATGCCCCCAGGCCTATCTCGGTTGGGCCGGACCGACATTCGCCACGTCCGCGCCGAAGAGCGACCACTGGTTTGGCGACAATGATGGTCCTTCGGTGACCTGAAGGTCCGTGATTTGAAAGCCCAAAGGATCACCAAACGGCAGCGGCCCGATGGGCTTGGCATCGCTTCTGCCGTTGGCGAACGTCACCGAGACGTGACGGGAGGTCCTATCACTCTGGTTCCACCACTGGTTCCAACTCCCCAGGGTGGCGAGACCGCTGTCCGACGCCGGGGGTGGGAATACCACATACCATCGAAACGGGCTGAACAGGTCTTCGCGCTGCCGCCATCGGATCCATTGGGGCAATGCCGGGGCTTCGGCCCCGCGACCGTCATAAATCACGCGGCTCGTGTCGAACAGGGTTTGCTGCGTCTCCACCGTGAGTTCGCCCACCGTCAGCGATGGCGGAAAATAAAGGCACGTCGGCCCGCCGAATGTGCTCCGGTCGATTTCGAGGCGCGCGCGCGAAGGTTTCGCCAGGTCCAGCCAGATAACCTCACTCGCGAAGGCGATGCAATTCGTCAAGACGAGGGCGGCCTCGTTCCGCGATGATTCGTGTCCGCTGGTGGCGCCAGAAGTGCCCTCGCGCCAGACCACTCCCTTGTTCATTCGCGCAAAGAAGAGCGTGCTTTCGAGCCGGCAATTCAACGCATTCACCAGCACCACACAGGCCATGTCGTTGGTCGCGCCTTGACGAATATCCAGCGCGCACCGTTTGGCGTGCAGCGTGGTGTTGCTGACATAGATCAGCGCGAGACCCGACGGCGGAATGGACGGCAGACGCGGTTGAAGCGGGCGGCGCCCGGCGGGACGAGCCGCGCCGGGCGATTCACTGCCGCGTGTATCGAGCGCGAAACGGATGTCCTCCAGCACCAACGGCGCGCTGGCGGACAGGCCGGGCGCCGAAGGGTCGCGGGAAATCCATGACGGCTCAAACCCGCGGCCAGCGCGCAGGGTCAGCGACTTGTTGGGCAGCATCACGGCCGGAATATCGCGTGGACCGGTCCAGCATAATTCCACCACGCCCCCCGCAGGCGCCGCGTTGAGAGCATCCCAGATTTGGACGAATCCGCCCAAGGCCGATCCGGCTTGGTCACGGACGACAAAAGGTTGGGTGAACGAGGAAGCTTTCGGCGCGGAGGTCGTGCTGGCAGATGGCCGGGTCAAAAGCCTGCCGGCCAGGACGACGGCGAATGCCAGAAGCACGATGCCGCCAAGCGCCAAGGGGAGTTGTCGGGGACGCCAGCGCGTGCCGGCCTGCGGGGACATTTGCGGGAGTGCGCCAAGTTCCCCGCGCTGGACCCGGGCGAGGTAAGATTCGAGGAGATGGCCGACCTCCTTGGCGGATCCAAAGCGCTTTTCCGGGGCTTTCGCCATCAGTCGCGCCACGATCTGGCTCAACCAGCGGGGAATTGCTGGATTGATTTCATGCAGGGGCGGGGGTTGTTCGTCGCAGACCTTGCGAACCACCGCGATCACCGAGCTTCCCTGAAAAGGGGAGCAGCCGGTGCCCATCACATACAGGACGCTGCCGAAGCTGAACAAATCCGAGCGCTCATCCACGGGCTCATTGCTGGCCTGTTCGGGCGCCATGAATTCCGGCGTACCCGCCAGCTCTCCGGTGCGTGTGAGCCCAATGTCGTCGGCGGCTCGTGCCAGACCAAAGTCCGTGAGTTTGACCCGTTCCACCGAGTTTTCGAGCAGGATATTGCCGGGTTTGACGTCGCGGTGGATGAGGCCCTGGGCGTGGGCTGCGGCGAGGCCAGCCGCGGCCTGGGCGCCAATGCGCAAAACTTCCTCCAGCTTCAGAGGACCTCCGGCGCGGAGGCGTTCCGAAAGGGAACGCCCATGCACAAACTGCATGACCAGGTAGGGGATACCGCGAAATTCGTCGACGGCATAAATAGGCACAACGTGGTCATGAACGACGGCAGCCGCGGCGCGGGCCTCGCGGATAAAACGCGCGCGGGCGATCGCATTCGCGGCCAGGGCCGGCGGCAGGACCTTGATGGCGACCATTCTATTCAGCGCCGGGTCACGCGCCTTGAAAACGATTCCCATGCCGCCACTGGCGATATGCTCGACGATCTCGTAGGGACCGAACCGACCCAGGCTGTCTGGCGCCTCACTGAGTTGAAGGAAATCGAACGTCGGTGGAATTGACGCCTCGCCGGGGGCGCCGCTGAAACGCGATTCGAGTTTGCTGATGGCCTGCTGCAACGCCTCGCAATCGACGCCGCCCACGGCGCGATGCGTTTTGGCCTTCGATTCCCACCAACCCGTACCGCCGGCGAGCATTTCAATTCGCGACTGGCAGGCCGGGCACTCGGTCAGGTGCGCCGCCAGTTCCGCATCCTCGCCGCGCGCCTCGCGGCGGCGCAACGCGGTGGCAAGGCGTTCAGGGCTTGGACAGGCTCCCGGCATTCAGGGTCCAATGGTCAAGGGGCTCATCCGCCACCATCTCGATCAATTCGCGCAACCGGGCGATGACCCGGCTGCGTGCGATGTAGACTGCGCCCACAGAGATTCCCAGTTTGCCGGCCACTCCTTTCACAGGATCTGATTCCACGGCGGTGAGCCAAAACGCCTCCCAGGTCGCTGCCTGGAATTCCGGGCGCGCCTTTTCCGCTGCCCAATCAAAGAGCCGCTGACGGTACTCCTCCTCCCATCGCGCCTGTTCGTCAGGCCCCCCCTCTCCATCCACAAGACGTTCGATCGTCGTTTCGCTGGCTGAGCGTGGATCTCGCTGGGCGCGGGTGTAGAACTTATGAAGACGGTGGCGCGTGGTTTGCAACAGCCAGGCGTGGAACCGCCCCCGATGAGGGTCGTACCGGAATTCCGGCATCGCCTGCGACGCCACGCGCATGACTTCCTGAGATACATCCGCCGCGTCAGCCTCGTGAAGACCGTGCCGTGTGCAATATCCAAAGACCAACGGTGTGTATAATCGCACGAATTGGGTCCAGGCCTCCGTGTCGGCGGTATCGCGCAAACGGATGAGCAGACTTGGACGCGTCAGCGGATCCCCCTTCATCGTGTGGATTCAATTGCACGATGATCGTCAGAAGTCGGCCTTGTGAAGCGTAAATTCGCTGGACGCCGGCGGACGCCGGGGCGTTGAGGGGCCGGATGTTCGGTTCCGCATCTTCTGCCATGCCCAACGGGTCCGCTCAAATTCTCTGAAAGGTTCTTATCCAAATCGGTCATCTCTGTCAGATGACATGAACTTTCGCCGATTCTTCCAACGGCAACCCTTGGGCATCTTCGCTCACCGCGTTCTGATCATCCTGCTCATCCTATCGCTCGCCGATCTGAATCAGTACCGCGCTCTTGGCATGCTGGTCGTTCCAGGCACGCAACCCGTGATCGACACCGGCCTCAGCCCGCGCCCAACCAGGCTCGGGCGCCTGTCGTCGCACCATGACAACGGTCAAGACAGTTTGCTGACCTTGGGACTCGAGAGCCCTTCGGCCGCGTGGCGGAAGGCTATCGCATCCTCGCTCGTGCGCTCTCCAGCGCCAGCAACCCCTCCCCCCGCCCAATCACCTGGCACCCCTGGTATTCTGCTGGCGCAAACCAGCCCCGAGAACGGCCTTGCCGCCAAACCCGCTGACGCGCCTTGCCTTGCGCTCGTCGCCCGTTCGAAGCGGGACAAAATCGACCTGCAGTGGTCCCCCGTCCCCGCGGCAGTCACCTACGAGATCTACCGCGGCATCGATGCGGACCCAGTCACCTTTGCACGCGTCCATGAAGTGCCAGCCCCAGGCACGGTCTTCGTCGACAGCCCCCTGGGCAACGAGGTGACCTATCTCTATTTCGTCCGCGCCGTCGGATCCGGCTTGGTGTGTGACTCGGTGGTGGCTGCCGCCCATCCCTCCGCGATCCGCGCATCCAGAAACTTCGCGCCCGTCATCTACTCGTTCCCGGAGGTGGGCGCGAGGCCGGGCGAGTCGTTTCTCTACCACCTCCGAGCCGCCGATCCATTCCCCGCGAGTTCAATTCGATACGCCCTGACAGAAGGGCCCACGGGGATGGAGGTGGATCCGGTCAGTGGTTCCGTTCATTGGCTGGCCGAGGCCGGGACATTCGCCATCAGGCTCCAGGCGATCGATGAACAGGGTGCCGCGGATGCCCAATCCTTCACCCTCGAAATCGCTGAAACCAATCAGCCGCCAACGGCAAATGCGGGGCGTGACCAGAGTGCGTCGCTCGGCGTGACGGTCACGCTCGACGGCAGCGAATCCACCGATCTTGATGGCGATCCTCTGACTTACCACTGGCGGTTTATTGAGCGCCCTGAACGCAGCCTGGCGACGCTCTCGGACGCCACCGCGGTCAGGCCGGTATTTGTCACGGATCTTCCGGGAAACTACACCGTTGAGCTGATCGTCAATGACGGATCCATCGAAAGCGTGCCGGACTTCGCGACGATCTCGACCACCAATTCACCGCCAGTCGCCGACGCCGGGCTGGATCAAACCGTTCCCGTTGGCCAGACGGCGACGCTCGACGCCTCCCGGTCCACCGATCCTGACCATGATCTCCTGACCTTCGCCTGGACCCTGGTGGGGCAGCCTGACGATAGCCAGGCAGCGATCTCGAATGCGACCTCCAAGGAGGCCACCTTCGTGGTCGATAGAAAGGGAACCTATGTCGCGCAACTGCTCGTCCATGACGGTTACGCGACCAGCGCGCCCGACTTGGTCACGATCAACACCACCAATAGCCGGCCCGTGGCCAACGCTGGCGCGGACCAAACAGTGCTCGTTGGCGACACCGTGCAACTCAACGGTTCCGGCTCCTTTGACGTCGATCAGGACCCGCTGACCTATCGGTGGTCGGTGCTCTCGACGCCGGCTCCAGGCATTCCGGAACTTCTGGAAGATCCAGAGTCGATCGCACCGCATTATGTCGCGGGCGCGCCGGGGGACTATGTCCTGCAACTGGTCGTCAATGACCAACAGCAGGACAGCGGACCCGATACCATCACGGTCACGGCTCAGACACGGTTCGTGGCGGTCCCCGACGTGCTCGGTCTTACGCGCACCGAGGCCGAGGCGAAGCTGCTCGCCGCCGGGCTGGCGGTTGGCGTCGTCAGTGAGTCGACGAGCGAGAAGGTGCCCGCCGGTCGCGTCATGCTGCAGAACCCCGAGGCCGGCGCTCACGTTCAGCCGGGCAGCCAGGTCTCGTTCGTCTTGTCTCTCGGCCTTCCCAAGGTGCGCGTCCCTGATGTCGTCGGTCTGGCCCGATCAGAGGCGGAGTCGAGGCTTGCCAACGCCAACCTGACAGTCGGCCAAGTCACAGAGACGCATCATGCGACCGTGCCCACCGGCCACGTCATCAGCCAGGACCCCGTCGCGGGGTCGGCAGTTCCCGCGGGCACTGCCGTGATTCTGGCCGTGTCTTTGGGGCCGGAAGCCACGTGTCCATTCACCGCGGAAGAATTCGCGAACTGGACACTTCACCTCGCACCTCCGGTCCCGGGAGGAATCCTGGGCACCATTACGGCTGCGGACTGTGCCGCGGTATTCACGGAAGGAAATTCCTTCAAGGTCGAGCTCTCGCGGGGCCTGGTCGTCCCTTCGGTCCCTTCGATGTTTCGGATGACGTACAAGGCCGATTTTGCGTCCACGAGCACAGACGCGATGCGCGACGCGTTCGAACTGGCCTTGGTGGACGATCTGGGGCGGCCCTGGACATGGACCCTTCAAGGGACGGCCGCCCCGATTCGGCCGAATGGAGAGGCGCCTCTGCCCCTGCCCCCCAGTCCCGACGCCTGTTTCAATCACACCGAAGGAGCGAATCCATTCGCGGCTCAGGGCGCCGCGCTCCTTCCTGCCCTGGCCGACCCCGGGTTCACAACGGTCGTGGTTGATGTCTCCCAGCTCTTACCCGGGACATCGGTTCAAACCATCCTTCGACTCATCAACAATGACCGTGATGCGGGCACGGTCGTTCGCGTCTCCGAGGCGGGTTTCGTTCCCTTCGATCCGGGCTTGGATGTCGCCGGCTCTGGCGGCCCGGCCCTGTCCGTCTTGCTGGGTCCCCCGCTGGCCGCCGTTGCCTCGACAACGGGTGACAGTTGCGATGGCGCGCTGAGTTTCAGCGTGAGGCAGGTGTCTGCGAAAACCACCGGCGGAAGCAGCGGCACAGGCATCGTCCAGACCCCGGTCCTCTCCATTATGTCTCCGCAGGACAACGCACGCGTCGCGATTGGCGCGGTGCTGTTGAGCGGTCAGGCTGAGGCGCACACACCCGAAGTCACGCCAGGGGTGCCGGCCACCAACGGCATTCGGTTGATCACCATCAACGGTCAACCCTGTGAAGCCGTCGATGGGGCAGGCCGGTTCTTCACGATCGTGCAGGTCCAGTCCGGCCAGAACGTGTTTGCGGTTGTCGCCCTTGATGGCTTTGACCAGACGACGACCAACAGGATTAGTGTCTACGGCGTCCAATGCCTGAACACCTTCTCCCGCCTGGGTGTTGTTTCCTCAAGCATCCAACCCCTCTACGGACGGACCAGCTTCGACGAAGGAGCCAAAATCCTCTACGCGGATCTCGCGCTTCGCAATATGGGTGGCAGTACGGTGCGCTCTCCCATGTATCTCGGCCTGGCCGGGATCAGCGAGCGCTCGGTGCAGGTCCTTTCTGCCGACGGTATTTCCTCCGACGGCATTCCCTACTACGATTTCTCCACCACTCTAATCAACGGCGCCCTCGATCCTCAGCAATCCACCTTTGGACGTGCCCTGGCTTTTTACAATCCGAACAACGTCCAATTCACGTACAGCCTCGTTGTCGTCGGCCAACTGAACCAGGACCCTGCCTTTACCAGCGCGCCGATCGTCACGGCAATCGCCGGTCGACCCTACGTCTATGAAAGCAAGGCGACGGATCCGGATGGGGATAACCTCGTCTATTCCCTTGCGGAGGCGCCTTCCGGCATGTCGGTGGACGCAGCCACAGGGCGTATCACGTGGACTGCGTCGAGTGGAACTGGCAGTGATACGGTGAAGGTAGTCGCTACGGATGGCCGCGGCGGCGTTGGCGAGCAGCGGTATCAGATCGAAGTGATCGGCCCTTCGCCAAATCGGCCGCCCGCGTTTCGTTCCAGCCCCATCGTGCTCGCTCGCGTCGGTTCACCGTATTCCTACCAGCCGCAGGCAGTCGATCCTGATGGCGACACCCTGTCTTTTGCGCTGACCGACCTTCCGTTGAACATGACCGTCGATGCCGCAAGCGGGCGCGTCCAGTGGGTGCCCACGGCGGATCAGTTGGGCATCCACAATGTTGCACTGACGGTCTCGGATCAACATGGCGGCGAGGATGTCCAGTCGTTTCTCATCTGCGTGCAGCCGGCGGAGGGCAATCGGGACCCCATAATCCTCAGTCAACCCATCACGAACTTCATCCTGGTTCCGCACACCCCGAGTGGTTCGATTACGCTCGACATGAAGGTGCGGGACTTCAATGCCGACCATAAGGACTTTGAGGGCGTGATCGATTTTCGGGTCATCACCGGACTCGTCGAACCCATTCTCGGACAGGATCGAACTCCGACTTACGCTCGTTCCGGCGAAAGTTCCAATTCTTTTTACAGGTGGTTCCATGATGTGCCGGGATCGAACATTACCGCCGTTCTCCCACTCATGCTGAACGAAATGCCGGCGGGGTCTCATATCTTCACGTATACGAACCTTGAATTCTTTCCCATCGACAACCAGTTATTTGGCAATGAGGGGCGCGACCACAATTTCCACTTCACGGTCGAGGCGCATTCGACCCTGACGTACCGTGGTGGTGAGGTCGTCCGTGTGTCGGGCGATGACGACTCATGGGTATTTGTGGATAAGCGACTGGTGGTCGATCTGGGTGGAGTCTATCCCGACGGGTCGGGAGCGGTGAGCCTGGATGGCCTGGGATTGATTCCTGGGGATAGATACGCCTTTGACCTGTTCACAACGGAACGGCATACGGTGGGATCCTACTTGCGGCTCAGTCTGCCCAGTCTCGAAGTTCATCGAGGCGAGTACTCCACCAGGATCGAAGCCCGGGATCCGGAGAATGACGATCTGCGATACAATTTGATCACTGGCCCTCCCGGCGTGGCAATCAACCCAGCCAGCGGGGTCATGACCTGGAGCCCCACAACCGCAGATCTGGGTGAGCATACGATCGGCATTCGGGTGATGGATAGCCGCGGGGGCACTGCCGAACAAACATTCTCACTCACGGTTTGCATGCCCGAGAGCGGCCGAATTGCGGGCAGTGTCTTCGCAGACGGCAACACCAACGGCGTGCAGGACGCCTCGGAGACGGGCCTGCCCGGTTGGACGGCCTTCCTCGACCAGAATCAGAATGGCCGGCTCGATTCTGGCGAACTCTCAGTTGGCACGGAGAGTTCCGGTCAATATGCGTTCTCGAATCTCGTGGCGGGCAACTATCTCGTCAGGTTGGCGCCGGTTGAAGGTTGGGTTCCCACGGTTCCAGACCACAGCACACAGAATCTGACGCTACCGGATGGTCATACGAAACTTGTGGCGCATTTTGGCGTGAGGCAGAAGACTGGGACCATCAATTCTGCTCCGCGGTTCGTCAGCCAACCCCCCACCGCCATCATCGCACCGGGTTCGGTGATGCTCTACCACTCCCTGGCTACGGATGGGGATGCCGATGCATTGGCCTTCGATCTCGTTGTCTCTCCGGAAGGAATGCCGGTCGACGGGAATTCCGGCCTGGTGGCCTGGCAACCGACGATTAATCAGCTGGGGACCCAGGATGTGATCCTGCGCGTGCAGGATGGGAAGGGCGGTGTGGCGCTGCAGCCCTTCCAGTTGATCGTCAAGGCCAACTCGCCGCCGGTGATTACGACCGTGCCGGCGGCCCAGGCGATCGCAGGATTGCCGTTCCAATATGTCGTACGCGCCCAGGATAGCGATGGCGACCTGCTTGATTTTGAGCTCGCGAGCGTCGAGATCAAAACAACTCAGTACTTCGATATCGCCATCGGCGACGCTGTCTCCGAGGGCAGTCCCCGCCCGGGGGCGGGTTATATCGAGACGCCTTTCTCAGAAGACGTGTACACGTTTACCGCTCTTCCAGGGGACAAGATCTACTTTGCCATGCTGGGCAACTCGCCTGGGTTTTCGACGAAACTGCAAATGGTGGACGAACTCGGCACCCCCCTCTTCAACTCCCGGTCCACAGCAGGGGCGGATGTCGGGGTGCTGACCCTGACTCGCGGCGGCATCTATACCCTCACGGTGGGCAGCGACGCGGACGAGCATACGGGGACCTATGGATTCAAGCTCTGGAGCGTGCCTTCCCCTGGTCAGTTTAGCATCGCCATTGGCGACTCCGTGACCAACGGCGTGCCGGCGGCCGGCGCTGGCAACATCGAGAGCCCGGGCGCGAAGGATATCTACACCTTCACCGCGAGCGCAGGGCAACAAATCTATTTCGCATCGCTCGGAAGTTCGCCTGGATTTGCCAATGAGCTGCGGATGTTCGATGAAACTGGCGCAGCGCTATTTGGCTCCCGATCCACAGCAGGGTCAGATGTCGGGGTGCTCACACTGGCTGGAGGCGGCACCTATACGATCACTGTGGGAACCGACACCGCCGATAATCGCACCGGCACTTATGGATTCAAACTCTGGAATGTCCCCCCTCCAGATCAATTCACCATCGCGATTGGCGACACTATCACGAACGGCGCACCTGCGGCCGGTGCGGGCAACATCGAGAGTCCCGGTGTGAAGGACATCTATACACTCACAGCGACCCCAGGGCGGCAGGTCTACTTTGACATACTCGGGACTTCGGGCTTCAACCCCACATTGCGGATGGTGGATGACGTCGGTGCGGCGGTCTTTGGATCGAGAGGGCTTGCCGGACCGGACGTCGGCAGCCTGGTTCTGAGCCGGGGCGGATCCTATACGATCACCGTAGGCAGCGATCATGACGATCGGATCGGCACCTACGGATTCCAGATCACCAATGTGTCGGCTGCAGCCGCGATTGCGATTGCGGCGCAGGACATCGCCCTTGACCCCCCTCGGGTTGCGTCGGCCACGAACAGCTCAACGACCAGTACCCGTGGTCGAAAGGATCTGGTTTCTCCGAAAGACAGTCCGGTTCTCGCGAGCGACGCCGGCAGCGTACCCACTCTCGTTCCTTTCTCATCCAATGGGCAGACGCCCGGCCAGGGAGGCGCCCTGCTGACTTGGACCCCCGGTCTCGCCGATGCCGGGACGACCTATTCCATGGAGATTGTCGTTCGAGATGCCTATGGCGCCGAGACACGGCAGCGGTTTGAGCTCAAAGTCGTGACTTCCGCGCCCAACCATCCGCCGGTCATAATCTCGACTCCGCGGTCGTCCGTCCGGATTGGGATGACCTATGATTATCAGCTTGGTGGAACCGATGCCGATGGTGATCCGCTGCAGTATCATCTGGGATCGTGTTGCCTTGAGCCGCCTCAAGGTCAGGTCGCCTGGTGGCGCGGGGAAGGGGATGCCCTTGATGCGTTGGGACCCAATACCGGCTCGTTGTCGAACGGTGTGACGTTCGCCACGGGGCGGGTCGGCCAGGCATTCAGTTTCGATGGCCTCAACAACAAGGTTGCGTTCGCGGAATCGGCGACGATCGACCTCAGCCGGATGCCCGAGTGGACGATTGAGGCCTGGGTGAATCCGTCGCGATTCGCGAACCACGCGACGATCTATTCGGAGGGCCGCTGGATCGCCTCGCTTGGCTTGCAACAGGGCACCGGTAGACCCGAAAGCCTGCTTAATGGCGGTAATTCCCTCATTGGCAACATCGCGGTGCAGTCGAACCAGTGGAGTCACGTGGCCCTGGTATTTACTGGAGCTACGCGCACCCTCTACGTGAACGGCGTCTTTGCTGGCGCAAGCACCGCGTTGGCCATTACGCCCGACTCGAATGGCTCCGCAATGGGTGATGTCACCCACAGCCCCAGCGCGACTGCCTTTGAAGGACAAATCGATGAACTCGGCCTGTACAGTCGGGCGCTCACACCCTCCGAGGTCCAGGCGATCTATAACGCGGGTGCGGTTGGCAAATGCCCGGCGTTGCAGGACAGTGAAGTCGTCCCTCCGGCGGGCTTAACCCTGGATCCCAAAGGAATGATCTCGTGGACGCCCACCGCGGCCCACATCGGGACCCATAGGGTTCAAGTCTGCGCCGAGGACGGTCACGGTGGGTTTGCCAGCCAGATCTTCAGCCTGTCCGTTTCCTCCACGCTCTCGAATCAGGCGCCAACCATTGTCTCGGTTCCGCCAGGCCGCGCCACCGCGGATCAACTGTATCAGTATGACCTGAAGGCATCCGATCCGGACAATGACACCGTGACGTGGCGGCTCGTCAGTGGCCCGCTGGGCATGTCCGTGGATCCGGCCAGCGGTGCGATGCGCTGGATACCGATGATGGATCAGCTCGGTGTCCATTCCATCACCGTCGAGGTTCAGGACGCCCTCCTCATCACCGCCACTCAGACTTGGACCATTGAGGTGGGGTGCCTCAACGGACCGCCGCAGATTACCTCCACGCCCGAGACTGACGCGCACGTGGGTGAGTCGTATCTCTACGCCCTCAGCGCCTCCGATCCGGACGGCGATGCGCTGAGCTTTTCATTCGTTGCCGCGACTGAAAGTCCGTCCGGAATGACCATCAGCAATCTGACCTCTGCCAGTGGCTCCGGCGTGGGCGGCGGCGTCCTGGCGTGGACACCTGGAGCCGATCAGATTGGCTCGTACGCGATTCGCGTCGGCGTCTCTGACGGTCGCGGTGGCGTTGACACCCAGAACTACACGCTGCACGTGTCTGACCTCCACGCCAACCGCGCGCCCTTCATCGTCAGCGTGCCAGCCAACGGCGCGGCCATCGGTCAGACCTACACGTATGTGGTGAAGGCGAGAGATCCCGACGGAGATCCTTTAGGCTTCCAACTCCTGGCCGCACCTCGCGGCGCTACCCTCGGTCCGCAACCAGGAATTGCAAACGAAGCGGTGCTTGCCTGGACGCCTTCCTCAGGGGATGCCGGAGGGCACGAATTTGTCGTGGCCGCGGTCGATCCATCCGGCGCCAGTGGGACGCAGCGGTTCCTGGTGTTGGCGCGTCCAAATTCTCCGCCAGAGATCGTGTCGGCGCCGCCAACGGATGCGCTGGTGAACCTGACCTACACCTACGATGTCGCCGCCGCCGATCCGGATGATGATCCATTGGCCTTCACGCTGACTCGCGCGCCCACCGGGATGGTGATCGACGCATCCGGGCACGTTTCGTGGCCTGTGGAGCCGGCGGACTTGGGCGCGCATGAGGTCGAGGTCACCGTTACCGACGGTTTTGGCGGGAGTGCTTCGCAGGCGTTCACCGTCGTCGCCGGGGCGGACACGGAACCGCCTTCTGTGAGTCTTGAAGTGACCTACAACCTCCAGGATGCTTCAGGAAACCTCTACGTGGAAGCCGGGACGACAGTTCCGGCCTACGTCGTCGCTTCGGATAACGTCGGGATCTCCACGCTGGCGTTGGTCGTGGATGGCGTCGTGCTTCCGCTCAATCCCAATGGCTCGACCATGGTCTCCTTCTTGCGGGCCGGCTCGATCGAGGCGATCGCCCAGGCGCGTGACCTGGACGGCAATATTTCGTCAGTCACGAACCGCATCCCGGTGGTCGACCTGGATGCGACCGACACCGTCCATGTGACGATCGTGAGTCCGACTGCTGGCGCCGAGGTCACCCGACCCGTGGACGTCATCGCCACGATCACCAGCGAAGCGCCGCTGTCCGAGGTTCGCGTCGAAGTCGCCGAATGGAACCTGAGTGACTCGACCTTGGAGGTGGCCGTCAGCGATCGTCGGCTCAATTATCAGATGATCACGAATGTGGTGCTGCCGCCGAACACTACGGTCCTGACCGAAGCGGTTCTGGCCCGCTTTGATCCGACTGCTTTGCTCAATGGCGCTTACCTGATCCGGGTGACGGCTTATGATCAGAATCGCCAGGGGCGGCAGGAAGGCGTGTTGGTGAACGTGACCGGGAACCTGAAGTTCGGTGAGTTCCGCGTCGAATTTCCCGACCTGGCCATTCCCGTTGCGGGCATTCCCATCACCATCAAACGCATCTATGACAGCCGCGACGCGGCGCGTCAGGGCGACTTCGGTTTCGGCTGGAGCCTTGGGATCCAGGACGCGCACCTCCTGGAAGTCGGAAAGTCGCAATTCAGCGGGCTTGGAGGCCAGGACACCACCTTTACCTCCGAGACGCGCGTCTACCTGACCACACCCACTGGGCGGCGGGTTGGATTCAGCTTCACGCCCGAACTCAGTGGCGTGGCGTTCCTCTTCGGGGCCTTTTACAAGCCCGCGTTCACGGCGGATCCCGGCATCTACGACATCCTGGAGCCGCTCACGGCGCCTGCCGCTTATCAGTTCAACAGCCGCGGCCAGTTTACCGGAATCCTGGGCCTGTCCAGCTACACGCCTGAGGGCTACAAGCTCACGACCAAGGACAACCTGACCTACCTGTACGACAGGGAGGCCGGCCTGAAGAGCGTCACGGACCTCAACGGCAACAACCTCCAGTACACTCGCGCCGGGATCTTCCACTACTCGGCCGGAGCCACGAGCGCGGATCAAGCCGTCCAGTTCATCCGGGACTCGGCGGGGCGCATCATCCAGGTCATCGACCCGGACGGGCACCCGCTCACGTACACCTACGACGGCCATGGCGATCTCCGCAGTTTTGCGGACCAGGTCACGAATGTGACCCAGTACATCTACCACGATCAACGGGCACACTATCTCACCAACATCATTGACTCTCTCGGCCGGCAGGCTTTGCGGTTGGAATACGACGCCGGCGGCCGGTTGGTGTCGGTGACGGATGCGCTGGACCATCCGATCCGCCAGGAATTCGACAGTGAGGCTTTGACGGGCACCGTCACCGACGCCAACGCCAACGTGACGGCGAGCCAATACGATGAGCGCGGCAACGAAACCATGCGCGTCCTGCAAGGCATCTACACCAACCGCATGGAGTACGACGCCAACAACAACCTGACGCGGTTCGTGAACGGGCGCGGGTACGCCACCAATTTCACCTACGACGCGCGCGGAAACCGTACCTCCATCACCGATGCCTTGTCGAATCGTACGACGATCGCGTACAACGCGCAGAACAAGCCGGTGGCAGTCACTAATGCATTGGGCCAAATCACGACTGTCCGATATGACGCCAATGGGAATGTCGTAGGGGTTATCAACAATGCAGGGTTCGGGGCAGGCCTGACGCGCGACAGCCAGGGCCGTGTCACGAGCATTAGGGATGCGAAAGGAAACACGACGACGTTTGACTATGCCGGCGGTTGCTCCTGCGGCAAACCTCGGAAGGTTATCAATCCCGATGGATCCTTGAGGCTATACGAATACAATTCGCTGGGACAGACCAATCGCGTGGCGAATGAACTCGGGGCAGAGACGCTCTTCGAGTACGACGACAACGGCAAGCTGCTGTCGACGCAGGACCCACTCGGAAATATGACGCGGTACTTCTACCAGAAGTTCCTGCTGACCAACGTTGTGGATGCCCTGAACCGCAGCACACGATATGAATACGATGCACTGAACCGGACGAACAAGATCATCAATGCAGAGGGGGGTATTGTCGAATTTCTTTATGATGGCAACGGGAACCGCACCCACCTCATCGACCCGGTGGGCAATGACACCACGTTCGTCTACGACGTGGCCAACCGCCCGATTCAACAGATCGATCCGCTCGGCCACAGCAGTTTTTTTGCGTACGATGCCGCAGGCAATCGCATCGAGGCCGTTGATCGCAATGGGAGGCGCCGCACTTTTGCCTACGACGGCATGAACCGGATGACGAACGAGCTTTGGTGGGAGGGCGTGAGCGTGACGCGCAGTATTGTCTTTGGCTACAATGAACTGGGAATTCAGACTCTGGCCGCCGACCCGTCGGCGCACCTTGACTACATTTACGACAACTTGAATCGCCTAGAGCGGGTCGTGCAGTCCAAGGTTCCCGGCCAGCTAGACTTCACACTGAACTACACCTACACGGCGCTGGGCCAAGTCGAGTCCGTGACGGATAACTGGGGAGTCAGCGTCGGCTCTACATATGACCACCGCAACCGCCTAGCCAAGCGTACTTGGATGGGCCCAGGCATTGACCCAGTGCGAGAAGATTTCAGCTACGACGCGGCTGGCTTCCGCACCCGCATCGACCGTTATGCCGACCTCGATGGCGCCAACCGGGTTGGCCTCACTACCAACGCCTACAACCTTGCTGGCTTGGTGAGGAACATCGCGCATCTGGGGCCGGCAGCCGAGATGATGGTACGCTACGATTATACTCGCGACGCTGTCCAGCAGATCACCCAGTGGTCTATCAACTCTCAACTCTCCACCTTCAAGTACGACCTGACCGGCCAGTTGACCAACGCCCTGTATTCGGCCCTGCCCAACGAAAGCTTTCGCTACGATGCGAATGGCAATCGGCTTGGAGTTCAACCCAGTGGTAATTATACAGTTGGGATCAATAATCAAATCCTTTCCGACGGAACCAATCACCACTCCTACGATGCCGAAGGGAATATGACGTCAAGCTCGAATAACCTCACAGGTGCTTTCAGAAAATACAAATTTGACCACCGCAACCGTCTCACGACGGTCCTCGATCACGATTCCTCTGGCGTTGTCACCCAAACGGTCAGCTTCATTTACGACGCACTGGACCGGCGCATCGCCAGAACCGTCAATGATCACACCACGCGTTTCCTTTATGAAAACAACAATGCGTGGACCGACCTCGACGGCTTCAATAATGTCGCCGCCCGCTATCTTATGGGCTCGACCATTGATGCATTGCTCGCACGCCAGCGCCCCGGCGAAGGACAAGCCTGGTACCTGACGGACCATCTTGGCACCGTCCGGGACATCGCGGACTCCGCGGGGACGCTCGTGGCGCACGTGGCCTACGATGCTTTTGGTCACGTGATTGGAGTGAGTGGCAACGGAGTTTTTGGTCGATTTCAATTCACAGGGCGGGATTTCGATGAGGAGACTGGCCTCCATTATTATCGTGCGCGGTATTACAATCAAAACCTTGGCCGTTTTATGATCCAGGATCCCATCGGGTTCGACGGCGGTGATGTAAATCTTTATAGATATGTTGGTAATAGCCCGATTAACTCCACGGATTCAACGGGCCAAGCCGAGGCCGTGGAGTACAATGTAACCGTTCAGACGTCAGAAGGCCCATACCACGTCTTCTTCAGAAGAGGAAACAAATTGGCCAAGCCGTTTTGCGAAGCTGCTAAGGCTATTGCAGATGCCGCTGCCGTCATTCCACCGGCTCCTCTGGGCAGCGTTCCCCCGGGCCAGGCGATAGAGTTTGTATGTGAATACCTCGCTGGTTTGCCTTGAGATCGAGAGTACCGGGACAGACCATTTCATTCGAAAGGGAGGTTCCACGGCTTACCCCAGGTCGTTTGCCCAATCTTCGCATGTGGTGATTGCGCCACATTGAAGAACATTAAGAAACTCCTATCTATCTGTTTGGTTACGCTCCACGGCTAGTCAACGGGACTGAAGACCAGGCGCTTCGCCGCTATTTACATGGATTGGATCAACTTCGACATGTTCGATATGTAGCCAAGGACGATATGACTATGCAAATTCCTTGCCTCAGGAGTTGGGTTGCCTTGCTAGCGCTAGCGTTATTTTCTGGCGGAATGCCGGCAGAAGTGGCGAACGGGCACGAAAGGGACGGATCACCTATTGAATGGGCGCGTCTGGGATGGCCTGGGTACTCGCGAAACATTGGGTCGCACAAGCAACAATTGTAGCTATGAAAATCCAAGCGACGACCCTTCGGACAGTTATGTGGCCCCAGCTTCTCGAATGGGTTTTCTTACTCGCCTCACTAGCGGCAGCGAATACGGTCCAGGCGATTACATTTCTCTCGAATCCCGCGAACGGGCATCGTTACGGCCTCACCGACGGCCGCTACCGTGGAATCGACAAGGGCGGAAGCATGGGCGAAGAGCCCACAGTCGTAGATGCCGAGGCACTGGCCGTATCGCTGGGCGGGCATTTGGTGTCGATCAATGATGCCGACGAGCAAGCGTGGCTGCTCGAAACCTTCGCAACGATTGACCCCGATAACCCCGAGAACCTGGCCGAGAATTTATGGATTGGTCTTAACGATTTGGAAGTCGAGGGCTCGTTTCGTTGGTTCAGCGGGGAACCAGTCACTTACCTCAACTGGGCCTCCACCGAACCGTCCAATGACCGCGGTGAAGACGTCGTTGCCTTGGATCATCCCACGGTCGGATTACTGGGTCAGTGGAACGATCTCGGATCGAAGATGCTCAGTGAGCGAAGCACCGCCTGGCGCGCGATTGTGGAAATAGCGTCGCCAATGCTCGATTTCGGGGACGCGCCCGCGCCGTACCCCGTCACGCTGGCAGAGGACGGTCCCAGGCACATGGATGGAGGAGCGGCCTGGCGGCTGGGAGCTGGGTGGGATGCGGAGCCGGATGGCACTCACAGCGCGGCGGCGGACTATGACGACACGCACGGAGCCACACCGAACGACGAGGACGGCGTATCGTTCATCAGCACGCGCGGCACAATCACGGTGGACGTGACCGCGGGGACAAGCGGCTACCTGGACGCATGGATGGATTTCACCCGGGACGGCGACTGGGACGACATCGACGAGCACATCTTCGCGGGCGAGTCCATCGCGGCCGGAACGAACAGGTTCTTCATTGCCGTGCCTGGCTATGTCACTCTGGCTGGAAGGTTCGTGAGCCGATGGCGGTTCAGTGAGTCCGGTGGTCTCGACTACACCGGGGCCGGCGGGAAGGGCGAGGTCGAGGACTACGTGATCGAGTGGGAGCCCGAGACCGACCCGTGCGAGCGATTGTCGGAATCTTCCATTCTCTTGTCGATCGTGCGCACCGGGACGGAAGAGATAGGTCTGAGCTGGCCGTCGGTGGCCGGGGTCTCCTATCGGGTCGAGTGGACGACGGACCTGGCCTCAGGCTGGACGATCCTGGCCGGCGTGTCGGGTACGGGCAGCGAGCTTATCTTCCCGGCGACGTCAACTTCGTCCGCGAGGTTCTACCGTGTGGCAGGTGAGTGTCGTCCGGTCCGCCTGGGCTCGTGGGGACAACGCATCTGGTCATCAGACCTGGGGAGCGCCTGGCAGGACGATACCACGAACTACGTGGCAGCACTCTGGGCGACCGGACAGAACTTCTGCATCTACGACGTCGATCATGAAGCCAGCGACGGTAACCTGCCGAACTGGGAGAATTTCAACGCGCTGCTGAAGGCGCTGAATGGGACGGGTTTTCAAGTGTTCGCCGCGGTTGGCGCGCCCCATCTGACAAAGTTCACCCGATGGCACGATAGCGGGTTTGATCGCACCAACGGTTGTGTATGCACGTTCGACACCGCGACATGGGATTATGGCGGGTACTACGCTTGTCAAACCAACTGCCTGCAAGCCTGGCTCCAGGCGTGGACCAATGCCGCGGAAAGCCTGTCGGCATTATCCCTGACTAACCGAAATCTGGTCGGGCTAGTGCTCAATGACTTCGACGGCTATGTGGAGTCCGTCGACTACCCCGCCTGCATGTTTGGAGACCGCTTGACCTACGACCAGGTGAAGCAGATCGCGGACGCGGCCCACCGGCGGAACCCGAAGTTTGGTTTCTGGCCCACGTGTTATTACTCCTTTGCCCCGATTCTCAGCGACGGTTTTGTTTTGGGGGCCAACTACGGCGTCGCCCTGATCAACGACGAAGAAATGTCTGTGACCTTCGAGTTCTCGACCGCGGTGCTTCCACCATCGGCGCAGTTCAGCTTCCTGCATTCTGACAGCATCACCCAGGACGACCAAGGGGAACACCTGGCCAAGCAAGTTTCAGTGAATGGAACTCTGGTGTACGAGGCGGCAATGACGGGACAACAAAACCACGAACTCTTCACGACGAACATTGCCCTTCTGCTATTGTCCCCCCCCGATAAGAACCAGATCACCCTGACGCTCCGAGCGACCGGGGCGGAGAACAGTTGCTCCACCAAGTTCTGGTACATATGGGATCCCCGCGTGGAGATCCCGACGGGCGGAGGCATGGTATCCCTCCCGTTCCTGAGCACCAATTTCGCGACGGTCGCGAAGAACACAAATTACACCTCGGACGCTGGATGCGAGACCGGGATAAGCGGAACCAATACGATCTCCAACGAGGACCTCCGCAGCCCGGTGGGCTGTGCGGCCTTGCCTGACGATCCGGTCCTGGGCTACATGGCGAAACGCCTGGTGGCAGCGCCCACGGGCCGCTATTCGATTCGGGACCTCGTGGACGGGATCGTAGCGCCGTACTACCCCACGAGGCCGCCCGCATACGATGCGGTGAAGTTCGGGCGGATGTTGGATGCCGCCAAGGCCAATCTGGGCCGGGCAAAGCTCATGCCGCTGCAGTTGGGACAAGTGCAGTCAACCAACCTCGATTTCGATCTGGTGGGGTTGACTGAGCAAGTGCATCTGGCCGCGGCGAAGGCCGATTATGTCGGTCTGTGGGAGATGCCGCTCGGACTTTACGGCCTGGATTTGGTTGATCCCACACTGTCTCTCGGAATCTTCGCGCCGCGCACGAGCAACGACCCATCCTATAACTTTGTGGCCTATTGGCCGCCCCAGAAGGCCATGCAAGGTTGGTATCAGCGTTGGCGTTCGACGTCCACCCTCCTGGGCACCAACATCCAGGTGACGATCCACGACAACGAGACCTCAACGAATGGCTTTCGGGCGAAGCTTTACTGGGACAAAGGAACCGCGGGTTCGGAAACGATCTGGGTGGCGGATGTGGCGGACAACACGACCACCAACCTTCCCTCGTTCGGTGTCACGAACACCGTGGTGATGTCCGCTGAGCTTGGCCTGGCGTGGACTTGGGCCGGTTCGATCTACTTCAACGTCACCAACTCAGTGGACCTCGGACCGGACTCTGGCTTTTGGACGTACGAAACGGGAGTGAGCACCAACATACATCGCACCTACAATGCCGAGAAACGGGTCTTTCTTGAGCTGCGGAAGTAGGCGCTGACGCAGGCGGCAGAACTGTTCGTACAAGATCATGGGGTGCCGCCTTTGGCCAAGGCACGACGCAGGATTTCACCGACCGAAGCAGCCTGGCGGCGGGCAGCCGCCAGGCGGACGCTGTCCCAGCGCAAGATTCGGGCAAGACTGGCGTCGGAACGTTAGCGCTCTCCGAAATTGAGCCGGGTCTGCTCACCGAAAGGAAGCCACCGGGCGGGAGGAGGGTGAACGTAGGATTCCTTTCCCAAGGAGGGTGGTCAGGGCGGACCGGCGGGACGGCAATGCTGGCGGAGACTGGCGTCGAAACGAATTCCCCTTGCGCCACCTCGACAGCGGTCTGCCGTTTCAGTAGCGCAAGGGGTGCTTAAGTAACGTCGGTATCCATAGCCAGGGCCTGGGCTTTTTGCCATCCAGATCCGGCAGCATTTTCGTTTCGCGGCGGATTGGTATCGTCGCGGCCCCGTGGCCGGTCTGGTCCTCGGGTATTGCGTGCTGTTGCGATCAGTATTGCGAATACGGCCTGGGTTGCGCCGGTGCCTGACCCGCTGTCGGCACTGCCGGATCTTCTTTCTCACTGACCCGCGCAATGCTGGTCGACACGATCTTGGCTGTCCCTTCGGTTGTCGCGAGGCCCTTCGTCGGCACCAGTCCGATCGGCGCAGCAGCGCCTATTACCGGGACGAGCCCGGCAAACTGAAGAAGCGCCTCCTCAACGCCAGGCGCCGCAAATCCCCTGTCCCGACGGTCCCCGCCGCCGCGGCTCCCCCGGCCGAACCCCTCCCCCCGTGGCCCCGGCCGATCCTCCTGTACGTCCGCCTGCTGGTCCGTCTCATCGAGGGCCGCCCCGTCACTCTCGACGAGGTCGTGGAGATGCTCAGGCGGGCGGTGAGACAACACACCATGGTTCGAACCCCCTGGATCGATCAGGTTGTCACCTGGTTGCATGAATGGCCTCCCTGAAAGCGTGCCGGGCGCGGTGACCGACCTCGAACTGTCCCAACTGGACCTGCGTTACGAAGGCCATCGGCTCCGGCAGCCGCGCCTGGAGGAAGGGCTCTTGTCGGCCATCGCCGGGCAAGGGATCCGCGAACCTCTTCAGGGGGTTCGGAGCGGTTCGGTGGCCATCCTTCTGGACGGCTTCAAACGCCATCGTTGCGCCCGCAAACTCCATCTCCACGTCGTGCCTTTCGCCTCCTGGGGGACCGACGAAGCCGGCGGTATTGTCAGACTTCTGCGCGGTAGTCGTCCCAACGCCCTACACCAGATCGAGGAGGCCCGCTTCGTCGATGAACTTCATGCCGTCCGCGGCCTGAGCGTCGCCGAGATCGCCGAACAACTCTCCCGCAGCAAGGCCTGGGTGAGTCTGCGCCTGGGCTTGATCGCCCAACTCACCCCGGTCGTGCGCGAGGCGCTCTTCACCGGGGACTTTCCGGTTTGCGCCTACCTTTACGCCTTGCGCCCGTTTAGGCGCCTACCGGGGTTTCGTCCCGACGACCTCGACCAGTTCGTCCAGGCGTTGCGCGGCAAAAAGCTCAGTGTCCGCGAGATTGAAGGCCTGGCCCACGGCTTTTTCCGCGGGCCGGAGTCTTTTCGCGCCGAAATCCTCCGGGGCAACCTGAGCCTGCCTCTGCGGCAGATTGAGGAAGTCCCGCGGGATCCGGACGCCTGCACCGAATTCGAGCGGATCCTTCTTCAGGATCTCGAACTGACCAGCAAATCCATGCTCCGGGTCATCGGCAAGAGCCGGGACCCACGGCTCCAAAGCCGCCCCTTCCTGGCCCAATGCCATCTGCTCACCGCCACGCTGCTCGGTCGGGCCACCGCCTTCACCCAGACCCTCCGATATCTCCATGATCGCTGCGGAAAAGCGTAAAGCCATCTTCCTGCTCCACCAGGAAGGCATGTCGGCGCGGGAGATCTCCCGGCGCCTGCACCTCAGTCGCAACACCGTCCGCCGGGTGATCGCCCAGGAGGGACGTCCGCACCGACGCGTCTCCAAAACCCCTCCCACCTGCCTCGACCCGGAGCTCCTGCGCCGGCTCTATGAGCAATGCGATGGCTATCTCCAGCGCGTGCACGAAAAGCTCCGGGAGGAACACGGGTGGCAAATCAAGTACTCCACCCTGACTCGATGGATGCGCCAATTGGGCATCAGCCTGCCGCCCGTCACCCGTTGCGAGCGCGTGCCCGACCAACCCGGCGCCGAGATGCAGCACGACACCAGTCCGTTCAAGATCCCGCTGGGTGGCGTGATCACCAAACTACAGGCGAGTCTGCTCTATCTGCGTTACTCCAAGCGCCGGTATCTCCAGTTCTACCGCGTCTTCGATCGCTTCCGCATGAAGGGCTTTCTCCACCGGGGGCTCCTCCACTGGGGTTACTCCTGAAGTTGCGCCGAAAAGACGGAGAAAGAATCGGGCTCCTGAACTAGCATGAAGTCCTTGAATCAATCGCAGGGGAAAACCCGTCGCAAATACGATGCCGCCTTCAAACTTGAAGCGGTCCGGAATTGGATCTCCAGTGGCAAGACCGCGGAGGTCGTGGCCAGGGAGCTTGGCTTGAGTCCGGATCGGCTCTTCGCATGGCGAAGGCTCTGCCCCCGCCGCCGCTGGGGGGGAGCGGCGGCGGGGGGCAACGGCGGCCGCCTCGGATCTCCGGGCCCAGCTCGAAGAGGCGCTGCGCGAGAACCGCCACCTGCGCGAGCAGCGGGACATTTTAAAAAAAACATTGGGTATTCTCTCCGAACCTTCGCGGAACGCTTCGAACGGGTTCACGCGCTGAGGCACGAACATTCCATTCTCATGCTCTGCGATAACCTCAGGTCTCCCCCAGCGGCTTCTATGATTGGGACTTCCGCCGTTCGAATCCCGGAACCCGCGCCGTCGAAGACGAAATTCTCGCCGCTGAGGTCCTCGAGATTCACGCTGAAAGTCGCCAGACCTATGGCGCTCCTCGCGTCGTCGACGCACTCCGCTCCCGGTCGGCGTCATGGTCGCAATCGCATTGCCCGCATCATGAAGAGCAAGGGGCTTTCCGGGCGTCAGAAGGGCCGCTACCGCCTCCGAACCACGGACAGCAACCACGACCACCCGATTGCCCCCAACCGCCTTGCAGAGGCTCCCAGCCCCTCCGCGCCCAACCAGACTTGGGTCGCCGAATCACCTACATCCCCACCGGCGAAGGCTGGCTCTACCTCGCCGGTGTTCTCGACCTCCACAGCCGCAAGATCGTCGGCTGGGCCATGGGCAACTCCATCGACTCCGCCCTGGTCTTTCCGCACTCTCCATGGCCATCCTCCACCGCGGTCCTGCCGCCGGCCTGCTCTTCCATTCGGATCGCGGCGTCCAGTATGCCGCAGGTGATTTTCGCGCCGCCCTGGCCCAGGCAGGCCTGATCCCTTCCATGAGCCGTCGGGGCAACTGCTACGACAATGCCGCCATGGAAAGCTTCTGGAGCACCCTCAAGATCGAGCTGGTCTACCGGCGCGTTTTCACCACTCACCGCCAGGCCAAAACCGAGATCTTCGACTCCATCGAATCCTTCTATAACAGGCAACGGATTCACACCTCTTTGGGCGGCCTTCGCCGTCCAATTTCGAACTCAAAAACAACTAAACAAACTCGCCCTTTTTACTGTCCATTTTTTCGAAGCACGCCCACTTTCACCCACAAGCGCAACCCCCTTCACGGGCTGCTGCGGGTCACATCTCCGAGTTTGACAAATGAACCGGGTCAGGCGGATCAGACATGACGACGCCACTATCCGCCACGCCACCACCTCAGTGCGACGCCACGTCGCACGAACAGCGTCGCAAAATGCGGCCGGTCCGACAGACGGCGCTCAAGGCGAACATCCACTTTCCCACCGACTGGATCCTGCTGCGCGACGCGGTGCGCACCCTGATGAAGGCCGCCCTCCTCATACGGCGCGAGGGCCTGCGTCGACGCATGGAAGCCCCGGAAGCGTTCCTGGCCCGCATGAACACGCTGAGCCTGCAGATGAGCCAGGCGGCGCGCCGTGCCGGATCGAAGAAGGCTCGCAAGCGGGTGCTTGGTCAACGACAACTATTTCTCCCCGGCGGGAAAAATAATTGTCGTTCTACGTGGGTGAGTAAGGCGGTCACCGACCGTGGCTTCTATCGTGCTTCCAACAGCCAGACCCTGCGTGAGACGGGGACCTACGATGCCTCTACACTATCTGCCAAGCAGACGATCCTTGCTGTCTGCAGGGATCGGTGATGCGGAGATCCAAGCCGCTGCCGCCTGCCGGTCAATCTCAAGCCACTGGCGCCCCACTGCTTCCAGACTTGCCACACGCAGCCACTGATCCTGGATAGTTTCAGCCCACGTGCCACCTTGAGTGGATTTGCTGCCACAATATTGGCAACGTAAGTACTTACGGCGATGTCCCGGGAGTTCCCACCGGCAGAGCCTCCAGCCATTGGCCTACACTTGCCACGTCGTAACGGGCCCACTTGGAAACCACATTCTGAATCCCTGCGGTTCGAAGGTCCCCTTCCGGAAACGCCGCCACCCAAGTCGCCGCGATACAGGATCTGACTCCGCCCACTTCCCGATGACCCCCAAGGCGGCGTGGCTCTGAATCTCCCCGGGCGCCATTCGAGCGGCGACATAATTAGCAGCTCCGGCGGGATCTTGCTCCGCCCAACCGCTCGTTACCGCCTCGAAGATACCACCGCGGTCTTCACTGCAGGGAGGCTATTGGCCCAAGCAATTGCATGCTTAGGATTCTGCGTCGCCCACTGGCTGGCGATGTTGACCAACAACATGTCGCGGGGCCCGGTGGCGGGAAGCGCCTGTACGTAACTGACGGCGGCGGCTGGGTCCTGCTCAGCCCATCGCTGAGAAAGGACGGACAGGAAGTTCTGCTGGGTGGCTCCGGCTGGCAATCGCTGCATCCAAGCCAGCGCGGCGGACAGATCGCTGCTGCCCCAATACCTGGCCGCCGCTGTCAGCAACTCGGTCTGCGTCTGGCCGGCTTCCAACGTCAGGGCGAAGTCGGCCGCCGCTGAAGGATCGGAACGAACAAACGGGTACGTGAGATTCTGGACGACCTGCTGCCTTGCCGGCCCGGGCGGCAGTGTGCCCGCCCAGGTCATGGCCGCGGTTGGATCGGTTAATGCCCAACTGCCGGCGACTGCAAGCAACGCTTGATCGCGGACGCCACTCGGTGGCAAGGCCTCTGCATAGGCAGCAGCGGCTTTGGGGTCCGTGCTCGCCCAGCCGGCGGCCACATCCCTAATCATTTCGCTTTTTGCTTACCGGTCTTTAAATCCGCTTTGTCCAGGCAATGGCCGCCTGCGGGTCCTCGCCGGCCCAGCGGGCAGCTATGGCGCCCAAGACTTCGTTACGCGCGTCGGATTCCGCCAGCGCTGCCACCCATGCAATCGCTTGGGGACACTTCCAGAAGTGGACGAGTTTACGAGGTCGGCAATGGCTCGAGCACGCGTCGCCTTATCCGTTTCGCCCAGGGCCATCAAGACAGCGTCTTCGAATTCACTCAGTGAGAGGAGTGACGCTTTGTCGGAGGCGGACTCGGAGCGGGGCGTCGGCTGGAGCCTGCTCTCAGGCGCCTGGCGATGCAAGAATCCACTTGAGGCCGAGCCTTCCAGTTCCTCCGTGGGCTGCAGAGCCTGGCAGAAGAGGGGTCTCCTGGGCGGCGCCGTCCACCTTCCAATCACAACGCCAAGCCCCAGACAAGCCAGGAGCCATGACGTCCGGCGGATGATAATTCTCAAGTTCATGCTGATCAGCGTCACAGGCGCCCGCTTCGACGAACGGGCGCCTTGGCTGCGCGGACCACAACTAGTTGGGCCGTTTGTCGAACGGCGGCTTATGGAGAGGGCGAGGTCCCTCGTCTGAAGCCGGAGAACCTCGCCGAGAGTTTCGAAGAACGCCACCGCACGGGGATAATGGTTGTCCCGCCGTGGTGGGCGTTCAGAGCGCGCCTAGCTACGGCGTCGGTATAAGCACCGGTATTCAAGTTCAACGTTTGGCCTTTCTTCACCGTCAAGTTCTTGGTGACGTTAGCTCCAGTGTCCTTGAAGAAGAACGTGCCTGGCAGCAACTGCACGCCATCGGAGAATGTCTGTAGTGGGCCACCATACTGCTGATAAACGTCACAGCCAAAACCATCGTCAACGACCTTGCCCGTTTGAATGTCGACTGCCGTTGGCGCTGCCGGGATCGTCATGTTCACTCCGCCTTGACTGCCGTTGAAGCCATAGCTCTTGATCTCAAAATAGTGGTTTACACCCG
>CAWJDJ010000010.1:0-687103 GCA_963841495.1 uncultured Verrucomicrobiae bacterium
TCTTCGCGGTGCCGCGCCTGCGCGCGATGGTCGGCGCGAACGCGCTCCTCGGCGAGACCCTGCGCGTCGCGCTGCCGAAGCTGGCGCGCGAGACCGGGCGCGGCTGGGCGCTCGCCCCGAGCAACGAGGCGTACCCGCTGCCGACCCGAACGATCCGCTGAAGGACCACGACGATCCCGCCGCCGACGCGAAGGACGGGCATCCTCTCGCGCGACGGCGGTCACTTCGAGGCGCAGTTCGCGAGCGGCGCGGAGGCGTTCGCCGACGCCGCCGGGCAGCTCCTGCGCTCGAACCTGCCGGGCCTGCGCTTCCGCGTCTCCATCGACGGCGAGCCGCGCACCAAGAGCCAGGTGCATCTCTCGACCGAGCTGCCGGTGCTCGCGCCCTGCGAGTGGACCGGGCGCGGGCTCGCGTCGGCCATCGTCGAGCAAGGCGACGAGCGCCCCGCCGTCTCGCTCGACGTCGCGCAGCGCCACGAGGCAGCGAGGCGCACCGAAGACGGCACGGCGGTCGACGTCGCGAGCCTGCTGAGCGCCAAGACGAAGCTCAAGACGCTCGAACGCGCCGCAAGAGCTGAAGGAGCTGGTTGGCAACGGCTACCTCGCGCTCATCCACGCCGACGGCAACGGCGTCGGCAGCGGCGCGGGCAAGACGCGACAGCGAGCGCGCCGCGTTCTTCCATCGAAACCGCGTGCTCCTGCGGCGCGCCGTGCAGAAGGCCATCGACGACGCACTGCCCCGACACGGGCCGAGCGCCGCTCATCCCGCTGATGCTCGGCGGCGACGACCTCTTGCTCGTGGCCCGCGCGGAGATCGCGCTGCCCTTCGTCGTCACGCTCTGCGCGGAGCTCGACGCGCTCCAGAAGGACAGCAACGGCTTCAAGCTCACCCTCGGCGTCGGCGTGGTGTTCGCCAAGCACACCATCCCCATCCATCGGCTGCACGAGGTCGCCGAGCAGCTCGCCAGCTCCGCGAAGCGCCGCTTCCGTGGGCTCAAGGACGGCGAGGCGAAGCGCTCCGTCGTCGACTGGGCCGTCTTCAGCACCGCGTGGGTCGATGACCCCGAAGAGGTGCGTCGGCGCGACTGGCTGCGCGGCAGCGGCAACGAGCTGCGCGTGCTCTCGCAGCGGCCCGTCGATGTGCTCGGCGAGACGGGCTCGACTCGCTGCAAGGACTCGTGCGCGGCGCGGAGCAGCTCGCGCGACGCGCCGCGCTCGCAGCTTCGCTACCTCGTCGATCAGCTCTCGCGTGGTCGTGCGCTCTCGGAGCTGGCGTTCGCCGAGCTGCCGCAAGAGGCGAAGGGGCCGCTCGCCGAAGCGGGCGTGAAGGAGCCGTGGCGACGCGCGCGGCAACGCGTGGATCACTGCGCTGCTCGACCTCGTGGAGATCGCCGAGATCGCGCCTCGGCGCTCGGTCACGCAACGCCAGAGGCGCAGCTGACGACCGAGCGAGGAGGCCGACCATGTCCTGAAGCAACGTGGGTTCGCCAGACGCTCACCGCCGAGCTCCTCTCGGACGCGCACCTCGGCTCGGGCTCGGGTGGCGGCGGCATCGACGCGCTCGTCGCGCGCGATCGACACGATCGCCCCGTCATCTGGGCCTCGCACGTCGAGGGCGTGCTGCGCGACGCCGCGCGCAGGCTCCGTGGCGACGAGGAAGCCGAGGCGTTCTTCGGTCGTGCCGGTGGCGAGCAGCAGCGCGCGGTCTTCACCTCGCTCTACGCGAAGGACAGACCCCGAGAGCCACATCTGGCGCTCGACGGCGCGCGAGGCCTTCGACAACCGCGCGCCGAAGGACGACACGCTGCGGGTCATCGAGTACGTGCCGAAGGGCACGAAGCTCGTCGGCGAGGTCGAGCTGCCCGCGAGCGAGCTGCGACACGCTGAAGCGGCTCGTGCAGGAGGTCGACGCGCTCGGCGGTGGTCGCTCTACCGGCGCGGGCCGGGTGAAGCTCTCGCTGTCCGAGGTCACGACGCACGCCGCGCAAGACAGGCGCGCCGACGGGCCGCCTCGTGCTGCTGCTGAAGAACCGCGATCCGCTCTGCATCACCGCGACGGCGACGCCCGACAACCTGATCCCGAGCCTCGCCTTCGTGCCGGGCCGCACGCTGCTCGGTGCCGTCGCCGCGTGGCTCATCGCCGAGGGCGATCGCGACACGGCCTCGTTGCTCACGTCGGGCAAGGTCTCGGTGAGCGACGCGCTGCCGTTGCCGTACGCGCCGTCGAAGCTCGATAGGCGTGGAGGTGCTGCCCGCGCCGCTCTCGCTCCAGAGCGAGAAGCCGAAGGGCGCGGCAGGTGACGTGCCCTGGTGGGCGCAGACGACCGCGCCGACGAAGCGGCTCGATGCGTGGAGCGCGAAGGAGAAGCTCAAGCGCCCCGAGGACGACCTCTTCGTCTTCCGCGAGAGCGCGAGCGCGGCGTGGACCACGTTCCGCCCCGCGCGTCGGGTGCGGCTGCGCAACGGGAGGCCCGATCCCAAGCAGGCCGACGCCTCGCTCTTCGCCATCGAGCAGATCGTCGAGGAGACGCACTTCCTCGCCGAGCTTCACGGCTCCGCTGAGGACCTGAAGAAGCTCGCCGAGAAGCTTGGGCCCGTGCTCGAAGGGCGACGCTGGCTACGCGTCGGGCGTGCGGGGGCGCCGGTCGAGGTCGCGCAGCTCGCGTGGTCTGGCGATGCGCCCGCCGACGAAGCCGGAGGCCAAGGCGCTGCTCACGCTCACGTCGGATCTGCTCGTGCGTGACGAGCACCTGCGCTGGCGCACGGCGCTCGACGAGGCCGCGCTGAAGGAGCTGCTCGGGCGACGATGTTCAGCTCGGCAAGTCGATGCAAGACAGCGTGATGGTCCACGGCTTCAACGGCACCTCTCGCCTGTGGCGCATGCCTGCGGCGGCCATTCGACGTGGGTCGGTCTTCGAGGTGTCGGGCGCGGGCGTCGCGAAGCTCGCGGAGCGCGCCGCCAGGAACGAGTGGCTCGGCGAGCGCACGCACGAGGGCTTCGGGCGCTTCCGCATCGACGCTGCGCTTGCCCGGCGTGACGAGCGAGGCCTCTGCGAGCAGCGCACCGACGCCTGCCCGCTGACCTCTCGGAGGAGGCCATCGCCGCGAAGACGCAGGAGTGGTTCAACGCGCACAAGGCGCTCGCCGAAGCCGCGGTGGCGGAAGCGACCGAAAGCCGAGCCTCTCGCAGTGGCTCGACCTCGTCGGCGAGCTGGAGGCCAACGACCCGAACGCGCTCACGAGCCGCCTCAACCCGACGACGGCGGGCGGCAAGAGCTGGAAGCACAAGGACGCGAAGGCGATCTTGGACGAGCTGAACAAGGTCCAAACACCTCAACGAAAACTCTACGCGCGCCTCTTCGTGCGCTGGCTGCGCGCCGATCTGCGCGAGACCAAGGGGGCACGATGACCACGAAGCTCACGCTGTTCACCGCCACCCTCGTGCAGGACTCGGCGCTCTCGGTGTCGGGGCTCGATCGCGAGACCAGCGCCGACCAGCCCTTCGCGCTCGTCGACGGCGTGCCGACGCTCGTCGGGCGCGGCCTCAAGGGCGCGGCCGTCGCGATGGCCAAGCGCTTCTTCGACCCGCTGCCGCGCGCGGTCTCCGACGACATCAAGCACGGCGCGCTGCGCCGCTCGGCGTGGGAGTTCGCCGACGCGACGACGACGGGCGTTCCGCGCATCCGCGCAGGCGTCGGCATTCGCCACAAGACCGGCGCGCGCGCAGGCGGCGTGCTCTACGACCGGGAGGTCATCCCCGCAGGCACGAAGTGGCAGCTCAGCTTCCGCGTCGATCGCTCGCTATGCGCTCGATGACGCCGAGTTCACCGAGGCCGAGGGCATCCTCGGCTACGTGCTCGCCGAGCACTGGGCCAAGGGGCGCTGCTGGCTCGGTGGCGGTGCCGCGCGTGGGCTCGGCTGGTGCCACCTCGACGAACTGAAGGCGTACCGCTTCGACGAGGCGGCCTACGAGGCGTGGGTGAAGTCGGGCCGCACGACGCTTGCCGCCGCGCTCGCGGCCGTGCCGGTCGTCTCGCCGACGCGCTCGTGGTGCTTCCGCACGCTCGACGTGAACGTCTCGTTCGGTGAGTACAAGCCCGAGCCCGACGAGGCCGCGTGGGGCCTCGACATGTTCGCCGTCGGCCCGCACGACACCGAGCGCGCGGTGCAGCCGACGGGTGACGGTCAGTGGGCCAAGCCCGCGTGGGCGACGAACGCGCAGACGCCCGACGCGCTGAGCACCGATCGCGCGCTGCTGATGGACGGCGGCCGGCCGCTGCTCCCCGGCGCGAGCGTGCGCGGCCCGAATCCGTCATGCCTTCTCGCGCCTGGAGCGCGCGGCAGGTCACGACGTGAAGGACCCGCACCTCGTGCAGGGCGATGTCGGCGAAGACGACGTCGCCGGGCAAGGCGTTCGGCACCGTCAGCAAGAGCAGCCGCATCCTCATTCGCGACGCGCGCGCCGAGGGCGAGTGGGCGGCCGCGAAGCTGCACATGCACGCGGAGGACGAGTTCTCGGCGGGCTCCTACGGCAGCGCCAAGCGCGACGCGGTGCGCGTGCTCCGGGGCACGTTCCCGGTGCGCATCGTCGTCGAGGGCGCGACGCAGCTGAGGAAGTCGAGCCGCTCGTGAAACTCGTCGATCGCCAGGTCGCGCTCGGTGCGCTCGGGCATCTGCCGATCGGCGGTCACAAGACGCGCGGTGCAGGCGCGGGCCACTGGCAGGCGAAGCCGTGGGTCAGTCGATGACGTGACGAAGGCGCGGAACTGGATGCACCGAAGGAGCCCGCAGAGCGAGGCTATGAACGCCGCGCGCTCGAAGCGCACCTTCATCGACCGCCCCGCCGCTGCCGACGCCTGGGTGCGGACGAACGACCGGCACGATCACCGGAGCCGCTCACGCTCGGAGCAGCCGCGAAGGTCGCGAAGGCGGCGCTTGGCGAGAAGCTCGTCGCGTGGTGGTGCGATCCGACCATCGACCTCGACTTGCATACGCCGCCCGCGACCTTCGGGCGCGAGTGGCCGGCTGAGGACGACAAGCTCCAGGTCGACGAGATCGCGTTCTACGCCGAGCGCGCGGTCTGGCGTGCCGTCCGCACGTCGAGCGGCGCGCGCTTCGTGCTCATCGAGGAGCTCGACGCGAAGGCGGACGACGCGAAGCAGACCCGCGTGGTCCACACGCCCGCGCGCCTGCACGGCTTCCAGCGCTTCTCCTCGGCCAACACCGGCCAGGGCAACGTGCTTCTGCGCGAGTGGCACGTCGGCGACGAGATCCTCGGCTTCACCCTCACCCAGGAGCAGCGCTGATGCCCGGCAAACCCGACAAGCAGCACCGCATCCGCGTCCGTACGCTCGACGGCAAGCCGCGCGACCAGAGCGCAATCAACAGGCTGAAGAGCAACCAACTCGGGATGCCACACCTCGATATCGTCGGCACCGGCGTCGGCCAGCGAGTTCATCATCTGCGCGTCGAAGGACACGCACATCGAGCAGGTGCGCGTCGAAGCTCGAGCGGCGCTGGGCTCGAAGCGATCGACGGCGGCGACACCACCATCGCGGCGACCGCCGCGCCGAGACCTGCGCAGCAGCAACCTCGACAGGGCGGGTTCCAGCAGCAGCGAGGTGGCCAGCACCAACGCGGTGGAGGGCAGCACGCGCCGCAACAACGGACGACAGGCAGCACCGGCAAACAACGCGCAGCCGCTCCCCGGCAAGCCCTACGGCTTCGTCGCGCTCCCAACGGACCTGACGACCGCCGCGCCCATCTGGCACGACGGCACGAGCAGCCGGGCCGCCTCTCGGGCGAGATCCGCTTCGAGCTCGAGGCGCTCACGCCGCTCCTCGTCGGCTGGGAGCGCGGTCAGGTCGGCGACACCGAGAGCGACTGGCCCGTGCCTGCGAACCTCGCGGGCATCGGGCAGCTCGACGACAAGAAGTCGGTGCTCTGCCCGCTGCGCGCGCCGTGGGGCAAGCGGCCCGTCGTCATCCCCGGCGACTCGCTGAAGGGCCTCCTGCGCCACGAGCTGGGCGCGCTGCTCGGCGCGCCGATGGAGCGCGTCGCCGAGCGCTCGTACTCGTACCGCCCGAACGCCATGTTCCGCACAAGCCGAGAGCCGCAGCTCATTCCGCGACTCGCTCGCGTGCCGAACGACGGCGTCGAGACGAAGGCGCTCGACGGCAAGACCTCAGGTTCGCGTGCCGACGCGGTTGGAGCTGCTCCCGCCAACCTTCGCGTACAACAAGAGTCGCGAGCAGAGCGCGAACTACTACCGCTTCGATCGACGGCAACGGCGCGCCCTATCGAGGCGGCCAAGGCGCAGGTGAGAGGCTCAACTCGAAGCCCAAGCTGCACAGGAAGCTCGCTGCCAAGTCCGCCTCGAGCCGACCGAGACGTTGACATGCGCAAGCCGTGCAAGATGGCTATCTCGCGACGGTTCGTCACCTCGTCGATCTCGACCACGGCCACTTCTCCGAGCGGCATCCCGATGTGCCCAAGCACCGTCACGGGAGACGCGGCTCGCGCGCGCATCCTCAAGGCCGCGAAGGACGAAGTCTTCCAGCCCGGCGATCTCGTCTGGGTCGAGTGGGATACCGAGAAGAAGTGCATCGTCTCGCTCGGCTGGCACTACTACTACCGCTGGGCCTACACCGACTCAGTCCGCAAGGACGCCGACGCGCCGAGGCTCGAACGGCACGGCCTCTTCCCGCTCGACAAGGAGCGCGAGAAGGACGGAGATGGCGCCCGAAGGAGCTTTCGGCGGTTCGGCGGCTCCTCGGGTACACCGGCGACAACGAGGGCAGCGCGGGCATCGGCGACGAACGACCACGCGCAGCTCATGGGCCGCGTCTTCGTCAACGCGGGTCTCGAGGTCGTCGGCGAGAACGACACCGACGAGCAGCGCTTCCTCGGGCCGACCTTCCTCAAAGAGCTCGGCATGCCTCGGCCGAGCGCGGTCGAGCACTACCTGAAGCAGCCGCACCATCCGCGCTCGCGCCCCTCGGACAACGCCACGCTCGTGACCTACGGAGACGCCGCTGGCTACGACGCGCCCGGTGAGCTGGCGGGCCGCAAGTTCTACCTCGATCGGCCGAAGCGCCGTCGCCGAGGACGCCTCCGACACGAACAGGCAGAACGACCGCAGCACGCTCGCACTCGAGGCGTCGAAGCCTGGGCGCAAGTTTCGCTTCACCGTGCGCTTCCGCGACCTCGACGCCGCCGAGCTGTCGGCAATCCTCGTCGCGCTCAGCCCCGACCAGTTCAAGACTGCGCTCGGTGGCACGCACACCGACGGCTACTGCTCGAAGCTAGGCTACGCGCGCCCGCTCGGCTGGGGCAGCGTGCGCATCGAGGCCAAGCAGCTCCTGCTGCTCGACGAAGCTGGTGAGGCGCCGACGCTGAAACCCGAGGCCGACCTCGCAGCCTGGGTGACGAAGAATCACCAGAAGACATCGACACAGGACGAGTGGCTCGCCATCCATCGTCGCAACCATCCGAACGCGGCGGACTACCCGCGTCCGCCACAGGCCGACAGAAACGGCGAGAGGCACATCTACACCTTCCACACGACGCTGCGCGCCGAGCACTCGCGCAATCGCCGCTACAAGAACGGAAGGTCACCATGACGACGCTGCTCGTGATGACGGTGGGCCAAACCGACGTGCAGCTCGTCGTGAACGAGCAGCGGCACAAGCTCGACGGCAACACCTGCGGCACGCTGCACGACGCCATCAAAGAGCGCTCGTGGTCGGTGGTCGACGCTCCGAACGGGCAGGAGTCGAGACCTCATCAAGGTGTTGCCCGAGGGCGAGCTGCCTCTCTGCACGCCGAAGCTCGACGCCGTACTCGCGCACTTCGGCGCCTCACTGCCAACGTCGGCGCTCATCCTCGAGACTAGGCGGCAGGATGCGAGGGATCCGCGCTTCGCGGGCGAGGTCATGGAGCGCCGACTTCGCGATCGCGGCGTAGAGAACGTGACGCGCGTGGCGTTTCTGACAGGAGACGAACAGCTCGAAGATCCGTCGAACGAGGTCGACGCGGTCGTTCGGCGCTCGGTCGTCGCCACGCTGTCGAACGCCATCGGTCTCGCCACAGCGAACCTGAAGCCAGATGACCGCGTGTTCGTGGCAACGACGGGCGGCCTCGCGGCAGCCAACGAGCTCATCAACGAGCTGGTGCGTCTGCACTGCGTCGGCGGTCCGAGGGTCACGGCGCTCGAGGTGCCCGATGGTGAGCGCGCCAAGCAAGACGATCGAGCTGTCGAGGAGAAGTTCCACCCGGCAGCGGGCTACAGCGCGCGCTGGCATGCCCTCTCGCTCGTCGAGAAGGGCAACCTCCTCGGCGCGTGGGGTGCCGTCAGTCACCTCGAAGGCGCGCCTGGCCAGGAGTGGACGCAGGTCATCCAATGGCTCGCGCGCTTTGCCTCATCGCTGCCCCTGCCGACGGCCTGCGACCTCGCGGTTCTGAGCCACCAGCGCATGGCGGTGCGAGCCGGGCTGCGCGTTGAGCTGGCGCTTCGCGCGGGCGACATCCCGAGAGCGGTTCACGGCACCGTGGCGTTCTTCGAGGCGGCGCTGTGGGATCATCTCGGCAAGATGACCTCGCGTCATTCCAGCAAGCGCCAGTTCAAGTTCCATGAGCCCCCGGCGGCGGATCTGGTACGCGAACGTGACGCCGAAAAACTTGCCAAACTGTCAAAGACCAAGCAGCGAGAGGACAGCGTTCGACCGTTCACTTTCAAGGAAACGACAGATCGGATCGGACTGGTACTGGATCGACGATAATGAGATTTGCGCCATCCAGATCGCGAAGCGCTACCTCAAGCTCGACAAGCTGACGGAGCTGGGCACGAGGCTTGCAGCTGATATCCGCGAGCTCCGGAACGACGTCGCGCACAACGAGCCGACGCCCGCGCTGATGAACGACGCGAGCAGTCGCATGCGGGCGGTCGCGCTCTGGTCGGATACCGACACGTTCTTGAGTCAACCTCTCGTCCAGAGTGTGCTGTGCGAACTCGGGGAGTCGCCTCCCGAGCGGCTCTGCACTGATCTCATCGCGGACGTTCGGTCACGGCTGTTGATGCATCACGCGTGACGAGGAGCCGTTGATGGCCATCACCAACCACGAACGCGCCGGCAACGCGATGGACCTGGTCACGTCACTCTCCACCTCCGACTTCGGTGCCTTTCACGCAGCCGTGCATGGCGGCAAGCAGCCCTTCGCCTGGCAGCAGCGCCTGCTCGAGAAGATCGTTGGCGACAAGGCATGGCCGCACGTGCTCGACCTTCCGACCGGCGCAGGTAAGACGACGTGCATCGACGTCGCGCTGTTCGCGCTCGCCCTCGACGCGACGAACGAGGGCGCAAAGCATTGGTGTCCGCGTCGCATCGCGATGGTCGTGGACCGCCGCATCGTCGTCGATCAGGTTGCGGAGCGCGGGCGCTCCATCTTGCGCGCCTTGATGATGAGCACGGATACCATCGTCGTCGAGGTCGCCAAGCGGCTGCGCTCCCTGACTCGCCCTGGCGAGGAACCCTTGGGCGTGTTCACGCTGCGCGGTGGCGTCCCGAAGGACGACGGCTGGGCGCGGACGCCCGATCAGCCGCTCGTCATTGCCTCGACCGTCGATCAGGTCGGTTCGCGCATGCTCATTCAGGGCTACGGCGTGAGCCAGGGCATGAAACCGGTGCATGCGGGCCTGCTGGCCAACGACACGCTGCTCCTCCTCGATGAGGTGCATCTCTCGGAGCCATTTCGGCAAACGCTCGGTCAGCTCGCGCGCCTGCGAACGCGTTTCTCATGCACCGGCGTGAAGACGCGCTTTTCATACGCGTTCCTGTCGGCGACGCCTGGCGCTGGGACGGGGCCACCCTTCGAATTGCTCGACGAGGAGAAGAAGCCCGATTCGCCGCTCGGACCGCGCCTCCACGCGAGCAAGCCCGTGCGTCTCGTCGAAGTAGACGATCGGACCGCGCTGGAGGAGGCGTGCGTCGATCAGGCGAAGGACCTGATCGACCGGCATCACACGATCGCCGTGGTCGTCAACCGCATCGCCAGTGCCAGCGTGATCGCCCGACAGATCGGCGAGATGCTGGGCACTGCTGCGACGGTCACGCTGCTCACAGGGCGCATGCGCCCGCTCGACCGTGACGGCGTGCTCCGCGAGCTACGGCCCGCCGTGCAGACGGGGCGCAATCGGAGCGACGACAGCCCGAAGCGCGTCATTGTCGGCACCCAATGCATCGAAGCGGGCGCAGACTTCGACTTCGACGCCCTGGTCACCGAGGCCGCGAGCCTCGACAGCCTGCGGCAACGCTTTGGCCGCGTGGACCGACTCGGCGCCTACGGGAATGCCGAAGGCGTCATCGTCTGGGACTCGTGCGCCAAGTTGAAGGAAGAGTTGAAGCGGCGGGGAGAAAAGCCCTCGCTAGCGGACGAAGATCCAATCTATGGCAGAGCGCTCAGTGAAACCGTCAGGTGGCTCAAAGAACTAGGGAAGGAGCGACCGAAAAAGCTGAAGGAGGAGCTGAAGAAACTCAAAGACGCGGCCAAGAAACTCAAGGGAGAGGCAAAGCAAGAGGCCGAAGAGCAGCTGGCCAGAAAGGCCCAAGTCGATTTCGGTGTCCTCGCGCTCGAAGTGCCGACCGGCGACGAGCTGACGAAGCTGCTCGCACCCAAGCCGAATGCGCCGACGCTGCTCCCCGCGTACCTCGACTTGTGGGCGCAGACCTCGCCCGCGCCGAGCCAAGTCCCCGATGTGAGCCTTTGGCTGCATGGCCCGAGCTCCGGCCCGGCCGATGTGCAGGTTATCTGGCGCGCGGATCTTACGGAGGAAGTACTTCAGCGTGGAGATGTCGAGGCGGCAACGGCCATCGTGGCGGCGACTCGGCCTTCGAGTCTCGAAGCCATGTCGCTGCCCTTCGTGACGGCGCGGGCGTGGCTCGCAGAACCTGCCCGCGCACGATCTTGGTGACACAGAGGGTGCGACGCCCGACGACAGCGAGCAGCCGAAGACAGCTGGGCGACGCGCGCTCCGCTGGAGGGGCGACGAGAGTGAGATCGTCTGCGCGAGGCCGATTTGGAGCCCTCGCTGAAGCCGGGCGACACCATCGTCGTGCCTGCGACATACGGCGGCATCCGCAGCGGCTGCTTCGACGCCACCTCGACCGAGCTGGTTCAAGACTGCGCGGAACAGGCCGAGTTGTTCGCACGCGCGCGGCCCGTGCTGCGGCTGCATCCTGTCGTCGTCGAGAAGCTCGGGCTCTCGTTGCCGCTCGACGATCCCGACGAGGCGCGCACTGCGCTCGGTCTACTGCGCTTCGAATGGCGACTGGCCAGCGTGGAAGCGCCTCTGGGCGGAGAAGCTTGCCAAGGGGCGCGGTTCGCTCGTCGTTCCCGGTGAGCCTTCGTGGACCGTGATCGAGGCGAGGCGAGTGCCGCTCGCCGCTCTTCGAGAAGTCCTTCAACCCGAGGAGACGCTCGAAAACGGCGTCGAGCTGACAACCGATGGCGACGACTCGTTTCATGCGGGGCGGGCCGTCTCGCTCGCCGAGCACATCGCCGATGTCGAGACGTTCGCGCGCGAGTACGCGACGCGCTGCGGGCTCGGCACGTGGCTCGCGGAGCACGTCGCGATCGCCGCATGGCTGCACGACATCGGCAAGGCCGACCGGCGCTTTCAGCTCATGCTGCGAGGCGGGAGCGAGATCGAGTTCTTCAAGGACGAGACGCCGTGGGCCAAGTCAGCGATGCCGCCCGGCGCGCGTGAGGCACATCGACTTGCGCTGGAGAAGAGCGGCTATCCACGAGGAGCACGCCACGAGGTGCAGTCGCTCGCGATGCTCGACGAACAGCAGGCGGTGCTGACGGAGCGGCCTGAAGAAGCTGCGACGGCACGAAGGAGCCCGACCTCGACCTCGTGCTCCATCTGGTCGCGAGCCATCACGGCTACTGCCGCCCCTTCGCGCCCGCCGTCGTCGACGAGAGCCCCGTCGAGGTGACGCTCGCCGAGCACACGAGCAGGACGTTCGGCGAGATCGACTTCGCCTCGACAACCTCGGCAACGGAGCTGCACCGCCTCGACTCGCCGCTGGCCGACCGTTTCTGGGCGCTGGTCGCGAAGTACGGCTGGCAGGAGCTGTGCTGGCTCGAGGCGATCCTTCGCCTCGCCGATCACCGTGCCAGCGAAGAGGAGCAGACGAAGGAGGCATCACCATGAGCCGCATCCAACTCGTGGGCGTGGACGGCTCCAATCCGCTCGGTTTCCTCGCAGCGCTGGGGCTGCTTCGTGTCGTTCCCGGCGCGAAGCTCGGCTTCTCCGAGGACGGTTCGTTCCGGGCCTTTGTCGACGGGCTCGACAAGAGCTGAGTCCGACCTCGCGACGCTCATCGCGGCCGACGCAAAAGCCGCTGCGAACGAGCAGCGCGCCGTGGCGCTTCACGTACACGAAGGCCGCAACCAAGAAGCAGGGGCCGCAGCAGGTCGCCGACCTCAAACCGCCGCCGGACGACTTCAAGAAGTTCCTCGCGACCTGCATCGCGACTTGGTTGATGGGCAACGATGAGGCGGCAGGCTACGCGGCGGCCTATGGCACTGACATCGCGGTCGATGGCAAGGGCAACACCAAGCCCACCGCGTTCCACTTCACTGCTGCGCAGCAGACCTTCCTTGGCGCGGTGGAGGGCATTCGCGCTTCGGTGACCCAAGAGTGGGTCGAGACGTCCCTGTTCAGAGGGCACGGCGAGCGGCCGGGCAGCAACCTTCGATGGGACCCGGGAGCCGAGCGCAACTGGGCCTTGATGTCGAACAACCCGAGCGGCGATGGAACCCGCGTGGATGCCCCGCTGGAATGGCTCGCGTTTCGCGGCCTGCCGCTGCTGCCAAGCTTTCCGCGCGGCTCGAGGATCATCACCACCGGGGTCGTCGGTCGAGGTGATGACATGACATTCACCTGGCCGCTCTGGTCCATCCCGATTTCGCTCCAGACGGCGAGGTCCGCGCTTCAGGTTGACTGGACCGGCACCATCGGGGAGCGCGTGGCGCGCGGCGTCTTTGCGATCTGCAGTTCCGCGATCCGGCGCACGAGCCAGGGCTTCGGCAACTTTGGGCCCTCGTCGGTGATGAGCTGATGAGAGCGCTTCGAGAGAACGTTCGCTGGACAGGCCCCCGATGAGCCTGCCCATCTTCGATCCCACTCCGTTCCTGGACCGGGACGATGACAAGCGACCGATTGAGTCCAGGGGAGGAGGCACTTGCACGGTCCTCGGCTTGCGAAGTCAGTGGAGGGGCGCGATGACCAGTCTCGCCTCCCTCCGCTCCCGAATCGCCCAAGGCGAATGCGCGTTGTCGCTCACGAGAATTGACCCGGGTTTGCTCACCGAAAGTGATCCACCCTGGATTACGCGTAGGCGCCTACCGGGGGGCCCGAAACCGGCACCATGCGCGAATTCCCCCGCAAAAGGCCCCCTTCTTGGAAGGAAGAGGTTTTCGCTGGATGGCTCACATTCAGTGAGCGCAGGTGGGTCAATTTCGGTGAGCGCCAATGCGAATGCGTGACGATCGAGCTGAAGCGCTCGACCGCGGAGCTGAAGCGCGCCGGCGAGACGCTCTGCACGTTTCTGAACGGACGATGATCGGCCGGATGAAGTCGTCGCTGGCGCAGGTATCGGTGATGGCTTTCAGTTCATCGACGGAGAACGGCTCGCGGTTGACCGTCTCGGAGGCCTTGGTGACCAGCCCGTGGAACGGGTTGCTGCCCTCGGCGAGCTGGGGGTGGAGGTGCTTGAAGGTCGCGCGCAGGAGCTTGAGCGTATCGTTCCACGTCCGTCTTCGGCGAAGCCTTCCTCGCCGCCTCCCCTTCCATGAATGACATCGTCGTCGCCGGCTTGACCTCAATGAACTCCGTGGCGCCCTTCTGGTGCTTGGTCACGAACTCGGCGAACCGCTTCAACCTGAGCCGGCATTGTAGGGCATAGCGTTCATCCGGGGCCTTCCGGCGGGGGATCCGGGACCACTAGTCGGCCAGGTCGGCGAGCTTCGGGAACTTGACCTTCCGGCCAATCTTGGCTTCGGCCAGCTTCTGGAGCGTGCGTTCCCCGGTTCGATCCTCGGCCATCTCAGCCGCCAGCCGGTCGTAGGCCTCCTGGGCGCGACCGCGGGATTGCTCGAACTCGTCGTTCTCCCAGCATCGTGCGCTGAGCCCAGTGATTGGTCGGGTGGGGTCAAGCACAACGCGTCCTCCCTCGTCAACGAGCACCAACCTGGTGTCAACTGGGCACAGAACGATGAATAGTTTCGTGAAGGCTGGCCGGCCTGTGCCGTGCTTCTTATTGGTGGCATGACCTCCGTACCAAATCTCGAGGCCCTTCAAACACGCTGGGCGACCGAGCGGCAATTCGGGTCATCGCTGAGATCTTCGCACCCTGCAACGGCGAAACGTTCGTGAAGTTTCCGCGGACTCAGATCGACTCTCGGCTTCGCCCCAATCAGCTCGTCCACGGCGATGTCTCGACTCTAAAGGAGTCGTCTTGGAAGCTGTCCAGCGTCGTTCGCAAGCGCTTTCACCAAGATAGGACGAACGTTACGACCCAAACCTTAAATACATCTACGCCAGGTCCAATGTCCGGTCTTGGCGCCCGCCTTGACGGAACGCCCGGGATGTTGATGCTGTCACCGTGTTCCAGCGGCATCCAGTGGGCCATTATGAGGACCACTTATCTTGTATGCTACGACATCGCCGACGACAACTGTGCCGCGTCTTCAAGACGTGCAAGAACTACGGCGAGCACCCGCAGAGGGGCGGGGAGACCGCGTCATTACCGTCTCTCGGATTGCAGTACGCGGGCCTCGATGCGCCGTGTATCGTGTACTGAAGTTCCGCCAGATTTCGATCTTTGACATCCATCGGTCCGCGAGCAGTGACGTGGTGTACGGAACCCGGCCGCCGCTCGCAGGTTTGAAGCACCTGGACTGCACGCGGTTGCCGTGGTCCCCAACGCACGACTGTCACAGCGAATTCGCCGCCCAGGTCGGCGCTCGCGATGTTGACAGGCGGGCGTTGGGATTCAGCATGTTGCGCAGCGGCCATTTCCGCGCTCGAAGGAGCGCGGCCCCGTTGAAGCGACACGCGTTGTCGGCGTCAATACTTCGCTCGAAATGGCCCTTCAGCGATAATCAGCACCGAATTTCCGCGCTCGAAGGAGCGCGGCCCCGTTGAAGCGGGCTCCAACTCGTGAACGTCGTCCATGAGCGGATCCATTTCCGCGCTCGAAGGAGCGCGGCCCCGTTGAAGCGAAGTGCATGAACAACTTTATCAATCAAGCGTCCGCCATTTCCGCGCTCGAAGGAGCGCGGCCCCGTTGAAGCATGCACGACGCGGCTTTAGGCAGAAGCGGTGGCAGCCAGCATTTCCGCGCTCGAAGGAGCGCGGCCCCGTTGAAGCGGTGAATGGTTTCCTCTATCTTCGCCTTGAATCCATCACATTTCCGCGCTCGAAGGAGCGCGGCCCCGTTGAAGCCTGGTGGCGCCGGAGGCGACCCAAGGTGGGAAGCCATTTCCGCGCTCGAAGGAGCGCGGCCCCGTTGAAGCGCATTGGCGATGCGCTCGATTCTTCGATGAATTCGCATCTTCCGCGCTCGAAGAGCGCGGCCCCGTTGAAGCCATGCTCGGATGCCATGGCAAGACCGCGTCACGATTCAATTTCCGCGCTCGACGGAGCGCGGCCCCGTTGAAGCCACGTCATGGGATCTTGCGCCTGACGTCAATGGCAACGACTTTCCGCGCTCGAAGGAGCGCGGCCCCGTTGAAGCCGTCTGCCCCGGTCGGCGATCAGCCAGGCTGCGACTCATTTCCGCGCTCGAAGGAGCGCGGCCCCGTTGAAGCGACGACGTTGAATCCTCGTCGTAAGACCATCATCGATGCGACTCTCCGCGCTCGACGGAGCGCGGCCCCGTTGAAGCTCGTCCGGTGCCGCCTCTCGCACCTGACCCGGCGGCATTTCCGCGCTCGAAGGAGCGCGGCCCCGTTGAAGCGACGCGAATGGCTCCAGGAGCGTGAAGCGCGTTTGGTCATCTTCCGCGCTCGAAGGAGCGCGGCCCCGTTGAAGCGACGACATCTCGGCCTCCGATGCTGGTCGCAGGCAGTCCTCTCCGCGCTCGACGGAGCGCGGCCCCGTTGAAGCGCATTTGCACTCGGAGGATCTGCGCTCACTTGAGCGGCATTCTCCGCGCTCGAAGGAGCGCGGCCCCGTTGAAGCCAATCGCAGCCTACTCCGAACGCGATCTTGCGGTATCGCATCTCCGCGCTCGAAGGAGCGCGGCCCCGTTGAAGCCATTCGAGGGTGCGCATGGTCCTGATCGGAAGCACCTGCCATCTCCGCGCTCGAAGGAGCGCGGCCCCGTTGAAGCAGCGCATCGCGACGACGCGCTAAAGTCATCCTCGCCGAATCTCCGCGCTCGAAGGAGCGCGGCCCCGTTGAAGCGATGGCGATGGACGCGGTGGCAGTTCTGGTGCGCAGCGCATCTCCGCGCTCGAAGGAGCGCGGCCCCGTTGAAGCAAGCCAGACAGCAACATGCTTAGGCATGCGTTCGACGTGATTCTCCGCGCTCGAAGGAGCGCGGCCCCGTTGAAGCCGGTACGGACGCGAAATGATTGGCAGGCGTCTTGCCTCATTTCCGCGCTCGAAGGAGCGCGGCCCCGTTGAAGCCTCGACTCGAGCCTGTTCCGCCATCATAACCCGCGACCATCTCCGCGCTCGAAAGAGCGCGGCCCCGTTGAAGCACTGGGCTTCGTCAGGGCTGACGGGATTCGATTGGGAGCATTTCCGCGCTCGAAGGAGCGCGGCCCCGTTGAAGCAATGACATTGTCGTTGAGAATTCGCTTGCCATATTGCATCTCCGCGCTCGAAGGAGCGCGGCCCCGTTGAAGCTTGACCACTCGCGACAGTGGCGTGCCGTGCGCGTCAGTATTTCCGCGCTCGAAGGAGCGCGGCCCCGTTGAAGCCCTTCTCATGCGTTCACTCCGAGGCGGTGTCGGCGAACATTTCCGCGCTCGAAGGAGCGCGGCCCCGTTGAAGCGTCGAGACGGGTGGGTCGCAATCGCTGTCACATGCCATTTCCGCGCTCGAAGGAGCGCGGCCCCGTTGAAGCCTGATTGCTCATGCAGGAAATGCAATGGGGTCCTGAACGAATTTCCGCGCTCGAAGGAGCGCGGCCCCGTTGAAGCGGATTCGATTCCCGAGGTGACTCTTGGTTCCAGACGGATTTCCGCGCTCGAAGGAGCGCGGCCCCGTTGAAGCGACCCGCAGCCAAGCGGCACGCGCTACTCTGCCTCATTTCCGCGCTCGAAGGAGCGCGGCCCCGTTGAAGCCACCGGAGCCCAGCGGGACATTCCTTCCTGGAGCCATACTTCCGCGCTCGAAGGAGCGCGGCCCCGTTGAAGCTTTCCCCCTTTACCGCCTACTGGGCGTGCTTCGAAAAAATGGACAGTAAAAAGGGCGAGTTTGTTTAGTTGTTTTTGAGTTCGAAATTGGACGGCGAGAGGCCGCCCAAAGAGGTGTGAATCCGTTGCCTGTTATAGAAGGATTCGATGTAGTCGAAGATTTCGGTTTTGGCCTGGCGGTGAGTTGTGAAAACGCGCCGGTAGACCAGCTCGATCTTGAGGGTGCTCCAGAAGCTTTCCATGGTGGCATTGTCGTAGCAGTTGCCCCGACGGCTCATGGAAGGGATCAAGCCTGCCTGGGCCAGGGCGGCGCGAAAATCACCTGCGGCATACTGGACGCCGCGATCCGAATGGAAGAGCAGGCCGGCGGCAGGACCGCGGTGGAGGATGGCCATGGAGAGTGCGGAAAGCACCAGGGCGGAATCGATGGAGTTGCCCATGGCCCAGCCGACGATCTTGCGGCTGTGGAGGTCGAGAACACCGGCGAGGTAGAGCCAGCCTTCGCCGGTGGGGATGTAGGTGATATCGGCGACCCAAGTCTGGTTGGGCGCGGAGGGGCTGGGAGCCTCTGCAAGGCGGTTGGGGGCAATCGGGTGGTCGTGGTTGCTGTCCGTGGTTCGGAGGCGGTAGCGGCCCTTCTGACGCCCGGAAAGCCCCTTGCTCTTCATGATGCGGGCAATGCGATTGCGACCATGACGCCGACCGCGGGAGCGGAGTGCGTCGACGACGCGAGGAGCACCATAGGTCTGGCGACTTTCAGCGTGAATCTCGAGGACCTCAGCGGCGAGAATTTCGTCTTCGACGGCGCGGGTTCCGGGATTCGAACGGCGGAAGTCCCAATCATAGAAGCCGCTGGGGGAGACCTGGAGGTTATCGCAGAGCATGAGAATGGAATGTTCGTGCCTCAGCGCGTGAACCCGTTCGAAGCGTTCCGCGAAGGTTCGGAGAGAATACCCAACGTTTTTTTTAAAATGTCCCGCTGCTCGCGCAGGTGGCGGTTCTCGCGCAGCGCCTCTTCGAGCTGGGCCCGGAGATCCGAGGCGGCCGCCGTCCTGCCCCCCGCCGCCGCTCCCCCCCAGCGGCGGCGGGGGGCAGGAGCCTTCGCCATGCGAAGAGCCGATCCGGACTCAAGCCAAGCTCCCTGGCCACGACCTCCGCGGTCTTGCCACTGGAGATCCAATTCCGGACCGCTTCAAGTTTGAAGGCGGCATCGTATCTGCGACGGGTTTTCCCCTGCGATTGATTCAAGGACTTCATGCTAGTTCAGGAGCCCGATTCTTTCTCCGTCTTTTCGGCGCAACTTCATAGTTTCCGCGCTCGAAGTAGCGCGGCCCCGTTGAAGCTGAAGCTCACCATCCGAGGTCACGTAATCTCCATCTGTTTCCGCGCTCGAAGTAGCGCGGCCCCGTTGAAGCGCGGATTGGCAGGGAACGGCCGGACAGGATGCCAATGGTTTCCGCGCTCGAAGTAGCGCGGCCCCGTTGAAGCGGCAGCAACGCATGCCATTCCGTAAACCCTCGCGTCGTTTCCGCGCTCGAAGTAGCGCGGCCCCGTTGAAGCTGAACGACAACGCCGGTGCAGACCTGCACGTTCCGGATTTCCGCGCTTTTGTGCGCCGGGCCTACACAGCAGTGAGCAACAGTTCCTTAACGGTCATACCGACGCTCCCGCAGTAGGGCCGTGTACCTCCCGAGAACCTCTTCCTGATGGCTCGTGAGTCTCGCCTTCCGGCTCATACTCTTTATCCAGGCATGCCATTCTGTTTCGTTGTAAGAAGCAGGGTCGTAGAACCGGTGACAGCGGGCGCATTTGGCTGTGTAAATCCTTCTCGCCTCTGACGCCTCTTGAGTCGTAAGGTGCACCGTTTCAGCCGCCTTGGAATCCAGGATCGGAAGATCCGCGGTGGCAGGCGCGGATGCCCGGCAGCCGACACATGCCACGCCCGCCAGGACAATCGCGAGCATTGCAAGCGGACGCTTTGACATGTGTCAAAAGGAGATACCGAAGAGGAGACGGATATTGATCCTCTCATGGCCCTCCAATTCCAGGGAGGAATTTCCGTCGGGGTTTTCGCCGAAATTAGCGCCGTAGATCTGCGGCAGGATAGCCAATGTCGCCCACCATTTCTCTTTGCGGTAGTTCACCACCGGCCCGAGAAAGAGTGCGGTATTCTCCCATTTGCTGTAATCCGGCAGTTCATTGTGATCGCGCACCTCAAGCCCGAGCGACCATCTGGGGTTCAGATCGTAGGCGAGACCGAGGTCGGCCTCCAGTTCACCTTCGGTGAAGTGAAGATTGTCCGTCCATTCGGTCGCATGAACGAGGTTAAAAGCCCACTTCCAGTCGCCGTGCCGCTGGCCGACGATGATCTTTTCCTCCACCTCGGCCTCGTCGCCCGAATACCGCGGCTCAAGGTACAAGGTCAAACCGACCGCATGCTCCGCCGGATTCAGGACCATGTACCGATTCTCCAGGGAAACCCCTTGGAAATCGAAGTCCGATGTATCGATGGATGGAGTGGTACTGTAGTCGCGAAAGATTTTTGCCGCCGTGTTCAGATAGAGTGAAACGCTGTAGTTGTCGGTGAGGCCGTACTCCAGCTCTTCACGGATTTCCCACAGGTTGAAATTGCCCTCCTGCACCTCCCCGCCGCGTGTCCGCTGTGTGCGAAGCGTCACCCATTGCTCGAATTCCATCGCGCCTGCCGGCAGCAGTTCAGGCTCGTAAGTGTAGGCGAAACGTCGTTCGTCTCCATGCGCCAGGGGAGAGACTAGACGGACCGCTATCAGCAATACAAGGGCGGACGGGAAACGGCGAAACGGGGATGCGCTCATGCGGAGTCGAGCCTGCCAGAGCGCGGAGCGTGCTGTCTGTCGGTCGGTTGCTTAATTTCTGCGGTTGGTTGCCCATTTCAAATGCCGCCACGCAAAATCCGGGACCGGACCTCATTGCTTTCGATTGAGGAGGACTGGGACGGCGCGGATCAGCAACGGTTCGTCGATGGCATTGAGTTCGGCAAACGATCGGAAGCGGTCCAGGAGCAGCGGGCGGATCCGCGTGTCGCGGGTAATGATCAACAAACCCTCGGACGTTCCCAGTTCGGCCCATGGGGTCGGGCACCTGAAGGGCTGCGTCCACAGCGACGATGACAAAAGTCCCTACTCATTCGCATCGGAACATTTTCCCAACATCCGATCCCCCGCATGGACTTGTGATGCCGTCATCAGCGAGGCCTGTTACCAATTGCGGGATTTTCCACAGCGGCGCGATCGGCTCTTGGAAATGGTCGAGGCGGGCACGTTGACCGTCGTCGAATTGTTGCCGGGTGAATCGAGTGCCGTGCGGATGTTGTTGCGCAGTTACGGCGCTCGCATCGATTACGCCGATGCGTGTTTGGTCCGACTCTCGGAAATCCACCGCCAGTGCATGCCGCCGGCAGCCATTCAACCTGGCCTCGATCCGCGGTCGTCCTTTATGTCTCCCACCTGGGGTTCAAAAAAGAGAGGGCGGCTGTTCGACGAAGCGTTTGGCGGATTCAACGTGGTAGGTTGTCTGACAGACAGCTCGGGCAAATCAGGTGGAATTCGTAGTAGTGGGCGCGGCCAGGCTTGCGTCTACCTTGTCGCCGGATGACGGGCGTCGAATACTTCCGGCACGGGTCGCCTCTCCCGACAGGATTCAATCGAGCTGCCTGGGCTGGGCGATCCTTCCACGGAATCGTTCACCCCACACTTCCTCGAGTGAAAGCAGGCCGGAGCCCGGAAACGAACCTCGTTGCCAGAGCTGGGAGCGGGACATTCGGCGAAAGCTTCTGTCGGTTGCATGTTGGGGGGTCGACGTGCCCGCCAGTCCAGCCCCTTCACTTTGGGGCCGCCTTCGGCAAGCCAGCGACCATGAGCATGATTCAGGAAATCGAAGCCGCAATCCCACGGCTGAAGCGTGAGGAAATCGAGGCGCTCCGAGCAAGACGGATGGTGGCGCGTTGAAAATAGAATGCAAGGGTGCGAACGTAGTCAGCGGTCAACCTTCGTTCGCCAAGGACACGCTCAATCGAAATCTCACTGCAGAAGGGCAGGGTCCTTCGTTCCCAACCCGTCGACGTCACGGAACATATTCGCGCCAGATCAGAACCTGGAGAGTGAGTAACGAACATGCTGACTTGGATTCCGATTCACCACGTGGTCGGCCACCTTGAAGCTGTATTCAATGGGAGCGTCCTCGGACTGGAGTTGAAGCAGGCGGTTGCGAATCCGGTCACGCGCCGCCGCTGCCGGCCGCGTCGCGCTCGCCCGCCGTCGCGGCGCCAGAATGCAGAGCTTCGATCAGGGCCAGTTTCTCCAGAAGTTGACGCTCGTCCATAAGGTCGGGGAGATGATTCCCGGATCAAATGCTGCGGTGCGAGCTACGATAAATGCAAAACTGTCGCCGCTTCCTGGGCCTGGCATCAGGCGCGCCGGCACCGATCAGCCGTTCATTTAAGAACCGGAGGAAGGATTTGGGAAGCACTACACCTTTGTCTTCGCTGGCAGCGAGGATGCATGGCAGCCTTCCAATCGGCCGGACCTGGCACCAACTCAGTTGCAATGATGACGCTGGAATATCTTGCCGACCACCGGGCGGAGATTCTCCACCTGGCCAAAGTCCACCGCGTCGGCAATGTGCGCGTTTTCGGTTCTGTCCTGCGGGGCGAGAACACCCCGACCAGCGACGTGGACCTGCTGGTCAAGACCCAGCCAGGGTGTTCATTGCTGGACTTGGGGGGGGTTGGCAGCAGACCTCGAGGATTTGCTGGACTGTAGGGTCGATGTTGTGGTGGATGAGGGACTCAAACCCCGCCTGCGAGAGAACGTGCCTCGAGAGGCCGTTCCGTTATGAGGAGGTTCCGCGATCGGTTGCAGGACATCCTCGACGCCATCGCACAGATCGAGGGTCGAGGAGGCGAAAGGCAAAGCGGCGTTCGAAGCCAGTCAACTCATTCAGGTGTGGATGGTGCTCCATCTCGTGATTATCGGCGAGGTGGCTCGCGCCATCGATTCGACTTTCCGCCAGCTTTACCCCTCAATCCCGTGGCGCCGCGAACGGTCGCCTTCCTGCTGGGACATCGAAATCGATGGATCTCTCGAAGATCTGCTCGAGCGCCCCAAGCTGGGATTCCGCCCGGTTAATGGCTCAAGGTCCTGGCCGGTGGTAGTCAGCCATGGATCTGGGAGAACCACTCCAGAAATCGGGGCGGCCGGAGAACGGGAACACCGAAGGGCGTTTCGAGTGCCAACAAATCCTCATCGTAGCTGACGATAGCCTGGGCTGGAGCCGCGAGTGCGGCGGCCAGGAACCGGTCATCTTTTGGATCTCGCGACCGGCGCTTGCCGAGGTTCATTGGCTCCACCAACCAAGCCTTATCGCGAATCCAGCGGAGGGGGCCGGATACGTTGGCATGAGGAACTTCCTTTTCGAGAATCTCGGGCAGTTATCAATGTCACAGGACACAAGGGAAGTCGCGAGGCGCAAGAAGTTCCATAAAACGCATGTCCCACCGTCGTGCCATAGTCCTCGTGGAATATCGTTCGACAAATATCCTCCCGTTCCTGCCCAACTCCTTGCCGCATTCCCTATCCAAATACAATTTTCTTACCGCCCGCACTGCCTCGCTAATTTCCGGCACTAACCTGCGAATACCGCTCGGCGATTCCGGTTGGAGAATACCCCCAACGCTCAGGCCCGCGCCAGCCTCCGTCAAATACTCTGCATGCGACGAGTAATCGGAGTAAATCACAGGCAATTCACAAGCCATTGCTTCCCAGGCGGGCAAACCAAAACCCTCACCGCCTGATAAAAAGATCAAGGCATCCCACGCCTGGTACAATGCAGGCATGTCCTCATAGGGAATGTGCGTATTCAATGCGCATCCTTCCGTATAATGGACATCTCGGCCTGGCCTCACATCGTACGCCGCTTCGAGCTCATCAAGTGCCCATGCACCGACCTCTTTACCCGTGGGCATATGCACCCACAAAAAGATATCCCGAAACTGTTCTCCTCGCAACCACTTACATTTAGAGCACAAGCCGACAAATCTCGTTTGGATCCACTCGACGCGTCCACAGATTTCACAGTACCAATACTCACCTCGTCGCAGCCGCGCCAGTAGTTCATACGCTGTCCAAATCTGCTTTCTCCATTGATTCCTTCCGACCCAACCAAGGACAAAAGCATCCGCGGGGATGAATTCCGGGCGCTGCATCATCCTTGCCGCCTTTCGATCGCTCGCAGGCTTAAACCTTTCTGTATCACTGGGACAATACATGACGCCCACTTCCCTACATGGCGCCCGTCTAAGGCTCTTGAGATACGCGTTTCTCGAGAATGTCGATAGTGTCACCAGATCATCGGCTTCCGCAAGGTAGTCGAAGCCTGCCGGCACGGGAACCCCATCAAAGTTGACATACAGCACGAGTTTCCATGTACAGTCTGCTGTCCGGCGCAAATCCAGCAAAAACCGAACGTTTTGGGCATCATTATGGCAGAAAACCAAATCCGGGTGGAAATGCTGAATCGCAGTCAGTACTGTAAACTCGCCGTGCACGTCAGCCGGGTCCAGAATACTGCTACCATCATCTTTGCGTAGGGTTCGCGTCGGCGTAATGGGCCAAGAGGGCTGTGTGACCGCCGAGAAATGTAGCAGCCCGACTTGATGAACGAGATATCGCCCAGGAAACTCCTTCATCAGTGGTGTAAAGATCAACCTCACTACTTCTGCAGTGCCTGTGTAAAGGACCGCACTGTGGGAGACTACTAAAATACGCCATGGCAGTCCTTTGACTCCAAGGTGGTCAGTGGAGCAGTATTGGCCGTTTACTAATGATGGGGCCGCGTGCATTTAAGGTTTTAAACCATCTTCAATCTTTGGAATGAACTCCAACGGTGGGTAATCTGCGGTTCCGGTTGTCATTACGAAACGGCTCCAAGTCAGATGCCGAACTGCGTTTGAACCCCCGCTTGCCTGGTTCTCGACAGCGCAGTTTGCGAACAAAGCTTGACAGCGCGCCCGGATTGTGCATTGCGGGAACGGCAAGCGATTAAGCTATATAAGGACAACTATTCTCCAGTGGCTTTCTTTAGCTGCTCCAACTGCTGCTCGTCTATGGCCCGCTGAATGGCCAACCGCTGTTCTTCTGGCAACTCGAGCATTTGCTTCTGAGCCTGAAGTTTTGTGAATTGCTCAGTATAATATTCCTTGACGGTTTTGAAGACGCTGTTTGGAAGTTGGGCCTCGGCTTCATGTAGAAATGACTCGAGACCGTCAAGGTTGCCGAGCATCCTTTCCACATGTGCCAGCGCTGCCGCCGGCCCAATCCCTGGGCGCGGCAGCGGGTCATAGGGACCATCCCAGCTTTCCCAGAGGGTTACGTGATGAGTTGCCAGCAGATCCGCTAGAAGCTTTTCTGTGGGTTCGTCAATCGGGACTCCTCGGTCCTCGGCGAACGGGCCAATTTGCCGCCGCACTTCAGAGTAGTATGGCTTGAACGATTCAATTCTTCTATACGTCTCGTAGGCTTCGGAACTCAAAGCCTTCTTCATTTCTCGGTCATAGCGAGAGCGGTCGATTTGCAACTCAAGAAGGGCATCCCCAGAAGTTACGGCCTTGCTATAAAGACCGCTGAGGCGCTCGAGTGCCGCTGTGATTTGTTCTGACGTGAGACCCAGAGCCGCGAATTGGGATGAGTAAAACTCTGTACGGAATTGTCGCTCACGGGCATCCCGAGCTTCCTTACCCTCGGCAGCAACCGAATCCCGCGCCCGTTTTAGCGCTTCCGCTGTCGGAATCTCATGCGTGGCTGCTACGTCCTCAGAGCCTGCGGGACTCGGGCGAGTCACCCCGCCCCGAAACTTTGTAATCAGGCGGCGGACCGTGTCGGTTTCTGACGCAGTCGATTGAGGCTGAGTGGGGCCGTTGATTCTTCCTACCCTGTGAGAAACTATCAGAGCGAGAAATAACAAACCTGCTGTACCCGCGGCCCATAAGAAATTATTAGCTGTTGATTTGGAGAACCACATTCCGCATGACTCCCAGATTCGCCGGGCGCGGATTGACCGCTATTCCACTCGTCCCGGAATATCAGCTGAATCGTTAGATGTTGGCATGGTCCAAAGAGAGTCGCGATCCAACTGATCTCGTCAGGCACTGGCGGCTGTGAAACCTCAGTAATCGAAGAAATCATCACAAGGACGATGCAGTCAGTGATGCCGCGCAACATTTTGCTCTCGGACCATCGCGATTCGACTTCGAGGAACGACCACTATGGGCTGAGTCCGCTGCAACTCACCTGACGTCTCGTCGTTCTCAGAGTCGTATTGCCATTAGCCCGTTGGAGACATCCAAATTGCCGTGGCTACACCGTTTCCCATGTATTCGTACATATGGCTTCCAACATTCTTCTCCATGAAATCGACCCCTGCATTGGTACGCTCCATGCCAGTAGTTGTTATCGGCCTGTCCTCCAGGGGAATCTGATCGTATAACGATATCAAACCACCACACTCCGTATCATAATTATAGGCATTGTTGATTTGTATGGCAGATCCAGAATACGCAGCACGAGTTTTCTTTATGTGGGTGTTGTTCTGATCCGTAGTCGCTTGCGCAGAAAACCCGCCGCCTCCCGACGTAGACGTTAGCGTTAACAAGCAATCGGCAAGGCTGGAAGTGATAATCAAGGTCGGCAGTGCGATTTTGATGGCTTTTATAGGTTTCATCGTTGCGTGTAGCGGAGTTAGGTGCTCGTAGTTGACTGCGGCAGAACCACGGCACCAATGGGCCAATGGGATATGGCTAGTGCTAGTGGCTGCCTTGCTAAGAGATCAATCCAGGAATGTCAAGAGTGAATCGATTGGGTGCAGTCGACCCCCTCGGCGATGATGCCGGAGTTGCGGGTAATCGAGGGGCCGACCAAATCGGGGGTCAGTTCGAGGATGGAGTCGTCGTTGAACGCGGCGGAGAGACGTTCCTCCGGCAATTCGACGCGGTTGCCTTCGACACGGGGAAAGCGAATCTCCAGATGGCCGCGCTCGGGCCGGACGGCCTTAACCTGCACGGTGTCGACCGGAGGTTTGGGCGGGGCCACAACCGGCTTGGCCGTGAAGTCGAATGGCACGCCAAAAATGTCGGCGTACTCGGCGTCGAAGAGGTTTGCCCGATGGGCTCTCAAGACGGCGTTTCTGGCTTCCTTCGCCCTGCCTGGACAACTCCGCCTACCTCGATCATTTGGGGATCAAATCAAGGTGGCAGAGGTACCGCGCACTTTCATTGTCGATGTTGCCCTCAGCCAGTGCGCAGGCGTCGCAGCGCTCTTGATTCCGGATTCCGGGCTTCATGACAATCAATGGACAACAATGGTGCGGCTTCCGCGCCTACAATCCCGGAGGTGGCTTTCATTTCGTCATTCAGGTGAACCACCTTCTCATTCGAGTGGCGCGAGCTCCGGGGGCCAGGTTCAGCACCTTTGGTAAGAACCCAACTCATGCTCCCATGCGGTTGTATCCGAATTCGATCCGAAAGGCTTCTGCAGACTGCTGGTATGAGGATGCCTTTCAATTCATCTCGGGTACCCGCTGCTCGTATTCCGCGAGGACGTCCACCGTGACAACCAACCGGCAGCGGTGACGTGCCACCAATACGAGACATCGATGCGCCGGTCCCCGCCATCCAATGCCGCTGATCACCACGCTGGTGTCGAACACAACCGGAATCACCGAGTGCGAGCTTTGCGCAAGGCGCGGTTGATCCGGTGAAGGTCCACTTCGGTTTCCGGGCGGTCGTGAGCGCCGGTGAAGACACGATTGAACTCGTCGATGTCCCGCTGCGCCGCCTCCGCCTCCAACCGCCGCAGGCCGTCGCGCATGACTTCGCTAATGTTGTTGTAGCGACCCTGCCGGACCTGCTGCTCGACAAACCAGCCTTGCGCTTCAGTCACGGAGACGTTGTACGATTTCGTTGCCATGCCGTATCAACCTATTCGATGACATCATTCAATGTCAAAGTTTGTGATCGACCTATGCTTGGCCGTCGAACTCGCGGATTGCCTGGAGGTCTGTCCTCAACGCCGGGAGATGCGACGTCGCCCGTCTCCTGCGACCGCTGGAGCTGAGGCTGTCCATCTGGCCATCGAACGCCTGCACGATCTCACAGGGAGTTGGGGCGATTGGGAGCGCAGGCTCGCGCTGCGGTGCGAGAGTCGCCGCCTCGAGATTCACAGAAATCGGCATACCTCCCAAGGGCGCGGAATTCGCAGGCGACGCTCGGTCGCGGAGCAACTCCAAAGAAGGTTGCCAAGGGATGAACCCCGGGAACGGTCGTGGTCCGGGAGCCACCGCCTTGAGGCGATGGAAATCTCCCGAATTCCGAGCGGCCCATGTTTCGCGAGGCGACGACGGTGGTCGCGGAAGTTGCATGCAATGAGCCGCGTGACCTCAACCATCGCTCCGCGACGCACGTGGTCCCGGAGGGACCAAGGAAGATTGCCGGGGGCCAGCGGGGAACGAGCGCCGCCCCCGGGAAATTGATGCAGTGAAGAGAGGCGACCAGGAGGGTCGCCGGGAGACGTGGGTGACGACGGCGTGATGGCCAAACCTAAAAGGCGATGTCCCCGCGATTCCTTTTGAGTGCGACCCGGCAGTAGTCCTTGCCGTCCCGGCAATTCCGCGCGATGAATTTCGACCGCGCGACCTGAAACAGCTCGAGCATCAGCGAGGGCAGGAGCTTTTGTGCAACAATGTGGTTGGCGGCCAGTCTACGTTCGCCACGCAGGATCATCGATCCAAGATTCCGGCTCCCGCCCAATATCCTGGCAAGATCCGCGCCGCTCAGGCCTCGGTCCTCGAGCAGGCCCCCAAGCATGCTGAGTGGATCGGATCGCTGAAGTTGAGGCCGCCTTGCTCTATCATACTCGTCCAAAAGCCTTGGAGACGGCTTGTGCCTCGGCGTCCGTTTTAATGGGACGCGGAAGATGGAGCGCGCGAAGGGCCGCGTAGGGGTCGGGCGCGTCAGCGAACGATGGAAACGCCTTCGGGATGGGGCGCGTCGTCTTCATAGAGCCTGCTTCCAGTTCTCGGAATCGTAATTGTTGTGGGTCATGAATTCGAACGCATAGCACCGTTGATGGTCAAGCGACCACCGGCCGAGCCTGGGATCTCGGTTGGACGGTGCGAGTGATTTGGCTCTCGAGGCGATCCCGGGCGAATTCAAGATCGTAATGGGTCTGGAGATCAAGCCACCACTCGGGTCGCGTTCCGAAGTACCTGGAGAGCCTTAGGGCGGTGTCCGCGCTGATGGCTCGCTGCCCTCGAACGATCTGGCTGATGCGAAGGGCAGGCACGCCAAGTGCCTTTGCTATGGCATAACGGCTGAGACCAAGCGGTTCCATGAAATCGCCGGCCCGGATTTCGCCGGGATGCACGGGGGCCAGTTTCGATGTTTTCATAATGTGTCAGTGGTAATCGCAAATCTCGACCTGGTGTGCGTGGTCGCCCTGCCAGCGAAAGCATAGGCGCCATTGATGTTTCATCAGTTGCCAGCGAGGGGTGGGACTGAAGGGCGTAAAAAGCATCATTGATTCGGCCATCGTCCAATCAAGGTGAGGAACTGAGTGGGGGAGAGGACGGGAATTCCCAACACTGTCTGCCGCTTCTGCATGTGTTCCTTGTCGCCACTCACAATGCAGTCCGCTTCGCCAGCGACGGCACATTCCGCGAAGGGCGCATCATCCGGATCGTCAAAGGCGTCATCGATCCGAATCGCTGGGAAGACGATCTCCGCATCGTCCCGCAGGGCGGAAACCCAATCCACGAACGCCTTTTTGGGATAGCGATTTTGGAGACGTTCGAACACCTCGGCGTACTCGCTGAGGATCGCGGGGCTCACGAGGGCCATCACCTCGGCTCGCGCCCACGCCTGCAGGCACTGAGACGAGGGTCCGCGCCAGAAGCAGGCGCTGATGACAACATTCGTGTCGAAGACGGCTCGAGTCACACCCGGGATGCCCGGCGGGCGGCCCGGGACTCCCGCACCATTTTGGTAACGATCTCTTCGTCCTTGGGCGTTGACGGAGGCAGGCGGCGGCTCCTTGAAAGCAGTGCTCGGACCCGGGAAGCAGTCAGAGGCTGTCGCTTACGCATCACAATAAGGCCATCGGCAAATCCGAGGTCAACCTTGTCCCCCTGGCGAAGGCGCGCCTGCTCGCGCAGCGCCTCAGGGATAACCAACTGCCCCTTGCTGGAAATAGTCGCCTGCATTACTGAGGTAAGATCGGCTTTACCACGGCGTTCTGCAAGCTCCGCAACAAACACGCTGAGGAATTCACAGCCTCGCCGCGGAACCGGCAAGCTTGAGAAGTGTGAATGGGATCCCCATTGCGCTGCCGATGGGGAGCGACCGCACGTGGACCCGCTCCAAAAACACCAAGGGCGAACGATGTGGTGCCCGCGGGTCTTCTACCTTTCGAGGCAAATACCGCGAATTCCCACTCGCTGCAGGATCCAAAATCCCGGAAAAAATACTGGCACCAAACTGGCACCAGAGAGAAAATTTCCTCGTAAGTACCTGGGAATGAGGCGTTCAAGGATTCCTTGACACGGAGGGGGTCAGAGGTTCGAGTCCTCTATCGCGCACCATCCCCCAAAGTCCCTCGGCAATCGTCGCTTTTGTTTGCAATTCAAAGGGTTCTGAAGCGCGAATTCCTCAGGTATTTCTCGCTTTCCACACCCACTCGCCACCCACCAACAACCCACCCACGGTTGACCGAGGACAATAGCCGGGGGCCAGCGAGGAATGAGCGCCGCCCCCGGGAAGTTGATGCAATGAAAAGAGGCGACCCGGAGGATCGCCGGGAGACGCGGTCGACGATGGCCTGATGGCCTGATGGCCTCAGCATGGAGGGCTGCCTTCGGTTCATGGTGCCAATGCGCGTCTGAATCTCGGGAGTTAAGCTTTCATCGAACCACAGCGGTCATGTCTGTGAGGACTCGAACCCTATCCAAACAGGGAGATCCCCACGATTCTGTTTAAGTGCGACCCGGCTGTAGCCATTCCGGTCCCGGCCATTCCGCTGCAGGAGATCCGTGCGAAGGTTGACGCAATTGTGCGGGCCGGTGAGTCCCCGGATGACGTGCGCAATCTGCAAGCTTTGGCTCCTTTGGGTTGCCCATTGCTTCGAATCGAGGTAGAGCGTTCGTGTTCCATGCCCGGTGAAGATCAGCAGAAGGAGCCTGGTGCCAGGAGGTCCGGCGGGGGGATTTCGGAAGCCGATTTGGCGTTGGGGACAAACGCATCCTCAAACCGGTCCAGTCCGGTTGACGCGATCGAAGTCTATACGCGAGCCCTGGACATTCTTAGACGGGATTTCCGTACGTGGTCGCCGCCGCGGTCACGTCTGGATGCGGAAGGGCATCAAGGACGAGAAGCATTCCGATACAGGGTCCGATGCGAAATCGCCGCACCCGCACATTTCTGAGCCAAATCTCTCGCCTGCTCAGAAATTCCCCATTCGAGAGAGGGAACCGTCAGGCGAGGTCGGACTCATTCCGGCGCGGATGCTCAATGAGTTCGTGTATTGCCCCAGACTCTTCTACTACGAGCACGTCGAGGGCGTCTTCGTCGAGAGCGCCGACACTCTGCGGGGTGCGGCAGTCCACAAGCGTGTCGATGCCGGTTCGGGCGCACTTCAACCGCCAGAGACAGCGGCGGGACCATCCGCCGACACAAGCACCTCAGCGGCCAGGCCTGAAATTATTCATTCGCGATCCGTGACCCTTGGTTCCAACCGCCTCGGCGTGATCGCGAAGCTGGATCTCGTCGAGGTTCAAGTCCCTCCGCCGGCGGGTGACCAAGGCGATCTCTTTGCAGCGCCAGATGTTGTGCCAGTCGATTACAAGGCAGGGGCCCCGAAGGAGGAACAGTCCGCCAATGACCTTTGGCCTACGGACAAAATGCAGCTCGGCCTGCAGATCCTCATCCTGCGCGACAACGGTTACTGCTGCCGCGAGGGCGTCATCTACTACCGCGCGACCAGGCAACGTGTCCGGTTGGAAATGACCGCTGATCTCGAGCAGTGGATCCTTTCGCAAATCGAATTGGCCCGCCAGACCGTGAACGGTCCCATTCCTCCGCCACTGGTCGCGTCACCGAAATGCCGGCGATGCTCGCTGGTCCCGGTGTGCCTTCCCGATGAAACCCGCCTCTTGGCCACGCCCCCGGTGGACGCTCCCGCAGCCATGGGGATCGACGACAGAGACGCCACGGGATCAGGCTCAACGCCAGGTTCAAGTCTGGCGGTGGCTGCCTCTCCTCCCATCGAGCCGCCACGGCGCCTGATCGCGGCCCGCGACGACACGCGCACGCTCTTCCTGAATACCCCGGGATTTCGAGTGGGCAGAAAGGACGGGATCCTGACCATTAAGGACGAGAATGAAACCGTGGATGAGGTTCGCCTCGCGGATCTCCATCACGTCGCCCTCTTCGGAAACATCCAAATCACGACCCAGGCCGTCCAGACCCTTTGCGATGCCGAAATCCCCATCACGTACTTCTCTGGCGGTGGATGGTTCTACGGAATGACGCGCGGGCATGGCCTCAAGAATGTCTTCTTGCGCATTGAACAATTCCGTCTCGCCGGCGATTCTGGACTCTGTCTGCGCCTCGCCAACTCCCTCCTGACCCACCCGGTGTTTGACTACAAAGTCAGCTACCGCCGCGCCCTCGAACTCCAGGCCCGCATCCTGTCGAAGTGCCTGACCGGTGAGATCCCGGAATATATCCCGCTGATGACAAGATGACGCCTGGGTCGGACGACATGGCCAGCGACGGAAACACACCGGGAATTTCCTCACGGTGGACCGCATTTGTCCCACCCCTTCCTTTACAAGGATCTGAACGCGCCGACTCCCGTCCGGGTCGCCGACGCAATAGCCATTGAGATTACATGAAGAGTCCGATGGACAACCACTCGCACCACAGGGCCGTCCAGCGAGCCCTCGAGTTGGGGCGAGGGTCCGATCCCGAAGCGCTCCCGGAGCTGATCCAATTGCTCTCGCTCCCCTCGGCCGAAGTCCGACGGCTTGCGGCCTCTGCAATCGGGAAACTCGGCGGATTCGGAGCCGATCCAGGGGCCGCTGCGCGTGCCCTTGCGCCGATTGCCTTGCGCGATCCGCACCCGCAGGTCCAGCAGTACGCCCTCAAGGCGCTGAAGTCCTATGCCCATGCCGCCCAAGAGCACCTCCACGACCTCGACGACCTTGCCCTCAACGAACGAGCCAAGGACTATGTGCGCCGCGCAGCTCACTCGGCGGCGGAGGCAATCCGCGATGCCATGCGAGCCGCCGAGGAGGCTCAAGTGCACCGCTGCGCCCGTTGTGGGCAGCCGGTTGCGTTCGAAGAATGCACCCGCAGTCGGCAGGCCTTCCAGCGGACGTTTTGCGATCGCTGCTTCGACGAAGTCTTCCTCGAGCGCCGCAACTTCGACACCAAGGTCGAACTTAACAAGACCATCGCCGCCAGGGCGGGAACACTGCTCCAATCCGAGGGCGAACGTCTCATCGCCGACTGGCTCGCCGTGCATGGCATTGCGTATCGTTACGACGAGCGCTTCCGCATCCTCAGCGGGCACGCGGTCCGCCCCGATTTCTACCTGCCGGAACTGGACGTTTACATCGAGTACTGGGGTATGGACACGGCGGACTACAAGATTGGCATGCTAAAGAAGCAGCAACTCTATCAGCAGCAAGGCAAGCGCATCATCTCGCTCGCCGTGCCCGCGATGGTCCATGAAGCGTCTTTCGAGCCGCCGACCTGCGAGCCTCGATTCTTGCGTAAAGCGAATCCCGGGCCGATTCTCTCTCGCGTGAACTGGCTCGAAAACATCGCCAAATGGCGAGCCCTGTCGGCGGAGCGCAAGATGCAAATCCGATGGGATGCCATTCCGGTGGATGCAATTTAGAGCATGTCCTTGCAGTGGCTCATTAATGCCATGGAACCTCTTCATCTCTGCGGCCGCCGACTCGATATCCTCGGCCACGACGTCAAGGCCATCGGAGTGCTGCGGGTGCTGGCGGACCCGGACGCCGAAGGGCAGGTGGGTTAGCAAGAAACCACAATGGAGTTTCCACCAAGAGGACCAATCCGTTCTCAGCCCTGCAGCATATGCCGCAACGCGGAAAAGGCGATTTCCACGTCAAGACCTGATCTCATGAACTTCGATCCACCGTCGAAAGAACAGGCCCGCGAGTTCTTCGAAAATAATTACAGGCACCTACGCGATCAGTCGCGAATGCAATGGATGGTGCGGATGTTCGACGACGTGATCGCTGGCCATTGCCCGCGGCTGGTCGACCTTCCTACTGGGGCAGGAAAAACCGAATTGGCTGTGGTGTGGCTTTTCGCACTCGCGTGGTATGGGAACCGCCATGATAACCCTAGCCCAGTCCCGCGGCGGTTGGTATGGGTCGTCAATCGTCGCGTGCTCGTCCAGCAGGTATTCGCGATCGCAGAGGCTTTGCACAAGAGGCTGACACAGGACGATAAACAAGAGTTGGAAGCCGTTCGTAAAGGTTTGCGTGCGTCGAGTGGCGAATCGCAAAGATTTTTCCATGTCGTGGAATTGCGCGGGCAGATCGTGGCTAATCGCGATTGGGCCATTCGGCCCACCGTGCCGCAACTCATCATCGGAACCGTGGATCAAATCGGCAGCCGCCTACTTTTCCAGGGCTACGGCCTCGGAAAGTGGGGACGCCCACAGCAGGCTGGTTTGCTCGGCGTGGATTCATGGATCGCCGTGGACGAGGCGCACTTGGTTCCAGTTTTCGTGCTCACTTTGCGACAACTCCGGGAACGCTGCGCCTCCCCTGTAGCAAATCCGCCTTCACCCTTCGACGCGATCTTTGCGCGGCTTCCGTTTTGGCTGACCGAGCTTTCGGCAATTCCGGGCTTGCCTCTGCCCTCAACGGAATCGCCATTCAGACTGACCGACCAGGAAAGAACCGATCCGGCAATCGCCGACCGGATCCTTGCATCGGCAATGAGGAGAGTCCAGGTGGAGGGATTGCCAGAGGGCGGAAAGCCGAAAGAGGTTCTCACGCAAAAACTGGTTACAGCAGCCCTCGATTCAAACGGCGCGCGCATTACAGTCTTCGTCCGTGAGGTTGGAGTTGCCAACGCGGTCGCTGCAGGACTCAGAAAGAATGGAATCGAGGAAGACCGAATTTGCAGGATTACCGGGCGCATCCGCGGCTATGAACGGGACCGTCTCTCGGAACAAGCTGCCTTCAAAGCGTTTCGTTTGGAGCGCCCGACAGACGGCGCTGAAGGCGAACGCTACTTTCTAATTGGCACCGCAGCGGCAGAAGTGGGTCTTGATGCCGACGCCGATGTCATTCTGTGTGATTTCGCCTCGCTCCCGACGTTGCTGCAGCGACTTGGCAGGCTGGACCGGCGCGGCGTTCTGAGTCGTCGCCATTCAGAAAATAAGGGCGCGCCACCAACCATGCGCATCTTCACACCGCGGAAAGAAATGCCGGCGAAAATTCAGAGCCAGCTTTCCAAGCTCGCTGTCACACTAAAGGCGGATACCGCTCGGTGGTCGGCCGAGTTGATCGCAGGCACGCACTGGCTCGCCGCGAGCAAAGCGAAAGAAGAGAAGACCGGAGAACCCAAGCAGAACAGCGACGAACCGAGGGATAGATTGACCTCGACTGGACAGACTACACCCCTTATCGAGGCGGCGACTTGGAGTGTCCTCAATCCGACGGACGGCGTCTGCGCACCGCCGAAAGACTGGCTCGCGCATGACTTCGCGCACATCGCTGCCGGCCCGGTCGTTGTGCCACCCGTGACCGATGCAGTGCTCGATTACTGGAGCGCCACCACCGAAGAGCGCAGCCCCCATCTCTCTCCTCACCCGTTCCTCTACGGTTTGACCGAGGATGATGAAGGGACGCCTCTCGTCGGTGTTGTCTTCCGGCTTGAGGTGGAGGCGCTGCGCCAAACCGCGTCTGACGAAGACGACGCCGAGATGCCAGACGACGCCGCAGAGGTGTTGGAAATCTTCAAACGCTTTCCACCGCTGCGCGCCGAACTGCATCAGGTGAGCCTTGCCAGTGTTAGGGAATGGCTCGCTTCACCCGACGCGGAGAAGCACCCGTTCGTCTATCGGGACCGTGACCAGTGGCGCGCCAAGTCTGCCGATGCATCGGCTGCTGATGCCGCTGCCGCACTCGGACCGGACAGCATACTCGTCTTGCCCGCAAGCGTCCTGATGCGTGAGCCGTGCAAGAAAATCTTGGAAGACTGCGAGCAACCCGGCGGCAAGGACACCGCCATTCGCGACGTCTTCGATGGCGTTTCGGACCCGAAGCGGGCGCGCCACCTTCGCACCATCGAACCACGGGACGGAGTCGCTGGCGGTAAAGGCGCTTGGCTCTGGGATTTTGAAGGCGACGAGCACGAGGGATCCGCGCCGCCTTCGAAACCGGATGGCTTCCAGCAGCGGCTCAGGCCCGATCTCGCGCCTGTGCTCCGTGCCACGCCATGCGAGGATGGCGACCTCGTTGCCGAGTATCGCTGGACCAGCGACGCGCCTGAGTTTTCGCGTGATGCGGAATATCATCTGCCGGCGTTACGCGAAGCGGCTGCTAAGCTTCGTTACATGGGCCGCGCCGAGGATCGAGTGGAATGTGAAGTACTCTGGCGCGAAAATGTAAACCATGAATCCGTCTACGGCGCGCGCGAAATCTGGCGGCCATCGACTAAGACAGAGGACGTTTGCCTACTGACCGCACGTCCTGAATCAACTCGAGAGCTCATGGACGAGTTAGAGAGGGCCAACGAACGCCGTGCGCGCGAAGCGAAACGCCCGGCCCGCCTCTTCCTACACGAACAAGGCTATACGCGCGGTGCAGCGGAAGGGCTGTTGCCCGTTCATGTTGCCGTTTTTCAAATCGTTCGCGATACCGGCAACCCGGATGAGCCGCCCGTTGTCTGCGATGCCATTAACGCCCATCGCTGGCGCTCTCCGCTGCGCGCCCTCGCATGCGACATTGCTAGAGACCAAAACCGTTGGAACAAGCCGGAACTTGCCGAGGAATTGATCTCCGGCCACACGCCCGGTGGAGGACACACCCAACAACCCCATCTCGCCTTCGTCCCATTGCCGTCATTGAGCTTCTGCCGAAAGGCTGACGGCCGTGTGCGCCGCTTCGCGCTTCTAGGCTATGTGGAATCCGACAAAGCGACGGACGCCGCATCCATATACCGTACCCTTACTGCTGCCCTTGACGGAGAGGAAATCGAACCGGGCCACCGCCTTCAACTCATTGCCGACCCGCTTCGCCGCGACAAAGTCTGGCCGTTCTACATCCGCGCCAGTCGCTTCTGGGTTTCCGTTACGCCACTGGTCATTGACCGCGGCTACAAAGTCCCCACGCGCGCATCCGATGGCACTCCGCTTTCGAGCAACGAGCGCCATCTGCGTCGGTTGGCGGAATGGACGCAACTCGTCCGCGCGAGCCTGCGCCACGTACGCCTGCCCTTCGACCTCGTGGATTCCAGCCTAATCCACCTGACGCCAAGCCCCTTTCTAACCGCAACCGAACGTGCGGAACGCTACCGGCCCAAGGACGAAACCGCTCCCTTCGTGCATGCACGCATCGAATTCTCACGCCCTGCCCGAGGGCCTTTGCTTGTGGGTGACCGCCGGTATCTCGGCCTCGGCCTCTTCGCCCCGCTTCGCGATTGAAGCTCATGGCTACCATCAGCGCGCCTTATCTTCCGATGCATGACTAGCAGAGATGCATGACTAGCAGACTCGATCCCACCATCGGAGCGGAGTTGGCCGCCAAGCGCATCCAACTTGAGTCGCTCTGCCGCCGCGCGAGCGTGGTGACTTTGGACCTTTTCGGTTCCGCAACCTCCGGCATGTTTCGACCCGAGACCAGCGACCTCGATTTCCTGGTGACTTTCGGCGAGTTCCCAAGCGGCGGAGTTTTTGATGCTTACATGGATCTGGCCGAGGGTCTCGAAGGTCTCTTCGGCCGGCCTGTGGATCTTTTGACTGAGCGCTCCATTCGTAATCCCTACTTTTGCAGAAGCGTCGAGGCTTCACGTGTAAGAATCTATGACCGATGTGACTCGCAAACTCTTGCTTGATGCTTTCGAGGCGGGCCAGGCTATCCGGGGCTTTGTCCGTGGCATGTCTTTCGACCAGTATATTGACGATTTGAGGACACGGTCGGCGGTTGAGCGGCAATTCGAGATCCTGGGAGAAGCATTCGCCCGGTTGCGAGACTCCGACCCCGAGATCTTTGCGAAGTTCCCACAGGCACAACGGATCATCGGCTTTCGCAACCGACTGATCCATGGGTATAACTCAATCGACGATGGAATCGTCTGGGACGCCGTGCAGCGGCATTTGCCCACACTTCTCTCGGAACTTGAACGTCTCCTGCCGCCGGCAACGTGAACGCTCGCATGCCCGCAGCAACCTTCCGACGGCGTACCGCGCAATTCAGCAAAAGCGAATGGGTGGCCCTGCCGGAAAGCCTGCTGCCAGTGTCGGTCTCCCGCAGCTCCCGCGGCCCTTGCCGTCCCCCTTGACGCATCGCCGGGAATGCTGATGTGAGATCGCCCAACGCCCATGCGAACCACCTACCTCGTCTGCTACGACATCGCCGACGACAAGCGCCTCCGCCGGGTGTTCAAGACCTGCAAGAAGCACGGAAATCACCTGCAATTCAGCGTCTTCGAATGCGACTTGAATCCCATGGAGAAGGTCCGGTTCGAGTCCGAATTGAAGGAGATTATCGATCATCTCGAGGACCAGGTCTTGTTTGTGAGCCTTGGGCCGGCGGAGGGCAGGGGAGACCGTGTCATCACCGCCCTCGGATTACCCTACGTGAATTTCGATGCGCCGTGCCTGGTGTATTGAGCGACCGGACACGGGGGCTCGATCTTTGACAACCATTGGTCGGCGAGCGGTTACGTGGCGCACGGGAGGCCGGAACCGCTCGCATGTTCGAAGCCCCTGGACTGGATACGGTTGCTGTGGTTCCCTACGCACGCGTGTCACGGTGAATCCGCCGCACAGGCCGGCGCTCGCGGTCTTGACAGGCGGGTGTTGGGATTCAGCATGTTGCGCTTGGGCGATTTCCGCGCTCGAAGTAGCGCGGCCCCGTTGAAGCCCATTGGCGCCTCACGTCAACCGCCCTGTGACCTGCCCCAGATTTCCGCGCTCGAAGTAGCGCGGCCCCGTTGAAGCAGGTTCTCCGCGAAGTGCTGATCCTGGCTCTGGAATTTCCGCGCTCGAAGTAGCGCGGCCCCGTTGAAGCGACATGGCTCCTGCGCGGAAAGATCGATGGCCTCGAGCTCGGACTAATTTCCGCGCTCGAAGTAGCGCGGCCCCGTTGAAGCAAGGTTCTCCGCGCATGTGCTGATCCTGTCTCTTGAGCTATTTCCGCGCTCGAAGTAGCGCGGCCCCGTTGAAGCAATGGCTCCTGGCGGAAAGATGATGGCCCCGATCTCGCATTTCCGCGCTCGAAGTAGCGCGGCCCCGTTGAAGCGCCCGAATTGCGGCCAGGCGCTCCCAGGGACCTTCGGGGATTTCCGCGCTCGAAGTAGCGCGGCCCCGTTGAAGCGCCTCTAGCCTTGCCGCCCTGGCGCCCGATCGACGCATTTCCGCGCTCGAAGTAGCGCGGCCCCGTTGAAGCGTGGAAATGCTTCAGCGTGAGCTTTGAGAACGTCCGTTATTTCCGCGCTCGAAGTAGCGCGGCCCCGTTGAAGCGGGAATTGACGATCGGCGATCGGGCGTACGTCAAGACGATTTCCGCGCTCGAAGTAGCGCGGCCCCGTTGAAGCTGCTGGAACATAGCAGCCGATTGCGTGGTGAATGAGATTTCCGCGCTCGAAGTAGCGCGGCCCCGTTGAAGCCCATGGCACCTCACGTCCCGCCCTGTGACCTCCCCAATTTCCGCGCTCGAAGTAGCGCGGCCCCGTTGAAGCTCGGGCAATTCCGCCGATTCCTGCTCGGTCTTCTCCATTTCCGCGCTCGAAGTAGCGCGGCCCCGTTGAAGCCGTGAAGAACACCACGGCATTACTGCCGTGGATCTTTATTTCCGCGCTCGAAGTAGCGCGGCCCCGTTGAAGCGAGTAGCCGGACGCGTTTCCATTCGGCGCCGGTCGAATTTCCGCGCTCGAAGTAGCGCGGCCCCGTTGAAGCTCAACGAGCCCGGCAATCGACACGGGTGCGAACGCGTATTTCCGCGCTCGAAGTAGCGCGGCCCCGTTGAAGCTCGAGCATCTCGGCCGTGATCCGCATGTCCTCCGCGATTTCCGCGCTCGAAGTAGCGCGGCCCCGTTGAAGCTTGTCGGGATTGTGCTCTGGCTGATTAACGCCTATATCATTTCCGCGCTCGAAGTAGCGCGGCCCCGTTGAAGCTGTTTACACTAAGGCGGTCTGGGTGAACAATTCTAAGCGGCTTTTCCGTCGGCAATGAATGTTGATCGCAGTATTCAGTGATTTTGCGGCCGCGAACGAGTTCCATCACGAAATACGGACGGCCTGATTCAGTCGCCCCAGCATCGAAAATCTTGGCGATGTGCGGATGGTCCATCACGCGAGCGCCTGGTGTTCCGCCTCAACCGGGCGATGACATGAGGCATTCCGCTCGCCTACGAGATGCAGCCACGCCTCACGCACCAGCGTGGTGGGTTGGAGTGTCTGGCCGGAAGCTTGGTGAGCAAGCTTGAATGCGGCGAGCCGCCTGAGTTCGTCATAGACCAAAACAAGCAGTCATCAGCGGCTTTCGGGTCGCCGGCGTTAATGGCAGCCATCATTACAGTGGCGTCGCTCATGTGTTTGCTCTCGAATAAGTGCCAAAGATAGCCCGCAAGTGCGGGTCGTTGCGCCTCGGTTTCGCCCTCGCATTATGATTGCGCAATCGTTTTCATTCGCTGGATTCGTCCGTTGGCGGTTTTGCCAAAGAATTCCCGATGTGATCATGGGCTTTCAGCAATGCCTCCACCTTAAGAGCCCGTCTGAAAATTAGGAAGGGCCCTGCGACGAGGGATTTTGTGCGAGGCCGAGGCGGCGAGACCGGAGCATCCCCGCAGCGGGCTGTGACGGTCGAGCCAACGAAGGCCTCGCGCAAAAGACCCGTCGCCCGGAGGGTTTTCGCAGGAAAGGCCGCCTGGCTTCGTTGCTCCTCAGTCACAGACCCCTGAAGGGTATGCTCCTTCGTCGCGCCTCGCCATCCGGCCTTTCCTGCGAAAACAGGGCCATTCCTACTTTTCAGACGGGCTCTAAGGCGCAGTTTATCGTTCACGGCACATTCAATGTTTAGGAACGCGTCGCGATCCCGAACCGCATCGCAGCAGTGGCCGGCTCTGAAAGCGCAAAATGAAATTGACAATTTCGCCGTCAGTGTGTATATGCACAACAACATGACCCAAGAACTGGATTTGGCGGCTATGGAAAACTGCGTGTGTTTCAACCTGCGTTGGGTGACGCGGGCGGTGACACAGTTCTTTGATGCGGAATTGCGTCGTCACGGCATCCGCCCGACGCAGACGCCAATCCTGGGCGCGCTCTCGGCAAGGGCGGACTGGAAGATGGAGGAGTTGAGCGACTGGCTGGGGATGGAGCGCACGACGCTGGTGCGCAATCTCCGGCCGCTGGAACGCGATGGCCTGCTGAAGCTGAACGGCGCGGGGAGAGGCGGACGCGTCAGCGTATGCATCACGGCCAAGGGCAAAAGGGATTTGGCGAAGGCCATGCCCGCCTGGCGTACCGCGCAGCAAGCGGTGGTGAAGACACTCGGGGAACAACGCTGGTCCGCCATCATCAACGACCTTGAGCGTGCGGCGTTGAAGTTGAGCAAGCAATAAATCGTTTAGCGAAAGATTACCAATGGAAGCTAATCACAATCAAAAATCACGGGCGAACACGCAAGATCGTGAAAACTCATCAAGCGGCGGCGAAATTGTCAAAGCTCCTTATGCCGAAGGAACGTTGCTGACGTGGCGATCCACTCGCAACTCGAAATCGGCAGTTCCAAACCAAAGCTGACAAGAGTGACGCGCAGTCCAGCGTGAAAGCCTTATGAATCCACGACTATCCCCGTTGTCTTTCAATGTACGTGTATATGCACACCACCGCGCTTGAGCACCCATCGATAACGGCGGCCCGCGGGCGGGCGGCAGCGCCAACCGTTTCCGAGCCCCTCGATGCGGCCTGGTTGCGCGCGCTTTGCCTGAAGGCGGGCGCAGAGGATCTCGGCTTCGTGGAGTTGGAGCGGCCCGCGCTGGCCGGGGAACGTCCGCACATTGAACGAACCTTTCCGCGCACGCGCAGCTTGATCAGCTTCGTGCTGCGGATGAATCGCGACAATGTTCGCAGCCCGGCGCGCTCGGTCGCGAATGCGGAATTTCATCACACGGGCGACGAGATCAACGACGTGGCACGCCGCATCACCGCCGCGTTGGAGCGCGCGGGGATTCGAGCGTTGAACCCTCCGATGGCATTTCCAATGGAGGCCGACCGCTGGATGACGGAGCGGATGTGGACGGTGGCGCACAAGCCGGTCGCAGTCGCAGCGGGGTTGGGGCGCATGGGAATTCATCGCAATGTGATTCATCCGCGCTTCGGCAATTTCATCCTGCTCGGCACAATCCTGGTCGGAGCGGAGATCAGTGAGTATTCCGAGGAGTTGGATTTCAATCCGTGCCTGACCTGCAAGCTTTGCGTGGCCGCGTGTCCGGTCGGGGCGATCGGCGCTGATGGCGCGTTCAATTTCTCCTCGTGTTATACGCACAATTACCGAGAGTTCATGGGCGGTTTTGCGGATTGGGTCGAGAACATCGCCGACAGCCGGGACGGATTGGACTACCGGCGGCGGGTGAAGGATTCAGAGAGCGTCTCAACATGGCAGAGCCTGGGCTTCGGGCCAAACTACAAGGCGGCATATTGCATGGCCGTGTGTCCGGCGGGTGACGATGTGATTGGTCCTTTTCTGGAGTCGAAAACGGACTTCATGGACGAAGTGATGCGCCCGTTGCAGGCGAAGCGCGAGCCGGTGTATGTCATTCCCGGCTCGGACGCGGAGTTGCATGTGCAGAAGCGTTACCCACACAAGACGGTGCGGCACGTTCGCGGCTCGCTGCGTCCGCGAACCATTGCCGCCCTGCTGCAAGGGATGCCGCAGACTTTCCAGCGCCATGCCGCAGGGAAACTGGACGCCACCTACCATTTCGCCTTCACCGGCAGCGAGCAGGTCGAAGCAACGGTGATGATTCGCGCGGGAAAGTTGACGATTGAAAACGGACTGGTTGGTGAACCGAACATCAGAGTCACTGCCGACGCGGAAACATGGCTGGGATTTCTGGCGAAGGAAAAGAATTTGTTGTGGGCGTTGTTGACCCGAAAAATCCGGCTGCGGGGAAACCCCAAATGGTTGCTGTCGTTTGGACGGTGTTTTCCTTCGTGAAAGGACGCCTCACATCGTGAAAGGACGCCTCACATTATGAACCAGCAAACATTTAAAGGGCAGCGAGCTTTACGCGAAGGCGATCTCCGTCCCCTGTTCCGGCTTCGAGCGGACAACAAACTGGCCGTTCATCCGCTCGACGCGTTTTCTCATGCCGGTGAGGCAGTCCCTCCCGCCCGTCTGACTGTGGGAAGCATATAACCTGCGTGCAATAGATGGTCCCGCGATCGGTTCTGGGAACAATTAAGAAGCGCATACAACCCATCTATGAGCGCGTGGCGCACCAGGGTATTCCCTTGTTCCGCCCGTCCTATGGGGAGATGAAGGTGGGAAACGACGTCGACGACCCCGGTGATTGGCGACCGTTTGCACCCGGGCGAAAGAGTGTAATCGGTCGAGGAGAGACCCTTTCGGGGCTGTTGGTTTAGATGTACCTGAAGATGTCGTGATAGGCCTGCTCGCGAGTGGGCAAAGTCGTGGCGATAATTCCGTTCGAGTTTGAGGGTACTCCATGAGCTTTCCATCGCGATTGTCGTATTGGTTTCCCGTCCGGTTCATGGACGCCAGCAAGCCCGCTGGTGCATCCCTGAGTGGAAGGGCGGTTCCGCCGAGGTTCCGATTCAGCAGCGTTCGAAGATGGGTCAAGCGACTGCCGGCTGGGCGCCTCACTTGACCTGCCGAGCTCGATAGAAGCCCGCGCCGGCTGTCAACAATCTCTCATACACCGCCCCGTCCACGACTGTGCCCGCCGATTCCCAAGCCACGAGGTCCGTCGAGAATTCGACTTCCCAGGTGCTCTCGGCGGCTCCACGCACCTGAAATCTCATGGTATTCCCCTCGATGACCCACTTCTCAATCGCCGGATCTTCCTGCTCCAACTCGAAGGCTCCGAGGTCGAAGCGCCCGCCCTCGGGGCGCGGAAGGCCCCGCTCATCCAGCGCGAGGCCGTCGCCGTCTTCCGCTGCGTCCACGGCCGGACTTTCGGGCGCGAGCGCATGGGTGGGATTCGGCCCGCCGTGATCTTCAAGGTGACCGAGCAGAGGATCCACGCCCGTGAGATCATCCGGGCGCAGTCCGCTGGCCGTTCCCGGATCAAAAACCAGGTTCCTGACCCCGACCTCAACGGCACCTGAAAGGTCCGCATCCGTCCGCGCCTGATTCCACGCGATGATCACCCCTGAAAGCTGCAGCAGGCCATTGCTCGCGAAACATCCGCCGCCGCGGGAGTCGCCTGCGTCGGCTTCGCCCCGGAGGGGTAGTGAGTTGGAACTCACTATGGAACCGGGGCTCGCCTGGTTCACGGCGATGGTGCAGAACCTCAATGCCAGCTCGGGCGGCGAGTCGCTCCCGCTTCCGATGACCGCCACCGCGCCGCCCCAGGCCACCCCGACGGAACCCGAAGTCCCATCGTCCGAGGGCACGATCACCGTACCCGCGGCCACGCGGTTTCCCGACAGGGTGCAATTCTCGAGGACCAGACTTCCCAAGGTGATGGAGACCGCCCCGCCGGCTGCCGAACCGCTCGGGCTCGACGCGAGATCCCGAACGATCGAATCGCCACCGCGCGCCTGATTCGCGTTGAACGTGGACATTCGAACCGATCCAGTCCCCCCGCGGATCGTCAGGGCGGCTCCCTCCGCCGACACCGCGGGCTCCCCGTGATACGTGAGAGAACCTGTGCCGCTTTGCACGATGTTGGATTCGGCCCAGCAGGATTCGAGGTCGAGCGAACCATCGAGGAGCAGGATGCCCGCGCCGCCGGCGCCCCCGCCGAAGTCACTCCACCGCCGGAAGGAATCCATTGGGCCATCGATGGACCCGCCGGCGCCACCCACGGCCCGGTTCTCAAAAAATCGACACCGCTGCACGACGAGTTCAGCGCCGAAGCCGAACAGCGCACTTCCCAGACCGCTGCCGCCTTCGCCCCCGCCGTAGCCGCCATCTCCCCCACGGCCTCCCGTGGCCACATTGGACTGAAATACGGAATCGACCACGGAGACGCGACCTGCAAGCGCGAATAGCGCGGCGCCCATGGCAGCCCCCCCGCCCCCGCCTGAGGCCGTGGCCACGGTACCGCCAGCCCCAAATCCACCTGCTCCGTACGCTCCACCCTCCCGAGCCGCGCCGACGCCGCCCGCGCCGCCCCCAAATCCTCCATTCCCGGGATACGGAAACTGATGCACGATCGTGCCTCCCCCGCCGCCGCTGCCAAAACCACCGGTGCCTGGCAAGCCGTATTCCGCCCCGCCGGCCCCGCCGTTCGGACCGCCACCGCGCCCCCCGGCAGCCGGAGCGTTCGTGGCCAGGGCGTCGCCACCGTCTCCGCCGACAACCTGGTTCCCCATGAAAAGCACGTTGCTCGCCCAGAGGCTTCCCGATTCCTGAAACACCGCGCCGCCCAGCCCCGCCGCGCCGCCGCCAGCGCCCGCGGGGCGGAGGCTCGAAGCCCCAGCTTCACCGCGCGCGATGTTGCCGCTCAACTCACAATCCAACAGGACCAGTTCACCGAGGTTGTAGATCCCGGCACCCCAGCCGCCCTCATCGACATTCGTCGTGATCCGACAGTGGCGCAGCGTCAGGGACCCTGCATTGGAGACGGCAGCGCCGTGGCCGTAGTTCGTGCCGAGGGCATCCGTCAGTGTGACTCCATGGATGGTTGTCGTGGAACCCGCCGCCACGGATAGAATCCTGCAGTGTCGCTGTCCGCTGATAGCCAGGGAACCATCGTCCGGCCCGATGACCTCAATCGAGGCGGTGATGATCGGCAGGGGCGACTCCAACTCGATGCGCCCCGTGAGGCCGCGCAGATCGATGGCGGCGGCGCCTTCCGCGTTTGCCGTTTCGAGGGTGTCCCGAAGCGAGCCAAGGCCCGCGTCTGCGGTATTCAGGACGCTCAAGGTTGCCCCTCGAACGCGGGACGCCACAAGGATCAACGGGATGGCCAGAAGCACCCCCGCGACCCCCTGGATTGTTCGCCCCGCGATGCCACGTCCGACAAGCGACCGGTCAGGCTCCTCGCGCATGCGGGCACCGGTACCATCGCTCGCCTGATGGCGCAAATGATGCGCGTGAACGGAGAGAAGGGACCGGGCGAGCGGTAAGAGGCCCGACCCCCCCTGGAACCTTCCAGGTTTCGTGCGATGTTGTGTGCACTTGATGAGGTCCGTTCGTGTATGCCGACTGTTTCCAGCCGTGTGGGCTGTTTTTTCCGTTCTGCTTCCATCTTGCGTTGTCGCGGATCCGCTTGGGCCGAGCAGTCGCAGAACCAGTTGGGTGATCTCCGAGATCATGTATCACCCGCGTGCCCGGACCGATGAGAAGAACCTCGAATTCGTTGAGATCTATAATGCAGGTCTCATCGTTGAGGACCTCGCCGGCCACAAGCTCTCGGGCGAAGTGGACTTCGTGTTTCCCGGCGGCACGTCGGTGCCTCCAGGCGGATTCGTCGTGGTCGCGCCGAACCCCACCGATGTACGAGAGGCCTACGGTTTGGCTGCCGTTCTGGGAGGCTTCACGAACCGGCTCTCCAATGCCGGCGGCACTTTGCGCCTGCACAATCCCGCGGGCGCGGTGTTGCTCGAGGTCACGTACGCGGACGTCGCGCCATGGCCCATCTCCGCGGATGGCGCGGGCCACTCCCTGGTGCTGGACCGTCCTTCCTACGGCGAAGGCGATGCGCGCGCCTGGGCCGCGAGTGCCCGTGTTGGCGGCTCTCCCGGCGTTACGGAGCCCAACCGGAATCCGGCGTGGCAAGGGATCACGATCAACGAGCTGATGGCCAACACCGACAAGCCCCTGCTGGATTTTGTCGAGATCCACAACAAGTCCCAACTCGCCGTGGACCTGAGTGGCTGCCGCCTCACGGATGATCCAGCGCGTCCAGGTTTCATGCTGCCATCGGACACTGTGCTGTCACCGGGCGGCTTCCTGGAGTTCGACGGAACGCAGCTTGGATTTGCCCTCAGTTCCGAAGGCGAGGCCCTCTTTCTGTTCAACCCGGACGCATCGATCGGTATCGATGCGGTTCGGTTCGGCGCCCAAGCCAGCGGCGTCTCGTGGGGCCGCTCGCCGGACGGCGAACCTATCTGGAACGAACTGCGGAGCCCCACACCAGGAACATCGAATGCGCCGCCGCTTCTCCGTCCCGTTGTGATCAACGAGATCATGTACCATCCGATCAGCGGTGAAGAGGACGAGTACGTCGAGTTGTTCAACCAGGGTCCACAATCCATCGCAATCGGCGGCTGGCGGTTGACGGATGGCGTTGAGTTCGCCTTCCCGCCTGATGCCATGATTCCGGCGGGCGGGTTTGTCACGATTTCCAAGGACGTCGAACGACTCCGGGCCCGCCACGCCCACCTGACCGCCGCGAATAGTTACGGCGATTTCAACGGCAACCTTTCCAACAGCGGGGAACGCATCGCGCTTGCGATGCCGTCGCCTGTCATATCCACGGATGAAACCGGCGCGGCCGTCACCAACCTCGCCTATGTCGTCGTGGACGAGGTCACCTATCGCGACGGGGGCGCATGGAGTTCATGGGCCGATGGCGGCGGTAGCAGCCTCGAACTCATTGATCCCAGGGCCGACAATCGACTGGCCGCCAACTGGGCTGCGAGCGATGAATCCGGAAAGGCGCCGTGGACCGTGATCGAGGCGTCCGGGGTCCTGGATCACGGCGTCGGTACCATCGACCAACTTCAGTTGTTGGCCCAGGGCGCCGGCGAATATCTCGTCGACGACATCGAAGTCAACGGTGAGACAGGCGCGAATCTGGTCAGCAACGGCACCCTGGATTCCGGCGGTTCCGGATGGACCTTTGAAGGGACCCTCGGCACCTCGGAGAGACTGGCGGATCAAGGGACCGGCGATTCAGGTTGTCTCCACGTCAGGGCCGTTGCCCGCGGCGACACCGGGGCCAATCGGATCCGAACGGCCCTCCTTGCCGGCCTGACGCCAGGCGTCCGCGCCACCGTACGTGCCCGGGTCCGATGGCTGCGGGGGCATCCGGAGTTTCTCCTTCGCTTGCGCGGCGACTACCTCGAGGCATTTGGACCACTCGCTGTGCCTCCGAATCCGGGGACCCCCGGAGCGCCCAACAGCCGTCGAACCGATGTCCACGGACCGGCGGTCAGCAACCTGGCGCACGATCCGGTGCTGCCGGCAGCCAACCAGGCGGTCGTGGTCTCAGCCCGTGTCGAGGACCCCGATGGGATCGAAAGCGTCACGTTGCGCTATCGTGTCGATCCGTCCACCACCGCTTCATGGGTTCCGATGTTGGACGATGGCGCCGGCGTCGATCGACGGGCGGGGGATGGTGTCTACAGTGCGAGGCTTCCAGGAAGTCCGGCCGGGACACTCGTCGCGTTCCAGGTCATCGCGCGCGACGGCGGGGCGACGACTTCCACCACGCCCCTTGCCGAGGCGCTGGTGCGTTACGGAGAGGTCCAACCTCCAGGCACCTTGGGCACCTACCGACTGTGGATGACTCAGGCTACTTTCAACGAGTGGAGTTCGCGTCCGAAGCTCGACAATGCTCCGCTGCCCGTAACCTTTGTCTATAATAATGAGCGCGTCGTGCATGGAGTCGGTGCCACTTACGCCGGAAGTCCGCACATTTCTCCCGGTTACTCAACTCCGAGCGGTAATCTCTGCGGTTATGTCCTGAGCTTCACGGAAGATGAACCTTTTCTTGGAGCGACCGAAGTGGTGCTGGACTGGCCGGGCCGGGACGCCACGGCGCAGCAGGAGCCGATGGCTTACTGGATTGCGCGGGAGCTGGGAATCCCATTCAACCATCGCCGCTTCATTCACCTGCATGTCAATGGCGTCACGGAAACCTCCCGGGGAAGCGTCTATGAGGACGCGCAACAGGTGAACTCCGACCTGGTTGAAAGTTGGAACCCCGACTCTGCGCGCGGCGATCTCTACAAGATCGAGCAGTGGTTCGAGTTCAGTGATGACTTCGGCACGACGCAAGTGGGCCCGCCGCGGCTCGAGAACTACACCACGACGGGCGGCGCGAGGAAGCTCGCCCGCTACCGATGGTCCTGGCTGAAACGCGCTGTGCAGGGGTCCGCCAACGATTACCGAACCCTGTTCGGCCTCGTGGACGTCGCCAACGTGACGGATCCGGACGTCTACTCCCGCCAGGTCCCGGCCTTCATCGACATCGAGGAATGGATGCGGGTGTTCGCGACGGAAAACATCGTCGTGAATCTCGATGCCTGGGGTTACGACATCGGCAAGAACATGTACGCCTACAAACCGGCTCAATCGGTGTGGCAACTCTACATGTGGGACATCGACTGGGTCATGCTCGCCAGCGCGCAGCATGGTTATTCACCGCAGTCACCCCTGATGTACCGCGGGTCCGCCGTGTTTGGCGAAGACAACCGGGATCCCGCCGTGGGACGGATGTACGATCATCCCACGTTCCAGCGCGCCTACTGGCGCGCGATCGAGGACGCCGTGAACGGACCGTTGGACCCGGATCGCGTCGCGGCGCGCATGGACGCCACCTATGCCGCGCTCGTCGCAGACGGCGTCACCCGCAGTTCGGGAGCGGGACTCGCGGCGCCCACGGACGTGAAGGACTGGCTGAAAAAGCGGCGCGACTATCTTGTTTCACAGCTCCAGACCGTGGACGCGCCGTTCGCCGTGGCGCCCACCCCAACCAGCATGTCGGGCAGCAATTGGGTGACGGTCCAGGGCACCGCGCCGATCGGCATCCGTGAGATCCGTGTGAATGACCGTCCCTATCTCGTCGAGTGGTCTGATGTGAACCACTGGTCCATCGGCGTGCCTCTGAAACAGGGCCCCAATTCCCTGCGCATCTCGGGGTTCGATCGCCTCGGCGAGCCCGTGCCGGGGGCATCGACGGTCGTCCATGTCGCATTCCAGGATGTTCCGGACGAAGCCTCCCATGTGCTGGCATTCAATGAGATCCAATACCAGCCCGCGGTGGCTGGCGGCCAATTCGTCGAGATCTACAATCACTCGACCGATACGGCTTTCGATCTCTCGGGTTGGCGGGTCGATGGCCTGGCCCTGAACCTCCCATCGGGAACCATGGTCCTTCCCGGCGACTACCTTCTGCTTGCCGCCGACCGCCAGGCTCTGAGCGAGGAACACGGCATTCTGCCCTGGGTGGCAGCCGAATTTCCCGGCCATCTCAATCCTCGCGGCGAGACTCTCAGCCTTTTGCCACCGGCCGATCATCCTGACCCGGACACGGCCATCGATCGCGTGTCTTTTGAAGTCGAACCTCCATGGCCGGTTCCGGCGGCGGGTTCCGGCGCGTCGATCCAATTGCGAGATGCCGCCCAGGACAACAGGCGACCGGCCAACTGGGCGATTGTCGAGCAGCCGGTTTCCAACGCGCCTCCGCAAACGCTCGTCTCGCTGCCGGGCGACTGGCGCTACAACGAGTCAGGCGCCGACCTCGGAACGGCATGGACGGCGCCCGACGACGATGACCAGGCGTGGCCGGAAGGCGGGGCCCTGTTCTACCACGAATCGGCCGCTCTGCCGGCCGCCAAAGTCACCCCGCTCCACCTGGGCCCAACCTGTTACTACTTTCGGACTCACTTCGAGTTCGACGGCGATCCGCAGGGTGCGGATCTGAACCTGACCACAATCATCGATGACGGCGCTGTGTTCCACCTGAACGGGGAGGAGATCTACCGGCTCGGGATGCCGTCGGGCGCGATTCGCGCCGGCACGTTTGCCTCGCGAAATACGCCAGATGCGACCCAGGAAGGGCCCTTCAGGGTTCCCGCCACGGCCTTGCGACGCGGCGACAATGTCCTCGCGGTCGAAGTGCACCAGGTGAACGAAGGGAGTAGCGATATCACCTTTGGCCTCGAGCTCGAGACGGTCCCACGCGTGTCTCGCCTCGCCACACCGGGCGCCCCGAATTCGGTGCGCACGACACTGCCGTTCCTGACGGACCTCTGGATCAACGAACTCCAACCGGACAACCGCGCCGGTCCCCGCGACAGCGCCGGCGACGCGGATCCCTGGGTGGAAATCTTTAACGCGGGAACGGAAACAGACAGTCTCGGGGATTGCTATCTCGCTGATCCCACCATGGCTGGCACGCATTGGTCGTTCCCGGGAGGAACCGAACTGGGACCCGGCGCGTTCCTCGTAGTATGGCTTGATGGAGAACCGGGCGAAGGCGCCTCCGAGCTTCACGCCAACTTCCGGTTGGATCCGCGTTCCGGAGGCCTCGCCCTGGTGAAGAGTAGTGAGGACGGCGATTGGGTGCTGGATGCGTTGCACTATGCCTCACTTGGGCCTGATCGGGTCGTCGCGCTTCTGCCCGATGGCAACCCCGATCAGCGCATCATTCTTCCCGCGGCCTCCGCTGGCAGGCCAAACGCCCTGTCGCCATCACCCCCGCAAGTGGTGATCAACGAATGGATGTCCTCCAATCAAGGCGCTGTCGCTGACCCCGCGGATGGCGACTACGACGACTGGTTTGAACTCTACAATCCCTCGATCGACGACGCCGATCTCACCGGGTGCTACCTGAGCGATGACGCCGGTGACGCGCGGAAGTTCCCGATCCCCACGGGAACCATCATCCCGCCAGGTGGATTCCTTCTCGTGTGGGCGGATGAGGAAGGCGGCCAATACGCCCCGGGCGGTGATCTCCACGCCAACTTCCGGCTGAATCAGACGGGCGAAACTCTGGTCCTTCTCCGGGCGGACTTGTCAGTAATCGATGAACTTCGATTGCCCTCGATGCCAGCCGATCGCAGCGGTGGCCGCTGGCCCGACGGCGCCGTCCTCAGCCCGGTGCTCCTTGGCCAACCCACACCCGGTGCGCCCAATGCCCCGCCCACTGCACCCAATCCGACGATCATTGGCGTCACAATGGATCAGACAGGTCTCATCACGGTGACCTGGTCCGCCGAATCCGGAGCCAATTACCGGCTTCAAGCCACCGCGAGCCTTGTTAATGGACCCTGGACGGATGTCACGGGCGATGTGAAAGCCCCTGGAACAGCCGCATCGGCCGCCGAGCCCGGGCCAACGCGGGAAAGCCAGCGGTTCTACCGCGTGCGCCGCGTCCCGTGATGCCGCCGGATGGAGAAGACGGTTGACGGGGTCCCAAGGCCTTGCCTGTCGGAGCGAAGTCATTGCACGGTCCTGTGCTCGCGCCGTTGACAGGCGGGCGTTGGAGGGGCGCCGACCCGTCCCGCCCGAAAAACCCGGATAGGCCCGCAGAACAGCCAGACCACGCAGAACACGCGGAAAGAGATTCTCGATCCGTTTTCTTCTGCGTTCTTCTGCGTGTTCTGCGGGCCACGATCGGGCTTGTCATGATCGATTCGAAACGACGCCCTGGACCCGGCCGCTCGCGGTCAGATCGCCCTTGGCACATGCAATGCTAATCGTAGGGCATGTCACGTACCGGAACTCCGGAGTGGACCGGGTTCCTGCGCACCCGATGTCGCCGTTCCCGTGCATCGATCGGCCGTTTCAGAGCGCGTGTCCGCATGGCAATCGGATTGGCGTGTGAGCTGGTGTGGGCTGCCGCCGCGGGTTTGCATGGTGCGGACCTCGGGCCGGCTCTCGCGGGGGCAGCAGCTATTCGGGACCCCGCCCGGGAGAGGAGAGCGCTGACCGACCGCGCATTGGGGGTGCAGCGGTTGCTGGTTTTGCGCGTCGCCTTTGCCGCAGAACCCGGTGAACCCATTACAAGCGAAGAGGCAACCGGCATTCTTCAGCAGGCGTCAGAGATCCTCGATCGGATCTCCTATGGGAGATTTGGCATCCGCTTTGTTGTGTCCCCGGTAATTTCCCTTCCCGGGAGTCGCGAAGAATACGCCAGCCTGGCACAGTTTGGCCGGCTGATGACCGATGCGCGCGAGGCGGCGCTCGCTGCCGGGTTGGACTACCGGGACTTCGCATTCGACGTCGTCTTTCACGCCGCTGTCGTCGGGCTCGGCGTGGCGAACGCTCAGTTGGACGGACGCGGGATCCAATTGCAGGTCGGGGCGAACGCGGTGAATCTCGTGCACGAACTCTGCCACAACCTTGGTTTGTCCCACGCCAACGCCTGGAACACTGAGGGCCCTCCGCTCCTTCCCACAAGCCCTCCGCTCCCAACAAATTCTGGCCGCCTGAAGGATCCGCTCTCGATTCCCATCAGCCCGGGGAGCCTTCTTCGCGCCGAGTCAGCGTCTGGAGCCGGGTGGGAACTGGATGCGGGTGACCCCTGGGACATCATGGGCCTGGGTGATTCCGACCTGAACGCCGCTTCCAAAGTTTACCTGCGATGGTTACTCGCGTCCGCCATTTTGGACGTGCAGGCGAAGGACAGCACGAATCGAATTTACGCCATCGAGACGGCGCACCTGGATCCCGGACTGCTCAGGGCCCTTCGGGTGCCAGGACCCCGCAACGGGCCTGCCGGGCCGCGCGATTACGGTATTGAGTTGCCTCCACCCCAGGGCGGGTTTCCATCGGCGCCGGGAGTCTTGTTGCGCTGGATCGACCCCCGACCTGAATCCCGTCCAGAATCGCCGCTTCTCTTGGACGCCACCGCCGGCTCCGTTGGAGGCTTCTCCGATGCCATCCTTCCTCCCGGCCGCACCTTTTCGGATCGCGCGCTGGGATTGCACGTGACCGTGACGGCGGCGGGTTCCTCCGTCCAGGGCCAGTGGGCTGATGTCGTCATTCATCAATTCGACGAAGCGACGAATCGCCATCCTGCGGTGACCCTGAACCTCGGGCGGACCGAGATTGCAGTCGGCGAGCCGCTCCGGGTGGCTGCCGATCTCACCTACGATTCCCAGGTCGCCCGGGCCTGGTTCTGGGACTTTGGGGATGGCAGTCCGTCGACGAACGCCCCGGAGGTCCTGAAATCGTGGTCCGGGGCGGGTGACTATGTCGTCCGGGTCGAGGTCTCGGACCTGAACGGCGGTGTCTCCAGTGCGCAGAAGGTGGTGCGGGTTGGAACGGTGACTGGTTTCAGGATCATGGGGCGCGTGCACGATGTCAGTGGCAACCCTATCGAAGGGGCCTGGGTGCAAACGGGAATCCAGGCGCCCGGTTCCGCCCTCGCGCCCACCGGTCGGACGCAGACAGATTCAGCGGGCGTTTTCGCGCTGGTCGGCCTTCGGCCTGGAGAATACCCGATCCGGGCCTTCCATCCGGACTACGATATTGCATCCCCAGATGACGTGGTCGTGAAAGACGCCGATGTCGAGGGGATCAGCTTTGTCGGGAAACGACTGCCGCAAGTCACTGTGGGATCACCCGTCGTGATCAGGGAGGACTCCGGCAAAACCAACGCATTTCTCCTGAGGCGTGCCGGCCCGCTTTCCGAACCGCTGACGGTGTACTTCGTTTTGGGAGGGACTGCGACGGCGGGAACCGACTACGAGGATCCGTTCGTGGATCACGTCGAATTCCCCGTGGGCCAGGCGGAGGTGGCGGTGCCGCTCACCCTTTTTCAAGATGCCGAGTCCGAATCGCCGGAGACCATCTCGCTGACACTCGTGACGCCGGGGCTCTCGGAACGACTGGATTCCGTGGGCGATCGATACACCGTGTTTTACCCGGGATGGGAGCTCGAGGAGTCTGCCGAGCCCGCGTTGTGGAGGAGGACGCAGGCGCCCTATGGGGTCGGAGACCGTGGCGAAGCGGAGGTCGATATCGAGGATGTATCCGCTCCGATGCCGCGTCTGTCCGTGCGGGAGGTGGACCCCGGGGCCCTCTCCATTGTCACCCACGCCGCCATTGGAACGTGGGGCAGCCTGGAGGAGAGCGGAGATTTGCGCCTGTGGACAGAGGTAAAGAGCCTGGAATTCACCGCTGCTCCCGAGATTGCGACCGTGGTCGGAAAGACGGATCGCGCGATGTTTTATCGCTTTCGGGCAAAGGGGTCGGTTCTTGATACTGTGAGATTTCCGCGGGCACGCGCTCTTCGCTGATGGCCGGCCGACTGAGAGTGGAATATCCGGGGGGGGGCGTGCCACCTGATGAACCGTGGCGACCGACGCGAGTCGATCTTCCAGGACGACGAGGACCGAAGTCGGTTTCTTCCGCCAAATACGACAATTCAATCCAATATCAAGAACCGACCCCTTTGGAGGCATTCACGACTTCGGGCGCAAGGCGGTCCAGCGGCAGGACCCGGGCAACGCCGCCGAGCTTGATTGCTTCGGCGGGCATTCCGAACACCACGCAGGTCGCTTCGTCCTGGGCGAAGGTCATGGCGCCGGCCACCTTCATCTCCAACAGGCCGCGCGCGCCGTCGTCGCCCATCCCGGTCATGATGACACCGATGGCGTTCCGGCCGGCGTAGCGGGCCGTTGATCGAAACAGGACGTCGACCGACGGGCGATGGCGACTGACGAGCGGTCCGTCCCTTACCTCCACGTAATACCGAGCCCCGCTGCGCTTCAGCAGCAGGTGGCGGTTTCCCGGTGCGATCAGGACCTGCCCGCGCAGGACGGACTCACCGTCCGTCGCCTCGCGCACGGTGACCCGACAGAGGCTGTCCAGCCGGCGGGCGAAGTCCGCAGTGAACTTCTCGGGCATGTGCTGGACCACGACCATCCCGGGCGCGTCGACCGGCAGCGCCTGGAAGAATTCGCGCAAGGCCTCGGTTCCGCCGGTCGAGGCGCCCACGGCCACGACTTTCTCGGTTGTCTGCACCATGGCCTGTGAAGAGGCGGGCGGCAGCATGGCGTCGGCCGTGAGTTTCGGCGCGACACGGGGGGGCTCCGAGGGCTGGGAACCGGACTTCACACGCGCCCCCGCGGCGGATTTCACCGCGTCCACGATCAGGATCCGGGATTCCTCGAGGAACTCGCGCGTGCCGATCCTGGGTTTGGTGAGGATTTCGACGGCGCCCAATTCCAGCGCCGCCAGCGCCGTGGCGGATCCTTTCTCGGTCAAGGTCGAGCAGATGACGACCGGGATGGGGTGCTGGCGCATGAGCTTTTTCAGGAAGGTGATCCCATCCATGCGCGGCATCTCCACGTCGAGGGTGATGACATCGGGCAGGACCTGCCGAATGCGCTCGACCGCGACGTAGGGATCGCTCGCCGTGGCGACGGACTCGATCCCGGGGTCGCTCTCGAGGATCTCGCGCAGCGTCTGGCGCACCGAGGCACTGTCGTCGACGACAAGGACTCGCAGCTTCTTCATCATGCGCGGGCGGGCTTGCGATAGATGGCCGGGCCGGCGCACGTGACCGGAACGTCCAGGCCGGCCAGCGATTCGGAATGCCCGACGAACAGATAGCCGCCGGGTTCGAGATTGCGGCAGATCCTGGCAATCACGGCCTCCTGGGTGGGCTTGTCGAAGTAGATCATCACATTCCGAAAGAAGATCACCTCGAAGCGCTCCCGGATCCGATAGTCCAGTTCCATGAAATTCAACCTTCGGAACTCGACGCGGGCGCGAAGTCCCGGCCGGACTCGGACTTCACCCCGGCGCGGGTCGCGGCTGCGAAGAAGGTGGCGGGAGCGGATGGGGGGCGGGACGGGTTCGATCCGGATGTCATCGTAAATTGCCAGGCGGGCGGTCTCGAGCACCCGGGTCGAGACATCCGTCGCAAGGATCCGAAATTCAAAGCCGGGGCGGACCGCGCCAAACTCGGCGAGGACCATGGCGAGTGTATAGGCTTCCTCGCCGGAGGCACAACCGGCGCACCACACCCGGAACGGCCACGCCCGGTCGGCGCCGGGGTCCAGGCCGGGAAGGGCATTTTGGGTCAGAAACTCGAAGTGCTGCGGTTCGCGGAAGAAATCGGTTTTGTTGGTGGTGATGGCGTCGATGAAATCGACGAGTTCCTGTTCCGCCTGCGCCGAGTGCGCCAGGACCTCCCAGTAGGCGTCGAGGGACGGCAATCCGAGGGCGCGCAAGCGCCGTTGCAGGCGGCTCTGCACCATCGGAATCTTCTCGAGCGACATCTTGATGCCCAGTTCGCGGGTGATGAGTTCCGCGAACTGCTGAAAGCTCTGCCTCGATAGTCGAGGACCGCGCATGGTGACGTCGTTGCAGGCTTCCATGGATCTTGGGGTTTGCCGCGGCGGGGCGTTCTTCAATAGCGGATGAAGGCCACGTCGTGGCCGGCGAGTTGGAAGTCATTTCGCTCGGCGACCGTGGCGGCCTGTTGGATGGCCTTTTCCACCTCGGGCCTGGACTGCTGGATTTCCGCACCACTGCTTCTGTTGTCACTCTCGACCGCAAGCAGCGCGTTGCCGAGGTGCCTGGGGGCGGAGGCGCCACCCTCGAGTTTCCCGCCCCACTGCATTTCGGCCCCGATTCGCGCGTTTTTCATGGAACGAGAAGGGGTTGACGATGGAGTGGGGCGGGGTGGTGGGTGAGGAACAAGGGTCAGGTGCCGCGGGTCGTCTCGGAGGCGGCGGTCCTGACGGACGACTCCTGCAGGAGCGCGGCGTCGTTCTCGAACACCTTGCCGATGTCGAGGATGATCATGAACTGGTCACCGCGCCGGCCCATGCCCTGAATGAGTTCGCTGCGCCACCGCATGGCGATGGTCGGTGGGGGATTGATCTGGCTGGGCTCCAGCTCGATGACTTCATGGACGCTGTCCGCCAGTCCGCCCAGGACACACGGTTCACCATCCAGCGTGAGTTCCAGCACGATGATGCGGGAGTGAACGGTATCGGGGGCCTTGGGCAGCCCGAACTTGAGGCGCAGGTCCACGACGGGAATGGCGCTGCCACGGACGTTGACCACGCCGCGCATGTAGGAGGGGGCCGTGGGGACCCGCGTGATCTGGGTGAGGTCGAGGACCTCGCGGACGCGGACGACGTCGACCGCGAACAACTCGTCGCCCAGGCGAAACGTGATGTACTGCGCAATCTCGGTAATCAAGGACGAGTTCATGCTCAGAAACTGGTGAATTCCTTGTCGTGAGTGTCCCCGTTGCCTTCTTTGGCACCGAGTTCGATGACGGGTCCCGGCTTGGTCGCGCGGGGCGCGTGTTTCAAGGGTTCGACCGCCTTGTCGTGAGCCTTGGCCGGCGATTTGGCCTTGTCGGCGCCGGACGCCTTGTGGACCGGGTGGGCCTTCCTGACCGATGTCACACTGGAACCGGAAGCGCGGGAGCCGGTGCCCGACTCCATTTTGAAGAAGGCGATGCTGGTCTGGAGTTGTTCGGCCTGGCTGGAGAGTTCCTCGGCTGTTGCCGCCATCTCCTCCGACGCGGCCGCGTTTTGCTGGATGACCTGGTCGAGTTGCTGGATGGCCTTGTTGACCTGGCCGGCACCGGTGTTCTGCTCGGCACTCGCCGAGGCAATTTCCTGGACCAGTTCGGCGGTCTTCCGGATATCCGGCACCAACTGCGTCAACATCTGACCGGCGCCCTCCGCGGTCTGGACTCCGTCCACGGACAGCTTGCTGATCTCGGCGGCGGCCGATTGGCTGCGTTCGGCGAGCTTTCGGACCTCGGAGGCGACCACGGCGAATCCCTTGCCATGTTCCCCGGCGCGCGCGGCTTCGACGGCGGCGTTGAGGGCGAGGAGATCGGTCTTGCGGGCGATTTCCTCGATGATGGCGATCTTCTGCGCGATCTCATTCATGGCGGCGACGGTGCGGGTGACGGCCTCGCCGCTGGTGCCGGCGTCTTGCGCCGCCTTGGAGGCGATCTTGTCGGTTTGCCGTGCGCTGTCGGCGTTCTGCTGGATGCTGGCGGTCATTTCCTCCATTGCGGAGGTGGTTTCCTCGGCGGAGGCGGCCTGCTCGGTGGCGCCCTGGGAGAGTTGTTCGGCGGTGGCACTCATTTCCTCGCTGCCCTGGGCCACATTGCCCGATGCCGCGGCGACTTCGCCCACGACCTGGCGCAGGTTGGCGACCATCCCGTTGAGCGCTTCCAAGGTCTTTCCGATTTCGTCGTGGTTTCGAATCTCGGCGGTTTGGGTGAGGTCACCGTCCGCAACGGCCTGGGCCAGGAGCGCGGCGTGATTCAGGGAGGTGACGATGTATCTCAGCAGCCAGATGGTGGTGCCAATGCCCACGATGACCGCCGCGACAAGGATGCCGATCAGGAGGTTCCGCGCAGCGATGTACTGGCGGTCCGAGTCGTCCTTGGCGTCCGTCATGTCCTTGTCGTTCTTCTCGATGAGGGCGTCGAGGCTTGCCTCACCGCTGTCGGCAAGCTGCCGGCCTTTGCCCTGGGAAAGCTTGGTGGCCTCGGCGTTTCCATTTTCGAGGGTGGCCTTGCTGACCCGGCTGTGGATGTCGAGGAACTGGGCCCAGGCGGCGCGGAACTGCGCCAACCGTGCCTGTTCATCTGAGTTGGCGACCTTGTCCAGCTCCGCCAGGCGGGCGGCGAGCTCGGTCTTCTGGCCTTCGATTTCCTTGACCCGCTTTTCCATCTCGGCCTGGTCGGTCTCGAGGATCATCACCTTCTCCTGCCGATGGATGAAGAGCATGTTCTGCTCGATGCGCGCCGCTGTGACGGCTGCCTGTGCCGCTTCCGGGATCGTCCTGGCCCTTTCCAGAAATCGCGTTTCCAGATCGGAGACGATCGCCGAGGCCGCATCCATGGCCTGGCGGCCATCGGTCTTGGAAAGCGCCTGGGCCCTCACGTTGGAGTTCAGGAGCGCGAATTCGCGGACCTTCTTGTTGACGTCCAGGAACTGTTGCCATTGACCGGTGAACTCCTTGAGCTTCGCCTTTCCCGCCGAGTCGGCCAGGGCATCGAGCCTCCGCGCCTTCTCATCGATGGTGCGGATGAATTGGTCCATCGCAGCGATGTACTGGTTCATTTCTTCAACCGCGTCCTGGAGGATGAGGTTCTTCTCCGCCCGGCTGACGGCCAGAAGGCTCTGTTTGATGTCACCAGCCAGTTGAACCTTGGCTGCGTCGGAATCGACGATCGTATTGAGCTGATCGTTGATCGCGGAAAGTTTCTTGATGGCGACGAGACCCGAGATGCCCAGCATGCCCAGCACGAAGGCGAAACCGAGGATGAGTTTGGCTTTGATGGTTAGTTTCATGACTAGCTAGCTACTGTGTTTTCAACGTTGGCTCTTGAACAAAGAGAGGAAAGGTGTGTCAGGCGGCAGGCGAACGGGCGGCCATCGTCTCACGAACCAGGCCGGCGAGATCCAGGATCAACGCCACCCGGCCGTCTCCCATGATCGTTGCGCCGGATACCGCCCGGATGCCGCGATAGAACCGGCCCAGTGATTGAATGACGGTCTGGTGAATACCGATCACCCGATCGACCACCACACCGAGGCGCTGCCCTTCGCAGGAGACGATGGCGACCTTCTCGATCTCCGGTTCGGCACCACCGATGTCGAACACCTCCCGAAGACGCACATGCGGTATCTGTTCACCCCGCAGGCTCATCAGGTTCCGGCCGTTGTGGGCGCGACGCTCCGTGGCGTGGAGTTCGGCGTTCTCCGTGACCGCCGCCAAGGGGACGATGAACTGATCCCCGCCGACCTCGACCAGCAGACCGTCAATAATGGCGAGCGTCAGCGGCAGCTCGAGACGAACGGTCATGCCGCGGCCGGTCTGACTGGAAAGCTGGATGCTCCCACGAAGCGCCTCGATCTGGCGCCTCACCACGTCCATGCCGACGCCGCGTCCAGAGACATTGGTCACCTGCCTTGCTGTCGAGAACCCGGGAAGGAAGATCAGGTCGAAGGCCTCCTTCTCGGACAGCACGGTTCCGGGTTGGACCAGGTTCTTTTCCACGGCGCGGGCGCGGATCGCGTCGGTATCCAGGCCGCGTCCATCGTCCCGGATGGTGACCACGACCCGGGCGCCCTCGTGACAGGCAGCCAGCGAGAGGGTGCCCCGGCGCGGCTTCCCGATCCGGAGCCGTTCCTGCGGGGCTTCGATGGCGTGATCAATGCCGTTTCGGATCAGGTGGACGAGGGGATCTCCCAACTGGTCGAGAACGGTCTTGTCGAGCTCGGTCTCCGCGCCTTCGGTGACCAGGTCGATCTCCTTGCCGAGTTCGGCGGAGAGGTCGTGGACGAGGCGCTTGAAGCGGCCGAATGTCGTGCCGATCGGCATCATGCGAATGCCGAGGACCGTGTCGCGCAGTTCGCCGACGAGGCGCTCCAGCGCTTCGACGGGCGCGGCTAGGTTCGGGGAACCGATGCCGGCGGCAACCTGCGACAGACGGGACTGGTTGATGACGAACTCCCCGACCAGGTTCACCAGCAGATCCAGGCGCTCGGACGCGACGCGAACCGACGTGACCTGCGCCTTTGCCTTCGGTGTCGCGGGATTGGAGAGAAGCGGACCCCCCTCGGTGCCGGAGCGGGCCGAAAGACCTTCCGCAAGACGGGCCGGGGGCACACCTTGGCAGTCCGTGCGCTGCGTGGAATCGTCCGTCGCCAAGGCGCTGGAGTTGGCAACGAGGGACTCTCCGCCTGGAGCGGGCCCAATGTCAGGAGAAGGAAGGGGCTCAATGTCGATCTGGCTGCCATCCTCCACAAAGATGAAGACATCCCGGACGCAGTTGATGTCCTTTTCCGTTGTCAGGATGACATCCCAGGCGAAGTAACATTGGTTGGGCGCGATGGAATCCAGTGGCGGCACGCCGCTGACATCCGCCGTAATCGTGCAATCCCCAAGGCTTCGAAGCTCGTCCAGAAGGACCAGCGGATTGGTGCCCGACGCCATCAGGGATGGATTCGGTCGGAACCGGATGCGGTAACAGGATGGCGCCACGGGTTCGAGGGGAGTCGTGCCGCTGTCGGCCGCGCCCGGTGTTCCGGTGGGCAAGGGATCGGGCGGCTGGGTCTGATTCGGCGCCGCCGCGGAATCGCCGGGGCTGAGCAGGGCACGAAGGTCGGAAAGGATCTTGTCTTCGCCCTGTGGCGCGGCCGCGCCCTCATCCTGAACGAGGTCGATCAACGCCTGAATGTGGTCCTTGGAGGCAAGGATCAGTTCAATCAGCGGCGACGACAGTGCGATCCTCCCTTCACGGACCTGGTCGAGGGCGCTCTCGACGTGGTGTGTGAATCGAGCGACGTCATCGAAACCGAACATCGCGCCGGACCCTTTGAGGGTGTGGAAGGCGCGGAACAGGCGGTGAACGGCCTCGTCCGGAGGTTGGTTCGGAATCAGGGAAAGCGCGACCTCTTCGATGGAGGCGAGAAGGTCTGCGGCTTCCAGGAGGAACGTGTGCGCTGCGGGAGGGAGCTGGTTCATCGAGGTGACCCCAAGAGCTTTTTCGCCACCATGAGCAGTTGCTCGGGACGAAACGGTTTGACGATCCAGCCGCTCGCGCCGGCGGCTTTGCCCGCCTGTTTTTTGGCGTCCTGCGACTCGGTCGTGAGCATGACGATGGGGATGTAACGATGCTGCGGAAGGGCGCGGACCTGCCGGATCAACTCGATACCATCCATGTTTGGCATGTTCAGGTCCGTGATCAGCATGTCAGCCGACGCGGTGGCCATCTTGTTCAGCGCATCCCGTCCATCGACGGCCTCGAGGACCTGGTAGCCCCCATTCCGCAGCGTGAAGGCGATCATCTCCCGCATGCTGGCGGAGTCGTCGGCTGTAAGAATGGTGTTGGGCATGACAGTCAGGGGGCGATCGGCGTCAGAACCTCCGGGCACAGCCCGGCCCGCCGACAGGATTCGAGGATGGCCTCAGAGGCCGAAGCGAGACGCAGGTGGATGCCGGCATTGGCAAAGGCTTTCTGCGCCGCCAGCAACAGTTGGAGTCCGGCGGCATCGCAGGCGCCCACCCCGTCGAGGTCCAGCCGCCACTCGGATCCACGCTCCAGGAGTTGCAGGAGCGTGGTTCGCAGCGACTCGACGGAGTAGAGATCAAGGCTTCCGACCAGGCGCGCCGCGCCGCGGGAAGGATCACAGGAACATTCGAGTGCCATGGGAGCGTCTAGAACAGTTCAACATTGTCGCCCAGCGACTCTTCAGGTGCCGATCCTGGAACTGGAGGCGAACACACTATCGTATGAAGGTTATCGGTCGATGGCACCGGTTCGTGAAGGGTTGGAATCGAAGGCAATTCCAGACCGGCCATTGCGGGGCCGGGCTGGGATCCCGGAATGCGGCCAGCGCCTGTGTCGGATGGCTCCCGGTCCGCCGCAGCGGGTTTGAGAGCAACCCGCAGGTGGATCTCCCTCTCCGTCTGCATCGAATAATGATCCAGGAGGGAGTCGGCCGTTGATTCGGCGGCCGGCAGGTTTGGCGTGAGCGAGCGCCAGAACTTCAGGTGCTGTCGGACATTCGTGAGTTCGCCGGCGCTGGACGAGAGCACGGCGTCCATCTCCGACAGGAAGGCGAGTTGGGCGCGACCGTCGTCGAGGAGCCGTCCTTGCGGTTGCGCCAAGTCGAACGTGGCCCGCGAAGCGGCTCGCAGATCCTCAAAGGCGCCACCCGTCCTGTCGAGGGACGCCTGCAGGCGAGCGTGGATCTCGTGCTGTTCGACGCTGATTTCCGGGATTGTCGAGGTCGTTTCGGCATCGCGAACGATGCCTTCGACCGTTGCTGTGACCTGGCGAAGGCTCGCATTGGACTCGGAATAGAGCCACTCGACCTGTTGTGCGAGGACCGCCAGGGTATTGCCCTCGTCACCCAGCGCGGCGGTCTTGATGATCGCATTGATCGCCTGCAACTGGATTTCGGCATTGATGCGACGGACGACCCCGAGATGGTGTTGAAGCTGGGCCGTCTCTTCCATGGCCCCTCGGGCAGTCACCGTGGCGTCGTGACAGAGTTGGTGACCCTGGTCCTGAAGCGATTTGAGGCGGGTGACCTCGCCTCGGAAGTTTTCGAAGGCATGGGTTGAGCGCCCCGGATTTGCCACGGGCGCCAGCCAATCACGGAGGGTCGTCACGAGTTCTGCCGTGCTGCCCGCGATTCCCTCAAATCCACTCGCCAGCCGGTCACGCGCCGCCGTGATCTCCTTTCGAATGAGGTCGATCTGGGCTATCTGAATCGCCGCCATGCGGTCGATCGCCGCTGCGCGGGAGGCGAAGTCCGCTCCGGTGGGGCGGGTGTCCATCCCGGCGATGGCATCCTGGATCGCGGCGATCACATGCTCCATCTTCTGCCGGACGATGTCGCCGAACTGCAGGTAGTAGACGGACCCGTCGGCGTGACGGCCGATGTCGTGTCCGCGGAGTTCGGCGCGTTCGACGGCGGTGATGGAGGCGTCGAGGAGAGCCTGGGCTTCGTTTGCGGTGGCGATGGCCGTCGCCTCGAGCTGCCCCATCAGCGCGCCAATCGCCTGAAGACTCGAATCCATGGAATGGAGACCGCCTCCCAGCGATTTGCCGGTTGCGGCAAGGCGGGATGCGATGGCGGTGATGCCTTCACTGATGCGCGCGGCGAGGTCTCTCAATTCCTCCACGAACGCGCCGAAGGCCTGCTGCAGCCTGGCAGAACGGGAGCTCTCGACCGCGAATCCCACGATGGAGGAGCGCAGCCGGATCCCGATCCGCTGAATCTCCTGCACCTCGGTCCGCAGCCGGTGAAGTCCGCCGACAACCGCGTGAAGGGACGCCATCCGGTTCGACGCGGCGTCGAGGCCGGCACGGACTGCCGTGAGGGTGGCCACCGCCATGCCCTCCGACCCTGCAATGCGGCTATCCGCCAGGGCGCCGCGAATGGCTCCGAACCGTTCCCGCAGGCTGTTCGCCAGACCTGTCGCGTTCGCATGCAGGCCCCGGAGGATCCGGGCGAGATGGACGAACTCCGGTTCGGTGCGGGCGTTCATCCCACCGAGCGACTCGGCGATGGCGTGAAGCCTCCGCCGGATCTCGGCGCGTTGTTTGCCGGCCTTCCGCCAGCGAAAGATGGATCCGCCAGCTTGCGCCACCCGGGGCAACCAGCGCCAGCCGGCCGCGACAAATTGGCCGGCGCGGCTCAGGGCCGGGGCAAGGGCGCGCCCGACGGGCAGCCCGCGACTGATGCCAGGTTCCGGGACTGCGTGGTCGGAACCCGGCGCGGATCTCATTTCATGAGATCATCGGCGAACGCGCGGCGCTCTGAAGTCCTAATGGAAGAAGATCCGACCGCAACCCCGGCATCGAGGACCTCGGCCCCGGAATCATCCAGCCTGGGTTCCCCGGTGGAATAGCCGCGTCCTTCCTTGCGCCGGAGACACTGGCGGTGCGCACGGACCCATTCCGATACTTCCTCGACGGAAAGGTGACTCACCCAGGCTAGACGGTGCCTGAGGTTCATCTGCCGTACTTCGTAAAGCGGGCAATCGGGCGGGTTCGACTGGTCAAACGGACACGCCATGACCAGACCGAACAGGACCATCCTGTCGGCCGATTCGGCGGGACTCATGGATTCATGGGGCAGGGGGTCCTAGGGTCGGGCGGCGACGGGTTGCGTTTCGGGTCTCGTATCGACGTCACGACCCGAATCCAGAGTCGTTCATCGGAGATCCACGCCCTTACTTGAGTGGCGAACGATGACAGGGCTTTATCTCCGGGACTCCGGACGGACGTCGTCGGTTATCGCTGCCACCAAGGGATCGAAGAGGTATTTCCGAACCGGTTCATGATAGGCGTCGGGCTCCGGTGCGGCGGGTCCGAGCATCTCGCCGTTGCGGACGGCGACCAGGTTGAGGCTCGGCGCAACGAACAGGATCTGGTGGCCGGCGCCAGTGCCCCAAAAACAATCGCGCGGCAATTCCGGGTATTGTCGGTCGTTGTTGCTCCACCAACCGATGCCGCAATGGCCGGGGGTGCCCGCATCGTGAGTAATCTGGTTGACGGCGTCCTCGCTCATGAGCTGTCGGCCCTCCCAAACGCCGCGGTGCAGCATGAGCTGACCGACGCGCGCGACGGCTCGCGCCGTGTAATTCGCGCCGCCCCAGGACCCCACCAAGGGCAGACTGTCGACCACCGGCGCCCGGCCATAGCCCACCGACCAGTCGTCGTCGGGGACCCCGAGCGGACGCATGATGCGATCCCTGAGGAGCGACCGGATCTCCTTGTGGGGCGCGTCACGCAGCGCGGCGGTGACACAGTACGTGAGCATCGCAAGGCCGGGATTGCTGTAGGCAAACCCTTTGCCCGGCTCGAAGGTCACCGGAGCGGCATCTCGCGCCATCGTGAAGGAGTCGTGCGGGGGTTCGCCGGGGCTCCAGAATTCCCCTTTCCATCCGGTCAACTGGTTGTGCGGCAGCCGGTCCTCTTCAGCATCCTCGATCCCGGAGGTGTGCGATCCGAGTTCGCGCAGGGTGATCTTCGACTTCTTGGGATCGCTTTTCCATTGCGGGACATACTTGGTCGCCGGGTCGTCGAGGTTGAGACGGCCATCGGAAAGCGCCACCCCAAGGGAAACGCCTCCAACGATCGCCTTGGCCATGGACGCGGTGTAGTGCTTTCGCCCGGGGCCCGAGCCCTCGGCGTACCATTCGAACACGATCCGGTCGTTGCGGACGACGAGGAACGCGGAGGTCTTGCGGGCTGCGAGATCGTCCTTCAATGCGGCCAGTCGCGGTCCTGACAGCCCCTGGCTTTCGGGCGTGGCCTTCGCCCAGTCGAAGCTGGCTGCGACGACGCACGTGGCGGTGGCGAGCAGCGTAGCGGACAGTGTCCATGGGAGGCAGCGGGCAAAGAAATTGCAGGGCTTGTGCATCGTTCAATCAGGTTGGTGGCGGACACTTCCGGGGCTGTCCGCCGGCGCCCGCATTGGTTTCCGGCGAGTGTCTCAGAAGGAGTGGTTCACGCACAGCCTCCGATCCAGGGCGTTTGATGGCCTTGGCGAATGGTGGTCCCCCCACTGAGTCTATTCCGCAACGTGACCGATGAGGACGACGACTTTCACGTGGCAAGGTACCACTTACGCATAAACCTGGAAGGGAGCGAATGGCGCCGCGACGTCGCGTGGCGGCCGAATCAACTCCGTCCGGGTCCGACGATCAGTTCACCGCGATCCGCGGCCAGGCTCCCTTGACGCTCCCGAGGTGACGTCGAAGGACCGCAAATCCCGGCGAGTCGGGTTCGGGACAGACCGGTCTGCCTGCAGCGTCGAGATAAAGGCAGCCGACGTCACCGATAGGGAGTCGCGCGATCAATCCCAGCGCTTCCGTCGAGGCACGGAGCCAGCGCTCCTTGAGGAGTGGAAGCGTCACCGGTTCGGCGAGCGCCAGGTCGCCAAGATCCTCCGGTCGATACACCGCGTGTCGCCCCCCCCACCGAATGATGGCCTCCGGAGACAGTCCAGGATCCTTTCCGGTCCCTGCCCACGCCAAGGCGCCCAGGTGCAGGTGCTTGTCGTGGAGGTGGAGCACATCGATCCAGTCCCGGATTTCAGCGCGGCCAGCGAAAGCCAGTACCTTGTTCACCGCCGCGTCCCAGAAATTCAAGCGCCATCCCATCTCCGGGTCTGTCTCGACCGGGAAGAACCGAAAGGCGCTATCAAACGCCCATTCAATCTTCGTCAGATCGCCGCCTCGCCGAACCAGGGCGCGACAGAAGGTGTCATGGCGACGGCCAGCCTCGCTCACCTCGAATCCGGCCGCCCGGAGCGTCTCGAAGTCGCGGTCGACGGATTCGGTCAGGCTCTCGACGGTATCGTGGAAGACGTCTACGTCCCGGGACGTGCGCGGCGAAGCGGGGTCCCGATTCAAGACCGTCGCTCCGGCCACGTAGCTGTCGGGATTTCGATTCGCGGCCAGAAGGCGAAGCACCTGAACTTCAAAGGTGCCTAGCGGCATATTTCAGCCGCGACGCGATACCCGGCCATGCCGCCGTGTTCGCGAAGACCACGGACGACGAATGGGATCTTGGCCTCGGTGATTTCCGCATCCGCTCGGTAGGACCAGAAGCACAGGGCGTGGAAATCGGCGAAGGCCCTCCGAGCCAGCTCGAGCCTGCGCTGGCGCTCATCGGCTGGCGCAAAGGCCGTCTCAGTGGGCGTCTTATTCACGACCGGAGACTACGGCTTTTGGCGGCACCCCCGCAAGCGGGGCGAACCCGAGCGAACCGGAGCGAGCTGGCATGCTGGCCAACCAAAGAAAAAGCTCGTGGGTCATACGAAAGTGCTCGACCAGACGGTAAAGTGGCGACTCCTGCCGCTGCGGCGGCGATAGGCGCCTCCGGCCTCCTTGACCTCACAGGGCATGACCAACCTCGGTTCGCAGGTGGGCTGGCGAATCGAGGTCTAGGCTTTTCCGTCGCCAAATGGGTTAACAGTGTCAACCCCGGGAAAATGGCTCGTATTGCGGGTTGCGACGGTGAGATCTCTGCTCAAGGCGATGGCGGCAATCCAATTGTCTCGAATGCCAGGCGGCGGCACGGATTCCAGGTCGCGCGGTGTATTCTCCCCATGCGAGTGCGGCCGCCGTGTCGAAGGGCACGAGGGCGTCACCAGCCTCGGCGAGGTCAACCGAGAGTTGATCCAGGATGAATGAGCGACCGAGAGGAACCTGAACCGCCTGGACTTCGCGACCTCTCGGAGGCGGCACTCGCGGGTCTTGAGACCGTTCTCCAGCGGCTTCACACGTCGACCGCCGGTCTGACCTGGGTGGAGGCGCGGTCGCGCCTGGATCAATTCGGTTCGAACGAACTGACGGCTCAGAAGCCGCCTCCGTGGCCGGCGGTTCTTTGGCGCGCCCTGAAGCACCCTTTCAATGGCGTTTTGGCGGTCCTGGCCGGCGTTTCGCTCGCGACCGGTGATTTCAAGGCCGCCCTGGTCATGGCCTCGATGATTCTCCTGAGCGCGGGACTTCGCTTCTGGCAGGAGATGAAATCCCAGGTGCAGGCGGAATCGCTCCGCCGCCTGGTTCACAACGAAGCCACGGTCCTGCGAACCGAGGGCAGGAACGTCGTTCGAAAACCGAATGCCCTCGACCATATGGCATCGGATATTCCAACGCGCGATCTGGTGCCGGGCGACGTTGTGAAACTCTCCGCGGGGGACATGATCCCGGCAGACCTGCGGCTGTTGGAGTCACGCGACCTTTTCGTCACACAGTCGGCCCTCACGGGCGAGGCCATGCCGGTCGAAAAGTACGAACCGGAACGGCATCCCCGCCGGAACACCTCCCCGGACGAACGCCTGCCGGTCGAACTCCTCGATTCCCCGAATCTACTGTTCATGGGGAGCAGCATCGTCAGCGGCACGGCCAGGGCGCTGGTGCTCGCGACAGGAAACCGGACCTGTTTCGGATCCATGGCGGAGAAGCTGACAGGAAAACGGCCGCCGACGGCATTCGATCGCGGTGTCCAATCCGTAAGCTGGCTTCTCATCAAGTTCATGCTCGTGATGGCGCCGACGGTGTTCGTCCTCAACGGAGTGACGAAGGGGAACTGGCTGGACGCCTTTCTTTTTGCGATCGCCATCGCCGTCGGCCTGACGCCCGAGATGCTGCCGATGATCGTCAATGCCAACCTGGCGCGAGGCGCCATCGCCCTGTCCCGACAGAAGACCATCGTCAAGCGCCTGGACGCGATACAGAACCTGGGGGCGATGGATGTCCTGTGCACCGACAAGACAGGGACGCTGACCCAGGACCGGGTGGTCCTCATCCGTCATGTCGATCTGCACGGCGGCGACAGCCGGCGGGTCCTCGAACACGCCTATCTCAACAGCCTTTTCCAGACCGGCCTGAAGAACCTTCTCGACCGCGCCGTAATCGACCGCGCCGAAGCCCTCGGCCTGCGCGAGGTCGCGAAGACCTGGTGGAAACTCGACGAGATTCCCTTCGACTTCATCCGGCGCCGGATGTCGGTCCTGCTTCGACGCGAGGGAAAGGAGCGGGTGCTCTTTTGCAAGGGCGCCGTCGAGGAGATGCTGGAGATCTGCACCCGGGTGGATGACGACGGCCAGGTGCTGCCGATCTCGGCCACGCTCCGCGACGAACTCAAGCGACTCCGGGATCGCCTGAACGAGGACGGTCTGCGCGTCATCGCGGTCGGCTATCGACACCTTCATGAGCCCACCGCGCCGGTGCGTGTCTCCGACGAGTCGGAACTGGTGCTGTCCGGGTTTGTCGCGTTCCTCGACCCGGCGAAGGAGACCACGGCCCCCGCGCTCCGGCTCCTGAGAGAGCAAGGTGTCACGGTGAAGATCCTGACCGGCGACAACGCCGTTGTGGCGCGGAAGATTTGTCGCGATGTGGGACTCGACGTCCGCCAGGTTGCCGTCGGCGCCGAACTCGAAGGATTGGACGATGCCCGCCTCGCCGAACTCGCCGAGAAGACCACGATCTTTGCCAAGCTCTCCCCGTTGCAGAAGGCGGCAGTCGTTCGGACGTTGAAAGGCCTGGGACACACGGTCGGGTTTCTCGGTGATGGAATCAACGACGCGACGGCGCTGCGCGAAGCCGATGTGGGCATTTCCGTCGACACCGCCGTCGACGTTGCGAAGGAGGCGGCGGACATCATCCTGCTCGAGAAGAGTCTGCTCGTCCTGGAACGGGGAATCATCGAGGGCCGCCGCACGTTCGGCAATGTCCTCAAGTATGTGAAGATGACCGCGAGCTCGAATTTCGGGAACGTGTTCAGCGTCCTGGTGGCGAGCGCGTTTCTCCCGTTCCTCCCGATGCTGGCGGTGCAACTTTTGGTGCAGAATCTCCTCTACGACTTCTCCCAGATCGCGATCCCGTGGGACCGGATGGATCCGGAGTTCCTCCGGGTGCCGCGCCAATGGAACGCGGGAACGATCGCCCGGTTCATGCTCTGCATTGGACCGATCAGCTCTGTTTTTGACATCGTCACGTTCTGGGTCCTGTGGCATGTCTTTGGCGCGGACACCGTGGCCCGGCAGTCATTGTTTCAAAGCGGATGGTTCGTGGTGGGATTGGTCACCCAGACCCTGATTGTGCATATGATCCGCACGGAGCGGATCCCGTTTCTCCAAAGCACGGCCGCGCCCCCGGTCATTGCCGCGACTGTCGCGGTCATGGCCGTCGGTGTGTGGCTGCCCTTCTCGCCGGTGGCCTCCGCCATCCGGCTGCGGCCGCTTCCGGCGGCGTATTTCATCTATTTGCCCGTGGTCCTTTTCGCCTACTGCCTGATGACTCAATTCGTGAAGACACTTTACATTCGGCGATTCAAGACCTGGCTGTAGCCGAATCCATCCACAAGGACCCCTTGGGATCCGCAAGCGCTCCGCAGGGGTGAGGGTGCACTTTCTTTCGCGAGAATGGACGCCGCGGTCCGATGCGATGGAGACGCTTGCGTCGTGTCCCGTCCGCATTGGCTGCCGGCGCGCGGGCTTCAGCCCGCATCGGCGCATGGAGGAGGAACGTCTACGGAATGTCCGGGGGCTCGTGGCGATTTTCCGATATTGAAGCGGCGTGAACAGCGTGGATCGCAGGTTTTGGGTTCACTCGAATCGAATCCAAACCCGACCGTCGATGATCTCGATGGAGGTCAGCTCGTGGCGGACTGTTGGCGAACGGAGCCGGTAGAACTGCACCCCCTCGGGGATTGCGATGGAGACCGTACGATTCGTGTTGTCGACGTCCGCGCTCGCATCCCTGTACGGCCCGGACGGTTCGCCTGAGGACTGCAGGACCATTGGCTCTTCGGGCGCCGTTCCGTCCAAGACCGATCGGATCCAGTCGATGCGGCTGGCGATGCGAGTGGCATAGAAGGAGCCGGGTAAGTCCGCCTGTAAGTCGGGTTGGAAGACCCAATTCGTGTCGTCCAGCGTGTGGAGTCCGCCCTCGTCGAAGATCGCCGCGAAGAATCCTTCGCCGGAGCCGGTGGTGTTGTATTCGCCATCTGCGGCGTAGTTGATTCCCGCGAGCTGCCAGTCGGACCCATTCCGGATGAAGAGGGCTCCGCCGGAATCACCGGTGGAAAGGTCGCATTCATCAGGTCCAACGGAGGAATCGAAACGGCATTGGAGGAACTCGCCGAAGCCATCCTTACCCGTGAGCTCCGCGGAGCTCACGACTGCGTCGACGACGTTCTCGCCCCAGCGGCGAACCTTATCGAGGGGTCCCCAGCGCCAGCCGTGGAGGGTCACGGTGGTTTCTCCGAGGGCATGGGCCGAAGGCACCGTCACCGGTTCGCCGCGCTGAGTGCCGCGGCCCATGACGATCGCGGACCGTCCGACCTCGGTTGCATTCGTGTTGAGCGCGGCAAAGGACGGGAACGCCCCGGAAATGCGACCGATACGGAGATCGCTGAAGGCATCGTCGTAGAGGGCGACGGTGGCGTAGCTGACGCCGTTCAGGACGAAGGGATCGCCGGCCGTGCCGCCAACGTGGCGCGCGGTGATGAAGAATTGGGGGGCTATGGCGGTGCCGAGAAAGGAACCCCAGGTGCCCTCGTGCTCCCAACCGCTGTTCGCAACCTCGCCGGACGGCGGTTGCGTGTTGTGGGCCGGATCCCCGGTGCCGAAGAGAATGACGGCGCGGGCTTCGGGCGTTCCCGACGCCAAGCCCACGAAAAAGGCCGCGACAAGGGCGAGTTGGATCCCGCGGCGGGAGGTCCCGTGGAACATCGCCCCGGTCTTCAACAGCATGACGCAAACCGTCGTTCACCAGCGGAGGGCGGTCAACGGCGGGTCGCAGCCATGAGACCGATTCGACCCTGTGCAGGACCCGCCGGGTGGGATTCCTGGTACCGACCGACAGGATCGGAATCGAAATCGGGGTCGGCGCCGTGGCTGATGGCCGGTCGGGGAATTGCTTGCCGACCGAGTGAGGGGTTCCCTATGTTTTCGAGTCGTCCGAACGAGGGCGCGAGTAGCTCAATTGGCTAGAGCGTCGGCCTCCGGAGCCGAAGGTTGTGGGTTCAAGCCCCGCCTCGCGTACACCCCAAAAAGCCCAGCAAAGCCCTGATTTATTGGTTTTTTGGTGTGTTCAACAGAGATAACTACCTGTGCCCACCTGTGGCCGGTTTTACCCCCATTTGCCCGGTTATTGGCAACTATTGGCAACTGGTTCAGGCACCCTCTCCTGACCGGGAGGCCGGCTTCTTGAAAACCCCCGTGGAAACGCCTGATGGCCGTAGAAGCACGCCCCGGACCCCGGGGAGGGTGAGGAGACTGCCAGGGCAGCAAGGCGCGTCCTGGGCAATTCTAGAGCGTTTCGGTCCGGGCAATGCCGTGAACCTGCTCGAGGATCAGCCGGCCTCGCGTTGTTGGGGCGTAGGCGAGGTCCTCGCTCCCGCACGCGCTGCATACGGTAGTCTTCTTGGAGTGGCGCCAGAGGGAATAGAGGAGGCCGACCGGGAAGAACACGACCCACCCCACGATTTCGATGGCGATCGAACCCGGGCAGAACTTCCGGGGGAGGGTCTTTGCCCCGCACGTGCGACCACTTTGCGACTTTGGTACGCGTCAAGCGTACTATCGTCGTCCCCCGGTTTGCCTTGAAGCTTTTTGTTACGGGATGGCGTACGGGACGTAGAGGGCCGGAGCCGAAGGTTGTGGGTTCAAGCTCCGCCTCGCGTACCAGATTCCAAGCCTTCAGACAGAGGCGTGTCGACGGGTCTCATAGCAGCTTTTGAGCGAGAACGGCTGCGATCTGCGCAAGGATACCGAGAAAGATCAGGCCGGCGACTTTCCAGAGCATGCGGGTTTCGACGGCGGCCATCTGCGCGGCAATGTCCGATTTCATCTCGGCCATCTGCGCGGTCAGGTCCGATCTCATCTCGGCCATCTGTGTAGTCAGGTCCGATCTCATTTCGGCCATCTGCGCGGTCAGGTCCGATTTCAGGGCAACGAGCTCGCCGCGCAGGAAGTCGCGAGTCACCATCTCGCCCTGGGACTCGGTCAGGGCTCGTGTCACCGCATCGGCCTGCGCCTCCGGGAGGCCAGCGGCGACAAGTTCGCGATGGGTTTTCAGCGTGTCCATTGAACGCCAGGAGTGATTGTGCCACACGTCGTGGGGGGCGCCAAGCACACCTGCCCGGTTCTTGAAATCTGGGGCGCGTCAGGGCGACACCAACCGATAGAAGGAGGTGCCGGCTCCGATGGTGATCGTGAACGAAGGTGTGCCTCCGCTGCCGGCAACGACGGTCCAGGACGCGGGACTGAGGGTCGGGCTCGTTTGCACCTGGAAACCCTCCGCATCGGCTGGCCACGTCAGGACCACGTTCCCGCCATCCCGCCGGATCGCGAGAGCGGGCGCGGTGGCGGATCCTTCGTCCGTTCCATCGCCGGTGCGGCTTTGATACGCCTCCACGCCGCCATCGGCATTGACCAGCACCCGTTCTCCCGTGGCGGGATTGATCGTGTACCACTCGACGTCCGCGCCTCCGTCCCCCTCCCAGTACACGAGTCGGAAGGCATACACCCCCGCCTTGGGCGCGAGGACGTCGAAGGCGGTTTCGGTCGTGCTCCCGCCAGGGCTGCGGATCCCGTACTGGTTGGTGGCGCCGGCCGCACTCGGTCCGGACCACACCGCAAATCCATCATCGCAGGCGACGGCGAGACGATGGCTGCCGCGAGAGAGATTCAGGTACGTGATCACCTCCAACGCGATGTAGTTCGGGTCGCCGGCTTCGACATTCGGAAATGGCAGGTCACCCGGAATGCCGACTTCGAGGCCCGTCTGTTCGTAGTTGATCGTGCCGGTCTCGACGAATGATCCATCGTTGTTCTCGCCGGCGGCCTCGTTGACGAACGGTTCGCCCGTGTCCGGATCGATGATCTTGTTGGCAAGCTGATCGGCTGCGCGTTCGGGGCTGTTGGGGAACAACGTGCCGTCCGCGTCGTCCCGCGCCTTGGCGGTGTGACCGGTGAACCCCCGCGGTTTGCCTGAGACCGAACTGACATCGGTGGCCCAGGAGGCCTTGAGTTGGGGGACCGTCGCCACGGCGAACGACCAGGCGCCCTCGATCGGAGCGCCCCCGGTGGTGAACCGGACGCGGGCGCTTGCCGTGGAGCCGCCCGCGAGGAAGTCCGCGGGCGTGTAGGAGACGGTGACCCCGTTGGCGCCGGGGTTCTGCGTTGCCTGGGCGGAGACGTCCGCATCGTTGAGGAAGAGTTGGGCGCTGCCCGAATCGACATCGCCCGACCCACGCAGCAATTCGGCGGTGATAAGCGTATCCGGGAGGACACCCGTTGAGTCGGGAGGCGGCACGAGCAGGCCGATGTAGGCGGTCGGGGGGCTCGCAGAGGTTGGAACCGACAGGAGTTCCGCCGGTGTCGAGTTGGCGGTGTAGACCTGGGTCAGACGCAGGGTTATCCCGGCACCGGTCCCCGTCAGAGGAACGGGCTGCCCCAGGGCATCGGAAAGCGGTGTGAATTCGGGCGAGGTCAGGGCGCCGGTGTTGCGGACGCGGAACACGCCGAGGAGGCGCGTCGACTGCCCGGTGACCTCCTCGACGCGGATCGTCTGCGGGGCGGTGGAGCCCGCGAGGAGGTACAGTTGTTGCGCTCCGGATCCCACGGCGACATCCGTATCGACGCTGTAATCCGTGAACGGCACGGAAGCGACCTGGTCCTGCACAAAGGTGTCGAAGGCCACCGAGTTGGTCGAACTGCGCCCGGCCTGATCGGTGACAATGATGCTGCCAACATACAACTGGTTTGGCTGCAACTTGCTGTAGGCAAAGCTGCGGCTGCGCGCGTCTCCTGCCGCCACGAGGTCTGCCGAGACATCGTTGCCGTTGAGCAGGAGGCGCGCGCCGGTGGTGTCGATGGCATTGGGCGCCTGCGTGACCGCCGTGAATTTCAGGCCGTCGGCGGCCGCGGCGTATCGCGTGCCGCGGGCGGGGGTGAGATCCAGAACCGCGGGCGGCAGGTTTGCCAGCGCGCCGGGCGGGAAGACCGCCTCGGTCTTGAAGCCATAGAAATCCACGTCGAGCGCGGAATTCTGAGGAGTGGCTGTCGATCCCATGGCGAGGTAACCGATGCCGCTGTAGTCGTCGCCGTCGCCGGCGGTGATCTTGAAGAAGCGGGCGTCGGTCGAGCCGTCGACGTAGATGAGCGCCTCGTGGGTGCCGATGTTTGCGGGGTCCTTGCGGAGGACGATCCAGAACTCGTGCCACTCGGTGGGATCCAGGCTCAAGACATTGGTGCCGGTTCCCTGGCCGAAGTTGACATTGCCGGAGATCACGTTGCCGTTGAACTCGTTCATGGTCAGCCCGGTGAAGCCGGCTTTGGGGCTGGTGGGGTCGCCCTGTCCCTGGTCGTCGGCGACCGCCAGGGAAAAGGCAAAGGCGCCACCCGTCAGTTGTTTGATGACGAAGTTCCCCTTGCCGCCGTCGCTGGTGACGTAGCCGTCGCCCCCTGCCGGGTACGGTTGCGGCCCGGCCGCGCCCTGGCCGTCGCGATACAGAGAATCGAGTGGATGGGTGGTCTTGGCCGGCGTCGGGATCCGGGCGCGGAAGGAGATCGTCACGCCCTGGTCGAGCGCGTCGTCCGGCGCGCCATCCTGGGAGATATCGTGACCGAAATAGATCTTTCGATTACTGGGATCGTCGAAACCGTAGTCCCGCGGATCGCCTGTGTCCTGAATCCGGAGGAAACTTACTCCATCCTCCTCGTAGATAGCGGCGCCGCCCGGGGCATTCACGCCCACTTCGATATCCCCTCCCGGCGCGGAGCCCTCCCACACGTCGGAGCCGTTAGTGTGGGACCACGTGCCGTCGAGGGCATCGAAGTCCGCGTCGTCGCCGAACTGGTCTTCTCCCGCATTCGCGTTGAAGATGTAGTTCCAGCCCCCCGTTGGATCCGGGTAAGCCAGTCCGGAACGCGCACGGGGACTGAGACAAAGGAGGAGCACGACGCCAGCAAGGAGGTAGAGATGGGCCTTCATAGTGGAATTCTCCCGGAGTCTATGGGGGGTTTACCGGCAATCCCCTGTCGCGCGCAAGAGATTCCTTCGGTCCGGGAGGCAATTAAAATCGAACCGCAGCGACGTGGCGCGGCGGTCACTCCCCCGATGCCATCCCGCCTTCGAGTTCCGCGATCGCGTCAAGGGTGGGGAGCCGGACAATGCGAGTTCCGCCGTCGCGCTCGCGCCAAAACAGGGTGGTTTCTCCCGGGCTCCAGACGGCGCGGGCTGAGATCGAGTAGAGCGAGCGGATGGAGGCGTCGCGCCATTGCAGCAATTCCTGACCCGTCGCGACGCTCCACCACCGGACTGTCTGATCGTCGCCATCACTGACGAGCGTCCGTCCGTCGGGGGTGAAAACAAGACACCCGACACCGGATTGATGACCCACCATGGGCGGGAGAACCGGGCGAAAGGTCTTCGTGGACCAGAGGCGGATGGACGAATCGGTGCTGCCGCTGGCGAGCATCCGGCCGTCGGGTGAGAAACGGAGGGCGAGGACGAACCATTGATGGCCCGCAAGGCTGGCAAGCGATCGCCCGGTCGCGAGTTCCATCACCTGAATCGTGAATCCGGCAGTGGCATAGGCCAGCCACCGGCTGTCCGGTGAGAATGCGACCGAGGCGTAGTTGAATGCGAGATCGGGGAGCAGGCGGCCGCGGTTGCCCGATTCCAGGTCGGCAAGTTCCGCGGTCCGATTGGGAAGGAGCCCCAGCAGCCAGCGTCGATTGGGAGAAACGCAGAGGGGCTTGAAGGGATCTCCGCCCAATGCGATGGAACGAAGGCGTCGCCCGGATGCGAGGTCCCAGAGAGTGACCGTCCCGTGAGCATCGATGGCGACCACGAGGTTGTCTTCGGGAAACGCGGCGACTGCTGCGGGTCCGGCAGCGTCGAAGCCGTCCAGGGGCACGTTCCGTGGCGGAGAGTCCGGGTTCCAATCCTGGAAACTGGCGACTCCCCGGCTGGTGTCCATGCCGACCAGAGCGGAGCCGCCGGGAAGGGCGCCTTGGACCGGATGATCGGCCGACAGCGAAAAGCTGGATGCCGTGCTACTTCCTCGATCGGCGGCCCAGAGCCTTGCCGTGCCATCCTTGCTTCCGGAGATGAGCCACCGGCCGTCGCGGGAGAACTCCAAGGACCAGATCTCACTGACGTGTCCGTGGAGTGTTGCGATCCGATTGCTGGAGCCGGCCGTCCAGAGGTGGATAAGCTGATCATTGCCTCCCGTGGCGAGGACGTGGCTGTCGGGAGAGAAGCCGAGCCCAAACACGAGGCCCTGGTGCGCCCGCATCCGGCAGGCGAACCTCGAGGCAACGAGATCCCACACGAGGACCTCGCCATCCCAATTTCCGCAGGCCAGCCAGTGGCCATCGGGCGAGAAGGCGCAGGCCGTCAGTCGTCCACACGGTCCGAGGGTCTTCGGGATGGCTGTCTCAGGGTCGAAGAGTTGAACCTCGGCCTGGCTGGGCGTGGGACAGGCAATGCCGGCATGCCGGGGACCGAACGCGAGGGCGTTGTAAATGCCGACGCTCCCCGGCAGGGACCGCCCGGATCCGTCGGAAAGGTCCCAGAGGAAGAGATCCGCCTGGCGCGCATGCCCGCTCACGACGGAGGCGCCGTCCGGCGAAATGGAGACGGGCGGGCCGCCGAGGGCTGCCAGGACACGACTGGTGCCCGAATCGGGATCGATGATGCGAAGACCGTCCCGGGTCGAGGCGACCAGCCGACCGGCGGGTGAAAACACGAGGCAGCGTGTGAGTCCACCCGGCGGAACGAAGGCGGGCAACTCATGGAGGAGCCGGCCGGTCGCGACATCCCATATGCGAATCCGGTTGTCCTGGGCGGCAGTGGCGAGGAAACGGGCGTCGGGAGAGAGAGCCGCCGTGTGGACCATGGCTGGATGCCGGAACTGGCGGAGTTCGTCGCCGCGACTGGCCTGCCAGAGGTAGCGCCATTCCACCCCGCGCAGATCCGTCTGGCCGGAACTGGGGACGTGGCGCTGCAGAAGATTGACGGCCATCCCGCGGTTGTTTTCGAGCCATGCGATGTGCGCAGCCTTGATGTCGGACGCGTAGGCATACCGGCGCTGGCGTTCCCGCTCGGCAAGGGCATCGCGGCGGGCTGTCTCCGCCTGATGCAATCCGTAGGCAAGCGCGAGAACAATCGCGCCAAGAAAGAGTGTCATCGCCGCCGCCGCCACGAGGAGGCGGTGGCGTTGGCGCATCTTCCGCTGGAGATGCTCGCGTTCGCGAGCATCCCGTTCGGCCGCGGATCGCGCGGCGCCGCGTGCGGCCCAGGATCGAAGGTTTCTCGACAACTGGCCCGCGGCCTCGAAGCGGTCGTCGGGGCTTCCGGCGAAACAGCGGTGCAGGTCCTCGCGCAGGAGGGGATCATCGATGGAATCCGCCCAATCGGTCGTCACCGGCCGGCGAAAGTCGCCCAGGAGCAACTGGTAGAGGACGACCCCCAGCGAGTAGATATCGGAACGGGTCGAGGCCGGTTGCCCTGCGAGCCTTTCCGGGGCGAGATAAAGTTGCGTTCCGGAGGGTGCGGAGTCGCCCGCAACCAGCGTTGCGGTGGCGCCAAGGTGTGTCGCCCCCGCGAGAGATTCTTCGTCGATCACCTGGCCGATGCCAAAGTCCGTGAGCTTTGCGAGGACGCTCTCCGACGCATCCGGAACCGGTCTTCGAATCGCGACGAGGATATTCCTCGGCTTGACGTCGCGATGGAGGATGCCGGCCTGGTGCGCGGCCTGGAGGGCGTCGCCGATCTGGGCGACGATCTCGAGCCGGGTCTCCAGGGGAACTTGCCGCGCGCCGCCCTGGGCCTCGCACCAGGCTGGGAGATCCTGGCCTTCGAGGTAATCCATCTCGACGTAGTAGGGCGGTTCCTCGAAATCCACCTCGAGCACCCGGACGATGTTCGGATGGTCTCCGACCCTTTCCTTGATCAACCGGAACAGGGCGACCTCCCGGCGGAGGGAACGCGCGCGATCCGAACGAAAGCAGAACTTGAACACCCGGCGCTCGCCGAGTTTGGGATGACGTCCGACCCAAACCTCTCCGAACCCACCCTCGCCGAGGTTTCGCTCGAGGACCCAGGGTGTGTTGGGGACGAGCTGGCCGACCGCGGGTCGCCAACCCAGGACCGGCGCGCCCTCGTCGGTCTGGCGGCGGGCCTTGCTCGAGGTCGTCGGCGGAGAGAGCGCGCCGGCGGTGGCGGAACGCACCTCGCAGATTTCCACGGGTTCCTCGATGCCCTGGAGGAGGAAGCGACCGTGGTTGAGCCAGGAGAGGTCGCTCGCGCCTTCGATGGATTCCCCTTTGAGTGAGAGGCGGGCGTTGTCAAAGACCGGGCGCGTGAGAAGGATCTGGCCCGCGTGGGCGAGAGACATCACCCGGGAACAGGTGTCCACCTGGATCCCGTGTACGTCCCGAATTCCATCGGCCGATTCCTCGATCATGACCTCCCCCAGGTGCAGGCCAATGCGATCGGACACGGGGGAGGGCTGGCCTTCGTTGAACTCTCGAAGCCGGGACTGAAGGACGAGGGCGAAGCGCACGGCATCCGAGGGAGTGGAAAACAGGATGAGAAACGAATCACCGGCTGCGAAACACTCCTCCGCCCCTGCGAACTGGTCGATGAGACGACGGACGACCTGGTGATGCTCCTGCAGGCGATGGATGCCGGCGTGATCTCCGAGCGCCTGTTTGAGTGCCGTGGATCCGACCACGTCGGCGAACAGGAGCGTTGCGACGGCGGGATGCTGCCGTGGCGAGGCGGCTGCTCCCTCCAGGCTATCGGGCCGTACTGGTTTTGCGTCTCGATCCACCATCCGAATTGGATCGCGACTCAAGCGAGGCAGGGAAGGGGGAAGTGGCGGGCTGCGTTTTCCGGACGTTCGGAGACCACGCGGTCAAAGTCGATTGCGCTGGCATCCAGTGCTGCGATAGCCTCCCCGCTCATTCCCGTCATTTCAGTGCGCAGATTTGCGGGGGACCCGCAATTGATCACCACTTTTCGGGCGGCAGGCGACGCGCTCCTGTCGGTCTTTGGGAAGTTCCTTCATGCGAGTCATGCGATGGATGCGCCAAGCCGGTTCGCGAACCGACCGGGGAGGAAGACACAGACCCGGAGCGATGAGGCTGGTGTTGACCATGGTCGTGACGACGATGGTGGCGGGACGCGCCGAAGGCGCGGCCCCCTTCGCCGTGACGATCCAACTGGAGAACGGTCACGCGCGACTGTCCTGGCCCGCCGGATCCGCACCCGCCTACCAGGTGCTGACCCGCGAATCCCTCTCGACGGGGAGTTGGAATCGTGCGGCGACGGTCACTCCCGGGAGCCCCGCGGCGCTTTGGACGGACCCCGAAGCGGCGGTGGCCACGCGATTCTACCGCATCCTCTATGAGCCGGACGAAGGTGTCACCTCGCTCGGCCGATTAGTGCACCCGAGCCGTACTGTGGGTTTGTTGCAGGACCTGGGCTCGGTTGCCTATGCCACCGCCCGCGATCGCATGAAACAGATGGCCGCGGACGGCGAGATCATCCTGCCGGTTCCGATGCCGGGGTTGGCGCCCTTTGATGACATCTCCATGGACAGAGTGGCTCTGCATGAGGATGACATGCGGCGGACCCTCGTCGTTCGTGGATCCGCGAACATGCAGGGCCAACCGGTGGAACTGATGATCGCCGGGGCGTGGAGTGACGCGAACCAACCTGCCGATGGATTTGTCGTGAGCGTGAAATGGCCCCGATTCCGAATGGCGGATTGGGTCGATGGGCTTTCCGGGAGCGTCTTCGACGCGCTGACGCTGGATGGTTCCGTGGTGACATTGGCCACGGCGCCCTTGAGCCTGGACGCCGCGGACCTTCCAGGGGACGCGGCGGCCTTTTACGGCGCGCCGGAGCTCGAAGTCGAAGCGGGTCTGAACTTCTCCCGGACGGTCAACCTGGCTGAGGCGCCCGGCCTGAGGCAACCGCTCCATTGGCTTGGGTTTGACGACACTCCCGTCGTCCTCGAAGGAGTTCTTGGCGTCGACGTGAATGCCTTCTTTCATCGGGGGACCCCGCTTGCGGCGCCGCGGCTTCACCTGCGGGCCCGGTTACCCGCTTCGCAGCCTGCGGGATTTCCGACCTGGCTCAAACCGATTCAACGCATCCTGGATTTTTCAAATGATCCATCCCTGCAGGTGGTTCTTCGGGACGACCTCATGGCGAATCCCGACGGCCAGGCGCTCGCCATCGAGGCCACAACCGGGATCGACACGGGGGGCGGCCGGACCTCGGTCACGCTGACAGGTCATCTCGCCAAGCCTTGGAGCCAGCCCTTCGGACTGGGCTGGCTCACGCTTCGCAACACCACCCTGGGCATCACCTTCGGGGAATCCGCCTCCGGCGACGCCGCGCTGGCCGGCACCTTCGATGCGGGGAGCAAGTCCATCGCCGCGGGACTTACCCTCACGGAGTCGCCATCCGGCCGGACGGCGTCGTTCCGGGCGGCCGTGGATCGACTCGACCTTGGCGATCTCCTGGATCTTCTTCGCAGCGCGACCGGCTCCGAGCCTTTTGGCCCCGGACTGGCGCGCGATGCCCTTGTCTTCACCAATGCGCGGTTCTCATTTGATTCATCCGACCAGTACTCGATCGCCGTCTCTGCGACCTCGACGATTCTCGACGGCGTCGCGGCCGATGTCCTTGTGTCGTTTGTGAAACCGGTCGACAGCACGCCGTTGCTCCTGATGGGAATGGATGTTCACAACTTCAGACTGAGCGCGCTCTACTCAGGGATCGCCGGAACACTCGCCGGCGACCTGGAGTTTCCTGGCGTGGCCTTTACCGTCCTTCAGGAACTGCCCGAGGGTTCTCCGCCATCCGTGGAGATCGCCTCCACCAGCCTGAATCCCACGGCCCGTGATTTCTACCGGCGGATTTACGGCGACGCGCCGTTCACGCTCGAGTTGCGGGGAGGCGTCCATTTCAGCGGCACCTTCGAGCAGTCCAGGCTGCCGCGCATTGTGGTGGACTCGCTGGGCATGGACCCGGCGGCGGGAGTGCTTCTGGACGGTGCGTTGGACTTGCGGTTGGGTGCCTTGACGGGCGGCGGGGTGGCGAAAGTGGAGCAGTTGGATCTCCGGGCGGTCCTCCCGCCGCCAACCCGGCCGAGGGCCGGATGGCCGGAGTGGCTCCAAAACCTGGAATCCCGGCGAGCGCGATCTCGAGTTCCGCTACGGCGATCCGGACATCCAGGTCGCGATTCGCGATACCTTTCGCGTCGACCTGGATGGAGCGAGCCGTACCTTCGTGACTTCCACCATCCTGACCGACGACAGCGAGGAATCGGGGATTGTCATTCGCGGTGATATGCAGGGTTCCTGGGCGCGACCGTTCGGAGTCGACTGGCTGACACTCGACACCGTCGGGGTGAGGATCATGGCCGATGCCACCGGGGTCGGCGCTGCGCTGGAGTCCTCCTTTGAACTGGGCGCCAAACGGATCGCGGTCGAAATCGGAATCACAGGCAGCGGCACCAACCGACTCGTTCACATCAGCGGAAACGTCGACGCCCTGTCCCTGAGTGACTTCACGCAGTTGGTCCGAAAGCACGTCGGCGCCGCGGCCGAACCCTTTGGCGACACGACCCTCGACTTCACGTTCGCCGACGTGGTCATGACCCTGGAGACGGGCGCGCGCACGTCGTTTTCCGTTGGCGGCAAGACGACGTTGAAGGGCAAAGCCGCCGACGTGTTGTTCTCGGCGACGTACCTGCCGGGTGGCGGCGCGCCTCGGCTCCTTACGGGCATCCGGATGCAGGACTGGTCGCTGGCCGATGCCCTGGACGAAGTGAAGGGGACCTTCGTGGAAGACTTCCGTATGGAGAGCGTCGCCCTCGTGTTGTCGAAGGGCGACGGCACGACCTCGTCCTCGGAGATGGCTCCCAAGGAGCGGGAGTTCTACGGGAAGATCTACGGCACCGGCGATTTCGCTTTCGGGTATCGCAGCGGGTTGAGCCTGATCGGCGTCGTGCCGATGGCAGGCAATCCCTTGAGCCACGGTCTGGACGCGCTGGGGATGTCGACCGACGCGGTCTTTCTGAGCGGGACGGTTCCGGGAAGCATCCTGGGGCTTGGCGGCGGCAGCGGCGGGCTGGGCGGTCTGTCCCTGATCGCGGCGCTGCCGCCGGTCTCTCCACCGGGCGCGCCGGAATGGTTCGTGGCGGGACAACTCGGCCTGGAGATCACCGCCCAGCCGTCCGTGGGTTTCATTGGCGAAATCACGGTCCGGATCGACGACGACGTTCTTACGTTCTCGGTGGGCGCCGCCATACAGCGCGTGAGAGCCAGCGTGGAATTCGCTCTGACCGGCGCTCTCAAGTCGCAGGAACCCTGGGCGGAACCGTTCGGCATCGAATGGCTCGTGTTCAACAATGCCGCGGTCAAGGTTGCGGTCAACGTCGCCGGCAGCATCACGCTGGGATTCGCTGGCGACATGGTGATCGGCGACAAGGACGTCGACGTCTCGGTTGCCGTCACGGTGAGTCCAAGTGGCGTGCCGACCAATTTCATCTTCGATGGCGCGAGTAACGAGGGTGTCTCGATGGCGGACCTTGTGGCCCTGCAGCAACGGATGGCACGAGGGTCGGATCCCAATGCCCTGTCCATTCCGTTGAACGCGATGCCCGAGATGGCCGTGAGAAGCCTGCACCTCAAGTTCGCGCCGCGAGGAGATCCGGACCTTGGGGTCACGGCGGGCTTCGCGATCAAGGGCGACCTATGGATTCCCAGCGAGGCAGGCGGCCCGCCCGACCGTGATTTTGTCGGCGTTGATTTGTCCGTCGACATTTCCGGCATCCAGGCGGCAGGCCACTTGGGGGCGTTTGTTTTGGGGCCGATCACGTGGGACGACGCGCAAGTCGACCTGACATTGAACCTGCCGGTTCAGCGACTGGTCGTCCGCGGGGACACCATTGTGGGATCGTTCTTCGAAGGGGATGTGAACCTGGAGATGACAAGGAACCACCTGGATTTCACAACAAGCACAGAGATCTACGGCCAGTTTCAGGCGCTGTTGAACGCCAGCGCCTCGTTCTCCCTGAATGCACCGGAGTTCACCGTGCTGGCGGCGCTGGGGACGGATTTCAACGAAGCCATCGCCTTGGACCTGGTCCAGCGCCTCACGGACCGCGCGAAGGGTTCGACGGCGGTCGCCCACGCCTTGCTCGACCGCGGTCTCAGCGGTTGGGGCGATTTTCGAGCCAATCCGAACCGGCTCAACTTCAGCAGTCGGGTTTCGGATTTCGCGTCGGCTGCGGGCTGGCCGTCGGGCGAATGGAAGGCCTACGTCGATGCGGTGCAGGACGCGATGAACGACATCGACACGGCCTCACCCACCACCCCTCCGAACCTGCTGGACCTGGCGTTGGATGGCCTCTCGATTCCGGGCGTTCCGGGCGTCAAGACGCGCGTGTGCGTTCGCCGCAGGCTGGTTCCGCCCTTCGACTGCCTGGAATACCAGGATCGGTGCAACGGCCTTGCCTACGATGGCGGGCCGTGTTGGACGGTTGCGCCCCGGAACATTGGAGGCGCGTGTCATGACCCGTCGCTCAGCCAGTACAATCTCCCGTGCAGTGCCACGCCGTTCGTGAACCAAATGCTTGTTCCCCCTCTCATCAGCCGGATCGAGACGATCCTGGTCCACGAGAACAGGAGTCCCATGACCGCGATCGAACACGCCGAGTTCACCGGAGACCTGGCGGTTCTGAAAAATGCGCCCGCGGTGACATTGGCCACCCGCCTGCAATTCATGAGGGAGGCGGCGCCCATGAATCTGAGCACTCACTGGGATTTCAGGGATCGTGCGGCCAGTCTCGACACCCTGCGCGACGCCGTGTTGGAGGCCTTGTAGGCCACACCCGTTCGCGCGACGGATCAACGGATTCGACAACAGGGATCGCATCCGTCGGAAGTTTGTCTGTCCATTTGTGCCCGGAATCTCGCACGGAGAGGTGGATGAAGAGGGTGTGCTGCAGCGTTGTTGTGGCGTGTGTGGGCCTTGGACCCCTGTCGTCGCGATTGTTCGCGGCCTCCGAAGATCTCCCGTCCCGCCGCGGTGAGTTCGCCGTCGGTTCCCCGGACGTCTCGATTCCCGATCCCGGGCTTGAGTCGGCGATTCGCGAGGCGCTTCAGAAGCCGACGGGCAGCCTGACCCGCGACGACCTGCTCGGCTTGACGACGCTCGACGCCGGACGACGGAACATCACCAACCTCGAAGGATTGGAGGCGGCGCGAAACCTGGTTTCGCTGGACCTCGAGTCCAACCATCTGACCCATGCCGATATTCCTCGGGAGCTCACGCGACTGGCAGTCCTCGACCTCCGCTTCAACTTCCTGGACGCCTGCTCGCTCCCGGGCGAGTTGGCGAACCTTTCTTCGGTAACCCTCGAAGGCAATGGCCTCACTCGTTTCAGCGTCCCTTCCAGCCTGGCGGCCCTGCAAAGTCTCGATCTCGAGAACAATCAGATCACCAACGTCGACTTGCCTCCCAACCTGGAACGTCTGGCGTCTCTCGACCTGAGCTTCAACGCGCTCGCAGTCTGGGCCATTCCCGATGGACTTCGCCATCTGACAACCCTGAACCTCGCGGGGAACCTTCTTGGGAAGTTCCCGTATCCACTTGCGATTCGCATGGAGACACCGCAAAGGGCGGCGTCCGGGGATGTGGAGTTGGCCGTGACGGGCCCGCCGGGTGTCTACGCGATCCTCGGATCAACGGCCCTCGCGACCTGGAGCCAGGCGGGACAGGCGACAAATCAGGTGGGCCGTGTGAGCTTCATGGACACGAGTTCGCCGTTTGCAGCGGCGAGATACTTCCGAGCCGCGCAAGGCGCGGGTCCCTAGGATTGGGGTCTTCGCTCGCAGGTTCGGCGACCGGGACTACCGGCCAAAGAACCGGAGGACATCGTGGGAGAGCCGGGCCGGGGCGAGATAGCGATCCCAGCCGCCCTCGAGGAGGAAATCGTACTGCAGGATGATCCCGGCCATGTGCCCTCCATGGTCATTGCTGCGTTCGGCGTCAATGCCGTAACCGTAGAAGGCGGTGACGATCCAGTCGCGTTTCCGCGAGCGCCATGTGATTCCGCCGCCAACTCCGGAATGCGTTCGGCCCGAGTACTCCAGGCCCTTCAGGTAGGCGAGGCTCGATGTCGCGCCGAAGATTGCGATGCGCCACGAGGCGTCCCGGGTCAGGGCATAGGAATAATGGCCGCTGAGGAGCGCGAAGTTCCGGGCAGTGATTTCCTGATAGTAATACCCGGGGATCATGAGGGGAAACTCGTCGGCGAAAGGCAGCATGCCGCCCAGCCGATAGGCGGAAAGGCGATCGAGATTGACGCCGGTCCCGGCGGTCAATTCGAACTGGAGGTCGTGGCGGTTTTCGTCGTCGGTCAACCGGGCGAGGATGCGTCCCCAGAACCGGTGGCTCATCTCCTCGATCGTGCGATCGCCATCGAATCCGTACGGGCCGTTCTGGGGTCTCCAAGTTCCCTCGTACCAGGCGGAGACCTCGAACGCGAGGCCGGAGCGCAGGTCGGGTTCCTCGCCTCCGAGGCGCAAGCCCGCGCGAAGGGTGGGCGCCGCGAAGTCGTCGGGCAGTTCGAACGCGGTATCGGTCTCGTCGTCGCGCGTGTACAAGCTGCCGTCGACGGTCATGCGGACGATGCCATTGAGCGGCAGACGCGCCTCGGGATTGAAGAGGTGATAGGCGGCGGCACCGACAGAAAATCCGTGGCCTGTGAAGCTCTCGCCGCGCTCCCATTTTCCATGGCGGATTTCGTTGTAGGTCCGCGCGAAGCCGCCGCCGGCGGCGATGAGCCCCACGTCGGTGTTCTCACCGAGGAGGGATTTCCAACCCAATTCGGCATCGAGCCAGACCGGTGCCACGGCCGCGCGCAGCGTCCAATCCTCGCGCAAGAAGTTGGTCTGGTTGTGCAGGTAGAAGGCATAGAGCGAGAGCGGGCTCTTGCCCTCAAGGGGCTGATTGTAGCCGAGGTGAAGCAGGCGTCTGGGAATCGGGTCGATTTGGGCCCGGGCCGGGTGCGTGCCGATGGGTAGGAAACCAAGGGCCAGCAGAACCCGCAGCCCCCGGGTCCGGCGGATCAGAGCCAGTTGCACAGGCGCAACTCTGCTTCAGTCAAGGGTTTTCATGCAAGCGCCCTCGAGCGCATCTCGCGCAGCGTCCAGGCGTACTCCCCCTCGAGCTGATCGACGACGGAACGGGACCTCAGTTCCGGCGGCAGGACCTCCCAGGTGTAGGTCTCCATTTCGATGTGGGTGCATTCGCCGGGGTGCCGGGCGAGCCAGTCCAGGGTGCCGGTCACGTGCTCCGCGGTCGTGGAAAAGACGGGACCGGGAACGTGATGAAGAGGGATGTGAAAATGGACTCGCCATTCCGATTCGACAGGCCCCGGGCGCTCGGCGTGCTCGACGAGGGCGTGGGGCAGGTCAGCCCATCGCCGCAGTTGGCCGTTGGCGCCGCGCTCGATCACCTGGTGAATGTAGGTGTCATCGGCGAATGCCTTGAGTGCGTCCCGGGCGGCCGCCGTCGGCCAGACCTTCAGGGCATTGCTGAGGTGGATCTTGCTCAGGCGGATCCTCTGCCGGTGGAACCGTGTGAGTGCCTCGGCGGCCGTCTCAAATTCGACGGCCAGATGGCAGCAGTCGTAGTTGACACCAAGATGCTCATCGAGACGGAGGTCGCCCGGCCGATCGGCTCGCAGACTTTCGATGAATCCAACCGCTTCGGCGGAAGTCTCGAGGGTGCAGAGCGGCTCGGGTTCGAGCCCAAGGTGAAGGCGCTTCCCGGAACGGCGGGAGACCTGTTCGATATGCTCGACACAGCGCCAAAGATGGTCGCGGGCGGCCCGGAGCGCGCGGGCGTCCGGCTCGAATCCCTTGAACGACACCGGCACCGTGCTGACGCTGCCTTCGATCCCGGCAGGAACGAGTTCGGCCAGCAGGTCGAAAAGAAGATTCGTGTAGTCGAGACGTTCGCGCGTTGTCCAATCCGGGGCGTAGACCTGTTCCTTGACCCTGTCGCCGTGGAACCGGCCCATCGGGAATCCATTGATCGTGAAGACATAGCAGTGTTCACGATCCAGCCAGCGCTGGAACTCGAGCAGGCAATCCCCCTGGGCGAGTTCCCGGGCCGCCTGGGATGAAAGGCGAAGGCCAATGGCAAACGCCCCACCGCCACTGACGCGGTCGCGCACCGCGAGGGTGTAACGCCGCAACGCCTCCTGAACCTCGGCCCAGGACTCGCCGCGATGGATGTTCGTGCAGTACGCCAGGTGTCGGCCATGTGCCAGCTTCATGAGCGGCCCAGTCAATCCCAGGTCCGCCCCGCCGCGCAACTTCACCACGAAGGGAGGTTGAGGCATTCCAATCCGGACCCAGGTGGTTTTGGCTTTTTACCAGCTTGGGAAGGGGGCAGGGTTTTGGGACCGTGAAATGCCTCCTCGCAACCGTTGTCGCGACGCTGGGCCTTTGGGGATGGGATTGCGCCGGTGGCGACCTGCGCCTCGGTCTCATTGGAGTCGATACGTCGCACGCCGTCGAATTCACAAAGCTGCTGAACGATCCCGCCCATGCCCATCATGTGGCGGGCGGCCGGGTGACTGGCGCGTACAAGGGTGGCAGCCCTGATCTGGAGGCCAGTCGATCGCGGGTCGATGGCTACGCGGCAGAGTTGTCGGAAAAATGGGGCGTGAAGCTCTACGACACCATCGAGGCGCTGTGCACCGACGTGGATGCGGTCCTGCTCGAGAGCGTTGACGGCCGGCCCCATCTGGCGCAGGCCCGGCCCGTCCTGGCCGCCGGCAAACCGCTTTACATCGACAAGCCCATGGCGGCTTCGCTCCGGGACGGGATGGAGATCTTCCGCCTCGCTGCTGCGAAGGGCGTTCCGGTGTTCAGCGCGTCGTCGCTCCGGTTCAGCCGCGGCACGCTCGAAGCCCGCGCGGGGAAGGTCGGACGCGTCGTGCGGGCGGAGACGACCAGCCCATGCCACCTGGAGCCGACGCATCCCGACCTGTTCTGGTACGGCATTCATGGAGTCGAGTCGCTCTTCACGGTCATGGGAACCGGTTGCGAGTCGGTCCGTCGGGGACGCACACCGGATGGGAAGATCGAAGTCACCGGGACCTGGAGCGGCGGGCGGACCGGGATTTACCGCGAGAGTGACGCATACGGCGGCACCGCCGAGGGCGAGAAAGGCACGCTGGCGGTCGGCGCCTTTGACGGATACGCGCCGCTGGTCGTCGAGATCGTGAAATTCTTTCGTACCGGTGTGGCCCCCGTGTCCCCGCAGGAGACGCTGGAGATCCTCGCATTCATGGAGGCCGCCGACCTCAGCAAACAAAGAGACGGTGCGTCCGTGACCCTGAAGGAGGTCATGGCCGCCGCCAGGGCCAATCCTTGAGAACCACCATGATGATCCCCCGACGATCCATGACCAACCTCGCAATTCTGCTCGGCGTTGCCGGCGGCGGTGTCGCCAACGGAGCCGACGCGAACTACGATGAATCGCGAGTTCCGTCGTATGTCCTGCCCGATCCGCTAACATTCGCCGACGGTCGGCATGTCGGATCAAGTGCCGAATGGCGATCCCGCAGGGCCGAGATCCTCGGTCTATTCCAACGCGAGATGTATGGCCGAAGTCCGGGCCGTCCCGCGCGCGTGTCGTACGAGGTGGACATCGACGGGGACGCCCTTGGGGGGAAGGCCACGCGGAAGCAGGTCAGCATCCGGCTTGGCGAGGGGCCGCGGGCGCCGGTCGTCGATCTGCTGCTCTACATCCCCAACGGTGCGGTTCGGCCCATCCCCGCCTTCATCGGAATGAACTTTGGCGGCAACCAGACGATCACCGCCGATCCGGGAGTGCGCCTTGCTCGGTCGTGGGTGAGGAAGGAGCGGTCTGGCGCGCCCGAGGACCACCGCGCAACGGAGGACTCACGCGGCACGGCCGCCAGCCGGTGGCCGGTCGCGACCCTCCTCGCCCGGGGTTACGCCCTGGCGACGATCTATTACGGCGATCTGGAGCCCGATCATCCGGAGGGTTGGCGGAGCGGGGTGCGGAGCGTGTTTCCCGCGGATGCCGGCGATGGTGTCGCGCCGGCGAATGACCCGATCGGGGAACTCGCGCCGGACGCGTGGGGCGCGGTCGGCGCCTGGGCCTGGGGCTTGAGTCGAGGACTCGATTACCTCGAGACCGATCCCGACATCGACGCGCGACACGTGGCGGTCATGGGCCATTCGCGCCTGGGAAAGACCGCCCTTTGGGCCGGTGCGACGGATGAGCGATTCGCCATCGTCATCTCGAACGATTCGGGATGCGGCGGAGCCGCGCTGAGCCGTCGCGCCTTTGGCGAGACGGTCGAGCGCATCAACACGTCGTTCCCGCATTGGTTCTGCGCCAATTTCAAGAAGTACAATGGCCGCGAGGCGGACCTGCCGGTCGACCAGCACGAACTGATCGCGCTGATGGCGCCCCGGCCCGTCTACATTGCCAGCGCCGAAAAGGACCAATGGGCCGATCCTCGCGGCGAGTTCCTCTCCGGCAAGGCGGCCGGACCTGTCTACCAGTTGCTCGGCAGAAAGGGCCTCGGAGTTGGGGAGATGCCCGGGATTCATGAGCCGGCGGGGGATTTCGTCGCGTATCACATCCGCGCCGGTGTCCACGATGTGACCTCGTACGATTGGGAGCGCTACCTGGACTTTGCCGATCGACACTTTGGCAGGACGGGACACCCGTGAGTCGGTGGTCGTCCGACCGGTCCGGCTTGGCGTGGCTTTTGGCCGCCTGGGTTGCCGCTGGGGCGGAAAGTGCCCCGGCCGCCGACGCGGTCCTGGTTTCCTGCCGGCGCATCTGGGCCGAGGCGCCCCATTGCGCCTTTACGGACCTGATCCGGCGCCGGGACGCGTGGTTCTGCGTCTTTCGCGAGGGCAGACAACACGTATCAGCCGACGGCGCGATCCGGGTGATTCGTTCGGCAGACGGCGGGGCGTGGCAATCGGCCGCGGTGCTTCGATCGGAAGCAGGAGACCTGCGGGATCCAAAGATTGTCGAGGAACCGGGCGGGCGACTGATGCTGACGGCAGCCCTCGCCGGGCTGGCCGGCGCCCAGGCGCGCCATCAGACGAGGGTGTGGTTCTCGGAGGATGGCAGCCATTGGAGCGAACCTGTCGACATTGGCGAACCGAATGTGTGGCTGTGGCGCGTGACCTGGCACGGGCGCGAGGCTTTCGGGATCGGGTACGACACCGTGGACGAGGCGTTTGTCCGCCTCTACCGGTCGGCCGATGGCCGACGTTTCGATCCCCTCGTGTCTGAACTGCGGACAGAAGGACGCCCGAACGAATCCGCCATCGTTTTTCAACCCGACGGGTCCGCCGTGTGCCTGTTGCGGCGGGATGGACCGTCCGCGGGCGGTCTTCTCGGCACGGCATCGGCTCCCTACATGCGTTGGGAGTGGCACGACCTCGGCGCCCGCATCGGAGGGCCGCAGATGCTGCGGTTACCCGACGGTCGGATCCTGGCCGCGGTCCGCCTCTATGACGGCGGAGCGCGGACCTCCCTGGCCTGGATCCATCCATCTTCAGCCCGCATGGAGGAATGCCTGCGCCTGCCGTCGGGCGGGGATACGAGTTATGCGGGGCTTCAATGGAATGACGGTCTCGTGTGGGTGAGTTACTATTCCTCGCACGAGGGGAGCGCGGCTATTTACCTTGCAAGAGTCCGGTTCCACTAACCCTGGCATGGGCCTTCCTCCATGGGGTGACTGCGCATGAACCCCAGGGACCGTGGGGTCCGCGACCGGGGCGTCCCGCTGTGGCGCTGACGGTCGCGGGGATCCATGTCTACCCGGTGAAGTCCTGCCGGGGTCTCGCACTCTCCGAGGCTCGCCTGACCCCCCGGGGTCTCGCCCATGATCGTGAATGGATGGTCATTCGGCCGGACGGCGTCTTCGTCAGCCAGCGGCAGTTGCCGCAGATGGCGTGGGTCGAAACGGAACTCACGGGGACGCACCTGGTCCTTCGTTCGCCCGGACAACCTGCGCTTGAGATTCCAATGGCGGAACGGCACCGGAGCTCACGCGAGGTGCAGATCTGGGCGGATCGGTGTCCGGCACTCGATGAAGGTGATGCCGCGGCTGCGTGGCTGACAGAGAACCTGTCGACGCCCCTGCGTCTCGTGCGGTTTCTGCGTGGGCACCGCCGTCTCAGCAACCGCGAGTGGACCCGGGAACTCGAGGCCGGGAACGCCTTTTCGGACGGGTTCCCTCTCACGGTGCTCTCGGAGGAATCCCTCGCCGACCTGAACCGGCGGATCGGCGGGCCGGCGCTCCCGATGGACCGTTTCCGGCCGAACCTTGTCCTGCGTGGAGGCGACGCCTATGTGGAGGATCGGACCAGGCGCTTGACGGGAGACGGCATTGAGATCCGCCTCGTCAAACCCTGCACGCGGTGCCGGATCACGACGACGGACCAGGCAACCGCCGAGGTTGGAATCGAACCCCTTCGAACGCTCGCGACGTATCGGCGCGACCATTCGCTCGACGGGGTGGTTTTCGCACAGAACGCCGTGATCCGCTCCGGCGTGGGCCAATGGGTGAAGGTCGGGATGCGTTGGATGGCAGACTGAACGAGGCGAAAGAAGGTGCGATGCACGGGAGCGCACTCGGGCATGCTCGCAGGTGACTGGCTGAGGCCGGTGCTGGACGTCTCACCAGAGGAACGACTTCTGTTCAGAGAGAAGTCGCTCGCCCTCCCACAAGGTGACGCGCCATGCGATGAGATCACCCAATGTCCCGTACGCCTCACTCAACACGGGCACGTTGACCCAATGACTGAACCGCCGTCCCCCGGCGGTCGTGACGGCCAACACGACGGGCTTCTCGACGCCGCCCTTCGAACCACGCATCTCGACCTTCACCAACAGGTGCGCCGCGGTTCGCGACCAACTCTTCCACAGGACGGCAAACCGCATCCCGGACCGCAGTTCGGGATGATAGCGGAGCTGGAATTGATAGGCGTCGCGGTCGAACAGGCTTGGACTGAGTGTGGTTCGACCCTCCAGATCGACATACTGGGGGAGGACCTTCAGAATTCTTGGTCCCCGCGAACGCGAGGGAGCTTCTGAGTTGCCCCAGGCCGGGCACCTCCAGGCGGCGACGAGGAGGAGCAGCGACAGGACCCCCCGCGTCCATGCGACGATCGGCGAGCGCCGCGCCTTCGAGGGGCGACCTCGATTCAGGCGGCGCCTCATCGCGCCACCTCGACGACGCGGGCGGAGATCTCGAGCATGCGTTCGATCGGGAGGCGCGCGCGCGCGAGGATGCCGGCCTCGAGTTCCACGCGCGGACTGAGGTCCTGCATGCAGTCATGGAGCTTCTCGAGGGTGTTGAGCTTCATGAAGCGGCATTCATTGCAGCGACAGGTTTCGGTCGGCGCCGGAATAAAGGTCTTGCCCGGACATTCCTTCCGCAGACGGTGGAGCATGCCGGCCTCAGTGGCGATGATGACGGCCGGGGCCTTCGAGGCGCGGCACCACGTCACCATTTTCTCCGTGGAACAGACTTCGTCGGCCAACATTCGGACCGCGCGCGTGCATTCCGGGTGGGCGACGAGGGGCGCGTCCGGGTGCTCGCGTCGAATGCGGCTGATGGCGGCGTGCGTCCACTCGACGTGGACGTAGCACTGGCCCTTCCAGAGGGTCATCGGGCGGCCTGTCTTCTCCGTGACCCAGGCCCCCAGGTTCTCATCCGGCACGAAGAGGATTTCGCGATCCCGCGGCGCGGCCTCGACGATCCGGACCGCGTTGCCGCTGGTGCAAATGACATCGCTTAATGCCTTCACGGCCGCCGAACAGTTGATGTAGGCGATCGTGTAACAGCCGGGGTGTTCGCGTTGGAAGGAGGCCAGTTTGTCCGCCGGACAGCTCTCCTCGAGTGAACATCCGGCGTCGCGATCGGGCAGGATCACGGTCTTGCCGGGGTTCAGGATCTTGGCCGTCTCGGCCATGAAATGGACCCCGCAGAAGACGATGACATCCGCCGAGGTGCGGGCGGCCTGCTGCGAGAGGCCGAGGGAGTCCCCAACATAATCGGCGACATCCTGAATCTCCGGGACCTGGTAGTTGTGAGCCAGGATAACCGCGTTGAGCCGGCGCTTCAGGGCCACGATGTCCCTGGAAAGCGCGTCAAGACCGGCCGGGGGCAGGACGCTCCGGGTGGGAAACCGGTCCGTGCCGGCGACCAATCCTTCGGCGGCGTCGATCATGAAGACAGTGTGAACCCATCCCCGGGGCGGGGCAATCCCCAGGAAGCCAAACCGGGGGTGTCCGCCCGGCATGGCTACCGTCACGTTGACGCGTTTGACGACGCCACCATGGCTCCTGCATGGTGCTCCCATGCGGTTGCGACGCGTGGCGCGGGAAAAGGCGCTCCAGTTTCTCTTTCAGCACGAGGTCAATCCAGCGGAGAACCTCGAGGCGGAGCTGGACGCCTTCTGGTGCGAGCAACTGCCTGTCCTCCGCGAGGAGCACAGCCAGGAAGCCACGGAAGAAGCCCCCTCCGCCCCGACCCTCGACGAGGCCACCATTCGCCTCTTCGCCGACGGACTGGTACGCGGCACCCTGGAGAAGCAGGCGGCCATCGACGCGGATCTGAAGCGGGTCATGATCAACTGGTCGCTCCATCGCCTTGCGGCCGTGGATCGTAACATCCTGCGGATCGCCGTTTATGAGCTCCGATTCAGAGATGACATCCCGCCCGTTGTCACCATCAACGAGGCGATCGACATCGCCCGGAAATTCTCCACCTCCGACAGCGGCAAGTTCGTCAATGGGATCCTGGATCGCATCAAGGGCGAATTGAATCGCCCGGCCCGCGAGGCGGCAGACGCCCAGGGATTGACCTGATTGGAGCCGATGTTCGCGGATCTTCACCTGCACACGCGCCACTCTGACGGGACGTATACCCCCGCGGAATTGGTCGCGGCGGCCCAGGGCCATGATCTTTCCGTCATGGCGCTTACCGACCATGACACCGTTGCGGGGTGCGCCGAGACCGCGGTCGCCGCGCGCGCCGCCGGCATCGAGTTCATTCCCGGCACCGAGATCACGGCGGATCTGAACGGTCGCGAGCTTCACATCCTTGGTTATTGGATCGATACCGGGCACCCCGTCCTGGGCCTGGAACTGGCGCGCGCGCAGGCGATCCGCCAGGAGCGCGTCCGCCAGATGGTGGCGCGCCTGAATGCCCGCAATGTTCCGCTGGAAACCGAGGCGGTCTTTCGACTGGCGAGCTGTCTGGCCCCGGGCCGGCCCCACGTCGCGCGTGCGCTGGTTGAGGGCGGTTTCTGCACGAGCCTGGACGAGGCCTTTGAACGCTACCTGCGGAAGGACCGCCCGGGCTGGGTGCCGAAGGAGAAGATGCCCGTCGAGCACGCCCTCGGTCTGATCCACGAAGCCGGCGGCGTCGCCGTGATGGCTCATCCGGGTCTCAACCACGATGACACCTTCGTGGCAAAGCTCACCCGCCTGGGACTCGACGGCCTCGAGTGCTTCCACCCGAAACACGCGCCCGCCGCGACCGAGAAGTATCTCGCCATGGCCCGCGAACTCGGTCTCGCAATCACCGGCGGATCCGACTGCCACGGTCGGAGCAAGAACCGGCCGACGCTGGGGACGGTTCGGCTGCCGGTCGAGTACGTCGAGATCCTGCGGGCGCGCCGCGCCGCCCTGTCCGCGAGGCCCTTCGCAATTGCCGGCTCCACCGGCGAGACGGAGGGTCCCGCGGCCGCCCCGACGGGAAGCTGATCGATGGGACTCTTCGAGAAATTCCGCTCGGGCCTCCAGAAGACCCAAAGCAAGCTCGTCCACGAGCTCAAGCGGATCGTCACCTTGTCTCCGAAGCTGACGGCGGCTTCGCTCGACGACGTCGAGGCCGCGCTGATGGCCGCCGATTTCGGCGCCGCCATGACCCATCAGATCACGGCGGCGGTCAAACAGGCTTTTGAGTTACAGGGCCGCGGCGGGGTGGATGTTCTTACGATCGCGCGGACCGAGGTGGAGAAGGTCTTCGAGGGCAACGACTCCGCCCTGCGCAAGGAACCCACCGGCCTGACGGTTGTCTCGATCGTCGGCGTGAATGGCACCGGCAAGACGACGACCACGGCCAAGCTCGCCCGCCTGACGCGCGAACAGGGTCAGACCTGTGTGATCGCCGCGTGCGACACCTTCCGGGCCGCGGCGATCGAGCAACTCAAGATCTGGGGGCAGCGGTTGGAGGTGCCGGTGATCGCGGGCGCCTACGGAGCCGACGCGGCCGCGGTCGGCCATGACGCGATCTCCGCAGCCCGCTCGCGCGGCGCCGATTACCTCTTCGTCGACACCGCTGGCCGCTTGCACACAAAACACAACCTCATGCAGGAGCTGCATAAGCTGCACCGCGTCCTGGGAAAACAGGCGCAGGGCGCGCCGCATGAAGTGCTGCTCGTCCTGGATGCCTCGACGGGTATGAATGCATTGAACCAGGCCCGCGAGTTTCACAAGGCCGTCCACCTGACCGGGTGCGTCGTCACGAAGCTGGATGGCACCAGCAAGGGCGGGATGGTCGTCGCGATTCGACGGGAACTGGCGATCCCCGTGAAGTTTGTCGGCGTGGGCGAAAAGGCCGACGATCTTCAGCCCTTCGATGCCCGCCAGTTCTCGGAGGCCTTGTTCGCTCCGACGGTCGACTAGCTTAGCTCGCTACCGGCGAATCGGCCGCCGCCGGTCACTCCCTGGGTGTGCCATGAGACGCCCGTTGGCAGGAAACGCCCTGCCGCGCAGGGTCCGCCATCCCCGATTATGGAAGTTTTGCGCTCCCCGATCGTATCGCGTGTTGGACAGTCGCGAAGCGGGCGGCGCGGCGAAGTCGTGCCTCGAACCGGCGTTTCCAGGGGTGTCGGCTTCACCTTGATCGAACTCCTGGTCGTCATCGCGATCATCGCGATCCTGGCGGCGCTCCTTCTGCCGTCGCTGGCGCGCGCCAAACAGGAGGCCCGGCGGATCCAGTGTCTGAACAACGAAAAGCAACTCGCCCTGACCTGGATGTTGTACGCGACGGACGCGGATGACCGACTGGTGGCGAATGGCGCCCAGGAAGGCGTCGGACGCGAGACCCTTTGGGTCGCCGGCGGCTATCACAATTTCCCGCCGGCTTTCGTCGATCCGCGTTACTTGCTGGATCCGCGGTTGGCGGCCTTCGCTCATTATCTGACCGAGAAGGCCATCTACAAATGTCCCTCGGATCGGACGACGCATATCGTGCAGCGCGGCCGTCCGATCCCGCAGATCCGGAGTTACGCCATGAATCTCTATCTCGGTCCGACCGACTCGATGAATGGACGCACCTCGCAGGGGTATATCGCGTTCCGGACGGCCACGCAGATCCTGGCGCCTTCGATGGTGTTTCTGTTCCAGGATCTGACGCCGCAGAGCCTTTGCACGCCGGCATTCATCCTGCCGATGCCGGGACAGCCCGAGGAATGGTTCCACCTGCCCGCGACCCATCACAACAACGGCGGGGTGGTGTCCTTCGCCGACGGTCATGTTGACGCTCACCGGTGGTTCGATCCGCGAACGATTGTTTCCACGACCCAGGGCCAGCGCATCCGCCACAACCTTCCGGCGCCCCGAAGTCGTGACCTGCACTGGCTGCAGGAGCGAACCTCCATCCACCGTTAACGGGGCCCAACCGGCAGGGTTCACCTGCCGCACATGGCCGAGGTCGTCGGCGCGCAAGGTTCGCGGGGCGAGTCGGAAGCCGGATTGCGCTGCCAAACCTCGGAGGTCAGCAGACCGGCACTGAAGGTCCTTCGATGGGTCCGGTGAAAGCCCTCCCGTTGCAGGCTCCCAACGGGGGAATGGAGCCGGGAGGCGCGCAGGCCCGTGGTGGCGCGGAAAAAACGGTAGGCAACCCAAAGAATAAGCCTCGCCCGAAGCGCGGACCACCGCGCCGCCGGCACCTGAAAGTCCGAAATCAGCCACGCCGCATTCGGTGTGGCGGCACCGGCAAGCGTCTCGATGACGTCGTCCAATTCGGGCTTCGGAAAGCAATCGAGAAAGAAATGAGTCACCAGCACGTCAAACCGTTCCGCGGGCGGTTTCCACCCAGGCAGGCTGGCATGGACCCATGTTACCCGTGAGTCGGCGCCGTTCACGGCACGAACGCGCCGGGCGCACTGTCGAAGCATCCCTGCGCTGGAATCCACGCACAGGAAGGACGCCTCGGGCAGACGCTCGACAGCGGCTGACAGGAACCGACCTGCACCCGGGCCGGCCACCAGGATGCGGCGGGCCCGCCGCGCTTCGTCGATCCACGCCACCCTGCAACGCTGCAGGAGGTTCGCCGCCAGAACGGCCTCGAGACCCCGGTAAAACGGGGCGAGTCGGTCAAAACTGCCGTCCTCAGGCGAGGTTGGATGGGCGGTCCACAGGGAAGATCTCCCCGGTCCGTGGGACCCGCCCAGGGAGTGTAAAGGCGCGGAGAACCGCCCGGCCCCCGGTCGAAGGGGCATTCCCGACCGACTTTCGGTGTCCGACCTCATCGGCTCGTGGGGAGACCGGTGACCTCGCAGGTCATGTCACCTGCCAGGGTTTGCACCGCGACGCCATGGACCGCGGAGCCGACGCGCCCCCGCCGCCTGGCTCGATGGTGAATCGCGGATCGGCTCTGGCGGGACCACGCCAGGGCTGCAACTGCGCCCCCCAGCGCATAGGCGATGACGTCCCGGGGATCCCCAATCACCGGAAGGAGATGAGGTCCAATGACCTCAAATAGAATGGACCAGAGGACAAGGTGAAGAAGGATCTCTCCGGCCTTCGGATATTCGTCATGCGTGCGGAGGCCGAGGAACCGCTGAAGGCCGAGCACCACCGGCAAGGCGGCGGGGATCAGCAGGAGATCGTCAAATTGCCCGTGGAGAAACGGCGATGCCAGGTACGATTTGAGGATCCAGCGGTTGAGCCCGTACAGGAGACACGCCCCCAGGCAGATCGGATCCAGGGCGTACCGGAACCGCCTCATAGAAGGGCCAGAATCACGTAACCGGCTGCCAGCGCGAGCGCGACCTGACCGACGTATCTTGTCATGGCTTCCATCGTTGCACGAAAAGCGGTTTCGGCCAATCGCAGCTTCCCGCCCCGCAGCTTCCCGCCGGAGGGCAGACGGTGCTCCGGTGCCGCGGGGGGCGGGCGTGCTTCTCCCACCGGGCTCGACGAACCGGCAGACCAATAATCACCCATAATCCGACGAAGCGGGGATTGACTTCGAGGGCGGGTCTTCCGTAAAGGTACCCCCGAATGATGGGGCTCGCTCTCGACCTGCTTCGCGGTTTCTCGCTGCTTACGCGCGGCGAGGCCGGCCGGTTGTAGGCGATCCCCGGATCCGACATCAACCGCCCGCCCGCCGCGTTACCGGCCGGCGGGCGTTTGCATTTTCGCTGCCCGGGACGCGATGTTCAGCGAGGCGACACGACGACCCAAACCATGTTGACCCAACCCTCGACCAAGTACCGGCCATTTCCACCTGTCCTGCTTCCGGATCGGCAGTGGCCGAACCGTGTGGTGACCGCTCCCCCGATCTGGTGCAGCGTGGATCTGCGCGATGGCAACCAGGCACTGGCCGTGCCGATGAACGTTTCCCAAAAACTGGAGATGTTCGACGCCCTCGCGCGGTGCGGCTTCAAGGAAATCGAGGTCGGGTTTCCGGCGGCGTCCGGCACGGAGTTCGGCTTTGTGCGCCGCCTGATCGAGGAGAATCGCGTGCCGGAGGACGTGACCATCCAGGTGCTCGTCCAGGCGCGCGAGGACCTCATTGAGCGAACGGTGGAATCCCTTGTGGGCGCCCGGCGCGTCATCATTCATCTTTACAACTCCACGTCCCCCGCCCAACGGCGCATGGTGTTCGGGCTCGATCGGCCGGAGATCCTGCGAATGGCCACGCGCGGCACCCAGTGGATCCGGGACCGCCTCCCGCGCCTGGAGGGCGCCGACGTCCGGTTCGAGTACTCGCCGGAGAGCTTTTCGGCGACGGAAGTCGAATTTGCCCTCGAGGTCTGTGAGGCGGTTGCCGAAGTGTGGCAGCCCACGCCGGAACGCCGCCTGATCTTCAATCTTCCCGACACGGTGGAGGTGGCGATGCCCAACGTGTATGCCGACCAGGTCGAGTGGTTCCTGCGCCATCTGAAGCGCCGGGAGACGGCAATCCTCAGCGTCCACACGCACAACGATCGCGGAACCGGGACCGCCGCCACCGAACTGGCCATGTTGGCCGGGGCCGAACGCGTCGAAGGCACTCTCTTCGGCAACGGAGAACGGACGGGAAACCAGGACCTCGTGGTCGTCGCGCTGAACCTGTACATGAACGGGATCGCGCCGGGCCTTGACCTCACGGACCTCAACGGCCTGCGCGAGGTCTATGAGCGTTGCACCGGGATGACGGTTCCCGCCCGGCAACCCTATTCGGGGGAATTGGTGTTCACGGCATTCTCCGGTTCGCACCAGGATGCCATCCGCAAGGGACTGCGAGCCTGGGAAGGCCTTGCCGGAGAAGGCGGCGAGGCGATCTGGGACATTCCCTACCTCACGATCGATCCACGGGACATCGGGCGCGAATACCGCGAGGTGATCCGCGTCAACAGCCAGTCCGGCAAGGGGGGCGTCGCGTACCTTCTGGAAAGTCAATTCGGCATCGAACTTCCCAAGGACCTCCAGCGCGAGTTTGGACCCGTCGCCAACGACGAGGTGGACCGTCTCGGGCGGGAGGTCAGCGCGACCGAACTCAAGGCGATGTTGTGGCGCGAATACATCGAACGCACGTATCCGTGGCAACTGGTCGGCTTCCGGACGGAGAACCGCAATGGCGTGGTGCGATGCAAGGCGCGAGTGCTGCGGGACGGCCAGCCGACAGAGATTGCCGGGCAGGGAAATGGACCCATCGCCGCGTTTGTGCACGCCTTGAATGCACACGGCGCGCCGCGCTTCGAAGTGGCCGAGTACAGTGAGCGGGCCCTGAGCGCCGGGGAGGAGGCGTCGGCGATTGCGTACATCCAGATCCGGTTGCCAGACGGCCGGACCCGATGGGGGGCGGGAGTCGACACCAACATTGAACTCGCGCCGATCCGGGCCGTCCTGAGCGCCCTCAACCGCCTGGGGGAACTCACTTCGACGCAGGTGCGCTAGCCCGCTAGGCCGCTACTCTCCTTGGGCCCTCCAGGACCCGGCATCTCTTCGGGATGCCGTGACACGCCGTTGTGGTCCCTGAGACCGACACTGCGCGGGGGGCGAGGGATTCCGTCCGCGGTTCATGGGCCGAGAGCGGATTCTCACGAGCTTGCGCTCGAGTAATGCCGCACGGACAAGCGCCAGACGACCTCGGAGAGCCCAAAGAACGCGGCGCTCATCGCCACCAGCCACAGGATCTCCAGCGGCGTTGACAGCTTGTTGATGAGGGTCTTGACGGGGACGTTGGTCACCAGCAGCACAGGAACGACGAAGGTGAAGACCGCGCGGAAGGCGCCGTGAAACGCCTCGTCCGGGAGCCGCGCGAGCTGGAACAGGTTGTAGTAGCCCCACACGATGCCCTGGGCACGGACCGTCCAGAAGCTGGTGCACGCCAGCATGTAGGTGACCGCGTAGTGCACAGACAAGCCCACCAGGAGAAGGAGCGGGAAGCCGATGCATTGCATCGCCGTCGGCTGAAGGCCCATCTTCATCGCCGAGTAGGCCATCACCGCAACGGCCGAACCCGCATTCACAAAGGCGCCGAAATCGACGTGGCGAAGGGAGATCAGGAACCTCGCGTTGATCGGCATCAGCAGCATGAAATCCAGCGTCCCGGTCCGCACGTGCTCGGAGAGCTTGACGCAGTTGGTCAGAAAGAGCGCGGTGAAGAGCTGTTGGACAAAGTGATTCGCGCCGACAAGGAAGACCACCTGCCACTCGGTCCATGATCCGATCCGGTCCGTGTGGCTGTAAATCACCGCCATGAAGACGAGCTGAAGGCCGAACCACAGCAGCTCGACAAGGATCCACAGGAGAAAATTGAGCTTGAAGCCCATCTCGCGAACGAGCGAATTCCGCAGAAAGGCCCCGTAGAGGCCGATGTAGCGACCCGGTTGGTGTTGACGCGCGCCGGCCGACGTGCCGGATGCGGGAGGTGGGGCCGCCGCATTCATTCTCAGCCTCCGACGGCCGAGTAGTGCCGGAGCCCGCGGCGCCACACCCAGCGGGACAGCAGAAACGCGGCGATCACCCACCCAGCCTGCAGCGCGAGGCCAAACCAGAGTTCTCGGCCCTCGATCCGGCCCAGATACACGCGCACGGGAAAGTAGAGAAGATACGGAAAGGGAGTGAGGTTCAAAACCTCCAGGATCCGGGGCGGCAGGAGATCGAGAGGAAACAAATGGCCGCCGGCGACATATTCAAAGGCGAAGACGATGAAAATGAAGGTGGCCACCTCCAGGACCCAGAAGGCCAGGAGGGCCATGGTGAAGGAGATGAAGAACTGGAGAAGCGCGGTGAGGACCAGCGCCGCGACAAAGGCGCCGGCGTGGGTCCAGGACGCCGGCGCCTGCAACTGGGCGTGTTGCGACCATAGAAACAGCCCCGTTGGAATCGCCGCCGCCGCCGTGTACACGAGCCGCCCCGCGACAAACAGGCTCAGTCGGTAGCCGAGGTAATCGATCGGCTTGAGGAGAAACTGGCTGATGCGTCCGTCGCGGATGTCATCCGCGATCTGCCAGTCATCCTCCGTGACGGCCGTGAGCGCGACGACGACATTCATGATGAGATAATAAGTGACGAGCTCCGGCAGGCGATAGCCGCCGATCGTGTTGTCACGAGCCCCCTGGTAGATCGCGCGCCAAAGCAGGATCAGCGCAAGAAGCGGCACCAGGCCGAACACCGCGCGAACGAGGAAGTTGACGCGGTAGATCAGGGCGCTCTGAACACCGACGCCGAAGACGTGGCGGTACTTGCCCATTTCAGGCGGGAAGACCTGCGAGGTGGCGTTCGCACTCGATGGCCGCGGCACAGCCTTCCCCGCCGGCGGTGATGGCCTGGCGATACACGGCGTCGTGACAGTCACCCGCCACGAACACTCCGGGGATGGCCGTCCGCGTCCCCTCCGTGGTGCGGAGATATCCGTTTCCATCCATTTCCAGTTGGTCCTGGAAGACCTGCGTATTCGGGACATGCCCGATCGCGATGAAGACGCCGGCACACGCCATTTCGGTGGCGGCACCGGTTCGGGTGTTCTGCAGGCGCACGCCCGTCACCTTGTTGCGGGCGACATCCAGGATCCCGGTGACGACCGAATCCCACACCGGCTGGATCTTCGCGTTCGACAGCACGCGATCGGCCATGATCCGGGAGGCGCGGAGTTGGTCGCGCCGATGCACGAGGTGGACGGTGGACGCGAACCGGGTCAGGTAGAGCGCCTCTTCACAGGCGGAATCTCCTCCGCCGACAACCACCAGCGGCTGATTGCGGAACATCGGGAGCGCCCCGTCGCAGGTCGCGCAGTACGTGACCCCCCGGTTCTCGAGTTTTGCCTCGCTGTCGAGTCCAAGGTGACGGTGGCTCGCCCCGCTCGCGATGATCAGGGTTCGCGTTTCCAGGGGCTCGCCGTCGACGACGAGTTTGAGCGGGGCCTGCGCGAGGCGGGCCGATTCGACGGTGCCAAACTTCACGCGGGCGCCGAAGCGTTCCGCCTGCTTTTGCATGCGCGTCATCAGTTCGTACCCGTCGACGCCATCGGGGAAGCCCGGGTAGTTCTCCACGATGCTGGTCGTCGTCAGCAGCCCGCCGGGCATCGGACCGGCCAGGACCAGCGGATTCAGGTTTGCCCTGGCCGTGTAAATGGCCGCCGTCAGCCCCGCGCATCCCGTTCCGATGATGACCACGTTTTCCATAGGGGCGGGCAAGCTAACCCCACGGCACGTCGAGGCAAGTCTCCGGCCGGTCTTGAGCCCGCGAACGAGGTGAGGTTAGCGTCTCGTGCGTGTCCGTGCAGTTCACGATCCTGGGAAGCGGCAGCGGAGGGAATTGTGCGTACCTGGAGACCGATTCGGTGCGGCTCCTGATTGACGCCGGGTTCAGTGCGCGACAGATCCGGCAGCGTCTTGCCGGCATCGGGCGAAGCCCGGAAACGCTGACCGGGATCCTCATCACGCACGAACACGGCGACCACATTCACGGGCTGAGCGTGTTTGCCGCGAAACTTGACGTGCCCGTGTACTGCAATCGTTTGACACGCGAGGCCACCGAGCTGGCGATCGGCTGCCGGCTCAAGGCGGCCATCTTCCAGACGGGCGCCTCGTTCGAAATTGGCGATGTTGGGGTGGAGACCTTCCCGGTGCCGCACGACGCCTATGATCCTGTCGGATTTCTGCTTCGCACCCCCGCCGGGAACATCGGCTTCCTGACGGATCTGGGGCATGCGACCCGACTCGTCGTGGAACGGGTGCGGCCGGCCCAGATCCTCGTCCTGGAGGCGAATCACGACCTGAAACTCCTCCAGGAGGACACCCGCCGTCCGTGGCCGACCAAGCAACGCATCCTGAGCCGGCACGGGCACCTGTCCAATGCGATGGCCGCGGAGGTCGCGGCCGAAGTCATGTCGGACCATTTGCAGCGCATCTACCTCGGCCATCTCAGCCGGGACTGCAATCGGCCCGAGTTGGCCTACCGCGAGGTGGCCGCCCGCCTTCAGGCGCTGGGCGCCGTCCACGTGAAGGTTGAGAACACCTTCCAGGATTCGCCGAGTCCGACCCTCTGTTTTGGAACTTCCGGTTGAAAGTGGGTTGGCGCTTTTCCTAGCGTGGGGCCCATGAAGCCACTCGGGTCACTTCTACTGGTCTTGTGTTGCGCGGGGATTTGGGCGGGGTGCGGAAAGGAAGGCGAAGGCACTTCGGAGGGAGGGGAGGGCGGCGCCGCAACGGGGGCGGCGACCCCGGGGAAGACCTACACGATCGCGGTCATTCCCAAGGGAACGATCCACGAGTTCTGGCGTTCGATCGAAGCAGGGGCACGCAAGGCGGAGGCGGAGTTGAAGGCGGCGGGAACGGCGGTAGACGTGATTTGGAAAGGGCCACTCCGCGAGGATGATCGGGATCAGCAGATCCAGGTGGTGGAGACCTTTACGACGCGGCATGTGTCCGGAATTGTGCTGGCGCCGCTCGACGAGCGGGCCCTGATCGGCCCCGTGGAGAACGCCGTGAGCTCGGCGATCCCGGTAGTCATCATCGATTCGGGCCTGAAGACGGACAAATATGTGAGCTTCGTCGCGACGGACAACCACCTGGGGGGAAAGATGGCGGGCGAACACCTCGGAAAGCTGCTGGGGGGGAAGGGCAATGTCATTATGCTCCGCTATGCCGTCGGTTCCGCCAGCACCGAGGCGCGGGAAGCGGGCTTCCTCGAGGGAATCCGAGGGTTTCCGGAGATCAAGATCATCTCGAGCGGCCAATACGGCGGGGCGACGCGCGACACGGCCTACCAGGCGGCGCAGAATCTCCTCAACCGGTATGGTCGGGAGGTCAACGGGGTGTTTTGCCCGAATGAATCGGTGACGGTGGGCATGACCAAGGCGCTGATCGATCTCGGACTCGGCGGTGGCAAGGTCAAGATGGTGGGTTTCGACACCAGCGTTCAATCCGTCGCGGATCTGCGAAAGGGCAATCTCCAGGCCCTGGTTGTCCAGAACCCGCTGCGCATGGGGTATGACGGCGTGATGATGATGGTCAAACACCTCAAGGGCGAGCAGGTGCCGAAGCGGATCGATACCGGGGTCACCCTGGTCACCGCCGACAACATGGATCAGCCGGAGGTCAAGGAACTCATCGAGCCCCCGCTGGACAAGTACCTGAAGTGAGTCGGCGGGTGCCTCCCGGGCCTACGCCCCGACCTGGCGCCGCAGGCAGTCGGCGATCTTCCGGCTCCAGATTTCAATGACTTGGGCGTCGCGGCCCTCGATGAGCAGACGCGCCTTGGGTTCGGTGCCGGAGTAACGCAGGAGAACGCGGCCGCCGGCCTGGCCCACATCGGCTTCAGCCTGCTTGAGCAGGTCCATGACGCCGTCGAGTTCCTCGAACGGCCTTTTCTCGCGGACCTTGACGTTGGTGACGAGTTGCGGAAAGCGCGTCCAGCACTTCGCGAGATCCGCCAGCGGTCGCCGGTGGTCTTCATGATCCGCAGGATCTGCAGCGCGGCGACGAGGCCGTCGCCGGTGGTGCAGTAATCGCGGAAGATCAGGTGGCCGCTTTGTTCGCCGCCGAAGTTGAATCCGCCGCTGGAGCATTTCATCGATGACATTCTTGTCGCCGACGGCGGTGCGGACCAGACGGCCGCCGGCGGCCTTGATGCGCGGCCTCGAGGCCGGCGTTGCTCATGACGGTGGCGACGAGGGTGTTGTTCGGCAAGCGATGCCGTGCCTGGAGCATGTCCAGCGCGGCGATGGCCATGATGTCGTCGCCGTCGATCAGCGTGCCGGGTTCGTCGCAGAGCAGGACGCGGTCGGCGTCGCCGTCGTGGGCGATGCCGACGTGGGCGCGGTGTTCGCGGACCTTCTGGCACAGCATCTCCGGGTGCATGGAGCCGCAGTCCTTGTTGATGTTCTTGCCGTTCGGTTGGATTGCCGTAGACGATGACTTCCGCGCCGAGTTCGCGCAGCACGCAGGGGGTGGATTTGTAGGCGGCGCCATGGGCGCAATCGACGACGATGCGCATGCCTTCGAGCGTCATGCCGCGCGGGAAAGGAGGCTTTGGCAAATTCGATGTAGCGGCCGAGGGCGTCGTCGATGCGAACGGCCTTGCCGATGTCGCTCGGCGGTGGGGCGGATGTTTTCGATCTCGCCGCTGAACACCAGGTTTTCGATCTCGGCCTCGATCTTGTCGTCGAGCTTGTAGCCGTCCGCGCGGAAGAATTTGATGCCGTTGTCGGCGTAGGGATTGTGGGAGGCGGTGATGACGATGCCGGCGTCGGCGCGCAGGCTGCGGGTGACGTAGGCGACGCCGGGCGTGGGCAGCGGGCCGATGAAGAGCACATCCACGCCCATGGAGAGGATGCCGGAGGAGATGGCGTTCTCGAGCATGTAGCCGGAGAGGCGGGTGTCTTTGCCGATGACGATCTTGTGGCGTGCCGCGGCCCGCGCGGTCGTGATTCGAGGTTTTTGAAGACGTGGCCGGCGGCGCGGCCGAGTTTGAGGGCGGTTTCGGCGGTGACGGGCTCGATGTTGGCGGTGCCGCGGACGCCGTCGGTGCCGAAGATTTTCCGGGGTGTCTTGATAGGATCGAGGGGTCAATGGTACGATTCGGGATTCGAAAGCTCGACGGTTCGGGCATGCGGCCGCGGCGCTGGTTGGATCGTAGGCGACGATCTCGACCTGCCCTCCGGGGACGATCCCGCCGGACGGGAGACGGCGGGATGGGATCGATTGCTCCGGGAGAACGCGGTGTCACGACATCGCGGGGAGGTCGAGATCCGGATGAACTGGATTCCGGCGTGGAAGTCGCGCTCGGTCCGGTTCATTGTTGGTCCCGGCGCAAAGCGTCACCGACTTCGACGAGGACGATCGGTTCGCCTGCAGCAGGGCGCGGACCGAAAGGGAATCCCCGGAGACATCGATCTGCGCGGTGGAAGGATCGATGCGGACTGGTTGCGCGGCACCCGGAGATGAAAGGACGTTGGGCAGGTCGTGCAGGGAACGTTCGAGCGGCCGATGCGGCTCTCGGGTTCTGGGCGCCGGACCAGATCATCACGGCGAGCGCGAAGCGCTAGGAATTTCAGCCACAGGTTACTGAACAGGACCTCGCGCCAATTCATGGGTGTTGGTTTTGGGGGCCCGCGCGGGAAGCGTCGCTCGCGGACGAAACCGGGACGGCGACCGGCGAAACCAACCAGTCGCTGGGGGTCCCTGTCCGCTCGACGGTCGACGAGGATGGAACTGAGGAAGGCGCGGAGTTCCTTGGAGGTGACGCCCCGCGACGAAACTGGCCTTTATAGGCATAGGAGACCGCGCCCGGTCTCTTCGGAGACCATCACGACGACCGCGTCGGTTTCCTCGCTCAGGCCAATGGCGGCGCGGTGGCGGGTGCCGAGCGATTTGTTGAGATCCTGGCGTTGGGTGAGGGGAAAGATGCAGGCGGCGTAGGCGATGCGGTCGCCCTTGATGATGACGCCGCCGTCATGGATGGCGTTATTGGGAAAGAAGATGGTTTCGAGCATCTCCGGCGTGGCCTCGCAGTCCACGGCGGACTCCCGGACTCGACGGCCTCCTGCGAGATGGATGGATTGTTCGATGGCGATGAGGGCGCCGATGCGGACCTCGGAGAGCCGTTCGGCGGCCTGGACGATGACCTCGATGTTCTCCCGTCTCTCCCGCACAGTCGTGAACATGGGGAGGTCGCCGAGCTCGCGAGCATCCGCCGGAGCTCGGGTTGGAAAATCACCAGGGCGGCGAAGGCGATGAACGCGGCACCCGCGCCCACCAGCCAGCGCAGGACTTCGAGTCGAAGAATCGCGGACAAGGCGAAGAGCATGAAGAGCGATGCCAAAAACCCCACCAGGACCGGGGCGGCGCGGGTCCCGCGGACGAAGCGCAGGGCATAGTAGATGGCGGTGGAAAGCAGAAGGACTTCCACCACCGCCCGCCACCAGAGCTGGATGAATTCCAGGATCATGCGTTCTGCTGCACCAGGATGGCCTCGGTCACCCGGAGCGCCTGGAGGGTCTCCGCGACATCGTGAGCCCGAACGATGGACACACCGCGTTCGACCGCCAGACAGGCCGCCGCCAGGCTTCCTGCCAACCGCGCATGCACGGGAGCCTCCACGATGCGAGCCATGAAGGACTTCCGCGAGACACCCAGCAGCAGGGGTCTCTCCAGCTCTCTAAATTGCCCGATGCGCGCCAGCAATTGCAAATTGTGTGTCAAGGTCTTTCCGAAGCCTATTCCCACATCCAGGACCACCTGCTCGGGATGCACCCCGCCGGCACTCAGCGTCTGCAGGCATCTCGTGAAAAAAGACTTCACCGCTCCGACGACATCCGTGTACCGGGGATTCAATTGCATCGACTCGGGCGTCCCCTGCATGTGCACCGCGACGTACCCCGCTCCCGTCTCGGCCACGGCGCGGGCCATGGCGGGATCGGCATTCGTCGCGGCCACGTCATTCACGATGCTGGCGCCAGCCGCCAACGCGGCGAGCGCCACGGCCGCCTTGGAGGTGTCGATTGAAAGCGGCACCGGCACCAGGCGGGACAGTTGTTCAACCACCGGCAGCACGCGGGCCATCTCCTCCCCCTCGGACACCGGGATGGCCCCGGGTCGCGTCGATTCCCCCCCGATGTCGAGAAGGTCTGCGCCCTGGCTCACGAGTTCGACACCCCGTTTCACCGCGGCTTCCAGCGAGCCGAAATGACCGCCGTCCGAGAAGGAATCGGGTGTCACATTGAGCACGCCCATCACCAGAGCGGGGCGGGGAAGCGGACCTCGAAGTGTCGTGCACGCCAGATCATGGGCTTGAACCTGTGAAAGGGTCCGATGCGTCGGTCGGCGGTCAATCCGTCAAACAATGAAACAACAAAAAAGGGGGGGCGGTCGCGCCGCCCCCCCCAGAGGAGGATCTTCATTCGATCACCGTCGCGACCGCGTTACTCTGTTCCCAGTTCCTTCAACCGTTTTCGAATGTCCTCCGCCAGGGGACCCTTCGGATCCAGTGCCAGGGCCTTGTCGAATGCCGACCGGGCGCCGGCCGGCTGGTGAAGTCCAGCTTCCGCCAGGCCGAGGTGATAATACACACTTGGATCGGTGCTGTGATGGCCGACGGCCTCTCCCAGCAATTCAGTGGCGTACCGAAAGTCGCCTCGCCGACATACGACCTTGCCAAGCGCCGCGGCAAGCTCCTCATCGCCCGGATCCGCTTCACGCGCCTTCATTCCAAGTTCGAAGGCCTTCGCGTCGTCCCGCAAGGGTTCGGTGTACAAGAGGGCCAGGGCATGGACGGCGGGAGTGAATTTCGGGTAGCGCTGCAGAATGTGTTCATAGGCGTCGCGCGCCTCGGTCCAGCGCCGGTTTTGCGCGGCGAGCGCGGCGGACGCGTGCAGCGCCACCAGGCGGTCGGGCTCCTTCTCCAACGCGGCCTGGACCCGGTCCTCCGCCCCGGATGAGGAGGGATCCCGGGCAAGGGCGGCCAGCCTCAGGAAATCCCGGGCTCCCGCGATGACCGCCGGATCCGCGGAGGGCATGGAAGTCACGTCCTGCAGGGCCTGAACGGCCTCGTCGATCCGCCCCTGGCTATAGGCTGCAAGCGCCAGTTCGCAGCCAATCTCGGCGCGGTCAGGCAGGCGGCGATGGCTTTCCTGGAGGAGCGGATAGGCCCACGCGGGATCGCCCGCGTCCATGGCAAGACGGCCCAGGGTATAGGCGATCCCGGGATCATCGGGCGCCAGGTTCCGCGCGGATCGAGCCAGTTCCATGGCCTTGGCTCGATTCTTCAGGGGTCCGGCTTCCAATTCGGCCAGCCTGACCATGAAGGGCGCTGATTGCGGGTTCGCTGCAAGGCCGGCTTCGAGGGCCCCGGCGGCCTTGGCGTGGTCGCCTGCCGCCTCGTAGGCGGCGGCGAGACGGGAGAGGACCATGATATCCCCCGGTGTCTCCTTGCGTCGCGCCTCGAGGAGGGGAAGCGGGTCGGCCGCCTTCCCCGTACCAGCGTCCAGGATGGACAGGTGCTCCTGCGCGAGGGCACGGCTAGGGAAATCGCCGGTCGTGTTGAGAGCGTCTTGGAAGGCGCGCCGCGCAGGTTGCTCCTGGTCGAGCATGTAGTGGGTCATTCCAAGATGGAACAGGACCTCGGGGTTCTCCGGAAGACGGTCGGAAGCCTCGGTGAGGAGGCGGAGGGCATCCGCGTACTGGCCTCGCCGGTATTCGATCCAACCGAGGGTATCGGCAATCAGCGGATCTTCGGGTGCGATCTGTCGAGCCTTCAGCGCCATGGCGTGTGCCGCATCCGGTTGATGCAGGTGTTCAGCAAGGACGTAAGCGAGATTATTCAGGACCAGGGTCGAACCGGGACGCTTCTTGAGGGCGGTCTCATAAGCCTCCCTGGCGCGAGCGTAGTCGCCGCGTTCCGTCTCGAGCATCCCGACCAGGATGAGGGCGCGGAGATTGGTCGGGTCCCGCTGGAGGATCTGGTGGATTTCCTCCAGTGCCTCCTTCTGCCTGCCTCCGCGGACATACAGTCGCGCGAGCGCCAGGACGGCGTTTTCCGAGGTCGGATCGATTTCCAGCGCCTTGCGCAAGGCGGCCTCGGCGCCGCCCGAGTCGTTTTGGGCCAGCAGAACTTCCGCCTTCAGCAGCCAGAATAGCGGGCGGGGTGGTTCCCGATCGATGCGTGTCTGAACCCGGCTGAGGGCCGTAGTGTAGTCCTTCTGCTCAAGATCCAGACCCACCAGTTGTTCGAGTGCTGGAAGGCTGTTGGTCGACAACTGGGTGGCGGCCTCCAGTGCCTCTCGCGCGGGACCCGGTTGCTTCTGTTGCCGGAGAAGCATTCCAAGCTGCAGGGCGAGTGGAGCGCTCCGCGGCAGTTCCTTGCGGGCCTTCACCGCAACGTTCAGGGCGTCGGCCGGCCGTCCAGCCGCCCGCTCCGCCCGAATCAGTGCCAGTTGCGCCTGTTCGACGCGTGGATGCGCCCGCACGACCCGGCTCAGCGCGCTGGCCGCCTCGTCAGCCCGACCGCGGGCAATGTTCAGATCCGCCAGCAGCACGATGGCGGGAACCATGTCCGGTTCGAGCTGTATGGCGGTCTCGAGGGAGCCGGCGGCTCGCGTCGTGTCCTTGTTGACGAGATGCGCCAGGGCCAATTGGTAATGAACCTGGGCGGAGCGCGGCGCCATATCGGCCACCTTTTCCAGGTTGCGAATGGCGTCCGCCGGTTTGTTCTGGGCCAGACGGAGTTGCCCGATGGCGCGGAGACTCTCCAGGTTGGAAGGCGCCAGGCTCAGGGCGCGCGTGAGTATTCGGTCCGCCTCGTCGAATTGCTGCTCGGACAGCGCGATCTGCGCGCGGGTATTCCACGCGCTGATCCGCTCCGGGGCCTTCGCATTGATTTCGTCCAGGACCGTCTTTGCCTCCGCCAGGCGACCCCGTTCCAGGAGAAAGTGCGCCCAGCGTTCCCACGCGACGGAATAGGGCGGACTCGAATCCCGCGCCGCCCTGAACTGGACTTCGGCTTCATCCGGACGGTGCTGCAGCATGAGAAAATTGCCGTAGGCAAGGCGCGCGGGCGCGAAGGAAGGTTCCAGGGTGATGGCGGAGCGGAAGCTGGCCTCGGTGACGTTGGTGTCGCCCCGTCGTTGAGCCAGAGTGCCCTCGGCGACATGGAAAATGGCGTGATCGCCGGCCCTGGCGCGAAGGCCTTTCAGCCGTTGTTCCAGGTCGCTGAACTGCTCCGGGGTGCGCGCGGTGTCCGCAAGCAGGAGGACACCCATCTCGTTGGTCGCGGAGTGTTCGAGGAGGAGCTCGATCTCATCGAGCAGGCGCGTCCGGTTCGTGTCGCCGGGCAGATTCGCATAGATCACCGCAAGGTCCTCGTGGACTTCGACGTCAGCCGGGGCGTTGTGGGCGGCCCAGACCAGGAGCGGAAATGCCTGCGCGGCCTGGCCCTGGACGAACAGGATCTTGGCCAGGTGCTGGCGCGCGACGGCGTTGGTCCGATCGAGTTGCAGCACGTTCATGAACTCGATCTTTGCCTTCTCGTAATCGTGGGTCTGGTAGTGCTTCTTCGCCTCGGCCAGGTGCCCCTCGAGGTCGTTTTGGCGCGAACAGCCGCTGACCCACCACGCAAGCAGGGTCGCGATCGCAAGGCGGAGGAGAAATGGAAGGGATTTCACGGACATGATAAAAAGGTGGCGTTCCAGGAGTTGGCCTTCAGGGGACGCTCGGTGAGGGCCTGCCCTGCCCGGTGGGATCACTCAGGTCGTGGGCGAACGGCGGGCCCGGCAATGGTTCGGCCGCCTGATCGGGTGTCGATCGTTCACGGCGCCGCAGCCAGGCCAACAGCGCGAAGAAAGGCACCAGGCTCGCGGCAAAGAAGAGCGGTCCTCCCTGATGATGAAGCGGCGAATCGATGATCCGCGGATCCACATGGACCGAAAGCAGGGTGATGGTGAGGATCCGAACCATGTTGCGGGCGATCCCCAGGGGCGGAATGACCAGCGCGAGAATGGCCCGGTGCAACGGCCTTCGGAGGATCATTTTTCCCCCGAGCACCCCCACAATGAAAAGGACCAGCGTGGACCGGATCCCGCTGCATTCCTGGGCCACCACGAAGGTCAGACCCGGAAGCACAAAGGCCCGGTCGCTTCGGTAGAAGGTGACGCCCGTCGCGCGGAAGGCGGTGTCCACCGCCCAGGCAGAACTCTGCTGGAGCCCGATCTCGACCGCGTTCACCACGGGCGTCGGAAGCGGAATGGTGAAGAGCAGAAATCCAAGCGCAAACGCGTGCCGCCGAAACAACGACATGCCGAACGTGCCGAGGACGGCCGCCCAAACGGCGAGGACCCACCCGAGCATCTGGGTCGTCAGCCAGGAGGTGTCGGTGGCAATCCATCCCGCATGGGCCGCCCATCTGCCGGCGGAGATGCTGAGTACCGCCAGGAAGCCGAGAAGGACCGCGGGTGTCCGAGCCGCGCGAGGGGGAGGATCGGGAGATTCCGCTCGATGCCTCCACACCAGCCAGGCGCTGAGAAACGGGATCGCCGCTGCATAAGCATGCAGGGCGTCGCCAGTGGCATCCCGGAGGAGTTTTATCCACGCGGGGCCGCAAGCGACGGTGACCAGCGCGATGATCGCCAGACACCAGGCCATTCGACGGCGGCGGACGGAGTCCATCGGCATCAGGGTGCGCGTCTCGGAAAATCGCATCGCCTCGGTGCGCCTGGGAACAGGCGCCTCCGGGGTCTTTATCGGAATCCAAAGGGACTGTCTTAAGAAAAGATTCCGGGGCCGTGCGGGGCCGCCGGCTCACAGCGCCCAGGTGACGCTCAAACCGACCTGGTGGCTGTTGAACGAAAACACCTCCGCGTCGGAATTATTCCCTCGAAATGAGTAGAACAGGGTCGCGCTGACCGTCCGAAGAATCTTCGCGCTCAGCGAAACATTTGCGAATGCGGAGCCGTCCTCCCGCGCGGTTGGCAGACCGGACTGGGTGCTCTCGTAACTCGTCTGGCGGTAGCCGCCGCTGATCGCCGCGGTCCAGCGCTCACTGAGGATCTGGGTGATTCCACCCTGCACCGATGCGGTCTTGGTATACTCGTCGGTGAAATAGGAGGTGCCCACGTCGTACGCGAAGCCCACCGAAAAGGCTGTCTTTTCAAGGGCCTGGTAGATCAATCCCACCGATGCCACAGGGGCCACGGCCGTGGTGGCATTTCCCTGCACGAAGTGACGAATCTCGACGCCTGCGCTGGCGTTGTAAGTGATCTTCGCTCCAAGGGGTCCGGCCACGCGGATATTGAGGCGCTCATTCGCCATGTCCGTTCCAGGGTCGGAATAGTCGTATCCGACCGCTACCCCGACGCCCACCTTCAGGTTTGGTCGAAGGGGATAGTCATACCAGTTTTGAAGATCCCACGAATAGAGGTCGGAGCTCGCGTCAGTGAGACGGAGGTTTTGGGAAAGGGTGAAGTCGTAGATGCCCCGTTCGCCCCGGTCCCAGGTGGCGCCCACCGCAGTGGAATGGGTCGTCTGGTCGGTCTGCTGGCCTGTCTCGATCAGCGGATCGCTCGTAATGGCCGAGGCGTGGTCCAGGCGGAAGCGCCATTCCTGCCATTCGGCCCAACCTCCCAGCGTGACGAGATGATCGACGGTGTCGTCATAGCCGTTGGCACTGTAGAACCGCAGACTCGGCCTGTAGGCGACCGACCAATGATCGCCCGCGTACACCGTCATCCCCGGTGTGAGGGTCTGCTGCCAGGTCGCCTCCCCCTGGTCGGGGCCGGACAGTTGTCCCGTCCCGTAGAGAACCTGGTACTCCAGGCTGGGTGCGAGGTCGAAGGGCCCCAGCGGAATGAGCTGCGCGCGGTCGGTTCCGCGCGCGCGTGCCGGAGTGGTCGGCAGAGCGGCGGCACCCAGGCTCGATGTCCCAAAACCCGGACGGAGGAAAGGGCTTCCAGGCTGTCCCGGCGCCGCCCACTCCGGCACCCGCGGCGTATTGGCAGGCAGCCAAGGCAGCGGCGCGGGCGCGGTCTCCATCTCATTCGTTCCGCCCGCGGACGGCAGGCCGTATGCGGTCGGGTCGAAGGTCAGGGACTCCGGCGGCATTCCAATCGGCGCAGGCGCCGCCACGGTCGGATTCGACGGGGACCCGGCGTTGGCCGGCGCCCCCGGCAACGCGCCCGGCGGCGTCTCTTGGGCCAGGACCGCCGCACCCATTCCGAGGAGTGTAAGAGCCCGCCTGAAAACAGGGCCCTTCCCACTTTTCAGACGGGCTCCAAGGGTGAGGCCCCCGGAGGGTGCACGGCGGGGCGACAGCCTGCGAAACGCGGAGGCGTTAAGGTTCATGTGACGGTCGCCACGCTAGCAGCCAGGTCCGGGGGCGGTCACGCAGGAGTTCCCGCTGCCGGCCCGGCGGGCTCTCAGACGGGCTCTCAGGAACCGTAGTCCACCGCCAAGCCCGCGTAGGCGATTCCCAGCAGTTCGCCGCCCACGGTCTTGACCCCCTCGCTGAAGCGCCACCAATGATCCGGATCGTAATCCCGGTTCGGTATCGACAGGATTCCCACACCGACCGAAGGCCCAAGAGCGCGACGAAAACACAGTCGACTTCGCCTTGCATGCGCCCCCAGCGACACCAGGTTGATGGAGCCGAAACGAATGCCGTGCGCCTCGCCGTAGGCGCGCAGGGCGAGCGCGGACGAGTACGTCCGATTGCGATGCCGGACGGTGGTCGGAACCGACACAACCACGTTCGAACTCAGGCCCATTCGCCGAAGCCCGGCCGCCGCGCAATCGGCATAGGAGGCATAAGGCGAGAGAAAGCTTCCGTAGTCGAGAGGGCCCCCAGTCGTCAGGACCAGGGAATAGGCGCCCTGGCGGAATTCGCGGGCGGCAGCTTCGAGCGCGTAGTCGGGGATCCAGCCTTCCACGACCAGATAGCGTGCCTCGATGCGATCGGTCCTGGCCAGAAACGGGTGAACCGTGCGGAAGAACCAGGCGACGAAGAGAAGGACGGCCGCGGCGCCCGCGAGTCCAAGCATTCGCCGCCTGGAGCGCCGGCGGGCCCGGCATGGACGAACGCCCTCGATGGCGGGGCGTTCGCTGGAAGAATCGGGGCGGTCGTGGCCGGGATGGCTGTCAGCCATAGTACGACCGGTACCAATCGACGAATCGTTTGACGCCTTCCTCGATCGGGGTGGAGGGCGCAAATCCGGCGTCGCGAGAGAGATCCTCGACGTCTGCCCACGTCGCGGGAACGTCACCCGGTTGCATCGGGAGCAGGGTGCGCCGGGCGGCTCGGCCCAGCGCCTTCTCGAGGACCTCGATCAGGTGCAGCAACTCCACCGGCTGATTGTTTCCGATGTTGTAGAGGCGGTAGGGGGCCCGGCTCGTCGCCGGGTTGGGCGCGTCCCCGTTCCAGGACGGATCCGGGGCCGCTGGCCGGTCCGTCACCCGGACCACGCCCTCCACAATGTCGTCGATGTACGTGAAGTCGCGCCGCATGCGGCCCTCGTTGAAGAGTTCGATGGGACGGCCTTCGAGGATGGCCTTGGTGAACAGGAAGAGGGCCATGTCCGGTCGGCCCCACGGTCCATAAACCGTGAAGAAGCGAAGACCCGTGGTCGGAATCCCATAGAGATGACTGTAGGCATGAGCCATCAGTTCATTCGCCTTCTTGGAAGCGGCATAGAGACTGACGGGATGATCAACCGTGTCGCCAACCCGAAATGGCATCCGGGTGTTTGCACCGTATACCGAACTCGAGGAGGCATAGACCAGGTGCCCGGTCCCATGATGTCGGCAACCTTCCAGCATGTTGAGAAACCCGGCCAGGTTGCTCTCGACGTAGGCGCGCGGGTGCGTCAGCGAATAGCGCACCCCCGCCTGGGCTGCCAGGTGGATCACCCGCTCGGGGCGCGTCTCGCGGAATACATCGGTCACGCCTTCGGCGTTCTCGAGATCGACGCGGTGGAAGCTGAATGCCGGCAGCCCGGTCAACTGGCGGAGGCGCGCCTCCTTGAGGGCGACGTCATAGTAAGGGTTGAGATTGTCGAGACCGATCACCTCATCGCCACGGTCGAGCAGGCGGCGGCTGACGTGGTAGCCGATGAATCCGGCGGCCCCGGTAACAAGGATCCTCATGACGGGCGATACACTGACGCAAACGGGTTCACCAGCAAAAGCCTTCGTACGGAATGTTGAGCGCGCGCAGTTCGGGCCACCCATTCAGGTCCAGGATGGCGTGCTCGGAGGTGACCACGGCCGCGAGGAGGTCCACGGGAGCGACCGGTTGGGACGCCACCAGCAGGCCGCGTGAGCCGACGGCCAACCCGAGGTCGTTGTGAAGCAGACTGGCGAGATGCGGCATCCGGATGTCGATGTCGCGCTTGTTGGCGCCCACGAGGGCGGCCACATTCAGGGCGGGATCGAAGATTCGCACCTTGTAGCCCCGGCCCAGGCAGTGTTGCGCCACCTCCACCATCGCGCTTTCGCGCAGATCATCGGTGTGGGCCTTGAAGGCAAGGCCGAGAAGGATCACCTCGCGTTGGCCGGAAGCCGCGATCAGCTCCAGCAGGCTCTGGAGGTGCCGCTCGTTGCTGGGCAGCAGGCTCTCCACAAGCGGAAGACCCACGCCGAGCTGGCGGGCTCGATGCGCCACCGCCCGCACGTCCTTCGGCAGGCAGGATCCTCCAAACGGATTGCCGGGGCGAAGATAGTAGCGGGAGATGTTCAACCGCGTGTCGCGAGTGAGAAGCTCCATCACCCCGGCCGCATCCACGCCCAGCACCTTCCCCAGCCGCCCCATCTCATTCGCAAACGTGATCTTCGCGGCATGGAAGGCATTGCACGCGTACTTTAGAAGCTCCGCCGACTCCCAACGAACGACCGCGACGTCCTTTCCGAAAAGGTCCTTGAGGGCCGCCGGAGGAGGATCACCATCCTCCGTCCCCACCACCTGCAGGGAAGGATCCTCGAAGTCGCCGACCGCCGAGCCTTCCCGAAGGAACTCCGGCTGGTAAAACGCGCGGACGCGGCCCGTGGACACCAGGTCGGACCCCACATCACGCAGGATCTCCCGCGTGCTGCCGGGGAGCATGGTGCTGCGGAACACCAGGGCGTGCGGCCTGTTGCCGGCCCTGAGCGCCTCGAGAATTTGTCCGGTGACATGGCGGACAAACCGGAGATCCAGGCCGCCGCTGATCGACGAAGGGGTTCCAACACAGATCATGGAGACCTCGCTGGCGGCAACCGCTTCCGCCGCATCGGTCGTGGCACTGAGACGCCCGGCCCCCAGCGCGCTCGTCAGCCGCTCCTCCAGGCCAGGTTCAATGATGGGCGCCCTGCCCGCTTTCAGCGCCTCCACCTTGGAGGGGGCGATATCCACCCCGACGACGGTATGATCCCGCGCCGCCAGGCATCCCGCGGCCACCGCGCCAACATAGCCGAGACCAAATACGGAGATCTTCATCGGCCGAAAGGAACGGTCAACGATACGGGCGACGGAGCAGGCGGCCCCTCCCAGGGCGCCCGGCCCCGCGCCGGCACGCGGATGTTCCGGGGGTACTTCATCCGCTTCACGCCTTCCACACCTGTCCCGGACGTGTTTGGACGCCGATCATCGCGTTTCGGGTGTCGACGACGAGGGACGCCCATTCGGCAAGCTGCGAGTAGTTCACCGACGCATGGGCCGTGCTGATCAGCACGCAATCGTACGCGCCGATGGTCTTCGGGTCCCAGGGTTCCGACCGGGTGCCTGCCCAATGGGGGTGTTCGCGTGTCGGTCGGATCACGGGCACGTAGGGGTCATGATAGGCGACCTCGGCGCCGCGCCGCTTGAGACCCTCCATCAGGGCGTAACTGGGCGATTCCCGGTCGTCGTCAACATTGGCTTTGTAGGCAAGACCAAGCACGAGGATCTTGGATCCATTGAGGGCCTTGCGCTGACTGTTCAGGGCATCAATCACGCGGTGAATCACAAATTCCGGCATCGCCGTGTTGATCTCGCCGGCCAGCTCGATGAAGCGGGTGGACTGACCGTACTCGCGCGCCTTCCAGGTGAGATAGAACGGGTCAATGGGAATACAGTGGCCGCCCAGGCCGGGTCCCGGGTAGAACGGCATGAACCCGAAGGGCTTGGTCCGCGCGGCATTGATCACCTCCCAAATATCGATGCCCATCGCCCCGTAGACCATTTTAAGTTCGTTGACCAGGGCGATATTCACACCGCGGAAGATGTTCTCGAGGAGTTTGGTCGCCTCCGCCGCGCGGCAGGACGACACCGGCACGATCGTCCTGATCGCCTTGCCATAAAGCGCCCGAACCTTTTCCAGGCAGGCCGGTGTGAGTCCTCCCACCACCTTCGGAATTTCGGCCACCCGCGATTGCGGGTTCCCCGGATCTTCGCGCTCGGGAGAGAAGGCAAGGTGGAAATCCGTGCCGGCAGTAAGTCCCGATCCGGACTCGAGCACCTGGCGCAGCTCCCCATCGGTCGTTCCCGGGTAGGTTGTCGATTCCAGCACCACGAGCTGCCCGCGACGAAGGTGGGGTGCAATCGCCTCTCCGGTCTTCACGATGTAGGAAATGTCCGGCTCCCGGTTTTTATTGAGCGGTGTCGGGACACAAATGATGACCGCCTCCACTTCCTTCACTCGCGAGAATTCCGTGGAGGCATCCAGCCGTCCCGCCTGAATCTGCTCCGCGACCGCTTCATCCGAAATGTGGTGAATGTAGGACTTGCTGTTCTTCAGCGACTTGACCTTCTCCGGGTCGATGTCGAGTCCCAGGACCCTCGCGCCGGATCGCGCGAATTGAAGGGAGAGTGGAAGTCCGACGTAACCGAGGCCGACAATGGCTGTGTACATGATTGAGGTTGGATCACCGAATGTTACTGGAGTATGGGCGCCGAATCGCCTTGAAATTTCAGCGCCGCCCGACCCGGTGAAGTACGGACGCACCAGTTGGATCAGAAAATGAGACGAAACGGCCGCTCCCCGAAGGGGGTGGGAGCGGCGATTGCGGAGGAACGAGGCGGGTCGGACCTGCCTGACGAATGGTGGACGCAGGGGGGCTGCGCGACTTCGCGCGGTCCGGCCAACCAGGGGCCCCAACCGGGGCCGGCACGCACGCGCGGGCGGGCCGGTTCAACAGCCCGGGTTGGGCTCCCATCGGCCCTTCTTCGTGGGTCACTTCCCGATCAAAGACCCCCGGCCAGGCGACGGACGGGTGCGCCGTCGGAGCCAGGCGAATGCCAGCAACCCAATGCCGGCCGAGACTCCCCAGACCCGGGGTTCCGGCACCGCGGCGAACTGAATCTCGTCCGAGAACATGAAGCCATTCGGATTGTTGTCGATCAGCTTGACCGTCAGCGAACTGCCCGTCCAGTTACCCGTGAGGACGACATCCCCGCGCGATGTATCGGGAAACGCGGTGGGAGAAAGCGGAAATAGGGTGCCTCCGACATCGATCGACGCTGGAATAAAAATGCTGTCGGCGTCATCACGGTTCAAGCCGACATGGACCTCATTGATGGTGACGGAGGACGCGAAGTTGAAAGTGATCGTGGGCTCCGCGAACCGCCATCCCACCCATTCGTAGGCAGGGCCATTTCCCAGGTCGGTCGCCCAGTCGTCCACTCCCTTGACCCCGTCCGCAAGCTGGTTCCCGGTGTCGTCGTAGTAATCATACGAGCCGCCATGTTCTGCGATGCCTTCTCCCGCGGAATCCGAGACGTAAGAAGTGGGAGAAATGAAGGCGGCGCCAAACGCCGGGAGCGAAGAACACACAACGAGGGTTGCCCTCAGGAGGAATGTTGGTACGTCCATTGTGGAGTTTGTTGGTGTCGCCTGCCCTAAGCCATCCACCAACTAGGTGTCAAGGGGAAATGAATTTCATCAGGGAGCCGGCTCTACGCGAATGAACTACCAGCGCGGCTGGAGCGGTTTCATGTGCAGGGCCATCAAGGCCCGCCCGTGCAACACGACTCCTTCGTCGAGCGTCACGCGGGAAGCAGGTGAAGCGCGCGAAGGACCTTCGCAATGACCGGCGGCATCCGATGCGGTGGCACGAGGTGGCACAACGTCCGGATGGAGTGGGCTGTGACGGCAATCGTCAGGATGCACCCGATGGCGATCGCCACCCACGAAGGCAGGAGGCGGCCGGCGGCGACAATCAACCCGATGGCGGGGACGATCGCGAGGGTCGTCCGCGCATTCGGGGCCGACATGCGGTACGCGCTGGACCTGCCGACGATCACCTGGATCAGGATCCAATACAAAACGTAGACTGTCAGATAAGCGATGCCGATTCCGCGCAGACCCCAGAATCGAAGACACAGCCAGACGAGAACTCCATGGGTCGAGTGGGTGAACAGTTCCGTCAGGACAAACCTCATGCGATCCCCCTTGGCGAGCAGCACAAAGCCGACCGGCCACGAACAAATTCGAAACAGCATCCCAAAGCACATCCAACTCAGCAATTCCACGGCCGGAGCGAAACTGGCGGAGTAGAAGAAGCGAATGACCAGGGGCGCCAGCGTGATGGTGGCCGCGATTCCCGGGCCGCCGAGAAGGAGGCAGATTTCGGCCTGTTCGTTGACAAGCCGGTTCATCGTTTGCGGTTCCCGAACAACCGACGTGAGCCTGGGGAAGAAATCGGCGCCCATGGCATTCAGGATGAAACCGATGTAGAGGCTGGCCAGGGTCCATGCAGCCTGGTAGTAGCCTGCCGCCGCCTCACCCAGTCCCCGAAGGACCATGGCCCGGACGAGATACCCAATCCCAAGGGTCATCAGCGTCCCGCTCATGAACGCAAAGCCGAGCTTCAGGAGGTGGGAGGCTTCCGTGCAGACCTCGGCCGGCCTCAGACGGATCCTGGGGATGCCCAGTTTGCGACTGTACCAATACGATGCAACGGCGGTTGTCACCGCGATCGAGATCAGGGCACCCGGAATCCCGCGTTCTCCGAATGCCCAGACAATCGGCACGCTCAGAAGCGTCCCAAGAAGCGGTCCAAGGATGTTCGCCCGCGCAAGAAATGAAATCCGCCGGACTCCTTGAATGAGTGCGGTCTGACCGGAGTTCAATGTCGCGAACAGGACGGCGAGACCCAGGACCGCCACGGCGCCGGCGCGCGCATCCGTCCCGAAGGAGACGCGCGAAACGGGCCCGGAAAACGCCGCCAGGAGCAGGCCTCCGGCGCTCCCAAGGAGAATGGAGACCCACCAGAGCGTTCGGGCGATCCGTCCGACCTGGCGATCATCTCCCTCTCCGGCCGCGACGGCAATCTGCCGCACTCCGCTGCCGTTGATCCCCATCTCGGCTATCGTGCGGGAGAGATCGGAGATCGCGCCGAAGAGACCCATCAATCCAATCCCGGCCGGCCCCAGGATCAGCGCCATCGCCTTCGTTCGCACAATGCCAAGACCGATGCCGGCGACCGATGAACCACCGATGATTGCCGAAGACTTCAGGATTTGACCATAGGTCTTCTGGTTGGGCAAAGGGGCAGATGAAGGACCATCCGCCGGAGTCGAAGACGGCATCGCACACATGGGGGTGTCCGGACCTTGTTCCGAGATATCGGCGGGTGGGTCTTCTTGAACGGGATTCATTTGAAATGGTGAACTCGATCGCAGGGATGCCGCCGGCTGGTTTGTTGCTTGGGCAATGGCCTGCCGGCGAAAAAGGGACCTGGTTGGACGCGTCAGCGTCCAACCAGGTCCATCAGATCGGGAAAGGAGGAGTATTATTCGAAGACTTCGGCCCACTCGATGTCGGCGACGGGCAGGCCGGAAGGCGAGGCGCACACAATGATGCCAAGCCTGGGATTGGCGAGGGTGGCATTGACACTGGTCAGGGTGATCCAGGTGTTGCCATCCAGGGAGTAGGAACCGGTGATGAGCGACGTGGCCGGGTTGCGATCCAGGCGCAGGATCAGCCCGGTGCTGACCGGTTCGGCATGCTGGTTGATGAGACTGGCCGAGGACGGTGTCTCGCGGACCATTGCGACCATCGGCCCGGAGTACGTCTGAACCTTGGTGACCTGGACGTAGTCGTTGTCATGCGAGTAGACGACCAGGCCAGCCTGTTGCGTGGGCTGGGAGGGGGCGAAGGAGAGCTTGACCCGCACGCTGGTCCAGGAGGTGGGCAGGTCACGGAACAGACTGTTCCGGGTGTTGTTGAGACTGGCCCAGAGGTCGCCCGTGTCGGCGGGGATCCGCAGGGTCCCGGGATGAAGCGCCTGGTCATAGGAGACGACGGCGCCGGAGGTCTGTTCGGTATTGCGGTTGGACCCCGAGGCGGTGCGCGCCAGGTAATTCCAGCCCGCAGCCAGGGTGGAACTCCGGTCGGTGTAGGTGAAGTTGTACCTTGTCGCCCCCGGCGTTGGCTGTGTCACTGTCAGTTGGACCGGGATGGTCTGGGGCGAACCGGCCGCGCCGGGCGCCTGGACCGTGACGGAACTGGAGTAAGTGCCGGCGGTCAATCCGGTGGCATCGATGCTGACCTGGACATCGGCATCGCCGGACCCGGAAAGGGTGGACACGTGCAGCCAGGGCGCCGAGCCGCCCGGGGTCAGCGTCCAGGTGAGTGTGCCTCCCCCGACATTGCGAACCGCCAGGGCGCGCGCCGCCGGGTTGGACCCTTCCTGGGCTGTAAACGTCAGCGAAGTGGGAGAGACGGCCAGCGAGGGAGTGGCCGGAGCGCCGACCACCTCCGCCCACTCGATGTCGGCGACGGGCAGACCCGAAGGCGAGGCGCACACAAGGATGCCAAGCCTGGGATTGGCGAGGGTGGCATTGACACTGGTCAGGGTGATCCAGGTGTTGCCATCCAGGGAGTAGGAACCGGTGATGAGCGAGGTGGCCGGGTTGCGGTCCAGGCGCAGGATCAGCCCGGTGCTGACCGGTTCGGCATGCTGGTTGATGAGATCGGCCGTGGACGGCGTCTCGCGGACCATTGCGACCGTCGGCCCGGAGTACGTCTGAACCTTGGTGACCTGGACGTAGTCGTCGTCATGCGAGTAGACGACCAGGCCAGCCTGTTGCGTAGGCTGGGAGGGGGCGAAGGAGAGCTTGACCCGCACGCTGGTCCAGGAGGTGGGCAGGTCACGGAACAGACTGTTCCGGGTGTTGTTGAGACTGGCCCAGAGGTCGCCCGTGTCGGCGGGGATCCGCAGGGTCCCGGGATGAAGCGCCTGGTCATAGGAGACGACGGCGCCGGAGGTCTGTTCGGTGTTGCGGTTGGACCCCGAGGCGGTGCGCGCCAGGTAACTCCAGCCCGCGCTTAGAAGAGAGGCGCGGTCGGCGTAGGTGAAGTTGTAGCGGATCGAATCCGGGGGCGGGGGCGTCGGAGCGGTGATCGTCAGTTGGACCGGGATGGTCTGGGGCGAACCGGCCGCGCCGGGCGCCTGGACCGTGACGGAACTGGAGTAAGTGCCGGCGGTCAATCCGGTGGCATCGATGCTGACCTGGACATCGGCATCGCCGGACCCGGAAAGGGTGGACACGTGCAGCCAGGGCGCCGAGCCGCCCGGGGTCAGTGTCCAGGTGAGTATGCCTCCCCCGACATTGCGAACCGCCAGGGCGCGCGCCGCCGGGTTGGACCCTTCCTGGGCTGTAAACGTCAGCGAAGTGGGAGAGACGGCCAGCGAGGGAGTGGCCGGAGCGCCGACCACCTCCGCCCACTCGATGTCGGCGACGGGCAGACCCGAAGGCGAGGCGCACACAAGGATGCCAAGCCTGGGATTGGCGAGGGTGGCATTGACACTGGTCAGGGTGATCCAGGTGTTGCCATCCAGGGAGTAGGAACCGGTGATGAGCGAGGTGGCCGGGTTGCGGTCCAGGCGCAGGATCAGCCCGGTGCTGACCGGTTCGGCATGCTGGTTGATGAGATCGGCCGTGGACGGCGTCTCGCGGACCATTGCGACCGTCGGCCCGGAGTACGTCTGAACCTTGGTGACCTGGACGTAGTCGTCGTCATGCGAGTAGACGACCAGGCCAGCCTGTTGCGTAGGCTGGGAGGGGGCGAAGGAGAGCTTGACCCGCACGCTGGTCCAGGAGGTGGGCAGGTCACGGAACAGACTGTTCCGGGTGTTGTTGAGACTGGCCCAGAGGTCGCCCGTGTCGGCGGGGATCCGCAGGGTCCCGGGATGAAGCGCCTGGTCATAGGAGACGACGGCGCCGGAGGTCTGTTCGGTGTTGCGGTTGGACCCCGAGGCGGTGCGCGCCAGGTAACTCCAGCCCGCGCTTAGAAGAGAGGCGCGGTCGGCGTAGGTGAAGTTGTAGCGGATCGAATCCGGGGGCGGGGGCGTCGGAGCGGTGATCGTCAGTTGGACCGGGATGGTCTGGGGCGAACCGGCCGCGCCGGGCGCCTGGACCGTGACGGAACTGGAGTAAGTGCCGGCGGTCAATCCGGTGGCATCGATGCTGACCTGGACATCGGCATCGCCGGACCCGGAAAGGGTGGACACGTGCAGCCAGGGCGCCGAGCCGCCCGGGGTCAGCGTCCAGGTGAGTATGCCTCCCCCGACATTGCGAACCGCCAGGGCGCGCGCCGCCGGGTTGGACCCTTCCTGGGCTGTAAACGTCAGCGAAGTGGGAGAGACGGCCAGCGAGGGAGTGGCCGGAGCGCCGACCACCTCCGCCCACTCGATGTCGGCGACGGGCAGACCCGAAGGCGAGGCGCACACAAGGATGCCAAGCCTGGGATTGGCGAGGGTGGCATTGACACTGGTCAGGGTGATCCAGGTGTTGCCATCCAGGGAGTAGGAACCGGTGATGAGCGAGGTGGCCGGGTTGCGGTCCAGGCGCAGGATCAGCCCGGTGCTGACCGGTTCGGCATGCTGGTTGATGAGATCGGCCGAGGACGGCGTCTCGCGGACCATTGCGACCGTCGGCCCGGAGTACGTCTGAACCTTGGTGACCTGGACGTAGTCGTCGTCATGCGAGTAGACGACCAGGCCAGCCTGTTGCGTAGGCTGGGAGGGGGCGAAGGAGAGCTTGACCCGCACGCTGGTCCAGGAGGTGGGCAGGTCACGGAACAGACTGTTCCGGGTGTTGTTGAGACTGGCCCAGAGGTCGCCCGTGTCGGCGGGGATCCGCAGGGTCCCGGGATGAAGCGCCTGGTCATAGGAGACGACGGCGCCGGAGGTCTGTTCGGTGTTGCGGTTGGACCCCGAGGCGGTGCGCGCCAGGTAACTCCAGCCCGCGCTTAGAAGAGAGGCGCGGTCGGCGTAGGTGAAGTTGTAGCGGATCGAATCCGGGGGCGGGGGCGTCGGAGCGGTGATCGTCAGTTGGACCGGGATGGTCTGGGGCGAACCGGCCGCGCCGGGCGCCTGGACCGTGACGGAACTGGAGTAAGTGCCGGCGGTCAATCCGGTGGCATCGATGCTGACCTGGACATCGGCATCGCCGGATCCGGAAAGGGTGGAGACGTGCAGCCAGGGCGTCGAGCCGCCCGGGGTCAGCGTCCAGGTGAGAAGGCCGCCGCCCGCATTGCGAACATAGAGTGTGAGATCGCCTGGCTCAGCGCCCTCTTCAGACGTGAATGCCAGGGAAGTGGGGGAGGCGGCGAGGAACGGTTCCGAAGGAGCGCTGCTCACGATCTCCGCCCACGCCAGATCGGCGTTGGGAAATCCAAACTGCGATCCACCGACGATGATTCCGAGCCGGGGATTCGCCGGATCCACCGCGACGCTCGTCGGCATCTGCCAAAGCATTTCGTCGGTCGAGTAGGATGCGACAATCACGCCATTGTTTTGATCCCGGTCGAGACGCAACACGATTTCGTCCGAGGTGGGTTCGGCCTGCTGCCGGACGAGGACGGCAGAACCCTGATTCTCCCGGATGACGGCAATGGAGGGTCCGATCGACTCGAACGTGCGCAGGACCTGCGCATAGGTGTCGTCGTTTCCATAAACCACCAGGCCCGCCTGCTGAAAAGGTTCAAGGGGATCGAAGGAGAGCTTCAGCCGAACACTGGTCCAGGAGGCCGGCAGGTCTCGGAACAGGCTGTTCCGGGTATTGTTCAGATCCTGCCAGAGATCTCCAACGTCCGCGGGAATCCGGAGCACCCCGGGATGAATGGATTGGTCGTAAGACACAACGGCTTCGCTGGTCTGTTCCGTATTGCGCCCGCTGCCGGCGGCCGTCCGCGCGATGAAGTCCCACCCGGCAGCGAGGAGACTTTCCCGGCTTGGGAAATCGAGCGCATAACGCACCACCTGGTCGGGGCGAAGCGTCAGGTGAACCGGAACACTGACGGGTGAACCCAGCGCCGATTCGGCGATGACGGTGACCAGGCCGGTGTACGATCCGGGCGCCAGCGCCGTCGTGTCGAGGGTCAGGACGGCGACCGCTGGTGTCGCCCCCGCCCCGGGCGCGACCTGCAGCCACGGCGATGCGGCGCCCACGGCAGCCGTCCAGTCCAGTTGCCCACTCCCTGCATCCAGGACGCTCAGCGACAGCGTGACCGGCGAGTTGCCTTGGGAGAGTTCGATGTCGAACATCTCGGGACAGACGGAGAGCACAGGGGCCGAGGCGCCCCCGTAGATCACGGAAAGACCGTGCCAGGCGGTGGCTACGGGCACATCGGCCATCACCTTCTTGTTCCCGCACTCCATGACCAGTTGATACGAAACAGGTGCACCGTCCAGGAGTACTGACTGGACGTCTTTTCCGTCGTCCACATCCACGAGCAGCGTCAGCAGGTCGTCGGCCGTGAGGATCGAATCCAAGGACCGCCCGGGAGGATCCGGAACCTCCGCGCGGGAGAACTGGAACGAGAGCGAAGAATCGCTCTCAGTGACCGGACCGAGAACGAATCTCTGCCGCTCTCGAATGTATTTCACCACGGTCCCGACGGGCGCCACCCAGACATCCCGGGATGCGGAGTACGCGATCGCACCGTCATCCGCGCAGGTCGAATGAAAGACGAAAATGGCCCACTTGCCGACCGCCTCGGCCAGGTCGACGAACAGCTTGAGGTCATTCGTCGGCGGTCCATGCCCCGCTGGATCCGCAGGGTCATTGTAGGACCGGAGATTATAGAAATTGGGTGGCGTTGCGTCTTCGAGCCGGTTTACCCCGTACCCTCGTGCCGCGAGGAAGTACTCCGACGCGACAGCCTGCGAATCGATGGGAGCAACGCCGCAGGGCCAGGCGTGCGCGAGGATGCCGGACTCGGGCAGACCGAGACTGTACGCGACGTGATTGATATTCGGTTCCAGTTGATCGTAACGCTGATGGAGTTCGTCGATTTCAACACAGGGGTGGGTGACCGAATGGGTCCCAATTTCCATGCCGGCAGCCTGAAACTCAGGGGCGAACGGATAGGGCACGTTGTCCTGAAGGAAAAAGGATCCGCGCAATCCGTGGTTGCGAAGCTCCACATTGCAGGACTGGAACGAATCATCCGTCGAAAAGCTCACCGCTCCCTGGTGGCCATGACGCCAGGTGGCGACCTGAACGGGGCCAGCGCCATTGACGACAAGTTTTACCAGCACCATGTCCGAGAACACCGGGTCAGAGGCCGTGACAATGATGTGACCGTCGTAGACTCCCGGCGCCAGGCCCTCGGGACTGACCGTCGCATGGATCTGAACCGGAGTCGCGGCCGTTGCGGGGTCCACGTGCAGCCACGTCACGTCGGGATCCAATTGGATCGTCACCGGATTCGATCCACGATGAAACACGTTCACGACCTGCCTGCCCGGCGCCGCGGTTCCTTGAGTGACATTGAAGACGATGGCACGCGGACCCAGGGCCATGGGCGCCGCGGCCGGTGGGGCCGCCGCGTCGTTCTCGAGCCGGACCCATGCGAGGTCCACGGGAGGGAACCCCGACTGCGACTGACCGATATCGATGCCAAGGCGGACCGGAACACCGACATTCAGTAGGTGCCCGACGACCGTCCAGTTGACGCCGTCAACCGAATAGGAAGAGGTGAGGACCTCGTTCAATCGATCCCGGTAAAGCCTCAACAGCATGGCTCCTGGCGCCGGACCCGTCGCCCGGGCGTACACGTAGGGCGCCCCACCCACCTCGCGTGACATCAGGAGCCGGTTGCCTTGGCTTCCGTCCCAACTGAACTCAACATAGTTGTCATCGTCGGCATAAAGAGCGAGACCGACGGAGAGCCCGGCCACGGGTGTTGCCACGGACACCGACAGCGTCACCTGGTTCCAGTCCGGCGGGAGGTCCCGGAACAGGTTGTTGCGTGAATCATTCGCATTGTCCCACAACCGACCGACGTCCGCCGGGATCCGCAGCACTCCCGGGTGCATCGATTGGTTGTAGGAGGGAACCGCACCGACGGTCTGCTCCGTGGTCCGCAATTGGCCTTCGGGACCACGGGCATTGAAGCCCCAGCCGTCTGCCAGCAACTCGGTCCGGCTTGTGTAGTCAAACTCGTACAATTGGGCCTGAACACCCACCGTCGCGGCCAGGGAGGTCAGGAGTGCGAGAATGGTTGAAGCGCGGATTTGTTTTCGGGTGGGGGTGATCCGAACGGGCATCATGGGAGGTCAAGACAAAGGTCTGGTGGCGCGAGGACTCTCAGAGGGGGCTCAGTTTGGGATAAAGAGCACCCCGGGCACGATCAAGGACGCCCTCTGAACCGGGGGGGCTGGGTGCGGTCCGGGAGGTGTGAAAACCTGCAACTGCGGCGCCTCTCGGCTGCGAATTCTAACCAAATTCCCTAGACAACCTATAAGCGTCATGACGTACTGTCACCTAGCGTAAGGAATATGTCGAGGATTTCGTTGGGAACTGTGCGGGGGATCGGAGATCGTCCTGCAACTGCCTAGGCATCAGGCGATTGCTTTGGTCGAAAGACCAGCAGACACCTTCGAGCCCGGTCAAACACGCGGTCTTCGGACGGGATGAAGTGATCGCGCACGATTCGGAGCACCGACTGGTACCGTGTCGGATCGGCAACGGTGGCGATCATGACTCCTGTCGGGGTGAGGTGAGATCCCAGCCCTTCCAGGAATCGGATAAGACGGCCTTCGGGGACGTAGTAGATGGATTCTGAGAACAGGATGACGCGATAGTCCTGTTTCAGGCTCACCCTTTCCATGTCCGCGACTTCGAAGGAAACCTTTGGGGGTGCATGTTGCCGGGCGACTCGGATGGCCTCCGGCGAAAGATCGATGCCGAGAACGCCGCCAATCCGGTCGATGTCCAGGGCCTGCAAGACCCCGGCCCCGCCGCAACCCATGATCAAAAGGTGGCCGTCGCCGAGATAGCCTTGGACGACTTCCGCGAGGGCGTCATCCGCGTGGCGGTCAAATGCCCAATCTCCGCGCCGGTATTTCTCGTCGAAGGCCGCGCGTCGGATCCGTGATCCGCCGAACCGTGTTGCCAGAAAATGGATGCCGCGCACGGCAAGGATGCTCTTCATATTCATCGAACGGACAGGGAATGCGCGGGGTCAGCCCGGATGGGCTGGGAACCCTGGCGGCGTGTCGGTTCAATCCGCGGCGGCGCCTGCCGGACGCGTTGCTGACGCTCGCGGTTCGAATACGACCAGATGCCGGACTGAACTGGCGAAGGGCCGATCATCCTGCACATCAAAGGAGCCTCGAATCATCGTCAACAAGGACCGATAGCGATCCGGTTGCGCCAGAGTGACGATGAAGGTCCCGTTGGGATTCAGGTTGCCTTCCAGGCGGTGCAGGCACCGGGCGGCGTCGTGAACCGACAGATAATTCAGGGACTCGGAGAAGACAATGGCATCGAATCGCTCGGAAGTTTCAAACGAAAGGAAGTCCCCGACCTGGAACGACACGCGATCGGATTGGTGCCGGTTCGCGAGTCGGATTGCTTCCGGGGACAAGTCGATTCCCAGGATACGTTCATCGGGGGAGAGTGTCGTCAGGCCCGAAACGATTCCGGCGGAACCGCACCCCATGAGGAGGAGGCCGCCTCCCCGGAGCCGGGGTTGAATGATGGAGGCGAGCTGGGGATCCTCATCGGCGTCGAATTTCCACTTGTGGCTGGCATATTTTGCATCGAAGGCAAGGCTGCGGAGACGGGGGCTGCCAAAACGGGATGCCAGGTAGTGAATGCCGCGAATGGCCAGCAGATTTCTGAGCTTCATGGGCCGCAATCCGCCGCGCGTGAACGGCTCAAAAGGTCAGGGCCGGGACCGCCGCCTGCAGGACTCGACACAGAGCCGTCCCGTCATGCGGAGGATCTTCGGGACCGACAGATGCGCCCGAACGGCCAGACCGAGCGAACGCGCGAGAAACCTGCGGCCGGGTCGTGGACGCCCGAGGAGACAAAGATCCACCCCCATCTGGTACCAGATGACGGCCTGGGTCCCCAGCGAAATGTCGCGATGGAGGTGGAGGTTTCTCCGGCCCACTTTGAATCGGTTCTTCAGGATGCCCGGCTTCTGGGTGACTCGTGTACTCGCGGAATGCACGCGGTATTCCGCCAGGACACGGGGATCGTACCGGAACGCGCAGGAGCGTGAGAGGCGGATCCAGTGCCACCAGTCTTCAACCCAACGGATGCCTTCGTCGAACGGAGGGCCCGACGGCAGGCATCCGCGTCGGACAAGGACCGTCTGCATGTTGATGAAATTGCGCAGGCACAGTTGCTCGAACAGGTCGCCTTCATTTTCCGCCGCCGGTGGGTGTTCATCGCTGAACAGGCGGCCGGAGGCTTGTCCGCCTTCGTCAATGATCGCCGCATCACAATAGGTGAGACCGCAAGCCGGGTCGCCATCCAACAACGACACCTGCAGTCGGAGTTTCTCGGGCCTCCAGATGTCGTCCGCATCGCAGAACCCGATGTACTCTCCCCGGGCGCATTGGATGCCGTCATTGCGCGAACGGGAGGCGCCAAGATTGCGGGGATGGAGGATCAGCCGAATCCTGGGATCGCGAGCCGCCCGCGCGCGAAGGATGTCTGCCGACCCATCCGTTGATGCGTCGTCCACCACGATCAGCTCCAGATCGGGCATCGTCTGCTCAAGAATCGAGCCGATGGAGGTCCCGACATAGGCAGCGTGATTGAAACAGGGCATCACCACGCTGACGCGAGGCGCGGGTTCGGATCCGTCTCCGCGCGGCCCCGCTGTCGTCGACGCCATTGTCTCGTGGTTGCGATGCATCGATTCCACGCGACGTTTAGCCGGTCAGGGCATGCTGCGGCCCCACCCGGCGGTTGATGAACCCAAGGTGACGATCCAGGTGCACCCCGGCGACCCGCGCCGCGGCATAGAGGAAATTGCACTGGTACAGGAGGGGACGCCGCGTTGGCCGGCGCGCCGACTTCACAATGGCTTCGAACTGGCGCATCCTGGCCTCCAAGCCGTAGGCCGCGGCGTAGTCCGCTACTGCGCCGGACTCCTCGTCGTATTCCCTCGATCCCATGTGAAAGATCCTCTCGATCTCATCGCCGATTTGCAGTCGCGGCGCTTCGGAGAGGCAATGGCCCCCAATGGCTCCGACCGGCATCCGATGAATCGGTCCATACGTCGCGCCGGTCCTGTCGTAGGCCAGGGCGAGGACATTGGGGACGCGGCAGAACGACGCCTCGAGAATGGCGGTGCCCATGCCGACAAAGACCTGCGCCGTCTGAAAGACTTCCGGGAGACGGTGGTTGGGGATTTCGCCCATGAGGTGGACGTACGGCGTCACCTCGTGTCGGGCGGCCTCGTCGCGGACGGCCGCTTCATAGACCCCCGAGCCATGTACGAACCATTGCGCGTCATGACCCCTGTCGCGCAGCCGGCGGACGATCCCGGGCATGAGGAGATTGTATTCCTTCATCGGGGCCAGGCGGCCGACGGATACGATGCGCCCGGCAACGGGAGCCCGGGTGATGCCGCGAAACGGACGGTCATCCACCGGGACAGGCCAGACCTGCGCGGTCTGTCCGGGGCCATGAACGCGGGTCAGTTCCTCCGCGATCGCGGTTTCGCATGCCAGGCGCGAATCGGGATGAATGTTCTTGAGGTAGTTGTGAAGATAGATCTCCCAGCCATGCATGCGCACCTGAGCCCCGCGCGTCGTGTCAAACACGTACGGGTTGAAGATGCCCGCCACGAGTCTCGCCGGAGGATCTTGACGAAAGGCGAGCATGCAACCGCACCAGGAGGTTGGCAGGTCGAAGGTGACAATGACCTCCGGCGCCGGTAGACGGCATCGGCGCCAGGTCCTGCCGGAGAGTGCCGGGTAAAAGAGCGAACGGAAATCCGCCCCCAGTTCGATGCAACGCACCGACGGATCGACAAGGTCCCGCCAACTCCGGGCGGAGGTCGTGAGGATGTCGACGGCGTGCCCCCGGGCCACCAGGTACCGCGACATGCGGCCGATCATGGTCTCGATCCCTCCGAGCACATCGGAAGTGTAGTGGACGAAGAGGTGGCGCATGGGCCTGTGATGCGTCAGGGCTGTTCGCACCACCGGAGGCGGTCGGAATGGGCCGCGCAAAGACGACATCCTTCCGGCCGCGCCCAAGGCGTCCGGAGGGATGAGGCGGGATCGAATCGGTTCCGAAGGATCGGCCCGCCGAGGCAGCCCACCCACGGGCGCGCGGCGGTCGGCGGGCCGGTCCCGATCAGGGAATCTTCGCGGTCACACCGTTTGGCGCCGCCGGCCGGCGGTACAGCCCAAGAGATCGGAGGCTGGTGTTCGATTCGCGGCCGCGCACGACCACGGTGTGTGTGCCGGGAGAAAGGGCGAAATACTTCGGAATGTACTGCGGCGAGCCCGCCGTGCCTGATCCCTGCCAGGATCCCACTTCCGCCTCAAATCCCGAGGTGACGGGGATGTGCCAGGCGGAGGCGGGAATGGGGGGTTCGCCGTCCACGTTGACGAAGAATGAATTATTGCCATCGGTCGGCGCATTGACCACGCCGACGATGCCATAGTCGCCAGTCTGGCTGACCTCAATCGTGAACGACGCGCGTCCGCCGCTCAGGTCGCCAGTCTGGAGGGGCTGGTAGATGGCGCCATCGAGGAGTTCGAAGGGGGCCGCGACGGCCGCGAGCGACACATCCACCTGTTGCTCCGTCTGGGGAAGTGTCTGCGAAGGCGTCGGATCAGGGGGCTGGGTCGGCGGCGGGGGAGTGCTCCCGCCATAGGCCAGGGCGCCGATGTCCCAGGCACCGGAGCCGCGTGCCGTGCCGGCGGCATCGGTCGTGAACGATGAGGACAGGTTCGCGCCGGTCCCGCGAGCGGGGCTGGTGGCCTGCAAGTGGAGGTCGATGCTGCTGTCGAGCGTGCTGACGAAGAGCGGATTGGCGAAGGCGGAGTTCTTGTCAAAGCCAAGGGCCTTCCATTCCGCGAATGACTGGAAGGTTCCGTACCGCAATTCCTCGGTGGGATTGAGGTTGTAAAAGAGATTGTTGTTGCAGGAGCTGAGCGTCCCCGGCGTGTCGACATACAAACCGGTATTGGCGCCGTCGATGATGTTGTTTCGCACCGTCACGGTGCCGCCCAGAATCCGGATGCCCTGCCCGCCGCCGCCGGCGTAGATCGTGTTGTTCGCGATGAGAGAGGATTGGGCGTCCCAGAGAAAGATGTAGCCGTCAGAAGGGAAGTTGCCGGAGGTGGAGTAGAGCAGGTTGTTGTAGACCTGAATGTTCTTGAGCTTGCCCGAGAAAAAGATCCACCCGGTTGTGTGCCAGTTGCCACCGATATCAGGTCCGACCGTGTTGGAGTGCACCTTGACGTTCTGCATCAGGGTGTCCGTGTGCTCCGCCCATCCCTGGATGCCGTCCTGATGGAACCACTCGGTTCCATTGTTCCACACCCCGTCCCAGGCGTAGTTCCCGGAAATCCGATTCCTCGAGATTTCGACACCGTCGATCTTGGCCCCGACATTGGCCGATCCAATAATGATGCCGTTGCTGCATTTACGGGCGACGTTGCCGGTGACCTTCCAGTTCTTCGCGCCGCCCGGGGGATCGTACTGGAGGGTGATGCCATTGCCCGCCTCGTACACCCGGCAGTTTTCGATCAGGATGTCGGTTCCTGTGCCGCGCACGTAAATGCCGTCGCCGGTGGCGCCACTGTCACTCGAGAAGGGCACCCGGACATACAGATTCGTAACGGTCAGATTCCGAATGGTGAGATCGGAGGCGCCGGTGGAATAGACGCCACGGGTGTCCACGGGATGCTGCATGAGGGTTCCACAGTCGGTGGCGAGAATGAGCCCGTTGGCTCCTCCATCGATGACAATATGATTGGCCGGGGCCTCTATGGCGCCCGAGGCGGGCCACACACCCGCGACAAACCGAGCCCCCGACTCAAATCGAATCGTGATCGGGTTTCCCGCCGCGCCATCGCCGCGGATCCGCAATGGCGATGTCAGGGTGCCGACCAGGTGAACGGTATCGCCGGCACCCACCTTTCCCGTGCCCGTGCCCCAATTGGAGTCCGTGTTAAGCCACGCCAGTGAGCGGGCATCGCCCGCGCCTGTGCCCGTATTGGCCCCAAGCCCGGATTGCGAAATGTAAATGTCTTCTGCTGCGATCATCAGCGGCAGGCTGAATGCCAGCGCGAGCAGTCTGCGCAGGCAGAGGAGTCGGGAGGATGTCGGTTGACTCATACAACTGAGGTTATCGGCAATTCGCCGGCGTGCGTTTATGGCTAAAGCGAGGGACTCCGCAAGGTGGAGCCTACAAACCGGGCGGGGTGGGGGCACGCCGGTACTACGCTTGAACGCCGAAATAATGGGATGGGAGTCGTACGGGGATCAAGCACGTTGTACGCCGCACGTTCGGACGCCTTGATGGCCAACTCATTGCAACGCGCTCGGGCGCCCTCGGTTCCGGCAGGCCCATGGCGCCGCGCCCGATCTACACCGGATTCACGTGCGCCTCTTGCCATCGCGAAGATTCCTGCTCGCCTGCCTCCGCCGGTTCGATGACCACTAATTCCCTGGATGCCGCGCCTGCCACCCCGATCGCCGCCACGACAAACCAGAAGACGACCTCCACCTGATCGAAGTAGCTCACCGAGAACATATTCAGCACGTTCCCGAACAGGCTCGCCCCAAGGGACCACACCAGCATCGTGTCGGCGGACCCGACCGCCTCCATCCGTCGCAGCGCCTGGCCCACCTTCCGAAATGCGGCGATGACAACCGCGATGAACAGGATGCAACCGGCGAGGCCCCCATTGACCCCGGCCAGGACGAATTGATTGGTGATATCAGCCCCTCCGAACCACATCAGGGTCGGCATCCAATCGGAGGTGTCGTTCGTTCCCAGGAGCCACCACGAGCTGAAACGGTGAATGAAGGCGTCGATGAGGTAGGCGCGATGGTATCCGCCACCGCCCACCACGTCGGCGACCCGCGCGATGAGGAACCACACGGGCGCCTTCATCACGAACTGAAGGGCGATCAGTCCAACGACCGACACCTTTCGGATGATGCCCAAATACCTCCGGATCGGCCACAGGCACAGCACCCCCATCCCCCCCATGAACGCCATCAGCGGCCCGCTGGATCGCGCCGTGAGCACAATCAGGCAGGACGCCCCGAACCCAACCACCGCTGCCCGCCGATGGTTTCCCTTCAGGTACAATCCCGCGAACAGCGGGGCCAGGATCGCGCCAAAAGTCCCCGCCGTGATCGGACACCGAAACGTGGCCATGCTCCGGACATGACCGTCCCGGATCCACGCCTCGGCCGGCACGCCTCCGAATACGTAAAACATGTTCCGCGCAGTCACGGACTCGACGCACATGAACAACACAAACGGCAGGACCATGTACGCGAGCTTCGCCAGGACCGTCTCGTAGTCCTCCATTCCGCTGAGGAATCCCCGGAACACCGCGAATGACAGCACAAGGTCCAGGCTTCGTCCGGTGGAATAAATGAAACTGCCCGTGGTGCCGCGAAGCAGGGTGTAAGCGGCGATCTGCACTGCCGCCAATGCGACGATGAGTTTTCCCAGGCCGTCCCCGAACAAGGCCGGTGTCAGATGCCCGCTCACCGCGAGCCGCAGGGCCGCAATCATCAACACCAGCCGAATGCACGTGAGATTGATCCCGCCAGCGATCAGTCCCTGCGCCTGCGTCAGGTAACAGATCGTCGCAAGGACCGCCAGGGATGCGGTCGCCCGGGGCATCCGCAGCAAGGCGAGGACGAATATCCCAAAGAGCAGGGCGGCGATGGGATTCATGGCAGCAGCAGGAACGGCGTCAGGCGCACGGCGCGAGGACGGATTTCACGCCGCAACGGCCTGTGACACTGCCGGGCGGTGACACCCGAACCGCGAGTGCCACATCTCCAGCGCCACCAGCGCGAAGACCTGGCGCTGGAGTCCGCCCGAACGACGATGGGCCTCCAGGAGCGCCAGCACGGACGGTGGAGAAAAATGGCGGCCGACGAAACTGTCGCTAGCCGTGAGCGCATCGCGCGTCCGCGACCAGAGTTCGTTCGCCAGCCAACGCGCGTACGGGATGGGAAATCCGGCCTTCTTGCGCTCGAGGATCTCCCGCGGGAGCACCTTGGCGAACGCCGTCCGGAGCACCCGCTTGGTCTCGCCGCCGCGCACCTTGAAGGCGATGGGCAGCGATGCGGCGAACTCCAGCACCTTGTGGTCCAGGAGCGGTACACGCAGTTCGAGGGAATTCGCCATCGTCACCTTGTCGGCCTTCACCAGGAGATCATCCGGCAGCCACGTCTTGGTGTCGACGTAGAGCATCTGGTTAAGGACCGGCTGGCCCTCCACCCGACTGAAGAGTTCCCGGACGAATTCCCCCGGATCGCCCCCGTCCACCATGGCGGCAAATCCCGCGGTGTACCGCGCGATTCCGTGTCGCGGATCGCGGAAGAAGGGAGATCCGACCCTGCTCCAGTAATAGGCCGGAAGTTCGAGGGGGAGCAGGCGCGCATGATCGGTCCAGCGCGGTTTGCGCAGCAGATTGCCCAGGGCGGCGGCGCCTCGCGCGGCGATGGGGCGCAGCGGCCCGAGAAGTCTCCGGATCCGGTCAAGCCGTCCCTGGTGCACGTAGTTGGGATAGCCTCCGAACGCCTCGTCTCCGCCCTCACCGGAGAGAAGCACCTTCACATGCGACCGGGCGAGCCGGGACACGTAGTGAAGCGCCACCGCCGGCGGTTCGCAGACAGGTTCCTCCAGGTGCCACAGGAGTGACGGCAGATGGTTCCAGAAATCGTCGGCCGAAAAGCTCGTCTCGAAATGACGGGTCCGGAACCGTTCGGCCATCAGGCGCGCATAGGGCCGCTCGTCCGGCACATTCCCGTTGGCGAACCCAACGGTGAACGTGCTGATCTCCTTGTCGGTTTCGGAGGCTGCATAGGCCAGCACGGCTGAGGAATCCATTCCGCCGCTCAGAAGAAATCCCACAGGCACATCGGAGATCATATGGCTGCGGATCGTCTGTTTCAGCAGCGCCGACAACTGTTCACTCGCGTCGGCAAGGTCCCCGCGAAACTCGCCCGCGCGGAAATGCAGGTCCCAATACTGTTGAATCTGAATGCGTCCCTCGATGTCCGCCGAGATCCAGTGGCCCGGCAGGAGCTTTCGGATCCGCCGGTACATGGTCTGTTCGCCGGGCAGGTAGTTGAAGCTCCAGAATGCGTCAATGGCGGCTGGGTCGATTTCGGGCAGCAGCTCCCGGTCCGCCAGGAGGGCCTTGATCTCCGATGCGAACGCGAACGCTCCGGGCCCGACCTCGTAATACAGCGGCTTGATCCCAACCCGGTCGCGGGCGAGGAACAGACGACGGTGCGTCGCGTCCCAGATTGCAAAGGCGAACATCCCCTGGAGGCGCTCCACACACCCCGATCCGTACTCCTCGAAGAGGTGGACAATCACCTCGGTATCGCTCTGGGTTCGAAACTGGTGGCCCGCGCTTTCCAGGTCCCGACGCAGCTCGCGGTAATTGTAGATCTCCCCATTGAAGCTGATCCACACGGAGCCATCCTCGTTGCTGAGGGGTTGGGCACCTGTGCTGAGATCGATGATCGAAAGACGCAGGTGTCCGAGGCCGCACGGGCCGTCGAGGTGAATGCCATCGCCGTCCGGACCTCGATGACGCATCACTCCGAGCATGACGGCGACCTCCTCGCGCGCGACGGGGTGGTCGGCGGCGAAGTTGAGTTTGCCTGCGATTCCGCACATAGGCGTCAGGGTCCAGATTCAGTTCAGCCTCAGCTTCGTTGGGCGACCCGCCGCTCCATCCCGGCGCTCCATCGCAGCGTCACAAGCCATTTGCGAAGTGAATTCCGGCGCGCGGAGACCCGCGACCCGACGCTGAGGGCGCATGCCGGGGCGAGGAACGCCATCCGAATGATCGACGTCATTGCCATGGCGACGCGATACGCTCCGGCGGACACAGGCCCCCGATGGGACCGGATGAGGCGGAACACCGATTCGCGCAGATAGACCGACGAGAACTTGCTGAAGGCGCCGGAGGAACTGCCGCCCCCGTGGTGCGTGATCCGCGCCTGCGGCACATGATAGACCTTGAGTCCGGCACGGCGCACCTTGGCGCAGAGATCCAGGTCCTCCCCGTACATGAAGAACTCCGGGCTGAACCCGCCGACCTGGCTGAAAACCCTCCTCCGCATCAAAATGCAGGCGCCGCTCACCGCTTCGACCGGTGTGGGGGCGTCGGTCGAAAAGGCCAGGTGATTGCCCCAGATTTTCAGGCGCGGGAGCAGTACCTGGAGCCGGCCGCAGTCAAGGCTCTGGTTCCACGCGGTCGGGAAGGGTTGCACGCAGCTTCGCTGGAGGGAGCCGTCCGTGTTGAAAAGGCGCGCCCCGACGATCCCGCAATCGGGAAGGCTCTCCAGCGCCTTCATCAAGTTCGCCATCGCCCCAGGTTCCACCTCCGTATCGGGATTCAGGAACAGGACGGCCTCCCCTGTCGAGTGTTCAAAGCCGAGGTTATTGGAGCGGCCGAATCCCACATTATCGGGGCTCTGGACGAAGCGAACGGCCGGGAATTCCGCCCGGAGCATGTCGCCGCAGCCATCGAAGGACCCCCCATCCACGACGACGATTTGCGCCTCAAGAGGCGGTTCAGACCGGTCCAGGGCCTGCAGACAAGCCCGGACATGGGCCTTCGAGTTCCAATTGACGATGATGATGGAGAGGTTCATTGGCGCATCCGCTCGCCGATCGTGGTCTGCCAGAGGTTCGGACGCTTGAATAACCAGTTCATTTGTTGCCGCCGGACATAATGCCGGAACGCCGGGTCCTCCACGCGATGGGTCTTCGCCAGGTAGCCCTTGAGAAAACCCCACGCCAGGCCCGCCGCCCCGATGACAAACGGCCTGCGAAACGCCCGGTGGGCGCATTTCAGGAACATAAAAACCGGATGATACCCCGTGATGTAGTTTGCGAGTCCGAATTTCGTGTAATTCTTCCAGGTGCCGTCGGCCGTGCCCGTCATTCGATGGTGGTGCAGGTGAATATCTGGGAACGACCCGGTGGTCCATCCAAGCATGTTCGCCTTGAGCTCATCGATCGTGTCCCATCCCGGCGCCCGAACGAGCCCCCCGATCTGCTCCCAGCAGGCTCGCCGATAAATCTTGGTCGCGCCGCGAACATGAAACGCCGGATCCCCAGGTGATTCGCAGACAAAATCATTTCCGAGCGTCCGGCCGATCAGGCCGCCGGCGATCCCCAACCGGGCATCGGCCTGGAAACGCGCCAGGCAACGCGAGAAATAGTCGGTCTGGAACGAAAGATCCGCGTCGAGTTTCACCAGGAAATCCCAGGAAACGTCGCGGAGCTGTTCGAGCCCGTCATAGAACGTATCGACAACGCCTCCGCCTTGTTTGCGATAGCCGCGGTCCGCGCGGTGCAGGGCGGAGATCCAAGGGTGTTGCGACGCGGCTTCGTCGATCAGGCGGCCGGTTGCGTCGGTGGAACCATCGTCCACCAGGACCCACCGCACCGGGCGGCACGTCTGCTGAACCATCGATTGAACCAGGTCCCGAATGTGGATCTCCTCGTTACGCGCCGGTGTGATCGCAGCGTACGCCGGCTCCTTGACGGCGACGACGGCACCGGGGTCCTGTGTGGCAGTGTCCATCATCTCCGGGCCGGTGCCTGAAAGCTCATGGCGCGCTTGAACCGTTTGAGGACCGTTTGGGGCACCTCGACCCAGTCATAGGCTCCGTCCAGCTTCGCACGGAACAACGCCGGGTCGTCCGCGCTGTTCACAGGGAGCCGCCGCAGGGTGAGACGATCATCCCCCGGGCGGACCCGTCCGACCGTTGTGGTCAGCGCCAGGTCGTACCCGGTCTCCTGCGCCACTCGACGGAACCGTTCGACATAACCGCTGTCGGCCCGCGGAAAGGCATAGGGATGCGCGAAGATCCGGATCGGTCCATCCAGGTGCGCCTCGAGGGTTTGCCGCGAATTCGCAAGCTCCGCCCGAAGGTCGGTTTCGGACAGGTCCACGAGACGCGGATGATGCACCGTATGGGAGCCGAAGGTGACACCCTCCCTCGCAAGGCTCCGCACGTCTTCCCAGGAAAGGCAGTCTCGATTCATGAACCGCTGGCAGGTGTCGCCAATGTAATGAGTCGGCAGGAAGACTGTGGCGGTGAAGCCGAACTCGCACAGCACGGGCCACGCCGCGGTCAGGAAATCACGGAAGCCATCGTCAAACGTGATGACCGCGATCCGCTCGACCGTCAGCGGCGCGTCCGCCGAGAGGTGTTCGGGCAGATCCAGGAGCGAGACGATTCGGTACCCTCGCCGACTGAGTTCCTGCATTTGCGTCCGAAATCGACCGACGGGAGTGGCCAGCCGGAAGTAGGGAGCCACCGTTTCCTCCGGATCGTCGGAAATACTGTGGTACATGAGCACCGGGATCGCCGGGGCGGGACGCCAGGCCCGCAGGCGGATCAGCGGCACGACCGCCAGGAGCGAAAGGCATCGGTCGATCCTCATGGAACCACAACAAGGGGGAGGAGGTTAGCAGCCCGTCAGGCCGTTTCCAATAGCCTGTCCACAAGGGCAAGGTACTCGCTGGATTTCCGGCTCCAACTGTTCAACCGAACATACTCGGCTCCGGATTCCATCAATCGCCTTCTCAGATCCGGATCGGAGAACGCCTCGCCCATCGCCCTCGCCATGTCCGCGGGATTGCCCGACTCGAAGAAGTGCACCTGACCCTTTCCAAAATAGTATTCGTCGATCCGCGTGCGCGAGGCCACAACCGGGAGGCCGGCTGCCATGAATTCCATGATCTTGGTGCTGTAGGCCTCATTTCCAAAACCTTCGGCGAGCTTCGGAACGATCCCAAGATCGGCGTCAGCGAGAATCTTCGGTATCTCCAGGAGCGGAACCGGGGGTAAAAATCGCACGTGCCCGTCGAGACCCAGGCGTTCGGAGAGTTCCATCAACCGGACCCGTTCCGGGCCATCGCCGACGATGTGCAATTCCACCGTTGGGAATCGCTGCACGACGAGCGCCATCGCCTCGATCGCCACATGCACGCCCTGGTGACGCTGCAGGCCCCCCGGAAAGATCGCCACCCACCGGTCGGCAGCCCGTGTGCGTGTCCTGCGATAGAAGATCCTGTCGTCCACGCGATTGGGAAAGGCCGATGCGTGGTCCGCTCCGACCGAGCGGGCCGTGACCTTTTCCAGCCACAGGTGATTCGAGACGATCACGTGATCGGCAAACCGGCAGGAGGCGCGCTCCACCCGCCGCAGCGCCGAAATCAGCCACGACTTCTCTCCAATGCCGAACTTGCTGCTGTAGAACTCCGGCACCAGGTCATGCAGATCGAGAATGATCCGGGCGCCCCCATCTTCGCCGGAGACGCGGCGAACACGATGAAGTCAGGGACATTGTGCGAATGCACAAGGTCGAACCGTCGCAGCCGCTGGAGACGCGACAGCAGGCGCGATGAACGCCAGCAGAACAGGAGAAACCGCACCAGGTAATCCGCGGGGTGCCGTTCGTCACGCCTCCGATCCTGCACATGAATGATCCGCACTCCTGGCGTGGCGGCTGGCGGCGACGTCTGAGCCGGGGCCTGCGGCTGTCCGATCGAAAGAACGTCCACGATGTCCCCTCGCTCCACCAGACTCCCCGCATAAGCCCGGATCCTGCCATCCTGCTCGAAGTGGCTGTAGGTCAGCATGCAGATATGGCGGGGTTGCCGCGGACCCGTTCCGTGGTACGCCTCGCGGACATGCCGCGCCACCTCCCGGGGCAGGGCGTGCCAGAAGGTGTCTCCGTATCGCTTGCGAATGTACCGGAGAAACTCGGCGTACAGCGACGCGGGAAAACTGTGGGACGTGCCGGAATTTCCGGCGAAGTCGACGTAGTCCGGGTGGACATTCAGGAGGGCCATACCGCCACGTTCGACGATCCAATCCAGCTTCCGGCGCCAGATTTCGTCCGAGGTATGACCCAGGATGATAAACAGGCTGATGTCCTGGACCAGCGTGTACGGCAGTTCGAGGTAGCCGCACGGTCCGGATCGCCCTTCCGCCGATGGCGCCGCCGGGTGCCCGCGCCTGTGCAGCGGGTCCGCCACCCCGCCCGGCCTGGGCACCCAGAACGGAAATATCGTCGTCGCCCCGTCCGGTTGGGGCTCGAAAGGATCCGTGTCGAAGGTCGATGCGTCGTACTCGATGTCCAATGCGTGCAGCCACTCGAGCTTGTGGAGCATGAACGCGGACCGAAAGCCCACCGCATTCCATTCCCGCAGAAAACCATTGATACGCGCGGCGCGTCGTTGAAATTCCGAGTGGCTCCGGTAAAGGGAGCCATCGTGGTGAAGGTCGTGGACCCCGACCTCGAAGCCCGCCTCCACCAGCCAGCGCCGGATTTCCGGCGGGACGTCGTACGAGCCCAACGGAACCAGGTTGTAGGAGGACCGATACCCGAGGGAACGTTCCAGGTCCGCCAGGGGCCGGATTCGATCCAGACCGCGCTTCGATTCGACGTCGTGGGTCAGGACGACGGCGAAGCGCTTGTGGTCGGGCCAACCCGCCCAACCGTCCGGCACCCGGCCTGCCGCGGGATCGATCGGCCATAGGTCCGGCTGCCTCCGGAGGCGGCCTCGGATGAGTCTTCTCCTCATCGCAACCCGCAAGCGCGTCGGCAGAAGCGGGCGGGCCAGAAAGTAGGCCCGACTAAGAAGCGAATTCATGGGAGACAGGTTGTCGGAAACGGACGGGGATCATTCTTGGGGCCGTCGCCCGGGTGCCAAGCGTCGCCGGGCCGCCCCGCGGGTGGCCGGCCGACACTCCGTGCCCGTCGCTTCGCAACCTGGATGTGGGCCCGGCCTTCACCGGATCTGGTCTCCTTGGAACCTCACAGGGAGTACAGCGCGGCGCCGTCCGCCCACGGCGGAGCGGCCACCGTCCGCCCACGGCCTCATGCCGGGTCGCGAACCTCCTCGAATGCTTTACAGGTCTGTATCCAGTCTGCGCGGCAGATACCGGCGATGCTTGTTCAGCACCGCCGAAACGTTGGCTCGGGATTCCCCGAGCAGGGCCATGGCCTTCTTCGCCAGGTCCAACTGGGTCTTTTCGGAATCCAGCACCAAAACCGTCATGTCCAGCAGCCCGGCAATTCGACCGGTCGCACTCGTCTGAGTTATCGGCGGCAGATCGAAAATGATGTAGTCGTAATCACTCGCCTTCATCCGGGGGACAAGGGCGGATAATGTCTTCGGAATGATCCCAACCTTGCCGGACCCCGAGTCAATCAGACCCGCCATGTAAAGGTTGTCCTGAACCTTTGCCGTCCCCCGCGTGTCCTCCGCGAGGGCATCCCGGACCCCGGGAAGCAGTTCGCCCTTGTGATACGGATGCGCCGAGGGCCCATGCTTCGCGTTGACATTCAGGTACAGGACATTCCCGTCACCGGTTTCCGACAACGTCGCCGCCAGGCGCGTCGCCAGCGTCGTCACGCCCGCCCCATGACCGCACGCGGTGACCCCGACCAGTTTCGGCTTGTGAACCAGACCCTGCAGGTGGAACTGCATCATGATCCGATCCCGGAGTGCCTCCGCATAAGTCGCCATTTCGTCCGGGGTCTTGGCCTCGTGAGGAGCGGCGGCGGCGGCCGTCCCATTCCCGCTTTCCCCGGGCCCGGGCAGGGCAGGGAGATAGGCATGGTTCAGGCGAAGACGCGGTATGGAAACGTAGAGCGGCATCCGCAATTGCTGCTCGATCTGGATGGGTCGGCGCACGGTCTGGTCGACGTACATCTCCAGGCCAAATGCCACGCCGAACCCGGCCACCAGGCCACCGAACACCAGGGCGGCCACCATTTTGAGGCGCTTGCCAAAGTCGGGCACCGGCGGTGTCGGCGACTCGACGATTCGAATGTTCCCAAGCTTCCAGGGGCTCAGGTCTTCCTCGATGCGCGCCCTGTCCAGGCGACTGGATGCCTCCGCCCATTGGGTCGTGTCGACTTCGAGCTTGTGTTCGAGCGCACGGATCTTCGGTTCCAGGTCGATGACCTTCTTCGCCTCGTTCTGAAGGTCCTGGAGTTGGCTGGTCAGGATCCCAAGCCGCGACTCGAGGGTGCGGGCGGTGAGTGCCGGATTGAGCGAGCTGAGGGTGTCCCCCATTGTCGCCGAGCCCGGTTTGCCGGCGCCGACCGACAGAGAGGCGGCGGCCGCAACCCCCGGCGACTCTGCTTCCAGGGCAGCCCGTCGATTCTCAAGGGCGCGGATCCTGGAACTGAAGGCATTCAGGAACGGGCTTTCCTCCGTGAATTGCAGCAGGAGATCCTGTTTCTGCCGGTTGACCCGGGCCAGTTCCTCCAGGATCCCACGGTATTCGGCCACCTGCGCCATCGGGGTCGCGTTGGTGGTGGAGGCCAGTCCATTCGTCGCCGTCGCCTCTGGAGCGGCCGCAGGGAGGCCCCCATCCAGTTTCAGCTCCGCCAACCGCGCGCGCGTCTGCCGAATCTCATCGCGCAAGCCGTCGATCGCCTTTTGGGCGGCCGTCTTGGCGTCTTCGATGGACACGGCACCCAACTGCTCCCGGAGACGGCGAATCTGGTCCTCGGTCTGTTCCTTCTGCATCCGCCGCTGATCCACCCTCTTCGCGGCCTCATCCAGGGCACTGCTGGATCCGTGCATCCGCGCGTGCATTCGGAAATAGCTGTCCACGAGGTTGGTGAGGACGTTCCTGGCCACGCTGGGGTCCTCGTGCCGAAAGGTGAGGCGTATGACGCTCCCGGGCAGGACATCCACGGACAGGGCCTTGCGAACCTTTTGAATGGCCAGACCCAGGGCTTCATCACCGCGCGCCTCGCCGACGACGTTGGTCGGGCCCACCGCCAGGACCACCTCTTTGGCCAGGTCGAGGCTCGTCAACATCTGCTCCTCCGAACTGATGATCGTATCATCGCGCACGGAAGGGGAACGAACGGTGCCGGCGTCGTCCGCCGCGATCGACCGGTTGTCGATGACGAAGCGGACATAGAGGAGTGCCTCTGAAACAAACTTCGGCTTGAGCCCAAGGTAGAGTCCGGCCCCGCTCGCAAGGCCAAGGAACGAGAAGAGGAGGATGGGCCACTTCTGTCGGAGAAACAGGTAATACAGGTCGTTGGGCCGAAGCGTTGGCTTGGCTGCGGGGGCCGCGGGCCCCGGGGCGTGGCTGGAATCTGCAGTTCTCACGAGAATGAGCCGGATGTCAGTTCAGGTCAGGGAGTATCGGCGACACTCTCATCTTCAGGATAGACAAGCTGCCGGATGATGAATTCAGCCGTGCCCGCCCACTTAGGCGGGTCCCGACTGATTCGCCAGTCGTCGAAAAGCGGCATCCTGAAGGTTCCATCGGTCATTATCCTCCATACCGATAGCCGATTCGACCGATCCACAAGGCGAGCCGGCGCGGCAGACGCCGAAACAATGCCGTGTGGAGTCCATGGGAACGATCTGAAACAGGCACCACCCGGGCTCGCCGAAGGTCGTAGCGAACGTAGGAGACCAGGCGTTCGACACTGCCCCAACCCAGCTTGAACCGGCGCAATCCGGAGTTGTCGATGGAAGTGCGACCCAGGTCCAGGATCGAGCAACCGCGGGCGGCAAATCGGGCGATCGCCTCCTTGAACACGAGGTTGTTCGGTCTCAACGACTGGAATGCTTCGTCCGAGCCCCCGAATTTGTAAAGGGCGTGGTTCCTCCAGAACAGGAACATGGCGCCGGCGATCGGTGTCTGGTCCTTGAGCACGAGAATCACGGAACCACGATCGGCCTCCAGCAGATGCCGGTGAATCCGCGCGAAGAATTCAAACGGTTGCGGCGGCAACCCGTGACGCTTTCGCGTCAGGCAATGCAGCCCAAAGTAGTCGCGAACGGATGTTTCGGTCCTCGCCTCCACCACCCTCAACCCGGCCCCTTCCGCCTTGCGGATGGCGCGTTGGACCGACCGCTCGCAACGCTCCAGCGCCTCCTTGTGTCCCCGCGAAAGATCAATGGTGTGGCCGTGGTACCGCACCGACACCTGGGCCAGGTCGGTCCACGGCGGCGCGTCCCGGAGTTCGATGGAATTCCAGTGCCGCCGCCGTCCAAGCGCCAGTGCCGCCGCCAGCAGATCCGCCCGAACCGCGCGGCTGTCGAGGGAGCCGAGGGTATCGACCGACTCGCGCGACCCGGGTTCCGCCGCGAACGGCGCATCCGTTTCCAGGGGGCCGGGCGCCCGACTGCCATTGGCACCGATCTCGGCGCAGGGCGCCGGCGGATCGGGATTTTCCTCGAGAAGGGGAGGACAGGAATCGGTGAAAGGAAGGGAGACTCCCCTCCGCAGGAATCGGCCGCCGATCTCCGTCAGCGGCCATCCGGCGACAGCCTCGCCGTCCGTCGCCTTGGCGAGGTAAGTGGGGGTGAACCCGTACGTCTCGGCCAGCACGCGGCCCCACGCCGCGCTATGAAAGACGGTGGCCCCGGGATGCCGCGAAACGAATCGGTCCCATGCCGGCCACGCCACCGGATTCACCATTTCAACCAACGGCTTAGGCGTGCGCCAGAGGTCCGGGGGAGCCGGCATCCTGGCGTGGTTCGTTGCGCACGGCAGGCCGCCGTCGGCCCGCGAGCACCGATCGAACTCCCGCCACGACGTGCTCGATCTGTTCGGCCGTCAGTTCGGCGAACATCGGCAGCGAAAGGAACTGGTCGGCACACCCTTCGGCAATGGGGAACGACCCGGGACCAAGTCCCAGTCGGCTGTAGGCCGGTTGACGATGAACCGGAACCGGGTAGTGAATGCCACAGCCAATCCCCATCTCGCCCAGGTTTGCAAGGACCGCGTCCCGGTCCGAAACACGCACCGCAAACACATGGTAGACGTGCCGCGCATAGCCTGCCTCGACCGGAAGCACCACGCTCTCGCAGTCCTGAAGCAACTCGACATACCTTCGCGCATGGGCGCGACGCAGGGTGTTCCACCGGGCCAGGTGCGCGAGTTTGATCCGCAGGACCGCCCCCTGGATCCCGTCCATCCTTGCGTTCCAGCCGATCTCGGTGTGATGATATTTCCGAATCTGACCGTGGTCCCGCAACACCCTCATCCGCTCTGCGAGCAATGGGTCGTCGGTCACGATCCCGCCGGCCTCGCCAATGGCGCCCAGATTCTTTCCGGGATAGAAGCTGAAGCATCCCGCATGTCCGAACACCCCCACGCGACGGCCCTTGTATTCGGCGCCATGAGCCTGGCTGGCGTCCTCCACGACGAACAGCCCATGCTCGCGGGCGAACTCGAGGATTGGATCCATGTCGGCCGACTGCCCAAACAAGTGGACCGGAAGGATCGCCTTGGTTCGGGGAGTTAGGGCGTCTTTCAGGCGGGCCGGGTCGAGGTTGTAAGTCACCGGATCGACGTCGGCAAACACCGGGGTCGCTCCCGTGTAACTGATGGCCTCCGCGGTCGCCATGAACGTGGTCGGCGCGGTGATGACCTCGTCCCCGGGACCCACACCCAGCGCAAGCAGCGCCACCCACAGCGCGTCCGTGCCATTGCCGACGCCGATCGCGTGTTTGGATCCGCAGAAGGCGGCGAACTCCTTTTCGAAGTCCGCCACGAAGGGGCCACCCGCAAAGGCGCAAGTGTCCAGCACCTTCCCAATCGCCGCCTCGATCTCGGCGCGCAGGGGTTCGTGCTGCAGTTTCAGGTCAAGGAAGGGAACTTTCATGTGGACTGGGGCTTGGGGATGGGATGGGCACACTCGGTGCCGGTTCAGGGTGTGGAAAGCGATCTGGGATCTCTCGAGACCGGCGGCGCCGCAGGACCCTCCTCCTCCGTCGAGAGATAACGGAGGATCCGGGCAGGATTTCCCGCCACGACGGCACGATCCGGCACGTCCCGGGTGACCACGGCGCCAGCGCCGACCAGGGCACCCTCCCCAATCGTGATCCCACACAGAATCGTGGCGTTGGATCCGATCGAAGCCCGCCGTTTGACCCGCGTCGAGACGCACCGCCAATCCGCTTCTGATTGCGAACGCCCATCAGCGGTTGTCGCCCTGGGTACCAGGTCGTTGATGAACATCACTCCGTGACCGACAAAGACCTCGTCCTCGATCTGGACACCGCTGCAGATGAAGGTGTGACTGGAGATCTTGCAGCGCCTGCCGATGCACGCATCCTTCTGGATCTCCACGAAGGTCCCGATCCGCGTGTCGTCCCCGATCTCGCAACCGTAGAGATTCACGAAACCGAAGACCCGCACGCCAGCGCCGAATCGTACGTCCGGTGAAACCCGGACGAAATCGCCAAGAGGAGGACTCACAAGCGCGAGCGTTTCAGGCCTTGGAACCGGCACCATTGGCGGCGCGCGATGTCCCGCGCTTCAACCCGGTCTTCGGACTCACGCGCCGGACCGGTTTGGACCGAACGACTGCGCTCGCTTCCGCGCCATTGCCCGGATGGGATTCGGGCGCGGAGCCTTCATCGGGTCGCGCCGCGCCGTTCCCGCCCGGTTTCGAGCCAGCCGGGTGCGAAACGCCATTCCCGAGCGTGGCGGTGAGATCGAGGGTCACCGGGGCCCCCGCAAGCTGGAGGGAGCGCGACGACGCCTCGAGGATCCGAACCAGTTGCCACGCCTGGTTGCCGCCACTGAGCGGCTTCTGCCCAAACCGGATGCAGTCCAGAAAATGCTGACACTCGATCCTCAGCGGTTCCTCCTGCTTCACATAAGGCACGTAAACGTCCCCGTAATGGTAAGCATAGTGGAACTCGGCGAACGTGTCGTAATGCGGCGGTGAATCGACGCGCGCGTCGAAGATCCGAATCTTCTCCAGGCTCGCTGTGTCGTCGTACACGATCATTCGCCGGCTCCCCACGATCGTCATCTCACGCGTCTTGCGCGGATCCAGCCAGCTCGATTGCACGATGGCGGAGCGGTTCTTCGAAAACCCCAACCAGAGCGACGTGACATCCTGAACGCGCGGCGAAACATTCGAGCTGCCGCAACAGTTGACCCGCTCCGGCAACTCTCCCAGGATGTAGAGAATGATCGAAAGATCATGGGGCGCCAGGTCCCATGTGACATTGATGTCTTTCTGAAACAGACCGAGATTGAGGCGCCGCGCCGAAATATAGCGAACCTCCCCGATATCGCCGGCGTCCACGATCTGCTTGATCCGGCGCACGACCGGCGAATACAGGAACGTATGGCCCGCCATGAGGACCAGCCCCCTTTCCCGCGCCAGTTCAACGAGTTCCTCGCACTCGGCGGAACTCGACGCCAGGGGCTTCTCCACAAGCGTGTGTTTCCCCGCCAGGAGGGCGGCCTTGGCCATCCGATGATGCAACCCCACCGATGTCGCCACCACCACCGCGTCCAGTCGGCCGTGACTCAGAAATCTCCCGAAATCGCTGTAGGCCTCGACGTCCCGATAAAGGTTCTGGATGTGCCGCAACCGGTCCGGGCTCAGGTCGCATATCGCGCGCAACCGGCAATCCGGCAGCGCGGCGAAGTTGCGTATCAAATTGGGACCCCAGTAACCGCAGCCGACGACACCGACATTGATCTTGGTGGACATTTGGGCAGAGGGAGTGTGCATAGGCGCCACGGCTGGCGCACGTCAGTTCACCCGACAACGCCCGAGCCGTCCGTCGTAGCTATCGGCACAGGCCCCGTCGGACTTAAGCGGCGTTGAGCCGGAATAGTTCGATTCCAGCACGCGCACGCCAGTTGAAGCAAGATTGCTCTGGGTGTGGCCAGCAGGATCCGGAGGTCCAGCCACAGCGACTGCCGGCGCACGTACTCAATATCCAGGCGGATCATTTCCAGGAAGGTCGTCCGATTCTTCCCACGGACCTGCCACAGTCCCGTCAATCCCGGCAGCCCAGCAAACCGCTCCCGCTGCCACACCTGGTACTGGTTCGCCTCGTAGGGAATGCACGGCCGCGGTCCAATGATGCTCATCTCGCCGCGAATCACATTCAGGAGCTGGGGCAACTCATCCACGCCCAGCGCTCGCAGGGCTCGCGCCCCAGGGATCAACCGGGGATCGGACGTGTCCAGCTTGTCCATCGGCTTGTCCTCCGACAACAGCCGTTCCAGATGGCGCTCGTGGGGCGCACTCGCGCATCCGGCGTGCATCGTCCGCAACTTGTAGCAGCGGAACGGTCGCCCCCCCCGACCCACCCGATCCTGCACAAAAAAGATCCGACCCGGTGACACCCATACCACCCACACGGCGGCGAGCACGAATACCGGAATCACCATCGGAAGGGCCAGCGCGACCACCAGCAGATCCAGCGCCGTCTTCCAAAAGGGCACCGGCAACGGAGCCGGAAACCCGCGAATGGACCCTCCCACCGTGTATGAGCCAAAGACAACGTTCATAACGAATGGCGTTAGAGTAGATGCCCTTACCGCCCCTCGGTATTCAACTTGTCCCGCAAGTGGGAACCCGAGATTTCCTTAGCGCCGCTGCGAACGGAGATACTGACCCCTTTATGACCCCTGTGAAGCTCGTGACCAACGTGCCAGACCATAATGAATTTTAGTATATTCACCTCCGCTATACCGACTCTCTAGCCAAACGCGTATATAGAAAACCACGATGGTCGAATTTCGTCAATCGAGAAATAAGCAAATTCATCAGTGCCAATTTACGTAGGCGCAGATCTTCGTTGTATGTTTTTCGACACAAAGAACTTGAATGCGCTGATCCCCGTCGGAAGATCGTCGGATACGCCTCCCCTCAGCTCCCAGGCCCCCTCCCACTTTCCACGCCAAACCCCCCCGCCGAGGGGCGTTTGCCCCAAAAAGGATACTTGCCGCGCGAGCCTGAAACCGTCAGGCTCCTCCCGATCGCAGGGTCCTCGAGCCGCCCATTAAGTTCGACCTCTCCCAAACCGGGGGCCTCGGACCCCGGGTCCAAAGAACGGAGGAGGACGATTGCCTGTGGGCCGACGTGGCGGAATTGGCAGACGCGCTAGACTCAAAATCTGGTACCCGTAAGGGTGTGTGGGTTCGACCCCCTCCGTCGGCACCAAACGATGAATCCTCCCGAACTGAGTTCGGTCTGTTCGGCGCGCCCCCGGGTTTCGGCACTCTTCCCGGAGATGGACAAGATTGCGATTGCCCGGTCTGGACGCGTTGCGGCAGGTTCCCGTGATTGGATGTCATGCTGAAGGAATTCCCCCCTGGATCGCGATTTCCGTCTGTTGCGGCCGTTGGCTGGGCGCCCGCGCTCGCGGCTGGTCCCACCCCGGCCGCGTTGCGTTGGTGCGTGTTCGCGGGCTGCGTGGGCGCCGTTCTCGGACTGCCGGATCCTGTATCGGCCCAGGATGCGTCCGCCCTCATCACCCGGCAGTTGCCGTATCCGTCCTATCGAACCGTCGGCGACGATCACTACGGGCTCAAGATCGGTGGCATCTTTGTCCGCTACGATCTCTCCGTCACCGGGGTGTACACCGACAACCGGAATTTCTCGTCCTCCAACCAGACGGACGACTTCGGCGTTCGGCCGTCCTTGAACCTGGGTCTGTTCCATCAATTCTCCGAACGCCAGAAGGTCCAGTTTGACGTGGGGATCGGTTACCAGTGGTGGGAAAACTCCCCCGGGCAGAACCGCCTCTATATCGCCCCGAATTCGCACCTGGACTATGTCTTTGGCATCGGGGAGGTGCAGATGCGGCTCTCCAACTCCACCTCCACAAGCTCTGAGGCCTCGAGCCGGCCGGAGTTTTCAGGCGGCAATGGCCAGAGGGATTTCGCATTCAGCCGGATCAGCAATTCAACGGCCCTTACCGCCGACGTGGGTCGGGTTCGACACGGCTGCTCATCAACGGCGGGTATTCCTATTGCGATCAACCGATCTCTCAACAACGAGTTTGGACAACTCGATCGCAACACTCACAACGGTTGATGCCGCGGCGCTCGTCCAGATCACGGCGCCCCTCCAAGCCGGGATCTCCGCCAATTTCAGCACGTTCAGTTACTCGCAAGACATTCAGAACGGCGGGCGGAGTTACTCTGTCGGACCGACAGCAAGTTGGCGGCCGTTGCGTTATCTGGAGACCTCGGTTTACGTCCATTACGCACAGTCCTTTTTTGACAGCTCCGGAACGATCAATGATCGGAGTGATTTTACCGGCGCGGTCTTCGGGGTCTCCGCCACGCCACACCGTCAATCGTTTCATCACGCAAACCGCGTCTTTCAGTCGTGGGATCGAACCCGGCTTCGGGTCGAATTACACCGATCAGTTCTCCGTCCAATATGGCGTCCTGGGAACAATCAGTCCCCGTTTGAGTTCCAATTTCAACTTTCGATACCACTCGGTTGGCCTCTCAGGGCTGAACGGTGAAAACGCCGATCTTTACTCGTTGTCCGTCGGCGCCGGCTACCAGATCCTTCGGCGTGCGAACCTCGGACTCTCCTACTCGTTCCGGAATCGTTCCTCGGACCAGGACACTGGTGATTACACCGAAAATCGGGTCACCGTGACGGCGAGCTATCAGTTTTGACCCCTTTTGTTCACCCGGCCGCAACCCGTCATGCCTATGCGTTCGTTTCTCAATGCCGTCCTGCTTGGCGCCACCCTTGCCACGGGTGCCCCCGCCGCCACGCTCGAGATACCCATCCCCGAGCCATCCACCCAGTACACGTTTCGGACCGGCGACAAGATCCAGTACCGCATTGCCGAGGATCCGGTGAAGGCTTCCAACCCGATGCAGGTCGCCGTGAATACAGTCGGCGAGGCCAGTTTCCCCGTCTGCCGCGACTCGGACATCCGGATCACCCTCCGGGTCCGCGGGAAGACGGTGGGCGAAGTCCGATCCGAACTGACCCGCCGGCTGCTGGCCGATTACTACAACAAGGCCACCATCGAACTGACCCTCGCTGACAAGATCATTACTCCGGGCAAGGTCCAGTTCTTTGGCGCGATGACGGCGTCGATCCCCATCCAGCCGGATTCGCCGCCGCTCATGCTCAGCGACGCCATGCTGCAATTGCACCCTTCCGAATACGTCGATCTCCGCCGAGTGAAGGTGCATCGGGTGGATCCGGTAACCCAGCAATCCAGGGTCATCGCCAAGGATGTGCGGGCCATTCTTCGCAGTGGCAAGCGGGAGGAGGATATCCCCCTGCAGGACGGTGACCGGGTGGAGGTCCTGGAAAAGTGGATTAACTGATCGGCGCGGGCGTCAACCAAGGCACACAGCATGTCCAACCGAGTCGGCTCCTATTATGGCCCGCGCTACGCGGGATATCGGTCTCCCGTCGTTGATCGCGTCAATCTGGTGGCCCTTATCCGGCGGTCGCTTCGAATGTTCCGAAGCCGTTGGTGGATCGCCCTTGTGACCGTCAGCATCGGGACCGGCATCGCGGTGTACAAGGCGTACACCACCCCCGACACCTACCGTGCCGTCTCCAAGCTCAGCATCGCGCCGCGCGTGGCCTTCTCCCAACGCAGCAGCGACCGGGCGATCGTCCTGGAGGAACGCAGCAACTACGCCGAGGACCAACTCCAGTACATGAGCGGCAGCGATGTGCTCGGCCGGGTCGAGGAGAAGATGCAGCAGTTTCATTCCGCGGGAGGCGTTCCCACCAAGAAGCTGAATGTCACCCAGGGTCAGGGCTCGACCTTTGTCATGAGTGTCGAGAGCAGCAATCTCGAGTACGCCCGTCAGTACGCCCGTACCTGGGCGGGGGAGTTCCTTCATTTCAAGGAACAGATGCGCAGTGACGTCACCAGGAAGCAGATCGACAAGACCCGCATCGAAATCAGCACGCAGGACCAGGTGGTCTCCTTGGCCCAGGCGAAACTCGATGAATTCGTGCGGGACAACAAGATCGCGACCAGCCTTGATACCGTCAAAGGCGCGCAGGAACTCCTCCTGACGATCCAGCGCCGCAAGCAGAACGTCGACCTCGAGCGGAATCGCCTCGAGACCAAGTCCGCCGAACAGCTCGCCGACGATCGTTCCGCCGTCATCGAGGCCGCGGCGGCCGGCGCGGCGGGATTGGCGGCCGCCCTCCCGTCCGCCTCGCCGACTGCCGGCGCCGTTTCAGACAATACCGAGATTGCCGGCGGATCCAGCGCCTCCTCGGCCGATGGCCAGGAACTGCCCTCCGACACGGTCGATCCCCTGGACAAGTTCATCGGCAAATCCAGCTACCGCGAGCTGAAGCTGCGCCTCGCCGGCTACAAGGCCGAAAAGGGCCGTCAATCGGAGTTCCTCAAGCCCGCGCATCCGTGGATGGTGAAGGTCACCGAAGCGATCAACGACAACGAACGCCAGATTGGCGAACAACTCGCGATGATCGAGGAACAACGCCAGGCCCGCATCGCCTCCCTCAAGAAGGAATCGGCCGTCCTCGACCAGCAGATCGACGCTCAACGGCGCGAGGTGGAGCGTCTTGGTGCCATCAGTCGCCAGTACCAGACCCTGCAGGAGGACTTCAACTCGAAGAGAGCGCTTCTCAACCAACTCAGCCGTGATCTGCAGGCCCTCTACCAGATCCCCAGTGACGATGAGAAACTCACCGTCCTCGAGGAGGGCAGCGCGTCGTCCGACCGCCCTATCGCCCCTGTGCGTTCCCGCATGATCATCATGGGCATCGCGGTCGGCTTGGTCGCGGGCATCGGACTCATCTTTCTCCTGCATCGCCTCGATGATCGCATCGATTCCGCCGAGGACCTCGAGAAGGCCCTCGATGAGCCGATCCTGGGTCAGATACCCCTGGTCGGCCGAAAGGAAATGCACGGCCAGGCCTTCGCCACCGTCGATGAACTCGAATCCAATAACATCTTCGTCGAAGCCTTCCGCGGGGTGCGGTCGTCGGTCATGTTTGGCGACCTTGGCGGACCCAAACAGGTCCTGATGGCCACCAGTTCCGTCCCCGGGGACGGCAAGTCCACCTTCACGATCAACTTTGCCATCACCCTTGCCAAGGCCGGCAACCGGGTCCTCCTCATCGACGCCGACCTCCGCCGTGGCAGCATCGCCGACGTGTTCGGCGTCCCTGCCGAACCGGGACTCTCCGAGGTCCTGGGCGGACTGGAGAACTGGGCGGACGTCCTCAACGCGACGAAGCATCGCACCCTGGCTGTCATCACCGCCGGCAAGAACGTGCCCAGCCCGGGTGAGATGCTTCTCTCCAAGGCCATCAAGCGCATGATCGAGGAGGCGAGGAAGGATTTTGATTATATCCTCTTTGACTGCCCGCCTGTGATCGGGATGGATGACGCCCCGACCCTCGCCACCCATTGTGACGGTCTGATTTTCGTCTACCGAGTCGGCGTGACCTCCCTCAAGCTCGCGAGGTTGGCCGTCAACACCATCCGTCAACGGGGCGGGCGGATCGTCGGCCTGATCCTGAACGGCGTCTCGATCGCCAACCCCGATTATTACTACACGGCTTACTATTATTCCCATTACACCTACGCCAGTCCCGGTCAGCGGGCGCTGCCCGAGGGCGAGGAAGTTGCCCATCGCCCCGAAGGCGCGCGCCTGCTCGAGGCGATGAAAGAGGATGATGAAACCGATGGCCCGACTTCACCCCATGAGGTCCTCCTCGCCGATGATTCCGGGACCGTCGATGCCGAAACGGGAGGTGGGGACGGGGCCGGCGGTCAAAAGCCTCCCGCCGATGGCCCAAGCTGATCCGGCGGTGAATTCCGCGCCGCCGCCTCCCGCAGGCATGCGGGGGGAGCGAAGCGATACCCAGGCGGGAACGTCAAAAGCACCGCCGTGAGGGAAGAGCCGCCGGACGCCCGCGGATCGAACTCATGACAATGCCCGTGATTGGCAGCGAGCGGCCGGCGTGTCCGCGCCTCGTCATGCGGGGTGTCCAGAAGAGCTTCGGGGCAACGCGTGCGCTTCGCGGGGTCTCCCTGGAGGTCGCACCTTCCGAGGTCCTGGCGTTGATTGGCGAGAACGGTGCCGGCAAGAGCACGCTGATGAAGGTCCTCAGCGGAGCGTGCGCCCCGGATGCCGGCACGATCGAACTCGATGGGCGCCCCTTCGTACCGGACAATCCGCTGCACGCGCGGCGTTCCGGCATCGAGATGATCTACCAGGAACTCACCCTGGCGCCGCACCTTAGCGTCGAGGAGAACATCGTCCTGGGCGATCAACCCTCCCGATGGGGCTGGCTGGACCGTGGTCGGCGGCGTGATCTTGCGCGTCGCGCCCTCGCCGAGTTGAACCACCCGGACCTTCCGGTTCACGTCCCCGCCGGCTCCTGTTCGATGGCGGCGCAACAGGTTGTCGAGATTGCCCGCGCCCTCGTCCGACAGCCCCGGGTGCTGATCCTGGACGAACCCACGAGCAGTCTCACTCAGCGCGACGCGAGCAATCTCTTCGCCGTCGTCCGTCGCCTCCGCGAGCGTGGTGTCGGGGTCATTTACATCAGCCATTTCCTGGAGGAATGCCAGGCCATCTGCGACCGCTACACGGTCCTGCGCGACGGCGAGAGCGTTGGTTCGGGCGCCATGTCGACCCTTGATCTCCCGCAGATCATCCGGTTGATGGTGGGACGCGAGGTCCGGGACATTTATCCCCGCACTCCCCATGCCCTTGGCGCGCCAGTGCTTGAGATCCGTGGACTCGCCGGCCGCGTGAAACCCTCATCGGTCTCCCTGACTCTGCGGAAGGGCGAGATCCTCGGGGTGGCCGGACTCGTCGGAGCCGGCCGTACCGAAACCTTGCGCGCCCTCTTCGGGCTCGACGAAATGCGCGCCGGTGAAGTCCGGGTCTTCGATCGGCAGAGCGCCGGACTCGGACCCCACGCGCGCCTCGAGCAGGGCATTGGGCTCCTGAGCGAGGATCGCAAGGCCGAGGGCCTGCTGCTCCAACGGAGCCTCGCCGATAACCTCACGCTGACCCGCCTGGGGCCGGTCGGTCGTTTCGGGTGGGTCTCGGCCCGACGCCAGAATATCGCGGCCCGTGCCTGGATGGAGAAGCTGGACGTGCGCGCCCGTGATCCCGTGCAACTTGTCGGTGAATTGTCCGGTGGCAATCAGCAGAAGATCGCCGTCGGACGCCTGCTGCACCATGACGCGAGGATCTTTCTGCTCGATGAGCCCACCCGCGGCATCGATGTGGGCAGCAAGGCGCAAATCTACCGGCTGATGGGAGAATTGGCCGCGCAGGGTCGAGCCGTGATCTTCGTCAGTTCCTATCTTCCCGAACTGATGGGGGTTTGCGACACCATCGCTGTGATGTGTCGTGGCATTCTGGTGGAGGTCCGGCCCAGGGACCAGTGGACGGAGCACGCCATCATGGCCGCCGCCGTTGGACAGGTCACGGCCTGCGCCGGCTGACGCGTCAGCCACCGCCCTGATCGGTGCGGATTCGTCGGGCAAACCCGGCGACGCCGGCTAAATGGTCCATGACAGCCTCCACGGCGACAGGATCACATCCGGCCGGAGTGTCTCGCCGCGTGCACCGGGCTCCTGGCGTCAAAACCGTGGACGGATCGACCGCCGCCTGAGATTGAGCCGGAGGATGAGAGCACGCCGGTGCTGCCAAACCGCCATCGTCCCGTGGTTGTCGACCAGTCTTCTCCTGGCGGTACCGCAGATCGTCGCCGATGCAGCGGACCACCTGGAATTCCTTTTGACCTCGAATACTCCGAACCTGGTCCAACCGATCCAGGTCGGGATCCAGGCCGTGGACGCGGCCGGGGTGGTCGTGCGGGAGACCCTTGCAGTCGAGCTCACCGCCGAGGCGCCACTCCATCGCCCGGAGGTCGTCGTCAGCGAGATTGATCCGTCAGGACCCGCCCTGGAATTCGTCAATCCAATGGCAGTCCCGGTGGACCTTGGTCATTGGGAATTGGCGGTCACACACCCGCTCCTTCCCAGGCAGCGAGTCGCCTTTCGAGTTCCGAGCTTCCGTTCGTCACTGACTTCCCGGGTCAGCGTCAGTCGGTGAACGATGATCTCACATTCACTCTTTCCGTCATGGAAGGATCCGCGCGGCTGACAGCACCGTCCGAGGGCGCGCGCCTGACAAATGGCTTGTGGACGGGTGAGTTGGTCGTCGAAGGCGACGCGATTCGCGCCGCCCTCGTTGCTTCCATTCCGGCATTGATGGGGCAAACCCAGGAATTCTCCGTCCTCCGGGGATTTCGACAATTCAAGACGGAACCCATTTTGACCTGGTACAATGGCGATTTACCGCTCCTTTGTCATCGGCATTGGCCACCCTCCCGGACACGGAGCGCTCCAACAGGCTCTTTCGGGTCCTGCCAGACTTTGTGCAGGCGGACGAGGCCGATGGCCGGATCCTGACCCGGGAAATGCTCCATCTGTCCGCGACGACCACGAAAGACCTGTGCCGCTGGAGCCATGACGGTTCGAAGCTCCGGGACGCAGCTCCGAAAGACTCGGCCAGTTCTCGTTGGATGCCGACGGCGGGACTCGAACCCGCACGGCCGTTTCCGGCCAGGGGATTTTAAGTCCCCTGTGTCTGCCATTCCACCACATCGGCGGCGCGGATTTGCAGCGCGTTACAGATGACACCCGCCAGATTCGTTGCCCGTGCTACACTTTTTGAAACACGAGCGCGGCATGAAAGCTGGGAAAACGGCCGGTAATGGATCGCGGGCGTCATCGCAACGGCGCGGAGCCTACCTCCCCGTTTTCGACGGCCGCAAGCGGCGGGTTCGGGGCTCTGGCAACGCGATGGCCGCTTCATCGCCCGACTTCAGACCGAGACCCCCGACGGCGGCAGAAAGCTCGTGTGGCACGTACCGAAAAACGCCGACACCGTTGCCGACGCCCGTTAGTTAGGCCCTCGCCGATCTCGACGTCGAACGGCGCCAGCATCGGTTGCTGTGGCAGCACCGACCACCCGAAGCGGCACCAGCCAGGAGCGGACCACACAAGGGTGAAGCGAATTGACCGCGGCTCGTCCAGCGGTTTGACCGTTCAGACACGACGCGGCCGCTCTACCGCACGCTTGCGAACTCGCGGGGCCGTGGAGAAAGGGATTGGCAATCCGTCTCGACGCATCTTGCGGAGGGTCACCTCCACAACCTGAGCCAATGAATGGCGCTCCAGGATGTTGGCGATCGCGTTGCGCACATCCTGCATTAGCATGCGTAACCCACAGTGTTGCTCGTCGGGACATGAGCAACGCTCGTAGAAGTTCTCGCTCACGCAGCGGATCGGCGCGAGAGGACCCTCGATTCGCCGCACCACGTCGCCGATCTTGATCTGATCCATGGACCGGCTCAACCTGTACCCCCCGTGCGGCCCGCGGTGGCTCTCTACGTATCCAGCATCCTTGAGCTCAACGAGAATTGCTTCCAGGAATTTGATGGGAATGCGCTCGCGGCGCGCCAATTCCGGAATCTGAATCAGAGGCCGACCCGCTTCCTCAGCGAGCCCCAAATCGATCAACGCGCGAAGTGCATACTCTCCTCGTTTGGTCAGACGCACGGCGAAATCCTACTGCCGCGATGGACAACGACAATTCTTTTCATGGAAAACCCCCGACGACCAGTCCAGCCGGCCGGTCCAGCGTTGTCCCGTCCGAACGGTCGCGCGTCTTGACAGACTCTTTAGCCGGATGCCGAAAGGGGGCTTGCGGTAATCACCAATACCGCGTTGGACCAAAGTGGTGGTCGAACCGCGCGCACCCGAATCGGGGAATTATAGTAACCAGGCGGAATAGGGCTTTTAGTTGCATAAGTAGGTAGTGTCGATTAGTAGGTGATTTGCACCCGCGAAAGAAAGACACTCTCGTCTTCTGCCGTGGCGGGATTTCCTTCACCGCCGTTGAAATGTGTTCGCTCGTAGTTGAGCTGCAGCTTTACGAAGCGGTTAAGAGCCCGTCTGAAAAGTAGGAATGGCCCTGTTTTCGCAGGAAAGGCCGGATGGCGAGGCGCGACGAAGGAGCATACCCTTCAGGGGTCTGTGACTGAGGAGCAACGAAGCCAGGCGGCCTTTCCTGCGAAAACCCTCCGGGCGACGGGTCTTTTGCGCGAGGCCTTCGTTGGCTCGACCGTCACAGCCCGCTGCGGGGATGCTCCGGTCTCGCCGCCTCGGCCTCGCACAAAATCCCTCGTCGCAGGGCCCTTCCTAATTTTCAGACGGGCTCTAAGGTGCCAGTTGAGCCCGACGCCCCAGGAAAAGGCGCTTCGCGCCGAGAGGAGTGGATCGGCAAAGACCGGGAAGGCGGCATCGTCAATCGACAGTTTCCCAACGCGAGCAGTGATCTCCCAGGCGCCGTAGCCTCCTTCGGAGGCGAGCGTGACAGGGTTTCTTGGGGCCACCGGGCGGAATGAATTGCGTTCCCCGGTCAGGAAGTACGATGCGGCAATCTGCCATCCCGTATTTTGGATCTCGGAACGCTGACCCGCTGTGGGACCGCCACCAGCTTGAAGCAGCGTCTGTGAGGACATGACGTATTCGCCAAAGAGGCCGAAGGGACCCCAATAGCAGTAGCCTTGGGGCGAGATGCGCCACACCTGCCCGGCGCCAGCCACATTTGGATCTGTCCCGACGCCGGACCGAAAACCAAAGAAACGCCGGGCTCCAGCCGAAACGTAAGATCGCGTCGGATTCTCGTGATCGCCGATGGTTCCCGAGACGCCAAGACCCAATCCCTTGAGCCAAGCCTCCTCCGAGTTCCGGAATGGATGTACCATGATACGAGCGGCTAAATCCTTGTCACTGTCAGACGCATCGAAGTCGCTGCTGCCGCCGTCCGGTGTTCCGTTGAAAACGCCGATCTGGTACTGGAATGTATCGTCCCGGAAGTCTCCATGGGACCTTTTGATCGAGTTCGTGGATTCTCGGACTGGCGTTGGTCTGGAGTTGCGCGGCTTTCATCAGCTGCTTGAGAGCCTCAAGATCTTGTTCCAAAATCCGAATGCGAGCTTGGAGCACCTCGAGGCTTTGCGGGTCGTCTTGACCGAATGCGGGGCTCAACGCAATCGCCGCCGAGAGTGCGGCGATGGTTGCCCGCGTAGTGGTTCTCATGATTGCGGTTCTTCTGGCTTCTGGTCATGGGAACCTCCGGTTTTCCGGTCGATCCGCACTCGTTGGTTATCGAAAGCCTCCGGTTTGTGCCGGTAGGAAAAACTCTTCGCAGTTCAATCGACGGGGCCAACGCGGCGCTCCCGCTCCAGCCGAAGTCGTTCACGCCGCTCGATCTGCACAACGCGACCGTCGTGAACGACAATCTCGACCGAGCCGAACTGGGGTCCCTGGAGCGCGTTCATGATCCGGCGCTGGAGCAAGTCGGCGACAGCGTGGTCGCTCCCTGTGTTGGTGTTGTCGAACGAAACGCTAGACATTACGGATTAATCCCTAGCGATCGGCTGGACAACGCGCAAGCGGAATTCTTGGACGCCCTGGAGCGGTGTCCGTGAGACGTTTGCCGGCAAATGGGTAAAGGTCAGTGCGCCGCAGCGTGGTCCCCAAGGGCAGACTGCAGGACGGGGCCCGTCACAGCCAGGGCGACCTACGCCGAGCCCAGGAAGCCTTTCTTCCGCCGGAAGAGCAGGCGCCCACCTCAACGCCCAACAGCGCCACGACGACCTGCTCGACCTTGCCGGAACCCGGCGTTCAAGGTCTCGCGGCTGCCTGTCCAACGCCACAGGGCAGGCAACAGCCCCGCGGTCACTTCGCGGCGATGGCCTCGAATTCGGTGTCCATGAACGCCTGCATCGTCTCGGTGCGCACGTTTCCCAGCGCGGTCAGCGCTGCGAGCATGCTCAGCACCTTCTGCTGGTTGTCGGCGCTCAGGATCAGCACGCCGTCGTATTTACCCAGGGTCCAATACTGCCCTTCCACCTTCACGCCGGCCTTCGCGGCGAGGGCGTCGAAGTCGTGGGCCCGCGAGGTGGAGCTCTTCATGTTCTTCGCTCCCTGTTCCGTGAAGCGCAGAAGACTTATATACAGTGGCATGGAGGTGGACTTTCGCTTTGGTAGGGTTGGTGAGGTAGCATCGGCTCCGCCACACGGCAGATTGGCGATCCGTCGCGGTTGAGCGGCATGCGGATTTGGGAATCAACCATTGCTGAAGGTCGGGTCGTCCGCAACTGGGCGCGGTTGAACGTCCTCGGCGAGGAACCGCGGAAAGAGGGCGCGTGCACCTGGGATCAGAATGATCGCGCTGGGGAATTAACCTTGCCGGATCAGTTTTCGCGCGCAGGATTAGAACTCTGAGGCCAAACCATGTCGACCTAGGCGACACTCGGGGGATCTCGCGCCGGCCGGACGATCGGCTCGGCTGCGATCACGCCGCAGCATCGCGCCAGGAGCCGGGCACTGTCGGGCATCTCACGGCCTCCTGCAAAGCCTCTGGGACGGCCCCGACCAGCTTCCCCCACCGCCTGCTCTGCATCCTGGCGGACGCTGTCTTTCGCTGTCCGCGATGGTTTTACCGGGCTCAACTGGTTCTCGCCGTGCTCTGCCTGGTTTACACGGTCGCCCGACTTCAGTTCAGCACGGACAAAAACGACCTGGTCTCGGGACAGGAATCGTACCGGCGCGAGTTCCTGCAATTCAAAGAAGAGTTCGCGCCGCGGGACAACATGTTCGTCCTTGTCGAAAGCGACGATCCCGCGAAGAGCCGTGATTTTGTCGGGAGGCTTGCCGCGCGCCTCCAGTCGGACGGGCGGTTTACGAACGTGTATTTCCGGGCGGGACTGGATGTGCTTGGATCCAAGTCGCTGCTTTTTCTTCCGGAGCCCACTTTGGCCAGGTTGGACCGTGTGTTAGGCAGCCACCAGGACCTGATTCGTGCCCTCTCGCAGTCGACCAACCTCGAGACGCTCTTCGGCTCCGTTAACCGGCAATTCCGTCTGCTTTCCAGATCGCGTACGGCCGGAAGCGACACGGAGGCACTGACACGACGCTTGATCACTCTCAAGCTTGTCGTGGACCAGGCCTCCGAGAGCATCGTTTCCCTTCAACCGCCCCGATCGCCCGACATGGTGAGCCTGTTTGTCAGCGCGCAAAAGGGGACGTTCCAGGACGGTTACCTCAGCTTTGGAGAAGGCCGGATTCATGTCGTGATTGCCCAACCGCGGACCTCCAGGCTCGAGAAAGCGGCGGTCCGGCAGTTGAAGCGGTTGATCGACGAGACGCGGCCGATGGTGCCCGGGGTCAATGTCGAGGTCACCGGCGAGGCGATCTTGAGGGGCGACGAGATGGACCAGGCCCGGAAGGACACGGAGATGGCGGCATTGATTTCGCTGGCCCTCACGGCGTTGGTCTTCATCGCGACGTGTCGCGCCGTGATGCGACCGTTGCTGGCGACGCTCTGCCTGTTGATCGGCCTCTGCTATACGTTGGGATTCGCCACCCTGGCAGTGGGCAGCCTCAACGTCCTGAGCATCACGCTCGTGCCGATCCTCATCGGCCTGGCGATCGATTACGGCGTGCACTTGATCTTCCGGTACGAGGAACAGATTGGTGAAGGACACAGCCCCGACTACGCAATTCGAACGGCGTTGGGATTCACAGGCATCGGAATCGTGACCAGCGGGTTGACCATCGCAGCCTCGTTTTATCTGATGGCGCTGACTGATTTCCGGGGAATCCGGGAAATGGGACTGATCGCGGGCAGCGGCATTCTTGTCTGTCTGGTGCCGATGCTGACTCTATTGCCGCTGCTCCTCGTGCGGACCGACAAGGGGCGGCGGCCGTCGCCCGTGATCTCGCGGATTGGCAGGGAACGGCGCGGCCGGATCGAGCAACTGTATTTGAAGCATCCCTGGTGGGTGCTCGTCCTCGGCGCGGTCTTCACCGTGCTCATGATCGTTCAAACCTTCAAGGTTCACTTCGACTACAACCTGCTCGACCTGCAGAGCCGCGCTTCGCCCGCGGTGCGGATGCAGAAGAAGCTCATCCAGTCGGGTTCGCACTCGCTCCTTTACTGTGCGGTGATTGCCAATTCGCTGCCCCAGGCGATGGAATGGGAGCGGCGGATTGAACGTCTGCCTTCCGTTGCCCGCGTGGTTTCCCTGGTGAAATTCCTGACCGAAGACCAGAAGAGCAAGCTGGCCCTGATCCAATCGATTCAACGCCAGTTGGCCGGTATTCCGGTGCCCGGACTGGACACCCGGCCGGTCGAAGTTTCGGACCTGAATCAGACGCTTTACTCGCTGGGAGGCTACCTGGGCCGCGCCATCGACTCACTTCAGTCGAGCGGCACCAACGAAGTTGCGGTCGGACGGTTGCGTTCGCTACGCACCTCGGTGACGCGGTTGCAGCACCTGACGGCCACCGATCTCCCTTCGACCGTGGAGCGGCTTTCGGATTTTCAAAGAGGATTGTATTCCAGCTTTCGGGAGACCCTGGCGATGGTTTCCCTCCAGGATTACAGCAAGAGATTGCGGCAGGACGACGTGCCGGACGATTTGCGCGGATTGTTCATTGGCCATTCGGGCCGCTATCTCCTGCAGGTGTATCCGAAAGGGGACGTGTGGCAGCGAAAGCAGCAGCAGGAATTCATCCGGCAACTTCGGTCGGTCGCCCCGAATGTGACCGGCTCGCCGGTGCTCTTCTACGAGTACACGACGCGACTCAAGCGCAACGTCGAGAAGGCCGCGGTGGCTGCCGGCACCATCGTCGCGGTGCTGCTGCTTCTCCATTTCGGTCGGCTGAGTTGCGCGCTGCTGGCACTTTCCCCGGTTCTGTTCGGCTTCTGCTGGATGCTGGGCATCATGGGGTGCCTGGACATCTCTTTCAACCCCGTCAACATCATGAGCCTGGTCCTGGTGATTGGGATCGGGGTCGCCAATGGGGTGCATATCTTGAACCGCTTCATTGAAGAACCACAACCGGTCATCCTTGCGAAGAGCACGGGCAAGGCTGTCCTTGTCTCCGCGCTCAGCACCATCGTGGGATTCGGAAGCCTGATGGTCGCCAAACACCAGGGCATCGCCAGCTTGGGGGCTGTCATGTCCATTGGAGCTGGCATGTGTACTGCAGCCTCACTCGCGCTGCTGCCCGCGGCGCTGAAGGTCCTCGGCAACATGGGCTGGCGGCCCCGTCGCTGACCCCTCAAGGGGTTACAATTCGACTCCCAATCCGACGGCGCACTCAGACGGGCTCTTAGAGCCCGTCTGAAAATTAGGAAGGGCCCTGCGACGAGGGATTTTGTGCGAGGCCGAGACGGCGAGACCGGAGCATCCCCGCAGCGGGCTGTGACGGTCGAGCCAACGAAGGCCTCGCGCAAAAGACCCGTCGCCCGAAGGGTTTTCGCAGGAAAGGCCGCCTGGCTTCGTTGCTCCTCAGTCACAGACCCCTGAAGGGTATGCTCCTTCGTCCCGCCTCGCCATTCGGCCTTTCCTGCGAAAACAGGGCCCCTCCTAATTTTCAGACGGGCTCTTAGGGAGTCGGCTGGTAATACCAATCGACCTTTCCGTTCAATCCCCTGGACATCGTCCGCCAGCGGGCCGGGGCAACGTGGCCGTCTGCCCAGGCGTAATTACCGCCCTTTCCATGCCTGATGTAGGGAAACTGCGCCGTCACACTCGGCGGATCGATGTAACCGAGATCCCACCAATTGACACCGGGCCCCGGATCCAGGCTGTCGCCGTTCATGCAGGTGTCCACGGGTTTGGTGACAATGGACAGTTTCTTGCGGTCGTCCGGTGTGTAGCCGAGGTAATGCCAGTTATGACCGTATCCTCCGTAACCCTGCCAGCCCGGGACATTTTTGGGTATTGCCCTATCAATTTTGGCGGAAGGACAGACCACGACAAGGCCCCTGGCCACCATGCTTCGGTAATTCGTTTCGCCGCCGTGCGCGATGTAGGGACTGATTTCCTGGAACCACCGACTTGGCGCCACCCATCCCGCTCCCTGCGAAAGATCCGGTGAACCCGCAACCGGCAGGTAATCCGAATGATCGTCGGCATAGAGAAAATACCCTAACGCGATCTGCTTCTCATTGTTGATGCATTTGATCGCCTTGGCCTTTTCCTTGGCCCGGGCCAGGGCGGGCAACAGCATCGAGGCGAGGATGGCGATGATGGCGATTACCACGAGCAGTTCGATCAGTGTGAACGCGAGCCTGGCGGCCAAACGTCGCGGAGCCCCGGCATCGGTTGAACGGGAGAGGTCGCGCGTGTTTGGGCCCGGTTTCATCCTCGGGGATCCTGGCGCAGTCGGGAGAGAGGGTCACGAGTTCATTTTGCTTTATTCGGATCCAGTTTGGGATTTCGCTGGCCTCGGCCGCCCAGTCCGGGAGGTGCCATTTGATCGGGTTGAACAGCAGTTTCTGATCGATTTCCTGCTGGGTGAATCGCTGCCATCGGCGGACAGGCTGCTACGCAAATTCACATTGCAGATACTGCACAACTTCCTCGGACTGGCGTCGGTGCCAGGCAATCAGAGTCACTGCTGTCGTTGGTCAACTGTTCGTGCTGCCATGGTCGCCAGTAATGAACCTCGCGCTGCGCCTGGCGAAATCCTTTGTCGAGCGCAGCCAACGTCTTGCCCATGCAAATTCGATCGCCAGAATCGCCAGACCGGCGGGAATCACCAGGAATGCCGGTCCGGGCAGCACTACCAGAGCGAAACCGACTGCCAAGACCGTCATCCCAGCAATGGCGACGACGATGCGTTTGACCTTCTTCATTGTCGTCAGGCCGCGGAAGGGAGCAGAAAGCGGACTCACGTCACAACCTCCCGAACGACGACGCGCGCGCCTTCCACCTCCATCACTTTGACCGACGCACCCCGTTCAATGAGTCCGCCCTCGGTGACCACATCCACGCGTTTGCCGCTGAAAAGCGCCGCGCCGGAAGGCCGCAACTGCGTAATGGCCACACCCGTGCAATGAAGCAACTGAGATTTCGTGACGCCCAACTCGCCGGACACGCCTTTTGAGATAAACCGCCTGGCGAAGCGGCTCTCCGGGAAAAATTTCAGCCATCCGAATACGCCAACCGCCAGACCCATCACAACACTTCCCAAAACAAGATTTCCGGTTCGCAAACCGTATTCCTGGTAACCAAGAATCACCGCGGCTACGAGGCAAAGGAAGCCGATGACGCCGGCGACCAGTCCCGGCAGGAGCGTCTCAAGGAACAGCAGAACCGCTCCCACGGCCAGCAATGTAATGATGAGTGTCATGGTGCGCACGGGCTGGCATGCCCAGGGGTCATGCTTCCAGGCCTTTCGGCGGAGCGAAAATCAACGACGCGACGAAGGCTCGCCGCACGGTTTGACGGTCGCGCCAGAGACGAACAGCGCGTCCGCCGGCGCTCGAAAACGGCCGGTGTGCGGATCGCATCCTTCTGCCCGGGTGCCTTGATTCTCCATCAAACGGCCCAACACGGCGGACGGCATTCTCGTGGCGGTCGTCGGCCTCGAGGCGAGTGGGAAAGGCTGACGCCTCGACGGTGTGCCGCCGCGATCGTTCGGCGACCTGGTTCGGCGATTGTCGGAGTCCTTCATCGGGCTCCTGCGATTCATCCGGCCACATCCGCTCGGCGCGGAATGGTTCTTCGTCGCCTTCGGCTGAAGAGGGTTGCTCCTTATGGGCGGCCTGGGGAATGACCGGCGGCGTTAGTGCCGGCGGCGGTTCGCCTCCCAGCAGTTGTCGCAGGATGTCCTGCAATTCAGGTTGTCGGGTCGGGCGTCTTTGTTGGCCCAGAGCCGGCGGCGACGCATTTTCGTTGGGCGGCGCCAACCCGCCCGCCTGACGCCGCTTCATGAACCAGTTAAAGATCGCACCGACAAAGACGATAACCAGGATGACCCACGGGTTGTCGAACAAGCTGGCTGCGACAATTGAATTCATTGGAGCGGGTGCAGCGTGTTACGGTTTGCCCGATTGTGCGTCCGATGAGGGCGCCTCCGCCCCTCCATTTCCGATGTTTTCGCGCATGGCGGTGTCGGCCTGGACGTTTTTGATGCGATAATAATCCATGATGCCCATATGGCCCTTGTCGAAAGCACGCGCGACGGCCATCGGTATCTGCGCTTCCGCCTCGACGACCCGCGCTCGCATCTCCGAAACGCGGGCAATCATTTCTTGGTCCGTGGCAACGGCGGCAGCGCGGCGGACCTCCGCCTGCGCTTGAGCGATGAGCTTGTTGGCTTCGGCCTGCTCAGCCTGGAGTTTGGCCCCAACATTCCCGCCCACGTCCACGTCGGCGATGTCAATGGAGAGGATCTCGAAGGCAGTGTTGCTGTCGAGAGCCTTGCCCAGAACGGTCTTGGAAATGCGGTCGGGGTTCTCCAGGACTTCCTTGTAACTGCCGGCCGAACCGATCGTGGAGACAATGCCTTCGCCGACGCGGGCCACGATGGTTTCCTCAGTGGCCCCGCCAACGAAACGCTCCAGGTTCGTGCGCACCGTCACGCGTGCCTTGGCTTTAATGACAATGCCGTCCTTGGCCACGGCATCAATGGTATTCTTGCCCGAGTTCGGAGCCGGGCAATCAATGACTTTGGGATTGACGGACGTTTTCACTGCTTCGAGGACGGTTTTGCCCGTGCCCTTGGTGGCGAGATCGATCGCGCACGCGCGGTCAAAGTCCAGATTGATGCCGGCCTTCTTCGCGGCTACGAGGGCCAGCACCACCATTTGAACGTTGCCACCAGCGAGAAAGTGCGTGGAGAGATCGTCAATCGACACGGGCAATCCGGATTTCACGGCAGTGATACGGCCATCCACAATCAAACCTGCTGGAATCCGCCGCAGCCGCAGGGCGATCAACTCGGTGATGGTGACTTTGGCACCGGAAAACAAGGCGCGGATATAAATCATCCCAAAGCTGATGACGATGATCCCGAAGACGAGCAGCACGACCGCGCCAATGCCGTAAAGCACGAGTTCCGCCGGGCCGAGTGCGACGCCAAGAAGAGAAAGGTCCGTATTCATCTGAGCAAGGTTCCAGCCAGGAGGGAGCGTGCGCCAATACTTCCTGGGTTGGGCGGCGATACTCGTGAGCTATGGGGTGCGGAGTCAGTCCCTCGCGACGTTGCGCAATCCAGTACTCGGCTTTCCACGCTGTCCGACACCCGGCGTCAGCGATCCATTGGAGCGCGCATAAAGGCGTCGCGTAGTGTGGCCGAACTATTATCCGGGAACTCAGGTAGGGTTTCACCCCATGGCGAAGATCAAGAGTGCGGCTTAGCGTGTCAGTCGCAATAAGATCTCAGTGCATGGTCGAAGCGGCGGAATGGCGCTCGCGCGAAAATGGCATTGGAGAAGACGATGGGATCCGCCCACATTTCAACGGAATTGCCAATAGAATAGTCAAGGTTTAGGAAAAAAGAACTTATGTCAAAGACTCAACAAGGCAGGGGGAAAGCCCCGGGAACTCTGGGGTTAATCATTTGTCTCGGCACGTTGCCCCTACTCTATGGAGCGACCGGCTGCCGCTCTGCCAGGGCCGCTGGCCACACGCATTCAGCCAGCGCAATGGAAACTGCCAATCTGGTTGGCCCGCAAGGCCCGGACGGCCCTGATGGGGCAGCGGGTGTCGCAGGTCCGGTTGGGGCGGCAGGCGCCCCAGGCTTAGGAATTGGCGGGCCGGTTGGCGAGCAGGGTCCTGCGGGCCCGACTGGCGCACAAGGCGAGGTCGGAGCGCAAGGGGTTGCGGGCACGAGCCTGGCTGGTCCTGAAGGTGACCCAGGACCCAGGGGTCCAATGGGTCCTCGGGGCGCAGTGGGTGCTACCGGCCCGGCTGGGATCGTGGTGTCCGGTCCGAAAGGTGAAGTCGGCACTCCCGGTTCCGCCGGCGTTCAAGGCGTTGCCGGAGAAACGGGGGCTCAGGGCGCAAGCATAATGGGTCCTGCTGGCGCAGTGGGGCCCGCGGGTTCCGTCGGGGAACAAGGCACAGCGGGAATCACTGGCGCCCAAGGGCAGGCGGTGGTGGGTCCCAAGGGTCCCACCGGCCTGGTTGGCCCGGCGGGAACGCCAGGCTTGACCGGCGAGACGGGTGCTCAGGGTCCGACCCTGGTCGGTCCCAGCGGACCCGCCGGCCGCACGGGGGCCACAGGCCAGCAAGGCGTGCCTGGACTGACGGGCGCTCGAGGTAGCACCACAGCCGGAGTCGCGGGCGCCCGTGGGGGAGCCGGCGAAGCAGGTCAACAAGGCCCTTCGGGTACGACAGGCGGCCTAGGGGCCACCCAGCAGGGAATCGCCGGACCCGTGGGCCGTGCCGGCGAAGTGGGTCCGCAAGGCCCGGCCGGATCTAGGGGCACCCAAGGCCCCGTGGGAGTGGTGAATCACTGGACCCTATATCGGGATCTCCGCTTCGTTAACAACCAGTCGAACCTTACGGCTTCGGAAACGAAGAAGGTGTCCGAAATCGCCGATTACCTGAACGCGAACCCGTCCGTGCAAGTGGGGCTCGACGGACTCGCGAACCCACGCCGCAACCAGGATTTGAATCACCTCCGCGTCAAAACCATTCGCGATGCGTTGATCGAGGCCGGAGTTCCGGCGGCCAAGATCCAGACGGGCGCCTTCGGCGATGCGCGTCTTTCCCGAGACGGGCGGGTTGCTGTGCTCCTGTGCACAGCCAACTGACGGGAGCAGGATTCCCGACACGAACCTTCGTGAGGTCTCCCTGGCGCTTTCAGGCGCTGGGGGGATTTCCGGGTGCGGTCGGGAGTGGATTGAAGAGAAAACCAAAGGAAAAAGCGTATGTTATTTACTATTGCGGGAGTCATCCTCGTCCTGTGGTTGATCGGCTTGGTGACGAGTTACACGATGGGAGGTTTTATCCATTTACTCCTGATCATTGCCCTAATCATGGTGCTGGCCGGTTTCTTTACCGGGCGCCGACGCCCCATATGAAGGACCTGCGGGAACCGGATTGATCGGCCCGATTGAACCATTCCCTGGGAGATTTGTTATGACCTCGACCATCATCAAGATCGCTTCGCTTGCACTGCTCGTTGTCGGAGCGGTGCTCATCGTCATCGGAATCAACGCCATGAGCTCGTTCAGCTCTGACGTTTCCAGGTTCTTTACCGGATCCCCGACCGACAAGGCCATCTGGACGCTCATCGGAGGCATCATCGCCGCCATCGCTGGACTGACGATGGCGTTGCGCGGGTCAAAACAAGCCTGAACTGTTGACGGCACGAGGCCGGAAGGGGGAGCGTCCCATGGCGGTGGCCGAATGGACGCCGCTGGTGGATATCAGCGGGGACGATCCGGAGTGCCTCATCAAAGCCGAATTACCGGAAATCAAGAAGGAAGATGTGAAGGCGATGGCAAAGCGACGGACAAAGTGGTTCGCGAGCATCCCTATCAACTCAGCGGCATTGCCTTTGCCGCCGAAGCGGTGTTCGCCACCTGCCTGCCCGCGGGCCAGCCCTGACCGCTTCGGAGCAAGAAACGCCAGCGCTTTCCAGCTTCCTGCTCATCCATTCGTGAACCGAATTCTTATCAGAATGCTCCATGCCGGTGCGATCGCGGCGGCGGTTCTGCAAGGACTATGGAGGCGGCTCGACGCCCTGTTTCGTTCCAAAGCGGAAACGCGGCGGCTTGCCCTGGCAAGATTCGAGGCACTTAAGCGCCAGCAAATCGAGATCGAGCGTCTCGATCGTCTGCGGAACCCGGGCGACTATCGAGGGAGGTAGGACGGCCACGGCTGGCGCGGAGACTTACGAGTCGACAGCCGGTGTTGACTCTCGACCTCTACACAATGGTCAACTGCACGCTGCTTTCGATGATGCCCGCCGCGATGGCATAGCGCGTGAGACCGGCAGTGTCATGGATGTTGAGCTTCTCCATGAGACGCTGCCGATGTTTCTCAACGGTTTTCACGCTGATGCCGAGCTCGGCCGCGACCTGTTTGTTCGCCTGACCTTCGGCAATTAGTTGGATCACCTCCACCTCCCGCGAACTCAGGCGGCTCCCCATCTTCTTGACTGATTTCCCGTGATTTGCCGCGCGCGCGTCCGGTTGGTTCAACCGGCGAGCGATGGAGGGGCTTAGGAAGGTCTTACCTTTTTGAACCTCACGAACCGCTTGGGATAAAACGTGGGCCGAGGTTTGTTTGAGCAGGTATCCGGCTGCCCCCAAGGCCATCACCTGCTCCACGTACGCATCATCGCTGTGGGCCGAGAGAATGAGCACCTTTGCTCCCGGAACGGCTTTGAGAATCTGACGCGTCGCTTCCAGACCATTAAGCACCGGCATCGCAATGTCCATGACCACCACCGCCGGACGAAGTTGCCGGGTGAGTTCAACCGCTTTACGGCCGGTATTCGCCTCGCCCACGACGCGGATATCCTGCTCGGATTCCAGCAATAACCGGAGTCCTTCGCGGACGACGGTGTGATCTTCAGCCAACACGACAGTGATAGGTTTCATACAATACAATACTGCTGGGCCGGCTGTTCCATCGCCGCGGCCGGCGGCCTTCGACCCGTGGGTGACCATGATTCATGCGCCCGAGGACAGTTCAGGCAATTTACGGTTGCCCAGCGGGATCAGCGTTCGGATGGTCGTGCCCCGGGTGGGAGTCGACTCGACGGAAAAGGCGCCGCCGACCATTTCCACCCGCTCCCGCATGCCGACCAATCCCAGGCGTTTGTTTCGCCGGGGGTGCAATACGAGGTCGACCTCGAAGGCTTTGCCGTTATCGGCGATTTCCATGCAAACAGCTTCCGGAAGCTGGCGGATGTCCACTTTCACACAGCTGGCGCGCGCATGCTGAGCGACATTGGTCAGAGCGGATTGCGCCACCCGATACAGCACGGTGCGCCGGGTGATGTTGAGTTGTTCCACCCCGGCGAACGCCGTGAAGCGAACCCGGATGCCGGTGCGCTTGGTGAAATCCTTGACCAATGAATGCAGGGTGGCGATCAGGCCCAGGTCATCCAGGAGCGTGGGTCGCAGTTCCCGGGCGAATTTGTGGACGATGTTGACCGACCGCTCGACCAGCCGTTGCGTCCGGGCAATCTCCTGCTTGAAATCCCGCGGGTTGATCTGCCGCGCCAGAGTTTCCAGTTGGACGTTGATGCCGACCAGGATCTGCGCGATTTCATCGTGCAACTCGCGGCTGATGCGTTTTCGTTCCTCCTCCTGCGCCTGCAGAATTCGGTGCGACAGACGGCGCAATCGCTCCTGCATGCGGCGCGACTGCTGAAGCAGCAGGGTCTGCTGATGCTGACTTTTTTTGAGTGCCTCCTCCACCGCCTGGCGACGGATGATTTCATCTTTCAATTCCTCATTTGCAATCGCCAGCGTTTCCAGGCGGCGGCGCGATTCCTCGGCCTGCCTGAGGGGTGTGATGTCTGAAATCGCCACTCGACACGACTTTCGCGGCCCATGGACCGCGCAGGCGGAGGTGCCGCAAAGGTTGGCCCAGAACGAGCCGCCGTCCCCTTTCAACACGTTCGCCTCGCAAGCCTGCTTGCCATCCCCGGCAAAGATTCGCTCCAGGAAAGTACGAAAGATCGGCTGGCTCTTGGAATCCACAAAACCCGACAGACGCCCGTGAATAAGTCGGGACCGTTCCACGCCGAGCAGGGTCGCTCCTGTCAGATTCGCCTCCAGGATCCGGCCCTGTTCGTCGAGGGAGAAGTAGCCGACCGGCGCGAAATCATAGAGGTCGGTGTATCTTTCCAGGGACGCTTCCATCCGATCCCGGGCCTCCAGGAGTTCCGCGTTTTGCAGCTCCACCTCCACCTGGTGGACCTGGAGTTCGTGGAGCAACCGCCGAGGATCGGGACCGGATTTGAGATCCCCGGTCTTGGACACCCGCTTTGCGTTTTGCCCCCGCAGTTGTGCTTCCGCGCGCCGGCGCAGCCCCTTGGCACCGGCCGCGAAGTGTGGCCTGGGATTCATGGAAGGTTGTTGGTCAGGGTCCGGTCCCCATAACTGAGCCAAGGACTCTCCGCAGGTCATCTTCATCAAACGGCTTGGGCAGGACGCCTTTAAAACCGTGACGTCCCGGTTCCAGCACCGCTGGATCGCTGGCATATCCGCTCATGACGATGGCCCTCACGGTCGGATCCATCTTCAGCAGGTTTTGGAGGGTCTCTATTCCCCCGGGACCCGCGCGAACCGTCAAGTCGAGCAGGACAGCATCAAAGGGACGCCCCAGGTCTTTCGCGCGCTGGTAAGCCTCGAGGGCCTGGTGGGCGTCTTCGACGATTTCCACCTTATGGCTCATCCGCCTGAGCAACGCCCCCAGCAAGTCGCTGATCCCCGCTTCGTCGTCCATCACGAGGATCCGCCCGGGCCGCACCGGTCCCATCGCCACCGGCGGTTTCTGTGCCCCTGCCGACCTCCCGCAAGCGGGAAGATAAAGGTGGAAGGTGGTCCCGACCCCAAGTTTGGAATCCACCGAGATCCCACCTCCATGTCGTCGCATGATGGTATGGCAGATCGTCAACCCAAGCCCCATTCCCTTCTGGTCCCCACGCTGTTTCGTCGAGAAATAGGGGTCGAAGACCTTCGCCAACACCTGGTCCGGAATGCCGACTCCACTGTCCGCAATACTTAGCCGGACGTAGTCACCGGGTGGCAGGGACAAATGATCGGCTCCGCCCAGGATCGCGTTCTGCGCGTCCACCGCGATCGTTCCGCCGCCCGGCATCGATTCACGCGCATTCAGGATCAGGTTGGTGACGACTTGTCTAAGCTGGCCCTCGTCTACCGAAACGAATGCGAGATCGTCGGGCAAGCAGAACTCGCAGCGCACGCTGGAGCCACTTAAGGCCGTTCGGGCGGACTCCCGGATGAGGATGGGAAGTTGGGTCGGCTTTTGAACCGGCATACCTCCCTTGGCGAAGGCGAGGAGCTGGCGGGTCAATTCGCCGGCCGTCAAGGCGGCGTGCTTGGCGTCCTCCAGGAGTAGCGTCAATTCCTCGCGGTGAGGACCGAGCATGCGGGCCAGTTCCAGGTTGAGGAGCATGACCGTCAGCAGGTTGTTGAAATCATGGGCCAGGCCGCCGGCCAGAATCCCCGTGCACTCGAGCTTGTTCAGAATAAGACGATCGTTCTCGCCCCGCCTCTGTTCCGTGAGCTCTGAGATCACCGCGCGGCACTCCCGCCCCGTAGCCGCCGCAATCGCCTCGAGGCGCACCTCGACCGGGGACTCCCCATTCTTGAGGAGTTTCAACTCGCAGGATCTCCTGGTCGTGCTCTCAAAGATCTGGGCGAGGAAGGCGTTGAAAGCGGGCTGGTCGTCGGCCGGGATGAAGTTCCCGAGGCGCCGCTGGACCAAGTCGGATCGCTCGATCCCCAGCAGACTGGCGGCGGCCACGTTGGCCTCCTGGACCAGGCCCTGACCATCGAAGGTCACGTAGCCCACCGGGGCGAAATCATAGAGGTCGCTATATTTTTCCAGTCCGGCCTGCAGATCCATCCTGGACTGCTGGAGTTCCTCGTTTTGCATTTCCAGCTCAAGCTGGTGGACCTGCAATTCGTGAACCAGGCGCCTGGAATCACCCTCGGACGTCTCGGACGGCAATTCGGCCGTGTTGGAGTTCCGCTCCTTGAGCCGCACCTCGGCGCGGCGGCGCAATTCGGCGGAAGAAGTCGAGGGGTCGGCCATCTTAGTCATGGGCAGGAGCAGGGCCCCCCGCTGTGCGGTGAGGTCCCAGTCGGGTTGCGGTCGGGTTGGATTCGGCCGTCTCCTCCCGCTTCCGCGACGTGGCTTTTGCCGGGGAGGCACGGCCGGCGAGCTGCTTCTCCAACTCGGTCTGTTTGGCCCGCAACTTTGTCTCCAGGGTCTTGGCGGCGGTGATGTCCGCAAACGTGATCACCACGCCATCAATTCGATCGTCCAGGGTGCGGTAGGGCATGATGCACACATTGAACCATCGCCCGTCGCGCGTGGCAGCGGGATTCTCTTTGGACACCGACGTCCGGAGCACTTCATGCACATCGTTGACCAGGCTGGAGGGGTTCAGGTTCAAGGCCAGGTCGGTGATGGGCCGGCCCACATCCCCTGGGATGAGCTTGATGAGATGCGCGGCCTGGGTGGTGAAGCGTCGCACGTTAAGCTGCCGATCCAGGAACAGGGTGGCGATGTCCGTGCTTTCGAGCAGATTCTTCATGTCATTGCTGGCCCGCGAAAGCTCGTCCACCTTGGCCTGCAACTCACTGTTCAGAGTCTGGAGTTCCTCGTTCATCGACTGCATCTCCTCTTTCGAGGTGGTGAGTTCCTCGTTCATGGATTGCAGCTCCTCGTTCATGGATTGCAGCTCCTCGTTGGCTGACCGGAGTTCTTCCTGCGTGGTCTGCATTTCCTCGTGAGTGGCCCGAGCCTCGGCGCGGACCTGCTGGAGTTCGCCCTCCAACTCCGCCAGGCGCGCGCTTGGGTGGTGAACCCGATGTCCTGGGATCGCCGCGGGGGCGGGTGGGGGTGCGGCCACTTCCGTGAACACGATCATCACCATACCCCGCAACGGCCCGGCTTCCTCGATCCGCTCGATGGTCACGTCCACACTGACGTTCCCTTCATGGTGGGAAACCTGCAGTCCGTGGAGCACAACCTGCTCCTTCTGGCGAAGCGCTTTCTGAAAGGCATGGGCGAGTTCGCACCGAAGACCGTTGCGGGCCATCGCGAAGAGGTTCCAATTGGCCTTTCCGGCGGCGGGTTCCAGGAATTTACCCGTTCGTCCGCTGATGTAATAGATGTCACCCTGGTCGTTGACGAGGACCGCCGGTGGGGCATAGCGCTGCAGGACGAGTTGATCCGCCAAGCATTGGACACTGGCCGGCGCCTTAGGCGCCTGGCGCATCTCCGCCACCGCGGACGAAAACGTGCTATAGGAGGAGGGAAATTCAACCGGCCCCGGCGGCAGGGCGGGTTCTTTCCGCCGAAAGAGACGGGATTTGGCGCTGAGGGAGACGAAGAGTCCGGTTTGAGTGCCAATCGCCTCCGCGCTGCCGAGAAAGAGGATCCCACCCGGCCTCAGGCTGTAGTGAAACAGTGGAATGAGCTTCTTCTGCACTTCCGGCGACAAGTAGATCAGGAGATTGCGGCAGGTCAGAATGTCCAGCTTGGTGAAAGGGGGATCCATGATGAGATTCTGCGGAGCGAAAATCACCATCTCGCGAATCTCTTTGCGCACCCGCTAGCCGTGATCATCCTTGCCGAAGAACCGGGCCAGACGCTCCGGCGATACGTCGGCCGCAATGTTCTCGGGGAAGAATCCCTGGCGGGCCTTGTCGATCGCATCCCGATCCAGGTCCGTGGCGAAGATTTGCAGGGAAAGATTCCTTTTGGGCTTGAGCTGCTCCAGGGCCTCCTTGAAGACGATGGCGAGGGAATAGGCTTCTTCTCCGGTGGAACATCCGGGTACCCAGGCCCGCAGGGTCCTCCCGGTTGCCCCGCCCGCGAGCAGCGCGGGAAGGGCGCGTTCCCGCAATTCCTCCCAGGCGGCTGGATCGCGGAAGAAATTCGTCACGCCGATCAACAGCTCCTTGAAGAGCAGATCCAGCTCCTGTGAGTTCTCCTGCAAGTACCGGACATAGGCCGCCATCTTGCTGATCTGATGAATGCCCATGCGCCGTTCGATCCGGCGGTAGATGGTGTTCGGCTTGTAGAGCGAGAAATCGTGACCGGTGTGGGCGCGCAACAGGATGACAGCCTTGTCCAAAGCGCTCTGCGTCTTGTCTTCCAGCGTCACCTTTGTGGTGGCCAGGAGGGGAGCGCGCCGGAGATACGCGATGATCTTTCCCGGCAACTCCTCCACCGGGGCCACGATATCCGCCAAGGCCCGAGTCCATTGCGCTGCGCGGCATGCCGTCGAATTTGGCCGTGGCCGGGTCCTGTACCAGGACCAGCCCCGCCTTTTCCTTGATGGCGCGCACACCCAGTGTTCCGTCGGAACCCATGCCGGAGAGAATCACGCCGATGCTGCGCTCCTGCTGATCCTGCGCGAGGGAGCGAAGAAAGAAGTCAATCGGCAGGCGGAGCCCGCGCGGCGCCGACGGTTCGAAGAGATGCAGAACGCCATGCAAGAGGACATGTCTTTGTTCGGCGGGATCACATAGACGAAGTCCGGCCGCACTTTGGTACGGTCCTTCACCTGAATGACTTTCATCCCGGTGTTACGCTGGAGCAGCTCCGGCATGATTCCCTTACGAGTCGGGTCCAGGTGCTGGACGATGACGAACGCCATGCCGCTTCCGCCCGGCACCCGTCCCAGGAATTGCTCCAAAGCCTCGAGTCCCCCGGCCGAGGCGCCGATGCCAACGATGGGAAACGAGGCGACCGAGGATGGGCCGGGTTTTCTTGACCGCGCGGTCCGGGCCGTCCTTTCGGGTCGGCGCTTGGGTTCTGTTCTTCGTTTCATCATCCGTTTTCTCGGTCCGCCGCATTCTGACTGCGGTGTTGCGCACACCCTTTCCGCGGCTCGAACAAACCCAATTGAGTTCGATCACCGGCTCAACCGCAGCCAGCTCCAGCTCAATGTCCCATGGTCACTTCACTTTGGAGCATTGCCAGCGAGCCTGTCCCCTGGCCTGACCCAGACGGCCCGAATACGCGAGCCAACACTCCCACGGGACCCTGAGGCGCACAGGGCGGTCTGTCCATGGGGTAAAGGCCTACCTCCCAAACGCCGCGGACTGGACCCATTGTCTCCCAGGCCAGGGAATGTCGGCCTCCGAGCGCAAACCCTTTCGACGCCAGGGCCAGGGTGCACGGTGTTTCCTCTCCTCAGACGGGGAGACGGAGGCAATGGGCCTCGCGCCCGACCTGACCAAGGTTCCGGATGGAAATCTCGATCCGGGAGCCGCGGCCAAGAAGAATAGGGTTTTACCCCATAGCGCAAAGACACATCGAGGCGCAACGTGGCCCCAATGAACAAGTCTCCCATCCCATGCCTCGGCGCCGCCGTGCGTGCCGGACCCCTTCCAACATCCCTAAACTTCATCATCAACGCAGGAAACGAAACGCGATGAAAACCATCACTACGATAGGCCTCCTGACTCTATGGGGAGCCCTGACCTTCACGTCCGGCTGCGGCAAACAGGAAGACGCGGTGTCACCAACGGAAAACGACACGCCCGCCGTGGCTCCAGCTACCACCGCCACCGCGCCGTCCCCGGGCCCGGCGGAAGTTCAAAAGCAGGTGGAAGCCGCAAAGGCCGCTGAGGCGGCGAAGATCGCTGAAGCCGCCCGAGCGGAGGCGGTCAGAAGGCAGGGTGAAGCTGAAAGGTTGGCAGCCGAGAAAACCGCGGCTGACAAGGCCGCCCAGACGGCCGCCACGGCAGCCCAGGAAAAGACTCGGATCGAAACCCTGATCGCCACCGTCAAGAATCTGATAGGAGAGAAGAAATACGCCGAAGCATTGCAGATGCTGGCTGAGCTTTCGAACAGTCAACTCTCGCCCGAGCAGCAGACTCTGGTGGACGGATTAAAAAAGACGGCGGAACAGCAGGCAACCCAGGCCGTGACTGACAAAGCGACCTCCGGCGCCACAAGAGCCATCGGCGATGCCTTGGGCGGCAAAAAGTAACATCGTGCCATATTCCGTACAACAATTGTACGGAAACAATCTCTCGGCAGAGATCGCATTGACCAGGGGGGGTGTTTACCCCATAGGCGAATCTCCAACCGCTGGCCTATCGTCTCGGGAGGCGGCACATGGGCGAAAGCCTGGGATCACTTCATCCTTTTCGACGCCAGGGATTAAAGGGCCCCTCTCCTCACCGATAAGGGAAGGGAGAGGGGTGGATCCCCGGACGCAAATCAAGTCGCCTTCCCGGCACGGGCCCCGCCAAAGGCGGTTCGCAAAGGGCAAAAACCCAAATTTGAACCGACGGAATTCTCGCCACCGAGGGGGCTGCCGTCTAGGGTGTCGCTTCGGAGTTCGAACCATGACCGAAGCCGAGCAGGATGAGCAGTTTTACCGCGACACGGAGAGTGTCGCCCACGCAAAACTCGACGAGAGGCAGGTCGCCATGCTGGAGGGGCTTGGCTCGCGGCGCGATCGTCGAGCGGGGCGAAGTGATCTTCAAAGCGGGACAGCGCGATATTCCTCTGATTGTCGTTTTGCGTGGGGAGTTGGACGTCTTCGAGGCGCGCGAGGAGGAGGAGCAGATCCTTGGCACGGCGGGTCCGGCGCGAATTCATCGGCGAGGTCGGTACACTCACCGGGACAGCGGCGCTGGCAAGCGGACGCGAGGAAGGCGGAGGAGAGCGAAATCCTCGAGGTGCCCGGCGTCCGATTTCGGCAGACGCTCGCGGAGTTGCCTGGCGTGAGCGAATGATCGTCCGCGCGTTCATCATGCGCCGCCGCAGGCTGATGAGGGACAGGGAGTTTGCCGGTTTGCGGATCCTGGCCTCGAGGGCTCGCGCGAAGGCCGGCAGCTCGACGATTTTCTGGACAAGAACCACATCCCGCACCGGTTGATTCCTATGAAACGAGGAGGGCGCGCGCTATGCGAGCGCTTGCACCTGGCGAGCCGCGACCTGCCTGCGCTTGATCACGGCCAACGGCCTGCCGTTGCGGCGCCCTTCGTTGCGTGAGGTCGCGCGCGTTGCAGGGTTGCTCCGGGAGCCGACGGGAGAAGATGGGTGGCGAAATCAACTGCGATCTGGTCATCGTGGGCGCCGGTCCAGCCGGGCTGGGTGCGGCGGTTTATGCGGCGTCCGAGGGCCTGGAGACGAGTCGTTCTTGAAAGCTACGCGCCTGGCGGGCAGGCGGGATCCTCATCACTGATCGAGAATTTTTTCGGTTTTCCCACCGGCATCAGCGGGGGCGAACTGACGTACAGCGCGCAGCTTCAGGCGCATCGTTTTGGCGCGAAGCTTTTCGACGCCGTCGCAGGCGCTTATCCTCAGGCTCGCCGACGGCGAGTACCGGCGATGCGTGCAGGCGGAGGGCTGCAACGCGACCCTTCGCGCGAAGTGCGTCATCATCGCGACCGGCGCGGATTATCATCGGTTGGAAGCCGAGGGACGCGAGGAATTCGAGGGCTGCGGGGTCTATTATGCGGCCACTGCGCGTGAAGGGCAGCTCTGCCGCGGCGCGACGGTTGATTGTCGCCGGTGGCGGCAATTCGGCGGGCCAGGCCGCGATGTTTCTCTCGGAGAGCGCGGCGAAAGTGCTGCTGGTGATCCGGGGCGCAGGTCTCTCGAAGACCATGTCGAGTTACCTGTCACGGCGCAGTGAAATGAAGGAGAACATCGAGATCCTGCCGCACACGGAGATCCGCAGAATGACGGGTGGAAGGCTTCTCGAAGGCGTGGAACTCGAGAACACGCCAGACACACGAACGGCGAACTGTCGCAACGCCCGCTGTCTTCTCCATGATCGGCGCCAGGCCCTGCACCGACTGGCTGCCGCCCGAAATCGAACGCGACGGGAAGGGATTCATCAAGACTGGCCAGGCCGTGGCTGACGCGCCGGTGTGGAAAGGCGCCGGTCGCGCACCGGGCGCGCTCGAAACCAGCATCCCCGGCGTTTTTGCCGCGGGCGACGTGCGGTCGGGTTCGGTGAAGCGCTGCGCTGCCGCGGTGGGGGAAGGGGGAACGGCGGTGGAGGGCGTCCACGAATTCCTCAAGACCTACGCGTGATCCGTTGGAGTCTTCCGACCGCACGCCGGAACGCTTCCGGCCGGGGTCGAACATTGACTATTAACATTGCAGGTATTGCCATGCCCTGGGGCGATGAGCGACTTTCACTGGTCCGGCGCCTTCTTGAAGCTTGATCTGACGGCTTGAGGGCCGATGTCTTACGTGTTCGCGGTCAGCGGACGGTTTTGCGCGGAACCGTTTTTTGGGAAACGCCGAATTGCGAAATGTCGACTGTCAAAGTCTGACCCCATTGCCAAAGGTCACTTCGACTGGCCGTGCCTAATGGGCAACTCTTGTCGGTGGAGCGCAGGCTTTCCAGCCTGCGAAAGTAATTGGCTGCCGTTGGTCGAATCCAGCTCACCGTGAACACTGATTCCGTCCAGCGCGGCCCTGTGCGCAGGGCTGGAATTGCATTGAGTGGCGTCAGAGCCAGGCTAGAAGTTTCCTCCGGCTCCCCGGAGGAGTCCCCTAAACGCGCGAGCAGCTAGCTGAACGCAGCCCCCCACCATGTACGACGCCTTTCTCTCCTACGCCCGTGTCGACGGCTCCACTCTGGCACTCAAGCTGGTCGAAGCATTGAGGGACCGAGGCAGGGAGGTCTGGTTCGATTCCGACGACGTTTTGCCAGCCGTCCGCATCACGCCGGAACTGATCAACGGGATCGACGGCTCTGATTCGTTCATCATCTTGGTTACAGAGCGGTCCATGTCGCCTGATTCCGTGTGCCGAGCCGAATTGGACCATGCTGTCGGTCAGGGCAAGCGCATCCTCCCGGTGCGAAGGGACGGCGGGGCTTCGGCGCCTCTTCCGGCCGCCACCCCCGACACCATCAGGAGCGTCAACATCATTTCAATTCCGGAGGGCGGCGCCTTCGCGCGCGGACTTGACCGTTTGTTGATGGCGCTGGATCTCGATCTTCCATGGGTCCGCGAACACACCCGCCTGCTGCTTCGAGCATCCGATTGGAAGCGCCACGACTGCGGAGCCAGCCGATTGCTGCGTGGAGATGACCTGAACGGCGCGGAGCAATGGCTGAAATCCGTGCCCTCAAGGAGCCAGCCGATGCTGGCACTCTCGACCCAATGGGTGCCCGACCAGGTTCGGGACGGGCTCCGCGACACGGCGGCGCCAACCGACCTGCACAAGGAATTCATAGTGGCGTCGCGCCGACAGGCGGAACGGGACCGGGAGGTCGTTGTCGCAACCAACTTTACAATGCTGGCGCGGTCGCTTTCGGAGCGCGGGCCGCACGCCTTTCCTTTGGCGACAAGGCTTGCGATTGAGGCAATCGAACGAAATGAGACACCGGAGGGCTATGAGGTTTTGGGGCACTGTCTCCAGCTCCTGCCGGACGTTCGCCTGACACTGGAACATAAGGCCGCGATTACGTGCCTTGCGGCCGGTCCGGGTGGGCACCTTGCCACCGGCGACGCCTCTGGCGAGGTTCGGATCAGCGACGCCGCATCCGGACAGGTGCTGTGGAAGGCGTGCGCGGGAAGCGCGATGGTGGGGGCTGAGTTCTCGGCCAACGGTGAGAGACTGGTGACGAGGAGTGCGGACAATGTCGTGGCAGTTTGGTCGATCCGCTCCGGAGACCAGGTGGCCTCCTTTCCTCACTCCGAGCAGCTTTCATCGGCGCGGATTTCCCCGGATGGTCAGCATGTCCTTACCTCCACCGGCTTGGGCGTGGGTCCTGCGGTGATCGGTTCCTCCACCGTCCGAATCCTTGACGTTGCGGCCCGGCAGTGCACCGCGACGATCGAACACGACCGCTTCGCGGGCGCGTTGTTCCATCCTCGGCTCCGTCACGATTCCGGGCAGATCATCTGCTCGGTCGCTCGCGACGGTTGTTTTCATTTATGGAGCGTGGCTGGCGAAGTACTTTACCGGGTTGAGGTCGAGGCGCCGGATGATTGGATTCACCATTTGTGCCTGAACGAACTGCTTCCGTTGGTTTCGCTCACCAGTTGTCAGGGAACGGTGCGCGTCCATGACCTGGCCAAGGCGTCCGTCGTTGGCGAGATCCAGTTGAACACGCAGGGAGGGCAAACGGCCTTCGGTCCCCGTGGCGAGCGACTCGCAGCGATCGCCGGAGATGGCACGGTCATTGTCTGGGAGGTAGACGGCTGGACAATTCTGGCAAGGGTGCCGGCTCCCGACGCTTGCACTCTTGAATTCGGACCCGACGAGAATTGCCTGTTGGTGGGCGACTATAACCGGGGATTGCGTGTTTGGCAGATCACTCCACTCAGGGAAATCTGTCGCCTGGACAGGGTGTCGGCACACGCCGTTGTTCCCGGCAGCGTCTCGCCGCTGGGCTTCGTCCATATTGGAGAGAAGGCGGTGCGGGTCGCCTCCATTTCACCGCCCTGGTCGTGGCAACCATGGCCGTCCGGCCAACCGCTCTGCCTGGCATTCGACGCGCATCGTGACCGCTTGATCGCCGGAGGAGAAAGACCCGATCCAACGACCCGCTGGGTCAGCGCAAGCACGCCGCGCCCCGGTTTTGCCGCCACAGCCACGGTCTCGGCGGGCGCCGTTGGACAGGTAGCGACGGAGCAGATGGTCTTCCAGGTGCGGGCGGCATCCATGGACGGATGGGACCTTGTCACCGTGGGACCGGTGTCCGTCTCATTGATCGCATTGAATGGACGCGGGAAGGTCGTGGAAAAACGTTTTGAGCACGGTATTTCTCACGCAGCGGTCTCGTCCACCGGAAGCGCCATGGCGGTGGCGGACGGCGCCGGTCGCGGCTGGTACTGGACGCCGGGCGAGACTACGGACCCGACGCCGTTGTGCGGAGCCGATGGAATCCTCGCTGTCGCAATGGCGCGGGGGAGCAGCACAGTCGTCGCGCGATGCGCTGCCGGGGTGGTCGTTTGGGATGCCCAATCGGGTGCCATCCTTCGGCGATTCGACATCGATCCTGGGGCGGCGGCGATGCGACCTGCCGTGGGCGGGGCGTTCGCCGTCTCTGAGGACGGACTCCTGGTCGCCACCGCCACGGGCACGAACGTGGTCGTTTACGATACCTTTTCCGGCAGGCTGCTGGGCCGATTGACTCATCAATGGCATCCGACGCACATTCTGATCCATGACGCGGTCGTCGTATCGGCTTCGGCAAACGGCATTGGAGGACTGGCCGTGGGAGATTTACGCGCGTGGGACGCATCGGGCGGGCAGATGATGGTGGAAGCCATACTGGAAAGGCCGGCAACGACGATCGCATTTGCGCCCGATGGCGTTCACTTTGCTGTGGGCGCCGACGATGGTGGAATTGCCCTATGGCGGGCGGCCCAGCCAGGCGGTCTTGTCGGCATCGTCAACAGGCCGAATCGCTCCGCGGCGGTGCGGGGATTGAGTTTCTCGCCGATCGGGGACTGTCTCTATGGCGCCGCGGGCAAGAATGTGTCCCGGTTTCTTTGGCGTCCGCAGGATCTTATTTCCGATGCCTTGCGCCGATTGACGATCGAGCCTACGACGGAACAGTGGACACAGGTTGCCGGCGACGAACCCTACCGCGCCGGGCTACATCACGGATTCGATTCCGCAGAAGGAACGCGCCGGGAGAAACTGGATGCGATCACGGCGTTGATGGTGCGACAGAGCGCGCTTTGAGCCCGGGGCTCAAGGTCGAGCTTTGGGGCCAGCTCGACGCCTCCTCGCTGCATCTGTTTCATCCCGGGAATGACAACCAGATTGTCAATAATTTAGATGCGACCCCATTATCGTTTTCAATAGACATCGCGGGCGTAGCGTCGGGCCGCGCACAGACCTTGAACGTATTCGCCGGCGCGCTCGCTGGTCATCCCTCCTGCCTGCTGGACGATCTGATGCAGGGTGGCATCGACGTCCCTGGCCATCCGCGCGGCGTCGCCGCAGACGTAGATGGCGGCGCCCAATTCAAGCCAGCGCCAGATTTCCGGGGCCGATTCGAGCATGCGGTGCTGGACGTAGACCTTGGCGCCCTGGTCCCGCGACCATGCGAGATCCAATCGGGCAAGAACGCCGTCCGCGCGGAAGGCGGCGAGTTCGTCGGCATAGAGGAAGTCGGCATCCGCATGGTGGTCGCCGAAGAAGAGCCAGGCGGAATCGCGGGCCCCGAGAGCCCGCCGCTCCTGGAGGAAGGCGCGGAACGGGGCGATGCCCGTTCCAGGACCGATCATGATCAGCGGTGTCTCCGGAGGAGGTGGTCGGAATCCCGGATTGGGATGCACGAAGACCGGCAGCGGGCCGTCGGAAGGACAGCGATCCGCCAGAAAGCAGGACGCGACACCCCGTCGGGAGCGTCCGTTCGCGTGGAATCGGACCGCGCTGACGGTGAGGTGGACTTCGGCCGGATGCAGGATCGGGCTCGACGCGATGGAGTAGAGGCGTGGCTGCAGTTTGCGCAAGCCCCCGACGATGTCCCTGACAGACGGCAGGATTCCCGGGTGCGCCTGCAAGAGATCGAGAAGATCACCTCCGTCCGCGAAAAGCGGGTGGTTCGGCGCAGGACGCGGCGGGGCATGCTCCGAGGCCGCTTCCCGGATCGAGTCCGACGCGCGGTAGAGGTCCAGGAGCGGGCGCGGAATGCGACCGATCTCGTAGTGATTGAGCAGGGCCAAACGAAGGGGGACATCCACTCCATCGCGGCCGGGCACGGCTTCCTCTCCATCGCATCCCAGGGCCGCGAGAATGGCGTCGACCAGTTCCGGACAGTTGGCGGGCCAGACGCCGAGGGCATCGCCGGCCTGGTAAATGAGGCCGGAATCATCCAGGGCGATCTCAATGTGGCGCACATCCTTCGCAGAGGATGGACCACTGAGCCGACGGTTGGTCTTCAATCGGGCGGTGAGGGGTCGATCGCGCGACCCTTGCGGCTCCGCTTCCGATGGGTCCTCCTCCGTGGCCGCGGGCGCGGCGGAAGACGTTGATGCACGCACCGAATCGGTCCCGGAGCCGAAAGCCACGAGGGCGCCCGTGAGCCACGCCTGGAACTGGCGCTCGAGTTCCAGATCGCAATCCTGGCGGACGCAAAGGCGCCTCGCCCCGAGCTCCTCGAGTCGGGCATCGACGTCCCGGCCGAACTGGCAGAACCGCGTGTATTGCATGTCGCCGAGCGCGCAGACACTGAACCCCGTCTTGTCGAGGCGCGGCGCGGCGTCGCTCTTGAGCCAGTTCCAGAATGCGCGCGCGTTGTCGGGGGGTTCGCCGTCGCCGTAGGTGCTCGTGATGACCAGCAGGGATTCCTCCGAGGTGAGGTGTTCCCGTGGGTACTGGGAGAGGTCATGGACGGTCGGCGCGAACCCGCGCCGTCCGGCTTCGCGCGCAGCACGCCTGGCGAGTTTCTCGGCGGTCCCGGTCTGGGATCCGAAGAGGATCGTCAGTGGCTTGAGGGCGGTGGACGGCGGTGTCGATGCCACGGAATCCGCCCCGGGAATGGGTGAGAAGGAAAACAGACCGGCAAGAAAGCCGTTCAGGTACGCGCGTTGTTCGGGAGAGAACGGGGCATTGTCGGGAAGGACGGGAACGTATCGGGTCATGGCAGAAGCAGGAGGTCAGCCGATCATCTCCTGCAGGTGTCGGATTTCATGGCGGCGGGTGAAGGCCGAGAAGGATTCCCCGGCGAGACGGCGGTCCAGGTAGGCCTTGAGCATTCGTTCCACGATGGCGGGGACCTCGTCAAAAGAGAGGCCGGTGAAGACCTGTCGGCCGATGGCGGCATCGGCCCCCGTGCCACCGCCGAACACGAGGTGATAACCTTCCACGGTGCTTCCGCCGGCCTGGACCTTCACACCCTGCAGGCCGATGTCGCCGACGTAATGTTGGGCGCAGGAGTTCGGGCATCCTGTGAGATGGATGTTGATGGGTTGATCAAGATGGACGCGCTTCTCGAGGTGCCGAGCCAGGGCGAGGGCGTGGCCCTTGGTGTCGCTGGCCGCCCATTTGCATCCAGTGCTGCCGGTGCAGGCGACAAGGCCGCCGGTTAGGGCTGTTGCATCAGGATGCAGGTCGATGCGAACGAGCTGGCGTTTGACCGTTTCGACGAAGCCATCGGGGATGTCCGGCAGCAGCAGATTCTGCCAGGGCGTCAGGCGAAGCTGGCCGGAGCCGTAATTGGCCGCCAGATCGGCGAGGCGCCGCATCTGTCGCGTCGTGAGAAGGCCGACAGGAACGACCACTCCGATGTAATTTCGCCCCGGCTGCCGCTGTCGGTAGACGCCGATATGGCCGTGTTTGAGCGCGGGTGGCCGTTGCTCGCAGGCCTCGCGGGGGAAGCGGACGAGTGGAAATGCCAGGTTGGTCTGCGTTTCCCGGAGGAATCTCTCCACGCCCCACTTTTCAACGAGATACTTGAGCCTCGCCTTCTTGCGATCGGTCCGGTCGCCGTGACGGCTGAACACCCGGATCATCGCCGCCGCGACGGCCACGGCCTCGCCAGGTCGGACGAGGATTCCGCAATCGGCCGCGAGTTGGCGATGACCCGTGATTCCGCAGAGTTCGACACGGAAATAGATCGCCGGCTCCACCGCGACGGGGGTGCCATCGGCAAGATGGACGCCCTCGCCGGCATGGGTGCCGCCGGGGACCCGGACGGCCATGAACCCGATGTCGTTGGTGTCGGCCACTGTGTCGATGGAACCACCGCCTTCGAATGCGACATTGAATTTTCGTGGCAGATCGTAGAGGTCGCGCTGATTCAGGATGTAATGGTGCAGCGCATGGGCGAAGGGGCGGGTGTCCAGGAGTTCCTGCGGGTCGATCCCGGCCGTCGGCGAGGCCGTGATGTTCCGGACGTTATCGACACCCGAACCTCGCGAGGTGAGTCCCAGCGATTGGAGCCGCGTGAGAACGCGGACCAGATGGCGCGGTGCGATCTCACGAATCTGGAGATTGGATCGGGTTGTGATCGCCGCGTGGCCATTGCCGAATTCGTCCGACAGGGATGCGAGGCCTCGCAACTGCGCGTCTGTCAGTTCGCCAGCGGGGATCCGGCAACGCAGCATGAAACTGTTCTGCGCGGGCGCGACGTGGAAGAGGCCGTGATATCGAAAGCGAAAGTTATCGGCGTCGCCGGGGAACCGGTCGTGCTCGGCATGTTCCAGCAGGCGATCCCAGGCATCCAGTCCGTGCAGTTCGCGTTTCCACAATTCCTGCCGCGTCAGGTCGGACACGGGTGTTCCGTGGACGGTTTCCTTCGCGGGGGCGGCGAGGTTGGGGCCGCCGCTTGCCGGATCGCCGGTGAGCGCCCCGGTCGCTGTTTCGTGACCGACATACGGATAGAGCTGACGCTGGGCAATCCCCGCCATGAGACCCGCCAGGTATTCCCGTTGTTCGGCTGTGAACGAGGGTCCCGACGGCGGCGCTGCGGGCATCGTGGGCGTTGGACTTGAAGTTTGCGCAGTGGGCGGCCTCATAGGAAACCAAGCGAAGGTCGTCGCAGTTGAAATGGAGCGGCCGGGGTAAGGGCGGATCTATTTTCTCAAGGTTAATGGGTGCGACGGGCGGGGGTGCTGCTGGCCGGTCGGTGTCGAGTGACGCGAACGGCGCAGTGTTTGTAGGCGGGCTGTCGTGAGTACGGGTCGAAAGCGCCGAGCGTGAGCCGATTGACCTCGGGATAATGCATGGGAAGGAAGACCTGGCCGGGTTGGACCGTGGCGGTGAGAAATGCGGTGGCAAGAAGCTCGCCGCGGCGAGACTCCAGGAGGACCACGGAATGGGCGGTGATACCCAGCCCCCGCGCATCGACGGGGTGCATCTCCACGTAACATCCCGCTGGGTGGAGCTGCCGGAGAATCGCCGACTTTCCGGTTCGCGTCTGGGTGTGCCACTGCGCGGACGTCCCGCGGCCGGTAATGAGGATGAACGGATACTGCGGGTCCGGCAGCTCGGGCGGGCGTGTCGGTTCCTCGAAATAGAATCGGGCACGACCGTCGGCGGTGTAGAAACGCCCGTCGCTGAACAACCGTCGCTGCTCCGGAATCTCACGCGTCGGGCTGGCATGGGAACCGGGGCCCGAAGCGGTCTCCAAACTGGCGGATTCGGTGGTGAGCCATCCGTCGTTCGCGCGAACGACCGCCGGGTCAGGATTTCTCGCGGGGTGGGGAGGGGCAGGCGAGCCCGGATGCGGCCATTGAATTCCACCGCAGGCTTCGAGGTGGGCATAATCGCGAATGCCGGTGAAATCGCAGGGCTGTCCTCGCGAGAGTCGCTTGAGGATCTGGAACACCGCCTCCGGCGACCGCCATTCCGCGAAGATGTCACCGCAACCCCACGCCGCGGCCAGGAGACGGAAGATCGCAAAGTCGCTGAGGGCGGTGCCTGGTGCACGGGCGACCTTGCGGACGATGCCGATTCGTCGCTCGGAGTTGATGAAGGTCCCCTCCTTCTCTCCCCAGCCGGCGGCAGGCAGCAGGAGGTGCGCGAGCCGGGCGGTTTCGGTCGTGGTGTACATGTCCTGCACGACGAGGAAATCCAGGCTCGCCATCGACTCGCCGAATGCCCGCTGATCGATCCAGGAATGGGCGCCGTTCGTGGCGATGATCCAGAGGGCGCGAATCTTCCCGCCCGAATGCCGTCCAGGACCTGGTCGTAGGCCAGGGAGGCTCGCGCCGGGATGGAGTGCATCGGGGAGTCCGAGGCGTTTGCGCCACCTCGGCGCGATCGGCGGCGGATTCGAAATTTCGTCCGCCGAGGAGGCTCGTGGTGTTGCTGAAGAGGCGGGAGCCCATCGCATTGCATTGGCCGGTGATCGAGTTGGCGCCGGTGCCGGGCCGGCCGATGTTGCCGGTGATCAATGCGATATTGATGATGGCCTGGGCGGTGCGCACCGCCTCGTGCCCCTGGTTGACGCCCATCGTCCACCAGAAACGTCACGGCGCTTCCGCGCCCGATGGTGTCGGCCAGCGCGGACGATCTCCCCGACAGTCAGACCAGTCTCCCCGGAAACGCGGTCCGGCGTGAACGCGCGGATGAACTCGCGCGAATTCCGTCGAAAGCCGTTCGTGTGCGCGGCGATGAACTCGGCGTTGTCGATCGGCCGGCTTCGATGAGCAGGTGCGCGAGCCCGTAGAGAAGGGCGAGGTCCGAGCGAGGCTGCAGGGCCAAGTGCTGGGTTGCCGCCATGGCCGTCTCGGTGCGACGCGGGTCAATGACAATGATGGCCGGCCGACGGGGGTTCCGAAGGACCCGCTGCCAGAGGATGGGATGGGCGATGCAGAGATTCGAGCCGACGAATACCAGGACATCCGAATCTTCAAGATCGGCATAGGTGTAGGGCGGGGCGTCAAATCCGAAGCTTTGCTTGTACGCGACGTGAGCGGTCGCCATGCATTGACGGGTGTTGGAGTCGCAATGAAGGCCGCCCATCCCGAATTTGAAGAAGGCGCCCAGGAACGCCATTTCCTCGGTGCAGATCTGGCCGGTGCTGAGGAATGCGACGCTATCGGGACCGTGGGTGTGCAGGATGTGCCGAAAACGTCGGGTGAACAACTCCGTGGCTTCGGCCCAGGAGCACGCGCGCAGGCGACCGGCGGCATCGCGCGCGAGCGGTGAAAGGGCGCGATCCGGCGCGGCGAGCGGCGTCAAGGCCTCCCACCCCTTGGGGCAGGCCATCCCGAGGTTGACCGGGTGCTCGGGCGAGGGCGTGAGATTCACGGCCACGCCATCGCGCAGGTGGGCGCGCAGGCCGCATCCGGTGGAGCAGAAGCCGCACACGAGGTCCGCCGTGGCAGTGGGCGCAAGCCGCGCCGGCACCTGACCGGGGACGCCGTTGGCAACCGCGCGGTCGAGTTCGGCCGTCATCGGACCGTGCCAGCGACGGAATACGGATCCCCCGGTGCTCGCCCAGCGGGTCTGACGACGTGGACTTCATGGATCGGCGATTCCACCCGGCATGCGATCCTGGGAGACGGCGGTGAAGAACAAGTGGCGCTCGAGGATCCCGCTGACGAGACCGACACAGGCACCGGCGGTGAACAGGATCGATGCGCGTGAAGGTAAAGCGACGACCATCAGAAGGATGACCATGCCGGTCACCGCGGCCATCCAGCGCGCCCTGTGTTTCCATCGTAAAGGGCCGGCAAGGAGGAGAACCGTCCGATGGAGTTCTCCCGCACCCTCCCGTCTTCCGCGCTTTCGCTGCACGGATTCGACGCCCACCACGGCGCTCATCGCGAGGCCCGCTAGGCCTGCGAGGATCACCGGTCCTCCCGGTGATTGGAGGCCGAGCGCACCCGCCCCGGATGCGCCGAGGGCGAATGTCGTGCCGAGAAAGCGAACCGCAGTGGGTCCCAGGCTCCACCACGTCCGGCGCGTTGCCGCGTAGATCCACGCGGAACATCCCACCGCCATGAGGCCGGCGGTCGCTGTTGCCGTGGCGATCACTGCGGCGGTCGACCCCCGGCGTGGACTGGCTTCCCACGCGGCGAAACCGGCTGCATAAAGTCCGAAGAAGATCATCTCCCGGCTGAACCATGAGGTGCGCCATCCCAGAAAGGCCCGCCAGGCGCGAAGTGGGCGCCCGAGGTGCAGGAAGGCCAGGGCGAGGGCGATCAACAGCAGCCATCCCGCGGCCCACATTCCAGCCTGTGCATTGCCCGATGGGAAGGGGACACCGGTGGTCTTCCACATCGCTGCGGCCGCCGTCAGCGACAGGCCGACCGAGAACTGGCTCAGAACAAGAAATCCGACCAAAGGGTGATGAGGAAGGGCAGGGCACACCAGGGCATCGTTGGCGGCGCGCGCGCCGGAGATCTGCAATCGGCGCGTGACGAATCGCGTCGTCGGAATCGTCAGGGAAGGACTTGGGGAGGACGGGAGAAAGGTCGGAGACGGGGGCGCTCCCTTGCTGGGACGCCACTGGCGGAGGAGGTCCTGCCGGGAAACGGAGCGGACGCGGATGGCGGCATTGGGGCACGCCTGGACGCAGGCGGGTGCCTCACCGGCAGCGAGGCGGCCGTGGCAGAGATCACACTTCCGGACGATGCCCAGCCGGGGTGAATACATGGGCACGTCGTACGGGCACATCATCACGCAGTAACTGCAGCCCATGCATTGGTCATCCAGGTGGCGGACGATCCCGGTGACCGGATCCTTGTCGTAGGCCAGGACCGGGCAGCCGTGAAGGCAGGCGGGTTCGAGGCAATGATGACACGCGGTGGTGACGTGCTGAAGGAGGGGAGTCGCCAACGCGACGGGGGTCGAGAGGCTCTTTATGGACCGCCCCTCACCCCATCCCTCTCCGGTCGGTCGCGCGATGTCCGGGATGGGTCCCTCGTCGGTCCCGATGAGAAGACCGACCTTACGCCAACTCTCGACGTCATCCAGGCCGTTGAGGGCATGACACGCGGTGACGCAGGCCTTGCAGCCGGAGCAGGCGTCGAGGTCGACCTCGAATCCGTATTGCTCACCGGGAAGGGGACGCGAGAGGGGAATGAGGTCACGAAAGGGGTCCGAGACCGCACGTTCGCGCGGCGCCTGGTCATGCCATTGGGCGAAGCGCGCGACCGCGGAGAGATCCCGCTGTTCGTCGAGGAGGACATCGACCAACGAGCGCGGCGCGTTTTCCGTGGTGGCAGCAATGGCGTTCACTCGAGGGTGAGTCAGCGGGCGGCGGCCCGCATTGTCGCAGCGAGCAGGGTGTAAATGGCGGTCCACGTCGGGCGAACCCGTCCTAGAAGCCCCGCCTGAGCCCTTCTCGAGGTCACCGACAGCTCCGGGATGCATACGGCGCAGGAATCAGTAGTTAAAGGTCGCCTCGAGCCAGAACCGGTTAACATCCGTGTACGGGGCGGCGTCGGCGATGTAGTGGGCGTATTTGGCGAGGGCCGACCAATGCATTCCGAGCTTCCGGCTCAGGAGCACGTCGTACTCCTGTCCGTAGTTGTTTCCGCCGGCGTCGGCATCGAATTGGTGAAACACGAATCGGAGGGGCATATCCCGGCCGATGCGGGCCTGGGCATAGGCGTAAACGTCACGCAAGCCGTCGCCGGGGGTGTTGAGAAACACGTCCGCCCATCCGTTGAAGGCGTGGAGTGTGGCCAGGGGCGTCTTGAACCCCTGGCCGTTGTCGGTTCCCAGGACTTCATAACCAGCCCCAAAGGCGAAGCGCTGGACGGACGCCCCGGCCTCGACGTTGTAGTACTCCGCCTGGTAATCGAGAGGGCTGTTGCCGTAGTCGGTCTGCCAGGCGAACTCGGCGCGGTACCCGACGCTGATGCCCGGACAGATCGGAGCGCTGCCGGCGAAGTAACCTCCGTAAGTGGCCGTGGAGTTGTTGTGAGACGCCGGGGAGGCATTGTCGAGATCCAGGAGGTAGGCATAGCCAACCACCCGGCCGTACTTCCAGCCAGACCACGCGAGATGGACGGCGTGGGAATCTGAATCGAAATCCCGATTTGCGGCGGGCAGTCCGTCCACGTCGCCGAACACGCGATGGACATCCCAGAGATAGGCGTAAGTGATGCTGAAATCAGGAAGGGAATGATTCTCGATGCCGATGGCATCATAAGTCTGCATGTTCTGCCGCCAACCGACGTCGCCGATGAACCGGTGATTGTCCAGGACGATGCGCTGGCGGCCGGCCTTCACGGTCGTGTCCCAGTTCGAGTAACTGATCCAGGCCTGGTTGAGTTCCGTGGTGGGTGGGTCGGCGATGATCGCGCGGTTGGGTTCGCCGTTGGAACCGGCGGCGTTGTAATTGTCGCGGGGTCCGAGGACGGCGATGTTTTCACCCTCCAGCATGGCCTGGAAGTGGTACAGCGGGGCCGTCGTCAGACCGAAGCGGGTCCGCAGAGTGAGCGCGTCGGAATTCTTGAGATCGACTCCACCCGGGGGACCCTGTTGTTCGGCGTGTTCCCAGCGCAGGCGCGCGTCCAGCGAGATGCGGCTATTCCCGATCGCCTCTGGCAGTTTGGAATTGAACAGGCTGTTGAGGGTTCCGGGCCCTGGCGATGGCTTGGACGCGGCCTCCGGTGCTTCGACCGTTGCCGAGGCCGGCTTCGGTTCAGGTGCCGATACCGGCGTTTCTGCGGACCTGGACAGCGATGCAGGAAGTGGGACCGGCACGGCGGTTCCTGGCAGGGAATAGGGCACCGGCTGAGCGAAGACCGCCGATGAAAGAACGCCGAGAAGGATCGAAGGGGATGTGATGAAACTGGCGTGGCGTCGGTAGATCGGGCGGCGCGGTTCATTCGCGGGCCCGCCGAGTCGCGGACGTTGCGGTGGCCCGGATGTGGCTGCGCTGAAGGGGCGTCTCACCATGGGCCACCTCCATGGCGAACCGCCGCAACCGAGGCGGACGGCGCTCCATCGGAGTTCGCGCCCGTCTTTCGCGATTCCGGCGTCGCTGCCGCGTTCGGTCGAGGCAGATCGGCCCGAGGAACGGGTTGCGGGGGAGTCGGACGCGGGCCCACACGGAGATGGGCCCGTTCATGCAGGAATGTCAGGAGATGTTCGCGCATGAGGTAGTAATCGGAATGCTCCAGAACCGCTCTGCGATCGCGGGGGCGCGGAAAGTGGATGGGCAGAATGTCGCCGACCTCGGCTTCGGGACCATTGGTCATCATGACAATGCGGTCGGCGAGGAATAGGGCTTCATCGACGTCGTGCGTCACCATGAGGGCGGTCAGGTGATTGCGGGTCTCCAGGTCGAGGAGGACCTGCTGAAGCTCCATCCGGGTAAGGGCGTCCAGCATGCCGAAGGGTTCATCGAGCAGGAGCATCTTTGGCCGAAGGGCGAACGCGCGCGCGATGCCGACGCGCTGGCGCATGCCCTGGGAGAGGTGCGAGGCCCTCTGGTGCATGGCATCGGCCAGGCCGACAACGCTCAGGTAATACTCGGCAATTTGACTCCGTTCGGTCTTGCGCGCGGACGGAAACACCTGGTCAACACCGAGCATCACGTTTTCAAAGGCCGACATCCACGGCAGCAGGCAGGGCGATTGGAACACCACGCCCCGATCAGGTCCCGGACCCGTCAGTTCGCGCCCGGCGAGAACGATGCCGCCGGCGGTGGGTGGATTCAGACCCGCCAGCATCGAAAGGACGGTGGATTTGCCGCACCCCGAATGGCCGATGAGACACACAAACTCGCCGCGGTCGATCCGGAGATTGAAGTCACGGACGACCGCGACCGGGCCATTCCGGGTAGGATAAACCTTGGTGAGGTCGGAGAGTTCGACGTAGGCGTTCATGGGATTTCGACGGGTTCCCGGTATTCCTCGCTCCGGCGCCGCGGCCCGCGTCGCGTTCCGAACCAGGTCCTCGGGGCCCCGGGGTCCTCGGGTTCGATGTCTGGCAGCACCATCCGTCGTGAGATGCGACGGCTCGTTCGCCCGCCCGGGCCGAGCAGGTAGTCGATGACCTGTTTGCGGACGGTTCTGAAGTGGGGATCGTGATTCAGCTCCTGGCGATCCCGCGGGTGCGGGATGTCGATTCGAATCGAGGGTCCCAGTGTGGCGCCGGGTCCGGCGCTGAGCGGAATGATCCGGTCAGCGAGGTAGATGCCTTCATCGGGATCATTCGTGATCAGGACGACCGTTTTCCGTTGTTCGCGGCAGATCCGCCCGATCTCGTCCTGCAGCGTGGCGCGGGTCAGCGCGTCGAGGGCACCCAGCGGTTCGTCCAGCAGGAGAATGCCGGGATCCATCGAGAGCGCGCGCGCGACACTCACACGTTGGCGCATGCCACCGGAGAGTTCGCGCGGCCTCCGATCCCGCGCGGCGCCGAGGCCGACGAGTTGAATGAAGTGATCGACGTGGGCGCGGCGACGATCGGCAGGCCATTCGGGAAACACCTGGTTGACGGCCAGCGCGATGTTGCCGGCGACACTCAACCACGGGAGAAGGGAATAGTTCTGAAAGACGACCGCGCGTTCCGGTCCGGGGCGGCGCGCGAGGCTGCCGCGGAGTCGGACCTGTCCCTGGTCCGGTTCGAGCAGCCCCGCCATCAGGTTCAGCAGCGTTGTCTTGCCGGATCCGGAGTAACCGACAATGGCGACGAATTCGCCTTCCGCCACCGAGAGGCGAATGTCACGCAGCACGGCCAGGGCACGCCGGCCCCGGCCGAATCCCTTCGACACTCCCGCAAGTTCGAGGGCGGGCGCGGAGGGACGCGGTGGATCGGTGGGTATCAGGGAATCCATGGAGTCAAGGTGGAGAGATCCATGGTTCCCTCTCCCGCCGCGAGCTGACCCTGTTCGACAAATGGCGCACCGGCTATTTTCCCCTGTGCCTCCAGGACAGTTGGTCGCTGCGCGACCGGCGTGCCCAAAGGACGCCTCGCCCCGGTCTCCAGCGATCGAGAATGCGGGTGAAGACCAGCTCCGGGGGAGGGAGAATCCTTGCCGTGCGTTTCGTTCGCATTCATATCCTGTCAGCGGACGGTGGCCCCGAAGGTGACTGCTTTCTGCAGGGCGAGCATGAGCCGATCGAGGGCGAACCCGATGAGGCCGATGGTGAAAACCGCCACCATGATCTGCGCGAGGGTCTGGCTGCTTCCATTCTGGAACATATCCCAGACGAACTTCCCGAGGCCGGGATTCTGGGCGAGCATTTCGGCCGCGATGAGGACCATCCAGCCGACCCCAAGCGAGAGACGCAGTCCGGTGAAGATCAGCGGCAACGCGGAGGGCAGGACGATCTTCCACACCGTCTGGAACCATCCGAGGCGGAGCACGCGCGCGACATTGAGGTAGTCGGGATCGATGGAAGCGACGCCGAGGGCCGTGTTGATGAGGGTCGGCCAAAGGGAGCAGAGGGCGACCGTGATCGCGGAACTCAGGAAGGCCTTTTCGAAGAGCGGGTCCTTCGGATTATAGAGGGCACTGACCAGGATCATGACGATCGGCAGCCAGGCGAGCGGGGATACGGGCTTGAAGATCTGGATGAACGGATTGAGCGCCAGGCCGCACGGCCGGCTTAGACCGCAGAGAATGCCCAGTGGCACCGCAACCAGGGAGGCCATCACGAAGCCGGCGAACACGGTCTCGAGGCTGGTGAAGATCTGGTCGATGTAAGTCGGTTTGCCGGCGTACTTGCGCTCCTTCCACCTGGAGGCGGGATGTGACTTCAGGAACTTCGTCCGGCGTTCGTCCTGCCGGCGATAGAAGGCCGCCTCCTTTTGGCGTTCGGCCCGGTGATCGGACCAGAGATTCGCCACCTGCACCGCGACCGCATGGGGGCCGGGAAGCCTGCCGAAACTGACTTCGATATGACGAGCCAGCCAGGACCAGCCGAGGAGAAACAGTCCGCAGGCGAGAACAGGAAGGCCGGAATAGGCCATGAGCTGACGCGGGGCGGGACTGGAAAGCCAGGCACGCAACCGTGCCCAAAGCGGCACCTTGGGGGCCAGGGAGGACGTCATATTCCTCTTTGCGAAATAGATGCACCCTCACCCCGTCCCTCTCCCATCGGATGCATCGGATGGGAGAGGACGGCGCCGGGGTCGCGGGACCGGGTCAGGGATGCCGCTCGACCTCGACTGCGAAGATTGTCGCAAGGATTGCGGGTGGAAGTCATTGGGTGGCGACGTTCGAGTCCTTGAGTCCGATCGCGAGACGCCGCAGGTAGTCAGTCGGCTTCCGGCCGTCGTAGAGAACGTGGTCGATAAAATCCGAGGTGGGCGGGCGATAGCCGTCGGTTTGAGGGATCTCTTCGGGTTTCAGTCGGTTCTCGCGCACGAGTTCGAGGGCGGCGGCGCGGTAGAGATCGGGCCGATAGACATTCGTGGCCGTGTCATGGTACCAGGAGTCCGGCCTTGGATTGGAGATCTGTCCCCACCGGCGCATCTGGGTGAGGTACCAGACACAATCCGAGTAATAGGGATAGGTCGCGTGGAGACGAAAGAAGATGTTGAATTCGGGCAGGGAGCGCTTGTCGCCCTTGAAGTACTCCCAGGTGCCCGTCATGGAGTTGGCGATGACCTCGTAGTCGGCCCCGACATACTCGGGTTTGGATAGGATGCGGCAGGCCTCGCGCCGGTTGGCATCCGAGGCATCCAGCCACTGGCCGGCCCGGATCAGGGCCTTCAAAACCCCGAGGTGGGTGAGGGGATTGGCCGCAGCCCAGTTGGCGGTGACGCCGAATACCTTCTCCGGATTGTTCTTCCAGATCTCGAAATCCGTGATCACACAGACCCCGATGTCCCGGAGGACGGCCTGTTGGTTCCAAGGTTCGCCGACGCAATAACCCTGGAGGGTTCCCTGTGCGAGAGTGGCGGGCATCTGGGGGGGAGGCGTGACGGAAATCAAGACGTCGGCATCCTGGGTTCCGGTTGTGTCCGTGGGGGTGTAGTAACCCGGATGGATGCCTCCCGCCGCGAGCCAGTAGCGAAGCTCGTAGTTATGGGTGGAAACAGGAAACACCATGCCCATTCGGAGGGGTGTCCCCTGGCCCTTGAATTTCTGAACGACGGGCTTGAGGGCCTCGGCGCCGACGGGCCTGGGTGTCGGACTCGAGCGAAGGCCGGGGTTCACGTCGAGCATTTGCCGCCAGACCTCCTTTGAGACGGTGATGCCATTGCCGTTCAGGTCCATGCTGAAGGCGGTGATGATATGGGCCCTGGTGCCAAAACCGATCGTGGCGGCGATCGGTTGGCCGGCGAGCATGTGAGCGCCGTCGAGTTCGCCCGAGATCACGCGATCCAGGAGGATCTTCCAGTTGGCCTGCGCTTCGAGAGTCACGTAGAGGCCCTCGTCCTCGAAGAAACCCTTCTCCTTGGCGACGACCAGGGGCGCGCAGTCGGTGAGTTTGATGAAGCCGAATTTCAGATCGGGCTTTTCCGGTTCGGCGGCCTCGAGCGCGGGTGACGCCAGGACCAGGATCAGAAGGGAGTGAAGGACGGTCCTAGACCTGGACAGCGCAGGGAACGGCATCGGAGCGGGGCTCGGTTGACCGGGGCGGGATGATTCGGGGAGATGAGGCAATTGCATCGTGGTAGAGATCGGTTCGGTACACGCCGCCAAGGAGAGTGGCGTCAGCGGCGGGATCCACATGGCGCGCGAACCAGTCCACGCGACGGAGATCGGGTTCATTGATGTCGTCGCCGTGGAAGAGCATGGCATCGGTTCCAACGCGAGATCGGCCGGCTCCCAGATTCACATTGCCGGTCAGCGCGGGGCGCAGCACTTCCGGAGGTAGTGCAAGGCCGTGTCGATCGGAGAGGAGTTGGATGAGGAAGTCGGTGTGGAGCGGCGAGGCGCACCAGGCGCAGGCCTCGCATAGCGCGCGAATCAGCGAGGCATGCTCCTCGCGGCGCTCCCGCGCGAACGATGCGCGCACGAGGAGCACCTTCTCGGCGTGGCCTGGCGCAAGGTCGGCCGAGAGCGCCGCGATGACGCCGACACCGGAGCGGACGGCGACGGATGCCCACGGCTCGCCGACACAGAATCCATCAATGTGTCCCGCCTTGAGGTGACTGACCATCTGGGGCGGAGGGACGATCACGATCCGGTAGTCGCGGTCCGGCACGAGACCGGCTTGAGTGAGCCACTCGCGCAAGAGGTAAAGCTGCGTGGAATGCGGGTAGACCGCGGCGAGGACGATGGGTGGCGCCGCCTGGCGGGAACAGCGGGCGAGGTCGGCGGGTCTGCCGCCGGTCACCGACCATAGCCTGCGGGAGAGGACGACGGCATTTCCGTGGAGGGTGAGCACGAGCGCGGTGAGGCAGTCGAGCCGCGGCGAATTGAGACCGAGGCTCATGGCAAGAGGCATCGGTGCGAGGGCCTGGGCGGCGTCCAGTTCCCCGCTCAGGATCTTTTCGCGGACGGTGGGCCCAGCCCACCTCACGGCTGAGGCGCACCCGGAGGCCCTGGCGGGCGAAGAAACCGCATTCCCTGGCGACGATCAGTGGGGCGGCGTGTGCCAGGGGGACGTAACCGAGCCGAAGCGGGGCTTCCGCGCGCGACCGGGGTTGGGATCTTGGACGGGTCCAGGTGTCCATCATCGGCCACTCCATGCGGCCGACGCGGAGACAGCCCACGACATGCCAGGGGGCGCAGCCTGGCCCGATGAATGCTACACATCCTTTGCCGATGAATGATGAATCCCGTTCATGGACGCGTCCTCCGCTCGACAGCCGGCAGCTTCGCGCGTTCGCGACTCTCGCCCGGACCTCAAGTTTCACGGCGACCGGGCGCCAGCTTTTCCTGTCTCAATCGGCCATCAGCCACTCCATGCGCGCGCTGGAGGAGGACGTGGGGTGTCGGCTTTTTGACAGGGTGGGCAAAAAGGTCAGTCTGACGCTGGCAGGTGAACAACTGCTCCAGTACGCGGCCAAGATCCTGTCAGACATGGAGCAGGCCCGTGACGCGTTGGGCCGGCTTGGGAAGTGGGGTCGGGGCCGCCTGCGGCTGGCCGCAAGCACCACGGCCTGCACGTATATTCTCCCCACCGTCCTGCGCGAATTCCGTGAGAGCTTCGCCCACTATGCCATCACCATCGTCCCCGCGGACACGGCGGAGATGCTGAATCTTCTCCTGGCCGGCCGCGTGGATCTCGCCCTGACCCTCGAGCCTAAGATGGAGGACAAGCTCGTGTTCGATCCGCTTTTTGAAGACGAGTTGGTTTTTCTCCTCAGTCCGCGCCATTGCTGGGCGGAATCAGGAACCGTCGATCGTACGGAGGTGCCGACCCAGAATTACATCCTCTATGACAAGGCCAGTTACACCTTCCGGTTGGTGGATGACTACTTTCGCCGGGAGCGGCTCGTGTTAAACACCTTCATCGAACTCGGGAGCATGGAGGCGATCAAGGAGCTGGTGAAACTCAACCTGGGAGTGGGCATCGTTGCCCCGTGGATCGCCCGCGATGAACTTCAGTCGCAATCGCTCGTCGCTCTCCCGATCGGGCGCCGGAAACTCAAGCGTCAATGGGGTATTCTTCGATCGCGGATGCGGAGTTTGAATCTTGCCGAGGAGACGTTTGTGAACCTGTGTCGCGAGGTCACGGGACAGCTCGACGGCGCCTGGTCCTTCTCCTCCCTGGCGGTGTCCTCCGAGACGGATCGCGATGCGCCACTCCTGGCGGCGCGATCCTGACGGGCACCCGTCTCTGCCGCGGCGACGAACACGCGTGCCCGTCAGAGGTTGACCGCCTCTTTGCCGGGGCGCGCGAGAGACGGAGGAAATTCGGTCGCCCCGTCATGAACCTCCGAACAAAACGCCGCAAAGCGTGACCTCAGGGAAGGGCGTCGCGGGCGGCTTTCTGGAGGTTGGCGTCCTTCGTGGTCGCAATGATCTTTTCCAGGAGTGGGCGGGCGGCCTGCTTCTCTTCGGGAAGGACAAGGTCCTTCGAGGCCCGCACCAGGGCGAGGGCCGCATCGTGACCCAGAGCGGGGTCGTCGAGGTACGGCTGGAGCAACTGGAGGCCGGCCATGCAATTGAGATCGCCGAGACCCGAGATCAGCAATCGCTTCTCATCGGCATCGTCGCCAATCGCGCGTTGGGCCGCGGTCAACCACTCGACGGCTTCCGCGGGGGGCTGCACGCGGGTGCCGGGCGAACGCGTCCGTTCCTCGGTCCAAAGGGTGGCCTGGGTTACAAGGCCGCGCAGAGCCAGGGTACGGTACACGCCGTTGGTGGTTTGCCGGAAGACGTCGAGCAGCAAGGGCGCGGGGGAGGCATCCGGCCAGTGAACCAGCAGGCGGAGGGCGGTGTCGCGCACCTCGGGTACCGGATCCTGATACGCGCTGGCGACCACACGGTACGCCGCAGGGTCGGCGAGCATGGCGAGGACCTGCAGGAGGCATTCGCGGGCAGACGAGTCGAGGGATGGCGCGTAGGCATCGCGAATCGGGGCGGAGCGCTGCGCCGGGTCGGGCACCTTCAGGCACAAGGTGTACAGGGCGTGTTCCGCCTTTTCCCGGACCTCAGCCGGATGCGAGGCCAACGCGGCCTGGAGGACGGCGGGGATGTCCCCGGGCGCCGCGATCACGCCCAGGGCGTCGAAGGACGCGCGGGCAACCAGAGGGTCAGAATCCGCTGTTTGGGGAAGGAGCACCGACACGGCCCCAGGCGTGTGTCGGGAGGCCATCGCCGAGATGAGTCGGGCGCGGACCGGGGGATCCAGTGTCGGAACCGATGCAACCAGGGCCGCATCGGTCGACGGGTCCGGCAGGCGAACGAGACTGGCCCAGGCACCGTCGGATTCGGCGGCCTCGGAGGATCCTAGCGCCTCAAGGAGGACCGGGACACTCGATGCGTCTCCAACCTTGCCCAGTGCTGCGAGGCAAGCCAGGCGCACCGCGGCGGATTCGGACCGTGCCAGGTCCTGGACCGCGGGGCGCGCGGCCGGTTGTGCGAGGTCGCCGAGCGTGCGAAGGAGAACGACCTGGACCGCCGGCGTTGCGTGGGCAAGGGCTCCGGCCAGCGCGCGGGCCGTTTCCGGGGTTGGCATCTCCCGTGCGGTGCTTGCGGCGAGGTTGAGCACCGGACGATTGGAAGCGTCGAACTGCTCCACAAGCAGGGTCAGGCCTTCGGACCCGCGGGCCAGAATGGAGCCTCGCAGTCCCGCGAGTTGCAGAGGGCCGGGCACGGCGGCCGTCCGGACAAGGTCGTAGAGAGTGGCAGCGGTCGCGGTTCGTTTTGCTGCCATCAGACTCTCGGCGGCGACGAGACAAGCCTCGGCCGCGGCAGGTCGGAGCGCCTCGGGGCCGCTGTCGAGGGTGGTTTCAAGGGCATGGAGCGCGTCGGGGTTCGCAATGCGACCCAGCGCCGCGAGGGCGGCGCTGGCCGCCTGGCGATCGGGACCCCGAGTGATCTCGATGAGGTGCGCCGCCGCCGGTTGATACCGCCGAACGCCGAGTGAGTTCACGGCCCCGACCAGGTAAATGCCATGCAGGCCTCCAAGAGCGTCGTTGAGTTCCTCCATCGCGGCGGGATCCGGGATCCCTTCAAGCGCCGTTCTCGCGTAGGCGGCAAGCTGGGGGTGCTCCAGGAGCGGCACCAGGGCGGTGACGGCGGATTTGTCGCCGATAAGGGAGAGTTGCTGGCACGCGCGCGCCTTATCGGCAACGGACGCGTCGGCGCGCTGAATCAACCGGACGAGGCGGGGTGCGTCGTCGGGTGTGGCGGCGCCCGGGGGTCGGGTGGAAGTGGCGGCGGGGGCGGGCACCTGGATGCAGAGCCACGCCAGCGAAACGGCGAGCCATCCCGGGGATCGAAGGGAGGAAAAAAGAGAGTTCATGTTCGATGGAGGGTGGGGAGGTCGGTCCGGGCGGTGGTTTTCAAACGCGCCAGGGTTCGCGCAGGGCCCGGTCACGCATACGATTGGCCTCGTCGTCCCCAACGAAGATCTCGCGCGCGGGATCGTATTTCAGGGGCCGCCCGCAGATCCACGAGATGGCCGACGCGTGGGCGGCGAGATGCGAGGTTCGCATGACGCGGCTGTTGCACGCGGTGAGGGACCGGGATTTCACGCAGTCCAGGAAATCGCGCGTATGGGCGGCGGCATTGGTGCCCGCCATCGTGGTGAACTGGCGCATCTCGGAGAGGAGCGACTCGGGATGGGTGATGACCTGGCCGGTGTCGCCGGTCTCGACCCAGCCTTCATCGCCTTCGAACCGGACTGGACACGTGCCGGTGGAGGTTCGGTACTGCGGTTCGCGTTTTCCGAACGGTGTTTCAAGGAAGTCGAGGATGACCTCGACACCGTTGGCGTACTTCGCGGTGATGTTGGTGTCCGTCGGTTGGAACGCGACGGGGCCAGTTTCGTCCGCCTGGTTCGCCCATTGACAGAGGTCAAGGGTGTGGGCGGCCCAGTCGAGGATGGAAGCGCCGGAGTCGAAGTCGTAGTGGCCGCGCCAGCGACCGGCGACGTAGGCCTTGTTGAAGGGGCGCCACGGAGCGGGACCAAGCCAGCGGTCCCAGTCGCATTCGTCCTTCGGGGGTTCAGGTTCCTCGGGAAGCCAGTCGTACGTGACGCTGGGGCGGTAACACGAGGCATGAAGGGTGTGCAAACGACCGAGGCGCCCGCTGTGCGCGAGGTGAATGGCGAATTGAAAATTCGGGACATTGCGGCGCTGGGTCCCCACCTGGAACACACGCCCGTAACGCCGGATGGTGTCGTCGAGGTTCTGACATTGGCCCATGGTCAGGCCGCAGGGTTTCTCACTGTAGACATCCTTCCCGGCCTTCACGGCGAGCATGGATCCGACGGCGTGCCAATGGTCGCCCGTGGCGATCAGGACCGCATCGATATCCGGCCGCGCGAGCAGTTCGAACATATCCCGGTACATCGCGCAGTCCTTGTTACCGTAATGAGCGTCGGCCATGGCCTTGACCGGTTCGCGCCGGCTGCGCTGGACATCACAAATGGCGACGAACTGGACGTCTTTCTCCGCGACCATGCATTCCAGGACGTGGCGGCCGCGCGGGCCGATGCCGATGGCGCCGAGGACGATTCGTTCCGAGGGCGCCACATGGCCTTCGCGGCCGAGGGCGCGCGCGGGAATGAACGTCGGCACCGCCAGGGCACTGCCGGCCAGGAGCGTGCTGCCCAGAAACGACCGGCGGCTGATGGCCTGCCTGGAGGCGGTGGTTTTGAGAGGTGAGGGATTGCGGGCGGGATTTCGCGGAGACCGGTTCAATTCGCTGAAGGCATTCATGGCGCGTGACGGGTGTGCAGTCCCGGATCGCCCGGATGGACCTGCGGATCCCAACCAGGCGTCGCGGCTTTCGGCCAGGATGATAGATTCAGCAACGGGACGGATGTCTGCAAAAAAGGGGCAGGTTCCGCGCGTCAACGGCGTGCCCCGGAAATTGTCAGATCACATTCGTTCCAACGTCTCGATTCCGAGGAGGTCCAGGCCCTGTTTGAGAACCCTTCCCGTGACCTCACACAACACGACGCGGGAGGCGCGCACGATGGGCTCGGCCGCCTTGAGGACCGGGCAATTCTCCCAGAATTGCGAGAACCGTCCCGCGAGTTCGTACAGGTAATTGCAGAGGTGATTGGGCCGGTAATCGGCGGCGACGGCTTCCAGCGTGAAACCGAAGTTGACGAGGTGCCGGGTCAGCGCGAGTTCCTCCGGGGCGGAGAGCTGGAGTTCGGCGGGGAGCGCGGCGGCGGGCGACGGTTCGCCGCTTTTTCGGTGGAGGCTGCGGGTTCGTGTGTAGGCGTATTGGAGGTACGGCGCGGTGTTGCCGTTCAACGCAAGCAGCCTGTCCCAGCTGAAGATGTAGTCGCCCTGCCGATTCGGCAGCAGATCGGCGTATTTCAGCGCGCCAACGCCAATGAGCCGGGCGATCTCCTTTCGTTCGTCGGCCGGCAGGTCCGGGCTCTTGGCGTCTACAATCCGAAGGGCTCTTTCCCCTGCCTCATCGAGCAGGTCCTTGAGCCGCACGGTCTCGCCAGACCGGGTTTTGAAGGGCTTGCCGTCCTCGCCGAGGATCGATCCGAACCACACATGTTCCAGCCGGATTCGGGCGGCGGGGCGCCAGCGCCGGAAGGCGGCGAAGAGTTGGCGGAAATGGAGCTGCTGGCGTCCATCGGTGACGTAGAGGATCTCCGCTGGCAACCAGGTCTCGAGCCGATAGTCGAGTGTTGCCAGGTCGGTTGTGGCGTAATTGAACCCACCGTCAGACTTGCGGATGAGGAACGGATTCGGTTGCCAGACGCGGTCCTTGTGAACCAGGAAAGGATCCTCCTTCGGCGGGAGTGAACCGTCGGAGAAAATGGCGACGGCGCCCTCGCTTTCCCGCGCGATGCCGAGATTGAGGAGTTCGTCGACGACTCCCGCAAGGCGCGGATTATAGAAGCTCTCACCCAGGGTGACGTCAAACGACACACCAAGCCGGGTGTAGACGCGATCGAACTGAACCCGGGACAGCCGTTGCATTTCGCGCCAGATGGCGAGGTTCTCGGCATCGCCGGATTGGAGTTTGACGAGCTCGGCCCGGGCCTGGTCGCGGAGCGCGGGATCGGCGGTGCCGCGGGCATGGACCTCCTTGTAGAGCCGTTCCATCTCGCTCATGGCGTCGGCCTCGAGACGCGCAGGATCCAGGAGCGTCTTCCAGCCGACGATCAGCATTCCGAACTGGGTGCCCCAATCGCCGATATGATTGTCGGTCACTACCTGGTGGCCGAGGTAACGAAGGACGCGGGCAAGGCAATCGCCAAGAAACGTCGATCGAATATGGCCGACATGGAGGGGCTTCGCGACATTGGGGGCGCCGAAGTCGACGACAATCGACCGTGGCGCGGCCGGCCTCGCGCAAAAAAGGTGTTGGCCGATGGCCGCCTCACGGAGCGTCGTTGCGAGCGACGCGGCGCGAAGTCGGAAGTTCAGGAATCCGGCCCCGGAGACCTGGATGGTGTCGCACAGGTCGCCGAGCTCGAGTCGAGTTCGCACCTCCTCGGCCAGGTGCCGCGGGTTTTGCCCGCGTTCCTTGGCGAGGCTCATGAGCGCGGTGGTCTCGTAATCGCCGTGCGCGGGATTGGAGCAGGGCCGGACGAGGACACGCGAGGGATCGGCATCGGGCAGGACCGCCCTGACGGCAGCCCGAAGGCGGTCCTGGAGGACAGTGATCAACATTTGCCGGCGTGGTTACAGGCTCCTATTTGCCGGGCTTGATGGATGCAATGACGCGGTAGAGGGAGTCGGCGGTGTCGGCGGCGGCAAGAGAGGACCGAAAATCGGCGTTGTGCAGATTCTTGGCGATATTGGAGAGGGTGTGGAGGTGCTTTTGGAATTGCCCCTGGGGCACGAGGAACAGGATCACCAGGGTGACGGGCTGATTGTCGAGGGCATCGAATTGCATGCCGCGGGAGGAACGTCCGAGGACCCCGACGACCTCCGAGATGAGGTCGGACACGGCGTGGGGAATGCCGACGCCGAATCCGATGCCGGTGCTCATCGATTGCTCGCGCTTCTTCACCACGGCAGCAATGTCCTGCCGATGCTCCGGCGCGATACGCCCCGCGGTCACCAGCTGTTCCACCAGTTCATCGATCGCTTCCCAACGATTGGTCGCGCGCATCTCAGGAATGATCTGCGCAGGGGATAGAATGTCCGCCAGATGCATGGCCGCAACAGGTGCGAGCGATTTGGTCGAACCACCTCCGGCGATTCAAGCCGGAACTGGAAGGATGTCGCAACCGGATTGAAGTCGGGACCTCGGCGGATCGAGCGAGGAGCCTACCCGTCCGTGGCATTTCGGGGACACAAGCCTACGGGCTGGGCGGTGTCGGCCGAAAGGTGGTGATCTGAAACCCGTCGGCGGTCAATCGGGCGCTTCGGACTGCAATGCCGAAATGGTTTCCCACCTGGTTCCCGCGTGGAAGAACCGCGAAATCAGCCCAACTTGCCAGGGCCGACGCCACGCGGGTTGCGGTGTCGGAAACGGCCGCCCAGCGGAGGATCTCCTCGATCAGTGGCGGCGGCGCAGGAAGGCTTGCAAGGACGCGGTTGATCTCCGCCCGTTCGTCGACAAACGCCAGGTGCCCGCCGTGCCCGCCTCCCACAGCGGCAACCGCCTGCGCGAAATCCGCGCGTCCGGCAAGGGTCGTTCCAGGGGGAGTGGAGAGCACGCGTGCGAGGAGTTCCTCACTGCCACTCAGGGCGACATGATCCCCAAGGCTGGCAAAGTACATCGCGCCCGTTGCTCCTTGTGGCCAGGGCCAGGGAAGGGATGGCGCGAGGATCCCGAACACGGGCTTTCCGGCCACGAGGCGATCGTCGCGACGGGGAGCCGGCGCGTCGGGAGGCAGAAAGGTGGCGAGGTACGTGGGCGCGGTGATCAAGTGCAGCGCGCTGACGAGGGCGGTGGCGTTGGTCGATCCGACCAGGGTGAGACGGACCGGGGCCGCGGGCGTCGATGGAATCGTCGCGCGGATCCAGTCGTCACCCAATTGGTCGATGAACCCCTTTTCGAAATCAAAATCCGCGTCTTCCACGCGGCCTGCATAGCCCGTGAACAACTGAACGACGCCGAGCCAACTGGGTTCGATGTCCAGGAGGATGCGCTGCAGGGCCGTCCAGGATGCCGGTCCAGAGAGCCGCGTCCGACTGAATCGTTCGGCGGTCCCGGGAATGAGAGCGGGAGGAGTGGAATCCGCGGGGATGAGCTCAAACAACCGGAAGATCCCGCGACGATCCGCGTCGGGAATCTCGATCTGTCGGTCCAGGTACCACCCCTCCGGCTGCGCGCGGATCACGCACGACACGGCGCGGACCCGGTCCAGACCGAGGGCGTCCACGATGCGTGGAAGGGCAGGAAGACCGCGCAAGACTCCCCTTCGGGTGTTTTGGGGGGACGCCGCGCGGAGCCGCGACACGAAGGCCGGGCCGTTAATCGCACCGTAGAAGACGACATTCGAGCCGGGGGCTGCCTGCGCGGGAAAGACCGTGCGGCCGGAACGAGACGGCCCTTCAAGGCGTTCAAGAATAGCGGGCAGGCCATTGGTGCGGGTCGTGGCGATCAGGACCGACCCCGTCTGCCCAAGGAGCCACGCGAGGGGCGGCGCGTCGGGTGATGTCCGGGGCGCCGCAAGTTTGGGAGGCGGAAAGGCGGCATTCAGAAGGGCCGCAAGCCTGCCGGCGGAGACATGACGAACCTGAAACGAGACGCCGCCGATGGGGAGTTCGCTGTCCGTGGCCGGGAAGAGCGAATTCGTCGGCGGCATGGCCTTCATGAAGGCAGTGAGCGCGTCCACCCTCGAACCGGCGTCCAGGACGAGCAGCGGAGAGAGGTGCCCGGGAGTATCGCCAGGCAGCAGCGCGAAGGTGATCTGGCCCTCCGCAAGTTCAAGCATGCGGGGGCCATCAATGCCGGTCAGCTTTCTGAAGGGGTCGAGGAACTGGGAGTGGAGCCGGCTCATGAACTGCGAGCGAAAGGGCTGCATCGCCGGATCCGACCACCATCGAGCGGGAGGCTGGGGCGCCCATGCCTCACGCGCCGCGGCGGCGACGGGGACCGAGACGTAGGCCAGAGTATCGGCTGGCAGGTACTCCTCCGGTGGCGGCAGTTCGGCTTGAACGAGCCCGGAAAGCGTGAGCACCCCCAGGCAGAGGGGAAGACGAAGGCGGAAGGGCATCAGGTCGTTTCGGGATCTGACCGTCGGGCGCCGGCGGCGGTGCGAAACCTCGGATACCCCTGGTAAACGAACGTCCGGCCATGATTGTCCACGGCGAGGGCTGGGCAGTAGAAATGCCGCGCGGTGTCGAGCGGCAGGAGCATGGAGCCGGTCTTGGCGGTGGACTCGAGCACGGTTTCGATTCCGCCCCGCACAAAAAAGACCCAGGTATGCGGCACATCGCGCCACAGTCCGGCCATGAAGAGGCCGGAAAAGCCGAGTCGCGCCAACTGGCGCCAGGCCCAGAGGGCGTGATCCTCGCAGTCGCCTTTCCGGAGGTGCTCGAAGGTCACCGGATGCTGCCAATAATCCTGCTGGAAAAAGAGCGTCTGATCATCGAGCGCCTCGCATCCTCGAAGCCATTCGCAAACCTCCTCAAGGGATGAGGCTGGGACCCGCGTCGGCCCCTCGAGGTACGTCGCAAATTCCCTTTCGCTGGCGAGGCCAAAGGCGTGACAGTCCACCTTCATCTCGATGCGGGACCACGGATCGGCCTGTTCATCGAAGAAACGGGCAAGTCGGACGAAATCCGCCGTCCCGCGGACCAGTTTCTCGACCATGCCGGCCACGGGCAAAGCCTGCGATAGGGGGATCGGCGAGTCGAGTGCTTCCAGGGTGACGGGACACCTGCTGGTCGTTTTCTTGAGAAGCGTCTCCGCGCCCGGCGAGGACGGATGGCGCTCCAACCGAGGGAACGGCACCTTCGAAGGCAGGAAAAAAAGGGGTGACGTTCCATTGCCACTTCACTCAATTCCGCGCCGCCATGAGCGCCTCGCTGGCCAGCCGCCGGGTGATGAACTCACGGAGCAGAGGAATCCGCGCGCTGTCGAGGAGTTCAAGACCCGTACCCGTATCTCCACCGACGACGGGTTCCAGCGCGAACCAGTACATGAGCGGAAGGTTGTGATCGTCGGCATCCTCGGCATGGGCGAGGAGCGGTTCCAGGACGGGGCGACGCTTGTCGACGGGCGCGCGCTGCAGGGCCGACGCGATGTAGAGGCGGACCAACGGTGAGGGGTCCTCGCGTGCCATGCGGGCGAGTTCGGAGAGCGCGGCGTCACCGGGTTGATGGGGCTCGAAGAGCAACTGGATTGCCCAGGCGCGGACGAATTCGTCGATGTGACGAAGGAGTCCCAGCAGGAAGGGCTCGTCATCAGCGCCGATGGCATGCAGCACCCAGAGGGCGCGGAGTCGCGCTCGCGTGGTGGGGGCCTGGAGAAGACGCTTCCGCAAGGCGTCACCGGCCGTCTTTCCCAAGGTTCCCCCGGTCGCGCGTTCCTGCAGGACTTGCCGGGCATGCCGGACGGTAAACTCTTTCAGGCTGTCGGTGGCCTGGACCAGGGCATCGTCGCTGAGTTTCGAGAGATCGACGCGTGAGGTGGGTTCGTTGTTATAGACGACCTTGTAGATCCGGCCGTTGCTCCGGTCATGTCCATCCTCCCGGGGGTTATGGCATTGGTTTTTGTCGTACCAGTCGATGATGTAAACCGAGCCATCCTGGTCATAGAGCTGGTTGAGCGTCTGGCTCCAGGAATCGTTGAAGTTCAAAAAATCCGGTCCGTGATGCCCCACATAACCTGATCCGTGGCGCTCCGGTACGTCCATGTTCAGCCGTTGGCCGTGGATGTTTCCGATGAAGACCTTGTTGCGATAGTTGGCTGGCCAGCTTCCACCGAGGTAGACCATCAAGCCTGCATGCGCATGACCGCCCCCGACGGCATCGCTTCGCGCGTTGGCGGCGTGCGGACCCCGGGAGCCCGCCCAATGCACGTGATCGCCGTGCGTCTGAATGTCCTGGTAGATGAAGGGATTCAAGTAGCGCGGGGCCTTGTCGGGGAGGAACGGTTGACAGCGCGCCTGTTCCTCCCGGGTGATGGCGAAGTGCTGGCCGCCCTGCCGCTGGCATCGGGCGCCCTGGATCATGTGCCAGAAATGCGGGATGACGCAGGCCTCGAGAAAGAGCTGCCCGTTTTCATCAAAATCGATTCCCCACGGATTGCTGGTTCCCTCGGTGAAGATCTCGAATTGATGGCGCGTGGGGTGATAGCGCCACACCGCACAGTCCACGCGCTGGCGCTGATCCCGCGGGGTGCCGGGTCGGGCTACAAACGACGGGCAGAACACGCCGTGACAGCCGTAAAGCCAGCCGTCGGGGCCCCAGGTGAAGGTGTTGAGGACCTCGTGGGTGTCGGCCTTGTAGTCCCAGCCGTCGAGAAGGATCCGCGGGTCCCCCGCCGGCTTGGGGTTCTCACCGTCGTCGATCGGAACGAACAGGAGGTAGGGCGCCGCCCCAATCCAAACGCCCCCGAAGCCGACCTGGAGTCCGCTCACCAGGTTCAAGTGCTCGAGAAAGACGGTGCGCTTGTCGAAATGATGGTCCCCGTCGGTGTCCTCGAGCACCAGGATGCGATCCAGTCCGCCAAAGATGTCCTGCAACTGGGCCGGAGAGGCGTGAGACGGATCGTCCCCCGCGACGCGCTGTTCCGCGGGTGGATCGCCGCGGCGCGTGGGGTAGGTGTAGCCTTCGGCGACCCACACGCGACCGCAATGATCGAGGCAAAACGCAATCGGTTGTTGAACGTCAGGCTCGGCTGCGAAGACATGTGCCTGGAAACCCTTCGGCATCGACATCGCCCCGACCGCTTCGGGGGCTGAAAGGCCTGCGAATGGCACAACGTCGGCGGGGGGCGCAGCAGCGGGATCGGCCGCAGCCGCCCTGGACCACCGGCTCGATCCCAATGCGGCAAACAAAAGGGTGAAGAAGAGGATGCCTGGCCGGCGGTTGAGCATGGGCGGAGTCTGCGCATGGGCGATCCCAGGCTCAAGCATCGGCCGCGCGCCTGGGATTTGGCGGGGCGCCCGCGCCCCGCCGGGGCGCGGCGAATGGGATGGCGGACGCTACCGGGGGCGGCGCTTCCCGCGTCCGCGGGACTTGCCCCCAGCTATTGTCCACGGTCCTTCCGGGACCGTTCGTCGCTCCACGGACCGGTGTCCCACAACTACGCCCCTGCCCGGGTCTCCAGCGATGCGGAACGTGGGTAACGACCAGCGTCGAACGGGAGGGGGATGGGGTGAGGGCCGGTTCATGGAAAGCACGCGAATCGACTCGCAGAACCAGGTTGTCGGCGTCGAGATTCGCCGCTGTTCATGAGCGTGAGGGTTCGGCGTACGCTGGGACAGACGGGGGGCTTTTTCTTTCTCGCCCTCCTGGTCGGCCTTGTCTGGCGACTCCAGCGCCTGCCCACGCCCGGGCCCTCGTTCGACTTGCCCGATGGCGGCCGCTTTCAGGTCGCCGAGATTCGGTGGGCTGCGAACTACACGTTCCATCATTTGCCCGGACCGGATTGGCGACGCTTCCTCGTTTCGCTGATTCCTTCGGGACCTTTGGAACGGCTTGGCTGGAGGGTGGGGAGCGGCTGCATGTCGGGGACGTCATCTGGAGGAACCAACCTGTTCCTCGCGACGATCGTGGAGCGCCTCGCGTCAGGGCGATCGGTCGACCCGAAGCGACTCCGCGTCCGGGATGACGCCGGACGGGAGATCGTCATCCTTCCGGAGAGTCGGTTGGTCGAGGATGGGGAGATCGTTCGTCTCTGGCGATTGCCCTCTCTTCCCGGAGGAAGCGAGCAACTGGAATTGTCATTTCTCTACGAATACCCGGAAGGCTTTTGGGCCGGGACACCCCCCTTCGTGATTCGAAACCCTCGAGCACCGCTCGCGAAGCCGGCGGAGGCATCAGTAAAAGCCGCAAGTCTTCCCACCCTTCCGGCGATCGCCTCGGACGGGGATTTCGAGGTGGAGTTGTCCGACGCCCGAGTGTGTCCATGGGCGGAGAATGATCCTCGATTTGGGCTGCAGCTTCGCTTCGAGACACGGTGGCACGGTCACGAGACAACACACTGGCGTCCCGCGACCTGCGAAATCGTGGACCCCGTGAGCGGATCGAATGTGCTTCCGGGGGGTCCAATCGGCGGCGCAACCTCCAACTCCACCTTCTGGACCTATGTTTCACCCTGGCTCAATGAACCGTGCCGGGTCCGGCTCGAGTTCACTCCGGACCCGGCAGGGGGCGGTCAACGTGGTGATCCCGCCGCGGAAGAGAGTCCCGAAGAGGTGTTGACCACACAACCCGTGCCGATCCCCGCCCCCAACGTGGAGATCCATCCAGGCATCGTCATGCGCGGCCAGGGCCTTCAATTGGAGATCGACGCGATCGAGACTGGCCGTGCGAATAGTTCTCGGGAATCGGAGGGCCGGATCAACGACTGGAACGGCGAACCGGGTGTCCTGACACTGTGGGTCGTCTTGAGGGGCGGGGCGGAAGGACACCGGCTGCGCCTCCTTCGAGCCGTCGATGAGCAGGGGCGGGCGGCATCCGTTCAAACCATCCGCTGGTCGGCGTCCGAGTATGCCTTCGGAGTCATTCCTGGCGAAGGTGCAAAGACGTTGCGATTCAGCTTTACATGCCCACGAAGTCGGTTTGTCGAGTTTGAAATCGTTCCGCGTGCCGATGTGCCGGCAAGCGTCGGGCGATGAGAAGGCCGACGAAGACCGCCTGGGTACGCGACGGAACGGCGACGGGCTGCGCACACAGGAGACATCGGAGCATTCAGAGGCGCGAGGGCGACGAGAACGGATGACGTCGGTCGATTCGCCACCGGGAAATCGACAGCACTGCGGGAAAACGATTGGCGCCGCCGGGAGAACTCTCCCTGGCGGCGCCAATCTCAGACTCTTTCGCTGGAAGCGCTCCCCGTGCGGCGGTGGCAGGAAGAGCGGTCCTCAGCTCATGCGCCAACGGCGATGGGCACAGAGCCCAATGACGCCGAGCAGACCGAAGACCGACATCACGCTGGAGGCCTCCGGGATATTGCCGGTGAAGCTGAATTCGTTGACCAGGATGTCCGCAAACACCGGCGCGTCGAACTCGAGGACAATCTTGTCCAGCGAGCCAAAGGGATTCCCCGCTCCCACGGTTGTAAAGGAGGCAAATGGGATGTGGAAGGAGACACCCGGCGGTGACGTCGGCAGGAGGACGTTGGCCGTGGAGACCGTCCCGCCGTCATAGAGGTTGACCTTCAGCCCGGTGTTGAAATCGCTTGCCTCAAGGGCGAACTCGACCGAATCGAAGCCTCCGCCAACGAGGTCGAGGTCGCCGAGACCCGCACCATTGGCGTCGTAGGTAACGACCGTCACCGAGCTGCTCGTCGCCGAGTTGGCGATCGAGAGCCTGTCCGGAACGACGTTGATGAATACCAACGCGGGACCGACGCCGGACGCGGTCAATGTTGAGGCACGCCAACCGCCGATGATCGCTGCATCCGCGGTGAGCGACGATGCTGAACCGCCACCAGGGAGGTCGATCAACGTTTCGCCCGGGGGAGGGGCATTGAAGTGATCAATCAGAAGATCGCCCATCGCTGGGGTGCTCAGGGCGGCAACCGCCGCAAGGATTCCAAGCTGCTTGGTTTTCATACGCAATCCGACATCAGATATAACACATCCACAACCGAGACAGTACGCCAATAACCGTAAGCACTGTCTTTACCCAAGAGAGCCCGTGGACGTCAAGCCTTGTGCTAAAGTTTCATCTGTCCTGGCGACTGATTCGTTGAGTTTGAAACCGCTTCGCGAGTCCAACCCGAGGGCAAGCATCGGCCGACCCAAGGGCCAACGAATACAGCGGGCGCGCCTTGCGCCATAGGGTGTCAACACCGCCGAGAGTGCCGGGTGTTGGTGGCGCGAAGATGGATGAAGCGGAACGACTCGACGGCGAAGAGTCGACAGCGAGGTCAAGGGGAAAACGATTAGCGCCGCCGGGAGGCTTCTCCCTGACGGCGCCAATCTCAGATTCTTTCGCTTGGAATCGCTCCCCGTGTGGCGGTCGGAGGAAGGGCGGTCCTCAGCCCATGCGCCAACGGCGATGGGCGCAGACCCCAATGACGCCGATCAAACCGAAGACCGACATCACGCCGGAGGCCTCCGGGATATTGCCGGTAAAGCTGAATTCGTGGACGACAATGTCCGCAAACACCGGTGCGTCGAATTCGAGGACGATTTTGTCCAGCGAGCTAAAGGGATTCCCCGCTCCGAGGGTTGTAAAGGAGGCAAAGGGGATGTGGAAGGAGACAGTCGGCGGTGCCGTCGGCAGGACGATATTTGCCGTCGAGACCGTTCCGCCGTCGTAAAGGTTGACCTTCAGCGCGGTGTTGAAATCGCCGGCCTCAAGGGCGAACTCAACCGAATCGAAGCCTCCGCCAATGAGGTCGAGGTCGCCGAGGCCCGCACCATTGGCGTCGTAGGTAATGACCGTCACCGAGCTGCTCGTCGCCGAGTTGGCGATCGAAAGCTTGTCGGGGACGACGTTGATGAAGGCCAACGCGGGCGTTCCGATTCCGGACGCGGTCAATGTCGTGGCACGCCAACCCCCAATGATGCCAGCATCCGCGGTGAGCGACGTTGCTGAACCCCCACCAGGGAGGTCGATCAACGTTTCGCCTGGGGGAGGGGCATTGAAGTGATCGATCAAGAGATCGCCCATTGCTGGTGTGCTCAGGGCCGCCGCCGCAAGGATTCCGAGCTGCTTGGTTTTCATACGCATTCCGAACGTCCGGCATTACACATCCGCAACCGCAACAATACGCCACCTTTCGTAAGCTGCGTCCTTATCTAAGAGAACTCCCCAGAGGTCAAGGGATCTTTCAACATTTTTTGCCCAATGCTCTCCCAAATCCCGCCGGGAGTCCGCCTCCACCGACTTGCTCGTGATATGGCGGAGGTGGCAGGCCCGACGCGGTCTGGAGAAGGGTAGCCTGACGGGCGCCTAACCTGTCTATTTCATAGAGGTCTTGCGAAAGGCGACCGTCCGCGAGCCCGCGAAATCCTTGGCAGGCGCGATACCGTCGGGTCGGACCGCGGCCTTTAGGCCGCTTCAACGAGACGGGACGGGACGGCGGCCGACAAGAACTTCGACGGGCGTGCCGTCGGGGTATTGAAGCGGCCTGAAGGCCGCGCTCCGCATCCGCATCCACGCGCTTCGCAACCGCGAGTTCCGACGCCCCGTCGGCAGCGGCGTTAAGCATGTTGAAGGTAACCTCCTCTCCCACCGGACCTGCAGCAGGTCGCAGTGGAAGAGATAGGAAATATCCGGGCTAGCGGGCTAGCGGGCTAGCGACGAGCCATCGAGGAGGTCCCGCCGGAGGCCGGCATCCCAAAGGCGCCGTCGCGCTGCAGGTCATACAGGACGATCGCCTGGGCTGCGTGGTCGGCCGCCCGGTCCCGCAGGCGGGCGAGCGTGACGGCCTGATCGCGGGCGTTGTCGTCGGGACGATACTTCTCGTGGAGGCGGCGATGCTCGGCGGCGCGCGCCTCGTCCCCAAGTTGGGCATACAAAAGGGCGAGATTGTAGTGCGCGGTGACGTTCTCGGAGTCGATCGCGAGGGTCTGCTCGAAGCGGGCAACAGCGTCGCGAAGGTAGCGGTCCCGCTCGGCGCGGCGCGCGGCACCGCGCTCGGCCTTCGCCCTTTCGAAGAGGGCGCCTCCGAGTTGGTTGATGACCTCGTAGTCGCGGCTGAAGTCGAAGTGCCTCCGATCGAGTTCAGGGTAGCGATCCTCGAGGATGCTGCGGAATTCGCGGATTGCCTCGTCGAGGAATCCATTCTGCTCATTGACGAGTCCCGAGAGCCAGGCACGCGTCCAACGGGGGGCGGGAGGGTTGAAGTGGTTGGTATCGGCGGCGCGCTGAAGGGCCCCGACGGCGTCGTCGAGCCGGCCTTCCTTATAAAAGACCCGGGCGAGGTTCAGCGGCCCGTCGAACCGTCCGAGCGCCTCGACCTGTTGGAAGGCCTCCGTGGCCTGGATGAGTTCCCCCTTTTCGCTTCCCTCATTGCCCTTATTGAGGAGGCCGATGCCGTAGTCGTTCCACCGCTGCCAGGCGGGGATCGCGGATGGCGGGTTGTCAATCGTGGCTGCCGCGACACCCTCAATCGGAAACGTGATGGAGTCGCGGGCGATGACGCGGATCGGCAGGTTGTTGGTGACCTGCAACGGCGCGCCATGGGTGTAGCCGGTCCCGAAGACGTAATTGACGTAGATCGTATCGAACTTTCGGTAATTCAGGCGGACATCGAAGCGAAGGGGCTCGGCCAGATCCGGCGGCACGGTGAACGTGTAGTGAACGACGAAACCGGCCCCGGGCGGGATCTGATGGTTGTAGAGCGGGGTGAAGATGTCCTGCGGATTGCGGCGGTCGACGCGATGGCCATACTTGTCGAGCAGGTAGACGTTGACGAAGTGGGACCAGGGATCGACTTCGCCGTGGGGGCCAAGACCGCCGCTTCGACCGACAATACGCGTGCCGCTTCGCGCCAGGACGTCCACCCAGATTTCGTTGGAATCGACCGTCCCCTGCGAGAAGGGATGGCCGACCTTGAGCGTGCGCAGGACCACGTCCAGGAGGTAGGTCTTTCCGGGACGGAGGGCCGGGACGGCGGGACGGAGGGGAGCCAAGAGGGGGCCATCGATCGTGCCGCCTTCGCGCAGGCTGAAAACATCCACCCGAACTGAGTTGGTGGAGAACGCCTCGTGTTCGGCGATGACGTTGGTTTCGCCGCGCAGGAACGGCAAGGCGGTATTGGCCGCCGGGAAAAGATGACTGTGGATGAAGCGGGTCGAGGGGTTCGTCGGATTGAAGAAGTTCGCGCCGAAGTCCTCCGAAGGCTGGAGGGTCATGTGGCAGCGGCTGCAGTTGGGCTCGGCCTGGGGCGGGTAGTAGAAGGAACGGGCGCCGTGGCCGGCCCCGCTGAGCAGGAAGGTGTCGTAGTGATTCTGGCCGCGCAGGAATTCCTTGTAGTGATTCACGGCGAAGGGCACGGAGACCTTGTGGCAGGTCCCGCAAAACTCCTGAGTCTTCATGAACGGCTTCATGAAGGTGCGTTTGTGGAAGGCCGGCTTCGCCTTGACGAGCTGGTTATTGATCCATTGGAGGCCGCGGTGGGTGGAGGTGGCGAAGGGATAATGGACCGGTTCGTCGATGGTGTAATCGGCGTTGCCGATGTTGCTGTCGATCGAGGTGATCGCGTGACACGCGGTGCAGGTGATTCCCGCCTGGGAGGTCGGGGCCTGCTTCATGTCGAAGGCGGGGTCATCAAACGCGCCGCTGAAGAACGGCGCCGGATCGTGACAACCGGCGCACCATCGCGAGGCCTTGACGTTGCCGTCCCGTCGAAGAGAGACCTGACGGGTCTCGTTCACGCTGAACAGGTAGAAGGGATTGTTGAACGAGCTAAAGCGGTGGGCGCTGTGGAACCAGCCCTCGTAGATATCGGCGTGGCACTTCCGACAGTAGTCGTCCATCATCAGGGTCCTCGCCGGGATGAAGTTCCCCGAGGCCGTCTTGGCAGCGGAAGGTTCGAAGTAGCGGCGGCCTTCCCGGGAAGCCAGCCTGCTTTTCTGCGGGTGGGCGGAATGGAGGAGGACCATGGCGAGCACCGCCAAGGCGACGGCCCCCGCCCATCGGAGCCCTGTCTTCCAGTGAATCCGCGGGCCGGCGAGGCGATGGAGAATATAGAGCCAGAAGCACAGGAGGGGCGTGGCGACGTGAATCCAATAGGCTGTGGATCGAAGATGAGGATCCTTCAGGCCGACGTTGTGGAACTGAAAGATGTCGATGCGGGTGAGAGCGACTCCGGTCGCAAGCACGACGAGTCCCGTGGCGAACAGGACATAACCGACCCGCGCCGCGCGGCGGTTCGGGCGCCCCCGGGCGTTGCGCATGTGGATCAGCCCAAAGGCCACGAATGGCGCCAGCACCAGGAACCCGAGCAGGAGGTGCAGGCCGAACATGAGCTGGTAGAAGTAATTCTGGTAGGACGTCGGGCGATTGAGCCATTCGAGGAAGGTGATCGCCGACAGGTAGGCCGAGTTCGCCCCCAGGGCCGCCACCAGGCCAAACACGAGGTATAGAACCAGGCGAAGACGCGGCCCGATGGCGCGAACATAGGCCCGGCGTGCGGGTCGGGGAGACGGTGACATGGCCTCGGGATTCATGACGGGAATGTGGCGACCGTGAAAGGGCGTTGCGTGAACGGTCGGGCAGTATGGTGGGCGCGACCGGCTCCTGGGCACGATTGGGGCGAGTTGCGTATTTCAAGGGGCGAATCGCGGGACTGGAGGGGTGAAATGCGCGATGTATCCGAATCACCACTGGTATCCAGAAGCCGAACTTTTCGAAATACACACTGGCCAGCCTGCAGGTGTTCTGGCATGTGTGCGGGCGATGAACGGGGGGGTGGCACTGAGACGGGCAACGGCTTCGGGTCGGGACTTGCGACCCGGGTTCACCCTGATTGAATTGCTCGTGGTTGTGGCGATCCTGGGGATCCTGGCGTCGCTTCTCCTCCCCGCCCTGACCCACGCCCGCAGCCGCGCGCGGGCCACCGTCTGTCTGGGAAACCAGCGGCAGCTTGGGATCGCGCTGGAACTCTATGCGGGCGACGCCCAGGACCGTCTGCCCTACAATTTCGGCGCGAGCGGGACCCTCGGCGCCATTCAATCGGGGAGATTCGACAATTGGGCAACCAGCCTGTTGAACTGGGAGGTGGATCCGTCCAACACGAATACGGCCTGGCTGCGGGCGGGCGGATTGGGACCGTTTTTGTCGGCCGGCGTTGACGTGCTCCGCTGTCCCGCGGACCACGTGGTGAGCACCCTCCAACGGCGGGCCGGATGGGACCGGCGGGCGCGGAGCATCTCGCTCAACGCGATGATCGGAAATGCGGGGGAGTTTATGGACGGCTACTCCAATACGAACAACCCGGGTTATTTCCAGTATCTGCGCATGGCCGACGTCCAGGCGCCGTCCCTGATCTTCACCTTCATTGACGAGCACCCGGACAGCATCAACGATGGGTATTTTCTGAACCGGGTCGAGAAGGATGAATGGATCGACCTTCCCGCCTCCTATCATGACGGCGCCGCAACGCTCGCGTTCGCGGATGGCCACGCCGAACATCACCACTGGCGCCTGCCCCAGACCATGCCCCCCTCGCGCCCCGATGCCGCCTCGCTGCCGATCTCACTCGCCCAGGGCCAGCGGGCGGATTTCTATTGGCTGATCTACCGGACCACGCGGCTGCTCTCCTACACCTCGACCGATGAGCGGTAGGCGCTCGCGCTGAAACGTCCCGTTCAAAACAGCCGCCCGAGTTCGTCCGGGGAGGCGGCCGAGGCGACAAGGTACGTGCGACCGTCTCGCGACCAACTCACCGTGCTAAGCCGATTGACGCTTTCGAGCCTCGGGTCGCCAGGGACGGGGCCCGCGAACGTGTCCGACGGGGCCACGAACACGTAAAGCATCCCCAGGCGGCGCTCCTTCAGGCAGACCATCGAAACCGGTTGTCCCTGCCAGTGCAACAGCCCTCCGCCCACCGGTTGGAGGGAGGCGAGCGCCGGGGTCAGTTTGAAATCGGCCGGGGCCTGGTGCTTCTGAAGGAAGGTTCGAATGGCGGCGAGATCGGTCGACGTGATGTCCATCCTGTATTCCCTCAGGATGCTGCTCACCATGCGACCGCGAAAGGTGGCGAAGTCTGCCCGATCGGACGATTCGGGAAAGGGTCGGAACAGGAGGAAGGCGCCGATCAGGAGGGCAGCTGCGGCACCCGCCAGGGCCCGGAGCCACGAGGGCCGGAAGGCCGGGTGCGCGGTCTTGCGCGCGGCGAGGATCTGGTCCGCGAGGTCCGCCGGCGGCGGAAGCTCGCGCAGGGCGGCGCGCGCGGTCTCCTGAAAGGCACGATGCGCCTCGAACCACGCGTTTAGATCGGGATCCCGAGCGGCGAGATCGAGTGCCGCTGACATCTCGGGGTCCTCTTCGGGAGACGCTCCGGCTCTCCACGTCGCGAGGATTTGGCGGGCCTGGTCGCAAGTCATGGGGTTGAGCCGGTCCTGGCCGGGAGCGGCGATGGGTTCGCCGGTTGGAGAAGGCGTTGAAGTTGGCCAATGCCCCGCGAGATCCGTGATTTCACCGTGCCGACCGGGATCTCAAGGATTGCTGCGATTTCTGGGTACGACCAATCCTCCAGGTAGAAGAGGGCGACGGCACCCCGGTAGGTCTCGTCGATGCGAGCGAGGGCCTCGACGACCAGCCTGCCATCGGCCGCAGTCGAGGCGAAGGGCGGCAGATCCGGCAGTTGATGCTCGACGTCCTCGATCGATTCGTGGGGGAAGCGCAGAAGCCGCCGCCGCCGGGCATTGGCTTCGCGATAGAGGGTGGTGAAGAGCCACGCCTTCGCCCGGGAGGGATCCTTGAGCTGGTGACCGCGTTTGGCCCATCGGAGGAACGTCTCCTGGACGATATCGCGGGCGTCGTCTTCGTTGCGCGTCATGCTCAGGGCGAATCGGTACAGCGCAGGGTGGTGTTCGCGCACCAGGGCTTCGAAATCAACGTCACTGCGCATGTGGGGTTCGCTGAACGCTAGAGTCGCCAGGCAGCCGAAAGGTTCCTGAGGTGGTCAAAAGGGGCAAGCCTTTCACGGACGGTCGAGGCCCTCGACCCTTCGCCCTCGCCCTTGCCTCTCGACGCCGCGGCGGATCCGCGTTCGAGGGACCGGCTGATTCGCCGGTACCGGCTTCGCAGTTTCAGGATCCCCGACCCACGGCGGTCCAGGAGCGTGGAAACTCGCCGGGAACCTTCCCGCCGGTTGAGGACTCCTACAGGCGCGTGAGGGCGGTTGGAGGAAGGCTCTCCCGTCCGGGGAATCCATAGCCCAGGAACCCACGGCAGCGGGAAGGGGGCGCGGTCGGGAGACCGCGCCCTTTCTCGTTGGTGCGCCCGGCAGGGCGCGCGCACTTGGGGGGCAAGTCCCTGCACGCCCGAACTCGTCCACCCGGCAGCGCAATCCGGTTTGAGGGCGCGCCCCTCGCGAGCCGAACACACTTCGATCTTCGCCTTCGAGGGTGGGTCTGCGACAAGGGGACATGCCTGACCTGCCGCTGGCAGACACGACCGTCCTCGTCGTCGAGGATGACGCCCTGCTCCGTCGCCAACTGGCGGCATTTCTCGAGCGGTCCGGCGCCGAAGTCATGGCCGTGGCGGATCTCGCCGCCGCGCGAAATGCCCTGGCGGCCCTCCCGTGCGAATTTGCCCTGGTGGATGTGAACCTTCCCGATGGCCGCGGCACCGAACTCCTGAAGGAGGGTCTTTTTTCGGCGAACACGGCGGCCATCGTCATGACCGGCCACGGCGGGATCGAAGGGGCGGTCGAGGCCATGCGGTTGGGTGCGGCGGATTACCTGTCGAAGCCGTTTGAGCCTGCGGAGCTGCCGTTGGTGCTGACGCGGGTTCGCAAGGCCCGGCAATCCCAGCGGATCGAGGAACACCGGCGCGATGACGAGTCCCTCCGCGACGACGAGTTTGTCTTCGGGAGCGCCCTGGCATCACTTCGGGGCCTCCTCGACAAGATCCTCGGCGCGGACCACCGGATGCAGACCGACCTGGCTCCGGTCCTCATCGAGGGCGAGACCGGCACAGGCAAAACCACCATCGCCCGATGGCTTCACACGCGGGGTCCGCGAGCCCACCAGCCGATGGTGGAGGTGAATTGCTCGGCGCTGCCCGAAACCCTGGCCGAATCCGAGTTGTTCGGCCACGAGCGTGGCGCGTTCACAGACGCGCGAACGGCGCGGATGGGCCTGTTCGAGGCCGCGCGGGGGGGGACCCTTTTTTTGGATGAACTGGCCAGCCTCTCGTCGGCGCTCCAGGCGAAGGTCTTGACTGCCATTGAGGACCGCCGGATCCGCCGTGTCGGTGGGAATCGGTTGCTCCAGGTGGATGTTCGTGTGGTTGCCGCGTCGAACCAGAATCTCCGTGAACTGGCGGCGTCGGGGCGCTTTCGCGAGGACCTGCTTCATCGTCTGGATCTGTTCCGTGTGCTCATCCCTCCCTTGCGGGAGCGGCAGGGGGACATCGTGCCCCTCGCGCGGGCCTTGATGCGGCGGATCGGGCGGCGTCACCGACTCGAGCCACGACCGATCTCGCCCGAGGGAGAGCGGCGGCTCACCGGCTATGCGTGGCCGGGCAACGTCCGCGAATTGGCGCATGAGTTGGAGCGTGCCCTGGTTTTTGAGGAGGGCCCCCTGCGGTTTGACCACCTTTCTGGCGCGGTGGCGACGGTCGGGGGCGGATCGGGGCCGGGGGCGGAACTGGGGTCGGGGCCTGGGGAGACGGGTGGCTGGTTCAACGCGAGCTATCGCTTTCCGGAAGGCGGTTTTTCGTTGGAGCATGCGATCGACACCCTGGTGTGGCATGCGGTTCAACAGGCGGAGGGCAACGTGTCGGCGGCGGCGCGGTTGCTTGGAGTTTCGAGGGATGTGGTGCGGTATCGGATGTCGGGTCGAGGATCGAAGGATGGGGAAAAATCCCCGTCCACTGAGCCTTCATGAGTGTCGCCTGGTGATTCAGCCCCAGTGGGCGGGGGGCGGGTTGGGATGGACAAGGTGCAAGTGCTTGGCGGTCAAGGCGGGCATGGACAGTGCGGGGAGTGGCACATGCGCTGCTAGGATGGGCAGCGTGGCTGTCGAAGCCGCCAGCAGCAGCACGGGTCCCGAAGCGGGAGTGGAAGCGGAGGCGGACGTGGAGATGGAGTTGGAGGTCGGAATGCAGAGGATTCAGCGAATCGCGATAACAGCGGTGTTCACGCTGACCTGCTTTACGGTGCCGGTGCTGACGGCCGCGACACTGGACAAGGCGGCCTCGGGGGAGGCAGGGCCGGGCGAGATCGGGACTGGAGCAGGCCGATCGACAAAGCCCACGAAGAATCTGGCGGGTGGTGCGGGGGCCGTGGACCAGGCGCGAACGAAAGGTCCGACGGTTACCTCGGCAAGTCAGGGTGGCAGCGGTGCGACGGTTGAGACGAAGCCCGAATGGGCGGAAGGCACCGCCCTGGCGGAGCAGGTCAAGCAAATCACGGATCAATTTCGCAAGGAACAGCAGGACTTGCTCAATCGGTACAGAGAACTGCTGAAGAAGACGCGGGATGCCGGTTCGGAGGAACGCGACCGGCTGCGGCAACAACTGAAGGTCGAGTGGGACAAATTGCGCGATGACCTGATCTCGAAGCAGAAGGATCTTCGGGATGCGATCCGGCGACAGTTCGAAGAGTTCAAGCAATCGCACCCGGATCACCAGGATCTGATCGAGGCGGCCAAGGAGCAGGCCAAAGACAGGGTGCGCGAGCGGCGCGGTCACGGAGCAGACTGATACCCATTTTGCCCCGAAGACTGGGTGGGTGTTCGGGGTACTTGTGCCAGGCGGCCTGAAGAGGGCCGCCTGGTCTTGTTTGGTACCCAGCCGTTTTCCAGGTTCGCACACTCGCGCACTCCGGCGATTGCGCATTGGCCGAATTGCCGCGAATTTGGCGTCTTGGAATCCGCGCACGCAGGTGTCCCTCCCGACGATGCCGTCCGAACCGGCTCGCGCGGTGGCGGCCTCTCGGCCGGTCTTTGGCTAGTCATCTGCCTGTCGCTGGTGCTGCCGGCCCGCCTGCGCGGTGAGGACGAGCCTGAACTCCAGGCGGCCCTGCCTGAACTGCCGTCGATCGCGTCGTTGTTGTGGGATGCCGATCTGACGCTGCGAACCTGGGGTGGATATAATGACAATCCGCGGCTGAGCCCGGTGAATCGGGTCGGGTCGGGGTTCCTGGCGGGCGGCGTCGACCTCCTCGTCTATCGGCTCCCTCTCGATGGAACCGATGTGAGTTTCTTTGGGACGCTGGAGCATGTGCTCTACATCAATGACGAGATCGATCCGGAGACGATTGGCCTGGTCGACGCGCGCTACAAGCGAACTTGGAACAGCGGCTGGTCCGCCGGCGGGTCGGTCGATTATGCCTTCCTCCACCAGATCTTCGACGCCACTGACCTCGAAGGATTTCCCACGGTGGTCCGGGCGGAGGCCCACAGTCTGGAGGTCAAGCCCTCCGTGGCCCGCGCCCTGGATGCCGATTGGCGACTCGAATTGGAGTTTGGAGCATCGCGGGAGTGGATTATCCGGCCCCTGGACAGCTTCTGGGATCTCGGGCCCCGACTCGCCCTGACTCGCCGACTCCCGAGGGATGGCGAAACGGGGATCTCCTACCGTTTTCGGGACCGCCGTTTCGATACCCGTCCGCCACGGGCCTCCGATGCCAGTGCCCTGCCTGGGACGCTGAGTTTCGCCCAGCATGAGTTCGAGGTGTTCTGGAAACAGCGCTGGGGGACGGACGGGCGCTTCCGAACAACCCTGAGCGGAGGGGTCCTGATGAATGGCGACAACGGCGGGGGCTTCTACGACTATACCCGATACTTCCTGGACGCAGGATTGCGTTATGTGGCGCCTCGGTGGGAGGTTCGTGCCGATGCCCGGTTGCGCTGGTATTTCTATTCGATCCAACCGGCGAGCCTTGTCGGCGGGGCCTCCCGGCACCGAGCGGACGTGAGTCTCACAGCCCGCGCGGAATGGACCGTCCACAAGGGCGTCCGGGTCTTCGGCGAATATGCCGTGGAGAGTTCCGACGAGAATGGTCCGGCCGGAGATTACCGCATGCAGTCAATCAGCGCCGGTTTCTCGCTCGAAATGTGAAATGGTGAGACGGAACGCGGACAGCCTTCCCCGGTGGAGCCACGCCTCGTGGATCGCCATTGGGCTGACGTGGCTGGTGACGGCGGTCCTGGTGGCTCATGGCGCCCGGGTGATCCGGGACCGGGTCCGCGCACAGATCCTGGGCCGTGAGGCCGTCATGCTCCACGCCATGGCGCGCGCGGTCCGTTCCGCGCAGGCGGATGATCCTCTGTCCATCGACGACCCGCTGCCGGTGCTGGCAAGCATGCGGCACCTGGACGGCGTGTTGGCCGCGCGCCTCTTCGACGCCGGCGGCGGCTTCGTGTACTCCATTCCGGGGTCCGTCCGGGAGGCGACAGTTTCCGGGGACGATCTGAGGATGCTCCGACAGCTTCACCCGGTGACCCGGTTTCGGGAGTCCATGATCCTGGCGAACGTCCTTCTTGTGACCAACACGACGGAATGGCTCGCGCGCGCGGCGCCGATGCCTGCGGTGGAGGTGTTCATCCCCCTGCAACGCCTCAGCAACCGGGAACTGGACGGCATTGCGTGGTTTCTCCTGGACGGCCGCGACGTGGCGCAGGAGTTCGAGCGGTCCGATCGACACCTGGCGCTTCAGGCCGGGCTGATCCTTTTGGCGGCGCTGTCGGCGACGGGCACCGTGTTGGGGTGGACCTTTCACCGGTTGTCGCGCACCAACCGGCTCCTGGGGATGCGAACGGCGGACCTGCAACGCGCGAACCAGGAGCTGTCCCAGTCGGCCCGGGTTGCGGCGCTGGGGGCGGTCACCGCTCACCTTCTCCACGGTCTGAAGAGTCCGGTCTCGGGCCTTCAATCGTTTGTCGCCGCGAAGGCGCAGGCGGGCATGCCACCGGAGGATGCCTGGGCCGATGCGCTCGCGGCCACGCGTCGGATGCAGGCGTTGATCCAACAGGTCGTGCGCGTCCTTGGCGATCAGGAGTCGGACCTGGCCTACCAGGTCAATCTTCGCGAGGTTGCCGACGCTGTCGCCGAGCGCACCCGTTCCCTTGCCGAGGAGCACGACGTCCGGTTGGTCGTTGACGGCAATCCTCCGTGCACAGTCGACAATCGAACGGCGAGTCTCCTGATCCTTCTTCTTTCTAACCTCGTGGAGAATGGGATTGAGGCGACACCGGCCGGCGGCCGCGTTCGGGTGCGGGTTTTGAAGACACCCGCTCCGGTCTGCGAGGTCGAAGACCAGGGCGGCGGCTTGGACAGCGCGACTCGCGAAAGACTCTTTCAACCCCAGCAGAGTTCGAAGGAGGGAGGCAGCGGACTCGGCCTCGCGATCACCCGCCAGCTCGCGCTGGCGCTGGGCGGTTCGGTGCGCCTGGTGTCGACCGGATCCACAGGATCGATTTTTCGCGTTGAAGTTCCAGGTTCGCCGGCCCTCCAATCCTCGCCCGATACCTCCGACACAGTTGGGCAGCATGGCTGAATTGCATCCCCAGGCGCTTGCCCTCCCTGTGGAACGCCGATCGCGGCTTCGACGTTTCCGGGTGGGCTTTGTGTTTTACGCGGCCGTCCTGGCCGCGATCGGTGGGCATGCGGCGACCCCGTCCTGGCACTGGTCGAACCCGGAGCCCCACGGGAACAACATCACCGACCTTGTCTTTCACGGCGGGCGCTACGTGCAGGTCACGGACTTCGGAGGCGTGTATGTCAGCACCAACCGGGTGATCTGGGAGAGACGGGAGACCGGGACCCGCCGCGAACTCCGGGCGACGACGTTTCTCGGCGATCGCCTCCTCGTGACGGGCGAGGAAGGGACGGCATTTTGGAGTGACGACACGATCGCGTTCGAACCCGGCAGCCTGACGCCAACGACCACGGATTGGCTGGAAGGCGTGGCGGCCTCGACGAACGTCGCGGTGGCTGTGGGCGACAACGGTGCGATTTACCGCTCGGGCAACGGTCGCGACTGGTCCCGCGTCGCAGGGACCGGCTTCACCGAATGGCTCAGCGGCGTGGCATACGGAGACGGGGCCTTCGTCGCCGTGGGGGAGACCGGCTTCATTGCCTCCAGTCCGAACGGCACGGATTGGACGCGGCGCAATTCCAAAACGACAGCGGACCTGACGCGGGTGACGTTCGGGGGTGGCGGGTTCCTTGTTGTCGGTCGTGGCGGTGTGGCGCTGGCGAGCACCAATGGCGTCACCTGGGCCGGCGACGGTATCACCGGGACGACCAACGACCTTCTGGCCGCGTCGATGTCGCCTTCCATGCATCTCGCGGTGGGGGAATCGGCCATGGTCCTCCTCCGGCCGCCGTCCAAGGACTGGACCGACCAGTTCTCGCTCCTCGTGACGCCGGCGCCGGCTCCCGACTGGACCTATGTTGCCTCGACGTGGGATGGCACTCGATTCATCGCATCGGGACTTGCCGGAGTCAGCATCGAGAGTCTCCAGACGAATTTCCCTGGACTGCAGAACACGACCCTTTGGCTTCGGCTCGACGACAGCGCGCGGAACTGGCTTTGGGACGCGGATCGACTCGGGGACACGTACCTGGCGGTGGGCGATCGGGCCACGATCATGACCAGTCCCGCGGGGACGGACTGGTCGCTGGAGACCTCGGCGCTCGACGTCGACACGACTCTGTATGGTGTCGGCGGGTCCCCGGACCTTGCGGTGGCTGTCGGAGTCCGCGGGACGATTGTGACAAGTCCGGCCCTTTTCACGAATGTCTTCGCCACCAACCTCGTGGTGGCCGGCGGACGGACCAATGTCCTCGTGACGACCAACGTGCAGAGTCTGCTGGGCATCCGGTGGGGCCTTGTCAGTCCGAGTCCCACCACGAACACCCTTCAGGGGATTGCGTGGAATGGCACGCGGTTTGTCGCTGTGGGCGCCGCTGGCACGGTGGTTCGCAGTGCGGACGGCGTGAATTGGAGCGCCGGTCGCATTCCATCGACTGCATTCTTCAGCACCGTGGCCCCGTTTCACGGCGGGTGGGTCGCGGGAGGCTCCGAGGGAAGCCTGTACTCGAGCCCGGACGCCGAAACATGGACGTCCATGGACCTGGGGCTGACCAATTGGGTCTACCGGGTCCGGGCCATCGATGACGCCCTGGTCGCCGTCGGCCAGGGAGGCTTGATCCTCGTCAGCACCGACGGCACCCATTGGGTCTCCCGAGACAGCGGGACGTCGCTTTGGCTGACGGACGTTCGAAGGGTCGGCCCGGCGTACTATGTCAGCGGCGTCCACGGGCTCGTGTTGCGCAGCTCGGATCTCATCACCTGGGATCCTGTGGACCTCCCAACCGGGAAGGCGTTGTACGCGTTGGCGACAGAGGGGGCCCAACTGATCGCGGCCGGCGCCGATGGCGCAATCCTTCGAAGCGCGATCGAACCGACGGCCGCACCGATCCGGATCCGGCAGTTCGCCCATCGGGTCGATGCCAGTCCGCCGGTCGACCTATTCCTGTTCCAGGGAGCGCCGGAACAAGCTTTTCGTTTGGAGGGAGCAACGAAGCTGGGCAGTTGGGAGACCATCGAGCACCTGCAACTCGGTCCGAATGGATCTGCCTTGCTCGGCGTGGAAGCCGGTGAAGTCCGACGTTTTTACCGCACGGTTGTCGGGCCCTGAAGCGCCAGGCAGTCAGGTGCCGACGCCGGGCGATGGGCGGCTGACGGATCTTCGCACCCAGCCTGAAAGGGATGCGGGCTGAAGCCCGCGCTCCGGGCAACCGGATAGCCCGGCCACCTCGAACTCACCGCGTTCGGTTTTGGGAGGCTGCCTTCGAGCGGCCAACACGGAGTCCCCAGGTGGCGCTGTGAACCCAACTTCTTTTGTCCCGGGCGTGGACAACGAAGGAACTCCGCGCAAAATGATTGCTGATGCATGTCCTGTCCCCGGGGCTGGCGGCTTTGCTGGCCGCGGCCTTGCTCCCATCGGCGGGGGCCGCAGAACCGGCGCCGCTTCGGTACAACCGCGACATTCGTCCGATTCTCTCGGACAACTGCTTTCAGTGCCATGGTCCCGACAAGGCCCAGCTCAAGGGCAAGCTCCGCCTGGACAAGAGGGAGGTTGCACTCGAGCGGAAGGCCTTCGTCCCCGGCAAGCCGGATGAAAGCGAGTTGGTCCATCGCATCTTCACGGACGATCCCGACGACCAGATGCCTCCTGCCGAGGCGCACAAGCATCTCACGGCGGACCAAAAGCAGATGCTCCGGCGATGGATTGCCGAGGGCGCGGTCTACGAGGCGCACTGGGCCTATCTCCCGATCCAGCGTCCTCCGGTTCCGAACGCATCCGGACCCGCTGCGAACGACAAGATTCGCAATCCGATTGACGCCTTCGTCGTCGCGCGTCTGGACGCGGCGGGACTGGACCCCGCGCCCGAAGCCGATCGGCGAACGCTTCTCCGGCGATTGAGCCTCGATTTGATCGGCCTCCCGCCCTCGCCATCGCAGGCGGATGCCTTCGTCCAGGACTCATCACCCCACGCCTACGAACGCGAGGTCGAACGTCTGCTGGCGTCATCCCATTTCGGTGAACGCATGGCGGTTCCCTGGCTGGATGCGGTGCGGTTTGCCGACACCGTCGGGTACCACGGGGACCAGAATCAGCGGATTTTTCCTTACAGGGACTATGTCATCGAAGCCTTTAACGCGAATAAGCCGTTCGATCGGTTCACGCTCGAACAGATCGCGGGCGATCTCTTGCCGAATCCCTCACCCGAACAATTGACCGCCTCGGGTTTCAATCGACTCAACATGGTCACCCGGGAGGGAGGCGCGCAACCGGACGAGTACATTGCCAAATACCAGGCAGACCGGGTGCGAACGGTTTCCACCGCCTGGCTGGGATCCACCATGGCCTGCTGCGAATGCCACGATCACAAGTTCGATCCCTTCACGACCCGCGATTTCTACTCGATGGAGGCGTTCTTTGCCGATCTCAAGCAGTGGGGCGTCTATTCCGATTACGACTACACCCCGAATCCGGATCTGAAGGGGTGGAGCAACGATCACCCGTTTCCCCCCGAGATCCGGGTGGAAAGCCCCTACCTGGAACATCGGCTGGCCGATCTCAAGAACCGGGAGCGCAACATCGTGACGACGGCCGCTGCCCGTGTGGAGGCCGATCCTGATCTTCGGCAGGGATTCGATCTGTGGCGTGAGGACACGCGCGCCTTCCTTCGCCAGCGGACTGACGGCTGGTTGACCCCGCGTGTCCAGGAGGCGAAGAGCCGGTCGAACGGGAAGGACTCCGCAACGGAGGCCGCCACTCAATCGGACGGCTCCGTCCTGTTCGCGTCGGACAAGCCCGGCACGGACCGCCTCACGCTCGAACTGCCATCGCTCTGGCTTGCGGCGATTCGCCTGGAGTTGCTTGCGCCACCGTCCGGTTCCGGACTCTTCCGCGGGGACCGATCGGTAGCGACGGTTCAACTGAAGGCGACGCTCCGCCACGCCGGCACGCAGGACAAGGAATCGCTGCGCTTCGTCTTCGCCGATGCGGATGCCAAGGACCCGCGTTATTCCGGCGGGCATGAAATCCAGGGGATTGCCGGCGGCTGGAAGCTCCACGTCGACCCTGCTTCGTCTCACGAGGGCATCTGGATTCTCGAGCGGCCCCGGCGTGTTTCGGAGGGCGATGTGCTCGACGTGCTGCTGTCGGGCGACCCCGCCGCGCGGGTTCGTGTCTCCGTTTCACCCCTAGCCATCGAGCCCTCGCGGTGGAAATCCGGCGTTGCCGATTTCGCGCGCGGCATGGAGGAAGATTCACGCGACGCACTGGACCTCGCGGCCGCCCTCTATTTCCGGAGCACGGGCTGCGACGGTGTCGCGTTGGCTGATCTGCGTTCCCTGGATCCTGAGATCCGCGCCTGTCACGGCGGCCGCGCATGGACCCTCGTCTCGGAGGCGGTGGAACCGCGGGTCACCCGCGTCCTTCCCCGGGGAAATTGGATGGATCACACCGGCGCGGTCGTTGAGCCCGCGACTCCCGGGTTTCTGCCGGCGCTTGCCACTTCGGAGAGCCTTGCCGCGCGGGAAGGCAAGGGTGACTCCGATCCCGCGCATTCGCCTCCGGGTCGCCGCCTGACCCGACTGGACCTGGCGAAATGGCTGGTTTGGAAGAAGAACCCGCTCACGGCCCGGAACTATGCCAATCGGCTCTGGGCCCTGTTCTTTGGGTCGGGTTTATCCGCGCGCCTGGAGGACCTGGGGCTTCAAGGGGATTGGCCGACCCATCCCGAACTTCTGGACTGGCTCGCGGCGGAGTTCATGGATCCGAGCGTCCAGGCCAGTCCCGAGGAACAGAAGACGACTCATCCGTGGGACATCAAGCACCTGGTCAGATTGCTGGTGAATTCCGCGACCTATCGACAGGCCTCCGTGCCCTCGCAGCGCGATCTCGAGGTGGATCCCGAGAACCGTCTGTTGTCGCGCCAGACGCCGCGGCGGCTCGATGCCGAGTTCGTCCGCGACAACGCCCTGGCCATTTCGGGCGTGATCAACCTCGATGTGGGTGGCCCCAGCGTCTTCCCCTATCAGCCGGCCGGATACTATGCCAATTTGCAGTTCCCGGACCGTGACTACGTGGCCAATAAGGACGGGCGCGAGTACCGGCGCGGCGTGTACATGCACTGGCAGCGGACATTCCTCCATCCCATGCTGGCGAACTTCGACGCTCCCTCGAGGGAGGAATGTGTCGCGGCGCGGATTCTCTCCAACACCCCCCAGCAGGCGCTGACGCTGCTCAACGACCCGACCTTCGTCGAGGCCTCCCGCGTGCTGGCGGCGAGCGTCGTTTACGAGAAACACCGCGACGCCGATCGCATCGATCGCCTGTTTGAAAAGGCATTGCTGCGTGCGCCGCGACCTGAGGAACGGGATTCCCTGGAGTCGCTCCTGGCCGACCTGCGCAAGACCTACACCGCGGCGCCGGCGGATGCCGAGGAACTCGTGCACACGGGACTCGCACCCGTGCCGAAGGACGTTTCGGTCCCCGAATTGGCGGCCTGGGCGAACATCGCACGGGTCGTGATGAACCTTCACGAAACTATCACGCGGTATTGAAGCCGCCGGTGCCATTTCGAGAAGACCCGAACCGCCATTCTGGAAAGCTCCGCCGGAACACCCTTGCCGAATCGCTGAAAGACTTGTTGCTCCATGAAGACTGTTTCCACTGACCCTGCCGAACATTCTCTCGATATCTGCCGCCGGACGTTTCTGGCCAACTCCGCGTACGGCCTCGGGGGGATGGCGCTGAGCGCGCTGCTGGGTCAGGGGCGCGCGTTCGGCGCCGACCGCTGGCGGGGAGTGATCACGCGGCCGCAGGCCCCGGTTCGCGCGCGGCGGATCATTCATCTCTACATGGCGGGAGGGCCGTCGCACCTCGAGACATTCGACTTCAAACCCAAGCTCAAGGAGATCGACGGCAAGCCGTTTCCCAAATCGTTCACCCAGGGCCAGCAGTTGGCCCAATTGCAGGGCGCTGAACTCAAGGCCCAGGGACCGTTCTGCGAGTTTCAGAAGTGCGGCCAATCCGGCCAGGAAATCTCCGTGCTCTTCCCGCATCTCCAGTCGATCGCCGATGACCTTTGTATTGTGCGTTCGATGCAGACCGAGCAGATCAATCACGACCCCGCCCATGCCTTCATGAATAGCGGGTCGATCATCAAGGGCCGTCCGAGCATGGGGTCCTGGCTTCTTTACGGTCTCGGGGCCGAGACTGAGGAATTGCCGGGTTTTGTCGTGTTCACCTCGGCGGGAAAGTATGGGCAGCAACCGGTGTCCGCGCGGCAATGGTCGAGCGGGTTCCTGCCCAGTCGCTTTCAGGGCATTCAATTTCAGTCACGCGGTGACGCGGTCCATTACATTGGGAACCCGCCGGGCGTCTGCCAAAGCACCCAGCGACAGGTCGTCGAGGAGATCAACCGGCTCAATGGCCTGCTCGCCGCCGAGACCCTGGATCCGGAAATCCACACCCGGATCGCCCAGTATGAAATGGCCTTTCGCATGCAGAGTTCCGTGCCCGAACTCACGGACGTCGGCCGGGAACCGCAACACATCCGCGATCTCTACGGTGTCAAGCACCCCGGCGACGGCAGTTTCGCATCGAACTGCCTGATGGCCCGCCGCCTGGCGGAACGCGGGGTCCGCTTCATTCAACTCTATCACCGCGCCTGGGATCACCACGGGGACATCCGAAACGGGATGAAGAGCGCGGCGGCGGACGTTGACCAGGCCTCGGCGGCGCTCATCCGGGATCTCAAACAACGGGGCATGCTCGAGGACACCCTCGTCCTCTGGGGCGGTGAATTTGGCCGCACGCCGATGGGGCAGGGCAGCGGCCGCGACCATCACATCCTGGCGTTCTCGGTGTGCATGGCGGGCGGTGGCATCAAGCCTGGCGTAACCTGGGGCGCCACGGACGAACTGGGCTACCGATCCTGCGACGACGTCGTGAGCGTGCATGACCTGCATGCCACCCTCCTCGGCCTTTGCGGCATCGATCACGAGCGCCTGACCTTCCGCTACCAGGGTCGCGATTTCCGGCTGACGGACGTTTCAGGGAAGGTCGTGAAGGGAATTGTCGGCGCGTAAGAGCCTGTGTGAGTGCGCCGTGAAAAGGCGCACTCACACAGGCTCCAAGGCGTTGGCCGGGCTGAGACCGCGGTTCTACGCACTTCATGGCCGAATGGCTGTTTTCGACGCAACCAAACTCCAGCAATACGTCAGACACGACACTAGCGGGTCGGGGTGGAGTCGAGGCTCGGGTTCGCGACGGAGTCACGGCCGGCCGCGCCGCGTTTTCGGCCTCGGGTGAATGGGCCGGCCTCTTCCCGGCAAAAGGCCGCCACTTCCCTTGGCAACGCCTGCCAGTACCTGTCCGCGTAGCGCGTCTTCACGTACTCGAGCAGGCCCTCAATCACCGGGGCGGGCAGGGCGCGTTCCGGGCGCGGGCGGCCCGAGAACTGCACGTAATCGGGGTGGATATTCACCAGCGCCATGCCGCCGTGCGCTACGATCCAATCCAGTTTGCGTTTCCAGATGGCCGCGGAGTGTTCGCGGAAGAGGAGGAAGAGCGTGGAATCCTGGGCGAGGGTGTACGGCAATTCGACATATCCTCTGCCCTCCGGTCCCTGGATGCAGAAGGGAAAGATCGTGCCGGCCCCGTCGGGTTGCGGCTCAAACGGGTCGGTGTCGAACGTCGACGCGTCGTAGGCGATATCCAGATCGTGAAGCCAGTCGAGCTGGTGGAGCATGAAGCCCGACCGGAAACCGGCGGCGCCCCAACTCTTGAGGTAACGATTGATGCGGGCGGCGTGCTGACGGAAGCGCTCCCTCGAGGCGTAGAGCCTTCCATCGTGGCGCAGGTCATGGACACCCACCTCAAATCCTTCGTCCGTGAGCCAGGCGCGAAGACCGGGGGAGACCTGGTAGGATCCTTCGGGGATGAAATTAAACGAGGATCGGAAGCCGTGATTCGCCTCGAGGGTGGCCAGGGCGTGACATTGCTCGACGCCCCTGCCGCTCTCCACATCGTGCGTCAGCACGAACGCGAACTGCTTTCCCTCCGGCCACCCCCGCCAGTGTTCTGGCGCCTTGGCCGTCGCGGGATCAATGGGCCAGACATGTTCGTGACGCTTTCGAATCCGGCCGGCAACCCTTCGCCGGACCGCGATTCTCAACGGCCACGGCAGGAAAGGTTTCAGGCGGTAATAGATCAGGTTCCGGATGGAGGATGGCATCGGGCCGGGGAGGGTCGAAGGTACAAGTATCGCTGCTCCAGGGCGATGATCGACCACTGCCGGCCTCCGCGGGCCGGACAAGAGGTGTGGAGATCGTTCCCGTTGGCAGATGTCGCCGACGTTCTCTATCGGCACGAAGGATGACCAGTCGGGCAGCACGGGGGTGACCCTGGAGCGACACCCTGACGCTCTCCATCGCCCGTCTGCGCGGCCGCTCCATCATGAGGCCCTATTCTTGTCGCCCCTCCAAAGTCGGGGGTAAAGCCTGAATTTCAATGGAATAGCCATGCCGCACCCGGGGGAACCCATCGGCAGCGTCCCGGCCGGCATCAATTCGCCGTCTCGGTCTCGTCGATAACCTTGACGTCGTCGCGGTCCGTCAACGGCGCGATGGGGGGTCGGTCCTGGAGGAACTGCCGGCACCACAGTTGGGTCGAAAGCGTCCCCACGAGCGCCATTTCATCGACCTCGCTCGCCTGTCGCGGTTGGCGCAGCTTGGACACCAGCGCCGCCACCGCCGGCGGGTGAAAGATGGCCGTGGATTGGAGGGCCCCCTCCGACAGGAGTTCGCCGACGTATTCCGGAGCACCGTCTCCCAGGAAGGCACGATGGATCGGGGCGCGGTAGGGTCGTTTGCCTCGTGCGAGGATCTCCGGGGGGAGCCATCGCCGGGCAAGGCGTCGCAGGATGTCCTTCTCCGAGAGGGCGCGCAGTTTGTAGCGGCTGGGCAGCTTCTGGCAGAACTCCATGACGCGCACATCGAGGAACGGGTAGCGGCCTTCGACCGAATGAGCCATGGCGACGCGGTCACCTTGGGATGCGAGGAGATAGGGGGATAGGAAGGTGGTGATTTCGAGGAACTGGGCCCTTTGGACAGTGTCCCAGGCGTGCCACGCCTCGGGTAATTCGACGGGCGGATCCGTGCGCTGAACGCCCCCAAGTCGGTCCCGAAAGCCTTCGGAAAAGAAGCGAAGATTGCGACGGCAATTGCGCCATCGAATCGCGTGGGTGTAGGCGGGCGAATCGACCTCGCGCAACCCCGAGCCGAAGAATGCGGACAGGTACGACGTGCCGGTCGCCGAGAGTTCCCGGATGTCCGGGTACAGCCGGCGGAGGAGTTCCGGGCGGCGTCGCGATTCGGGTTGCGCGGCCCAGAACCGCCGGATCTTCGCCTCCTTGAAAATATCGTAGCCGGCCAGAAACTCGTCGGCACCCTCTCCAGTCAGGACCACCTTGTAGCGCTGGTCCCGCACGAGGCGGGAGAGCAGAAACATCGGGGCGGGCGCGGTGCGCACGAGCGGCGTCTCCGTGTGCCAGACGACCTCGGGAAAGACGCGTCCGATGTCGTCGTGTGTCGCGTGGATCACCTGGTGATCCGTCCCGAGGAACTCCGCCATCTGCCGTTGGAACGGACTTTCATCGTACCGCGAATCACTGAAGGCGATGGAAAAGGTATCGAGGTGACTGACGCTCAGTCGACGGACGATGGCGGCGATCAGGGACGAGTCGAGTCCGCCGCTGAGGTACGCCCCCACGGGAACGTCCGCCCGCAACCGGAGACGGGTGGCGTCCGTCAACAACGCGCCGAGTTCCTCGATCGAGGCGTCCAGGTCGGGCGCCGGCGCGCCCGGGCGGGGGATGGGAAAACCGGGCGTCCAATACCGATGCACCGAGGCTTCGCCGCGTTGGGCCAGCAGGTAGTGACCCGGCGGGAGTTCGCGGATGCCAAGAAAACAGGTCCGCGGGGCCTGTGGCGCCCAGTAGGTGAAGACCTCCTCCATCGCAATGGCATCCAGGTCGGCACGAACGCCAGGTGCGGTCAGAAGCGCCTTGATCTCGGAGCCGAAAACGAGGGCGCGACCCGTCTGGGTGAAAAAGAGCGGACGTACTCCCACGCGGTCCCGGGCAAGAAAGAGCCTGCGATCGCGCCGATCCCAGAGGGCGATCGCGAATTGGCCGTTGAATCGGGCGACACACGCGGGGCCCTCCTCTTCGAACGCATGGACGATGATCTCGGTATCGCAATGGGTCGCGAACCGATGGCCTTTGGCCTCAAGTTCCGCGCGCAGTTCGAGGTGGTTGAAAATCTCCCCGTTGAACACAACCCAATAGCGTGCGTCCTCGTTGGAGATCGGCTGCTGTCCCCCGCCGAGGTCCACGATGCTCAGGCGCGCGCTGCCCAGTCCGACGTTGGCATCCCGGTAGATCCCGAATTGATCCGGGCCGCGATGCCGCAGCGTGCCCAGCATGGAGCGAAGGACGTGTTCTTCCGGCGACGCGTCCTCCACCAGGTTGAGGATGCCGGCGATGCCGCACATAGGCGCCGGGGGTTGCGATCGTTCAACGGCCGCCGCTGCGTCGACGCTCCACGAACTGAGCGATCGCCTCGACGGAGTCGAGATTGTCCGGGATCAGTTCGTCGTCGGCGACCTTGATGCCATACCGTTCCTCGATGTGGGCGACGAGTTCCAGGACACCGGTGGAATCCACGATGCCGGCGTCCAGGAAGGAGGCATTGTCCTTGAGGTCCTGCTGCTGGCCGAACAGGAAGTTCTGGATGACGAAATGACGAATCTCCTGGCGGATGTCGGGCGTGCTGGTTTCGGTTTGCATGGGAAGAGTGGGGCGGATGGCGTTCAGATGCCGGTCTCGGTCGATGAGGGCTCGGGGGGTGGAGAGGTGGTGGAAAGGTCGAGTTCAGGGATCGGATCGACAAGCAGCGGATCGAGGTGCAGGTAGCGGGTGGTGGCGCGCTTCGTGTCGATGTCCGTCCAGACCCATCGCACCTTGTCGATACTGAGACCTGTCGCAGCGGCGACGGCTTCGATCGGCAGGCCGTGGTTCTTGCCGAACAAACACAGGTCCATCTGGGCATACGGCACGGCGAAGTAGAACTCGTCCTGGCCCTGCGCCAGGGAATAGGTGTCGGTCGTGGGCGCGCGCTCGCGCACGTCCTCCGGCAGACCGAGATACTCCCCAAGTTGATAGACCTGGGTCTTGTAGAGATGGGCAATGGGTTTGAGATCGGCAGCGCCGTCGCCGTTCTTGACGAAGAAGCCCTGGTCGTATTCGAGGCGGTTGGGAGTGCCGGCGACGGCGTAGTTCAGACGGTCGGCGTGATGGTACTCCAGCATCTTGCGCGTCCGCTGCTTGAAGTTGGTCGCCGCGATAATCGCAAGGTACGCGCGGAGGGGAAGGCGGGTCCGGATCAACTGACCGTCCGGGGCCTCGACGACGATCGAGAAGAAGTTGAATCCGGCCCGATCGCGCGCCGCGGAGATGACGAGCTTCGATCGCCAGCCGGACCGGAATTCGGGCACCGCCTCGCGCACGGCGGCTTCATAGCGGGTATAGAATCCCAGGGCCTCGAGAACGCCGGTGATCTCCTCTTCGACCCATTCAATGCCCAGGAACTCGGCCACCTGGCGCGAGAGTTGGCGGGTCTCCGGCCTGGAATCCCGTTCAGGCATGAGAACGCCGAACACCCGTTCCTTTCCCAGGGCGCGGACCGCAAGGGCCGCCGTCACCGAACTGTCAATCCCGCCGGACAGTCCGAGGACAACGCCGCGCCGCCGCAGGTCCCTGGCCAGGGACCGCCTCATGCTCTCGCCAATGCGCTCGACTTCTCGCGAGGCATCGATCCGAAGCGTTTGCATGGAGAACGAGGCGGGACTCATGGCGGCTTCAAAAGATCAGCGATTGGAGCTCGGCGCAACCGGCGTGAACAGGGCAGGGGACATCGGCTTCATCTCAGGCAGCGGGCGGCGGCGAGCCCGGGCCGGGAGACCGCCGCAAAAAACGGACGCCGTACCTCCGGAGGAATTGGACCAGTTCCTCGCCGAGACCGTTGGACAGGGCGGAGCGTTCCTTGGCTTCGATGTCGATCCAGAGTGTTCCCTGGCGTTCCCACTCGCGCCGCCCCTCGTCGGAGATGCGCCGCAGGCTTATGAAGGCATCCAGGGCCGGCTGACGCCGGGTTGGTGTCCCGGGCGGCGCGGGTTCGTAGGCCACCTCGAAACGCCACGGGTTCCCCTTGCGCCCGACGGTGCCCGGGCCGTCGGCCAGGACCTCGAACAGGCTTTCCCGGCGCCGCATGTCGTAGCCGTAGCCGTGGAGAAAACCAGCCAGGTCGTCGATGACCTCGCGAAGGATCGTCACACGGTCCGCTTCGGTCATTTCGCGCGGAAACTCCGGCGTCTTGCTGACGACCCGCGCGGGGAATCCGACCGCCAGGCATTGCGCCGGGATGGTTCCGCGAACAAGAGAGTTTGCGCCAATCACGGCACCGTCTCCGATCCGGGTGCCGGGAAGGACGAACACCCGCCAGGCAATCGAAACGCTTCGGCCAATCTCAATGGAATCGAACTCGACCGGGTACCCCTCGAACTTGCTCAGCCACGAGGAATGGCCGAACAGGAGGCAATCGCCGCCAATGCCGCTGTCGTCCCCGATCACGATCGACCGCGTGGGATTGATGAAGGTCATCTGCATGATCTGGCAGTTCCTCCCGATGGTCAGGCGCGAATCGGGAAACATCAGACCGCCGACAAACACCTGTTCATTGATCTTCGAGCCCTCCCCGATTTCGAGCTCCGGCGCCTCGAGCATGCTAAGGGAGCCAATCTGCACGTGCGACCCAATGCGGATGCGGCGGCCCCGGATGACCGTCAGGAAACCAATGCGGACGTTGTCCCCGACCTCCACGTCGTCGCCGCAGATGACCGAACCGAGCCCGATTGAGACCGAACGTCCCATCCGATAGCCCCGCAGTCGATACGCGAACCTCTTCAAGGGCGAAGGAAGAAACCCGTAGAGGAGCATCTCCTTGATCGGGAACCTGGCCTTTTCGGTTAGCATGACGGCTCGGACGTGGGGAGCATCGCAAGGCGGCGGCACGGACCTTCAGGGCAGCAGGTGGCTTCCGCCGTCGACGACCAGCGTGTGTCCGACAATGGCCGACGCGGCGGGCGTGCAAAGGAAATGGACGGCCTGGGCCACGTCTTCGGGCGAGGTCAGTCGCCCGATGGGGGAACGCTGCCGGGCCTCCTCCAGACGGCGCTCGCGATCAGGCAGCACGTTCCACGCATCCGTCAGCACAGTGCCCGGAGTGACGCAGTTGACGCGAATCCCCCGGGGCGCCAGTTCCGCCGCCATGTGGCGAATCATGGACTCCAGGGCGCCTTTGGACGCGCCGACGAGCGTGTATTGGGGCACCGCGCGCGTTGCGCCGGCCGAGGAAATCGCCACGATGCTTCCGCCTTCGCGGAAGCGAGGCAGCAACCGGAGGACCAATTGAAACAGGGCGCGGACATTCAGCCCGAAGGTCCAGTCGAAGTGCCGGGTCGTGAGATCTTCCAGGGGTTTGTGGACGCCCGTGGCCGCGGCATGCACCAGGATGCAAAGGGGCGGGCCCTGCGCGTCGAGCGTCTCCAGGATGCGTTCCTGGCCTGTATCGCTCGTCAGATCCCCGCGGCATGTTCGGATCCTGAGCTGTTCCGCGTTCGCGAAGGACTCCAAGGCCTCGGCGGCCCGGGCGTCCCGCACGTAGTTGGCTACCACCGCGGCCCCGGCGCGCGCCAGGTGGACGGCAATCGCGCGGCCGATACCGCGCGTCCCACCAGTCACCAGGGCGGTGCGGCCCGACAGATCGAAGGGAGATGTCATGAAGAGCCTCCAGCGTTTGCGGAGCATGAGCCGCGGCGGGGAGCCCGCACTCCCCCCGCAGTCGCGGGGGCACCCTCTCCAGTCCGACGGGAGAGAATTGGGGTGAGGGTTGGTTCATGGAGATCCTTGCGACCCTGCGTGCTTGCCCGGGTCATCGGAATCCGCTGCCCCTTGGGCTGATCCGGTCAGCGTCTGGCGCGCGAAGTAGGTCTCGAGGATCTCGTCCGGGGCGTCGATGGCAAAGCGATCGCGCGGGACAAAGACGAAAAACAATTCGGCGGTAGCCACATCCCGGTCCCGAACAGTCACCCGGCAATCCGCCGTCGCGAATTGAGGGCGGCTGGTGCGAATCTCCCCGGAGATCAGCGCGGTGTCGCCGGGTTGCACCCAGGCCAGGAATTTTGCCGAGGTGATGCGCCCGAGCATGGACCTGCCGCGGGCGGGGTCCTCGGCGTCGAGACACTTCCCGGCGGCCTGTGCCATCATCTCGGTCAGGAGGACGCCCGGAACGACGGGAAAACCCGGAAAGTGATCCCGGAAATAGTCTTCATCCGGCGAAACAAACTTGCGGGCGCGAACCCGCTTGCCGGGGGTCATCTCGAGGATTTCGTCGATGAGGATGAATCGCAAGCGGATCGGGGGTCGGGGTCAGGAGTGGATCTTACCCTGCTGCCGAAGGAGATCGAGGATGTCCTTCACAGCCGTCATGCGCTGAGCGTCGCCATCGTTCATCACGATATGGAATTGCTCGTCGAGTCCGGCCATAAGCGTCAGGACCCCGAGCGAATCCCAGGCCGCGATGGCGCTTCGCGGGGTGTCCGGTTGAATGCTGTCGATCGGGGCCTCGAACAGGCCTGCGATCCATTTCAGCGCTTCGTCTTGCGTCATTGGGCGTTTTTGGATCCGGTGAACCGGAAGTGCGTCAGCGGGCGGTGAATCCACCATCAATCACCAGATCGGCACCTGTCATCCATCGGTTTTGCGGTGCGAGAAGGAAAACGGCCGCGCGCGCGACGTCCTCCGGGGTTCCCGGGCCCAGCGGATGCGCGGTCTCGAGTTCCGCGCGCTGGGCCGGGCTCAGGGCCGAGAGGGCCGTATCCGAAAGGGGTGTGTGAACCAGGCCGGGCGACAGGACGTTGACGCGGATCCGGCGGCGGGCGAGTTCGATCGCCAGCGCGCGCGCCGCCGACGCCAGGGCGCCCTTGGTGGCGCTGTAGGCAATCTGGCCTGCCATGCCGACGCGGGCGTAAATCGAGCTGACGAACACCATCGAACCCTCGCCCTCGGTCATGATGTCCCGGCGGGACAGCACGCGGGCGAGTTCAAGTCCGGCGCTGACATTGATATCCATCATTTCCCGGAAGTGATCCAGGCGGATCGCATTCAAGGGCCGTGTTTCCACGATCCCGGCGCAGTGGCAGAGGCCGTAGATGCGACCATGCCGGGCCGCGAGCGGGCTCAGCGCCCCGGCGATGGCGTCGCAATCGCGCAAATCCAGGCTCAGGGTCTCCACATGCGGGGTCGCCAGCGCGGCCGCCGTGGCGGCGAGCCGTTGCGTGTCCCGGCCCATGAGAATCAGTCGCGCACCGCACCGACTCAGGCAAACCGCAATCGCCCGCCCCAATCCGGACGAGGCGCCGGTGACCACCACCTTCCTCTCCTCGAAATCGAACAGTGGGTCTGGGTTCATACGGGATAACACGCGGTTTTCCGGGAATCGCGCCAGCAGTTGCCCGCATCCTTCATCGGCGGATTCCGCGTTCTCCTTAGAGACTGTCTGAAAAATAAGTGGGGTCCTGTTTTCGCGGAAAAGGCCCTATGGCGAGGCGCGACGAGGGAGCATACCCGCCAGCGGTCTGTGACCGAGGAGCAACGAAGCCAGAGGGCCTTTTCCGCGAAAACCCTCCGGGCGACAGGTCTTTTGCGCGAGGCCTTCGTTGGCTCGAGCGTCACAGCCCGCTGCGGGGATGCTCCGGTCTCGCCGCCTCGGCCTCGCACAAAATCCCTCGTCGCAGGACTCCAATTATTTTTCAGACAGTCTCTTAAGCTTCCTTCCATGCCGCCGCACCCGGAACGCCAGGGTTCTCTTCAGGTCGCTGGCAGGACGACATGGTCCAGGACCGCGGTCGGCGGCAAATCAACCAACGCGGACGCCCACGACAGTCCTACCCCGTAGCCGAGGAGCAGCAGGCGCAAGTCGCGGTCGGCGGGCCTTTGCAGCCCGCCCTGGGTGAGCGTCAGCGCCACCGAGGGTCCGCCCGCGCTGCCAAATTCCTGAATGGTCATGGGGACGCGATCTTCCGGTAATTGAACCTTCTTCACGAGGTGCCGCATGATGAATTGGTTCGATTGGTGGAAGACGTAATAGTCGATCTCGTCCCGGGCCAGTCCCGCCGCCTGGAGGGTGTCTTCAACCAGGCGCGGGACCCTTTTGAGGGTGAAGTTGAAAATGTTGGCCCCGTTCATGGCGACATAATGCTGCCGACGGTCCTGCGGAAACCGGTTTCGAAATCCGCCACCTTCGATCAACAGGTCCCGCCATCCCGAGCCGTCCGTATGGAGCGAAAACCACCAGGGGCGTGTTGACTCTCCGCCCGTCGTTTCGAGGGCAGTCGCCGAACCGGCATCCCCGAACAGGAGCGCCACCGCGCGGTCGGAGGCATCGGAAAAACGCGCGGGCGTCTCGCCATGAAAAAGGAGGACGCGCCGAAAGCCGCGGCCTTGGAGCATCATGGCCGCCAGCCAGAGACCGTAGGGATAACCCGAACATCCGAGGCCCACGTCGAACGCCGCGCAGGTGTCCGGCAGCTTGAGCCAATGATGCATCAGACACGAGGTCGACGGCAGGATGTAGTCCGGCGTCTGAGTAACGAAGATGGCGGCGTCGATCGTGCCCGGATCCCACTGCAGCAGTTCCAACAGCCGCCGCCCTGCCGCAAGGCACAGATCGCTGCTGCAGAGCGACTCATCCGCAAGATACCGGTGCTTGACCCCCGCCATCCGGACGACCTTCTCGACGGCCTCCCGGTCGAAGGCACTCGTTTCGGAGAGGTTGTCGAACCGCCGTGGCGGCACGCTCGAGACGACGCCCCGAATCCTGGCCCCCGTGGTTTGAGTCACCGCCATGCGATCCTCCGTCCCGGACCCACCTGGAACAGACAGGGAGCGGCGGCGGGAATCCCGTGCGGCGGTGCGGGTTGTCTCTTGGTGCTCGTAGGGCGGATGCGCCGGGCCTTGTGCAATACCCGGCGGAGCCAAGTTCTCGACCGAAGCCCTGTCCGCCGTCAATACAGGAAAGGCCGCGTCCAACCGCTCATCGATCATGAGCGGTTGGCGGTTTGGCTGGCACCCCTCCTGCAAAGTCGATCGACTGAGTGCCTGTGACTCAACCAGCACAACCCGGAAGATCCCAACCCGCCAAATCGCATTGGTATCAAGGGTTGCTGGAGTCACCCCTGGACTGGTGCCTGGCGGCGGTGCCGGCGGGCATCGCGGTTCGGTTCGTGCCGGGATGGAAAAACGAAACCCTCCTCTTCGTCGTGGCCGGGATCGCCATCATTCCCCTGGCAGGTTGGATGGGACGCGCGACCGATCATCTTGCGCGACGTCTGGGATCCACGGTAGGCGGCCTGCTGAATGCGTCCTTCGGCAATGCGGCGGAATTGATCATCGCGCTCATGGCGCTGTCGCGAGGCCTGACCGGCGTCGTCAAGGCATCGATCAGCGGGTCGATCATTGGCAACATCCTCCTGGTCGCCGGAGGTTCCATCCTGGCTGGGGGCCTGCGCCACCGGTGCCTTTCCTTCAATCGCGTCGCGGCCGGAATGTCCGCCAATTCCCTGAGCCTGGCGGCGATTGCGCTGGTGATTCCCACCGTGTTTCACGCGACCTCGTCGGTCCGGCCCGAGGGCTGGGATTTGAACGCCGAGCGCCACCTTTCGCTCGTTATCGCCGGCATCCTGGGAGTGACCTACCTCCTGTCGCTGGTCTTTTCGCTCGGCACCCATCGTGGCCTTCTGCAGCCCTCGAAAGACGGAGGGGGCGAACAGGATGGTGATACAGGAGACGCGGACGCGGCCTGGCCCGTTTGGAAATCCATCGTCCTCCTGGTGGTGGCGACCGCGCTGGTCGCGATGATGAGCGAGTTCCTCGTGGATTCGATCGAGGTGGCCCGCAAACAGATGGGCCTGACCGAGGCATTCGTGGGCGTGGTGGTGGTGGCAATCGTCGGCAATGCCGCCGAACATTCGACGGCCATTGTCATGGCGTTGAAGAACAAGATGGACCTGAGCCTTCAAATCGCGATCGGATCCAGCACGCAGGTCGCGCTCTTTGTGACGCCGGTCCTCGTGTTCGCCTCCTACCCGCTTGGCACACCCATGGACCTGGAGTTCTCACTCCCGGAGGTCGCAACGCTGACCCTTTCGGTCTGGATTCTCGGGCAGATCAGCGCGGACGGAGAGAGCAACTGGCTCGAAGGGGTTCAATTGCTCGCCGTTTATCTCGTGGTGGCGGGGTTGTTCTATTTTCTTCCGCCGGCAGCCGCGTAGCGCGGTTGAGGGGCATCACCGTCGCGTCCGGGCGCGGGCTCTGAGAGCCGGTCTGAAAACAGGGTTCCTTCCTACTTTTCAGACGGGCTCTTAAGGCAAGGTCGTGGCGAATTTCTCGCCCGACGGACGATCGTTACTTGATTTCCGACGCGGATTGGGTTTAAGCCGGCTCGCGACGTGCCGATAGAACGAGTTGAGTATGCCGATTGATGCGCGGGCGTTGGCGTGGCTGGTTCTGCCCGCCCTGTTGTGTCGCTTCACAGCCCACGCCGACGAATTGTCGCCGCCCGAAATCTATCGAAAGGTGGTCCGATCCACCCTCGCCCTGAAGGTCACCACCGCGGCGGGAGAACGTTTCGTTGGCGCTGGATTTGTCGTCTTCAGACCGGATCTCGCGGTGACAGCCCTCCACGTCATCCGGGATGCGGCTGAAATCCACGGCGTTTTTTCCGATGGGCAGGACGCCGAAGTCGGCCAGGTGCTGGCAAGTGACCCGGTCCACGACCTGGCGCTGCTTCAGATCCTCGGCGGCCCGCGGCCGCCGCTGGGACTCCGGTTGGATCCTCCCGAGATCGCCACCCGCCTGTACGCCATTGGTTCCCCTCGCGGGTATTCGTTCAGTATTTCCGACGGAATCCTGGGCCAGATCCAGGAGATCGACGGGTACGACCAGTATCAGCTCACCTGCCCGTTCTCCCCAGGCAACAGCGGAGGTCCGGTCGTCGACGCTTCCGGACGGGTCGTCGGTGTTGCCGCGTGGACCAAGATTGGCGCGCAGAATCTCAACTTCGCGATCCCCGCCGCCTATGCGGCCGATCTCGCTGCCGAAGGCGACCGCGCGCTGGTGGGTCCAGCGGTGCGTGATCCCTCGCCGCCCAACGATTCGATGCACCAGGTCGCCGCGGTCTCGACGCCCGCCGCGTCCGCTCCAGCGATTTCCACGACGGATTCGGGCCAGGGGGACGCCGCGGCCTACGCTCGCTTTCTGGAGCTCATCCACCGACTCGCCGGGCGGGACGTACACATCTCGGTATCCGCGAAAGAGGTGCACGAGGATTTTCAATGTCGCGTGCCCGTCCAAGTTTTGCCGGCCCCCGATGCCGTGGCCGCCAATGAGAAGCCCGCCACTGCGACGCCATCGCCGAGAAGCGGAGCCAATGGCGTGACCCTCGCAACGGGCAACATGGCTCCCTAGCCAGGCGAACTCAGGCGTTCGCCGCAGCGGTCCGCTTGATTGAACGTCATGACCCCGGGCCTCAGGGTGCCTCGTTGGCGGGCAGTTCAGCGATTTCCGTGACCACGATGGCCGCCAAAGGCGGGTCGTGCAGAACCCACCCGGTGATGCGCACCGGGACCTCCCGCTCGTCAATCGCCCCTTGAGGAGGATAGGAGCGAGTCCAGGTCGCAGCGGCCTCGGCCTTGAGTTCCGCCGCGGAATTTGTATCGACCCGCCCGCGCTCCCTTGTGGCAGAGGCCTGGGCTTCGGGGCCGGGTTTCGCCGGAGTCGGGGTCGGTCTCTCGTCCGCTCCCCGCACCTCTTTTTTGCCGGGTGCAGACCCCGTAACCGAGCCGAGATCCACTTCCTGGCCGCGTCCCGCCAGGATCCATTGGGCCCTCGCGAAGGACGAGCGACTGGCTGAATTGAGGGGATCGAAAACGAGGATGTAGGGCTGTTGAGCCGGTGCGGAGACCGCTGCCGCTGTCGCGCTTGAAACGACTAGCGCCAAGGCCTGGCCTCCCCACGTCCCAGCTCTCGGGGGCGGTGGCACGCCCGCGGGGGTGAGGTTTGTGCTACTGCCGAGGGACCCTTTCGGCGCGGCGGCCACCACGGCGGCCGGGGTTGCCGGAGTGACCGAGTCGTTCTTCCAGTCGCGAGATTGCTGGCCATTCTCCGGGTTCGGCGGTGGGTTCAGCCATTGGGACGGCCTTGGCCGATCCCCACCCGCGAAATGGAATAGTGTCATGAGTCTGCCGGAGAACGTCTGTGGGGTGCCTGCAAGTGCGTGGGTGTCTGGCCCGGCCGAAACGGCGGCCTCCGCGGGGTCCGCAGCCGGGCTGCCATGGACCATTGAATGCATGGCGGCCAGACCAATGAACACCGCGAGGTGATAACTGAGTTGAGTTGTGCGGGGTCTCATACCTTTGGGCTCCTTTCGCTGCCACCTTCATCGCAGCTGGAGTGCCAGGACTCTTTTCGTGTCGGCGAGGCGGCGTGTCCCTTGTAGATGCCCGCGATAGGCTCCGCTTGTTGCATCTGCAAGGAGAGCAGGCGTGCAAATTGCCCTGGCGATCCATCGTTATGCAGCGAGCCGGCAACCTCATTTCCGATGGTGACATCGCCGCATGGCCGTCCATGCGGGCACCCCCCGACGGTTCACGTCCCGTTCAGGCCCTACCGGTCAGGGCGGGGTTGGAGGGGAGGGAGACTTCGGACCGAGGGATGCCCCGCCTCCGCGGGGGTCTTGGCGGGTCGGCTCCCGGTTTGGACACGTGCAACCCGTCCCGTCGGCACATCCTTCGCAGCAGTAGAGGGTGCCGTTCCGCTCGATGGGAGCGCCCGGCCATGAGCTGCGTGGCATTCCACACGCCGGGCAGACCTCTTCGACGACACCGCCAGTTCGCTTGCCGAGTTGTTCCATGATGCAAAAGACCGGCCGGAGGGGTGGACTCCGGTCGGCATGTTGATCGCGAAGAGTGCTCGACGAGGGTCGTGGGGAGCCCCGCCCTTACTTACTGCGATCCTTGGTATCGGTGTCGCGGTTCTGGTCGGTCGTGTCCGAGCTCGACGGGGTCGTCGTGGTCGACGGGGCCGTCGTGGTCGAGGATGCGGGAGTTGCGTCTTCGATGCTGGCGATCTCGAGTGCCTTGACGCCGGCCCGGTCGAGGACCTTGCCGGTGATTTTCACCTGCTTGCCGCCCATCCAGTGGCTCCCGGTATAGGCGCTCGCCGCGGGCGAGCTGGAGGAATGTTCGCGGTCGGTGTGATTGGCCGAGGTGGTTGAACTCCGGTCCTGGTCTTCACGGCCGCTGACATTGAGGCGGTCACTCGGCGAGGTGGTCGAGGAGTACGCGGTGCTTCGCGCGCCTCCGGATACCATCCATTGGGCACGGGCGAAGGCCGTCCGGCTCGACTCATTGTTGGGATCAAAAACCAGGACGTAAACGTCACCCGAAGTTCCGGTCAGGGAGGTCGTCGTGGACCGAGGCTCGCTCGAGCTGCTGGTCGACGGCGAGGTGGACGAGGAGGAAGTCGTCGAGGACGACGTCGCCGACCTGCTGGAGCTACCGGCGCCCTCGGCGATGAATGCCAGCGGCTGGCCCGCCGAGGCCCCACCGGCGGCCCAAGCCCCGGCCGGAGCGGAATTGGCGGCCCGGGGCGCGGTGGAACTGCTCGCCCCCGAAAACGGCTGGCCACCTGTGGTCGTGGTCTGTCGACTCGTGATGGCCGGGCTCGTGGAGGTCGCGGCCGAGGATTCCGTGGTGCCCATCGTGGTCGAGCCAGACAGGTAGTGGAAGAGCGTGACGATACGGCCCTCCATCTGCGTCTGGCCCGCCTCCGTCGCCGTCGGCGTGGATGACGTGTAGGCGCGTTGGGCGGCGGAGTTGGGTCGCGCCTGCCCGAAGGCCGTGGCCGACGACAGCGCGGCGGCGACGGCAAGGATACTGACATGAGTAAGTGTCGATTTCATTGGAATTTGGCGTTGTGCCACGCTCGCGTTCAGCAACGTGGGTGCCATCTCCCTGGAAGGGGTCCCGTTCGGTCCTTGCGCCCGCCCTTCGGCGCCCCGTTCCATCTCCGGTTACTGTCACGGTATAAAGGCCTTGGCGGCACCGAATGGAGTAACCGCCGCTCTCCGTGGCCGAGCCTGGAATCGCCATTCCCTCCCGGCGCGCGGATGGCATCCTTCGCGGGACTCCGTTTCCTGGGCGTTCTGCACAGTGCAGTTTGCGTCGGATGAGGCCTGGCTCTCAGGATCTCTTGAAGAAGCCCTTCACCCTGTCGCGCGCGTGCACCAGCATTTTGACGGTGCGATCACGGGCGCGGCGCGCCCATTCGAACTCTGTCGCCAGGATTGCGAACCCCGCGGGGATCACAATCAGCGCGGGTCCCGGCAGGAAGATCATGGCGACTCCCGCAGCCAGCACGATGGAACCTCCGATCGTCACGAAGATCCTGCGCAGATTTCGCTTCACCGGCTTGTGATCGCCGGGGTCGGAGGGTCTCGCGCCCTGCGCGCTGATAGGGAACGGGGGCATGGCGCCGCTGTGTTTCAATGCCTCCCTCTCGGTCGGGCACGTATTCAGGTCCGCGCTCGAAAGCTTGTCATAGGGAGCGGTTGTATTTGGCGATTCGCAATGGATTGCCTGGTCGTCGGCCATGCCCGCTCCGGAGCACGAGTGGTTCCACCGAGCCCGACCGCCCTTCGGAGAGGTCCTCTTATGCGTCCATGACCGGACACGAGCACACGAGATTCCGGTCGCCAAACACGTTGTCCACCCGGCCGACTGCCGGCCAGAATTTCGTGTCCCGCAGTGCCGGGACTGGAAATGCCGCCTGCTCGCGGGAGTAAGGGTGCGTCCAGTGGTCCGCCGCGACCTGGTCCGCGGTATGGGGAGCGTTCTTGAGGAGGTTGTCCCGTGGATCCGTTTCTCCGCTCTCGATCGCAACGATCTCGCCGTGGATCGCGATCATCGCGTCACAGAATCGATCCAGCTCCGACTTTGGCTCGGACTCCGTGGGTTCGACCATCAGGGTCCCCGGGACGGGCCAGCTCAGGGTCGGGGCATGGAATCCGTAGTCCATAAGGCGCTTGGCGACGTCCTCGGCGGTCACGATCTTGAAGTGGCGGAGATCAAGGATGCACTCGTGGGCAACGGTGCCGCCCCGGCCGCGGTAGAGGGTGGGAAAGTAATTGGCGAGCCGCGATGCGATGTAGTTCGCGTTCAGGATCGCGGCGCGGCTGGCCTCCGTCAGTCCGGCCGATCCCATCAGAACGATGTACATCCACGAAATCGTCAGGATGCTGGCGCTTCCCCAGGGAGCGGCGCTCACCGCGCCAATCGGTTCCTCGCCACCCAGCGGGACGACAGAGTGCCCCGGCAGAAAATCCACCAGGTGTGCCGCCACACAGATGGGACCGACGCCCGGGCCGCCGCCCCCATGTGGAATGCAGAAGGTCTTGTGCAAATTGAGATGACAGACGTCGGCGCCAACGGTGGCCGGACTGGTCAGACCCACCTGGGCATTCATGTTCGCACCGTCCATGTAAACCTGCCCGCCTGCCTCATGGACGCAGTCGCAGATCTCCCGAATCGAGGTTTCGAACACCCCGTGCGTGCTCGGATAAGTCACCATCAGGCACGCCAGATTCGGGCCGTGGTCCGTCAGCCGCGCGCGGAGATCATCGACATCAATGTTTCCCTGGCGATCACACGCGATACCGACCACCTGGAGACCGGCCATCACGGCGCTGGCCGGATTGGTGCCATGCGCGCTGACTGGAATCAGGCACACGCGCCGGTGGGCCTCGCCGCGACTTGCGTGCCACGCCCGTATGACCAAAAGGCCGGCGTATTCCCCCTGGGAACCCGCGTTGGGCTGAAGAGACACACCCGGCAGGCCGGTGATCTCGGCCAGCCACCCCTCCAGATCGCGAAAGAGTTGCTGATAGCCTTGCGCCTGGTCGAGGGGCGCAAAGGGATGCATCCGGGAGAATTCGGGCCAGCTCACCGGAACCATCTCCACGGCCGAGTTGAGCTTCATCGTGCAGGATCCCAGCGGGATCATGCTGTGACAGAGCGATAGGTCCCGGGATTCAAGACGGCGCAGGTATCGCTGGAGATCGGTCTCGCTGTGATACCGATGGAACACCGGTTCCGTGAGGAAGGGCGTGGTCCGTGTCGTGACCCCACCCTCTCGCGGTGTGAGCGCAGCGGCCTCAAATCCAGGCGGGGCCCCGCCATTGAGGATGCGAAGCAGCGAATCCACATCCGCAAGCGTGGCGGTCTCGTTGAGCGAGATGCCGAGGTGGGTGGCGTCCATCCGGCGCAGGTTCACCCCCTGTCCCGCCGCAAGGCGATGCACGGCCGGGGCATCCTTCACCTCGAGGGTCAGGGTGTCGAAGTACCGGGCATGGGTCACCACCAGTCCCAGTCGCTCCGCCCCTGTCGCAAGGCGGCCAGTCAGTTCGCGCACCCGACGCGCGATGGCCGTCAGACCCTGCGGCCCGTGATAACACGCATACGCCATGGCCATGTTCGCCAGGAGCGCCTGCGCCGTGCAGATGTTCGAGGTCGCCTTCTCACGCCGAATGTGCTGTTCCCGTGTGCCCAGCGACAGGCGGAGGGCGGGACGTCCCCGCGAGTCCCGGGAGACCCCGACCAACCGCCCTGGCAGGCCGCGCTTGTAGATCTCCCGAGTCGCGAAAAAGGCCGCGTGCGGCCCGCCGAACCCGAGCGGGACACCAAACCTTTGCGCCGTGCCGACTGCGATATCCGCCCCGAAGTCCCCAGGCGGCTGAAGCAGTGTCAGCGCCAGGAGATCGGCCGCGACCACGACCAGCGCGCCGCCGGCATGCGCGCGCCGGACGAGATCCGCATATTCGGGGATATCGCCCGTCCCTTCCGGATACTGAACAAGGATGCCGAAGACTCGCGGACCGAATTCCGCCCGCTGCCAATCGCAGGTCTCGACGTGCAGGCCCAGGGCGTCGGCACGGGTGCGAACGAGATCGAGATTCTGAGGGTGACAACTGTCGGCGACAATGAAGAGGTCGCGGGACGCGTCCTCCTGGAAGGCCGTCGGGGCCTTGATCCGGTGGCACATCATCATCGCCTCGGCACAGGCGGTGGCTTCGTCCAGCAACGAGGCATTCGCGATGTCCAGACCCGTGAGTTCCGTAACCATCGTCTGGAAATTCAGGAGGCCCTCGAGGCGGCCCTGCGAGATCTCCGACTGGTACGGGGTGTACGGAGTGTACCAGCCGGGATTCTCGAAGATGTTTCGCTGGATTACCGGCGGAGTGACCGTGTCGTGGTAACCCATGCCAATGAAGGACCGAAAAACACGGTTTCGGGCGGCCAGGGCCCGAAGCCTGTCAAGGGCGGCGGTAGTCCCGTGAGCGTCCGGAAGGTTCAATGGCCCGGGGAGCCGGATCCCGGCCGGCACGGTCGCGTCGACCAGCTCGTCGAGCGAGTCAAACCCGCAGGCGCGGGCCATGTCCGCAATCTCACCCGGACGCGGCCCGATGTGGCGGCGTGTAAAGGGATCGGTGGACAACAGCGGGTCGGGGTCTGGAGACTGGTTCACGGTCGGATAGGCGGGTGAATCGCAACGGCCTTGAAGCGCCGATGCGCACCGAAGGGTTACCGGGGAGCCCATCCGAGGCAAGCGTCTGGCGGCAACAAACCGTTCTCCTCAGACGCTCGCGATCTGAACCAGGCGGTCCTGGATCTGCTCGGTCCAGCGGGCGACGTAGCTCAGGATCCGGTAGACTTCCTCGAGGCGCGCCAGGGGGAGGGCAGCCGGGCGGCGGGGATCTCCGAGCGGGGGGGCGTGGTTCCAGCAGTCGTTCATCGACGCGAGTTCGGCATCGAGGGCGACGGCCTGGGTGGCGATGCGGGCCTGCAGTTTCTGCAGCCCTGCCGCGAGTTCCAGTCCCTTCTGGAAGAACTGAACCTTCAGGAGCGGAGACTCCACCGATCGGCGTTCCACCAGAAAACTGTCGGCCCCCCGACAGGCCTCCCCACCTCCACGAAAAGATCCAGCGTGCCGGGCGGGATTCGTTGAATGTCGGGCGGTCGGCTGCCGGTCTCGAGGAGCAGCAGGTGCAACAGGCGGGAGCGCGGTTCCCGCAGGGCCTGGTAGGCGGCGTTAAGATCGGCATACCGCCGCTCCGCCGCGGTCCGCTCCGGCTCCGGGGCATCATGGAATCGATCGGGATGCATCCCGGTGGAGGCCTCCAGGAACTGCGATCGCAGTGCCTCCGCGTCCAGCCACGGGCGTCGCGGTTCGCCCAGGACGGCGAAGGGATCCATGGCGGCGGGTGCGGCCGTTGTGGACGGCGGTGCGGCGCTCACGCGCTGAAACTCTCCCCGCAGGAGCAACTGGTCGCGGCATTTGGATTCTTGACCTTGAACCCGCCGCCCTGCAGGGCATCGATGAAGTCGAGTTCCGACCCGGTCACGTACAAGGCGCTTTTGGGGTCCACGACCACCTGGATGCCTGCGGACTCGACGAGGATGTCACGGTTTTGAGGCCGGTCCTGGAGGTCCATCTTGTATTGGAGACCCGAACAGCCGCCGCCGACCACCGCCACCCGGAGCACCCCGGCCGGCCGGCCCTGCCGGTCGAGAAGCGCTCGCACCTTGTCCCCCGCCGCCGGTGTGATTCGGATCAAACGCTCATCGCCACGGCGGATCTGGCCCGTGGATTCCGCCGGGGTCCTGGAGGATGCGGTGCCGGCAATCATGTCGCGAAGCAACGTAGTGATCGGCAGGGGGGACGTCAACGGACCACGAGGCGCCTCGTGGTGGCACAACGACCCGGCCCACCGTTTCGTGCGAGGGCCGGCCCTGGAATAAAGAAGACGAGCCACGGGGACCCGGTTAAGGGCCCCCGAGGCTCGTGCCCCTTGCTGCGCGCCGTGGGCCCCTCCACGGGTGAACTAGGCGCAGCACCAAATACCATCCGGCACCTGCCGGCGGGTTGCATCTATCAACCCACTCCTTTGTCGCCCCGACGGGCGGTTGAGTCAACGGGAAGGCCTCTCCCTCCCTTGCGGCGCGAACGACAAAGGAGGGGGACCTTTTCGTGAATACCGGGAGTCCCGTGCCGTCGAAGGATGTAACCGACACTCGGTGGTGCTCGTCGAATTCTGCAGGAAGTGGCACTCAGTCAGTCGAATTCAGTTCGCGCCCGGGGCGTCCCGCAGGGCGCGTCGCGGATCTTCGTTCTGCTGGTGGCGGGAATCCTTTCGGCCTGTTCGGCGGGGCATTATCGCCGCGAGGCGGACCGTCAGGTTTACGGCATCATCCAGGCCTACGAGCACCGGATCTTCGGCGCGACCAACGTGTTCACGATCAGCACCCGGTATAGCGGGCGCGACCCGGCGAGCATCACGCCGGCGGAGGTTCTCGGCGAGAGGTCGGCGGCCCATCGGCGGGTCCTTCGGCTGGAGGAGGCGCTTGATCTCGCGGTCGAACACAGCCGGGAATACCAGACCGAGAAAGAACAACTCTATCTCGCGGCCCTCAGCCTGACGGGGGCCCGTTACGAGTTTTCACCCCAGTTCTTTGCCACCACGGCGCCCGCCATCAGCGGCACTCCGGCCGGCAGTGACGTCGGCACGATCCGCAGCCAGGTCGGCGTGTCGCAGTTCCTCCGGACGGGTGGCCGCCTCAGTGTCGCCCTCGCGAATGACCTTCTGCGGTATTTCGCGGGTTTCTCGGGTTCGGGGCAGGGGACGCGGAGTTCGGCGATCAACACCCTTTCGGTCCAACTCACGCAGCCTTTGCTGCGGGGATTCGGGCGGAACGATCCGGCGGTCGAGGCGCTGACACAGGCCGAGCGAAACGTGGTTTACGCGATCCGTTCCTACACCCAGTACCAAAAGCAGTTCGCGGTCAACATCGTCAACGAGTACTTCGGCCTGCTCGGCGGGAAGGACGAGGTGCGGAACAACTACACGAACTATCTGCGGCGCGTGGAGACGACCCAATACCTGCAGGCGCGCGTCGAAGGCAAACGGGAACAGCAGAGTTCGCTGTTGGACGCTCGATCTGCGGAGTTGACCGCGCGGATCGGCTATATCAATTCGGTGGCCAACTACCTCAACGACCAGGCGGCGTTCAAGATCACCCTGGGCCTGCCGCTCACGGAGGACGTCTACTTCGACGATACCGATCTTGCGGACCTGATCACCGCGGGCCTGGTTGGCGTCGGGATCGATCACAAGGTGGCGTTCCGCTATGCCGTGTCCAATCACATGGACATCCTCAACGCGATCGACCGTTTCGAGGACAGCCAACGAAAGGTTCGAATCGCGGTGGACCAACTCAAGCCCGAGTTGGGGCTGGTCAGCACCGCCAGCCTGCAGTCGGAGTCGCCTTACGACTACGCCAGGTTCGACATCAACAAGCTGCAGTATTCCGCGGGTCTGACGCTGGACCTGCCTGTGGACCGTGTCCGCGAGCGCAACACCTACCGCGCGACGCTGATCGCCTTCGAATCCCAGGTGCGCAATCTCTCGCTGACCCTGGACAACTTCCGGGATCGCATTGATCGGGGCCTTCGGACTTTGGAACAGCGGCGGTTGAATTATCTCAACAGCCAGACCTCGCTCGATGTCGCCCGCCGACGCGTCGAGGCGGATGCGCTTCGGTTGGAGGCGGGCCGCGTGCAGGTCCGCGATCTTCGTGAATCCCAGGACTCCCTGATCGCGGCGCAGAACCAGGTCACTTCGACGCTGATTTCCTACCTCCAGGCCCGTCTGCAGTTGCTCCTGGACATCGGCGTGCTCAACACCCAGCACCCGGAATTCTGGCTCACGAATCCCCTCGCGGACTGGCTGACACCCGAAATGCGCGGGACGACTCCGCTCCAGATGCCGGGCGACGACGTGAATCCGCCGGATCACTACCTGGAGCCTCCTTCTTCATGAAAGCCCCGAAAACCCTCCTGTCGCGCGGGGTTCGCGTCCTGCGCCGGCCGCCGGTGTGGATCCCGATGATGGTCGTCCTGCTCGTCGTCGGCTATTTCTGGTTCCGGCGAGAGGTCGCCGTCGACGCTTCAACGACGACCTACGCGGTGCGCCGCGGCCCGTTCACGGTATCCATCGTCGAGCCGGGGAATCTCTCGGCCGTCAACGAGGTCAGCGTTCGAAGCGAGGTGGAAGGCACCGCTCGCATCATCTTCATTGTCCCCGAGGGATCCTTTGTGAAGAAGGGCGATCTCCTGGTCGAGTTGGATTCGGCGGCGGCCCAGGACCAGGTGAATCTGCAGCAGATCAATTACGAGAAGGCGCGATTCGGGCTCATCCAGGCCCAGGAACAGCTCGCGATTCAGAGCAACACCGTCGCGAGCGATATCAGCGCCACGGAACTCAAGCTGGAATTCGCGAGGCTCGATCTCGAGCGCTATGACCAGGGGCAACGGGTCGCCGACCTGGTCGAGGCCAGCAACAAGATGGTCCAGGCGGAGTCGCAGCTCGCCGTGAACCTCGAGACCTACCGCTGGACGACCAACCTCGCCTCCAAGGGCTATGAAACCCAGCAGCGCGTGGACGCCGATCGCCTCTCCGTCCTCAATAATCGCAACTCGCTCATCGTCGCGAGCAATGCCCTGTGGCTGCTCAAGGAGTTCGATATTCGCAAGCAGCGCCAGCAGTTCGAGTCCAGTCTCATGGAGGCCAGCAACGAACTCGTCCGGGTCCAGGCGCAGGCTCGCGCAAGGATTGCGCAGTCTGTTGCCGACCTGTTGACCCAGTCCAACACCCTCGCCCTGAACAAGCGGAAACTGGAACGCGACCTCAACAACCTCGAGGCGACCAAGATTCACGCTCCGCAGGACGGCCTGGTTGTGTACTCGGTGAACGACAATCGTTGGAGCAACGAATCCCTGATCGAGGAGGGCGCGACGGTCCGGAATCGGCAGGAACTGATCAAGCTGCCGGACACGTCCCGGATGAAGGTGACCGTGAAGGTTCACGAATCGCACGTGAACATGATGCGGACCGGTCTCCCCGCGTATGTGGTCCTGGAGTCCATGCCGGACGAGCACTTCGCCGGAAATGTTCATCGCGTGGGGCTCCTGCCGGACACCCAGGCGCGGTGGGGCAATCCGAACCTCAAGGTGTACAACACGGACATCTACATCACCGACCCGCTTCCCGACGTGAAGCCCGGCGTCTCGGCGATGGCCGAGATCATCATCACCAACATGGCCGACACCCTCTTCGTGCCGATCCAGGCCGTCACCACCCTCAAGGGGCGCCAGGTCGTCTACGTGGCCAAGGGTGGAGACCCGGAGCCCAGACCAGTGGACGTCGGCATGTACAACACGAAATTCATCCAGATCCTGTCCGGGGTGAGCGAAGGCGAGAGGGTTTTGCTCGCGCCGCCATTCGACACCCACGAGAAGGACATCGGCGGCGAGGTCCTCAGCCCCGATGAGAAATCGAAGGTCCGGGTAACCAATGCCCTGCCAGCCCGCCCCGCCGCGCCCGAGCGTCCGCCGAAGGATCGCGGTCCGGAGCCGGAGACCACTTCGGTCCCGGCCCATGCCCCGAGCTTCGCCGCCTCGGCACACGCGGGCCCTCCGGGCGAAAGCGTCACCGCGACCGCCGCCACCGACCTTTCGGCAACCCCCGCCACCCCGGCAGTGGCTGCACATCCAGAGCCGGGTGCAGAGGATGGATCCGGCGCCAACGGCGGGCGACGGATGAGGCGCTTGCAGAAGGATGGCGACGAGGGCTCGAGCAAGGGGAGGAACTCCGTCACGATGCAGGAGTCCGCGGGACCCGATGACGGGGCCGGTCGACGCGGCGGTGCGCGCGAGGGCGACGCGTCACGGAGGCCTCGTCCTGCGCCCGGGGCGGCGGTCCCCGCCGATGCCAGCAATGGTTGAAGGATCCTTCTCCATGCAGTCGACATCCGCCATCATCCGCATCGAGGGCGTCGAGAAACGCTACATCCTCGGGGGTGAGGTTGACGTCCTCGCGCTGCGCGGGGTGCACCTGCAGATCGCGGAGGGTTCGTACGTGGCCATCATGGGACCCTCGGGATCCGGCAAATCGACCATATTGAACATCCTGGGGTGCCTGGATCGACCGACCGCCGGTCGTTACTGGCTCGGTGGGGAGGACGTTTCACAGATGCCCGATGACGAACTCTCGGAGGCGCGAGGCCAAAAAATAGGGTTCATTTTTCAATCCTACAATTTGATCGCTCAGTTGACGGTGATCGAGAACATCCAGGTGCCGCTCCTTTACCAGGGCCGGGATTTGCGGGCCTACCAGGATCGTTGCGTGGCGCTGGCGCAGTTGGTGGGTCTTGGAGAGCGGCTCAACCATCGCCCGAACCAACTCTCCGGGGGACAACAGCAACGCGTCGCCATCGCGCGGTCCCTGGTCAATGATCCCTTGATGATCCTGGCGGATGAGCCGACCGGGAACCTGGATTCAAAGACCGGCCAGGAGGTCCTCGAACTCATCGACCAGCTCAATGCCGACGGCAAGACGATCGTGCTGGTGACCCATGATGAACGGGTGGCGGCAAGGGCGCATCGCGTGGTTCACATGAAGGATGGGTTGATCGATCGGGAGGTGCAGAACCGACCCTTATGAATCCTTGCGAACCTCTTCGCAGTCGAGATGGAGCGGCAACCCTCGCCCGGCCCCGCGTCCGCGGGACTGCCCTTTCCCAACCGATGCCTCCGATGGGAGAGGGCCGGGGTGAGGTTGCGTGTGTCTTTGCAGGGATTGACAGCAGCCCGTGAGGGGTTCGAGAACGATGCGCTCCACGCTGACCTACCAGATCGCCAGCATCGTCCGGCTGGGCATCAAAAGCCTGATGCTCCACAAGCTGCGCTCGGTGCTGACGATGCTCGGCATCATCTTCGGCGTGTGCTCGGTCATCGCCATGCTCGCCATTGGCGAGGGCGCGTCCTATGAAGCGCAGGAGGCGATCAAGAAACTGGGGAGCAACAACATCCTCATCCGCAGCCTGAAGCCGGCCGACCAGGCGCGCGACTCGGGCAGCGGCGCACGCGGCCTCCTTCTCAAGTATGGCCTGACTTACGCGGATGCCTCGCGCCTGCAGTCCACCATACCCGGCGTCCTGCGCGTCCTGCCCATGCGCATCATCCGCGAGGACGCCCGGTTCAGCCGGAACGAGGTGCCGTGTCAGGTCATCGGCACGCTGCCCACCTACACCGAAGTCTCGGGTGCGAACGTCATCGCCGGACGCTTTCTCTGCCCTGTGGATGAACTGCACGCGGAGAGTGTGTGCGTGATCACGGCGGGGTTGGCCCGGCGCTTGTTTCCCTCGGAGGACCCGCGTCGGCATGCGATCAAGATCGACGCCTTTTATTACCGCGTCGTGGGCATCGTGCAGGAGCGCAGCCAGCCCGAGCAGCGGGCCCAGGCCGGGGCAATGGAGGGCGAGCCGCTCGATAACAACATCTATATCCCGCTCTCGACATCGCGAACGCGGTTCGGCGATGTCCTGATCCGTCGCACTGCCGGCAGCATCGAGGCCGAGGAGGTTCAACTCCACCAGGTCACCGTCGAGATGCGCGACACCGACGCCGTCGAGACCGCCGATCCGCAGATTCACGCCTTGCTGAAGCGGTTCCATGACCAGGATGATTTCGAAGTGATTGTCCCGCTTCAACTCCTCCGCCAGAAGGAACAGACCAAGCGCATCTTCAACATTGTGCTGGGCTCCATCGCCGCGATCTCGCTCCTCGTCGGCGGGATCGGCATCATGAACATCATGCTCGCCACGGTGACGGAGCGCACCCGTGAGATCGGCGTCCGCCGCGCGCTGGGGGCCAAGCGCCGCGACATCACGCGGCAGTTCCTCGTCGAGACTGTCGTCCTGTCGATCGGGGGCGGCTTTGTCGGTGTCCTGGTGGGCATCGGCACCCCGCTCATCGTGTCGCACCTGACCACCATGAAGACCATTGTCACGCCGTGGTCGGTGATCCTCGCCTTCGGGATCTCGGGGGCGGTGGGCATCATCTTCGGCATCTATCCCGCCCGCGCGGCCGCGCGACTCGACCCGATCGAAGCCCTGCGCCACGAATGATCGGCCGGCTCACATACCTTCCCATGAACCTGCCCTCAGCCCGTTCCTCTCCCATCCGATGGGAGAGGGTGCCCGGAGGGCGGGTGAGGTTTTTCCGACGCGGTTTGGGATCCGCAAGGCCCGGCCGCCCTTGATCATAGAGGCTTCCAGGACAGGCGACGCGCCCCACGCAATCGGGGATCGCCTCCGCGTCGCCGTCGATTCCATTGCCTATGGCGGGGATGGCGTCGCGCGGTGCGATGGATTTGTGATCTTTGTTCCGTTCACCGCCCCGGGTGAGGAGGTCGAGGTGGAGTTGGTCGAGGTAAAGAAGAACTTCGCCAGGGCGCGTCTCCTCGAGGTCCGCCGCCCCTCCGTCGACCGTGTGGAAGCGCCCTGCCCCTACTTCGGTGAATGCGGAGGCTGCCAGTATCAACACCTGGCTTACCACGCGCAGCTCCGGCTCAAGCATGAACAGATCCGTGAACTGCTCGCGCGGCTTGGCGGATTCTCCGGGGTCGACATCGATCCGGTCGTTCCGTGTCCCGCGCCATTTGGATATCGCAACCGGATCCTTGTCCGGTCCCAATGGAACAAGCTGACTCGGCGATTGGTGATCGGATTTCTCCGGGCGGACAGCCGGCTGGCCGTCGATGTCGAGAGCTGTTCGATCGCGGAGCCTGCGCTGAATGAAGAGTTGCGGCGCGTACGGGCCGAGCCGCCTCCGAAAGGCGGTTTGAAGGTCAACCTTCGGCTGCCGCCGGAAGGCTGGGTGCTGCCGCCCGACTCCTTCTTTCAGAATAATTTTCACGCACTCCCCGCCCTGGTGCAGACCGTCCGCCAGCGCCTTGCCGAAAGCGGCTCGAGGTACCTGATCGACGCTTATTGCGGTGTTGGGTTCTTCGCCCTCGAATGCGCCGGCTCACTCGAGCGGTTCGTGGGCGTCGAGATCGACCGCACGTCCATTCACGCCGCGCGGCGGAATGCGGCGCTTCGGGACCGGCTCAACGGTGACTTCATCACCGGCGCGGCCGAGGAATGGATCCCGGCATTGGTCGAGCGGTTTCCCGCCAACCAGACGACTGTCCTGACCGATCCACCGAGGGTTGGTTGCGCCCCGGCCTTTGTCCGCGCGCTGCGTGAGAATCCGGTGCGGCAGGTCGTGTATGTCTCGTGCCACCCGGCGACGCTCGCGCGGGATCTCACGGCGCTCTGCGCGGACGGCATCTACCGGCTGGCGCGGGTCACGCCGATCGACATGTTTCCGCAGACCCAGCACCTGGAATGCGTGGCGGACCTGCGCTCTCACCACGATTCTTGAGCGATACGGGAGGACTGCTACAGTGAGGGCCACGTCCCGCGAGGAGCGCCTTGGCGGGGAATCACAACAGGGAAATCAGAAATCCATTGGTATGGCATACGAACTTCCACCGCTTCCGTATCCGAAAGAGGCCCTCGAACCGTCAATCGACGCCCAGACGATGGAGATCCACCATGACCGGCATCACAAGGCCTATGTCGACAACGTCAACAAGGCGATCGCGGGCAACGCCGCGCTGGAAGCCAGGAGCGTCGATGCCCTGGTTTCGGACCTGGCTTCGGTGCCCGAGAACATCCGCGGGGCCGTGCGAAACAACGGCGGCGGACATTGGAATCATTCCTTCTTCTGGAAGATCATGGCCCCGCATGCGGGCGGCGAACCGACGGGCAAGCTGGCGGATGAAATCAAATCCGACTTCGGGAGCTTTGGCGAGTTCAAGACGAAGTTTGAAGCCGCGGGGGCCGGCCGCTTCGGTTCAGGTTGGGTGTGGCTGGTGCGCAACAGGGAAGGCCGGCTGGAAATCGTCAGCACTGCGAACCAGGACAACCCCCTCATGGGGCGGGCGGTGGCCGGATGTGAAGGCAAGCCAATCCTCGGCTGCGATGTCTGGGAACACGCCTATTACCTGAAATACCAGAACAAACGGGCGGACTACCTCAAGGCCTGGTGGAATGTCGTGAACTGGCCGGAGGTCGCGAAGAACGCCTGAGAGCCCGTCTGAAAATCAGGAAGGGCCCTGCGACGAGGGATTTTGTGCGAGGCCGAGGCCGCGAGACCGGAGCATCCCCGTCCCGCAGGCGGGGGATGACGGTCGAGCCAATCCCCCAGACGCGGGACCTCGCCCAAAAGACCCATCCCGCGACGAGCCTGCCTCCGTGGAGGACAGGCTCGAGGTCCCGTACTTCGATGGTCCCATCAGCCTCGTTCCTGCAAGTCTCGCATCTCGCAGGGCGCAGGGCGCCATGGGTCCTTCTTATTGCTGGATCTGCAGCTGGGGGGCGCTGAGATCAACCAGCACCCGCGCCGAGAAAAAATGAGGGAGGGTGAGTCTGTTCGTGGGATATCGCTGCTTCGTTTCGAGGTTTCCCTCTTCGTTTCCAGCAACTGTTTCCACCGAATTTGCTCACCCTCCGGGACAGTTCCAGCGCGAGGTGTGCCAGCGTGGAGGAGGCGTGGAGGAGGCGTGGAGGAGGCGTGGAGGAGGGCTTGGCCGGCGGGATTCGCGAGGAAACCGGCCGATTCCGCAGGCGCCGGGCGTGGAGACGGCGGCGGGTTCGGGCATTCGGCAAGGGGCCGCCATGGCGCCCTGCACGCCATCTGCGGCACGATCGGATCGGAGGGGTCCAGGGGTGGGGTTGTTTCGCCCCCTTTTGCAGTGGTATGGGTAGCGCACCGACATGGCACGGATCCTGTTAGGTTAGTGTGGGGGTTCAAGCGGGAGGCGGCCAGACCGGCCCGATCGCGGCTTCCTCGGAAGCAAACGACGGGAACGACGGCTGCCTCCCGCAACTCTTTTCAGCGATGCCGGTTCCCACGGAGATTCAACTGGGCGGGAGACGACTGAGCCTCTCCAATTTGCAGAAGGTCCTTTACCCGGAGGCCGGGTTCACCAAAGGGGAGGTCATCGAGTACTACAAGGACATCGCCCCAGTCCTTCTTCCCCACTTGAAAGATCGACCGCTCACCTTGAAGCGGTACCCCAACGGAGTCGGAGAACCCTTCTTCTACGAGAAACGATGCCCGGGAGGGCGGCCTTCCTGGATTCAGACCGCCCCTGTCTGGAGCGAACAACGCGGGGCGACGATCCAGTATTGCCTTGCCAACGATCTGCCGTCGCTCGTTTGGGCCGCCAACCTGGCGGACCTGGAATTGCACACCGCCCTGGCGAAGTACCGCGAGCTCGAGCGACCGACGGTCCTCGTGTTCGACCTGGATCCCGGTCCGGGCGCTACCGTGATCCAGTGCTGCCAGGTGGCGCTTTGGCTGAGGAGCGAACTCGAGGCGCACCAATTGGCGGGTCTTCCAAAGACAAGCGGATCGAAGGGGCTTCAACTCTATGTCCCGCTCAACACCGCGGCCACGTTCGAGCAGACCAAGACATTCTCGAAGGCCCTGGCCCAGCGTCTGGAACATCGGCACCCCGATGCCGTCGTCTCCCGCATGGCAAAACGCTTGCGGCCGGGCAAGGTGTTCATCGATTGGAGCCAGAACGACTCCCACAAGACGACCGTCTGCGTTTATTCCCTCCGCGCCAAGTCACGACCGACCGTGTCCACGCCGCTCACCTGGGGTGAGGTGGAAAAAACGGCTCGCGCTCGATCGGACTCCGACCTCTCGTTCGAGGCGGGACAGGTTCTCCGCAGGGTGCAGAAGCACGGCGATCTTTTCGGCGAGGTGCTTTCGGTGAAACAGCGGCTGCCGCGTGAGCTTCCGGTCGTCTCCTGAGCGCCCGTCTGCTTCCAGACGCCGGCGGCGGTCGAGTCAGGGCTGTGACCTGGACCGCGCCGCGGGCGTGCGCCGCCGACGCGTGGAGACTGTCCGGCGGGCGCGTCGCGTTTCGACGGCTTCCTGGTGCGGCGCGGGAATCGGTTTCGGGTGGGCGTCACCGCCCGCGATCTGTTTCAGCGTCCGACCGGTTTTCACCGACACATCCCGGGCGCCGGGAGCGATGACACGGGCATCCGTGCCCGTCTTGATAAGGAGCCAGGACTTCTTGTCTTCGTCGTCCCTGGCGCGCATTCGGATGAGAACCCAGGATCCCTTGAGCTTGCGCCCGGACAGTTCCAGGTCGAGCCGCCCTTCCCGCAACCCGGCCGCCGGGGACGATTCCCGCAGGGGCCTATAGGTGCCGCGATCCCAGAGCATCACCGTCCCTGCGCCGTAGTTCCCCTCCGCGATCGTGCCCTCAAAGCCACCGTATTCGAGCGGGTGATCCTCGACCTCGATGGCCAGGCGCTTGTCTCCGGCGGCGACGGGGACCCCGTTGGGAACGGCCCACGACTTGAGCACGCCGTCGACCTCCAGGCGAAAATCGTAGTGCAGACGGCGGGCGGCGTGTTTCTGGATCACGAACCGCGCACCCGATCGCGAGGATGGGGCCGCCGTGACGCCGGTGGGTTCCCGAGTCGAAGCAAAGTTCCTCTTCTTGCGGTAGGCAACGAGGCTCACGGGATGGAATCAGGCCGCTGCACGCTTCCGCGCACCGCGTTTGTTGGTGCCGCTCGGCGCCTTTCGAGCGGCCCCACTGAGGCTCTTTCGAAGCACCTCGGTCAGGTCGATCACATTCGACGGCGCGCGCGCCCGGCCCGGATGGGCCCTCTTGATCGGACCCCCGGCGGCCTTCTTCTCAATCAGATCGAGAAGTGCCGATTTATAATCGTCCTTGTACCTCGACGGGTCCCAGGGCTGCGTCATTTGCTTGATGAGCGCCGCCGCCATGTCCTCCTCGCTCTTCCGGGCTCCGGATTTCTCGGGGAAATGCAGCGCCTCCGGTTCCACGAGTTCGTCCGCGAAATGCATCAATTCGAGGAGGAGCGCGGGACCGTTGGGCTTTACCGCCGCCAGGTGCTCGCGACTCCGAATGACGACCTTCGCAATGCCAACCTCACCCGTCCGGACGAGGGCGTCCCGCAACAGCGCGTACGCCTTGGCGCCCCCTTTGGCGGGTTCCATGTAATACGGCTTCTGGAAGAACATCGGATTGATCTCCGAGATGGAGACAAAATCGAGGATGTCCACCGTCTGCGTCGCCTCGATGTCGACGCGTTTGAAGTCCTCGTCCTTGAGGACCACGAAACGGCCTTTCTCGTATTCGTAGCCTTTGACGATTTGTTCCCACGGGACTTCCGTGCCGTCGGCCTCGGCCACGCGCTTGTAATTGACCGGGCTCAGGTCGCTCGCACGGAGCAATCGGAATTTCAGTTCTTCCCGTTGGGTGGCCGGGAAGAGACTGATCGGGACATTAATCAGACCGAAGCTGATGGAACCCTTCCAGAGCGCGCGCATGAGCGGCGTGGGATTGGGGTTTCAGACCCGGTCCGCGTTCGGGCTGGGCCTCGACGAGGATCACTTCGGCTGCTGGGCCGGCGGATTCGCGGGCGGCGGGGTGTTTTCCGCTGGCGGCGCCGGATTCGCGGTTTCAGGGGGTGGCGCCGGCACGTTGGGGTCGACGGTCGTCTCGGCGGGCGGGGTCACCGCGTTGGTGTTGTTCATTTGCTCGTTCGACGGAACGGCCGAGCTGGGCGGCGATGTGTACTCGTCGGACGGTTGATTGCAGCCCGCCAACAGGGCGATGGGCGCAAGTAACAGGAGCATCTTTTTCATTCTCTCCTCCAAGTCTGTCTGTGTCGTGTTGCTTGGCGGCGGCCGTCATCACGGCTGACCGACCGAAATCGTAGGGAAGCGATCCCTATGCCGGATCGACACCGGCCCATGAGACTACACGGCGGCACCCGTGCCGACAGACGGGCTGCATTCAGTCGGTTGGAGCTGACAGCGAGCCACTTGCATCTCCCTGGATCCGCCCCGCCATGCGGATGCGGCCGAGCGCCTGGAATTCAGCGCGCCGGGGGGCATGGCGGGTGCCGGCAGGTTGCGAAACGCAAAACAAACCGTCGCGGCGGGCATTTCGCAACAAATCCGTTGTCGGCGGAGCGCTTCGCCCATTGCCAAACCGCGATCCGCATCGCGTCAGGCGGGCGTTTTCGCGGGGTATCTCGCGTCCTCCAAGGCTTGACCCCAGGACGCTTTGGCCGTAGGCAGGCGGCCACAAGCTTCTATGCGCGCCGTTGGGACCAAGGTCATCTTCTTCGTTCTCCTGGCGGGGCTGCTGTTCTCCATGCCGGAGACGCATGGCGCGGCCGCGCCGCCGGGCACGGCCGATTTCCAGCGTCAGGCGTCGCGATGTCGGGATCTCCTCAGGCGGACGGTGTTCGACTTCTATTATCCCGGTTGCCTGGACACGGTTCACGCGGGATACCTGGAGGATTGGAAGGATGGGAAATTTGTCGTGCGCGGTGAAAAATTCCTGACGCTGCAGGCACGCCAACTGTGGTTCTTCTCGACGATGGCCACGGAGAATTTCGAACGGGCCAAATCGCTGGAGGCCGCGGCGATCGGTTATTTGTTCCTCGAACAGGCATTCCGGGATCCCCGGTGGGGCGGCTACATCTCGAGCGCCGATGACCTGGGCAAGCCCCTGGACACCCGCAAGCATATCTATCACAACTCCTTCGTCCTCTACGCGCTTTCTGCTTACTACCAGGCGACCCGGGATTCCGGGGCGCTGAAACGGGCGCAGGAGTTGTTCAGGGTCCTTGAACAGCACGCCCACGACGTTGCCCACGGCGGATTTGGCGAGTTCTTCTATGCCGACTGGCGCCCTGTCACGAACCTCTCCGAGAGCGGATATGTGGGAGCGATCGGGACGAAGACTTACAATACCCATCTTCACCTCCTGGAGTCGTTCACCGCGCTGTACCGTGTCTGGCCGGATCCCCTGGTGCGCGCGCGCGTGGAGGAATTGCTGCGCATCAATACCGTCACCGTCCAGCATCCCGTGAGTCGCTGCAACATCGATGGGTGGACGCCGGATTGGCACATGATCGAGACGCCGGCCAACCTGCACGCGAGCTACGGGCATGACGTGGAATGCACGTGGATCGCCCTCGACGCGGCCAGGACGCTGGGATATCCGCTCTTTCTGTTTCGCGGATGGGCCGAGTCCCTGGCGAACCATTGCCTGACTTACGGATACGATGCCGACCACGGCGGCTTCTTTTACACCGGGCCGCTGGGTGGCGCGGCCGCCGACACGCGCAAGGAATGGTGGGTCGAGGCGGAAGGCCTGGTCGGGATGCTCGAACTCTACCGGCTCACGGGCGACCCGCGTTACTATTCCGCATTTGTCCAGACACTGGATTTCATCGAGCAACACCAGGTCGCGCCCGACGGGGGTTGGTTCGCCACGCGCAACGAGGATGGCACGCCGTCCCGCAACTTATCCCGAAGCTCGATGTGGCAGGGGGCGTACCACAATGGGCGGGCCCTGCTCTATGCGTCCCGGATTCTTTCCACCCTCAAACCCCCAACGCACTGACATGTCGCAATCGATCACATCGCTCCGCGCGGGCATCATCGGGACCGGTTTCATCGGGCCGGTTCACATCGAGGCCTTGAAACGCCTTGGCGTGCCCGTGATGGCCATCGTGGATGATCCGCGTGCCCGCGTGGTGGCCGACAAGTGGGGCGTGCCTCACGCCATCACCGACCTGGACCACACCAAACTCGTCCATCATCCGGACGTGGATGTCGTCCACATCGCCTCGCCCAACAAACTCCATGCCAGACACGCGGTCGATGCGCTCAAGGCCGGAAAACATGTGATTTGTGAGAAGCCGCTGGCGATGACCTCGAAGGAGACCGCGCAACTCGTCCGTCTCGCGGCTGCCCGGCCCCGGCAGGTGTTCGCCGTCAATTACAACCTGCGCTTTTACCCGGCCGTCCTTCAGTTGCGCGCGGCGGTGCGGCGCGGCGACCTCGGCACCGTGTTCCACGTCAACGGCAGCTATTTCCAGGATTGGCTCCTGAAGGATACCGACTACAACTGGCGGTTGCTCCCCAAGGAAGGCGGAAGTCTGCGCGCCGTGTCGGACGTCGGCACGCATTGGATGGACGCCGCATCCTTCGTGCTGGGTTCCCGCATCGAAGATGTCTACGCCCATCTCGAGACGATTCACAAGAAGCGCCGGCGGCCCATCGGCGAGGTTCAGACCTATGCCAAGGCCTCGGCCGGTCAGAAGTACGAGACCTACCCCGTGGAGACCGAAGATTACGCGGCGGTGCTGCTGCGCTGGGAGAACGGCGTGTTCGGAAGCCTGAATGTTTCGCAGGTTGCCGCCGGGCGGAAGAATTGCCTCCGACTCGAGATCTACGGGTCCGAACGTTCGGCGTGGTGGAATTCCGAAGAACCGAACACGATTCATTACGGGAGTCGCGACGGCGCCAATGCGGAGTCTCTTCGAGGTTCCCCCGGGTTCAGCGAGGACATTGTCGGATTCACGGATTACCCCGGCGGCCATGCCGAGGGATTTCCGGACACATTCAAGATGAATTGCCGCGCGATTTACTCGGCCATTGCCGCCGGCAACCGCGACGGCGCCCTCTTCGCGACGGTCGAGGATGGTCACCACGAGGTGAAGGTCTGCGAGGCCATCCTCAAGAGCAGCAGGACCCGGAAGTGGACGAAGGTGTAATCACGCTTCTGTCGACTCGCGTGCCGTCGGGATGTTGAAGCGGCCTAAAGGCCGCGCGCCAGCCACGATTCCATCGTTCCCGGGGGACCAAGATTATCCGTTCATAAGAACCGACCCCTTACCGACCCCTTACCCCGGCGGTTGGAGCAACAGCGCACCGAGGTGGGCCAGGGCCATCTGCCCGGTCCAGGACTCCTGGAGGATCAAGCGCCGGACCGAACCGCAAACGACATGGACGAGGGCGGCAATCGCCTCTCCACCGCTCATCAGTGCGGGATCCCATTGCGTTGAAAACGGGTGAACCGGATTCAGCAGCGAGAAGAGGATCAAGAGGGAGGCCCCGCCGGTGAGGAGCCCGGCCAGAACGCCCAGGAATGGATCGGCGCCGCCCCAGGGTGCCGCTGCCAGGACGCGCTCCCCGAGCCGTCGCCGAAGAGCTCCGATCAACAAGGCGAGAACGACGCCCTGAAGGAGATACACCATCACGGAGCCGGTGGCGGCCGAAACGCGCGTGCCCTGTACCAGCCACGTGCCCAGGGGCAGACTGATCACCGCGCCGGTGATGACCACCAGCCAGCCTCGAGCCGCCGACCACATCATCTGGCCAAATCCCTGGCGAAATCCCGAGCGGGTCGTGAACCAGAGGAAGACTGCCACCGCGACATCGACGGGTGAGAACGACATGGCAGCAAGCAGTGGCGGGCCTCGCGCCCGCGCCGCTCATGGCAACGATGGACCGTCCAGTGCTCCGGAAGGGACCCGGATGAACACGAGCGCCGACGAGCACGGCGGGCGGCGTCGGTATAGCGGAGGTTTGTACTCACAAACTCCTCGCCCGGCCGACTCCAACATCCGGACACTCGTGTTCATTCGGGTCCCTTCCCGGAGAAGGGTCATTCGACAATGGTCGGGGTGATCGAGATCACCAGTTCCTTCTTGGCCTTGTAGTGGACCTTGCCTCGGAAGAGATAACCAAGGAGGGGAACATCGCCCACGAGCGGCACCTTGCGCGTTGTGGTGGCGTCCTCATCCTGCATGAGGCCGCCGAGCACGATCGTCGTTCCACTGCGGACCCGGACCAGCGTCGACGCCTGTTTGATGTCGAGGACGGGCGCGGTGGTGTTCTCACTCGGCGAGATGCGGGTTTCGACGAGGCTCGTGAGGACGGGCGAGATGTCGAGAGTCACCCACTCGTTGCTCGAAATCTGGGGCGTGATGGAAAGGATCGTGCCGATCGTGATCGTGCTGACGGAATCCTCCTGCAGTTGGGTCGTCGTTCCATTGCTGGTTCCGGGCAGGAAGGTCGTCCGGCTGGTGAAGAAGGGCGTCTCAGTCCCCACCTTGATCATCGCGGTCTGATTGTTCACGACGCGGATCCGCGGCTGGGAAACCACGTTCACCTGGCCCTGTTCCTGCAACGCCTGCAGGAGGACGGAGGTGTCGTCGTTCTGGAACAGGAATTGAAGCGCCGAACCCCTCAGGGGCACGCCTCCCACCGGTTCGGTGACGATGGTCGATCCGCCCACCGTGGCGACACCGCCGAATGCCTGCGCGGCGTGGGACCAGTCGATACCAAACTGGAACTGATCGCGGAGCGTCACGTCGAAGATGCGGGCATGGATCTCGACCTGGCGGGCGACGGAGGTGCTGAGACTCTCGAGGTATCGATTGACCCGTTTCAGGGCGGAGGGGCGATCCGTGACCTGGACAACGCCCGCGGTCATGTTGACAGCGATGCTGTCGCGTCCGGCCGGAGTGAGCAGGTGGCTGATCTCCTGTTTGAGTTCGACCCAGAAATCGATCGGATTATCGGCCGTGAGGTTCACGGAGGAGCCGCCCTGTCCGCCGCCGGCCCCACCGGCGGCTCCGCCGCCACCGCCGGATCCGGACATGCCCGAAGCAAGGGTCGCCGAACTGACCCCGATGCCCTTGCGGGAGAGGCGCAGGTAGTCGATCCAGAACTCCCGCGTCTCGACCGCCCGGACCCGGATCAGGTCGTCCTCCTCCTTCCATGAATAATCGTAGGCCTCGAGCAGGGCCTGCATGACCCTTTCGAGGGAAAGATCGTGCAGTTCGACCGTTATTTTCCCGGCGACATCCTGGTCGGGCACGATGTTGAGGTTGTTCGCCCGCGCGAACATCGCGAGGGCGGCTTTGAGATCCAGGTCCGTGGCTCGAAAGGAATACAGCTTCCGGCCATTCACTTCGTTCGTCACGGGTTCCGAGCCACGTGTCAGCCTCACGACGGCCGGCTTGTTCTCTTCCGCCGGCGTGGCGTCCGTGACGTCGGTGGCGTTTTGGATCGAGCGGACCGGTTGTGGTATGGCGGTCGGAGCGGGGCCGTCGGGTTTCCGCGTGGCTTGAGCCAGAGCGACGGCTCCTTTCTCGGGAGCCCGCGAAACCGGGGCGGAGTGGCGCGGCAGCGGTCGCCATTCCGGGGCGGGGCCGGCGGCAACCTGAAGGGCGAGGACCCAGATCCAGGCCGTCGCCGTGAGCCAGTTGAAGATGCGGAAGGTTGACGACCGGCGTCCGGGACGTGACCGATGCCTCGGGCTCGGCCACCACAGCCATTGGAGAGGATTGACGGCATTCATGAAGAGGGGGGACGAGGTGCCGGAACGGTGCCGGCGGGTGGGGCGGCAGCGGGCGAGGGGTCGGCGGGCGGCGCCTGCGTCGGCGCGGCGAATTCGATGCTTTCGGTGCCGTTGGTCCCCCTCACCCAAACCATATCGCCCTCAATTCGTTCCAACTTAAATCCGGAGATTTCGTCGCCTTCGCCCAGCACCTGGCCGTTGAGCACGGCGAGTTCGCTGCCGGTCTGGCGCCAGGTGGCGGTGAGCGAAAGCACCTGGGCCGCCCGGGGACCACCGTGCGTCGTCGCGGGAGCCGCATACGCCTGGAATGGATCGCGGGCGGGGGAATCGAGCCACCGCACAAAGTCGCGGCGAATCGATGCGACGTCGATCGGGGTGGCCGGATGGGCGGCGGTCGGCGCGGGACCCGCGGGCGTCGCTGTCGGCGAGGGTGGCACGGGCACCGGGATTGGAGTGGCGACGGACGGAGGGGACTGCGAGGCATGGCCGCGCAGCGGTCGTATGATGTTCCAACCGGCGGCGGCGAAGGCTGCGACGGCGAGGACGGAGACCAGCCATGGATTGCGCAGGGCCTTCATCGAATCGCTCCTTCGCGTTCCGTGGCCCACAGCTCGATGTCGGCTGAGGCCCTGGTGACAGATTGGAGATTGCCTTCGACCTGGAGGCTGAGGATGTCCACGCGCTGCGTCTGTGTGGCGACTCGCTGTGCGAAATCCAGGATCCGATGGTACGTCGGCCGCGTGGCGGCGACCTCCGTCACCGGCGCCAGCTCGACCCCGGCGTCAACGAGCGTCAGCATGTGATCGCCGACGGTGTTCGTCCGCGTGCCGCGGAACACGACTTCGGCTTCGAGCGCCAGCGGAACCGCGGATTCCCGGATCGAATCGCGCCAGCCGGCGAGGGCATCGCCGCCGTCGAAGAGGTCACCCAGCGCGCGGCTGGCCTGGAGATAGACCGCCTGGGTGCGGTCCGGCGAGAGCCGGGCTGTCATCAGTTCGATTTCCGTGGAAAGCCTGGAGGTCTGCTGGGTCAGGGCCGCCGATTCCTTCTGGAGTCGGCGAACGCGGTTGAGACTCCACCACACCAGGAACAGCGATATTCCAACGACCAAGACGACACTGATCCGGGTCAGCAGAAAAAGGAGGCGGCGTGAGCGATCCGCTCCCGTATGAACGGCTGTCCCACTCATTGCGTGATCCCCTGGAGAACAAAGTGGTTGTCGGGCGGAGGCGCGGCGGGCTCGCTCCGGTTGGCGGCCAGGCGCGCGGCCCAGTTCGCGATGGTATCGAACGCCGTGGCTTTACGGGCGGCCGCCCCCGGCACCCCGGGGTCTGAAGCCGTGCCGACCTCGAAGTGAAACGGCCCCCCGTGCAGCCTTTCAGCGAGTTGATTCACGGGGCGCGCGATCGCGGCGGCGGAAAGGCTATTGGTAACGGGAAGCACTCCCTCCATCCGCACCTCCCAGTGCGAGTCATTCCGCGCCACGGAGAGATTGGTGATGCAGAGTTCGGGCGGCGTGACCTCGGAGAGATAGGCCAGGAACCAGACTGGCACCGGGATGGGACGGTCATCGACGACCGTCCGCGAGAGCAGTTCCTGCCGTTCGACGCGCTCGTGGACCCTCTGCAAATCCTGGTGCTGATTTTGAAGAGCGGCGAGGCGGTGTTGGAGTTCCCGGATGTTCCCCTGTTCTCGCCGCGCCATCACCTGGAAGAAGGCGGTTGCCGCGATGGCGGCAATGACGAGGAGCAGGGTGGACACGACCGTGATGCGAAGGAGCACCTGGCGCTGGGGCGCCCGGCGCTGCTCGCTGGAGATGAGATTGGGCTCCTGTTCCAACGACAGGCGTGCCGCCTCCTCCGACCAGTAGAAGGGCCGGTATTCCTCCGGCCCGATCTGAACCGGGACCTGGACATTTCCCCGGAGTTCAGCGAGATGCGCGGCGGCATCGACCCCGCAGAGCCACAGGCTTCCGACATTGGTGCCGAACTGCTGGGCGACGAAGATCAACGTGCGGTTGAGTTCGACGGAAAGGCCGTCGGCGCCTTTGGCGCGTGCCGCGTCCACCGAGCGAGCGAGGAGCATGCCGCCGTCCTGTCGGGCGACCACCATGGTGACCATGGCCCCCGTGCCCGCGAGGACGAGGGCGACATCGTCCCGCTTGAGCGGCAGGCGCCCGACCTGGGCGTGCAGAACGGCGGTGAACGGCACGACGCTGACCAGGTGCAGGCCTGCGCGCTGGGCGCCCTGAATCAGATGTCCGAGAAGGTTCCAGGGAAACAGGTGGACGAGGACTCCGTGAGAATTCTTGGTCGGAAGGGCCGGCTGATAGCTCCAGGCCGGGGATCCCTCGAATCCCTTGAGACGTTCCACCTGCCGGCGCACGAGCGCCTGGAGGGCTGCGCCCCGCGCGGGCGGCGTCTCCACCAACTGATGCGTGAGACGCGGGTGGGCCAGCAACAGGTGGACGGTCGAACCCCGGAAGCCCGTGCCCCCCACCGCTTCGAGAAGCAGTTCGCCAAACGCGCTCGTATCGTCGGAAGATGCCACCTTCTCCCAATGCCCGCTGGCCTCGCCCCGTGTGATGGCGACCGCTTCGATGCGGCCGGGGAGCCAGCTCACGCTTAAGGTCGTCAGCCCACGGGCGAAGCGGGGCGTCGCGAGAGTTGGCCGCAGGGCGGGAGGTTCCGGTGTGAGAACCGGCGGCGGGCTCTCGGCAGGTTTTGGGAGTTGAGGGATTCGAAGCGTCAGCATGGCAGGCCGTTCAGTGACCCGAGGGTTTGTGAAGGAGGTCCACGGAGATGGACTCCAACTGCGATTGCGCGGCCGACACGGCGTCGTACGTCGGATTGTGACCGGCGGGGTAACCCGCGGCGTTCCAGGCGAGAAAGGCGATCATGTAGTTGCTGGCTGCGTTGATCACCAGGGCGGGTGTCGCCTGGGGACTCCCCTGCGCGTTCGCATTGAGAGGCGATGCGACGAAGAGATCATGCGCGGCCTGCAGGTCGAGGCCCGTGGTCAGCCGCATGCCGCGCCCAAGGAATAACTGGCCGCGCCACGTGTCCCTCTCGTAAATGAACGACGCCGGGTGCTGGAGGACTTCGGCGACCTGAAGGGTGTTGGCCATGTTCGCGTGATGATGAAGGCCGACGACCGTTCCCTTCAGGTAACTGGCGCTGTAAATGGGCGAGGTGGGCAGGACATTCGTGGTCGAGGAGTCGATCGTGAACCTCCCGAGATTTGTCACAGTGACCGAGTAGGGATCGTAATTGAGAATCAGGGGAACAAACAGCCCGTCGAGATTGAGCCGCCGGACCCGGAGATCCTCGCCGCGTCCCTTCCAGGTCCAACCGGCCGGCACCTGCCCGTCCGCGACATTCCAGATATTCGAAAAGGCCGCGGCATCGCTGGCGAATCCGCTGGTGATTCCGTCGGGCAGCGGCGCGCCCACGCTGGAGAGAAACAGGACGCCCAAATTCGAATGGATCAGATTGGTCACGCCGAAGGGCCCCTGAACGAACGGCATCGGGAGGGTCGACAGGATCCCCGGGTCGATGAGGTACACACGGCGCAGGTGCCGTTCATTGGTCTGCACGGAGCCGACATACCACCCAATCTCACCGGCGATGGCTTGGGCAAAGGTCGTATGATCCGGGATCGACCTGCTTCGAAGGATGTAGCCTTCCAGCCCGGCGCCGAGGGATTCCAGGTTCCGCGCCTCCCGATCCCGCGCGGCGCGGTCCAGCGTCTGCATCACCACCGGAACCAGCGCGAGCGCCAGGATGGTCATCACCGCGAGGACGCCGATCAGTTCGACCAGCGAGAAGGCGTCCGCGAGGGCGGGTCGGCGGGAAGGGGGATCGGATTGCATTACAGGCTTCCGGTGGGCTTCTCAGTTGATGAGATTGTACGAGATGATCTCGAGCCGTTTCTGGGCATCGAGGAGGTTCTGGTACGACGGAACCTGCTGGCTGTTGTTGCTTCCTCCGGGATCGAAGGACTGCGTGGTCGGGGGATTTCCCGTTGCCCAGGTTCCGTAGGTGTAGAAGTACGTGAAGACCTCCTCGATCACGGCCTGAGGGTTCGACCCGAATTTGTTGCCCGGCGGGAGGGGGCACTGACGGAATTGTTCCGCGAGCAAGCCGAAGCCGGAGAGAAGCGGTCGCGGGCCGTAGTTGGTGTAGCGGCTCCAGCGGCCATTCTCAAACACATAGCTGACGTCCTCACGAACGAACTCCTCCGCCTGCAGGGCGCCGTCGGCAAAATGCAGGCGAACCGGGGTGGTTTCCAGGTACCAGCCTTCTCGCCATTGACCGCCCGGGATGCTGACGGTGCCCGCCGACGGCGCCGACAGGCCATACGGAGCGGCATTGTTCGGATCCAGGTTGTTGAAAACGACTCGATGAAAGAGTTCGCGCAGATCGAGGCGCTGTAGGCGCAAATCCACCCCGGACCCCTGCCAGGTCGTCCACGAGGCGGGGACCGCATCGGGAGTGGTGACCCATACGGCATCAAAGGCGCCCGCCTGCACGGGCGCCGCCGGGAGCCTGGCGCCCAGGGTCGAGGCAAAGAGGACACGGGGCGTCACCGGTCGAATGGAGCCGACGGTGGTTTGAACGAACGGCAGTGAGCGAACGCCGTTGGTGGGGGGGCCGACCTGCAGCACCGGATCGCACCAGAAACCCCGCACGGCGCCCAGTCGGGTTTGGAGGACGCGACTGACCGGGACTCCAAGTTCATCGGCGATCGCCTGGGGCCAGTCCGCCGGCGCCGGGATCTGCTTCGTGCGAAGGATGTGCTGCCGGAGGCCATCGCGCAGCGATTCGAGAGTCGTGACCTCGGCTTCGCGCGCGGCGCGCTGCATCTGTTTGACGACGTGCAGTGAGACGGCGGCGGCCAGGATCGCCAGAATTGCGATGACCGCGGTGACCTCGATGAGACTGAACCCGGCTCTCACCCGGGCTCCGGACACCCTCGTCCATCCGACGGAAGAGGAGGGATGGGGCGAGGGCAGGTTCATGGATAGGCGGCGGTGCATGGCCCGGGTCTCAGTGGAGGGCGCCCATCAGCGAGAGGATGGGTAGGAAGATGGCGAGGGCGACGGTGCCGACCACCCCGACGAGGAACAGGATCAGAGCCGGTTCCATGATGCTGAAGACCTTCTTGATACGGCGGGGAATGATCGTGTTGAAATAGGTCGCGACATTCTCGAGGGAGGTGTCGAGATTGCCGGTGCGTTCCCCCATCGCCACCATGCGAATCAGGAGTTGCGGGAAGACGGGGTGCCGCCGCATGGCGTCACTAATGACCTCGCCCGCCTCCACGCGCTGCGCGACGTCCTCCAGCGCTGTTCCGACCAGCGCGCTTCCCACCAGGTCCCGGCAGAGCTTCAGGGCGTTGATGATCGAGATGCCCGAGCGGTACAGCACCGCCAGGTTATGGGCCAGGCGCGACACCACGAGCATGTGATTGAGCTGGCCGAAGACCGGCAGCCCGAATTTCAGTCGATCGAAGGCGATGTCGAATCGGCGCGAGCGCCGGCGCGCAAGTTGGACGCCGGTCGGGATCAGGATGAAGGCGGTCATCCACATCCACCACGTCGCCTTGGCGACATCGCTCACCGAAAACACAATCCGCGTGATCAAAGGCAGGGAGACCTTGGCCAGCGTCAAAAGACTGACGAACTTCGGAACGACGAAGGTGAAGAGGACCAGGACAAAGAGGCAGACGACACCGAGGACGATGGCGGGGTAAATGGTGGCCTGGCGGATATCGGCGATCACCTGCTCCTGCCATTCCAGGTAACGCTTCAGTTCCAGGAATGACTCCGGCACGGTCCCGCTGCTTTCACCCGCCCGAACGAGGCTCGTGAAATGGATGGCGAACACCTTGGGGAAGCGCGACATGCCGTCGGCGAGCGGTTCGCCCGATTCCACCAGGCGCTTCAGTTCCACCAGGGTCGTTCGGAATCTCGGGTGGGCGCAGTCCGCCGCGGCAATGTCCAGGGCCTGCATCATCGGGACGCCGACGCGGAGCTGAAAGCTCATCAGCGTGCAGAAGTCGATGAGTTCCCGACGGCCGCCGTCGCTGCCCATGCCGAAGCGGCTCAGGAATGAACTCGATCGGGTCGATTTCGCCTTCTCGGTTTTCGCGGAGACCAACCACAGGCCCATGGTTTTCAGCCGCTCTTCCAGGCTGGCCTCGTCCTTGGCGCCAAGCTGGCCGTGAACGGAGCGTCCGTTCTGGTCGATGCCGTGATAGAAATAGGTCTGCATCGCGTGTGACCGTGAGTTAGTGGACCGCCAGTCGCGTGACGCGCAGGAGCTCCTGCACCGTCGTGGTGCCTTCCAGCGCCAGGCGGACGCCATCGTCGAACATTGGCACCATCCCGCCCTCGCGGGCCAGGTGGGCAAATTCGTGCGCGCCGGCGCGGCGGACGATCGGGTCGTGAAACCGGTCATCGACCATCATCAACTCGAAGATGCCCTGGCGACCCTTGAATCCCGTCCCGTTGCAGGCAGGACAGCCGACGCTGCGCCACAGGCGGAGCGGAGCGCCGGCGGGAGCCGGGACGTTCATTTCGGCAAAGACGCGCTCCGGGTCGGGAAGGGGTTCCTTGCACCGGGCGCAAAGCTTGCGCACGAGGCGTTGCGCCAGGACCGCGAGCAGGGCGTCGGGAAGGAGGAACGGTTCGACGCCCATGTCGAGCAGGCGCGGAATGGCGCCCGGCGCGTCATTCGTATGCAGCGTTGAGAAGACCATGTGGCCGGTCAGGGCCGCGCGAATCATGAGCTGGGCGGTCTCCACATCGCGCGTTTCACCCACGAGGATCACATCGGGATCCTGGCGGAGCAGGGAACGGAGACCGGCGCTGAAGGTCAGGCCGACGTCGTCCTTGATCTGCGTCTGGCGGATACCGGCCATCCGGATCTCCACCGGGTCCTCAAGTGTGAAGATACTCAGTTCTGTCGAGCTGATCTCATTAAGGACCGCGTAGAGCGTCGTGGTCTTTCCGCTGCCGGTCGGGCCGGTCACGATGACCACCCCGTGGGGCTGGTCCATGACATGGCGCAACTTGATTTCCGTCGCGGACGGCAGACCGAGCGCGGCCAGGCGTGCCAGGCCGGTCCCCGGATTCAGAATCCGGACAACGATACTCTCGCCGTAACTGGTCGGGAGACTGGAGACGCGCAGGTTGACCTGCCGCCGGCCGACGGTGACGGTCGCGCGACCGTCCTGGGGGATCCTCGATTCGGAAACGTCCAGGTCGCCGAGGATCTTCATGCGCGAGGTGACCAGGGACTGGAGCGCCTTCGGGATCAGGACGTCGGGATGCAGGACGCCATCAATCCGGGTGCGGATTCGCATGAGGCGTTCCTCGGGCTCGAAGTGGATGTCGCTGGCGCCGGTCTCGACGGCGCGGGTGATGATCTGGGTGACCAGCCGGATCGTGGGGGCCTCGTCACCGGCGCTGGTGGCATCGGCCCAGGGCTCTGCGACGACGTGGTCCTCGCGCGCCTGTTCCTCGATGATCTGATCGATCGACTGCTGGATGCTCTCCCCCTCGCCTTCGAGGCGGTCGAGGGCGTTGAGGATGTCCCGCTCGGTGGCGGTGACGACGTCGATGTGGAGGCCGGTGACCTGGCCAAGGGCGTCGATGGCAACGACATTGGACGGATCGGCCATCGCGACCGTCAGGGTGCCGTTCACCCGCGACACCGGGATGGCTCGGAAGCGACGGGCCAGCTCGCGCGGCACCAGGGCCATGACCGCCGGCTCGAGCTTCAGTTGGTGGGCATGGACACGGCGCGAATGCGCCGCCTGTGCCAGGAAGTCGGAGATGCGCTCCGCGGGGACCAGCCCGAGTTCAACGAGGACCTTGCTGAGCGGCACGCCCTTGCGCCGATGCTCGCGTTGGGCGAGGTCGAGCTGGGACTCGGTGATCAGCCCGGCGGCGATCAGTCGCTCGCCGAGGTCAACGGGGGTTGAGGTTGCGGGAGCCACGGTGAACGTGGGGGCGAGACTGGCTGCGGCGCCTGACATGGGCGGGCAGGCGCCTGGTAAAACGCCTGCCCGATCGAATGCCGTGGAGCGAGTCGGCCCATGAGAGCCCTCTAGCGATGGGCCATGTAGACGCGGAGATTGGTCTTGCCACCGACAGGGGCCGTGTATTTCACGCGGCCGCGGTTATCGGCGGTCGTGAGGTCGGAGACACCGAGGGCCGAACCGTCAAGGCGGTCGTTGAAGTCCCGGGCATCCTGCGCGTCGACACCCTCGATGACGGCCTCCACGAGGAGATTGCCGGTGACGTCATTCAGGCTGTTCGCGTTGGTGCTGCCGTCGAGGTTGTAGGCGCCATTGGCCAGGCTCGCCACGGGGTCGACGGTGGTGGCGTTGCCGGAGATGTTGATGATGCGCAGCCGCGAGCCGCCCGCCGTCGAACCGAGCAGACCGTTGCCGATTCGAACCGCGAAAGGTTTCTCTGCGATCCCTTCGGCGACCAGGACATTGAGGTCCCAATCCTCGTAAATCTGCGCCGCGTTGGTGAGATCCAGGCTTGCACCCTTCTGACCGGCGATCAGGCCGTACTTGCCGTAGTACTCGTTGACCGCCGCCTTCAAACTGTTGCAGCTACTCGCTGCGTTGCTGATTTTCGAATCGCCGATGGCCTGGAAGACCCGGGGGATCAAGAGCGACGCGAGGATCGCAATGATCGCCAGGACGCCGATCATTTCGACGAGCGTAAAGGCGGCCCGGACCTTCTTCGGGACACGTGGGGTTGTCAGTCTCATGGTAACTTGGGAGTTTCGTTTTGGCCGGCCGCCGCAGCGCATTTCAGGATGTGTTCCGTCGTTGCTCCACGGTCGTCGAGGCGCCGGACGCTGCGCCGGAAACCGGTCTTCACGGTACCTTATCGGTTGAACCCCTTCCGACCTGAAGTCGCCCGTTCCAAGAAACGATGCGTGCCCGGGGAGGTTGAGATGTCCGACCCTGGCAACCCGGTCCCTGAGTGCGGGTTAGGTGTATTCGTGTGGCCCTGGCGGGATACGCAACTCGGTGTCCGGATTTGAGGCAAACCGCGGAGCCTTTGTGGGTCGCATCTGGGCGATGCGTTACAGCCGGGGCGTTACGAAAACCGCGGTGTCTCTTCCGCCAGAAACGCGGTACGATTCACGGAACGCTGAACGAGCGGGTGCCGCCTGAACCGGCAGCGGGTCTGAATGGGGATGGGAGCAACTGGCGGCGCGCGGGAACCCGGCGAGGTCGGCAAGACCAGCCGGGTGACACGGTTTGCGCGCGGCATTTTTTCAGACAAGAATCTCGCCACTCTCGGCGTGAAGATCGACCGGAAACGGGTTGGATATCACGGACGGGAGATCCAATTGACTCCATGGGGCATGGCGGGAGAGGACGAGTTCGCGAAGGCGAATGCTTCGAATCCTCGCGGAGCGGGCGGGTATCTGCTGGTGATCGGTGGCACGCGACGATTGACGCTCGAGCGATGAATGACGCGCTGTTCGAACGGCTGATTGGCGGGGAAGGGATTCTCGTGCTCGAGCGACTCAGCCCGGACCGATTTCGGATTATCGGTATGCCTCCTGCCTGGACGGAACTCCTCCTTCAGGGCGAGCTTCACAAGGGTAAGGAGTTGAACCCGGCCAAGGTGTTCGTGTTCCTGGAGCATTTTCTCAAGGACGCCGAGGCGGTCTGGGCCGCAACCGATCAGCCGGAACTCACCTCGGAACCGTGGACCGAAGGCCTCGCCAACCGGCAGGAGCTGGCCTTCACGGCCACGGCCAGGACGATCAACGGGAGTTTACTCCTGCTCGTGCGGGGACTTGGGGTGGATTTTGAGGAACGCTGCCGCGTGCTGCGCAAGGCTCGGGAACTCGCTCTCGCCCACGAGCGTCTGCTGAAGGAAACCAGTGAGAAGGAGACACTCCTTCACTGCCTCGTGGATGATGTGGCCCGCCCGCTTGAGACGGTCTCCAACTGCCTTCAGCTCCTCGAGGCCAAACCAGATCTGAGTGAAACGGCGCGAAAGCTGGTGTCGCTCGGCAGATCCGCGACTCACCGCCAACACACCATGGTTCGTGAAATGCTCAATCTCTTTGCCGCCGAACTCACCGCGCTTGGACGGATCTCCCGTGACCCCACCGACGCCCCCGAACTTCTCGACTGCGTGCATTCGGTCCTGCGTTCGCTGCGGTACAGCTTCGAGATCAAGGGGGTGTTTTTCGAGTTGCTGTTGTCTCCGCCGGCCAACCCGACGTGGAAGGTCGTCGGACAGAGGGACCGGCTCGAGCGTGTGATCTTCAATCTCCTGGACCACTCCCTTCGCCACACACCCACCGGCGCCATCGTGACACTGCGGGTGGAGGACGAAGGATCGGCCATTCGGGTTTCCGTGATCGACCAGGGGCAGGATTCCGCCACCGATTCCCCGGCGCGCGTGCCCTCCACCGCCTGGTCAGAGGAAAGGTCTGGCGGCGAGCTGGGGCTCGGACTGGTCTTCTGTCGAACGACCATCCGCTATTGGAACGGGGAGATTGGCCAGGAACCGGGGCCGCGGGGCGGTTCCTGCCTGTGGTTCCGCCTCGCCAAGCCGGCCTTCCACGGGTGAGGGAGGAGGAAGAATCGGTCGGACCGAATTGGCGGTGGCCTCCGACCACCGCTCACTCCAACACTCAAATCATCCCCAGCAGGACCAACACAAGGATGATGATCGCGACCAGACCCAGGCCCCCGGCCGGGTAATACCCCCAGCCACGGCTGTAGGGCCACGCTGGAAGCGACCCCAGCAAGAGCACCACCAGAAGGATCAGCAGAATCGTGGACGTTGTCATGACGTGGATGGGGCTGGAAGTTGCGCCTTGCGGCGAAGCCGGCGGATGTCGGACTCCTGATCATTGCGAATAAGGGACTTCTCCGCTGACCGCTGGAAAGGGTCGCCCTGCGATGACAGCGACGTGAACATCGGACCGCGCTGAGGGGTTCGTCGCGCGCTGCGGCGCCGACCGGGATCTGCGAGAGTCGTGGTGCCCTTGGGGTTTCCGGGGGATGCCACCTTCCCACGGGCCGTGCGCGTGGGTCCATCCGAGCCGGGACGGTACGGGCCGATGACGTGAAGGTCCGCCCGGTCGTTGACACGGACCGTCCTTTGGAGAGCCTGGTGCCGGCGCTGCAGGACCACCCGCTCGGCCTCAAGCCAGTCATCGAGTTCGCGACCGGGCTTCCGGCCCCGAGCCACAAAGAGCAGGTAGGCGAGGGCGGTGACTTCCTTGTGAAGCGTTCCTTCAGACTCGGGAATCACCTGGGCGGAGGGAAAAGGAGTCAACGCGTCGCGTTTCATAACTTCACTCGAGCAGGAGCAGATGCACGGGCCGTGCCATCGCCGCCGCCCTCCCTGGCGGCCGTGTTTGGCTGAAAGCGTCGAGGTACACCGGAGGACACCCGTGCAATTCAGCGGCGCGGGTGGCGAACTGCAGCGTGCAAACTGCCCTGCGGCGATGATCGCGCTTACTGATCTTTCGTGGCGCAAGCAAGTTGAGTGGGACCGCGGCGCGGCATGTTTCCGGCTTTAGCGAGCCCACCCACGAAGGGATCAGACGGGGCGTCCGGGAGGACGTTCCCTCAGCATGAGACCGATCGGCCATTCCTGGAGTCAGCCATACACCGTTCCTGCCGGGAACGGAGATGGGGCATTGGCGCAGGAGTCGTCCGCCCCGTTTCGGCAGTGCCTGTTACCCGCGTTGTGGGAGGCCCAAATCTCAACGACCCAATGAACAACGATCTCGAGACGCTCTTCCTCGAGGAACTGTGCACGACCTATGACGCCGAGAACCAGTTGCTGCGGGCTCTCCCCTGGATGGCCCAACATGCTGGTTTCGAAGAACTGCAGGAGGCCCTGCAGGCCCATCACCGGGAGACCGAACGCCACGTTGAACGCCTCCTGCGAGTGTTTCAGTGGTTACAGATCCCTGTGCGTTCCCACCCCTGCGCGGCCGTCCAGGAATTGATCATCGGTGCCGAGGACGCCGTGCTGAAACATGGCGAATCGGGGACGCTCGACGCCGCGCTGATTGCCGCCTCCCACAAGGTCGAGCACTACGAGATGGCCGCCTACAGGTGTCTCTGCACCTGGGCGCGGATGCTTGGATATGATGGCGAGATCGTCAGTCTCCTCGAAGAGACGCGGCTCGAGGAAAAGGAGACCGATGAGAACCTCGTGGAGGTCGTGCGGTCACTCGCGATCGCCGAGGCGATGGTGCCTGCCGCGGTTGCTTGAGGACGGCGTGAGCGCCGCGAGCGGTTACCGGGTCGCGGTGCGATTGGACGCGGGACCGGCATCGAACGTCCGCTCGCCGCCACGCCGCCACGCCTGCCCTCCAGGATAAGGGAGAACAGGCAAACGGCGCGATGTCACCACCAGAAGGCGGGATCGCCGGTCGTGCGGACGTGCATCTTCGCGAACTTCACCCAGTCGGCGTGGCCGTCGAGGTAAAGGTGATTGCCGCCGGTGGGCAGGTTGTTGAGGAGGTGCGGGGAATTGTGAGCCTTTGACCAGCCTCCGCGAATTCCCATATAGCGATTGCGCTCACGATTGGTCTCGCTCTCCCCGTTCGAAAGGACCCCGTCGGCGACCACCACCCTTTCGGTCGGCCCAGGATTGAGGGTCGTACCGTCGGGCATGCGCCAGGGCAGGGGATTGAAGGACTCGGTGATATTGGTTGCCTTGACCCGGCCGGCCCCCTTGAAGGTCACCTGGTAACCGATCACACGGTAACCCGTGGCGTTCTCGGTGGCCACTTCGCCCTCCTGTCCGGTCGTGAATCGCCAGAGCTCATCGTCGTTTTGTTTCCAGAAGGCCGGGCAATAAAGGATGTTCCGTGTTCCGCCATTCAGGACAATGGCATTGGCGGCCTTGGCTGGAAGGTCCCATGGCCAGACGGCTCCTGTGCAATCCGGCAGTTGCTCTCGGTTGTCGTCCGCGTACATCCGAAGGGCCAGGCCCAGCTGCCGGACGTTGCTCGTGCACTTGACCTGGAGCGCCTTCGATTTTGCGCGCGCCAGGGCGGGCAGAAGCATCGATGCGAGGATCGCGATGATGGCAATGACGACCAGCAGTTCGATGAGCGTGAAACCGTCGCGGAGACCGCCACGCGGCGTCGAACCGGTTCGGGCACAGCGCAGGCCGGCTGACAAAGGGGGCACCGCTGCCGCCGACCGGATGGAACGGGGAGACATATCCAAACCCATGCCTCCGACCCCCGCCGGGCGCCATGAGATTTTTCTTATTTCTGCTTCGTTTTTCCCATGCCGGGCAGCGCCATGGACCGGTGGTCCGTTCGAAAACGGCTGGGGGGAACACCGACCTCGCGCCGAAAGGCGACACTGAGGTACTCCGTATGGGGAAACCCGGAACGATCGGCGATCTCCTCGAGCGTGAGATCCGTTTCGACCAGGAGCTGCTTCACCCGAGCGAGACGCACGCGGAGGATCTCCTCATGCGGGGTTCGGCCCAACAGGCGCTTGAACCGGCTCTCAAGGAGGGTGCGCGAGTGAGGCACGGCCTTCAGAACATCCCGGACCTTGATCCCCTCGCAGGCATGGGTCCGGATGAAATGGATGGCGCGGGCGACGTGGGTGTCATCGATGGCCAGGACGTCCGTCGACTGACGGGTCGCGATTCCAACCGGCGGGATCAGGTGGGTCTCTCCCTTCACGCACCCTCCGACCATGAGGGAGTCGAGGAGTCGGGCCGCTTCGTAGCCGGTCTTCTGGGTGTTTGGAATGACACTTGTCAGCGGGGGTTCCGACAGCTCGCAGAGCAGGTCGTCATTATCGACGCCGATCACCGCGACCTCGTCCGGCACCGCCGCGTCAATGCGGCGGCAGGCATCGAGGACCTGCTGTCCGCGCAGATCGTAGCAGGCCATGATCCCCACCGGCCGCGGCAGGGTCCGAATCCAACGGGCGAGGTCATCGACTTGATCCTCGTCATCGAGCGCGAAGCCTCGGCTGGGCCGGTACACCGCGCAGGAACGGCCAGCCGCGCGGATGCAGTGCTGGAAATGTTCGCAACGCCAGTCGGACCAATTGAACCGGGCGTCCCCCGCATAGCCGAAGTTCCGAAATCCCCTCTCGATGAGGTGTTCGGCGGCGAGATGGGCGATCGCCCCGTCGTCGGTTTCAAACCATGGAAGAGAAGGAATCAGCCGGGCGGCGCTGACATCGACGATTGGAATCCGAAGGGGACGCAAGGCGTCGGCGATCGAGGGATTCTCGATCCGGGCAATGATGCCGTGGCCGTCCCAGTGCTTCAGCCAGCGGGGCGGCCGATCCCCGCGATTGTGCTCGGACAGGTAAATCGCCCAAGGCCCGTGCTCCCGGCGATAGGCCATGATCCCCCTGAGGAGACCACGCGCGTACGCGTTGGAGGTCTCGACGAGGAGGGCGACCTTGACGGCCGATTTCATGGGACCTACGCGGGCGGGAGAAAGAACATCCTGGCGTAAGTGTGTTTTCTCATGGAGGCCCGACGCTGCGACCGGGTATGCAACGGAGTCAATCGCCTCGACTCGATGACACTCCACCCTCGGTTTCCCAGGCAGGTTCCCTTCATCGTGGCAATGGAGGCCTGTGAGCGTTTCAGCTTCTACGGGATGCTGTCGATCCTGACGCTGTACCTGAAGAACGAGCTGCGGATGCCCGGCGAGGAGTCCAAGACGATTGTCCACCTCTTCAAGATGGCGGTGTATTTTCTGCCGCTTGCAGGGGCGTGGTTGGCCGACCGCTGGTGGGGACGCTACGGCACGATTCTCGGGCTCTCGGTGTTCTACTGCCTCGGACATGGATTGCTCGCCGTTTCCGAGGGCGCGGCGCACGGCGTGTATGCGGGTCTGTGTCTCATCGCGGTGGGCGCCGGCGGCATCAAGCCCTGCGTCTCCGCTTTCGTTGGAGACCAGTTCGGGCGCGCCGACGAAGACCAGTTGCCGCGGGTGTACGGACTCTTCTATGGGTCGATCAACCTTGGGGCGCTCTTTGCGTTCGCGCTGGTACCGCTGATTCGCGATCGCGGCGGCTACGCCTGGGCGTTCGGCGTCCCGGGAATCTTCATGGCGCTTTCCGCTGTGGTGTTCCGTTCCGGGTCGAGGTGGTATGTGAAACGGCCCCCGTCCGGGAGATCGGCGGACGCGGAAGAACCGGACAATGTCGCCGGCGCTGCGGATTCTGCGAGGGGGTCCCGGCTTCGTCGCGTGGGGCGGGTGGCGCTAGTTCTTCTCCCGGTGCCGGTGTTCTGGGCCTTGTTCGACCAGATCAATTCGTCGTGGGTGCTCCAGGGAGAGCGGCTGCGGCCGTTTGACGTCCTTGGCTACCGGGTCGATGCGGAGCGGATTCAGTCGGTGAGCGCCCTTTTGGTGTTGTTCTGGGTGCCCGTGCTCACGCTGGGGGTTTACCCACTCCTGGAACGGATCGGATGGCGCCCCACGGCGCTTCGGCGGATGGGGTTTGGGATGGTCTTCGCCGGCCTCTCGTTTGTGATCTGCGCCTGGATTCAGCGGCGCGTCGAGGCGGGCGCAACGTTGACCCTGGCATGGCAACTGATTCCGTATTTCGTCCTCGAGTTGGGAGAAGTCCTGGTGAGTGCGACCGGCCTGGAGTTCGCTTATGCGCAGGCGCCGGCATCCTTAAAGAGCGTGGTGATGAGCCTCTGGTTGCTGACGACGGCCGCCGGGAACTTCCTCGTTGCCTTGATCACGCAGCTCAATGAGCACGTTGTCCACGCCAGCGGCAGCGCGGAGTTTCTCTTCTATGCGGTGCTCATGTTCGCGGTGGCGGGTGTATTCGGTTGGATCGCTTTGGGGTACAGGACGGCGGAGGGACGCCAAGGGGTGGCCGGAGATTCGGCGCGGGCGGAGTTGTCGGCGTGAACCGGGCATTGCACTCCTCCCCGAGGACGCGTCGGAGGGAGAAGCGTGCCCGTCCGCCCCCGGCGCTACATGAGATCGACCGGATCGATGTCCACGATCAATCGGAGATCCTCCGGCAGCGTGAGCGTCTCGACAAAGGGCGCCAGCAGACTGGAGAGCCGGGACATTGCGCGGGTTCGAAGCATGATCTGGTAGCGATAGTAGGTCTTTGCCCGCAACAGGGGCGCCGGCGCGGGCCCCGCGATCACGAGGTCCCCGATCGACACAAGGGCTTCACCCAGTGCCTTGCGGACGTGATCCGCGGCAAACTGCACCTTTTCCTCATTCCGCCCGCGCAGGGTCAGGAGAGCGACCCGGCTCAAGGGCGGATACTGGAGTTGCTCGCGGAATTCGAGTTCCTGCTCGTAAAAGCCGAGGTAATCGTGCCGCCGGGCGTATTGGATGGCGGGATGAAACGGCGTGAAGGCCTGGACAAACACTTCCCCCTCAATGTCCCCCCGGCCCGCGCGCCCGGCCACCTGGGTGAGCAATTGAAAGGTTCGTTCACCGGCCCGGAAATCCGGCATGTGAAGGCTGAGGTCGGCGTGAACGATGCCCACGAGCGTGACGTTCGGGAAGTGCAGGCCCTTGGCGATCATCTGGGTGCCCACAAGGATGTCGATTCGCCCGGTTCGGAATTCCGAGAGGATGCGGCGGTAGTCCTCCTTCCGCTGCAGCGTGTCGGAATCCATGCGAGCCAGGCGCGCCCGTGGAAAGGTCCGGACCAGGGCATCCTCGAGGCGCTCGGTGCCCAGGCCGGCGTACCGGATCGCCGGATTTCGACATGCCTTTTCCGGGCACGCGCGCGGAGCCTCCTCCTCGTGCCCGCAGATGTGGCAGCAAAGCTTCTGCTTGTGCCGGTGGTACGTGAGCGCCACGGAACAGTTCGGGCAACCGGCGACGAATCCGCACAGCGGACACTGGAGCGAGGTGGAAAAGCCGCGCCGGTTCAGAAACAAGATGACCTGCTCCCGCCGTTCGAGGCGTTGGAGGATGGCCTCATGCAGCGGATGAGACAGAATCGGCGGACCCTTTGCCCGGCGGGCCTCGCTCCGCATATCGACCACGCGAATGATCGGCAGGCGCGCATCGTCCGCGCGGGATCCCAGCTCGAGAAGGCGGTATTTCCGCCGACGGGCATTGTAGTAACTCTCGAGCGACGGTGTTGCCGATCCGAGAACCACGACGGCCCCGGCCTGGCGGGCACGGACGATCGCGACGTCCCGCGCGTGGTACCTCGGTGCCTCCTCCTGCTTGTAGGAATGCTCGTGTTCCTCGTCCACGATGATGAGGCCGAGGGACGGCACCGGCGCGAACACGGCGGAACGCGCCCCAATGGCGATGCGGGCCCGGCCCTGCCGGATCTTGTGCCACTCATCGTGGCGCTCGCCGGCGGAGAGATGACTGTGAAGCACGGCGACAAGTGTTCGGGCCGGTCCGTGATTGAACCGGGCCTTGAAACGCTCGACCGTCTGCGGCGTGAGGGAGATCTCCGGGACAAGCACGATGGCGCCGCGACCACGTTCCAGGGCATGGGCAATCGCCTGAAGGTAGACCTCCGTCTTTCCCGAGCCCGTCACGCCGTGCAGGAGGAAGACCGTCGGTGAGACCGGCGGGCCGAGCGTTGCGACGATCTCGGCAAGTGCCCGCGCCTGATCGGGGTTGAGGACGAGGGGATCGGTGGGGAGGATCTGATCGGCCGCATACGGATCACGCTCGGCGACCTCGCTGGTGATCGTCACAAGCCCCTTGTCCTCGAGGCGTCGGACCGTCCCGGCCGTGGTGCCGGCCAGTCGAAGGAGCTCCTGGAGGGCAAGCTCCCGCCATTCCTCGAGGATGTTCCAGAGATCCTGCTGCCGCTTGGTGAGCGCGGGAAGAGTCGAAGGGTGAGGCAGGATCCGCACCTTCAACCGCTCGCGCCACCCGGGGTTCTCTTTCCGCACCGCGTCCGGTAAAACGCTCTTGAGCACGGATTCCAGCGGACAGCAGTAGTAGCCCGCCATCCACCGCGCCAGTTCGAGGATCTCCGGGGTGAACTGCGCCTCCGCGCCCAGGACCGCGGACAACGGCCGGAGCGTCGCGCGCTCCGAGTGTTCGAGCACGGCGACGATGCTTCCGAGGACCTCGCGCCGGCCGAAGGGAACCTTGACCCGGCGGCCCACGACGGCACGGTCCGACATCTCCGGTGGAATCTCGTAGTCGAACTCCCGGCGGAGGGCCAGGTCGAGCGCGACACGCGCGATCATCGTGCTGAGGTCACACGACGGGACAGACGACGTCAATCGATGGTGAAGGATTCGACGAGGACGGCCGACGCAGGAAGCCGAGGCGCGAGCCGGTTGGCTGCGTTCCCTGAGGCGCTATTGTTGGAAGGGATGCGGGCACCCCGGGCCGAACCGTGCGATCCCTCCGCTCCAGGGTCGAGAATCCTGATTGGCGTCACGGTTCCGGGGGGTGTCGCTTCGCTCAGCCCCCTGCGATCATCCTGGCTTCCGTTCGGAGTGTTCTGCGTCGTTCCACGGCGCCAGTTCGATCTCGAGGTGTCCGGGCGATGAAGCCCCTGGCCGGGAGATTGGCGGACATCGCGCACATCGGAGGGGGTGTGGAGCCCGGAGCGGAGGCGCGGGCTCCCGGAGGGGTGGTGCGTCGCGGAGCGACGCAGTGATGGTTGCCGCCCCGGACAGCGTTTCCAAAAAAGTTCCCGGCGTCGCGGAGCGACGGCGCGCTCCGGTGGCGTGGATCGGGGCACGGTGAGCGAAGCGATACCCCCGGTACGGAGCTCCAAAGGGGTTGCCGAGAGATGTGGGCACCCCCGCCGAGCCATGCGAACCTCCGCTCCAGGGTCGAGAATTCTGATTGGCGTCACGGGCCGGGGTGTCGCTTCGCTCAACCCCCGGCGATCGTGGTGCCATCCCTCCGGGATAACCCTGGAGGGAGGCATTCCAAAGAAGCGGGGTTAGCTCGACTTGCGAAGACGACGGACAAAGACGGTGCCGAAAAAGGAGCGTGGTCCGCCCATGCTTATCCATGTGCCGGGCTCCGGAACAGCCGTGATCTGGAGTCCAAAATTCACCGGGGGACCCCCTTGAAAGGTAAACAAACCCCACTCATCGCCCGGAGTTTGATACGGCCTCTGCCAGAAATCCTTGAAGCTCGATCCGTCGCTCGGCGGATAGAACAGAAGCGGGCCGGCATCTGAAGTGGACGGATCGAAATCGATGCCGCCGAACGACAGACCCACGCCCACGACTTCTGGAAGAAGGACCGAGCCGGAATTGTCGCTGAAAACAATCGTGTTGGCGGAGCCTTCCACAATCTTAGCCGAGGCGGTGTAGAGCACCGTGCCGGGCGTGTCGAACCCAAAACTTCCGGACTTCGCATCCCCAGTGGGCGGGCCGTCCATGGCGTACAATGTCAACGTCATGCGTCTCGTCGCCATCAAAGCCGTTGCCTGTATAAGCGACGGCAATGGAATTGAAGATGCGCCCGCCGGGAGCCAGCTTCACGTCATCAGCGATCTCTTCATAGGGGCCCAGATTACCGAGGTAGAGACCCACGGGAGACGTCAAATTGTCATAGACAACCTCCGCGGCCTGGGCGGAGGCAACGGCCAAGCCGCAAGTGACGCAGCCAATTGCGAATGGATGGATGCGATTCATAACAAAGGGTTGTTCATTCTTTCATTTTTCGACGATTCCTGGCCTTAGCCGATCCAAAGACCTACACACGCACACAGATCACCTGCTCTGACGCAGCGATCTAGGGAAGTAAGGATGCGCCTTAACGTAGTGTCAATGTTGAAAATAGATTCCTTAGGGAATTCCGATCAGCCATCCGGCCATCCGCTCCGGTCCCACGGCAACTTTGCCGCTTCCGCCCGTTGCGGATCCGGCGTTGAATCGGTTTCAAGACCCGTGGATGTCCCGCTGCTGAATCCGAGGCTCATGCACCAACTCGAGCAACTCGAGTTGGTCTCCCGTCGACGATCCCGGAGCGCTGGTCGGGGCGAGCGACGCAGCAAGGCCCGCGGGCAGTCCATCGAGTTCGCCGATTACCGATCCTATGTCGCCGGCGACGATCTTCGTTACCTGGATTGGAACCTGTACGGCCGATTGGACCGCCTGTTCGTGAAGCTCTACGAGGAAGAGAGGGAATTGCCGGTCCAGATCTTCCTGGACGCGAGTGAATCCATGAATTTCGGGGTTCCCTCGAAATTTCAGTTCGCCCGGCAGGTGGGCGCCGCGATTGGGTACCTGGCCCTGTGCGGTTTTGATCGGGTCAGCGTCCGGGTGTTTCCGGATCCCGAGCCGGATGGAGAGCCTGCGTTGTCCGCGGAACTTCCGTACCGGAAGGCGCTGTCGGGGGTGCGCGGCCGGAAGTCCGCCCTGACCTTTCTTCGGAACCTGGGTCGGGTCACCGCCGGGGGGGCGGCCGATTTCAACCGGGCATTGCGACGAACGGCAATGCAGGTGCGGCAGGCGGGCGCGGCGGTGGTGCTGAGTGACGTGCTCGATCCCTGGGGGTATGCGGATGGACTGGACGCGCTCGTCAGTCGCGGGTTCCACGTGACCGTCCTCCAGATCCTTGCTCCCGAGGAATTGAACCCGACGACCTTCGGGGATCTGCGACTGGTCGATTCGGAGACGGCCGCCGAACAGGAGGTCACCTTCGGAAGGTTTCGTCTTCGGGCGTACCGGCAGGTGGTCGACAACTATTGCCAGGCCCTCCGCGAATTCTGCCGCGGGCGGGGGATTCGATTCTTCCGGGTCCGCTCCGACGCCCGGTTGGAAGACGTGCTCCTGCGGGATCTTCGGAAGGAACAGGTCCTCGCCTGAAGGCCCGGGATCCATGCGATTTCTCACCCCGATCGCCCTCTGGTTCGCGAGCACGATTCCGGTGATCGTGCTCTTTTACCTGCTGAAGCGACGCCGGGCGATGGTGCGCGTTCCGAGCACGGTGCTGTGGCGCCGTTACCTGGCGGAGACCCAGGCGAGCGCGCCGTTTCAGAAACTGCGCAGGAACTGGCTCCTGTTGTTGCAGATTCTGCTCCTGGTTTTTGCCGTCCTGGCGCTGTTGCGTCCATTCTTCGCCGGACGGCAGGCGCCCAGTCAGCTTCGCGTCCTGATTCTGGATGCCTCCGCGTCCATGCAGAGCACCGACGTCAATCCGTCGCGGTTCGAGGCCGCCCGCGCCCAGGCCCGCAAGTGGGTGGACGGCCTGAAGCCGGGCCAGCTCATGGTGATCCTCCAGGCCGGACCGCGCGTCGAGGTCCGACAATCGGCGACCTCTGACAAGGCCCTCCTCCGGGGCGCGTTGGATGCCTGCAAGGTGACCGACGGTCCGGCGCGCATGGTGGACGCGCTGAAGATGGCGGAGAGCCTGGTTCGCGACATCCCCGACGCCGAGATCCATCTCTTCAGCGACGGCGCGCTCGGCGACCTCGAGGAATTCGCCAATCACAATCTGCCGCTCGTTTTCCACAAGGTCGGCGTCCGCCGGAACAACATCGCCCTGGCCTCCCTGGACGTGCGGGCCAATCCGGAGAATCCGAACCAGCGCGCGATCTTTTCGAGCCTGGCGAACCTGACAACCGCGGCCATCGACACGACGGTCGAATTGCAGTTCGAGGGCCAGGTCGTTGATGTGCGCTCCGTCCGGTTGGCGGCGGGCGAGTCGGCGCCGCTGCTGTTCCTGGTGAACCAGCCACGGGATGGAGTGTTCACGGTGCGCCACACGGCCAAGGACGACCTGCCGGCGGACAACCAGGCCAGTGTCGTCAGCCAGTTGCCCCGGCCGATCCATGTCCTGCTCGTGACACGCGGGGACCAATTTCTCGAGCGTGCCCTGCGATCGGGGGGGCCGGTGGAACTGACCGTCGCGGGCGAGGTTCCCGCTGCCGGTGGGGCCTGGGATTTCGTGGTCCTGGACGACGTCCCACCCGCCCGTTGGCCCGAGGCCAATCTCCTCGCCATCCGCGTGGCCCCCACCAACTGGTTCGAGACGACGGGGACGGTGCGGGCCCCGCCCATCATCGACTGGAAGACCACCCATCCGCTGCTGCGATTCGTGAGCTTCGACGGGGTCGCCGTGACGGAGGCGACGGGGATCAAGCCGCCGGCCTGGGGAACGGTCCTCGCGGAGTCTCCCCAATCGCCGATGCTCGTCGCGGGGGAGTTGGGGCGCCAGCGGGTGGTGTGGATTGGGTTCGACCTGCTGTCGAGCACCTGGCCCTTGCGCGTGTCCTTCCCGATCTTCGTCGCCAACGCGGTGGACTGGCTGAATCCCGCGACAGCCCGCGCGGAACGACTGAACATTCGTGCCGGGGATCCTCTGCGATTTGAATTGCCTGTGGGCGTTGCATCCGTCGAGGTGCGCCCCCCCGCGGGCTCGTGGCAATCGGTCCCGGTGGATCCGGGGGCTCACGAAGTGGTGTTCGGAGCAACGGATCACCAGGGGATCTACGAGATGCGGTGGCGAACCAACACCACCAGCTTCGCGGTCCGCGCCTTGGATCCGAGGGAGAGCGATTCGGCGCCCCACGAGGAGGTGGCGGTCGGGCCTTTCGGTGGCACGCCTGCGACGACCATGCGCAGCGCGAACCTGGAAATCTGGCGGTGGTTCGCCGGGGTAGCCCTTGCGATTTTGATGGCCGAGTGGTGGTACTACCACCGGCGAACCGCCTGAAGAAGTTGGGGACGCTGATGCATCATCTTCTGAGAGCCCAACCCATGATCCGGCCCTCACCCCGTCCCTCTTCCGTCCGATGGGAGCAGGTGCCCCCGCGACTGCAGGGGCGGGTGAGGGTTTCCCGCCGTCCACGATCTGCAACGCGCGGTCATCCGGGACCGTGGATCGTCCTGCTCCTGATCCTGTCTCTCGCCGGGTGCCGACGCACCGGGGATTCGGTCACGGTGTATGCGGCGCAGGACCGGGTGTTCGCCGAGCCGATCTTCAAGGAGTTTCGCCAGGCGACCGGTATCGAGGTCGATCCGGTGTTCGACAACGAAGCCACCAAGACGACCGGCCTCGCGAACCGCTTGGTGCTCGAGGCGAAGAACCCGCAAGCCGATGTCTGGTGGAGCAACGAGGAACTGCGCACGCGGCAACTCGTCCGGGAGGGAATCCTGGAGCCGGAGCTCCGCCAGTTCGGCCATCGCGAGCGCGTGCTCGTGGTTTCGGCGCATCCGACCCGGACGCTCCCGGCCGCCTTATCGCTTTCGACGTTGACCCAGCCCGAATTCCGCGGGCGCATCGCCATGGCGTATCCGATCTTCGGGACGACGCTCGCCCACCTGCTGGTCCTTCGACAGCGATGGGGCGACGCCGCATGGCGGACCTGGTGTGAGGCGCTCGCTGCCAACCGCCCCCTCCTCGTCGATGGCAATTCACTGGTCGTCAAGATCGTCGCGCGCGGCGATGCTTGGGTGGGCCTGACTGACTCGGATGATGTCGCGTTTGGACGGCGCGAGGGGCTCGATGTGGCGGCGCATCCGCTTTCGGCGGAGGATGGATTGCTGATTCCGAACACGATCGCGCGCGTCGTCCGGGCGCCGCATCCGGACGCCGCCTCGAAGCTGTTGGCGTTTCTGGGCGGAATGGGAACGGAGGCGCGGCTTGTCGCCGCCGGCGCACTCGAATCCGCCTCCTTTCCGGGCCGGAGCGAAGTCGGAACGATCGACTGGGACACGATCCTTCGCGATCTCGATCCCTCGGTGAGATGGTTGCAGGCAACCTTTGTGCGCTGAGCCATGAAGTTCCTCGAGGTTGCCAACAGCCTGGCAGTGACCGTTGGCGCCACCGGTGTGGCGGTGGTCCTGGGTTTTGTTGTTGCGTTGGCCGCTCACCTGTCGGGGCCGCTCCAAAGGCGCGTCTGGTTGGGCCTGGCAATCGTGGTCCTTGTCCTTCCCGGTTTCTTCGTCGCAGGTCTTTGGATGGATTGGGTTGGATTCGCCGGCGCCTGGCGGATTGGAAACGGGTGGTGGGTGGAACGATGGCTTCCGTTGATCTGTTCGGCGGGCGTTCTCGCGTTGCTCCTGTGGCCGGTGACGACCCTGCTTCTGACCGGTGTGTGGGACAGGACGGATGCCCGGCTACTGGAGGCGACCCCCGAGCTTCGGGGCACAGCCGCCGTGCGGCACATCCTGTGGCCGGCGGCACTCGGCGGCCTCGCCCAGCCGGCCATGATCACCGCCGTGCTGGCCATTGGGAATTTTGCCGTGCCCGCACTGTTTCAGGCGCGCGTATGGCCGGCGGAGGTCTGGCTGGAGTTTTCCACGCGGTTCGACGCGACCGCGGCGTTCGCGAGAAGCTGGTTACCTGGGTTGCTGCTGTTGGGACTCGCTGGGGGCGCCGTGTGGAGGCGCGTGCGCTGGCCCGCCTCGTCCGGTCCCGCCGCCGGCCAACTGCTGGGGCAACGTCTGGGGCGCGGATTGCGGGCAACGGTGGTTGCGGGGGCGGCGGTCGTCCTGATCCTTTCGCTTGGCGTGCCGCTCGCCGGCGCCGCCAGCAATTCCCGGACGTGGACCGAATTGGCGCCGGCGTTCGAAGCCTCCTGGCCGGTCGGGGTCCGCTCCTTTGGGTATTCGGTTGCGACGGCGTCGCTGGTCTGTCTTGTGGGCGCGGCGTTCGCGCGATGGCGGTGGCCGGCGATCAGCGCGATACCCTTCGCGCTGCCGGGGATCTTCGTGGGGATCGTATTCTCGTTGGGGGCTTCATTGCCCTGGCTTGTGTACGTCCGCCGATCGGCGCTCATCATGGTGGCGGCGCTGTCGGCGCGCTATTTCTTCATCGGCTGGATGGGGGCCACGCACGCGTGGCGGGCCTCCGATCCGCGATTGATGGAATTCGCGAGGCTCGCCGGGGCGAGTCCGTGGAGGATGTGGCGGGACGTCGTCTGGCCGAGCGGCGGGGGCGCGATTCGGGGGGCGTGGTTTGTCGTCTATCTCCTTTGCCTGTGGGATGTGGAGACGGTGATCCTCATCGTGCCGCCCGGCGGGGATTCGCTCTCGCTGATGATTTTCAATCTGCTCCATTACGGCCACAACGCGCAGGTGACGGCACTCTGCCTGATGCTGGGAGGGATGGCGGCATTTCCCCTTGCCGTGGCCGTCGCCGCGCGATCGTTGTGGAAGACTCGCCACGCCGTGAGCGCCGCGCTGGCCCTGACGGGCTGCGCGCTGGTCGCCGGCTGCACCCCGCCGTCGGACGCGACTTCCGCCCGTCTGAACTCTCGTCTGTTTGAACGGGTGGAGGTGATCGGCTCGCGTGGGACCGGGCCAGGCTACTTCAACAAGCCGCGCTCGGTCGCGGTGGATGCGGACGATGCGTTGTTTGCCGTCGACATCACGGGGCGGGTCCAGAAGTTCGGTCCCGACGGGCGCTGGCTTTTTCAATGGCAGATGCCCGAGACCCTGAAGGGCAAACCCAAGGGCATGGCGACTGCGCCGGGTGGCAGGATTGTGGTCGTCGAACCCCACTATAACCGGCTCAATGTTTTCGACCCCGATGGCACGCTGGTGACGCAATGGGGCACTCGGGGAACGAATGCGGGACAGCTCTGGTTTCCGCGGGCGGCGGCGGTCAATTCCCGGGGAGAATGCTTTGTGTGCGAGTATGGCGTGGTGGAGCGGGTGCAAAAGTTTCGGCTCGCCGATGGCGCCTACCTGGCTGGGATCGGGCGGGCCGGCACGGGTCCGGGCGAGTTCAACAGGGTCGAGGGGCTGGATGTCGACGCGGCCGGACGATTGTATGTCGCGGATGCCTGCAATCACCGCATCCAGGTGTTCGACAGGGACGGTCGATTTCTCCGCGCGCACGGCGGCCCGGGGCGCGGACCGGGCGAGTTCAGCTACCCCTACGATATCCGGATCGACGCCGCGGGCCGGCAGTACGTCTGCGAGTTCGGGAACAGCCGGGTCCAGGTGTTTGACGCGCAGGACCGCTGGCTGGAAACGCTGGGCGGCCCCGGCGCCGAGCCCTCGCGGATGAACAATCCCTGGAGCCTCTGCCTGGATTCGCATGGCAACCTGTATGTTGCCGATGGGGGGAATCATCGCGTGCTGAAATTCATCCGTCGCGAAGGCGTTTTGGAGGCGGCAGGACGATCCGAGTCCGACCTGCCGCCGGCTTTGGCCGGAGGGGTCGGGGGCGGACGGGGAATTGCCCGGGAGGACCTCCAGGGGGCGCGATTCAGGCGGCCGCCACGGTGAGCGGGAGGCAGGCCCATGCCCTTTCAGTTCACGCATCCGGAGTGGTTGTTGGCGCTGGCACTGGCGCTGGCCTGGACGTTGGCCCTGGCGTGGCGATCGGACAGTTCGCTCGTGGGTTGGAGACGCTGGACCGCGCTCGGCATTCGAGTGACGGTCACCCTCCTCCTGGGACTTGCCCTGGCGGGGATGCGGTACCGACTTCCCGGCGAGGGCATCAATGTGTTCTTTGTCCTCGACCGCTCCGACAGTATTCCCGGCACCCAGCAGGATGCAGCGCGGGAGGCGGTCAACACGCTATCCGCGCGCAAGCGCATGACCGATCGCGGCGGGATCGTGGTCTTCGGGGGCGATGCCGCAATCGAGTCGGTGGCAAACACGGCGGTCAACCTTCCCAAGGTCCAGGCCGTCATCTCGAGTGGAGCGACAGACATTGCGGGCGCGATCCGCCTGGCGACCGCCGCGTTTCCTGAGGCGGGTCAACGTCGCCTGGTGCTGTTCACGGATGGCAATCAGACGATTGGCGACGCCGTGCAGGCCGTGGCCGCCGCCCGTCCGCTCGGGGTGACAGTCGATGTCGTTCCCCTCGGCGCGGAACGCGGAAGCGACGCCCGAATCCAGAAGATCCTGGTCCCGAATGCGCTCAAAAAGGGGCAGACGTTCGAGGTGAAGATCTTCGCCGACAGCGACCGCGCGACACCGGCGACCCTTTCGCTCTACCGCAACGATCAATTGCTCGGCAGCCAGTCCGTTCAGCTTCAAGCCGGCAAGAATCTCTTCAGCTTTGGTCAGACTCTCGAAGAGGCGGGGTTCTACACCTACGACGTGCGCCTGGATACGCCGGAGGACACCGTCGCCCAAAACAATCGGTCCACGGGGTACACGTCCGTCCGGGGCGACCCCCGAGTCCTGGTGATTTCGTCGGACCCGGAGGCGGACCGCCCGCTGGCGGCGGCCTTGAGGGCATCGCAGTTCGAGGTCGTCGTCGGGGATCTGTCGCGATTCCCGGGCACGCTCGCGGAGATGCAGAGTTACGACGCGGTGTTTCTGTCCAACGTGGCCGCCGGGGATCTCAGCCTCGACCTCATGCGTCTGCTGGAGAGTGCCGTGCGGGATTTTGGCGTCGGATTGGTGGCCCTGGGCGGGGACCAGGCCTTTGCCGCGGGCGGCTATCGCGGCACCCCGCTGGAGGAGACCCTGCCGGTCGACATGGAACTGAGCAGCAAAAAGGTCCTTCCAAAGGGAGCGCTCGTGCTCGTCGTTCACGCCACCGAGTTTCCCAATGGCAACCAGTGGGCGCGCGATATTGCCTTCGCGGCGCTTCAGGCGCTGGGGCCGCAGGACGAAATGGGAATCGTGTTGTGGGATGGAACGGAACGCTGGCTCTTTGACCTGACGCCGGTTGGAGACAAGCGCGCGCTGGGCCAGCAGATCATGGGGATGAATCCGGGGGACATGGGGGCATTCGAAGGCCCCATGGCGATGGCCCACCGGGCCCTTCAGAAATCCACGGCCAATCTCAAGCACATGGTGGTTTTCAGCGACGGCGATCCCCAGGCGCCAAGTGCCAAGCTGATCAGCGCCATCGTCGCGGACCGCATCACCATCAGCACGGTCATGATTGGCGGCCACGTCGAGCCGTCGACGATGATCGAGATGGCCGACAAGGGCCGCGGTCGATTCTATGACGTCCGTTCCCCGGCCCAACTGCCGCAGATCTTCACCAAGGAGGCTGCCGTCATCCTCAAGTCCGCGATTGTCGAGGACCCGTTCAAACCCCAGGTGGCCGCGCAAAGTGAAATCACCCGCGGGATCGGCGGCGCGGAGTACCCGCAGCTCCGAGGCTATGTCGCGACCAGCGCCAAACCCCGTGCCGAGATCCCGCTGGTGTCGGACAAAGGCGATCCGATTCTGGCCCAGTGGCAATTGGGTCTCGGTCGCGCGGTCGCGTTCACATCGGACGCGCGTGCCAAATGGGCGGCTGATTGGATCGGCTGGGGTCGGTACCGGCAGTTCTGGTCCCAACTCGCCCAATGGGCGCTGCGCAAGGTCGAATCCACCGACTTCAACGCGGATGTGTCGCTCGAGAACGGTCTGGGGCACATCAGCGTCGAGGCCTTGAACAACGAGGGGGAATTCCGGAACTTCCTGAATCTCCAGGCGGTGATTGCGGATCCCAAGGGGAAGCCGCAGACGGTGCGCCTGGAGCAGAAGGGTCCTGGCCGGTACGAGGCGGAATTCCCGGCGCACGAGGTGGGCGCCTACATGATCAACCTCCTCGACATTGCCGACGGCCAGGTCCGGGGATCCCAGATACTGGGCGCCAGCCTCAATTACTCGCCCGAGTTCCGTTCCGCCGGTCCCAATCGCCCGCTGTTGCAGCAACTCGCCGAGGCCGGGGGCGGCCGCATCGTCGATCCCGTCAATCCCACCGACAATCCCTACCTGCACGATCGTCGCACGACGTACCAGCCACGGGACCTTTGGTGGTGGCTGCTTGCCGCCGCGGTCGTTCTGTTTCCCCTCGATGTCGGCGTCCGCCGCGTCCAGTTGGATCGTGAGGAAATCGCCCGAGCGTGGGCCCGGCTGCTGGTCGCTTGTCGAATCCGACGGAAGCCCGCGGCGCCGGGCGGTCCGCCTGGACTATCGACGCTCCTGGCGCGAAAGGAGGAGGTTCGGGCGAGCCATACCGGCCCCGCCATCACGCCGGCGCCGGAACTTTTCCAGCCGAAGCACGCGCCGGACCCGCCTTTGGATCAGGAACCTGCTTCATCGGGGCCATCACCCAAACCGCCCCCATCGGGAGCGCCGGCGGCCGCCGAGGCGGGCGGAACGCCGTCCAAACCGGAAATGTCGGCCACAGACCGCCTGCTCGAGGCCAAGCGTCGGGCGCGGAAGCGCCATCAGTAGGTCAGGAAACAGGGACGGCGGAACGGGCGAGGTTCATGGCGAGCTGCCGCAGGCAACGTGCGGATTGCTCCATCGCGGTCTTTTCGCCCGCAAGTTCCGCAAGGCTTCCGATGGCGACCACGCCGGGCGGGGGGCGTCGGCCGATGGCAACGCGCCCGCACATCAGGACGACCGGCCTGCCGTGCCGCCGGCAGAGGGAAAGGAGTTGGCCCACGCCTTTGCCCATCAACGTGGAACGGTCGACGGCGCCTTCGCCGGTGACGACCAGGTCACAGCGGTCGACCCGCTGTTCGAGACGCGCGAGTTCGGCGAACACATCGAAGCCGAGCCGGCGTTCGGCTTTCAGAAAGGCCTGCAGGCCGAAGCCGAGTCCCCCCGCGGCGCCGCTGCCGGGGCGTCGGCTGTCAAACCCGAGTTGGCTCCTCACCACTTCCGCGAGACGCTTCAGGGGGCGCTCCGCGCGCGCCATGTCGAGGGGACGAAGGCCTTTTTGCGGTCCGTACACCCGCGAGGCCCCCCGGGGACCGAGCAGGGGATTGCTGACGTCCGTGGCCACGACGAACTCGCAGGGGTCGGCGGGATCCGGAGGCGGCATGATCCCTGCAAGAGACTCCAGTTCCATCCACCGGGTCAGTTCCCGGCCGCGGTCATCGACAAACCGCCAGCCCATGGCGCGGGCGAGACCGAACCCGCCGTCATTGGTGGCACTGCCGCCGACGCCCAGGAGGCATTGACGCGCACCCGATGCGAGCGCCGCCTGGATCAGTCGGCCAACGCCGAAGGTATCGAGATCGAACGGATGAAACCGGCCGCGCGGCAGGAGCGCGAGCCCGTTGGACTGGGCCGTCTCGATGATGGCGATCCGCCGGGTCGCGGACCATCCCCAGCGGGCGCGACAGGGTCGACCGGCGGCGTCGATCGTGAGCAGCGATCGTGTCCGGGCTTCCAGGAGTCCGCCGACCACGTCCCCGAACCCATCGCCGCCGTCGCTCATCGGCAGCAGTTCGAGCCCATCCGCCGGTCGGACATGCCGCCAGCCGCGTGCGATCGCATGCGCGGCGGCTTCGGCGGTCAGGGTGCCCTTGAACTTGTCGGGGACGACCAGGACGTGCACGGAGACGAAGGTGTGCCGATCGGCAAAGGGGGTCGAGACGACCGTTGCCCAATGCAGCCGGGATGGACGGACGCGCCAGCCAGGAACGGACGCAGGCGGAGATCAATCGAACGCGCCGAGGTCCATCAGCAGGAGGAGCGATTGCCCTCCCTTGCCGCCATGCTCTTGAAGCGCCGCCTGGACGTCGCGTTTCACATGGGCGATCAGCCGATACACAGGCGAGTGATTGTCGATCGTCGCCCGTATGCCGTCCGGGAGGAATTCGGGAAACCCGGCGAGTGCCGCCGCCGTCGCGACGTGGAGGCGTTCAACGAATCCGGTTGCGGTCTCAAACGCAGTGGAGAACGCCGCCCGATCCTGCGCGCACCCCGCCTTGGCCAGACCGATCCACGCGAGGCCCCGGGCGATCGGGTCCTTGGGATCGTGCTTCAGGGGATCGAGCAGTTCGCGAGCGAAACCGGGATCCTTCCGGCCGAGTTCTCCGGCGGCCCAGAGCGCGTTTCCGCGCACGTCATTGGTCCAGCTCCCTCCTGTGCTGGAGGGGTCACGGATCGCATCGGCGATGTCGGTGGCGGCCTCCTCCAACTGGCAGAGGCCGGCGGCGAGGAAGCGCGCGGCCCTGGCGGTTGGCAGTCCCGCGGAGTCCGCCTCGCGCAGTCGGCGCTCGACGACCGGGGTGCCGATGTAGGCCGCGGCGTGAATGGCAGCCTGTGCAACCGCGGAGGTCCGCGGCTCGGCGGATCCCAATTCCAGGAGTTCGTCCATCAGGAAGGGGTTGGGCCGATTGCCGAGCGCAGCCAGGACCGCGGTCAGGCATTCCGGATAACGATGGTCGCGGCAGTGGCGGAAGAGTTGAACGGCCTTTCCGGGCCGCAGGCACTGGAATTCGTCTGAATAGTCGAAGAAGCCGAGGTCGAGATTCTTGTGCTCCTGGGTGGCCGTGACCGTGCGATGGAAATCGTCGAGGGCGTCGCTTTCCTCGTGTTCGCTCGTCGCAACGAGGTAGCTGTGGAGGAAGGCCATGACCGCATACGGCCCCAGCTTTTCGTTTGGATAACTCGCGATCAGGGCGCCCGCCCGATCCAGCATCCATCGAATCTCCGAACGTCCCCCCACGAAGCCGAGCGCGTAGATGATCATGCGCTCGGTATCGAACCCGGCGTCCGTGATCTTTTCGACGCGTTTGGCAAGTTGATTGATGGCCGTGGAGGAAGTCATCGTGCCGCGGAACCGCAGGAGCGACAACGCGGCGGAACGGGCGCCCCACCCGATGGGGTTGTGCAGGGCGAACTCGATGAGTTCGTCCGCAGGCAGGCGGACCCGGGACGCCAGAAAGGAGTTCAGGAGGCGGCACCAGTATCCTGAGGATGTCGACAGGATGCGCTGGACCAGCCGGAAGGCGCGGGCGGGATCCGGTTCGATCGCATCGGCCAGATCGTCCAGTGTCCAACGCCCCTTGAGCAGGTCCTCGACGAGCTCCGATTCCGTGAGGTTGCCGGCCCGCTCGAGCAGGGCGGTTGAGGGATGCGGCGCGGCGGGGCTGGATCGGTCGGGAGCCGGCGGAGGGAGTTCCCGCGCGACGGCTTCGAAGGCCTCCTTGATGTGCAGCGCGATCTCGACGAGGGCCTTGTCCTGTTCGGCGGACGACAGTTCACTCAAGGGATGCGCGGGGTCATGGGCGGCCTGGTAGTCCCGGATCTCGGTCTCCGTGTAAAGGCTGTGGCGGACGGGAATCCAGACCACCCGCAGGCCCGCCCTGCCCGCCCGATCGAGAAGGGGCGGAAGCTCGTGTTGCGCGATGAACCGTGAATTGAGAAAACCCGGAGTCACGACGAGGACGGCGACGCGCGCGTCCTGCAGCGCGCGGGAGATCTCGTCACTCCATTTGTTGCCGACCGGGATCATTGAATCGTCCCAGATCCGAAGGCGTTCACTGCGCAGCAGCGGTGCGAGGACTTCCTTCAAACGATCGACCCACTCACGATCCGCCCGGGCGTAACTGATGAAGACATGGTCCCGGCTGCCTCCCGCGGTTTCGCCGGCCGGAGCAAGGGGTGACATAAGTTCGGGATTGTCATCACGGGTCAGCAAGGGTCAACGCTTCTTCGGTTCACCAAATCGGTTGACGCTGCTGCCGGAGGCTCCCTAGGTTGGATTCCTTGATTCCGCGCCCCTTCATGCCGTGGAGAAGCTTGTTGGCTGCGGCCATTACCGCGCTTGCGGGATGCAGCCCGCGCGGCGCCGGGACCGGGGGCGCGGGACCGGGTGCTGGCGGCGCCGGGAACGCCGCTGGGGCCTCCGGACCGCCGGTGACGCAGGTGGTCGCGGTCAACGCGGTTCGCGAGGCGGTCCACGAATCCCTTTCGCTGGTGGGTTCGGTGGTGGCGAACGAGCAGGTGGAAATCAAGGCCGAGTCGGAAGGCTTCGTCGAAATCATCCATTTCAGCGAAGGCCAGGAGATCGCCAAGGGAACGCTGCTGGTGACGCTCGATGAAACCAAACTCGAGGCCGCCCTCGATGAGGGAGAGGCCACGCTCAAGTTGAGTCAGCAGACCTACGATCGCGCCAGGGACCTCCTCGATTCGCGGCTGATTTCACAACAGGAGTACGATCAGGCGGCCTCACGTCTTGCCGCCGATCACGCGGCGGTCGCGGGCCGAAAGCGCGCGCTGAAGGAAGCGCGGGTCTACGCGCCGTTCAAAGGCATTGTCGGGGCGCGGGCCGTCAGTCCCGGGCAGCTCGTCAATCGCGCGACCACCCTGACGTGGCTGGTGGATCTGGACCCGGTGAAGGTCGAGTTCAATGTCCCGGAGAGATTCCTGAGCCAGGTCCAGACGGGGCAGGAAATCGACGTCTCCGTGGCCGCGTGGCCAGGGCGCCGGTTTACCGGCCAGGTCTTCTTTGTCGCGCCTTTCGTCGATCCCGAGACGCGGACGATTCTCGTCAAGGCGCAGATCCCGAATGACCAGCGTCTCCTCAAGCCCGGGATGTTCGCCAGCCTGGATCTCACGGTGGAGGTCCGCAGCAATTCGGTCGTGATCCCCGAGGCCGGCCTCAGCCAGATCCTGGATGGCGACCGCGCCACGGTCATGATTGTCGACGCCGACGGCATGGTTGCCGTGAAACCGGTGAAGGTGGGTCTGAGGATGCCGCGGCGTGTGGAGATCCTCGAGGGACTCGAAGGGAATGAACGGGTCATCGTCGAGGGAATTCAAAAGATCGCGCCGGGGATGAAGGTCAAGCTGGCGCCGCCGCAATCCGCAATGCCCTACCTCGAGGGCAGCGCCTGAACGGAAGGAGGGCCACGCGTGCAACTGCCCGACATCTGCATCCGGCGGCCGGTGTTCGCCACGATGATGAACCTGGCGCTGGTCCTGTTCGGCGTGATTGGGCTCAGCCGCCTGCCGGTGCGCGAGCTTCCGGACATCGACCCGCCCATTGTCAGCGTCACGACCATCTACCCCGGGGCGGCGCCCGGCGTGGTGGAGACGGAGGTCACGGAACGTCTTGAGGACGCCATCAACACGGTGGAAGGCATCAAGACGCTTACGAGCCAGAGCCGCGAGCAGGTCAGCAACATCACCATCGAGTTCGACTTGTCGCGGCCGATCGAGGTGGCGACCCAGGACGTGCGCGACCGCGTCGCCAGCGTCCGGGGTCGACTGCCCGAGGACATCGACGATCCCATCGTGGCGAAGCAGGACGCCGATGCGCGACCCATGCTCTGGATCGGCATGAACAGCGACCGGCTCACACCCCAGGAACTCACGACCCTCGCCGAAAAGCAGATCAAGAACCGGCTGCAGACCGTTCCCGGCGTCTCCTCGATCTTCATCGGCGGCGAGCAGCGTTTCGCCATGCGACTCTGGCTCGACGCGGGGCGGATGGCGGCGCACCAGGTCACGGTGCTCGACGTCGAAACGGCGCTTCACGAGCAGAGCGTCGAACTCCCCAGCGGCCGCGTGGAGAACTTCGACCGGGAGATGACCATCCAGACGCAGGGCGAACTCAAAACCGCCGAGGAGTTCAACCGACTGGTCGTCGCGCGCCAGGGCGATCGCATCGTGCGGCTCCGCGACATCGGCGAGGCGCGGGAGGGTGTCGAGGATGAGCGCACCCGGGCCCGCGCGATGGGCAAGCCCTGCATCTTCCTCGGTGTCGTCAAGAATTCGAAGGCCAACACGGTCGAAGTGGCCCGGGGCATCAAGAAGGAGATGAAGGCCATTCTGCCCACCCTGCCCCAGGGCATCGACATGGCCGTCAACTACGACGAATCCGTCTACGTCGAGCATGCAATCACCGAGGTCTGGGAGACCCTGGCCATCGCCTTCGCCCTGGTCGTGGTCGTCATTTACGTATTCCTCCACAGCCTGCGGGCGACGCTCATTCCCGCCGTCGCTATCCCTGTGTCGATCGTGGCGAACTTCGTCGTGCTCTACTGGCTGGGATACTCGGTGAACATCCTGACGATGCTGGCGCTGGTGCTGGCCATTGGCGTCGTCGTCGATGACGCCATTGTGGTGCTCGAAAACATCCACCGGCACATCGAGGAGGGGAAGACCCCGATGCAGGCGGCCTTCAGCGGGATGAAGGAGATCACCTTCGCCGTCATCGCCACCACGGTCGCCCTGGTCGCGGTGTTCACGCCACTCGCCTTTCAGACCAGCACGACCGGCCGCCTCTTTGTCGAGTTCGCCATCGCCATCGCCGGATCGGTGACGATCTCCGCCTTCGTGGCGCTCACCCTCACCCCGATGATGTCCGCCCGCGTTCTGCGACGCGTGGAGAAGCCACCGGGCAGCCTCGTACGGAACTTCGAGGCGGGCATGCACGCCTTCGTGCGGGGATATGAACGCCTGCTGGGTCACGTGCTCGCACTGCCTGCCTGGGGCCGAGTCTTGAGCACCGGCGCGATCGGGGCCGGCGTCGTTCTCGCCAGCGTCTGGCTTTACCGCAATCTGGAGGGCGACTTTCTGCCCGACGACGACAAGGGCCGGTTCCTCTGCTTCATCAGCGCGCCGGAAGGTTCCACACCGGATTACACCGACCGGATGCTTCGAGAAGCGGAGCAGATGCTCCTCCAAACGCCGGAGGTGGACGTCTTTGGCGCCATGGTCGCCCCTGGCATGAGCGGTCCGGGGCAGGGAAACAGCGCCATCGCCTTCGTTAAGCTCAAGGAGGATCGAAAGCGCTCCGTCCAGGACATCGTCAACGGTCCGGACGGGCTGCGGACCCGATTCTTTCGCGATATCGAGGGGGCGATCGCGATTGCCAACATCCCGAAGGCGATCGCACGAAGTTTCAGTTCGCCCTTCCAGTTGGTCATTCAGGGGAATGACCTCGCCGCGCTCAACCGCGAGGCCGCGCGCATCGCCAACAAGCTGCGGTCCACGGGCTATCTCCTGAACGTCCAGTCCTCGTTTGAAGTGAACAAACCGGAGCTGCGGATCGCGATCGACCGGGACCGGGCATCGGCCCTGGGGGTGTCTGTCGGAGACATTTCGCGCACCCTCCAGATCCTGTTTGGAGGATTGGACCTCTCGAAGATCAAGCGCGACGGCAAGGAATACGACGTCATCGCGCAGCTTCAGCGCCTGTCGCGCGCAACGCCTCAGGATCTCGACCGCCTGTATGTCCGCAACAAGGACGGGCGGCTGATCCAGCTCAGTTCCGTCGTGCGACACGAGGTCGGCGTTGCCCCGAACCGGATCGAACGGTTCAACCGGCTGCGCAGCGCCACGATCTCCGCGACGCCGGTTGGGGTGACGATGGGGACCGCCGTGGATCGGGTCGAACAGCTCCTGAAGACCGAGTTGACCGACGGCTTCATTTATTCGTGGTACGGCGAATCGCGGGACCTGAAGGACGCGGGCAAGGAGATCACCTGGGTGATCATCCTGTCGCTGGTGATCGTGTTCATGGTGCTGGCGTCGCAGTTCGAGAGTCTCATCCATCCGTTCACCGTGATGCTGACGGTTCCGCTGGCGGCGGTGGGGGCGCTCGGCTCGCTCTGGGTCATCGCCATGCTTGGAAAGACCCATCTCCTCCCGGAGGTGCCGGCGATGAACATCAATCTGTTCAGCCAGATCGGGCTGGTCCTTCTGATCGGCCTGGTCACCAAGAACGGCATCCTCCTGGTCGAGTTTGCCAATCAACTGCGAGAGAAGGGCCTTGCTCCCGCGGCGGCCATGGTGCGCGCCGGCGCCATCCGGCTTCGACCCATCCTGATGACGGCCATCTCCACGGTCGCCGGCATTCTTCCCATCGCGATCGGGTTCGGCGCGGGCGCGGAGAGCCGTCGGCCCATGGGCGTTGCCGTCGTCGGGGGGATGATCACGAGCACGGTCCTCACCCTGGTTGTGGTGCCGATGGTGTACACGGTGTTCAGCGACGCCGTCGCCTGGGCGCACCGCGGCCGGCCTTCCACCCCATCGACTCCGGTCGACCCAACCGTCCCGCCAGACGCATTGCCCGTGAAATAATCCGGACCCGATGACGCCGCATCCCGAACGCCTTCGCGGCCGGATGATCGCCTTCGAGGGCATCGACGGATCCGGCAAGTCCACCCAGATCCACCTCCTCGTTCGGTGGCTGGAGATGCAGGGCGCGAAGGTCTTCCTCTGCAAATGGGAGGACTCGGATCTAGTTCGCAACACAACCAGCAAAATCAAAAACCGGGAATTGCTGACCCCCACGACGTTTTCGCTGCTGCACGCGACCGACTTCGCCGATCGCTACGATCGGCAGGTCCTGCCCCTGTTGCGGGCCGGGTTTCTCGTGTTGTGGGATTCCTCCTACTACACGGCCCTGGCGCGGGACGTCGTGCGCGGTTGCCCTCCGGACTGGGTGCGGGGATTGTACAAATTCGCCGAACCGCCGCATCTGACGATTTTCTTCAGGGCGCCGCTGGAGGTCTGCCTCAACCGGATTCGCGCGGATCGCCTCGAGCCAAAGTACTTCGAGGCGGGCATGGACCTCCGCCTGTCGAGCGATCCGCGAGAGAGCTTCAGGCTTTTCCAGGCGCGCCTGCTCGACCAATACCTCTGGATGAGCACTCAGTTCGGATTTCGCATGGTTGACGCCACCGAAGCGATCGAAGCCCAACAGCGGGTGGTCCGGCAGTTGGTGGACAAACTCATTCAGCCCTCGCACTTTACCTACAGGCGGGAATGAGATCCGAACTGGAATCATCCGAAAGGCGGGGTCCACCGAATTCGGGAAGCAAGAATCGAGGGCGCACGGGCGCGCGGGTGCGGGTGCGCGGTGCGGCCGCGGGCCCGCCGCCGCTGCCGGAGGAGGTGGTCGTCCTGAAGCCGTCGCCGAAGCGGTTTTACGGTCACGGTGTTCAGGGCGTTCAAGCCGAGGAACTGCGTGGCCGATTGATTGTCGTCGAAGGCGCGGATGGCTCGGGCCGATCGACTCAGATCGCGAGGTTGGTGGACTGGCTCGAGGGCAGCGGGCACGCCACCAGCCAGGTCGGACTGAAACGGTCGACACTCGTCAGCGACGAACTCAATGAGGCAAAACACCGCAACACACTGAGCCGGACGACCATCAGCCTCTTCTATGCCACGGATTTCGCCGATCAACTCGACAATGTCATTCTTCCGGCCCTGCGCGCCGGCTGCATCGTCCTGGCCGACCGTTACATCTACACCTTGATGGCTCGCGACCTGGTGCGGGGCATCGATCGCGAATGGCTTCGCATGCTCTACGGCATGGCCCTCGTCCCCGATGCGGTGTTCTATCTGCAGGTGTCGCCCGGGAATCTCATCGAACGGAATTTCGCGAAGGACTTCGCGCTCGACTATTGGGAGAGCGGCATGGATCTCGGATTCTCCTGCGACATGTTCGACAGCTTCATCGAGTACCAGCGGCGCATCGCCATGACCTTCAGGGATCTCCAGGCGGAGTACGGGTTCACCATGGTCAACGGAGACCGTCCCATCCAGGAGGTCCAGGCCGAATTGCGCGCCGGCATCGCCGCAGTCCTGAAGCGAGAGGACGCCACCGGTCCCGCGCCGGATGACAAAACAAACGGATCCAGGGTAGATTCCGTGAAACTGTGAACCGCGCGCCGGGTTCCTGACCCTAAGCGCGCCAACGAAAGACCTTCCATGAAGTTCCTGCTGCTCCTGACCGGCTGGTGCCTGCTCCTGGTGCTTTGTTGGCCGGTCGCCCTTCTTGTCCTGATCCTGACGCCGATCGTCTGGCTGCTCCTGTTGCCCTTCCGGATCGCCGCCGTCGTGATCGAGGCGTTGCTCGCCTTTGTGAAGGCCCTGTTCTTCCTGCCCGCCCGCCTGCTGGGGTGCCGGTCCTAAGAGCCCGTCTCGCCTCCCGCGAGGCGCGAGCGACGAGCATTCCCGTCCAACCTCGACCTGACCGATCAGCCATCGCCCGCGGGTTCCGGCTGCAGGCGATAGCCGACGCCGTGGACGGTGAGGAGCAACCGGGGGGAGTCGCCGGTGTCGCCCAGCTTGCGGCGGAGTTGAACGATGACCTGGTCGAGCGTCCGCGTCGTGCCAAGGTAGCGCTGGCCCCAAACCTCTGAGAGAAGGCGATCGCGGCTCAGCACCTCTCCCGGGTGGCGCGCGAACACCTGGAGGAGCTGCAACTCGCGCGCCGTCAGGTCATGAACCTGTCCGTTTCGCCGGAGGTGGTAGGTGGCCGGGTCGATCTCGCTGTGGCCGATCTGAAACGTCTCCTGCCCATCCTTCGCGGAGACGGAAACCCGAGATCGGCGGAGCAAGGCATGGACGCGCGAGAGCAATTCCCGGACCCCGAAGGGCTTCGTCACGTAATCATCCGCGCCCAGGTCCAATCCGACGACCTTGTCGATTTCCTGGGCCTTCGCGGTCAGCATAAGGATCGGTGTCTGGATGCCTTCGCGCCGCCACTGGCGACAGAGTTCGTACCCGCTCAGCAGGGGCAGCATCACATCCAGCAGGATGAGGTTGGGCGCATCCAGGAGGACTCGGTCGCGCGCCTCATCGCCACGGCCGCAGGCCACGACCTCGAATCCTTCCGTCGTCAGCAATTCCTGGAGACCGAAGCGAATGCTGGCGTCGTCCTCCACGATCAGGATCTTGGATTTCATGGCGCCGGGGATTCCGGCGCGGTTGCCGCGCCCTGGTCGCATTCCGGCCGGTCATGGAGCTTTGCGGGAGGGGGAGCCTGGTCGTTCCTGGAAAGCCCCCCGGGGCCATCCGCTGCGGCCGTTCCGGTGGTGTGCCGCGGAAGCCGAACGCGAAAGCAACACCCTCCGCCTTCGCGCGCACGGTAGTCGAGTTCTCCGCCGTGGGCCCGCACAATCTGCCGGGCGATGGTAAGGCCCAGGCCCGCACCCTGGATCCCGCTGTTCAGGGAATCGTGGGCTCGGAAGAATTCTTCGAAGACCCGGTGCTCGCAGCCGCGCGGCACGCCCGATCCGCGGTCGAGGACTTCAAGGACGGCCTGCCCCTCCTTCGCGGCAAGGCGCACCTCGAGCGCCCCGCCGGCGGCGGCGTATTTTACGGCGTTTGACACGAGGTTGTTGACGACCTGCGCGAGGGCATCGGCGTCTCCGAGCACCAGGACCGTCCCGGCGGGCGCCACCTCCAGCCGGGCGACGATACCCTCCGCCGCGCACTGCGGTTCGAAGGACTGGAGGACCTCGGCCGCGATGGTCTCCAGGTCCACGGGTTCCCGGCGGACGCCACGCCGGCCGCGCTCGAGACGCGCAAAGTCGAGGACATTCGCAATGAGACGATTCAGCCGCGATGCCTCGGCGCGGATCACGCGCAGGCACTGCTGTCGACGCGGTTCGTCTCGGATGCGCCCGTCCGAGAGCATCTCGGCGAAAAGTCGGATCGACGTCAGCGGCGTGCGCAGTTCGTGAGAGACGTTGCTGACGAAATCGGACTTGCGACGCGCAAGATCGAGTTGGCGCCGGGCGTCTCCGATGACCATCCATCCACCGAGCAGGATGGCCATCAGCAGGAGAACGACGACCGCGCCGAGGAGCAGTTGGAGACCCCCGCCGTCGGACAGCAGCCGCCGCGGATCCCGCGGGACGACGGCCACGGTCCAATGCGGAAGGACCTCACCGATGGCGCGAAAGGCGGCGGGCCGGCGCCAATCCAGGTGAAGCCCGGCCGGGGAAGTGGCCACGATCTCCTCCCGGTCATCCACCAGCGCCGAGGCCGCCGGCGCAGAGGGTGGAATGCTGCGGGCCACAACAGACTCAAGGTCCTCGCGGAACCTCTGCGGGTCCAGTTGAGCGCCGAACACGATCTCCGGATCGCGGGGTGTCCGGTACCAGAGCCATAGGACCAGTTGATCATCGACAAACCGCGGAACCACTCCTTCCTGCCCGTCCGACACGAGTTGCGTGAACCGCGCCGTGCCCATCGGGCCGCGCAGCCCGGCTTCGTCTCCCCCGGTTGAGGGGAAATCGGTGGCCTCGAGCGAGGGTGTTTCGAGGGCATCCAGGTTGATCCGTCCCTTGGGAGTGACCGCGAAGACCTCAACGCTCGCATGCTGGCAGAGGAATTGTTCGTTCCGCACCAGGAATTGCCGGGCCTGCGGCGATCCCAGGATGTAGGGCGAGAAGACCTGGCCGGTCAGCGACACCGCGAAACCCACGTTCGCCAGCGGCCACCCGGGACGGAGGCGGTTGTCAAAATCACGAGCCAGTTCGGCGGGTGACTCCTTGCCGATCAGGGACTCCACCCGGAGGCTGAAATCCCGCTGAAGTTCATCGATCCGGGCGGCCACCGCGTGGCTGAGACCCTCGGCCGCCGCCTCGTAAATCCGGGAGCGCTGCCGGTCCAACAACGCCTCCTGGCCCTGAACCGCCTTGAGCGCGAGCCCGCCGAGAAAGAGGCTGGGCACCAGGACTGCGCCAAGGAAGACAAGAACCGGCCGGCTCATGAAGGCGTCGCAGACTGGAACAGCCCACCCCTGGCGTCGATCGCCAAAGGTGGGCCTGCTTCCGGGCAGTTCCCGATCATTTGGCGACAGTTGCCGTCTCCGCGGTGGATGCCGGAAGGGACGCGACTTTCTGAGCCGTGACCTGGGTTCTCAGGCCGGCCTTCAACTCGTTCATCTGTGTCCACCACGCCCGGATCGCCTCCGGTGTTCCATCCAGAACCGGAATCCGGCTGGGCGAATTCCCGCCGGCCAACACGCTTTCATTCAGAAGCATTGTCCCGGCCCGCGTGATGGCGGGTTCCAGCATGCGGCCGAGATCCAGGTCCGCGAGGCCGGCAAAGGCGGTCTGGTGTTCACCGCGGGCGTACGCCTGGACCAGGGTCCTGACCGTGTCCTCCGTCTGCGGATCAAAGATGTCGGCGCGCCCGACCATCACGCGGACAAGCTCGGAGGGCGGGGGATCAAACCGGATGGGAAGGATCCGGTCGGTCCAGGGTCGAGGCAAAAGATAAAGGACGCGCAAGCCCTGGTCGTGCAGCCAGTCGTCCCGCCATGTGGCGATCATCGCCGAGGCTTCATCGGCCCGAAGCCCCGCGCCCGTGAGGTCCGCCTGCAGGAGTTCCGTCAGTTTCGCAAAGGCCGCGGTTGATGGTTCCGAAGGCGGCGTGTGCGCGAGCTGGATGTGCTGATGCGCTCCGGGCAGGAGGGGGTCCACGGCCTGGAAGTTGATGCGGTCCTTCTCCACACGCACGACGACGAGCGGACCCAGAGGTTCGGCGCCTCCATTGACCAGATCCACCCCATCGCGACTCGCCCCAGCCCGGAGAGGCGCCTCGAAACTCCCGGCCCCACGGTAGAACAAAAACCGGTCGCGTTGCAGGCGAGGCTCCATCGCGAAGGGCTGACCCGCCTCGACGAGGTTCGCGCCCGTCTTGCGGGCGGGATAGTAATGGCTGGGGTTCGCTTCGACGGGAAGGCAGCCCAGCAGGGCCGGCTGCCGACTGTCCGCCGCGGCGAAGATCTTGAGGTCGTCCCATCGAAGATGGCTTTCGGCACTTGCCGCCAACAATGCTGTCAGGTTTCCGACGGGGCCGAAGGAGGTCACCTGGGGAAACCATTCCGTGAGGAGGCCGTTTGGGAAATCGACCTTCACATCGACGGTCTGGGCATCGTCGCTGTAGAAATAGATCACGGGAGTTTCAAGGCGCTGCAACCAGGCCGAGGAATCCTTGCCCCCCAGGAGGCTGAGCGCCGCCAGGCCCTGGACCGCGTCGTTGCGCGACGGATGATTCCGATCCAGGACGAATCCTGGCAGATCTGCGACCACGAACGGATTCCAGGCCAGCGGCCGGCCGTCCGAACCCTGGACGGATGTGAAGGTTCCCCATTCATGGGCGACATAGTGCGGGCTGTCATTTCCGCCATGGGCCAGCGGAAGCGCGGCGAGGACCAACAGGGAGATGAACGATGTTCTCATGGCAGCCGCAGCCTAGCGCGTCCTTCACGCGAGTTGTCATCCCCGCGTCAGTTGTTCGTAAAAGAAGCGTTCGAGCGTCGGGGGGCCGCCGGAGGATTTGCCTTGAAATCGTGCTTTCCTGCGCCGGCGTCCTTTGATCCCCTTTGCTTCCGCCATGAGAGCCCATGTCGCTTCGCCTCGTTTGCTTCGTTGCCTGATATTGCAGGGTTGCGCGCTCTGCGCCGCGATCCTGCCGGTGGCGGCGGAGAATATCGCTCCCGCCGGCACCGCGATCCTTGGTGTGAATGATGCCGTCGATTCGGATATCGGCACACCCCACGCCAACGCCGGCGCCACAACCAGCATCAATGACGGCGACCCCGTCACTCGCGTGGACACCTGGTTCGGCGGGAACGCGGACGGGGTCAGCTACGTCGGCATCGTCTGGCCCGCGGTGCGCTACGACTCGATCCAAACCCTCACGCTCACGCTGGCGACGTTCGGCGACGGCGGATGGTTCGGTAACAACGGCTCGACGCCGACACCCGGCGATCCGTTGGACGAAGGCCTGGACCTGGTCGAGCCCTCCGTTCAGGTCACCACGGACGGGGGCACCAACTGGACCACGGTGGCTGACACCTCCGATTACATCACGGCATTCTCCGGCCATCCGATCGGCGGCGGCACCCAGCCCAACCCGACAACCGGCACCGCCGTCTTCACCCTCTCGGCGCCGGCCACCGGCATCAACGGAATCCGCATCATTGGCCAGAACGGCGGCCTCGCGGGCGATGATGCCAACGGATTCCTCGGCGTCATCGAACTGGAAATCGAGTCCGCGCCGTCAGCGGACACCGACGGCGACGGCATGGGCGATTCCTGGGAAATGGCGTACGGCCTGAACGTCGGGACGGATGATTCAGCGGGCGACCCCGACAATGATGGCCTCACGAACCTGCAGGAGTTCAATGCCCAGACGGACCCCACCAAGGTCGATACGGACGGGGATTCCCTCAGCGATTCGGCCGAGGTCCAGACCCATCACACCTCGCCCCTGCTCGCCGACACCGACGGCGACGGCCTCGACGACGGTCGGGAGGTCAATGACGCCCATACCGATCCCAATTCGGTCGATACCGACGGCGACAGTCTCCGTGACGGTGACGAGGTCCTCACCTATCACAGCAACCCGCTTCGCCGCGACAGCGATGCCGACAGCTTCTCCGACGACCTGGAAGTGGCGCTCGGCTCGGATCCCGCCGATCCCACAGATTTCCCCAGCAACATCGCCCCGACGGGCACCGGCATCATGGGCGTCAACGACGCGATCGATGGCGACAATGGCACGGTGCGCCTCCACGCGGGCGTTGCTGCGAGCATCAATGATGGCGACCCGAGCACCCGCATCGACAACTGGTTCGGCGATTCGGGGACCGACAATGGCCAGAACTACAGCTATGTCGGGGTCGTGTGGCCCGCCCCGCGGCCCGGTGTCATTACCGGCCTCAAACTGACGCTGGCCACATTCGTCGATGGCGGATGGTTCGGCACGAGTGAAACCGGCCCGGGGGCAGGGGGCCTCCTGACCGGTGACGATCTGATTGAGCCGACCATCCAGGTGTCCATGGACAACGGCACGAACTGGACCACCGTTGTGTCGACCTCGGATTACCTGACGGCCCTGGACGGCCATGGCATCGGCGGTGGCGAAAATCCCAACCCGAGCTCCGTCACCGCTTCTTTCACGTTGACCGAACCCGCCAGCGGCGTTACCGGCGTCCGCATCATCGGGGAGAACGGCGGCGCGGCAGGCGCGGATCCCAACGGGTTCATCGGCGTCTTCGAACTCGAGGTCGATGCCGGCCTGTCCGCCGATACCGACAGCGATGGTCTCGACGATACCTGGGAAACGGCCCACGGCCTCAACGTTGGCGTCAATGACGCCGTCGAGGATCCCGACAGCGACGGTCTCCAGAACATCCAGGAGTTCGCCTCTGGCACCGACCCCAAGGTCGCCGACACGGACGGCGATGGCCTCAATGACGGTGCGGAACTGACCACCGCCAACTCGGATCCCACGAATCCCGACACGGATGGAGACGGATTGACGGATGGCCAGGAGGTCAACACCAGCCACACCGATCCGGCGGATCCTGACAGTGACGACGACGGCCTCACCGATGGTGACGAGGTCAATACCCGCCACACCGATCCCAACCTCGCGGACAGCGACGGCGATCAGTTCCCCGATGCCATCGAGATCGCGCTGGGAAGCGACCCGACTCTGGCCACCAGTGTCCCGGCGAACATCGCGTCCCTGGGCACCGCGATCCTGGGCACGGACGATCTCGTTGATGGCGACGCTGGAACCGCCCTGTTCAACGCCGGTGCGCTGGCCAACATCAATGATGCCAATCCCACCACCCGCGTGGACACTTACAATGGCGGCGGCACAGACACCGCCAGCTTCGTCGGGATCCTCTGGGACATGCCGCCCCCCAAGGCAGTCGTGAAAGTCGAATTGACTCTCGCCACCTTCTTCGACGGCGGGTGGTTCGGGGTGGGTGGCAGTGGCCCCGGCTCGGGCGGCGTCCTCAATCCGACCGATTACCTCGTCGAGCCGACCGTTCAGGTCACCCAGGACGGCGGCGACACCTGGACCGACGTCGCAGCGACTTCGGATTACCTGCAGGTCCTCGATGGCCATCCATTGCCGGACGTTGATTTCGGACCGCCCACGTCGGTGAAGGCGTCCTTTGACCTCAGCCAGCCCCAGACCGGCATCGATGGCATCCGGGTCGTCGGAACCGAAGGCGGCACCGCCAGCGGCGGGTTCCTCGGCGTCTTCGAATTGGCCGTTCTCACCGAAACCACGGGCGGTGGTGGCGGCGACGACACGGACGGCGACGGGCTCACCGACGCTGAGGAGACAGGCACCTACGGGACCGACCCGACCAAGGCCGATACCGACGGCGACGGCATCAGCGATGGCGAGGAGGTGCAGGTGACCGGGACCGATCCGAAGGTGGCCGCCAGCACGTTCAGAATCCTGAGCATCGACCCGGGGATCGGCGGCGAATGGAGTGCCACCTGGTCCAGCACCGCCGGGAAGACGTACCAGGTCGAAGTCTCGACGGACCTGAAGACGTGGACAACCGCCCAGGCCTCCCTGCCGGCAGCCGGGGCTCCCGCGACGAGCACGTCGACGGCGCTTCCAGCCGACCCCTCCGCTTACCGGTTCGTCCGCGTCAGTGTGGTCCCTTGAAGCGGCAGTTTTTCGAGGCGTCGCTTCGCGCGCCCGCGACCGTGCTCGTCACAAGACCGGTCGCGTCGCGGAGCGACGCCGGACTCCCGGCATCGACCGGATTGTCCGCGATTGCATGCGCCTCCCAAACTTCAACTTGGCGAATACCGGGGACGGTTTATTTTCGCCATTGTCATGAAGACCCTGGCGCAGAACCTCATCGTGATCACCACGCTCCTGGCGCTATCGGCCCATCCGTCCCTCGCCGACGCCAGGGTCGGAGCCGTCGGCCCGGACTTCACGGCGAAGGGGATCGACGGAAAGACGTATCGCCTCTCCGATTTCGCTGGAAAGATCGTTGTTCTCGAGGCGTTCAACAACGACTGTCCCTTCTGTCATAACCACTACAGTTCAGGCGCCATGCAGGAATTGCAGGGTGAAATGACGGCCAACGGCATCATCTGGCTGGCCGTCAATTCCTCCAATCCTTCCAGCCCGAGCCACCGGGATCGGGCCGAAGCCCGGAAGGAATGGAGGAAACTCGGGATGAAGGCGACGGCCTGGATCGATGACAGTTCCGGGACCGTTGGACGCGCCTATGGTCTCCGCACGACACCGCACATGATCGTCATCGACAGGGATGGCACCATCGCCTACGACGGCGCCATCGATGATACCGCCTCCGACTCGGAAGACCCGCGGAAGGCCCGCAACTACGTTCGGGAGGCGATCAACGCGCTCGTGGCCGGGAAGCCTGTCGCGGTCAAACAGACCAAACCCTACGGCTGTGGCGTGAAGTATTGATCTGATGAACCGTAGCCGCCGAATGCCGGAGGTCGAAGCGGCGTGAACGCCGCGCGCCAATTCCAATTGGACCGCGGGCTTCAGCCCGCTTCACCGTTGGATGCCCCCAAAACGTGAAACGCCACCGACGTCAGGAGACGGACCGGGGGTTCCGCCTCGTCACCTCGGCGGCTTCGGACGCGCGGCCGGCTCGCCCGTTTTGATTTGCGCCTGTCGGCTTTCTCGACAGCATTTTGGCCGTCGATGGTTCAGGCTGCCGTGTTGAGATCTTCCGCCCGCCGTCCGGCCGTCCTCCGCTGGGTTGTCGCGGCGATCCTCCTGGTTGCTGGATTCGCTGGGAGTGGCTGCCGGACCTACGCGACCAAGACGCGGGACGTTCGCCAGGCCTGGCGCGAGGGGAACGTCGAACAGGCCGTCAAGGAATTCACCAGCCGGGTCGAGCGCGCCGACAATGGCCGGGATGCGGTGATCTGGCGGCTCGAGCAGGCGGCGGCCCTGCGGACTGCCGGTCGATACGAGGAAAGCAACGCCGGCTTCAGCGCCGCCGAGTCGAAAATGGCCGAGTACACCGCGCGAGCCCGGGTTCACGTGGCGAACGAGGCAATGGCGGCGATCACGACACCCGCGAACCTGCCGTATGAAGGGCGTGGGTACGACAAGATCATGTCGGCCACCTACCGGGCGCTGAACAATTTGACTCTCGACCGCCCCGACGCTGCGCGGGCGGCCCTGTTCAAGGCCTATCAATACCAGCAGGACGCCGTCACCGAGAACGCGCGCCGGATTGAGCGGGCCCAACAGGAAGCCGAGCAGCGGGGGGATTCCGCCGTCATCACCAAGACCGAAGACAACCCGCAATTCCAAAGGACCGTTGCCTCACTTTATACCCCGGTGGACGCACTGCGGCCGTACGCGGAATACGTCAATCCGTTCACCGTATGGCTGGATGGCGTCTTCTTTCTGTCCCAGGCCCAGGATCCTTCGGATCTCGAACGGGCGCGGAAGTCCCTTCAGCGGGCGGTCGCCTTTAATCCAGGGAACGCCTGTGTCCAGGCGGACCTGGCCGATTGCGAGAGTCGGCTGCGCGGCGAACCCCTGTCCGCCGTGACCTACGTGATCTTCGAGACAGGCCAGGCGGCGATCCGCGGGCAAGTCCGGATCGATATCCCCATTATCTTTGCGAACGTCTCGTATGTCGGCTCGGCATGGCCGGTTCTGCGCCCTCAAGGCGGCGAGGCCCTGTCGATTGCCGTCACCGCTGCCGGCCAACAGCAGGTGACGGAGACCGTCGCGAACATGGACCGGGTCCTGGCCCGGGATTTCGAGGATGAAAAGCCGGCGATCATCACCCGAACGATCGTATCGACGCTGGCAAAGGGGGCGGCGGCGTTTGTGGCGAACGAGGCGGCGAGCCAGCAGGACAACGCCCTCGGCGCGCTGGTCCGCATCGCCACGCTGGCCTACCAGGCGAGTGTCAACATTGCGGATACCCGGAGCTGGACGACCCTCCCGAAACTTTTTCAGATCGCGCGGGTGCCGACCCCGCGGGATCGCAGGATCAACCTCGTGGAAGGCGCGGGGCCCCCGGTTGGCGTCACGATTGAAGACGGAGTCGTCAATATCGTCTACATTCGATGCGTGAGCGGTCACACGCCGTTTCGCATTTCCCAGATGAGGCTCAAATGAAACAAGGGTGCATGTCATCGTTTTCGGTCGTGGTCCTGGTCGGCCTGCTGCTTGGATCCGCCGCTGGCTGCGCGACCACCAAGCACCGGGTCAATACCGTGGAACCGGCAAATCCCGCCTATGTCCGGCAGAACATCGAGGATAAGCGGATCGTCCGCGACCGGGAAACGGCGCGAGCCGTGTCGGTCCTCAATGTGATTCAAGGCACGACCCCCGATGGTCTGTCTCGCATTGGCGTCGAGGTTCAGAACCAGCGCGAAAAGGTGTTCCGCTTTCACTACCGCTTCGACTGGTTCGATTCGCAGGGATTTCCCGTCAACACGCCGGCGTCGACGATGATCTCCCAGCAGATTGAACCCGGCCAGATCCTGGTCCTGAGTTCCGTGGCGCCGAATCCGGGGGCCAGGGACTTCCGACTGACCCTCCAGGAGAGCACCAGGTCCTATTTTCCCGTTCTTCCGAAGGAATAGACAGTTTGCCGCCATGAATCGATTGCTTCAGACAACCGCCGCCGCCCTCCTGGGGATCGTGACCCTTACCGGATGTGCGCGCCGCGCTCAATACGTGGATCCCAAGGGATCGCGGGTCATGGTCACCCTCGACCAAATCAACATCCAGGACTTCTCGATGGCCGCGGAGGACGCGGTGAATGACCTCCTCGCCTCGGGCGTGCTGGAAAAGGTGCCCTCTCCTCCGGCGGTGATGGTCGTCAGCCGGGTCATCAACAACACCAGCCAGCAGGTCGACACCGACCTGCTCACCAAGAAGATCCGTGTCGCTCTGAACAAGAGCGGCAAGGCCCTGACCATGACGACGCGCGGACCGGGGGGCACCGCCGAGGACGAACTCGCCAAGGAGATCGCCCAGGAATGGAGGGATATGGGTCTCGAACCCCAACCGTCTCGACCGCCGGATTTCAGCCTGTCCGGAAAGATCATCGAGACCTATACCCGGTCCGGCAGCTATCGCCAGGCCGCGTACACCTTCCAGCTCTCCCTGAGCGACCGGCGCGGACTGGCGGTGTGGGAGGGGGAGAAAGAGGTCGTCAAACAGGGCCGCCGTCCGTCCGTGGGATTCTGACCCATCCCTCTCCCATCGGATGCTGAGCCTGTCCCACATATCGCGTGCTGGGGACCATGTCGGTCTCGCCTGCGCCGGTCGCCGGCGATGCGGAACGTGGGTAAAGACCAGCATCCGATGGGAGAGGGTGCCCGGAGGTTCGGGGGCGGGTGCGTTCGAGGCCCACAACGCAGTTGGAGGACCACGGCACCTATCCTCGAAGCTGCCCGGTTCCGAGCCCCAGCCATTTGTACGTGCAAAGTTCGTCGAGACCCATTGGACCGCGAGCCCCGATCTTGTCGGTGCTGATCCCTATCTCGGCGCCCATCCCGAATTCGGCGCCGTCCGTGAAGCGGGTTGACGCGTTCCAATAGACCGCCGCCGAATCGACTTCTGCCAGGAAGCGTCGTGCCGTCGCCTCGTTGCGTGTCACGATGGCATCCGAATGCGCCGAGCCATGACGCGCGATGTGCGCAATGGCCCCTTCCACGTCCGCGACCTGTCCGACATTCAGGATGTAATCGTTGTATTCGCGGGACCAATCCTCCGGGGAGGCGTCGACCAGCCGGCCGGCCGGCGGCTGAGTTCGCGCGAACAGGACCTTGCGGGTCGGTTCGTCGACCCGAAGCTCGACGTGGTGTTCCCAGAGGCTGGCCGCGACGCGAGGCAGGAACTTCTCAGCCAGGGCCGTATCAACGAGGAGCGTCTCGGCGGCGTTGCAGGTGGAAGGCCGCTGGCACTTCGCGTTGATCACGATGGCCTCCGCCATGTCGAGATCCGCATCCCGGTCTACGAAGACGTGGCAGACGCCCTTGTAGTGTTTGATCACCGGCACCCGGGAGCATTCTGTTACTGCACGAATCAAGCCCTCGCCTCCGCGGGGAATGCACAAATCGACGAATTGCGGCAGGGACAGCAGGGCCGGAATCGCCTCCCGGTCCGGCACCGGCACCACCTGGATCGCGGCGGTTGGAAATCCAGGAAGCACGGCGGTTGCGGCGGCGACCATGGTCGCCGCGATGAGCCGGTTCGAATTCAAGGCCTCCCGGCCGCCCCGGAGGATCGTGGCGTTCCCCGTCTTGAAGCAAAGGCCGGCGGCATCGGCCGTCACATTGGGCCGGGACTCGTAGATGATGACAATCACCCCGACCGGGACGGTGACCTTCTGAAGCCGGAGTCCGTTGGGCCGGACCCGCTCGTCCAGGAGGCGTCCAACCGGATCGGGGAGGCCCGCCACCTCCCGCAGGCCGGCGGCCATGGCCGCTGTCCTCTTCTCGTCGAGGCGAAGCCGGTCCAGCATGGCAGCCGAAAGGCCCAGGTTGCGCCCGACCTCCATGTCCTGCGCGTTGGCGCGGAGCAAATCAGGCGTTGCCCGCTGAAGGGCGTCGGCCATCGCCGCCAGGCAGCGATTCTTGTCGTCGGTCGACAGGACAGCGAGACGGCGGGAGGCGGCCTTCGCTGCCCCGGCGAGATCCGACATCTGTTCGGCAATCGTCATGGAAACGGCTCCATGCGATCAGGTCGAGGCGGTGACGGCCGTGGCGGCGGATCCGGAGGTAATCCTCCAGTCGGTTGACGTCGTTGCCGCATGCGGGATGCTTTGCACCTGCCGGACGAGCTGCTCCGCGGTCAGACCGTATTTTTCGCGGAGGTAATCGACACTGCTGGCGTGCTCGATGAATTGATCCGGCCATCCCATTCGGACCACCGGCGTCTGGATGCGGCGGTCATTGAACGTCTCCACGACGGCGCTGCCGTAGCCGCCATTGAGGACGTGATCCTCCAATGTAACGACGACCTCTGCCGCCTTGCCGAAGAAGTCATGGATCGCGACGTCCAGGGGTTTTGCAAACCGCGGGTTGATCAGGGCGCAATCCCACCCATCTGCCTCCAGGGACCGGATGGCTTCGCGGGCCAGACCCTGCATGTTCCCCAACGCGAAAAAAGCCGCCTTCCGACCGGAGCCGCGGTGGAAATGCTGCAGGACCTCGGCCTTGCCGATCTCCAGGACGGCTGGCCTTTCCTTGATGGCGACGCCCTCGGCCGCCCCGCGCGGGTACCGGATGGCCACGGGATGGGCCTGGAGCGTCGCCGTGAACATCATGTCCTGAAGTTCATCTTCGTCCTTGGGCGCCATGAGCACGATGTTCGGCAGGCATCGAAGGTAGGCGATGTCGAACAGGCCGTGGTGGGTGGGACCGTCATTGGCGCTGAGACCGGCGCGATCCATGCAAAAGATCACCGGAAGATCCTGGAGGCAGACGTCGTGATGGATGCAGTCGTAGGCCCGCTGCAGGAAGGTGGAATAGATCGCGACGATCGGATGAAAACCCATGGTCGCCATGCCGGCCGCAAAGATGACCGCATGCTCCTCGGCAATGCCGACGTCATAGAATTGCCTGGGGAGCGCCTGATCCAGGAGCTTCAGGCTGGTCCCCGAGGGCATCGCGGCCGTGATACCGACCAGGTTCTTGTTCTGCTGGCACAACTTGACTGTCGTGCGTCCGAAGACCTCCTGCCACAGGGGCGGCGCGCCGCTCTTCGGTGCCGAGACCTCACCCGTGTCGGCGCAATACGGACCGAGCCCGTGAAATTTTTCGGGGTACTTGGTGGCCGCCTCGAACCCTTTGCCCTTTTGGGTGAGCACATGGATGACGACCGGGCTGGAGCAGGACTTGGCGAACTCGAGCGCCCCCAGGAGGGTGGGGAGATCGTGGCCGTCAAAGGGTCCCAGGTATTTGAGACCGAACTCCTCGAAGATCAGGCTGCTGCCATAGCCGCCGCGGCCGTCCGACCCGTGGCCCTCGTGCGCGCGCTCCAGTGTCATGTCGGTGACGACGCCCTTGAGGGCCTCTTCAGCCTTCTGTCCGAGTCGAATGGCAACGTCACCTTTCGGCAGTTTCTTGATCCAATGCGCGAAATCCCGCTGGAGCTGGTTGTACCGCGGGTTGGAGGTGAGCCGGCTAAGGTAGCCGGCAATGGCGCCGACGTTCTTGGCGATCGACCATTCGTTGTCGTTGAGGATGCCTATGAACCTTCTCGTCGTGTGGGCGATGTTGTTCAAGGCCTCGAAGGAGATGCCGTTGGTCAACGCGGCATCCCCAAAGATGCAGACGACGTGCTCGTCGGTGCCGCGTTGATCGCGCGCCGCGCACATGCCCAGGGCGGCTGAAAGCGCCGTGCCGGCATGACCGGCGCCGTAGCAATCGTGCTCGCTCTCCGCCCTGAGCGCGAAGCCGTTGAGACCCTCGGTCGTCCGAATGGTATGAAAGCGGGATTTTCGCCCGGTCAGGAGCTTATGGACGTAGGCCTGGTGGCTGACGTCCCAGACGAATTTGTCTTTCGGGGTGGTGAAGGTCCTGTGCAGCGCGATGGTGAGTTCGACCACGCCGAGGTTCGGTCCGACATGGCCGCCATGCTTGGCAAGCTTGGTAATCAATTCATGACGGATCTCGGTGGCGAGCTGTGAGCACTGCTCCAGCGTCAGTTTCTTTACGTGATCGGGATGGTCGACCATGTCCAGGTAACGGCTGTTCATGACGCTTTGATGGGTGGAGTAACGGTTGTGCGTTTCACGGAAGAGAAGAGAAGCCCTGCGCGCCGGGAGCGGATCGGCCCCGGGGCGCCGCTCACTCGCCCGTCGGTTCCTCGGGCAGCCCGGCCGCGACGGCGTCCGTCACGGTCGCGGCCCTGGGATCGAGCTGTCGTATGCGGACCTCGGCGGCCGCGAGTTTCTCCTGACAGACCTTGACGAGTTGGGTGCCTTCCTCGTAACGCGCCAGGAGCTGTTCCAAGGGCAGGTCCCCGCCCTCCATGGCCTCGACGATCGATTCGAGTTTTCCCAGGGCATCTTCAAAGGTCAGTTCAGCCGCCGTGGCGACTTTCGACATGCCCCCAACCTAGGCAAGTCCGTCCCTGACGTCCAGCCGGTTGCACCCCGTCGGAGCCGTCCGAGCCCGTCCGAGACCGATCAGACGGGCTCTCAGACCTCCGGCGTGAATCCCAACACGATGTCGAACTGCGCAGCGAGTTCCCCGGCGCGCGATTGAGGCAGGGATCGGAAATCCACGGTGACCGCCTCCCGCTGGCGGTCGTCCCGGATACCGCGCCAGATGCCGTCCTTCTCGTTGCCCGGGTGTCCCTTGATGTAGCACTGGGTGGTGAACCTCTCGCGGCCTTTCACCTTTACCGCAAAGTGGATATGCGGCGTTCGACCCGGGTAGGAAACGGGCTTGATCGTGCGAAAGACGTAGTCTCCTTTCGATCCGGTCACGAACCGCCCGAAGCCCTGGAAGTGCCCGTCATGCAGCGCGCCCCGCTTGTCTCCCGTGGCGATGTAGACGCCGTTCGCATCGCATTGCCAGATCTCGACCGTGGCATTGCGGATCGGATCCCCCTTCCGGTCGAGGATCCTGCCGCTGACCCAGGTCACCTCGCCCAGGGCCGGTGTCGCGTCTTCGTTGATCACCAGCAGGTCGTTGTCGGTGTCCAAAGGCAGCTTGTCCGGATAAAAAGGACCCTCCGTCTGCGCCGGCGTGAGCATCAGTTGCTCGGCGAGAGCGCCACGAACCGTGAACAGCGTGGTCGTCCACGCAACCGAAGAGAGGAAACGCCGCCGATGCACGAGACCTGTCGGGAGAGTCATGCCGCCTGATACGCGTCACGCCTCCCAGAGGCAAGACCGTTCCGTCCCGCGCACCACGAAAACACAGGTTGGAGCCACGAAGGACACCCCGGGACCCAGCGAGGCGCAGCCGCAACCACAGCGGACCGCCGCAGTGCGCCGGAGAGATGGGCCCGTTTTTATTGAATAGAAGAATTGCGGGCGGGGCCGCCAGGTCGCCGAAGGGCGATGTCAAACAGCCAGACGCCGGCGGAACTCGCGACAGGCGGCGGTCACATCCGGGGCATTGAGGATGGCTGAAACGACGCAGACTCGCCGCGCGCCCGCCGCCAGGACCTCGTCGAGGTTCGCGATCGTCAGACCGCCGATCGCGAACCAAGGGACGCTCCATGGCTGCCGTGATGCCCATCGGACGTATTCGAGTGTCACCGGAGCGCGGCCCGGCTTCGTCGGCGTTGCGTGGATCGGGCCGAGGGCGATGTACGCCGCCCCGGCAGCGACGGATCGCGCGGCCTGGTCCGGCGCGTGCGTGCTGAGTCCGATCCTCAGGGGATCGGGCCGGGCGGATCCACCCGCCGCGACGACGATTTCGGAGGTGTGCCGGTGTCCCGCCACAAAGAAATCCTCCTGCCCCAGATGAGCCAGTGGCGCGCCAATCCGGGCCGCGATTTCGGGATGATCATTGATGACCAGTCCGACGTCGTGCCGGTCGCAGACGGTCAGGAGGTCGGCGCCGGTGCATTCGATTCGGTCGGGTCGCCAATCCTTGGCGCGCAACTGGACGAGGTCGGCACCGCCTTCGCAGAGTTGGCGCGCGACCTCGCGCGGGTCACGTCCACGGAGGTAGGTGGTGTCGACAAACGTGTACAGCCGGCAGTCCGCGAGTGGTTTCACGGTTTCGGGTGGCCGGTGGCGGGCGAGGGGGAAGCGGGAGGGGTCCGGCGGGATCAGGTCAGGATGTCCTTAACGACACTTCCGGCGACATCGGTCAGACGCATGTCGCGCCCCTGGAACCGCACCGTCAGTCGCAAATGATCGACACCCAGGAGGTGGAGCATCGTTGCGTGGAGGTCATGCACCGTCACGACCTTGTCGACCACGTTGTACCCGAGTTCGTCCGTGGCGCCGTAGGTGATCCCGGGACGGATCCCCGCGCCCGCGAGCCAGATGGAAAACGCCTTCATGTGATGATCCCGGCCGTCGCCCTGCGCCATCGGGGTGCGGCCGAATTCCCCGCCCCAGATGAGGAGTGTGTCGTCCAGCATGCCCCGCTGGCGAAGATCATGGAGAAGTGCCGCACAACCCTGGTCGACCTCACGCGCGGTCCCGGCGATGTCCCGCTTGAGCGACCCGTGGTGGTCCCAATCGCGATGGTACAACTGGATGAACCGGACGCCCCGCTCGGCCAGGCGGCGGGCCAGGAGGCAATTCGATGCGAAAGAGCCGTCGCCGGGCCGGGCGCCATAAAGCTCCAGGATGTGCCGGGGCTCCCGCGAAACGTCCATCAGCTCCGGCACGGACGCCTGCATCCGGAACGCCATCTCGTACTGGGCGATCCGGGTCGCGATCTCCGAATCCTCCGTCTCCGCCTCCCGGATCTGGTTGAGACGAGCGACGGCGTCGAGGACGTCCCGCTGCCGGTGGCGGGTGACGCCGGCCGGGCTGTTGACGTAGAGCACCGCGTCACCCTTCGAGCGAAAGGGAACTCCCTGAAATCGACTCGGCAGGAATCCCGAATGCCACTGACGGGCCGAGATGGGCTGCGCCTGGCCGAAGGCACCGGTCGATAGAAGGACAACGAATCCCGGGAGGTCCTCGGCCTCGGCGCCCAGACCATACACGACCCAGGATCCCATGCACGGCCGGCCGCTGATCAGCGTGCCGGTGTTCATGAAGGTATGGGCGGGGTCATGATTGATCGCGTTGGTCACCATCGACCGCACGATGCAGATGTCGTCGGCAACCGATCCGATGTTCGGCAGGATCTCCCCGATTTCCTGGCCCGACGACCCCCAGTGTCGGAACCCGTGCTGGGGTCCGAAGCACTTCAGCGCCTGCCCCTGCAGTTGCGCGATCGGCTGACCCTTCGTGAACGACTCCGGCATGGGCTGGCCGTTTTGTCGTTCCAGGTCGGGTTTGTAGTCGAACAGCTCGAGGTGAGACGGCCCTCCCGCCATGTAGAGATAAATGACCCTCTTCGCCCGCGCCGCGTGGTGCAGCGGACGGACAACCCCATGAGCACGGCCCCCGGCCGGCCCGGCGCCGCCAAAAGCCGGTATGCTGCGTCCAACGAGCGATGCGAGCGCGGCCGAACCCAGGCTGAAGCCGGTCCGACGAAGGAAGGTCCGGCGACTGACATCGATCAGTCCCGCGGAGGCGGAGAACATGTCGCGAGGGTACATCCCGGGATTTCGGGGCCTCCAGCGGAAACGGGCGCCGCCTGGCGACGGCGGCCTGCCGCGCGCCGAAGCGGCCAGGCTTCAAGCCTGACCCGGGTGGGTCGGGACCCGGGTGAGAACGAGGGACACTCGCACCCGGCTGTCCTACACCTCGACAACCGGCCGGGAAAAGGTTTGGAACAGCAGCGAGAATCCCCCGGCGCGCTCACCGCCGGGGATCGCAAAGCTTTGGCGACGTGCCCCGGCCGCGCTACACTCGCCGCCAGAATGACGACGTTGGAAACGCGCGAAGTCCCGCGGCCGCGGCTGCCCGATTGGCTGCGATTGCGTCTGCCCACTTCGCAGACATTCGCCCGCACGCGGAATCTGCTGCAGGACCTTGGTCTCCATACGGTGTGCGAGAGCGCGAAATGTCCGAACCACTGGGAATGCTGGAGCCGCGGAACGGCGACATTCATGATTGGGGGCGATCGCTGCACGCGGGCCTGCGGATTCTGCGCCGTCCATACCGCCCGCCCACTGCCCCTCGAAGCGGACGAGCCGACACGGGTCGCCGAGGCAACCCGACGCATGGGGCTGAGGCACGTGGTCATCACCGCCGTCGCCCGCGATGACCTCGCCGACGGGGGTGCGGAGCACTTCCGGCGCACCATCGAGGCGGTGCGCGCGCTCAACCCCGGGATTGTTGTCGAGGTCCTCACGCCGGATTTCCTGGATTGCGAGGCCTCGATCCTCCAGGTGCTCGAGGCGCGCCCGGAGATCTTCAACCACAACCTGGAGACCGTGCGCCGCCTGACGCCCACCGTGCGTCACAGGGCCACCTACGACCGCTCCCTGAGCGTCCTCCACAACGCGAAACGCCTGGGAGGCGACACGCTGCTCACCAAATCCGGGTTGATGCTTGGACTCGGCGAGCATGCCGACGAGGTCCTCGAGGCGATGTCGGACCTGCGTAAGGCCGGGTGCGAGGTCCTGACGCTGGGCCAGTACCTGCAACCGACCCTGAGGCACCTGCCGGTCGTCGAGTTTTTGCATCCGAACCGCTTTGCGTGGTTCGGAGAACAGGCGGAAGGGATGGGGTTTCGGCATGTCGCGAGCGGACCCCTGGTGCGCAGTTCGTATCATGCCGACGAAGTGCCCCTGCCGCGGGGCCGCTGAAGGAGACATTTCTTTCGGGAGATCCTCTCGGGAGGGCCCATTGTGAAATCCACGAAAGGACCCACGCCCGCGCGATCGGCGGCCGGGCCACTTCAGTGCGGCGCCCGGCGCCCGAGCAGTAGAAACAGCACTGCCAGCACCACGAGGAAAAGGACCGCCGCAAACGCGGTGGCGACGATCTTCAACAGGTGTCCACGGCGGATCAGCCTTTCCGTCTTCAGCCGTTCCAACTCGAGGTACGCGGCCAGTTGTTCCTCCGCGGCGACAAGCTTCAGGGGTTCGTCGCGCACGCGAAAGGTCCGCCAGGATTCCTTGGGATTTCCAAACGCCGGCGGGAGTTCACGAAGCTCCTGCGGGGTGGGTTCGGCGAAGCCGGCGTTGATCCAGAAGGCTTCGTGGTGGCGCGTCCAAAGGCGCAGGGCGCCATGCTGATGGGCGAGGGCCAGCGCGCGGTCCCACAGCGAGGAAGTCAGCTCGGATTCGAGATCAGTGCGCCGAATGGCCAGGCTGTGGATCTGCCCGTGGGAGCCGGCGAACCGCAGAGCGACCGCGCCAAGGATCCAGCCGTGAGCGTCGATCGCCACCTGGAACTCCGTGAACCGCCGCTCCAGGTCGTATTCGGGAAGCCGGCACTCGCGCCACAGGCCGCGGAGCGTCTCCAAGTCATCGAGGGTCGCGCGGCGGATCGTGGCGCCGGGTAAGTCCATGCGGGCTCAAGTTACAGGCGGAAGTCACGTGCCGCGATTCGCATTTTCCAACCTCGGGGAGAGGCCGGACCGTTCTCCGGACCGGCTTGCCGAGGGCATGCGCCTAACCTCCTTTCAACGGTTGAACAGCCAGAGGATGGAGGCGAGCGCGCCCGCGGTCAGAAGGCCGACCAACACGGACCACCGGAAGAAGCGCCGGCGCTTCTCGCGGTTGCCACGGTTCATGCCTGGAAGCAGGTAGTACAAACCGTGCCTCTTGCGTGGGCTGCCGAAAAGTGCCATGCCGTGGTCCTTTTGAACCGCCGCATTCAGCCGCTGTCAACCGCGTTGCACCCTGGTCCAAACCCCATCACTCCTTCTTTGACGCCGCGGTCGCCCGGCCTCGGAAGAGCAGGCGCAGGCTGTTGAGGACCACTAAAACCGTGCTGCCTTCGTGCCCGAGAACGCCTTCTGTCAGCGGAAGGCGCGCGCCTAGCGCAAGGACCACCAACAGGCAGAGCGTCCCCAGCGAGATCCCGATGTTCTCACGTATGATGCGGCGCGCCCGACGACTGAGGTCGTGCGCGATTTGGAAATTCTCCAGGCGATCGTGCATGAGGACCACATCGGCTTGTTCGAGGGCCGCGTCGGAGCCCCGAGCCCCCATCGCGACTCCGACATGGGCAACCGCCAATGCGGGCGCGTCGTTCACCCCATCGCCAATCATCGCGGCGCGGCGGCCGGCCTTCGCGAAATCCACGAGCGCGGTGACCTTGGCCTGCGGCGAGAGTTCGCAACGAACCTCGTCGAGCGCCAGTTCGCGCTGCAGATGCTCGCCCGTGAAGCGGCGGTCTCCCGTGAGCGCGACGGTGTAAAGGCCTTGGGCCCGAAGCTCGGCAACGACGTCGCGCGCCTGGGGCCGGATGTCGTCCCGAAGGAGCACGCGCCCGATCAGAGATCCGTGACGAACCCAGACCTCGGACACACCCGCCTCCGATGTGGACACGGCCAACCCCTCGGGCGGGGCGTCGCCGAGAACAAACTGCCGGCGGCCCAGCACCACCGCCGTGCCATCGAGCACCGCCCGAATGCCCAGCCCCGTCTCTGATGTGACCTCGTGGACCTCCGGGGCGGTCAGACCCGCGCGCTTCCCGTGGCGGGTGATGGCCCGGGCCAGGGGATGGGTCGAGAGACGCTCGACGGCGTAGGCAAGCCGCAGGACCTCCGCCTCCCGTCCGGGGGGAAGGCTCTCCACACTTTCGACGCGAAGTTCGCCGGTGGTCAGCGTGCCCGTCTTGTCCATCGCCACGACCGTGATCTCGGCAAGCTTTTCCACGGCCGACCCACCCCGGAAGAGGATGCCTCGACGGGCGCCGTGCGCGATCGCCGCCAGGATCGCCGAGGGAATCGAAAGGACCAGGGCGCAAGGCGATGCCACGACCAGGAGGCTCATCGCCAGGTAAAACGCGCTCTGGGTCGAGCCGCTCGCCACGAACGGCGCCCGCTCGAACCCGAGCCACCATACGAAAAACATCACCGTGGTCAGCCCAAGGATGCCGAACGTGTAGCCGGTCCCAAAGCGGTCGGTGAATCGCTGAGAAGGGGCCTTCAGACGTTGCGATTCGTGAATGAGCTGGATGATCCGGTGAAGGGCGCTCTGGCTCGCCCGCCGTTGAACGACGACCTCCACGGCGCCCCAGAGGTTCAGCGTCCCACCGAAGACGGCGTCGCCGACTTTTTTTTCCGCGGGAACCGCTTCACCGGTGAGATTGGATTCGTCGGCGGCCGTCGCGCCGCGACTGACCTCGGCGTCCACGGCGAAGAGTTCACCCGGTTTGACCAGAAGACGCATGCCCCGGTCGAGGTTGTCCACGGAAAGGCGGTGCTCGACACCGGCGTCATCGAGGACCACCGCTTCCTTCGGCGCGGCACGTATAAGTGACCGAATTTCCCGGTGGGTACGGCCCATGGCGTAGTGCTCCAGCGCTCCGGAAAACGAGAAGAGAAAGAGGAGCGCAGTGCCCTCGGTCCACGCCCCGATCGCCGCCGCTCCGACGGCCACCGCAAGCATCAGGAAGTGGACGTCCAGGCGGCGTTCCCGAAGCCGTTCCCAGGCCTCCAGCGCGGGAAACCACGAACCGGCCAGGTATGCCAGAGCAAAGGCGGCAATGCCCATCAGTCCAGGACGCAGCCACCATCCAAGCAGACCGGCCAACCCGCAGAGCGCGGCGGCCAGGAGCTGCGGTTTCCATTCGTTTTCGGCGTGTTCGTCCTCCGGAAGACGGACCTCACGCGGGACAAAGCGGGGCAGGGGATGGTCCCTCCACCGCCAAAACGTCGGCGCCGTCGGGCAGGTGACCCGGGAGATGGTTGTGGCGTCCTGTCCGTGGTGGACCACAAAGCGCCCGGGCGAGGGAACGTCCCGGACCCGCGGACACTCCACGCAATCGGGCGCGCCGGAAAGCAGGGCGCAGGGCCGGCCGCGAGGAGTGGCCGTGGCCTTCTGAAGGCGATTCGCCAGGTCGCTGGCCATGCCGGCCTTTCCGTACGGAATCCCCAGCGTGGCGACCGAAAGCGAACCCTGGGCGCGGTTCACTCGAACCGCCTCGAGGGCAGGCTCCGCCTCCATCTCCTGCGTCACGATGTTGACGAGGCAATCCTCGACTGATCCTGAAATCTGCGGTGAGTCGGACACAACGGACAGGTTTTCCAATGCCGACCGGAGTATCAGCACCCATCCGCCAACAGGCAAGGCAGACGCCGCCGGTCTGAATCCAGCGGCGGCGGTCCCGAAACCTCCAGACACACCGGAGCTACGCCTCGATTGAACGACCCTTTCCCCCCGTCTCCACGCCCGGAGAAAAGACCCGCGTCAGCGCCGCTTCTTCACTTCGGACAGCAGGTCGGCATTGGTCCAGATCCCGCGATGCCCGTCCCGGGCCACCTTCTCGGCCGCAAGGAGTTCGACCTGCTCCTTCACCGGCAGGCTTCGAAGGGAGGTGTCATCCACAATCGCGTAACCCCCGGAGAGAAGAGGAATGGCGACATTCGTATCCCCGAAATAGACACCCCCCATTCCCCCGGCGTCCGGGACCAGGAGGGTGCAGGCGATGCGAACCTGGTTGGAGAGCACGAGGTCGCTCAGAAAATCACGGCCAGCCCGCGACGCCACCGACTGCTGGCTGCGCGGGTTCGGCGTCGCCCTCGGCGTCGCAATCCCGACAACCTCGAAGCTCCGGGGCACATGGTCGGCCGAGGCCACGACAAGCCTTTGCGCCGACGGCACCCGGACAACCCTCCCGGTCACGACCTCCTGCACCGGCACCGTGTCGGTCTGGACCCGCCGAAATTGTTCCATCCACAGGTCGGCGGGGGTGAACCATTGGCGATTGAAATAGATCAGCACGCCGATCCCAACCAGCGCGAGGCCGATCAACACCTTCACCGCGTAATGGAGGAACCAGAACATTGGCTCAATCCGTCGGTGGTCGGCCCGTCACCAGGACCCGCAGGCGTTCGAGGAATGTCAGGGGCCGGGTAGCTTTCGGCGTCGATGGAGCAATGCCTTCGTCCGCGACCGGCCCTTCCGTCGAATTTGCGGGCGCCGCCGGCGCCCCCCCATCCGGGAGTGGGGTCGGCCCGATCGTTGGAGCTGCCTCGCCCGCGCCCTCACTCGTCGTTGTCTCCGGTGTCGGTTCCGACGTCATCGGTTCCACCGCCTCCGGCGCCGTCGCACCCGCGAAGAGCTGGATGCGCGGATTTCGCGCCGGGGCCGGGGCGGCGGGCGCCGGTCGAACGGCGAGGGTGCCCGGTTCGGGCGCACGCTCGCGCTGGGCGGAGAGGATCAGGAGGTTGACCTCCGGACGGCGATGGATTCCGGGTTCCTTTCCATGGGCGCGCAGGACCTTCCAGGCCTGCAAGCAGTTCTCCGCATTGTCGAATCGCCAGACCTCGCGCGCAAAAATCCTCTGCACCCAGGTGCCGGATCGGGCGTGATGGAGACCCAGAATGAAGGCGCCGGGAAGATCCGGGTGACGCACCCCCTCGAGAAAGGCGAAGAAGAGCGCGGTCTTCCGCCATCGCCGCAGGGCGAGCTTGTTGGCCAGTTGCAGCAGGGAGTTCTTGAAGTCACCCGGGTTGCCCGAGGTGAACGCGCCGGTCAGGGGATCCGAGATCAGGCGTCCGACCAACGGTGCCCAGACGATGGCGTTGGCAATGCCAATGATGACCGCCAGCGCCATGTAACCGGCATCCGTGGTTCCCTCTGTCTGAGGATAGGGTCCCGCGAGCTTCAGCGCCTTGGCAAACACTGAAAAGAGCGCGAAACCAAAGATGACTCTCAGGAGGGCCAGCATGGGAAGGGGCTGCTGTCGCTGGGGTCACCGCCCCGGGTCGGGACGCAGGATCGGTTGGGACTGGGCGATCCCCCGAAGTTTCATGTCGAGGGCATGGCGGTGGACGGCATATCGACGCGCCGTTTCCTCGGTAACCCTGTCGGCCGCCAGCAACTCCACGAGGTACTGGTCGAACGTATGCATTCCAATATGCACCGACGCCTCGACGATCCCATGGAGGAGGTGGAGGTCGTTCGCCGTGATTGCCTCCTGGACGCCCGCATCCCTGCGCAGGACCTCCAGGCACGGCGTCCGTCCCCCCGTGGTGTTGGGCAGGAGACGCTGGTGAATGATCGAATGAATGTTCCTCGCCAACAGCGCGCTGATGCTCGCCTGCTCGGTCGACGGATAGAACTCCCGAATGCGGGCGATGGCCTGCGGGACAGAATCGGCGTGCAGAGTGGTCAGCACCAGGTGACCGGTTTCCGCGGCCTGCATGCAGGCCCAGATGCTCTCCCGATCGCGCAGTTCGCCGACGAAGATGACATTCGGGTCCTGGCGCATGGCATTGCGCACGCCGTCCGCAAAGGTCGCCGTATCGATTCCCACCTCGCGCTGTTCGAAGTGGCTGCGCGCATCCTCGAATACGAACTCCACCGGGTCTTCGATACTGATAATCCTCAGGGCCCGGCGTTCATTGAGTTCCTGGATCAGGGCGCGGATCGTGGTGCTCTTTCCCTGGCCGGTGGGACCGGTGGCGATCACTAGGCCGCGCGGTTCATCGAGGATCCCGTGAAGCGACGTTGGAAGCTGCAGTTCCTCCAAACCCTGCCGTTGCTGGGGCACCACCCTGAATGAAAACGACTGTCGCCCCCGTTGTTTGCTGAAGTTCGCACGGTACCGGACCTGGCCGAAATAAAAGGATGCGTCGACTTCGCGCTCGCGAACGATCCGTCCCTGCAGCGCCGGCGAGAACACGTCCATGAACCACGAACTCAGCGTCACGTCGTCGGGAACGCCCGCCACGTTCATCGGAACTTCGCTCAATTCACCCTGGATGCGCACGATGAAGGGATGGCCGGCACGACCATGGAGGTCGGACGCCCCTTGAGCGAGGGACCAGCCGATCACCCGACCCAGCGGCTTGTCAGAAGAGACATGCTCCATCGGGATGAGTGATTAGACTACGTGCGTAGGCATCTCCGCGCAAGGGGGGAATGGCCGGCGTCTGCATCACGGCCCGGACGCATGCACCACCAAATTCGTAAACGGCGCGACGTAGGCCTGGAGCGTGACCAGGATCCCAACCAGGGCCGCAAGCACCAGGCTGTGCCAGAACACCCGCCGAAGGATCTGGCTCTCCCTCCCGAAAAACCCGGTCGCGGTGCTCGCCACCACGATGCTCTGGGCATCGATCATCTTGCCCATCACGCCGCCTGTGCTGTTGGCCGCACACATCAAAACGGGGCTGAGCGCCAGTTGTTCGGCGGTGATGCGTTGGAGGGACCCAAACAGGACATTCGATGCGGTATCCGAACCCGTCAGCGCCACGCCCAGCCACCCCAGGAGCGTGCCGAAGAACGGGTAGGCAACGCCCGTGCCCGCCAGCGCCAGGCCCAGGGTCGCGTCCGTGCCGGAATAGCGGGTGAGATGCCCAAGCGCCAGCATCGCGGCGATCGTGAGGAGCGACAGGCGAACCCGGCGGAGGGTCTTGCCGTACACGGCGCCGATTTCCCGCCAGCGCAATCCCATGAAGTGGCCCGACACCAGCGCCGACAGGAGGATCGCCGTCCCCGTAGCGCTCAGCCAGTTGAACGAGAAAACCGCCGCTTCCGGGGGGGCGTCCGGCAGGGCGACTGGCGGGGTTCGCACCACGCGCTGATGCAGTTCGGGCACCTGGATGTCCACCCGTCCGACCCGGGAGAACAGGGGTTGGGTGGACGCCACGGCCGCCTGGAGCCAATTCTCCTTCTGTCGACGGCCGTCTAGGAAGTTCTTCGTTTGCGGCAGACCCCAGATGAAGATGAAACCGCTCAGGATCAACCACGGCAGCCACGCCTTGAGAACCGGGACCGTTGCTCGCGCCTCCGCCCCCTGGGGCGCCAACCCCACCCCGCCGGGCACGGGTGGCTGTGTGGATGCGGGTGCGGGCATCAAGTCCCGCGGCCTCCAGAAGCGCAGGAGGACCGCCAAGGCCCCCATCGAACATGCCCCGGCGACGTTATCCACCAGCCAGGGTCCATGGAAATTCGAGATGAGAAACTGCGGGACGGCAAAGGCAACCCCTGCCGTCAGCGCTGCCGGCCAGACCGCCACCATGCCACGCCACCCGGCATACGCCATCACCACCCAGAACGGGACGATGACGGAAAAGAATGGCAACTGGCGGCCGGCCATTCTGGACAACTCAAACACATCCAGACCCGTGACCTGGCTGAGGGTCGTGATCGGAATGCCCAGCGATCCAAACGCAACCGGGGCGGTGTTGGCGATCAGAGCGAGGACCGACGCTTCGATCGGCTTGAATCGAAGTTGAATCAGGATCGCCCCAGTGATCGCGACCGGTGTGCCGAAACCGGCGATGCCTTCGATGAAGGCGCCGAGCGAGAAGGCAATCAGGATGACCTGGACCCTCGGATCCGGGGCCAGGCCGGAAAGGCTGGAGCGAAGGAGGTCGAACAACCCGGCGCGAACGGTCAGTTCATAAAGGAAGAGCACGTTGAGAACGATCCAACCGATCGGAAAGAGCCCGTAGGCGGCGCCGTACACCACGGAAGCAAGGGCGGCCGATGCCGGCATCCCATACGCCCACAGCGCGACTCCAAGCGCCACCGCCAATCCCGCCAGGGCGGCGATGTGAATCCGAAGATGCCCCATGGCAATCAATCCAAGGAGAGTCACGACCGGCAGGGACGCCAGGAGCGCCGACAAGAACGGGTTGCCAAGCGGATCGTAATGCTGGTGCCAGATCATCACGCGGGCGACGGTTTCCAAACAATCGGTCCGCGCCATTGAAGTCGAGACAAACCCGCGGAGGGCGCAAAGGGGTCGGTTCTTGATAACGCGAGATTCGCGCCGGCTCGGCGAATGGCTCGGCATTCTCGCTCTTGGATGCCAGCATCGCGGCCGACGCAGGAGTGGCCGAGCTGTTCCGTCTCGCTTTCTGTCTGCCGTGGGAGCCGTGCGTCAGCAAGAGATCAACCTCTCGGACGGGCTCTCAGCAGTCCCACCAGGAATATGACATTATCCGAACCGACCCCTTGGTCCGGGGGCTCACGGGCTCGTCTTCAGACTCGCGTCGAGCCACGCAAGGTAACGGTCACTTCCCCATTCCAGGGGCTGCGCCACGAATTCAGGGGTGTCGTATGGATGGTGCTCATGGACGACCTTTTCGAGTGCCGGGAGGCGACGTCGGTCCGTTTTGAAGAGGATCAGCAGCTCTGACGCTTTCTCGATGCGGCCTTTCCACCAGTAGTGGGATTCCAGTGCGGGAATGATGTTCGCGCACGCGGCGGCGCGGCTCTCGAGGGCCTTTCGGGCCAGGGCGCGCGCGACCCGGCGGCTGGGAACCGTCACCAGGACCATCCAGTGTCGCCGGGTCGCCTTCATCCCTGTCCTTCCCGCACGGCGCGGCGAATCCAGCCGCCACCCAGGACCAGGTCATCGCGGTAGAAAACACACGCCTGCCCGGGAGTGACCGCGCGTTGGGGTTCGTGGAGACGGATGCGCGCCGAGCCGTCGCTGGACGGGAGGATCGTGGCGGGCGTGCCGGAGTGGTTGTATCGAATCTTGACGACCGCCTCGATTTCCGGGGCGAGGCGGGTCTCATCGAAAGGAATCCAGTTGCACCGGTCCACGACGAATTCGCATCGAACCAGGTCGGAATCCTCGCCGACGACGACGCGGTTGGCCCGCGAGTCGAGGTCCACCACATAAAGCGGTCGAGGGAAGGAGACCCCGAGGCCGCGGCGCTGTCCAATCGTGAAGAATTCGATTCCGTCGTGCGAACCGAGCACGCGCCCCTGAAGGTCCACGATCTCCCCGCGACGCCGGGTCACCAGCCGGCTCTGCTCAAGAAACCGGCCGTAGTCCTTGTCCGGGACGAAGCAGATTTCCATGCTCTCCTCCTTGTCGGCGGTCTTCAGTTCGCTGGCACGGGCCACTTCGCGGGCGTCGCACTTGGTGAGGTCGCCCAGGGGAAAGAGGATGTGGGCCAACTGGTGCTGGCGGAGGGAGAAAAGGAAATAACTCTGGTCCTTGCGAGGATCGCGCCCACGACGAAGCAGATGCCGCCCACTGCCGTCCTCACGTTCCACACGGGCGTAATGACCGGTCGCCACAAACTGAGCCCCAAGCTGGCGGGCCCGTCGGATCAAGGTCCCGAACTTCAGCTTTTCGTTGCAGAGGACGCAGGGGTTCGGTGTGCGCCCGGAGCGGTATTCCTCGGCAAAATAGCCGATGACCTCCTTCTGGAAATCCTCGGCCTCATCGATGAGATAGAACGGAATCCCGAGGCGACCGGCCACGGCGCGCGCGTCCGAAACCGCCTGTGGCCCGCAACACTTGTCCTCGGCCCGGGAGACGCAATCCTGCGGCCACAGTTTGAGCGTCACGCCGACGACCTCGTATCCCTGCTGAACCAGCAGTGCTGCCGCGGCAGAGGAATCCACGCCGCCGCTCATCCCGACAACCACCCGTTGTTGAACCGGACGCGACACTGCAGGGCATGCTAACAGTCGGGGCAGTGGCCCTCAAGGCCGCCGGCATCGCCGGCATCGCCGGCATCGCCGGCAGGACGTGAGTCGGGGAAGACTGCGGGCGACGCGACCGGCGCGGTATGCATTGCCGGCGGCTTGATCGGCCGCCTGTTCTCACCCGGCCACGACGCGTTCCGTGGTGCCAGGACGGAGAAACTCCGCGCCGGCAGCGTCGGCAAACCGCAGGCCGGCAGGCGTGAGACGAAATCGGTCGGCTTCGATGAGGGCCCAACCGCGTTCCTCAAGCGACCGCATCTCCCCGGCCCAACCGTCCCGAAGGTCGAGACCGGTGGCGCGAAAAAACGATTCCCAGGACCAGCCCGCATTCATCCGCAGGCCGAAGGCGGCAATCTCACCGGCCCGCGCGACGGGCGGCAGTTCCTCCTGCCAGTCCCTCGGCAGGTCTCCACGTTCCAGGGATTCGCAATACGCTGGTGTGTTCGAGCTGTTGCGGTAACGGATGCCGCATTCATACCCGGAGGCACTCGGACCGAGCGCGGCATAGGGTCCTCCCCGCCAGTAATTGACGTTGTGGAGGCAGGCCCGCGCCGGCACATCGGATCCACCGATCGGGTCCCGGGTGTCCCTGTCCATGACCAGGCCCTCTCCCCGAGCCGTCCCGCCCATCGGATCGAGGAGCGAGCCCTCCCGAGCGCGGGGGTGTGTTCGGGGCTGGCGCCGCGGGTCATGGGAGGCAATGGAGGTGTTCGCGCCGGCGGACCGATCCGCGGGCGTTGGGGGCGGCGCTTCACGGGCGAAGTTGGCGATCTCGTATTGACGGAGACCGGAGGCGGCGGCGCTCTCGAGGAGCCGATCGAACATGGCGGCGGCGAGATCCTCGTCGAGGTCGATTTCACCGGCCTTCAAGCGCGCAAAGAGCGGCGTATCCTCCTCGTAGATGACCTCGTAACAGGAGAGGTGTTCGCTCTGCATGGACAGGACCTCAACCAGGGTGGCTTCCCATGCGGCCAGAGTCTGCCCTGGGATGGCGAACATCACGTCGAGGTTGAGGTTGGTGAAGCCGGCGGCGCGCAGATGATCGAAGGACCGGAACACCATGTCCCGGGTATGAACACGGCCGAGACGTTCGAGGAGGGTCTCGTCCAACGATTGCACCCCCATCGAGACCCGGTTCACACCGAAGTCCCGAAGTAGCCGCGCCTTGTCCGGGGAGACGGTGGCCGGATTGCACTCGACCGTCCACTCGGCCGCTCCGAGAAGGTCCAACTTCTCGAAGGCCCGGAGCAGCCGGGTCCACTGGCACAGGTTCAAGAGCGAGGGTGTGCCCCCGCCGAAGAACACGGTGCGCAGCGGGCGCCCGAGTTCGTCGCTCCTCAGCTCCAGTTCGCAAACCACCGCGTCAACATACCGGTTGACGAGGTCGCCGCTGGCAGCGGTCGAGTAGAATGCGCAGTAGTTGCACTTCTGCGCACAGAACGGCACATGAACGTAGAGGCTGCGGGGGGCTGAAAACGAGGTCTCCACCATCTCCAGTCGAGCCTAACGCCCAACCCGGAGTGATTCCAAGTCCCGCTTTCGCCCCCCGGGAACGTCCTTACGCCATGGGTCCTACGCGATGGCGCGTTGGACGTTCTGGGCCTTCAGGCCCTTGTCACTCTGGATGAGCTCGAATTGGACAACCTCTCCCTCCTTGAGAGTCTTGAATCCAGCGCCTTGGATGGCTGAGTAATGCACGAAGACGTCCGCACCTGTCTCATTCGAGATAAAGCCGAACCCCTTCTTGTTATCGAACCACTTCACATGACCGCTCGCCATAACTACGGGTGGGTTTGAGTACGTATTACCCCATCGGCGACCTCCGCACCGTCCGGCTGCGTAAGTTCGCGATCCTGCCATGACTCAGACGGTTGATGTGCAGATTCACGGCAGCGGGGACGCGTGAAGTAAAAGAAGTTCCCCTACTCAGGTCAAGCTAGAGTTGTTTTTACTGTTGACGAAGTGATCCCGCCTTGTTCCCTCAACATACTCGAAGTAATCTAAGCAGGAAACCTAGAGGGCCTCCCTCCCAGCCGTCGCCGCGGCTCCGCGCACTTGAACCCGGCCAACACCATCCCCCCGCACCCAGCGGCCGCCGTCGGTTCCACCCCGCCGCCCGCCTTGACTGCTCCTGGAGGTTGCGCGTGACCTGCCGCCCGGCGCGTCACGCGCCCGGCTTGAGGCCGGCACGCGGAGGTCTCGCCTCCGGATCGGCGCTGTCCTACGCTGCCGGGCCCGTGATCATTGCGCCCTCCCTCCTCGCCGCCAGTTTTGCCCGCCTCGGGAACGAGGTTGGGCGGGCCCATCGTTCCGGCGCGGAGTGGCTTCACCTCGACATCATGGATGGGCACTTCGTTCCGAACCTCTCGTTCGGACCTGCGGTCGTCTCCGCCGTACGTCCCCTGACGCGGATGTTTTTCGACGTCCACCTGATGTGCGCGCGCCCGGACATCCTCCTGGAACCGTTCGCGAAGGCCGGCGCGAATCAGTTGATCGTCCATGTCGAGCTTGGGGCCCAGGTCGAATCTCTACTTTGGAGGATCAAGTCCCTCGGCCTGGGCGCCGGTCTGGCCATCAACCCGCCGACACCGATGCAGGCCGTTCAGCCGTTGCTTCGGCATATCGACCATCTGCTCGTCATGACCGTGAATCCCGGCTTTGGCGGACAGTCCTTCATTCATGAGGCGGTCCCGAAGGTGCAGCAGGCTGCCCGGTGGCGGGAGGGGCTGGGCGGGCGCTTCCACATCGGCGTGGACGGCGGGATCACCGACGAAACCGTTTCCGAATGCGCCCTGGCCGGGGCGGATGTGTTCGTCAGTGGCACAGGCCTGTTTCACCAGGCGAACATGAAATCCGCCGTGCGGCGGATGCGCGAACGTGCCGGCAACGCAAGGCGTGTCGGGGCGAAGCCGGTCGGGGTGATGGCCGCCGAGGCCTGAGAGTCTCCGGACATGCGAACGGGTCCCACCGAGCGTGTTTCCTGGCCGTTTCCGCGCCTGGGCCTTCTCCTGGTGATCCTTGTTCTCCTGGCCGTCTTTGCATGGAGGGCTCGTCGGCCTCAGGCTCGGAGTTCCGGCACGGCGGGGCCTCACGCCTCCGCGGCCGTCTCGGCGCGGGTCGTCGAGGAGTTCACGCGGATCGAATCCACCGAGGACGAGGCAGACCGGACGGTGTGGGGACCGGAACGGCAGGCGGAGGCCGTGGGATCCATGGTGGAGGCATTCTGGGATGCCTTGAATGAGGCGTCCAACGCGCTGGCCCGGCTCGGCGACGCTCCCCTCCGCTCCCTGGTAGCACCGACGAATCTCGTCGCCTCCGAGTTGCCGCATGGAATTCGCCGCCTGCGGGGAGGGGGGGCTGGCGCCACAATTTCCCCGGCGCAGTGGCGGTCGCGGCTCGGGACGTGGGGGCGGGCCGGTTGGCGTCTCGATCAGAGTGAATGGAGGCACCGCCGTTTCGAGCCGGCGACGGCCGAACGCGGCGCGCAGAGTCTCTTCGAGGTGAGCCTTGACCTATCCCGGTTGAATCCGCCGGGCCGCGCGCAGGTGCGGGCCGACCTGCGACTCACCTGGCCGTCCGAGTCCTCGTCCCAATCCGGGATCGCTTGGGGTGACGGTGCGGTGGAGGACCTCGAAATACGGACGCGGGACGGTGAGCCGGTCTTTCGCCCCTGGGCGCTCCTGGAGATTCAGCCGTTTGACAAGACGAGCTGGATCGATCCCCTGATCCTCCGGGATGCGCGCAGGGGTGAACGACCGGAACTCCTCCTCGTGGCCAGGAATCAGCGCCTTCGGTCGACTCCGGCGGGTGCCTGGGAGGCGGTCCCATTGAGTCGGCAGCATCCCGGGTTGATCTTCACATCTCTTTGCGCTGATTTCACGGGCGACGGTCAGGACGACCTCCTGCTGGCGGTGCGTTCAGGGTTGGTGCTTTTGCGAGGCGGGCTCGATGGGGGATGGGACGCCCCGGCCGAGCGGGTCTGGACTGCGCCGGAGCGACTGCAATACGTCCAGGCCTTCACGTGCGGCGACATGGACCAGGACGGGGACCTGGATGTGTTCCTGGGACAGTACCGCACTCCGTACACGGGCGGTCAGATGCCCCATCCCTACTTCGACGCCAACGACGGCCCCCCGGCCTATCTCTTGCGTAATAGGGGTGACGGTCGGTTCGAGGATGTCACGGTGGGCTCCGGACTGGAACCGCGTCGTCATCGTCGGAGCTACGCGGCCTCTTTCGTCGATCTCGATCACGACGGCGATTTGGACCTCCTGGTGACCAGCGATTTCGCAGGGATCGATTTCCATGCCAATGATGGGACCAGCCATTTTGAGGATCGGACCCTGGCCTGTTTCGATGATCCCAGCGGTTTTGGGATGTCCCACGCGTTCTCGGACTTCGACAGCGATGGCAACCTCGATGTCCTCATGGTCGGGATGACCCAGGACACGGTCGATCGCCTCGATGCGCTCGGACTCGAGAGAAGCGGATTCGAGTCGTGGACCGCCCGACGCGCCCGGCTAGCGTTCGGGAACCGACTATTTTTCGGGCAGGCGGGAGGTGTCTTCCACCAGCGTCCTGTGGGTGGACAGGTTGCGCGGGCCGGCTGGGCCTGGAGCGCGGTCGCCGCCGACTTCGACGACGACGGCTTCCCGGATCTTCACATCATCAACGGGCACGACACGCGTGAGTCGGTCCGCGAATATGAACCGGAGTTCTGGACCCACGACATTTATGTGGGCACTTCGACGCCGCGCGAGGCTGCGGATGCCTATTTCATTTCGAAGTTCGCCCGCACCCGCGGGCAGGGTTGGTCTTACGGCGGGCACCACAAGAACCGTTTCTTTTTGAATCTCGGCGGCGCGGGGTTTGCCGAGGTCGGTCACCTCATGGGCGTTGCGCTGGAGGAAGACTCTCGCAACGCCCTCGCCGTCGATCTCGATCAGGACGGCGATCTCGACCTGGTGGTGACAACGTTCGAGGTCTATCCGCGACAGCGGCAGACCGTGCGGCTCTTCGAGAATACCCTTCAGGACCGGGGTCACTGGATCGGGTTCCGTCTCGTGGCCGCTCCTTCGGGCATTCCGGTGATGGGCGCGAGCGTCACGGTTTGGGATCGGCACCGCACACAGACTCGCGTCCTTGTCTCCGGCGACGGTTATCGGTCCCAGGGCGGGTCGGTCGTGCGATTCGGATTGGGGGATGAGAGTGCAGCCGAGGATGTCGAGGTCCGGTGGACGGGTGGACGCCTGTCCCGACTGGGACCGCTTGCCGCTGATCGGATCCACGATGTCAACAGTCCCGCGAGGTGACACCATGCGCGTCCGCACGGCAAATGCATCGCCGCGTCTCCGCCGTGTTTCCAGATCGCGCCTGGAGCAGATGACGAGCGATCTTCGGCGCGCCTACGACCTGATGCGGGCGGCTTACGGTCACCAGGGATGGTGGCCAGGCGACACGCCCTTCGAGATGTGCGTGGGGGCCATCCTCACGCAGAACACCTCCTGGAAGAACGTGGAACGCGCGATTGATCGGCTGCGGCGGCGGGACGTGCTCCGTGTTGAGGGCATGTCGGCGCTTTCGGAATCGGATCTGGCGGAGCTGATCCGGCCTGCGGGTTATTTCAACGTCAAGGCGGCCAGACTCCGATCCTTTGTTCGTGTGCTCCTCGACCAACACCAGGGCAGCCTGGCACGGCTGTTCGCCGGGGACACCCCCATCGTGCGCGCGCGACTCCTGTCGATCCACGGGATCGGGCCGGAGACGGCGGACAGCATGCTCCTGTACGCTGGAGGCCACGCGAGCTTTGTCGTCGACGCCTACACGCGCCGCATCTTCAGCCGGCACGGCTGGTGTCGTCCGGATGCATCGTACGACGAACTTCAGGCGATCTGCGCTTCGTCCCTTGCCGAAGCCGGGGGCGCCGATTTGCTGGACCTGTGGCAGGATTTCCACGCCCAGCTCGTCGCGGTCGGAAAGGATTTCTGCCGGCCGACAGCGCCCCGGTGCGACCGTTGTCCACTGGCGACACTCCTCTGCCATCCACCGCGCGCGATCCTCCGGGGCTAACGGGATTCCGTGAGGACGTAACGATCCAGGAACTTCGCGCCTCCGGGCAGGAAGTCCGGGCTGTGCAGATCGCGGATGTCGGCGAAACGGAAATCGCCGACCTGGATGCCGCCATCCTCGACGGCGCCACCGGAGACGGATCGAGCGGCGGCGGCCCACGCACCCGCCCCCGGCTTCGCCAAGAGGCGAAGGTGGTCGGGGGCCTTCTCGTGGTGCTGAATGAACGAGAGCACCGTCAGAAGGTCATGGACGCGGTACTGGAAGACGGTCGGGTTGTACCCGAACGTATACGCGGCTGCCTCCCGCGGGTTGTTGACCGTCCGGGTCCGTTCCAGCGGCTTCCCGTCCGGCGTGAATTCGCCCTGTCCGAAGAGGTCGACGCCGACCACGGTCGTGCCTTGATCCAGGAGATCGCGGACCTCGGCGGTCGGGGTGCCATCGTTTTGGTAGAGGCCCGCCTTGCCTGTGGGCGTTGGCCACACCACGGCGATGTTGCGTGAATCCCGGGGGTGCAAAAAAACCACGGGAAGGACCTCGCCGTGATCGGTGGCGCGAAGGAGGCCGGCCATTTCCAGGTAGTGCCCGCGGTCATTCTTGAGCTTGAGATCCCACTCCACGGGCCCGACCTCGGAAAGGGTGCGTCCAATGACGACGTCGATGGCGGGTTGAAGGAGGGACCGTCGGCCCTCGGGAGTGGCCGCGGCGCGATCGAGTTGGTCGGTGGCGTCGCGCGTCCACCATTGGAGGATGTTGCGTTCGAAATCGTCGCCGCCCTGCGGTCGGGGATGCTGGTCATCCCACACCGTCAACTCGGAGCGGGTGAGTCGCGGATAGTCTGTTTCGAGAACAGGCTCCTCCAGGCCGAGGGCGAGGTGTTTGTTGAACCAGCCGTACATGGCCTCGCGGCTGACATAGTTGTAATTGTGCCCAAACTGCGGGACGGCCTTGAGCATGACGTTTTCCCTGGCGCCGAGCATTTCGTAAAGCCGGCGCAATTCGGGGAAGCCCTTCGTGGGCATCTCGACAGTCCAATCATTGGCGGCGGTCATGCCGAGCGGCTTGGGGGCGAAGAGCGCGGCGAACTCGACGTTGCCGGTCCCGACTCGAAGGCCACAGGCGTTCTCGCAGGTGCATCCGCCCTGCATGGCGGTGGACACCATGACCGCTGGGAAGGCGACAGCCGGGCGCGGATCGATCGCGCCGAGGATGAACGTCTGGGTGCCGCCTCCGCTGGCGCCGGTCACCGCCAATCGCGAGGAGTCGATGTCCGGGAGGCTCTCGAGGAAATCGAGGGCCCGAATGGAATCCCAGGCCTGCAGCCCCATGACACTCTCGAATCGCGACTCCGCCTGCGGGCTGAAGAAACCCCAGTGTTCGGGATCGTTCATGGCGGGCCGTTGTTTGGCGAAGCCATGCACCAGGTCCATCGAGAGTTGCTGGCTGTCCGCGTATCCGAGCATGTCGTAGTGGAACACGACACAGCCCATGCGGGCGAGGGTCACACATCGGGCCTGCAGCGGGCTGCGCCCGCCGTCCTCGAACCGTTCGGCGCCGGCGGCGATGTCCCGGCGAACCTGGTCGGCACCTGCATCGGTGAACCGGCCGTCATCCCAATGACCGTGGGGACAAAGGACGCCCGGAACGCGTCCGGACTTTCCCTTGGGACGATAGAGATTTCCCGCGACGAACAGGCCGGGGGCGCTTTCGAAATAGACCTTTTCCACGGTGTAGTCTCCCTGATCCCGGCGGCCGTAAATGACGGCGTTCAACGGCGTCCGGGCTGGCATCGGCCACAGACCAAGGCTGACAAGGATCTGGCGACGGACGCGGTCCGTCCTTCGCGACCAGGCCTCGCGCGATTCGGGGACGTGGAACGGAAAGTACCCGTTGAGATCCTTCAACGGACCGAGCCGCTGATCCTGGGGGGGATGCCCGGGTTCGAGCACCTGCGGGCCAGCCGCCCGGGTCGGAGGGGAAAGCAACAGCCCGGAGAGGACGAAGGCGCGGACCGCAATTCGGGTGGACATGCAGCGGTTATAGGAGGCGGCAAGCCCGGGGGCAAGGCGGCGGAGAAACCCCTTGGCTTCATCGCCATCACCGATAGATTCCCGTGCGTGAAGGGTAATCCGTTGCTGATAGGGCTGGCTTCCGTTCTCGCCGCTCTTTCCGCGGGAGTGACCGCGCTGGCGTATCAGTATGTGCAACTCACGCGGCGTCTCGGGCAGGTGCAGTACACCGTCGCACAAGTGGAACTTCGTCAGAACCGGCTGAAGGCATTGGTCAACGAAGCGCTCGAGTACTCGCAACGGGATCCCTCAATCAATCCGATCCTGTATTCGATCGGCGCCAAACAGCCTCCCTCCGCGGCTCCAAAACCCGCCGGACACTGAGTGAAGATGGATCCGTTGAATCCGTCGCCCGCCATGGCTCACAGGGTGGACGTCGACCCGGTGGAGCGTGACTTGCGCTCCTTGCGGCTGGCGGTTCAGATCATGCTCGTCTCCCTGGTCATTCTGAGCGGGAGCATGGGGGTCTACCTGTTTCGACAGGTGTCGCTGCTGCGCCGGCAGGTCGAAGCCAGTACGCGCGTGGCCCAGCAATTGGCGCGAAACTTCAATATCAACGTCGCCACCCAGGCGATGGCGTTTGAGAAAAAGCTGATCGCCTTTGGCCGGACCAATCCCGCGTTCAACGCCCAGATCTCGCGGTTCTTCGCCTCGACCTCCTCGCTGCCGGCCCAACCCGCGCTCTTGCCTCCCTCGGATTCCGCGCCGCACCCGGCGGGGACTCCGTCCACGGCCCCATGAATCCGGCCCCGGGATACGAGAACGATTCGCTCGTGGGGAAATGATCCGGCTACGGACCGACGCGAAGGCGATAGTAGCGCTCTGTCGGGGCGGGTGAGGGATCGAGGACCGTGATCGGCCCGCCCTGGGCCTGGGGGCCGACCTCCGTCAGCGTCTGCCAGTTGCCGTTGCCAAGGGTGTCGCAGACCTCCACCACGTAGGCGATGCCGGGCTTGGCCTCGAAATGGAGTTCCACCCGATCCGTTTCCTTGACGGCCGACACCCAGCGCAGGACATCCCGTGGATCAAGCGGAGCCGTGCCTGCGAGAAACTCCGATAGGTTGCTCGCCCCATCGCCATCGCTGTCGAGCGCGGCGTCGGCGGCGTCGTTCGGATCCAGGCAGTTCGTCATCTCCCAGGCGTCTGGGAGATGGTCGCCATCCTCATCCCCATTCGTCGGAGGCAGGAGCCCTGGCGAAGGGGCTGCGGCCATCCACGCCCTCGGATGATTCCCGAGGCCGGAAAATGCCAGACGCTGCAGGGTGAACCCGCCGCCATCGGCGGCCAGTGGCCACGGCGCCCGATCGTCGTAGGTCACGGTATCGACAGCGATCAACGCCCCATCGTCGGTCTCCGAGGCTGACTCCGCCTCGAAAACCACCGGTTGGGCGAGTTCGACGGTGGCTTTCGAATTTGGCAACGACGCCGAATACGGTCCGAACAAACGGATACCGCCGGCCTGAGGGAACGAGGCCAGGAACCGGGCGCGCGCCTGCGGGTTGATTTCGGGGTCGAAGTTCACGATCAGCACCCGTTCGCCGGATGCCAGCGTGACACCAGCAGGAAAGACATAGCTTACCGCCTGCCGCAGGCGCCACGTGTTGGTGGGATGCCCGCTGTCAAACAGGGGCGCCGAGTGGTCGGAGACGTTCACGAGTTCGATGAACTCCAGGGCGGTGTCATTGATCGAATCGAGCCCCAGCGGGATGTCCGGGGGATGATAGTTGAGCTCCGAAATCAACACGGCCGATGCGCCCCCCAACGAGTTCGCCCTGCCGGGTGTGAACTCGCGCTGTGCGACGAAGGCCTCCGTGCCGTCACAGGCGATCTCCCGGCCGAAGCTCACCCCCGCAGAAGCAGCGCCGAACGAGAATCCGTGGGCATATCCCAGAAGCGTGCCGGTGGGGCTGGCGGCAAAGAGCCAGATGGCGTCGCCCCTGGCTCCCAGGGCGAATGCGGCGTTGGGATCGGCATTCTCCGAGAAGGCGCCCGCATCGATCCAGAGGTATCCGCCCGGCGGGATTCGCGTGCCGTCCAGAATACGGTACTTGGCCGGTGCATGCCGGTCGTCTGTCAGCCACCAGCCGCCGATGTCCGCTTCCTCGGAAGTGGGGTTGTGGAGTTCGACTCCCTCCTCCTGCGAGGGCGCGGCATGGGAGAGGACCTCATTGACAACCACTGCCGGCACGGCAACCGGCTCGGGATCGGCTTCGCCTGGGGATCCGCCAGCGAGGGAACTGGCGCGCCAGGCCTCACGCTCCGAGCCCGGCTCGATCGGGACACTTTCGTCGCGTCGAACCATCGAGAACCCCGATCCATCAGTCGAGGGGCACCAGCCGTCTTCGTAGAAGAACTCCAGGATGACGGACCCAAGAGTGTCCTCCACCCGGAGGGCCTCTCCATCGGCATCGAGGCCGCCGCCATATTCGCCGGCGATGCCCTCACGAGGACCGTAACGCAGCGTGAAGGCTTGCCGGTTTCGGACGAGAACCACCCGCGCCCCCGCTTCGAGCACGGGCACATTGCTCGTCGCGAAGTCAAACACCACGCCCGCGGCGAAATGCAGGTTGCGAAGATCGATCCGCCGGGGACCGGCATTCCGCAGCTCGAGGAACTCGAAATCAGCGCGCGTCAGGACCGGGTTGCCGGCGAGTTCGGTGGCGTCCGGGGGGGCAGGTCGATATTGGATCTCTGTAATCTGCAGGTCACCGGCGGTGGTTGGCTCGTCCGACGTGTAGAGACCCTCGGCGAGCCCGGACCACGGACTTGAAATCGGGGGATTGTTCGCGCCCGTGAGGTTTTTGTGCGCGTCATCACGGGCCCGGGCGCGGATCCGCGCACCGGTCCCGACGGCAATAGGTCCCGAATACACTCGGGCGCCGGGCGCGATGTCGCCTCCGGCAGCACGGGGATCGGTCCCGTCGAGGGTGTAGTACACGGTGGCGCCTGCCGGAGCCGTGATCTGGACGCTCCCATCCGTCGGCGCCGGGCCCGGCGAGGGAGTGAGGACAGGCGCTGCCAGGAAATTCGTGTCCATGAACTCCAGGCGCCGGGTCAGCCAGGTCTTCAAGGAATTGATTTCATTCTGGTAACTGCCGCGGGGAGAAGTGAACCCCGACCAACGCGCGACCTCGCGGGGCTGGGCAGGACGGACTTCATCCGTGAGGGCGTCAATCAGCGCAAAGAGATGGTTGGTGCTGAATGAATCGCGACGCAGCTCCTCGTACCGGTCGATCCAGCGCTGCCAGAAGTCCGGATCGCGAAACAATCGGCCCCACCATGGATAATTGAAGAAGTCCGTCCCCAGATCGCTTGTCCTAGACCGCCAGACGCGCGGATTCGAGTCGCGACCGTCCGTTGAATTGAGGGCGCGATCAAAGTCCCACAGGGGACCGAAGTGGAGCGGCAGTTCGCGCGGCTTGTAGAAGAAGGCGCTCAAGCGCAGGGCATCCACGTTGAACGCCATCACATTGAGGATGTGGTGGTCGATCCAGGAATCCACGTCGACGTACGGACGCCATCCCAGCACCGGGTCCTGCCAGTTGGCCGAGTAAAGGGCATCCCGGAAGGCATCGATGTAATTCCGGATATAGGTTCGTTGAGGGGCGCGTTGCGGCAGATCCATCTCCTCCTCCTTGGGGTAGATAAAGCCGATCGATTGGCCCCCCGCGTCGAGCCCCGAATCACCGGGATCGAGCCGGTCAATTTTCAGCAGGTATCCACCGGTGACCTCGGGTGGGTCCACCTGCGTCTCCTCGAGCCGCGCGACATCCACACGGTCGGAGCCGCGCTTTATCTTCTCCATGAGGACATAGATCCCGGCGTATGAGGCGCTACTGAGATTTCCGCCTTCGGTGGTGATGTAAAGTTCCACAAACCGCGCGCGGGATGCGTAACGCCCGATTTCATTGCTCAGTCGGAAGATGAACGGGTTGTGGATCAGGATGGGCTCGAAGTTGTTTGGGGCGTACAGAACCCAGTCGGAGTCGGCTGGCATGCCCAATGGGGAGAGTGCAACGTCGGCATCGCGTTCGTCGCGCAATTCCAGGCTGTAATTCCGCTTCTCCTGGAACAGGGTGCTGGAGCCTCGGATGTTGAGGCGGCAGCGCGCGCGCAGATCCGGTGCGTTGGTGAGTGAACCGGACCCGCCGCGCGGCTCGTACACGGAGAGGAAGGCGGGGTACTCCCCGTCGGGAGGCACAAAGCCGCCTCCAAACGAGTCGACAACCACCAACGGCAGCGTCGAGGACGCTCCCGCGGCGGAAGGCGCCAGCCTCACGTAGTACTCCGCACCCAGCGGCCCCGGCAGAAGCCCGTCAACAAAACTCCGCGCGCGGACCGCCGTCGAGGCGTTGATCGTCAGCGGTTGGGTGTAGATCGGCGATCGATCGGTCGGCACGGAGCCATCGAGCGTGTATCGAATCACGGCCATGGGATCCGGCGTGCTCAGCGAAAGGCTGAACGCGCTCTGGTACGTTCCGCCGATCCGTGAGAATCGCACCCCGGGTGCGAAGCCCGGTCCGCCCTCGCTGTTCGCGGCACCCGGCGTCGGCGTGACGAAGTAACCCGTGGCGAGGGGATCCGTCGCCAGATGACCGTAGGAGACATCCGGAAACTGCGGCGGGTAGGCAGGCGCGAATTCGGACGCCACGACGCCATTGGGACGCAGAAGCGCCAGGTATCCGCCAGATCGATCGAGACGGAAATTGGCATGCAACTCGTGGATCGCGTCCGCCCGATCCTTTCCCGACGCAAACACCACCAGGAATCCACGGGGAAGAATCGATACGGCCGGAAAGGTCCACCGTTTCGGCGCCGCCTGGGAATCGGTCAGGGTCCAGCCCGAGAGATTGACCGTTTCCTCCGAGGAATTGGCAATCTCGATCCAGTCCGAGGCGTCGCCGTCCTGGTCCCGGAGCGAGTGGTCATTCGATGCAAGGAACTCGCTGATGAGCAGTCCGGGCGGCGGAAGGTCCGGATCCACGGTGAACTGCCAGCCTTCGCCCGCGAAGAGGTTCATCGCCGGGGAGCGATCGCGAATGTCGGCATCCGCCGCCCACGTGAAGCTGACAGTCCCCGCGGGGGGCGGGGTGAATTCGAACACGTATTGATCCGGTCCGAAATCGACGACGTTGGTGGCGGCGTGTCCGTTGACGAGGAGATCCGAGGCGTCCACGCCCGACACCGGCTCGCTGAACGCGACGGTGACCGTCCGCACGTCGCGCACGCGCGCGCCGGCTTGCGGGAGGGTCGCTGCGACGACCGGCGGTTCCTCGTCGAGGTCCGCCTCTACAGAGACCTCGATGACGAAGTCGCTGCTGCCCGAAAGCGAGGCATTGAAGCCGTGAACCGCGACAACATTACGGCCGGGGACCAGCACCGACCGGATGTCCTTCACATCGTAAGTTTCGGTCGGAAGGGGCTCGGCGAAGGTCCCCAGGGCGGTCGCGTCGAAGGGGAGTTCGCCGTCCGGCACATTGAATCGCAGGATCTCGTGGCCGTTGATCCAGATAATGCAGCCGTCGTCGGATAGAACCTGGAGACGCAGGAGGCTCAGTTGGCTGGGATCGTCCACCTGGAAGGCGGCGCGAAGGTACGCGGAGGTGTACCCGCCCCGCATGTCGCCGAGTTCGGTGCCGTTCAGGGGCTCCCCGTAGAAGAGGGGAGCCGGTCCCGTGTCCCAATCGCCATCGTCAAAATCCGGCTGTCGCCAGGCGGCCGGGTCCGGCGAGGACGCCTCGCTGAGCCCCTTGCGCCAGTGCCAGTTCGCGGCGGGATCCACCAGGAAGACGTTCCGGGCACTGGCGCTGAGGGTGGAACCGAGCACCAGGAGCCAGACCCACGAACGCAACGACATAGACGGCGAACACTACCCCATGGCTTGCGAATGGGCAATGAATGGGGGCACGGCCCGTAGCCGCCGACGTGAGGAGGCGGAGCAGGTGGTTCCGCCTCGTTACCTCGGACGCTACCGGGCACAAGCGGGTTCCCCCATTCGCCATCCCCCGGTTCATGCAAAGCCAGGCACTCACCCGCCGCCCGTCGCCACAGCGGTCGCCGCGCGCCGCATCGTCAGGCGCAAGGCCTCTGCCGCTCGCCGCAGTTCCTCGAGATCCGAGGGATCGGTCACCGGCGCGTATCGCGCCTGGTTGCAGGCGCGAAAGAGACGGTGAAATTCCGTCACCACCGGTTCCGGCACGCCGCGCGCGGGCAATTCCGCATCGAGCACACCTTCCGTAATCGAAGCGGGCGGTTGCTGGACCTTCGCGCCGATGATCTCCTGGAGGACTCGGAACAGCGCCGCAAAAAAGGCCGCCGAATCCCCGCGCCGGGAGCACTCCGCCAGCGATGCCATGCCCTCGTCGATCCGTTTCTCGGCCTGTCGGCGCCGCCGACCTTCAAGGTTGGCCGCCGACCGCTCCTGCCAGCGTCGCCAGAGGCGCATCCCTGCCCATCCGGCCCAGGGCACCGCCACCAGCCCGAAAAACCAGGGCCGGGTTGTCCATGGAATCGTCCCGGCCGCAATGACGCCGAGATGAGGTTTCAGCGGCGCCAACTCGGGCGTCTTTGCCGGCGGTGTTGGCGTTCCGGTTGGTTCGGGAATGACGGGTGTCTTCGCCCCCGGGGCGACGGTGAGCGGAACCGGCGCCGTTTCCACCGTCTTGTATTCCCCCGCCGCCGGCGAGAAATACGCGAACGCAAGGGGCGGCAGTTCCCGGATTGCCGCCGACTCCGGAGTCACCACCTGCTCGAAATGCTTCGTTCCCGTGGTCTCCGAGGGATCCTGGCTTTCAAAAGTGGCTGTCGGCGGGTAGGTGCGAAACCCGCGCCATGCGTGTTGTTCGGGGAGATGGACCGAATCGAAGTTTCCGCGTCCGCCAATGTCGACCCGAATCGTGATCGGATCGCCTGCCTGCACGTTTGTGGGCGAGGCGGTCAGGGCGATGGAGAAGTCGCCCACGGCGCCGTCGAATGCCGGGGGCACATGGTCCTGGGGGAGGGGCGCCACCCGAATCACCGCCGGTTCCGTCGACACATTGAAGCGCCGGGTCTCCTGCAATCCGAAGAAGGGCGAGTCGAACACGGAATCGAAGAAATCGGAGGCACGCCGCCGGCGCGTGGCGACGGGCACGTCCACAATGCAGTCCGTCGCCTGGACCGCCAGGTTCCCGGTCCGGGCCGCCGTCAGCGGCACCATGAACAAGGCGCGCGAATAAACCCGGTTGTTTGTTTGAATCGTCGTCTGCGTGTTTGACGCCTGGATTTTCCCCACGGTGAAGCCGTCGGCCTGAAGGCGCGGAACCTGCCGGAGTTCGCTTCGCGGCGCGGCATTCAGCCAGATCCTCGCGATCAATGTCTCCCCGACATAGACCGGGCGGTTGGGCAATTCCAGCGAGAGAAAGGCGGCGTTGCCCTCTCCACCACCCCCGGCCGCCGGGTTGTCGGGTTTCACCGCGGTGAGTTTCAGGGGGCCCGTCTGAAGCAGGCGGCCCTGGGAAACGACGGTTATCGGACCGATCCGGTACTCTCCGAGCCGCTGGGGAGTGAGCTGGTACGACACGTCCAGGTAGGTCCTCTGCACGCCGTTGTTGAACTCGAAGCGACTGCCTCGACCGCCGCCGGCGATGCGCATTCCCGTCACCGCCGGGAAGCGCGGCATCTCGTTTCCGGCGGCGCCTTCCAGTGAGATGGTCAGGGTGACGCTCTCGCCCAACCCGACGACGTCGCGGTCCAGATTCGCGGTGAGCGAGGGCGTCGCGCCGGAGACTGTCCTCAGGAAAAGGGCCAGGCCGATGGAGAGCCAGAAACGAGGCGGGTTCATGACGTTAAACCGCAAGCGCTCGCCCGCTCTCCAGGCACCCTCTCCCATCGGATGCATCCGGCGGGAGAGGGATGGGGTGAGGGGCGGTTCATGGGAAGCCCATGCCGTGGATCGCACTCACCAATCCTTCAGGACCCGACCGCGGGCCTGGCGCTTCTCGAGCGGGATCGGCTTCTCGTCGCCCTTGGCCGCGTCGAGCAGTCGCAGCGCCTGCTGGGGGGTCATCTGCCCTGGCGGAACCTGCCCGCCGTTCTGGCCACCCGCTGAATCGGCCGGCGCGTTCGTGCCGTCCTCTTTCGGTGCCTTCGAGGCATTCGCCTGTTTTTGCTCCTCCGAGGGTTTTGGCTGCTGGCTCTGCTGGGACTGCGAGGGTCTCTTCTCTTGCTGGTCCTCGGATTTCTTTGGCTCCTGGTTCTCCGGCGAGGGCTGCTGCTGGTCTTTATTCGGTTTCTGCCCGGATTGACTCTGATCCTTGGACTTGTCCTTCGAACTCGATTGGGAGGATGGGTCCTTCGATTCCTTCTGGTCCTGCTGGTCCTTCTTCTGTTGTTCCTGGTTCCGCTTCTGTTTCTCCTCCTGTTGCTTCTTCAGTTCCTCGAGCCGGCGCCGGACGTACTCGAGGTTGTGGCGCGCGTTGACGTCGGTGGACTGCAGCTTGAGGGCGGCCTCGAAACTCTGGAGCGACTGCTCCCAGAGCGCCTGCCGGGCCGCGGCGTCCTGCAGTGTGTCGCCTTGCGAGAACTGCGCGTTGCCAAGATTGTAAAAGGCGTCGTGCTGAAGTTTGAGGTCCGGCGTCCGCAGGGTTTGAGTGAGTTGATCGATTGCCTTCGGATACGCCTCCGATCGGTAGGCGGAGGTGCCGGCGTTGAAATGGAGGCGGGCGTCCTCCGGGTGCTGCGTCGCAAGACGCTCATACTCCCTCTCGGCGTTTTCGAAGCTGCCCTTGCGGTAGGCCCGGAGCGCGCTGCCCGGCGACGCCATTGCGGGCGGCACGCAGGCCAGCATCGCCAGGACGCCCAGGACCAGCGGCGCGACGCTCCCCGCCAGCGTCGGATGCAGCAGCCGCATCGGCCGCACGCGCCCAGGGGATCGGGAGCGCTCCGGCAGGACGGCCTCCAACCCGAGCAGCACAAGGGCCAGGGCCAGGGGCCATTGGTAACGCTCCTCGTATTCCTCAATCTGCCGGGAGGCGAGATCCACCCGGGGCAGGGGTTCGAGGCCGCGATGGAACAATTCCTCCATCGCCCGCGCGCCCTGCAGAGGAAGATAAAAGCCCCCGCTCGTCCGGGCGATCTCCTGGAGGAGGCCCTCGTTCAAAGCGGACTTCACGACGTTTCCCTCGGCGTCCTTCAGATACCCCTGGCGGCCCTCGGCGTCATGGACACGAATGATCTCGCCGCGGGTCGTGCCCACGCCGACGGTGAAGATCCTCAGGCCCTTCCCGCTGGCCTCCTTGGCCGCATCCACCGCGCTGGATTCATGTTCCTCTCCGTCGGTGAACAGGACGAGCACCCGGACGTTCTCCTGTTCGTTCTTGAAGGCGTTCAGGGCCTCGTGAATCGCCGAGCCCAGCGCCGTTCCCCCTCGCGGGATGATCTCGGTATCGAGCGTATCGAGGGACTGACGGAAAGCGGCCGTATCGACTGTCAACGGACATTGCAGAAAGGCCGAGCCGGCAAAGGCGATGAGGCCGATCCGGTCCGAGCGCGCGAGCCTGGCGAGATCGAGGGCGGCCAGTTTGGCGCGGCGCAGCCTCGACACCGCGGGGCCCGCGTCCTCGGCGAGCATGCTGCGCGAGGTGTCCACGCCGATGAGAATGTCCAGTCCGCGCTGTCGAACCTCGACGGTCCCTGCGCCATAGCGCGGCCGGGCGAGGGCCAGCAGGAGACAGGCAATCCCGGCCAGCATCAACAAGGTTCGCAGCCTGCGGCGCCGGGGCGATACCCCCAGCGTCAGGTTCTCCTGGAGTCGCGACGGGACGAACCGGGCGATGCGGCGGCGCCGTTCGCGGGCCGCCCAGGCGAAGAAGAGGCCGAGCGCCGGCAGGATTCCGCACGCGATCCACAGCACCTGGGGATGGGCAAAGGTCATGGCAGCTTGCGCCAGACAGTCTGGGCCAGGACGACTTCCATGAGGAGAATCACCAGGCCCGGCACGGCGAACCACCCGAATACCTCGCGGAATCGCTGGTACTTGTGGACCTCCGCGACGGTCTTTTCGAGTTTGTCGATGTCGTCGTAAATGGCATTCAGACGCTGGGAATTGACCGCACGAAAGTATTTCCCTCTGGTCGTGTCCGCAATTCTTGTGAGCAGTTCCTCGTCGATGTCCACGTTCATTGGGACATAACGGACCTGGCCGAACACGTCCCTCTGCGGGTAGGGGGCGACGCCACGTGTGCCAACCCCAATCGTGTAGATCTTGACGCCAAGGGCCTGCGCCGCCTGGGCAGCGGTCATCGGCGGCACCTTGCCTGCATTGTTCTGGCCGTCGGTCATCAGGATCACGATGCGACTTTTGGAAGGAAGGTCCCGCAGCCGGTTCAAGGCCGCGGCAATGGCCGCGCCAATGGCCGTTCCGTCCTCGATCATTCCAAGCTCCAATTGATCCAGGCGCTCGAGCAGGAAGTCGTGGTCGAGCGTCATCGGGGCGGCGACATACGCCGCGCCCGCGAAGGCCACCAGGCCGATGCGGTCGTTCGGACGCTTCTCGATGAACTTTCGGAGCACGTCCTTCGCCGCCGCCACACGATTCGCGCGGCGCCCGTGCACCTGGAAGTCCTCCGCGGCCATGCTCATTGAGAAATCCATCGCGACCACGATGTCAATGCCGCTCGCCGTCACGGTCACCTGGCCTTCTCCCAGGCGCGGCCGCGCGAGCGCGACAATCAACAGCGCCAGGGCCAGCCAGCGCAACCGGCGGAGGATCGCTGATGCCCTTGGCTGGCGAAGCGACGCCACCCCCTTGACCAGAAGCACCGACGAATAGAGGAATGCCGAGTCGCGCGCGATGCGGCGCCTCCACCACGCCAGAACGGGCAATCCCGCCAACAGCCCCAGCAACCACGGATGCGCAAACGTCATCGCTGTGAGGCCGCGGTTTCTGGAATCCCGGCGACCGCGGGCGCCGCGCCGGGCGACACCACCGGCGGGATGGTCTCGACGACAAATCGCACCGCCGCCCGATGCAGGTCCCGAAGCTCGGTCTCCGTCGGATCGTGCCGGGCGAATTTGACGAGGTCGCAGCGTGTGAGGAAATCGGCGAGGAGGACCTGCTGGTCCGCGTCCAGTTCCGATGCGCCCTGCAGTTCGCGAAGGAATTCCTCGGTCGTCCGGTCGGGCGCATTCCATCCGAATCGTTCCTCAAGGTACTGGCGCAGGATGCGGGACACCTCCGTGCAGAAGCGGTCCGGTTCGGACAGCAGACCCAGCGCCGCCTCGAGTTCGCGATGGGCGCGCACGTGGGGTGGAAGAGGCGGCGCTGCCGGCGGGGGCGCGTGCCGCCGACGCTGCCGGGCCCGCCACCAGAGGATCAACGCCGTGGCCGCCAGACCGAGGACGAGGAGGGCGACCGCAATGCCAGCGATCCATTGCCAGAGCGGCACGATCGCCCAGGGATCGACCACCGCCCGCAGTCCCTCTCCCCCGGTGGGTCCGTTGGTGGCCACGGTCGGACCGTGAATGGCTGGAGCCATGGGTGTCGGCGCGTTGGTCTTCATGGCCGCGACTCAACCGCGGCGCCGACGGCGTTCGCGGGTCTCGAAGAAGCGTGCCAGGGCGGCGGCATAAGGCAGGTCGGTCCGGAGCTGGATGTAGTCGATGGCAGCCGAACGGAAGAGACGTTCCAGTTCCTTCTGCGTCCGCTGCTGCCGCTCGGCAAAGGCGCGCCGGCGCGCCGGATTGGAGGTGTCGATCTCGATCGCTTCCCCGGTCTCCGCATCTTTGAGGATCATTCGACCGAGGGGCGGCAGTTCGAGTTCAAACTGGTCGATGACCTGGACGGCGATGACGTCGTGGCGACGGCGGGCCTGTCGAAGGGCCGACAACGAGATCTGACTGAGCGTGGCGTTGTAGACCACACCCCGCCGCAGGTGCCCCGCCACGTCGCGCGGCGCGAGTCGCGTCTGCCCCAGGAAATCCGAGATCAGGACCACCACTGCGCGCCGCGTGAGGACCCGCTGAACGAAATCCAGGGCGGTCTGGAGGTCGGTGCCCTGCTGGGTCGGCTCGAAAAAGAGGATCTCCCGGATCACCCGCAGCACATGCCGGCGGCCCTTTCGCGGCGGAATAAAGGCCTCGACCTCCTGCGTGAACAACAGCAGGCCGACCTTGTCGTTGTTCCGGATCGCCGAGAACGCGAGGACCGATGCGATCTCGGCCGCCAGTTCGCGCTTGGTGTAATCGGCGGAACCGAACAACCCGGAGCCGCTCAGGTCGACGACCAGCACCACCGTGAGTTCGCGTTCCTCGACGAACTTCTTGATGAACGGGTGGTTCATCCGCGCCGTGACGTTCCAATCGATGGCGCGGACATCGTCCCCGGGTTGGTATTCGCGGACCTCGTCGAAGTCCATGCCCTGGCCTTTGAACGCGGAGTGGTACTGGCCGGCGGCGGATTCCGTAACCAGGCGCTCGGTCCGGATTTCGATCTGCCGGATCCGCTTGAGGATCTCACGAGGGATCATGGGGGGAGGACGCGGGGCGGACGGGGCTCGGACGCGCGGGACTCGAGGGCATCAGGGGACGGGCAACTCGTCGAAGATCCGCTGGATGACCGTCTCGCTGGTCTTGTCCTCGGCCTCTGCCTCGTAGGTGATGGCCACGCGGTGACGAAGGACATCCATGCCGATACTCTTCACATCCTGGGGGGTGACATAGCCGCGGCCCTGCAGGAAGGCATAGGCCTTGGACGCCAGCGTCAGGGCGATCGTCGCGCGTGGCGAGGCGCCAAGCTGGATAAAGTCCTTCACATCGATCCGGTAGGCTTCCGGGCTGCGGGTCGCGCACACCAGGTCCACGATGTAGTCCTTCACCTTGTCGTCAATGTACACGTCGTTAATGACGCGGCGCGCCTGGAGGACCGTCTGCGCATCGACCACCGGCGCGACCTCGGGCAGATTCACCGTGTGCGCCATCAGGTCGAGGATCTGCCGTTCCTCCTCCCGGCTGGGATATCCGATGCGCAGCTTCAGCATGAAGCGATCGACCTGCGCCTCGGGCAGGGGATAGGTGCCCTCCTGTTCGATGGGGTTCTGGGTGGCCAGCACCAGGAACGGTTCCTCGAGCCGAAACGTCTGCTCCCCGATGGTGACCTGCCGTTCCTGCATCGCCTCGAGCAGCGCGCTTTGGACCTTCGCGGGGGCGCGGTTGATTTCGTCCGCGAGGATGAGGTTGGCGAAGATGGGACCGCGCCGCGTGGAGAATGCCCCCGACTGGGGATTGTAGACCTGGGTGCCGATCACATCGGCCGGCAGCATGTCCGGCGTGAACTGAAGCCGTGAAAATCGAACGTGCAACGCCGCGGCCAGGGACTTCACGGAAAGGGTCTTGGCGAGGCCCGGGACCCCCTCGAGGAGGACGTGGCCATTGGCCAGAAGCCCAATGACGAGGCGCTCGACCAGGTAGCGTTGGCCAATGATCACCTTGTTGATCTCGGTGAAAAGTGGCCGGATGAAGGCGGCCGCTCGCTGGACTTCCTCGTTAATGGCGCTTATGCCGGTGCTCATGAGGCCGTCATTGATGCCGAAGGGAAGAAACGGCCGGCAAGCCTGATCGCAATCACCGTCCACGGAAATCCCCTTGTGCGCCTGAGGGCGTCCGGATAGTGAGAGGCATGCCTCGGACACCTTTCACCCGGTACCCCTGCGGCAGCCGCATGGTCCGGCGAACGGCCGAATCCGGGGATCGCCGGGACGGGAGGCCTGCCGCTCGCCCGCATCCCGGCACCTGAACCCACATCGCTCCATGCCTGCCAAAGGAATCTCACTTCACATTGGTCTGAACTCCGTCGACGCCGGCCACTATGCCGGCTGGGACGGCCAGCTCAACGCCTGCGAGTTCGACGCCCGCGACATGAAGACCGTCGCCCAGTCGCGGGGATTCTCGCCCACCCTGCTCCTGACCACGGAGGCGACCGCCGAGGCGGTGACCACGGCTATTGCCGAGTCGGCAAAGCAGCTCAAATCCGGCGACATCTTCCTGGTCTCCTATTCCGGTCACGGCGGCCAGGTCCCCGACACCAACCACGACGAGCGGGATCCGGGCCGGCAGGATGAGACCTGGGTCCTCTGGGACCGCCAGCTCATCGATGACGAATTGTGGGGCCTGTGGAAACGATTCAAACGCGGCGTCCGAATCCTCGCCCTCTCCGACAGTTGCCATAGCGGAACGGTCACGCGCGCCGTCCCCTCCATCCCCTCCGTCCCCGCCGGGGTTAACCCGCCGCGGATCCGCCTGCTGCCGCCCCAACAGGCGGCGCGGGTCTACCGACAGAATGCGCGACTCTACGACGGGATCCAGAAGGCGGTCGCCGCCGGCGAACGCGTCCGCGTCAACGCGTCGGTGCTGTTGATCTCCGGTTGCCAGGACAACCAGTTTTCGATGGACGGCAACCGGAATGGCCTGTTTACGGAGAGTCTCAAGCGCGTCTGGCGGAACGGGTCCTTCGAAGGGAGCTACCAGAAGTTTCGAGACACCATCGCCCAAAAGATGCCGCCGGAGCAGACACCCAATTATTCGGTCGTCGGCCGGTCGAACGCCGACTTCGAAGCCCAGACGCCATTTTCGGTCTGAACTGCAGGTCCTTGGTCCTGGGGTTGGAGCCCGGCCAGGCAGGAGGTCCCATCGGATCCCGGTGGCGCGACGGCGGCTATTCCGCCGGATTCAATGCGGGAATGACGTTATGACCCGCCAACTCGTGCAACGCCTCGCGCGAGGTGCCTTGGTGGCATTCGCCGTGTGGACCGCGCTGGCCCTTCTCTTTGCGGGGCAGCTCTATGCTTCCAGCGCCATGCGCGGGCAGCCGGTGACCTGGCCCCGCGCGCTCGCGTACGCGTTCGCCGACTGGTACGTCTTCGGAATCCTCGCCCCGCCCGTCGCCTGGGTCGGACGAAATGTGCGGCTCGAATGGCCCCTCCGCCCGCGGTGTATCCTGGTCCATCTCACGGCCTGTGCGGCCTTTGTGCTTGCGTACCTCGTGCTCCGGCCGCTGGTCGCCTTGTGGATGGAACGAATCGCCGGCCGGGAGGTGCCGTTTCTGTTCCTCTTTCAGACGGCGCTCGTGACGACGCTCCCGCAAAGTCTGCTCGTCTATTGGGCGGTCGTCGCGACACAGCAAATCGTCGCCTACCAGGAACGGGTGCGGGACCGGGAACGACGCGCGACCGCGCTGGAGAAGCGCCTGACGGAGGCCCGCCTGCAGGCGCTCCAGATGCAGCTTAATCCCCATTTCCTCTTCAACACGCTCAACGCCATCTCCTCCCTCATGCACCAGGACGTGGAGAAGGCCGATCGGATGCTCGTGCGCCTCAGTGAACTCCTGAGACGGGCCCTCGATACCACCGACCGGCAGGAGGTCCCACTGGGCGAGGAACTCGCCTTTCTCGACCGTTACCTGGAGATCGAGCAGGCGCGGTTCGGCGCCCGGCTTGTCGTCCGCCGCTTCGTTGACGGCGGCCTGCTCAACGCCCTGGTCCCCAACCTCCTCCTCCAGCCGCTGGTGGAAAACGCCATCAAGCACGGGATTGAGCGTCAACGCCGCCCCGGCGTCATCGAGGTGGACGCCCGTCGGCATGGCGCCGATGTCGTCCTCATCGTCCGAGACAACGGCCCCGGCCTTGTCCAAAAGGCGTCGGCCCCGCACGGTCACGGCATAGGCCTGTCCAACACCCGCAGGCGCCTCGAGCAGTTGTACGGGCAGCGCCAGACCCTCCAGATGCGCGACGCCGATGGCGGCGGGACCGAGGTGGTGGTGCGCCTGCCGTGGCGCCTGTGAACGGGCCGCGGCTGCAAAGGACGCATCGGGCCGCATCGGGCCGTGGCTTTTCCGTTGCGTCGGTCGACTGATGGACTAGCCTGTGCGCAACCCCCCGAAAAGCCTATGTGGTTCGGCGTCGATTATCATCCTGAGCATTGGGTCTATCCCTACGACGGAACCGAGGACCAACCCGAGGCGCGGTGGCATCGGGACGTGGAACTTATGTTGCGGGCGGGCATGAACGTTGTCCGGATGGGGGAATTCTGCTGGGGCCTCTACGAGCGGTCGGAGGGGCAGTATGATTTCGAGTGGATGCGCCGCGCGATGGATCTCATGTACGCGGCGGGTCTGAAGGTCGTGCTGGGGACTCCCACGGCGGCGCCTCCCCTCTGGCTGACGCAGAAGCATCCCGAGATCCTGCCGCTCAACGAGGCCGGCCTTCCCATCCATCCGGGGACCCGCCACGCCTACTGTCTGAACAGCGATCTCTACTGGCAATACAGCCAGAAGATCGTGACGCGCCTGGCGGAGTCGCTCGGGTCCCACCCTTCACTCATCGCCTGGCAGATCGACAACGGGATCGGCGGTCACGGCACCGAGTTCTCCTTCAATGAGGTGACTCAGCACGACTGGCACCTCTGGCTCAAGGCCAAGTACGGGACCATCGAGCGTCTCAATGATTTCCTCGGCCTGCGATTCTGGGCCCAGGTCGTCAATGATTGGAACGAGGTGCCGATGCCGATGACGGCGCCCACCGCCCACAACCCGTCGCTCATGCTCGATTGGATGCGGTTCTCGTCCGACTCCTGCGTCGCCTTCATCCGCATGCAGCGGGATCTGTTGCACCAATTGACCCCTGGAAAACCCGTTACCACGAATCTCCGGTCGTTGTCCCGGCACTTTGACCACTTCGACATGGCCGAGGTCCTGGATTTCGTTTCCCTCGACAGCTTCGCCACGGTGAAGTCGCAGTTTGCCGAGCACGCCTGCGAGTTCGACATGATGCGCTCGCTCAAGAAGACGGACATCACGGAACCGTCCGGCGCGAAGGGATTCTGGGTGATTGAACAGAAGGCCAACAACGTCAACTGGCAGGACGTCAACTCGGTCCTTCGGCCCAGTGTGGTGCGTCTGTTCACCTACCAGGCGATTTCCAGGGGAGCCGACGGAGTCCTTTATTTCTTCTGGCGCCGCCCGCGCATTGGCATCGAGCAATTCTACGGGGGCGTCCTGGGACATGACGGCCGCGCGGACCATCGGATCTACCGGGAGATCAGCCAGGTTGGAGAGGAATTGCGCCTCCTGGCGCCCGCGATCGAGGGCACCACGGTCGAGGCCGAGGTCTGCATCCTTTTCAGCCACGAGAACGAATGGACCCAGAAACTGCCGCAGCAACCCACCCGCATGCTGCGCCAGCGCGAGCACTATCTCCTCTTCTACAAGGCCCTTCACGACCGGAACATCGCCGTGGATTTCGCCCGGCCGTCCGACGACCTCTCGAAATACAAACTCGTCATCGCCCCCTCCCTCCGCCTCCTCGCCGCCGGGGAAACGGACATGCTCAAGCTCTACGTCCAAAACGGCGGGACCCTCGTGGCCACCTTCGGGACCGGCCTGGTGGACGAGCATCATATCGCCGCGTCCTCCGGTTTTCCGTATCTGATGACGGACCTCTTTGGTTTGGAGGTCCTCGAGTTCGACCCGCTGCTGCCCGACAGCGAAAACCACATGAATTCAAAGGGCGATTTCCACATCAGCCACATGCACCCGGCGCGGATCTGGGCCGATATCATCGAGCCTCGGGAATGCACCATCCTCGCGACCTACGCCAAGGACTTTTACGCAGGGCGCCCGACGATCACGATGAACTCGTTCGGCCTCGGCCGGGCAATCTATCTCGGGACGATGAGCCACCAGGCCTTCTATGTCGACCTGGTCGACTGGCTCCGGAACCTCTGCTCGCTCCATCCCTATCTCAAGGTGCCGCCCGGCGTCGAAGTCAGTATGCGGTCCAAGGACGGAACCCGGATCTATTTCCTGATCAACCACCAGGCGACGCCGATCCGGATTAATCTCCTCAAGCCGATGCATGATTTCTTGACCGGCTCGACGATCAGCGGAGCCTATGACCTGCCGCCCCACGGCGTGCTCGTCCTGGATGAACACTCCGCAAAGTCCCGCCCCCAAACCGAGGTCGCCACCGACCAGCCCCAGCAGACCGATCAAGCCGTTGGATCCGTCGCGTGAACGGGCGCGTCGGGTGGCCCGCCGCCAGGTCCTCGCGGAGTGGCGCCGCGTCGATCTGACGCCGTCGGAACGCGCATGGACCGATGCGGCGCGCCCCGCGGGCCGCATCGTGCCGGACGTCCTTCAGCGCCTCCGCCTCGAACAGCGCCAATCCGAGGTGGAGATCGTCAAGGTTTGGAACCGCCTGCTGGATCCGCACGTCGCGTCGCACGCCCAGCCCGTAAGCTTCTGCAAGGGGACCCTCTTCATCGCAGTCGACAGCAGCGTCTGGCTCTCGGAACTGGTCCGCTATCGCCAGAAGGAAATCCTTCACCGTCTCCAGGCCAGCTTCGGCACGACCGTGATCCGAAAACTGTCCTTCCGCCTCGGCTGATGTGCGGAGCTGACACAACCGCCACCTGACGCAGCTCCCGGACAAACCGAGCCGACGCCCTGCGCTCCATCCATCCCGGGCGGAGGAACGCAGAACTCTGCTTGCCGCTCCGCCCTGCGGAGGACTTCGTCGTTTTCGTGTTTGCCGCCCGCGAGGTGCCTTCGGGCGACCCCGATTCCTCATCAGGCCTCGGGCGGCGGTTGCCGAATCCAGGATTCCATGCGGCGCCTCTCCCGTTTCGTCGGGCGGCCCGTCCCCGGCAATCGGTAGCCCAAGGTCCGGACGGCGCGCTCCCGGGGTCTGGCTAGTTCTTCGGGCGGAGTAAGATCCTCGATATACTCCGGCAGTCGCGCCGCCCCGACCCGGGCCTCCAACAGCGCGCGGACCTTGAACGTGCGCGTGACTTCGCCGGTGCGGGCCGCGACGGTGTCGCCGATATGCACCTCCCGCGCCGGCTTCACGGCGTCGCCGCTGACGCGAACGTGTCCGGTGCGGCAGGCCTCGGCAGCCTGGGTGCGGGTCTTGTACAGCCGGACCGCCCAGAGCCATCGATCGACGCGGATCCCGTCGCTCATGCGTTTGGACCCTGCTCCTGGACTGGGAACCGGGCAAGCGCCGGAATCGGTTCGATATGCTCAGAGCGGCCGGGCACGGTAGAACCGGTGAGGGGCACTCGTCCCGCTCGGTTCTGCCAGCGTCGTCGGGGTGGATGCCGCGACTACGGTCGTCAGCAGATTCCAGGACCTGAGGTCCATCGACCACTCGATCGCGTAGGAACCCCCGGTCTCTCCGCTGAGGTCGAATTGGAATTCGGCAGCCGTGTGCGGTCCGGAAGGAACGGTGAGGCGGCCTTCGGCGCCGGTGGCGCCGGCGGATTCCACACCCAGGCGGAGAAACCGCGCGGGGCGTTCCGAAAGACCCACAGGGTCGGTGAGACGGACGCGGTCCCCTTCGGGTCCCGCCAGGATCACCTCCGGCGTCGCCGATGGAATCCGGGCCCAGTGCACCACGTCGTCCGACGTCTCGAGGAACACCTGCGCCGCTGCCGCCGCCGGATTGCGATGAAACTCGAACGCCAGGTGGCGATCGCCGCCCGAGTTCAGGACAACCGCGGCTGGGATCGCGGAGGCATCCGCCTTCATCGGGGACGTGCCAACCACGAACTCCAGGAGGTTGCACAGTCCGTCGCCGTCGGGGTCGTCCTGCGCCCCCCGCAACCCTGCCGGAATGACTTGTTCGAGCACCCAGTCCTCAAAGGGATCGGGCGGTGTGATCGAAACCCGTGCCTGCCGGCTGAGGGCGTCGCCCAGGCTGTTATGGACCCGGACCTCGTAGAGCCCGCTGTCCACCAGCGATGCCTCCGAAAAGGCAAGCGAGGCATTCGTGGCGACCGCAATCGGACTGCCGTCCTTGTACCATTGAAACGCGAGCGGCGCGGAGCCCTCCGCGACGACACCCAGCATGCCTGAGGCGCCTTCAGCGAGGGTGAGATCCCCGGGTTCGGTCACGATCATCGGCATTGCGAGGGAGAGACTCTGGTTGGCGAAGGAGGTGCTGCCGGCCTCGTTCGACGAGAGTGTCATCCTCACGAAGGATGCCGTGGTGAATCGGTAGCCTGTGAGCGCCGTCTGCTCGATGGTGATGTCGCCTGCGGGAGTGCTGGTGAACAGGAACGTGCCGTCGCCTGCCGTCGTGGCTGTCGCGCTGGCGCCGACGCCTTGCAGATTGACCTGCACCCCTCCGATCCCGGGTTCGGCGGCGTCATGCACACCGTCACCATCCTCGTCGTTGTAGACCAAACCGGACACGGTGCCCGCGGCACGGTTCGGGAAGTTCGCTGTCCCGGCGCCACCCTCCGGCAGAGTTACCAGGGACGAAGGTCGAACGGCCAGGTAGCCGGCAACGGTCTCCTGCACAACCTCGTAAGTCCCGGCTGGCAGGCCTGGCACCAGGAACATTCCATCGCCCGAGGTCACCACCCAAGCGAGTGCGGCGCCAGTGTCCGCGTTCCGAACCGCGACCCGAATGCCACCGAGGCCCGATTCACCGAGGCTGGGCTGGGAGTCGCCGTCCAGGTCGTTAAACACGGTCCCGGAGAGTTGGCCGGCGACATGGTTGGCAAAATTGACGGCCGCGGCCTGGTCTTCGGCGAGGCTGACCGACTTCTGGTTGAAATCGGGGCTGATGGCCGCGGCATGAAGAGAGGCCGTTCGGGCTACGCCAGTGGTCGTCACGAGGGTGTAGGCGTCCGGAATCGACTGGCGCACGATGTAGTCCCCAGCCGGGACGTCGGCGAATTGAAACACACCGTCTTCCGACGTGACCGTTTCCAGCACTTGGGTCTCATCCACCGCCTGGAGCAGGCGCACCGTCACATGGGCAATGCCGGGCTCGCCCCAGTCGAAGCGGCTGTTGCCGTTCTGATCCTCGTAAACCATGCCGGAGATGGACTGCACCGGCTGGTCCGCGAAGGCGGCGGCGGCTGCTCCTCCGGTTCTCAACGCCACGGCCCTGGCATTCGGGGTCGTGCTCACGAACCCGGTCGGGTCGGTTTCCTCGACCCTGTAGTTGCCCGGCGGAAGGTCTGGGAATTGATAGGTGCCGTCCTCGGAGGTCGTGGTCGAGCGGGAGAGATTCCCGCCGGACAGCCGGATGTTGACCCCCGCCAGTCCGGCCTCGCCCTCCTCACGCAGGCCATCGCCATTCGTATCGGCGAATACAGCGCCGGCAATGCTTCCGGCCGCTTGATCACCAAAACTCGACGACGCCGCACCGCCGGTGGTAACCGACAGCGTCCGGAGATTCGGGGTCGTGCTTCCAAACCCATCGGGATCGATCTCCTGGAGGGTATACCGACCCGGTTCGACATTCTCGAACTGGAACGTCCCATCGGGGGCGCTCGTCGCGGTTCGCTCGAGGTTCGCGCCGCTCAGCCGCAGGCTCACGCCCCCAAGACCGGATTCGCCGGTCTGCTGGTGTCCATCGCCGTCGACATCCTCGAACACGACACCAGTCACCGTGCCGACAGGTTGTTTGCCGAACACAATCTCCGGCGGACGGCCCGCGACAACCGGCACCAGCCGAAGTTCCGGGGTGGTGCTGACATGGCCGGGAGGATTGTCGGCCAGAACGCAGTAGCGTCCCGTCGCGAGGCCGCTGAAGGAAAACGCGCCGTCGGCATCCGAAACGGCCGATCCGAGTTCGTCACCTGCGCCTGTTTCCAGGAGGTGCACGGGGACTCCGGGAATTCCCGCCTCACCCGCGCCGCGCGACCCATCCCCGTTGATGTCCAAAAAGACCCAGCCGGTAACGCTGCGAACCGCGACGATCTTGAATGTCGCGGTTCCGAGCCCGGTGTAATTGGGGTCGGTAACAACCGCCTCCACGGCGTAGGTCCCGAGGGAGGCCGGCAGGGTCGCGGCGCCGTCGAACGTCACACGCATCGCCAGTCCCGGCGGATTCACAAGCACCGACGGCTGTCGGGGCGAGCCGTCGAACGGTTGCTCGAGGTCGGAAATCGTGACGGTTGCCAGGCCTGGTTCGATTGCGAGAGACCGCTCCACCACCGCGGCGGCATCATAGGCGTCATTCCCTGGCTGGATCGCGCGAACCACCACCGTGCCGGTGGCGGTGGGGGTTAGAATGTCACCGTCCAGGGCCGCGGGACCCGATATCAGCGTCCAGCTCACCGGCAGACCGCTGCTCGCCGTCGCCACCAGCCGGATGGGCGGCGTGCCGAATCGAACCGGTGACGGTGGCGTGAACGCTATTTCCTGGGGCTGCCGGGTCACGATAATCGTGTGGACCGCGCTCGCCATCCGCCCGGCGTCGTTGTCGACCTGAACCCAGAAGGAGGCGTTCGCTTTCAGGGGCTCGGAGACGTATTGCACCGCATTGGAACCAACGGGATGGCTGGTGTCGCCGTCCTTCCCGAGAAACCACTGATACCTTAGCGGCACCGAGCCGGTCGCCTCCACCGTGAGCGTTGCGCGCTCTCCGACAGAAATCGCCTCTGGACCATCCATCCGGGTGATGAGGGGTGCGGTCGCGCCCAAACGAAACGAGGTCAGTCCCGCGAGCGGCGTGGGTAGTGTCGGCGGAAGGCCGGCGTTGCCGGTGACCACCGTGAGGATCGCACTGGTCCCGTGAGCCGAACCCTTGGCGGCGGCGGTTTCGTAAGTGTCGCCTTCCGACACCTTCCAAGCGCGGACCTGAACAAAGACCGCGCTTCCCGGCGCCACGCCCGGCACGACACGGATTTCGCCATGGAAATAACCCGCGCCGTCGCCGGTCAAGAAAGGCAAAGGCGATCCCACGGCCGCCAGCCTCGCGGCCGACGTGCCCGCATACAATTGAGCCACGCAGGCGTCGCCTTGCAGCGGGGTCGCGCCGTCGGCGCCGTAGATTGGCGCGTCCACCCCGCCACCGAGGTTCGTGAAATAGATCGTGCCACCGACGGGCCGGAAGATCCCAAGGACCTCCGTGGCAGCGTTCACGAGGAGCGTCGTCGGGTTCTCGGTCCCGGCGATGTCGCCCGCCCAGCCTTGGAACACGTACCCAGGATCTGGTGTGGCCGTGAGAGTGACCCACGTCCCTCCGGGATGGGTCGCTGCGGATGGATCTGCCACGATTCGTCCGCCCTCCCCAGCCGTCAGCGTCAACGGATATTCCTCTGCAATTCGGAGGACCTCGCGAACGACAGCGCCACCCGGTCCCGTGACACGAACGCTGTAAGTCCCCGCGTCGACCGAAGTGCGACTGAAGACCGACGAGGATGCGCCGGAAATGTTCGCGTCGTTGCGCCGCCATTGATACGTGAACGGTCCCACGCCGTTGACGATGACCTCGAGTCGCACCGGGCCGCCGGCCACGGGCCTTGCCGGGTCGATCAGCACCTGCGCGACCACGGGCAATGGAAGGATCGTCAATTGGGCCGGAGCGCTTTCCACCGAGCCCTGACTATTGGAGACCCGCACCGAGTAGGACGCGGCATCGCTCGGAACCACGCCGTGAATCTCAACGATCGATTGAGTTGCGTCCGGGATGCCGACCCCGGATTTCTTCCATTGGTAGAGAAGGGGAGCGACTCCGGAGGCGACAACCTCGAAGCGGGCGGTGTCACCGAGACCCACGGCGACGGAGGCGGGCTGGGTGCGGATGACCGGGCCAGTGTCCAATGTCAACGAGAAGGAAGTGAGACCCACCAGCGGCTTTGGAGGAATCAGCCCGCCGCCCGTCAGGACACTGAAGACCGGGGTTGATCCGTGTCGGCCACCCGCCGCAACGGCCGCCTCAAAGGTGCTGCCCATGGCCGCCTCCCAGGCGCGAACCTGGACATACGCGAGGCCGCCGACGGATACGCCAGGGATCTCCCGCGTGGAATTCACCGAGGTGTCGAAATAGCCGGCGGCGCTCCCCGTTCGAAACGTGACGGACCGTCCCACCGCCTCAATGGCACCCGCTGTCGGTCCCGCGTAGAGCTGAGCGAGGTAAGCCGTCCCCGCGAGGCCGGTCCTGCCATCGGTGTCGAATACCGGGGCGTCCACCGTGCCCGTGATCCGGTTGACAAAATTGATCGTGCCCTGTCCGTGGACGACCCTGGCTGTGAAGAGTAGAAAGGCGACCGTACGACAAAGTTTCATGCGCGAATCTTCCTGGTCCACGGATCCGACCTGACGAAGGCAACCGCGGGTTTCATCGATATGTGACCATCAGCCGTTATCGGATGAACCGGGCGTATCCTGAAGGGTGTCGAGGTTCAGCATCGAACGGCATGGACAGCCCTGGCGGCGGGGCTGACGGCCCGGAGGGCGGGAGTGCGGGAGCTCCGCACCGGGTCCGGCGTGGGCAGCGCCTACAGCAGGTGGGACTGCCGGCTCGCCCCTGGCAGCCCGAGGCGCCGATGCGCGAGTTCGGTCGCGACCCGCCCCTGGGAGGTGCGGTGGAGATAGCCCTCCAAAATGAGGTAAGGCTCGTACACCTCCTCGATCGTGTCCGGTTCCTCGCCCACCGCCACAGCCAGCGAATTCACCCCAACCGGTCCCCCACCGAACTTGGTCACCAGCGTCTCCAGAATCCGCTTATCCATCTCATCCAGGCCGAACTCGTCAATCTCCAGAATCTCCAGGGAACGGTCGGCGACCTCGCGCGTAATTCGCCCATCGTGTCGCACCTGGGCGAAGTCACGCACTCGACGCAGGAGATTATTTGCGATGCGCGGCGTGCCCCGGCTTCGGCGCGCGATCTCCGTGGCGCCCTCGGCATCGATTTCCACCTGCAGGAGATGGGCTGAGCGAAGCAGAATGAGCTGAAGCTGGTCGGCGGTGTAATAATCCAGTCGCTCCCGAATCGGAAACCGCGTGAGCAACGGGGCGCTGAGCAGCCCCGATCGAGTCGTCGCGCCCACCAACGTAAAGCGCGGCAGGTTGAGACGCACACTCCGTGCGTTCGGACCCTGGTCGATGATGATGTCGAGCTTGAAATCCTCCATCGCGGGATAGAGGTACTCCTCAATCGTCTTCTGCAGGCGATGGATCTCGTCAATGAACAGGATGTCCCCGGGATCCAGGTTGGTCAGGAGTCCGGCGAGATCTCCCGCCTTCTCGATCGTCGGGCCGCTCGTGGCCCGCAGGTTCGCACCCATGGCGCGCGCCAGAATGCCCGCCAGCGTCGTCTTTCCCAGCCCCGGCGGACCATTCAACAGGAGGTGATCCAGCGGTTCCTGCCGTCGTCGTGCCGCCTCAACCGCGATCTCGAGCCGTTCCTTGACTTTGGCCTGGCCCGTGAATTCCGAGAACAACGACGGCCGCAACGTCACCTCGAGTTGCGTATCCGGCTTGTTCAATACGTCGGAAATCATCCGCTCGGCCACGCGCCAAGAATTTGGCCAGGTGCGCGCCGGCACAAGATGGTTTTCCGTGGGGCCATTCCCGCGGGGTGACGGATGACGCTTCCGCGTCTGCCCCTGTAGGGTCGGGACGATGATGAAAACGGAATCCCACACTCCCGCCCGAGCGCCGTGGCCACCCATTCGGGCGTCCCTTCACGCCCTCGTCGCCTCGAGCCGGACGTTCCCGGTGATCGGCGCAATTGCCGTCGCGGGGATCCTCCTGTCGCGGGCCGGCGATCCAGCAACGCCGCAGCCGGGCGCAGCGGGAGTTCCGGTCGGAGCGATCGTGGCATTCGGGGGGCCGGCCGGCTCGGTCCCGGAGACCTCCGGCTGGCTCCTTTGCGATGGCCGGGAACTGTCGGCCGCCACCTACCCTGCGCTCGCCGAAGCCCTGGGTGCCGCATGGGGTGGAACCGCGAACGGCGCCACGTTCCGGTTGCCGGATCTCCGCGGTCGATTCCTCCGTGGCGTGAATGGCGGCGCCGCAGGTCCGTGGCGCGATCCCGAGGCCAGCCTGAGAATGGCCGTCGCTCCGGGCGGCAACACGGGCGATGCGGTGGGGACGGTCCAGACCGAATCCATCGGCGCCCATACCCACGGACTGGCAGGGGTCGCCGATGCTGCCGGTCCGGGCGGAGGCGCCGAATGGATCCGGTTCTATGCCACCAAAGTGCCGGGCCCCGACGCGCCGGTCGTCGTGAACACCTTCGCCGTGCAGTCCGACACCGGGTTGGAAACGCGTCCGACCAATCTTGGAGTGAATTGGATCATCCGGGCCCGATGAGCGACCGCCCTTCACTCCAGTTCAACGCATTCGACGGGAGTGTCAGTGTGGCGGGCGCCGCGGCCCGAGAAACGCGGCCAGCACGGGCCAGAACGGCCGCGCGGCCATCGCAAGACGCGCCGCGAGCAAGCCAAGGGCAACGCGGCGGGGCCGCAGGATCCGTACCGCCAACACCCCCGCAACCGGTGCGGCCAGGAGGATCCAAGGCACGATGCGTCCAACGGATTCGGCCCGCCGATGGACGCGATAGCGCACCGCGTCGATGTCGCCCAGCAACTCGCGACGGTCCAGTTCGCATCGCGTGATCAGCAATTGCCGCCGAAGGCGGCGATCCGTTACTTGAGGGTCGTCAGCCATTCGTGATCCCTCTTGAGTTCCTCGACCGTCGCGGCAAACGGCGGCGGCCGGTCCCGGATTCTTCTTCGCACCCGGAGGAGAAGCCATGCGGCCACCCCGGCGTAGAGAAGCCCCGCGATCAGCGCAGCGAAAGCCCGCCACTCGGCCGGGAACGCAAGAATGGCGGCCACGGTCAGGATGACGACCGCAAGCAGCCCCAGCGTGGCGCCTGCAGCCACCAGCAGAATGAGTTCGACCGCGCCCCGGCGTTCCTCTTCGAACTCAAAAACCAGCAGTTCGATGCGCGTTGCGACGAGCTGCAATAGCCGTCCCGCCACTCCGCGCACCGTTCCGGAGGAGTCCTCGCGATCCCGGTTCACCGCCGGCTGTTGATGAGAACGCCGAGAAGAACACCGACGCCAAACGCCGCGCCAACGCTGGTCAAGGGGTGATCGCGTATGGTGCTCTCCGCCGCGCGCGCGGCGTCCCACGCCCGGCTCTCGTAATCCTCACAGTTGCTCTTTGCCCGGCGCAGCGCTTCCTCGAGTCGGCCCCTGGCTTCACGACCTTTCTCCGAGAGGTCCCCCGCCCCTGCCTTGAGAACTTCCTGACCGTCCTGAATGACGGCTCGGAGGTCTGCCACGAGTTTGTCCACGGCCTCACGTGTCATGGTGGATGCTGTCATAGGTCTTCTCCAATATCCTGTCCTTGAATCCTTGATTGCGACGGACCCGAATCCGATGCTTGTTGCCACTATTGGCCGGTGCGGGCCGGTGTCAACCGGGCGTCCGCCAACGCGATCTAAATGTTCTCGGCGATATGAGGCGGCTCTCGCGCCGGCACCGAGCGCTCCGTCTCCAGCGGCGCATCATCCCGGGCCAGGACCCGGTAGTTTTTAATCTGCAGCGAAACCTCGCGACCGTCCTTCAAGCCCAGTTGGGCGTATTCTTCCTTCGACATGCGCCCGCGGATGATCAGCCCGGAAGGCAGTTCGAATTCGACCCGAAGCAGGATTCCAAGGAAGTAAGTGCGCCGCAGGATTGCCCGGTACGGATGCTGGCCGAGATCGTTCGAGACCGCCACCGCATACGGTCGAAAGCCGATCCGGATCTGCGTACCATCGGCGGCGCCGGCGATCGGGAACGAGAGCTCGCCCGCCCAGGCGCGTCCGCCGCGCACAACCGCCTCCAGGATGTTCATCACCCCGATGAAGCGGGCGACGAACTCGTTGGCGGGTTGCTCGTAAACCTCACGAGGGGTGCCGATCTGTTCGAGCCGGCCTCGCGAGAAAATGACGATCCGGTTGCTCACCTCCATCGCCTCCTCCTGGTCGTGCGTGACGAAGACCGTCGTCACGTTGAGTTCGCGATGCAGGTGCACCAACCACTCCCGCAACTCCTGCCGGATCCGCGCGTCCACGGCGCCAAACGGTTCGTCGAGAAGGAGCACTCCCGGGTTCGGGGCAAGCGCGCGGGCAATCGCGACGCGTTGTCGCTGGCCCCCCGACAGTTGGTGCGGATAGCGGTTCTCCAGGCCTCGAAGCTCGAAAAGTCCCAGCAACTCGTCCACCCGCGCGCGTCTCGCCGCCCGCCTCCATTTCTTGATCTTCAATCCGAAGGCAATGTTCTCGGACACTGACTGCGTCTTGAACAGGGCGTAATTCTGAAAAACGAAGCCGATGTTGCGCCGCTGCACCGGCAGATCGTTCACGCGCCGGTCGCGAATCGCGATGTCCCCGGAGGTGGGTATCTCCAACCCGGCAATCATGCGGAGGACCGTGGTCTTGCCACCCCCACTGGGACCCAAAAGGGCGACCAACTCGCCTTCCGCCACCGAGAAACTCACTCGATCGACCGCCATGACGTCGCCAAAGCGCTTGCTCACTTGTTCCAGGCGAATGCTCATCGGGAAATCAGGCGTTGCGCCGCGGAGCGAGGAGGCACCCCGGTGGGTTCGGCGGATTCCCGCCCGCGTCGATGTTCCCGCCACTCCAGGAGTGATTTCACGACCAGAGTGAGGAGGGCCAAAAGAGCCAGGAGACTGGCCACGGCAAAGGCGCCCGTGGCGTTGTACTCGGAGTACAGCTTCTCGACCCGCAGCGGCAATGTGTCCGTCATGCCCGCAATGTGTCCGGAAACGACCGACACCGCCCCGAATTCTCCCATCGTGCGGGCGTTGCAGAGGATCACCCCGTAAAGCAGTCCCCACTTCACCGAGGGCAATGTCACCCGCCAGAAGGTCTGCCATCCATTCGCGCCAAGGGTCATCGCCGCCTCCTCCTGTTCGGTCCCGGTCGCCTCCATCACCGGGATCAATTCGCGCGCGACGAACGGCAACGTCACGAACAACGTCGCGAGGACCATCCCCGGCACCGCGAAAATGATGCGGATCTCGTGTTCGATCAGCCATGGTCCCAGGAATCCCTGCAGCCCAAACAGCACCACGTAGAGCAGGCCTGCCACGACCGGCGACACCGAGAAGGGAAGGTCAATCAAGGTCGTGAGAAGCAACTTGCCCCGGAACTCGAACTTCGAAATGCACCAGGCCGCGCACAGGCCGAACAGGACATTCAACGGAAGACAGAGGCACGCCACCAGGAGGGTGAGCCGGGCGGCCGAGACCGTGTCCGGTTGCCTCAACGCCTCAACATAGGCCGCGAGACCATGACCCAGGGCCTGCACGAACACGTTGGCTAGCGGTAGCAACAGGAAGACCCCCAGGAAGAATGCCGCCGCGGTGATGAGCACCCCGCGTACCCACCGCGATTCCTCCAACCCGCGCTGCGAGCGGCGTGTCGCATCCCGTCCCCGGCTTGGAAGTGCGCCTGCCATGGCTCAGCCCTGAAAGCGGCTCGCCCAACGCCCCAGCAGGTTGATCCCCGCCAGCAGCAAAAAGGAGGCAGCCATCAACACCACTGCGATCGCCATCGCCCCCAGCGTGTCATATTCCTCGAGCCGAATCACGATGAGCAGCGGCGCAATTTCCGATTCATAGGGTTTGTTGCCCGCAATGAAAATGACCGACCCGTACTCCCCAACCGCACGCGCAAAGGCCAGGGCGAAGCCCGTGAGGACCGACGGCAGTATTGTCGGAAGGATGACGGCCCGAAACGTCCGCCATCGCCCCGCGCCGAGTGTCGCCGCCGCCTCCTCCGTGTCGCGTTCCAGGCCCTCGAGCACGGGCTGTAATGTGCGTACCGCGAACGGCAGCCCCACGAACGTGAGCGCGATCACCACCCCCAGCCGGCTGTAGGCGCCTTGGATTCCAACGGGAACCAGGAACCTCCCCAGCCAGCCGCTCGCCGCAAAAAGACTGGAAAGCGTTAGCCCGGCAACCGCTGTCGGGAGCGCGAAAGGAAAATCCACAAGGGCATCCAGCAATCGTCTTCCCGGAAAATCGTAACGCACCAGCACCCATGCCGTGAGCGTGCCGAAGAACGCGTTCAGTGTCGCCGCTATGAAGGAGGCACCGAAGGTCAGGCGATAGGCCGCCAGCGCCCGCGGCTGGGTCGCCAGCGCCCAGAACCCCTCTCCTTCGAGATCCAAAACACGGATCAGCAGTGCCCCCAGCGGCAGCAGCACGATCACGCTGAGATAGAAAAGGCTGTATCCCAGGGTCAGCCGAAAACCTGGAAGCGATTGGAAGCGGGACCGCCGCATGCGAAGCGTCTCTCGATGGGAACAAAGCTGAGGTCGATGGCCCAGACCGATCTTCAGGGGGTCTCAACAAAAGTCATTCTTGCTTGTCCACCGTTCGCGAACCGCGCATTGGAACCATGAATGCACCTTCACTCCTTCCTGTCCCCTCCGACAGGAGAGGGTGCCCGGAGGGCGGGTGAGGTTTTCCCTCCCCCGGTTCGTGGGCGGAATCTTACCGGCGATACAGTTGGTCGAACGTGCCCCCGCTCGCAAAGTGGATCTCCTGCGCCTTCGACCACCCCCCGAAGGCCGCGTCGACCGTAACGAGTTTCATCGCCAGGAACTGATGCCGATAGCGCGCAGCCACCTCCTCCAGCCTCGGCCGGTAGAAATGCCGCGCGGCTATCTCCTGGGCCTCCGGCGTGTAGAGAAATTCGAGATACGCCCGCGCGATGGCCTCCGTCCCGCGCCGGCCGACATTTCGGTCCACCCACGCCACGGGCGGTTCCGCAAGAATGCTGAGGGAGGGCGCAATCATCTCAAACCCCCCGGAGGCAAATTCCCGGCGCGCAAGAAACGCTTCATTCTCCCACGAGATCAACACATCGCCGAGGCCGCGCTGAACAAACGTCGTGGTCGCCCCCCGCGCCCCCGTGTCCAGGACCGGCACGTTCCGGTAGAGTCGCCCCATGTAATCCCGGACCTTCGCCGCGTCCTGGTGAAAGTGCTCGAGGCCCCACGCCCACGCCGCCAGGTAATTCCATCGCGCCCCGCCCGAGGTCTTCGGGTTGGGCGTGATCACGGAGACGCCGGGACGCGCCAGGTCATCCCAATCCCGAATGCCTTTGGGATTCCCCTTGCGCACCAGGAACACGATGGCCGAGGTGTAAGGGCTGCTATTGTACGGAAGGCGGGACTGCCAATCCTTCGCCAGCAGGCGGGCCCCGGCAATGGCGTCAACATCGTACGCCAGGGCAAGCGTCACGACATCGGCCGGCAGTCCGTCCATCACCGCCCGCGCCTGTCTGCCGGAGCCCGCGTGCGACTGCTGGATCCTCACGGTGTCGCCCGTCTTCTCCTTCCAATGTGCGGCAAAGGCCTTGTTCACCTCCTCGTAGAACTCACGCGTCGGATCGTAGGAAACATTCAGAAGCGTGATGTCCCCGCCCCATGCCAGGGAAGACATCACGAGAAGTCCGATAACCATCGAGCCAGGCGTTGAAATGAGCATTGGATTTGTCATGGCAATGGCACTCAGCAAGGGACGGGGTCTTGGAAGGTAAACTGACCACGCCCCAGCACGGATCGTGGGACGGGAGAGGACATCGAGGTTTCACAGGTCGTTTCCTCTCGGGCAGGAGTCAGAAGCGTGGGTTTCGTCAGTCGCCGCCGGGGTGTCGGTCGGCTTCAAACCCGTCGTCGTGTGTCGTCCGCATCGCCGGCGGTATCAATCCGCACCCGCTCCGTACGTTCCAGGCGAACGACCCGGCCCTCATGGATCGTGATTTCGACGGATCCATAGCGGACCGATTGGAGCAGGGCCTGAAGGGCGGCGAACCAGTCGGGCTGGTCCACTGCCGCGGTCTTCGATGAGGAGACGATGCGATTCATGGCGCGACAACGCCGCCGATCCTCTTAAAGAAATATACAGTATGTCAATGAGTTTAATTATGATTCCTAGCATGCTTATTCATAGTTACTTACAGACGCAAAATCCTACATTGATCATTGATCTTGATCAAATCACTCGATGATTTAGTTTCCTGCCGCATGCGCCTCTCCCTCCGGGGTGAATATGCCCTCCGCGCCATGCTCGCCCTGGGCCTCCATGCCGGAGAACCCATCGTCCCCATCAAAACCGTTGCACGCGAACAGCGCATTCCCAAACGCTTCCTCGAACAAATCCTCAATGACCTGAAGGACGCCGGGGTCGTGGAAAGCCGCCGCGGCGTCCGAGGGGGCTATCGCCTGGCGCGCCCGCCCGAGAAGATCTCGATCGCTGAAATCGTTCGCCACATTGATGGACCCCTGGCCCCGGTGAGTTGCGTGAGCGCCCAATTCTACGAACCCTGCTCCTGTCCGGACGAGGCGCGCTGCGCCATCCGCAGCGTCATGCGCGAGGTTCGAGACGCCGTGTCGGCCATGCTCGAAGGCTTCTCGGTCGCGGAACTCTGCCGGCGCAGCCGGGAATTGGCGATCCTCGCCGGCGGCGAGTCTTCCGACTATGTCATCTGACGCACGCAGGCGTTCGATCCTCCTTCTGGCCGGACTCCTTCTGGTCGTCCTGGTTCTGGCGCTTGTCCGCGCCTGGGAATTCCGTGTGCGAGAGCAGCGAGCCGAGCCGCACATCCTGGAGGCCGCACGGTCCTTCGGTGTCGATCCGGCACTCGTCAAGGCGGTTGTCTGGAAGGAGAGCCGCTTTCAGAGCGATGCCCACGGACGCGCCGGTGAACTTGGTCTGATGCAGGTGGGGACCCTTGCCGCCAGGGAATGGGTTCGCGCGGAGCGCGTCGACGCCTTCCGTTCGGAGTTCCTCCTGGATCCGGTTCGCAATACGCGCGCCGGGACCTGGTACCTCGCCAAGCTCCTCCGACGGTACTCGGCCGCCGACCAACCCGAGGCCTTTGCACTGGCCGATTACAATGCCGGGAGATCCAATGTCCTCCGCTGGGCCCGTGGTCCGGCAGCCACCAATGCCGGCGCATTCCTTGCGGCGGTCGATTTTCCTTCCACCCGGGCCTATGTGCGGTCCGTGCTCGCCCGCCGGGACCGCTACCGTGGCCCTTCACCGTCCCCGGGCCGGTGAGGCGGAGGGCGCCCGCGTTCCTTCGGCAACCGCAGCGACCTTTCCCAGCCATCAATCCCGTGTCTGCACCAAGAGCCGCCGCTCCAATTCGCTTCGCCAAGGGTCGAGCGGCGTTCCGTCGTCCCGGGGGACCCACAAGGCCTCCCCGACATGCACTTCGACGGTCCCGAAGGGAAGGGGCACCTGAAATCGATCCCAGCTTCGCGCGTCCAACCGCCAGCGGGTGTTGATCGCGACGGGAATCATGGGAAGTCCGGTAAGCTGGGCGACAACGACGACGCCGGGCTGCGCTTGATATCGCGGACCGCGGGGTCCATCCGGGGTGATGGCCAGGTCAAGACCCCGCCTGGCGCACCGGGTGAGTTCGAGCAGCCCTTGGGATCCGCGGCGGCTGCTCGATCCGCGGACCGGTTCCATGTCAAAGCACTGAAGGATCGCGGCGAGAAAGGCACCGTCGCGGCTGGCGCTTACAAGCGCGGCCATCCGCCGCGCCGGGGACGCTCGACGGATAAATCGATCGTAGACCACCGCGGAGTACGCCAGCCGATTGTGCCAAGCGACGAAGATCGCCTGGCGCGCCCTGGCCAGTTCGAGGGCCCCCTCGTCACCTCGGAGTCGGAAGTTTTGCATTCGCGCGCCTGTCCGCAGGGCAAGGCTTGCGACCCGGGCCATCCACCGCTGGCCGGGCGTCGGTCGGTGCGGCTTCACGCGTGCTGACGATCGGGTCCTTCCCGCAATCACGGGGTGCCCTTCCGCAGGCAGGCGCGAACAAGATCCTCCACCCCCGCGTTGCCCCCAGCCACCGCCTGGGCGGCCCGCACGGCCTCGAAGGCCTCCGGTTGTTTGTAACCCAAGGCAACCAGCGCAAGCACCGCGTCATTCAGCCGCTGATCGCCGGCGTTCAGCCCGCGCGCGGCACTCGAGGCCTCCCACGCCGCCGATGAACCCACCCTGTCCTTTAATTCGACCACTATCCTTTCCGCCGTTTTCCGCCCGACGCCCGAGACCTGCGACAGGGCACGGACATCCCCTTGGGCAACCGCCGCCCGAAACGCCAGGGGCGACATCCCACTCAAGACATTCAGGGCGAGTTTCGGACCGACACCGCTCACCGTCTCGATCAGCAATCGGAACAGGTGCCGCTCCTCGTCGCTCATGAATCCATAGAGAATGTGCGCGTCTTCGCGGACCACCAGGTGGGTCAGGAGTCGCACCTCCTGGCCCTGCGCCGGCAGGCGGTCGAAAGACGACAGAGGGATCAGGACATCGTAGCCCACGCCGTGGACTTCCACCGTCACCTGCGTGGGAAGGGCGCTCACAAGCAGGCCGCGCACAAAGCTGATCATGAATGGGAAGGGACTGCCGCCTTACTCCTCGCCGTCTTCGTCCAGCCTGGCGCGGCCCGCCGATTCCTCCGCATCCCGCTTTCCCGGGGGACGGACGTCGTTCCGGCCGCGGTTCCGGCGGGTGTGGCGGACCACCCCCAGGGCAGTGGCCAGGATCACCAGTCCGACAAGGAGCCCAATGATCACGAGCAACAGCCAGGCCATGGCGATCTTCGAATTCATCGCTTACAGCAACCGCCGCGGCATCAGGGTCGGGCGCGACACCTCTCTCGCGTGGGCCAGGGCCAGGGCCAGGGCATCTGCCGAATCGGCATCCGGAGTCTCAGGCAGACCGAGAATCCGCTGCACCATCCGGGCGACGGCGGTCTTCTGTGCGCCACCGTATCCAACGATCGCCAGCTTTACTTTGCGCGGAGCAATCTCGCAGATCTCGAGGCCAGCTTCCGCGGCCGCCAGGAGACACACCCCCCGCGCTTCGCCCATCAGGAGCGCGGTCTGCAGATTCTGAGCATAGAACAACCCTTCAATGGCGCAGGCGGTGGGTCGATGTCGTTGAATGGCCTCTCGCAGTCCCGCGGCAATGCGGGTCAGGCAGCGGCTGCGGGGGAAACGGGACGGACACCCCAATGTGCCCCAGCCGATCCCTTCAAACGCCCCCCCGGAGATGCGGATAATTCCCCAACCGGTCCCCCGCAGCGACGGGTCGATCCCCAAAACCACCTCATGACGCCTCCGCCCGTCCCCAACCTCCTCGTGTCCGGTTGAAACGGTTTCCGGGCGGCGTCCGGCCGCCCGGACGCGGGCCTGCAGCTTTTCAAACTCTTGGGGACGAAGGCCCATTGCATCGGCACGCGTTGACCAGGAACACCCCAACACGACCACTCCGGGGGCCACCTGAATACTCTCGGAACCAGGCAGCATGGTCGGCGTGCTTCGAGAAGTCGAGTGCGGGAAGTCAGGGGAGGGTCTGCAGGATCCCGGGACAATGCGCGTTACCGCCCAACACCTGCCTGCCTGCCGGTTGTCAGGAGGCGAGGAGGAGGAGGCGAGGAGGCGCTTCAGCGAAAGGGCCATTCCCGACCCTGCAAATGCAGGTCCGAGCGACAGACGCCAAGGAGGTGGGGGTGGGGAACCCCGCTGAAGAACGTTCCGTCGCCCGGACAACCTGCTTGTACGCTCGTTCACCAGAATGTCAACGATCATCTCAACCTACTGTTCTTGAAGCTGTTAAGATAATTGAACGCAAGAAATGAGGCCCTCTAATTCCTTTAGCGCAGATCTTGTAGGGAAATCAGGTAGTGCAGTTCCCAGTTCGAGTTCGTACACCGTCAGGCGGACGCTCACTGTTCCATGGTCTTGACGGTAGTTACCCCCTCGATGAGCCACACCGCCTCCGGTTTCACAAGGCTGAATCGAAACTCCTGAACGGAGTACTCCTGTTCCCCCGAGATCCGGATCGTCGCGGTCAGATGAGCGGTCGCATGCGTGGGGTTACTCCCGAGCGTCACCGCGATGTCCACGAACTCAACCGTCATTCCACGCATGGCGAGGCGACGTGCCGCCATTTGCTCGATCTCGCGCCGGGACATGGTTTCCTGCAGCACCCGCTCGCCGACCGAGACGTCCAGGATCGTTCGGTCGGCAAAAAAGGCCGCGACCGACTGGGCGTAAGTCAGGCGCCGCAGCGCGGAATCCTGGGCCGAAAAGCAAAGCGCTTCCGCGAGTCCGGCAAGTCGCTTTTGGATCCGGTGGATTTCCCGCTGCCTCGGGTCACCGCGGTAGCACGCGTAGAGGACGACACCTCCAACCACCAGGACCAGGCCAAGTGTGGCGAGGAGGCTTCGACGCTTCACCAGACGAGTTTACCGACAATTCGCTCGCCGTGCACGATTCCGAAATCCTGTAACTCCTGGGGCATGGATCGATTGTCCCCGATGACCAGGTATTCGTCGGTGCCCAGCACCCGCGGTATGGGCGGGTGCTCCGGGAAGTTCCAGAAAGGAGGTCGCCGGCGGGTGTATCGGACATACGGTTCCTCCAGCGGGTTGCCGTCGATATAAACCGTGCCTTGCCGGATCTGGATCTTCTCGCCTGGAAGCCCGACGATGCGCTTGACGTAGAGGATCGTCTCCCCGCTGGTGCGGATCGCGACGATATCGCCTCTCTGCGGTCGACGGCTCCCAGGATACGCCAGGCGATTAAAGAAGTGGACGGACTCCTCCGGCAACGTTGGCAGCATGCTGGTGCTCTTCACCCGTCGGACCGACACGACGAACTTCAGCAGGATGACCGTCGCGACGATGACGATCGCAATGCGGACCAGGGTCCATCCCGGGCGCCGGCCGACGACAACCGTGCGGACCCAGCTCATGCGGGACGCGGCCGGAGGTGGGACCTGCCTTTCGGGGACGGACTCCTCCATAGGTCATGGTTGTGTCGGTGGGTCGGCCGGGGTGCCGGCCGTTAGTCGCTGGGTCAGCCGGCGCTGCTCTCCAATCCCAATGACGCCCTGCTGGACCTTTTGCCAGCCGATCTCCCGCAGCGACCGCCACCCCTCGCGGCGCGCGGCTTGTCGAAGCTGCCCGGTCGTGACCCCGGGGCGGATCAGGTCGGCCGTGTTGTCGCTCACGACAAAGAACTCATAGATCGCGACGCGTCCGTGATAGCCACGGCCGTCGCACTCGGGGCACCCGGCGCCATGGAAGGCTCGAACCTCTGCCGGCGGTATTTGCAGGGCGGCGGCGATTTCGGAGCGGATGGCCTCCGGAAGCACCGGGTCCGGCGCCAGGCAATGGCGGCAAAGGCGCTGCGCGAGCCGCTGGGCGATGCTGCATACCAGCGAGGAAGCCACGAGGAACGGCTCCACTCGCATCTCGAGAAGCCGGGCCACGCTGCTGATGCTGTCATTGGTGTGCAGGGTCGAAAGCACCAGGTGGCCGGTCATCGCCGCGCGGACCGCGATCTCCGCGGTCTCGCCATCCCGGATTTCGCCGATCAAAACCACGTCCGGATCGTGTCGAAGCACGGATCGCAGACCGCTGGAGAAGGTCAACCCGACGTCTTCGCGGATCTGGATCTGGGAGATGCCTTCGAGCTGGTATTCGACAGGATCCTCGATCGTGATGATCTTCCGACCTTCGTCATTGGCCTGGCCCAGGGCGGCGTAAAGCGTGGTGGTCTTCCCGCTGCCCGTCGGACCGGTGAGAAGCACCATTCCCTGCGGGAGCTGGACCGCCTCGCGCATCATCGTCTCCTGCCATGGCTGCATCCCCAACTGGCCGAGATCCAGGAGGAGGCTCTGTCGGCCCAGGATCCGAAGGCAGATCGCCTCGCCATGCTTGGTGGGGATCGACGACACCCGCAGGTCGTAGTCTTCCGTCTCGGTCTTGAGCGAGATGCGCCCGTCCTGCGGCAGCCGGCGCTCGGCGATGTTCAGGCCGGACATGATCTTGAGACGGGAGACGATCGCGGCATGCAACTCGCGCAGGCCGGGCGGAACCGCGATGCTCTGGAGGACTCCGTCGATTCTATACCGCAGCCGGATGGCGGAATAGTAGGGCTCGATGTGGATGTCGGTGGCCCGCTGCCGCAGGGCCTCTGCGACCACCTGATCGACAAAGTCTGCAATCGTCGCTTCGACTGCCGCATCGGTGGTCGTCGTCGCCACATCGAACACCACATCCGGGCTGGTATCGCCTTCACTGCGTTCCTCGCGGAGGCGCTCAACGGTCTCCGCGCCGATCCCAAAGCGGCTCTTGATGACCGATCGAACCGCCTCGGGCGTGGTCAGGACCACCTTCAGGCGGCGGTTCAACAGCATGCGAAGATTGGCGAGGTCGACCTGCCGCGGGGGTTCGCTGAACGCCAGGACCATCGCATCACCTTCGGTGCCCAGCGGGAGGGTTCGAAAGTGAAGGATGACCTTGAGCGGTACCGACTCGAGCTCCTCGCGGGTGAAATCGCGCGTCGCGAGATCGACGAATTCAAGGCCTTGAGCTTGGGCGAGGGCACGCCAAGCCTCCTCCTCGGTGAGGTATCCCAGGTCCACGACCGCCCGGTGCTGCGGGGTGTTCAATCGACGCTGCCGATGGCGGATCAGCTCGAGCTGGCGTTCCGTAAGGCGCCCCTGCTCGAGCAAAACCTCACCGACCTCCCGGCGCGACGCTGGAGTCTCGGAGGTCATGGAGAGGGCACCTCGAGGGTCTTCATCTTCGCGAACTCGAATTGGACCGCCGTTCCCGCGGCGTTGGTGAGCGTCAGGTGGCGGAGCGCAATTTCCATCACCGCGTAGTCTGCCACGATCTTGTCGCCCAGGCCGCCCAAAACCTGCTTGTCGGCGACCTGAACCACGGCTCGCCGGATCCCGGCCGATGTCTCGAGGAACCCCCGGTAAGTGACGTCGAACTTGCGGGTGGCCGGCGCCGAAGGTGGCGGGGAGGGCGGCGGGGCCGCTTGAATCGCGAGGGTGTAGAACGGGTTGTTTGAATTCGTAAAGGGTCGCCATGCGGCCTCGTGCAGCCAGGCGAGGAACTCTCGTGTCTCCTCCGCTGCAGCAGGCGGCGGCGGCAGCTTCGTCCCGGTTCTCCCCTGCGACGCGACATCGCGGGCATCGCCGAGGCGCATCAGCGAGATGGTCATGAGGACCAGCATCACCGCCGCGGCTGGAAGCATCGCCCAATTCAGAAGCGTCACATCGCGGCGCATGGGTCAGTGATGATCGTTGGCCACCACGGTGCTTACCACCAGCTCCAGTTGGGCTTGTTCGGGTGCGTCCAGTTGCTGGCGCCGGATCAGGATGTGATCCAGGAACAGGGCAGGGTGGCGGCCCATGTCCTCCGGAAGCCCCGCCACCTTCAGTTCCTCCGGCGTCATCGCCAGGGCCATCAGCATCCTGGCCAGCGCGTCAACACTCCCCGCCACTGTCGTGTGCACCCGCAGGTTCGTCCACGTCCCCGCAGGCTGCGCCGGACCGACCGACACGGGCGACAACGCCGGCGACGTGTCGGCCCCCTCCAGAAGAGGCAACGGTTCCACCGATACTTCACTGATCTCGCGGACGCCCGCCGCGATGGCCGTCCGGATCACTCGATTGACCGTCGCGAGTTGGACCCAGAGCAGTTCGGGGCGGGCCAGTTCCGGCTGGTAGCGGGGGAAACCCCGCGGCAGGCCGGGCGTGACCGAGACGTGCCGCGCCTGCGCCAGCGAACCCAGCGCTTCCAGGTACCGCTGGGATTCATTCAAAAACTCGACCAACAGAAACGGCTCCTCGAGTCGCCTCCGGACCTCCTCCGGCTGTTCCACTCGAGGTCGCGCCTCCCTCTCGGCCGCTGAAAAGGCCGCCGAGGCCGCCCGCAAACCCGTGAGATAATCTCCAAGCGCCAGAAAATCCGTATCCGGCGGAAGTCCCGCCTCATGGCTGGCCTTCTGGAGTCGGACGCGAAGTTCCCGCAGAGGCGCGTCCTGTTCGGCGACCTTTCGCGTCAGGGGGCGGAGCCCGGCAAGGTACGCGACAGCCAGGGCGATCACCGCCAGGATCACGAGGCGCTCCAGCGTGGTGGTGCGCAGGTTCATCGCGTCCTTCCCGACCGCCCGTTGTTCGTCGGACCCGCCGGTTCGCCCCGCACATTCAGCCGAAAGGGATTCCTCGGTTCGCGGTTGGTGGTCGGCAGGCGCGGCAGCGGAATCGATTCGAGAAGTCCGATCTCCGACAAGCTCAGTTCAAGGGCGAAATGGCGCTCCGGGAAGATGAGATTCGTGGCCATCAGCGCGCGGCGGCGTTCGGCGGGCAGCACATCCACATTCCGGAAGAGGGGATGCCGCTTGAGGTCGGACACAAGATCGCTCAGGGCCTGGCGCATTTTTTCCCCTTCGGGAACCAGGCAGGCCTCGGCGACAAAGGCGCGGTTGGACGGCGGCGGATTCGACATGAGCACGGACGGCGGGGGTGGGAATCGGCCGTCGCCGGGGCGGCCAACACCAGCCGACGCAGCGAAATTGTTGCTGCCGGCCGCGTAACTCGCGGCGTCGGCCAGCAGGACATACCAATGGTTCGCATTGGTGCGCTCGCTCTGCAGGGCCTGGAGCACCCGGAGCGTGTCGACCGTCTGACGCTGATGCTCCAGGACGGGACGGAAGGCGTCCATCCGGGCGTTGAAGATCTCCGCCGTGTACCGGATGTCCTCGGCGTGTCGAAGCGCGTCCGTGGCCCGGCCTTGCCACGCGGCTTTCTGCGCGAGGGCACGCGTCTGGTACGCGGTCGCCGCCGCGATCGCCATGGCAAGCATCGCGGCGAGCACGAGGTTGGCTTGGACCAGGGCACGCCAGAGCCTCTGTCGGTCCCAGGCTGCCCGACGCTCCACCGGCAGAAGGGAAGGGGCGGGCCCCCCGTGACCCAACCCGAGAAGCAACGCCCCCCACGCGGCTGCCGTGTCCGGTTGAGCAGGATCCGCTTCCCCCGAAGTCGGCCAGGCCTCGAATGGCCGGATGCCCGCAGCGGTCAGACCCTCCATCAGTCCCGGCTGCAAGGCTCCGCCGCCAGCGAGGTACGCAGTGCAACGGTCCGGGAAGCGGATGCCGGGGTTTTCCTGGCGCCATTCCCGGAGCGTTCGCTCCATCTCCACCAGCCACGTCGCAGCCGCTTGATGAAAGCGCGGGCTGCCTTCGGCACTCCAGGGCGGAGGCTCCGTGCGCTTCAGCACCTCCGCCGCCTCGGTGGATCCGCCCCGATCCGTCGCCAGCGCTTCGGTGAATGCGGCCGATCCGGAGGGGATAGTCGTGGCAAACACCGCCTGGCCGTCCAACAGGACGGTCAGCCCGGTCTGTCGCGCGCCCAGGTCAACCAGCACGGCGTCCGAAACCTCCGGCGCCGCGGCGCGGAAGGCCGCCGCCAGGCAGTCCGCCGCGGGACGCACGTCGTAGATCAGCCGCTCATCGTCCACCACCTCCTCGAGCAGTCGCTGCAAATCCGATTGCCGGCAGAAGGTGGCAACGACCGGGTGCGCCGGGCCGCCGAAGGGCTCCAGACGCACTGCGTCGAATGCCCACGTGCTGTCGCTCAACCCTCCGATATTGCTCGCCTCCCGTTCCACGAGGGCCCGCGTGTGTGTCGCGTCTCCTGGTGGAATATCCAGCACGTGGCGCAGGATCTGGTGTTGCGGGGCGACGACAATCACCGCTTCGGGCGCTTCGGTCTGGAGCCGTCGCCGAATCTCGTATCGTTGCTCCTCGGGCGTGGTGAACCCCTCCTCGTGGGTGTCGATGATTTCCGTCCGCACAAGACGCGGACGTCCACGCACGACGGTGGCGATCAGGATACGCGCCCGCTGCTGTCCGGCATCCACCACCGCGAATTGATGGGCCGGCAGATTGAGCAGGTGGGCGAGATTGGCGATGGAAAAGCGGGCGCCCACGTCGGCTAGTATTCCTGTTCAGGCGATACGTAGCGGATGAACTCGCCCGTGTCCGAAAGGATGGTCGCGGTCACGAAGATCAGAAGGTATCGCGGGCGGTCGACCTCGGTGCGGTTGCGAAAGGCGGCGCCGATGATCGGAAGGCTCCCCAGGATCGGAACGGACTCGACAAAGGTCGTCTGCTCGCGGGAGAGCACGCCGCCCATGACGACGGTCTCGCCGGATTTGACCGCGACGCGCGTCGCGATCTCCTGGGTCCGGTACTGTGGCAGCTTGATGTCGAAACTGCTGACCGGTCGTCCCGAGGCATCGACGTCGGTGATCGTGGCAAAGGTCGCCAGGGTCACCTCGCTGTTCACCCGTGGATTCAGCGCCAACAGAACCGTCTGGCCATCACCGCCGATGCTCGCCAGCACGTCCAGGTTCACGCCCGAGGTCAGCTTGGTGGGTTTGCCCGAGGGGACAAGAGCCGACGAGGAGCGTTGCTCGAGGATCTGCGTCTTCACCTGGTACTCCTCGTAGTAGTACTGGACCTTTCCATCCTCGATCGTCGCCGGACGATTGTTGATCAACGCCAGGCGCGGGGCGCTCAAGGTCTGGCTCTCGCCGCTCTGCTCGAGCGCATTGAGCGTGGCGCTCAACGTCGCCCGGTCGAGCACGTTCGTAAAGACCTCCTGGATCCCCCGACCGACATTGAAGCCGAACCCCGTGAAATCGACCGGCCCCGCCTGGATCGTCGCCCCACGGCTCGATTCCCATTGCACCCCCAACTGGAGAAACGCCGCCTCGGTGATCGTGATGAACCGAGCCTCCATCAGCACCTGCTGCACCGGTTTGTCGAATTCCTCGATAATCTTGTCCATCACCTGCAATTGCTCCGGCGTGCCCGAGGCCAGGATCACGTTGTGCTCGTAGTCAATCAGGTACTGGCTTCCCTTGAAGAAGTTCTTGATCGCCTGCTCGATCGCCGTGTCCGGCGGCGCATTGTCCCGGACGAACTGATCGTTCTTCTTCGTCTGCGTGACGGCCGTGACCTGGCCCTGCGGATTCATGGACTTGACCTCCGTCGTCTCGCTCGCCCCGAACTCGGCCGGAAGAATGAAGCCGTGACGCAGCCGGTAGAACCGCGTCTCCTCCTGGATCTTTTTCGGATCCTTCCCGTCGACGATCCAGATGAGGTCCGAGCCAATCTGGAACTGGATCTCCAGGTTCCGCGAGACGTACCGAAGGAATTCGTCGAGCTTCACCTTCTCCAGGTTGACGCTCAGGGTCTGCTTGAATGCGGGCAGGTTCTTGTCCGCTACAAAGTTGATCCCCTCCGCCTGTCCGAGGTCGAAGATGATCGTCTCCAGCGGCGCGTTCTCCAGGTGCACCGACACCTCCTTCTCGAGGAGGTTCGCCATCCGCCCGCGCGCCGCCTCGATGTCGAACATCGGCCCCTTCCGAATGATCGTCTTCCCGTAGCTCTCCGGGATGTAGGGCGTCGCCTCGATCTGTTCCACGGTGTCCCGAACGTCCTTTCGGGGCGGGAGTCCGCGATCCTTCTGTTCGGTGAGCAGCTTGGGAATCGTCTGATTGAACACGGAGTTCTTGGCGTCGATCTCCCGAATCTTGTCTTCAACCTCCTGCGCGCGGCGGAGACGCCGCTGCTGAAGCACCCATTTGTAAATGCGGTCCAGCGCCGGGTCCCCGGGGTTCGCCTCGTACAACTCGCTGGCCTTGCGCTCGGCCCCCTCCCAATTGTTTTCCTCGGCCATCTTGAAGATCGCCTTGATCTCCGCGTCGTGAACGACGTCGTAACGAACCCGCGGTTTGCGCGGGTGCCGCGAGTCCCGGTCCTCCCCGCCTTTGTCGTTCTCATTCCCGGTCTCGGCGGGCGATTCGGCAGGCGCTGTCGCCGGCGTTGGACCCACCACCTCGGCGTTCGACGCCTCTCCCCCCTCAGCGCCTTGCGCCTTCCCGGTCGTCTCACCCTTGGATGTCGGGCCAGGTCGGACAGGCCCTCCCCGCGGGCTTTGGCAGGACACCAGGCTCAAGGCAAGCGCCATCGGGAGCAGGGACTTCAGGCACACGCTGCTCGACGTCATTTCGTAGTAGAGGTTCACCAACTGAAACCCAGTCGGGTTGAAAACGGTCGCTGGAGCGTCCGGGACGTACGTGCTTTGTAGCGACCGGTCCGCTGGGAAGCCAAGCGGAGAGTGTTCAAACCCGCAGCAGCCTCCGCCGCCCGGGGCTGCAGGATCCAATCTGACGTAGGCAATCGGATTAGCGCCAACGGCCCGTCCGTCTCCACCGATTCCCCTTGGGCGATCCACGTCCTGCGCCTATGTTCGCCGTCCCCCTGTACCGCGCGGGGTCACGATGCGACTCATCGGTCATCTGGAGAATCAACGCCTGGCCGAACAGGTGAGCCGCGTGCTCATCTCCCGGGGCATCCGCAACCAGGTCGAGGCCGAGCCCGAGGATGGACCGTCCTGGGCCCTTTGGATTCATTCCGAGGAAGACCTCGATCGCGCCCGGCGATTGTTGAAGGACTTTCGAGCCAATCCCGACGATCCCGCCTTCCACATGGCAGGCGCCGGCGCGCCCCGCCAGGAAACTCCTCCCGCCCGCGCCCCGGAGGTTCGCACCCGTCGCAGCCAGCCGGTTACCTCGTCCCCGTCCTTCGCGGGCCCGCCCCTCGTCACCGTCGCGTTCATGCTTCTCTGCATTGCGGTGGCGTTCATCACGCGGCTTGGCGAGTCAGGTTCGTTCGTCGCCCATCTCCAGATCTCCGAGGTGCCCTATCGCTTCGGGATGGGCTGGGAACTCTTCCTTCCAGAGGCGCGCCGCGGCGAGGTCTGGAGATTGATCACCCCGATCCTCCTCCATTTCGGCTGGCCGCATCTCCTCTTCAACCTCTGGATCCTCTGGGACCTTGGCCAGGTCCTCGAACATCGCCAGGGCCCCGGTCGCCTCGTGCTGTTGACCACCGTAATCGGTGTCGTCTCCAATCTGTCTCAGTACATCGTCTCCGGCCCGCGATTTGGAGGGTTTTCCGGCGTCATCTACGGGCTGCTCGGCTACGTCTGGATGATGGGCCGCTACTGTCCCTCCGCCGGCATGGGGCTTCATCCGCAGACCGTCGTCATGATGCTCGTCTGGTTTGTCATATGCCTGAGCAACGTGCTGCCCATGCCCGTTGCCAATGTCGTTCACGGCGTCGGCCTGGTCATGGGGGTGGTGTGGGGACGCCTCGAAGCCGCCCGCCAGGCCCGGTAGCCCCCAAAGTTCCTGCTGCCATCGACGTCTCCCCAGCCTCCTGTGCCGACAAAGGCACGTTGCGTGCGGTCCAATGGCGCTTACGCTGACACACGATGGCCGTTCCCTGATTCGGGCGTGTCGGGAACAACGCGTACCGGGGGTGCGGACCGCACGACACGAAGTGTGCCGCAGAAAACCCATTGTCGACGAGCGACAGCGAACTAGGTTGTCTCCAAAAGAGGAATTTCTGAGTTCGAGTCAGAGTCGATCAAAAAACTTATGAGGTATTCACCCCAAACTTCTCGGACATTCCGGTCGCGTTCGGCCGGTGGGTTCACGCTCATCGAGCTCCTGGTCGTCATCGCCATTATCGCGATCCTCGCCAGCATGCTCCTCCCGGCCCTCGCCCAGGCCAAGGCGAAGGCCCAGGGCATCAAATGCATGAGCAACCTCAAGCAGCTCGGCCTTGGGTTCATCCTCTGGTCGGGGGACAACGACGACAAGGCCCTCGCCTGTCAGGACGGATTGCCCGGGAATCGACCGAACTGGATCCAGGGTAACCTCGATTGGACCGCCGACAGTGCGAATCGGCGCTACCTGACGAACAGCCCGATGTTCAAATATGTCGGCAATTCCTACGAGATCTTCAAGTGCCCCGCCGACCAGGCGATGGTGACCGCCACGCGGGACGGGGTGCGTGCGAAGTATCCCCGGATCCGCAGCAACTCGATGAGCCAGGTGTTCGGCTACGGTGAATGGCTCGACAAGAGCAACAACCGCAACCAGAACAAATGGTATACGTACGATTCGCTCTCCGCGATTCACCGCCCGGCAAATACCTGGGTTTTTATCGATGAGCACCCCAACAGCATCAATGACGCGGCTTTCGCCAACGCCTGCACCGGCGCCGACTCGATGTCATCGGCCCAGATCATCGACTTCCCGGCCAACTACCACAACGGTGCCTGCGGCTTTTCGTTCTCGGACGGTCACGCCGAGATCCACTCCTGGAAGGGCTCGGTCATCCGCGGCGCGAAGATCACCTATGGGAACAACAACAACTTCCCACTGAACGTTCCAGCCAGGGACTCCTGGGTCGATGTCCGCTGGATGAGGGACAACACCACCGTCGCGAAGACTGCGACGAACGGATGACCTGTCCCCGTCCGACCCCCTTCCGGCGTATCGGAGAGTACCCCGGCGCGATCCGGGCCGCCGGTGAGCGTGCGGCGTATGGATTTCCCGTGGCGATGGCCACGGAAGAAAAATTGACCTTTCCTCATTAACCTCCTTAGCCTGCCCGCAACTCCAGCCACTCGCACTCGTTATGAAACAACTGCCACCATCGTCCACCCGCCCGAGTCGCGGTTTCACGCTCATCGAGCTGCTTGTGGTGATCGCGATCATAGCGATCCTTGCCAGCATGCTCCTCCCCGCCCTTGCCAAGGCCAAGAGCAAGGCGGACGGCATCAAGTGCATGAACAACACCAAGCAGTTGATGCTCGCGATCAAACTCTACGCCGGCGACAACGACGATTATTGGCCGCCGAACCCGGATGATGGCAATACCACCCCAGGGCACAACTGGTGCCCCGGGCAGGCAGGCCCGGGTGGCGGACAGGAGTTTGATGCCGACATCCTGAAAGACCCCACGCGGTCCCTCCTCGCGAACTACATCGGTGGGACGGCGGAGGTCTTCAAGTGTCCCGCCGATAAGCGGATCGGCGTCTACCAGGGCAAAGACACCGCGAAGCGCCAGCAGCGGTTGAAAGTTCCGGCCGCCCGGACCATCTCGATGAGCCAGGCCGTCGGCACCAATCCAAACGTGAACCGCGGCAAACAGCCGGTGGACGGGCCGTGGCTCGACAACAATCACGGCCACACCTATGGCCGCACCTACCTGACCTTCGGCAAGGACTCGGATTTTTCGGATCCGGGTCCCGCCTCGACCTGGGTCCTCATCGACGAGGATGCCAAGAGCCTCAATGACGCCGGCTTCGCCGTCGGCATGAAGAACCCCGAATGGATCGATTGGCCCGGCACCTACCACAACTTCGCGTGTGGTTTCGCCTTTGCCGACGGGCATTCTGAAATCCACAAGTGGAAGGTCGGTTCCACCGCCGTTGGCAACAGTGTCGCGCGGCGCCCCGTCCCCGGCAGCGTCGATTGGAGATGGATCTCGGAGCGCACCTCCGCGCTCATCAAGAAACCATCCTGATCGAGCGACCTTGGTTCTCGGAAGCGGCGGCGGACGAGCGTCCGCCGCCTTTTTTTATCCATCGTCTCCCGGCGGACGGCGCGCACCTTGTGGCTTGTCGAATCGCGATTCGCCGTGTTGTCTCGTCACCGCATGAACGGCCGCGCCATCGAAGCGGGGAACGGGCCTTCACCGGGTGACACGGGCAGGAGTTTACGGGGGTCGGCGCCTCGCCCATCGCCGGTCCGGTGGTGGCTGTCGCTTGCGGTTGCACTCTTCTCGGTCCCGCCGTCTTTCGCCCGGGCCAATCTGTCGGCCGAATCGTCCGCGGCCACTTCAATCGATGCCCTGCGCTTGAAAGCCGAAGCCAGCGACGCGCGCGCCCAGGTCGAACTCGGGCTGCGCTACATTGACGGTCAGGGCGTGCTTCAGGATTACGGTCAGGCCGCAAACTGGCTGCGCCGGGCGGCCATGCAGGGAGATGCCCAGGGGCAATTGGAACTCGGCGTCATGTACGTCAATGGCGAGGGATTTCCCGCGGATCTGCTCGAAGGCTATGCCTGGTACCTCCTTTCCAGTCAGCAAGGCAACCGGGACGCAAAGGACAACCTCGGCGATCTGGAGCCCTCGCTGGCGCCCGCGGACCGCGACAAGGCCCGCGCCCGCGCCGCCGAGATCACCCGGACGATCGCCGCCGAGCGCGCAAAACACACCCCCCGCCATCAACACGGGGAAGCCGCGAAGAACGTCGAATCGTCCAAAGCGGCAGCAGCCGAAGCTCCGTCGGATGCCCAGGACAAAAAGGGTACAACGTCCGGAATCGCCGCGGGGAAGGGACCCTCCAAATCGTTCGCCGAGGGCAAGGACTACACCGTCTGGCAGCGAACACGAATCAAGGATCAGAACGGATTTGCTCAGCCGGTCGAGGCCTACAGCATCCTCCTGCCGAAGGGCTGGCGGACCGAGGGCGGCGTCGCCTGGGTCGTCAACGTCACGTGCCCTGCGGATGCCGTTCAGAACCGATTGACGTCGGTCTCGCCCGATGGCGCCTACCGCCTGGAGGTTTTTCCGCAGCGCAACTGGCAGTGGTATGACGACCCGATGCTCCTCCAATCGGCCATGGCCAGCGCGCAATCGGGCGCCGGTGGGTGTCCTCTCGCGCGCCCCTTCAACGCGGGTGAATACCTGGAGCAAATCTTCCTGCCGACCGACCTGCGCGGCGCCAGCCTGGTCGGCCATCGGCCGGATGAAGAGATGGCCGGAGTGATGCTTCAGCAGGCCCAACGCAATAATGCCCTGTTTCAAGCGAGTGGCGTGAACCTGCAGACACGGCCCAGCGCGGAGATCGGGCGCCTTCGATGGCCGGATGGGCGCATCGGCATCGTCCTCTGTGCGGTCGAGCAGACCGTCGGTTTCATGCCCAACCTCGTGAACGGTGGCACGTATGCCAGCTACCAATGTCGGGCCACCGTCAAAATGATGCTCGCCGCGCCCGCGGGACAGGAAACGGAAGCCGAGCGAATCCTCGGCACCATCGTCGCCAGCACCCGGATCAATCCCGAATGGCAGGCGGCCGTCCAGCGGGTCTACAACAACATCGCCAGCGTCGAGCGTCGCGAGACCGCCAAGCGCGCCGCGATCTGGCGCCAGACCCAGAATGAAATCAGCGAGATTCACCAACGAACCTGGGAGAACACGCAGGCCAGCCGCGACCGCGTCTTCGAAGAATGGGGCCGGGCTCTGAGGGGCGTTGACAACTGGAAGGACCCCGCCGGGGAAAGCATCGAGTTGAGCGCCGGCTACAACGAGGCCTGGAGCAAAGGTGACGGCACTTACATCCTCAGCAACGATCCGCTGTTCGATCCCAACGTCGCCTTCCAGGAGAATTGGAACCGCCTGGAGAAAAGCCCATGAGCTTTTCCGGATCGGTCGTTTCTGCCCGATGCGGCTTCACGGTGTCCCGCCTCTCATCTCAAATGCGCCAACCGCCCATCCCGCCCCCTCGGGTCGTGGCTGACCGTCCACATCATCGCGGAACTCGGTGAGTTCCAATCCCCTTCCAAAAACCGGTGTCGCAGCCCCTGTCAGGCGTAGGTCCCCTTCGACAGGGTCCCGGAACCAGGAATCATCAACCCGCTCGAGATTCCGCGAAGCCGACGCCTCAGGGGCATCATCCCGCCGCTGAATGGGGCCGCTGACCAGGTTGTTTCGATACATGACGTTCGAACTGCCGCTGAACCGGTACTCCATCGGCGCCCAGTAGTTCCGCACGAGCACGGTGTTGTTATCCACGTGAACACCGGAGGCGTGCTCCAGTCCGATACCGACATCCGTGTGCGACCCGGTTCCGTCGTTGAACACCATATTGTTCCGAATGGCGCTCGATCCGCCCTTCAGACCGCCTTCGGGATTCGTCAGGCCAAATCCGATTCCACGATCACAGTTCACAATCCAATTGCGTTCAACCACGATGTCCTGCGGGCGGGTGGGACATCGCTTCCAGAAATGAATCGCGTGTTCGGCAATCCCGGCTTGCTCGGCCGGGACGCGGAGGCATCGGAACAGGTTGTCGCGTACCACCCAGTTCACACCCTTGTGAATGTCGATTCCGCCCGTGTACGACTGGTAGGCCCAACCCCGCGTGAACTCGAAGAGGCAGCCCTCGATGCAGCCGTCCGTCGCGCCCACGGGGTCCTCTTCGCTCGATGAACCCTTGAGGAACTGCTCGTTGCAGTTCACAAACCGGCAGTTGTGGACTCGGAGACCGGACACATCGAAGGGATGCTCCCCGCGAACCTGGACGCCGTGGTGCCTGCAATAGCCGAGCGTCAGGTCCGCCAGGACCACATCATCGGCTGAGACGACGAAGACGCTTCTCACGCTCGCCTCCGGCCCTTCATCAGGGCCGCGTATCAACACACGATCCCGAACGCCGTTCTCGCTGCGGATTACGAGGCCGGGGCAAAGCACCTCCAGGCCGGGTCCATCCAACAAATAGGTGCCATCGGCCAGCAGAAGCGTCGCCGCGAGCTTGATCTGATTTGCGGATTCGACAGCCGATCGGAGTTCGCCGACGCTCGACACACGCCGCACGAGGCCCCGTGTCATCGTCAGCCGTGGGCACGATCCCGGCGCCGCAGCAATACAGGGAGTGACGCAAAAGAGGACGGCCACCGCGGCCGGAAGGCAATTCATGGCGAGCAAGCCCTACCATGCAGCCTCTTCATCGACCAGCCCACCTTCCGAAATGCACTCCCGTCCACTCCCCTCCATTGTCGTCCACTGGCAGATATCAATGCTCCAAGGGCCATCGGGAACCATTTCCATTCCCGCACCTCTTACCTTGCGAAAAGACCGCGTGGATCGACGGATGGGGCGGAGGTGCCTGAATTGGGCGTTCGCAAATTGCGGCCCGATCTTCGGGCAATCAGACCCCTGGACAGCCGTTGTGGACGCCGGTCATGCCATTGCTCGTCAACAGAATCATGAAGATCGTTCGATACACCCCCACATGGGCCTCGGTCGGGTTCGTCGCCGTGCGAATTGCCGCGTTGGCCAGCCTCTTCTCCCTGACTGCGCGCGCGAAGATCTGGGACGTCACCATCCAGAACTTCGCCTTCGACCCCGCCCAACTGACCATCACCGCGGGCGACACGGTTCGTTGGACACAGAAAGACAGTGTCACACATACCACGACGAGCGGCCCCAATGGTGTCGAGGACGGCCTGTGGAATTCCGGGAACATGACCCTCGCCGCCAATACCGTCTTCTCATTCACCTTCACCAACGCCGGGGCTTATCCGTATTTCTGCCAGCCACACCGCAGCTTCATGCGCGGCACCGTCACCGTGGAAGCCGCTTCATCAGGCCTGTCGGTCCAGATTACCAGTCCCACCAATAACGCCACCTTCGCCGAACCCGCCACCTTTGATCTCGTCGCGGAGCCGACCCCGGGAAGCGACCCCATCGCCCAGGTTGAGTTCTACCAGGGCACCAATCTCATCGCGACGCTGATGGCGGCACCGTGGACCACCACCGTCAGCAATCTGGCGGCGGGCGACTACACCTTCACCGCCGAGGTGGCCGATTCCGCCGGCGCCGAGTCCGCATCCGCACCCGTCCAGGTCACGGTGGGTGGGTCAACTCCGCCGATGTTCACAGGCTTCTCCGCTTCCGGCCTCGGATTGAGCCTGGAATGGGAAGGCGGAACCCCTCCCTACCTCATTCAAAAGAAGACTTCGCTCTCCGATACCAACTGGATCGACGTTGTGACCACCGACGACACGTCCACCGTCATCGCCCGAGACACCGACGCCGCCTTCGTCCGCGTTCAGTCCGGCGCCACGCAGGTCGTCATGCCGTTCACCGTGTGGATGAATGGCGCTGCTGAAAAGCCCGATCCGGTCAATACCACGGCCAGTGCCTTCGGCACCTTGTCCATGGTCGGCGACAGCCTCGTCGTGCGCGTGCACTTCTCAGGCCTCTCGGGCAACGCCAGCGCGGCGCACATCCACGGACCGGCTTTCACGACCAACGCCGTCGGTGTGATGGTTCCACTGACCGTCCCCGCCGCCACGGAGGGAATGATCGAGGGGACCTATGATCTTTCGGGGCTTACGGGCGAACAGCGCACCGCGATCATGGAAGGGCACACCTACATGAACATCCATACACCGGACCACCCGGGCGGTGAGATCCGCGGCCAGGTCGCGCCGGTTCTCCTCGAGGCGAACCTCACCGGCGACGCCGAGCGGCCCGATCCGGCCACCACGACCGCCACGGGCTATGCCGATCTCTGGATCATCGGCAATGAACTCACCTACGACCTCGACTACCTCGATCTCAGCGCGGCAGCCACCGCCGGCCACCTGCATGGTCCCGCGGACGCCGAAACGGCAACAGGCGTGCTCGTGCCTTTCGTGCCCGAAGGGGACCTCGGAACCAGCGGCGCGTTCTCCGGCACCGCAACTCTCACACAGGACCAATTGGGGTATCTCCTCGATGGCCTCACCTATGTGAATGTTCACACGCCGGCGCACCCTGGCGGTGAGATTCGCGGTCAGGTCGGACCCTGAATCCTCTTTGAGCCCGTCTGAAAATTAGGAGGGGCCCTGTTTTCGCAGGAAAGGCCGGATGGCGAGGCGGGACGAAGGAGCATACCCTTCAGGGGTCTGTGACTGAGGAGCAACGAAGCCAGGCGGCCTTTCCTGCAAAAACCCTTCGGGCGACGGGTCTTTTGCGCGAGGCCTTCGTTGGCTCGAGCGTCACAGCCCGCTGCGGGGATGCTCCGGTCTCGCCGTCTCGGCCTCGCACAAAATCCCTCGTCGCAGGGCCCTTCCTAATTTTCAGACGGGCTCTTACCGCAGCGTACCAATCCCGCGGTGATTCTCGGGGCGGCGAACTGGGGTTCGCCGCCCGCTCCGCCGGGCGAGCACGGGGAACCGTGGTGGACACGCGTCTGCCACGGTTCCCGTCTTTCATGGCGACCTTCCTCTGAACCAGCCTCCAGCCCCATCCCTCTCGCGGCAGGCGGGACAGGGTGTCCCGCACGCGGGGCCGGGTGAGGGTTCCCTCCCGCGTCTCAAGTTCCGCGGCGCGGTCGTGGGTGAGATCGGCAGGCGGCGTCTTCCTCCATCACGGGCTTCCCGTCGGTGACGCCTCCGGTCAATCTCGCGGGGATCTCGGCGAATGCACTGAAATGAACGCGCGGCTATCCCGTCTCCTCACCGCCCTCGGCCCATTGATCGGTCTCCTCTTCGTCATGGGTCTGTTCTGCCTCAGCCCCGTGGTCCGGCCATACTTCCTGACCGGCGGCAATTTCAAGATCATCCTGACGCAGACGGTCATTGTCGCGACCAGCGCGTTGGGCATGACCTTGATCATCGTCAGCGGCGGCATTGATCTGAGCGTGGGCTCGGTCGTGGCACTGACCAGCGTCGTTGCCGCCAAGCTCGTCCTGTCGGGGATGTCCCCGATCGTGGCCGTCATCGGCACCGTGCTCGCCGGGGGTTTGATCGGCTGCGTGAACGGCGCGATCATCGCCATGCTGCGGATGATGCCCTTTATCGTTACGCTCGGCATGATGGGCGTCGTTCGGGGTGCCGCCAAATGGATGGCCGACAATCAGACGGTCAATCCTCCCGTCTCCTCCTTGAATCGAATCATGGGATTGTCTCGCCCGCAGGATTTGCTGCCCCTCCCGACCGGGGTCTGGGTCGCCATCTTCCTGGCCATCCTGATGGCGATTGTTCTTCGACAGACCGTGTTCGGTCGCTACATCTTTGCCATCGGTTCCAACGAAGCCACCGCCCGCCTCTGCGGGATCCGGGTCCCTCTGCAGAAGTTCCTCATCTATTCCATTGCCGGTCTCTTTTTCGGCCTCGCGGGGCTGATGCAATTCTCCCGGCTCACCCAGGGAGACCCCTCGGTTGCCATCGGCCTCGAATTGGACGTGATCGCCGCCGTCGTCATTGGGGGGGCCAGTTTGAGCGGCGGAACCGGCAGCATCATGGGTTCCATGATTGGCGCCCTCATGATGGCGGTTCTTCGCAATGGGTCCAACCAGATGGGTTGGCCCACCTACATGCAGGAAATCATCATCGGCATCGTGATCGTCCTCGCCGTCGGCCTGGATAAATGGCGGCAGTCGCGCGGCGTGCGGCGGAGTGGATGATCCGCGTCATCCCCGAGGTCCGGGAAATCCAGGGAATCCCATCTGCCGCAGCGCCTCGTAAGCGACCAGCGCCACGCAATTCGACAGGTTCAATGATCGAGCTTCGGCGTGCGCCATCGGGATGTGCAACCAGCGGTCGCGGAACTCTCGAAGAAGCGCCCCGGGCAATCCCGCCGTCTCCCTCCCGAACACCAGGAAATCTCCCGGCGCATACGCGGCCATGTCGTATCGTGTGGGTCCCCCCTCCTCGACGCACCAAAGGCGGACACCTCCCGGCACCGCCCCGATGAAGGCGCTCCAATCGGACCATTTCCGCCAGCTCAGGTTCCGCCAGTAGTCCATCCCCGCGCGGCGCAGCGACGCATCATCCAGCCGGAACCCGATCGGTTCCACCAGGTGCAGCATCATCCCGGTGACGGCGCACAGGCGTGCGACATTGCCTGTGTTGGGCGGAATCTCGGGCTCGACCAGCACAATGTGGAGCGGATACGCCCCCCGTGTGCCATCCCAAAGGCCCGTCGCGGGGCTCACCTCTGCCTTTCCGCATCCCGAAGTCCACAATCGGCGGTCGCGGCGGCCAGCCTGCCGGCCTTCTGCCGCTTCCCATACCGCACGCGCCACAGGACCAACCCATGCGCGGGTGCCGTCATCCCCCCTTCGCGCCGATCCCGGCTCTCGAGAATCGATGCCACACGATCCGGCACAATCCGACCCAGCCCAACCTGCACCAGTGTGCCAACAAGGCTCCGACACATGCGGTACAGGAACCCAGTCCCGCCAAGTATCACGGTTACCTCGGGGCCGCGCCGCCGAATCTCACATCGGGTCACCTTCCGTATCGTGCTCAGTCGCGGGTAGCCGGGATTCGTCGTGAACGATGCGAAATCGTGGAGACCCACAAGGTGTTTGGCCGCTTCGCGCATCGGCCTCATGTCGAGCGGCCGCGGGACATGCCAGGCGGTGTGGCGCACCAGCGGATTCATAGCGGCGGCGTTCCAGATCGCGTAGCGGTATTCCTTTTCAATCGCCTGGAACCTCGCGTGAAAATCCGCCGGGGCGCGCGATGCCGACATGATCCGGATGTCTTCCGGCAGATGCGCATTCAATGCGAGGACCAGCTTCCGCGCCGGCATCCGCCATTCCATCACCGGCACGTCCACGTGCGCCACCAGGCCGAGCGCATGAACCCCCGTGTCCGTCCTGCTTGAGGCGTGCAGAGCACCCACCCCCGGAAACAACCGGCGAAGGGCTTGCTCCACCACTTCCTGAACGCCCTGGCCAGTCTTCTGGGTTTGCCAGCCCTGATAGCGCGCCCCGTCATACGCCAGTGTCAGGCGCAGCCGGACCGTCTTCATGGCTCCAGTAAACCGGCCCCGGCGGCGCCCGAATGCGCGTCCAGGTAGCTCTGGAGCAGAATCGCCGCCGCCGAGGAATCGACCCGCCCCCGTCGCTCCCGCTCTCGTTTTCCGGTCTCCGCAAGCATTCGGTGGGCCTGCATCGTGGTGAGTCGCTCATCCCAGGTGCGGATCGGGATCGCGATCGTTTCCTTCAGCAGATGGACGAATGCCTCAACCTTCTGCGCGGCCGGTCCGCGCGATCCGTCCATGTTCCATGGCATCCCCACGAGAATCAGCGCCACCTCCCGCTCCCGTACCAGGACCTTCAGGCGATCGATGAACCCTGCCATCGGCTCGGCGGCGAGGTACTCCAGCGGGTGCGCCAGCATCCCGAGTTCGTCACTCAACGCCGCGCCAATCCGGACAGTTCCGTAATCGAGGGCTAAAACGCGCATGATAACGAAGGAAACGGTGGTCGCGCCGGTGTTGATGCGGTGGCAGCGGATGCATCCCGGTTATGACCCGCCTCAACCTGGGCCAGCACAGGCTGCCAGACTCTCGCCGGCACAGCGAACCGTCGTCTCGAGGTCCGCCTCCGAATGTGCCGTGGAAATGAACCCCGCCTCGAACTGGGACGGCGCCACGTACACCCCGCGATCGAGCATGCCATGAAAGAAACGCGCGAATCGGTCGCGGTCGGATTTCATCGCGTCCTCGAGATTCCAAACCGGCCCATCCACGAAGTACGCGCAAAACAGCGATCCCAACCTCTGGAGATGGCATGGGATCCCGGACCTCCGCGCGGCTTGACGCAGACCGGCCTCCAGCACCGCCCCGAGTTCCTCCAGTCTCGCATAGGCCCGTCCATCCCGGAGCGCCTCGAGCGCGGCGATCCCCGCCGCCATCGCGAGTGGATTGCCGCTGAGTGTCCCCGCCTGGTACACCGGTCCGACCGGCGCGAACTGATCCATCAACTCGGCCCGACCTCCGACCGCCCCCACCGGCAGACCGCCCCCAATGATCTTCCCGAAGCACGTCAGGTCCGGACGAATCCCGAAGACCTCCTGCGCGCCGCCTCGAGCAAGCCGGAAGCCGGTCAGCACTTCATCGAAGATCAGAACCGACCCGTGATCCCGCGTCACCTTCCTCAAAAGCTCCAGGTACCCGGGGCGGGGGAGGTAGAGACCCGCGTTGGCGGGGACCGGCTCCACGATGATGCACGCAATCTCCTTCCCCTGCGCTGAAAACAGCGAGGACACCGCATCCGCCTCGTTGAACGGCAGCACGACCGTGTGGCGCGCCACCTCCTCCGGCACGCCGGCACTGTCGGGGTGCCCGAACGTCAAGGCCCCCGAGCCTGCCTTCACCAGCAACGCATCCGCGTGCCCGTGATAGCAACCCGCGAACTTCACGATCAGCTTCCGACCCGTCGCGCCCCGCGCCAGCCGAATCGCCGACATGCACGCCTCCGTGCCGGAGTTTGTGAGCCGGACCTTTTCCACCGACGGCACCAGCTCGCGGATCCGCCGGGCCATCTCGATCTCGAGGGGATTCGGAATCCCGAAACTCGTCCCTCGCCCCGCTGCCTCACGCACCGCCTCCACAATGGGCCCGTAGGCATGTCCATGGATTGCCGGCCCCCACGTTCCCACGTAGTCAATGTACTCGTTGCCATCAACGTCCCACACGCGCGCCCCCGCCGCGCGCTCGGCGAAAAACGGGCTCCCCCCGACGGCGCGGAAGGCGCGTACCGGCGAACTGACGCCGCCCGGCATCAGGGTCTGGGCCTCGCCGAACAGTTGTTCCGAACGGGTGTGTTTCATCTCACTCCAGGCCGAGTTCCCGGCGTGCCACGGGATCGAAAAAAGGTATCGGGAAGTGACATCTGCTCGGTCCGAACCACCACCCCCGTCCCGATGCCATTGCGCGCGAACCATCCTTCCGCTGTCTCGAGGGCATACTGCACATTGTCCACCTTTGCTGGAACCGGGTTCGTGTTCATCCGCTCCAGCCGATGGATCTCCACGATCGTGCCCTCCGGATCCAGGTAGGCCACATCGATGTCCATCGGCACGTTCTTCATCCAAAAGGAGGTCTGATGGGGTCGCGCGAAAACGAACAGCATGCCCGCGGTCTCCGCGACGTTCGTCCGCCACATCATTCCCTTGTGAATCGCATTGTCCGTCAGCGCCAGCTCGGCATCGAGGTCGCGAGCGCCAAGGTACAGCTTCATGTGCGGCAATCCCGACTGCGGCAGGCCGTCTTCCAGCCAGGGGTCCGCCGTTGCATCGGCCGCCGCCACGGGCGGTCTTCCCGGCTCGCCGCCGGAAGGAGGTCGGGAACCCGATCGCTCGCACGCCGTCAACCCAACGATCAGGAAGCCCAGAAAAACCGCCGCTGAACATCGCACGCCACCCACTCTAAGGGACCTCCCCGGCTCGAGGCAATCGCCCCGCCTCGACAGGACTCGCCGTCTGTCTAACCTTCGCCCGTGCCGCTGCCTCCGGACTACCACATGCACACCCACCTCTGCCACCACGCCGAGGGGGTGCCGCTGGACCTCGCCCGCCGCGCCACGGAACTCGGCCTCGCCGAAATCGGCGTCTCGGAACACAACCCGATGCGCCACGCGGATTTCGACCAGTGGCACATGTTGGACTCCAAACTCGACGAATACATCGAGGCCATCCGCGAAGCCAGGAGTCGCTTTCCCCATCTCCGCATCCTCGCGGCCCTCGAGGTTGATTATTTCCCGAATGAGGAGGCCTGGGTCCGTGAATTGGCCGGGCGCCACGAATGGGACTACTTCATTGGCTCCGTTCACTACATTGACGGGGAATGGGACATCGACAATCCCTCCAAGATCGATCACTGGCGCGCCCACGACGCCTACGAAGTCTGGGACGAATACTTCCACCGCCTGACGGCCGCCGCCGCCAGTGGGCTCTTCCAGACGATCGGCCATCCCGACCTCCCCAAGAAGTTCGGATACGTTCCCGAACGCGACTGTACCGGCCTTTTCACTCGATTCCTCGACGCCGCCGCTCGGGCCGGCGTCGCCGTCGAGATCAACACCGCCGGGCTCCGAAAGGAATGCCGCGAAATCTATCCCAGCCCCGCCTTTCTCAGGCTTGCCCACGAACGTCGGGTGCCCCTGACCTTTGGATCCGATGCCCATCACCCCAACGATGTCGGCAAGGACTTCGAACGCGCGCTCGAACTCGCCCGGGCCTGCGGGTATACGCACAGTGTCCGGTTCCAACGCCGCCAGGTCCGCGCCGTAGCCCTCGAGTGAAGCATCTCGCGGTGATCTTCCCGCCTGCAACCGCCACACGCGTGACATGCGCCACACGCGCCGACGCCGCCTTGCCGCGCCCCGATTGGGGTTCTAAGTTGGCGCTCATGGCAGCGACGGCGGACCCGTCGGTTGTTCCGGAACGGACGACGGATGAACAGACTGAGGCAGGAACCCATCGAGACCCCGGTTTCCTGGTCATCGTCTGGAATGATCCCGTGAACTTCATGGATTACGTCACCCTCGTCTTCATGAAGGTCTTCGGATGGAACAAGGCGAAGGCGGAAACCCACATGCTCGAGGTCCATCACAAGGGCCGAAGCGTCGTCGCCCAGGAGGGATTCGAGAAGGCCGAGTACTACGTCCACCAACTGCAGGCATTCCAGCTCCAGGCGACCATGGAGAAGGCCGGATGAAACTCCTCCAACGCTCTGGCGGACGCCTCATCTTCGGACTCGTTCCCCGCGAAAAGGTGCTCTTCGAGCGCATCCTTTCCTTCTACCCGCTGCGTCCTGATGCGCAACCCATCCTGTCCCGTGAGGGTTCCGACTCGATGGCGGACGCCATCACCCTCCTCCACGACGCCCAGCGGGAACAACGCGCCGAACTCGGTCAGTGGATCAGCCGACGGCTCACCGAAGGCGCCGCCCTCACTCCGTCCGGCAGCACCTGGAAGCTCACCCTCGAGGGCGCAGACGCCGACAAGATCCTTCAGGTCCTCAATGAACTGCGTGTCGGCGCCTGGAACAAACTCGGATGTCCGGACGAACTCCATGAGGCAAAACTGGCCACCACCCCCGGCCTGGCGTCGCTGTACCTCATCATGACCGTGGCCGGTCAGTTCCAAATGGTCTTCGTGCATGCCTTGTCGGGCGGGGCGGAACCGGGACCGACGGCGGACATTTCGACGGAATAAGCCTTCCTGCGACATCCCATCCCGCAACACCGCGCCACTCCGGTCCTTCGATTCGTCCAATTGCCATTCCCCATTCGCCCGTCACCGACCCGCCTTCGCATTCAACCCCGATGACGTATGTGGCTGTCCCCGGTGCGGCTCGATGATCGCCTGTGGTTTCCCAACCCGCGCGGGGCCGTGCGCCGGGGGCCGCTTGATGGACTCGTCGCGGTCGGCGGCGACCTCCGACCCGAGCGCCTCCTCCTCGCCTATCGTTCGGGGATGTTCCCTTGGACCGCCGGTCCCGTAACCTGGTGGTCGCCGGATCCCCGCGCGATCTTCAAGCTCGGGGAATTCCATGTTTCCCGAAGCCTGCGGCGGACCCTCCGACGCCAGGTGTTCCGCGTCACGCGCGATGAGGCCTTTGCCGATGTGATCGCGGCCTGCGCCACCGTTCCGCGTCCGGGCGGTTGGATCTGTCCCGCCTTCGTCGAGGCCTACACCCAGCTCCACCGATTGGGCCATGCCCACAGCGTGGAATGTTGGGACGATGGTGAACTCGTCGGTGGCGTCTACGGCGTGGCCATCGGCGGATTGTTCGCCGGCGAATCGATGTTCCACAGGCGCACCGACGCCTCGAAGATTGCGCTGCTGGCCTTGCACGATCACCTGGTCGAGCGGGGCTTTGCATTGTTTGACATCCAGATGGTGACCCCCGCCACCGGACCCCTGGGAGCCGTCGAGATCGACCGGGAGGACTACCTGTGCCGTCTCGCGCGCGCCGTGGCGCTTCCCTGTAGCTTCTGAGATCCCTCCAGGCGGTCCCTCCGGCGAAAGCTTTGCCTTGGTGCGATCGGTCCGGTTGCCCAATGTGCGCCGGGCATGGCGTTGGTCCTCGGAGCATTCACGATCCCGAACTGGCAGGCGTGGGCGGTCATCGGACTGCTCCTCCTGATGGTGGTGCTCTTTGCCACCGAGAGATTCCGCGTCGATGTCGTTGGCCTTCTTGGCGTCTCGGCCCTGATGCTCTTGCGCATCCTGACGCCCGATAAGGCGTTCGCCGGATTTGGCAGCTCGACCATCGTGATGCTGGGCTCCGTTTTCCTCATCGGCGGTGCCCTGCAGGAGACTGGCGTCCTGGAATGGATCGGGTCCCGTGCCGTGGGCTATCTGCCCCGGGGCGAGTTCTGGCTCGTGTTGGGATTCATGCTGGTGGCGTCCGTGCTCTCGGCGTTCATGAACAACACGAGCGTCACCGCCATGCTGGTGCCCATGGTCTCCGGCCTCTCCCGCCGGACCGGCGTCAGTCTCTCACGTCTCCTGATGCCTATGGCCTTCGCGGCCATCCTCGGAGGGACCTGCACCCTGATCGGGACCTCCACCAACGTCGCCGTCAGCGGTTATCTTTCCACCCACGGCGGGCTCGCGCCGCTCGGACTCTTCGAGACCACATCAACGGGCATCATCCTCGTGGCCGCCGGAATCCTCTTCATGCTTTTCGTGGGACGCCATTTCCTGCCACAGCACCCGGAGGAGGATCTTGCCGACGATTTTGGCATCCGGGGGTTCCTCAGCGAAATCGTCCTTCTGCCGGGATCCCCTCTGATCGGCCGGCCGATTGTCGATTCGGACCTGGCTCGAATGGAGTTTCACATCTTGAAGATCGTTCGGGGGGACGCGGTTTTGTGCCCGATGTGGAATCGGTTCTTCAGGCGGGCGACGTTCTGTTGGTCACCGGGGAGGTCAACAACCTGATGAAGGTCAAGGCGACCGAGGGCATCGAAATTCGTCCGGAGGTCAAGCTGGGCGATGCGGACCTCAAGCGCGCGGGCCTGGAGCTGGCCGAGGTGGTGGTCAGTCCCCGTTCCAATCTCATCGGTCGTACCCTGAAGGAGGCGCGGTTCCAGCAGGACTTCCGTCTCACCGTCCTTGCCATCTACCGGACGGGCCAGTCCTTGCGGGACCGGATCAGTCGCATTCGGCTTCGCGCGGGCGATTTGCTGCTGGTTCAGGGGCGACTGGAGGCCTTGGACGCGGTCCGTCGTCGTCGGGAGCTTGCGGTGTTGGCCGAGCGCGGGCCGGCCCATCCGTCGGCGCGCAAGGCTGTTCTCACGGTGTTGATCTTTGCCGCCTCTCTCCTTGCGGGCGGCCTCGATGTCGTTCCGGTGCCGACGGCCTTTTTGGTGGCGGCTTTGACGATGGTATTGACTGGCTGCATCCGGCCTGTGCGTGTCTACGACCACATTGAGTGGCGACTGCTGGTCCTGATTGGGACGATGATGGCGTTTGGAGAGGCCATGCAGAAGACGGGGGGTGCGGATTTGCTTGCCAACTCCGTCGTTCATACCCTGGGCGGGTGGGGGCCGCTTGGGGTTCTGGGTGGGTTTTGTCTGGTGACGATTCTTCTGACCCAACCGATGTCGAATGCCGCGGCGGCGCTTGTGGTTTTGCCGGTGGCATTGGAGACGGCGAGTCGGTTGGGGGTGGATCCGCGACCGTTTGCATTGGGCGTGATGTTATCCGCGTCGATATCGGTGGCGACGCCGTTGGAACCGGCGTGTGTGTTGGTGTATGGGGCGGGCAAGTATCGGTTTATTGATTTTCTGAAGGCAGGCTTTCCGCTGACCCTTCTTCTATTTGTGTTATTGATGTGGCTCCTCCCGAGGCAGTGGCCCCTGTGAGTGGGAGGGGTGCTGTTGGTGGCTGAGGGGTGAAAGGACGGCGGAATGGGTCCAGCAACCGCGGAAAGAGCGAACCGCCCGACTGAGACCATTTTGTCATGGTCCCGCAATGCACCCGGTTTGGCCCAGCCCACGCAGCCCCAGGCGGTGTACCCGTTTAGCCAGTCGTTCCCGTCCGCTCAGTCCGCTGCAGGAGGAAGTTGGCCTTGCGTCGCGGGGTGCGTCGCGAGGAAGATGGGTGCCGAAGAAGGGCGGGGTAGCCAAGTGGTAAGGCAGGGCTCTGCAAAAGCCCCATCCGTCGGTTCGATTCCGACCCTCGCCTCCAGTCACAAGTCCATTCAGGAGAATGGCTTGCGACTTTTCGACCCCCGAGTGCCAGCAAAAGTGCCAGCAGTTTTGTGCCTCGGGAAAACTCCCGGAGACTCGCGAAAACTCGGCACTACTTGCTGAAACGCAATCCGCCGTGCGCTTGGTGTAGCCGTTACACCTGCCGCTCGCCCGACCGGTTCAGGCTCGAATCGAAAACCGTTCGAGCCCATGAAAAGTCGATTCCGACTGTACCGCCGCAAGAGGGGCGGCATGTTCTACATCCACGACGCTCAGACCGGAAAACAAGAGAGCCTGGGAACCCCGGATCGGGCTGAAGCCCAGACCCTGCTCCAAGCCCGGCGGGAGGCGATCCGCCAGCCTCACCTCAACCTCCAGATCGCCCGGACCTACCTCGCCGCCTCCGATCCCACCGCCACCAGGCGTCCCTGGCGGGTTGCCCTCGATGAACTCGCCAAGACGAAGAGTGGCGTCACCCATGAACGCTGGTTGCGTGTGCTCAAAGACGGGGCCTTCGACATCATCCGGGACGTGCCGATTCTCGAGACCCGGGCCGAGCACCTACTGAAGGTGATCGAAACCGGCACGGTCTCGACGAATGTGTTCCTGCGCCGTGTCCACAACTTCGCCTTGGACATGGGTTGGCTGCCCTGGCCGGTGATCCCGAAAAAGCACTGGCCCAAGGTGCGGTTCCGGGAAAAGCGGGCGATCACGCCCGAGGAACACCAAGCCATTCTCGAGCACGAACCGAACGTCGACCGGAAAGCGTTCTATCAACTGTGCTGGCTGCTCGGAGCGTCCCAATCGGACGTGGCCTTTCTCGAGGCCGGCAACGTGGACTGGTCGGCAAAGGTCATCAGCTTCGCGCGGAAGAAGACGCGGACGGTCTCAATGATCCACTTCGGCGACGAGGTCGAAGGCGTGCTGAAGACGCTGCCGCCGACGGGGCCATTCTTCCCGAAGCTTCGGAAGCTAAATTCCGGTCACCGCGCGACCGAGTTCACGCGCGTCTGCCGTCGTGCCGGGGTGAACGGGGTGACCCTCCACTGCTATCGCTACGCCTGGGCGGAGCGGGCGAAGCAATGCGGTTACCCGGAGCGATTCGCACAGGAGGCCCTTGGCCACAACAGCAAGGCTGTCCATCGCGCCTACTCGCGCAAGGCCAAGGTGAAGCTCCCGTCGTTGGAGAACTACGAGAAGCATGCCGCGGCCGGGAACGTCATTCCGTTTCAACCGGCGCCGTTGCCGACGACGCAACCGCAGTCTTCGCAGCCACACGGGCAGCTCGCTTAGCCGTTTTGCCCGTCGTTGCGCCATCACGCCCGCAGGCCGAGCGCTTGCGGGCGTTTTGCTGGCGCCAATACTCCGCGATGGCATCGGTCGCGCGAGCGAGCCACTTCTCGTCACGACGCAGTTGGTCCAGCGTCTCGGTGGCGAAGAACTTGGTGCTGTTGCGTGCCGGATGGCCGAGCGGCTTGAGCATGCCCTGACCGATCAGGATCGTGATCTCATGCAGTTCGAAGCCGAGGTACCATGCCGCCTGACTCGCGTTCAAACGCGCCGGGGCGATCTTCCAACTCAAGAACTCGGCCTGCTGCTCATCAGCTTTCATGCCAAGCACGATGGCCCGTCACCAGACAGACCAGGTGTATCGCAGACACAACAAACGTTGCCGGGACGCTCCTCGCGCGCTCGTCGGCAAGGCGAAATCCATCGCAACGCTTCAATTCGCCCGGATTCGCTTCATCTGGATCTGTTCTGGTCTATCTGGACAACTTCCTGCTACCCTCAGCGGCAACTCGCATTCGCTCTCGGTTCTTCCCGCTCCTGACGCGACCTTCCGAGCAGGGAGACTATATGCAAGAACGCTGGCTATCGGTCGGAGAAATTGCGGCGCATCTGGGCGTCAACCCGGACACGATCTATAAATGGATCCCCCGCAAGAAGATGCCTGCCCACAAGCTTGGGCGGCTCTGGAAGTTTCTCGCCTTTGAGGTTGACCGGTGGGTCAAGGGCGGCGGTGCGCAGGAGGATGTCGTCCAGCCAGCGCTTGCCGCCACTCCTAAGCACAAACGATCCCGGCGCTGAACGGTCTTCTCGTGGGCGAAAAGTCAAAACATGATGGGCACCGGCAACGCCTTCGGCAGAGATTTCTGAAGACCGGGTTTGCTGGCTTTGCAGAGCACGAGATTGTCGAGCTCTTGCTCACGCTCTGCATCCCCAGGCGAGACGTAAAAGCCGCCGCAAAGACGCTGCTCCAGCGCTTCGGGAATCTCCGTGCAGTCCTCGACGCCTCGGCCGCGGACCTGCGACAGGTTGCCGGCATCGGCGAGGTTGCACCTGTGGCCCTGCGTGTGATCCGCGAGACTGCCACTCTCTACCTCCAACAACAAGCCGAGGAAACCACCAGCCTCGCATCCCCCGACTCGCTCACGGCCTTCTGGCGCTCTCGTCTTGGCAGCCTTCGCCACGAAGTCTTTGAAGTCGCCTACCTAAACTCCGCAGGCAAACTCAACCGTGACGGCGTTGAGACCCTGGAGGAAGGCACCGTGGACCGAGCCACCGTTTATCCTCGCCGCGTCATCGAGGCCGCCTTGCGCCGCGGCGCCGCGGTCATCGTCTGCGCCCACAACCACCCCAACGGCGACGTCCGCCCTTCCGAGCAAGACAAGGTTCTCACCCGCGCCCTCGTCCTGGCCGCGAACACGGTCCAACTTAAACTCCTCGACCACTTCATTGTTTCTCCGGACGCCGTGTTTAGTTTCCGAAGGGAAGGGCTTCATGTGAGCATCGCCTCCGGCATCCTCACTGCCTTTCCCAAGATCAACGACGCGCAGCGCGCCATCGTCGGTCAAACGGAAGGGCCATTTGCTCGTCATCGCCGGACCCGGCTCCGGCAAGACTTTCAGCCTGGTGCTCCGCACCATGAACATCCTCCACCGAGGTCTCGCCATGCCTCGCGAGCTGGTCGTCTGCACCTTCACCGAAAAAGCCGCCTTCGAACTCCGCGACCGCATCTCGGCTGCCGCACAAAAAACCTCCTACAAGGAAGACCTCTCAGAACTTCGCGTCTCTACTATACACGGCCTCTGCAATCAGCTTCTAACCCAGCACCGCCACCGCACCCCGCTGGGCAGTGCCTATGAGACCTTGGATGAATTGACTCAGCTCCTCTTCCTCTTCGACAATTTCGACACCATCATCGGCGAAGGCGGCGGCGGTCGGTTCCTGGAGCGCTGGACCACCAAATGGACCGCCATCGAGGGCGCGCGTGATTACTTTAACAAGATCACCGAGGAACTGGTGGACCCCGACAGATTAAGGAAGTCCTCCGACCCGTTCCTGCGCGCCGTCGGCGCCGCGTACAAAGCCTACACCAATGCTCTCACCGAAAAGAATCGCGTGGATTTCGGCCATCTTCAGAAGTATCTCCATGACCTCCTGCGAGACCCCGAAATCGCCGCCAGCATCACTCGGAACATAAAGTTCGTGATGGTGGACGAATACCAGGACACCAACTTCATCCAGGAGCAGATCCTTCTCAAGCTTGCGGAGGCCACCGGCAATCTCTGCGTCGTTGGCGACGAAGACCAAAGCCTCTACCGCTTCCGTGGCGCCACCGTCCGCAACATCCTCGAGTTCACCACCCGCGTCCCCGGTACGAAAGTCGAGAAGCTGGTCACGAATTACCGTTCTCATAAACGCATAATTACCGCCTACGACAACTGGATGGCCTCATCGGATTGGTCCAATCCCAACGGTCTCCCCTTCCGCTACGACAAAACCATTGCCCCAGATCCCAGCACAAAGCACCCCAACTACCCCGCCGTCTTTTGCATCTACGGCACTTCCGAGAAAGACGAAGGCGAACGCTTCTCCGCCCTGGTCGAGTTCCTGAAACGAAAAGAGGTCATCCAAGACTACAGCCAGGTCGCCCTCCTGCTCCATAGCGTTCGTCAAGATCACAGCGGTCACTTCCTCGCCGCCTTGGAGGCCAAGGGAATCCCCGCGTTCTGTCCCCGCGCTCGTGCCTACTTTGACAACGACGAGGTGCGCATGATGGTCGCGTGCCTCGCGCTCGTCTTTGGCTACCACGGCGCGGGCCGGGGCCAGATCACTGGCGGCTCGCTCGCCAGCCTGGCCGCCTACATTGACGAATCCCTCAAGGAACTCGCCATGCGCCACGCCTCATCGCCAATCACCGGTGCCCTGCGCGAGTTTGTTGCCTCCATAAACGGCCTCAAACAAGCCCAGTCCCTTGACCTCCGCCCTGCGGACTTCTTCTTTCGCCTGCTCGCCTTCGAACCGTTCAAAACCTACGTAAAGAACGAAAACCGCGCCCGCAACCTCGCCGTCCTCTCGCAGCTCTTGAACACGTTCCAGAACTACTACCACTACACCGTCGTCACTTTCAAAAACCGCGAGTACCTCCGATTCCACCTGTTTAATAGCTTCTTTCGCCTGCTCCACGAGGGAGGGATCAACGAGTACGAAGACCAGGACCAGCCCTTTCCCAAAGGCCACGTCCAGGTGATGACCATTCACCAATCCAAGGGCCTCGAATTCCCGGTCGTGGTGGTCGGTTCCTTGGACAAACAACTCTCCAGCGCCAAACAGGTGGACCGCGACCTTCAACCCTTCTACGCGCGCCAGCTTTTCGAGCCTGAGAGTCGCATCACCCATTTCGACCGCATGCGGCTGCACTACGTCGCCTTCTCTCGGCCGGAGAAAATCCTGGTCCTCACCTCCCACCACACGCCCAAAGACCATTTCGCATCCATCTGGCAAGGCCTGCCCCAGTGGCCCTACGTTCAGCAGGAACTTCTCGCCGCCCAGAGCTTCACCCTCACGAACCGCATGGTTCCCAAACGCTCCTTCAGCTTCACCGGCGACCTCAAGCTCTACGAAACCTGCCCGCGCCAGTATCAGTTCTTCCGCGAATACGATTTCACGCCCTCCCGCTCGGCCGTCATTTTCTTCGGTCTGCTTGTCCACCAAACCATCGAGGAAATTCACCGCATTATTCTCGACCAGCAGCTCCACACCCTCAACGAAAAGCGCATCCGCGACCTCTTCGAGAAGACCTTCAAATTCCTTTGCCTCGCCGATGTCCGCCCCATCGGCCAGACCGCCAAGGACTCGGCCTTTCGCCAGGTCATGAACTACTTCACCCAAAACCAGGCCGAGATGCAGCGAGTGATTGAAACCGAGGTGGACGTGTCCGTCGAGAAGGACGACTACATCCTGACCGGCAAGGTGGACCTACTTATGGGCGGCGATGGGCGCCTTGAATTACTGGACTTCAAGACCTCCCCTAAGCCAAAAGGTTCGCCCGCTCTCCTGCATACCTACGAGCGCCAGCTTTGCACCTACGCTCACATCCTCGAGAAACGCCACGCAAAACGCCCAGAGCGCCTCTTCCTTTACTGGACCGCTGAGGAATCCAAAGCCGACGCCCTCGTCCAATTCCCGTTCAAGCCCCAGCTTGTGGACGCCGCCGCCAAGGACTTCGATGCAGTCGTCAAGAAGATCAAGGCCCGCAACTTCACCGTTGTCACGCCGCCGGGGGCGAGCATCTGCAAAGAATGTGACATCCGACCCTATTGCGCTGCGGATGGGATCTTCAAAGACTCCGAGTGAGCCATTGGTCCATGCCCACCGATTACGCCCAAATCTCCGCAGAGAACGAGAAGAAATACGGTACCGAAGTCAGCTATTATGGCGGCGACTTCGCCGACCGTTACACGGAACGGACCCACTTCATTTTTGAGCTTCTACAAAATGCCGAAGACGCGCTCCGCTGGCGTGAAGAAATGGAGCCGGGACACCGCTTTCCCAGGAGTGTCAAGTTCGCCCTCTTCCCAGACCATTTGGAGTTTACCCATTACGGCTTGCCGTTCAATGAGGACCATGTCCGTGCCATCTGCTCAATCAAGCGGGGCACGAAACACCAGAACCTGACCGACATCGGAAAGTTCGGCATCGGATTTAAGTCCGTTTACGCGTACACAAAACGGCCTGAAGTCCACTCGGACGACGAACATTTCGTCATCGAATCCTACGTCCATCCTCGCTCCGCGCCGGCGCGGGATAGTCAGTCTGGCCAGACCCTGTTCTACATTCCCTTTGACCATGACGAGATTCCAGCGGAACAGTCCTGCGCTGAGATCAGCGTCCGGCTTCCGAAGCTTGGTTTTTGCACGCTGCTGTTTCTGAATCAGATTGAATCGGTGGATTGGGAAGTTGCCGGCACGGCCAGTGGCAGCTATGTCCGCGAGATCAAGTCGCACGACGATCACAAAGAAGTGATACTCGTCGGGCAGGCCAGCCAGGGCGCCAACGTCAAACCACTCGACGAGCAACACTGGATTGTATTTGCCAGCCCCGTAAGCACCCCAACAGGCGAGCCCGCGGGCAAGGTGGAAGTTGCCTTCAAGCTGGCCACCGACGGCAAAGGCACCAAACGCTCGATCGTGCCAGCCGAAGACTCCAATCTTGTCGTGTTCTTCCCCACCGAGAAGGAAACCCGTTGCGGGTTCCTCATGCAGGGCCCCTACAAAACCACTCCCGGCCGTGACAACGTTCCGCATGACAACAAGTGGAACACTCATCTGGTCACGGAAACGGCGACGCTCGTGACCGTAGCCCTCATCAAGCTTGCGGGCCTCAAACTGGCGTCGGTCGGGTTGCTTCAAGCGATGCCTCTGCTTCGGAGGTATGAGATTCCGGACGATTGGATGTTCCAGCCTGTCTATGACGCCGTCGTCGAAACCCTCAAGGACCAGGCTCTCATTCCTGCCCTTGGAGCGCGTCTGGTCTCCGGTCGCTGTGCCCGCATCGCCCGCGGCAAGGGCCTTGCGGACCTGTTCGCGCCTGCACAGCTCAGCTTGCTTCTTGGCGCTGAACAGGTCCAGGTACTCGGCTGGGTCAGCGCCGAAATATCGGAAAGCCGCTCTGGAACGTCGGACCTGTTCGCCTTCCTCCGAGAAGTCATAGGCGTGGACAGGTTGAGCCCGAAGACCTGCCCCCTTACTTGACCGAAGAGTTCTTCCAGACCCAGCCTACCTCATGGATGGTCAAGTTCTACACGTTCCTTCTGGACCATGACCGCCTTTGGCGCCGCGATAAACCTCGAGGACCACTCCTTGAACAGCCGTTCATCCGGTTACAGGACAACCGGCATGTTATCCCACTTTGCTCCGACGGCAGTCCGAATGTTTACCTACCCGGCGATTCCGAAACAGATTTCGACACCGTTCATCGTATTTTGGCCAAGCCGAAAAAGTGTGCTGAGTTCCTGCGCAAGCTCGGCTTGACGGAGCCCGATGTCACCAGCGAAGTGCTCCAAAGAATCGTTCCGCAATACGGACCGGACGAAACTGACATCCCGGACAAGAAGCACCTCACCCATCTCCGCAAGATACTTAGGGCGCTGGGCAGCGATTCACCAAGCCGCCCTTCCCTCGTCGAGCGGCTCAAAGAACTGGAATTCCTTCGGGCCTCCGACTTCTCTGGCAAACAGACCGGCTTCGGCAAGCCGGGTGAACTCTACCTCCGAACTAGGCAGCTTGAGACGTTCTTTGGGAACCATCCCGACGTCTGGTTTCTCGCCGAACCTGAGGAACTGGTGGGCTGCGCGAAGATGAAAGCCTTCCTTAAGGAACTCGGCGTCGAAGACAAGCCACGCCGGATCCTGGTCGAGACGGAGGACGATTGTCGGAGGATGACGGAGCTTCGCGGCGGCGACTTCCGCCCCTCAGGCGATATCTACTTCCATCAATATGATATGCAAGGCCTCGGGGATTTCCTCAAGGCACTGAAGCGGCTCGACCTCCCAGAAGCCACGCACCGCGCCCGGCTCCTGTGGGATTTCCTTCGTCGTCACCTGGAGGCTTGTTTACCGGGCGCCGAAATGAACTTCTTCAGGGGTGAATACAAATGGAAGTATTATCGGATTGAGACCCGCCACTTTGACGCCTACTTCCTCACCGTTCTACGTTCCAAGGCGTGGCTGCCGGGCAAGGATGGCAAGTTGCACAAACCCTCCGAACTTCTTCCGCAGGAAATGACTTCTGGTTTCACACGCCACTCCATCCTGTGCGAGGAGCTGCAGATGAAGGCAGAGGTGCTGGTCAACCTCGCAAAGGAAGCCGGCGTAAAGGTCGAAGACTTGGTCTTCATCCGTCAGCATCGCGAGGACTTCGAGAGGCTGAAACGCAGCCTAAAGGGGAAGCCGCCAGCGAGCGCGAAACCTGTCGAACCGCCATCGCCAATGACACCCGCTCAGTCTTCCACGGAGTCCCAGCTTGGTCAGACGCCGCCTCGCACCCCAGCAGCACAGGCTCCCGAGGCTGCCCCCGGCGGCGGATTCGTGAGCGGAGCGCCCGAGGCCGTCCCTTCCGCTGTCCCCAGCACCCAGTCAACGGTTCAAGCGGGACCAACAGCTCCAGCCACTCCACGGGATGCCGTCGACGCCCTGTTAGGCCCCGGAGCCTTGGTAAACCCACCCCCGCCTGAACTCGATCGCCCCGACGTCCCAGTAGGCACTCCTCCTGGCAGCGGCGACGGAACCGGTGGGCATGGCAATGCCGGGGGTGCTGCCACGGCCACTGGCAACGACGGCCAGGGCCCTCGCGCGGGCCAGCGCCAGCCCTCCACTGGCAGGCTCCGCAGTTACGTCATCCGCCACCCCTCGCCGCCGGAGGGTCCGCCGGACTCCGAGTCCTCCGCCCGCCGTGACGCTCTCGCTGGGGCTGGCATCGCCAAGGTCGTCGCCTTCGAACTGGGTTACCAGCGGCAACCCGAGGTGAAGCCTCTCCACCACAAAGGCTACGACATCGAAAGCCGCGACGCCGCCGGCGAAATCCTCCGCTACATCGAGGTCAAATCCATCAGCGGTCTTTGGGACGTGCGCGGCGTTGGCGTCACCCATCCGGAGTTCGAGAAAGCTCAGCAACTTGGGGACAAGTTCTGGCTTTACGTCGTCGAACGCGCCGAGCAGCAGGAGGCCCGAATCTACCGGATCCAGGATCCCGCCCGCACAGTCGACCAGTTCATGTACGACGACGGCTGGAGGGAAGCCGCCGAATCCCCCTGAAAAAACGCTTCTTGCCACCCATCCGAAAATCATTCACCCTTCGGGTGAATGCTTTTTTGACATTCAAGCGGACCTGTGGAACTTTCCTTCAAGAACAGCAAGCTGGCGAAAGTGCTGAACTCGGAACACGAGCTCCTCCGCGCCTACGGGCAGGACAACGGACGGCGGATTGCGCGGCGCCTCCAGAACATCGCGGACGCAGCCAATCTCGAAGAGCTCTCCAAGTTGCCGCAGACCCGGCTTCACCAGTTGACCGGCGATCGCCACGAGCAGCTCTCGGTGGATGTCAGGCATCCATACCGCCTCATCCTGATATGCAACCACGACGAGACGCCGCGAAAGCCGGACGGCGGCTTGGATTGGGCCCGGATCACGAAGGTCCAGGTCATCGAAATAGCCGACACGCACTGAACATGAACACCACGACCGTCTTCCAGCCGGATTACGCAATGCACCCGGGGGAGACCCTCGCCGAGACCCTCGATGAGCTCGGCATGTCTCAGGCCGAGCTGGCCCAGCGCATGGGGCGGCCTCTCCAGATGATCAGTGAAATCGTCCAGGGCAAAAAGGCCATTACAGCGGAAACGGCACTTCAGCTTGAGCGCGCCACGGGCATTCCCGCCAACTTTTGGAACTCCTCCCAGCGCAACTTCGAGGCTGCCGTCGCCCGGCTCACGGAGGAACATGACTTGGCCCCCGACTCAGCCTGGGTTGATGGCTTCCCCGTGAGCGCCCTCATCAAGCTGGGCCGCCTGCCCAAGTGCGAATCCCGCGCCGAGCAGATGCGCGCGCTCCTTAACTTTTTTGGTGTCGCCGGCATCAAAGAGTGGGAGAGCATCTGGACCGCCCCGGCGGTGGCTTTCCGCAAATCCACCGCCTTCGAAGCCAACCCCATGGCGGTGGCCGCCTGGCTGCGCTTAGGGGAGCGCCTTGCCCAGCAGGTGCGCACCGAGCCCTACGACCAGGACCGCTTCATCCAAGCCCTGTTCGAAATCCGCAAGCTCACCCGGGCCGAGCCTCAGATTACCGTGCCCCAGGCCGCCGAGTTTTGCCGGGCCGCCGGCATCGCGCTCGTCTTTGTTCCCGAACTCCCCGCGACCCGGGCCTACGGCGCCACTCGCTGGGTCACGCCTCAAAAGGCCCTGCTTCAACTCAGCTTGCGTGGCAAGACCGACGATTTCCTCTGGTTCACCTTCTTTCATGAAGCCGCTCACATCCTCAAACACGGCAAACGCGAAGTGTTTATCGAGGCCCCTGACGGCGCCGCTAACGAGGAGACCCGCCGCAAAGAGCAGGAGGCGGACACCTTCGCCTCGGACGTCTTGATTCCTAAGGCCGCCTTCGCTCAGTTCCGCCAACAACGACCTTTTACGGGCGAAACGGTAAAATGTTTCGCCGCCGAACTCGGAATTGCCCCCGGCATTGTGGTTGGTCGCCTCCAGTACGAGAAACTACTTCCCTATACCCACCTCAACTCGCTCAAGCGCCATTTGCGCCTGAAGGAGCTAGCGGAGTAGCTTGCCCCGATGCCTCGGTCTAGAAAGCCCCCACGCAAGCGCAAAGAGCGCCCCGTGAATCCAAAGCGCAGGCGCGCAACGCCTAAGCCCCCAACTCAACCGAAACGACGTCGAAAGCAAATGAGCGAAGCGACCGCCACTCAACGAGACCACGAGGCCGCCGCGCCGAATGGGAAATTGCAGGTCACCCGCACCGAACTCGTCTGGCCCGGCAAGTACAACCCGGACGGAACCCGCAAAGAAGTTGCCCGCATGCACCTTCCGTTTCAGGTCATCGAAACCATTAACGAAAGCCGGGCCACGCGAGAGACGGAAAAGCGTGACGGCAAAACCCTGTTCGACTTTTACCAAGGCAAAGAAGGCGACACCTTCGAAGCCGGGTGGAAGAACAAGCTCATTTGGGGGGACAACCTCCTCGTCCTCCTCGTCATTGGGTCGCTCCTCGAAAGGTTCGGAGGCAAGATCGACCTCATCTACATCGACCCCCCCTTTGACACCGGATCAGACTTCACTTACAAGGTGCTCGTCGGGAGCCACGACGAACCCCTCGCAGGTAAGGAGCCTTCCTTAGTTGAAGAGCACGCGTATCGCGACACCTGGGGTCGGGGATACGATTCTTACCTGAGCATGATGCACGGACGCCTTTTGCTCCTTCGCGACCTCTTGGCAAATACCGGTTCTATCTTTATGCACCTCGATGTCCACACAGGTCCATACATCAAGTGCTTGATGGATGAAGTGTTCGGTCGAGAAAATTTTCAGAACGAGATCGTTTGGTACTACTACAACAAGCTACACGACAGTCGAAAGCGCCTTCTCCCAAAAGCATCAGATCAGATTCTTTATTACGTCAAATCCAAGGCTGCAGACTATGCTTACAACCCTCTGAAGGAAAAGAGAGAGGTGCCGGTCAAGAAACTGAAGTACAAGAAGGTGGATGGCCGCATTCAAAATGTTGTAGGTGAGGACGGTAAAGTTGTAACCTACATCAGCGACGAGAGAACGGTGGACAACGTCTGGAGAATCCGGTGTTTACAGCCAGCCAACAAAGAAGAGTGGGTTCACTACGAGACCCAAAAGCCTGTCGACCTCATTGAGCGCATCATCAATTTGTCATCTAGGCCGGGGCAATTGGTCCTAGATACCTTTGTAGGCTCAGGATCAACCGCCGTAGCAGCAGAACGCACAGGCAGGGGTTGGATTGCCTGCGACCTCGGCCGATTTTCTATTCAAACGGCACGAAAGCGCCTTCTTGAAGTCGGAGGTTGCAGGCCCTTCGAGATCCTCAACCTCGGCAAATACGAACGTCAGTACTGGCAAGGCGCGACCTTCGGTGCAGAAGGCAAGAATGTGACCGAACACGCGCTCTACGAATACCTCGCGTTCATCCTGAAGCTCTACCAAGGCCAACCGGTTGCCGGCTTGATCCACCTCCACGGCAAGAAAGGACGCGCCATGGTCCATATAGGCGCTGTTGATGCGCCTGTGACCATTGATGAAATCAACGCCGCCATCGCCGAATGCGCACAGCTCAAACAGCCTGAACTCCACGTGCTCGGCTGGGAATGGGAGATGGGTCTCTACGACCTGATGGTGGCCGAGGCCAAGAGGCAGGGAGTCAAACTCCGCCTTCTCAGCATCCCCCGCGAAGTCATGGAGCAGCAGGCTGTGGACAAAGGTGACATTCAGTTCTTCGAACTGGCGCACCTGGAGGCTGAGATCGATCTGAAGAAACTGACCGCCACCGTCACCCTCAAAGACTTCGTCATCCCGAACACCGAACTCATCCCCGATGATGTTCGATCCAAGATCAAGAAATGGTCAGACTACATTGACTACTGGGCCGTGGATTGGGACTTCCAGAACGACACCTTCATGCAAGGTTGGGTCACATACCGCACACGCAAAGACCGCAGGTTGGCTCTCGCCTCAGATTCCCACACCTACACGAAGGCGGGCAAATACAGACTCCTCGTCAAGGTTGTGGACATCTTCGGCAACGACACTACCCAAGCCTTTGACGCCGAGGTCAAATAGCCATGAGCAAGGCCGTCATCACCTACGACAAAAACCTGCCCGAGATTTCCGGCCGGCAGCCGCATTTACCGCCGACGGCCTTCCTCCGCAAGAAGCCTGGCACAGCGGACGATTATGAAATTGTCGAAGGCCGCCGACCCAGCCAGATGCTCCTCGTTAATCGCCTGCGCAAGGCTGTGGATGAGTGGCGGAGCGACGGTTATCCGGGCGCTTCCCCTGTCGCCCAGCGCCTATTCACCTATTGGTTCGACGAGGACCATCTGGTCAATGGCGATTCCTTCCGCTTCTACTTCGGCCAGCGCGAAGCCATCGAGACCCTCGTTTACCTGACCGAAATCCGCAAAGAGTGTGGCTGCAGAGCTCTCGTCAAGAAATTCGGCGAGATCTTCTATCCCCAGGGAACACAACCCCAGCTCTCCGGGACCGACATCGAGTACCAGACGTCAATGGACGGCAAGGACCAGATTCGGCGTTACATCCCGGAGATTGGCGCCATCACCATCCAGGACCTTCCGGACGGCAATGTCTCCCGCCACGCCTTCAAGATGGCCACCGGTTCCGGCAAGACCATCGTCATGGCCATGGCCATCGTCTGGTCCTTCTTCCACAAGCGCATGGTGAAGGGCACGCCCCTGTCGACGAACTTCCTCGTCATCGCTCCCAACGTCATCGTTTACCAGCGTCTCGAGAAAGAATTCGCCAGCAACCGCATCTTCCACGCGCTGCCTCTCATCCCGCCCGAGTGGCAGGGGCACTGGAGCCTCAAGGTCATCCTTCGTGGCGAAAGCACTGAGCCGGACCCGTCCGGCAACCTTTTTCTCACCAACATCCACCAGGTTTACGAATCCCGTGCCGAAGCCTGGTCACCCGCCAACGCCGTGGAAGCCCTGCTCGGCACCAAGCCGAACAAGGACCCGTCTTCGCAGGAGCGCTCCATGCTGGAGCGCGTCAAGTGCCTGCCTGACCTGGTCGTCCTCAATGACGAGGCCCACCACGTTCACGACGAGGACCTCCAGTGGCACAAAACCCTCACCGCCATCCACGTCGCTTTGCCCTCAGGCCTTGCCCTCTGGCTCGATTTCTCCGCTACACCCAAGGACCAGAACGGCACCTATTTTCCCTGGATCATCTGCGATTATCCGCTTGCCCAAGCCGTCGAAGACCGCATCGTCAAGGCCCCCCTCATCGTCCACCAGGTCAACCGCAAGGACCCCGAAGACGTCACCCAGACCAACATTACCGAGAAATACGGTGAATGGCTGGTCGCGGCTGTCGAGCGCTGGAAGAAGCACACCAAGACCTACCAGCCGCTGAGACAGAAGCCGGTTCTGTTTATCATGGCCGAGAAAAACGTCCTCGCCGACGCCATCGGCCAATGGCTCCGGGAGAATCTCGGTTTCAAGGAAACGGAAGTCCTCGTTATCCACACCGACAAAGAGGGTGACGTATCGAAGGGCGACCTCGACAAGGCCCGGGAAGTTGCCCGCGACATTGACCTGCCTTCCAACAAAGTGAAGGTCATCGTCAGCGTCCTCATGCTCCGCGAGGGCTGGGACGTCCGTAACGTCACCGTGGTCCTTGGCCTTCGCCCCTTCACCTCCAGCGCCAAGATCTTGCCTGAGCAGGGTGTTGGCCGGGGCCTCCGCCTCATGCAGGGCATCAGCCCCGACCGCACCCAGACCCTCGAGGTCATGGGCACCCAGGACTTCGAGTCTTTCGTCCGCCAGCTCGAGACGGAAGGCGTCGGAATCAAGACCACCACCAAGCCACCCGACCCGCCCGTGAAAGTCGAACCCGTGTTGGAAAAGGCCAGGTACGACATCGCCATTCCACTCACGCGGCCCGTTTACACCCACAACTACAAGAAGCTCTCCGCCTTCGACGCTTCCAAACTCGACCCCGTTTACGACCAAGAGGATTTGGAAGAAACCTACCGCATCCGCCTCAAAATGGAATTCGCCACCACGGAGACCGAGGTTCACCAGGAAGACATCTCCGCTGGTGCTGCGCCGCTGCCCAACGACATCCTCACCTCTATCACCAACAAGACCATCGCCTGCGCGAGACTGCCAGGCGGGTTCGCCGACCTTTTCCCTATCGTCCGCCAGTATGTTACTCAACGCTGCTTCGGCACGCCGGTAGACCTCGACAACACCAAGATTTGCGAATACTTGCGGGCATTCCTCGTGCAGGAAGGCATCGCCAAATACATCGCTCGCAAGATTGCCGAGCTCACCGCCGAGAAGCGCGCCATCCAGTTCGAACAAAGAGATTTCAAGCTCTCGGGCGTCAAGCCCTTCACCTGGCGTCGCAACCTCCCGCTCCTGGACTGCACGAAGACCATCTTCAACCTCGTCGCAACCTTCAACGATTACGAGAAGGCCTTCGCCCGCTTCCTTGAGCGCTGTCCCGAGATCCACCGCTTCGCCTCCCTCGGCACCACCGAACAGGACAGCGGTGCGCAGTTCCGTGTGGACTACCTCAAGCCCAGTGGCGCCATCGGCTTCTACTACCCCGATTGGGTTGCCATCCAGAAGGCCAAGCCTGGCGAAGTCAACTGGATCATCGAAACCAAGGGGCGCATTTGGGAAAGCACTCCCGCCAAAGACGCGGCTATTGCGGACTGGTGCAAGAAAATCTCGGCCCAGACCAAGAGCACCTGGCGCTACAAGCGCATTGACCAGGTGGTCTTCGACGCCGGCACCTTCGCTACCTTCTCCGACCTCCTTACCGCCGTCGAGGCCCGTAATCCGGGAGCCGCTGGCACTTCATTATGATCGATCCCGACAGCCTGGACGAACTCCGCGACGCCATCCGAGCGCAGGTCGCTGGCGACAGTGTCCTCCTCGATCGCCTCCGCCAGGAAATTCGTCCCCTTAAAATTGCCACCCGCCGCATCCAGCCTCGAGGCACCACCTCGATCTCTCTGGTCGGAACCGACGGCGGCAACAATCAGCTCCAATTTGATCCCTTCCTTGTCCAGCTCGTCCGAGTCGTGGATTCCAGTAACAACGAATACTGTCTCGAAGCGGTCAGCCCGACCACCAGCGTCATCGCCCTCAGCGCCCGCCAGTTCAACCAGAACGGCACTCCCCGCACCGCCCTCGGCAAGATGATGGCCTACCTCGGCATCACCAGCTTGATCCAGCTCAGTTCCATGATCCGCGCCAACGAGCAGGACCGCCCCATCAGTCCAAGTTGGGTCCAAGTCTATCGCGAGCTGGTCGAATGGGCCATTCTCTTCGTCGTGCTCCGCGAGAAGGATTTTGGCACTGATACCATCATTGTTTGCGATGGCCTGCTTCGCAGCAAAGTCTTCTCCGGCGAGCTGTTCATCAAATACAGAGCGGGCCTGCTGGAAGGAATTCATGAGCAGTACCGACGCAACCGCCGCCGCCTCTTTCTCGCCGGCGTTTGTAAGTCCAGCAAAGTCCTCGACCGCTACCGCCTGGCTATGTCTCTCGAAGACGTCATGACCACGGAATACTCGGCGTTCGTGGAGATTCCAACCGAACTTGAGGAAAAGGCCTATGTTTGGTCCGAATACGCTCGGGGCGATGACCGAGCGGCTGAAGGTGGAGAAGCCAACAAGTTTGTCGGCGGCAAAATGTTCTTCGTAAAGTTCGGGAGCCGCAAGCGTGACCCGATCTGGCCCGTGGACATTTTTCTGCCGCAGGCCTCCGACGCGCCAAGCATCCTTGGTTATCTGCTCGCCGACGCTCTCGACGGATTTCCGGTTCCCTTCTACCCGCGCTGCCTCCAAAAGGCCCACGAGAATGCCGCCCTGGTGGACTTCGACTTCGATATCCTCCAGGACGAAATCTACGACGGTATCCGCGCCATCCTGCCCGACAGCCGGGAACTCGACTCCTTCCGCTTGCGCGACCAGGACCCAGCCCAACGCCGGTATTCCTGAACAAAAGCTATGCCTGTCGAACTGTTCCCCAGACAGCAAATCGTTGGTGTCTTCAAAGGATTCCGCGAAGGCGGCCTCGAATTCCACGCCGATCTTGTTCTCCCTTACCGCAGCGAGTTCCAAAGCATTCCCATGCACGGGCAATTCCTCCTGGTCCAACTCGAAAACCCCACGGAGGCCGTCCTCGGCCGCATCACGGCCCTTTCCTCCGAAGGCAAACTCTCTTCGGGTGCCGGCGAGGAGTTCAACATCCGCGCCGTCCGCGAAGATCGCGCTGTCCCGGAGGATCTGCGGGAACAATACCTCAAATACCGCGTGAACATCCGGGTTCTCGGTGTCCTTCGCAACGATGTCCGTGGCAGTTTGACCTTCGTCCCCTCGCATCGCCGCCTCCCGCACGTCGGCAGCCCTATCGCCTTTCCCTCTGGCGAGGTCCTCCGCGAATTGGCCGGGCATAACGTCCAAGGCGCGGAGATCGGCCACTTTGCACTCGGCGAGTACATCTACGGCCAGGGCAGCACCTCTCTGGACGCCCAGGAATGGATGCAGATCAAGTCCCCGGAAGTACTCGTCAAATTCCCCATCATCAATCTGGTCGCGCGGCGCTCCTTCATCTTTGCCCGCGCAGGCTACGGCAAATCCAACCTCAACAAACTCCTCTTCAGCACCCTCTACCGCGATACGCCCACTGTCTCCAAAGCAGGCGGACGCAACGTCCCCGTCGGCACGATCATTTTCGATCCCGACGGCGAGTACTTCTGGCCCGATGACAAGGGCCGGCCAGGTCTCTGCGACGTGCCATGGCTTGTCGACAAGCTGGTCGTTTTCACTTCACGCCGCAGTCAGAGCGCTTTCTACCAATCCTTCGTGGCCGGCGGAATCCGTTTGGACGTCCGCCGTCTCAGGCCCTCGGACGTAATCGCCATTGCTCTCGGACCCGACCGTCAGGACCAGCAGAACGTCCGCAAACTCCGAGGGCTCGATCAGGCCCGCTGGGAACGCCTGGTCAACCTCATTTACCAGAACGGCAATCAGGCCGATTTGGATGAGATCTGCGAAATCCTCGATCTCGATTCCGAACGCCAGCAGGCCGAGGCTTTGGCTGCGCGCGGCAACATGACCACCATCGTCCGATCGCTGCACGATCCCGCCAGTCAGCTTATGGACATGCTCATCCAAGCCCTCTCCCAGGGCAAACTCTGTGTCGTGGATGTCTCTCAACTGCGTGGCGCTCAGGCCATGATCCTCTCTGGCCTCATCCTCCGCCGTATCTTCGATCGCAACCAACAGGAATTCACCGAGGCCAACGCCCGTACCATTCCCACCATCGCCGTGATTGAGGAAGCTCAATCGGTTCTCGTTGAGGGTTCCGTTTCGGCGGAGCCTTACATCGCCTGGGTCAAGGAAGGTCGCAAGTATGACCTTGGAGCCGTCCTTGTCACCCAGCAACCGGGCAGCATCCCCGTCGAGATTCTCAGCCAAGGCGACAACTGGTTCATCTTCCACTTGCTCGCCGCCGCAGATCTCCAGAGCCTCTCCAAAGCCAACGCCCACTTCAGTACCGACCTCCTCAGCGCCCTCCTGAACGAACCCATCGCTGGCCAGGGCGTTTTCTGGAGCTCCGTCGGCGGCAAACCCTACCCCATCTCCCTGCGGGCTCTCTCGTTCGAGAAGCTCACGCCTGTTCGCGATCCCAATTACAGCCTCCCGGCTGCCGCAACCTTTGCCGCCAACCTCCGGGCCCAGTTCGCTGGCGACGGTGCCCGCGTGCCGTCGGCACCACCACCCGCTCAGCCGCCCGCCACCCCGGCCTCGGCGCCGACGTTACACCCGGCGCCCGCCCCGCCATCCGCCGACCAGCCTTTCATCCTCGTCTCAGAGGATACTCCCCCGGAGGGTGGAGGTCCGGATATCTTGGCCAATGCCGAGGACCGCGCCACTCAGGCGGTGCGGGACGACCCCACCATCCAATCCAAGCTGCAAGGCGCTGGCATGTCTTGGGGCGCCCTGCTTCATTTCATAAAGGACGCTGCGCTTCCTTCAACCATGGACGATGCAGTTCAAGTGGCTTACAACATGGTGCCGAAGGTCATGAATGCGATCTACGGTCCGCAGAACTCCGGCTGGCACGGCTTCAAGAACAACGGGAAGACCTGGATTAAGAAGGGCCCGCACCCATCGTGAATACCGCCCTCAACGGCATCTGTCCCTACTTCACCATGTTCCCCCTGGCCTTCCCCCAGGGGATACTCAAACGCCACGCAGCAAAAGGTGAGCCTGTCCTCGATCCATTCGCCGGACGCGGCACCACCCTCTATGCCGCCAGGCTCAGCGGCCTTCCCGCTTACGGCATTGACAGCAACCCTGTCGCAGTCGCGATTTCAGAAGCCAAGCTCGCCAACACCAACCCGGGCCGCATCACCGCCGCCGCCCAACGCATCCTGAAGACGTTCCCCGCCGCCACGGACCTGCCTAGTGGCTCTTTCTGGACATTGGCCTTCGACGAGACCGTCCTTGCGACGCTTTGCCGGCTGCGTGAGGGACTCCTTGCGGACTGCGAGTCCCCCTCCAGAAAGGCTCTCCGCGCGATCATCCTCGGTGCGCTCCACGGACCACGCGCCAAGCACCAGCAGGCCTACTTCTCCAACCAATTCCCGCGTACCTATGGTCCCAAACCTGCCTACGCCGTCAGATTTTGGCGTGAACGAAACCTCCTTCCCCCGAAAGTTGATGTGCTCGAAATCATCCAGCGCCGTGCCCAACGCTTTTACGGCGACGAGTCTTCCACAGCCCGTGGCAAAATAGCCGCAGGGGACAGCCGCCTTGAATCGTCATTTGCTGGCATCGAGGACGAGCCTGCCTGGATCGTCACCTCTCCACCCTATTACGGCATGCGCACCTACATCCCCGACCAGTGGCTGAGAAACTGGCTTCTTGGTGGCCCCGCCACCGTTGGCTATTCCGGCGAAGGCCAACTGTCCCACCTGAGCCAACAGGAATTCGCTGCCGGACTAAAGAAGGTCTGGACCAACTGCGCTGCCGTCGTACGGCCCGGCTGTCGTCTCATAATCCGGTTCGGAGCCATCAACGACCGGAAAATTGACGCCCGAGTACTCCTCAAGACCTCCCTCGTCGACACACCCTGGAAAATTCTGACCTGCCACAACGCGGGCACGGCCTCCCACGGCAAGCGGCAAGCCGACGCCTTTGTCCCTACCTCCGATGCCATCCTGGAATACGACATCTGGGCAACCAACTGAGCCCCACCCCCGTTTTCTTTTCCCCACTGCCAAACCTGCTGCAACCTTCCGAGCCGGATCGAAGTGAGCGCAGGTGCGTATTCCGGGCGGTTTCGGACACCGATTCCGATTTCGTTGGATCTGCAGATCTTCACGCAGGCCCGGCCGCCGGCCCGAGCGCGCGTTGGTCACGGCAGTTCAGACGCGGATAGTGGGGCGTCGCGAGGGGCGAATGGTCTTCGTGACAAATTGCTTCTCGGTCGCTTCCTCGGCCACGTCTTCTGACGCCGACTCCGCCTGGCTGGGTGCCTGGTTCTTGGTGAGGTCGAGTTGTTCCTCGATTTCATTCTGCCGCCGGGACAACTCCACGTAGCGCGCCTCTCGCTCGAAAGGCGTGCCCACTTTGCCTTCGAGTTCCGTGGCCCGCTTTTGCGCGTCCGCGATGTCGGTGTCGAGTTTCGTCGCGCGCTCTTCGAAGCCTTGGACCGTGGCCTCCAGAGATCGAATGGTGCCGAGGGCAGTGTCGGTCACCCGGGCGGCATAGCTGTTCTTCCCTCGCAGCACCAGGTCTGCTTCGCCCGTGAGATTGGTGCGAATGAAGAGGTCGAAGCCGGCGAATTTCCCAACCAGCACCTCCTCGCATACGCGACTTTTCAGTTTCTCCGCGCGGCGGATGAGGAGTTCGCCGGCGATTCCGCGATTGGTTAGAGTTTCACCGTCGACGAAGATGCTGAACCTGTCGCCCGACGTATCTTCGCGGACTGCGATGTCGTGGCGGAGGTACTCCAGCCGTGCGGTGAATGTTGCGGCATCGTCTTGGGCATGGCGGAGGTTGCTTCGAATCCGGAATTGCTCCTCGGCGTGGGCCGAGCGGAGCCGGGTCAGTCGCATCAACTCGGCATCGACCTGTGCCTTCTCGATAACCAGCGGATTGCCGGAGGCGATGGCCTTGACCTCGGCGTAGGTGAGAGCAGCCGAGTCGAGGTCTTCGAGCCGGCGGATGGTCATGTCACCGGTCATGACCTGGGCGATGAACTTGGCTTTCGTCTCGAGTGTCTGCCACATGTAGGCGTCGAACGAACCCTCCGTGACGTAGCGGAACACGCTGACCACGGGATTCTTGTTGCCCTGGCGAAGGATGCGACCCTCACGCTGTTCCACATCTGCCGGACGCCACGGGGCATCGAGATGATGGAGGGCGATGAGCCGTTCCTGGACGTTGGTGCCGGAGCCCATCTTCTGCGTGCTGCCGAAAAGCACGCGAACCTTCCCAGCGCGAACATCCTTGAACAGCGCCAGCTTCGAGGCGTCCGAATCGTAGTCCTGGATGAAGGCGATCTCGCGCTCGGGGATGCCGCGGGCCTGGAGCTTGTCGGCCATGTCGCGATAAACGGAGAAGCCACGGTCCTTTGGAGTCGAGAGGTCACAGAAGACAAGTTGGGCGCAGCGGCGGTCGGCGGTTTCCTGCCAGATGCGAAGGACGTTCTCGACGGCAAGGTTCACTTTCCCGGACGGATCGTCTCCCGCAGTCGGCGCCACCAAGCGGAGATCAAGGGCGGCTTTGCGGCCTTCCGAGGTGATCTTGAGCATGTTGTCCACCCGCGGGTCCACGCGGCTGGTTCTCAGACGGTCGGCACGGGCGGCCAGTTGCTGAACGAATTCCCGCAGTTCCGGTGTTGCTGGGGCGTTGCGGATCGCTGGTTTGTCATTTTCCAGGGTCGGGCGTGGCAGGTTGAGCATCTGCGCGGTCTGCACGTCAGCCGCCTGCCGGAACATCTGCATCAGCTCGGGCACGTTGATGAACCGGGCAAATCGGGTGTTGAGCCGGTAGCCCGCTCCGTCGGGAGAGAGTTCCATCGCCGTCACGGGTTCGCCAAACGTGGCCGCCCACGAGTCAAAGTGATGCAGGTTGTGTTTCGTCAACTCGTTCGGTTGGAGATACCGTTGTATGGTGAACATCTCGGCCATGCTGTTGGCGACGGGTGTGCCGGTGGCGAACACCACGCCGCCGCCCCCATTGAGCGACTGGACGTGGCGGACCTTGAGGTACATGTCGAAGGCGCGCTCGCTGGCGGTCTGCGGCAGCCCGGCAATCCGCGTCATCTTGGAGACGTAGAACAGGTTCTTGAAATAGTGCGCCTCATCCACGAAGAGCCTGTCGACCCCCAATTCCTCGAAGGTCAGCGTGTTGTCTTTCCTGTGCTCGGCGGCCAACGCCTGAAGTCGGGCTTCAAGCCGATTCTTCGCGCGTTCCAGCTCCTTCACGAGCCGGCGGTTGCTGCTGTCCGCGTGCTGGCGCTTCACCATCTCCAATTCGTGAAGCTGTTCCTCGAAGAAACGCCGCTGGGCGTCGTGAGAAAGCGGAATGCGTTCAAAGCCGGAGTGGGTGACGATCACGGCGTCCCAGTTCCCGGTCGCGATGCGACTAAAAAGCTTCTTCCGGTTCGCGGCCTCGAAATCGTCCTTGCCGGCGACCAGGATGTTCGCGCCCGGATACAACGTGAGTAGTTCGGTTGAGAACTGGCCGAGCATGTGGTTGGGCACGGCGAACATCGGCTTTCGGGCCAGACCAAGCCGCTTCAACTCCATGGCTGACGCGACCATGGTGAACGTCTTCCCGGCGCCAACGACGTGAGCGAGCAACGTGTTCGGCGTTTGCAGAATGCGCCAGACGCCGGCCTTTTGGTGTGATTGCAGGGTGATGGTCTGGCTGGCGCCCGGCAGGGTCAGGTGTTCGCCGCTGAAGGTGCGTAAGCGAGTGTGATTGAACATCTCGTTGTAGAGGCGGCACAGCCGCTCGCGGCGATCGTCGTCAGACCAGATCCATTCCTTGAATCGCTCCTTGATGCGCTCCTGCTTCTCGCGGGCCGCTTCGGTCGCCTGGGCGTTGACAACGGGTTTCTTGTCCTCGTCGAGGTCATACACCGTTGGCGTCTTGAGATTCAGGGCATCCTCGATCAGGTCCAGGGCGGAGCAACGGTCGGTGCCCCAGTCTGTGGTGTTCGCGGTCTGGCGTTTCACGTCCCAATCCCCCTTCAGATACCAGGTGCCCAGGGCGGGCACATGGCCGACGTCGACACCGGACGCCACTCCCAGCAGATCATGAACAAACCGCTCGACATCTTCCCGCGGCAACCATGATGCGCCAAGCCGGACGTCAATCTCGTTGGCTGAGAGGTCGGTCGGCTGAACGGATCTCAGCGCCTCGACGTTCGGAGCGAACGTCGGGTCAGCGATGGTCGCCGCCTCGGCGACGGCTAATTTCTCGCGGACGTTGCCGGATAGATACTGGTCATCGGTTTCCCACTGCCGGGTCTGCGGGTTGAGGAAGACGAGGCCCCTGAGGTCCGGCAGGAAGTCCTCTGCCGGACGGGCCAGGAGTCCCGCCATGTGATCGAGATCCACACAGCCGCGTTCGTTCAGCGTCACGAGTAACGACTCTTTCGGCGAAGCAGCCGACGCCACGGGCTGCCGGTGCTGAATCGTCCGCTCGCGGAAGATGGCGGTCTTGGTGGCGACCTTTCTCTCGTCGCAATAGTCCTCCAGCGAGAGCAGCAACGGCAGGTCCGGATCCCCGTCGAACGCTCGCTGATTCGCCCGGCCATTGACGGGACCGAATCGCCCGACAAACCCGTCGTAGGCGATGTTGAGCTGCCGTCGGGTTTCCAGGACCCGTTCCTCGAGACTGCCGTCGAGTTGCGAGCGGAGGCAGTCACGAACCGCATCGCGCACTGGGATCAGACCTCGAATACGCGAACGGGTCTCGCTCGGGAGATCGTTGAGCGGACGAAGCACGGTGCCTTCGCGGATGCACACCATGCCATCGTGAAGGCAATAGGCATTGGGCTTCACCCTGAGAAGTCTCGCTCGATAGTTTTTCGACTTTGGAAATCAACTACAGCGACATCGGCGGAACGAACTACCCAGGAACCGGAAACATGAACCTCGACCCGCTCTTTCTGGCCCCGGCTCGGGCTGATTATCGTCCAGCCACAAACTCGCCAATTGTCGGGAGCGGACGGGATGGCGGCGCAATGGGGGCAAACTTTCCCGTTGGTGCGCTTATGGCATCGAGCCATCCTCGGTTTGAATCAATCGCCCTCGACGGGGATTCGATCGTACTGAGTTTCTACGCCGATTCGGAGAAGACTTACGCCATCCAATACAGTGAAAAGCTTGATGGTGGAACCTGGAATAACCTGACGAACGTCTGGTTTCAACCGTATCCTCAACTTACGCGGATCAGGACAGACGCTTCCTTGAGCGCGAATCGCTTTTTTCGACTCACCACACCGATACCGGGTCATCCATGAGCGACACCCCAGCTCAACATGGATGCCTTCAGCCGCCTCGTCCACGCTGGATCAATCGCACCGTGCTCGGCATCGGCTTGGCGTCGCTGTTCAGCGATTGGTCGCACGAAATCGCGACGACGGTGATGCCGGCGTTTCTCGCGACGATGGGCGCGGCGGCGTTTTGGGTCGGATTGATCGAAGGCGTTTCCGATGGCTTGTCTAGTTTCGCCAAGATGGCGTCGGGCTATTACACCGACAAGTTGAGCCGCCGCAAACCAGTCGCGGTCATCGGCTATCTGGTGACGGCGCTGGGCACGGCCTCGTTCGGATTGGCGACAGCGGCGTGGCATGTCCTGCTCGCGCGGGCGTTCGCGTGGCTTGGTCGCGGCGTGCGGACACCGGTGCGCAAGGCGTTGCTGGCGGGCGCGGTCACGAAGGAAACCTACGGTCGCGCGTTCGGCTTCGAGCGGATGATGGACACGTTGCGGCGCGATTGTCGGACCGGCCACGGCGTTTTTCCTGCTCGGCGTCTTCAATCATCATTACCCAACACTCTTTGCGGTAACGCTCATTCCGGGTTTCATTGCTGTGGCGCTCATCGCATTCGCGGTGCGCGAGAAGGAGCGCAAACCTGTGCTGCACGTTTCCTTCGGCGAACGGCTGCGGTTGTTGCCGCCATCGTTTCGGAAATTCCTCGTCGCCGTCGGGTTGTTCGGCGCGGGTGATTTCGCGCACACGCTGCTGATCCTGCTGGCGACGCAGAAACTCACGCCGGAATTGGGCGCGCCGAAGGCGGCGAGCATTGCCGTCGGGCTCTATGTGTTGCACAACGTGTTCTACGCGGGGTTTGCATTCATCGCAGGGTGGCTGGCGGATCGTTTCCGCAAGAGCCTGGTGCTCTCGGCTGGCTACGCGCTTGCGGCGGTGATGGCGCTCTTGATTATCTTTCTGCCGCTCACGGTCTGGACGCTCGGCGCAATCTTCATCCTCGGCGGAATGTATGTGGCCATCGAGGAAACGCTGGAAGATTCGTTCTGCGCGGAACTCGTGAGGGAGAAACATCACGGCATGGCCTTCGGCACGCTGGCGACGGTGAATGGAGTGGGCGATTTCCTGTCGAGCATCATCGTTGGGGCGCTTTGGACAGCGTTTGGAACGAGTGTGGCGTTCGGTTACAGCGCGGCGCTGTTCGTTGCCGGGGCGTTACTTTTATTGATTGGATCAAAGGGGCAGACGAGTCCACCTTGAGCAACGAGAGACCTGCTCTTAATCCGCGCGTCGCTATCCCATGCTCGAAACCCGTTGCGTCCTTTTTCAGAGTCGTTCGTCTTCAATGGTGAAGGGGCTGCAAAGAAATGCGGTCCAGAACACAAATAACGAGAACCATGAAGACACTAGAATTGGAAAACGACACAGTGAAACAGACCGTCCGTGAACGCTACGGGCGGATTGCCGAACAGGGCGGAAGTTGTGGTTGTGCGCCGACTTGTTGCAGCCCGAAAGAGACGGCAACGACGCATGAGCATGATGCCGGAGCAGTATCGCGAGGGCTGGGTTATTCCGCCGAAGAAACTGACGCCGTGCCCGAGGGCTCGAATCTCGGCCTCGGTTGCGGCAATCCGCAGGCCATCGCCGCATTGAAGCCCGGCGAGATGGTGCTCGACCTCGGAAGTGGTGCAGGCTTCGACTCATTTCTCGCCGCACAAGGCGTAGGGCCGACGGGGCGCGTCATCGGTGTGGACATGACGCCGGAAATGGTAAGCAAGGCGCGGAAGAATCAGACCAGTGGCGGATACGCGAATGTCGAGTTCCGCCTTGGTGAAATCGAGAGCCTGCCGGTTGCCGACGCCAGCGTGGATGTCATCATCTCCAACTGCGTCATCAACCTGTCGCCGGACAAGCCGCGCGCTTTTCGCGAGGCGTTTCGGGTGTTGAAGCCCGGCGGTCGAATCGCGGTTTCTGACATCGTTGCGCTCGCGCCGATTCCCGACGAACTGCGTAAGGATTGGGAGCTATATACTGGCTGCGTCGCGGGTGCTTCGCTCGTGGACGATCTAAAGGCCATGCTGAAGGCGGCGGGTTTCACCGACATTCGGATCGTGCGAAAAGGCGAAAGCCGTGAGATTATCAGCGGGTGGTTTCCGGGGCGAAAGGCGGAAGACTATGTGGCCTCCGCCAGCATCGAGGCGGTTAAGCCCGCGATACACTGATGAACGAAACGCTCGAACATATCTGGCACGAGTTCGCTGACAAGCTGGGTCAGTTCATCCGCTCGCGGGTGACTGACCCGGCCACGGCGCAGGACATTTTGCAGGATGTCTTCGTGAAGATTCAGAAGCGCCTCGGCCAACTCCAAGACCCGGCGAAGCTCGAAGGCTGGATTTACCTCATCACCCGCAACGCCATCATTGACCATTACCGCACGCGCAAGGAAACGGTGGAAGTCCCGGACACGTTGCCCGCCGAACCGGACGCGCACGACGGCGAAGTCGAGGAATTGAAGGCGGCGTTCCGCCGGATGATTTACAGCCTGCCCGAACCGTATCGGGAGGCAGTCGTGTTGACCGAACTCAACGGCTTGACGCAGCAGGAACTCGCGACCCGACTCGGCATTTCCCTCTCCGGCGCGAAGTCGCGGGTGCAACGCGGACGCGGGCAGTTGAAGCAGATGCTCGACGAGTGTTGCACCTTCGAGTTTGACCGGCGAGGCAAGGTGATTGACTGCGCTCCGCGTGCAACCGGAGGCTGCGGTGACTGTAGCCAAGGTCAAAAGGCAAACACTCGCCACAGCAGCGCAAAGGCGACCCGGTAGGGAGCCTTTTCCCGCCCGCTATCAATTTCACAGCACATTCTTGCGCCAAGCCAGGGTGAGTATTTGGCAAAATCCGGGGAGCGCGACTTAGCTAGAGCCTGTCCCTGGGGTGGAAGCGCCGCGATTTCCAGAGTCCGATCCAATTTGGCACGCAGATCAAACGGGCGCGTTTTGGCGCAGTTTGCCAAAATCGGGCCGTTATGATGGGTTGTTGGAACCTCGTGCAAAGCGGGACTTGGCCTTCAGCGGCGACTGTCGAAGGCGGATAAGGTGTAGTTCGCCCCGGTCCAGCAGTTCCCATTGAACTTCATCGCCGGGCTCCAGGCCGATGGCAGCGGCGATTGCCATCGGAAAGGTCACGTAGAGCCGAGGGGCCTGTCCGCGAGTGCGGATGGCTTGAACGCGCAGGGGGTAAGAGATGGACATGGACTTTTTTTTGGCGGATGAGCGTTTTTCATTGGCCATGGCACAGGCTAGCTTATAGGCTACCTGCATGCCTAGCCAAATTCTTCCCTTTCCAGAAGAACTTCGGCCCAGGTTGCCGACGATCCTCGGCAACGTCGATTATCGCACGCTGTGTCTGCGCTTGGAACAAATCGATGCGCTCCTCCGCCAGAGCGGCGTGGAACGTGCCTTTGTCGAGCGCTCCCTGGACCTGTGGTTCAAAGCCAGTTCCACAGAACCCTCATTACGCCAACAAGCCAAACATCAGCAACGTTCCCGTCGGGCGCTGCGCTGCAATATCCTGCGCACACTCCTTCAGGAGGACTACCGGGGTTTTAGCTGCCAGTTGGCCGGCAATCCCCTCTACCAGTGGTTTTGTCAGATCGACGCGCTGGACGTGGTGCGGGTTCCTTCGAAGAGCGAGTTACAGCGCTTTGCCGATTGGCTCCCCGCACCGGAGATGCGCGCCATTCTTGATGGCCTATTGCGCGCGGCGGTGGATCACCCCCACAAGCTCCAACTCCAACAACCGGTTGATCTCGAAGCGTACTTTCTGGACAGCACCGCGCTCAAGGCAGACATCCATTTCCCCACCGACTGGGTGCTCTTACGCGACGGGGTTCGGACCCTGATGAAGGCAACGCTCTTAATTCGGCGCGAGGGATTACGCCGACGCATGGAGGGGCCGGAGTCCTTCCTCCGACGCATGAACCGCCTGAGCATCGCCATGACCCAGCAGGCACGGCGCGCCGGATCCAAAAAGGGACGAAAGCGAGTCCTCCGCCAGATGAAGCAGTTGGTCGGCATCGTTCAGGCCCACGCGCGCCGACACCGGGATCTGCTCGACCAAGAATGGAAACAGACCTCCTGGACTCGTCCACAGGGCCGAAGTGGTGCTCCGACGCATCGACGGCGTGCTGGATCTGCTGCCACGGGCGCGGCAACAGGCGCATGAGCGCATCATCGGGGGGCGGAAGGTGGAGAATGCCGAAAAGATTCTCAGTTTGTACGACACGGATGTGCGGGTGATTGTCCGCGGAAAGGCCGGGGCGGAAGTTGAATTTGGCAACACGGTGCTGCTGGGTGAGAACCGCCAGGGAGTGATCGTGGACTATGAGATGTTCCGAGAGCCGGCGCCGGCCGACAGCCGGACGCTCTTCAACAGCTTGGTCCGCGTGCGAGAGGGCACCGGACATTGCGTGGAGGCGGTTGTTACAGACCGGGGATTCTTCAGCGCGTCGAACAGTCAGGCCTTGCGTGAGACAGGAACCTACGACGGTGATGATATGGAGGTGATCGTGCACATTCAGATTCGGATCCGTTCGACCTCCTCCAGCGTGATGTCGTCTCGGGTTCGGTCGTAAAGCTTTGTCGTGCGAGGGGATTCGTGCCCGGCAATGGCTTGGGCATGCTCCAACGTCCCGCCATTCAGCAGGAACGTCGTGATCCCGGTCGCCCGAAACGGCTTACTGCCGCAAGATATTTCACCGCATTGGGACGGGATGCCCAAGGGCCTTGAGCAGGCCGGCGGCGATCAGGACGGAAATCTCTTTTTCCGAAAACCCAAGGTACCAACCCGCCTCCTGCGCAGTCAGCCGCGCCGGAGGCGTCGCCAGCGAGAGAAACTCCCTCTTTTCGTCGTTCGCGCGGCAAACCTGAGCATACCTCGGCGTGGAATGTTGTGTCGTGACGACACAACTTGCGTTGCCTCGGAATCGCCTTGCCGTCCTTCCGGTCAGGATGGACTTTTGCCGAACTGGCATGGGCAAAATGGTCAAATCATTGCGAAGAGAGTTTCAGGCCGCGCTGCGGCAGAAGGTGGTTTCGTTCTCAGCCCTCGTTGAGACGATGGGCCGGGACGATGCATCCGGGGGCTATGATGAACTGGTTCGACGTGGGAGTGACCCCCTCCACGCCGTCTACGCCACGACGATCAACCTCGTATCGACCTTCCTGGAAACCTCGCAGGAACTTGCGCCGCTCCAGCCGGCCGTGGAATTCATCGCGAAGATGCAGGACTTGTACGTCCCGGGCTTTCCACCCATGAGCCCGATCACCAGCTCCTTTTTCACGACCTGGACGCAGTTCGACGTTCGCTTTGGTAGGGACCGCGAGACGGTGGCTGACTGCCTGGCTGGGCTGTCGGACATTCTTCATATCGGGGAGACCCAGCAAAAGGCCCTCGAACACCTCCGAAGGTCCCGACTGGGCATCTATCAGGTCATCGGGCGAATCGAAGGTCGCTACCATGTCCGTGAACTCGTCACGGGAAGGGAGGTTGAGGCGCTCATTCCGTCCGGGTTTAATGGGAACACCGGAGAGATTCTCCTGGTCCGGCTTCTGCCGCCCTTGGCGGGTGAGACCCCCTACCACGTCGCTGTCACCACGCCCTACGTCCTTCAAGGACTAACCCTTCAGCAATGGCTGGAATACTTTGCTCGGCATCAGATTGTTCCGGCAGCCGTTGGGCTCGATGAACGACTCCGCCGGCATATGAAGGCGGCCCCGGCGCCCGACTACTGGGCGGAGTACATCTTCTGGGGTTACCTCAACTATCGCGCGGATGCCGTATTCCTGACGGGGTTCCCCGATCGACCCGAAACCCAACCACAGCACGATTCCTATGACCCAAGCAGTGCCCAGAGTCACGCGAGTGATGGATGCCGTTGATCGGGCGCTTCGCTGAGAACCACGAAAAACCGGCCAGCCACAAAAGCCGAGCGCATCCGATGAACCTCTTGTTGGAGCTTGGAACTGGTGCTGGCTGCAATGAATGGAAGTGTAAAAAGGGCGCTCGCCGCCTCACTTTGGAAGATCGCCGGACAATTGAAGTGTCGGCTGACGCGAGGGTGAGGGACTAATCATCAACTCTGGTCTGGCGCGCCCCGTTTCGTGCGCCCAATCCTGTGCGCGACGCACAGTTCCCGCGCGATAGTCCTAAAAGCAGACGGGGGGAGCCCGCCGCGGAGTCAAGGTGGAGGTGGAGGTGGAGGGGAGAGGGGCACACTACCTTGACGCGGCGGCGGGCGACCAACCATCGACATGGGGCTTTCGCGCGATAGTCGGTCGTTCGTTCTCGGCGATCGCGGTGGGAATGTTTCACTTGGATCCGTGGCTATCGGCATTCACTGCGTGCGCAACCGTGTTGCGTTGTTCGAAAGCGGTGACGACGCATGGGCCGCCTGTAATCCGTGACGGTGATTCGCCGTTCTGAGTTCCAGAAGTGGTCGCCTGGATGGGGTGCGGGGCGGTTCCTGCCGGTGATGATGGCATTTGTCGCGGGCGCTTCATTTCTCCTGCGGTCTTTCCGCACAACGAACCCGGATCCGGCACGGTCGGTACAGTTCGCGCGGTCTCTGGAGCGTGATTGCCGTGTGGCTCATCGGGCACTTGTTCTCGAATCCCGAGTGTCACTACGGTGCTCGCGTTTTGATCCTGCGGTTGGCCCGGGCCGTCCTCATGATGGTGGCGATCGTGTTGGTCGTGCTTGTGCAAGGCCGCCAAGGATCAGGTCGGGCGAGGTCCGATAGGGCTTCGGCTGACCTGGCGTGGCAGGTCCAAGTTCGCGATCAGGGCGCGACAATGTCGAGTGTCATGGACGGTCCCGGAGCGGAAATGTTGTGGAGTCCGTAGGAAGGCAAGTAGTCCGACCAAAGAAGCACATTGTGCGGGGTGCCGGACCCGGGACAGACGAGCCCGACGGCACTCAGATCGTCGTCTTCGTCTCCCCAGATTGAGTGCACATCGAGATACGCGACGGACGGTCGGATGAGACGGACGGCGCGCCGGGCATGATCGTCCTGCGTCTGCGCCGCCCATGTGGCGGCGGAAGTGCACACACAGGGGTTGTCGCTCGCGATCGGACTTTCGATGATCTGCCAGACTCCGAGTCCTTCGTCCGGCAGGCCGAAGTCGTAGAGGTCATTGGTGGGAGGCGACGAACGGTTTTCGAGGACGAGGTACTCGTCGGCCGGACCGCCGGGGATGCGCGGCAGCACGACGACTTCCTGGCTGGATTTGACCTCGGGGATCTCCAGCGACGCGTCGGTCTGGACGATCGTCGGCGTGACCCAGCCAAGGGCAAGTTTGTAGGCGGGATTCAGATGAGGCGCGATCGCGGCGCCTCCTTTGTCCATCAGGCAAAAAGCGCCCGGCCGGGTGCCTATGTCCGGGCTGCTGCTGGACTTGGCATAAAGATCCGGCAGAAGGAGAACCTGATGGGCGAACTCGTGACAGGCGACGTGATAGTCGGTCAGCGGATCACTGACGTACCATTCGGTAATCAATTCCAGATACACCCCGTCCACCTGCAGCGGAACGGTGCCGGACCAGAGGGCACGTACAAATCCGGCGGAAGTCGTCTGCGGCACGACGATGAAGACTGCGAGTTCGGTCTGGGCTGAAATGTACCCGTCGTGATCGAGATCATAGGCGGAGAAATCGAACACGTGATTCGCTGCGAGGACAGCCTCGGCCCACTTGTCCTGGTGATCGCCGGGTCCGTCCCAGTAATACTGCCAGGGATGCGCGGCATCATAGGGTCCAAGGACCCCGGCATTCACGATGTGGAGCCGCCCTCCGGACACCTTGTCGTAATAATCAGCAACGCTGTTTTCGGACCCGAAGAAGGCCTGGGTCAGGTCCGCGATGGCAGGGGCGGGATGCCCCGGCCGATGAGGATCGAAGAGGATCACGAGGACATTCCGGGTGCCATTGGCGGGATTCACAGGGGCGTTATCCGTCATGCCAGCGGTGTAGGAGATCCCGAGCCCGAGACTTGGGGATTCCGCGAGATCGGGAGCCACGTGCTCTCGGATCAGCAGCGAGAGGCTTCGCGCGTGGATGGTCGGCTGAGCGGCAGCGAGGCCACCGGCCACGCCTTCCGTTCTCCATTCCACGCGAACAGGACCGAACAAGGATCCCGTGCCGGCGCCGACGTGTTTCGCGTCGAAGACAGACGCATGCACCCCGGCTGAGGTGGCCGCATTCGCCAGCAAAACTTCCGACCCGGGCACAGGGACACCACCGATGGAGAGCCGCGCCCAGACCCGCGCCGTGGGCGCGTCGGGGAACTCGACGGCGAACACGGCCGCGAGATCCGAATCCTCGCCAACCACCAGGTTTTGGGTCATCCCCGGCACCGGCGTGTAAGCGCCGGTCGGATGAGTCTCGGAATCGGCGGTCAGGAGATAGCCGCGGACGGGTTCCGAATTCGCGGAACTGAGGACCGACAAGACGAGGGTTCGATCGCCGAGACCCGCGGTGCCGCCCTGGGATGCCCGCCACTGCACGCGCACATGGTGGTTCCCACGGGCGGGTTCCGGCACACCGAAGACCATCGAGTGGGTTCCCTCGAATCGCCCGGTGGCGAAATCAACCGGACCGGGCTCGGCGACAACTCCATCCACGAGGACACGCAGGTGGAGATAGTTGCCTGCGCTGGCATACGCCTCGGCGCTCACGACGGCGCATAGCCGGCTTCGCTCATCGGGTGTCGCGATGTCCGCTTCAAGGCCGGGGACGTCCTCCCAGTCGCTGGACCCGGTCTCGAGGTTCACGCCGCTGTCTGGAGTGACGGCAACCAGCAGGGGGTGGACGGTGGAGGAGTTGCCTTGCCGGATGAGGAGCGACGCGTCGCGGATGAAACCCGAACCGCCCTCGTCGGCGAGCCATTCCACATCGACGGTGTGGAGGCCGCGATCGTAGGTCCCCGTGAACTCGAATGATTGTGTGGCGCGCCGGTCGCCGGTTTCTCCCGCCGCGAGCGCGACATCGCCGGGATGCATGGGTTGCCCATCGACCAACAGGCGCACAAACAGGCGCTTGCCCGGCCCGTCCACCCTGGCCTCGGCGGAGAAGAGGATCGCCACTGGAATGCGATCGCCTTCAACCAGGAAATTGGCGGACATCCGGCGTCGGAACCATCCGCCGAGATAGCTCCACGTTCCGCCTCGGTGGGCGCGCCAATCGCCGTCGCTCGCGTTTGAGAGGCTCCAGGGTCCGTCCGGGTTCGGATCGGGTTCCCCAATGGCGGCTTCGGTCAGCGAGCTGAACGTCGGTGCCTGCTCCTGGAGGGGAGGCCCTTGAATCCGGAACCAACCCACAGCCGGGAATGTCACATGAAAGGCGTCAAGACCATTGGACACTGGCTCGATTCCGGCGAGGTCCCAGACATCGTTTCCTGCGCGGGACGGATCCTGGTGGAGCGTTGCAAGGAAAAGGTTGTCCCGTCGCAAGGGCGCACCTTCGAGGGCCATCAGGATGATGATGTAGGCAGGCCCGGTTTCACTCCTGGGAGCTACCGACCCGAAGAGGGGATCGAGGCGGAGCGGTGATCCACCGTCGTGAAGATCGAGTTGCACACGTCCGCGGGCAGTGTGGTCGCGAGTGACTCGCGCGGACGCGCTGAATTTCGCCTCAGCCTGTCCGCTGGATGATACGATTGTGACATTCTGAGGTTTGTAGTGCAGGCTGAACCATGGCAGGGTGGCGAGGTCAGGCTTCGCGCCCCGGTCCTGGTGGATCCTCCCCGCCGACTCGAACCGGAGAGGTTCCGTGGCGAGCGACGTTCCAGAGATCTCCCAGACGATAAGGTCATCGACCCGGGCGTCGCGCCGTGCGACTGCAACAGCGGGCGCAAGAACGTCGACGTCACCCGATGGCAGGAGGGGCAGAAGAAGGAGGGCGACCGCCTCGGAGTCCCTTTGTTCCTCAACGCGGCCGGCGACGGCCTGAAATTCCCGTCTGGAGCCATCCGGAAAGGTGAACCGAATGTAACCGTGGGACGATTCGCCGGGCCCGGTACGCGCGTCCGCCTCGAAGCCGATTGTTTCGAGCGCGCCGTCCGGACCGCGCAGGTTGAATTGGCCGGTGCTTGCGACATTGACGTGGGGCTTGGACCGCTGGAACTGCTCCTTGGCGGCCCTGGCGACCGACGGGCCAGCCAGCGTCAGCAGGAGTGCGAGGACGCAGGAAGGGAGTCCGCAAAGGGCGTGACGACAGGCAAGTCTCGCGTGCATGGCCTTAGGGGATTTGTGGGTTCAGGTCGTTGGTTCAGAACTCCTCAATGAACCATTAAGAAAACGACCGGAAGAGTAACAGGGTGCTCGCTCAGCGGTTCACTGGCCAGCGGGAGGCATCGGTGACTCGAAAGTCCCCGGGGGCGTTGAGCCGCATTCTGCCGATGGCCTCCGCAAGGTCCGGGAGCCAGGCGGCGTCTGACGGCCGGTACACCGGCACGTTCCAGACTCGGGCCGAGCCGTCCTCGGAAGCCGTAAGGACCCGGCGTCCATCCCGGGCAAATTGGGCGTTGGTGACGGCACCACGATGAGAGAAGGGTTCAGACACCGGCAGTCCCATGCGGGCGTCCCACAGGCGCGCTTGATTGGCCTGGGAGACGGTCAGAATCCAGTGTCCGCGAGGTCCAAACGACGCGCGCAGGACGGCGGTGGAATGATGAATTGTCACCGGCGGCGCGCCCGGGTTGCGGAGATCCCAGATTCGGGCGGTGCCATCGGCCGAGGCAGTGACGATCCGCGTCCCGGCTGGGTCGAAGGAGACGTCCTGGACGCGGGCGTTGTGACGAAAACCATCGGTCAGGAGCTGGCCGGAGGCGACGTTCCAGACTCGCGCCCTGGCATCATCGGATCCAGTGGCGAGCCACTGATCATTGGGACTCAATGTCGCGCCGAAGCGGGTTGTGAAGTATGGCAGGCCCTCGTAATCGCCCGTCTCGTAAAGCGGGACGATGTTTGGATGATCCAACCGCGCAATGGCCTCGGTTTCGACCCGGAATCGCCATAGCAGTTCCGGCCCGGCCAGTCGCGGAGAGATCATCCGCTTCAGCGCAACAAGACGGTTGAGATTGCGGTGGCGCGCGAGATACACGATTCCCATGCCTCCACGCGCCAATTCACGGACGATGACGAAGTCGCCGATGCGTTCACCGGGAGCAAGGTCCGGATGGGAACCGGGCGCCGGCGTCGAAGGGGACCGGCCGTGAGCGAGGCCCGGATCGCCCGGGTCGCTCGTGAGGGCCAGACGCAGCAGGCACGCCGGACAGCGCGACCCAAGTTCCGCGTGTGAAATGGCGGCGCCGCAATCGGAGCAGATCGGCAGGGCCGGATTCATTACCTCCAAGGCATGAGGACGAACCACGGAAACGACAGGTTCTTAGCCGGGTCGAAGCGCCTCTTCAAACCGGAACAACACTCCCAGCGAATCCGCGAAGACCGGTTAGCCTCCAGTTCCCTCGGTTCCTTCCCCGTCTCCATTCCCTATTCCCTATTCGCCATCCCCTGGTTCATTCCTGGACCACGGTGTTACTTCCGGATCCGCCGTCGAGGAGGTCGAGGCCCGGCCCGCCGCTCAACGCGTCGTCGCCGTCACCGCCCAGAAGCGTATCGGCTCTGGCGCTGCCGATCAGCGTGTCGTTGCCGGGTCCACCATCCACGATGAGGTTGATGAAGCCCGCGGGAAGGCCGGAGGCATCCAGCATGTCATCGCCCCCGAGCAGGTTGATCTGGAGTACGTCCAATGCCGGTTCGCTGCCCGTGAGAGTCACCGTGGCGGCGAAGCCTTGAATGGTGACCGCTCCGTCCGCCCCGGTGATGGTGCTGACATCGGTGCCCTCCGTGCCATCGAGCAGGACAGTGTCGACCTGGGTGTCGCCGCCGTTCTCGTCGACGACGGAACCCAGGTGGAGATGGATGTCGCCGACACCGGTCCCGGTGAGATTGCCCACCATGATCGTATCCGCACCTCCGAGTGCGCGGAATTCGATCTTTTCAACCTGGTTCAGGTCGAGGTTGACGGCGGCGACGTCACGGGACAGCCGCAGGCGCTGTCCATTGGCGGTCAGGGCCACCTGTTCACCGATGTTCGAGCCGTTAAAGAAGAGCATGTCCTGACCGGATTCTCCTTCGATCACGTCGCTGCCGTCGCCGGGATCCCAGGTGACAAAGTCATCGCCCGCGCCGCAGGGGATCGTGTCCTGGCCTTGTCCTCCAATCAGAAAGTCGTTTCCCTGACTTCCGACGAGCGCGTCATTGCCGCGCGCGCCGTCGACCGTCGGGCGGATGGAGCCGGCCTCGAGAGCGGCGGCATCGACCAGGTCGTCGCCGTCGTCGCCACGGATCAAGAGACTATCCTGGAGAGGATCGGACGCGATCAGCGCGACGATCCTCGCCGGGTTGCGTACCTCTATTCGCCGCCCTCGCGCGCACCGCGATCGCCTCCATGGCCGCCTCCAGGACCTGGTCCCGTCCGTCGCGAATTCCGACGACGGTCGGATGTGCCTCGACGTCAGGGCGGATGCCGATCCCCTGGATGTGCGCCCCGCCGGGAAAGGAGTAAGCCTGCCCGGACAGGCACGCGGTCACCCCGCCGGGAAGGCGAACGTGGAGCAGGTCCCCCGTCGTTCCGCTCGTCGCTGAGCCCACGGTGAAGCTGGATCGGGACGCGGCGAGCAAGAGCTGGCAGGCGTACTCCGAGCGGCTGACGGTGCGCTCGTCAATGAGCACCGCAATCGGGCCTTGGAAAGCCGGACTTGTGCCGTCGAACGACAGGCGCGTGGTGATGCGCTGGAGGCTCTGCGTGGCCGGCCCCGCAGTGCGGATCTCACGGCGCTCCACCACGGCGACATCGACGTCGGCTTCGGCCAGGGCCCGAGCGACGGCCCAGACCACCGGCTGACAGTACCCGCGGAGGTCCAGGACCAGCGCGGAGGACTGCTGCGCCCGGCGCATGATCTCGCCCACATCGCCAGCGTTGAGCCTGCACAGGTCCACGTAGAGCGCACCGTGGCGCTCCCACATCACCTCTCCTGCGCGGGGGGGCAACGGACGCTGCAACGTGCGTGCCACGCGAACCGGCTCGCCGCAGCGGCCCTCCACGCCGAGCGCCAACTCAGATCCCAGGGGGCCGGCTAGGAGATCCTGATCCTGGGCCCAGACGCGGGCCTGCTCGGAGGAGTGCGAAAGAAACTTCGAGATGTTCTGTCGCCGCGCATCGACCGGTTGGGAGTCGACCGAGGTCAACAAGTCTCCTACATGAAGAGGGGAAAGTGGCCCGTTGGCAGTGACCACGGTTCGACTTCCGATTTGGCGGACGAGGACCGCGGGGTAGGCTTCCCCGATGTGCTCTCGCAGGGCCTTGCTGTGGATGCGCGCGTGGCTGTCTCGAAGCCCGCGGAACAGCATGGCTAGCGCCTGCGCGTAGGCCAGGGATGTTTCTGCCAGAAGCACGGCGCGCAGGCTGGCGCGCAGGTCTTGATTCAGGGAGTCCAGCGGACGTGATCGGGTTGCCTCGAAGTATCGGATCACACCGTACAGCTCGAAGAGGGCGATGAGGCGATCCGCCCGGCTAGGTAGGTCCTCGCCTCCCTCAGGCAGGGGTGTGTAGTTGGCGGTAGTCAGGAGCTCGCCCGTCGGGAGCCAGGGTGGCTCGCGCTGACCCTCTGCGTTCGCGACGGCGAGTTGGAGCACTTCTTCCTCGGTCGCCGTGCCTGCGATCATCACGTCAGGGGCGAATCCGTAGGCCCCATCCCCGTGCAGCCACTCCACCGTGCGCAAGCGCAGCACGGCTCCAGGCGCGATGACCACGCGAACGCTGGGACCTACGCCGAGATGAGCGCCTTGAAAGATGACCACGCCCTGACCGGACCGCTGGAGGCCGCAGGCCAGTCGCAGCCCGAGCCCGCTTCGGGCGTTCACGACCGCGACGATCCAGCGCGGCCGTGGGGCCCCGCCCAAGGGTTGCACCCGCTCCCCGTGCTGGACGACGGATCCACGATAGAAGCCCCCGCTTTGCTCAGGCTGCTCTGGCGACTGATAGCCCGACTCGATCCGCGTGAGCTGGGCCGGCAACTGCACCGGTCTGGCGATCAGGCGGCCCATCTGCGTCAGCAGATGGCGGTTGAACCACCAACCTGCCCCGCGCAGATCCAGCACCAGGGTGGTCGCAGATTCCTCAATCTGCCGGATCGCCTGACTCAGCTCGTCTGGCAGCGCAGGGTCCAGCTCCTGATGTCGCGCGGCGCGGGCGGTGATCACCGCGCCACGGTCGCCCAGTGGGGTGAAAAGCTGGGAGACGTGTGGCGGCCCCAAAATCGGTTCCTCCCTCAGGGGTCGGGTCGCGGGATCGTCGAGGCACCCGACCAGCTCGGTCATCTGGATTTCGAGCGGCGCCGTGTCCTGGCGGACCAGGAGGGACTCGAACAGGGCGCGCCCGTGCGCAGGCCAGTCGACGCGTCGCAGGCCGAGGCCCGGATGCAAGAAGCGCACTGCCGCCCAAGCAGTCCCGAGGGCTGCCAGGCGATCAATCTCGGTATCCGCGGGCGGGTGCATCTATCCATCCTACACGACCGCCGTGACCAGTGTAGCGCGCTTGTAGATATCATCTCGCCACGTCGCATCGGCGAGCATCGCCTCGATTTCGGCGCGGAGGGCGCGGGTGAGCGGCGCCCCGTAATATAGGCGACGGGCGTCCGCCAGCACCCTCTCGCGAGGATGGTCGAGGAGATCCCCGAGTCGGTGCATGGTCGCGGCTGCGATGGTTGAGGAGTCGAGCTCGAGGGCACGCTGCAAGGAATCTTTAAGCAGATCCTGCACCAGTGATGCTGTCTCCGCGTCACATCGAGAGTGGACCGCCACAGCCATCCAGTCGCGATAGGTCCAGGACGCCAACGAGGGAAACGGGACGCGGGTCCCGGCTCGCCGGGACCAGTGATCCCGGGGCGAGCCAGAGTAGAGATAGGCGCTCTCCAGCGCGGAGACGAGGTGTGCGGCCGGCCGGGCAACCCCTTCGAACACAAAGGCCGCCGCGGCACATCGGGGCACGCGTGCCTCGGCAGGGGCCTGCGCGTCATCTGCCGCGGGGCTCGGCATGGCCGAAGAGGCCTCGGCCGATTCCCGCCGGTCAGCGGGCCCGACGCCCACCACGGCCCAGCCTGTCTCGAACCATCGCGTGGCCCATGCCTCGACCTCCTCGCACCCGAGTCCGGCCGGGCACGAGACCCGATCGGGGAGACTGCTCAGTGCCGGCCCAGACGCACCTGCCCGAATCGCGCGGGAAAGGCGCGAGATTGTGCTGAGCCTCTGCGCGGTGGTCTCCGCCGAAGCCCGCTGGAACAGCTCCGGGCTCCACGGCGCGTCCACCAACAGCCGCGGAAGCCGATTCGTGAGGAGGGCGATCCACGCCTCCAGCGCCTCGGGACCACATCCCACAAGCAGCGACCATGTCTCTGGGTCAAGCAGCGAACCGATCTTCGCGCCATGCGCACGAGGATTGGGCGCCTCCGCTGCCAAGAGCTCCTGCAGTCGGAGTTGGAAGTACCGGGCGGTCCCTGCCGGGGCACCCACGCGGGCTTCCGCGGCGGCACCTCCGGGGCCGACCACGGCCAAGTACGCGCGGTGCTGGCCAGGCGACGTGAACCACAGAAGGCGAGCTCCTGCGCCTGGCACACCCTGCGCTCCCATGGGTGTTCCCCTATTCATCCTGCCCCACGGCCATCGCGTACACGGGCGCACGACGGGTGAGACCGAGCGCGAGCGCCCGGCGCAGGCCATCGTCCCAGAAGGCGCCGAGCGGACAGGTCCGCCACCCGTCCAGGCTCAAGGTCCGGAGCAGCTCCTGACCCAGATGACCCGCCTCGAGCAGAAGATATCGATACCCTCGGATTTGGTAGGCCGCTGCGTAGGCGTCGAAGTCCGCGTCGATCACTAAGACAGCGCAGGAACCACGGATCTGGTGAAAGAACAGAGCCCCCGGATCCTGGACGATGGGGTCCTCGACGAGCACGGGTCGCACTAAACCCGCGGGAGAGATCCGATGCACGGCGCCATCGGGCAACATGATGACGCTCAGTTCCAGACCATACACGGCGCCCGCAGACGGAAAGCGCGGTCGGTCGGTATCTTCTCCGAAGGCATGCCGCACCCAATACGCGAGCTCTGCCAGCGTCGGCGCGCGACCGAAACGGCGCACGCTGGCCGGACGACGCCAGCCCGCCGCCTCGTGGCACTGTCCGGCACGGCGAACCAGCCCCCGCGAGCCGCATGCCTCGGTCCTCCGGCTCGGACCTGCCCAGCTCAAGCGAAGGAGCGCGTCCAGACGCTCGAGGGTGTCTCCTGCATCATCCATGGGCTCGCTGCTCTTCCGCCGCGCGCAGCGGTGCGTACTCGAACCAGCTCGTGGGCAGCGAACGGCGCGAGGCGTGGTCGCAGTGGGCGCAGGCGTCGAAGGCGAACTGCCCGCAAACGAGGTCATTCCACCACAGACGAATCAACTCGTCGGCAGACTGCCGCAGCACATGCCCATAGGAATGGCTGCCATGAATGTCGTTGCTGCACGGGAGGACGCGACCGTCCCAAGCCACGAACATCGACTTGCGCGTGTACAGACAGTGTCCACCCACCTCGCGAGCGCGCTCTCCCGACATCGCTGCCGAACGGACCGAATCGCCTCGGGAGAACACCGGGATCAATCTCAGGCGCCCCGGGCTCAGGCCATGCTCCGCCAGCCACTGCCGCAGGGCATCGATCTCGGCTCGGTTCGACTCCATGACGACCATGTTGACTGAGAGCCGGTCGGGATAGCGACCCAGCGCCGCGACCAGGTGCTCCCGCGACCGGGAGGCGCCGTACACGCTCCCCATAATCTGCCCGTGCCGCTCGTCGTTTAGGGAGTGGAAGGACCATTGGACATGAGACAGCCCGGCCGCGAAGCAGGCTTCAAGCTCGGCCAGACTCGCGCGGAAGCCGTTGGTTACCAGAAGAATCGGCGCATCAGCCGGCAACGCGGCCCGGAGGGCCCCGACGGTCTGGGGCAGGTCTGGGTAGAGGGTTGGCTCTCCGATCCCTTGGAGGATTACCCCCGCACCTGAGCGACGGACGAGCGCGAGCACCCCGTGGAGAACTTTTGTGGACATCGTCCCCAGCGGCCTCAGATCCTGCCTTGGGCACATCACGCAAGACGCATTGCACCGGTTGGTCAGCTCGAGCTCGATGGTCGGGGGCGGCGGTGTGCATGTGGCAGGGTCGGAGAGGATCCCGGCGGCCACTAGGGACGCGACGACCCGTTCGACCTGGACCGCATCTGTCCTGTCCTCCTGCGCGACCAGCGCGGCGGTCTCGACAGGAACAGCACAGCGCCCCACGACGCGGTCGACCAGCGGGCTCCGAACGACGGCCTGTTTCCGGCCCAGGTGGGGGTCCCGGCACACCAGGGATGGCCTTCCACGCACGACCTCGTGGCGCACAAAAGGCGACAGGATCAGCCTCATGGCAAGGCCTGCAACGACGCGTCGGCGGACCACAGGTGGAACCTGTTTTCGGTTGGCAACCAGGCGAGACTTCTCCCTTCCAACTCCGAGAACCAGGTCTTCGGGCTGATCGGGCCGGGCGGCAACGGTGCGCGGTCCACGCGTGGCCTGGAAGAAGGCAGAAACAGCAGCAGCGCCCGGTCCACGGCGCGTCCCAAGAGTTCTCGGACGTCGGGATATTCCCGGATTAAGGCGAGGAGGAGTTCCTTGTGTTCCCGTCCTGTCGTCACCCGGCTGTCCCCCTCCAGCCGATAGGAGTACGCCGCGCGGTACGGCGCGTCCGCCTCCAGGATCTCGGCGACGCCGAACGCGCCAGGGTCGAGCCAGATCGGAGAACCGCGCTCGAGCAAGAATGTGCCTATCGACGCATAGTGAACGCAATGCAGGTTACGGCGGAGGAATTCGAAGGTCTCACGCGCCTCATCCCGCGTCTCGCCGGGGAACCCGACGAACAGCATCCAGCCTGTCGAGACGCCGCCTTCGGTCGCACAGAGCTCCCCGTGTCGAGTGACCAGGTTCAGATCGATGCCCCTTCGCATGCGATCCGAGATGCGCTGGCTGCCGGTCTCAACGCCGCTGATCAGCAATCGACACCCTGACTCTTTGAGCCGTCTCACAGCCGCTACGGTGACGAGGGGTTTATCGAGACGCGCCTCCGCCATCCACTTCAATGGCCCTTTGGGATCGTGGGGTCGCCGAAGCGCCAAGAACTGGTCCACAAAGCGCTGCATCGTGCGCGGAGGGAGAGCCTCGTCCACGAAGTAGAAAGCACGGTGCCCTGCCTCCACCAACCCACGCATGCCGCCTTCGAAGACGTCGTCATCCAGCCGGTGGAAGCCTTGTCCATACCCTTCGTGATGGGTGCAGTACCCACACTTCCCCCAGTAACACCCTTTGGACGTCAGGAGTGGCATGACGGGCTCCGGTGTAGGGTACTCGTGCATGAGGTCGGCGAAGTCGGGAAGCGCCTGCACATGCGGGCGCGTCTCCAGAGCGCGCTTGTACTCCACCGCCCCCGTCTTCATACGGGAGGCAATGTTGAACTCAGGCATGGGCGAGTAGCCCGCCAGACCGTCCAGAAGCTGGCCCAGGCTATACTCCCCTTCGAAGGGAACGGCGTGGTCTACCTTGGCCCAGAAGGACGGATCCCGCAGGAAGTCCGGTAAGAAGTGCGTAATCGCCCCACCCCCGACTATCACTGATCGCGAGGGCCTGTCCACCTTGGCAACTTCCGCGAGCAGCAACGCCGGGAGAAGCTGTCCAAAATAAGTCGCAGAGATCGCGACAGCATCGAAGTCTCGCAGTTCGCCAATCTGGCCCTCCAGGTAGGTGGCCACGACACTGTCGCGCCACGCCTCCCTGAGGAGATTCCAGGTGCCCAAGGTCCGGGGGAGGATGCCGTGCAGAAACGCCTCGCGGTCGACGGAGCGGCCGATGCGAGATGCCGTGCTGAGCACGGCAGCGTGGCCCGCGACCGTTTGCGGATCAGCAAAAGTCTCGTCGTCGCGCAGGGCCTTCCAGCTCCGGAGCCCGTGCTCGGCCAGCATCTCGGCCAGGAGCGCTCCGGTGCGGTCGGCTCGCTCGTGGAGAGTGCGTGCGAAGGACTGATTCGCGTCGCGCCCCCAACGAAAGAGTTCGAACCTTATGTTCCAATCGAAGACCCGAGCTCGGTGGCGTGTGGATGCCTTGAGGTAGCCCTTGAGCAGGTATGGCGCCAAGTATGGTGTATAAAAATAGCCTCCCGGCGGGACTACAATCGCAATGTTCACTGCGGACCTCCGTTCCGGTCCCATGGGTCCCGCACTCGGAATACCCCTGGAGTCTCCAAGAGGCGTTTGCGGGCTTCAGGGCTTGGGCTCCAACGACCACCCTCGATCGGCTGGCCAGGCGAGGGGAAGTCCACGGCGTGGGCGGACCACGCCGCAACTACATGGAGCCCTGCGGCCTCGGCCTCGGCCTGCGTCAGGTCCACAATGACCGGGCGATAGTGCGCCAGGGTGGCCCGCAGATCGCCGAACCACGGGAGTTCTGCCGGGGGGGGCGCATCGCAGGCAAACCAAAGCCGCTCGACGGGGAGGTGCCTGTGCGGCGCGCAGTGCGCGTACATGAGCATAGCCTCCTCCAAGGCGTGGGACGCTGCCGCCGGCAGGCTGAGGCGCGCACAGGTCCCGAAGGCGCCCAGTCCCGTCGCGCGGTCGGCCACACTCGCGATCAGCACGGGGACCGCGCCTTCCGCCAGGCAGAGGCCCAGCGTCACTTCAAAGCCCTCGGCTTTGAGCGCCCGAAGCTCAGATGGCGCGTGCTCCTCCGCATTGAGGCGGCAGACCTGCCCTTCGAACCAGCAGCGCGTGGCCACATCCCGCTCGACAAGCTCAAGGACGGCCGCCTCGGCGGCCAACCCCCGGCTCATGTGTGCCGCGATACCGGTCGAGCTACGGCGCGAGAAGCGCGGTTCCTCCGGGAGCGAAGCCAGTGACACGCAGGCCAGCGGAACCACTTCGCGCTCACTGGAGGGCCACCGCTCGCCCTCGACCCAGGTGACCTGTGAGGGATTTATGACCTCTTGATAGGGAAATCCGGGGGTCCCGTACTGCTCTGCCGTGAATGGATGGGCTGGTCTAAGGCGGGCATTCGTGCACCGCGGGTCATCAGACGGTATTCGCGACCGCCTCGAAGGGTGCCGTGCCGAGATGCGCTCGATACACTCGGCCATGGCGCGCGCCTTGGCGCTCGTCGCGTTCATCGAGCAGGCACCGCCATCGCAGCGTTCGTACAGTCGTGTGCGCGCTGTGTACACGTGAAAGCGGCGACTCGCGCTGGCTCGACCGATTGCTACGGCAGTTCCGAAGAATGGGTCTACCATGTCATCAAGAGGCTGCGTCGCGATTCCCGCGGGACAATTACAGCTCAGGCATGGTCGAACCGGTGTCCGCGTGATACGCCCGCTGCTGCGATCAAGGGTGAGCGCCCATGTCGGAGGATGTTCCGCGAGCGGCGCCTCCCACAGCAGTCGGACTGTGTTCAGCCACCGATCGAGATCGTGTTGATCCAAGAGCATCCCATGTTCTCGGGCGGCGCGCACAGCCAGCGTCGGCACGTTCGCGCGGAGTCGCTCCGCCCAGCAGGCCGGACAATTGGACCCATCAAAGGTGGGGCCGACCACGATGCTAACCCCATAGAAAAGGACGGGCGTAACGAAGCGCCACGTCCGGACGAGACCCGTGAGGACATGCGCCGCTGCGAACACGTTGGCTGGCCGCCTCCAGAAGACGACGTAGGAGTGGCCTTCGATGTTGGCCAGCAAGGTCGCGAGGTCTTCGGGCGTGTCCCAGGAGCGCCCCTCGATGAGCAGCCGGGCCTCCTCGGGCCAGCGCACCTGAGGCACCTGTGGGGGATACTCGGCCAGCCACCTCATGGCCTCCTGGTCGAGCCTGTCCGACCGCTCGGGGTCGGTGCCCTCCGGTAGCCTCAGCAGGCTGGAGCGCGCCCCGGTGGCCACGATGCGCTCGTGACCGCTCACGTCCCGCGAAATCGTCGCGAGAGGGGGCGGCGCGAGCTCGAGGTGGGGTGTCTTCGATCTCTCCTCAGGCATGTCCCTCCTCTCCTCGTCGGTCACCCGGCTTCCGACCGATCACAGAGATTGCCGTTACGCGGCATCTGACGCTGGTTGTCCCCAGCATCGCTTCGACCCCTGCACGCGCGCTGTCGCGGAACTCATCGAGCCGCAGCGGTGGGATTCGCTCCAGCGTTGCGCGGAAGCCGCTCGTCCAGAGGTGCTCCCACAGGTCTTCAAATGAGGGGAAATACACCTCGAAGGCATCTTGGTCTGAGGAGATCACACGAAACCCGACGTGGATTGCGTCTTCGACCAGTTCCGCGGTCCAGTCTCGGCTGCGGAAAGGATCTCCCAGGATCGGCGCGGCAGCGTCAAAGAAAGCAACGAGTCGGCTGAGAAACTGCCAGATCGGAGCAGCCGGGCCACGGACTCCGACCGCGATAATTCCCTCCGGCGCGAGGACCCGATAGAACTCGCGGAGCGCTGTGCGGCGACTCTGGAAGAACGGTAGAGCCTGGCTGCAAAACACCGCCTGAAACGAGGCGTCAGGGAGGGCGAGCGCCGTGGCGTCCATGGCCTCGAAGCGTACGTTCTGTCGCCCCGCGAAGCGGCAGCGAGCTCGATTCAGCATCTCTTCCGAGAGGTCGACGCCCAGGATCCGGCCAGCCATTCCCTGCAGGGCCGCCGGAACAGCGCCTGTGCCCGTTCCAACGTCGAGGATCGCGCTATATACGGGTACGTGCGCGTGCGCGTGCGCGACGAGGATCTCGGCGCTCCGAGTGAAGGTACCCCTCTCAGCATCGTCATACCGGGCGGCGACCCGGTCATAGATGCCTCTGACGTACGAATTGTGTCCTTCGGTGCTCACGCGCCGCTCCGGCCTTCTGGCCTGAGATGCCGTTCTAGCACCCCTGGCAATGGGTTCGTGCTTCAAGAGGCGACGGATCAGGGCCTCGGCCGCCGACTGTACCGCTCGCAGAGGTCCGCAGGGCGCGGAGCGGACACGGAGGCAATCCTGCAGGAGGTCGAAGTCCCCGGCGCGACCGGCGCGGACGAAGAGCCCCGCGAGCGCGCAGTCCTCCAAGTCGCGGACCAGGGCAGCCTGGTCCGAGGCGGCTGTCTGGCGTGCAAACGCCATCCGCTCGACTGCCCGGCTCATGCCGGCTTGGAGGGCCTCCCACGCGCTCGGTCCTCCCGGCACGGCATCCAGCGCTGCGGAACACCGCCTTGGCAGGTCGAGTCGCAGCAGGCTGTCCCAAGGTCGGACATCGGCGCGGCCGTAAAACATCGACAGTGCAATGCCCGTTGCGTAGACCGTGTGGCGGTCAACGCAGGTCGATACTTCCGCCGTCGCGAGCAACGCCGCCAGACCCCACAATAGGGGCGCCGTGGCTGGTCCCTCGAACACCAGGCGCGTCGCCATCAACTCCGAGGCCCGTGCCAAGTCACCCGCCACCACCCTTCCGATCAGCAGTGCCTCGATCGACTCGATCAACGCGACGTTCTCAGCCGAAGCAATCCTGCGGAAACCGAAGTCGGTGTTGAACCAGAGAATGTGGCAGGCGTTGAATAGATCCTCATTTTCGATCAGAAGAGGATCGACTCTGTACGGAAGAGACGAGCGAGGCGTCTCGACGGCCACGTGGCCGGAAAGACGCCGGACCCATGCGCCCTGGGCCGCAATCCAGGGAAGGCAGGCTACGCCAGTGTAAGGCTCAACTCTCTCCGCAGCGTCCAGCAAGCGTTGAAACTCGGCGTCCGGGTGACCCAGCAAGGACGCCACCCCGTGCGCTATCCCAGTCGGTCCGTTCGCGACCCGGGGGTGCCGGATCAAGGCCAGGCGATGTGTCGGCGTTCGGACAAGATCCCCGAGCAGAGCTCCGACCCTTGTAAGCCGTTCGTCGTCCGGCAGGACCCTAGAAAGGAGGTACGCAAGCAGTGCAGCTTCGGCAATCGCCTTGCCGTCAATGCGGACGCCTCGCCCCATCTTCTGGAGGTCTTGGACATCCTGTCCCAGGCGCTCCAGGTAAGGGGAGAGCAGCAGGTTCACGAAAGCCGAACCGGACCCGCTGGGCTCCAGTCCGCGGCGCGAGTCAATGCTCGGCACCGGATCGCGGTCCCTGCTCACCTGACTGGATCCTGACCTGTTTTTCCAACGCGTGCTTGCCGGCCAGGATGAGCTCAGCGGCGCACGCGTATACCGAATCAACCGAGACGTTGTATCTGGATGCAATCTGCGAAGGCTCGCCCTTCTTGTTGACCGCATCTATCGCGATGTTGATGCGCTTTTGAAGGGGGATATGCTGAACGACGTTGAGGTCAGGTTCATCATCCACACAGGTCGCGAGCGCACCGAACTCGCCCAGTTCGTCTGAATCGAGATCGATGATTTCGACGTCCTGTCGCGAGGTGACAGGCAGATGCTGGATTGGATTGGACTTGTTCATTAATGTCTCCGGGAGCTAAAATAACGGCCCACCCGCTCATGCGCCTCGCGGCGTGGAGTGAATCTAAGCAACCGATAATGAAAGCAGATATTGATAGGATCTGCTTTTTGCCAGGGCAACTGAGGCTAGTGATCCTGGCGCAGGGATTCAAGAAAACAATAGAGAAGGCGACGCGGGGCGGCGTTGCCTCCGCCCCAGCCTGCGGTATTCGAATTCCCGTGGCGCTCGGGTCGCATCCCTGTCGTCTCCGGGCGACGGTCAAAGCCCGTGCATGGCGAATTCGTAGTCAAGCACAGGATCACAGGATCGATTCGGATCAACGACCGATGCTGCAGTTGACCCCCTGCCGGTCCGGATCGAGTTTTCGCCACCACCAGCAGCATGGCCGGCTGTCGGTCGACCGAAAGCAATCCGAAGACTCGCGGCTTCATCGGAAAGGTGATCGATGAAGATTTCCGGAGCCATGGGCGCCCGACCATCAGGTGATCGGATGGGCCTATCCACGACGTACTTCGTTCCGTAGGCTTGACCGTTCAATATCCGACACCTGGTGACGGCGGGCGTGGTCTTGGAGGGCTTCTGACAACGCCTGCCATTCGGCGCGACGAAAGCCAAACGATTGGAAGAAGGCGGTCTTGCTCGCGCCCTCGGGATGATCTCCGGCAAGGAGATAATCGAGGACCTTCCGTTCCTCGACGACGGCGAGCTCGATCCCCGGCAGCGTCACCGTTGGACGGTGGCGACGCCCCTCAAGGATCGCGAGTTCAATTCTGGGGGGCGGAACAGATCTTCCTCAACCTCGAGAAGCAGCCCCCAATTCGGGAGAGCAAGTCCTGAAGCTCCGTCGCGCTCCGTCGAGTTAGCCGGAGTCACTACGACCGCCAAAAGCATGCCCATAGTATCGACCAAGAGATGACGCTTCCGGCCCTTGATCTTTTTGCCAGCGTCGTAGCCCACCTCGCCTCCATGATTGTCAGACTTGACCGATTGACTATCGAGAATCGCGGCGCTGGGCTCGTCTCTGCGATTCAGATCCCGGCGGAGGCAGGTTCGCAGCGCCTCATTGAGGATGGCCCACGTATTATCGAGGGTCCACTTCCGGAAAACGTGGTACACGGTCTTCCATGGAGGAAAGCTTGGTGGCAGAAGACGCCATTGAGCGCCGCCCTTAACAATGCAGAGAATTGCGTCAAGGACGCATCGGCGGTCGGTCGGAGGTCGCCCGCGCTTGCTTCGCGCGGGAAGTATTGGCTGGAGGAATTCCCATTGTTCGTGCGTGAGATCGGTGTCGAATTTTGCGTTTTTCACCGCCTCGAATTTGGCAACATCGGCTTCAAGGCTGTGTCAAGGTTAATTCGAGTTTAGGACCTCTTTTCTATTTTAAGGCCGGCCCAAAAGCATCGCTTACACAACTTGAATTTTCAAACAGTCTCTTAACGTCTTCGGCATGATACGGCAACTCCCGTCCGTCAGTTGATTGACAATACCCCACCTCAGTGAGATCGAGAAAGCATGATCATCAATCAATTGATCCCATGATGCTTCGACCGAGGTGCCAGCCCTCTTCAGTGGATCGCGAAGCCGCCTCCCATCCATCTGGCGGTTCATTGAATCCGTGGCGATTGACAAGGTGCTGGTGGCGGACAGCCGGCGCTGCCGTGGCCGTGGCTGGCTGGACCACCATGTCCGCGCCGGCGGCGGCGCTTGTCGACCCGATCGGTGCGGCGGGTTCCACGCCAGATTCGAATGTGCCCTTGGAGTTCATTGATACGGGCTTCGAGAACGCCTCGCCCCTCTGGTACGACGTGTCCTCCAACGGTGTCGTCAGGATACACCTGCTCTATGATCACGAGCGCGCCTCGCCCAATCGGGCGGCCGGGCACTTCCATTTCCGCCTTCACGGGTCAACCGGTGGCCACATGACGCTTGAGTTCGTGAACCTCGACAATATCTGGAACGGGCGATCGGGTTCGGTGGCGCGGGAGGTGGGTTCCGTCGTGATCTCGGAGAACGGCCGGGACTGGACCCCAGTCCAGACGGAGGCACTTCCCGGCGACCGGGTGCAACTCAAAGTAACGATGCCCGGCCCCTCCCTGTACGTGGCTCGAGTCGAGCCCTACCGGCTTTCGGATCTCGACGCCTTCCTGGCACGAATCCGGCCGCATCCCCTGGTGCGCATCGTTCCCATCGGTTGGACCGCACAGGGGCGTCCGCTCGAGATCGTCCAGGTGGGGCGACGGCAAGCCCCACATCGCGTGTTTCTGCGGGCGCGGGCGCATCCCTGGGAGGCGGGAGGCAACTGGGTGGTGGAGGGACTGGTTCAGCGGCTTCTGAGTGGGGACGCCGCGGCTGAACGATGCCTGTCACGGTGCCGGGTGGAGATTCTGCCCATGGCCAACAAGGACGGCGTGGCCCTCGGCCGGACGCGGTTCAATGTCCGGGGCAAGGACCTCAACCGTCAGTGGGACCGGCCTGCCGACCCGGACCTTGCGCCCGAGAACGCCGCCCTGGAGCGCTGGTTGCAGGAGCAAATTCGCGCGGGTGAAAAGCCGGACCTGGCGTTGGACCTGCACAATGACGGCGGGGGCCGATTGCACATCAGCCGGCCGGAAGTCCCCACGTTGGATGCCTATCTCGCCCGGATGCGAACTCTCGAGGGGTTGTTGAGGAAATACACCTGGTTTACCGAGGGCGGCACGCAGGCGTCCTTTCGCAACCCGGGCTCCCTGGGGGACGGCTGGCTCGAACGCTTCGGGATCGACGCCGCCGTCCACGAGTTCAACTGCCAATGGATCGAAGGGCTCAAGACACGCCCCACGGCGGAGCATTGGCGGACTTACGGAAGCCAATTGGTGCTGGTGTTCGCCGATTACTTTGCCGGGAACCGGCCAGGAGAGGAGTAATGGAGGAGAGCATCGTAGCGGTGCTGCGACGGAATACGGTGCTCGGGAAAGGCAATGACTCGCCGGCCGGAGCGCACAAGATCGATCTCCACAAGATGTGTGCGCGAGTGGAGAACTTCGCGCCGTTTCTGAACGTAAAGCTTCTGGCCATCACCGCCAGCTTTGTTGGCCGGACCGAGAAATTCGATAACAGTGACGACTTCACCGCCGCGGCACTCTCGGATTTCCATGTAGCCTTCGGTGACCGGTCATCCCCGCCGGGATCTTCAGCGAAGAGGAGATGGGCTCCTGGGCATGGTCGTAAGATCTCAAGATCTGCGCGCTCGGCCTCATGCCAGCGGACGAACGAAGGATTGAGGCCGGAGATAGTCGAGGTAGCAGTCAGGGCTCAGGACCCCTCCGCCGAGGCCGCTGAGATTGCAGCCGCCGTAGGGCACGCCGTGAGGGAAGAGATTGTGGCCGTTGATCCAGCTATTGCCCGCCACCAGGGATTCGGCGACCCGGTTGGCGCGGTCCAGGTCGCGGCTCCAGACGCTGTTGGCCAGACCGTAGGCCGAGCGATTGACCAGGCGCACGGCGTCGGCCTCGTCCTGAAAGCGCAGGACGTAGGCGACCGGGCCGAAGATCTCCTCCCGGCAGCAGACATTGTCGGGCGAACCGGTCAGCAGGGCGGGTTGCACGTAGTAGCCGCCGGAATGCCCCGTGACGCGGGCGGCGCCGCCAGGCAGAAGGAAGGACGCCCCCTCGCGGTTGCCGCGCTCGAGGTAACCGAGAACCCGCTGGCGCTGCTTCTCGCTGACGAGGGGCCCCATCTGCGTGGTGGCCTCGAACTCGTGGCCGATGGTCGTTCCCCGCAGGGCCTCGATGGCGCTGGCGACCACCTGGTCGAAGACACGCTCGTGGAGAAGCCAGCGCGTGGCGGTGCAGCACACCTGGCCGGTGTTGAAGGTGATCGCCCCGGCGAGAGCGCGGCCGGTGATTACGGGATCCACATCCTCAAAAACCACAGCGGCGCCCTTTCCACCGAGTTCCAGTTTTACCGGGACAAGGTTGCGGCCGCAGTTCTCGCCAACCGAACGCCCGACCTCCGGCGACCCGGTAAAAGACATCCGCCGGATGCCGGGGTGGCCGGCCAGGGCCGCGCCGGCGGTCTCGCCCAAGCCTGGGACGACGTTGACCACGCCATCGGGAATCCCGGCCTCCTTCACGGTGACTGCCGGTGTGTCAAAGAGAGCGAGGCACAGCGGTTGCGATCCTCAGCGACCGTCCAGTTGCAGGAGATTGCCATTCAGGAGTTCATAATGGTGGCCGAGGTGTTGCATAAGAACCGCTCTACGTTTACTGGCTTTTATCAGGAGCCAGAGGTCGAAGAGCTCTGGAATCAGGACAGCCGTTCGAGTTCCTCGTTGCTGCAGACTTGCGGGCGCGGACCCGCTTCTTTATGCGCGGGAGCGCCTTCTCGATGACCTCGGTAGGGCGTCCGATCACCCGCCCATAGAAGAACCGCAACGCGCTCACGGCCACCATCAGCTTTCCCGTCGCCAATCGCCGAACATGAAGGAGGTGCAGCAGGTACTCGCGGACTTGGTCGTCGGGGATCTGGTCAGGGCTGGCACGCCGGAATCGAGCGAGGTCCGCGACCCAGAGTTGGGGCGTGGTCGCTCCCAAAGCGATCAGGTGATTGGTGGCAGTTGCCGAAATGAAACGACCGCCCGCGTGGAGACCGACAAAGAAAGAAACGCGATATGGCGAAATTCTTCAACACAAGCGCAGCGAACTATTATCTCGAGGAACTGATCAAGCTGGCGAGGGAGCGGTTGACTATCATCAGTCCATTTCTCAAGTTTAGCGAGCAAATCAAGGAACTCTTGACCGATAAGGATCGGATGAAGATCGATGTCCGGCTGGTGTACGGCAAGAGTGAGCTGGGGCCCCAGGAGATGAACTGGCTACGCTCGTTGGAGTTCGTTCGGACAAGCTTCTGTCAAAATCTGCACGCCAAGTGCTACCTGAACGAACGGTCGGCGATCATCACGTCAATGAACCTCTACGACTTCAGCCAGATCAACAACAACGAGATGGGAGTTTTCATCGAACGGGAGCACGAGCCAGAGCTCTATCGCGATACTTACGAGGAAGCCCAGCGGTTGATACGCGTCAGCGAGCAGGTGCGCCTTTCGGCGGAGAAGGTCGAGGACAGCGAGCCCCAAGAAGGCGACGACGGTGGCAACGGTCATGAGAAACTCACGACCTCCAAACTGGCCCGTTGCCTGGGGGTGCGGACAGCCGATCTGACGGAGCGATTGGTCGGCAAGGGGCTGCTTCAAGTGGATGCGGATCGGCCGAAGCTGACCGAATCCGGAAAGCAGGCCGGCGGTGAGTTTCGCTTCCCTAGAGTCCTTGATTTCCTAGTTTTGCTGTCAACGAGTCAAGATTTCAGGCCGCCATTTTGCGCTCAATAAAGTTGGTGAGATCGGTCTCCAGGCTTTCAAATCGACGTCGAAGATCGGGATGGCCTGGCGGAGATCCCAGAAGGATCGAAAGGCCCGGACGGAGCACGCGGGCGTAGCTGCGAGTGTAGAGCAAGGCGGTCTTGAGACCGAGCGTCGTCATTGTGTAGCGGTGGGATTTGGGGATTCGTTGGATGAGCCCGCGCAGACGCAGGCGGCGCAGTTCGTAGCTCATCCGACCGGCACGGATCTGATCGAGTTGCACCCCGAGGTACTGCGCAAGCAATGGCCGCAGTTGTTGATTTCGCAATCCCTCCGGGAGCAGACAGAACATGAGCAACACCGCCAACAGGGCTTGAACCCTCTGTTCCCCGTACTTCAGCGCGCTGACCTTCTGCCCATCCACGGTGTCAGGTCGCTGGAGCTTTTCGAAAGCGGCGCTTCCGATCTGGCAGTCGTGGGTGAGGGTTTCGACCTCCAATACCTTGCGATTGGCAGCAAAGCCAATTTCCCGCAGACGCGGAAGGTTGATCAGCCGACGGCCCACGTTGAAGTCGTAGGTGTCGTTGATGGTGGTCTCGGTGCGCAGGGCGCGCCCCTCCTTGTGGTTACTGCTTGAGGTGGGTGCGCTTGTAGTAGACGTGCAACGAGGGGATCACTCCCTCGCTAAGGATGCGCGTCCGACATCGGCCGTCAGCCACCGTGGATTTCCTCAGAGACTGTCTGAAAAATAATTGGAGTCCTGCGACGAGGGATTTTGTGCGAGGCCGAGGCGGCGAGACCGGAGCATCCCCGCAGCGGGCTGTGACGGTCGAGCCAACGAAGGCCTCGCGCAAAAGACCTGTCGCCCGCAGGGTTTTCGCGGAAAAGGCCCTCTGGCTTCGTTGCTCCTGGGTCACAGACCGCTGGCGGGTATGCTCCCTCGTCGCGCCTCGCCATAGGGCCTTTTCCGCGAAAACAGGACCCCACTTATTTTTCAGACAGTCTCTAAGGAAAATAGGAGCAGAACTTGATGAAAAAGGGGCCGAAGTCGCGGTCCAGACAATAGAAGTAGTAGAAGTTGACCATGGCCGTGGAGTAATCAATCCAGGGGATGGTGGCGTTGCCGTATCGTTTGCGGATGGTCCTCGGGACGCGGGCCTTCTCCTGGACGACACCGACGAAGATCACGCCCTCGGGCTTGCGGAAAAAGCGGAGGTGCGCTTGCAGGACATCGTCCTTGCGCTGGCCTTTCTGGAAATGGACGAGGGGTACGCCTTTGGTTTCGATAAACCGCTTGATGCGCGCGACGAAGGACTCAGTCATCCGGACCGCCTGCTTGGTGGAGGCGAAGCGGTGACCGAGATAGCCGCGGAAGAAGGCGGCGACGCCGGCGGCAGAGGTGAGCCTGGGGACGTAGGCGTTGAGATAAAGGCGGTCGATGCACTCCAACTCGAAGAGGACGTGATCTTTCTGGAGGGCGGCGACGTTCGGTGATAGACGCATGGGCGGCTCCGGTTGGGCGTTTGTCCTTCCGTATATCGGAAGGCCCGCCGCTTGACGGCTAAAATCGACGCTCAGTGCGTCCCACAGCCCAGCCGGGGCTTTGCTTTGCAGGGTGACGCCTGTCGAAAAGACTGATCTGCGCCAATCGACCCAAGGCAGCGACAATCACCATGTCCAAGCTCCAGAGGCCTGCGAAGCAGGCCTTTCTAGCGAGGCGCCGGGACGAGACTTAGGTAACACCCTTAACGCCGGAAATACCCAACACGCCTCGCCGGTCTGAGGCAGCGCCTCGCTAGAGGGTGAAAGACCCTTGTGGGGCCTTCCAAAGGCAACCACGAGTCGAAGGCAACTGCATGAGCCGCGAGGCCGTGTGGGGAGGAAGCCGGAGGACGAAACGGAGTCCTGAACGAAAGTGAAGCCTCGTAAGGCAGGTCGGGTGGGCCAGGCGACCGCAGGAAGTTCACTTCCTTGGGTTCCGGTTTTGCCGGAACAAAGAGGAGCAGTGGACGATCCATCTCTCGCATAAGACGGTGGAGCGAGTGGAAACCCGGTTGAAGGAGATGACTCCGCGCAACCAGGGGGCAATCGCTGCTGGCCTGTATCAAGGAACTCAACCGCTGTATCAAGGGTTGGGTGGCCTACTACCGGCAATGCAGCGAGGAAGCGGTGCGGAACTGGAAGAAGATGGACGCGCATGTCCGGCGACGGCTGCGCGCCATCGTGATCCGCGGTTTTGTAAAGGAATCTGTGTAAGTGGCGTTTTGGTTTGGTTTTGTGTGTTCACTATCCCGGGGCTTCAGTTGCGAGCTAAAACGAGAAGGGGGCGAGCGGCGAGCCCCCGCTCGCGCCCCCTGCGGTCGAACGTTCTTTGGTGGGATCGCATGCCTCAATCGAGTTTGGGCATCCGCTCGCCAAATTCGATAACAAACCGGTTGAGCGCCTCGCTCCAATGCGCGATGGGCATCGTCCACTTTTTGGCAATGCGCTCCAGCGCCAGGTAATAAAGTTTGAGCAGCGATTCCTGATGGGGAAAGACCCCGCGGTTTTTGCTGATCTTGCGCAGCGACCGATTGACCGACTCAATCGCATTGGTGGTATAAATGGCTTTTCGGATCTCCGCCGGATATTTCAAAAACGTGATCAACTCCGGCCAATGCGTGCGCCAACTCTTGCTGATCGACGGGTATTTCCGATCCCACTTCGCTTCAAAAGCGGCCAACGCTTGCTCGGCTTCAACCACCGTCGCCGCCCGATAGATCGCCTTCAAATCCGCCGCCACCGCTGTCCGTTCCTTCCAGCCCACATAGTTCAGCGAATGCCGCACCATATGCACCAGACACAACTGCACCTGCGTCGCTGGGAAAACCGTCTCCATCGCCGCGGGAAAGCCTTTGATCCCATCCACGCAGCCAATGAAGATGTCGCGCACTCCCCGGTTCTTCAGCTCGGTCAACACCTGGAGCCAAAACTTGGCCCCTTCGGTGTGGGCCGCCCACATCCCCAGCACCTCCTTCTGCCCGGCCAGCGTGATCCCCAGCGCCAGATACACCGCCACCTTCGCCACCTGGCCGTTGTCCCGCACTTTGCCCCACAGCGCGTCAAAATAGACAATCGGGTAAACCTCCTCCAAGAGCCGGTTCTGCCAAACTTGCACATCGGCGCACACCGCGTCGGTCACTTGCGACACCAGGGCCGGCGACACCTCCGCCCCGTAAATCTCCAACAAGTGGCCTTCAATCTCCCGCGTCGTCAGTCCCCGCGAATACAAACTGATGATCGCCTGATCAAAGCCTTCGAAACGCCGCTGTCCCTTGGCCACAATCTGCGGCTCAAAACTCCCGTTGCGATCCCGCGGGGTGGCCAATTCCAGATGGCCAAACTGGCCCTTCAGCGTCTTGGGACTGGTGCCGTTGCGCGAGTTGCCCGTGTTCCGCCCCGCCGGATCGTGCTTGCCGTAGCCCAAATGCACCGTCAACTCCGCCCCCATCGCCTTTTGCAGGAGGCGCTTCTGCAATCCATTTTGCCCCAATAAATCTTCGGCCTTCTGATAATCTTTAAGAGACTGTCTGAAAATTCAAGTTGTGTAAGCGACGCTTTTGGGCCGGCCTAAGAATAGAAAGGAGGTCCTAAACTCAAATTAGCCTTGACACAGCCTTGAAGCCGATGCTGCCAAATTCGAGGCGGAGCCTCTGTCGAGGGGGTGAAAAACGCAAAATTCGACACCGATCTCACGCACGAACAATGGGAATTCCTCCAGCCAATGCTTCCCGCGCGAAGCAAGCGCGGGCGACCTCCGACCGACCGCCGATGCGTCCTTGACGCAATTCTCTGCATTGTTAAGGGCGGCGCTCAATGGCGTCTTCTGCCACCAAGCTTTCCTCCATGGAAGACCGTGTACCACGTTTTCCGGAAGTGGACCCGGCGTAAGCGGTGGTCTCCCAGTCGCGAAGTTGCTCGTTCGCGCCGGCCCGCGACTGCTGGTAGTACGATTCGGCAAGCCATTCCGTGGCGAGTTCAGGCCTTTGCATCCGACGGTGTTCCTCGACGCGCCCCGCGGCGAGGAGTTGACGGAGCGCCTCCCGGATGCGGGCGTGTTCGGGAAATCCCGGTTCGGATGGCGACAGATCGTCCAGCAGGGATTGCGCCTTCCGGGCAGAATCGGCGGGCAGGAGCAAGCCTGCGAGGTAGAGTTTGTCGGCGTTCACGCCGGGATGATGGTCCCTGGAATAATACTCGAGTGCGCCGCCAAGATCGCCCGCGGCATAGGCGGCAAGGGAGGCGGCGAGCTCCTGTGCCAGCGGCGGACTCATCTCCAATTCGGGAAGGTGGATGACTCCCGGATAGTAGAGAAATGTCTGGGCGAGACCCTGGATTCGGAGGTCGACGTAGGGAAGAGGACGAAGGACGCCCGAGGCCGGATCGTATTCACCCGCCTCCTGGTCGCCCAGGTGCAGGACGTTGTCCGGGTTGAGCCGGTTGGTGGCGAAGACACTTCCTTCAGCGACCCGAATGAGCAGCGCGCCGCCGGGTCCAATCTCGACGATGAAATCGGTGCCATGCACGCTTCCGTAGACCTTCTCGGTGGCCCAGGACCAGAATTGAGCCGAGCTCCGGCTGAAGAAATGAAAGATGCCCTCCGATAGACCCATGGGCTCGGCCCCGGCGGGGATCTTCACTCGCGAAAACGGGCCGAGACACACCTGTCGGCCGAAGCTTAGTCCTGCGGCGGATGCTATATGGATTTCGGCGCCAGATGCCAAGTGAGTGCGCACCTCATCCTCGGCGCGGAGAAGGGCGCTCATGCCGTTGGTGGATGCGGTGTCCCAGATACCCGGGACTCTGGACACCTCGACGCGGCCCCACATCGAAATGATCTCGGCGGGAAACGAAGTCTGCGCCGCGCGGAGGGACGGGCCGTTGAGAAGGAGGATGCCGAGCACGAAGTGTGAGAGGGAGAAGCACGTCGAGGCAAACCGGAATACCCACGCAGTGTTGCCTGGTCTCGCGACGGCGGTTTGCGCGTCGGAAGCCAGGCCATGTGCGATCAGAGATCCTGGCGTGCGGGTGAAGGTCATCGAACCGGAGGCGTGGTTTCCGCGCGGGGCTCCGCGGCCAACAGTGGAGCGGCGGCCCGTCTCGGTTTCCATCGGGGTCTGGCCCGCCGCACACCCCGATGGAGCCGCCGTACCAGGGCCGCAGCGGATTCGGTCGTGAGGCTGGATTGAAAAACCGCGCGCTTTTCTTCACGGATCACACGATCGAGTTCCGCGGGCAAAGGTGAGTTGCGGCTGGCGAGTTCGCCTTCGAGAAAGGCCTCAAAACCGTCGACGAACACCGGCAGCACAGGTCGGCCCAGTTGCCGAGCCACCGTCAGTTCCAGACCTATCCAGTCGCCCTCCAGTCTCCACCGCTTGACCACGGCGGGGGTAAGAATCAACAGGAGGTTGTGCCTGCGGGCGATCTCCGGGAAGAGGACGGCTTCGAGCGAGCCCGAGGTGTGATCTCGCAGATCCAGGAAGGTTTCCACTCCGGCGGCGCGCAATTCCGTGGCAATGCTCTGGGCGACGTTCAGACCGTCGGCGCGACGATAGGAAATGAAGGCGGATTTCAACGGGATCAGGGCGGTCCCGGCCGCGGCGAGCATCACGGGACCGGCAAGGACCGGCCAGGGAAGGAGGAGAGCGGTCTGGCGAAAGACCAGGACGGCCGCCCCGGCAATCAGGAGGGCTCCCACGGTGGCCGTCACGCAGGCCCGCAGGGGCGTCCACCGGGGAAACAGCAAACCCGCAAGGACCGACAAGGCAAGGACCAGCATCCACTCCCCGCCGCGGGGCCATTCCCGGATGGCATCATTCCGGGCAAGGTTTTCAAAGACGGTGGCATGAATCTCCACACCGGTGGAGGCTCCGGACAGCGTCCTTGCCAGGGGTGTCCGAAGCAGGTCGGCCGAACGCGGATCCGATCCGGAGTCCGGAGCCTGCCCGACAGAGAGAGGATGTTGGTTGCGGGCAATCGCTCGCGTGTCGCCGTTGCCTGGGCACCGGACGGCGTCTCTCCTTCGGCCGCAAAAATCGCGAACATGGGCGGCTGCGGGTGGCCGTCACCCGCATTGGGAACCGCCATCGCGTTGCTGAGGGCGAGCGCGGCCGCCGGCGTTTGCCAGAAGTCCTTGTCGAAGACGATGTCGAATACGACCGCGCGGGCATGCAATTGGCGCAGTCGTTGGATCATGGCGAAGTAGGGTTTCGGGTCGCCGACGGCATTCACATCGAGGAATAGAATGCAACTGCCGTAGCTGTCGGCGACCGGCCGAGGGAAGAGCGCTGTTTGCGCCCGCAACAGCCCATCAACGGCCGCGATGCGGAGCGGGAAACTCTGGAGAGAGACGAGACCTGTCAGGAGAATCGCGCCGATTGCCAGAAGCTCCCGTTTGAAAAGGTGAAGGGCCGCGAGGGATCTCGCCATGTCCGTCTCCGGGTCCCGGTCTGCGTGCGGATGCGGGCGCCAGCGTCGGATGTGCCAACGACACCTGGCAAGGCGAAACGAAGACGTCCGCGGAGATGCCTTGGGACTCGGCAAACCGGCCAGGGTCGAGTCGATTGAGTCGACGACACACCAGGTTCAAACCCGGCCCGGGAATGCGCGAAGGATCTTGACGGGCGCGGTCCGGCCCCACGAGCCTGAGCCAGCTTCTGTCCCCGACTTCGCCAAGCCACTCAAGGATCTCCTTATGCGGATACGACGGCTTCTCTCGTGTGCGGTGGCAGTGTTCGGGTTAATGGCGATTCCGAATCGATGGGTCATTGCGGCGAATCCGCCCCGTGTGCTTGACGGTCCCCGGCTCAGCCCGGTCAACGGCCACATGTATTATCTCCTGGAGGCCAGCAGTTGGATTGCGGCGGAAACGGAGGCCAAGGCCCTTGGCGGACACCTCGCGACTCTTCAGACAGCAACCGAACAGGCCTGGATCCTGGGTGCGTTCGGCGAATTGGGGGGCGTCGCGCGGGACCTTTGGATCGGCATGTACGATCTTGATCCGAATAACAATGCGGGTGATCCCATCTCCAGGCGGGGCGAATTCGGCTGGGCGAGCGGGCAACCTGTAACCTATCAGAACTGGAAGGTTGGCGCGCCCGACAACATGGGCGGGCTCGAATTCTACTCGGTCCTGGGTTCCTCAAAGTCGGATGCGCCGGGGTTTTGGAACGACGCCGCCGACAGTCCGACGGGACGGGCTGTGTTCGGGGTCGTCGAAACCGTGTTTGACGGTGAGCCTGCGGTCGTGGCCGGCCCGATCGTGAGTCCCATCAATGGACACGAGTATCTCCTTCTGAATGACGCCAGTTGGACGAAAGCGGAGACAAAGGCCATTGCCCTGGGCGGTCACCTGGCGACCCTTCGCAACCGGGAGGAACAGGACTGGGTGTTCAGCCAGTTCGCGACCGCCGGCGGCACGATCCGGAACCTCTGGATCGGTTTGTACGACGGGAATACGGCCGTCAATTCCGCGGACGTCCAGGTGAGACGATCGGAATTCTTCTGGGCCAGCGGCGAGCCGGTCACGTTCCAGAATTGGAGCGAGGGTGAGCCCAACGATTCGCAGGGCGTCGAGTTTTATGTGCACATGTGGCTGCCCGGTTTCGCTGTCAGCGGGTTTTGGAATGACGTACGGGACCGGCCTCCGGGGCTTGTCATGAGCGGCGTGGTCGAGCGACTGCCGCTGACCATGATTTGCCCCGCGGAAGTGACCGTCCCCTGTGGCGCCATTGATCCTTTTTCCACCGGAACGCCGACCGTGATCTCGCCCTGCGCCGGGCAGGAACCGACACTCACACGGATGGACCAGCCCTTCGGGTCGACGGACATCCTTCGAACCTGGACCGCGACGGACGCCTGCGGGCGAAGCGCATCGTGTCAACAAACCATTCACCAGGTTCTCGAATCCAACCTGTCGATCCAGTCGGAGAGCAGCGAGCATGGGTTCGTAATGGACTTCAGTCTCCCGACGGCGGGATTTACTTCGGTGCAGTGGGAGCTGGCTGGCCGCGCCATCACTGGAACCGAGGCGGGGGTGACGCTTCGGAATGGCGGAGGGATCCTGACGGTGGACTTCCGTCAATTTGATGGCGGCGCCTTTGACGTGCCGGAGGCGGGTGGATTTGTTTCCGTGCATGCGACGCTTTCGACGCCGTGCGGTCCAGTGCCGGCCGGAGGCGGGGGGCAGGTCCCGCCGCTTTACAGCCTCAGCCGGGCGGGGGCGACGGTGCCCTCGACGTCGGACACCGGATCGGATGATTCCCTGACGGTGTGCAGTCGCACCTTCAGCGGATCGAGTCGGTGGCTGCGATTCAAGGCGGAGGACGACGGCCTGGGTGTCGTCACGGCGGTCGGCATCGGACAGATCCCACAGATCGGCATCCTGGACGCCGCCTCGCTCGCGCCGGATCCCGTTGGCTGCGGGACCAACAGCGTCGTGTTCGAGGCCCGCGTCGGGAAGGTCTATATCATCCTGGTGGATCGGGCGGATTCCTTCACTTTGACAGCCAGCCTGGCGTCGATTGTCCGTTTCACCAACTTGTCCCTGACCGGTGGCGCCGTCCGATTCGACATACGCGACCTCCCGGCGGGGGCTTCGGCGCTCCAGATTTCCGACAATCTGAAGGCCTGGCGCACGGTCCTGCCGTTGTTGACGGGACCCGGAAACATGTCGTACTCGGAACCGGCGACGAGCCGGTTCCGGTTCTTCCGTGTGGGACCGCCTTAGAGCCTGCAGTGGACAGGTCATCGTGTTCCCTTGGAAAGCCAGATTTCATCTGCTTCGAACCTGAAGGGCCGCGGATCTGGAATGTGATTGAGGACCTCGAATTCAAGAGCGAGGCGCTGCCGGGCTCCAGGACGCGTGGCGAAACGACGTGGGTGGATCCGATAATGGGCGCGTGGATTTCAACGGCGATGGCCTCGTTGATGCGGTTTCGGCGATTGCACCCGGCGAACCGGATTCCGATCCAAAACGAAGCCCTCCCAAGAAAAAGCCCGAAGCCCCCCACTCCCCAAATTCAAACGCCGTTGCGGCAGACCGCGCAAAGGTGCGAGATCGGCCACCCTGCCGCCGATCATCGACGGTCATAAGGACCCCAATTCGAATTCTCGGTCCAATCGGATCAGGAAACGAGTGCGCCCATCGAGCCGGACCCGTTCTCGGGGGAGTCTGGCAAAAAAGTATTCCAAAACCCAACAGGGAAGAAGCCACGTCCAGGCTTTCATAGTAAATAGAAATTCGAATTAGTCCGCGAGAAGGTTTACGCGGCGTCCGTCATGGTCAAGGTTCTCTTGCCAGCCATCCGTGCGCACGCGTGAACCGTTGAAGTGCCGAAGTGCGCAGGTTGGCGTACACAGCAAAATGGACCCGTCATCCTGCGCGGGGAGACGGCAAAACCATCGGCTGTCCACAATTCTCGACTGACAGTTCGCGCAAACCTGATCTCGCTGACCCTCGCACCTCAACGATTTCGGATTTTGAACAGTGGGCGGCGCAACGTGACTCGGACTCTCATGGTGCGGCTGGCTAACAACCCGTTCCCGAGTTGCTCTTGCCCCTTGGGCCGGGTTCTCCAAGTCGGGTCTTCGTGATGGGCTATCAGAGCCATGTACAACTTGGCTCCCGAATGTTGCTTGCAGGCTTGTCATAAAAAGCTCAGTGAACGACAAAGCAGCTGGGCCTAAGATTCTCTCGCGGCATTCGCTCCGTGGATTCGAACGACGGGCAACGTCACACCCTCATCTCCTGTCGCTTTCTTAGGAACGTGCACCCGCAGAACTCCGTCCTGGAGTGTTCCATAAATTTTTTCAGTGCGCCGATTGTTCGGCAGGACCAAGCGGCGGGCGATGAGTCCAGACGGGCGCTCCACCTGCAGACTCTTGCCTTCCTTGCATTGAGTCTCGCGCAGACCGCTGAGATGGAGTCTGTCTCCATCCACATTCATGTGGATCTCATCGCGCCTCACGCCCGGAACATCAAACTCGAAAAGATACTCTTGACCCGTGTCGGACACGTCCACAGCAGGCAGCCAGTCCGAGTCGATTCCGCGACCCTTGCACATGCGAGGGGGAATCAATGAATTCTCCATGGCTTTCCGATCATCGTGCGAATTCGTTGCATTCATTTTCGAGTCCTTCTTGAGGCGCGCTTACGCGAGTGGCTCTACCCACCGGTACGGCAGGCGTTGCATACAAGACCAGTGGGGCAGTTAGTATGCCAGCTATTCTCCAAATTCGGAACATGTTGATGAGCAAGATCATTACGACTTGAAACAGGCGCGTTACGCACGCCCGAGATTTCGAAAATTCGAAACATCGACAGTTGTTTTTTGGTGTTCATTCGTCCTGTAATGCGAGGCAATCGTTTCGAAGTTCGCCAGGATTGATTTTTCCGTCGCGGAGTCGGCAGGAGGGACTGCTGGACGGGTCGGAGGGATTCAGAGGCCAGGCGTGAAATGAAACGAAGGTGCGAGCCAGGACCGGCGGTTAGGACACTCAGGGCGAAAAAGGAACTGCGGTGGCGCGATTCGATACTGCGGGTCGCGGGATTACCGGATGTTCACGGACATACGCCAATAGCTGACTCACTCGATCAATGCCGTGGATTGTCACATGTTGCGCAAGATCTCTGCGGAACGCGAAGTCCAGCGTCCATCGCAACGCGACGCGGAGCTTTTTCTCAAAGGTCGGAAGCTTCGCAAGATAAATTGTCCGCCACAGCCACCATGCAGGAAAACCAGAGAGGCGCAGGCCAAGAATATCCGCCACTCCGTCGCGATGCCCGATCGTTGCGAGCTGGCCCAGAGTCCTGAAGCGGAAGGGTGTTCCCTGGGAACCGCGTATGGCTGCTACGACGTTCTTCGCGCAATGCGCCGCTTCGCGCAAGGCGTGCTGTGCGGTGGACGGATGTGGTTTGCCAGTGTTGGCATTTGGAGTCCATGCGCAATCGCCAACCGCCCAGACTCCGGGAAACCCAGGCACTTCGAGCATTTCGTTGACAACGATGCGTCCCTTTTCCTGTTTGACGGGCAGGCTCTGCAGGACCCCGGGTGGCTTCACACCGGCTGTCCAGACAAGGGTCTGCGTCGGCAGCGTCTCGTCGTTGCTTAGCTCGATGCCGCGTTCGGAGAACCCGACGACTCTCGTCTCTGAGCGAATCTCGACCTTTCGTGATTGGAGCCTGGCTTGCGCGTACCGTCCGAGGCTTTCGCCGAGTTCCGGCAGGATGACAGAGTTTGGATGCACCAGAACAACTTGTCTCTCTGCTTCGGCGAGCGCGGGATAGTATGCGATCGCCTCTCGGACGAAATCGTTCAGCGCTCCAACTGTTTCCACGCCCGCAAAACCACCACCAGCAACGACAAACGTCAGCAACGCACGCTGCGCAAAAGCGTCGTCTGTGAGACTTGCCATTTCCAACATGCCCAGCACGTGATTTCGCAAAATAAACGCGTCCCCCAGGGATTTCATGGTGAGTGCGCGTTCCTCAACACCGGGCAACTTGAAGAAATTCGATTCCGATCCCAAGGCGATGACGAGGTGATCATAGGTCAGCACGCTTCGATGGCGGCCGACACCGTAAGCCAGGGACACCTGCCGCGCTTCCAGATTTATGCAGTCCACCTCCGCCTGCAGAAAGCGCACATGCTTGAGGATCTGTCGCAGAGGACAGACGACATCGGACAAGTCCAGATCGCCGGCAGCCACTTCGTGCAGCATGGGCGTGAAAAGCAGAAAGTTCTCGCGGCTGACGAGTGTTACTTCAACCGTTGGATCGGCTGCGATCGTTCTCTCGAATTGCAGGGCCGAATGCAAGCCGCCAAAACCGCCGCCGAGAATTACGATTCTCGTGTGCACCGCGGGCTTTTGGTCTTCCTTGAAAACTCCGCGTAGCCATTGCGGGTGAACCCTCGATTGACGAACGTGATTTTCCATATTTGCATATTTGTTTTTCGCCTTTAACCCATCGGTGCGTCTGGGTTTGGCTGATTGGTTGTAGCGAGTGGTCTATAGAGATGGCTCGGATTCCGATCCCACCTTAGTTAAGGCCCGTCTGAAAAGTAGGAAGGGCCCTGCGACGACAAACGGGTTCTTAGAAAGCCATCTTCAAAGAGTGTCGTCAATTTGTATTGCCCTTCGCGCTTTGTACTCGCGTTTCAGAAGAAGTAGCTGACCGCCAAGGCACCGAACTCGGCGTTCTCATCCTGATGTTCATATTCCTTACCCCAGAAGATGTAGGAGAAGGACGCCTGAAAACGGCGATTGCCGACGCTCACGCCCACGCCTGCCATCGGGACAAAAAACTCCTTGTCCACACTCGGGCTGTCCTCGAAAGCTCGAAAGTATTGCCATCGAGCGTGATGTCTCTCAGCACCAGATGGGCAACGGTGCCGCCGTAAGCGGCGAATCCCCAATCGGACTTTGATCGCTGTTGCGCATCCCGCCGCGGAGGTGGCATATGCCCCATGCCGCGCACCAGTGTCGGGCCGAAGTCATCGGGCATGTTGAAGCCAAAGCGCAGCACGCCGCCGACCTGACCCTGGATGAGGACATTTCCCAGCCAGCCGCCGGTGAGAGGGAATGCTTCCATCGACCATTGGTCAGGGTCGCCTGCCAGCAGGAACTTGTGACGGTATTCGTAGGCGAGATTAAAGATAGGTTCGTTCTCCAATTGGTAATCCCAACCTTGGGGCACCTCATTGCCTATGAGGTTATGGACTTCGCGCTGCGTTTCCTCCGCCAGTGACCACGGGCCGACCACACCCGTCATCAACTTTAATCCGTGATAAGAGCTTTCCTTCTCCACGTGCAAGGTCAGCCCGAAGGCAAGGATCCCGGCATAGGGGCGATCATTCGGGTCGGGGATGGGGCGATCGGTATCTTCCGGAGTGAACATCGCCTGTGTGCAGTCGTAACCCACTGTGCGGCGCCCCTCACCCCAGGGCAGCCAGTCTGCCACCGGATCCATCCAACTCGGGCCTGTGTGTGAAACGGCCAGCGAGAATCCATCGGTATAAAACTGATCCGTTCCGCCGAACGTGTCGTTTTCCCAACGAAGGGAAGCGGCCCACTCGCGACTCGGCTCGGCCTCTGGCTGGATAGCCCCGGTGCCATTGGAAGCAAGCGAAACATACTGCGCCGCAGCTCCGACCAATCCCACAAATGAATGGCTCGCCACGCCAGCCAGGCGTCGACCGAAAGTTCGTCTCGCTCTCCTGGGTATCACGCCCAGCGAGCTGTCTTTGGATCCGCGGGTTAGCATGGACATTTGCCTAATGAAACAAGTTCACCTTAAGTGATTGACTCGTTCGCGATTGAGATTTCGCAGATTGGAAACATAGGCAGTCGCTTTTTTGTTTGTTCACTTTTCCCGTTATGCGATGTTGTCGTCCAGGAGTTCGCCAAAAGTTTTTGCAGGGCATGGCTCACTCCGGGATCGTCCAAATCTCCCGGTCTGTTTGCCTTGGCGTCCTAATGCCGTCGTCGCGGAAGGTTAGAATGGCCAATTACCGTGACATTTGGCGGCGATGGCCCAGAGGCAGAAGAACAGCGCTCCAAAGCTGAAAAACATGAAGCTCCAAATTACGAACATCTCCGCGTTGCGATGGTTGGCTCTGTTCAAAAGCCTGGCGCGATGGCTGGATGGCACGAGGGAACGTGGCTCGGAAGCCTCGGTCACCCGCGCGGTTTTCGAGAGCGATTCCTTCAGGATGGGATCGCCGTTTCTTGGAAAAAGTTTGGTCATCTCGGTAGTGTTAGTTTGCGACATGCGTTCGGAGCAAATTAGTCAGAATGGATTAGAGCAGATCATTTTACGGACGTGAATTGGCGTGGTTGGCTTATGATCGAGAAAACTTCATGGATGGAACACCTCCGGGTCGGTTCGCTCACGTTCGAGAGCGCCTAACGAACGCTCTGTGATCAATCGGGCCAGGCGCGCGCGACTTGGCAAACAGACGGCAAATTGAGTCAAAACGTTGTTCCGGCTCTCTCCCGCCAGGGAATAGAGCACACACTCACCAATCACACTCAGCGCGTTTAGCCGGACGACTTCGATGCTGGCATCGGCACCGAGGAAATCACGTATCGCCGCTTGCAGCAGGACGAAATCTCGCTCGAGCCCGGAGGCCGCGTAGGCATGTGTCTCACAGGCCGTGTCGACGAACTCCCGGGAAACAAGCCTTGCGGCCAAGGCCCCCTTTGCGCTGAGTTTTTCCAACACGGATTTGATGAGTCTTAGGAGTCTCTGCTCGGCCGACTGGTTTCGGCGGAGAAAAAGAGAACTCTCGTCACCATCTGAGAGCAGTCGGCCTGCCTCCATCGTCGCGGCTTGATAGAGTTGCTCCTTGCTTTGGAAATGGTAATAGACTCCGGCCACATTCGTCCCGGCTCGTTCACTGATCTCATGGAGTTGGGTTCCGTGAAAACCAGCCTCGGCGAACATTTCGGACGCTACCTCAAGCAAGCGTTCGCGGGCCGGCAGCGGGCCACCGGTTCGGCTGTTGGAACAGATGGCGTTATTTTCCTGCGCCGATATGGTTTTCATAACAGCGGGTTCCTTCGGTCCGTTGTGGAGGTTCGCCCAGACGCCAGAGCCACGGAGTCTGTTCGAATTGCTGAGTGCGATTCGCATCCATGACCCGGTCACGCAGCTGGCATGCCAAGCATTTCCACAGTATGGAAGGTGCTGCGGTTGAGGCCGTAATGGAATCTGAACGACCCGTGGGGCCAGGTTCGAAGTTTCGAGGGCTCGAAGAACGAAGGGTTGCCATCCGTGTCGCCATTCCGCCCTAAATGCGCCAAGTGGGTTTCAAGCTTCGCCAGCATCTCAGCTCGCCAATATTCCAGCCTTCATGGGCGCCTGCGTTGAAATGCGGATCACTCGTGCGGGAAGGACCGTATGCCAAGGCGGCCGTTGCCGGCCATCGGGCAACCATTTTGGCGAATGCTGAAGGCTTCCCGTCGCAATAGGGGAGAAGGATTAAACGAAGAGCGATTGGCCAGGTTCAAGCTCCCGGCCTCCTATAATAGACAAAACTTCAACCGTATGAATGCTTTGACTCGGTCGATTCGCGGACCTGATGAATTTAGCTGTTTACAGCAGGTTGCCGCTCATCTTGGCGGGATGACTCGAGCGTGGATGCTGCACCGCCCAATCCATTTTGCCTTTCATTGGCGTGGCATCTGCCGCGCCCTCCAAAACGTATCCTATCCTGCTTGGCACCCATGAATCGCCCTCGGTCTTGCAGGCCGTGACCTGCGTTGCTACAACCGGTAGTGACGGCTCTGCAGGGGTCTGACTGCGAAATATGATAAGAAGGGTGTGACGTTGGTGGACAGACGACACACAACGAAAAGGGCCGCGTCGATCATGCCATAAATATGCGTCGACCTTCGCCAAATCAGCGGTTGTTCTTTGGAACCTTCTGATTGCGCGCCTCGCTTCGCTAATCGCCTGCATTGCACCAGCATCTGGTCGGTGATCGATTTCTCGATTGTTCGAAATTCTGAGTTTCCTGCCGGCGGCGGCTTCGCGGGCATTACCTTCTGCACCCCTGCAAATTATGCATTTCCAATGAAGTTGGCTCGCCAATTGCATGTCCCGGTCTCGCGTCCAAACACACTCAGCAAAATGAATGAAACGAGGTTCAAAAAACAAAGCGGCCATCGCGAATGGTGGGATGAATCCTGGCGAACCTTCCGAGCGTTTTGTCGCATTACGGGATGACGGGATTCGTTGAGCAGCACTGGCACTTGGAATCGGAAAGTCATGAGTATGAAGGGTGAAATCGGGAAGTCGCACGTGAAATGGGGCCGGACGGTGGAGAACCACTCCAAAGTGGCGCAGATGTTCCAGTCCCGAACAAGGCTGGCTCAGGAGCATTTTATCGACCGGACGGCAAAGGCTTGGCGCAAATATCTCAGCGAAGTGTGCACCCAACCGCAGTGGCCCTGGGCACTGTGGACCGACGCCTGGAATTACGGGGTGGACTGCGCCCAGCGCTCGATCCTCTTCTGGGACGCCCTGCGCCAGCGGGGCAATGGATTCATCGAGCACGAACGCGCAGGCAAGCCGCCGATGTTGCACTTCGATTATGAAACGGTGATGGACGCCCGGAACTTCGAGCGCCCGGTCAATTACGCGCTGCTCCGCATCGTTCCGCCCGATGGTCTGACCGTGGACCCGATTCGGCGGCCCTACATCATTATCGATCCTCGCGCGGGGCACGGTCCGGGTGTCGGCGGGTTCAAGGATGATTCCCAAGTCGGAGTAGCCCTGCGCGACGGTCACCCAGTCTATTTTGTGATCTTTTTTTCTGATCCCGTGCCTGGGCAGACGGTGCTGGACGTCACGGCCGCCGAGCGAGTGTTCGTGCGCAAGGTGCGTGAATTGCATCCGCACAGCCCTAAGCCGGTTATTGTCGGCAATTGCCAGGGCGGCTGGGCAGTTATGATGCTGGCCGCCTCATATCCCGATGACACCGGCCCCATTGTCATCAACGGGGCGCCAATGTCCTACTGGGCAGGCGCCTGGCGTGAAGGCGAGGGCGACAATCCGATGCGTTACGCGGCGGGGTTACTCGGAGGCACCTGGCTGGCTTCACTTTCCTCGGACCTTGGCAACGGCATCTTTGATGGTGCCTGGCTGGTACAGAATTTTGAGTATCTGAACCCGGCCAATACATTTTGGAACAAGTACTATCATTTGTTTGCGCACGTGGACACGGAGACGCCCCGTTTCGTCGAGTTCGAGCGCTGGTGGGGCGGGTTCTATCTGATGAATCGCCAGGAGATCGAATGGATCACTCAAAACCTGTTCGTGGGAAACAAACTCTGGTCGGGCGCGGTGAGCGGCGACGACGGGCGATCCTTCGACCTCCGACAGATCAAATCACCCATCATTTTGTTCGCCTCGCTGGGCGATAACATCACCCCGCCCCAGCAGGCGTTTAATTGGGTCGCAGACGTCTATGGCTCGACCGAGGAAATCAAGGCGCGTGGCCAGGTCATTGTAGGGTTGGTGCACGAAGATGCCGGGCATCTGGGGATCTTTGTCTCCGGCCGCGTGGCGAAGAAGGAATACACCCAGATCGTCTCGGTGCTCAAATCGATCGAGGCGTTACAGCCCGGCCTCTATGGCATGGAGATTCTCGAGAAGAAACAGGCCGACGGCTGCACGCACTACGAGGTGCAATTTGTCGAGTACCGTCTCGAGGAGGTTGTGAAACGTCTGAACCGGTTTCGGCGCATCGACGAAGAACCGTTCGAAGCGGTCGAGAAGGTCAGCGAATTCAACCAGCGGGCCTACGAATTGTTCGCGCGACCGCTCATCCAGGCGATGTCTAATGAAATCGGCGCGAGGCTCTCTCGTGACCTGCACCCGCTCCGTTTGCAGCGCTGGACGATTTCGAATCTAAACCCGTGGCTGGCATGGCTCGGGCCGGCGGCGGAATTCGTGAAGTCCTATCGGCAAGCCCTCGGACCGGAAACTTCATCGCGGCAAACTGAACGGTTCCTGTCCGAGTGCGTGAGCGCGGCGCTCGATTGCCTTCGCGATATCCGCGATGCGGTGAGTGAAGCGTTGTTCTATCAGACTTACGGCCCGTTGTTCGGAGTCTGCCTCGAGGGACAGCAAGAAGCTCATGAACGGAAGCCGGTTGGCAATGAGCGCGATTTTCCCTTTGTGAAGGAAGCGCTCGCATCGATCAGCCATGGCGCCTATCCCGAGGCGGTCGCCCGCGTCTTCGCACTGCTCTCGAACCGGGGCCATCCGTTGCCGCTGACGCAACTTCACCTCCAACAGGAACTGGCCGAGAAGCACGCTCATCTCCTTCCCCGGATTTCTCCTGAGCGGGCGCGACGTGTCCGAGGCGAACAGGAAATCATCGTGCGTTACGAATTCGAGCGCGCCCTGAAAACGCTGCCCCACTTGCTCCGCCATCGGGCCGACCGTGAGCGATTGATCACTCTGTTGGATGCGGTACTGACCGAAGAGACGCTCGGACAGATCAAGCCATCGCGGGACCAGGTCTCAATGTTCGAAAAGATCCGGCGCGTGCTGAAGATCGAGCCGGAACGGATCCGCTCCCGCGGCGAAGAGTAGCCTGATCGTTCCCGCTGAAACTCAGGAGGCAAGAGATATGGAAACACTCACGAATGTCACCTTTGATGAAATCCGCGTGGGCGACACAGCGCATGTGTCACGCAAGTTAAGCTCGTTTGAAGTAGAGGCCCTAGCCCTCGTGGGCGGCGATGTGGACGCCTTTCACATCGCCAACGGCCAGCAATCCTCTGGCACTGAGATGCAAGCCGAGTCCGTCGGCGCCGAAGCGCTTTTGTCGGGTTTGCTCAACCGCAAGCTCCCGGGGCCGGGCACGTCCATTGCCGCGCAGGACTTGCGCTTCGAAGGCAACATCGCCGCCGGTGATGACCTTGTGGCGACCGTCACCGCGCGCGAAAAGCGTTCGAAGGACTTCCTGGTCGTGTTCGACTGCCAAGTGCGCTGCAAGGACCGCAACCTGGTCACGGGCACCGTGACGGTGCGCGCGCCGGAGCGCCGCCTTCGTTACTCGGACGTGGCCACGCCGTCGGTGATTCTCCGTCGGACCGACGAATTCACCAAGCTGCTCAAACGCTGCGAGGGTCTGGCGCCCGTCAAATGCGCCATCGCCTACCCTTGCGATCGCGATTCGTTGATCGGCCCAATTGAAGCTGCCCAACGCCGGTTGATTGATCCGGTGCTCGTCGGACATGAGGAAACCATCCGCGCCACGGCTGAAGCGGAAGGTATCGACCTCTCACCCTACCGGATTGTTTCCACCGCGGGGGCGCACGCGTCCGCCGTGAAGGCGGTGGCCATGGCGCGTGCCGGTGAAGTCGAGTCGCTAATGAAAGGTAGCCTCCACACGGACGAATTGCTGAGCGCGGTAGTCCCGTCAGACACCGGGTTGCGGACCAAACGGCGCATGAGTCATGTCTTCATCTTGGATGTGCCGACGCATCCGCACCCCATCGCCATCACCGACGCCGCAATTAATATCTCCCCCGCCCTCGAGGACAAGGTGCACATCGCGCAGAACGCGATTGATCTGGTCCACGCGCTGGGCGTGGCCGAGCCCAACGTGGCAATCCTTTCCGCCGTGGAAACGGTCAACCCCAAGATACCTTCCACCCTTGACGCCGCGGCTCTCTGCAAAATGGCCGACCGCGGCCAGATCACGGGCGGAATTCTCGATGGTCCGCTGGCATTCGATAATGCCATTAGCGCGGAGGCGGCTCGCACCAAGAAGATCAGTTCACCGGTAGCGGGCAAGGCGCACATTCTGTTGGTGCCGGATCTCGAAGCCGGCAACATGCTCGTCAAGCAATTGCAGTATCTGGCCGGCGCCGACGCCGCCGGAATTGTGCTCGGCGCCCGTGTGCCAATCGTCCTCACCAGCCGAGCGGACAACGTGCGCACGCGGCTGGCCTCGGCGGCGGTGATGAAACTCGTCGCGCGTGCCACACGCCAGGCGGCCAGCATCTCCTGAGGTATGAAGGACGCAATCCTGGTCATCAATGCCGGCTCCTCGAGCGTGAAGTTCTCCGTGTTCGTCGTCGGGAATACCGCCCTCGAATTGATGCTCCGCGGCCAGCTTGAAGCCTTGTTCACCGCCCCGCGCTTCCTGGCCAGAGACCCGAAGGGCAGGCTCGTGGCGGAGCACTCTTGGGGCGAGGGCGTGCAACTGGGCCACGAAGGCGCGCTGGATCACCTCCGAAGGTTTCTGCTCGAACTCGGAAATGAAATCCGACTGGCCGGCGTGGGACATCGCGTCGTTCACGGCGGAGTGAAATACGCGCAAGCCGTGCGGATCAACGAAGAGATACTCGCCGAGCTTGGTCAACTCATTCCGCTGGCGCCGTTGCACCAACCGCACAACCTGCGGCCAATCCGAGCCGTCATGGAACGGCTACCCGATGTGCCACAAGTGGCTTGCTTCGACACCGGGTTTCACCGCAGCAACCCGCCCCTGGCCCAGATGTTCGCGCTGCCCAAAGCCCTGACTGAATCGGGTGTGCGCCGTTACGGCTTCCACGGGATCTCCTACGAATACATCTCGTCAATCTTGCCGGAACGCGACCCACGCGCTGCGGCAGGGAAGACGGTGGTGCTGCATCTGGGCAACGGGTCGAGCATGTGCGCGATGGCCGGCGGCAAGAGCGTTGCCAGCACCATGGGCTTTACCGCGCTGGAGGGGCTTCCGATGGGTACTCGCTGCGGGGCACTGGATCCGGGAGTCATTCTCTTTCTGCTGGATCAGCGCAAGATAAACGCACGGGCCATCGAGAAGTTGCTCTACAACCAGTCCGGCCTCTTGGGCGTGTCCGGTGTCTCCAGCGACGTGCGCACTTTGCTCGAGAGTAAGGAACCGGACGCGAAGCTCGCTCTCGACCTCTACGTGTACCGTATCGGTCGCGAGCTTGGCTCGCTCGCCGCTGCTCTCGGCGGTTTGGATGCCCTCGTGTTCACCGCAGGCATCGGAGAAAATGCGCTCACCATCCGCGAGCACGTCTGCAGAAACGCCGCATGGCTCGGGGTCGAGCTGGATGGCTCAGCAAACACCAAAGGCGGCCCGCGCGTTACCACCGAGGGAAGCCGTGTGACCGCGTGGATTATTCCCACCAACGAAGAATTGATGATCGCCCGACACACGGTGCGTGTGTTGGGCGAAATGGCCACGGGATAAGGAGGGTCTATGCGCAGAAGCTTAGAAGGCAAAGTTGCCATCGTCACCGGCTCGACGAGCGGAATCGGATGGGCGCTGGCGCAAGCACTGGCCGCCGAGGGCGCCGACGTTATGCTCAACGGGTTTGGGGAGCCTGCGGAAACCGGCCACTTGCGCAAGAGCCTGATCGCCGCGCACGGCATTCGCGCCAGTTACAGCAATGCAGATCTTTCGCAACCCGCCGCCGTGTCTGCGATGGTTGAGCAGGCAACCCGTGAATGGGGAAGCGTCGATATTCTCGTCAATAACGCCGGCATTCAACACACCGCTCCCGTCCATGAATTTCCACCGGAGCGTTGGGATGCCGTGATCGCCATCAATTTGTCTGCAGCATTCCACGCCATTCGCGCGGTGCTTCCCCAGATGCTGAGGCACAATTGGGGGCGCATCATCAACATTGCTTCGGCCCATGGGTTGGTCGCGTCCCCACACAAGGCTGCCTACGTGGCCGCCAAGCACGGCGTGGTGGGCTTGACCAAAGTCGTCGCCCTGGAGACCGCGACTACCGGCATCACTTGCAACGCCATATGCCCGGGCTGGGTTTTGACGCCACTGGTCCAGAAACAGATTGACGATCTCGCTGCCCGCGAAGGTCTCGCGCCCGAAGCCGCCCGAATGCGGTTGCTGGCCGAGAAGCAGCCTTCGCGGGAGTTTGTTGTGCCCGAGCAACTCGCAGCCCTCACCGTCTTTCTTTGCTCCGATGCCGCCGCGCAAATCCGGGGCGCGGCGCTCCCGATGGATGGCGGATGGACAGCGCAATAGATAAAGGGATTGGAGTTATCCGAAACGTTGTTATGAGAATCGTCTCACTTCACGATGCCGCGGCCCTCATCCCCGAGGGGGCTACGTTGATGATCGGTGGATTTCTGGGCGTGGGCTCACCCGAGCGGCTCATTGACGAATTCGTCCGTCAGGGCAAAGGCAATCTGACGGTGATCGCCAACGACACGGCCATGCCGGGCGTGGGCATTGGCAAGCTCGTGACGGCCGGACTCCTCCGCAAGGCCATCGTCAGCCACATCGGCCTGAACCCCGAGACCCAGCAACAAATGCTCGCCGGCAAACTCGAAGTCGAGTTGGTGCCGCAGGGTACGCTGGTCGAGCGGATTCGAAGTGGCGGCTATGGGCTTGGCGGCATCCTGACGCCAACGGGCGTCGGCACCGTCGCCGAAAGCGGCAAGCGCAAGATCGAAGTGAACGGAAAGGAATACCTGCTGGAAACCGCCTTGCGGGCGGACTTCGCCATCGTTCACGCCTTTGTTGCCGATTACGTTGGCAACCTGACCTACGCCCTTACGGCGCGCAACTTCAACCCCGTCATGGCCATGGCTGCGGCGGTTGTCATCGTCACCGCCGACCACATCGGGCCGGTGGGAGTGATCGCGCCGGACCACGTCGCGACCCCGGCGCCGGTCGTGGATTACATCGTCGCGTCTGCCTGATTGTTGACACTATGGATGCTCAAACTCTTATCGCCCGGCGTATCGCCCATGAACTTCGCTCGGGCATGCTGGTTAACCTGGGCATTGGCATTCCAACGCTTGTCGCCAATTATGTTTCGGTGGGTGTCAACGTTTTCTTCCAATCGGAGAACGGACTCATTGGGACCGGACCCGCCCCTGCGGAAGGCATGGCGTTGCCGCTGCTCACGGATGCCGGAGGCAAACCGGTAACCGCGCTGCCTGGGGCCAGCGCGTTCGACAGCGCCATGTCCTTCGGCCTGATTCGCGGCGGCCATCTGGACATGGCGGTGTTGGGTGGTTTGCAGGTTGATGAACAAGGCCTTCTCGCCAACTGGGTCATTCCCGGCAAGATGGTGCCCGGCATGGGCGGGGCGATGGATCTCGTCACCGGGGCAAAGCGTGTCGTTATCGCCATGCAGCACACGGCCAAGGGCAAGCCGAAAATCGTCCGCCAATGTTCCCTGCCTTTGACCTCATCTCGGCCTGTGGACCTCGTCGTCACTGAGTTGGCTGTAATAGGTTTCCCCGATCGCCGCGCCACGCTCCTCGAGACTGCCCCCGGAGTGACAGTCAGTGAGGTGCTGGCACAAACCGAGGCATCGCTCCACGTGCCTGAACAGGTTCCGAACATGCCTCTCTAACCTAAAGCATGACTTATGACGCCCCACGTTCCACACCCCCCTCTTCAAGGCGCCAAAGCCCTCGTCGTGGGGATCGCCAACGAGCATTCCGTTGCCTATGGCTGTGCCAGGGTTTTCCGCGAACTCGGCGCCGATTTGGCGCTCACGTATCTCAACGACAAGGCCAAGCCGTATGTCGAACCGCTCGCCCGAGCGCTGGAGGCGCCACTCTTCCTGCCCCTCGACTTCGCTCACGCGGGCGCGCTTAAAAGCGTCTTCGAACGCATCAAGCAGACCTGGGGACGGCTTAACATCATGGTCCATTCGGCCGCCTTCGCGCCCAAGGACGACCTTCAGGGTGGTCTCCTTAATTGCTCCGCCGAGGGCTTTGCCAAAGCGATGGATATTTCCTGCCATTCGTTCATTCGCATGGCCAAGCTGGCCGCACCTTTGATGACGGAAGGCGGGACCATGTTCGCCATGACTTATCACGGCGCAAACAAAGTCATCCCGAACTACAATGTGATGGGCCCGGTCAAAGCCGCTCTCGAATGCGCCTGCCGCTATCTCGCACTGGAGTTGGGTGAAAAGAAGATTCGGGTTCATGCGATCTCCCCCGGCCCGCTCAAGACACGGGCGTCATCGGGCCTGAAGGACTTTGACAAGCTCCTGGACGAGGCCGCCGAACGGGCTCCGCTGGGCGAGTTGGCCGATATCATGGACGTTGGGAGCGCCTGCGCCTATCTCGCCACGCCCTTCGCGCGGCACATTACTGGAGGCACCATCTACGTCGATGGCGGGGCCAATATCCGGGGCTGAACGGGGTTTGGCCATGAGGCGAATTGGCGACTATGCGGCGATGGGTGGCGCGCGACGACGCCGCGCCTGAGTGCCCCATTATTGCCGATCCTCGCGGAGGATTCGCCATTCGCCATGCACACGTTGCACCCACATCCGAAGAAGCGATTTCGTTTTCGATTGTTCGAAATCTTGAGCCTGCTCTCGGCGGCCTCTTCGCAGGCCGCGCAGCCTGCACCCCAGCAACTTCTGCATTTCGAATGGAGTTGGCACGGTAATTGCCCGCTTCCGTCTCGCGTCCAAACGCACTGAACAAAATGAAAAAAGAAGCGAGGCTCGAAAATGAGGGCGCCCGTTACGGATAACGAGATGAATTCTGGCGAAGCTTAAAGGCGTTTCGTCGCATAGCGGGATGAGTGGACTCACTGGGCGGCAATCGAGCCTCGGTTCAAAGCGAGTAGCAACTGCATGATATGGAAATCCGATTTCATACTTCCGGAGGGTCAATTGAGACCTTCTCTCAGCATGATCCAGCCCTGGCAGCTCAGATCCTGAATGGCGTCCAGTGTTCAAAACTGTTTGCCGTCGACATCATCACCATTGCCGGCGACTATTCCGTGACGACCCTCGCAACTTCGCGGATTAACCGCGTTGATTTTATCACCAAGAATTTCGCTCCTTGGAAACATCCTGCCGACGTTCTCGATGTGTTCGAGCTGTCCGAGGACGAATTCAGAGAGCGAAGCCATCTGGACAAACCGGCGCGGCTGGAGCAACGCCAAACCCCGAGGCGAACCGGCGACTCTCCCGTCTTCTTCGTCGAAGTGGAAATGACCGGTGGGGACAGAATATATCTGGCAGCTAAGATCAAGGTGCCATTCGAGGCGGAACGGCGTCATCGCTTACGCATGCTGTTCTCCGCGCCCGCGGTCCACTTTCGGTTGCGTCAGGGAGGCCACTCGATCCTGAACCTCAAGAACGTTGTCCAAACTACATTTACACCCGGCCCCGATGTCACGCCCATCGACGCCTGGCCCGCACACCACCTGTCCCGACAGCCAGCGTCAGTGTGCCGGGCCACTGTCGGTGACTGAAACAATCCGATGCTATGATACCTTTGCTTGGAGCCATAAGGAAAGGACGGCGGTCAATCCTGCCAATGCCTTCATTTGCATTCGGACGGTTCAAAATTTCCGGCCGGCGGGTTTCGCACAGTAGACCTCTACCGATCGGACCTTCTCCCAGGAGGGTGAATATCGATTTGCCCTCGATGGAATTCAGAACCATTTCGAGGTCGGTTGAAGCTGCTCAAACCGTGAAAATACTCTCGCCATCACCCTCGTTCCAGGGACCTGGGCTGGTGTTCTCGCCTAAAAGAGCGCGGTCGGTTGTGCATCCCGCCGCGCTCTCCTCTCGGCAATGCCAGACCCATTCCCGGACGGATGAAGGTCCTGTGCGAACGAACTCATTGCAACGACTGAAGCCAGATTGACACAAAACCGCTGGTCCAAGTCAGGGATCCAGACAACATTGAAGGAAAGCATCAAAATGAGAGAAACCGCAACCGTGTTAAATGATCGAAAGGGACACTCGGCACGACGAAGCGAGCCTGGCGCAGGCGCCGTCATTGTCCAAGGATGAGCTCGGCAAGAATTGACGCCTACTGGCGGGCGTGCAATTACCTGGCCGCCGGGATGATCTATCTTCGCGCCAATCCGCTGCTGCGCGAGCCGCTCAAAGTGGAGCATATCAAGCAGCGGTTGCTCGGGCATTGGGGCTCAAGCCCAGGCCTGAGCTTCATTTACATCCACCTCAACCGGCTGATCAAAAAGTATGATCTGAACACGATCTTCATGGCCGGACCGGGTCACGGCGCGCCGGGCGTGCTGGCGCCGGCCTACCTGGAGGGAACCTATTCGGAGATTTACCCCAACAAGGGCGAGGATGAGGCGGGGATGCGCGAGTTCTTCAAGGAGTTTTCCTTCCCCGGCGGGATCGGCAGTCACTGCACGCCGGAAACGCCCGGCTCCATACATGAGGGCGGCGAGTTGGGCTACAGCGTCTCGCACGCCTTCGGCGCGGCCTTCGATAATCCCGACCTGCTGGTCGCCGTAGTGGTTGGCGATGGGGAATCCGAAACCGGTCCGCTGGCCGCCGCGTGGCATTCCGACAAGTTCCTGAACCCGATCCGGGATGGCGCGGTGCTGCCGATCCTGCAGCTCAACGGCTATAAGATCAACAATCCCACCGTGCTCTCCCGCATCTCGCACGACGAATTGGAATCCCTGTTCGTGGGCTACGGCTGGACGCCTTACTTCGTCGAGGGCGGCGATCCAGCAGGACATGCACCAGAAAATGGCGACTACCCTCGAGAACTGTGTGCTCGAAATCCGGCGCATCCAGCAAGAAGCCCGCGCGAGCGGCAAAGCGACCCGCGCCCGTTGGCCCATGATCGTTCTTGCGCAGCCCCAAGGGCTGGACCGGTCCCAAGCAGGTGGACGGCCACAAGGTCGAAGGCTTCTGGCGGTCGCACCAGGTGCCGTTGGCGGGCGTGCGGGAAAACCCGGCCCATTTGAAACAGTTGGAAGACTGGCTGCGCAGTTACCGGCCCGAAGAATTGTTCGACAAAACCGGGCGGCTAATCCCGGAACTCAAAGCACTGGCGCCCGAAGGCGTTCGGCGCATGAGCGCCAATCCTCACGCCAACGGCGGGTTGCTGCGCAAGCCGCTACGCCTCCCGAATTTCCGCGACTACGCGGTCAAGGTGGATGCGCCAGGCAAGACAACGGCCGAGAACACGCGGCCTCTGGGGCGCTTCTTGCGGGATATCATGCGCAACAACATGCAGAGCTTCCGCGTCTTCGGGCCCGACGAAAACACTTCCAACAAGCTGGATGCCGTCTATGAGGCCAGCAAGAAACTGTGGCTGGCCGATTATCTTCCCGAAGATGCCGATGGCGGCGAACTGGCGCCCGACGGCCGGGTCATGGAACTGCTTTCGGAGCACACGCTCGAAGGCTGGCTCGAAGGTTATCTGCTCACGGGACGACATGGGTTTTTCTCCACCTACGAGTCGTTCGTCCATGTGATTGACTCGATGTTCAACCAGCACGCCAAGTGGCTGGAGAGCTGCCGCGGGTTGTCCTGGCGCGCGCCAGTCTCCTCGCTGAACCTGCTGATCACCTCGACCGTCTGGCGCCAGGACCACAACGGCTTCACGCATCAGGATCCGGGTTTCCTCGATCTCGTGGTGAACAAGAGTCCCGACGTCTGCCGCATTTATCTGCCGCCAGACGCCAACACGCTGCTCTGCGTGGCGGATCACTGCCTCAAGAGCACCAACTACATCAACGTCATCGTCTCGGACAAGCAGAAGCACCTCCAATACATGACGATGGACCAGGCCATTGCCCACTGCACCAAAGGGCTCGGCATCTTTCCCCAGGCGAGCAACGACGAGGGAACCGAGCCGGATGTGGTCATCGCTTCCGCCGGCGACATCCCCACCAAGGAAGCGCTGGCGGCAGTCGTCCTGTTGCGTGAGAACTTCCCCAACCTCAAGATCCGATTCATCAATGTGGTGGATCTGTTCCGGCTGACGCCGTCCAGCGAGCATCCGCACGGTCTGTCGGACCCGGACTTCGATACGCTGTTCACCGAGGACAAAGCCGATCATCTTCAACTTTCACGGTTATCCGTGGCTGATTCACCGGCTCACTTATCGGCGCACCAACCACAAGAACCTGCATGTCCGCGGCTACAAGGAGAAAGGCAACATCAACACTCCGCTCGACCTGGCGATTCGGAACCAGATCGACCGCTTCACCATGGCGATGGACGTGATCGATCGCGTGCCGGCCCTGCGCGCCTCCGGCGCTCACGCCAAGGAAAAGCTGCGCAACATGCAACTCGAATGCCAGGCCTACGCTTACGAGCACGGCATCGACAAGCCGGAGCTGGATGGGTGGACCTGGCCAGGCAACCGGTAAGCAACAGTGCCCATTCCATGACGCAACCGGCTATTGAACACAAACTGAAGAACGATATGGGTAACTCGAAACTCGAACGTGTTTCCGCGCCGGCTCGAACTCCTGGATCTGCATCCAAATCCCAGAGATCTGCGCCGCTTAACGGATCAAGACCGCAGCCTCCCCCAGGCTCGGCCAATCCAGTGGCGGACAACCCTGAAACACTAGCCAAGCTTGCGCAGCAGTATGGCTGTGGCCCGATTCAGTTCGCGGGCTCACCCAATGCGTCGTATCAGCGGCACTTGGTCTTCGACAATGTGATTCCTCTCCAGGCCGCGAGTCCGCGCGAACGCTTTGAAGCGTTGGCCCGGTCCGTGCGCGATCTCTTGTCACAACGCTGGGTCCGGACCGAAGAACAGTACACTCAGAAAAATCCTAAGCGGGTCTACTACCTCTCGATGGAGTTTCTGATCGGGCGCTCCCTCGCGAATAACATCACGAATCTGCTGCTCGACCCGCTCGTCAAGCAAGCGGCGAAGCAGGAGCATGCGGATCCAGTGGAATTCTGAAACAGGAGCCGGATGCCGGTCTGGGCAACGGCGGTCTGGGACGCTTGGCGGCGTGCTTCCTGGATTCCATGGCTTCCATGGCGCTGCCGGCGATGGGCTATGGGCTGCGCTATGAGTACGGCATTTTTAAGCAGAGCATCAAGGATGGCTGGCAGCAGGAACAGCCCGATAATTGGCTGCGCAACCCTGACCCCTGGGAGGTGGCCCGGCCTCGGGAGACCATCGAAGTGCCGTTGAACTGCTCCTTCGAGGTGCGGGGCGGGAGCCTGCAGCCCGATTCCTGGCCGGCCTTCAAAGTTGATTGGCGTGCCCTACGACCGGCCCATCGTGGGCTTTGGCGGAAAGACCATCAACACCCTCCGCCTCTGGGCCGCAACGACCCCCGATTACTTTGACTTCAAGGAATTCAGCCACGGCGACTTCGTCGGTGCCGTCGCGGAGACGTCTGGCTGCAGAATCGCTGACCCGGGTGCTGTATCCGGACGATTCGACCAGCTTCGGTCAGGGCTTGCGCTTCATTCAGGAGTATTTCCTGGTCGCGTGTTCCCTGGGCGACCTGGTGCGGCGTTTCCGGCAGACGAACGAGGACTGGAATCAACTGCCGGAGAAAGTGGCGATCCAACTCAACGATACGCATCCCTCGATGGCCGTGCCGGAGCTGATGCGGATCTTGCTGGACGAAGCGCATCTGGGCTGGGACCAAGCCTGGGAATTGACCAGGAAAGTCCTGGCTTACACCAACCATACCCTCCTTCCCGAAGCGCTTGAGAAATGGCCGGTCGAATGGTTTCAGGTGCATGCTGCCGCGGCATCTGGAAATCATCTTCGAGATCAACCGACGCCTCCTGGATGACGTTCGGTCGCGCTACCCTGGGGACGAAACGCGTGTGGCGAACGTCAGCCTCATCGAAGAAGGGGCCGTTCGGAAGGTCCGCATGGCCAATCTTGCCATTGTCGGCTCTCACAGCACCAACGGCGTGGCGGCCATTCACTCGGGCCTGCTGCGAACCGATGACGGTAAAGGACCTGGCCGAACTCTTCCCGGAACGTTTCAACAACAAGACCAATGGCGTCACACCCCGGCGTTGGTTGTTACTGGCCAACCCGCCCCTGGCTCGTGTTATTACGGAGGCCATCGGCGATCGGTGGATTACCGATCTCACCGAGTTGCGCCGGCTTAAACCCTTGGCCGCCGATTCGAGCTTTCAGGAGTCGTTCCTCCGCGCCAAGCGCCAAGCCAAGGTGAGATTCGCCGACTGGCTCAAGCAGGTTACCGGCCAAGTGGTCGATCCGGACACCATCTTCGATTGCCAGGTCAAACGCATCCACGAATACAAGCGGCAGTTGCTCAACGCGCTGCGTGTGGTGGTGCTCTACAACCGCCTGCGCGCAGAACCCCAAGCTCGGATGTGCCGCCGCGGACATTCTTCTTCGCCGGAAAAGCGGCGCCTGCTTATCACTTCGCCAAGGTCATCATCAAGTTCATCAACAACCTCGGCGCCGTCATCGACGCCGACCCGGCCGTGCGTGGACGCATGAAAGTCGTGTTCCTGCCGGAGTATTGCGTGAGCCTCGCTGAACGCCTCATTCCCGCCAGCGACGTGTCCAATCAAATCTCAACCGCCGGCTACGAGGCCAGCGGCACCAGCAACATGAAGTTCATGATGAATGGCGCCCTGACCATCGGCACCCGCGATGGAGCCACGATCGAAATGGCCCAGGAGGCGGGCGAGGAGAACTTCTTCCTGTTTGGCCTGACGGCGGAGCAAGTGGCCAATAGCCGAGGGTGGTACAATCCTTGTTGGCACTATGAGAACGAACCAGAAACGAAACAGGCCCTGGATTTGATCGCGGCCAACCACTTCAGCCCAAAGGAGCCCGGCATTTTCTTCCCGATCCTGGAGAGCCTCCTGACCCGCGGCGATTACTACATGCACCTGGCAGACTTGAAGTCGTATCTCGAGGCCGATCAGCGGCTGGTGGACTTGTACACTGAGCCCAATGCCTGGGCCGGCAAGGCGATCTTGAACGTGGCCAGCTCTGGGAAGTTCTCCAGCGACCGCACCATCGCCGAGTATGCAAGGGAAATCTGGAACGTGCAACCTTGCCCGGTCCTTGCCCGGTGCCATGAACAACCCTGAGCATCAAGCGAGGGCCGAATGAACGTCCCCGGCGTCGCCACTGGCAATTGGCGCTGGCGCTGCACGGAGCCGATGCTCAAACCACCAATCTTCGAGCGGCTGCATGACCTGACATTTACCGCCAGCTCCAGGAAGTCCTGCATTGAAAGCCGAACAAACATGAAGCCGACGAAACGACTGCACAACCTTGGCCAGAGCCTCTGGCTCGACAACATCACCCGCGACTTGCTCAACAGCGGGACGCTCAAGCGCTACATCGATGAGCTTTCCGTCACCGGTCTGACTTCTAACCCCACCATTTTTGAGCACGCCATCAAGAACAGCAAAGCCTACGGTGCCGCGATTCAGGAGCGATGCGGGCAAGGGATATCCGGTGAATCGCTGTTTTTTGAGCTGGCACTCGATGACATTAGTTGGGCGGCGGATCTTTTCAGACCCATCCATGACCAAACCGATGGTGTGGATGGATGGGTGTCCCTGGAGGTGTCGCCGCTTCTCGCATACGACGCCGCCAGCAGCCTGAAAGCAGCCAGGGAGTTGCGCGCCCGCGCCGATCGACCCAACGTGTTCATCAAGATTCCCGGCACGCAAGAGGGCTTGCCAGCCATCGAAGAAGCGATCTTCGCCGGCATACCCGTCAACGTAACGCTCCTCTTTTCGCGTGAGCAATACCTCGGGGCGGCGGATGCCTTCATGCGCGGCATCGAACGGCGCATCGCCGCTGGACTCAATCCGGATGTCGGTTCGGTCGCTTCGGTCTTTGTCAGCCGCTGGGATGGCGCCGTGGTGGGCAAGGTCCCGCCAGCTTTGAACAACCAACTCGGGATCGCGATGGCCAACCGCACCTACAAAGCCTACCGGGAGTTGCTAGACTCACCGCGCTGGCAGTGTGCCTTTAACTCGGGCGCCCGGCCGCAACGGCTGCTGTGGGCCAGTACCGGCACCAAGGACCCCAAAGCGTCGGACGTACTCTATGGCAAGGCGCTGGCGGCTCCATTCACCATCAACACCATGCCGGAAGCCACGCTCCTGGCGATGGCCCATCACGGCGACCTGGGCGCGATCATGTCCGCCGATGGAGGCGATTGCGAAGATGTGCTGGCGCGATTCAGCAAGGTCGGCCTCAACCTGGAAAGCCTCGCCGCCCAGCTCCAGGTCGACGGGGCCAAAGCCTTCGTTAAGTCGTGGGACGATTTGCTCGCCGTGATTGCCTCCAAGAGCACCGCTCTCAAGCCAGCGGCTCCGAATCACAGAAGGATCATGGAGATCGGAAGCGCCACGCTCTGACCATGCACCCGAGGACTAAAACCGTCGCCCTCGGGTTCGCGCTTCTCGTAACCGCACTCTCGGGCACCGGCGGCGACCAACATCGGCCCGGCCTCAGAATCGCCGGCCATTCTCCGGCAAATGATCCGCTCCGGCATGAGTGGGAGGCGGGTTGCGCTCGCGCAAACGATTGAACCTGCCGGGGATTGACCTCGGCATCAACGCCTTCACGGAGCGCGACCGCGAATGTCTTGAGTTCGCACTCCAAAACGGCGTGGACGCGGTGAGTCAGTCGTTTGTCGAAAGCGCGGCTGACTTGAACACGGTGCCCGCTGCGGCGCGGCGGTGTGGCCGGCAACCATTGTTATCGCCAAAATCGAACGATCGCGTGCGCTCGACCGGTTCGATGAGATTCTGAATGCGGCTGACGGCGTCATGATTGCGCGCGGCGGTCTGGGAGTGGAAGTGCCGATCGAGCGCATTGCCATCGTGCAAAAGGACATCATGCGGCGCGCCAGCCTGCCGGCAAAGCCGGTGATCACCGCCACACAGATGCTCGAATCAATGGCACATACAGGCTGCCCACGCGCGCCGAGGCAACGGATGTTTCCAACGCGATTCTCGATGGTACGGATTGCGTGATGTTGTCGGGGAGTCCGCGATGGGCGCGTTTCCGGTCGAAGCGGTCGAAATGCTGGCCAGGATTGCCGCCGCCGTTGAGCCGACGCGCCGGTGCATCTCGGTGGACGAAAAATTCGCCGGAGTCGAACTGACCGGGCTTGTACGGCCCGAACACCTCATCGCCGTGAGCGTTGAAGCCAGCTTGAGATACCTGCAACCGGCTGCTGTGGTGGTTCCGTCCGTGACCGGCGCGACGGCGCGGTGCCTGGCGTCGCTGCACTTGCCGATGCCCGTGGTTGCGGTCTGTGAGAGTCGGCTGCGGTTCGGCAGGGCCAAGGAGTTGTCCAAACGAACACAAGGACTCTTGGCGAACCAGGAAGCGTTCCGGCGCATTGGGAGAAGGAATGAGCATCCGTCCTGGAATCCTGGAATGGAAAGACCCGCACCCTGATCAGCAGGATCTCCGGCTGCGTGAGAGCATGAGGACACGCCATCGGAGTGTTCTTGAGCCGCTCCAGCGAATTTTCCAGCGACCTCTCCCGTCTGGCTTGCAGCCACAAGGTCAGCGCCAGATTGGGATCGAAGCCAGGATCAGATGGAAGGTCAGCCTTGGTTCCCATGGCCGCTTGAATATCCGGGATGAGAACCGATTTCGAGCCGACAGAAGTTCGGAAAACCGAACTGTTCGAAATTCCGTCCGCGCATCATGGCGATGTAAATCCACGGAAATAGCACCATCGCAGCGCATTGCGAGTTTCGATCCGGTTGGCATGAAACCTGAACTATGAGGCCGCACCAGAGAACCATATGCAAATCGAACTTCCGCAGCAGAGCGCGCCGCCTGGACGCACCCGCTCCCCGGCCCGCCACTCCGGAGGACGGACGAGCCATCAACGAAGAAGCATGAACACTCGAACTGATAAACCAATCCAGCCCACTGGCCACCCAACGAATCCTTGTCGCCGCGCGCTGGCAATCTCAGGCCAACTCGGGGCGTTTGCCTGCCTGGTTGTGACGATCGCGGGCTGTGGAAAGCAGCCGACCAAGGCGCCGGAAATAAGTTTGGTGCGCGTCGCGGTTGCCGAGTCACTGGCTAACGTACGTTCCAGCGGCGAAGCCTCTTACCTGGCGATGGTGAAGTTCGACCACGAAACCGACCTCAACTTCAAAGTGGGCGGGATCGTGGTCAGCATCGGTCCGGCGCACGGCACAGACTGGGACGAAGGGACGCCGGTCAAGGCCGGGACGGTTCTGGCCGAGTTGAAGCAGTCGGACTTCAAGAATGCGTTGGACACGGCGCGCGCAAAAGCGGAATTGGCCGGCAAGACTCTGGAGCGTTTCCGGAAACTGCGCGCGACGGACGCCATTTCGCAGCAGGAACTCGACGTCACCGAAGCGGAGTGGCGCACGGCGCAGGCCGCAATTGGACCAGGCGGAGCAGAATCTTCGTGACTCGCGATTGGTGGCGAGGCAAGGATGGAGTCGTGCTGGCGCGTTATGTCAATCTCGGGCGTCACGGTGGCGCCCGGCCAGCGCGTGTTGCGCTTCGCGGATACGAGCCTGATGTCCGTCGAGCTGGGATTGCCGGATCGGTTGATCGGGAAGCTGACGCCCGGGCAGGAGATTGATGTCGAGATATCGGCGCTGGAGGGATTGCCGCCGTTCAAAGGCCGCGTATCGGAAGTGGGAGTGGCGGCGAGCGGCGAAGGCCGGTTGTTTCGAGTCGTGATCAAAGTGCCGAACCCGGACGGCCTGTTGCGTTCCGGCATGACGGCGCGCATTCACGTCGGCGACGCTACCGCAGCGGCACTCCGGCACGGTTTGTATTCCGCTCTCGGCGCTGGTGACCCTTGTGTCCGACGGCAGTTCACACGTGAACGGCGCAAACGCAATTGGGAGTCTTTGTCGTCCAGAACGGCAAAGCGGTACGCGCGCGGTGAAGACCGGCGATATTCTCAACAGCTCCATTCTCATTACCGAAGGGTTGCGGGCGGGCGAACAGGTGGTGACTTCGGGAGCGAGTTTTCTTTACGACGGCGCGCCGATCGAAGTCGCTCCCGAACTGGTTACGAAGTAAGCCAGGAGAAACATTCCCATGTCAGACCACGTTGAAAATAAGAGTGAGTCCGGTGGCATCGCCCAATTCTTTGTCGAGCATCGGGAAGTGAGCTGGCTGGCGCTGATTGCCGTGCTGGTGTGGGGCGCGCATGGCTTACACGAAGCTGGGCCAGCAGGAGGACCCGACGATTCCCCAGCGAACGGCGATGCTGGTGACCATATTTCCCGGGCGCGACGGCCTCGAAGGTGGAGGAGTTGGTCTCGAAACCGCTCGAACGCAAGATCAGCGAACTCAAATCCATCGAGGAGATCAAGACCACGTCCCGGCCCGGCATCTCCACGATGAACATCAAACAGCTTCCCGCCTCGAAGGCGACGATTGACCAGCAGTGGGACAAGGTTCGGGCCAAGATCCAGGAAGTGCAGTTGCCTGATGGCACGCGTCAGCCGTGGCTCAACACGGATTTCGGCAACACCATCACGCTGCTGTTTGGCGTTGGTCAGCCCGCCGATCACCGATGCCGAGTGCGTCGCGCGGGCCAATCTGCTGCGGGAGCGTCTGGCCGAGCTGCGCGAGGAGTAGTGCCAGCTACAAATCGTGCCGCCGTGGCGGCCTTCCTGCCAGCCATGGATGCGAAATCCATCGAGGTGCTCCGCGGCCGGTTCGAGGTGGCGCTCCGCGCGGCCGGGCTGGCCAAAGCGGTGCGGACGACTCAAGGCCAGTCGTTCATTCTGGCCGACCTGGAAACCGCAGCCTGCCGGGCCGACCTGGAGCGCTTTATCGCCGAGTTCACCAGAACGATCACGGGCACCGACCGTGAATTGTACCATCCCGATTTCACCCAGCCGATCCTGCTGATGGGCGACGAGGATCCGCTGCCGCAGATTCGCGCCTCGGCCCCGCCGCGTTACAGCTATCGCACGCTCGAGTTGCTGGCGCGCGATTTTGAGGACGAGCTCAAGCAGGTCGAGAGCGTCGGCAAAGTCACCAAGGTCGCCATCGTGGAGGAGGCGGTATATCTGCTGTTTTCGGATGCCAATCTCGCCGGCTACGGCCTGACGCCGGAAATGGTGATGGGCTCGATCAACGCGCGCAACGCGGTGATTCCCGGCGGCACGATGCGAACCGAGGGCCGCAATTTCCCGGTGCAGCTTTCCGGCGAATACAAAACCGAGCGGGACATGCTCGGCACCGTGGTGGGCATGGGCCGCGGGGGCGCGCCGGTCTATCTGCGCGACGTTTTTGACGTCCGCCGGATGTATGAGTCGCCCATATCCTACAAGGTGGATGTCCTCGGGCGGACGGGCCCGGACGGGTCGCTGGACACGCGCCGGGCGGTGATGGTCGCCGTCGAAATGCGCGATGGAAAAATCATCCGCCATTTCAACGAGGACGTGATGAAGGTGGTGGAACGCGATGAAAGCGCGCATCGCCCGAAGGCCTCGAGTTCCGGGTGCTGTCCGACCAACCCACGGCCGTCGATCATCGCATCCATCACTTCATGAAGTGCTTTATGGAGGCGGTGGTCATCGTGATCATCGTGGCGCTGTTCCTGATGGATTGGCGCTCGGCGCTGGTGCTGGCCACGGCCATTCCCGTGGCGCGTCGCCATGACCTTCGTGGGCATGCAAGTGCTGGGAATTCCCCTGCAACAAATCTCCATCGCCGCGCTCATCATCGCCCTGGGAATGCTGGTGGACGTGCCGGTCGTCGCCTCCGACGGCATCAACCGCGAGCTGCATCTGGGGCGAACCGCGGTTGCGCGCGGCCTGGCTTGGCCCGCTTCACCTGCGGCACCCCATGGTGTTCGGCACGCTGACCTACGTCTTCTCCTTCCTGCCGCTGCTGATGCTCTACGGCGACAAAGGCGAGTTCATGAAGAGTATGCCAACGGTCGTCAGCATGGCCCTGCTGTCAGCGTTGCTGGTGTCGAACACCTTCACTTCCGCTCATCAGCTATTACGTTCTGCGCGGGCAGAAAGGGTTTGATGAAGGCGGCGAGGTGCGTTCGTTCTTCCTGTTCCGGTATGTGGACCGGATGCTCATGGCGCTATTGCCCATCTACCGCGCCGCTCTGCAAGGGGCGCTCAAGCGCCCGTGGCTCGTCCTGGGTGTCGCCTACTCGGTGCTGGCGCTGGTCTGCTTCCTGTTGTTTCCGCGGCTGGGCAGCCAGTTCTTCCCGCCGGCCGAGCGCAATCAATTGTTGGTGGATATCGAGTCGCCTTCGAGCGATTCGCTGACCAGCACTGAGGGCGGCGGTGGATCAAGCGGTGGAAGTCATCAAGAATCACGAGGAAGTCGCCAGCGCGGCGGTGTTCTACCGGCGGCACCGCCCCCCGATTCTACTACAACGTCGAACCCAAGGCGCCGGCCAACTACCTCGCGCAGATCCTCATCAACACGCGCGACGCGCACGAGGTGAACGGCTTGCTCGTCAAGTTGCGCCAGGAGCTGGACGCATCGGTTCCCGGAGTGCGCTGCGTCGTCAAACCGCTCGAGCAGGGCCCGCCGGTCAACGAACCGATCCAAATCCGCGTCAGCGGCGAAAACCTGGATAAACTGCGCCTCCTGGCCGACCAGGTCGCGGCCGAACTGCGCGCGGCGGGTGGCTACCATGTCTTTGACGACCTCGGCCTGCGCATGCCGAACATTCAGATTGATATTGATCAGGATCGCGCGAATTCACTCGGCTTGAATAACAAGCAAATCGGCGGTGTGGCCCTCTCCTCCTTTGCCGGTTTGAAGGTGACGGAACTGCGCGAAGGCGACCGGCTCATTCCGGTCCTGGTTCGCGGTCGCATCGAAGACCGCAGCGAGGTGGAGAAGATTCGCGGTCTTTATGTGCCGACTCCGGACGGAAAGAGCGTTCCCTTCGAGAGCTTCTCCGAAGTCAAAGTCCAGCCGGAGTTCGTCACGGATTCCTCACTACAACCAGCTTCGCACGGTCACGGTCAAAGCCTACGCGCCTTTCGGGGAGTTGCCTTCGCAGGTGCTGGACCGGGCGCGACCGGGCCTCGCGAAAATCAAATTGGACCCGGGTTACGAAATGAAGTTCGCCGGTGAGGACGAGGAATTGCGCAAGAGCAAGGCGGAAATGGTGGCTGGTGATGCTGGTGTCGCTGGCGCTGATTGTCATCACGCTGGTCCTGCAGTTCCGCTCGGTCATCAAGGCGGCGGTGGTCATGCTGACAGTGCCGCTGGTACTCATCGCCTCCGTGATCGGGCTGTTTGTCACCTCCTCTCCCTTCGGATTCATGGCCATGCTGGCGGTGATCAGCCTGATTGGCGTGCTCGTGTGCAACATGATCGTGCTCAGCGAACACATCGAGCACACCCGCGCTCAGGGTCTGCCGTTGGAGGAGGCGCTGGTGAAGGCCGGCCTGGCCCGTTTGCGCCCGGTGCTGATGACGGTGCTGGCCGTGTCTGGCGGCCTGTTGCCGCTGTTCTACGGCGGCGGCGCGCTCTGGCATCCGCTGACGGCGGTTCACATCTTTGGCCTGCTCTTCGCCCCGGTGCTGACGTTGGTGATGTTGCCGACGCTCTACTACGTCTTCTGCGCCAAGCTGAAACTCATCAAGTAACTCTCACGTTATGCGCTTCATCACTTTCTCAAACTGTCGCTTTGGTGCGCCGCGGTGCTGACGCTGGCCGGATGCGCCGTTGGCCCGAACTACAAACGTCCCGCGGTGAATGCGCCGACGGGTTTCCGCGACGCCGACAAACGACGTCTCCACCAACTCGCTCGCCGATCTGCCGTGGTGGGGCGTGTTCAAGGACCCGGTGCTCCAGGACCTGATTCACGTCGCCCTCACCAACAACTACGACCTTCGAATCATCCTCACCCGAGTGGACCAGGCCCGGGCGCTTCAAGCGCAGGCGCGCTCCCAGTTCCTGCCGCAAGTTGGCTACGCGGGGGAAGCCAGCCGGGGCAGGAACACGTATCTCGGCCTGCCCGCTCCGAATGGCGGTCAGACCATGAATAGCTTCCTGGCCGGCTTTGAAGCGCTTTGGGAAATTGACCTCTGGGGTCGCGTCCGCCGGATGAACGAGGCCGCACGCGCCAACTTCATGGCCACGCAAGAAGGCCGCCGGGCGGTCATGATCTCCGTGGTCAGCGGCGTCGCGCGCGGCCTACTTCGAGTTGCTGGAACTCGACGAGCAACTCGCGCATCGCCAAGCGCACCCGGGATTCCTACGAGCGCACGCTCAAACTCTTTGCCGACCAGCATGCCGGCGGCCTGGCCTCCAAGCTGGAAGTGTCGCGCGCCAAACTCGCGCTGCGGACGGTCTCGGCAACATCCCGGAAATCGAGCGGCAAATCGCCCTCAAAGAAAACGAAATCAACACGCTCCTCGGTCGCAACCCCGGCCCGGTCGCCGCGCACTTCGACCCTGCTGGCGCAGGAGATGCCGGTGGAAATCCCGGTCGGCCTGCCCTCGAGTTTGCTGGAGCGGCGGCCCGACGTTCGCGCGGCCGAGCAAAACGTCCGCGTCGGCCAACGCGGAAATCGGCGTGGCCATCGGCGACTTCTTCCCGCGCATCGGCCTGACGGCGTTTTACGGCGGCACGAGCACCGAGCTCGATAATCTGTCTGAAGAGCGAGGCGAACATCTGGTCCGCCGCCGCCAGCGCCGCCGGCCCGTTGTTCACCGGCGGCCGCTTGACCGGCCGTTACCGACAAACCAAAGCCGCTTGGGAAGAAGCCAAGCTCCGCTACCAGCAAACGGCGCTCACCGCCTTCCGCGAAGTGTCCGACGCGCTCATCTCCCACCGCCGATTTGAAGACGAGCGCGTCGAGCAAGCCAGGCCGTCGGCGCCGGACGCGAGGCCGTCGAGCTGGCGACCGACGCGCTACAAGGAAGGCAAGGCCAGCTACTACGAAGTCCTCGAAGCTCAGCAGCAACTCTTTCCCGCGGAAAACACTCTCTCGCGCATCGAAGCCGCGCGCCGGCTCGCGGTCGTTCAACTCTACAAGGCCCTGGGCGGCGGCTGGGAGGTCGAATCGCAGGGAAATCCTGACGCCAAATAATGACGGACGAGAACATAGTTCAACTCGCGATCAACACGATCCGCACGCTTTCCATCGATGCTGTGCAGCAGGCGAAGTCCGGTCATTCCGGCGCACCCATGGCCCTGGCGCCACTGATCCGCACGATTTGGAACCGAGCGATGCAGTACGATTTACAGGACCCCATCTGACCAAATCGCGACCGGTTGGTGGTCTCCAACGGGCACGCCTCAATGCTGCTGTGGTTTATTCTTCACTTTACCGGAGTGCATGCGGTCGATGCCAAGGCCGCGACGCGTCTGGCAACCCGACTGGAGCCAGCACTCGCATAGCCTGGCGTTCAGCGCCGAACTGCCGGAAGAGAACCTGTCAATCTACGCCATCTTCAACGCATACCGGGAACCGCTCGAATTCCAAAATCCACGCTCTGCGCTGGAGTTTTGGCCTATGCGGATGTATCACCGCCGTGATGCCGGAATCCGCCGAAATCACGCAGGTTCTGCAGGCGATTGGTCGCAGCGAGGAAGGCGCGGCCGAAAAGCTGCTTCCGCTCGTCTACGCCGAATTGAGGCGGTTGGCGGCCGCGCGCATGGCGCATGAATTGTCCGGCCAAACGCTTCAGCCGACGGCCTTGGTCCATGAGGCCTGGTTGCGGCTGGTGAGCGACGGAGACCGAACCTGGCAAAACCGCGCGCATTTTTTCGGCGCAGCCGCTGAGGCGATGCGCCGCATTTTGATCGAGAGAGCACGCCACAAATCCCGGCTTAAGCATGGCGGCGGTCAGTCGCGGTTGAACATCGAGGACCTGGAACTGGCTGAGACGACGCCCGACGACAAGGTTTTGCTGGTGGACGAGGCCCTGGCGCGCCTCAAGGTCGAGGATCCCGAACTGGAGCGCATTGTCGTGCTGAAATTCTTCGGCGGCTTGAGCAATGCGGAAATCGCTGAGACTTTGGGGCTTGCGAACCGCACACTGGACCGGCAGTGGGCCTATGCCAGGGCTTGGTTGTTTCGCTACATCCGCGAGCAGAAGTGAACGCCGTAAAATTCTGCATTCATTTTGGCGAAAGTGGATCTGCCGTTTGTCGCATTAGCGGTACATGGACAAGGCAAGTGACAAATGAGCACCCGAGTCCCGCGCGAAAAGGCGGTGTTTGTTGAGGCGCTGGAAATAGCCGACCCGGAGCAACGCCGTCAGTTCCTGGACCAGGCTTGCGGCGCCGACAAGGCGTTGCGCGAACAGGTTGAGAAGTTATTGGCCCTTTCGCAAAGCGCCGGCGATTTCTTCAAAGAATGTGCTCCTGCCTTGGAGCCGGACGGCCGCCGATGCTGACCAGGTCCTTTCCGCGGCCGAATCGGCGCTGGAGCCTGAAATCCCTCGAAACCAAGCGCATCGGACCCTACAAATTACTCCAGAAGCTTGGGGAAGGGGGTTACGGGGTGGTTTATATGGCGGAGCAGGAACAGCCGATTCGCCGCCGGGTGGCGCTGAAGATCATCAAGCTGGGGATGGATACCAGGAACGTGATCGCCCGGTTCGAGGCCGAGCGCCAGGCCCTGGCCCTGATGGATCATCCCAATATTGCGCGGGTTCTGGATGCCGGAGCCACCGAGACCGGCCGGCCTTACTTCGTCATGGAACTGGTCTATGGGGTCAAGATCACCGAGTACTGCGACCAGAACCGCGTGAGCATGCAGGAACGGCTGGAGTTGTTCATTCAGGTCTGCAACGCGGTCCAGCATGCCCATCAAAAGGGGATCATCCATCGCGACCTCAAGCCCTCGAACATCATGGTCACGATGCATGACGGGGTCCCGGTTCCCAAGGTGATCGATTTCGGGATTGCCAAAGCCACCGAGCAACGCCTGACCGACAAGACGCTCTTCACCTCGTATGCGCAATTGATGGGCACCCCCGCCTACATGAGTCCCGAGCAGATGGAGTTGAGCGGGTTGAACCTGGACACCCGCAGCGACATTTACTCCCTCGGGGTATTGCTTTACGAACTGCTGACGGGGCGCACTCCCTTTGACACGACGGATTTGTTGAAATTGGGGGTGGAGGAACTGAGACGCACGGTTTGTGAGCGGGAGCCGCTGAGTCCCTCGGCCAAACTCCAAACGCTCAACAACGAGGAATTAACCAAGACCGCCAGGAGGCGCCACGTCGAACCGCCCCGGCTGGTGTCTCAGCTCCGCGGTGATTTGGACTGGATTGTGCTCAAGTGCCTGGAGAAGGACCGCACCCGCCGCTATGCGACGGCCAACGCGCTGGCCATGGACATCGAGCGTTACTTGCAATGAGGAAGCCGTTCTGGCGCGTCCACCCAGCCAGTTGTATCGGCTGCAAAAGCTCGTGCGCAGAAACCGAATGGTGTTCCTGTCCGGAGCCACGGCGGTCGCGGCTTTGCTCCTGGGCACCATCATTTCGACACTGATGTTCTTCAAAGAGCGCGAGGCTCTAGCTTCCGAGGCACGGCTTGAGGAAAGAGGCTGAAGTGCGAGAAGAGGCCTCGCATATCGCGCTCCTGGTGACACAAGCGCCGTTTTGAGGAAGCCGATAAGCTCGATCGCGGGAATCTTCCGCTAAATAAGCCTTCCATCGAAGTTGCCGCCGAATTGCGCGCTCTCGGTGACTGGCACGCGACCAATGGCCGCTGGCAACAAGCGGCTGAACGCTTCGCCTCGTTGGTCAAGGTGAACCAACATGATAGTTCCGAGGTGACCTCCCTGGACCAATTGAGGCTGGCAGCAGCCCTGCTTGAAGCCGGAGACCGCCATAGCTACGAGCGGTGGCGTGAGGGTGTGGTTGCCAAGTTACCCCCAGGAGTTGGCCCGCTTCCAGCCTCATTCTTGAAAGCGTGCTTGTTACTGCCCGCGCAACCGAACCTGCTAGAGCGGCTTTCGGTCGTATCGGAACCGGACATGGCCAGAAGTGGCATTGCACCCGGACGCGACCCAACCGCAGGGCATGGGGTGGCCTGGTCCGACGCGAGGATCCTGCTTGAGTATCGGCGCGGGAATTTTTCCACCGTAATACAAAAGAGATTTCTGGCGGATAATTGTCCCCGCTTCGGGACCTTCACGCTCGTCAAAGCCGCGGCGACCTGGCAATTGAAAGATTACTGGGGCGCGATGATGGAATGGACCAAAGGGTATGTATTGGTCCAGGCCGGCGCCAGGCAAGGACTGGTGAAGCTAAGCGCGCGGTCGGATTTCTTGCCGGGAATCAGCGAACCAGATTATCTCCGAGCGCCTTGGTACGATTGGGCCGTGGCCGGCATTATAATCCGTGAATGGGATGAACTGATTGGCGACTCCGATCTTCCATCCGAAGGCGAGCCCAGCCTGGAACGGGTTGCCCGCGTTCGCGCCGTGGGCGAGTGGCACGCTTTGCGGTGTGAATGGAGTGACGCGCTTCGATGCGCGCAGTATTGCCTTCAGTTTCATCAGGGCGACTCGTTGGACCACGCCACAATGGATTATGTGAACGCCGCGATTGCTACCTTGGAGCTAGGCGACGAGAACAGCTATGTGAGAGTTCGTGAAGAGATGGCTTCGCGATTCAAAGACCCGGACGAAATGACCGCGGAAAGAATGTTGACGGTTGGTCTCCTGCAATCTCTTGACGACCGGACCGCCGGGCGTTTGGAGCCATTTGCAGCTGTGCTGGCCCGCGCTTTGGCGAATGGTAAGGAAGCCTGGTCGTCTCCTTTCTTGCTAGGCCTCCTTGATTGCCGGCGCGGCGAATACGCAAAAGCTGTGGAATGGGTCCAAAAAGGCCTACCCAAGTTCTCAAACGTGGCGCAGCCCAGTGCCATATGTCGCATCATCCTGGCCATGTCGCTCCAACAACTTGGAGACCGTTCGGCGGCACAGTTGGAGCTGAAGCATGCGAAGGACCTGATTGCGACAGGCTTTGATCTCGAGTTTGATATGTGGCATTGGCGTAGCTGGGTCGTTGTACAACTCCTGCTTCGTGAGGCCGACGGCTTGATCTCGCAAACGCCGTCTCCAGATTCCCCAAAATCACCATGAGCAATTATGGAACCGACCAGCGACAAACGGTTCGATCCGCTTTTGGCAACTCAGTTGCTTCTAGAGATTGCCGAGGAGCGATCGGTGGAGCCGATCCTGAGAAAACTCGTCGATTTCGCGGTCGAGCGCACAGCCTTCGCATTCTCCACGGTCTGGTTAATCCGAAAAGGTGACCTATGCGCGACCTGCAAATATCGGTCCGAATGTGTTGACCAATCTCGCTGCCTGCACCTGGCTGCGGGAAGAGGCAGATCGCCTCTGGGTTGCGGAAAAGGCCCGCAGCCGTGCGAGGATCTCGATGCCCGGGTGCCGCTGAACCTGGGCCCGCTTGGAGAAGCGGCGACTACTGGTCAGTTACGAGTCATAAGAAATCCCGGCACCCAGCCGCTCTCCATCCCCGGGTTCGAGTGGTTGCGAGAAGAGCGCATTTCTGAGTATGGGATCCGCCCCATAGTGTTTAGAGGAGAGGTCCTCGGAGCCTTTGTGAGCTTCAGTTGCGAAGATATGCCGGAGACCATCGCGCCTTGGTCGCGGATCTTCGCGGACCATTTAGGAGCAGCCATCGCCAACGCGCGCGCATTTGATGAAATACAGCACCTCAAAGGACAACTGGAACTGCAGAATACTTACCTGGAGGAAGCCGTCGTCGAAGCCAAGGCTCTCGGCGACTTGGTGGGCCAAAGCGCGGCCTTGCGGCACATTGTCGGACAGATCGACCTGGTCGCCCCCACGGAAGCCTCGGTGCTCATACTGGGGAAGACCGGAACAGGCAAAGAATTAGTGGCTCACGAAATCCATCGCCGCAGCGGGCGCAAGGATAAACCCCTGGTCCGAGTCAATTGCGCGTCCATTCCGCGCGAGCTTTTCGAAAGCGAGTTTTTTGGCCATGTGAAAGGCTCTTTCACCGGGGCCGTGAAGGATCGGGCCGGACGCTTTGAAACCGCCGAGGGCGGGACCATCTTCCTGGATGAGGTGGGAGAGATTCCCTCGGATATCCAGAATAAGCTGCTGCGGGTGCTGCAGGAGAAGCGGTATGAGCGGGTGGGCGACGATCGGACGCGGCGGGCGGACGTGCGCGTTGTGGCCGCGACGAACAGGGACTTGAAGAAAGAGGTCGCCGCAGGCCGATTTCGGGAGGATCTCTATTACCGTCTAAACGTCTTTCCGATCGAGGTCCCACCGCTGCGGGAGCGCGTCGATGATATTCCGCTACTCGCTCAACACTTCGTAGAGCTCTCCGCTCGAGAACTAAAGTGCCCCAAGCCCCGGCTGACGAGGGCGGCGGTCACGAAGCTGCAGAGTTACGACTGGCCCGGCAACGTGCGAGAGTTGCGCAACGTGATTGAGCGCGCCGTGATCCTGGCCCGCGGCGGAGTTTTGGATTTTGACCTTCCCATGAGCGGTCAAGTGACACCTGCGGCCCGACCTAGCCCGCGAATCGATTCATCCGCGGGCAGCCCGGCTCAGCCTAACTTCCTGACCGAGGTCGAGATGGAACGTTTCGAACGTGACAACCTCGTGTCGGCCTTGGAAGCGGCCAATTGGAAGATCAGCGGACGCGATAGCGCAGCGGAACTTCTGGGCATCAAGCCTACTACTCTGCTCTCAAGAATGAGTAAGTGGGGTCTGAAGCGACCTGAACGTGATTCGTCCTAACTTACGGATTTGCGGTTTCCGCTTGGCTCTGCTCCTGCCCGTGTTGTGACTCAAACGTCAAGGATGCTCTCCGCAACCTGATCCCAGCACGTAACTTGGCCGTCTTTGGATTTGATCGAGCGCACATCACCATCTTGAGAAATGACGATTACGATGGCCTCCGGGAGCGCGCTGCAAAGTCGATACGCGGAACGATGCCTGGTACCATAACTTTCGGTCGGTTCGATCTCTATCCCTGTGGCATCGGCGTCAAGGGCCCGCGCTATCGTCGGGACTGCCTGCAATGCGCCAGAGATCTCGCCTCCGAATCCAAGAATCTCGAAGGTCTTCGTAATCACGACCGCGCCGTCGACCGCCGTGAGGTCAGCAACGAAATGAGCCGCTTCGATCAGTGATTCCTCAGCGAGAGCGATAACAGGAGCGGTGCTGATGACGTATTCCATCCAACCGACAGTGCGCACCGGATCGTGCTCTGCCCCTTGGACCTGGGCGAGGGAATTCATGACTCGCACGACCATATCCTGCAAACGCCGGCGCGCGCGTTCTTCGGTGAAGGCGTATTTAATGGAGAGAAAAGGATTTGGGGAGCACAATTCTGCAGCCAATTCCGATGGGACCAGCACGAGGGTCCCGCCGTGGCGGCCATCGCGCACCCTGCTAATAATCTGGCGGAAAGCCCGGTGCACAATCAGGCGGGCGAAACCGGGATCGACCGTAGCCCATGGCTTGGTGTTTTGCCTTTGGGCGTCAACATGGAGACGAATCAGTTCCGCGTTGGTGCCGGCGAAGGCATCTTTTACCCATTCGGCGTCTGCGATCTCAGTGCTCGGGGAGGTGATCTTTCCGGACCTGAGTTTGCCCACTGTCACGGAGCCCTTGCTGACGGTGATGCAACCCGGACCCGATACACTCACGACCAGCGCCGGCGGGAGGGCTTGAAACATCCTACGTCTGCCGTCGATGGCCTGGATCCAAGCAGGGCCGGAGTGGATTTGTCCCCAGATCTGCAATGTTCCACGAGTCGAGTCAAAGCCAACCCCAAGCAGGGATCGATAAAACGTCGTGGCAGGCGATAGCCGACGGATCTCGTGTTCATCAAAGGGCCGTGGCTTCGTGAATACCAATCGATGCAAGCCCAGGGGCGGTCCTTCGTCATCGCAGAAGCTCTCCGGTTGGCGCAACATCAGGCGAAAGCGTACAGGTCGGTCCTCCTCCCGCAGGAGGCTGGCCTGGTAGCAGGTGGAAAGCAGGGACTCGAGAAGGATTGGATCAGGCAGCGGTTCTGGACAACCGGCTGCCAGCGAACAATACGGGCTTCCAAGAACAATCGCGTCCTGCCAATGCTTGCTCACGAACGCGGCGAGATCCCTGGGAAAGGCGTGCGTCGTCCGTGAACCAAACCGTGTTGCTTCCGGGCATTGAGTGTCGCCTCGAATCTCTTCTGAGGAGTCTTTCATCGAATCATCGATCATCGTTCACGCCGTCCTTCGGCTTGTGGCGGTTCACTATCTCGGGTGGGCGATGCTCAAACGACGTTGAAACAGGATTCACCCCAAACAGGGCACGCGCGCGGGACATTCGTTCGAGCACATCGGCGCAACCGAGGCTCCTTAATCAGATCGCGTGCCAACACCAAAACCGCGCACAAGCCATCTCGTTCCAGCTACTTGCTTCCAAAACGCATGACCCAGATCACGCTCGGCATTTCGAACGCTCGAATATTCATAGAGGCGTTTCAGCGCTGGCTATCAGCGAGCGCATTGTCGGGAGGTGCAACGATTGGCGCACCTGCAACGAAAACGGCGCATTACCGGCGGTGGCACAGAAGGTTATGCGCATCGAACGTGTGAAACGGACTGGAATGGAAAATATCGGCAGGCGCAAATGTCGACTGAGGGCCATGGAGTCGCCCGTTAGCGCCACACGACTTTTCGGGTTCTTCAATTCTATGAGCCCGGGGCAGACGGGCCATTCGATGCGTTATAGCTTGTGGTTGAGGTCCTTACCCTCCTGCCCGCTTCGTGGCACAGGAAGTGCGCGTGGCCCGGTGATGGCCGCGAAGACCCAAAAGGCGAACAGGAATGCAGATGGCGTGTTAATTGCGCATATCCGGGAAGCGGATTTCGCAGCGGAAGTCCTCCGATCCAAACAGCCGGTATTGGTTGCGTTCTTGACCCCATGGAGCCACGCCTGCCGAGTCTTTAAGCCCATACTTCAGGAACTGGCGAGTACCTGTGAAGGAAAGGTGAAGGTGGCCAAGGTTGATGCGGATGACTGTCTCGGCCTGAGTCTATGTTACGATATTCAGTCCATCCCTACATTGCTCTACTTTGTTGAAGGGAAAACCAGCCTCCGAATCATTGGCACGGCCACGAAAGAGGCAATCCTGGCAAAGCTTAGCACCATCGATGATTCGAACCTATGAATCACAATCCGACCAATGCCTTGACACACATGCGTTCTTCCCGGGAAGCAGGCACTGACCCGCCGGCCAGGACTTCCTGCTTTGTCTGTGGCGAAGAAGTACGTGGAGAATGCGCTGCGCTGATGAAGGTCGGTTGTTGGACGTACTCTCTTTGCAGCGCTCCATGTGCCCTCATGTTCTTTGAGGCCAAGGCGCCCCCGGCCCACGATCATCGCGCGCGGCATGACTTCGAGCGCGCTCGGGCGGCTATCAGTCAAGCCGCGCACCGCAATGGTGAAAGACGACTGTGACTTTGAATGCCCAACCGTTTTCCTTTGGTGTGGCTGAGGAAGTGTCATGAATACGTCCGCGTCCATCGCTCCTGTGATTGCAGTCCAGGCCGCCCGCGATGGCACGCTTCGGGTCAGACTGGCCGGCGACTGGCTGGATCGCAAAGCCCTCCCGGGTGTGGATGCGGTCCAACAGGAGATTGTCCAAGGTGGAATGAAGGCGCTGGAATTCGACGCGCACGAACTGGGGAGGTGGGATAGCGCTTTGATCGTCCGGATCCTCGCAGTCCACGACGCGTGCACCCAAACCGGGGTCGAGTTCCGCGCTCAATCCTTGCCGGCAGGCCTGGCCAGACTGGTCGCGCTCTCGCAGGTCGTGCCGGAGAAGGCGGACGCCGCGCGCAAGGAGGTGCTCAAATCGTTTCTCGATCGCGTCGGTGAATCAGGTCTGGCGGCCTGGAGCGGTGGGCGGGTCATGCTCGATTTTCTCGGGCAAAGCGTGCTTTCGCTGCTCAAGCTGTTTCGGGGACAGGCCCAGTTCCGTTGGCGGGACATGGTAGAGGTCCTTGAGAACTGCGGGCCACACGCGCTGGGTATTGTGGCGCTGATCAGTTTTCTTGACGGCCTGATTCTCGCCTTCGTCGGCGCGACCCAACTATCGCGGTTCGGTGCCTCCGTGTACACGGCGGATCTCGTCGCCGTGGCGACCGTGCGCGAGATGGGGTGCATCATGACGGGCATCATTCTGTGTGGCCGCACGGGTGCCGCCTTCGCCGCGCAACTCGGCACCATGAAGGTGAACCAAGAGATTGAAGCGTTTCAGACCTTCGGCATTTCCCCGTTCGGGTTCCTGGTGCTGCCGCGCATGCTGGCGCTAATCCTCATGATGCCGCTACTGGTAATCTTCGCGGACTTAATTTCCATCGCCGGTGGCTTCCTGGTGGCGACCCTCATGCTAGACCTCTCCCCGCAGGTTTACCTGAGCAGGACCGTGGAGAGCATTAAACTAGCCTCGTTCCTGCTGGGCATCTCCAAGGGCGCCGTCTTCGGTGTCATCGTCGCGCTGACCGGTTGCTTGCGCGGGATGCAGGCTGGCACAAACGCCGCCGCCGTCGGTCTCGCCACCACGTCCGCCGTCGTCACCGGCATCACACTCATCATCGCCGCGGACGGCTTGTTCGCCGTGATCTGCGCCGTGCTTGGGATATGAGAAGATGACTGGCTCACCTGACATCAAGATCGAGATCCGCGACCTGACGATGGCGTTCGGGGCGTTTGTGGTCATGCGCGATGTCCATGCGCAGGTCAAGCGGGGCGAGGTGTTCATCATTATGGGCGGCAGCGGCTGCGGCAAAAGCACCTTGCTGCGCCACATGATCGGGCTGAAGGAACCCGCCAACGGTGAAATCTATTACGACGGCGTGCCCTTCTGGCAGTCTTCTGACGAGGTGCGGACGCGGAAACTACGCAGCTTCGGCGTGCTCTTCCAGGGCGGGGCGTTGTGGAGTTCGATGACGCTGGCGGAGAATATCGGCTTGGTGCTCGACGAATATACGGACTTCTCGCCGGCCGAAATCCGCGAAATCGCACGGTTCAAGCTGGCCCTCGTCGGCCTCAAGGGCTTCGAGGACTATTACCCGGCCGAGATTTCCGGCGGCATGTGCAAGCGCGCTGGCTTGGCTCGCGCCTTGGCACTCGATCCGGACGTGCTGTTCTTCGATGAGCCCTCCGCTGGCCTCGACCCGATCAGTTCGCGCAACCTCGACGAGTTGATTCTCCAACTGCGCGATAGTCTCGGCGCAACGTTTGTCGTCGTCTCGCACGAACTGTCGAGCATCTTCACCATCGCGGACAACTCGGTCTTTCTTGACCCTGGCACCCGCACCATGCGCGCCTCTGGAAATCCCCGGGAACTGCTGAGGCACTCGACCGATCCGGCGGTGCAACAGTTCCTGACCCGCGGGGAAACCCCTGCTCCAGCAAACCCGAGCAACCCTCTTTGTCCCCAGGCGTTATGAGCAAGAAAGTGAACACCACCGCGATCGGCCTGTTCATCATTACTGGTCTGGCGCTTGGCGGGGCCGGTCTGCTGCTGTTCAGTTCATCAAAGATGTTCAGCAAGACCCAGGACGTGATCTTCTATTTCAATGACTCCCTCAATGGCCTGAGAGAGGGCGCTCCGCTCAAATTCCGCGGCGTGACCATCGGTTCGGTCAAGCGGGTGATGGTGCGGTTCAACCAGGCGCCGGATGATCACGCCATGCCGGTGATTTGCGAAATCGACGAGAAACTCGTGCGCGAACGGCTGGGCGAAAGCACCGCCGAGTTTTTCACAAGTGATGCGATGAACAAGCGCATCCAGGCAGGCTTCCGTGCCTCGCTCCAGACCGAGAGCTTGGTCACGGGCTTGCTCTACATTGACACTCGATTCAATTCGAAAGTCCCGCCACCGGTCTTTCACCAAGTGAAGAAGATCTATCCTGAAATCCCCTCGGAGCCGACCCAGATCCGAGAACTCTTCGAAAACCTGGCCAGCTTGGACATCAAGAGCGTGCAGACGAACCTGAACGGGCTGATCCTCCGTCTTGATCACACCCTCGTCGAGCTGAATACGGCGGACATCAACCGTGGCATCACCAACCTGTTGTGCTCCGTGAACGCTCTTGTCACGTCACCGTACATTACCAACGCGCTGGCAGGCATCCGGCCCACTCTCGACCAATACCGCGAGCTGGGCGCCAAAGTCACGAGCAAGATTGACCCAGTGTCCGACAGCATCACCAACACGCTCGCTGAGGCCAAACGCGCCTTGGGTCAACTGCAGGGCGCCGGCGAAGACTTCCGCCTGATGCTCGCTCCTGACTCGCGGATCCGGAATAACCTCGACCTGGCCCTCGAAAATCTCGCCGGCGCCGCACACTCCATCTCCGCGCTTGTCGATTTTCTCAGGGAACACCCGAACGCACTGGTCTCGGGCCGCCAACTGCCCAACCGAAAGCCATGAAAACCCCCGTTGAAACTGAAACCGAAGGCACGGCATGCCGCCGTCACCTTCAGGCCAACTCGGGCGTGAGGAAGCGACAATTCGCCCGCTTGCTCTTTGCCCTCATTTTCGGCGGCGGGCTTGCTGGCTGCAGCGTCCTAAAACCCGCCCAGTCCACCGCTCGATTTTTCGTCCTGACACCCATCCAGGCTACCGGTGCCGAGACGGCGGCGTCCAAGGGTTTGGCGGTGGGCGTGGGGCAGGTGAGAGTGCCGGCCTATCTTTTCGATACTTCGCTGGCAGTGCGGAAGGGAACCAACAGCATCGAATATCTGCCCTCGGTCTTTTGGGCTGAGCGATTGAACAGTGGCTTCGAGCATGTCCTGGCGGCCAATCTTGCGAGCGCCCTGCCAACCGACCGAGTCTATCTGTCGGCTTGGAAGCGAGACGACGTCGCAGCCGAGGTCCATGTGGCGCTGGAGCAGTTTGACGTGGACGAGAGCGGAAGGGGTATCTTGGTGGCACGCTGGCGAATCGTCTCGCCGGGTGGCGAGCAAGTGGTCAAAGCGAGCACCAGCCGATTCGCCCGCCAGGGGCCACGCCCGCACGACAACCCATCCGGGGTCGTCGCCACCTTGAGCGCGCTCCTCGCCGATTTCAGCGGCCAACTGGCGCGGACCCTCAAGGAAACGACCTCGATTCGTCAGTCAGCGGCTCTTTCCAAGTGACCGTCAATAATCTCGGGAGCTAATCCATCATTGGGCCATGCACTGGGCTTCTTTCACGAACAGCAACGGTGGGACCGCGATCGACACGTGACAATATCGAACATTTTGGGCGTCAAATTGTGAATCGGAGTGCCAAGATGGATTCGGGACCAGCCCGTGTGCTGTCATTGATCCGATAGGCACGGAATTTGACATGATCATTGGGCGATGGACGGATAACAAGTTCAGCCAAGGTGACGCTGAGAAGGCTCGATTGGTCCATGGAGTGAAGAGCCCAAAAAAGTAATGTTGTGGATAGTGTAGCGCCAATTCGCGAGGAACTGAGACCTTGGAGCGGTCGGATAGCCTGCGCGTGGTCGATTCGGGCTCTTCTGAAGCGACCGGCGGCCCAAGACTTTGAACCGGATCTTTATGGAACTTCGGAGCCGCCTGGAAAGCAGTCGGCTGCTTTGTGCGACGACACGGCCAAACGGGAGGGAGTCGCCGGCGACGCAACGCTTTGGTCTCCGGGTTTGCAACCGCGATCTGGGCCACGTTCACCTGTTCACCTGGAAGCCTTCAGGCGCAGGATCCAGTCATTTTCGTCCGGCGCTGCGAAGTCCAGCTTCTTCGCGGCTTCGACCGGAAAGCCTTCCCCGAATCGCCCATGACGCGGATCAAACCAACGCGCCTCGAAGGGGCCCGGAACCGCGCTCAGGTCCACTTCCACCTTGCGGCCGTGGGGCAGGTAGACCACATAAACCTTCGCGGGCTCCGCCAATGCAACGGCCATTTCTCCTGTCACTTCGGGGAAGGGTTGCATCCTCCAGAACGGCAGGGTCGTGAAGAAGTCGTACAGCGTTCCCAAGTGCCCGGCTGCGCCTTCATCCCTGACCATAAAGGGGTAGTGTTCGGGGCCGTAGGTGTTCCAATAGTCACCCATCCCGAGAGTGCCGGCGAAGCCGGCCGCGAAGTACCCTCCTGCGCAGACGATGCGCCAAGCGGAATGCCGCACCTTGTCAGTGCTGTGTACCTGTTGGTTGTAGGTCGGTTGCCCGCGCAGGTATTCGTAACCGCTCTCAGTGTTCAGCACCGGGCGGTTATAGCGACGGTCAGCCCGGAGGCTGGCCACCAGGTTGGGATCGTCGCCGATCCAGCACCGGAGGGTGTCGTCCCAGGTGACGCCAGTTCCGGACTGTCCCGTCTGCTGCGAGAGGACATCCAGGGCGTCGTCGTCCCCAAAGAAACGACCGATCCGCCACGGTGGATCAAATGGATCTCCCGGACTCCGCCCGTGCGTACTGGATGAGACCACCGGATGCACCGTCACTGGATGTCGGTAAGGGTCGTGCTCCTTGATAAACCGGGCCGTTGCCTTCACCCAGTCCGGATCATCAGGAAAATCGAGACGATAAGCCCCGTTGGGATGCGTTTCGTACTCGTTGGAGATAGTCCAGAGGAACACATTCGAGAACCCAGCATACCGGGCCAACAGGTAGCGCAACCATCGGCGCTCTCGCTCCTGCGTCCAGACATTCGGATCGGTGAACGGCGGCTGGTAAAAGTTGAGGACGATTAATTCAGCGTTCATCCCCGCCGCCATCATTTCCGTCAGCACGGCATCCAGGCCGGCGAAGTAGCGCGGGTTGAGGCGGTCCAGGTCGGGGGCTTGTGAGGTGCCCCCCCATGGCCAGTAGGCAGGGTCGCTCTCCCAGTGCGTGGGGCTATGCACGACCCCCATGCGCACGAAGTTGAAGCGTTGGGCCCGTCGTTTTCGAAGATACGCGTCGCGCAACTCCGGAGTAATCGAAGTGTCCGAGTAGAAGCCATAGCTGGTATCGCCCATCGGGAAGAAGGGGGCGCCGCTGGCGTAGGCAAAGGCGTAAGGATTCTCCGGGTGGATGCGAATGAAGCCTGAAGTTCGTGGTGCGGTGCAACGCAGTCGTCCCTCCTCGTGCAACTCCACCGCTTCGCCGCGAAGGCGGTAGCGCCACTCCCCCTCCTCGTCGGGCACGAAGCGCAGCCGCCAGGTATCCTGACCATCGTAGAATCCCTCCACCATGACGGCCCGACCGGACGGCGCGTTGAATTCTCCGACGAGGGCCGCGTCCCGGAATGGGTTCTCCACGAGGGCCCGGCCGTGCAGCATGAACTCGTGCCTCTCCCACCGCGGCACTTCCAGCATCACCGGTGCGGGGGCCGCCGGGGCGGCGGCCGCAAGAAACGGTAGAATGGCGAAGAAGGCCCGGGCAAAGTCTGCTCCTGCGTGCCGCGCGTCCGCAACTACCCGGATCCACCAGTGATTCACCCAGCCCCAAACGCGATTCCCGCAATGCTTCGCTCCGTCCTGATGTACGTTCATCTCATCCTCCAGAAGCCGGCCCGACCTGTTCTCGGCCAGCGGGATCCTCTGCGCATGCCACCTGTACCCGGCTCCTCGGAGCGATGGGAACCGCTGGATGAAAACATCCCAGGCTCTTCGGTCGGCTACGTGCAGATTACACGCAAGGCGGCGCGGCACCAGTGCACCTCGTTATTGCCGAGCGGCGCGACGGGTTAGCAATTCGCCATGCACAGGATCTGGAACGAGAGTGGCATGCGTATTCCGACGCTATCCGGACACCGATTCGGTTGGAATCCGCACGATGAGAGGCCCACAACCGCTTCCTCCGTCGCCTCCGCGATGATGAGGCCTATCTGGGTACCAATTGATAGCGGTGCATCTCGGGCTGGGCTGCCGCCCGCTGTTGCCTCACGACTTCATCCTCCTCTTCGTCGAGTGCAGCCATCAACTCGCGCGTGGCCTCCTGGACCCGCGAAGAGCGATCGGCGGCGAGGGGGACCTGGACCTGACGCCAGCGAATGAAATGGAGATTGTCGTGCCGAAGGGTGAGTTGGTGGACATTCGCAGCCTGCCTCGACATCGGCGTGGTCAATAGGGCGAGGTTGATGCCTGCTTCGAGTTCCGCCCGGGTGAATGCGCCCACCTCGGCATCATCGATGACCAGTCCGTAGCGCGCGTCCGTGAGGCCCACGACTCTTAAACTCTCCCGGTTCAAGGTTTCCATGAAGTCGGATGACTTCACAGCAAGGGAAATGACCGGATCGTCGAGGTCCACCGGCATGGGCAGGCACTCGTCTTGTTGCGACCACGAAAGAGTTCCCGCTGTCTTCAGGTCACCAACCTTTGTCCGTTCCGCCTGCAGCACCTTTCCCGCGGAAGCATCCAATTCGACGGACGTCACCGCGGCTGGGGCCTGCCACGCCTTGAGAAGGCAGCCAGCCATCAGCAGATGGCCGCCGGGCCCCGGATGGACGCGATCGGGGATGATCTTCGTCGCGAGATCCGGATCCGCCGCCTTTGCCTTTTCCAGGGCGGCGACGATTGGACCGTTTAAATCTGCGACCGACATGCCCTCGCGTCCGGCGAGTTCAGTGACGAACTGGCCATAGCGAAGGAGGACCGCGTTATACCCACCGGCGAAGGCTGGGGCCCGCGTGACGTCATCAAACGGCGAGGGCTGGATCGCGAGGATTCGGATGCCCGGCAGTTCGTGTTTCAATGCGTCCATGATGTGCTGATAGCCGCCGGCGTAGGTGTCGAAGATCCCCTGGTCGAAGGCCCGGTAGGACCCATCATTCATACCCAGCATGATGGTTATCACTGTTGGACGATAAGCGAAGACATCACGGGTCAGTCGCAGGTCGATCCGCCCGCCGCCCCCGCCGGTGACTCGGTCGCCGCCCCAACCCGAGTGGACAAAGCGGAAGTCGAGTCGCGGAAAGCGGGTCACGACATAGGTTTCCGCAAAAGTCGTGTAGAGTCGCTGGTCGGTGATGCTGTCGCCGTAGAAAACAACCCGGTCGCCGTCGCGGAGGGCAAAGTCAACGCCCGCAGCCGCAAAGGACCCGGCGGCAAGTAACATCGCAATACGCGCAAGGAATCGTGTCGGCGACTTCATGGACGGAGAGTGGGAGGCGGGAAGCCGTGAGGCAATGTCATTTGGGACAGCTCGCAAAGGGCATCGCGCTAACGATCCACGGTTGCCCGCGCCTTGCATCCGTACCCCACTGTCCGCCCTGTCCATTCTCTGGCCAAATCTCCTTGCCCAGAGCCGGAACAAGGTTCTGCATCAAAGAGGTCCCACCTGCCACCAGGAACCGGCCCGAGCGACCTTCGATGTTCTTTTTGTCGTTGCCAGTTTGCACCGTCACGACCGCACTGGCCCTGATCGGCGTCTCGACCGCTTCGGCGGATGATTGGCCGCAATGGCGCGGGCCGAGTCGTGACGGGGCCTGGAACGAAACAGGCATCATGGAGTCGTTCCCGCCGGGTGCATTGCCGGTTTCCTGGCGAATGCCAGTGGGCCGAGGCTGGTCCAGTCCCGTGGTGGCTGGCGGCCGCGTCTACGTCACTGATGTCGAAGGCGCCGGCAAGTCGGCCAGGGAGCGCGTGCTCGCCTTCGCTGCCGGGACCGGCCAACCCGTTTGGCAGCACACCTATCCGGTGGCATACCCGGGCTGGGCGCTCGGCCCGGATGGCGGAGGACCGCGTGCGACGCCGATCATTCACGAGGGGAAACTGTATTCGCTCGGCGCGCTGGGGGACCTTTATTGCCTGGATGCAGGTACCGGCGACGTGGTGTGGAAAATGAGACTTGCGGAGAAATATGGAGTCGAGCCCTTCAGTGGCATCACTGCGTCGCCTTTGATCGAGGGCAACCTGCTGGTGCTTCTAATCTTCGGGAAACAGGAGGCATGCGTGGTGGCCCTCGACAAGGAATCGGGTCGGGAGGTGTGGCGAGCGCTCAATGATCCGTTCACGTACAGCTCGCCAATCGTCATCACGTCCAGCGGACAGAGGCAGCTGATCGTCTGGACCCAGGCCGGCGTCACAGCGCTCAACCCGCGCACGGGCAGGATCTGGTGGCGGGAATTGTTCCACACGCCCGGCGACATGGCGGTGTCCACGCCTGTCTTCCACGACGGCCGGTTACTGGTTGCCGGCGTCATGTTCCAGCTCGACCGCGATAGATCGTCGGCATCGGTGATGTGGCCGGAATCCAAGGCTTCGACAAAGCGGGTCCTGAGCAACACCTCAACCGCTCTCTTTCAGGATGAATACGTTTACTCCGCCAGGATTTCTGGAGAATTGGTCTGCCTCGAAGCTGCGACCGGAAAGGAGGTCTGGACGACAAACACGGTGACGGCATCGGGCAATGGCTCCAGCATCCACATCACGCGATGCAACGATGGCTTCCTCCTATTCACCGACCAGGGAAATCTGATCCGGGCGCGACTCGCCCCCGACGGGTATTGCGAAATCAGCCGGGCGCATCTGTTGGAACCTGCTTCTCCATTCGGGCAGAGGAGATGCGCCTGGACGCCGCCTGCGTTTGCGAACCGTTGCGTTTTTGCCCGGAGCGATGTCGAGCTGGTTTGTGTTTCGTTGGCGGCAATTCCTTGAGTCTCACCGCTGCGCTGTTTATCGGTCGATTCGACCTGATCGACAATGAACCGAAAGGGAAAGTGGTCAGGCTCCTGGGCGAGGCCGGGTGTGCTGCGGGCAATTCCAGTCGTGTGCGGCGATCCGAATGACCGACCATCGAGCCGGAGTCTGCACAACGCCGCAATGTTCCGGGAGTCCCGTCCGACGGCCCCGCCGCGCGAAGTTCGCTCACGCTCCTGACGGATGTCCCGGATCTGACGCGAAGACGAACGTGAGCAAAACCCGATCGGTTTTCAGGGAAGTCTGTGATGCGTTACAATGTGGGTCACGGTCACACACGGGGCGAGCAGCTCGATGGCTCGTTCAAGGGGCCGCCTTGTTGGCGGAGCGAATCATGCCAAGCAGGTCTCGCGCAAACGTTAGTGCAACAATGTTAAGGATCAGTGGAGACCAGACATTAGAGACCAGTCCCATTACCACCGGAGCACCGGAAAAGGTGATTGGGTAGCATACGACTGATGCGATCAACCAGCATGGCGTCAAATGGAGGGTGAGGTCATATGTAATCGCGAAAAACGCGTAGAACCCACACCCAAAGCCGATCAGGCCCAGGAAAAGTTTTAGAATCGGCCTAAATGAGCCCGCTTGACAGAGTTCCACGCTCTGATTTCCGCATCGGAATAGCTACGAGAAGTGCTGGAAGAGCCAGGACCATGCCCACAATAAGCCCCGCGGCGGATTTGAGGTCTCCCATAATGTTCTGCAGTTTCACACTCATTAATGCGGCAATAAACATTGCGTAAGTGACCAGGCAGTAGAACAAAAATGCAAGCCACGCTGTGCGCGAACGAAGAAGCTTTGCGAAACAACAGCCAGCCGCAATTAGGCTTCCCAGGCATACCGCAAGGCAGACGGTGGTAAGAACGCCGTAGATTGCACAAAGCATCCAGCCGATGAGGTCATTGATCATAAGATTGCGTCAGTTCGCTCAGGAGTTGACGGCGTTTCGTGTTGAGCCAGTCAGCAATGGCGATAAATGAAAACAGTCTGTGGAATGAACCTTTCTCGTAATAACGGATACCGACGGCGCAGGGTGTCATCGAGCGGTGATCAGGTTGCCAGTTTCGTGTCGTAGTCGGTAGTGGCCTCAATGAAACGGAAACTTCGATCAGCGATTGGATTTTGACGCGAGGGAGTTTCCTCCTTCGGCGGCGAAGCGATTTCAGCCAGGATCACTGGTCAAAGGCAACAAGTTTAAACTTGCGTGGCGGTGGAGTCGGGGTTTTCCTCAAGTGCGGCTGTCGCCGCGCACGCATGCGCATTGCCGGTCTTCCTATGCGCTCTGCTCAATTCAACGTAGGTGAATGTGCGGTACGGTGGCGTCCGTTGGCGCGAAACTCTCTATTCTCTGGAGGCCCTGAGAGCCCGTCCGAAAAGTAGAAAGGGCCCACGCTCTTGAGCCGCTCACGCAGCGATTAGTTCGCCCGCCCGGCTCATTTCGGCGGGTAGATTTGGCAGGCGGCGGCGAGCGGGCCTCAGGGAGGCCGGCGGATTTGATACCGGGGTGACCTGTAGACACACGTTTTACAATCTCTTCACAAGTTCCTGACACCCGGCGCAGCCAGCCGCCTGACACTTGAAGCCGTGAAACGATTTCGACATTCCATCGCCATTGTTTGCATGACGATCAACTTCATCGCTAACGCTGGCGGGCAAATCATCAGCAAAGCCAAGAGCGCTGCCAACCTACCAGTTGGTGCAGAACTCCAGCTTCTCCAAGGAGCATGGACGGGGGTCACAGTCGGTGATCAGTCGCAGCAAAAGATCAGAATTACGATCATCGGCAACTCACTCCATTTTCACCGGGACTCGAACTTTTGGTTTGAGACGACCATTACACTGCCCACAGACACGGACCCAAAGCGATTATGCGCGACTATCAAAGGCTGTCCGCCATCACAGGCTGATAGCATCGGAAAAGTGGTCGTCGCCATTTACCAGATTCAGGACGAAAAACTGACCTTGGCTGCGTTAGGTGGCGGTGAGGAAGAGGCGCCGACAAGCTTCGAAATCGCCGAAGAAAGAGGGTTGGCTCGCTACGAACTCCGGAAGGTTCAGCCTCAAATGGAAGATGCCGAACCACCCAAAACGAAATGAACCGAAAACGCCGAACAACAGCATGTCGTTGGAGTCCTTCAAGAGCCGTGTTGCTGAGAACGTCCCAGGCAGGTTTTACGTTGGATACTGGTGTACGGATTGCGATTTGTGCCGGGCGATGGCTCCATCCAATTTCGGTCGCATCGGCCGGAGTATGGAAAGGGGCGGGTATTCCTACGTCAAGAAGCAACCGGAGACGCCTGAGAGCCCGTCTGAAAAGTAGGAAGGGCCCTCCGGGCGACGGGTCTTTTCTCGACCCCGGACTGGCCTGGAGCGAGGTCACTGGTCATGCGTGACCCGTCCGCCGCCTCACGAGTGACTATGGAGCGCGCTGTTGAAATTTACGCCATCATACAATTTGTGGTGATCGGCCTTTCCCACATTGTCCAGCATCGGGCCTAGCCTGGCTAGGCGGAGTTCTTTATCCGATTGCGCGGCCTTGGACTTCCTGGGGTCTTCATGAACGGTTTCCTCAGTTTGAGTTTCGGCTCCTTGGTGGTCACCTTTCACAACGTCTGGTCCGGCACGGCCATGGTGCTGACGATCTTTCCGAGTTCCCGGCGTATTGCCGCTTGCAGCGAGGGTCCATTCTCCGGAGTTCGAGGAAGGAATGCGCGGATTTAAGGAGTCCCCTGATTCTGGAGTGCGCCGCCGCGTCCGGTATCTTGTGGATTATTTGGAGCATTGGCGTCGGAGTCAGAATCGAATCGGGCCCGGCACCGGCAATGAACAACCTGCGCTACCAATGGAAATCGGCTGAGGACGAACTGTTCCTCGAACTCGTTTACGTCCGAGGAACCGACGGCCGGCCGTTCTTTTTCGGCGAAGGAAACGAAAGGCGCGCCATCGAATCGACTTCGCGACCGCGACTGAAGATGACGCGCAGGCGATTGCAGCGCTGAGGGCGTGTGTCGCACAAGATTTGACGCATCGGTACGGGCGCGGCCCTTGGTCATCTTGTGGTACAGTGAAAGGTGTGTTGCGCGGGATCAGGACTTCACGGGCGGTGATCGCCTGTCAGGACAACCGAATCGTCGGCACCTTCCGCCTCGCTACGAAGAAACCGTGGGCCATCGACCCAAAATACTTCACGAGCGTTCCCAGGCCCCTTTACCTCCTCGACATGGCGGTCGCGCCTTCCGTGCAGCGGCGAGGCATTGGACGCCAATTACTGACGAATGCAGCGGCAATCGCCGGATCCTGGCCGAGCCAAGCGATTCGCCTGGACGCCTACGACGCGGAGGCTGGGGCAGGAGGCTTCTACGTCAAATGCGGCTTCCGTGAGGTTGGCCGTGTCATTTACCGTGGTGTGCCCCTCGTGTATTTCGAGATGCTGTTTTGAGCGGACGGTAGGGAGAGCCGGTGTGGTCCGTCGCATCAAAATCGCGTCCGACTCGAATCGGGATCCCCAGCGTGCGGAAGTATCCGGGAGAGACCACCGCAAAACCGACCGACACAGCGTCGTCATCGGCGGCGCCCTCGGTGTGTACGGATGAATCCGCCTCGATGCTTTGCAGGGCGAGAAATGGTGGGCGATGAGGGATTCGAACCCCCGACCCACTCCGTGTAAGGGAGCTGCGCTAGCCACTGCGCCAATCGCCCGACCATCGCCGATCTCCCACGCGCCGTGGCGACGGACGCGGGTGGGATCGTTACTGTGGAGAAATGCCGCCAACGCATGCTGTTGGCAATCGCAATCTCGGCGCTCCACGCCAGAGCAACGCATGTGGGACCCAGGAGAGTCCGCGTGTGAGGATTGGGAACAGGCCGGGGCTGGCCTCCGTTCGGTCGTAGCGCCGCGTCTCGATTGGCATCGCAAACCGGTTGACTCAGCCCCGTCGAGATTGTGTCGCTGAGGGGACGGGCACACAGGGTGGCTCCTTCGTCGCGCGGGCTGACGAGGACAAACGGATTGCACGAAGAAGGACCCCTCCTAGAATCGTCGTCATTATGGCGGCTCAATCCTCCTCCAGTGCCGGATGGCTCACCTATGCCCTTCTCACCGTCGCAACCTGGGGGGTCTACGGCATTTTTCTCCACTCCGGCGCCACGGGCATGGGGGATCCGATCCATGGCCGAATCAAGGCGTTGCTGTTCGTTGGGATTGCGTACTTCCTGACAGCGGTTCTGGCGCCGGCCGTCTTGTTGCTGGCGAAAGGCGCCACCTGGAGTTTTCCCGCGCGCGGGGCATGGTGGTCGTTGTTCGCGGGGGTCGTGGGCGCCGCGGGTGCGTTCGGAGTGCTCCTGGCCTTTGGCGCGCGGGGCACGCCGGCCGTGGTGATGTCGATCGTGTTTGCCGGGGCGCCGGTGGTGAACGCGGTCGTGGCGCTGTTGCTCCATCCACCGGCCGGCGGTTGGGGATCGATCCCGGTGCCATTTTACCTGGGGATCGTCCTTGCGGCGCTCGGCGGTTGCCTCGTGACCCTCTACAAGCCGGCGACGGGTCCGGCGAAACACGCCAGGGCATCGGTGTCCGTTCAGGATTCCTCGATGCCGGTGGCGCAGGCGCCCAAGCCTTGACCGGGCGGGGTGCTGTCCATGGCAATGGGGGCGCCGACGCGAGCGGAGCTCGAAGAACGCCAATTGGCGCAACTCCGGGCACTGGTCGCGCTGGTGGGGGCGCGGAATGAGTTCTATCGCGACCGCTGGAACCAGGCGGGGGTGATCCCGCGTTTCGTGACCCTCGATGAATTCCGAGGACGGTTTCCCTTCACGCGCAAGCATGACCTGGTGGTGGATCAGGCGGAGCATCCACCTTATGGGACGAACCTGACGTTTGACATCGATGCGTACTGCCGCTGCCACGGGACCAGCGGCAGCACCGGCCGGCCCTTGCGCTGGCTCGATACGCGCGAGAGTTGGGACTGGATGTTGGGGAATTGGCGCCGGGTATACGGTGCCGCCGGGGTCTCGGGGCGCGATAGAATCTTCTTCGCTTTTTCCTTCGGGCCTTTTCTCGGGTTCTGGACGGCCTTCGAGGCCGCCCTTGGCCTCGGATGCCTGTGCCTGCCGGGAGGCGGGTTGACCAGCGTGGCGCGGGTGCGCTCACTCCTCGAGCAACAGGCGACGGTGCTTTGCTGCACCCCAACCTATGCCCTGCATCTCGCCCAGGTTGCCCGCACGGAGCACCTGGATCTGGCGAGCGGGTGCGTCCGCAGAATCATCGTGGCGGGGGAACCTGGTGGCAGCGTCCCCGTCATCCGCGCCGCCATCGAGGGGGCATGGAAAGGGGCAGGGGTCTTCGATCATCACGGCATGACCGAGGTGGGTCCAGTCAGCTACGAATGTCCGTCGACGCCGGGGGTGCTGCATGTGATCGAGTCGTCCTACCTGGCGGAGATCGTCGATCCCCAAACCGGTCGCGCATCCGCGCCGGGCGTCATCGGCGAACTGGTTCTCACAACGCTGGGTCGCGCCGGGTCTCCCCTGATTCGGTATCGGACGGGAGATTTGGTTCGGCCGCGGGCAGGAACAACGCGCTGCGTGTGCGGCAGCGAAGAGTTGGCGTTGGAGGGCGGCATCCTGGGTCGGTGCGACGACATGGTTGTGATCCGGGGCGTGAATGTGTTTCCGAGCGCGGTCGAGGAGGTGATTCGGGAGGTCGGCGGCGTCTTCGAATACCGCGCCCAGATCCACAGCGCGGGCGCCCTGCTGGAACTGCAGGTGGAGGTTGAAATCGATGGGGACATCTCGGGGGCGGTCGATCTGAAGGGACGTCTGGAGCAGGCCTTCCAGACGCGATTGGCGCTGCGGGTGCCTGTGCGAATCGTGGACCGCGGCACGCTGCCTCAATTTGAAATGAAGGCGCGCCGGTGGATTCGCACGGCGGAGCCCGCGATGGCGTCACGCGGCGACGGTCCTGGACGGTGAGCGGAATGCCGATAGGCAACTGTTTCCACGGCCTTCCCGACGACCGAACGCGGCCGACTGTGAACCCGGTGTAGACTCCGGCGTCAGGAAGCGGACGCGCGTAGCTCCGCCTCGTGACCTCGGCGGGTACGAGCCGACGGCTCATGGAGACCTCCGCCAGCGCGGGGAGCGCGCATTGGGACGACCCTCCACCATCGGACGCATGGGACGGGTGCGGGATGGGGTAAGGGATGGAGGGATGGTTGACGGGAAGCGGGAAAGTCGGATGGGGCAGAGACAAGGATTGCATCTGGACGTGGAGACCTTAAACACTTGGCGAATTTGACGCCGAACAGGCGTCCGGACACGAGAGACGTAGGTCCCGATGACGAACCCGACACCCGGATCCGTGCCCTTTCAGGCGCGATGGCACGGCCTTCCGCCCAAACAGGGCCTGTATGATCCCCGCTTTGAACACGACGCCTGCGGGGTGGGATTCGTGGTCAACATCAAAGGCCGCCGATCCCACGAACTCGTTCGCCAGGGTCTCCAGGTCCTCCTGAACCTCGATCATCGCGGCGCGTGCGGATGCGAGCCCAACACCGGGGACGGCGCAGGCATCCTCATTCAGATCCCGCACGCCTTCTTTGCCCGCGTGGCCTCCGAGAGCGGATTCGATCTGCCGGAGCCCGGCCAATACGGCATCGCCATGGTGTTCCTCCCGAAGGATGCCAAACACCGGCGGTTCTGCGAACGCGCCTTCGAGCGCATCATCCGCGAAGAGGGCCAGAAGGTGCTGGGGTGGCGCACGGTTCCGACGGACAACTCGCCAATAGGCGCGACGGCGAAGGCGTCGGAGCCGATTGTTCGTCAGTGCTTTGTGGGGCGCAATCGGCGGATCCCCGACAACCAGGCCTTCGAGCGAAAGCTCTTCATCATTCGCAAGCGGGCGTACTCCGAGGTGCGCAATGCGGGCGAGCCAGGGACCCATTTCTGGTATGTGGCGAGCCTTTCGTGCCGGACCCTCGTGTACAAGGGGATGCTGATGCCGACCCAGCTCGACCAGTATTACCCGGATCTGCGGTTGCCGGACATGGAGACGGCGCTCGCCCTGGTGCACTCGCGCTTCTCGACCAACACGTTTCCAAGCTGGGAACGCGCGCATCCGTACCGCTACCTCGCGCACAACGGCGAGATCAACACGCTGCGCGGGAACATCAACTGGATGCACGCGCGGCAGGCGATGTTCGCGAGCCCGCTGCTGGGGGATACCCATGAGATCAAGAAGATCCTCCCGATCATCAACCCGAATGGCTCGGATTCGGCGATGTTCGACAATTGTCTCGAGTTGCTCGTGCTGAGTGGTCGCTCGCTTCCGCAGGCGATGATGATGATGATCCCCGAGCCCTGGGTGGGTCATGAGAGCATGGGCGACGAGCGCAAGGCATTTTACGAGTATCACTCGTGCCTCATGGAGCCCTGGGACGGCCCCGCCTCGGTTGCGTTCACCAATGGACTCCAGATCGGGGCCTGCCTGGACCGCAACGGACTTCGGCCTTCGCGCTTTTACGTCACCCACGACGACCTCGTGGTCATGGCATCGGAGGCGGGCGTCCTCGACATCGCCCCCGAGCGGGTTCAACAAAAGGGCCGCCTCCAGCCGGGGCGCATGTTTCTGATCGACACCGAACAGGGCAGGATCATTGGCGACGACGAGATCAAGGACTCGATCTGCCGGGCCGAGCCGTACCGGGAGTGGATTCAGAAATACATGGTGGACCTGGGCTCCCTGCCGCAGGCGCCGGTCGTCACGATCCCGGATCACACGACGATGCTGCACCGCCAGATGGCCTTCGGCTACACGTTCGAGGATCTGAGGGTCCTCCTGGCGCCGATGGCACGCGACGGTGTGGAGGCTGTGGGTTCGATGGGGACCGACACGCCGCTGGCGGTCCTGTCCGATCGGCCGCAGTTGCTGTACACCTACTTCAAGCAACTCTTCGCCCAGGTGACGAACCCGCCCGTCGACTGCATCCGGGAGGAACTGATCTTCTCCACGGAAACGACGATCGGCCCGGAGCGGAACCTCCTGGTTTCCGAGCCGCGTTCCTGCCAGCTCATCGAGCTCAAGACACCCATCCTCACGAATGAGGAATTCGCCAAGCTCAAGTACCTGAATCATCCCGCGTTCAGTTCGATCACCTTGCCGATTCTCTTTAAAGCGGCAGAAGGCGCGGCGGGCCTGGAGCGGGCCTTGGACGAGATGTTCGAGTCGGCGAATGCGGCGATCGAAGATGGTTACAACGTGCTGATCCTCTCGGACAGGGGCGTCAACAAGGATTTCGCCCCGATTCCGGCCCTGCTGGCGGTTGCCGGGCTGCATCATCATCTCATCCGCGAAGGCACGCGGACCCGGGTCGGTCTTGTGATGGAATCCGGCGAGCCGCGCGAGGTCCATCATTTCTCGCTGCTGATCGGGTACGGTTGCGGGGCGATCAACCCGTACCTGGCCTTCGAGACGCTCGACGACATGATCCGTCAGGGTCTTCTCAAGGAGATCGACCACAAGACGGCTGTGAAGAACTTCACGAAGGCCGCGACCAAAGGGGTCGTGAAGGTGATATCCAAGATGGGGATCTCCACCATCCAATCCTATCGAGGGGCGCAAATCTTCGAGGCGATCGGGCTGAGCAACGGGATCATCGACAAGTATTTCACGTGGACCGCCTCGAGGGTTGGCGGCATTGGCATAGACCAGATCGCCCGTGAAACGCTGGCGCGTCATGGACACGCGTTTCCTGACCGGCCAGCCAACGGACATACGCTGGAGGTGGGCGGCCAGTACCAGTGGCGGGTGGATGGTGAGCTTCACCTCTTCAATCCGCAAACGGTTCACAAACTGCAGAAGGCGGTCCGCACGGCCGATTACGCGGTGTTCAAGGAATACTCGAAGCTGGTCGACGATCAGATGCGGAGCCTCTACACGCTGCGGGGTCTGTTCGAATTGAAGCCGGCGGCCGAACCGGTGCCGCTCGACGAGGTGGAATCGGTCGAGATCCTCATGAGGCGTTTCAAGACGGGGGCCATGAGCTACGGATCGATCAGCCAGGAGGCCCACGAAACCCTCGCCATCGCCATGAACCGCGTGGGCGGAAAGTCCAACACGGGTGAGGGCGGGGAGGACCCCGTCCGGTACACATGGACCAACGAACTTGGCGATTCGAAGAATTCCGCGATCAAACAGGTGGCGTCCGGCCGGTTTGGCGTTACGAGCCAGTACCTCGCCAGCGCGCGGGAACTGCAGATCAAAATGGCCCAGGGCGCGAAACCGGGGGAGGGCGGACAACTGCCGGGCGCGAAGGTCTACCCCTGGATTGCCAAGGTGCGTTACTCGACACCCGGGGTGGGTCTGATCTCGCCGCCGCCGCATCATGACATCTACTCGATCGAAGACCTCGCCGAACTGATCCATGACCTGAAGAACGCCAACCGACAGGCGCGCATCAGCGTGAAGTTGGTGGCGGAGGTCGGGGTGGGCACCATCGCCGCGGGGGTCGCCAAGGCGCATGCGGACGTCGTGTTGATCTCCGGATACGATGGCGGCACCGGCGCCTCGCCCCAGACCTCGATCAAGCACGCGGGGGTTCCCTGGGAACTGGGCCTGGCGGAGACTCACCAGACGCTGGTCCTTAACAATCTGCGCTCGCGCATCGCGGTCGAAACCGACGGCCAGTTGAAGACCGGCCGGGACGTCGTGATTGCGGCGCTGCTGGGTGCAGAGGAATTCGGGTTCGCGACCGCGCCGCTGGTGGCGGTGGGGTGCATCATGATGCGGGTGTGTCACCTCAACACGTGTCCTGTGGGTGTCGCCACCCAGGACCCCGACTGCGCCGAAACTTCGGGGGCCGACCCGGAGCACGTCGTGAATTTCATGCGCTTCATTGCCCAGGAAGTAAGGGAGTTGATGGCGAAGCTGGGCTTCCGCACGATCAACGAGATGATCGGCCGGGTTGACCGCATCGAGGCGCGGAAGGCCGTGGAGCACTGGAAGGCCAGCGGACTGGAGTTCTCCAGCATCCTTTACGCGCCCGAAGCGCCGCCGGAGGTGGGCCGCTTCTGCTCCCAGGAACAGGACCATGGCCTGGAAAAGTCGCTCGACTGACGCGACTGCTGGAGGTCTGTCGACCGGCCCTCGAGCGCGGTGAGAAGGTCCTCGCGGACATCCCGATCCGCAATGTCAACCGCGTGGTCGGCACGATCGTCGGGCAGCGAGATCACGCGAAAGTACGGCGCTGAAGGGCTTCCGGACGACACCATCACGCTCCATTTCAACGGCAGCGCCGGCCAGAGCTTCGCCGCGTTCGCGCCACGAGGCATGACGTTCATCCTGGAGGGCGACGCCAACGATTACTTCGGCAAGGGCCTCTGCGGCGGAAAGGTCATGATCTATCCGCCGGCGGGTTCCACCTTCGTTCCCGAGGACAACATTATCATTGGCAACGTGGCCTTCTACGGTGCGACCAGCGGTGAGGCGTACATGCGGGGCATGGCCGGGGAGCGATTCTGCGTCCGCAACAGCGGCGTCCACGCGGTGGTCGAGTCGGTTGGCGACCACGGATGCGAATACATGACCGGAGGCAGGGTCGTCATCCTGGGCCCGACGGGCGGAATTTTGCCGCCGGCATGTCCGGTGGGGTCGCCTATGTGCTGGACGAACGCGGGGATTTCCTCGTTCGCTGCAACCGGACGATGGTGGGCCTGGAGGGACTGGATGGATCCGATGGAGATCGCAGATCGTCCGAGAGATGATTCAGCGGCATGTGGCCTATACCCGAAGCGAGCGCGGCGCGGTTGTGCTCGACCATTGGGACGCCATGGTTCCCCGGTTCGTCAAGGTCATGCCCAAGGATTACAAGCGTATCCTGCTCGCCTTGAAGAACGCGGAGGCGCGCGGACTTTGCGGCGAGGAGGCCATCATGGCCGCGTTCGAGGAAAACGTGCGAGACGTGGCGCGAATTGGCGGTAGCTGAGGACCGTTCCGCGGCCGACGCCCTCCGATTCGGCGGAATCCCACCGACAATTCAATTCGACTCATGGGAAAACCCACCGGATTCATCGAATACCTGCGCGAGCTTCCGCTGGATCGCACCGCGGTCGAGCGCATCCAGGATTGGAACGAATTCCACCATCACATGACGGAGGAAAAGCTGCGGGAGCAGGCGCGCGCTGCATGGACTGCGGCGTGCCGTTCTGCCACACCGGCACGCTTCTCAGCGGGATGGCCTCGGGCTGCCCGATCAACAACCTGATCCCGGAGTGGAACGATCTGGTGTATCGGGGTCTCTGGCGCGAGGCCCTGGAACGCCTCCACAAGACCAACAACTTCCCCGATTTCACCGGGCGCGTGTGCCCGGCGCCGTGCGAAGGCTCCTGCGTGCTCGGGATCAACGCGCCGCCCGTCACCATCAAGAACATCGAAGTGCGCCATCATTGACCGGGGCTGGGAGGAAGGCTGGGTCGATGCCCGAACCGCCGCAGCGTACGGACCGGCAAGAAGGTGGCCGTCGTCGGCTCCGGTCCGGCCGGGCTTGTGCGCAGCCGCCCAACTCAACCGCGCCGGCCACTGGGTCACCGTCTTTGAACGCGCCGATCGTCTCGGCGGCCTGCTCATGTACGGCATCCCCAACATGAAGCTGGACAAGACCGCGTGGTCCTGCGCGCGCGTCGACCTGATGGCGAAGGAAGGCATCAAGTTCGTCTGCCAATACCGAAGTGGGACGCGACTATCCCGCGGAGCGACTGCTGAAGGAGTTCGACGCCGTCGTCCTCTGCACCGGCGCGACCAAGCCGCGCGATTTGCCGATCGAAGGCCGCCAACTCAAGGGCGTCCACTTCGCGATGGATTTCCTCACCGCCAACACCAAGAGCCTCCTGGACGGTCAGCAAGGACGGCGCTTACATTTCCGCCGAGGACAAGGACGTGATCGTCATCGGCGGCGGCGACACCGGCACCGATTGCGTCGGCACCTCCATGCGCCACGGCTGCCGCAGCCTGGTCCAGGTGGAGATCCTGCCGCGGCCTCCGGCATGGAGCGCGCCGCCGACAATCCCTGGCCCGAATGGCCGAAGGTCTACCGCCTGGATTACGGCCAGGAAGAGGCGGCCGCCACGGTTCGGAGCCGACCCGCGCGTGTATCTCACCACCGCCAAGAGTTCATCGGCGACGACCAGGCCGGCGTCAAGGAAGTGCATCACGGTCGAGATCGATGGGAGCGAAACGAGAAGGGCCGGTTCGTGCCCAAGGAAGTTCCCGGCACCGAAGCAAGTCCGCCCGCGCAACTGGTCCTGCTGGCGATGGGTTTCCTCGGGCCCGAACAGCCGCTGCTGGAGCAACTCGGCGTGGAGCGCGACTCCCGCACCAACGTCAAAGCCGAGTACGAGAAGTACACGACGAACGTCAAAGGCGTGTTCGCCGCCGGCGACTGCCGCCGCGGCCAGAGCCTGGTGGTCTGGGCCTTCAACGAAGGCCGCGGCGCGGCCCGGGAATGCGACCGTTACCTGATGGGCGCGACCGATCTGCCGTAACCGGCCGTAGCCGCCAGCGTAAGGAGGCGGACCCAGTCGTTCCGCCTCGTGAAAGAGGATTGGGGTCAAACATGGATTATTGGCACTTTCCTGCGGCGGCCCGTTGGCGGGTTGGTTGCTTTGGAGCCGTTCGCCAAGTGCCCCGCAGTTGACCAGCTGCTTCCCAGCCGCCAAATGAGGGCGGGCTTGCCCCTTGGCCGGCGCGCGGGCTTCAGCCCGCATCAGCGCAAGCCGCCTGCGCAATGCGGCGGTCGCTGCGGTGACCCGCGGTCTGCGCCCAAGACGATCTAACCCCATCAAGAACCGACCCGTGGCCGATGCGATCCCGATCTGCGGCGATTGAGGACGGCAGAATGTCAGATAAATTTAGATGCAACCCCACCCTGTCGACTGGTTGTGGATCGGCGGTTAGCCGGGTGCGGTAGTACCGGGCGGGTCCCGCCGAGGGTCCAGGATCGACGAGGGTGGCGACTGAATTGGTCGTCAGGGTGACGGATTGGAGGGCGACCCAGTTCGTGAGGTCGCTGGAGGTCTCGAGCACCTGCGTGCTTCCGATTGGGCCGGAAACCTCGATGACTGCGTTACCCGCCGATCCGATCGAGGGCGCGAGGCGCGTCGGCGGATCGGGCAGGGCCTCGAAACGCGCCGCGAAACTGGCCGGGGCCCCCGAATCCAGGAGGTAGAGGTGAAACCCGCTCGCGTCCCGCACCCAGTAGTCCCGGAAGCTGCGACCGATGACGGGAGGGTGGTAGACGCGCATGCCGGCACTCTCGCCATTCACGGGACCGACATGCAGGAATTCCGCGGTCCAGATGACCGACTCGGGGACTTCCACCTGCAGGTCGAGGATCCGCACGGGCTGGACTCCGGCGTGAACCGGGATTTCTTCGCTCTCATAGAGCACGGTTCCCGGCGTGGGGAACTGCGGCTCGGTGGGAGGCGGCAGGGGTCCGTCATTCAGGTAGAGGCGAAAGCGAACGGTGGCCACGGGGGGGATGTTCGTCTCCCCGACAACCTCGAATTCCAGCGACACCACCGTGCGGGCAGAACCGGCAAACTGAATCTCGTCGCCGAATTCGCCGGGGAGACTGACGTATTGGTCCAGAGCGTTGGCGGCATTGTCATAGATCGTCTCGGCGAAGACGGGACAGGCCGCCAGCACCCAGATCGAGGCCATGATGGACGACAGGCGACAGAGATCTGTGCGGCCTGCGACGGGATATTTGGACGCCGCGGCGGGAAATCTGGGACGATAAACGCTTTCCACCATACCGTGATGGGCAAGGTGCCTCCGGTTGACGCCGTCGCCAAACAGAAGATTCGGAAGCGAATGGGGTCTTGGCGGTGACGCGAGCCTCCGCCCCTGGCCCTTTCCGGGTGAACACGAAGACCTTGAACCGAAGGAAAAATAGCAGGGGCAAAGGGACGTGGGTCCTCCCTCTCGCGCGATTCCCGCCGATTTTCAATCTCCCTTTGGGACAGGAGAGGGAAAGGGAGCCGGAGTTCGCGCCTCGCGCGCTCTGGACTCGTGCGGGCCGCAACCTATGATGCCGCGAGCCATAGAGAGCTTCCGGTTTGTTCGGAGCCTCGAGCCGTAGCGGCTCGTGTCCTGCGACTCCCGGTGCTCAACCCCGCCGAGCCTCAGGCATGTTTTGGTTGAAGCGCGCGTCCATTCTTCCCGTGGTCCTGCTGGTGATCAGCGTCGCCGCGTTCAGCCTTGTCCGCATGGCGCCCGGGGGGCCCTTTGACCGCGATCGGGCCCCCGCATCCCCGGAGATCGACCGCGCTTTGCGGGCGCGTTACCACCTCGACGACCCGGTGTGGCGCCAATACCTGCGGTTCGCGGTTGGCGCCCTGCGTGGCGACCTCGGACCCTCCCTGAAGTATCGGAATCACACTGTCGCGGCGATCATCGCAGAGGGGCTTCCAGTATCGGCAACCCTGGGTGTGCTGTCGTTTCTCGCCGCACTTGCAATCGGAATTCCGTGGGGTCTAGCCGGGGCGAAGTCACGCGGAGGTGTGGTGGATGGAGTGACGGGCGGGCTGAGTCTGCTGGCGGTTTGCGTGCCGGTGTTCGTCACGGGTCCGCTGCTGATGCTGATCCTGGCGGTGCGCTGGGATGTGTTTCCGGTGGCACTTTGGGGTGGACCTTCGACCTGGGTCCTTCCGGTGAGCACCCTGGGCCTTTACTACGCGGGACGCGTGTCGCGGCTCGCGCGCGAGGGCTTCGTGGAGGTCTTGCGCGCCGATTTCATCCGGACGGCGCGCGCGAAGGGTCTGTCGGAGAGCGCGGTCATTCTCCGCCACGCAATCCCGGTTGCGCTGCTTCCGGTGATCACATATTCGGGTCCGCTGCTCGCGGATCTCCTGACGGGTTCCTTCGTGGTCGAGAACCTGTTTCAGCTCCCGGGTCTTGGGACGCTTACGGTCAACAGCGCATTGAACCGGGATTATCCGCTGATTGTTGGGTTGGCGCTCCTGTATGCGGTCCTGCTTCTGGGACTGAATCTCGCTGCGGACATGGTTCATGCGTGGCTCGATCCGAGGATCCGGCATGAGTGAATTGGCCGCGGGGCTATCGGCTGCTGCGACGCCGTGGAGGCGTGGCTGGAGGCGATTCCGCCGCAATCGGCCGGCATGGACCTCGGCCTTCGTTTTTGCGCTCCTGCTGGCGCTGGTGCTGGCGGCGCCATGGTGGCATCCCGTCGATCCCAACCGTCTGTCGGACGATCAGTTTGCGCCGCCCTCGTCCCGCCATTGGATGGGGACGGACGCCAACGGCCGGGATCTTTTGGCCCGGATGCTCGCGGGCGCGGCGGTGAGCCTTTGGGTCGGTCTTGCCGCCGCCAGTGTCAGCCTTGCCATCGGGGTCGCCTGGGGTGCCCTGGCGGGTTATGCCGGCGGGCGGCTCGATGGCGCCCTCATGCGCGCCGTCGACATCCTTTACTCGTTGCCGTCGGTCATCTTCATCATCGTGGTACTGACAACCCTTCAGGAACCGGTGAAGGCATTTCTCGAGCGGATCTTTGGCGGGGGGCGATCTCCGTCGGCGTCTCTGGTGCTGCTGGTGTTCGGGCTTGGAGCCATTTCGTGGCTGACCATGGCGCGAATCGTGCGGGCGGAGGTGCGATCGCTTCGCACCCGGCCGTTTGTGGAGGCCAGCCGGATGCTGGGGGCTTGCGACGCGCGAATCCTTTTCCGGCACATCCTACCCAACACGTCGGGGATCATCATCGCGTACCTGACGCTGACCGTACCCGCGGTGGTGCTCTCGGAGTCGTTTCTGAGCTATCTCGGGCTTGGTATTCAACCGCCTCAGGCGAGCCTGGGGTCGCTGATCGCCGATGGCGCCGGTCAGATCAATCCGGTGAGGACCTACTGGTGGCTGCTGATGGGTCCCGCGGGCCTGCTGGTCCTTCTGCTCCTGACGCTGGGATTCATCGGCGACGGACTTCGGGACGCTTTTGATCCCGCGGCGGGGGATTGAATGGCGGGCGCACGGAGGTCATCGGCACCTTGTCATTTTCCGGTGACGTAGTATTTGGCCACGTACTCCTGGACCATCCGCCAGGTGGTGAATCGCGGTGCGAGGGTGGTGAGGGCGCTACGGATCCGCTTGATCCACTGGCGAGGGATCCCGTCAGCACCGCGGTTGTAGAAGGCGGGGATCACCTGTTCGGTCAGGACATTGAAGAGGTTTTCGCTGTCGCGCTTGTCCTGCGTCGCAACATCGGGCGGATGGGAATCATCGCCGATGGCGAAGCCGTTCTGGCCATTCCAGCCCTCGCGCCACCACCCGTCGAGGATGCTGAGGTTGAGGCAGCCGTGGACGGCGGTCTTCATGCCGCTTGTGCCGCTGGCTTCGAGGGGTCGACGCGGGTTGTTGAGCCAGACGTCGCAGCCGCTGGTCATCTGGCGGGCGACGTGGATGTCGTAATTCTCAATGAAAACAAGGCGGCCCTTGAGGTCGGTGTGCTTGCTGAGGTGAATGATCTTCTGGATGTAGGTTTTGCCGGCGTCGTCCCGTGGGTGGGCCTTGCCAGCGAAGATGAATTGGACCGGCCGCAACGGATCCCGGGCGACGCGGACGATGTTTTCGAACTGGTCGAAGATCAGGGGGGCGCGTTTGTAGGTTGCGAACCGCCGGGCAAAGCCGATCGTGAGTGCGTCGCTGCTCAGGAGTTGGTCGAACTCGATGAACTCGCGCTGGGAGATACGCTGGCCCTGGAGCAGGAGGCGGCGGCGGGCGAACTCGACGAGTTGCCGTCGAAGCTTGTAACGCAGGGACCAGAGTTCCTCGTCGCTGGTAAACGAGGGATCCGCCATCAGGTTCCAGAACTCCTGGGAATTCACGAGGCGCTCCCAGAAATCCGCGGGTCGGACATGGGCCGCCACCGGCGTTGCCATGCTGGCGTTGGTGCGTTCCCACTCCGTGTACTTGTCGTACCAGAAACGGCGGACGGTCCCCTTGATCCAGCCGGGAAGATGAATGCCGTTGGTGATGTGCCCGATCGGGACATCGGCCGGGGCGCGACCCGGGTAGAGCGACGGCCACATGTCGCGACTGACCTTGCCGTGGAGTTCGCTCACGCCGTTGGCGGCACGGGATCCCTTGAGGGCAAGGACCGTCATGCAGAACGGTTCATTTTTGTCGGTTGGCCGCACGCGACCGAGTCCCATGAGTTGCTCATGGGTGAGGCCGAGCTGGGTATGGAACTTCGGGACGACGTAGGCCATCAGTTCACTGCCGAAACGGTCATGACCGGCCTCGACCGGCGTGTGCGTTGTGAACACGCACTCGGCGCGCGTCGCTGCGAACGCCTCGTCGAAGGATAAGCCGGCGGCGAGACGCTCCCGGATGAGTTCCAGGATCAGGAACGCCGCGTGTCCCTCGTTCATGTGGAAGACGGAGGGTTGAAGGCCGAGCGTGCGCAGAAGCCGCACGCCGCCGACCCCAAGGAGGACCTCCTGCATGATCCGCGTCGAACTGTCCCCGCCGTAAACGCGAGTGGCCATCTTCCGAAAATGCTCCTCGTTCTCATCCACATGGGGGTCGAGAAGGTAGACGGGGCATCGACCGACATTGACCCGCCAGGCGCCGAAGAAGATGTTGCTGACCCCGATCCCCACGTTGCAGCGGACCGGTTGTCCCTTTCCATCGAGGACCGGTTCGAGCGGCAGGCTCTTGGGATCCAGCCAGGAATAATATTCCGTCTGCCAGTTGTTCTGATCGATGAACTGCTGGAAGTAGCCTTCGCGGTAGAAGAGGCTGATTCCGACAAACCCCAGGCCCAGGTCGCTCGCGCCCTTCGCATGATCGCCGGCGAGGACCCCGAGGCCGCCGGCGGCGATCGGGAGGGTCTCGTGGAAGCCGAATTCCGCCGAGAAATAGGCGACCGGGCGGTGGGCGAATTGCGGGGCCTCGACGGATGCCCAGGAATCGTCGGCCTCCAGGTAGGCGTCGAAATCCCGCAGGACTTCCTGCACCCGGCGGCGGAATGCCGGTTCCATCAGGTGCACCATGAGTTCGTAGTCCGAGACCTCCCACAGGACGGCCACTGCGTTGTGATAGAGGTTCTGCCAGGAGCGCGGCGAAAGCTCCTGAAAGAGGTCCTGCGCATCCTGGTTCCAGGTCCACCAGAGGTTCCGCGCCAGCCGGTGAAGGCCGGTCCGCAATTCAGTGAGTTCGGCGGAGGTAGGGACAAGCGAAGTCATGAATGTGTTGGCGGCGCCTGGCCGGCGCCGTGCCGGCTAAACCCTAGAAAGCCGCAATCAGGCGCCGCAAATGAATTCTCCGGACTCCTGGGATCGATGGCCGTCCATAACGGACCCTCGACGGCCGCCGGGGCCGCTTGCCAGCCGCGCGGGACGGCGGGAGATTCCGACCATGCTGGCCGCGGACAGTGGTGCATGGACGAGCCTCGAATGGTTGGAATTCCTGAGCTATGTCGTCACGGTGGTCGGCCTCCCTTTCGCCCTCCTCGTGTTCCTCTACGACAAACGGCGCGAACGGCAGAACGACGAAGAGGAGATCTTCGAGCGTCTCTCCGATCAGTACACCGATTTCCTGAAGCTCGTGCTCGATAACGCCGACCTTCAGCTCTTGCGGCGGGGGGGCGTGGACCTCGAACTCACTCCGGAGCAGGTCGAGCGGAAGGCGGCGTTGTTCGGGATCCTCGTTTCGATCTTCGAACGGGCCTACATGCTGGTCTATGAAACCGACATGAACCGTCAGAACCGGCGTCTTTGGAGTTCCTGGGAGGACTACATGCGCGAGTGGTGTCAAAGGAGCGATTTTCGCGAAGCCCTGCCGGGTCTCCTGCGGGGCGAGGACGAGGAGTTCGCGCAGCATATTCTTGACATTTCGGCCAGCGAGGCAGGGGTGACACCGCCCGGCGGCGGACCGACACCCAAGGACGCGAAGGCCGGTTCATCGTTGGCATAGACGGGGGGATTTACCACGCGGACGGCCGCCCCACGGATCCCCCCGCGCGGCGCGGGATCGGTGCGGCGGGCTGTGGGTCCGCGCGCCGCCCGCGGTCGGCGAATGCCGGGGTCAGCCGGGAATCCCCTGGATCCGATCCAGCGCTTCGTCGAGGACCTGCACACGGATCGGCTTCGTCAGGTGAACCTGAAAACCGGCGGCGCGCGAGCGGGCGATGTCCTGTTCCATCCCGTACCCGGTCAGCGCGATTCCCCGGAGGGGACGGCGTGCCGCGAGTTCGCACATGAGATCGCATCCGTTTCCATCGGGAAGGCCGATGTCACACACCAGGATATCGAAGACGCCACCGTCCGCCTTGCGACGGGCCTCGGCGAGGCTGCCGGCGGAGTCGACCTTGTAACCGCGCCGGGCCAACAAGCGGGCAAGCGTCCGGCGGGTCGATTCATGGTCCTCGACCAACAGGATGCGGCGGTGATCCCGGTTTGCGGGTGGGACTGCTGTCGTTGGGGGGGGGGCAGCGGCCCTGGGGTCATCGGTGCCTTCGGCGGGCGGCGCCGGGACCGAGACATCGGCGAGGGGCACGTCGATCAGGAATTCGGAGCCCTTCCCGCGGCCGCGGCTCAACGCGCGGATGGACCCGCCGTGAAGTTCGATGAGGGTTTTGGAGATGGCGAGCCCGAGTCCCAGGCCCCCGAAGGCGGTGCCGCCAGCGGCCGCGTGTTCCCCCTGGGAGAAGGCGTCGAAGATGTGGTTCAACTCTCGAGGTATCATGCCGATCCCGGTGTCGGCGACGCAGACGGTCAAGGTGCGCTGGTCCGGATCGCAGCGCGTCGACACGGTGACCTGGCCGCCATGCGGGGTGAATTTGACTGCGTTGCGGAGGACGTTCCAAAAGACCTGTTGGAGGCGGACCGTGTCGGCCTGGACCTTGTGCGACGGGGCCTCCAACTGGACCTTGAGTTCGATCCCGCCCTGGTTGAGTTCCGGGCGGACGATGTCGAGGGTTTCCCGAAGGAGGGCGTGAGCGTCGAGCAACCGGCGTTCGAGCGCGACTTTGCCGCGGGAGATGCGCGTGAGGTCGAGGAGGTCATCGATGAGCCGCGCCTCGAGGGTCGTGTGACGAATGATGGTGTGAAAGTCCTGGCGCAGGCCTGGGGGGAGGTCGGGGCGGCTGGCCGCGTCGGTGGCGACGAGGAGCACCGGGTTGAGCGGTGTGCGCAGTTCATGGGAAAGGCGGGCCATGAAATCGTCCTTTGCGCGGCTGGCCTGTTCGGCTGCATCGCGGGCGGCACGGACCTCCTCAAGAAGGTCCGCCCGTTCGAGCGTGGCGGCGACCAGGTCGCATGCGGTGGTGATGAAACGGACCTCACCCGAGTCAAATGCCTCCCGCAAGCGCGATGCGAATGCCAGGGTCCCGAGAAGCCGATCGCCCGCCTGCATGGGATGACAGGTGAACGCCCGCACACCCAGCGCGCGCCATTTCGCGGCGTACTCGTCAGCCATGGCCTGCAAATCGCCGATGATGACGGGAGTTCTCAGCGAGGCGGCGCGCCCGCAGAGACCTTCATCGATGCGGCGGGTCCTGAAACCCTGCAGTTCGATTTCGGCGAGGCCGGAGGCGCTCTCCAGTTCCAGGAGATCCCCGGTCTTGGAGTAGAGATAATTGACGTGAATGTCAGCCTTCAGTTCCCGGGCCACCTGCCGGAAGATCGGCGCAAGCAGTCGTCTCGGGTGCTTGGTACGGAGAAGGCGCGCGGCAAGGTTCGACAGGAACTCCGCCCGGCGCGCGTGCGCGGCCACGGCCTGCTCGGATTCGAGCTGTTCGGTGATATCGGTGTTGGTTCCGAACCAGCGCGTGACGCGACCCTGTTCATCTCTCAAGGGAACGGCCCGTGACAGAAACCATCGATAGCGCCCGTCCTTGCCGCGCAGGGGGAACGTGTCTTCCCAGATCTCGCCAGCCTCGAAGTGCCGGCGGAGCTTCCGTTCGACGCGCTGGACGTGATCCGGATGATGGACCTTGCGCCAGCCCCAGCCTTCCACTTCGCCAAGAGAGGTGCCCGTGTACTCCATCCAGCGCTGGTTGTACCAGAAGATCCACCCGGACGGATCCGCCATCCAGGCGAACTGCGAGATGTTGTCGGCGAGGGCCCGAAACTTGGCTTCACTCTGACGCAGTGCCTCCTGGGTGCGGCGGGACTCTGAGATATCACGGGCGATCTTCGAGGCCCCGACGACGCGGCCGTTGGCGTCCTTGATCGGCGACACCGTCAGCGAGACGTCCAGCAGGGAACCGTTCTTGTGCCGGCGCACCGTCTGGTAATGGTCGATCCGGATCCCGGCGCGGATGCGCCCGAGGATATTGGGCTCTTCATCCTCCCGATCGGGAGGAATCAGCATGGTAATCGACTGGCCGACCGCCTCGGAGGCCGTGTACCCGAACAGGTTCCGGGCCCCCTGGTTCCAGCTCGTGATGATACCGTCGAGGTCCTTGCTGACGACGGCATCGTCGCAGGACTCGACAATCGCGGCCAGGAGGCGTTGGGAGGCCTGAGCGGCCTTGCGCTCCAGAAACTGGCCCACCAGGGAAGCCATTTGGCGCAGATCCCGGAAGATCATCTCTCCAGGACGCCTCACCTCGCGGCTGAACATTCCAATGACGCCGCCGATGTCCTTCTCCACCGGAATTGGAATGGCCACGAAGGTCCGCAGGCCTGCCTGGCGGGCGCGCACCACGCAGGGGGGTTCATCAAGGGAGGTCGCCTCAGAGAACCAGGCCGGCCTCACTGCGGACCAGGCGCCCGGGGGAACGAGCGCGCCCGGAGAAAGGGGGACCCGGCGCAGATCCCTCAGGAATTCATCCATCTCCTGGCCGGTGGCGCTCCACGTCGACAGGCACTGGAGATCGCCCCGCTCGGGGCGAAGTCGCCACAGACACCCTGCTCCCAATTGAAACATCTCGACGATCGCACGCAGAATCCGCGGCGCCGCTTCATCCAGGTCCCCGGAATCTTTAAGGACCTGGACGAGGGCATCGCCTGCCTGACGCGGGAGTTCGGGCCCTTCCTCGCGGAGGAGCCGCTCGAGGGAGCGCGTGACCGCGGCCGCCGAGCGCATTTGCCTCAGCATGTCGCCGACGGGGTCCGCGGGACCTGAGGTCGGCCGGCTGGCGGGAATGCGGCGGGATCGGCAGAACGGGTTCGGAGCGGCTTCGCCGTTGCTGAGGACGACGGGATGCGTGTGGAGTGCCAGCTCCAGCAACTCGGAGGGCAACCGGTGCCCGTCATAAAGGCACACCAAGCTGCCGGGGAAACCCGGCATGAGGATCTCATTCACGGCGGCTTCCCACCGATCGACCTCCGCCCCCGGGACGTCGGGACCGAAGAACCCCGCGATGTCGACCACAATCCGGACGGCCCAATATCCGGCGGCGAGTCCGTTGGCGACGAGCGCGCGAATATCGGCGGCTTGGAGCGTGGTGCCGAGTCGTGCCGTGTGTGGACCTTCGGGACCGCACTTCAAGACGAGCCGGCCGCACCGGCGTTCCTCCGGCACATCGACGCCGAGAACCTCCAGGCGATCGAGCAGGTCCGCCCCACGGGACGACCCCGACACGAGGATGACCTGCTCGCCAGCACCCAGTGCTCCCCTTAACAACTCCAGCAGGCCGGGCGTCAGTTCGGGATCGCGGGGCCCGCAGAGCATGCAAACGTGACCGCCGCCCCGATCCGGTGTGGAGTTGCCTGGACCCTCGGTTCTCATTGACCGCAGGCGCAAACGGATTTCATGCCGCGCCAGCGTCGGACGGCCTTGCGCGGGAGCCAGCCCTGCGGATGCTGGCGGACGGATCTTCAGGCGGAGCCGCCGGCAGAACGAATGTGAAACAGGCCCCCCCGTCTGGTTGCGCACGGTATCCGCATTGACCGCCCTGGAGGGTCACGAGGCGCTCGACGACCGCGAGACCGAGTCCGTGCGGAGCATCAGGTTCGTACCGTCGATGGAAGGGATGAAACAAGGTTCGGATTCGATCCGCTTGAATGCCGGGACCGTTGTCCGCGACGTAGCACCGGTGACCCTCCGGCGAGGCCGGCTCACAACCGACGAGGATGCGAACCCCGTCGCGCGTGTGTTCGAGCGCGTTGGCCAGCAACTCACACCAGATTGTTTCCAGCCATAAGGGCACCGCGCACACCATCGGCCAGACCCCGTCCTGGATGAGGGTCGCCCTGCGATGGAGAATCCCCCTCTCGTGCCGATCGCAAGCGGCGGCAACTGATTCGGCCAGGTTGACCGGAATGGGCGTCGTGGGTCGCGCCGTCGCCTTCAGTACGATGGCGATCCGGTCCATCATGCGGGCGATTTCCTCCGACGAATCTTCAATGGATGTTAACAGCTCGGAGGTCTGGCTCGGAATCGGACCGAGTTCCTCCCGCAACGCCTCGGTCGAGACGCGGATCGCGCCCAGGGGCGTGCGCAGGTCATGGAAGACGCGGCGACCGACGCTCAACAGGTCCTCTCTCGCCCGGGCCATGCCGCGATTCAGGCGATGGGCGGCCCACGCGGACTTCAGGGTCTTCGCGAGAACCGGGACCCTCCACTCCTCCGGTGCGAGCGCCTCGGCACCTTCCAGGTTCCGGTTGCTTCCGAGGATGACGACGGGCCACGGCAACTGCCCGTCCGCCGCCTCACGACGTTGGAGGCAAGCGAGGTCGTCCGGATCGGGATTCACAAGGACGATGAGGGCGTAGGTGTTCGCGCCATTGGCGCTGAGGATCTCGTCCAGGCTATGGACGCGGTGAATCGTGGCAGGTCCCAGTCCGAGTCCCACAGCATCTTGGAGGAGGGAATGGGCGGTTTCATCGCCACCCACCAGCATCACCGGCGTCGTCGTCATTGGAAGTTTCCGCGTTGCCGGACGACCCCATGTTCCGGACCTTGAACCGCGGCGGGGAACCCTCACCCGGTCTCCGGCGACCCTCTCCTGTCCGCAGGGAGAGGGATGGGGTGAGGGCCGGTTCATGGGGAACAGTCGTCACCTCGAGGGCTGGAAGCATGTTGAGGAACAACTGATCGCGCAAAGCATTTTGTGCGCCAACCCGATCGGCGTCGCTCCGTTCCCTCTTCCCTCCAACTGGAAGTGATGTCCCGCGCACCTTCATCGTGGGAATACGCGGCTCGTGGATCGCCGGAACGCCTCACGGACCCCCGGTCATTGGACCGCCGCGGATCGGTTCGCAGTCAAGTTTCTCGGAGCATTCGGCAGCCTCACGGTTCCGTGGAACGCGCAACAGCCAGGAGGCGGGTATGCCGGCCGGGCGCCCGATCCCGTGCACCGCCCCAAGAACTGCCCCTAACACAATGGCGCGCCCGCAGGAGTCACCTCCCACCCGGAGATTGATGCGGATGGCATCGGTGAAACGGGGCCACCGCGCGAGTATATAAAAGATTGTCGGTACCGTTTTGGTGACGGAACAGGCCTGTCCGAGAGTCTTGACGACCGCGACGGGGTCTTCGGGGGAGGAGTGGGAGGCGCGTTCGAGGAGGGACCGTTGGTCGGGCGTGGCCGCCGCCACGGCCGTCGACAGGCACTGCACCAGGTCCGAGCCGAGGACGGCCGCTTCCATGAGCCGGGCCACGACCCTCGCATAGCCAACGGCATCGGGATGGTCATGGGTTACCCGCACCGCCGCCTCCACGTGGATTGGAAGGTCCTCCTGGCCCGCATAGCGCGCGACCAGGGCGGGCAATTTTGCGGTCGCCCCGGCCTGGTCGTCCTCAGCGCCACAGGGCTGACTGGTATGATCGATGGCCAGGGCCATCGCGCGGGCAACCTCCCGGCGGTCGTCAAAGGCGCGCTCGATGGTTTCGAGGAGTGCGTCCCCCGTAAATTGCCGTGTGTAGGGCAGCACCCTGTCGGCGAGGGCCTCCCTGTCCTCGACGGAAAGGCTGGTGGCAACGGCAGTTGCGGCGTCGAGGGCGCGCCGGTCACGGGCCTCGAGATTCTGGAGGGTCCGACGGGTGGCGTTGTCGATGTACCCGTGGAACTCACCGCCCCTTCCGAAATGGTTCCGGAAGGCGCTTTCATAGCGCCGGACAGGGAATCCCTGGTCCGCGGCGTTTCCGGAGGTGAGAGAGCGGAGCATGACCAGCGCGCCCTCTCCGTAATGGGAAAGGTCTCCGGCCCGTTTCGTGGAGTGGGCAAAGTATCCCGAGGCCCCCTGGTAGTGGCTGGGATTGGGATCGAGAAACTCCGCCCGACCGCACGCCTGAATGACGGAGCGCACCCGGTCGACGTCATAGAGCCAATGAAGGCCCAGGCATGCCGCGTCGGCAGTGAGTGCGCCCAGAACGGAGCTCTGTCCCTTTTCAGTCAATGCGACCACCCTACAGCGGTTTGGGAAATGAAGAAGGACACTTTTGGAATGAAGGAATCGCCAGCATCACGGGCCGCTATCTCTCCGGGCGCCAGGCGCTTGTCCGAACCCGTGTTCCTGATCGGCGGACTGCTCCTGACCTTTGCCGTGTTGGCCGTCATCGGCGGTTGGTTCGGCCACCCGATCGGGGTGCCGATCGCGGCGGGGTTCGTGATCCTTCTGACCCTCGCCATCATTCTCGGCCGGTCCGTTCACCGGCTGCGCGCGGAGCTCGTGGAGAAAACGGCGCAGGTGATCCGGGAGGCAGCGAGGGTCGGGGATTCGGTCGATGCCGTCGTGGCCAAGGACGTCGAAGGCGTGATCATCAGTTGGAATCCCGGTGCCGAGGCGATCTTCGGGTACTCGGCGGAGGAAATGGTGGGCACGTCGATCCGGCGGATCATCCCGCCGGAGCGGCAGGCCGAGGAGGATGACATTGTCACCCGGATTCTGCAGGGCGAGTTCGTGAGGCACTACGAGACGGTGCGGCAGCGGAAGGACGGGAGGCAGATCCACGTTTCCGTCTCCATCTCGCCGGTGAGGGACGCCGGCGGCAGGATCGTCGGGGCGACCAAGGTCGCGCGGGACATTTCGGAGCGCCACCAGGAGGCGGAGGAATTGCGGGCTTCCTTCAAGGAGATTGCCGATCTGAAGGCGGCCCTGGATGAACACGCCATCGTGGCGATCACCGATCCGCAGGGGCGGATCACGTTTGCCAACGACAAGTTCTGCGCGATCTCGAAGTACAGCCGGGACGAGTTATTGGGCCAGGATCATCGACTGATCAACTCCGGCCATCACCCGAAGGAATTCATGCGCGACCTTTGGGCGACGATTGGACGCGGGGAAGTCTGGCACGGTGAGATCCGTAATCGGGCGAAGGATGGAAGCTTGTACTGGGTCGACACCACCATTGTTCCGTTTCTGAACGCCGCCGGGCACCCGCGACAGTACGTGGCGATCCGAGCCGACATCACACGGTTGAAGGAGGCGGAGAATGCAATCCGCGAGCAGGCGGAGGAATTGCGCCGCTCGAACCAGGATCTGGAGCAGTTCGCGTACGTGGCGTCCCACGATTTGCAGGAACCGCTTCGCGCCGTGGCGGGATGCCTGCAGATCCTCCAGCGGCGGTACGCGGGGTCCCTGGACGCGCGCGCCGACGAACTCATTGGCCACGCCGTCGACGGCGCGCAGCGGATGCAGACCCTGATCGAAGGTCTGCTGGCATTTTCGCGGGTCCGGACGCGGGGGCGCGAGTTCGAGCCGGTGGACTGCAAGGCGGCATTGGAGGTGGCGCTCAAAAACCTCGACACGGCGATTCGGGAGAGCGGCGCGCGAATCGCGCACGACCCACTCCCCGTCGTGAGGGCGGATCCTGTGCAACTGACGGTCCTCTTCCAAAACCTCATTGGGAACGCGATCAAGTTCCGGCGGGAGGGCCCGCCGGAAATCCACATTGGCGCGGAACGGCGTGACGGATCGTCCGTGATGTTTGTGCGGGACAACGGAATCGGGATCGAGCCGGAGTATTTCGAACGGATCTTCGTCATTTTTCAGCGGTTACACACCCGGAACGAATACCCGGGGACAGGGATCGGGTTGTCGATCTGCAAAAAGATCGTCGAACGTCATGGCGGTCAGATCTGGGTCGAGTCCACCGCGGGCCGCGGCTCGGCGTTTTTCTGCAGGTTTCCCGAATAGGTCGGGAATGAGCTTGAAGTTCCACTCACGCGTCCGATCAAGATTCGTGGCGTCGGCGGCGATGGCCCCAAACGCCCTGGAGGATGGAGGTGTATCACGGCAGGCTGCGTGGATCCTCGTTGCGGCAAAGTGCCGAAGGCAGGCTGACCTGGTGTCGGTGACGTGATGGACCCCTCGACCGGCAAAGATGGCGGTGAATCGGGCGCACCCCGTTTGCACGGGGCTGGCTCGGCGCGATTCCACACCACCCAATGGAGCCAGATCCTTGCCGCCCGGCAATTGAGTTCCCCTGAGGGCGGGGCCGCGATGGCCGAACTCTACAGGACGTATTGGTACCCGCTCTACGCCTACACCCGCGGTTGTGGCTTTTCGGCCGATGACTCGCAGGACCTCGTCCAGGCCTTCTTCGCCCGGCTCATGGAATCCGATTTCCTGTCCGCAGCGGACCCGGAGCGCGGGCGCTTCCGATGGTTTCTTCTGAAGTCGCTGCGAAATTTCCTTCGCAACGACATCGCCCGGATGCAGGCGCTCAAGCGCGGCGGCGGGCACCTGCACATCTCCTGGGATTCCCTGGAGGCGGAGTCCCGCTTCCAGGCGGAGCCAGTCGACGACGCGTCACCCGACAAGCTCTTTGATCGCTCCTGGGCGCGCGCCGCGATGGGGCGCGCCTTTGAACGTCTCGCGGAGGAGTTTGCCGCCACCGGACGAAGCGGGCTGTTTCACCACTTGAAGAAATACCTGGCCGCCGCCGCGGCCGGATCGGCCTACCGCGAGATTGCCTCCCAGTTGGGCCTGTCGCCTGTCGCGGTCAAGGTGAGCGTCCACCGGCTCCGGGCGCGGTATCGCGAACTGATACGGTCGGAGGTTGCCCGCACCGTTGCCGACCCTACGGACATCGAGGATGAATTGCGGCACCTGGTGAGCCTTCTTGCGGGTTGAATTCGCACCCGGGCCGGGCGACGCGCCCGCAGGCATGACCCACCCGTTTCAACGACCCGAAGCCGGCGGAGCCTCCACAGGCGCCTGTCCCGAATGCGGACAGTCCCTGTCCATTCACGGCTTCGGCGGGCTGTGCCAACGGTGCATTGCCCGGACCTTGCTCTCCGAAGCGGACGACGAGGACGAATCCGCGCCGATGGAGCCGCTTGCGGGTCCGGCGTCGACCGCCGCGGGGCTGCCCGCGGGAGGACGGTTCGGCGACTACGACCTTGAGATGGCTCTTGGACACGGCGGGATGGGGGTCGTGTACCGGGCGCGTCAGCGCAGCCTCAATCGCACCGTTGCGCTGAAACTCCTGCTGATGGGCCGCTTCGCTGACCTCGCCAGCATTCAGCGCTTTCTGAGGGAGGCGGAGGCGGCCGCGCAGCTCCGGCATCCGAACATCGTCAGCATCCACGAGATCGGGGTGGAGGACGGGCAATACTACTACTCGATGGAGTATGTCCGCGGTGTGACGCTTGCCGAGATCGTAAGGCATGGACCGCTGCCGCCGCAAAGGGCTGCCGAGTACGCAAGGGTACTCGCGGGCGCCGTCGCCTTCGCCCATCGCGAGTCCATCGTGCATCGGGATCTGAAGCCCTCGAACGTCCTCGTCGACGGCTCGGATCAGCCGCGCATCACGGATTTCGGACTGGCCAAACGGCTCGACGCCGCCGCGGATCTCACCCACACCGGCGAGCTTCTCGGCACCCCGTGTTACCTGTCGCCGGAACAGGCCTCAGGCCGGCACAGGGAGGTCGGGCCGACAAGCGATCTCTATGCGATCGGCGCATTGCTCTATGAGATGGTGACCGGTCGCCCGCCGTTTCTGGCCTCCAGTGTGCCGGAAACGCTCGTGCGAATTCGGGATTTCGATCCGGTGTCACCCCGAGCGCTCAATCCCGCCGTGCCGCGGGACCTCGAGACCGTCGTGCTCAAATGCCTGGAGAAGGATCCGGCGCGGCGCTATGCCTCGGGCGTCGATCTCGCGAACGATCTCGAGCGATTCCAGCGCGGAGAGCCGACACTGGCGCGGCCCCTCGGGACGTGGCGGCACTTCATTCGGTGGGCGCGGCGCAAGCCGATGCATGTCTTTGCCGGCTGTCTTTCGGCCGCCGTGCTCGTCATCGCGTTCGCGCTGGGATGCCGGATCGCCGCGGCACAGCGTGAAACCGCGCGTGTCAACTCCGTGCTCGCAGCCAACCTGCGGCGGGTCCAATGGAAGAAGGCGGAGGAATTCCTCGAAGACGGCCGCTCGGCGGACGCCCTGGCATGCTTCTCCCGGTTGCTCCGCGACAATCCTGGCGATCCAGTCCTGGGCAACCGCTTGCTTTCCCTCTTGAGCCGACGGTCCTTTGCCCTCCCCGTGGGCCCGCCCCTGATCCACGGCGGAGCGGTAAGTTCCGTCCAGTTCGACCCGGACGGCGGTGAACTCCTGACCGCCTCGGTGGACGGCACCGCGCGCCTGTGGCGAACGGAGGATGGCGCGGTTGTCCAGCGCATCGACACGCGCGCGCCCCTCCTGTCGGCGGCATTCGTCGCCGGCGGCACCCGCGTGCTTACCGTCGGGGCCGACGGGCACGTCGGATTGTGGCGGCGCGAGGATGCGGCGCCCCTGCGATTCGTCGATTCCACGGCCGCGGCGCCGATGGTGGCAGTCAGTGGGGACGGAACCCGCGTCGCCATGGCAACCGGACCCGGCAGCGCCATTGTCGTCAACGCTGTGACGGGAGACCCAGTTGGGCCCGCGGTTCAGGCTGATGGAGAGATCGCGGCGCTGACGCTGCGGCCGGACGGACAAGTCCTCGTCCTTGCGACAACCAGCCGCCATCTTTACCGCTTCGATTTGTCCGGAACCAAGCCAATGCCGGAGGACTTCACCCTTTCCGCGGCGCCGCGCTTTCTTGAATTCACTCCGGACGGTCAGCGGCTGTTCATCGGCGATGACGGTGGCGCCATCGCGCTCCTTGACACCGGCAATCTCAACCAGGCGCTCCTGTCGAAAAGGCTCTCGGCAACACCCATCTTTGTTCGATGCAGTCCGGACGGTTGGCGCGCCGTCGTGACCTGGTTCGGAGAGTGGCCGCAGATGTGGGATTTGAGGTCCCTCCGGGTGATGGGGCTGGTCAAGACCCTGGACGACGAGATTGTTCTGGATGCGCGCTGGGCCCCGGACGGTCGGCAGGTTCTTCTCACGTATCGAAGCGGCAGGGCGACTCTTCACGATGCCGTCACGCTGAGGCCCGTGCAGGAGCCCTTCGAGCAACAGGGTCCCATCGTCGCCGCGGCATTCGGATCGAAACTGGAACGGGCCGCAACCGCCTCTCAAGACGGCACGGCCCGCATCTGGGATCTTCGTCGCGTGGACGTACCCCAGCCGACCGCTCATCTGCCCGGGAAGGCGGGTCGCGAACTCTGCCCGCGCGACGGTCTCTTGATGGTGACGGCCATTGCGGAGGACCGGGCCTATGTCTGCGATGGCCTGAGCGGGCAAGCCGTGATTCCCCCGCTGACCCACCGCGGGTCCGTCCACATCGCGGTCCTCTCGCCCGATGCCCGTCGTGTCGCCACCGGGGCGGAAGGCGCCTGGATCTGGGATGCGCGGGATGGCCGCCTGCTCGCCGGCCCGCTGGGACGAGGAGGCACCCCGGCCCTGGCGTGGTCCCCGGCCGGGGACTGGCTGGTGACGGCCTCCCGCGTCGGCGTGCTTCAACGGTGGGACGTGGAGACCGGCACTGCGGACGGCGCCGAATTGAATCTCCACACCGGGGTTTTCCGGCTGGCAGTGAGCCCGGATGCGAGCGGGTGGATTGCGCTGTGCGGCGACGCGACGGCCAGGTTGTTCGACATTGGCACCGGCCGGCAGCGCTTTCCGCCGTTGCGCCATCGCGGTCGCATCTGGGTCGCCGAATTCACCCGAGACGGACGTCGTCTGGTAACAGCGTCCGTCGACCGGACGGCGCAGATCTGGGATGCGCGGACCGGGCTGCCTCTTGGACCGCCGCTCCGTCATGACGGGGCGGTGCTCGTCGCTCGATTCAGTCCGGATGGCACCCTCGTGGCCACTGGCGGTGAGGATCGAATGGTGCGGCTCTGGGACGCGCAGACCGGCCGCCAACTGGCGGCCCCGCTGTGGCACCACCAGCGCGTTTGGATCCTCGCCTTCAGCGCCGATGGGCGGCGGCTTTTGACCGCGGCGGATAGCGATGAGGCCCGGGTGTGGGATGTCGCCAGCGGCCTGCCCCTGACCGAGCCGTTTCGTCACGGGCAGAGCATGCTCAACGCCTGGTTCGTACCTGGCGAACCGAATGCCGTCCTGACCGTGACGCACGCGGGCAAGCTCACACGGTGGCATTTTCCCCTCGCGCCGACTCCCAGCCCTCCCTGGCTGCCGGAATTGGGCGAAGCCATCGCCGGCCAGCGCCTGGATGAGACCGGCACGATGGCACTGGCTCCGTCGGACATCCTCCGGAAGCTCAATGCCGGCGACGAGACGGGGGGAGACTTTTACCGGCAGTGGGCTCGGTGGTGGCTGATCGGTCGTGCCGCGCATCCCTTGCCGCCTTGGGAAAATTGAGGCCGTTCCACACCGGCTGGCCATTCCACCATGGTTCCAACATTTTCAGTAACCGCGTCCTTGGAATTCTGTAAGGACCGGCGTGAGTTCCTGCGCGTTTGCCTTTCGGCCGGCCTCTTGTGGCCACGTCGATTGTGAACCGGGTCCTGTCTTCCGAGTCCGGACGTCACGCGGCTGCGGGCCGGGGTTGAGGTGGTTCGCGTTGGTACTGGCCGTGTGCGGGGTCGTGGGATGGATCCCGGTCCCTTCCGTTGCCGCGGCCGATGCTGAGACGGTGGTGCCGCTGCGTGAGCAGGCGATGGATCTCACGGCCGGATGGAACGCGGTCTTTCTCGAGGTCGAACCGCCGGATGTGGATCCTGGGGTGGTCTTCGCGGGGGCCCCGGTCGACACAGCCGCCTCCTTTTATGCGCGCAAGAACGGCGCGCAGTTCATCGCCAATCCCGGAGCGGATTTATTCAAACGGGCCGGATGGGGTGTGTGGTATGCACCGGATCGCCCGGATGCCTTTCTTTCGACGCTCCATGCCATTCACGGGCAGCGCGGGTATCTGATTCATGCCAGCCGCGCCTTCACCTGGAGAGTGACCGGGGCCGTCGTGCCGGAGGAGATCCAATGGACGCCGAATGCCTTCAACCTGGTCGGGTTCACGGTGGCCGCCGGGGCGCCCCCGACGTTCGCGCAGTTTTTCGCCGGGTCTCCCGCGCATCAGCATAACCGGATCTACAGGCTCGAGCACGGCAACTGGCGTCGGGTATCGGATCCCTCGGGAGAAGCGATGCGGGAGGGCGAGGCCTTTTGGATCTATTGTGACGGCGCGTCGTCGTACCAGGGTCCGTTGCGGGTCCAGACCCTCCTTCGCCAACAGGTCGTCCTGACCTCGGGAACCGCGGACCTGATCCTACGGAACGAAAGTTCCCACCCCGTCGTGGCGTCGGTGCAACACGTCCCGTCGGTCGGACCACCCGTGCCGCTGTCGATCGTCGTGCAGACCATCACGGAGGGCGTGCCGGCGGTCCGGCGGATGGCGGCGCCTCAGCCGGCGGGGGCGTGGACCCAGGAACTTCCATCCATAGAAGCCGGTCAGTCCCTGAGGATTCCCTTGCAGGCCCAGCGCCAGGCAATGACCGCCGCCCTGCAGGCTTCGCTTCTGAAGATTACGACGGATCTGGGCACCGAGGTTTGGGTGCCGGTGACCTGCGCTCGGCAAGACCTGGAGGAACCCTAATGTCACGACTGGTTGCATCTCGGGTGGATCGGAAGTCAGGCGGCCGCCCCGACGCGGTCCGTCGTTGGTGGACCCGCCTCGCGACGCTTTGCCTCGCCACGAGTTCTGCCGTCGTGGCGCAGGATCCAAGCCCCTACCGGGGACTCTGGGTCGGGCAGGTGACGCTCGACCATGTCAACGAGGTCTCGATTCCGTTGGATGAAAACAACGTCCCCGTCAGCCCCGACCCCAATGTCCCCACACCGACCGCGGACGCCGCGCAGATCCGGTTGATCCTGCACGTCGACGGCACGGGTCGGGTCCGGTTGCTGCGTGATGTCGCGGTCCTGGCGCGGGTGCCGGTCGGTTCGTCGTCCGAGGCGCCGGTCAACCTTCAAAAGGACTCCTCGGCGCTCACGTATCGCGGAGCTGCGATCTCGCGGGCAAGCGACATCGCTCTCGTGACAGACGAGCGGTTATACGGGGAATTCCCGCCACAGCCCGCTCTTCGCATTGCAAGTGCCGTGTTCGATTTTGGCGAGGGCAGGGCAACGGAGGCGGTCCAGGCCGTCGCCGATGCGGCCGCCGCGGCGGCCGCGGCTTCGGTCGCGGCGGGCGCGGACGAGGCGACTGCCCGCGCCGCCGGGAAGGCCGCCGCAACCGTTGTGACCGCGAACGCGCCCGTCACCACGGCGTTTCGCCAGTTCCTCGGCACGAATCTCAATGCGACGGCAGTGAATGTCCTCGCCGGCCCGCAACCGGCGGCAACCACAAAGGCCGCGGCCTTGCGAGCCGACGCCCTTGTCATCCAGGGCCTTTCCTTCTTTCACGACGCGCGGTCCGTCGAAATGGTGGATGCGATCGTCGCTGCAGTCGCCGCGGCGGGCGCCGACGGCGGGGCGCGCACCAACGCGGCTCAAAACACCGCGGCGGGATTCGAGGATGGAGGCGACGAGTATTCCCGGTTCCTGGCCGGCAAGGTCGTCGGCGACATGATCGCCGGCGCGGCCGATGCCGCGGCGACGGCAGCCATCATCTCGAATGCGACGCCGGCAAGTCTGACGACCGCCGTCAACGGCAATGCCGCCGTTCGCGCGGCGCGGGCTCAGGCGGTGACCCTGGATACCGACAGCGCCTATGCCGACTCCCGCGCCCGGGATGCCGTCGAGGTTGTGATCGCGGCGGTGCTGGGCTCCGCCTCTGCCGCGCTGCCCGCCGACGCAGGCACGGACGCTCAGATCCGCACGGCAGCCGAGGAAGCCGGGCGGACGGCATTGGCGGAAGGCGTGGCCCGCTATGCGGGACCCTCGGATCCGCCGTCGGCCGATTACGACACCTTCGTAAAGGGCACCGCATTTTCCGGGAGCCCCGAAGTGGCGGCGACCGCCGCCGCGGCGGCGGCGTGGCTCAAGCGCGCCGAGGATCCGCTCATGACGCAGGCGCAACTCGAGACGGTGGCGCGCGACGCCGCGATCGACGCGCTTCGCGGCGCAGAATCGAACGCCTTCGGAGAGGCGGCTCTGGCGGCGCGGCGGGACCTGCCTCTGGTCGGCGGCTTTGGTCCGGGCCTGGGCGATGCCCGATTCACTTACGACATCAAGACTGGAGATCTGCCGCCCCTGGGATCCCCGGCGCTTCTTGGGACGATCTTTCTGCCGGCCAGTCATCCCACGAATCCCTTCCGCCACCGTCGCCATCCCGACCACCGATTCGGCTACGACATCACCCGGGTCGTGCGCCTGGACTTTGATTCTGGGACCGGTGGGAACCTGGATCGGGCCGGGTACGGTGTGGACCGGATCTCCGGCGTTTACCGGGAGGAGGTCAGCGGTCTGCACAAGCCCCTCGGACCCAACCAGAACATCGGCCTGAAGGTGGAAGGCCGGTTTGAGCTGAATCGCATCAGCCTGATCGACGCCTTGAACGCCCTTTGAACGCCGTCCCATGAGAGATCACGTTCTGAACAGGCTCCTGACCGCGCTTTGCCGCGTGGGAATGTCGGCGGTGGTAGCCGTTGCCGCCCTTCTGGCCACCGCGCCGGCGAGGGCGGCATCCACGCCGGTCGCCTTCACGCTCTGGATCTACGGCAACGGCAACACGCCGACTGTCGCGCTGCAGAACGAATCGCGCCTGCCGATCAGCCGGCTCGAACTCACCATCGGCAACTACGATCGGAGCTGGGACTACGCGAGCAATTTCCGAGGCGGCGTCTCGGATGCTTCGGTCACGGTGAACTCCCCCGATCGCTCGGATAGCGGTTCCTGGGCCGACACCATCGATGTGAGCATCGGCGGGGGTGGATTGGCTCCGGGCAGGACGATGTACTTCGACACGGACGTCGATGGGAACAGCAGCAACGACGGTGGGCAGAACTTCCGGACCGTCCTGTTCAATAACGGTCAGGACAAACCCAACGCCACGGCCAAGGTCACGCTCTCCAATGGAAAGTCGGCGATGATCACCCTGCCGGATGGGGCGGCCGACCTCTACCTCTACCGCTTCGAATCCGAGGCCCGCCCCCGGACCGTGGAAGTCGAGTCCGTGGCGGAACTGGGCGGCGACGATCGCGTCAGCCGCGTGTCCGTGACCATCGACGGTGTCGTGCCCGAGGTCCTCGGCCAGTCGGGCGTCCTCGCCACGAACATTGGCGAGCGCGTCCGCATCCGCGCCTTCGATGGTGAAAAGGTCGCCGTCTCCGCGCCGCGCGAGGTCTACAAGAACGTGTACGGTGACGACATCACCGACAGCATTCAGAACGATCCCAAGATCATCGAAGACGAGGCGCAGGAGCGCTTCACCGCCCTTGGGATCTCGGTCAACGACGTCGCGCAGAGCGGTGATCCGACTTACTACAGCTTCAACGTCGATGCGGATACATCGGTGGCGGTGAAATGGCAGCACGAGTTCGCGCTCGTCGTGGAGCACGACTTCGCCCGCACGGAGAGTCAGGAGCAGGATTCCGCCGGCAAGCCGTGGGCGGGGCCACTCACCTCGGACGCCGAGGGCAATCCGGACCCCCCGGCAAAGAAGAACTGGTTCCGGCGAGGCGAAACGGTCGTTGCCCAGGTCGATGGCCAGGTCCTCGACTTCAATCGGGCCGGCCTCGACGTCCGGTACGTTCCCGTCGGCTATGTCGCTGGTGGCCCGCCCAATCGCACGACCAATCCGTCGGATGACCAGACCACCCGGACCGGGCGTTTGATCCCGGCGCAGATCCTGGATCCCTCCTCCCTGGTCCAGAAGCTGCGGGCGTCCTCCCCGGATGCCGTCTCCGCCTATCTCTGGAGTCAGTTCAGCGCCGCCGCGAAGACCATCCTCCAGAATGACGCATCGAAGGATCTCTGGCCTGCCACGCTCGTGGGCCAGCTCAACTCCAACGTCATTAGTGGATCGCTCCTATGGGATGCGACGCGTTTCAGCGCGGTAACCCTGCGTCCCGAGACGTCGGCGCTGGCTACGAACAGTCCCTCCGCGGCGCTTGTGCCCCGGGTCAACCGCCTCTTGATCGAGGACGCCTATCCCAACGAGATCGAGCGCGAGCAACTGAGCGAGACCCTCTTCAACTTCGAGGTGCGCCAGTCGCAGCCGCAGCGACAGCAGGTGCCCCAGTTCACCATGTATGGCCCGGGGCGGATCCGCTATGTCTGGCAGATCCAGTATGGCGTCCGGGTCAATGTCGATGACCCGCGCCGCGCATCGCTGGCGAAGGTCTTCAGGGTCAATGGAGGATCGGCGGTCGAGGTCGGTTCCGGCGAGGGCACTTTCTGGTTCGATCCAGGCACCTCGGTCCGGATCCTGGCCGCGGCGCGAGAGAATCCCGGTGGCGGCCTGTCACTCCGCGGCTGGATCAATGGCGATGGGCACTACTTCGGAATCCAGGGGGAAGTCGATTCCGAGACGGGCGACCTGATTTCCGGCGGGCCCGAGACCCGGGACGACGGAAGCCCCGTGGCCAATTGGCTGCCGTCGTTTACGGAACCCGTCTCCAGCCGTGAATTCCGGGGCCTGGACATCCCGCAGCTCATGCGCGCAGCCCGTGTGTTGTGGCGCTATGACCGGCAGGCGCTGACGGTGAAGGCGACCATCGGTGAATTCGTCTTCCAGTCGAGCCCGGTGCTCGCGCAGCAGTTCTCGACCCAGCCGGACTTCCTCGAACTGAGGCAGGTCACCGGCAGGAACACCTCCGTGGGTGTCGAACAGATGACGGTGTGGGATCCGGTCGCCTCCCGTCTGTACCCGCTGATTCCGGGGCGGTTCGTCGCGAAATGGCGGCCCGATCCGAATGCCACCGAGACCATGGATGTGACGGTGGACGTGTCCTATCCGGCGACGGCACATTACCCGCACGTTGCCGGGGCGCCTCCCGTTGCCCTGGATCCGAACCCCGCTGACAATTTTGTCTACAAGGGCCTTCGCTACGCGGAGAACGACGCTGCCGTCGACACCGACAAGAAATTCACGGCGACAACCCCGGGACACGCCGTACTTCTCTTCAGCGAAATCCAGCGCGACGGTCGGGGACAGGCCCGTGAATTCCTCCGGGTCCGGGTTGTCGAGACGAAGGATTGGGAATCGGTGCTCAGTACCGGGACCGCCATCATTGGTCGCAGGGTTCCGGATCTGGGGGCGGACGCTGCCGGTCTTGGGACGGGTTATGTCTACGACCCGAAGAATGTGGCGCGGTACAACCCTTTCATCTATGACGCCACCAAGCTCGACGCCCTGGCGGCCCAGGATGTCTACGACATGGCGGCGCTGCAGTCGGATCGGGCGGAAAAGATCGTGATCCACAAGGATCGCCTCCCGGGTCCGATCATCCCGGTCAATCTGTTCCCCGGCGCTGAGAAGGACGAGAAGCTGATCGTCATCTGGTACGATGACCCGGCGCGCAATGATCTCCTGCTGTGGCCCCATCGGGCTGTGGTTTACACGCCGCGATGGCCGGCCAGCGCGGCGGAGGGGCTCGGTCGCATCGTGATCGCCAGCCAGTGGGGCAGCGAAGGCAAGGATCCGGGCACCGGCCAGGATCAGGAGGTCGTCGCCGCCATCGGCGATGCCCCGGCGGAAACCACCTACAACCCGGCGCGCGTCCAGCAGGTCCAGGTCTACAGCCAGCCGGATCTCACCCAGCCAGGTTACAACCCCAATGAAGAGCACGGCGTCCTGGCTCCGTCCCTTCGGTTCTCCGAGATCTCGCCCCGGCCCCCGGCCGTCTACGCGCTTCGGAACAACGATCTCAACCAGTTCCGGCCGGCGCTGGCTGAGAATGCCCAGGATCCCGACACCTACACGTCGCACCCCCGTGTGCTCGTCCAGTTCTTCGACACCGTGGCGCAGGAATTCGGGATGCGCGTGTACGAGGTCTCCGCCGAGGACGCCCTCTACAAGTTTGCGGACCAGACCGCCATCCGTCCGGATGTGGAAGGCGGGACGGTCGGTGCCTCGGCCGGCCAGCTCAATGCCCAGCCGCATGTGGTGATGGAGGCGGGTGAACCGGTCATTCCCTTCTATCCCCTCGGCGTTGTCATCGGTGCGTCTCCCTGCGCGGAGACTCGCGGCGCGAATATCAAGGGCCAACTGACTTATTGGGAGGACCACAAGGGCTCGAGCTGGTCGGTCTCCGGCGGCAGCAATGCCTGGTTTACTGTGGCGTTCTACTATCCGCTGGCGCCGGATTTCTGGTGGCCTCCAGGCAAACCGGGAGTGCTGCGACAGGCCATCACTGGCGCGGCCACGATGCGCGAGGCTGTCGTCCCTCAAACCGGCGATTGCGTGGCCTTTCTTCCCGCGGACCTGGCGGATCTGCTCCTCAAGTCGGAGGGGGACCTTGTTGACCCTGGCAGCGATGTCGTCGAAAACGCGCGGCCCGTTGACGTCCTCTACAAGAGTGACTGGCCTCGCAACGTCCCGGTCCTGAAGGCGGGAGAGACGCTCACCTTCGCCGGTGGGGAGTTCAAGGCGGACTTCCCTTTTCGGACGGTGGATGGCGAGTTGGTGGAGACCGAAGGCCTCCCCGGCGTTGTCGCGTTCGCGTCGGCCGAGGTGGTGTTCGATTCGCAGAATCCCTCCGGCAGCCTGGACGGCTGGCGGTCAAGCTGGACGGCGCGCATCGCGCAGGTTCTTGACCACCGGGTCGTGCCGCTGTCGCTTGCGGAGTTTCCCACGGTCCTTCAACCGGCCACCGGCCGTTCCCGGGTCAAGGAAGGCAAGTACGTCTTCAACGACCTGCCCTCCTCGCTCCAACGCCGGGTGCGGTACGATCCGCTCGCGGGCGAGGTCGAACTCGTGGGTCTGCTCAACGACAAGGACATTGGGGACAACACCCTCACCGCGGCGCCACCAGCCGTCTACATTCTCGAACCGAACATCCTAACCGTCGACGAGGCGGACGCCCTCAAGAAGCTCGATGGGGAAGGGGCGGCGACTCCCTGGGACGATGCCATCGACGGGCTCTACAAGCTGTCGCGCAACCCGTCCCTGGTGGACACCGACAGCTCGGTCTTCCTGACGCCGCCAACGTCGGATGCGACCCGCGGCACGTGGCAGACCCGGCTCGAACAGTTCTGGCGCCATTACTACTTTGGCGTCCTGCCCTCCAGCGACGCGACCGCGTCGGGGCTTCTCGCCGATCTCCCGACGGTCAGCGGGTTGGCCGCGACCGATCCGGTACCCAATCCGATCTCGATTGGCGACGCCAACGGAGGATACCTCGTGGGCCTCGAACCGAAGCGGGTCTTCGATGCCGATGACCAGCCGGTGACCGTCACCGAAGTCGAACCTCCAGGGGACCCGGACCATCCCCCGACGCAATTCCCCCGGCCGGTCGTCGATCCCCGGGAGCCGGTTCCATTGCGTGCCTTCGGTCCGGGGCTCGCCCTCCTGCCCAATGGCGATTTCCTGGCGCCCTCCTCGATGCGGCGGGGACCGGCCTACGTCGCCGTCGTGGAGAACAATGACGCCTCCCTGGAAGGATCGCCGATCACGGTTCACATCATCCAGGTCGATCCCAACCAGCGGTACCGGGGAGCGATCAAGACCGTCGAGTCCGACAACGTCTTCGACGAAAATCTCGTGCTGAGGCACACCGGTGACTTCGGCGCGAACGCGGATCAGCTCGCCTTCGAGTGGTGGTATCGCTTCGACGACGGGAGCCTCGACGTGCCGCCGCCCGACCGGGTCCCTGCGGGGACGACCAATCCGTGGAAGCTGTTCCCGGACCCGACCGGCAAGCGGGGCGTGGGGAGATACCAGATAACGCTCGCGGGAAACCCCAACGCCCCCGAAGCCCTCCTGGCCGACAGCTTCTGGTTCGTCCGGTATCGCCACACGAATGACCTCGTCGAAGGCACGAACTGGAAGAAGACCCAGCGCGATGGCTCGCCCTCCGTCCTCTTCGACTGGGCAGGGGCCGGAAACTCGGACCCCAGGAATGGCGATTACCGTGCTCAACTCGCCCAGGGATGGATCAAGCGCGTCCTTGACGCCGTGAATCCCTACGAAGCACGAATCCGGGACTTCGAGGGTGAGAATCCGTCGACGGTGTCGAGCATCATCTCCCAGTTGGGCCAGCCGTTCGTGGGACCCGTCGCTCTGAATCCGGCCAAGGACGTCATCGAGAACGTCGGATTGATCGAACTTTACCAGACGATCCTGCACCGTGGGCGCGACCTCAGCATCGACCTGAGCCGGCCTGTCTCGACCCCGGCCATCGCCAATGCGCTGGAGCTTGCCTCCACGCGGATCTCGGATTTCTACACGATCCTCGGAAATGAGGCCTATGCGGATGCCGAGGATCCGACTATTGGGTTCGGCAGTGACAGTGTCGAGTATGGGAGCTTCGCTCCGGCCGTTTTCGCCTTCCAGAACCAGGTCTCCTCGCTGATGGAGGAGGAACTCGCCCTTCTCCGGGGGGTCGACGACTTCTTCGCGCGTCCGGTGTACAACCGCCTCTTTTGGAATTTCACGAAGGGCGAGGGCGAGGCCGCGTACGCCCTCAATTACAACATCTCGGATGTCAACCAGGACGGGTTCATCAACGAGGACGACGCGATGCTCCTGTATCCCCAGGGTCACGGCGACGCCTGGGGCCATTATCTCACAGCGCTGACAACCCAGTATGATTTGCTGCGCGATCCGAACTTCAACTGGGTCTCACGCTCCGAGTTTTACAACCTCCAGGACATTGTCCTGAAGGTCGACTTTCTCGATGAACGCAAGTTCGCGCAGATCGCGGCCGCCCGAGCCAGGACGGGCGCGGAGATCGTCAACCTCACGTACAGGGACAAGTACGTCGAGGATCCCACCGCGCAGTGGCAGGGCTATACCGACAGCGACGCCGATCGCGCGTGGGGCGTCCAGGGATGGGCGCGACGGGCGGGGCAGGGGGCCTACTTCGACTGGATTACCGCGAACGCCCTGCTTCCGGCGGTGCACCCGAACAAGACCCTCGAGGGCATCCAGAAGGTGGATCGGACCACCAACCCCGACCTTGCGGTCATCTCGGCCAACCTCAATGCCGTCCAGACGACCTTCGACCAGGCGAACTCCGGCTATAACCCGCTGGGTCTGCCCGGGACCACCGTGCCGTTTGATATCAGTGGTCCGCTGATTGACGACCTGCTCTTTGGTCAGACCCATTTCGAGCAGATCTACGATCGCGCCGAAAAGGCCATGGCCAGCGCCGTCGCCGTTTGGGACAACGCCAACCTGCCTCGCAACATGCTGCGGCAGGTCGGTAATTCCGAGTTGGAACAGCGGAACTCGGTGTTCCAGGAGGACCTCACCTACCGCAACGAACTCATCCAGATCTTTGGCAAGCCCTACGCCGGCACCATCGGACCCGGCAAGGTGTATCCCGCGGGCTACGACGGGCCGGATCTCCTCCTGTACATGTATGTCGACGTCCGGGAGATCAATAAAGACACCGTGCCCGGCCCCACCTCGGATTTCGCGGCATTCACCAACGGCGTTCTGACCACCAGCCAGATGTACAGTGCCTTCGTGAACGGCCAGGGAAAAGGCGATGCCCCGCGCGGGACCATCTCCGATATCCGTGATGCCGATGTCACCGGTCTCCAGTTGTATCTTGGCGACAATGTCCTCTCCCAGTTCGCTCCGAGTTTCTTCCCGGACTCGAACGGCAAGATCAGCGTCATGGCGCAGGACGGTCTCTACGCCGTCAATTATACGGACCTGGAGAGTCCGAAAGTTCCGCTCGCGAACCTGACTCAACTGATGCCGGTGACGGCCGCGGGATACACCTTCCAGGCCCCGCGCGAGTGGGGCGCGCGGCAATCCGCGGGGGAGGCGCAACAGCTCATCAGCCAGATGATCCAGCAGGAGGCGCAGATCGCGAGCGCCATCGGCGCCTGGGACGGTCTCCAGGGTGGCATCATCCGCGAAATGCGGTTCATCAATGCCAAGCTGGACATGACCGCCAACATCCGCCTGAAGAACGAGATCTTCACCCGCCTCAAATACATCACCACCGACCTCATCAAGGGCATCAAGACCACGATCGACACCCTCGAATCAGCCAAGGATGTCACCACGGCGTTCTTTGACACGTCAAAGATCAGCCTGCCGAGCGTGGCCCCGACCGCGGGCCTTGCGATCTCTCCCGGCGACGTCCTCGCCCCTGTCAAAGGTGGCCTCAACATCGCCGGATTCGGCGTTACCTCCGGCATCTCCGCAGGACAGAAGATCGCCGCCTTTGTGGAACTGGGCGCGGAGATCGCAATCGACATCGCGGAGAACGAACTCCAGCTCTTCGAGGCCCGGGAGCAGGACGCGATCGATGCCAAGGAGATGCTCAAGGAATTGGAGAACATGGTCGGTGACGAGCCCATCCGGCGCATCGAGATCTTCAAGGAGATCCAGACCCTCCGGGAGCTTTCCGACCAATATCGCGCCCTGATCGACCAGGGAACGCGCCTGATCGATGAGCGAGCCGCCTACAACAAACGCGTGGCCGCCGCCACGCAGCGCAATCGCTACCAGGACATCACTTTCCGCGTCGCTCGCAATCACGCCCTCCAAACCTACCGTTCGACGTTCGATCTCGCGGCGCGCTACGCGTACCTGGCGGCGAAGGCATACGACTACGACACGAACCTCGACCCGTCCCATCCCGCGCACCCCGGTTCCGTTGTCGAGGACATCGTCCGCGCGCGGAGTCTTGGGAATTTCGTCGATGGCGCGAGCCAGTTCGGCGGCGGCGGTCTCGCCGACGCACTCGCATGGCTCCGCACGCAGTACCAGCTCGAAAAGAGCCAGCTCGGGATCAATAACCCCATCTACGAAACCACCGAACTTTCCCTGCGAACGGAGTTGTACAGGATTCTCCCTCCCGACCCGAACGATCCCAACGCCGAGGACCCGGATGCCCTCTGGCATCAGACGCTCGAGAACGGGCGCGTCGATGACCTCTGGCAGGTCCCCGAGTTCCGCAACTTGTGCCGGCCTCTCAGCTCGGAATCGGCCGCCGACGGCCAACACGTCGCGGAACCGGGTCTCGTGCTTCGGTTCAGTTCTGAAATCACCGCCGGCCGAAACTTCTTCGGCCGGCCTCTGAGCGGGGCGGATCACGCCTTCGATCCCAGCGTCTACGCGACTCGCGTTGCCGGCGTCGGCGTGGCGTTCGTTGACTACGCCAGCAGCGACGTCGCCACCGAGCTTCCGGCGACCCCGCGCGTCTACCTGATCCCCGCGGGCGCCGACGTCATGAGCATTCCTTCGAGCACGGATCCGAGCGTCGTTCGCGTCTGGAACGTCCTCGATGCCAGCATCCCGGTGCCCCTCGCATCGCAGAAGGCCAACCTGGATCGCAGCGCCTGGATTCCGCTGCTCGACGCCCTCGACGGACGCCTGGGCGAACCTCGCCGCTACTCCTCGTTCCTCGCGTCCTCCTTCGCGTCCGATGACGACTCGGGCGAAACCACCATCCAGGACCGCCGCCTGATCGGCCGATCCGTCTGGAACACGCAGTGGCTCCTGATCGTCCCCGGGCGATCCCTCAATGCCGACGGCAATGTCGGTCTGGACCGGTTCATTGACCAGGTCAGTGACATCCACCTCGGCCTGCAAACCTACGGTTATTCAGGCAACTGAGACTGAGACTGAGACGGAGACGAGATGAAGCGACCTATGAGAATCCTCCGACCCGGACTCTTCCGCCTTGGGCGCGGCCCGGCACTGCTGGGGATCGGATGCGCGCTCCTCGCGGCCTGCGGCGCCCAGGCGGCCACCATCGACGAACCGGCTACGGTCTTCTACGGGAAGATCGTCGGCACGGGTTCGTCGCGCTCGTTCCTTGTGACCGACGGCGATCTCCACTGGACCATTCGGCGGGCCGACGGAACGTCGGTTCACCTCGGCACGCGCCTGTGGCATTTCAAGAACGGTGAGTTTTCCTACCGCCTCAATGTCCCGCACGAGGTCCTCGGACTTGGCCTGGATTCGTCCGGGGACACGGTGCCTCTGAAAACGGTCCCGGAGACCCACACGATCACCGAGATCACGGTCGATGGCGTCCCGGCCCACATCACGGGCACGACCGCCTCGACGTTCGATGCCGAACAGGCGCGTCGCGCCGCGACGTATCGCCTGGACCTCGAGGTCCCCCTCGAACCGACCGACAGCGATGGGGACGGCCTGCCCGACTGGTGGGAGTCCCAGTACGGCCGGGATCTCAACCCGGCGGATGATCTCGACACCGATGGCCTCTCGAATCTCCAGGAATTTCGGGCCGGGTCCGATCCACTTCAGGATACCCGCCGTCCAACCCTCCTCACGACAGCCGTTCACGCCGTTGCCGATGGCATCTCCGGAGTCCTCCTTCGAGCCGCCGACTCCGATTCCCCGGCGGCACTGATCCTGTACACCCTGACACGGGCGCCCGAGGGCGTGGAACTTCGGCTTCGCAATGCCCGGTCCGTCCCCGGGGACGCGGATGCCGCAGTGACGCCCGGTGGCACATGGAGCCAGCAGGACGTCAACTGTGGCCGGTTGGTCCTCGTCCATTCAGGAGGACCCGCAACGCCCACCTCTTTCGACGTCAGCATCCGTGACGAGGATCCCACGCATCCCGCCGGAACCGGGACCGTGCAGGTCGATCTCTACCGGCCGACGGCCGAACTCGTGAGCAGCACGACAGACACCCTCGCGATGGACGGCCCGGCTCCGGCGGGTGTGACGCCGGACGAGTGGCGCCGGGCGCAATTGTACCGGCTTGCTCGGGACCTCGGCGTCGTCATTTGGGATGCCACTGGCGAATCCGCGGATCTCAGCCTCTCCGCGCCGAGTTCCAGCGCCGACGCGGCCGATTACACGCAGCGGTTTGGGTATGACCGCTCCCAGGCGCTCCTGGGCGGAAACGGCGCTGACCGCCTGTCAGGCGGCATGGCCGACGATCTTCTCGCCGGCGAAGGCGGCGCCAACGTCCTCACGGGCGGAGGCGGCGCCGACCGTTTCGCGTTCCACTCCGGAGACCAGGGCGTCCAGACGATAACCGATTTCAACCCGTCGGAGGGTGATGTCCTGGATCTCACGGATCTTCTCGACGGCACCTCACCCAGTCTCCTCGACTACCTGCGTGCCAGCGGAACAGGTGACCAGCGGCAGATCGAGGTGGATCGGCACGGGACCCACACCGCCTTCGCCGACCTTGTGGTCCGGATTCCCGGCGCAGGAAATTCGCCCGATCTCCACCAGCTTCTGGAATCCGGCAACCTCGCCGTCGGAACCCTGGCGCTGCCGCCGCGGATCACCGTTTCGGCCACGCGCCCCTCGGCGGCGGAGAATGGACCGACGCCTGGCGAGTTCACACTGACACGTTCCGGGGGCCTGACGGCGACCACGGTGGTCCACCTGGACCTGCGCGGTTCAGCGGCAAATGGAATCGATTATGCCACGGCGGCGCCGGTGGTGACCTTCAAGCCCGGCGAGCGCACGGCGCAGGTGGCGATCCAGCCATTCGCCGACAGCCAGGCGGAACCGGCGGAGATCGTCGAACTCATCCTTCTTGCCGGCGAGGGATACGAGATCGGTTCCGCGGATCGGGCGCAGGTTACGATTGCCGATCTGCAGCCGGTGGTGACCGTCGAGGCCCTGGAACCCCTGGCCACCCTCCAACCCGTGAAGGCCGGCACGATCCTGGTGTCACGCAGCGTGATCGTCGATCGCACCCTCCTGGTCCGGCTCGACATCCGTGGCAGCGCCGCCAATGGCTCCGACTATCAGACGACCGCAAAATTCGTGCAGATGGATGCGGGTCAGACCACCGCTCTTGTACCCATCACGCCGGTGACCGACGCCTCCGCAGGGACGCAGGCGAAATCCGTCCTGATCTCTGTGGTGCCGGATCCCGCCTACCTCGTCGGTGCCCAGGGGCGGGCAGAGGTCCTGATTGTGCGACAATCCACGACCTTCGCGGCCTGGCGCGCCTCCCATTTCCCACGCACGCCGGGAACCCTGGAGGCCTTCGGCGGGTCGGATGCGGGTGGGAAGGGGATCGTGAATGCCCTTCGCTACGCCTTTGGCATGGACCCCGAAAACCCGGACCGCACCCGCATGCCCAAGCTGGTGCTGCGCGACGGGCATCTCACCGTGGATGTCTGGCGGCGGCCAGGCGCCGTGGACGTCGAATTCACTCCTGTGGTGTCCAGCGATCTTGCCGGGTGGACCGGGACGGCCGGGCTCATCGAGCAGGTGGATCCTCCCGGCAGCGCGGGAGACCCCGACAGGATCTGTTTCCGCGCCGTGCCGTCCGTCACCGAGGCGCCCCGCCTCTTCCTCGAACTCAACGTCGTCTTCCGACCATGATTCCTCGACGCGCCTCGCGTTCCTCCACCGTCGCGGCGATCCGATCGGTTCGCCGCGCGACCCCCCGGCTGGCGGCTTGGGTTTTCGCCTTCGGACTTTCACTCGGGCTCGTCTCCTGTGGTCACAAGGAACCAGCGGGCCAGCCCGCCAAAGCTCAACCCGTCGTCGTGGCGGAGGTCGGTGATCGACGCATCACCGCCGATGACCTGCTGACAGAAGCGGCCCGCGATGCGCGTTCGCGCAGAACACCGCCGGACAAGGAGGAACTGCTCCGCAACATGGTGGACCGTGAAATCCTCGTCCAGCGCGCGCGCAAGGACGGGCTCGATCGCGACCCGGAGGTGCGGCGCGAGTTTGAAAACCTGTTGATCCGCCGCTTGACGGACCGCCAGCTCGAGCCCCGACGGGAGGCCGTTCAGGTTAGCGACGACGACGTCCGGCATGAGTACGAGTCCAACGCCGCTCGGTATACCCGCGCAGCCCAGGTGCGCCTCGCCATGCTCTTTCTGGAGGCAGACGCAAAACTCTCCGCCGCGAGGCGGGGCGAGATCCGGGCGCGGTTGGAGGAAGCCCGTGCCAGGGCCGCCGAACTTCCGGCTCCGAATCGGGCGCGCGGGAGCGTTGGTTTCGGCACTCTCGCCATCTCCTGCTCGGATGACCAGGTGAGCCGGCATCGCGGTGGGGACCTCGGATGGATTGAAAAGGGCCAGACCCCGACACGGGTGCCGTCCGCGGTCATTGAAGCCGGTTGGCAGCTCGCCCAGGGCGCGGTGAGCGAGGTGATCGATACCTCCGCCGGTTTCTATGTCGTGATGAAGACCGACAGCCGCGAAGCGACCACCATCCCCCTCGAGCGCGTGGCCGCGGGCCTTCGTCAGAGCGTTCTTGCCCACAAACGTGCCGACGTGGAGCAGGCGTTCCGGGAGGAATCGAGGCGCCAGATTCCCAACCGACTCCTCCCCGAGGCCCTTGCCTCCGTGAACCTGCCCGCGCCCGTGACCCGGATGGCACAGCAGCGTGAGCCGCAACCCCCCGGCCTGCCGGGCGCCAAGGATATCGCCCATGGGAAATGACCGGAAAACCTGTCGCGCAACGGCGACCGCTTCGATTCCGACCGCCGATCCCCCGCCCGCCATGGAGCCTGCATCCCGCCATCGACACCGTCAGCGCGACGTCGCACCTGCCGTCGGCTGGGCCCTGGTTTTATTGCTCGCCGTCGCCGTGATCGGCGTCGCGTCGCCGTCCGCCCGGGCGGCCGCCGCCCCGACGGTTTCGCTTCCCGGGGCGAACCCCGCGTCGATCGACGACAAGTCGAACTCGAATCCGTTCGACGGGGCCGCCGTTTCGGATTCCGACGGGGACCAGGTTCAGATCACCATTTCCTTTCCGGACGGTCGGGGGACGTTTCCCACCGGCAGCGGATTCACGACCAGCGTCAGCGCAGGCACCCGGAGTTACGTTCTCACGTTCCGATCGACTTCCGACGCGCAAACTTACGTTCGCGACCTCGTCTTCTCCCCCGCGCAGAACCGGATCCCTCTCGGCACGACGGAGAACACAATGTTCACCGTGACTGCATTGGACAACAGCGGCGGCGCGCTCTCCGGGTCCGACACCGTCGTGCTGGCCGTGTCTCCCGCCAACGACGCGCCGACCCTCAGTCTTCCCGCTCCGCATCCGACCCGCATTTTCGACAACCAAACCAGCCAGCCCTTCGCCAACGTCGTCGTGGCGGATCCCGATGCTGGCGACCGGGTGACGGCCACGATCACCTACAATGCGGTCGACGGCGTCCTCGCCGTTGGGTCCGGCAGCCCGGCCCTCACCCTCTCGGGGAGTGCCGGCAACTATACGGTGGCGGCTGGATCGGCCCAGAATACCGCGGCGAACGTGCAATCGTTCCTCTCGCGCCTGGAATTCAATCCCACCGACAACCGGTTGCCTGTTGATCCGCCCTCGGAGACGCGCGATACCACGACCTTTTCCGTCACGGTCACGGATCTTTCCTCGATCCAGGATTCCGCCTCCGAAAGTCAGGAGGTGGAATCCTTCAACGACTCGCCCGTGATTTCGGGCGATCCGACCTCGCCCATCAATGACAACGCGGCCGCGCTCGTGTTTGGACCGGTGACGGTTCGAGACCCGGACCTGGTGCGGGTGGGCGCCTCGCTCGTGGCGCAACCGGTGACGCTGGTCGCGAATTTGGGAGATGCCATTGTGGCGGGGAGCTTCGATGGGGGCCTGACCAATCTCTCGGTCACCGGGACGGGAGTGGCCGCGCCTGCCGGGGTGGAGGCCGCGCTTCAGGCGGTCCAGTTCGCCCCCGTCGCCAATCGGTTCCCGGTGGGAGTCTCCGAGACCGTCAACGTGAGCATCAGCGCCACCGACAGCCTCAACGCCACCGGGACGCGGACGGTGTCCTTCAACGTGGTCTCCGTGAACGACGCTCCGACCTTTTCGGTCACGCTCAATCCCACGACCGTGCGCGACACGGATAGCGTGCAACCCCTTCAGTTGGTCGTGAATGACGCGGACGTGAACGAGACGTTCAGTGTGGAAATCATCCCGGTGAGCGATCCGACATTCCAATTCGGCACGTTCGGACCGAGCGGCGCCGGTCCATTCACCGGGACGAAGGCGGACGTTGAGGCGAAGATCGCCAGCGTCCGGTACCAGCCGACCGCGGATCTCGCCGTCAATCAACCGGTCACGTTCAAATTGCGGTTGGCCGACGTCCACAGCCCGCCGGCGAGCCCACTGACCGGAACGCCTGTCGACAGTCCCGACCTCACCTTGACGATCATCGGTGTGAACAATCCTCCGGAGATCGCGGGGCCGAGCGGCGTCCTGCAACGAACCACCGATGACATCTCCCGCCCGCCGCTTGTGCCGTTCAAGGCAGTGAACATCAGCGACCCGGATGGGCAGACCCTGGCGGTCACCCTTTCGGTGGAGGGACACACCCCCGGCACGTTCTTCCTGACCCTCGATGGAGGAGGGGACGCGAGCGGATCACCGCTCACCTTCACCGGAACGCCCGAGGTGGTCTCCCGGCTGATCAAGACGGTCACCTTCCAGGCGTCGCCCCAACCCAACCGCGTCGTGGGCCAGCAGGACACGATTGTGCTCGCGATCCTGGTGGACGACGGCGCGGGCGGTTCCCGCGTGGACCGGACCACGACGGTCGTGGTCACTGCCGTCAATGGCGCGCCGAGAATCGATGGACTCCCCGCGCTTGCCGCCCAGCCACTCCGGTTGGATCCGGCCACCCCGGGACAGCCCGTGCGGCCTTTTGGCACGCTTCCGCTCTCCAACATCGCCATCAGCGACGACGACGGCACGAACGTCGACGTGGTGATCCGCATCGACAACCCGGACAAGGGCCACTTTGAGAACCTCGGGATCTTCGCCGAGGACGCGGACCACCCCGGGACCTATACCGCGGAGGCGCTTCCGGACGATGTCACGACGGCCCTCCGGGCCTTCGAGTTCGTCGTGAACGACGCCTTTGTCTTCCCTCCGAATGAGCCTGGCGGCACGACGTTCACGGTGGAGGTCAAGGACGCGGTCTCCAACAGCGCGAGCCGGATCCTTTCCGTGGTGCTGGCCGAGGAGCCGAAGAACTGGCTCGTGACCTCTGCCGAGGACACCGCCGAGGAAGGCTCGCTGAGATGGGTCCTCGAGCAGATCGAGAATACGGCTGCCAGCAGCGCCATCGTGACGTTTGCACTGCCCGGCTACCCGGTTGTGCTGCGCCTCACCAACGGCCCGATTGAGCTCACCCGCAACGTGACCTTTCGCGGTCCGGGGGCCGATTTGCTCTCGATCAGCGGGGATCCTCAGGGCGATGGAGAGCCCGACTTCCAGTTGTTCCAGGTCCGCGCCACCGTGAACATGGAGTGTCTCACCCTGACCCATGGGGCGGCTTCCGGCGTCCATGTCAGCGGTGGCGCCATCCACGTCGATTCCTCCGGCAAACTGACCCTTCGCTCCTGTGCCGTCACGGACTGCGTCGCCATGCAGTGGGGAGGCGCCATCGATGTCGAGGGCGGCAGCCTCCAGATGGAGAACTGCCTGTTGCGCGGCAATCGCACCGACGCGACCCTCGGCCTCGGCGGCGGCGGCGCATCATTGTTCACCGACCAGGTCTGTTCTTTCGCGAACACGACATTCTCCGGCAATTCGCAGGGCGCGGCCACGGGCCTGGGTGGAGGCGCCATCTACGCCGAGGGCATCACGCCCGGCATCAAATCGGCCTTCCTGGTCACCCACTGCACCTTCGCCGAGAACTCCGACGCCACCGGCATCGGCGGAACGTCGGTCCACGCGAATGTCTTCGGCACGGAGGTCACGGTCCGCAATTCAATCTTCGCTGACGGCCAGACTCGGAATCTCGAGGTCCAGGGTGCCGCGAGCATCGTCTCCGGCGGCGGCAATGTTTCCGATGACCGGACGCGCACCGTTCTCACCCAGGACGGCCAACCGCACGCGATCTTCCTTCTGAACCAGTCGTCGGACCGAACCAACGTGACGGCCGTCCTGCGATTGCCGATCGACGAATCTCTGCGGCCTCTGGCCGGGTATGGCCTGGCGAAAAAGAGCGTGGCGATCAGCAGGGCCGTCGCGCCAACGCTCTCGACCGACCAGAATGGCGCCTACCGCGACTCGAACCCCGACAGTGGAGCCCTCGAGAGCGGCCGGATCCACCGCGTTGTGTTGAACGAAATCGCCTTTGACCCCGTCGCCCCCGCCCCGGATTTCCTTGAGTTCTATGTCCCGCGCGATTCGCAGGCGGTCAGTCTTTCGGGATTCCAGGTCTGGGTCGACGGGACGAACCGCTTTCAGTTTCCCGCCGCCACCGCGGCTCTGCCGGGGCACGGCATCATCGTGGCGGACACGTCATTCACCGCGGCGGGTTTTCCGGATCCCACCCCGGTGCTGGCTTTGCCGGGTGGTGAGGCCCTCAATCTTGGACGGAGCGGCGTCGTGGAACTGCGGAATGCCACCGGCGTTGTCGTGTTCCACTCCGAGTATAACGCCGGCTTCATTGATCCGGCTGATCCCTCGAACGACACGGAATTCGCGAACAACTCGATAACCCTCGACCCGCAGTTCAACGGTTGCGCGTACCTGCCGCACGGCATTGTCGTGGCGGGCGCCCTGGGTGGCGTGGATTTCTCGGATCCATCCGCTCATCCGGACTCGGCGGGAAGCGCGATCAATACGCCGTTCGGCAGTCCGAACGCTCAACCGACGGCCGTCGCCGACGCGTTTGTGGTTGATGAAGACCGCGTGACGGTGCTGCCGGTCCTGGCGAATGATCGCGAGGATGACGGCACCGACGCCGCGGTCATCGTGGATGTCAGCACCGCCGCGGCGGATGGAACCGACGATGCCTCCGTTCCGACCGCCCGCGGAGCGGTCGCCACGATTGATCCCAGTGCAACGCCTCTGCGGGGCACCGCCGTGATCTATGATCCGCGTGCCTCCGGGTTGCAGGCGCTCCCGGTCGGCGCGGAGGCGACCGATACCTTCCACTACTCGATCATCGACATCGGTTCGGCGGATATTGAAGGGTTTGATGGCACACCGGGGGTGTCGCCCGTCACGGTGCTCGCGACCGGCCATCGCCTGGTGAACCTCGAGAGCGTCCTGATTTCGGGGGCGGGGACGGCGGCTTACAACGGTTTGTTTGTCGCGACGGTGATCGATGACGACCATTTCACCATCCCGGTGGCGTTCGTCGACAATCCCGCCGAATCGGGCCACTGGGTGACGGTCAATCCGCGTGCACCCACTGCCCGTTCGGAACAGCAGGTCACCCTCACGATTCTCGGCGCGAATGACCCGCCGGTCGTGGTGGCGGACGTGGTGCCGTCGAGCGAGGCCAATGAGGAGAAGGTTCTTCGGATCATGGCCGGTCCAGGCCTCACCGGGATCGCGACCGATTTCGACACCGATTCCAACTACCCGGTCAAACCCGTGGTCTCGACGGTCACCCTCCTGGGAGGCAATGGCACGCCGGATTCCGATCCCGACAACGATGACGACTCCAACTCCCTGCGTGTGGTCGGCGTCATCGGTGAGGTCCATGCCATCAGCGCCTACGCCTCAGCCGGGGAGGGTGCCGCGGTGGAGGTGGAATCGGCGGATCACGGCCTGGCGGATGGAACCGTGGTGTTAATCTCGGGATACGGCGGCTATGTGGGTTACAATGGCTTCCAGAAGATCACCGTCGTCGACGCGAACCACTTCACGATTCCAGTCGCGTTTGTTGATGATGCTTCGGTCAAGGGCGTGTGGGGTTTGCTTAATAATGCCAACCGTTTGCACGCGACCAGTCGCCTCGGGGCCGATGTCCGCCTCGAAATCCGCGTGGACCCGCTTGAAACCAGTGTCACCTACAATCCCCGGGTTTCAGCCGAACTCAACTCGCTGTCCTTCGGCACCAGCACGAATGACACCTTCTTGTACGCGGTCTCCGACAGTCATGGCGCGGTCAGTCTCGGACAGGTGACCATCAATGTTGCCGGGGTCAACGACGCGCCCGTTCCCGGTCCGGATCCCGGTTCGCTCGGATCGCTGGAGTCGCTGGTGACGCCGTCGACCGAGTTTTCGAACGTCCTCGCCGGCGTCGAGATTGCTTATGACCTGCCGCCGTCCTCGGGGCTCGGCGGTCGCGCGGATGCCGAGGTCATGACGACCGGGGATTCGCCCGAGCGGTTTCTCCTGCCGGACCTCTTCACCACCGACGAGGAGACTCCCCTCGATATCCCGGTGGACGACCTCCTCGCCAACGACACCGATGTGGATCGTGCGGATATCCTTGGAATCCTGGCGGTGCAGTCCATCAGCGCCCATGGCGCCGCGGTCAGTCTTTCGGCGGATGGACTTTCGGTTCACTACAATCCATCGGGCTCGGCGCGGCTTCAGCAACTCGCCCGGGAAGAGCCCCTGCTGGACACCTTCAAGGTAACGGTGAGCGACGGAGAATCGGGGGACATTGAATCGGATGTCGTGGTCCTTGTGACCGGAGTGAACGACACGCCGGTCGCCGTCGATGATGTCGCCGTCACGGACGAGGACACGTCCGTGACGATCAATCCGATTCTCTTCCCGCCCGGCAATGCCGGTGCTTTTGATTCGGATCTGGACCGCGACGGCTTTCCTCCGGACAACGCGCTGGTCCTCGTTCCGGAAGTGAAGACCACGCCGGCAGGCGCTGTCGTGACCATCGGACCGGACACGTTCAACTATGACCCTGTCCCATCGGCCTTCCTCAACGGGTTGGCGGTCGGCCAGACGCACGTGGAATCCGTCGCCTACACCGTCATGGACGGAAGTTTCCTCTTCGTTAACGACGACCGCTTCCAGGTCGCCGCAGACGGTTCGGAATACACCCTGGAGGTCCTCGCCAACGATCGGAACCTGACCGGCGCGGGCACGCCCGTGGTGAATTATTCGGGTGAGGCCGGCAAATTGCCGGTCACGGTGACCGCGCCCGGACATGGGTTGACCAGCGGAATGGCAGTCACCATCGACGGATACGGCGGCGCCGGCCTTTACAACCGCGTCCACCGGATCACGGTGCTGGATGAGAACTCCTTCACCATCCCGGTCCTCTTCGAGGACAACGCGGCCGCCAAGGGGCGCTGGAATACCCTTCGGATCACGAGTGTCACGCCCCTGAATCACGGCGGTGCCGTCGAGATCGGCGACGGCAATTCCACGCTGATGTATTCGCCCGAAGTCAACTTCGTCGGGGACGAGGTGTTTGCCTACACGGCGGCCGACTCGCTCGGCAACAGCGACAGCGGCGTCGTCGCCATTCACGTCGTCGTCAATCAACTGAACGGCAATCTACAGGCCAACGCGGACCGGTTCAGTGTCGCGCGCGGACAGTCGCCGATCCTGGACGTGCTCGCGAATGACAACATTGTTCCAGAGCCGGGACAGGACCTGGTGATCACGCGGATCGTCTCGCAGCCGGTGCTGAGCGGACCCACGCCTGATCGCCGGGACGATGTGGAACTCGTCGACAACCGGGTGCGCTTCCTCCAGTCCCATGTGGGGGCGCCGGCCGATTTTCCATACGAGGTGACCTTCTCCTACGAGGTCTCCGGCGGAGGCACCGCCCGCGCGATCGCCGACGTCACCGTCCAGGTCATCAATCGCGAGGGCGCCCTCGCCATCCGGGACGACGCATTCGGGGTGCTCGCCGGCAGCCGGGACAATCCACTCGGGGTGCTCGGCAACGACAGCATTCTCCCCGGATCCGGCGAGGTCCTTTCGGTCGTCGCCGTTCTCACGGATCCGACGCACGGAACGGCCTCGGTCAATTCCGATGGCACAGCACTCATCTACACGCCCGCGGACGGATTCGTGGGAGACGACTCGCTGACCTATGAGGCGGTCGACAACCTGGGCGGGACGGGGGTCGGAACTGTGACCGTCTCGGTCGGGGCGCTCTCGACGAGCAGCGATTTCTTCGCAGTGCCCTTCGACGATTCGACACGAGCGGATGACGATGGCGCGACGGAACTCGACGTCCTCCGCAATGACACCGTGCTGGGTTCGTCGCCAGTTGACCTCCACATCCTGTCCGTCACACCTCTCAATCCGACCCTTGGTGCCATGAGCGTTCGGGGCGATGGACTTCGCCTCGTGTTCGATCCCACCGAGGACGCCGAAGGTGAACAGGAGTTCGTCTATACCCTTCAGGACCAATCGACGCCGCCCCACACCGCGCAGGGCCATGCCATTGTCGTGGTTGCCAGGACGAGCGTGCGAGCCAACGCGGACTTCTTCGCCATCGAGTCGGGAAGCTCGCTCAACCCGCTGCCGGTCCTCGGCAACGATGTCGCCATTCCTGATCGGGGGCGGGCCCTGACGATCCTTTCCATCGGCTCGGGCCTCGACGGCCCCAACCACGGGGGATCCGTCACCCTCGATGACACGCGCGACGGCTTGGTCTACACGCCCGCGCGCGGCTTCACGGGCGAGGAGACCTTCACGTACACGATGACGGACTCGCGCGGCACCGATACGGCGCGGGTGGTTATTTCCGTCGGGTCCGGCGTTCTGACGGCGAGCCCGGACGCCTTCACCGTCTACTACGATTCAAACGAGACCCAGAGCTTTGTTCTCCCCGTGCTCGCCAACGACCGCGTGCTGCCTGACAACGGCCAGACGGTGACGATTACGGGCGTCGGCATCGATGACGCCAACGGACTGAATGCGCCGACGGACCACGGACAAGTCAGTGTTTCACCCGACGGATCCACGCTGCTGTACGTGGCCCACAATGCCGGCGGCCCTTTCACGTCCTACACCGAGCACTTCACCTACGAAATCACTGACGGAACCGCCCGCAGGTCCCAGGCGGAGGTCTTCGTGACGGTCGAGGAGCGCACCAACGCGAGAGCGCTGGAGACCCGTCCGGATATCTACACGGTGGACGCCGACAGCAGCGCGAATCTTCTGGAGGTGCTGGCCAACGACGGCATCAAGCCAGCGTCCGCTGCCTCCTGGACGATCACGGACATCACCGATCCCGATTTTGGCGGTCTTGCCATCGTGGAATCCGGCGCGATCCGGTACACGCCGCGGTCGGGCTTCGTCGGGACCGAGACGTTCTCCTACACGGTCTCCGACGGAGTGGGTGGAACGGGCACGGCGTTGGTCGCCGTCAAGGTTGGGGACCGACCGCTCTCGCCGGATTTCTTTGCGGCGCTCTCGGGCAGTGCTGACAGTCTGTTCGATGTCCTCGGCAACGACGCCATCCGACCGTCGACGGCGGAATCTTTCGATCTCGTGTCCGCGGGTCAGACCGATCGAAATGGAGTCGTGTCCGTCCAGGGCGGTCTCGTGCTTTATCATCCGGATCCGGCCTATGGCGGTACCTATCCTTACCTTGAGTCGTTCGAATATGTGGTCCAGGACGACTCCGGTTTGACCGTCACCAATCGCGCGACGGTTGCGGTGCATCGGGCGGGAACGGATCGGGACGAGGGCAGCGTCCAGGTCACGGTCACCGGCGTGAACGACGCCCCGACCGTCACCAACACCGGCCCGGCGACCCTGAACCTGACGGACAAACAGACCGGCACTCCGTTCGCAGGCGTCTTGATTGCCGATGTGGACGATCAGGGACTGGAAACCCTCGAGGTCCGCGTGGTGATCGATGACCCGGCAGCCGGCCGATTGACGAATCTGAACGGGTTCGCGGAGGCGACCTTTGGCGATGGCGCCTACATCTTCAATGGAACGGGCGCCCAGGCGACCGCCGCGATCCAGGGATTGGTATTCGTCCCGACGGAGAACTACGTGACGGTGCCGCAGACGTGGGCCACGACCTTCGACATCCTGGTGACGGATCCCCACGTTTTGCAGCCCACTGCCGGCTCGGTGGTGGTCAATGTCCAGGCTGTCAACGATCCCCCTGTGATCTCGGGGACCATTGCCCATCAGCCGGTGAACTACCTCGGGTCCATCAAGCCATTCGCCAGCGCGACGATCACGGAGCTGGACGACCTCACGCTTCAGCCCCTGAACGTGACGCTGACCTTTGACGCAACCCACGGGACGCTCTCCACTGCGAACGGGTTCTCGACGGTTGGTCCGGGAAGTTACACATTCCAGGGCACCGCCGCCCAGGCCACCGCCGCTCTTCGGGGCGTCGTCTTCAAGCCGGATACGGGCGCGAGGCTCCCGATCGATCTGAATCCGCCCGCGGGATCCGAAGAGACAGTCTTCACGCTGACGGTCGACGACAGCTTCGCGCCTCCGGTTCTGGACGCCACAACTTCAGTCGTCGCGTTGCACAGCCTCATCCGCGAGACCAACCCGACCGGCGGATCTTCGCCTGGAGCGTACGGGTACTCCGTTGCCGCGAGTCACGATTACGTTGCCATCGGAGCCCCTGAAGAGAACGGAACCGGCTCGGCCTCCGGGGCGGTCTACGTGCAGTTCCGCGACACGTCGGGAGCGGGGCAATGGGGACAAGTGGCGCGCCTGGTTGCCACCGACCCGCTTTCAGGCGCCCGCTTCGGCCATTCCGTGGCGATGACTGGCGAGACCATCGTCGCGGGCGCTCCCCAGGCGCGCCGCGGCGCCAGTGGAACACCGACCTCCGGCGCGGTCTATGTCTTCGAGCCCACGGCCCCCGGCGCAAACAACTGGCAAGCGGTGAAGCTCGCGCCGTCCGATGGGGTCAACAACGATACGTTTGGAACCTCGGTCGCCATCAGTGGAGACATTGTGGCGGTGGGTTCGCCACAGGACGATGACGCCGGGTCCGATTCGGGATCGGTGTATATCTTCCGTCGCATCGCCGCCGGCAATTGGGTGCAGGTGAGTCCGAAGATTCTCGGGGCCGGTCTCGTGGCCGGCGATCATTTCGGCGCCTCGGTTTCCTTGTCCGGCACCAATCTCGCCGTCGGCGCCCCGAACAGCGATCCGAACGGCGGCGACTCCGGTTCTGTCTACATCTTCAACCGCACGGGCGTCAGCACCTGGGCCCAGGCCGCGCGCCTTCTTCCGCACACCGCCGCTGGCGGCAATGACGGCAGTTCCGGCGACCTCTTCGGCTTTGCGGTGGCCATCGACAATGACCAGGTGGTCGTGGGTTCGCCTCACGACGACGACGGCGCAGGCGATCGAGGATCCGCTTATGTGTTCCGCCGCGACGCGGGAGGCGCCGGCGTCTGGGGGCAGGTCGCCAAGCTCGCACCCAGTGAAGGCCGCAATAACGATGAGTTCGGACGTACCGTCGCCCTCAGCGGAGATATTGCGCTGATCGGGATGCCGTTTGCCGGCCAGAGCAACCAGAGCCGGTGGGGGCTCGTCTGGTCCTTCCGTCGGAACCAGGGCGGGACGGAAGCCTGGGGCCTTGTCGAGCGGATCATCGCCCCGGACAACGACAACAATGATGAATTCGGGTACTCGGTCGCCCTGAACTGCGGAACAGCCGCCATTGGCGCCCTGTTCAACACCAGCACCGGTTCCGCGTACATTCTTGACCTCGCCTGGGTCAAACCACCGTTTGCCGCCACTCCGGTTCCAGATCAAGTCGCTGTTGTCGGCACGCCGTTCTCGTTCGTCATCCCGGCGAACACGTTTGGCGACGCCGACGTTGATGACGCCCTCACGCTCGCGGTGACGCTCTCCGGCGGGGGAGCCCTCCCGGCCTGGCTGACGTTCAATCCAACGACTTCGACCCTGTCGGGCACTCCGACCGGCGCCGACGTCGCGAACCTCTCGTTGGTGGTCACGGCCACCGATCGCTGCGCGCAGACAGCCTCAGCCTCCCTCAATCTCGCCGTCGTCCTTGTTCGGCCGCCGACGCTTCCAGCCCCGGGCGCGGTCCTCACCTACGAGGAATGGATCGCCCGGCTGCTCCCCTCGCGCATCCTGAATCCCGCGGCCGGACTCGAGGCCACGATCTGGGGACGAACCGCCAACCCGGACGGGGATGCCTTCTCGAACTTCGAGGAATATGCGTTCGCGACCCGGCTGTTTGCGTCGTCCTCGGGCGACGGTCCCGATCTCGCGATCAGTCTCGCGCCGGACGGCCGGGTCGCGGTGGCGTTCCGCCGCAGGACGAACGACCCGTCGCTCACATTCGCCCTCGAGTTCTCTTCCGATATGGTCACGTGGACGGATGCCAGTTCCCTGCCGAAAGAGCAACTCGTCACGTCCCTCGAATACAACCTCGAAGAAATCACCTGCTTGCTGCCGAATGGGCCTGTGAGTCCCACGCTGTTCTTCCGCGTCCGCATTGATACGCACTAACCTGCAAATTTCATAGAGGTCTTGCGAAACGCGACCTCCGCGAACCCGCGAAATCCCTGGCAGGCGCGATACCGTCGGGTCGGACCGCGGCCTTTAGGCCGCTTCAACGCGACGGGACGGGACGGCGGCCGACAAGAACTTCGACGCGCGTGCCGTCGGGGTATTGAAGCGGCCTGAAGGCCGCGCCCCGCATCCGCATCCACGCGCGCCGCAACCGCGAGTTCCGACGCCTTGTCGGCAGCGGCGGTACGCATGTTCACCTCCTCTCCCACCGGACCTGCAGCAGGTCGCTGTGGACGTGACAGGAAACATCCGGGTTAGCTAAGAGACCCGCAAAGTGGGTCGACCCTGGATCCTGATGCCGGGAACAGGCCCGCTCGATCTGGATTGCCTTCGGCCGATGTGCCGCGGAGATTCGCTGGGTTCCCCCGCGACCAAGCGATTGAACCGTCCGAACCCGAATCGATCGGAGATGATGCACTTTCCCATCCGAAGCCGCCGCGCATTCACGCTGATCGAACTGCTGGTGGTCATTGCCATCATTGCCATTCTGGCCAGCATGCTCTTGCCCGCGCTCGCAAAGGCAAAAGCCAAGGGCAAAGCAGTCCAGTGTCTGAACAACCTCAAGCAAATGGGGCTCGCAATGGTGATGTATGCCGACGAATACGACGGCTACATCCCCCGAGGGAATGGCTATCCGTGGTTCCTGGTTTACATGCCGTACATGCCGGAGGGCGGCACCGACGATGACTTCCGCCATGTTCGAATCTATCGTTGTGCCGCTTACCCCAACACGGATTGGAAGCGGCGCCAGATCATCACCTACGTCATCAACGCCTGGAAGTTCTCAAGCCCCACAGACCGCGTCGGCTCGGAGCAGATCGGTCCTTCCAAAATCACGGCCTTCCAGGTCCCGAGCGAAACGATTCATCTCACCGACAATGAGAACGGCCCCTGGCGGCCTGTCGTCACCGGCTATCAGGATGCCATCACGGACCTGAATGACGTGTGGTCGCCGGGGCATCTTCCCTTCAACCAGAACTCGACGGCCCGCCGTCTGAATCCGGAACGCCGTGTCGCCGCCAACCGCCACAATGAGGGCGTGAACGCCGCGTTTCTGGATGGCCACGCGGGCTACCTCAAGGCCCGCGCCGTTGTGACGGATCTTTGGCGGGAGGTGCGGGCCTCAGCCGTCCCACGCAATTGACTCGCTGCCCCCAGCCGCATTTTGGCCGCGCACAGTGGGAATCCCGACCCGCGAGCGTCGCTCCTCTCCCTCAAAAGGGATCTGCGTGGCGCATCCGCCCGGCTCTGGCGGACACTGCCACGCAGATGGTTTCTCGCCGCAGGTCCTACTTCTGATTTGTCTCCTCGACCGGAGACGTGTCCGTCTGGATTCCCAGCGTCGCGGCGGCGCGCTGGGCCATTTGATAGTGTTCGCGCAGGACGGGCAGGTTCTCCTGCGCGAAGTTCTTGAGTTCGGGTTGGTCGAGGTTCTTCGCCGCCTGGTCGAATTTTTCGATGTCCTTACGATGGTCTTCGACCATGTCCTTTACATAGGCCCGGTCGAACTCAGTCCCGGAGAGGCCCTGGAGCTTTTCAAGGTCCCGGACGTCCTGTAGTGGAATGGCGCCCTCGGCGGCACCGCGGACCTCCTCCCGCCCAGTGGTGGCATTCGCCCGTTCGCGTTGGGTCCTCGAGGTGGATGACGAGGCGGTCTCCTGTCGACGTTCCCCCGCCTGCTTGCCCATGTACTTTGCGAACGTGTTTGTGGACGGAAGATCGATCCCGAGGTTTTGGGCGATCCGTTGCAGCTTCTGGTTGGCTCGTTCGTGATCCCGCTCGATGCGCTGGGCCAGCCGGTCGACGTCGGCATTACTCGATTTCTGCTGAGCCAGCTTCGCGAGGCAGACCTCCAACATCCCGCCCATGGCGGCGTCCCTGGCGAATTCCTTCGCCCTCATGGAGGCCGTCCCCTCGCTCGTTGTCGACGAATTCCGGCCGCTGGACGACTGGGAAGTGTTCTGCGCGCAGGCGACCGGAACCAGTGTGGCGACCCCGCAGGCGATGGCGATGCGGAGAACGCGACGAATGGAACATGATGGATGAATGCTCATAGGCGACGATGGGTCCTGCCTCACGCATGCCAGAAGTCCCTGCCGGTGATGATCGGATCCCGGCCCGCCGTCTGGAATTGAGGCGTCGCGCGCACGGTCCCGCGGGTGCATTCCCTCCAGAACGCCGCCCTCATGCGTCACTCAATTTCTTCGTCCCCATGCGATCTGCCGTACCTACCATGCACGCTGCAAATCCTGCCTGCCCGTCACGGGACCCGGTCCATGCACGGCCGCCGCCGCGCGTTTCAGGTCCGCCACAAATTGTTCCCGCCGTCCGAAGTCTCTCGAGATCCGGGCGGGTCTGCGGCGGAGAGACCAGCGCCTCGCGGCCCGATGTGAAGTCGATTGATTCCGTCTGGCGGGACCGGGTGGTTCGCTTCATACGGATTCGCTCGGCACCACCGGGCCGAGCTACGGACGTCGCGGCCCGATCCACAAAGCCTCGCTGTCTTCGCGCCATGTCCCGCGTTGAGCTTGCGTTGTGCCATTTTGCGGGAAGACCGAAGTGGCATGGGTTTCGCTTCCCGGCAAGGCATGACGGCTCGTCCAGCGAACCCGAGGCGGTTCTACCTGCCCGGCACGACGTCGGCGGCCATTGCTCACGCTGTCCGGCAGGAAAGGCTGCGCACTGGATTGGCAGTGGCCATGGTCATTGCATGGCTGATGGCAGGATTCGGACCGCCGGACTTCGTCGCGCCGTCCACGGCTGACTCGCTGACCTGGGCCGTTTATCCCGGGACCCTGGCGCCGCGACTCTCGCGCGCGCAGCCGACGACAGGCGCAGGCGCCCCTTCATGGTTCGAGGTGAGTCCGGAACGCTTCGCGCGTCTCCCCGAGGCCCGCCAGGTGATTTCGATCTCCAGCCTCAATCACACCCTCCTTGAGGCGGCCATTCTGCAGGCGACAAACCGCGAGCGCCGCAAGCACCAACTCAAGCCGCTGCAATACAATTCCACGGTCGCGCGCGCCGCTGCCATTCAAGCCGGAAAGATGGCGCAAGGCCAGTTCGTCGGACACGAGAACCCGGACCCGGACCTTCGAACGCCCCTTCAAAGGATTCGCAGCGTCGGGCTGGAACCGCGCCTGGTCGCGGAAAACGTCGCAACACAGTTTGCGCGGAAGTACCGTTCCGGGTCCCGGTTTTACCTCCGCCAGGAACACGGCGAAACGGTCCCGAGCGAGACACCGGAAGGCCCCCCCATCCCGATGCATACGTACGGGTCGTTTGCGTCGGCCCTTCTCGATGCATGGATGTCTTCCCCGGGTCACCGCGCCAACATCCTTCGCAAGGAGGCTCGATTTCTGGGGTGCGCGGCCGTGCCCGGCCCCAAACAAAAGGGAATCGAGGTGTTGTACTGTGACCAGGTGTTCTACACGCCCACGGACGGGGCAGCGGCAGTTCCTGGTTCAGGTCAGCAGGGTCGGTGAGGGGATCGGCCTCCTGGCGTCCCTCCCCCCCCAACCTCCCATTCAATCCCGTGGGAGCGCACGGAGTGCGCTCATCGAGCAAGCCGGGATCACGACCTGTGTCACCTTCTCGGGAATTTTCTTAATGAATTCATGGAGACGCCCTGATGTCGGTCGGGCCCCGTCGATCCAGGGGCATTTCGACCGTTCCGCGGGCGGAATTAGGAACAGCCATGAATCCCATTCGAAACCGTATTATCGCGGCCCTTCTAGTTTTGACCGTTGGCCCCGGAGCCGCCGCCCAAGTCCCTGGCCTTATTGCTTACGAAGGATACGTGACAAGCGGGGGAGCGCCCTTTCAGGGTGCCGGTCAATTCAAGTTCGCACTTGTCAGCGGAGGCGGGTCCGGAGTCACGAGCTACTGGAGTCAGGACGGCACGAGTCTCGCCGGCAGCGAGCCTGCCAGTTCGGTGCTGATTGCGGTCAGCGACGGCCGGTTCTCCGCGTTGCTGGGGGATGTCCTCGTCCCTGGGATGATGGCCATCGAACCGGAGGTCTTTGATCACCCCGACGTTCGACTCCGGATCTGGTTCAATGACGGGGTCAACGGGTGGGCGCAGCTCGCTCCAGACCAGCGGCTCACGCCTGCCGGCTATGCGTTTCGTGCCGCCGGCACTCCCGCGGGGGCCATCACTTCGGGCATGCTTGCGCCCTCCTCGGTGACCTCCGCGTCGGTCCAGGACGGCGCGTTGGGCACGCAGGACCTGGCTGACAACACCGTCACCACCGCGAAGCTCGCGGCGGGATCGGTGACTCCCGCCAAACTGGCCGCCAACGCCGTCACAACGCCGAAGATCGCCGCGGCAGCGGTCACCGGAGACAAACTCGCTCCCGGTATCATCACGGCGGCGCACGTCGCTCCGAATGCAATCGGCTCCGGCCAAATCGCTGATGTCCTCGACCTGCGCGAACTCACCCTCGAGACAGCCTCCGGACTGCATCGCATCGAACTGTCCGGGGGTGGGGACAGCGGCATTCTGCGCATGAACCAGGGACAGATCGGTCGCTTCCTCGAGGTCCTCGGCAATACGAGCGGCGGTCAACTCAGGCTCTTCGACAAACTCGGCGGTGAGTTGACCGGACAGACCACCGTCGAACTCGGCTCATCTGAAATTGGCGGCTACGCCCGCATTTACCAGGACACGGGCGGTGCCGGTGTCCAGATCAACGGTCAGAATGGCGATCTGCCCGGAGGCACCATCCTTCTCTACCGTGAGAATGGCCTCGGGGTCGTCCTCCAGGGGCAGAATCCCGCCGGAGGAGGCGGGGTCTCCGTGCGCAACAACGCAGGGAATGAAACCGTCGCGATCGTCGGCTCCGAGAACAACAACCCCGGCGGTCAGATCACGGTCAAACGACAGGATGGACATGCCGGCATCGTCCTGGACGGCCAGTTGGGAAGCGGGGGCGGCCAGGTCTCCATCCGCAACGGGGCCGGGGCGGAGACCATCCAGATGCTCGGAAACGAGGCCTCGGACAACCAGGGCGGACAGATCACGATCAAACGCGACGATGGCCACCCCGGCATTGTCCTGGACGGTCAATTGGGCAGCGGCGGAGGCGATGTCCTCGTCAGGAATGCGGCAGGCGATACCACCGTCCGGCTCCAGGGAACCGAGGGTGCCGGGACCGGCGACGGCGCTGGTCAAATCCAGGTCAGTCAACCCGACGGCCAGGTCGGCGTATTGATCGACGGCCAGGCGGGAAACCTCGGCGGGCAGGTTGCCATCAACAACGTCGCCGGACAGACCCGTGTCAACATCGTTGGGCAGACCGATTCGGGTGGCGGCTATGTCGGCGTGCGGGACGCAAGCGGCACGGTGACCGCACAAATCTCGGGCGCGGAGGTCAATGGCCAGGGCGCGCAGATCACGTTGGCGAAGAGTGACGGCACGCCGACAATCTTTCTCGACGCGGAACTTGGGTCCGGCGGTGGTTCCATTCGCGTCGCCAAATCCGACGGCACGGTCCCGATCAAGATCGACGCAAGCGCCAGCGGGGGCGGACGGGTGACCACCCAGGTGCTCGAGATCACCGGAGGCAGTGATCTCAGCGAGCAGTTTGACATCTCCCCGGGCGCGGCTTCTCCCGAGCCGGGCACCCTCCTGTGCATCGACCCCGAACACGCAGGGCGTCTCGTTCCCAGCGCGCGCGCCTACGATACCACGGTCGCGGGCGTCCTCAGCGGTGCCGGCGGCGTTCGCACAGGCCTCGTCATGGGGCAGGCAGGATCGGAAGCCACCGGCAGCCTCCCTGTCGCCCTCACGGGGCGCGTCTATTGCAGGGTCGACGCCGCCTACGGTTCGATCCGGCCCGGCGATCTCCTGACCACTTCCAATACACCGGGGCACGCAATGAAGGCCTCGAACCCGGATCGCGCGCGCGGTGCGATTCTTGGAAAGGCAATGACCCCGCTCAATTCGGGTCGTGGACTCGTCCTGGTGCTCGTGGCCCTCCAGTAAGTTTCCAACGCTCCCAGCCATGAAAGCTTTGTCACTTGGGAGTTGGATATCCCTTCGTCGCCCGGTCCGCCTCCTGCTCTTGAGTTTGCAGGCCCTGGTCGCCATTCCGGGATCGGGGACGGCTCAGAACTTCACGGCCGCCGGCGACTTCAGCGCCGTCCTCGCGACGGTCAAGCGCCGGGTCATACGTCAGAGCGTCCCTGTGGAAACCGTCCGGCTCTCGACCGCCGCCGACGGAGCCCTTCGCTACCTGGGGGCGCCGCCGGATCACCACTTTCTTCCTGACGGCGCGAAGTTCGTTTCGCCCGACGACGCGGCGACAGGCTTTGTCCTTCAGAATGGCCGGCTGCTTGGAGTCAAATCGGACCGGGTGGCCCTTCGTGTCGTTCGCTCCAGGGTGCGGCGGAATCGCAGCATCGTGACGCTTGGACAAAGCTACGCCGGCGTCCCCGTCTTCGGTGCCGAGATCAAGGCGCAGGTGAATGCCGATGAGGGTGTCGAGGCGCTTTTGAGTCATCTGGCCACCGACTTGGGGCCGCTCGAATCGGGCGACCTGAAAGTGCAACCGACCCTGGCCGCAGAGCGGGCGGCGACCATGGTGCCGGCACTTTTGGCGCCGGAAACACGCGGCCTCGGGCTGGACGTCGGACGCCCGCGACTCGTGCTTTTCGATCCCACACTCCTGGGAGAAACCGGGCCGATCCGGCTCGCCTGGCAGATCAACGCCGCCACCCGCGACGGCGTCACCCTGGACCAGGAGGTTTTTCTCGATGCTCACACGGGTGAACTCATCGAGCGGATCTCCAACCTCTACGACGCCCTCGATCGCGAGATTTATGACGCGGCAAACTCCAACAGCGACCCGGGCACTCTCCTTCGCTCCGAGGGCGGTCCCGCCTCCACGGTCAAGGATGTCAACGGTGCGTACACCGCCTATGGCGAAGTCTACACCTTTTATCAGACCTATCATGGCCGGGACAGCTACGATGATGAGGGTTCCACGCTGAGCGCCACCGTTCGCTTCTGCGATTCCACCATCCTCGGCCCCGGGTGCAGCTTTTCGAAGAGTGGCCAGTGGAACGCAAGCAGGAAGAGGATGTACTTCGGTCCCGGCATGACCGTTGACGATATCACGGGCCATGAAGTGACTCACGGGGTCACCCGCGATGAATCCGGACTCATCTACAAGAATGAATCCGGCGCCATCAACGAATCCTTCTCCGATCTCTGGGGAGAATTCATCGACCTGACGGATGGAACCGGCAATGACAGTTCGTCGGTGCGCTGGCTCGTCGGCGAAGACGCCCCGAAGTGGCTCGGCAAGGGGCTTCGCGACATGATGGCCCCGACGAACTTTATGGATGCCGACCGGCTGAACAGTCCCTTGTACCAACCACCTTCGGACACTTCCGACAACGGTGGCGTCCATCACAATAGCGGGGTGAACAACAAACTCTGTTTCCTGCTCACCGATGGCCAGACCTTCAACGGTCAGACTGTTCAGGGCATGGGAATCCAGCGCATCGCGGACCTCTATTACGAGGCGCAGACCGGGATCCTGACCTCCACGTCCGGCTGGACGGACCTGTTTCATGCCCTCCAACAGGCGGCCATCAACCTCGATTGGACCGTCGCCGAGCGCAACAACCTGTTCCGCGCGTGCCTTGCTGTCGAGATTGCCGACCCTCAGGGCCTTTGGGTCAATGGTCACGATCTCTGCCCGTTCCCCAACGGGGCCCAGACTTGCACCTTCCCGATCCCGTTCTGGCAGCCTTCGGGAGGAGGTCCATACTGGAACATCAACCAGGCGAACGCCGGCGCCAATCCGGGCGATGTCCTCCACATCGTTACCGGCCACTACAACGAATCCGTGCTCGTCAACAAACGCCTGCGGCTGGTCCCGGAAGGCGGACCGCTCCTCATTGGCCAACCTTGAATTTGCTCCATGAAGACTCTTGGACTCTTCCTGTGCCTGGTGTTTCCCACGGCGACCCTGGCGGCGGCCTATTCGGTCCGCGATGGTTCCCTGACAATCGGTGCGCCAAGTGCCGGCGGCGCCTATCAACTCTTCGGCCGGCCCGGTCCGGGAACGACCGCGCGTTCAACCGCCGGACCCTATGTTATCGACTTCGCCGCGACCGGGGTCGTCGGGAGTCATCCTCCAGCGCCGACGGGACCGCCCCCGCCGGTGCACGTCACGGTGCGGGACGGGCAGTTGATTCTCTCCTGGGCAGCGGACACGGAGAGCTTCGTGCTGCAGAAGGCAGACCGTGTTGGGCGCGCTAACTGGGTCGATCTGGGCGCGATTCCGCAACGGCAGGGTCCCGAAATGCGGTTGACCCTGCCGATCCCACCCGGGCCGTCGTTCTTCCGGCTGCGCAGCCAGTAGGATGAATTCGTGGGTTCGGCTCGTCACCTCGTCGGCTGCCATCCGTGAATCGCGGCGGGGGAACCCTCACCCGCCCCCGCGGCCGCGGGGGCACCCTCTCCCATCGGATGCTGGTCTTTACCCACATTTTGCATCGCTGGAGGCCGGGGCAGGGCGACATTGGGGGGACACCGGTCCGTGAAGCGATGAACGGTCCCGGAGGGACCGGGGACAATAGGTTGCCTTCAACATGCGTACCGCCGCTGCCGACAGGACGCCGGAACTCGCGGTTGCGGATGCGGAGCGCGGCCTTCAGGCCGCTTCAATACCCCGACGGCACGCGCGTCGAAGTTCTTGTCGGCCGCCGTCACGTCCCGTCCCGTTGAAGCGGCCTAAAGGCCGCGGTCCGACCCGACGGTATCGCGCCTGCCAAGGATTTCGCGGGCTCGCGGACGGTCGCCTTTCGCGAGACCTCTATGAAATAGGCAGGCTAACCCGCGATCGTCCCGAAGCCCGCGGGATTCGTGTGCCTCGCTCCAAGGAGTTCCCGGGCACCGAGGGCGAGAAGTTCCAGTTCCGTGCAGGTCATGAAGAACTGGAATCCCTCGGCCGAATAACGCTCGAGTTCGTCCGCGCTCAGGGCGGGGCGGCCAAGGAACTTGCCATGTCGCCGACCGGCGGCAAAGACGCGGGCGATGGCCGCGTGGAGCCGTGGATCATCCTGTGCGCCGCGCAAGCCAAGAGAAAAGGAGAGGTCACTCGGTCCGACAAACAGCACGTCCAGCCCGGGTGTCGCCGCGATGGCGTCGATGTTTTCAACGCCATGGATGTCCTCGATCATGGCGACAATGAGGACCTCGCGATCGGCGAAATCGTAGTAACTCTCAGGAGTCGGCCAACGGAGCTGTGCGAGGCCCGCACCCGATCCTCTCAGGCCGACCGGCGGATACCGGCATGCGGCCACAGCCTGACGGGCCAGTTCCGGGGTGCTCGTGAACGGGAAGATGACGCCCAGGACGCCCGCATCGAGGACGCGCTTGGCCTGCCAGAGTTCGTTTGCTGGCGGACGGGCAATGGGAACCGCCCTAAGGCCGCGCGTCGCAAGCACGATGTTTCGCAGGTTCTCCAGCGTGATTGGCGAATGTTCCATCTCGAACCACAGGAAATCGAAACCGAGGCCCGCCGCGTGCGCGGCGACTTCGACGCTGTTGGTCGAGATCACCGCTCCGACTGCTGTTTTGCCTTCGACAAGCAGCTGTTTGACGGGATTTTGGCGGATAGGAGGATTCGAGGGATTCACACGTCGCGAGGGTGGGGGTGTCGAGTCACGGCCCGGTATCCGCCTGGGCGGCGAAGCCGGATGTCCAGTGGAAAATGGTGCGGATGTGAGACGTGCGTCGGCGCGGACGTCTGGATAGCCTGACGCCGTGAAGCCACAACCACCGACGCGACGTCGTTTCCTGGGTTCGGCGGGTCTTGCAGCCGTCGGGGCCGTTCTCGTCCGCACCGCCGCCCGGGCGGCCGATCGCGCGGATCCTAAGCGCCGCAACCCCATCCGCCTTGGCGGTCCGCTCTTCCAGAAGTTCGAGGATCCCGGGGAATGGGCTGTCGCACACCGCCAATTGGGGTACCGCGCGGCCTACTGCCCGGGCGTAAGTCTGGAAGACTCGACCCGGGTGCGCGCTGTGAGGGACGCCGCTGCGAAACACCACCTGGTCATCGCCGAGGTCGGGCGCTGGGTCAATCTCCTCGACGCCGACACCGCGCGACGGACAGCGAACCTCAAGACGGTCACCGAGGGACTCGCGCTCGCGGACGAAATAGGCGCGCTGTGCTGCGTGGATATCGCGGGCTCGTTCAGCACCACGGAATGGTACGGTCCTCATCCCGACAATCTTTCCCCCCGATTCTTCGACGCCGCCGTCGAAAACGCGCGCAAAATCCTGGATGCGGTGAAGCCCAAGCGGGCGCGATTCTCGTACGAGATGATGGGCTGGTCATTGCCGGACAGCCCCGATAGTTGTCTCAAGCTGCTCGAGGCGGTGGATCGAAAGGCGTTCGCGGTGCACCTTGATCCCTGCAACCTTGTGAATTCACCCCGTCGTTTCTACGACAACACCACTCTGCTCAACGAATGCTTCGACAAGCTCGGCCGGCGGATGGTGAGTTGTCATGCGAAGGATCTCGTCTGGGATGTTGAGATGAACCTCCATTTCCGGGAAGTCCGCCCCGGCGCAGGGTCCATTGATTACTCCACCTATCTCCGCCGCCTGGCTCAGTTGCCGCAGTCCCCTCCGCTCATGCTGGAGCACCTGCCGGATGCCGCGGAGTACGACAAGGCGCGCCGCCATCTCCTCGACCTCGGCACCCGGCTGGGGCTGGACGTCGGCTGACGGTGACCCTTCGCGAAGCGGGCGCCGCTTTGCCTCGATGCCTTCCTCAGAATGATACGTGGAAGACATCAAAATTCAGTAATGCGAAGGGATTGTCCCGATGGACGGCGTTGACGATGCCGCCACCCAGCCAGACCTTCCCCACGCGCACGGAAACCGGCTCGGGAAAGACCGTGGCCAACGCCCCCTGGACAAAGCGATCTTCCGGCGGCACCTCGAGCGTGCGCGGCAACATCTCGGCGATCCAATCCAGTCGCGCCTGCTCCCATGCGGAGACGGTTTCAAGCCCATGCTTCTGGTTCTCCTTGGCAACCATCGCCACGGCGCCCGGCGGAGGAGGCGAGACCTGTTGTACGATCCCCGGGGTCCGCAGGACCGCTCCAGGGGCCTCGAGCATGGCCAGGGTCGGGGACACGCGGAGGCGCAGAGGGGCAGTGGCAAACTTCGTCGGCTTTGGGGCGCTGCCCGGATCTGACGGAACGGCTGCCTGGGATTGAAGAGGGACCGTCGCGAGCAGTCCCCAGAGGATGAGGACGCCCAGAGAATTGACTTTCATACACGCTCCTTATCTGGGGCCCGCCGGCCCCCCTTGCTGTCTCAAATTGGTTCCGACTGGAGGCGCCGTCAAACTGGAAGGGGCGCGCGCGAAGGAACGTCACGGCCAGCCCGCGTCTCTCAAGGTGCTCCGAGGGCGCGTGTCAATCCAAAGGGGCCCTGACATGCTTCGCCTGCGATGAACGCCTCCCCCCCGATCCTCCCGTTCGCGCCGGCATCCGCGATGAACGTTCCACTCTGGAAACCGATGGTATTCGGCGCGCTTGCAGGCGGTCTGGGCTGGGGCATTCGCGGGCAATACGGACACGAAACCGGAGCGATGATCGCCGGCGTGCTGGTGGGCTTGGTGATGACGTTTCTGTTCTGCGGCGATTGGCACTTTCGACCGGCGGCGAGGGCGGCGGCGTGGTGCGCCGTTGCGATCGGGATCGGCGGATCCATGACCTATGCTCAGACCGTCGGGCTGACCCATGATCCGGCGCTGGTCGGGAACGCCGCCGCGTTCCGGTGGGGCCTCCTGGGCCTCGCGGTCAAGGGAGGACTGTGGATCGGTTTCGCCGGGGCTCTCCTGGGAATGGGACTCGGCGGTCTCCGCTATCGTCCGCTCGAACTCACCGGCGTCATGGCCAGCCTGCTGGTCCTGTTCTTCCTTGGAGCCCATACCCTCAATGCGCCGTTCCATCCCGCGGAACACGTCCTCCCCCGTTTGTACTTCTCAGCCGATTGGCGGTGGCAACCGGGGGCGGCCCTTAAACCGCGCCGGGAGATCTGGGGTGGATTGCTCCTCGCGTTGATCGGTCTGGTGACCTACCTGGCGGCGGTGCGGCGCGACACAGTTGCCGTCCGCCTTGCCGGCTGGGCGGTGCTGGGAGGGGTCATCGGTTTCCCGCTCGGTCAGTGCGTCCAGGCGTTCCACGCCTGGCACCGCGAGGCCTTCCAGGCGGGCGCATGGGCCTCCTGGGACAAGGTCATCAACTGGTGGAACTTCATGGAAACCACCTTTGGCGGTGTGATGGGCGGAACGATTGGCATCGGAGCATGGACATGCCGGCGCAGGATCCGTCCACCGGCGGAAGAGGGTGGCCCATGGCCCGGTCCCGTCGAATGGAGCCTGCTCGCGTTGCACTCGGTTCTCCTGCTCACCTCCGAGTTCACCTCCGTGGCGGTCATCGGTTGGTACACCGAAATCGGCTTCCTGCTCGTGTTCCTGCCGATCATTGCGATCTCGGAAGGCCGCTGGTGGCCTGCGGCGATCCTTTTGCCGGTGACCCTGCTTCCAATCGCCGGCAAGACCGTGAGGGAATTGGTCTACCAGGCGTCGGCAATCCCGCCCTGGGCTGGTTGGACCGTTTATTTCGCCGCGCCTGTCGGCATTGCCACCGTCGTGATGGTGGTTGGCCTCCGGCGCGCAATGGGCAAAGGCGGGTGTGCCGCCGATTTTCTGCGACCTGCACTGCTCACCACGACCTGGGTGTATTTTGGGCTCAACTTCGCCTTTTTCCGGTACCCATGGCCCTTCGCTGCCTGGACTTACAGAACGCCGAATGCCCTGGTGTTTGCGGTATGCGCCGCCGGGCTGACCTGGCTGGCGACGGCACGCGCGCGCCGGCCGATCGAATGGACGAATCAGCGCGGAGATTGATCCGCATCAAGACATCCCATCCTGGCCTTGTGCGACGTTGGGAGCGTGAGAGCAATCCAGGCATGGACCATCACCTCCAGCGCGGTGCTCCTGCTCGCGGCCGGTTGCGGGCATGCACCCACCGAGGACAGGTCGGGCTCGGCGGGTTCCGGGACGAAGTCCCAGACCGCCGCAGTCGTCGCCGCGGCCCCCTTGTTCTCGGATTTTCCGGTTCCTCCTAAACCCGCCGCGAGCGGGGAACTCCTGGCTCGTGGACAACGTCTGTATGCGGCCAACTGCGCGGCCTGCCATGGAGACCAGGGGGACGGAAAGGGCCCTGCCGCGGCGTTTCTCGTGCCGCGCCCGCGGAACTTCGTGGAGGCCAAGTACCGGCTCCGCTCCACCGAGCCGGGGGCGTTGCCGACGGACGTCGATCTGTTCCGGGCGATCTCCCTCGGGCTGGCGGGCACCGCGATGCCGCCGTGGCGCTTCGCGGTCTCGCCGGACGATCGCTGGGCGCTGGTGGAGTACTTGAAGCGCTTCTCGCCGCGTTTTGACAGCGAACCCGGCGAGCGCCCCCTCGTCGATCTCGGTGTTGCCCCGCCCAAGGACGAAACCGCCGTCGCGGAGGGCAGGGCGCTCTTTACCAAAATGGCCTGCAACATGTGCCACGGTGAACGCGGTCGCGGCGACGGTCCCGCGGCGGTCGCAATGGTCGATGATTCGGGACTCCGCATCCGGCCCCGGGATTTTTCGCGACCGGACACCTTCAAGTCGGGGTATGCCGCCCGCGAAATCGTCCGCACCATACTTACCGGGTTCAATGGGACACCCATGGCGGGATTCCAGGGCACGCTCCCGGCAGGGGACGCCTGGAAGATTGCCTATTATGTCCAGAGCCTCGCGCGGCCGGGTCCGTCCCTCACCGATCGACCTTCGCGAAATTACCTGGAACGCGAGAAACTCGGCGAACCCGACGTCCGCATCAACCTGATCGAGCGCGCCTGGAAATACGATCCCGAAGTGATCCGGGTCGAAAGGGCCAGATCGTGGAGGTCACGTTCGAGCCGACCGACAACGGGCTGGGCGTCGGCCACGGATTCGCCATCAGCAGCTACGACGAGGTGGCTTTCATCAACGGCGCGATGGTCGGGGTTCCCAAGACCGTGAAATTCCGCGCCGACCGCGCCGGGCAGATTCACCTTCTACTGCGCGACCCAATGTTCGACCGAGAAACTCCATCCGCTGATGAACGGGACGTTCATCGTCGAGGATCCGCATCAACCCGAACCGCCTCCGCGAATTGATCGTGCCTACTCCCGACCTTGGATATCCATGAAAACTCTGCTTGTCCTTCCGGTCGCCGCCGCCGTGATCCTGGCTCTCGCTGGCTGCAATTCCGACACCACCGCCCGCAAGGAACGGGAGGCCGCGACAGAAGCCAGTCCGCCGCCGAGCAGGTCTATGTCCCGCCGGGCAAGCTGGACGATTATTACGCCATCCTGAGCGGCGGACAGAGCGGCAGTGTGTTCGTGTTTGGCATCCCGTCCTGCCGGTTCATCAAGGAGATCCCGATCTTCGAACCGCGCGCCGGCGCTCGGTTACGCGAACAATCCCGGATCGGAATCCTACAAGCGTCTTGCCGCGACCGGCCCGCTTTGGGGCGACACGCATCATCCGGTGCTCAGCCAGACCGACGGCCGTTACGACGGGCATTGGCTCTGGATCAACGACAAGGCGAACGACCGCGTCGCCAAGATCGATCTGCGCACGTTCGAGGTGGCCGGGATCAAGCGCGTCCCGAACCTCCAGGGCGCGCACGGCCTTGCGGCGTACCTGCCCTCCTGCAAATACGTCTTCGTCAACGGCGAACTGGAAAGCGACGCCGCGGGCAATTCCACCGACCCGGCGCAAGTATCGATCGGCCGTGGCGCTTTCTCGATGCGCAGACGCTGGAGACGAAATTCCAGGTGAGCTTCGTCGGCAACGCCGACATCGCCAGTTCCGGCAAGGATGGCCGTTATGTCTTCTTCGACGATGTACAACACGGAGAACGCCGTGTCGTCCGAGGGCATGATCGAGCGCGACCGGGATGCGGTCGGGCGCGATCGACGTGCCGCTCGCCGAGAAGGCCCTTGCCGAAGGCAAAGTCGCCACACATCAACGGCGTGCCGGTCATCGAATCCGAAAAAGTGCCCGGCGTGCTGACGCTGCATTCCCGTCCCGAAGAATCCGCACGGCTGCAATGTCACGCCCGACGGCAAGTACGTTCTGGCCAGCGGCAAACTTTCCCCGACGGTCACGATCATCGACGCGCACACGCTCAAGGTGATCGCCGAGCCCGAAGTCGGCCTCGGCCCGCTGCACACCACCTTCGACGATCGCGGCAACGCCTACACGTCGCTCTTCGTGGATTCGCAGATCGTGAAATGGAACATCGAAAAGGCGATCAAGGGCGAGCCCGATTACATCGTGGACCGCGTGGACGTGCATTACAACGTCGGCCACACCAAGGCCGCCGGCGCCGATACCAGCTATCCGAGCGGCGACTGGCTGATCTCGCTGAACAAGCTCAGCAAAGGAATGTTCCTGCCCGTCGGCCCGGCCATGCCGGAGTCGCAGGAACTGATCGACATCTCCGGCGAGAAGATGCGGGTCGTTGCGGCGTTCCCGTCACTGCCCGAACCGCATGACGCCGTCTTGATCCACCGCAAGGTCCTGGAAGACTACGTCGTGCAGACCTACGAACCGCAGCCGGACGCCGTGAAACTCGGGCGAGGAGAAAGTCGTTCGCAACGGCAACAAGGTGGACGTCTACATGACCTGCATCCGCTCGAAGTTCATGCCCGAACAATTCGAAGTGCATGAAGGTGATGAGGTCAGGCTGCACCTGACCAACGTCGAGACCGTCCGCGACATGACGCACGGCTTCGCGCTTCCCGACTATGGCATCAACGTCGCGGTTGATCCCGGTCAGACGGCCGAGACGACCTTCATCGCCGACAAACCGGGCACTTACTGGTATTACTGCACGTGGTTCTGTTCCGCGCTGCATCTGGAAATGCGCGGTCGGATGCTCGTGCTGCCGGAAGGGAGCGAGCTGCGGGACAGCCGCAGTGCTCTTACGGGTTCAGCCTCACCCGCGCCAGTGCCGGCCGCATCCGGGAACTCCGTCTATGAATGAATCCTCCTGTCGTGAGGTCGACGTGCGTCGCGAACCGCCTCCCGTCGTGATGTCCCAACCTGAACCTGCTCGTCGTGGGTCGCGTCGCCGGCTGTTGCTGGCGGCGACGCTCGCCGGGACCGCCGCCGTCATGCTGGTGGCGAGCTTGTGGCTGCCCCTGTGGCGGATGCGCCTGGAGGCCCCGCAGTACCGGGGGGCCGAGGCATTGCAGGTCATTGTGAGTCCACACGGCATGGGAGGGGACCTCCGCGAGATCGAGGTGCTCAACCAGTACATTGGCGTCCACGTCCCGAAGACACTGCCAGAGTTCCGATGGCTTCCCGCGGTCCTCGGAGGCGGTGCGGGCCTGACGGTGCTTGCCGCGGCGCTTCCGGGCCGGTTGCGTCGCATGGGCCTCCTGCTGGTCCCGGTCGGCCTCGCCATGGCGCTCGGCGCGGCGGCGATTCAGGCCCGTGGACAGATGCGGGACATCGGTCACGACCGGGACCACAAGACGAAACTGGTGGGCGTCCCGGATTTCACACCGCCAATGCTCGGGACCTCCCGTATCGCGCAGTTTGAAGTCACCTCCCGATTGGGCGCCGGCGCGATCCTCATTTCGGCGGCGATGGCCCTGCAGACGGCGGCGGCCGCGCTGAGTCGTCGCCAATCCGGATTCAATCCATGAAGGCCACCCGCATCCTCCTTGTCAGCGGTGTCGTGTCGCTGATCGCGGTGTTCGCGATCGGACTCTACGTGGTGCCGCGGCTGCAGGCGGGCAGTCCCGCGACGGCGCGCCAGAGCGACGCCTCGCGCGTGCCGATCTCCGACGTCTACGTCGATGTCACCTACGCAACGCCCCAGTTCGTTCGCCGGGTGCGCCTGGAGCGTTACCTGCAAAAATGGGAGGGCCGCGCGCAACCGTTCCTCATCGGTATCAACACCCACGTTGGCACGATCGCGAACCTGGATCTGAGCGGAAGGGTCCTCGTGGAGGACTCGGACGGGAATCGGTATCCGTCCCTGGGGTCCCCGGTGGTGCTGAGCGAACACCACAACCTGTATCTCCTCGTGTTCCCGCTCGTTGATCACCGCGGCCGCGCGATGTTCACGCCCGACCGCGGACACTTCCGTCTCCTTGTGGACGGTGTCGGCAGGACCCCCGAACGCGTCTTCGAATGGCGTCTGCCGGTCGTGGAGCCCGAACCTGTTCGCACGGTCGCCAGCACCTTGATGCTCGCCCTCGGAGTCGTCGGCGCCCTGATGGTGATCCTGAGTCCGTGTGCCATTGAATTGACCACGTATTACACGGGCATCATCGCGGGTGTCGTGAGTTCCTCCGCCGGGGCCGAAGCCGGCCGCGGCCTTCCCGGGGCCGTCCGGGCACGCATTCTCCGGAACCTGGCCGCGTTCGTGTCCGGATTCACGGTGCTCTACATGGCCAGCGGCGCCACGGTCGCGTTGCTGGGCCAGCAATTGCTGGCCGCGCCCGAGAAACTGGGCTTGTCCGCGCAGCCGAGCGAACCTGTCTGCGGATTGACAGCGGCCTCGGCACGCGATGCGGGCGCGACCGCCACGGGGGCGCAGGCGTCGGCGCCGACAGGGCACGCAGGGCATGCGATGCCATTGGGTGGATGGACGCGTTATGCCAACGGAGTCGGGGCTGCCTTCCTCGTCTTTTTCGCGCTGAAATCCGTGGGGCTCCTTCGGAACGGCGGCCAGTGTTTCGTCTGGCTGGCTCGCGGCGGCCGCAGGATGCGCCTGGCCCTGGCTTCCGCGGTTGGCCTGGTCTCCCGCCGGCGCGCGGCGGTGATCCGTGCACCGGGTCTGAGCCTGAGAAATCCCGAGAACATCTCGCCGGTGAACTCCTTCTGCGCCGGGCTCGGGCTCTCCGTGAGCTGCCTGACCTGCATGGGAGGCGCGATCCTGTATCCGCTGCTCATCTTTGTCGGGACCTCGACCTGGTATTGGGGAGCGTTGATTCTGGGCAGTTACTCCCTTGCGCTGGCGGTGCCGATGGCCGCCATCGCGGTCGGTGTCGGGAACTGGACATGGCAGTATGTCCGACGCCCGGGACTGGTCCGCGCCCTCCAATGGACGAGCGCAATCGTGATGATCACGGTGGCCGCCCTCATCGTCTTCGACCGGACCCGGTTCATCAATTCGGTCGTGTTCACTCTGCTCTCGGCCATCGGCGGCGATGCGCCATCCACCCTCGCCCACCTGTGATCCGTTGCGGCGCAGCCTTCTTGATGACGGCGTTCGTCGCCGGCGCCGGCACGTTTGTCGTGGCCGACGGGTCCCTGGCGCCGACGCTCGCCGCCGCTCGCGCCGGGGACACTGTCCTCCTGGTCGGGCCGGTCGTCATCCGTGGCCCGGTTCGCGTGGACCGGGCGATCCACCTCCGCGGAACCAACCAACCAGTCGTCGACGGCGGTGGTTCGGGTTCCTGCATGGTCCTGGAGGCCGCGGGAGCGACGGTGGACGGCTTCGTGATCCGCGGCTCCGGCACCAACCTCGCCGATGGAGACGCCGCCGTGCGTGTGAGCGCGCCGGGCTGCGCGGTGCGGGGCTGTCGGATTGAAGGCGCCGGGTTCGGAATCTACCTGCGTGGCGCCGACCAGGCCGAGGTCCTCGACAATCGAATCCAGGGCGTCGCGGAGATCGCCGTCGCAAGGCGCGGCAATGGCATCCACCTCTGGAAGACACGCGGCGCGCGGATCGCGCGCAACGAGATTCGCACGATGCGGGACGGGATCTACCTGTCCTATGCCGACGGGTGCGAACTCACGGCCAACCAGGTCGAGGATTGCCGCTTCGGGGTGCATTCGATGTATTCGCACCGCAACCGCCTCGAGGCCGGAACCCTGACGGGAAACTCCGTCGGCGTCGTCCTGATGTTCGGTCGTCAGTGGCGCGTCGAGGCGAATCGGGTCGTCGACAATCGGCGGCACGGGCTGCTCCTCAAGCAGGTCGAGAATTCGCTGATCCGCGGGAACGAGATATCCGGCCACAACCGCGGTCTTTTTGTGCAACAAGCGGTCCAGAATCGTTTCGAGGGAAACTGGATCGCGACGAACGGCATCGGGCTCTATCTCAGCGGCGGGTCCGAGGAGAACGTCTTCACTGGCAATGCTTTTGTGCGCAATGCCGACCAGGTGTGGCAGCCGACGCGGGAGTTCAACGGCGCAGGGCGCACGGCGAATCACTTCTCGGAGGGCGCTCAAGGCAACTTCTGGAGTGATTACACCGGCGAAGATCGCGATGGCAATGGCATCGGCGAAACCCCGTACCACGAAACGGACGTCTTCGGGTATCTGCTGGATCGACACCCGGAGGCGCGCCTGCTGGCGTCGAGTCCTGCCGTGTCCTTGCTTCGAAGGGCCGAGGAGCTTTTGCCGCTGATCGAGACAGGGGGCGTGACCGACCTCCATCCCCTCATGAAGCCGTCCCACCTGGAATCCCGTCGGGAACCTGGGCGGACCCCACGCCTTTCCGGGCCGCCTGCCGCGGGCGCCCCCACTTGCAGCGAGGCCGGTGCGTTCTTCAGCCGGGCCCACGAAAACTCTCCTATCCGTCCATGAAGATGTACCTGCGATTCGAGGGGCTCACCAAGACCTACGGACCTGTGCGCGCGTTGGATGATCTCCACCTCGATGTCGCGCGTGGCAGCATTCTCGCCCTGCTGGGCCCGAATGGCGCGGGCAAATCCACACTGTTCGGCTGTTTGCTTGGCGTGATCCATCCGAACGCCGGTCGGGTCATCCTCTCCGGCGTTCCGGTCAATCATTTCCATCGTCGCCGCTTCGGATTTGTCAGCGACCGGATTACCCTCTATCCGCACCGGACAGTTCGCGAGAACGCCTCGTTTCTCTGCCGGATCAAGGGCGCCGACGAATGCGAGGTCGACCGACAACTGGCGCGCGTCGGGTTGGGCTCGGTTCAACATTTGCGGGCGGCGCACCTTTCCAGGGGCATGCTCCAGCGTCTTGGCCTGGCCATCGCCCTTTGCGGGCAACCGGAGATCCTAGTCCTGGACGAACCGTTCAACGGCCTCGATCCGGTGCTGCTCGAGGATGTCTCGGATGTCCTCCGCGCGGAGAACGATCGCGGGGCCACGCTTCTCATCGCGACGCACACGCTCTCTGCGGTCGAGGACCTGGCGAGTCATGTCGCGATCCTGCTCAACGGTCGGATCGCGGTCAGCGACACGACGGCCCGCCTGAAGGCGGCGCATGGTTGCCAGCCGTCGCTTGACAAGGCTTACAGGATCATTGCGCGAGGGGTGGCACCACCACCCGTGGAGGCAGTGGCATGAATGAACTCGCAACGACTGCCGGCCACGATGACCGCGCGACACAGCCCACCGCTGGAACCGTGCCTCCACCGGAAACCGCTGCGGGCCCTCACCGGAGTTCCGCGGCCCGACAGGTGTGCCTGCTCGCCTGGAAGGAGGCGAATGACCGGTATCGGAGCGGTTGGGTTCTCATCAGCGCCGTCGTCTGGCTCGGCGCGATCGGCCTGACGAGTGTCTTTGGACAGATCCAGATCGGTCGCATCGGCATTCAGGGCTACGAACGGACCGCCATCAGCCTGTTGAACCTCGCCCAGTATTTTGTGCCGCTGCTCGGTCTTCTGCTCGGACATGATCTCATCGTCGGTGAGCGCGAGTCAGGCACGCTGGCGCTATTGGTGGCGAGCGGCGTTCCCAGGCAGCGACTGATGCTCGGAAAATATGTCGGCGCGGTGGTGACGCTCGGGTTTCCACTCGTCCTTGGCTTCGTGATCGCCGGAGCGGCGATCGGCGGTGCCAGCTCCGCGGCCGGCTCCGCGGTTTTTGTCCGGTTGGGCATCTCCGCCGTTCTCCTGGGCGGTGTGTTTGTGGCGATCGGGCTGTGGATTTCGACCGTCTGCGCTACACGGGTCCGGGCACTAGTGGTGGCGCTTCTGACCTGGTGCGCTGCCGTGTTCGTCTTCGACCTTGTCGCGATGGGGATTCTGCTCTCATCGCGCGCGACCTCCGCCGCCACCGAGATCGAGGCGGTGTGCGAGGTCACCGGACAGCATCCGATCGAGGACATCCATTCAGCCTATAACACGCCCGAAGTTCCGCCGAAGGCCGGGTCGATGGCGTCGCCGCGCGACGGCCTGGGCTGGGTCCTCCTCAATCCCATCGACCTCTTTCGTGCCGTCAACCTGCCTGAACTCGCTGGGCGAACTCCGTCGGCAGCCCTCGCCCTGGGGGTGTTTGGAGCCTGGATCGCGGCCAGCCTCGGCGTGTCCATCCGGTCATTTCAGCGATGCGACTTATGAAATCCTCGACGGCCGTGGTGGTCCTGACAGGTCTCTGCCTTCTTTTCACGGGGCTCGTCATTGGAGTTCGGCAGGGTCCTCCGACGTCATCACCCCCCGCCGATCCGGGTCGGCGAACCTACTCCGCGTCGGGGGTGGTCCGCTCCGTCAATGCCAGTTCGCGCACCCTCCAGATCGCCCACGAAGCCATTCCCGGATTGATGCCGGCCATGACCATGCCGTTTCGCGTCGATGGCCATGCCTGGCCGACAGGGGTTCGCCCCGGGGATACGATCGACTTTCGCCTGGTTGTCACGTTCAGGGATTCGTGGATCGACAGCGTGCGGCGTGTGTCGGACCAGCCGGATGCGGAGTTGGAAGCGGTGTCCCCGGAGGACCGCGAGGCAACCCGGCTTCAGGTCGGCGAGCGGGTGCCGGACCTCACTCTCGTCGATCAGGATGGGCATGCCTTTCGGTGGAGTGATCTTCATGGAAATGCCATCGTGCTGACGTTCGTCTACACGCGGTGTCCGCTTCCCAATTTCTGTCCCCTCATGACACAGAACTTCGCCGAGTTGCAGCGCCGGCTTCGCCCCGAATTCGGGGATCAAGTCCGCCTGCTGAGCATCAGCATCGACCCGATTTTCGACACACCTGGGGTGCTGCGGAACTACGCGGCGCAGAACGGTGTGGACTCCCGCTTCTGGACACTGGTCACCGGATCGGAGGCGGGGATCAACCAGGCCGCCGAGTTGTTCGGCCTCTTCCGGCAGGCCGCCGGCGGCCTCATCAACCATGACCTCCGCACCGCCCTGATCGGTCCGGACGGGCGGCTTGTCAGCCTCTGGAAGGGCAATGCCTGGACACCCTACGAGGTCCAGCGACAGGTGCGTGAGATCCTCACCGGCTCCCGTGATCTGGCAGCCCAATGAGCACAAACAGGACTCACGCCAAAACGAACCTGAACATCCAGGAGACCGTTCAATCCGCGGCCGTCTCCTCGCCGTCACCGTCGCCGACCTCGCCGTCGGCGCCGTCGCTCCCGATCGTCGACGCGCGTTCGGGGTGTTCGGATGCGGGCGAACGGGCCGGGCGGATCGGCAACGAACCGGAGGAGTTGGCATTGATTCCACGGCAGGGGTCCCGGCAAACTGCGGCATGATCAGCCGCCGCCAATTTCTCCAGACTGCGTCCGCCACCGTCGCAATTTCCGCACTTGGCGCCGATGGCCTGGAGGCCCTCCAGCAGAAGCCGCGTCGCGTCGGTCTCATCGGGACGGGGTGGTACGGAAAGAGCGACCTCTTCCGCCTCATCCAGGTCGCTCCGGTCGAAGTCGTCTCCCTCTGCGATGTCGACAAACATCAGCTCGAGGGGGCGGCTGACCTCGTGAGTCAGCGCCAGAAATCGGGCAAGGTCCCGCGCAAGTATTCGGATTACCGCCGGATGCTGGCGGAGAAGGACCTCGACATCGTCCTCATCGGAACGCCCGATCACTGGCATGCGCTCCAGATGATCGCGGCCGTGGAATCCGGGGCCGATGTCTACGTCCAGAAACCGATCAGCGTGGATGTGATGGAAGGGGAGGCCATGTTCGCCGCCGCCCGTAAACATCAGCGTGTCGTGCAGGTCGGCACCCAGCGCAAGAGCACCCCGCATCTGGTCGAGGCCAAGAAGAACATCGTCGATGCCGGACTCCTGGGGAAGGTCGGCCATGTGGAGTTGTGCTGTTACTACGCCATGCGCGCCAATGGCAACCCGCCCGAGGAACCCGTTCCGGACTTCTTCGATTACGAGATGTGGACCGGACCGGCGCCCCTGCGACCGTACGACGGACTCCCGCATGTCCGCTGGTGGCGGACGTTCATGGAGTACGGCAACGGGATCGTCGGCGACATGTGCATTCACATGTTCGACACCGCGCGGTGGATGCTCGGTGTCGGCTGGCCCAAGCGCGTCAGTTCCTCCGGCGGCATCTACGTCCAGAAGGGCGGCAAATCCAACATCTCCGATACCCAGTCGGCCACGTTCGAATACGACGACCTCACCATGACCTGGCAGCACCGGACCTGGGGAACGCCTGCGGATCCCGACTACCCCTGGGCCCTCGTGCTGTATGGGGAGAAAGGCACTCTCCGCGCCAGCGTCATGCAGTATGATTTCATACCGCATGGCAAGGGGGAGCGCATCCACAAGGACTGCATCTACGAACGCGAACAATTCCCGGAGGACACCACCGAAAAGGACATCGAACTGCACGCGGCCCCGGCAACACGCCGGCACATGCTCGACTTTCTTGCCGCCATCGACAGCCGCGGCCGTCCCATCGCCGACATCGAGCAAGGTCACATGTCCACGGCGAGCTGCATCCTGGCGAATCTCTCGATGAAACTCGGTCGCGCACTCACCTACGATCCGCAACGGCGTGAAATCGTCGGAGACGCGGCAGCGAACCAGGTCCTCCGCCGTCCGTATCGTCAGCCATGGCAGCATCCCGATCCCGTCGCCGGATGAGCAGCCGCGCCGGTCATCTTCGCGGGCCCGCACGCAACCGGCGGCGAGTCGTTGGCATCCTCGCGATGCTCGCCGCCGGTCTGCTCCTGCGTGCGTCCGATACGTTTGCGCCCTCACCGTCGACCAACCGTGAGGCGCCGCCGGTTGCGGCGCTTTCCGTTCCGGAGAGGCTTGTCCCGTCGACCGAAACCGCCGCGCCCGCGGTGTTCGGGAAACAAATCCCCGAGTCGCTGAAGGACCTCGCCAGCATGCAGCGTCACATTCGCATGCTCGTGAAGCGTGTGTCACCGGCGGTGGTCGGGGTCGAGGTCGGCGGCGCCAGCGGCAGTGGCGTCGTGATCTCAGCCGACGGAATCGTCCTCACCGCCGCCCACGTGTGCGGTCGTGCCGGGCGGCCGGTGAAATTCCTATTCGCCGATGGCCGGATCGCGCACGGACGCACCCTGGGGGCCGATCACCTCTCCGATGCCGGGCTGATGAAGATCACTGATCCCGGGGATTGGCCTCATGTCGCCGTCGCCCCGGCCCCCGATGTGCGAGTGGGCGAGTGGGTCCTGGCCATGGGCCATCCGGGTGGATTCGACCCCGACCGGCCGCCCGTCGTGCGCCTCGGGCGTGTCCTCGAGATCGAACCGGAGGGATTGCAGACAGACTGCACTCTGACGGCGGGGGACTCCGGCGGTCCGCTCTTCGACATGGAAGGCCGGGTGGCCGCCATTCACAGCCGGATCAGCGAGGCCGCCGAGGACAACTACCACGTGCCGGTCGCGAGCTTCTTTGACTCGTGGACACGCCTGGCGCGCGGCGAAACCTGGGGTAACGAACGTCCGCCCCCGCGTCCATGGGTCGGCCTGCGCGGTGTCGACCAATCCGACGGCATCGAGGTGGATTCCCTCGACGAGACGGGACCGGCTTTTCGCGCCGGGGTCCGGGTCGGGGATCGGATCCTGCGGGTGAATGGAAAGACGATCGCCACGTTCGGTGAATTTCGGGGCCTGGTCGCCGGGACGCGCGCCGGCGATGCCCTCGAGATGATGATCCAGCGAAACAGCGAGAGCCGGACCGTCACCGTCACGGTTGAAAGCAGGAGACGCCGCCGGTGAAGTCCGGAGCCGCGATGATTCGGAAGCGTTCTGGCGGGGACAGCCGATGGCCTGCCGCCCTGATTCGGGCCGCGTTGATGGTCCTCGGCAGCGCGGGCGTGTTTCCCGGTCCGAAGGCCGCGTTTGCCGCGGAGCCTGCCGTGGCTGTCGAGGCGCTCGCGCCCGCCTACTACCGCGACGGTGACGCCACGCTCCGCGCCTTTGCCGGGATCCAGCAGGCCGTCCGGCATTCGGTCGCCAAGCTCGACGTGGATGGATCCACCGTTGCGTTGGCGACCGTCCTGACCGCCGACGGCCTCGCGCTCACCAAGGCGAGCCAATTGACGGACGGCCATCTGACTGCCTGGATCGCCGGCGGACGCGAAGTCGCCGTGCGGCGACTCGCGGTCGATGACGATGCCGACCTTGCCCTCGTGAAGATCGATGCGAGCGGTCTCCGCCCGGTCCGCTGGGCCGACGACAATGCCTTCGTTGGCGAGTGGGCGATCACACCTGGCATCGAGGGTGTCCCACAAGCCGTCGGGATCGTGAGCGTCCCGGCGCGTCGGATTCCACCCAGGCGGGCCTACATCGGCATTCAGCTGGATTCGCGGGCCTCGGCCGCCACCGTCGCGGAAACCGTACCGGGACTCGGAGCGGATCGGGCGGGCCTGCAACCGGGCGATGTCATCCTGTCCCTCAATGGAACGAACGTGGCATCGGCCGATGCGCTCGTGGCAGGCTTGAAGGAGTTTCGAAGCGGGCAGAGCGTCCAATTGCGACTGCGGCGGCAGGACCGCGAATTCGATGTGACCATTGAACTGGAACTCCCGAAGCCAACATCCGCCTGGCGGGGGTCGGATCGCGCCGAACGGATGAACCGCATGGGAGGCGAGTTGAGTCAACGGGCGGCCGACTTCGCCCGGGCGCTCCAGCACGACACCGTGCTGGAGCCGTGGCTTTGCGGGGGACCGCTGGTCAATCTGAAGGGAGAAGCGATCGGCTTGAACATCGCCCGCGCGGCACGAGTGGCCACCTATGCCCTCCCTCCCGACGTTGTGAGGCAGATTGCCGCGACACTCGAGCGGGTCGGGCCCGGGCCGGATCGCGAGGGACCCGGGGTGCGTTAGTTAGCGCGCCGCCCCAATCCTCCAAAGGTGCGTCTCCGAGCGCACAAACAAGGCCCCCTCCGTGACCGCCGGGGAGGCGAGGGTCTGTTCCTCGAGGTCATTCCGGGCGATCACCTCGAAGGCACGCGACGCCTTCACAACGAACATCATCCCCGATTCATTCAGGAAATACACGCGTCCTTCCGCCACGACGGGGGACGCGGAGAAACCGCCACCGAGGCGTTCGTTCCAGTGAACCCGTCCCGTGCGCGCCTCCAGGCAAGACGCCACGCCAGCGTCGGATACCATGTACAGGTCGTCTCCCATCACGACGGGCGACGGCGTATTCGGGGCGCCTTTGCGCTGGCTCCACGCCAGGTGAGTCTCGGTGGCGTCGCCCCGGGCGCCCTCCGGGCGAATCGCGTAGAGAACGGGGCTGTCGAAGCCCGAGCTGACAAACAGAAGCCCACCGGCAAAGACGGGGCGGGGGATCACCGAGTAGCCTTCCCCGTAGCGCACCCGCCAGAGTTCAGCGCCTGAAGCAGGATCGTAAGCCCCGACAAACCCGCTGCCCGGGCTGATCACCTCTCTTTGGCCGTCGACCTGAATAACCAACGGCGTCGAGAACGAGAACTTCTTCCGCGCCGGAGTCTCCCGCTGCGCCTTCCACCGAACCCCGCCAGTGGCGGCGTCGAGCGCGATGACGAATGGATCCCGAATTCCATCGCAACTGAAGACAAGCGAGTCCCCAACAAGCGCCGGCGACCCCCCGTTTCCGTGCAGCGGCGGATAATCGATCCCCGTCTGCCGCCAGAGCACGTGACCCTCGGCGTCGAGACAGGCCGTGCCCATGTGCCCGAAATGCACGTAAACGCGGCCATCGCGCACAATCGGCGTCGGACTCGCCAGGCTGTTCTTCTGGTGGATCGCCCGGACCCGGTCTGGAGGCGGGTGAAAGAGATCGATATCCCATGACACCTGACCGTCGGCGGCATCGACGCACAAGGCGCGAAGGGAAACGTCCCCGCCGCCGTCTCCCCCTACGGCGGTCGTCAGGAAGAGCCGGCCGCCCGCAAGCACCGGAGACGACCACCCGACGCCGGGCACCTCCGCGCGCCACGCGATGTTGCTGCTGGACGTCCAATGAATGGGCACATGGCTCGCCACGGAAATGCCCTGCCCGGTCGGACCGCGGAATTCGGGCCAGTCGGCTCCCCTCACCGAGGCGGAGGCTTTCGGAGGCGACGACGTCTGCGCCGTTGACGATTCGAGTATCAGAAGCCAATCACCGGCGCCCGTGCCGTTGTCACCGGGGGTCTGGAACTTATGCCGGCCCGAGGGCGGCACGGGCGTGTCGGCGATCGCCTGGTAGGTTCCGTCCGCGGGATTGAACCATCGCGCGGTCACGGGGCCGGCGAACAGCGACATGTCCATCGCCAGAGTCCTCGAGTGGACGCCGCGGGACGGGATATAGGCCATCGCAAAGTCTCCTTCGGCGGTCCTGGCGGCCGTGACATCGCCAAGGCCGCCCGCGGGGAGGTCACTGGCGGAGGCGAGCAGAGTGTGGTGGACATCGGGCACGAGCCGCCACCAGGGATGATTTCGAAACACGGTCGACAAGCGTGCCATGTCCGCCGCCCCGCGCGAGTGCATGGCAGCGACCCAGTCGCCGCCGCGATCGAACACGCCGCGGCTTCCGAAGTGCCACAACGGGGAATTGCCATAGAGCACACCGCACGCGCCGCTGAGCAGGGGCCAGTAGGCTTGACGTCGGATCCGATCCGGTTGGGCCTTGTGCTCGCCTTCGTACGCGCTTTCGATCATGAGAAAGGGTCGCGCGGGCTCGATCCGGGCCGCTTCAAGACAGGGCACATACAGATCGTCGCGGTAATCATAGACTGTATTCACCTGCAGCCATTCGGGCACCGGCTGCAGCGACGTCGCCAGGCGCCCGGGCGCACCGTGGAACGTCATCAGGTGCTCCGGATCCTCACCGCGAATCCCGGCGGCGAGTTCATTCACCACCCAGAACTGGTTCGGTGGCGGTGTGAAATCCCCGCCGAGAACCCACACCACATTGGAGTGTGGGCGAAATCGCCCTCCGATGTACCGGCCAAAGGCGCGCATCCCTTCCGGTCCGCTCCTCAGTTCCTCCTGGAAGAAGCCTTCATCACCTCCGTTGGCGCCCAGGTACGCCGGGCACAACAGCACGGCGAGGCCGTGTTCGGCTGCCTTTCGGACGACCTCCTCCGCATGGTCGAAGTAGGCATCAACCGGCGCGCGGAAGTCCCCCGGGGTCGCGAATGGGGGGATGCCGCTCCGCAACCGTGGGGGATCCGACGAAAACTTGTGTTCGATGAGGTTGACGAGCACCGCCGAGAAGCCCTGCTCGGCGCGGGTTGCCAGGTACGTCTCCACCCCGGCCTGTGTCGGCTCAACGATCAGCGACCATGGCGTGTCGCCCAGGAAGAAGAACGGGTGCCCGTCGCGGTCCACCAGATGCCTGCCACCGGGACCGGCGCGCAGCGGAAAGACCGGCTTGTTGCGGACGCCTTGCGCGGCAGCGTCGCCCTCGGTGTCCGCTGGCGCAGGATCGGCCGGCGATCTTCCGGGCGCCAGGACCACGCAAAGTAGCATCGCGGCGACGATTCGGTGCATCCGGCGGGCGCGAGGGGGCTCCGTCATGGGCGAACAGAAGAGGGAAATGTCCAGGGCCGGTCAAGGCTCGCGGGCAACATCCAGCTCGCGATCGTGCGAATTGCGACTACCCTCCACTCGAGTGTCCACCCGAGTTGGTCCTGAAGATCGCATCCACGCCTCGATGAATACCCGTCGCGCATTTTTCAAAACGGCAGGCGCCACCACCGCGCTGGCGTCCCTCGGCAATCTTGGATTTCTGCGATCGCTGCCGGCCGTATCCGCGGCCGAGGCCGCGCTCCCTCCGGAAATGGTCCGCTTCGATCCCGCCGTGGAACCGCTGGTGCGCCTGCTGGAAGACACGCCACGCGATCGAATCCTCGAAGAGGTCGGCAACCGTCTCCGGAGGGGCCTTACCTATCGCGAACTCCTGGCGGCGCTCCTGCTGGCCGGTGTGCGCAACCTCCAGCCGCGTCCCGTCGGGTTCAAGTTCCATGCGGTCCTCGTCGTCAACTCGGCGCATCTCGCCAGCCTGGCCTCGACCGACAGCGACCGTTGGCTCCCAATCTTCTGGGCGATTGATTATTTCAAGGATTCCCAGGCGGCTGATGTCCGCGAAGGCGACTGGACAATGGGCGCGGCGAACGAGGACCGCCTTCCGCCGGCCCATCGCGCCCGGGAGGTCTTCATCGAGGCCATGGATCATTGGGACGAAGCCGCGGCCGACGCTGCCATCACCCGCCTGGCTCGATCGGCGAGCCGGAATGAACTCTTCGACCTCTTCTGCCACTACGGCATCCGCGACTTTCGCGACATCGGTCACAAGGCCATCTATGTCGCAAATGGCTTCCGCGCCCTGGAGGTCATCGGCTGGCAACACGCCGAACCCGTGCTCCGATCGCTTGCCTACGCCTTGCTCGAACGGGGTGGCGCCCCCGGAAGACCCTCCGAGTTGGATCTCCCCGCCGACCGCCCGTTTCGCGAGAATCAGGAAAGGCTCGGCCGGATCCGGAGGGAATGGCTCGACGGCGACCGCGACGGCAACGCGACGGCGGGCATCGTCCGCGACCTGCGAACGGCGAACCCGTCGGAGATCAGTGAGCAAGTCGTCGCGCTCCTGAACCGCGGCGTGGCGCCTGCGGCCGTCTATGATGGCCTCTTCGCCGGCGCCGGCGAGATGCTGATGCGCGCGCCCGGCATCCGTTCGTTGCACGCCGTGACCTTTACCAACGCCGCCCATTACGCCTGGACCCGCTGTTCCGACGAGTCCACCCGGCGGGCGCTCCTCCTGCAGAATGCCGCGTTTTTGCCGCTGTTTCGCGGCGACACCCGCGACGGCGTGCAAATCGATACCTTCGAACCGGAGCTTCCAAAGGCCGGGGGCGAGGGGGCCCTCGAGGAGATCTTTGCCACCGTACATTCCGATCCTCTCGCCGCCTCGAGGAAGATGCTCGCGTGGCTCCAGGTCCACCCCGACTCCACGGCGCTCGGACACGCGGCGAGACGGTTGATCTTCCTCAAGGGCCGCAACACGCATGATTACAAGTTCAGTTCGGCCGTCCTGGAGGACTACGAACGACTCGCGTCGCCCTGGAAGGAGCGGTTTCTGGCGTCGAGCACCTTCAATCTCCGTGGAACGACGGAGACGGACAATCCGCTCGTCGCCCGGGCGAGGGCGGCGCTCGCGGCTTGAGGACCGTCTCCGGCCTCATGCCCGGCGCGCTGCGCGGCTCACACGGTATTGCCATGCCGCGGCACGGACAGGACACTGCCGGCCCCATGAGGCAGGCAGACGACGCCCCGGAGACGCCTCTCGCGCGCCTCTGGGCGCGCCTCGCCGACCCTCACTGCGCCGTCCTGCGTGAATCGTGGCCAAAGAGACGTGAATGGAGCTTTCTCGACGCGCTGACCGCGGATGCGCCGGCGCGCGCGCGTGACCTGGAACTCGCCCACAGGTTTCTCACGGGGTTGCTGAGTATTCCCGTCGTCGCCGTGGCGGGCCTTCTGAATGCCGGCAAGTCGTCGCTGGTCGCCAGTTTTCTCTCACCGGAGGGCAGGGAGCGGGTTCTTCGCGGCGTGTCGCGAAGCGCTGGCACCCATCGATTCACCCTCTGGTGCCCCGCCGCGTGGCAGGCCGACCCCGTGTTTCGAGGAACCCTCGAATCCCTGCTCCTGGGCGTTTTCGGCGAGGCGGCGCAGCCGCTCTCCGTGAAGGCCGACGAGGCCCACGGCCAGCAACGCGAAAGGCATCGTCTGGGCAGCCCCCTTCTGGCCTTCGATGCGGGCCTCGATCAGCATCGGGTCAGTCTGCTCGACTGCCCCGACATCCAGCGGCACGAGGAGGGCGACATCGCCGGAGATCGCCGTCGCATCATGCTCCAGGCCGCCGCGCGCCTGTGTTCGGCGGTGTTCCTCGTGCTGCCCCGCAGCGAGATGGAGGTGATGCAGGTCGGCGAAGTGATCGAGGCCCTCCCAAAGGCCTTGCGCGTGCTCGCGGTCAATTTCTGCAGTGACGAGTCGCCCCGGGAGATTTCCGCCGAGGCCCGCGCGGCCTGGGGAAACATCGCGGGGGTCATTTATATCGCCTACGATTTTCGACATCGCGGCTATGAGGCCTTCACGCCGGCATGGGATCCGAACCGGCGGGTTTGCCCTGCCGCCTTGGCGACGGCGGCCATGCCGTGCTTCTTTGCCGTCGAGGAAGACCAGGACACGAACGCGCCGGAGCACGTGGCGCCGGGGCGAAGTCTGCAGGCGATCAGCCAGCATGTTCCCCCCGAGCGGCTGCTCCAGGACCGCCAACAGGCCCTCCTCCATGAATTCCTCCAGCGCATCGTCCGCGAGGGCGTCCAGTTGGCGGGCGCGTCGACGCAGGAACAGGATCGACTTCAACGCGCGGCAGAGGGAATGCGCGACGAGTTGGGGCGCCTGTTGGAACGGGATGGAGACACTTGCATCAAGCTGGACCCGCGCCTCCTCGAGGATTTCGCCATCAGCATTCGCAGGTCCGCCCCATGGGATCTCAAACCCTTCCTCTGGGCGTCGCAACGAGTCGCTTCCGCATTTCGAGCCTTGCGATCCGCCACCCGCGGAGTCCGCGAGGGCATCAGCGGGCGCATCGAGGCGGAAGGCCGACGCCTGGCTTCGATCCTCTCCGATGCCCGACTTGACGCCGATCGCCTGGCCGACCGCCTGCGTTTGTGGAGCGCCGCCCAGGGTGCACCTCGTGATCTCCCCTTCTGGCGACCCGCGGCCGAACGCATCCTCGATCGCTTTCAACGGCACGGTGACGTCCGTCTCCCCATGGCGGAGTGGGAGGAACGGGCGCGAGACCTGTGGAAGGAGGTGCCGGTCTGGCGCGCGCGCCTGGCCGTTCTCACCACGGTGCTGGTCGCCCTGGCGGCCGTCGCCGTGCTCTCGGTTGCCGGCGGGCCTGTCCTCGTCGCACTGGGACTCAAATCGGCGGCCTTGACCGTGACAGTGAAGGAGTTGCTCGTCGTTGTCGGACTGGGTTCCGTCGCGCAGGGCGAGGCGGCGAGGCGCCTCGACGAGTGGCTTCGCGGGCGGGTGGGACGCCAACAGCAATCGGACCTGCTGGCCATCGCCTTCGATGAAGTCGGCCTGCCGCGCAGCCTGCTCGAAGACCTTCGCCCCCCCCCAATTGTCGATCCTCGGCCGAATCCGGAAGGCTTCGCCATCGTCGCATTGAGAGGGCGCCTCCGGGAATGGATCCCGGCAAACTGGGAACACCTGCAGGCGGAACTTGAAAACCTGGGGCTCGCCGCGCCCGGGAGCGGTTAGCAAACGCCATGTCCAATGCCTTGCTGCACCAGTGTGTGGCCTTCGCCAGCCGTGTGGAACAGGCGGTCCTCGATCTCGGCGCCGTGGATGGGCCGCTGGCGTCCCTGCCGATCCGGTGCGCCGCGTTCCGGCGGGCCTGCGGGAGCCTGGCCACGAACCGCGGCCTCAGCCGCGTCACCGTAGCCTTCATCGGCCCGCGCAACGCGGGAAAGACCACCCTCGCCGGCTTGCTGGTCCGGGATCCGCACACCCGCGACGCGCTCCCGCGCGGTTGCCACCCCATCGGCAGTACGCGCCGCGTCCTTTGGGTGGGACCCGAACGCCCATCGGACCTCGACGAGACCGTTGAAACCTGGATCGCCTGCCCACCCGACGCGTTGGAGGATGCCGTGGTTCCGATCCAGCTCGCGGATGTGCCGGGATTCAACGACCGGGACGCGGCCGTGCGCAAGGCCGCCGAGCGCGCGCTCGAAGCGGCGCTCGTCAAGGTCCTCGTCGTGGATGAGCGCGACCTGGAAGCCGCGGAACTGAGCGTCCACCTCCGTGAGGCCGATGGAGCAGTTCTCCTTCCGGTCGTGAATCGCGCGGGCGAGGTGGACCCTTCGGATCTCGCCGCTTTCGTCCGCGAGTTGCGGCAGGCGATGCCTCACGGGGAGGTCCTGGAACCCCTCGTCATCCCGGATTTCAAACGGCGGGATCAGGACGAGGCGCGCGTTCTGGATGACGCCCGCGCCGCGGTCGGATCCATCCTCCGCGGCGTGCTCCAGAAGAATCCGGCGGCCGAAGGTTTCGCCGCACCCCAACTTCGGAGACGCCTGGAACGGTTTCAAGCCGACGTGATTGAGACCGCCAAATCGGCCCTGCCTGCCACAGCCGAGGCCGCTCGGATTCTCGACGAATCCGAGCAGCGCCTGCCGCGGGAGGTCCTGGCGGACGTCCTCGGACCGGATCGTGCCCTGCGCGCGCTCCTGCGGCAGAGGTTCCGATCCATATGGGTCGACAACACTCCCGCGGTGTTTTTTCCGTGGCGCCTGGTGCTCGCGATCTCGAACCTGGTCTGGGGCGCCCTCGATCGCCTGCCGCTTCTGCTGATGGGCAGCGTGCCGTCCCTGGTCAGCACGGCATGGGTGGCCGTGAAAAACGCGCGCAGCGCTGCCGCCTTCCGCGACGCAACCACCCGCGGGCTCAGGAGGCACGTTTCGGAGCGGGCGACCGAACGGCTCGCTCCGCTGATCCGGTCCCTCCAGGAGAGTCTCGCCGTCGACCTCGGACGGCGTCTTGCCGGCGCGAATGACCTGGTTCACGAGGCAAACGTGGACGGCATTGGCATCCTCCAGGAACGTTCGACGATGATTGTGCATGCGGCGGTCGAACAGCATGCCGTCGGGAGGGCAGGGGCCCTGATATCCGCCTTGGTGGGATTCGTCCTCTTCTGGGTCGTCGCAGGCTGGCCCTTGTATGCGCTGTACCTGGACTACTTCCAGGCTGCCACCGGGGCGTGGGCCCAGACCCGCGAGGCCCTCGCCCGTTTCCCCTCGCCCACCTTCGCGCAACTCCTCACCAGTATCCTCCTCGGAATCCTTCCCCTCGCGGTCTGGCTGCTGATCGTCGCGAGCTGGGTCACCCGCCCGCGACGTGTCTCCCGTTGTGTTCGCGACCTGCAACTCGCCCACGAAAAACTCATCCGGGAATTGCTCGACTCCGGCCTCCTCCGGGTCCGCTTGCACCAGCCGGAACTGACAGCGGTTCGGCTCCTTCTCGGCGGCGGAGGTGCGGAGACGACGGACGCACGCCTTGCTGGATCGAGCGCACGGAAGTAATCTGATCCGCCGCTCCATGACGCGTCGTTGGATCTTCCCTCCCTGCCTGTCGCGGCTCTCCCTGTCGGCTGGCTTGGCCTGCATCGCCGCGGATCCCGTGATTAACGAGATCCACTACGATCCCCCGCAAAAGACCGATCCGGCCGAATTCGTCGAGATTTTCAACCCGGATGCCGCGGCGATCGACCTCTCGGGCTGGCGCCTGGAGGGCGCGGTGTCCTATGCCTTTCCCGCCGACGTCATCCTGCCGGGCGGGGGATATCTCGTCATTGCGCAGGACCCGGCGTTTCTCAAATCGCAGTGGAATGTGGATGCGCTGGGCCCGTGGACCGGCCGGCTCGCAAACGAGGGAGACGTGCTGGAATTGAGGGATCCCTCCGGTGGACAGGTCGACTCGGTCGGGTACCACCTGGGGTTTCCGTGGCCGACGGTCGGAGATCCCCCCGGATTGTCGATCGAACTCATCAACCCAGCGCTCGACAACGATCTCGGAGGGAACTGGCGAGCCTCGTCGAGCGGCGGCCCGTCGCAGGGTTCGACGGTGCTCGAGACCGGCCAGGTCTGGCAGTTCCATCGGGGAACTTCGCCCCCTTCGGATCCGCCGGCGGCGTGGCGGACGCCGGCGTTCGACGATTCGGCCTGGGAACAGGGTCCGTTGCCGATCGGCTATGACCCGGCAATCCCGATGGGCACCCCCCTGGATGACATGCGAGGGGGCTACACAAGCGTCTTCCTCCGGCGGCATTTCCAGATCGACGATCCCACCGGCATCACCTCCCTTCGCATTGAGGCCCAGTACGACGACGGCTTCCGTGTGTGGCTCAACGGGCAAGAGATCTTGAATGTCAACCTGCCCGACGGCGAACTCCCGTTCGACGGCTCAGCCGGTCCGGCGCGCGAATCGGCCGACTTCGAGTCCTTTGCCGTCTCCCTTTCGCCCGGTTGGATCCTGGGTGGCGACAATGTCCTTGCCGTTCAGGCCCACAACGCGTCGCTGAGCGGCAGCAGTGATTTCTATTTCGACGCGCGCGTCGTTGCCGTGCGAGGCCCTTCCGGGTTGGGGCCCACACCCGGACGATTGAATGTCTCGTTCTCGACCAACGCCCCCCCGGCAATCCGCCAGGTGGACCACTCCCCGAATCGTCCCGTCAGCGGCGAACCGGTGCGGTTGACCGCGAAGATCACGGATCCGGACGGCATCGAATCCGTTTCGCTTGCATACCAGGTGGTCGATCCGGGCGCGTACATCGAATTGACCGACCCGTCTTACGACACCGATTGGGTGACGCTGCCGATGCACGACGACGGCCTGGACGGCGATGATGCCGCCGGGGATTCCATCTTCACGGCGACTCTCCCGGGCCGTCTGCAGGTTCACCGGCGCCTGGTCCGCTATCGCGTCTCGGCCGTGGACCGCGCCGGCGCGGGCGTTCGGGTCCCGTACCCCGATGATCCGGAACCGAACTTCGCGTACTTCGTGTATGACGGCGTTCCCGCGTGGACGGGCGCGGTGCGGCCCGGGGCCGGAACCGCGCTTGGCGAGGTCTTCACGGTCGATGCCCGGGAAATGAACCGCCTTCCCGTCCTCCACCTGATCGCGAAGCGCGGCTCCGTCGAGACCGCCACATGGTTCAGCCGCTATGGCGGTGATGCGTATCCATGGACGGGGACGCTCGTCTTCAACGGAAAGGTCTATGACCATGTCCATTATCGAGCTCGCGGCGGCATCTGGCGTTACGCCATGTGCAAGAACATGTGGAAATTCGACCTGAACCGCGGCCATGACTTCGAGGCGTGCGACGATTGGGGACGACCGCTGCCGACCCGGTGGAGAAAAGTCAATCTCGGCGCCTCCATTCAGCAGGGCGACTTCAACCACCGCGGTGAACAAGGCATGTTCGAGTCCGTCGGATTTCGCGTGTTCCGCCTGGCAGGCGTGCCTGCCGTACGGTCCGCCTACCTCCAGTTCCGAATTGTCGACGAGGACGCCGAGGCCTTCGCCGATGACCCGTATCGCGGCGATTTCTGGGGCGTCTACCTGCTCCTCGAACAACCCGACGGCCGGTTCCTCGAAGGACACGATCTTCCGGACGGAAACTTCTACAAGATGGAGGGCGGCACCGGGGAGCTGAACAACCTCGGTCCTGTCGGACCCGCGGACAAAAGCGACCTCAAAGCCTTCCTCAGCGATTACAACGGCGCGGACGAGAACTGGTGGCGCGCGTCGTTCGATGTCGACAATTACCTGAGCTATCAAACCGTGGTCCAGGCCATCCATCATTACGACATCTGCGCCGACAAGAACTTCTTTTATTACCTCAACCCGGAGAACTCGAAATGGCAGGTCGTTCCCTGGGACCTGGATCTCACCTGGGCGGAGAACATGTACAACGCAGGATGCGGTGGCGTGGATCGCATCAAGGAGCGTCTGCTGCCCGATCCAGCCGTCTTCCCGGATGTGTGGCGGCAATGGCAGAACAGGATCCGTGAGTTCCGGGACCTCTTCTGGAATCAGGATGAGGCCTGGAGATTGATCGACGAGTCCGCGGGCCGCCTCCGCGGTCCCGCAACCGGGCCAACCCTCCTCGATGCCGATCGCGCGCAATGGGACTACAACCCGCGCATGACCAACTTCAGCTATTCCTCCTCTCCCTCGTCCAAGGCGGGATGGGGACGATTCTACCGGTGGCCGGATGACCCGGTCACCATCACCCGGGATTTTGATGGCTGCATCCGGCTCATGAAGGACTACGTGACCTTTCGCGCCTCGGATCCCTCCGCCAACCCCGCGAACCTGGACAGCCTTGCCGAGGACCCCTCGATCCCGGACCGACCCCGCATCGAGTACCTCGGACCCACGAATCATCCCGTCGATGTCCTGCGGTTTCAGTGCTCGCCCTACCAGGGCACTGCGGGGTTCGGAACCATGAAGTGGCGTGTCGGCGAGATCACCTCGCCCGCGGCATCCTCCACCTTCGCCGCCGAACCGTGGAAATACGAAATCCAGCCCGCATGGGAAAGCGGTTCCCTTTCGTCATACTCGCCCGAGATCACCCTTCCCGCCGGCGCCCTTCAGGTCGGGCACACCTACCGCGCCAGGGTTCAGTTCGCGGATGCCGAAGGTCGCGCAAGTCACTGGTCGGAGCCCGTCCAGTTCGTCTCCGGGCAGGCCGGCTCGAACCTCGCGCTCGTCTCGTCTCTCCGAGTGACCGAGCTCATGTACAATTCGGTCGATGGCGCGGAGAACGATTTCGTCGAACTCCACAACGCCGGGACCGCGCCACTTTCCCTCGCTGGCGTTGCGTTCACCGATGCCATCACGTACACGTTCCCGCCCGGCGCGGTCCTCGGTGCGGGCGGGTATCTCCTCGTGGTCCGGGCCGGTCCCTCGGGCAACTTCGCCGCGTTCCGCACGCTTTACCGCCTGAGCACCGACGTGCCTGTCTTCGGTCCGTACTCTGGAAACCTCAGCGATGGGGGGGAACGGGTGGAACTAACCAGCGCCGGTGGCGGCACCGTGATCCTGCGGGTCACCTACTCCGATGCTCGCGGCTGGCCCATCGCGGCCGACGGAGCAGGACATTCGCTCGTCCCTCAAGAGAATCTTGTCGCCGCCGGCTCGTCGCCTGATTTCGCCGGGTCTTGGCGCGCCAGCACGTATTTTCGCGGGTCTCCAGGGCGGGCCGATCCTTTGCCGGAGCAGGCGCCCAAACTCAATGAAGTCGTGGCCCATACCGATTTCCTCAGCGAGTTCGATTCCAACGACTGGGTCGAACTGTACCAGGCCGCCAATACGCCCTTCGTCTTTGGAGCCGGCTGGTATCTTAGCGATGATCCCAAAGACCTTCAGCAATGGCAGATCCCCGCCGGCACCACCGTCCCAGCCCATGGTTTTCGCGTCTTCGATGAAGTCACCGGCTTCAATGATCCCCGGGGGTCGGGCTTCAGCCTCAACAAGGCGGGCGAGCAGGTGTTCCTCAGCCATTTTCCCGCGGACGGTCCCGGGGGCGTCGTCGACGCCGTCGCCTTCAAAGGACAATTGAACGACTGGTCCCTGGCTCGTGTGCCTGATGGCGCCGACTTCTGGGACCAGGTGGCTCCCCGCACCCGCGCCTCGGCCAATGCGTCCATTCCCGCGCGCGTCGCCATCAGCGAAATACTGTACCATGAAGGCGGTCTGCCGACGAACAGCGTGCCGGCGGAAGCGTTGGAGTTTATCGAACTGGTGAATGACGTGGAAATCCCCGTTCGCCTCGCCAATACGAATGGCACGTGGCGACTCAATGGGGGCGTGAGTTTCGATTTCCCGGCGTCCCTCACGCTCGCCCGCGCCGAACGGTTGGTCGTCGTTTCCTTCGACCCCGCCGACACCGCAATGCTGTCGGGTTTCCGAGAGACGTTCGATATCCCGGATTCGGTCAGGATCGTGGGCCCCTACTCGGGGCGCCTGGACAACGACCAGGATCGCGTCGCGCTCGAGGCCCCACAGGCCCCCGATGTCGCAGGCGATCCGATCAGTTGGGTCATCGTCGACGAGGTGCTTTATTCCGATCGACCCCCATGGCCGGCAGACGCCGACGGGGAAGGGCGGAGCCTCAACCGGACCCAGACCAGCCTTCCCGGGAACGATCCATCGAATTGGACCGCCGCACCCCCGACTCCAGGCTACACAGGGAACACCGGGCCCACCGATGGCGATCACGATGGCATGCCGGACTCCTGGGAGGCGGCCCACGGGTTGAACCCTCTCGACCCGGCCGACGCGGCGACCGACGCTGACGAGGATGGCCTGAGCAATGTCGAGGAGTACCTGGCCGGGACGGACCCGCGCGACGCCACGAGTTCCCTGCGTATCATCAGCCTGCGCCGGACCGGCGATCATAGTCTTCAGCTCTCTTTCATCACGGTTGCTGCGCACACCTATGTCGTCGAGACCAGCGGCACTGCCCAGCCCGAAGACTGGTCCGCGCTCCAGAGTGTTCCTGTCGCCGGACCCGGGGGCGTCATGAACGTCGAAGTCGAGGTGCAACAGGACGACCCTGTCACCTTCCTGCGCGTGCGCCTGCAATGAGGTCCCGTTCGAGGCGCCGTCGCGCAAAGGTTTGGATTGGTGGTTTTCACCCGGGGGGGTGCTGTGGTTGAGTATCGCGCGTGGTCCCGGTCGCATCACTCCTCGGTCTTGCCGCCAATCACCCTGAACAGGTGCTGCCTCCCGGATCGGTGCTCCTGGAGGAAGGCCGCCGCGCCGGCGTCCTGTATGTCCTCGAGTCCGGTACCGTGGAGATCATCAAAGGCGGCGTGGCCATCAGCACCGTCTCCCATCCGGGGGCCGTGTTCGGAGAGGTTTCGGTCCTCCTCGACGAGGCCCACATGGCGACGGTGCGGGTGACTGCCGAGAGCCGTTTTCGAGTCATCGACGACCCCATGGAGTTCCTGAGGGCGCACCCTGACGCGGCAATGCACGTCGCCATGCTTCTCGCCCGGCGCCTCAGCGGTGTGACGGCCTACCTTGTCGAACTGAAACGGCAATACGAAGAGCGGAAGGACCACCTCGCGATGGTCGATGAGGTCCTTGCGAATCTCCTCCATCTCCATGCCCGCCCCCGACGGGAGGGATCCGCTCGGGCTGCAACGCCGCAGGCCCCGCCCTGATTCCGCCAGGCGCCCGGGACCTGTCACTTTTCCTCGCTTGAGGGCCTCCGGCGGACCACGCGAGAAACAGCGTCCACCGATCAACCGCCAGAATTCAGCGCGAGCCCCACCCGGGTGTCCACGCGTGAATCCGTTGCCGCAACACGGTGTTGCGGGGTCGCCATGCACCCTTTACACAAGGCCATGACCTTTCGCGTCGCCAGGGGCATTCTTGTCGTCCTTTTTCCAGGGTTCTTAATCCTTTGCCAGGGTGCGGAACCGCCGAAGGCGACCGCAAAGACAGGCCACTCCGACACGGTAATAACTGTCCAGTCGATCCGGCCGCCGAAGCACCCCCTGCCGCCGGAGAGCGCCACAGCCGATGTCACGCGGTTCTCCTTCCTGGTCTACGGCGACACACGGGGCCGTCGCGACGGTGCGGCCATTCAGTATGAGCATTCCCTCATCGTCGATTCGATGCTTCGGACAATCACGCGCCTCAAGCCGACCCTGTTTCCCGTCCAGTTTGTCCTTCAAAGCGGCGATGCCGTTGTCAATGGAACCGATCCGAAACAGTGGAACGTCAGTTTTGTGGATCTGATCAACCGATTGACAACCGAAGGAGACGTCTCCTATTTCCTGGCGCCGGGCAATCACGACGTCACCGCCGCCGGATCCATCACCTCCACCAACCGCCATCGGGGCCTCACCAATTACCTTGCCGCAGTCTCCAATCTCATCCCCGCCAATGGCTCCCTGCGACGCCTCGACGGTTATCCGTCCTATGCCTTCGGGTTTGGCAATGCCTTCTTCCTCGCCCTCGATTCCAATCTCGCCTGGGACAGGACCCAACTCGAGTGGGCGGAAAACCAGCTCAAGAGCATCGACCGAAACCGGTATCGTCATCTCTTCGGCTTCTTTCACCATCCCCCATTTTCCTCGGGTCCTCATGGTGGCGCCAACGTCGAAAATGCCGCACGCGGCCTTCGCGAGCGATACATGCCCCTTTTCCGCAAATACCACTTTCGGGGACTTTTCGCCGGACATGAACATCTCTTCGAGCATTGGGTGGAGCGCTACACCGACTCCCTCGGCCAGCGTCGACGCATGGATCTTCTGGTGACAGGAGGCGGCGGAGCTCCCCTCTATGGCTATCACGGCGAACCCGACACCGGAGCCTACCTCACGAGCAACAAGGCCGAAAAGGTCAGCTTGGAACACCTCGTCCGCCCCGGGCCCGATCGCGGGGACACCCCTTACCATTATCTCATCGTGCGGGTAGATGGTGATCAGATCGACCTCGAAGTGATCGGGGTCGACTGGGGTGCCGATTTCAAGCCGTACCGCAGCCGGAAATCGGCCCTTCGCGACGACCTGGATCCCGCGGAGACCCGTTGACCGGACCGCACTTGCCGGAGTAAGCGTGCGCCTGGTCGTGATCTCGAACATGAGGGAAGCGATGATTCAACGCACCTCGGGATGTTCCACCCGTGGCGGCCCGGGACGCCGGAGAGACGCCGGCTTCACCCTGGTCGAGCTGCTCGTTGTCATCGCGATCATCGCCATCCTTGCAAGCCTTCTGCTTCCGACACTGGCAAGCGCGAAAGAGAAGGCACGCCAGGCCGCGTGCCTCAGCAACCTGAAACAACTCGAGCTCTGCTACCAACTGTACCTCGACGATAACAATGATGTCCTGCCCCTCAACCACGCCGTGCCCGATCGCAGCCTGCGGGGCTCCTGGGTTGTCGGCGACGCCAAGCACGACACCTCAACCACCAACATCCAGGAGGGGGTCTTGTTCCGTTACAATCAATCGGTCGCGATCTATCGCTGTCCGGCGGATCATTCACGAACCCTGCCGTCCGGCCCGTCCAGGACGGTCCTGCCGCGGACGCGGAGTTATTCCATCGATTACGCCCTGAACGGAGACAACGCCCGATTGACCCGCGCGACACAGGTCGTCGATCCGGCGCCGGTGAAGAAATCTGTGTTCTGGGATGAAGACGAAGACAGCATCGACAACGGCGGATTCGGAATCGCGCCCCGGCGGGATCCGAGTTGGTGGAATCTTCCCGCAAGCCGGCATGCCCGTGTCGGAACCTTGTCCTTCCTGGATGGCCATGTGGAAGCGTGGCGATGGCTGGGCTCGAGTGTCCTCAAGTTCCTTTCCTACGGCCAGGCCGCGCCTCGAAACGATCCGGACTTGCGCCGGGTCCAGGGTTCAACGCCGTTTGAATTCTGAACGATCGCGATGTCCGCCCAAAAGCCGCTCAGGCTTCCATATTTTGCGGGGCGGCGGGATGAATGACGGCCGGCTTAGTCCTGCTTCTCTTACACAAGGCGAGCAGAGAAAACGCCGCCACGACTCAAAGTTATTGGCATCGACGCCAATTCGTGCCTTGATATCTCCGTCCGAGCAACAAAAGCAACTTAACTAAGATGATCCCAACGACGGATACTCTCAGGCGCGCAGGCGAAATCCTCCAGGAGATTGAGGCGTTACAGGGTGAACTGGTCATCCTCTTTCAGGGCAGCGGTCGACCTGCGGCACGGCGTGGACGACCCCCCGGTCGTCCGCCAGGACGCAGGAAAGCTGCTGCTGTTGCGCCGACGGCCAACGGACGGCGCCAGCGCAGGATGAGCCCGGAAGCCCGAGCAAGAATTGCCGCCGCTCAGAAGGCGCGCTGGGCGAAATTCCGGGCTGACAAAAAGAAGCAATAGTCACCCTCCTCAATGGACTGGCTGCCGGATTCGAACGTCCGACAGCCAGGCTTGTGGCGGCCATCGTGCTCGTCCTCGACTCCCTCCCGCTCCAGTACGAGTACGAGGAAGCCTCCTTCTTCATGAACCGGCTCTCAGAGCCCGTCTGAAAAGTAGGGAGGGCCCTGTTTTCGCAGGAAAGGCCGGATGGCGAGGCGCGACGAAGGAGCATACCCTTCAGGGGTCTGTGACTGAGGAGCAACGAAGCCAGCCGGCCTTTCCTGCGAAAACCCTCCGGGCGACGGGTCTTTTGCGCGAGGCCTTCGTTGGCTCGACCGTCACAGCCCGCTGCGGGGATGCTCCGGTCTCGCCGCCTCGGCCTCGCACAAAATCCCTCGTCGCAGGGCCGTTCCTACTTTTCAGCCGGGCTCTCACCCCAACCCTCTCCCACCGGGTGCGGGTCTTTACCCACATTCTGCATCGCTGGAGACCGGGGCAGGGCGTCATTGTGGGACACCGGTCCGTGGAGCGACGAACGGTCCCGGAGGGACCGGGGACAATAGAGTCGGGGGCAAGGCCCGCGGACGCTGGAAGCGCCGCCCCCGGTGGCGTCGGCCATCCCATTCGCCGCGCCCCGGCGGGGCGCGGGCAGCAGCCGGTGCGGTGGGGAACAATCGCCAGACCCTGCCACACCCCCGTCGGGGTGCAGCATCCGATGGGAGAGGGTGTCCCGCGCATGCGGGACGGCTGAGTGTTCCCCGCCGCGGTTCACGGGCCTTGAGCAGTTCAAATCCGGACCCGGAGCCCTGCATGAACGGCCCCTCACCCTAGAACTGGCCCAGGCTTCGGCGCGAGCGATTCTGCGCCGGCAGCCGGCGGCGATGAAGGCCGGAAAGAATCTGCTGCTGCAGCCAGTCGAGATCAAAATGGCATGTGAAGCCTCCCAGGGGCGGGGCTCCGCGATCGCCGCGGGTCATTCACGGCAGTGGTTGGACAGGCGCCTTCGCCTTCAGCGAAGCAACAACAGCCGCAACCCATAGGACGACCATGCTGGCCAGCCACAGATAAAACCCCGGACCATACCCGGCAACGGCCGTCCTGTCTCCCGCCTGATGCCGCGGCATTTCTTTGATCCCAAACGTGGTCAAAGCAATCGCAACCGCGCATCCTGCCAGGACGCCAGTGATAACGGTCCTCTGCTGGTCCTCCAGGTAATTTGCCAGCCGGGATCCGGGCGTTGCAGCTGCCGTGGGTGTGGCCAACGCGGAAAAGCAGAAGCAGACGGCAATCCTCATCCCCTCCCGCGGTCGCGGCGGGGAAGGGCGTTTCAATGCGGTGGCCGAGGCGGCGAGACCGGAGCATCCCCCTCCCGCAGGCGCGGGATGACGGTCGAGCCAATCCCGCAGACGCGGGACCTTGCGCAAAAGACTCGTCGCCCGGAGGGCAATTTCAACTTTTCAGACGGGCGCTGAGGGCGTGGAATGTCGATAGTCGATGTTTGACCTCAATGATGTGTTCCTTGACAGCGACAATTCACCACCTGCCGAACGTGCGTAAAGGTACCCAAACCGAGATTCCCAGCACAAGCGCATAGGACGATGAACATGAAAATCGTGGTAATTGGCGGCACCGGGCTGATCGGGACAAAACTGGTAAACTATCTTCGCCAGCAGGGGCACGAGGTAAGGGCGGCTGCTCCTTCCTCGGGCGTTAATGCTCTTACTGGTGAAGGACTGTCGGACGCGCTCAAGGGGGCTCAGGTCGTCGTGGACGTCGCAAACGCGCCATCGTGGGAAGACAAGGCTGTGCTCGAGTTCTTCGAGACTTCCAGCCGCAACCTCCTTGCCGCGGAAGCCGCCGCCGGCGTGAAACATCATGTGGCTCTTTCCGTCGTCGGCACGGACCGCCTCCTTGCGAGCGGTTACTTCCGCGCGAAGATTGCCCAGGAAAAACTGATCGAGGCCTCTCAAATTCCCCACACAATCGTCCGTTCGACACAGTTCTTCGAGTTCGCTTCCAGCATTGCCCAAAACGCCTCCGAAGGTGAAACGATACGGATGCCATCCGCTCTCATGCAGCCCATCGCGGCCGATGATGTCGCTGCCGCGCTGGCGAGCGTCGCCAATGGAGAACCAAGGAATGGCATGGTCGAAATAGCAGGACCCGAGCAGATCCGGCAGGATGAACTGATCCGGCGATTCCTAAGTGCAACGGGCGATGCCCGGAAGGTGATTACCGACGCCAATGCACGCTACTACGGTCTTGAGGTCAACGATCAAAGCCTTGTCCCGGGCCATAACGCGCGCCTCGGCTCGATACGTTTCGCCGAATGGCTCCGCCGTCCCGCCCCTCAGAAAAAGGCGATGGAGCGACCGTCCGCGTCCGCTTTCCCGGGGAAAGCGGCAACAACCATCGCCTTGCTCTTTTGTGGAATCCTCCTTATTGCTCTGTCCCTACGCGACGCTGTGGCCGCAGGTGCGACCAAAACAGGCTCCAAGACGACGCTGGTTTTCGAGCACAAATTACCGAACGTGCCTGGCAAGAGCATCAAAGGCGTGTTGGTCGAATATCCGCCGGGTGGTCAATGGCCCAAATGGCTTTTCCCCAAATACCGTGAACAGAAATGAAGGGTCGCCCCTCAGTTAGGATGCCCATTCTCAGTTCTATGGGGTCGTCGTGCCAGCACCAGCCCACCGAGGACCAAGGCGATCCGCCCCAATACGAAAGCCGCCGCGCCGCCGGCGACCCCGTTGCCGCTTCCAAGACCCTGTGGCGACGCCCAAATTCAGCGCGCCGTTGACCGCGGCGATCAGGCCCGCCACTAGGGCCACGATGGCCCCCTTTCTTCCATTACTGAGGCCGATACGAACCACGGATCGGCGCAGAGCGAGCGACGCGGCATAGGCTGCCTTTACACGGGATGGACGAGAGAACCTGCCAGTTCTACTCGGAAAATGCGCCCGCGGTAGCGGCGATGTATGCCGGGGCCGAGAGCGCGGCGGCCCGGCACTTTCAAGAGGTCTTCGAGACTGGCGGTAGAATTCTCGATGTGGGTTGTGGTTCCGGACGCGACCTCCACGCGCTCGTCGAGGCCGGCTTCGATGCCGGGGGAGTCGATGCCTGCGAGGCCCTGCTGACCGAGGCGAAGCGCCGGTACCCGGCCCTGGCGGACCGGCTTTGGCGGGATTCCCTTCCCAATCTCGGCACGATCGCCGACGCCACTTTCGACGGCATCCTGTGCTGGGCCGTGTTGATGCATCTGCCGGCGGAACGGCTCTTCGACACGCTGTTTCATTTGCGCCGCGTGCTCCGACCCGGCGGGCGACTGCTGATTTCCACGCCGTTGCAGGGGCCACGGGTGGATTCCGAGACGCACCGCGACCTCGACGGGCGGTTGTTCAACCAGGTGCCGCCGGAGCAGTTCCAGTTCCTGTTTGAGAAGGTGGGTTTCCGGCGGACGAACCGGTGGGATTCCGCGGATTCGTTGGGACGCCTGGAGCGTACCTGGGCGACGCAGGCGTTTGTCCTGGAGGGGCCGGGCTCCCGCAGTCTCGAAACCATCGAGGCGATCCTGAACCGCGACAAGAAGGACGCGACGTACAAGCCCGCTCTGGTTCGCGCCCTGGCGGAACTGGCGACCACCAGCCATCACTCGGCCACATGGCTCCCCTGCGGACGGGTTGCCGTACCGCTTCGGCTGATCGCGGACAAGTGGATCGAGTACTACTGGCCACTCGTCGAGTCGAGGCAGTTCATCCCCCAGAAGCGGGGTGAGAAACCCGAATGCGCGAAGCCCATGAAGTTCCGCTCTCCGCTGGCACGCCTGGTTGACCACTATCGGAATCGCGGGGGCCTCGCTGGCTTCACCGTGGATTACCGCAGCCGCGGTCTCTCCCAGGAAGCGGCCGAGGTCCACGCGCGGGCCCTCTCGAAAGTCCGGGACGCGATCCGGGAGGGACCGGTGTACTTCGCCGGGGGCGGCGGCTCTGAGACGTTTCGGTACGACTCAAGAACTGGCAGTGTCGAAATGGCGGCCGGCCTCTGGCGGGAGTTGTCGCTGATGGGGACCTGGATCGCCGATGCGACTGTGTTGCGTTGGGCGGAACTGACCGCCGAGATCTCGCAAGGCCTGCTAAAGCCGAGCCAGGTGATCGACGCCTTGCTCACCGCGCCGCTCGCGGAGCGCGACGTCCATGCGGCGCGCAGGCTGTACGAGGACCTGGCCGACAAGGTGTGTGTCTGGACCGGCGTCCCGCTGGGCGGGCGGTTCGAGTTGGATCACGCCATCCCGTTCGCCCTCTGGCGGAACAACGACCTGTGGAACCTGTTGCCGGCATCGAGAACCGCCAACCAGGACAAGCGCGATCGGCTTCCATCGAGATCTCTGATGAGTTCGCGCCAGTCGTGCATAATCCACTACTGGTCGCAGATGCGGGGTGTTCACGGTGAGCGCTTCGCGTTCGAGGCTGAACGGTTAGCCGGTCCAGATGTTTTGCGGTCTGGTGGTTGGGAATCGCGGCTGTTTGGTGCTGTGGCTGAGTCCGTGGAATTCACTGCTATTCAACGTGGGGTCGACCGATGGGAACCGCGCGGCTTCCGTACCGTAGTCGACGGCGGGGTCATGCAGGGCGAGGCGCCGACAGAGCCGACGGCGTCGTCGCTGGACGAGGATGGGCCCGTACTGATGGCCAATCCGCCCGTTCACGAGCGGTTCGTACACTGGGTCCCGTTTTATGACTTGGCGGCGGCGGCTGGAGCATTCGGTCCGGAGCAGTCCGCACCGGATCCCGACGCCGCCGCCAGTTGGGCCCGGGTCAGGGATTCGCGAGTCACCAGGGACATGTTCGCTCTCCGCATCGTCGGACATTCGATGGAACCGAAGATTCCCGATGGCGCCATCGGTCTGTTTCGCGGGGATGAGGCACTCCCGGGAACACGGCAGGGGCGGATCGTCCTGGTGGCTTTACGGGATTCCGTGGACCCGGAAACGACGGGGCGCCTGACCGTGAAGCAGTACTGGAGCGAGAAGCGGTTTGAGCCCGATGGGAGCTTCAGCCATGTCCGGATCGAGCTGCGGCCGATCAACCGATTCTTCGATCCAATCGTCATCGAGCGGGCGGAAGAAGAAGAGCTCCGGATCCTCGGCGAATGGGTGGCGGCGCTCCGGTGAAAGTTCCACCCGTACATAAGGGCTTTGGACGACGGTGGCGATTTCGCAGCCATGGCAGGGCACCGTTGGGAGGTTGATATTCATGGCTACACGCAGTCGCTTGTTTTTAAGAACTGAATTCCACCATGCAGGCGGATTTCGAGCGCTCATGAATCTTCCAAGCGTCAAGCGTCTCGCAACGGCTGTTCTCGTGATTCACCGTCGTCCCAGCCGACCCGTCTTCCATCGATGTCGCATACATGGAACAACTGGGCTCGCCGATGGGACGGTATTCGATGGAACGTGGCGACGCCGGAAGGTGCCATGATGAACGACGATGGAATGCTGAAGGGTCCAGCCGCCCATTGCGACAGCCTCGACAGGTTGACACGATGAACCCCCGCACAAAGGCCAAAGCGACCTTGCAGCCCCGATTCCGGGTTATGCTCAAGGGCAACATCGGCCTCGGCCCAGGCAAGGCGGAGTTGCTCGATTTGATTCAGCAGACGGGAAGCATCTCCGAGGCGGCATCCAGGATGGGCATGTCCTATATGCGGGCGTGGACTCTCGTGAAGACCATGAACGATTGTTTCCGCGAACCCCTGATAGCAACGGCGCGGGGTGGAAGCCACCGTGGTGGCGCGACCCTCACCGAAACGGGATTGCAGGCATTGCGCCTGTACCGCCAGTTGGAGAAAGACACTGAGGTCGCGGCCCGTCCCACATGGACGGAACTGCGCCGGCTGATGAAGGAGTAAAACGGCCCCAGGCACATTCGCGCTGGTTGGCCGATATATTTGACAAAGTATAACGGCCTGATGGACTCCCGCGTGCCACGATGCAAACGCACGCTCGCCCCGCCCCCCCGGACCCAAGTCGCGGTTTCACCCTCATCGAGCTTTTGGTTGTGATCGCGATCATTGCCATCCTCGCCTCCATGCTTTTGCCCGCCTTCGCAACTGGCTCGTGGCCATCGAAATGATCACCGCCATGGTCTGTTACATCCCGGTGGCCCATTTCGCCGACCGCCACGGCCAGCGGCCCTTTGTCCTGGCAACCTTCGTGTTCTTCACGCTCTTCCCGGTCACGCTCCTCTGGGCTGATAGCTTTGGCTGGCTCGCCCTGGCATTTGTCGTGCGCGGGCTGAAGGAGTTCGGTGAACCGGCGCGCAAGGCCCTGATTATCGCCCAGGCTTCGCCGGAACTCCGTGCCCGGACGTACGGGGCCTACTACCTGATCCGCGACTGCGTGGTGACCACCGGCTCGTTGTTGGGCGCTTGGCTCTGGAGCATCAGCCCGCAGGCGAACTTCATCGGCGCGGCCCTGTGCGGTGCCGCAGGCACCATCTGGTTCTGGCGATCAGGTGCGGCGTCGGCCAAGTCTTTTTCGTGAACGCCACGAACCGGTTTGGATGGCCCATCAATGGCTACAGGAGCTGATCCCCCCTCGTCCCATCGGCGTTGAACGCCCGCAAGAGACTCACCAAGCTGGTGTCGTGAGCGTAGTCGCCAAGACTGACACTGATCGAAGGGCGCTGACTCTGGCGATGCGCCTCTCCCTGGCCATCGGCCTCGTGATGTTCGTCATGAAGGTTGGGGCGTACCTGCTCACCGGTTCCGCCGCCATCTTGAGCGACGCCGCCGAATCGGTGGTCCACGTCGCGGCGGTCGTCTTTGCCGCCTACAGCCTGGGGTTGTCGTATAAGCCGGCGGACGCGTCCCACCCCTATGGGCACGCCAAGATTGCCTTCTTCTCGGCCGGGTTCGAGGGGGCGATGATCATCCTGGCCGCGATCTATATCATCTACGAATCTGTCCACAAATGGATTGCCGGCCTCCAGTTGGAGAACTTGGGGTTCGGGACCGCATTGACCGCAGCAGCTGCCGCGATCAACGGCGGTTTGGCAGCATATCTCGTTTGGCTCGGTCGGCGGCACAAGTCGCTCATCTTGGAGGCGAATGGAAAGCACGTGCTCACCGATTGCTGGACCAGCATTGCCGTCCTTATCGGACTGGGTCTCGTCGCGGTGACGGGATGGAAGTCCTGGGACCCCATTTGCGGCCTCCTCATGGCGGCGAACATCCTCTTCTCTGGAGCCGGATTGGTCAGGTCCGCATTCGCGGGGTTAATGGATTCAGCCGACCCGGAGGCCGAACGAATTCTCACGGACGTGCTCAAGCGTGCGACCGCTAAGCACGGCGTGGCCTGTCATCAACTGCGTCACAGGAACATTGGCGACGCACATTGGGTCGAGTTCCATTTGGTGTTCCCCGATGACATCTCCCTGGTAAACGCCCATCGCGCAGCCACCGAAATCGAGAACGAGGTCGAGGCCGTGCTGGAACCGCGTGCCTACGTCACGACGCATCTGGAATCCGCGCTAGATCACGACCAACTCCACCTGCATGGGGGGCACGACGCCTTGTCCCCCGGCGGCTCGCAAATTCCATGAACGCCAATCTCCCCAGGTTTTACTTTTCCACCATTCAACCAGTGGCAACATGCAGCAACGACCGTCCACCGCCGATCTCGCAGCCAATTTGCCGATAGGGCATCGTTGCTCTTCCGTTCGAATGAACGCCCGCGCCAAGGCCAAAGCGACCTTGCAGCCGCGATTCCGGGTTTTGCTCAAGGGCAACATTGGCCTCGGCCCCGGCAAGGCTGAGTTGCTCGATTTGATTCAGCAGACGGGAAGTATCTCCGAGGCGGCATCCAGGATGGGCATGTCCTACATGCGGGCGTGGACTCTCGTGAGGACGATGAACGATTGTTTCCGCGAACCCCTGATAGCAACGGCGCGGGGTGGAAGCCACCGTGGTGGCGCGACCCTCACCGAAACGGGATTGCAGGCATTGCGCCTGTACCGCCAGTTGGAGAAAGACACTGAGGTCGCGGCCCGCCCCACCTGGACGGAACTGCGCCGGCTGATGAAGGAGTAAAACCGCCCCAGGGACATTCTCGCTGGTTGGCCGGTATATTTGACGAAGTATAACGGCCTGATGGACTCCCGCGTGCCACGATGCAAACGCACGCTCGCCCCGCCCCCCCGGACCCAAGTCGCAGTTTCACTCTCATCGAGCTTTTGGTCGTGATCGCGATCATTGCCATCCTCGCCTCCATGCTTTTGCCCGCCCTCGCAAAGGCCAAAGCCAAGGCACACCAGACGACCTGCCTGAACAACCTCCGCCAGATCGGGCTGGCTTATGTCCTCTACCGCGACAGCAACGACGACGTGAACGTGCCGTACCGCCTTTGCCCGGACACGCCCGATGATCCCTTTGGCCGCAGTGCCGGCGTCCCCAGCGGCAACGGACTCGGTCGTCACACAACCGTCGGACCGGCTGATCGTGTGGGATCATCGCCGCAGCCCAGGCTGTTCCGATAGCCGCATTGCAACGTCACCACGACCACCGTGGGTTCCGGACAAGAGGTGGCGCACCCTCCACTCCAACCCCGTTCCGCGATTTAGATTAGGGCAGCGAGAAAGTGATGCGCTTGACCCATACTTGACCGATGCTTGACCCAGAATTGACCCATCGGCAGCCTCTCCGACATGGGCTACTTACCGCGATTTACCATCACCGCCGCTCTGCTGTCGCGGGTGGAGGACATCGCGGCACTGCGGGAGCGCATCCAGAACGCCTCGATCCAGGTCCCGTGGATACCGGCGCTTCAAAAGGATTCACGGGCGCGCAACACCCACAGTTCAACCGCCATCGAGGGCAATCTGTTGACGCTCGAAGAGGTGCGCGCCCTGGAAGAAGGAACGGCGGTCGTTGCGCCGGGGCGGGCGAGGCGCGAGGTGCTGAACTATTTCGCGGCGCTGCGGCACATCGGAAAACAGGCGGCGAAAAGGCGGTTGTCGCACGAGGACGTTTTCCGCCTGCACACAATCGTTGCCGGCGATGTGATGGACCAAGGAGAGGCGGGGCGCTATCGGACGATGCGAGTGAGGGTGGGCCAGTTCGTACCGCCCCCGCCTGAAGACGTGTCCGGGCTGATGTTTGAATTGTTGGAGTGGTGGAATGACGACGCGCCTGGGCTCTCCCCGGTGCTGAGTTCGGCCATCGTGCATCACCGTTTCGAGACGATTCATCCATTTGCCGACGGCAACGGGCGCACCGGCCGGCTGTTGGCCTTGTGGGAGCTGTATCGCCGCGGGTTCGATTCGCACCATATCTTCTCGGTGGACGAGTTCTACTGGGAGGACCGGCCGCGCTATTACGCCGCGCTGGACGCGGTTCGACGAAACCGCGACGACCTCACGTCCTGGCTGGAGTATTGCGCCGAGGGCTTGCACCAGACCCTGAAGCGAGTCTGGGAACGCCTGGGGCAACTGTTGGTGGCGTCAGCGCATGCGAAGCTCGTGTTGCGCCCGCGTCAGGAGCAATTGCTGCGGCTGCTGGGGCAGCGCGGAGGCATGGCTCCGGCGGAAATTTGGTCGGCGTTGAAGATCACCAAGCAAGGCGCGATGGACTTGCTGCATCCGCTGGTGAAAGCCGGGTTGGTCAAGCGGGTGGGCACATTGAAGAGCGGCCGCTACGTCCTGGGCTGAGCCGCGCCACTCGCTGCCAGGAACCGGTCGAAAGCAGCATGAAAATGAACCGTCGCTTCGTGGACGCGCCATGGCCCCAATGCGGCTATCCAGATCATGAACGCTTCGGGCGGGGCGTCGAAGAGACCGTGCAACCCGCGCTCAAGCGCCGGCATAATCCGAATCGCCTGTAGTAGCCGGGGTCGCCCAGGACCACGACCCCGTCACAGCCGGCACTGGCGCACGCCTTGAGCCCCGCATGAACCAGGGCTGAGCCGATTCCGTGCCCCTAGGAGTCTGGAGCGACGGCGAGTGGAGCAAGCGCCATAACCACGGGTGATACCTCCTGCGTCTCCGGTCGAATGGCTAATTCGGGGAACGGCATCAGGTCTGGAATTCGCCGCCCCTGGTCTTGGATTGGCAACCGAATCTATCACCGACCTCGGAGGATGGCGGTGTTCGAGATTCCTGCTTTGGGTTTGTGGAACTCAGCGGCGGATGCGCTTATTCCGGCGGTATCCGGACACCGATTCCGATTTCATTCGGAATACTCGTTATGCGTCAAGTCATTGAAATCCTGCGTCTCAAACATAAACACCAGCTTTCCGTGCGAGAGATTGCCCGCAGTTGCGGAGTGGCTCCCAGTACGGTCGACGATTACCTGTTGCGCGCCGAGTCGGCGCAGTTGAGTTGGCCGTTGCCGGAAGGTGGCGAACGAGCGGGCGACACGAGAGGTGCGCACTTGCCAACAGGACGAAAATCGAGCGTGTCTCGTCCATCCCTCCATCATTCGGGGGTACGCGGTGCGAGCCGACTGCATTGACCGCCACTGCGCCCGGAATCGATCCGAGGAGCGGCCTTGTCGGGGGGGCGAGGCATGGATAGCTTGCTGACGTGAGCGTTACCCTTGAACTGGATGAGCAGACCTTGAACTGCCTCCCGCTGGGTCCTGGAGAGCGTGAGCGGGCGATGCAGATCGAATTGGCGTGCCGGTTCTACGGGAACGGCTGGCTGACGCTAGGACAGGGGGCTCGTCTGGCGGGACTCGACCAGCATGCTTTCGGTGTCGCTCTTGCGGAGCGCGGAATCCCCCGCCAATACGGGGTCGCCGAGGCGCAGGAAGACCTCGCTCATGCGCGCCGTCAGTAACACCTCTCCGATCTGCAACCTCGCCGTCATTGGTCGGCTCTAATTCCTAGCCCGGCGGTAGGGCGTCGTGCAGATCCCCCCAGAAGTGGCCAAGGAACTGGAGGCTTTGCGTCATCCTTCGGCATCTCAACGCACCCTGTCGGCGATTTCTGATGGCTGGCTACGGGTTGCCACTCCGCCTTCGGTTCCGGCGTTGCCCATTCCCCTCGACGCGGGTGAGACGGAGGCCATCGCCCTGGCGCTCCATCTGAAGGCCGACGTCCTCTTGCTGGATGAGAAGCGGGGGCGAGAGGCGGCGAGGCACTTCGGGTTGGTGGCGGCGGGAGCGCTGGGTGAACTCGTCCATGCCAAGCACGCTGGCTGGATTCCAAATGTCCGGGACGAGATCCACCGACTTCGGCGGGAGGCGGGCTTCTTCGTCGACGCCGGTGTCGAGCGCTTCATCCTCTCGCAAGTCGGGGAGTAGTCGTCCGTCTCCGCAATGCGGTTCCCATGCCGGCGTCGGCTTGCTGCTCAGCGAGAGGAACGGTCTTGGTCTCTCCGATCCCGGGAAGTTCAGCCGGATCGTGAGTCTCGGCACCGTTGGGTTCAATTCCTCGCAGGAATCGGGCTCGCGGCGAATTCCGCGATTTTTTGGGGTGGGATTCCCATTCGGACTCTCGGTCGACCCTCTGGAAGCGACCTGTGAATCAATGAGATCGCCGAGCCATCGAGCGGCTTTTTAGGACGGTTATTCTCACTTTTATTCTCACTTTGCGATCTGAAGGAGAGCGAAAAGTGCGTAACCCATTGATTTTATTGGGGATTTTCGAGGTTGGAGCGGGTGAAGGGAATCGAACCCTCGCTTCAGGCTTGGGAAGCCCGCGTTCTACCATTGAACCACACCCGCCCTCCAGCAACGACTCCGCCGGATTATCAGAGCGACCGCCTCCGCGCAATTCGTTTTCACCTCGCTTCCAACAAACGAACCGAAGAAGACCGAAGATCGAGAGAGCGGCGCCGCACGTCGCTCCGTCGCTCGCGTCCCAGGCGCCTCCCGCGTTTCCACTCAACCTCCCGCACGAACAGACCGATGATGCAGATGTGGACCTACTCCACGACGAAGAGATCGCAGCAGAGGTGAACCTTTGTCGCGATTTAGCCCCAGGTTCCGGGCACGCACGGCGCGTCGCCGGTGGAGGCCCAGTTCGCTCCAATCAACACGCATAGTCGCGGTCAACCGGTTTAACCAATGAGTGTGAATGCCTTACCGCTCGAGAGGAGGCCGCAACCGGCCACCCTCGGGCCGGACCGCCACCGGCCGGCGGTCGATGCGGTGATCACCGTCCTGGCCGATGAAATCGGGCCCGAGGCGGTTCTCGAACTGCTCGAATCCTTCCTCGCGGACACGCCCTTCCGCCTGGACGAGCTGGAGTCCATGGCGGGGGGGACCGACCAGGCAACCCTGCGTCGGTGCGCGCATTCCCTCAAAGGCAGCGCCTCCCTGTTCGGCGCGGCGGAACTCGAGCGAGCCGCCTTGCGCCTGGAGAATCTGGCGGCCGAGCGTCGAATGGATGGCCAGCAATCGCAGGCGATGACAATTCGCAGTGTCTTCGAAGAGACCCGGATCATCCTCGACGAGATGGTGGACCAGTTGACGGTCCGTTGAGAATGGCGCGAGTGGGGGACTACAAGCCGATAAACGCCGGCTGGGTCGGATCGGCCGGTGGAACGTTCGGGGCAACCCTGGCGGGCCACCGCGGCGTTCCGCAGATCATTGCAGTGGCAATTGCAGGAGAAAGCGGCGCGGGAAAGAGCCGCCTGACACGCCAACTGCATCGGCGGCTTGCACCGGATTCCGGTATCCTGGCGCTCGACGATTTTTATCGCGATCTGTCCCACATGGAGGCGGGTCAGCGGGACCTCGTGAATTTCGATTCCCCGCGCGCGCTGGACTGGGCCCTTTTCCGTTCGTGCCTGGAGGCCGTTCTGCAAGGGCTGGAGGTCCGGCTGCCGCGGTATGATTTCCACACCCACACCCGGCGGGGGAGCCCCCGGCTGTGGCGTCCGCGACGAATCGTCCTGGTCGAGGGCCTGTGGCCGTGGGCGCGGCGGGGATTGGCGGGCTGCTATTCCCTCCGAGTCTTTTTGGACGTCCCGGCGGAGGTGCGATTCGCGCGCCGCCGGCGGCGCGATGTGAAGGAACGTGGACGAACGGTTCAGGCGAGCGAACGCCAGTGGCACCATCAGACAGCGCCGATGGGGCGCAAACACGTATGGCCGCAACGACGCACGGCAAACTTCATCCTGGGACCCAATCTGCCGTTGAGGGAGTTGGACCGGCTGGAGAGGACCATCCGCACCGTGGCCGGACTGCCGCCACGATGAACGACGCCCAACTCCAGGCCCGCATGATGTCGCGGCTTCTCACGGCGCAAACGCGCTGGGGACGCCTCCGGCTGCGGGCCTATGTGCGCCTCAAGCGTCTGGCCTGGACGACCGTCGTTTCCAGCGCACTGTTCCTCAAGCGCGCCCTCGACGTGGTGATGAGCGCGGCGGCCTTGCTCCTGCTCTCACCCGTGTTGGGCGTGATCGCGCTCCTGGTGAAGCTCGACAGAGGTCCGGTTTTCTTTCGACAGACCCGTGTTGGCCTGATGGGACGGCCGTTCAAGATGCTGAAATTCCGTTCCATGGTGGTCGATGCGGAGGGGCGATTGAAGGAACTCATCGCCAGGCACGCCACCCCGGGGAGCGTCACAGTGCTGATCCGCGACGACCCGCGAATCACACGGGTGGGGCGATTTCTTCGGAATTCTTCCCTGGATGAACTGCCCCAATTCTGGAATGTGCTCCGCGGGGACATGTCGCTGGTGGGGCCGCGTCCGCCGGTTCCACGGGAGGTGTCCCTTTACACCCAGCAGGACCGGAGGCGTTTGCTGGTGAAACCCGGGATGACGTGTCTCTGGCAAATTGGCGAGCGGGAGGGCCGACTCCTCGAGGTTGGCCACCGACATCGCATCGGTTTCTCCGAGCAGGTGGAACTGGACGTCCGGTACATCGAGAGCCAGTCGCTGATGCGCGATTTGTGGATCCTGGCGAAGACGGTTCCTGCCATCCTCCTGGGCCGACTGAGTTGAGGAATGCGCGCTCTACTCATCTGTCCCTCGGACCGGGCGTCGCTCGCCTTTCTCGCACGCGAACGCCCGCTCGCCCTGGTGCCGGTGCTTGGCCGCCAGTTGATCGATCTCTGGCTCACCGCGCTGGCCACCCGCGGCGCGCGCCAGGTGACGGTCCTGGCCTCCGACCGTCCGGAACAAATCCGTCGCGCCGTCGGGGACGGCGAGCGATGGGGCCTCCAGGTCGAAGTCATCCCCGAGGCGCGTGAAGTGACCCCGGACGAAGCCCGCGCCAAATACCGGTCCGACGGCTCCGGTTCCTGGATTGCCGCTCCCGGCGACGTCCACGTCCTGGACCGGCTCCCCGGCGCCGAATCCGCGTGGCGCGATCCCCGGGACTGGTTCCAGGCGGTGTGTCAATACCAGCGGGATGGCAACCGGAGGGCCGTTGGCTTTCGCGAGTTCCCGCCAGGGGTCTGGAGTCACGTGCGCGCCCGGATTGCTCCGAGTGCGCGCCTTCAACCCCCCTGCTGGATTGGGTCCCATGTCGCCATTGGAGCGCGGGCGCGGATAGGTCCGGGCTCGGTGGTGGAGGACGGAGCTTACGTGGATGACGGAGCCGAGGTGGTGGAGAGTTTTGTCGCGCCCGGGACTTACGTGGGTGCGATGACGGAGTTGCGGGAATCGCTGGCCTGGGGACGGGGGCTCTACAAATGGAGCACAGGCTCGTTCACGGAGGTTCCGGATGAGTTTCTCCTGGGCGAGGTTCGGCGGATGGCCTCCGGGAGCGGGCGGTCCTCGCTGATCGGGCGGGCGGTGGCGCTTGCCGCATGGATGGCGTTGTCCCCGGTTCTTTTGGTCGCGTGGCTCCGCCGGGCGCCGGGGGAACCTCTCCAGGCGATCCGCCAGGCCCTCCGGACGCCAACCACCAATGCCGCGGTCGCCGACACCTACACCTATCGTGAATTGAATGGCGTCGGCGGACTGTGGCGCCGGTGGCCCGAATTGTGGAACATCGTCCGGGGTGAGTGCGCCTGGGTGGGCAACCGGCCGATCTCGCGACAAAAGGCCCTGGAACTCGAGACCGACTTCGAACGACTCTGGCTGACGGTTGCTCCGGGATTGGTGTCTCTCGGCGATGCCGAGGCCTGCCCGGACCCCTACAGTGACGAAGGCCGAGCCCACGCGAGTTTCTATGCCGTTCAGAAGTGCCTGAGGACGGACGCGGACGTGCTGCGCCGCGTCTTCTTTTCGCGTGCACGCCAGGAGGAAACTCCCAGGATGAAGCCCGATCCCATCCACACCATTCACCGATGAATCATGTCTCCGAGGGACCAGTCCTCCGGGTTACCGGACCGGACGAGTTGAACGCCACCAATGCAACCCCGTTTCGCGACCAGGTTCGCTCCGTCCTTCGGTCCGAGCACGACCAGATCGACCTGGATTTTTCCGGGACCCGGTTTATCGACAGCTCGGGCCTGGGCGCGTTGATTTCCCTGCACAAGCTGATGTGCGGTCGACAGGGCCGGGTGCGCGTTGTCAATCCGACGCCGCAGGTTCAACAGATTCTAGAACTGACGCGCATGCACCGGCTGTTCGAGGTGGCGACGGTCAGCCGATGAAGGGGTCGGATTCGGGCTGACCCGAACCGCGGGTTGGGCGTCCATCCCGCGCGCCGGCGCCCAGGAGATTTTCCGCCACCCTTGACCCTGGGAGACGTCACTTGTCCACCGTCACGAGCACACCGGGCCGACTCCTGCGATTGGCGTGCGCCAGTGATTTGGCGGCGGTCCGCGAGGTGGCCCGATCGGTCCGCTCCTTTCTGCAGCGCGAGGGCCTTCAGGAGGCGGAACTCAACGCATGGGAATTGATCTGCGCCGAAGCGGGCAACAATGCCGTCGAACACGCGCACGGCGCGGCCATCCGGACGCCCATCGAGTTCTCCGTCGAACTGGACGCGGCCATGGTCGTTTTGCGGGTGACGGATCACACCGAAGGTTTCGAGCTGGCGGAGCATTCGGAGTTGCCGGAGCTGGATCAGGAGGGCGGTCGCGGAATTTTTTTGATTCGCGCGCTCTCCGACACCGTTCAGTACCTGCGAGGTCGCGAGGAAAACAGCCTGGTGGTCCGGCGGCAGCGCGCAAGCGATGGGGTGGCGGGTACTCGACAGGAGACCTCGATCGAGCAGGCGATGCTGGAATCGACCCTCCAAACGATGACCGAGGAACTCGCGACCTCCTACGAGATCCTCTCGGCCATCTTCCGGTTCACCGAGGAACTTATACGCAGCGGAGGCGAGATCGGATTTGCGGAGCGATGGCTGCGCGAACTCCGCCAGATCACGAGCGCCGACTGGAGTGTGCTTCGCCTGATCGACGAAGCGCGTCCGGGCGTGGCGGTCGCGCGCATCTCGCATCCGGAACTGGTCCTCGCGCCGCTTTCGTTGGATGGGCCGGAACCGCAGGCATCGGTCGAGAAGCTCGCCGTCCAGCGGCGCCAGGACGTCTGGTTCGATGCGGCGGAACCCCCCTCGACGGCGGACCCCCTGAGCCGCATCGGGGCGTCGATTTCCGGTCTCTCGCACCCCCTCTTCGTGGCGGGTGAACTGGTCGGGGTTCTGTCCATTGGACGCTACACCCGGACTCATCCCTTTACGGCGGGGCAGGTGAATATCATTCACACCCTTTCCGACTTCCTTGGGATCCAGGTTCGCAACGCCCAGTTTCAGCGCGCGACCCTCCAGACGCAGTTGCTGGAGCGCGACTACGAGGTGGCTTCACGGATCCAGAGACAGCTCCTGCCCAAATCCCACCCGAGAAAAGGCCGTTGGGCCACAATGGGCTTCTGCGAAAGCGCCCAGCGGGTCGGCGGCGATTTTTATGACATCATCGAGGTCGGCGCGCACGGCTTGCTCCTGGCGGTGGCCGATGTGATGGGCAAGGGGCTCCCGGCCGCCCTGTTCGCCACCGTCTTCCGAACGCTGCTCCGCGCGCGCCCCGAACTGGCCCGAAGCCCGGGTGCCTTTGTCGACTGGCTCAACCAGAACCTGGTCACCGAACTCGGAGAACTCGACATGTTCATCACCGCCCAATTGGCGTACGTGAACCTGAGCACCCGCGAGCTCCGCGTGGCGGGCGCCGGCCATCCCCCGTTGCTGATTGCGGGTCGCGATCAGCCGGCGGAACAGGTCTTCAGCCTCGGCCCCCCGCTTGGCATCGCCTCCGAACTCGAATTTCAGGAGGAACGCCGGATCCTGCCCGCGGCAACGCGTCTGCTTCTTTATACCGACGGCGTGAGCGAGGCCACCGACGCCAATGGCACGCAGGTCGGAACAGGTCCCCTCCTCGAAATCCTCGCGAACTCGGCCGCCAACAATCACGGCGCCGAGGACACTCTCGCGTGCTTCAGCGCGCTTCAGCGGGAAGTCGCGGCCGGGAGGCCGGCAAGCGACGACCGGACCATCCTCCTGCTCCTGGAGGAGGACGGCCTCACCTCGGAAGATGAATGACATGCCCGCAAAGATCCTCATTGTTGATGACGAACCCCACATGGTCCGCGTGGCAGAATTCAGTCTCGCCAAAGGCGGATTCGAGTTGCTTGTGGGGCGCAACGGACGACAGGCCATCGACATCGCCCAGCGTCTGGCGCCGTCGCTGATCATCATGGATGTCCTCATGCCCGAGATGGACGGCCTGACGGCCCTGCGTCATCTCAAGCAGGATCCGCGCACGGCCGCCATCCCGGTCATCATGATCACGGCACGCGGCCACGTGCTCACCCGCCAGGAGGCCGAGGAGAGCGGGGCGGCGGTCTTTCTCACAAAACCTTTCAGTCCTACCATCCTGCTGCAGGAGGCTCGCCGCCTTATCGGTCCGCACCCTCCGCCAGAGGCGTGAATGAGTTTTGCCATCGGCGCGTCCTTGTCCTTATGTTGCGCCCCATGGTTGGCTGGAAGAAAATCGGCTCCCTGTTTTTCGGCGCGGTCGCACTCGCCACCGCGCTGATCCCTGGGGTTGCGCTGGCTGCCGGGGAGTCGACGGCCGGGTTTCCTCCTCCGCGCGTCCGGCCGTTCCTCGAAGAGTACTGCTACGACTGCCATGGCCGCGGAAAGCAACGCGGCGATGTCGACCTGGAACGTATCTCCGGGGAGACGAACGTCGCGGCCGACCGCGACGTGTGGGAGAAGATCCGCGAGGTCCTGGATTCCCACGACATGCCGCCGGAGAAGAAACCGCAGCCGACGGAAACCGCGCGTCGGACGGCCGTCGATCAGATCCTCACCGTCCTGGATCGGTTTGACGCCTCCGCGCCGTCGAATCCGGGTGTGGTCACGTTGCGCCGTCTCAACCGAAACGAGTATCGCAACACCATCCGGGATCTGCTCGGGGTCGCCTATGACACCCGTGCGGAATTCCCCGCCGACGAATCAGGCTATGGCTTCGACAACATTGGGGACGTCCTGTCGCTCCCGCCGATGCTGTTGGAAAAGTACCTGGCCGCCGCGGAGGAGATCACCTCCCGGGTCATCGTCACCGAAGACCCGGCCCTCAAGCGCGTCCATCGGATCCCCCCGGATCGGTTCACCCCCCATGGCGATTCCATCTCGCTCGAAGACGGCACCTGGGGTTTCTTTCGGGAAGGGGACATCCGGACCGACTACGCGTTTCCAAAGGCGGGCGACTACCTGTTGCGCCTGACCGCCTACGGCGAGCAGGCCGGCTCCGAGCTTCCCCGGATGGGCGTTCGCCTGGATGACCGGGGGATTCACGAGCAATCGGTCAGCGCGTTGAACGTGCGGCCCGAGAGCTTTGAGGTGCCGGTAAAGGTCGACGCCGGGACCCATCACCTGGCAGTCTCCTACCTGAACAACTTCAACAAGGACGGGGACCGCAATGTGTTTCTGGTCTCGCTCGAGATCGTCGGTCCCCTGGGTGTCGCCGCCGAAGAGTATCCGGAGCCTCACCGGCGCATCCTGCCCCATCGCCCTGAAAAAGGTTCGGAATTGGCGTACGCCACGGATGTCCTTGGGCGCCTGGCGAGGCGGGCCTACCGGCGGCCGGTGACGGGGGAGGAAGTGGCGCGCCTGGTGCATTTCGTCGACATAGCGCTCAAGGACGGGGCCAGCTTCGAGCGCGGCATTCAACTCGCCCTCGAGGCCATGCTCGTCTCGCCGTATTTCCTGTACCGCTGGGAACTCGATCCACGGGACCTGGCTCCCGGCGCGGTACGCGATCTCAACGACTTCGAGATTGCGTCGCGACTCTCGTACTTTCTCTGGAGTTCGATGCCCGACGAAGGGTTGTTCGCCGCCGCTGAACGCGGTGATCTCCACCAACCCGATGTCCTCGGGGCCGAGGTCCGTCGAATGCTGCGCGATCCGCGCGCGCACGCACTGGTGCGAAACTTCGGCGGGCAGTGGCTTCAATTCCGCAACCTGGACCAGGTGGAACCTGACACCACAGTGTTTCCGACCTGGAACCGGGAACTGCGGGACGACATGCGCCAGGAAGCTGAGATGTTCCTCTGGGCCATCATCCAGGAGGATCACGACATCCGGGACCTGATCGACGCGCCCTTCACCTATCTCAACGAGCGCCTCGCCCGGCACTACGGCATTCCCGGCGTGGAAGGAGAGGACTTCCGCCGTGTGGATCTGCCCCCGGGTTCGGGCCGGGGCGGGGTTCTCACGCTCGGGAGTGTCCTGACCGTCACCTCGGTGCCGACCCGAACCGCCCCGGTCCTGCGGGGCAAATGGATCCTCGAACAGGTTCTTGGCGCGCCGCCACCTCCGCCGCCGCCGAATGTCCCGCCCCTCGAAACGGGCGAAGAGGCAGCCAGGACGGCCAGCCTTCGCCAGCGCCTGGAACTTCACCGCAGCAAGCCGGATTGCATGGTCTGCCATCAAAAGATGGATCCGCTGGGGTTTGCCCTTGAGAACTTCGATGCCATCGGCGCCTGGCGTGACAAGGACGGTCCACACCCGATCGACAATGCCGCGGAACTCCCCAATGGCCGGAAGTTCCAAGGCGCCGCGGGATTGAAGGCCGTGCTGAGGGGCAACCCCGAGTTTCCGCGTGCGTTTGTGTCGAAGCTGCTGACCTACGCGCTCGGACGCGGCCTTGAGCCGTACGATCGGGCGACAGTCCGTGGCATCCTCGAGGATCTTGCCAAGAATGATTTTAAGTTTTCGCGCCTCGTGCTAGATATCGTTTCCAGCGAGCCCTTTCTGAAACGAAAGCCCCGACCTGCCATTCATGAGCAACAAACAAGCATTGATTCCTCGAAGGACATTCCTGCGGGGCCTCGGCGCGCTGGTGGCGTTGCCGGCCTTTGATTCCCTTGCGAGCACGCGCGCCCTTGCGGCGGAGGGGCCCGCCGGATCGCCGCCGCTTCGTCTGGCCTTCCTGTACGTCCCCAACGGGGCGCATATGCCGGATTGGACCCCGGCCTACGAAGGGGCTTTGACCGGGTTGCCAGCCATCCTGAATCCCTTCACGCCCTTCAAGCGGGACATGCTGGTCCTCACTGGCCTGACTCAGGACAAGGGCCGGCCGAACGGCGACGGGGCAGGGGATCACGCCCGGGCCGCCGCGAGTTGGCTGACCGGTGCCCAGGCCCTCAAGAGCGAAGGCGCCGAAATCCGGGCGGGTGTTTCCGTGGATCAGGTCGCTGCCCGGGCGCTCGGACGTGATACGCGCCTGCCGAGCCTCGAGATTGGGGCTGAACCCGGCCGGCAGGCCGGAAAGTGCGATTCCGGTTACAGTTGCGCCTACTCGAACAATATCTCATGGCGCGACGAATCCACCGCCATGACCAAGGAGATCCGGCCGAGGGCCGTCTTCGAGCGGATGTTCGGCGGCGGTTCGGACCAGGAAAAGCGGGAGGGCCTCGCCCGTCGGATGCGCTACCAGCGCAGCATCCTTGACTTCGTGTACGAAGACGCCCGGGCGCTCGAGAAGCGTGTCTCGGGTCGGGATCGGCACAAGCTGGATGAATACCTCACCGCCGTCCGGGAGGTGGAACAACGCGTGGAGCGCGCCGAACTCGAAGCCACTCAACGGCCACCCGGCGTGCCGGACCTCGATGTGCCGGCAGGCGTTCCCCGGAACTACGAAGATCATCTGAGGCTCCTGGCGGATATGATGGTCCTGGCGTTTCAGTCCGACACGACGCGGATCATCACGTACATGTTCGCCAACGAAGGGAGCAACAAGCCGTACCCATTCATCGGAGTGAAGGATGGCCACCACACCCTTTCCCATCACCAGGGCGACCCGGTGAAGCAGCACCATATCAGCGAGATCAACCAGTTTCACACGCGTCAACTCGCCTACCTGCTCGGCCGACTGCGGGCCGCGCCCGAAGGCGACGGCAGTCTGCTCGATCATTCCATCCTCGTGTATGGATCGAGCATCAGCGACGGGAACCGCCATAACCACGACAACCTTCCTGTCGTCCTGTTCGGCGGCGGCAACGGCACCATCCTGCCCGGTCGCCATGTCCGGTATCCGGCGGAGACGCCCATGTGCAACCTGTTCCTCTCCCTGCTCGACCGCGCGGGATTGCGCGAGGAGCGGTTCGGCGACAGCACGGCGAGGCTTCGGTATCTCGAGGGCTGAACAGAAGGCAACCCAGGAGACGAAGGCTGATCGACAACGACGCAGTCGGCCGGATTGCCGAACGAATAACCGACCGTACTGAGCGTCGTGTCGGGACCCCCTGGAGTTTTCCGGTAATCAACGCATCCCGCGGCTGCGGCGGGAGCTCCCTCTGCCGCTGGGAAATGGCCCTGCGATTGCCGCAGATCCCGCGTCGCGGTGCTCCCGCTCCCTTTGAGAGAGGGCCTTGGTGAGGGCCTCATGATTCTCCACATGCGCGCTCAGCAACCTGCGAAGCTCCAAGGCGGCTCTCATCCCACCCCCTGCCGGAGAGGTCCTCTTTACCCTTATTTCTTCCTCGCCGCCTTGTGCGGCATCCTCGCCCTCGCCACGCCTTCCCTGGCCGCGGACAAGTCGGCCGTCGACTACGCGAAGGACCTCGAGTCCGCGGACAACAAGGTGCGTCGCGAAGCCGCCTACCAGTTGAGCCGCATGGGACAGGAGGCGCGCGTCGCCCTTCCCCAGCTCATCAAGGCCCTCGACGACGGGCAGCAGCAGGTCTGGTTTGGCGCGGTGACGGCCCTCGCACACTTGGGAGCCGAGGCTGAACCGGCGATCCCGGCCCTGATGAAGGAACTCGAAGATTGGCGGCCGTATCGACGGGACCGACAGGGCGAGCAGGACCTTTACCGCACGGCCGATGCGCTGGGTTCCATCGGGCCACCGGCACTTCCCGCCGTTTCCAACGGCCTCGCCAGTACCGAATGGTATGTGCGCGCCGGTTGCGCCAAGGCCATCGGTTTCATGGGTCCTTCGGCTTCCTCCGTCATTCCCGCGCTGGTTCGGAACCTCGGCGATGACCGTGATGAGGTCCGTGAGGCGGTGGCCGAGGCCTTGGGCCGGCTTGGGCCGGAAGCGGTCCCGCCACTGGTCCAATCTCTTCAGGCGGGCACACCGCTCGCCGCCCGACAAGGCGCGGCCGATGCCCTGGGGCGTATCGGTCGCGGCGCCGACGCCGCGCTCCCCGCACTTCGCGGGACCGTCGACGCGGATCCGGATGAGACTGTCCGCATCGCTGCGTTGAAGGCGATTGCGCGCATCGATCGCAACCCGGCCTCTGTCGTTCCCGTCCTCATGGACGCCTGGCATCACGGATCCAGGGGCATTCAGGACACGGCGGCCGGTGCCCTTCTCCTCGTCCGGCCCATCGGCTCCGCGGTCATTCCCTTTCTCCTTCCGGATCTCGGCTCGACCGATGGGGTCGTGCGCGACCGGGCGGCGGACCTCGTTGCTGAGTTCGGCGCTGACGCTCGTCCTGCGCGCGACGCCCTGATCCTGCTGATCCACGCGACGGGAGACGACGCGAGCGGCGCCGCATCGGCCGTTCGCGCCCTGGCCGCCATCGGACCCGACGCGGTTCCCGCCATCCTGGTTGAATTGTCCGGACAGGACCTCGGATCTCTACGCCCCGGCGACTGGAGACTGGAGATCCTCCGGCGCTTGGACGCGACAACGGTTCCGGCGCTCGCCTCGGCTTTGACGAATGCATTCGCTTCCGTCCGATTTGGCGCCCTTGAAGGGCTTGCGGCCCTCGGACACGCGGGCTATCCGGCCGCCCCGAACATTCTTCCGCTGCTCTCGGACAGGGAACCACGAGTTCGCGCAGGGGCCTGGAAGGCCGCCACGGCTTGCGATGCCGATCCCGCCACGCTGATGGCGAAGATCGATGTCGCCCTCGACGATCCGTCGATGGAGGTCCGACGGGCCGCGATCGAAGGGCTGTCGCGGCTCGGGCGTGATGCGCGTCCCGCCGTTCCGCGGATTGCCCGATCGATCGGTGCATCCGACGCGGGATTGCGCCTGGAGGCGATTCGCGCCCTTGCGTCGCTCGGTCCCGCTGCGTCCGCTGCGGTCGCCGATCTTACCGACCGGCTCCCAGTGGCCGACCCCAACGAGCAGACGGAGATCCTGACCGCGCTCGGCCGGATCGGCCCTGCTTCGGCGCCGTCTCTCACCGCCATGGCACGCCTCAGTGGGGCCTCACTCGCCGAGGTGCGCCGGGCGGTGGTCGAGGCGGTGGGGGCGGTCAAGGATCAGGGAACCAACGCCATGCTGATCGTTGCGCGCGGTCTCGGCGACGCGGTCCCCGGCGTGCGGGCGGCAGCCCTGACGGCTCTTGCGGTTGTCGCGCCGGCCGCCGAGACGACGGTCGTCTGGAGCCGGTCTGCCCTGGACGATTCCCATGTGGAGGTCCGGTCCGCCGCTGCTCAGGCGCTCAGTCTGCTCGAGGAACGGGGGCGACCCGCCGAGGCGCGCCTCTTCGAACTGCTTGCGAGCGACGCGGACCGGCCGGCAGCCGTCGCGGCCCTCCGCGCCATCCATCCCGAGTCCGTGCCGCGACTGATGACAGCCCTCGGCAACGACGACTGGACCGTTCGCGAGATGGCGGCCGACTCGCTGGCGTTGTTGGGGACGAACGGAGCGCCGGCCAGGGCTGCACTTCAAAAGGCCGCCGACGACGATGCGCGCGACGAAGTCAAGCGCGCGGCGCGCCGGGCGCTTCGTCGCGTCCGCTAAAGAAACTCCCGTTGGGGAGCAGCGTCGCCCGGGTCGCCTCGTGGGCGAAGAACCACGTCATCGTGACCGAGCAATCGAGGACGAAATCCCCGCTCATGGCCGCCCTTGATTCTTCCACGCGAGGATCTCCTTGGTCCTCACCGTGACAGGATTCCGGTCGCGCAGCGCCATCAGCGCCTCGATCGCCTTGCGCGCGTCCGCCCGGCTTGGCCGCCGGGCCGGTATTAGGTGGGCGACGGCCTCGTCATGGCGGGTTATAGTGAATTCTTCCCCCCTCTCGACGCGGTCGAGGAGCTCCGAGAACTTATTCTTGGCCTCAGCGAGGCCGATGCTGGATCCAAGCGCCATGTAAATCTGTCTAGCCTTTGGCTAGAATAGCGAAACGAGGGTGCCGCGCAATTCGATTCTTCATCAGGACAGTTGCCGATTCCCGCGCGCGCAAACCGGTCCACACAAAAGTCAATGCCTGCCTCAGACCACCTCTTCAACCTCCGTCTAAATGAACGCCACGCCGCCCGTCGCGTAATTCGGCACATCCTTGACCGCATTCGGACCTTCGGGTGAGGCCAGCATCGCCTCGAACTCCTCGCGGCTCTCCAGGTTAGGAGAATTCGACGTCGAGGGAGAGGGTTGGGATTTCTGCCGGCGCCGTGTTAGAGGGGACTGCTTCGCAGTCCCCGGGAGTTTTGCTATTTTTCCGCTGAACTCTTGCGGCCCGAGGCGGCGTTTTGGGTCCCGGAGGGACAAGGGAAAATAGCCGGGGGCAAGCGAGGCACGAGCACGACCCCCGGAACGGAACGGCCTGGAGGCACCGCGACCCGGAGGGTCGCGGGAGACCTGGAAATGTCAATGATTTAGATGTGACCCCTACCCCCTCAATAGCGCAACCGGAAGAACTCCGTCCTGCCCTCGGACGACCACGGCACGTCGACTGCGTACGGCGATTCCGTGGGGGCATTCGTTTGTCGCGGTTGCCAGGCTTCCAGGTCCGGCGCCGACTCGAGCACCTGGGAGAGCTGCAGCGGGGACTCGATGCTCAACTGCACGCGGTCGGCCGAGGCCCGTCGCGCGGAACGGAATCTCGGCCCAGGTTCCACCCGCGCGACGGCCACACTCTGCGGACTCAGCTCCACCCGCCAGCCGCCGCCCGCCCGTGGCAGGGCAGTCCCCGACAGAAGTTCCGTGGCGACGGCGTTGGTGCCCGCGCCACCCTCGAGCTGCTCGGTCAACACGCCGGACTCAGCGCGCGCCGACTCCGAATACAACGTGTAGTAGCGGACTCCTTTCGGGTCCGGCCCGAAGCGTTCCACCCAGATCTCCGGATTGTCGCAGGTGGCGGTGGTGACCGGCTGCCAGCCCGCCTCAGCCACCGTCCGGATCACGGGCAGGTACTTGCGAAAGAGCGGCCGGTCGCGGTTGTACCAGGCCGGCTTCTGCCAGTAGGGATTTTCCGAGGCGTTGTGACTGAACATCGACGGATAGAACCCGTAGAAAAGGCTTCGCTGGAAGTACCGCTCCACGTAGGGCGCGAAGGCGTCATAGTCGGTATTCATGAGCAACAGGTACGGTTTGGCCCCCGCCAGTGTCCGCCAATAGGCCATCTGCGGATGGGAGGCCGGGCGGTACGTCCCACCCGACAGCCAGTCGGTCTCCGTGCCCATCACGTCCAGCCAGGGGCAGAGAAAGCCGAAGCGGTAGGGCACGCCGTTGGCGAACATCAGCCGGCCGAGCCGATGAACGTCGTCGCTGATCCAGCGGGTGAATTCATAAACGGCCAATCCCTTGAACAACGCCGGGTGCCGGGTGTCGGTGGTGAATGTCAGCGGGACTGTCGTCCACCGGAAGTGGTCGCGACGAAGATTGACCTCGGCGGTGACATATCCTTCGAGCGAATCGAGGTATTCCCCGTCGAGACCCGTGGGCGGAGGGTTGCTGTAGCGTTCGGCCTTGAGGGTGTCGTTCCAATTGATTGTGGCGGCGTTGGGAGACGCTGGCAGAGACGGGTTCGGGTTCAGGCTCCACACGGCGCCGTTGGCCCAGGGCTCGTTGCGGAACAGCAGCGACGGCTGGCCCGTCTCGTCGTACATGGCCGCTGATCGCGTGATGACGGCCATCCGCCTTCGGGTCCCGTCGGGGCCTTGCGCATACTCGTCGCGTACTCGCAAGGCTTCGCCGAGCGTACGAGGCAGGCTCGGGTCCATCGGCATCCACCAGGTCATCGGCTCGGTGTAGTGAAAACTCAGAATGCCATTGCGGTCGTCGAACGGTAGGTTCGGGGCCCCCTCCTGGTATCGGAAACCGAAGTCCTTCCAACCCTCCACGGTCGCGATGTCGGTGAATGGCATCCAGATTCCCTGGGATGGCGAACGGACGACGAAGTACTCGGGGAACACGGTCTGCAGCCGGGTCCAGGCCGCGCGAAAACCCCATCGGCCGTCAAATCGGAACAGGACGAATCGGAACTCGGCCGAGCCGGGAGCTGGTTCCGTCTCCGGCGCCAGCCCCAAGTCACAAGCCACGAAGAGCTGGTGCGTGCCCGCATGATAGACCAGCCGATACAGACTCGGTCGCCCCATGTCCAACGCCAGGCCGAGGCCGCTCGGCCCTCGGGTCAGCGCCGCCAGCGGATAAGTCGACATCGTACCCGTCGTGCCGGCGCGAACGGCGGTGACGTTTGCGAACTCATCGGTGCCTTCGATCGTCCGCGCCTGTCGGATGTCCTGCCACCATTGCCACCCGATGGCGTCAATCGGCAGAGCGAACAACAACAGGATTGCCCGATCGCGGCCCGTGGTATCGGTGATGCGACCCTCGACGACGATGTGGTTCGACCGCGCCGTCAGGGAGGCGTCGACGCGCAATCCCAATTCCGGGCAGAGGCCGTTTTCGAAGCGATAGACGCCGGATTGGGCCGCCACATCACGGGCAAGGAAACCGCCTGCCGCGGGAGAGGTCACGTCGGCGCCGTCCACCTGGAGTGAGACGACGCGTTGGCCCGCCAGGCCCAGGCGCAGGCCATCCTCCGTCGCAACCGTCGAGGTGGCGGTCGGGGGCGCGTTGGTCGACGGCACCGGTTCCATGATCGCGCCCTGAAACAGCAGGGTCGCGCCGGTGGTGCGTTGTTCCTCGACTGCGATGTCATCGAACCACACCCGTCCGAAATGGTTCCCGCGAAAGAGACAATAGAGGGTCAAGGTGCGGACAGGTTTCTCGGGCACGATGGTGAACTCCTGAACCTCCCAATCGTGGGTGCCACATCGGAAGTTGCCCGTCTGCCCCCACAACGGCGTGCCGTCCGCGTAGAGGATGTCGACGTAAAGCGAGTAGTCGCTGTCGGCGCTGCCGCTGACGTTCTCGGCCCGGCTCCAGCCGCGGACGATCAGGGGGGCGATGTTCGTGCGCTGGATGGAAAGCGCCTGGCTGGCGCCGCGCCAACCGTTTGCCGCCGGCGCCTCGCAGGCGAGCGCCACCGAGCCGGACCGCCCTTCGCCGGCGGCCACGCGGAAGCCCTGGGGGGCGCCGCTCCAACGGGTGAAGGTGGCGCCGCTGCTCTGCTCGAATCCTCCATTTCGCACGAGGTTCGTGAGTGTTCCGCCCGTCAGCGGTCGAAGCACGGGTTCGGAGGCCCGGGCGATCGATGCCGCCGTCAGCGCCGACAGGATGACGAGCGGGATGAAGGCGAATGCGGCGAAAACCGGGACGTCGAGAAAGGACCAGCGACGGGAGCGCGTCACGCGTCGCGGGTGAGGTTGGATGACGTGCGACATGACCGATGAGAGCGTCGCATCCGACCTTCGGACTTGAAAGGATGGATCGGCCGCGAGGAAAGGTCGGCGCCGGGCTTCTATTCGGGACCTTTTGCTTCAACAGAAGCCAACAAAGGAAACGCAACCTTCACTTGACATCGGCTACGGGCTTTTAGTAAATCGCACCCGATTTCCCAGTTGGCTGAGCAGGAACAAGCGACTCGTCTATCCCCACGCTGTCATCTTGTCGACTGGGGGTACTCCGCGAAGTTCCATCCGCCACTCAAGGAGGTTGTGTTATGAACCGCATGATGAGCCCAAGACTGTTTCTCGGTCTGACGCTGTCCACCGTGATCGTAGCCGCGCCCGGACGCCGAATTGGGGCGTCACCCTTCATCCCGATCGAGTGGCAGCAGCGTGTCAAATCCGGGCCGCTCGAGGAGCAGCGGAAACACGCGAATTGGATTCGGGATCTCAACGTGAATTTTATCGATGATGCCCTGGATGCGATGGATCCGGGTGAAACGACGACGGTCATCCTGCAGATGAATGAGTGTCTGACGCCGGCGGAAGCCGCCGCCCGATTCGGCGCGCTAGGAGCCATCCGCCGCATCGGCACGCTTGTTTCATATATCGTGCTGGACGGGGTCAAAGTCGCCGACTTGCCGGCCATCGCTGCCGACGACACCGTCGCCGCGATCGAGAAAGACGAGTTGGTCTTCGCCACACTCGACACCGGCACCCGGGAGGTGCGCGCCCGCGCGAGCAACACCTACTCACCGGAGACCTTCGCTGATGCCTTTGGATTCGACGGCACGGGCATCAACGTGGCCATCGTCGACACCGGCGTGGACGACGCCGTTCATGCGGCGTTCGCCGGCAAGTTTGTCTCCGGCTATAACGCGCTGACGGCGACGGCTGGGAATCCGAATGACGATAACTTCAGCAGCACGTACCTGACCACCGGCGAAGACGGAATCTGCGACACGACTGCGGCGGGAGATGACTCGCAGCTTGTGGCGGTGGGCTTCGGATTTCCCGATCCCAATGCCTACAGTTTCCCTGTGCGGGCGATCCTCCCCGGCGCGAACGGCGTCATCAATACCACGGCCGCGGGCGACGATGTGGCATCCGTGAATCCCTGCGATGGTTCCCCGTACATCGCGCCCGGGCCGGACGGCATCTGCGATACGATCGCTGCCGGGGATGACCTTCAGGCAATCCCCGTCGGCCAGGGCGGGGCCCATCTGCCGGGAATCCTGGCGGGCGGCAATGGCGCCGTCGACACATTGGGCTCGTCGGACGACATCGTCTTTCCGGGAGTCTGGCACGGGACCCATGTTGCGGGGACGGTCGCGGGACTTGGGGTGGGTCCTGGCTGTCGGCCTGCCGACGACGGTTCCGGTGCGAATGACTGCCGTGGCGTGGCGCCCGGGGCGGGCATTGTCGATGTGAAGGCCCTCAATTCCGGCGGATCCGGTACCATCGCCGGAATCATCGACGGCCTGGAATGGATATGGATGGACGGCAATGCCCGTGTCGTGAACATGAGCCTCGGCACCGACACCCCCTCGGACGGCACAGATACCATCTCCAAGGTCATTAACTCCCTGGTCGCCAATGGCATTTCGGTCGCCGTGGCTGCCGGCAACTCCGGCGGCAACTGTCTCGGCGCCGTGGCGGCCTCCGAACTGGCAGTGACGGTCGCAGCGGCGGACGACCGTGGAACCGTCGATCGCGATGACGATGCGTTCGCCTCGTTCTCAACGTTCGGGCCCCGTTTGGACTTCGATCCGACCGACCCGACCGTCGGCCAGCTCAAGCCGGACATCACGGCCCCTGGCGTCAACAGCACCTCGGCCGAAGGCGATACCGCGGGATTGTACCATGCGCTGGACGGCACTTCACAGGCCACGCCGTACGTCGCCGGCGCGATCGCCCTTCTTCTGGATATGAACCCGGCCATTCCACCGGGCTCCCTCAAGGATTTGTTGAAACGGAGCGCCTATATCACGCCGGAACACGCCGCGCTCGGCGCGTCCTACCCGGCGATTGACGGGGCCTACAATATCCACTGGGGATTTGGACTCCTGGATGTCTACCAGGCGGCGTCGGACCTGAGCGCAGGGATCGCCGACATCTCGTTCACCGCCTGCGGAAATCCCGGGTGCGGAACCACCGCCAACTGCGACATCCCAGGCTACGATTATGCGAACTCGACCGACATCCAATTGGCCACCGATCCACCGGTCCAGGGCGAACCGAACACGATCTCCGTGGTCGTCGAGAATCGCGATGCCGTCCTGGCGCAGGGCGTCGTCGTTTGTGTGGGCGTCAAAGAACTCGGCGCCGGTTTGAATCAGTTCTATGACGTGGGCTGCAAGACCACGGACATCGGCGCGGGCGCGACCGTCGTGCTCAACTTCCCGTGGACGCCGACACTGAACTCGCACCAGTGCATCCAGGCGACCATCGACTACGGCTTCGACAAGGAGTTCTGCAACAACCAGACCCAGCGCAACACGGACCCTGTCCCGGCCAGTTCCACCGCCGTCGCCACCTTCCGCGTCGAGAATCCTTTCAACGAAACAGCCCAAATTGTCCTCACCCCGCAATTCGTGGCCGGCAATGATGCGATCCAGGGACGGCTCCGCGGTCAGGCGACGCTGCTCCTCAAACCCGAGGACTGCCCGGTGCTGGAGGAGATGGAGTTCACTCCCAATCCAGGGACTCCCAAAGGCTCGACGGCGACCTGGGTGGTCAACGCCCGTGCGACGACCGCGTCGAATCCTGATGGCGTGGAACTGAGCGGTGTGGTGTTCAATGTGGAGGTCGTGCCCGCCGGGCTGCTTCGCGCCTACTCCATCGGACGGCACGCCGCGGAAGGACTGATCCGGCTGCCGCTTAGCCTCGCGCAGCCCACCTCCGATCCGCGGAGCCAGGTCACCGAGATCCTGGCAGTGTTCAATGTCACGGTGAAGTCCACGGAGAACCTGTCTCCGTCCGATGTCTCCATCACCAGCGCCAAGGGAAGTCAGGTTCCTTCCTACACCGTCGCGTTCGAGACCGCCGGAAACTCAGGCAAGGAACTCACCATCCTCTTTTCGCAACCCCTCGCGGACCAGGATCGCTACACGTTTGATTTTGGCCGGTTGGTCGACACCGACGGAGACGCCCTGGATGGGGACAAAGACTTCGAGCTGCGGGTCCTCGCCGGCGACGTCAATAACAGCGGCGCTGTGACCGCCACCGACATCAGTTTTGTGCGATCCCGAATCAACCGGCTCGTTGAGTTCGGTGATACCTCGAAGGCCGATGTGAACCTGACCGGAGGCATCACCGGCCCTGACGTCAGCTTCGTTCGTGCCCGCATCGGACACAGCACACCCTGACCGCCGATCTGGTCCCCGGCCCTGATTCAGAATGACCCGGCGCCTCGGACCGAACAACCCGATAATCGGAGACAACCCGAACCAGAAGGAGAAGCAAGAATGAGAACTGAACGCGTGGCTGTGATGGTGGCCCTGATCTCAGGCATGGCCTTCCCGGGATCCAGCAAGGGAGTGGTGATGATCGAGCTCCATCAGAGTGGTACGTCGGCGGGCTCCGCCCTGGTTGCGCCGGGCGCGATGCTTAGTCTCGATGTTGTCGCCACTTCAATCACCGCCGAAGCCGGGGTCCTGGGGGAACTCGACGCGTTCACGTATCGAATTAGTTTTCCCAACGAGGAGTTCACGCTGATAAACAACGCGTTCAGCGCTCCGTTCGACAACACGCAGGCACCTTCCGGGTACAACGGCAGCATCCCCTGGGGTGGGCCTCTGTCCATCGGGAACAATGCCGACGCCGGCTCCCCCGGCGCCACGCCGTTGGCTGCCGACCTTTACCGCACGACGGCCACGGAGACCGGCACGCCCGTGTCCGGTCCCGAAGTCGTTCTTGAGACCTTGACCCTGACTGTTCCCAACCCACCCGCCAACACGCTGCCGGTGAACTACTCCGTGTCCGTAAACTTGCTCGAGGCCGTGGATGCCTTTGGCGCGTTTCACATGACCGAGAATGGCCCCGATTTTCTTGTCACCGTGGTCCCGGAACCCGAAAGCGTGGCGCTTTTGGCTGCCGCTGCATTGCTCGGCTACACGGTCTTGCGCCGCCGTGGCGGGCGGTTGGCGCGGACGGCGTGACCGCAAGCGGGAGCATTCGCACGGAAGGACAGCAGGCTCGCGAATGTGATGAACGAGAGGCTTTGAACCGAAGGGAACGAAGGAAGCGAAGCGGCCCTGCAGGATCGAGGCCCCCAGGAAGGCGCCAGCACCTCCGGTCACCTCCACTGGGCCGCCATGACACAAAACCGGATTCTGATCCTCCTGCTGTTTGCGATTTCGAGGTCGAGTCTGTGGGTCGCCACGAGCGAGGATCGAATTGATGATCGCGAAGTCACCCTGCGCGCCCCGCGTGACATCGACACGCGTCGTCAGCAACTCATCGCGTATCTCTGGGGATCCGCCAGCTTTCCCGGCACGCGATTGCCCGACGAGGTGATCACCCACATCCCCAGCCCCGTGCAACATCTCGATTCTGTTGCCCGTGTGGACGAATTGCGCTGCAAACTGGCTCCTGGACTCGAGGGATTGGCGTATCACTTCCTGCCTCAAAGTCCGAATGGGGAACTGGTCGTTCTTCATCATGGTCACGCCTGTACCTTCGACGACGATCCCGCGCCAGAGGAGGTCGGTTACGGACTTCAACGCACCATTCAGGCCCTCCTGCGATCGGGCTATGGCGTCCTGGGCGTGTTCATGCCCCATATGCGCCCCGGCGATTGTACGGGAGGCCACGAGAAGCTGTTTGAGATACCGACGGAGGGGAGTCCACTGAAGTTCTTTCTGGAACCGGTGGCCATCAGTCTCAATTACCTGAAATCGCTGTCCCGTGCGCCGGGCAGTCCAGAATACAGGACCTTTCATATGCTGGGCCTGTCCGGTGGTGGCTGGACCACCACCGTCTACGCCGCCATCGATCCCACCATCCAATGCAGCATTTCCGTGGCAGGCACGATTCCGCTGTATCTGAGATCCGGCGGATCCATTGGAGACCGGGAGCAGTTTGAGACATCCTTTTACCGTCTTGCCGGGTATCCGGATCTCTACGTCCTCGGCTCCCACGGCCGGCATCGCCGACAGCTTCAAATCGTGATACGCCGGGACGACTGTTGTTTCGGGGAGGCGCAGCATGATGCCCAAGCCACCGGCCAATCCTACGACCGGGCCATGCACCAGTTCGAGCGAACCACACAACAAGCCCTGTCTCGCCTCGGTCCGGGGTCTTTCCAGGTGGCCATCGACGAAGTCGCGCCCAGCCACATGATTTCGCATCATGCCCTCGCTGCCCTGATCCTGCCCGAACTCGCAAGAGGCCGGGCAAAGTGATCCGAGGCGGCGGCTTCAATTGGCGATCTCCTTCGTTTCCTTTGTTGCCTTCTGTTCATCGAAAGGCACTCTCCCACTCCATCCAAATCCGCGCGGCAATTCGCGGCAAGCCCCGTGGAGATGGTCGCCGGACGGCTTTTTCGCGACACGGAACTCCGCGAAGATGGGTATGCCGACGTCGCGATCCTGAATGAGGCGGCTGTCAAGCTCCTGTTTCCGGGTGAATCCGCGCTGGACAGGCGATTCGCCATCGAGTCGTCGCCGGAGCGGTACTACCGCGTCGTCGGCATCGTGCAGGATGGGGTCCCGTCTAAATGTTCAACATACGACCCCATTGTTCATCGCGAGCAGTTCTGGCGAGTGGTCGAAGGCAAATGATCAGCACGATTGCGGGGATACAGTTTGAATTGTCAAAATTTTAGATACGACCCCATTGTTCACCATTGTTCACCATTGTTCACCGAGGCCGATCCGGGACTTACGCAAGAATGGGCCTTACCACCCGCCCGGTGACGTCGGTCAGGCGGAAATCGCGGCCGGCGTAGCGGTAGGTGAGGCGCTCGTGGTTGAGACCGAGCAGGTTCAGGATCGTCGCGTGCAAGTCGTGGACGTGGACCGGTCCTTCCGCAACGCGCATCCCGAGTTCGTCCGATGCGCCGTGAACCGTGCCGCCGCGGACGCCGCCCCCGGCGAGCAGGATCGAGAAGACGGTGTGGTGGTGATCGCGGCCCGCCTTGCTCTTGTCGCGGTTCTCCGCATACGGGGTCCGGCCGAATTCGCCTCCCCAAATGACCAGCGTGTCGTCGAGCAGGCCCCGGGATTTGAGGTCCGTAATGAGGGCCGCGGCGGCGCGGTCGCCATCCGCGCACAGGCGCCGGTGGCGTTCGTCGTGGTTGGTGTGCGTGTCCCAGGGCTGGTTGTCCTGGTCACTCGTGTAGTACACGGTGACAAATCGCACGCCATCCTCAACAAGCCGCCGTGCGAGCAGGCACGACCGGGCGAACGGAGTGTCGCCGTACATTTGCCGGATGGATTCGGGCTCGCGGCTGATGTCGAACGTGTCCATCGCCTCCCGCTGCATGCGAAAGGCGGTCTCCAGGGTCTTGATCTGGCCTTCGAGTTCGGAATCGTCCGCGCGCGCCTCGAGGTGCCGCTGGTTCATGCTGGCGAGGAGGTTCAGTTCCGAGCGTTGCTGATCGTGGTTGAGGCAGGGATTGCGGATGTTGGCGAGGAGGCGATCGACGCGCATGTCCTCGGTGATGACGCTCGTCGCCTGGAATTCCGCCGGAAGAAACCCGTTGCTCCAAAGAGCGGGGCCAACAACGATCTTGGGACTCGGACGCAGGACGACGTAGCCCGGAAGGTTCTGATTCTCGGTGCCCAGCCCATAGAGGATCCAGGAGCCCATGGAAGGGCGGATCGGCTGGACGTTCCCGGAATGCATCTGGAGCAGGGCCGGCTCGTGATTCGGGACGTCGGTCCGCATCGATCGAATGACGCAACAGTCGTCGATCACCTCGCCCAGTCTCGGCAGGGTCTCGCTGACTTCGATCCCGCTCCGGCCGCACCGGCGAAACTCGAACGGTGACGGCATGAAGCCGCTTCCCTTCGATGCCTTGTAGAGGTCGCCGTCGGGCTGCCGGCCTTCGAACTCCTTCAGCTTCGGTTTCGGATCGAATGTGTCGATGTGAGAGGGCCCGCCATTGAGGAACAGGAAGATCACCCGTCGTGCACGGGCCTTCAGGTGCGGTCCACGTTCAAGTTCCGACGCCAGGAGCGCCTGGGGTCCAAGGAGCCCGGCAAGTCCGACGAGGCCAAAGCCCGCGCAGGTGCGCTGCAGCATGTCCCGCCGGCTCAACAGCGGCGAGCGACCCGTCAGAAAGGAGGCGCGAGGCGGAATCGAAGGCCTAGTCCACATAGAGCATTTCGTTGGAGATGAGCACGACCTGCGCGAACTGGTCCCATCGTGTGAGGCCCTCGGCGTCGGGCCCGTGCACGAACCCAAGGGCGACGTCCAGTTCCGAAGAAGTCGGAGTTCGTCCGAAGGCCAGCCGGTAGGCCTCGGTGATGCGACCGGTTTCGTCGGCCCCGGCGCCCGCGGCCAGGCGCGCGGCAAACGCGCGGGCCTCCTGGAGGATGAAGGGGCTGTTGAGCATGAAAAGCTTCTGGCTCGCGGTGGTGGTTACGGCCCGACGGGAGGCGTGCACATTGGCATCGGGGTAATCAAATTCCCGGAGCATATCGTCGAGCTTCTGGCGGCTGATGCGGCCGTAGACGGTCCGGCGCCGGTTCCGCGGGTCATCCAGTTCCACCGACGGGCCGCCGGACCACTCGAGGTCGCCAGCGAGGAACAGAACGGCGTCCCGCCACTGCTCAATCGTGAGGCGGCGGCGATTCATGTGGGAGAGCCACTCGTTGGCGGGGTCGCGGCGTTCCTGCTCCGGGGGCGTCGCCGCGGCCTGCCTGTAAGTCGCGGACAGGACCAGTTCACGGACGAGATGACGCACCGACCAGCCGCCGTCCATAAATCGCACGGCGAGGTCATCCAGGAGTTCGGGATGCGTCGGGGTCATCCCGGAATGCCCGAAGTTACTCGGGGTCCCCACCAGGGGGCGTCCGAACAACCGGGCCCAGAGGCGGTTCACGATGACGCGGGCCGTCAGGGGGTTGTCTCGCGCGGTAAGGCGCTCGGCAAGTTCCCGCCTTCCGCTGCCTGCTTGAAAAGGTGTCGGGCGACCGTTTTCGGAGAGCACATGGAGAAATGCTCGGGGCGCGAGCTTGCCTGGGTTGTCCACCCGTCCGCGGAGGAAGATATGGAGGTCCTCGGGGTCGGCATCCTGAACGATGTGAAGGGTGCCCGGAGGCATGGCGTCGGCCTTGGTCTTGCGATCGACGACCTTTCCGTCGGGGGCGACGTTGACCATCCGGGTGCTCGCGAAGACGCCTGCGAGGGCATAATAGTCGGAACTCGGGATGGGATCGAACTTGTGATCGTGACACCGGGCACAGGCGACGGTCAGGCCGAGGATCGTCCGAGTGACGGTATCGACGCGGTCCTCCCATTCGTCGGCCTTCACGTCGAGCCGGTTGCGGTTGTAGTACTTCGGGCCGAGACCCAGAAACCCGAGGGCGGGCAGGTCGTCGGAACACCCCTCATATTTGTCGGCCGCGAGTTGGAGTCGAAGGAAGTCGTTGTACGGAACGTCGCGGTTGAAGGCGTCGATGACCCAGGCGCGATAGAGATAGGCGTCCGGGTAGTTGAGAGAGGTGTCGTCGCCGACCTGGTGGGCCTGGTCCTCGGCGTAACGGGCGAGCGGCAGCCAGAGGCTGGCCATGCGTTCCCCGAAACGGGGTGACGACAGCAGTCGATCGACGAGGCGCGAATAAGCGTCGGCGGCGCGGTCGGCCACGAACGCCGTCGCCTCTTCGGGCGTTGGGGGAAGACCGGTGAGATCGAATGTCACTCGCCGCACGAGCGTGCGACGATCGGCTTCGGCCGCGGGAGCCAGGCCATTCTCTTCGATCCGGGCCAGCACGAAGGCATCGAGGCGCTCGCGCGGCCACTGCCGGTCATGAACGGCCGGCAGCGGTTGAGCGACAGGCGGTTGAAAGGACCAAAAACGCTGTTTGACCTCCCAATCGATTTCCGGCTCCGCCGAAACGGCCGGCGGAGTCGTGGAAGGGGATTGCTCTGGCTCGACGGAGGCGGGCGCCTTTGGGAGTGCAACCAACATTCCCAATGTGGTCGCCAGTAGAACGGCGTGAGCCGAGGGCACTTTCATGGTCGCACGATGCGCGGACGAAAAATCCTAACGAATGCCGTCCATCAGCCTACCAGGCCGCGGCCGACGCCTGGAAGCCGATTCTCGCATACGGGCGGCAATGGCGGCAATGGCGGCAACGAGCCTATCGATCAGAAGCAACGAAGGCAACGAATCGGGCCCAGGCGACCAGGCGCCCACTGAACTCACCTCGACGCAGCCAGCGGTTGCGCCACGCGGAGGAGTGCCACCCTTGACCCGTCCGGCCTACTCGGGGGACTCGATGCGAAAGGTGAATTCGCGCCCAAAGATCTGGCGGGCAAGGTTTCCTTTCCTTTCGACCCCGGCCATCTCGCGGGCCGGGGGCTCCCGCGTCACGAGGATCAGTTCGAGATACAGGGGATCGATTCGCACCCGGACATCGCGCACATACTGGAGATGGCTGCGATCCAGGGCGTCGGCGACGCGGAGAATTGCGGACATCTGGCGGATGGCGTTCTGTCGGCGCTCGTCCAGGGAATGGAAGTCGACGTGTTCGGAGCAGGGGAGGGCCTTGCGGTGGTACCGGGCTACAAGGGCCACCGTATCGATTTCGACCCGCGAGAGGTACTTCCATTTCTGGCGGCGGATCAACCGCGCGGAGAGCTTGTGATGGCCCGATCCGCCCTTGCTCACGGGCCATCCCACGTCGTGCAGCCACGCGGCGCCTTCGAGAAGCACCCGCTCATCCGGTCCGAGCCCGTGAAGCGATGCGAGTTGATCGAACAACCGAACGGCAAGGAACGCGACGTGGGCCGTGTGCTCGGGTTCCGGCTCGAGCCGTTCCATAACGTGCCGAAGTTCGGCGATGGCGGCGCTGTGATTCACGACGTGTCCGCAGGTGAATCGTCCGTCAACAGGGCGGCGTACCGCAGGCCCCGCGTGCTCGGTCGCAGACTGGGCAGTTGGAGCCCCTCCAGGATCCCCTCGAAGATCGCGGCGCCGGCGAGGATGATATCGGCGCGCTCGGGCGGCAGGCCAGGAAGACGGCATCGCTCGACGAGTGGCAGAGACCAGAGGGTCTCAGTGAGCCGGGAAATGGCGGAAGACGTGAGTTCGGCAGCCTCGATCCGCTCACGGTCGAACGTCTCGATGCCCAGGCACATTCGGGCCAGGATGACTGCGGTCCCGCCCACGGCGACGAAGGCGGGACGGGGTGTGACGCCAGCGGCGAGACCGCCCTCCTTCACAACCGGCAGGACCTCGCGACTCAGGAATTCGCGAACCAGGCTGCGACAGGCGGCGAGTTCGGACGGCATTGGAGGCTCGGAAGGGCGCACGGCCTGGTGCAGGCGGACCGTCCCGATGGGGAAACTCCGCCGCCAGTTCGGGACTCGGCCCGTTCCAAGGACGAACTCGGCGCTGCCGCCGCCCACGTCGACGACCAGGAGGGACTTGCCGGCCATGCAGGGATCCGATGCCACGCCCTGGAACGCCATGTCGGCCTCAGCGTCTCCGCTGAGGATCTCGACCCGAAGCGCGCAAGCCACCCAGAGCGCGTCGAGCAACTCGCCTGCATTCCTCGCCTCGCGCGCGGCCGCCGTCGCGATCGCCCGGACGTTCAGCGGTTGAAATTGCCGCGCTTCGAGCAGCAAGGCGCGCGCGGCGGAGGCCGTGCACGCAATCGCGTCCGGATGCAGCCGGTGGTTCTCGAAGAGCCCGGCGCCCAGCCGGGTCTGTTCACCCCGCTCGAACAGGGGTGTGACGACGCCGCCGGACACGTCGGCAACCAACAGTTTGACGGAGTTGGTGCCGATATCGAGGACCGCGCGGCGCTTTCCCGCGGAGGCGACGCGCGGTGTCTCGGGTCCGGCATGCATCGGTCAGGCTTTGGCGTTGTCCCGGGCGAGGACCGCGGCACCGGTGATCCCGGCGTGATCGCCCAGCCGGGTGACGCAGATCTCGACACCTTTGAAGGTGCCGGGCATCGAGTAGTCCTTCGCGGTCTCGACGATGATGGACATCATTTCGTCTTCGAGCGCATCCAGGAGGCCGCCGCCGAGAACGACGTATTGCGGGCTGAGCAGGTTGATGATGTTGCCGACGGCAATGCCGGTGTATTCGGCGGCGTCCTCGATGACTTTTTCCACCAGCTTGTCGCCCTTCTTGAGCGCCTTGCGCAGGTCGCCGCTTCGGAGGTCCTCGAGATTGTCGCCGAGCATCTCCGTGAGGATCGTTTTTTGACCGTCTTTGACCGATCCAAGGATCCGGCGGAAGATGGCCGACCGACTGGCCAGCGCCTCGAAACAGCCCCGATTTCCGCAACCGCATTTGGGACCGCCGACCTCGAGGACCATGTGTCCAATCTCGCCGGCCGTGCGGTTGAATCCGTTGTGGAGACGACCCTCGAGGATGAGTCCGGCGCCGATTCCTGTGCCAAGAAAGATGCCGACCAGGTGTTTCGGCTTTCCGCCGAGTTCGGCCACCTGGACGCCGAGGGTGCAGACGTTGCAGTCGTTTTCGATGAAGACCGGGAGACCGATCTCCTTCTCGAGGTCGCGTTGGAGAGGGATGTCCTCCCACCCGGTGAGATTGGGCGAGAAGATGACGCGGCCCTCCTCGGAATTGACCGAACCCGGCGCCCCAACCCCGATGGCGCGGATCTGTTTGGAGTCCAGATCGGCTTCATCGATGGCATCGCGCACCGTCCGCGCGATCCGCTCGATGACGACCTTCGGGCCGCGGGGGGCCTTGGTGCTGCTCTTGGCCGAGGCCACGAGCTTGAGATTGGACTGAAACACGCCGGCAAGGATCTTCGTCCCGCCGAGGTCCACTCCGACGTAGTGTTGCCTGGGACTTGCGTCCGCCATGCTGGTTGGATTCGCCACCTGACCCCGGCGCAATGGAACGAGAAGCGAGTGAACCCCTCACGCCGCCGGCGGCGCGCCCATACAACAGAAAGACAGCACTGGGTCAAACGGTTAATCCCTGCGGCGCCTGGCGAAGGGCGTGGTCGGCCAGAACCAGCGCAGTCATCGCCTCCACCATCGGGACGGCACGGGGAAGGACACACGGATCATGACGTCCTCGCGCCTTGAGCGTCGTATTCTGGAGGTTCACGTCCACGGTCTCCTGGTCGTGCATGATCGTGGCGACCGGCTTGAACGCGACCCGGAAATAGACCGTCTCGCCATTGCTGATGCCGCCCTGAATGCCGCCCGACCGGTTGGTTGGCGTCCGCACCCGTCCGTTCACCATCCGAAAGGCATCGTTGTGCTGGCGCCCGGTCAAAAGGATGCCGGCAAATCCACTGCCGACATCGAAGCCTTTCGAGGCCGGCAGACTGAGCATGGCCTTGGCAAGGTCGGCCTCGAGCCGGTCGAAGACGGGTTCACCCCAGCCCGGCGGAAGACCGCGCGCGACCCCGGTGACGATTCCGCCCACGCTGTCGCCTTCGTTGCGGCGCTCCTCAATTCGCTCAATCATTCTTCCCGCCGCGACAGGATCGGGACACCGGACGATGTTGGATTCAACGGCTTCGCGTGTGAATCCTTCAGGGTCGATCTCGGCCAGGATATCCTGCACCTGCGTGACGGCCGCCAGGATCTCGACGCCCCATCGCTCGCGGAGGAGTTTTCGGGCGACGGCACCCGCGGCCACGCGTCCGATCGTCTCGCGCGCGCTGGTTCGTCCCCCGCCCGGCCACGCACGGATGCCGTATTTCGCCTGGTAGGTGTAGTCGGCGTGGGAGGGCCGAAACCTGGTGGCCATCTCCTGGTAGGCCTCGGGCCGTTGGTCCTCGTTGCGGACCCACAGGGCAATGGGCGTTCCCAGGGTAAGACCCTCGAACGTGCCGCTGAGGATCTGGACCGTGTCCAGTTCCTTGCGAGGTGTGGTGATGCGGGATTGGCCGGGTCGTCGACGGTCCAGGTCCGGCTGGATATCGGCTTCCGTCAACCCGAGTCGCGGCGGGCACCCGTCGACGACGGCCCCGACACCCACCCCATGCGATTCGCCCCAGGTCGTGACCCGAAACAGGTGCCCAAATGTGTTGCCCATCGCCCGGCAGGTTGCCGAAGCGGATCGGGACGGTCAAACGGACCGGGCGGACCTTGGGAAAGGGGTTAGGGTCGGTTCCTGAGGCGGACCTGGATCAACCCTTTCGCCATGACTTCCATTCCCTGTGACGATGTCGGACAAAGTCCTTCGGGCGATCGTCAAACAGGCTGCGGCCGGCGCGCAGGGCCTGCTTGCGAAGGCGCTGCTGGCGCGCGGCAATCTCCTTGAGGACTGGCTTCAGCGCCTTTCGTCCTCCGAAGAGCCTGACGTCCTTCAGAAGACGGGTTCCCACCACGGCCAGGTCGTGCTCGTCCCCGAGGCAATTCTGCAGGTCGTCCAGGTCCTTCAGGCATTGGCACATGTCCCGTGGGTTCATAGGACGGAGGAGGTCCATTTCGTAGAGGAGCGACTTCACCGAGATACGCCAGCGATGAAAATCCGTCTCCTCTCCCGTTGTGTGGGCGGCCCGGAACCGGCGTCTGGCGCGACGAAATCCGGAATGGAGGCCGGCGGCGACCGCCGGCCAGCCTTCATCCTTCCAACGCGCGCTCGCGAGGCCTTTGGCGCTCTTCTCAACGGACGTGGCCGCCGCTCGCAGCGCTCGGGAAACGCGCGAGGGCGGGGGCACCCTGTCCTCCAGGGCACTGACGAATCGCTCCCGAACGGCGTCGACGGCGGCGGCGCGCGAGCCACGGAGTTCCTTCTGCAGCTTCTCGAGTGTCCGGCCGCCCACAATGGCATCCCGGACCGGTGACAGGCCATGGGCTGCGCGGCGCAGACTGGCATGATGCCGCCGAGCCGTGGATTCAGAAAGGCTCGGACGCAGCAGGCGCAACAGCGCCCGATGCCGCTTGAGGACCAAGCGCATGGAATGAATGACCTCCTCCCGGTCCTCTCCATCGCGCGTGGCATCGACCTGCCGGCCCGCGGTGGTCGCCAGCAGGTCCAGGAGCCTCTGAATGCCCTGGCGAACAGACTCTCGTTTCCTGAACTCAAACGCCGGTAGCGGTGGTTTCATGGGGAATTTGGCCTCGCGCCAGCCGCGGTTGGCAAATCGGCGCAAAGGAGTACTGGCTTTTTTCAAAAACTGCGAACTTCCAGTGGTGGCCGGTGCAGGAGGGTTTCCCCTCGCTCCGCCGGGCATTCTGCCCCAGGGTGCCTGGGTGCAGACGCTGGCCCACTGGGACATCGCGGTCTTCCGGTGGATCAACCGGAGTTGGAGCGATCCCACGCTGGATTCGGTGATGCGGTTTCTGAGCGGGAATCCGTATTTCGTTCCCGCGTTGGTTTTGATTGGCGCCATGCTCCTTTGGAAGGGAGGCGTTCGGGGCTGGGTCTTCGTCCTGCTGCTGTCCCTGGCCGCGGCGTTTTCGAATGAATTCCTGGTGGAACCCCTGAAGCACTGGGTTCAAAGACCCCGCCCCTACGCGGGCCTGTCGGATGTGGTCCTGCGGGTCGGGCGCGGAACCGCCAACGGGAGCACACCCTCGGGACACGCGATGAACGCCGCGCTCATGGCCACCTTCACGGCTTGGTTCTATCCCAGGGCCCGGTGGTGGGTGATTGCGATGGCGTTCGGCGTTGCGTTGTCGCGCGTCTACAACGGGGCCCACTATCCGAGCGATGTCGTCGCGGGTGCCTTGTTGGGGATCACCTCGGGTCTGTTTAGCCTCTGGGGTGCGGAACGCCTGTGGTCCTGGGCGTCTCCCCGATGGTGGCCGGATCTGGGAAAGCGCGTCCCATCGCTCCTCCACCCGGCCGCCACGTTCGAACCGGCGCCGGCACTCGAAGGCATGCCCCAGGCGCATGGTTGACTTTGGCACGACGTTCGCCGTCGAGGACTACGACCTTGGCGCGACCCTGGATTCCGGACAGGCCTTCAGGTGGGAACCCCGCGGCGAGGCGTGGGAAGGCGTGGTCGGGAGGCGATGGGTGCGGTTGACGCAAATTCCCGGAGGCATCGAGGCGCGGACCTCAACCCACCCCGGGGATTGGAGCTGGCTCCGCCGGTATCTCCAGGTCGATCTGCACCTCCCGACCGTCCTGGCGTCCTTCCCCGATGAGGCGCCCCTTCGCGCGGCCGCGCGCGCGTGCCGGGGGCTGCGGCTCCTGCGCCAGGAGCCGTGGGAGTGCCTGGCCTCGTTCCTCCTGTCGTCGACAAAGCAGATCCTCCAGATCCGTCAGATCGTCCGGCATCTTTGCCAGCGTTTTGGCAACCCGGTGAGTGCGCCACCCGGTCGCGGGGACATCCGCGCCTTTCCCGCGCCCTCCACCCTCGCCGCGGCCACGGACGAGGACTTGCGCGCCTGTCGGATGGGTTTCCGCGCCCGCTATCTTCGGTCCGCCGCGCGGACCGTTGCGGAGGGGAGCCTTGTGCTCGAGGAACTCGAGGGCCTGCCCCTTGCCGACGCGAGGGCGCGCCTCATGGAACTGGAAGGGGTGGGGCCCAAGATCGCCGACTGCGTCCTCCTCTTCGCCCATGGGTTTTCCACGGCATTTCCGGTGGATGTCTGGGTGATGCGAGCGCTGCAGGACCTCTACTTTCCGGGAAGTAAACAGCGCCCGGCGCGGTTGCTGGAGTTCTCCGCGTCCCACTTCGGCGCCTATGGCGGCTACGCTCAGCAGTACCTCTTCCATTACATGCGGCTCAAGGCCGGTCGCGTCGCCCGAGGGCAGCCCGTGGAAGAATTCGCGCGCCATGCCGGATTCCTTCCAGGAGAGGTGGCGCCCATGGTTTCCAGCGCGTGATGGAGCTTGATGTCCTCTTCGGGCCGGCGGAATTCGGCAGGATCAGGACGCCCTCCGGAGGAGAGGTGGCGTGCGTGGTCCTGGACATCCTTCGGGCTACGACAACGATCGCAACGGCCCTGCACCGAGGCGCGCGGGCCATCCTCCCGTTTGCGACCGTGGAGGAAACCCTCGCCGCATACCGATCGATGCCTGGCGCTCTTCTGGCCGGCGAGAGGGGCGGGTTGAAGATCAGCGGGGAAACCAGTGGGGGCGTGCCCTTTGATTTTGGAAATTCACCGAGGGAATTCACTGCCGGCCGGGTCCGGGACCGGACGATCCTGATGACGACGACCAACGGGACACGGGCCCTTCAAGCCTGTGCGGGCGTCCGCTGGGTGTTTGCCGGCTCGCTCGTCAACCTTTTCGTCACGGCGCAGGCGGCCCGGCAGACGGGAGCCCGCCACCTGGTGGTGGTTTGCGCCGGGACCGGCGAAGACATGGCGCTGGAGGATGTGCTGGCGGCCGGCGCCTTGTGCGAGAGGATTGCCGATGGCGGTTCGGTCGAATGGAGCGATGCCGCGCGCGTGGCGCTGCGGGCATGGACGGCGGTGTCTGCCGACCCCTGTCACGAGATCCGGCATGCCCGCAACGCGCGCCGGTTGCTGTCCATCCCGGACCTGGCTGGGGATGTCGAATACTGCCTGCAGACGGACTCGATCCCGGCGGTTGCGTGCCTCTGTGAAGGGCGGGAGCTTCGGCTCCTTCGATCCGTCTCGGGTGCTTGACCCGGTTCAGTCGGTTTCCTAGCTTGGCCGGCCCGGTCGGGCCGGAATGTGGGACCTCGACGGCGGGTTTTCCGAGCAAAGAAAGGATCCATTCGTGAACGTCTCTTTGGAGCAATTGGCGCCGTGCAAAGTGCTGTTGAAGGTGGAGGTCGATGCGGCCGCGGTGGACGCGGCATTCGAGGCTGCAACGGCCGACTACCAAAAACAGGCGCGCCTTCCGGGATTCCGCCCTGGCAAGGCCCCGGCGTACCTGGTGTCGCGCTCTTTCGGGCCGCAGATCGAGCAGGAGGTCCGCCGTCGGTTGTTCACCGAGAACTACAAGAAGGCCCTCGAGGAGAAGCAACTTCACGCCCTCGGACAGCCCGAGGTCGAAGAGGTGCAGTTCGCCCGCGGCCAGTCCTTTCAGTTCGCCGCCACGATCGAGACCGAACCCGCCATCGAGTTGCCCGAGTACAAGGGGATCCCGATCGAATTGGAGGTGCGGCAGGTGGCGCCGCAGGACATCGAGCGCGGCCTCGAGGCCCTGCGCGAGCAGCGCGCGGAATTCGTGGATGTGCAGCGGCCGGTGGCGGCCGGCGATTTCGTGGTGGTCAATTACACCGGCACCTCCGAGGGCAAGCCGATCACCGAACACTCCGCCACCGCGCGCGGCCTGACGGAACAGAAGAACTTCTGGATGAAGGTCGAGTCGGGGCACTTCATCCCGGGTTTCACGGACCAGCTTATCGGCGCCTCGGCCGGTGACAGACGGACGGTCACCGTGACGTTTGGAGAGGACTTCGTCGTGCCCTCTCTCAGCGGCAAGCAAGGTATTTACGAAGTCGAGATCGTGCAGGTGAAGGAGAAGCACCTGCCCGAGGTCACCGATGAGTTCGCGCGCCAATTTGGTGTCAACAGCGTCGATGCCCTGCGGGAGGGAATCCACGGGGACCTGGAGAATGAGTTGAAATACAAACGCACGACCTCCGCGCGCAATCAGATCATCCACGCCCTTCTCAACCGCATTCAATGTGATCTTCCGGAGTCGATCGTCCAGCATGAGACCCGCAACGTCGTTCGGGACATCGTCTCGCAGAACCAGCGTCGCGGTGTCTCGAAGGAATTGATGCAGGACAAGAAGGACGAAATCTTCGCGGCCGCGAATACCAGCGCCAAGGACCGCGTGAAGGCCGCCCTCGTGCTGCACCGCATCGCGGAGAAGGAAGGCATCAAGGTGGAGGAGTCCGAGGTTCTGCAGCGGATCGCCGCGATCGCCGCCCAGCGAAACGAACCCGCCGACCGCGTGCTGCGCGAGTTCCAGCGTGAAGGTCGATTGTCGGGCGTTGTCGAGCAATTGCTGACCGAGAAGGTCCTCGAGTTCCTTCAACTCAATGCATTGGTGAGCGAAGTGCCCGCGGCTTCCGGCGGGGCGGCGGCGCCGGCCTGATCGCGATCGCAGGTCCGCCGCTCCGAGCCCGGCCGCGATGGACGGAGCGGCCGCGACGCCACTGCGACCCTGCCTTTTCGAGATGCCTCCGATTCCCAGGCGAATGCGGGCGCTCGTGTATCGCGGACCGGACACCCTGGGTCTCGAGGAGGTGCCGGTGCCACGGATCGGAAGCCATGAGGTCCTGGTGCGCGTGGCCGCCTGTGGGGTGTGTCCCACGGATATCAAGAAGATCCTTCACGGCACCGTTCCACCACCGCGGATCTTCGGGCACGAGACCGCCGGGACCATCGCCGCCGTCGGATCGCGGGTTCGCGGTCTCCAGGTGGGCGATCGGGTGGGGCTTCATCATCACGTTCCCTGCCGGGAATGTCATTTCTGCCGCCATCACGCCTTTGCACAATGTCCGACGTACAAACGCACCGGGATCACCGCCGGGTTCGAACCCGCGGGTGGCGGCTATTCGGAGTACGTCCGGGTGATGGCGTTCTGCCTGCCCGGCATTGTGAAGATCCCGGCGCGAAACACGTTCGAGGAAGGGGCCATGCTCGAGCCGGTCAACACCGTGCTGAAGGGCATCCGGCGCCTCGGACTGCTTCCTGGGGATCGTGTGCTCGTGACCGGTCAGGGCCCGATTGGCCTCCTCTTCACCCGCCTGCTGAATCTTGGCGGGATGCGGGTGACAGCGACCGATCTCCTGCCGCAACGGCTCCGGTTGGCCCGTCGATGGGGCGCCCTCCACACCGTGCCCGCGGATGCGGCGGACCTCGTCGACGTCCTGGCGAAGGCCGCGAGGGGAAGGGGGTTCGATGCGGCGGTCGTCGCGGTGCCCTCCGGGACGGCGGCACGCCAGGCCTTGCAAGTCCTCCGCGGCGGCGGACGGCTTCTCCTCTTCGCGCATACGCGCCGTGGCGAACAGGCGCCTGTGGATCTCGCGGCCATCTGCGTGGACGAGAAGGACCTCATCGGCAGTTACTCCTCGGATGCCACCCTTCAATCCGAGGTGGCGCGGCGGATCTTCGGACGAAGCCTCGATGTGCGAACCCTGGTGACGCATCGATTTCCCCTCGAGGAGGGAGCGCGGGCTGTGGCGCTTGCGGCGCGACCGACCCCTTCGGCGTTAAAGGTGATGGTGCTCCCGTAGAGCCCGTCTGAGTGCGGTGAGCGTTGCGCCAACGCAACGGATGCATCCGCACTTCCCTAGGTGAACGCCAGGCGGTCGTCCGCCCAACGCAGCCGTTCCGCCAGCACCCGCATGACGAACAGGGAGAACTCCGGCTCCGTCCGCACCAGCTCCAGAAAGCGCGGTTCGTTGATGCGAGCCAGACGGCAATCGGTCCGCGCCACCGCGTCCGCCACTCGGGGTTTGCGGCTGATCAGCGCCATCTCTCCGAAAATGGCCCCCCCGCGCAGGGTGACCACGACCCGATCCTGGATCTGGAGATCCACCTCGCCGACGAGCACGACGTACATGTAATCGGCCTCATCGCCGGCCTTGAAGATCGGAGTGCCTGCCGTCACGACGAGTGGCGCAGGTTCGCTCTGGAAGAGTTCGACCGGATCCATGGGTGGTGTCGGGGGCGACCGCGCAGGGAGCGCCTTCCGTAACCTGAGAAATGCCGTGTCAGTCGATCCACCGCAACGGCAAATCCTCCTCATCGGTTCTTCGTTTCTTTCGTGTCCTTCGCGGTGAATGGATCTTCGCGGTCGATCGCCAGGCGCAGCGGCCACGCCCAGGTCTCGCCCGCTGAATCGCCCGTTGCGAGCCACGCCTCGTCCGGACTGAACGCCAGCGCGGTCACATCGTGGACGTGGCGTTCGATCGTCCGGACCAGGCGGTGATCCTCCAGGTTCCACAGATCCACGTTCTGTCCGCCAACGACGGTGGCAAGCCATCGGCCCCCGGGGCTCGCGATGGTTATGGATGAATTCGCACCGCTTCCCTGTCCCTCCCAGACCCTGGAGCCATCGGCGACGGACCACGCCACCAGGCGACCCGACGCGGTGAGGGTGCCGATTTCGGAACCGTCCTGGTCAAACCACGCCTCCCAGAGATCCCTTCCAGCGTCGTCAAACCGGCGGACCACCTCCCCGGTCGTTGCGTCGTACAGGGTTGGAACCCGGTTCGAATCCTCGCTCAGGACCAGGCGCCCATTCCTGCTGAACGACGTCCAGTCCCGGCCACGGGCGTCCACCAGATCCACCGGACTGCGTCCTTCCGCGTCCCAGATCTGAACCTGGTCCTCACTGGCAGTGAGAATCGCGCGGCCGTCGGCGCTGAAGAGCGCGGAACGGAGTTCGGAGGAGTGCCCCTGGAGAAGTGCGATGCGTCGCGAACTCGCCACATCGAAGAGTTCCGCCTGGCCCCCCGGCCCGCCCCCGCCGTGCGAGTACGATGTGGAGCGGAAGCGCCAGAACCCCGACACGGAGGCCCGGCGACTGAAGGCATCGCTCCGCAGGAGCACGCGCGTGCCGTCCGGGCTCCACTCCCCACCGGCAAATGCCAGGTTGGTGCTGACGAAGCCGCCGAGGGAGTGTCCATCCACGGAGGACCACAGGCGCCCGGGAAGAAAGGGCAGTTCCCGCGGTCTGAAGATGCCCCAGCGAGGGAAGATTCCACTGAGTGGATTGTCCGCGCGGGAGAAGTGTGGATCCGTTCGAACCGTAAACAGGGCCTGGCCATCCGGACTGAACGCCGCGTCGCGCATCTCGCCGCCGCCGTTGGCGCGGATGTTCATTTCACAAAGCCCGTAATCGGGTCCGGGATCGAGGGTGAACAGAAGACGGCCGCGAGCGAGGTCCCAGACCCGCCCGGTGCCGTCGGCCGCGCCGGCCACGACCCGCGTTGAGTTCGGGCTCAAGCGGAGCCCCCGAATCGCGGAGCTCTGGCCGGTGAGAGGCACGGCCAACTTCTCGAACGTCGCCCACCGCCACCAGCGAAGGGTGCCATCTCCCGAAGCGGACACGACGGTCTCGCCGTCCGGCAGGAAGACCGCGTCATGAAGGGTGTCCTGATGTCCGCTCAGAAGCGCGACGCACACTTGCTCCCGCGTGTCCCAGACGCGCAGTTTCCGGTCGGCACATACCGTGAGCACCCACCGTGGATTCCGAGCGAAGGCAACCTGAGTCACCTCGCGCGGATGAGGTTCGAGAACCGCGAGCATCCGGCCGGTGTCCGTGGCCCAGACACGGGCGGTCTGATCCGCACCCCCGGTGACGACCCGCGTGCCGTCCGCGCTGAATGCGACGGCATGGACCATCGAGGTATGGCCCTCCAGTCGATGAAGGAGCCGGCCGTCACGCGCGTCCCATAGGGCCGTATCGGGGGCGAACCCGGCGGCGGTTGCGATCTGGCGACCGTCCGGGCTGAAGGCTGCCACGGCGGTGCAGAGGGTCACCGGGCGGACCGGCGCGTTGCTGCCCTGGCCAATCCACATGGGAGCCTTCTGTCGCGACAGGGTCTCGAGATCGAACCGCACGTCCAGGCCATCCAGGTCGAAGACTCGCAGGAGGTCCGACGCATGAAGGCCGATCGATCCAAAAGTGCCACCGCCGGGATTGGGGCGATGGACATACCAGACACCGCTTCCCGGCGTGACGAGGAGTTGGTGCCCCAGGGGTGTGAACTCCATCTGGCGAATCAGGACGTCATACGGGGACCACTCACGAAGTGGATGGGCGTCCTCCGGCGCCCAGAGCACGGCGCCGCCATAGATGGCGCCAAGGGCAACGCAACGACCGTCTTCGGAAATCGCCGCGGCGTTGATGGGATCCTGAAGCGGCGACTGAAGGACGGCGACCGGCTGCCCGCTGTCCGTGTCCCAAATCCGTGCCGTCTGGTCTCCGTAGGGACCTAGCGGATGGTTCCACAGGGGCTGCTGCTGGCACGAAGAGACTGTCAGGACGCGACGTCCGTCGCCGCTCCAACGCGCGATGCGGATGTAGGAGGTGTGCCCCCGGAGGACCCTCAGCGTGGCTCCCGAGGTCGCGTCCTTGATCCAGGCCTCCGGACCCGCGGCGACAAGGAGGCGCGAACCGTCCGGGCTCAACCTCGCCGCCCAGACCTCGTCGTTGAAATGCTCGGTCCGGAGTGGCGGGATGACCGACGCGCGAGCACTGCGTTCGGCGCGGGCCGTCGCCTCGGCTCGATGCAATGCGGCCTGGGTTTCGCGGAATTGAGCGCGAACGGCGGCCGCGCCAATGGCCGCGGTGATTACGATGCCAACCGCCGCGCTCGCCAGGGCGGGATAGCGTCGGATCCATCGCGCGAATCGTTCCCATGCAGCGGGCGGCCGCGCCGTCACGGGTTCGCGCCGCAGCCATCGTTCGAGATCCTCGGCAAGGGCCTCGGCACTCGAGTAGCGACCGCGCGGATCCTTCGAAAGGCACTTGTGGCAGATCATCGCCAGATCGCGGTCCAGGTGTGGGTTCGATCTTCGAACATCGGCTGGCTCGATATCGATGACCTGCCGGAGCACCGCGATGGGGCTGTCGCCCTGGAAAGGAGGCGCGCCCGTCAGGAGGTGGCACAGGACGGCGCCCAGGCTGTAGATGTCGGAGGCTGTCGATACATCCGCCCCGGAACCTGTCGCCTGTTCCGGTGACATGTAGGCGGGCGACCCCAGGATGCTCCCCTCAAGGGTCGCCTCGGTCTGGGCGTCCATGCGTTTGGCAAGACCGAAATCCGCGACGACAGGTTCGCCGGCGTCCATGAGAATGTTGGCGGGCTTGAGGTCGCGATGGAGAATGCCGCGCTGGTGCGCATGGTGAACGGCCCGGGAGATGCGCGCGACCAACCGCGCACCGGCCTCCGGGTCGCGGCCGAGGCGGGCGGCGTGTTCGGCGAGGTTGCCGCCGGCCACGAGTTTCATGCTGTAGAATGCCTGGCCGTCCTGTTCGCCGACCTCGTGGACGGGGACAATGTTCGGATGACCAAGGGATCCCGCGGCTTCGGCCTCGGTTTGGAACCGGCGGCGCTCGGCGTCGGAGGCCAGTCGTCCCCGGCGGATCACCTTCAGGGCGACCTCCCGCTGGAGACCGCGCTGGCGCGCTCGCCAGACGGTGCCCATCCCCCCTTCGCCGAGGACCTCCAGCAGATCGTAGTCGCCGAAGCGCTGACCCGTCGCCGCTGGCGAAGCTGTTGACGTCGATTCCGGAGACTCCAGGCCATCAGCAAGGGCACAAACCGGGCAAAGGCCGGTCGCGGTGTCGCGGGGAAGGGGACGCCCGCAGGTCGGGCATTGCGGAGAACCGCCGGGATGGGGGGCTGGCGAGATGTTCATGGTGCCTTCACCCCGGTCCATCGGGAATGAGGGGAAAAGGTTACAGGGCTCAGGGAACAAGGACGAGATCGGCAGACGAATTCAGGACCCGCTGGAGGCGATTGTGACACGGAGGGTCGCAGGCCCTACGGCTCTGCGCCCCGACCGTGGTGCGGCCGGGTCTGGCGATTGTTCCCCACCGCAACAGATTGAACCGACCGTTGTAACCGACCGCTGTAGCCGACGAGGTAACGAGTCGGAATCACCGGCGTCGGCCTCCTCACGTCGCCGGCTACGGTTCATCGGCGGAGCCTTCAGCTCACGCCTCCGACAGCACGGCGACCAGATGCCGAAGTTCGTCCCGCACCTCGGCAGGATCGGCGACGACCCGCCCCACTTCCTCGAGGAGGATCTCCCGATACCGGGCGCGCAGCCGATGGAGGGCAACCTTCAGCGCGCCCTCGGACATTCCGAGGCTGTCCGCCACTTCGGCAAGGCGCCGGGCATCAGAGCCTCCGGGAAGAAAGCCCTTGAGTTCGGCGAACAGCCGCTCGCGTCCCGCCCTCGCGGAATCGTCCATCAACCGCCCGAGGACATGCGCGAGGAGGGCGAGACTCCAGCGGCGGTCGAATTCTTTTTCCGGCGATCGGTCGCTCGCGTCCGTGCCCTGCCGCTGATCCTCGAGGTCGAGGGCCTCGAGCGGAATTGGAACGACTCCGGCGCCCCTGCGTCGGGTGGCGGAACGTTGCCGCTCATCGGCGAGGTGATGTTTGAGCGCGGCGAGCAACCACGAGCGAAAACGACCGCGCTCAGGCGAGACCTCAAGCCAGCCGGGAGACCGGAGGAGCCGTTCGAAACATCCCTGGACCAGGTCTTCCGCCGTCTCGCGGCTGTATCCGAGGCGCCGCGTGAAGGCATAGAGCGGGGTCCAGTAGGCCGCGCAGAGGACTTCCAGGGCCTCCGCCGCGCCGGACGCCCGCGGGTCGCCCGCCTCGAGGATCAAGCTCCAATGAGTCGTCGCGAACTCGACGCCGCCACGGCCACTCGCCAGGCGTTCGAGGATTTCCCGCCGCATCAGGCGTTTCTGCTCCATCGCCGAGGGCTGCGACAAGCCAACAGGCAGCCCCCGAGTTCGTGATTCTCTTTTGTAGTCCTCAGGCGGGCTCTCAGGGACAAAATCCCTGCCGCGGAAGGGAAACCGTCCCGAAATGCGCTCCCCAGGGGGGGTGCATTGGGGATTGTCCCCTGAAGTTCTCTTGATAGTGTTCATTACCAGCCCCGGGGCTGGGAGTCGTCCGGCCCCTTTGATCCCGTGAACTTGAAAGCCTTATGATTCGCCCCTCCGAAGTTGCCACCGATTCCGCCGGCGGGACCGGTGAAGTTGCCGCTCCAACCTCTGCGCCAGCATCCACGCCAAATCTCGCCGCCGGGGCGGCCCGACCCAAGCCCCGCTACCCGGGGATTGGAGTGACCTGCAACGGCAACCAACTGATGGCGCAATGGGTGGAGACGCGCATCACGGAGGGCGGCGTGTTTTATCCGATCACCCCCTCGACCGAGGGAGGCGAACTGTACCAGCAGTCGTATGCGCAGGGAGAACTCAATGTCTGGGGACAACAGAAGCTGGCGGTCGAAGCCGAGGGTGAGCATGCAGCCCAGGGCGGAGCCACGGCGTATTCGGTCACCGGCCGGCGGACGGTCAATTTCACGTCGGGCCAGGGGATCGTCTACGCCATGGAGCAGTATTACCACGCCCCCGGGAAGCTCTCGACGATGGTCCTCGAGGTGGGTGCGCGCGCCCTGACGAAGCACGCGTTGAATGTCCACTGCGGCCACGACGACTTCTATGCGGCACTCGACACCGGCTGGACCATGCTCGTCGCCCGGGATGCCCAACAGGCCGCCGACCAGGCCGTCATCCTTCGCAAGGTCAATGAGCTCTCCCTCAACCCGGGCATGAACATCCAGGACGGAATGCTCACGACGCATTCCGAGCGGACCTATCTCGCGCCGGAGGCCGATCTCCTCCGGGAGTTTCTCGGCTCGCCCGATGACCTCATCGATTCCCCGACCCCGGCGCAGGTCGAGTTGTTCGGGCCGAAGCGCCGCCGCGTACCGCGCATGGTCGATCTTAAGAATCCAATCCTCGTCGGTCCGGTCCAGAACCAGGAGCACCACATGAACGGCGTGGTCGCCCGGCGCAACAACTTCAACGAGGCGATCCTGCCCATGCTCGAGCAAGCCTACGCGGAATTCGCACGGCTCACCGGGCGTTACTATGGGTTTGTGTCCGAGTATCGGACCGAGGACGCCGACACCGTCTTTGTGTCCCTCGGGTGCGCCGCGGAAAACATCGAGGCGGCCTGCGACTACCTCCGGGACCAGCGAAACGCGCGTGTCGGATCCATCCACGTCAATGTCCTGCGCCCCTTTCCCGAGGCCGCCGTCATTGAAGCCCTTCGCGGAAAGAAGAATGTCATCATCCTCGAGCGAACCGACGAAGGCATGGCAGGCGACAACCCGCTGGCTCGCGACCTCCGCTCCGCGCTGGGCAAGGCGCTCGAAGCCGTCCAGTACGGCGGCCGCCTCCCGGGACTGAAGGCCGAGGAAATGCCTCGCTTGTTCCGGGGCGCCTACGGCATCGGCTCCCGCGACTTTCGACCGGAACACATCCTGGGCGCCTACGAATTCGCCATCGGCCAGACGCCGCGCAAGGACGGTCGCACCGCCGGGGACGGCGAGACCTACTTCGTCCTGGGCGTCGACCATCCCTACAGCGTCATCAGCCGCGACACGCCTTCGCTCCTCCCGGAGGGTGCCATCGCCGTCCGATTCCATTCCATCGGCGGCTGGGGCATGATCACGACCGGCAAGAATCTCGGGTCGATCATCGGTGATTTCGGCAAGTTTGTCTCCCACCGGGACCCCTCCTACGACGAGAACGGCCGGACCCGGGATCGGCTCCATGTGATGGCCAACCCGAAGTACGGTTCCGAAAAGAAGGGGGCGCCGACCAACTATTACCTCGTGGTGGCGCCGGAACGGGTCCGGGTGAATTGCGAGCTGAATCACGTGGATGTGGTGCTTTGCTGCGATCCGAAGGCCTTCACCCACACCAACCCGGTGGAGGGCCTGAACAAGGGCGGCTGCCTGGTCTGGGAATCGAGTGACACCCCGGAGACGGCCTGGCAGCGCATCCCGCCCCAGCACCGCCATTTCATCCGCGAACACAACATCCGCGTCTTTATCCTCCCCGGTTTCGACATTGCCCGATCGGCGACCGAACAGCCGGAACTCCAGTTGCGCATGCAAGGCAACGCGTTTCTTGGCGGTTTCTTCCGCGTCAGCAGCTTCCTCCAGGACTACGGTATCACTCCCGAACAGTTCGAATCGGTCGTCCGCAAGCAATACGAGAAGAAGTTCGGCCGCTTCGGAGATGCGGTCGTCCAGTCGAACATGACCGTGATGAACGAGGGCTTCCTTCGCGTTCAAGAGATCCGTTACGGCGAATTGGACGAACCGGACCGCTCGTCGATGCGGAACCTGCCCCTTCGACCCCTGGGCGAACACTCGCTCCTTCCCACGGCCGGTTGCGGGGCCGCGACCACCGGGGTGCCGCAGCCCACGGGGCAGACGCGCGCGCCCTTCCAGAGCCTGGCCTTCTTCGACCGCGAATACCGGTCCGGCCTTGGCTACCACCAGCCGGCCGGCGCCCTCGCGTCGCTCGGTGTCATGGGAGCGGCCTCGGGCGCCACACAATCCAAGTTCCTGGCCCGCCGCGAGACCCCCGTCTTCATCGCCGAGAATTGCACCCAATGCATGGAGTGCATCACGGCCTGCCCGGACACCGCCCTTCCGAACACGGCCCAGGAGATTGGGACCGTCCTGCGGACCGCCGCCATCCACTACGTCAGCGATCCGGGCGAGCGCCGCAAACTCCTCGACGAATTGAAGGGCATCGAGGAACGGGCCCGCGCGCGAATGTCCGAGACCGTCAGGAAGCGCGAAAAGACCCCGTTCCAGGATCTCGTCAGGGACGAGATCGACGCGTTGGAACACGTCTCCAGGGCGAGTCGCGATCAATTCATGGGGATCCTCGGCCAACTGCCGCTGGCTTATGCGAACGTCGCGGCGATCTTCCGATCGGCGGAGCAGAAGACACCGGGGGGCGGCGGCCTGTTTTCCATCTTCGTGAGCGACCTTTGCAAGGGGTGCGGGGAGTGCGTCCAGGTCTGCGGCGATCACGATGCCCTGCGCATGACCCGCGAGACCGAGACCCTCAACGCGCAGTTGACGACCGCCCAGATCTTCTCCCGCCTGCTCCCTGACACGCCCCAGAAATTCCTCGGCCTTTACAACGACCTTCTCCCCGAACAGTCCCGGGAGGCGGCCCTGAGAAATCACCTCATGGTCCGCAGAAATTACGAGGCCCTCGTCTCCGGAGACGGCGCCTGCGCGGGATGCGGCGAGAAGAGCATCCTGCGCGCCTGCGCCTCGGTCACCGAGGCCTATATGCGGCCCATTTACCACCGCAAAGCGGAACGACTTTGCGCCAAGGCAGGCCGCGTGGAGAAGGAGGGAGCCGACCGGGTCGCCGCGCTGAAGGCCCGGAGCCCGGCCGGGTACGAACGGTTCCGCACCCTCTTTGCCCATGTTGTCATGGGACTCGGCGGCGAAAACGACGACGACACCTCGACGCGTATTGCCGCGTACGAGGCGCAGCACGGACCCATCGACGAGACCCAGATCCTGGCGGGATTGGCGGCCGTCCTCCGACAGGACGCCTTCGATCACCGGGAACTGCAGGCGATCGACGGACGTCGCGCCAACGGCATGTCGGTCATGATGATGGGCGCCAGCACGGGTTGTAATACCGTCTACGGTTCCACCCCGCCTTCCAACCCGCATCCGTATCCCTGGATGAACTCACTCTTCCAGGACGGTGCGACCATCTCCTGGCTCATGGCGGAGTCCGTCATCCTCCAGCATGCCCGCCGGTCTGTTGTGCCCGAGCGGTTGACGGACCTCCTGTTGGATCGGGACGATGACGGACCCTCGGACATGGACGCCTTCACGCTGACGCACCTGGACGACACCCAGATGACCGAGCAGGAGATCCGGGAACTTCCCAAGGTGTGGGTGATTGGCGGCGACGGCGCCTTCGGCGACATCGGCTTTCAGAACGTCTCGAAGGTCGTCCTCCAGAACCGGCCGAACGTGAAGATCCTCATGCTCGACACCCAGGTGTACTCCAACACCGGGGGGCAAAACTCGGATTCCTCCACGATGCTTGGCGGTTACGACATGAACCAGTTCGGCGTCGCCTCGCAAGGCAAGCTCATCGAGAAGAAGAACGTCGCCGAGGCGTTCACCAGCGGCCACGGCTCGCCATTCGTGGCCCAGGTCTCGATCGCCAACGCCGCCAAACTCTACAAGGCCATGTTCGATGGCCTCGAATATCGCGGGACCGCGTTCTTCCAAAGCTACACCACCTGTCAGCCCGAACATGGCGTCGGCGACAACATGTCGGCCGACCAGGCGAAACTTGTCCGCGATGCCCGGGGGATGCCGGAGTTCGTCTTCAATCCGAGGCGTGGCGAAACCTCCCAGGAGGCTTTTGACCTGAAGGGCAACCCGACTCCCGAGCGCGACTGGTGGAGGACCAAGTGCGCCGTCAACGGAGAGGAATACGACTTCACGGTGGCACACTGGGCGGCGACCGAAGGCCGGTTCCGCAAGCATGTGAAGTCGATTCGCGAGGAGGAGGCAAAGGACCTGGTTCCGTTCGAAGACCTGCTGCTCTTGATTGCCCAGGATGACGTGATCAACCGCAAAGTCTTCGATCCTTCCCACCGAAGTTACGTCCCGAACTTCGGGGCGTTCATCAAGGTGGAGGTCCACGGAAAGGTGAAGCACTACGCCGTGAGCCGGCAGATGGTCCTGTTCGGGGTGGAACGGCGCAAGGCCTGGCGCATGCTCCAGAGCAAGGCCGGGGTGGTGAACAGGGATTACCTCGCCCAAAAGGCATTCCTTGCGAAGATCGACAAGGGGGAAATCTCACTTGCCGATGCGCGGTCCCGAACCCGGGAGCTTTACCAGGCGGAGCAATCGGCCGTGAAGTAGGCGCCGGGTCCGGGCATGCCCCGGGATCCCGGGCCGCTGGCGGCCCTTGGATGGCAGCGCAACCCCAGCCATCCATCGACGGCGGGAGTTGCTTAGCCCGACTTTGCGGATTCGAGCCGGGTGGGTAAAATCTTTTTGCCATAACCCGTTGGCGATGCGCCGGCACGCGAGATGCTGAGGGGACTAAACTGGCTGTAGTGAAGACCCACCCTATTCCCAGGAAATGGTTTTTTTGGATAATCGTCTGCCAACATGTTTTTGCGCTGCACCACGCGGAAGAAAAATGGCAAGGAGCATCGCTACTGGTCGATCGTCGAAAACAAGCGGTGCGCCGGGAACAAGGTCGTCCAACGACACGTTCTGTACCTGGGCGAAATCAACGACCAGCAACAAGCCGCCTGGCAGAAGTCCATCAACATCTTCGAAGTGGGCCAATGCAAGCCACGGACTGTGGCGCTCTTTCCCGAAGATCGCGTTGTCGAAACCTCCAACGCCGAAATCGTCCGGATCAAGCTCTCCGAACTCCAACTGCGTCATCCACGACAATGGGGTGCGTGTTGGCTGGCGTGCCAATTGTATGAGGAGTTGCAGTTGGATGGATTTTGGGCGGAGCGCCTGCCGCCCGGTCGCAAAGGAACGCGTTGGGATCTGATCCTAGAAACGCTTTGCACCTATCGGTTGGTTGATCCGGGCAGCGAGTGGCGTTTGCACCGGCAGTGGTTTGAAAGCAGCGCGATGGCCGATTTGTTGGGCGCCGGCTTTGGTGAGTTGGCCGAAGCGCACAAGCTCTACACCTGTCACGATTTGATTTTGGAACACAAGACGGCGCTCTTCGACCACCTGACCGGGCGCTGGAAGGATTTGTTCAACGCGAAGTTCGATGTCCTGCTTTACGACCTGACCAGCACGTATTTTGAGAGCGATCCTCCATTTCCTGAGGACGACAAACGAAAGCATGGTTACAGTCGCGACAAACGGCACGATTGCGTGCAAGTGGTCATCGCGCTGATCGTGACCCCGGAAGGTTTTCCTCTGGCCTATGAAGTGATGCCCGGCAACACCAGCGATAAGACAACGTTGAAAGGGTTTCTGGAAAAGATCGAAAAGCAGTACGGCAAAGCGCAACGGATTTGGGTGATGGATCGAGGCATCCCGACCGAGGAGACCCTTGCGCAAATGCGCCAAAGCGATCCGCCAGTGCTCTACCTGGTTGGCACGCCCAAAGGCCGCTTGAGCAAACTGGAAGAACGGCTTTGCGATCTACCGTGGAAACAAGCCCGGGAAGGAGTCGAAGTGAAGTTGGTGGCCGAGGCCGATGAAGTGTATGTGCTGGCCAAGAGCGTGGACCGCGTGAACAAGGAGCGAGCCATGCGGCGGCGGCAATTGAAGCGACTGTGGAATCGCCTGCACGAATTGCAGAAGATGGACCTCAAGCGTGACGCGCTGTTGATGAAGCTTGGGGCGGCCCGGGAACAGGCACCACGGGCTTGGCGATTGGTGAAAATCGACTTGCCCAAGGACGATGGGAAGTTGGAGTTCAGCTTACGGAAGGAAAAACTGCGAGAGGTGCGGCGGCGAGAAGGTCGGTACCTACTGCGCAGCAACATGACGGGGCGCCCCGACGCGGAGTTATGGGAGTTTTACATCCAACTGGCACAAGTGGAGGAAGCCTTCAAGCATTTGAAATCCGACCTGGTCCTGCGACCAATCCACCACCAAAAGGAAGAACGAATTGAAGCCCACATCCTGGTGGCGTTTCTGGCCTATTGTCTGCAGGTGACTCTAACGCGGCGCTTAAAAGATCTTGCCCCTGGGCTGACGGCTCGATCCGTTCTCGAGAAGCTGGCGGCAATCCAAATGATCGACGTGCATCTGCCGACCACTGACAACCGCGAAGTGATCATGAGCCGCTACACGCAACCGGAGCCGGATCAGCGCCTGCTGCTGGAGAAGCTCAAACTCAGCCTCCCCGATCAACCCCCGCCCAAAATCACCTCCGGACAGCTGGCGGCTCAAGGGCCGTCGTAGTGCAGACCCTTGAGATGCCTGCCTTGATTTCGAACGGGTTGCGCATTTTGCCTCCTCGAATCGGCGAAGTCGGGTTAGGACAATAACGCGAACGTCATGAGCTTGGTTGACTGCTCCAATGGGACGATCAGCGCCCAATTCGAGTATGATCCCTTCGGGAACATCATCCGCATGACGGGTACCGGCACCATCGCCAAGGACAACCCGTTCCGGTTTTCGACCAAACGCACGGACGACAATACCGAGCTGGTCCTCTACGAATATCGGCCGTATTCGCCAAGCCTGGGTAGGTGGCCATCACGCGATCCGATCGAGGAAAAAGGCGGTCTGAATTTGTATGGCTTCGTGCTCAACAATCCTGTTTCGCGCTTCGACACTCGTGGCCTTTCAGTTGATCCAAACTCCATTGTTGGTCCTGATGTCGCCGTGGGAATCTCCCGAGTTGGACCTACACTCGTAAACAACCTCCTGTTCAACAATGCGCGCAATCCATTGTTTCCATACGAGACGGTTCGCAAGAACGGAATGCCCCTGGCGCTACTGGCAAACTTCGCATTTAACAACCCTGGCTTCCGTGGAAATGGAGTGAACAGATTTGTTTTCACCTGCAAGTGTGGTTGGATTGACAATGGACACTTCTGGGCCAGTGCTCTCGGCGGGCATGGGTTAGGGGCGGACACGTCATTTCTACTCGGTGTGTTCGTTGAGGAAGTTCAGGGCATCAAGTATTGGCCCGATGGTTGGCGAAATAGCACTTACACTGCGGAAGACTTGCCGTCGGACTTGCTGGGTTCTGCATTCGGTCAGTCATTGAGGGGCAAGGATTATGCGCTCATTCCCCGTTTGTTCGAGGAACTCCTGAAGGACTGCGGCGCGATTGACCCGGCGAAACTTTCACCCGAACAATGGAAGTTGCTCAGGCAGGAAGCGGTTGAGTGGGAGCGAGACTTGGTTCAAAACCACAACGCGAATCCAAAACGAGCGAAGGCATGCACGGGGCTTTGTCCTGGGACAAAGCAGTCTCAGGATGACGACTTCACGAGAATCCTCCAGAACTTGAGTCGTTGATGAAGCCGATCGCTCTCTATCTCTTCGGCCTCAGCCTTCTGGCATGGCAGGCGTGCGCCGCGACGACTACCAATAACGTCGGCCTGACTCGCGTCTTTTCGATTCAAGCGCATGGTGAGAATTCCAGGGTGGCCGCGTTGGCTTTTTCACCGGACAACAGAATCCTCGCGTCAGGTGGTGGAACGACAGAGGGTTTTTTCCCTCACGGTGAAATCAAGCTCTGGAATGCCACCAATGGGACGTTGATCGCCGAACTTAAGGGGCATCGTGGCTTGGTGGACGCCATAGCATTCAGCCCTGATGGCAAGTTCGCTGCGGGTGGAGGTTACCGCCTTATTCTTTGGGACGTGGCGAAACGAAAGAAGGTGAAGACGATGAGCCCTGGAGGTCTCGTTCACGCCCTTGCTTTCTCTCCAGATGGAAAACTCCTCGTATCGGCCTGCCGAGGCCAGCCATACGCTCAAGTCTGGGATGTTGAAACCGGACGCGAGCAACGGAAGTTAAATGCGGGCAAAGATAACGAACAGACTGTTTGTTCGCTCGATTTCTCGAGTGACGGGAGTTTGCTTGCGATGGGTGGAAGCGATCAGCCAGCCACGATTTGGGATGGGAAGAATTGGGGGCGCAGTGCCGCCCTAACAAACACTCCGAATGCAAGCAGCAGCGCAGAATTTGTAAGGTTCTCACCTACTGGTGAGCTGCTGTTTACGAAGGGAGACTTCAGCATACCTGGGCGGGTCTGGAGCATCGCCGAGGGCAGAGTAGTCATGGAATTACAGGGGGACGACGACCTGATTGGCGACGTGAATTTCTCGCCCGATGGAGCATTTGTGGTGACCGCAGGAATGGACCACTTGAATCTTTGGGAAACGAAGACTGGCCGTCGCGTTCAATCCATGAAGGGAAATTTTTGGTCGGTTGCGTTCTCGCATGACGGTCGGTTGCTGGCGGTGGGCTCTTATGGTGGCGGCGTTCAAGTGTTCCGGCTAGTTCGCGAGAAGGCGGAACAAAATTCCAAATGACGACTGTCCCGCACAAACGGTGAGAAGGATCTAGCGGCGCTCAGGCCGCGCCGGAGTGGGTCGGCCACCCGTGCCTGTCGCACAGCCCTGAATGCTGCGTCTTTGCTGCGGGGTCCACTTCATCCAGAGCCAGAGCGTGCGGACTTTCTTGCTGCAATTGAATTTGCCAATTTCTTAGAAGACACCAACCCCTCCTGTAGGCCGGAGGCAACCGCTACAAAGAGCGCTCGAAGAAACGTTCGAGCGAATGATCCAGAGAGCGATCGAAAGGCCGATCGAGACTTCGCTCAAAGGAGGAGTGTCGAAGAGACGAGCGAGAAGGCGATCGATCCGGCGGACGAGGCGGGCGCACCAGGCACCGACAGAAGCATCATGAAAACGCAGGAAGAGATCGCGGCACTGGAAGCGAGGATCGACTTCGAGGCAGTCAACGAGGCGCTGCTGACACCGAGTGCCCCTACGCGCCATCCGTGGCGGAGTTGAAGACGCACGGACTGGAAGTAAGTGAGAGTCGGGTTCGCGCTTGTCTGCGCAGTCGCGGAGTGACCGAAGCCAGGTCACAAACGGGAGGGGAGAAGGTGCGGTCACGATTTCGAGGGCCGCTCAAGACTCCGCCGGAAGCGGACAGAAGCAGCGACGCGGGCAGCGCACAATCATCGCTGACTCTGCGATAAGGACAGCGTTCGAGGGAACGCCAGTGCGCCGGCGCGCTTTCCCCGCGGTTCGCGGCGAGCTGGCACGGCGGCGACATTCTTCCGGCGCTGACGCGTCGGCCGCCAACGCGCCTGTTGTCCCCGCGTTGTCAGCCGGCCGTGCGAGGGCGCCTCGCGCGGTTCGCGATCCATCGGTGAATTCGTCGGAGAACAGTTCGGCCCCAGCGCCCCCCAAGGGAAAATCGGGGGGCCGCTGGTGCCTCAAGGAGTCGGAACGCCGGGTGGGCGGGTGAGGGGTGGTGGGGTGGGGTTCTCTCGTGGCGCCGTCTTTCTCCCAGCCGTCAAGTTGTCGGGTGGAGACCGGTACGGCTAGGGGAAGAAGCGTTCTTGCCGGAGTCAGTTGGTCTTGGCGCTGTCGTTGGCGTTGGCGTGTTGGTTGACGAATGCCTCGACGAACTCGGCGACTTTGTTCTGCTGATGGCGGGGAAGCCGGCTGGCCCGCTCGAACACTTGGCGCAGCCGTCCCGCCGGACCGCTGTTGCGTCGGCGGACTTCTTCCTGCCCGAGCAAATACTCGATGGATACTTCCAGGACGGCGGAGAGCTTGACCAGGTGGTCAGGCTTGAGGGCGGTCTCGCGACGTTCCCATCCAGCGTAGCTCTGCTGAGTGATGCCCAAGCGTTCGGCGATCTGCGCCTGGGTGAGG
>CAWJDJ010000011.1:0-653517 GCA_963841495.1 uncultured Verrucomicrobiae bacterium
TTATAGACGCCGTCTCGCGGCACCTCGATGAACCCCTCGAAACGGAGGGCAACCTCCTCATTCCGGCTTCGGACGCCAATATCGAAGTTCGCCGTGGTCCCCGTTTTCGCCGGGTGCAGACTATTGAAAGGCGGCAACCCATCCCAGGCACCTTCGTAACACTGAAAAGTCAGGCCGGGGATCCACCGGGTTGCGTTTGGAGGCGCCCCTTCCGCATGGGACAGCACTTCATCTGGAATGGGTTGCCGGGGAAGGCCGGGTCCCTGGTAGTGGACGGCAAGATGAAAATCACGCAGGCGATTGAAGGCCGCGACCGTGATCGGATGACGGCCTGCGGAAAGTTCAATGGAACCAAATTCCTCTTTGAGCGAATGGAGACCGTCATTCCCGACGACGGGTTGCTCGCGACCGACGCGATAGTCCAGACCCCGACGAAGGACGGAGGCGCCTCCATGCACCGACACAAGGGAACCGACGTCGGGAGCGGGTTCGGAGCGATCCAGTCGAATCAGCGCGGCCCTGGAGCCCACCTGGAGAACAAACCGGTCTTTGGTCGGACTCGTCCACCGGACCCCGCCCCGAAGATCGACTGGTGCCGCCCTTTGTGTCGGCAATTCGGCCAGTTGATCGAGGTCGGCCAGGACCCGTTCTGGCAGGGGAGGCCAGTTGAAAGAGGGATTTTCGCCGGCAAATGCCGATCCCAAGCCAACGACGATGGCGAACCAGATTGCCCTTCCTCTGGCCCCCAATGCCGGCAAGCCATTCACACCAGCTCATCGGCAGGCGGGTCCAAAAGTTGAGGGAGATCGTTATTCTCCGGGCTGCGGCGGGTGACTGCGGAATTCGCGACGTGGATTTGCGGCACTCCATCGGCTAAGAGCCCGTCTGAAAATTAGGAGGGGCCCTGTTTTCGCAGGAAAGGCCGGATGGCGAGGCGGGACGAAGGAGCATACCCTTCAGGGGTCTGTGACTGAGGAGCAACGAAGCCAGGCGGCCTTTCCTGCGAAAACCCTTCGGGCGACGGGTCTTTTGCGCGAGGCCTTCGTTGGCTCGACCGTCACAGCCCGCTGCGGGGATGCTCCGGTCTCGCCGTCTCGGCCTCGCACAAAATCCCTCGTCGCAGGGCCCTTCCTACTTCTCAGACGGGCTCTAAGAGCCCGCAGGGGCCGTTCTGGTGCTTCAGTGAACCATGCGTATCCGTCGCGGCGCTCGCGGGAAATCTCGCCGACCGAGTCATGAAGGGTTCGATCCCGATCTCCGAAGATCGGACGGTCGCTGCCAATTTCATAGAACCGGGCCCACAACGGTCGGGCACCGCGAGTCGGAACCAGCAACCGGCCTTCGTCGCCTACCGCCCTGAATGCGACATCGCGAAGGCCGGTCTTTTCGAACCATGCGGCGGCGGCATGAATGGCGGAGACCATCCTGTCATCCGGGTTCGGACGCGACATTAGGAACGTCAGGATGCGGGCACTCTCGCCGGCGGCCTGCGCTGGCATCTCGTAATTGCGCGCGGAGGTTGGCTGAAGAGTCAGTGCATCGTGTTGCTGACCCCACACGGTGTGCTTTCCGTTGACGACAACCTGCGTGACAAGGATGCATTCGATGCCCTTCCGAACCGCCTCAGCCGCCCGGCTGCGCGTCGCCTCGGGCACGAACCCGAAATCGTCCGCGCCTTCGGCAGCTTCGGCAAGGAGCTCCAACACCCTGATCATGGCGTCGTCGTTGTAAGTGATGGCATCATGGTAGCCACCCTGGAGCGGCCAAACCTGCGGCCAGCCGCCATTGGGAAACTGCGCCGCAAGAATGTAGTTCATTCCATGCAGGAATGCCCGGACGCGCGGCGAGTCCGGAGCCGACCGCGTCGCCGCAACGATGCGGGCCAGGAACCGCAGTTGTGTCGTTGTCGCGCCGTTGTCGAACGTGCCAACGTAGTTCCACGCAGCATTCCGCCAACGGTCGAGCTCTGGGATTCCAGGAGGGATGGAGGCGCGTTCACCATTGAACGGCTCTCCGGGCAGCCGGGGACGGATGGTCAGGTCAAGATTCTTGCTCCATCCCCCGGCTGGCGTTTGAAAGGAAAGGACGATATCGGCAACGCGCTGGCCCTCCGGGGCGCGGTACCATGCCGGGGTTTGGTCGAGCGGAAGCCGTTTTCGCCCGTTCTCCGCCGGCGGTGGCGGGATCGAGGCCGCGTTCGACCTGGTTTCCGTGGCGAAGAACTCCCGATCGGCCTGCGCCTGCTTCGCGGAGACCTCCAGGTACGTCCTCCAGACCGATTGTGCCTGAACCGGAAGCGCCGTGACGCGTCCCATAGTCAGCGGCTGAGCGGGCGGGTTGGTCCCGAGGAGGGCTCCGCTTCCGGACTGAGCTGCGATCAACATCCAGGCGAGCGGAACCCACTTTGGTGGCCTTTGCATACATTCCAGGATCGTCGATGTGATTTTGGGCCGTCCGTTCTCCGTCCGCCCGCATGCACCATTGGCTGCTGACATTCCAGGCGTACCGTGCCACCTTCACGCCAACCCAGACCCGGATCAACCCTCGAGCGGAGATTCACCATGAAGCGGCAGTTCCTCCTCCCCTTTGCGTGCCTTTGCGCTTCGATCCATGCCATGGGTCAGGTCTCCATCACCGGAACCGACATCTTCGTGCAGCCCGGATCGTCGTACCGGGCCTACGGAAATAGCTACGATCCGATGGACCTCACGGGCGGAACGGCTTATGCCGTCCCGGGCAATCTCATCGGATCGGCTGGACCCGATCAGTTCTGGGATTTCTCGAAGGGACCGACGGACAGGATCCTCCGGTACGAATATCTCGTGCCGGAGGGCCTTCCGGGGGCCTCGGAATTCCCTGACGCCCAGCTCGTCGAGCAGATGACCGACGAATCGGATGACTCCCAGCAATGGCTTTATTTCGCGCAGATACCCGGCACCGGCCGGAAGGTTTTCGGGTTCTATGCCGACAATCCCTTTTTCACGCCCTCGAACCTGTTCACCCCGGCAATCGTGGACTTTCCGGATTCGATCCAGTTCGGACAGGAATGGACCACGAGCACCACCTACGAGAACTCGCTGCAATTCAACGATACGGATCCGGAGGAGGGCGGCGCCTTTGATGTCGGTCAGAGGACGACGTTGACGAGCAGCTTCAAGGTCGACGCCGCGGGCACGATCGTGCTGCCGGACGAAATCGGCGCCTTTGCCCCCGGGCTGCGCATCGATGAGGAGGAAACGATCGACGTCTCCATTGATTTCGGCGATGGCCAGTTCCAGCACGTGGAGACCGATTATGTCCGGAACTATTACTGGGTGATGCCGGGGTACGGTCTCGTCGCCCAACTCAATTCCACGCAGGGATCCTCTCCTCCCCCCGAGAACTTCCCGCGCGCGACCTCGTTCCTGCGGATGTTCGAGTCGACGAAGAAACCGGCGACGGGACAAAGCTGTGTGGATCCCGGGGCGGTGAGCGATCTCAGGATCCGGGTCAGCGGGGACACGATCCTTTTGACCTGGAGCAAGGCGGACTGCGCGACCCGGTATGTCGTGGAGGCCACCTCGGAACCGGAGGACACCGTGTCCTGGGCGGCCTTGGGAGATCCCACGAGCAACCTGTTTTGGCAGGGGGAGACCCGCGCGGGCCACGAGATGAGGTTCTACCGCGTCGTGTCGCTCAAGTAGCGCCGGTCCTCGCGGCATCATCCCGTGCCATGTCATGTCATGTCCGAGATCGGTTTCATGCCTCGTCGCGAGCCTGAATCCCAGCGAGGGTTCACCCTGGTGGAACTGCTGGTGGTCATTGCGATCATCGCCATCCTCGCCGCCCTGCTGCTGCCGGCGCTGAATTCCGCCAAGTCCAGGGCGCGGCGGATCCATTGTCTGAACAACGTCCGGCAACTGGGGTTGGCACTGACATTACACGTCGTCGACCACGGCTTTTACCCGGTCTACAACGTGGATCCCGGGATCACCATCTCGAATCTCTATTGGCACGAGGCTCTGCAGCCCTATTCGGACATGTCATGGACCGATGCCGTCTACCGGTGCGCGGATTACCGGGGTCTGACAATGGACGGCAATGAAACAGGCGTTCCTCTCGGGAGCTACGGTTACAATGCCAACGGCGTGAAATACACTCCCAGCGACCTTGGACTGGGCGGTGTGCTCACCAAGATCGCGGGCGCCCCGGGCTTCGAGGACCTCGGCAATGACCTCCTCCGCATCTCGGAGGGCAAGGTGAAAGCGCCGAGCGACATGATCGCGATAGGTGACGCCACGCTTTCGTGGACCCCGGCACCCATCCTGCGGTTGCTGTACGACGCCAAGGTCACCACCGACGGCTACGACGGCTGGGCCCTCCTGGACATCAACACGCGCAACCTGGAGCAGCGTCCGAACTACGCCGGCAGCGAAGGCGTGATCCAGGCGACGCGCAGGCGGCACAACGGGATTTACAACGTCGTCTTTTGTGATGGGCACGCCGAGGGAGTCCGGCGGGAGGATCTCTTTCGGGAGACCGACGACGGCTTGAGGAGATGGAACAACGACGACGAAGCCCACGCGGATCTGCTGCTCCCGCACTAGAGTCCTCGTCCGTCAGGATGTAATTGCTATCCAGGTTCTTCGGGGAGCCGTCCGACCTGGCCGGAAGGTAGGGTTATACCCCATCGCGCCGGGCGGGCCGAGAGCCTATGCTGGCAACCGTGAAATTCCGATTTTCAGATTGATATGTGCGCGGCGCCGCTAAAGGAAAGAGGAGCGCGCGCAGGGCGAATGAAGCCACGGACGAATCACCTTTATGATTCCCGTTGGAGCGCAGATCCGGTCCAGCACCCCACTGTCTGGAATGCAGTAAAACTGCGCCCTCACGCGCTTCTTCTCGTTGTTTGATCCGGCGGAATTTGGGACAGACCCCGGGCAAGGGTCCACACCCCGGAATTTGGTGTGCCCACTTGGTGCACAAATAAATCCAATCGTCGCTGAATAGCGGAAACCCATGAAACAAGACGAAGACTATGCGAGAACGAAAACAAACAAACGGCAGTGACACGGCCGCGCTCGCCGAAGACGTGCGCGCCTTGTTGGCCGCCACCGCCGGAGTGGCCGGAGAAGAAATCAGGGAAGCCCGAAGGCGCCTCGAGGCTTCACTGGCTGGTGGCAGAACCGTCTTTGGGCGCGTCAGGGACAAGGCGATCGAGGGCGCCAACGCCACGGACGCGGCCGTGCACGAGCATCCCTATCCAGTCATCGGCATCGGCTTCGCCTTGGGGGCGGCTGTCATGGGGTATTGGTTCACCCGCCGGCGCGGTTCCGGCGGCGATTGACCAGGCGAGGAAGCCGGGTCCACCGATCGAGGGCAACTCGCGAAGCCGCAGTGGCCCTCGATTGCTGAGCATTGCCACGTGTTCCCCTGGAGCAATACCTGTCCAATTGACGGGAACCACGGCATGAAACGACTGAAAGAACCCTCAGCTACGCCTGAGACTTCCGATCCCCAGACCGGCGTGCCCGATGCGCCGCTCAACGCTTCGCCCGGCAGCCAACCCCCGCCTGCTCCATGGAGTGGGGCGGCGTCGACAAAGACGGCGCCCGTCCAAATTGTCCTGGTGGTCCTGGGCGCGATTGCCTTCCTTTTCTTCGCACGCCCATTCGTCCTGCCTGTTCTCCTGGCTTGCGTGGCGGGGATGACCCTAAAGCCGGTCATACGCTGGTTGTCTTACTGCCACGTCCCCCCCGGGCTCTCCGCGGCCGTCGTGCTTTGTCTCCTGTTGGCCGCCATTGCAGTTGGCTTTTTCCAATTGGGCCGCCCGGCGATGACCTGGATGAACGAGGCCCCGCAGCACATGACCGAACTGCGGCAACGGGTCCAAAAGATCGTACCCGGCATCGCCCGCTTCAGTCACGCCGCAGAGGCGGTGAACAGCCTGGGCGCGACAGTGGAAGAACAGAAGGTATCGCCAACAATAGAACTCAAAACCAGCCGCGTCCCCGGAATCTTTAACTGGACAGGAACGTTCCTTGTGGGTGCGGGAGAAACCCTGGTTTTGCTATACTTGATTCTGGCTTCAGGCGATTTGTTCCTTCAAAAACTGGTCCATGTAATGCCCACGATGGGAGATAAGAAGCGGGCGGTCGAGATCAGTCATGAGATCCAACGAAAGATCTCCAATTACCTTTTCTCGGTCTTGCTGATCAACGTGAGCCTGGGAATCCTCGTGAGCGCGAGTCTCTACTGGCTGAAAGTGCCCAATGCCGCCATGTGGGGAACACTCGTGGCGATTCTAAATTTTGTTCCCTACTTCGGTCCCGTTGCGGGAATCGTTCTGCTGGGAACTGTCGGCCTTCTAACTTTCGACACGCTCTGGAAAGGGGTCCTTCCGTCCGCCTGGTATTTGTTGCTCCACCTGATGGAAGCGAACTTTATTACGCCGCTGCTCCTGGGACGGCAGTTCACTCTGAATCCGGTGGTTATTTTCGTCTTCCTGATTTTCTGGACCTGGCTCTGGGGTGTGCCGGGAGCGTTGCTGTCGGTCCCGATCCTGGTGTCGATCAAGGTGGTTTGCGACCGCGTCCCGGCGCTCTCTGCTGTCAGCGAACTGCTCGCGAGTTGAGGCAGACTGCCAAACCGTCATGACCGGGATTCAATTGGAATGTCCGAATTGTCATCAAATCATGTCAAGGAAATGATGAGAACACAATACCGCGCCGCACGCCAACGAGAAGCGGTGCATCCCTCCGAATTCATGCAGTCATGAATGAACGATCGGCCAAACACGGATCGACGATTCTCGCCCGCGCAATTCACGCGCAACACGCCACCGCCCGAAACTGGCCGGGCAGTCTTGGCGGAGCGCTGCGGCTGTTCGGGGTGATACTCTTTCTCGCCGGCAAAAAGTTTCTCCGGATTGACGGATCACAGTGGGCGGGCGCGTTTGCCTTCAATGCTTTCTTCTCGCTCTTTCCTTTGATGATTCTGCTTGTCACGGTTACTTCGGGCCTAGTGGATCGGGAACGGGCGGGGAAGGAGGTTGTTGCCTACATGGAAAGTTACATCCCAATGAGCGGCGCAATGCGAGGGCAGGTCCTTGAAACCGTCGCTGGTGTCATCAGGGCGCGCGAGAAGGCGGGCTTTTTTGCGTTGCTTGTTCTCGTTTGGGTCGCCCTCCAATGCTTCACCACTCTCATCTGCGCGACCAACCGGGCCTGGGGTACCCCTGTGTTCAATTGGTGGCGGCTGCCTTTAAGGAGCCTGGGGCTCCTCGGCATCACAGCGGGGGCTGTCCTGCTTGGCATGGCGGTGCCGGTACTGTTTAGAATGGCGAGGAACTGGATCCTTCCATCGCAAGATTTCCGTTCCTGGGTTTATGACGCGGGAGGTATCGTCGTCCCGCTGTTGGTCGTGTTCCTCGGTTTGAGCCTGTTTTACAGGCTCGCACCGCGCCGGCCCACGCGGTTTGCCGAAGTCTGGGCCGCCGCCCTGTGCGCCACGCTTCTTTTGCGGGCGGGCGAAGGTCTGTTCGTGATTTATCTCAGGGATTTCGCCACGTTGAACGCTGTCTACGGGGCGTTCGGCGGGATGATGGCTTTGTTGCTTTGGATTTACTATTCCGGGTGCGTGTTCATCATCGGCGCCTGCCTTTCCTCCGCGCGGTCCGAGATGCTCTCACGGCGGCCGGGAACCGCCGCGGCGCGGGCTGTGGGGTGAACACCTCAATTCGGGTTGAAGACTTCATCGCACGATATGTCCGCCAGCCCGGACTGGGAGCCACAAGGCAACTTCCCAGCTGGGAGGCAAGCGCCATTCGGTCCAAAGGCCTGGCCCGCCTGGCCGGGGCTGCAGGCTTCGCGTCACTAAGAGACTGTCTGAAAAATAAGTGGGGTCCTGTTTTCGCGGAAAAGGCCCTATGGCGAGGCGCGACGAGGGAGCATACCCGCCAGCGGTCTGTGACCGAGGAGCAACGAAGCCAGAGGGCCTTTTCCGCGAAAACCCTCCGGGCGACAGGTCTTTTGCGCGAGGCCTTCGTTGGCTCGACCGTCACAGCCCGCTGCGGGGATGCTCCGGTCTCGCCGCCTCGGCCTCGCACAAAATCCCTCGTCGCAGGACTCCAATTATTTTTCAGACAGTCTCTAATATCAGAAAGGACAGGCTTATGGTAACGAGCCTACGAAGAGCGCTATCGAGCCCTGCGGCAAAATGGGATTCAAGGCAGGCACGCGAGTGCGGGCCGCTCCTGAACCGGGCCCCGATCCCCCGATGAATTGACTTGCCTCAAGACGCCGGATTCCGGGAGATGGGACTGGACGCTTATGGGAACTCTTCGGATTTCAAATCGCCGTGGCGCTGGATTCACCCTGATCGAGTTGCTGGTCGTCATCGCGATCATTGCCATCCTGGCGAGCCTCCTTCTGCCCGCGCTTGCCGGCGCGAAGAACCGCGCCCAGCGGACGAGTTGCGTCAACAATCTCCACCAACTCGGCATCGGCATCGCCCTGTACGCGGACAGCAACGAGGACAAACCGCCCCCGCCTCGTTTTGATCCCGAAAATCTCCCCGGTTCCGAACCCTGGGAAGGGTACCAGGCCTTCTCAGGTCCCGAGGGCCGGACCGCGGACATCACGGAACCCCGCAATCTTGGATATCTCTACACCGCGCACCTGATTGAATCTCCAAAGACGTTTTATGACCCGGGCCTGCGGCATCCGGATTCGATCCCGATCAAGCTCGAGTACAAATGGTACCAGAGCGCGACGGTGCCATGGCCGCAGGTGTACAGTGGCCTGGTGCGGATCAACTATATGTACTATCCGCAGTCCGATCGTCCCGTGCGGGCGGAGCCGAGGCCCGGGGAGGAGGAATGGCGCCTGACCGCGGATCGCACCACGCAATTCGTGTCCCAGCGGACGATCACCACCGACCTGATCTACACCGTTGCGACCCGGCCGCATACCACGGCAAATCATCCGACCGGGATCAATGCCCTTTGGGGAGATTCCCATGTCGCCTTCAGCACGACCAAGGCGGCGTTCGACGGCGCGCTCTGGGATCACGGCGAGCATCAGGCGGCGAAGCAAAATCCGGGCGACAACCCTCGCAAGTTCCGCACGATCGTGAGCCTGCTGCGCCCGTGACAGGTCAATGGGGTCGCATCTAAATCTTTGACAATCTGTCCTCGTGATATCCTGTTGCCGCCCAAGTCCACCCCGGCACACCGGATGAGCCGCGGGCGCCGGGATGTCGATCGCTTCGCCAACCCAGCTTGTCCCGCCGCCAATCAACCCGCATCGGCGCTCGGAGGATCATGGTTTGGGAAATGTCCCAAGGCCGGTTGGCGAGTCATGCATTGAAGCGGCGTGAACGCCGCGCTCCGTTCCTCCTGCCTCTGACCGGTTCAAAGGCCGCTCGTTCGGGAGCGGGTAGATTCGGACGTCGTGGTCCGTCGATTCCTGCGCGCGGCCTCCCAGCGTGTGCCGCACTTCCTTGGTCCCGGTCACCTTTCCGGTAGTGGGATCCCTGATCTCGACGTGGTTGGCGGGGAAACGAGTCTGGTTATCGTCCTGGTATAACCGCATGCCGACCCCGATTTGGTGCAGGTTGTTGATGCAGGTGGTCTCATGTGTCCGATCCTTGGATTTTCCGCGCCTGGGACCGCCGTTGTCCCACCCCATCGCGTACGGTGTCCGCCATGAAATCGAGTAAACCATCTCCCCGGAGCGCCCTCGCGTCCGACTCGGCGTCCACACGCCTCTCCGTGCCGATTGCGATTCAGGGCGCCTCGCAATCTTCCCTTCCCCGGTAACGCCGCATAGGATGCGCGATCAGCAGAGATCGCCACGAGACGCGCGTCCCTGTACTCGCCCTCGCCCTCAAATCAAATCGCGATGCCTGTTGAGTTTCTCATTGGGGCCGCCGGGAGCGGCAAAACCCGCCGGTGTGTCGAACAGATTCGGGAGATGCTGAAGGCATCACCGGAGGGCCCGTCGCTGCTCTGGATCGCCCCCAAACAATCGACGTTCCAATTGGAGCGCCAGGTGCTCGCAGATCGGGCCGCGGTGCGAGGCTTTACTCGCCTGGAGATTCTGCCGTTTGACCGGCTCGCGCGGCGGATCCTCGAGGCGCTCGGGCAACCCGTTCGAGAGGTTCTTTCCGAAGACGGGCGCGTCATGGTCCTGCGGGCCCTGCTCCTCGAGCACTCGGGACGATTGAAGGCGTTTCGGACTTGCGCGCGTGCGCCCGGATTCCCGGTTCAATTGAGCCAGGTGCTTCGGGAGATGCAGCGCGCCGGCTCGGGTTCGATGCAGCTCCGAAACATTTATGTGGCAGGCTCGTCCGCACCGGCCTTGTCGGCGAAGCTTGCTGATCTCGCTCTGTTGCTCGAGGCGTACGTCGGGTGGTTGAGGCGCCACCACCTGGGGGATTCGGACGACCTGTTACGGCTCGCCGCCGTGGCGCTCGTCCAGGCGCGAAGGACGGGGCAGGCGGTGCCCGTCTACAGCCATCTCTGGCTGGACGGCTTTGCCGAGATGACCCTTCCGGAGCTCGATCTACTCGCGGCGCTGCTGCCGGCCTGCGACGATGCCGTTCTGGCATTCTGTCTGGACCGGGCCCCGGGCCCCAAGGATCCGGCCACGGGCACCGGGGAAGGTTCCGCGGTGGGCGCCGGTTCCCTCTGGGGAGTGACGGCTGCCACCTATCTTCGGTGCTTCGATCGGGTGAAGACCCTTGGACTGACCCCTCGCATCCGCCTGCTTCCAGAGGGCGTCGATGGACCGCCCCGGTTTCGATCGGCGCCGGACCTGGCGCGATTGGCCTCGGACTGGACGCGTCTTTCGCCCGGGGCTGTCCATGCGGGGAGATCGAATGGCTCTGGGGTTTGCCTGGTGGAATGCGCCGATCCGGAGGCGGAGGCGATGCTTGCGGTGCGCCTGATTCATGACCATGTCGGACGCCGCTCGGGCCGCTTTCGCGACATCAGTGTCATCGTCCGTCGGATGGACGGGTACGGCGACGTCCTGCAGCGCGCATTTCGCCGGCATGAAATCCCATTCTTCGCAGACCACCGCGAACCGATGGGACACCACCCGGTCGCTGAACTCACGCGGAATGCGCTTCGAATGGCCGCCACGGGTTGGGCGCACGAAGAGTGGCTGAGCACGCTGAAGACGGGGCTCGTGGTGGATAACCCTGTCCTGGTCGACAACCTGGAGAACGCCGCTCTTCGCGGCGGGGCGACCGGCGATGCCTGGCTGCGGCTGGAGGAGTACGCGGCGCAGATCGGGCTTTCCGAAGACGCGGTCCGATCCTTCGCGAGGCCGATCGCGGCGTATCGGGAGTTTCAGGCATCGTTCACCGACCCCGTGAATGGCCGCGACCTGGCGGCGGCACTTGGGACGCTTTGGAAAGGGCTCCGCGTTCCGCAGACCCTCGAGCGCTGGCAATCGGAGGCCGGGGACCTGCCGCCCCTCTATCGCGCCATCCACCACACCGCCTGGGAACAAATCCGGGCCTGGTCCCAAACGCTCGCGCTCGCCTTTGTGGAAACGGAATTGGGGGCCCGGGATTGGCTGGCAATTGCCGACTCCGGTTTGTCGCACCTCACGCTGGGTGTGATCCCCCCCGCCCTGGATCAAGTCCTTGTCGGCGCAGTCGACAGGGCGCGGCAGCCGGAGGTGAAACTGACGCTCGTTCTTGGCCTGAATGAGGGCGTTTTTCCCGCCCCTCCACCAGCGCCCGCCCTCCTCAACCGCGCCGACCGCCAGATCCTGGCGGAGGGTGGCATCGACCTCGGATGGAGTCCCCTGCAGATTGCGGCGCGGGAAAACTACTATGCCTACATCGCATGCACGCGCTCGGAGGAGCGCCTGTGCGTTGCGTGGTCGCGACGGGGCCTGGATGGCAAGACCGTTGTCCGCTCGTCCGCCGCCGAACGGGTCCTCGAATTACTCGGCTGGCCGGCGAATCAACCCGCGGAACCGGGCGACGCGACGTCTTTCGATGGCCGATTGCGTGCCTTCTCGGGCTCGCCGGACCCGCTTGAGGCCCGGTCGCTCTCGGAACTGTTCGAGTGTCCAGGCTGGGACCGCGCCCTGCCCGCGACCGGGGCGATGGACACCCCGGCGCACCTCGCCGCCCGCCAGGTCTCGGCGATCCGGGAACAATTGGTCCCCGCCGCCGGCCAGGGCGTGCATGGACTTGCGGCCGAATCCGTCGAGGCGCTGCATCCCGGAGGCGTCCTTGTGTCCTCGGTCAGCGCCCTCGAGGACTTCGCGCTGTGCCCCTTTCAGCACTTCGCGTCCCGGCAACTGCGCCTCGAACAGCGACCGGAGTTCAAACCGGACCCCGCAACCCTTGGGACGCTGCTGCACGAGATCCTCAGGCAATTCCATGAGACGACCATGGCCGAGAAAGGAAACTGGCGATCCTGGAATCCATCCGACGCGGCCGATCGGATCCGCCAAACGGGCGAGGCGCTCCTGAAGCGTGCCGAATTCGCGCCGCTGGCGCGGGATCCGGCGGTCGCCTGGGAATCCCGGCAGCGGATTGACGGCCTGGCGGCAGCCGTGACGCAAATGGTGGCCTGGCTCGTCTCCTGTGAATTCGAACCGGTACTTTCCGAATTCCGATTCGGCGCCGAATCCGGATCCGGCGCCGCCGCATGGACGCTCGGGTTGGAAGGGGGCCGGATGTTGAAGCTGCGCGGGAGCATTGACCGGATCGACGTCTGTCGATTGCCTGACGGCCGGATCCTGCTCGCGGTCCTCGACTACAAATCCACCGCCGCAGCACCCCGGGACGAGCGGATCGAGTTCGGCTTCGATCTGCAGTTGCTCGGGTATCTTGCTTTTGCCACGGCCTCCACGGATGTCAGGGAGGCGGTCACCCGCGGTGCCCCAACGGCTGCGCAGATCCATCCCGCCGGGGCCTTCCAGGTTCCGGTGACGCCGCGGATCAAGACCGGCGAACGCGACGATGACAACGAAAGACGAATGGACAGCTACCTCGATTCCCTGAGCCATCTGGGGCGCGGCGTCCAGGAGTGGCGTGAGAATTTTGACACCGGGACCAAGGATGGAACCAGCCGACGCTGCTCGTCTCGCCAGTTTCGACCGGGGAATTTCGTCGGGGCGGCGAAGTTTCAGGAACTCCTCGAGGGCTCGACGGAATTCCTCAAGCGACACGCCAGCGCCATCCTTGCGGGGGCCGTACACATCCGGCCGGTGCGATTTGGTTTGAACGACACCGCCTGCGACTTCTGCTCGTTTCGGGCGCTCTGTCGTTTCGAACCGTTGCTGTCGGATTTTCGGACGGTGAAATCGCTTCAGCCAGGCGCAGCCCCGGGCGGAGCGGACGAGGTCTCCGACCAACAGACGCGGCCGCTTCCCGACACCCCCACTCCAGAGGAGGTTCGATGAACGGTCCGACGATTCAACAACGCGAGGCGATTGCGGCCCGCGGAGGGGTGCTCCTCGCCGCCGGGGCCGGCACGGGCAAAACCGCTACGCTGGTGAGCCGCTGTTTGCGCCTGATCGTCGAGGACGAGGTCAACATCGACCGACTCCTGGTCGTGACGTTCACCCAGGCGGCCGCCGCCGAGATGAAACAGCGGTTACGCGAGATGCTGCGTCAAGCAGCCGCTCTCCATCCGGACGATGCGCGTTTGCAGCATCAGATGCTGCTCCTGGAAACTGCCCAGATCTCAACCCTCCACGCCTTCGGCCTGGAACTCGTCCGTTCCCATTTTGCGGAGCTCGATCTGGATCCGGGTGTCCTGGTGCTGGATGAGTCCGTGGCGGTCCCGCTGGCGTGGACGACCGTGCGGGAGGTCGTCGCGAGGGCCCTTGCCAGCGACGATGAGGCCCAAGTGCTCGCGAGGCACCACTGCGGCTCGAGTGCCGAGCGTCTCGCCCGGCTCGTGCTCCGGGCTTTCCGGTTTTATGTCACGCAGCCACGCGCCCTCGATCTTCTCGAGCGCGACATCGCGGCCCTGGCAAACACGGTTCCCGAAGAGTGGCGCGCGCGACGTCACTCGATCATGGCTCAGTGGGTGAAGGAGCTCTTTCCGCGCTTGCGTGCACAGGTGCCGCAGACACTCGGGGCACTGCAATCCATCAAAGGTTACGGCGGACACAGCAAGACGGCCGTTGCTGTTCGGAGACTCGAGTCTCTGCTGCCGCAATTCCTCGCCAGCCTGGAGGCCTTTTGTCGGCAGAATGAGGGCGCGGATTTCGAGGGCCTCCTCGATCATGTTGCCCAATTCGGGCGCGCTGACGTCTGGGTGCGCGGAACCGGCAAGGCCCGGGGGTGCCTGAGGGATTCCTTCGAGGAGGCCGCCGTCCTCCGCTCCTGGCATCCCTCCGACGGCGTCGATCCCCTGGATGCGGAATGGGAACTCACGCGGGTTCCGACGCGGAAGCTTCTCGAACTCGCCCGTGAGTTCGCGACGGCCTTTGCCGAAGCGAAACGCAGCCGCGGCGGTGTGGACTTCACCGATCTCGAGCAGGCGGCGCTTCGACTGCTCATCGACGATGAGGGGCTTCCCACGGCGGTCGCGCGGGAATGGCGGGAGCGACTCGACCACGTCTTTGTCGATGAGTGCCAGGACATCAACCCGGTCCAGGACGCCCTGATCCAGGCGGTGGCGCGTGATGCCAACGAGGCGAACCTGTTCATGGTAGGAGATGTCAAACAGAGCATCTACCGGTTCCGCATGGCGGCTCCGGAACTCTTCCGCCGGCACTTCACCGAATGGCCGGGCAAGCCGCACCACACCGTCCTGCCCCTGACGGAGAACTTTCGCAGCCGGGAGGGGATCCTTGTGTTCACGAATGATCTCTTTCGCTGCCTCATGGCACCGGGAACAGGGGAGATCGAGTACAGCGCGCAGGACCTGCTGTCGTTCGCACTTCCGGAGGCGCGGTGCGCTCTCTCCCTGAATCCACCGGCGGCGGTTCGGCCCGGGGGATTGTGGTCCGAGGGTGACTGCCGAGTCGAATTGCACCTCGTCCACAGCAAGCCGACACCGGACGACGATGAGTCGTCCAACGGATCGGCATGGGGTGACCTGCTGGAAATCGAACGGCAGGCCTGGGTGGTTGCGGGGCGCCTTCGAGATCTCATGGAGGGCTTTCACGAGGTTTGGGATAAGGACGCGCTTCATTTCCGCCCCATGCGCTGGAGCGACGTCGGGATCCTGATGCGGGCAGTGCGGAACCGCACCGATCCATTCGTCCGGGCCTTTCGGCGCCACCGCATCCCGCTCTCCGTCGAGCACGGGGATTTTCTCGAGACCCTCGAGGCAACCGATCTCACGTGCCTGCTTCGCATTCTCGACAATCCACGACAGGACATCGCCTTGTTCGCCGTCCTGCGCTCACCGCTGGTCGGATTCACGCTCGACGAACTGGTGTGCCTTCGGCCCCTCCGGCATGCGGGTGTATGGGATCGACTCGAAGCCGTCGCGCGGGAAGGTGGACCGCTTGCGGAACGGGTTGGCAAGTTCGTCCAGGGTCTCGAGCGCTGGCGCCGCCTGGCCCTCATGACATCGCTGACGTGCGTCCTCGAAACGGTGCTCGCCGAGACCGGCTACCAAGCTTACCTGTTCACCCTGCCGGATGGTCCGGACCGCGTGGCGAACGTGCGCCGATTCCTCGATCTTGCCCGCGGATTCGATCCCCTCCTGCGCCAGGGGCTGTTTCGTTTCCTGAGATTTCTCGATGAGCAGACCGCGGCCGGCCGCGAGATCGAACCCCTTCCGCCCCGCCAGGCGGACGCCGTTCAATTGCTCTCCGTTCACAAGAGCAAGGGGCTCGAGTTCCCCGTCGTCGTGGTGGCGGGGATCGGCGCTCGCGTCCAGGTCCCGGAAGCCAGCGAGTCCCTGGTGTTTTCCCGTGAATGGGGAATCGCTCCCCAGGTCGTGGATCTCGAGGCAAGAAAACGATGCGACAGCCTCGTGCTCTGGCAGGCGCGCCGCGCAGAGAAACGCGCCGCCCTCGCCGAGGAACTCCGGCTGTTCTACGTGGCAGTCACGCGGGCGCGCGACACCCTGCTGCTCGTTGGAAGTTTCAATCCCGACAGTCGCAAATGGAACGAGCGTACGAGCCTGCCGCCGATCATTGGAGTTCCGCGGGCGCTGCACTGGGTGGACTGGATTGGACTCTGGCTGGGCGACCGCGTCGACTGGTCCAGCGGTGAAGGCGAGGTCCAGCTTGGAAGCGAACCCGAGGTGGCTCGACTCCGATGGCGGATGTATTCCAACAAGGCACCCGGCCCGGCCATGAATGCCGGTCGCGGTAACGCCATCGGCGATGCGGGGCGTTGGGAAACCGTGGACCTCGCCTCGCCAGGCTTCGATGCCGTCTATCCGCACCTCGCCGCCACGCTGACACCCGCCAAGACCTCGGCCAGCGCCCTGCGGCGCCTGGATGCGGACACCGCCGGTGAAGCCCGGCCGCTGTGGTCACCTCCTCCAAATTTTGGCGCCGCTGAACTCCCCGATCGTTCCTCCCTTTCGGCCGCCTCACGCGGAACGGTCCATCACGTCTTCCTCGAGCATCTCGATCCTGCGCAGACGGAATCCGCATCGGAACTTCAGGCGCAGGCCGAGCGGCTGCGGACAGAAGGCATACTGTCGGCCGAAGACGTCGCGGCCCTGGACATCGACGCAATCCTGGGATTCTGGCGTTCGCCGCTGGGCCTGGACATCCGGTCGCATGCTCCCCGGGTACGCCGCGAATTGGCCTTTACGGCGGCGTTCGATCCCTCGGAGCTCCTGGTCCAGGCCTCCGCGTTGCCCGCAGATCCCGGTGATTCCGGCGCGGATTTTGTCGTCGTCCAGGGCTCGGTCGATCTCGCGGTCATTCTGCCCACGGAAATCTGGATCGTAGATTTCAAGACGGACCGCCTCGATGACACGGAACTCCCGGAGCGGGCTCGTGAACATGAGCGTCAACTTCGACTTTATGTGAGCGCGCTGGAGAGGATCTATGGGCGACCCGTGACGCGTTCGGTCCTGTACTTTGTCGCGCGACAACGTCTCTGGGAGGTCGGGTCGCCGTCGACGACATTCCATGACGCCGGAGGCCGTGCTCGATGACCCGCTTCCTTCACACTGCGGATTGGCAACTCGGGAAGCCGTTCGCCGGCGTCGAGGACCCCCACAAACGCGCGCTCCTCCAGAATGAACGCGTCGAAGTCTTGCGGCGCATCGGAGACGTGGCGCGGGAACACCAGGCCCGATTTCTCGTCGTCGCGGGGGATCTCTTCGATTCCCCCCAACCCGCGCCGAGCATCGTTGCCGCCGGGTGCGCAGCCATTGGCCGCCTCGGTCTCCCGGTGTTCGCGATTCCCGGCAATCACGATCACGTGGGAGGCGGCACGGTATGGGAACAGGAATTCTTTCGCCGCCAGGCGGCAGAACTGGCGCCGAATCTCACGGTCCTGCTGGAGCGCAACGCCGTCCCCGCGCCCGGCGCCCTTTTATTCCCGTGCCCCTTGCTCCAGCGGCACGATTCGCTGGACCCAACCGCCTGGCTGCGCCCGGATGCCTGCGAGGGCCAAAACGATTCGGATCCGCTGTTGCCCCGAGTTGTTGTGGCCCATGGCAGCATCCGGCAGTTCGGCGCTTTTGCCGATGACGAGGACGCCGGCGGCGATTCGGCGAACCTGCTCGACCTCACGCGCCTCCCGGCCGGTGCGTTCGACTACATTGCCCTTGGCGACTGGCACGGGACCCTCCAGGTCACGGAAAGGGCGTGGTATTCCGGCACGCCAGAGCACGATCGATTTCTGAAGGGCGGAGGCCATGACCCAGGCCATGTGCTCGTGGTGGAGGCGGAGCGCGGCCGGTTGCCCTCCGTTCGGAAGGTTCCAACCTCCGGAATCCGGTGGAGCGAAGTGGAATGGGAGTTCACGGACGATGCGGGACTGGACCTGTTTTTCGACCACGTCGCCGAGCGAATCGGGCATCGGGTGAATGAGGACGTGTTGCGGCTCCACCTGCGGGGCGCTCTTGGTTTCGAGGCGATGTCGAGCCTCGAGACGGCCCTCGAGTCGTGGACGGCGCGAACCATCCGATTGCGCCTGGAAACCGAGATTCAGCTCAGCCCTTCGCCCGGGGAACTCCAGGCGCTAACGGCCCGAGCCGGTGACCCGCTCGTCGCCAGGGTCGCCGCCAGACTCACACGACTTGCCGCCGAGGCCGGCGATCCTGGTGAGGTGGCGCAACAGGCGCTGCGCCAGCTCCATCTCGCCTGCCAGTCTCGTTGAGGCGCCGACACCAACCGCATGCGTCTTCAATCCGTCACACTTCGAAATTACCGGATCCATCGCCAACTTCAGGTCGCGTTCGACGCCAGCCGGACGCTGATCGGCGGCCCCAACGAGAGCGGTAAGAGCACACTGATTGAGGCCATCCACCGGGCGCTCTTTCTGAAGGCCTGCGGCAATTCGCAGGAACTTCGGGACATGCTGTCCCTGGATGCGATGGGGCAACCGGAAGTCGAACTGCAATTTGAATGCGGTGGGACTTCTTACCGCCTGACCAAGCGGTTCGGCGCCAGCGGGACCACCTTGCTCTCGTGTCAGGCCGCCGACCCGCTCCGGGACGACTCGGCCGATGCCGAGCTCGCCCGCCTTCTCGGCCTCAACACGGGCCTGAGCCCGCGCGCGCGGGTCCGGCAATGGGCGCACCTCTGGGTCTGGCAGGGCGCCGCCGGCCAGGACCCGTGCGAGACGTCGGCACCGCACCACGGCGACCTTGTCCGTCGATTGCACGACAGGGGCGGCGGGACCGGGGTGATGCAATCGGACCTGGATGACCGCGTCGCCCGACTATTCGCCGGGGCCGCGGGGACCTTCTTCAACACCCATGGGAAGCCCAAAGCGGGTTCCGTCCTCGCCCAGGCGGAAGAGGCCCTCACCCAAGCCCACGTCGCAGCCGAAGCGGCCCGGTCGCGCTGGAACCAGTTCGAGGCGACCGCCGCCGCCCTCGCCGAAGCAAGACACGGCGTCGATGCCGCCCTGGAGGCGTCCCACCGCCTGCGGCTTGAGGAGGAGGAGACCGAGAGGAGACTGCGCGCGCTCGCCGACCTGCAAGGGAAGGAAAGGGAGGCGGCCACCGTCCTGGAAAAGGCCGCGGCTCGACTGGCGGAACTCCGCGACATCCAGAGCCAAATTGCCCGACTCCGTGCCGACATCGAAGCGCGCTCGCTCGCGCTTGCGCCATTGCGCGCCCAAGTGGCCGAACTCACGGCGGCCCTCGAGGGTCGGCGGACAGAATGCCATGCCGCCGAGACGCGCTACGCCGCCGCGCTCGAGCAGGTGCGGGCTGCGCGTTTGAACAATGATCTCGCCCGCGCCTGGAGGGGCCGCCTCGAGAACCGACAGCAACTCAGGGAGCTTGCGGATCAACACCGCAAGGCGGGAGATCTTCGCTCGCAACTGGCCGACGTTCGCCGGGAGATCGCCCGGTTGCCGGCGGTCGACAGCAAATCCGTCCATCGCCTGCAAACCCTGCAGCGTGAACACGAAACGGCGGCGGCCAGCCTTCGATCCATGGCGGCCGCCGTCGAAGTCCTGTCCGCCGACCAGTCCGTGACGGTGTCTGGCGACGAGTTGTTTCCGGGCGAGCGGAGGGTATTCACCGATGAAGGCGAGATCGCTGTCGGGTCCGGTGTTCGCCTGCGCATCCTGCCCGGGGGAGGCGCCAGTCTGGCGGAGTCGAGGGGCCGGGAAAGGGACGCGAGCGCGGAATTCAAACGCGAACTCGACCGCCTTGGGATGACGACTCCGGACGAGGCCTCTGCCGCCTGCCAGAGGCTCGACCTGCTGGAGGCCAAACGGAAACAGATCGACGCGCAACTCGACGGCATGCGGGCGGATCGAATCGAGCAGGCGCTGTTCGAAGCCAACGAGCGCCTCGCCCGCGCGGACGCCGAGATCGAACGGTTGGAGAGGTTGATTCCGGATGCGCCCCGGGAACTCGTCTCCGACGCGGCGGCCCGGTGGGAGGCGGCATGCCAGGAACGGCTCCGGATGACGGATGGCCTCGAGGTCGACACCAAAGCCACCCGTGACCTGGCGGCCCGTGTGTGTCATGTAGCCGAGACGGCTTTGAACGAGGCTCGAACGAATATCGGCACGCAGGAGGTCGAGCTGGAAGAGACCCGCAGCCGCCTGAGGTTCATCCAACAGGAGCGTGGAAATGATGCTGACATCGAGCGCGCCGTGCGAACCGCCGCCGCCGAGTCCAGTTCCGCCCGCCCGCTCTGGGAATCCCTCGTCCGACAGATCTCCGAGCTGCAACCGTCCCTGCTGGACCAGCAGAAGCGCCGGCAGGGGGTTGTTCGCGAACAGACGGACCGGGGGATCGCAGAACATCGGGAACGGATCGCGGCGTGTCAGGCGCTCCTCCAGGCCGCGGGCACCGAGGATCCCCGCGGTGCCCTCAACCTGGCCGAGGCGATGCTGCGCTCGGCGCAAAAGCGCCGGGACGGCGCGCGGATCCACGCCCAGGCGGTGAAGCTGCTCGATGATCTCTTTCAAGAGGAACAGGAGGCCCTGGCGGATCAACTGACCCGTCCGTTGCAGGAGAAGGTTTCCGGTTATCTTCACTGTCTCTTTGGGCCGGGGACCGACATTCGTCTCGAGTTCACCGGCTCGACCTTCGGGGACCTGCATCTGGTCCGATCACAGCCGGGCGCGGCGCGTTTTCGGTTCAACCAGTTGAGCGGCGGCGCGCGAGAACAGACGGCGATTGCGGTCCGCCTCGCGATGGCGGAGGTGCTCGCCGAAGGCCACGATGGGTGTCTCCCCGTCGTCCTGGACGACGCCTTCGCCTATTCCGATCCCCAACGGGTTCGGCAACTTCAGGACATGCTGTTCCTGGCGTCCGAACGGGGGCTTCAGGTGATTGTGCTGACGTGCAACCCGGCCGATTACATGGGTCTCGGTGGTCACGTGGTCACCCTGGGTGCCGGCATGACGGTCTGATCGGCCCCCTCGGCCGCCGGGCAGCCTCCCCAACGCCCCTCGGCGGATGGCCCACCCTCTCTTCCTTGAACCGCCCTCACCCCCTGCGTTCACCCTCAGGACAGGCGTGGATCTCCCCGTCCGGGCTGCAGGGGACGCGCAGGCTCTCCGTCGATGCAGACGATGCTGCGGTTCGAGAGTGGAGAGTGGACCACCCGTCTGGGCCCGCCCGCCTCACGGGCGACAACCTCCCTGGCGTCTATCCAGAAAACGGCGTTTCGAGGGGAAATCTTACAGGGAAGATCGCTCGGTTCGCATCTTCCGGCACCATGGCTGGCGGTGGCACGCCTAATCCCAAGGCACCCGGCTACCGCATGACCTGCACATTGCCGTCATACCCAAGGGTCGCCTCGCGCACTGACGGTGGCAGGGGCACCTCCATGCGGCGTCCACCTGGCCAGCGAACGAGGACGCCCAACACGGGATGCGGTGTTCCCAGCACGAGGGTCGCATCGTCCTGCGACAGGTAGCCGCCTCCGGCGACCACGGCTCGTGCCGGACCGAATCCTGTGTCGAAGCGCAGCCGGACGACGGCACCAATTCCGTCGGGGTTTCCCGGAGGGCCGCGAAGCCGCAGCCGGAGTCCCGCGACGGCGCCGCGATTCCGAAGCAGCCGGGTCGAATCGCCATTCTGGGCTACGAAAAGGTCCGGTCGGCCGTCGCCGTCCACGTCCGCGACGGCGGCGGCACGCTGGTCGCCAAGGATCCGGATGCCGGAGTTTGGTGCCGTGCGCAGGTGTCCGCCTTGGCCGCCGAGGAGCAGGAGACCGCGGCCGGCGTCCTGCCGGGGGCTCTGCCATGGCTGCGTCCATTGATTCTGACTCAGGAACACGTCGTCATGACCGTCCCCATCGAAGTCCGCCACCGCGATCCCGCTGGCTGGCGCCCATTGCGCTTCGCGCGGCAGTTCGACCGCTTCGAACTGCCTGCCGCGATTCAGGAAGGCCATGCTGGCGAGGGTGCGGGCCTCGAGACGCTTTGCGGGAAATGGAAACGCCGCAAGGAGGTCTTCTAAGGTCGCCTCGCAAAACAGGTCGTGCCTGGGGAAGCGCTCACGAAGGCCGGGAAAGGCCGCCTGGAACCGATCGAGCCCATGGACGGGGGCCGGCACCTGGCGGGTGGCGTCCCAGGTGGCCTCGAGGAGGTCGACGTTGCCGCGCCCGAGGAAGTCGCCGTAGCACAGGATGGCCGGATGTTCCGCACTCGCTGTGCTAGGGCTGTTGAGCCCCCAGTTCGTGGCAACGAGATCGAGACGACCGTCACCGTCGAGGTCCACCGCCGCGACTCCGGTCCACCATCCGGTGAGGCCTGCGAGCCCAAGATCCCGGGTCACGTCGCGCAGCCGACCGCCCTCGTTTCGAAGAATCCGAATGGGTCCCCATTCGGTGGCGACGGCGAGATCCGGAGCACCATCGTCGTTGAGATCCGTCCAGACCCCCGCGCGGACCAGGCCCAGATCCCGAAGTACCGCCGCGTTGGCGGAGTCCTCGCGCCACCTCTCTCCGTCGCGGATCAGGAGATGGGAGGGCGCGGACTCCGGGTACCGACCGGCGACATCTCGCGCGCCCATAAACAGGTCGAGGTCGCCGTCCCCGTCCAGGTCGGCCAACGCGAGAGGTCCTGGGGATGACGGACCGGATTCGAGGATGGGCAGGGCACGCTGGGGCATGGCGGTCGAGGTTTCCACGACCGCCGGCTGACTGCTGCCGGGGTTCTCCTCCCGCGACGATGCCACCAGGATTCGCGTCGAGCCGTCCGCGGCGGGCCAGGCGACGATGCCGGCCTGATCCAGTTCCCGGGGATACCCGGGCAGGAGGTCGGCTGCGGCGCAAAAGGCGCCGTGGCCATTATTGGTGAAGACTCCTGAGCCGGTTCCAGCGGCGGCGCCGACGATCAAGTCGATCCAGCCGTCCCGATTCAGATCCACGCAGCAGAGCGCCGGACCTTCCCGGCTGAGGCGGTGAGGCAGGAGCGGTTGGCGGCTGAAATCGTCGAAAGGATTCTCCACGTGCCGGTGAGGCAACTGCTCAGAAAGGTCTTCGAACAAGGGTGTCGGAGAGGCGGAGAGTCGCGGTTCTGCTGGCACGGCCTGGGCCTCGGCGATTTCGTACAATCGATTGGCCTTCACGCCGTCCAGCCGGGTGCGCCGGCCGTTTCGCCACACGACCTCCAGGCTCATGGATTCGGGCGTCGATCCAGCGGCGAACACGCCAAGTTCGTCGCTGCCCGAGAGGTAGCGGCCCCCGGAGGAGATTTCCAGGAACTGCGTGGCGACCGCGCCACCGCGCAGGATGATTCGCGAGCCGATGCCGGCTGTGTTGGGGGGATCCCCTCTCAGGCGCACAGCCACCCGATTGGCACCTCCGTCATTCCGGTACAGCGCGGCGGGCCCGTTGAGCACGTTGACGACGAGGTCCAGGTCGCCATCGCGATCGAAGTCGCCGGCGGCGATCCCCTGGTGGACGGCAGGTTCATGAAACCCCCATGACTCGCCTACCGGCTCGAACCGAAGACTCCCCTGGTTGCGGAAGGCCGAGATGGGAAGCGCCAACGTGGGGTAAAGGCGGGCGTGCTCCGCGAGTTCGCGCGTGAAGGCCAGTTGGCGGCTGCGTGCGTCCAGGTGGGGGGGCCAGGGATGCTGGAGAGCCCGAATGCGTTCCGTGGCGTCCAGGTCCTGAAGGTCCCGGCCGTGGCCTGCCGAGGCTATGACATCCGGGAGCCCGTCAAGGTCCACATCGAGAAAGAGGGGTTGCCAGGACCATTCGCTGGCGGCCAGGCCGGCGTAGTCGGCGATCTCGTCAAAGCTGCCGTCGCCACGGTTGCGGAAGAGACAGTTGCGCATGTACTGCGGCCGGACATCGGTCTGCACGTATGAAGACCAAGGAGGGGTTTGGGCGAGGGCCTGCCGGCAGCGGCGTCGATGATCGCGACTGAGCATGTCGAGCACGAGGAAGTCGACATGGCCGTCCAGGTCGACATCGGCAAAATCGACCCCCATGGAGTTCTCGCTGGTGTGCCGCAAGGCGGTCGCCGGTGCGGCGCGAAAGGTGCCATCGCCGTTGTTGAGCCAAAGACGGTCTGGGGTCCAATAGTCGTTGCAGACGTAGAGATCCGGGTATCCGTCGCCATTGAGATCGTGGAAGGCCGCGGAGAGGCCCCAATCCAAGGGAGGTTTCGTCAGCGGCTTCCCTGATTCGTCGAGAAAGACGCCGGTCGTCCACGGAACGACACGGAAATGAGCGGCGCCATCGTTCAGGAACAGGGCGTCCGGTTCGCCGAACTCCACGAGTCCAGTGGAGCCGATGGCGAGACGGCCGCTGTATTTCGGATGGAGGACGGCGCGCCCTCCGACGACCCGGACCTCGACCGTGTTGTCGTCCCGCACATCTTCCGCGCGGTAGCGAGCGACGTAGAGATCGACCGAGCCGTTGCCGTCGACATCGGCGAGCGCGAGGGTCGTCGCGCCTCGAAGGTCCGCAAGTCCCGCCTCGGCAGTGGCATCGCGGAAGTGTCCGCCGCCAAGATTGAGGAAACAAAGGACCCCGTCAGCCAGGGTGGAGACGAGGAGATCCGGGCGGCGGTCGCCGTTGACGTCGGCGAAGACCGCGCCACGACAGATCCGTGCCTCGGTTGTAATGCCGGAGGCGGGGGTTGCATCGACAAATCGCAAGTGTCCGAGGTTGTGAAAGAGGACGCTGTGCCCGGTGAGACTGCAGAGGAAGATGTCGGGCCAGTCGTCGCCGTCGTAGTCTCCGACCGCAACGCCGCTGCCGTTTTCGAGGACGCGGTTTGCGGCGCTGGCGGCATCGGTGAGGACATTGGTGAAGACAAGGCCGGTGGCCGCTGACGAGAGCCGCCGGAAACCGGGAGACCCAGGGGCATGGACGAAGAGGTCCGCCGTGCGGAAGCCGTCACCCTCCTGCCAGGAAAATGCCGTGGCGGCGATGGCCTCGGGGGCGCTAAGGAGCCCGGCGAGAATTCCGGGGAACACACGCCGAGCCCGTAAAAATCCTTGCGAGAATCTTTGCAGCCGAAATGAACCCTCAACCCTCACCTGGCCTCCGGCCCCCCTCTCCCATCCCATGCATCCGATGGGAGAGAGCCGCGGTGAGGGCGCATCTGGTTATTCACCGACGCATAAAAAACGAAAGCCGGGCACCGGCCCGGCTTTCGCGTGATTCATGTTTCTCCCTCGGACGGGAGCCACCTTGACGGTCGCGTCACTGCTTGGCGCGGAAGAAGGCCGTCCCTCCACTGACCGCCGCGGAGTATGGACTCGCGGCGCCCGGTACATCCGTCCAGGGCCCGCTGACAGACGGGGCCATCTGCAGAGTGCCGCCGCCGGTCCATTCGATGGAGATATTGCCTCCCGACAAGGTGATCCCGGTGAACTCGGGTTGCGTTTCTTCGACCACGCCGCCTTCCTTCCCAGCTTTGAAGTGGGCGGCGATGCGATCGGCGGGGATGGCCTTGTCGAAGATGGCCACTTCGTCGATCTGCCCGGTAAAGGTATTCCCGGTGGCATCGAAGACGCCGCCACCTCCGATATGGACATTGAAATCGGAGGTCCCGTAGTTGGCGGTCGGCGTTCCAGAGGTATTGATCAGGACGCCGTCGAAGTAGTTCCGCAGGTCCTGCCCGGTCGCAATGGTGGCGATGTGGTGCCACTCGTCGTCGGGGTACGAGTAGGTGGTGTTGAGCGAGCCGCCACCGGGCGTCCAGATCTGGATCGTGGTCTGGTCGATGAATCCATACTCGATCGCGTCGTTCTGGCCGACGATGCCAACACGCGTCACCCAGAGGCTCGGATCGTCGAGACGCCCGCCACTCGGCCGGACCCAATACTCAAGGGTGAACGCGCCCAGGCCCTGGAGGAGTTGCTTCTGCGTGTCGATCCAGATTGGGTCCGCATCGCCGGGGAAGTTCCCGGCCAGGTTCGAGCCGGAGAATCCAAGGAAATCGGGCGGACGCGGTCCGACTTCGGTCCGGGAATCGACCTGGACAGAGTCGTCGGCGCCAAGGCCCGCCATGTAGAGGCCGTCGGCCGAGGTGCCCACCGTGCCCAGGTTCGCGGTCTTCTGACCGGTGGTTTCCTCGAACCGGTAGAAGGCGATGGGCTGATCCTGGAGGATGATGTCGGCATAAGTGACGATCTTCGCCGTGAAGGTGGTCGCCAAACTGGAGACCGTGTTGTTGTACACGTCCTTCACGCCGTTGACGGTCAATGTGTACTGCGTCCCGGCGGTGACGGTGCCTGTAACCTCCAGGCGGACGACGTTACTGCTGCTGCCTCCCAGGGTGGCGGTCGTCACGGTAAGCCCGCCCGTCAGCGTGTAGTTGCCGGCTGTGTTCGCGGTGGTTGGATCAAGCGGCTCGTCAAACGTGACGGTCAACGCGTCCGACGAGGATGCCGCCACGCCCGCAATGCCGGGCGGGACGGTGTCGGCCTGGACCGTAAGCGAGGCGACCTGACTGGTGACACCCGGCAGTCCGGGAACCGACAGCACCACCCGGTATTGCGTCCCGGAATCTGCCTGCGCCAGGGCGGGCGTCGTGTACGAGGACGACGTGGCCCCTGCGATGTTGCTGTAGGACGATCCCCCGGACGGCGCGGCCTGCCATTGGAAGAACGGCTCGTCGCTCCACTGCCATTTGCCGGTGGCCCCCACCGAAACCACGGTGGTGCGACCTTCGAGCCCGGACACCGCGGCGGGTTGCTGGGTGACGTTCAGCTCGGATTGGGAGCGGTCGATGTAGATGCCGAATTCGCTGCCCTGGATGGGGGGAGAGCCGGATTCGGGTTCGGCAGCGCCGGCCTTGATGTAGGTGACCCCGACATTGTCGCCGCCGCCGCCCTCGGTGTGCAGCGCTCGAAGGTAATAGCGATTGCCGCCGACGAGGGTGATGGTGTTGGGGGTGGGCCACTGGGAATCGGGGAAGGCATCCGACCGGTTTTCGGTGTTGGGTCGGCGAGTGAGCGCATCCACGTCAAGCGTACCCAGCCAATCACGCGGGTTGTTCCACTGAGGCTCCTGGGCGATGAGCTTCACGTTGGCGGGGTCTTCGTCCGTGCTCAGGTAGAGGTTCACCGGATCATCGCCGCTGCAGAAGAAGATGAAGTCGCCCGAACTGGGCGCGGTCCACCAGGCCTCCAGCAGGTTGCCATAATTGGAGCCGCCTTCTCCGGCGCCGTCGGGAGGGTACTCGAACGCACTCTCGACCCGCACCCGATCGGGCGAGTCCGGGAAGGTCGCGAGGTTCGTCAAGCCGGCGATGGTATTGGCCGTGAAGTTGTCCCAGAACCGGTCGAGGGCGAGACCCTGAATGAAGACCCAGGATTGGAACGAGATCGTGCTGTTGGCGGCGATGGGGTTGCCGGCGACTCCCGAATCGGTGTCCTTGACGCCGCTGACGGTGAGGGTGAAGGGGGTGTCCTCGGTGAGTTTGCTGGTCGTGAGTTTGACGGTGGTCGGGTTGACCACGGCTGCCGCGGACACCGTCGCGCCATTGTTCAATGAGTAATTGCCCGCCGCCGTTGCGGAGGCCTGGTCCAGGGGCTCGGAAAACGTCACGGTGACCGCCGTGAAGCTCGCGTCGGCGGTGGCGGAAACGAGCGTCGGCGGGATGGAATCGGGTGTCACCGTCAGCGTGGCGTCCTGACTGATCGCCGAAGCGCCAGGCAACGCCACAAGGACGGAGTACTTGGCGTTGTTATCTGAAGATTGGACTCGCGTGAGGACGAGGTTGGAACTGGTGCCGCCGAGGATCGGGATACCGTTGCGTCGCCAGGAGTAGACGATGTTCGTGCCGAGGGGCGCGGTGCCGGTGGCCTGGGCGGTCAGCGTGGTGTCCTGGTTGGCTTCGACCGAGGTGTTCGCCGGTTGCTGGGTGACCTGAACCGAGGCGCCGGCGGACGGGACATTGACGCCGATCCAGGAGCCCCAGAGGGCGAGCGTGCCGTTGGCGGGAACGGGATCGCCGGCCTTCGCTACGGTCACGGCGAGGTTGTCGCCACCACCGCCTTCCTTCATGAGGGCCTCAAAGTAATACTGCTGGCCTGCCGTGAGGGTCCTGGCGGGAGATATATTCTCCGGGTTGTCGAGGTCGCGCCCCGTGGCGTTTGAGCCGGGGGTGTTCCATTCGCGGGGATTGTTCCAGGTCGGCTCGACGCAGAGCAACTCGAGGTTGGCCGGGGTGGCGTCGGTGCTGAGCCAGAACTCGCTGGTGTCATCCGAACTGATATAGAAAACGTAACTGCCGGTCTCCGGGGGCGTGACGAGACCGGAGAGTCGCACGCCGTAGTCGTCATCGAAGTTCGGGGGTGTCTCGACGCCGGGAACATAGGTGGTGGTGTCGGGCGAGTCGGGATACTTCGGGTCACTGCGAAGGTCGTCCACGAGCGTGAGGCCTGTGGTGTCGCTCTTGTAGAACTCCCTCTTCACAAAACCGGGGGTGAAGACGTCCTGCGCCTGGATACCGGTCCCCGCGGTCAGGATCAATACCAGGGCGCATGCAGGCAGGAGTGGAATTGGGTTTGAGCACTTCATTGCTTTGGCGATTGGTTTTCCCCAGCCCGCAGACGGGCGCCGTGCCCATTTCCCGGGGGCACAAATCCCGGACGGCGTCCTCGCAATCTACGGTGGATGCGGAGCCTGTAATCCCTGCGACACCAGACTGTCAACTCGGATCGACCGGGGCGAGGGTGGCGCCGCGCGCGTCCCAGGGTTGCCGGACGCGGGACTTCCCGTCATTGTTGCCGCCATCGCCCCGTTGCCCGGAATCCCAAGCCCGCCCGGTTTCGTCCTGCCGGCAGAACTCAAGACCCAGCCATGAACCCACTCCTTCGTCCTCATCTCCATTGGTGCTCAACCCTGCTGATCGGTCTCGCGGCCATGGGCATCTCGCGGACCCACCCGGTGTCCGCCGCCGAAGCGCCGGCCGGCCAGAATGGAAAGCTCCGCATCATCTGTTTCGGGGCCCATCCGGACGATTGCGAGCTCCAGGTCGGAGGCACCGCCGCGCTTTGGGCGGCCCAAGGTCACAAGGTGAAGCTGGTCTCCGTCACGAATGGCGATATTGGGCACTGGCGCGACGCTGGCGGACCCCTGGCCCGCCGCCGGGCGGCGGAGGTCCGCGCAGCCGACGACCTCCTCGGCGTCACCAGCGAGGTCCTGGACATCCATGACGGCGAACTCCTCCCGACGCTCGAGAACCGCAAGAAGATCACGAAGCTCATCCGCGAATGGAACGCAGACATCGTGATGGGCCCGCGCCCCAATGACTATCACCCGGACCACCGCTACACGGGCGTGCTCGTCCAGGACGCAGCCTACATGGTGACGGTGCCCTTCTTCTGTCCCGACGTCCCGCATCTCGAACGGAATCCGATCTTTCTCTACTACCCCGATGGTTTCACCAAACCGAACCCCTTCGCGCCCGACGTCGTGGTGAACATTGACGCCGTGATCGAGAAGAAACTCGACGCGCTCGACCAACTGGTGTCCCAGTTCGCCGAGGGCGGCGCGAACGGATCGGCCGACCTGTTGCCGGACGATCCCGCCGGTCGCAAGGAGCGTTTCCGCCAGGTCCGCGAGGGCTTTCGCAATCGACAAAAGGCGCTCCGTCGCCGCTTTGCCGATGCGGTGACGTCCTGGTACGGAGCCGCTCCGGCGGACAGCATTCAGTACGTCGAGGCCTTCGAGATCTGCGAATACGGCCGGAGGCCGGATCGCGAGGAACTCAAGCGACTGTTCCCGATCGCGCCCTAGTTAGCCCGGATGTTTCCTATCACTTCCACTGCGACCTGCTGCAGGTCCGGTGGGAGAGGAGGTTGCCTTCAACAGGCGTACCGCCGCTGCCGACAGGGCGTCGGAACTCGCGGTTGCGGAACTCGCGGTTGCGGAGCGCGGCCTTCAGGCCGCTTCAATACCCCGACGGCACGCGCGTCGAAGTTCTTGTCGGCCGCCGTCCCGTCACGCGCCGTCCCGTCCCGTTGAAGCGGCCTAAAGGCCGCGGTCCGACCCGACGGTATCGCGCCTGCCAAGGATTTCGCGGGCTCGCGGACGGTCGCCTTTCGCAAGACCTCTATGAAATAGGCAGGCTAGGCCCAGGATGCCCGTCTTCGGTCCCTAGAAGAACGAGCCATCTCCTTTGACGTTGACCGCCATCCCGCGCACGGTGGGCGAATGGACCTCGCGGTGGCGATCCTCACGGCGGCCCTGAGCGGCTTCGCCGTGATGGTGCTGGAGATCGTCGGCACCCGGCTGCTCGCACGGGATTTCGGGAGTTCGTTCTACGTGTGGACCAGCCAGATCGGAGTCGTGCTCGTGGCGCTTTCTCTCGGGTATGTCGCGGGCGGATTCTGGGCGGACCGGGTCCAGCGCCCACGCCTACTCACCTGGTTCCTGGTCCCCGCGGGCCTTTTCACGATCTTCATCCCCGACTTCGCCGGATCCGTCATGGGCTTCATCGTCGAGCGTCATCCGGCGGACCGAGAGATTCCGCTATTGTGGCAGAAGCTGGATCCCGCCCTGGGAGCGGCGGTGGTCTTTCTGCCCCCCTGCTTTGTGCTCGCGACCCTGCCTCCCTTCCTGATCCGACTCGCAACGCGCGCGGTCGCCAGGATTGGACGGGTGAGCGGATCAATTTACGGCGCCGGTTCGGCTGGCAGCATCGCGGGTGTGTTCACCTCCGGTTATGTCCTGATCGATTGGATGAACCTGACCCACATCTTTCGCGCAACCGGCGGGCTGATCGTGCTGCTTGGAATGGCCTGCTGGTTCTGGAGCCCGACCCATCGATGAAGGCCCTGTTCCGCGCAATCGAGCGGGTTTCGCCGCGGACGACAGCCCTCCTCATCGTTGCCGCCCTCGGCGGGATGTCGGTGACCGCGCGGGCTGCCGTCGTTTTTCAGGCGTACTCGCCGTATCACCACGTCCTTGTCGTGGACGAGAACGGACTGCGCACCCTGAGTTTCGACGGGACCCACGAGACCCAGATGTCGCTGCGGAATCCACTCCAGGGTCATTTCGAGTACACCGAGTTCTTTCATCTGGCGTGGTTGTGGAACACGAATCTCGCGCGCGCCCTGATGATTGGATTGGGCGGAGGATCGACGCAGCGCGCGTTCCTTCATGACTACCCCGGGGTGCGCATACAAACGGTCGAGATTGATCCTGTCGTGGTCCAGGTGGCCTCGAACTATTTCGGTGTCCGAACCTCGGATCGTCATCACATCCAGATCTCGGACGGGCGCACCCACCTGCGTCGGAGCACCGAGCGGTATGACCTGATCGTGCTCGATGCCTACACCAAACACCGGTACGGCTCACAGATCCCCCAGCACCTCGCCACGCGCGAGTTCTTCGAACTGGCGCGGGACCACCTGACGACGAACGGCGTGCTGGCATACAATGTCATCACCGTGAGCCGCCTTGGAGGGGTCGACGCCGGATCGGCCCTGGGACGGACACTTCAGTCCGTCTTCCCGCAGGTTTACTGCTTCCGCGCGCGAACGTCGCTCAACGTCGTCATGATCGCGACGCTGGACCCGCGGCGATGGTCTGCCCAGGAACTCCTGTTGCGCGGTACCGAACTGCTCCGTCGAGGGCTGTCGCCGCCCGCAGGCCTCTTTGGTCGTCTAGGCACCTTCCGGACCGAGCTCCCTCGGGAGGCCATGCGGGCCCCCATCCTGACCGACGACTACGCGCCGGTCGAAGCGCTGGGACGACGGAGATGAGCCGGACCGGGGACGCGCGTTCGAACCGGACCCGCTCCCGCTCCCCGGCTCGCCGACAGATCCGCCAGCCAGGGCGCGACCCGCGAGGAGCCGCAAGTGGAATCCTCGTGAACCCGCGGATTTTGGCTGGCCAGGGGGGTGGTATCACGTCCATTTGTCTTGGTAATCCGGTTCACATTTGATTCATGAAGACTCGTCTGACGGTTCGAACCTTGTCGTCTTGCTTGTGTGTCGCCCTGGCGGGGCTTTTCGCCGGTTGCGGACCGGGCGGGGAGTCCACAGGCCCCCGACCCCACCTGGTCATCTTCAGTCAGTGCAACAATGCCGAGCCCTATCGCGCCGCTCAGAACCGGAGAATGGAGGAACTCTTTGGCGCCCAGCCCGACGTCAAACTGGTGATTTACGACGGTCAGGCCGACGCCGCGAAACAGATCGCCCAAATCGAGAACGCCGTCCGTCAGAAGCCCGACCTCCTGATCGTTGCGCCGCTGCAGCGGGATTCTCTCACCAAGGTGATGGGACAGGCGATGGAGGCCGGGATCCCCACGATCTGCCTCGAACGGGACATCGTGGAGCCCAACTACACGACCTGGATCCGCTGCGACAACTTCAAGATCGGCCAGATGGCCGGACAGTGGATCGTCGATTACCTGAAGAAGAAGAACGGCGAGCCGCGCGGCAATCTCGTCGAGATCCGGGGCATGCAGGGTGTCGAAGGGGCCATCAACCGCCACGCGGGCGCCTTCTCGGTCCTGACGAACTACCCGGCCATCCGTGTCGTCCATGACGCCACGGCCAACTGGTTTCAGCCGCAGGCAATGGATCGCATGACCGAGGCCCTCAATGCGCATCCGAGCGGAATCGACGTCGTCTACGCCCATAACGATCCTATGGCGTACGGGGCCTACCTGGCTGCAAAGGAAAAGGGACGTGAGAAGGAAATGGTCTTCGTGGGGGTCGACGGCCTCCCGAACGAGGGGGTGAAATACGTCCAGCAAGGCATCCTCGGCGTAACATTTGAATACCCCCTCTGCGTGGACAAGGCCTTTGAGATCGGGACTCGGATCCTCCGGGAACCCGGGTTCAAACCCGAGAAGACCTACCTGATGGAATCGCAGATCATCACGCGAAAAGGGGCGTAAGAGCCCGTGCCTCTCCCGCATCGCGCTGAGCATGTCCCACAAATCGCGTGCTGGAGACCGTGTCGGTCTCCGGCTCGACCACGGTGTCGCGGCATCCCGGAGGGAGGCCAAGGTCCCTCCGGGACCGTTCGTCGTTCCACGGACCGGTGTCCCTCAATGAGGCCCTGCCCCGGTCTCCAGCGATGCAGAAGGGCGGTAGAGACCAGCGCATCGCGGAAGAGGGGGTGGTCGGAGGCCGGGTGAGGGTTCTAGTTGACGAACCCCGAACCCGACTCCGCTGTCGCCCTGTCAATCCGCCTTTTCCTCGAGTTCCTTGGCCCGCTCGGACATCGCGGCCTTGCGGCTGAGACGGACCCGTCCCTTCTCGTCCACGCCGATGCACTTGACCCAGATGATGTCGCCCATTTTGACGACGTCCTCGGTCGCCTTGACGCGGAAATCGGCGAGCTCGCTGATGTGCACCAGGCCGTCCTGGCCGGGAAGAACTTCGACGAATGCGCCGAATTCCTTGATCGAAACGACCTTCCCTCGATAGATCCGGCCGACCTCGATTTCGGCGGCGACGGATTCCACGCCCTCGCGGGCGATCCGCATGCCCTCCTCGTCGATGGAGAAGATCATTACCGTTCCGTCGTCTTCGATGTTGATCTCGCAGCCCGACCGTTCGACGAGGGCCTTGATGTTCTTGCCGCCGGGGCCGATGACCGCGCCGATCTTCTCCGGGTTGATCTTTAGACGGAGGATCCTGGGGGCATACTTGCTCATCTCGGCGCGCGGTGCGGGCAGGATCGACTTCATCACGTCGAGGATCTTCAGCCGCGCGACCCGGGCGCGTTCGACGGCCTCCTCGAGCACCTCGATCGGCAGCCCCTTGAGTTTGAGATCAAGCTGGAAACCCGTGATGCCGTCACTGGTGCCCGCGATCTTGCAGTCCATGTCGCAGAAGGCGTCCTCCCATCCGATGATATCGGTGAGGAGCTGATAGCGGCCCAGCTTGTTGTCCCGGGTCTCGGCGCAAATGCCGATGCTGATCCCCGCGACCGGCCGGGTGATAGGAATGCCGGCGTCCATGAGGGCCAGGGATGCCGCACACACCGTCGCCATCGAGGTGGAGCCGTTGGACTCCATGATCTCGCTCGTGACCCGAATCGTGTACGGATAATCCTTCAACGGCAGCATGGGTTCCACGCTGCGCTCGGCCAGGGCGCCGTGACCGATCTCCCGCCGACCAGGACCGGCGATCCGGCCAGTCTCGCCCACGGAGAAGTTGGGGAAGTTGTAGTGAAGGATGAATTTTTTCTCGGTCGAACCGCCTGTGTAGGCGTCGAATTCCTGCACATCCTCGGTGGTCCCGAGGGTGGTCAGGGCCAGCGCCTGGGTCTCGCCGCGGGTAAACAGCGCCGAACCATGGGGACGCGGCAGGACACCCACCTCGCCGCTGAGGGCCCGCAGGTCATCGAAGCCGCGGCCATCCAGGCGTTTGCCCTGGTTGAGGATCAGACCGCGGATCGCCTCCTTCTGGATGTAATAGAAGGCGTCCTTGACGACAAAATCGGTGACCTTTTCCGGTCCGAACTTCTCGACGAGCCTGGCGCCCATGTCCGTTTCGATGGCCTTGACTGCCACCTCCCGGTCGAGTTTTCCATGGGTGAGGAGGGCGGGAATGATCCGATCGCCCGTGAATGCCCTGGCGGCGGCGAGGACGTCATCCGGCACGACGTTGGTCGTGATCTGCCGTTTGGGTTTGCCGAGGCGCGCCGCGAGTTCTCTCTGGGCTTTGAGGAGCGGCTGAACGGCTTCGTTGCCGAATTTCAGCGCGGCGATGAAATCGGCCTCAGGGATTTCCTGGGATGATCCCTCGAACATCATGACATCGGTTTCATTGCCGACGTAAATGAGATCGAGGTCGCTCTCCTCGAGTTGATCGTGCCTTGGATTGGCGATGAACCGTCCCTCGGTGCGTCCCACGCGAACGACGCCGACTGGACCGGCCCAGGGGATGTCGCTCACCAAAAGGGCCGCGGAGGCGCCATTGGCGGCGAGAATGTCGGCGTCATTCTGGCCGTCGGCGCTCAGAAGGATGGCCTGGACCTGGACTTCATTGAACCAGCCTTTGGGGAAGAGGGGCCGGATGGGACGGTCGATGATGCGGCTGGTGAGGATCTCCTTCTCGGAGGGGCGTCCTTCGCGCTTGAAATAACCGCCGGGAAAGCGGCCGGCTGCGGCCGCCTTTTCCCGGTAGTCGACAGTGAGAGGGAAGAAATCCTGGCCGGGTTTCGCCTTGCTGGCTGCCACGGCTGCAACGACGACCACCGTCTCGCCCAACTGGACGGTGACGGCGCCATCGGCTTGCTTTGCGAGTTTTCCCGATTCGATGACAATGGCTTGGTCGCCCACCTGGGCGACAACGTTCTCTGACATGGTTACCTGAATAACCGCGTGGCCAGGGGAACTTCAGTCAGCGTCCGGAGGGTGGAGGCTGAATGAAATTTCCCAAGCCGGCGATTCGATCATTGGCGGAACATGGGTGTGCGGCACCGACGGCCCGCCCTTCGCGTCCGACGCCGCCCCGGTGCTGCAGACAGACCCGCGCGCCCTCCGGGTGGGGTGCGGCGGGATGATTCACTTGCGCTGTGCTTACCTGCGCAGGCCCAACCTCTTCGCCAGCGCGGTATAGCGCTCGGCATCGATGCGGCCCAGGTAATCCAGGAGCCGCCGCCGTTTCCCGACCAGCATCAACAGGCCCCGCCTGGAGCTGAAATCCTTGGAATTGGCCTTCAGGTGTTCGGTCAGATGATTGATCCTCCGGGTCAGCAGAGCCACCTGAACGTCCGGCGACCCGGTGTCCTTCTCGTGCCGGGAGAATTCCTTGATGCTCTGCGCCTTCGAAACTGATTGCATACGGATCCAGTTAAAAGAGACGGGAAATTAGGGACCCGGCAACCACCCTGTAAAGCCCCATTTCGGTGCGGAGGCGCCTCCTGGGCACCGTCGGGTCCCTGTCAGCAGCCTCGTAGCCGCCGACCTGGGGATGCGGACCCTTTGAAATTCGCAGTCCCGGGTCCGCCTCCTCACGTCGGCGGCTACCGCAATCCCTACTGCCAGGTCAGGGTCACCTCGGACCCCTGGACCGCGATCGTCTTGAGCCTCAGGGCGGTCCCGGCCCGCAACCGGTAAAACCGCGTTCCTCCCGCCGTTGCGGCAACGGTGGCGGTGCTCGTGGATGAGTTGATGACGGCACCCGCCTCCGCTGTGAACGGTCCGGTGACCGTGGCCGACGACTCCACGATCACCTCGGCCGGCGCCTCCTCAATCGCGCGCCAGGCCCGCACCGCCTCCGCGGCGGCTGGGTCGTTGATCAACGTGCGCTCGCCGCCGGTCGGATTCACCGAAAACCACTCCGCGTACCCGGCGCCGCCTCGTTCATACCAGACCATCCGGAAGGCGTAGACACCGGCCTCGGCCACGATGAAATCAAACGTGTCATCGCCGGGGCCGCCATTGTGAAAGGCGAGCGGCGGCGTCGACGGGCCGATCGGCGGCCGACCGGTGGAAAGTTTATACCCGTCGTCGGTGGAAATGCCGAATCGATGCGCCCCCGCCGACAACTCGAGATAGGTGAGGATTTCAACGGCGAAATCGTTGTCGCCGTTCCCTGTCGTATCGGGATCAATGCCCGGCACCGTGGAGTCCCCTTCGATGTGGCCGGCCGCCTCGCCCGGCCGCTTGTCGAAATTGATGACATCCACGACGGCGTTGGTATCGACGAACCGCGCGATCGGGGAATTCGCGGCGAGCTGGTTCTCGGCGCGATCCAGCGAATTATCGAGCGGCGAGGACTCCACCGGCGCCTGCACGACATGCAGGTTGAACCCGTCCTGGGTGCCAGTCGCGGCGATGCGGAGTTCCGGACCGATATACGGATAGGTCAGCGTGAAACTCCACTGCGCCTGGATCGGCTCGTCGTCGCTGTCGCGGAAGGAAATGCTGGCGGCGACCTCCGATCCGGGTGGAGGCAGGGGCGAGAGGGTGTACGACAGGGTTGCGCCCGTCGCTGTCGGGGTGACGGTCGCTCCGCTGACCTCGGCTCCTCCGATCGTCAACTTCACCGTGTCCGGCTTTACCGAGGTTTCACGGTTCTGAATGGAGACGGTGACGGTGGGTGAGATGGAGTTGAGGGTGGCATCCGGCGCCGGCGAGAGGGTCGCGATCGCGGCCCGCTGCACACCCGCATCCGTCACCGGAACGAAGAGCAGGTAATTCAGATACCGGTTGCCCCCGTCCGTGTCGGCCGTGACGGTCCGAAGCCGCAGCGTCGTCTTTCCACTGAGCCGCACCCGAACCTTTGCCTGCCCGACACCGTCGGTGAGCGAGACATTCCGGAATGTGAAGCCTGAGGTCGCTCCAAGGAAGGACCCGATGGGCTCCACCGTTTGGTTCTCCTGGGTTGGGTCGCTGGTTACCTTTTCCAGCACACTGTCGGCCCGCGTCAGATTGATGGTCGCCTCCCGGAGGTAGACGTCGTAGGTGGCATCGGCAAAGTCCCGGGTGAAATTGAGCCACTCCCCCTCGGCGAGATCTCCCACGTCTTCGTCGTACACGCCGGCATCGGGATCGAATGCCGCGCGGCGGCGGTCGAGCGTATGGGCCACCCGGACTGGGTCGAGGGTTCGATAGAGGCTGTCCTCGCCGTTTGGTGTGGTGCGAGTGTCGTCGAAATCCACCAGCGGCGTCCCGACCCGGTCGACGTAGGAATTGTCCGCGCCCCCGCCGCCCTCGGGCGTGCGCACGGGCGCGTTGAAGTAGCCGCCGGATTCGAAGTTGTAGTCCTCGATCTCAACGGTGCGATAGGAGGGATCGAATGTGTCAAAGAACACCGGCGCCGATTGGCCGGCTCCTCCGGCGTCTGTCACCCGGATCTCGCCGGAGTAGTCGGTGTCCGCCGCGAATCCGGAAAGCGTCGCGGTTCGGACAGCGCCAGCCGGACCCAGGGTGAGACCGTTGGCGGTCGTATAGTGGGTTCCGTTCAACTGGACGGAGATCCCATCATCGGGGATCGGTTGATCATCGGTCACCTTGAAGGTGAACGGGGTCGAGGTCGGGAGGAAGTTCGCGCCGGCACTGGGGTTGATCTCGGAGATCACCGGGACGGGATTGCCGGCGGACGGCGGGGCGCAGACCTCGAGGTTGTCGCAAACGACCTGGTAACCGGAGGGGTCATTGCCGCCATCGGCATACAGGTAGAGCACGACATTCCCGGTAGTGATGTAAGGTTCGCGTGGATCATCTTCGCCGTCCGACAGCACCTCGCTCGCCGGCGTGTCCACGAAGGTCCGGTCAAAGAGAACCCGATCCGCGTCCTCCCTGTCGAAGATCCTGGCCCTGATGATGACGTTTCCCTGGCGCACGGTAAGGGTCAGGGTGAGGCGGACATTCTCATTTTTCAGGGCAGGGGTGGGATCCTCGTTGTAGAAGTATTGGTTGATTCCCTTGGTGACGAGGACGTCTGTCTCCGATTTTGCGAGGCCGTATCCCGCCAGGGTGTTCGGACCGGTGCCGATGGGGATCCAGGCAAGGACGACGAACGAATCCGGGCCCTGACCGCTGACCATGTCGACGGAAAACTCGTGCCGCGAGCCTTCGGTCAGCTCATAGGTCGGCAAGGTCTTGCGACTCGCGACAAAGTACGGCCGGCCCGGAGGGGGCAAGGAAAAGCTGAAGACCCCGTCCCCTTGTTGGCCGCCCGGCAGCGGCAGGTTCCCAGGGTTCGAATCCTCCCAATCCGACCGCTGGGTGGCGTTGAAGTCATCCACAACCACTCTGTCGCAGACAAAGGTCTCCGCGTTGTCATAGACGACCTCGTAACCCGAAGGGTCGGTGCCGCCGTCGGCGTAGAGATAAAGGACGAAGTTACCGGGCAGATTGACAAAAGGCTCGGGGGGATCGTCCTCGCCGTCGGAGAGCACATCGGCGGCGGGCGTATCGACGTAATTCTTCTCCCAGATCACCCGGTCGCCGTCGTCCTTGTCCAGCACCTGTCCGGTGATATGAACGCTTCCGTCGCGCACCGCGAGATTCAGCACCAGTGTCACATTGTCGTTCTTGACGGCCGGCGTCGGATTCTCGTTGAAGAAGTAATTGTTGATCCCCTTGGAGATGAGGATGTCGGTCTCGGACTTCGACAATCCGTACCCGCCGAGGCTATTGGGACCTGTGGTCTGAGGGATGAACGCGAGGACCGCGAACGAGTCGGGACCCTGGCCATGGACGAGGTCGACCCGGAACTCCACAGTCCGGCCCTCCTTCAGTTCGAACGTCTCGGACGTCTTCCGGCTGGCGACGAAGTAAGGCCTTCCCGGCGTCGGCAGACTGAAGGTGAATTGGCCGCCGTCCTGCTGGCCTCCGGGGAGCGGCAGGTTTGCGGGGTTCGCATCCTCCCAGCCGGTCCGGCTTGGCCCGTTGAAATCGTCAAGGACGGTCGCGCGGCTGGCGGAGATGCCGCTGACGAGGGTGAATGTTGCCAGGGCCTGCAGACAGGGACGCAGGTGCGTCAGGGGATTCATAGACCTCACGGGGTGGCCTTTCGTCGCCAGAAAGCTCTTCGGGGTCAACCCAATTTGCGGAACCCCGGCGAGCAGGTTGGGGTGTTGCACGCCGCCGCCGCCGTGGCATGGTCGGCCGATATTTGGCCCATGAAACGCCTTGCGACCCTCATCGTTATGACGGCCGGACTCCTGATCGGAACCCGCTGCGGGGCTTCGGCGGAGACGAATCTCCCGCCGGCCAGTCAGGTCCTGGACCGGTACGTGGAGGCGACCGGCGGACGGCCGGCGCTGGAACGTCTGACCAACCGCGTCATGGAGGGGCGGATCGAAATGACAGCACTCGGCGCCGGCGGCGACTTCAAGGTCTGGGCGAAGGCCCCGAACAAACAGTCCTCCCAAATGCAGTTTGAAGGTCTCGGCTCGATTCGGGAGGGTTTCGACGGCTCCGTGGCCTGGTCTTCTGCCCCGTTCCAGGGCGTTCACGTGAAGGAAGGCGAGGAGCGCGCACGCGCCCAGCGGTCGACTGTCTTTCCCCGGGAGCTAAAGCTGCGCGAGATCTACACCCGCATTGAGACGACCGGATCGGCCAGGATTGGCAAGGCCGATGCCTGGGTACTGGAGGCCTACCCCGAGCAAGGCAAACCGGACCGGTTGTACTTCGATCAGCAGACCGGCATGCTCGTGCGGGAGGAATCGACGGTAAAAGGCATTCTTGGCGAGATGATTTTCCAAGTCGATTTTAGCGACTATCGTACGGTCGATGGCGTCAAGGTCCCGTTTTCGATGTCCATGCCAAAACCGGCCGAGGTTGGATTCCAGATCCATATCGAGAATGTGAAACACAATGTCGACATCCCGGATTCCATTTTCGCGAAGCCGGCCCGCTAGGCAACCCGTTGCTCCGCGGGGCTACGGGTCCCGAGTCGTCCCGGCGACGGTTCGCCGGCATTTGAGCGTTTGCAGCGCAGCCCTGGTCGCGGGGATCTCGACGGGCCTCGCGGCCTCGGACACCTCGCCGGGTTTAACTCGTATCGTTCCCGACACCCCGGTGATCGTCCAGGATCGTCCGCCGTTGGGAGAATGGGAACCCTATGCTTCGGTCCTCGGTACCTCGACCTTTTTGATCGAAGGCAATGCCTATGCGGAAGGGACCACCGACAAACAACGCTACGTGGTGGCATTTCAGCCGGTCGATGGCGGCCCCATGAAACTTGGCGAGGCATTCTTCGCCGACGACGGCACCCCCTACCTGGCTGAGATCAATCTCTCCCGGCAGGACGGCAATCCCGGGAGGGTGGCCGGCGACGTCCGGCCTGGCGCGGTGAATTTCATGACCGGCGGCGAGGGCTCGCCCCACGCGTATGAGGCCTTTCGCTTCGGCAACCGCTGGGATCGCGGCTACGACTACACCGATCCGACGGGCGCCGGCATTCGCTTCGCCTCGGTGCAAACCTTCGAACTCGATCCGGAGGACCTCACCCAAACTGCGCACAGTCTCGTCCAGGACTCCGCCAATGGCCGCCTGAAATCAGGTGCCGCCGCTCAGTCGGAAAACACCAGTTTCGGCGGGGATATTGTCGGGCTGAGCAACGGCGACTTCCTCTCCGTCGTGGAGGATCACTCGCGGGTTCGCAACCCCGACGGACCCGCCGTCGTCGCCACCATTTTCGGCGCGGGCGGCTCGATCGTGACCGACACCTTTCTTGTGACGAACGGCGTGATTCGGGCCAATGTCGCGCCTTTCAATGGAGGCTTCGCGGTGCGGGTGGCGGGCAGGCTCTTCTTTTTCGACAATGCGGGTGGGTTGCAGGGTGATCCCGTCGACCAGGCCTCGTCCGGCGAGGCCTTTGACACGGGACCTGGCGACGGAACGCGGATAGCCGGGCACATTCACAGTCCCTACGTGTTCCTCGCGGGCAAGCTCGCCTCGGGCAACCTCATCCGCCTCGCCGCCTGGGATTCGAGGACGCGGGTTTTTGTCGGTGCGGCCGATGTCAGTGATGAGGGTTTCCCCGGCGATCCTGACAGGGTCACGGCCGCGGTCGATGCCCTCAACCGGATCGTCGTGGCCTGGGAGACACAACCGGCCGGGTACTCGGAACGCCAGGTGGCCACGCGCGTTCTGGCGTTCGACGAGGCGACCAGGACGTTTCACCCGCAGACGGAGCCCTTCCTGCCGTTTCTGAATGCGACCGCCTCGGGGGGCATCCACAGCTCACGAATGAGCGTGGCCATGACCACCCAACAAATCCTCGTGGCCGCCATGGGCGCGATCAACCTGGAGAATCATCCGGAACTTGGGGCGAACTCACCCGACGGAATCAACTTTTACACCGTGCTGGCTCATCCCGATCCCCAGGACGATCCCACGCCGCCGGTCGGAATTGAGGCCAACCTGAAGCTCTCCGTTCATTGGGAAGGCTCTCAGTTGGTATTGAGTTCCGACCCCCAGCCGTTGCCGGAAGGTTACGTCCTCGAACAGGCCTCCCTGGTTGACGGGCCTTGGAACATCTTGCCTGGAAAGACCACTCCGCTTGGCCTCACCGTCACGAATGTTGAGGCGGTGTTCCTTCGCGCAACCGCGCCGTAAATCCCCACCCGCTGGGAACGTCGGCCGCGCGACCGTGGAAGCGAGCTTCCTCGCGTCTCATGGGCACGGTGCGCGGCGGTCCGGCACCGTGGAAATTCCCCTCCAACGCTGGAGGGGATACTCCCCTGCCGGCGCCACCGACTCCCCCTCGAATGAAAACGGGCGGAGTCCGTGAACCGGACGCCGCCCGTGATGATGGCTTTCTCCGCCCGGCGCTTACTCGCGACTTCGGAAGAATTGCTGGCTCTGCTGCTGGCCGGGTTGCACGACGTACGGGCTCGTTGCACCGGCGACCGCCTGCCAGGCCGCGGGGACCAGGGTCGGCGTGGACTCCAGCGTTCCCGTGTATTCGATCCGGAGGTTGACTCCGTCCCGCGCGATCTGGACCGATGCTCCGCCGCCTCCAGGCCCGGGCGTGGGATCATCCTGCGGATTCGGATGACTGATCACGGTGTAGAACGTGGTCTGCGGGAGCGAATCCGGACCGGCGGAGACATTGTTGGACGTGTTGATCTCGCCCTTGCCGGCCACGAGGATCTGTTTCGTGGTCATCGCCACCGTCGGGCGAATCGTTCGATAACCGGCATCGCCGTTGTTCACGAAGACGAAGAAGCTCGGAGTGAGCGGCTCGAACGTTCGTGAGTCGGGCTTCAACTCGAGCACGCGCATGAGGGTCTGGTTCTGCTCCTGCTCCTCGCGGACCTTCGTCTCGTAAGCGACGGCCACCCGGTTCAGGGCATCGGTCGCGACATTCACACGGTCCGACGAGGCATCGAGAAGACCCGGTTCGCTGACCTCGGCCACGGCCACCAGGGTCCGGTCACGGGAATCCCAGGCCGCGATCCGCACCACCTGCGAACTGCGCGCGCGACCAGCCAGGAACACGTACGGCGAGTTGATGTGAGCGGCGAGCCGGGTGCCATCGCCGCGGCCGGGATCGAAATCCGCCCCGGAGGTGCCGTCTGCGACGGTGCCGGTCTCGGTGCCGGCGTCATCGAAGAAGTGCAGCGTGCCAGCCACGCGCACACAGAATCCGCCCTTGTACGAAGCGACGTTGGACCAGATATCGCCGAGGGCCACGATGAAGCTCTCCTTCACCACGGTGCCATCGGGGGCAAAGATCGTTGCGACGGCGGCATGGCCCGGATCCCGCACCGCGGAGCGATCCTCCACGACGCTGACGATGTTCCCGTTGTCGAGCACCGCCACATCCCCGCCAAAACGGGAGATCTCCGACCCCGGGGCGTCGCCGGTGGTCAACCGGCCATTGGCGGAATCCAAGGCGTCGGAGAGCGGAGTCTGCGTCAGGGCGCTCGTATCGAGGGAATACATTTGGATCGTGCCGTAACGTCCGTCGTCCAGTCGGTTGAACCCGAGGGTCCAGCGGTTGTCGCCTTGAAACTCGGGGACCGCGTGCGGCGATGCCTCGGCGCCCACGACCAAGTTCACGGCGCCGGGGCGCCGGTCTCCCGCGACACGCCCGGGATTCCCATTCTCGCGCGACAGGTTGATCTGGCCTTTGAAGGCCGTGCCGTTGTCGGCGAAGAAACCCTCCCCGAGGGCATTGGCGCCGCCGGCCACCGGCTGAAACGCGAGGGCAAACCGCTGGTTCGAGAAGAGCCCGTCATCCGCGAAGGTGTTCACCTCCACGACGAACACGCTGTTTCCAACGACGCCGGAATACGGCTCCCAGTTGTCCAGGTTCGGGGTTTCCGTGTTGTAGATGATGGTGTCCGGAACGATGCGCGTCAGCCCCGCGGATTCGGCATTGCCCGGCTCGAACGGGATCGCGTGCGGCGCCGAGAAGGGACTCGTGAAAACGCGCGCATTGGGCGTCCCCGCGGGGTCCTTGGAATAATTCGCGGTGACGGTCAGGTTCCCGCCGCCGAGGCCCGTAATGTCGAAGTCGAATTTGCCGGTGGCGGAGTCCAGATCCGCCGCGCTGCCCTCAACGAACGAAGCGACGAGTTTCCGGCCTTGGACGAAGCCGTCGGGAAGGTCCGGAATGTTGGCATCCAAGCCGGTCTGGAGTCCCTCCGGGTCGGCCACGTAGACGTCAACGATCGTGACCGGGTAATCCCCGTTCGCGACCGGGACCGTTCCTTTCAGCCGCTGGCCGGTGCTGGTGTCATCGATGGTTGGCGTCACGCCGGCGGAGGCATCCGCCAGGGCGGGTGTGTAGTAGTCCGTCAGGAATGCCCCGCCGTTTCGAAGGGGACTGCCGGGGAACGGGAAATTATTGATGAGAATGTTGCCGCGGGCGCTGACACGGGCGCCGGCGGAGAGTTCATCGAAGAAGTTCAGGTTCTCAGGGGTGATGCCGAAGTCCGACGGCGGAAACAAATCCGCCGGCCAGTTGTTGGCGACGCGATTGGCCTCGAGATCATCGCTGACGCCGTCAAGGTCCGAACCGAACCGGTACTCCGCGGCGCCGCCGGCCGCGTTGAGGGCCGGGACGCCATTCGTGAAGCGTGTGGCGCCATCAATGCCCACGCCAATGTAGTTGCCGGCCACGATAATGTTCGTGCCGGGGTTCTGGCCGTAGAACTCGATGTTATGATCGTAGCCGCCGAGTGCCGGGGGTACCACGCCGCTGAAAACGTTTCGTTCGTAAGCGTCGTTGACGCCATCGCCGTCCACCCCGACGACCGTGTCATTGCCGCCTCGACCGATTTCGATGTTGCCTTCGAATGTGTCCGCGAAGTTGTCGAGCGCCGGGTTGTAGTCATGGAGACCATCCGGATAGACGTTCAGGAAATTGCCGCTCAAACGCGCGCCATTGCCCTCCAGGATCACCGGAATGGCCGGGATGCCGCAGATGACATTGAAATCGGCCGGGGCGTTGGTGGAAGCCCTCGGCACGCCGACGACGACGTTGTTGACCAGGATGTCCTCCAGGACCGTGTTGTTCTCATCACGCCGTCGATACCGGAAGCCGGTGATCGCATCGGCGGGCGGACCGAGCGTCGCGCCGTCTGGCAGGATTCCAATCCAGCACCCGCTGACCCGACCCGACGCGCCCTTGGCGAACGAGACGCCGTAGACCGCGATGGAGTCGCTGATAAGAGGGACCGAGACAATGCTCAGCCCGCGCATCGTGACGTTCGTTGCGGTCAGGACCCCGAGAACGCAACTCTCCGTGTCGCCATATCCTGTCTGGTCGAACTCGGTGTCGCCGGGAAAATCGAGCAGCCGGGAGTTTTCATTTCGGGAGTCCAGGACGATCTGGATCTTTGCGTTGTTCGCTTCGAGGATCCCGTGGCTGTTGGGCTGGGATCCCGGTTGCGTATACCCATCGATCGTGACGTTATCCACGCTGACGAGGGGAAAGCCCTCTGGCGGCGAGGCGATCACATGGGGACCATCGCCGGGAATATTGAAAGTAATCGTGTCGCCCGCCTGTACCGCGGAGAGCGCGGCCTGCAGCGATCCGGCCCCGGTGCTGTTGGCGGTTGTGACGGTCAAGGTGGCTGCGGAGGCGGTCCCTACGAGGACGGCGCCGAGCCCAAGCAGTCCTGGAATGAGTCTTTTCATGCGAATTGCCTTTCAGGAAACGAAGGCTGCTTAGCCTCTTGGGATTCAATATGCAACGCTTGTCTTGCATAAGGTTTACTATTGTGATCAATGAGGCGCCGTGGACGGATTTCCTTCCTCCCGCGAACCGTTCCCACATCGGAGCGCGGACTTCAGTCCGCAGGGACTCAACCCCGCCGCCGCACGCGGAATAAATCCCGCACTCCGCCTCAGCGCGGCGTACATGGTCCCCATGCGCATACGCGCGTGCGTGAGGAGTTCCGTCTGCATCTGCAACAGCAAGCCCCCCAATGAATCCGTCCGGACCCGACCATGAGCCCGAGGACCCTTCGGAGGTCCATCCCCTCCCCATCACGGGCGAACTCGACCTCCACACCTTCCGACCCCAGGACCTCGGTGAAGTCCTCCCGGCGTACCTTCGCGAATGCCAGGCTCGCGGGATCCTCGAGGTCCGGGTGGTGCATGGGAAGGGTCGCGGCCAGGTCCTGCGTTCCGTCCACGCCCTCCTGCGGCGCCTGCCTGAAGTCGAAGCCTTCACGCTCGCCGGCGCCGCCTATGGCGGACCGGGCGCAACGTTCGTGTATCTCCGCCGCGTTTGACGGTCAGGGCCCGGGCTTCCAGAGTGCGCCGCCCGATGGCGTCGTCCTTCTCCTCCCGCATCAAGACCGGCGCCTTCCTTCTGGAAGCCCTGAATGCGATTTCCACGACGTTCTATTTCTATCACGTCTTCTTCTTTCTCGAGGAGCGATTCGGCTTCGCGGGCCGGCAGAACCTGGCCTGGGCCATCGGGCAGGGTTCCGTCTATGTCGTGGCCGCGTGGCAGGGCGGCCGGTTGGGTCAGCGACGCGGTTACCTCTGGGCACTGCGTCTCGGTTTCGCGGGCATGTCGATTTGTTTCCTCTGCGGATGGTTGCTCCACTTTCTCTCCGTTCCCCGGGCCTGGGATATCGGTCTGCAGGTGATCCTGATGCTTCTGGCGACGGTCTTCATCTGTTTCACCTGGCCGAATCTCGAGGCCATGGTGAGCGAAGGCGAACCTGGCTCCCGGCTGCAACGCCTTCTCGGGATCTACAACCTGATCTGGTCGGGCTTTTGCGCCCTGGCGTACTTCGTGGGCGGCGCTCTGATCGAAACCTGGGGGGCGCCGAACCAGGTGTTCCTGGTGCCTGCCCTGATGATCGGCGCGCAATGGTGGATCGCCACGCGGCTTGAACGATGGGCCGGCGGCCCGGCCCCCCAAGCCATCGCCCCCCATGGCGTGCTCTCGTCGCACGGAGAGCGCCGTCGATCTTCCCTGCCCCCGCAGGCGTTCCTGCGGCTCTCGTGGTTTTGCAATCCGTGCGCCTATATCGCGATTTTCGCGGTGATTCCATTGATCCCTTCCCTCGCCAACCACCTCGGCCTCAGCCCGAGGACCGCCGGATTCTTTTGCTCGATCTGGATCTTCAGTCGGACGCTGACGTTTCTCGGCCTGTGGCGGTGGAACGGCTGGCATTACCGCTTTCGATGGCTGGCCGTGGCTTACGTGGGAATGATGGTGGGATTCCTGTTTATCTTCTTGAGCGTGGGATGGCCCAACCTGGCCCGCTGGGCGTCGCTGGGACTGTGCTCAATCTCCCAGGTGGTCTTCGGGGCGTCGATCGGACTGATCTATTACTCCTCGCTCTTCTACTCCATGGACGTCGGCGACACGAAGGGCGATCACGGCGGAATCCATGAGGCAGCCATCGGCGTAGGCATTCTCGGCGGACCCGTCGTGGGCGCGGCCGCCCAGTTTGCGCATCCGGGGAGTCTCACCGCCGCCGCGTGGGCGGTGACTGGCGTCCTCTCCGTCGGCCTTTGCGTCGTTCTTTGGATGCGCGCAACGGCTGCGCGTCGGACAGAAAATCCCCCATCAACCCCGACCTGAAACAAATCCGTTCCACGGTCATGCTTCCTCCGCGCACTTACAGTAAGTCACGGCCGCAACGGCGACAGGTTCCGTTGACCGTTCAGCCTTTGAGCCCGGTTGTCGGGTACTCCCATTTCTCAGCGCTTCGGAGAAGGTCGGTCCACGTGACCTCGGCGTGAGAGTAGCCGGCGGCGCGACCCAGGATCGTCGTGAGGTTGCTTCGCACGCTCGGGGCGACGGTCGGATTGGAACAATCGCCCTGCCGAATACTGCGGTGAAAGGTCGCAATGTTGTTGACGACTCCGTCCGTGTAGAGGTTGGCGAGTTTGCCCCCGTTGTAGCCGTCTTCCCTGGACTTGACCCAGACCTCGCCGAAGTAGTGGGTGTCGGCCGTCCCCTCGGTGCCGTAAACGCGACAGAGGATATCGTCATAGCCGGCGCCCACCTGTTTGGAGCTGAACGTCGCCACGATGTCGTTGGGGAAGGTGAACAGAACGGAGAAATGATCCCAACAGGTGCCGAACGGTCGGGCGCGTCCACCGGTGCCGATGGCCTTGACGGGCGCCGCGTCCAGGAACCAGGTCACCACATCGAGGGCATGGATATTCTGCTCGGTGATGATGTCCCCGGACAGCGTTCGGTCGATGGCCCAGCAACGAAGTCTCCGTTCGGCGTTCCCGGGGTCGCCGGCGACCTGCTCCCCCATTTGGGCGAACATGGTGCTGGTCTGATAGTTGGCCTCCACCGCGACGAGCGGTCCGATGCGACCCGTCTGGACCCACCGAACGACCTCCTGGTAGGCCGGGTGGGCGCGGGTTTGGAAATCGACAAGAAAACACTGTTTCCGCTGCGTCGCCCGGCGACCGGCCTGTTCGATGGTCTGGCAACCCGGGACATCGACCGCGATCGGCTTGGCGAGATAGACGTGCCGTCCGGCCTCGACGGCGGCGGCGGCCTGCTCGGGATGGAAGTACGGGGGACTCTCAATCACCACGGCGTCCAGATCCAGGTCCACCAGCCGTTTGTAGGCGGAAAGACCCTCGTAGCGACGGGCCGCCGGCACGTTGAACTCGGCACCCGCCTCGTCCGCCCTGTCACGGAAGTAGTCCGCCACCGCGCTCAATTCGTATCCCCCGTGCTGCTGGAACAGCCGGGCGATCCATTTTCCCCGGCCGCCACATCCGACAAGACCCCACGAAATCCGCTCGTTCGCCGCCGAACCGAAGACGGTTCGAGGTGCCAGCACGGCCAGGGATGCGGCGGTGCCGGACGACGCGAGAAAACCCCGGCGACTCAGCGGAACAGAACTCGAAGTGGAAGTGGAAGTGGACAGTTTCATGGCGGGACGTGAACTGGGATTCTGATCGGCTGCTTGGGCCTGGTCTCGTCGGCCCACGCATTCTCGATTGAACAAACCATCCCCTAACATAAACGGGCGGGGCGCGGAAAGCGTTCAGACGCGAATGATCCCGCGATGCCCGTCGTTATGTCCGGTGATCGGCCCAGGGGCGACGTGCGCGATCCATCCCGGCCCCCGGGATGTTGAGAAGCGTTCCGTCTCTCACAAAAGACCTGTCCCTTTGTTATCACGGTCAAGGCTCAGCCTTCGTCCTCGTTGTCACCTGGTTGCCCTGGAAACGACCCTCCAGGTTGCGGGGGTGATCGTCGAGGTCGGTGCGGGTCTTCACCGCGGACCCGCAGCTCCCGGATTTTTCCTTTCTCCGCGCTGGAAGCGTCTGGTATCCAGTCCGGACAATGCGATGGCTATCGTCCATCCTCGGTGTGCTGCTGTGCCTGCTGGCGGCGACGGAGGTTTTCGCCCCGGATTTCAAAATGGCGGACGGGGCCGTAATCACGGGGGATTTGGTGGCACCTAACGAGGACGGCTCGGTGATCCGCCGGGCCAGTGGCGGCCTGACGGGCCGTATCGGTTGGGACAAGTTCTCCCAGGAAACGCTCCAGGAGCTGTCGCGCAACCCGAGTCTCAAGGAACTGGTGGAGGCGTACATTGACGCGCCTGAATCGCCGACGAGTGGGTCCCGTCCGGAGATCGTCGTCAAGGAACCCCCGGGGCTTTTGCCCCGCCCCGAAAAGCGCCCCGGGTTCTTTGCGGCCTTCACGACGCCCGCCGGGTGGTTCATCGTCCTCATCCTGCTTGCCGCCAACCTGTATGCCGCCTACGAAGTCTCGATTTATCGGAACTACCCGGCCGCTGCGGTGATGGGTACAAGCCTGATCCTGCCGGTTCTGGGGCCTATTCTCTTCCTGTGCATGCCGAACCGGGTGCATGAGCATGTGGAGCTCGAACCGCAGTTCGAAGCGCCCCAGGAGGTCCAGAACACCGGCGCCCAGGAGCTCGCCGCCGCCGGACTCGGAGGTTCGGGTCTATCGTTGACCGCGGGACACAAGCCGGCTGCCGCCGGCGCGGCCCCCCAAGCGACGAGTTACCGGCACGGCGAGGTCGAGTTCAATCGCGCGTTTTTCGAGCGCTCCTTCCCTCAGTTCTTCCGGCTGACACGCAGTGCGGGCGACAAGGAAGCCGTACTGGCGATCCGCTCGACAAAAGGCGAGGTCGTGGCCACACGAATATCGCGGATCAGCGGCAGCGAGATTGGCCTCATCACGCAGAAAGGTCATGAGGTCCAACTTCGGTTCGGCGAGATCGTCGAGGTCCACGTGCGTCCCAAGACCGCATAACCCCGATCTCCATGAAGTTCCGCGCGATCCTCCTTTTTGGTGCACCCGGCGCGGGCAAGGGCACGCAGGGCAAGATCCTCGGTCAAGTCCCGAATTTCGTCCATTTTTCCTCTGGTGATGCCTTCCGCAATCTGAGGGTCGATTCGCCCCTGGGCCGTGTCTTCGTGGAACACGCGGCCAAAGGCCGCCTGGTCCCGGACGCCTCCACGATCGAACTCTGGAAGCATTCCGTGGACGGTATGATCGCCGACGGCCGCTTCGATCCGCGCACGGACACCCTCGTTCTGGATGGGATCCCGCGAAACCCCAGCCAGGCGCGGATCATGGACGAACTCGTGGACGTCCGGGCCATCTTCAACCTGTTCTGTCCGGTCCTCGACAAGCTCGTCCTTCGACTTCAGCGTCGCGCGTTCAAGGAGAACCGGCTGGATGACGCCAATATCGAGGTGATTCATCACCGGCTCGAGACTTACAAGAAAGAGACTCGGGCAGTCCTCGACTGTTATCCGGAGCAGATCATTTACCAGATCGATTCCACCCAGGAACCCCTGCTGGTGCTGCTCGACATCGTGAAGCTGCTGACGCGGATCTCCCGGCACGCGACCCTTGGCAGCGCGCAGGCCGCGGAAGAGCCTCAACCTTTCGTCGCCGCCTCCTGATGACCGGGTGCGCCATCGGTGGAGCGCGACGCCGATGCCCATGAGTCCGACTCGCCCCCGGCTCGTATTCATGGGCACCCCCGACCTCGGCCGGGTGATCCTCAAGGCCCTCGCCGCTGAACCCGCCTGGGAAATCCCCCTCGTGGTGGCGCAACCGGACAAACCGGCTGGCCGCGGACTCGATCTGCGGCCGCCGCCCGTAAAACTGGCCGCGGCGGAGGCGAGCATCCCCCTGGTGCAACCCGCCTCGGTGCGCGACGCCCGGTTTCTGGACCTGCTGCGTTCCGTTTCGCCGGACGTCATCGTCGTCGCGGCCTACGGACAACTCCTTCCGCAGGCGCTCCTCGAGATCCCTGCCCGCGGTTGCCTCAACGTCCACACCTCGATTCTACCGCGCTGGCGCGGTGCCGCCCCCATTCCCCGGGCCCTGCTCGAAGGCGACACCGAGACCGGGGTGACGATCATGAAGATGGATGCCGGATTGGACACGGGCGACATCCTCACCGCGGAGACCACCCCGATCACGGACTTCGACACCGCGGGCTCGCTCCACGATCGACTGGCGGACCTCGGCGCCCGGGCCCTGATCCGGATCCTTCCTGCCTGGATCGGCGGTCGGATTGAACCGGTTCCCCAGCCCGGGATCGGCGTGACCTACGCCCGCAAGCTGTCGCGGGAAGACGGCCGGATCGATTGGTCGGAATCCCCGGTCCCCATCTGGCGTCGAATTCGCGGCCTGAATCCGTCGCCAGGGGCCTGGACGCGATTGCCGGAGGCCGAAGGCTCCATCCTTCTGAAGATTTGGGAGGCCGAGCCGTCCTCCGGTCTCGGCACACCGGGTCAGGTCCTAATCGCGGCCGGAGACCATTTGTTGATCGCCTGCGGTGATGGGGCCCTTCGGCTGCTCACTCTTCAGAGGGAGGGTCGCCGCCGGATGGGGGCTCGTGAATTCCTCGCCGGCTCCGCCCTGCGCGCCGGAGCCCTGCTGAATTCCGGGGCGCAGACTCTGTTGAGTTAGCGCCTGGTGGCGTGCAGGTGTGGACACAGTCCAATCCCCTGACCTGACCCGGTCAGGGAGCCACCGACACCCGGAAGAACCGGGCAGGCGCTGGCCTCGTGGGAAGATGCCCACGGAACTCACCCGAATTCGCGCCGGACTCAATGATCGCGTCAGACGCTTGGCTCCACGGCCCGGTGGGTTGAGTGGCTTCCTCGACGGCGACGCTTGTTCCGCTACCACTGTCGGCGTGAAACACCAGGTCCCATCCGCCGCCCGGGGCTGGATCGAATGAGTCAATCCGCACATCAGCAATCGGTGGCGTCCCGGTTTCCGCGGTAATTCCAATTCCCGGTCCCCAGGGAAGGACCCGGTCCCCAATCCGCGCCCGAACGCGCAGCACGTACGAACCCGCCAGGGTGGGGTGGAACTGAAGGTTGTGGTCCGCGAGGGCCTCCTGGACCGGGCCTTCCACAAGGGCCTCGGCGTCGGTCATCTGGACGTCATCGATATACCATCCCACATGGTCCGCGGTTGGAAGAAAGTAGTTTCCGGGCTCCAGGGTGTAGGCGAAGCGGAATCGAACGATTTCGCCGGCATAGTCGGTGAGCGGGAGCCTGTGTTCTGTAAAACCCGACTCGCCCGGATTGCCGTTGCCTGCCTGGCTCCAGAGCTCTGTCCAGTCCTTTCCATCACTGCTCGAGATCTGGACCCGCGCGATTTCGGTCTCTCCTGCCGCACCAAGGCGGCCCCAGAACACCAGTTCGCTGGCGACTCCGAGCAGGACCGCGTCATGGAAGGTGAGGAACTGGTCGGCGGCTGGACTCCCGTGGGCGAGCCGAAAGCTCCTGGAGCCGGAATGGGCGACTCGCGTCGACACCACCTCGTAGCCCGGCGTCGTGTCCGCCGCAAATCCGTCGAGTCCCTGCTCGGCGCCCTCGGGCAGGTTCCACGTCTGCCGAACCGCTGCCGACCACTCATAACCTGTCGCCCCTCCGACCGGCGAGAAGACATAGGCGTTGTCATGATCGACAAACGCGACGGTGCTTCCGCCGACGACGGGAGCCGAGTACACCGGGACATCGTCCGCCTTGACGTTTCTCCTGCCCGCGATGGTGATGTCGCGATCGACCGGCTCGAGCCCGGGGACCTCGAAGCTAACGGTGTAATTGCCGTTTCCGGGCAAGGGAACTGAATATCCTCCCGACCGCGCGCTCCGGCCTGTGGTCGTGGTGCCGGACACCCGAATGGCAGTGCCTCCAATCCCTTCGCCGGGATCATAGAACTGGTTTCCGTTGAGGTCGTAGTACACGACACCGGTGACGAAGGGCGTCGTGCCGCGTCCATCGGCGAAATCCTGAGTGACGATTTGCGGACCCACGCTGCCGTTGGTGCCTTCGACCACACCCACGCCGATCTCACGAAACAGGGGGCTGTGAATCGACTCCCGATGACCGGGGGGATCCTGCATCCCGCCAGGTCCGGGACCCCAGTCCACCTCGAATCCCGCGTGCCCGTACGGGACGCTCACCGCGGAGGCATACACATTCTCGCCGTACGCCGACCAGTCGTAGCCGGCGTCTTCGATGCGCTGCGGAGGCGTGCTGCCCTCGGATCCGTTGTGCCCCTGAAACGCGTTCTGCAGCATGTCCGCACTGTGCCGCCGCGCGGCTTCCGTCAGGCGCGCGTTGATCGACACCGGCGCCTGGGGGGAAATGGCGGCGAACTGGCTCCGCATTTGATCGAGATCAACGCCGAAGCTGGAATACGCCCGCAGGATATCGGCATCGGTGGTCGAGGCCAACCGCTCGGCCTCTCCCATCGGATCCCCGCGCGCGCGATTGATGAACTCGACATAAAGCTGTTCCTCATCCGTCGGCTCCCCGATGGAATAAACTGCGGGCGATGCGAACTGCAGGCGAACCGTCGCGGGAGGCCTCGGGCGCTGTCCGGCGGGCGGATTAGCGGGCGGAGCCTTCGGGACGCCGTCCTCCCATCGCGCCGGCGGGAGACGGGGTGTCGGCTCCACTTCGCTGGGCTCGCCCGTCGCGGGGTGGATCGCCTGTCCGAGACCAAGGATCGTTCCCGCGATGAGGAAGGTGGCGCGACAGGACGGTCGCGGGGTCAGGCGTGGCATGCCCGGCCAGAATAGCGCGAGCGCTCCTAAGAGCCCGTCTGAAAAGTGGGAATGGCTCTAAAGACCAGCCGGCTCGGCGGGGAGGGTCGATCAGTCGAGGTCGCTGAATTTGACGCCGGCTTCCTCGAACAACTGTTGTTGATAGGCGGGCAGCGCCTCTTGCGTCGCCTGGAGCTCCAGCGCGACCGCGATGCGGTTGGTCACGCTGTCAAAGGCGACGAGGTCGCCCGGGAACCGCTCCAGGACCTTCACGATGTGAAAGGCATAGGGGGTGCTGATGATGCCGCTAAGCTGATTGGTCGGCATGGTCAGGACCGCGCCCTCCAGCTCGGGGACCATCCGCCCCACGGGAAACACGTATTCGCCGTCGTGCTCACGGCCCGCCGGATCATCCGAGTACTGTCGTGCGATCGAGGCCACCGGTTCGCCGTTCTTCAATCGTTCCAGGAGCTTCTGCGCGAGCCCCTGTTTCTCCTGGACCTGGTCGGGGGACAGCTCGCCTCCCTCCGGAGACCGCTTGGAGAGCACGACCTGCTGGAGGCGGACCCGCTCGGGCTGCCGGAACTCGTTGGAGTGCTCGTCGTAATAGGACCGGATCTTTTGCGGCGTCACACCCAGTCTCGGTCGGAGTTCGCGGTCCAGGACCTCCTCGCAAACGGCCCGCTCGAGCAGATCCTTCTCGAAGGTCTTTGGCGACAGCCCCGCCGCGCGGATTTCGAATTCGAATCGCGACTGGGATCCAGCCTTGGCCCGCTGCTCGTCCACCAGGCGCTTCACCTTGTCCGCCGCGCTCTTACGATCCACCTCCGTCGCCTTTCCAAGAAGAATCTGGGTGAGCGCGATCTTCTGCGTCAGTTGCTTCTCGATCTCGGCCCTTTGCGATTCCGGCACGTTGCCGCCCTTGGCGGCCAAGGTCGCCCGAAGATTGATGAAGGCCTGGTCGAGTTGATCCTGCGTCACCTCGACGCCCTTGCCCCGGGCGAGCACAATAGGGTCCGCCCCCTGCAGGGTCCAAAGCGAAGCGGCGGCGAAAGATCCAAGAACGGCGATGCGGCAAAAACGGGCGATCACGGGCGGATGGGTGGGTTGACGAAATGTAGATCCGGCGCGGCGGGTGGCTCCAGACCGGATCCGTGGTTCAAAGGCGGACCACCCGCACGTAGGAAATGTCAGGGTCTCGACGGATTTCCTCAAGTGCAGCCTCCGGCGGCACGGAATCGAGGTTGAGCGCGGTGAGGGCGAACCCTCCGGCATGGTCCCGACCCAGGGTCATGCTCGCGATATTCACCTCATGACGGCCAAGCAGGGTGCCTATATGGCCAACCATTCCCGGACGATCCCGGTTGCGCAGAAGCAGGACGACACCTTGTAGGGAGATCTCGGTCGGCGTGCTGAACACGCGCACGATGCGCGGATTGTCCGGCGAACCGAAAAACGTGCCCCCTGCGGACGTCTTTTCATTTCCTGCATAAACCGCGACGTGAAGCCACTCGTTGAAGGTGACTGGTTCGTCGGATCGTTTTTCCTCCACCACGAGTCCGCGGTTGGCGGCGACGGCGCGGGCATTGACATAGTTGAGTTCGGCTCCCGCACTCGGCTCGAGCAACCCGCGTAGGATCGCCCGCGTCACCGGGTCCGTCGCGGGCAGTTCCCTCGCCTTTCCGCCGTAGGTGATGAACACGCGATCCAATGGTTTCGGGGCAAGCTGACCCACAAGCCGCCCGAGTTTTTCGCCCAGCAACAGGTAGGGGCGGAGGTGGGCATAGGTCTTGGCGTCGAGGGCCGGGAGGTTCACGGCATTGCGAATCTCTCCCTGGAGGAGATAGGCCGTGATCGCCTCGGCCACTTCGATGCCGACATTGTCCTGGGCCTCCTCCGTGCTGGCGCCCAGGTGAGGGGTCATGATGACCTGCGGCAACTTCCGAAGGGCTGAGTCGGCCGGGAGCGGTTCGGCCTCATACACGTCGAGCGCCGCGCCGGCGACCTTCCCATTTTCGAGCGCCTTCAGCAGGTCGGCCTCCACAATGATGCCGCCGCGCGCGCAATTCAAAAGGCGGACACCCGGTTTCATCCGTTCGAGCGCGGCGGCGTTGATCATGCCCCGGGTCTCGTCCGTCATGGGCATGTGGACCGTGATGAAATCCGACTCGGCGAACAACCGGTCCAGGCCGGCCCATTCGACGTCGACGTCCAGGGACTGCGCCCGGGTCGGCGCCAGGTACGGATCAAAGGCAAGCACGCGCATGCCGAAGGCCCTCGCGCGCCGCGCCACCTCGGTTCCAATCCGGCCCATCCCCAGAATCCCCAGCGACTTTCCGTACACCTCGCTTCCGGAAAAGGCCTTCCGGTTCCATTCCCCGGCCTTCATCGAGGCATGCGCCTGCGGTATGCGGCGGGCAAGGGCCAGGAGCATCGAGAAGGTCAATTCCGCCGTGGAAATCGTATTGCCTGCGGGTGTGTTCATCACGACGACACCCCGAGCCGTGGCGGTCTCGACATCGACGTTGTCCACGCCGACCCCGGCCCGCCCGACGACCCTCAGCGAAGGCGCCGCCTCCATCACGGCGCGATTGATCCGGGTCTCGGACCGGACCACCAGAGCCACCGCATCCCGCACCCTGGGCAACAACTCCGCCTCCGGCAGCTTCTTACCCACGACGTCCACCGTGAACTCGGGACAGTTTTGAAGCACCGAAATGCCCTTGGGCGACACTGGATCGCACACGACGATCTTCATAAAAGGACGGGCAATCTACGGAGCGCCTAAAGGCGGGTCAAACGGGCGTTGCGCTCGTCGGGGGAGGCCCGGGGAGCCCCCGCCGGGGAGCGGACGGCTCGGGCGGGTCAAGAAGGCAGGGCTCACGCCCTGCCTTCCCCGGGAGGGTGGCTACACGTCAGTCACCCCTTCATTCCGCATCCCTTTCGTTCCGTCTGTCCCGGTTGGGATCGGCGGGTGTCGATCCCGCCGCGGGCCTTTTCAGGCCCAGGCGGATGAGGACGGCTTGTTCCCGGCCGTCCCCTGTCTTCCTCAAGGTTCCCCCAACCCTGTCCCCCGCCTTGAGGTCGGCGAACTGCGCGGGTTGACCCTCCTTCTCGAGCCGCGTGAGCTCGGTGAGATGGATCACCCGACGGTTCTGGCGACCCTCCAGCGTGACCGTTCGCGCCTCCGCGTCGATGGACGCAACCACCCCCCGGAACGGATAGGTGTCGCGCCTCCGGCTCGTCCCCGTGGGTGGCGCCTGAGCCGGCTTGGATGACGGGACGGGAGCGGCCTTGTCAGGCCCCGGTTCGTCGGCCGCCATGGTTCCCAAGGCGACCGACGTGATCGCGGCGGCAAAATAGAGTGCCAGCCGCAGTCGTGCGGTGTGTTTCATGTTACTTACCTCCTTGACACGGACGAAGTGTCCGCGTTCGCCCGGATCGCTACCAAAGTGAGTCGCGGGCGTCAAAACGGAATTGAGTTTCCTCGCGATTGCGGCACCGACCGCTTTACGGCGTGGCGCGCTCAGGATAAGAGATGTCCGGAGGACTCCCTGACATGCCGACCAAGAACGATGCCAAGTCGCCGGAAACGAAACCCGCCGAGACCGCCCGCCAGCGCGAGCTCGACGCCGCGATCACGTCCATTACCAAACAATTCGGTGATGGCGCGATCATGCGATTGGGGGAGGTCTCGGCGCTGCGCAGGATTGAAGTCATTCCGACCGGTTCATTGGGTCTCGATCTTGCCCTGGGTGTCGGCGGGGTCCCTCGCGGCCGCGTCGTCGAGATCTTTGGACCGGAATCGTCCGGGAAGACGACCGTCATGCTCCACATCATCGCCAATGCGCAACGGGCGGGGGGTCTTGCGGCCTTCATCGACGCCGAACACGCGCTCGATCCGAATTACGCCCGCCGCCTTGGTGTCAACCTCAACGACCTCCTGGTGTCGCAGCCGGACTCGGGCGAGGAGGCCCTGTCGATCTGCGAGACCCTCGCGCGCTCGAACGCTCTCGACGTCATCGTCATCGACTCTGTCGCCGCCCTGGTCCCCAAGGCGGAACTCGAGGGTGAAATGGGGATGGCGACCATGGGCATGCAGGCGCGTTTGATGTCCCAGGCGTTGCGCAAACTCACCGCCATTCTGGCCAAGGCCCGAACGACCTGCCTGTTCACCAACCAGATCCGCGAGAAGGTCGGCGTCATGTTCGGCAATCCCGAGACCACGCCCGGCGGCAAGGCCCTGAAGTTCTACGCCAGCATTCGGATCGATATCCGCCGCAAAGACGTGCTGAAGGATCCCGCCGGCCACGCCGTCGGCAACCACGTGAAGGTCAAGATCGTCAAAAACAAGGTGGCGCCGCCCTTCGCCGAGGCGGAGTTCGACATCCTGTTCAATCAGGGGATCGACGGGGAAGGCAGTCTCCTCGATGTGGGGATTGGCGATGGCGTCATCGACAAGAAGGGCGCCTGGCTGCAGTTCTCCGGAGAACTCATCGGCCAGGGTCGCGAGGCGGCCCGGCGGACCCTCGCCGAAAAGCCCGACCTCGCGAAGAAGATCCTGGACGCCATCCTCGCGAAACGTTCCGGGGCCGCCAACGGCGGACCGCCCGTCGCCGAATCCGCGAAGACCGCCTGACGCTGAACTGCGCGTGAACCCCGAAGGACGCGAAGCCCACGCAGGGGAGATCGAAGGCTCTGGGTTGCGAGCGCCGCGTGGCGAGTCCTGGTCTCACCGTGGGCTCCACGGCGGCGACGGATTCTCTCCCGATCGTTCGTGGGCGTCGGGACGTCCTGGCGCCCTCGTTCGTGGCCCGAAAGCCTTTGACGCTTCCGGTTATGGCACGTAATTTGCCCGACCCTTTCTCGAGGGCCTACCATCATGCTCGGTTACTTCGTTCGGAAGATCATCGGCACCAGAAACCAGCGCGAAGTCAAAAAGCTTCGCCCCCTGGTGGTCCGTATCAATGAGATCGAGCAGGTCGTCGGCTCCCTTTCCGACGAGGCCCTCCGCGAAAAGACCGCAACCTGGAAGGCGGAACTCGCCACCCTCGAGGACAAGACCGCCCTCGCCCGCCGGTTGGACGAAATCCTGCCCGAGGCGTTCGCGGTGGTGAAAAACACCTGCCGTCGGCTGGTGGAACGTAAGGCCGAGATCGATGTCCGCGGTCACAAGCTTGTCTGGGATATGATCCCGTTCGATGTGCAGTTGATCGGCGGCAACCGCCCTGCACACCGGGAAGATCGCGGAAATGGCGACCGGCGAAGGTAAAACCCTGGTGGCCACCCTGCCGGTCTACCTCAACGCCCTGACGGGTCGCGGCGTTCATATCGTCACGGTCAACGATTACCTCGCCGCTCGTGACAGCGAATGGATGGGCGCCATCTACCGGTTTCTCGGCCTGACCGTCGGCTGCATCCTGCACGATCAGCCTCCGGACATCCGACGCGACCAATACGCCGCCGACATCATCTACGGCACCAACTCCGAGTTCGGCTTCGATTACCTCCGGGACAATGGCATGGCCGTCACCTATGCCGAACAGGTCCAGCGGGATCATTACTTCGCCATCGTCGACGAGGTCGACTCGATCCTGATCGATGAGGCGCGGACGCCGCTCATCATTACCGGTCCCGCGGTCGTTCATACCGACAACAAGGTGTACGACGACTATCGGCCCGCGATTCAGCGGCTCGTGGCCGCCCAGCAGAAGCTCTGCGCCGGTTTCGTTTCGGAGGCGGAGAGCCTCCTCAAAAAACTGCACCCGGAGGACGGATCCAATCCCCCCAACCGTGACGAGTTGGAGCGGCAGATCGGGCTGCTCCTCTTCCGCGTCAAACAGGGTCAGCCGCGCATGGCGGAATTCCTCCGGATGCTCGAAGACCCGGAGAACATTCGCCTGATGAACCACGCGGAACTCCAGCTGCATGCGGATCAGTCGAAGAAGCGAGCTCTACGCCGAGAAGGAGGAACTCTACTTCGCGATCGACGAGAAGAGCCACGAAGCGGACCTGACGGAGAAGGGACGCAACTTCTGCGGCCCGAATGATCCGGATGCATTCATGCTGCCGGACATCGGCGACCGCGTTTCACGACATCGACTCCTCGACCGAGTTGGACGCACGCCAGCGGCTCGACGCCAAGACGAAAGCGCAGCAGGAGTTCGAGACCAAGGCCCAGCAGATCCATGCGATCTCGCAGCTCCTGAAGGCCTTCTGCCTGTATCGAACGGGACGTTCAGTACGTCGTTCAGGAGAACAAGGTCATCATCGTCGACGAGCACACCGGCCGGCTGATGCCGGGCCGCCGCTGGAGCGACGGCCTGCACCAGGCCGTCGAGGCCAAGGAAGGCGTCGAGATCGAACGCGAAACGCAGACCTACGCGACGATCACCATCCAGAATTACTTCCGCCTCTACTCACAAGCTCGCGGGCATGACCGGCACCGCGGAGACCGAGGCTCAGGAATTCCTCGATATCTATCAACCTGGGCGTCCTCGTCATTCCCACCAACAAACCCGTGCCAGCGCGCGGACGCCAATGATACGGTCTACAAGACCAAGCGCGAGAAGTGCGGACGCGGTGGCTCAACGAGATTGAGACTGTCCACGGCCAGGGCCGTCCGATCCTCGTTGGCACGATTTCGGTCGAGGTCAGCGAACACCTCTCGCGGCATGCTGAAGCAAGAGGGCATCGTTCACTCCGTCCTCAACGCCAAGTACCATCAGCAGGAAGCGGAGATCGTCGCCCGCGCGGGCCAGCGCGGTTCGGTCACCATAGCCACCAACATGGCCGGCCGCGGAACCGACATCAAACTCGGCGCCGGCGTCACCGATGCCGGCGGCCTTGCACGTCATCGGCACCGAACGCCACGAAGCCCGCCGCATCGACCGCCAGTTCGCGGCCGCTGCGCCCGCCAGGGTGATCCCGGCTGCTCCCATTTCTTCATCTCCCTCGAGGACGACCTGATGCGGCTGTTCGGCTCCGACCGGATCATCCGGTACATGGAGAAGATGGGACTCGAGGAAGGGCCAGGAACTCGAGCACCCGCTCCTCAACCGATCGATCGAGCAGGCGCAGAAGCGCGTCGAGCAGCACAATTTCCAGATCCGCAAGCGGACGCTCGAGTACGACGACGTCATGAACAATCAGCGCGAGGTCATCTACGGCTTCCGCAACGAGATCATCCACGCCCCGGATGGCCGCGACCGCCTCATGGACATCATGGAGGAGGTCGTCGTCGAGAAGGTCAGTGAGTTCACCGACGACGGCAGCGACCTGACGGCGTGGAACATTCGAAGCCTCTCGGACTGGGTGAATCTGAACTTTCCGCTTGGAATGCCGGAGGAGGAGATCCTCAAGGCGGCTCGCTCGGGCACCGAGGCGCCCCTGCCGGGGTCCCTCTTCGACGGCCTTTCAGCCCGCAGCAATTCGCCCTGGCACTTTCATTTGCGACGCCGTCCGCCACGCGTATGACCTGAAAATCAGCTTCGAAAACCCGGAGGCGCTGAAGACCGTCGAGCGTTACACGATGCTCAGTGCCATCGACCGGCTATGGCAGGAGCACCTGTACAACATGGACAGCCTGCGGGTGTCGATCTCTCTCCGGGCCTATGGTCAGCAAGACCCGCTCGTGGAATACAAGGCCGAGGCCTTCTCGCTCTTCGAGGAGCTGATGGTGAACATGAAGAGCGAGATCTGCCAGAATATCTTCCTTTCGGCGTCGAGCCTCATGGCGTTCCAGAACTTCCTTCGCAAGCTCCCGCAACGGACCCTTCACACCGAGGTCAATGCCTTCGGTCCCGCCGCCGCGGCCGCCGCCCCGCCCTCACCGGCGGAGCGCGAGCGCGCCGCGGCTGTGTTCGACGAGGTCACCGAGGAAATCGGCAAGACCAAATCCGTTCGACCCGGGCCGAAGGTCGGACGCAATGATCCGTGTCCCTGCGGGAGCGGAAAGAAGTACAAGCACTGCTGCGGGCGATGACCGCGGCGGGCCCTCTCACCGTTTCACCAGCCGGAAGAACGCCGTTCCCTGGACGGCCGGCAGCGTCACCTGCGCGACGCCCGAAACCGTGCGGACCGCTTCGGTGACCGGCGTCCACCTGCTCCGGTCTCCGAGCTCCGTCGTCTCCTCCAGTTGCACAGCCGGCAGCGCCCTCCACGCCAGTGTGGCCGCCCGACCGTTCGCCGTGGCCTGCAGCGCGAGCGCTTCCGTGTCCCGCTGCGGATCCGGCGTCCAGGCAACCGCTGGAGTCTCCTTCGCCACCGACCTCACCCCCGCGGCATCCACCGAAACCACCCGGTAGCGATAAGCTCGTCCCGCGGCGGCCGATCCATCCGTGAACGTCGTCGTGCCTGTCCTGCCCACGACCTCGAATTCGCCCCCGGCCTCCGGCGCGCGAAGGATCCAGTGTTGCAGCGAGTCGTCCGTCACGTCGGTCCGCCACTCGAGGCGGATCGCCCCTTCTCCCCTCATGGGATGCGCCACCAACGCCGTCGGACCCGGCAAGCCCCCGAACCGCGCCTCGACGGAGTTGTGGGTCTCGTCCGATTCAGCAACGTCATTGGAGGCGTCGACGATCGCCGTCAGCGTCCTCTCGGCCCTGTCCTTCGCGGTGTACGTTGCTGTCACGGTCGCTGTTTCCCCGAACCCCAGCGGTCCGGTCAGGGTTTGCGTTGCGAACGGTTGCGCGCCGCGAACGATCGGCTCGTCATACAAGCTGACGGTCACGGGCTGTCCCGCCCAGGGCTTCAGCCCGCGGTTGACCACCTTGACGACCAGCCGGACGGTCTCTCCCGCCGCGGGCCTGGTGTTCGAGAATTGAATGCCCTCCGATGCAAACGCCAGGTCCGGCAGCCATGGGAACCGTTCCAACCTCTGGACGGGCTCCCCGTCATCCTGCCGCGGGTCGCGTTCCTCCCAGGCGAGGATCGGTTCGTTCGAGACCGGGTTGATTTCACCCGTCACCTGCCAGTGCAGGCGGTCGTCTGACGAAAGATCGCCCGATGACCAATGCGGCGAGGCTTGGGCCAGGTCGGCCGTCGCAACGCCCACCTGTCCGGCGGGTGTGACCCGGCCGGGGACGCCGAAACTTCTGAAGAACACCAGCGCGGCGTTCGACGGTCCGACCCGAAGAACCGGCCGCGATGCGCGCCTCCCACCGCCGATCTCCTCGCTCTCCCATCCTCGGTCGGACTGCCGCGCCACCTGGAGAAGGCTCAACGTGCCGTCGGCGGGGAGGAGTTCACCCGTCTTCGGGTGCCGGGCCGGGACCACGAAGGCGACCATCGCCCGGTTGCGGGCGTCGAAATCCAGGCTCGGGGTCCAGGGGCCCTGCGGGACGCCCGTGATTCGCTCCGGCGTCGTCCATGCCGCGCGCCCCAGGGTGCTGAACATAAGCTGACGGTCGGAACCCGTATTCGCGTTGCCGTCCTCGTCTCGGACCCACACGGCGGAGGCGGTCCCCTGCCGATCGAAGCGGAGGGTTGGCTGGAAATCCAGAGATTGAGAGGCCGGGTCCACCCGGGCAGCGGCCGACCAGCCCGCGCCCGACGACCGGGAGAAATAGAGCGCCAGCGCCTGTTGTCGCCCTACCGCTGGTTGCTCCTTGAGCCAGACCACCACTGTCTCTCCTGAACGCGGATCCGCCGCGATCACCGGCCTTCCGTCGTAGGTATCGTCGCTCGTCAATTCCTCGGGCGGGCTCCAGGCGGTGGTCACAACCGTCTTCACTCCATTCCGCAGGGCGGGCTCCGAGAATCCGAAGATGTCCTCGACTCCGGAGACGACGCCGTCCACGAATCCCCCAATCCCACCAAAAAAGCCGTTGCAGAGGAGGTCCAGCACGTCATGAACCGTGTCGCAGACGCCTTGCGGCACCGCGTTTCGGTCGCTGAGTCGTGCATCCCGAGGCGCGGACGTCGCAGCCGACGATCGGCCTCGAATCCAGACGATCCTGACCTTGCGGTCGCCCAGGAACGCGACCCGGGGCTCCATGCCCGCCTCTGCAGGCCCCGCCACGGGCCGGGGATCGCTCCATTGCCGACCGTCATAGACGCTGACCCAGGGCGCTGTTCGCCGCAGGACGCCGTCTTGATTGGTGTAACCCTCCCACGCGGCGAGGGCGTATCCCGCCGGACTGACGGCGAGTGAGAGATTCCGGGGCGGCACGACAGCGGCCCCCGGGCTCAGGAGCGATGAGGGCAAGGCGTCCAACGGCGCGGTCGCGGCGCAGCTCCCGATCTGGATCGGTGGAAACAGATCGAACTGCTTGCTGAAGCCAAATCCACAGCACGTCAGGCTTCCGCTCGCCGTCCCGCTGAAGGTGACGCAAAGGCCCTTCCAGCCGACGACGGGCGAGGCCGCCGGGTCGAAGACCAGCGGGACTTGGACTTCCCCCTTGGGTTCGATCTTCGCGGAGGCCTGGCAGACCCCGGCATCCAGTTCCGCCTTTACCGGAAATGAGACCGCCAGCGCGGGTGTGACCGTCACCGTCGGGTGGAGGTCCTTCTCGAGGGTCGCGCCAAGCGACACGGATCCGTCCAGGTCCAGAAAGCCGCCCAGCGCGCCGCCGAAGGTCAGCCCGCAGATATCAACGGGTGTCGGCAGGCCGACGCCGACGACGGGGATCTCGATCGGAAAGGGCAGCGTATGGCTGAAGGCCGGGTCCAGGGAGTAAGTGCTGCTCTCGAGACCGGCCCCAAAAGGTCCCGCGAAATCGCGCTGGTCATCGATCAGGGACTGGCTGAAGAGCTCGAGTTTGGCCACCGCCTTCGCGTGGCCCCACCATCCGCCATCGGTGTCGTAGTGCTCCTGGAGGCTAAAGCTGGCATCGAGGGAGTTGTTCACCTGAACGAGTTGAAGATCCCAGTTCTCCTGAAAGATCGGGCTGCTGGCGAGCTTGGGCATCGTGCCGCTGAAGTCGTACCGCAACCGATAGAAATCCTGTCGCGCGACCTGGAGTTTCGGACCCGTCACGTTGCCCGAGTACCAACGGGAACCCAGATCAATGACATCCACCGGGAACTCCCATTTCCCGACAAGGGTGAAACCAACCGAGACGGCCGTGATGCGCAAAGTCAGGCTGCCGGGGACCAACTCGAACGAGTTCACGTCCACCGCGAAGGCCGAAAACTGATACGGCACGGCAGGATAAAGGACAGTGGGCTTCGCACTCACGAGGTTCATCACCTCCGATCCGTCTTTCTTCAGCAGCTGGAACACCACGATCAACGGCGCGTTCGTGGGTAGGAGGACCCTCTGAAGCGCCACCCAGAAACGCACGTTGAGCGGCGCCAATCCCGCACCTCTCAGCGACACCAGCCGCGCGAACGGTTCCTGATCGATGTCCCCGACCTGAACCGGGAGGCTGCCGGGATAAGAGCCTCCGGGCAGCGCCATCGCGCCGAAGCTCGTGGGTTGGAGGTATGGGAATTCAAAGTTCGCGGCTCCCGCTGCCTCCGTCTCGACAACCGTGGTTCCGCCGGCCGTGACATCGGACGAATCCGGCGGATAGCCGTCGTCGAGGACCTGGATGCCGTATCTGCCTGGCGGCAGACCGCCAAAGCGGTACGCCCCGGTCGCGTCCGTCCGGCTTTCAGCGACCGGGAGGCCGTGCCGGTCCAGCAGCCGAATCGGGACGCCCGCTGTGACCGGGTCTCCTGCCGCGTTCTTCACGGTTCCTTGGAAGGTTCCGGGTGGCGCTGTTTCCACGCGAAAATCCGCTGACACCAGGTCCCGTTCGAGGTCGCCTCCCGCAGCGAGAACAGCGATCTTTGCGGGTCCGGTGGTCGCGTTGTCGGGGACGTTGATCTGCAAGCCAAAGCTGCCATTGGGCGCCGGCGTGATGGTGGCCAGTATCTGCAGGGTGCCTGCCTCGTCCCAATAGACCATCGCCGACGAAGAACCCTCAGCGACCGATCCTCCCAAGGTGATGGTGGCTCCGGGCGGACCGGTCGGTGGGGTCGCGGTGATCTGATTCGACGCCCCTGCCGCGTAGCTGCCGCCGAGGAGGAGCAGACAGCACCTGATCTTCACACGTCTCATCAGATCCGTCAGGTTCTATGCTGATGGATGCCTGTCCGCAAGCCTTCGGCTTTGGACCGAATCCTTCCCTGATTGACAATCCGCACATCGTGACATTGCTCACAACGGAACTCGCCGCCGACCGGCCGGTGTATTTCCATTTTGGAAACATCGTGGATTTCGGACACTCCACCGTGATCGATGGAATTCGGAAAGAGGGCAACCGCCACCTGGTTCACATCAATTTTGGCGCCCAGGAGGCCGACCTGACCAAATGGTACGATCTCTTCGCGCCGGTCTCTCAGCCGGACGACGTGACATTGCCCGCCTTCGTGACGATCCGACCGCGCCTGAAGGCGCCGGATGCCGATACACACTCGATCCCCGCAACGCCGAACCGTGACTCTTGCGGGTGAAACGTTCGCACCTGGCACTGCTCCTCTTGCTGAACTCCGGCTGGGCGGCCGTCCCGACGGTCGTCACGCGGCTGGAACACGCGCTCTCCGCAGCCGAGTTCGTCTTCCTCCGGTACGCCCTGGCTCTGGGGGGCATCCTCATTCTATGGCCGCTCTTGCCGGGTCGCCTTCCACGCGGCGCGGATTTCTGGCGAACCGTCGCGATGGGCATCGTCGTATTCAATGTGGGGCATCTCCTGCAGATTGGGGGCATCCAGCTTGGGAGCGCGTCGGACGCGTCGATCCTGCTGGCCCTGGATCCGCTCGTCTCGTCGCTCGGCGCTGCGATGTTCCTGCATGAGCGGATTCCCGGACGACGATGGGCGGGCTTTGGGATCGCGATGGGGGGAGTCGCCGCGATGTCCCTTTGGCGTCCCGTTGCGCCGCTCCCCGGATTGGGCGCCAACCTGCTCATCCTCCTCTCGTTCGCAAGCGAGGCGGTGTGGTCCGTGATGGGTAAGCCCCTGACCCGTTCGTGGGGTATCCCCAAGGTGGTCGGGCTCGCGCTTGGCGCGGGGTCCACTGCGAATCTGTGTCTGCTTCTGCCCGGTGGGCGATCGCACCTCGAGGCGTTCCGGGCGCTGTCCTGGGAGACCTGGGTCTGCCTTGCGTTTCTGGGGGTGGTGCTGACTTCGATCGGCTACAGCATCTGGCACGTGGTTATCCGGGACGTGCCGGTGAGCGTCGCGGCGATGACGATCTATCTCCAGCCCATCCTGGGGACCGGACTGGCCGTCGCCCTTGCGGGCGAGCATCTCCACCCGGGCCATGTCCTGGGTGCCGTAATGATCCTGGCCGGACTCGTGCTCGGTTTGTCCACCCCGCCGGCTCGTTCACCCCGGCGCGATCTCCCAGTGCCCGAGCGATAGGCGCAAAATAGCTATTGCCCCAACCTTTTCGGCTGATAGGCTTTCTAACCCTTGCACCGCTGGCCGGTTCAGGGGCAACGGCCATCAAAGAGTCCCGAACCCGCGGGGGTCACGGGCGGCCACAACAACACCGAATCGAATCCCGTGTTCCGCGGGATGGCTGTCGGCTCGGACCGGCGGCTGCCAACCAAGGAAAACCGTGCTGAATATCGGCATCAAGGAACTGCTGGAAGCCGGTGTCCATTTTGGGCACCAGACCCGTCGCTGGAATCCGAAGATGAAACCTTTCATCTTCGAGGCCCGTAACGGCATTCACATCATCGACCTCAGCAAGACGACCGCGCAACTGGAGACCGCCTGTTCGTTTCTCTTCGAGATCGCCCGGCGGGGCGATGAGATCCTGTTTGTCGGGACCAAGAAACAGGCCCAGTCCGCGGTCAAGGAGGCCGCCGTCGCGTGCGGCGCGATGTACGTCACCGAGCGCTGGCTCGGCGGGACCCTGACCAACTTCGCCACGCTGAAGCGATCGCTCGAGCGCCTTCGGCACATCGAGAAGATGGAGACCGACGGGACGATTCTGAATTACGTCAAGCAGGAGCAATCGATGCTGCGGCGGGAGGCGGCGCGGTTCCGCAAGAACCTCGACGGCATTCGGGCGATGTCCCAGAAGATGCCCTCGGCGCTCTTCATCGTGGACCTCAAGCGCGAGCACAACGCCGTGGCGGAGGCCAGACGTCTCAAGATCCCGATCGTCGCCATCGTCGACACCAACTGCGATCCCGGCCTGGCCGATTACCCCGTCGCCGGCAACGACGACGCGATTCGCGCGGTCCGGCTGATCCTCCAGACGATCATGGATTTCATCTCCCGCGGGCGCGCCGAGTACGAGTCCAAGTACGCCCGTCGCAAACCGTCCGAAGCGGGCGAAGCCACCGCCGCTCCGGCGACTCCTCCCCCGGGCGCGCCCGCTCCGGGTGCGGAGGCGCCTGCCGCGGAACCGTTGACCCCCGTGTCAGCCGAGACGCCGCAGCCGGCGTCGTCCGAAGGGGCCTCGATGGCTCATGCGTCTCCGGCCTCCGTGCCCGCCTGATCGAGCGCTGTCACTTTCGCCATCCATCGCGCCGCCGCCGGTTTCCGCCGGGCGGCGGGCGCGGCACTCTGAACCGCCATTCCCCATCCCGGAGTTCAAACCTTATGCCTGAAATCACTGCCAATGCCGTCGGGAAACTGCGTGAAATGACCAATGCGGGTTTGATGGACTGCAAGAAGGCGCTGACGGATGCAGCCGGCGACCTGGAAGCTGCGGTCGAATTGCTTCGCAAACGAGGCGTCGCCCAGGCGGCGAAGAAGGCCGGACGCGAAGCCCGCGAGGGGGTCATCGCCCAGTACATCGTGAACCGCGGCCGCGCAGGCGTTCTCGTCGAGATCAACTGCGAGACGGACTTCGTCGCGAAGAATGAGACATTCCGCGCCTTCTGCGAGGAGGTGGCGCGCACGATCGCCTCGGATCCCAAGGCGGAGCTCGAAACCCTCCGCGTCGGCGCCGTCGCGAAGGTGGGCGAGAACATCAAGATCCCGCGCCATGCCCGTTTCGATCTCACGGGGCCTGGCCTTATCGCCGCCTACATCCACACCGGAGGCAAGGTTGGCGTGCTCGTCGAGGTCGGGTGCGGCAAGGAAGCCACGACCGCCCAGGAGGGGTTCATCCAATTGGTGAAGGACATCACACTCCAGATCGCGGCCGCCACGCCCTCCGCCGTGACGCGCGAGGACGTCCCATCTGCGGTCGTCGAGAAGGAGCGGGAGATCGCCGCTCAATCCGACCGGCTCAAGGGCAAGCCCGCCCAGGCGCTCGAGAAGATCATCCAGGGCATGCTCGAGAAGTTCTTCCAGTCCGTCTGCCTGGTGGAACAGGGCTTCGTGAAGGATCCGGAGAAGACGGTCCGCCAGCACGTGGAGGCCATCGCGACGCTGTTCGACGACACCATCACGATCCGACGATTCCTCCGCTGGCAGGTCGGCGAGGTCGTCTCCTGAAGCTGGGCGTGTGCCTTCTCCGAAGGATGGCGGCGGCTCGCTTCAGCGCCGTCAAGGGCTGGTCGGGATGGGGGCGTGAATGAAAGCCTTTCTCGTCAATCTGCTCATCGTCGTCGCCCTGGGGCTGTGCGCCTTCAATGCCTACCAATGGCAGCGCGAGGCCCGGCTTCGGGCTGAACTCGAACAGCGGGGCTCGGACCTCTTTCAGAAGTCGTCCGAGATTCAGAACCTGAAGCAGAGTCTCGGCGTCAGCAGCGACGAAATCAAACGCATCGAGGGCCTGCGGGAGACCCTGGCCTCCAATCTCAAGAGCAACCTGACTCGTGTCGCCGAGCTGGATCAGGCGGCGGCCGGGCTGCGACGCGACCTGGATGGCCAGCAGAAACGCGCGACGGTGGTCGAGCAGCAATACAAGGAGGCCTTCGATAAGGCCAACGAGAACATCCGCCAGCAGAACGAGATCATCCAGTCCCAGAACGACAAGATGAAAGAGCTGGTGACGGAGCGGAATGATGTCGTCGTTCGATTCAATAAACTCGCTTCCGACTACAAGACACTCGGTGAGGACTACGCGAAGGTTCGCTCCCTGTACACCAACCTCGTCGGCCAGGTTCAGGCGGCGAACCAGAAGCGGTAGTGGGGTGAGTGAGCCATGGGTTGCGAGCCGGGAGCGACGAGCCCATTCCGAAGCGGATCTGTAACCAGGCATGCCTTCGACCCCTGATCCCTCGTCGGACTCACTCGGACCGCTCGTCGAGCGCATCGCGCTCGAGACGCCGGTCGACGACATCCATACCCATCTCTACGACCCCGCCTTCGGATCGCTCCTCCTTTGGGGAATCGACGACCTGCTGGTCTATCACTACCTGGTCGCCGAGACGTTCCGGGTCCTCGAGATGCCCTATGAGGCGTTCTGGGAGCTTTCAAGGGTCCAACAGGCCGATCTCGTCTGGCGTCAGTTGTTTCTCGAGCGTTCACCCGTCTCGGAGGCCTGCCGCGGGGTGGTGACGACCCTCAACCTCCTCGGGATCGAGCCCCGCTCCAGGGACCTTTCCGCCCTCCGCCGCTGGTTCGCCTCCTGGAAGGTCGAAGATTACCTCTCGCGCTGCCTCGACCTGGCCGGCGTGCGATCCGTGTGCATGACCAACTCGCCTTTCGATGATCTCGAGAGATCGACATGGGAACGCTCGTTTCCGAGGGACCCGCGTTTCCAGTCCGCCCTGCGGATCGATCCTCTCGTCCTCTCCTGGGGTCCGACCTCCGTGCGGCTCCGTGAGCTTGGCTACTCCACGGGCGCGGGCCTGGATCCATCCTCGTTCGACGTGGCTCGACGATTCCTCGCCGATTGGGCCCGTCGCATGGAGGCACGCTACGTCATGGTCTCTCTTCCGCCGTCTTTTCACTATCCGGACGCTGAAGAGACCTCGGCCGTCATCGACAACGTCGTGCTTCCATTCTGTCGGGAGTCTGGTCTGCCATTCGCCCTCATGCTCGGGGTAAAACGGGCTGTTAACCCGTCCCTGCGGCTCGCCGGTGATGGGGTTGGGCGGGCCGATCTCGGCAGCCTCGAGGCCCTTTGCGCCACGCATCCGGACGTCCGGTTCCTCGCGACGGTCCTTGCCCGAGAGAACCAGCATGACCTTTGCGTCGTCGCCCGCAAGTTCCGGAACCTCCACGTCTTTGGCTGTTGGTGGTTCACCAACATCCCCTCGATCGTCGATGAAATGACCCGTATGCGCCTGGAGCTTTTGGGGCTCAGCTTCACGCCCCAACACTCCGACGCTCGTGTTCTCGACCAACTCGTCTACAAGTGGGACCATAACCGACGAACGATCGCCGGGGTGTTGAAATCGAAATACGCCGACCTCGCTGTCTCCGGCTGGCGGGCCACCGAGGCCGATATCCGGCGGGACATTCGTTTGCTCTACGGCGGCGCCTTTGACGCCTTCTGCCATCGGTCCGTGTGAATCACCCGCCGGAACCCCTGCCGTCGGAATCCGCGGATGGCCGATTCATCTACGTCGATTACAACGCCACCACACCCCTCGATCCCGCTGTCCGCGCCTCGATGGTCGCCGCCCTCGACGGGGCGTGGGGCAATCCTTCCAGTGTCCACCAGGCGGGTCGCCAGGCCCGCCTGCTTCTCGACGAAGCTCGTGAACGCGTCGCCCTCGTCCTCGCCTGCAAGCCGTCGGAGCTCGTGTTCACAAGCGGCGGCACCGAGGCCAACAACCTGGCGATCTTTGGGGGAGTTCTCGCCCATCAGGATCGAGGGCGGCACCTCGTCTGCTCGCCTGTCGAACATCCCGCCGTCCTCCACGCCTTCGAGCGTCTCGCCCGCGACCTGGGCTTTTCCTTGACCCTCCTGCCCGTGGACGCATCGGGTTCGGTCGCTCTCGAGGACGTTGCCGCGGCGGTCCGCGCGGACACCGTCCTCGTGTCCGTCATGGCCGCCAACAACGAAGTCGGCACCCTCCAACCCGTCCAGGAGATCGGCCGGTTCTGCCGTGACCGCGGCGTCTTGTTTCATACCGATGCGGTCCAGTGGTTCGGAAAAGAACCTTTCGATGCGATCGGCGAGTTCTCGGCGGATTTTGTGACCCTCTGCGCCCACAAGATTCACGGGCCGCGCGGAGCAGGCCTTTTGTTCGTCCGTTCCCCCCTTCGGCTGCACCCTATGATCGTGGGCGGTTCCCACGAAAACGAACGACGTGCCGGCACGGAGAATGTGCCTGCCATCGTGGGTTTGGCGGAGGCGGTCTCGAGGTTTGTTGCCAGGCCTGTCTTCGATCAGCAGCAGCTACGGGTGTGGACGACCCGCCTGCGGTCGGCGCTGACCGCGATCGAGGGGGTTGTCGTGCAGGGACCGCCCGACCGCGTCCTCGCGAACACAGTCGCCTTTACCGTCGAAGGGGCCGACAGCATCAGCGTGCTCGCCGCGCTCGACCTTGCGGGTGTTGGGGCCTCCAGCGGGTCCGCCTGCTCGGTTGGCTCCCTGCAGCCATCCCACGTCCTCCTTGCCATGGGGGCTTCGCGCGCGGCGGCCGCCTCGCTCGTCAGGCTTTCCCTTGGCCGTGAGACCACTGAGTCCGAAGTCCAGCGCCTTTGCCTGATCCTCCCGGAGGTGATCCGGCAGGTGCGAACAACCTGATCGGAAGGCGTGAACAACCGGTGGAAAACCAGAGGAGATATTCGCCGGCTGCGAAGAACAGCCCGGTTCTGCCCCGCTTCTCGCGAGGTTGCTCAGGGGATCGTCCATGCTGAACCGCCCGACCATCAACCCCTACAGACGGTTGTTGAGCTTCTTCACAGCCCTTAATATGGGGCTTTTCATATTGATTGGATCATTCTATTAAGGGCCGACCATGAAATTCGCGATCGGCAAGGAGCAGATCCTGCAAGGGCTCCAGGCGGTTCAGAACGTGGTCGGAAGCCGCACCACGCTGCCGATCTTGTCGAACGTCCTGTTGAAGGCGGGTGAGGGTCGCCTGGACCTGACTGCAACCGATCTGGACGTCACGATTTCGTGCAGTGTCGAGGCAGGCGTCACCACACCGGGCAGCACCACGATACCGGTGAAGAAATTCTTCGGGATCTGCCGCGAACTCGGTCACCTGGAGATCGAACTGGAGACAGACGAGAAGAATGTCACGACGCTGTCGGCGGGGAATTCCTATTACCGGATCAATGGCCTGGCGGCGCAGGATTTCCCACCGCAACAGGAATTCTCGGACCGGAAGGCTGTCACCCTGCCGCAGGACAAGCTACGGGGGATGCTCCGCAAGACGGCGTTTGCGATTTCCACCGATGAGAGCCGGTACGTGCTCAACGGGGTCTATCACAGCCTGAAGGAGCACAAGCTGACGCTGGTGGCGACGGATGGCCGGCGGCTCGCGCTTGTGGAGGAAGAGGCCGAGATCGGCCCCGAATGTGAAGGAGACTTTATCGTTCCCACCAAGGCGATTAACGAGCTGACGCGGTTGCTCCAGCCCGGCGGAGACGTGGCGATCCGGTACACGGAAAACCAGGTGGCGTTCACGCTCAAGGGAGAGAAGTCCCCCTCGGTTCTGTTGATCTCCAAGCTGGTCGAGGGCGCCTATCCCAATTACCGGCAGGTCATCCCGACGGAATTCCGGGAGCGGGTCACGCTCGTGAGGGAGGAACTCCTCCATGCCCTCCGCAGGGCCGAGATCATGACGAGCGACAAGTCCAATTCGGTCAAGTTGAGCTTTTCCAAGAATAATCTGGCCATTACGGCCAACACACCGGAGGTCGGCGAGGCCCGCGAGAGCCTCGCGATGAACTACAAGGGACCGGATGTGGCGATCGCTTTCAACCCGATCTACCTCATGGATCCGCTCAAGGCTGTCGACTCCGATGAGGTCTACCTGGAGCTGAGCGACGATCTCAGCCCGGGGGTGCTTAAGACCAATACTCCGTTTCTTTACGTCATCATGCCGATGCGGATGGCGTAGGCGCAGGCCGCCTGGACGGCGATCCTTCAGGCTGCGCGGGTACCGGCTGGCGGCGACGGAGGAAGCCGACGAGGTGGATCCCGAACTGCACCAGCAGCCCGAGTCCGACCGCGAGACACGCGACATATGGCGTCAGCCAGACGGGGTTCCTCACCACCTGGAGGATCGTCACGCGTTCGTCCCGGGGATCGAAACTCGCCTGGTAAAACGTGAGGCCCTCGTAACGAAGCGGGTTGTTCATGTAGATCCGTACCTGCCGATCCTCGCGGGTGGACGGATTTCGCAACCGGACGTCGCTGGAAAAGTTCTTGGGCTTGTCGGTGCCGGGGTAGACGTCGTGGCGGAAATCCAGGAGGCTGAGGCTGAAACCCAGATAGTGACGCTGCGGTCGAAGGGTCAACTCGTAGGTGTGATCCTTGTACGCGAGGGTCTCGGGCCTGGCGAGGTGCTCACTCAGAAGCAGGGACCCCACCGAACCCTCCGGACCCTGGAGTTCGACAACCGCACTGGGCACGTCCCGTGAGTTCATGTCCGTGACGCGCGGCAGGCCGACGGGGAAATACAGTCGGCCCATCCCGCGCGAGACTTCCGGCGCGTCGGGGGCCGACGCGCGGTTGGTCGTGAGATCGGAATTTGGATAATAGCGGAGGACGTGGACGGCGAACGGCAGTTCGGGACGGCGGATGGTGACACCCGCGTCGAGCGCGCCTTGGGGAATCGCAACGACCCGGTCGCGCTCCGACGAAGTCGAATCCACCACGGCCAGCTCCGATCGGCGGTCGCTCTCGGAATAGCTCTTCGTCTCGCCTTCCGTCAGGCGCATGGCGCTTTCTTTCGCAAACAAATCCGTGAAGAGCTGCCCGACCAGCAGGAGGATCAATCCCGCGTGGACCATCAGGATGCCCGTCTTCTTCCATGTGAACCGAAACCGGAAGGCATGCGCGGTGATCAGGTTGATGACCAGCAGAGAACCAAGCAGGTATCCGCCCGGGTACACCGGAATATAGGGTGCCGCCTGCACCTCGGCGGCATCCGAGGGTTCCAGGTAGACGTGGACCATCTGAAGGGCCTTTTTGACCGCGGCGGTCATCGAAGCCAGATCAACAAACGCGCTGTGAAAGAACCGGGCCTGCGCGAGATACAACCCAAGCGGCTCCTGGGCCATGGTCCCCAGGAACACCAGGACCAGGCTCAGGGCCAGGAGAACAATCGTCAGTCGAAGGGACGCAACCGGCTTCAGAAGTGTCTTGATCTGCGGACTCATGCGGAAGGCGAATACTGAACAGTCTGCACAAACTTCAAAAAGGCCGATCGTTGAGCCTCGACGGCCGCGGGATCCCCCATGAGCTTGTAAAACCAACTCTGGCCGCCCCTTTGAACGATCGCGGCAACCATGCGAACCGATTGCCCGGTCTTGGGGCTCGTCCCGGCAAAGTCGGCCAGTGTCGCCTTGCCGCCGAGGACGTCGAGATTGTCCGCCAGGGCGTTGAGTTCGCTTTCGGGCGCCGGGCTCAGACCCACCTGCGCGCGCCAGCGATTGAGATTTGCCGCGACCCCGCCCACCGCCCCGGGAAAGACGCTCACCGTCACCTCGGCGCTGCCTGTCCCCGCGGACGGCACGTCCCACTTGCTGTGAACCATGGGCGGAGCGGCCGCCGGGCGCCAATCGGTCGGGACCCCCCAGGCCGGCGCGGGAGTCGAGTCCTCTCCGCCCCCCGAAAGGGCGGCGGGGGGCGCTGAAGCGGGGGCCGACGCCATCATCGGCGGCGCTTCAGGCGCCGTGAACTCCACATTCCCGAGGAACGATTTCAGCCCGTCCCGGTTGGCATCGACCGTCAGGGCATCCCCTGAGAGTTTGAAAAACCAGGTGAACCCTTCCCTGCGGAGGGCGACCACCAGGATCTGGTTCCCGCCGGCTGCCGCGTCGGTCGCGTTGGTGCCGACAATGCTGAAGATCTTCACCGGCTGACCGGCGAGTGTCGTCTCGTCGGTGTGCGCGGAGAGCTCCGATTCCGGGATCGGAGGGAGCTGAAGCTGACCGCGCCAGAGGTTCACGAGGTCGAGATCGCCGCCCCCGGAACCGGGCAGGGGAATGACGGCAAGCTCCGCAGCGCCGCCCGCCGATCCCTTGATCGAGAAGTTGCCGACCCTCATGCCCGCTGGGCCCAGAGAGGTCCAACCCTCGGGTAGCGTCGACCAGCGCAAACCGGGCAAGGCCGGCATGCCACCGGGCAGCGAGCCCATTCCACCATGGGCCGGGGGAGGTGTGGCGGGCGGAGGCGCCGAGTCCTTAGGGGCGTCGTAAACGGCCACCTCCTTGCGGTGGCAGGCGGTCAAGACCAGCGCCAGTCCCAGCAGCATGGCGGGACAGGCTTGAGGACGAACCAAACGCGGGCGTGTTGGGTGCGGGACAGGTGCCACGAGATACGGATCCTAGCAATCCCGCGGCTGAAAAGCAAAGGACTCCAACATGCCCCAACAGGCTCACGGTCCCTCGCCGGGTTCGCTCGCGATGAAGAGCGGCCGCCGGTGGGGCAGCATCATCCGGGCAACCCGCTCCTGTTCGGATTCGCTCAGCAGACGGAAAACAAGATCCAGCAACGCGGGGATGCTTAGGGGCTTCTCGATGAACGCGTCGACCCCAGCCATTCGCGCCCGGTCCGATTGCCCGGGTTGCGCCGTGATGACAACAAACGGCGTGAAGGGGCGGGAGGTCCCCATGGTTTCAAACACCTGCCACCCGTTGCTGTCGGGCAGACCGAGGTCGAGGATCACCAGATCCGGATGCCACGCGAGGAAGAAGGCGACAGCCTCCCGGGCGCCCCCGACGCTGCGGACCTCGAGCTGCAGGCCGGATCCAAATTCGAGGGCCTCCGCCAGGGAAGCCCGAACGGAGGCGTCGTCATCGACGAGCAGAACGCGATGTCGGCGGCGCCTGGCCGACGCCGAGAGAGGCGATGTGGACGACAAAGGCACGTGGCCGGAAGGAAACGACACAAAAGACTGCGGCGGCGCCCCGTTGAAGGGCGGAGCCGGAAACCGACCAAGGCAAACGCCGGGCGCCGACAGGGTGAATCGGCGCCCGGCCGCAGGCGCTAACGAGAAGGAGCCGGAGCGGGGATTCTGGCATGGGTAGCAGACCGGCCCTTCGCGCGCTTGCGAGAACGGGAGGAGGACTTCTTCGGAGTCCTCGAGGCCGAGGACCGCCGAACGGCGCGGCGGGAGCCCTTAGTGGATTTGACTCCCTTGGACTTCACTCCTTTGGAGGTGGTGGAATGCGGAGGTGTGACGGTGGCGGCCTTCACCGGAGGGGCGGCGGCCGTCGAGGTTCCCAGGTCGGCAGCCGGTGCCGCCAGCCCAACGCCAATCACACCGGCCACAAGCACAGATCGGAGACAGGAAACAAGAGTCATGAATGATGCGCTAAGCAAGCCAGCCTTGTGCCAGGCAGCGCAAGGGCGGAAACTGCAGGGATCGGTCCACCCAAACCCCACGGACCGGTCAGTCGGTGATCATGGAGCGATCGATGGCTGACCGGACCCGGGGGCTTCTGGGGTTCTTATGGCAGCGGTGAATGCCAGGAGTGGTGGCTCTCATCCCATCGCGCCGGAGCGGTCCGGGAAGTGCTCGTTCCCGCTCGTGAAGGAAGCCCTGCGGTCAAGGCTGGTGTGGTTTGGAGGGGTGATTGCCGCCGTGATCGTCGTAATGGCCTGGGCGGCAGCGACCTCCTGGGCGCATGCCCGGACCGTCGCGGAGCGACTCAACACGGTGGACATCGAAAGCTTCCGACTGGCCGATCACTTCGAACAGTCCATCCTCGAGCTCGATTACCTCCTGCTCCGGTTCGCGCAGCGCCGCGATGAGGTCCTCTGGAAGGAGTTCGACCAGACCAGCGACGAGCTCAACGTCTGGCTGTCCGAGCAAGCCCCGCGACTGCAATCCGACCAGGAGAAAAACCTCCTGGCGAGCCTCGACGCCGCGTATGACGTCTACCTGGATGCAGCGCGAAAGCTGGCGGGTAATCGGCGTGGCGGAGCCGGCGAGGCGGTGGCGCTGGAGGACCTGGCCCGCTTCGAGCGGGAGTCGCGGCGCCTGCTCCAGCTGGGATCCGGGTTGGCGGAGGCCCACCGGCGCACCCTGAGGGGGTTTCTCAGGGATACGGGCCACACGCTGGAGTTGCTCCGGAATCTCCTCCTCGCGTCCCTGGTGGCGCTGGTGGCGACAGGCGGAGCCCTGGTTGTTGCGGTCTATCGAGGATTGCTCCGACCGCTCCAAGGCAGGCTCAGGGAGGCCCAGGCGGTTGCCGAGCGCCACGAGAAACTGGCATCCCTGGGCGTGCTCGCCGCCGGACTGGCCCACGAAATCCGCAACCCGCTGACGGCGATCAAGGCCAGGGTCTACATGCTCCGCAAGCGCCTGACCGACGGCTCCCCGGATACCGCCGCAGTGGAGATTATCGAGGACGAAATCGGGCGACTGGAACGGATCGTCCGGGACGTGCTCCAGTTTGCGCGTCCGTCGGACCCGCAGTTCGCCCCGGTGTCCCTGCCGACCCTCCTGGGCGCTGTGAAGGCCTTGCTGGGGCCGTCCCTGGAACGCTCGGGGGTCGAATTGATCGTCAGTGGCGAAAACGAGGCGATGGTGATGGCGGACGAGCAGCAACTGAAACAGGTGATGATCAACCTCGTGCAGAATGGGGCGGAGGCCTGCGGGCCAGGCGGCCGCGTCACCCTGCGAACGGCACTGGAGAGCGCCCGATTCGAAGGCCGCCCTTCGGCCGCGGTGCGAATCGAGGTCATCGACACCGGGGCAGGCATCCCCACTGAAGTCGAGCGACGCCTGTTTGATCCCTTCTTCACCACCAAGGCTGGTGGAACAGGACTGGGATTATCCATCGCCGCTCGGATCGTGGAGCGTCACGGCGGCACGCTCCAATACCGCACGCAGCGCGGCAGCGGGACGACCTTTGGCGTGATCCTGCCGCGAGCCGCCGGAGGGTAGCGGGCGGGTGGCGCAACAACACCCTGGTGACCCACCGCCACGAAGGCGAAGCCCTGCGGGCCGACCCTCCGACGGTTGCGCTTCCTGGAGCGGATGGTGAGAGTCGGCAAGGCCTATGCCCAGACCCCGGCTGCTCCTGATTGAGGATGACCGCAGTGTGACCGACGCCCTGGTGCCGGTCCTCGAGGAGGAGGGATATGAAACGCTCGGCGAGGCAGACGGGGTCCGGGGGCTGGAACGGGCGTTGCGGGAACCCCTCGACGTCGTCCTGACCGATCTCCGGCTTCCCGGTCACGACGGCCTGACGGTCGTCCGCCAGCTCCATTCCGAGCGTCCCCGCCTCCCAATCCTGCTCATGACCGCGCACGGCACCACGGAGACCGCCATCGAGGCCATGAAGCTCGGCGCGTTCGACTATGTCCTCAAGCCGTTCGAACTTCCCGAACTCCTCGATCTCCTCAGAAAGGCGGTCGAGGCGCGGAGGAGCATGACCGAGCCCGTTGGGCTCGGAGAGGCGGCGCCGGCGGGGACCGCGTTGGTCGGCCAGAGCCGCGCCATGCAGGCGGTCTTCAAGGAGATCGGCCGCCTGGCCGCAAAACCTGTCAGTGTCCTCGTCGAGGGAGAGACCGGTACCGGCAAGGAACTCATCGCGAGGGCCCTTTATCAGCACAGTGACCGAAGTCAGCAGGCGTTCGTGGCGGTCCATTGCGCCGCGATACCGGAAACGCTGCTCGAGAGCGAACTGTTTGGACACGAGCGGGGAGCCTTCACCGGGGCGGAGGTGCGCCGAATCGGCCGCTTCGAACAGGCGAGCGGCGGCACGCTGTTTCTGGACGAGATCGGTGATCTGCCGACGGCCACGCAAATCAAACTCCTCCGGGTGCTTCAGGAGCGAACCCTCCAGCGGCTGGGCGGGCGGGAAACCGTCGCTGTCGATGTCCGCGTGATCAGCGCGACACACCGGGACCTGGAACTGCTCCGGGGCCGCGGTGAATTCCGCGAAGACCTGTATCACCGCCTGGCCGTGGCGGTCATCCGGCTGCCGGCATTGCGAGAGAGACTGGAGGACTTGCCGATGCTGGTTCAGCACTTTACCCGGCGTCACGGACCCGAATTGGGGGAGAACCACGCTGTCTTTCGGGAAGATGCCATGAACCGGCTGCGACAGCACGCCTGGCCAGGCAATGTGCGGGAATTGGAGAACGTGGTACGCAAGGCCTTGCTTCGGGCGCAGGGTTACCCGGTGGGTCGCGAGCACATCGAGGCGGTGCTGGCGCCGCTGCCCGAACGCCAGGAGGAGGCGGGTGCGCAGGGGCTTAAGGCCCTGGCGGCCGAGTTCCTCGATGATGCCGCCGAAGGCCGCCTCACCGATGCGCACGCGCGACTCATCGCGCGTGCAGAAGGTGAAATCGTCCGGCAGGCCTTCCAGCGTTCGGGAGGCAATGTGACCCTCGCCGCCCGGTGGCTTGGCATCTCGCGTGTCACGCTCCGGGAGAAACTGCGCCAGTTCGGGATTCGTTGACGACGAGGCGGTTCACTCCTTCCTGGTGAGACACCCCGCTAGGGCGCTAGGGGGAGAGGCCCATGCTGAGGAGGAACATGATGTTGCTCTGGGTCTTCCGAAGCTTGCCCAGCAACAATTCCATCCCCTCGACCGGCGAAACGCCGACAAGGGCCCGCCGGAGCACCGCAACCCGCTGGTACTCGTCGGGATGGTAGAGCAGCTCCTCTTTGCGCGTGCCGGATCGCTCGATGTTGATCGAGGGAAAGATGCGGCGATCCACCAGGCCCCGATCGAGGTGCACCTCCATGTTACCCGTCCCCTTGAACTCCTCGAAGATGACCTCATCCATGCGGCTGCCGGTGTCGACCAGGGCGGTCGCCATGATCGTGAGAGAGCCGCCCTCCTCGATATTCCGGGCGGCGCCGAAAAACCGCTTTGGCTTGTGAAGCGCGTTGGCATCGACGCCGCCCGACAGAATCTTGCCGGAGTGCGGTTGGACCGTGTTGTAGGCCCGCGCCAGGCGCGTGATGGAATCGAGCAGGATCATGACGTCCTTTTTGTGCTCGACCATGCGTTTGGCCTTTTCGATCACCATCTCCGCAACCTGCACGTGGCGCTCCGGCGGCTCATCAAAGGTTGAACTCACGACCTCTGCGCCGCGACAGGACCGCTCCATGTCCGTCACTTCCTCGGGGCGCTCGTCGATCAGGAGGATGATCAGGTAGACCTCCGGACTGTTCTTCAGGACCGCATTCGCCAGCTTCTGCATCAGCACGGTCTTCCCGGTCCGGGGCGGCGCGACAATGAGGCCGCGTGTGCCCTTGCCGATGGGACACACCAGGTCCACCACGCGGGTGTTCACCTCCTCAGCCGACGTCTCGAGGAGGATCCTCTTGTTCGGGAACAAAGGTGTGAGATTCTCGAAGTGGGTCTTTTCCTTGGCCTTATCAGGGTCCTCGTGCCCGACCGACTCGACCTTGAGCAGCGCGAAATAGCGCTCCTTGTCCTTTGGGGGGCGGATCTGACCGGCGATGTGATCACCGGTCTGAAGATCGAACCGCCGGATCTGAGAGGGCGAAACGTAGACGTCCTCCGGGCATGCCAGGTAGCTGAAGCTCGGCGATCGGAGAAAACCGTAACCCTCGGGCATGACCTCGAGGACGCCTTCGGCAAAGAGCATTCCCCGGCGCTCGGCGTTCTTCTGCAGAATCGCGAAGACCAGTTCGTGCTTCTTCATCGTCCCGAAGTTTTCAACTCCGAGCTCCTTGGCCTTGAAGTTCAGATCCGAAATCGACATCGCGTGCAGCCTCGCGATGTTGATGGTCTCACCCCGGGTCGGCTCCGCCGTCGGAGGCAGAGGCGGCGGCGCGGCGGCGTCAGGCCTGGGGGGGGCCCCGGGCGACGCACCGTCGCGCGGAGTGTTTTGAACCGCCGGCAACGTCGGAGGAACCGCGGGAACCGCGGGAGAAACAGGAGGCGCGGGCGGTGCCTCCGGGGTCACCATCGCCGCGGGCGCGGACGGTTCCGGGCCCGAAGAGGGAGGCGCCACCGGTGAGCTCGGAGGATGGACCCTATCTCCCGGAGGCGCGAGCGGCCGCGAGCGATCCTCCCGATCCTCCCCGGAGACCGCGCTCGGAACGGCTTCAGGAGCCGGTGGTGAGGGCGGGATTTCGGCCCGGTTGGAGGTCTCCGGCGGGGGCGGTTCCACACGGCCGAGCCCTGAGTCGGGAGTCGAGGGGGATTCGAGAGAATCGGTCGGAACTGGCGGTGCCGCCTTTTTTCGACCGCGAGGACCGCGCGCACGGGAGGCGGGGACCTCGCCAGGGGGATCGATGACGGCGACCGGATTGGGGGCCTTCTTGGGTCTGGGCATGGGAAGAGAATGAGTCGGGGGGCTGGACGCTGGGTGCGTCACCGCAGCTACCAGGATCAGCGTCAAACCTCCCTTGGAGTCACAGACGGGGGGACTTCTTCGAACCGGGGCGGCGCTACGACCAGCTTGCCTTGACCCGGAAGTAAGACCAAGGCGCGGCAGTCCGCAAGGGCATTTTTCTGAGCACGTGTCACGAAGGGAGCGGAAACCGGCTCGTCAGGTCCCGAACCCGATGTCTGACCCGATCCGCAGTGGCGAGGTTGCCCGGCTCCATGAGGACCTCGCAGACCATGTCCGCAATCGCGGCCATCTCCGGTTCGCGCATGCCACGAGTGGTCACCGCGGGAGTGCCCAATCGGATCCCGCTTGCCTGGAAGGGCGATCGGGTTTCGTAGGGAATGGTGTTTTTGTTGACGGTGATCCCGGCCGCGTCGAGGGCCAACTGGCAGTCTTTGCCGGTTAATCCCCGCGCCCCGACATCCACCAGCATCAGATGGTTATCCGTCCCGCCGGAAACGAGACGGTAGCCGTTTCGGGCCACGCCTTCGGCCAGGGCCGTCGCATTCCGAAGGATCTGCTGCTGATACGTCTTGAATTCGGGTTGGAGCGCCTCCTGCAGACAGACCGCCTTCGCGGCGATCACATGCATCAGGGGTCCCCCCTGGATGCCCGGGAAGACACAGGAGTCGATCTCCTTGGCATAACGCGCGCGGCAGAGAATCAAGCCCGCGCGCGGTCCGCGCAAGGTCTTGTGCGTCGTCGTGGTGACAAAATCGGCATGCGGCACCGGACTCGGATGCAATCCGACCGCGACGAGACCCGCGATATGGGCAATGTCCGCAAGGAGCAGCGCCTGCGCCTCACGGGCGATCTCCCCCAGCCGGGCGAAATCGATGATGCGAGAATAGGCGCTCGCGCCGACGGTGATCATCCGCGGCCGATGCTCCAGGGCAAGTCGGGCCAGTTCGTCGTAGTCGATGCGCTCGTCGTCGCGGCGAACGCCGTAGTGGATGATCTGGAAGAACTTGCCGGAGAAGTTGGCCTTGTTGCCATGGGTGAGATGGCCCCCGTGCGCCAGGTCCATGGTCAGCATCTTGTCCCCGGGCTTCAGGAACGCGAAATACACCGCCATGTTGGCACCGGATCCGGAGTGGGGCTGGACATTCGCGTGTTCGGCCCCGAACAGAGCCTGGGCCCGTTCGATCGCAAGCTGTTCGGCCTCGTCCACATACTCGCACCCTCCGTACCAGCGGCGACCCGGATAGCCCTCAGCGTATTTGTTCGTGAGCAGGGACCCCTGAGCCTCCATCACGGCGCGGCTCGTAAAGTTCTCACTGGCGATCAGCTCGATATTCTCCTGCTGACGCCGTTTTTCGGAGGCAATCGACCGGGCGATGGCGGGGTCGACCGTCTCCAGGGTCGGCCCGGTGTGTTCGAGTTTCTCAACCCGACGCTCATGACGGGAGCCGACCTCGAACGGAGTGCGGAGGAAGACCTCGGCAACCGACCGGGCCTGATCGATGCCCATCACGCGGCCGCCAAGACACAGGACATTCGCATTGTTGTGGGCGCGGGCCAACCGCGCCATCTCCTCGGTCAGGCAAAGCGCCGCGCGCACACCGCGGACCTTGTTGGCGGCAATCGACACACCGATCCCCGTACCACAAATCAGGATGCCCACATCCGCTCGACCTTCGGCGATGGCCTCGGCAACCGGCAGGGCGAAGTCCGGGTAGTCCGCCGGTTCGGGGGCGAGGGTGCCATAATCCTGCACGAGGCAGGAGGATTGACCGAGGTGTTCCTTGAGGGCTTGCTTCATGTCGAAGCCCGCATGATCGGATCCGATCGCGAGGATCCGGGCAGCGGATTTCTCTTCAGAACGGAGTGTGGCGCCCTGGCGTTCGAGGTGTTTCAACATGCTGAAAATCCCCTGCTCGATCTCGTCCCGGCACCGTAGGTAGACGTCATAGGAGCCGCCGATGGGATCGGCCACGTCCTTCTCAAACTCCTCGAGCGTATCGTCAAACTCCCTGAGGACATAGGTCCGGGAAGCGGCCTCCGGGTACATCAGGGCCACGGCGCTGGCATGCCCGTGGGTCATCCCGAAGATCAGGTCCGCCGCCCGAACGAGATCGGCAGTCAGGGCGCGACTCCGTTGAGCCGAGATATCGATCCCGAGTTCCCTGAGGGCATGGACGGCATGGGCGCTGGCCGGGGCGCCATCCACCGCCCCAAGCCCTGCCGAGAAGGCCCGGTACTTGCCACCCATTCGCGCCGTCAAATGGCGAAAGAGACCCTCGGCCATCGGGCTGCGGCAGATGTTGCCCGTGCATACGAACAGGATCGTCTTCATGCCAACAGAGGCCGCAAGTTGTTGGCAGGGAGTGCCGTGGTCAACGAGAATTCCCGCCGTCACCCGCTTGGGCCGCGGCAAAGCCCGATAGAAGATCGATCCCACGGGCGAGCACGGGATCTTCGACCGTCGGTTCCGTTTCCATCGGTCCGACCGGTTGAGGGCGCAATCCGCGGCGGCGGCGGACCAGTTCGGCCTCGTTCAGGCGGACGGTAGCGGAGTTGGTCAATCGCCGACCCTCGAACACGCGATGGAATTCGTCAGCAAAGTAAAGCGCCTCATCGGCAGGCGAGACTTCGACCGTCAGGTCCGGCGCAAGACCGGAGGCCGGAACCGGCCCGGCGTCCGGGAGGGAAAGCGCCGCCGAGGCCACGCGCAAGATCTCGCCACCCGGGACCTGGAGGTCCTGGTACACGCGAGCCTGACCGGCGGAATTGGTTCCCAGGAGAAGACAAGGCGCGGCGATCGACCGAACCGCGGCGGCAAGCGCCTCCGCCGCCCCGCGCGTGGCATGGTTCATCAGCACCATGAGCGGCGGCGGCGGCCGCGACGCCCCCGGCGTGATCTCCAGGGCACGGTCGCCGAGACGAAGCTCTTCGTGGCGATCGACGGCAAACAACCCCGCCGCCGCCGCCGCCGCACCGAAGTCCTGCCCGCCGGCATACCGCAAATCCAGGATAATGCCCAGGAGGGGGTTGTAGCCCGAGAAGGATTGGAGGGTGGTCGCAAGCTCGGCGCTCAGCCCCGGCTCCACGTTGGCGATCCGGATATAACCGACCCCGGAATCGTAGATGTTCGTCTTGCTAAGAGTCGGTCCTGTAACCCGATCGACCTCGCCTATGAGGACCTCGGGGGCTAGGGACTCGAGATACGCGACGGGATTCGTCTGGGATGGGGACGGAGGCGGCACGTCGGGGAGGCGCGTGCGGAGGAGCGAGTGCAGTTCGGCGAGCGGTGGCCACGCGGTGGAGGTATCGGTTCCCGGAACCGAGCCGACACGGCCCCCTATCATGCCCACGGCGAGGCCCATCAGAACAAAGTTTCGCAGAGTCATTCGAAGATGCTGGGGTGCCCCAGCGCCTTGGCGCCAATATCGCGGCGGTAGCGCGCCCCTTCAAATTGGATCAGATCGACGGCGGCGTAGGCGGATTCGCAGGCCTCCGCCAGCGTGTCGGCCCAGGCGGTGACCCCGAGGACCCGCCCGCCATTGGTGACAAAATCCGTCCCGACGCGGGCCGAGCCCGCGTGAAACACCTTGATGTTCGGCAGAGTTGACACGCTTTCGAGTCCGACAATGAGCTGGCCGGTCGTGGAGGAACCCGGGTAGCCCTCCGAGGCCATCACGACACAGAGCGAACTCTTGGGTGACCAACGGAGGGTCACGTCGCAGAGCCGTCCGGCCACGGAGGCATCCAGGAGTTCCACAAGGTCATTCTCGAGGCGGGTGAGATACACCTGCGCCTCGGGATCCCCGAACCGCGTATTGAACTCAAGAACCTTCGGACCTTCGGCCGTCAACATCAGGCCAGGGTAGATGACACCCCGGAAGTGCAGTCCCTCCGACATGCAGCCCCGCTGCCAGGGTTCCAGGATGGAGCGGGCCGTCGCCAACAGTTCGTCCTCGGTCAAAAAGGGTGCGGGCGAGTACGCCCCCATGCCGCCGGTGTTCGGTCCCAGGTCGCCGTCCAGGGCCCGCTTGTGGTCCTGAGCGGTCGGGAAGAGCTTGGCGACGTGACCGTCGCACAGCGCATGGAGCGAAATCTCCTGGCCCACCATGAGCTCCTGGATGACGAGCTGTTCCCCCGCCGAACCGAACGTCCTCCGCAGGAGGATGTCATCGATGGCCTTCTCCGCTTCCGCCATGGAATGCGCGAGGATCACGCCCTTGCCCAAAGCCAGCCCGTCGGCCTTTACCGCGCAACACCCACCGAAGCGCGCCGCGAACATCCGGGCCGCATGCGAGTCGCTGAACACGGCTGATTCGGGAGTCGGCACGCCATGGACGGCCATGAAGTTTTGGGAAAACGCCTTCGAGGATTCGAACTGCGCCGAACGTTGGGTCGGACCCCAGATTCGCAGCCGCCGTTCCTCGAACCGATCCACGATGCCCAGGGCCAGAGGATTGTCGGGACCGACCACTGTCAGGTCCGGGCGCTGCTCCACCGCGAAGGCCAGGAGCGCGTCGATGTCCGTGGCCCCAACGCCCACGCACTCGACCGGAAGCCCGCTGACCGCGCACCGCTCCAAGGCGATCCCGGCGTTCCCCGGGCAGCACCACAGCCGCGTGGTGTGCGGCGATTGCGCCAGCTTCCAAACCAGCGCATGCTCGCGGCCGCCCGAGCCGATCACAAGGAGCTTCATGGCTGGCTCATTCAATCAAGCGGTTGCGATGCTGCCAAACCACGAGTGCAACCAAAGCGTGGTCCCAGCCTTTCACCCCCGCGACTCCGGACCCGGCTTGAGGAAATATCCGCGCATCCGGTCGGTGATCGGGCGCCCCAGCCGGTCCAGCACCAGCAACATGTCCTCCCATGCCTTGCGCTTCTCGCTGTGTCCACGATCCGGCGCATCCTCGGACCTCAGCAGGTAGGACGGATGGAACGTTGCCAGCAGCGGGATGCGCCGGAACTCATGCCACCGTCCGCGCATGGCGCTGATCGGAGTCTTCTGGCCGAGAAGACCAGCCACCGCGGTGGCCCCCAGGGCGACAATCACGCGAGGTTGAATGATGTCGATCTGGCTCAGCAGGTAGGGCTTGCAGGTGTCCATTTCCTCCTGGGTCGGCGGTCGATTGCCACGAGATCCCGCCGGCATATCCGGCCGGCATTTCAGGACGTTCGCAATGTAGACAGTCTCCCGGCTGAATCCCATCGCCAGGATCATCTTCGTGAGAAGCTGCCCGGCCCGACCGACAAAGGGCTCTCCGAGTCGGTCCTCGTCCGCTCCAGGGGCCTCGCCGACGAACATCAGTTCCGCATGGACATCCCCGACGCCAAAGACGACCTGCGAGCGGGTGCGCACCAAGTGAGCGCATTTTTGGCAGACGAGGGCGCGCCCGCGCAGGGACTCAAGGGCTTGAACCTTGTCTTCGGAAGCGGCCCGGGGCCCGGCGGCAGGCGCGGGGACCGAAACCGCCGGCGCGACGAGGGCTGGCGCCGGGCGGGCGTCCTCGGTTCTCGGCAAGGGTCCCGGAAGAACCCGGGACGAAGCCGGGGGGGATGCCGAAGCAGCGGCAAGAGCCGCCAGCGTCTCGGGTTCGATCCGCACGAACCGGACCCCGCGCGCCTGAAGGTCGCGCAGGTGGGCGACCGTCGATTCCAGGAGAAGGTGGAATGCGGATGGCACAGCGGCCGGCTCGTCATCCCTCGGCACGGAAACTCACCAGGAAGCGGCTCTCACCCAACAGTCTCCCGTCGCGCGGCATGGGCGGCGGGAGGGCGACCGATGGGCGGGCGAGGAACAAGTCTCAGGGAGCCGCCGCCGCGCCCGCCGGTCGGGAACGCGCGAGCCTCGATTTCTTCCGGTCGGCGCGCCCCTTGGGAATCACCCGGCGTTTGGCGGCCTTGTCGAGCGCGGAGATCGCCTCCCGGAATGTCTTGCCGGCCTCCTCGGATTTGCCGGCGGCAACCAGGGTCCGATATTTCTTCTCCAGGGTGTGCAGACGGGCCTTGACGGCCTGGTTCCTCCCATGTCGGGCGGTACTGACGCGCGCTCGGCGCTCGGCGGACTTGGTGTTCGGCATACGGTCTTGATGGCTCAACCAGAAAAGGCCGGAACCTTGGAAGAAGAGTCACAATCCTGTCAATGCCACTCGGAACCTTGCGAACCTGGCCATTCGTCCCCAATCCCTTTTCTCCATCGGCGGCGATAACAGGGTGAAGGGTGGCGTCGAAGTCCGATGGCAAACGGATCAAGCGTTATGGCGAGCCGCCCGGTTCCCGATTTCACGGTTGCTCCGTACGCGGCGAACTCGCATTTTGCCCATGGTTCGGTGCATGAGCAGCTACACCTCAGCCGCTTCGGCGGGTGGGACGCCCCGGTACGAGCTGAGATCCGATCTCGCCCAGTACTGCTTTCCCTCCTCGGAGCGTGACGACACCCGCAAGCTGGCGTGGGTCAATTCCGTCTGCCTGCTTTTCCTGGCGGTTGCCATCCTCGACGTGCGACAGCCAGTTTTCGTGATCCGCGAGGCCCCCCCGTTGCCAGATCCATACGCAGCCGCCCTGCCACCCCCAGCCGAGCGCGAGCCGCCTCCGACCACCTTGGAGAAGGTCGAAGAAACACCCGAGGAACCGCAGACACTGGAGATCCCCGAGGCGCCCGTCCCGGTGGTCGTCGCGCCCGCGCAGGACGTCAGTTTCGCGGTTCCGGTGGAGGGCTACGTCGTCGTGGCGACCAATGCGCGATTCGTTCCGCCCCCGCCCGCCGTCATTCCCAAGGCGCCCCCCAACAACCCGCCGGTCCCGACATTTCGGAACATCCGTTTTGGCGACAAGGCATTCCGCAAGCAGCCGGCGCCGGATTATCCACCGGAGCTCGAACGCCAGCGGGTCGGAGGCACCGTGCAGGTCCTGATCTATGTCGGAGCGGACGGCGAACCCGACCGCGTCGAGGTGGAGAAGTCCTCGAGCACCCCTGCCCTGGATCGATACGTCTGCGATTTCATCCGACGCGAATGGCGCACCTACCCCGGAGAAGCGGCCAATTTCCGAATCGCGATCACGTTTGCTCCCTAGCCCGACCGGTCATTCCCCATGCTCGCCTACACTCCCGTTCAACTGTTCCTGCGTGGAGGCCCGATGATGTGGCCCATCCTGATCGCAGCCCTCGCCGCGGTCGCGGTGGTCGGAGAACGCAGCTTCTGGTGGTGGCGGGAGTCGCGCAAACGGGACCCCCAGCGGCTCGAACAGATGTTCGCGGCCCTGGAGAACGGGGACTTCAGGACCGCAGCCCAACTTGCCAAGGGTTCGGACGACCCGGTGATCCGCATGATCTATCATGGGATGAATCATGTGCACTCGTCCCTTGAGGGCGCCCTGCAGGTGGCGGCTGGCGTCGAACTCCAGCGCGCGGGGAGATTCCTCACAGTGATGGATACCCTTGTCACGCTGGCGCCGCTGCTCGGCCTGCTCGGCACGGTAACCGGCATCTTCATGTCCTTCACAGGACTTGGAAACGCCGAACTGGCGATCCAAAAGGTCACCGGAGGCATTGGCGAGGCCCTGATTGCCACCGCCGCCGGGCTCGGCATCGCGATCTTCTCCCTGATCCCGTTCAATTTCTTCTCAGCCAAACTCGCCCGTCTCCAGTTCGAACTGGAAACGGCGGCGACCAACATCGAGGTCATGGTGGACACCGCCAAACAGAAGGGCTTTGACACCCTCGAGTTCCGCCGGGAGAAGCCGACCCCCGCCTGACGGATCCATGCGCGTCGGTACTCCCATTCCGCGCCGGCATGCCCGGCTCGAGATCATCCCGCTGATCGACATCATGTTCTTCCTCCTGGCGGCGTTCATGATGGTCAGCATCACGATGATCCGGATCGAGTCGCTCAAGATGGACCTCCCGACCCCCACGGCGGCGCAGGCCGGGCGTCAGCCCGACCTCATCCGCCTGGAGGTCGACGCCATTGGCGACGCGTACGTCGTCGGCGGCAAGGACCGGGCGCGGAAGTCCCTTCCCGAACTTCGGGATTTCCTGGCGGACCGCCACGCAGCGAATTCCAACGTATCGGTCTACATCAAGGGCAATCCGAAGGCGACGCACGGCCAGGTGATTGCCGTGCTGGACGACTGCCGCCAGGCCGGAATCGACAAGGTCTCCTTCAATATCACCGCTGAAGCGGGGTCGGGGACGGAAGGGGCCCGACCATGAGACTGGGCTCTCCCGTCCCGCGCCGGCACTCGCGCATCGAGATCATCCCGCTGATCGACATCATGTTCTTCCTGCTCGCGACCTTCATGCTCGTGAGCCTCAACATGTCGAAGCTCACGGCGATCAAGGTCGACGCCCCCGGGGCCGAGACCGGGGAGAAGGATCTGCGACCCGACGTGTTCAGCATCGCGCTGACACGCGAGGGCGAGATTTACGTCGGCGACTCGAACACGACGCTGCAAGGGTTGGGAACCGTGCTCTCGAACCGGTTTTACGGGCATGGGACGAACGTGCCGGTTTATATCACGGGGGACCGCGAGGTGGCGCATGGGAGGGTACTGGCCGTGCTCGACCTGGTGCGACGGGTGGGGGTTCAACAGGTCTCGTTTTCCGTCACGCCCGAATCGAAGTGATATAGACTGTCGACACATGGACATTCTGGCGGGTCCCAGGTCTCGTCCCCCCGTCGTTCTCCGCGTTCGCACGTTGACAGGGCCCCGCCATTGTCTATGAGCGAGGGCGCCGGCGGTCATTCGGCGCGCTGGAAAGAACCCGATGTACGCTCATCCCACTCACTATGACGTTGCGGTCATCGGCGCCGGTCATGCCGGCATTGAGGCCGCGCTGGCGGCCGCCCGAACGGGTTGCCGGACGCTGCTGCTGACAATCAATTGCGACACCATCGGTCAAATGTCCTGCAACCCAGCGATCGGCGGGTTGGCGAAGGGGCACTTGGTCAGGGAGATCGACGCCCTGGGCGGAGAGATGGGCCGGGCAACGGACATGACGGGACTCCAGTTCAGGATGCTGAACACGAAGAAAGGTCCGAGCGTGTGGGCCCCGCGCGCCCAGTGCGACAAGAAGGCTTATCAATTCCGAATGAAGTGGGTATGTGAGCGGGAGCCGAATCTGGATGTCCGGCAGGGCCAGACCGTCGCGCTTCACCAAGATGGCGAGGGCTGGGAGGTCCATACCAACCTTGAAATCGCCTATCGAACCCTATGCGTCGTTCTGACGACAGGGACGTTTCTCCGGGGGCTGATGCACATCGGCGACAACCGCCAGAAAGGGGGGCGCTCTGGCGAGGCAGCCGCCATGAGCCTGAGCGATTCCCTTCGGGACCTCGGAATCGAGCTGCGTCGACTGAAGACAGGGACACCGCCCCGCCTGTTGAAGCGGAGCATCGACTTCGGAAGAACCGAAGTGCAACAGGGCGACGAGCCGCCACCCTTCTTCTCCTTCTGGCGCGAAGAAATGTTCCACGTGGAACATTCCACTGATGGCGAAGCCCGGGATTGGGGCCCTCTCCCATGCGTCGGACACCGTGATTACGACCGGTATTTCCGGCTCTCTCGTTTCCCGGGAATGCCTCCGAATTCCCCGGACCTCCGTCGGAACGGAGTTGCTGAATCCACGCCTCCCCACCCGTATCCACCCGGCTCGGTGCTCTCCCAGGTCGGAGGCCAACTGCCGTGTTACATCACGTGGACCACGACCCAGACTGCAGAACAGATCCGGGCCAACCTCCATCGCTCGCCCCTCTACTCCGGCGTCATCGAAGGCGTCGGCCCTCGGTACTGCCCTTCCATCGAAGACAAGATCGTGCGGTTCCCGGAGCGCGACCGGCACCAGATCTTTCTGGAACCCGAGGGCATCGCCACCGATGAGATCTACGTCAATGGCTTCTCCACCAGCCTGCCCTATGACGTGCAGGTCGAACTCGTCCGCACCATCCGCGGATGTGAGCGGGCCGAAATCCTCCGCCCGGCGTATGCCGTGGAATACGACTTCGCGCCTCCCACCCAGCTCCTTCCAACTCTCGAATCCAAGGCGTGCCGAAATCTCTTCCTGGCCGGCCAGATCAACGGCACGTCCGGGTACGAAGAGGCGGCCGCCCAAGGCCTCATGGCCGGCCTTAACGCAGCCCGACGCACCCGGCAAAAGGAAGGAGTCGTGCTCCGGCGGGACCAGGCCTACATCGGGGTGCTCATCGACGACCTGGTGACGAAGGGAACGCTCGAACCGTACCGAATGTTCACCAGTCGCGCCGAATACCGCCTGCTCCTCCGGCAGGACAACGCCGATCTGCGATTGAGCGAGTCGGCACATGCCTGGGGGCTGCTGTCGAAGGAGCGCTATCGACAGTTCAGCCGTCACCGCGACGCCGTGGCCGCGGAGTTGCTTCGCCTTCGATCCACCCGGAACGGGACCCATAACCTGGCCGAATTGCTCAGGCGCCCCGAGGTCCAGCATGCCGACCTCCCGGGCTCAGGCGGAGTCGCGCCGGAGGTCGGCATGCAGGTTGAAATCACCCTCAAATACGAGGGCTACATCGAAAGGGAACAGGCGGAGGTCGCCCGGTTTCGGTCCCTGGAGGATCTCGCGATCCCGGCGGGATTTGATTACGAGGTCGTTCCGAGCCTCCGTCGAGAGGCAAGACAGAAGCTCGGGTCGATTCGGCCCGTGACCGTGGGTCAGGCCGGGAGGATTTCGGGCGTGAACCCGAGTGACATCAGTATTCTCCTGGTGTGGCTGAAACGATGCCACCGAGCGGCCCCAATCAATTCCGAACCCGAAGTCCCCCTGCCGTCCAGCAGCGGGCTGGACCCACATTGGTGAACCGACAGCTTCCAGGAACAGCACTTCCGGCTGCTGACTTCGCTCAGCGGTCGCGGCGGGGGAATCGGTGATTGTTCCACGTGGAACATCTTCGTGGTCTTCGGAAGGACCGGAGTGGCATCCATCCGGAAGCCCTGTTAAAAGGGTGCCCCGCCATGTCCGCCCGCGCACCCATTGCCCTGTTGATCATCCGATGAAAACCCCTCCGCCCTCCGCCTCCAGAGGTTCCAAACTTAGCCGGCGCACTTTCATCACCCGGACGGCGGCCGGAAGTGCTGCCTTCACAATCGTGCCCCGGCACGTCCTAGGGGGCCCTGGCTTTGTCCCGCCCAGTGAGAAAGTGAATGTTGCCCTCGTAGGAGCAGGTGGCCAGGGTCGCACCAACCTTCAGGCACTCTTTGGTCTCAAGGACGTTCAGGTGATTGCCCTGGCGGATGCCGCCGAGTCGTTCAGCCTGGCAGACTTCTACTACGGTGGGGAAGGAGGGCGCCTTCCTACAAAGGCCCTCGTCGAGAAGCACTACTCGACGGTGACCCCCATTCATCAATGCGCGACCTACGAAGATTTCCGCGACATGCTGGACCGGGAGAAGGCGATCGACGCCGTCCTGTGTGCGACGCCGGACCATGTCCACGCCTTCGTCTCGGTCCATGCGATGCGGAGCGGCAAGCACGTCTATTGCGAGAAGCCACTCACCCATAATATCTGGGAGGCCCGCACCGTGGCGCGGGTCGCCCACGAAACGGGAGTCGCGACACAGATGGGAAACATCGGGCACTCGTTGGAAGGCATGCGGGAAACGTGCGAGTACATTGCAGCCGGGGCGATCGGGAGGATCCGGGAGGTTCACGCATGGGTGGGTGCCACCCGTTGGAATAAGACCTTGACCGATAAGCCAACGGACACGCCGCCCGTGCCGGCGGGGCTGCGCTGGGATCTATGGCTGGGTCCTCGCGAGGAACGGCCCTATCACCCCGCGTATTTTCCTGTGAGATGGAGGGATTTTTGGGAATTCGGCGGTGGGGCGATGGAGGATTTTGTGTGTCATGACTTGGACGCGGCATGCTGGGCTCTTAACTTGAAGGATCCCGTTATCGTTGATGGACGCCCAGGAAGCCAAATGACGGCCGAAATCTCCCCACACAGCGAACTCTGTTACTGGCAGTTCCCTTCCCCGGACGGCCAACAACCCATCCACGTCACCTGGTACGATGGAGGCCTTCGACCCCGGGTCCCCGACAGCTGGCCGGACGACGAGGATCTCCCAAGCCGCGGTTCGCTCTTCGTGGGCGACAAAGGAGTCATGCTGTGCCCAGGCCTGGGCGGTAAACCCCGGTTGCTGCCCGATGAGCGCAATGAGTCCTACCAGGCCCCGCCCAAAACCATTCCCCGGTCGAACGGCCACCACCGCGACTGGATCGACGCCTGCAAGGGGGGTCCGCCGGCCAGCAGTCATTTCCAGTACGCCGCGCGCCTGACCGAGATCCTTCTCCTGGGAGTGCTGTCGCTGCGCACCGGCAAGCGGATCTACTGGGATGCGGAGGCGATGAAGGCCAGGAACCTCCCTGCCGCCGACGCGATCATCAGGGAATCCTGTCGAAAGGGTTGGGAGATCACGTAGGCGCCGAGCCTGTTTACGTTCCAGCCGACCGCATGGGGCCACGGTCAGCCGACAGGATTCGGAGAATCACCCCGAGCATTGAGTTGCCGGCCAAGCCCTGGCACATCGGCCCGTGTCGACAGCGCGGCCGCGCGCAGGATTGCCATAGGGCGGGAGTTCGCCGATCCCGGTTGCCCTCGGGCCGCCTGATGGAAAGGCTCGCTATTCGTCCTCGTCGTCGTCCTCCACCAATGTGATGGCCCATTCGGGATACGGCGCGGCGGTGCCGCGCATGGCGCGCCAGAGAATCCGGTTCAGCAGATCCTCGGGTGCGCGATCCACCTGACGGAAGTTCATGCGACCCGAGGCCAGGGCGTCGCGCCGCAACTGCGGGTCGAGGATGGCCCTGGGATCGGGATTCATCTCATCCAGCGCGACCGAGTTGGGGACGGCGGAGAAGGGCGTGAGGTCCGCCGAGTCGGTGAAGCAGTCGAACATCGGGACCGCGGCGGCGTCGAACTGGTTCATGGGCGGCATGCCGAGGATCTGTTCGATCGTGCGCAGGACGCTGATCGTATTGTACTGGGCGCTGACGACGGCACGGCGTTTGGCATAGGGACTGGCGACATAAGCCGTGGTCCGATAGCCGCTGACATGATCGAAACCGCTCTGGGGATCATCTTCGATGGCAAAAATGGCCATAGCTTTCCAGAATCGGCTGTGACTTAGGCCCTCGATGATCCGGCCGAAGGCGAGATCATTGTCGGCCACCAGTGCCGCGGGGGTGGGACAGCGTCTGCTTGTTCCGCTCGTGTGATCATTGGGAAGGCAGATGATGACCAACTGCGGAAAAGTACCCCGGGCCTCGAATTCCCGGAGCTCGCGAAGTATGAAGTCGGCGCGGAACTGGTCCGGCACGGACATTTCCCAGCCGACATAGTTTGTCGGGGAGAAGCCTCGAAGAGACTCGACCATGGGATAGGAGGAGAAGCGGACGGAGTTCGTCTCGCCGCGCCATGCGTCGTAACAGGCCCGCCACGGCGGGTCGCCCCGGCGTCTGTGGCGCCAGCGGACGTTCGGAGCCATGAATTCCCCGTAGTTCCGGATGCTGACGCGGTGACGCAGGGCGTTGTCCCAGATGAAGCCGGTTGGCGCGTACGCCAGGGCGTCACTTTCGTCTTCGCCCATGCCGTCCGGATAACTGCGGGGCCAGCCCGCGAACGAGCGTTCGAGGTAATCGGTGCCGAAGGCGGTGGTGCTCCATTGGTGGCCGTCGGCGCTCAGGATTCCGGCGCAGTAGGTGTTATCGAGAGCGACGAACTCGCGGACGAGCTTGTGGCTGTTGGGAGTAATTCGCTCACCGAAGATACACAACCGGGGATCACCATTGGCGCCGGCGACGTCCCCGAGGACCTGGTCGTAGGTGCGGTTCTCCTTGATGATATACACGACGTGCCGGATGAGACTCGGTTCGCCAATCCGTTCCGGAATAGGTCTGGCCGCCGTGTCCGGCCTGGGTCTTTGCAGGCTCTCGGCGATCCGTTCGGCGTGGTAATTGTCATACACGGCCTGGGAAAGGGTGGAGAGTTGTCGGCGTCGCGGGATCGGGACCAGCGAGACCGAGCCGTGGTACTGATGGGTGTTGAATCCGACGGTTCCCTCCGGCGCGCCACCGTCGTTGAACGCCTTTGGAGCGACGGGATGGGCCTTGATGTTGGCGACACAGAGCTGGTTGCGCGCCGGGTCAAACACCAAGGCCCCGGGAAACCACCCCACGGGAATCAGACCGAGGAGCTTCGAGCGTTGGGTCGAGGGCTTGAAATCCACGACCGCAATCGCGTTCTGGGTGCCATTCGCCACGTACAGGGTGCGGCCGTCCGGGGAGAAGGCGAGGGCATTCGGGGAAGCGCCGAACAGTTCGCTTGGTTTCGCCTTCGCCCAGATGGTCTCGGCGACGGTGTCCGTTTGGGTGTCCACGACCGTCAGCGTGTCAGCCGCGGCATTGGCGCAGACGAGCCACTGTCGGTCCGGAGAGAGCGCCAGTGCCGAGGAATGGAGTCCGGCGGGGATTTCGGCGGCGGCAGGAGCACCGTTGGTGGCGCGGAGGTCGACCACGGACACCGATCCCTCGCTGGCGATGAATCGCACCGGGTCCACGCGCACGACGGTCCCCCGGCCCGCCGGTCCGGTAAGGTCGCCCTTGGAGGGCCTGCGTCCGCCCCAATTGCTGACATATGCCTTCCCGCCCACGAGGAGGACATCGAACGGCGCCACGCCGACGCCGAAATGGCGCAGGACCTTTCCCGAGGCGGGATCGATCTCCAGCAGGGAATTCGAGAGATTCCCACAGACATAAAGCCGCTGTCCGTCCGCGCTGAGTGCCAGGCCGCTTGGGATTTCCTCCTTGCGGCGGGGTGCGCGAGCCTGGGGCAGGGCGATGGAATGCGAACCGGCGACCGAACCGTCCTCCGCGACGGTGAAGACCTTCACGCTTCCATCGACATTGCTGAGGAAGATGCGGCGCCCGTCCGCGGAGAATATCAGGCCCGTATAACTGAGTTGTCCCTTGGTGTCCGGCTCCAGAATGTTCGGAGACGCCACCGGTGGCAGGGGTTCCTTCTGTTTTTCGGACGGCAGGTCCAGCTTTTGCAGAATCTTGCCGGTCGCCGGATCGAGGATCAGGAGCTGGCTGGTTTTTCCGGAGACAGCGAGCAAATGGCCGTCAGGCGACAGTGCGAGGGCCTGTGGCCGGAGCCCGGGGAGCACAATCTGCTGACCGAATGGCGTGAGTTGCTGGAAAACCGGCAGGACCGTTCGGCCGTTGTCTTTCCGCCCGACAGTCTCCACGTCGGAGGCGGCACGAACGACGGGAGCGCCGAACAGGAGCGCCGCTGCAAATAGAAAGCTGGAGCTCGAGGACATGACCCCGTGATTGAATCCGCTGGGAAGCCGAGCGGCAAGCAGCGTGCCGATTCAGGGGGTTGTCCCGCATTCGAAGGATCCGGGGAGTCGAATGGCTCTAAGGAGGGTCAACTGCACCGAAGAAGCGTGAGGCGAAGCGACAGAAATTTGATGCCGGCCACAACGCGGGGCAAAGTCTGCGCGCCGTGACGACGTCCGCAGCCAGGCGAGGGCCGCGTCGCTGGCGCCGCGCCGCGGGCATCGTCCTCGTGGGGTTCGTGCTGGCGCTGGCGCTGGTGCCATTTTGGTTTCCCTGGGTTTTGACCGCGGTGGCGCGCCGATTTCAGGTGCATGTCGGAAACGAGGAGCGTCTCGGCTGGTCGCAGATTGCGTGGACCGACGTGCGCCTGGAGGCCGGGGGCCTTCGACTTCGCGCGGACAGGCTGCTTCTTCCGCAGCCCCACGAGTGGCTCCGGCGGCTTGCCGGGGGCGGGCCGCCGGATCTGGCCGTGATACGCGTCTCCGGCTGGCGTGCCGAGGTCCTGAGCCCTGTTCCCCCCTCGACACCCTCGACGAACACGACGCCGGCAGCGGTCTTCGGGCGGTTGGCGTCAGGGCTGGGAGAGCTCGCCTGGCTGGGCGGGCGAGTGGAACTCACGAACGGCACCATTGAATCGGGGGCTCGCCGGATCGACGTGCCCGAGGCCGAAATCGGACCCCACGGAGCGCGGGTGACGGCGGCCCTGGAGGATTGGCACGCCGAGGCGTCGCTTCGGGCTCAGGCGGGGGGGGCGTTTGGCATCCAGGCCCGTCTCGAGCCGGGGCAGGTCCGATTGCAGGCGGAACTCGTCCCCGCACCGGGCGGCTGGAGGTTGGGCGGGACCGCGTGGCAGGCGACGAATCACGCCTCGTTCACCGCAATGTTCAACCCTTTGGATTGGATTCCTGAAACGGGCACACTCATGGCGACGAATGTGGGGGTGCGTTTGCCTGCCTCGGCCCCGGGCGCGATCAGCAGCGACCTGCTGATCGGCTGGGACCACGGGTCGGGTCGAGCCACATGGAAGGCCTCGGGTGAGACCACGGTGCCTGGCGACAACCGACCGCGGCCGATCGCGGCAGATGTTCGAATGAACTTCGGAGTCCAGCGGGCGGAGATCGGCGAGTTGCGCCTCGAGTCGCCAATGCTGGAAATGCACCTGTCGGCGCCGGTCGCCATGGAATTCGGTTCGTCCTGGCGGATCCCGAAGGCGGAGCTGGCATTTGCCGCGAACCTGACAGCGATCGGACGACCCGATTTGCGGGGACAACTGTCCGGACATCTGCAATCAGCCGAATCGCGACTCGAGAACCCCACGAGTTTCCCGGCCCTCGCGCTCCAGATGTCGGGCTCAGATCTCGAGGTGAAGGGTATGGCTTTGAAGCGGTTCGAAGTCGGCGCGCGGCTCCGCGGAGATCGGGTGCGCATTGAAGACGTCGAAGCACAGTTCGGCAACGACTCCCGGTTTCACGCGGAAGGGGAGCTCGATTGGAGACGGCGGGCAGTGGGCGGCCTGACCTGGAAGTTTGACGGCAAAATCCCCGGAATTCCCGGCACCACGAACCTCGTCCTGCCCGCCTGGACTGCCAACGGATCGATGGTAGGTCCCATCACCAACCTTGCAACGCGGACACATGTGGAATCGAACGGCCCCTTAAAGATCCGGGGAGTGCGACCCCTCGAGGTCAGCGCCGATGCCACCTCTCAAGGATACGCACTCTCGGAACTTGCCATGAACGCGGAGGCGGATCGCGCGCGGCTGAGCCTGGGTCTTTCGGCCGTCGTGAATCCCGCGGCGCCGGGCAGTCTTCGGTTGCGCCTGGTGAAGGCGGAGATCCGCGAATCCGATGCCGTCGAGTTGGCGCTGGAGGAACCGGTGGAGGCGCGATTGGCAAACGTGAGCGGCGTAGCAAAGACAAACTGGGATGCGTTCGAGCTGACGGTGGGAGACACACGGCTCCGAGGCGAGGCAGGGAACTTGAGTGTCAGGACTTCGGTCCATTGGCCGGAACAGGGACGGGTGAACCTGGCCGCGCGGGACGTCCATGCCAGCTTTCTCACCAACTGGGCCGAGCACCTCCCAGCCGTCGTCTCGGACACGAGTCTCCGGGTTACCGATCTCGCGGCACAATGGAATGGAGGACCTCTCACCGCCCGGTTCCACTGGAATGTCGAGACGCCGTTGCCTGAAGTCGGGCCGGCCACCCTTCGCGGCTCGCTCGAGGTGACGAATTCTGGGGTCGTGTTGTCGACAATGCAGGTGCTGCAGAATGGGGAGTCGGGCCTCGAAGCGTCCGCCCGGCTCCCCGTTGTCATCGGGTTCCACCCAGACGGTGCAACCGTCGACGGTCTCGACGGCCCGCTCGAAGGCAAGGTTCGCGTCGCGTCGACGGGTTGGCCCTGGCAATGGATCAAGGCGCGAGCGGGGGTTTCCTGCGTGCAACCGGAGCTGAATCTGACCTTGGGCGGAACCCTTCAATCGCCGGAGATCCGGCTCTCGGTGTCGGCGAATCGGGTGGTGGTCCCACTGAATGGGATTGAGCCGGGTCCCCTGTCAATCGAAGGTCTCGAATTGCAGGGCGCGGCGGATCGTTCGGCCATCGAGGTCAGCAAGTTGCACTTCCGGCTCGACGGTCAAGAGATCCAGGCGCGGGGCCGCATTCCCACCATCGGGGCCAAAGACAAGGAGGGCTGGCGTGGTCTGCGCCTCGCCGACTGGCGGAAGGTGGAGGCGGAAGGGGTCATCCCGAAGGCGGAACTCACGCCGTGGACTGGCGCCTGGCGGAAGACCGTGCAGCCAGGCGGGGAACTCAGTGCGAACGTGCGACTAAGTCAGGGTGAATTGCACGGCTGGCTCAATGTCACCAATGTTGGCCTTCGCCCGGTTCCTAATGTTGGGTCCATTCGCGACCTGGGGTTACGAATCGAGCTGGATGACCACACAATTTCACTGGCGCGCGGTTCCATTGCGATCAATGGCCAGCCTGTGGATCTGGGGGGGCGGATTGAATTCGACGAGTCCGGCGGTTATTGGGGGGACCTGCGCCTCCAGGGTACCAACGTGGCGGTCCTCCGATCGCCGGAGGCGCTTTTGCGGGCGGACCTGGACGTCTCGATCCAACGCACCAATGGCGCCGCGAATCCCACTGTCGGCGGAACGGTGACGCTTCACGACGGGGTCGTCATGATGGACGTGCGGGATTTCGTGGGAATCAACCTCGAGAAGCCCGAGCAACGGCCGCCGTACTTCAGTGTCGACAAGCAACCCGTCGGGGATTGGGCTCTGGACCTGAGGCTTCGAGGAGTGCGGTTTGCGCGGGTCGCAAGCCCGGCGTTCCGCGGGACCGTTTCGGTGGACGCCCGACTTCTCGGGACTCTTCGCGATCCGCGCCTGTTGGGTGAGGGTGTGGTGGATTCGGGTGACATTACCTTCCCCTTTGGCCAACTGAAGGTGGACCAGGGCCGGGTGCGGTTCACCGAAGCCCATCCCTACGAACCCCAACTGGAGGGTCGCGCCGAGGGCATGAATTTCGGCTACACGATCACGCTGAACATAGCCGGCACGGTGTCTGATCCCGAGCTGCGCGTGTCGAGCGTCCCGCCCTTGAGCACCCGCGAGGCGCTCCAGATGCTGACGGCAGGCACATTGCCCCACAGCGAGTATTCCTTCTCCGAATCGCAGAAGGTGCAGAAGGTGGGCGCCTACCTTGCCAGTGACCTCATTTCGACCATCACCGGAAACCCAAGTTCCGAATCCCGGCTTAGTTTAAGGAGCGGCCAACGCGTCACGACCAATGGTCGCCTGACCTACGGTATGGAGTACAAGCTTAGTGATCGCTGGTACCTGGTCGGCGAATACGATCGCTGGAGTCAGTTCAACGCAGGCGTCCGCTGGCGCGTGCTCGAGAAGTGATGGGCACGGGATGTGAGCCATCGCCAGCATGGCGCCCGATTGACGGCACCGATCCCGGCACGCGCCAGTCGCGGGACCCGGAGATCGGCAGGGCTCGCGGTCCGTCCGCCTCGGCGGGTCTCGCAAGGCGCCTTCGACGCCGGCTGAGCCGGGCAGGATGCGGATTGGCTCTTGGCGTCGCTGTCCTCGCCCATGGCGCCGAACGGACCGCTGAAAAGCCGGAACATGCCCGTCTGCATGTCACCGGTCTCGGGTGGCTGGACAATCTGCGGATGAAAGGTGTCCTCCGCCAGCTTCGTCCGGCCAGCGAGGCTCCTCGGATCTATGACATGGATGCCGTCGAGGACGACGTCTTTCTCCTGTTCAATCATGTCGAGCGCCTCGGTTACCTTCGGGCGACGATCACCACCAAACTCACTCTCGAAAGTGGAGAACAGGCGAGTTACGAGTGGAAGAGTGCACAGGACATGCCATTGCCCAGGCCGCTCGGCGCGCGGGAGGTTGACTATGATATTCATCCCGGCATTCGGTATTATTACGAGGACCTGGAATTCCAGGGCCTGCAATCCGTGGACGTCGAGGAGGCGCGTCGCTACTTCGTGCGGACCGACGGCCTGCTCCGGACACGCGCCCTGCTCCGCTTCAGCCGCGGTGAATTGGACGACGCGATTGAGAATCTTCAGAGGGCGCTGCAATCGGAAGGCCACGCGGAGGCCACCGTCCGGGCGTCGAAGCCCGACATCAACGACACGAATGGCGCGGTGCGCGTGGTCATCGAAGTCCACGAGGGCCCGGTTCACCAGGCAAAGAGGCTGAGTATCGCGGTTCGGGACGTCGCCGAAGGCCCGGTGCTCAGCCAGGCCCATAGCAATTTGAATCTGATCGTTTCCAGGGCGGCGCTCCAGGACCTGGAACAGGACCTGGTCGTGGATTGGTATCACCTCGGATACCCGGACGCCAACGCCTCGGTGACAGCGGCTTCGCCGGGCCCTGGAACGACCAACGAAGTGATCGTGGACCTCCGGGCCGAAGTGATTCGCGGCCCAAGGGTGCGCCTCGGAGAGGTTCGATTTGAGGGTCCAATCAGCCCGTCCACCCGTGAGGCGCTTCAACGTCGCGTCTCGCTCTCGGGGCCGTGGCTCGATCGACTCGCCGTCGACGGGGCCCGCGCGCACCTCGCTCGCCTCGGGGGCTATCGATTCATCAATATCCGCTATGAACCATCCCCCACGGATCCCAACGCACGCAACGCCGTGTTCGAAATGGAACCTGGCAAGCGATTGTCCATCGACATCCTGGCCGGCCTTCGGAGCTACGAACTGCTCTACGGCGGAGTCGACCTGATCCGTCGAAATCTATTCGGGGTCGGTCACTCTGCGGAACTCCGCTTCGTCCAGTCCTTCAAATCGAGCGAAGGTTACGCCAGTTACTCGATTCCGGACGCTTTTGCCAAGGATGTAACGGCTTACGCCCTGTTGGACGCCCTTCGCCGGGAGGAGATCTCATTCCGCCGCGAGGAACTTCGCACAAGCCTGGGCATGCGCTGGGCACCCGAGGGTTCCAGCCAGCAGCTTGGCCTGCGCTACAACTACGAACTCCTTCGCGCGGTGGACGCGCCGGTGGATGAACGCATTCCCCTCGACGGCGCGGACCAGCCGAAGGTGGCGTCGTTCACCGTCGATTGGAGTCTCGACCGCCGGGACTCGGCGATCCAACCGCACCAGGGATACAACCTCGGAGCGTCGGTGGAATTCGCCTTTCCCGAGTTCGGCGGGGAGGCGCGATATCTGCGGCCTGAACTCGATGCTTCCTGGCACCTGCCCCTAGGCGGGGGCCGGTATCTTCACGCCGGTCTTCGGTACTCGCTGGTGGCGGATCCTTCGGACGAGGGACTTGTGCCATTCAACAAACGAGTCTTCCCCGGTGGCGAGGACACCGTCCGTGGATTTCAGCGGGGGGAGGCCGCCCCGCGCAATGCCCGCGGCGAACTCATCGGAGCCGAATCAGCGTTCATCTGGAATCTGGAGTTCGAGCAGTTGCTGACGCCGTCCTGGTCCGTGGTGACCTTTGTCGATGGCGTCGCGGAGACTTCCGACATCCATCGTCTGCCATGGGACGAAGTGCTGTGGTCCGTGGGCCTCGGGTTGCGATGGAATACCGCGATTGGCCCGGTTCGTCTCGAGTACGGCCACAACCTCAACCCCCGCGCCCACGATCCCGCGGGCACGGTGCAGTTCTCGGTGGGGTTTCCCTTCTGAGCCGACCGCGCCCGCTCACGCAGACGCCTGTTTCACTTCGCCTGCGCGCCAGGGGATCTCGGGCGGTCCGCGGATCGATTCCACCGCGCCATCCAGTCTCTGGCCGGGAGGGTTTCTTTCCGACCATCGAGGTCGACGGTGACCGGCTGGTTGTTGAAGTTCTGGACGACAACACTGCCGTCGTCGAAAAGGCAGAGTGAAACCCGATTCGGCGCCCGAAGGGTGATTCCCAAGGCCGCGAGGAGTGGCGCCCGGATCCGACCCGCATCGGATTCGCCAAGCTCCAGGAGGCTCTTGGGCTCGCCTTTCAAGGGAAGGACGACCACCGAAGGATGGTCTTTCCACAGCGTCGCGGGCAGCGTCGCGGCGAGACCGTCCGTCATCAACACCGGCCGGCCCGTATCGAGGAACGCGCGCAGCTTTGATGGGAAGCCAGGATCCTTCAGGGCGTGACGCGAAAAGAACGCCGCCGGGGCATTCGACGGAAACTCATGGCAGGGCACGAGCGGAATCCCGAGCATCCCGACAAAGTCGAACACGCGCTTCTCAAGCCCCGGCGCGCTGTTCGCGGGTTTGTAGGCAGCGACACCCCGCAACGAGCGGTGAGCGACGTTGCCCGCCGTTTCCAGAAGACCCGGGATTTCACGCCGCAGGGCGGCGACATTCGCCGGCCCGGTCGTTCCCTGAAGTCCTCCATAGCAGAAGAGAAGGGATTCGCGTGCGCCACCGAGGATGGTCTGGCGGGCTTGCTCGATATAAGTCTGCTCCGTGGTGCCGAGCCAGTCGTACCAGCCGCCGCCGCATTTCTCGCCTCCCAATCCCCCAAGCCAGCGCATGATGAAGAAGGCTTCGTATTGAACCGTGCCGCCCCATTGCTTGTCGTCGTAGTCACGCGTCTCGGTGCCCACCCAGATCCGGTCGAAGATCCGGGTCTCGCGGTCCACGTCGTACCCGCGCTCGTGGAAGACATCGTACCATTGCGGGTACTTGATGATCAGCTTGCAGCGGGGATTGACCTCTTTGGCGGGTCCAATCACTCGCTCGACGGATAGGCGAGTCATCAACTCGCGTCGATAGTCCTCCCAGGTGTCGCTGGCCGCAGTCGTCACACGATCCCCCACGGTCACCCGCCGCGATCGCCGGGCGGCCTCGCAATCGGGGCAGGTGCAGTCCGTGAACCAGAAATCGTCGATCATCACCTCGTCGAAATGCCGGGCTGCGATTTCAAAGATAGCCTGCAGCGCGTCCTGGGTCGCGCGATCGGTATAGCAGGCAATGATGTTCCAGCGATTCGACCGCTTTCCTACGGCGGTTGGCGTCACGCAGCCGGAGACCTCGAAGCCTTCGGTCCGGAACCGGTCCCGCGCCTTGTCCAGGACGTCGGGTTCGGCGCGGTACCCATCACGGAAGGACTCGATGTAGACCTTGGTGACGGCCGTTCGCTTGCACCAGTCCAAGGCACGGCGGAGTCCTTCCTCGGAGGAAAGGTGGTTGCGGACGTCGTGAGCCGTAAAGAGGGTTGAGAAGCGGTGCACCGATGCCTCGCGCCGGGCAAGGTCCCAGAGTGCATCGCCTGTTCGCGCGGGAGGTGCTGCCGCTGCCGCCGACCAACACACCATCGCGAGCAGAAACGAGGTTACCGGTAAGACAGGGAATCGATGCATGCCCCTGCATCCTGCAAATGGCGCCCCACCCGGACAACAATCCTGGGGCAACTCGTCACGAGGTCCGGCTGGTATTGGAGCCGACCTCGTGGACATCCTCAAGGACCCCGCGGGGGATACAGACGACCAGGACTTTCAGATTTCCCCACGCGCGGTGACGGGTGCCGCGTGGAACGTACACAACGTCCCCCTCGTGGAGATCGATCTCGGAGTCGTCCAAAGCCATCCGGCCGCTTCCGCCGAGGATGTAATAAAACTCATCCGTTCGCTCATGGTAATGCAGTCGGGCATCCGTGATTTCCAGGTGATGCACCTCGCCCGCGGCGTGGTCCTTCTCCTCGATGAGCGGACGGATCAGGCCGCAAGTTTCCCTCCATGGTTCCACCTCCGACACGTTTCTTTGAATGTAGGATGCCGTCATCATAAGCGTCATTCTCCGGGGAGCCTTCGCCGGGCTTCTTTTGAATAACCGGCCCTTGAACAGAAGCAAACGAAGATCTCAGCGCGGCGGAGCCGCAACCAGGCACAGGTTCCTCCGGCGGGCGTCCAGGTTCGCTCCGCGACGGGACCGACCGTTCGCGGAGCGTATCCGGGGGCTGGAGCTTCGACGATGGGGGTCGTACCTGGATCCCACCATCGCCGCCCAGGGAGAGGTGTGAATCCTCGCCCCGCTGTCAACGTATGGAGTCCAGCAACAAAGTCGGGACCGGGTCCGGCGGAGGCACCGCCAAAGCGCTTCCCGGCCGCCGCCCGGCCGTCGGCTGTCGGCACAACAAATGGCGCTGACGATCGGAATAAAGGCGGACGGTGTTGAGTTTCTCCTCCAGGAGGGTCGGCATGACCAGCAACGGAACCGGAGTCTGCCATGCAAGGGCCTCCGCTTCGCTCGCGGCAAGTCGTAGCAATCGATCCAGGGACGGTTCGACCGCCTCTTTCAGATGTTCGCGCAGGAGGCGCTCCTTGAGGACGGTCAGGCGCAAACCGTCGCCGGACCGGGTGAGTTCGGGCGACCAGGGTTTCATGGGATTCACACTTTCCAACAGGATCTTACTGAGGTTGAGGGCATGGCCCTTCCAGGGCCCTTCGAATGGCGATTCGGGACCTTCGATCCAAGTTCATCGGGATTCTTGGATCGCGAACGCCCACCGCGGTGGGCGGTGGTGCGGACGACCTGCCGCGGACCCGGGTCCAGCAATCATCCGGACCGGTTCGCGACTTACGGTTATCGATGGATACTCATGAGATGGTTGGCGTTGTGACTGGGTGAGTTACGGGCCAGATTTCCGAAGCGGCAGGATTCATAAACCAGCGAGCCCTGCCACCATTCGGTAAGCAGGGCTCGTGACTCGTTCAGTTCTGGTTATGACAGCGCCTGCTTATCCGCTCTCCTCCATGTGGGCCTTCGCCATGCGACAGAGACCCCAGGCGGAGTGACTCGGGAACACCTGGGCCCCCGGCTGCCCGCCTCGAAGGATCACCTGCGCGATCCAACAGGAAGAATGGCCTGGAAACTTCGGGTTCATGCAGACACGCATCAAATGTTGGTGACTAACTACCATTTGCCGGCTTCGGTTGTCAATTCTCACGTCGCGCCGAAGGTGAAGGCCGCGAAACTCTCCATCGCTGCCGATAGCCTGGAGATCACCCGCGGACACGCCGCCGTCCGCTTCTCGCTCTCCCGCCCGGAGGGGCGAGGGCCGGTCAACAGACTGCTGCGTTGACACCGGCTAAGCGGTCGAGCCACCGTGCCCGCCTCATTACCATCCAGGCATTCCAATTGTCCGTGACTCCCATGCGTCCCATCTCCTCCAGTCTCATCAGGGTTGTCCTGTCGGCCACACTGACGGCGATCGCCCTTCCTCGGCTGTTCGCGCAGGAACTCACCGTCACGTCGGGACTCCAGCTATGGCTTCGGGCCGACCAGGGAGTCACGACGGGCACCGCGGATGCCGTGACCGGTTGGGCCGATCAATCAGGTCAGCACAATGACGCCGTCCAGGGCGATGAAACCCTCGCGCCGACCCTCGTCCCGAATGCACTCAACGGAAATCCGGTCCTCCATTTCGGCGACAACACGCCGTTCCTTGAAGTCTCCGACTCGGAAAGCCTTTCGTTCACCGGTGATTTCACGACGTTTTTCGTCGTCCAGTTTGATGATTTCGCAACCTACCGGACCGTGTGGTCGAAAACGGCCGTGAATATCCCTGCCCCCACCGATTGGTACACGGTTCCCGACAGTGGAATTCCGCGTCTTTACCGCGGCAACGGCGGAAGCACCGATCTGGGATCGTTTGATGGGGCGGCTCTTCGCGCGGGCACCTTCCTGGTCGTTGGGTATCAGGTCGCCGGCGACCAGGCCGCGCACTTCCTCGGCGCGCAGCCCACTCGAAGCGGAACGCTCAATGCCGTCCCCGCGGACGCGGATACCTCCCTCTTCATCGGCACGCGGGGCGACTTCGTCACCCAGCTCAAAGGCGACCTCGCCGAGGTCGTCCTTTACGACAGGGCCCTGACCGACGAGGAACGGCGGTCGGTCGTCGATTATCTCGCCACCAAATACAACATCCAGAATCAGCCGCCGACGGTCACCCTCACCGCGGATCCAGCGGGACCGGAGCTCCCCGTCCCGGCGACCGTGACGCTCACCGCCACGGCGTCGGACCCGGACGGTTCGGTCGCGCGCGTGGAGTTCCTGGCCAACGGAGCCGTGATAGCAACCGCCGTCGCCCCGCCTTACACGGCGAAGGTTGTCTTGCAAACGGCGGGTCCCGCCCAGTTCGCCGCACGCGCCGTCGATGACAAGGATGCGGTCGTAACGTCGGACCCGGTCGACTATACGGGGACCGGTGGCGGCGCCGTGTCCCTCACAGCGACGAACAATCTCCGCCTGTGGCTGAAGGCGGATGCCGGGGTGGCAACCGGAGCCGGCGACACGGTCACCGGCTGGGCCGATCAATCGGGCGAAGGCAACGATGCCGCCCAGGGCGACGAGTCCCTGGCGCCCAACCTCGTCGCGGACGGCCTCAACGGATTGCCGACGGTCCGTTTCGACGGCACCGATGATTATCTCGAGATCCCCGATTCCGACAGCCTCTCGATCGCGGGCGACATCACCTCGCTCTTTGTGGTCAAAATGGATGACTTCGCGACGTTCCGCGCCGTGTGGGCCAAGACGCAGTCGAACCTCCCCGCGCCCAACGACTACTATGTCGTCCCTGGAACCGGGATACCGCGATTCTATCGGGGCGACGGCGCGAGCGGCCTGGGCTTCAGCGACGGCGGGGCGGCCCTGCGCGCAGGCACGTTCGAACTCGCAGGGTTCGAGGCGGAAGGCAGCACGGTCCGCCACCTGCTCAACGGAGAGGTCACTTCGACGACGGTCATCGGCGCGACGCCGGCGGACGTCGATACGGCCCTGCGGATCGGCACCCGCGATGACTTCGTAACGCTGCTCAAGGGGGACCTCGCTGAACTCCTGATTTATGACGCCGCATTGACCGCCGAGGATCGGCAGCAGGCGGAGCATTACCTGGCGAACAAATATGCCCTGAGCCTTCTGTCCCTCACGAACGACCCGCCCAGCGTGACCGTCAGCAATCCCGCCGGGGGCTCCACGTTCGCGTCCCCGACGAATCTAACGGTCGAGGCGACCGCGGAGGATCCCGATGGCTCGGTGGTGCGAGTGGATTTCCTGGTCAACGGTGTGGTGGCCGCCAGCGATGAGACCGCACCGTATTCGGCGACGCTGACGTTTCCAACCGCGGCCCGCCCCGTGCTGACGGCGGTGGCCATCGATAATCTCGGCGGTTCGGGCGTCTCCGCCCCAGTCACCGCGTCGGTTTCCTCTACGACGTCTCTGTCCCTTCCAGCCGCCGCCGACCTCAAGCTCTGGCTGCGCGCGGATGCAGGCGTCACCAACTCCAACGGCGGGGTCAGCGCGTGGGCCGATCAATCCGGCAACCTCCAGATCGCTACCCAGGACGATCCGACCCTGCAACCGGCCGTCGTCGACGCGGCCATCAACAACCTGCCGGCCGTGCAGTTCGATGGTCAGGACGACGCCTTGTCGGTACCACCAGCGTTCAGCCTGGGGCTGGCAGGCGATGTCACCAGCTTCTTCGTCGTCCGGTTCGACGACTTCGGGGGATTTCGCGCCGTCTGGGCGGAGACCGACGGCAATCAGCCACGCTCCGTCGATTACTACCTGCTGCCGGACACGGGGATCCCGAGGGTTTTAAGGGGTGGTGTGGGCGTCGGCTCGGTTGACGGAACCACTGCGCCCGCCCCGGGTGAGTTCGCAATCCTGGGTTTCGAAATGGCGGGGACCACCATGACCCATTACCTGAACGGCGCGCCCAATGGAGAGGGACCGATTGTTGTCGGCCTCCGCGATGCGGGTAGGCCTTTGTGGATCGGCACCCGGGACGATGGCGGAACGCGGTTGTTCGGGGCTCTTGCCGAGTTGGTCATTTACAACACGGCCCTTTCGCCATCGGACCGCGGCGCGGTGATGACCTACCTGGGCAGCAAATACGGCATCCCGGTGGTGGCCGGACCTCCCTCCCTCGCGGCCAGCCGATCGGGTTCCGACCTGACACTCTCGTGGCCCGCGGACGTGACCGGTTTCACCCTGGAATCGACGCCAACACTCTCCGGCGCCAACTGGCAGCCAGTCACCGGCGTGCAAAACAACAGCGTCACGGTCCCGACGGGAACGGGGACCGCGTTTTTCCGGTTGCGCAGCCCGTAACCGCTCCCACCCGGACGACGCGCTCGCGAGGTCCCGTCGAGGCGGGGATCGCCGGCCCGCGAGGATGCGTCGCGTAGCGTCGTGGGGGGCCGCCCAGCGGTGTGACGATCCTGGCAATCAACCGCGGAGGACCGTTGTGGCGGCGCCTGGCGCCGCCGAGCAGGTGAAGAAATGGGCGTCGGAGAGCCTGCCGGACGATCCCCGAACCTAGCCGGCGTCTCCCGACAGAACGGTCGCCGGGGGATCGTTCCGCGGCGCGAAGGACTCGAGGATCTGTCGGAGGAAATCGGTTCGGACCGGCTTGGTGACATGATGCGCGAAGCCGGCCGCGCGGCTCTCCTCAATGTCCTGTTCCATGCCAAATCCACTCAGGGCGATTCCCTTCAGCCCGAAGGTCGATCGGAGCTGCCGCATCAGATCCAGGCCGCTCATGTCGGGCAGGCCGAGGTCGCTGATCACCACGTCGAAGCTCTCGCAGGCCGCCAGCTCGAGGGCCTCGCCGGCGGACTCGGCGGAGCGAACGGCATGTTGACGCCCAAGCAGGCGTTCGAGGACCACGCGGCTGTCCCGGTGGTCTTCGACCAGGAGAATCCTGAGGCGCGATGCCGGATGGCTCGCGGAAGCGGTTTCGCAGTGCTCGGGCGCGGAGGCCGCGGATTCCGGGAACTGCAAGGGAAGTTCGACCGTGAACGAGGCGCCGCGTTGCGGGCCATCGCTTTCGGCACGAATGGTTCCGCCGTGCGCCTCGATGATGGAACGCGTGATCGTCAGACCGAGGCCGAGGCCACCGAACTGCCGGGTGATGTGGCGCCCTCCCTGTTCGAAGGAATGAAACAGGCGCTTTCGCGCCTCCGGGTCTATGCCAATGCCGGAATCTCGGACCTGAAGCCACAGCCGGCCGGGGGCGCTGTTGGCGCTGCGGATCGAGATGGAACCTCCCGGAGGCGTGAATTTGATCGCGTTTCGGAGGAGGTTCCAGACCGCCTGCTGGATCCGCACCGCATCGCCGAGGGTTTTCGTGACCTCCGCCTTGAGTTCGACCGACAGTTGCTGGTTCTTGGCCCCAATTTCGGCGCGGCAAATCTCGAGCGCGCGATGGATCGCTGTGTGGAGGTCCATCGGCCCGTGGTGAAGTTCGAGTTTGCCACGCGCAATGCGGGTCAGGTCGAGGAGGTCATCGATGAGGCGCGCCTCGAGTTCGATGTTTCGACGAACCAATGCGATTTCCGATCGGAAGCAGGCGGGCAGATTCGGCGCATTCTCCAGCGACGTCGCCGCCAGAAGGGCCGGGGTCAGCGGGGTGCGCAGCTCATGACTCAGCGCCGCCAGAAACGCGTCTTTCGCCAGGTTTGCCTTCTCGGCGAGTTCCTTGCCGAGGCGCAATTCCGACCTTTCCTTTTGTTCCGTCAGGTCGGTGACGACGAGGCAGAGGACATCCTGGTCACTAAGGGGAAGACGGCTTGCGGTCACCTGCACGGGCAGGGGAGGACCCTGGGTGCGCGCCAACAGGCACTCGTCCTTCACCACCCCGATGCCCGGCTCGAGCACACGGGCAATCCGTCGCCATGCCTCCGAACCCATGGCGCACTCGAGGTGAGAGCTGACGACCTGTTCAAGGCGGACGCCGACCATCTCGGCATACCGAACGTTTGCATACAGCACCAGGCCGCTCGGAGCGACGGTCACGGCGCCTTCCTGCATCCGCTCGACGTAAAACCGGTACGGCTGATCGGCTCCCGAAAGGCTATAGACCTTCGGCCCGCGCGGGCCGCGAACGACGACTGCGTCAACCTCTCCACTGCAGATCGCCGCGATCGTCTCCTCGGCCTCGCGGAGGCGCTCCAGGACTTCAACAGATCCTGGAGGCGGAAACCCGGCTGCAGAGCGATTCCCCAGCGACCCCTTTCGGCCCGGCCGGCCCGAACGCGCCGGCCCGCCTCGGGGACGTCGCTTGGCGGCCCCGCCGATCGAGCCGGATTGCTGTCCTCCCCCGGATTTCATCAGGATTCTCCCCGTGGCGCGGGCGACTGCGAGTTCGGGATTGGCCAGAGACCCAACCCGACGATGACCCGATCGATCTCTGATAGATCGCCCACGATGCGTTTGGTGGGAGGCGGGTGGCGCTTGAAAAGCGTTGGCGCCGCGATGATTTGGTCGCTCACGGCCAGCAACGGCCGCTGGTAAAGGTCAATCACCTCCAGGCGATGGCGCCCGGGAAGATACTTCTCGCAGAAGGCGCGAATGTTCGCGATGGCGCGGGTCGAACGAGGCGTGGACCCGGTGACATACAAGCGCAGTTCGTACGCCAGTTCGTGGGACGCCTGTCGAAGGAGCGTCTGGGCGTCCCGTTCCACGGCGGACCTTCGTCTCGGCCGTCTTCGGCCTGTGCGGGGGCGCTTGGACATCGAAAGCAAAGGGGGTTAAGCGCCACCGGCCGAACGATGAAGCTCGATGCCGATGAGAACGCGATTCGCGTCCGACAGGTCCCCAATCACGCGGCGGACAGGTGTTGGCAGCTTCCGAACCAGGGTGGGTAGCGCAACGATTTGGTCACCCTTTGCGAGATGAGGCTGATGGACGAGATCGATCAGCTCGATGTGGTAGCGACCGGCAAGGTGTTCGTCGCAGATGCGCTTCAGGTTCGCCAGGGCCGAGAGGGAACGCGGCGTCTGACCGGCTATGTACAACCGAAGGTTCCATTGTTCCGCCGCCGGCGTCGCGGTTGCGGGTCGGGTTTGTCGGCCCTGCGATCGCGGGCGGCCAGCGGAAGGGACGGGGCGTACGGCTGTCTTCAGATGGGGCGATGGGGGTTTAGGGCTCATGATTGATCCCGGTTGAAGGACCTGCATGGGTGTGTCGACTCTGAGCCACGGCACGGCGTTCATCATCCACTCGTTTCTGCTCTGCGCAACTCGCCTCGGCGAGTTGTCGAAAGGCCTCCTCGTGGGCCGCGAATTCCGATTGGAGGGTGGCGATCTGCGCTTCGACCGCGCGACGGCGGTGCTCAAGGGCCAACGCCTTGCGCTTCATCTCGTTCGTCAACGCCGCCTCCTGTGCGGAATCCAGCGCCTCCTGCTGAACGCGGGCGGTGCCCGTCAGGACCGTTCCGCGTCCGATATAAGCCGGGATAATGCGAATGCCTTGCGAGGTGATCAGAAACTCCCGGACCTGGTTCGAGTGCGGCATGCCGCGCGATTTCAGGACGTAGATCGCCCGGTTCCGTTCGCCAGACGTCTCGATATCCCGGAGCAGTAGCCAGGTGTCCACGAATGAACTCAGTCCGAGATGGGTGGCCTCCAGCGACATCCCAGGCGCCGTGAGACTGACGAAAAACGCAGTGATCGCCTTGGAACGAAGCAAATCCACGAGTCGCACCAGCATTTGGCCGGCGTCGGACAGCAACCCGGCGGAGTCGAAGCTCGAAATGGGATCGATCACAACCGCGTCCGGGCTGGCTTCCTCGATCGCCTTGTGCATTCGGACCAAATGCATTTCCAGCCCTTCGGAGGTCGGCCGCGTTGAGCGGAACACGAGCCGCCCGGAGCGAGTCAATGGCTCCAGGGGGAGACCGATCGAACGCATGTTGCGGACGATCTGAGCGCTGGATTCCTCGAACGCGAAATACAGACATCGACCACCCCGTTTGCACACCGAATGCGCAAAATGCGCCGCGACACTCGTCTTTCCCGTACCGGCGGTCCCCGTCAAAAGGACGGTGCTGCCGCGGAAGACCCCCCGTCCCCCAAACATCACGTCGAGTTCATCTATGCCGGTCGAGACGCGTTCGTCGGACACGGCATAGTCCAGGCCCGCCTGGGTGATCGGAAGAACCGAGATCCCTTTGTCGTCGATCAAAAACGGGTACTCGTTGGTGCCATGGGTCGAACCGCGATATTTGATGATCCGAAGCCGCCGCGTGGAGATCTGTTCGGCAACACGGTTGTCCAACACGATGACGCAATCGGAGACGTATTCCTCCAGCCCGTGCCGCGTCAACTGGCCCCCTCCGCGTTCCCCGGTCAGGACCGTGGTGAGCCGCCGCGACTTCAGCCAGTGGAACAAACGCCGAAGTTCCGCGCGCAGTATGGCCTCATTGCTCAGGCCCGAAAACAGGCTCTCCATCGTGTCGAGGACCACCCGTTTCGCACGCACGGACCGAATCGCGAAGTCGAGGCGGATGAACAGGGCTTCGAGGTCGTATTCGCCATTCTCCTCGAGTTCGTTGCGGTTGACCTCGACGTGATCCAGGACGAGCCGCTTCCCGGCCTCCAATCGCGCCAGGTCGAAGCCCAGTGACGCCAGATTCGTCCGGATGTCCTCCGGCGTCTCATCGAACGTCATCAGAACTCCAGGCTCGTCGAACTGCTGGACCCCGCGCACGAGGAATTCCGCCGCCAGAAGCGATTTGCCCGATCCGGCGGCGCCACACACGAGGGTCGGCCGACCCTGCGGAACGCCGCCTCCAAGGATGTGGTCCAATCCGGCAATTCCGGTGGGGGCTTTCTTCAGCGCGGAAGGCCCGCGACCCGTGCTGCGCGACGTCCTCGGCATCTTGGATCCAGGATTCAGTCTCGCACCGCGCCCGGCGTCAAGGGCGGTTGGAAAGGAAGGGTCCCATGAACCTGGCCTCAGCCCGACCAAGGCGTCCGCTCCGGTCCTATGACATATGACAAATGACCTGTCCCTTAGTTTGGGGATCGCAGCCTTAACGGGGTTGCGTCGACTGCCAGAATGGGCGGGCGTGCTCATCGCAAAGGACGCGCAGGCAGCGCAGGCGATCGATTGCCGTGGTGTCGAGAAATTGGCGTCGCGCGGTGAGGTCCGCCACCACGGCCTCGTTCCAGAGGACGCGTCCCGCGATAACGCCGCTCGCCCCGGCGGCGCACGCGATCGCCGCCTGGCGAAAGAAGACCTCCTCGGAGACGCCGGCCGACAGGATGACCCAGGGAATCGGGCAGGCCGCGTCCAATTCCCGGCAGGCGGCCTGCCAGACCGCTTCGTCGGGTTCATCCGACGGGTTGATCGGGAATTCCGCCTTGAGCACATCGACCCCGAATGGCGCCAGGCTTCGGGCCGTTTCAACGACCACCTGCCGGCGCTCGGGCGACGTCAACGGCCGCATCGGCTCGCCCGGCCGATAGGAGAGTGGCTCCAGGTACAATGGAACCTCGGCGCGGTCGCACGCCGCCGCAACGTCGCGCACCAGGTCCCGCACAGCCGCCGCTTCCGCCGCCGCGGGGTGGTAATAGACGAGCAGTTTGACGCCACAGGCGCCGCTGCGAGCGATGCGTTCAGGGCTCCAGCCGTCGACAAGTCCCGTCCGCAACACCGCAGGGTCGCCGGTCGATCCCGTGTCCAGCGCCACGAGCAGACCGGCGCACCCCGGGAGGATCCGGGATCGAACGCACGCCTCGAGCCCGAGTTCGGGATCGAGGAGGACCGCCGTCGCGACCGGGCCGAGAGAACGAACCACGTCCTGCTTGAGCGAACCCATGGCGGCGTCGGAATCCCCCACCCCGGGCGCGTGGGCCAGACGTCGACGGAGCGGTCCCCGGTGATCGATGGCGAGGACCGTGAACGCGCCCTGAGGGCTCGCGGCCTGCTGAAGCCGTCTCCACTTTCCAAGGCTGGTTTGCATCACGGGTTCTTCCTTCAACCCACCTCGTCGAGGCGGATGGGACGGTTCTCCCTCCAGGAGCGCAGGGCGGCATGCGCCATGGCCACGGCCGCGCGCCCGGCTTCGCCAGGAACGGGCGAGGAAGCCCCCGATCGAATGGCCCCAAGAAAGGCGCGCATCTCCTCGAGATAGCTCTCGGTGTACCGGTCCATGAAGAAGTGGAGGGGTTTGTCGCGATGGATGCTCGCGCTGTCGCTGACGATCGCGGTGTTCGGGTAGTTGTTATCCACGCGGATGGCGCCCTTCGATCCAAAGGCCTCGACCCGCTGGTCGTAGCCGTAGACGGCCTTGCGACAGTTCTCGATCACGGCGACCTCGCCGCCCGCAAACTTCAGCACGACGGTGGCGGTGTCGATGTCACCGGCCTCGCCGATCCCGGCATCCACCCGGACAGCGCCCGCGGCGTACACCTCGGAGGCCGGCATGCCCAGGAGGAATTGCGCCATGTCGAAGTCATGGATCGTCATGTCGAGGAACAGGCCTCCGGAGCGTCGAACATAGTCGATCGGGGGCGGCGCGGGGTCGCGACTGATGATATGCAGTTGATGCGGGGTTCCGATCTCTCCGTCGTCGATGGCCTGGCGAATGCGCCGAAAATTCGCATCGAAGCGACGATTGAACCCGACGAAGAGGAGCACCCCTGCCTTTTGCGCGGCCGCCACCGCGCGGTCGGTGCGGGCGAGATCGGCGTCGATGGGCTTTTCGCAGAAAATGTGCTTACCGGCTGCCGCGGCGTCCTCAATAAGGCGGGTATGGGTGTCGGTCGAGGAACAGATGACCACGGCGGAGACATCAGTCCTCTCCAGGATCTTGCGGTAGTCGGTCCCGCAATCGGGGACTCCGAGGCGGGTGGCGCAATCTCGCGCCGCGGCCTCGTCGATGTCGGTCACCAGGACGAGCTCGGCCTCCGGAAGTCGTCTGGACAGGTGCTCGGCGTGGAGGCGACCAATCCGCCCTGCTCCAATCAGCCCCACGCGAATCGGGGAGGTGTTCATAGGCCCAGGGTGCGGAGGTAATCGCGGTTTCGCTGGGCGCTCTCGCGCGGAGCGCCCAGCCCGGGAAGGACGTCCTGTTCCACCAGGGCCCAGCCGCGATAACCGCGCCGGCGGAGGCGGTCGATGACGCCGCGAAAATCGACGCACCCCTTTCCAAGCTCGCAGAAGACACCCTGGCGCACCGACGTCAGGTAGTCCCATCCCTCGGCGCGGGATCGTCCCGCGACTTGGGAATCGCAATCCTTGAAGTGAATGTACCAGGTCCGGCTGGCGAATCGGTCCATGGCCTCGAGCACGTCGGATCCCCGATGGCTCGGCGCGCCGAATGCGAGGTGGCCGGTGTCGAACACAAGGCCAAGCAAGTCCGGGTCCGTCCGCTCGAGAAGCGTCGCAATCTCTTCCGGCGTCTCGACGAATCCGGCGCAGTGATGATGAAAGACCGTCCTCAAGCCTGTGTGCGTGAGAACGGCATCGGCAACCCGGTTGGCGCCTCTCGCGAAGATTGTCCAGTCGGCGTCGCTCAATCCCATTTCGGCCGTCACCCTCCCGGCGTTGCAGGCGCGGACAGGATCCGCGCCATTGTCGTCGGCAAGGACAAGGAACGGCGGGACGTCCGACCCGGCGCGCTCATGGACCGCGGCCAGCAGGTGAGCCACGCGAAGGGCGTGTTCCTCGCCCGCGACGTGCCGGGACGGATCACGAAGGGCGACGGGAACGAACGCGCCGAGGAGTGTCAACTGCCGCCGCTGAAGCTCGGAATGCAGCGAAGCGGAATCCGAGGGCATGTAGCCCCAGTCCCCGAGCTCCGTTCCCTGGTAACCGGTCCCCGCCAGTTCATCGAGCATCTGCGAGTAACCGATGGGCCGGGCCGACGCGCCCTCGAACTCGAGGGTGCCCCAGGAACACGGGGCGTTGCCGATGCGGATGTCACTCATGAGCGGCTTCAGAAGAACAGTCGTTCGCGGGCGCGCTGAGGCTCCCAGGCGGCGCGCGCCTCCCGGACCTCCGGCATCTCGCTGACCTCGGCCGGCGGGACGTCCCACCAGCTTTCATACCCGCCGACACCGGTGTAACGATCGTTGCGGATGTAAATGACGGTCGTGCGTGGCATGTCCCGCGATTTTTTGAGCGCCGTTACGAAGTCCCGGTAGGAGTGGCACTCGACCACGTGGGCGCCGAGGCCGCGCGCGTTCATGGCGAGATCGACGGGCAGGATCTCCACGTCGGCCCCGGCCTCATCGCCGGGCAGCTTGCCGTCCTTCGGAAACACATAGCGGGTGCCGAATCCCTGCTGGCCAAGCGATCGGCTCAGTCCGCCGATGCTGTTGAACCCGCTGTTGTCCATCAGGATCACCGTCAGTTTCAGTCCCTCCTGGATCGAGGTGATGATCTCGTTTCCAAGCATGAGGTAACTTCCGTCCCCGACCATGACGTAAACTTCGCGATCGGGATCGGCCATCTTGATGCCGAGCCCGCCCGCGATCTCGTATCCCATGCAACTGTAGCCGTACTCGAGATGGAAGTTCTTGGGGTGCCGGGCGCGCCAGAGCTTGTGAAGATCGCCCGGCATGCTGCCAGCCGCGTTGATCATCACCCCGTCGGGATCGCCGAGTTCATTGACCGCGCCAATGAGCTCGCCCTGACTTGGAACCGGTTCGTTGCGGATGTTGTAGATCCGGTCCACCTCCGCCTCCCATTCGCGGTGCCATTGCAGGCATAGCTCGCGGTAGGCGGTGTCGATTGCGTGGCCCTCCAGCAGCCCGGCCAGTTCGGCGAGAGTCACTCGCGCATCGCCAACCAGCGGGAGGGCGAAGTGCTTGAAGGCATCGAATTCCGCCACGTTGATGTTGATGAATCGGACCTCCGGATATTGAAACGCCGTCTTGCTGGCTGTGGTGAAATCGCTGTAGCGCGTCCCAATGCCGATGACGAGATCGGAGTCGCGCGCGGCGCGGTTGGCGGCCGAGGTACCGGTGACGCCGATCGCCCCCAGGTTCAGCGGGTGATCGAATCGCAGGCTGCCCTTGCCGGCCATCGTTTCGCTCACGGGGATGCCGACCGCATCGACCAGCTTGACGAGGACGTCCGTGGCCTCGCTGTAGTGGGTGCCGCCCCCCGCCACGATGAGCGGACGGCGCGCCTGGCGGATCCAATCCGCCGCGCGCGCAACGGCCGCGCTGTCCGGGCGATTCCGGGGCACCGACCAGGTCCGCGGCTCGAAGAAGGCGCAGGGATAATCGTAGGCCTCCGTCTGTGTGTCCTCGGGAAGTGCGAGCGTCACGGCGCCGGTTTCGGACGGGCTGGTGAGGACCCGCATGGCCTCGGGAAGCGAGGTCAGCAACTGATCCGGACGGTTCAACCGATCCCAATATCGACTCACCGGTTTGAAACAGTCGTTGACGGAGATGTCCTGGGAATGCTCGGACTCGAGTTGCTGAAGGACCGGGGCGACATTCCGACGCGCGAAGATGTCTCCGGGCAGGAGGAGGACCGGCAGACGATTGATCGTCGCCACGGCGGCACCGGTGATCATGTTCGTCGCGCCCGGGCCGATGGAGGACGTGCAGACCAGGGTCTGGAGCCGGTTCTTCATCTTGGCAAAGGCGATGGCCGAATGAACCATCGCCTGCTCATTCCGCGCCTGGTAATAGCGAAGGAGCGGATACTGCTGGAGGGCCTGGCCGACCCCGCTGACAATCCCATGGCCGAAGATGCCGAAGCACCCGGCAAAGAGCGGCCTGGAACGACCATCGCGTTCGACCTGCTGCTGAATGAGAAACTTCACCAGGGCCTGCGCCATGGTGAGGCGTTCGGTGCGTGGGTTCATGAGGATGGGATGCGATGCGATGGGATGCGAATGGATGTCTCCGGCGAGCCGTGACGTTCAGTCCAGGCCCCCCCGGTTCGCGACAAACTCGAGCACCTCGTCGAAGGTCGGCATGAAGTTGGCGCAACCGTGGCGCGTCACGACGATCGCGCCGCAGGCGTTCCCAAGGCGCGCCGCGCGGCGCCAGTCCCAGCCTTGGAGGTGACCGCAAAGAAGGCCCGCCGCGAAGGCGTCGCCTGCACCGAGGATGTTCGCGATTTCCACCGGGTACCCGGGCGCGTCGATCCTCTCCACGCCACCCGCTTTTTTCCGCACGTGGACCCGGGCGCCGTGCTGCCCGCGCTTCTGCACGAGGGCGCCCGGCCCGAGGGCGAGCACCCGCTCGACGGCGCGGTCGATGTCGCCCTCGACGCGGGTGTCCGAAACGGAGTGTGTCTTCTCGACCCCGGCGGGATCGGTGAGGACGGCCGCCTTGATCTCGTCCTCCGTTCCGAGGGCGATGTCCGACAGGCGCAGCGCTGATCGGATTGCCACACCAAACGCGCGCGGGTCGTGCCATTGGTCAGGGCGAAAATCGATGTCGAGGACCGTCTCGAGGCCCGCCGCCCGCGCTTGTTCCAGGGCGAACAGGGTGGCGCTTCGGCTGGGCTCTCGACTGAGGTTCGTGCCCGCGAACTGGAACACGCGCGCCTGCGCCAGCGGCACGGCGAGCACGTCGTCAATTTCCAGCCCGATGTCGGCGCAGTTCTCGCGATAGAAGACAAGCGGGAACCGGTCGGGGGGTTCGATGCCGAGCACGACGGCGCTGGTGCGGCGACCCGGCTTTCGGGGAATGTAACGCGTGATCACCCCCTCCGCTTCGAGGAAATGGAGGATGAAATCCCCGACGGGATCCTGTCCCACCGCGGTGAGGAGCAGCGTCTTCAGCCCGAGTCTGCGGCCGCCGACGCTGATGTTTGTGGGCGAGCCGCCCACGTAGGCGGCGAAACTCCTGATGTCGACGAAAGGCGCGCCGACGTCATTGCTGTAGAGGTCGATCGATGACCGACCCATGTGGACCGTGTCAAAGACCTTGGCGGAGGCGTCCATGCGAGCGCGGGGGCGGGAGTCCAATGAGGATCAATAGAGAGGCAGCCGGTTGTCGGCGGACCGATAGGTCTCCTTGACCCAGCGATACCGCGGATCCTCCCGGTTCGCCAGGCTCTGGGCGCTGCCGGCGAGGACATTGAGGTAGTAAGTCGTGTAACCCGGGGCGCTCACGACAGGGTGATAACCCTCGGGAACGAGCACGGCGCAGCCGTCCTCGGCGCGGATCAGGGCGTCGATGGGCTCGCCGGCCTCGTGCAGGGGCGAATCCTGATCCGTATAGATCCGTTGGCAGGCGTAGCCCTCGGGCCGGTCGATCCGGTAGTAATACACCTCCTCCAGGTCGGCTTCGCTCACCTGTCCGTCCGGGCCGGTGACATGCCGGTCGTGTTTGTGCGGCGGATAGCTGCTCCAGTTCCCGCCGGGGGTGTATACCTCGACAAGCACGAGCCGGTGCACCGGCGATCCCGGCGGGAGCAGGTCGTTGATCTGCCGGCTGACGTTGTCGCCTCCCCGGATCGACCTGGCGACGTCCGCCGGCCGGATGAGCCACGGAACATGATCCTCCGCGGTCGGGACCCACGTCGCCACAAACTCGCCGGCCTCCTCGGCCTGCACCGTCATCCGCGTGCGTCGGGGCAAATACAGGGCGTGCGCTGCATCCTCGAACACCGAACGGCGGCCACCAATCCCGGACCACTGTCCCCGGCTCGAATCCACGCCATAACGGCCGGTCAGATTCACCAGCGCGAACTCGTGTTCGCCGGTGTCGAACTCCCAAGTGCCGCCAACCGAAAGACGGCGGACCTCGAAATGGATGTAATCCCAACCCGCCGAAGCCGGTGTGACGCGCAGCAGGCAACCGGGATCCGCGGGATCCGCGGTCGGCCGGACGAGCAGGTTCTCGGCGGTGTACTTCATCGGCCTTTCTCATCCCTCGGGCCAATAGCGCTCGGTCACGATCCGGGGCTCGGTGTAGAATTGAACCACCGCGCTTCCCTGGGCCTTGATATCGGAAAACTGGGACGACTTCATCCCGCCGAACGGGAGGTGGGCCACCGGCGCCGGAATGCCCACGTTGACCCCGATCATCCCGCACTCGACCTCGAGCTTGAACCGCCGTGCCCAATACCCGCTCTGGGTGTAGATCGAGGCGCCGTTGCCGTATTCGAGGCCGTTGATGATCGAGACCGCCTGGTCGAAGGACGACGTCTTCAAAATGACCACGACCGGCCCGAAGATCTCCGTCCGGTGAACGGCCATTCCGGGCTGGACGCCGGTAAAGACCGTCGGCCCGACGAAATGCCCCTTCCCTTCTCCGGCGACCTCGACGCGCCGGCCGTCGACGAGGAGCTCGGCGCCCTCCGCCAGACCGGTCTCGATCATCTTGAGGACAAACGAGCGCGCCTTCTCTGAAATCACGGGCCCGACGACCATCGGTTCGTCGGCGACGCCGGGGTCCAGCGGATTGGCGACCACCACCCTCGCGCAGGCCTCCTTGAGCTGCTGGCAGACGGCCCGGTGGGTCTCGTCTCCCACGGTAAGGATCGCCGATGCCGCCATGCACCGCTGGCCCGCGCAACCGAAGCACGAGGAGATCATGTTGCGGACGGCTTCGTCGATGCGGGCGTCTGGCATGACCACCAGGTGGTTCTTGGCGCCGCCCATCGCCTGGAACCGTTTGCCCGCCCGGGCGCAGCGTTCGGCGACGAGACGCGCGGTCCTGGTGGAGCCAACGAGGGAAAAGCCCTTCAAGATCGGGTGATCGATCAGCGCCTCGACCACCGTTCGATCGCCGTGCACGAGATTCACCACCCCGGCAGGCAGATGAAGTTCATCGAGGAAACGCACAATCCGGTGGAGGGTCCGTGGGGTCTGCTCCGACGGTTTCACGATGAACGTGTTGCCGGCGGCGATGGCGTACGGGAGGAACCAGAACGGCACCATCCCCGGGAAATTGAACGGTCCGGCCATTGCGAACACTCCCAGGGGCAGACGCAAGACCTCGCCGTCGATTTGGTCCGCCGCGGTCACGAGCTTGTCGCCTTGCTGAAGCATGGGCATGCCGCAGGCGACCTCGCAGTTCTCCACAAGCCGTTTCACCTCCGCCCTGGCGTCCGGGAGCGACTTCCCGTTCTCTTCGGTGATGCAGCGGGCGATGGATTCCTCCTCGGTCCGGAATCGTTCGAGCAGCCGAAAAAGGTATTCCGCCCGACGCGAACCCGGGGTTCGACTCCACGAAACGAAGGCGGCCTGCGCAGCCTCCGCGGCCCGGTTCACCTCGGCCGGTGTCGACAGCGGCACTTCCGCCAGCACCTCGCCGGTGCTGGGATTCTCCACAGGGAGCGACCCGGTCCGGTCGGCCTCGACCCAGCGACCGCCAATGTAGTTGTTGAGAGGATTTGATTGCACGTCTGGAGCGCGCCTCCCCCGTCCGCCGGCGCCTTCGGAATACACGGAACGATCGGTGGCGCGAAAGGCAGTCGCGGTGGCGGAGGGCATCCTGCCCGGGGGTGGGCGACGCATCAAGTCCGGGGGCGGCACGCAGCCATGCCGGAACGGCAGGATTCCCTCTCCCCGAGGCTGGTCTTTGCCCGTATCGTACATCGGTGGAGGCCGGGGCAGAACGTAATGCAAAGGCCCCGGTGCCGGAGCGACGAACTGTCCCTCCGGGACCTGCTCCCTCTATCAGAGCTCTCAGACGGGGAGCACGATCTCATTTCCCCGCGAGAAAATGGGCGTCGGCAGTCGGACTGCGCCCTGCCCTCTACAGCTTCACTCGGTCGGCGAAGGATTCGAGTTGGGAGTAGTCGCCCCGCCAGGTGGTGTACATGTACCCGATGACTCCGTGAATGCCGCGAGTGGAAGTCAGCCAGTCGTCAAGTTCACTTGGGGGATTGTCGTAAAAGGCGGCGATGAGCTGGCGGTGCCCGCGCCCGGCAAGGAACCGAAGGCTCGCGTCGCGATGACCATGGTTCCAATTCCGGCCATCCCATTCGCCGCGCCCCCCGCGGGGCGCGGGCGGCAGCCGGTGCGGCGGGGAACAATCGCCAGACCCTGTGGTCGATGCTGTTCGACATCGTCCGTTTCGCGCATTGGTTCGATCAGCAGCTTCGAACGCCACAGAACGTCTCCTCCCTTGCGCCGAAGGCCAATCGGCTCAACATCACGCGTAAGTGAACGAACTCGGCAGGATGCTCGTGATGGTCGGGCTGTTGATCGCCGGAGTGGGGTTCCTTTTGTGGATCGGCCTCGGCAAGGGGTGGTTGGGGCAACTGCCCGGGGACATTCGCGTCAGCCGTGGCAGCTTCAGTTTCTATTTCCCCCTGATGACGTGCATCGTCGTCAGCGTCGTCATTTCCCTTCTTTTCTGGCTGTTCCGGAGGTGAGGGGTAGCGCCGGCCCGAGCCGCACCGGGATGCCGCGCCTCGCGAAGCGCTCCTTCGCCTGCCGCACGTTGACCTCGCCGCTGTGAAAGATTCCCGCGGCAAGCGCCGCATCCGCACGGGCCAGTAGCAGGACATCGGCCATGTGATCCACATTGCCTGCCCCGCCACTCGCGACCACCGGAACCGGAACGGCGCCCGCCACGCGGCGGGTGATTTCCAGGTCATACCCGGTCTTCATGCCGTCCCCGTCGATGCTGTTCAGAACGATCTCGCCAGCCCCGAGTTCGCATGCCCGGACCGCCCATGCCACGGCCTCCAGCCGGGCCGGCTCGCGACCGCCCTTGAGAAACACCTGCCATTCGTCCGGACCCGTGCGTTTGACGTCGATGGAAACCACGACGCATTGGCTCCCAAACTTCTCGGCGCCCGCCGTGATCAGCGACGGGTTCTGGATCGCCGATGAATTGATGCTGACCTTGTCGGCCCCGGCCCGAAGCATCGTCCACATTTCCTCAACCGAGCGTATCCCCCCTCCGACGGTGAGGGGCATGAAACACTGGTCCGCGACCTGTTCGATCATGGAGACCATTGTGGCGCGGCCATGGGCGCTGGCGGTGATGTCATAGAACACGAGCTCATCGGCGCCGTCCTCGTTGTAGCGAAGGGCAAGTTCCACCGGATCTCCCACATTGCGGAGGCCGCCCTCCTCCGCGCGGCCGAATTGCTGACCCCGCGTGACCTGGCCGGCATGGACGTCGAGGCAGGGAATGACGCGTTTGGCGAGCACGATCGTTCAGATCATGGCGTGGGAAGTTTCCTGTTCAAATTTGAACTGCTCACCGCCCATGAACCGCGGCGTTCCCGTCTCACGGCGTCTTCGCAGGCGTCCCGGCTGCCTCCCCATTGAGCAGGCGTTCGAAATCCGGGTTCGCCGGCTGACCGGCGCGACGGGCCTTCTGATAATGGAACCGGGCAAGGTCCAGGAACGGGGGCGTCTCCGTCGCATACACCACCGCGAGATTGTAGTGGGCCATGGCGGAATTGGGATTCAAGGTGACGGCCTTTCGAAGCGCCGCCTCGGCGGCCTTGCGGTCGCCCCGCTCGCTGAGCGTGATCCCCAGGTAGTTGAAGGTCTCGGAATTCTCGGGATCGAGCTTTGCCGAACGACTCAAGGCATCGAAGGCATCGTCATACCGGTGTTGCCGGAACCGGATGAGGCCGAGGAGGGAGAGCGTAAACGGATCCTCCGGATCCAGCTCCTGTGCGCGTTTCACCATCGCCTCCGCCTCGGGCATCTTGTTGGCCTCGACAAGGATCATTCCAAGATTGCCGAGCGTGTAGACGTTGTTCCGATCCATCTCGAGGATCTCCCGATAGGTCTTCTCCGCCTCATCGAGCCGATGGAGCATGAACGCGCGCTCGGCCTGCCGGGCGAGAAGCCCGGCGCCGGGAGGCAGGTCCTCGATGGTGCGCCGATGAGTCGGGCCTGCCGGACCCTTCACCCCGGCGGGGGCATTGGTCCCCGCCACCACGGGTGCCTCAATCGGCTTGGGGGGTGCCGCAGGCGTGGTTGACGGGGCAGGCAGGACGGGAGCCGTCGCGGGACGCGCCTCCGGTGGCGGGGCGTTGGTGACGACCTGGGGCGGCTGGGCGACATCGACGGGCGGCGGAACGGGGTTCGCCGGGGCGGCTGTTGCCTGCGCCAGTTGCAGCGGACGAAGCGCCTCCCGTCGGGCGGCCGAGTCGAACAGGGCGAGTTCCTCCTCGCTGTAGGGTTCGCGCTGAGCCGTCAGGACCTTCAGGTTGGCCTCTAGCTGTTCGATGCGCTGAATGAGCGCGGGCGGCTGCGAATCCACCGGCGCCGCGTCCGAGCGCGGAAGGGATACCCGGGCGGCCTCAAGCTGACGACGAAGTTCGTCACGTTCACGTTCGAGACGGCGGATCCGCGCCACATCGGCAAAGGCCACATCATCGGCCGCCACTTCAGCGACCTTCAGGCTGGCGGGCGTGAATCGAATGCCAGCGACCCTTTCCACCTCGCGGCGCAGGCCGCCGTTCTCGCGGCGGAGCTTGTCGTTATCGGCCTTCTCATCGGCCAGTGCGACCCGAAGCGCGGACATTTCCCGCTCGTCGTCCCTCGCAGGCGCGGCAACTCGGCGGGCCGCCGCCAGGTCATTGCGGACGGAATCCAGTTCCCGCTGGACCGCGGCGGTCGCCTCGTCCCGCTTGCGGCCGGCGCTTTCCAACCGCGCGTGGAGCTTCTGCCGTTCGTCGCGGAGGCCATCGGCCTCCTGCCGGGTCTTGTCGAGTTCCGTGCGCATGGCCTTGAGCTCGCTCTCGAATTCCGCCGCCTTACGGGCGTTCTCGAGGGTCTGTTTGGACTCGACCAGCTGGCGGTCGAGACACGCCTTCAGGACGTCATTTTCCATCACCAACAGGCGGTTGCGCTCCTCCGATCGGGCCAGGGCGGCGGGATCCAAGCCGGCCGGACGTGGACTCAAGGCCTCATTGAGCTTCGCCTGGAGCGTCGAGCGGTCACGTTCAAGCCGATCCCGGGTCCGTTCGAGGTTCTTCTGCGCGGCTTCGAGGAGTTCGACCCGCTCGCGCGTCTTCTGGAGGTCCAGTGCGAGTTGAGCGCTCCGATCTCGAAATTCGTTGGCGAGGGCGGTGGCCCGGTCAGCCTCCAGCTGGGCGGCTTCGGCTTTGGCTTCCGCGGCACTGGCTCGAGCCTCCGCCTGCGAGGCCTGACGCCGGGCCAGGGCGAGGGCGTCGGGAGGCAATCCGCCAGCAGGCTGGGACGCCACAACCGCCGGCTGAGGTCCGGGCGCGGCCCGAGCATCCACCAAACCGGACGCCACGGCCGAGGGCGCCGAAGACGTTGGCGGCGGGGCCTGTGAGGTGGCGAAATGTTCCTTCAGGTTCCCAAGCTTCTGGCCCAGATAGCCGAGGCGGAAACTGACGATCGTGCGGTTCCAATCCGGGTGTGTTTTCGCGAAGCGTTCGAGGTCCACTCGCGCCTCGTGAAAACGGTCAATGGCCTTGCCGAGCTGCCCGGTCTGCTCCAGCGCCTCGCCCTCCTCCATCCTGCCATAGATCTGCAGGAATTCGGCGTCAGGTGTCTGCGCCCGAAGCACCGGCGCCAGGCCGGCAAGCAGGAGCGACAACGCGAGGAAACGCTTCATCAAACGCACGCTAGCCGCCCCGCGTGAGGATTGGCAATCGGGGAAACCGGCAGCGCGGCCATTGGCAATGTCCGTCCGTCGTGCCACGATCCCGATTTCACAAGCGATGGCGATGCGTTTCCTAGATCAGCTCAAATTCAATGGAGACGGTTTGATCCCGGCAATCATCCAGGAACAATCCTCCGGCCGGGTCCTGATGATGGCATGGATGAACCGCGCGTCCGTGGAAAAGACCCTTCAATCGGGCCTCACGCATTTCTGGAGTCGGTCACGGCAGAAGTTCTGGATGAAGGGGGAGACGAGCGGCCATGTTCAACGGGTGAAGGACGTCGCGTTGGATTGTGACGGCGACACGCTCCTCATCCAGGTGGAACAGGTGGGGGCGGCCTGCCACGAGGGCTACAAGTCCTGTTTCTTCAGGTCGGCCGGCGCCGGCGGCGAGGAGGCCCGGATCACGGAGCCCCGACTTCGCACCCCGGACGAGATGTATGGCTCACCGTGAACCGATCGTCACAGGGACCGATCCGTGAACGATCTGGAAGTCCATCGCATCGCCGCATTTGGAAGCGAGGAGTACATGCGTCTCGTCCTGTTAGTGCTGTTTGGCCGGGGCATGGACATGCTCAGCACCTGGATCGCGACACCCACGCTGGAACTGGAGGCCAATCCACTGGCCCGTCTTCTCGGCTGGCGGGCCGGCGTGGTCGTCAATGTGATCATCTCCGGGTTTTTGGCCCTCCTCCCGCTGGCGGCGATCTCCGTTGCCACCACGAGCGTCATGGTCGCCTCCAGGAATCTTCAATCCGCCTGGCTGACCCGGGTCCTGGGCGAACATGCCTATCGCCAGTGGATCGCAGCCCGCTATCGCGAGGGTCGTCGCGGCGTATTCCTGATCTGCCTGGTCCTCCATTCGGGCTTGATCGCCCTGGTCGGCATCGCCCTCATGGCATTCAGCCAGTGGCTGTTGGTGCCGTTCTCGATCGGATTCGGCATTCTGACATATGCCCTCGCGGTGGGTGCATTCACGGGACTGGCAATGCACCGCGCGGCGCGGGCGGAGGAAGCCCAGTACGCCTCCGCGCCTCATCTCCTGGATCCGACGGACGATTCGTTCCTCTAAAGGCGCACCTGTCGGTGATTCGGGTTCGTCGTGAGAACGGCATGGCGTCCTGACGCGGAGGGAGTACTGTTGGAGGTGCTCCAGTCGCCGGGCCCATGAATGGGAGCCCGGTCTGGGCCCAACCGGGGACGTAACCATGAAGACCGGACCTCGTTTTGCGACAGCCCTGATCCTGATGACCGCCGGGGTGCGAATGGCGCTGACCGTTTCAGGACCTGAACCCGCCGCCGCTGCCGAAGCCGCCAACGTCAGCACGCCGCCGGCGCCCTCTCCAAAACAACCCGCGGAGCTGGAAATCCCCCGCGAGGAGGGTGCCGCGATGGCTCCGGCAGTGACACCGCCAAAATCCGACGCGTCCACGACGGCGGCCCCCAACGCGGCGTCCAACCCCCCGTCCCTGACGGCGAGGCCCCTGACGGCGAGGCCCTTTCGCTTCTCGCTTGGCGTTGCCGATATCGTGCGTCTCTATGACCAGCAGGTGGGCACCGAGGTCATCCTCGCGTACATCGCGAACTCGGGGGTACCTTACTACCTGAGCGCGGACGAGATTATCGAGCTTCAGAGGAGAGGCGTGCCTGCCGGCCTGATCACGGCCATGATCCGCGAAGGGGCCCAGGTTCAAAACCGGAACATGGCGGCTCAACGGGCGGCGCCAGCGCCGCCGCCGGTCTCCACGGCGCCCGTCATGGTGACGCCCGGCCAGGTTCCGGCGACCCAGACCGAGCCGGCCGTGACCTATGTCGAGCCTGAATACGTCCCGTCGCCGTATCCCGTGTACGTCAATCCGTACTATTCCTATTCGTATCCCTACACCTACTCCTACTCGTACTGGCCCAGCGTCGGACTCTCGTTCTACGGATCATTCGGCCACTACCGTCCCTATTACGCGTACCAGGGTCATTATCCTCCACGACGGTACTATCCGGGTGCGTTTTATCACGGCGGCGGGTACTACGGACATCCGGGTTTCGGTCGACCGGGCTTCGGTCGACCGGGCTTCGGTCACTCGTTTCCCGGACCGGGACGGGGTGGATGGGGTGGGGCGATCCATGGGGGATCACGCCCGGGCGGGTTCAATCGAGTTTCTTTTGGCGGCCGCGGTTCATGGACGGCCATCGGCGGCAGGCGGCACTGACGAAGGCGATTCGACGCCCACGATCGCCTTGATCACACCGGTTTCCGGCCTGAGGTAGGTCGGGAAGAGGTCCGGGAGTTCCTCGAAAGACGCCCGGTGACTGATCCACGGATGCGTGTCAATCCGGCCCTCCTCGATGAATCGTATGATCCGGGTGAAGTCTCCCGGCAGGGCATTGCGGCTTGCCAGGATCGTCAGCTCGCGCCGATGGAGCACCGGTGCATGGGGGAACGTCAGTTCCTTCTGAGTGATGCCCACATAGACCAGGCGTCCGGCAAAGGCGCAATAACCGAGGGCGTCGCTCATCGACCGGTGAGAACCGGTGGCGTCGATCACCACCTCGGGCAGGCGTCCACCCGTGCGATGGAGCACGGCCGCCAGATCTTCGGCGCCCCCAGTGGCATGGACGGTATCGACGACACCCATGCGTTCCCGCACAAAGGCGAGTCGGGCCTCGTTCATGTCCATCACGAGCGTCCGGGCCCCGCTGAGCCGGGCGAACTCGACGACCGACAGTCCAATGGGTCCTGCGCCAATCACGAGGAGAATATTGCCCGGCTGCGGCGCGCCGCGGTCGACCGCGTGACACCCGATGGCCAGCGTCTCGACCAGGGCAAGCTGATCGAAACGCAGACTTCGGGAAGGGTGCAATTTCCGGGCCGGCACTGTGAAGAGGGGACGGAGGCCCCCGTCGCAATGCACCCCGAGGGTTTGGTTGTTCTCGCAGCAATTCGTATGTCCGGCCAGACACGCGGCGCACCGGTAGCAACTGATGTAGGGCTCAACGGCACAGTGATCGCCCGCCCTGACATTCCGAACGCCGGCACCCACGTCCAGCACTTCAACACCCAGCTCGTGCCCCGGGATTCGCGGATACGAGAAGAACGGCATCTTGCCGAGATAGCCGGCGTAATCCGTCCCGCAGATCCCCACCTGGTGGACCTGCACACGGGCCTCATCCGGCCCCGGCGCAGCCGGTTCAGGCGTGTCAATGATGCGGAAGGATCCCGGACGTTCGAGGAGGAGCGCCTTCATGGGAGGACGGGGGGCGAGTGTCTCGCGGAGATCTTTGGTCGACGAACCGCAGGGCGGGGGATCAGTTGTTCTCCGCAAGGCCTTCCGCATGGCCAATGTCCTTGACCGGTCGGAAGATCTCAAGGACGTCGGCCAGGAGCCCTTTGTCGAGGGGTTTCGCCGCCCATTCCGCCCAGCGCCGGATATTTTCGGGATTGGCGCTCCCGGCGATCGTCGTGGCGATATCCGGATTCGAAAGACTGAATTGGAGCGCAAGCTGAGCGATGTCCACCCCGCGCTTCGAACAATGTTCGGCCGCGCGACGTGCCGCCTCCCGGACCTCTTCCGGTTCCTTCAACCAGGCCGGCAGGGCGGCGTTCGTGAGAAGACGGGCGCTGAAGGGTCCGGCATTGAGCGCCCCGATGCCGCGGGGTTTGAGGAAGGGAAGCGTTTGAGTGGCGAAGCACGTGTTCTGAAGCGTGAACTGGTTGTAGCTCAGCACGCAATCGACATCGGTCCGTTCACCGATGAACCGGAAGATCTTCTGTGGGTAACCGCTGACGCCAATGAAGCGGACCTTCCCCTGTCGTTGCGCGGCGCGGAGCGCGGGCAGGGTTTCATCGACGATCTGCTGCATCGGCACGAACTCGATGTCGTGGCAGAGGAGGATGTCCACGTGGTCCGTCCCCAGGCGGTGCAGACTGACATCCACGCTCTCCGCCACGCGTCGCGCGGAAAAATCGAAGTGCGCGAGGTCATACCGACCCAGCTTGGTGCAGAGCAGGTATTCGCCCCGGGGCACGTCCCGGAGGGCAATGCCGAGCAGGACCTCGCTCATGCCGCGACCGTAGAAAGGAGAGGTGTCGATCAGGCGCATCCCGCAGTCGAGCGCCACCCGCACGCTGCGAAGGGCCTCGTCCACAGTCACCCTGCGGAACTCCTGTCCCAGCGAAGAAGCGCCGAAACTGAGGATCGGAACGTGAAGGCCGGTCCGGCCGAGGGTTCGGGTCTCCATGGTCAGTTGAGAAACAGGGGCCGCAGGTGTCGTTCGAAGATGTTTTCCGTAACGTTCTTTCCCACCACCTCTTCGTGCTTGCGCAGCAGGTCCAGGTACTCGCCGCCGCGCCGCGCCGCCAGCTTGAACGAGACATGCAGCAACTGCCGCACGCTCGGATTGAACTCGGGATCCGCCGGGACATGGCGCAGCGCCCGGACGAACTGGCTGCTCGTCCACGAACGGGCCGTGGACGCGGCGGGCAGCCGCTTGCGGTCAATGTCGATCACGGTGGCGTAGGGTTCCGTCAACTCCTCCAGGTGATCGAGGGCACCCACGTAGATCTCTTTGGCAAAGGCGAGGCCCTCGCCGCCGGCCTCCGCAAGGCCGATGAGTTCCTCCAACCAGGTGGTTCCGGCAGTCTTCAAATGGAGCCCGGCCCCGGTCCGATCGATGGCCTTTCGAAGGATCGGGTAGAGTCGGAATTTGTCGCTCCCCGAGTGGATGCTCAGTTTGAGATTCGAGGGCAGGGAATAGGAGCGAACGGCATGCGCGATGACCGCGAGGTCCTCGTGGAGTTCCTGTTCGAATCGGGCCAGGTCCCCAACGTAATCGACCCCCTTGTGGAACCGGCCGGTGAACTTAGGGGCAATTGTCTGAAGAGGGACGCCCTCATCGGCCAGGGCCACCAGGATCACCAGGAGTTCCGGCGGCGTCTGGGGCGAGTCGGTCTCGTCCATCGAGACCTCGGCGATGAACTCGCCCCTTTTGGAAGCAATATGCCGATGGATCCGACCCGCCTCCTGCACGGCAAGGAGATACTTCGATGCCACACGCTCAATGGCGGCGCGGTCCGTGGGAAGCGCCGCCGCGATGCCCGGGATTTCCAGGGTGCCGATCAGTTCCGGATGACGGTCGACGAACGTCCGCACGGCCGCGGGCGCCGCGGGTTTCCCGATCCGGTCGGCAACGTCCATGGTGAAGAAGTCCGAACTGCCCAGGAACCGGTCCACGGTGTCGACCCGGATGTGATCCGCGTCGACATGCCAGCCGCGCGACCACCCCGCTTCCGTCACGGCGGCGTGGGCGGCGTCGTACACGCCCTGAGGCTCGGACCCGATCAGCAAGTGTTCGCGGTTTGACTTGTTCCACACCGGGACGACCTCGATCCCGTGTCGCGCGAGCGCCTGGAACGCCCGCAACTGGGCCTTCGCCTGCAATCCGAAGCGGTCGCCCACGCCAAAGGAGAATCGCTCGAGAACGCGCATGGCGGTGGAGAGTGACGGGATTGGACGTCGGACACCCGTCAAAACAATGGGCGCCGGCAACGCAACGAAGACCGTGCCGGCCTTCGATCCAGGCGAGGGTTCTCCGAGACATCCAACCGCGGACGGGAGAGCCGTCCCCATTCGCGGCAGACTTGTTGCGAGCCTGCGGACGCGAATGTAGGTTGCCGACAACACCAGAAAAGACCCCCTCCGACCGGCGGCGATGTACCATGGCCTTCCCGGTCGCAGCCCCACGACTTCGGGACGGCCGATTCGTTGATCGCCGAAGGGGGCGCTGTCGCCCGGAGCGAACACGAAGCGCACATTGCTGCCGCGGAGAAGGCGCTCGCGGCCGGGTGCCTCCCTGCGCCCGCCGTGCGGACCCGGGCCATCGAAGCGGTCCTCCTTGCCGTCTGTGGCGACACTCCATCTTCAGCAGCGCAGGCGCGAATGGATGCCCATCCATCCAGCTAAACCCGACCCAACATCACCAGGACATGGTGGAGAACCTCGATTTCGTTGTTGCCCGTCTACACGGTCGCCGGAGCCGAATGATCGAAGGTCCGCGGTTGAAGGAGGCATGCGGTCGGGATCCGGCCCGCCTCCTGGCGTCGCGCCTCACTGCCGACCGGCCATCCCGGTCTCCATCTGAATTCGACCGGCGGCTTGCGGAGGACCTGGCGGGCGAGATCCATTCGATGCGCCGATTCCTTCCGCCTGCCGGCCTTTCACTGGCGGACTGGATGTTGACCCGATTCACGTAGGAGAATCTGAAGGTCCGCCTCCGAGGCCAGATCGAAGGGACCCCTTTTCAACTCGTGCAGCCCCACCTCATGGCGCTCCCGGACGGGGGTGAACCGGCGCTGACGCAAGCCGCCGACGGCATCCCCCTGGCCGATTGGATCGGCCGCCTGAAACCGGGTTGGATGCGAACCGCCCTTGGTCGTTCCCTTGCCCGATCGGAGGGCCCGCCCGTGGCGTTCCTCCTTGAGGCGGAGTTGGACCACGCCTATCTGCAGGAATGGATCATTCGGCTCGGCAATTGTCTTCCGACCGAGGACCTCCGGTGGGCCCTTCCCATCGGTCGACAGGAGGCGGACATATTCCATTTGCGCCTGGTGGCCCGCGCGCGACGGCAGCACGAAGGGAAGGCCGGATCCTGGATGCGGTTCCATGTGCGAGGGACAAGGCTCTCGCGGCCGGTCTTCGCATCCATGCTCGAGTCCGAAGATTCGGCCGCGGTCGTGCGCGGTCTTGCTGAGGCGGTTCTCGCCCCGGCGGCGGCGCTCCCGACGGGTGCGCCCGCTGAGGTGCTCGCGATCCTGGAGCGGCAGGCGTGGTTCCGCTTCGGCGAGTTGGCCAACCGCGCGTTTCGAGGCAGTCCGGGAGGGCTGGCGGTCGTCATCGGCTATGTGGGGTTGCGACGCCTGGAGGTCGCGCGCCTGATCACCCTTGCGGAGGGCAGTCGGCTGGGCCTTCCGGCTGAGATCCTCGAGGCACGACTTACCACCAATCGCGGCAGTCGTCCTCCCGCCTATGCTTAGGCCTCAGCCCATGTGCCGGTTCCGACTCGTCGTGCTGCGGAACCATCAGCGCGGCGTCCTGCGCGCTCTCGGGCGGCTCGGAATCGCGCACCTTTCACCCTCGAAGATCGATGCCGACTCCAGCCTCCTCGAACCGATCAACGTCGAAGAGGAACGGCAGCGGTGCGATCGGGCCCTTGCGCGAATCCACGAACTTCGACGGGCTTTGAACCTTCCGGCCGGGACCGGGCAAACGAAGTCGGGTCCGAACAATTGGGAGGGAATCGAGACGGCGTTGCGCCGGCAGGAAGAGCGGCTCGCCGTCCTGCGCGCCCGTCAGCAGGAGGCGCGCAACCGGGCGGATCAGGGACGTTCTCTCTTTACCCAGCTCGGCCCGTTTTCGAGTCTGCACGCGCCTCTGGCCGAAACCCGGCACTCAAGCTTCGCGCACTTCGTCACGGGAAATCTTCTCGAGGAGGAACTGGAGGCGCTGCGCCGAAGGATCGGTGAGGATGCGTTCCTTTGGTCGACCCCCTCGCGTGTCGGTCGACGATCCGTCATGATCGTCACACCCAGGCGTCGGCGTGAGGCGCTCGACGGCGCGCTGAAACAGACCTCGTTCAAGGCCGAGCCATTGCCGGATGTGGAGGGAAAGACCACGGAAAGCCTCTGGCGCGAATCCCGTGAGGCCGCAAATGACGCGGCAAGTGCACTGGCTCGCTGGGAAGCCGAGGAGGCGGCCCTTGCCAGGAATCTGGAACCACGCCTGGACGCGATGGAAACGGCTGTGCTTGCGGAGAGGGACCTGGTCCTTGCGACCGCGTTGTTTGCGCGAACGCACACCACCGTTCTCATGACGGGCTGGGTTCCCGACCCGAATCAATTGGAATTCGAGCGCGCCGTGACTCGCGAGACCGGCGGCATCCACGTCCTGCAGTTTGCCGGGACGGAAGGCGTTCCAACATCGGAGATTCCGGTTCTTCTGCAGGACCCTCCGTTCTTCCGGCCGTTCGCCCGGCTGGTCACGGCTTACGGTTTGCCTCGCTACGGTGAATGGGCCCCAACGCTGTGGGTGGCGCTCACCTATCCGGTCCTGTTCGGAATCGCGAGAATGCAGACAAATCCCTGCAAAAATGGACGCGCCCTCGCCGAGCCTGGTCCCGGAGGGACCAGGGAAAGTAACCGGGGGCAAGCGAGGTACGAGCGCGGCCCCCGGAACAAAACGGGATTGAGACGCCATGGCACTCGAGCCCTCTCCTGAAGCCGCCCTCTGCCGGGAAGTCCTGGCGGAGGCACGCCGCACCGCCGACGAAATCCTGCACCGCGCCCGCGAGGTGGCGAACGCCGAATTTGCGGAGGCCCACCGCGAGGCGGAAAGCGCCCGCGAGTCGACAATGAACCTGGCGCGCCTGGAGGCGGCGCGACGGCGCGAGGTGATCCTGTCCACCGTCGCGGTCGAAGTGAACCGGCGTCGAGCCGCGCTGATCGAGGAGTGGCTCGAGTCGATCCGCACCGAGGTGACATCCCGACTCAGAACGGACACCGAAGACGGAATAGCCAGCCTGGCCCATCGGGCCATCGCGGCCATCGTCGGGTGTGCCTCTCAGGACGTCATCGTGCAAATCTCGAAGACAGACCTTGAACGAATCGGAGACCAACTGCGCGCGCGGATCGGGGCCGCCATGGATGCCGGCGCTGGAGAGTGGACGCTCGCCTCAGACCCTGAAGTGGCGCCCGGCGACGTCCGGGTCCAAAGCACCAATGGCCGCCGCACCTGGGACAATGCCCGGATGGCGCGCCTCGAGCGGATGTGGCCGCGGATCCGGAATGAACTGGCATCCCAGGCCGGCATCGCCGGAGTTCCAGACCCGGACCGAAAGGCATGATGCATTCCGAGCCATCCACGGATTCCAGGATCACGCGCGTCAGCGGGCCCATTGTGACCGCGAGCGGCATGCGGGGTGCCGGGATGTACGAGGTCGTGCACGTCGGAGAAGAGGGCCTCGTGGGCGAGGTTGTGCGTCTTGCGGGCGCCGAGGCCACCATTCAGGTGTACGAGGACACAACGCTCCTGAAACCAGGGGCCCCGGTTCGCTGCACCGGGGCGCCGCTCTCGGTCTGGCTCGGTCCCGGGTTGGTCGGGAACATCTTTGACGGAATCCAGCGGCCCCTGCCGGGAATCCAACGACGCAGCGGCGCATGGATCCGGCGGGGGGAATGCGTCGATCCCCTGGACACCGAACGGCGGTGGCCATTCACGCCCCAGGTCAGGAGCGGTGCATCCGTGACCTTCGGGGATGTTCTCGGAGAGGTCGCCGAAACGCCCCTGGTCCGCCATCGAATCCTCGTCCCCCCCGATGTCACCGGCACCGTTGAAAGCGTCGCTGCCGAGGGGGAATACAGACTTATCGATCCCGTTGCGGTCGTCGCGACCGCCGCGGGTCGGCGGCAACTCTCGCTTCTCCAGCACTGGCCGGTCCGACGTCCCCGCCCCATCCGCCAACGCGTGCGTATCCGTGAGCCGCTGATCACCGGCCAGCGCATCATCGACATGATGTTCCCTATCGGAAAGGGAGGCGCCGCGGCCATCCCCGGCGGGTTCGGCACCGGCAAGACCATCACCCAGCATCAACTGGCCAAGTGGTCGAATGCCGCCATCATCGTCTTCATCGGTTGCGGCGAACGGGGCAACGAAATGACCGAAGTCCTCCGCGAATTCCCGGAACTCCGCGACCCCGGAACCGGCCGTCCCTTGATGGAACGGACGATCCTCATCGCCAATACCTCCAACATGCCGGTGGCGGCTCGCGAGGTGAGCATCTACACGGGCATCACCCTGGCGGAATACTACCGGGACCAGGGACTCGACGTGGCGGTCTTCGCCGACTCGACCAGCCGCTGGGCTGAGGCCTTGCGCGAACTCGCCGCGCGCCTGGAGGAGATGCCCGCGGAAGAGGGCTTCCCCGCGTCGCTTCCCGCGCGGCTGGCGGAGTTCTACGAGCGTGGAGGCGCCGTCATCACCCTGGGAGGTCATCGGGCCTCCATCAGCATTGTCGGCGCCGTCAGTCCGCCCGGTGGGGATTTTTCCGAGCCCGTCACTCAGCACACGCGCCGCTTCATCCGCTGTTTCTGGGCCCTCGACACCGTTCTCGCCAATGCGCGGCACTATCCCGCCATCCATTGGCTCCACTCCTATTCGGAGTATGTCGAGGATGTCGCCGCCTGGTGGCGGGAACGCGAGCCGGACTGGACCGAGCTCCGGACCACCGCCATCTCCCTCCTGCAGCGCGAGGAGCGGCTTCAGCAGGTCGTCCGCCTCGTCGGCCCCGACGTCCTGCCGGAATCCCAGCGGCTCATCCTCCTGGTGGCCGAGCTCCTCAAGGACGGCTTCCTCGCGCAGAGCGCCTTCGATCCCAAGGACGCGTTCTGCGCCCCGCGCAGACAGATCACGCTCCTGCGCCTCATCCTGCGGGTCCTCGAAAGGGGCCGCTCCCTGCTCGAGCTCGGCGTGTCCCTCGCGCAGATCCGGGCCCTGCCGGCCATCACCCGCCTCGTCCATGCGCGGTCAACCTTCGGCGATGAGGAACAGGATGCGCTGGCAGACCTCGGGATGACGCTCGAATCCGAGTTCGACCGCCTGGCCCGGGAGGCCGCCGGATCCCACAGGAATGCGGACACCGGGAATCTCCCGTCGAGCCCGGGGGAACCGGTCCGGCCCGCCAGGGAGGCAAATCATGTCTGAGTTCACCCTGGACGTGGCGGACCGGGGGCTTGAGTACGTGGGTTCCCAGGGGATTGCGGGTCCCCTCGTCGTCGTCGAAGGGGTGTCAAACGTCGGCTACGACGAGGTCGTCGAGATTCGCGACGCGTACGGCATGCCCCGCCTCGGACGCGTCCTGGATATTTCCGATACCCGCGCCGTGATCCAGGTCCTTGAGGGCACCACCGGTCTCTCCAACCAGAGGCTGCGGGCCCGCTTCCTCGGCGAGAGCTTCCGTCTGCCCGTGACGCGCGCCATGCTCGGCCGGGTGTTCGATGGCCTCGGACGGCCCATCGATGGCGGCCCGCCGCCCCTTGCCGTGGATCGACGCGACGTCAATGGCCTGCCAATCAACCCCCACGCGCGATGCTATCCACGGGAATTCATCCAGACCGGCCTGTCCGCCATCGATGGCATGAACGCCATGGTCCGCGGCCAGAAACTCCCTCTCTTCTCAGGCAATGGCCTGCCTCATGACCGTGTCACCGCTCAGATCGTCCGACAGGCCCGCCTGCTCTCGGAAGAAGCCGGCTTCTCCATGGTCTTCGCCGGGATGGGGGTCAAACATGACGTCGCCGAGTTCTTCCTCCGCAATTTCGAGGAATCCGGGGCCCTGGGTCGGGTGGCCCTCTTCCTCTCGCTGGCCGACGCGCCAAGCGTCGAACGACTGCTGACTCCCCGTGTCGCCCTGACGCTGGCCGAATACCTCGCCTTCGATTGCGGTGAACATGTCCTGGTCCTGCTCACCGACATGACCAATTACTGCGAGAGCCTTCGCGAGGTGGGCACCGCCCGGGGTGAAATTCCCGGCCGCAAAGGCTATCCCGGTTATCTCTACTCCGATCTCGCCGGCCTCTACGAACGGGCCGGGCGCATCGAAGGCTCGCCCGGCTCCATCACCCAGATGGCGATCCTGACCATGCCCGCCGATGACATCAGCCATCCCGTCCCCGACCTGACCGGGTACATCACGGAAGGCCAGATCGTCCTCGACCGCGACCTTTTCCGCCGCGGCGTCTATCCTCCCATCGCGGGGCTGCCAAGCCTTTCCCGACTGATGAAGGACGGCGTCGGCCGCGGCTACACCCGTGACGACCATCCGCTCCTGGCAAGCCAGTTGTTCGCCAGTTACGCGTACGTCAAGCGCGTTCGCGCCCTCGCCGACGTCATCGGGGAGGAGGAACTCGGCTCGCTCGACCGCACCTACTTGAAGTTCGGCGAGGCCTTCGAGACGACCTTCCTCAATCAGGGAGAGTTTGAAAACCGCTCCATCGAATCGACCCTCGACCGCGGCTGGGAGGTCCTGTCGATCCTCCCGCGAGAGGAACTCCATCGCCTGTCCGAGGACCTCGTTCAGGCGCACCTGAAATCCCCGCGGCCCGATCCCGCCCTCGCACCCGCCACGGCGACACCCCCTGCGGCCATCCGGGAATGACTCTGCTCCCCGTAGCACCCACCAAATCGAACCTCCTCGCGGTCCGGCGACAGCTCGCCTTTGCCGAGGAAGGCTTCGATCTGCTCGATCAAAAGCGCCAGATCCTCACCATGGAACTCCTCGGTCGCCTCCGCCGCGCGCGGTCCGCCGAGGAGCGGATGGGCAACGCCCTCCGTCGGGCATTCGCAGCGTGGACCGATGCCACTCTCGCGGCAGGGACCCACGCGCTCGAGGTCCTCGGACTCGCCATTCCGCCATCGGCAGGTGTCGCCATCGCGACGCGCAAACTCATGGGCGTCGCTCTCCCGGAGGTGAAGCCGCAGTCCAATACGGCCCCTCCGCTCCCGATCTCCGATGGGGCCGTGGTGGTGGATCATGCGAGATTCCAGATTCTCCAACTCCTTCCCGATCTCGCGGAGCTGGCGACGCTCCAGACCGACCTCTTCCGCCTTGGGCACGAACTCCGGCGGACCCAGCGACGCTGCAATGCGCTCTCGCGCATCTTCATCCCCGCCCATCGCGAGACCATCGCCTTCATCGCGTCCACACTCGAGGAACGCGAACGCGAGTTCCTCGTTGTCCTGCGCCGAATCCGGGACCGGGCGGCCGCCGGGGCCGGGCCAGCCTCCCTTCCCGGTTGAACTCCGCGGGGTGCGCGTCCATTCACCCATTGCCTTCGACCAGGAAAACTGTTGATATGGGTGAAGCTTCCTGATGGCCGGTGCTCCCCCTCCCGGGAGCCTTGGCGCGATCAGTGCAAGGCGGCCCCCAAGCGGGAGAAACAGAGAATGCCGAAGTCATGAAAGAGCGCACAATGTGGGTAAGAGAGGGTCTGGACAACGGACGCACGGATTCACGGCTGCCACAGCCAGGGGATTCCGATCTGCAGAAGACGACTCGCGACGCTCGGGCGGGCTTCACCCTTATTGAATTGCTGGTGGTGATCGCCATCATCGCCATCCTGGCCAGCATGCTCCTCCCTGCTCTCGCCAAGGCGAAGGCGACAGCCGTGCGTGCGCTCTGCACAAGCAACTGCAAGCAATGGGGCCTCGCCCTCAACATCTATGCCGTGGACACGGACAATTCGTTCCCGGACAACTCCGATGGCTTCGATCTAAGTTGGATGGGCACCAACATGGCGAACTTCTGGACCCAGTACCTCATCAAGTCGACCAAACCCACCAACGGCAAGGACAAGAAGGCCCAGAACAATGTCCTCTTCTGCCCGACCGATGAATGGCATCGACAGGCCGACACCTGGCGCTTCGGGGACTCGACCTCGGAACGCAAACCCATCCTCACCGGCTATTTCTATCTGCCAGGTCGAATCCCGGGAGGCTGGCCCTACAATTCCGAAGGCATCGGGGATTGGCATTTCAGGAAGAAGCTCGGTGGCGAATTCACTCGCGCGCCCGTCCTGATCGACCGCCTCCAGGGCCTCGGTCCGCGCACCACGAACGTCTACGACCGTCGCCTGCGCTGGGTGACCACAGACGAGGGCCATAACTGGAAGACCCCGAATCACGCGGGACCGGGCGGACCGCCCACCGGCGGCAACTTCCTCTTCGAGGATGGGCACGTCGACTGGTACAAGGGTCAAAAGGTCTCCCTCGGATCCGGTGCCGGCGAGTGGCAGTGCTTCTACAAGATCCCGATCGAGTGACCATTCGTCCGGCGCATTCGATCCTCCCGCGTCGCGCCTCGCCCCCTCCATTTTGGACGCGACGAAACTCCAGCCATTCTTGAGACGCCACGCTAGGCGGATCGCTTTCGCCGCTGCAGCGCAACGGCCAGGACGATGATCACCGCCTTCAACACGAGTTGAAGGTTGAAGTCGACGTTCCGCAGCCCCAGGATGTTGGTCACGGTCCCGACAATCAGGGCGCCGTTGAGGGTCCCTCCAATTCCCCCCCGCCCACCCGAGAGACTGGCACCGCCGATGACCACGACAGCGATGGTGTCCAATTCCATCGCGATGCCCGCATTGGGATCCCCTGTCGTCGTCCGAGCCGCCAACAGGAGTCCCGCCACTCCCGCCATCAGGCCCGCAAGGCCATAGACGGCCACCTGCACGGCACGGATCGGAAGACCGACGTGATGCGCCGCCACCGGGTTGTCTCCGATCGCCCGCACATACCTCCCGAACACCGTCCGGTTGAGCACCACGAGAAAGATCAGCGCCAGGACGGCAAACAGTCCGATCATCGCCCCTTTGCTGGCAAAGATCGTTCCAAACCGCCCGGCCGCGTCGGTACCCACCCCGAGACCGATGCGCTCGTTGTTCGAGAGCCAGAGCGCGAGCCCGCGAATGCCGATCATCGAAGCCAGCGTGATCACGAAGGGCTGGATCTCGAGCCTCGCGGTCAACACACCGTTGAGCACCCCAACCAGCCCGCACCCGATGAGGGCGGCGGCGGCCGCAATCGCAATATGAAAAGTCGACGAAGGGGGTGCCTTCCATTCGACCAGAATCCGCGCCACGACCACGCCGGAAAGGGCCACGACACTGCCCACGCTGAGATCGATCCCGCCGGCGAGAATCACGTAGGTCATCGCCAACGCGATGATCCCCACCGGCGTGATCGCCCGCAGAGCGTCCGTGAGATTCCCGGGCGTCAGGAAGATGATCTCCCCCCGGGAGGATCTTGGGCTGATGAGCGCCGCAAGAAAAAGGATCGCCAGGAGTACAAGGGCGTCCTTGGCGGGACCGCGCCCCAGGTGCAGCCCGCCCTTCTTCATTCCCGGCATCCGTGGCGATCCAGTCACCGGTCGGCAGGATGACTGAACCGGTACTGCATCACGTAGGCAACAGCGGACCCCTGGGGCCCTTCGGAAGCAGGGGCAGAAGACAACATCACCACCGATCGGTTGAAGCGAAGGGGGGCCGTATGCTCAAGCGCAAGGGTGCGCGGAACCGCCGCCTTCCGTCCCGGCGCGATCTCGGGGCCGCCTTTCCCAAGAACCGCGAGCCTCACGTCCAGAGTGACATCCGGTTCCCTTCGCCTTGACCCCGCGGAGGGGGACTTCGCCGTAATGCCAAGGATCACGCCCACGTTCTGGTAGGTCACGTTGTTGATCGCATTGCCTCGCGCGTCCATCCGCGTGCCTGTCACCATGGGCTCGCTGCCGCCCACCGTGATGCGCTCGGAATACAAATTCACCGGCTGATCAATCCGATACAGGACCCTGGCTGCGCCAACCGAGGAGAAGGTCGTCAGCAACGCCCCTTCCCCATCCCCCTCCTTCGCAAGCTTCCTGGCGTCGAGCGTCCCAAGTCGATCAACCGGACCCTCGATCTCATAGACCGTCGCTTGAAGGTGCGCGGGCCATACCGGTTCCCCGCCTCCCGTCGAATGGTCCGTGCTCGCGCTATCCGACACTCCCGAGGGCGCCCCGGGGCGACCCGTTCCGCTTCTGGTCGATTGGCATCCCAGGACGGCCAGCAGCCCCAACGTCACTCCAACCAAAGCGGACCCTGCGCGCGGGTTCATGCCGGGCACCGTATAACCCTGGTGCAATCGAATCAATCAGCGCTCTGCCGGTGCGAGGTTGCAGAACTCGCAGAGCTATGCTCGGATGCCGATAGCGCGATCATTTCTTAGAACGATTCGTTTCATGAGCACACTCCCTCCCGAGATCCAGACAAAGCTTGAAGACTTGTGCCGGAGCATCCTGTCCCAGGCCGACGTCGAGTCCCATCGGCTCAGCGTCGATCAATTCCTGGTCAATGACGAGGCGCGCAGCCACTACTCACGCGTCAGCGAACAGGGGGAACACCTCCACCACAAGCAGATGCAGGGCGTTCAGTTGAGCGCCGAGGAGATCGCCGAATTCGAAAGGCAGCGCGACCAACTCCTCAATAATCCAGTGGCCCGGGGTTTCATCGACGCCCAGGAGGCCATGCAGGGCATTCGCGAATCCATCAACCAATTCGTGGGTAAGACGCTGGAACTGGGGCGCATGCCGGAAACCGGGGAATTGGAGGGCGGTTGCGGGCACGGATGCGGATGCCACCACTGAACGGAGGTGGAGTCAACGGGGGGCATTCCCGCTCAAAGGCGTCGGGGTCCGGGGCGGTGGCAATTGATGCAGAAGGGGTTGGGCTAACCGGCCGTCGGATTGTAGAAAGATGTAAAAAATCCCTTGCTCGGCGGCATGGGTTCTGTCAAAAAGAACAGGTCGTTAGCGCTGGAGCCGCAGGGCAATGGCGCAGTTGAGAAAACAAAGCAGGTTGGCCCTTGACGGAAGTTAAAGGGTCAGTAGTTTTGTCGTCTCAAGGGTGCGTGAGCGCCGACGAGGATTGCTCTTTGAAAATTGGTTTGTGCGATAGCAGGTACCAATCGTCAGACCGCCGAAAGGCGGGAAGACACAGTCAAACGTTCAATGGCCTTTTAGGCCGAAAGAATCACTCAACATAACGGAGAGTTTGATTCTGGCTCAGAACGAACGCTGGCGGCGTGGATAAGACATGCAAGTCGGACGCTGATCGTCGGGTAGCAATATTCGGCGGTCGGAGTGGCGCAAGGGTGCGTAACACGTGGGTAATTTGCCGTGAAGCTGGGGACAACTCGTTGAAAGACGAGCTAATACCGAATGTGCTCCAATGGGGTTCGCCTCGATGGAGGAAAGCCGGGGACCGCAAGGCCTGGCACTTTACGATAAGCCCGCGGCCTATCAGCTAGTTGGCGGGGTAACGGCCCACCAAGGCAGAGACGGGTAGCTGGTCTGAGAGGACGACCAGCCACACTGGAACTGAGACACGGTCCAGACACCTACGGGTGGCAGCAGTCGAGAATTTTTCACAATGGGCGCAAGCCTGATGGAGCGACGCCGCGTGGGGGATGAAGGGCTTCGGCTTGTAAACCCCTGTCATTTGCGAACAAAGGTCCCAGCCTAATACGCTGTTGCCTGATAGTAGCAGAAGAGGAAGGGACGGCTAACTCTGTGCCAGCAGCCGCGGTAATACAGAGGTCCCAAGCGTTGTTCGGATTCACTGGGCGTAAAGGGTGCGTAGGTGGTGGACGAAGTCGGGTGTGAAATCTCCGGGCTCAACCCGGAGGGTGCGCCCGAAACTGGTTCGCTCGAGGATGGGAGGGGAGACTGGAATTCTCGGTGTAGCAGTGAAATGCGTAGATATCGAGAGGAACACCCGTGGCGAAGGCGAGTCTCTGGACCATTCCTGACACTGAGGCACGAAAGCCGGGGGAGCAAACAGGATTAGATACCCTGGTAGTCCCGGCCCTAAACGGTGCGCATTTGCTGTGGGCGGAATCGACCCCGCCCGTGGCGGAGCTAACGCGTTAAATGCGCCGCCTGGGGAGTACGGCCGCAAGGTTAAAACTCAAAGAAATTGACGGGGGCCTGCACAAGCGGTGGAGTATGTGGCTTAATTCGATGCAACGCGAAGAACCTTACCTGGCCTTGACATGCAGGTAGTAGAAGCCTGAAAGGGTAACGACTCCGCAAGGAGAGCTTGCACAGGTGCTGCATGGCTGTCGTCAGCTCGTGTCGTGAGATGTTGGGTTAAGTCCCGCAACGAGCGCAACCCCTGTGTCCTGTTGCCACTCCCGCGAGAGCGGGAAGCACTCTGGACAGACTGCCCCGTCCAAACGGGGAGGAAGGTGGGGATGACGTCAAGTCAGTATGGCCCTTACGGCCAGGGCTGCACACGTACTACAATGCCCGGTACAAAGGGACGCAAGGCGGCAACGCGGAGCAAACCCCCAAAACCGGGCCCAGTTCAGATTGTCGGCTGCAACTCGCCGGCATGAAGCTGGAATCGCTAGTAATGGCGCATCAGCTACGGCGCCGTGAATACGTTCCCAGGCCTTGTACACACCGCCCGTCACATCATGAAAGCCGGTTGTACCCGAAGTCGCCGCGTCAACCCCGCGCAAGCAGGGAGACAGGTGCCGAAGGTATGGCTGGTGATTGGGATGAAGTCGTAACAAGGTAGCCGTAGGGGAACCTGCGGCTGGATCACCTCCTTTCTAAGGAGTACGTCCCGATCCCGCCTCCGGGCGGAACCACCGGGACCAGGTCGGGCCGGCCTTCAAAAGCCGGCGGTGCCGCTATCGCACAAACCAGTTTTTAGGGATGCGCAGGCCGACCCTGTGCGCCAGGCGGGCCCCAATCACGCCCGCCGGCCGGCTGGGGCTGTAGCTCAGTTGGTAGAGCGGTAGCTTTGCAAGCTATAGGTCAGGAGTTCGAGTCTCCTCAGCTCCACCACGCTTTATCGAACGCGCCTGTAGCTCAGCTGGTCAGAGCATGCGCTTGATAAGCGCAGGGTCACTGGTTCAAATCCAGTCAGGCGCACCATTTTTCCGCCCGCCGCGGACGGACCCAGCAGGGGCCCCCCGGCAGGCCGGGCGGGGTTCTTTGACAACTATACATGGAATCAGTAGGGCAGTGACAGAATCGTCGAGTGCCATGGAGCAATCCATGGACCGGTTTTGATCAAGCTACAAAGGGCACAAGGTGAATGCCTTGGCGTCAGAGGGCGATGAAGGACGCAGCAAGCTGCGATAAGCCACGGGTAGCCGCAAGCAGGCTATCATCCGTGGATTTCCGAATGGGGAAACCCGGTCCCGGTCATGCGGGATCACCGGCGGAGGAATTCATAGTCCGCCGGGGCGATACGAGGTGAAGTGAAACATCTCAGTAACCTCAGGAAAAGAAAACGAATGTGATTCCGTCAGTAGCGGCGAGCGAAAGCGGAACAGCCTAAACCCCGGCAACTTGTTGCCGGGGGGTTGAGGGACCCCGACATGGCATGTCGAACGCAAAGCGTAACGGCCTGGAAAGGCCGGCCATAGACCGTGACAGCCGGGTGCGCGAAGGCCGACGACAGCCTAGGGGTATCCCAAGTAGTGCGGTGCACGTGAAACTCCGCGCGAATCCGTCCCGACCACGGGATAAGGCTAAATACCTCCTGACGACCGATAGTGAACAAGTACCGCGAGGGAAAGGTGAAAAGAACCCCTTCTAGGGGAGTGAAACAGAACCTGCAACCCTGTGCCTACAATGTGTGGGAGTCCTGCGCAAGCAGGATGACCGCCTGCCTTTTGCATAATGAGTCTGCGAGTTATTGCCGGTGGCTGCCGTAGCCCCTCAGGGGCCGTGGCTAAGCGAAAGCGAGTGCGAACAGCGCGAACCCCGTCGCCGGCAATAGACCCGAAGCGGAGGTGATCTACTTATGGCCAGGTTGAAGCTGGGGTAACACCCAGTGGAGGACCGAACCCGTGGATGTTGAAAAATCCTGGGATGAGCTGTGAGTAGGAGCGAAAGACTAATCAAACCCCGTGATAGCTGGTTCTCTCCGAAATAGCTTGAGGGCTAGCGTCGGGCAAGTACTCCAGGGAGGTAGAGCACTGGATGGCTTAGGGTCCCCACCAGGATGCCAAAACCAATCAAACTCCGAATTCCCTGGATCCCAGTACCCCGGCAGTCAGACCGTGGGGGATAAGCTTCATGGTCGAGAGGACAACAGTCCAGACCGCCAGCCAAGGCGCCTAAACGCCGTTTAGTGGAAAGGATGTGACGTCGCTGAGACAGTGAGGATGTTGGCTTAGAGGCAGCCATCATTTAAACAGTGCGTAACAGCTGACTCATCGAGCGATGTCGCGCCGAAAATGATTGGCGATAAGCGGCGTGCCGAAGCTGCGGGTCCGGCCTGGTCACGACCAGACCGGACGGTAGGAGAGCGTGGCCGTTGCGGCGAAGCCGTCCCGAAAGGGGTGGTGGAGCGGCGGCCAGTGAGAATGCAGACACGAGTAGCGATAAACCGGATGAGAATTCCGGTCGCCGTAAACCCAAGGTTTCCTGGGGCAGGTTCGTCCTCCCAGGGTTAGCCGGGAGCTAAGGTGAGGCCGTAAGGCGTAACCGATGCACAGCAGGTCAACATTCCTGCGCCGGTTGGGGATTAGGCGGCGGGTGACGCAGGGGTAAAAGCGCCTAGGTCATTGAAAGACCGAGCCGAGGCTTCGGCCGAAGCGCAGCGCCAGAGCCCCTGCCAAGAAAAGCCCGCCAACGTTCCCCGGCCGCCCGTACCGTAAACCGACACAGGTGGGTGGGTGTAAACGCACCAAGGCGCGCGAGAGAAACCTCTCTAAGGAACTCGGCAAATTAGCCCCGTAACTTCGGGAGAAGGGGTGCCCACTTCGGTGGGTCTCAGTAAATTGCGCTTAGCGACTGTTTAACAAAAGCACAGCACTCTGCCAAGTCGTCAAGACGACGTATAGGGTGTGACACGTGACCAATGCGGAAAGATCAAGGTAAGCTGTCAGTCCCGCGCAAGCGGGATGAAGCGGTGAGCCCAAGTCCCCGTGAATGTCGGCCGTAACTATAACGGTCCTAAGGTAGCGAAATTCCTTGTCGGGTAAGTTCCGACCTGCACGAATCGTGTAACGACTGAGCGACTGTCTCGGAGAGGATCTCGGCGAAACTGTAATTGCGGTGAAGATGCCGCATGCCCGCAGTAGGACGGAAAGACCCTATGCACCTTCACTGTAAGCTGGCATTGTGTTCTGGTTAATGATGCGTAGCGTAGGTGGGAGACTTTGAACCATCGGCTTCGGTTGATGGGGAGTCGCAATGTGAAACACCACTCTTCGTTAATTAGAATTCTAACCCCGACCTGTTACCCAGGCGGGGGACAGTGCTTGCCGGTCAGTTTGGCTGGGGCGGCTTCCTCCCAAATGGTAACGGAGGAGCGCGAAGCTCGGCTCAGCACGGTTGGCAACCGTGCGCTGAGGGTATGGCTAGAAGCCGGGTTAACTGTGAGACCAACAAGTCAAGCAGGTGCGAAAGCAGGCCCAAATGATCCGATGGTCTAATGTGGAATTGCCATCGCTCAACGGACAAAAGGTACGCTAGGGATAACAGGCTGATCGGGCCCAAGAGTTCATATCGACGGCCCGGTTTGGCACCTCGATGTCGGCTCATCGCATCCTGGGGCTGGAGAAGGTCCCAAGGGTCCGGCTGTTCGCCGGTTAAAGCGGTACGCGAGCTGGGTTCAGAACGTCGTGAGACAGTTCGGTCCTTATCCACTGTGGGCGGAGGAAACTTGAGGGGTTCATTCCTTAGTACGAGAGGACCGGGAATGACGCACTTCTGGTGTGGCAGTTGTCCCGTCAGGGGCAGCGCTGCGTAGCCATGTGCGGAAGGGATAAGCGCTGAAAGCATCTAAGTGCCAAGCCCATCCCAAGATAAGGTTTCCCGGCCGCAAGGCCCTGAAGACCCCGGGTAGACCACCCGGTTGATAGGTCAGGCGTGCAAGCGCTGCAAGGCGCTCAGCGGACTGATACTAATACGTCGTGAGGCTTGATCGTCCATTGGACGATTTTCTCGACGACTCACACTTCCCCGCGGTTCCATGTATAGTTGTCAGCGAATCCCGCCCCCGCTCTTTCGACACCCCGAAGATACTTTCTGGTGGCCATGAAGCTGTGGTCCGACCCGATCCCATCCCGAACTCGGCCGTCAAACGCAGCGTTGCCGATGGTAGTGCCTGTCTAGCTTGCGCGAGAGTAGGTAGCCGCCAAATTAAAAGCCGTCCCCGTCAGGGGACGGCTTTTTTCGTTCGTGCGCCCGCCAAGGCACCGCAGCCGGCGTCCGCCGGAAGCGCATGAAGTTCTTTTGAATGGCGCCGATGGGTTGATCCCTTTGGATTCGATGCATGACGAGCTGCAGCGTTTGCGCGAACGTATCGAAGGCGCCACCGACGATGCAGAGCGTGCATCGCTGCTGCGGGAAGTGGCCGGCGTGTTCGAGGCTGCGACTTCTCCTCTGCCGCCCGAAGTCCGCAACCTGGCGCTCGCGTCGGCGCGGATCGAGCTGGGCGAGGCACTTGGGTCGATCGGCCGCCATGCCGACGCGGAATGCGAACTCATCCTCGTCTTGCGCACCCTCAATCAGGGCGCGACGGAGTCCGCTCAACGCGACATCGCGTTGGCGCGTTGTCACCATGCGCTCGGGCAGATGTACCATGCGACGCGGCGGATCGCGCAAGCGCTGGAGGCGCACGGCATGGCCGTCGTCCGCTTCGGACAGCTCGTGGAACACGATCACGGCGGCGCGCTCGAGCAAGCCCTCGCGATCAGCCGGGAGGCTCTCGCCGCAGCCGCGCTGGACCTCGCGGAGCAGGGCCAAAACCTTCGTCAGTTCCGTCCCGTCGAGGCGGCGAGCGCATTGACTCGCGCGATTGCCGCCTTCGAATCACTGCCGCTCGAGATGCGGGACCGGCTCGAAGACGCGCTTCCGGGCTGCTACCACGAACTCGGCTCAGCGCTGGCCATCGCCGGCCGGTTCGAGGAGGCGGTGCTTGCCTACCAGCGGTCGGTGTCGGGATTCGAGAAGCTCGCCGCGCGCGATCCCGTGAAGTTCGAGCCGGTGCTCGCGATGGTCCTTTCCGGTTTGGCGGCGGTGTTCCGTGAGCTGGCACGCTGGAACGAATCGATCGACGCGTCAAAACGAGCGGTCGAACTCTACGAACGCCTGCGCCTGACGAGCACCTCCTCATCATTCGACCTTAAGCTGGCGACCGAGCTTGCGCACATTCGTGAGGCGCTGGCGCGTGCGAATCCCGAGTCCGCACCGGCGACCGCGAGCCAAGTCGGCGTTAGGGGTTCCAGTCGATGGCTGGTCGGGAAGATGGATTTCAGCGGTGCAGATCGCTCCTCGTCGTCACGCCCTGAACCAGGCGTCGACAAACTGGCGGCGCGTCCCTCACCTGGGTTGCGTCCCACGCCGACCCATGGGCCGGAACCGGATCGCCGCTTGTGGTGTACCACCGCTCGCGGTCTGTCGCTGATCGTCGGCGAGCTATGGCAACCGGGGCATCGTTCCTCAGACATGCACACGCTGGCCAAAGCCATGCGCCAGGCGCGGAGGTATCCGGCCATCGACCTCGCGCAGCACTGCCTGCCGCGCCGGCCCAACCTGTTCGTGACCTACGACTGGGATGAAAACTTCGTCGATCCCGGCGGCGTCGACGGGGTCGATTCGCTGTTGATGATGTCGAGCCTGCTCTCCGATTCGTTGGTCGTGTCCAAACCATCCTGGCCAGCGGCGGCCGAGGCCACGATAATGGAATCGGTCGACAAATGCCTGGCCCGGTAGCAATGAACTCGGGTCAAACATCCTCAAGGGGGCGCCTGTCGCAGCCGCAGGAAGTGGTGCGGGGACGCGGCGGGCAGGTCCAGCAAATGGCGGGTCTCGCCGGCTGCGGCGGTGACTTCTCCGGCTCCCGTCCACCCAACCAGGTCGCCACTTGTTTCAACGACCCACCGGGATTCCTTGGGGGCGTGGAAGGCGAGTTCCCATCCCGTTGCCGCAGGTCTCAGCGACTTGAGCCTTGCCGCTGTTTCCTGCACACGACCCGTGCGGGCGACGTCGAAACGATCCATCGGCCAGCCAGCTCCCGCAGGCGGCGCGACCGGCCCAAACGCGACAAGGCTTGGCCCAGCCGCGAGGAGAAGGCGGCCATCGGGCGTGACGACCAGTGACTGCGGCGGACCCACGAAAGGGTCCGGTCCGCCTCCCACGGTGGACCACTGCAACTGGCCATCTTCGGCGCGATAGGCGGCGACCCCAGGCCCCAGCCGGGCCAGCAGCATTCCGTCGCTCAGGATGACCGGCCCGCCGGAAAACGCTCGATTGGTGACCGCCCAGCGCCGCTGCCCGTCTGGATCAAAGGCGACGAGGGCGAACTGGCGGGACACGACATACATCGCGCCTTGTGGATCGACGACAACCGACCCGGGATTACCCGCCCTGGGACCAACATCGAGCAGGAGATTCGTCCTTCCCGTTGCATCCGTCCGCCATAGCCGCCCGTCGCCAAACCCGAACCAGTCCCCGGCGGCCGTTGCGGCCAGGCGGGGTTGCCTGGGCATCGGCATTTCGAAACGTGGCATTCCGTTGGGCTCGAAGACAGCGGTGAGACCGACCTTTGGAGCGACGGCAATCGCGCCGTCGGCGGCCACCACCGGGGTGGAATCGATGTTGCACCGGAGGTTGGCCCGCCAGGCCTCGGTTCCGTTTGGATCGATGGCAATCATCGGTCCGCCCTCGATACAGAGCAGGACCCGTCCATCGCTTGCAATCGCCAGTTCGCCGTCGGGGGCGATGTGCTGGCCGGACGTGGGCGGAAAGGTCCACCGCCACTGCAAATTCCCATTCGGGGCGACGGCCACCAGTTCGGTGCCGGCGCCGGTAAAATACGTGACGTCGCCGAAGCCGATTGCCGGTGGGCTTGCGACGCCGAACATCGCGAAGTCGGTGAAACGCCAGCGTTCGAGCCCGTCGGCATCGATGGCAATCAGGGCCTGCGAGGCGCCACCGGGGCTCGTCACGATTCGAAGGGAACCGTCGGAGGCCATGGCAGGCGCGCCGCGGAGGTCGCTGAGTGCGGAGAAGGTCCACCGGCGAAACGACTGACTGGCCGAGGCTGCGTCGCTCCAGGGGCCGTCTCCGGCGCGACTTCGGGCACGCACACGGTAATGGAAAGTCACGTCGGGGGGCGCGAAGCGGTCCGCGAACGTGTCCTCGGTCGTAAGCGCCACCGCGGCGGCCGTCATCGAATCCACCTCCGCGGTGGTTCCACGCAGGATATCGTACGATTCGGCGAGAGGGACGGCGTTCCAGCGCACCGTGACAGTGCCGCGTTCGGTCGATTCGGCCGCCTGCACGTTGCGCGTCGGACCGGGCACGGTTGCCCGGGGGATCCCGCGACCGGTCCGGGCGGCGTCATGACGGTACATGGGCCAAGGCGAGTCGGCGGGTCCCGCGGCGCCTTGCACGGCGACGACGCCCGCGCCTTCGACCGCGACGTACACGCGACCGCCGGCGTCGATCGCGGGCGAGGAGGCGATCCGGTTCCCCAGGTTCAGCGACCAGCGCGCGACACCTTCCGGGGTAAGAGCAAGCAACCGCCCGTCATCGGTGCCGACCCAGGCAAGGAGATCGGCACCGATGGCAGGGGAGGAGGAGACTGGGGCCGAAGCGGCGAATCTCCAGAGGATCGTCCCGGTGGCGTCGCACCGGATGATCTCGCCTTCCGGGGTTCCGAAGAGCAGTGATCCGTCCGGGAACAACGAAGGTGGCGAAGTAACTCCCGCCGACAGAGCTACATTCCAGCGAACCGCGCCGTTGGGGCCCACAGCCCGGAGGCCGGCGACTCCATTCCATTCACCGCCAAAATAGGCGGTTCCATCGGCACCCAGCGCGGCGGACGAGGTCACGCCGAGACGGCGCGCGCGCCAGATCGCCGTTCCATCGTGATCGAGGAGGAAGGAACCGGGCAGGAAAATGGTTCCATCGGCCCAGGCACTTGGCGTGGTGGACCAATCCCACGGCTCGGTGGTCTCCCACGCGATCGAACCATCGGCGCGTCGGCGCGTCCAGGTATTGGACCACGTCAGGTAAGTCAGGGAGTCATCGGGACCGACAGCGGGAAGCACGGAGCCGTTGAGGCCTTCGACAACCGCTTCCGGGACACCTTGCGGCCCCAGGATGTAGAGGGCGTTGAAGGGGCCTTCCTGGGGTACCGCGTTCGCAGATGCCGCCGCAATGGAGCCGGAAGCCAACACCGAAACCGTGTCCAGAAACGGTCCGCCGGTGTTGGTGAAGGCCCAGTGTTCGATCCCCGAGCGGTCAAGGCAACGCAGGATGGAGTCCCCGCTCAGGGAGTAGATGAGGCCCTGGGCGTCCAGGGCCACGGACCCGCGGGCCGCCGGATCCGCCGCGATCCAGACAATCTCGCCAGCCGCGGCGGCAAGACCGGACGACATCAGGACCACGGCGCGCCGCCCGAAGGGTCCAAACGGGAGTGACTGTGAAGCTCCGGTGGGAGTCTCGGTCGGGCCGAGAAAACCGGCGGCAGCAATCAAGAGCAGCGCCGAAGGCGACAAGAAGAGCCGCATGAGAGGGAGGTGCGTGGCCGGGTACGACGGGGCGGCGAAAGCCACCACATGGCCGTCCACTCGTCAAGTCCAATTCGGGACCAAGCTGCCCGGCGCTCGGATGGGAAGTCCCGGGAGAGACTCTCGGGTAACGCCTCGGGCTAGCCCTGCGCTTGCCCCGGAAAGATGACGCAGAGCATGAGTCATCGGCGTTTGGATTTGACCGCCCGGCGGAGGTTCATGATTTGCACCATGTCGTGAAAGCGCGCATAGCCTTTCCACAAACTCTCGAATCCGGGATAGCCATCGCACTTTCTATTCAGGTAGCCCCCGAGTTGGGCGATGAGAATGATGGCTTCACCAAGTGTGAGTCTTTTTTTTGAGCCAGCAGCTCCAAGACATCACACTCAGTCCGCTCGAACAGAGTGCCGCAAGGCAGCTCGGGAACCTCCCGTCCCAGCAAGGCCAGGAGCATGATTCTCCATGAAATCACCGCGTCGATGGCGATGGCTCTCAGCAGGACCTGGGCGCTGTGGTTCTGGTGCTCCAGTATCTTGCAGCCACTCTTCATCACCCGATGCCACTCCTCGATCCGCCAACGCCGACAATACCACTGGATGCATTTACGGGCCTGCTTGACGGAGTCGATCTGAACGGAGGTCAGGAGCATCCACCGCACGGCCGTGGCGCCCTCCGGAGGATGAGTCTCCACCACCGAGATGGCCCAGAGATCCAGAGGCGCCTTGTTGCGGGTCTGCGGCGCGTTGGGCGCGCTGAGTGTCACCTTCTTGAATCGTACTTGGACACGGGCGTCTCGGGCCACTAAAGCCGGTCGACCCGGGGTCGAGGGCTTGGCCAGGTGTTCGCGTTGGCGAGGCACCGGTATCGTCAGGGTCCCGGCCAGGGGGGCCGCGGCCAACTCATCGAACAACTTCCGGTCGGTGCCTTCGAGGCAACGATCATATTTGGCCCGCACCAGCAGATCGGCCTTTCTCCCCGGGCGTCCGCGCCGCCGGTCAAACAACTCGAACATATCCCCCTCCCGATCGGTCACGTTGATGACTCGGGTGTCGGGAAGCGTCGCGGCGATGTCCGCAGCATCCTCATAAGCCTCCAGCCAGCGAAAGGACTCCTTCTCCTCGATCGGCCGATCGGTATTCTTGCCTTGGGCCGATTCCGGTGCATAGCCCTGCAGGCGCAACACTCCCAAGGGCATTCCACTGGCACCCACCGCCAGGCAACTGTGCAGGGCCAGTCCGCGGCTCTTGGCCCCGGTCTGGTTGGTCCCGATCTGGCCCAGGCCTTCACAGCCAGGCCGGGTGGAGAAGTTCAGATCGGTGGTGTCCTGAACAATCAACACCGTCTTTTCGTTCTTCATCCGACGGATCGTTTGGGCGCGATGCGTTTGCAGAAGACTTTCCGGGTCGAGTTGCTCTCGCTCGTTGTTGAGAAGCCGGTAATACGCTTTGAGATCGTGGCGATTACCTCCAGCGGCCTGGGAATAGGACCCGCTGGGTTGCGCGGCCTGATCGCTGACGATCTTCACCAGGCGCCGGGTGCGTCGCGGGTCCCCCAAGTCGCAGCCGCCAAATTCCTGTTCGGCCCAGCCCAGGGCGTCCAAGCCACCGTGCGCCTCCAGAGCGCTCACGGTGGGGCGCTGGACGCCCACGCGATCCGGGAGATCTTCCACCAGCGGGTAGAGATAGATGTCCTTGACGCTCTTGCCCTCCTTCGGGCCTCCGTTGCGTCCGCGCCCCTTGGTCTGGCCGACTTTCTTCCAGTTGGCCGCCTTGTAGCAGGCGCCATCGTAGGTGGAGACGTCCACGAAACTCTCCAGCAGCCAGGGGCGCAGGCCGTAGCGGCGTTCGAAGTCGTCGGCCACCCGACGGACGCACAACGCCAGAACCTGCGAGGCCAGGTTCTGGCAGCGAACGCGGGGACGGATGAGAAATCGGTTCATATTGAGGACCCTGGGCAGATGTTCCATGCGCTGAACATCCTGCCACCTGATCCACTCATCCCGAGCCTCCAGATAGAGCGCGGCGCTGCCGAAGCCGATGCCCCCCAGCCATCCGTGGTCCGAAGCCACCAGATAGCGCAACTGTCGGCCGACCAGCCGGCAGTCCTTCAGCGGATGCTCGCGGATCATGAGTTCATTCCAGGTCCTGCGTTCCTCCTCCGTGCTCACCTCGATCAGGCGGAGCCCTTGGACATCCTCGACCGATTCGGGAACCGCCGCGGCTGCTTTGACCGAGTGACTCAGTCGCTGGGGGTTCCACGCCCGCGAGTCCGGCCCGGTGGGTGCCGGCAAGGTCCACAAGCCCTGCGCTTCGAGGTCGCGGAGGGCCTTGGCCGTGGTACCGCGCCGGAGGTTGCCGTTGGGGTCACGCAGGTCGAGCCGGACACACAGCTCTTTGGCCAGATCGGAGCGCGTCAGAACCTGATCGCTCTCGAGCAGTTGCACGACCAACTGCCGGTGAGGGTCTTGGGCGAGAATCTGCTGAATGGAAAGCGGGCCATGCATCCCGATTGGGATACGCCACCGCGGGTCGAATGTCCCGCATCTTCTTCAGGGGCAAGCGCAGGGCTAGCCCGGATGTTTCCCATCCCTTCCACTGCGACCTGCTGCAGGAGAGGAGGTGAACGTGCGTACCCCGCTGCCGACAGGGCGTCGGAACTCGCGGTTGCGGAGCGCGGCCTTCAGGCCGCTTCAATACCCCGACGGCACGCGCGTCGAAGTTATTGTCGGTCGCCGTCCCGTCCCGTTGAAGCGGCCTAAAGGCCGCGGTCCGACCCGGCGGTATCGCCCCTGCCAAGGATTTCGCGGGCTCGCGGACGGTCGCCTTTCGCAAGACCTCTATAGTACCAGGACGATTCGGGCGGGTGCGACTACGACCCGCCGATTGTGTCGCACGAGTGCGCTCCGGCAGGTTGCGCATTCCCCGTTCTATGGAGAGGGATTGTCATTGGGGAGATCGCGACGTGGAAGCGCAGGTTTGCCTGGTCGATTCGGGTGGGTCCCGGAGGGAGCCCGGGAGAATAGCCGGAGGCAAGCGAGGGACGAGCGCAGCCCCCGGATGACCGCGCAAAGAGAATAGCGACCCGGAGGGTCGCGGGAGAGTTGGGTGAGTCGGATCCGAGTGGATATTGCGGTTCGTAGGAGATGCTGCGACGAGGCGCTCGCAAAAAGGAGACAAAACGTGCATGGCCCCATTCTTCTTTCGCAGGGATCTGCCTGGTCTCCCGCGACCCTCCGGGTCGCTCGGACTCTCTTTCGTCCTGTTCCGGGGGGCCGCGCTTGTCCCTCGCTTGCCCCCGGCTATTGTCCCTTGTCCCTCCGGGACCCAAAACGCGGGGCGCCATTCCATTTACCTGGGGCCTTCCCGTCCCGTCGCTCTGCCAGCTCTCGCCGCGGACCCTGGCGGAGAATTTGTCGAAGGCGACCGCGAACGACGACTTTATCCAGTTCAACAGTTCAACGGAGCCGTCTACTGGGCGCGAGGGGCGGGCGGCGACGGGGTGCCGGTGATTTCCTGCCGTTGCACGATTTGGGCAAAAACCGGTCGCCGGCGCGATACCACTCCCGCCGCCGTTGCCGCGCAATTGAATGAATTGTCGAGGGCGGAGGAGCCAACCACGGGCGATGGGTTCTCCTGGGTGATGGCCCATGCCTGGTCAAGGTTCCGCCATGTGGCGCGGCGCGCGGATCTACATGCTGAAGAGGCAGACGTGCCTCAAGACAAAGAGGAACCCGGTACTTCGCGCGGGTATGATTCCGTTTGTTGGGCCATCGAGCGGCTTGAAAAGCAAGTCAAGTCTGTAACAGCGGCCGAATTGCTTCTGCGACTCCGATTGCGCATTCGACCTGAATCAACTCTGACAAGCTGGTTGGCGGAAATCGAAGCTGGCACGATCAATTTTCTCGAGGAGCACGGTCCCTTGCGACCATGCCGGCACCGAGAAGCATCCCATCAGAACCACGCTTGCGAAGAAGACAACAGATTTGAAGGTTTCCACGGATTTCTCCGCCAGGACTCGCCCAACCACGCGGCGACGCCGCTGTCAGTGGAGAATAACTCCGCGGTAGAAGCGAACGAGAGCATTGCTCCCGTCAGTGTCAACTATCGTCAGGCGATTCGTCGCCAAATTGATATTCGTCAGTGTAGCCCAGCTTGGGGAATTCACGTTCCCGCTAAACTGGAGCTGCAGCTGACCGGTTGTGGGCGTGTCTACAGTCAAAACTGGCACGCGACCGTCCACGCGCAAATCCAAGGCAACAGCATTTGTGGGAATGACAGTCACCGTGGCCGTCGCGCTGTTCGTTGACCCTGCGGAGGTGTAGACCCGCACCCAATAATTGCTCGTGGTGAGCGGCGCCGCTGTGTAAACCGCGTTCGTCGCAACCTCGATGGGGTCCGTCAGATTGCCGCTTTCGCCTTGATACCACTGATAGTGTATTTGCACTCCGCCGTTCGCGAACACTTCTAAGGCCGCACTTTCGCCGGTCACTACTCTCTTGCCTCTCGGATCGCGAATGATGATTGGTTTGCCTGGATAGACGAGCCCTCGCAGCATTGCTGCTGGAATGGGAACGCCTCCAAATGGTTTACCAGTCATTACCTGCAATACGCTTGAAATCCCAGACCAGTGCCGTGATAGCACCGCTGCTTCGAAAGTACTCCCGCCGCGCGCTTCCCATGCCCGCAGCTGTACGTGAGCCATCAGTCCACCCTCAACAAAGGGTATCGCGACCGGACCGGCTTGTACGTACCCAGCCATTTCTCCGGTCAAAAATGCTTCAGGAACGCCCACTGCAGTCAACGCGCTGGCGTTTGTCCCCACATACAGTTGTGCCCAATAACTGGGACCCGCCACAGGGGTGCCTTGCGCATCAACGATGCGAGCACCTTCATCGCCTACCCGCGTCGACGTATTGTCAAACTCCACTGTTCCCGGAGCAGACACCGCAAGCGCCATAGGCGCAGCTAGAGTCCTTGATTTCCTAGTTTTGCTGTCAACGAGTCAAGATTTCAGGCCGCCATTTTGCGCTCAATAAAGTTGGTGAGATCGGTCTCCAGGCTTTCAAATCGACGTCGAAGATCGGGATGGCCTGGCGGAGATCCCAGAAGGATCGAAAGGCCCGGACGGAGCACGCGGGCGTAGCTGCGAGTGTAGAGCAAGGCGGTCTTGAGACCGAGCGTCGTCATTGTGTAGCGGTGGGATTTGGGGATTCGTTGGATGAGCCCGCGCAGACGCAGGCGGCGCAGTTCGTAGCTCATCCGACCGGCACGGATCTGATCGAGTTGCACCCCGAGGTACTGCGCAAGCAATGGCCGCAGTTGTTGATTTCGAAATCCCTCCGGGAGCAGACAGAACATGAGCAACACCGCCAACAGGGCTTGAACCCGCTCTTCGCCGTATTTGAGCGCACTGACTTTTTGCCCGTCGACCACCGCCGGACGCTGCAGCTTCTGGAAGGCGGCGGCGCCGATCTGGCAGTCGTGGGTGAGGGTTTCGACCTCCAATACCTTGCGATTGGCAGCAAAGCCAATTTCCCGCAGACGCGGAAGGTTGATCAGCCGACGGCCCACGTTGAAGTCGTAGGTGTCGTTGATGGTGGTCTCGGTGCGCAGGGCGCGCCCCTCCTTGTGGTACTGCTTGAGGTGGGTGCGCTTGTAGTAGACGTGCAACGAGGGGATCACTCCCTCGCTAAGGATGCGCGTCCGACATCGGCCGTCAGCCACCGTGGATTTCCTCAGCTTGCGGCCGAAGATCAACTGGATGGTTTCGGGACGGCCCAAATCGAGATTCTCACGGATGACTTCTTCGAAGAAGCAACGCCCGTGGACACCCTGCTCCCAGACCTGAGTGAGACTGAACTCGGCTTGGAGAACCGACAGGTCATAGCGGTATCCGGCGCGGCGGTCCGCCGGTCTGAAGGGATGGGGCAAACGAGCGAGCCAGCGTCGAAAGAACGCGTCAATCTTGTGCGCGCTCAGAGAGTCGCAGATCTTCTGGGCGGCGGGAACCTCGGCGCAGGAGAGTAATCCATTGTCCAAGGCCTCGAAGGGGACGTCCTTGTTGCGGAGTTGGCTCTTGAGGTACTCGTGCCCGTTGAGGCAGAGCTTGGCTGGGTAAGGAAAATAGGAGCAGAACTTGATGAAAAAGGGGCCGAAGTCGCGGTCCAGACAATAGAAGTAGTAGAAGTTGACCATGGCCGTGGAGTAATCAATCCAGGGGATGGTGGCGTTGCCGTATCGTTTGCGGATGGTCCTCGGGACACGGGCCTTCTCCTGGGCGACACCGACGAAGATCACGCCCTCGGGCTTGCGGAAAAAGCGGAGGTGCGCTTGCAGGACATCGTCTTTGCGCTGGCCTTTCTGGAAATGGATGAGGGGTACGCCTTCGGTTTCGATAAACCGCTTGATGCGCGCGACGAAGGACTCAGTCATCCGGACCGCCTGCTTGGTGGAGGCGAAGCGGTGACCGAGATAGCCGCGGAAGAAGGCGGCGACGCCGGCGGCAGAGGTGAGCCTGGGGACGTAGGCGTTGAGATAAAGGCGGTCGATGCACTCCAACTCGAAGAGGACGTGATCTTTCTGGAGGGCGGCGACGTTCGGTGATAGACGCATGGGCGGCTCCGGTTGGGCGTTTGTCCTTCCGTATATCGGAAGGCCCGCCGCTTGACGGCTAAAATCGACGCTCAGTGCGTCCCACAGCCCAGCCGGGGCTTTGCTTTGCAGGGTGACGCCTGTCGAAAAGACTGATCTGCGCCAATCGACCCAAGGCAGCGACAATCACCATGTCCAAGCTCCATAGGCCTGCGAAGCAGGCCTTTCTAGCGAGGCGCCGGGACGAGACTTAGGTAACACCCTTAACGCCGGAAATACCCAACACGCCTCGCCGGTCTGAGGCAGCGCCTCGCTAGTTAACACCTGTCAATGTTAGAACCGGAGCTCCATGCACAGAAGAAAGCGCCGCTAATATTGTGACTATTGTTAAGACCTTAGTGTACGTAAATATTCCGTTCATTGTTTGCGATGGATGAAGTTTTTGGTTGTTGACGAGGATTCTGATTACCTCATGAAGCTGTTGTCACTTGCTTGGCTGCGTAATAAGGTCTACGTTTGGTGGCGCAGTCGATTGCCACGCCAGAAATGTCCAATTGCCAGTTGGGTGGACTAGGGCAGCGCGCCCGGGCCACAGCAGAATCCGGCAGGCTACGTCCGGTGATCGCTCAAAAACGATGTAGGCTTCCAGAATTGGGGTGCCGAGGGCCTCGCTCCAGGGGATTTCTGAATACAAGACGAGGTCACGGCCCAATATCTCCCTGAGATAGTCCACGGCCTTGCTTGTTTTGCTGAATCGGTGGGAGTTTATCCAAACCCTCTTAATGGGTCCTATCTGAGACAAGCGTGTTCTTGCGGGTAAGCCCAAGTGCAATTCGGGTGGACGGGGACGCGCACGTGCCTCAATTGGTACCCCTTCCGGAAGCTTGGCGTCTACTGTTATACGGAAGTGATCGGCGGCGTGGGCCGGCTGGATAACACCGACGGCGAACATCACGATAGCGAGATTCAGTGCGTTCATAGTGGAGACTACAGGGTTGCAGCCGTGACAGATTCCGGCCCGAATGAGTTGCGCGCTGTTGCGGAATTCGCAGATCCGAGGACCACGGCGAGCTATGGTTGACTACTCTTCCGGTTTGATTGTTTTGTTCTTTCTTCTGCGCTTGTGTTCTTAGGCATCATGCGTCCTTGTCAGACACCCTTTTGGGGTGAAATGGATTCTGGAGATGAATAGGACTCGCAAACCCCTTACCGGCGAACCGATCTAAGCCACGAAGGATGAATGACTTGCAGGAAGGTGGATTCGGGATTGTCACGAAAACGATGGGGGGGAGGTTCTCGGGGTGGGGAGACTCTGGCAGTGTTCTTTCAACTTTCGCCCAATTGAATGTCCCAGCCGCACGGCTTCAATGCCTGCTGGGAGGGGAAGCCATCGAGCTTCGTGGATGTCGGTGGCGGCTCGGCGTTCGCGCTGAAAGGCATCTTGTTGGCGGAGCCACACTGCCAAACTATGGCGGTAACTGTTCAGGTCCCCGGATGCCGAGACGTTGGCAAGTCCGCCACCGTGGACTTCCTCAGCTTGCGGCCGAAGATCAACTGGATGGTTTCGGGATGGCCCAAATCGAGATTCTCACGGATCACTTCCTCGAAGAAGCAACGCCCGTGGACCCCCTGCTCCCAGACCTGGGTGAGACTGAACTCGGCTTGGAGAACCGACAGGTCATAGCGGTACCCGGCGCGGCGGTCCGCCGGGCTGAAGGGATGGGGCAAGCGATTCGGGCCTTGCGATTACGGAGGATCCTGGGGTAGCCTCGTTTCACTCGAAATGTCCGTTTCATCGGTTGTTTTGGTTTTTGAGAAGCGCATTTCAGCCAATGTTGGCGGGCATTTCGAGCTTTTCCTTCGAAATCTCCGGAAGAATCACGCTTGTTGTGGGGCTAGCTGGTAATTGGTCCAGCTTCGCGCCATCACGGTAGGGTCCGTGATCTAGCAGGCTAAGGCGCTCGTCCCCGCGAGTCATGTCCTCCGGTTCTCCAAAAGTTCGGATCTGATACTCGATCGTTCCATTTACCTGGGGCCTTCCCGTCCCGTCGCTCTGCCAGCTCTCGCCGCGGACCCTGGCGGAGATTTTGTCGAAGGCGACCGCGAACGACGACTTTATCCAGTTCAACGGAGCCGGCTATTTTTACCCTGACTTGTATGGCAAGGCGCGCGCCAACCAAAAGGCCCTTGAACTCCAGGCCGAACGGTTGCGCGCCTACATGGACCTGACCGGCATTCGCATTCTCGTCTTCAATTTCCAGGACTGGGACGGAGCTGACGCCCGTGCGGCCTGTGAAGTCATCGCCTCGAGATTGCCCGGACTGCTCGGCATCTTCGCGTTTCAGTATTATCCCTATTCGGCCGGAAACGGAGCCGTCTACTGGGCGCGAGGGGCGGGCGGCGACGGGGTGCCGGTGATTTCCTGCCGTTACACGATTTGGGCAAAAACCGGACGTCGGCGCGATACCACTCCCGCCGCCGTTGCCGCGCAATTGAATGAATTGTCGAGGGCGGAGGAGCCAACCACGGGCGATGGGTTCTCCTGGGTGATGGCCCATGCCTGGTCAAGGTTCCGCCATGTGGCGCGGCGCGCGGATCTACATGCTGAAGAGGCAGACGTGCCTCAAGACAAAGAGGAACCCGGTACTTCGCGCGGGTATGATTCCGTTTGTTGGGCCATCGAGCGGCTTGAAAAGCAAGTCAAGTCTGTAACAGCGGCCGAATTGCTTCTGCGACTCCGATTGCGCATTCGACCTGAATCAACTCTGACAAGCTGGTTGGCGGAAATCGAAGCTGGCACGATCAATTTTCTCGAGGAGCACGGTGCCTTGCGACCATGCCGGCACCGAGAAGCATCCCATCAGAACCACGCTTGCGAAGAAAACAACAGATTTCAAGGTTTCCACGGATTTCTCCGCCAGGACTCGCCCAACCACGCGGCGACGCCGCTGTCAGTGGAGAATAACTCCGCGGTAGAAGCGAACGAGAGCATTGCTCCCGTCAGTGTCAACTATCGTCAGGCGATTCGTCGCCAAATTGATATTCGTCAGTGTAGCCCAGCTTGGGGAATTCACGTTCCCGCTAAACTGGAGCTGCAGCTGACCAATTGTGGGCGTGTCTACAGTCAAAACTGGCACGCGACCGTCCACGCGCAAATCCAAGGCAACAGCATTTGTGGGAATGACAGTCACCGTGGCCGTCGCGCTGTTCGTTGACCCTGCGGAGGTGTAGACCCGCACCCAATAATTGCTCGTGGTGAGCGGCGCCGCTGTGTAAACCGCGTTCGTCGCAACCTCGATGGGGTCCGTCAGATTGCCGCTTTCGCCTTGATACCACTGATAGTGTATTTGCACTCCGCCGCTCGCGAACACTGCTAAGGCCGCGCTTTCGCCGGTCACTACTCTCTTGCCTCTCGGATCGCGAATGATGATTGGTTTGCCTGGATAGACGAGCCCTCGCAGCATTGCTGCTGGAATGGGAACGCCTCCAAATGGTTTACCAGTCATTACCTGCAATACGCTTGAAATCCCAGACCAGTGCCGTGATAGCACCGCTGCTTCGAAAGTACTCCCGCCGCGCGCTTCCCATGCCCGCAGCTGTACGTGAGCCATCAGTCCACCCTCAACAAAGGGTATCGCGACCGGACCGGCTTGTACGTACCCAGCCATTTCTCCGGTCAAAAATGCTTCAGGAACGCCCACTGCAGTCAACGCGCTGGCGTTTGTCCCCACATACAGTTGTGCCCAATAACTGGGACCCGCCACAGGGGTGCCTTGCGCATCAACGATGCGAGCACCTTCATCGCCTACCCGCGTCGACGTATTGTCAAACTCCACTGTTCCCGGAGCAGACACCGCAAGCGCCATAGGCGAAGCTAGGACGAATACTCCAAGCCAGATGATCGCTCTCATGGTTTGATTTTCCCAATTCGAATGTTAGGATCTGCCCTCGTATAGTTAGTTCCAAGCCAACTGTTGGTGGAAAGGTCGGAACAATCGCGCCAGGCAAAATAAAAGAAGCTGGAATCTGCTGAGGACCAAGTGTAATCGTCCGCCGTAAACGTCGCGTACGTCCCTTGCGTTTCAAATACCGCATTCGTCGAGGATGATTCGACAACTCTTGCACTCGCATCCAGCTTGACCTTCTCCTGAGGCCACACTGGATCGAAGAGCCAGGGCTTGTTGCTTGGTGTGCTGTTCGTTGTTCCACAAAAGAGATTCGTAAACGATAAGGTGCTGATTGGAAACACGTCGAACGTCGCGCCGACCAACCCATTGACAATACCAGCCTTTGCTCCGTAGGCTTTAATCAACCGATTGTTGCTTGGGTCTATCTGGCGGCTATAGTATCCCACGAAAAGCTGTGTGCCGGAGGGATTGACTGCCACCGATGGGATTAACTGGTCGGTTGCTGTGCGATCGTTGTTGACTTTGATCTCTCCACTCCAGCTCAAAACCCCGCTGGGGTCGGCCACACTACCTTCCTGAATGAAAATATCTCCACGGTCGGTACTTGACCCCGCATAGGGTAAATCCCCGTACACAACGTAGATCCGTCCATTCACAGGATTCACGGCAACCCGGGGCAGCGCATTCGAAAGAAAATGATCCCCTTCCTCGGCGGCATTTGAGCGCTTCGGGTGTCCGCTACTGTAACGGGGCGATTTGAATCGCGGGTGTGGGGGGTTGCCGGTGGCGCCTTGCTTCGTGGAGGAAGCGTCGTGGACCCGGGAGGAACCTGGGATTGAACTTCCGGGCGGAGTCTGGTTTTTCCCGCTCCATCCAAATTCGCGACGATAGTTTCACGACCGACAGGCCGGCTTGTCCGCGGGGATGTCCTTGCCGAATGCACTGCCATGGCAACTACGCCCGATATGCGAAACCCGAGCGGCATGGAACTCCTGACGATCTTTCGCTTTTTGTGCCGAGCGTGCGGACAGACGATTTCGGTATTGCCCGCCTCACGCCTGCCGTATCGGGCGCTGCATGCCGACCGCCTCCAAGCCCACGCCGATCGTCAGGCGGGGGTGGGTCAGGGACCCGATCCCCCGCCTGACGCGCTCGAAGCAGGTTGCCTGCGTCGAGCCTGGACGCGCCTGCGAGACCAGAGTCGAAGTGTTGAAAAACGCCTTTGGTCCGCTCGTGTCGGTCGGCATCGACCTCGGCTCGAAGCACTCTGGTTGGGAATGCGACAAGCCAAGGTGACGCTGCGCCGGCATCCTCGGCTTTCTGGCCGACAACGCACAAGATCAGCGCTGCTCGGGCGACTACCGCTGTCTGCGGCTTGCAAGAGGCCCTTAAGTCCCTTGAGCCGGCGAAGCCACTTTTCGCCGTAACGCCGACTCGGGTCGCAACGAGCGATCCGGACCACGATCCCACAAACCAGTGTGTTTCCCGGATAGCGGCGTGACGCGCGGAAGGTCACGGCGATGAAGCCAAACATCGCCCCAAAACGGTGCCGAGTCCGTCGCGCTCCACCGCTACGCCCTCCTGACCAAAATTCAGGACCTATCTCCACCAGCGACTGCCTCTTTCGCTGGCGCTGGAAACGGTCGCTGCTGCCCCGAGCATCGGTACCCGACGGTCTGGGAGAATGCACCGTCGCCAAGCGTACCCTCGAAGACTGGTGGTACGCCTACAAGAAGGGCGGCTTCGCCGTTCTTCATCCCAAAGACGCGTTCAGATCGCGGACGTCCACGAGCTCTGAACGACGCGCACCAACGTTTCGTGCTCGACCAGGTCCTGCAGCCCATCTCGCCCTCCCCATCAAGGTCCTCTACCGCCAATGGAAACAGAACGATCCTTCGCTGCCGGGCGCTGACTTCCATCTACCGCTGGCTCGAACGCCATGGTCTCCGACCACAAGGCCCGGTGTTACCAATTGCGCCAGTCACTGAGCGGGCCCGACCAAGGCCTTCGAAATGCCCGCCGTCAACGACCTCTGGATGGTCGATTTCTCTCCCGGGCCCTTCCTCACCGTCCCCGGCCGTAGCCAAGGCGCTGGCCACTCACCTGTGTGCCATCATCGACGATCACTCCCGCCTGATCGTCGCCGCGCTCTACCACCTGGCGCGCCGATACCCAGTGCTTTCACCTCACCCTCAAGGAGGCCTTGCGCCGTCGTGGCATTCCCGCGCGCCCTCTACACCGACCAGGGCGGTCCTTTCACCAACGATCACACCCGCCTGGTCTGCGCCAATCTGGGCCTGCGACTCCTCCACGCCAAGGCCTTATCACAGTTTCAGCAAGGAGAAGGTCTCATACTGCACCTCCTTTGCACGGTGATGGGTGCTGATGGTCTTGAGTTCATTCGTCGTTGTTGGATCTGTTCGATGTCAGCGGAAGATGGGCGTTCGAACAGCCAGTCGTTCTTACCATTGATCTCAATGCCGTTCAATAGTCCGCACTTGTGCCAATAGATCACCTGACACGTTGGGATCCCAAGCAAGTGCGGCGATTTCGCGCTTCGTGAGGAGATCCTCTCTTCTTCCGGAGACGCTCCTCGCGGGTCATCAGTTGATAGGCGCGCCGGATATAACCAACGATTCGCTGTGTGAAAGGGTTTCCGGCACTGGTTCGGAAGTCGCGGCGATTGAACTCCTCGGCGATCTGCATTTCGGTGTGAGTATCGAGCAGATCGATCGATCTCGGCTACGATCTGCGGCTTGACTTGTCGCAGTTCCCACGCTCGTTGCGGCAACGGCAGGCGCAACTCACGCGTCGCTCCTCCCTTGAAACGGACCTGAACCATCACTTCCTTTTCCCGTCGCAGGGTTACGTCCTCCAGCAATAGGCGAGCCATCCGTTTGCGGTCGCGGTCGAGGGTATTCGGATCATTCCACAGGCGCGGGAAGTCAGACGCTAGATTCATGATCTGGGTCTTTCGTTCGTTGGCCATCTGCGCCGCGTCACTCTGCCGATGCGCTTGGTAATCTTCGGTGGCCTGCTGCAGAAGCCGCAGTTTCTCATTCCACAGAGCCTCCAAGGTCTCGGCGACCAAACGATTGTTTGGATCCACCCGCATGTAGCGGGTTCGGGACTGATCGGCCTCATATTGGGCTCGCTGCACATGCTGAAAGCGCAACCGATCCGCTTGCTCGAACCGGGCTTGGACTTCCCCCTGGACATTCAGAACGACTTCCAACGCCAGCGGAGTGACACTTTCCACCAAAAGCTTGCCAATCGCCTCGTCCAAGGCCGCGACCCGGGATGGACTGGCAAATGGGCAAGCTGCGGCGAACACAGTCTTGAGCGCACACATAATCGGGAACCAGGCGAGCCTCGCGCCAATGATACCGCACCGTCATGCTTCGGCCACATTTGCCGCAGAGCACCAATCCCTGCAGGAGCGCGGGTCCTTCACGTGGCGAACCGCTGGCGGATCCTTCACCACCGCGTGGCTGGCGGTTTTCGATTAATCGCTGTTCATTGACGAGGAACTCTTCCCACGTGATGTAGCCAGGGTGTGCGTCCCGTTTCAGAAAGCGCCATTGTTCCCGGGGCAGATGCACACAGTGCCACTTGCCGTCCGCATCGGTCCACGTTCGGGTGCGACCGAAACAAAACGCTCCCGCGTAGCGCGGATTGTGGAGAGTCGCCGTGGCTGTCGCATGCTCCAGCGGATTCCAGACGATTCCGCCGACACCGGCCTGTCCACGTCGCGGGAACTTGAGTCCTTCGCGGCGAAACGCCTGCACGGTCCCCCACGCCGAACCCGTGCGGGTGAATGAGGCGAAAAAGTAGCGCAAAGACTTCTGGACCTGCTGGTCAGGATCCAGGCAGACACGCCCGTCGTCGTCGTAAACAAGGCCCACCGGCAACGCCATCTTCAACTCGCCACGCTGGGCCTTGTTGTGAAGTCCACCAACCAGGCGTGCTTTCAACACATATAACTCAGCCTCGCTCATCGTGCCTTTGAGGCCGAGTAAGAGGCGATCATTGAAGTGCGCCGGGTGGTACAGACCCTTCATCGTCGAGGATCAGCGTGTCGGTGAGACCGCAGATCTCGAGTAGCCGGTGCCAGTCCGCGCAGTTCCTCGCCAGCCGCGAGACTTCCAGTCCCATCACGATGCCGGCCTTACCCAATCCAACGTCGGCCACCAATCGCTGAAAACCCTCACGGTCCATGGTGGATGCCCCGGACTGACCTTGGTCGTGATCGATGACAACGATCCGCTCTTCGGGCCAACCGAGCGTCACGGCGCGCCGGCGCAAGGCGTATTGGCGTTCGGTACTTTCGGTGTTTTCAATGACCTGACGAAGGGTTGATTGCCGGATGTACAAATAGGCGGCGCGTTGCAGATGGCTCGAGCTGACTTTGGATTCGGAGTTCATGACGTGGTGGAGGTCGGAAGGTGCGACAAGGCCATTTGTGCCAGAAGTAAGGTTAGCTGTAGTGGAACACCCGGTTTGGAGGCGCCGCCCGCCTCTGAGTGGGCGATGGGTGCGGACAACACCGGCGCGCAGGACGAAGCAGACGCCCACCTGAGCATCCAATTGGCGAGGCCGGCGCACATCAGGGTGGAGAGTCCCAACGGGGTTTGCTCCAAAAAGTCGCGGTTGCGTCAGGAAGTGTTCGCGGACACTCTCGTAGCGTTGCTTCCAAGTTGCCGGCGAGAACGGAGGTCATGTGCGTCACCTTTTCTGAAGCCCCCTTTTTGCCTTCCCCTGGAAGGCCTTCTCAATGGTGCGAGGATGAAGTTTCACATCGAATCGTTTGCGGACCCGATGCACGAGATCCTTGGAGGAAAGGTTTGGCTCGGTTCCGCGAATCTCGTTCAGGTACCCGCGCACATCGGCCGTGAGTTTGTGGGCGCCTTTAGGCCCTCGTTTGCCCGGCAGAAGCCCCTCCAGGCCCCGTTCTCTAAATTGACTCTGAGCCTGGTAGATGGTTGGACGAGACAGGCCGAACTCCATAGCGGCGCGAGCGATGGAGTAACCCTCCTCTTGTAGGGCGCGAATGGTTTCGTACTTAAGTTGAAGCAAGTCGTCGGGGTCGAAAAAATCGGAGCTTTGAAAAAGGGCATGCCGAACGCGAGCCGCCCGGGGATTGAAAGTACCGGTCTCCTTGAGAGCGGAACGCTTGGCTTTCGAATCGGAAGAGGGGACCATGGATGGCAACGCTAATTACGCCGCATACTCATGCCGAAGGGAGGAGATGTCAAGGGCAATGTCGACTATTTATGCCGATAAATACTTCAATATTGTATCCATTTCTAGCCGTGGCATACGCTCGATTGGCGGCATAAATAACACTTACATATTGCGGCGAAGTTCCCTTTACGCTCTTTGCAATCATCGTCGCCAGTCGATCCAAGTCCTGGGGGCGCGCAATGGCCCGCCCCTGGGCCTGGGTGACGAACGGGTCCGGCGGCCCTGCATCAGTCCATGAGGCAGGGATGTAACCCAATTGGCCGTCGCTTCTGATAGTAGAAGACCCGCCACTCTCCCCATCGCTTCTCGCAGTTTACCAATTCGAAGCGCTCTCCGCGGCGGGGGTGGAATGGATGCGTAATGGTGAAGAACCTTCTCGGATCGTTCGGAACAGGTGCAGTCCGAGACCGGCGTGAAAGGCAAGATCGAGAGACTACTTTTCCGGACCGCTTCAGGACGATTTCGAAGCCAGCTTGCACCTCCCCGGCCGGAGCGTCGACGGCATCGATCGAACTCAACGCAACGCTTCGCCGACTGGCTGGCGGAGTCTCTACCACGCCCGGGTCCATTCCGGCACCGGCGAAACGCCCGCACGAAACGCTTCCACCATCCCACGCCCACCTCCTTCGCAGCGCTGGATCCCCACCTCGACCTGGACCGGCTCTTCTATACCCGACTGACGCGCACTGGTGCGCAAGGACGGCACCGTCCGCCTCGACAACCAACTCTACGAAGTCGACCTTGCCCTGCGAGGACTGGAGGTCCGCCTGCGCTTTGACCCCTGGAAACGGGACCGGGTGGAAATTGATTATCGCGGCCAGAGTTTTGGCCTGGCCCGCCTCGTTGACCGCCACCTCAACAGACAACTCGGCAAGCAGCTCCAATTATGAAAAGCCCTGAACTCCTGCGGCTCGCCCGCCAATGGGGAGCCACCGACATCCCCTTCAACCAGACCTCGTCGCCCGAGTGGCTCGATACCCCGGAAATCCTCCACGCCCGTCGCCAACTCGAGCATCACTGCCGCCCTCAAGAGTACCCTCCTGCTCAGCGGTCCCAATGGCGTCGGCAAGAGTGCCCTCGCCGGCCGGTGGCTGCGCGCCCTCGATACCCGTCTGTTCTCCGTCGTCTCCCTCACCCAGGCCACCTTGAGTGGCTCCAGCCTCCTGGCCACCCTCGTCGCCAAGCTCGGCAAATCCCCCAGCTTTCGTCGCGAGGGCAACCTCCAACGACTGGAAGGCGCCCTCGCCGAACTCGAGCACCGCACTCTCGTCGTCGTGCTCGACGAGGCTCAGAACTTCTCCCACGCCGCCCTGGAGGAAGTGCGACTCCTCCTCGGCCTCAATCTGCCCGATCAACCCGCCTTCGCCTTCGTGCTCCTGGGCGACGACTACCTGCTCGGCACCCTCCAGCTGCGCAACCACCGAGCGCTTTTCACCCGTCTGGCGGGACATCTGCGTCTGGGCCCCTGGACTCAAACGCAGTGCCTCCAATACCTTGAAGGCGCCCTCCGTGCCGTCGGCCTGACTCCCTGGCCATCTCGAACCCGCCGCGGGCGAACTGCTGACGAGCGCCTCCGCCGGTTTGCCTCGCAGCCTTGCCTTGCTCGCTCGCGCCGCCTGGCTCACAGCCGCCACCGCCGGCGACTCCCGCCTCACTCCCGTTCACGTCCAGACGCGCGTTCAACACAGGTACCCTGTGTTCCCGGTCTCCAGCGCCCGGTCTCCGCCGCTCAGGCTCGGCGCCGATCCCGGCTCCTGACATGAACCCGCCTCGTCCTGTCGATCCGGCCGCCATCCACGAGGCGCACCGGATCTACTGTTCGCTCACGGGCCAGCAACTCGGCCTGGGCTTCGACCGTGAGCGGATGTGGTACGAACTGCTTGCGCGCCGGTCACTCCACCGACGACCTCCGTCATCTCGTCGTCTATCTGCAGCGCGAGATCCGCGCAGGGCGCCGCAATGTCGGCGCCCTCAAACTCTCCAATCTCCTCCAACCCGACCGCTTCGAGGAAGATCTCGCCATCAGCCGCGTCGCCCTGCGCTCTCCGACTCCGACCCCACCTCCGGCACAGCACGCCTCCCCGCCCCCGCTTCCTGCCGGAACAACTCCATCAACGCCGCGAGCAAGGGCTCCAGCTCCTACGCGAACTGCGCCAACGCCTCCGTTCATGCTGACCGATTCCGCCACGGACCACGGATGAAGTGCCGATTCCTCCGTCCCGTGCTGCTTCCGTGCCCTCGATGCTCCACGGACCAAGCGCGCCATTCCCTCCACGGAGCAATGCGCTACTCAGACCCAAATATCCCACGGAACAATTTGATCATCTTCTCCACGCCAGACGCCGCGCCGTTACACCGCTACCGATCGAATTCGTCGTGAAGAGATTTGTCTGAGTTATGTGTGCCTTCAATTTTGCAGGTCCCTGCCATGCGGATTGACCAAGCCTCAACCAGTGATATTGCAGCCAGTTCGTGTATCCTACGCCATTGAACTGCGAAGCCAAATAGAACACGTATACCGTCCCATTCGTGTGGATGGCAAGATCCGCGCCAATACCTACACCAATATTTGTGACCCCAGTCCACGTTGTACCGGCATTCGCCGATCGCGCTACCATTACATTACCTCCGAATCCGGTACCGACTACGTAGAGATTTGTGGAAGTGCTCAAGCCTGTGAAATTGTTCAAAGCAATCATTGGCTTGTCCGCCTGGCTAATTCCGCCGGGAACGTTCGTATTCACGAGCACAAAGCTCTGTCCACTATCCGTCGATTTCCACAACTTGAAACCGAGCCATGGCGCTCCTCGTGCGGGATTTGTCAGAAGGTATATCGTACCGTTCACGGCATCGCGAGCCATGACCGGATCGCCTGCGTCGCCTTGCGTGCGGTTTGTTGGCGAACTGGGCGGAATCGCACCCTTATCATCAAAGATGGTCGCTCCGTTCGTGGACAAAGCCCAACCCGTGGAGCGTGGAGATGCTATATTTGGGAAACGACGTATCAAATAGGCCAACGCCGTATTCGCTCAGATGTGTATCAAAAAAGGCCGCAACGATACGGTTCGTATTCACTACGACAAAGCTGCATTCTGACTGAGAATTCTTATTGGGATCACCGGTAGGATCGCCGGAGGCGGTGTCTTGAGCGGGAGAGTTGACCCTTGAAACCAAAGCGACACCGCAGTCTGTCGTGATGCTTCCCGAATAAAAACCGCTCTGTACTGAGATCGGTGTAACCAGGTTGCATCCGGTATCACCTACGAGTGAGAGAGTATCGTCTCGGAGATTCAGATAGATACCCACATTGCAGTTCATGAATGTCGAGTAACGCAGCTTTGGCCCCTGGTGTATCCCCGGATTTTGATCGTACTGGACAGCTCGTTGCGCCCAGCGGAAACGGGCGTTTTCGATCGTCGTGTCGCCGCCGTAATAATACATCCAGAGCGAGGGCTTGGGTGCATAGTTGGGCATCGAAGTGCTGCCGGAAATCGTCTGGCCATAGGCGTTATCGTCAGCCGAGGTGAGCGTCACTGGCGTGCCACTGGCTGGGAAGCTGACCGGGCCATATGTTAAGAGGTACGCGTTGGTTGCTGACTTGATGACGCTGTTCTGCTGGAACGTGGCCGTTCCCGGTCCGACCGAGAAACTGTTCGAGATGACGTACGTCCAGGCGTTGCTGAAGGTGTATGACGAAGCACTTCCGGAGAGAATGGTGTAGTCAAGAAGCAATCGCGACGGCTTGTACGGTGCGGTCGCGAGTTCGATCTTCCGTTCGGTCCCCCGGCGTGGACTTTGAGTCGGCAGGGCTCGGTCTGGAGAGACCTTCGAGATCAGGCTCCCTGTGTTTGCACGAGGTGCGCGCTGGCCCAGATCCGCCAATAGCTTCCGTGACAAATCCGGATAGCCGACTGATTCCACGAGAACGGTCCGATTGTCGATTTGGACCAGGCTCTTGGCCACGAGCAGGTTCTCTGGATCGGACGGATCCGCAACCGTGACTTCCGCCGGCTCTCCTGGCTCGGGAAGCTTCGAATCATCCAGAACAAACGCAGCTCCAACCGGAAACCAGCAATCCTCAAATACCAGCATGTGGTCCACGAGGTCAGGTTCGACCATTTGCTGGCGCCGCCACAGAATGGGCTCCGAGCTTAGAAGAATCGGCCGTTGCTTCTCCGGGGGAGGTCCGTCAAAGGCTGTCCAGACTTCAAGGCGCGTCGAGGCGGACGGCAGCCCGAACTCCTCCGGTGGGGGAACCGCCGCGACGAGAATGACGCTTTGGTCAAACCCGTTCACGCCGTACACGTACATCAGGTCGCCTACGTCCCCAAATACTTTCCGGTAGACGACCCGATTCGGAGGCAAAAGGAGCCCGTTGACCTCGGGGTCGACGGCAGCAACCTGCGCGGTCTTTCCCGACGCGGCGTCGAAGTAATAAAGGCCCAGCGGTTGGAGCGCGAACATCTGGCCGCTCGGCATGATCAACTCGATCGGGATGGCGAGGGTCGGGGGGAGGAAGACTTTGTGCGGTCCGCGGACGGCTTCGGCGCCTCCAGTGGGCGAAAGCTCGATAAGACCGATGGCGCTAACCGAAATTGACCCGCCTGCGCTAATGAAGACTGATCCAGCCGGTAGATGAGGCAGAGGGGATTTCTCTTTCCAGGGAGAACCACGAGGGCTCGAGAGAGGAGCGTGCTTCGGCGGAAGAGAAGTCCTTGTCCCACCGCGACGCCGAGGCGCCATTGCGGTAGGACAAGGGTGTTCAATCCAACGTCAGCATCCTGAGCGAAGGTTTTGGTTTTTTGCAATCCGGATCCAGGAGCATTTTCGGTTCGAACCTGATTGGTATCGGGCCGGCGTCGTCGCGGAGTTGGTCCTCCAGTATTACGCGCTGCTGCGATCGGTTCTGAAGACCTGCCCATCGCGGCGCCGGTGCCTGACTCGATGTCGGCACTGTCGGATCTTCTTTCTGTGCGACCCGCGCAATGCGGGGCGCGGCGATCTGGGGTGTCCCTTCGGATGCGCCCAGGCCCACCGTCAACGAGGCTCCAACCAGCGCAGCACGGCCTACTACCGCGACAGCAACGAAGGCCGGCTCAAGAAGAAGATCCAGAACGTCAAACGCCGAGGCCATGGCACCGGAACATCCCCCACGCCGTCGCCCTCGGCTCCCCAGCCAGCCCCTGCGCACCCCTGGCCGGAACCGATCGTCAATTATGTATGGCTGGTCGTGTGCTGGATCGAAGGCCGGCCGGTCAGCATCCACGAGATCCGGGACATGCTGGTGCGGGTCTTGAGACAACACCGCATGGCCCGGCGCCGACGGATCGATCAGGTTGTCGCCTGGTTGAATGAACGGCCCCCATGACGATCCCAAATCCCCGCCGCCCACTTCCTGGGAGGTCGAACTTTCCCAACTGGACCTGCGTTACGAGGGCTATCGGTTGAAACAACCGGGTCTGGAGGAGCGGCTTCTGGCTTCGATCGCCCAGCGCGGCATTCAGGAACCCTTGGAAGGGGTTCACCTCGATCCCGACTTTGTCCTGTTCAACGGCTTCAAGCGCTACCGTTGCGCGCTCAAACTCCACATCCACCACGCCCGGTTTGTCGCGTTGGGTGCCGACGAGGCCGACGCCATCCTCAATCTGCTGCGTTCCTCCAATCACCGAACCTTGAGCCTGATCGAACAGGCCGGGTTCATCGACGAACTTAAACAAAACCGCCACCTCTCCATGGCTCAGATCGCCGAGCAACTCTCGCGCAGCAAGGCCTGGGTCAGCATGCGCTTGGGATTGATCGCGGAGATGAGCCCGGCGGTGCGCGAGCACCTCTTTGCCGGCGCTTTCCCCCTCTACTCCTACATGTACACGCTACGCCAGTTCATGCGCATGAACGGTGTGCACCGGGACCAGGTGGACGCCTTCGTCGGGGCCGTCGCGGGCAGGAACTTGAGTGTTCGTCAAATCGAGCAACTGGCTCACGGCTTCTTTCGTGGTCCGGAGTCCTTTCGAGAGGAGATCCTCAAGGGAAACCTGGCTCTGCCCCTCAAACAACTGGAACAAGCTCCCCGGGATCCCGAGGGGTGCAGCGAGTTTGAACGCGTGGTTCTGGGTGATCTGGAAATCACCCAAAAATACATGCAACGCGTCATGGGTAAGAGCCAGGACCCACGGCTCAAGAGCCGGCCCTTCTTTGCCCAGTCCCACCTGTTAACCGGCGGGATGTTGAGCCGTGCCCCGGCCTTTCTCCAAATCCTGAGGCAACTCCATGATCGAAGCGGACAAGCGTAAGGCCATGTTCCTGCTGCATCAGGAAGGCATGTCCGTGCGGGAAATCGCCCGCCGGTTGGGCCTCAGTCGCAACACGGTGCGCTCAGTCATCGCCCAGGAAGGCGCGATGCCAAAAGTGACTCGGCTTCCCCAGGCACGACATCGACCCGGAGCTGCTCCGCCATCTCCACGCTCAATGCAAGGGTTGGATCCAGCGGATGCACGAAAAACTCCACGAGGAACACGGCATCCAGATCAAGTACTCCACCCTGACCTGGTGGCTGCGTCAGCTGGGCATCACTCACAATGCCAAGCCTCGTTGCGAGCGGGTGCCCGATGAACCGGGCGCGGAGATGCAGCACGACACCAGCGTTTATACCGTCACGTTGCCGGGTCAACCGATCAAACTCGTCGCCAGCCTCCTTTACCTTCGTTACTCCAAACGCCGCTATTTGCGGTTTTACCGGTCCTTTGAGCGTTTCAAGATGAAGTGTTTCCTGCATCGGGCGCTCCTGCACTGGGGCTACTCCGCCAGGCAATGCATCATCGACAACACCAATCTGGCCCGGCTGCGCGGCACCGGCGCGCGCGCCATCATGGTGCCGGAGATGGAGGCCTTTGCCCGGCAGTACGGCTTCCAGTTCATTTGTCATGAAAAAGGGCATTCCGATCGAAAGGCGGGCGAAGAACGAAGTTTTTGCACGGTGGAAACCAACTTCCTTCCCGGCCGCTCCTTCCAGAGCCTGGAAGACTTGAACCACCAGGCCTTGGAGTGGGCCACCGTGCGCATGGAGCACCGGCCCCAGGGCAAGGCCCGGCTCATTCCCGCAAAGGCCTTCGAACAGGAACAGGCTTTCCTCACCGCGTTACTGCCTCACTTGCCCGCTCCTTACAAGCTCCTCGAACGTTCCATCGATGAATACGGTTATGTCGCCTTCGAGGCCAACTACTACTGGACCCCCGGCAACCGACCGCGACGAGGTCAGGGTGCTGGCTTACGACGATCGCCTGAGTCTCTGTCAGGGCGGCCAGACTCTGATCGAGTATTACCTGCCCGCCGACGGCGTCCGAAACCAGCCCTTCTATCCGCCGGGAGGCCCCCCTCCACGCCACAAGCCGCACAATCGCCATCAGCCCAGCGACGCGGAGGAAAAACGGCTGCGCGCCGTCGCTCCCTCGGTCGGCGCCTTCGTCGATGTCTGCCTGCAAACTCCCGGCCTTCCAACGCCACGTCTTTGTCCGCCGGCTGCTGGCCTTAAGCCAGAGCATGAGTCCCGAACTGTTTGTGCGCAGCGTCGAGCGCGCCCACCGCTACCGCATTCACGAGCTGGCCATCTTGGAACACATCGCCGGGCTGCTGCTCACTCAAGGCGCCAGCGACCTGGAGGGGATCCAGGTCGATGAGGCCTTCCACTTACGCGACACCTACCGCGAAGGCTCGGTCACCGACCCACCCGATCTCTCTCGCTACGATGAATAAGGAACTGGCCGCCAAATTGAAATACCTCCGTCTGGGGGGTCTCCTGGCTCATTGGGAGGAGATCCTCCAGCAAGCCGCCCGCCAACGCTTCTCCCATTCCCACTTCCTCACTCACGTGGTCGAGGAGGAATACCGAATCAAGTGCGACAACGCCCTGCGGCAACGCCTGCGGCGCGCGCGCATCCCCGAACCCTGGACCATTGAGACATTTCCTTTTGCCCGCCAACCCAAGCTGAACCGGAAATCCATCCTGGCTCTCTACGACAGCCTGGACTTTATCACCCAAACCCAGAACATCATCTGGCTGGGCGCCACCGGGTGCGGCAAGACGGGCCTGGCCACCAGCTTTCTCATCCACGCCATCCAGCAGGGTAACAGCGGCCGTTACATCCTCTTCGCCGACCTGATCAGTGAATTCTATCAGTCCGTCGCCGATCATTCCCAGGAACGGGTGCTCAAACACTACTGTCCTACGACGTGCTCCACATCGATGAGATCGGCTATGTCGAGGTTGAACCCGTTCAGGTGGGGCTGTTCTTCACCCTGATGCAGCAACGCCACAAGAAAAAGCCCACCCTCATCACTTCCAACTTGGGTTTCAGTGAGTGGAGAAGCTTTCTCAAGAATGACCATCTGACGGCGGCGCTGATCGACCGGCTCACCGAAAACAGCCACGTCATCAACATGCGCGAGTGTGTCGGCCTGCGCACCAAGCTCTCCACCGACCATGAGTTGGGCCGGCCGCCCTGACCAGCCGAGCGGCTGCGTGCCGTCCCGCTGGCGGCGGTGCTCCAGCTTTCCGGCGCCTACCCCGACCCCCACGACCCGCACAAGTGGCACACTTCCCAGGGTGTCTTATCCGTCCAGGCGCCAGGTTCATCAACTGGAACTGTGGCCTGGGCGGTGGCGGCGCCATTGACCTGGTCATCCACCTGCATCAAGTCGCCTTTCGGACGCCCTGCGGTGGCTCGAACACCATTTTCCCGTGGTCCCCTCGGTCTCGACCCCGCCCCATTCGCCTCCCCGTGCTGTTCTCCAACTCCCGCCTCCGGACCGGGCGAAGCTACCGCGGGTGGAACGCTACTTGGTGCAACAACGTTATCTGCCGGCGGCCTGCCTCCAGGAACTCCTGGCCTCCGGCGATCTCTACGCCGACACCCACGCCAACGCCGTATTCCTGCTCCGGGATGATCAACATCAACCCGTCGGCGCAGAACTCCGGGGCACCGGCCCGGTATGCTGGCGCGGCATGGCCCCGGGATCCCGCAAGGACCGGGGCTTCTTTTCGGTCCCTTCAAGTCCGCGCTCCGAAGTCATCCTCTGCGAATCCGCCATCGACGCCGCCAGTTGTTTTGTCCTTTATCCGGATCGGCTCTGTATCTCCACCTCCGGCGCGCGGCCCAACCCGGCGTGGTTGGGCGATCTGATCGAGCACGGCGGGCGCATTGCGTGTGGCTTTGATCGGGATGCCACTGGCGAAGCGATGGCTCAGGCAATGATCTCGATCCACCCTTCCATCCACCGCCTGCGCCCTCCGCGTCACGACTGGAACGACGCCCTCCGCGTCACCACCGCTTCCTGAGCCCTTCCGGGGCGACCAAAGCCTCGTCAGGCAAACTCGCGCTCCTGCCCAGTCTCTGCGTCATCCCATCACTCTTCGCTACTCGGAAACTTCCTCCTCGAAAAACCTTCTCCCTGGAAAGAGAAACCACCTCTGCCTCCATCCCTCGGCTGGGTTAGTCTTCATTAGCGCAGGCGGGTCAATTTCGGTTAGCGCCGTCGATAAGAGCTTCGGATTCAACCCAATCATTCCCGTTGTGGTAATGGATGCCGGCGCCAAGCTCCGTGTACTGGCCTGTTCGGGTTGTAACGGCGCTGGTGATCGGATCGACCTCCCGAGTCGTTACATTCCAGGTCCTCCAGAACGGCCCGCGATCAACGACAATCGATTCCGACGTTTGCGCAGATTCCAGGATCTGGGCTCGACTCGATTGACTGCCCATGTAGGCCAAGATCAAGCAAACCGCCAAACGAATAGGGTACATCCTCACTTTGCTCCTCCTTTGGGTAAATCCTAACTCGCCGCATCGTTTGCCTTTGTGCCGCCGGGCCTCTACACCGGGCTTGGCGGAATCTTCGCAGAAATGCAGAACTTCAGGGTCAATGCACAGGCCGATTTGAGGGCGTGTGGCGGGATCGCGCCGTTTGAAGAGACCGCTATCAACCGACTGGCCGCATCCCGCAAAGCCCCCTGCCAAGAAGCGGCTGCTGCCCGATGCCTAGCGAGGCGCTGCCTCAGACCGGCGAGGCGTGTTGGGTATTTCCGGCGTTAATGGTGTTACCTAAGTCTCGTCCCGGCGCCTCGCTAGAAAGGCCTGCTTCGCAGGCCTATGGAGCTTGGACATGGTGATTGTCGCTGCCTTGGGTCGATTGGCGCAGATCAGTCTTTTCGACAGGCGTCACCCTGCAAAGCAAAGCCCCGGCTGGGCTGTGGGACGCACTGAGCGTTGATTTTAGCCGTCAAGCGGCGGGCCTTCCGATATACGGAAGGACAAACGCCCAACCGGAGCCGCCCATGCGTCTATCACCGAACGTCGCCGCCCTCCAGAAAGATCACGTCCTCTTCGAGTTGGAGTGCATCGACCGCCTTTATCTCAACGCCTACGTCCCCAGGCTCACCTCTGCCGCCGGCGTCGCCGCCTTCTTCCGCGGCTATCTCGGTCACCGCTTCGCCTCCACCAAGCAGGCCGTCCGGATGACTGAGTCCTTCGTCGCGCGCATCAAGCGGTTTATCGAAACCGAAGGCGTACCCCTCGTCCATTTCCAGAAAGGCCAGCGCAAAGACGATGTCCTGCAAGCGCACCTCCGCTTTTTCCGCAAGCCCGAGGGCGTGATCTTCGTCGGTGTCGCCCAGGAGAAGGCCCGCGTCCCGAGGACCATCCGCAAACGATACGGCAACGCCACCATCCCCTGGATTGATTACTCCACGGCCATGGTCAACTTCTACTACTTCTATTGTCTGGACCGCGACTTCGGCCCCTTTTTCATCAAGTTCTGCTCCTATTTTCCTTACCCAGCCAAGCTCTGCCTCAACGGGCACGAGTACCTCAAGAGCCAACTCCGCAACAAGGACGTCCCCTTCGAGGCCTTGGACAATGGATTACTCTCCTGCGCCGAGGTTCCCGCCGCCCAGAAGATCTGCGACTCTCTGAGCGCGCACAAGATTGACGCGTTCTTTCGACGCTGGCTCGCTCGTTTGCCCCATCCCTTCAGACCGGCGGACCGCCGCGCCGGATACCGCTATGACCTGTCGGTTCTCCAAGCCGAGTTCAGTCTCACTCAGGTCTGGGAGCAGGGTGTCCACGGGCGTTGCTTCTTCGAGGAAGTCATCCGTGAGAATCTCGATTTGGGCCGTCCCGAAACCATCCAGTTGATCTTCGGCCGCAAGCTGAGGAAATCCACGGTGGCTGACGGCCGATGTCGGACGCGCATCCTTAGCGAGGGAGTGATCCCCTCGTTGCACGTCTACTACAAGCGCACCCACCTCAAGCAGTACCACAAGGAGGGGCGCGCCCTGCGCACCGAGACCACCATCAACGACACCTACGACTTCAACGTGGGCCGTCGGCTGAACAACCTTCCGCGTCTGCGGGAAATTGGCTTTGCTGCCAATCGCAAGGTATTGGAGGTCGAAACCCTCACCCACGACTGCCAGATCGGCGCCGCCGCCTTCCAGAAGCTGCAGCGTCCGGCGGTGGTGGACGGGCAAAAAGTCAGTGCGCTCAAATACGGCGAAGAGCGGGTTCAAGCCCTGTTGGCGGTGTTGCTCATGTTCTGTCTGCTCCCGGAGGGATTTCGAAATCAACAACTGCGGCCATTGCTTGCGCAGTACCTCGGGGTGCAACTCGATCAGATCCGTGCCGGTCGGATGAGCTACGAACTGCGCCGCCTGCGTCTGCGCGGGCTCATCCAACGAATCCCAAAATCCCACCGCTACACAATGACGACGCTCGGTCTCAAGACCGCCTTGCTCTACACTCGCAGCTACGCCCGCGTGCTCCGTCCGGGCCTTTCGATCCTTCTGGGATCTCCGCCAGGCCATCCCGATCTTCGACGTCGATTTGAAAGCCTGGAGACCGATCTCACCAACTTTATTGAGCGCAAAATGGCGGCCTGAAATCTTGACTCGTTGACAGCAAAACTAGGAAATCAAGGACTCTAGAAAGCGATCCGCCGAACGCGGATCCGGGCTTCGTTCGTGGTGCCATAGGCTTCGTTCGTGGTGCCATAGGCTTCGGGAAGGGCGCGAACGGGTACGCTACCTCCTCGAAATTGGCAAGGTACGCACGGTTACGTTTCGACGACGGTCCAGCGGTGCCAGCTAAGGACCAGGGTGAAGACCGATAACTTCCTGATGGTCAATGGGTCGTTTCCCGACCGACCCCGGAGGCGGAGCCTCGAAATCATCTTGTCGGCCCGTTCATGACGAACGACGAGACGGGGGGTCTTTCGGTTCTCCTTGTGAGATCCCAATCACCAAGGCGTTGTGTCCCCGTGCCCCTGCTCCAACCGTTATGGGCCACAGCCGAATCGGCACACTCCCGCGGATTCGCCGGTGGGACGAAGTCGTCGAAATGATCGCGACGGGCGCCGACGCGTCTACTGTGGCCGACACGACCCTGTGGGCCGCACAGAAGGCCCTGGGGATGGTCCAAAACGATCCCGGCTTTGAAAGGCGGTTTTTCTGATGGTTCAGCTGGCGCTCGCGGGGAGGCAAGAGGACGCCGTCGAACACCTCGCCGGCGTTGGTGTCGAGATGCATGGCGGGTTCTCGCCCGCAGATCTCGCCGCCGCGATTCCAGCCCCGGGTCATCGGGGTTTTGGAGCTGCGTTTTGTCGGGTTGGTAAACTTGCCTGCCCCAATCAATCTGGGGGCTTCAACTCCCTCCACCACCGATGGTACGCTTCGACCATCCGAGGGAGGCAGGCGGCGTTTCAACCGTTCGAACCGCGACCAACCATGGCCGACACGAAGCGTTGTTTTTCAACCAACCGGGCGCTCAGACAGCGTGATCCGATCATTTTAAGCGAGGTGCTGAGGAAGTTCCCGGGATTTATCCAAGACCGAGGCATCATCATCCCGAACCTTCCCGATGACAACCGCCTCGACTACGAGACAATTCGCAACGGGCTGATGGCGGGGGACGTTCCCACCGAACTCGATAACGTCCTGTTCTTCGCCAATGCCCTCGGAAATAAGCGCGGCCAGGAGCAAGTCGAGCGGGAGGCGGAGTTCCGCGGCTGTCGCCTGGACTTCCGCTCCGACGGCCTCGGCGGCGCCGACTTCGCGCTGAAAGCGTGGCTCCACGACTGGCCGGCAAACAAAGACCTCCTTGAGGCGGCCTACGCGCGGGCGAAGATTTTCAGCAAATCCTCATACGTGTACAACCCGATGCTTCGGGATTTGCGTCCGCTGTTTCACTCCCCGAGTCCCGAGCGGCTGGCTGAAGTGCTGGCAATGCTCGAAGACTATTTCGCCAACAGGGAAGTGCGCAGAAATAACTTGAGCAATTCAGTGGCGGGGATGAATCGCGTAGTTCCAATCGCCGTGAAAGTTCGACTTGGTGATTTTGATCCGTGCCAACTCATCGTCGCTCACGGTTATCCCCGCCTCGTACTCGGTCGTGTCCAACGCAGCTCGAACCAACAGACCCTCCTTTGTAGTGGTGTTGGCAACCAGGTTCACGATGACTTTGTATCCAGTCAGCGGCCGGCCGCGCCAGTTCTTCGTGATGAAGCAGAACAGGCGATGCTCAATCTTGTTCCACTTGCTCGTACCCGGCGGGAAATGACACACGTCCAAGCGGAGTCCTATTTCGTCGGCCAATTCCTGCAAAGCCACCTTCCAGAGTCTATTGCGGCTGCTGTTGCTCCCGCCGCCATCGGCCGTAATCATCAATCGGGTGGCGCGAGGAAATCTCTGCGAGCCCATCTCCTGCCACCACCGCCGAATGCTTGCCGCGGCGAATCGCGCGGTATCGTGGTCAATCCCCACGCTCACCCAACCTTCGTTGCTGGCCAGATCATAGACTCCATAGGGGATGGCCTTGCCAACGCGCGGATCCGGAAAGTCGTGCACGCTGACTTCCGTGGGCTCTCCACCGACCTCCCACTCGCCTCGAACCCAAGAGGAGCCTGCGACAGCACGTCGCTGTTTTGAATTGCTCAAGAATATCCATGGGGGCACTCCGCTGTAAGCTGGAAGTCCGTCACCTCCTCCGGGCGCTCGTCGATCAGGCGCTCCGACCGCGATAGGGGGAAACCCAAGAGGCATCGTTCCGCTGGCCTGACTCTGTGGAGAAGACATTTTGATCCGCGACCGCGGACGATCGCCGTCTCTTGCGTCCAGCCGGGTGATCTATCCGGACTCCCCATTCTTAGCCGATTCCAGATACTCGATCAGTTTCTTCATGCTCCGCAGGTAATGGGCGAGCGCCTTCCGGCCGGCCGCGGTCATCCGGTAGCTGGTCCTCGGACGAAGACCGACGAATGCCTTCCTGCTCGCTATGTAGCCGCATTCCTCAAGCTTCCCCAGGTGCAGATTCAAGCTGCCGTCGACCGTATCGAGCCGCTTTTTCAGAGTCGTGAAGTCGAGAGATCCATCGACCTGCAACGCTGTCATTATGCCCAGCCGAATGGGGCCGTGAACTGCGGTGTCGAGGCCGTTGAAGTCAATTGGAACCATGTTGGCTTTCGATTCCCTTCAATTGGAAAAACTGTATTGCAGAAAAGGACATCGCCACCGCGATGAACATGATTCCGAGGGGAATCCCGCTCACTCCTCCAGTTCGGGGTAACAGTGCCTCGAAGAGACCATAGGCCAGGAACGGAATTGCCCAACCGAGTAGCAACCACGCCCTGGACGCGATTGCTGCCACCAGGCAGGAGGAACCCATCAAAAGGAAAAGGCCGGACCAGAACGCTCCAAAAGAGACCTGGTATTGCCTGGCCCAAACGAAGAAGACACCCATTTGCAGCAATAGCGCCGAATTGATCCATACACCATGACCGGAGAGACCGTTGATTCGCTTGTACTCCCGAAGAAGGCTGTCGGGTCGGCCATCCTTTCCCGTCACCTTCCGCATAAGGAGAACTGTAATGCCAAGGATGACGGCTGCCACGAGCAGTCCTGTCCACTGGGCCACGACAAGACCGAAGTACCTGTCCTGGTTTCCAAGTGGCAATAGCGCCGAAGCAATAAGAATGGCCCCGGGCAGGCACCACCATAAGCTGAACCAGTTATCGCGTTTCATCCACTGAACCCAGTCCCGCCCCATGGAAGTGGAGAGTCCCATGGCCTTCTGAATCGTCTCCACATCGCTTTTAACCCGGTCAAGTTCTTGTTTCATGGATCTGTCGTCCTCTCGTATCGCATAAGTACTTCGAAAATTTAAGTGGAAGAAAATGCTTTGTCAAGCAATTCTCGGACGGACGGCGCGTCGGCCGCCCGGGACAGGCGAAACGCCTCACCGTGTCGAGACTCACGTTCGGACTGAATTCGATGCCGGGCGGACCTGCGAGCTGTCGGTCACCACCAGGATTGGACCGGATGCCTCCGATCATTCCGTCCGCAATGCCACGATTGGATCCACCTTCGTTGCGCGACGAGCCGGGACATAGCATGCCACCAGGGCAACGATGCAAAGGGAGAACGTCACCGAGAGAAGAGTTAGCGGGTCCGTAGGCTCGACTTTGAAAAGCATGCTGGCCAGAAGCCGCGTCAATCCGAGGGATCCCAGGAGTCCGACGACCACGCCCGCGACGATCAGCCGCATCCCTTGTCCGACCACCAAACCGAGAACATGGAATGTTGGAGCGCCAAGAGCGATGCGGATGCCGAGTTCTCTTTCCCGGTGGGTGACGGTGAAGGCGAGAAGGCCATACAGGCCGATGATCGCTAGAATCAAGGCGAGGGCGGCGAACACCCCCCAGCAGGCCGAGGCTAAGCCGTTCCGGCGCCTGATAGGCTGGAGGTTCGCGGCAGGACCGTTCGATTGCGGGATGGCAATATCCCGAAGGCGGGACTCGCTCCGATCTTGCGATTTTCTTCCACGCCCCGAGGGGCTCTCGAGGCGTGTTGGATCCAGCCATTCGAGATACGGGCGCCCAGGGATTGGCCAACCTTGGGGCGTGCACCAGAGGGTGAACAGGTCGGACATGGCGAGGTTCGACCGCGCCAGTTTGCCCGCATTTATCTAAGATTTAGATGTGACCCCACCGGGGAGCGATTCGGGACGGAAGCAAAGCCGCCGAATCGAATCGGCATCAGCCGGGCCTTGCCGGCGCTGATTTGAGCGGGCACCGTCGGCGGCATGAATCCCACGTGGCCGGGGCGGAGGGCGCGCGTTGCGCGCGGATTTACGCTGATCGAACTCCTCGTGGTGATCGCCATTATCGGGATCCTGGCCAGCATGCTGCTGCCCGCCCTGGCGAAGGCCAAGCTTCGGGCCCACGGCATCAAATGCCTGGGAAACATGAAACAGCTTCAACTGGCCTTCCAGTTGTATGCCGACGACTACGAAGGAAAATACATTCCCAACACTTATGGCAACGACGGGTGGGTGCGCGGAGCGATCGATTTCACCGGGGGAAATCGATCGAATTGGGATCCGGACACGCTCCTCAATTCGAAGACTGCCGTCCTGGGTCCCTACACTCAGGACATTGGTATCTATCACTGCCCGGGCGACTGGACCACGGTGAAGCGACCCCAGTTTGGCGCGGTGCCGCGTATCCGCAGCGTTGCCGCCAGCCAGGCCGTCGGCACCTGGTCGACGGGCGGACCCACCCTCGGTTACTGGTTGGATGCGGCCCTGACGGGTGGCTCGCCAACCAATCCAGGAGGAAAATGGCGCGTGTTTGCGCGGGAAAGTGACGTCGTCCGTTCCTCCCAGATCTGGGTCTTCATTGATGAGCACCCGGCGAGCATCAACGATGGAGGATTCGGGTTCCGCATGCCGGACACCATGGCCAAGACGGCCGACCGAGGCTGGGTCGACTATCCGGCGGGATTCCACGGCAACTCGGGCGCCCTGTCCTTCATCGACGGGCACGCGGAGATCCACAAGTGGCTCGAGGCCCCTCGGGCCGGCCGCGCAGGTCTCGACGCCCACGTGACGGATTACTCCGTCCTGGACGACGGCCGGCGGCCCAATCACCGGGATATCTGGTGGATGGCGCAGAGAACGTCCCACATGGACAGCGGGCCGGACCCGTGGTGAGACGCTCGTTTCGGGCCTGTCCAATCCTATGAAAAGCCCGGGTCAAGGGGAAGACTCGCTTCCGCGAGTTACGATGGCTCTCCTGGCTTTGGTTGGCGACTCCCGGGACTTGACAGCCGAAGCTTGCTCCGCAACTGACTCCCGAATCCGCGGGCGCGCCTGGTTCCTCAGGTGAGTTTCGCCAGGAGTTCCTCGTTGGTCTTGTATTTGCGGACCGCGCCCAGGAGCGTCTCCATCGCCTCCACCGGATTCAGTTCGACCATCATCCGACGGAGTTTGCGAACGGCGTCAATCTGCTTGGGGGAAAAGAGCTTTTCCTCCTTGCGCGTGCCGCTCTTCGGGATGTCGATGGCAGGGAACAGGCGACGGTCCGAGAGCTTTCGGTCCAGCACCAACTCCATGTTTCCGGTCCCCTTGAACTCCTGGAAGATGAGTTCGTCCATGCGCGAGCCCGTGTCGACCAGGGCCGTCGCGACAATCGTCAAGGAACCACCATGTTCGATCTTGCGGGCGGCAGCGAACATCTTACGGGGGATCTCGAGGGCACGGGCGTCCACACCGCCGGTCATGGTGCGCCCGCTGCCACCGTGCACACTGTTGTAGGCGCGGGCGACGCGCGTGATCGAATCCAGAAGGACGAAGACGTCTTTGCCGGTCTCCACCAGGCGGCGGCACCGCTCGATGGTAAAGCGCGACAACCGGACGTGCGTCTCCAGGTCCATGTCGTTCGAGGACGCAACCACCTCGGCCTTCACAGACCGTTGAAAATCCGTCACTTCTTCCGGCCGCTCGTCGATGAGCAGCACGATGACGGTCACCTCCGGATGGTTGGTCGTCACCGCGTTCGCCATCTGCTTGAGAATGGTCGTTTTTCCAGTGCGCGGCGGGGCCACGATCAGCCCGCGGGTGCCTCGCCCGACAGGGGTTACCAGGTCGATCACCCGGTTTTCGAGGAGGTCGGGCGAGGTCTCGAGTCGGAACTTCTCGATCGGATCAATGGTCGTCAGGTTCTCAAACCGGACCGACTTCACGAAATCGGTGAACGGCATTCCATTGACCTGGACCACCTCGCGCAGTTGAGGACTGACGCCGCGATGGGGAGGTTGAAGCCGCCCTTCGACCAGGCAGCCTTCGCGCAAAAAGTGCCGCTTGATCGTATCGGGGGTGACGAACACGTCGGTGGGCCGGGGTTGATATCGGTTCTCGGGAGAGCGGAGAAAGCCGAAACCCTTCTCCGAGATTTCAAGGAATCCGGAGCCGAACGCCGGCACACTGCTGCTTGTATTGTTCATGGCTAAGTCGCCACCTTCGACACGGGCCAAGAGTGGGGCTTTCCGAAAAGGACCGCCCCGGGATCCAATCTTGGAACTGGGAGAACCGTCGCAGTGGCTCCCCGCACGGCCAGTCGAAGCGGCCTGTTGACTGCGACAACGCTTCCTCTAACCGTGGAATCCCTGGAGCGCAACAAATTTTTCTGCGTGTCAGTCTCCCGCGGACTTCCGGACCTACGCCGCATGTCTCGCGACAAACCCTGGAGAGGTCCTTGGTTGGGCGACCCGCGGAAGATACTCGGAGGGTGAAAATCAGCCAGTGGCGGTGGCTTCGAGCGGCCAATGGGGCCGGATCTCCTCGTCCAGGGGCGTGGTGAGGCCGCGACGAAGGCGGCGCACGGCCAGGACGCCGATCATCGCCGCGTTATCGGTGCACAGTTCGGGCTCCGCAAGATGCACCCTCAAGCCCCTGAGGTCGCCTTCCCGCTGCAATTGGGCACGAAAGAGGCGGTTGCAGGTGACCCCTCCCGACGCCGTCACGCACCCGACGCGGAGCCGAAGGGCGGCCTGGAGCAGTTTGCCCACGAGGACATCCACGATGGCTGCCTGCGCACTGGCACAAATGTCTCTCAGACGCGACGGGTCCGTCCGTCCCTCGGGATGCCGGTCGAGATGATATCGCACGGAAGTTTTAAGTCCGCTGAAACTGAAGTCGTCCCCGCCGTCGCGGAGGAGGGGCCGCGGAAAGGCGACAGCCTGGGGGTTGCCTTCCCGGGCCAGTTCGTCGATAGGGGGACCGCCCGGGTAAGGCAGCCCAAGAAGCTTGGCGACCTTGTCAAAGCACTCGCCTGCCGCGTCGTCCAGCGTGGATCCGAGAACCCGGTGGCGAAGTTCGCATTCCACGTGGACCAGGAGGGTATGACCGCCGCTGGCGATGAGCGAAACGTGGGGCATGAGCGCGGAGTAGTCCGCCTTCCATGGCTTGCTGGAGATCCATGGAGAATACAGGTGCGCCTCATGATGATGGATCCCGACAAAGGGCCGCCCCAAGGCGAACGCGAACGCCTGTCCGACGCGGCTGCCGATCAGCAGAGCCTGAGGCAGGCCGGGACCCAGAGTGGCCGCGACAGCGTCAATGTCCCGCGCGGCGACTCCCGCGTCAGCAAGCGTCCGGCGGGTGATTTCGGGCAGATTCCTGAGGTGCTCGCGCGCGGCGAGTTCGGGAACCACGCCGCCGTAGGCCGCGTGGGTGCCGACCTGGGAGGAAACCAACAGGGACCGCACGGAGTCGCCGTCAATCACGGCGACGCTGGTCTCGTCGCAGGACGTCTCGAACGCGAGAAGGCGCACAACACGGACGGGCGGACACCGGATCAAGCCCGATGAGGCGCCTGGCTGGCGAGGATCTGCATGCCTCGAAGGTAGTCGACCGCGCGCTCCAGCGGCCGGTCGCGGGTTTGCAGGGCCCGTTGGCGGTCTGTTTCGCTCAGAAAATCCAGCGCACCGGGAAGGCGCCGCCGCAGGATGTCCCTGGATTCGTCGTCCGTCATTTCGACAATACTGTCCGGTGTGATGCCGTGTTCATGGATGACGCGGTGACTTGGCGTGTAGTACTTCGCCGTCGTGAGCCGGAGCGCCGAACCGTCCTGCAGGGGAAGAATGCTTTGGACGGATCCCTTTCCAAACGTCTGTTCTCCGAACAACCGGGCGCGCTTCAAATCCTGCAGGCAACCGGCGACGATCTCAGAGGCGCTCGCGCTGCCCCCATTCACCAGCACCCCGAGTCGAAGCTTCTGAAATCGGCCCCGTCCCGTCGCCCGGAACTCCGCTTGCTGGGACCCGGTCCGACCCTCCGTGGACACAATCAGCTGATCTCGCGCCACGAATTTGTCGCAGACGCGGACGGCGGCATCCAGAAGCCCGCCGGGATCATCCCGGAGATCGATCACAAGGCCCTTCATTCCTGCAAGGGTCATCTTCTCGAGGGCTGCCTCCAATTCCCCGGCTGTCTTCTCGCCGAACTGAGTGATCTGGACGTAGCCGATGCCATCCTCGACCAGCGGGAACTGCCGGCGTCCGTTAATGTCGCGGATCGTGTAGATCGGAATGATCGCGCGTGTGAGGACATGCTCCTTCTTTTCCTTGGTGCTGGGACGGTAGGTGGTGATGCGAACCTCGGTGCCGGGTTTTCCCCGGAGGCGCGTGACGACGTCCTGGATCTGCCAGCCCTCCAGGGATTCGCCTTCGATGGCGACGAGTTGATCGCCGGGCACCAACCCCGCGCGAGCCCCGGGCGTGTCTTCGACCACGTCGACAATATTGATGGCGCCCCCATGCAGCGAGACCGTCACTCCCAACCCGCCAAATTCCCCCTCGGTATCGTCTTTCATCTCGTCATAGCGTTCCGGCTCCATGAACTCGCTATGGGGGTCCAACGAATCGAGCATCCCCCGGATCGCGGCCGTGACGAGGTCCTTGTAGGTGAGGTGCTCGCCGTCGACGTAATCCTTTCGGATCAGGTGGAGAACGCGGGAGAAGAGCGCCAATTGCGGGTAGACCTCGTCGCCATCCGCGGCGCGGGCATCAGTGAAATACAGGCCGACACCCATGCCGAGATGGGCGAGAAGGAGGGCGGTGACGGTACTCAGAATCAGGCGGCGGCTCATGATCGACAATCGACGTTTTCGACGACCGCCAACGTAGGGAAGGCATGCGGACCCGGCAAGCGCCGCGAGAAAGCCGCGAAAGGCGCGGCAATGGGCGAGACGGCATGGAACGGGCCGTCCACCGGCGGGGGGGCGCAAATCCTACAATCCTATTGACCGACCCCGGCGCCCCGAAGGAGCACTTCCAGCCATGGCAGGTCGCCGCGGAAGGTGACCTTCGGATTGGGAGCGGTCGACTCGACCAGCCGCACGGGGTGCCCGGTCAGTTCGCAAGCCGCCGTGTCGTCCGTGACCTGCAACCCGCGCTGGCGGACCTCGCCCAGGGCGTCGAGGAGAACGCTGCGCCGGAACGCCTGCGGCGTCTGGACCGCCCACAAGCGCGATCGATCGACGGTGCGCGCGATGACACGACCGTCGTCGCTCTCCTTGAGCGTATCGGTCACCCGCTGGGCGGCGACTGCGGCCCCGGATTCGCGAGCGGCCTCGAGCGTCGCCCGAATGACCTCCATTGACGTGCAGGGACGCGCCCCGTCCTGGACCGCCACGATCTCGCAGGCGGAGGACGTCGCCTGCAAACCGTTCCAAACGGAGTTCTGCCGCTGCTGACCGCCCGGAACCAGGCGCCAGGGTTTCAAAATCTCAAGGCCTGTCGCCAGTGCCTCGAAAACAGGTTCCATGCCGCCCCGCACGACAAGGATCACCTCGTCGATCGCGGACACATGATCGAAGCGCAGCCACGTATGAGCCACGACCGGGCGACCGGCCACCTCGAAAAACAGCTTGTCTGCGTCGGGGCCGAAGCGCTTGCCGATCCCGGCGGCGACGATGATGGCGGAGGTCATGGGTGGCTCCCTGTTCCAGAAAGAACTGCTCACGCCCGATGAACCGCGGCGGGGGGGCCCTTACCCGCCCTCCGGGCACCCTCTCCCTTCGGATGACCCGGGATCGAAGAGGGACAAGGGAGGGTCGTTTCATGGAAATACCCCCGGGGATCGCCAGCCCCGTCGCGATTCATCGCACAGGCCAACCCAGGTGGCGGTGCAGAAATTCGAACGTGCCCACCCCGTGAACCTGGTGCGGACCCACAAACCATTCGATCTGACAATCACCAGGCGGGCGGTGAAGGCGCGCCTCGTACAAGTTGCGCACCTTGGCGAATTCGTAGGCGACGGTTTCATCGGGCGCGACACCGTCGAAGTGACCACGTTCGACCATGAACGGCCGGGGCGCAATGAGGGCCGCCATCTCCGCGTAATTGAAGCTGCCGCCCAGGTTCCACTCGAAGATCTCGTATTCCCCGGACCAGACATAGCTGTAGGGACTGCGTGTGGATGCGTTCTTCCAGACCCATTCATTGAAATCGCCCGAGCAGATGCTCAGGCAGTAGTCTGTCACGAGTGCGGGCACACGCATCGCGGTCTTGCCTCCATAACTGAGTCCATAAAACGCGATCCGGCGGCCATCGACGAACGGCAGAGTCTTCAGCCAGTCGACGATCTGCTGGTGCTGCGGCACGATCACGGAAAACAAGGTGCACCCGAGCGGGTTTGCCTTGCGTTGGAGGACACGGAAGCGGTCGTGGAACAGGTAAAGGTTTTGCGGAGCGAAGGTGATGAACCCCTGTTCCGCGAGCCGCGCGGAGAAGGCACTGTAGGCGCCGGATCCCTCCTGTCCGATGGTGTGCTGGGGTCGACCCTCGAGTCCGTGCTGGCAGACGACGACCGGTCGGCGTTCACCGTCCCGCAGATCCTTCGGGACCAGAAGGAGGCCGTACGCGATGACATCCGGAAAGACATCGAGGACGACCTCGTAACCCGACCAGGTCGGGGCGTCGTAGGCCAGCCGCGATCGCGGGTGGAAAGGGAGCGGGGCGTCCGCGAATTGGCCGATGACATCCCGGCGGAAGACCTCCCGGTAGCGAGCCTGCGTGGCCTCGAATTTCTCCGGGCTCGACGTGTCAAGATCGCCCAGGAAGGCCTGCCGAGTGTAGGGGCTGTCGACGAGCAGTTGCTGCGTATGACGGTCCATCTCGCGGCGTTGGGCCTCCGCACGCGCGGGTGCGCCAGTTTCGCGTCCCGTCCGATTCCACGAGGTCGCCACGGGAACTGCCTCCCCTTGGATCTCCAGGGCCTCCAGGAGTTCCGAGAGCCACGTCGATGATCCGCAGGGGCCAGTGCCGGGTTCGCTATTACCTGCCCGGTCCTCATTGCTTTCGACCAGGCGCAGGCTCGTGTCGGAAGCGCCTTCTGCCGTCGCCGCCCGGGCGCGCAGAAACTCCGCCCGGACGTCCGCGAGCGGGACCGACCCCCAGTCGGACGGCGCGCCGCCGTCGCTTGGGAATTGAATCGCCGGTCCCCTGGCGGCTTCGAGAACCAGGGCGCGTGGGTAGACGAGCGCGGCGAGTTGCGCGTCGCCAAGATGACGGAGCAATCCGAACACGTTGTGGTCGAGGGGTTCCTTCCACAGGGCCTCACGGGGACCGAAATAGCCACTCACGCCGGAGGCGCGGATGCGGGGATCGAGCGCGGCGGCGTAGAGGGCCAGCCGCCCGCCTTCGCCCCATCCGACGACCCCGATCGGCCGATCGCCATGGTCGATGGCCAGGTCATCCACTGCCGCGAGGATCTTCAAGACTTCATAGCCGGCGAGGGTCCGGCCCATTTCGAAGGCAGCGCGGTGGAGGTATTCCCGGTTGCTGAGGTTGCGTCCCCGGTTTGGGTCCCACGCCACCTTCCAATCGCCTTTGTGCCGGTTGATCAGGAACGGGACCACGACCCGGCAACGACTCTCGGCCAGGCGCCGGGCATACTGCGATTCCACCGAAACACCCGGCTCGATGCCGACCAACTGTTCGGGGGTGACATCGGCGTCGGGCACCGCCACGACATCCGCCAGCGGTTCGCCGCGCACTGGCTGGAGCAGGAGGCCCTCACCGTGGACCTCCCCGAAGGCGGCCCATCGGACGGCGTCGACGCGAACGAGGGAAGACGTCGCCACGGTGGAAGGCGCGATCGTCGACGCGATCCATTCAAAACCAGCGGCCGGGGGCCGGGCCTCGACGGCTCCCAGCATGCGGGCGAGTTGATTCCGTTCCGAGTCCTGCCAGGCGGCGCTCGGCCGGCCGGAGCCGTCGTCGGACCTGCCAACGGTTCGTTCATTGACCGATTCCGAGAGTCCGCGATCCAGGAACCGGTTGACGCCGGCGACGAGGTTCGAGGCGATGTCGCCCTCGACGGTGAGAGGAACGGTGGCTGGGAGAGGCGGACCGGGTGGCGACAGGAGCGAGGGCTCGACGGCGGCATGGACCGTCATCTTCCCAACCACGGTCAGGATTACGAGCGCCAGGCGGCAGGAGGGCATGGAAAACTGCCAAGGTTCGGGCGTCTACTTGCGCTCGACCGTGGTCCGGTCCGCGAGCCAGATCATGTCGCGGTTGTTTGGCGAGGGAACATTCAGTGCCAGTTGGTTATTGAACCGTACCGGCGGTCGAGTGCGGGGATCGACCCACTTGCGGATTTCGGCGTGCCCATCGGCAAACGAGATCCCCGCTGCGCCGTTGTGATAACTGGCGGGGAAATCAATGATCCGGGCCGTGGAAGGGCTTTCGACCATTTGATTGGCGAAGCCACCCGCGTTGATGCTGTCGGGGTGTTCGTCGAGCAGGACGTAGAGGCGGGATGGCCCCGGCACCGCGAAATCGGTTGATTTGATGAAGACCTTGTACTTGGTCTGGCTCTCGTTGTAGGCGGTTGGCTGAAGCCAGCCCCCGGGTCCCCCCATCGCCTGGCTCATGCTCATGCTGCGCACGCGGGGGACCCTCTGGCCGCGGACCGTCACGCTGCTCATGTCGGCGGGGCACTTGTAGACTTCGGCGCTCGGGATATAGGGGGCGAACCTCGCCCGGATGGGATCCAGGAGGTCCGCCTTGTTGGTGTTGTCCCGGGTCGCGGGGTTGAAATCAAGCCAGCCCCAAACCCAGGCATAGGGTTCGGTCCCGGAGTTGCCTGGCTTGGTCAGGTAATCCTCGTTGTCGTCCGGGTAAAGGAGGTGCGCGAGTTGAAGTTGCTTGAGATTGCTCAAGCATTTGATCCCCTGCGCTTTTGACTTCGCCTTGGCCAGCGCGGGAAGGAGCATGCTTGCGAGGATCGCGATGATCGCGATGACCACGAGCAACTCGATCAGGGTAAATCCTGAACGACAAACAGGCGAACGGGAGACGCCGCGGACGTGGGGAGGCTGCATGGCTTTCGAGCATCTAATCGGATTCGGATGCGTCTGCAATCCGGATCGTCGGCGGATCACAAGGAGCAGGTCGCAATGACATTTCATTTCCACGCGCCAGTGGACGGCCCTGGCCTTCGCGTCTACTCTTTCCCGCGCACCGCTTACTTATGAAGTCCGCCCGGTCCCATGTCGATCGCAGCTCGCCGGGCCGTCCGTTGGACAGGCCAGCCCGTCATCGCGCCTCTTCACCGTCACGACGGCCTTCCACGGAACAACCGACAGAGCCGTCGATCCCGCCTGGCAACCCCGCTCCAGACACGTCGGCGACGGATTCGCCGACCGCCGAACCGGGGCCTTCCGACGTTGCGTCCAAGGCGGCTGACGAGATCTTTCAGCCGGTCAGGATCCGCCGGTCGGCGGGGGATGAGACGCCCGCGCCGGCAAAACGGCGGGATGTGTACGATGGCGACACGGCGTACCGCTTGTACCTCCGTGAGATCGGCGAGGTCGCCCTGTTGACGCCGCAGGAGGAGATCGAACTTGCGGCGCGGATCAAGGGAGGCGACGCCAGGGCTCGGGAGCACATGATCAAGGCCAACCTGCGTCTCGTCGTGAAGATCGCGCACGACTACGAGGGTTATGGCCTTCCACTCCTCGACCTCATCAACGAGGGAAACATCGGCCTGATGAAGGCCGTGGAACGTTTCGATCCCGCCAAGGGTGGCAAGCTCTCGACCTACGCCGCATGGTGGATCAAGCAGGCCATCAAACGCGCACTTGCCAACCAGGGAAAGACCATCCGCCTGCCCGTCCACCTGGTGGACAAGATCGCCCGGATGCGCCGCGTCGCCGCCCAACTCGAGGATGTCTATGGGCGCGAGCCGACGGACGAGGAACTCGCGGAGGAACTCGATATCACGGCGGCCCGGGTTGCCCAGTGGCGGACCGCCGCCATCCGGCCGGCCCAACTGGACGCCCCGATCGGAGACGACGAGGCGAATTCCCTCCGGGACATCGTCGCCGATGAAAAGCAGGCGACTCCCTACCGGGAACTCGAAGACAAGACCGTCCGGGACATGCTCGAGCGGATGATCGACACCCTCGACGCGCGGGAGCAGAGCATCCTGAGGCAACGCTTCGGATATGACGGCGGTGAAGGCAAGACCCTCGAGGAGATCGGGCAACAATACGGAGTCACCCGCGAACGCATCCGGCAAATCGAGGCGGTGGCCTTGCGCAAGCTGCGAAGGATGATCGAGAAACTGGAACGCAAGGCGAAGTGAGGTCCCCCTTCAGAGCCCGTCTGAGTGCGCCTTTCCACGGCGCACTCAGACGGGCTCTGAATTCGCCCCCTGACCCTTGACCGAGCGGCGGGCTGTCGGCTGTGTGGGAGGCGGAATCACGTTCCCCAACTCTCATTCGACCATGAAGACCCTCCCGATCAATCGCCGCGCCTTCGTCAGGACCACTTCCACCGTAGCAGCCCTGGCGGTTGCGAGCCCCGGCGTTTTCGGCGCCACCCGCCGACGAGCCCTGAAGACCGCCTTGATTGGCGCCGGGGGTCGCGGAACCGGGGCCGCCGCGGACCACCTGGAGGCTGCCAGGCAACTCGGCGTCGATGTGCGACTCGTGACGGTGGCAGATGTTTACGACGATCGCCTGGACCGAAGCCTCGGGGAACTCAAGAAGGCCGCCGGCGTCGAGATTCCGCGCGAGCAGTGTGTCCTCGGATTCGATGCCTACCGGAAGGTAATGGAATCGGATGTCGATATCGTGTTGCTGACGACGCCTCCCAACTTCCGCCCGGTCCACATGGCTGCGGGCGTGGCTGCCGGCAAACACCTGTTCGTCGAGAAGCCGGTCGGGGTGGATCCGGTGGGGTGCCGAAGTGTCATCGAGACCGGGCGCCTGGCCCGCGAGAAGAGGCTCTCGATCGTGGCCGGGACCCAGCGCCGGCATGAACCCGGGTACCTGGCCGTCGCAAAGGCGCTCAAGGACGGCGCAATTGGCAGGATTCTCGGCGGCACGATCCATTTCTGTCTCAGCGGGGGCAGCATCGGTGCGAAACCGCCCACCATGTCGGCCTCCGATTGGCTGATCCGCGCCTGGGGCGGCTGGGCGGAGTTGTGCGGGGATCACATCGTCGAGCAGCACGTCCACAGCATCGACGTGATGAACTGGATCCTGGGAACGCCGCCGATCCGCTGCGTGAGTTTCGGACACCGCGTGCGGCGCCATGGCGGCAACTGTTACGATTTCTTCAGCACCGATTACGAATTCCCGGGCGATGTGCACATCCACAGCATGGCCCGTCAGGTCTCAGGCACGTGGAGTCGGATTGGGCAGTTGTTCCGAGGGGATCAGGGTGTGGCCGACATCACAGGCCTGGTCTTTGCCGACCGAGTCTACGTCGGCGGCGCCGACCGCAAGACGCCCGTTGACCTCGGCAAATGGGAGAGGACGCCAACCGCCTACGTCCATGAGCACATGGACCTGATCCGCAGCGTGCTGGACGGCGAGCCGATCAATGAAGCGCAAAACGTCGCCGAATCGACACTCACGGCGGTCATGGGACGCATCTCCGCGTACAACGGCCAGCAGGTGACTTGGGAAGAAATGATGGCCTCCGATTTCCGGTGCCGGCCGACTCCGGAGGATTTCGAAGCCGGCAACGTCGCGATGCCGGAGGAAAGCAGTCCGGTGCCCGGCCTTGGCTGATCCGGGAGAGTTTCCGGGGTTGCCACGCAAGGGGTTGGTCCTTGATATCGGCATATGTTCGCTGGAGCAGCGGGATGGGAGGCCTCGATCAGACGGAGGTGAGCCTCCGTCGCCGTGATCCCATGGCGGACGCAGATAGTACACTATCGAGAAGCGCCCCCTTTGCTCGTCGCGGTGAGAACCCCCTCGACCAGGCGCGCGATCCCGGCCCGCGCGGTTTCAGGCGTGAGGGCTCCATACGCCACACGCAAGGTGCAGCCTTCGGTGATCCCGAAGGCTGAGCCCGGGATCACGGCGACAAGATGATCGGCGATCAATCGGCGGGTGAGTTCAGTTCCCTCCAGGGCGGTGTCGATCCTGACCAGGAGGTAGAAGGCGCCTTCGGCGGGACCGGGGCAAAGGACGTCCGCCGCCTCGCGCAGGCGATGGAGCACCTCATGCCGGATGGCGGCGACCTCCTGGATTCGGCCGGCAACCCAGGCGTCTCCGGCACGCAGGCATCCGAGCGCTGCGAGTTGGGAAATGACCGGGGGACAGATGATGTGCGTGTCCTGGATCTTCCTCAGGGCCTCCCGGAGGAGCACGGGAAACACGGCGCATCCGACGCGCCAGCTCGCGAACCCGTATGTCTTCGAAAATGAGAAGAGACTAATAGTGTGCCGCTCGGCGCCGGGAAGGGAGGAAGGTGACGCATGACTATTCCCGTCGAATGTGAAGCGTTCGTAGGTCTCGTCGCTGATGTGGAAAAGTCCGCGGTCGCCGCAGAGGCTGTTGATGTCGCGCAACAGCGCGGGTGGATAGACGGAGCCGGAGGGATTGTTGGGCGAGACGGTCACGATCGCGCGCGTCCGGGCGGACACGGCGGCGCCCAGCCGTTCGACATCGGGCAGATACCCGGCGTTGGAAGGCACCAGCACAGGTCGAACGCTGGCGACCGCAAGCGCCATCTCCTGGTTGAAGTAATAAGGGAGCGGAAGGATGACTTCGTCCCCTGGATCGCAGATCGCCAGGATGACCTGAAGGAAGGCCGCATTGGCCCCTGCCGTGATCATGAGATCGCGGGCCGGGTCCGGACGGATGCCGAGGCGCCGCGCCAGATCATTCTGAAGGGCATCGACGAGTTCGGGCAGGCCACCCACGGGCTGGTAGCGGTGGAGAAGCGGCTCGCGGTCCAGCCGCCGGATTTCATCCCAGGCCTCGGGCGGAGGTCCATAACCCGCTACTCCCTGTCCAAGGGACAACGTGCCCGGATGAGCCCGAATCCAGTCGGCAACCACCGGAATGATGGGAAGCTGGATGGCATCCGCCCGGCGCGACGTGGAGATCACCGACCCAAGGAAAGCATTGGCGGGAGGATGGTCGCAAGTCGTGGCGAAGGAAGGCACGGGTGCCGGTAGTCTCTCATCCACCGCTTTGGTATGTCGGCACCGGCCGGAATGCGCTTCCATCCAGGCGTGTCGATTCACTGGGTTTCGTCTCTTGTCATCCTCCACCTGGTGTCCGCTCCAAGCCTGTCCGGCGCCACTTTCCATGTGGCCATCCGGGATCCGCGGTCCGCCGATGACGGACCGGGCACGGCGGAGCAGCCGTGGAAGGCGATCGCGAAGGCGGCCGCGGAGGTTCGGCCGGGCGATGTCGTTCGTGTGCATGGCGGCGTCTACCGGGAACGGGTGCTCGTGAAGGCCAATGGGACGGCCGAAGCGCCAATCCGATTCGTGGTTCCTGCCGGCGAACACGTCGTGGTGACCGGGGCGGATTTGTTGTCAGGCTGGCAACGCGTGGACGGAACACGGCCGGTATACCGGGTGCCGTGGCCTTACAGGTTCATACCGTGGAATGCGAACATGACCCATCCCGACGACGCGTATCACCGTGTCATCGGGCGATGCGAACAGGTGGCGGTCGACGGCTATCTCCTTCGCCAGGTGCTCGGCGCCGATCAGCTCGCGCCCGGGACCTTCCTCGCCGATGTGACCCGACAGGCGCTGCTTGTCTGGGAAGCCGGGGGTCGCGACCTCCACAAGTTGCCTGTCGAGGCTTCGGTTCGGCAGGAGGTCATTCGGGTGGAGGGTGACCATGTCCAATTGGACGGATTCCATTTTCGATTGGCTGCGAACATGGCCCAGCACGGCGCCGTGGTCCTGGCCGGACGATTCGACGTTATGGAGGACTGCACCGTCGAAGCGATGAATGCCGCCGGGGCGACGTTTCAAGGTGAAGACGCCGCGGTGCGGCGGTGTGTGTTTCGTGACAATGGGCAGCTTGGCTTCGGGGCGGGGCGGGCCCACCGCCTTCTGTTCACGGACTGCGTCGTGGAGAACAACAACACCAAGGGGTTCGATCGCGGATGGGAGGCGGGGGGCGACAAACTGGTGCTGTGTCGCGATGTCGTCCTTGAACGCAGCCGTTTCGTCCGGAACCGAGGGAATGGCATCTGGTTTGATATCGGCAACACGAACTGCACGGTCCGACAGTGTCTCATCGCCGGAAACGAGGACGCCGGCATTTTCTACGAGATCTCCTTCAACCTGCATGCTCACGACAATGTATTGATCGGAAACGGGTTCGCGGAAACTGCGGGCGCCTGGGGTGCCCAGGCGGGGATCTGCCTGTCCAGCAGCCCGGGTTGCGTCGTTGAGCGGAACGTCCTCGCCGGCAACCGGGAGGGATTCAACTTCCGCGAGCAAACGCGGACCACCCCGACCCTCGACGATCGTTCGAGTCATCCGGTCTGGAACCACGATGAGATCATCCGCGACAACCTTATCCTCTACAATCGCGACGCGCAGGTCTGGGGTTGGTTCGACGTGAAGGACGGCCGGCACTGGCCGGCGGACGGTGCGGCCTCGCGAACGCCTCCCCCCTCGGCGACGAATTCCCCCGGCGAGCCCGCCGGTGCTGATGGCGCCCGGCGCGTCGGACACCCGCCGGACGGACTGACGCTGCACGCGCTGAATTTGAGCTTCTCAGACAACATCTATTTCGCGGCCCCTGGACAGGGATGGTTCCACTGGGGACCGACCTGGGCACGACACAAAAGTTACGAGAGTCTGAATCAGTTCGAGGAGGGATTGGGCATCGATGAAGGCAGCCGGGTTCAGGACCCCGGCTTCGCCGACCTGAACTGGCTGGATCTGCGGCTTCGACAGGAGGCGATGAACCGCATCCGGAATTGCTATCCGCGCGGTCCGGTGCCCGGTGTCCTGCTCGGGCTCGTGGACTAGCTAGCCGGATGTTTCCATCACTTCCACTGCGACCTGCTGCAGGTCCGGTGGGAGAGGAGGTGAACATGCGTACCGCCGCTGCCGGCACGGCGTCGGAACTCGCGGTTGCGGAGCGCGGCCTTCAGGCCGCTTCGATACCCCGACGGCACGCGCGTCGAAGTTCGTGTCGGCCGCCGGCCCGACTGCTTGCATCGGTGGCGACGACGCCAGGGCGAAGCGATGCGCAAGATCGAGGTTGCCTGGCCGTTTCCGCAGGCGCAGTCCCAGACGGGCGAGTTTCGCGGCGCGAGTGCGGCGAGGAATTCGAAAAGCGCCGCGGGGTAGTGCGGGCGAAACTCCGCGTAACGCCTCGCGACGTGTGAGAAGTGATCGTGGAAGGGCGGGCTCATGGGTCGCGGAGCATGGTTTCGCGCGAATAGCCCCTGTGGATTGATCGGCTCTATAGTTGAATATGGACCGGCTCCAGGAGCAGGTAGTCGAACCCAAACATGTACGACTTCACTGCCTTGGGGTTCGCGCCGACGATTTGCGCTGTCAGGTGATGGTCGCCCGCCGACAGATCCGATTCGCCAAGATCCACGGCTCCCGTGGGGACGACGCCGTCATGATAGAAATCGATCGGTTCCCCGAGGTTCCGACCATCGAGGGCAAGCTGGACGATGCCGTAGTCGATGGCCCGGGTGAACTGGGCCTTCAGGCGATAGCGCCCGGCCGTCTTCACTGGGACCGTGAGATCCAGTTCATCCCCGGGCTTCGCCTGGGTCCACCAGAGATGGGCGTCGCCACTCCAGTCGGGACCGAATCCCGCCAGGTCCTGTTCCTGGGTTTGGCCGCCGGTCTTGCGCGCGATGGCAAGACGCTCGCCCTCGAGCGCGCCCCGAACGCGGCGGGCGGCGAGTTGCGCATCGTCCCAGTAATTGGTGCGTTCGGCGACAGGCACGGGCAGGTAAGGGTCCTGTCCGCCGCGCTGATACCAATAGACTGTCGCGGCGTAGAGTGTCGGGCGGTCATTGGGATAGTACTTTTCGATCGCGCCCTCGAAGGATTTTTGGAACGGGATGTTATCGGTGATCTGCCAGCGGTTCACGGAGATGTGTCCGCGGTTGTTCATGGCGATGGTCTGATTGTGGTAGGCGTGCTGGAAGAGCGTCGGGTTGCTCCAGGCGTATCCGAAATAATCCTCGGACCCGGTTCCGATCGTCGAGGGAAAGGATTCGCCATCCACGAAGAACTTCTCGTCGCCCTCACCCCACCAGGAGCCTCGGGGGTTCCAGATGTGCAACATGACCCCGACGAATCGGCCGGTGCCGGTGGTTTTCAAGAGTGTCCAGTCGATGGCGTGGCGGGCGGGATCGGCGGGAAGGAAGGCGTCGCGGTGCCATTTGGCATGGAAACGGGCGAGTTGGTCGGGATTCGAGCGCGGCTTGTCGGTGAACAGGCCCCAACGGACATGTCGGGTCTGCGCCCCCTCGTTGCGGATGGAGACGACGGCGCCCCGGCTGAACGGCATGTACCAGTTCGCGTACCATTCGCCGTCCTCGGTCAGCCCGCATGGCAGGGAGCGATAGGGATTGGCGCCGGGAGCTGTCCCAAAAAAGTCTCCGAAGGGCGACCAGACCGACGGTTTGGACTCTCCATCCCAGCGGATCTCCAGGACGAGTTCCCGCAGGACGATTCGATCCGCCGGGCTTGGCGGCAGACCGTCAATTCGCGCCTGGATGGCGTGGATGGCGCCCGGTCCCGCCAGTGTCAACGTGTCGGCGGTGCCGGGATCGATCCCGGCGAGGTGCCAGTTCTCGCTGCCCGCGGTTCGCGGCCCGCATTGGCGCAGCGCGAGGTCGGCTTCATCGAGGGCGGCATTCTGCGGGTCGGTCAGGCGCGGTTGAAAGGTCGGCACCTTCGTGTCCGCGGGAAAGCTCGAGTAGACAAAGTGGTAGTAAAGACCCCAATGGGCATCGGCTTCGATCCTGCAGGATTTCTGGTAGGGAATCGGGGTGTAGTTGTTCCAGCCCAGGGCGGCCGAGTGGACGATGGCCTTGCGATCGAATGGCGGGTTCCGGCCATCGAAATAGCCCGTGAACGGCAGGTCGATCGCGGGTTCTTCATGGCCATCGAGGTGGATGCGGACGTGCCCTTCCTTCGGGGCGGCCGACCAGATTCGCCAGATGCAACCCGGACCTTCCATTTCGGCCAGGACGACCTTGCCATTTGGTTCACGGCGGATGACGCCATCGCCATCGCCGTTGGCGTCCCAGTGGAGGTATTTCCCGGAGGCAGGATCGAATCGGCTGGCGCGATCATAGCTGGACCATTGGAGACAGCGTTCGCCGGGAATCGGCGGCGAGGCGAGGCGATCCAGGTCGGTGAGGCGATGGACGAGGTCAACGTAGGACAGGTCCTCGGCTGCAAGCGCGGGGCAGACGGCGATCAGACCCGCAAACAACGCGCCAGTGCGCCGGCTGCGGTTGAGGAGCCGCAACGGTCGGGCGGAGAATGGATGGGATGCATTCATGAGGTACGCACCCACCCTTTCGTCACGGTCGCGGCGGCGTCAACGGTCCTGCCGCAATCGAAATGGGGGGCGAGTCCTGTCGAGGATTGGGAATCATGCCCCTTCTGCCTGGCCGGGTCCCAGCCGCGGATCTTCCAGCGCAGGACGCGGCCGTAATAGGCAAGATTGATGGCGAGGTAAGCGGTCAGACCGGCCCATGGCCTGGGCCTGAGCAGATGTCGAACCAACCGTCGCGCCATCCGCCAGGGGCGGTAGAACTCCCGCGTCACCCAGTCATGTCCCACGGCTCCCGCTCGCGGTGCACATTGATTCGTTTGAGGGAAACCTCAAAGGCTTCGATGCTCGCTCCGAACCGGTGGACGGTGCCTCGAGGGACAACCGTCGACAGGCCGGCGCCCCGTGGATCTACGGGATTTCGCATTCATGAGGGACAGGTTGTTCAGGACCGCGTTCGCGGCCGGGTGTCCACACCTGGCGTCCACGCGCCGTTACCTTTTGTGATCAGTTTCGGCCCGGTGGCTCCGTTGCTCGAATTCAATGGGACAGGACCCGAGGGAAACGGGGATGAACAAGACAGGGACCGGGGCGACGCAAGGGACGAAGGCGCGATGTCCGCCAGGTTCCAGGCACGTCTTCGAGATCCGCGGGCGTCGGCGTCAGATGTTCGCGAGCCGCGACTGCAATTCGGCGAGGCTGCAGGTCATGTCCAGGCGCGCGCCGGTTTTCAGCAGAAGCGAATACTGCCCGGGCCCCAGGGCCTGCACCTCGCGGATCCGCGAGAGATTGACGATGACGGAGCGACTGACGCGCATGAAACCGGCAGGTCCAAGCCGCGCCTCCATGGCGGCTGTGGTCTCGCGCAGGATGTGCCGGTCCTTGCCGGAATGCAGGACCACGTAGTTGCCCGCCGCCTCCACATGATCGATTTCGTCCGGCCGTAGAAACACGACGCGGCCCGCGGATCGGATGAGGATGCGTCCGCGGCCCGAATGACTCGCCTGAAGATGCGCCAGCAGGGCGCCGAGCCGCGGATCGGATCGGGAACCCGCACCCCGGCCCCGTTCGTCGCGGGCGCGCTGGATGGACCTGCGAAACCGGGCTTCGGTGAACGGTTTGAGGAGATAGTCGAGGGCGTTGACGTCGAAGGCCCGGATGGCGTGTTCATCATAGGCCGTCGTGAAGATCACGACGGGCAGCCGCTCCGGCATCAGGGCCTCGATGACTTCAAAGCCATCGAGGCGCGGCGGGTTCAGGATTAGTCGGCCGCGAGCGCGGCCACGGGATCCAGGTTGGCCGCGCGGCGCGCGGGCAGGACACCGCTCACCAGCCCGACGGCAGCGCTTGTGAGGAGGGCAAGGACGACGTAGGTCCATGGAGTCTCGACCGGCAGGTTGGGCGCCTCCAGCCGGAGGAATTGGGCGCCACCCATGCCAAGGAGCAAACCGAGGATCCCCCCCAGACTGGAGATCATGGCGGATTCGCTGAGGAACAGGACCAGGATCTGTCGTGGTGTTGCCCCGATCGCGCGCGCCAGGCCGATCTCGGAGGTTCGTTCGTTCACCGAAATCCACATCACCGTGAGAATGCCGATGGCACCGACGAGCAGGGAGATGGCCGCGATGCCACCGACCGCGAGACTGACGATCCGAAGGATGCGATCCAGGGTGTCGAGCATCCCGGTTTGGGTCGTGATGGTGAAATCGTCCTCGCCATGGTGCCGTTCCCGAAGGGCATCGCGGATGCGTTCGACGACGCTATCGATCAGGGAAGGATTCACGATCGCGACGTCGATCTCATGAAGAGCATCCCGGTTGAAGAGGCGCTGGGCCTCCACGACCGGGATGTACGCGCTGTCGTCGATGTCGAACCCCAGGAATTGCCCCTTGGGTTGCATGATGCCAATCACCAAATACCGCTGGCCCGAGATGCGGACGTGGCGGCCAAGCGCGTTCTCATCTCCGAAGAGTTCGCGCTTCAGCTTCGGCCCCAGCACCGCGAGGGCGGCCCCGCGCCGAAGGTCCAGTTCCGGAAGAAAGCGTCCCTGTTGCACGGGCATTCGCCACACCGCCGGGGCGGCCGCGGTCACCCCATAGACAAACACGTGACGGGTCCGGTCCCCCTGCTCCACCGGGGCGGCACCCATGACCACCGGGACGGTCCGGCTTACACCCGGGATCCGATCGACGACCTGGCGGTCTTCGAGGGTCAGCGGATGGATCGTGACGCCGAGGGCTCCGGGGATCCCGGTCGTCGCGATCTTGCCCGGGCTGATCGAGGCGAGGGTCGTGCCGAACTGGGTGAATTCGGAGAGCACATAGAGACGCGTCCCTTCCCCGATGGACGTGAGAAGAATGACCGACGCGATGCCCACCAGGACTCCGAGCATGGTGAGGAGCGAGCGCTGTCGGTGAAACCACACCGCCTGCCACGCCTGCCGGAAAATGTCGCCTGGAGTCATGCCTTCCGTCGCATGAGCGCTTGAACGGGCCGCAGCCGGGCGGCATGTCGCGCAGGCAGGATCCCGAAGATCAGTCCGACCGACGACGAAACCGCGAGGGCCGACGCGATCGCCCAGGCGGGCGGGTGAATGGGAAAGTCCGGGTAGAGCTGGCCGAGGATGCGACCGGTCCCAAGACCCACAACCAACCCCAGGATTCCTCCGAGCGTGGAGAGAATTGCCGCCTCAACGAGAAACACCAGGATGACCTGGGGCGAGGTGGCGCCGATGGCCTTGAGCAAACCGATCTCCCGGGTCCGCTCCGACACCGAAACGAGCATGACGTTCATGATCCCGAGCCCGGCGACGCCCAGCGAAATGGCAGCGATTCCGACGAGCGCAGCGGTGATGGTGACAAGAATCCGGCTGAAGGCACTGAGGACGGAGTCCTGCGTGAGCAGCGTGACGTCTTCCTCGCCACCGTGGCGCTCCCGGAGGACGGACAGTGTCTCCTTCTGCGCCGGGCCAAGCGCGGCCGGAGACTCGACCTCCGCCAGGATTCGGAAGAGTCCCGTGCGATTGTAGAGGCGCAAGGCAGCGATCCAGGCAGCCGAGGATGTTCAGCAGCGTCGATTTGCCCGATCCGGACGGTCCCATGATCGATACGTATTCCCCGCTCGCGATCCGCAATTCGATTTCCTTGAGTGCCTCGACCGGTCTGCTTCCCACGACAAAGGTCCGGCGAATGCCCGACAATTCGATCATGGATCGACCTGTCCCGTGACAATGACCCGGGCGCCTGCCACGACTTCCTGCCTGTCGAGCGACACCACCACACGCTCCCCCGCAACCAACCCTGACGTGATCTCCGTGAAACTCCAGTTGTGCAGACCCGGGATCACCTTTTTCTCGACGAGGTGGTCTTTCACCACCACGAGAACACGGTCGCCCTGGAGAAGGCCGTAGGTGGGAATCCGCACGACATCCTCATGGGACTCGAGGATGATCTCCACATCGGCCGAGAGCCCCGCGACCAAGTTGTTCAGCAGCGCGCCTTCGCCCGGCTCCGCAGACACCTCCGTTCGCGATGTTGCGACCGGCAGCTCAGGACGGGGGCCGGACGGAGAAGGGGTCGGATCGGCGCGCATCGTCCCCCCCGAATCGGGAGGGGCTTCCAGGCCGTCACCCTGACCTCTGCGGACAAAGTCGGCTTCGACACGCAGAGTGCGGTTCTGATCCTGACGCGTTTCCACGAAGGACGAGATGTACGTGAGACGACCGGGGAACTCGCGTCCGTGAAAAGCGTCGAGCGTGATGCGAACCGGAAGACCGACCCGGATCCTGGCGATGTCGGCCTCGTCGATCGGCGCGCTGACATAGAGGGACTCGGGGTCGATCAGGTCCACCACGGGCGGAATGAAGACGCCCGGAGGCGCGGGGCTGATCCATTCTCCGACCTCGGTCGTGATGTCGAGGACGATCCCGTCAAACGGGGCTTTGAGAATGGTTTTCGCCAGGGTCGCCCGAGCGGCGTCGAGACGGGCCTCGCCTTCGCGGCTTTGGGCCTGCGCGGCCAGCGCAGCGGTCTGGGTCGTCATGGCCCGGGTTTGGTCCTGCTCGACGACCGTTGCGGAAACGACCTGGTTGCTGGCCAGTCTGCGAGTCCGCTCCCAGTGGCGTTGCGCCAGGTCCGCCTCGAGACGAGCCTGTTCGACCGCGGCGCGCGCCGCCTCCAGGGCACGCGACGCCAGTTCGACCGCCGCGCGATGCTCGCTGTCGTCGAGGCGCAGGAGGATGTCGCCTTCCCGAACCTGCTGTCCTTTGCGGGCCGGTATCGCCGTGACCAGACCCGGGATGCCTGGGCTCATCCCCGCCCGATGGCGCGACTGCACCGTCCCCGCTCGCGAGTTCACGACCGTGTCCTCCACGCGGCCGGATTTGACCGTGTAGACGGTGACCGGCACCGCGGCGGGACGGCAGGCGGTGAAGCGGAGCACCACTGCGCCGGCGATCAGCACGGCGGCGGCCGAGAGCATGCGCGGCCAGAGTCGGCGGTGTCGGTCGGGTGGCGTCATTCGTACAGCTTCGGGTCCTTGCGCCAGTCCTTGTCGCGATCGTGCGCCATCGCGGCGACCCGGGGACGGCGCTCCCGGAGGCGGACGGATTCCATGCCGCAGTAGTAGCCTCGGGACTGGGGATTTCTGCCGACGCATTCGAGCCGCAGGGTGTGGGCGCCGGGATCGGGCCAGAAGTCGAGGAGGTGAAATTCCCGGGTGCCGAGCTTCGGACTGAAGAAGTCCATGGCTTCCCTGAGTCTGACGCCGTCGAGGAAGGCCTGGTACTGGCCGAAGTCGTCGGCGGTGGTCATGTTGATGAGCAGTCGCAGGGGTTCTTTCCTGGTGACCTCGAACGGAATTTCGAGCCAGGCACCGTCGGCGGTCATCGGCCGATAGAGGAGTTGCGGGCCCGTATAGAAATCGAGGCGCTGGGGACCGGCGTCGCCCGAGCCGTGGTGCGAGGCGTCGCCGAAATCCCGCGCATAGGCGATCACGCGTTCGAGGCTGGGGAGCGTCCGCTCATGGGCGCCCGGCGCGCGAGCCGCGAAGGTGGGCGTCCCCGCCTGGTACCAGAAGGCGACGCTGGAGTAATCGTCCTCGCGTTCGTTCCAGCTCATGGAGCGGTAGTCCGGGTTTTCGTCGGGCGAAATCCAGCCGAAGTGCTCGAAGGTCACGCGGATTCCGGTGTTGAACACGATGGGATCGTTGAGGTGCCAGCGGTAGGCGCTGGTATGACCGCCGACGATGCCCCACTGGTCGAAATAGGGAACACCGAAGTAAGGGGTGCTCGTCGTCTTGAGACCCCAGGCGGACAGGAAATAATCCTCGGTGCCGGTGCCCCAGATCGACGCATTGGTTTCTCCGTCGATAAAGATCTTTTCGTCGCCCTCGCCAAACCACGAGGGACTTCGCGTGCGCACCGCGAGCACGGTGCCGACATAGTGGCCCTTTCCCTGCGTCTCGAGCACGACATAATCGCGGCCGCTTTGAGCCGGGTATTCCTGGCGATATTGGGCATGGAAATAGGGCGTCTCCGGCGGCAGGGAGTCCTTCTTGATCCAGTCGATATTGTAATAGAGAAGCCCGATGGGATTGTCGCTCTGGTTCTCGATCTCGATGCGCGCGGACTTCCGGAACGGCATCCGCCAGTAACAATTGTAGGAGTCCGCATCCTCGACAATCACGGGCAGGCTGACGACCTCGCTCCGTTTGCCGAAGCAGTTGGCGAAGAAGTCGCCGACCGGGGCCTCAACCGCGGGACGGGTCTCGCCGTCCCAGAACATCCGCAGGAGCATTTCCTGGTGGTTGGCCGAGCCCCGGGGGGCCCAGTCCTGCGGTTCGGGCCCGAGAAACGTCAGCCAGATGTGGGTGATGACGCCGGGACCCTGGGCGTCCAAAAGGACGTGGGTCTCGCCGGGAGGGACCCGGAAGTTGTCCCAGTTGCTGGCTTCGTCGAGGTCGCCTTTCGGTGGGGCGGCGGGATCGTGGTGGCGTTCGGCGGTCGCTCCCCGTCGCGTGTCACCGACGCGCATGGTGGAGGTGGCCCGCATCGAACGGCCTTCCTGGGGGCGGGCAAGGTCCTCGAGAATGCCGGCGGAAGGGCTTCGGGGGACCAGAAGGAAGGCGAGAAGGACCAGCGGAACGGCGCCCAGGCGCCATCGACGGGAAGGTTTCAGGCAAGTCGGCTCGCAGCTCAGAGGAATCTTCATGGCAATCGGCGCCAGTCTCAATCACCGGGTTCGGGAAGGACATGAAGAAAGGGCGGAAGGGGCGGTCTCGACACCGGCGGACTGGCCCGCACCCCGTCCCTCTCCCCTTCGGCGCGACAGGGAGGTCCCGTGAGTGCGAGACCGTGTGGAGGATCGATTTTTGCGCGGGATTCCGCCATGCATTCCGGGCGCATGGAGAAGAACCGCATGGAGGCGTTCAGCGACGGCGTGCTGGCGATCATCATCACGATCATGGTGCTGGAATTGGACACGCCGGAGGGCGCGGATTTACGGGCGCTTGCGACGCTGGCGCCGGTGTTTCTCTTCTACGTCCTGAGTTTCACCTATGTCGGCATCTACTGGAACAATCACCATCACTTACTGAAGGCCAGTCGGAGCGTGAATGGTCAGATGTTGTGGGCGAACCTGCATTTGTTATTCTGGTTGTCCCTGTTCCCCTTTGCCACCCGTTGGATGGGGGAAAATCCGAATGCCCCGCTTCCAACCGCGCTCTACGGATCGATCCTGCTGCTCGCGGCGGTCGCCTACTCCATGCTGCAATCCCTGATTCTCGGCCAGGAAGGCAGGGAGTCCAGGCTGGCCCAGTCGATCGGACGCGATTTCAAGGGCAGGATTTCACCGATGGTTTATGCGATGGGTATCGGGCTTTCCTTTGTGCGGCCTTGGATCGGGTGGTGTCTTTACCTGGCCGTGGCGCTGATGTGGCTGATCCCCGACCGGCGCATCGAACGAGTCGTGATCGAGAACGGCTCGTAGCCCTCGCGTGTCATCGAGTGCGGCTCGCGAATGCGGCCGAGTCCCTCGCCGCCTTCGTTTCCACACCCGGGTTTTCCAGAAAACCCAGGTCGCGGAACCAGTCGATGAACCGATCCTGCCAGGTGCCGAATGGAATCCCATGCCGATAGGTCAAGCCACCGGTCATATGGCTGCCATCGGGCAGCGCCTCGCCCGGGTGCCGGCCATTTCCGTAGATGTGCATCTCGACATTGGGAATCCGGTCCTGGAGCAGCGCACTGAAGAATTCGGTCGCCCAGATCGCATGGATGCGGTCGCCGGAACCGGCGCACGAGATGAAGGCTGGCGGGGCATTGCGTGGCACCGAGGGCGTGGCTCCGCGGGCAAAGGGTGATGGCCCGGGATAGATCGCGGCCACAAAATCGGGGCGGCAAGGGACGCCGGCAAGGGGGTCATCCGTTCCATTGTGGTGCTGATCGAATCCCTCGAACTGAATCGCTGCGGGCATCGCCAGTTCCGCACCCGCCGAGAAGCCCATGATTCCAATGCGATTGGGGTCGAACCGCCAATCCCGGGCGTGGGCACGGACGAGGCGAATCGCCTGGAGGGCGTCGTTCACCGCGTCGACCTTCGGATCATACCCGTCGCGACGAAGGCGATTTCGCAGGATCACCGTGTTGATTCCGTAGTTGTAGAAGAACGGGACGAAGTCGGCGGATTCGGTGCCCACGTTGAGGGTGTTGTGGCCGCCGCCGGCCGCGAGGATGACGACGCTTCCGGTGTTCAGCCCTCCGTCGACGGTGTGAACCTCGATCGACGGGTTGTGGATGTTGACGATGCTGTTGATGCGGCCGGGCACGCTCCGGCTCATGCTGTACTCCTCGGCTTCGCGGACGCGGTCCAGGTTGAGGAACGGCGAGCCGGGCGGATACAGGGCCATGACGATGCCTCCCTGGAGGATGGGCTGCGGTGCATAGGGCGCATCGTTGGTCGGCCCCGGGGAGGGCACTGAAAGAGGAGCCGGGATTCCAGGCAACGCCCCGGGATTGGGCGCTGGCGCCGGTGCGGCACCGGGATGGTCCTGCGCGCTCGCGGCCACGGCCGCAGTCACGGCAAGCAGGAGCACTAGGCACGGCAGGGGCGGCACCGGGGATTGCATGGTGTCTTCAGACTGGGCGCCAGGCGCCCCAGGAATCAAGCGGCGTTGGGGCGAAGACGGATGCCCATCGGTTGTCCCCAAAAATTGGCGTGCCTATTTCCAGCGGGACTGCTGGATTACCGATGGATGAGCAGAGATCCTTCTGTAAATCAGGCGGATTCATGCGGGGAATCCCGGCTGGCGACTTCCCCTCGGTCCCGCTGCAAATGCACTCCTTCATCTTCCACCTGTAACCTGCGAAACCCCAAGCCGGTCCAACAACTGTCATCCATTCCATGAATCCATTCCGACTCCTGAGTCTTCTTTTGATTGCCGCGCCCGCGGCCCTGGCCGCGGAGGCCCCGTCCACGGGGCCCAAGGACGCGGTCGCCGCGGCCGCGAAGAAACTGGCGAATCAGCCCAATTACAGTTGGAAAACCCTCACGACCGTGCCGGAAAGCGCGCCGTTCAAGCCGGGACCCACCGAAGGCAAAACCGAGAAGGACCAGTTCACCTACATCACGCTGAGCTTCGGCGACAACATCACTGAGGTGGTTCTCAAGGGGGAAAAGGCGGTCGTCACCGACCCGGATGGGGATTGGAAACTGGCCTCGGAACTCGAGAACGCCGAGGGCCCGGCCCGGTTCCTCGGTCGCCTGGCCCGGATCCTGAAAACGCCCGCGGAACAGGTCCCGGAGCTGCTCGAGGGCGTCAAGGACCTGAAACAGGAGGGCGACGTCTATTCCGGCGAACTGACACCCGAGGGCGTTAAGAAACAGATTCGCTTCGGGGAACCCAAGAATCCGAAGGGATCCGTGAAGTTTTGGACCAAGGACGGTGAATTGACGAAGCTCGAAGTCAAACTGGACGCGACCATGGAATTCAACGGAAACGAGTTTGACGCCTCGCGCACGACGACCACCGAGATCAAAAGCGTCGGCGCAACCAAGGTGAATGCCCCGGCGGATGCCCGGAAAAAACTGTCGTGAACCGACGCCGTCGTTGCCGCTGTCGCTGGGGCGTGCCCGTGTGGAGCCCGGGGCTCCTGCTGCTCCTTGCGGTGGGCGCGAGTGCGGAACCCCCGGCCGGCGCCACTCGATTCCGGCAGGAGATCCGGCCGGTGCTCGAAGAGTACTGCTTCGATTGTCACGGGGACGGCGCCCACCGGGGCAACGTCAGTTTCGACACGTTTGAGACGGATGCGGCGCTTCTGGGGAACCAGGAGCTTTGGTGGAAGGTCCTCAAAAACGTGCGGGCCGGTTTGATGCCGCCCTTCCGCAAGCCCCAACCGCCGGCCCCACTGAAAAAACGCATCGCCGGCTGGATCAAGGCCGATGTCTTTCGGAGTGACCCCACGGACCCGGATCCGGGACGGATCACCCTCAACCGCCTCAACCGCGCCGAGTACGCGAACACGATCCGCGACCTGCTCGGCGTCGAGTTTGACGCCGGCGGGGCATTTCCGCCGGACGATTCCGGGTACGGGTTCGACAATATCGGCGACGTCCTGACGCTGTCTCCGATGCTTCTTGAGAAGTACCTCGCCGCTGCGCGCGAGGTGGTGGAGCGGGCCGTGCCCGCGATCGGGAAGATCCCCGCCGACCATGTCCTGCGGGGACGCAGCTTTTTGAAGGGTGACGCCGATCCGGGCGAGGACGCCGATCCGCGCCCCGGGGGGCGCGGCAGCCTGATCCTGTCCTACTACAAGGGCGTGTCGGTGACCAACCGCTACCCGGCGGCGCATGGAGGGACGTACCGATTGGTGATCGACGGTTCGGCGAATGAACGCTATGTCGACAACCAATTCGACTTCAATCGGTGCCGGCTGATTTTCCGCGTCGACGGAAAGAAGGTCCTTCAGCGGGAGTATGCGCGGGAAGGCGGCAAGACCCTGCACGAAGAATGGGGACAGACCTGGGCGGCCGGCGACCACGAGCTCGTGTTCGAGGTGGTTCCGTTGACGCCCGACCAGCCGCGGGTGAGGTCATTGAATCTGCGGATCGATTCGGTCACCGTCCGCGGCCCGCTGGAGGAAACCTACTGGGTTCATCCGCCGGACTACACGCGGTTCTTTTCGCGCGAGGTGCCGGAGGATGCGGACGGACGCAGGCAGTATGCGCGCGAGATCCTGGAGTCCTTTCTCCTTCGGGCCTACCGCCGGCCGGCGGACGCCGGGACCGTGGAGCGTCTCGTTGCGCTCGCCGGGGACACCTACAACCAGCCCGGCAAGACCTTCGAGGCTGGCATCCGCCAGGCGATGATCGCGATCCTCGCTTCGCCGCGTTTTCTTTTCCGGGAGGAGGCGATCGATGGGGACCAGGAAGACCGACACTATCCGCTGGTGGATGAGTACTCCCTGGCGTCGCGTCTGTCCTATTTCCTGTGGTCATCGATGCCGGACGAAGAATTGTTACGGCTCGCGAAGAACCACGACCTCCGGGCGCATCTCAACGAGCAAACCGGGCGCATGCTCGATGATCCCCGTTCGTCGGCGTTCGTGGAGAATTTTGTCGGCCAATGGCTCGAGACCCGCGATATCGAAAGCATCCAAATCGATGCCCGCCAGGTCCTGGGACGAGAGGAAAAGGCGGACCCCGACCGGGAACGACGCCGCAAGCGGTTCTTCGAACTTCGGGAGAAGTCCGAGGAGGAACTCACCCCCGCCGAGAAGGCGGAGCTCGCGGATATTCGCGCATCGTTGTTCCGGCGCTTCCGTCGCGCGCCGCGCGCCGAGATGACGGGAGACCTCCGGCGGGCGATGCGCCTGGAGACCGAGAAGACCTTCGAGTATGTGCTTCGACAGGATCGTCCTCTGCTGGAGTTGATCGATGGCGGGTACACCTTTCTGAACGAGGCCCTCGCCCGCCACTACGGGCTGACGAATCTCGGAGTCAGAGGCGATGCGATGCGGCGGGTCGAGTTGCCGGCGGACTGCCCGAGGGGCGGCATCCTGACCCAGGGCTCGGTCCTGGCGGTCACGTCGAATCCAACGCGGACCTCGCCCGTCAAACGCGGCCTGTTCATTCTGGACAACCTGTTGGGCACTCCGCCCCCGCCGCCTCCGGCGAATATCACGCCCCTGGAGGATGCGGCCAAAGGCATCACGAATCGGACGGTGTCGCTTCGGGAAACGCTCGCCCTTCATCGTGAACAGCCCTTGTGCAGTTCCTGCCACAACCGGATGGATCCGCTCGGCCTGGCCTTCGAGAACTTCAATGCCATGGGCATGTGGCGGGCCGCGGAACAGGGCCTGTCCATCGATGCGACGGGCACGCTTCTGACGGGCGAGAGCTTCACCAACGTGACGCAATTAAAACGGATCCTCGCGACCCGCCATGCCACCGAGTTCTATAGGACGGTTACCGAGAAGCTCCTGACCTACGCCCTCGGACGCGGGTTGGAGACCTATGATGTCGCCACGGTGGATGCGATCGTCGAGCGCCTTCAGGCCTCGGGGGGACGCCCTTCGGAATGGATCGCCGGCGTCATTGAATCGGCGCCGTTTCAGAAGACCCGGCGTCGCCCATCTCTTTCACACGCCGAGCCGGGGAACACCGCCCGTTCGCCGCGCCAACATGCCGCCACCGGAACACCGCACCCAGTCCCATCGCTATGAATCCAGATTCCAGGAAGAATGCAGAGCGCCATGCCAGCTTCAGTCGCCGTCAGTTCCTCCGGGGCGTGGGGACCTGCGTCGCCCTGCCCGCGTTCGAGTCGTTGCGTCCCATGAACGCTCTGGGCGCTCCGGCTCCGTCCGGGCTGGCGATGGCGCCGAGCGGCGCGCCGGTGAGGGCGGCCTTTCTCTTCTTTCCCAACGGCGCAATCCCCTCGGCCTGGTGGCCCAAGGATGAAGGGGCCGATTTCACCCTCAGCCCGACGCTGAAGCCGCTCGAGGAGCTCCGCGCCCATATCCAGGTCTTCGGCGGCCTCGACCACAAGGCCGCGGAGCCCGGACCCGATGGGGCCGGCGATCATGCGCGCGGCAATGGCGTCTTTCTCACCGGGGTACGTCTCAGGAAGAGCGCCACCGATCTTCATGCCGGGATTTCCATCGACCAGGTGATTGCCCGCAAGATCGGGCACGTGACGCGGTTGCCATCGCTCGAATTGAGCAGCGACGCCGTGCGGAAATCGGGCGCCTGCGATTCCGGGTACGCCTGTGCGTATCAGTACAATCTCTCCTGGAGTTCACCGACAACACCGGTGGCGGCGGAATCCAATCCGCGACTCGTCTTTGAGCGCCTGTTCGGCGAAGGCGGTCCTGGCGAGCGCGTCCGGAACCTGAAGCGCCGCCAGCAGGAGCAGCGCTCGATCCTGGACTTCGTCCTTGCGGATGCCCGCGACATGAACGGGCGCCTGAATGGCCGGGACCGCGACAAGCTGGACCAGTATCTGACCGGCGTCCGCGAGATCGAAACCAACCTGGAGAAGGCGGAGCGCTTCGGCGAGGTGCCCGATCCCGGCGTTGACACGCCTCCGGGTGTTCCTGCCGACCGCGCCGAGTATGTGCGCCTGATGTTCGAAATGTTGGTGCTCGCATTTCAGACCGACTCGACCCGTGTGGCGACGCTGCTCCTGGGGCACGACGGGGACAACCGTTCGCTTCCGGAGAGCGGGGTTTCCGAGGGTCACCACGATCTTTCCCATCATTTCAACAACGAGGAAAAGATCCAGAAACTGACGGTCATCGACCACTGGTACGCGGAGCAGTTCGCGAAGTTCCTGGGGCGCCTGGAGGAGACGCGTGATGTCGATGGCAATTCGCTGCTCAGCAATTCGATGATCGTCTATGGGAGCGGCAACGCCGACGGGAACCGCCACACCCACCGGAATCTGCCGATCGTGCTGGCCGGCGGAGGCGGCGGAGAGTTGAACCCCGGCCGGTTTGTGAGGCACAAATCGAAACCCATGAGCAACCTCCTGCTTCGGATTGCGCACCGCATGGGAGCACGCGACGTCGCCAGCTTCGGCGATGCGACGGGCCTATTGGAGGACGTGTAGAAGCCCGCTGCGGACTCCCTTCCCCACGTGCCCTCGAGGAACAGAGGCTGTGCGCTCTCGAAAGGGACGTTCCCATTGGACGAACGGACGGATGGAGATTGAGACATGCAATTCCGCGCCGTGTTCGTCGCCGTCGTCATTGCCACGGCGCTGATCATCTCGGCTTACCTCGTTAACTCCCGTCGGCCACGGGTGGTCGTTGAGCAACCCGGACCGGCCTTTATCCGCGCCAGCGGCAAATGCGCCGAGTGCCATCGCAACACCCAGTATTCGATCGTCCACGAGTTCGAGATGAGCGCCCATGCGGAGAAGGGCGTGACGTGCCTGGACTGCCATCAGGTGGCGCAGGGGCAGAAGAGCCGGGACCACAACGGATTCGTGATCAACACAGCGGTCACCCCGGCGAACTGCCGGAGTTGCCACGAAGCCATCTATCAGCAGTTCCTGCACAGCCGGCACGCGGCGGCGTCGTGGGCAGCGGTTTCGGGACCGGACGATTTCACGGCCGAGCAGGTCACGTTCGCCGAGCAATACCAGCCCGGTGCCGTGAAGCGCGCCCCCAACCCGCTGGCCGGACTGGAAGGGACGGCGGCGACGCGCAGTGGTTGCGCGAGTTGTCATAGCGTCGGCAAGCCGAACTTGGACGGGACGATCGGAAACTGCACGGCCTGTCATACCCGGCATACCTCCTCGATCGAATTCGCCCGCCTTCCCTCCACCTGCGGCCAGTGCCATCTTGGTCCCGACCATTCCCAGCTCGAAATCTACACCGAGTCGAAACACGGCGTGATGTTCTCCGCTCAACGCGATCTCCTGAATCTCAAGGCGGCGCCGGACACGCTGACCACGCGCGACATGTTCGTGCCCACCTGCGCGACGTGCCACATGAGTGGCATCAACGGCACCGGGGTAACACACGATCCGTCGGAGCGCCTTTCCTACTATCTGTTCGCCGAGCTCACCACACCGCGCCCCGAACCGGCGCGCGCGCAGGCCAAGATGAAACAGGTCTGCGTCCAATGCCACTCGTCGTCCCTTGTGGACCGGGTGTACCATGAGGCGGATGCGGTTGTCGCCGCGACCAATGAGAAGATCCGGTCCGGCAAGGCTGTTATGGATTCCCTGCGGCAGGAGGGCATCCTGCGGGGTCCCGCGTACGAACAGCCGATCGACTTCAGTTACTTTGATCTCTGGCACTACTACGGGCGGACGGCCAAGCACGGCGCGTTCATGGGCGGGGCGGATTTCGTCCAATGGCACGGGAACTATCCCATTCTTCAGCACCTGGTGATGATTCGAAGCGAGGCCGAGGAATTGCGGAGGCAACACGGGGCCGCCCGGTAGACCGGCCATGGAACCGCAGGACGCGAAGGAGGGAGTCGACGGGTTGGCCGGCGAAACGACCTCCGGAGGCGGCGGCGCCCCCCGGTGGTATCACAGCCCGCGGATGTGGGTGGAGGCATTCGCGCTGTTCAATCTCGCCGGACTGGCGCCGGATATCTTTCTGGCGCACAGCACCAATTTCTTCCGGCACCGTTCGGAGTACATCCCGCTTGTGTTTTCGGTGATTGCCCCCGTGTTTCTGGCGCCGGGGATCGTGCTCCTTGCGAAGGGACGGATGGGCGCCTGGCGGCTGCTGGGCCACCTGGTGGGCTGGTGTTCGGTGGGCATCGGCGTCGCGGGTCTCGTCCTGCATCTCGAAAGCCAGTTCTTCCAGCGCTGGACGCTGGCCAGCCTTGTCTATGCGGCTCCCTTCGCCGCGCCGCTGGCCTACACGGGCATCGGCCTTCTGCTGATTATGAACCGGATGGTGGACGTGGAGACCTCGGAATGGCCGTTGTGGGTCATCCTCCTCGCCCTTGGCGGGTTCGTGGGGAATTTCATCTTCAGCCTCACGGACCACGCCCAGAACGCATTCTATCATGCGACGGAATGGATCCCGGTGGTCAGCAGCGCGCTGGCCGTCGGCTTCATGTTCGTCCCCCTGGCGACGCGCGTTGGCCGGTCCTACCTGAGGATCTGCATCGGTCTCATGCTTCTTCAGGCGACCGTGGGTTTTCTGGGATTCGCGCTTCATGTCCGCGCGGATCTTCACGGGATCGGCCCGACATTCTTCGACAAGGTGGTCTACGGCGCGCCGGTGTTCGCGCCCATGCTTTTCCCGGACATGGTCCTGCTCACGCTGATTGGATTGGGGGTGCTCTATCGTCGGCTCCCGGCGGCTGACGCGTCCTGACGAGGCGCGGCCTCAGGCCGACGAGACGAACCGGGGCGTGGCCCGCAGAACACGTAGAAGAACGCAGAAGGAAAGAAATCGAGAATCTCTTTCCCTTTTTCTGCGGTGTTCTGCGTGTTCTGCGGGCCTATCCGGGTTCTTCGGGCTTCACGGGTCGGCGATGTGAACCTGACGGGCAGATGGCTGAGGTGCCATTTCGAATCGATCATGATAAACCGGGGGAATTGCCCGCAGAACACGCAGAAGAACGCAGAAGGAAACGGATCGAGAATCTCTTTCCCTTTTCTTCGGTGTTCTGCGTGTTCTGCGGGCCTATCCGGGTTCTTCGGGCTTCACGGGTCGGCGATGTGAACCTGGCGGGCAGATGGCTGAGGTGCCATTTCGAATCGATCATGATAAACCGGGGGAATTGCCCGCAGAACACGCAGAAGAACGCAGAAGGAAAGAAATCGAGAATCTCTTTCCCTTTTTCTGCGGTGTTCTGCGTGTTCTGCGGGCCTATCCGGGTTCTTCGGGCTTCACGGGTCGGCGATGTGAACCTGGCGGGGCAGATGGCTGAGGTGTCGTTTCGAATCGATCATGATAAACCGGGGGAATTGCCCGCAGAACACGCAGAAGAACGCAGAAGGAAAGGGATTGAGAGTCTCTTTCTCTTCTTCTGCGTGTTCTGCGTGGTCTGCGGGCCTGTCCCGGTTCTTCGGGCTTCACGGGTCGGCGCTGTGAACCTGGCGGGCAGATCTTGATGCTACTTCAGGAGCCCGATTCCATCTCCGTCTTTTCGGCGCAACCTCACCACCTTTGGGATGGGATCTAGCTGCGGCCCGTGGATTTCTTGCGCGCTCGGGGCGTTCTGGCCGGGGCCTTCGCTTGCGGCAGCTCTGAGACATACCGAAGGCGGATGTTGTCGCGAAAATCGGCCGCGTCCGGACTCTGAAGCAGCTTCTCGAGGGTGGACGCGAAATTTCGGATTTCCCGTGTTTCGAGCATCGTCATCTCCTCGTCGGCGAGGTTGCGATTGCTGGCGAGCGCGATGGCTTCGCGGGCCGCGCGGAGCGTTGTGGGATAATCGAACATCTGGACGCGGCCATTTTCGACGGTGGAATCCACAAAGAAGGGAAAGCGGCGGGATTGGTCGTCGCCGGTCACCTGGATCTGTGTCAATTTGCGCGAGCGTGTGAATTTCAGAAACCCGGCGTGCGAGGCATCGAGCGCGGAATCGGGAAGGACGATGTTGAAATCAAAGATGTCGCGGGTCAGATCGAAGGTGCGTCCCTCGACCTTCAAATCCGGGGTGCGATAAAGGACGCGGCAGACCTGCAGGACGAAGTTCTTGAAGTAACCGATGGCGAGGGAGGTCGAGGGGAGGATGCTGAGTTCGGGGTCATTGGCGCTTCGGCGGATGGCGTCTTTCAGCTTGGTGCACTGGGCGCGGAGGGCCCACTCGAAGTTGTCGTCGGTGAGTTCCAATTGGAGACGGCTGATGCCGGCCAGGTCGGACGGGATCTCGACTTCGCGCAACTCGTGTTTGCGCTTGTCAGTGATCACCAGGTAAAAGCTCCGACGCGGCCCCAGAGCGCCCATGAAGAGACCCAGTTCGAAGAGGATATTGTCGCGTGCCGTGTAAGTTTCCTTCCCGCGTTTCACGATCTGATCATCGGGCGAGACGATCAGGAGGGCGAAGTCCGAGAGCAAAACCTCCCGGCGAAGAGAGTCCAGGGTGTGTTCGCCGAGCCCAAAGGTCCGCTGGTCCCAGAGGTGTCCTTCGACGTCTTGTATCAGCAGTTCCTGGACCTTCTCCGCGATGGAAAGGACCTCGGAACTCGATCCGATGAACAGGCGGGGTTTCATTGGGAGAGTGGGTTCAGTCCGCAAAAAGCCCGATGGCCTCGACCATGGAGCCGGCGATTCGATCCTTGGAAATCCAACCGCGGACGACGTCGCCCGACAGGGGGCGGTCCTTCGGCGCCACCAGGAATGCCTCGACGCGATCATGCCGCATTCTGACGATAATCTCGAATAGCGTGCTGTTCTCGTCGACCACGGCGAATGCCCGGCTCGCAATCTCGCGCAGTGGAGCCGAGCCCCTGCCCTTGTCGAGGGCTCGAAGGGCGGCGTCCGCGGTGAGGATTCCGATGAAGGTCGCGCCGTCCTGGACGAGATAGCACGGGGCCGGATCCTCCTTGGGCAGCGCGTGGACGAGCTCGGAAAGCGCCAGGGCGGCCGAGACCGTGACGACGTGCTCGTCCTTCAGATCCCGCGCAAGGCGCATGTAATGGAAATTCGTCTGCAGCGCCTCGGGCATGTAATGGCCGCGCCGGGCGAGTTTCAGGGTGTAAATGCTTTCCTGGAGGAGAGCCTTGCGGACGCCGTAACTGACCGCAACGGTCACCGTCATCGGAATGATGACACCGTAGTCCAGGGTCATTTCGAAGATCATGACGATGGCGGTGATCGCGGCGCCGGTTGCGCCGCCCACGAGACCCGCCATCCCGGCGACGGCGAACGCCGCCGGACTGATGGGCAGCCCGGGAAATACGGATTGCAGCAATAAGCCATAGGAGGCGCCCAGGGTCGCTCCCAGGTAAAGCGAGGGCGAAAAGACTCCCCCGGAACCGCCGGAACCGAGGGTGAGGGAGGTGGCGATGAGCTTGAGGACGAACAACAGCAGCAGAAACTGCATACTGGGCAGTGAGTTGGTCAGGACGTCCTGGACCGTGGCATAGCCGATACCGTCGATGCGATAGTGCCCGGTTGTCTCCATGAGTGCATAGAGCATCAGACCCAGCGGAAGCATCCCGGCCGCGTGCCGAAGGTATGCATTGTGCTTGATCCAGGCGTCGAAACCGTCCTCCGCGGCGTAGATCGATCGCGTGAAGAGCACCGCCGCCAGCCCCTGAAGGACCCCCATTCCCACAAACGACGGCAGCACCAGCGGATGCGTAATGTGGAAATCAAAGTGCTGAAACGCCGGGATCACAAACGATGGATGCGCGCCGAAAATCAGCCTTCCGACATAGGTCGCCGTGGCCGTGGCAAGCGCGACCGGAACGAGGGTGCGCACGCTGATCTCGTGCAGCATGATCTCGGCGGCAAAAAGGATGCCGCCGAGGGGCGTGTTGAAGGTCGCGGCGATCCCGCCCCCTGCGCCGGCGGCGATCATTGTGACGCGCTGCCAGGCGGGTATTCGCAGCCATTGACCGATCGTCGATCCAAAGGCCGATCCGATCTGGATGACGGGCCCCTCACGTCCGACGGACCCGCCCGAGCCAATCGAGATGGCGGAGGCCAGCGCCTTGATGAGCACCACGACCGGCCGGATGATTCCCTTGCTGTAATAAATGGCGTCCATGACCTCCGGCACGCCGTGTCCCCTGGCTTCTGGTGCGAAGCGCTGCACCAGGAACACCACGATCATCCCGCCCACCACGGGGGCGAGGATCACCCACGCGCCCCATGGACTCTCCGGGGTGTGGAGATTCGCGTCGTAGGAGATCGAGAAGGTCCCGAAAAAGAAAAGGTTGTGGAAGAACGCGATCAGCCACCGGAACAAGGCCGCCACCACCCCCGAAGCGGCCCCGACAAACACCGCCAGAAGGCTGATGTACAACGGGCGGATCGGCCTGCCGGGGCGTGTCGGTTTGTTCGAATCCATTCCAATGCCAACCGGACGAAAAGGGGACAGGAACGGCGCTCGCCTCGCGGCCATCGCCGCACCTCCCGCGGAAATACGGATTTCATCGCCATCCGTGGAGGCGGAAATCGATGGCCAGAGGCGTATGTCCCCGGACCCTCGACCGCGGGCCCAGGCACCCTCGCGGACGCCGCTCAGCGGCCCGGTTTCGGTGGGTTCTTGTACGCGCCCGAGGCGGCTTCGTGGATGTTGGGCGGCGCGTCGGCATGGGCATCACCGAGAGCCCATTCGATGCCGCCAACGAGGATCTTCTGGAAGGTGGGATTGGTCCAGACGTCCTCGCGATGGCCCATCGCAGTGTACCAGACACGTCCTGTTCCTTCCTTCCGGGCCCAGGTCGTCGGGTAGGGCGGCCGGTCGTACTCCTCCCCCGTCATCGCCGGCGCGTCGATCACCGTCAGCACATGAATGTCGGGCGTGAAGTCCTTCAGCGAATACCATTCCTCCTTGAAGGCGAACGTGTGATCCACGTCCTTGAAGCCTGGAAATCCGGGGTCCACGACGGTATTGGTGGCGACCTGCTGGGCACCGTGCTTGATGAACTCGCCGCCGAGCAGACGGATGTAGGGATCCGCCTTCTCTCCGTAGTTCTCATAGCGATCGAGTTCCTTGCCGCTGGAATTCGACGTGTGAAAGGTATCGCTCGCCGAGTGAGTCCCGAGCAAACCATGGCCGGCGCGCACATAGTCGATCAGCGCCTGCTTGCCCTGGGGGGACATGGGCGGCTGACCGTCCGTTCCCGCCGTACAGAGGTCGCCCGTCGTGTAGAAGAACACGGCGTCGAACTGGTCCAGATAGTCCTTGCTGAATTTCGAACCGTCCTTCGAGAAGGTGAACTCCCAATCATGCGCCTTGCCCAGTTCCTCCAGGACCTTTCCCGCAAAGCTGGGACGGCCATTCTTCCAGGTGATCGCCGAATGCTCGAACCCGCTGGATTTGGAGAAAAAGAGGATGTGCCGGATCGGCGCGGCGGATGTTTGAAGACTGCTCGCCACCACGCAGGCAGCAACCGAAAGGGAGGAGAGAAGTTCCCTGCGCATGGGTGCCAGAATATCCCCGGACCGCAGCGTGAAAAGCAGAATATAAATGAATGCGGAAATGTGCGCAGTAGCGATGGACCGGAAACCCTCACCCGGTCCCGCGACCACGGGACCACCTTCTGCCATCCGACGGGAGAGGGCCGGGGCGGGGGGGCGCGCCTTTTTCGCAGCGGTGGATATCGTCACCGCGCCTTGGAAGGATGCCGGCCGAGCCAGTCCTGAAACACGGGATCGGAAATGAGGCGCTGCGCGAGGACACGGTATCCGTCCGTCAAGGGATGGCTCGCATCGGCGTACAGGGCGCTCGGCAAGGGCGCGGGTTGAACCCAGCGGACGCCTTCGCGGCGCAATTCCCCCGTGATGGCCTCCTGGAGGCGTTGGAATCCGGGCAGGGATGATTCCGCGACCATCGCCTCATTGAAGGGACCGAGAACGACGAGCACGTCGTTGTGGCGATGGCGGAGAACCTCCAGCAGCCGTCGAAAGGCCCCCCATTGCAGCGAGGTGTCGAGGTTCACCCAGTCGAATGAAGCGGGGCCGCCATGGCTTTTGAACCAGGGTTGGTGGCGTTCACTCGCCGGCCCGCGATCGGGATCGACTGGGGGTGGGCCGGGCACGCTCAACTCAAGCTGGGAAAGCGGATTGCGGTAGATGTTTGGGAACCCCTGCGGTTCCTGTCCGTCATCGGCGAGGGTCCAGTTGAGGATGGACTTCTGATCAAAGGACGTGTCCTGGAGATGATCGACCCAGGCCAGGAACGGGATCCGCCGGGTGAGCACGCGTCCCAGGCGGGTGTTGAAATCCGCCTTGTAACACGGGATTCGCGGCGCGAACTGCGGCACCAGGTCCGCGTGGTTGAATCGCTCCTCCTTGGGCGTCTGCAGGTCCGCCTTGGGGCTGCTCATCCAAAGGACATTGCAGTGGAGCAGAATCCTCCGGCCGTGCAGCGGCCCGCCGTAGTACCGAATCAGACCTTCCAGCGCCAGGGGAAACAACCCGTTCACGCCGGCATTGACGAAGGCGTCGGGACGGCCGGAGGACGCGCTGAGGAAATGGGAAAGCGTGCCGTCGGGCAGAACGTACTCTCCCCAGACGACCGAGTCTCCGACCACCGCCACCTGGTCCGGACGGGCGCGTTCGAGCCATCGCTCGTACAGCCAGTAATCCGAACTCAGCCGGTAGGGTATGCGGTAGTCCGGCCCGGTGTCGAACCGCTCGATGCGTTTCCAGGCACCCGGCGTGACCAGGATCACGAGGAGGACCATAAGAAGCACGACGATCCAATGGGGGCCGCTGAGGCGCATCTCGCTCACGAAGCGGGGCGTCTCCGGATCCGTGGGAAGTCGCTGCGGCATGGGTCGACTAGAACTGGAAATAAATGAACGCGCCGCCGCCGGAGGAACAGAAGCACAGATACAGGATCATCGCCGTGGCGAAACCGATTCGAACACCGCCCGCCTTCAACCACTCCCGGAACCGGGATTCGTACAGGAACTGGTAAAGCCAGACCGTGCTCACCAGCCCGATCATGAGCATCGGCATCTGGGGATCGCGCCAGCCGGTGGTGAAGATGCGGTGCACGATGAGCAGCGCCTCGTTCAGGGAATCGGCGCGGAAGAAGATCCACGCGAAACACACGAACACAAACACGGCCACCTGCTTGGCCAGGCGGGGCACCTTCTCACGGTAGAAGGCGGAGCGCTCGAGTTCGCGCGTGATGATCACCCCCGTCCCGTGAAGAAGACCCCAGATGACAAAGGTCCATCCGGCCCCGTGCCAGATTCCCGAAATCAGGAAGGTCAGGAGGAGATTGCGCGCCGTGATCAGGCCTCCCCGGCGGTTGCCCCCCAGCGGGATGTAGACGTAATCCCGAAACCATGTGGAAAGACTGATATGCCATCGGGCCCAGAAATCCCCAAGCCCCGTGGCGAGGTAGGGATTGTTGAAATTCAACATCAGGTCGAACCCCATGAGTCGCGCCACGCCCCGCGCCATGTCGGTGTATCCACTGAAATCGAAATAGATCTGCCAGGCAAAGGCGAAGGTGCCGAGGATCAGGGCGGGGGCGGCGCAGGCTTCCGGCCGCCCGTAAATGCGCTCGACATAAAACGAAAGATAGTTCGCCAGCGCGAGTTTCTTGAACAGGCCGACGAGGAACAGCGACAGCCCGTCCGCGACGTGCTGTCCCGTGATGGTGGGGAACCGATGAAATTGGGGCAGGAGATGTTTCGCGCGTTCGATCGGGCCCGCAACGAGCTGGGGGAAAAAGGAAACGAACGTTGCGAAGCGTATGAAGCTTCGCTCGCGGTCCACGTTTCCGAGGTAGAAATCGATGGAGTAACTCATCGATTGAAACGTGAAAAACGAGATGCCGACCGGCAGGACGTATTCGGCCCCGTACGGCATCAGGCCCGACGGGTCCGGCAGCACCAGCGTCGAGTGAAACGAATGCAGAACTGCATTCGCATTTTCCGCGAGAAATCGCGCGTACTTGAAGAACAGGAGAATGGAAAGGTTGTTGACGAGGCTGATCAGCAGCCAGACCCGGCGATTGCCGAACCAGGCGCCTAGCCCCATCAGCGCGCACAGCACTCCAAGCGCGGCCAGGGTCGGCCGCAGCGTCGGCGGACCCAACGCGGCGAGGGAGGCGCAGGCCACCGTCGCCGCCGCCGCGAGCAGGAAGGCCGCGCGAAGGGTGGGATTCTCCAGGGGCCGCGGACCGCCGGAGACGGCGCCCGCCGGCGCGCCGGGACATTGGTCCATCAAGGCGACAAGGACGAAATCAAGCGCCGTGGAGTATAAGATCAGGATGAGATACCAGGGGTTCCACCATCCATAGAAGACATACGACGCGATGAGCAGCCATGGCACCCACAGGCGCGTGCGGCGCAGGGCGAGATACACCGGCAACACGACTGCCATGAACACCAGGAACGGCCAGGTGTGAAACAGCATGGAAGCAACAAGGGTCGGCCGGCGGCGCTCAGCGGTCCGTCATCGCGATCAGGGGTTGCGGGCGACGCTCGTGCCGCGCAGTTGCCGCAGTTCGTCCTCGCTGACCCGGCGTACGCAGCGAAATCCGCAGTAATCCGTGTAGAAGCAGGCGTCGGTGTCGCCGGTTCGCTGGCCCTGCCGATAAGTGGCCCTGCACATGTCAGCGCTCGCCTTCCAGGATCCGCCGCGCAGGACCCGGAGCACGTCATGTCCCGGCGGCGGCGGCCCGGGGGGATCGTTCAGCGGACTTTCAGCGTAGTAACTCGGACTGAAGACGTCCTCGCACCATTCAGAGACATTTCCATAGAGGTCGTAAAGGCCCCAACGGTTGGGTTTCTTCTGTCCGGCGGGATGCGTGCGGTCGCCGGCATCGTCGGCGAACCAGGCGTACTGCCGCAGTTTATCGGCGGACCCGAAATCGTAGGCTCCATCGGCGCCGGCGCGACACGCATATTCCCATTCCGCCTCGGTCGGCAGCCGGTAGCCGTTCGCCGTGAAGTCGCAGTCCCAGGCTGCGGTCTTCTCGTCGTAGCAGAGGCGGAGCCCTTCGAGCCGGGAGCGTTCGTTGCAGTATTGCTTGGCGTCCCGCCAGCGGACCCTTTCGACGGGGAGGCGCGGATTGTCCTGCCAATGCGAGGGATTCGGGAGCTGGGCCTTTGCGTATTGATCCTGGGTCACCTCGAAGCGGTCCATGAGGAACGGACTGATGTGGACTCGATGGATCGGCGATTCGTCCGGGTTTCCATGCTGGCTTCCCATCTGAAAATCGCCGGCCGGCAGGTGCACCATCTCGATGCCCGAGACGGTCCGGATGACCTCGGGACCGGCCGGGCTCTCCGCCGCCGCGCCGGTTCCGGCGGCATTGCCATCGGGTCGGCCGCAGCCCGTGAGGGCGATGAGGCAAGTCAGAAGAGACAGGCGTTCGAAGGGACCACGGACGAACATAAAGAGCCACCTGTTCAACGAATTTGAACTGTTCACGGCCGATGAACCGCGGCGGGGGGCCCTCACCCGCCCTCCGGGCACCCTCTCCCATCGGATGGGAGAGGGATGGGGTGAGGGCAGGTTCATGGTGAGGAATGGCAGGGCTGGCCCCGGGGCGCGCATTGCGGACGCTGCTTCACCCGGGCGGCCGAGAGCCAGTGCAGGGATGAGGGTCGGCACGGTCTCGTGGGTTCGGTCGCACTCAGGGTGCCTTGGTCGCGCGGAACCACGCGGACTCCTTGAAGCTGAAACCGCCGGCTGTCAGGGTCGCATAGTCGGCCTCGGAGGCCGCGTTCAAATCGATCACGCCGCTGCGCTCCGCGGAGAGGGCACAGATGTTCCAGCCGGGCGCGTAGACGCCCACGATTTCGCAGGCCGCCTGGAAGGTGCCCGGCTTGCTCAGGTCGCCTTCACCTTCCGGACCGCGGCTGATGCTGACGTAGCGGCTGTCGGGGGACCAATCGACGTGATAGATCTTGTTGGTCGCATCCAGGATCCGGAGGCGGCGGGAACCGACCGTGGGATGGGAGGACTCCAGGTTGATGGGGGCGAGGGCGATTTCATGGTCGCCGGGACCCCAGGCGATCTGACGTCCATCCGGGCTGAGACAGGGGCGGCAGCCGGGAATGCCCAGGTTGAAGATGTTGGTGCCGTGGGCCTCGAACAGAAGGATGGCATGATCGTAGCCCATGCCGGCATGAACGGTTGCGACAATCCAGCGGCCGTCCGGGGAGAAGTTCGGGTTGTAAAGGTGATGGAGCCTGGCGCTGTTCGGGTGGGGGGTGATCTTCCCCGTGCCGACGTCGTAGTAGTTCAATCCCTTTGTGTAGTAGTCGATCACGTTGAAGCGGGGATACTCCTGCGGCAGGAAGCCGACGACCTCGCCGTCATGGCTCCAGAAGGGCTGCCGGGCGTGATCCGCGATCACGTGGCGATGGCCGCCGTCGATGTCCATCATCTCGACGCTCCGGACGGTGTCCCGACCTTCGCCGCGGTCGGATACGAAACAGAGCTTCCTGCCGTCGGGCGAGACCTGGGGATAGAGTTCCCGCTGGTCCGGCGTGTGGGTGAGGTTCACCGGGTTGGAGCCGTCGGCGTTCATGACGAAGATCTCCCAGTTGCCGTCGACGTAGGATTCGCAGGCGACCTTGAAGGGTTCGGTTTTGAGGTGATCCTTGAGCGTGCCGTCGGATGCGCGTGTGGAGGGAGGGAGACTGAGAAGGGAGGCGCAGACAGCGAGCGTCGCATTCAAAGGGCACCGCATGGGGACGCGGGACGCAGACAGGATGAACATGCGCCACGCTAGGCCGTGATTCAGTGGTCCTTCAAGGCAGATCCGACGAGCCGGCCCCGTTGCGATGGAGGGCGTTGGTGACGCGCACCGCCTCGTCGGCGAGCTCCTCGACGCGCCGCCGGATCTCCGCGTCCCGCAGACCGGAGGCGTCGAACGCGCCGCCGGTGGCGTAAACAAACCGAGGCAGGACAAGGCATCGGAAATCGAGCATCAGACTGTTCGCAAACGGCATGACGGACATGTAACTCCCCTGGCCCCCGGCGGCGCAAAGAAAGCCGATGATCTTGTTCTCGAGCGCCCCGCCGGCCAGTTCGACGAGGTTCTTGGCGGCGGCCGACACGTCGTAGTTGTAAATCGGCACGCTCAGGACGATGCAACCGGCGTCGCGGATCTTCCGGGACAACCCCTGGACGTTTGCGTCGCCATAGCACGCGTCGCCATCGCAAAAGGGAAGCGGCCAGTTCCGCAGATCGACCATTTCAGAGGCGGCGTCTCGCTGCCGGAGCGCGTCGTGAAGGGCCGCGGCGAGGGCGCGGCTTTTGCTGTCGGGATTCAGGCTGCAACTGATCACGAGGTGGCGCGGGTTCATGTTTCGCAAGTTCATCCTATGGAAAGTAGGGCTTGATTTGTCAAGGAATGCCTATCAAAAGTCGGGGTGTGGAGCATGAGCTTTCTGACCGGCCCTCACCCCATCCCTCTCCCATCCGATGGGAGAGGGTTCCCGCTCGACTGCGGGGGCGGGTGAGGGCCGTCCGCCCCGGTTCAGGCTCCGGTCGCAAACACCGCCCATGAACGAGCCACCGACGATCCCAACCCGCACCTCGCTGTTGCAGCGACTCAAGCAGGGTGGACCCGGCTCGGCGGAGTCACTTGCGGGGGCATTGGGGGTGACCCCGATGGCGGTTCGACAACATTTGTATGCGTTGAAGGCGGCAGGCGTCGTGGCGTTCGAATGCGAGCCGCGCCCTGTCGGACGGCCGGTGAAGATGTGGCGGCTGACGGAAGGGGCGGACCGCTTTTTTGCCGATCGCCACGCGGAACTTGCCCTGGCTCTGTTGGGGGCTGTCGAAGCCGCGTTTGGGCTGAAGGGGATCGAACGCCTGCTGAGAACGCGCACCCTGCAGCAGATCGAGGACTATCGCGGGCGGATTCCCGCGGAGGGATCACTGGCGTCGCGATTGCGGCAGCTCGCCCGGCAGCGGAGCGCGGAGGGGTACATGGCGGAGGTGAAGACCGGACCCGACGGCGCTTCGCTGCTGATTGAGAATCACTGTCCGATCTGCGCCGCGGCCCGGGCGTGCCGCGGCCTGTGCGGGAGTGAACTCGAGGTCTTCCAGGCCGTACTCGGACCGGAGGCCGCGGTTGAACGGACCGAGCACATCCTATCCGGCGACCGGCGCTGTGTGTATGCGGTCAAGCCGCGAAGCCGGAACAACGCCTTTGGCCTGGGGTGCCGGGTGCCGGGCGTCGAAGCGGCGTGAACGCCGCGCGCCCGTCCACATTGGACCGCGGGCTTCAGCCCGCTTCACCGTTGGATAGCGCCAAGGCGTGAATTGGCACCCTGAGTTCAATTCCTTCCAAGCCCATTGTGCGTTTCGTTCGTATCCTTTTGTCCACGACGGAGTCGGTGCCTGAACGCTTGCCGCTGGGCGGCGTCAGGAGGTCTTTCGTTTGCGTTTGGATCGCGCGGGCTTTTGCAGGCCGGAAGGGCTGGCGGGACGATCTCCAGCGGCGCCGGTTTCGCCCCGAGCGCCATGGAGGACGCCTCCGGACCCGGGATCGGCGATGGGACCTGGCGTGATGATTTGACCAAGCCGGATGATGGTCTGGGAAATTGTCGCGCCAGGGAGCGACGCGGTGATCGTGACATTCTCCTGGGTCAGTCCGCCGGCCACGGCGACGTTGAAAGTGATCTTGGATTGACCGGGCGGGATGGTGACCGTCGCGGGGACCTGGGCCACGGCCTGGTTGCTGCTCAACAGGTTGACTGTGACGGTGCCGGTCGCCGGAACGGTGAGTTGAAGGGTGGCCACGACATTGCCCGAAAAGAGGCTGCCAGGTTGAACCTGGAGCGACGACGGCGGCGTCGTGTTCGAGATCCAGAACCACATCTCGAAATCGCCGCCCCTGCGGTTGTCGCCGGAAGGAAACTGGATCCCCGGTTCCTCGGAATCTCGAAAGCTGTCGCCGTCGAGGAACACGTCGGGCTTGCCTTCCTGGGTGATGAAATTGCCTTTCAAAGTGAGCCGCGCGAGGACGCGATCGTGTCCGGACTTTTGAGTCACGAGCTGTTCGAGGAGGAGGCGCAGCCAGGGGATGAGCGTTTGAACCGGGATCCAGGTGATCACGGACCCATCGGCAAGCGTCTGCGCGCGCAGCACCAGCGGATGATAACCGATCGCGACCGGCGTCCCCGCCGTCGAACTCCAGTCCGCGATTTCCGTGGAGGTGAGCGGATAGGGTATCTCGGCGGTGACGAAGCAGGTCGGCTGGTCCCGAAGGGCCTCGAATTGATTCGGTGGTGAACCGTCGCGGACCGAGGCGGGGTCGACGGCGGCGGAGCATTGAATGGCGATGCCGCCAGCGAGGCCCTCGGGGCTGATGAGCATGCCGTTGTTGAGGACGAGGTCCGGGACCTTGAGGCGGAGGCCCTGGACCTGGATCACCGGCTCCTGGGTCTGTCCCTCCGCGAGCACCTGGGACGCGTTGAACGCCACGACCTGGCCGGGGACAGGATTTCCCGCGGCATCGAGGAGGACCGCCTCGACGCGCTGGGCGGCCGGGGCAGTGCTGCCCAGGGTCCATTCACATTGGGCGATCCCGTCCGGCGCGGCGGTGGTGACGGCTTGAGAGGGTGAAAGCGATCCATCGCCGTCCACGACGGTGAAGCGGACCCGACGTCCCGCGACCGGCCATTCGCCTCGGGCGACGCGGACCTGGAGCGGATGGGGCAATGCGGTTCCCGGCGCAGCCTCCTGACCATCGCCACCGACGAAGAGCAGGGAGACAAGGTCAGTCGCGGGCGGGAACAGCGGGCGGCAATCGGTGATGTCCGTCCATTGTGTTCCGTCGAAGCGCATCACGGCGAGCCGGCAGTAGCGATGGGCGACACCGCGAGGTGGCAACGCCACTGGCTGCTGCGCCGCGTCGCGTTCCCATTCGATATCGCCGGTCGCGGTGCGTGCCGGGATGAGCCAGTAATCGCCCGCGCGGTAACTGCCTTGCTCGAACCGCACCTGGACGCCGCTCTCGAGGTCGAGGAAGGTGACGGCGTCGGCGGGCTGAAGGACGTCCGACTGATCCCAACGTCGGACCTTCGGGTTTCGGGGAAAATCGGCGAGGAGAAGGGAGCCGGTGGCGGTGGTCGGATCGACGGTGAGGGTGGTGCCTTCGATCTGAACGACACGGACGAGGGTGCCGGGCAGGGCCTGCAGTTCGCGGTCGTCGTCGGTCAGTTCCACCCATTGTCCACTGGCGAAGCCAAGGACGGAGTCTCTTCCCGCCGTGGCGAGGCGCAGGACTTCGTTGTTGGCGCCCTGCTGTCCGAGCCATCGCGAGACCACCGATCCGTTCTCCCGCGACCACTTGAAGGTGGCCGTGCCGAGCGAGCCGCCCTCATGGACCTCGAGGCGGTAGAGTTGGTTCTCGAGGCGTCGAAAACCGGCTCCGGGCGCGACGATGCAGGGATCGCTGCTCTGGGCGCCGGGTTCGGCGCGGGCGGCGACCCGACCGGTTCCCGCCGCGATTTCCGCGTCGAGGTCGGGTGCGTCGGCGAGGCAATTTGCCTGGTCGGGGGGCAACGACGCCGGACCCAGTCGGAACAGTCGAACCTGCCAGACGGTGCGCGCGCGCGTCCCGGTGTCGGGTCCGCCCAGGGCGACCTCCCGGATCGCGGGGTCCTCCAGGGCGGTGATCCCGCGGCGCCAGGCATCGAGGTAAGCCAGGTAGGTTCCTTCCTGGGGCTGGCCGTTCTGCTGCGGGAGGGCGGCGCCGGGAAGGTCCGGCTGGAGTGAGAACGGCACGATGCGCTCGTTGAGGCAGAGGATTCCATCGACGTAGTAGCGCCCGGCCGTGAGGTAAAAGTCCGAGGGTCCCTGGAGGGCGGGAAGCGGTGGAGGAGCGGAGTTGCCGGGCCGAGCCTGCTCGTTCGGGGAGAGATCGGCGGCGCCGGCGACGAGGCGAAAGCCATCGTCCTGGAGAGGTGCCCCGCAGGGCCCGACGAGGTCCCGGGTCCCGGATTCCTGCCGATCGAGGGTGAGTTCCGCTTGTTCGTTGAAGTCGGCGTCCATTGGGACACGGCCCTGCTGGAGGAGGACCGCGGCGAAATGCTTTCGCGGATCGAAGGTGGAACGAGTGATGTCGGCTTTCATGTGGCGTGGATGACTCCGGCTTCCAGACCGAAGCGGAGAAAGGGGTCGATGGCGGCAACGAGGTTCGCGTGACGCTGCGGTTGCTGGAGAAACTGGAAAGCGCCGAATTCGCTGCCGTCGTCGGCGCCCGTCCGGATCTCGTCCGCGCAGGTGGGACCCAGTTGCGCGTAAGCCGGGTCACCGTAGGTGCGGGAGGTGAACGAAGGCCGCAGACGGGCCTCGGTGGCGGCAATCTCCGATGGATCCGTCAGGCCGGCAAGGGCGAGGGCGGGCTGACACCGGTGTCGCCGCGGCACCTGGGAGGAGGACGGGACATAACAGAACCGGACGCAGCCTTCCTGGCGGCGCGCGGCCAGGACGGCATCCTGGAACAGGCTGTTCTCCGCTTCGATGTTCCGCACACGAATCGGGCCGAATACCGTGCAGCCATGGAACGCGGCGGGATTATCGGGGGCATCGACAGCATGACCGGATGCGGCATCCAGGATGGAGTCGGTCGCGATGAAGGCGCCGTCGCCGCCGGGCATCACGACAGGTCCGCAGATCGTCCGCGTCAGGGTGAGGCCAAGGTCTGCATTTGGAGCGGACACGGCGATGCCGCCCGAGTTCGGTACGAAGGTCGAGTGCCCAAGCGCGAGGCGACCCAGGTTGCCTGGCAGGACATCCAGGCGACCTTCGACGAGAAGGCCGTTGAGGATGAGTTCTCCCGGCGTTTCGCTTCCCGCAGGGGCGGTGCCGCGGACCTCGATGTGACCGTGCAGATGCGGACGCAATTCGTCGGGATCGAGATCCGTCGCCAGGAGCGATGTCTGTCCCGGGAGGCCGCCTGGTAGACGGACTGCCCGCCAATCCGCCGCGAGCAGGAAGAGTCGACTTCCCTCGGGAATGACGATCGCCGATGCCCCGGCGAGGTCTTCGGCATAGGTGGCGCTGTCCATCACGGCGATGAGCCCGAACTGCCCCGCTGGCTGCTGGTTCCAGGCAGCGATCGCGTCCGCGAGGGAGGAGAACACCTGTCCAGGCACGGGCGCGAGGTCGCGGCTTACGGCGACGGGCCAGGTGACCTTGCGATCAAAGAACGCCGCCACCGAATCCGAGCGGTTGTACGGCCCGCCGCCAAGATCCCCGCTGAAGGCGTAATTGAAGTCGACGCGCGGCGGAGTGGCGGGAACGAGTCCCGCCGGAAACATCAGGCGGCCCAGCACCGGATCCACCGCAACCGAGATCGCGCGGTCCACGAAGACGACGGATCCATCGGGTTGGGGAACCGGATAGCCCCGGGTGGCTGGCGGCGGCGTCCACTCGCCAAGATGGCAGACCAGGATCTCGTCGGCGGGGATCGGCGTGGAGGCGCCCGGCAGGATCACCTGAAGCACCGGCGGGTCGGCGCGGTTCGGTCGGTCGTCGAAGTAGAGGAAACGCGGTTCACGCCCAAGGACGAGCGCCTGTCGCCGAGCCTCCAATTCATCATAGAGAGGCCGGCGCCGGAGCGGCGCCGGGACGTTGATCTCCTCCGCGAGATGCGTGATCTCCGTCTCGGTCTGCGGGCGGTTGAACAGGGGCAGGTCGCGGCCGAGGGGATCGAAGGTGAATCCGCCCGGCGGGGCAGCGGCGGGAGTCCCCGCCGAACCGCCCCGGACGAGGTAACTCGCGAGCCTCCAGACGAAGAGCCCGATATTGCCGAGGTTGTACCGGCCGCGTCCGGTTCGGATGTTGCGGACATCGGGCGAGTGGCAGGCTGTTTCAAAGGCGGTGTCAAGCAACTCGAGGGAGTCCGTTCGGCGAAGGTCGGGGGTGCGGGTTGCGGGGAGCCGGATGTGATTCTGATGTTGGGTCCACTCGAGGCGTTCGAAGAACTCCACGGCGCGGGCACGCCAGCCCGTGGTATCGAAGGCGAGCTGCTCCAGGACCGCGGCGGTTCCCTTGCGACGTCGATAGGCAAGGGCGTTGGCAACGAATCCGCGCTGGGTGAAGCCGGCGGATGTGTTGACGGGATGCAGCGCCTGAACCCCGAGCAGGTCGCCAAGATAGGGCACAGCCCACTCGGCACAGGTCTCGATGAACTGGTTCTCGTACAGGCTGGAGATGTCGGACTCGACGAGACGCGCCTGCTCAACGAGCACCGAGACCAGGGCGCGCAGGGGGCCCCCGGATTCCGCGTCTCGGAGGCGGTAGAGCGCCGGGAGGAGATTGTAGAGGCGTTCTTCAGTGAGATTCATCAGGCGTGCGTTCAGATTCCAATGAGTTCACTCAGCGCGATGCCATCGGGATTGAGGAGGACGAGTTCGGCGGGCTGGATCGAGGATCGGGTGGCGTCCCAATGCGCATCCGCGGCGGGCAGTCGGCTTCGAAGCGCCGGCGGCTCGTCGGCAAAATGAAAACGATCGAGGATGAGCGCCGCCACGCCCGGCACCGCCTGGACGATCGTGATGAGCTCGCTGGAGGGCACCGCGCGGGCAAGTGCCCTGGCGGGGAAGCCGAAGGCGTTCCTGAGTGCCGTGACCGCGGCGGCGAGCACCAGGTCGGCCCGGAACGCGGGTTCGATTTTCAGGCGGGCGGCAACATGGAACAGGCGGGGGGCGAATGACGCGATCCGGACCTCCTGGTCGGCGTGGCGGGCGCGGTCGATGGCGGCGCGGAGATTCGCGAAGACGGCTGAATTCTGGTCGATGGGCGTGCCATTCACGCCGGCGACGGTGAGATGGATGAGCCGGCGTTCTCCGTCCCAAAGAAACGTGGCACGGGCCTTCGCGATGCCGCCGAAGGCGCGGGCGAAGTCCTCGTGATCCGAGAGCGACACGATGCGATCAAGGGTGAGGACGGTCAGCGGCGCGTTGGCGCGGGCGTCCCCAAGGTCCTCGGGATCCGCGGCGCCGGTGGGGGCGTCGGGATTCACGACATCCTTGAGGCCAAGGGGCCGTGACAGGAGGAGACTGATCTGTCCTGGCCGGACGAGCGCCGCGGTTCCAATCCCGACGCGATAGATCGCGGTCACGTTGTCGGCTCCCGTGGGGAGACGCGCCCCGGTGGTGCCGTCACCAAACTCGATGCGAACCGTGCCGTCGTCATCGTGGCGTGTCTGGTAAACCCGGGCGCCGCCGGACTGTCCATACAACGTCGGCACCTCCTCCCAGCGAATCTCGTCCACCCGGACTTCCAGCGTGCTCGCGCTTCCGTGAGCCGTTGGCGCGGAGACGTGGGTGAGCGGGCGGTTCTTGAGGACGAACGACTGAAATACCGCGCTGCCGTCGCCGCTCCCGAGGATCTCGGTGCGCGTCTCCCCATGGGTGGCCCGGGCGACATTGGCGTTCAGGGCGAGGACATCATCGCGGCGATAGCGATGGCGAAGCGGCGCCTGGAACATAAGGCGGGTCACTGGGCCGACGCGTTCGGTCCGTGCGAGCGTGACAACCTCGCCGGTCCCGGCCCCGGTTTCGGCGTCGGTGCCGGTGACGGCGATCAACCGGCCTTTGGGCAGGCCGTCGACGATGCCGTCGAGGTCGATGAATTCACCGGCGACGTCCTCGGTGATCGGTTCGTCGCCAATGGCGAGTTCCTCCGAGCCTGCCAGAACGAGGGTTTCACGGACCGCGTTCGCGAACTTGTCGAGCAACTCTCCGAGGAGCCGCCCAAGTCGGCTGAGGTGGAGACGGGTCACCTTCGCGCCGAGGAGGAACTGCGCGCGTGAGATTTCGGTGGCGGTGTCGACCTGGTAAACCTCCACCCAGTCGTGTTTCACGAGCGCGATCCACGAATCGGCGACAATGCCCGGGTAGAGATTGTCGAGGTCGATGCTGTCATTCGTCAGCGAGGGTTGAGGCCGGCGCGTAAGGGCATTGCCTGGATCGGCCGTCGTGGCGCCGCCAGGGTTGGCCACGCCGCCGGGCCCGGCTTTCACCGCGCGACTCGCGGCCGAGGGGGGAAACTGCGGGGAGAATAATTTGAAGCCAGGCCATTCGATGCGGTCGGCGTCAGTGAGATCTTCCTTGGGGATTCCGAGATAGTCAGCCTTGAGGAGATCCGAAAGGGATGGCCAGTCCTGGGCGTTGTGACCAAAAATGGCGGCATGCGAACGGAACGCATAGGCCCGAACATCGACGCCTGCGGGGAGCGTCACCCGTCCGTGGAGAACCGCTCCCAGACCTTCGGTCCAGGTGACCTTCGTGACGCCGCGGGTGGGGTCGGGCTCGACGGAGGCGAGGCGCCGGAGGTCCCAGCGTTCACTCCCCGCATTGCCGAGGCGTTCGCTTCCGATGATCAACAGCCAGTCCCCGACTTTGAGGCCGGTTGAGGTGCCCTGGAGATACGCGTGGCGCACCCCCAGCACGGGGACCCACCGACGCCCCCGAAGGGGCAGAAACCGGTTCCAATCCGCCCGAACCCTGAGGTTCTCGATGGTCTCGAAGGTCTGCGGGAGTTCGTCCTGGCCCGGGATGCTCTGGGCCTGGGTGCCGATCGGCAGGAGGATTTCCGACGGTGTGCTGGCGGCGATCGCCTGGGTGGTGGCGGCGAGGGGGCGTTCGAGAGTGAAAGCGAGGAAGGTGGACGCGGCGACGCCGGGACTGAGTTCGTAGCCGATGGCCCGGGCGAGTTCCCGGATGGACTGGCGCTCGGTGGCGGTTCGAAGGAAGCCTTCGTTGGCGATGCGCTCCTGGTAGAAAGCAAGGACGTCGAGGACCGTCGCCCAGCCGTCCAACAGGGCGACGGTGAAGTCATCGTCGGCCCGGGTCGTCAGGCCTGCCAGTTCAGGATGTGTGGCGAGGGCGGAAAGGAGGGACTGCTTGAACGAGGCATGCCTGCCCACGCGGTAAGCGAGAGCGGAAAGGCCCGGACGATTTTCGACCGCAACAGGTGTCGCCGCGCGGTCCGGCGAACCGCAACCGCATCGTCCGACGGAAGGAGAATCTCCGTTCATAAACACGGGTGCGAAGATCCCCTCACCCGCGCGCGCGCCAGGGGGGTGCCGCAGCCAAGCCCAGGGTTGGCCAGCGAAGCGGGACCGGCCGGGGTTTCGACGTCCGAGTGAAACCCACGCCAACGGCGTTGTGTCTCGCGGGCCATGATCCGTGGCGGCTGCATTGCCATTCGTCGGTGCTCAAAGTCCCCCGTGAAGGTTGAATTCAATCCGGCCGTTCTCGGGAAAGTTCGGGTCATTGTCGCACCGGATGATCTCGAGGCGATCCACCTCCAGGTATCCGCGCTCGAGTTCGCCGGCAGGTTGAAGGCGCCAGCGCTGGAAGCGATCGACCGCGATGGAGGCGACCCCTTCGACGGCCGTGACAGCCTGGATGAGCTGACTGAGGAAGAGGGGCTGGCCGAAGGTGAAATTATCGGCGTGAAAGAAACCGCGGGACCCGTCGGGCCGATCACCACTGCCGAGCGCCAGGCGCAGGGATTCCTCGACGTCGCTCCGGAAGAACCCCGGGGACACGCAGATCGTCAGACCGAGGTCCAGCGGCACGAAGATCGGGCCGTTGACCTCCAGGTCGTAATCGGCCAGCCGGTAGCGCTCGAGAAAGACGCGCAGCTCCTCGCGGAAAGCGTCGTCCACGTCGCGACCTCCCACGCGGTCCACCGTCACGAAGACGGTGTACCAACTCCCCGTCCATCGAAAGGTCGCAGCCGCGCGCTGGATCTCCGGGTGGCGTTCGGTGACCTCGACCCAGTCGGCCTCGGTGACAGCGCGTTCCTGCCGCCGGAAGGCCTGTGGCGCGGCCACGCGGATTTGTTCGAGGGTCTCCGGGTCCTCGCCCCCCGATGACGACAGCGGATTCCAGACACGGGTGATGCCTGTGAAATCGGTGACGACCCGTCCAATGGCGTCGGGTCCAACGTGGCCGTCGCGGCCGCGGCCAATCCGGTAGGTTGCCTCAAAAGCGGTTCCTGCGGCGGGACGTCGGGCGAGGAGGTCGTCGCCAAATCGCAGAAAGGCCGTGCCGTCCACCTCGGTTTCGACGACGAACTCCGGCGCGAATCGGTCACTGGCCAGGAGGTCCCGGCGGGGAATCCAATCCTGCCGCCCGTCGAACAACCGGATTGAGGGAACCGCCGAATGGGGTTCCTGTCGGAGGGAGTCCGTTGCCGACACGCTCCGGGCAGCATTCGGGTCGAATGGGACATGGAAGACGAGGTCCCTTCGGGCAAGGCGCGGGCGGTAGGGTTCGTCTCCGGGCGCGAGCGCGGGCAGGAGGGGCTCACCGGGGATCGTCCGACCATGGTCGGCCAGGAGGATATTGGCGCGGGCCACAGCGGTTTGGACGACCTGCGGGGGGCCGCCGCCGGTCGTGAGAATGGCGGAGACTTGAAGATCGAAAGGCAGGGCGTCGGGAGGCGCCCACGCGACATTGACGACGAGCGCCTGTGTCAGCGGATCGACGGTGGATTCGACGGAGGTCAGACGGACGGCGTGACGATAGGCACGCCTGGCGTCCGCTTCGAGACCCGTCCCGGGATGAACCACTTCCTCGAACACCAGCACATCACCTGGTTCGAGGGACGGATCGGGGTCCCGCCGGAGCGTGGCCGACGTCGAACCACGCGGAAGACAGCAGGCCGCATCCGACCAGGTATGGAACGTGATCGCGTTGCGGGCGGCGGTCAGCGAGGCGGCTGCGACCGTTTCGAAGACGGCGGGTCGCGAAACGAGCGTGGCGGCGAGATCCGCGGCGTGGAGGGTTGCGGTCGCTCCTGCGTCGCGGGTCAAAAGGATGGTGCCGGACGGCAGGGACCCGCCGTCCGCATCACTCCCGGGCGCGATCTCAAGCGCGACCCAAACACGCGCGTTGCTTCCATCGTGAACCGGGTAATCAAGGAGGCGCGCGTGGCGGCGCAAGGACCGGCGTTGTCGCGCCGTGCCCAGGTAGGCCTCGGTGGCGACCGCGTCCTGGAAGTAACTGAGCAAGTCGCCGATGTGGGCGAGCCATTCCACCAGGACAATCCCGAGGTCAGCCGGATTCCGTTCCTTCCATTCCGGCAGCAGGGTGCTGAGGCGGTCGAGGATGAGCCGGCGGAAGCTGGCGTAGTCCTTCGCGAGGTAATTGACATCCGGTGAAGCCAGCCGAACCGGCGGACAGGTGGTCTGCGCCCGGCAATCGAAGTCACTGGGACAATCGACCTTGAAGCTGAAGGCAATCTCGGCGAACTGCGGGTCGAATCCAGGCGGCACTGCGTCGGCCGTGGCCGAGGACACGAGGCGAAAAAGATAGGTCGAGAAATCTCCCGGCGCGTCGACCTGCACCCGGAGGACCTCGGCGGCCGCCTGGATCTGGACAATCCGGATGCCGCGGATGCGAACGCCGCCATCGATCCGGACATTGTCCAGCGTCAGTGCCGCGGTGTTCGGCACACCTCCCGGCTGGCCGGGGAGCGGGTGAATGAAGTGGACGCTGAGGGAGGTCTGATCGGGGGAGACCTCCAGGAAATCGAGTCCATTGACGACGGGCGGGATGGGATTTCCCTGGTCATCCGCCGGGTGCGCCAGCGCCTGGCGCCGGTGGCGCGCGGAACAGTCGTAGGAAATACGAGGACTCACCATGGGAACACTCAGAAGGTGCGGTCGATCTGGATCGATCCCTGTTCCTGGGTGCGGCGAAGGACGTAATCAACGCGCACGCGGAGGGTGGAGTCCTCGGCGAGAACCTCCACGGCCTGAACCTGGAGGACGTCTCCGAGCCACTGCTGCAAGGCGCCCTGGACGGCCACGTGCAGGGCGGCCGCCAGGGCCTCGTTGTTGGGGGCGAAGACCAGTTGCAGGAGGCCGCTGCCGAATGTCGGCCGGTTGATCCGCTCGCCCGGGGCGGTGAACAGGACCTGTTCGACCAGCTGACGCACGTGGGACTCGTCATCAGCGGTATCCGTGATCCCAAGCGCGCTGAACTGGTAAGGAAAGCGGAGGTTCATGCGGCCGAGACGCGCATCTGGGTTTTGGAGACGATCATCGGGGTGAAATTCAGGATGCAGGTGGAAGTGCTTCCCACGATGACGAGGGGTTGACCGGAGGCGGTTACCCGGGTCGCCGCGCTTGTCCAGAGTCCGATGACACAGGGTACGGAGGCGCCGCCGACGGTCACCGGACACCCCTGAATGCGATAGGGGGCAACGACGGTCACCACTGCCTGGCCATTGACTTTGACCCGGGGGTTCACGGCAGAGGGCTCGGCGCGGCCCTGGTGGGAACAGGTGACGGTCGCGCCGGCGTGGAGAATAAACCCTGGCATGCGTCGGCCTTCGTTCAGGTGACGGTGAGCGCGCCGCCATTCACATCCACGGGGGTTCCCTGGATCTGGATGGCGGCGCCTGTCAGTGTGATCATGGCGCCCTTGCCGTTGGAGATCGTGATTCCCACGTCATTGATGGCGATGAACGCACCCGTCGTGGTCTTGAGAAGAATGCCGCCCGCCGGTCCCGGTCGATCGGACATCATGAAGACGCTTTGGGCCTGCGTCTGCAGGACGACGTTCCCGAGGGGCGGGGGGGTGGCGTAGGCGAGGGCTGGCACCTCGCCGGCATTGTGGTACCAGCAGCCACTCCAAATCGGGTGGTTCGGGTCGCCGCCCTCGAACTCGATCCACACCCCGGCTCCGATCTGGGGCAGGGCGAAGAACCCCATCTGTTTTCCCGCGAAGGGCACGCAGGGCTTCGCCCAGGTGGCCGGACCCAGCCCGGCGACGTCGGTGACCTGGACGATCAGTCGGCCTTCGCGGTTGGGATCGGCGTTCGCGAGGACAACCCCACGGTATTTTCCATAAAATCTTCGGGTTTCGGTCACGGCGACAAGGTGTTGGAGAGTGAGATGTGGGCGTTGCGAGTGAGATTGAAGTTTTGCCGGTACACACCCCGCTGGAGAAGGTGCGTCACGCTCTTGACGAAGTAGAGGCCATCATACGCAACGCCGGCGCCGCGCACTCCGACCAGCGCGCGGGCCCTGAGGCTCTGGCCGTATCGAAGGACATCGAGGGAGCCGGTGGCGGTGATGACATCCGCGCTTCGCGAGGCCTTGGCCAGGGCGCGTGCCATCGCTTCCACCGGATGCTGGCGGGCGGTGTCGTTCTTTTCGTCTTCGGTATGCGATCCCGACCGGTTCAGGGGCGTAAACGAGAGCGGGAACGGCACCTTGCGCCCGAGACGCGGGTTCAGCGGCGTGATGTCTGGAACCGGAAGGGGAATGGGACTGCCGCTGTCCCTGTCCTGGACGAAGAGCACATAAAGGGTCTTGGCGAGACCGTCGAAGCTGAAACTCAGCGTGTCCACGTTGGAGCCGCCGTCATGATTGACTGTCAGCGCCGCCTGCGGGGTTCCCCGTTTGATCTCGGGTCCCCAATACGCCACGTTGACCCCCGGAAACGGACCCGGTTCGATGTAGAACACGTACCCGTTCTGCGCGGCCAGTTCGCGGATGTAGGCGAGGTCCGTCCCCTCCTGTTTCGGAACCCGGATCAGCGGGCTGTCGACGAGGCTGAGAATGCTCGGGACGACCTTCGGGAAGATCCCGTAGACGGCGTATTTCGCGACGAGCGTCAGGACGATCCCATGCGGGGGCAGGGCCGGCCAGGGAATGAAGCTGAAGTCGATCAGGTCCATGACCTGAGTCAGGTCGGACCCGGTAATGACCAGCGTCGATTCGGAGGGATTGGCGGCGATGTTGAGTTCGTGACGCGTGATGATGCCGTCCATCAGGACCCGGGGCGTTCCGTTCAGCGTTACGACCACGATGACGCGGCGCGGAGGATCAAAGAAACCGCCGGGAAGCAGTTCCCGCTGAATCCGGGACCGGTTGCTCACGGCGAAGGTGAGCTGAAAGCCGCCGCGCTCACCGGCGGACTCGGTGATCTGCACGCTGATGAGCGCATCAACCAGGTCCGTGGGAATGGGCGAGAAGGTCACCGGACCCATTAATACCGTCAGATGGACTCCCTTGAGCATCAGGCAATGGGTGTGGAAATGGGCAGTCCTTCCGGAAGGGTGATCCTCAGGCGCCGCCCCACGGTATCGACAAGTTCCGTTGGGAACAAAACCCGGTTGGCGTCGCAGAGGCGCCAGAACTGCTCGGGATCGCCAAGGTAGGTTGCGGCCAGGTTGTCCACCCGGTCTCCATCGACCGTGGCGTGCTCCTGCAGGAGCGCGAAGGAGTCCGGATCGGGCAGGAAACGGCGCCGGAGATAGGGCACGAACCTGCCATCGGAGCCGTGGAATTCGGCGATCTCGGTGGCGGCATAGCGGCTGCCAGGGGGAAAGGCGGCGGTGCTCATGGAAGGCTTGTCAGTCCGAGGGTGGTGAGGGGCGTGCTTTGAACGCGCGCGGCGAGGCTTTCCTTCTGCTGTTGGTAGGCGAGATAGATACTCGCCCCCGCCGAAGCGTACGGCAGGTCGTTGATCGACAAAACGCGCAAGCTGAGACTGACCTTGGCGCGGATTGGGTTGAGCGCGGGATCGAAGGCCTCCTCGGTGACCGTGAACTCAGTCAGGCGCACGGGGACGACGCGGTTGCGGCTCCAGACGAAAAGGGCCAGGGGGGCCGCGGCCGGGATGATCTCCAGGGAACCGCTCCGCGAGAGGATGTCGTTGAGCTGCAGGTGGCCGCTCGCGGGATACAGGATCGTCTCGAGCACGGCGAGTTCGGGTGAAATCCCGGCGCTCACGGTCACGGGATTCTGATCGGGAAACTCAAGTTGATCCGTCGCATCGATCTCCGCCTCGAGTTTGATGGTCTCCACCGGCGGTCCTTTGAGACGGAGGGTCTCGAGACGATCGCCGGTCTCCGTGCCTGCCCCTTGGGGTTGGAGCGTGCGGTTCAGCGTGTCCGGATTGTACTGCAGGGAGATGACGCGCAACACCGCGCCCGTGTCCGGGTTGACAAGGACCAATCCGCCTTTGATCAGGCGCGGTGAACCGGGAAAGGAACTCATGGGGGTGAGGTCAGATCATTGGTCCTGCAACCGCTTTTTGCGGCGTCGTTTTTTCCGGGCGCCCTCTCCGAATTTCAACGTTCCGGCGGGCACGATGGTCGTGTCCGGCGATTGATTGGAGATGTCGGTCGGCGTCGGTGTGTCCAGCGACCGCTGCGTGTTCAGGGCGGAGGCGGCGGCCAGGTTGGCGAGTTCGTTCGCGTCGAAGTGAAGAATCGGCAGGGTCCCTGTCCGACCGAGGATCGCGGAGAAGAAGGAGTAATTGCGCCGGGCGAGTCTCAGGACGTCCTGGTACTCCGCCTCGGAGGGCGGTGTGTCGTGGGACCAGGCACCCTGGGAGAGCGTGAAGGTATCCGGTAGAAACCCGGACAACTCCAGGTGCTGCGGGTACGGCCAGGGCGGGGATCCGGCCGGATAGCCTCTGCCGTGGCCCGGATCATCGTGGATCGTGAGGTCGGCGCCCTGCCCCAGGCCCGCCCCGGCGAGGTCGATGATGTGGCCGAGCAACCCGCCCGGCCATCCCACAAAGGCACCCGCCGCGCCGCCTGCGGCAACCGCGGGTTCATCGGCGATCTTGATGCCGACGCGACGATTGCCGGAGGTGTCCTTCCCAAAAGCCACGGTGGCTCCGTGAGCGTAGACGTCGACTTCGACGACCGACGGAAAGTGATCGAGGAGATAGTGCTTGAGGGCGACGGCCCGATGCGCCGAGAGGTTCCGATTGTAGTCACCTGTGCCTTCGAGACTCGAGTAACCGTGAAGCTCAATCCGGACTTTGCCGGTGTGCTTCGCCATCAGCGCGTCAACCTCCTCCTTGTCGCCGGGATCCAACTCCGCGCAATCGACGTCGAAGAGGACGAAACCGTCCTCCGCGGCCTTGCCTGTCTCATCCGTGAAAGGCTCATCCGGGGGCTTGGTGCCGAGGCCCATCTTTTCACTGCTGCAGCGAGCCTGCGGCACCTCCGAGGCGTCGTGCTCGACGTGTTGAGCGACGTGCGCGAGTTCGTGGGCGAGGAGGGCTGGAAGGCGGGCGTCCTCCCCGGGTTCCGTAAGCTCGTGCGGAATGTAGATGTCCTCACCGACCGTCACAGCATCGGCTTCGGCATCGCCCGTCGCGGCACGCGCATCGGGACCGGAATGAATGCGGACCTTTCCAAAATCGTGATGGAGTCGGGCCTCGAAGAAGGCGCGGGTGACGGGTGGGAGCGGCGATCCGCCGGAGCCGCCTTGACTGGTGTTCGTGCCGAGTGGGCGCGGGCCGAGTTTCGGTCCGGATGAGGCGAGGGTGCGTTCGGCGGTCTCGGCTTCGCGTTCCCGGGCGCAGGCCAGGAGCGGACGGGACGGGGATCGGTTGGCGACCGGGTCCATCCGACGTGGCGGTGGTCCCGCCTCCTTACCTCGGCGGCTGCGAGGACGTGCTTCACGTGCAGGCGAGGGCTTCATGGATTGTCCGCGGGGGATGCCAGCGTCGAGAGGACGCCCGGGTTCAGTACCTGGACATTGCCGAACGCGACGTCGCGGATCGTGGCGTTGTCGACCTCCAGGGTCACATTGAGGACCACCTGGGCCAGGCTCGAGAGAGTTACCCTGAGATTGACAAAACGTGTGGTGCCAGTCTCGAGAAGTTTCGTCCGGGCGGGATCTACGAGTGGTGCGGGGGAACCGCGCGGCCTGGGGGCTGCGGGTGGCCCGAAATTGTAATGAATCTTCTCCAGTTCGAGTGCGGCCGTGGCGATATTCAGCTCGGTGCCGACCGCAGTGGGTGAGTGAATGGACAACGGGCTGCTGCCGGCGCCGGTCCCACGCAATCGAACGTATCTTTCCTTGGTCCCGAACATGCCGCCCCCGAAACTCAAAGGTTCGACGTCGAGTTTGAGTTTGTAGAGGTTGGTCAGGTCCTTGGCGGCGGGTTTGCCGGAGCCTCCACCCCCTCCTCCACCGCCGGGTTTGGATTGTAACAGGCCCTCGACGAGAGTCCGGAGATCAAGCTGGTAAAACACGCCCTTGACGCTGTCCACGACATCGTCGGCCAAAAACGTGCCGAGGGAGGAAACGGCCCTTTCGGCGATGCCGGAGTCGTCTTCTTCGCCCGGCGTGTACTTCAGGCTCGGAGAGGAGATATTCGTGATCTGTCCCTTGTCGATGTCGACGTAACCGCGCGCCTGCCAGCTTGGGAGCACCCAGTACCGATAGAAAGCGCGCCCCTGGAGGCCACTGATCGGCTCGGCGGTAAATTTTTCTGGAGGGGGCGACGGCGCGCTCGGGTCATCGTCCGGGTCGGGGGTGCGATCGATGTCGACGGTCAATCCCGGATGCTCCGCGGACAACTCTTTCGCAGTTGCTCCCAGGAACTCCAGCCCATCGTCGAGTCCAAGCCCCCGCAGGCCCGCAATGGCGGAATGGATGCGGACCGTCGGAAGCGTGACTTTCAGATTGCCGGCGGTGACCTCCAGGTTCTTGACCGCGACGTCGTCCGCGGAGACCTGGAGCGTCCCGTTCTCATTGAAGGTGGCGTCGACGCCCTTCAAGGAGAGGTCAGCCTCGGTATCCGCGAAGCCGCGAACCTTGACCTCCTTCCCGTCCGGACTTCGGTAAGTGACTCCCGGTTCGAAAAGACCGGCCTCGCCGAGATGAAACGTTCCCTGGATCCGATTCCAGTCCTTGTCGGGCCCCAGCTTCACACGGTCGAACGTCAGCTTGCCGCTCATGTGATTGGCGTAAAGCGTGCCGAGAATTTCCGTCCGGGATTTTTTGCTTCCGAATGTCTTCTCGATCGCGACCTTCAGATGCTGCACCTGAGCCAGTCGGACATCGGCGACATCGAACATCTGCGACTCATGAAAGGGGGTGAGGTCGAGATCCATCTCCTTGAGCCGGAACTTGGAAATGGTGGAACCCGTCGCATCGACCGTCGTTTGGCTGACGGTCGGGGCGCCTCCCGCCGTGGTCAGCGGTCCAGTGTACCGGAGCGGACCGGAGCCAATGTTCTCGATCGCCAACTGGTTCAGGTGGACCCGGCTCAGGCGGCGGACCTCCTTCTTGTCCTCGAGGACCCGCACGTACTCGAACGTCAGGTCCTGGAGATGCATCTTGGTCAGGGACGCAAGCTTCAGGCTGAGGGAAGTACCGTCGGCGCTGTGATAGTCCGTCTGCCAGGATAGAAGGGTCCCTTCGGTCTCGATGTCCTGGACGACCATGGCATCCGGTCGAAGGGTGATGCCGCCGGTGAGTTTGAAGTCACTCGATGAACTGATCCCGGTGTCGAGACCGAATCCCTTGAAACCGCCGCTGAGGGAGGTGATCGTGCCAAGGTCGATCGCCGTCTTGTCCGGGCCGTAGAGCCTCCCGCCGATCGCGGAACCTTGTAGGGACAACCCGGCCTTGATCGTTTCGCTGCCGAGTTCGCCGATCCGGACCTTCAGCGTCCGCACGGTGTAGTTCCGTTGAATATCCACGGCAAAGCGCCGGTCCACGAGATTGTCGCCGCGGAGGTAGAAGTCGTGGGCGTCCGCGTGCGCGAGGTCGATGGCCAGCGGAGATTCGCCTTCGATACCGCGGGCGGGATCCCGAGGCGTTCCGGCGACTCCAACCCGAATGCCCTCGAGCACGGCGGAGTCGAACCGGAGCTGGCGGACCTGGATGCGCTTGATCCGGGGGTCGCCCTGGATGGGATCGAATTCCACGCGGGCATCGAGCTTCAGGCCGCGGATGTCGACGCCGGAATCGATCGCGGCGTGGACGTGTCCCGCCTTGAACTGCGATGGACCGAGGTGGACCTGTTGAACCTGGATGTCGTGAAGATCGAGTGTTCCGGAGGCATCGAGCGTCGCGCCGCCGGAGAGCTTCCGGAAATAGCCGCGGATATGCTGGCTGCCGAAGGTGAGATCGGCGCCGGAAAGGCTGAGTTCCTCGACCTGGGCGGTGAGGAGCCGTTTCGTTCCGTCGTCCACATATTCGACCGAGACCTCGCGACCCTCCAGGGTGCCCTGGGCATGCAGGGCGGCCGCCACGGACGCCGTGAACTGGAGTTGTTCGAGACTCCCGACGGCAGCGCGGGCCTTGAGTCGCGGCACGGACCCAGGGGCGAGGTCGACGTCGGTGTCAGTGACGAGAATGCCCCCGACGGCTCCGGAGAGGATTTCCACGAAGAGACCCATCCGCGTGTTCGCATACCCGAGGCGTTCCGCCTCGATGCGGCCGATGGCGAAGCGCTTGACATGCACGCCGGTGGGCACCCATTCCGACTCGCCAAGTTCCGTGGTCCGGTCGGCCATACGGATCTCACCGGTAAGTTCGACGTTGGCCAGGGTGCTGGTGCCTTCCGAGAAGACGCGATGGGCTCCGCCCTGAAAGGCGAATTGCAGCAAGCTCAGGGAGTCGAAGCCGAGACCGTCAAACCGGATGCGCTTCGCGTCGGACTCAAACCGGCCCCGGATGTTTGAGGCCTCGACGCGCGCGGCCGCCAGGCCCGGGAGGCGCGATTCCGTGAGGACCAGCCGCCGGGCCCATGGGGTCTGTGCCAGGTCACCGACGGGGGGCGTCCGGCCGCCCTCGATGGCGAGTCCGCTTCGAAGCCGTGAACCTATGTCGGTGTCGCCGCCGAAAAGGTTGCCCAGTCCGCTGACGCGCACGTTGACGTCCTCGGCAACCACGCTGCCCAGGACGATTCGCTTGTGCCAGTGGTCCAGGTCCGTCCTGAACACGGCGACTTCCTGTTCGGCGTCCGCGGTGGGTTGATGCCGGGCGCGCAGATCGGCGAGACGAGTCTCGGCGTGACGCAGTTGAAGTTCCAGGCGCGAGAGATCAACCAGGTCGGCATCGATGGCATCCAACCGACGGCGTACCGGGAGCGCGATCTGGAGGCCGAGGATCTCGCGCGCGAGGTCGAGCTTCGCGGGATCGAGGGTCTTCAACCACGCCTCGATCGGACGCAGCCGCGTCTCGAGGCCTCGGATCTCGTCATCCAGCCCCGGCACTTCGTTTCCCTCGGTCTGGGCGAGATGTTGGCGGGCGTAATCCTGTCCGAGTCGCGCCTGCTCGGCGAGAAGCCCGCCGTAGCCGGCCCGTTTCTTCCAGAGCTCAAACTGCCGTTCCAGTTCGACAACCCGCGCGTCGGCGTCGGGGTCGGAGCGTCCTTCCGATTGGGCGAGATGCTGGCGGGCGTAGGCCTGGCCGAGTTCGCGACGGAGGGCGACGGCGTCCTTCAGGAGGGCTTCGATTTCGTCGGGAGACAGGAAGAGAGCGATCGGGGCTCGAAGGCGGACCTGTTCGGAAAGGACCTTTCGTTCCTGGGTCAGGAGTTCCCGGGAGGTAGCGCGAGTGACCCCTTCGACCGACAGGGCCGTGCCTTCGGCGTGAAGCCGTCCGCCAGCCTCGTCGCGGTCGTATTGGAGCGAGACCTTGTCCCCCTGGATGGTGCGCACCTCAAGACCCTGTTCAGGGACTCGGATCCCGCGGACCTCGAGGTGTCGGGCCGCGAGTCCGGCTCGCCGCACACGGGAGGTATCGATCCGTTCCGGACCCGTTCCTCCTTCCTTGCTGAGACCCACCGGACCCAGGGTCAGGGAGGCATCCTTGGCGGCGAGGCTCTGAATCTCGAAGCCCGACCCGCGGATAACCTCCTGCCGAAGGCGGACAAGTTCCTGTTCCTGGTTGCGGTCCAGGTTCTCCAACCCGCGATTCAGCAGGTTCTCATAGCGGGCGACACGCTCCCGGCGCGCCTGGAGCCTGAGCCGTTGCTCGACGAGCGCGACATCCCCGGGATCATTCTGCATCCGCCCATCGAGGCGCTTCAGCTCCTCGTCGACCTCCTCCAGGGTGGGCATCGGATCGCGCACGGAAATCGGGCCGGTGCGGAACGTGCCCAGGTCCAGCGTGAATTCGCTGGGTTCCCGGTGCCGGCTCACGATCGCCGGGCGGTAGGATTCGCCTTTGAGCATCCGGGCCAGCGTCTCGTTGGGAGACAGCAGGCTGAGCGCGCCGACCAGGGATGTGCCCTGACCGTGGACATCGGTCAGGTGAAGTTCCTCGAGATTCACGCCGCCTTCGAGGCCTCGGACCCGGAGATCACCGATGTCCAGGAGAACGCCGCCGTGGAGTTCGCGCATGCGCGCCCGATCGGCGGGTGTCAGGTCCTTTTCATTCTTCGAGCGAAGGACAGCCAGTTCGGATTCCTTATGCCTGGTGTCTTCGAGTTCACGGGCGATGGCATCGCGAATCTGCCGCAGGCGGTGACTGCGAACGATGAGTTGATCGGCAGGCGCGCCGTGGAGGTCCGCCTCCACGCTGGCCAGGCGAAGGTCGTAGTCGTGAAGGGTCTTCTCGAGGGCGAGCCGATAGCTCTCAAGGGAGTCGCCCCCGCGGATCGAGAGATTCGAGACTTCGACCGAGGCGACGAACTGACCCGTGCTTTCGAACAGACCCTGAAGGGCCGTCCGACCCGCGGTGACCGTGACGTCCATCGGCAGCCGCGGTTCGAGCAGGGCCTCGCGCATCCGCGGCCCGGCGGTCCGAAAGACCGGCTCGCCTCCCGACAGCACCGGCGTAAGGACCGGGATGTCGATGAACTTCGTCAGGAACGGAAGCGAGATCAGCGATCGGAGGTCGAAACCGCGCGAGGGTCGGGGAAGGTCGCTGAAGTTCCTCGATCGCGCCCCCATGCGGACGACCACGTCGTCGGCATCTCCCGAATTCACGCCCATCATGAAGTCCGGGTAAGTCACGAGGACGTCGGTGATGTGGAGCGAACTGAGAGAAAGATCGAGGAACGGTGACTGGTGATTCGACTGGGTGGGATACCCGATGAGGACCTTGAGCCCCGTTCCGGAACCCTCGCCGGTCTGGACCTGGAAGTTCTCGATGGGATAGCGGATCGCGGCGATTCGAAGGTCGTCGATCCTCGCCTCGAGGAGCCCCCGTTTGGTGTCCCAGTGAACGGCGGCGAAGTTGATGTCCGGCAGCCTCGATGGCTGGCCGCGACGGCCCCGCGGGAGTTTTCCCCGCCGGACGGACGGCTTGAAACGAACACCAAGGAAATTGCCATCGAACGCCTCCTGCAATTCGGCAAGGTTGAGGTGTTCGCCGCCCAGCGATTGGGTGAACAGGGATCCGACAATCCTCCCTCCATCGGAGGCCCACAGGAAATTGAGGATGTGGGAAAAGAAGTTGAGGCCATCGACGGCGGTGCCGACGACGGGGATTTGGGTGATGGCCTCGAGGATGTCATCGGTGAAGGGAACGCCCTTGAGGACCTCCGGTTCATAGCGTTCGCGCAGGTAGGGGTGGCCGTCCTCATCGACACCGTGGGATCGGTAGAGCCGGAACTTCTCGATGATGACGGTCAGGAACTCGTGATCCTGATACAGGTCCGCCTTGACGAGTTGGGGATACCGGCGCCGGGACTGTCCGAAAACCCATTCGTGTTCCCCGCCCGCAATGGCCATGCTGATCAGGGACTGGAGCCGACCGAACCGTGAGCCGCCGGCGCCGATCGCACGGGGACTCCAGACCGAGTCGTCGAGAAGCTGGACCTGGATCGACTTCAACTCCCGCTGGTCCTTGCCACCGGTGTAGAAGTTCATCGTCTCGCCTTCGCGCATGGACTGGCTCATCTGTTCGGTGAGCCGATAGGCGAACTTGCCATCCTCGAGTCCGAAGAAGGCGGTCTGCATGCCCGACGGGAGGACCTTGACCAGTTGGAAGGCGAGGAAGGCCTCGTCGCTGGTAATCGCCCAGTCGTACCAGCGATACGAAAGGAAACGCTTCGCGAGTTCGAAGTTCTTGTAAGGCGGCCGGGAACCGGCGAGCCGCAGGAGGACCTTTCGCCGGTCCGGCGGGCGCCCGGCGGCCGCATCCGCCAGGGGACGCTCATAGATGCGATCGGCCGGGATGTTTCCGATCAGATCATCCAGCAGGCCCGCGCGCTCGAGGGCGTCCCCGATGGCCTCGACCGCTCCGGGTTCGGGAAGATACGCGCCGATCTCATCCAGCACGCGCAGCGCCTCCGCGTCGGTGATCCAGAATCCGTCCAGGATCCGGCGCCAGCGTTTCAGGCGCGGGGCGAGGTCATCCCGCGTGACGCGCTCGGCGCGGTCGCGCCGGGTCTGTTCGAGGGTGATGGCGGTCTGAAGAGCATTCTTGAGTTCGGTGTCCTCGTCGTACCGGACATCCGCGGTTCGGAGTTCCTCCCAGGCGTCACGCTCCCCGGGTGTCCGAACGAGAGAAGCCAATTCACGATGAAGCCGCGCGCGGTCTCCGAGGACCTCCCGCAGGGCGAAGTGCTCCTCGTCGGTGAACCCGTAGAAACTCATTCCGCGGAAGTGCCCGCGCGAAAGCCTGGCCAGGTCCTTTTCGTCGAGCGCGGCGTACGCGGCGAGGATCTGAAGTCGGAAGAGCTTCCAATGCCCGCTGCTGACGTTCTCCGCGAGTTTCCAACGCAGCTTCTCCGGGAGCGCGGCGATAATGGCGCGGGCCGTCACCCATGAAAACCCGGCGAGGATCGAAAGGATTTCATCGACCTCCGAGTCCCTGACCACCCAATCGAACACGCCCGTGTAGAGTAGATGGCGAATCCGCGAGATCTCCGACCGGTAGGCCGACTGCGCGGTGGCGACGAGTCGATCCGCAGCCGAGGGCACCGCCTGAGGCGGCGCCTCGGTGGAACGCGCCGCCGAGAATCCCGCCGGCAGGACCGCTCGAGGGCGCGCCAGGACACCCCGATGCACGAACGCGGCGGCGAGGACATCGGCCTCGTGTTCGGCCTCGACCGCGTCGGGCATCGCAGCCCCTGGGACGAGCTGGTTTTCCTGGCGCTGCGCAAGATGAACCAGTTCGTGGGCGAGGAGGAAACGACCGTCGGGTGTGCCGGGGTCGTAGCGATCCGGATGCAGGAGGACCGAGCCGCGTTCCATCAAACCTGCCGCGTGCCGCGCTTCGGTGCGAAGGCGGGCGGCGGCGTCGCAGCGGACGACGATTCGATCCGGGGCAAGGCCGAAGGCAGGCGCGAGTTCACGGACCAGGGCCTGGGTGGAGATCGTGGTTTGCGAATCGCATTTCGGCGAGCCCTCACCGCATCCCTCTCCGGCCTTCGCGGGACGGAGCCGCTCCGGCAGGCGGGGGGATGTCGGACGGGAGAGGGAGAGGGAGAGGGCGAGGGACGAAGGCGGCTTTTCCGACGCCGTCGCGCGCCTGGAGCGTTCGCTTGAGACTGTTGCGCGCGTGCTCATCGATGGCGTCCTCCAAAGAGAGCACGCGCGAGGGCTCGGCCGACGGCCTCCGGCGTGGGATGGTTCGAAAGACGGACCTCCGCGGGCCGGGGCCGATGCGGGTCGTCCGGCCGTTGCCAGTTCGAAGGAAGGCCGTGGGCCTGGAGAAGCCGGGTGAGCTCGGTTGTGAATGCGTCGGCGACCCGGTGACGGTTCAGTGGTGGAAATCCGTGCAGGACAAGTTCGTCGATGCGGAGGTTGATCTCTCGCACCGGGTGCTCGGCGCGGGCGTCGCCAGCGTGGGCGTCGTTGTCGTCGCCGCCTCGAAATCGACGGGGTGGGCCCGCATCGTCGCCCGCAGCCACGGGGGCATGGTCCCGCGTCGGGCGGGCCGCGGACCCGGAGATGGCGGCGATCCCCGGCTCGACGGCGCGCGGTCGAGGGATCGGCGCGCTTTGAATCCCGCTCACGTCCAGCCTCCAATCTCGGTCCCGGTGAGCGGCCGTTCCAATTTGCCGTATTCGGTGCGGGTGGCGGCGAGGAGATGGCGCATTCCGATGGGTTCCCTGGCCGCCGACGCGAGAAAGGCGGCGTGGAGAGCGATATTGCGAATGTTGCCGCCGGCGAGGTTCAGTTGGGCGAGGCGTTGAAAGTCCACTCCCTCCCGGGGTGCTGAACCGGGAAACACGCGCCGCCAGATCTCGATGCGTTCGGCAGGCGTGGGATACGGGAAGGAAACGACGAATCGCAGCCGCCGGAGGAACGCCTGGTCGAGGACGTTTTTGAGATTGGTCGTGAGAATTGCGAGACCGCGGTAGGCCTCCATGCGCTGGAGGAGATAGCTGATCTCGATGTTCGCGTAGCGATCGTGGCTGTCCCGCACCTCGCTGCGCTTGCCGAAGAGGGCGTCGGCCTCGTCAAACAGGAGAATCGCCCCGCCGTGTCTCGGCGGCGTCGAACACGCGCCGCAGGTTCTTCTCCGTTTCGCCGATGTACTTGCTGACGACCGAACTGAGATCGATTCGATAGAGGTCGAGGTGCAGTTCCCCGGCCAGGACCTCGGCCGCGAGCGTTTTGCCGGTGCCGCTGGCGCCGGTGAACAGGGCGGTGATCCCAAGGCCGCGCGACAGACGCGTGCCGAACCCCCATTTCTCATAGACCTGAAAGCGCTCGCGGACTTGAACCGCCATCGTTCGAAGCGTCGCGATCTGCGGCTCGGGCAGAACCAGGTCCTCCCAGCTCGGCGCCGACGCCATCCGCTCGGCGAGATCCTCCAGTCGTGGGCGCGCCAGGCGTTGGCATTGGTCCCACAGGAAACCCGGGAGGCGCGGCAGGTCACCGGCCTCCGCCCTGGCATGAGCCTCGGTGGCAACCGCCCGGATCGAGGCCGGGGCGAGCGAAAACTGGCCGGCGATGGAATCGATTTCCCCGTTCAGGAGGTGTCGGAGAGGTCCGAGCGCCTCCTGCCAAAGGGCGTGCTGCTCGCGTGTCGGTAGCTGGCCGACTTCGAACCGGTGAACATCCCGACGCCATCCCTCTCCAGCGTCACGGACGGCGATGGCCGCGCGCGCGTGGAGGTCCCCGACCCAGCCCCGTGTGGCGTGTTGAAGTTCGGCTGTCAGGCCGTCCTCGGCGTCCACGAGAAGCGTGGCTCCCTGAAGGGCCGCCTCGCGTTCCCAAAGGCGCGCGAGGATTTCCCGTTCGGCCGGTGTCGATGGAAGATCCGCGGAACGGAGCGTGAACACGGGCCCACCCGCGCGCCCGGCGGCCGCGGCCACGATCGAGGCCTTCGTCGCAGACGCGGGTCCGACGAGAAGAAGGATGGCGGCGGGTTCCCGTTCCCAAAGGCTCGCGATGGTGTCGGCGACGGCCTGATGCGACGGCGCCAGGGAATCCGGATTGGCGAGTGGCTGGATGAAGGCCCCAAGGCGCTCGTCAACATAGTTCACGCCGGCAAGGGCGTGGAGGACGCGTTCGTCGATCCGAAGCGGACTGCTCGTGAGCCCGGATCCGGCGCCGAGTTCGAGGAGCTTCCAGCGTCGCAAGGGCGCGGCTGGCGTGAGGGCGCTCCAATGGGCGCCCGGCAGGGCGGCGAGGCCGAGGCTGAACGTCACGTGGCCGGCGCGTGGATCACCGTTGGCCTGTGCACACGCCGCAGCGCATGCGGGATCCAGTTCGACCCCGGCGCAAAGCACGAGCAGTTCCCGCTCGAACTCCGATAGACCGAATCGGCGGGCGATCAAATCGATGGCGGAAGGCGCCGGGAGGGCGGCCTGGATCGCGGCGAGGGAACGCTGCGCCTCGGCAAGGCATGAGTCGGTCTCCGGATCAGATCCCGGCTTCAGACGCGCCTCAATCCGCGCCCGCGCGCAGGTCACGGCCGCCATGAGGTGGCGGTGATTCGCCTCGTTCCACTGGCGGGCGCGGGATTCGTTCATGTGATCGTGACGCGTTGAGAGGCGTCAAACGATGGCGGCGTCGTCGACCGGTCGACGAGGAGGCTCTCCACGCCGTCCACCCGCAGCCGCAGGAGATGATCGCCGGGGTCCGCGTCGGGCAGGGAGAACGTCAGGCTGGGCGTCTGGTTCGGATGCGGGTCGGCGAGGACTTCACGATCGCCGACGACCAGCGTGGTTCTCTGAAGGGGACGGACCTCGGGGGAACACGAGATGGGAATCACCGCGGAGCCCGCGGCGTCGCGGGTCACCAGCAGCGGGAGCGGCGAGGTGATCGTCGGCGCCACCAGCAGCGCGAGGCTGTTGGTGACCCGGGAAAATGTCTCGCCCGGTCGCTGCAGCTCCAGCGCGACCTGGTAAATGCCCGCCGCGAGGTCGGCCGGGGTCCCGGTCAATCTGAAGCTCACCTCTTCGTTGGTGGCGCCAGGTTCAGGCTGGCGGGACAGCTCGGACGGAAGCCGGGAACTGACAAGACGAACGCCGAGATTGGCGCCGCTGAGGTTTCTTCCGCGGAGCTGGATGATCTCGCCGAGTCGGGCGGCGGGCTGTGTGTCCGGTGGTTGGAGCGAATCCAGCACCGGAAAAGGCGGCAGCAATCCGAGCTGAGCGGTGAATCCGCCGTCTGCCGCCCCGCGGGTCAAAAGGGGCAGTGGCGCCTTGGCCGGGGCATCCGTTCCGATCAGCACCACCGAGACCTGGTAGACGACACTCATCCGGTAATTCGTCTGGAACGTCGACCAAAAGCGCGAGATCTCCTCGGTATTGAGATACTGCGGGACGATCTTGATCTGCTCCACCTGCTCGGCGAGTTGGGCCGCGACGAGCGAGGCGTAGGCCGGCGGCAGGACCCCGGCCGCCGACACGGGTGAGCCGTTCTGCAAGGTCTGAAGGATGCCGGCCCGGGTAAGGACCGGGGTCTCATGCAATAATTGCATCGCGTATCCCAGGAGGATCTCCGACTGGAACTCCTGCACGCCATGCACCGAGAGCAGGTAATGCAGGTTCAGCGCGAGCGGGGCGTTCGAGATGCGGTTGCCTCGCGTGTCGCGCGACGGCAGGCCCACGTTGCGCCACGCCGCATTGTAGGTGACCTGGAAGAGAAAGAGATTGAGCCGGTTCTCTTCGTTGTTCTCCGGCCGAAAGGCGCGATCGGGTGGAAGGGTGCTGACGGTCACCGTGCCTCCCAGGGCTGACGTCAGGGACGCATCGATCACGGCGTTATCCAGGAGGTTCTTCAGAACCGCCGTGACTCCCGCGATGGCCAGCGCGTTGCTCATGGAGACGCGGACCCGCGCGGCGATCGAAGATACTCGGCCAGGCTGAGTCGCGGCTCACGGCCGCCCCGACGCGCCGCCGGTGCTGGAGGCGTCCCCATCACCGCGCGCACTTCCACGCGGCCGATGTGGACCTGGACCGGCGGCCTGGGCGCACCGGACCTGGACCTCGCCGGTGCCGGGGCGATCCACTCTGCCGGCCGTGACGGTCCACGCTTCGCCGGCTCGCCGTTGTCTCCCGTCGCCCCTCGAGGGCGATCGCTGCGTTTGGGTGCATCGACGACCGGTTCGATCGAGCCTCGCCCCGGTCGGACGCGCGCGGAAGTCGGTCCGGCGACGGTCGCACCGGAACTCAGCGCCCTGACCTCCGTCGGCGTCACTGGCGGTCGGGCGAGGTCCTCCGCAGGTCGGGGGGAAGCGGTCGATGGGCGGATCGGGCCGGGTTCCGAGGTCGTCCGCGTCCCGGGCGCAACCGGAGGCGCGCCGACGGGGGGCGGTGAAGGGATGGGAGGCCGCGGATCCGGTCGGTGGAGCTCCCCGGATTCAACGAGCGCGGCGCCGGACTCCGATTTCGGTCGAGTGACATTGTGCACCCGGACCGGGATTGGAGGCGTCGGATTTGGGGGGGGTGGGGACACCGCCGGCGGCGGCCCCTGGGAATGCGAGTCGCCTTGGGGACGGGTCGGGCCCTCGATCCATTCCGGGGACACCCGGTCGCGCGTCCTGGCGCCAGGATCGACCCGGGGCGCCGGCGCCGCGGGATCCGGCCTGGGCGCCATCGCCGAATGCGAGCGTGATTCGGGATGGCCGGGACCGAATTCCACGCTTTCCGCCGGAACCGGGTGGATATCTCCCCCTTCGTTCCGAGGCGTTCGAGGTGAAAACAATGAAGGAATTCGCGGACGGACGGTCGGCGCCCGCTGCATGGCCCGTTCGGCAAGTCGGCTGAAGTAATCCATCAGGCAGTCCCCACCAGATCGAGATAGACCTGCCGCCGGGCGGGTCCGATTCGGAGGATTTCCGTTTCCGTCCACCCATAGGCGCGTGCCAGGGTGTGCACATCGTAAAGGAGGCGGCGGACGAGCGCGCTGAGTTCCGACCATACGAATTCCCCAGGTTCGAGGGTTGCCGACCAGGGCTGGCCGCAAGCGGTGCACTGGAGCTGGATCAGGATCTCGGCGCCGGGATCGAGTTGGGAGAGGCGTTCGGACAGCCGGCGCACAATGGAATCGGGGAGATCGTCCGGCGGGACCGGGACTTCCCGGCGGCTGGCCTTCCGGATACAGCGCGCCAGGAGTGCCGAGCGCGCTTCCGTCGCCTCCTCACACGCGGATGCGGCCGCGAGATCGGCAATCGTTGGCAGGCTGGCCTCGACGCGCCATTCGTCCTCCTCGAGGAGAATCCCGTCTTTCGGCATTGCGGACGGCAGTTGCGTTTGCAGATCCGCGATAGCGAGGCGGAATTCGTGACGATCCCCACATTCGGGGCAGCACGCCGTACCGTCGAGATGCCGTCCGAACACCGCGGCGTGAAGGTCGAGAAGACGCTGATGGAGCGCGCCCAGGGGAAGACGGGCAAGATCGGCCGAGGTGAGATCCGGATGCGCCCGCCCGAGGAGGGTGAGGGCGCGATCGAATGGAGGCTGCCCGTTTCCCTGTTCCCAGACCTCCACCAGGTCGTGGTCGGTGAGACTTCGCATGGCGACGCTTGGGAAGACGCGCGGTACCGCCGGGATTCAACAGGGGTGGGACCCAGGACGGTCTTGGTCGCGTTGGGTCCGCCCCGATGGGTTGGGCATGGCACGCCGTGACCTCGGCACGTCCGAATCAAACCGGGGGCTCCGTGAAGGACGGTTCCGCGGGTTCGGGAACCTCGAAGTCCTGTTCCCAGCCTTCATTTTCGAGTTTCAGATGCTGGATGGCGACCGCGTTGGCGTTGGCGTCGAGATCCGGCAGCGCCTGGAATTCCGAAACCCAGCAGCGGTAGAGCTTGTAAGCGATCGCGAGCTGGCCGGCCTCGTTGTACATCTCGAGCACGATGTCCTTTCGGAAGTCCTTCAGGGAAACCTCCGCGCCAAGGCCCGCCCCGTAGTTCCAGACCTTGTTGGCCCATTGCACAAAGGCGAGGTCGTGGGTGACGCCGCGTTCGAGGGTCACGGCCTCGAATTCCGTCCTGCCGGGGGCCTTCCGGCTCGAACTCGGATCTCCGCCTTCGCGATGTTTGATGACTTCGGTCGTGCGCTTGAGCGCGCTGACCTTGCTCACACCGGCGACGTATTGCCCGTCCCAGCGGACACGAAACTTGAAGCCGCTGTACGGATTGAAGCGCTGGGGATTGACGCTGAACTGTGCCATGGGAGTCCTCTCAAGCTTGGAGCTGACCGGCAATCTGCTGGATTTGAATCACAACGAATTCCGCGGGCTTCAACGGCGCGAAGCCGACGATGATGTTCACGATGCCCAGATTGATTTCGTTCTGCGTGGTCGTCTCGGCGTCGCACTTCACAAAATACGCCTCCCGCGGGCTTCTCCCCTGGAACGCGCCCTTGCGGAAAAGATCCTGCATGAAGGCGCCGATGTTGAGGCGTAGCTGGGACCAGAGGGGTTCATCATTGGGTTCGAAGACCGCCCACTGCGTTCCCCGGTAAAGGCTTTCCTCGAGAAAGAGCGCGAGCCGGCGCACGGGGATGTATTTCCATTCGGAGCCCAACCGGTCGTCGCCCTGAAGCGTCCGCGCGCCCCAGACGACGCGGCCGACGGCCGGCATCGCGCGAAGGCAGTTCACGCCAAGCGGATTCAATTCACCGATGTCCGAGTCGCTCAAGGAGACGGTCAATTGCGGAACTCCGACCAGGTTCGCTTCCAGGCCGGCCGGCGCCTTCCAGACGCCGCGCGTGGCGTCAATCCGTGCCATGATCCCTGCGACCACGCCGCAGGGCGCGAAGTCGGTGAGTTGGTTATCTCGCAGCGGGTCCGGCTTGCGAAGGCGTGGGAAGAAGACCGCGGCGTTGCGGCTGGTGGTGCCGAGGGCGGCGATCCCCGTCGTCGAACCGTCGCCCTTGGCGGCATCCCTGGAGGTCCAGTCCGAGGGCGGATCGACGATCATGAAGGCCCGCCGCCGCGTGCAGTAGGTCGCCGCCGTCTCGAGCACCGTCGAGTCCACATCGCCCGTATCCTTGTAGGGCGGGATGCAGAGCAGGTTGAAAAGATCCGCCTTCTCGAGGGCGAACAGGCCCTTCTTGCCAGACTCGAGACCGGTGCCCTCGGTGATTTCGGCATCCGTGAGCGCGTCGCCGTCCTTTCCGGAATCGGCGGTTGCCGAAGTACTCCCTTCGTCCGGGTGGTCATCGGGAACGATGGGATCCCCGTTGCTGTCCTCCTCGACGACGACAAGACTGGAGTTTTGCTTCAGGACCGTGGCGACGAATCGCGGGTCGTCAGGGTTTACCGAGACGTTCCGATGGACCTCGCGCCGGCCGGTGTCGTCCGAGACGGTGAGATTGAAGAGGTCGCTGTCGGCGGGATCGCGGGTTGCGTAGTCGATGACGACAGTGAGGCCGTTGCCCCAGGCACCCGGGTTGGCGGCCTTGAGGGTGAGCGGATTCGTCGCGCCGACGATCGCCACCTTCGCGGTGCCGGCGTTGCGCGTCAGTCGCACAACCAGCGAGCGCCCGCCTCCGTTCAGGAAGAAGTCGCGAACGGCGTAACTCAGCGGGCTCGTAAGCGCGAGACCGCCGAAGGTCCGCTCGAACTCGGCAAAGCTGTTGATGGAGACCGGTTCGTTCTCCGGCCCGCGAAGGGCCGTGCCGACGAAGGCCGTAATGGACGTCGCGACACCGGTGATGGTTCGGACGCCACTGGGAATCTCTTCGATATAGACGCCGGGAAAGGTGAGGGTCGGTGGCATGGGACGTGACTTTTTGTGGGAAATGGGAAACCGGGGAGACGGGGAGAAGTGGGAGTTCTCAAGGCACGGCAGACCATCGCGATGAGCAATGGAATCCGGCGCGCGGAAGGCCGACGCATCCGGTCGTGAACGGGTCCGGCTTGGGGACCTCGAGCCGCGGCGGCGACCCGGGCGCAGATCCTCCAATCGGTCTCGCGATCACGACCAGGCAATGCCACGACGGAACCCGACATGACAACGGTTGGCATGGGCTCCTATTGGGAAGAGAACGGCGGAGGTTCCCGGCCGGATGGTGGGTGGTCAATCCCCAATTTGCCCTATGGGTTTCCGGGTTCCCGGAGCGCGGCGTTCACGCCGCTTCCCTATCGGACTCACCGACGAGTCTTTGGACATTTCGCAGACCATGCTCCTCCGAGAGCCGATGCGGGCTGAAGCCCGCGCTCCGGGGGGCGATGCTGGTTTGGGCGTTGCGCTTGGCCCGGCGCGAACTAGGGTGCCTCTGCTTTGCAGCGAGCCTATTCGATTCGCGGAATGCAATGGCTCCTCATCCTGGGGCTCCTCGCATTTGCCGTTCCGATCTGCCGCGCCGTGCTCGTCCGGCGCTTGCCCGATTCCGCCCTGGTGCGCGGCCTGGCGGTGGGTGCCACCTCGGACTCGTACGGGCCGGGGGGGGTGATGGACGCCATCGAGAAGACAAGCCTGACGGGGACCCACCTCCTGGAGATCACCCTGGGGCAGCCGTTACTCGCAAAGAACCCCGGCGCCATCGTCGGACCCCAAATGCTCGACCCGGAGATCGCTGCACTCCAACGCAAGCTCAACCTCACCAGCGTCCGGTTGGTCGGCGCGCGCGTGCGCTTCAATAACAACCCCGCCGCCAACACCCAGATGTTCGAATGGGCGGACCAACTCAACATCCAGGTGCTCGTCGGCGACCCGCCCCTCGATCAGTTCGACAACCTTGAGAAGCTGATCCGACGCTTCAATATCGGGATCGCCATCCTCAACGATCCCAAGGTCCGGCCGGGCCGCGCCGGAGGAACCGACCCCGGGGCCCTCCTCAGGCTTGTCCAGGGGCGGGACCCGCGTTTTGGAGTGGTCCTGAACGTCCTGAATCTGGTGCATGCCGGCTTCGATCCGTTCGAGGCGATCACCCGGTTGCATATTCGTCTCCTCGGCATTCAGGTGACCGATCTCAGCAGCCTTGAAGCCGACTGCAGGCCGGTGCCTTTCGGAACCGGGCGCTTCGATTTCCATCGGCTCCTGACCCAGATCGACGCCGAGAATTTCGACGGTTATCTCGTATTCGACTCCCCGTCGGCCGCCCAGGGATATGAACAGGACCTCCGGCGCGTCGTGGAGTTCGTAGGCAGCCAGATGGACACGATCCGGCACGAGAATCTTCTTCGCATGGCCTCGCATAGCGTCCAGGCGGCCCCGGGCTTCTCCTACCAGGTGCTCGCCCAGGGGGCGATCCCCGAACCGATCCGGGTCGCGGCCTGTCCCGGCGGCGGCATCTGGTTGGCCAGCCGGCTGGGATACCTGTGGGAATGGTCGGCGGCAGATGCGACGAACCGGTCGATCGGGTATCTGCCCGTGGTGACGACGGGCCAACGAGGACTCTACTCGTTCGTGTTCGACCCGGGCTTCGCGACGAATCACTGGGTGTATGTGTACCGTGCCCCGATGCTGCCCGTCGGGAACCTCAACAGGGTCTCCAGGTACACGGTGGCGCGCAACGGACAGGGCTGGGATTTGGACGGCGCGTCGGAGCGCGTCCTTCTCGAAATCCCCAGCGCCCAACACGGCCGGCAGCAAGGCGGCGGACTGGTGTTCAATCCCAGGGACCGATGCCTCTATATCGGGGTCGGCGATAACAGCCTTCCGGAGGATATTCCCAAGGTTTACGACGATCCCAATCATCCGTCACAGGACCTCGCCACGCTGTGGGGAAAAGTCCTGCGGATCCACCTCGACGGCAGTGTGCCAACCGACAACCCATTCGTCGGACAGCCGCCCGCGCGACCGGAGGTTTATGCCTTCGGCCTGAGAAACCCATTCTCACTCTCCTGCGATCCCTCCACGGGTCTCGTCTACGCAGGCGACGTCGGGTACGATCGACGCCAGGATCAGGAGGAAATCGATCTGCTCAAACCCGGCGCCAATTTCGGCTGGCCCCGATGCGATGGAAATGGCCGCGACACACTGGCAGGGACTCCCTGCCCGCTTTCCAACGTGGTGGAACCCTGGTTCGCGTATCCCCATGATTCCGCGGCCGCCGTGATCCTCGGTCCTTTCACGTCGAACGTCCCGGCCGCCAATCCCGCTGCCAGTTGGGGTCGGGGGTTTCTCTATGCGGACTTCGCGCGCCGGATGATCGAGTTCGCGGAGGTGGATCCGGACCGAAACATCGTCTCCCGGACCCTCCCGGTCGTAAGTGGTCTCGCCGGAGGGGCCCTTTCAATGGCATTAACCCCGGCCGGAGAAGTCTACATCGTCGAGTATGCGGGCTGGCTGGCGCCGAATCCGGCCGATCGCCTGTCGCGGATCACACGCCTCCCCGCAACGGGCGGCGCGCAACCCGACGGAGGCCCGCCGAAGGTCGATGCGTCTGCGCCGTCGTCGAGCCATTCGGTGGGCCGATAGCGGCCCATGATCCGGGGTTCGTTGTGCATCCCCGGGGCCCCCTGCTAGCCTCGGCCCATGCGAATTCTGTCGGGCATTCAACCCTCGGGCGCGCTGCATTTGGGGAATTATTTCGGCATGATGCGACCGGCCATCGAGCTCCAGAACTCCGGGGAGGCGTTCTATTTCATCGCGGACTATCATTCGATGACATCGCTTTTCGACGCGAGCCAGCGTCGAAGGTATTCGCTCGACGTCGCCCTCGACTTCCTGGCGTGCGGACTGGATCCCGCGCGCGCCGTGGTGTTCCGGCAATCGGACCTCCCGGAACACACGGAACTGGCCTGGATCCTCAGCACCCTGACTCCGATGGGACTCCTGGAGCGTTGCCACAGCTACAAGGACAAGGTGGCTCGTGGTGTCGCGGTCAACCACGGCCTGTTCGCCTATCCCGTCCTCATGGCGGCCGACATCCTGATCTACGAAGCCACCGCCGTCCCGGTCGGTCGCGATCAGAAGCAGCATGTCGAAGTCACCCGGGACATCGCCATCAAGTTCAATGAAACCTATGGCGTAACCTTCACCCTCCCTGAACCCCTGATCCGGGACGAGGTCGCCGTCATTCCCGGCACCGACGGTCAGAAGATGAGCAAGAGCTATGGCAACGCGATCGAAATCTTCGGGGACGAAAAGGTCCTGCGCAAAAAGATCATGTCGATCGTCATGGACAGCCGCACACCGCAGGAGCCCAAGCCCGATGCCGATCAGAATCTCGCGATCCGCCTGCTGAAGCTTGTCGCGCCGCCCGACCTCAGCCGGGACACCGAAGAGCGCCTCCGCGCCGGCGGCCTGGGTTACGGCGATCTCAAGAAGTTACTCTTCGAACACTGCTGGACTTACTTCGATCAGCCGCGCGCCCGACGCGCGGAGTTGCAGGCCCATCCGGACCGCGTCGAGGCGATCCTGCGGGACGGCGCAGACCGGGCGCGGGCCGTCGCCAGACCTGTGCTGAAACGCGCCCGCCGGGCGTGCGGCCTGGAGTAGGCGACCGCGGGACCCCCCAGCCTGTTGTAACGAATCCTCGCGGGCCTCCGCTTGGACCGTGGCGGGACACGGGGACTGCCGAGGTCCGTCATCGGGACCTGGTCCCGCTGATCGCCTCCCCGGACAACGGAAACGCGACGGCTCTGAACCATGCGCAATCTCCCGGGCCTGGCGGCATCCTCACCGGCAGGGGTTGGTTCCCAAGCTCCACCTCGCACACTGGCGTCCACGACGCGTCTGCCACCAGCCGTTCGATCTGGAGCCGCGCCAATCCAGCCGCGCTTGTGAAAAATGTCACAAATTGACCTTGTCCGACCCCCGCCCGTTGCTAGTTTTCGTCAGTCGGCTCTTCCGGCCGACGCGGTGCCCCGATGAAAACCGCTGAATTCGGTTACAATTCCAAGATCGAGGGCGATGTCGTCCTCACCCGCCTGGATGCGGCGCTCGCCTGGTTCCGAGAGAATTCCCTCTGGCCGATGCCCATGGGCCTCGCGTGCTGCGCCATCGAACTGATGGCCGCGGGCGCCGGCCGTTTTGACATCGCTCGGTTCGGCTCCGAGGTGATGCGCTTCTCGCCCAGGCAGTCGGATGTCATGATCGTGGCCGGCACCGTGACCTACAAGATGGCGGCCGCCGTCAAGCGCATCTACGAGCAAATGGCCGAACCGAAGTGGGTCATCGCCATGGGGGCGTGCGCTTCCACGGGCGGCATGTACCGCAGCTATGCCGTCCTGCAGGGGGTCGACAGGATCCTCCCCGTCGATGTCTATGTGGCCGGATGCCCTCCCCGCCCCGAAGCGCTTTTGGACGCCCTCATCCGGCTCCAGAAGAAGGTCGCCCGCCAGCCGGTGGTTCGGGACCTGACGGTCACCGCGGTATGGAACAAAGACAAGACCCCGGACCCCGTCCGGAAAGGCGAGGGGGTCGCCGTCTGACGCCATGCCCACTGCGTCCGAGCTTGCCCATCAACTCCGGGAGTCCTTCGGCGAGGTCCTTTCCGAACCTGCCGAGTTTCGCGGCGAAACGACCCTTCGCCTGACAGATGCCGCACGGATCGCCGCGGTCTGCGCGTTCGCGAAGAGCCGGCTCGGTTTCGACCTCCTTCTGGACCTCTCCGGCGTCGACAATTACGGCGAGGACCCGAGGTGGACCCTGGTCTATGAACTGTACGGCATCGGCCATCGCTGTCATCTGCGGCTGAAGACCGACGTCACCGAACAGGCATCGGAACTCCCGAGCGTCGCGTCGGTCTGGCGCACCGCCAACTGGCACGAGCGCGAGGTTTACGACATGATGGGGATCCGCTTTCGCGGGCATCCCGATCTTCGCCGGATCCTGATGTGGGAGGGATATCCGTATTTCCCGCTCCGAAAGGATTTTCCCCTGGGCGGTCGACCCAGCGAGGTGCCCGAGGTGGCGTTCACGGAGGCGGCGCCGCTTGAAGGCGGTCCCTTCGTCACCATCCCCGGGGGACGGGACGCCATCGAGCGTGAGCCACGCATTCGCACGCCCGCGCCCTGAGATTGAGAGATCGAGGACGCAGTCAGAAGCCTATGCCGACCTCCCAGACAGTTGAATGGACCGGTGCCGCGGGGACGGGAGATCCGATGGGAACCGCGCCGTCCTCCGAGGCCCTTCGCGGAGAGACGATGGTCCTCAACATGGGTCCGTCACACCCCTCGACCCACGGGGTGTTGCGGATCCTGCTTGAACTGGACGGTGAGACCATCACCCGCGCCGATCCCGACGTCGGCTATCTGCACCGTGGCGACGAGAAGATCGCCGAGAACATGACCTACAACCAGTTCGTCCCCTACACGGACCGGCTGGACTACCTCGCGCCGCTCTCGAACAATATCGCCTACGCGATGGCGGTGGAGAAGCTCATGGGGCTCACGCTGCCGCCCCGCGGCCAGTTCATTCGCGTGCTGTGTTGCGAGCTGTCGCGGATTTCCTCGCACCTTCTTGGACTCGGCGCCTTCGCGATGGACCTCGGCGCCCTGACGGTGTTCGTCCACACCTTCAACGAGCGCGAGAAGATCTACAATCTGTCCGAACGCCTGACCGGTGCGCGCTTCACCACCAGCTACACGCGCGTCGGCGGCCAGACCCGCGATCTGCCCCTTGGCTGGCTCGACACCGTGCTGACCTTCTGCGACGAGGTGACGACCGCCCTTGGCGAGTCGGACAAGTTCCTCACCCGAAACCGCATCTGGATCGATCGGACGAAGGACATCGGCATCATCGCGGCCGCGGATGCGACCGACTACGGACTGACCGGGCCCAACCTGCGAGGGAGCGGGGTGGAATACGACGTTCGCAAGGCCAATCCGTACCTGGTCTACGACCAGCTCGAGTTCGACATCCCGGTGGGTTCGGTCGGGGACTGCTACGACCGCTACCTGGTCCGCATGGAGGAGATGCGTCAGAGCGTGCGGATCCTGCGCCAGTGCGTCGACCGCATCCCGGGGGGCGCCGACAATCCCCACCGCGAGCCGATCAACGTCCAGGACGGGAAGGTCTTCCTGCCGCCCAAGGAGAAGGTGATGACGGGAATGGAGGAGTTGATCCACCACTTCATCCTGGTCACCGAAGGGGTCAATGCCCCGCCAGGCGAGGTCTACTTCGGCGCGGAGAATCCCAAGGGCGAACTGGGATTCTACATCTGCAGCCGCGGCGGCGGCACGCCCCACCGGCTCAAGATCCGTGGACCGTCCTTCGCCAACCTCGGAATCCTTGGGCACCTCCTGCCTGGCCACATGATCTCGGATGTGTCCGCCATCCTCGGGTCCTTCGATTTTGTGATGGGCGAATGTGACCGCTGACCCCCAAGGCACCTATGAGCAAGGAAAAGCTGAATCCCACCCTGAACTCACTTCCCCAGAAAGCGCGATCCGGGGCGGTGGCAGTGCTCAATGCAACGCTGGCGAACCTGTCCGATTTCTATTCGCAGGCGAAGCAGGCGCACTGGAACGTCCGCGGCAAGCGCTTCCATTCCCTGCACACGCTGTTCGATGAGGTCGCCGAATCGATCGAGGAATCGATCGACGAGGTTGCGGAACGGGCCGTTCAACTCGGAGGCTACGCTGAGGGCACCGTCCGGATGGCGGCGCGCGCGTCCGGCCTCAAGGAGTGGCCGACCGACGTCTCCAACTCCGACGAGTTCGTGAAGGCCCTCGCCGATCGATGCGCCACGGTCGCCAACGCCGTCCGCGACGGGATTGCGGTGGCCGACAAGCTTGGCGATGCCGACACCGCCGATCTCCTGACCGGGATCTCGCGCGTGCTGGACAAGGATCTCTGGATGCTGGAGGCCTCGCAGTGATCTTCAACGTTTCTGCTTCGGTCGCCGCCGAGGTCGACGAGCTCATCTCCCGGTACCCACAGAAGCGAAGTGCGTCGCTCATGATTCTGCACGCGCTGCAGGATCATTTCGGGTACCTGACGCCCGCGGCCATCGAATGGACGGCGGTGCGGTTGGACCTCGAGCCCGTCAATCTCCTGGAACTGGTGACCTTCTACCCGATGTTTCGCGACCGGCCCGCGGGTCGCTTTCAGTTCCGAGTTTGCCGCACCCTGAGTTGCGCCCTCGCCGGCAGCAGGGCGATCTTCCGCCATCTTTGCCACACCCTTGGCCTGGATCCGAACGCCTTCCACGCCGTCCAGACCACCCCGGACGGACAGTTCTCGGTCGAGTTTGTCGAGTGCCTCGCGAGTTGCGGCACGGCGCCGGTCATGATGATCAATGAGCAGTTGCATGAAGGCGTGACACCGGAGAAGGCCAGCGCCGTCATTGCCGATTGCGGGAGGAGAGGGTGACACGACCCCGGATGAAAGGAAGCCCTCGGAGGCGCCGTTGTTGTTGGCTGCCCGACCTGGATTTGAACCAGGACAAACAGATCCAGAGTCTGCTGTGCTACCGTTACACCATCGGGCACGACGGTCGGCAAGCACGGTAGGCCGCCGAAGGCCAAGGTCAAGACAACCATGCCGCAGGAATACCGCCTCATCCTCAAGAACCTGGACTCTCCAGGGTACACCGCGGATCTTGATTGTTACCGCCGGCATGGCGGGTACGAAACTCTCCGGAAGTGTCTTGCCCTCCCCATCCGCGAGCTCCCGGACGGCCGCAAGCAGACCCCGCAGGAGCAGATTCGGGACGAGGTCCTGAAGTCCGGTTTGCGCGGCCGGGGCGGGGCGGGATTCTCCGCCGGTCTCAAGTGGTCGTTTGTCGACCGGAAGAGCGGCAAGCCGATCTACCTCATCTGCAACGCCGATGAATCCGAACCGGGGACGTTCAAGGATCGCCAGATCCTCCACAAGGATCCGCACCAGTTGCTCGAGGGGATGATCCTCTCGTGCTTCGCCAATGATGTCCACCTCGCCTATATCTATATCCGCGGTGAGATGCCGGAGGGGGCGCGCCTCCTCAACCGCGCCATCCAGGAGGCCCGGCAGGCGGGTTTCCTGGGCCCCGAACATCCTTGGCGCCGGATATTCCCTCGAGATTCACGTCCATCGCGGCGCGGGCGCCTACATCTGCGGGGAGGAGACCGGCCTGATCGAATCGCTCGAGGGCAAGCGACCCTATCCGCGGATCAAGCCGCCCTATTTTCCCGCCGTCCTTGGCCTCTATCTCTGTCCCACGATCGTCAACAACGTCGAGACCCTCGCCGCCGTCCGGCACATCCTTGAAATGGGCGCCGCCGAGTATTCAAAGCTGGGGACACCGAACAACACTGGGACCCGAATCGTCAGCCTGAGCGGGCATGTCCGCCGGCCAGGGTACTTTGAGATCGAGGTCGGCAAGGTCACCCTCGGCGAGTTGATCTTCGACCCCAACTTCGGTGGCGGTCTCCGCGAGGGGCGCAGCCTCAAGGCGGTCATTCCTGGCGGATCATCGGCCAAGGTGTTCCGTGCCGACGAGAAGTTCCGGTTGAAACAAAGGGGACCGGATGGCCAGATGATCTTCGCCGAAGTGGGGCTCCGCGATCTTCCCTACGATTTCGATTCCCTTCAGCAGGCCGGCTCGATGTCCGGTTCGGGCGCCATCATCGTGATGGACGACACCACCGACATCGTCGAGGCCCTCGCGAATATCAGTGAATTCTATGCCCATGAAAGTTGCGGCCAGTGCACCCCCTGTCGTGAAGGCGCGCTCTGGATGAGCAAGGCCCTTCACCGTCTCACGGACGGACAGGGTCGCCCGCAGGACGCCGAGTACCTCCTTCACATCGCCCAGAACATCCAGGGACGGACCATCTGCGCCTTCGGCGAGGCGGCGTCGTGGCCGGTGCTGAGTTTCGTGCGGAAATTCCGTGAGGAATTCGAGGCGCGCGCAGCAGAGGCCGTCGTTGCCGGTCACTCCCATGTTCCCGATGTCGAGACGCCCGCCAGCCCGGATGGCGCGACCTCGGGCGCCTGGCCGCAAGTCCCGATGGCGCATGAACACGTTCCATTCCTAAGGATTGGCTGATGTCGAGTCCCGCTCCCGCCCTCACCGGCCCTGCCGCCCCGGCTGTCGAGAAGATCCAGATCAAGGTGGATGGACGCGCCGTCGCGGTCCCGAAGCAGATGCCCGACTGGCAAGGCAAGCTTCAACCCACCACGATGCTTCAGGCGTGCAGGATCGCCGGCGTCGAAGTCCCCCACTACTGCTACCATCCGAAACTGCCCATCGCCGGCAATTGCCGGATGTGCCTGATCGAGTTTGGCACCCCCATGCTGGGACCGGATCGCAAGCCCGTCCTCAACGACGACGGCATGCCGCGCATCGCCCGTTCGGTGCTGCCTTACGAACCGGGCACGTCCCGGGGCGCCATCGCCTGCGCCACGCCCATTTCCCCGGGCATGGAACTCTACCCGGGGTCGCCCGCGACCCGCCAGATGCGGGAGGCCGTCCTCGAATCCCTGCTTGTCAATCATCCGCTCGACTGCCCCATCTGCGACCAGGCGGGCGAATGCAAACTCCAGGAATACTCCGTCGACCACGGGAACGCGCGCACCGCCTTTGCCGAGGTCAAGGTTCATAAACCCAAGGCGGTCGATCTCGGGCCGCGAATCGTCCTGGACGACGAACGCTGCATCCTGTGCACCCGGTGCATCCGGTTCACGCGCGACATCGCCGGCGACGATAAACTCGGGGTTGTGAATCGCGGATCCTACAGCTCCATTGCGACCTACCCCGGAACGCGGTTCGACAACAACTACACCCTCAACACGGTCGACATCTGTCCGGTCGGGGCGCTGACCTCGAAGGATTTCCGCTTCCAGATGAGGGTCTGGTTTCTCAAGGAAACCGACTCGATCTGCACGAGCTGCGCGACCGGGTGCAATACGACCCTGTGGTCGCGTCAGAGGTCCGTCTATCGCTACACGCCGCGCGAGAACGACGCCGTCAATGCCTCGTGGATGTGTGACCACGGAAGGTTGAATTACCGCTGGATCAATCGCCCCGATCGCCTCGCCGAGGTCCGTGCCCTCCGCGACGATGGCACGGTCGCCGTCTCCGCCTGGACACCCGCTCTCCGCGACATCGCCCGGAGACTCGCCGCCGCGAAGGGTTCGGTCGCCGTCGTCGCCTCCGCGCGTCAGACCACGGAGGAGCTGTTCCTTCTCAAACAACTGGTCGAGTGGTTCGGAGCCATCCCGGGAACCGTGCCCCGAACGGGCGAACACGATTCGCTTCTGCTGAACGCCGACCGGAATCCGAACACCGCCGGGGCCCGGCTCATGGGGTTTGTCGCGCCGGAGAATGGCGTGCCGCTGGCGTCCATCGCGGACGGGATTCGGTCCGGGCGGGTGCGGTCGCTGATCGTCTTCGGAGAAGACGTCACGCGTCACGGCATCGATGCCGATCTCCTTGGCCGACTCGAGACGTTGGTTGCAAGCGACATCCTCCCCAACGAGACGACGCGCCGCTCCCATTTTCTCCTTCCCGGGTGCGCCCACGCGGAAAAGCGCGGCACGTTCATCAATGCCAGGGGAAGGGTGCAACGATTCTGGCAGGCGATCCCTCCGCCGGGAGACTCCCGGGCGGAGACGGAGTTCCTGCAGGAATTGCTCGAGGCACTGACCGGACAGCCGGTGTGCACGTCCATCGAGGCTCTCTTCAACCGGATGGCGGCCGGGATACCCGCCCTGGCAGGTCTCGAGTGGGCCGGTCTGGGAAAGACCGGTTGCGATCTATCGTCCTGAGGACACGCGCATGGATTGGAGCTTCGTCATCTTCAGCCTCATCAAGATCGTCGTCGTATTTTCGGTCGTGATGGGGATGGTTGCGTACGCGGTCCTGGTCGAGCGAAAGGTCTGCGCCTTCATCCAGGACCGTGTGGGACCCAATCGCGCCGCGCCGTTTTTCGCGCGGTACATCCCGTATTTGGGGCCGCTGCTCACCCGCTGGGGGATTTTTCAACCGATTGCCGACGGACTGAAGGCCATCCTGAAGGAGGACTACACGCCGGCCCATGTGCGGAAGGTCTACTTCTGGATCGCTCCCGGGCTGGCGGTCGTGCCGGCCCTCCTGACGCTTGCCGTGATCCCGTTTGGGTCGCAGCTCGGCCATCAGCCGATGGTCATCGCCGACCTCGATGTCGGCATTCTTTACACGTTCGGCATCGTGTCCCTCGGAGTCTATGGGATCGTGCTCGCCGGCTATGCCGCGAATTCCAAGTACCCGTTCCTCGGCGGGATCCGGTCGACCGCGCAGATGATTTCCTACGAGATCTCGATGGGCCTGAGCGTGATCCCGATCTTTCTGCTGGTGGGAAGCCTCAACCTCAGCGACGTCATCGCCCATCAGACCGGCAGCCTCCTGAACTGGCACGTGTTCAAACAGCCCCTTGCCTTCGGAATTTTCGTCGTCGCGGCCTTCGCGGAGACCAACCGGCTGCCGTTCGACCTGCCGGAGGCGGAGACGGAACTCGTCGGCGGCTATCATACGGAGTACAGCTCGATGAAATTCGCGCTGTTCTTCCTGGGTGAGTACGCCGCGATGATCTCCGTCTCGGCGATGATGGTGACCCTGTTTTTCGGGGGTTGGACCCTGCCGTTTTTTGGACTGGATCAACCGGCGACAAGCCTCCTGGTCGGTGGGGTTCAGATCCTCATTTTCCTGGCAAAGGTCGTCTGCTTCGTCTTTGTCATCATCTGGGTACGCTGGATGTTTCCCCGGTTCCGCTACGATCAACTGATGGACCTGGGATGGCGCCGCGCCATCCCGCTGGCGCTGGCGAACATCGTTCTCACTGCCGGGGTCCTGGCGCTGTTGCATGTGTAGTTTCCACGACCCAGGCCGACCGCGCGTTGTGGACCATGACCCGCGGCGGGAAACCGTCGCCCGCCCGCGCAGTCGCGGGGGCGCGGACCCGCATCGGATGGGAGAGGGACGGGGTGAGGGCCGGTACATGGGTAGGTTGCCATGATCGTCGAACGCAAAAATCTCACACTGGCCGAGCGCCTTTATATTCCCGCGCTCTTCAATGGGTTCCGGGTCACCTGGCGCCATTTCAGGCGCACGCTCTTTCAGGGACGAACGGCCGCCGACGTGACCGCCGAAGGCTACTACCCCGAGGTGCCCTGGAAGGTGGAGCCCGGATACCGCGGCGCGCCGTACCTCGTCCGCGATCAGGATGGCGACACCAAGTGCGTCAGTTGCCAGTTGTGCGAGTTCATCTGCCCTCCGAAGGCGATCCGGATCGTGCCGCCGGGTCCGAACGGCCCCGCCCCGGACCGGCCCAACGCGGAGAAGATCCCGCAGGAGTTCGAGATCAACATGCTGCGATGCATCTTCTGCGGGTACTGCCAGGACGTCTGTCCGGAGGAGGCCATCTTTCTCCGACAGGACTATTCGCTCAATGCCCGCACCCGGGAGGAACTGATCTACGACAAGGAAAAGCTCCTCGCTCTCGGCGGCACCCAAGCCGGAATTCAGAAATGGAAAAAGAAAGAGGAGGAAGCCCGGGAGCAGGAGCCGTATCCGGTGAAGGGTTGAGGCGGTGGATCTCATGATGCCTTCCACCACCCCAAGGCCGTGTGCGGGTTTCCGCCCGCGTGCGACGAACCCGCAATCTGCCCGCCATGTTGACTGACATCCTATTCATCCTTTTCGCGGGTTTGGCTCTCGTCTGCGGCTTCTTCACGGTGGCAAATCCCTTCACCCGAAACCCGGTGGCCAGCGCGTTGTTCCTGGTCCTGACCATGGTGTGGCTGGCTGGGTTGTTTGTCCTCCTCCACGCGTTCTTCATCGCCGCGGTGCAGATCCTCGTCTACGCCGGCGCGGTCATGGTGTTATTCCTGTTTGTGATCATGCTCCTGGATATTCGCGAGGAGGAGCGCAGGACCTGGAATGTCTTCGGAGTCGCCGCCGGACTACTGGCGGTGCTCGCGCTGCTCGCCGTGACCGTCCTGACGATTGTGCGGGCGGATCCGGGGGCGGGCCTGACGCCGCAAGTGGAGGGCGCGACCCATCCGCTCGGCATGGTTCTCTTCCAGCAGTACCTTTTGCCCTTCGAGATCGTCTCGATCCTTCTCCTGGTGGCGATGGTCGGGGTGATCCTTCTCAGCAGCCGCGAATCGAAATAGAGGATCCGCATGCACGTCGGCCTTGAACATTATCTCCTGGTGAGCGCCGCCCTCTTCGGGTTGGGGTTGCTTGGCGTCATCCTGCGTCGCAACCTGCTCGTCCTCTACATGGGGCTCGAGTTGATGCTCAACGCCGCCAATCTCGCCCTCGTCGCCTTCTCGCGGTACCGCAACAATCTCAATGGCCAGGTGATGGTGTTCTTCATCATCACGGTCGCGGCCGCCGAGGTCTCCGTCGGTCTCGCCCTGATCGTTGCCTTGTATCGCCGTCGGCAGACCGCCCACGTCGAGGACCTCGCCTCGCTCAAATTCTGAGCATGATCCCTGAAACCCTCGCCTGGATCGTTCTGCTCCTGCCGCTCGCGGCGGCCGCCCTCATCACCCTCTGGACCCGCCGGAATCCCAGCCTGAGTTCGATGGTGTCGATCGGGGCCGTGGCCCTCGCCTTTGTCGCGGCGATCCTGCTTGGACGCGCCTATGGACGGCTCCACATCCCGGACGGTGAATTCCTCCAAACCACGATTCCGTGGCTGCGGGTCGGCAACCTCCGGGTGGATCTCGGACTCCGCCTGGACCTTCTCAGCATCGTGATGCTGCTGGCTGTCACCGGCGTCGGGTTCATGATCCACATCTACTCGCGTGGCTACATGGCGGGCGACCCCGGTTTCTCGAGGTTCTTCGCGGGTCTCAGCCTGTTCATGTTCTCGATGCTTGGCATCGTCCTGGCCTCGAACTTCGTCATCCTGTTCGTGTTTTGGGAATTGGTCGGCGTCTCGAGCTACCTGCTCATTGGATTTTGGTACGAACGCCCCGCTGCGGCCAACGCCGCCCGGAAGGCGTTCCTCGCCAATCGCCTTGGGGATTTTGGGTTCCTCCTCGGAATCATCCTGGTCTGGTCGGTCCTCGGGTCCGTGGACTTTGTCGACATCCAGCGGGCCCTGGCGAACAACCCGGGGGCGCTGGGGCCTGTCGCGAGCCTTGCAGGGGTCCTGGTCTTCATGGGCGCGATGGGGAAAAGCGCTCAATTCCCCCTCCACGTATGGCTTCCGGACGCCATGGAGGGCCCGACGCCGGTGAGCGCGTTGATCCATGCCGCGACGATGGTGGCGGCGGGGGTGTACATGCTGGCCCGGACCTTCTTCCTTTTTGACCTGGCTCCCGCCTGGCCATCCGGGCTGTCGTGGCTCCAGGGGATTTCCGCCCTGGATGTCATCGCCTGGATCGGCGGGATCACCGCCCTCCTGGCCGCCTTGATGGCCATCCAACAGAGCGACATCAAACGGATCCTCGCCTACTCCACGCTCTCGCAACTCGGTTACATGGTGATGGCCGTCGGCTGCGCCCGGCCTTCGGCGGGCATCTACCACCTGGTCACCCACGCCTTCTTCAAGGCCCTCCTGTTCCTGGCGGCCGGATCCGTCATTCACGCCCTTCACCACGAGCAGAACATCTGGGCGATGGGCGCCTTGCGATGGCGCCTCCCGGTGACGCATTGGACGTTCCTGGCCGGAACCCTGGCCCTCTGTGGTGTCCCTCCGTTCAGCGGCTTCTTCTCGAAGGACGGCATCCTCGGCGCCGCCGAGCATCGTCCCCTCCTCTTCATCCTCGGAGTGACCGTCACGGCCCTGACCGCCTTCTACATGTTCCGGCTCTACCTGGTCGCGTTCCGGGGCGCCTCGCGGGACCCGTCGGTTGACACGATCCATGAGTCGCCACCGGTGATGCTTTGGCCCCTGCGCGTTCTCGCCCTCGGCGCGGTCTTTGCCGGGTTCTGGGGGATCGACGCAACGCTTGCCCGCGCGTTTGGCAGCGAACCGGTCCGTCAGGGCGGGTGGTTCGCCACGGCGTTCTCGCCGTTCTCGCATTCACCCCTCGGGGCTTTCCTCGGCTTGTTCGCCGCGGTGGGCGGGTTCGCGGCCGCCTGGAGCCTGTATGGCCATGCGCCGGCCCACGATCCCCTCGCCGAGCGGTTCGGCAGTCTCGCGCGTTGGACGCGGGACGGATTCTACATCGACGAATTCTATGACGCCGTGATCCGCGGCACCCACGACGCGCTGGCCGTCGCCGCGGATTGGATCGATCGCTGGCTGATCTCCGGGTTCCTGGTTCGAGGCGCGACCGGCACGGTGGACGTCATGGGCCGCGTCCTGCGGTTGGTCCAGACGGGCAATCTTCAAACCTACACCTTTCTGGTCGCGGCGGGACTCGTGTTCCTCCTCTGGTGGATGCTGATCTAACTTTCTGGCTCCGACCATGTCTCCCCTTACCTGGATTGTCGTCCTCCCGCTGGCGGCCGCGGTCGTGCTCCTTTTCCTTCCGCGAACGGCGCTGCCGGTGATCCGGACGACCGCCGTGGTGGTGACCGGACTCGTCGCCGTTCTCGCGTTGAATCTCCTGTGGTCGTTCGACGTTGCGGCGCCCGGACCTGGAGGATACCGGTTCGTCCAGCGCATCCCGTGGGTCCCGTCGCTGGGGATCTCCTTCAGCGTCGGCGTCGACGGAATCAACCTGGGATTGATTGCGATGTCGGCGGTCGTGGCTTTCGCTGCGGCGTGTGTGGCCGGCGAGATCCGGGACCGGGCAAGGGAGTTCCACGTCCTTCTCCTCTTCATGACCGGCGGGGTCCTGGGGGCCTTCGCGTCGATCGACGTCTTCTTCCTGTACATCTTCCATGAACTGGCGCTGGTCCCGACCTTCATCATGATCGGCGTCTGGGGCCGGGGCGAGCAGCGGGTCTTCGCGGCCTACCAGATCACCATTTACCTGACCATTGGGGCGCTGGTCGCGCTCGTCGGCCTGCTTGCGCTGTATTTTCAATCCGGCATCCAGACCTTCGACCTTGTCCGCCTGACGGAGCACTTCGCGTCGAACCCGCTGCCGGCCGGCCGACAGAACCTGATCTTCCCCTGGCTGATGTTCGGATTTGGGATCCTGGTCTCGCTCTGGCCTTTTCACTCCTGGGCACCCATCGGCTATGCCTCGGCGCCGACCTCCACGGCCATGCTTCACGCGGGCGCGCTGAAGAAGTTCGGCCTCTATGCCCTCCTCAAGATCGCGCTGCCCATGCTGCCGGAGGGAGCGAAGTCATGGCTGCCGGTCCTGGCATGGCTGTGTCTGGGCAACATCCTTTACAACGGATGGGTCGCCATGCGTCAGCGGGATCTCAATCTCCTGATTGGCAACTCGAGTGTGGCCCATGTGGGGTTCGTGTTCCTCGGCCTGGCGAGCGTGACCCTCATCGGGATCACCGGCGCGGTGGTCGTGATGGTGGCGCATGGACTCCTCGCCTCCCTGAGTTTCGCCCTGAGCGGCTGGCTGTACCGGCAGGGGCGTTCCCTGGATATGACGACCATGGGCGGCTTGCTGCGGCAGATGCCGTTCACCGGAACGGTCATGGTCATGGCCATGCTCGCCGGTTGCGGTGTCCCGGGCTTCGCCAGTTTTGTCGGGGAGATCCTCGTGTTGATTGGCGGGTGGGGAAGCCAGCTTCGCGTCTTCTCCGGATCGACGCCCTTCCTGTGGATGGTCGTGGCCGCGGCGTGGGGAGGCCTGGTCGTCGCGGGCGTGTACATGCTGCGGGGCATCCGACTGATGTGGCATGGCCCCCTTGCCGAGGAGTGGCGCACGGCCGTCGACCCGGCCGGCGCCCTTCGGAAATTCCCTTTTGTGCTCCTCCTGGGCTGCCTGATGGGACTTGGCATCTGGCCTCGGGTGCTCACGGACCGCATCACGCCTGGTGCCCGCGGGATCGCAGAGGCCATTGCGCGTTCACGGCCCGCACCCAATCTCGCCGTCATTCCCGCACCCTCCGATCCCTGACTCCTGATGAACCTGGCGCTCCTTGGACCCGAATTGGTGATCGTCGGACTGGGATTGACTCTCCTCCTGGTCGACCTCGTGGTGCCGCGGGAGCGCCGGCGCCTCCTGGGGGTCGTTGCGGCCCTGTTTTGTATCGCGCTCTTCGTCTACATGATCTCGTTCGCCGGCAGACTCGCCGAGCCGGTTTACGCATTCGGAAACCTGTTTGTGCTCGACGGACTGGCGGTCTTCTTCAAGGCCCTGTTCCTCCTGGCCGCCGGCATCGTCCTGCTTCTCGCCGTCGATTGGGAAGGCAGACTCGGAAGCGGGGTGACCGAGTATTTCGTTCTCACCCTGTTCGCGCTGACGGGAATGCTACTGACCGCGTCCGCCAACGATTTCACCGTCCTTTATGTCTCGCTGGAACTCGTGACGGTCACCTTTTATGTCCTCACGAGCTTTGAGCGCTCACGCAGCGAGTCGCTCGAGGCCGGCGTGAAGTATCTCATCCTGGGCGCCCTGTCCTCGGCCTTCCTCGTTTATGGCATTGCCTTGTGCTTTGGCGCTGCGGGGACGACGAGCTTCGGTGAACTCTCGGCGCGCTCGGCGGAACTGGCCGGCAACCGGCTGTTCCAGCTCGGCATGTTGCTCGTGCTCGGAGGTCTCACGTTCAAGGTCGCGCTGTTTCCCTTTCAGGTGTGGGCCCCGGACGTCTACGAGGGCGCCCCGGCCCCCACGACCGCCTTTCTCGCCATCGGTTCCAAGGCATCGGGCGTCGTCGTTCTGGTGCGCCTGCTGGGCGGGGTTGTCCCCGACCTGGCCCTGAAATGGGAACCGCTCCTTATGGCGGTGGCGGGTCTGTCAATCCTCTACGGCAGCCTTTGCGCGATCCCCCAACGCAGCCTCAAGCGCCTCCTGGGCTATTCCAGCATCGCGAACGGCGGGTTCGTGATGATCGGCCTGGCGGCGGTCAGCAAGACCGGTTCGGCGGCGGTGTTGTTCTATCTTGCCGGTTATCTTTTCACGGTTCTGGCCGCATTCCTGGTGGTCGGCGTGGTGGTCCAGCGGCTTGGGACCGACGACATTGCGGCCCTGGCGGGGTTGCACCAGCGATCCCCCCTCCTGGCGGGCGCACTCGCCCTCTCCATGATCTCACTCGCCGGAGTTCCGCCCATGGCGGGATTTTTCGGAAAGTTCCTTCTTCTCAAGGCGGTCGTGGAGCAGGGGGCGACGCTGTCCGCCTGGTATTGGATGGCCGGGGTGGCCGTCATCGGCGTGGCGATCTCGTTCTGGTATTACTTCGGCGTTCTGCGGGCCGCGTATTGGGGGGGCGCAACGACTGACGTGTCGCCGGTGAGCATCTCGCCGCTGACCCGGACCAGCCTGGTGCTTTGCATGGCCGGGATCGTTTACCTGGGTGTCTTTCCAGGCGCCGTCTGGGACGCCGCGTGGGCGGCTGTTCGCGCGCTGAAGATCTGAGAACCCTTGCGCCGCGCCGATCCCTGACGCCTGCGCTCCCCGATATCAAGGGCTTCCCATCCACGGGTCGCTTGCGGCAAGCTCCCCGCCCCGTCCAGGCGCATGGCCTCGCGAGCACGCAACAGCCGCAAAAGGGCTCCGGTTCACTCGGTCGTGACCGGCGGCGCCGGCTTTCTCGGGTCCCACCTCGTCGACATCCTGCTCGCGGCCGGCCACCGCGTCACGGCGCTCGACAACCTGGTGACCGGGTCGGTGGACAACATCGCTCACCTCGCCGGCAACGCCGCCTTCCGCTTCGTCCAGCAGGACGTGACGGAATTCCTGTTCCTCGAGGGCCCGGTGCAATTCGTCTGGCATTTTGCGTCGCCGGCGAGCCCGATCGATTACCGGGAATTGCCGATCCAGACGCTGAAGGTCGGTTCCCTCGGCACTCATAAGGCCCTGGGCCTTGCCAAGGCGAAGGGCGCGCGCTTCCTCCTGGCCTCGACCTCGGAGGTTTATGGCGATCCCCTCGTCCACCCGCAGACCGAGGAGTACTGGGGGAACGTCAATCCCATCGGACCCAGGGGTTGTTACGACGAGGCGAAGCGATTCGCCGAGGCCTTGACCATGGCCTACCACCAGGAGCACGGACTGGACACGCGGATCGTCCGCATCTTCAACACCTACGGGCCCCGGATGCGCCTGCGCGACGGCCGGGTCGTGCCCTCCTTCCTCAGCGCCGCCCTCGACGGGAAGCCGCTGCCGATCTATGGCGACGGCTCCCAAACCCGGAGCTTCTGCTTTGTATCCGACCTGATCGACGGCATCCGCCGTCTCATGCTCCTCGAGCACCGCACCGCCCACCTGCCGGTCAACATCGGCAATCCCCACGAACTCACGATCCGCGAGTTTGGCGAAACCATCGTCCGTTTGACCGGTTCCCGCAGCCGTCTCGCGTTCCGGCCGCTCCCGGTGGACGATCCAAGGCAACGCCGGCCGGACATCACGCGGGCGCGGGACCTGCTGGATTGGCAGCCGCGGGTTCCACTTGAGGAGGGTCTTCGCCGAACGATAGATTATTTTTGTGGTCAAAGAAAAACAGACCCCGTATGAACGGAGCGGACACCCCGCCCGGAACTTTTGAGTTTGACCGTGTGAAGAGCTTTCCTTTAACCAGCCGTCGCCCGCCCCCGATTGGAACAGGCGGCTGCGCGGCTTTAACCGCCCCCGCGGCTGCGGGGCACCCGTGGCACCATGCTTAAGGCAAAACCATTTCTGACCATCGATTTCGGCGCCGGGACGCTGAAGGTCGCGGAGTTCGAGATCAGTGACACCGGTGTCCTGGGCCTGCGCCAGTTCGGATTCAAGACCCTTGGCCTGGAGGGCTCCCAGGAAAGCGCCCGCGAGCGCGTGGTCACCAAGGGGCTTCAGGATCTTTTTGCTGAACGCGGCTTTGCCGCCCGCACCGCGAACGTGTGCGCGCCCGGTTTCCACGTCTTCTCCAAGTTCGTCAAGCTGCCGCCGGTTGATTCGGCGAAGGTCGGCCAGATCATCCAGTACGAGGCGCAGCAAAACGTCCCCTTCCCGCTCGCCGAGGTGGTGTGGGATTACCAGATCCTCGGCGCCGCACCGGGCGGCGAGATGGAGGTGCTGCTCGTCGCGATCAAGACCGAGATCGTCGAGGGCCTGTTCCGCGTCGCCGAATCCCGCGGCGTCCGGCTGCTGGGCGTCGATGTTTCGCCGGCGGCGCTCGGCAATGCCTTCCGCTTCAATTATGGCGACCTGGAAGGCTGCACGATGCTCCTGGACATCGGCGCCAAGACCAGCAACCTGCTGTTCTTCGAGAAGGGGAAGGTCTTCGCGCGCAGCATCAACATCGGGGCGAACTCGATCACGCAGGACTTCGCCACTGAGACCAAGGTACGCTTCGACGAGGCCGAAAAAATCAAGATTCAGCAGGGCTTCGTCAGCCTCGGCGGCGCCTATGAAGAGCCGGAGAACCCGAAACAGGCCGCCGTCGCCAAGATCGCGCGGCAGTTCATGACCCGCCTGCACATCCAGGTCAACCAGACCATGCAGTTCTATCGCGGCCAGCAGGGCGGCAATGCCCCTATTCGCCTCTTGCTCTCGGGCGGGGCGTCGATCATGCCGTACACGGCGCAGTTCTTCGCCGAGAAGCTCAACGTCCCGGTCGAATATTTCAACCCGTTGCGGAACGTGCAGGTGGCGCCGACCGTCAATGTCGATGAACTCTCCGGGGTGGCGCATGCCATGGGAGAGGTGGTCGGAACCGCTCTTCGCAACCTCGCGCAATGCCCGATCGAACTGAACCTGCTGCCCAAGAGTTCGCTCAAACGGCAGCAATTTGAGCAGAAGAAGCCTTACTTCCTCGCCTCCCTCTTCAGCCTGGTGGTGGTCGTGGCTGCTATTGGCCTGTTCACGAGCCAGCTCGCGAATGACAAGACCAAGGCCCTGCAGCGGTTGACGCAGGACGTCGAGCCGCTCGCCCGCAAGGCCCAGCAACTGGGGACCGCCACGCAGAGGCTGAAGGCCGTGCAAACCGATGCCGAGACCTACGACCGGTGGCTCGGCGGAAAGTTCCGATGGGTGGATCTGCTGGGCGAACTCCGTCAGGCCCTCGTCGCGGCCGAGGAACGCGCCCGGCCGCCCGGAGTCGACGTCGGCGTGTGGATCGACAGCTTCAAGATGGGAAACGTCATCAAGGAATACGGCGAGTCCCAGGAGGAGGAGGCCCCGGCCGAGGAAACGCCAACCACCCAGTTCCGAATGTCGCCGGAACTCATGAAGCGCTACGGCCTTCTTCCCCAGGCGGCCCAGACCACCGAGTCCGAGGAAACCGCGGAGAGCACCAAGAAGAAGGCCTCCACCAACGAAGTCTCCGAGATCGAGTTGGTGCTCCGGGCCGTCAATCTCGCCTCCCTTCATCCGACCAACAACCTGCACATCGCCGCCTCCGTCCTGCAGGAACTCAAGGCCAGACCCCTGTTCGACCCGGCCACGACCAAGCTGGGGAAGCAATCGACTCCGGAGCAGGGCGCGCCCACCTTCACCTTCGAACTCACTCTCGGCCTCAAGGAGCCGATCAAGCTCTAGTCGTATGCCGTGGATCAAGAAGAACCTGACGCTCGTCTTTGGCGGGCTGGTGGGTCTGGCCCTGCTCGCCGGCAGTGGCTTTTTCCTTTTCTCTCAACTGCAGCGGGAAAGCGAGGTGGACAGTCAGCTCGTCGCGAAGAAGGACCAATGGACCTCGCTCAACAACCAGACCCCTTATCCCGACGAAAAGAACATCAAGGCGGTGCGCGAAGAGGCCGAGCGCGTCGAGAAACTGGCCGTCGAGCTCCGGTCCAACATTCATCCGCCCGATGTGCCACCGGTTACCGACACCTACCGCCTTCGGGCCCTCATTGAGACGGCCATCGTGAATCTCACGCGGGAGGCGGACGAGGCCGGGGTGACTCTCCCGAATAACTACGCCTTCACGTTTCAAAAGCTTCGCGAACTGGGGGGTGAGTTCAACTCCAACGCCATTCCGAAGATCGCCATGCAGGTGAGCCAGATCAGCACACTCTGCCGCGTCCTCTTCGATGCCAAAGTCCACTCACTCGATACCTTGAAGCGATCCCCCGTCCTCAAGGAGGAAGGCGGCGGTGCGGACTATCTCAGCAGCAAGGGTCTCACCAACCAATGGGTGATGCGAACGCCCTACGATTTGAGTTTCAGATCCTTCAGCAGCGAATTGGCCGGTGTCATCCAGGGCCTCGCCGCCCTCGATCAGTGTGTCGTCATCAAGACCCTCAATGTTGAGACGACCACCTTGCCGCCACGGCGCTTTCCGATGCCGGGCATGACGTTCGCGCCTCCCCCCCAGGAGCAGCCCACCGGGTCCAGCGGCCCGACCATGTCTCCGGAACTGCGGGCCCGGTACGGCCTCGGCCCCGGGGGTCCCGGCAGTCCGGAATCTCGCTACGGAAGCGGGGGCGAAAGTCCCGGTTCGGGGATGTCCCCCGAGCTTCGCGCCCGTTATGGGCTGGGCGCCGGAGGCCGGCCGGGCATGGGCCCGGACATGCGCTCGCGGTATGGGCTCGGCCCGGGCGCCGGCCCCAGTTACGCCGCTCCGCAGTCGCTGATGTCGCCCGTGACACCGCCGAACATGACGATGCCGATGACACCCGCGGGTCCCAAGGTCGTCCTGGAGGAAAAGCCGCTCCGGATCATCCTGCAATTGGACTTTGTCACACCCGCTCCCGCCGCCCGGATCGGCAAGCCCTCCCCGCGCCCGCCGGCCGCGCCCGCCGAACCTGCCGAGGAGTCCAATCCGGACGCCGCTCCGACCCCCTGAGTGACGCCCGCAGCCCATTGAATCGATGAAGCAAATCGGAGCCGCCCTCGGCAACCATTACGAGAAAGTCATCCTGAGCGTGATCCTCCTGGCTCTCCTGGGCACGGCGGCCTACCTCCCGTTCCGCGTGGCCCAGAGCCGCGAGACGATCCGCCAGGCGCTCGAGCGGATTCGAAGCGGCAAAAAGAAGGGACCGCAGCCGGTCGATACCGTCGCCATGGAGGCGGTCCTGCGGCGCCTGCGCGTGGAGCCCAAACTCGACCTCTCCGGCGAACACAATCTCTTCAACCCGGTCGTCTGGAAAAAGGGCGACAACGGTGTCTTCTACAAGGTCGTCCGCGGCGACGAGGAAGGTCCCGGCGGACTCGAGGTCACCGAGATCCGGCCGTTGGAATTGAAGGTTGCGCTCGAAGGGGCTCAGCACAGCGGCGATACCCTCCGGTACCGCTTCCAGGTGGTGGACGAGTCCAAGCACGGTCACTTCGCGGCGCCGCACCCGGTCTTTCTCTCCAAGGGCACGTCGAGCAAGCGGGATCCCTTCACGATCGTGGACGTCAATGGTCCGCCCGAGAATCCCACGTCGATCGAAATACGATTCCCGGATTCGACCACGGCGGTTGTCGGGCGCGAGACGCCGTTCAACGAGGTCGCCGGCTACGAAGCGGACATGGTTCAGACGAAGTTAGGCACTCGTTTTTCCAATATCCGCGCCCGGCAACCGGGAGGCATCCGTCTGGGGATGCAAATGTACAATGTCGTTGCCATCACCAAGGATGCAGTTACTGTCGAGTCCAACACCGGGAAACGCTGGACCATCCACCTGAAGGGCGCCGCCTGAAAGGTAACTCTCTATGTTCCCGTCGCGTTACGAACCCCGCTCCATGACCCGCCACGCTGTTACTGTTCTGGCCATTCTTCTCACTCTGGGTCCGGCACTCCAGATGGGTGCGCAACCCGCAGGCGCCCCCCCGGGCAGCTCGATGGAGGAGGCCCGTCGCCAGGAGGCCTACCAGCTTCTCGGCACCACCCTCCAACTGGCCGATCGCGATGCCACCGCGGCCGAGAAGACTCCGTCGCGACTCAGTGACGCCGCCCGCCGCTACGAACGGGCCTACGAACTCGCCGTCTTCATCGGCACCAAGGCCGATCCCGAAAAAGCACGCGCCATCGCCGGGGTCGCCAGCACCCGACTCCAACTCGCCCGCCGCGGCCAAAAGACCGGTCACCTCAACGAGGCCGTCGCGCATGTCGATCGGGTCCTTCGCCTCGACCCCCTGAATCCGGAGGCCGCCAAGCTCAAGCAGGAGCTCGACCGCCTCGTCGCCGAGCGCCGCGGCCGCGTCCCGAGCGCGGAGTCCCTGGGCCAGCTCCCCGAAATCCAGCAGAAAAGACTCCAGGTCGATACGCTGGTGCAGGACGCGCGGGTGTTCTTCGACGCCCATGAACTCGACAAGGCCGAGGCCAAGCTCCGCGAGGCGCTCGATGCGGACCCCAGCCATGAGGCAGCCAATTACTACCTCAAGCTCGTCCTCGACGAAAAGGCCCGGGTCGAGGCGAAGCGGCGCGATATCATCAGCAAGGATGGCCTGCTCGAAATCGACGAGGTCTGGAACCGCCCCATGAGCAAGAACCGGCTGCCCGCCGCGAACCCGTTCGCGACGACGAATCTCGTCCACACCAGCAAGGGCCGTCAGGGGATTCTCAACAAGCTTCACACCATCCGCCTCGACGAAGTGAAATTCGAGGAACTTCCATTGAGCGAGGTGGTCCGGCAACTGAAGGATGAATCCAAGGCGCGCGATCCGCAGGGTCAGGGCATCAACTTTTTCATCAACAATTATCTCGATAACACCCAGTCGGCGCCGCAGGTCACGACGGATCCCAACACCGGCCAGCTCATCACCATCCAGCCAGCGGAACAGGTCCCCCTGCAGGACGTTTCCGTCCGCATTGATCCCGCTCTTAACAATGTTCAGCTCTCCGATGTCCTCGATGCCGTCACCAAGTCCGCTTCCAGCCCCATTAAGTTCACCGTCGAGGACTACGCCGTCGTCTTCATGCACAAGGCGCCGGAGCGCGCCCAACTGATCACGCGCGTCTTCCGCGTCAATCCGAACACCTTTCAGTCCGGCCTTGAGAGCGTCATCGGCATTACCATCGGCAACTTCCAGACCGGAACATCGGGAGCCGGCGGTGGCGGTGGCGGCGGTGGCGGCGCCAACGGCGGCGGCGGTTCGATCGGCGCCATCATCCCGCGCGTCCTTCCCACCAGCCAGATCATCGACACCGGTGGAGGCGGCGGCGGCGGTGGCGGTGGTTTCGGCGGCGGCGGCGGCGGCTTGGGCGGCGGCGGCGGCGGCAGCAATGGTCTTCGCGGCGTCACGATCCCCACACCCACCCTGGATGTTCAGGAGACCGTGCGAACCTTCTTTGCGGCCGCGGGTGTCCTGCTCACCCCGCCCAACGCGGTCTTCTTCAATGATCGCACCGGCATGCTGATGGTCCGTGCCACCACCGAGGAAATCGAGATCGTCGAGCAGGCGATCGAGGTCCTCAACGCCGCCCCTCCGATGGTACAAATTGAGGCGAAATTCGCCGAGGTGGGTCAGGACGATCTCAAGGCCCTCGGCTTTGACTGGATGATCGGCAACTGGCTCATCGGCGGCGGGGACATCGGCGCGCAGCCGGGAACCGCGCCATCCTACCAGGGCCGGCCTTCCGCGGCGAACCCCAGCGGCATCTTTCCCGGCCCGGCCGATGCCAGCGGGGCCCCCGGTCCCGGAGCCGCCATCCCGTCTTCCACCGACAACGTCCTGACCAGCGGTCTGCGTCAGACCGTCGGCAGCCAGGGCGCGACCATCCCGGCCCTGGGCACGATCACCGGTCTCATGACGGATCCCCAATTCCGGGTCGTCGTGCGCGCGCTCGAACAGCGCGGGGCCCTCGAACTGATGGCGGCGCCGCGTGTGACCACGCTCAGCGGCCGGCAGGCACAGGTTGTGATCAATGATCTGAGAACGATTGTCACGGGGGTCGACCTCAATCAGACCGCTGCCGGCGGCGGCGGCGGCCTCGGCAACGTGGGCACGACCGGCACGGGAGCCGCCATCGGCAGCCAGGTTGGCTACCTGACGCAGATCCTCCAGTTCGGTCCGGTGCTCGACGTCATTCCCTACGTCGCCGCCGACGGCTACACCATTGAACTCAGCCTCCTGCCGACCTTCAGCGAGTTCCTCGGCTACGATGACCCGGGCCTGTTCGTGCCGCAGATTCAGGGAGCGGCGGGCAGTTCCATCGCGCTGCCGCTCACCGCGCAGCTTCCGCTTCCGCGCATCCGGATCCGACAGGTCACCACCTCGGCGACTGTCTGGGACGGGCAGACCGTCGTTCTCGGCGGCCTCATCTCGGAGGACATCCGGAAGCAACGCGACAAGGTCCCCTTCTTCGGCGACATTCCATTCATAGGCCGGCTCTTCCGGACGGAATCGACCTCCGCCTCCAAGCGCAATCTCATCATCTTCATCACGCCCACCATCATCGACCCCGCCGGCAACCCGGTGCATACGCCCGACAACATGCCGTACGACCCGAGCCTGCTCCCGGACCAAAACAAGAAGGTCCAATGACGTCGCCGGCGTTTGCCCAAACCGACTACATGTGCGAGCATCGCCCAGCTTCAGTCCACGAACCGGCATGAAAGCTCGTTTCCCACTTGCGATGACGTTGGCGGTCGGAACGGTCTGCGCCGCAACCATGGGCTGCTTTGCCGCCGGCAGCATTGAACTCCAGGGAACGGAGTTCCCCATCACCGTCCGCTACCCTGGCGACCAGGTGAATGCCCGGCTCGCCCTGGATGCGACCGGCGGCCTCGTTGTCTGGCAGGACGCAGCCATCGATGGTCAGGGCCTCGGCATTGCCGCCCTCCGGCTCAACGAAACCCTCTCTCCGCAAAGTGGCGGCGCGTTCCAGGTCAACGAAAACGCGGCCGGCGATCAGGAGAACGCCCGGCTCACCCTCCTGCCCAACGGCGGTACGTTCATCGTCTGGCAGGGCGGGGAAGGCGGCTTCCCGCACATCCACGGGCGTTTGCTGGGCGCGGACGGCACTTTCGACACCGGGGATATTCCGATTAGCACCGGCGGCGAGCATCAAACCGGACCGGAAGTCGCGACGCTTTCCGACGGTCGGGTGGTCGTCGTCTGGGCCAGCTATCGTCAGGACGGACCCAATTATGACGTCTTCGCGCGGTTGTTCTCTTCCTCCGGCGAACCGCTCGGAACCGAGTTCCGGGTGAACGCGGGCCTCGGTCTGGGTCGTCGCAGCCCGACCGTGGCACCGCTGCAGGGCGGTGGCTTCCTCGTCGCGTGGATTGGGGAACGCGTCACGGGACAGCGGGACAACCTGGATGTCTCCGGACAGCCCGTGCCCGGCGCGGGTGCGCCCATTTTCGAGGTGGCGCTGTATACGCGCGTGTTCGACGCCACCGGTCAACCCGCCAGTGGGGACAACCGCGTCGCCGGAATGGATGCCATGGCCGCGCATCCGGCGGTCGCATCGCTCCCCGGCGGGAATCTCGTCCTTGCCTGGACGCGGCGGGACCCCACATCCACCTCGAACCACCTGGACATCGCCTCGATGGTGCTGACGCCAGCCGGCCTGCCGGATGGCCCGGAGCGGTTGCTCAACGCGCAGCTTTACGGCGATCAGTACCGGCCCTCCCTGGCCGTCACCCCTGCAGGCGTTCTGGTGGTCTGGAGCAGCATGGGACAGGACGGATCGTGGGAGGGCGTCTATGGCCGGTGGCTCAACGCCGACGGCCTTCCCGCCGGTGACGAGATGCGACTCAACACGACGATCGCCGGCGGTCAGATCCTGCCTGCCGTCGCCGGGAATGCCGCCGGCAAGGTCCTCGCCGTCTGGTCGATGAACCTGCCCCAGAGTGGCCTCGAGCTGTTCGGCCAGCGTCTGGCGGCGGATGCCGGACTGCCGGCGCCGTCTGCCCCATTTATCGTGCCGCTGAGCTCCTCGAGCCTCATGGTGAGTTGGGCCCCCGTGGGTGGCCTCGATGTGGCGGGCTACCGTGTCTACGGTGACACCGGGAATCAGCTTGCCGAAGTCACGGACCCCTTCTGGACCCTGGACGACCTGGCGCCGGCGACGTCGCTTTCGGCCCGGATCGGCTATGTCCTGGCTTCCGGCGAGGTCTCGCCCCTTTCTCCTGCCGGCACCGGCAAGACCTGGGGCGCGGACAAGAACTTCGACGGCCTGCCCGACGAGTGGCAGGCGGCCCATTGGCCCGAGGGACATTACCCTGCGGGCACCGAGGACTCCGACGGCGACGGCGTTCGCAACGTGGACGAATGGCTTGCAGGCACCGATCCCATGGACCCCACCAGCAATCTGCGGGTGAGTGGCCAGAGCACCCCGTTGGGAATCCGTCTCGAGTGGCCCACGCAGAAGGGATTCGTCTACCAGCTGCAATTGTCGGCGGATGGTGAGACGTGGGCCCAGGTCGGCGGTCCCCGGTTCGCGGCCGGCGCGACGGATTCCGTGACGATCCCGGCAACTGGCCAGGTGGCCCTCTACCGTGTTCTTCGAGTCAGGTAGGATGCTTATGACACGACTTCTGTTGAGTCTGTTCTTCGGTGTGGGGCTCCTGGGCTCGATCCCCAGCGCTCGGGCATTCACCCTGTACGGGGAGATCCCGACCTGGTTCACGGATCAAACCGGGCTTATACCCAATGGCGATGTCTACGGACCGATGAATCTCGGCGAGGAGTACCGTTGGCCCGTCCCGCAGATCATCTACGCGTTCGACGAGAGTTTTCTCAATTACTTCGGTCAGCGCGGAGTCGACGAAGTGGAGAAGGCCATCCAGATCATCAATGACCTCCCCGCAATGTCGGACTTGAACATTGATGATTATCCGAACTTCTCGATGCGCGTGAACTACCGGGCTCGGGATCTCTCACTCATCGACCTGAAGTCCGAAGCCTTGAAACTTGTTGTCGAGGAGTTGGGCCTCGGGACTCCGGGACGGTTTGTCTTCACCTCCCACTATCGAGACACGCCGGCGAACGCAACGAACTACCTCGTGGTGATGCGGAATTTCGATCCACAAACATGGGAGCCGACTCCCTACATCAACGGGCAATTGTGGACGTACCTCAGCATTTTCGACAATCAGGATTCCCCCACGATCAAGTCCTCCACGATTCCTGAGCCTGTGGATCCCCTTTTGCTGGCGGAACCGGTCGCCTCTGCAAGTCCGGCGTTTGCCCCCAGCGTTTATGGTTTCGGGAGTTTCTTCACCGGGCTCACCCGGGATGACGTTGGCGGGCTTCGATACATCTACAGACCGGACAATCAGAATGTTGAAACCCTTCCGGCCGATGCGACCGGGGCGGCAGGCAGCTTCACAGGAGGAGGCGGGGGAGGAACGGGGGCCTGGACGCCCATCCCCGCGCCGTCCACCAACAATACGGGTACGGGTACGGGCGGCCAGACCGGCGGAACGGGTGGAATCACACCCACGGCGGCATTTTTTGCGCAAGGCCTCCGGGGCGGAATCAATCTGATCCGCTTTGTCCGGTCCGGGACCGGCGCGATTTTTGATCCCGCTGGCTATGCGGTCACCAATCGCTTCACCGAGGAAGTCCGTGTTGTGGTCACCAATGGGGTAGAGAGGACGGTCTCACAGCGCGTGATTCGGGCGCTTGCCGCGCCGGACATTCTGTTCGGCGCGCAAGACGGGGCCCAGCCCAATACCGCCGTCACGTATGCCTTCCGCAGCGATAACGCGACGAGCAACGACACCATCAACGGGAATCGAACCCTGGACGGACCGGGTCAATTTGCTGGACCTGGGTTCATCTCCTTCAACAAGACGGGTCCGGCTTTCCAGAATTTCCAGCCAGCCTTCCTGAGCCAGCCGTCTCAGATCCCGGATTTTGTCTGGGGTTCTTTCGACGGGAGTACGAACGACCCGATCGTGTATCCCTCCGGAACCTCCATCCGGGAGCTTGAGCAGCGGATCTTTGGGGGACGCTAAATGACTTCTGAACAAGGATTCCATTTCGTGCAACGCATCCTGTATTCCGCGGCCCTGGCCGCTGCTTCGGCGGTCATTAGCCTGTCGGCTTCCGGCGCGGTGACTCCGGTATTCGAGAATACCGGCCAGGTCGACACCCCCGTCGTGGATGCGGAAACCGTCATCAATCGGGGCATCTACAACATCAGCGCGTTCGGGATACCCTACGACACCCAGAATACTCTCAATTTCACGAATCTCCCGGGCGCCGTCTTTACCGGAGGCGATGGCATCCAATTCTCCCTTGTAGGTGATGATGGGATTCGTTCCCCGGCTGCCAATTTCTACAATGCCGGTGCCATCCAGATGAACTCGGTCGCCGGGAGCTTCGGCGTCCTGATCTTCGGGAGCGGGGTTTTCGGTTCGGTTCCCAACAATTCCTGGGTTCTGATCGATGCGACGAATGTGGTGAACCGTGGCGGTTTGTCGGTCGGCGCGCAGGGTCTGCTTCGGATCGACGGCCAAAATGTCCAGTTATCCCGCAGCGGCCTGCGCGCAGGCGAAGATCCAACCGCGCCAATCAACCAGGGCGCCGTGTTCGAGCCCTTCTACTCCAACGACACGGGCGTTCAGGATCTTTATGCCGGCGCCGGCGTTAACAACGCCCTCGACCCGGCGACGCCGGGACCGTTCCGGCTTCAGGTGCTGTCGAGCCTGCCAGGAAGTTCGGGCCCGCACGAGGTGCTGCTCCCGTCCGGATTCACGAACCGCGTCAACGTCAGCGCACCCGTCGGCTTCGCCCTCACCAATACCGTCAGCCCGACCAATCTCGTCATCCAGGCGATCCTGGTGGATACAAACAGCTTCGACCCGCAATTCAAGGTCGCCGCCCGATGGGGTGCGCCGCGGAACCCGAGCGTCCAGGGCGCTCAGATGGCCATGGTCCAGTTCACCTTCGAGGACGTCGACACGATCACCGGCGAGCCGTTCACCAATTATGTGTATGTCCTCGACAACCTCGGGGCGATGACCAATGCGGTCTTCCTGACCAACTCCGCCAATCCGACCTTGCAGCGGCCGTCCAGTTTTGTCGTGACGCGGGTGACACCGCCGGAATGGGACGCGGGTGTCGGGACGAACGTCGTCTACGACCCAGCCTTGCTCGTCAGTCCCGACTACGCCGGCACGGACGTCACCAACGTTTACGCGGCGTATTCGGCAAACATTGGAACCGCAACGCGTACCTCGCCAACCGGGGGAACCATCTTCGGTGGCATCCCCGCCCTCACCCATCCGACGAATCTCCCGGGCCGGATCGAGGTGAATGCCGGCACCCTCGACTTGAACCTGTCCCGGTTCCGGAGTGAAGGGCTCCTGAGCATCCAGGCGGACCAGTTGAATCCGGGCCCGCCGTACAAGCTGGATTCCGCCATCGTCAAATTGGATGTCGGCAGCACCAACGGGCCCTTGCTGGTCTCCAACATCGTTCAGACCACGGTCCGCCGCTTTTCAGGCAGGGTGAACTGCTGGAGCGGTGCCTGGACCAACCAGGCCTTCACCACGGGACCGGATCCGAATGACGCGACGTTGACTGTCACCAACACGATCGAGATCCGGTTCCACGTCCTCATCGTCCAGGATAATTTCCAGACCATCGTCCCGGTCCAAACGCTCGGTTTCACCGCTCATTCCGTGGAGGCAACGATCGTGGACAATCTCTCGATTCGGGATTCGTTCCAGATCGATGCTCCGGTCGTCGACATCCAGTCAGCCATCAATGTTGGCGGCCTGCCGATTACGCCCGCCAATTTTCCGAGTCTCGTCTCGCTGACCAATTCCGGCAGCTTGGATACCTTTGAAGGGGTCCAAATAGGGACGTCAGCGGCGCCGATTGACTACTTCCTCAATGCCGGTTCGCTGTCAGGCTCCACCTTGGACCTGAACGTCATGGCCCTCGAGAACAGCGGCAGTCTGACCTCCGGCTCCGGCGACATCGCCCTGAACACCCGGGACCTCAAGATGGAAGGAGGCCAGGCCTCCGCCGCGGCCAACCTCCGTGTCAGGGCGGATGACTTCAAGGCGCAGATGTCGACCATTGAGACCGGCACAGGGACCTTCGGTGCCCTCGTCCTCGATGTGAAGAACCGCCTGACCGACGGCGGTGCGATCGCTTCCAACGCGTGGTTTGTCACCGACGGCTTCCAGTTACTCTCCAAGCCCGCTGAAGGCGACCTGCTTGGAACCCATATCACCTCCTTCCTGAACCGATTCCGCGAGGGCGTCCACGTATGGTCGGCCGACGACAAGGGCCCGACCATTGACGGGTTTACCAACAACTCCTGCATCGGTTGGCTCACCCTCGATGGGACCCCATTCACACTATTCACCTTCCGGGGTCCGGACGCCGTTCATCCCTACGCGCTGTACGTCGATTACCTCGAACTCACCAATGCCGTCACCAACGACATCGCGGCGTCGTTGAACATCGCCACGAATTTCACCCTGTATTTTGCCGATGCGAGCGTCCCGCCGGACCAGCTCGATGGGGCCCTGAATGGCCGATTGCGGTGGATTCAGGCGCAGGCCGGCGAGTTTAGCGGCGTGGATGTTTCGCTGGCATCCGGTGGCACGGTTCGCGTCAATCGCGCGGTCCTCAGGTCGACAACTCTCGATTCGGACGGCGACGGCGTCCCCAACGTCTCGGACCCCGCCCCCTTCGAGTCCGCCGCGCTCCGTGTGAACGTACGATTCCTGGACACGTCTCCCGCGCAGGCGGAGATCTCCTGGATCGGGGGCGCTGGCGGTGGTTACGAGGTGCAGTACTCGTCCGCTCTCGGCGGCGAATGGAAGACCCTGACCACGTGTGATAACGCGCAGGCCGGATCCCAACCCATGTCGGTATGCGACAGCGCGGTGAACTCCGCCGAGACCCGGTTCTATCGTGTGATCCAGGTTCGGTGAGGAGCAATGGGCTCACCCCCTGGAGGTTCCGGTCAAGACACAGATTCCTCCCCGGACCGGCCAGGGCCGGAGGCGGAGCGCATCCTTCAGGTCGCTTCAATTATTGAAGGTTGGCACTTCGGCCGGGCACCGGGGACGGCTTTACGGTCCCGGTTGTTCCGCCTCGTCACCTCGGCGGCTACGATTTCAACCTTCGGTGCTGAACTCGGTGGAGCGCAATGAAGCTCCTTTTCGTTCACGCCCACTTCGACGATTTCGAGTTCTCGGCCGCGGGGACCTTTGAGCTCTGGCGCCGCCGGGATCCGAGCGTCGAACGGCGGGTCCTCGTGTGTACGGATGGGGCGGCCGGGCATCACGCCATGACCCGTGCCGACACCTCCCGTCGACGCCTTGCCGAACAGGACGCGGCCGCGAGATTAGGGGGTTTTGACTTCCGCCAACTTCGGGACGCCGGCGGGCAGCCGTTCCGCGAGGCGCGCCTGCACGCCGTGCCTGGTTTTCTGCCGGCCCTGTGGCAGGAGATCCGGGCGTTTGAACCCGACTACCTGTTCTGTCCTCCGGTTCCGACCGACCCGCTTGCGGGGGTTCACGTTGATCACCTCGACGTGGCCCATGGGGTGCGCTCGGTGGCGTATCTCATCAATGTCCCACACGCCTTCAGTCCTGAGTATCCGGCGGACGAGACGCGCTCGAACCCGGTTCGGACGCCGGTCATTGTGAACACCTATGACGGCTATCTTGCGGTTGGGCACCGCCATGACCTGGCCGTCGACATTTCACCCGCCGTCGAATTCGTTGCGGAGCTTGCGTGGTGCCATGAGTCGCAGCTCCGGGAGTGGTTGCCTTGGGTGAATCGTCACGGAATGGAGGCATCACAGGATCTTTCTTCGTGGCGGCGGCAATTCGTTGCTCGCCTGGAGCAGCGAAAGCAGGCCCTGGACATCGAGGCTGGCGGGCTTTTCGAGGTCTTCCAGGTGACCGCCTGGGGAACAGTGCCCACGCTGGAGACGCTCCTGGCGGACTTCCCTTCCCTGGTCCCCGCGGCGATGCCACTGAAAGAACTTGGACGGCGATTGGACACCTGGCGCGTTGCGGCCGGCGGGTGAGGACCATGGCAGCGGGGTATGGCCCGGTCGCAAGAAGGCGCGACACGAAACACGTACAATCGACAGTTCACGCACACTGCCATTGGACCGGCGAAGCCCCACGCCTACGACCGGCCGTCGCTGAGGGCTCCGAAGCAGCGGAATATCCGCATGCATTCCCATCGAACTAAGGGACAGGTCATTAGTGAGCCTTTCGCAGGGATCTCCCTGGTCTCCCGCGGCCCTCCGGGTCGCTCGGACTCTCTTTCGTCCTGTTCCGCATCGCACTAAGGGACAGGTCATTTGAGCCTTGGGCAAAGGGGTCTGGTCAAGTGCCGCCTTCCCCACTTTCACCGCCCTAACCCGGAGGTTTCCTATCCTTTCCACTGCGACCTGCTGCCGGTCCTGTGGGAGAGGAGGTGAACATGTCTACCGCCGCTGCCGACAGGGCGTCGGAACTCGCGGGCACGCGGACGGTCGCCTTTCGCACGACCTCTATGAAATATGGCAGGCTAAGTGTCATGTCCACGCCGGGCGCCGAAGATCAACCCAAAAGCGGCCAAGCAGAAGTCCGGAGTAGATCGCTCATTCAACCTTTGGCAACAAAGAGGGGACGGGCGGCACATTCTCGCAAGGTGGCGTGGGCACTTCCGGCTGCGGTTCGGTTGCCTTGGCCTGCACGTTTCGCAGTGGCTTGTCAGCGGCTCTTGCGATCTTACGCCTGGCATCGTCGGCTTTCTCGCCCTCGACGACCTCCCGTTTGATCACTTCATTGGTCAGGACCGTTCTGATCTGGTTCACGTCGATGCGCACGTCTGGCGACACCCGCCGCAGCTCCCGGCGGATGACCTCCACAACTGGATCGGCCAAGAGCATGGCACCAATGAAAAACCGGCTGAGGGCCTGTTTCTGGATGTGGTAGTCGCCCAGGACACTTTTGACCCAGCCCTCCTTGCAGATGAGGAAAAGGGTCTCCAGGTGAGTCCCGTTTTTGGCGTCCAGGCTCAGGAAATCGAACTCCACCACGACCTCGGCATCAATCGGCTTGGTGAATGTGACCCGATAAACGCGCCAGCAGGCGCCATTGGTCAAGAGGACCCAGTCCACGCCCTGGTTGGCCGCGTAATCCACGGCCTGCTTGACGTGTGCATCCTTCAACTCCACGCCAATGGCCTTGACCTCAATGAGGGTGCTGAGGTGGCCGTCCAGCTTGGTGGCCAGATCGCAATACGTGCCCCGAATCGTAAACTCAGAGGTGATCTCCGAATACTTGTCGAAGCCGAATACCTCGGCTAGGACATCGGTGATGATCGTGACGGTATCGGCCTCGCCGATGTCCCTCGATTTGGCCGAGGCTAAGATCGGTTGAAAACGCTTGAGGCCAGCCGCGAGCCGATCCGCGACCTTCCGGGAGATCGTTGCCATTGCGAATTTGTAGACAAAACGCAAGGCAAAGTGAAGGGAGTTGGCGCGGTCTCCAAACTTCGCGGCGCCTGCAATCCATGTCGTTTTCCGACGGGGTCGCTTCGCTCACGGCTGCCCTCTTCCATCCCTCATCGAAGGGATCGCGAACGAGACGACACATCCAGACACAATGCCATGGGGTTGTCGCCAATGCGGCGCAAGGGTGGTTGAATCGTGCCATGAATTCGTGGTCATTGTCGGCGTTCGTATCGGAGGTCCGGCGTGAGGTGGAGGCGGGCCTTGGCGGCACCTCGCCGGATAAGGCTTTACCGGGTTTGAATCTCGGCCGGCTCACACTGAAGGCGGGCGTCGTCGCCGGCCGCGCGGCGGACGGTTCCCTCGCATTGACAGTCGCTCCGGGTGATGCGACGTCCCCAGGCGGGTGGGTGCACTCGGTGGAACTCGAGCTTGAAGCCGCCACGGTGAGCGGCCTGGCGGCAGGTTCCGACGGGACCCGGAAACCTGGTCGCAAAGAGAGCGAGACAGCGAACGTGCTTTCCGCTCCGGACGCTGAGCCCGTGTCGGGAGGCGACCCCAACACGCTCCGGCGTCGGATCGAGTTGTTGCTGGGCGGCCCCCCCGGCTTCACGACGGGAGCCCGCGCGGAGATCCTGATCGATCTCCTCCGCGAATTCGGACGTCCCCATGTCATCGAGACTTTGAGCCGCGACTGGGTCAGCCAGTTTGACACCGGCCCTTCGGCAAGTTCGTCGGTGACCAAGCCGCCTCCCGCTCCGGGAGACAACGGGGCGGTTTGAAGCCTGAATCTGCCATGCGAGCTCCCTGTTCAGAATTTGAACGGCCCGCGGCCCTTGAACCACGGGTGAAAGCCCTCACCCGTCCCCTCCCGCACGCGCGGGACTGATCAGGCCTCAACCGGCGCCACAGCCTGATCCGGCTCCATCCATTTCCCATGCTCGCGGATGAGGTCGACGAGACGGTCGACCGCCTCAGACTCGGGGATGTTGAACTTCACCGGGGTCTTTCCAACGTACAGATTGATCTTCCCAGGGGCTCCACCGACATACCCGAAATCCGCATCCGCCATTTCACCCGGGCCGTTCACGATGCAGCCCATGATGGCGATCTTGACGCCTTTCAGGTGATCGGTGCGGTTTTTGATCCGGGCAGTCACGGTTTGAAGGTTGAAAAGGGTCCTGCCGCAGCTCGGGCACGCGACATAATCCGTCTTGAAGCTTCTACAGCCCGCGGCCTGAAGGATGTTGTACGCGAGCCGAAGGGACTGTCCGGCGCCGGGTTCCCCACGGACGAGGATGGCATCGCCGACGCCGTCTGCCAGGAGGGAACCAATCACCATGGACGCGCGCAAAAGCGCAATCTCCGGGGCGGGGGGTACGCCATCGAACTCCAGCGTGTCCTTGAGGAGGATCGGATTCCGGCGGCCGAGTTCTCGCAAACGTGCCGCGAGCAGACGAAACGCGGTGATTGGACCGAATCCCACGCCATCGCTGACCGTGACAAGCTGGCGATCGCAAGGGACGGCTTCGGGCGCCAGAGACGTGGACGGATCGATTTCGAGGACATTGAGGTCCTCGTAGATGGCCTCGGGTTTGACGTCGGATTGGACTGAAATCCGAGGAGCGACCTTGTCGAAGGTCGCCTGCGTCACGACCACGCGCACCGGGTTCTCCCCGCCACACGCAATGTCTCCAAGGCTGGCCTCCTCGGAGACGCGGCGCGCGTACGTGAAGGGATCCCAGGGCGGCGGGGCTTGTGGAAAAGCAACCCCGGGGCTGTGGCTCCCTGGCTCGACCAGCACAGGGACCTGGGCCAGGAGGTCGCGACAGACGGGGATTTCGTGGGGACTGTCTTCGGTGAGACTGACCCGGATGGTGTCGCCAAGTCCGTCGCAGAGAAGCGACCCGATCCCGATGGCGGATTTGATCCGGCCGTCCTCGCCCTCGCCCGCCTCGGTCACCCCAAGGTGAATCGGGTAGTTCCAATCGGCACCGAGGGCGTCCAGGCGCGCGACCAACAGCCGATAACATTCGACCATCACCTTCGGATTCGATGCCTTCATCGAAAAGGCGAAATTGTGAAATCCATGGCGTCGACAGACGCGCGCGAATTCAAGGGCGCTCTCGACCATGCCCGCCGGGGTGTCCCCCCACCGGTTCATGATGCGATCGCTGAGCGAGCCGTGGTTGGTGCCGATCCTCAGGGCGCGATTCAATCGTTTGCACTCCAGGACCAGCGGCTCGAACGCCTGCTCCACCCGTAGGACCTCGGCGGCGTATTCGGCATCGGTGTACTCCCGGACCGCGAATCGCTTTTTGTCGGCATAATTGCCGGGATTCACCCGCACCTTCTCGACCCATTGGACGGCCTCCATCGCCGCGTCGGGCTTGAAGTGGATGTCGGCGACGATCGGCACGTGACATTCGACGGCCCGAAGTTCCCGGACGATGTTCCGGAGGTTCGCGGCGTCCTTCACCGTCGGGGCCGTGATGCGGACGATCTGGCATCCCACCTTGACCAGTTCGAGGGTCTCCCGAACGCACGCCGCGGTGTCCAGGGTGTCGCACGTGATCATGGACTGGACGGCGATGGGATGATCGCCCCCGACGATGACGCCGCCGCGAGCCGGATCGCCCACGACCATTTCACGCGCGCGGCGGCGATGGTGACGGTAGATCGATTCGCAGTAGCGCATGGCCGAGTTCCGGGCGTTCCTTCCGCGGGAATAACGGGAGTTCAAGGCCCGGCCGAAGGTTTCGTTTCAAACCGCATCGGCGGGTTCCCACGATCGCCGCCAATCCAGTCCTGCGCGTCGAAGAACGTCACGTACAGCATGAATCCGATGATCAAACTGGCGAAGGCATACTGGACGACGGCCAACACGCGGCCGTTGAGAGGACGCCGGCGCACCGACTCGATCACGGCGAGGACGACGTGTCCGCCGTCCAGGACCGGCAGCGGCAGCAGGTTGAGCAGTGCCAGGTTGACATTGAGAATGACACTGAACCAGATCGCCTGGAGCCAGCCATTCTCGCTCTCAAACAGGATATAGTAGACCCGTACAATCTGAACGGGCCCGGACATGTGCTGCAGCTTGATGTCGGACTTCTTCGAGAGAAGGGCCTCAAACGTGTTCACGATCGCCATCATGGAAAGACGGATCTGCTCGATCGGGCTGGGGTGGATCACCTGGAAACGACCGAACTCGTCATAGACGATGCCGGTGTCGCTCCCCCATTTCCATTGCACGCCGATTCGTGGCTCGGATTCGCCGACGGGAACGGCGGGTTTGACGCGCGCCTCGATCGTCGTGCCGCCCCGCACTGCCGTAAACAGCAGCTCCCGCGAACCGGCTTCCTGGATGGCGTCGCCGACCTCTTCCGCCACGCGCACCTTCCGGCCGTCCACTGCGACAATGCGGTCCCCGGCCTTCAGTCCGGCCGCCTCCGCCGGGCTGTCCGGCACCACGATCTGGATCTCCGCGCCGCGGGGCGAGAAGGGAACCTGCAGGGTATCGTCACCGCGCTGGATCGTCAGCTCGAGCGGTCGGTCCGGATGCTTGCGGACATAGCCGGCGAGCCCCAGCGGATTGAGGAGACGCTCGCCGTTGACCATGGTGATCAGGTCGTTGGCACGCAATCCGGCGTCGGCCGCGGCGCTCCCCTTTTCAACGCCCGCGACCATTGGCGTCTGCGCGGGCATCATTTGCAGCTGCCGGGTCGCTTTCCGCTGCCAGAACCGACGTTCCGGAATGATCGGGTGCGCCGTCACCGAATGGGTCAGGCCGTCGCGGACAAAACGGACGCGAAGGGTGTCGCCTTCGCTCCGCACGATGCGCCAGGTGACACTGTCGGAACTAATGCCGCTCCAGCGGGAGACTTCGTGTCCGTCGACGCTGAGGATCTGGTCGCCGGCCTCGAGACCCGCCTGTTCGGCGGGCGAATTGGGTAGCACGTAACCGATTGTGGTGGTGGCCTCCGATTCGCTGACGGGCCGTCCAAGCCACCACACGACCACGGCAAAGACACAAGCCAGGCCGAGGCTGAACAGCGGCCCGGCGACGGCGACGATGATCTTGTCCAGTGGCGCGACGGGAGGAAGCTGCGAACGTTCCAGGTCGGATCGGCCCTCGATCGCTTCCATGGGCGCGAGCTGGGGCAGCGCAACGAAACCTCCGGCGGGAATCGTGCCGAGACTGTACCAGACACCGTTGATCTTCTTTTGCCAGATCGGCCGTCCGAACCAGATGCCGAAGCGCTCCACCACCAGACCCCGCCACCGCGCAGCCAGGAAGTGCCCCAGTTCATGCACCACGATCATCAGGTTGAAGAACAGAAGGACCTCCAAAACGATGACGATGATTTTCAATGGCTCCATAGATGGCTGCGGATCCTGCGGTAAGGCAATGCCCGCCCAGTATAGGCAGGTCCCTCCTGATGGCAATGCCACCGGCAGGGAGGCGACCCGCGCTCCGCGCGCCTGTGCGCGGAGCTTCGGCGCGGTTCCCGGTGGGGCTTAAAGCGTGGGAGGTGGCGGGGTGGCGATTGACCTGAGGGCGCGCGACCCACCGAGGGCCTTGACGAAATCATGGTGATATCGTAGAAATATCTGCAACATCCCGGCTTTTCGCCGGGTTTCCCCCGGCAGGAACAGGGCCTTGGCACTGGAATTCGGAGTCGAATGGGAACTGGAACCGCGGAATCACCATGAATGCTGACACCACCGCCCCCAATCGCGAGCGAGCCATCGAAGTGATGAGTGGTTGGCTCGTGCTCCCCTTCCACATCGCGTGGCTGCCCGCGAGTGTGGCCCTCCTCGTCTATTCGATTGCCCAGGCGGGTCGCCTGGGGCACCCCGCGTGGGGGTTGATGATCCTCTCCATACTGGGGATCCTCTTTTGGATCATCGCGTTGAACGGCTTTTTTACCCTGCAGCCGAACGAGGCGCGGGTCCTGGTCTTGTTCGGCGCCTACAAGGGCTCGGTGCGGACCAGCGGCTTTCACTGGTCGAATCCCTTTTACAGCAATGGCGCGTCGGCGGTGCCGGGGGTGACCAAGGACGGGGGCGGGGAAGGGGCACGCAAGCTGGCGGCGGCCGCAAAGCCGTATCCGCGGAACAAGCTCTCCCTTCGCACCCGCAACTTCAACAGCGAGCGCCTGAAGGTGAATGACAAGCGTGGAAACCCGATTGAGATCGCCGCGGTCATTGTGTGGCGGGTGCAGGACACGGCGCAGGCGATGTTTGACGTCGACGACTACGAAAACTATGTGCGGGTCCAGAGTGAGTCGGCGATCCGGCATCTTGCCAGTTGTTATGCGTACGACCATGGCGAGGATAATGAGGTCACCCTGCGGAGCGGCGTGGACGAGGTGTCGGCGGCGCTGCGCACGGAATTGCAGCAACGGCTCGCGAAGGCGGGGGTGTACGTCGACGAGGCGCGCCTGACGCACCTGGCCTACTCGCCGGAGATCGCGCAGGCGATGCTGCGGCGGCAACAGGCGGAGGCGATCATTGCCGCCCGGCAGAAGATCGTGCAGGGCGCCGTGGGGATGGTGGAGATGGCCTTGAAGGAGCTCTCGGAGAAGCAGGTGCTCGTGCTCGACGATGAAAGGAAGGCGTCCATGGTATCCAACCTGATGGTGGTCCTCTGCGGCGAAGCGGAGGTCCACCCGGTTGTGAATGCCGGGACGTTGTATCCCTGAGGGGGTTGACTGCCGTTCGGATCTCCGTCGATGCCGGAACGAAAGTCATTCCTCCTGCGGATTGACCCCCAACTCTGGACCGAGTTGGAGGCCTGGGCGGAGGCCGACCTGCGAAGTGTGAATGGCCAGATCGAATTCCTGCTGCGGGAGGCGGTGCAGCGCCGCCGCGGCCGCCGGCCGCCGTCAGCGGGATCGCAGGAAAACCCCCCACGCCATCGCGCCAGGCCCTGAGAGCCCGTCTGAAAATTAGGAAGGGCCCTGCGACGAGGGATTTTGTGCGAGGCCGAGGCGGCGAGACCGGAGCATCCCCGCAGCGGGCTGTGACGGTCGAGCCAACGAAGGCCTCGCGCAAAAGACCTGTCGCCCGGAGGGTTTTCGCGGAAAAGGCCCTCTGGCTTCGTTGCTCCTCGGTCACAGACCGCTGGCGGGTATGCTCCTTCGTCGCGCCTCGCCATCCGGCCTTTCCTGCGAAAACAGGACCCCACCTAATTTTCAGACGGGCTCTGAGCGGGAGGTTCCTTGGGATCAGCGACGTCCGGGGTCTCGATCCAGGCGCTCCAATCGGGGGGGGGCTCTAATGGATCACGAGCCCCTTGCGAATGCCGAATTTCTCGATGCGCTTCCGGAGGGTGGCCCGGGTGATGCCCAGGAGGCGGGCGGCCTGGACCTGGTTCCCCGCGGTTTCCTTCATCGCCTCGATGACGAGTTCCCGTTCGACGGCGGCGAGGATCTTGAATTCCCGTTGCTGCCGTGCCCAGTGGAAGAGCGTTTGAGCGATCGCGGAAAGCTGGACCTCGGCCTCGGTCGGGACATCGCCTCCGGGCGAATGGGGCGAGGGCGGTTCGACCGGACTCGCGGAGGCGAGGGGCGTGCCGGTGACTTCGGGAGGGAGATCGCGCGGGAGGATCGTGTTGCCGCTGGCGACGACGCATGCCCGGCGCAGCGCGTTCTCGAGCTCACGGACGTTCCCGGGCCAGTGGTAGGAAGAGAGAATGCGGATGGCATCCGGAACAATGCCCTTGGGAGGCGTCCCGGCTTCCTTTCCAAGGCGGCGGAGAAAGTAATCCACCAGGAGCGGGATGTCGTCGCGCCGCTCGCGCAGCGGGGGAAGGCGGACTCGGACGACATGGAGGCGATAGAAGAGGTCCTCGCGAAAGCTGCGGGCCGCGACGGCCTGTTCAAGGGACTTATTGGTGGCGGCGATGATCCGGACGTCGACTTTTATCGTTTCGTTTCCACCGACCCTTTCGAAGGTACCCGATTGAAGGACGCGAAGAATCTTGGTCTGTGTGGAAAGGGGCATGTCCCCGATTTCATCGAGGAAAAGGGTGCCGTGATGGCACTGTTCGAACTTGCCGATGCGCTGCTGGGCGGCGCCCGTGAAGGCGCCGCGTTCGTGCCCAAAGAGTTCGCTCTCGAGGAGGTTTTCGGGAATGGCGGCGCAATTGATGGCGACGAACGGCTGGTGGGCGCGACCGCCGTGGCTATAGACCGCGCGGGCGACCAATTCCTTTCCGGTGCCGCTTTCGCCGGTGATGAGCGCCGTTGCGTCGGACGCAGCCAGTTGCCCGATGAGTTTGAAGACCGTCTGCATGGCCGGACTTTGGCCGACAATCCCCAGTTCATAATCGGCGGTGTCGATGAGGGGTTCGACGGAGACGACCGCCTTCATTTGTTTGGCGGCACGAAGCGCACCAGCGATGAGTTCCTTCAGCTTGGGGATATCGGGGGGCTTCACGAAATAATCGTATGCCCCAAGTTTCATGGCCTCGATGGCGGTTTGGGTCGTTGCATACGCGGTCATCATGATCACCGGAAGGCGGGCGTCGGCTTCACGGATGCGGCGGAGCGTTTCAAGGCCGCTCATGCCGGCCATGCGAACGTCCATGATCACGAGGTCGGGGCGCAGCCGCGGCAGGAGGTCGAGGGCCTCCTCGCCGCTACCGGCGGTCTGGACCTCCAGGTTGGGTCCCTCCAGAAGGCGCCGGAACGAGCGCTGGATATCCACTTCGTCATCGATGATGAGCAGCTTTTCCATCGGACCGATCTCGCGGGGCACGATAACGGCGACGGGCGCCACCGGAAGTCCGTAATTGTGGCGGATTGCTCTTGTCGGAGGTGGGGCTAACCTTCGGCGCGTGACGAAGCGGCGGATTTCCCTTGCCGTGATCCTTGCTGGACTCGGCGTCCTGGCGGTGGCGGCGTTGAAACCCATGAACAGCTCATCGGCGGACAGCGGCCCCGCGCCGCGAGAAGAGAGAATCACGTTCGGAGGAGGCTGTTTCTGGTGCCTCGAAGCGGCGTTCCAGCGGCTGAAGGGGGTGACGCACGTCGTCTCCGGTTACGCCGGGGGGACGGTCCCCGATCCGAGTTACGAGGCTGTGTGCACGGGCGACACAGGGCACGCCGAGGTGGTGCAGATCACCTTTGACCCGCGGGTGATCAGCTACGACAAGCTCCTGGAGGTCTTTTGGGCGGCACACGATCCTACGTCGGTCCTTGAGAAGGATTCCCTTTCCCATGGACGCCTGTTTCCCAGGGGCACGCCCTTCCAGGGAGCGGACATTGGCACCCAATACCGTTCCATCATTCTATATGAGACGGAGGCACAGAAGGTGGCGGCCAGGAAGTCGCTGGACGCGGCGCAGGCGGAGTACTCCAAGCCCATTGCGACGGAGATCGTGCCGCTGACGAAGTTCTACCCTGCCGAGGGCTACCATCAGAACTACTACAACCTCAACAAGAACCGGAATCCTTACTGCAGCGTCGTGATCACTCCGAAGCTTCAAAAACTGCTCAAGAAGGGATTGATCGCCGAGGAACCGATCCACCCTTGAGATTCCCCGCCGGTTTCTGCTTTGGACCTCCGGTCCCCTCGTGGACCGTGGCCGGTGCGGATGCGGACCTGGCGCTGCCGGCTCCGGGGAAGCCGTGAACCGTGAATGGAAACTGTCCGACACAGATCGGACGGGACTCCGGCAGGCACAGGTCCCTGCGGTGCCTCGCCCTTCCCCCCGTGAAGGGGGGAGCAACTGGTTTGGAGGACTCCGAACGACTGGGTGGGTGATAAAATTGGATCCGGAGCAATGCCAGGTGGCGAATGGCTCAGCCAATCACGGGTTTGAGGACGGGGACTGCGAGGAGCGCATGGCGGTCACGCACATCCACGGCGAGTCGCGCACCCGGACGAACGAAGCGATAGCGACGGCCAGTGAAAGGCCCCGTCAGGACGAGGGCCGTTCGCCCGACATATTCAAGCCACGTTGCGGTGGGATGCGAGGCCTCCCAGTCCCATCCCAGCAGGGCATCGGCATGGCCGGTTTCGTGAGCCGGCATGGCTGTCATCTCGTTGTCACCGTCAGTCGCCATGCGCTTCCTCGAGTCGCAAATGCTTGCTTTCGACGCCTTCGTCTCATCCGTGGGGTCCGGGAGGACTGTAGCAGTTTTCGGACCTGCGGGCCCCTGTACTCTTCCCCGCAGGTCCCTCGCCGCACCCCCCACTACCCTCGCAAATCGCAGGCGGGGCTTACGCGCCCCGCCGCCCCCCCGGTTCCACACCACACCGGTCCTTGGCGTCTGTTATGATCTGATAACGTGAGATGGAACGGGAATCTTACAGAAAAAGATTAATCAATTGGATCGTAGGCCGCTCCTAGCGAATTTGGCGTGCGCGCATCCCGAAGACCGCGTCCGCCTGCCGCGTGCCCGTCCTCGTCTGTCTGAAAGTTGTAACTTGCTAATTTGCAAGCGCTTCTTCCGCGACCTTCCCCTTGAGCCACGCACCCCCACCTCCCCCGGCCTTCCCATTGATCCGCCCGCGTCCGTGGGCTTGGATGCATCCATCCATGCCGCGGTTTCCGACTGGGGGATGAGCCATCACAAGGGGTGTTTGGTTTTTCGGACGAGGCGGATCTCTCCGAGGACCATCGACCCGTCGATGGCCTTGCACATGTCATAGATTGTCAGAGCGGCGACGGCGACCGCGGTCAGGGCTTCCATTTCAACGCCTGTTTGGCCCGTCGTTCGCGTGGTGGCGGTGATGGCCAGCCGGTCGCGGGACGGCGGCACCTCGAATTGCAGTTCGCAATGGGTCAAGGCGATCGGGTGGCAGAGCGGGATGAGATCGCTGGTCCGCTTGGCAGCCTGGATGCCAGCAAGCCGCGCGGTGGCAAGGACATTGCCCTTGGCGACGGCCATGGACTCTATTCGTTCGAGGGTGCTGGGGCTCAGACGGATCTCGCCGGCGGCGACCGCCTCGCGGCGGACGATGCTTTTCGCCGAGATGTCCACCATGCGCACCTCGCCCTGGGGATCGATGTGAGAGAATTCGTTCATGGAACGTGGAAAGGGGGACACAACTAGCCCGTGCCGGCGTCATTGAAGGCTCGTTGCTGGAGGAAGAATTGTCGAAGGAGGGTCCGGCATTCGTCGCTGCGGACGCCTGCGGTGATTTCGCAGCGATGATTGAAGGAAGGGAACTGGAGGAGGTTCAGGGCGCCGCCGGCGCAGCCTGCCTTGGGATCCGGCGCGCCGAATACCACCCTGCCGACGCGGGCATGGACGATGGCGCCGGCGCACATGGGGCAGGGTTCCTTCGTCACGTAGAGTGTGCAGTCATTGAGGCGCCAATCCCCGAGGGCCGCTTCGGCCTGGGTGATTGCGAGCATCTCCGCGTGGGCGGTGGCGTCCTTGAGCAACTCGACCTGGTTGGAGGCGCGGGCGACGATCCTGCCTTGTCGGACGATGACGGCCCCGACCGGCACCTCGCCGGCGGCGAAGGCCTTGTGAGCCTGGCGAAGGGCCTCGCCGAGAAAATGATGATCGCTCTGAAGATCAATCAGCGGTTCTTCCGCCATGGGAACAAATTGGGGCGGGGGTTGTCCGCGACGCAAGCCGCCAACAGGGTCAGGGGGCGCGACTGACGGAAATCCCCTGCTCGAGCCGCCAGCGGTGTCCGCCCGCGGCCTGGCATTCACAGTGCGCGGCGAAGAAGCCGCCGCGATGTCGGCGGAAGAGGGGCCAGATGGAGTCGCGATCGGTCTGCGGAAGGGGAAGGCCGTCGAGCTGCCTGAATTGGAAGAATTCGAAGCAGCCTTCCGGACACTCGGGAGGGGGGCATTGGAGGCGTGTCCGGATTTCGAAGAGGAACATCAGCCAGTGGCTGTTCCCTTCGTAGGCCTGTTCACTCACGATGCCGGTGAGGTGAAGGTCGCCGGGTGGGATTTCGAGCCCGAGTTCCTCGCGGGCCTCACGGCGGGCACAGGAGTGGGGGGATTCGCCCCATTCCATATCCAGCTTACCCCCGGGCGGGCTCCACAGACCTGCATTGGGTTCGCGCCGGCGCTGCATGAGGAGGACCCGGTCGGCGTCATCGAAGGCGTAGAGGAGGGTGGAAACCTTGTAGGGCAGCGGTGAGCTCATGGGCTGGCCGGGTTCAGGTGTGAAACGTGGCATTCGCGCCTGTGCCGGTGCGGGTCACGCCTCGATTGTTCGCCGCAAGATGCTGACAGACCTTGAAGACGGTTTCGGGGTCATCACTCTTGCAGGCGTCGGCGAGTTGCGCCGCGTCAAAGGACCTGCCGGGATGGGCGCGAAGGGTTTCCAGGACCGTGGCCTGCAGCGTGAGGATGTTGGCGGCGGCCTTCTTGCCAGCCTCGACCCCGGGCTGGTGGTAGGCGTTGATCTGGATGAGGGAGGCGTAGAGACCGACAGCGCGTTCGAAGAGGGCGATCAGGACACCGATCGAAAAGGGCGAGACCTCCGGAACGGTGAGGGTGATGGACTCACGATGTTTTTCGTGCAGGGCGGACCTTGTGCCCAGGAGGAGTCCATTGAGGAAGTCGGCGCTGGTGATCCCGGGCGCCACTTCGACCGAATCGCCGGCGCGGCCGCGCAGGACCTGGATGAAGACGGCGAAGAAGTTGTGGAGGCCATCGCGGAGTTGCTGAACATAGGCGTGCTGGTCGGTGGAGCCTTTGTTTCCGTAGACGGTCAGGCCCTGGTGGACGACGCGGCCGGCGAGGTCGAGTTCCTTGCCCAGCGATTCCATGACGAGCTGTTGCAGATAACGCGACAGGAGTTCGAGGCGGTCCTTGTAGGGAAGGATGACCATGTCCCGTGCGCCGCGTCCGGAACCGGCGTGATACCATCCAAGGGCGAGGAGGGCGGCGGGGTTTTCGAGTGGGGTCGGGTTTCGCGTGATGGCGTCGCAGGCTCGGGCGCCCGCGAGGAGCGAGTCGACGTCCAATCCCTGGAGGGCGGCGGGAAGAAGACCTACGACGGAGGTCTCGCTGGTTCGGCCCCCAACCCAGTCCCACATGGGAAGGGTGGCGCGCCAATTCTCTGATTTCGCCCGTTTGTAGAGGTCGCTCTTCCTCTCGTCAAACTGGGTGATGGCGACCGCGTGATCGGGGAAGGAGAGGCCGGCGCGACGAAAGGCCTCCGCGGTCTCAAGCATGCCATTGCGGGTCTCGGGCGTCGTTCCGGACTTGGAGATCACGACGACAAGCGTCTTTGCCAGTCGATGGACGAGACGGGAGAGGACGAGGTCCATGCCGTCCGGATCGGTATTGTCGAGGAAATGAACCTCGAGCTTGTCGGTGATGGGGTTTCCGAGCGCATGGGACACGAACTGGGGGCCGAGGGCCGAGCCGCCGATGCCAATGAGGAGGAGGTGTTCGAACGCGCCGTCCGGACCGCCGATCGCGCCGGAATGGACCTCCGCCGTGAAGGACTTGAGATCCTCCAGCGTGGACTGGATGGCATCGCGCAGTTCCGGCGAGGGGGCGAGCGAGGGTTGGCGGAGCCAGTAGTGGCCGACCATGCGCTTTTCATCCGGGTTGGATTCGTCGCCGGCCTCCAGCCATCGCATGGCCTCCAGGGCGCTCGTCACGGGTTTGGACATCCGCGAAAGGAAATCCTCGTCGAAATCCAGGAGGCTGAGGTCGAGCGACAGGCCGCAGTCGGGGTATTCCCGGAAGAGGGATTGAAAGCGGGACCAGCGATGCGCAGGCGTCGGTTTCATGGGCCACCGCATTCTACGGATGGAACCGCCGCAGACGAATGGATTCGGTCATGCCGCGATTGTGACGAATAACGAGGGCGACGATGCGCTGCAATTTGGTCGAATCACCCCGCCCGCCTGTTTAGCGTCGCCACGCCATGGCGGAGTTCTTCGACACCCACGCCCACCTGGATTTCGCCGAGTTCGCGGGGGACCTGAACGAGGTCCTTGGCCGGGCCAAGTTAGCGGGTATCAATCGGATCCTGACGATTGGGACGTCGCTGGAGAGCAGTCGACGCGCGGTCGCGTTGGCGGAGCATCACGCCATGGTGTACGCGGTGGTTGGGGTGCATCCGAACCATGTCCGGGAGGAGGCCGCGGACATCACGGGTGAGTTGCGGGCGCTGGCGGCGCATCCGAAGGTGGTGGCGGTCGGGGAAACAGGGCTGGATTTTCATCGTCAGGGAGAGCTGCCGGACGCGGAAAGGTCGGCCCTTCGAGAAAAACAGCACCGGCTGTTCGAGCAACAACTGTCGGTGGCCGCGGAGACGGGTCTGAACTGCGTCATTCACCAGAGAGAGGCTTTCCGGGAGACGCTGGAGATCCTGACCCGGCATCGGGGACGAGTGAAGGGTGTGTTTCATTGCTTCAGCGGGACGCCTCTGGAGGCCATGGAGGTGCTCGAGTCCGGGTCGCTGGTGAGTTTCACCGGGATCGCGACCTTTCGGAACGCGCAGTCGGTTCGGGATACGGTGGCTGCCGTTCCGCTCGGGCGGTTCATGCTCGAGACGGACTGCCCTTTCCTGGCGCCGGTTCCGCACCGGGGCGGCCGGTGTGAACCTGCCTTCGTCCGGGATTTGGCAGAGGCGGTCGCGCTGGTGAAAGGCTGCTCGCTGGAGGAACTCAGCGCGGCCACTTGCACCACGGCTCGGGCATTCTTCCCGCGGCTCTCTTGACGGCTCGGTTTCCCACGAATGAGTTGCTCGCGGCGCCATCGGGACGCATCGTGCCCCGGGTTACCATGAAAATTGTTCGCTTCGTGCTCGCGGCCCTGGTGCTGGCGATTCTTGAACCCTCGGTCGACGCGGCTGCCCCGGCGCGCATCCTGTTGATTGCGGGACGCCCGAGTCATCCTCCGGGGGAGCATGAGTTTCGGGCGGGATGCCTGTTGCTTCAGAGGGCGCTCAACGGGATGGCCGGCGTCGAGGCGAGCGTCGCCTCGAATGGATGGCCGGCGAGCCTGGACGCCTTCGCCGACGCCGCGGCGGTGGTGATCTATGCTGATGGCGGACCGGGCCACCCGGTTCTTCAGGGCGACCGGGTTCATTTCCTGGAGGGATTGGCGCGAAAAGGGGTGGGCCTCGGTTTCATGCACTACGCGGTCGAGGTGCCGAAGGGGCAGGCCGGGGAGCTCATGCAGGATTGGGTCGGCGGCTACTACGAGCACGAGTATTCCTGCAATCCCATGTGGAACCCTGAATTCGCCTTGTTTCCCGAGCATCCGGTCAGCCGCGGCCTCCAGCCCTTTTCCATTCGTGACGAGTGGTATTTCAACCTGCGGTTCCGGGAGGACATGAAGGGCATCACCCCGATCCTCGTGGCGGCTCCACCGGATGCCGTCCGGGACGGCCCGTACGTTTATCCGCCGGGGCCGTATCCCCACATTCAGGCCGCGAAGGGCCGCCGGGAGGTGATGATGTGGGTCCGGGAACGCGAGGATGGCGGTCGGAGCTTTGGCTTCACTGGGGGCCATTTCCACACGAACTGGGGACAACCCGAGTTTCGCAAGGTGGTGCTGAATGCCATGCTGTGGATTGCGAGGGTGCCGGTCCCCGAAGGTGGCGCCGAGTCGACGGTGAGTCCGGAAGAACTCCGCCGGAACCTCGATTTAAAGAGGTGACGGTGGGGAGGTGGCGGCGCGGAGATTACGAGGATCACGGCTCATCCCTTGTTTCAACGGTGCAGCGTGGTAGTTTGGCCGCGTGACATCTGAAGCAGCCACCACCTCCGAGCGGCGGATGCTGAAGCTCGTGACGTGTGGGGGCTGCGGTGCCAAGGCCTTCATTCCCGGGGACCTGCAGCCGCTGGAATGCACGCCCTGCAGCAAGTGCGGGCATCCCTTGATGATGCCGATGAAGATGCGGCAACTGGAGTTGCGAGCTCCGATTGCCTCCGGGGGGATGGGGACGGTTTACCGCGCGTTTGACGAGATGTTGGTACGGGACGTCGCGGTGAAAGTGATGCGACGGGAGCTTCTGACGGACAGGGAGGCGGTTGAGGCATTCCAGCGGGAGGCCCGGGCGTGTGGCGCGTTGAACCACACGAACATCATTCACATCTACGAATTCGATCAGATGAACGGTCAGCTCTTCATGGTGATGGAACTGGCCGACCGGGGCAGTCTCGACAGTCGCATTGAGAAGCAGCAGCAGTTGCCGGAACTCGACGTCCTTGATGTGGGCATCAAGGTGGCCTCCGCCCTGGATTCGGCGCTCAAGAAGAACCTCCTGCATCGCGACATCAAACCGGGCAATATCCTTTTCAATGCCGAGGGCGAACCGAAGCTCGTGGATTTCGGCCTGGCGCGGGCGGCGCAGCACGACGGCGTCGACGAGTCATCGCTTTGGGCCACGCCCTATTACGTCGCACCCGAGAAGGTGAACCGGGAGCAGGAGACGTTCTTGTCGGATATGTACAGTCTGTCGGGCTCGCTCTACCACGCCCTGACGGGTCACGTCCCGTTCGAGGCCCCGACCGTGGAGGAATTGATCGCGGCGCATGTCCACACGCCCCTGACCCCTCCCAATCATGTCCGGCCCGACATCACACAGCCGACGAGCGACGCCATCTGGCGGGCGATGGCGAAGAGTCCGCTGGACCGTTTCCAGAGCTACGACGAATTCATCATGGGCCTGACGGCCGCGCGCAGTCAGTTGCTGGTCGCGAGGTTCCGTCCCGGTCAGAACACCGAGTCGACGGGTGGCCGGATGTTGAACTGGCTGCGACGCTGACCGCGCGCTCGAGTCCCGGCGCTCTTCGGCCCGGTCACGGCCGGGGGCGTGGCTTCAGCCCGGCGAGCCGGATCGCGAGGCGCACGGCGGCGCGCATGCTGGAGGGATCGGCAGTTCCCTTTCCGGCGATGTCATACGCGGTGCCGTGGTCCGGCGAGGTTCGGGGAAACGGCAGGCCGAGCGTCCAATTCACCCCGGATTCGAACGCGACTAGTTTGAGGGCCGGCAATCCCTGGTCGTGATACATGGCGACCACGACGTCAAAAGCGCCGCGGAGAGCGGAGTGAAACACGGTGTCGGCAGAGAGCGGACCCTGGACCTCAAGGCCGCGCGCCCTGGCATCGACAACCGCCGGGAGGATGATTTCCCGGTCCTCCGAGCCGAGCATGCCCCCCTCGCCGGCATGGGGATTAAGACCGCAAACCGCGATGCGCGCTCGATCGAGCCCCAGGCGCCGGCAGGCATCTGCCGATTGGCGGATGGCACGGTCCACGCCGCTGGAGGTGATTGACGCTGGGACCTCGCGAATGGGGATGTGTGTCGTCACGAGGGACACTCGCAGCGACCTTCCCTGCGCGTCCTCGCCCAGGAGCATCATGGTGACTTCCGGCGAACCGGTGCATTCGGCCAGGAACTCGGTCTGGCCGACAAACCGAGTGCCGGCGCGCAGAATGGCCTCCTTGTTGACCGGCGCGGTCACCAGGGCGTGAAATTCGCCGCGGAGGCAGCCGTTGGCCGCGGATTGAAGGCACTCGAGGGACACGCGGGCGGTCTCGGGGGATCCGGGACTGATCCCCTCCGGCACCGGGCACGACATCGGATCCAGGATCCAGACACCGCGGGGCGAGTCCGCGGGCGCATCGAGGGCAAGCTCGAGCGCCAGGCGCGTGTTCCACGACCGGAGAATCGCCTCGGGACCCACCAGGAAAAATCGCAAATCCCGGTACGCGCGCCACTCGGCGGCGATGGCCTTGAGGGCGATCTCGGGGCCAATCCCGGAGGGGTCGCCGGTGGCGATGGCGATCGCGGGCGCGCTTCTGGTGTTCACCACCGGAGACTAGAAACGATTTGGCTGCCTCTGGAAAGATCGGGAGGAATCGGAAGTCGTGCGAATTCGATGGGGGGAGCGCCGTCAAACCGCCATGGTGGCTGCGAGGGCGAGGAGCCGCGAAGGCTGCGGAGCCGCCTCTCTCGCCACGCCGAACCCGACCTGCTTTCAGAAAACTTGGATCCCATGAAGATTCTTCGTGCCACGATGATCGTTGTCCTTCTCGGCCTGTCCGGACTGGCGCCGGCCCTGCGAGCCGAGAACGGCGCGGCGGTGAACGAGGTGCTCAAGCTTCGAGACGCGGGTCTCAGCGAGGATACCATTGTCTCGTTCATTGAGAGCAAGAACCTCGGCTACGATCTCTCCGCCGACGACGTCATCCGCTTGCGTCAACAAGGGGTGCCGGCGTCTGTCGTCAACGCCATGCTGGCGAGCGGTCGATCGCGGATCGCCCCGAAGCCCAATCCCGCTCCGTCGGCGGCCGAGCCTCCCGCCGTGGTTCCAACTGCGACGGTACCCTCACCGGCGGTGGTGGTGGTGCCTGCGGCGCCGGCGCCGGCCACTGTGCCCGCGATGATGGCTGCCCCGCCGGCGGCCAATCCGGATGTCGCCTATTTTCGGCAGGAGCTCAGCCCGTATGGTCGATGGATCCTGGTGGAGGACGGCCAGTGGTGCTGGCAGCCCTCCGTGGCGATGACGACCCCGGAATGGCGTCCTTACTGGGACCGAGGAGGCTGGGTCTGGACGGACCAGGGCTGGTTCTGGCGATCCGATTATTCGTGGGGTTGGGCGGCGTTTCACTATGGCAGGTGGCACCTGCATCCGCATCACGGGTGGGTCTGGTTTCCCGACCGGGTATGGGGTCCGGCGTGGGTTGTCTGGCGCACGGGCGGCGAGTACTGCGGTTGGGCTCCGCTGCCACCCGGGGCTGTCTACGACACCGTTGGCGGACGCTTCATCTTCCGCGGACGACAGGTGGCGGTCGGGTTCGACTTCGGCCTGGGTCCCGCGCATTTCAGCTTCTGTCTGTCGAAGGAATTGGGTGAACCCATCCGGCGGCACTACCACCCGGAACCGGCATTCCGAATCGCGTTCGAGCACTCCCGCATTCACCATGACTACACGGTCAGGCGAATCGTTGTCGGGGGCGAATCGCGCGTGCAGATCTTCAATCATGGGCTCGAGCCGGACCGGATCGAAGGTCACAAGGCAGCGCACCGGGAAGCGGTGCACATCGAGGATCTGCGCACCCCGGCGCCCGGGCGATCCCACGAACGCCTGGATCGGCAGAACCGAACCCTGGAGGTTTACCGTCCGCGGTTTGGCGGGCACCGGTGATCCCGCCGCGAGGGGCACCGACAAGGGTCTCTCCGAAGCCCAGGTGTCTTCGCGAGCCGACGAGCGCTGGCGATCACGGGGGTTTGGCGGAACAGAGTTGGGCCAGATCGATTGCGCCGAGGTGCGGAACAACCCACGCGGGCTGGTGACGGCGCAGGACCTCGACATCCGCGCCGCCCGTCGCGACGGCGAGGCAGGGCGCCCCGATGGCTCGCGCGCAGGCGATGTCGAGCGGGGTATCGCCTATCACGAGGACCTCGGCGCCGGCGAGCGGCCGACCGAGCCAGGCTTCACCGCGCTGACGGGCCACAGCGGCGAGTTCGTCACGATGCTCGCGATCATCGCCGAATGCGCCGAGGACGAACGGATTCCAGAGGTCGTAGTGGCGAAGCTTCAGTTCGGCGCCGAGACGAATGTTGCCCGTGAGCAGTCCGAGCACGGGCGGTTCGGGAACGGCGGCGAGGGTCGCGAGGGCTTCGCGAACTCCCGGGAGCACACGGCCGGGAAGCTCGCGCAGGTGGTGATCGAGCCAAAAGACGTAATCCTCGAAGAACCGGGTGAAGGCGGCGGCGGAAGGCTCAATGCCCGCGGCGAGGAAGAATTCGCGGACGATCGACGGATCGGTGCGTCCTGCGAAACTGAGCCGTTCCATGCCGTCGGCCTGTCGGAACGTCGCGCGGGCGACGCTGGCGAAGGCGCGGAGCCCCGCGCCGCCGGTGGCGATGAGGGTGCCGTCGATGTCGAACAGGACGAGGCGGATCATCGGGGGAAGGTCTTCACCCGTCACGCGGGGGGATAGTCGTTCGCGCCAGGCGCAGTCGGGTGACCCGGGCGCCGCAGGTCTCCTCGACGCGGAGGAGGAAGGACCCGACAGGGACGGTGTCGCCTTCGTGGGGGAATCCGCCCAGACGTTGAGTGACCCAGCCGCTGACGGAGCTGACGCCGGGTTGCTGCAGCGATTCGTCCACGAGCTGCGCGAGGTCGTGCAAGGGCAGGTTTCCGGCGAGGTCCCACTGATTTTCGTCCAGACGCACAAGGAGGGGACGTTCCTGGTCGAATTCGTCCTGAATCTGGCCGACGAGCTCCTCGAGGATGTTCTCCAGGGTGATGAGACCTACGGTACCACCGTACTCGTCCACCACCAGGGCGAGGTGAAGTCGGCGTTCCAGGAGGAACTGGAGAACCCGTTCGAGGCGCGCGGTTTCGGGGATGTAGATCAGAGGTCGGGCATGGGACCGCAGGTCGGCGGCCGTCCCGGCTCGGCCCTGTTGGGCGTAGAGGTCCTTGATGTGAACGACGCCGACGGTGTGGTCCAGGTCGCCCCCCGTGCAGAGCGGAAACCGCGAGTATCGGGTCTCCTCGGCGAGTTTTACGCAATCGGCAATCGAATCGTCCGTGTCGAAGCTGACGATTTCAGGTCGCGGCTGCATGACCTCGCGGGCCTGGCGCCGGCGAAGATCGAGGGCGTTCAGGACGACGTCGCGGCCGAGGCTGGAGGTTCCGCCGAGGCGCTGTTGTTGGGACGTGGCGACCATGAGGCGGAGTTCGTCTTCGGAATGGATGGATTCGGCCTGACTGGAGCCGCCGACTCCGAGGCGGGCGAGGAACCATTGCGAGGTCCCGTTGAGCATGAGGATGAAGGGATAGAACGCCCAATAGATGATGGACAACGGGTGGGCGACGGCGAGCGCAACGGGCACCGTGCGTCTGAGGGCGATGGATTTGGGCGCCAGTTCGCCGATCGCAATCAGGAAGAAAGCGTTCACGAGGAAGCCGGCGGCAAAGGCGATCGTCCGGCGGACCTCCTGGGACGCGATCCTCAGGTATTCGAAAAGCGGTTCGAGGAGTTCGCTGAACAAGGGTTCCACCAGGGCCCCCATGCCGAGACCGCACAGGGTGATCCCCAGCTGGGAGGTGCTGAGGTACGCGTCGATGTTGCGGATGATGTGCCGGGCCAGGGCGGCGCGACGGCTCCCCTGGTCCTCGAGCGGTTTGAGTTGTGTGTCGCGGATCCGGACCATCGCGAACTCGGCGGCGACGAAGAATCCATTCAAGGCGACAATGACCACCGCGGCCAATGCCTTGAGCGCCACCAACCCTGCGGTGTGCCAGGTCATCAGACGCGGACCTCTCCGAACATGGCTCGGAGGATGTCGTTGAGGGTGATCACACCGATCTCCGTGCGCTGAGGGCCAAGGACGACACCCAGGCGCTGGCGGGCTCGCTGCATCATCCGGAGCGCATCCTCGAGGCGGGCGGACTCGTCGACAAACAGGGCGGGACGAACGAGGAGCTCGAGAGGGGTCGAAGGGTCGCGGGCCTCCTCAAAAAGCAGGCTCGCGAGGAGGACCACCCCCAGGATGCGACGGACCGATCCGGTCTCCTTCCAGACCGGCACGTACGAGACGTGACGCTCCCGGACCAGGTTCAACAAATCCGCGACGGTCCGGCGCGCATCCAGGGTGGCCGACTTGTCCATTGGAGTCATGACGTCCCGGACCCTCAGGTTCTGGAGGTCCAGGATCCGGCTGACGATGGTGAGTTCCTCCGTGGAGAGGGCGGTGGTCGATTCCTTGATGGCATGGCGCAGCTCGGCTCGGCTGCCGAGGAGGCGGCCGGACATCGCGGGCGCCCCAGCCAGACGCGTGAGCCGACGCGACAGCCCCTCGACGACGGCGACCATCGGCGCCAGGCAGCCATGCAGCAGGCGGAACCCCCCGACCCCCGCGAGCGACAGACGGTTGGGAAATCGCCGAAACAGCAGCTTCGGCAGGAGGTCGACAAAGATATGGAGGAGAAACAGGACGGCCAGGACCGTCGCCATGAACAGCAGGGAATTGGAACCGAACCATCGTTCGAGACGGTGGGTGATCACAGTGATCACCATCCAGATGGCGAGGATGTTCCCGAGGAGAATCGTCCAGAGGAAATTCTCCGGATGTTCCAGGAAGCGCTGGAGTCGAAGGGCCCTGCGGTTTCCCAGCCGGGCGAGGCGCCGGATTCGAAACCGGCTGAGCGCGAACACACCGGTCTCCATGCCCGAGAGGAGTCCGGCAATTCCAAGGCCAAGCGCGAGGAGCGCGATCAGGAGGCCATCCGTCATCGTGCGCCAGCTCGTTCGACCAACAGTTCGTGGACTCGACGCTCATCGACGACCCGGGCGGTCAGTTTCAGACCGTAAACCACGGCCGATTCACCCGCACGAGGCACGATGTCGAGTTGGGCCGTCAACAGCCCGCCCAGGGTCTCGATTTCCGGCACGTCCGGCAGGGTTGGATACTCGCGACGGAAATCGTCCAGGCGTGTGGTCCCGCTGACCCGCCACCGGCCAGGTCCGATCTTCTCGAACACGAACCCCGGCGCCGCGGTTTCCCCGGACATGTCGCCCAGGACCTCGCCGAGGATGTCTTCCATGCGCACCACGCCGGCCACGGTGCCAAATTCATCGAGGACGATTGCGAGGCTTCGTTTCTGACGTTGGAGCGCCTGGAACAGGTGCAGGAGGTTGATCGTTTCCGGCACGAATGACGGAAACTCGATGGCATCCTCGAGGCGGTGCTCGGGATCGAGGAGGAACTGATGGGTGTTGAGCACACCCACGATCGTGTCCGGGCTCTCGTCATAAACGGGCAGGCGCCGCCGCCGGAACCGGCGGGCGGCCTCGATCATGGCCTCGGTGGAGAGGTCGTCGGAAACGGCCGCCATCGTGGCGCGCGGTCGCATCACGTCACCCGCCGACTTGAGGTCAAGCGTGGTGAATTGGGCGATGATTTCGCGCTCCGAACTGCGCAGGGCCCCCTGCTGGACGGCCATGTCGAGCAGTTCGCGATATTCCTCATCCGTGATGGGGGGCGGGGGTCCGGAGGCGGGCAGAAGGGGACGCATGGCCGCCTCGAGGGCCCCCCGGGCGATTCGACGGACCGGCCGGGTGATCCCCTGGAGCAGCGCGACAGCGGGGGCGACGCGGATCGCCCACCTCTCCGGTGATCCGACGGCAAGGGTCTTCGGCAGGATCTCGCAGACCACGACTGTGGCCAGAAAGGCGCACCCCAGGGTCGCCCAGGCGTTCCAATGGAGATTGGCCGCCAGGCGCAAGCTGGTGAGGACCAGCATCCCATTGACGACGGTGTTGGCGAGAGACAGGGCGGACAGAAGCTCCTCCGGCTGCTCCAGGAGCCGCGCCACGAGGGATCCCGGGCCCGGCCTTTGCTGCCACTCGCGCACCTGCCACCGGCCCAGCGAAAAGAGCGCCGTCTCGGCCAGGGCGCAGAAGAAACCCAGCCCGGCAATGGCGGCGAGGACAGCCACCGTGAGGACAACCGGCAACTCCATGGCCGAGCAGTGTGTCGGTGGCGGCGTATTTGCGGAAGGCAAAGGTCGCGGAGGCCATTTTACGGTCTTTCGTCGATGGACAATCTGCTTGCCCGGACCCCGGGAGAACGCCTCAGATTGACGTCGCCAGGGCCCATGGAATGTGGACTAGCAAACCCCGCCAGGGCCGGAAGGCAGCAACGGTAGCGTGCTCTGCATCTGCCGTGGTGTCCCTGGCCTGATCCCGGGGCAGGCGCGTAGCCGCCGGGGTCCCGACTCGACCCGCGACTTCCCCTTCCGATCCATGAGTTACCAGGTCATCGCCCGAAAATACCGGCCCCAACGTTTCGAGGATGTCGTGGGCCAGGAGCACGTCACGCAGACCCTCGTGAATGCCATCCGTTCGGGACGAATTGCGCACGCCTACCTGTTCTGCGGTCCGCGCGGCACCGGCAAAACGACGATCGCGCGCATTTTCGCCAAGGCGCTGAACTGCACCGGCGGTCCCAAGGCGGATTTTGACGATGCAGATCCCCGCTGCCGTGAGATCGCCGAGGGCCGATCCCTCGATGTCCTGGAGATCGACGGCGCGAGCAACAACGGTGTTGAGCAGGTGCGCGAATTGAGGGAGACGGCCCGGTTCGCGCCGGCGTCGTCGCCATTCAAGATCTACATCATCGACGAGGTGCACATGCTCAGCACGGCGGCCTTCAATGCCCTGCTCAAGACCCTGGAGGAACCGCCGGCCCATGTGAAATTCTTCTTTGCCACGACGGACCCTGAGAAGGTCCTGTCCACGATCCTTTCCAGGTGCCAGCGGTTCGACCTGCGACGCATCCCCGCCGCCCTCATTGTCGACCACCTCGCCGACATCGCCCGACGCGAGGGGGTCGAGGTCGAGGAGAGCGCGCTTCATGCCATTGCCCGGGGAGCGGAAGGCGGGATGCGGGACGCTGAAAGCACGCTCGACCAGTTGATCAGCTTCTGCGGAGAACGGATCGAGGAGACCGACGTCCTCAGCATGTTCGGGTTGGCGGCGCGATCTCAGATCCGCGCCCTGACCCGGGCCATACTGGAGTCCTCCGCCACTGGCGCCCTCCGCGAACTCCAGGAACTGGCGGGGGGAGGCAAGGATCTCGGGCGGCTCCTCGGCGATCTCATCGAGCATTTCCGAAATCTCGCCGTGCTGCAGATCTTCGAAGGGGACACCGCCAGCCTGGAGGTGTCCGAGGCGGAGGCGGTGGAACTGAAGGAGCAATGCGCATTGGCGACGCCTGAAGCGGTCACACGGGTCCTCGAGGTGCTGACTGCGGCCGAGGGTCGGCTGCGCGATTCCTCCTCGCGAAGGATCTTTCTCGAAATCACCCTGCTGAAGGCGATCCAGGCTCGGAACGCGGTCAGCCTGGATACCGTGCTGCGTGAACTCGAACGGCTCCGGCAGGAGGGTGGCGCGACGGGACCCTCGACGGCGATTCCATCATCCCCATCAACGTCGGCGTCACGACCGGCGGGCGGGGAACCCGGGGCTGTGCCGGCCAGCGTGCCGGCGGAGAAACCGCGCGCGGCGCCGATGGCGACCGCACCGCGCCGGGCCCCGCGGGCGCCGCTGAAATCTGGGAGCGCGTGGTTGCCTCCGCGACCCCGATGACGCGGCCCGCGCTTCAGGCCGGGCTGGCGCAGAGTCTGGAGAAGGGGATCCTGACGGTCGGCTACCCTCCGGCCCAGGAAGGGCAGCGTGTCATCGTTGACCAGGAGCGGACTCGCACCTCGATCGAGACGAAGCTCGCCGAATGGGGCTGCCCGGCGACGGTACGATTTGTGCGCCTTCCCGGTCCGCCTGCGGCTGAGGCGCCCGAAGCCAGGACGGTGATCGGAACCCTGAGCGGACCCGGCGTCCATGCGGAGGCGGCCGATGTTGAACCCCGGCAGCCGGCGACGAAGCGCGCCCGGGCCCGGGCGGAGAAGGTGACGCCGGCCCGGCTGGATCCTGCCGCGTTCAAGGACGACCCCCTGATCAAGCAGGCCCTGGAACTGTTCAAGGGTCAGATCGTTGAGATCCGGCCGCCGATTGCGACGGACGACCCCGAGCCGACGTTCTAACATCAGAGTTTCTCGGGTGGTTCGAGGCTGAGATCCCCCGGGTCCGGAGCGGACGAACCCGAGAGGTAAGGGCGGATCAGTTCGCGCTCCTCAGGTTTGAGTTGCGCGAGGGGGATGCGGTCGACGAGGCGTGCGACGGCGGCGCTGCGCTGGTTCGCCCCAAGGACGGCAACGACGACCGCCCGAAGCCCTGCGGGTACCCGGCCCCAGGTCACCATTTGTCCTTCGACGACGGCGGCCGCGGTGGCCGCTTCGTCCTTTCGCAGGTACGCGAACGCCAGGACCGCGCGCCGATTGAAATCACCGGGTTTGGCCTTCTCGATCGTCTCGACCTGCTTGAAGGCCTCATCGATGTTCTCGTTGAGCAGGAGGTCGTAATAAGCGATCTGCAGGCGGATGGCCTCATCGTTCTTGCGAAGGGCGGCGAGCTTGCGGGCATAGTCGCGGGCCACCCAGGTTTCCCCCTGGGCATCCGACGACCGCAACAGGGCGGTGAAGGCGCGCTCCGCCTCGCGGGGGTTGCGGCTGAGGATCTTGTTCGCATCGTTGGCGATTTCGGCCTTGCCGCTGCGGCCCGCCAGTTCCGCCACTGTTCGGAGTTGCCTGGGATGACGCTGCGCGAGGTCCAGCAGGTTTCGCAGATGCAGGTCGATCGCGGGCTCGTCCTTGAGCTTGGCGGCCGTCGTACAGCGCAGGACTTCATTCTGGAATGGGTCGCCGGGGAATTTCTTGTTGGCGATGAACCTGTAGGCTCCTTCGACGTCACCCGCGCCGATCAGGGCCTCGTATCGAATCCGGGCGAGTTGGAGATTCGCCATGGCGACATCCGGCAGGAGGAGGTCGAGCGTACGGGCGAAGAATTGTTGGCGATTCAGCCAGGCAGTGGCCGCGGTGATTTCCTCGGTGGAACCATGACCGAATTTGTCGACGACCTCATCCGCCATCCGGTTGCGTTGCGAGGGATCGAGCGAGACGCGGGCGTCCCTCCAGAGGAGTTCCTCCTGGAGGTTGCGGTTGGGCTTGGCCGCGAGCAAGGCCTCGACGCGTTCGCGGTCTTCGCGGGGTGCCGTGGCGGCACTGAGGATCGCCGACAGGGCGCGAATCTGAAGGGGACCCTCGGACTCGGCCTTGCTCCAGAGGCCTTTGAAGGCCTCGGCGCGGTCGGCGGGATTCCGGCTGGCCGTCATCAGGGACGCCAGCGACAGGATGTTGGTGCCGTTCTGCGGTTCGGCCTTCAGGCAGGCCCTCGCGAGTTCCAGGGCGCGGGCATAGTCGCGGCGAAGGGCGTAATACTCGGAACCGATCAGAAGCGACCGGGGGGTCGGCTGCGGGGCCGCCAGGAGATCATCGACCAGGTTGCCCGCGAGACCGGCGTCCCCCAGGGCCAGGGCAAGCGCGGCATACGCCTCCTTGTCGGCGACCGTGGCCGCCGGAGAACTCACCAGCTTCTGGTAGTAGTCGAGGGCCGAGTCCACGCCGAAACGCGCGTACAACTGTGCCGCATGTCGCAGGACGGTGGGAGCGTCTGGGGCGAGTTGGAGGGCGGCGCGGGTGCGCTCGAACGCCTGGGTCCATTGACCCTGCTCGATGAACGCCTCGGATTCGCTAAGGAAATGCTGGGCGCGGACGCGCTTCAGGAGATGCCACCCCGGCCGGGCGCCGAGAAACGCGCCCACCCCAAGGAGGATCACAAGGCCGAGAAGGGTCCATCGGCCGAAATGGCGATCGCGGTATTCGGAACGCCGCGAGACGACGGAGGTGCGATCTGCCGTGGCGGAGGGCGCGGCACGGCGCGGGGAGGGATCGGTTTTCATCGAGATCAGAACTGTGCAACCCGAAGGCTCTCGGACGCTCTGGGACGGGGCGACGTTACGCCGCTCGAGTGTTCCTGACGAGGGGGGAATGCAGGGCTGGCTCCGGGATGGACCGCTACAATCCGAGGGGCGCAGGGAGGAGCCATTTGCGGATGAGTTCGCGTTCTTCGGGACGCAGGGCGGCCAGCGGCAAACGCCCGGCAAGTTCTCGGGCGCGCTGGTCGAACCCGTTGGCACCGTAGGTGGCCACGACCACGGCAAGGGCGTCGTTGCGCGCGACTTGCTGCGTCACGACGAAGCGATCGAGGACCTCCCGTGCCCTGGCCGGCGCCCCGAGGCGGAGGTGGCCCAAGGCGGCGGTGGCACGGACGAACAGGTCGTTGGTCCGGGTTTGCAGTTGGCGTTCCGCCTCGGCGAGCGCCCGATCCATGTTCTCATCGAGCAGGAGATCGTAGTAGGCGATCTCAAGGCGGAGCCCGGTGTCCTGAGGGTCGAGGCGCGCGGCGCGGCGCGCATAATCACGAGCGGTCCAAGTGTCGCCCTGCATGTCCGCCAGGTGCTGCAGATGACGCAGGGCGTTGGTGGATTGGGGTTGATCCCTCCCGCCCCCCATCTGCTTCCAGGCGTCCATCGCCACCGCGAGTGCGGCGGGTGTCCCACCGGAGGCGGCGATCTGCGCGGTTCGAAGCAGACGGTCGGGATGGTCTTCCGCGATTCGGAGCAGGTCGCGCAGATGCCTGTCGCGCCGATCGAGATCGCCGGATTCCTGGGCTGCGCGGACCCGGAGGAGGCCGAGATCGAAAGGCGAAAGGGGTGCCTCACCGGAGAGGGTCAAGCGGTAGGCCTCCGCGGTCTGGCCGGTCGCGAGAAGGGCGTCAAATCGCCCCAGAAAAAGCGAGCGGCTCATGAGACCGCGTCCCTCGGAGGTCAGGTCGATGACCTCGTCGTTCCGGCCTTGCCGCCGAAGCGCGTCCACCACCAGGCCGAGATTCTCCCAATCCCCGGGACGGACCCGGGAAACGAGATTGCTGATCACGGAGGCAGCGCCGGATGGGTCGAGTTCGATTTCGGTTTCCGCGCAAAGGGTCTCCTCCTCGGGGTTGCGGTCGGGGATTGACCGGAGTAAATCGCGAATCCTCTCGACATTCGCCCTGTCTTCACGAAACCGGGGACTCACGGCGAGTTGGCGAAGGGCCTCGAGGCGCAAGGGCCCGTTGGTCTGGGCGACACCCCAGAGGAGGTCGCCGGCCCTGGCGAGCGCGGGCTGGTTCGTCTGACCGGCGAGCAGGCGGGCCAGCAGGACCGTATTGGTTGGGTCGACCGGGTCGAGGCGATGGGCGAGTTCGGCACAGCGCAGGGCGGATTCGAGGTCGCGGGTTTGGAGGTGAAACAGGGCTGCGAGGCGCTGGTCACGATCGGAAGGCGGATCGGCGGCTTCATAGGCCGCGATGATGTCGCGAATCAGATCGGGCCGGTCGAGGGTGAGGGCGGTCTCCACGTAGGCCGCGCGATCGTCCTGGGTGGCGCGCCCCGAGGCGAGCAGGCGCCGCCAGAGGTCCAGGCTGGCATCGCTGCCCGCGGTGGTGAGAAGCCGCGCGTTGAGGCGGAGGGCGTCGGCCCCGGTTGGCACCAGTTGCAGGGCCGATCGTGCGCGGTCGAAGGCGAGGGAGAATTGCTGTTGGTCGAGAAGTTCCTGGGCCTCGGCGAGGAATTGATCCGCGCGCCAACTCTTGAGAGCCCTCCAGGCGGGCCGCCCAAGGGGAAGACACGCTGCCGCCAGGATCACGATGCCCACCGCCACCCACCGCCACAACCGACGCGGCTTTGGCCCCGAACCTGGGTGCGAATGTTCCGGAGGCATCGACCGTTCAGCGGGCGGTATCGGCCGGCGCGCCCGCGGCCAGTCCCGCGGCCGGCGACGCACCCGCGGGCGAGGCGTGTTCGCTGTCCTGGCTCCGGGGCCGGCGCCGGGTCGGGACCTCGGTTTCAGTGGAGGACAACGGGCGGTGGTATTCGACGGCGGTGTCGAGGACCTGCCGGGCGAGTGCCACCGGGGGGGCTTCGTCGAGGAATGGAATCACACAGGAGACCACTTCCACCGCGGACCGGCTCTTGCCGGTCAACAGCGACCATTCGAGGGTTGGGTGATCGAAGAAATCCATCTGGATCGGTTCGCCGTTGCGCCAGATGCCCCACACCTGCAGGGCGCGCTCGCCGACCGCGGCAAACCGGAAGACATACATCGTGAGCGGATGTCCCTGGAAATTGACCTGGATCGGTTCCACCTCCCCGTCCTTTTTCCAACCGCCGGCCGGCATGCAGATATCCGGTCGATGCCCGGTGACCCATCGATTCGCGGCGGCCGGTTTCCAGAAGAAATGGTAGAGGTGCACCTGGCCACCGGGGACCCCCGAGGCCTTGTGGGTGTAAGTGCCCCCGAGGGTCGGAGAAAGGGCGGCCCAGATGTCGGGACTCATCTTTTCCTCCTCCGTTTCCGTTCCTGGACCGGTGCGGATGGTGAAGAACGGCTGCTGCTGGGGCGGATCGCGAAGGTCAAGAATCCTGAGCCACACATGGTAGGTGAGAAAGCCGGCGAGGCCAATCATCAGGGCCGGGGCGAAATTGGGCATCCGCTGCCAGTCGAGGTCGCGGACTTGCCGGCAGAGTCTTTTCCACGGCGGGACGGGCGCGGCCTCCCCGTCGAGCTGGCGTCCGCTAAAGGGCTCGGTTGGGATTGCTCCACCTCGAAAGGCGAGGAGCCGACCCAGACCCCACGCCAGGACGGGCAGGACCAGCAGGATTCCGTCGCCAATATAGTCGTGGGCCTTGTGCATCGCCTCGGCACCCCGGTATTCCGTGATCAGGCAAAGGGACAGGGTTCGGGCCAGGTTCAAGACCATCGCCAGGGCGGCACACAGGGCCACGAGGCCCAGCCGGCGTTTCACGCGGAGAAAGAAGAGTTCGCCGATCGCCAGGCTGATCATGAGGCTGGCCTGCAGGGACCTGATCCCGCTGCAGGCCTCGGCGATCCCGACCGGTCCATTGCGAAGATAGATGGTGGTCCCCTGGGGTTGGGCGACGATGCCCAGCAGTTGGAGCACCTCGACGATGGCGCCGGCAACGAACTTTTGCAGCCCGATGGTGACCGGTGTTTCGTAACGCTTGGGCCACGCCACCGCGGTGAGAAAGAAGGCCACGGGAAAGGCGAGCGATACCACCAGTCTCCAGCCCCCGGCGCACCGGGCCATCCAGAGGGTCACTCCCACGGTGATCACGGCGATGGTCCAGTTGTTCAGCCGATCGTCTGGGAGTTCGTTGCGGAGCAATTCCAGGGGCAGGACCAGGATCGCCAGGAACGCCGCGCCCATGGTGATCCAGCCGGCGTGAAGCGGCGGACGCGGGGCCGTGAAAGGCTCTCGACCGCGGGCGGGTTCATCCAGGCGCCGCCATGCGAAGAAAAGCATTAACGGCGGGACGAACCAGCCGTAGGAATACATCGGGTTGTCCTGCCATTCATCGGAGCACCCGATCATGGCCCAGGCCCAAAGCCCGGCGAGGAGCATCCCGCCGGCCAACCGGCGCCATCGGAGGGGTTTCCAGGTCTCGCGGGCCGCGGTCAGCGCGATGGTCGTCATGGGGGGTTCTGGGCTTGGGACGGGGCAGGACCAGCATCGGGTCGCGACCGTGCGATTCGGGGATGGCGGGCGAACGGCATGGGCGAGGGAATGGGCAACGGCATCACTGGAGGAGGCCCTGTTTGCGCAGCATGGCTTCCATCGCCTTGTCCATCATCAGTTCGGCGAGATGCTGCGTGGCCTCGTCAAGCCCCTGGTTGGCGGCGCGGAGCCGGGTGGTATCCCCGATCCGCGTGCGTGGCTCCTCTGTTTCCAGGGCAGCCTCGACGGCGCGAACGGATTCTTCCACGCGGCGACGGTAGGCATCATCGAGTTCGGCGGCATGTTCGACCAGGGCTTTGCGGGTGGCGTTCAGGGTTTCCCCGGCACGCAGCTTGGTTTCGATCCATTGACGCGCCTTCATGTCGTCGAAGGCATGTTCAACGGATTGCTCGATCATCTTTTGCACATCGGCATCGTTCACGTCCACGGCAGACTGCATGTCGACGATCTTCTGGGTGCCCGTCTTGAGGTCGCGTGCGAGGACATGAAGGATCCCGTTGGCGTCGATTTCGAACTGGACCCCCACCCGGGGGATCCCCTTGGGGGCAGGCTCAAACTCGATTTCAAATCGACCCAGACTCCAATTGTCATGGGCCCGTTCGCGTTCGCCCTGAAGGACATGAATGAGCATGGAACCCTGGTTGTCGACTGCCGTGGTGAAGACCTCGCCGGCTTTGATGGGGATGGTGGTGTTTCGGGAAATGACGACATTCATCAGCCCGCCGAACGTCTCCAGGCCCAGGGATAGGGGCGTGACGTCGAGGAGCAGGAGATGGCCCAGACCGCCCGACAGGATCTCCGCCTGGATTGCCGCCCCGAGCGCCACGGCTTCGTCCGGGTTCACTCCGGTGTTCAGGACAGGACCCCGGCGCTCATGCGGCGTCGATCCCAGCCGGAGGTCTCCCCGCTCCTCCTCGAATTCAGAGCACTGAAACCATTCGGCAACGAGCTGCCGCACCAGCGGCATCCGGGTCTGGCCACCGACGAGAATCACCTGGTCGAGATCGGTCGGCTGCAGCTTGGCGTCTCCAAGCGCCTGCAGGCAATGGGGGCGCGTGCGAATCAGGATGTCCCTGGTCAGCGCCTCAAGCTCCGAGCGGGACAGGCGCAGCCGGAAACTGAAGTCCGCTGTAAGGAACGGCAGCACAATCTCCGTCTCCGTCTCTGAACTCAGGGCGATCTTCGCGGCCTCCGCCGCCTCACGGACCAGGGAAATCCTCCGGAGTTGCTCCGTATCCGAAGCGGATGACGGGGACCTCGAATCGTCGACCCGAGTGTCGGTTGTGGGGACGGGCCCGCCTTCCTTACCCATACGGCCCAGGAGAAACTCGGTCAGCCGCGCATCGAGATCGTCGCCACCCAGCCGGGTATTCCCGTGCGTCGAGAGGACCTGGAAGACCCCCTGGCGGAGTTCGAGGATGGAGAGGTCGAAGGTCCCGCCACCCAGGTCGTAGACGGCGATCTTTGCGTTCTCCTTCAGCTTGTCCAGGCCGTAGGCGAGCGCCGCGGCGGTGGGCTCGTTGAGGATCCGTTCGACGGTGAACCCCGCGAGTTCACCCGCCCGCTTCGTGGCATTGCGCTGGGCATCGTTGAAGTAGGCGGGGACCGTGATGACCGCCCGGGAGATCTCAGTCCCGAGCGACTCCTCGGCATCCCGCTTCACCTTTTTCAGGATCTCCGCGGAGACCTCCTCGGGTGACCACGCCCGTCCGGCGATCTGGAAGGAAACCGGTCCGGCGCCCTCGCCGCTCACCGGGTAGGTGACCACCATCTCCTCCCGCGGAATGTCGACTCCACGCCGGCCCATGAACCGTTTGACCGAGTAAAGGGTCTCGGAGGGATGGAGCGCCCGCCCGCGTCGGGCCGCAACACCCACGACTGGAGCCGCGCCGGCCTCACCGAAATAGACGACCGACGGCGTCAGACGACGCCCCTCCGGGTCGGCGATCACGTACGGAATCCCGGAGTCTACGGTCGCGACGAGCGAATTCGTGGTTCCCAGATCTATGCCTACGATTTTGCTCATCAGAAACCGATAGTTCAGGAGGAACGATGGCTGGGCAAGAGTACGGCACGCCCCGGGGGGCCGTTTGAGGGCGCCTTTGGGGCGCCTTACCGGTCTGACGCCTGGGACGGTTCCTCTGGAGGCCCTCCCCGACATCCGCGAGCACCGTCGAGCCCGGCGCCCTTCACCCGCGGGCTTCCGTTGGCGATGACCCCGGGGTTTGTCATGAGCCGTTCACCTGCACCACGAAGGTGCCTCTCCGGCCCGGGATCAACTCTGGCCCGGCGGAGCGATCTTGAGGCCCTCGAAGGGGCTGTTGCTGAAACCGCCCGCCCGAGGGGTTTCCTCCGGGCCGTTCGCGGTGTCTTCCGAGTCCTCCTGCGAGGCATTTTCAAGGTCCACTTCACGTTCACCGTCGAACGCGGGCGAGGTTTCCTGATTCAGATCGGTCTCACCGCCCTGACGGGATTCATCCGGGTGCCGGGCGCGCTTGTTTCGCGGCAGCGGACTGATCATGACGTTGATCGAGCGCCCGTTCAGTTTGGGCTCAAAATCGGGATGGCCCCAGGGTCCGATTTCGCGGAGAAACCGGCGAACAACATCGAAACCGAACTCAGTGTGGGCCATTTCGCGTCCGCGGAACCGGAGGGAGGCCTTCACCTTCATCTCCTCGCACAAAAAGTCGACGGCATGCCCGAGCTTTGTCTGGAAGTCGTGGGGATCGATCGTGGCGCTGAGTTGGATCTCCTTGACCTTGTTGGCGTGGTGATGCTTGCGGCTCTCTTTTTGGCGCTTCTCCTGCTCGTATTTGAATTTGCCGAAATCCACCACGCGGCAGACCGGCGGGCTGGCATTGGGTGCGACCTCGACAAGGTCCACGCCGCGTGATCGGGCGAGGGAGATGGCCTCTGACAGGGGAAGAACCCCGAGCTGCTGGCCCTCGTCCCCGATGACACGCACTTCACGCGCGCGGATCTTGCCGTTGATACGAACCGAGGGCCCACTCGGGGCATGACGAGACGAAAAAGGGCGACTCAAGCGACCCTCACCGGTTGAAGAAGCATCTTGCTAAGAGAATATTCCTCTGACATTCCGTGCTCTGGAGGCACAACCGAGTTGGGTATACGGGGCGATGTGAACGGCTGCAAGTGTGTTTTTGCATGGAGTCCCCGGTTCCTGAGATCGCCTACTGGCGGGACTCAATCGCCGCTGTTTCCTCGAGCACGGGGGCGACCGCAACCGCCAATTCCGGCTGTTGCCCCACGAGATCCCGCCGAAGGGCCCGGACATCGGTGGTCAAGATCCTGTCCAGCCGGGAGATCTGGCGGCCCAGGCCCAGCGCCATTGCCAGGCGTCCGGGCCCCAGGAGTTTCACGGCTCGCATCGTGCGCTCGCGAACCCCGGCCCACAGTGCGCGAAGATCCGCCCGTTCGCCGAGGGCCAACTCCTTCTCGTGGGCGCTCGCGAAGGCCTCGTCCAGCAGCGGGAGATCCACGCTGCGCCGGATGAACCGTCGGGCCTGCCATCTCCCAAGCCACCATGCCGCCCCCACCGCCGTGATGCCGATCAAGGGCACCAAAAGGCGTGTGGAGGTCTCCGGCGAGGGCCATGCCAGCCACCCCGCAAGCCCGGCCAGAAGCGTCGTCAGGACCAGCGCCCCGATCCATTGAAGTCGCAAACGGCGATATTCCCCGCCCAACTCCCGGCACACGCGCGCGTGTAGGAGAAGCTCGCTGCCGCGATGAAGCAGTTCCGTGACCCGGTTGTCCGCGCGCCGACCCGGCGCCCTCCGTATATCGGCAAGGATCTCCGCCCGTGATGTGTCGAAGTCATCCAGGGGAATGCCCCCGGGCCGCCGGTCCGGGGTCGCCTTGTCGGGAGGAAGGTAGCACGTTCCAACATGCGGGATGTCCTTGGTCGGTATCGCCTTCGCCAGGTTCCAGCACAGCGCGCCGTAGGTCCGCGCGAAATCGCGAAAGGTCGCGAATTGGTCGACCTTGTTGAGGACCAGCAGGAGTTTGTAGCCGACCCCCGCCAGGGTGTGAGTCAGCACGAACACCGATTCAGCGGTCGTTCCCGGTTTGTCGGGATCGAAGAAGAACAGGATCAGGTCGGCGCGCTCGGCGAAGACCTTGACGGCCGCCGGGAAGTCGTATCCCCGCGTATTTGCGGTGCCGACCGCGTCGATCATGCCCGGGCTGTCCACAAGCGTGACAGTTCGCAGCAATTCGTGCGGGACCGTCTTCAGTTTGAGCTTGGCCGTGAACGCCGGGCCGAGCCGCGCGAGATCGCCGAGGCCGAGCCGGGGATGCGAGGTGATGGTGGGCCCGTCGGCGGAGGTCGTCTGCGCGCCCCAGGTCAGGAGTGTGAACCCGTCATCGGTTGGCGCGAGGCCCGTGGCCTGGATATCCTGGCCGAGCAGGAAATTGATGAACGACGATTTTCCGGACGAGTGATTCCCAAGGAAAAGGATGACCGGGGTCGATTCTCCCGCGGACGGCCAGCCACCCAGGTCAAAGGCCAGGCGTCGCGCCAAAGGCACGTAAGTGCGGTCGTAGATCTCCGCGGCCTTCTGCTCGATCTCGTTCATTCCAATGCGTTCTCCATCCGCTCGGCGGATCCTAGTCGCGAAACCCATCGCGCGCGAGAATTCCTCCGGCGTTGTCGACGCCCAGTGTTGCGTCCCTCGGGGAAACAACACTAGTGCGCCTCGAGCCAGTTGGCGCCCGTCCCGATCTCCACGGCGATCGGAACGTCGCCGGGCAGGGGAAGGGCCGTCCGCATCCCCGATTCGACCAGGGGCCGGACCTCGGACTCCTCCTCCGGGTGGAGGTCCAGCACGAGTTCGTCGTGGACTTGGAGCAGGAGCCGCGTCTTGAGGCCGCGCCGGACGGTCTCCTCGTAAATCCGGGCCATGGCGATCTTGATCATGTCGGCGGCGGTTCCCTGGATGGGGCTGTTGATCGCATTGCGTTCGGCCGCGCCGCGCACGGGGCCATTCGCAGAATGAATGTCCCGCAGATAGCGCCGGCGCCCCGTCAGGGTCTCCACGTATCCTCGTTCCCGGGCGAACGCGATGGTTTCGTCCATGTAGCGTCGGATCCCCGGATAGCTCAGGAAGTAATGCTCGATGATCCGGGCCGCCTCGCCGCGGGGGATCCCGAGCCGTTGTGCCAGCCCGAAGGCCGAGATGCCGTAGGCGATCCCAAAATTGACCATCTTGGCGCGCCGACGCATCTCGGCGGTGACCTCGTCAGTCGCGACACCGAAGACCCGCGCCGCCGTGGCGGTGTGGATGTCGGCCCCCTGCCGGAAGGCCTCGATCATCGCGGTGTCACCACCCAGCGCCGCGAGGATCCGGAGTTCGACCTGCGAGTAATCCGCCGACAGGAGCCTCCATCCCGGCCGGGGCACGAACGCCCGGCGGATCTCCTGACCGCGATCCGTCCGGATCGGGATGTTTTGGAGATTGGGATCGACCGAGCTGAGGCGGCCGGTTGCGGTGGCCGCCTGATGGAACGTCGTATGGATCCGGCCGGTCGGGGGAAAGATCGCCGCGGGCAGGGCGTCGGCATACGTCGATTTCAGCTTGGCCACCGCGCGGTAGTCGAGAAGCCGGGCGACGATCCCGTGCTGATTCGCCAGGGACAGGAGGGTCTGCTCGTCGGTGGCATACTGTCCGGACGGTGTCTTCCGCGCTTTCTCGACGAGGCGGAGTTCCTCGAAGAGGACCTCCCCGAGCTGCCTGTTGGAATTGACGTTGAACGGGCGCGCCGCCATCCGGTGGATGTCCGCCTCCGCCTCGGACATGTCCCGCGCCAGGGTCCGGCTGTAGTCCGCAAGAGCGGTGGCATCCACCCGGATGCCTTCGTACTCCATGGCCACGAGGGCGGGAAGGACCGGCATCTCGACGTGATGGAACACGCGTTCCTGATCCCGCTCGAGGAGGCGGGGACGAAGGCGCTCGTAGAGTTGCCAGGCCACATCGCCAGCTTCCGCCGCGTGTTGAGCGACCGTTTCGACGGGGAGCTCAGCGAGGCTCTTTTGGGGTGAGCCGGCCGGACCGATCAACTCCTCCATCGAGATCGGGTAATACCCCAGGAGGGCCTCGGAGAGGTAATCCAAGCCGTGCCGCAGGTCGGGTTCGACGAGGGCATGCGCGATCTGCGTATCGAAAAACGGCCCGCGAACCTCGACGCCATTCCATCGGAACACCAGGAGGTCGAACTTCAGATTGTGACCGATCTTGACCACGCGCTCGTCCGTCAGGAAGGGAGCGAGGTCGGACAATTCCGTGGCGAGCGGGCTGGCTCCTGCCCTCGATTTCGCCGGTTTCGAATCGGTGTCGGTGGCGTCCGTGACTGGGCCGGAAGGCGTCACCGGGACATACCAGGCCCTACCGGCTTCCACGCAAAACGCGATGCCCAACGGCCGGGCCGTTCGCGGATCCGGACCGTCGGTCTCCAAATGGAAAGCGAATGCCGGGTGCTTCCCCAACTCTTGAAGCAGCGCGCGACGCTCGGAGGTGGTGCGAACCGGTGTGTACGCGTGCGGAACGTCGGCCAGGGTCCGCAGATTCACGACGGTCGCCGGGGGGGACGCCGATTCGGCGGCAGCGGCCGCGGGTGGTTCGCTTCGCGCAGACGCCGAGGTCGCGCCGCGGCGCCGGGTCCGGGGCCGCGCATCCGCTGGGGACTCGTTGAACAGATCGTCCTGTGATCCGGCGCCGGACGGAGCTGGAACGCCTCCCGGGACGGCCGCGGGGTGCCCGAAACCGCGGCCGGCGCGGAAATCGGCGCCGAAGAGCCGCTTGCCAAGGGCATTGAATTCGAACTCGACGCAGATCGCCCGGAGGGCGGCGTCATCGCGACCTTGGAGGAGAAGGTCCTCGAAACGGACGTCGAGCGGGACATCGGTGAGGATGGTGGCGAGTTGCTTGCTCAGGCGAGCGGTGTCCGCGTGCGTTCGAAGCGCCTCGCCCACCCGTCCCGGGATCTCGGCCGCGTGCGCGAGCACGCCTTCGAGGGTGTCGAACTGAGCGAGGAGTTTGGCCGCGGTCTTCTCTCCAATGCCGGGCACCCCGGGGATGTTGTCGCTGGTGTCACCCATGAGTCCGAGCATGTCGACCACCTGGGAGACGCGCGCGATGTCCCAGCGGGCGCAAACCTCCGTGGGCGAAAGGATCTCGACCTCGCCGCCCTGCCTCCCGGGTTTCCAAAGACGAATGCGCTCGGTGACGAGCTGGCCGAAGTCCTTGTCTGGCGTGACCATGAAGGATTCAAAACCGGCCGGTTCCGCGCGCCGGACCAGGGTGCCGATAAGATCGTCGGCCTCGTAGCCGTCGAGGTCCAGGACCGGGATGCGAAAGCACCCGATGACGCGGCGCAGGTGGGGAAGGGCGGCACTGAGTTCCTCGGGCATGACCTCGCGCTGCGCCTTGTAATCAGGAAACGCCTCGTGCCGGGGCGTGGGGGCGTCCGTGTCGAAGGCGACGGCGACGTGCGTTGGCGCGCCCTTCTGGAGGATGTCGAGGAGGGTTGCGATGAAGCCGAACAGCGCCGAGGTATTGAACCCCGAGGACATACGGATCGGACGGGCGCCGAAGGCGAAGTGCGCCCGGTAGGCCAGCGCCATGCCGTCGAGAAGAAAGAGCCGCTGTGGCATGGGTCCCACTCTATCTCGGCGTCGCGAGGGACACCACGAAGGACAAAGGGCGGTCGAGCTTCCTGTCAGGTTGGGGGCTGCCCGCCCCTGACCCGGCAACTCTTCAGCCCTCCTTCGTGGCCTTCCCGTTCTTCGTGGTCTCGTCTTCGGCGTCCTTCGCGGTTCACGAGGGGGATTGCGGTTGGGGCGCAATCTGCTATGCGTAGGTCCCGCGGTTTGCACCGCTTCCATACTTCAACCAGGAAACAAGGAATTCTCATGACGAGGACACCCATTGCGTTGGCAGTCTGTCTCACCGCGATCGCCCTGCTGACGGGCTGCGGTGAAAGCCCGGACATGTCAACGCCGCCGGCGACCAATGCGCCGACCGGCGCGACGAATGCGGGCATCAATGTGGATAAGGTCTCACAGACGATGGCAGCGGTTTCAGACACCATCCGTGAGAAGGCTCAGAATGCCAGTGACGCGACCGCCCGATCGACCGAGGCCGCGGCGGCGCACTTGAAGGACGCCGGCGCGACCGTGGAAAAGGTGGTCAGTGACACAACGGCCGCGGCGCGCGAGAAATTCGATGCGCTGACAGCCGAGGTGGATCACTTGATCGACTCGGGCAAGGGGAGTGAGGCCGTTCATCGACTCCAGGCCGCGGCGGCGGATCTGAAGCTCACGCCTGAACAAAAGCAAAAGGTCGACGACCTTTTCGCCAGGGCGAAGGACGCGATGAAGAAGGGCGTCGAGACTGCCTCCCAGGCCGTCGGCGATCTCCTCAAGAAGCAGAACTGAACGACTTGGCGGGCCCGGGCCGGGACCGTCGCCAGGTGGCGACGTACATCCCGTTGCCGTTCCAGACCTGGGGCCACAGCCACGCCTCAGGGTTGCCACCTTGCCTGTCTGGCGGGCCAAATGCCGCCGGAACGGGCATGGGTTCAAATTCGGGGTTCTCGCGCGCAAAGGAGATCGCCACCCCGGCGGTCTCCTCGCGCGTTAGCGTGCACACGGAATAGACCAGGCGCCCCCCTGGCTCCACGGCGCGGCCGGCGGCATTGAGGAGTGCCAATTGGCGCTCCGCCAACTCCGCGATATCCCCCGGAGTGATCGACCACCGTGCGTCCGGATTTCGTTGCCAGGTTCCCACGGCGCTGCATGGCGCATCGACCAGGACACCGTCGAACCGGAGGGACATCGGGCGTCGATCGCCCCCGTCCCACGCCGCCCATCGGATGTTGAAGAGTCCGGCGCGACCCGCTCGAAGGCGGAGCCGTTTCAAGCGCCACTCGGCGCGGTCCGTGGCCCAGACGACACCCCGGTTCCCCATCAGGTCCGCAAGATGAAGCGTTTTGCCCCCTTCGCCCGCGCACGCATCCCACCAACGCTCGCCGGGTTGCGGATTGGCAACAACGGTCACGAGTTGCGATGCGACGTCCTGCACCTCAAACCGTCCCGCCTGGAAGGGCGCCGTTCGGAAGAGGTCCCGGGTGCCGAGGTACCGAACCGCATCGGGCGCGCCTGCGCAGGGTGTATCGGCATCGACCAGCTCCGTTGCCAATGCGGCGGCCTGGTGGGGCCGCGCCCGAAGCCACAACGTGGGTTCGCCCTGGAGTGCCCGTAGCCAATCGGGACTGACAGCAACGTGGTTTTGGATCCACGCGGGAACCGCCCTATGCAGCTCCGTGTCCGGAACGGATGCGGGATTCTGCTGGAACCGGTCCGCCAGGTCGACCGCCCTGGCAATGCGATCGCGAAGGGGCACGGAAGGGTCCAACCAGCCTTGCCACCGATGAAAGGAAAAGACCCGGTGCGCAACGATGCGGGCCGCTTCCCTCGATACACCCGCATCGGATTTGAGGGTCTGCCGGAGGACCGCGTCCACGTGGCGATCCGGCGCTGTGGTGGCGAGGATACTCTCCGCGACCTGCGCAGGGGACGGTCGACGTGGCGGAGGCTGCAAGGGTCAGTGGCCTTTCAGCCAACCGCCGGCGCGCAACCAATCGGCCGCGCGATCCGGCCATTGAGTCACCGGCAGATCCGTGCGTCGCAGGCCGTATCCGTGGCCGCCCTTGGGATAGATGTGAAGTTCGAACGGGATCTTGTGTTCCTGAAGGGCGACGGCGTAGTGCAGCGCGGTCTCCACCCGGACAGGGTCATCCTGGGCCATTGTCAGGAAGGTAGGCGGCGTCTTGTCGGATAACTTCATCTCCGGCGCCACTCGATCCTGCTGGTCCTTGAGCGTCAGGTACGCGGGATAAATCAGGATCGTGAAGTCCGGTCGGCACAACTGATCGTCCGCGGCATCAACCCTTGGATACACCCGCTCCGGGGTGTTGCTGAGCGTTGCCGCAAGGTGGCCGCCCGCGGAGAATCCGAGGACCCCGATCCGGTGGGGATCGAGGCGGAGTTCCGTGGCGCGTTCCCGCAGGATTCCCATGGCGCGCTGGGCATCCTGCAGCGGGCCGACATGCTTGTCATCGTCCGCGCGTTTTGGGACCCGGTACTTGAGGAGGACACCTGTGACCCCGATCGAATGGAGCCAGTCGCAGACCTCGGTCCCTTCAAGGTCCAACGCGAGGATGTGGTAACCGCCCCCCGGGCAGACGAGAACCGCCGCGCCATTGGCAGTTCCTTCAGGCGGCGGGAAGACCTGGATCGTCGGGTCGGAGACGTTGCCCAGGCGGATGAGCCGTCGGTTGGCGACCCGGTTGTCGCTGTCCTTGGTGGTGTCCTGTTCCGGGCCGGCCGAACCGGTCTCGCCGGGCGGCCGATCAGGCCAGAGTCGGACCGGCTCCGAGGCGGCGACGGACAGGGTTACCAGAACGACCCCGGTGACCCAGGCGGGGAGGCGCTTGCCAGGTCTCATGCGAATCATCACCGGCATTACCGGCGTTTGGCGGTCCATTCGCGACTGACCGCGTTGCCCTCCACATCGGTGCGCGCGGTGCCCACGAGACGATCGCCCTCGGCCTTGCCTGAGATCTCGTAGCGCATGACCGAACCGTCCGACCGGTCACGGTTCAAGGTCCAGGAGAACCGACCCTTGGCTATCCTTCCGTTTTCGATCTTCAGGGAGCGTCCGTCCGGACGCTGGAAAGCTCCCTGAAGGTCGTTGCCGTTTTGCGTCAGCGTGAAGGGGACGTCGACGGGGTCTCCATTGGGCCGCGGCATGGTGGCCACCCAGTTTCCCGACAGGGAAGGGGCGGCGGGACTTTCATCCTGGGCAATCTTCGGGGACCTGGCGGACTCGCCGAGCACCTTCGCGAGGGTGGGCTCCATCGATTCCGCCCAGATCTTGTAGCCCGCGGCGTTCGGGTGGAGGTAATCGGGCATGAGATCGTGGGGAATGGAGCCGTCGGACCGGATGTATTTGTAGCCGAAATCCATCCACAGTACGGACTTGTCATCGACCAGCTTTTGAATGATCTGGTTGACCTGAAGGATCTTTCCACGCTGGGCACACGGATTCTCAGCCCGCGGGAAGATTGGGAGGAGCAGGATCGTCGTTTCAGGCAATTCCTTGCGCAGCTTCTCGACGATCGCCGTGACGCCATCGGCGATCTGGTCGATGGTGTTGTCCTCGCCGTTTGAATTGTTGGTCCCGATCATGACAACGGCAGCCTTGGGCTTGAGTCCGTCGAGGTTGCCATGGTCGAGCCGCCAGAGCACATGCTGGGTTCGATCCCCGCCGATCCCGAGGTTAACGGCATTTCTGGGCGCGTAGTACTCGTCCCAGATTTCCTTGCCAGGTCCTTCCCAGCCCTGGGTGATGGAATCACCGACGAAGATCACCTCCGCCTTCTCACCCGCCGCCTGGGCGTGATCATTGAGCGCTTGCTGCCGGTTGCGCCACCAGTCGTCCGGCCGCGGCACAGGCTCGACGGCGGAGTGTCCAAAGGCGCGGCCCGTCAGGGACAGGAACCCCAGCAGGGACAGGGTCAGGAGACGAGGGATCGAGTTCATGGCGTGAGTTGAGCCGGAATCTCAAGCCAGCCGGCGCCGAAGTGCAAGGCGCGATCGAGGGGCAAACAAAAGGGCGCGGAGTTCCGAGCGATCGCCTTCGTTCTCTTCCATTCATGTCTTTGACTGACCTCCACGGGTCCGCGCGTCGAGTGATCGAGTGTTCACCCATCACAGACTCCCGCCCCTGGACCGTCGCGGAGATTGCGTTCGCCGGTTAGATTCAATCCCATGCGCCTCGGCGTCTTTTTGTTTCTCGCGATGGTTTACCCGGCGGTCGCGGACCTGACCCCCTTCGTCCTGCCCTGGAATGACGCCTCCTCCGGCCCGACGGACCTTGCGGACCGCAATCGGACAATCGACCAGGGATCCCGGGTGAGTATCGACGCCGCCGGGCACTTTCGCACCGCCGCGGAGGGCCGTCGCGTTCGCTTCCTGGGCGTCAACCTCGCGGGCGATTCCCCCTTCACCCCGACGAACAATGCGGACGGCGTCGCGGGGCGGCTGGCGAAGTTCGGCATCAATGCGGTGCGCCTTCATCACATCGATGCCCCCTGGGCGGTTGGCGGCGGGATCATCCACTACACCTCCAGCAGCAGCCGCTCCCTTCAGGCCGCGCAGCTCGAGCACCTCCATTTCCTGGTTTCGCGGCTCCGGGCCCACGGCATCTACGTCGACGTGAATCTCCTCACCGGCCGCGAATTCCGCAGCGGCGACGGCCTTGGGCCGGAGATTGGCCGGCTGGATCCGAAGGATCAGCACGTCCTCGCGTTCTTCAACGACGTGGCGCTGGATCGACAGAAGGAATTCGCGACGGAACTCCTGACACCCACCAATCGATTCACCGGCCTCCCCCTCGCCACGGATCCCGCCGTCGCATTCGTCGAGGTTCTGAATGAAAACGGCATCCTTCAGAAATGGTATGAGGGCGCCCTCGACCGACTGCCGGCGCCGTACTCCGATCAACTTCGCGCGAGGTGGAACGATTGGCTCGCGGCGCGCTACCCTGATCTGACCGCGCTCGAATCGGCCTGGCAGGCAATCCATCAGCCGCTCGGAGCCAACCTTGTGCGGAATGGCGCCTTTTCATCCGGCGTGGCAAACTGGGTGCTGGAGCAACACTCCGGGGCGCTCGCGACCGCCGCCCGCGTCACGGAGCCGGATGGGACTGGCGCGCTGCGGGTGGTCGTCACCCGGACAGGGTTGGAAGGCTGGCATGTGCAACTGAACCAGCCGGGCCTTCCGGTACAGGGAGGTCAGCTCTACACCCTGAGTTTTTCGGCGCGCGCCGATGGCGCCGCTCGCCTCGAGTCCTCTGTGATGATGGCCCACGATCCATGGCAAACCCTCGGGTTCCTGGACAGCTTCGACCTCACGCAGGAGTGGCAGACCTTCACCCGGACCTTCGTCGCCTCCGCCGCCGACTCCAATGCGCGAGTCAATTTCGGCGGACTCGGCACGCGCCTGGGCAGCGCCTGGTTCGCGGATGTCCGATTGCAGGCTGGCGGGGACGTGGGTCGCCTCCCGGACGGCGCCACCCTGGCGGCGCGCAATTTGCCAGTCCTCGTCTTCACCGGCGACGGCTTTTCCGGGACCGACGACGCTCGGCGGGATTGGATCCGCTTTCTGATCTCGCTCGAGGACCGGTACTATGACGCGATGGTCGGGCACCTGCGCGCCCGGATCGGGTACCCCGGACTGGTCTTCGGCACGATTATGGCCAACAGCCCCGCCGCCGTTCAGAGCCGGTTGGATGTCATCGACGCCCACGCCTATTGGCAGCATCCCCAGTTCCCGGGCACACCGTGGGACCCGAACAACTGGACGGTGGCCAATGCATCGATGCTCAACACCTCCCCGTCCGAGACCACGCTCGCCGCTCTGGCGCGGCAGCGTCTCACGGGCAAGCCATTCACCGTCACGGAATATCAACATCCCTCGCCGAATCCCTATGGTGCCGAAGGTCCGATCCTCCTCGCGGCGTACGGGGCCCTCCAGGATTGGGATGGCCTGTGGTTCTTCGACTATGGATGGGGAAATGACTCACCCGTCGGGGGCGACTCCCATCCGATGGGCAAGTACCGCGGATACTTCGATACGGGCCAGCACCCCGCGAAAATGGCGAACGTCCTCATCGCGGCGAATCTCTTCCGGCGAGGAGATGTGGCACCGGCTCTTCATGAGGAAGCCGTGACATTGAATGCCGCGACCGAGTTGGATCTGCTCCTCCGGCGATCCGGGGCATGGTCGGTCTTCAGCAGTGCCGCCCTCGGGGTTCCGGGCGCATTGGCCATGGTCAGCAGGATCAGTGTGGATTATGAGCCTGGCGGCGCCGAGTCGGGACAGGCGCCGGCGGCTCCCGCGGCGACCCTTTCTGATACCGGCCAACTGCACTGGTTTGCATCCAACCCGGCCGGCTACCTGACCGTGGACACTCCGCGAACCGTCGGGGCCGTCGGTTTTCTGGCCGGCCGTCTCCTCACCCTGGGCGGGGTGGAATTCCAGGTGCTTTCCAACGAACTCGGCTGGGCGACCGTGGCCCTGACACGCACGGATGAGGGCACCCTTCAGGATTCGGGGCGCGCGGTGCTCGTTGCCACCGGCCGATGCGAGAACTCCGGACAGCAATGGAAGGACGCAAAGCACAACTCCCTGACAAGCTGGGGAGGAGCCCCGACTTTGATCGAGACCGTGCCGTTGAGGGTGCGATTTCCACAGGCGGCAACACGCCTTCGCGCATGGGTTCTGGACCCACGAGGCCAGCGCGGCAAAGCCGCGACGATCGAGGCAGGCAGCGAGGGACGCGGTGTGCTCGTCACACGTCCCGGGGACGGGACCCTGTGGTATGAAATCGAAGTGACACCTGCCCCGTCGGCCTCTTTCGAAGCGTGGAGATCGGACCAGTTCACACCCGCCGAACTTGGCGCCCCTGACGTCAGCGGACCCGGTGCCGACCCCGCCGGCGACGGGGTGCCGAACCTCGTTAAGTACGCGCTCGGCCTGGACGCCCGGGTTCCCGCCCTGAAGCCCGATCTGCTCCAGTGGGGCGTCGACAGCGAGGGGAACTCGCGAGTCCTGTGGCTCACGTACACCCGCAACAAAGCCGCTGAAGATGTGGCGATTGTTCCGTACTTTGGCGCGGAGGTGGCGGACTGGACCGAGGCGCCGGAGACCGTGATTGCAGACCTCGGGAAGCGGGAGCGTGTCCGGACCGAGCACGCGATTCCCGCCGGAGCGCCGGCGCTCGGCCTGATGAGGGTGGAGGTCCGGAGGCCGTGAGGCGTGGCAACGCCTTTGCGAAAAGAGAGGGCCGTTCTACCGCCGTCGCTTGCGAACCGGGGCGGCATAATACCCCCCGCGGCCGACGGGCCCGCCGCGGACCTTTCCGGTGGGGAGAGAGCGTCGGCGGCCTTCGTCGAGGACCACGGCGTATTGGTATTCGAAGCCTTCGAGCCGGACCCGATCGATACGGCGGCCAATGAAGCGCTCGATCGCCTCCACGCGCGGGGCGTCCTCGGTCAGCATGAGAGTCAGGGCGTCGCCCGTGGCCTCCGCCCGTCCCGTGCGCCCGATGCGATGGACATAATCTTCCGGGTGTTCCGGCACGTCGTAGTTGATGACGTGGGTGACATCGGCGATGTCCAGGCCGCGCGCCGCGATGTCCGTTGCCACGAGGACCTCATACCGGCCCTCGCGGAATCCGTCGAGGGCCTGTTGGCGTTCCTTCTGGGACCGATCCGAATGAATGACGACCGCCTTGTGATGCCGTTGCTTGAGGAGCCGGTGGACACGGTCGGCGCCGCGGCGGGTCCGGCAAAACACAATGACACTCTCCCAGTGGACCTCTTCGAGCATCGACAGGAGGAGTTGTTGTTTCTGGGATTCCGCGACCGGGTAGAGCACGTGTTTGACGGTCTCGGCCGGTGAGCGGCGCCGGCCGATCTCGACCGTGACCGGGTTGTGCATGGCCCATCGAATCAGGCCCTCGATTTCCGGCGGGATGGTCGCGGAGAACAGCGAGGTGTGCCGCTTCTTCGGGCATTCTCCGACGATCCGACGCACATCGGGCAGAAATCCCATGTCGAGCATCCGATCCGCCTCATCCAGGACGAGGTGGGTCACGCGTTGAAGACTGACGGCGCGGTTCCGAAGGTGATCGAGAAGACGGCCCGGCGTGGCGACCATGACATCGATGCCGCGCCGGAACGCGTCTCGCTGGCGCTCGTAGCCAACGCCGCCATAGACCATGGTGACGCGCAGGTTCGTGTGCTTCGCCAGGTTCGTCAGCATGTCGGCCGTTTGGGCAGCCAGTTCGCGGGTCGGTTCGAGGACGAGCAGGCGTGGACCTGGAGCGTGGGCCGCCAACACGTGCAGGATGGGCAGGCCGAACGCGGCCGTCTTGCCGGTTCCGGTCTGGGCGGAACCGATGATGTCTCGGCCCTCGAGGATATGCGGGATGGCCCGGGTTTGAATGGGAGTGGGCTCCCGGTACCCGAGTTCGCGCACCGCCTCGAGCATCGCTGCGCCCAGGCCAAGTCTTGAAAATGGCACAGGGATTTATAACCCCGCGGACTACCGACTGAAAGCCATTCTGATGGCCAGCGTCATGGACTTTCCCGGCACGCGTTCCCTAACCTCGGGGCATGGCGTCACCGGTCCGCGTTCGTTTCGCCCCTTCGCCCACGGGCTTCCTCCACGTCGGCGGGGCCCGGACGGCCTTGTTCAACTGGCTTTACGCGCGGCACACCGGCGGAACGCTTCTCCTCCGCATCGAAGACACCGATGCCGCGCGCAACACCCGGGAGGCCACCGAGGTGATCCTGCGCGGTCTGGAATGGCTTGGGTTGGACTGGGACGAGGGCCCGGTCACCGGGGATCCCCATGGCCCGAGCCGGGGCGAACGCGGGCCCTATTTCCAATCGATGCGCGGCGGAATCTATCAACGGCGTGTCCAGGAATTGAAGGACCGGGGATTGGCCTATGAGCAGGAGGGCGCCATTCGCTTTCGCATGACACGGGAACCGGTCGTGATTCCCGATCAGATCGTTGGCAACATCACGAGGGCGCTGACCGATCGGGAACAGGAGGATCCGGATTTCGTCATCATCCGCAGCGACGGCCAGCCGGTCTTTCATTTCGTCAATGTCGTCGATGACCTCGAGATGGGTGTCACCCATGTGATCCGGGGGGAGGACCATGTCAGCAACACGGCCAAGCACATCGCGCTCTTCCGGGCGTTGGGTGCCGAGCCTCCCGCCTATGCCCACATCCCGCTCATCCTGAATCCCGATGGCTCGAAGATGAGCAAGCGCGACCAGGGTGCGAGCATTCAAGCCTACATCGATGAAGGATTCCTCCCCGCCGCCGTCGTCAATTACTTGTGTCTGCTCGGATGGACGCCGAAAGGGACCGGCGAGATCCTGACCGCCCAGGAGGCGGCACGACAGTTCGAGCTCCAGGATGTCAACCGCAGCAATGCGCGGTTCGACATGAAAAAGCTCGAGCACTTCCATTTCGAACACGTGCGGAACATGGATCGATCCACCTTCGTGGCGATCGCGTGTGAGTTTCTCGAACGGGCCGGGTTGACGATTCGAGATTTCCCCCCGGCTTACATCGCGGCCGCATTGGGGACGGTCCAGGAGAAAGGCAAGCGATTCTCCGAACTGCCGGGATGGGTGGATTTTTACTTCCTGCCGGATGATGCGCTGCGGTTCGATACCGAGGCGAAGGCCAGGGCGCTGACCGTGTCGGCCCGCCCCCTGTTGGAACGTCTCCGCGAGCGGTTTGCGAGAGTGCCGGGTTTTCAGGCCGCGGCGCTGGAGGAGGCCCTGAAGGGTGTCGCCGCGGAACTGTCCGTCAAGGCCGGGCCGCTCGTGCAGCCGTGCCGGGTTGCCTGCACGGGCCGCGCCGTGGGTCCGAGTCTCTACCACCTTCTCGAAGTGCTGGGTCGCGATCGCGTCCTGCGCCGGCTCGACCTGGCGACCGCGAGCCTGCAGGCCGGCACGGCCCAGTTGTGATCGACCTCTTCAGCGACGGTCGCGGCGTGGTCATCGAAGTCAGCCAGGACTCAACCCCCGGACGCGATGCCGGCAGTCGGCGGCATCGAAATGCCCTGCTTGTCCCGTCCCTGCCCCAGCGACACCAGGGCGGCGCCAAGGACGATCAGGATCACCCCTGTCCATCGCAGTCCGCTGATGGTCTCGTGGAGGTAAATCCGGGCCGCGAGCGTCGTGATGACGAAACCCAGCGAGGTCAGGGGCCACACTACACTCACTTCAGCGCGGGCGAGGAGGAAGAGCAGGATGGCGAAGAAACCCGCCTCGAAGGCCACGCCGGCGAGGATCTTCGGATGCATGACGGCGGATTTTACCAGGCGCGCCACCGTCGCGACCGTGACGGGATCCAGACCGCCGAGTTCCTTGAGGCCCCGGCTCAACAGCACGACGCCGATCGCCTCGAGCACCAGTCCAATGACCAGGATCAGGACAAACTTGAACACGTCAGAGATCCTGATAGCGGATCCTCTGGATGCCAAGCGCCTCGAGCGCGTCCCGAACGCGGGGACTGATCAGGGCCTCGAATTCGTGGCGGAACCGCTCCAGCGAAGGGTGGCAGTAGAGTTCTCCATCCCCCGGCGGAAGCCGCGGGAGGATCCGCAACAGAAACGCCTCGTCCACGTGTCCGTCCGCGAGCAGACCCACGACATGATCCGTGTGCCGGATTCCCAGGCGGCGCCAGCGTGGCCGGGCGCGAGCCGCCAGGAACGCGAAGATCAGCGCGTGACTCAGGCGGTACGCCCACCGACCCTGCTCGGTGAAGAGACTCCGGCGAAGGGAATCGCGGGTCAGACGCATGTGCGTGACACCCCAGGCGCGTGCCTGGTCACAGAGCAAGGCGTTCACCACCGGATGCAGATGAAGATGCAGGTGGCCGTTGACGTGATCGAGGCGGAGCCCGGTTGCCTCGAATCGGTCGAATTGCGCGGCAATCTCGTCCTGGAGTTGCCGCCGGAGGCGTGGATCGGCCCAGTAACTGAGGCCCGCCCGCGGCGCGTTTTCGGAAAAACACCCGGAGGCGCCGACCAACCCCGGGATCCGGTCCGGCGGAAGGACGGACCGCCCGCAGATGAGCGTGAGGTGCAGTCCCACGCCGAGGGAGGGCAGACCGCGGGCCAGTTCGACCGCCTCATCCGCCGCAGCACCGGCCACCATGAGGCTGGCGGTGGTCAGAACCCCTTCCTGGTGGGCCTGAATGATGGCGGCATTGATCGCGCCGGACCTGCCGAAATCATCGGCATTGATGACGAGGCGCCGCCGCCCCTCACATCCCATAATTAGGCGCCACGGTCCCGGCATTAATGCGGACCCAAGTGCGCAGGATGAGCATCACCTTCTGCCATCGGCTCAGGCGGGTGGGTTCCGGTCCGAAGACATTGAAGCCACCCGCCTCGAGTTTCTCCAGGAGACGCCAATAGACGGAGCCCATGAGTTCGGCGGCGACCATGGAGCGGCGATCCGCATCGGGAAGGGTGTTGCGGGCGTCGCGGTAGTAGTGTCGGGCCCGTTCCGCAATGGCTTCGGCCACCCGCCGGTAGCGGTCGGAGTAGGCGCCTTCCAGGATTTCCTCCTCGCGGACGCCCTGACGCGAAAGTTCGACCGCAGGCAGGTAGATCCGACCGCGCTCGGCATCGCGGCGCACGTCACGGAGGATGTTCGTGAGTTGAAGCGCGCGCCCGAGATGCACGGCGTATTCGCGGCAGCGCGGGTTCGAGTAGCCGAAGATTTCGATGCTCAGGAGGCCGACCGCCGACGCCACCCGGTAACAGTACTGGTCCAGTTCCTCATAATCCGAATAGCGGCGTCGGGTGAGATCCATCTCGCAACCCTGGATCAATTCGTCGAACAGCTCGAATGGCAGCCGATAGCGTTCGATGACCGGCTGCAGTTCGCGGTTGACGGGAAATCGCGGCGCGGACCCGGAACAGGCCAGGCGCACATCCTCCCTCCATTCGCCGAGCAGGCGGGCGCGTGCTTCGACGGGATGCCGGTCTTCGTCGGCGACGTCGTCCACCTCCCGGCAAAAGGCATAGAGCGCGGCCATTCCCTGGCGGCGGTCCTTCGGCAGAAGGATGAACGCCAGGGCGAGATTGGAGCCGCTCGCCCGCGTGATCGCTGTGCTGGTCTCCATGCTCAACCGGAAGCCCCGGGCGGCGGCGGATTCAGGTTGGGCGGTGTGTCATCAGGCTTGGAAGGCGGAAGTCCGCCAGCCTCGGCGAGGGTCGGATTCCGCGGCCGATGATCGCGGCGGCGGCGGCGCGAGCGGCGGCGGCGTCCCGAGGAGGCGCCTGTGGCGTCGGAGTCGGCACCCGCGTCCGCGACGTCCGCGGCGTCATCGTTCGCGGGCGTCGCCGCCTCACCGTGAGCGTGGTGATGATGGTGCTTTTGGGGTTGATGTCGCCGCCGGCTGCGCCGGCGTGATTTCACGCCCAGGAAGATGCCAACCGCCAGGATGACCGCGACGCCCAGTACCACCGCGAGAACGACCAGGACGTCGCCGGCCACCAGGCCGGACGCCTTTCCGGGAGCTTCCAACGGTTCCATGTCAGTTCTGCGCGCGTGCTCCGGCCGGTTGGCCGTCGTCGTCCGCCTCCCCCTCGGCATGCAGACCGAGGCGCTGCATCCGGTAACGGAGTGCGTGGCGGCTGATGCCGAGAGCCTCGGCCGTACGACCCATGTTCCGGTGTCGTTCCAGAGCGCCGGTGATCAACCGGCGCTCGTAGTCCGCGAGGGCCTCCTCGAGCGGACGGTCCGGCAGCGGTTCCTCCGCCGGGCCCAGCCGGGCCTCGACGGAGAAATCCGGAAGGCTGCCGACCCGCACCTCGGTGCCGGTTTCGAGTATCACTGCCCGCTCGATGGCGTTACGCAATTCGCGCACATTACCGGGCCATTTATGGCGGAGCAACGCTTGTTGGGCAGGGCGCCCAAGCCGCAACGCGGGCTTGTTGAGCGACCGTGCATAATGGGCGAGGAAGTGCTCCGCCAGGAGGAGGACGTCCTCCTCCCGATCGCGAAGAGGCGGCGGACGGAACTGAACGACATTGAGACGGTGAAACAGGTCCTCGCGAAAGGCGCCATCCTGGATCAACCCCACGATGTCGCGGTTGGTCGCCGCCACCACCCGGACATCCACGGCGCGCTCCTCGTTGCCTCCCACGCGGGTAAAGGAGCCATCCTCCAGAAACCGCAGGAGCTTTGCCTGAAGGGCGCGGCTCATGTCCCCGATCTCGTCCAGGAAGACCGTCCCACCATCAGCTTCCTCGACCCGGCCCGTCTTCTGGCGCAGTGCGCCCGTGAATGCCCCCTTCTCGTGGCCGAACAGTTCGCTCTCCAGCAGATTCTCCGGGATCGCGGCGCAGTTGATCCGGACATACGGGTGCGCCGCCCTCAGGCTGAGCCGATGCAGGCATCCTGCGATCAATTCCTTGCCGGTGCCGCTCTCCCCCAGGATCAGGACAGTGGCATTCGTCGGCGCCACGGTCTGGATCAGTTGCCGCAGTTCCAGCATCCGCGGCGACTCGCCGATGAGATGGTCCAGGGAGAAACCCTGCTGGTCCCGGCGCAGGGCGGCATTCTCCCGGACCAGGCGGTGGCGTTCCGCGCAGCGGCCGACGATGTGGAGCAGTTCCTCGGGGGCGAATGGTTTCGCCAGGTAGTCGAATGCCCCGGCGCGGATTGCGTCGACCGCCAGGCGAGGCGTGGCAAAGGCGGTGATGATGACGACCGGGACCGACGGCCAGCGGCGGCGGGACTCCCGCAAAAGGTCGTACCCGCTCATCCCGCCCAACCGGGCGTCGGTCACCATCAACAGCACCTCGCGTTCCCCCAGAATCTCAAGGGCGCGTTCCGCGGATTCCGCGCCGACGACCCCGTACCCCTCCGCCCGGAAGATCTGATCGAGTGAAACCCGCATATTGGGTTCGTCATCGACAACCAGGATGGGCGGGAGAGAGGACATCAGGCGGGCGTGCTGAGGTTCGAGCGGCCGGGAAACAATAGGTGAAAGCAGGTGCCCTTTCCAACCTCGGATTCCAGTTGTACGCTTCCCCCGCACATCTCGATGTTCTGTTTGACGATCGCCAGGCCGAGGCCGGTGCCCCCGGGCTTGGTCGTGAAATACGCCTCGAAAATCCTCTCCCGTTGTTCCGGCAGGATGCCCGGCCCGTCATCCGCAATGGTCACTTCCACGGCAAAATCTCCCTGGTACCGGGTGCCCACGCGCACCGTGCCCCCGCCCTTGAGGACGTCGCGCGCATTCTTGAGCAGGTTGTCGAAGATTTCGGAGAGCGATCGGCGGCTGAACATCAGGACCGGCAGGGGAGGGACGAACTCCCGCTCGATCCTGGTGTCGAATCCGGAGCCGCGCGGAAACACGCGCGCGATCGACGCCTCCAGTTCCGACACGACATCCAGCCGTTCCACATGGGCCTCCGCCAACTGGGCGAAGCCGATCAGTTCGGTGATGATGCGGTCGGAACGGTCGACCTCGTGGCGGATGATCTGGAGTTGTTCGGCCACCCCGTTGCCGGTGGTCTGGGACAGACTGCGCTGCAGCGCGAAGGCAGCGTTGTTGATGATGCCGAGGGGATTCTTGATCTGGTGAGCGATCTCCGCAGCGAGCCGGCCCGCGGTGCGAAATTGCTCCTGTCGAAGCGAGAACTCGGCCGCCTCGATCCGGCGCTGACGCTCCCGCTCGAGCAGGACCCGGAGACTGACACAGATCCCGCTCAGGAGCATCAGCAGCGAGATCCGGAGCAGAAAGGGCTCGGCCGAGTGCGTCGCCTCGACGGCGTCGGCCGCCTGCAACGGATCGACGTCCATCTGGAGGATCCACAGGTCCAGGACACCAGCGGAGATATAGAATAGGACCAGGAACAGGTTCAGCGACAACTGCAGCGGCACCACCGGCATGCTGAGCGCGTTGCGCACCACCAGCAGCGGAAACATCCAAAACAGGATGCTGTCGAACCCGTCGGTCACCAGGGTGAGGGCGGCAAGAAACAACGCGTCCAGCAGCGCCACCACAAACACGATCCACTGCATGATCTTCAGGGGGATCTGGTGGAACGCCCAGATCGGGACCGACAGGAAGGCGGTCACGATCACGTACGCGACAAAGAACTGCTGGAGGGTGTTGACCGCCTCCAGGGCCACCTCGCTCGTGTTCGCCAGCGCCTCGATGTTCAGCGAGAAGTACAGAAACCAGCCGACGGCCATCAAAAGACCCGCCTTCACCGGAAGCCCAACGTCGCGCTCCACCAACCGGATCCTCCCTGCGGCGAGCGTGAGGTCCGGTTCCGGGGCCGCCAGGACGCGCCAGGCGCCAAGGAGCCGCTGCCAGAGCGCCTTCATGCCAGATCCCTAAACTGCCATGCGCCCCGCGGCGCGGCAATCCGCCGCGCGCGGCCCGGGGAGGGGCCGGGGGGTGCCAGTTGAACGGTGCAGTTTGCCGCCGATGAAGAGAGATGGCGACGGAGGCCCGTTCGCCGCTACGGTTGCTTCATGTGGAGCCCGTTGTCGCGCCTCGCCGCCCTCGCCACCCTCGGCGCGCTCTACTTTTCGCCCGTGACAGCTCAGACTTGGGATTCCATCCGGCACTCCATCCGCAAACGCTTCCCCGGCGTCCGCCAGATCTCGACAGAATCCCTCGCGCAGTGGCTCGTCGATACCAACCGCATCCAACCCGTGGTGGTCGACGTTCGGACGCGGCCGGAGTATGTCGTGAGCCACTTGCGGTCCGCGCACCGGGCGACCACCGTCGCCGCGGTGCGAGCCCTTGGCCTTGAGCCGGCGCAACCCTTGGTCGTTTATTGCTCGGTCGGCTATCGCTCCTCGGCGCTGGCGGAGAAACTCCAGAAAGCGGGCTTCCAGGCGGTCTACAACCTGGAGGGATCCATTTTCGCCTGGGCGAACGAGGGCCGCCCCGTCTTCGCGGGGACCAACCAGGTGTCGCGCGTCCATCCCTATGACGCCAAGTGGGGCCTGCTCCTGAAGGAACCTCTGCGGGCCCGACCCTGAGCGCGGGACACCCGGGGCAGCTCGTCGTCGACACCCGACCGCGGCTTGACCACGGTGCCCCGAATGAGATCCGCCCTTCGGCCGCGGGACGTTCTTCTCGCCGTTGCGGTCGCGACGATCCTGTGGGACGCCATGGCGGACGGCCTCGCCGCGGATGCCGCCCCGGATTCAACGCCGGCCGACCAGGGCCCTGTCCGCGGGCAATGGACTGAACTTGCACCCAATGGCGCCTGGTCCTGGTTCATGGACCCGCGCGCAATCATCGACCATGGCCGCCTCCTCGTCGGCTCCGTCCGTGCGGAAGGCCGCTTCGCGGACCAGCAACTCCCGGGCTGGGGGGATGTTCAGCTCTCGGTGCTGGAACTGGCGACAGGCCGGCATCGGACCGTGGTCCTGCACGGCCACTTCGAGCAGGACGACCACGACAGCCCCGCGTTCCTCGTTCTGGCGGATGGCCGCTATCTCGCCGTCTACTCCCGACACAGCCAGGAGACGCGATTCTACACGCGGATTTCCGTTCGCCCCGCGGATCCCTATGAGTGGGGGCCGGAGTCCGAGATTTCAACACCGGGCGTGCCGGGACGCTTTGGAGGCGACAGCGTCACGTATGCGAATCCGATCCGCCTTTCCGCGGAGGATGGACGTCTCTATCTCTTTCATCGCGGCGTCGGCACCGATCCCAACTACCTGGTCTCCGAGGATGACGGGCGCTCCTGGCGTTACGGCGGCCGCCTCTTCCGAGGGCGACCGGGTTACAGTCCCTACGCGAAGTACGCCTCCGACGGACGGGACACCATTCACTTCGTGGCGACCGAGAATCACCCGCGAAACTATGACAACAGTCTGTATCATGGCTTTCTCCGCGCAGGACTTCTCCATCGCAGCGATGGATCTGTGGTCGGCGCGCTCTCGACCCGCACGAACACGGGAGTCGCGGCTTGGGATTTCACGCGGATCTACCAGGGGGGCCCGTCCAATGTCGCGTGGATGACCGACATCCGGCTCGATGAGACCGGGCGGCCCGTCGTGTTGTTCACCGTTCAGCGCGACGGCGCGGGCTTGCCGATGGGAGCGGGCGGCATGGACCACCGTTTCCACTATGCCCGTTGGAATGGGACGCGATGGAAGGTCCATGAGATCGCCTGCGCCGGGAATCGTCTCTATCCCGGCGAAGACGACTACACGGGTCTTGGGGCGATTGACCCCCGTCATCCCGCCGTGGTGTACATCTCCACGGACGCGGACCCTGCCACGGGCCGTCCGCTGATCAGCCGGTCCAGTTACCGCAGGCAGCATGAGCTGTTTCGAGGACAGACCGCCGACGAGGGCGCGACCTGGAAGTGGACCGCAATCACCTCGAATTCGCCCGTGGACAATCTTCGGCCGCTGGTCCCGGCTTCGTCGCAAGGCGAAAGGGACGACGAAACCTGGGTCGTGTGGATGTGCGGGGCGTACCTCCTGAATCGTGGGGAATGGACGACCCGGGTTGTGGGGGTCGGTCCCTAGGATTGCCGGATTCTGATCGGCTCATGGGCAGCGATGCAGGGTCCCACCACAAGAAATGTTCATCCTCGGACAACATGCGTTTAGCGAAGGCAGAGGGTTCAACCGCTAGGTTCCGACGTCGGGGAACGCGACGGGAACGACAGCACGCGGAGGGACGTTCGGGCGCGAAGGCGGTGAACGTTTCCGGTGGTCTGCGTCGCGCCCGGCCGGAATCCAAATCCAGATGGCCGAAGCCCTCGCACCTGCGCGTCTCGCCGGTTTTTCGACCGGCGAGGATGCGTTGGCGCTCGCAGGGTCCCTGAGCGGGGCCGGCGCGAAGAGGGGATCCGGCGCGGTCGCGTGCTTCCACTGCGGCGAGCGGTGCGACGGTGGGACCTTTGAAGCCGAGGGCCATTCATTCTGTTGCCTGGGGTGTCAGACGGTCTTCCTGATCCTTCGCGACGGCGGCCTGGACGACTTCTATCGACTCGCCGAAAGGCCCGGCACACGGGCCCGGACAGGAGGCCGGCACGACCGATGGGCGTTTCTCGATGACCCCACCGTGCGCATTCGCCTCCTGGATTTCGAAGATGCGCGGGTGGCGCGGATCACGTTCCGGGTTCCGGGGATTCATTGCGTCGCCTGCGTGTGGCTCCTGGAGAATCTCCATCGTCTTCATGAGGGCATCGGCCAGACCCGCGTGAACTTCGCCCGGCGGGAGTTGTCGGTGGCCTTCTCTCCCGACCGTCTCCGGTTGGGCGAACTGGCGATGCTCCTGGATCGGATCGGATATCCGCCGGCGTTGACGCTTGCGGAATTGGATCGGCCGGCGGGATCGCCGCGACGAACCCTGGGAATTCAGATCGGCATTGCCGGGTTCGCGCTTGGGAACCTGATGTTGTTCAGCCTGCCGATGTATTTCGGGCTGGACGGTGCAAGCGGACCCCTGTTGCGGCGCCTGTTCCATGTCGTGAGCTGGCTGCTTGCGCTCCCGGTGGTGACGTACTGCGCTTCCGATTACTGGCGCTCGGCCTTTGCCAGTCTCCGCCAGCGCACCCTGACGCTCGAGGTTCCCATTATCGCGGGTCTGACGGCGCTCTTCGCCCAAAGCACCTGGCAAATCCTCGCCGGTCGCGGCGATGGTTACCTGGATTCGCTGGCGGGCCTGGTGTTCCTCCTCCTCTGTGGGCGCGCCTTTCAACAACGAACCCACGACCGCCTGGTGTTCGATCGGGATTACAGGGGCTTCTTTCCCCTGGCGGTTCTCCGTCGAACGGCTGCCGGCGAGGAGACGACGGCCGTGGCGAACCTGAGGGTCGGCGACCACCTGTGGGTCCGCCACGGCGAGTTGATTCCGGCCGACTCGCGGGTGGTCCACGGCGAGGCCCTGATCGACTACGGCTTTGTCACCGGGGAAGCGGATCCGGTGGCGAGGGAGACCGGGGATCACGTGTACGCGGGGGGCCGGCAGGTCGGCGGCGCGGTGGAGGTGGAGATGGTGAAACCGGTGTCGGCGAGCTACCTGACCTCCCTTTGGAATGACGAGGCCTTCCGCAAGGGCGGCAAGCGAACGATCGAATCCGTCACCAACCGCTACAGCCGCGGCTTCACACTGGCCGTGCTGGCGATCGCCACAGGCGCGGGGGTGGTGTGGTTGGGGATGGGTCACCCCGAGCGGGCCGTTCAGGCTTTCATTGCGGTCCTGATCGTCGCCTGCCCGTGCGCGCTGGCCCTTGCCGCGCCCTTCACCCTCGGCACGGCGCAACGAATCCTGTCGACCCGGGGAGTCCACCTTCGCAACGCGCAGGTCCTCGAGGCCCTGGCGCACGTCGATGTCATCGCGCTCGACAAGACGGGGACCCTGACCGAGACGGCGACCCCCGCGGTGCATTTCGAGGGACCGATGCTGAGCGCCGACGAGGAGGGGTGGATCGCCGCGGTTTGCCGGCAGTCGACCCATCCGCTTGCGCGCCGCATCGCCCAATTTGTGCCCGGCGGGGGGTGCTGCCGGCCTGCAACCGATTTCCGGGAGGCCCCTGGCCGGGGAACCATCGCCACCGTCATGGGACACGCGGTGGTGTTGGGATCCCATGCGTGGCTGGTCCAGCACGGCCAGGGGCCTGACCCGGACGCCGACCTCTCGCGCGGGGGCGTTTGGGTGGGGATCGACGGACGCTGTCGCGGTGTCTTTCGGATGGAACATCCGTTGCGCCCGCGGATGGACGAGCTCCTGCGCGCCCTCGGGCGCCGGGGCGAGGTGTGGTTGCTGAGTGGCGATCACGCAGGGGAACGGGACCGATTCCGGACCCTGGTGGGTACCGACGGGCGCCTGCGGTTCAACCTGAGCCCGCATGACAAACTGGCGAGGATCCGACACCTCCAGGCGGCGGGACGCCGCGTGATGATGGTGGGTGACGGACTCAACGACGCAGGCGCGCTGCGCCAGGCGGACGTTGGCATCGCGGTCGTCGAGGGCGTGGGCGCCTTCTCCCCCGCCAGCGACGTGATTCTCGAGGGTCCCATGGTCGCCCACCTGGATCGGCTGCTGGATTTTGCGCGGCTCACAGGCCGGGTGGTGCGCCTTGGGCTTGGGATTTCGGCGGTCTACAACTTGGTCGGGGTCGCGGTGGCCGCTGCCGGCCTGCTGTCGCCCGTGATTTGCGCGATCCTGATGCCGCTGAGTTCGGTCACGGTCGTCGGCGTAGCCCTCGGAGCGACCCGCCTCGCCGCCTCGGCCTCGGACCTTGCGGACGCCCCGGTTCGGCGGCGTGCGAACCCGGATCGGCGCCCCGCCGCTTGATCATGGAAGTCCTCGTTCTCCTCATCCTGGCGAGTCTGCTGCTCGCGTGCGGATTCCTGGCGGTGTTTGTCTGGGCGACCCGCAGCGGACAATTCGAAGACACCCGCACGCCGCCACTGCGCGTCCTGGGAGACGACCCGCCGGTGGCGGCAGGTCGGCGCTCCGCGTCCTCCTCCCCTGGTTCCTGTCACAGCCATCACTCATGAACGTCGAAACCTTCCGATACGACAACCGGATCGTCCGCGCCTTCGGGATCGCCACCGTGGTGTGGGCGGTCGTCGGGATGTGCGCGGGCCTGCTGGCGGCGATCGAACTCTTCCTTCCCGCGGCGAACCTTCACTTCCAGTACATCACCTTCGGTCGTCTGCGGCCGCTGCACACGAATGCCGTGATCTTTGCGTTTGTGGGCAACGGGATGTTCACCGGCATCTATTACTCCATGCAGCGGCTGTGCAAGGCGCGGATGTTCAGCGATATGCTGAGCTGGTTCAATTTCTGGGGGTGGAACGCGATCATTGTGGCGGCGGCGATCACCCTTCCGTTGGGGCTGACCACCAGCAAGGAGTATGCGGAACTGGAATGGCCGATCGACATCGCGATCGCGGTGGTATGGGTCGCCTTCACCGTCAATCTCCTGGGGACGATCGCGAGGCGGCGGGAACGGCACATGTATGTGGCGATCTGGTTTTATATTGCCACCGCCGTCACGGTGGCCGTGCTGCACATCGTGAACTCACTCGAGGTGCCCGCCGGCGCGTTCAAGAGTTACTCGGTCTACGCGGGGGTGCAGGATGCCCTCGTCCAGTGGTGGTACGGGCACAATGCCGTCGCCTTCTTCCTGACGACGCCCTACCTCGGGCTGATGTACTACTTTCTTCCGAAGGCATCCGGCCGGCCGATATTTTCCTACCGGCTATCGATCATTCACTTCTGGGCGCTGATCTTCATCTACATCTGGGCGGGACCGCATCACCTCCTCTACACCGCCCTGCCGGACTGGGCGCAATCGCTCGGGATGGTGTTCTCCGTGATGCTGGTGGCGCCGTCATGGGGCGGCATGCTGAACGGGTTGCTCACGTTGCGCGGGGCGTGGGACAAGGTGCGGCAGGATCCGATGCTCAAGTTCATGGTCGTCGCCGTCACCGCCTACGGCATGGCGACGCTCGAGGGGCCGACCCTGGCCATCAAGAGCGTCAATTCCCTCTCCCACTACACCGACTGGACCATCGCTCACGTGCATACGGGCGCGCTGGGATGGAACGGGTTTCTCACCTTCAGCATGCTGTACTGGCTCTTCCCGCGCCTGTACCGCACCCGACTCTACTCGGTGAAGCTCGCCAATTACCACTTCTGGGTCGGACTGCTGGGCATGATGTTTTACGTGGTCCCGATGTATTTCAGCGGAATCACGCAGGGAATGATGTGGAAGCAATTCACCGCCGACGGCTTCCTGCAGTATCCGAATTTTCTCGAAACGGTGATGCGCCTTGTGCCCATGCACCGACTGCGGGCGGTTGGGGGGTCGCTGTACATCATCGGCGTGTTCTTCATGGCGTGGAATCTCTACAAGACCGCGCGGTCCGGTAAGTTCGTGCCGGAGGAGGAGGTGCAGGCGCCCGCGTTGAGACCGGTGGCGGCGGAGGCTGCCGCGCATGCGGCCGGTCCGCATTGGGTGCATCGATGGCTGGAGGCCAAGCCGCTCTTGTTCACGGCGCTCACGACGATCGCGATTTTGGTGGGCGGCCTGCTGGAGGTCGTCCCGATGTACCTGATCAAGCAGAACGTCCCAACGATCTCGAGCGTGAAACCCTACACGCCGCTCGAGGTGCTGGGCCGCGACATCTACATCCGCGAGGGTTGCGTCGCGTGTCACTCCCAGATGGTCCGGCCGTTCCGGTCGGAGACGGAGCGCTACGGCGAGTACTCGAAGGCGGGTGAGTTCGTGTATGATCATCCGTTTCTGTGGGGATCGAAGCGGACCGGACCCGATCTGCACCGCGTCGGAGGGAAATACCCGAACGCGTGGCATTACAATCACATGGAGAACCCGGGGTCGACGTCGCCCGGATCGATCATGCCGCCGTATCCGTGGTTGTTGACGCAGAAGCTCGACACGACCTCGCTCCCGGCCCGGATCCGGGCGCTGCGAAGCGTCGGGGTGCCTTATCCGGAGGGGTATGAGGCGCAGGCCCAGCGGGATCTCGACACCCAGGCGGCGCAGGTCGTGCAAGGATTGAAGTCCGGCATGATCGATGGAACCGCCGATCGCGAGATCATCGCGCTGATCGCCTATCTCCAGCGGCTGGGGACCGACATCAAGGCCCAACCCAGGTCCTGACTTATGATCAAGAACATTCTCACCCACATCGACGGAATCGAATTGTACGGCGTCCTCTCCATCCTCCTGTTCTTCGCGGTCTTCGGCGGGATGCTCGTCTGGGCCTTTTGCCTGAGGCGCGCGGATCTGGACGCGATGCGCTGCATTCCTCTCGAAGAGAGGAATGGGAGCGGCCTCGAAGCGCCCGGCGCCGGGGGGCGCTCACCGGCCGCGGCGGCGGAAGCCGGCGGCGGATCCGGGTCCGCCGCGACTCCCGCGGCCACGATACCTCGAAAGTAAGCTCGCTCTTCGAACCTGCCTGTGACCCATGAACGATCCGAAGGAACCCCTGCTGCTCGACCACGAGGCTGACGGCATCCGCGAACTGGACAACAAACTGCCCCGGTGGTGGGTCTGGCTGTTCTATCTCTCAATCGCGTTCGCCGCGGTCTACCTCGTCTACTACCATCTTATCGGCGCCGGCGACCTGCAGGCGTCGGAGTACCGCAGGGAGATGGATCGCGGCGAGAAAGTAAAGGCCGCGGCCCTTTTGAAGTTCGAGGTCAACATCGAACAGATGCGTGCGTCCATGGATCCCGCGGTGCTGGCGAAGGGCCAACAGACCTTCAAGACGCTGTGCGCTCCGTGTCACCGCGAGGACGGCGGCGGATTGGTCGGCCCGAACCTCACCGACGACTACTGGATTCACGGTGCCAACTTTTGTGATCACCTGAAGGTCATCTGGAATGGCGTTCCCGAGAAGGGAATGGTGACCTGGAAGGGCGTCCTGAAGCCGACAGACATCGAGGCCGTCGCCAGTTACGTCGTGACCCTGAACGGGACGCATCCGCCCAATCCAAAGCCGCCGGAAAACCAGGCGCCGGCCCCCTCGAAACCGAGTGAATTCGAGTAGGGAGGAGCCGCTGGCCATGAGAGAAATCCCGGTCCATTTGGACGCGACGTCGACCGCCGACGGGGAAGGCGACGCCGTAAAGCCCGTGGATTGGACCGATTTTCGGGATCACCTGGCCACGGCCGACCAGGAGGGACGGCGCAAATGGGTCTACCCGCGCAAACCGGCGGGTTCCCTCACGCGGGCCCGCGCCTGGGTGAGTGTCGTCCTGCTGGCAATCCTGTTCGGCGGCCCGTTCGTCCGGATCCAGGGCAACCCTCTGCTCATGATGAACGTCGTTCAGCGCAAGTTCGTGATCCTGGGGCAGGTGTTCTGGCCCCAGGACTTCCCGATCTTCGCCGTGGCGATGCTCCTCTTTCTGACCGGCATCGTCGTGTTCACGACGGCGTTCGGGCGGTTGTGGTGTGGCTGGACCTGTCCGCAGACGGTGCTGATGGAGATGGTGTTTCGGCGGTTCGAATATTGGATCGAGGGCGACGCTCATCAGCAACGAGCGCTCGCCCGCGCTCCGTGGACGGCGGGAAAGATCGCAAGGAAGGTCGCCAAGCACGGGATCTTCGTCGCCGCCTCCTTCGTGATCGGAAACACGTTGCTCGCCTACATCATCGGAACCGAGGACCTGTTCCGGATCATCACCGACGACCCGGTGGATCACCTCAACGGCCTCCTCTTCATGGGGATCTTCACCCTTGTGTTCTACGGCATCTTCGCGCGATTCCGGGAGCAGGCGTGTACCTTCATTTGTCCCTACGGACGCTTTCAATCGGCCTTGCTCGATGAGAACAGCATCGTCGTCGCGTATGACCGCCGGAGAGGCGAGCGGCGCGGGATCCTCCGGCGGACGGAATCCGGGGAGCACCGGAAGGAAGCCGGTCTGGGCGACTGCATCGAATGCCGGCAGTGCGTCGCCGTCTGTCCGACCGGGATCGACATTCGCGATGGCACCCAGATGGAGTGCGTGAATTGCACCGCGTGCATCGACGCGTGTGATGCGGTGATGGACAAGATCGACCGTCCACGCGGGCTCATTCGCTACGCCTCCCTCAACGGCATCGAGCGGGGCGAGCGCCTCCGGTTGACGCCGCGGCTGGCAGGCTATGCCGTCGTGCTGTCCGCATTGATCGGACTTTTCCTGTTCCTCCTGTTCACGCGCACCGACGTGCAGACCACGCTGCTTCGTGCGCCTGGAGCTCTTTTTCAGACCATGCCGGACGGCAGGATCTCCAACCTGTACACGCTGAAGCTCGTCAACAAAACCCGGCGCGCGATCCCGGTTGAACTTCGACTCGAGAATCCCACGGGAACGCTCCGGGTGATGGGACGCGAACTTGTCGTTCCCCCGGAGGACCTGATCGAGGCCTCCGTGCTGGTCGAACTTGAGTCGTCGGTTCTCGCCGGGGGCAACACGGCGTTGCAGATCGGGATCTACCGGGGCTCGGAACGTCTCCAGGACCTTCAGACCGTGTTCATTGGTCCGCGCCACGCGCCAGCCAGCCACCCGTGAAAGGCCGGACATCACGCATCCGCCACGCCTCCGTAGCCGCCAAGGCCACGAGGCGGAGCGACTGGAGTTCACGGTCCCCATCCCCGCTTCGCGTCCCCACGAATCTGCCCATGAAAACCCTCACCGCCGACGAATTGATTCCCGCAGCCCGGACCTCCACGCGGCGCCGGGGCTGTTGCCGGCTGGGCGATGGCGGCGCTCGGTGTCGGTTGCGCTGCGCCGTTCGGCGGACACGATGGCTGCTCATGAAACGGGTGCGGGCCGGCATTAATCCGTGGCCGCTGGGCATCGTCGCGGCCTTCGTGCTGTTTGCCGCGGGCACGGCCGCCCTGGTGGTCACGGCGAGCCGGAGGCACTCGGAATTGGTCGCGACGGACTATTACGACCAGGAAATCGCATTCCAGCAGCGGCTGGATGAACTGCGGCGCACCGAACCGTTTGCCACGGAAATCGCTGTCGATTGGAAGGCGTCGCCGGAACGGATTCGTCTGTCGTTGCCCAAGACCCATGCTGCGGCGGGACTCACGGGGAGGGTTGCCTTTTACCGGCCCTCGGATGCCGGCAGGGATCGGACGGTGCCGCTGCGACCCGACGCGGCGGGACGGCAGGACGTCCGCGCGCAGAACCTTGCCTCGGGTCTCTGGAGGGTGCGCCTCGAATGGGAATCCGGCGGGCAGCAGTACTTCGCGGAACGCCGTCTCGTTGTTTCCCGGCGTCCCGGATCCACACTCTGAGTCCACCCGCGACCCCGACCATGCATCTTTGGACCGCATTGGCGCTGGGACTTTTCGGCGGCATTCACTGCGCTGGGATGTGCGGTCCTCTCGTGCTGGCCCTGCCCGGCCGCGCGGGAGGCGGTTACCTGGCGGGTCGGCTTGCCTACCAGGGCGGCCGGATCGCGATGTACTGCGTGCTCGGCGTGATCCTGGGCGGGATCGGGCGTACGCTGTTCCTTGCCGGGGCCCAACGATGGGTGTCCCTCAGCCTGGGGGTGGCGCTGCTGGCAGGGGTCCTCTTGTCGCCACGCGTTCTCGAGGCGTCCTGGCTGGCGGCGGGTGCCTTTCGGCTGCGACGTCTGATGGGCCGGCACCTCCGGGAGCACGGCCTGGGTTCCATGACGCTTCTCGGGGCGCTCAACGGCTTGCTCCCCTGCGGACTCGTCTATGTCGCCGCGGCCGGATCCGTCGCGACCGGTGAGGTCCTGGGGGGCATTGCGTACATGGCGTTGTTCGGGCTGGGGACCCTGCCGACCCTGCTGGGCATCAGCCTCGGGGGTCGTCTGATCCCCGCGTCCGCGCGCGTGCGACTGCGGCGGTTGACACCCGCCGTGGTGGTGCTGCTGGCCGTCCTTCTGATTCTCCGGGGTCTCTCCCTTGGGATTCCGTATCTGAGTCCGGCGATCGGGTCCGGGCCGCCCGGTGCGACAGGAGGCTGTTGTCATCCGCAGCCGGTGGCGGCCGCGGGATCGATGGGGGCCAAGGAGCGACGGTCAGAACACCTCGACGCGGAGCCCCGTCATCTGGTGGATGAGATTCGCGATCTCCGACAGGACGCGGAGTGAGAGATGCCGGCAGCGCCTGGAGTGGAGCGAGCGCGTGGCGGAGTACACCTGGACCATCGGGATCTGCGCTCCGCCCTCCTTGAGGTGGTTGAGGCGGCTCGCGAGTTCGCAGAGTTCGGTGCGTTCGGGCAGGCGGCCGTCCACCTCGACAAACATGCTTTGAACAATGACCGGTCGTTGCCGGGCCAGTTGGAGGATGTTTTGGAGGACCTTTCCCAGGGGAACCGCGGAGCGATTGATGAGGTCCATTCCCTCCTGGGTCCCTGCATCCAGCTTGGCCCAGATCTCATCGGATCGCGTGAAAAGGCGAAGGCCGGCACGGACGAGGGGTTCGTCGAGAGCGGTGGCGTTGGTGAGGAGGACGAGCTTGAAATACGGCACGATCCCCGCCGCGCGCAGGTGCACGACCGCCTCCACCGCTTCGGCAAAATTCGGGCAAAGGGTCGGCTCGCCATCGCCACTGATCGCGACGTGGACCATCTGGAGCATCGGCGGAGGGAGGGCGGCGAAGTAGGCGTGCTTCAGGAGCGAGCCGGCATTGACCATCGACAGGGCGCCGGCGAGTTCGTGCGCCAGGGCGTGGGCGTTGACAGGTTCGGGGGTGGCGCCGCGGGCGAGGCTGCGTCGGTCAACCTCGCAGTAGCAGCAATCGAAGTTGCAGAACTGATCGGGATTGAGATTGACGCCGACCGAGAGTCCCCGTGCGCGCGACGAGATCACCGCGTAGACGTGGGTCGATCCGGCAAAGAAGAAGCGCGGACATCCGAGGGCGAGGTCCTCGGACCTCCTGGCAAGCCTGCCGTCGGCGCCTTCCGTCTCGGAAGTGCCGTAGCCATGCGCGGTTGCGGAGCGCGCTTCGGTGGAAGCTGCCATCCACCCGCATCCAAATTCCGTGCCGCTTTCGAGGCACCACGTATCTTGGCTGAAGCCGCCCTTTTCTTGCGTAATCAACGTTGCGGTGGCGGTGCCAATCCGCCAAGTTGGTCGACGTTCGATGGACTTGGATGCCAGCAAAAACCTCGTCGAAAGACTGAGTCAGTCGCGCATTTTCCAGGATTATGCGCGGGCCTACGTGGACACGACGGGGTTGCCGCTGTCCATCCAACCCACCGAAGCGTGGCAATTGGCGCAGCGCGGGCACTCCAAGGAGAGCCCGTTTTGCGTGCTCATGTCGAAAAGCAGCCGAAGCTGCGCCGCCTGCCTGGAAGTCCAGGAGCAAGTCCGGCAGAATGGCCATGGCGAGGCGCTTTCGGTGCGCTGTTTTGCCGGGTTGACCGACACGGCCGTGCCGGTTCGGCTGGGAAATGAGATCGTGGGGTTTCTCCAGACGGGTCAGGTCTTCCAACACGCGCCCACCCGGACTCAGTTCGCCCGGACGGCACGCCAGTTGGTCGACTGGGGATTGAAAGTGGACCTCAACCAGGTGGAGGAGGCTTATTTTCACACCCGTGTCATCGGACCCAGGCAGTACGAATCCATGGTGCGCCTCCTTTCCATCTTCGCACAGCACCTCTCGATGGTCAGCAACCAGTTAGTCGTCCAACAGGACAATGCCGAGCCCCAGATGATCGTGCGCGCTCGCGGGTTCATTGATGAACACCAGGGGGAGGACATGAGCCTCACCGATGTCGCGCGCGCGGTGAATTGCAGCACCTTCTACTTCTGCAAGATGTTCAAGCGGGCGACCAGCCTTCACTTCACCGAGTACCTCTCCCGTGTCCGCATCGAGAAGGCGAAAAACCTCCTCCTCAACCCGAACCTGCGCATCAGCGAGATCGCCTACGAGGTCGGCTTCCAGTCGTTGACTCACTTCAACCGGGTGTTCCGGCGGTTGGTGGGGGAATCGCCGACCGAGTACCGCCAGAAACTTCCGCATCCTTGACATGCGTCCGCCTGGCCACCATCGACCCGACCCGACCCACTTGTTTTTGACGAGGCGCGAGTTTCTGGCCCGTTCCGGGATGGGCTTCGGCGCGTTGGGACTGGCGGCCTTTGTCGGTTCCGGTCCGGATGCATCGGCGGCAGCGTACGTCAATCCGATGCTGCCAAAGTCCCCGCAGTTTCCGGCGCGCGCCAGGCGGGTGATTCACCTCTTCATGAACGGCGGGCCTTCGCACGTCGATACGTTCGATCCGAAACCGGCGCTGGCCCGCCTGGCCGGAAAGCCGCTCCCGAATGGTTCGCTGCGCACCGAACGCCGGACGGGCGCGGCGTTTCCCTCCCCGTTCCGATTCCAGCGGCATGGAGAGAGCGGCATCGAGGTGAGCGAACTCTTTCCGCACACCGCCGAGTGCATTGATGACATCGCGGTGATCCGCTCGATGCATGCGGACGTGCCCAATCACGAGCCGTCCCTGATGCTGATGAACTGCGGGGATGCGCGCCTCGTGCGTCCGAGCGTGGGTTCCTGGGTGACCTATGGGTTGGGCACCGAGAACCAGAACCTGCCCGGCTTCATCGCCATGTGCCCCGGCGGGTATCCCATCCAGGAATCGCAGAACTGGCAGGCCGGATTCCTACCCAGCGTCTTCCAGGGCACGTACATCGATTCGCGCCACACCCGGGTCGAGAAGCTCATCGAGAACATTCGCAACCCATCGCTCTCGGCGGGGGAACAGGCGGATCAGCTCGATCTCCTTCGGCGCCTCAACTCGGAACACTGCCGGCGTCGGCAGCACGAGGCCCCCCTCGAGGCGCGGATCCAATCCTTCGAACTGGCCTACCGCATGCAAATGGAGGCCGGGGATGCCTTCGACATCTCCCGCGAGCCCGAATCCATTCGGGCGATGTACGGCGACGGGGTTCAGGCCCGGCAGATCCTCATTGCCCGGCGCCTCATCGAGCGCGGCGTTCGGTTCGTCCAGGTGTGGCACGGTGCAGGACAGCCGTGGGACAACCATGATGATCTCGAGGTGAATCATCGCCGTCTGGCCGCCCAGTGCGACCAGGCAATCGGTGCGCTCCTTAAGGACCTGAAACAACGCGGCCTCCTTGACGAGACGCTCGTCCTTTGGGGAGGCGAATTCGGAAGGACCCCGACCGTCGAATTGCCCACTCCCGGATCGAATGCCGGGAAAATCAACGGACGCGATCACAATCATTACGGTTTCACGATGTGGATGGCGGGAGGCGGCGTGCGCGGCGGGTATGTCCATGGGGCGACCGATGAATTCGGTTTCCAGGCGGTCGAGAAACCGGTTCACGTCCATGATCTCCACGCCACACTCCTGGCACTGCTCGGGTTTGACCATGAACGGCTCACGTTCCGGCACGCCGGACGCGATTTTCGCCTGACCGATGTGCATGGGCACGTGGTGAAGGAGTTGATCGCCTGATGGCATCCGCGAGTCGGCGGCACAGGGGCGGAGGGGTTTGGGGCGCGCGATTGGCCTGGCTCGCCGCCTTTGGCGTGCTGTCGGTCCCGGCGATGTGGGCAAGGGCAGCAGCCGATGCCGCCGGGAATAGCCGAACCGCACGGCTGATCGTGGACTTCGCCGGAATGTCCCCCGGGGGGCTGCCGGCCGGCTTTCGCAGTGCGCTCAACGGATCCGGACCGCCGCCGGTGTGGAAGATCGAGCAGGTCGACCCGGTCACCGGCGAGCCGCCTGCTGCCGGCGGCGCGACCCGCCGCATCATCGAAACCATTGTCGCTCAAGATTCCCGGGACCCGACGGACGAGCGGTTTCCCCTCTTGATCTACGAACCCGTCCTCTTCGGGGATTTCACGGCGCACCTCAAGTTTCGGACGGTGTCCGGCGCCAGGGAACGAATGGCCGGGCTGGCGTTTCGTCTTCAGGACGAGACCAACTACTACGTTCTGCGGGCGAGTTCGCTGGGCAACACGTTCCGGTTCTACAAGGTCGTGGACGGCGTTCGCAGTAATCCGATCGGGCCGAGTGTCCCGATTCCCTCCGGCGCCTGGCACACCCTCGACGTGACCTGCCGTGGGAACACCATTGTCTGCGGGATGGACGGCAAGGACCTCATTCCGCCGCTCAAGGACACCAGCTTCGCCCGCGGCCACCTGGCCTTCTGGACCAAGTCGGATTCGGTCAGTCAATTTGGGCGTCTCGACGTCGAGTATGATGTCGTCCAGACGCTCCCCGAGCGGCTCGTCGAGCGCGCCCTCGACCGGTATCCCCGGCTCAAGGCCGTGACGATCCTCGGGCGGCGGGACGGGGCTGTGGCGACGCTGGCCTCATCGGATCCCGCCTACGGAGCCGAGAAGCCATCCGACGCCGACTTGCAGGCCCTTGATGGCGGGCAAATCTCCGTCGGGGTCGCCTCGGATCACGCGGCGGCGGTCTTCCCGCTCCGAGATCGCAACGGGAATCCCTTGTTTGCCCTCCGGCTAAAGATGCGGACATTCCCGGGTCAGACGCAGGGAAACATCGCCGCGCGGGCCCGGATCGTTGCCGACTTCCTTCAGGACATCGTCAGCTCCGAGGATCGGGATCGGGGCGGGGAATGAACCGACAGGCCGTCAGCCGGAACTCTTCCAGTCGAAGGCGTTCTTCTTGAGGGCATAGAGATAGCCCACAAAAAGGATGCCGATGAAGCTCATCATCGAGCCGAAGATCAAGCCGGCATTGTCGATGAGCATATCCCGGTAGACCACGGCCCAGGGATAGAGAAAGACCACCTCGATGTCGAAGAGGATGAAGAGCATCGCCACGAGGTAGAACTTTACGGAGAACCGCACCGAGCCCTCGCCCGTGGGTCTCATGCCACATTCGTAAGGGCTGTCCTTGACCGGGTTCCGGTGTGTCCGAACCCCGAACAGGACGGAGATCATCAACGTCCCTGCCGCGAATCCCACGGCGACCAACGCCAGGAAGAGCACCGGCACGTACTGGTCGAGTTGTGGCGACATTCCCGGGCCACGCTCCGTCCGATCGCTGCGCGTGACAAGCGGTTTCCGGCTCATGCGACGCGGCAAGGTGAGCGCGGTCCGCGTTACCAACCGGTTTGCGCCGGCCGCCTGCGCGCCAGCCGACTGGGCGGGGAGGTCAGGGCCAACGAGGGTTGAAGGGCGGGGCCCCAGGCAGACGACTCCTCCTCCCACGTCGGCGCCACGCGGACCGCGTCGCGCATCCGTCCGAACCACCACCGAGCCACTTGAAGGCGGCGTGGCCTTCGAATCACCGGCCGCGGATTGGCATGCGCGGCGGCATCCAGCGCGAATTCCAATTGTTGACGTCTCATACCCACACCTTCTCTTAAACAGGAGCAGAGAATGCCAGGGGGGGTGGGACATTCGCGGTCCAAGGCAAATGGGGTCGACACGGGTCCGCGGACCGGTGGAGCGACGAACGGTCCCGGAGGGACCGGGGACAAAAGCCGGGGGCAAGTCCCGCGGACGCGGGAAGCGCCGCTCCCGGTAGCGTCCGCCATCCCGTTCGCCGCGCCCCGGCGGGGCGCGGGCGGCAGCCGGTGCGGTGGGGAACAATCGCCAGCCCCTGCCACACACCCGTCGGGGTGCAGAGCCGTAGGGATGGGGTGAGGGCAGGTCCATGGGAAGGTGGGACTCGCGCGAGAGGTGGTTCACCTTCATGGTCTCGGCATGATCCTGAGTGCGACTGAAATGGAGGCTCTCGTGTCGGTCCGCCACGCCACGCCGCATGATCTGCTGGGAATGCATCCGCTTGGAGACAACTCTGGCATCGTGGTACGGGCCTTTTTGCCGGGCGCTGTCGCGGTGGAAGCGGTCGCTGTCCACGAAAGCCGGATGCCGGTGGTGACGCTGGAGCGGGTGCACGACCAGGGAATCTTTGAGGGCGTCTGTCGCGAAGTGAAACGGGTGTTTGCCCACGACCTTGTGGTGACCTGGCCGGACGGCCGGCAAAGCCGGAACCGGGATCCCTACTCGTTTCTCCCCACGGTGGGGGAGACGGACCTCTTTCTTTTCGGCCAGGGAAATGAGCGCCGGATTTACGACAAGCTGGGCGCCCACCTTCGCGAGATTGACGGCGTGCGAGGCACGAGCTTCGCGGCCTGGGCCCCCAACGCGCAGCGAGTCAGCGTGGTCGGGGATTTCAACGGTTGGGATGGCCGCCGTCATATGATGCGCCGTCTCGGGGCCTCCGGGGTCTGGGAGGTGTTCGTCCCCGAGGTGCGGGAAGGCGGCCTCTACAAGTACGAGGTCCGCGATCTCAACGGCAATGTCGCGCTCAAGGCCGATCCCTACGGCTTCTTCTTCGAGCCTGCCCCGAAGAATGCGTCGATCGTTTGGGACACACGGAAATTCGGATGGACGGATTCCGCCTGGCTTGAGGCGCGAAAGGTGGCGCAACCGCTGAGCGCCCCGATGACGATCTATGAGGTGCACCTGGGTTCCTGGCGGAAAAAGTCGATGATCGAATCGCTGAGCTATCATGACATCGCGGGGCCGCTGATCGATCACCTGCGCCGCACCGGCTTCACGCATGTGGAATTCCTGCCGATCAGCGAGCACGCCTTTTTTCCGAGTTGGGGTTACCAGGTGACGGGATTCTATTCACCGACGTCACGCTATGGGACCCCCGACGATTTCCAGTACCTGGTCAATGCTCTCCACGACGCCGGGATCGGCGTCCTCATCGACTGGGTCCCCGCTCACTTCCCGCGGGACGAGTGGGCGCTGGCGCGATTCGATGGGACCGCGCTCTACGAACACGAGGATCCGCGTCAGGGAGCGCACCTGGATTGGGGGACGCTCATCTTCAACTATGGTCGGCACGAGGTCCGGAATTTCCTGACCGGCAACGCCCTCTTCTGGTGTGATCGCTATCACGTCGACGGTCTCCGCGTGGATGCGGTGGCGTCGATGCTGTACCTGGATTATTCGAAGAAGGCTGGGGAATGGCTCCCGAACCGCCATGGCGGGAAGGAAAACCTCGAGGCGATCGAGTTCCTCCGGGAGTTCAACCACGTGGTGCACACGGAGAATCCGGGAGTGATCACCGTCGCTGAGGAGTCTACTGCCTGGGGCATGGTCTCGCGACCGCCCTACCTCGGGGGCCTTGGGTTTTCACTGAAGTGGAACATGGGCTGGATGCACGACACCCTGGACTACTTCAAACGCGATCCGGTGCATCGGCAGTTTCACCAGCACGAACTCACCTTCGCGATGCTGTACCACCACAGCGAAAACTTCGTCCTGCCGCTTTCGCATGACGAGGTCGTCCATGGCAAGGGGACCCTGCTGGGGCGGATGCCCGGGGACGACTGGCAGCGTTTCGCGAATCTGCGTTGCCTGCTGGCTTATCAGTGGCTGTTTCCGGGCAAGAAACTGCTCTTCATGGGCGGTGAGTTCGGGCAGACGCGGGAGTGGAACCACAACACGGAACTCGACTGGTGGCTGCTCCAGGCGGGTCCCTACCACCAGGGGGTCCTGCGCCTGGTGGAGGATCTGAATGGAATCTATCGCGCCCACCCACCCTTGTGGGAGGCGGACTTTGAGTCCGCCGGTTTCCAGTGGGTCGATTGCTCAGACAGCCGGCAGAGTGTCCTCACCTTTCTGCGTCGTCGCGCCGATGGTTCGGATCCCATCCTGGTCATCCTGAACCTGACGCCGGTCCCCCGAAGCGGCTACCGCCTGGGCCTGGCGCGTCCGGGAACCTGGAACGAATTGTTAAACACCGATTCCGCGAACTATGGCGGTTCGAATCTCGGCAACCTGGGCGGAGTGGAGGCGGAGGACGTCCCCTGCCATGGGTTCCCGTTTTCCGCCGAGTTTACGCTGCCTCCGTTGTCCGTGATTGTCTTCGAATCCCCGGAATCGACGCCGGAGGAGTGAGAGTTCGCCGAGAGCGTGCCCTTGTCCCTCCGGGACCCTGCATCCCTCCGAGATGCCGCGGCGCACCGTTGGCGCGCGTAAGACCGGCACGGCCTCCAGCGCACGACTTGTGGGACACGCTCAGCCGGGACAAGCGCAGCCGGGAGGGAATCGGAGCCCACACCCAACCGCGCGATGCGCGGTTTCCGCCGTTCTCAGCGCTCTCGCGCCCGGTAAAACTGATGGGTACGTCCGCCCTCCATGTCGACCAGGTCGCCTCCGATCAAGCCTGTGTTGGTGGAAACGGCGATCCACGCATGCAGGTTGTCGGAGGCCTCCACGACGATGGTGGCGCCGAGGTGACCATGGGCCCGGAGATTTGGGATGCCGTTGGTCGTGAAGGAATCCATGACGAGCAGCGGCAGTTGGTCATTGGGGAGGAGGAAGTTCGACACGACGTAATTCCCGATCTTGTGGCCGCACATCTTGCCCTGAATCTTGTCGAAGCCGTAGTGAATGCCCCCATAGACCCGGCTGAGCCCGCACTCGTTGGCGCATGCGTCGAGGCTCTGGAAGGATCGAGTGACTCCAGGCAGCGCATCGGATCGGGCGGTGAAGCTGACGGCGTCGGTTCCGAGAAAGCGGGTCAAGACCTCGGCGCTCGCCGCGCTGAACGTGCTGTGACCGCTGGTATAGGACGGAAACGCGGGTGTCTCGAGAAGCGGTTGCCAGGACGGGTCCGACTCGGTCAGGGCGTTGTCATCGCGGTCGCCTCCCTGAATCGCCGTCACCGGTCGCCAAAGGTTGTAGCGGAACTTGGTTTCCCAACAGACGATGCCGGCGTCCGCCTGGGCGAGGCTGTTCAGGGCAAACAACCGGGCGGTCTCCACGAGGTTCAGTCCGCGGTTTCGCGCGATGGTCGCTGCAATCTCATGCCAATGGCCTGGAGGCATGGAGGTGTAATGGAAGTCTGACCAGAACACCGCGATCTCGGTCTGCTCCGCCGTTCGCGCTGTACTGTCCTTGCTGCCGAGAGATTTGACCTCGTTGTACTCCTCCGCATATCGGTCGCTCGTCAGCGGAGGCGGTGGTGCTGGCACGAACGGTTCGAGGTACGGCAGGCAGAACGGCCTGACATAACGCCAGTGAGGATCCAGGGGCGGCCGGAAAAAAGGGGGCGTCCGCCGCCATTGTCCGGGCGCGTCGCTCGGGATGTAAGGCACCTGCGTGTTCGCGCCGTCCGCGGATCGGCTGTCGAGGGTGAGCTCGGCGATCTGCTGTCCGAATAGCAGACCGTTGGTGAGGGCGGCCGTGGCGGGAACCGACGCAACAAAGCTGTCGTAAAGGGCGTCGGACCGACCCTGAAAGGTCTGATACAGGGTCGCCATGACGGTGTACGCGGCGCCCACGGCGCCGGCGGCGGGCGAGCATTCGGGCGGGGGATCAATCAGGAAGGCGTAGGGCTGGTGGCTTCGATCGATCGAGTTGACCGCGTCGTAGATCGCGGCGTGCAGGATCGCCAGGTTCCGAGAGGAAAGAGTCGGTCCGCTGTCATCCTCCTTGATGGCGGAGACCATCAAGGCATTCCAATCCAGGATGACGCCAGCATCGTCCGCGGCGTGCGCCTGGAGAGTGAGGGCCGCCAGAACTGCCATCCAATGCCGTCGTTTCATCAGGAATCGAGAATCCGACTCATGCTGAGTCATGCCTCCGCCGCTTCACAAGCGGGATTGTGGGACTGGACAAAACCGCTGGATCCGCAGCCGCCGCAGCGGTCGACCGAGCGTCCGTCTCTCGATGGCTTCGATGGCGAGGGTGAGGTCCGGCAGATTCACGGCAGCGGCCGGCGTTGCCGCGCCGCAACCATCATTGGATCCGGGGGAGCATTATGGGATTTGGCGAAAGGCGTCTACGGATTGAGAACGCCGGGTTCACGCCGCTTCAATTTCAGACTCACAGACGAGTCTTTGGCGATTTCGCACGCCATGCTCCTCCGAGCGCCGATGCGGGCTGAAGCCCGCGCTCCGGGACCGTCGGGTGCTCGTCGGAGCCGAGACCGAGCATGTCTCGGCTCCTCTTCGGATGGGGATCCGCCTAACGTGCGGGGACCAACAATTCATGAAGACGCTCACTGAATATCTGTGGATGGAAGTCCCGTCGCGCCGTGGGTTCGTGAACCTCACGCCGCAAGTCGAGGACCTCGTGCGCCGGAGCGGGATCGAGGAAGGCTTGTGCCTGGTGAATGCCATGCACATCAGCGCGAGCGTGTTCATCAATGACAACGAAAGCGGCCTTCACCACGACTACGAAATCTGGCTGGAAAAGCTCGCGCCCCACGCGCCCATCTCGCAGTACCATCACAACCGGACCGGCGAGGACAATGCGGACGCGCACCTCAAGCGGCAGATCATGGGACGCGAGGTCGTTGTTGCCATCACGAAGGGTCAGCTCGACTTCGGTCCCTGGGAACAGATCTTCTACGGCGAGTTCGACGGCCTCCGGAGAAAGAGGGTTTTGGTGAAGATCCTTGGAGAATAGGAGGCCCGATTGACTCCAGGGCTGCGATGATGGTATTGATTATGGTATGCCTCAGATGAGTCATCGGACCACCTTCGCCCTGGATGCGACGACAGCGCTGCGTCTCAAACGCCTGGCCGCGCGCTGGCAGGTCTCCCAGGCGGAGGTCGTTCGTCGCGCTGTCGCCCAGGCGGAAGAACTCGCCCAGACCGGCGCGCCGAACCCCATCCAGATGCTCCAGGAACTCCACGCGAGAGGTGAGGGCCTCGATCCCGTTCGTGCCCGGGCCTATCTCAAAGAAGTTCGCGAGGACCGGAAGAGGTGGAGGTCGCCTTGATCTGCCTGGACACGAACTATCTCATCCAGGCCCTGGTAACTGGCTCCTACGAATCCCGCGACATCCAGGCATGGTTCCGATCCGGTGAACACCTGGTCACCCCCATGCCGGCATGGTTCGAGTTCTTGTGCGGTCCGGTCACGCCCCTTCAAGTGGTAACGGTGCGCGGCTTCCTGGCGGAGATTCTTGGTTTTGATGAACCGCAGGCGCTCGAGGCCGCGCGCCTATTCAACGCGGTGAACCGTCGCAGAGAACTGCGTGTGGATGCCATGATCGCCGGTACTGCCACGGTGGCGGGCGCCCGTCTGGCCACGGCCAATCGCGAGGATTTCTCACCATTCGAACCTTTCGGGCTTCAGGTCGTGTGATCAGGCTCGTCTGGCGTGGCGAATCCCATGGGCCGTCGCTCCACCAAACGGATCCTCGGCATCGTCTATTTCGATCCTTCGGATCCGCGCTTGCTTCCGCCGAGGCGCTTTGGCCTCGGGTGGACCGTCAACTTTGGCCATCCCCGCGCGGTCGAAGGGTTGGGATGGATAGTGGGGGCCTGGTGGGTGGTCATGCTCGCCATCCCGATCGTGGCGCATCCGACGTGGTTCGCCGCGCACCCGGCTGACTGGCTTTGGGCCCTGGCGACCGTCTTCGTGGCACTGTGCCTCCTCCGCTTGAATCCATGCGTCGCGGTTGCCGACTACCGGCACCTTGCGCTGGTGGGCTTCGGCGGGCTGGCCGCCGCGGTTGGATTCGGGGTCCAGGGGCTGATCAATGGACCACTCGTCCTCTGGTGGGGCCAACACCTGACCTGGCAACACCACCTCGTGCTGGGGCCCGTCGCCGCCGCGGCCCAAACCGGTGGCAAGCTCTTCGCCTTGGTGCTCCTTCGGAGGGTGCGCCCGGATTCGAATCCTCGGGGAGCGCTCCGTCAGGGATTGTTCGTGGGCCTCGGTTTCACGGTGCTGGAGAATACCCTGTTGTTCCTCCGGGCGGCGCTGGCCCGGTCCGATCTCGGGCCACTGGGCCTTTGGGAGCGGGCGACCTCCTCGATGTTCCATATTTACTCGGGCGGCTTCGTCGCCCTCGCTCTCGAACGACGCCGCCGCTGGCCGATCGTGCTGGTGGTCGGCGTCCATGCCCTGACGGACATCCTCGCAGGCACAGGTGGAATTCCCGGGATGTCGATCGTCGCCCTCGAAGCGACGTTCTCCGCCTGCGCGGTCTTCCTCTGGATCGCGTTCATCCTCGCCGCGCGCGGTTTGCTCCTTGCGCCGCGACCCCCTAGTCTGCCGAGGTCAACCGATGGCCGCGACGGCGACGACTGAATTCCTTTCTGGAGTGATCGAAGGCTTTTACGGGAAACCGTGGTCTCACGACGAACGACTGGGGCTTTTCGACTGGATGGCCGCGTGGGGCCTCGACACGTACGTCTACGCCCCCAAGGACGACCTCAAGCATCGCGCCCGTTGGCGCGAGGCCTACGCGGATTCCGAAGCAGCGGCGATGGCCGAACTCCTGCGTGCCTGCGCGGAGCGAGGGCTGCGCTTCGTGTACGCCCTGAGTCCCGGGCTGGACATTCGCTTCGGCCGGGAGGCCGACCTGAATCACCTTTGCCGGCGCTTTGACCAGATGCTCGGCCTGGGGTGTGGCGATTTCGCCCTTTTGTTCGATGACATCCCGGCGCGGTTGGATCCCGACGACGCGCGACGATTCGGATCCGCGGCAGCCGCGCAGTGTCACGTCACGAACGCGCTATTCGGCTGGCTGCGCGAAAGACGGCCCGCGGCCCGCCTTCTCTTTTGCCCGACACCGTATTGCGGCCGCATGGCCGAACGCGGACTGGGCGGGAAGGACTATCTCGACACGCTCGGCGGCGCGCTGGCGGCTGGGATCGATGTGTTCTGGACCGGCCCGGAGATCATTTCACGCGAGATCACGGTCGAACACGTCGACGGGCTGACGCGTCGCCTCGGCAGAAAGCCGGTGATTTGGGACAACCTCCACGCCAACGACTATGACGGGCGCCGGTTCTTCTGCGGACCTCCCCTGGGTCGATCCCCGGAACTGCGTTCGGCTGTTGGCGGCTGGTTCAGCAATCCGAATTGCGAGTTTCCCCTGAATGAGGCGCCGCTGCGGATCCTTTCGGCATTCCTTCGCAGCGAGGGCGAGTGGGACGCGAGGGCGGCTTACAGGAGTGCCATGCGGGACTGGCTGCCGAGTTTTGACACGGTCGCCGCGCCGGTCTCGCTGGAGGAGCTCGTCTTGTTTGGGGATTGCCACTACCTGCCGCACGAGGACGGACCGGAGGCCGAGGCCTTGTACCAGGCGGCGGAGGGTCTCTTGAGCCGGCCTCCGGCCGACTGGGAGGCGGAGGGAGTCGCTCGGTTCGTGGATCGCGCCACCCGGTTGAGGGATGCCTGTGCCCGGATGAGCGACCTTCGGGACCGGCGGCTCTTTTACGCCTTGAGTCGTCGGATCTGGGATCTCCGGGAGGAACTCGACCTGCTCCTCGGCTATGTCCAGGCCAGATCCCGTGATCACCGGCTGGATTCCGCCTGCGAATCGGATTTCCATCTGCCAGGGACTTTTCGCGGCGGGTTTGTCGCCCGGTTGCAGCGCCTCCTGGTTCAACAGCCGGATGGCGGATTCCGGCCGGCGCGCGGCCCCGCAAGCGCTCGCGAGGCCGCGGCGCCGAAGAGGACATCGACAGAATCGCTGTGACACCTGTGAACAACTGCATCCTTCGGCCCTGCCGTCCGGACGACCGCCAGGCTGCCTATCATGTCTGCCTCAAGACCGGAGACCACGGGGACGACGGGGAGCCGTTTTATAGCGACGATCCCGATGCCCTGGGGCGGATCTATGTCGGGCCCTATCTCGCATTCGAACCGGGATTGGCTTTGATCCTGGAGGATGACCAGGGGGTGTGCGGGTATGCGCTGGGCGCCCTGGACTCGCGCGGGTTCTACAGGCGGTACGAACTCGAATGGCGGCCGGACCTCTGCGCGCGCTTTCCCGCCCCCCAGGGAGATCGGTCCCGTTGGACCCGGGTTGAACAGGTCTATGGCGATTACCACCGGCCGGACTACTTCTGTCCCGAACCCTACGAGATGCATCCGTCGCATTTGCACATCGACCTCCTCGCCCGGGCGCGCGGGCGCGGCTTCGGGCGCCGGATGATGGGGCAACTCATGGATGAACTCCGGCGCCTCGGCTCTCCCGGGGTCCATCTCGGGGTCAGCACGCTCAACCGGTCGGCGCTTGGGTTCTATCAGCGACTGGGATTTCAGGAACTGGTGCGCGTCGGACCGCCCGATGACGGCTGCATCTACCTGGGCAAGTTGCTTCGAGACTGAGCCTTCACCGCTCCAGGAAACGGAACCGGCATGGAAGGCGAGGGCGTGACGACTGGAGCAGGATTCCTGAACCGGCAGGTCGTTCCCATCCTGACGGCCCTGAGTGAAAACACGTACCTCTCCGCGATTCGCGCCGGAATGGTGTCCGTTGTGCCGCTGACGATCATCGGGGGCTTGTTTCTGATCGTGGCGTACCTCCCGGTTCCGGGGTGGGATGCGCGCGTCGCTCCGTATCTCCCGCTGTTGCAGGTCCCGGTCACGGCGACCTTTGGCGTGCTCGCGGTCTTTGTCTGTTTTGCCGTCGCCTATGATCTCGGGAAGGCGTTGGAGCAGGAGGCCGTCGTGAGCGCGACGATGGCGACGCTGATCTTCCTGATGATCCAAATTCAGAAGGCGGACCAGACCCTCTTCATGGATGGCCTCGGATCGAAGGGACTGTTCACGGCCGTGCTGCTGGCCCTGGTCACGGTTCGGGTCCAGAAGTTTTTCACGGATCACAACTTTGTCATCAAACTGCCGGAGAGCGTCCCGCCGATTGTCTACGAATCCTTCGTCTCCTTGACGCCTCTTTTCTTTCTGGTCCTGGCGTTCTGGGGGATCCGGTTCGTTCTTGGGGTGGATATCAACCACCTGGTGGAAATGACGTTCAAACCGCTGGTGTTCGCCCTCAACACCCTTCCGGGGATCCTGGTGTACGCGTTTCTCGTGACCCTTCTGTGGTCGGTGGGGATCAACGGGGACAACGCGATGGATGCCCTTGTGGCGCCCATCTTCCTCCAGTACCTCGCGGCGAATGTCGAGGCGACCACGCAAGGCCAGCCTTTGCCCTATGTCACCGCCTACGGCTTTTTTACGACCTTCGTCAACGTGGGCGGAACGGGCGCCACGATCGCCCTCGCCCTGGTCATGTGGAATTCGAAGGAACCGGGGTTCCGGAAGGTCAGCCGCATTTCCCTGCCGACACAGATCTTTCAAATCAACGAGCCGATCTTCTTCGGATTCCCGATCGTCCTGAACCCGGTGTTCATGGTCCCTTACATTCTCAACGCCCTGATTCTCACCGCCGGCACGTATCTGCTCATGAGTTGGAACGTGATCCACAAGCCGTTTGTCAACGTGCCGTGGACGACGCCACCCATCATCGGGCATTACCTGGTTTCAGGCGGTGATTGGAGGGCTGCGGTCTGGGGGCTCTGCTCCCTCGGCATCGCCATGGGGGTGTACTATCCCTTCGCGAAGGCGGCAGAACGCCAGCGCCTGAAGGCGGAAGCGGCCGGCACGGCTCACGAGTGATGCGATGAACACGATCCGGGCGCGACCCCGCGGTCCACGAGAAGATCATCCAGAAGCAGACACGGCCGGGCCGCTGAGAATATGACCGCACGGAACGAATCCCGCCTTTTGAAGGGTGCGGCGGGAGGCGACGTTGCGGAGATTGCATCGCGCCGCCGGCACGTGGCCGCCCTCGTGGCAGACGCGTTTCAATTCCTGCACGAGGTAGGCGCCGAGTCCCCGGCGGCGATAGGGTTCCGCGACGGACATGAAGATGTCGCCATAGGGACGATTGTAGTGGAAAAGGATCCCGCCGGTCGCCACGACGGTGTCACCGACCGTCAGCAGCCAGTCGGCTGACGAGTCCAGTTGCGCGGCGCGGATGCCTTGGCCGTCCTCGGGCCGCGCGGCCCGAAACAGGACGTCGGGTGGGGGATGATGGGTGGTCAGCCCGTCGTGGAACAGGATCGCTTCACTCGCCACGTCCCGGGCGAACACGTGGAGCATGGGGGTCAGAAAGGGGTCATTGCTCTGGGTTTCGATCATGATGGCGCGGCTGGCGGGCAGCAGCGCGGCGAAAAGATCGAACGTCCGGTGCCGATGATGGCGCAGGATGTAGAACTCGAAGATTGCGGGCTTTCCCGTCCAGGGACCGCCGACGGCGACGGAGCCGTAGCCGGCGACATGGTCTCCCGACTTCAGGAGATAGGATTCCGTCCACCCTTTCCGGGCATGAAGGGAATCGTGGATGATCTGGCAGCTCATCTCCGATCGATACAGTTCGCGATAGGGCACCAGGTCGGCTGGGGACACGGGTTCGACGCTCGGGTTCATGTTGGATCCAAGGGGTCGGTCAAGGGTAGTGTCGTATTGCTCCGGCCCGAGGCCGGCGTTCCCGCGTTTTTCGGGTCTGATTTTCGTCGCGTGCCAGGTAGCGTCCGCCATGCAGCCAACCGCGGAGGCATTAACCCAGGGACTGGCCGACGTAAAGGCGTCGCCGCGCGAGGAGGGTAGACTCGAGGCCATCGTGGTGCGCCCGGTTACCAATGAACGCCGACTCCTGGAGACCTGTCGGCTCGATGTCGCGGAAGGCGCCGTTGGAGACAAGTGGGTCCGTGGGGTTCGACCTGCACCGCCGGCCGGAGCGGCGGAGCTCGATTCCCAACTCACCCTGATGAACGCGCGCTCGGCGCTTCTCGTCGCCGGTTCGCGGGAGGCTTGGGTTCTTCCCGGAGACCAGTTGATCGTCGACCTGGACCTCAGCCTCGATCATCTCAAGCCGGGCGACCATTTGCAGGTTGGGCCGGTGCTCCTCGAGATCACGCCCAAGGCACATAACGGCTGCCGCAAATTCGCCGCCCGGTTCGGCGAAGCCGCCCTGGCCTGGGTAAACTCACCCGAAGGAAAGCACCTTCGTCTTCGCGGCATTTACGCCAGGGTGATCCGCGGGGGCGACGTTCGGGTGGGTGACTGGATCCGGAAGATGGAACGTGGAGAGCCCCCTGTCCCGAAAAGAACGGGTGACGGCCGATGAACCGCGGCGGGGAGCCCTTACCCGCCCCCGCAGTCGCGGGGGCACCCTTTCCCGTCGGATGCTGGTCTTTACCCACATTCTGCATCGCTGGAGACCGGGGCAGGGCGTCCTTGTGGGACACCGGTCGGTGGAGCGACGACCGGTCCCTCCGGGACCCGGCACTCTCCTCCCAGCTCCCTCAGCCTCGTCCTTGAGTGTCCTGGGCGGGGCTGTTAGCCTGCGGGCACCGACTCCGAGGCCCGAGGCATTCTATGAGAATTGGCATCAACACGTTTCTATTCGTGTCCCCCTTCACCACGGCGAGCACACGGCTCTTTCCAAAATTCCGAAAGTGGGGATTTGATACGGTTGAGATTCCCATCGAGGCCCCGGATCACATCGATCCGGAAAAGGTCCGCATTGCGGCGGAAAAGGAGGGGCTGGCCATCGGAAGCGTGTGCGCGTGCATGGGCCCCGGTCGGGATTTTCGGGGCACCGCGGAGGATCAGGCGACAGCGATGACCTACTGCCGGGCGTTGATCGACCACATGACGGTGCTGGGATGCCCGTCGCTGATTGGCCCGGTGTACAGCGTGGTCGGGCGCGCGGATGCGGAGGAACCGGCGGCCAGGAAGGAGCAATGGTCGAGCGTTGTGAGGAACCTCAAGGAACTCGCGAGGTATGCGGAGGATAAGGATGTTCGCATGTGCATCGAGCCGCTCAACCGCTTCGAGACGGACTTTCTCAACACCTGTGACCAGGCCCTGGGCCTGTTGAAGGCGGTCAACAGCCCGGCGGTCCGTCTCCACCTGGATACCTTCCACATGAACATCGAGGAGAAGGACCAGGCGGCGGCGATTCTGAAGGCGGGCCGGCTCCTGGGGCATTTCCATGCCTGTGGCAGCGATCGGGGCACACCCGGCGGAGATCACATCGACTGGAAATCCATCGCCGCAGCGCTGAAGAAGGTGAAATACGCCGGCGACGTTGTCATCGAGAGCTTCACGACGGACGTGAAGGTCATCGCGAGGGCGGCGGCGATCTGGCGGAAGATCGAACCGACCCGCGACGAAATCGCGACGGGGGGCTTGCGCTTTTTGCGCAAGGTTCTCAAGTAAGTGAAGGCCATTCCATGTCGCTGCATCCTGTCGCCTCCCATTCCGAAGACCTCCTGACGCTCGATGTCCTGGGTACGGCAACCCGCATCCTGCTCGACGGGAAGCAGACGCACGGAGTGTTTGCCCTGGTGGAGATCGTGGCCGCGCCGGGCGGGGGTCTCCCGCCCCATGTCCACCACCGCGAAGAGGAGACGTTCCATGTGGTGGAAGGCGAGATGGAGATCGTCTGCGGCGGTCATCATGTCCACCTGCGCTCCGGCGACACCTTCTTCGCACCCCGCGGCATTCCCCACGCCCCGACCACGGTCGGCGATCAACCGGCCAGGATCCTGGTAACCATCACCCCGGCAGGTTTCGAACGGTTTTTTCGGACGGTGGACGAGATGCAAGGGCTTGGCGAGGCAACGCAGGAGCGGGTGGAGGCCCTCCTTCGCGACGAGTATGGTTGTGAATTTGTCGGGGCAACAGCGCCGCCGCCGGCCTGAACCGACCGAGCTTATCTCGCCCCAGAATCCCTCTTCCGTCGCGGACGGTCAGTTCCCATTCCCATCCCGATTCCCATTCCCATTCCCATCCCTATCCTGAATCCTTATTCCCATGTTGAACCTCATTCCTGCGCGACGCGAGCGAGCGCTCGTTGTGGCGGTTTTGTTGATACTTGGCACCGTCGGCGCCCGCGGTGTCCTGGCGGCCGAAGAGGGTTTCACGCCACTCTTTAATGGCACCTCGTTAGACGGCTGGGAGGGAAATCCCGCGATCTGGTCGGTCCAGGACGGCGCCATCATCGGCCAGACCACCCCGGACCTCCGGCTGTCCCACAACACCTTCCTCGTGTGGAAGGGCGGCACGGTCGACGACTTCGAATTGCGGCTCTCCTACCGGATCGTTCATGGGAACTCCGGCATCCAATATCGGAGCAAGGTCCTGGAGCCGGGTCCACAAGGACCCATCATCGCCGGCTACCAGGCCGATATGGAGGCCGGCACAACCTATTCCGGAATCCTCTATGAGGAACGAGGCCGCGGCATTCTCGCCCAGCGGGGACAAATGACGCGTGTCCTGCCGGGGTCCGGCGACAAGCCGGAGATCGAGGTGTTGGGCGCGATGGGCGCGTCGACGGAAATCCAGGCGGGGATCAAGTCCGAGGACTGGAATGAGTATGTCGTGATCGCGCGGGGCAACCGTTTCACCCACATCATCAACGGCCGCGTCACGGCGGATGTGACCGACGACGACACCGCGCATGCCGTCGGATCTGGTGTCCTGGCCCTTCAGATCCACGCCGGCCCGCCCATGAGCGTTCAATTCAAGAATATCCGGATCCACCGGTTCGGAGCGGCCACGACTGCGGGGAACGATCTCGACGGATTTCAGGGCGATTGGGTGGCCGTCCGCGGACGGGTCAACGGAAACGATATGTCCGATGAGCAGCTTCAGGCGGTCCACCTGCGTTTCAAGGGGGCCCATTACGAGGTGGAATGGAACAACGGCAGCGACTCCGGCTCAGTGAAACTCCTGGGGCGCGGCGCCCCGAAACCTATGGATATCGAGAGCGGCGGCGGGCAGACTCTGGCGGGGATCTATGAATTGAATGGCAACCGTCTGCGCGTCGCGTACGGCATCGATGGAGCCGCGCGCCCGACGGATTTCGAGGCCAATGATGGATCCGACAGTATTTCCGTGACGTACCAGAAAAAATGAGGACCGAAGGCGCCGTTGCGGGACTCCGGCGACAGGCCATCTTCAGCGTATGAAGGCGACGTGGAGAGTGGTGGTGGCACTGATGGGCCTGCTGTTCTTGCCGGCGACGGGTTGCGCAACCCATCGGGTTGACTGGGATGCACGAGTTGGGACTTACACATTCGACGATGCCGTGCGGGAGTTGGGTCCACCGGATAAGTCGGCCGGGTTGACGGACGGTTCCACGGTCGCCGACTGGATCACCATCCACGGGGCTCGGATGGCGTCGTCCTACACCGGTGGCTGGCATCCGTACGGTCCCTACGGATGGACCGGCCCCAGCTACGTTATGGTGGATCCCCCGGGTCCCGACCGCATCCTCAGACTCACCTTCGATCCTCAGGGCAAGCTGGCCTCCTGGAAGAAACTCTACCAATAATCCCAGGTGCCGCAGCTTCTCGCCCTCGTCCTCGCCGTCGGAATCCTCATGTCCGGCGCGATGACATGCATCCCGCTCATCCGGGAGAAGGCGGCGCGGAAGCGAGTGCAACTCGAACTCCTGCAGGCACTCCACCAGGAGGAGAACCTGTCCCGCGAACTCGCCGAGGCGATCGCGTCGGTGAAGAATGACCGGTCGACTGTCGAACGGCTCGCGCGCGAGAAGTTCGGTCTCGCGCGGGCCGGCGAGGTGGTCTTCAAGTTTCGCTCCGACATGACTCCAGCCGAGGCGACGAACGCCGCGGCTGCCGCCGCCGCTGCCGGCCGGCTTGGCCGCTAAGAGCCCGTCTGAGTGCGGAGTACCTCCGCCAGCGACAGGCCCTGGAAGACGATCTGCTCATAGGCATTGGTCTTGCCCGCCTCGTAGAGACACCCGAGGCGGGTTTTTGACAACACCACAAGGTCCGAATACGCGGCAGGTCCCGCGTGCAGGACGTGTTCTCCGGGCCAGGTTTGCCCGCCATCGGTGCTCGCGCGCACCGTGAGGCGGAGCCGCGCTCGCGTGCTCGCGGGGTTGGAGAAGAGAAGGAGACCCTCGGGGAAGTCGGAGGCCGGGGGCACGCTGCGCAGACTTGCCTCACAGACGGGCTCAATCAGGGCATCGTCGAATCGCTGGCGGGTCCAGGTCAGGCCGCCGTCCAAGCTCTCCGCCACCTGGCGGACGGGATGTGAACGGTCGTAGTTTCGCATGTTCAGAAGCAGGCGTCCGCCGGGCAGCTCCGCGACCTGACATTCGTTGACCTGAGGATTCGTTGTTCGTCCGCCCAGGTGCCAGGAGGCGCCGTGATCGTCACTGTAGATGACGTGGGAGAACTTAAGTCGGGTGGCTCGCTCGATGTGATCGCAGGGGATCACCAGCCGTCCGGCGCGCGGTCCTTCCCGTATCTGGATGCCGGCCCCGGGTCCGGTGGCATACCACGTCCAGTCCGGGGCCTTCACGGCCGCAGTAATCTCGAGCGGCTTCGCCCAGTGTCGACCGCCGTCCGAGGAATGGGTGACGAACACCCGCCGGGTATCCTGGCTTCGGCCGTCGATGATCTCCGATTCCCGGTCGTCGCCGCGGTTCCAGGTCATCAGCAGCCATAGGTTGCCGGAATGCCGGTCGAGCACGGGAGCGGGATTTCCGCAGGTGTCGGTTCCGTCATTCCAAACCTGGTCGGTCGTTGACCAGGTCACCCCGCCATCGGCCGAGCGTCGGACGAGGACGTCAATGTCTCCGGCATCGGACAGTCCGTCCCGGCGGCCCTCGCAAAAGGCGACGAGGTCCCCGTCGGTGGTCCGCACCAGGGCGGGGATGCGATAGGCGGCGTACCCGCCAACGCCGGCCCGCCAGAGCGTGACGGCATCCCTGGCCCGTGCCGCCATGGCGAAGGCCGTGAAGAGGATCAGGGTGGCGAGCGCCGCGGCGACAGGTGGCGCCATCCGGGCATGGACGCGCCGGCACAAGGAAGGATTTGTTGGGGTGTTTCGCATCTGGTTTGCTTGGGAGCGTGATCGTAATAACCGACGAGCGATGCACGGAGTACCGTTTTCCGGGACATCCGGAGCGGCCGGAACGTGTGGCGAACACGGCGGTCCGACTGCGCCAGCAGTCGGTGGTGGAAGTCACCTGGCAGAAGCCCCTGGAACCTGTCGACCCGGGCGTCCTGCTGAGGGCGCACTCGCCCGACCTTCTGAAGCGGCTGGAAAGAGCGGAGGCGGATTTCGACGGTGACACTCCGGCGATGCCCGGGATCCTCGCGCACGCCTTGCGAAGTGTCGGCGGCGCCTTGCGAGCGGTGACGTTGGCGCGAAAGGGCGACGAGGCCTTCAGCCTTTTGCGTCCGCCGGGACACCACGCCACGCCGTCGCGGGCCATGGGATTCTGCTACCTCGGTTCGATGGCGATCGCGGTGCTCGAGGCCCTCGCAACCGGCGTTCAACGCGTGGGCGTCTTTGACTTCGACGTGCATCACGGAAACGGGACCGAGGCCATTCTGGCCGGGCGCCCTGGGGCGTTCTTCGCGTCGGTGCACCAGCATCCGTGTTATCCAGGGACGGGACTCGTCGATGTCTCGGACAACTGCTTCAACTACCCCGTTCCGCCAGGTCTGCCACGGAAGGAATACCGCGCCGTCCTGGGGCGCGCGCTGGAGCGCCTGGTTGCCCATCGCCCGGAGATCGTCGCCGTGTCCGCGGGTTTCGACGCCTATGCCCGAGATCCCATTGCGCATGAGACACTCGAGGCGGAGGACTTTCATTGGATGGGCGAGCGCCTGCGACGCCTCGGGCTGCCCGTGTTCAGTCTGCTCGAGGGCGGGTACAGCGATGATCTGCCCGCGCTGGTGTGTGCGTATCTCGAGGGCCTCTCGGGACACTGATCTGGATCGGTGAGCGCTCGTTGTGCCGTGGATGGATTTTGAGCAGGGGAAGTCAAGTGATGATTGGGTCCGCGCACTTTTTCATCCGCCTGACTTTACAGACGGGTGACGCGTTTTACGATGCCCGTCGCTTTGCGCGTTTCAACCCGTGGAAACTAGGCGGCTACGTCTCAAAAAGCTGAGCCAACACGCCTTCACGGTGTCGCCATTTTCAGGCACGGCGCCAACCCATACGCCGCGCGAAACGCCAGGCAACCGAAGCATTCTCCGAATCCATGAGCACCCCCAAGCAGGTACTTGAGCTGGCCAAGACGGCCGGCGCGAAGATGGTGGACGTGAAGTTCGTGGATACGTTCGGAACCTGGCAGCATTTCAGCGTGCCGGTGGCGGAGCTGACGGCGGAGGTCTTCGAGGAGGGCTTCGGTTTTGACGGTTCGTCGATCCGCGGGTGGAAATCGATCGAGGCCAGCGACATGCTGGCGATGCCGGATGCGGACAGCGCGTTCATCGATCCGTTCTGCGCGGTGGCGACCCTGAGCCTGACGTGCACGATTGCGGAGACGGGGACCAAGGAGGCCTACAGCCGGGACCCGCGGGGCATCGCGCAGAAGGCCGAGAAATACCTGGTGGGCACGGGGCTTGCCGACACGGCGTTGTTCGGGCCGGAGGCGGAGTTTTTCATTTTCGACAACGTCCAGTACGACGCCAAGAGCAACGGGTGTTTCTATTCGGTGGACAGCGAGGAGGCGGTGTGGAACACGGGCCGGGACGAGATGCCCAACCTGGGATACAAGATCCGGCACAAGGAGGGATATTTTCCGGTGGCGCCGACCGACACCCAGCAGGACATCCGCACCGAGATGGTGCTGACGATGGAACAGTTGGGAATGAAGGTCGAGCGCCAGCACCACGAGGTGGCGACGGCGGGCCAGGCGGAGATCGATTTCCGTTTCGACACGCTGGTCAAGACGGCGGACACGATGATGTTGTACAAGTACATCATCAAGAACGTGGCGCGCAAGCACGGCAAGACGGCGACGTTCATGCCCAAGCCGCTGTTTGGGGACAATGGATCGGGGATGCACACCCACCAGTCGCTGTGGAAGCAGGGCAAGCCGCTGTTCGCGGGCAAGGAATACGCGGGGCTCTCGCAGATGGCGCTGTACTACATCGGGGGGATCCTCAAGCACGCGCGGGCGCTGTGCGCGCTCTGCAACCCGACGGTCAACAGTTACAAGCGGCTGGTGCCCGGGTATGAGGCGCCGGTGAACCTGGCGTACTCCGCGCGCAACCGCTCGGCGGCGATCCGGATTCCGACCTTCAGCGAGAGCCCGAAGGCCAAGCGGATCGAGTACCGGCCGCCGGACCCGGCGGCCAATCCGTATCTGTGCTATGCGGCGTTGCTGATGGCGGGCCTGGACGGGGTGCTCAACAAGATCGATCCGGGCGAGCCGATGGACAAGAACCTGTACGAGCTGCCGCCCGAAGAGCTGGCGAAGGTGCCGAAGGTGCCGGGAAGTCTCGTCGATGCGCTGGAGGCGCTGGAGGAGGATTCCGAGTTCCTGCTCAAGGGCGACGTGTTCACCCGCGATTTCCTGGAGATGTGGGTGGAGAACAAACGCAAGGAACACGACGCGATCCGGCTGCGCCCGCATCCGTACGAGTTTTATCTCTACTACGATTGTTGAGGGCCCTCGACCTTCCGTCGGGCGCCCAAAGCGGAGGGCGCCCTTTTTTGTCGCCGAAAGGGCTCGGCGAGGTGGAGGGGCGGGCCGAATCCGGGCGGTGAATAAGCGGTCGATAACAGTGAATACATTTGCCTCGCTCGACCCTCGGCGCCGACCTAAAAAGCGACCGTTCCGAATGCCCCCTGGTGTCCATCAGCCGGAGGTTGCCCGTCGCGCGGCGCGGCGGGTTCCTGAGACGCAACCCCTTGGAAATCTGGCATTTAGACGGTGGGTTGACGGCGCCATCCCCGCTGGGCGGGAACTTTGGCTGCCAGTTGGACGAACAGAGACTGGGCGGCGATTAACGCTTCGCGACCGTGTAACGGCGGTGTGAAGCGGCCGCGTGAATAAGTCGGTGAACCTGGGCCTTATTCATCTCGAGTGCCGATGGAATCCTCCGCGCAACAGCTTTGGAATTCAGCCATTTCCGCGCTTCGCCAGGTGTTGAACCACGAGGTCTTCGGGCTCTGGTTCGCGCCGATCGAACCAGTCCGCCTCGAGGAAGACAGGCTCACCCTCGCGGTCGCCAACGACTTCTGCGGGGTTTGGTTGGGCGAGAACTACCGCGATCTCATTGAAGACGCCCTCAAGGCGGCGGCAGGCCGGGAAATACACTTCGCCTTCGTTTCCCAGGGAGCGCCGCCGGCTCCACGTGCAGCGCCGGCGCCCGTGGAAGCGGAAGCGAAAAGGCCCCCGCGCGGGACCGGGGACGGCGCGACGGTGGCGGTGCTCGAGGAGGTTGCCACTTTCAACCCGAAGAACACCTTCGATTCCTTCGTCGTGGGCAACAACACGTTCGCCCATGCGGCCGCGCTCGCCGTCGCGCAGAACCCCGGGCGTTCGTATAATCCGCTCTTCCTGATTGGCGGCGTGGGTCTGGGCAAGACACACCTGCTCCATGCGATCGGACAGCATGTCTCTCGTACACGGCGTCAGGCGAAGGTCGCGTATGTCTCCACCGAGCGGTTCACCAACGAGTTTATCGACGCACTCCAGAACAGCCGGCTGGTGAAGTTCCGCAAGAAGTTCCGTGAGACCGAGGTGCTTCTCATCGACGACATCCAGTTTCTCGCCGGCAAGGAGCGGATCCAGGAGGAGTTTTTCCACACCTTTAATGCCCTCCATGACAGTCGTCGGCAGATCGTCCTGACCTGCGACCGGCCGGCGAGCGAGATCCATGGCCTGGAACAGAGGCTGGTCTCGCGGTTCGAATGGGGGCTGGTGGCCGACATCGAAGTGCCGGACATCGAGACGCGCGTGGCGATCCTCCGGAAGAAGGCGGACCAGATGAACTACGCCTTGCCGCCGGATATTGCGGAGTTCCTCGCCGAACGGATCCGCACCAATGTCCGGCGCCTTGAAGGCGCCCTGACACGCGTGGCGAGCTATTCGCGGCTCACCGGTCATCCGACCTCGATCGACCGGTTGCGTGAACTCCTTCGGGACCTCCTGAGCGAGGAGGGCCGGGCCTCGCTGACGATCGATGTCATCATCAAACGCGTGGCGGAACACTACGACCTTCGCGTGTCCGATCTGCTCGGGCGGCGGCGGCCCGACCACATCGCCTTTCCTCGCCAGGTCGCCATGTACCTCTCCCGGAACCTGACGGATTCCTCGCTCAGCACCATCGGGGACGCCTTCGGCGGCCGCGACCACGGCACCGTTCTCCACGCCTGCCGCGCCGTGACCAATCGAATGGAGACCGACCTGGCGGTCCGGAAGACGGTCAGCCAGCTGGACCGGGAACTGCGCGGCTGAAGCCCCGGGCCCGGGCGTCCGATGGTTTGTTGCCTCCGGCCATGAACCTCCGCAACCTGCCGGACGCGCCATGGGGAACGCACCGGTCATCCAGGTCCGCGGCCTGACGAAGACGTTTCGCACCTTCAAGAAATCCCCGGGGATCCGGGGCGCCCTGCGTGCGCTCGTCCGTCGTCGCTACGAAGACGTGCCGGCGGTTCGGAATGTCGGATTCGAGGTTCAGGAGGGTGAATTCGTGGGGTTCCTCGGACCGAACGGCGCCGGCAAGACGACCACACTGAAGATGCTCTCGGGTCTTCTCTACCCGACGGCGGGCGAGGCGCGGGTCCTGGGCTACGTGCCATGGGAACGGGAGGACGGCTACCGGCGTCAGTTCGCGCTCCTGCTGGGTCAGAAAAACCAGTTGTGGTGGGACCTCCCCGCGAGCGAATCGCTGGCGCTCAATGCCCGGATCTATGGGCTGTCGAGGCCGGCCGTGGAGAGGACGATTGCCGAACTGAGCGATCTCCTCGACGTCCGAGCCAAGCTCAACGTGATGGTGCGCGAATTGTCGCTGGGTGAACGGATGAAGATGGAGTTGATTGCGTCGCTGCTTCACGAGCCGAAGGTGCTGTTCCTGGACGAGCCAACCATCGGTCTGGATGTGGTCTCGCAAAAGAAAGTCCGGGAATTCCTCCGACAACACAACGCGACGCGGCGCACGACCATCCTTCTGACCAGCCATTACATGACCGATATCGAGGAACTGTGCGACCGGGTCGTCATCATGGACCGGGGCGCCATCTTCTTCGACGGCCGGCTCGAGGAAATCATCGACCGGTTCGCCGATCACAAGGTCGTCACGATCCGCGGGCCCGACGCGACCGCCTTCGCGTCGGATCACCTCGCCCGCTACGGCGAGGTGGTGGAGCACTCCGGGGACGTTGTGCGGTTGAAGGTCAAGCGCGACCGCGTCATCCCGGTGTGCAAGGCGGTCCTCGACGAATTGACCGTTCAGGACATCGACATCAACGAGGTGCCCATCGAGGACATCATCCGGCAGCTCTTTGGGGAACGGTGAGCGCCACACTGGTGTTGCTTCCGAGCCGCGCCGATGGCATCCCCTCTCCATGAACCGCTTCCCACATTGGAGCGCGGACTTTAGTCCGCATCGATTCAACCCCGCCCCTTTGTGATTCCGATGACAACCCTGCATCGTACCGCCCTGTGCGTGTGGCTGGTGGCCTTCACCGGTTTTCCGTCCCGTGCGGCGACGGTGGTCCGTGTGTCCCCCGGCGGCGATGATCGCGCGGCCGGAACGGAGGCCGCGCCCGTCCGCAACATCGCCATCGCGGTACAACGGAGCCGGGGCCAGCCCCGCCCGGCAACGATCATCCTCGCCACTGGACGCTACCCGTTGGCGTCGACCCTCGATCTTGATACCGACGACTCGGGCCTGGAGATCCGTGCCGACGCCGGCGCCCATCCGGTGCTGAGCGGCGGAACCCAGCTCACGGGGTGGACGCAGGATCCAACCCGGCCGGGAGTCTGGCAGGTGACCATTCCTTCAGTCCGCGAAGGCACCTGGTATTTTCAGGAACTCTTCGTGAACGGCGTGCGCGCCCAGCGCGCCCGAACACCGAACACCGGCTTTTTGCGTGCCCGAGGGCCGCTTGGAGGGGACGCGACAATCACCCTTCCGTTTCAGCCCGGAGACCTTCGATCCGAATGGGCGAACCTGCCGGAGGCGCGCCTCGTGATGTTGCAGAAATGGACGGACCTGCATGTGCCGATCCGCGCCATCGATGCGCAACGCAACGTCGCGGAGCTTCCCGGGGGGCCGCGCCCCGACTGGATGACCGAAGCCGACGCGCGCTATTGGATCGAGAACGTGCCCGATGCCCTCGATGTTCCGGGCGAATGGTACCTCGATCGAAAGTCCGGGGTTCTTTCCCTGATCCCTCCAACGGGAATGGATCCGAACCGCGTCCCGGTGGTCGCGCCGCAACTCAAGGTGCTCCTTGGTGTGCGCGGGGATGAGGCCGGGCGTCGCCCCGTGACCGGCATCCAGCTCCGCGGGTTGACCTTTGCGGACACCGACTACGACATGCCAGCCGGCGGCCTGATTTCCCCACAGGCGGCGGTGCCTGTGCGCGGCGCCGTGCGCGTCGAGTTCGCGACGGATGGCACGATCGAGGATTGTCTGTTGGAGAACATCGGGGGCTATGCCGTCGATCTCGGCCGGGGAGCGCAGCGGTGGCGGATCCGAAACAACGAAGTGCGCGGAGCCGGAGGCGGCGGAATTCGATTGGGCGAACCGGGCGACCGTCAGCCGGATGCCTTCTCCGCCTGCCGCGAGCACGAGGTGACCGACAACCAGTTGCACGAACTGGGGCGGGTGTTCTCGCCGGCTGTCGGGATCATCCTTTTTCAGTCAGGCGGCAACCACATCGCCCACAACGATATCTATGACCTCTTCTACACCGCCATTTCCGTCGGCTGGAATTGGGGATACCAGGAGACTCCCTGCCGCGACAATATCATCGAATACAATCACCTGCACGACATTGGCCAGGGCCGACTCAGTGACATGGGAGGCGTGTACACGCTCGGAATCCAGCCGGGAACCGTTATCCGAAACAACCTCATCCATGACGTCACGAGCTACGACTACGGTGGATGGGGCCTCTACACGGATGAGGGAAGCACCGGCATCCTGCTGGAAAACAATGTCGTGTTCCGGTGCAAAAGCGCGGGCTTTCACCAGCACTACGGACGCGAAAATGTCGTCCGAAACAATGTCTTCGCCCTGAATAGGGAATTCGAACTGATGCGTTCCCGAGAGGAGGACCATATCTCCTTCTTTTTCACCAATAACATCGTCTACTTTGATTCGGGCAAGCTTCTGGGCAGCACCTGGCGGAATGACCACTTCGTCATGGATCGAAACCTGTACTATGACGTTCGCGTCGGGCCAAAACCGGATCGGATGGAATTCGCGGGCGCCACCTGGGACCAATGGCATTCCCGTGGCCACGACACCAACTCGGTCATCGCCGACCCGCTCCTGATGGCTCCCGACCAGGGCGACTTCCGACTTCGCCCGGGATCCCCCGCGTGGAAGCTTGGCTTCCGTGCGATCGATCTGACCACGGTTGGCCCGCGGACAAAAGGCGCCAGCCGATAGACCGCCTTGCAGCGGACAGCCTTTCAGCGGCGGCGGGCGGCCCGCAGCATCTGGAGCGCGGCCTCACCACGCGGGTCCCCCTTTTGAGCGGCCTCCATCGCGGCCGACATTGCGCGGCCGAGGGTATCGCGATAGGTCGCCGCCGATGCCGCGTCGAACCGGGCGGCGTCCATCTGCATCCGGAGAAGGTCCGCCGCTGCCGTGTCAATCTCCCCCGCCTCCAGGCGCTGTTGCGCGGCCTCCAGGTTCGCCGGGGTCATGTCGAGCGGATCGGTGGTCGTCCCGCCGGCGGAGGCCTCCGGGGCCGCTTCGGAGGCCGCGGCCGGTTCGACGCCCGCGGGCGCGGAAACGGCGGCACTGTCGGCCGGGTCCTGACGGTCATGGCAGCCACAAAAGGACAGCAATGCCGGGATCAAAACGAGCGTCGCGATCGGGATCCGACCGCGCCCGTCAATTCGAGTAAGTGCCATCCTTGGAATCCGGGTTGTACCAGGCGTCATTGGGGCCTTTGGGATTGGCGGCTGCGGGCCAGATATTCCGGCCGGCCATGTCCGGTGAGAACCACTTCGAGAGTTTGACGGTGAAGGCGGAGCCGGAGAGGTTTCCCATCGTCGCGATGCCGGCGACATTGTCGGCGATCCGGGTGGTCGAGCCGCTGCCGGCATGGCGTTGCGAGATGCCCTCGTGCGGTGTGTTGGCGCCGTCATTGTAATTGTATTCGTCGAAGTCCTCGTTGTTCTCCCATTGGAGAATGCCGGTCGGGCGCAACTGGCTCAGCCTGAATTTGGAGTACTTGCCGCTGGAAGGCTGGCTCTGGTAGGCGATGATTGCTCCATTCCAAATGTAACTCGTGTATTTGATTTCACGGAGCTTGTAGAGTTGCTTCTTCCGTCCGACCGTTCTGTCCTTGGCATCCTTCGGGCAGGTGAGCACCTGGACGGTTTGGAGGTAGGGGCCCAGCAGGCTTGCGCGAAAATAAGCGAGTTGATTGGAGTATGTCAGGGCGTCGTCGCGGCCCTTGCCGCTGGGGAAGGATTTGCCATTGATGGAACCTGCATAAAGCCAGGTGTCGCGATTCAGTTCGCCCCAGCCCGGGTAGGGCAGGAAATCCTCATTGTCGCCGGCGAACAGGTTCGCGGCGAGCATGCACTGGCGGATGTTGTTGAGGTCATTGGTGAGGAGGGCGCGGTCCTTGGCCTTCGCGAGGGCGGGCAGGAGCATGCTGGCGAGGATGGCGATGATCGCGATCACCACGAGCAATTCAATGAGCGTGAAGGCCCGCATCCGCCGCCAGGGAGAATTCATGAAGAGATGAAAGGACGCTCATGTTCCCCGGTCAACGGGGAATTCGGGCACCCTGCGAAGACAGATGCGCCCTCGCCCCGGCCCTCTCCGATCGATGCGTCGGATGGCAGAGGCTGACCGGAGGCCAGTTCAGTGGGCCGCTCCATCTCTCCCGCGAAGACCTGCGCAAGGATTCATGCAGAACCCGGCTGGATGGAGGGTAATCAGCGAGGACCGGCAGGCAGTCGCCGAACGTCGATGGCCTCCATGCCGGCGGCGCGGATTGCCTGGAGCCCGAGATCCGTGTCCTCGTATCCGCGGCAGTCGATCGGTTCGACGCCGAGGCGGCGGGCCGCTTCGAGGAAGATATCCGGCGCCGGTTTCTGGCGCTGGACGTCTTCGCTGGTGACGACCGCCTGGAAGAGGCCGCGGATCCCGAGGTGTTCGAGAACCATGTCAATGATGCGCCGGGTTCCGCCGGAGGCCACGGCCATCGGCAGGAGCCCCTGATGAGCGCGGGCGATCTCGACCACCCGATGAACCGGTTCGACCTGGACAAGGGTCTCCAGGTAGGTCTCCTCCTTTTCAAGCGCGACGGCAATCGGGTTGATTTCCAATCGTTGCTCGGCCTTCAACACCGCGAGGATGTCGCGGGAGGGCACGCCGCCCAGGGAGTAGAAGCGGTCCTCGGGGAAATGGAATTGGTGTCGCCGCTGAATGACCTGCCAGGCCTGCCAATGGAGGGGCATGGTGTCGGCCAGGGTGCCATCGCAATCGAAGATCAGCGCTCGCGGTCGCATGGAAGACTACTTCTGAATTTGCAGGAGGCGTTCGCGGAGGTCATGCGCCAGCAGGGGATCGAGGATCTCGTCGAGGGCCCCGGCCATCACCTGCGCGAGGTTGTAGACCGTCAGTTCAATCCGGTGATCCGTGACGCGATTCTGCGGAAAATTGTAGGTGCGGATCTTTTCGCTGCGCTCGCCCGTGCCGATCTGGAGGCTGCGCTGCGCGTCAACCTTGGCCTTTTCGTCGGCCAGCCTTCGCTCGAGGAGGCGGGAGCGCAGGACCTTCAGTGCGCGCGCCTTGTTTTTCATTTGCGAGCGTTCGTCCTGGCAGCGGACCTCGAGCCCTGTCGGCTTGTGGACAATGCGAACGGCGGAGTCGGTGGTGTTGACCCCCTGGCCGCCGTGTCCGGACGCGCGGCAGACCGAGATGTCCAGGTCGTCCGGATTGATCTCGACGTCGACCTCCTCGGCCTCGGGCAGAACGGCGACGGTCACGGTGCTGGTGTGAATGCGCCCCTGGGCCTCCGTGGCCGGCACCCTTTGAACCCGGTGAACGCCGCTTTCAAACTTCAGGAGTCGGTAAGCGTCGGGACCCGTGACGCCAAATATGATCTCCTTCAGGCCCCCGAGATCGGAAGGATTGGATTCCATCGGTTCAACCTTCCACCCGCGCGCCTCGGCATAGCGCGCGTACATCCGGTAGAGATCAGCGGCGAACAGCGCCGACTCCGCGCCTCCGGCCCCGGCGCGAATCTCGACGATGGTGTTCCGGGAATCCGTGGGATCGGGGGGGAGAAGCCCGCGTTGGACCTCGAGCGCCAGGCGCTCCTCCTCGGCTTCCAGGCGACGAAGTTCCTCGGCTGCCAAATCGGAAAGCTCCGAGCCTGCTGGTTCGGAGGCGAGGATTTGCCTGTTCGCAGCCGTCTCCTGGAGGGTCCGCACAAGGTGCGCGCCGACCGTCGTAAGGCCCTTGAGTCGCGCGTATTCGCGGGACAGATCCTGGGCGCGCTGCGGGTTGCTGAAGGCATCCGGCGCGCTCAGGGCGGCTTCGACCTCGGCGAGACGACGCTGGAAGCGTTCGATGTGGGGAACCAGGTTCACAAAAGAAATCCGCCCGCGAGGCGTCCAGGACCTCGCGGGCGGAAGTCGGCGGGCCGGCTACTTCTTCTTCTTCCTGGTTGCAGCGGCGGCAAACGCGGCCTGGGCCGCATGGGTCTTGGCGAGACGCTGTTGGAACTTGTCCACCCGGCCGGCAGTGTCCACGAATTTCTGGGTGCCGGTGTAAAACGGGTGACAGGCGTTGCAGATGCCCATCAGGAGCGGGCCCTTACGGGTGGAGCGCGTCTTGACGACATTCCCGCAGGCACAGCGGATCTCGACGGCCTCGTAGCGCGGATGGATCTCGGATTTCATGACCCCTCAAAAATGGAGGCGAAAACTACCAGCGTACCGCCTTCTGACAAGGGGGAATCCGCGGGCGGTCGCATCCCACGCACCCCAAAGCGAGTTGACCTCGAAGCACACCAGGGAAACCCACCACGAAGGTCACGACAAACAACAAGGTCCGAAAATGAACGACGGGACGCCATTCCCGGGGGAAATCGGCATGGACAGGGCGGCGTTCGCGCTCAAAGTCACGGGGTCTCAGTGATGGATACCTCGAATCCCCCTTCCTGGTGCCGGCGTGGACTCCTGTGCGTTGCCTTGCTCCTGTCCACACGGGCGGTTCCTGCCTCGCCCATAAGCCTGGAGCTCGACGCCTCTGACGCCCCGCGCCACATCCTGCATGCCCACCTTCGGATCCCGGTGAAACCCGGGTCCTTGACGCTGGTGTATCCCAAATGGATTCCCGGTGAGCACGCGCCGTCGGGTCCCATCAGCGACCTGGCTGGCATCACGGTGTCGGCCGGGGGTCAACCGGTTGCCTGGCGACGCGATGCGGAGGACATGTTCAGCTTCCGGGTCGAGGTCCCGGACGGGGCCTCGGAATTGGAGGTCGGCCTCGATTACCTGGCGCCGACGGATCCGGAAGGATTCTCCGGCGCCGCTTCAACCTCCGCCAAGTTGGCGGTCATCAGTTGGAACACGGTCCTGCTGTACCCGGCAGGAATGAATGCTCGCCAGGACAGGGTCACCGCGAGTCTGCGTGTGCCGGCCGGGTGGGAGACCGCCACCGCGCTCCCGGTCGACCATGAGTCCGGCGGTGTCGTCGAGTATGCCCCTGTTCCGCTGGAGACACTGGTGGACTCGCCAGTCCTCGCGGGCGCGTTTTTGCGACGGATCGATTTGACGCCCGGCGGTGACGTGGCCCACCGGCTCAATATCGCCGCGGACAGCCGGGCGGCGCTCGAAATCCGTTCTCCCGATTCGGCCCGATTCTCGCGCCTGATCCGCGAGGCCGACGCCCTGTTCGGGGCGCGGCACTATCGTCACTATGATTTCCTCCTGACCCTTAGCGATCACGTGGCGCACTTCGGATTGGAGCATCACGAAAGCAGCGACAACCGGGTCCCGGAGCGGTTCCTCATCGATCCGGATCTGCGCCGCGCTCATGCCGAGCTTCTCCCCCACGAGATGGTGCACTCCTGGAATGGAAAATATCGGCGTCCCGCCGGACTGGCGGCTGCCGGTTACCAGCAGCCCATGCGCGGGGAACTCCTGTGGGTCTACGAGGGGCTGACCGATTATCTTGGCAAGGTGCTGACCGCGCGCTCGGGCCTGTGGACGGCAGACGATTTCCGCGCGGAACTGGCAATGGAGGCCGCGATGCTCGACCACCGGGCTGGACGCCGGTGGCGCCCCCTGGCTGATACGGCGATCGGTGCCCAGGTGACCTATGACACCCGCGAGGAAGGTCGCTCATGGCGGCGCTGGGTCGACTTTTACGAGGAAGGCGACCTGATCTGGCTCGAGGCCGACGTCCGCATCCGCCAGGCCAGCGGCGGCCAGCGCTCGCTCGAAGACTTCTGCCGCCGGTTCCACGGCGGCACCGACGGCCCTCCGGAGGTCCGCCCTTTCACCTACGACGACCTCGTCGCCTCGATGAACGACGTGGCTCCCCTGGATTGGCGCTCCTTCTTCGATGCCCGCATTTACCGGGCGGCGCCCCGGGCTCCCCTGGGCGGGATCGAAGGTTCCGGCTGGCGCCTGGCCTACACCAATGCCATGCCAGACTTATGGAAGGCGATCGAATCGGTCAACAAGACGACCGATGTGAGTCTGTCGCTCGGCCTCCAACTCAATGAAGGGGGAACGGTGATGGATGTCATTCCCGGCTCGCCAGCGGACCGCGTCGGAATCGGTCCGACCATGAAGGTGATCGCTGTCAACGGGCGGCGGTGGACCCCCGAGGTCTTGCATGCCGCCCTTGCGGCCAGTCCGACCCAGAGCGATCCGATCGTGCTCCTGGTCGAGAACGCCGACTATTTCAAGTCGTGCTCGATCCCCTATCACGAGGGCGAGAAGTATCCCTCTCTCATGCGTGACGCCGACCGGCCGGACCTGCTTTCCGAAATCACCCGCCCACTGAGCGACCCAGGCGGCGGGCGCGACGCCGCCATCGATCCTGATCCCGCTGTCGTGGCGAAGGCGGCGAACGCGGGCCCGACGCGGAGCTCGACGCGCTCCGAGTCGGCCGAACCGGGGGCCTCCACGCCGAAGGGGGACGAACCCGCCGAAAGCCGGGAGGATCCGTACCTCTGGCTGGAGGACGTGACCGGCGAGAAGGCCCTCGCCTGGGTCCGCCAGCAGAATGCCCTCAGCACCCGCGAACTCGAGGCCTCGCCGAATTTCGAGCCGATTCGTTCCCGGCTACTGACCATCCTCGATTCCCGCGATCGCATTCCGTATGTCGGGAAGCACGGGCCCTGGTACTACAACTTCTGGCGCGACCAGGACCATGTCCGCGGTCTATGGCGGCGAACCTCCCTGGCCGAGTACCGCAAGGAGACGCCCGATTGGGAAACCGTACTCGACCTCGACGCCCTTGCCGCCACGGAGAAGGAAAACTGGGTGTGGAAGGGCGCAGCGTTTCTCGAACCCGACAACGACCGGTGCATGGTTTCCCTATCTCGGGGAGGAGCGGATGCCACGGTCCGCCGCGAATTTGACCTGAAGCAGAAGGCATTCGTTCTGGATGGATTCCTCCTGCCCGAGGCCAAGAGCGACGTGAGTTGGTGCGATCGCGACACCCTGTATGTGGGCACCGATTTCGGGCCCGGTACCCTGACCGAATCCGGGTACCCGAGGATCATCCGGGAATGGCATCGGGGCATGCCGTTGAGCGAGGCCCGAACCACTTTTGAAGGACGGCCTGAGGACGTCTCGGCGTTCGTTTCCGTGGTGCATGACCATGGGCGGGTCTACGAATTCGCGGGACGCTCGGTGACCTTCTTCACCAACGAGACCTTCGTGCGCCGCGGGGACACGTGGGTCCGCATCGACAAACCCGCGGATGCGGATGTCAGCACCTTCGGGTCCAACATGGTCCTCCGGTTGCGGTCGGCGTGGGATGTCGGCGGCGTCCGCCACGCGGCCGGTTCGCTCCTTGTTTCGGATTTCGACGCCTACCTTCGCGGCGAGCGGCATTTGACGGCCTTGTTCACGCCGACGGAACGGCGCTCGCTCGATTCCTTCTCCGCAACGCGGCATTATCTGATCCTGAACGAGCTTGAGAATGTCCGGAGCCGGCCGGTCCTGCTCCGCAAGGTCGAGGGCGGGTGGGAACGCACGCCGATCGAGACGCCCTCGTTCGGCACCGTCTCCGTCGACGGTGTGGACGCCGAGGAGAACGACGACTATTGGCTGTCGATCACGGACTTTCTCACGCCATCCAGCCTGTATCTTGGAACGGCGGGGGAGGAAGGGCGTGTGCGGTTGAAGGCCTTGCCGGAGTTTTTCCGGACGGACGGCCAGGAGATTCAACAGTTCGAGGCCGTCTCCCGCGACGGGACGCGAATTCCTTATTTCCAGGTGTGCCGGAAAGGAGTCGCGCTCGACGGCAGCCAGCCAACGCTTCTTTACGGCTATGGGGGCTTCGAGATCTCGGAGGTACCGTCCTACCGGGCCACGGTGGGCGCCGCCTGGCTGGAACGCGGCGGCGTTTACGTCGTCGCGAACATCCGCGGCGGCGGCGAGTTCGGACCGGACTGGCACAACGCCGCCCGAAAGGCCCACCGTCAGCGGGCGTATGACGATTTCGCCGCGGTTGCCGAGGACCTGATCCGCCGCAAGATCACCTCGCCGGCGCACCTGGGCATTCAGGGGGGATCGAACGGAGGCTTGCTGATGGGGGTGGAGTTCACGCAGCACCCGGAGCTCTTCGGCGCTGTGGTCTGCCAGGTGCCCCTGCTCGACATGCGCCGCTACAACAAACTCCTGGCTGGCGCCAGTTGGATGGATGAATTCGGTGACCCGGACCAACCGGAGGACTGGGCCTACATCCGACGCTATTCGCCGTACCAGAATGTCCGCGCCGGCCGGCAATATCCGCGGGTCCTCTTCACCACCTCCACACGCGACGATCGCGTGCATCCGGGGCATGCTCGAAAGATGGTGGCCCGCATGAAAGCCCAGGGGCACGATGTTCTGTACTACGAAAACATCGAAGGCGGCCACGGCGGGGCCGCCAACAACGCCCAGATCGCGTACATGAACGCGCTTGCGTTCACATTCCTCTGGAGCGAGCTCCGCTAGTCCCGAACATCGGCGCACCTCGACGGCTCGTGGCGTCCTCGTGGCGCCGGACCGTGGCCCCGTCGGGTCAACCCGTTCCGCCCGATTCGGTGCCCTCCTTGCCGCCGTGGGCGCGCCGACCGGGCATGCGCGCCAGCCAGTCATCGAGCAGCTTGGTCCCGCTGTACCCGCTGAGGGCTGCCAGCGCGAAACCCCCGGCGGCACCTGCCGCCACTCCGGTTTGAATGGCGCCGAAGGTCAGTCCTGCCGCCACCACGCAGACCGCGATCAGACCGGAGAGGAGGGACTGCGCGAGGGTCGTGGCCACCTTCGCGGCCGACCACCGTCGCAGGCGAAACAGGCGCAAGAGACCGCCGGCGAGTCCTCCCAGGATCGACGCCATGAGAACGGGTGCCGGCAGGACCTGTTGGATCACCGTTCCCAGGCCGAGGGGTTCGGTCGCCAGAACGTAGCTCTCTCCGGCCGGAGCGAAATCGCTCCTGGCATCGATCTGGATGTCCTTCTCGGTGCGCGTGCAACTCACGCGGACGGTCTGGTAACCCGCCGTGCCGGCGGCGGAGATGGCTACCTGGCCTGGATCCAATTCCGCGTGGCTCGCGAAGAGTTGGACCACGGTGGGCGTATCGAGGGCCCCGCTGCTTCCGTCCGAGCGATCGACGCCCACGACGAGTTCGCCACGGAAGGATTGGGCCGTTCCGTCCCACGGGAGAGGGACGCGTCTTGGTCGAAGAAACAGTTCGCACTGGACCACCTCGCCGGATGGTTTGCGCCACAACATCACCCCGGGCATGGTGGCGCCCCCGGGGCCAAGGCGTTGAACGGAAGCGGGTGAGGTTCTTCCCGTTGCCGATTCCTGTTCGGCAAGGATCACCTGTTCCCCCGGCAGCAGTTCCACCGCGGCGTGATCGCTCGCCTCGCGCGCATCGATGTTGGTACGGATCCAGGTCCCGGAACGGCCTCGGAGGACGCTGATCGGATGGGTGCCGATCACAGCCCTGGGAAGGAGGATTTGATCCCTGGCGATTCGGTTGGTGGGCAGTTCGCTGACCCGGAATCGCAGCGTGCGCGAGGCCAGACTTGCGGCCCGTGTAGAGACGATCGGAGGGCGCTCGGCCGCGGTGGCGAAGAGGGACGGAAGGAGAAGGAGGATCGGCCAGCAGCGGGCGACCGGGCCGGGCACGGTCTTGGGGATTGGACTCATGATCAGTGGATCTCCTCTCGCACGGCGATGGCGTGCAACCGGCTTCGAGGCGGGAAATCAAGGCCCATTCGTAGTCGCTCGCCATGGTGGTGTCACATGGAAAAGGCAGTGGGGAGACGTGTTTCGGCCGATGCGGGCAGCCGCCCTTCGAGGGCGGCATCGATGCGCGAAATCTCGCCACGAGAGGTGTGTCCAGCCCACCCTTCCAACCGCGGTCCGTCCGCTTTGCATGTCACCCCCTGAGTTCTTCCGGCATTGTCCCCGTTGCGGCGCCGCCGCCGGCCCCGTGTCACCGGCGCCCAACCCGTTCCACTGTGGCGCCTGCGGCTTTCGCTATTTCTTCAATCCCACGGTCGCGGTCGCGGTGTTCGCCCGGCGCGAAGACGGCCGGACACTGTTGATTCGCCGCGCGCGCGACCCGGGAAAGGGTCGGCTGGCACCGCCGGGAGGCTTCATTGATGTTGGGGAGACGGCGGAAACGGCAGCGATCCGGGAACTGCGGGAGGAGGTCGGTCTCGAGATTGGGGACCTGGGATTCCTGTGCTCCGAGCCAAACCAATATACGTACGAAGGGGTCACGTATCCGGTCCTGGATTTCTTTTTCACGGCTCGATGCGCGGGAACGGAGATACCGGCGATCGACGAGGTTGCCGCGGCGGAATGGTTCGATCCCCAGGAGATCGAGCCGGGCGCGCTGGCATTCCCGTCGATGCAATGCGCGCTCGTCCGGTGGCAGAAAAACCTGAGAACGGGCCGATGATCGGACGCGGGCGGAGGGCAGCGGCGGCGTGCGCGGCTTTTACGCCACGACCTCGGTTCCGACGCCTTCGTCGGTGAAGATCTCCAGCAGCACGGCGTGCGGTACGCGACCATCGACGAAGGACACCTTCTCGACCCCGGCCCTCAGGGCCGCCACGGCACTGTCGACCTTGGGGATCATCCCCTCGTCCACGATCCCGTCGCCCTTGAGGGCGCCAACCTCGTTGATCCGGAGGTGCGGGATCACCGAATCCGGATTCTTCGGATCGCGGAGGAGACCAGGGACATCCGACATGAACACCAGCCGGCGCGCCTTGAGAGCAATGGCGGTCATGGCGGCGGCGGTGTCCGCGTTGCAGTTGTAGAGGCGGCCGTCGAATCCCCGGGCGGTGGGGCTGAGTACCGGAGTGACGCCCTGGGCGATGCAATCGAGCAAGGGCCGGGTGTTGACTTCGACGACCTCCCCGACGAATCCCAAGTCCAGGGCCTTCCCGTCCGCATCCGGAACCTCCAGCCGCCGACATCGGAAGATCTCAGGGCCCGCGAATCCACGCGCGGCGCCGCCGACCTGGTTGATTGTCGCGACGACTTCGGGATTGATTTCGTGGCTGAGAACCTCGTTGACGAGTTGCGCCGTCGCCTCGTCGGTGACGCGATGGCCTTGGAGGAACTTGGCCTTGAGTCCGCTCTTCTCCATGGCGCGCGTGATGGCCTTGCCGCCGCCGTGGACGACCACGGGATTGATCTCCACGGCCTCGAGGAATACGACGTCGCGGGCGACGCCCTGGCGAATCGACGGATCGGATGAGTCCATGAAGGAGCCGCCGTATTTCACGACAAAGGTCGCGCCGCTGAACCGCTGGATGTACGGAAGCGCCTCGAGCAGAGTGCTGGCCTTGGCGATCAGGTCTTGCATGGGTCGGAGGAATGACGCGTTCCGCGAATAATCTGTGGGAGCCAAACTGGCAAGCCCTCACCCTGGCCCACTTCCGGCAGGGCACTGTCTTTATCCACATTCTGCATCGCTGGAGACCGGGCAGGGCGTCATCGTGGGTCACCGGTCCGTGGAGCGACGAACGGCCCCGGAGGGGCCGGGAGCGGACAGAAAGTCTTGGCCTCGCACGAGGCGACAGGGAGACTTTCGCCGTTTCCCAGATGAGAACCCTCGTCCTCGGCATCGATTCCGGCACGCAATCCACCAAGGCGCTCGTGGTGGACGCCTCCAACGGCAGGGTCCTCGGACAGGGGGCCGCGGCGTATGACCTTATCGCCGGGCTTCCCGCCGGACACAAGGAACAGGATCCGGCCACCTGGATGGATGCGACGCGCAAGGCCGTGCGGGCGGCCGTTCGGTCTGCCGCCGCGACTGCGGGGGAAGTCGTCGCGCTGGCCGTCAGCGGTCAGCAACATGGGTTCGTTCCGCTGGATGACCATGGCGAGGTCATCCGTCCCGCCAAGTTGTGGTGCGACACCAGCACCGCCGCCGAATGCGAGGAACTCACCGCCGCCCTCGGAGGCCATCGCGCCGTCATTCGTGCCCTCGGAAATGCCGTTCTCCCTGGATTCACCGCCGGCAAGATCCTCTGGCTCAAAAAGCATGAACCCGCGAACTTCGCCCGGCTCGCCACCGTCCTCCTGCCCCACGACTATTTGAACTGGTGGATGACAGGGCGCGCCTTCATGGAGTACGGGGACGCCTCCGGCACCGCGCTCATGGACGTGCGACGGCGACGCTGGTCCGAAGCTGCCATCCAATCCATTGACGCGGATCTCCTTGAGAAACTGCCTCCCCTGTCGCCGAGCGACCAGGCCGCCGGCCGTCTGTCCGCCAGGGCGGCGGCCAAGCTGGGTCTCGCGGCGGGCACCGTCGTGGGCGCTGGCGGTGGCGACAACATGATGGGCGCCATCGGCACCGGCAACACCCGGCAGGGGGTCGTGACCGCGAGTCTCGGCACCAGCGGGACGATCTACGCCTGCTCGGAAAAACCCGTGATTGATCCGCGGGGTGAGATCGCTGCGTTCTGTGATTCCACCAATCGGTGGCTGCCGTTGCTTTGCACGATGAATGTGACGGTGGCCACCGAAATGGTCCGCCAGGACTTTGGGCTCGACCACGCCGCCTTCGAACGAAGCGCCGCCAGGGCGCCGGCCGGTTCGGAGGGGCTGGTGCTCGTTCCCTATCTCGAAGGCGAACGGACCCCGAATGTCCCCGACGGGACCGGCGTTTTCTTCGGCGTTCGGGCGCGGACCTTCACCGCGCCGCACTTCGCACGCGCCGCCATGGAAGGCGTGACGCTCGGAATGAACTACGGCCTTCGGAGACTCGCCGAGCTGGGGGTGCGTGCCACCCAGATGCGGGCGACTGGCGGCGGAGCGCGGTCGAAGCTGTGGCGCCAGATCATGGCCGACGTGTTCAACGCGGAGGTCGTGACCCTCAAGGTGGCCGAAGGCGCGGCGTACGGCGCCGCACTTCAGGCGCTATGGTGCTGGCGCCTCTCGAAGGGGGACCGGGTCGGGATTGCGGAGATTACCGACCCGTTTGTGAAGCTGCATTCCTCCGAGACGACGACGCCTCGCTCGACGGCGGTCGAGGTGTACCGCGAACTTCAGGAGCTGCAGGACGGTTTGAGCCGGTCGCTGCGTCCCGCGTTTGCGGCGCATCGGCGGATCGTCGGGTGACGACCTCTTCCGATGAAATTCATTCGCGTCCCTGTTCTGAAATCGGTCGCTGAATTCCGGTCGCGCCTTGTCGAGCTCGGTCTGGGTATTCCCTGCGACGATACCGTGCTGCCTGGAGACGCCTCTCCTCTCGCGCGGCCGTTGGATGGGATCGCGATTCGCGGCAAGCGAATCGGCAACCGCTGGGCCATTCAACCCATGGAGGGTTGGGACGCCGCCACGGACGGCTCGCCGTCCGATGACGTCCGTCGTCGCTGGCGCCGGTTCGGTCTCAGCGGCGCCAAACTGATTTTCGGCGGCGAGGCGATGGCGGTCCGGCCCGAAGCCCGCGCCAACCCGAATCAATTGATCCTGTCGCGTGACCATCTCGGGGCGCTCCAGGCGCTTCGTGAGGAACTGGTGCGCGCGCATGCCGGGCGGCACGGCGAGACCGCTGACCTGGTGGTCGGCTTTCAACTCACGCATTCCGGCCGCTTCTGTCGCCCCACCGACAAACATCGTTACGAGCCGCGGGTTGCTTACCGACACCCCTTGCTGGACGAGCGATTCGGCGTCCATGACGACTCCCAGGTGTTCACCGATGATGAACTCGATGATCTCGTCGGGGATTTCGTCCGGGCGGCGCGCGTGGCTTGGGACGCCGGAGCGGACTTCGTCGACATCAAGCATTGCCACGGCTATCTCCTGCATGAGTTGCTCGGCGCCCACACGCGGCAGGGTCGATTCGGCGGGAGCTTTGAAAACCGCACGCGCCTGCTGAGGGAAATCATCGCGGGCATTCGGTCGGACCGTAATCCGATCGACATCGGGGTGCGCTTGAGCGCCTTTGACATGGTCCCGTTTCGTCCCGGCCCCGAGGATGCGGGGCCTGGAAGGCTCGGCCGGGGCGTGCCGGTCGACCCTGCAACGCATCTCCCTTATCGGTTCGGATTCGGCGTATGTGCCGGGAACCCCGTGGAGCCGGATTTGACCGAACCGTGCCGGTTTGCCGAACTCTGCGCTGGACTGGGAGTGAAGCTGCTCAACGTCAGCGGCGGGTCACCGTATTATAATCCGCACATCCAGCGGCCGGCAGCGTATCCCCCGAGCGACGGCTACCAGCCGCCGGAAGATCCCCTGGTGGGTGTGGCGCGTCACCTCAACACCGCCCGGGTCCTCCGTGATCACCTGGCCGCGCTCCCGGCGGGGATGGCCCGGCCCGCGGTCATTGGCACCGGTTATTCCTATCTCCAGGAGTACCTGCCGCACGTGGCGCAGGCGGCGGTGCGCGATGGCTGGACGGATTGTGTGGGTCTGGGTCGGATGGTCCTGAGTTATCCGGACCTTCCGGCGGATGTGCTGGAGAAAGGGGCGCTGAATCCACGGGTGATTTGTCGCACCTTCAGCGACTGCACCACCGCTCCGCGGAATGGACTGCCCAGCGGTTGCTACCCGCTGGACGATGCGTACAAGAAGCGCCCGGAGGCGCAGCAACTGCGGGAGATCAAGCGTTCTGCCGTTGCGTGAAGCCGGGAGCACACCCAGGAAAGGCACCACGAAGCCGACGTGAGACGGAATCGCCCCTGGAAACAGCTCCACACGGACGCCTATTCCCAACCGGGATCCATTGATTCTGCGTGTCCCTGGTGCCTTTCGTGGCGCGAACGTCCTTCGTGGGGAAAGGCCGGGCTTGACGGGCCATGGTTCTCCCTATAACGACCGCTGTGATGCATCCCTCCGTGCGGTCGGCCCGCAATGGCTTTACGCTGATCGAGCTCCTCGTGGTGATCGCGATCATTGCGATCCTGGCCAGCATGCTCCTCCCGGCGCTCGCGCGGGCCAAGGCGAAGGCCCACCAGGTCAAGTGCGCAAGCAACGAACGCCAGATCGGGCTCGCGTATTTCATGTACGCGGACGACAACAACGAAACCTTTCCCGTCCACCCGGACTGGGCCTCGACGGGTGGAAAGGACGGGACTTACGACGTCTTCGTCGCCGCAACCAATCGTCCCTTGAACAAGTATGTGGCGGCGCACGAGGTGTTCTGGTGCCCGGCCGACAAGGGCGACATCTTCCGCAACACCCAAATCCGCACCAACTGCTACTTGCAGTACGGGAACAGTTACCTGGTCAACTGGGCCGTCGACGCCTTTCGTGTCAAACATGTCACCGGGGATATCCACGCGCCCCCGCTGGCTCCTGAGGCCAAGCCCATCAAGACCTCGGAGATTGGCCAGAGCCCGGTCAACAAGATCATTCAAGGGGACTGGCCGTGGCATGCCAACCGCGGCAACACCAACCCGCGGAGTATCTGGCACAACTACAAGGGCAAGAGTCGGTTCAACATGCTCTGGGGCGACGGGCACATCGAGTTCTACCTCTTCCCGGATCCGAAGATCATGGAGCCATGGATCTGGTCGCCGGCGCCCGATCCCAACTTCAAGTGGTGGTAAGAACCCGTCCTGCTTTTTAGACGGGCTCTAATCTAAGGACCTCGCACCAGCAGGCGCCCGGGGCGATCATTTCCGAATCCGCGCGAGGGAACCCACCCACCGGGTGTTGTATTTCCGGTTGAGGGAATCGCCGGGCTGCGACGGGCGCTGTTGCCTTCCATACTGCTGATCGTCCATGCCCTCCCAGGGCAGCGGTTCGACGCGGTCACCCTCCACGACGTGGAAGTCGGCGTCCTTGTCCCAGCCCACGGTGAAAAGAAATAAGGTCCGCTCCCGGCCGGCGGTGAGCGGTGGGAGCCGGGCTGCGGAGAATTCGAGGGTGAGTTCATCACCGCCGTTGAGGACGACCAATCCGCCATCGCGCCCGGCAAGCAGTTCGCCCACCGGCCCGTACCGGGTGCACCACCCGCTCGGTGTGATCCGCCAGTCCGGCCAGGAACGCACCTTCGCGTAGTCAGGCGTCAGCGGTTCTGTCCATGGCAGGTCTTTGAACTCCGAGTAGCCGCGCCAATGGAGGTCCGTCCGGTCCGGGAGGAGCCGGGTGATCACGGTTGTCTCGGACGAGTCGGACGCCGGGCGTTTGAACAGCGCGATGCGATCCCAGTGGATTTCAAAGCTTGTCGTCAATCGAAGGCGCCGTGTTCCCGGGGGAAGCTTCCCCCCGAGGTCCACCAGGATGGTCTTGGTCTTCCCGCACGGCGCGCCGACGCCGACGTCCACCGGTTTCCATTCGGAATCGCACTCGGCCTCGAGCCGGGGGAAGGGAAAGGGCAGGTCCGGATCGCGGCTGGCCGCGATGTTTGCCATGCCCCCGCCGAAGCGCAGCCATCCCGTCATGGCGAGAACGAGCGACTGGCCCGCGGGAATCCGCCCGAAGTCGAGGATGATACCATGCGGTTCGGCGTAGCCCCGTTCCTGCGGCGGCCTGAGGCGGGCAGGCGAGACGAGAACATGATCAATGTCCTGCAGCGCGGCGGTGACGTCGGTGCCGGCGAGATCGGTCGCGGCACGCAGGGGAATCCGGGTCCCGAGGGTCATCACGCCCGTTGGCGGGAAGGGACGACCCGGGACGAGCTTGTCGGTGGGATGGACCTCCGTGCCGCGGGGATGATCGACGGCGAGGAGTTGGGCATGGTCGAGGTAGAGAACCTCCCGAAGTTCCTCCGTGACCTGGATCGTGTAATAGCCGTCGCGAGTCGGCAGATCTGTCGCTGGACCGATCTCGACGATCTCATCCGGGTCGGCCTCGATGGAGCGGCCCGCGGCGACGGGCAGCCCAAGCGGCGAGGCGCCGAGGAGGTCGGTCACGAAGGTGAATTGATCGCCGTTCCACCGATAGAGATAGGGGCAGGACCCGGTGGGCCGGACCAGTTCGATCAGCGCGAGTTGCTGACCAGGGACCACGGGCGTGTCGACGTCCGTGCTCAGGGCGTCGAACCAGCGGACATTCAGGGTGTCGATTTTGTCCCGCCTGCCGACGCCGATCTCGATCGGCAGTTGATGGACCGTGCGCAGGGCACGCCAGTTGCCACTGGTCAGCTCGATCCGCAGTCCAAGCCCGCTCGGGTTGGACCGGGTGCCCATCAGGCGGAGGTCAAGCTGGTGGTTGGCGTTGCCGCCGTCATTCCGAAGCACGCGAAGGCCGCCGCCCTCCAGGGCGACGACGAGGTCGCTGTCGCCGTCATTGTCGAGATCGACGCTCCGGAGTTCGGCGATCCTGCCGGAGATCGCGCGGGTGAGATCGAGGGCCGCCGTGGTCTCGGTGAACCTGGCGTTCCCGCCATTTCGCCAGGCGCGGAGTCCATGATCCGTGGTGGCGAGCAGGTCCAGCCAACCGTCGTTGTCATAATCCAGCGGGACGAGCGCGCGAAGGTTCTCGCCGGCAGCGGGCAGGGTGAGGTGTTGGGAGAAGCCGCTGAACACAAGCGTGAGTTGCCCTTGTCCGGCAACGACCAGGTCGTTGCGCAGGTCATTGTTGAAATCGGCGACGGCGAACATCGCACCGGTGGGCCAGCCGTCGACGCCCGGCGATGGCACCAGTTCCCCAGCCCGTTCCTTCGTGAGCAGAAGCGGCGGCTGATTGCTGCGCCCGACGAAGAAGTCGTTGATGTCGTCGCCGTTCCAGTCGTCGGTGACCAGCCGGTCAACGCCTCGGAGATCCGGCGGGAAGCCGGAGCTGGGGGTGCCGTTGGTGAAGTACATGGAACCGAGATTTCGCAGGACCTGAACGGCGTGGTTGGTGGGCGTGATCAGGATCAAATCGAGGTTGCCGGTAAAATCGAGGTCGGCGAGGAGACCATCCACGGCCGGCTGATTCCGGAGATTGGAGAAGGCCGTGGAATCGGTCATCAGTCCATTGGTGGCCAGGCGGAAGGCATGGAGGCCACGATCCCCCAGGATGACGATGTCTTCGTAGCGATCGCGGTTCAGGTCGCCGACGAGCACCTTGTCATAACGCGCGCCGGGAGTGACCGCGACCGGGGTCGTCGCGGGCGTGAGCTTGCCGCCGGTGTTGATGAGAAGACGGAAGGCGGCCTCGCCATCGCGCGCGAAGAGACTGTTTGTGCCGGTGTGATTGACATCGAGAATGGCGAACGGACCGGCGAATTGGGTCGCATGCGCGCCAAGGAAATCACCGGACGCATCCCGAAAGGTGACCGGCACGCCCTGGGGATCGGGTTGATCGAGGCGGAAGGGGACGCGGATCCCGGTATAGACACAGGCCTCGACGGCGGCCTCGTCGATGCTTGCGCCGCCGCGTCGGGCCTGGATGGCCTGGTGTTGCGCGAGCGCCTGCGCGGCCTCGTCGCGCCGGCCGAGCCGGTTGAGGACCTGGCTGAGATTGTAGAAGGCCGCGGGATGGTTGGTGTCGAACTGCACGACCTCGTCGTAAAGGGCGGCCGCTTCGTCGAGGTGGCCGAGTTGTTCCTGCGCCCGGCCCAGCAGGTAGCTCACCGCGTTGACCGTCCGATCCATGTCCTTCGACGTCTGCAGTTCCGGGACCGCGGCCTCCGGGTTTCCCTGCCGCAGGAGCGCGGCCCCGAGGAGGTAGTGCGCGGCGGCCAGGTTCTGGTTCAGGTGGATCAAGGCGCGGGCCTCCTCCGCCGCTCCGGCAGGGTCGTTGGCGCGCAGGAGCGCCACGGCCAGGTTCTGATGGGCGTCGGGATGAGTCGGTTGCAGCGCCACCGCCTCCCGAAGGACGTCCGCCGCCTTGGCCGCATCGCCGGACTCCAGGTAGCTCCGGCCCTGGCTGGTGAGGCGCTGAAATTCGTCGCCCGCCGCGGGCGGGTGTCTGCCGCACCCGGTGCAGTGCCCGACCAGGGCAAGGACCAGGAGGATGCCGGGCGAGCGGGTCATGGGATCGAGGCTACGAAACATCGGAGGCCACGCAAGTCGGACGAAAAAGGAATCGCCTCGGGACGATGATCCCGCTATGCCCCCGCGGAAACATGAGGTCGATGACCGGTTATGGATGCGGCGAAAGCGCGCACGACGGCTGCCGGGTCACTGTCGAGATCAGTTCCGTGAACCGCCGACAGGCGGAGATCTCCGTGCATCTGCCCGCCGATCTCGAAGTGCTCGAAGCGCGGATCCGGGAGCACGTCAGCCAGCAGCTCTCCCGCGGCAGGGTCACCGTGCGCGTCACGCTGGATTCCAGTGCGACGCGGCGCGCCGGCCAGGTGAAGGTCAACCGCCCCCTCGCGGCGGCCTACGCGCGGGAATTCAAGCAGTTGGGGGAGGAACTCCAGCTCGACGGCGGGCCGACGCTCGATTCGATCCTTCGCGCACCAGGGGTCCTCGAGACCGAAGAAGTGATCGAGGATTCGGAGGCCTTCTGGCCGGCCATTTCGGAGGCCCTGTCCGTGGCCATGACTCAACTGATCGGGATGCGGGAGGCGGAGGGAGCGCACCTGGCGCGGGATCTTGGGCTTCGCTTGGGCATCCTGCGCGAGGCGCTGGCAGCCATCCGGGAACGGGCGCCGTCCGTTGCCGAGCAATACCGCCACCAACTGCGGGAGCGCATCGGCGGGCTCGGCGTTCCCTGGACCGCCGAGGACCATGAACGGGTTCTCCGGGAGGTGATCCTGTTTGCCGATCGCTCCGACATTTCCGAGGAAGTGACCCGACTCGACAGCCATCTTGTCCAATTCGCACAAGGCCTGGAGAGTGGAGAGCCGATCGGGCGGATGCTCGACTTCCTTGCCCAGGAAATGAACCGCGAGGCGAACACCATCGGATCCAAGGCCAATGATGCGGCCATCGCGCGTGAGGTCGTCCGGCTCAAGACCGAGCTCGAGCGGATCCGCGAGCAGGCGCAAAACCTGGAGTGAGTGCATGTCGGATCTCGTGGTCTCGCCGATCCTCCTGCTGGTGACGGCCCCCTCCGGCGCCGGCAAAACGACCGTCGGCCGGAATCTTCTCAACGTCATCCCGAACCTCGAGCGGGCCGTCACCTGCACGACGCGACCGCCGCGCCCCGGCGAAGTGGAGGGCGTCGACTACTACTTCCTGGACCTCCCCACGTTCGAGAAGCGTGTGGCGCGCGGGGAATTCCTGGAGCACGCGGCGGTGTATGGGAATCGGTACGGCACCATGCGTTCCGAGGTCCGCGCACGCCTGGATCGGGACCGCAATGTCCTGCTCATCGTCGATGTCCAGGGTGCCGAAGCGATTCGCGCGACCGCAGGGTCCGATCGAGCCATTGCCGACGCGCTGGTCTCGGTCTTCCTCCTCCCACCCTCCCTGGCGGAATTGGAGAGGCGGTTGCACGTGCGAAATCAGGATGCGCCCGATGTGATCCGGCGGCGGCTCGCCGTCGCCCGGGAGGAGATGGAGCACTGGCGGCATTGCGACTATGTGATGGTGAGCGCGGGTGTGGCGGATGATCTGGCCGCCATGCAGCGGATCGTGGCGTGCGAACAATCGCGGGCGCGCCGCATCCGGCGCCTGCTGATCGAGTGATCGTGCCCCTCATGGATCAACCTGCGAATATTGTGCTGGGAGTGACGGGATCCATCGCGGCCCACAAGGCCATCGACATGGCGAGTCAACTCACGAAGCTCGGACACCGCGTCAACGTCGTCCTGACCGAGGAGGCGCAGAAGTTTGTCACGCCCGTGCCTTTCAAGACGCTTTCGCGGCGCCCGGTCGTCACGGGCCTCCATGACGAGGAGGAAGGCTGGAAGCCGTTGCACATCACCCTCGCGGACGAGGCGGATCTTCTCCTCATCGCGCCGGTATCCGCCCATACGCTGGCGCGACTGGCCCTGGGACTGGCAAGTGACGCCCTGATCTGCATCGCCCTGGCCCTCGATCCGGACACCCCGGTGCTCTGCGCGCCGGCGATGAACGGCAAGATGTGGCTGCACCCCGCCACTCAGGCGCATGTTGCCACGCTCAGGTCGCGTGGCGTCGAATTCCTTGGCCCCTCCGAGGGGATGCTTTCGTGCGGCTACGAAGGTATCGGCCGCCTGCTGGAAGTTGACCGGATCGTGAAGCGGGTGGGCGAACTTCTGCAGCGGCCCTGACCTGATCCGGTTCCCTCTCCCATCCGATGCATCCGATGGCAGAGGGTTCGGGTGAGGGCCGCTTTCGAGTGCGCCACCCGCTGAGAGACATCGCGGAGAATCGGAGGCCCCTACGCCTTCGGCTCGCCCTCACCGGGCCCGCCCGCTAGCGTCTCTCGATGCAGGTCACGTCCCTCCATATCGGCATGCGGGTGCGCCATCCGCAATCCGGGCTCGGCACCGTGAAGGCCGTGGACGAATCGTCCGCCACGATTCAGTTCGACGACGGCATCCGCCGCCAGGTGTCCCCGGAGGCCAGTGGTCTCGTGCCCGCGGAAGCCCAGGCGGCGATCAGCGGACTTGAGAAACCCCTGGCGCAATTTGTCGAGGAAACCGTCCGCACCGTGATCGACCAACTGGGCATTGAACAACCAGACGCCGTGAAGGCGGAACTCGCCCAGCGCTGGCTGGGTGGCCACATGGTGCTTCATCCCAAGGACCCGACGCTCCAGACAAAGGAGGTTCCGCTCGAAACCTTCTTCCACAAGATCGTGATGATCCGGAACAACCTCCGCGTCCTTGAACAGCGGATCAACTCGAGCCAGCGCCTCACCGAGGCGGAGCGCTACGACTGGCAGGGCTATGTCACCCGCTGTTACGGCTCCATGACGACCTTCAACGTCCTGTTTCGCACAAAGGAAGGCCAGTTCAACGCCAAGGCCGAGGAGTCATGAGGAATGCCGAAGGCGCCGCCGGGAGGGTCATTGTGTTCCTCAAGGCACCCCGACCGGGGGCCGTGAAGACCCGGCTGGCGGCGGAGCTCGATGATGAGGCTGCCGCCGCGATCTACCAGGTTCTCGTGGCGCGAACCTTGGACGCCGTCCGAAAGGTGGAGACCTCGTTCTCTGTGGAACTCCGCCTGACACCGGACGATGCCGTCGAGGAGATTGCGGCCTGGATCCGACCTGGCTGGAAGGTTCGACCCCAGGGCGCGGGTGACCTCGGCCAGCGCATGGAACGAGCCGTCCGCGAGGCCGTTCAGGACGGTGGATCGCCGGTGATCGTCATCGGAACGGACACTCCTGACCTCGACGCCGCCGACCTCCGGAGCGCGGTCGACCACCTGGGGACCCATGACGTCGTTCTCGGTCCCTGCACCGACGGAGGTTACTGGCTGGTGGGACTGCGTGCCCCATCGCCGGAGCTGTTCGCGGAGATTCCATGGAGCACGCCCCAGGTGCTCGCGCTGACGCGGTCCCGGGCGGAGGCGGCCGGCCTGAAGCTTGCCCTGCTGCGCAAGCTGATGGACATCGACACCCTGGAAGACTGGCGCACCTGGCTGCGCGGCCAGCCTCTCCTGCCCCTGGAAGTCCCTCTCCGACCCGCGCGCGCTGAAACCGCCGCTGCGGCCGAAGGTCCGTCGGACGGAACAGCGACCGGCTGAGGACCGGTTCCCCGGCGGTTGCTGCGATCCGGCACCCCGACCGGATGCGGCGGATTCCGCAGCTATTGAGACCGGGCGGCCCGACCGCCTATCGTGGTCGCCGTGTCCGGCGCCCTTCGTCACCCCCTCCGAACCGCCGGCCGGCTTTTGAGCTTTCTTGCCGTCACCGGGGCGGGCATTGCCGAGCACGTCTGGCGTCTGCGCACGACGGGTCGTGGGGAGGACCCGGTGGAATGCGCGGCCTGGCTCCAGGCGGTGAGCCGACGGATACTCTCACGGATCGGGGTGCGAAGCGAACACGAGGGCACGCCGCCAGGCTCGGGCCTCGTCGTCTGCAATCACCTCAGTTACCTCGACATTCCCGTCATCGCGTCGGCGGCTCCGACGGTCTTTGTGTCCAAGGCGGAGGTGCGCCGCTGGCCTTACATCGGGACGCTTGCCCGCTGTGGAGGGACCCTGTTCGTGAAGCGGCAGGCGCGCGGGCACGTCGCGGAAGTGGGGGCCGCATTTCGCGGCATCATCGATCGCGGAACCGTGATCACAGTATTTGCCGAAGGCACGAGTTCGGGCGGAGCGACTGTCCTGCCGTTCCGTTCATCCCTTCTCGAGCCGGCCGTTGCCAACGGCTGGATGGTAACACCGGCCTGCATCACCTATGAAGTCTCCGACGGGATCGTCGCCGAGGAGGTTGCCTATTGGCGCGAGATGGTCTTTGCCCCGCATTTTTTGAATCTCCTGTCGAAGCGCTGGATCATCGGGCGCGTTCGCTACGGAGACCCTGTTCGCGGCGTCCAGGACAGGAAGGAACTGGCGCGGCGTCTTCACGACGCGGTCAGCCGGCTCAAGGAGGCGGATCCGGTCCCGGCATCCGGGAGCGGCACCTCGCCCTCGTGATCCGCTGTTGGGGCAAATCCCGGCGGGGGTTGTGCCGATCAGCGGAATTTCATCTTGGGCCAGAGCCATCCGATGACCAGCCAACCTGCGGCGGCGAGTCCTCCCCAGCCAAGGGTGGCCGCGGGCCGATGGTACAGGATGGCTCCCACCGCGAAGAGAAGCCCCCAAATGCCGGCGAGCCCTGCCACCAGTGCGCCGAAGGCAATGCCGAAGTCCTGCGGGCGCGAGGGATCCTCGAGTTGGATGCCGTCGCCGGCGGCGCGTTCCACCACGGTTCGCCAGCCCGGTCCGCCCGGTTGCACCCGCCGATAGAATTCCCGAAGTTTCGCCTCGTCGGTTGGCCCCGAGACCCATGCGGCAACGATCCACGCCGCAGTCGTCAGGCCGACGCCAATGAGGAGCTGGGTCCAAGTCTGAAGATGGAATCCGTGACCGACCTGAAAGACGAGGGCGATCCCGAAGGAGACGATCATCGCGACGATCTCGGCGACGGCATTGATGCGCCACCAGTACCACCGCAGCAGGAAGAGGAGACCGGTCCCGGCCCCGATCTGGAGGAGGAGTTGAAAGGACCCCAGGGCGCTTTCGAGCCAGAGCGCCACCAGGCAGGCCAGCACCATCAGCGCCGCCGTCGCGATCCGCCCCGCCAGCACCAGGCGCTTCTCCGGGGCCGAGCGATCCAGGAACCGATGATACACATCGTTGACGAGGATCGAGGATCCCCAGTTGAGCTGCGTCGACATCGTCGACATGTAGGCGGCGATCAGGGAGGCGACCACCAGTCCCATCAACCCCGGCGGGAGAAAGGTGAGCATGGCGGGATAGGCGAGGTCATGCCCCAGGATCTTCGGGTCGATGGATGGAAATCGCGCGTGAAGCGAGTCGAGGGTTGGAAACACCGCGACGGACGCCAGTGCTACGACGATCCAGGGCCAAGGGCGCACGGCATAGTGCATCAGGTTGAACAACAGCGTCGCCCCGGCGGCATGGCGTTCGTCGCGGGCGGCAAGGACCCGTTGAACGACATACCCGCCTCCACCGGGTTCCGACCCCGGGTAATACGTCGCCCACCATTGAATGCAGAGGGGCAGAAGAAAAACGGCTATGAGGGTCTCCCAGGGGACTCCTCCCGACGGCGGCAACGCCGGCATCAAGTGCTGGATCTCCGGACGCTGGAGGAGGGCGTGCCACCCGCCGACTTCCGGAAGGCGCACCACGTAGAGGGCGGCGCCGATCGCCCCCGCCATCGCGATGACGAATTGCAGGAGGTCCGTCAGCAGGACCCCCGTAAGTCCGCCGGCACTGCAGTAGAGGGTGGTGATGACGGCGGCAATGAGGATGGTCTGGAGGGGAGTCAGCCCCAGGAGCACCGCCCCGATCTTGATCGCGGCCAGCGTGACGTTCGCCATGATGATCGTGTTGAAAATGACCCCCAGGTAGATCGCCCGAAACCCGCGGAGGACCGCCGCCGGCGCGCCTGAATACCGAAGTTCGTTGAACTCGATGTCCGTCAGCACGCCCGACCGCCGCCACAGTCGCGCATAGAAGAACACGGTCACCAGCCCCGAGAGCAGGAAGGCCCACCACTGCCAGTTCCCGAACACCGCGCTGGTCCGGACGATGTTCGTCACCAGGTTCGGGGTGTCTGTCGCGAAGGTGGTCGCCACCATCGAGAAGCCCAGGAGCCACCACGGCATCTTCTGGTCGCCCAGGAAGAAGGATCGGAAACTTCGGCCGGCCCGCCGCGCCACCACCGAGCCGAGCACGATGTAAACCAGGAAACAACCGCCGATCACGAGCCAGTCTGGGAGGGTTAGACGCATGGTGTGGCGGGCCGGACCCTACCGTGGACCTCCCGCGGCGCGCGACCGGGAACCGCCGCCCGCCTCCGAAGGCACCTTACGAATCTGTAATGATCGCGAAAGGGTCGGTCCAGATTGCCTCCCCATCTTGAACCCCGTAGAACTTGAACAGATGGAACAGTCGAAAGGATCCGAATCTATGAATCTAAAAGCTCAGCTCAGCCAGAAGGCCCGGTTGGCGCTGCTGGGAGGCGTCCTGCTCCTGACAGCGGCCGGCGTGGTCTTCACGCAAAACGCCCTGGCGCGTGACAACAAGGGCGCCGCCGACCTGAAGTTGCAGGTCGACAATCAACCCCTCAAGCGGGAGGGCGACTTTCATACCAGCTTCGCCCCGGTCGTCAAAGAGGTCGCGTCGAGCGTCGTCAGCGTCGCCACGGAGACGAAGCCCAAGCGCGTCCAGGGCATGAGCCCGTTTCCCCCGGCCCTGCGACAGTTCTTCGGCGACCGGTTTCCCGGTGGCTCGATGATGACTCCCCGCCAGGAGGGACTTGGTTCGGGTGTCATCGTGACCGAGGACGGCTACATCCTGACGAACAACCACGTCGTCGATGATGCGGACGAGATCACGGTCATCCTCAACCCGGACGGAAAAGAATACCCCGCCAAGGTCGTCGGACGTGACTCGAAATCCGACATTGCGGTCTTGAAAATCGAGGCGAGCGGCCTTCCGGCCATCAAGATCGGCGACAGCGACAAGGTCGAAGTCGGCGACGTCGTGCTGGCGATCGGCAATCCCTTCGCTGTCGGACAAACCGTCACCATGGGCATCGTGGGCGCCACGGGCCGCGCGGTCTTCGGACGCCCGATGGGGCTCGAATACGAGGACTTCATCCAGACGGACGCCGCCATCAATCCCGGTAATTCGGGCGGCGCGTTGATCGATGCCCAGGGCCGGTTGATCGGCCTCAACACCGCCATCGTCAGTCGCGGCGGCGGCAACAACGGCGTCGGTTTCGCGGTGCCGTCGAATCTCGCCCGGAACGTGATGGAAAACATCGTCGAACACGGCCGCGTGATCCGTGGGTTCCTGGGGGTCAATATCCAGGACCTCGATCCAGGGCTCGCCAGCGAGTTCGGCGTGAAGAGCAATACGGAGGGCGCGCTGGTGGCGGATGTCACTCCCAAGAGCCCCGCCGCGAAGGCCGGGATCAAGGTCGGCGATGTCATCACGAAGTTCAACGGCCACGACGTCACCGACAGCCGGCACCTCAAGCTGATGGTCGGTGAGACCGCTCCCGACAAGGAGGTCACCGTCGATTTGCTGCGGGATGGCACTCCCAAATCCGTGGATGTGGTCCTCAACGAACTCCCGCAGGACAAGGACCTCGCCAGCATGCGCAATGGCGGTGGCGGCCAACAGGCCGACGTGGGTGGTCTCCAGGGCGTGGTCGTCGGCGATCTCACCCCGCAACTGCGACAGCAATTCAATCTCCCCCGGACGGTCGAGGGTGCCGTCGTCACGGACCTCGACCAGGATTCCACGGCGTATCGCTCCGGTCTCCGCGAGGGGGACGTGATCCGTGAGATCAATCATCAACCGGTCAAGGATGCCGAATCCGCGATCGACGCGGTTCGGGACCTCTCGAAAGCGCGCATCCTTCTTCGCATCTGGCGGGAGGGTGGAAACATCTTCCTGACCGTCGACGAATCGAAGGAGCGTTGATCACGGGGATACGACCCTGGGACCCACCCATCCGTAATCTCACAACCCCGACTGCCGCAAGGTGGCCGGGGTTTTCTTTTGGTGTCGGGCGGAACGGAGTCGGGAGGCGTCGCCCAGACCTTTCCCACGGGACAGGTGGGCGGCCGGCCGCGGTCGATGGGCTCACGCGCGACACATCGCGATTGGGTGGCTACCCGGTAACCTCGGTGGTCAGGAACAGGATCATGGACGCAAAATTCAGGCAGACGTGCATCGCCAGAGGCGGCAGCAGCGACCCGGTCCTGGCGCGCGCCAAGCCGAAACACAACCCCGCCACCGCCACCTGGGTGAGTTCATACACTTCGTACTGACCGACGTGCATGAGCGCGAAAAGGATCGTGGTCACCGCGATTGCCCCCGGCGTCCCGATGCGCGATGCCGCGAGCCCGGAGAACAGGAACCCGCGAAAGAAGACTTCCTCTGCCAATGGCGCCCAGAGAATCACGGCCGACCAGAAGAAGGGCAAATGACCGCCGGTCGTGTACGCCTCGAGCATGAATCTCGGAATCGGCCGATCCAGCCAGTCATCGAGGAAGGATTCAACCAGGCCGACGCCCACCATCAGCACGGACCAGAACAGCACCCGGCGTCTTGGCAGGAGCCTGATGGCGAGGTAATCCCCCAGGGGCGGCCCCTGGCGAAGAAGGCTCGCCAGCCCGCAGGCGGTCAGCATCACCGGGCACGACAGCGTCACGGCGATGGCGACATTCATCCCGCTCATCGCGAGGGACCTCAGGTCCGCGGCCCCCGCCCCGCGAGCGGCGTGGAACACCGCCAGCGGCGTCATGGCGATGGATTGCGCGGTCAGATAAATCAGGGCGATGGCCGCGCCGAGCGCGAGGGTCGCCCACGGTCCCCAAGGTCCCGGACGCGAGGGCCCCAGGCATTCGGCCGTTGTCATGCGGGATCCCCCCTGCGATGGAGATCCTCGAGCAGGACCGAAGCGATATTCGGTCGAACTTGGTCCGCGGTCACCAGTCGATCGGCTGAAAAGGTCTGCGCCACCCCGACGCAGCGCATGCCGGCGGCACGGGCCGCTTCAATCCCGTTCACGGCGTCCTCGATGACCACACAGTCTGCCGGCGAGAACCCAAGCTGATGCGCGGCGGTCAGAAACAGATCCGGCGCCGGTTTGCGTCGCGAGACCGCTTCCGCCGTCACCACGGCATCCCACCATCCGGCGGGCAGCCCGATCTGCGATAGATTCGCTTCGACCTTCACCCGGTCCGCGCTTGAGGCAACAGCGATTCGGAGACCTGCCGCCCGGAATTCCCGTGCCTTGTCCACGGCCCCCGGAAAGGCCCGGAGTTTTTTGGGGACCAGTTCGAGATAGATCTGGTAGGTCCGTCGTTTGGCGCGCGCCAGGTCCAGAGAGACACCATGAGCCTCGGCAACGCCGCCGATGTAGCGGTCCTCTCCCGTTCCCACAAAGGGCAGGAAGTCGTCGGGCGCAACCTCGAAACCAAGTTCGCGGAACATCGTGATCGCCGCCTCGTTGATCAAGGGCTCCGAATCGGTGAGCACGCCGTCCATGTCAAAGATGACCGCCTTCAGATCCATCGGTGGATCCGACCCAAAGGCGGCGCCAATCGAAACGCAAGCCTGGGGTGACGGACGGGAGCCGCACACGGGATTCGAGCCCCAAGCCGCTGCCCGGGAGGGCAACGCTTCGCCCGTGGCTGACCCCGACAGTGTTTCTTCAGGAATGTGCCCGCGCCCATCCGTGCCCGGTCGGGTGGGGAAAGGTGTCCCCCGCCAGTGGGAGCGGGGGAGGGTGTCCCGCCGCAATCACCCGTCCGAGGCAGTGGCGCGACTCCGGGACTGGTGGCATCGTCAGCGTCTTATGGTTGTAAGCCTTAGAGACTGTCTGAAAAATAAGTGGGGTCCTGTTTTCGCGGAAAAGGCCCTATGGCGAGGCGCGACGAGGGAGCATACCCGCCAGCGGTCTGTGACCGAGGAGCAACGAAGCCAGAGGGCCTTTTCCGCGAAAACCCTCCGGGCGACAGGTCTTTTGCGCGAGGCCTTCGTTGGCTCGACCGTCACAGCCCGCTGCGGGGATGCTCCGGTCTCGCCGCCTCGGCCTCGCACAAAATCCCTCGTCGCAGGACTCCAATTATTTTTCAGACAGTCTCTTACGTGGAAGCGATGGGTCGCCTTGTCGGGAATCCTTCTAACGGCAGTCCTCGAAGGTCGCAGCGCAACAATTTCGGGCTTCACGCCCGACCACGGTCCCGCTGGGACCGTGGTCACCCTCTCAGGCACGGGCCTCCAGACCGTCTCGGTCGTCTTCTTCGGGTCGTCGGATGCGAGCGGCGAGATCGTGTCCCAAAGCGCAGGCGGTCTGCAGGCGCGCGTTCCGGCCAATGCCCTCACCGGGCAAATCTCGGTGTTCTCACCCCAGGGCTCCGCCAGCAGTGCCCAGATCTTCGTCGCCGCCCCGCGAATCACCGACGTCCAACCGCCGTCCGGCGGGGTTGGCACGTTCGTCACGATCTCGGGGGCCAATTTCGCAACCGGCCTCGGCGGCGGCCGCGGTCAAATCACGAGTGTCGAATTCAACGGAACACCGACGGATTTCCAGATTACGGGCATCAACCAACTACTGACGGTGGTTCCGAATGGGGCCGCCTCCGGTTCGATCACGATCGCCAACGAGGCCGGCAGCTTCTCGACGGTGACGCCCTTCTTCGTCACGGCCCTGCTCACCGGATTCAGCCCGCCCCAGGGGAAACCCGGGGATTCGATCGAGATCCAGGGCCAGAACCTCGGGACGATCGACGCTTTGACCTTCGGTTCGGCGGCGGCGGCCTTCAACATCGTCTCGCCCACCAACCTGCTCGCGTTCGTTCCAACGAACGCCGTAAACGGTCCGGTTCAGGTCACCACGCCGGCGGGCGTCGCCGTGAGTTCGAGCAATTTCGTCGTGACGCCGCGCATCATCCGGTTCACGCCCACCTTCGGCCAGGTCGGGACCAACGTGGTCATCGAGGGTGGCGGATTCCAGGGACTGAAGGAGGTTCAATTCAACGGCGTCAAGGCCGCCACGGTGAACGGGGAGTCGTCGACCCGGGTCACTGCGGTCGTCCCGAATGGCGCCGGCACGGGCCCGATCAAGATCGTCACGACGAACGGCACCTTTACCACCGAGGCGAACTTCCAGTTTCCCGCCCGCGTGACCACGTTCAATCCGACTTCCGGGGTTCGCGGCGATGTCGTGACGGTCGACGGGCAGAACCTTGGCGGAGTCGAGCATGTGCTGTTTCATGGGGTGGAGGCGTCATTCACGATGGTTTCCGCGTCGCGCCTCATGGCCGTCGTCCCGCCCCTGGCCACCACGGGTCCAATCGCCGTCGTCAATTCCGGGGGCACGAACGCCACCTCGTCGACGTTCACCGTGCGGCCGGTATTGGATGGGTTTACGCCGACAACCGGGCCAGCCGGAACGGCCGTCACCCTTGTTGGGGCCGGTTTGACGAATCTCTCCTGGGTTCGAATTGGGGACGTCGACGCGACCTACACGGTCCTCAATTCCACCAACGTCCGCGCGATCATGCCGCTGGGCGCCTACAGCGGACCGTTCAAGGTCCGGACCGCCTCGAGTCTGGAGGCCCAGGCGCCCGGGATCTTCATTGTCGAAGGGGCAACCCCCACGCTGACCTCGTTCGACCCGCCGAGCGGCGCCGTCGGCATGTCGGTGACACTGACCGGAACCGGCCTTCGGTCGACGGCCAAGGTGGAGTTCAACGGGACCTCCGCGACGTTCACCGTTGTCTCGGGGACCGAGGTGGACACCGTCGTTCCGGACGGAGCGACGACCGGTTTGATCGCAGTGACGACCCTCGATGGTATTGCCATCAGCCCTGATCCGTTTGTGATCGGCACCAGCCTGCAACCTGCGATCGCCATCGCGCTGGGGGAGAATACGGCGGACCTGAGCTGGCCGGCGTCTGCGACGGGTTATGTCCTGGAGGCCACGGGTTCCCTGGGGCCTGCGGCCGCTTGGCAACCCATCGACACCACGCCGGTTCAGGACGGTTCCCAACAGCGTGTCTCGGTGCCCCTCCAGGAAACTGGGGCGCGGTTCTTCCGGCTGCGGAGATAGGAACACCGGTATTTCACCGGAGCGCGGCGTTCACGCCGCTTCAACACCTGACCCACCAATCGGCCATCGGCCATTTGGGGTCCATGCTTCGATTCCAGCGTCGATGCGGGCTGAAGCCCGCGGTCCCGCGCTGTGTCCGATCATCCATCGCCCATTCCCCGATCTGAATGTTGATTGTTTAGGCCTTCCCGCTTCCCCTTTCGCCTACGCCGGCTTCGGCTTGGCAACCAGGCGCGGGGCCTTTGTCCCGGTCACGGGCACCTGAGCGACGTTCCGGAAACTGCGCCAGAAGCGCAGTGGAAGCAGGGCCACGGCGATCAGCACCAGTTGGCTCGCATCAAAAAGCATCAGCCACTTGAACGCGGCATCCATGAAGCCGTAGCTGTGCAGGCCGATCCCCAGCATGTTCACCCCGAACCATGAGAACGCGGTGATCACGTTTCCGAAAACCGCGGTGGCCATCAGGGCCTTTTCCGACAGGACCTTGCCCCATCGCGCATGGAGATAGAGGGCATTCCAAAGGACGATGAGCAGGGCGCCGTTTTCCTTCGGATCCCAACCCCAGAACCGGCCCCACGACTGATCCGCCCAGATGCCGCCCAGGACCGTCCCGACGAAACTGAAGAGCGTCGCGAAACAGACCACTCCATAGACCATCCGCGACAGCGCTTTGGCCGAGGTCAGGGAGAGCCCGGAGGTGAAGAATCCCCGGACGATGTACAACACGGCGAGGAAACCGGCGACGAACGTCGCCGCATACCCGAGCGTCACGACCACCACGTGGGTGGCCAGCCAGAAGTTGGTGTCCAGCACGGCCTGCAGCATCTCCATGGTGTCGCCGCTCATCGCCAGGTTGTGCGCGATCACCAGCGTCGCGAACCCGGTGAGTCCGGAGATCATCAGGCCAATGCCATCGCGGTAGAATCTTTCCAGGACCAAGCCGAGGATGACCGTTCCCCAACCGATGAAGATCGCCGAGGAATACAGGTTGGTGACGGGTGGCCGGCCCTCGAGGACCATGCGGTAGATGAGCCCGATGGTGTGCATCACGAGCGCCACCAGCGCCACCGACACCCCGAGACGGCGCACGGTCTCGTTCCGGTTGAACCACGAAAAACACGCACAGAGCAGCGCCACCACGTAGATGACCATCGCGCGGTAGAAGGCCTGCATCCGGTTGAAGAACCCCTCGCTGCGGCCCTTGGCCATTTCCGGACTGTATTGATGGGCGACGAGCCACTGGTCGTATGCATCGACAGCCTGGTTGAAGCCGGCCAGGTCCCCCGCGCGAAACGCGTCATTCATTTTCGCGTATTCCTTCATGGGATCGGGAACGACTCCCGTCTGCCCGGCGTGAACCATTGCCGCGCCGGCGTTCGCCCAATCCTCGCGCTGATGACCGGTCTCGGCGTCGGGAATCATGAGGGGATAGGCGAAGCGGGACACCCGGTCGAAGCCCGACAACGGCTGGATCAGTCGGTCGAGGGCGTCGCGATCATAGGGCCTGCCCTCCTCGCGGGCGCGCGCGGCGGCCCGCCCGGGGCCGATCGCCGCCTCGAACGAGGCGAGGTAAGGCCCCAACTCGGCGACCTGCTCGGGCTTGAGGCTGTTCTTGAGGCGCTGGTACAGGATCACCTGGTTGTAGAGCACCATGACCGCCTTCTCGAAGGGGGTCTGTTGTTCCGCCTTGATCTTGGCGTCGTTGATCCGCTTGGCCTCCTTTTCGAGTTCATCGAGTCCCGTCTGGATTTCGGCGAACGAGAAGTGCTTGTCCTGGCTGCGGATCTTCAACAGGGCGATGACCTCGGGGTGATCGATGCGAAAGACGGGGCGGGTATCGGCCACTTCAGCCTCGAACAGGACTTCCTTGAGCCAGTCGATGGCGCTCAGCTCGAGTGTCGTCTTGCCGGTGGCGTGATCGACCACGCGAACGGTCTGCTTCTTTCGGAGCTGGAGCAGGGCATTCCGCGCCACGGAGTCCAGCGGCTGCACCCGCCCATTCAGGAGGACGGGGATTTGACTGAATTGACGTTCATCCTTCTCCTTGGCGGAGGGGGGCACCAGGACCGTGAGCAGCCAGACCGCCGCGATCGCGGCGCCCAGCCAGGGAATCATTCGCTTCATACCTAAACGCGACCATCTTGCCTTCATTTAACGCGGCACGCCAGCCCTGATGAAGGAAGTGTTGACCTAGGTTAACTCCCTAAGAGCCCGTCTGAGTGCGCCTTTCCGCCGCGCACTCAGACGGGCTCCGACCTCCTAACCGCGACGAGGTTTCCTGTCACGCGCCCGGCGCTGTGCGGCCTGCCCTCAAGTCTCTGCCTTCGTGTCCTTCGTGGCGCAATTCTCGATCGCGGCGGCGATGGTCGCGACATCGCGCAGGATCTCGCGGGCCGCATTGGCATCCGGGATCCTGAACCCAAAATGCTTCTCAAGCGCGACGACGATCTGGAGCGCGTCGATCGAATCGAGGCCGAGCCCTCCCGGACCGAACAACGGTTGCGTGTCTCCGATCGTTTCCGGCTCCACCTGGAGCATGAGGTTCTCGACCAGCACCTGTTTGAGTTGGCGTATCAGACTTTCAGAACGGTCACCCATCGGCGACTTCCTTTGGTTACGGCTCCTCCGCGCTGAGAACCCATGACCCTCGGCTGGCGCGCCCGCCGGGACAAGCACTTCCTCCCGAACTGGGTCTCAAGCCGCGTTCCCACGAGGGGATTCGAAACAGACGCGGCACTCCCGCCCAAAGGTGTCCGGGGTCACACCTTCCCCCAGTTCCAGGGCACCGGCGGCAATGGCCGCCACGGAGGCGATCCACTGCCATGATGTGCCCGCGGACCAAGCCTCGCCGAGCACCGGTCCCACCGGGTAGCGGCCGGACCGTTGAGCCGCGCCCGAGGTTCGCGCCGTCGTCCCCCCTCCTCCGTCGACGCCGTTCAGCCGGCATCGGGCCAGCCCACGAGGGTCGTCCGTCCGGCAGACGAGCAGGGCGCCGGCGCCCTCGGCGGTGATGGAATGGGGGTACCGAAGGGAAAGGCCGTCGCCTGCGAGCCAGTCGGATTCCTCCGCGGCGAGCAGAAGGCAGGTGTCCACCGCGCCGGTTTCGAGCCACAACGCCGCCGTCTGCAGCCCCCCAAATACACAAGTCGCATCGCCGATCTCCGTATGGACCCGGCCGGACAGACCGAGCAGCGCGGCGACGTGACTCGCGGGCGCGTTGAAAACCGTCTCTGGAAAAAGCAACGGACTCGCCATTGCAGGGTCGATGCGGACTTGTTCGAAGAATCGGCGGGAGTACTCGACGCTGCCCGTCATCGTGCAGAACACAAGGCCCCAGCGGTCAGGGGCCAGGACCGGCCCCGGCGCCTCTTCGAGCCCGCGTCCAAGCGCCTCGAAGGCGGCCGCAACGGCGAATCGGGAGATGGCACTCGCGCGTCGCAGGCGGGGATGACCGAGGAGGGCCAGTCGTCCAGGAGGGGAAGGCACGCGTCGAACGACCAGGGGCTGCTCCCAGCCCGGTCGTGAAAGGCCGCTGGTGGGCGGCGGTTGACCGGTCGTCAAAGCCGTCAGCAGGGGTGAAACGCCCCATCCTGCCGGAGAGACGGCTCCGATGCCGGCAATCGACACCTCAATCATGCCACCTTCGAAACGCCAGGGTTGCGTTCGAGCCTCCGAACCCGAACGAATTGGAGAGCACCGCTTCGAGACGAGCGGCTTTCCGGGCTTGCTGGAGCACCGAAAAGCGGCAGACCGCATCCGGCTCGCGAACGTTGATCGTTGGAGGAAGCCATTGGCCCAGCAGCGCCATCACGCAGATGACCGCCTCGACGGCTCCGGCGGCCCCCAGGAGATGGCCGACGGAGGCTTTGGTCGAGCTGACCGGGATCTCCCCGACCGCCTCGCCCGCCCAAGCCCCGATGGCGAGTGCCTCGGCGCGATCGTTGAGGACCGTCCCCGTGCCGTGGGCATTGATGTAGTCGATGTCCGCGGGGGCGAGGCCCGCCAGCGCGCAGGCGGCGCTCATGCTGGCTGCGGCGCCGAGACCTTCCGGGTGCGGCTGGGTGAGATGATGAAGATCGGTCGCGAGACCGTACCCGGCCAGTTCCGCGAGGATCGTGGCGCCGCGATCCCGCGCATGCTCCAGCGTCTCGAGCACGAGCAGCGCGGCGCCTTCTCCCAACCCAAGGCCGTCGCGCTCGCGATCGAACGGGCGACATGCCGTCGGTGAGAGGGCCTGGAGGGAGTCGAACCCGGCAAAGACGAGTTCATTGAGGGCATCGTAGCCGCCGGCGACCGCGCATTCGGCGCGGCGCGCGCGGAGGAGTTCCCACGCATGACCTACGGCGTTGGCGCCGGACGCGCAGGCATTGCCGAGGGCCGTCGCAGGCCCGCGCAGTCCCAAATCGATTTCGAGGTCATGGAGATGGCGGTGAACGAAATAATCGTCGAGCCTCGTCGGCTGGCCGCGCCTTGAATTGGGAGATCGAAGGGCGCGATCGAAGTACCTGAGACCACTGTTCATCCCGGCGCTGGTGGTGGCGACCACGACGGGCAGCGGTCCGCGCACGGACGGTGGGTCGAGACGCGCCGAGGCGATGGCCTCCCTGGCAGCCAGAAGCAGGAGCCGCGCGGCCCGGTCCATGCGTTGCACACGCCGCGGCGGGAGTCGTCCCGCGTCCACCATTTCCATCACATCCCGATCGGGCACCTGCGCCGCCTGTCGTGCCCGGTATCGGGACGCGTCGAACAGTCGGACGCCACCGAATCCGCAGCGCCCCTCGGCGAACCCGGCGGCGTTGGCATTCCAGTGGGCGCCCAACGCGGTGATGATTCCCGCACCCGTGATGACAACCCGCGGCGGCTGGCTCGACGTGGAATGGGCGAGGGACGGCACGGTGGATGGGAGAGGTTGCCATCGGATGCGCCGCCCGTCCATCCTGTGACCGATTGAGCGGGGCGCCGACCAATGGAACACGACCCGGGGACGACTGGGATGTCGTCGTCCTGGGCGGCGCCTTGGCGGGTTCAGCCGCCGCCTTGTTGTTGTTGCGGGAACAACCGGGGCTCCGGGTGTTGATTCTCGAGCGCTCCGTCGCGTTCGGGCGGCGCGTGGGCGAGGCCACCGTCGAGATCAGCGGCTTCTTTCTCGGGCGCGTCCTGGGCCTCACCCGGCACTTGAACGAGGCGCACCTCGTCAAGCAGGGCATGCGCTTCTGGTTCCACGACGAGCAGACGACCGGGCTGGCGGATTGTGGTGAGATCGGGACGCGGTACCTCGTTCGCCTGCCGGCCTACCAGTTGGATCGCTCGGTCCTGGATGGCGAGGTCTTGCGCCTGGCCTGCGAGGCCGGCGCCCGCTGCTGGAGGCCAGCCACGGTCGTCGGAGTGCACCTCGGCGGCCGTGCCGGCCAGGTGGTCAAGGTTCAACACAACGGCGCCGTGGAATCGATCCGCGCCCGATGGGTCGTGGACGCCAGCGGCGTCGCCGCCGTCCTGGCCCGTCAGGAGGGATGGCTCGTGCCCAACCGCCGGCATCCAACTTGTTCCGCCTGGGCTCGCTGGCAGGGCGTGCGCGACTGGGACGGGTCCGAACTTGCCACGCGCTACCCCGAATGGGCGGCAGCGTGTCCGGGCATCCGGGGGACAGCGACGAATCATTTCATGGGCGACGGTTGGTGGGCCTGGTGCATCCCGCTGAAGGGCGGCGACACGAGCGTCGGTGTCGTGTTCGATGAACGTCGGGTCGCCTGGCCGTCGGAGGGTTCGCTCGCGGAGCGCTTGAAGGGCTTCCTGATGGCCCATCCCGTCGCGCGCGAGATTCTCGCTGACGCCCGCTGCAAGGAAGGGGACGTGCATTGGCGCCGGCACCTGGCCTATTCCTGCCGCGTTCAGGCGGGGGAGGGTTTCGTTCTGATCGGCGACGCGGCGGGGTTTCTCGATCCGCTCTACAGTCCGGGCCTGGACTGGGTCGCCTTCACCACCTTCTCAGGCGTCGAGATCGTCCTTTCGGACCTGGGAGGGGAGGAACTCGGTGAACGTCTGAACCGACATAATGCCGTCTTCGCGGAAAGTTACTCGCGGTGGTTCGAAGCGATCTACGAAGGGAAGTACGCGTACCTCGGGGATTTCGAACTCATGCGGACCGCGTTCCTGCTGGATCTCGGCCTGTACTATCTCGGCGTGGTGTCGCAGCCGTTTCGACGGGGCGCCATGGCCTTGCGGGAACCGGTCTTTTCGACGCCGCCCTCGATCCCGTTCTTTCTCCTGATGCGGGCCTACAACCGCCGATTCGCCGCGATCGCGGACGCGCGGCGTCGCCGGGGGACCTTCGGCAGCCGGAACGGAAAGTCCCGTTTCCTGTTCCGCGGCTACACGCTCGAACTGACGAGCGCGCGGCCGTTGCTGGGCGCGCTCCTTCACTGGGCCTGGCTCGAGCTGAAGGAAGGATGGCGATCGTGGGGCCGCGCAACCTTTCCTCAGCCGGCGAAAGCGGCCATGCCCTTGCCCACGCCGGGGGCTGCGTCCGCGCCCGCATCCGGACGATCCGTCGCGAGCGGGCCCTTGGAATAGTGGGTGGCGAGGCTCGTCGCCGAGGGGGTGAGTTTCTCGGCGGCGAGGGCGTTCAGCACCCGTTCTGTTGTCATGATGTACCGCTCCCGGGTGTAGAGCAGGTAATCCGCGCGATGGCTCGGGGGCGTGAGGTTGATGGTGACAAGATTGGCGCCAGCCGCGAGTCCACGGCGGTATCCTCCATTCGGCTGCGCCAGATTCAGGGCGCTGACGGCGGGAATGATCCAGTCCGGGCGTCGCAACCGGAGCAAGGCCATGCAATTGAGCGTTGTTTCGATGCTGCCCGCCGTCGCGTCGCGCATTCCGGTCTCGTCGCCGGGGATGAAAGGGCTGACACTGCAGCCGCGAAGGGGCAGGGCGGCGGCCAGATCGAGATTAGCGTTGAGTTCTTCGTCCGTATCGCCCGGCAAACCCGCAATGAAACCAGAGCTGACGTGCCATCCGCGCGCGGCGAGGATCCGAATATGGCGCAACCGTTCCTCCAGCGTCCCGGGCGCCTCGAACTTCCGGTACCGCCTCGCGCCGGCCATTTCGAATTTCATGATGTAAATGGCGGCGCCGGCGGCCTGGAGCGCGTCGTAAGTCGCCTCGCCCAGGGTGCCGAGGCACACACTGATGCCCAGCGGTGTGTGCCGGCGGAGGAGGGTGACCAGGGGCAGGACCACTTCGCGGGCGGCGACGGGATCCTCTCCGGCCTGAATGTTGAGATCGGTGATCACCGCCGGGCGATCCTCGATCAACAACCGCGCCAGCCCGTCGACCGCCGATCGGTATCGCTGGAGGAGGCGGTTGTCGCGTCGCATCCCGCAATACGCGCAATTCTCCCGGCAGAAGTTCGAGACCTCGACGACTCCCCGCACGAAGACCCGCGTGCCGAACCGCGCCCGGGTTGCGGCGCGTGCGTCGAGATGCAGTCGTTGCTGGGCCCGGCCGTGGGCCCGAAATCCCCCGGGTCCGGTCGGAAGCACCAATCGGCTCACGCGTGCATTAACCGGGGGCCCCTGTCCTGCCGCAATTCATTTTCCTGTTTCCACCGGGGAGCGACCCCAAAGAGGCGACCACTCCCGCCTATGGGCCGCGACCGGTCCGAACTAGGCTCTCGGCCGTGGCGGGAAAACTCGAATGCCAGGCGCTCATCCCGTGTTTGAACGAGGCCGGGCACATCGGCGCGGTGGTGTCGGAGGTTCGCCGCCATGTTCAACGCGTCCTGGTGATCGATGACGGTTCCGTCGATGGCACCAGGGCGGAGGCCACGGACGCCGGGGCGGAAGTGATCCGGCATGATGGCTCGCGGGGAAAGGGATTCTCTGTTCGTGAAGGCTGGGCCCTGCTCGCCGATCGCGGTGTGGAATGGGTGATCTCCCTGGATGGAGATGGCCAGCATGCGCCCTCGGACATTCCCGTCCTGGTGGACACGGCCCTGCGAACCGACGCGGACCTGGTAATCGGCAACCGCTTTGCCACCCCGTCCGGCATGCCCCTTCTGCGGAGCATCACCAACCGCACGATGAGTCGGATCCTGGGTCTTCACGCGGGAAAGCACCTCCCCGACTCGCAGTGCGGGTTTCGTTTATTGCGGCCTTCGCGCGTCCCGGAGTTGCGACTCGTCACCGAGCATTACGAGATCGAGTCGGAAGTCCTTCTGGCGGCGGTGAGGGCGGGGTGGCGGATCGAGTTCGTCCCGATCCGGACGGTGTATGGCGGGGAAAGGAGCAAGATCCGGCCCGTTCTCGACGCCTGCCGGTGGATGCGTTGGCTGCTCACCCCCGGTCCGCCCAAAGCACGATACGGCAGCCAAACTGGACCGTGACCCGCGCGGCGTGGATCCCGGCCTGCCGCGCGGCGATCTCCCATTCCTCGACGCGAAATCCGCGGCGGACCGACAGCCTGCCGTCGGCGCGCATCCGGCGGGACAGTCCCAGGAGCGGACCGGCGACGCTGACGAGCGCAAACAGGAACGGTGCCCGCTGCAGATCGCTGATGATCATGACCTGTCGGGTGACCCGCCATGCCTCGCGAAAGTGCCGGATGACGCCCTCGTCATCGAGGTGATGGGTCATCTGGGAGGCGAGCACGAGGTCGAATGCCTGGTCCGCGAACGGAAGCGCCACGGCGTCGCCGAGGACCTTTCCGGGCATCGGATTCAATTGCAGGGCCACCGGACTCTGGTCGAGGCAGGTGAATTCCCATCTCCAACCACGCTGGCGGGCCCAATGGTCGAGTTCGACCGCGAGACCGCCCGCGCCCGCGCCGATCTCAAGCACGGCCGCCTGTCGCCAGCGGCCCGGACGATCGGCGCGGAGGAGCAACCGGGTGAACGGATCCGCGTGGCGGAAGAACCGGTTCACCCGGTCCAGTTGGGAATAGTCCCCGGCAACCTCCGCGGGCGGTCGGCCCGGCTCGTCGAACGATTCCGCCTGGCGGCTGCGGAAACGGAGGGACATCAGGCGGTGCTTACGAGATCGCCGGACGGGTGACAAGCCTCGGCAGTAGGGGGCTGGAAGGAATCGTTGCGAAAGTCGGTTCAGCAGAGATGGCGTGGCAACCCTCACCCGGTCCCGCGCCCGCGGGGGCACCCTCTCTCTTCCGATGGATCCCATGGGAGAGGGCCGGGGTGAGGGTGCATCTATTTTCGCAAAGAAGGATACCCATGGCCGCATAGGTCTCGCGTCCCTGCCGACAAGACAATCGCGGCGAATTCAATGTAGGTCCCGCCTGAATTTCCTTGCGCGTGCCGGTCGCGGAGGTATTTCGGGGTCACTCCCTGAACACGGGTCGGTGGTCTGGCCCGCCCTGTTGTTGGCAAACCCCGGGGTTTGGGTGCAGGGATGGCCGGACGCTCGTGAGGCATGCGAGGAATCAAGGGTTCAATGGAAAAACGGTTATGCTCCAAATCACAAAGCTATCCTATCGGCGGGTTGTGGCCTTCGGACTGCCCGTGTGTGTCGCCGTCCTTTTTACCGCCTGCGGCTCGACCCCCAAGGCAAAGGGAGGTGGTAACTTCACACAGGAAGACATTCTCAACATGGAGGATGTAAAGAAGAAGGAGCCCGTCGTCATGGCGCATCCTCTGGACCAGGTCCGGGAGGCCGCCCAACGCGCCTTGACGCAGGTAGGATGCGAAGTCAAGAAGACCGAACCCTATATGGTTGCCGGCCGACGGCCGAATAAGTTCGGACTCTTCGTCGGAAGCGGAGGTGAAACCGTCAAGGTCTTCCTCCTTCCATCAGGAGACGCGGAGACGAAGGTCTGGGTGGATACCGATTTGTCCTTCGTCGGTATCGCGGGGCAGCAAGGATGGGACAACCAGGTGATCTCCGCGATGAAGGAGATTCTCAGCGAAGGAAAGTGAGCATGAACACAGGACCGCATTCAGCCCATGGGAGAAGGCAGACTCGCGCGCGGATCCTCTGGATCGGGTGCGGGCTCCTGGCGATGCTCTTCGCCGGATGCGCCACCGAGGTGGCGAGCTTCATTCCGATCGGTCCCGCCCGGCCTCCCAAGCCGGCGGACTATCCCATCGAGATCTACACCAACGGGCTGCCATCACGACCCTTCGATCGGGTGGCCACACTCGATGTCCATTGTGAGTCGCAGGGTTTCATGATGCCGAACCTTGAACACGACGCGATACCGGTCTTCATCAAGCAGGCCCGAAAAGCCGGATGCGATGCGGTCATCGAAATTCACGATCGCACTGGCAGCTCCGAATGGTCGCTCGAGACCCGCGTCCGGCATTACGTCGGGACCGGGATCGCCTACCATTGACGGCATGAGCGGGACGGAGGCCCCGGCGGCGCCTCACAGCCTCTCAGACGGGCTCTCAGTACCACCACGACCGGTACACCTCGTAAACATTCACCGGACCGCCGATGAAATACGCCGTTGGCTGCATCTCAAAACGTCGCAGACGGGCATCATAGGTCAGCACAATCGGCCGGTCCGGTGAGTTCGGATCGTACGCGGCAAAGCGGTCGCCCTCCGGGTTGGATTTCACCGCGAAAAGAAGGAGGGCATGATTGATCCTCAGGCGGGGAAAATCGACCACATGCACCGCCGCCACGTGTCCCGCCTCCATTTCGGCTGCGAGCCGACTCGCGGTCGACGCCCGACAGGAGGGGGGGAACGGAAACAGCATCCGCCAATGGCCTCGCTGGACATAGCTCTGCCAGGCACCGCCCAGCGTTTCCTTCAGAAGTTCCTCCTGGGGGAGACTGAAGCTCCGAAGATCGGCGTACCCCGGCACCACGATCCGGTCCGTGTCCGGCGAACCCTGTCGTGGCGAGCGGCCGACCACCTGCCTGATCAGGGCGCGATACGTGTCACTGGAAACGACCGGCGCTCCGGGATCGAACCGTGCATGCATCCGGAACTGTTTCGCGGCGCGGACCACGACGAAACACCGGTGGTCGTATTCCGGCGGAGGCTCGCGGTCCATGTGAGTCATCCGGCCGGTAAAAGGATCTTCCCGGTAGATCCAGCGGGTCTCATTGGCAAAGGCGAGAGTGTCCCGATCGAAAACGAACGGTCGGGTGACCGGCGACGGACGGGGTGCGGCGCATCCCGCCACCAGCAATCCCGCCAGCCAAAAGCATCCGGCCACCCATCGCCAGGTTCGGCTTGGGCTGGACCGCAAAAGGAGCCACGCGACGTGCCAGGGAGTATCCACAACAAGCTTGCGACCCACGGTAGGCTGCGCCTAGCTAGCGCTCAATGCTCTACGCCCGCTGGCGGCAGGTCGCCGTGTCCCACCCGGATGGGCTGGCAGTGGCCGAATTGGGAACCGGTAAACGATGGAGCTTCCGGGCCCTGGCGGATGCGGCAGAGCGCATGCCGCAGGCGGCGGGCGTCGAGCGGCCGAGCGGCGCATCGGTTGACTTCGTGTTATCGGTATTGCGCGCCTGGCGCGACGGACGTCCCGCGTGCCCGGTGGATGCAGGCCAGGCGCTCGTGAGGATGCCCACGTTGCCGGACCGCGTGGCACACCTGAAACTGACTTCGGCCACGACGGGGCCGCCCCGCCTTGTCGCCTTCACCGCGGAGCAAATGGCCGCTGATGTGGACCAGATCGTGGCCGCCATGGGGCTGCGGGCCGATTGGCCAAACCTCGGCGTCATCTCCCTTGCCCATTCGTATGGCTTCTCGAACCTGGTGCTTCCGCTCCTCTTGCACGGCATCCCTCTCCTTCTCGCGGACGGGCCGTTCCCGGAGGCCGTCCGACGCGCGGCCGCGGGCTGGGAAGCCTTGACGCTCGCGGCGGTGCCCGCCCTGTGGCGGACCTGGCACGAGGCCGACGCCATCCCGGAGTGTGTCCGCCTGGCGATCTCGGCGGGCGCCCCGTTGCCGCTGTACCTCGAGACCGCCGTTTACAGCCGGCGCGGGCTGAAGATCCACAATTTCTACGGCGCCACGGAATGCGGGGGGATTGGCTATGACCCAGGCCCCAGGCCGCGAACCGACGAAAGCTGGGTCGGGGTCCCGATGCCGGGCGTGTCCGCGTCGGTTGCGGGGGACGGTTGCCTGGAGGTCCGGAGCCCGTCGGTCGGCCTTGGCTATGTGCCGCCCGAACCGGGCCATCTCGGTCACGGCCGGTTCCTCACCCGTGACCTGGCCAGCGTGGACGACTCGGGCCTTCGGCTCCTCGGGCGGGCGTCGGACCTCATCAATGTCGCAGGCCGCAAGCTCGCGCCGGAACGCGTCGAGGCGGCGCTTTTGCGCCATCCCGCGGTGCGAGCCTGCATTGTATTTGGCGTCCCGGACGGAGACGCCGCGCGGAATGAACGGGTCGTCGCCGTGGTGGCGGCCGACGCGGGCGACCTCCCCGATGCGGCCCTGCGCGCCTTCGCGCTGCGTCATCTCCCCGCATGGCAGGTCCCCCGCCAATGGGCGCATGTGACGGAGATTCCGGCCAATGCCCGCGGCAAGGTATCAAGGGCGGAGTGGAGGGAACGCTTCCTGTCGGGGGACATCGGCAACATGGAAGGACGAACCCAGGGTCATCCCGGAGGACAAATGGAACGATGGAGATGACCGATTTCGGGTCCGAGCCACCGTGGCCGCATCGGCCAGGTCACCCCTGGCTCCGTCCCGCCTCGCCTCCCAACGTCAGTTCACACTGCAGGACCATCGAGCCACTCACGCTGGCCGTCGCCTGGACCTGGACGAGGTGATTCATTCGCCCGACCACCCGGGCGTGCAAGGTGATCACCTGTCCCGGCGTGGCGGTTCCGTGGATCTTTGCGCCACGCACCGCCGCGAGCTTCAGTCCCGAAAGCACCGCCTGAGCCGAGTCGGATTGGGCGATGACACCGCCCAACTGCGCGCATGCCTCGATCAGAAGCACGCCGGGAAACAAGGGATGACCCGGAAAATGGCCCGCGAGAAAAGGTTCATCGCCGCGCACGCGATACTCGCCCGTTCCACGAACGCCAGGCTCCAGGTCCAGCAACCGGTCCACAAAGCGGAAGCCGGGCCCGTGCGGCAGACGGCCCAGCGCCACGTCCATCGGCGAGAGGAACTCCGGGTTCACCGATGTTCGGGGGCGAGAGGCTCCGTCACGGTGTAGTCGGGTCCGAGGTGCGGCGAGAAGACCCCTTCGTCGACCGGCGCGTTGACGCTGATGTGCGTGAAGTCATTCCGAAGGCGCGAGCCGTCCGCGAACTCCATCTCCGTCTGGAGCAACTCCAGACCTGGGGTGGAAAGCAGGAGGTGAAACCGGGTCAGGACCCGACGCGCGGCAGCAGACCGCGGTTCGAGCGTCAACTCGTATCCCTTCGGAGAGATCGCGTGTTCCAGGAGCCGGAACCGCGATTCGAGATTTTGCCGGGAGGAAGGAAAGCCGGCCTCCATCAGCGTGAGCATCGGTCTCCAGGGTCCCGCGGACGCCGCGTCGAGCGAGTACCGTTCGGCACGCCGCAAAGGCGGGTAGAGAATCAGAACCGTATTCGATTCGCGCACGGCCACCGTCTCCGGCGGATCTCCGATCTCCCATCGAAACCGGTCAGGTGTTTCGAACAGGACGTGCCCGCGTGTCGTGAGCGGTTGCACGAGCGTCTTCAATGACCTCGTCTGGACGAAATCGGCGGACCAGGTTCGGATGTCTGCCTGTCGCTGAAGCCACTCATCGAGGACGTCCGCGGCATCGGTCTTCGTGCCGGCCGAGGGGGTCGCGGCGCCGGCCAAAAAGGGGCCATGACTCAGGAGGCCGGCCGCAAGGGCAACGGCACCTGCGAAGACTCGCGCGCTGGACCCGCCCCGGCGGCGGATGGCCCGCCCGGCTTGCCGCTCTCCGCCGTGGGCCAGATGGGGACAAAGTGAAACCATTGCTCGGGATGCTGGCGAAGCCATGGCTCGAACGCACGCAGGATGTCCTGGGACAATTCGCGCCTGGCCTCCCGGCGGCCGAGCGCACGTCGCTCATACGGGATGGCGGGAAGCACATGGGCGGCATAGCCCGTGCCTGTCCGCACAATCACTGTCGGCATGAGGATGCAGTTTGAGGACCTGGCGAGCTCCACCGGCGCCGATGAAACCCGAAAGGGACGGCCAAAGAGGACGGCATCCGCCGCGATCATCCCGCCCGGCCGATCAACGAGCATGGCCACGACAGCGCCCGCCGCCAGCCGCTGGTGAATCGCCACGAGGGCAAACGGGTCCTCGCCAATCACAAGCGTTTCGATGCCCCACCGCGCGCGGGCGGCCTGGCGGAGTTCGGTCAGCTCCCGGCCCGGTTCCGCGAGGGTGATGACGAGCAGTCGGATCCCGCGCGACGCCAGGAGCGGGGCCCCAAATTCCCAGTTCCCAAGATGCGGCGTCAGGAGCAGGACGCCGCGTCCGGTGGCCTGTGCGGCCTGGAGGTGCTCCCAGCCGGTGAATGTGTCAAAGAGACCGACAACGGCCCGGCCCGATTCGTATCCCCAGAGATCCGCCAGCTTCCACCCAAATGCGGCGAATGTCCGCCAGGCGGCGCGTTGAGCTGAGCGCACGTCGCCATTCACCAAAGGAAGGAGGTTCCGGAACACCACCCGCCTCCGTTCGCCGATGATCGCGGCGTAGGCCAGCGCAACCCAGGCGACCGAGGCCCCGAATACCCGCCGTGGAATGACCGCGGCGATGAGGGTCGCCACGCGCCAGCCTTGAACCTTGTAGAGCGACGACGGCCGATTCGGACCGGATGCCGGCTCGGGACCAACGGACGGGACGCCACCTGGAGGTCGCCGATGGAGCACCCGCCACCAGGCGGGAAGCAGGTGCGCCGAAACGCCGTAGATGCAGCAGAGCCCAACCGCGCAAACCGATCCCAGGCTGGCCAGACCCTCGTTGCTCGAGAAGGCGAGCGAACCAAAACCCGCGACCGTGGTTGCCGCGCAGAGGAATACCGCGCGGCCGGTCGCGCGATGGACCTCCACGAGGTCCCCGCCGTGCCGGCGCAAGGCGAGTTGAAGGTGGATGGCGTAATCCGTGCCGGCTCCCAGGAGCAGGGGGAGCGCCATCAGGTTCATCAGGTTCCATCGCCATCCCACACCCGCCATCAGCGCCACCAGCAGAGCGATCCCCGCCATCAGCGCCGCCGCCGCAAGAATCACTTCCCGGATCGATCGAAAAGTCAGTCCCAGGGCCGCGATCCAGACCAGGGCGAGCAAGCCGCCTACCCAGGCAAGACGGGATTCCACGCGTCCGAGCAATTCGCGCCCCAACAAATCCCAACCTCCAACGAGGAGACCCGCCGCGAGAAGGCGTCGCCGCACGACACTGGCTTGACCATCGGCGGCCGGGTGAATGACCCCAAGGGCCAGGTAACGGTCGAGTCCGGGCGATTCTCCGGGGCGCGCCGCGAATTGGGACAGTGTCCAGGCACTCACCGCGTTGGTCGGCCAGAACGGGTCATGGGACTCCCCGGCCCGCCTCCAGGCGTCCAGGACCACCGCGTCCGCCCGCAAGGCCGCTGCAGTGAAGCCCGCTGCGAGGACCGTGCGTTCGAACCGTTCACGATCGGCCGCCAATGCGGCGAGCTTAGGTCGATTCTCGCGGGCGCGCTCGGGATCCGGCCAGAAGGATGTCGGCAGGTCGTATTCGGTTCGGAGGCGGGCGGGACGCCTGTCCTCGCTGAGGACAGCCTCGGCGGTTCGAAGTTGGTTGGCGACTGTCCCCGCGTCGGGTCCCGTGGCCAGGATCCACCACGGCTCGGGCTCATCGCCACCGACGAGTCGCCGCATCTCTTCCATCGCTCCATAGGCCTGGCTGTGTCGCGGTCGCAGCGGTGTGGCAGATGCGTCCACCGCCGGCACTCCCCGCAAGAGAAGCGTCAGCACGGCGAGACCGGCGAGGGCCCCGGTCAGCCCCAGGGCGGCGCGATCGGAAAGATGCACGGTTAGGGGACGGTCCTTCGGCCGGTGACCGACGGGTCGGGCCGACAACAGCATCTGCAGCATCAACCCCGCGCCGACGAGCACCCCGCACGCGACGAGAAACCCGAGCTGAGTCAATCCGGGCAGGCCGCCGAACACCAGGGAGCCAAAGGCAGCGGCGGTGGTGAGGGCGGCCCAGACGACCCCCGGCCCCACGGTGCGCCGAACGTGGTTCGGATCGGCTTCCGGGTGCGCGACGGCTTCCTGGTGGAGGACGAGGCCGTAATCCACCGTAAGTCCGAGCAGAATCGCGGCGAACCCGAGGCTCACCGCGTTGAGGCGACCGTAGACAAGCCCGCCCACGGCGAGCGTAACCAGGAGGGTCAAAGCCAAAAGCCCAACCAGAACCAGCAAAGGGCGGAGCTGTCGGTGGGCCCAAAAGAACAACACCGCAATGACGATCGCGGTGCCCAGAACCGAGGCCGTGAGGTCGCGTTCCATGCCCTCGGAGATCTCGGCCGTGAAGGCAGGCCCGCCCGTATACTGAATTCGAAGGCCGGCGCGGGTCGGGTCCTCGGCCTTCCAAAGGTCCACCAGCGACCGGACACTCTTGAGCCAGGCGATGGCCTGACGGTAGCCGTCCAGACGCGACATCGGAGTGACCATCACGATTCGAAATCGCCCATCGTCGGACGCAAAACGGGGGCCTGACCCCGTCTTTTCCCCCGGCATTCCGGGTACCTGCAGAAGTCCAAGGGGATCGTAGCCCGTCTGCGCGATGCCGATCGGGGAGAAGGACGTCGCCAGTTGATGCCGCTTCGCCTCCAACTCGGCGGGAAGGCGCTCGGGACCGAGGCGCCCAACGAGGCCGTCGACCGCCGCGAAATCCGCGTTGAGCCAGGCGGCGGCAACGAGTTCGGCCGCCAGATCGGGATGCTCCTCCCAGGGCGGCATCCAGATGACCCAACGCGCCAACCCCCTGGAATCCCGGATCCGATCGGCCAGTGAACGGCAGGACTCCTCGACAGCGTCCGGATCTTCCCCGCGGACCGTGACGAACAATTCCCCTGAACTCGCGAAGTACCGTTGATGGAGAAGAAGGGCCCGCACTGCAGGCAGATCCGCCGGGAGCAGGGTGAGGACGTCGGTGTCGAAGCGCAGTCGCGCCAGGCCGGCGATCAGAATCACCAGCACCACACCCGCCACCGCCACCGCAAGGTGCCGGCGCGAAGGTTTCACGGCAGGCGCGTCCCTTCGATCCATTCGCCCGATGCGCGATCTTCGAGCCGCCATTGTCCGGCCAGTGAACCCGTCCAGGCCCAATCCCCACGGACCGTTCCGCCCACCGCCACCCGCAGGAGTTCATTCCAGGCCAGCCGGGCGGGCGCCTCGCCCGAGCCGCTGACGGTCCGATCGGCACTGGGAAAGCGGGCAAGCCAGTGCCCCGGATCCACCCGCGCTTCGGCGAGCACGATCGGGCCTTTCGCGAATTGAAGATAGCCGTTCCGGTTCCGGGTCGTTGCCAGCCACAATTCACCGGCAAGTTCGACCGGCCGGTCCGCCGGATGCCAGACCGCCTGGTGCCGGTCGACTCTCCATGCCGGGTCGGACAGATCGATCGGAGCCGGCCGCCAGGTGCGACACCCAGGCGCGGCAGGAACGGCCGCCAGAAGAACCACGACCAGGATCCACAGGCGCACGCCGGCCGCCGATTTTCGACGGATCGCCATCAATCGAACGAGATCCGGGGAACCAGGCCACATCGTGCCTGAACCCGCGTGAGGAGGAAGAACAGCCGCATCCGCCACCGGATGGACCATCCAGCCTCGAGTTCTCCAGCCAGGAATGCATTGACCGCGTCCGGCAGGTGAAACATCTGGCGAGGCTCCATGAACAGCTCGATGAACGGACTGGTGTAAAACCGTTCGACCATGCCCCAGTAATAACGCATGGCCCGCATGATCCGGCGATCATACCGGGCGAACCGTCGAACCCGCTCGCCGGGATGCGCCGTCACCGCCAGCAGCGTTTGCGCCGCCGCCTGTCCTGAGAACATCGCGAGATACACGCCGGCCGAGAAGATCGGATCCATGAACCCCGCGGCGTCCCCCGCACGGAGAAGCCGTTGGCCCGCCAGCCGGCGGTTGTAATAAGAGAAATCGGCGGTCTTCTGCAGCGGCCCGAGAAGCCGCGCGTCCGCCATGCGCTCACGGACCGGCGGAGTCCGGGCCACATCCGCGGCGAATAGATCCGCGACGGAGGGTTGCGCCGACAGGTGGGTGGCATCCAGCACAAGGCCGACGCTGACCTTACCCGCCGGCAGGGGAATGAGCCAGAACCAGCGGTCGGCCAGCCGGACAATCACCGTGTCTCCGGCCGCGTCCCCGGTATCGACGCGGACGCCTTCGAAATGACCGAAAATGGCGACCCGCCGATGGCGTTTGTGGGAGACCCGCGTGCCTTCCTGGTTGCCGGTCATGTTGCCGCGGCCACTGCCGTCGACCAGCCAGTCCGCCTGGAACCGCGCGGACTCACCCTGGTCGGATGAGGCCTCGATCTCGACACCCGCGGGGCCTTCGCGGAAACGGTGGACCGTCCAGCCCTCGCGCACTTCCACCCCGGATTCGGAGGCATGGGTCAGCAGGATGTGGTCAAAGGTCGCGCGCTCGACCTGGATCGCCTCGGTTTCCCGCGTGAAGCGTCCGTTTCGAAAGACGAACAAGGCGGATTTCCTGCCATTGCCGAGGTGGAATTGGGCGCCTAGCTTGCGCGGAAACCCGGCTGCCTCGAGTTTGGGCAGGAGGCCGAGTTCGGCGAAGATCCTGCGGTTGTAGGGGAGGAGCGATTCGCCAATGTGAAAGCGGGGAAAGTGTTCCTTCTCCAGGAGCAGCACACGCTTTCCCGCCCTTGCCAGGACCGTGGCAGCGGTGCTGCCGGCCGGCCCGCCGCCGATGACCAGGGTGTGCCAGGGATTCTCGCCGCCCATGCCCCCGCATTCAACGAATCCGACCGGGCACGTGGCAAGTCGCGACCGGAGCCGCCGCGCCGCCTCCAACCTCGAAGGGTGTCCTCCACGCCGTTCCTCGTTCGTCATCCTAATGAAGAAAGGAACGAACCATGAACACGCCCTCTGCACTCGCCACCGCCCGGCCTCGAATCCATGCTCCCCAACCCGGACCCGGTCGAACCCCCCGCTGCCCGGCACGTGTCGTGACCTCTCGATCTCCGGCGGCACGCGACTACCTTCGATCGTTGCGCGCCGCGGAAATGGCTGCGTGGGAGTTGACCGGCGGCGACGTCCTCCTGTCCCGGTTTGCCCCGCGATGGAGCGCCTCTTACCGGCAAGATCAGGTCGGGATGGCGGGGACCTCCTCCAGGTTCGCCTGCAGCGCCGATAATGGCGACATAGGCTGACGGGGGGGAGGAGAGACGGCTTGGGGATCCTCACCGCCATGGTCTCATCGTTTTCGTTTTCGCCAAGGCGGGGCTTCGGTAGGATTTCGGTCATGAGGAGCCCATTGGCAGGTCTCGCGGCTGCCTGCTTTGGAGGCATCGTGGTGTGGAGCGGCTGCGCCACCGATTCCAGCAGGAAGACGGAACGCGGTCCGGACGGAACGATTGGGTACAGTGTCCAGGTGGAATCCTCGGCGCCCGGCGCGCGCATCGAGGTCAACGACGACTACGTCGGGAGGACGCCTCTGACCGTGACCATCCACGGCGACAAAGACGGGACCTTTCACAACTTCGGAAGCAAGGACTACATCATCCGTGCGTTCCCGGTTGCGACCAACCAGTTCGTTCAGACCAAGGTCTTTCGCACGGGCGGCTGGTTTTCAGAGGAGGATCGGATTCCGAAGCGGATCTATTTCGACATGGAACAGCCGCCGGGTCTCAGCATCGACTTGAAACCACGCTACTGATGATGAATCCATCGGACCCATTCCGCACCCGAATCCCCATGAAATCAGCACGTCCCCTCCTGTCGCTTGCACTGGCAACGGTCGCAGTATTTGGCGTGATCCACCTCGTTGCCGCTCAAACGACTGCAACCCCCCGATCCGAATACGCCACCATTCGATGGGACGGGAAGGACAACACGCACGTGATTCGTCCGGGCGGCCAGGTGGAATTCGTCGAGTCCGAACTGCGGAAGGCGCAGAAACCGGCGCACGCGGACGACAGGGCGTACTACATGAACCTGGTGATGAACGGACTGTCGAAGGAAGGCTACGAATTCGCCGGCATGTCGTCAGACGAGATCGTCATGAGACGCCCGGTTGGGAGGTGATCCGGCGAGCCTGGTGGGTTGGGTGGGACTCGAACCCACGACCAACGGCTTAAAAGGCCGCTGCTCTACCGACTGAGCTACCAACCCCCAATCGCCTCGATTGCAGGGCGATTCCCCCCCCGCGTTCCCCCGGCCCGCTGTATGCACTGTCACCCGACGCTCGAAGGCGTGGCCTCGGACGCTCCCGACTGGGGCTGACGGTAAGGGTATCGGCCCGTGTTCCGTTGGGTCGCCCAATGGCCTCTGCCGCCATGGGTTGCCGAGTGCCAACTATGCGGGGGTCAAGCGGGGCGGCAAGCAGTTTCGCCGCGTCCGGTGGCAGCGCGCTCTTGGGGTTGCCAGATCGTGATCTGCTCGGATTTCTCCAGCGCGAGTGAGGCGTTGATGCTGGTCGCGGAACCGCTCGGCCGTGGGCCACTGCCAGTCCGCATCCCGACGCCAGTCGCGAGAAAAGCGACGCCATGTCCGGGCGTAGCGGCTGTGGCGTTCGTAGTTGACGCGCTCCCAGATCTTCCGCCCCAGGTCGATCAGGTACTCCAACCACTCCGGTTTCGGGGGCGGATTCGTATCCATTTGCCGGAGCAGCGGACGCCGCCGGGCGGCGGCCGATCGGGACGGGGCATCGGCCTCTCGCCAGGCCGCCACCCATTCAGCCGGGCGGTTGATATGAAGCAGTCCGGTGTACGATCTTTCGTTCCAACGGCGCGCTCACCGACTGTCAGGTGTCGAAAGGATTGAGGGTCTCCACAAAGGGGAAATGGCTCACATCTCGTGTTACCACGGTCAGGAACCAGGCGCGGGCGATGGCGGCAATGGCGGAGTCACGGGTGGTTCGTCCGGTCCAGACATTCTTTTCCCGGCTGGCAATCAACTCGGCAGCATACTCACCCCAGGACTCCGATTCCGCGGGACCGAACGGCAATATGACGTCCCGATAGTCTTCCCTGAGGAAATGGATGTGGCGCAGCAACTCAGCGCGGCGCTTGCCGAACGGGAGACGATGGACGCCGTAATACAATTCGCCGAAAGTGATCTCCGACAATGCGCAATCGTCCTTATTCTGGTCCAACCACGCCACGGCCCCGGGGTTCGGCCGTGGCTTCCATAGCTCCGAAACCACGTTCGTATCGAGCAGCCAGATCATCAATCCAAGTAGGGCGGCAACTCCAATCCCTTCAGCCGTTTGAAGTGTTCGACCAACGACAGGTGTCTCCGCGGCGGCTTGCCAAGGCGAGCGCGCAAAGCCGGCATTCCAAGCTTGAGGGACTGGCGGATGACGTCGGCTTGGCTGAGTTCGGTTTCGGCTGCCGTCGCAGCCAGGTCCTGGACCAACCCCGGGGAACCGGGCACCGGAATCGTATTAGAGCGTTTCACGGAGAAAACATAACTCCTGCGGTAAACCAGGCAAGTGTCACGTGATCCAGGTGATATGCGCGCACCTGTTCCAAAGCGGTCGGACCCGTTCGGGTTGCTCCTGACACGTTACAGTCCTCCGACCGGCGCGATGGAGCGCCAGCGAAGCGCCTGCTCGCGTTCCGCCTGCCTTGCCCGGATCGCCCCCCAGGTGCTCGTCGCGACTCCCAAGGGCAAGGCAACCAGGACGGCGGCGCCGGCCGCGACGGCCGGTTTGTTTCGGCAACTTGAGCGGCAGGAACTCCTGCCTTGCTATGGCCGCTCGCCTTTTGTTTCCCTCGGCGTCGAGTCGCGTTGAGCTTGCCTGCCACCATTCCCTCCCCGATCGCCCCTGCGGCGCGAGGCGACGAGGCGTTCCGGCCTCCGGATTCCCAGGCCGTCGGGCTCGCCTCGCCGGCAGACCCTGTCCGCCTTGGGACGGGGTCGCCATCGTGGCATGTGCCATCGCTGAGGGAAATCTGGCGCACCCCGGTGCCGGGTCTGCGACGGTGGCAACAGCGACTTATCCTCCGCTCGATGCTGACCGTGTTCGGCCGCAAGGTCCTGGCAATCCACGGTCTCGAACGACTGTCGCCCGAACGCGATCCGTTCATTCTCGCTCTCAATCACAGCACCCGCCTGGAGGCGCTCCTCCTGCCCATCGTCTTCGCCTATGTGCGCCAGGGCAGGCTGATCTCGTTCCTGGCGGACTGGAATTTTGCATTGATCCCAGGCGTGGCCACGATCCTGCGGGAAGGGGAGGTCATCCTGCTGGTTCGAAAGAAGGCGCGGCCCGCATGCCTCAATGTCTTCCAACCCCTGTTCAAGCGTGCCGGTCCCGCCTTTGATCGGGCCGCCCGCGCGCTGCATTCAGGCCGGTCCGTCGGTGTCTTTCCGGAGGGCACCGCCAACCGGCATCCCGCCCGCCTGCTTCGAGGGTTCGAGGGCGTTGCGCGATTGTCCCTCACCACAGGATGTCCTGTGATCCCGGCCGGGATTCGGTTTCCCGGACACCCGGCCGACCGCCCGATTCCAGATCGAGCCCCCATGGAAATTGTTGTCGGCGAGCCCCTGCATCCACCTGACCCGGTGTCCAATCCCGCCCGTGGTCCATTGCGCGCCTGGCACGAGTGCATCATGCGCGACATCGGCCGTCTCAGCGGGAAGGAATGGAGGACCGGCGCCACGAGAAAGAAACATCATGTCATTGACTGATCGCCTGCAGGTCATCCATGTGGAATCCGAATCCGAACGCGCCCTCGCCATCGAGGTGATGCGAGCGACCTATAAACAGGAGAAGAATTGGATCACCTGCGACGAAAAGCTGTTTCCTGACGGGGAACTGGGGAATCCCGGCGTTTCATGGTTCGTCGTCCTTGAGCGCAAGCGCCCGATTGGCACCTTGAGAGTCCTTTACGACCTGCCGCTGGATCTCTACCGCGAATATGGCTTCAAACTTCTCGGTGGCATCAATCTCGCCGATTTCCTTCGTCGCCATCGCATCGCCGAGATCGGCCGTTTCGCCGTCCTGCCCGAGTTCCGCCGCCACCTGGTCGTCGTCGGCGTCCTGATGCGGGCGGCCAGTTGCGAGACGGTGGAGAGGGGATTCACCCATTACGTCACCGACGTCTTTGAGGGCGAGGCTCACAGCCCGTACAATTTCCATACCCGGGTTCTCGGCTTTCACCCGGTGGCCACCCACGACACGGGCGAGTTGAACTGCCCGAATCGTCGCATCACCCTCATCCTCGACTTGGCCGCCAGTTACGCCCGCCTCAAGAACCAGGGCGGCTGGCTGTTTCGCTTCTTCACCGACGGCTGGCCCAACCACATTCACGAACGTCTCGCCGGTCGTGTGCCCCATGGTGCGCTGGCCGCTGATCCTCGCACCCTGGGGACGCAAATCGTTCCCGCACCGGCCTGAAGCCATCGGCGGCGGATGCCCATTCAACAGAAGTTAACGAAAGTGACGAAGAGAACCGAAAGGCCTTTTCATAGGGCCTTACCCGCGCGTTTGATCCTGACATTCACTGGGGGGTGACCTCCATCCGCTCGGCTACCTGGAGTGTCGAATGCCGGGCATCGAAGCGCCGTGAACGCCGCGCGCCAGTTGACATTGGACCGCGGGCTTCAGCCCGCTTCAGCGTTGGATATCGCCAAAGCGCGAATGGGCGCCCTGGGTTCAATGTCTTCCAAGCCCATCGTTCCAGCTCAGGCGGCCTTCGCCGCGGCGATGAACGCGCGGACCTTCTCTGGATCCTTACGGCCCGGTTCCGATTCCACACCACTGGAGACGTCGACCGCGTAAGGGCGCACCGCAGCGACGGCGCGGGCGACGTTTTCCGGCGTCAACCCCCCCGCCAGGATCACCCGGCCTCCGCGACGCACCGCTTCGCAGGCCAGGTCCCAGTTGAACGTCTGGCCCGTGCCGCCGAACGCCCCCGGGACATAGCTGTCGAGCAACCATGCCATGCCCTGGAATTCCTCCAGCCGTGACAGCACGGCGAGCGAGTCCATCCGGAAGGCCTTGATCAGCCTGAACCCGGAGAATTGCTGGCAAAACCCCACGGTCTCGCGTCCGTGAAACTGGAGCGTGTCCACGCCGGCGACTCGCGCCTGATCGGTGACCCGTTCCTCACTCGTATCGACAAAGACGCCGACCCGCGAGACGAGCGGCGGCAGGAGTTGGCAGATCTCGCGCACGACTTCCGGGCGGGCATACCGGGGGCTGGGCGGGTGAAAGATGAACCCCACGGCATCCGCCCCCGCCTCCACCGCGACGAGGGCATCCTCCACACGCGTAATCCCGCAGATCTTGACTCGCACCGCCATTATTTCAAACCGAGAACGTCCTGCATGTCATACAGCCCCGGAGGCTTACCGATGGCCCATTTCGCGGCGCGGAGCGCACCCACGGCAAACGTCTCGCGACTGCTCGCCCGGTGCGTCAGTTCGACCCGCTCACCGTCAGCCGCGAAGATGACCGTGTGATCACCGACGACATCCCCGCCCCGGAGCGCGTGGACCCCGATTTCGCCCGGGGTCCGTTCTCCCGGCATGCCATGGCGGCCGTGGCGAAGCGCCGTCTCGAGCGAAAGATCCCTGGCCCGGGCGAGGATCTCCAGCAACGATGTCGCCGTGCCGCTCGGGGCGTCCTTTTTGTGTCGGTGGTGCATTTCGACCACTTCCAGGTCGAATGCCGGTCCCAGCGTCTCCGCGGCCTTTCGGGTCAGCCAGAAGAGCGTGTTCACGCCGGTGGAAAAATTCGCCGACCAGACGATCGGGGTCGAGCGGGCGGCCTCGCGAAACACGGCCTTCTCGACCTCCGAATGGCCGGTTGTGCCGATCACCGCGGCCTTGCCCCGTTCCGCGCAGAGGCGTGCGACCTTGGGACTCACGGAATGGAAACTGAAGTCGATGACGGTGTCGCACGCCTCAATGGCAGCTTGCAGATCGTCCCCCATGTCGATGCCCGCCGTGACCTGGATTTCGGGCATCCTGGACGCGCAGGCGAGAAGGGTCTGACCCATGCGACCTTTGGATCCGTTGATGAGAACGCGTGTCATGTCATGGCGTGCGCTTCCGATGGGTTGACCGACGGCGACGCGGCTCGGCTTCCTCCCGCTGATGCGGCGTCGGCGGATCATGGGGGACCCGGGTGCGGGCTGATTTTCCGGGCGGCCTCGAGGTGCGCCGGTTTGTCGCCTGGAGCGCCCCACAGGCACGAAGCGTCTTCGCCAGGACTTCGCGATTCGCGGCGCTCATGGGACACAGGGGCAACCGGTATTCCTCGGCGACAATCCCCATCATCGCGAGCGCCGCTTTGACCGGAACCGGGTTCGTGTCGAGGAAGAGGTCTTTGAACAGCGGGTAGAGTTGCTCGTGAACCCTGGCCGCGAGCCGCACCTGCCCGCCGGCATAGGCTCGAACCATCCTCGAGACCTCGCGCGGCAGGATATTCGAAGCAACGCTGATGACCCCCACCGCGCCGACGCTCATGAAGGGCAGCGTCAGTGTATCGTCACCGCAAAGGATCGAGAACTTTCGGCCGCAGGCGGCGCGAAGCTGCGAAACACGGTCGGCGTTGCCGCCCGCCTCCTTGATGCCGACGATCGTCGGGCAGTCGGCCGCGAGGCGGCGAACCGTTTCGACGCCAATTTCCACCCCGCATCGCCCCGGAATGCTGTACAGCAGGACCGGCAACCGGGTCGCCGCGGCAATGACCCGGAAGTGCTGGTATAGGCCCTCCTGACTTGGCTTGTTGTAGTAAGGCGCCACTTGAAGGGTTGCGTCGACGCCGAGCCGGGCCGCCTCCTGCGTGAGATAGACCGCCTCCCGGGTCGAGTTCGCGCCCGTCCCGGCAATGACACGGAGCTTGTTGCCCGCCAGCTTTTTCGCCAACTCCACCATGCGCAGGTGCTCGTCGTAATCGAGGGTCGGGGATTCCCCGGTCGTTCCCACCGGAACGATTCCATCCACGCCTCCTTTGATCTGCATCTCGATCACGCGGCGCAAGGCGTCCTCGTCCAGGCGGCCGTCCCGGAACGGAGTCACAATCGCCGTGTAGGTCCCGGTAAACATGGGAGGGTGAGCATGGGACATGAACAGTCTGTAGGAAACGGCAATTTTTGCCGGAGAGAGACGCGAGGCTCCGCTGGCGAGGCGGCAGTCACTCCAGTTCGATCCTGCCATCAAAAACGAACGTGGCGGGACCATTGAGCCGGACATCCGAGAATTCAGAGCCGCGCAGGGTGAAACTCACGCGCAATTCCTCACCGCTCTGCACGCGCACACAGACCGGGGAACTAAAGTCGTGCAACTGGGCGCTGACAAGGGCGCTGGCGGAAACCCCGGTCCCGCAGGCGAGCGTCTCGCCTTCGATTCCGCGTTCATAGGTGCGGACCCGGATGTGATTCCGATCCGTGATCTGCACGAAGTTCACGTTGGCACCCTTCGGTCCGAAATGAGGATGAAGCCTCAATTCGCGTCCTGTCTCCTGCACCATTGCCTGATCCGCGTCCGGAACGAACACCACGGCGTGGGGAACGCCCGTATTGACCGAGTGAACCTCGAGAGGCCCGGACGCCAGGTCGACGGTCTGGTGGAGTCTCAGGTCCTGCGGCCGCGTGAGGCTCACGGTCACCCGTTTTCCGGCGAACTCGGCCGTGATCACGCCCGCCACCGTTTCAAAGGTGAGACTCGGTTTTTCCCAGTTCACCAGGCGCTGGATAAAGCGCGCGAAGCAACGCGCCCCGTTGCCGCACATCTCGGCGTCCGAACCGTCGGAATTCCAGAACTGCCACGCCCAGTCCGCCTTGCCGGACGAACAGGTCACCAGAAGGATGACGCCGTCGGCGCCGATGCCGAACCGGCGGTCGCAGAGGTGGGCCACCTGCTCCGGTGAGAGCGAGATGTTGCCGGTTCGATTATCGGCGAGAATGAAGTCGTTCCCCGCCCCGGTCATCTTCGTGAAACTCAGAACCATGGGTCGGCGAGGTTAGGCCGGGCCGCCGCTGAGCAAAGCGAATTCCCAAACCGCGGAAACCGTCCCGGGCGACAGGGTCCATGGAGATCTCCCTGTTCGAAAAAGAACGGCTCACGGCCCATGAACCGCGGCGGGGAACCCTCACCCGCCTTCCGGGCACCCTGTCCCATCAGATGCATCAGATGAGAGAGAGATGGAGTGAGGGCAGGTTCATGACCATGGAAGGATGGCGGACCGCCGGCCGCCGCCGCCTCACCCCGGAGGCCAGGACATGCGGCGTCCACCGAGGAGATGCACGTGCAGGTGGGGAACACTCTCGCCGCCGTCAGGACCATTGTTGATCACCAAGCGGTAGCCGGAGCGGTCCAGGCCCTGCGACCGCGCCACTTCTGCCGCCTTCAACAGCAAATGACCGAGAACCGCATGGTCCGAGGGACCGGCGGCGTCGAGGCGGGGAAGGGGCTTCTTGGGAACCACCAGGATGTGGGTCGGCGCCTGCGGTTTGACGTCGCGAAACGCCAGCACGAGGTCGTCCTCGAACACGACCTCTGCCGGGATCTCCCGCGCGATGATGCGTTCGAAGAGCGTCATGGGTTCAGTTCACCATGAGCGCGCAGTGCGCCTCCGGCCGTTCAGCCCCCCAGCAGGCGCGAAGGAAACGCACGATCTCATCGCTGACGCGCAGACTCCGCGGACACCAGCGGCGGACATGGGCGAGACGCTTGGCGCAGGGACGCAAACCATGGAATCGAATCACGCGGTGGCCCCCTGCGAGAAGGCCCTGAAGCTCACGGCGCAGGCGGGTGTAGAAATCCAATTCCAGGCCTTCGCCGAGGGCGGTTGCCAGGGCGTTGAGGTCCGATTCGCCGATCTCGCGATCTCGGGAACACGGCGTGGTCTCACCCGTGTCGCGGACCTGAAATCCGAGCCCGATCAGGACCTGTTCGAGGGCGGAAGTAAATTCGTCGACCGTCACGCTTTCGCGGCCGACTTCCTCCCTGAAATAATGCAGGACGGCTTTGGCGGCCTGACGAATCACCTCGGGATCAATCTGATCGAGGGAGTCCGCGAGGATCTCGATCGTCAGCTTTTCGACGGAGCACGGGATCTTGTCGCCGCCGGAGACTTCAAATACCAGGTAGTCGGAGTGTCGCTGTATCATGGCGGTGTTGTTCGAGCTTGGTGACGACCTCAACGAATTCATCGGCCTCCTCGAACCGACGATAGACGCTCGCATAGCGCACGTAAGCGACCTTGTCGAGGCCACGAAGTGCGTCCATGACGCGCTCTCCAATCGCCATCACGGGGACTTCGCGATCGTAGTGGTTGGCGAGTTCATCGGCGATCTTCTCGGCGAGGTCATTGATGACCTCCAGGCTCACGGGCCGCTTCTCGCACGCCTTCTGAAGACCATTCAGCAGCTTGTCGCGAGAGAACACCTCCCGCCGTCCATCGCGTTTGATCACCACCAGTTCACTTCGCTCAATCTGCTCGTAGGTGGTGTATCGATGCCCGCATTGGAGACATACCCGCCGGCGGCGAATCGCGCGTCCTTCCCTGGAACTCCGGGAATCGATCACCTTGTCATCCGGACCGCCGCACTTCGGACATCGCATAGACCGCCGGACCAGCTACAGCAGGTTGAGGCTGGCGTCGGCGTAACACACCGCCGGTGGGGGAGTCAACTAAATCACCCATACGATAAGCAGGGAATGGGGAATGGAACAAACCGGCCCACGGGTGGAGAAAACAAAAAAGGCCTGCCATGGGACAGACCTTGATTTCAGTCAGGCGCTGGGACGGCGGCGGGGAGCCGGGCCGCGTTGGGGGACAGCGGGATGCGCGACCAGGGGCGGAAACACTACCATACTATTGACCGACCCCAAACTCATCACCCAGGAGTTTCCGCAATCGATCTCGTGCGTCGCCCTCGCGTGCGTTCGCCGAGGGGGCCGTCCACTCGCGGGCGGCGAACTCGAAGAATTCGCAGAAGTTCGCGGTGGACTTGTCGCCGACGGGATCCGCGCGCCGCTCGCGGCATTGATGTGCCGCGCGCAGGTCGTAGTGCGCGCAGTTCAGGCAGACGTGCAGATCCCCTCGGCATTTGTCGCAGGTCTCGCTGCGACCCGGCGTGCCGGATAACCCGTAGGGGGTCCCGCATTGATGACAATGGCGCGTGGGCATGGAATTGGTGGAACCGTCGCAGGTTGATGTTGCGTCTGTCGCCGGACTCGCTTTGCTGGCGTGCATGCAACGTCTCGGCTTCATCTGGATCGCGGTCCTTGTCGGGCTCATGCGGACGGCTGGCGCGGCGGACACCCGGCCGGCGGCGACCGAAGGACAAGAACAGGTCCTCTTTGACGGGACCTCGCTGAAAGGCTGGGCGATCACCGACTTCGCCGGACACGGCGAGGTACGGGTCGAGAAGGGGCTGCTGGTGCTGGAGCAGGGCTACGTCACGGGCGTCAACTGGACCAACAGCCTGCCGAAGGGCAATTACGAGATCTCGCTGGAGGCGAAACGGGTTTCGGGGAGCGACTTCTTCTGCGGGCTCACGTTTCCGATCGCCGACACCAATGTCACCCTGATCGTAGGGGGTTGGGGCGGCAGCGTGGTCGGGATCTCCAGCATCGACGGATTCGACGCGTCGGAAAATGAGACCACCCGCTTCATGACGTTCGAGAACGGGAAGTGGTACTCGATCCGCGTGCGTGTGACCCCCGGGAAACTCGAGGCGTGGCTCGACAAGCAGAAGATCGTCGACGTCAAGACCGAGGGCAGGAAGCTGAGCCTGCGCTCGGGACCGATCGAGGAGAGCGTCCCGCTGGGAATCGCAGCTTACGAGACAACGGCGAACATTCGAAATGTCGTGTTAAAGAAAGTGGAGTAGGCGACCCTTTTCCCCCGGGTCCCTCCGGGACCGCGCATCCCTCCGCGATGCCGCAGCACGCCGTTGCCGTTGCGTGCGACGGGCATGGTCTCCAGCACGCGACTTGTGGGACATGCTCAGCCCCCCTCCGGGGGAGAGGGCTCGGACTGCAGGGCGCACGCGAGGCGTTCGGCATTCCGGCCCAGATCGAAATCGCGCTCGACCCGGCTTCTTCCGTTAGCGGAGCGTTCGGCGGCAGCGGCGGGGTTGTCCAGGACCGCCCGAATCGCCGCCGCGATCTCCACTGAGGTCACATTGTCCAGCAGCAGTCCGTTTCGACCATCGTCGAGGATGTCGACCGCGGCGCCGGCCCGACTGGCGACGACCGGGACTCCAAAGGCCAGGGCCTCGACCAGGACGATCCCGAAGGTCTCCAGCAGGCTGGGGAAGACGAAGACATCCGCTTCCTGCCAGCATTGCAGCCAGGTGGCACTCCCCGCCGCGACGTTCCGATGCACATGGACGCCCGGCTCCGAGGGCACCGCCGATTCGGTGATCAGGTGAAGATCGCAGCGGGATGCAAGCGCGTCCCGGTAGGCCTCCAGCAGGACCCGCCCGCCCTTTCGGAAAAAATCGCCGCCGACGAAGAGGATCCGCGGACGGCGATTCCGGGGCGGGGGGGGGACGTTGAACCGCCGGAGGTCCAGCGAAGGGGGAAGGATCTCGATCCGCTCGCGCGCAATCCGGTACTCCGAAAGGAGCGAATCCCGCACCGGTGCGGACCATGGCCAAAGGCGATGAGTCGAATTCAGGAGCCTTCTCTCGGCCCGGAGGATCGGGGCAAGGGTCAGTGGTGTGAACCAACCCGCGACTCGGTTCATCGAGAACCATCGACTGCGCCGCAACTGCGCGAAGGTGGCGTCCATGCAGACATGCAGCGGAAGGTCGGCGGCGAGCCTCGTCAATTCGAGGCCGACACTTTGGGTGTTCAGAACCACCGCGTGAAGGCGCTCCCGACCCCGCAATTCCTCGACGATGCTGGCGGCGTGCCGGCTGACGATTCGGCGCCACCGTGCGACATGGAAATCCAGGCCGAATCGCCGCAGGCCCCGGACGGTGTGATCCGCCTTTCGCTGGAGGGGCGGAGGCATCGGGGTCACGTCCCTGCGGATGGGGCGGATGCCGAGGTCGGGACGGCCTTCCAGTTCCTGGATGAATCGCGGCAGGTAGGATCCGTGCCCGAGGGTGTTCTCGTTCAGGAACGCGACAGGCAGCAGCTTGGTGTGGCCCATGGCGGGATCAACGGTCCCCGGCCAGGGCTCGCACGAGGGGCAGGTACTCGGTCCGGAAGCGCGCCAGGTCGTGGGAGGCCGCGGTCAGCCGCGCGGCCCGGCCCATCGCGGGAAGCCGGGACACATGGGCGTGGCACCACGCCAACCGCTCTCGGAGGGCATCGATATCGCCTACGGGCACGACGAAACCATTCCGGCCCTCCTCAATCCAATCGGCGCCACCGGTTGTATCGCTGGCGATCACGGGCACGCCGGCCGCCATCGATTCGGCCACCACATACCCGAAGCCGTCCGCCACCGACGGATGCACGACCACGTGGGATTTGCCAAACACCTCCTGGAACCCGGCGGTTCGAATGGGAACGGGCCGCACCTGGATGGCCGGGTTCGGAGCAACCTTTTCGCGAAGATAGCGGGCAACCTCGCGACTGCCGGAGCCGCCCCAGAGAACGAGTTCGCTGTCGGGCATGTTTGCCTGGAGAAATGCCTCGACCGCGTGGTGGAACGCCTTCCCGATCTCCAATCGTCCAATGAACGTCACCCGAAAACGCGTGTGTTCAAAGGTGGCTTCCGGGAAGTGATCCACCTCGATGGGCGGATGCACCACGGCCACTTTCTCCGGGTCAAATCCGCGGCTGACAAAGGTGTTCCGTGCGTGCCGGGACATCACCCGGATCCGGTCCGCCGCGGCATACTCCCGACGCCGTCGCGCGCCCTGCCAGCGGTTGGGTTTCAGGACGGTTCCGAAGGTGGCGCATTCGCGCGCGACCCGTCGATCGCCCTCGTCGTTGTGAACCGTAACGACGTCCAGCAACGTGCGCGTTCCGCGGGCGCTGGCGCGGTGGAGTCCGTGGTCACACTGGCCCGTCAGGCCCTGAAAGACGTCACAAGCCGGCAACTGTCGGGCGACCCATCGATCAAAGTGCGTCTCGGCGAGGTTGGCCTGGGTTCCGCGAAACCGGCGGACCAGCGGCCAGCGGAAGACTCGCGTTGTCACATCGGACGGTGGCACGACGTGCGACGGGATGCCGGGCACTTCCGCGGCGCAAAAGACCTGAACGGAAAACTCCCCGTCCAGTGCCGCCAGCATGTGCGCGAAATTGAGGCCGAGACCGCCTTCGCGCGGAACGGCATTTGCCGAGAGGACGACGTGGTGTTTCACGATGGAAGGAGGCATGGCGTGGCGGACGATGTCTCCATCATGGTGGAGTACATCGCCAGGTACTGCGGGACCACGCAGCGCGGCGAGAAAACCTCGAGCGCCCGGCGCCGGGCACGGGCCCCAACGGCCGCCCGCAGGTTGGCGTCCTGCGCCCAGCAGCCGAGCAGTCGGGCCAGCGCGCCGGGTTCGGTCATATCGACGCTTGCCCCCGCATCGCCAAGGATCCAGCGCGTGACTTCCCAGGTGTGACCGATGATCGGAAGGCCGCTGGCCATGGCCTCGAGGAAGACGATGCCAAACGGTTCCCGCGTGGCGGAATGCGCGTAGACGTCCGCGACTTGGTACAAGCGGGCGATCTCCTCTCGCGGTCGGTTTCGGAGCAGGCGCACGCGATCGCCCAGCGCGTTCCGCGCGATTTGATCGAAGCGGCGGAAGGATTCCGCGTCCGACTGGCCGGCCAGGACCAGGTGGGCCTTCAGCCCGGGTGGCAGCGTGGCGACCTCCCGGACGAGCCAGTCCAGGCGCTTTCGGCCGCCGGTCGAGAAATCTCCCACCCCGAGGACGACAAACGCGTTCCGGGGCAGGTTCAGGTCGGCGGCGGCATGCCGCGCCTCGTCTCGACTCGCCGGCGGACAAAAGGCCTCGACGTCGACCAGGTGGGGAATGACAAACCAGCGTGCGGTGTCGACTCCGGCCTCACGGGCGAGCGCATCGCGGTAGTACGGTGCGAGGACCTGGACGAAAGGCATCCGGCTGCACCAGTGGGGACCGAGCAACATCCCGTCCTTGAAGACGGTGCGGAGGTCCCAACCGCGGGTGCGCCGCGTGAATTGAAGGGCGAGGTCGGGATCGCAGAGATGAACGATGTCCGTTGCCTTCAGGCGGACATGACGTCGGAGGGACAGGACAAATCCGAGTTGTTCGACGAGGTAGCGGTGGTGCCAGTCCAGCCAACGTCGGTAGACGGGAAACTCGCGCGGGAGCGTGTGCAGCCGCACATACGGACAGCCCGCCCTGGGGTCCGGACCGCCGCCCGCCAGAACGATCGGTACCCCTGCGCCATGCAGGGCCGCCGCCGCGTCCCGCGCCCAGGCTTCGTTGCCGCGGTGGACATGGCCGAGTCCGGAGCAGGCAATGAGCACCCGCGGAACCATCATGGATCAGGCGCCGAAGGCGTCGCGTTCGGCCGCGGTGGTGGTTCGGCGCAGGAAACTGCTCCGAAGGTGGTGGCCCATGGCCCAGGCCAGGTGGCGAATCAGACAGGGATCCATCTGCCGCGCGACGGTCCAGATCTGGCGATGGCGCGCGAGGGGCGTCGTGCGACGATTCTGAATCGCCGCCACGATCCAGCAGTGGGCGAGTTTTCGGCGAACCGCCCGAAGGTCGTCCGGATTCAGATCCAGGAGAGGGAGGAGGTCCTGGGCGATCCGGTAGCGCTCCCAGATGTCGGTCGCGTCGCGCGCGGTCAGCGAGCGCACGGTGCGGCGGTGATGCCGGTATCGGTTGAGCGGATCGGCAACATATCCGACATCCCCAAGGCGAAGGAGCCGCGTGTAGAACTGGAAATCCCCGCCGACGCGATAGCTGGAATCGGCGCCGCCGGCCTGCTGGACGCACCGCCGGTTGAAGAGGACCGAACTCGCGTTCGGCACCGGGGCCATTTGCCAGCGCAGGTAGTTTCGGAGTTCGATCGGACCCTGCTCGAAGAAATCGGCCGCGTAGCGGGTCTTCCCGCCATGAAATCCCTGTACCGGCAAGGCAAGCCCGAAAGGTTCGCCCTGCTCGTCAATCAGCGTGGCCTGGCAGAAGACGAAGCCTGCCGACGGCTGCGCGTCGAGCAGCGCCACCATGCGCTCGAGGAAGCGTGGATCGGCTTCGTCGTCCGATTCCGCGATCCAGATGTAGTCGCCCCGCGTTTCCGCGAACGCACGATTCCATTGGGCGAATGTGCTGCCACTGTTGCGCTCGCTGGGAAGAAACCGGACCCGCCCGCCCACGTACGGTGCGATGACCTGCCGACTGTCATCGGTCGAGGCGTCGTCGAGGATCAGAAGATCGAAATCCTGAAACGACTGTTGAAGCACCGATTCGATCCGCGCCTTCAGGAATCGGGCGTGATTGAAATTTGGAATGGCGACGCTGACTTTCATGCACCGCGCGGACAGCTCGAAGGTCCTGGATGGGAATTGGAGATTCTCCCCGAGCCTTCCGCGGCTTGGTGCAACAACGAGAGAAGGCGCGGCGCCTGGACTTCGACGTCATGGCGCTGGCGCACCAGGTCCGCAGCCTGCCTCCCCAAGGCGTCGACGGAGGGGCGATCCTCATACAGTTGGACGAGTTCACCGACGAAAGCCGCTATATCCAGATAAGGAACGGTCCTCCCCGCCCCCGCCCGGGCGAACTCGGCCGGCCCGCCGGATTGCTCGAAGCCGATCATCGGGACACCGGCCGCGGCGGCCTCGAGCATGACGAGCGGATAGGGATCCTCGCGGGAAGGCACGGCGAGCAGGTCAAAAGCCGCCACCCGCTCGGAGGCATCCGGCAGTTCGCCAACGAACCGGCAGCGGTCTTCGAGGCCGGCCCTGCGGACATCGTGATGCAAATGGTTCAGGACGATCCCGTCGCCTCCACCGATCCACGCGAAACGGACGGGCGCATCGGGTCGTTTCGCGAGAAATGCCCGCGCAAGGGTCACAAAGAGATCGCTCCCTTTCCGCCATCCACACTGGCCGCAGCCGCCCACGATCCAGTCATCCTCGCCCCACCCCTGGGTCCTCCGGAATTCGCTCCGCGCCCGCCGACGATCTCCGGGTGTCCAGTCGCGGCGTCGAATGAATTCCGGGACGAGTTCGAGGCGTTGCGGGTCGATCCCAAAGTCGCTCTGGAACAAATCCACCATGGAATTGGAGACCACCGCGATCCGCCGGCAAAGACGCAGAGCGTTCTCGAAGAGGCGCCGATCAACGACCGCTTCGATGACGCTCGCCAGTTCGTGCAGGTGCCAGACAATTGGCCGGCCGAAACGCGAGAGCCAGAGAACCTCGCGCGCGGTGGCGGCCGTGTTCGCGTGGATGACGTCCGCCCGCAACACCTCGCGGCGTCCCCATCCCAGGCGCGCCGCCCAGTGCGGCCATCGTCGGATGCCGGTTATCCGGCGGAACAGGCTCCAGACCGGCGGGAGCCGGGCCCCCGGGAAATGGGGTGCCATCCAGGTCGGGCCGAGTGCGTCGAACTCGGCCCAGAGCGGTCCGCCCGCGCCAAAGACCGTCGAGAACTCCGCAGCCTGCCGCGCCTTCAGCCACCTTTGGAACGTCAGAAGGACCATGGGCGCCCCGGAGCGTCCGGCGTAGTTGCTTGCGAAAAGGATATGCACCGGATGCGTCACGAAAGGCGTCCATCCCGCGAGGTCGATGGCGTCAGCGGTCCGGCACAGGGCGCCGCTTCCGGAACCAAACGAGCGGCGCGGAGACCAGGCAGCGCGCCAGGCGCCAGGTCCTCAGCGCGTGTCCGTGACCTCCGATGCGACGGCCGCGAAGGCGCCACCAGTACTTGATCGCCGCCGGGTACCGCCGGTACCGAATCGCCAGGTGGAACCAGTCCGCCTCGATTTTGGACTGGCTTTGTCCTTCCCAGGCGGTGATCGCGCGCTGGAACCGGGATTCCTCCTCCGAGGTGAAAGGAGGCAGGGCCCGGCGAGCGCGCGCCTCACGGAGGATCTCCAGGGTCGCCAGGCGCTGTTCCTCGCGACGCGAAAGGGTCAGGTTCTTGAAGTGGACACGGTACTTGAGAACGCGGTCGGGCAGGTTGGCGAGTTGGCCGTGTTCCGCCAGGCGCAACCAGAGGTCGAGGTCCTGCGCGAGGCGGAAACGCTCATTGTAACCGCCGATTGCGCGAAGATTCTCGAGTCGAATCATGGCCGTGGGATGAACGATCCCGCCTCCCCAACCCCGAAGGTGTTCCGCGTCGATATCGGCATGCGCCAGCGGGCGCGGCCATTCACCCAGCTCCAGCCCCGCGTCATCCATCAGGACGACCTGGCCTCCGACCGCCAGGACCGCGGGGTTGGCATCGAGGAATGCCGCCTGTTGCGCGAACCTGCCTGGAAGACAAACGTCATCGGCATCCATCCTCGCCAGGTAGCGCCCGCGGGCGAGGCCGAGACCGCGATTGAGAGCGATCGTAAGGCCGGACGCATGTTGAGGGACAACACGGACCCGCGCATCGCGGCGGGCCCAATCCGCCAGGACCGCCGGTGAATCGTCGGTCGAACCATCGTCGACAATGATCAACTCCCAGGACGGTCCTTCCTGCGCGACGAGACTGGCGACGGCTTCGTCCAGGAATGGCCGTCCATTGTGAACCGCCATGACCACCGAGAGGTCCACGGTTCACCGGAGATGCAGCCGGCGCAGGATCCGGCCTCCGAACTGTCGGGTGCGCCGATACGTCGACGCGGCGCCGTGGCGTCCCTCAATCCACAGCGCCCGTGTCCGGGCCGGCATTTCGGCCCAGCGATCCGCGCTCGCGAGCGCAGGCGGCGAACCCTTGCCGGCGGGATGCCAGCCCATGCTCAGGTGGCGGGTGAATCGGAAGGGCATCTGGAGCGCGTCTTCATCCGGGAGGACTTCACCCATCAGCGCCAGGGTGTGGATGCGAAACCAGGTGGGAAACGTGGTGGACACATCGCCGGGAGCCGCCGTGCCCGGGATGCCCATGTGGCTTTGATCCCAGTACCGGTTGTAGGGGAATCCGCCGTCGGCATTCTGGGTCGCCAGGATATGACGCAGACACCGGCGGAGGGCGACGCGGATCTCGGGTCGGCGATAGTCGGATCGTTTGTAGGCATGGACGAGGATGTCCACGCTGTCGACGTCCTCGCAGGCGCCGGCATTGCCGCGGGGATTGAAACCACCGTCCGGATGCTGGAGGTCGAGGACGGTGTCGACGAGGCGGTCACTGGCCGCGACGGTGCGCTGTTCGTGGTAATAGACCAGCAATTGATGGTACCCCCCGTAAACGGCGTCGGCGGGTCCACAGAAGCCGTTCGTTCCCCACAGCCCGGTCGACGGATCGAGCGTTTCATTGAGCCACTGAAACCACACCTCGAGGGCGCGCTGGGCGCCAGGCAGGTGTTCATGGTCGCGCAGGAGGACGAGAAGCTGTCCCGCGAACAGGAGGTTGTTACCCTCGAACCACGCCTCCTTGAGGTCGCGACGCGCCAGCCATTCGCGCAGGAGTCCGACATCCGCGAACCGGTGGGCCGCCCGCACCGGATGCCGCGCGGCAATCCCGAAATGCAGACACGCCGGCCATGCCGCGCATGTGAGATGCCATTGCAGATGCTCGCGGTCATGGCGAACGCCAGGTTTCGACTGAAAACCGCTTAGCTCCGGTCTCTCAAACAAGCCCGTGTCGGGGTCCTGCCCATCGAGGATGAATTGAACGGTTCGCGGCTCGGGGGTCTCCAGCGTTCCGAGATAGTAACGACCAAGCAAGGCATAGCAGGTGCCATAGAGGGTGGCTGGACCGCCGGGAACCGATCGGAACCCACCCGTCGACGGGTCCTGCATCGATGCCAGGAAGCGCGAGGCGTTCCGGGCCCAAGGAGGGATCGAATCCGTCATTCCAAGTTGCGATCTATTGTCCCCGGGTCCCTCCGGGACCGTTCGTCGCTCCACCTTCCGGTGTCCCCCAATCACGCCCTGCCCCGGTCTCCAGCGATGCAGAATGTGGGTAAAGACCAGCCCATCGGATGGGAGAGGGTGTCCCGCGCATGCGGGACGGGTGAGGGCTCTCCGTCGCAGTTGATGGTTCGGAGATGCGCGGTCGCGATGGATCGTGGAACCCTCCAATGACCGTTCCTCACCGTCCCACCAGCCTCGCCGTGGCCTGGTGTCCCATTTCGCGAATCAACGCGGTCCGCAACCAGGCATGGTTCATCAGCACGTGGACCAGGGACTTGCCGACCCGCGAAACCCCCAATCGCGCGCGGCGCGCCCGCAATTCGGCGATGAAATGCGCGGCCAAGTGACGAATCATCTCCCGGCGCTGCGCCTTCGTCCACCGGTCAAGGTGAATCGCCCATTCATAGAACCGACACAACTCCACCCACCGTCGGCCCGTGGCGCGGTGGATCTCGCGGGCGGTGGCGTCGTGACAGCGAAAGCGGTTCCAGGTCTCCGGCGTGAACGCCACCGAGCCCAACAACATCAACCGCGCGTAATAGGCCCAGTCGCCCACGAGCCGATAGCTCGCATCCGCGGGTCCGGCCTCGCGAAGGGCATCCGCCCGGAAGAGAACTCCACTGGCATTTGGGATCTCGTTGCAGACCGAGGTGAGCTGATCGTCGAGTTCATCCGTCCCCGACCGTGTGAAGCGCTTATGGAAGCGCCCGTGCACCCCGCCGCGGCCTGGATCGGGCGCGATACCCAATGGCCGGTCGCGTTCATCCATCATGCGGGAAGCGCAATACGCCAGGACCACGTTCGAATCCGATTCCAAAAGAGGGACCAGTCCCGCGAGGAGACCGGGTTCCGCCCCGTCATCCGACTCCGCGATCCATACGTATTCGCCGCGGCTCAACTCGATCCCGCGGTTCCATTGCGCGAACGGCGAACCGCTGTTCGCAGCGTTGTAGTGGATCTGAAGCCGCGGCTGACCGCGGTAGCGCTCGATGACCTCACGACTGCCGTCCGTCGAACAGTCGTCCAGCAACAGCACTTCGAAATCCTGGTAAGTCTGCTTCAGCACGCTCTCCATCCGCCGTTCGAGGAAGGGCGCGTGATTGTAGTTTGGAATGATGACGGAGACCCGGGGCATGACGTCATGAGAAGACCGAGTGGATCACCCCTGCCACGGCCCGGGCATGGACTTCGATCGAGTAGCGTCGACGCGCGGTCTCGCAGGCTGTTGACCCCATCGCCGCCGCCCAATCCGGCCGTTCAATCAACCGTTCCATGACATCCGCCAGGTGAACCGCCTCCCCGTCGAAGAGCAGGCCGGTGCGCTCGTGTTCGATGAGTTCGGGCGTGCCGCCGGTGGCGCGTCCGATGACGGGCAGACCGGCGGCCATCGCTTCCACGGTGACGCGCCCCATGGCCTCCAGTCGGGAACACATCAACGCGGCGTCGCCGGCAAGAAACGCCCCGAAGGGATCGGCCTGGTAATCCTGGAACTCGACTTCGGCGGCCAGACCCAGGCCCGCAACCAACCCGCGGCAATGCCGGATGAAATCCTCCCGGCCGTCGCCGACAAGGAGCAGGCGGCAGGTCCTTCCACGACGCCGCAGTTCCGCCACGGCCTCGATCGCGGTGTCCTGTCCCTTGGACGGCACGAGCCGACCGACCAGGACGAAGGTGAAGACCCCTTCCCGCAGGGGCCGCGTGGCGCGTTGGACCTGGAGCCGTTCAAAATCCCTGTCCCAGAGGACGCCGTTGTAGATGACGCGGGACGAGCCAGTGCGGGTCTGCTTCAGGTAGTAATCCTGTACGGCATGCGAGTTGGAGATGATCGCATCCGCACGCCGGATGAGGAACCGTGGGATCGCGCGCCCCCAATCCGGGATGAGGCCATGATCGAGGTCGCCGAATTCGCGAAGATGCCAGACGTGCGGGAGTTGCAGGCGCATGGCGAGCATGGCGCCGAGCGGCACGACAGAGGTATTCGTGTACACGAGCTCGGCGCGGTCCGCCGCAAGGCGAGGGGCCAGATGGCGGACGGCCTGGAGATTTCGCCAGAGGCGACCCAGCGCGAGTCGCGCGGTCCGGCGATGAGACGACCACCACCGGAAAGGGTGAATCACGGTGGGGATCCCCCGCTCCTCGAGCGCCGTGCTCAGGGATCCGGCCTCGGCGACGAGGACACGGGGAGCAACTCCAAGACCCTTCAGACCATCCAGAAGGTTGACCAGGGAGAGATTTGCGCCGTAGGTCAGCCATTTCTGATGCGCGACGAACCAGACCCGCCGGGGAGGCGCGTGGGTCTCGTCAGCGGTCCTCATGCACGGTTGTGACGGGCCTTTGCGGATCGATGGAGGGAGGCCGGGATTCGAGCTTTGGCGAGCTGGCCTGGGTGGAACCGGGAAACAAGAGCTGAACCAGTTCGGTGCGTTCGCGTTCCCAGCGGAAATGATCCCAGGCGCGACGCCATGCGCGAAGGCCCATGGCCTGGCGGCGGTCCGGGTCGCGAGCAAGTTCGACGATCGCTTCCGCCATGGCCGCGGTGTCCCCTTCGTCAACCAGAAGGCCTGTCTCGTTGTGCATGATCGCCTCCGGGATCCCGGCGTGCCGGGTGCTCACCACGGCCATGCCATGGGCCATCGCCTCCAGGATCGCCACCGGGAGACCCTCTTCATCGCCGGTCTCCGGATCGACGATGCTGTGTTGGAGGTAGATCGTCGCGTCCCGCAGCAGGGGCGCCACCTGTTCACTCCGGAGTCCTCCGTGCAGGGTCACACGGTCCCCCAGGCCGGACACCTTCAGGAACTGATGGACGGCGGGAAACAAGGGTCCCGCGCCCACGTAATCGAGTGTCAGGTCCGGCATGGAGGCGGCGGCGCGACGAAAGGCGTCGAGGAGAAAGATCGGGGCCTTCTTGGTCACCATGCGTCCGACGGCCAGGCACCGGATCTTCCGTGAGCGCGCGCGTGCGATCGGTTCGGGCGGGACGTCCACCCCGTAGGGCACCACCCTCACTTTCGTCGCCGGAAGTCCGAGATCCACGAGCCGCTGCCGGCTGACCTCGCTGATGGTGATGATGCCTTCGATCCCGGCGTACCACCGATACGCCTCGCGGGTTTGTGGATCGCGCAGCGCGCCGGAAATATCAAAACCGTGCGCGTGTACCCACAACCGGAGGCCGCCGCCGTGAAGGAACCGCAGGACGGACAGGGACGCGTTGAGATACTCCCCGAGCACGACGCCGACGTCGTGTTGCCGCAGGAAGGCCGCCATGCGGCGGAGGCGGAAATCCGCTGTTCTGCCCGTCAACCGGCGGCGCAGCCCTGCCATCAGCCGCGACGGCAGGCGCTCGACCGCGTTGGCAAGGACGAAGGACGAACCGGCGGGCTGCCACGCGGTCTCCTGGGGAGATAGCGGTTCGCGGGCCACGAAGACCGTCCTGCCCGGCAGGAGATCATTGGCGTGCCGGCGAATGAACGTCTCCGATCGCGCGCCCAGCAAGGGTGCGAAAACAGCGAGGGATTGGCTCATGACCGCGGAAGGATGGCCGCGATGCAAAAGTGAACAGGGCGAAATGTCCCCGCCGCGACGGCGTGCATGTCCGGAGGTTCCGGAGGAGGAGAGAAGCTGATGAGCAAATGAGGGGCGCGCGTTCAGGACGGCTTCACCTGTTCCAACCACGCCGCGTTTTCGAGGTACCAGCGCACCGTCTCGCGGAGGCCGAGTTCAAAGGTGTGAGCCGGCTGCCACCCGAGATCTCTTTCGATCTTGGTGCAGTCGATGGCATAGCGACGATCATGGCCGGGGCGATCCTTGACGAAGGTGATCAACCGCCTGGAATTGCCGCCCAGTGCGGGGCGCAGTTCGTCCACGAGGTCGCAGATCTGTTCGACGATTCGAATATTCGGCCACTCGTTGCGCCCGCCAATGTTGTAGGTCTCGCCATCGACGCCTTTCGTCAGCACGCGCCACAGGGCCTCGGCATGGTCGCGCACGAACAGCCAGTCGCGGACGTTCATTCCATCCCCGTACACCGGGATCGGCTTTCGCGCCGCCACGCTGAGGATCACCACCGGAATGAGTTTCTCGGGAAACTGGTACGGGCCGTAATTGTTCGAGCAGTTGGTGATGACCGCCGGAATCCCGTACGTGTGGTGATAGGCGCGCACCAGCATGTCACTTGATGCCTTGCTCGCGGAGTACGGTGAATTGGGGGCGTAAGGCGTGGTCTCGGTGAAGAATCCGGTCGGCCCCAGGCTTCCATAGACCTCGTCCGTGCTGACGTGATGGAAACGCGGCCGCGCGGGGAGATCGTCGCGAACCTGGAAGGGTCCGTTGAGCCACGCGTCCCTGCACGCCTCCAATAGGTGGAAGGTGCCGACGATATTGGTGTGGATGAAGTCCCCGGGGCCGGTAATCGATCGGTCGACGTGGCTTTCCGCCGCCAGGTGCATCACATGCGTGATGGCCTGTTCCCGGATGACCCGGCTGACCTTCTCCTTTTCACGCAGGTCGACCTGGGCAAACACGTATTTCGGATGGGAAGCGACCTCGGCCAGGTTCTGCAGCCGTCCGGCATAGGTCAGGCAATCCAGGTTCACCAGCTTCGACACGGCGGGTTGTGGGAGGATATGACGGATGAGGCTGCTGCCGATGAAGCCGGCGCCACCCGTAACCAGGAGATTCATGCTCTGGAGCGATTCGGAGCTCATGGGAGGTTGCGTGGGTCTGGAGATCCGGCCTTCACCTCAGGCGTCGAGCGCCAGCGCGAGCATCGCATCCCACCCGGGCAGCCGCAGCCCGAAGGACCTCTCGAGCTTGCCACAGTCGAGAACCGAACGCGCCGGGCGCCGCGCCGCGGTCGGATATTCCGAGGTCGGGATGGCCTCGATTCTCGCGCATTTCCGCTCGCCGGCGGGCAGGCGGCCAATGATCGCCTCGGCGAAGCCATGCCACGTGGTGTGCGTCGAGGCCGCGAGATGATAGAGCCCGCGAAGGCTCGCGGGATCGGGGGCGCTGAGCGTGCGCTGGAGGGCGAGCGCGGTCGTCTCGGCGATCAGACGCGACCAGGTGGGGCAACCGAACTGGTCGGCGATGACCCGCAGCGTCTCCCGCTCCCGACCGAGCCGCTGCATGGTGAGAAGGAAATTCTGCCCTCGCAGTCCGTAGACCCAGCACAGGCGAAAGATCAGGTGGAGCCCGTCAGCGGCCTGAACGGCCTGGTCGCCGGCAAGCTTGGACCGACCGTACACGCCCATGGGGTTCGGGGTGTCCGTTTCCCGGTACGCCTCCGTCTGGGTGCCGTCAAAGACGTAATCCGTCGAGTAATGGATGAACCAGGCATTGAGCCGCCTGGCTTCCTCGGCCAGGACGCCGGGAGCGGTCCCGTTGAGGGCCATCACAACCTCCGGTTCGCTCTCCGCCTTGTCCACGGCCGTGTGCGCCGCGGCATTGATGATGACGCGCGGAGAGGTCCGCGCGACCCATTCGCGGATCGAATCCGCCCGGCTGAGGTCGATTTCGGGGTAGTCGATCGCCGTGACCTCCGCCATTGGGGCGAGGGTCCGACGCAGTTCCCAGCCGACCTGGCCATTCCGGCCAATCAGGAGGACGCGAGGATGGATCATGTGGCGCGAGGAGATTTCACCGCACCTCGTGTGTATCGGCAGTTCACCGGGTTTCTTCAGGGGTAAATGCTGCCCGAAGGCAGATCCTTGAGGCGGACGCCGGCCCGGTCCTTGTCGGAGAGGACCGGCTCGGAGAGCGGCCATTCCACCCCGATGTCCGGATCGTTCCACAACAGCGTCTTCTCGTCCCTGGGCGAGTACAGACGAGTGCACTTGTAGTGGAAGAGCGCTGTCTCGCTCACAACCGCGAACCCGTGCGCAAAGCCGGGCGGGACGTAGAGTTGGCGCTTGTTCACGGACGACAGAATTACGCCTTCCCATTTCCCGAATCCCGGCGAGCTTCGGCGCAGATCCACGGCGACGTCGAAGACCTCGCCCTCGAGGACCTGGACGAGTTTGCCCTGGGGATTCGGATTCTGAAAATGGAGGCCGCGGAGGATGCCGCGGCACGAGAACGAGAGGTTGTCCTGCACGAAATCCTCCTGGATGCCATGGTCGCGATATCGCTGGGCATTCCAGGTTTCCAGGAAATACCCCCGCGAGTCACCGAACACCCTGGGTTCGATGAGGAGGAGGCCGTCGAGCCGGCAAGGAAGGACATTCATGCCCTGGCCCGCCCGTCGCGGCGTGTTTCCGCGCAGACCTCTTCGAGGTAGGCCCGGTACTCGGATTTGGGGAACGACGCGATGATCTGTTCGAGGGCGTCCACGGAAAGGAATCCCTTTCGAAAGGCCGCCTCCTCCGGGCAGCCGATCTTGATTCCCGTGCGGCGTTCGATCGTCTGCACGTAGGCGCTGGCCTCGTGCAAGGAAGTGCTGGTGCCGGCGTCGAGCCACGCGAATCCGCGGTTCAATCGCTGAACGCGCAGCCGGCCGCGATTGAGGTATTCCACGTTGACGTCCGTGATCTCGAGTTCGCCTCGGGCACTGGGTTTGAGGGCCTTCGCGATGGCGAGCACCTCGTTGTCGTAGATGTACAGCCCGGGCACGGCATAACTGCTTTTCGGTTGCTTCGGCTTTTCCTCGATCGACAGCGCCTTGCCGTCGCCATCGAACTCGACAACGCCGTACCGCTCCGGGTCATGGACGTGATACCCGAAAATGGTCGCACCCTCGCGGAACTCGCCGAAGGCGCGCTGGAACGTATCGCCACCATAGAAGATGTTGTCGCCAAGGATCAGGGTGACCGGATCGCTGCCCACGAACGATGCAGCAATGAGGAACGCCTGCGCGATACCCTCCGGTTTCGGCTGTTCGCGGTACTCGATCCGGAGACCCAGTCGCGAGCCGTCGCCCAGAAGCTGCCGGTACCGGGGAAGGTCGTGCGGCGTCGAGATGATGCAGAACTCCCGCATGCCCCCTTCGATGAGGGTCGTGAGCGGGTAGTACACCATCGGCTTGTCGTAGACCGGCTGGAGTTGCTTGCTCGCCACCAGCGTCAACGGATAGAGGCGGGAGCCCGCCCCGCCGGCAAGAATGATGCCTTTCATGATAGGAAGTTCCGGAGCGTCAGCCGTCGCGCCCGGCCAAGCGCGCGCCGCCAGATTGTGGGACGCCGGGGATCTTCGTGCGCAAAGCCCGGATGGGGTGGCGCCAGACGAATGCGTCGCGGCACGCGGAGCGGCCGTTCAGGTCCGGCACGAGCGGACGCCGCCAGTTCACGGATGAGCGCGGCCCAACCGTCCGCGCAACTCGCCGCGGAATAACTCTCCCGCACCCGTTGACGCGCCGCCTTCGAGAGACGCTCCCACAGCGCCGCGTCCTCGCGAATTCGCCGGATCGCCGCAACAAATCCTTCCTCGTCGTCTTCGACCAGCAAACCGGTCCGCTCGTGTTCGATCAACTCGGGAATCCCGCTGCGGATATTTCGGCAGACGGGGACGCAACCGCACGCCATGGCGTCCAATAGGGCCACCGGCAGGCCTTCATAATCCGACAGCAAGACAATCACGTGGCAAGCGCTCAAGACCGCCTGGATCCTCGCGGCCTCGATACGCCCCCCCAACCGGACACGTCCATCCGAACTCTGTGCCACCAGGATGCTTTCGACGTCGGGTTGGGCCTTGCCTTCGCCGTAGAGCACCGCTTCCACGTCCGGCACGTCCCGGGCCGCCCGGCAGAACGCCCGCGCGACCACCGAGACACGCTTTTGCGGCTCCACAAGGCGCCCGGCGTATGCGATCCGCAGCGGCCCGTCGTCCCAGCGAACGGGCTCTGCCGGGATCTCCACGCCATAGGGGATCGCCCGCACGGTGACACCTCGAGGAGCCAACCGGTGGAGATCGTCGGTGATGAATTTCGACACACCTACGAAGGCCGTCACTCGGTCCCTCCGTCGCCCCATGAGGAATCTCTCCTGCAAACCACGGTAGAACGGGTCGTCCGAGTGAATGATGCCGATCGTTGGAATGCCCGCCGCCCGCATCCAGCGACCCGCATGGTAGGCCGGGACCACGAGATTGACCACGGCCACCTCCGGCCGCTCGGCCGCCACATTGCCCAGGATCCACCGCACCCGATCCTCGGAGTGTGGAATCGATTCGCTCACCACCATGTGGATACCGGCGGCCCTCAGGCGTTGGATGACCGGGCATTTCGTCGGATCCCCGGACGGAAGCACCATGGCTCGCGGATCCAACCCGCGTTGGCGGAGTTCGGGGAGAAGCCATGCCAGCCATGAGTAAGTCCCGCCGACAGCCCCCGGCCGATCGTGGGCAAAAAATGTCACCCGCGTCGACTGCATGGAATAGAGAAGTCCGTGTTCACGGCGCGGCCTGGCACAATTGGATCCACCTGGCAGAGCTCCCGTTTGACAAGCAGGGATGTGGCCCCGGCGCAACCCAGTTGAATACCGCGAGTTCGAAGGCACTCGGTCAGCTCGGGCCAGCGATCCAGGATCGTCCCCGCCCGGGCGCCGCCCCATCGTTCGATGCTCGCAACGGTCGCGTGCAGCCCCTGCTCAGCCGCCTCGTCGTCCCAAGGGTTGAAAAGTCCGGGATGCCCCGCACGGGCGCTGTCGAAAAAGGCGCCCGGTCGATCGAGATCGACGCCCACCAGGCGAATTCTCGGGGCAAGCCGAAGCACCGAACACAGATTGAGGAGCGTGGTCAGGCTGCCGCGGAACGAGTAGAGACGCGCGTCCAGGGAATCGGCCCAATCGAGCTGCGGCTTGTTGTCGGGACGGAGAAAATAGACGGTTGGCAGCGTCTCCGGCATCCTGAGGCGGAATCCGTTCTCGAGCAGAAAGATCGGTGGGTTCGCCGAACCCAGGGCGATCTGAATCGACCGGTCCAGGACGCGCGGGGCGACACCCAGTCGGTCGGCAAGGAACACATAGGTGGGCCAGACACCAACCAAATCCCAGAAAGCCAGGTAACGGTTCATTGCGACCGTGGGGCCCCGCCTCAAGGCCTCCCGCTCCGCGTCCGTCAACTCCAGCAGGCTCGGACCGCTGCCAAGAATGTTGATCTCCTCATGCCGGAATCCATTGGGACCGGGCGGCGGGAGAACGCGGGATCCATCGCCTGTGATCAGCCTGGATCGTGTATGGAGATCGTCGCGGAGCAATTCCAATTGGGCACGCGCCTCGTTCAGTCCCGTCCCAAGGGCTGCGACCTCCGCCTCCAGCCGGCGCTGCGTGCGCACAAGGCGGATCCATTTGCGGGGATCCAACCAGCGGACACCGCGACGGATCCAGCCGGCGATGGGTAACGAAATGGCCATCTCGGATTACGGTGGGACAGGCTGCCCTTTGAGCTTTTCCCGCTGGGCAGTCTCCACCTCCAGGATCTCCGTCGACTTTGTCCCCAGGCTCCGGGCCGCCGCGCGCAGATCCCGTGCGAGCCTGCGCATGCCGTCCGGCTCCAGGGAGGCCGCGTGATCGGTTCCCTTCCAGGTGCGATCGAGGGTAAAATGCCGCTCGACCCAGGAGGCGCCCAGCGTGAACGCGGCCACATCAATGGCAATGCCGAGGTGATGGCCCGAAAACCCGATCGCCTTCACGACCGTGCCATAGGCCTGCTGCAATCGGGGGATCTCAAACAGACAAACGTCCTCAAAAGCAACCGGATAGCCGGAGGTGCAACTGTAGAGAACCACGTCCTTCGCGCGGCCCCGGCTGACGAAGAATTCGATCAACTGCGCCTCCTCCCGCCGCGTGGTCATCCCCAGCGAGACATGGATCTCCCCTCCAAAATGATCGCACAGATGCCCCAGGAGCTTCGTGTGAAGATTCGTTGCCGAGGGCACCTTGATGAAAGCCGGTGAGAGCGAGGCGATCTCGCGCGCCGATGTCAGGTCCCACACCGAACTGCTGTACTGAACCCCGTTCGACTCGCACCACTCCTTGAGCTGCCGATGTTGGTCGAGGTTGAATTCCAGGAACTCCCGGTGCTCGCCGTAGGTCTTCCCGTAGCTGTGCACGGGGTTGGGATGCGGCGCGTTGTATTGCTCGGGGGAGAGCAGTTCGCGTGGGCAGCGCTTCTGAAACTTGACGGTGTCCACTTTGCAGAAGTATGCGGCGACGTGGATCATTTCCTTGGCGAGGGAAAGGTCGCCCTTGTGGTTGCAACCGATCTCCGCAACGACTTTCGGTGGGTTCATGGGAATCCTGGCAATCGACTGTCGGTTATCCTCCTGACGCTCCCAGGCCGGGCCCGAGAATCCCTTCGCAGACCTCGCGGACCGCACCACGGCCGCCCGGGCGCGTGAGCTGGACCCTGGCCGACCGAAGCACGGCCGGCTGAGCATCGGCCACGGCCACGGGCCAGCCGACGAGGCTCAGGCAGGGGAGATCGTTGACGTCGTTGGCGACGTAAATTGTGTTCGCCAGGTCCACCTGGTTGTCGGCCGCCCATGTCGACAGGGCCTGTGCCTTGTCGTCGACGCCCTGGATCACGGGGATCTGCAGCTTCTCGGCCCGCCTGGCAACAACGGCATTGCGTTCTTTCGAAAGGATCAGCAGTGGAAAGCCTGCTTCGCGCAGCCGGGATAGTCCAAGCCCGTCGCCCCGATGGCACGAGACAGTTTCCTTGCCGTCCTCATCCACCAGCACCCGGTCATCCGTCATCACCCCGTCGAAGTCGAAGACGATCGCGGCCGGCTTCACGGGCAGCGCCGGACCGGCGGACAGTTCCTGGCGACGAAGCAGGAGTTCGGCAATGGCCAGATCCGACGGTTCGTCGATTTCCCATCGACGTTCGAGCGCCATCTCGTGCATCGCGATCTTCCCGAAGAAACGGTGGCGCGCCGCCAGGAACCCAGGTGTTCGCATGACATAGACGGCGCCCGTTTCCAGGAATTCCGGTTCACGATCCTGCCGTCGGAGGCGGATGGCGGGATCATGGTTGATTCCGATCGCGCGGCCCTCCGGATCCCGACGCCACAGGAAATAGTGAAACGGAACCACCGCAATGGCAGTGTCGGCGCGTTCTTCCAGAAGGGCGTCGATCGTGCCGTCAATATCCTCGGCCCGGGTAAGCGGCGACGTGCACTGCAGAAAGACAAGCAGGTCCGGTCGATACGCTTCGGACCGGTCAAAGGCGTCCAGGGCGTGCAGCAAGGCGTCCTCGGACCGGGCGGAATCGCCCGAAATTGCGGGGGGACGCTGCACGACCTCCGCGCCGCACCGGCGGGCCTCCGCCGCGATTTCTTTGCCGTCCGTGGACACCACGATGCGCAGGGCATGCCGGCTCCCTTGCGCGGCCGCGATGGACCAGCCGACCAGGGAACGGCCGGCCAGCCGGCGAAGATTCTTTCCGGGTATCCCCTGGGAACCGGCCCGGGCGGGAATGATGGCAAGGATCAATGGTGGATTCACGTGGCGTCCGTTGTGCGGTCAATAACGGCGAGTGCATCCCGGACGTTGTGGAGAGAGACCTCCCACAGGCGGTCCTGCAGACGCGCGATATCGGCCCGAATCTCGGCATTTCGCGTCAGGAGATCCCTGGTCCTCCTGACAACGACATCCTGCAGGTCGGGGTCCTGGATCTCAACGCCCCACTCGGGGCGTTGGAGGTCGTCCAGAAACCAACGCAGCTTGTCATGGGAAACGAGCGAAAGCATGGGGGTTCTGCAACCGAACGGGATCATCTGCGAATGACCGCGCATTCCCATCACGACATCAACTCCGCAGTAGTACCTGGCAATGCCGAATGGCGTGGACCGGCGAAGGTCGATCCGCTCGAACTCGACCCCTTCGGTCCGAAGGAAAGGCATGCACTGCAGATCCCCTTCCTCATGAAGAACGACGTGAATCGTCGACTCCCGCTGCAGGATTGCAAGGGCCCGCGCCAGCGAGGTGAGAATCGAAGCCTCCTGCCGACCGTACCGCAGGGCCGGCCGGTCGAAAGCTGTATTGACGGAGACCACGGGCCTGCGGGAGTTGGGCTGGTCTGAGAGAAGACATGGATAGAGACGTGCCAGGATGGTCGTCATGCACGGTTGATAACGTACCTTCCCCTTCAACTCATCGGGCAGGTAAGACCGGATGGCATTCACGCTTCCGCTATTGCGCAGCCCAAGATAAATGGCCTTCTCCGCGAGCAGCGCCAGGTGATCACGAAAGACAGGCTCAAAATCCGCCTGCCCCGGAAACGGTTGTACCCGACGGCAAACACGACGAGCGGCACCTTCAGGTCACGCAACCGGTCGAGAGGACAATTCCACTGCCAGCCGCTATTAGGGTTCGGGTTGGTATCCCGAAGGAACAAACCGCCTCCCCCGATGACAACACCCTGGCTGCGGTTCGCATCCTCGAGGTCCTGGTTCTCGAACAACGGATGGGCATGCCGCAGCGTCCACTCGGCGCGCCCGGCGACACTGTCGAACAGGTCCCGCAGCGCGACCGGAAGGAGGTGGTCGCCGGCGTTTTTCGGGCTGAATGCGGCGATGTGATAGAGCGCCCGAGGAACCGGGGCACCGTTGGCGGAAAGGAGGGTCTCCGGGCGGGGTCGTGGCCGCGTGACGTGCCTCTGATAATGTTGGTTTAGTGCGTGCCAGACCCGACGGGGTTGGCGGGCGTAGAAAGCACGGGCTCGGAGAATTGAATTCATCAACCGGAGGGAAGGTTTCAATGTAGGGCCCGACTCAAAAGAAACGACGGACAAAAACCTTCAACCGGCTGGGGATCCGAATCCGAGAGCGCAGCCTCGCCCGCGACGGGGAACGCCGATTGCCTCCGCAGGGCTTCCTCGCTTTGCAGATGACGCAGCACCCGTTCGGCTTGCCCGGAATCCCAAGGGGGAACCTCGTCTTCCGTCGGACGCAGAAGGACCCGGCACGTCTCTTCACCGGCCAGGACGCGGTAGCCGGTGGCCGGCGGCCACGGTCAGGGACTCAGGAAAAATGAAAAGGGTGCGAATTCTGGAGGTATCTGAGGAAATCGTGGCGGTAGGGAGCGAGATTCATGACGCCCGGCACCTCCACATACACCAGCCCGCCCGGAGCGAGGAGGCCCTTGATTTGACGCAGGAACCCGATCGGATCACCGAGGTGTTCGATCATTTGCACCAGCAGGATCAGGTCGGCCGGTCCCTTCGCCGCAAGCACCTCCTCCGTGCCTTCCTCAAGATCGAGGCCCCGGTCCGCGCCAAATTTCAAATAGTCCTTACCGCCAAGATCGGAACCCGCCACGCGCGCGCCGAGTTCTCGAAAACCCTCGAGCATACCCCCTGCACTGCACCCGATGTCGAACACCACCTTTCCATCAAACCGCCTGAAACCCGTGGCGCGAGCAATGAACTCGAGGATGGGCTCGCTTCGAAGGATCTGTCGCGCGTACCGCAGTGCAATGAGTTCGCCCGCGCCGCGATAGATTGACTGAAAGTGGCCGGAATAGAACTCCTCGAGGCCCTTTTCGGTCAGTCGCGGACTTGTCCAAAGAAGTCCGGAGCGGCGACTCAACCATGTGTGGACCGGGAATCCGTAGCGATCCCGTGTTGCCAGCAGAATCGCGTCGCTCTCCTGCGCCCGCGCTCCACAAAGGCACGGGACATGGAGAAAGCTCAGGCGTCCATCCCTCCAACAATCGACGAAACCTTCTGACACCCTCGCACTGGACCGGCGTGAGCGGCACGACCGCATCCCCGGGTCCCTCGAACCGGCTGCCGAGAAAGGCCTGGAGATGGGCGGATCCCGGACTCATGCAGGATTTTCAACGATGTAGGGCGCGAATTCCGCCACCTCCCCGAGGACACGGCAGGTCTGCTGGGCATAGGATCGAAAGATGTATTGGTTGGCACGGGCGTCGTGGAGACAGATGTCCAATCGATAGATTCCAGGACGCAGCCGAAGCCGGCCGGTGCGGATCCGGAGCGTATTGTCCCCTGCTGCAGTTGAAACGCCTCGCCACTATTGCGGCTGCTGTAATACGCGACCGGAGAGAGCTCCTGGTTGAGCAGCGTGATCAGGATGTCCGCCCGTGAACACGGCTGCGCATACCACAAGCGGGCCTCCATTTCCAGCGGCGTGCCCGTCTCAATCGTGGAAGGCACCACCAGGCTGACATTCCGTGTGTGGTTGCTCTGGACCAATTCCCCGGAGGCCTGCTGGCTTGAAACATTGCTCAGACGGAAGTACTCAGCGATCACCTCGGTGACCGAGCCGTCCCGCGCCACTTGGCCGCGGTGCATCACCACGCCAACGGTACACAGTTGGCTGATCGCCTCCATGCTGTGGCTCACGAAGAGCCCAGCGGCGCGGTTCATGATTTGCCGGACTCGGTTCGCGCATTTGAACCGGAAGCCCACGTCCCCCACGGCCAGGACCTCATCCAGCAGCAGAACGTCCGGATCCAGGGTCGACGCGACGGCAAAGCCAAGGCGGACATTCATGCCGGAACTGTAGCTTCGCACTGGGGAATCGATGAAATCCCCAATTTCGGCGAACTCGATGATCTCTTCGATCCGGGACGCAATTTCCCTCCTGCTAAGTCCAAGAACGGAGGCGTTGACATAGATGTTCTCACGTCCAGTCAGAAGCGGGTTAAATCCGGCTCCAAGGGCAATGAGGGCTCCGACGCGTCCCCGCATGGTGATCCGGCCACTGTCAGGCTTGATCAGGCCATTGAGCATCTTCAGCAGCGTCGTCTTGCCCGCGCCATTGTGCCCGATGAGGCCCAGACATTCACCCCGGCGAAGCTCGAACGAGACATTTCGCAAGGCCCAGAACTCCCCAACTCGCAGACGATCATGCTGGCGCAGCCGGCCCGCAGCCTCGGAAACCATGTCGCAAAGTCCGTACCACATGGACCGCTTCAAACTTCGGCAGAACTTCTTGGAGACGTTTTCCGCCCGGATCAGGACATCACTCATGGTCCCTCCGATCCATTCACCCTCGCGAGCATCATCCGCCCATCCGCTCCACGAGAATGGGCATTGTCAGCCGGTAGAGAAACCAGGCGACAAGTAGAAGCAGGCAGGACGCGGCCGTGACGCAAACGAAGCGCATTTCCAAGGGCGCAGACTGGCCTGTCAACCAGTCGCGTGACGTAACCAAGACTGGGCTCACAGGATTCCATCGGGTAAGCCAGCCTGCCAGGCCGACGGTCCGGGGTGGATCAACTATTGGTGTCAGCAGCATTCCAAAGCTGGCCGCAAGACCAATTGCCCGGCCCACGTCCATGTAGAGAAGACCAAGCGGAGTGACCAGCAGACCCACGGCAAACCCAAGGAGCATTAGCCCGCCAACGGCTGCCGGCGCCCACATCAGGCTTCGAACAGGTGCGCGAGCCACGAACATGTTAGGACAAGCCTCCTCCAATAAACGGCGGTTCAGTGACAGCAGCCGAGTTCCGCCGGCCCCTGCCGCAATCTGTTGTCGTGTTGACACCGATAAGGAGACCCCAGTGAAGAGATCCGGGTCATACAGAGGCCCATGCTGCACAATGCGGTTGAGGTCCCTTACGAGCAACGACTGCATTTGTGCGCTCTCAAGACTGCGGCCCTGAAGCGCCTTTCTGGTGTCCGCGGAAAGCGCTGCCCAAAGATGGGCCGTCAGGGGTGTTGCATGCGCCAACAACCGCTCCTCGAGGATGCGAAAGCTGCGCACGTTGGCAGCCGAAAATGACCAGGTTCCATAGAACCAGAGAACAGGCACCAACAGCAGCATGCGGATCAGCAGATTCCAAGCCGTCTCCGCGAGTCCGGCCAGCAGCAGTGCTTCCCGCGGAAAATTGATCTTCGCCAGCATGCTTCGGGCAGCACTGGTCTGCTTGAGAGGACTGTTGAGCACGTCGAGAAACGACTGCCAGAGCATCATTCCCGTCATGACGAACGCCGGATAGGCGATGGGAGTGTACCCCACGTTGACGATCTTCTGGCTGTTGAGGAACAACCACGGTACGGCTGCCAACAACGGCGGAACGAAGGCCCATAGATAACCGAAGAGCGATTGCCGGTACATGGCACTGATGTCCCGGACGAAAAGGCGCCAAGCCAAACCCCGTGCCTCCGCCAGATTCTGCACCATGGCCGCCAACATTCGGCCCGGGTGGCGCACCGGCGATTCCGGTGTGTAGACTACCTCCCGCAGCGCCGCAGCGGTGCGCCCCGTTCGGCTGGGTGCCGGTTTGCACGGACGGATTCACAACAGCTTCTCCGCGAGCGGCAGGAGATCCTTGAGCTTCCTCTGCAGTTCCATGAGCGATTGTAGACGGGTGAGCGCGGCGGCGTGCGCCTCCACACTCAGGCGGCCCGCCGATCGATCCGCGTCCAACTGCGACATGAGCCGCTCCAGACTGTTTTCCGCCTGATCAAGCCGCGGTTTGATGAAGCTTCGATAGTTCGACCGAAGCACCTCGCGCAGATCCGTGCGGGCCTCGGAATCGTCCCTTCTTTCCCCCGGCATCCAGACCTGTCGGATGAGATTCAACGTGAGAAGCTGACGGGTGCCCGTGCTCGCGCTGGTCTTACTGATCGCCAGGCCTTCGGCGATGTCATCGAGCGACAATGGTTTGGGCGATGGAAACAGCAGCCCATAAATCTGACCCGTCGAGCGCGGTTGCCCCAGCCGCTGAAACAGGCGGCCGCGAGTCCATCAACTCCAATTGAGCCGGACACAACTCATCAAGCGCAGTTGCCATGACTGTCGAAGGCAGCCCGTCGAAACTCCTCAAACGGGGCGCCGCGGATGCCTCCCGCCCCGCCCACGATGGGCGCAGATTATTATCCGGGAAACACTTTAAGGAAAGTACGAAAAGTTTTTTCCGTGTCAACGGAAAATTCCGTGCGCCTCCCCACCCGATACCTTCACGCCAACACGACCGCCACAATGAAACCATCGACAACCCCGGCCGGATTCGCTAGGAGAGTTCAGAGTCTCTTCATGAACCTGAAACGCGCCTTTGATCGGGACGGTTTTGTCGTGGTTCGCGGTCTGCTCACTGGCGAGGAGGCGCAATCCTACCGTCGTGCCATACAGAGCCTGTCGCAGATTGGGGACATGGATTTTAATCAGAAGCATTTCGAGTGTCCAGATGGCGTCACCAGGAATGAGTTCTTCTGGCCGTTGATTTATCACCCCCGTCTGCTCGAGACGCTCCGGCAGATCCTCGGACCCACCATTCGTTACACGCAGCATTCCGATCTCCACGCGCACCGGACGGGCGGTTGGCATCGGGATTGTGCCTGCCGCAAGTACGGTCTAGGGCCGGACTGGATCCCTGTCCACAGCCCGTACCATGTGGTCCGCGTCGCCATCTACCTTCAGACCCACGCGGAAAGCGGTTCCGCACTGGGACTTCTCCCCGGGAGCCATCGTCCGCAGAAGTCCTTGCCGGCAGCAGGGATCCGGGTCTGGTCAAGAGTTCGGCGGGCCGCCGCTCGGCCGCGGGCGGGGCGTCCGGATCCCAATGATGGAAAACCCTTTCCCTGGATTCAGACCGCCCGCCATGGGCTTCCATTGATCGGCTGGCCGGTGTGGCCGGTATGGGTGGCCACCGAACCCGGCGACACCATCATCTTCGACCAGCGATGCTACCATTCTGCCTCGCCGATTCACGGGCCCAAATACGCCGCGTACCTGTCTTACAGTCCTGATGACGAGCACGCCTCCAACCACCTCTGTTATTACCGGAATCTTAGGCCCGACCTGAATTACGGCATGCCGCGGGCTGAGTTGGTTGAAGAATTGAAGAGGGCTGATCTCTACTTCGAACCCGTATTCACTCCCGAACAGGAATCGATTTTGCGCCAGCATTGTCACGTGCCAGCGGCAGGAGCGTATTGAGGCTTAGGCCCTGGGGGACGGGAGGAAATTTCGCGCGACGATCGACGGCTGCGGGTTCCGGGCAGACTTCGTCCCCGTCACTTCGCAGGCCTGGAGCCCGCCCCTTGTGCTTTGCTGCAGTCTCCACCGTTTGTACGGTGAAAACTTTACAGATCGTATGAAAGTTGCCGCCAGGGTCAATCCCAATGATGTCGCGGCGGGCATCGCGTCCCTGGGCACCACGGCGCGCCGGGGGGATGGGTCAGGGTGCCAGTGGCTTGATTCAGGAGTTTTTCAGGTCGACCAATCCCACCAGGAGGCATGCGCCAGCGGGGCGATTCCGGCCGTCACCAGCGCCCCGACGTGACTCGGCCCGAGGTTAAGGAATTGCACCCACCACCCTTCAGCACGATCGAGCGATCGCGGCGGGTACAGGCGCGTTGGTTCCAGATCGGGAGTCCCCGGCCAGGACAGGGCGCTCAGGTCCATGCCACCCAGGCCGACGCCGGTCGCCTTGACGAATGCCTCGCGGAGAACCCACGCCCGGAGCAGGAACATGGGGCGCGCGGGTTCAGGGAGTCCCTCGAGGGCCTCCCGCTCGGCTTCGTTCAGAAGGGCGAGGATGGGCTCCATATGGTCGCCGCGGGTATCCACCGGCTCGAGATCAATTCCCAGCGGGCGGTCGTGCAGGGCAAGCAACCCGAGACCGCGCGCGTGCGCGACGCTGAATTCCAGAGGCGGAATCTTCGGGGGATCCAGGAAGGGTTTGCCGGCGGGGCCGAGCGCAAAACGGATCCCCTGCGGGGCCAGGCCGCTCGACCTGGCGAGCGCGAATCTGAGGGCGGTGCGCATGGCATTGAAGCGCGCGGCATCTTCGGCCTTCACGAACCGTGCGGCCCGGACCCGTTCGGCGTCCGAAAGGACAGCCACCGCCTGGGGCGGCGCCGGATCTTCCAGGGGTACCTTCCAAACGATTGGGGAACTGCCCGGCATGACGCGGCGGAAATGCTGCAAGAGCGCCACGCGAAATCAAATGCCTCATTGCACGCGCCAGGGAGCTGCCCGCGCAGGGTCGATCGAACGGAACATTGCGACCCGCCCGAAGGTCCCGCAGGCTGCGCGCATGCAGCTCCGAGGACCCCTTTCGGGCATCCTGCTCATGATTGGTCTCTGCGTAGCGGAGAGGAGCCTCGGTTCGGAACCGCCGGTGCCCGATGCTCCGTATCCCCAGGAGGTCGCCCGCCGGATCCGATTCCCAGCCGGAGCGGACGCTTCCCACGTCACCCTGCTGGAGGTCGGAGGGGACGACGACGTGCGCTTCTTCGCGGCCGGACGCTGGTACCGTCCGAACGGTGAGGATGCGACGGAGATCGAACCGCTGCGCTGCCGGACAGCGACCGAATTCGCGTATGCGGGTCCGACAGGCGGCGTCGTCCGCGTGGCTCTGCCCTGGGCCGGAGTTTTCCAATTGCTGCGCGGCGGCACCTCGCAATGGCTTGCCACGCGGCGGGACCTTTTCCGGGTTGTTGAGGGGCGCCTGGAATCCCTCGGCTGGCCCGGTCGCTGGGAGGTGCGGCAGATCGCCGTCGACAGGGAAGGGGCCGCGTGGGTGGCAAGTTCAGGGGGTGTCTTCCGCCAGGCGGAAGGCGGGTGGACGCCGGTGGACCTTCCCGATGGCAGGGGTGGGGCGTGGGCGGTGCGTGAGGTCCTTGGGTTGGACTTCGACGCCGAAGGCGATCCCTGGGTGGCGGTTCGCGCGGGGATCGCCGTCCGGAGGAATGGGCAATGGCGCTTCTACGAAGGCCGCGACGGGCTGCCCTACAACGATTTCACCGGGATTGCCGCGGCGCCGGGAGGTGACGTGTGGTTGGGCACCCACCTGGGCCTGATCCGCTTCGATGGATCGGACTTTGCCTATCGCCAGGGGCCGGGCTGGCTTCCGGGCGATGATGTTCGTTGCCTGGTCATCGATGCCAGGGGCACGGCGTGGGTGGCCACAGACAGGGGACCCGGCGCGATCGAGCGTCGGATGATGACCCTTGCGGACAAAGCGCGATTTTACGAACACGAGATCGAGACACGGATCAAACGGACCCCGCTCGGGTACACCTCGGAGGTCCGCCTGCGGGCGCCGGGAGACCGCGGCGCCGTTGAACGGGACGATAGCGACAACGACGGTCTGTGGACCGCGATGTACGGTGCGGGAGAATGCTTCGCGTGGGCGGCCACACGGGAACCGGCGTTCAAGGCGCGCGCCCGGCAGGCGTTCGAGGCGCTCCGCTTCCTGCAAAGGGTGACCCAGGGTGGTGAGCACAGCCCCCCAAAGGGGTTCGTCGCCCGGACCATCCGGCCGACCACAGGACCGGATCCCAATGAGGGACGGCTGGAGCGCGACCGCCAGGAGCGGAAATCCGGTGACCGCCTGTGGAAGGTGTACGAACCGCGCTGGCCGAAGAGCGCCGATGGCCAATGGTACTGGAAAGGCGACACCAGTTCCGACGAACTCGACGGCCACTATTTCTTTTATGCCCGCTATTTCGATCTCGTTGCTGACGACGCGGAGAAGGATCGGGTCCGGCAGGTCGTCCGCGACCTGACGGATCACCTGGTCACCCACGGGTTTCGGCTGGTGGACCACGACGGTCAAGCGACGCGCTGGGGTCACTTCGATCCGGAGGATCTCAATGAGAATCCCGACTGGTGGGGGGAGCGGGGTCTCAACTCACTCAGCATCCTGAGTTACCTCGCAGTCGCCGAGCATGTCACCGGCGACCGGAAATACGGGGAGGCCGCGCGCGGTCTCATTCAGGACCATGGCTACGCCGCCAACGTCATGAATCCGAAGGTCCAGTCTGGCATGGGCTCGGGGAACCAGAGCGACGACGAGATGGCGTTCATGTGTTTCTATAACCTCCTCGGATATACGAAGGAGGAGGCCTGGCGGGAGAAATGGCTCCTTGCCTTTCACGCCTACGCGGCACTCGAACAGCCGGAACTCAATCCATTCTTCAACTTCGCCTACGCCGCGATGGGTCGAGGTCGGACGTATCACAACGCGTGGGGCGCTTACCCGGTGGAACCGTGGGCCGGCTGGCTGGAGGACTCGATCGCCACCCTCCGTGGCTTCCCCCTGGACCGGGCGAACTGGTCCCATCGCAACAGTCAGCGCCTGGATCTGGTGCTCCTCCCGCCGCAACAGTCCGCCGATCTTTATGCACCCGACCGGCGGGGCCGCGGATATCGGGTGAATGGAAAGGTGCTGCCCGTCGGGGAGCGCCACTTCAACCACTGGAACACGGATCCGTGGCGTCTCGACTATTCGGGGGACGGCCGCGAATTGGCCAGCGGCGCCGTGTTCCTGCTTCCCTACTACATGGGCCTTTACCACGGGTTCCTCACACGCGCGGACCGCGAGGCTGGAACCGGTCATGTCCGGTGAACCGGGTCGGAGATTCCCCGCTTCATTCGCCGGGATCGTGGCGGTGGCTGCGGCAGGCTCGTGGTTCACCGGACGCCGGCGCCCCGTGGCGTCTCCTCCCGCCGCGATGGACCGTCCTCTGGGGCAGCGTCACCGCCCTTCTCGCCGGGACATCGGCGGCCCTCTGCGCCGATCGCAACGCCGGAATCCCTCCGTTCCGGCACATCCGAATCCAGTTGGCGGCGCAGGCGGTGGAGCGTCTCAAGGACACGCCCCGCGAGTATGTGCCTGGCGAGGTGACGGTAGACGGCAAGCGCACTGCCGGAGTCCGCATCCGCCTGAAGGGCCATGGAAGCTTTCGTCCGATCACCGAAAAGCCGAACTTTGCCGTCAAGTTTCCTGGCCACCGGAGACGCCGTCTTCTTCTCGACAATTCGTCCCAGGATCCCTCGTTTGTCCGGTGGAAACTGGCGTCCGAGATGTTTCTCGAAGAGGGGCTGCCCGTCGCCGGGGTTGGGTTCGCACGCGTCGAATTGAACGGACGCGACCTCGGGTTGTACCTGGCTGTCGAACCGACGGACGCTTCGTTCCTCCGCCAGCACTTCGGTTCGAGCGCTGGCGCGCTCTACGAGGGAAGCAACCAGGACGTCGATGAACCCCTGGAAAAGGACTCCGGGGGTGCGGCGCATTCCCAGGCAGACCTTCAGCGACTGGCTGCCGCCTGCGTGGAGCCGGACCTGGAGAAACGCTGGGACCATCTGAATGCCTGTCTGGATGTGGACCGCTTCGTCGCCTTCGCGGCGATGGAGGCCCTGATCGATCATCACGACGGCTACAGCCTCGATCGGAACAATTTCCGGATCTATCACGCCCCCGCTTCCGATCGGCTGGTCTTCATTCCCCACGGGATGGACCTCATCTTCGGCAATCCGACTGCGCCGCTGGAAGGAAGATGGCAGGGGCTGGTGGCCAGGACCTTGTTCGAGACGCCGAAAGGGCGCGCGCGGTATCGAAGGACCCTCACCCGATTGGCGACGCGGTTTTTCACCGGGGACACCCTGGTACGGCGCCTGGATACCCTGTCGCGGGCCGCGCGGGAAGCCGCACGACCTGGCGCGATGCCGGAGGGGTGGGATTTGGCCGTGGCGGATCTTCGGCAGGTCCTCCGTGAGCGTTGCGTATTTGTCGCGCGAGAGGTCTCGGTCGTGCCGTAGCGGCACTTGTGGAGCACGGGCATGGTCTCGACGGGTCATCCCTGGGATCGCGGGGCGCGTGAGGGGTCCTGTCCGTCGGTACCTTCAGGTCAGAAATCGAACTGGTCGATGTTGTCGCTGTTGAAGATGAACGGCTTGCCGAGAAGGATGTTGTCGCCGGCGATCTCGAAAGTTCCGAGGGAACCCGCCTTGAAGGAGGTGTCGCCCGGCTTGAGCGTTCCATCGACCAGGGCCTTCGCGGCAAACACGGTGAGATACCCGAGGTCCTCCGTCTTCCAGAGGATCACGCTGTCGGTGACACCCTCCTTGACGTACCGGCGGTTTTCGCTCGGGAGCCCGAGGCCGATGACCTTGACCTGGCCGGTCTTGCCCGCCTGTTTGACCGCCTCGGCGGCGCCGGGGACGGCCGGGGAACAGATCGCCATGATGAGCTTGAGATTCGGATAGGCGCTCAGGAGCGTGGTGGCCTCCGCCTGGGCGCTGTCTTTGAGGTCGTCGCAAGGGCGCAGGGCGACCATCTTCAGCCCCGGGTATTTCTCCTCGCGTCGCTCTTCGATGTATTTCTGCCACTCGTTCATGTTCGCCGCGGTGAGCGAGGCCGTGATGATCGCGAACTCGCCGCGCTCGCCGATAGGCGCGCGGCTTCGTCCATGAGGGTGTTGCCGATGCCTTCGGGGGTCGCCTGGTTCACAAAGAAGGTCCGCGCGTCGGGTTGGGCGTCGGAATCGTAGGTGAGGACCTGGATGCCCTTCTCGCGGGCCTTGCGCAGTGCGGTCGAAATGCCGTCCCGGTTCTCGCAGGCGGCGGCGATCACATCGACGCCGAGGGTGACCCAATTCTCGATGATCTCGTTCTGCTTGGCCGGGTCGGGGCTGGTCGGGCCATCGAAGATCAAGTCGACTCCAAGTTCGCGCGCGGCGCGCTCGGCCCCTTTCTTGCACGATACAAAATAGGCGTTGCCCTTCGATTTGGGCATCAGCGCGACCGTGACGTGTCGGCCGGAGGGAGCGGCGCCTTTGGCCGAGGCGCCCGTGGACTCGGATTCGGGACTGTTGCCGCAACCGGCGAAGACGAGGGCGACCGTGGCGAGAAGAAGGAGGCGGAGAGTCATCATGACGAAACGGGCTGCCGCCCAGCTTGCTCGGACCGCCGCTGCGCCCGCAAGGCCGAGATGCGGGAGGCCAGCCCTGCCGCGCCGAGGGCGAGCAGCAAAAGGACGCCAGTAAACACGCCGGAGAGCTCGCTTGCGCTGCTCATCGTGGCCGGGACCCGCGAGAGTCCATTCGTGAGGACGGCGATGGCGGCCACCCCCAGAAGCGTGCCCGGGACCGATCCAACGCCGCCGAAGATGCTCGTGCCGCCCAGGACGGTCGCCGTGATCGCGGCGAGTTCGTAGCCCGTTCCCGCGTCGGCCTTGGCCGTTCCGAAACGAGCCGTGTAGGTGAGCGCCGCAAGACCTGCCACCGCGCCGGCCAGGACGTACGCAAAGGCCACCCGCCGGTTCACGGGGATTCCCGCGTAGCGGGCGCCCTCCGGCGCGAAACCGATGGCTCGAAGGGCCCGGCCGTAGGTCGTGCAGTGGACGAGCACCCCGATGCCGGCGGCGATCACGAGGAATATCCACGCCTGGGTCGGGACACCAACAACGCGCCCGGTCCCGAGAAACAGGAACGCCTCCGGAAACCGGGTGAAGGCGTCGACGCCCCGTGTCAGGGCCTCGGCAAGCCCGCGAAACAGCGAGTAGGTCGCGAGCGTCACGATGAGCGGTGGGAGACGAAGCCCGGTGATGAGCACGGCGTTGCAGCCCCCCGCCGCCATCCCGGTCGCGAGCGTGGCCACCGCCGCCACGGGCCAGTCGAGTCCTGCATCCCGCCACAGTTTTCCAAACACGACGGCGCACAGCCCGAGCGACGAACCGACCGACAGATCGATCCCGGCCGTGAGAATGATCGGCAACATCACCAGGGCGAGCAGGCCAATCTCGACCGAGTGTCGCACGATGTTGGCGACGTTGTCCGGAGTGCCGAAGTTCCGTCCCTCGAGCGAGAAGACGACGATCTCGAGGCCGACCACGACGAGAAGGATCCACTCGTGGCCGTGGCCGCGCCATGGCCGCGAGGTGCGCCTGTGAGGGATCGGACTCGTTGCCCGGTAGCCGGCCGTGGGTCCGTCGGTCGAGCTCATGTCTTCCCGCGTTGTCGTCGGAGACCGTCGGCCACGACGGCCAGCAGGATAATGGCGCCCTGGCTTGCCTTGTCCCAATGGGGTTTCACGCCGAGATAGGTGAGGGCCGGTGTGATGCAGGAGAGCAGAAGGAAGCCGGCACCGACTCCCCACAAGGTGCCGCGTCCCCCCGACACGGCGACTCCGCCGACAACGGCCGCCGCGATCGCCTCGAGTTCCAGACCGCGTCCGCTGGCCGGGTCCACCTGCGGCGATTGGACGATGTTCATCAGGGCAGCCACCCCGACCAGCGTCCCCATCAGCACGAACACGGCAAACGTGGTGAGGCGGGGGCGAAGTCCCGCCAAACGGGCGGCCTCGGCATCCGAACCGATCGCATGGAGAAACCGGCCACCGGCAAGGTGGCGGAGGGCGAGCGCGAGTACGACGAGGACACCGACGCCGATCCCGCAGATCGCCATTTGACCCCGGGTCATGGGAAGCCCGAACCATTGGAGGTCGTCGGGAAGGTTGATGAAGACGCCTTCCCGCCAGAGCCGCAGGGCCTCGCGCCAGGTCACCATGGTGGCCAGCGTGACGACGATCGACGGGAGTTGAAGGCCCGCCACGAGGCCTCCGTTCAAGGCGCCGCCAGCCGCCCCGAGGATCACCGCGATCAGGATCACCACCGGAAACGGCGCGTGTGTCGCGGCGGCAAGCCCCGCGCCAACGCTGCACACCGAGAACAGCGAACCGACGGAAATGTCGATCTGTCGCGCGATCATCACCAGCGCGATGCCGCAGGCCACCACGAGGCGCGGCGCGGCCGCCGTCAGGCGCGAGAGCAGAGGATGCCGATCGTAGAAATGCGGCGCGATGAACGCGAGAAACCCAAGGAGCAACACCAGGGCGGCGGTCACCGACACTTCCCGGAAATGGCGTCTCATGCGGCGTCCGCCCTCCCCGTCTGGCCGAGTGCCGCTGCCATGACGACCTGCGCGTCGGTTCCTGCCGGGAACTCCGCCGCCACCGACCCAGCCCGAAGGACCAGGATCCGATCGCTCATGCCCAGGACCTCGGGGAGTTCGCTGGAGATCATGAGGACCGCCAGTCCGTCGGCGGCAAGCCGTCGGATGATGCGGTGGATCTCGCTCTTGGCCCCCACGTCAACGCCCTGGGTCGGTTCGTCCAGGATCAGAATTCGCGGGTGCGTCGCCAGCCAGCGTGCGAGGGCCACCTTCTGTTGATTCCCGCCACTCAGGCTTCGCCCCGGCGCCTCCGGTCCGGCGGTGCGGACGTCGAGACGCCGAATGAATTCGAGAGCGACCTCGCGCTCCTGCTGGGGCCGCAACCACCCGTGGGGGAAGAGACGGCTCAAAATGGCGAGGGTGATGTTGTGTGCGAGGGGCATCTCCAGAATAACCCCGTGCCGGCGCCGGTCCTCGGGCACGTACGCGATGCCGGCCTCGACGGCTTGTCGCGGAGACCGGATCTCCACACGACGACCGTCGAGCTGGATCTCTCCCGAATCGGCAGGCGTGATGCCAAAGAGAACCCGGGCAAGCTCGGTTCGGCCGGCGCCCACAAGACCGGCCAATCCCAGGATCTCGCCCGCGCGAACGTCGAAGGTCACATTGTGAATTCCGCCGGCGCGACAATGGACTCCGCGAACCCCGAGGACCACCTCCCGCGGTTGGGCTTCGGCGGGCGGGAAGAGACGGGAGACCTCCCGCCCGACCATCATCCGGATAAGATCCATTTCGCTCAGGGAGGATTCCCCGGACGGCGCGGCGACCTGCCGGGTTTCGACCGTTTCGCCATCCCGCAGGACCGTCACCCGATCCGCGAGACGGAAGATCTCCTCCAGGCGATGGGAGATGTAAATCACGCCGACGCCTGCCATTCGAAGGTCCCGCACGACCGCGAAGAGTCGTTCCTGTTCCTGGCGCGTGAGCGAGGCCGTCGGCTCGTCCATGATCACGATTCGCGCCCCGGCGCCGAGCACGCAGGCAATCTCGACGAGTTGCTGCTCCGGCATGGAGAGGGCCTGGACCTCGGTCTCGGGACGGATCGCGGCCCCGACCCGGGACAGCAGTTCGAGACAACGCCGGCGCCGCTCCTTCCACCGGACGGCCCGCCATGGCGTGACCGGTTCCAGGCGGATGCCGATGTTCTCGGCGACGGTCAGGTCAGCGAAGAGCGCGGGTTGTTGATAGATGCAGGCAATGCCAAGGCGATGGGCGGCGGCCGGGGTCAGGTGACGAATTCGCTGCCCGTGGAGGGTGATCGTTCCGGCATCGGGGACATGGGCGCCGGTGATGAGCTTGATGAGCGTCGATTTGCCGGCGCCGTTCTCGCCGAGCAAGGCATGGATTTCCCCCGGCTGAAGGTCAAATGACACCCCTTTCAGGGCGCGCACCGCCCCGAAGTTCTTCGTGACCGCATGGAGCTGAAGAAGCGGAGGCATCGTGGTCAGCGGTTCGAAGCGCACCCCAGGGAAGCGGCGGACGGCAAGTGTTTTCCGGTCCTGGCTTCAGACACCTTTCGAACCCATGCAACGCTCAGCGGCGATGGGATCGGCGCGGGCCGAGGACCTCCTCCTCGTAGCGATGAACCTCCGCGAGCCAGGCGTCTGCCAACGGGACACCACGGGTCTGGCAGTAGTGATCCCAAACGGCCCCCGCTGGAAGGAGTTTCATTTCCTCCATCAACGCCAGCCGCGTGGTGTAGTCGCCCTCCAGTTCCGCCTGCCTGAGACGCCCGATCGGCGCCAGCAACGCGAGGAGCAGCGCCTTGATCATGTTTCGGGTGCCGATCACCCAAGCGGCGATGCGATTGATGCTGGCGTCGAAATAATCGAGCCCGATGCGAACCCGGCCGAGGAATCCGCCCCAGACGATCTCCTGGGCTATGGCCTGAAGTTCGTCCGTCAGGGTCACCACGTGATCACTGTCCCAGCGGACACCCCGGCTCACGTGCAGCGCAATCGTTGGGAGGTAACACAGCACGGCGGAAACCTTGTCCGCAAGGCTCTCCGTCGGGTGGTAGTGGCCGGCGTCGAGGGTGAGGAGGATCTTCCGGCTGACTGCGTATCCGAGATAGAATTCGTGGGAACCCACGGTGTAACTCTCCGCCCCGATGCCGAAGAGCTTCGGCTCGACTGCGTCCAGGTTGGCTTCCGGATCCATCGGGGTCCGATAGATCGCGTCGAGCGATTCCAGCAAACGCTCCCGTGGCCCCCGTCGGTCGGCGGGTGTGTCCTTCATGCCGTCCGGAATCCACAGGTTGGTGAGGCACGGGACTCCAAGCGCGCGACCGAACGCGACACCAATCTCGCGGCATCGGATGCCGTGTTGGATCCAGAACTGACGAATACCCGGGTCGGGGTGCGACAGCGTCCAGCCGCGATCCACGCGAGGATGTCCGAAGTAAGTCGGATTGAAATCGAGTCCGATGTTCAGCGACCGAGCCCACTCGATCCAGCCCTGGAACGCCTCCGCCGTGAGGGCGTCGCGATCCATCCGCCGGCTTCCGGTCTCCGCGTAACTCGCGTGAAGATTGAACCGGTGTCGGCCAGGCACGAGGGACAGCACCTTGCCGAAATCCGCACGCAGTTCGTCCGGTGTCCGGGCCTTTCCAGGGTAGTTCCCTGTCACGGCCAACCCGTCGCCGAGGGGCGCGTCGGGCGATTCGAAGCCCCCGACATCGTCGCCCTGCCAGCAATGGATGGAGATGGGAATGTCCGCGAGTTGACGAAGCGCGGCGTCGGCGTCGACGCCGAGCGCGGCGTAGCGTTCGCAAGCGAGTCGGTAGGCGGTTTCGTTGGAGGACGTCGAGGCCATGGCAGAGGGGTTCGCTGGAATTGCTGGCGGGAGATTACGATACGAGCCGGCCCGCGTCGGGAAGAAAGTCGTTGAGTGGGACCCCCCGCCCCGAGCCCCGCGCGAGGGATGCCACTGGGAACCGACCGGTGCCTGCCAAAGCGCGAGGAGAGGTCTCTTGTCGATCACCCCGCCCGCGTTGACCCACAGATGAACTCGTCCGTATCGTCTTCGTCGTGAATTCCCGGCACGGGTCACTCGCTTGTTGGAAGTTGCTGGCGGCCATCACCACCGCGGTTTCATCCACCACCATCCCGGCCGGCGCAGCCCTTTCCGATTGGGTGTCGTTGTTCGACGGGCGATCCCTCTCGGGATGGCGATCCAATGAGGATGGCGCATCGTTCCGGGTCGCCGATGGCGCCATCATCTGCGACGGCCCTCGGTCGCATCTCTTCTTTGTCGGTGCCGACGGGAACGCCGCCTTTGGAGATTTCGAGTTCGAGGCCGAGGTGAAGACCCGGCCGGGCGCGAATTCCGGGATCTACTTTGACACCGCCTACCAGCAGACGGGCTGGCCCTTGCAGGGTTATGAAGTCCAGGTCAACAACACCGCGAGCGGCGAGGGGGGCTACCGGGAGAACAAGAAGACGGGCAGCCTTTACGGGATCCGAAACATCTATCGCCAGCTCGTGCCGGATGACGGGTGGTTCAGCCTTCGCATCGCGGTGCGCGGTCGACGGGTCGTGATCCACGTGAACGACGTGCTGGCAGTGGACTACGTCGAGCCCGACAATCCGCCGAATGCCGGCTACGCGGGACGCCGGCTCGGACCGGGGACGTTCGCGCTTCAATGTCACGACCCGGGAAGCCGCGCCTTCTTTCGGCGGCTGCGGGTGCGCCCGCTTCCAGCCGCCACGAGCCGCGGCGAACAGGACCCCGCGTACGTCATTCCCACGATGCTTGCGACGTTGCACGCCGAGAACTATCCCGTGGTGGACCTTCACACCCACCTCAAAGGCGGACTCACGGTCGACGACGTGCTGCGGCGCCAGTATCAGACCGGCATCAACGCCGGGATTGCGATCAACTGCGGCCTGGGTTTCGCCGTGACCAACGACGCCACCCTCGACGCTGCCCTGGCCGGACTCCGACATCCGCTGGTCTTCACCGGCATGCAGGCCGAAGGCCGGGAATGGACCCGGCTTTTCACGCCGGGAGCTGTCGCGAAGTTCGATTATGTGTTCACCGATGCCATGACCCTGACGGATGATCAGGGAAGGCGGATGCGCCTGTGGATCCCGTCCGAGGTCCAGGTCGGGGATCCCGGGGAATTCATGGACATGCTGGTGCGGCGTACCGTGCGGATCCTGGAAGACGAACCCATCGATATCTGGGTAAATCCCACCTACCTCCCGGAGGCGCTTGCGATGGACTATGACCGGCTCTGGACGCCGGAACGCATGGACCGCGTGATCGATGCCGCCGTGCGCCATGGAGTCGCCATCGAGATCAACGACCGGTTCCGACTGCCCTCCGCCGCCTTCATCGGTCGCGCGAAGAAGGCCGGCGCGAAATTCACGTTCGGCACGAACAATGGCGGTCGGGAAGACCTCGGCCGGCTGGAGTACCCGGCCGCAATCGTCGCGGAATGCGGTTTGAAATGGGATGACTTTTGGCTGCCGGGGGCTAGACCGGGAAGGGCGCAGGCCGGGACGCGCTGACCGCATCAGCGCGCCCCGACCGCCAATGGCGAACGTCAGGGCGCAGGCTTCCGCGCCATCTCGATCGTGACCTGGACCGGCGCTCCCAACGGCGGGAGCCGGTTCGGCGTGGGCACGTGGATTTCATCGTCGGCCCGATCCGGGTGCGGATTATTGATGATGGCGACCGGGTCGAGGATCAGCGAGACGAGGGATCCCTCGAAGTACGCTGCAAAACCCTCCGCCGTGAACATCGAACCGTTGAAGAGCCAAGGCCCTCCTTTCAACGCGCCGGTCACCGTCCCATCCTCGCCAGAAATGAGGGCGACGCATTCGTGTAGCGGGCGCACAACCTTGCGACCCCCTTCGGACCATCGAAGGGTGATATCGATAGCCGAGGCGGGCGGCGGAGCGCCGGGCGGCAGGATCAACGCGTTCGTGCCGCCCGGCTTCCCATTGAGCAGGAGGAGGGCGGACTGCAGGTCGCGGGCGTCGGCGTCGGTCGTCAGGATGCTCTCATGCGCCTTTCCGTACTCGGTCACGACGGCGTACTCCACGAGGCCATTGGTCATGTTGATCTTCGCCGGAAAGCTCACGGACCTCGATGCGACGGCGACATCCACCTTTCCAAAATGCACCCCTTTCGAGTCCACGCGGAAGGACGTGGCGTTGGTGTCCGCCGCGGGGCTCCATCCGGCCGACCCTGGAACCGAGAGGAGGAGAAGCAGAAGCCATGGTCGCGCACGCGGGGCATCGAGCGACGCGCTGCGACGCCCATTTCGATCGGGGAGCCAGCGTCGAAAATAGCCGGACGGTGGGCGACTCTTTGGATGCTGCATGCGATGCGAACCCATCATGCTGTATTGCGCATTCATTGTCGTCGCGCCACCACGAAGGCGTTGAACATCCCCCAACGAAGCGGCGTGGCATTGAGCAGCCAATCGACAACCGCCGGCACGTAGCGATCGGTGCATTCGACCCGCTCGACGCGGCAGTCCAGGCGCTCGAGGAAAAACGCGATCTCGAGCGGATTCGTTGCGACCACCGCGTCGTCGTCGGGCTGAAAGGGCTCGCGCGCGATCGGTTCCATGCGTTCGAACCGCACGGCTTCCGGTCTCAATTTGATTTGCCGGCGCCGCGCCAGCAGGCCGCGCAGGTTCCGCCATTTTCGCATCATCCCACGCATGCGCGGATGATAGCCCGGACCTGCGAAGCGCAGGAAATTGGGGCTGCTAACGACCACCCGCCCGCCCGGTTCCGTCACACGCACCATCTCCCGCAGAAAGGCCTCCGGTTCATCGACGTGTTCGAGAACGTTCAGCGTGCCGACGGCGGCAAACTGGGCATCTGGAAAGGGCAGGTGGTGGCCGTCGTAGGTCTGGACACGGGGACAGACCGCCAGCGCGCGGGCGACGCTCGGTTCCGAGATTTCGACGCCGTGGGCCTCCACCCCGTCGGCCGTCAATCGGCCGACGACCTGTCCCGCGCCACAGCCGACGTCGAGCGCGCGGCCATGGGCTGTGCCTGGCCGGAGGGCGTCCGTGTACTTGGCATAAAACGCCGCGTCCCAGTTGGCGAGGAACTCGGCGTACGCCTCATTGTGACGATAATAGGTCTCGTGATGACTCAACGAAACGAGAATGCGGGAATCCAGGATCGCGATGAAGACGGAATATGCGCAGATGAAACTCCCGGGGAGACCGCCTGTCCCGGAGGGACAGGGCAAAAGAGCCGGCTCCCTCCGAACGCCGATGCGGGCTGAAGCCCGCGGTCCGACAATCGATGGGGTCGCGCCGAGGTCTGGACACGGGGACAGACCGCTAGCGAGCGGTGCGATCAGTCCCATTGCCTGTCACGGCCGCCAGATCGCCGCGGCACCGTAGGTGGACATCGGAGCCCACAGGCCAACCTGCCGGTCGCCCGTGAGCCGGTCCATGGACGACACCAGGCACCCCAACTCGAACGGCGCGCCGAGGACCTGCAGCGCCCCGCCATCCCCGCTGCCGTCGTAGACGGTCAGGCTGCCTGCCGCGGACACCACCGCGAGGTCCTCCCGGAATTCGAGGGCGTTCGGGACCCCTTCGAGCGCCAGCGATGCCCTCACAGCGAAGCGCCCGCTCTCGTCCAGTTCCAGGGCCTTTAGCAGGTCCTGATTGCCGTCGTGGATCGCGGCGAGCACCGTCCCCTCGGCGTTTGCCCGGGCGACCGCAAAGGCCCCGGTCGATGCGTCGGCGAGATCGAAGCTCGTGATCAGGTGAAACGCGACTCCGTCGTAGGCGCCCGCCTCCAGCCAGGTATGCGTTGTCACCTCCCGGGCATCGTCGAAGCGTGTATCCAGGGTATGAACCAGGGCGCCTCCCCGGGAAACGCCGAGCAGTGGGCCGGGAATCGACACCGCCGGACGCAGCACAGGTTCGGCGCCGCGGTTCGAAAAATCAGCGACGTCCAGCAGATGGTGGGCCAGCGTGCGGTAGATCGGCTCTGAATTGGTGACGACGACCTCGCGCCATTGGCGCTCACGGACCGTGCCCCACACGACGTTGGTTTCCGTTTTGTAGGCGATGGCGGTGGAGACGTTCGTCACGGCGATCGGCGCGGTCTCGAACCGGAGCGGGACCCCGCCAGCGGGCGCCGGGTAGTCGTCATTCCGCCAGAGATAACAGGTGTCGTCTTCCGCCAACGCGAGGCCGTATCCGCCGCTCGCGCTGACGGCACGCATCCTGGGCAGCTCCTCGAATGCCACCGGGACCGAAACGCCATCGCTCCATGACCAGACTCGACCCGAACTGTCCAGGCCCGCCGAGAACTGGCGACCGGCCGCCACCGCTTCCAGCGGCGGCAAACCCTCCACGCGGCGGACGGCGCCGGACCCATCGGACACCGCCGAATCGTCACCTTCCCTCCCGCCCCAGGACCAGACTCCGCCACCGTGATCCAGCGCCAACGAATGCCAGTCGCCGGCGGCAACCGCCCGGATTTCTTTCAGACCCGGCACTTCGACCGGCTGGACTCCGAGCGAACCCGCCGCGTTCCCAAGCTGGCCCCATCGATTGTCGCCCCACGCGAGGACCTTGCCCGTATCCGTGAGGGCCACGCTGTGCAAGGCACCACCGCGGACGGATACGACTCGCGACCCGACGCCAATCGCGGCGGGGTCCTGGCGGTCCTGTTGATCTCCCGTGCCGAGTTGACCGCGGTCATTTCGGCCCCAGGCGAAGAGACCACCCTCGGCAGTGATCGCGAATGCGTGCTGGAATCCGGCCGCGACCTGCGCGATGGACGTCGTCATTCCGCTGAGGCGGTGCGGCTCCGGCGACGGTGGCGTGAGGGGCGGTTCCCCAGGAATCGGGGGAGGCGGCGGTCCATCAGGCAAGCCCCAGCTCCAGACACTCCCATCTGCAAGGCGCGCGACGCTGAACCAGGCGGTGCCTGCTATCGACGTGGCCGCGACCGGCAGGGGGATGACCACGGGCACATCGATGACGGTGGCGGCATTCGGCACCCCGAGTTGCCCGGCGCGATTGTCGCCCCAGCCAATGACCTGGCCTTCCGCGGTCAGGCCGAGGGCGTGGTACGGGGCAGCCGCGATCGCGGCCATCACCGGGAGGCGCTGAATCCATCCGTCGCGGGTGAGGCGGGTTTCCACAACATTCGTTACCAGGACCTCGTACGGGGCCTTCACGATGTTCGTCACCCAGGCCTCGTGCGATTCCACGACCCACTTTCCGCTTACCGTCGTGAAAACATTCGTCCCGACGACCTCGGTGGTCTCCGTGTCGTGCGAATAGAACAGCAGAGGATCAACGGCCTGCGCGGCGCTTCGGCGAACGGCGTCGGTGGGCTGCGCGAGACGGGTGACAAACCGTGGCGCATCCGCGGCCGCGACGTCGTAAACCAGAAGATCGCGCGGCGCCTGCATCCAGATTCCCATGGAGGGACGAGCGATGAACGACACCGGCGTGACGCTGAACCCACTGAAATTCACGATCCCACCATTGGCCTCGACGATCGGATCGGCGCGAATGACCAGCGGATCGATCGGGAGCAGCCATTGGACGCCACCCCCCAGCCAGGGCGGATACACGAGATCGCTTTGCACGGCGTCCCACACCAGAACGTCCGGACGCGGCCACAGGGCCGTGTAGTCACCCCCCGAGCGCCTGCTGAGGGTGGCGGAGACCGAGCCGATCGGGCGGAGGGCCGGGAGGGCGGAGGCATCCAGAACCGAAAGCGTGACAAGCCCGGACGGGACCGGCGGTGCGGCCGGATCCCGAATCTCAAACCCCGTCGGGCCCTGCAAAATGTAGATCCGACCGTTTCTGGCGGCCGCGCCAAGGACCGGAAGATCATCAAGGCTCAGCACGGTTTGACTCTCCGTCATCGAGTCGACGGGGCGTACCCGGATGTCGATGCCGGAGAATTCGAGGACCCAATTCTCGACCGCGAGGACCCGGTCCACGGGATGCGACAACGCGAGGGTGTCGACAACGGCCGGATGATCGCGGTCGCTGACGTCCACCGAGAGCAGTTCCTCCGAGGACACCGCCAGCACCCTGTTGTCACGCAGGGTCGAACGGCGCGGCACGACGCGATCGCTTGGGATGACGCCACGGGCGTTCAGGCTGTCCCGTCCCAAATCCAGGAGCTGCACCCCCTGGGTGGCACCGGCGGTCGCACTCGACGCGGTGAAGGGCAGGAGGACCAGCCCCGCATCCGGAAAGACCGAAAAGGCCTTCTCCGAGGTGGTGGCCTCGCTGGAAGACCACTGCTCCCCCAGGGGCACTTTCGAGACGAGACGCGGTGCCGCCGGGTCGGACACGTCAAACAGTTGAACCGCGGCGCGGCCGCCGGAAGCCGTGTCGATGCCGACCGTCAGGAGTCGGTCGCCCATCGGGTGGATGTAGGTCGACCAACCGGGGATTTGCAGGTCTCCCACGACGCGGGGGGATTCGGGCTGTGAATTGTCGACGACCCACAGGGGGTCGGTCTGCCGGAAGGTGACGATATAGGCACGGTCTCCATCAAAGCGCGTGGCGTAAAGGCTCTCGCCGCGAGCCACCTCGACGGAGCCCAGCCGGGTCCAGATGCCCGTCGCATCGGCCGCCGCCTGGTTCATGCGGTAGTTGACCAGCCGGGTGTGCTGGCTGCCGCTGTTGTCAAAGGTGAGGGTAATCACGGAGAGCAGGTCATCGCGGATCTGCACCTTGAACTTGTCATTCAGCCGGCCCGCAAGCGACAGGGACTCCAGTTTCCGAATCCCACCGGCTGGATCCGTGATGTCCATGACGTGGAGGTCGGAATTCCAGCCTGACCCGTTGTCCGAGACACTGCCCAGCAGGAGAAGACGCTCGGTGGCGGCGACAACATTGCCCGTGCCGGGAAACCAGAGTTCCGAGCGCACGACGGGCGAGGCGGGATCGGCAACGTCAATCCCGGTCACGATCGTCCCGTGGACCCACAGGCCCCGCTGCTTGCCGCTGTCGGGATCGGGTCTCCAGGCATCCGTGGCGACATACACCGCCCCGCCTACCATCCGGCTCTCCACGATCAGCCCGTTCAACGGCACCCTTGCCATCTCAACCGGCGCGGCAGCGCGGACGTCGACCACAAGGACGGTGCTCGCGGCCGAACTGTCGCCATCGGCGGCGCAAGGACGGGATCGGGCGAGGAGGATCACGTGGTCGTCGTCGGGGACGTACATCTCCTCACCGGACGCCGGCAGCGGCAGGGTGCCCCGGAGGACGGGGGCGTCCGGATTTTGAAGATCAATCACCTGCAGGCCGCGGGAGGCATTGAAGAAGAAAAGCGTGTCACCCCGGATCTTCCACAGATCGGATTCCTCAACCGTGCGCGGCCCCGCCGGGGACGCGGCGGAGCCGTCCGGAATTGGCGCGGTCATGGGAGGCATCACCTCAACAGCGGATGGAGCCGCGGCACTCAGCACCTGCAACCCGGTTCGGGCATCCATGCTGAGCGTGTAGTTGAGACCCAGACCCGCAAAAGGCGCATCCTGAAGGCTCCCGCCGAACTCCGTCGGTCCCGTGAAGAACCGGGCCGGGAGCAGGGAGTCGTCGTCGCTGCGGACACGGAAGATCTCCAGACCGGCCGTCGCGGTTGCCGGCACGCGAAACACGATTTCCCCCGGACCCATGACGATTCGCGCGGCGCGCGGTACCCAGGAAGTCAGGTCGCCGCGCCGGCAGCCCTCCAGGAGGACCCGCCCGGCGCCGGCCGGCACCTCCACCTTGACCACCAACGCATCGGGTTCGACGGACATGCTCGTGATCCGCGGCGGCGCGAGGACACCCGCCCGACAAGTCGCCGCGGTCGCGAATGCCAGGCACAATTGGAGGAAAACGGACGCAGGTTTCATGGGATCGGGGGGAAACAGCGGTTGAACAGAAAGCAGAGCAGGACAGGCTCTTAAGGCTCGGGTTGGGTCGAGGACGGCGGTTGCACGACGATCGGCCCGGTGGGCGCCGAGGAACCGCCCACCGGCTCCAGAGTGACAAGGAAACCCGGATTGATGACCGTCTTGGGGTCGACCGTGAACCGGACGAAGAGAACGGTTCCCGACGTGTCCGCCGTTCCCAGGTTGATCGTCGATCCGTTGGCATTATCGATGGCCCAGAACTGGAGGCTGCGGTCAGTGGGCAGCGCCTGCCGGATCACGAGGGCCATGCTGCCACGCCCCGTGTCGGGCGAGTAGAATCCCAGGCCGGCCGTCGTCGTGCCGAGCGACACGATCGCGTTGGTGGCTCCCGTTCGCACGGCGCTCTCCGACAGGGGGACCGTGTCGACGGTTGTCGCGTCGGGCGAGAGATCCACCACGGTGTAGCCGGAGCCGGCGTCGGCAGCGGACGCGAGAAGGTTCGTTGACGGTCGCTCGGCGGGGGGACTCTCGTGGTCCGTGGTCGGGCTCGCCGACGCGGTCTCGGTCGATGGAGTCGCCTGTCCGCCCGCCGGAGCGGCGGTCTCCGAGGAACTCAGTTGGCGCGCCAACGCCCCCGCCAGCCATTGTTCCAGCACCCCGGGTTGCCCAAAGTACATCGGGCCCCCGCCGGCAAGACCTGGCGTCGTCCGCGGCAGATTCGTGCCCGTGAGTTGAAAGAGCTGAAACCGTGCGGCGCCCTCGGGCACCACGGCCTGGCGGGCGAGCGTCTGGTTGAGATCGGCGACCTCGCCGGCGAGCTGCTGAACCCACGCCCGCAGGCGAGCGGATTCGATCGGGGGCGGATTGCCTACCGGCGGCGAGGTCCGTCCGGGCGCGGGGTTGTCGCCAACGTTCGAACCTGGCGTGGTGTTGAGTCGCGACGGCAGAGGATGGCGTGTCCCGGGGGACCCGGCGTTCCGCGCGGAAGCGGCGGATGATCGCGTCGGCTGCGCGTCGGCCAGCCCGTGGACGTGTCGACCGGAACCCGACGCCCAATCGTGGGCCAGCCAGCCCAGGAAGAGAAACGCCGCCCCGGCGACGGCCCGCGGCCAGACCCAACGAATCCAGGCCTGCCAGGCAGGCAGCGGGATCGGGCTGGTGGACAGGGGAGTCGCCTGGCGGAGGAGTCGCTGGCGAAGCCGCCGGGGTGGCGAAATCTGGGGGGACGCCAGGGCGAGGGCCTCGCAGGCCGTCTCGAACTCCTGCACGGCGGCACGGAGGTCGGGCGAGGCGGCCAGGCGGGCCTCGAAATCGGCACGCGCCTGGGCGTCGAGTTCGCCGAGGACGTAGGCGGCCACACCTGTGTCAAATTCTTCAGGCTCAGGCATGGAAGTCCTTCAGAAGGTCGCGGAGCGCTAGAAGTCCACGACGGATTCGGGCCTTCACCGTCCCCAGGGGTTCGCCGGTGGCACGGGCGATCTCGGCATGGGTCCAACCGCGAAAGAACGCAAGCTCGACGGCTCGCCGTTGTGCGTCCGGCAGGCGTCGGAGGGCGCCGGCGCAGAGCGACGTCAACTCGGGGTCGGGCGCTGGCCATCCGGCGGCGAGGTGTTCGACCTCCAGCGAGGCCAGCTCCTCCTCATAGGCCGAAAGACCCGCCTCGATCCGCCCGCGGGCGCGAAGACGACTGATGGCAAGGCCGCGCGCGATCATCACCATCCACGTGAAAGGGGCACTGCGGGCGGGATCGAAATCGCCCGCGCGCCGCCAGAGCCGCAGGAAGACCTCCTGGAGCACGTCTTCGGCCTCGGCGGTGTTGGAGAGCATGCGTACGAGGAATGAAAACAACGCCGCGCCGCGGCGATCATAGAGGCGCGCCAGACAGGTGGAATCTCCGGCCGCCATTCCCCGCAACAGGCGCACATCTTCCGTCGCGGCGTCAGGCCCCCAAATCGGACCCGGTTCGCGTGGCGCATCCTTGTCCTCCATTGCCTTGTCCCGTGGAGCTGCCACGTTGCCGCCCTTCGCATTGTTATCCGCCGGGGAAAACGTTCTGGATGCAAACCGTCACATGAACGGCGTGAACAGCCGGGCTGCGCCGTCGTACAAGCGGAGGGGCAGTCCGCGCCCGTCGACATCACCCAGCGTCACGCGTCGCGCCACCTTCACTCGGGCGTCGATGAGGCGCCCGAGACGTTGCGCCAAGTCTGGGTCATAGCACTCCAGGTTGAACTCGAAATTCAACCTCAGGCTCCGGGGATCCCAGTTCGCCGAGCCCACCAGCGACCAGACGTCGTCCACAATCAGAAGTTTCGCGTGGTCGAAGGGCGGCGGGCTCAACCAGAGGCGGCAGCCATGTTCCAGGACCTGCCACCAGTTGGCGCGCGAGGCCGGATGGACCAGCGGCAGGTTGCTCTTCGAGGGAAGCACCAAATCCACCTGCACCCCGCGCATCGCGGCGACGTTGAGCGAGGCGATGATGGCCGGTTCAGGAAGGAAATACGGGGTCACGATACGGATGGAACGTCGCGCCGCCGAGAGCGCCGCGAGAAGGGTCCACCGCAGGCGATCAAAATCCTCGTCTGGACCGTCCGAAATGCCCCGCGCGACGGTCGTTCCCGCCTCCCCCAGCGGAGGGAACCAGGTCTCCCCGCGCAGCGCCTCGCCCGTGGTGAACTGCCAATCCTCGGCGAAGACCTCCTGGAGTTGCGCCGTCACGGGACCTTCGACGCAGAAATGGACGTCGCGGACCGGTCGCGGCGGGTGGCGCCCGATCCAATGTCCCACACGGATGTTCATGCCGCCGGTGAACCCGATGTGCCCATCCACCACAAGCAGCTTCCGATGGTTCCGCAGGTTCATCGCCAGGAGGCGCCACACGGGAATCATCCGAAGAAACCGCGCGTACCGCACGTGCTCGCGACGGAGATTCCAGAAGATCGATGGCCAGGAATACCGGGCGCCGGTCGCATCCACCAGGACGCGCACCTCGACGCCCCGACGCACCGCCGCACCCAACGCCGAGGCGAATGCCTTCCCCACCTCGTCGGCATCGAAGATGTACGTGCACAGGGAAACGGACCGACGCGCCCCGGCAATGGCCTCCAGCATGGCCGGGTAAGCCTCGTCGCCTTCGGCGAGGACATGGATGCGGTTGCCGCGAACGAGGGGACGGCTCGTGACCTCGTTGGCCGCGCGCGCGAGGCCGGCGATGTCCGCGCCCGCGGACGGAATCGAGGCCGCGATGTCCGCGGGTGTGCATGCCGCGGGGGCGGTCGGGGAGCGCAACCGTTCCATGTCACCGCGGAGCGAGGTGGCCCATCGCTTGATCCGGTTCACCCCCATCAGGAAGTACAGAACGGCACCGGCCAGGGGCAGAAGCCAGACCACGCCCAACCACAACGTGGCCGCGCGGGAGTCGCGTTTGTACACCAGGGCATGCCCGGAGGCCCAAATGGACAGCACCAGGCCGAGGCCAAACACGAGGTAGTGCCATAGGCGCGCGACTTCCGCCCACACATCCATGGCGCGACCCTAAGCAGAGAACGCCTCGATGAGCAGGAGAATGCGGCAAACGCTGCCTCGGTCCGGGTGCCTCAACCTCGGGAAATGCCTGCGAACAGGTGCGAACAGATGGGAACAGTTCATCGTCGCGCGACGCGCGCCCTTGATCTTTCCTGTCCGGGTGATTGCCACCGCCGAAACGACGCCGGCCCAGCAGGCGCCTGCCGATTTGCGTTCGAGCCGCCGGACGCGTTCGGGTCCGGAGGGCGGCGGCAGCCGGTCCGTCGACCGCCTTCCACCCCACGCACCCGACGCGGAACAGGGCGTGCTCGGTTGTGTGCTCCTCTCACCCAACGAAGCGATGGGCGAATGCCTCCGGCTCATCAGGTCCGGCGACGAGGTCTTCTATGACCTTCGCCACCAGGCGATCTATTCGATGCTCGCGCAGATGTATGACGCCCGGCAGCCGATCGACCTCATCACCCTTCAACAGCGGTTGCGCGATGCCGGCCAACTCGAGGCGGTCGGGGGGTTGATGTACCTCAATCAGATCGCCGACTCCGTGCCCTCGGCCGCCAATCTCGAGTACTACATCGAGATCGTCCTCGAGAAGCACCTCCTGCGCCGTATGCTCCAGACCTGCACGACCGTCATCGGGCGCGTGTACGAGTTCGAGGGGGATGTCCCGTCGCTCCTGGATGAGGTGGAACGGGACATCCTCCGCATCAACGAGGAGCGCGAGCGGCCCGAGACCCGCTCGATCAAGGAACTGGTCAATTCGGCCATCACCACCATCGAGGAACTCCATGCCCGACAGGGTGTGCTCAGCGGCCTGGGGACCGGTTTTGCCGATTTCGACAAGATGACGACCGGCCTTCACAAGGGCGAAATGGTCGTCATCGCGGCGCGTCCGAGCATGGGAAAGACCTCGCTGGCGATGAACATCGCCGAGCATGTGGCGATTGAACTGAAGCTCCCGGTGGCGGTCTTCAGCCTGGAGATGACCGCCGAGTCCCTCGTCCTGCGCATGATGTGCTCCCGCGCGGAAGTCAACCTGCGCGATGTCCGCGAAGGGTTTCTGGCCGAGCGCGACTTTCCGCGCCTGACGCAGGCCGCGGGCGAGATCGCCGGGGCGCCGTTGTTCGTCGACGACACCTCGGCACTCTCGATCCTTCAACTTCGCGCGCGGGCGCGGCGAATCTGGCAGCAGCATCAGATCAAGCTGCTGGTGATCGACTACCTCCAACTCCTCCATTCGGAGACCCGGCGGGCCAAGGACAACCGGCAGCAGGAGATCTCGGAGATCTCGGCGGGGATCAAGGCCCTGGCCAAGGAACTTGAGATCCCGGTCATCATCCTCAGCCAGCTCAATCGCGAGATCGAAAAGGACAAGTCCCGAAAACCCAAACTGTCCGATCTCCGGGAGTCCGGCGCGATCGAACAGGACGCGGACCTGGTGGGCCTGCTCTACAAGCCGAACGCCGACGACGAGGAAGGCATGCCGAGGGACGACGCGGACGGGATCGAGATCTCCCTATTAATCGCCAAGCAGCGCAACGGACCCACCGGAGATGTGCCCCTCGTTTTCCTTAAAAGGTTTACTCGCTTCAAGGCCGCTGCCAAAGTCGCTGCCGCAGATGTTCCCATTTAGCTGGCTGGGGCAATGCCGCGTTCCGTTTCTGCCGCTGTGCCTTGCAGCGGCCTTCCTTCCCTTCCTCTCACGGGCTCAGACCGAGCGCATCGACGAACCGGTCATCAAATCCATCGAGGTCCAGCATATCGGTCCGCGCGCCGTCAGCGATGACCTGGTTCGCGCCAACATCCGGGTCAAACCGGGCGATCCTTACAGCAAGCTGAACATCGACGACGATGTCCTGAGCCTCTACGGGACCGGGTATTTTTTCTACATCGACGTCCGCCAGGAACCGGAGGACGACGGGGTGAAGCTGATCTACCGGATCCAGGCCAAGCCGATCCTCAGCGACATCCGGTTCGAGGGCAACGACGTCTACAGCACGCGAAAGATCTCGAAGAAGGTCACCTCCAAGGTGGGGCAGCCGCTCGACGAGGCCCAACTCTACAAGGACGCCCGCGAGATCCAGCAGATGTACGAGAAGTCGGGCTACCTCCGGACCACGGTGACCAACATCCTCAACATCGACGAGAACGCCGGCCGCGGCACGGTGACGTTCGAGATCCACGAGGCCCCCAAACAACGCATCAAACGCGTCGATTTCCCCGGGCACCAGGCCTTCAAGGAGGGTCGCCTGCGCAAGGTGGTCAAGACCCGTCGCCGCTGGATGTTCTCCTGGCTCACCGGCTCCGGACGCTTCAAGGAGGATGTCGTCCAGGAGGACCGCGAGCGCCTCCGGGACTTCTACCGGAACGAAGGCTACATCGATTTCGAACTCAAGGACGTCAAGGTCACCGAACTCGATCCCAAGCGGCTCCACGTCGATTTCGTCATCGAGGAAGGTCAGCCCTACAAGGTCGGCAGCGTCACGTTCGAGGGAAACCAGATCTTCTCGACCAACCAGATCATCAGCGGGATCGAACACCGGCTGGGCACTCGCGTCGAACATGGTCTCAGCCTCACCCCCGGCGAGACCTTCAAGCCGCGCCTCCATGTCCGTGACATCGATGCCATCGAGGACTTCTACGGCGCCCGCGGCTATATCGACGTTCAGTTCCCGACCACCCTCCGCGCGGTCCGAATTCCGAACACCTCGTCCAATACCATCGACCTCGCCTACCAGATCGAGGAAGGCAGCCAGTCCTACATCGAAAAGATCGAGATCAAGGGCAATTCGAAGACCAAGGACCGCGTCATCCGCCGCGAACTCGCCGTCGCCCCCGGAGAGGTCTTCAACATGGTCCGCGTCAAGATCAGCACCAACCGTCTCTATCAACTCCAGTATTTCGACAAGGTCGACGCCCGTCCCGAAAAGACCGAGGTCCCGACCCGCCGCAACCTGGTGATCGGCGTCGAGGAGCGGAACACCGGGAACTTCAGCATCGGTGCCGGGTTCAGCTCCGTCGACAGCCTCGTGGGGTTCGCGGAGATGAGCCAGGGGAACTTTGACATCGGCAATCCGCCGTTCTTCACGGGAGGCGGACAGAAGCTGCGGCTCCGCGCCCAGTTCGGCACCCGCCGCCAGGACTACCTGGCCACCTTCATCGAGCCGTGGCTGTTCGGGCAGCGCCTCGCCCTCCAGGTGGACCTCTACCACCGGGATTATCAGTTCCTCAGCTCGCTCTATGACGAGACGCGCACCGGCGCCCGGATCGGTTTGACGAAGGGCCTCAATGACTATTTCCGCGGAGGCGAGTTTTTCCGGGTCGGCGTCGCCTACACGATCGAGAGCGTCGACCTCGATTTCAACGATGCGGATCTGCTTCCGACGGTCACCCGCATCGAGGGGCCAGGCCACGGTTCGACGATCGTCACCGATCCCCCGCGGATCTCCCCCGAACTCGCGCAGGAGGAAGGACGCCGCCTCGTCTCAAAGGTCACCGCCTCGATCGTTTACGACACCCGCAACAGCATCCTTCCCGACAAGGGCCAGCGGGTCGAATTGATCGGGGAAATCGCCGGCGGTCCTCTCGGTGGCGACTCCGATTTCTACCGCCTCGAACTCCGCGCCGCGCAGTACTTTCGCGGCTTCGATGAGGGTCACATCATCGAGATCCTCGGCCGGATCGGGGTGTCCGAGGCCTATGGCGATTCGGACCGCGTCCCCCTGTTCGATCGATATTTCCTTGGCGGCCTGTACACCCTCCGCGGGTTCCGGTATCGCGATGTCGGGCCGGTGGACATCAACAACGAACCGGTCGGCGGCAGCACGTACTGGTTCGGGTCCCTCGAATACTCGATCCCGGTGATTGAACGGGTCCGGGTCGCCGCTTTCTATGACATCGGCATGGTGTACTATGATCCCTACAGCTTTCAGTTGCGGGCCCCGCAGCGGCATTTCTACAACGACAACTGGGGCATCGGCATCCGGTTGAACCTGCCGATCGGCCCCCTCCGCCTCGATTACGCCTTCCCGATCACCTCCGAGGATTACAACAGCTCCCACGGCGGCCGGTTTCAATTTGGCGTTGGCTACACCCGCGAATTCTGATCGAAATGACCCATGACTTCCCGCGTCATTAAATACCTGCTGGCCGCCGTCTTTCTCGGCACGGGTCTTGTTCACGCGCAGGCGCAGCCCCGCATCGGGCAGATCGACCTGCGCAAGGTGTTCGAAGGCTATTACAGGACCAAGGAGGCCGACGCCAAGATCAAGGAGGAGTTCTCCTCGATTCAGAAGACGGGCGACGGCATGCTCGAGGACTACAAGAAGGCCAATGAGGATTACAAACAGCTCATGGAGGCCGCCAATGACGTGGCGATTTCCCCGGAGGAAAAGCAAAAGCGCAAGAAGGCCGCGGAGGACAAGCTGATCGACATCCGGCAGTTGGAACAGCAGGTCCAGAAATACAAGGCCCAGGCCGAGGCGACCATCAGCGAGAAGCAGCGTCGCATGCGCGAGCAGATCATCCGGGAGATCCGCGACACCGTTGTGTCCAAGGCCAAGACCGCCGGCTTTACCGCGGTCATCGACATCTCCGCCGAAAGCGTCAATCGCACCCCCGTCTTCCTCTACGTGAATGGCGAGAACGACATGACCGACGACATCATCAAGCAATTGAACGCCGGTCGCCCCGCCGCGACGGCATCTCCGCCGCCCGCGGCCGAGAAGAAGCCGTAGGCCGATCCGTCCGGAACTGCCTCATCGTAGCCGCCGACGCGAGGAGGCGGACACCCCAGAGTCCGCCTCCTCGCGTCGACGGCTACCCCGGCCAAATTGCGCGAGCCAGTCCAGGACACGCTGCCCGTGCCGATCGAACGCATACGGCAAGGTTTCATGCGTGATGGGTCCGACGATCAGGAAGCGGCTGCCCTTGGCCAGCAAGGGCCGGAGTTCTGAACTGTCCTCGGGCGGGGTGATCACGTCCCCTTCCCCCGCCACGAGGTAGGCGGTCACCGGTCGGTTCCGCAGCGCCGCCGTCGTGTCGAGCGCCTCCTGGGGAACCCCCATCAAGTCGGGAAGCTTTCGAGCCGCCCTGCGCACCCATCCTTTCGGGATCCACGCGGCATACTCGCTTCGGAGGCGGCCGGCTGCGGGCGCGAATTGCGCGGGCGCGCCGAAGGCCACGGAGGCCTTCACGTCGGGATCGACGGCCTGCCATCGCAACGCCAGGGCCGCGCCCATCGAATGCCCGACGACGACGTACGGCGGTCCGATCTGGTCCTCCCGCTCGAGCTGGGTCCGCAGCTCGACCAGGTCGTTCGTCTCCACCGTTCCGAAGTACACGCGTTTGCCGGTGGACCGCCCATGGCCGCGCAGATCCACCAGGACGACCCGCCACCCGGCCTCCGCAAGGTAAACCCCCCAAGGGAACATCTCCTCGAGATCCACCCCGTAGCCATGCAGCACGAAGGCCGTTCCCAGCACCGGCAGCGTGGGTGTCGAAAGCTCCCGCGGGAGCGTCATCGCGAAATCGAATTCGGCCCGCACGCGGCGCCCCCGTCGCCGCACCGTGGAGGACTCGTGCAGTTGGTAGTCCATCGGCTGAATGAGGACCCAGTGGAGGGCGGCCTCGGGTGGACCCACGATATTGGTCCCGTTCTCGAACCGGTCGACCATGCCCGCGGGCCAATGCAGGACGACCCGGCCGGGAGGTTTGAGGAACTCGGGGACCCGGTTCGGTGCCTCCATCATCTTGCGCGCGATGAGGGTCGAGGGGCTGCAGCCGGTCCAGGCCGCAAGGGCCGCGGCCAGGAGCAGTCCGGGCAGGAAGCGCGGGACACGGCGCCAATCGGATCTCGCGGAGCGCACCAGCGAACCTAGTGTTGTGTCCCTGAAATGCCTAGACATTCGTTGCTCCTCAGTCACAGACCCCTGAAGGGTAGGCTCCTTCGTCGCGCCTCGCCATCCGGCCTTTCCTGCGAAAACAGGGCCCTTCCTAATTTTCAGACGGGCTCTTAGGCTCGGTGTCCCATGGAACACGCACCTGGATTCCTGAAGCTGGTCGAGAGCGTCCGGCCGCTGATCAAGGAGGTCACGGTGGAGGGAGCCCGCGCGCGGCTCGCCTCACATCCCGCGACGGTCCTTCTCGACGTTCGGGAGGATCGCGAGTGGCAGGCCGGGCACGCCGCGGGGGCACGCCACCTCGGCCGTGGTGTCCTGGAACGTGATCTGGAGAAGACCTTCACCCATCCTGATATCGAGATCATCATGTATTGCGGCGGCGGTTACCGCTCCGCGCTGGCATGCGAAGTCGCCCAACGAATGGGCTACCGGAACGTCTCGTCGCTGGCGGGCGGCTACAAGGCCATGACGGCCGCCGGTTGGCCTGTCTCCACCGACTGAGCCTGAGACCAACGCCCGAATGGATCCGACCTCCCTCCGCGGCAGAAAGCTCGGCGTCCTGCTCTCCACCCGCCCGGAAAGACCTCCCTTCCGTCACGGAGTGCGGCTCGCGGGCCATGCCCTCGCGGCCGGCGTCGACGTCTATTTGTATTGCATCGATGAAGCCGTCCAGGGCGTCGGCGACCCCGAACTCCAGGACCTGAAGAAGCGCGGATTGAAACTCTACGCCTGCGCCTATGGGGCCCAGCGACGAAGCCTACCCATCAATGACCTGGCCACCTTCGCCGGCCTGACCGTCGTCAATGACCTCATGTCGAGCACCGACCGTTTCATCGCTTTCAACTGAACCCGGGTTCCGCACATGCCGCGCAAAGTCCTCTTCATCGTCAACAGCGATCCGCGGAGCAGTCCGCGGACGGCCGAGGCCATCCGCATTGCGGCCGGTGTCGGCACCTGGAGAAGGGTCGAGGTGACCGTCGTCCTGTGCGAGACGGCGGTGCTGGCCTTGAGCGAGTTTCCCGACGACCTGGTGGATGAGGACAACTTCACGCGGTACCTGCCGATCCTTGGGGAGTTGGGGCGGCCGGTTTACGTGGAGACCGGCGCGCCGTTGCTCGACGATCTGGGTCAGGCCCCGGTGCCATACGAACGGATCACCGTCGCGCAGCTTGCATCGATGGCCGTCGCCAGCGATTGCGTCCTTCGATTCTGATTCAACTCTCGACCTCCGTTCCCACGACCATCATGCGCCACGTCCTTCTAGTCCGTACCCGACCGCCTGATCCCCTGGAAGACATCGTCAGCGGGATCGAGTCCTCCCTTCCCGAGACCACGGTGGAGACGGTCGATCTGACCGCCGGCAGTCCGGATTACGATCACCTGCTGGAACGTATCTTTGAGGCTGACTCGGTCCAGGTCTGGTGAACCAGGCCGATCCATGGGGATCGCGTGTCTTTCGTCCCGGTTCTTCGAATCTATCTCAAGCCGGGTTGCCCGCTGTGCGAGGAGGCGCTCGAGGCGGTTGAGGAGGCCCGGGCACGGATTCCGTTTCGGATCGAGCCGGTCAACATCCTGCTCGATCCGGAGGCCTACCGAAAATACTGGACCTGCATTCCTGTCGGTGTCCTTGGCGAACACGAGGTGTTCCAGGTTCGAACCACGCCCGAAGCGATCATCCAATGTCTCGCAAAGACCCCGGCTGCCTGACGGGTTGACACGATTTACAAATGTCCCGGCTCCGTCCAGATTCCGCTGACGACCCGAGGTGAGCACATCGCCACGCCCAGGTTCACCACCTTCCCGGCCGCGGGGTTGGGCGGTGTTCATTCGCGAAGCCATCAAGCACCCACGGTCGATCGGCGCGGTCGTGCCGAGTTCTCCGGCCCTCGCCCGGTGCATGGCGCGATTCGTTGATCCGGCTGGAAATGCGCCGGTGGTGGAATTGGGCGCCGGCACCGGGGTTGTCACCGAGGCCCTCCTGGCCAGGGGCATCATGCCCACCCGATTGTTCGTCGTGGAGCGTTCGGCGCGCCTGGCCGCGGTTTTGAAGGAAAGATTCCCGGAGGTCTCCGTTTTCTGCGGGGACGCGGCGCGCCTGAGATCGCTGCTGAATCCCGATTGCGGAGACCCGGCCCGGGTGGACGTCGTCTCAAGTCTTCCCCTCCGGAGTCTTCCGTCCGACCAGGTCGAGGCGATCCTCGGCGAGATCGCTGCCCTCATTCGTACCTCCGGGAATTGGATCCAGTTTACCTATGCCCTCATGCGCCGGGAGGTCCCCAAGGGATTCACCCGCTTCGGGAGCAGCATTGTCTGGGGCAACCTCCCGCCCGCCCGCGTGGACGTCTTCACGTCGAGCAACGGCGCGCCGGCCGATGAATGAATTTGCCTGCTGATCGGGATTGCCTTCCCTTGCGCAGCGATTCATTACAAGACCATGATCCAAGAGGGATGGCGTGGCACGTTGCGTGTGGGACTTCTCGGGTTTTGCTTGCTGGTGACGATGGCAGGCCGGGGGGCGGAACGAATCATTGCCTACGCGGTGGACGCCGGATCCGTCGGCAACCAGGACTTCAGCGGTTCTCTCGGAATGGATTTCGAGGTCGTGAATCCGATCCTCGTCACGCGACTGGGTGTGTTCGATGACGGCAGCGACGGCCTTCAGCGCGATCTCGTCGCGTACCTCTATGACCGCTCGGATCCCACCGCCCCCGTCCTCCTCGCCACGCTGACTTTCACGAGCGATGATCCTGGCGACCTGGTCGGTGGCAGCCGGTTCAAGGACCTCCAGGAGCCCGTCCGCCTCGAGGCCGGTTTTCAGGGCACCATCGTCGCCGAAAACTACGGCGAGGGTGAGACCCTGCGCAACGCCGGGGGCAATCCCGCGCTCCGCGCCTGGACCCTCAACGACGGCAACGGATCGATCCGCTTCGTCGGCGCCAGTCGATACGGGACGCAGGGCGAATACCCGTTCACCGATGATGGCGGACCTGCGGATCGATATGCCGCCGGCACCTTCGAGTACGAAACAACGCCGCCCCAGAAGCCCGGCACGCCCGGCGGCCTGGCCCTCATCGCCGGGGACGGCCAAATCACGCTGACCTGGCTGGCGGTCACCAATCCTTTCCCGCCGCCACGTACCGAATCCTGCGCGCCGATGCCCGCGACGGCTCATTTGCCCAGGTCGCAGAAACCACCGAACTGACTTACACCAACACCGGCCTGAACAACGGGACTGTCGTCTGTTACCAGGTGATCGCGGTCTCCGACTCGGATGCGGCCAGCGATCCTTCCGCCACGATCTGCGCCGCTCCCAACGTGCTCCCGGCCGGTCAAATCGTCGCTTATGCCGTCGAACCGGGTCACGCCGGCACCCAGGCCTTCGACGGAGTGCTCGGAATGGATTTCGAGATCGCGAACCCGGTTCTTGTCACGCACCTGGGCGTGTTTGATGACGGATCGGATGGCCTCGCACGAACGCTCACCGCGGTCCTCTGGGACACGACCGATCCCAGTGCGCCGACCGAACTCGCGCGCATGGATTTCTCGCCGGAAGACCCCGGTGACCTCATCAACGGCAGCCGTTTCAAGGCCCTGGCAACTCCCATCATGCTCGAAACCGGATTCCAGGGCACCATCAGCGCCGAAGGCTACGGCGACGAGGAGAAGCTCCTCAATCCGGGCGGTGATCCGGCCGTCGACCGCCCATGGTCCGTCAACTCCGGGGCCGGTTCGATCCGGTTCACCGGCGTCGGCCGTTACGGAACAATACCCGGCGAGTACCCGGACGCACCCGATGGCGGAGCTCCGGATCGTTACGGCGCCGGCACCTTTCAATATCAGACCACGGAACTCACCCATCCGGGAATTGTGGATGTCGTGGCGGGCCGCGGAGACCTCGCGGTCCTTCTCACGTGGGAGCCTGTCGCGGAACCCGTGCCGGCAGCCATGTACCGGGTCTACCGTTCGGAGGCCGGCGGCGACCCGGCCCAGATCGCCGAGACCTCCACGCCGTCGTTTGCGGATGAAGGCCTCACGGAAGGAACCGAATACTGTTACACCGTCGCTGGAGTGACCGCGGCCGGAGCCGTCGGCGCGCGCTCCGCCCAGGCCTGCGCCGGAGCCGAAGCCAGGAAACCCGGGGTGGCATACGTGGTCGAACAGGGGGCCATCGGAAGCCAGGCCTTCGGCGGGGCGCTGGGAATGGATTTCGACGTCCTCCAACCCATTGTCATCACGCGCCTGGGGGTCTTTGACGACAGTTCCGATGGCCTGTTCCTTCCCCTGACGGCGAAGCTCTATAACCGCGGCACCGAAGAACTCCTGGCAACGCTCGAGTTTACACCGGAAGACGCAGGGGAGTTGATCGACGGCAGTCGGTTCAAGGACCTCGCCACGCCCGTGACGCTTTCCCCCGGCTTCCAGGGTGTGATTGTGGCCTCCGGGTATGGCGACGATGAACGGGATGGCAATGGCATCGATGGCCGCTCCGTATTCAGCGGCGCCGGTCTGATCTCCTTCGTTGGCGGCGGCCGATACGCCGTGGACCCCGCCGCTTTCCCCGACGTCGTCGACGCCGGCCCGGAAAACCGATACGCAGCCGGGACCTTTTATTTCGAACCCGCGGCGGCATCACCCCAGGTCACCATTGCCATCGCCCGCTCAGCAGGCGGGATCACGCTCACCTGGCCGGGAGGTGGCATGCTCGAAACCGCGGCCGTCGTCAGCGGGCCCTGGACTTCCGTGCCTGGTGGCGCCTCCGGCGGCGAAATTCCCACGTCCGTTGCGACCGCCTTCTACCGAGTCCGCCAATGAACCCGGCCATTGTGGCACCATCGAATCCCGCGATGAACCGCCTCCTTGGAACCGCCAAGGTGACGAGGCTGGGCCCCGGATGCCGGCCTCCGGCGCTGGCAGCGACACAGGTTCAGGATGGGTCCGCGGAGCGGAGACCTCGGGGACCCAGGAAGCTCACCATGAATTGCCCCTCACTCCATTGCCGATCCCGTTCCGGGTCTGCGTTTACCCTCATCGAACTGCTGGTGGTCATCGCGATCATCGCAATCCTGGCGAGCATGCTCCTGCCCGCCCTCGCGCGCGCGAAGGCCAAGGCCCAGCAGACCTATTGTCTTAACAACCAGAAACAGATCGGTCTTGCCGTGTCGATGTACAGTTCCGACGCGGAAGAACGCTACCCGAGGGCGCGAAACTGGGGCCGCGCCTGGGGCGACGGCTATCGGATTGGCGACAAATGGATCCCGGAACTGCTGCAGCCTTACATCGGCAAGAACACCAGCACCAACCTTCCCGTGGGCTCCGGACCCGTGGCGCGGAGCAAACGTGTCCCGCCGACTTCCGGCACCTATGTGTGTCCGAGTGGCATCCGGGGCAGCGACCCCGAGTCGCCGGATTTCAAGGGCCTGCTCCTGGATAACGACTACGTCACCTACGTCTGGAACCATATTTACCTCAAGAAGGATAATCAGACCTATGAGATGAGCCGGCCGGTCAGCGGACGCAAGACGATGGACGTTGTGAACTCCTCGTCCGCGGTCCTGTTGTGGGAGATGCCCTACTGGACCCCCCGAACCTCGCCGCACCTGAACGGCCTTAACCTCATCTTCGCTGATACGCACGCGGCCTTTGAACGCCGCAACCCCCGTGAGATCGATTGGTGGAAGTATCACAGCCGCCGCGGCTGGGACGACAACGATCCCACCGGCATCGACTTCGCCTCGAAGCCCTGATTTTCACCCGTCCCCGATTCCCGGCCCTCCGTCCATCCCTCGACCCCATCCAACCGTCGCGCCGCAATGGGTTCCAGGGTTCCAGGCGTCGCCTCTCAGGGAAACGCCAGTCGGTAGAACTTATACGGCGTGGGCGTCGTCGCGGGTTCGGAGTCGAGGACATCGAGATGTCCGCCCGCGGCGTCGAGTTGTGCCTTGGTCACTGTCGTGGCGGTGCTCCACGACTCGAGGTCGGTTGAACCCTCCACCGCGACCGGGGCAGTCGGAGAGGTGATCGTCCCTTCGATCGTCAGCGTGACCGCCCCAGTCGTCTCGACCTTCGCAGCCGTGATCTCGGCCGTGCCGGGACCGAGGTCCGGCGCGCCCATGGCCATGCGGGTGGACCGGGACAGCCCTGCGAACTCATGAAACCCCTGCACGGTGTCCGCGCCGTTGTGGGTGACCTTGGTGAACCTCAACTCCAACTCGTAGGTCGTGTCCGCCTGGAACCTATTTGCGGGGATGGTGATGGAAGTGGCGGTCGGAGCGAGTTCGATCGAGTTGCACGGATCCGGTGCGCTGAAGACGATGCCGCCGCCCTTTTCCGAGACTTCGAGTTGGATGCTGTCCGGGGTCACGGCGGCGGTGAAGGCCTCCCATTGAATCGTCAGCGGTTGGGCCGGATCGAAGCCCTGCAAACCGCCGTAGTTGATGACGTGGGGCGTGGGAACGTCCGGGTTCGGATCGATGGGCAAGTCCACTGTCACGGTTCCCCCTCCTGTCAGGCCCACGACCATCCTGTAGTCGCCATTGGGATAGGCGGCATTCAGGCCGGCCTCCGAGTCAAAGGTCGGCGGTAGAATTTCAGGCGGCTCCGCGGTGGACAGGAAGAAGGAGTCCGGCAGCGTTGGAATGCCGGGGAGGTCCGGGAAATCGAAGGAAATCTTCGCCAGGTCCACCGTCGAGCCATCCGGCTTGCGCAGGGTGGCGCTGGTGGGTTGGACCGGCGGGATATTGGTCCCGGAGGCCACGGAGGCGTTCATCGTCGCCTTTCGCTCCGTGTCGAACATGGGACTGGCCGCGCTGGTCTGGAGGAAGGGGATCTCCTTGAAGGCAGCGATGGTGGCGATCGCGGCGTTGGTATCGGATCCATCGCAGGGCCCGCCGGATCCTCCCTCGGTGTGAAAGGTCCCGGAGGTCTCCGGCAGGGCCTGGCCCGCCTCACTCTTGATCCGGCCGCTATTCCCCTTGTTGAGCGTGTAGGTGACGTCAATTCCGCCCGGCAACCCCCCGGTGTACGAGCATTCGAGGGAAAACGCGGGAAGGGGAAATCCGAACAGGTTGGTGACCCACGCGCAGACGAATTTCGAGGGATCGATCCCGGCGCCCTCCCAGGTGATGTCGATATCGGCCGCGCTCATCGGCTCGGAAAAGGTGAACCGGAGATCGCTGGCGGACGGCCCCACAAGCAACGAAGGCGCGGCGGTCGCGCGCGGCGCCCCCGCCAGGACGAGCGACAAGAGGCCCAGGAAAAGGCCCCAGGCCCTGCTGGCGAATCCGCCTCTTGAGGCGTTGGTTTGAGTTCCGCGACTTCTTGCGACTGATTGCATGCGCACATGAGATTCCCCCTGGGCGGCGGGCGGCAAGGTCAATTGCGCCATAAGGGGTCGGTCCCTAGTATTGGCGTCTTCGTATTCTCAACCTGGCGCCTTCGAAGCGGGGCCGTGATTCCGGTCGGCTCTCTGGACCTCTTTGTGCCCGCGCCGGTCGGCATGGCGCAAAGTCGCCCGGCCATCGCGGGCGCCTGTCTCAGACGGGCTCTCAGTTCCAGGGCGCCTCGTCGCGGCGACCTCACAAATCTTCGTGCCCTTCGTGTGCTTCCTGGTATCTCCTCCCACCATGCTTCCAAGGCCGATCCGTCGCGCGGTCCATTTACTTCCAGTTCTCAGTCTTGTCGCCGGCGGCCTGATCGGAACGGCGAACGCCGCCGACATTGCGATCTATTTTCGATCCGATGGCGGCGTGCCGCCGGAGGCCGGTTCCCTCCCTGAACGCCTGGATGAACCCGGTGCCGTTCGGTGGCGAACGGCCCTGGACCCCGGCCACTCCACACCCATCGCCGTGGACGGAAGGCTGTTCCTGACGACGTTCCGTCGTTCATCGAATGAACTGGCCACGGTCGCGCTCAACGAGGAAACGGGTGAAATCGTTTGGCGACGGGCGGTGTCGGTCCCGCGGGTCGAACAGACCCACGCGTTGGGGAGTCCCGCAACCGCCACCGTCGCCAGCGATGGCTCGCGCGTGTTCTCGTTCTTCGGCAGCTATGGTCTGAGGTGCCATTCGCTGGATGGAACCCTGTTATGGGAGCGCCGCATGGGACCCTTCCAGGACGAGTACGGAGCCGGCAGTTCGCCGATCGTGGTGGACGGCAAGGTGATCCTCAACCAGGACCACGACGTCGACAGTTTTCTTGCCGCCTTCGACGCGCAAACAGGCGCGGAACTCTGGCGGACTTCGCGGCCCATTGCCGTCCGGAGTTACTCCACTCCGGCCGTATGGTCTCACGACGGCCGAAAAGACCTGCTCGTGGCCGGAGCACTGGAACTGACGACGTACGACTCGCAATCCGGGGCGAAGCTGTGGGCGATGCCCGGCCTGGCGCGCATTGTCATTCCCACACCCATCCCTGAGGGCGATCGACTGTATGTGGCCTCCTGGGCGCCGGGAGGAGACACCAGCCGCCGGATTGAACTGGTTGAATGGCCCGCCGCGCTCGCGAACTGGGATGGGAATCATGACGGCCGCCTCACCCGGGATGAGGTCAAGGACCCGCAGGTCCTGGACCGGTTCTATCGCATGGACCTCGACCAGGACACGTATCTCAACGAAGAGGAGTGGATCCGCCACGCCGAGGTGTTCCGTCGCGCTCAGAACGCGATGCTCGCGATCGATCCGGGCGAGGCGGCGAAGGAGCATGGCGATCCGATCCTCTGGAAGCACACCCGAGGGGTCCCCTACGTCGCCAGTCCATTGCTTCACAATGACCTGCTTTGGATGGTGAAGGACGGGGGCATCGTCACGAAACTCCAGGCCGCCGACGGTCGCCTGGTCCAGGAAGAGCGCGTGCCCGGGATCGGCAGCTACTTTTCCTCACCTGTGAGCGGGGATGGAAAAGTCTACTTCGCGAGCGAACCGGGTGTCGTGAGTGTCGTCGCCGAGAAGACCGAGTGGCAGGTCCTGTCGTCGCACAAGATGGGCGAACCGGTCTATGCGACCCCGCTCCTGCACCGCGGCCGGGTCTTCATTCGAACGGAGGCGGCGCTCTACGCCTTCGGACAGAACCCGGCTGCCAGATCCCAAACGCCTGCCGCGGATTCCGGCGGCGGTCTGCGGGTCGCCAGGTTTGATCTGGACGTGACGCCACCGATCGGGTTCCACATGGCCTACGACCCGGTCACGAATACCTGGGACCTCGGTCTTCGCGCGCGAGGCATCGTTCTGTTGGGAGCTGGAGAACCCATCGTCCTCGCGGCGCTGGATTGGATCGGGATCGGCAACGAGGGACACGATGCATTTCGCGAGGCACTGGCGGAGGCGGCTGGAACCTCCATCCACCGCGTCGCGGTTCACACCCTCCACCAACACGACGCCCCGGACTGCGACTTTGGCGCCGAACGCATCCTGAAGAAGGCCGGGGTTGATCCGCTCAGCTACGACGGGGATTTCGCCAGGGACGTGTTGCGTCGAATGTCGGCCGCTGTGCGGGATGGGTTGAAACACCCTGAACCCGTCACGCACCTGGGCCTTGGAAAGGCCGAGGTGTTCAAGGTCGCTTCCACGCGGCGCATCCTCGGCGCGGATGGAAGGGTGCGCGCCGTCCGGTACACTGCGTGTCCCGATCCGGCCCTTCGAGCCGAACCCGAAGGCACGATCGATCCCGAGGTCTCCCTCGTGAGCCTTTGGAATGGGGATCAACCGGTGGTCGTCCTTTCCTACTATGCCGTTCATCCCCAGAGTTACTATCGAACCGGCATTCCGAACCCGGATTTCCCAGGCGTTGCCCGTTTTCTGCGTCAACTGGCCGTGCCCGAGGCGCTGCACATTCATTTCAATGGCGCGGGCGGCAACCTCGGAGCGGGAAAATACAACGATGGTTCCAAGGTCAACCGCCTGCTCCTTGCCGAGCGTCTCGCGGATGGCATGCGACGCGCCTGGGATGCGACGACGCGCACACCGATCCAGCCGTCCGATGTCGATTGGACGATCGAACCTGTCTCGCTTCCGCCGTCGCGGCATCTCTCCGAGGAAACGCTCCGGGGACGAATGCTGGCCAGGGACGCGGCGTTCTTTCTGACCGGCGGCGCGGCCAAGCTCGCGTGGCTGCACCGGTGTCAGGCCGGCCATAAGATCGACGTGAGTTGCCTGCGACTCGGCACCGCGAGGATCCTGCATCTGCCCGGCGAACTCTTTGTCGAATATCAACTTGCCGCGAAAGCCGAGCGACCGGACCTGTTCGTCGCCATGGCCGCTTACGGCGACTACGGACCCGGTTACATCGGCACGGCCGTCGCCTATGACGAGGGCGGCTACGAAACGAGCCCCGACTCCTCCAACGTCGCGCCGGAGGTCGAGCCCGTTCTTCTGGGCGCGATTCATCATTTACTGGAGGCGCGCTGAGCGCGCCACGTCCCTCCGCGCCCAATCCTCGTCTTCACGAATCCGGTAGAAGTGATCCATTTCAAGTTCGCGGACGATCTGGGTCCGCCCGGTCGCCGGCCAGTGTATCTCGACGCGGGTGATTGCCCGGGCATCGCCCAACCCGATTTCCTGCCGGAAGGGTGAGGCGCCAAAGCTGCCGCCGGAACCCACGGTCCGGAAGATCGAGCGTTCGCCCGCCGGAGAGTCGATGACCACGCGGACGCGGGCGCCAAGGGCGGCGCGATTGGAAGTGGTGCCCTCCAACTTCAGGGTGATCCAGTGGTGCGCATGTCCCGGGTTGAGAAACAGGGCGTTGCGGTAGTGATCCCCGGTAAGCGCGCCGCCAAGGACGATGTAAACGTCCTGGTCGCCGTCATTATCCACGTCGGCGAATGCGACGCCGTGGCCCTTCTGCAGGTGACCAAAACCACCGGAGGTCGAGATTTCCTCGAAGCGATGGCCCCCGGCATTGCGAAACATCCGGTTGGGGATGACGGTCGCCAGGTCGGTATCACCCGTGCCGACGTAGAAATCGAGCCAGCCGTCATTGTCGAGATCCCCGAAATTCGCTCCCATCGCCAGGAGGACCCTGTCGAGGTGCGCCGCGGCGGTGACATCGGAGAATGTTCCATCTCCGTTGTTGCGATAGAGCCGGGGGAGTTCGGCGCCATTCGGCAGGCCAAGATAATCGGCCGCGATATCCCCGACATTACGATAGCCGTACCCAGCCACAAAGAGGTCCGGATGACCGTCATTGTCGTAGTCCCAAAACCATGTCGGAAAACTCCGGAGCGGCCCGGTCACACCGGCGGCCTTCGCAACATCGGTGAATCTCCAGGCGACCCGTGACCGGGTTTTGGATTGCCGCGGCGAAGCCGGCATTGCCGGTCCGTCATTGCGCAGAAGGAGATTCGGTCCGTTCCCATTCGACAGGTACAGGTCCGGTCGCCCGTCGCCATTGTAATCGGCGCTCGCGACGCCCTTGATGAATCCGCGGATGTCGACTCCCGCGATGGCCGCGTCCTCGGTGAAGGTGCCGTCGCCGTTGTTGTGGAATAGTTCGCAGGGGTTCGGATCGTCGGCGGTCGATTCATTGCCCACGAAGAGGTCGAGCCAGCCATCTCCATCGAAGTCGAACCAGACCGCGGTCTGGGTCGGATGAAGGCTCAACAGCCCGGCCGCCTCTGTCACGTCCTCGAAGGTGCCGTCGCCATTGTTTCGAAGGAGGGAATTCGGGTGATGTCCGGCCGGACCCAGCCAGCCGCCGCGAAGCACCAGGACGTCCGGATACCCGTCGTTGTTGTAATCGGTCTGAAGAAGATTGAGGCCGCCGACCAATCCGACGAGACCGGCCGCGATCGTGGCATCGGAGAAGGTGCCGTCCCTGTTGGATCGAAAGTAGCGGAGCGGACCGTCCAGGCGTGAACTCGAAACGAGGATGTCGAGCCAGCCGTCGTCGTCGAAATCCTCGACGACGACACCGCCGGCGAGGTCATCCACATCGAGGCCAAGTTGGCCCGCGATGTCGGGGAAATGCCCGATGTCCGCCTCCGAGGTGAATACGCGTGGGGGGATGCGCCACGGGGCCGGCACCTGCAGCGGGTAACCCCCCACGGTCATGGCGGCGATGTTCAGGAGCCAACGCGCCTGCAGGTCCTGGGGATCGACTTCAAGATGGCGGATCAAAACGGCCATGGTTCCCCGGCCGCCACGCCTCGACCGATGGACGCCATTCCCCTGGATCGGCAGAAGGCAGGATTCGGCATTGTGCTGGAACAAACAGTTCTCCTCCTCGCCGAGGCGGAGATAACTGAGGGCGATTCGCAGGGCCAGGTGCGCCTGTTCACGGTGGTCGAGAATCCACAGGCCTTGATCGATCGCGGCCTGACACCGCGCGTATTCCGCAAGGGCGAGGCGCGCGTGACCGGCATTGAGCCATTGCTCCGCCAGTTTCGACCGGAGTTCCAGCACCCCGGGCGCGGAGGTCCCGGAGGTCCCGGCGCCAATCAGCTTCTGGTAATGGCGCGCGAGATCGTCGCTCAGGTAGGGATTGGACAGCGGATCCGCGCGGGCCGCCGCAACGATCGCCGCCAGCCTCGCCGCCATGCGTCGGGTCCCCGGGGGAAGCGCGATCACGCCGTTGGTCGTGATGCCAACCGTCCATGCCGAACAGATGGGGTCAGGCTGGAAAGGCAAATCCAATCCGGAGGAGTTCCGCGGTGCGACAACGAATGAAAGGACGGCCGCGCAGCAAACTCTGAAAAGACGACACCCCGGCAGTCGCCGCGGAATCAGTCTGCGTTTCGGACTCCGAAGGCTCAGAGACTGTCTGAAAAATAAGTGGGGTCCTGTTTTCGCGGAAAAGGCCCTATGGCGAGGCGCGACGAGGGAGCATACCCGCCAGCGGTCTGTGACCGAGGAGCAACGAAGCCAGAGGGCCTTTTCCGCGAAAACCCTGCGGGCGACAGGTCTTTTGCGCGAGGCCTTCGTTGGCTCGACCGTCACAGCCCGCTGCGGGGATGCTCCGGTCTCGCCGCCTCGGCCTCGCACAAAATCCCTCGTCGCAGGACTCCAATTATTTTTCAGACAGTCTCTCAGCCGGATCCGAGTGTGCGGCGGCTCGGGTCCGTCGGCGATGCCAAGGTGAAAGGGCTCCATTGCACGTTGGCGGCTTCGGGCCCTTTCACGGCCGGGCCGCCCGAGGAGCCAGGAAGACCTCGAAAAACGTGTAGAGCACGTTGTTGGATTCGGCTGTGGGATCGTGTCCGGATCGGGTGGTGAGTCCGACGCGGCGCGGGCGACCGAGGAGGGCGTTCACGGCGGCCACCTGGCGCAACGCCTCCCATCGTTCCGCGGTATCCTCGGAACCGCCTGATACCAGGAACGGACGCGGGGAGATGAGCGCCTCGAGTTCGTGCAGGTCACGGCCTTCTCTCACCAACCGCGCGTACGCCCCGGCGCGTGGATTCGCGGTGGTCACGAGACCCGGGCGCCGCGTGCGTTCGGGATCCAGGCCCAGGTACCAGGGCTCCCAGTAATTCACGTTGGGCCGTTTCTCGTCGAAGACGATTCCCGGGTCACTGACCGCGACGGCGGCGAACCGATCCCAGAGTGCCGCTGCGAAGAGCGCCCATTTGCCGCCGTAGGAATGACCGGTCACTCCGATTCGATTGGGATCCACCTCGGGCAGATCTGCGAGTGCCTGCCAGCAATTGGCGGCGACATAAGCGAGAAAGGAGAGGGGTTGACACCGGGCACCGTTCAGCGCCGGCAGCCGGGCATCGCCTCCTGGGGACCCGATCGACAGGGTCACAAATCCGCGGCGGGTGAGTTCGAGGGCAAAGTCGCGCCGCGTCGCGTTTGGATTCAGTCCGACACTCGTCTCGGGGTCGTAAAACACCACGAGAACGGCGGGGAAAGGGCCCGGACCCGGCGGGATGAGGAGCCAGCCTTCCTCGGAGTCGGCCGGCGCGATCTCCACGCGGACCCGTTTCGCCGTGAAGTCCTCACGCGGACCCGAATGGAGGATCTCCAATTTGGGATGGCGCAGCAGAGGCGGCCAGGCGCCGAGGATCCTGTCCCAGGAGGCGCGGATCTCCGCGCGGCGCTCGCACCATCCGGCGGGCGTGTCCGCCGATCGGCCATCCTGGAATTCCTGCACGGCCCGCAGCATCGGGGCCGACGTCGGCGGCGTTCCGACGATCCCCGGATTCGTCGGATGGGACGTGCCGGTGTTCCCGGTTGGGGGAGGGGTGAAGAAGGGCTCCAACCGCGCCCAACGGGGATCCATCTCGGCGGCGCGCTCTGCGGGCAGCCCGGTAAGAACGATGCGCCGATACCGGCTGAGGGGAGGATCCCGGTGATCGGTCACCCGCAGGATGATGTGGAAGGATTCGGGATGGGTTGCCGGCGGCCCGGTGAGTTCGAGCTCCGGGCCCTTGGCGATCCACGACGTGTCCCACCCGCGCGGTGCCGAACCGGGTTCCGCCCCGGACTGGCCCTGGTTTTCGACCGCGGGAATCGTGGCCAACGCCATGCCGCCGCCCCCGGCACCCGCCTCCGGGTAAAAGATCCACTCACAATCGAGCGCGTCCCCGTCGGGATCGGTTGATTCCACGGCGGTGAAGGTCCGGGTCTCACCTGGCGTGATGGTGGATGGGCCGTCGCTTCGGACGCGGGCCTGAGGCGGGTGATTGCCAGCAGGGGCCCGCCTCACGCACCAGTCGAGGCGCGCGCGAAAGTCGTTCTGCAGATCCGCCGCCCAGCGTCGGAGGGTATTATCCCGCGTCGTTGTGCCGCCGAGCGTATCCTGCTGGTTCGACCAGAAGTAGGGTCGCGCGCCGGCCTCGTCCTGGTGTCCAAGACGGCCGCCCCAACCGCCCCAGTCCGGGTGATCCGGTGCATTGACTCCATTGGGCACGAGGTAGAGGAAACTCAGGGTGTCCCCCTCCTTCTGCGGAAAGGTGGTGTTGGTTGGATAGAGAGCGCCGAGCGCTCCGTGGCGGGTGAGACAATCGCGGACCAGGTCGAACCCCCCGGCGTGCGCGGTGAGCGCGGAGAAGCGGTGATACCAGCGCTGGCCCCTCCACTCCGGGCGCCAGGTGTCGACCCAGAGTGGAAACGGAGGGTCGATGTCGATCGTGTGCGGACCAAAGGCGTCCGCCGAAACGAGGCGAAGCCGTGACTTGAAACGTCGATAACCTGTCGGACCGCGCTCGCGCAACACACGATCCAGGGCGCGACGCAGGTTGTTGGTGGCCCCGCCGTGGTCGGTCCCCCAATCGGAATACCACACCGGTCGGGGATCCGGATCGTCCACGGCACGGACGATCAGATCGACGGCAGCCCCGGTATCGTCGTAACCCGGAACCGTCCGCTGGCGGAGAACATCCGGCGCCGGATAACGCGCATCGTGCGAGGCCAGGTTGGTCCAGCACCTGGCGTAGGCGTCCAGCAAACGATGAACGATGCCAAGGCCGGTTCGCTCCGGATTTCGATTCTCGCCGTCTCGCGCGTGGGCGCGATTCGCGATGATGCCGATGACGTCCCACTCGTTGGCGTACAGGAGGAAGCGAACCAGGGACTGTTCATCGTCCGGGTCCCCGCCGGCATCCGTTTCAATGAGGACGCGACGGGGCGGTTCGGAAGGAGCCGCGGCGAAGGGCGCGATCGCCGCCGAGACCGTGACGCCCATCACGACAACCGCGATGAACACCGGCCGCAGCAACCGGCGGCGGTCAACCAAAAAACGGTGGTTCAGCGCCACACGGGAAATGCAGAAAGGAATCATGGGCGAACCGAAGCCGCCGACGTCAGCAGGCGGCCCCGGCGTTTCCGTCTCCTCACGTCGGCGGCTACGGAAGCGGGGCTCATCGTGCCAGGGCGCGGGTCGGCGACCAAAGCCCGCATCGCCGCCGGTCTCACCGGGCAAATTCCACCACCATCGACTCATCGGCATTTTGGAATCGGACACGGTCGGAACCTATCTTCAGATCGGATGTCGAAGTGAGCGCTCGAACAAACTGGTTCTCCAGGGCCATGGCCGTCTCGGACCCGGCCATGCGCGTCATGCCGATCGCGGCATTGGGCCACTGAAGCGTGCCGTCGTCCTGAAGTCGGAATGTGCCGAAGTACCGGTTCACGGCAGACTGCCCGGCGATCCGACCGGGGGCGGTGAATCGGAGCGTGATGGCGCGCCCCACCCCGGAGAGCCTCAAGGGCTTGGCGTCCATGGTGAGGCGGGTGAGGCGGTAGTCCTGGTTGATGATGCCGGCCACCGAGGTCAGCGTGGCGGGTTTCAATCCACGTCGCGCCGGAGCCACGGAGGACTCGAACCGGGTCACACCCGCCGCGGTAGCGGAGGCGTCGCCGGGCTCTTTGTCTGAAGCGCATCCGCTCGCCATAAACGCGATCGCCATGGTGAGCACGGCGGACACCGGGAGTTTCGGGATCTGACGAGGGCGCGACGGGCGGGTCGAAAGCAGTGTCATCGCGGGGCACAGTAATCGGCCAGAGATGCGGTTCAATCCGCATCCGGATAGGACCCGAGGACCTTGACGAAGCTGCAATGCCGCGAGAGTTCGCGCAGGGCGCGGGCGAGCCGGGGGTCCTCGGCGTGCCCCTTCACATCGACGAAGAAGAAGTACGCCCACGCCTTGCGCTTGCTTGGGCGGGATTCGATCCGCGTCATGTTGATCTTGTGCCGGGAGAGGGGCGCGAGCGCCCGGTGAAGGGAGCCCACCTTGTCCGCGACGCTGAAGATCACACTCGTGCGGTCCTTGCCGGTGGGCGCGCCGCATTTTCGGCCGAGCACCAGGAAGCGCGTGGCATTATTGGAATTGTCCTGGATGTCGGATTCCACGATGCGCAGGCGATAACGCTCGGCCGCAAGGGAACTCGCGATCGCGCCTGCATGTGGCGCGCGGGCGGCCAGTTCGGCGGCGCGGGTGGTGGAGGAGGCCTCGATGACCTCGGCATTGGGCAGATGGACCTGGACCCACTGGCGACACTGCGCGAGGGCCTGCGGGTGAGAGAACAGACGCTTGATTTCCTCCCGGCGACGCACCTTTCCCAGGAGGCAATGTTGGATCGGCAGGATGATCTGGGCGACGATCTTCAGTTCGCTGTCCACGAACATGTCGAGCGTGTGCGTCACGACGCCTTCGGTTGAGTTTTCGACAGGGACGACACCGTAATCCGCGCGATTGCGAGCGACCTCGCCGAAGACATCCGAGATGGTCTTCATGGCGGCGTAGCGAAGGCTCGAACCGAAGCGTCGGATGGCCGCCTGGTGAGTGAAGGTGGCTTCCGGGCCGAAGTACGCGATCGACATCGGCTTCTCGAGCGCCAGGGCGCTCGACATGATTTCGCCATAGATATGGTGCAGGGAATCCTCGGTCAGCGGGCCTTCGTTCAGCCTGGCCACACGCTGGAGCACCGCCCTTTCCCGTTGGGGGGCGTAGATCTCATGACCGGCGGCGTGCTTCAATTTACCGATCTCGAGCACGTGCCGGGTCCGTTCATTGAGGAGGCGCACGATTTGGGCGTCGCACCGATCGATGGCCTGCCGCAGCTCCGCAAGGGTCATGGCGCCCGAGTCTGGTCAGGGCGCCGGCCGGTGAACAAGGGGCGAGTCGGCCATGGGGGTTGCCGCGGCGCCGCGGTCGTTGGGTTCCGACAAGAGACAGCCGGCCGCCGTTCCGGAATCAGTTGGAGTAATCCAGGTAGACCGTCCGGGTGCGGGTATAGAAATCGAGGGCCGCAAGGCCTTGCTCCCGGAAGCTGTCGGTGCTGCTTCCTTTGACTCCTCCGAAGGGCGCCTGCAGGGCAAGGCCGGTGCTGACCTGGTTGACCTTCACCACGCCGGCCTGGATCCGATCGACATACCGCAGGGCGCGGGCGAAGTCACGGGTGACGACGGTCGCGCTGAGACCGAACTCGACCTCGTTCGCGACGGCCAGGGCCTGTTCGAAGTCATCGACGGCAATGATGCCCACGACCGGCCCGAACACCTCCTCACACGCGAGCCGCGACCCGGCCTTCACCTGGCCAAGGACGGTGGGTTCCACGAACCAGCCGTGGGCGTGCGCCTCGTCCTCCAGGCGTCGACCGCCCGTCAGGAGGGAGGCCCCTTCGCCGGTCGCGATGCGGACATACTCCAGGTCCGTCTGGAGCTGTTCCTCGCTCACGGCAGGACCAACCGTCACGCCGGGGCTCAGCCCGTTCCCCACCCCCTGCGCCCTCGCGCGGGCGACCAGTTTGTCGGTGAACGCGTCGAGGACTGGCCGTTCCACGATGACGCGACTGGTGGCGGTGCAAGCCTGGCCAGTGAGGCCAAATCCGGCGACGGCCACGAGTCGCACCGCCAGATCGAGATCCGCGTCGGCGAGCACAAGGGTCGGATTCTTTCCGCCCATTTCCATCTGCGCGCGGATCATTCGCGGCGCCATACGGGTGTAGAGCTGTGTGCCGACCGGGCGCGAACCGGTGAAACTGATGGCGGCGACCGCCGGGTGTTGGGCCAGTTCGTCGCCGAAGGGCCGGCCATCGCCGATCACGACGTTGAGGACCCCCTTCGGCAATCCCGCCTCCATCAGGGCGCGGGCCAGTTCACACGAGAGCGCGGGTGCGATACTTGCCGGTTTGAGCACCACGGTGTTCCCGCAGAGCAGGGCGGGCGCGAGTTTCCAGGCCGGGATGGCGACCGGGAAGTTCCATGGCGTGATCAGGGCCACGACCCCCAGGGGATCGCGTCGCGTGAAGAGCATATTGCCGGGCAGGTCGTGCGGGAGGGTATGTCCGCCGAGGATGTAACTGATGCCGCCGTCAAAGCGGAAGATGTCGATGGCGCGCTGAACCTCGCCCGTCGCCTCGGCGAGGGTCTTGCCTTCTTCGCGGGTCAGCAACTCGGCCAGCGCCGCCTTGCGTCCGACCAGGATCTGGGAGGCTTGACTGAGGACGCGTCCCCGGGCGACGGGGGTCTGGGCGGCCCATGCGGGGAACGCCTCCGCCGCGGCGTCCAGGGCCTGACGCGCTTCCGAACCGGAGGATCTGGGATACTCGGCAACGATCTCCCGGGTGTCCGCGGGATTGCGGGTTTGGAAGGTCTTGCCATCACGAGCCGCGACCCATTCGCCGCCGATCAGGTTCTGGTAGGTTTGCATGACCCCGTATCCATTGGTGGGAACGGAGCTGCCGTCGAGGTTGAAAGAAACCAATGCGAGTGCGCAGGATGCAGCGTGAAGGCGCGGTGGAGGTTCATGGCGACAGCAATCCTGATGGTTCTCGTCGCTGTCCGCGTCCAGGTCTGGACGACGACCCCGGATCGCGCCGCTCGTGAAGCCGCCCGCGCTGTCCGCGCCCAACTCCGTCAGGACGGTTTCCGAACGACCCTCGACGATTTTCATCTCGACCCCGACCCCGCCGAGGCCGATCGCGCCCGTCGCCTGGTCGACCTCAATGACGCCCTGCGACGCACGCCGGAATTCCGAAGCCTGGCACGGCTGCAAATGGAGGCCACGGGACTCTCAACAGCCCGGGTGTTGTGGCGGCGGGAAAGCCTCCCGGACGACCGGGCTTCCGACGCGTGGCCCGAGGTTCTGGAAGCCCTCCGCCGCGATGCAGATTCCGTTCATGCGGCGGCGAGGATCCTCCTCGGCGGCCCGATCCGATTTCCGGTGCTGAGTCCGCCGGGCGTCCTGCAACTCACTCATCTGGATCAGATCCGCGTGACGACGTTTGTCCTGGCTGGCGCGGTGTCCGCCGAGTTGCGAAGAGGTCGGTCGGATGCCGCGTGGACGAATCTCCTCGCCCTGACGACCTTCGTGACGGCCCCGGGTGCGGAACCCACCGCCGCTTCGGAAGTGACCCGGTTCAACCTGCTCTACCCCGCCTTTGCCGCCACGTGGGAAGCCTTGCAGACGAACGCCTGGACAGACCAGGACCTGGACCTGCTCCAAGGACGCTGGGCCGCCCTGGATCTCTGGTCGGCGCTGCCGGACACCGCGGCGATCGCCCGGGCCGAGGCGTTTCGCGTCTGCGAGCTGAGTCGCGAGGAAACGGCCCTGCCGCTCTGGGCCACCGCGACCGAACTCGGGCAGGCCTTCCTGCAGCAGTGGCATAACCCGTCGGCGATCATCGGTTGGTCGCGGGAGAAGTTCCAGGTCTGGCAGACTGCCGTGCGATATCGCCGCCGCTCGTCCTACGAGGACGAGATCGCCATTGCCGAACATTACCTTCGACGCGAACTGGACCTCCGGGACGCGCTTCAAATGCACACCTGGCTCGACCTTCGGGACCTTCCCGTCGCGGGCACGCAGCCGCTGCAGGCGCCCTCCCGCGCTGACGCCCCGCCGCCGATCCGGAATCCCGCCCTCCCCGGGCGCCCGGCGGCAGGTATTCCCCGGTCGCTCGTAGCGCGAGCTGCCGCAGCTGAAAGCCTGCGACGCGTCCTTGTGACCGCTCTTGCGGTCGAACGCCTGCGCCTGCGATCCGGACGCATTCCGGCGACCCTCGACGAACTCCCACGCGAGGTCCTTCCCATCGAGCCCGTGGATTTCATCGATGGCCAACGCCTGCGCTATCGGGCGGACCCACAGGGATTTGTTGTCTATTCGGTGGGATTGGATGGCATTGACGATGGCGGTGACGGACGGCGCCTGATCGATGCGGCGTCGCAGGAGGCACACCAGCCCGACATCGTGTGGCCGCGCCCCGCCACGCGGGTGGAGGTTGCGGAATTTCTGAACGCGGAGGCACAGCGTCGGGAACTCGAGCGGCGCCGGCCGCGCCCGTTGGCCTCCCCGCCCTCGGTGCCGTCTCCCGATATCCTTCGGAAGTATGGTGTGCAACCCCGACCGCGGACGCCACCCTGAGCGCCACGGTCTTTTTTGTGACTGCGTGTTGCGGAGGGACCTCGCCCGGGCTACGAAGGGACATCCACCCCCGGACCCATGAAATTCGAGCGCGATGCGGAGTCTTCGGCGGGGCCATCGACTCCGCAAGGTTCGTCCCGAGCGGCCTTCACCCTGATTGAGTTGCTTGTGGTGATCGCGATCATCGCGATCCTGGCAAGCATGCTCCTCCCGGCACTTGCGCGGGCGAAGGTCCAGGCGAAGACGGCCCGATGCCTGTCGAACCTGCGACAGGTCGGCATCGCGATGTCGCTCTACACGACGGATAATCGCGATCGCTTTCCCTACTCGGGACGTTCGTGGCCGCAGATGCCCTTTGTCGATCTGCTCCGGCTTTTTGATCCCTACATCAGCACCAACGGTCGCGCCTTCTATCTCTGCCCCGCGGACCGGGGCTTGCCGTGGAACGTCGCCTGGACCCGGGTCAACGGATCCGGGAATGGGATCCGCACAAACGAACTGCCGTTTCCCTGCTCTTACTATTACTACCACCAATTCTATAACGACGATTCGTTCTCCCCGAAGCTGACCCAGCGTGTGACGACCGAAGTGAAATTCCCATCCTCCAAGGCGATCGTCGCGTGCTTCGCCGAACCTGAATTCGGCAACCTGGGCGATCGCAATATCGCCCATGGGAAGGAGGGTTTTCCGATCCTCTTTGTGGACGGCCATTCCGCCTTCACCCCGTTCCGCGCGCTGAACAAGACCGACCCCTACGGGGAGTACAACCTCGACTGGACCATCGGCGGCCTCACCCAGGGCGCCGACTTGCGATAAGACGCCCGGCTGTCACCACGAAGGTGGTGATTTGGCGTTCAGGCGTGGACGTTGGTTTCCCACTCCAGGCCCGGTTCCTTTCGCAAGTCGTCCTCTCCTTCGTTGAGCAGCCGGATGTCCATGAACCGGCAGAAGTGGCGGACATCGCGCGTGTGGTCCCCGTAAAAGATCACGCGGTGCAACCCGCACGACCAGTTCTCCAGGAACCGATCGATGTTCGACACGCGCATGGTCAGCTTCGTCCGGCAGGCGCGTTCCTCGAATGGACTGTCCACGGCATCGCCGGTGGAAAACAACAGGATGTCGGTTCCGATGAGCCGCGCCATCGTGACCTTCTGGCCGACGGGCATGTGGACCTGCAGGGAGACGCCGCGGCCATCCTCCAGGTGGCTCCGGATGACATAGGATGAGGGCGGCTTGTCCGGACCCTCCATCTGCGTCGCCGCCACGCAGTGCGCGTGGATGATGGCGTTGTTCGGAAGGTCAAACACCGGATCCGACACGAACCCGGGCTTGCCGGCCAGGTATTGGAAGAGCAGCTGGGTCATCGTGGATTTGAGATCGGCCTCACAAACGCCGAAGCGGCCAGCATCGTTGAGGCGCACGAAACCCAGGCAGGGATACCCCATGCCGCGATCGATCAACCCCATCCCAAGGCAATTCATGGTCACCGCCACCGCCTGGTGTTCCGCCATCAAATCCTGCATCGCGATATACATCCTCGAGGACTGAAGGATCTCGTCGGGCTTGGGTTCGACAATCTTCTCCGCATCGCGCGTCCAGCGGTCGGCGTCGGCCGTCGCAGAAGCCAGGTCCGCGGCCCGGTAGGCCTTCTCCAGTTCCGGCAGACCCAGCGACCGGATCTCAGTTCCGAACTTGCCGCGAATCGCCTCGCAATAGGCCGCGTCCGCGGGCGCGGTGCTGATATGAAGCACCCGCGCCTCACGAAGACGATGGATCGCTCGAAACGGGCGGATCGCCGTGGCGAGGTCGCGATAATCGCTGCTCGGGATCGCCTCGATCCGGTGTCCCTGCCGTTGCAGCGCCGCGACCGTGTGCCACTCGTGCCCGCTGTAAGGCATGAAGAACACGGCAACCGGTTTGCCGGTCTCCAGCAGCGACTGGATCTCCGGACCCGTCCCCAAGGTGAGATGAACCGCGAGGATGCCGACCGCTTCTTTGAATTTCTCCCGGGCCGCCGCGAGTTCATGGCCGGTCTGAACGAGCCCCGCATCCAGGAACTCGATATCGGCCAGTTCGGGACTCAGCCGGTCGAAGTAATCCTTGAATCGGCGCATTTCCGCCGGCAGATCGACGGTGGACATGGGCCAGCCCGGATGAGGATGACCCAGGTAGACTCGGCCGACCTTGACCTTGCTCGGCGCACTCCCACCCGAGGTCGTCGCCGCCCCCGCCCTCAACTGGATCATCGGCAGGCAAAAGCCCACCGCCGCGGCCCCCGAACCCGCGCATCGCAGGAAACACCGTCTTGTCATCGCAATGTCCATAGCTTGCCTCCGGGCCTTTCGCCGGTGATGAGCGCCCATGGGACTGTGAGGCCACCGGTCGATCAGGTTTCAATGGCCTTCTAGGAGGCCCCGGCTGAACCGACAACGATTCAGGGGCGAATGGCGGGGTGGCGCCCGGACTGGGACCCCGGTGAGAAGCGCCGATTCAGGAAGATGACCGGTGGGGGCCCGGTCGGCCCGCCTCCGCTCTCACTCCGCGCGCATTGCCGTCATCGGATCCACTCGGGAGGCGCGCCAGGCAGGCCTCCAGGCCGAGAGAAGCGCCACGCCGACAAGCGCGAGCGTCACCCCGGCAAGCGTGACGGGATCGTCCGGCACGACCCCGAAGAGGTGGGATCCGAGTATCCCGGAGGCGGGAAGTTGCATCGCCCCGGGAGCCGCCGGCAGGATTCCCGCGTGTGCAAGGCGACGGACCCCCGGTAGTCCAGGTGCTGGCGCCTGGCACCCCATCCACATCCGATGAAGACCCCGCACCTGCAACGCTGTCCCTGGGCGGAGAAGGAACCGCTCTACCACCGTTATCATGACGAGGAATGGGGCGTGCCGGCCCACGACGACCGGCACTTGTTCGAAATGCTGGTGCTCGAAGGCGCCCAGGCCGGCCTCAGTTGGCTGACCATCCTCCGCAAGCGGACTCACTACCGGCAGGCGTTCGATCAGTTCGACCCGGAGAAGATCGCCGTTTACGACGCGCACAAGACAGCCGTCCTCCTGGCCGACGCGGGCATCGTGCGGAATCGACTCAAGATTGCCGCGGCCATTTCCAATGCCCAGGCCTACCTTCGGCTCTGCGAGGAGCTGGGGAGCCTGGATCACTACCTGTGGACCTTTGTCGGCGGGCGGCCCATCCAGAATGCGTGGCGATCACCCGGGGAGGTGCCGGCGCGGACGCGCGAGTCCGACGCCCTGAGCCGGGACCTGCAGGCGCGCGGGTTCAAGTTCGTGGGGTCCACGATCTGCTATGCGTTCATGCAGGCTGTGGGTCTGGTGAACGACCACCTGATCGGCTGCCCGCGCCTTGCGGAGGTCACGGCACTCGGATCGACGCGCGCCGTGAACAGGCAGGCCCGAACCTCGCAACGGAGTTCCGCGGCGAAGCGGCTGCGAGCGGCTTCAGCCAGCGACGGCGGAGGATATTCGAACCCACGGACATAGTGCGGGAGCCGGGCAGCCCCAGACTTTGCGCCTCCTGGCCTGAAAGGTCCTCCACGTTGCGCCTCAAGGGCACCGGTTCCCGCCGCGTGGCTTGGCCGCCGCGCCGCAGGGTTGAGTTCAGATTCCAGTCCCGAGCACGTTGCCTTACCTTGGCGCTGACCGACTTTCGTGGGCGATGCTGACGACCACCGAGCGCGGACTCTACTGCGAGGCGGGCGATTTCTTCGTCGATCCCTGGCGGCCCGTCGACCGCGCCATCATCACGCATGCCCACGGCGATCACGCGCGTCCTGGCAGTCGCGCGTATCTCTGCGCCGCCGATGGCGTTGGGGTGCTCCGTGAGCGCCTCGGGGCGAGCGCCCACATCACGGGAATCCCGTACGGCGAAAGCGTCCTGCACCGCGGGGTCCGCGTTTCGCTGCATCCCGCCGGTCATGTCCTGGGCTCGGCCCAGGTTCGGCTGGAGTGGAAGGGCGACGTCTGGGTCGTGAGCGGCGATTACAAAACTCATCCGGATCCGACGTGCGCGGCCTTCGAACCCGTGCCATGCGCCACCTTCATCACGGAATCGACGTTTGGCCTGCCGATCTACCAGTGGCAGGCGCCGGAGAGTGTCCTCGACGAGATCCGGTCCTGGTGGCGCGCGAACCAGGAACGAAATCGCACGAGCATCCTGTTCGGTTATGCGCTCGGAAAATCGCAGCGACTCCTCGCGGGCATGGATCCCGCCCAGGGGCCGATCCTTGTTCATTCAGGGGTGGCCAGGCTATTGCCCGCGTACGCCGCGGCGGGCGTTTCTTTGCCCGCCGCGGGGGAGGCCACTCGCGACACCCTCCGCGAAACCGCCGGGCGCGCCCTTGTCATTGCGCCACCCGCGGTGGCCGACACCGACTGGCTTGGCGGCGCGGGCGAGATTTCGACGGCCTTCGCATCGGGATGGATGCGTGTCCGCGGCACGCGCCGGCGCCTGAGTGCCGATCGCGGATTCGCGCTGTCGGATCACGCCGACTGGCCGGGACTGATGGAGGCGATTCGCGCCACCGGCGCCGGGCGGGTCCTCGTGACACACGGCTATGTGGACCCTCTCGTGCGCTGGCTCGCAGAGAGCGGGTGGGAGGCGCAATCCCTGGCGACACACTTCGAAACCGAGGTCCCCTCGTGAGACGTTTCGCCGCATTATTTGAAGCCCTGGATCGGACGACCCGGACAGCGGAGAAAGTCGCGGCACTCGAGGACTATTTCCGCTCCGCGCCGCCTGCGGATGCCGCGTGGGCGCTGCATTTCCTCGCCGGCAATCGTCTCAAACGTGCGATTCCAGTCCGGGTGTTGCGGGAATGCGCGGCGGAGGCCGCCGGGATTCCACCGTGGCTGCTGGACGAATGTTACGAGACGGTGGGCGATCTGGGAGAGACGTTGGCGTTGCTTTTGCCGGCGCCGGTTCGCCCTTCGTCGCTGACCCTTTCGGTGTTCGTCGCGGAACGGCTTCTGCCGATGGCAGCGGCGACGGAGGCGCGGCAACGGCAACTCCTGCGGGGGACATGGTCGGAACTCGACACCGTCCAGCGTTTCCTGTGGCACAAGATGCTGACGGGAAACTTCCGGGTCGGGGTCTCCCGGGCCCTGCTCGTCCGGGCGCTCGCCTCGGTCGCTGGCGTCGATCCGGCCGTCCTGTCCCATCGCTTGATGGGAGATTGGCAGCCGAGCGCGGAGGAATTCATCCATCTTCTCCGGGAGGAGCACCTGGATGCGGAGCCGGCCAAGCCGTATCCGTTTTGCCTCGCATCGCCCCTGGAACAGGAACCGGCCTCACTGGGCGAGGCGCGGAACTGGCAGGTCGAATGGAAATGGGATGGCATCCGGGCGCAACTCATCCGCCGGTCGGGAGAGATCGTCGTCTGGTCGCGCGGCGAGGAGATCATCACGCCGGCATTTCCCGAAGTCGCGCTCGCCGCCAGGACGCTCCCGGACGGCACGGTGCTCGATGGCGAACTCCTCGCGTGGGAGGGCGACGCCCCGGCGCCCTTTCACCGACTGCAGCGCCGCCTCAACCGCCGCTCGGCGACCGCAGCCCTGCAACAGGAGGTGCCGGTGATCTTCATGGCCTATGACGTCCTGGAACAGGCGGGGGTGGACGCGCGCCTCCGCACCCTGGAGGATCGGCGTCGGTTGCTCGAGGAACTCGTCCGGGGAGCAGGAACAGAGGTCCAGCCTTCTCCGATGCGGGCGCGCTGGGTCCCCGAGCCCTCCGCTTCGATGATGCTGCAGGACGAGTTGTTTCAGGAGGCCGAATGGTCCACCCCGGCGACGCGGCCTTCCAATCTTCCGGATCTTCCGCGCCTTCGGGTCTCGCCGGTTCTTGAGATTCACCGTTGGGAGGACCTTGTGGCGCTTCAAGACCGCGCCCGGGCCACCGGCGTGGAGGGCGTGATGCTGAAACGTCGCGATTCGACCTACGGTGTCGGCCGTCAGCGGGGCGCCTGGTGGAAATGGAAGGTCGCCCCCTACCAATGCGACGCGGTGCTGATCGCCGCCCAACCCGGTCATGGCCGCCGGGCGACCCTTTTCACCGATTATACCTTCGGCTTGTGGGATGGACCCGACCTCGTGCCGGTCGCCAAGGCTTATTCCGGTTTGACCGATGAAGAGATCGATTCCGTCGATGCCTTTGTGCGACGCCATACGACCGGCCGCTTTGGTCCGGTGCGGACCGTCCAGCCGGAGTTGGTGTTCGAACTGGCGTTCGAAGGGATCGCGGTCTCCTCGCGCCATCGCTCCGGGATCGCGCTCCGGTTCCCGCGTATCGCCCGGTGGCACCATGACAAGAAACCCGCGGAGGCGGACACGGTCGAATCGGTTCGAAAGCTGATGGGCCCAGCCGGAAAGACGTGAATCCGAAGATTCGTGCCTGGTTCGCGCGGCGCCGGTGGCGCCCGTTCCCGTACCAGTTGGAGGCGCTCGACGCGGCCGACGATGGAGCGAGCGGCCTCATCCATGCACCCACGGGCGTTGGCAAGACGCTCGCCGCCTGGATGCCGGCCATCTCGACCTGGCTCCGCGAGCAGCCCAAGCGCACCCAACGGTCATCGGCACCGGGGGAACCGGAGACCCTCCGCGTCCTGTGGTTGACGCCGCTCCGCGCGCTCGCCCAGGACACGGTCCGGGCGCTGCGCGAATTCACGGAGGAATTGCGGATCCCCTGGACCGTGGAGGCGCGGACCGGCGACACGCACCCGGCGAGAAAGGCGCGGCAGCGGGAACGCTTTCCTACGGCCCTCGTCACGACGCCGGAGAGTCTCTCGCTCCTGCTTTCGTACCCCGAAACGGCGGCGGCATTCGGCGGCCTGCGCCAGGTCGTGGTCGACGAATGGCACGAACTCATGAGCACGAAGCGTGGCGTGCAGACCGAGCTTGCGCTGGCGAGACTGCGCCGGTGGGCGCCCGGCCTTCGCACCTGGGGACTTTCGGCGACCATCGGCAATCTCGAGGAGGCGATGCACACGCTCCTTGGATCCGACGCGGCTGCCGGCCGTCTCGTTCGCGGACAGCTCCCGAGACGGATCGAGGTGGCGACGCTTCTGCCCGAGCCCATGGAGAAATTCCCGTGGGCCGGACATCTCGGATTGCGGCTCCTTCCCCGGGTGATCGAGGCCATCGAGCGCGCAAAGACGACGATCGTCTTCACCAACGTGCGCTCGCAGACCGAGGGCTGGTTCCACGCCCTGTTGCGGGCGCGGCCGGAATGGGAGGGCAGGATCGGGATTCACCATGGCTCGCTCGATCGCGCCGAGCGCGCCGCCGCCGAGGACGGGTTGCGAACCGGAAGACTGCGGGCGGTCGTTTGCACCTCGAGCCTGGACCTGGGCGTGGACTTTTCGCCGGTCGATCAGGTCCTCCAGATCGGCGGGCCCAAGGGAATCGCGCGTCTTCTCCAACGGGCCGGACGCAGCGGACACCAGCCCGGGGGCACGAGCCGGGTCTTGTGCGTGCCGACCCAGGCCCTCGAACTTCTCGAATATGCGGCCGCCCGTCACGGGCTGGAGGAGTGCCGCGTCGAACCGCGGCGCCCCCTGGATCAGCCGTTGGATGTCCTCTCCCAACACGTCGTCACCGTCGCCCTCGGTGGCGGTTTCGAGCGCGGGGACCTCCTCGCGGAAATCCGCACGACTCATGCCTACCGGAATCTGTCCGCCGAGGCCTTCGACTGGGTCCTGGATTTTGTGATCCACGGCGGCCGGAGCCTGCGCGCGTATCCGGAGTACAAGCGCGTGGTGGAGCGGGATGGTCGCTGCGTGGTCGAGTCTCCCTCGATCGCCCGCATGCACCGGCTGGGCATTGGAACGATTCCCAGCGACGCCGCCGTATCGGTCCAATTCCTCAATGGCACGCGCCTCGGCTCCGTCGAGGAATCGTTCATCGCCCGGCTGCGACCCGGTCAGCATTTCGTCTTCGGCGGCCGGGTGCTCCGGCTCGTCAGCGTCCATCAGATGATCGCTCGGGTCCGCGCGGCGCGTCGGGCGTCCGGTCTCGTGCCGCTCTGGGCCGGCGGACAATTGCCCCTCTCGAGTCTCCTGGCCGACGAGGTGCGCCTCCAACTGGCCGCGGCGCGGGACGGGCGGTTCACGAGTCCGGAAATGCGCCACGTACGGCCTGTCCTCGAGGTCCAGGAGGCGTGGTCGGTGGTGCCGAGGCCCGGCGAGCTTCTCATCGAACGGATTCGCACGCGGGCGGGCGTTCACTGGTTCCTTTTTCCATTTGGCGGTCGTCTCGCGCACGAGGGCCTGGGAATGCTCCTGGCCCATCGACTTTCGAGACGGCGGCCCGTGACCGTCACTGTCGCGGTGAACGACTACGGCCTGGAATTGCTGCCAGTGCAGGAGGTGGAGGTGGACGCATCGGAATGGCGGGCCCTGCTTGCGGCGGATCAGTTGCTCGAGGATCTGCTGGCGTGCCTCAACACCACGGAACTGGCCCGCCGTCAGTTTCGCGAGATCGCGAGGGTCGCCGGGCTGGTGTTCCAGGGTTACCCGGGCGCGCCCAGGGCGGCTCGCCAACTGCAGGCCTCGAGCGGCCTGTTCTTCGAGGTCTTCTCGAAGTACGAACCGGATCACCTTCTGCTCGACCAGGCCCGCCGCGAGGTCATGGATCGCCAGCTCGAGGTGGCCCGGCTGCGAGCGCTTCTCGAAGCCATCGCCACCCAGACGCTGATCCTGACCCGTCCAGAACGCCTGACGCCGCTCGCCTTTCCCTTGTGGGCCGAGATGATCCGTGGCCAGGTGAGCAGCGAGTCCTGGATGGAAAGAGTCCAACGGATGGCCGGCCTTCTCGAATCCGAAGCGGGCGACTCGGTACACCCATGAAGGCGCTGGGAATTCAAATCGCCGGAGAACAGGTCCTGCTGTGGCCGGACCGCGCATTGGCATGGCCGGCCGGTCGCACGCTGTTCATTGCCGACCCGCACTTCGGGAAGGCGGCCGCGTTTCGACACCTGGGCGTGGCCGCCCCGGATCCCACGGCGACGGACCTTGACCGCCTGGATGCGCTGCTGGCGGCAAACGAGGACCCCCGACGGCTTGTAATCCTCGGTGACTTCCTCCACGCGCGCGCTGGCCGAACCCGGGCGATCCTGGAGACCTTCGGCGCGTGGAGGGCGCGCCGGCACGCCCTGGAGGTCATCCTGGTTCGCGGCAATCACGACCAGGATTCCGGCGATCCACCCGCGGAGTGGAGGATCCACACGGTGGGCGAACCGTGGCAACTGGCGCCCTTTGCCTGCCGTCACTCTCCCCGCCATGATCCCAAGTGTCACACCCTCGCCGGGCATGTGCATCCGGGACTTTCCCTGTCGGATTCCAATGGCGCCAGGCTGCGCGCGCCGTGTTTTGTGATCCACAGGGACCTCACGATCCTTCCGGCGTTCGGAACCTTCACCGGCATGGAGATCGTTGACCCGGGTGCGGATACAACTCTGTACGCGATCGGACCGGGGGTCGTCCTGCGCATCCGCTAGCGGGTTGACCGTCGGATTCGGCCGTGTGCGGAGGCGCACGGATCGGCCACATCGGGCTCGACACCGGAGGTCGCGCCCGCAGATTCGCCGGCATCGGCAATGTCATGAAATCTCATGCCTCTTCGCGTCGGCGCCTTCACCTAGGGTTCTGTCTCGTGAGCTTCGGGCTGATCGCGCCTTGCATCGTCGCCGGATCCGCCCCGCAGGCCACGGCTTTGCGGTGCGAATACCTCCAGAATCCGACCGCCATCGGTAGCCCTCAACCGCGCCTGAGTTGGATCCTCCAAAGCGGACGGACGGATCGCGGCGTCCTGCAGATGGCGTATCAGGTCCTCGTGGCGACCTCTTCCGAAAAGCTGAAGAGGGACGAGGGCGACCTGTGGAACAGCGGCGAAGTGAGTTCGGATCAGTCGGTCAACCTGCCCTACGGCGGCCACTCCCTGGAATCAGGCCAGACCTGCTTCTGGAAGGTCCGAATCCGCGACTCCAAGGGACGGCTCTCCGGATGGAGCCCGACCGCGCATTGGACCCTGGGCCTGCTGAAGGCGTCCGATTGGCATGCTGAATGGATCGGAGGCGTTTCCAATTCCGCGAGTGCTGAGCCGGCGCCCCTCCTTCGAGGGACGTTCGAGATCCAACGGCCGGTGCGCCGCGCGATGGCGTTCGCATCGGCACTCGGAGTGTATGAGTTGCGCCTCAATGGTCGCCCGGTGGACACCGACGTCCTGTCGCCCGGTTGGACCGACTACAGCAAGCGCGTCCATTACCTCGGGTATGACATCACGTCCGACCTCAAAAACGGCGAGAACGTGCTCGCTGCGATTCTCGGCGACGGCTGGTACGCCGGCTATCTCGCCTTTACGGGCAAGCGTCATTACTACGGCGACACCCCACGCTTCATCGCGCAGGTCCAAATCGAATACGAGGACGGGACCCGCGAGGTCTTCGGCACGGGCCCGACCTGGAAGACGGCGCCCAGTCCCGTGCTCCAGGGCGACCTGCTCATGGGCTGCGCGTACGATGCAACCCGCGAAATGCCCGGATGGGACCAACCCGATTTTGACGATTCCACCTGGCAACCGGTACGAGTGGATGCCGGTCTCAAGGCCAACCTGGAAGCCCATCCCGGAACCCCCATCCGGCGCATGGAGGAAGTCCCCGCCCGGAAGGTCACCGAGCCCAAACCCGGAGTCTATGTCGTCGATCTCGGACAGAACATCGTAGGTTGGGTCCGCCTCCGGGCCAGCGGGAATGCCGGTCAGAAGATCGTCCTCCGTCACGCGGAAATGCTCAACCCGGACGGGACGCTCTATACCGCCAACCTGCGGGCGGCAAAGGCCACCGACACATTCCTCCTCGCGCGCGGACCGAAGCGGGCGTACGAACCGATGTTCACCTTCCATGGGTTCCGGTATGTCGAGGTCACCGGGCTCGAACACCGGCCGTCGCCGAAGGACATCACCGGCATTGTGGTCTACTCCGACCTGAAACAAACGGGCTGGTTCGAATGCTCCGAGCCTCTCGTCAACAAACTCGCCCTTAATTCGCTCTGGGGTCAGAAAGGGAATTTCCTGGATGTGCCGACTGATTGCCCGCAGCGGGACGAGCGGGCGGGATGGACCGGAGACGCGCAGGTCTTCATGAAGACCGCGTGCTTCAACATGGACGCCCCCGCGTTTTACACGAAGTGGCTCGTGGACCTTTGCCAGGACTCGCAGCGCGCCGACGGGGCGTTTGGCGATGTGGCGCCGCATCTCAGCATCGTGGGCTACGGCAACACGGGATGGTCCGATGCAGGCCCCGTCTGCAACTGGCGGATGTACGAAATGTACGACGACACACGTGTCCTCGAGAGGAATTACGCGGCATTGCAGCGCCACATGGAGTACCTGGCGGCGACCAGCCGGGGGCTCGTGCGCGGGACCTTCGCCTATGGCGACTGGCTTCGCCTGGCGGGTCCGCAGCACTCCGATGCGATCGGCACGGCCTATTATTTTTACACCGCCACCGTGATGACCCGCATTGCCGGGGCGCTCGGGAAGGCTGCCGACGAAGAGGCCTACGCGAAACTCGCGGGCGACATCCGAGGGGTGTTTGCCGGGCGATTCATCCGGGACGACGGCCGGATCGTGGATGACAAGGATCAGACCGGACAGACCCTGTACGCCCTCGCCTTTGGCCTGGACCTCGTGCCTCTGGAGAAGAAGGCGGCGGTCGCCCGACAATTCGTGGCCTCAATTCACGAGCAGGACGATCATCTTGCCACGGGATTTTTGGGCACACCGTTCGTGCTGTTCGCGCTTCAGAAGGCGGGCCACCCGGAACTTGCCTACCAACTCGTCCTCAACAAGACGTTTCCGTCGTGGCTCCAGCAGGTGATCTGGGGTTCCACGACCATGTGGGAGCGATGGGATGGCTGGCGGCCGGACAAGGGTTTCCAGGACCCCGGGATGAACTCGTTCAATCACTACTGGCTGGGCTGCGTGAGTGAGTGGCTTTTCACGCAGGCGGCCGGGATCGACACCGACGGACCCGGTTTCCACCATATCCGCTTCCGACCCGAGATTGTCTCTTCCGTACCGAGATTGGAGTGGGTCAAGGCGCGATATGATTCCATCCGCGGGACCATCGCCAGCGCGTGGAGGATGAAGGACCAAAAGTTCGAGATGGACGTCACGATCCCCGCCAATTGCAGCGCCCAGGTGTATGTGCCCGCAACCGGACCGGACGACGTCTCGGAACACGGGCGGCCGGCGGCGAAGGCGGAAGGCGTCACCTACTTCCGGCAGGATGGGCCGTATGCGGTGTTCGAGGTGGGGTCGGGGGAGTATGGGTTCGTGTCGAAGCGCTGAAAGACCCGGCGCCGTCCGGCGGGTGCGCGCCCGTCTGTTCAGGCGTCCCGCCAGGGCGTGAAGTTGTGGAGCTGCATCTCACGGCGGGGGCCGCAGCAGTCGATCCAGGTGAGACTCGCGTACTCGATCTCCAGGTGGGTCATCTTGTGGAGGGGAAGATCCAGCAGGACCGCCAGCGCCATCCGGATGACGCCTCCATGGCAGGCGATGGCCACTGTTCCTCCGGACTGTTCCTGAAAGATGCGCCGCAGGCACTGGTCGACGCGGCTGCGAAAGATCTCTTCGGGCTCGGCATCGGGAATGCCGCCGCGCTCGAGCTGATCGAGCCAGTCGAAGGCGGTGACACCGAACCGCTCGAAGATCTGTTCCCAACGCAACCCGGTCCACACGCCAAAATCGACCTCGCGCAATCCGTCGAGGAGAACGGGTTCGAGACCCAATTTCTGGACGAGCGGTCCCGTGGTCATGCGCACCCTTTTCATGGGGCTGGAATAGAGCGCCTCGACGCGGAATCGCCGGGTCACGTACTCCGCGAGGGCAACCGCCTGGCGTTGGCCGAGGGCGGAAAGGTCCATGTCGATGCGTCCGCCGAACACGCGGTGATAGGCGTTCTCCACCTCGGCGTGGCGAAGGAACAGGAGACTCGTCGTCCGCTCCATAGGGAGACCACGCGATTGGCGGCCCGCTAGAGAACCAGGATGCTCACAGTTGTTAACGGGCTGCTCGTCTAGGCGAGGGCAGCGCGTTGAAGCGCCGCCAGGCGATCGATCGCGTCCCGTCCGAGCGCCAGCATCGAATCCATTTCTTCACGGCTGAAGGTCGCTTCCTCGCCAGATCCCTGGAGCTCGATGAACCGGCCGCCGGCGGTCATGACAAGGTTCAGATCGACGGCGGCTTCGGCGTCCTCCACGTAGCAGAGGTCCAGCAGCGCCCGGCCGCCGACCATGCCCACGCTGACGGCGGCGATTTGCTCGACGCAGGGGTTCACTGCGAGTTTGCCCGAGCGGGTGAGTTTCTGCATCGCGAGCTGGAGCGCCACCCAGGAACCCGTGATCGCCGCGGTGCGGGTGCCGCCATCCGCCTGGAGGACATCGCAATCGATCCACACCGTTCGCGCTCCGAGTTTCTCGAGGTTGACGGCGGCGCGAAGCGCGCGCCCGATCAACCGCTGGATCTCGCTCGAGCGCCCGTCGAGTCGGCCGCGGGTGATGTCGCGTTGTCGCCGATCCTCGGTCGCGTAGGGGAGCATCGAATACTCCGCCGTGATCCAGCCGCCGGGGACCTGTTGTTCCTTCATCCATCGCGGGATCGTGTCCTCGACGGAAACCGCGCAGATGACGCGAGTACTTCCCCAATGAACCAGGGTCGAACCGGCCGCGCTCGGCGCGATGCCGTTTTCAAACCGAATCGGGCGCAGTGCATCCGCAGGCCGGCCATCGTGCCGACCGGCGCCAATGAGGGTCGCTTCAGCCATGGACCGGCCAGCCTACCCGGGCGCCGGCCGGTGTAGAAGGCCGATCCTCCGTCAGGCGGATCAACCGTAGGGGCAGATCACGTCCCGGACCGGCACCCCGCGCTGGTCGATGCGATTCAGGTCCAGCACGCCGACGTGGCGCTGTTCGGCGAGCAACAGGTGGTTGTCGCAGTACCGGAAGGGCGCCGTCCCTTTGATCGCCCGCGGATCCGGGTATCCCATGATCGCGGTGCCGACCGCGTCGGTGGAGACCGGATTGAGTCCCGCGATGAGGACGCCGGGGAGGGTCAGTTTGATCTCGGGCGCCCAGGGGCCCTCGCCCCCCTTCATCGACACGATTCCATCAATGATCGAAAGATGAATGGGCCGTGCCTCGCAGATGTCGGCGACGATCCGGGGCACGCGGACAAAGGGGGAATGGAACCCTTGATCCGGTCTTTCGCCCGGCATCATTCCCTGCGCCTTGTAGTCCTTTCGATCATGGAGCGGCCCGCGGCCCGCCGTCGCGCGTTCATTGGGGGCCTGATCGCCATAAAGGGCGTTCGGCGTGCTCCCAAACAGGTTCTTCATGGAGAGCGTGACGCCGCAGGTCAGGTGATTCTTGAGCTTGCACAGGGACACCAGGATGTCCGTGTCCGCGTAGGCCTGGTTCAGTTCAAAGGAGGAGAACATGTACCCTCCGGAGGGAACCTTCACCTGGCCATACCGTTTTGAGGACCCGAGGTTCCGGCTGTTTTCCCATTCGACGCGCCCAAGGGCCTGGAACGCTTTCACGTCCCAGCCCGCGTCGGTCACGGTCTCCTCCAGGGGCTCGATTCGCTGGGTCGACTCGACGAAGCGGACACGGCGGCATCCCGCCTTGAGGAGATGCGCGGCCAGGGCAAGGGCGGACTCCGGATGCGTCATGTAGCTGTCGCCCACTGGACGGCCGAAGACCGGTTGGAAGTTCGTGCCAGTCAGGTTGAGCTTCACCGTAACGGTTTTGCCTCGCACGAGGCCCGAGATCCCGCCGAGAAGGTCGAAGGCGCGCCCCAGCGCGTCATGCACTTCGTCCCCGTAGCCGCTGCAACGGACGACCGCCACGCGAGCCTGGGAAAGAATGCTCGGGGCGAAATCCGGCGGCGCGGGCGCGACCGGCGGCTTCACGCCGGGATCTTCGCCGTCATCCTCCAGGGCGGCGCGGACCGCAAACGGCGCCGAAACGGCAAATAAAGCGCCGGACTTCAGGAAGGCCCGGCGACTGTAGGGACATCGTGGAGAGGTCATGGCATTGGCGGTTGGGGCATTAGACCCGTGAAACCTTGCTGTCAGGTAACAGAAGACGGATTCGGGAGCAATACCCTCCCGGGCCAGGCTTTCCCGTACTCGTTCACGGTTCGAGGTCTTGCCCGATGCCCATTGATCGGCGCAGCCTTTCCACCATGACCCGATTGCTGGCATGCCCGCGGGCGGCCGTGGCGGTTGCCCTCCTCCGGGGCATCGTGGCCTCACCTGCAGCCCCGGAGTCGGGGCAATCCGATGCGGCGCTCCATCGCTACTTTCAGTCGGCCACCGCGCGGATTGCCACGAACGCCTTTGCCGGAATCGTCAGCCGGGCCGACTGGGAACGCCAGCGCGAGGAGCGTCGAAGGGAACTCCTCGACATGCTCGGTCTTTGGCCGCTTCCGCCCCGCGCGGATCTTCGCGCCACGGTGACCGGGCGCATCGAGCTGAAGGAGGTCGTCGTCGAGAAGCTGCAGTTCCAGGCGCTGCCGGGATTGTACGTGACCGCGAACTTCTACCTTCCTCGCGAGGTCCCTCATCCGCTTCCGGCGATCCTCTACGCCTGCGGTCATGCGGAGGTGAAGACCAATGGCGTGAGCCTCGGCAACAAGACCTTCTACCAGCATCACGGCCTTTGGTTCGCGGAGCACGGTTATGTCTGCCTGGTCATCGACACCCTGCAGTTGGGGGAAATCCAGGGCGACCACCATGGCACCTACCGGCTCGGGCAATGGTGGTGGAATTCGCGCGGGTACACCCCGGCAGGGGTCGAGGCCTGGGACTGCATCCGGGCGATTGATTACCTGGAGACGCGCCCCGAAGTGGATCGCTCGCGAATCGGCATGACAGGACGCAGTGGCGGCGGGAGCTATACCTGGACGACGGCGGCCGTGGACGACCGGATCCGCGTTGCCGCGCCTGTCGCCGGCATCACTGATCTCCACAATCACGTGATCGACGGCACGGTCGAGGGTCACTGTGATTGCATGTTCTTCGTCAACACCTACCGATGGGACTTTGGCCTCAATGCCGCCCTGATCGCCCCGCGCCCGCTGCTCATCGTGAACACGGATGCCGACACCCTCTTTCCACTCGACGGGGTCGTCCGCGTCCACAACCAGGCGCTGAAGATTTACCGATTGTACGGCGTTGAAACCAACCTGGGACTGGTGATCGGGCCGGGTCCTCATCGTGACACCCAGGACCTCCAGGTGCCGGTCTTCCGCTGGTTCAACCACTTCCTCAAGGGTGCGGATCCGTTGGTCACCGACGCAGCTCGAAAGCGGATCGATCCGGCCGATCTCAGGGTCTTCACCGGGTTGCCATCCGACGAGCGCAACACGCGCGCGCAGGAGTGGTTTGGTCCTCCTGCAGCCGGACCCGGGCCGGCGCCGGACTCCGATGCCATCCTGAGCCCGTTGCGACAGCGGACATTCGGCGCCTGGCCGGAAACCCCACCGCCGCTCCAACCCAGGGCGCTCGTCGATGTGACCCTTGGAACGGCTCGGCTCCGCGCCTGGGATTTCGAGAGCGAGCCAGAGGTCCCGCTTCGTCTGTATGCGCTGAGCGGGGATGACAGGACGACGGCCGGCCTGTTGCGGATCCTGGACCCACCCGCCTGGGAGCGTCTCCGCAGTTTTCTCGACAGGACCCCGGGTTCCGCCCAGGACTGGCGACCCGGCTTGCCGGGGCCAAATCACGCCCTGGCCTGGCTGGCTCCGCGAGGGGTCGGTCCGGAGGCGTGGAGTGGCGACGCGCGAAAGCAGATCCAGATCCGCCGGCGCTTCATGCTCCTGGGTTCGACCGTCGACAGCATGCGGGTGTGGGACATCCAGCGCGGCGTGGACTTGATGCGGCGCGTCATGCCCGATCTCAAGGAGGTCGAGATTGCCGCCGACGGATCGATGGCGGTGAACGCGCTCTTCGCGTCGTTGTTTCAGCCGGGCATCCAGTCCCTGCGCCTGCGGGATTGTCCCGCGTCGATGCGTGACGGCCCCGACTACCTCAACGTCCTCCAAGCTCTCAACCTGTCCCAGGCCCTGAAGCTTGCGCGCGACAAGGGGGTCCGAATCACGATGGAGGGACGGGAGTAACCCGGAGACTCGACGGACCATGGGTCCCCGCCGGCACACCGGCCGGCGGCCGCCACATCAAAGGAGTCCCTCAATCCACGCGAATATCCGCGACGCCCAGGTCGACAGGACCGGCGACAGCGGCACCGCCTGGACAAGAAGCCCCGTCGTCGCGACTGCCAGCAGCGCAACAATGACCCGGCCCTCGGGATCCAGGCGTTTCGATGCCGCGCCCTCGACATCGGCGCCGTGCGTTCCGTCCGTCTCGGACCAGAGTTCCAACTCGCGAGCCCGCAATGCGCGGAGATACTCCCGGTTCGAGGGCGTCACCGGGATGCGGATCGATGGCGTTGAGTTCCGCCGGTAGCCAACCATGCGCCGGAAGGCATCGCGCGCGCCCCGCGCGTCGAGCCCGGGCCTCCAGGAAAAGACAGCAGTATCGCTCATCACGTCCCCGGTCTAAAGGACCGCCGCGTTTCCGAACATTCCCCGAAAGAGTCCCAAAGGAGTCCCGAACTTTTTGGCGCGCCGCCGGAACTTAGAGATTCACCAGCACCTCCGCCCGGATACACTCGTGCCGGCGATGCTTCCGTGGCTGCCCGGCTTACCGGCCGGGTTCCAGGATTCGGGATCGCGACCACTTGGCGCGTACTCAGACCTCCGCATGAAAACAGTGCTCGTCATCGAGGATGAACCGGAGATGCGACGCAACATCACCCGGTTGTTGAAACTGGAAGGCTACGATGCCGTCGCCGCCGAAGACGGGCGGACCGGTCTGCAACGCGCGCGCGAACGCCGGCCGGATCTTATCCTTTGCGACGTCATGATGCCCGCAATGGATGGCCACGAAGTGCTCCGGACCCTGCGCTCCGATCCCAATCTGAAGTCCGTGCCGTTCATCTTTCTCACCGCGAAAGGCGAGAAATCCGATCTTCGCGGTGGCATGAACCTTGGCGCCGACGACTACCTCACCAAGCCGGTCGAGAATGACGACCTCCTGTCCGCGGTCTCCGCACGCCTGACGCGGGCCGAACAAACGGTCCGCGCGGGATTCGACCCGGATTTCAGTTCCGCCGCGCCACTCGAAGGGCTGGGACTGAGCCCCCGTGAAGCGGAGGTCCTCCTCTGGGCCGCCCAGGGAAAGACCAATCCCGAGATCGCCACCATCCTTGGCATCAGCGAGGAGACCGTGAAAAAGCACATGAAGGAGGTCCTTTCGACACTCAGCGTCGAGACGCGGACGGCGGCAACGCTCCGCGCACTCGAGCGCCTCCAGGTAGGGACTTGACGCACACTGCATACCGTGAGGCCGTCTGCGCTGCCGCGGTGGAACGTGTCCGTCAGCCCACTGAGCCTGAAACGCCGACCAACAGACGCGCCCGCCGCGCAAACGTTCGACGGCGGAAACTGGCACCCGGGTTGCCGGGGTGTATGGTGTCGGCCAGAGGCACCCTGAGGGTGAGAAGGTATGAAGTGGTCGCTGCGCATCGGATCGGTGAGGGGAACGCACCTCTACGTACACTGGACCTTCCTCCTGTTGCTCGCGTGGGTCTTCCTGTCCGGACTTCGCTCGGGAGGGGGGGTCGAACCGGCCCTCGGCGGTGTGCTCTTCATCACGACGATTTTCGCCTGCGTCCTGCTTCATGAACTGGGCCACGCCACCGCCGCCAGGGCCTACGGCATTCCCACCACCGACATTACCCTCCTCCCCATCGGAGGCGTCGCGCGATTGGAGCGCATCCCGGAAAAGCCAGCCCAGGAATTCTGGGTCGCACTCGCCGGTCCCGCAGTCAACGTCGTCATCGCGGGTGTCCTGTATCTATTTCTCGCCGCCACACACGGTGTTCGTGAAACCAACGTTGCACTGCTGGGCAACGGCGACTTCGCGCTTCGCCTGATGATCGTCAATATCGCCCTGGTCCTCTTCAACTTGCTTCCTGCATTTCCGATGGACGGTGGCCGGGTCCTTCGCGCCGTGCTCGCCATGCGCCTTCCACGGCGGAAAGCCACCCGCATCGCCGCGGGGGTGGGTCAGGTCATGGCCGTGCTTTTCGGCTTTGCGGGCCTGTTCGTCCTCCACAATCCCCTGCTTATCATCATCGCCTTCTTCATCTTCATCGGCGCGGAGAGCGAGGCCAGGATGGTCGAGGTCACCACAGCCCTTCATGACCTTAAGGTCGGCGATGCGATGATGACCCGCTTTCGCACCCTTTCGGGAGACGACACCCTCGCCAGGGCGGTCGATGAGCTCCTCGCCGGGTCCCAACAGGATTTCCCGGTCATCTCCGACGGCGCCATGGTCGGAGTCCTCCGCCGCAAAGACCTCGTCCGCGCGCTGTCCGAATCGGGTCCCGCCGGCCGCGTCAGCGACGCCATGACGACCGGCTGTCCCGTGGCCCGGCTGGATGATCCCCTCGAACAGGCCTTCACAAGCCTGCGCGAAGGACAATGCGCCGCCGTGCCGGTCTTCCGTGAGCAAACCATGGTCGGTCTCCTGACCCTCGAGAACATCAGCGAACGGATGATGGTCAACAGCGCCCTGGAGCAAAAGCCGACGGGCGCTTCATGAGCAACGCCCCAGCAGCCGGAGAAGTTCCGTGGCACAGGCGTCGGCAAAGACCGGATCATTGATGTTGCCATCCACCTCCCGGACGTCGATGCCGGGCCGCAGACGCTCCCGAAGCGCCCGGTGGAGGGCCGAATCGGCGTCCGGGGAATGGAACGGCCCACCCGGCGCCCCGATCATGCTGCCTCCCCGTTGAGGGAGGACGACCGAGACCGGACCCCGATAGGCATTCAGTTTCTCCGCCAGGATCGCTCCCAATTCGGCGTTCTCCTCCGGGGTCGTCCGCATCAGGGTCACCTGCGGGTTGTGTTGATAAAACAATCGGCCCCGGAACCGCGCGGGCACTGTTTCCGGCGGGCCAAAATTCACCATGTCCAGACATCCCGTGGACACAACTGCCGGAATCCCCATCGTGCCCGCCGCCTCCAACCGGGCCGGACCCGCCGAAAGAACTCCGCCCACCAGCTCATCCGCCCATTCCGTTGGTGTCACGTCGAGGACCGCCGCCACAAGGCCAGCCTCAATGAGAGATTCCATGGTGCGGCCGCCGACGCCGGTGGCGGCGAACACGACGACCTCGTACCCGGCCTCCTCGAGTGTCTTCCGGGCACGATCGACACACGGTGTCGTGTTTCCGAACTGAGATGCCACTATGATCGGTCGAGCCTCCGATGCAGGAGGGGGCTGGACCTCAACCATGCCGCAGATCGCCCCGGCGGCGCGGGAGAGAAGCAGGCGGGAAATCCGGTTGAGCCCCGCAATATCGACGATCGCGGGGATCATGACGATGTCCTTCACCCCGACGTAGGCGGCGACGGGACCGCTTGCCAGCGTGGAGACCATGACCTTTGGAAATCCCACCGGCAGGGCGCGCATTGCCGCCGTCGCAATCGCCGTCCCACCCCCGCCACCCAGCGAGATCACTCCATGGACCCGGCCTTCGCGGACAAGGCGCTCAAGGACGACAGGCGCGCCGCGAGACATCGTTGCCACGGCCTCTCCGCGATCGCGACGGGCGGTGAGGTCGTGAAAATCGACCCCGGCCGCCGCGGCGACCTCGGTTCTCGAGACATCGGGGGTGAGGACCGGCTCACCGAGCGTCCCGACGTCGATGACGCAAAGGTCGTGACCTCGCGCGCGGATACAGTCGCCCACGTAACGGTGTTCGACTCCTTTGGTGTCCAGGGTGCCGAGAAGGGCGATGGTGCTCATAACACAGCCGGACAAAACCCTGCCGGACTATGGACCGACCCCTTTCGGATCCGCGCCCACCGCGCGCCCGATGCGCGCCACCTCCTCCGCGCTCAAGGCGAAGTCCGCCGCTGTGAGGCCGCGACCGGTTCCCGCTTGGGCCCGGATGCGATCCGCCAGGTTCAGGGAGAGCGACATCGACCCCCGGTCGGCCACCGGCACCGGAAATACCGCTTCACTCCCATTCCGCGAGTAGACATTGCCCTCTCCCAGCCATCGGTACCGGACCGCAGTCACCACGGAGGCCATCGGCCGGCGGACGGAGAAGACGCTGTCCGTCGCGGCCGTGGTCAGCGTCCCGGGACGATCCTCGAACCCGGCAAAAAACGTCCCCAGGAAGGTGGACGCCCGGATTTCGAGGCGCGCCTCCCCCTCTCCCGCGAAGGATGCGACAAGGGCTGCGCGCGCCATGACGATGCAGTTCGTCCACCGCAGGGACGGTTCGGATGGTGCCTCGCGCGGTTCGATGCGCCAGCCGACCGCGGCTCCGCCCTGGTGAAAGAACGCGCAGTTGACGAAGTCACCTTTGGGACTGTCGAGCAGCAAGACCGGCTGCCGGCCCGGCTCCATGAGCGATGACGCTACCAGCCGGCAGTTCACCAGTTTCAACGGCGCGCCCCGAACGACCAGCAAGGCGTCCTTGGGTTCGAACGCCAATGCCAGGTCCGCTTGCCCGCGGCGCGGTTCGCCGAAGCGGCGCGTCGACGTTCCGGGGCGGCCAACCGGCGCAAGGTCCGAGTCGGCACGGGCCGCGCGCACCTCGATTCCTTCCATCGTCAGCGGCCCGTCGGTGGTCATCCATGGACGTGTCTGGGAGGGATGAACCACCACGGGGTGCCTTCCGCTCCCGGCCCGGAGGGTCACGGTTCGCGCGTGGATCTCGACGGGTTCAATCTCGCGCCTGCCATCCCAATCCAGTTCGATGATGTCCTCCGGGCCGGCGGCGGCGAGAGCGGACACGAGCGATGTCGCCAGGATGCCTCCTCCCTCCGCGCGGATCACCCGGAAGCCGTCGCCGGCATTCCTCGGGACCGTTCGCAGCCAGACGGTGAGCGCGATCAATCCCAATACCGCGGCGGCGAGAGCGACGTGAATGTCCCTGCGCCCCGGGACCGGCGGGGCATGCCGGATCTCCCCGATCGGCAGCACAACCTCGGCCGGACTGCGGCCGGTCTGAAGTTGGGCCAACGCGAGCATCAGGAGACGCGCGACGTCGCTCGCCTCGCCGAGGCGCCGTGCCGGTTCCTTGGCCATGAGCCGACTTACGATCGCTGCAAACCAGGCGGGAAGCGCAGGATTGACGACATGGACCGGCGGCGGTTCGTCATCACAGACCTTGCGAAGGGTCGCGGGTGTCGAGTCGGCCTGGAATGGCGACACACCGGTGGACATCACGTAGAGGACGCAGCCCAGGCTGAAGAGATCCGCCCGGGTATCGAGCCGCTCACCCCGCGCCTGCTCCGGTGCCATGAACTCCGGCGTGCCAGCGACCACACCGGTCCGGGTCAAACCGGGCGAATCCGCCGCCCGGGCCAGGCCGAAATCGGTCAGTTTCACCCGTTCGATGGAGTTCTCGAGGAGGATGTTCCCCGGTTTGACGTCGCGATGAATCAGACCCTGGGAATGCGCGGCTGCCAGGCCCTGCGCCGCCTGGATCCCGATCCGGAGGATTTCCGTCAGCTCGAGGGTTCCTTCGGCATCGAGGCGCGCCTGGAGCGAGCGGCCTTCGACGAATCGCATCACGAGATAAGGAACCCCCTTGCATTCGCCCACCGCGTGGATCGCCACGACGTGTTCGTGATTGACCGCGGCGGCGGCCCGCGCCTCGCGGAGGAACCGCGCCCGGGCGGCCTCCGACACCGCGAGCGCCGGGGCAAGGACCTTGATCGCCACAACACGCTGCAATGCGCCGTCGTAGGCTTTGAGCACAATCCCCATCCCGCCGGACGCCACGCGCTCCAGCACGTCATACCCTGCGAATCGCCCGAGGTACCCGCGACCGGCCGGAGGGTCGAGGAGGTGATCCACCGAATCCCCTCCAACGTCTCTCGGCTCGGACGGTTCGCGGCTCGGGGGCTCCGCCCGAAGGCGATGCATGACATGGGTCAGCACGTCCGAGGACCGTGGCATGTCGCTCCATCCATCGGCAGGCAGCGAGTCGCGGCCCGCAAGCGTTTCAAGCCGCGAGCGGCATTTGGGACACGCCTCGAGATGCGCCAGAACCGATTCCGGCGCGGTGTCCCGGCTGGCGAGCAACCGCGTCAGGTCGGCTTCGGCGAGACAGCCGGCCAGGGACGAAGGATCTTCAGCGACCGCCATGGTGGGCTGAGTTCACAGCAGGACATACCAATCCCGGCAGGAATCCTTTCAGGGAATCGGAAAGGGCCATTCGCCCTCGCCATCCAGCTCCAGGACGCAATCCCGAAGGCGCGCGATCACCCGGCTGCGCGCGATGTAAATGGCGCCCGCGGACACACCGAGGGCCTGGGCCACCTCCGCCACCGGCCGGTGCTGGATCGCGGTCTCATGAAATGCCTCCCAGGTGTTCGCCTGGAACTCGCCCCTGACCCGGTCCATTGCCCATTGAAGCACGCGCGCGTGGTACTCCTTCTCCCAGGAGGCGGCCTCCGCCGGAGACGGCTCCGGATTCGCGAGATCGACGACGGCCGTTTCGCCGGTTTCCATCCCCCGCCGCGCCCGCGCGGAAAAGAAATTGGCGAGCTTGCTGCGCGTGACCGTAAGCAGCCAGCCGCGGAAGGAACCGCGCCGGCGATCGTAATCGAATTTCGCAATGGCTGATGCGACGGCTCGCAACACCTCCTGCGCGACGTCCGCCGCGTCCGCCTCCTGCAGTCCCCTGCTGACGCAATGGCCGAACACCAGCGGCGTGTAGAGAGACACAAACTCCTCCCAGGCGATCTGGTTGGCCGGATCCCGAACCGCGATCAGCAGGCTCGGGCGTGTGGCATCGGTCAGAGCCATCGGGGTAAGAGCAAGCCCCACGATGAGGTCGATCGTCACGCCCCGCAAGACCGCGGCATCGAGACGCTCCCCTCGCGACCCGCCTCCCATTGGGGGTCACATCCGCTTCTCTTCCAGGTCGTAGACATCGAACCACACGTAGACCGGCCGGTTTGGCGGCAGGAACTTCGGCACGTACTCCTCCAGGAATTCCTGCGCCGACTCCGGCAGGTCGCAGAGCCTCAGGGATCGCATCTGGTTATTCCAAAGAATGACTTCAATGCGCGGCCGCGTCTTCGCCTTGGCCTGGATCCAGTCCGCGACCTCGGAATCGCTGGCGCCCGTCGCGACGAAATCCTTGAATGCCTCGGCCTGGATCCCCGCGAAGGAGAGAAACTGCCGGTCCAGGGAGCAGTCGAAATGATACTCCCCAAGCGTCCCATTCAGCATCGCCCGACACTTGTCGAGCGTTCGGGCCGCGATCACATAGCCGGCCAGCATGTCACGCGGGCTCCTCGGACAGGCGCGGGTCAGGTCAAGTGCCAGCAGCTTCAGATTGTCTGGATTCATGGCGTGGACGAATGTTTTGGAAAGGTGGGTTGGGGCCGGGCGGGACGCAAGCAACTGCTCCCACACCCCATCCTCTCGGGACTCGCGCTGAACGTGGGTGTCTCCTAACCTCGCCCCCGAATCCTTTCCGGCCATTCATGAATCCCCTCCCCCTTTCCCCGTCGCGCGAGCGTCTCGATCGCCGATCCTTCCTCTCGACCACTGCCGTCGCCGCGGCCGCCATCGCGAGCCTTCGTCCGGCATGGGCCTCACGGGATTTCGCCAACTCGAACCCCGTCCGCTATCCGGACCCCGACATCGTCGTGCTCGATCCGCGGTTCGAAGGCCTCAAACTGGGGAACACAGCCATTCAGCGTCTCCACCACGACCCGGGTATCCTCTGGGCCGAGGGCACCGCCTGGAATGCCGTCGGGCGGTACCTGGTTTGGAGCGATATTCCCAATGACCGGCAGATGCGGTGGATCGTGGACGACGGGCGCGTGACGACCTTTAGGCAACCGTCGGGGAACAGCAACGGCAACACCTTCGATTTCGAAGGCAGACAAATCTCCTGTCAGCACGGGAACCGGCGGGTCGTCCGCTATGAGCACGACGGCGGATTGACCGTTCTCGCCGACCGATGGAACGGCAAGCCGCTCAACGCCCCCAACGATGTCGTCGTCCATCCGGACGGCGGCATCTGGTTCACCGATCCGGGCTACGGCAGCATGGGAAATTACGAGGGCCACAAAGGACCACTGCAGATCAAAGAGGCCGTCTACCGGGTCGATGCCAGGGCCGGAAAAATGGAGTGCGTGACCGACGAGATCGAAAAGCCCAATGGCCTTTGTTTCTCACCGGACTATCAAAAGCTCTATGTCTCCGACACTGCCGCCGCCCGCGACATCAAGGTTTGGGATGTGATCGACGGACGGCGCCTCTCGAATCGTGGCGTGTTTGTCGAGATGGCGATGCCAGTGAAGGAAATCGAAACGCCGGAGGGCACCCGTAAAGTGGGCGGCAACGGAGGTTCTGACGGCATCCGCGCCGATGTGGACGGGAATCTGTGGTCCGCCGCTGGATGGGTCGGCGACGGCTATGATGGCGTCCATGTGTTTGCGCCCGACGGCCGGCGCATCGGCATGATCCTGCTGCCGGAAATCTGCGCGAACCTGTGTTTTGGAGGGGAAAAGCGCAACCGGCTCTTCATGGCGGCGAGCCAGTCGATCTACGCGGTCTATGTCGGGATCCAGGGAGCGCATCTGACATGAACGGAAACGGCCGGGCATTCTCGCCCGGCCGTCTTATCCGCGCTCGCGGAAGCCGCTTCGAATCCCCCCGGCGAACTCCCGGGACGGACCCGCTTAATCCGCCACAGCGATCCTGCGAGGCTTTAACTGCTCGCGTTTCGCCAGCGTCAAGGTCAGCACGCCGTTCTCCACGCGCGCCGCGATCTTGTCGGTGTCGATCTCGGCGTCCAACTCGAAGACCCGCCGGAAATCACCGTCGGCCGATTCCCGGAAATGAACGACTGGATACTCCAGCGCGTTTCGATGGCCCACGATCGTGAGTTCGTTGCGTTCAAGGTGGATTTCGAGGCGGTCCTTCGTAACCCCTGGCATGTCCGCCTCGAGGAGATAGCCGTCATCAGTCCCGTAAATGTTGACCGACGGCAGGATGTACTCGACTCGTTCGGCGGAGGCCGGGCGGTCGTTGTCGCGTTTGGTCAGTGTGTTCATGTTCTTTGGCCTTGGATTGAAGTGGGAGTGGCGCCCGGGCCGGAGGGCCCGGGCCGTTGGTTCGATGGGTTACTCGGCGCTCACCGTGATCTGCTTCGGCCGTGCCTCCGCGGCGACGGGCAGCAGGATGGTCAGCACCCCGTCCTTGTAGGAGGCCTTGACCTTGTCGACTTCAACCGACTTGGGAAGTGTCACCGAGCGCTGGAAGCGCCCCTCAAAGCGTTCGCTTCGGTAGCCGGCCGCCTTTTGCTGCTTCTCGTCCAGGCGCCGTTCGCCGGAGATCGAGAGCATCCCGTCGTGAGTGGCGATCTCGAAGTCTTCCTTCCGCATCCCTGGCACCTCGAGCTTCACGATCAGGTTGTCCTTGTCCTCGAACACATCCAGCGCGGGCGCCCACACGTTGAAGAATTGCGAGCCAAATCCCGACAGCGGCGTGTCCAGCCAGTGTTGAAGTTCGTCCTGCAGCCGCGCGGCCGCTTCGAAGGGCGAGGTCTGCCACAACGAACCCGGTCGATGATATCGCATCAGTGTCATAATCGTGTTCCTTTCTCAGTTCTTGGGTCTGTCAGTCTGTTGATTTCACGAGTTAGACTGCTTTAGCCATGCCAGGCTGCCCGGCCCACGCAAAAGGCATATGTTTTTGGGAATCAAAGACTTTCAATTAGACGACGCCTGAGCGTTGATGACCCAGGACGCGCCAAAGTGACGCACTGAACTTCTTGGAAACTTTATAGCGCCATATTGGCGCTTACGGGGCCGGCTCGCTGGCGGAGAGAGGGATTCATCGGGGTTCGCTCCGCCGGCTGGCTTCGTTGCTCCTCAGTCACAGACCCCTGAAGGGTATGCGCCTTCGTCGCGCCCCGCCATCCGGCCTTTCCTGCGAAAACAGGGCCCTTCCTACTTTTAAGACGGGCTCTTAGGCGGCCGCCTTCTGTTCGCGGCGGCGAACCAGGGGCGGGGCCTCGCCGCGAACGACAGCGCTGGTGACCGTAACGCTCTGGACGTCGGAGGAACCGGGAATCTCGAACATCTGTTCGAGCATGAGCTTTTCGAGGATTCCGCGGAGGGCACGGGCGCCGGTGCCCTTGCGCATGGCTTGGGCCGCGATCTCCAACACCGCATCCGGGGTGAAGATCAGCTCGACCTCATCCATGGCGAGGAGCTTGGCGAACTGTTTGGTCAGGGCATTCCGGGGTTCGGTGAGGATCGTCGCGAGTTGCGTCTCGTTCAGGGGCTCGAGGACGGTCACAATCGGCAGGCGGCCCACGAATTCGGGGATGAATCCGAAGGCCAGGAGGTCCTCGGGCTCGACAAGCTCAACGTTGGGATGCGCGTCCGCCGGTGCGGGATTACCGCCCATGGCCGAAGCGGGGCCGAAGCCGAGCACGCGCCGCCCGACGCGACGTTGAACGATCTGCTCGAGGCCGACGAAAGCGCCTCCGCAGACAAAGAGGATTCCGGAGGTGTCGACGCGGATATATTCCTGTTGCGGATGTTTCCTGCCACCCTGCGGGGGTACGTTGCAGATCGTTCCTTCGAGCATCTTGAGCAGGGCCTGCTGGACACCCTCGCCGGAGACGTCCCGCGTGATGGAGACGTTCTCAGTCTTGCGCGCGATCTTGTCGATCTCGTCGATATAGACGATGCCCATTTGGGCGCGACGCACGTCGTAATCGGCATGCTGCAGGAGCCGCAGGATGATGTTCTCAACGTCTTCGCCGACGTAGCCGGCCTCGGTCAGGGTGGTGGCATCGGCGATGGCGAACGGGACGTCGAGAAGCCGGGCGAGGGTCCGCGCGAGGAGGGTCTTTCCACAGCCGGTCGGTCCGATGAGGAGGATATTGCTTTTCTCAAGTTCGACCTCGTCGGTTCGGGCCTGGGGTAGAGCGGAGGCTTCGCCGTCCTTTACCGGCACGGCCGGGGGATTGGAAATGATCCGCTTGTAATGGTTGTGAACGGCCACCGCGAGGGTGCGCTTGGTGCGCTCCTGACCGATGCAGAACTGGTCAAGGTGCCGCTTGATGTCCGCAGGCTTGGGGATCGCGATGCGCGGGGCCGGCTTTCGATCCTCGCCCCCGAGTTCCTTCTCCAGGACCTGCCGGCAGACGCCGACGCAGGCATCGCAGATGTAGACGCCGGGCCCGGCGATGAGCTTCTTCACCTCTGCGTGCGATTTGCCGCAGAAGCTGCACATGGTGAGTTGGGTGGGACGCGCCACTGGGGATCAGGCGGGTTTGCCGGTGGGATCGACGATTTCCTTGCGTGACTTCACCACCTCGTCGACAAGGCCGTAGGTCTTGGCCTCCTCGGCGGACATGAACCGATCCCGGTCGGTGTCGCGCGCGATCTGATCGAGGGTCTGGCCGGTGTGCTCGGCGAGGATCTCGTTGAGCCGATCCTTCAGGCGGAGGATTTCCTTGGCCTGGATGCTGATGTCGCTCGCCTGGCCCTGGACCCCGCCCCAGGGTTGGTGGACCATGATGCGGGCATTGGGCAGGGCATAACGCTTGACCTTCGTCCCGGCCGCGAGCAGCACCGCGGCCATGCTGGCGGCCTGCCCGATGCAGTACGTGTTCACGTCGGCCGTCAAAAACTGCATGGTATCATAGATGGCCAGTCCGGCCGTGACACTGCCGCCCGGAGAATTGATGTAGAGGTGGATGTCCTTCTTCGGATCGGTCATCTGGAGAAACAGGAGTTGGGCGATGACGGCATTGGCGACCATGTCATCGACGGGCGTGCCCAGGAAGATGATCCGGTCGACGAGCAGGCGGGAATAGATGTCATACGCCTTTTCGCCCCGGCCGGTCTGTTCGATCACATACGGGATCACGTAGCCGGCCTCGTTGAGAGTCTGCATGGACCGGCAACGTAGAGGTCGGCCACCGAAGCGTCAAGGAACCCGGGTTCATGGGGTCCTTGGGGTTTGTGCGCAGACTCCATCGGCGTCCCGCGGCAGGTCCGCCGAGTCCCGGCCGTGCCTGCTTGACCAGCCGAATCGGGATCTCCAGTTTTGACCCATTCCCCGTCGGGATGCGCTGGGAGCCACCCGGGTGGCGATTCGACGATTTCCTCGGCGGGTGTCTGTGGTTCCACTGTCCAAGCATCCATAGGTTCATCCCATCGAACAATGAAAAGACCCCAGTTTGCTTCCACCCGTCGCGAGTTTCTCCAGACCTCGGCCCTCGCCGCCGGCGCGGCGCTTGCGACCTCGCGATCGGTCCTTCGCGCCGGTGCCGCCACGCCCCCCAGTCGGCGGCTGAAAGTCGCCGCGATTGGAGCGGGGGGACGGGGGGCGGACGACATTGGCGGCGTCGCTGGCGAGTGCGACATCATCGCTCTTGCTGATGTGGATGCCCGCAGCGCGGCCGGGACGTTCAAGAAGTTCCCGCGCGCGCGGCAGTTTCAGGATTACCGGCGGATGTTCGACGCGATGGAGAAGGACATTGATGCGGTGATAGTCGCGACGCCGGATCACACCCATGCCGTCGCCGCGATGGCCGCGATCCAGCGGGGCAAGCACGTGTATTGCGAGAAGCCGCTTGCCCACTCGATTCACGAGATCCGGGCGTTGATGAAGGCCGCGCAGGACCATCATGTGGTCAGCCAACTCGGAAACCAGGGCCACTCCTTCGACACCATCCGCGACTTCTGCGAATGGGTCTGGGCGGGCGCCATTGGCCAGGTGCATACGATTCACGCGGGCTGCGAGGCCGTGAATTCCGGCATCGACCAACTCCAGAATCTGCACGAGACACAGGCCATCCCGCTCGGTCTGGACTGGGATCTCTGGCTGGGACCGGCCCGGCAGCGGCCCTATCATCCCGCGTATCTCCCGGGTTCCTGGCGTGGCTGGGTCCCCTTTGGCAATGGCACGGTTGGAGATTGGACCTGTCACGTCGTGGATCCTGTGTTCTGGGCCCTGGACCTCGGCGCGCCAACCTCCATCGTGGCGGAGGTGCCCAACTACGATCCGCGCACTCAGGGCGATGCCTTCCCGAAGGGGGACCACCTGACCTATGAATTCCCCGCCAGGGGCGATCGCGGCCCGGTGACGCTGCACTGGTACAGCGGCACCCAACCGATCCCCCGCCCGCCGGGCCTCGAAAAGGATGAGCCCGGCGTGAAGACCGGTGCGGTCGTCCTTGGGGACAAGGGCACGATTCTCTACGGTTCGCACGGCGCGGGACAGGTGCGCCTGGTTCCCACCTCACGGATGGAGTCGTTCCAGCGCCCGCCCCACAAGATACCGCGCGTGAAGAACCATTACTGGGACTGGCTCGAGGCGATTCGCAACGGCGGGAAGGCCGGTTCGGACTTCTCGTATGGCGGGCCGCTCACGGAGATCGCCCTGCTCGGCGTGATCGCGATGAAATTCCCCGGCGTCAAGCTCCAGTGGGATTCGGAGGCCATGCAGTTCCCGAACTCCGTTGAAGCGACCGCATGGATCAATCCTCCTTATCGCGCCGGTTGGACGTTGTGAGCCGGACTTGAGACCTGACGGGACTCGCCTAGGATGCGGCGTCATGTTGACCCGAATGCCGTCCCTGGCCCTCGCTGGTGTCGTGGGTGTCATCGCCGCGACCTGCGGAGGCGGTTGCTCGAGCTTCCACCAGGATTCGCGTGCCGCGCTCTCTCACCCGCCGGCGCCCAGCAGCATCGAGGGCCGGTGGGAGGGGCGGTGGTCCGAAGGCTCGAATCCCAATCACGGCGGCCGGCTTCAGTGCGTGCTGACACGCACGGGGGACACCCTCTACCGGGCCTCCTCCCGGAGCCAGTGGCGGCGCGTCTTTTCCGCGGAGTACGACACCCTGCTGGTCGCCACGCCTGTCGAACCCGGGGCCTACCTCCTCCGAGGTGGGCGCGACATCTGGCCCCTGGGTGCCTACTCGGTCACGGGACGCGTGGACTCGACGCAGTTCGTTGCGACATTCTCCGTCGCTGGGCACCCGGGCGTCATGGAGATGCACCGGACGGGTGTGGCACCGGTGGCGGCGAAGTAGCGCGAACGGCGACGGACAAGGCCCGGTCCGGAGGCGTGTCGGGTTGCACCGCGGCCCGACATCGGATCGGGATCATCCCTGTCTTCCCGGGCCGCGGGGTTTGAACGCGGCTTGTGAGTCCGGTTGCGCCTGCGCTAGGTTGTGGTCCTCTTTTGCGCACGGAACGGAGTACCTCACATGGAACCGCAAGGTGATATCGCTGTCATCGGGTTGGCCGTCATGGGCCAAAACCTGATCCTCAACATGAATGACCACGGCTTCACGGTTGTGGCTTTTAACCGCACGACCTCGAAGGTGGACGAGTTCCTGGCGAAAGAAGCCCAGGGAACGCGTATCCAGGGCGCGCATTCGGTGGAGGAACTCGTCTCCAAACTGAAGCGCCCCCGGCGCATCCTGCTGATGATCAAGGCGGGCAAACCGGTCGATGAATTCATTGAACTCCTCCTGCCGCATCTCGAACCCGGTGACATCCTGATCGACGGCGGCAACTCCCTGTTCGAAGACACCAATCGGCGGGTCCAGTATGTCGAATCGAGGGGGCTTTTATACGTGGGCACCGGGGTCTCCGGCGGCGAGGAGGGCGCCCGGCATGGTCCGAGCATCATGCCCGGCGGCACCGCCGCCGCCTGGCCGCACGTCCAACCGATCCTTCAGGCGATCGCCGCGAAGGTGGACGACAACGTCCCCTGCTGCGACTGGGTCGGTGAAGCGGGTTCGGGTCACTACGTCAAGATGGTGCACAACGGGATCGAGTACGGGGACATGCAGCTCATCTGCGAGGCCTACCAGATTTTGAAGCTCGGCCTCGGCCTTTCTGCGGACGAAATGCACGGAGTATTCCAGGAATGGAACACAGGCGAACTGGAGAGCTACCTCATCGAGATCACCCGGGACATCCTCGCCTTCCGCGACGCCGATGGGACACCGCTCGTGGACAAGATCCTCGACACGGCCGGACAGAAAGGAACCGGCAAATGGACCGTTCAGAACTCAGCCGAACTTGGCATTCCGATCACGCTGATTGCCGAAGCCGTTTATGCGCGCTGTGTGTCGGCCCTCAAGGACGAGCGCGTGAAGGCCGCCCGCAAGCTCAAGGGACCGCGGCCCGCCCTGCCTCAGGCGCGGAAACCCGAAGCCCGTGCCGCCTTCATCCGGGACGTCCGCGACGCGCTGTACGCGTCCAAGATCATCAGTTATGCCCAGGGTTACATGTTGATGGGCGCCGCCGCCGGCGAATACGGCTGGCGGATCAATTACGGCGGGGTCGCCCTCATGTGGCGTGGCGGTTGCATCATTCGCTCGCGCTTTCTCGGGAGGATCAAGGACGCCTTCGACCGGAATCCGAAGCTCGCGAATCTGCTGCTCGACGACTACTTCCGGGGCGAGATCAAGCGCTGCCAGAAGGGCTGGCGTAATGTCGTCTCCGCCGTTGTTCGTCGGGGTATTCCCGCCCCCGCGTTCAGCACGGCGCTCGCCTTCTACGATCAATACCGGAGCGCGTCGCTGCCCGCGAACCTGCTTCAGGCGCAGCGCGACTACTTTGGCGCCCACACCTACGAGCGGATCGATCAACCGCGCGGACAGTTCTTTCACACCAACTGGACCGGCCATGGCGGCACGACGGCCTCGGGTTCCTATAACGCGTGACCAAACGGGCCCTCAGCCGAGGCTCCCGCGGGACGGGAGGCGGTGTTCCGCGGCTGCGGGGATCCGTGGGCGCTTGCACCATCTTATGAGACCCCTGACCGTTCTGCTGGCAGGTTTCCTCTCGTGCGCCTTCCCGACAGCCGCGCTTGCCCGGGAACCCGATGTCGTCTTCCCAGTGTGGCCGGGTCCACCTCCGGGTCAGTCGCAAGCCCGCGGGCCGGAGCACCGCCTGGAAGGCCGTCCCCGGCCGTTCTACCAACTCACCGGCATCGATCAGCCCACGGTCGGTGTCTTTCTTCCCCCCGAAGGCCGGCGGAACGGAACGGGGATCCTCGTATGCCCGGGCGGGGGCCTGCAACGCCTGGCCTATGAACATGAGGGCCTGGAGGTCGCTGACTGGCTGAACTCGCTCGATATCGCGGCGTTCGTCCTCAAATACCGCGTCCCGGCTCCTGCCACCACGGCCGCGAGCGATGCGCAGCGCGCCCTGAGCCTTATCCGTCGGCGTGCCGTCGAATGGCAGGTCGAGCCGACGTCGATCGGGGTGCTGGGTTTTTCCGCGGGCGGCGAGATCGCCGCCTGGCTGGTCACCCACGCGAATGCGCGTCTGTACGAGGCCATCGACTCGTCGGACGCCGTCCCGTGCCGACCCGATTTTGCGGCCTTGATCTACCCGGGCGGCCTCGTGGACTGGCGAACCGGGGTCCTCAACGAGTCCATCGCGGGCGGCCTGGACACTCACACGCCCCCGCTGTTCTTCGTCCATGCCTTTGATGACGCGAGCGACAACAGTCTCAGGATGGCGCTCGCCGTCAAAAAGGCCGGGGCTACGGCCGAACTTCACGTGTACCAGGAGGGTGGGCACGGGTTCGGCGTTCGCTCGACCGGCGTTCCCGTTCACCACTGGAAGTCGGACTTCAAGGATTGGCTTGCAAACCTGGGTTTTCTCGATGCGGCTTCGATCCGACAGTTCGTGCGCCAGTACCGGGAAGCGGCGGCTGGCGGCACACCGGCGCCGCACTTCATGTCATTGGTCCCGGAATCGACCCTGGATCTGGCCTATGCCGCGCAACGGCGACTGGTGCGCGCCATGTCGGATGGCGACCGGGTTGCCGGCTTCAAAGGCGCGGCCGCCTCGGAGGCGGCACAAGCGTCGCTGGGGCTCGACGGGCCCATGGCCGGCGTGGTGTTCCGCAGCGGCTGGCTCGATGGCACCCGACACCAGGTGCTGGACCTGCAACCCGGCGGAGGCGCAATCGAAACCGAAATCGGATACCTGACCTCGGTGGACCTTTCCTACGAGGTCCTCACGGACGAACAGGCCCGCGGGGCCGTCGTCGCGATGGTTCCGATCATCGAGTTGCCGAGGTCACTCGGGATGTCGCCGGGGCCCGTCGGAGCGGCGGACATCGTCGCGGCCGATATTGGTTCGGCCCGCTATATCGTGGGCATTCCCAACCGGCCCGTCTCCCTCGAACCGGACGCCATCCCGGTCTCGTTGCGGCGCGACGACCAACTCCTCCACCAAACCACCGGCGCCTCCGTGCGCGGCGGGCAATGGCACAACCTTCGACGGGTCCTCAACGAACTGACCCGCCACGGCTACACGATTCCTGCGGGCAGCGTCATTCTGGGCGGCGCCCTGGGAAAGATTGAGACCGCGGCCGCCGGCAGGTACGAGGCACGCTATGGCGAACTCGGAACGCTGACATTCGACCTGCGGTGAATGAGGCTCGACGCGCACCAGCATTTCTGGCGCTACGATGCGATTCAGTATCCGTGGATCCCGCGCGGCTCGCCCCTCCAACGGGACTGGCTGCCGGCGGACCTCGGCCTTCTGCAGGGTCCGTTGAAGTTGGAGGGTTCGATCGCGGTCCAGGCGCGCCAGTCCCTCGCGGAATCCGAATGGCTTCTCGAACTGGCGGATGCCGATCCGCGGATCCGCGGGGTCGTGGGCTGGGTGGACTTGCGTGACCCGCGAGTTGGGATCGACCTCGATCGCTTGTCGCGCCACCCGAGGTTTGTCGGCGTCCGCCACGTCGTCCAGGACGAGCCGGACGATGACTTCATGCTGGGCGCCGACTTTGTTCGCGGCCTGCGATCCTTGCGACCGCTCGGGCTGACCTACGATTTCCTGATTTACCCGCGTCAATTGCCGGCCGCGCGCGAGGTCGCGCGGCAATTGCCCGAGCAACGCTTCGTTGTGGATCACCTGGCGAAGCCGCCAATCCGGGAAGGTCGGCTGCAGCCCTGGGCCCGGGACCTGCGTGCCCTGGCGAAGTCCCCCAATGTCTGGTGCAAGATCAGCGGCCTGGTGACCGAGGCCGATCATGCCGCATGGCGTCCCGAGGATTTCCGTGCCTGTCTGGAGGTGGCAGCCGACGTCTTCGGGCCATACCGCCTGATGTTCGGAAGTGATTGGCCGGTATGCCTCCTGGCAGCCAGCTATGACCGGGTGGTGGAGGGATTCATGGAGTTCGCGCGTGCCTTCGATCCGGAGACCCGCGAGGGGCTCTGGGGGGGGAATGCCGCGCGATTCTACCTGGAACGAGGTGCATCGTGAGATTTCAATGGGAGTCAACGGAAACCTGCGGGAGACTATGCCGGTGCGCATCACGAATCTGAACCCGGCCAGGGACGTGGGGGCCAGCGGCTGGCTGGTGGAGTTCGAACACCATCGCCTCCTGCTGGACGCCGGCATCCATCCGAAGCGGGACGGTCGCGACGCCCTGCCGTTGTTCGACCGGATTGAGGGAGAGGACCTCGACGCGATTGTCGTGAGTCACTGTCATCACGACCACGTCGGCTCCCTTCCGGTGGCGGTGCGCCGGTTCCCGAAGGCGCACGTGCTCATGACCGAGTTGAGTTACTTTCTTGTCGACCGGGTCCTTCATAACTCGGTCAATGTCATGGTCCGGCAACGGGACGAGCTGGGGATCAAGGATTATCCGTTGTTCAGTCATGACGAGGTCGATGAGATCGAGGCCATCTTTCAGGGTTTCCGTTACAACCGTGAGATCGAGTGGGCGGCCTTCACCCAGGCACAGGCCGGGGCCGACTCGCCCACCCTGGAGTTTCTGGATGCGGGTCATGCGCTGGGGTCGGCCGGGGTCATGGTGCGCGGCGCGCACGAGACGTTGTTCTATACCGGCGATGTCTCGTTCCGTGACCAGACCATTCTCAAGGGCGCCCGGTTCCAGGATGTCCAGGCGGATGTCCTGATCCTGGAAACGACGCGGGGAGCCCGTGCCGTTCCACCCGGGTTCTCGCGCGAGAACGAAACACGCGCCCTCGGGGCGGCGATCCGGGCGGTCCACGCGCGCAAGGGCTCGGTCCTCATTCCGGTGTTCGCGCTGGGCCGGACGCAGGAGATCCTCGCCCTGCTTTCGTTGCTGATGGAGAGCGGGGAGTTGCCGCGTCAGTGTGTCTACATCGGGGGTCTGGGCCGTGTGTTCACCGAAATCTACGATCTGCAGGCCCACCGGACCCATCGTCACCACAGCACCCTTTCCCTCACCGAAAGCCTCGATCTGCAGGTCCTGGACCGCCGACAGTTCGAGAATATGAAGATCGGAGCCGGGCGTCTCTTCGTCCTCACCTCCGGCATGATGAACGCCAACACCGCCGCGCACGAACTGGCGGCGCGGATGCTCGAGGACGAGCGACACGGGATCTTTTTTGTGGGCTACGCCGATCCGGAAACGCCCGCCGGCAGACTGCGCGCGACGCCCCACGGTGGCACCCTGAACCTGGGTCCGCGGGATCGGAAGGTCACCCGCCGCTGCGAGATCCGCGAATTCGACCTCACGGCGCACGCCAATCGCGAGGAACTGCTGGAGTTCGTTGCCGCGGTGTCGCCCGGGACGGTCATTCTCGGCCATGGCGAGGACGAGGCCCGCGCCTGGTTCCGCCAACAACTCCAGGCTCGTCATCCGCGACTCAAGGTCTTTGACCCGGGACCGGGCGAGACCGTGGAAGCATGATGGATTCGGGCCCCGAGCACTCGTCAATCCGTCCGCCCGATATCCTGGGATTGCTCAAAGATGAAGACGTATCGTCTCTGTGGAATCCATCGAACAGAGCCGTCGCAATACAGGCCGTTCACGCCGTCCGCGCCGTGGTTGTCCCATGAGTCCGGGTAGTCATTAACCCCCCGTCGCGTCAGGGTTCCGTTGTCGTAGTATTGGGCGCCGTCGTCGCCGTCGACGAACAGCCAGATGTTGGCCGGTCCGGGCGCTGTGCCCTTGAGTCCGAACGTGTCGTATCTGTGCACGTAGCTGTTGACGGAATTCTGGGTCTTCCTGATCGAGTTCGCGTCGTAGGGATTGCTGGTCACCGCACCCATGAAGCCATACAGCTCATAGCTATAGCCGGCGGTATCCCGGTTTCGCGCGAAATCCATGAGGTCAATCAGGATCGGCTGCCCCGTACCCCGTCGATTCACCAGCGTGTTGGTCCGGATGTAATTTCTCGTGCTGGGACAGATGAGTCCCTGGTAGGTCGGCAGGTAGCGCGGATAGATCCAGTTGATGTTGTCGTCCAGATAATTGGTGGCGCCGGTGAATGCGCCATCGGACTGGTCTTCGGAGTACATCAGGCACGCCAGGCCCATCTGCTTGAGATTGTTCACACAGGACACCCGTTTCGCGCGCTCCTTGGCCTTTGCGAGGGCCGGCAGGAGCAGCGACGCCAGAATCCCAATGATCGCAATGACGACCAGCAGTTCGATCAGGGTGAAGCCACCGGACCAACCCGGATGGAGCCCGGGCCTCACCCGATCCCGCGGCGCAGGGACCTTCTCCCATCCGACGGGAGCGGGTTGAACCGAGGGCCGGTGCGCGGGCGGGGTCCATCCTCCTCCCGCCGCGCCGGCTCGAATTCTCAACGGTCGCGCATTCACCTCTTCTGCGATTCCCGCGGCGGGATCCGTGCCGGAGTTCAGGTCTGGAACGGCTCCCGGGTTCACTGTCCCTGCACCCGAAAATAACTTTGCGTGCCGGTGATCGGAACCATCGCGGTCTTTTCCGTCACGGGATTTCCTTCGTTCTGCCAGGTGCCGGTGCCCAGGCTGCCGCGAATCTGGACCTGGAACGGACCGGTGCCCGACTGCCAGGTCAAACGCAGGTCATCGCCCTCGCGCGCCACCGTGACCACCCCGATATCTCCGCCACTGGAGCCGCCCGTGTCGACCGCATTGGAGACGGGCCCTGTGACGGAGGTCCCCGCCGCCGACCGCGATTCCTCGAGGGAATAGGTGATGACCACGCACAACTGGTGTCCGCCCGGGATCGCGTACGACGACAGGTCGAATGTGAATTCACCCGGTGTTGGATTGAGGTCGGGTTCTCCATCCTCGAAGAAGGTCCCGACATAAGATCCTGGGATGACGACGCCCGCCGGGGCGTTGGGGTCGGCGAGATACACATCCACATCGGCAAAGGCGCCGTCGACGGGCAGCGGCAGGCTTCCCGATAGCAGACCATTGGCATAGGTCGTCAGGGACGGCGTGACGACGGAGGGATCCGCCAGCCAGGGAGTGTAGTAGTCCGTGTAGTTCCTTCCGCTGTTGCCATCGGGAAACGGGAATGCCTCAAATCCATTGCCGGACAATGTGTTCCGGCGGGCGACAACGGGAGCGGTGACACTGCCGCCGGCGGCGAAGACCATGCCCGGCACCTTGAACACGAGATTACCCTCGAGTTCGTCTGCGTACGTGTCGTTGTCCGAACCGATGCGAAGGCCGGACTCGCCGGCCACTTCAATCAGGTCGGGGGCGGCCAGAGTGGGAACCGGCGCCGTGGTGACGCCATCGACTCCGACGCCGAAGCGGTTGCCCGCAACGACGACATTGCTCGCATTGCTGTAGAACTCGACCAGGTGATCGTAAACGGCGAGATTGAAGACATTCCCCTCGTTTCCGTCGTTGATGTTGTCGCCGCGGACCCCGATGACGCTGCCGGTCGTCAACCGGCCGTTTTCATAGTTCTCCACGGTAATATCACCCGGGTCGCGACCGGCATCGACCATGGCCTGGTAGATGTCCTCGACGTTGAGGAAGGTCTTCCCGTCGGGAAGGACGTTGAAGTAGTTGCCCGCGGTGATCGCGTACGGAAGTTCCAGGGCAAGGCTCAGGCGGAGTCCGCAGAAGATATTGAACTCCGCCAGGTCCTGGTCGCCGTCGGAATCGGTTCCCACGGTGAGATCGCTGGAGAAGGTGTCGACATTCTCATCATTGACGGTCACGCGGTGCCGGAACGCGGCCACACCCGCGGCGAGCCCTTTGACGGTCGTGCCGTCGGGCGCGAGGCCGAACCAGTTGCCCTGGACCTTCGCCCCCCGCGCTTCCTTCACGAGGGCGATAGCGTAGATCGACGGGTCATCGTCCGTGCCCGGCGTGTGGCGCCCCAGGAAACTCAGGCCTCGAATGGTGACATAATCCGCTTCGTAAACGCCCAGGATGGCGTTCTCCGAGTCGCCATACCCGGGGTACGGAAGGCGGGTGGAGGCGCGATTGGGAAGCGCCGGATCGCCGGATTGCGCGTCGCTGGAGGAGTCGAGAACGATTTGGAGACTGGCATTGTTTCCGTCCAGCAGGGCGTTGGTGTTGGCGGTGGCTCCAGGCTGGGTGTAGCCGTCGATCGTAATGCCGCTGTGGGTGATCAACGGATAGCCGCCCACGGGTGTCGGGAGGACGTGGGGACCTGTTCCCGGAATATTGAAGGTGATCCGATCGTTGTCCTGGAGCCCGGCCAGGGCCTCGACGAGGCTGGTCTTGCCATCGTTCGCCCCGCTGGTGTTGTCGTCCGTGTCCACCACGACCGTGCGGACCGGCTCGACCCGCACATTGTCGAAGATGACAAAGTTCTCCTCACGGGGATCGGCGATGGACGTGAAGATGTCCATGTAACCGATCATGATGTCCCCGGCCGTGTAGCTGGTGGGATTGGTGACCTGGACCAGGACCTTGCCGTCGGCCTTCCACGTGATCACACCGTCCACCTGGCTGATTTCCATTTCAACCCACCGTTTTCCCGGCGCGCCAGCCGTTTCGAATTTGGGCTGGGGAAACACATTCCGGGCCAGGTAAAGGTCGAGATCGGAATTGTCGGGCGACCCGTCGCCGTCGCGGTCGGCGAAGCCTGAAAGGGTGTCCGGACTGGCGCCGACCTCGGGGATTGCCGTCGCGCTGTAGTAGGTTCCGGGTCCGTTGGTCGTGCCGAACACGACGCGGCCATCGATGGCGGCGCCGCCTTCATCGGTGGTGGCGACCCAGATGCCGTCGCTGGCGCTGGCGCCGACACCCGGAGTCAGGGCGCCAGGGACCGCGGCGGCATTCGTGAAACCGATCACGAAGGAATGCCAGTTCATGATGTCGCCGGAATGATTGATGCCGGCCATGAAGTGCTCGGTGGACCCGCTCCCCCCTTCCGCCGGACCGTTGTAGTTCATCCAGAGATCGAACTTGAGAACATAGTTGCCCGAGAAGTTCTGGCCCTTTGGGTACAGGTTGACGGCAAAGCGCTCCGCAAGGTCGTCGTTGTTGTTGACGGTGATCTTGAGCCCGCGCGTGGTGCCGTCGCTGTTGGGTGCAGGCGGAATCGGGTACTCCTCGAAGGTCTGGTTGTCCGCGGCGTATCGCTTGTAGGTTTGCTGGGAATAGTCGAACGCGAATTCGGCCGTGTAGTCGTTGGTGACGGAATCGGCGTAATAGCCGGTGAGCACACTCCAATTGGCGGAGCTGTCCGAGTCGAAGGTGTCCTCGAATAAAGCGGCGCCATGGGTGGACTGGGCAACGAACAGGCTGCTGGCGAACGGGAGGAGCAGCCGGCAGAGACTTCTTGGAAGGTTCATAGATGGATCGTGGACACGGGGGCGCAGGCGGATCCCGGGTGTCCGGGGGAGGGCGGCTCCAACTCGTTCGAAGCCCCCTTCGATCTGTCGCAAGCGCCACGACCTTTGTCGCGGCCCGAAGCAGGCCTCACAATCCAAATCTCAGCTCAATAAAAAAAAACCGGGCTCCGCAGTCTGAGGAAGACCGTCGGAGCCCGGGGAATTTCGAATCCAGGGTGCAAGCAGGCTAGTGGGAACCCGGAATCGTGTGCACCTTCACGTCTCCGGAAATCATCGTACATCCCAGGCATTCGGTCATGCGGAAAGCTCAGACCCCTGAGAGTTCAGACCCCTGGGACCAAAACCAGGGCCTCGGACCCTCGGGTGTCCTGGGGCCTCGACCCGGTCCGTCCGCGAAAGATTCGCAGCTCCGCAGTTCCACCTGCCAGGCACTGGCCTGCAGTTTTTCTAATCCACTGGCTTCGCAAAGAACGATCGGACTAACGCCGTCAAAGTATTCAGATTCTGTCGTTCGTCAAAGAAATGTTTTGCCTTCCTCAAGGCATCATCGGGTCTCTTTTACGACATCAGGCTGCCTTATCTTCGCCGCCCGTCGCCGAACCCACCCCACACACTCCGGCGGCGGTCGTGCCGTCCCGCCCTGTTCCCGGGCAACTCCGGGGTTGGCGCGCGCCGAAGATCCGCTACCGTCCCTCGCGCGTTCGTCTGCATTTTCCTTAAAGCACGACCCCCTGTGTTTCGCTCGCATGAACCGATCCTCTCTGAAGCCCACAGTCGCCCTCCTGGCGGCCGCTGCCCTCTCATTGTCCCTTCTGCAAGCCGACGACTGGCCCCAGTGGAGGGGGCCCCACCGCAATGGCATTTCCCAGGAGACCGGCCTTCTCCAGGAATGGCCTGAGAACGGCCCGAAACTCGTATGGGCGGTGAAGGACGTCGGCGCGGGATTCTCGACGCCTGCCGTCGTCGGGCAGCGGATCTACCTCATGGGCAATGAGGGGGTGGACAAGGAATTCGTCGAGGCCCTCAACGCGGTCGACGGCCAGCATGTCTGGACCGCCACCCTCGGAAAGGTCGGTCCCAATCACGGGCCCCAATACCCCGGGGCGCGATCGACACCGACCGTGGACGGCGAGTGGCTGTACGCCCTCGGCTCCGACGGGGACCTTGCCTGCCTGGGCACCGACAAGGGCACGATCCGCTGGCACAAGAATCTGCGGACCGACTTCGCCGGTCAGTCGGGGAATTGGGCGTATGCCGAGTCGCCCCTGGTCGATGGCGACACCCTGATCTGCACCCCGGGGGGCACCGAGGCCACCCTCGTCGCGCTGAACAAGCACACGGGCGAGTTGATCTGGAAATCGGCCGTTCCTGGCGGTGATCAAGCGGCCTACGCGTCGGTCCAGAAGGCCGAGATCGGGGGGGTGCCCCAGTATATCCAGTACCTTCAAAAGGGCGTCGTTGGTCTCGAAGCGAAGACGGGCAAATTCCTATGGCGCTATGACCGGACGGCCCAGCGGAGCGCCGCCAACATCCCCACCCCGGTGATCCACGGTGACCTCGTCTACAGCGCCGCCGGCCAGAGCGGGGGCGGGCTTGCGCGGGTCAAGAAGGACGCGGGTGCCTTCGCGGCCGAAGAGGTGTACTTCAGCCCGAAACTGCCGAAGGACATCGGCGGCGCCATTCAGCTCGGCAATTACCTGTATGGCACCATGGGGGCCGCCCTGGCCTGCGTCGAATTCGAGACGGGCAAAATCCAGTGGGAGGAACGCAGCATCGCGCCCGGATCGCTCTGTTACGCCGACAAGCGGCTTTACCTCCACGGAGAGAACGGCGAGGTCGCCCTCATCGAGGCCACGCCGTCCGCCTATCACGAAAAGGGACGCTTCACGCCACCGGACCCGCCCGATCGCGGCACCGCCAAGGCATGGAGCTACCCCGTGGTGGCCCAGGGTCGGCTCTACATTCGCGATGGCACCACCCTGTGGTCGTTTGACATCCGACGGGCGGGCACCGGGAGTTGATCGCGAAAAGGGAGGACCTGTCAGGCCGGTCGCGCCGGGGGCTTTTGGCGGCCGCTCACCGAAGCTTGCGATCGGCCCGGAGCCTGATAGGTTGTTCGGCCCTATCGGACCCGGGGTCTTCGGCCGTTCCATGGCGTTGCACCCGGAAGGGTTTGTCACACGCAGCCCATCCGGAGGACCAGGACTACGTTCGATGCAACACATCCGGAACATCGCGATTATCGCGCATGTCGATCATGGCAAGACGACGCTCGTCGATTGTCTTCTGAAACAGTCGGGCACCTTTCGCGCCAACGAGGCCAAGGCGAGCGAGGAGCGGATCATGGACTCCATGGACCTGGAGCGGGAGAAGGGGATCACGATTCGCGCCAAGAACGCCGCCTTCAAATACAAGAATTACCACGTCAACATCGTCGACACCCCCGGCCACGCCGATTTCGGCGGCGAGGTGGAGCGGATCATGAACATGATCGATGGCGTCCTCCTGGTGGTGGACGCGGCGGAGGGACCGCAGGCGCAGACCCGTTTCGTGTTGCGAAAGGCGCTCGAGGCCGGCGCGAAGCCGATCGTGGTCATCAACAAGATCGACCGCGAGAATGCCGACCCGAAGAAGGTGCTCGACCAGGTGTTTGACCTGTTCGTTTCCCTCAACGCCACCGATGAGCAGCTCGATTTCCCCTTCGTCTACGCCTCGGCCAAGGGCGGCTATGCGAAACTCGCACTCGACCACGTCAGCGGGACCATGGAGCCGCTGTTCGACATGATCATGCGGCACATCCCGCCGCCGCGCGCAAAGGCGGGTGACGGCTTTCAGCTCCTGGTGGCAAACCTCGACTACAGCGATTACCTGGGGCGGATCGCCTTCGGGAAGATCCTGACCGGCAAGGTTCGGCTGGGGGACACGTCCGTGTGCCTCCATGGCAGTGGCCGGGTGACTCCGGGCAAGATCACCATGATCTACCACTTCGAGGGACTCAAACGGATTGAGATCGAGGAGGCGCACGCCGGCGACATTGTGGGCATCACCGGGTTTGACGATGTCTTCATCGGCGAGACCCTCGCCGATGAGGCGATGCGGGGTGCGCTGCCCTACATCCCCGATCGATCCGCCGACGATCCAGATGGAGTTTGCCGTCAATGACGGACCCCTTGCGGGCACGGATGGCAAGCTCGTCACGGCGCGGCACATCTGGGAGCGCCTCCAGAAGGAGGTCCGAACCAACGTCGCCCTTCGAATCTCCCCGACGGCCGATCCCAAGATCTTCGATGTGTCCGGACGCGGTGAGATGCAGATCGCCATCCTCGTGGAGCAGATGCGCCGCGAGGGTTACGAGGTGCTGGTCTCCCGGCCCGAGGTGCTGTGGAAAAACGGGGCCAATGGCGAGCTCCTCGAACCGATCGAGAGACTGTTTCTCGAGATTCCACAGGAGAATCTCGGGGCAATCATGGAGAACCTCGCCTTTCGCAAGGCCGAGATCACGAGCATGAGCCATCACGCTGACCAGGTCACCGTCGAGGCGGTCATCCCGATGCGCGGCCTGATCGGGTTCGAGACGGACCTTGTCAACATGACGCGCGGCATCGGTGTCATGAGCCACCTCTTCCACGAGTACGGACCTGACCGTGGAGAAATCGCCGCCCGAAAGAATGGTTCCCTGGTCAGCATGGAGGACGGCGAGGCGACGGCCTACGCCTTGAACATGATCCAGGAACGCGGCCGGTTGATGGTCGATCCCGGCGACGCCATCTACAAAGGGATGATCGTCGGAGAGAATGCCCGCGAAAAAGACATCCCGGTGAATCCCTGCAAGTCCAAACACCTCACCAACATGCGCTCGCAGGGCGACGGCAAGGGCATCCAGTTGAATCCACCCCTGAGACTCAGCCTCGAGCGCGCCCTCGAATACATCGACATCGATGAGTATGTCGAAGCCACCCCGCGTCACCTCCGCCTCCGGAAAAAGGTCCTCAACGAAAACCAACGCAAGCGCGCCGAGAAGGAGCGGGCCGTGAAGCGCGTCGAGGTTTAGGAAACCGTCCCGCGGGTTTGGACTTTCCGCGGGTCGCGGCCCCGGCAAGGTGCGGCCGCCATGCCGTGCATGAAATGGATCGGCCTTGCTCCCGGCCTGGGACTGTGGTTCGTCGCCGCCCAGGTGATCCACGGCGCGGACCCCGGGTCGTCGGCCGCGAATCCCGCCGCCCCGCTGAACCCCGCGTGGTGGCATTCGCCCGGATTGGAGCGGGTCACCGCGGGCATCCTCGAGGCGGCGCATCGCTCCGTGAATGGCGCGACGTCGTGGCCCGCTCCCAAGGGTCAATGCGGCGTCTTTGTGGCCGTGCGCGCGACGGGTAGTTTGCGGGCCGAGCACTGGGAGTTGGACGGCCCGTGGGCGGAGGCGCTTCCCGCGGCGCTGACGGCCGTGGTGCAGGGTCTCGATCCTCAGACCCGTCGCGCGATCGATGGCATCGAGGTGTGCCTCAACCATTCCCTCCGCGACGTGGTGCTTCCCCAAGGACGCGCCGCCCTCGCCGACGTTCACCGGGGCGTTCGCGGTCTGGAAATCGCGCGAGGCGCGACACGTCTCAGATGGAGCCCCACGGAGATGCTTGCCCGGAACCTGAGTTTCACGGAGATCCTCCTTCGCGAACACGTCCGTTCGGGGAGCCCGCGAGACCGGGTGGCCTCGCGACCTGCCAATCTGCGGCTCTTCGAGGCGCTGCAGGTGTGGGTCCGGCTCGGCCCGGAACCGGTCTTCGAACCGATGTTCCGCGGCAACCCTGTCGTTCCTCTCAGCCGGGTGACCGCCGTCCAGGTGCGCCAGGCGGCCGAGGGAATGGGGGACTGGCTCGTCCGGCAGGTTCAACCCGACGGTCGATTGCCTTACCTGATACGACCGGGGCGCGGAACGGAGGTCGGGAACAACAATGCCCTGAGACAGATGATGGCAAGCATGGCCCTTGGGCGGTGGGCTCGTTTTTCCGGCGATCCCAGGGCGCGGGAGCTTCAACGCCTGAACCTGGCTTTCAACATGCGGACCTTCTTCCGCGAGGAGGACGGCCTGGGGTTCATCGAGAACGGAGGCGAGGCCAAGCTGGGTTCAGCCGCCCTGGGCGCGCTGGCCATTCTCGAGAGTCCGTGGCGCAGCGAATATGCGCCGCAGGAAGCCGCGCTCCTTCGGTTGGTCGGGAGGTTGTGGCGTCCGGACGGCAGCTTTCAAACCTACTTTCGGCCCGCGGGTCGCGCCGGGAACGAGAACTTCTATCCCGGGGAAGCCCTTCTCCTGTGGGCGTCCCTGATCGACCGCGGCGAGCGACCGGATCTCCTGAACGCTTTTCACCTCAGTTACGAACACTATCGCGGATGGCACCTGGACCCCTCCCACCGGAACCCGGCGTTCATTCCATGGCACACGAAGGCCGACGTCCTGGTATGGCGGAAGACTCGGGATCCGGGCCTTCGTGATTTCGTCTTCACGATGAATGACTGGCTGCTCCAGATGCAGCAATGGGATCGCGCCATTCATCCGGACCTGCGCGGGCGGTTTCATCTTCCGACGGCGCCGGGATTCGGACCTCCCCATGCCTCCTCCACCGGTGTGTACCTGGAGGGCCTCGCGGACGCGTTCTGGCTGGCGCGCGAGACGGGCGACGAGGCGCGCGCCGCGCGGTATCGCCTGGCGATTCTCCGCGGGATTCGAAGTCTCCTTCAACTGCAGTTCGTGGATGACATCGATCTCTTCTATGCACCGAGACCGGGCCTGGTGAGGGGCGGGGTTCGAACGACGGTCTACAACAACGAGATCCGGATCGACAACGTGCAGCACGGTCTCATGGCCCTTCTCAACGTCCTCTCGAAATTCCAGCCCGCCGATTTCGCGGTGGCGGACCGCGAGGCGGAACCCCCCGGTGTCATCGGGATGGAGGACACCGAAATCCAGGACACCGCGGATGCCGAGGACGAACAATGAAGCAAAGGCGGGATCGACACCGGCGTCGGAGGACTCCGACGGGCAGGCCACTCCTCGCCCGAACGCAGTCCTTTCGTTGCGGCTCCGCGGCACGGGGTCCTTCGCGCCCTTCGTGGTTCACGAATTCGCCTCTTCGCGATCTTGACCGGGTCACGGCCCTGCCCGTATGCGAAGGGCCGTGAAACCCCGCGCCGCCTCCCAGGGAAATCGACCATGTGTCATCCTCGCCTTCCTGGCGGGATCTCTTGCGCTGTCATCGGCGGCCGCTGAGCCGGTTCGGCGCGCGGAGAGGGTCCGCACGCGGGACGGAGTGACCCTCGCCACCGACATCTGGCTTCCGGGATCCGAGGGCCGATTCCCCGTGGTCCTCGTTCGGACACCGTACAACAAGGACGGCGTCGCGGGGATGGGGCGAGACGGGACTCGTCGCGGTTTCGCGGTGGTGGCCCAGGACACGCGGGGTCGATTCGCCTCCTCCGGCGAGAATCTGCCGTTCAACCTCGACGGTCCGGATGGCGCTGACACGATCCGCTGGATTGCCGGACAGCCCTGGTGCAACGGAAAGATTGGGACCTGGGGCGGCTCAGCCGCCGCGATCACCCAGTTCCAACTGGCAGCGACGGGTGTCCAGCCGGTGGACGCGCAGTTCCTCGTCGTGGGCGCCCCGGTTCTTCGCGAGGTCGTCTATGACGGCGGCGTCTTTCGAAAGTCCCTGGTCGAGGACTGGCTGAAGGCGACGCGCTTCGCGACGAACGCGCTATCCATCTGGGTCGCCCATTCCCGCGAAGACGCGTACTGGCAGGCCCGTGACGTCTCCCGTCACTACGGCGAGATCGACGCGGCCGCCGTTCACATCGGCGGGTGGTGGGACATCTTCGTCCAGCCGGTGATCGACGGATTTGTCGGCTACCAGGAACACGGAGGCGCTTCGGCTCGAGGGCGTCAGAAGCTCATCATGGGCCCATGGACCCACGGTGTGCTTCAAGACAAGGCCGGGGAATTGACGTTTCCAGACGCCAAGGATCCGCCCGGGCAAACGGAGGACGCGTGGCGATGGTTCGATCACTGGCTCAAGGGAGTTGCGAACGGTGCCGACAACGATCCCGCCGTCAGGTACTACGTGATTGGGGACACCTCGGACCCGGCCGCGCCGGGCAACACGTGGCGAACGGCGCCATCCTGGCCCCCGTCGCAGGCGACGGCGACGCCCTACTTTCTCCACGGCGATCACAGCCTTTCCACGGAGGAGCCGGGGGCATCCGAGCCTCTCGCTTATGAGGATGACCCGGCGAATCCCGTCCCGACGATCGGCGGCATCCAACTCACGATCCCTTCCGGGCCAAGAGATCAGAAACAAGTCGAATCAAGATCGGACGTTCTCGTCTTCACAGGTCCCGAGATCCAGGAACCCGTGGAGGTGACCGGTCGCGTGCGGGCGCGGTTATGGGTGGCCAGCGACGCGCCGGACACGGATTTCTTCGTTCGCCTGTGCGATGTGTACCCGGACGGTCGGTCCTTCAACCTGTGCGAAGGCATGTTGCGGGCCAGGTTTCGGAGAGGGGCCGACCGCGAACGCCCTCTGAGACCCGGGCGCCCGACGCGGCTCGACATCGACCTGTGGTCGACGAGCATCATCTTCAACCGGCATCATCGGATCCGGGTGGATGTCAGTTCCTCCAGCGCGCCGGGATTCGATCCAAATCCGAACACGGGTGAGCCGTTTCGCGCGAGTGACCGAACGCGAAAGGCCCGCAATCTCGTGTACGCGGATCCGGACCATGCCTCGGCGATGCTTCTTCCCGTGGTGCGGTGAGAACTCGATCCCATGAAATCGATCTTCCGGTTTATGAAGCCTCCTCCTTCGCCCTTCGGCCGCCGGGACCTTGTCAGTCCCGCACGTGTCGCGGTGGCCGCCGCTGGTTTCCTGGTCCCCCTGGTCCCCCTGGCCCACGGGGCCGATCTCGGGGTCTTTGCCCGCGAGGCGGACATTGGTTCTCCCGCGCATCGCGGATCGATGGTGTACGATGCGGACAAGGGCGCCTACACCATCACGGGCGGTGGCGCCAACATGTGGGCCACGAACGACGCGTTTCATTTCATCTGGAAGGAGATTTCGGGAGACCTCGCCCTCACCGCTGAGATCGCCTGGCCGCGGGCCGGTGGGGATCCGCATCGAAAGGCGGTCCTTCTCATCCGACAGGGCCTGGAGCCTGATGCGATCTACGCTGATGCGGCCTTTCACGGCAACGGGCTGACGTCCCTGCAGTTCCGGGATGAGAAGGGGGGCCCGACCCGGGAGATCCAGTCCGGCGTCACGGCGCCGCGTGTGCTTCGAATTGAACGCCGCGGGGATGTCGTTTCGATGTCGATCGGATCCGGAGGGGAGAGGCCAACGCCGGCCGGCGGCTCCTGCCGCTTTGCCCTCCACGACCCGGTGCTGGTCGGGCTCGGCGTCTGTGCCCACAACGACGCCGTCGAAGAGACCGCGGTATTTTCCCGCGTACGACTCGAGCCCTTGCCAGCCCCTGCATCCACGAACCGTGTGTGGGAGAGCACGCTCGAGGTGGTGAATGTCGCGTCCGCGGACCGGCGCGCGGTTCACGTCCTGCGCGATCATTTCGAGGCGCCGAACTGGTCCCCGGATGGCCAATGGCTGCTGTACAACCATCACGGGCGCCTGTACCGCATCCCCGCCTCGGGAGGGGCGCCGAAACAGGTCGACACCGGAACCGCCATCCGCTGCAACAATGATCACGGCTTTTCTCCAGACGGCACCCAGATCGCCATCAGCGATCAATCGGAGAACGGGCGGTCCCTCGTCTACGTCCTTCCTGCCGGCGGCGGCATGCCTCGTCGTGTGACCGAGTCGGGACCCTCGTATTGGCACGGCTGGTCGCCCGACGGCCGGACCCTCGCGTACTGCGCCGAGCGTGCCGGGGAGTTCGACATCTACACGATCCCAGCCGCTGGAGGCACGGAGGCGCGTCTGACGACGGCAGCGGGTCTGGATGACGGACCCGATTACTCGCCGGACGGGAACTGGATCTATTTCAATTCCGAGCGAACGGGCCTGATGCAGGTCTGGCGCATGCACCCGGACGGTTCCGGACAGGAACAAGCGTTCCGCGAGGAGGCCAACGACTGGTTTCCGCATCCGTCACCGAACGGGCGCTGGCTGGCGTATCTGGTCTATGCGAAGGATGTGAAAGGTCACCCGGCGAACCAGGAGGTGGAGATCCGCGTGCGACCCTTGACGGGCGGGCCGGCGCGGATGCTGGCCAGGCTCCTGGGGGGGCAGGGCACGATCAACGTGCCGTCGTGGTCGCCGGACAGCCAGCAACTCGCGTTTGTGAGCTACCGGTTCGTGCCGGAGGAGACACGGAGCGAATGACGTCCGCAAGGCGGCGGGAAATGGGATCAACCGTCCCTCCGCGACGGTTGGTGAGAGATCTCTGTCCTACGATCGTCCGGCCAACCGCGCCACCTCCGAAACGTCCAGGGTCCTGCTCCGATCCTGGATCTGGGGCAGATACCGTTGCTGCAGGCCGCGAGCCTCGCCGAGCAACGACTGAAAGGTCTGCTGAAGCTGCAGCCCACTCAGGGTTCGTCCCCCGGCATAGTAGCGCTCGGCCAGTTGACCGATGGCCCAAGTGGTCGCGAACGCCACGGCCGAACCTGTGAAGAGGCTGCCCAGACCCCGTCCCAGACCGCCGGCGACCGTCCCCAGGAGGCCTCTCATAAGTTTGGTCGCATAGCCTTCGAGCACCTGGGAGGTCACCCCCAGACCCGCGGCTGCGAGAAATTCCCCGATGTGTCCCCGATCGAGCGCGAATCCGTGGTGCTGCCCGATCCGGTACACGAGGCGCATCTGGAGCGGGATGATTGCCATGGTCGCCAGCGATCCTGGCAGGAGTTCGAGCGCCCCCGCGAGAATGGCGTTGTTCAGGATCATCGAATCCATTTCAGCACTGCCCGCCACCGGGATTGACGGTGCCTGGCCGTCGGCCAGAAGAGGCGGCATCGCCGAGTCGGTGAGTTCATCGGCCTTCGCATGCAAAGGCGCCACCGTGGACTCGCCCAGGTCCAGTTCCTGCCGGAGTTGTCCGAGAAAGGCGCGTTCCGTGTCGTTCAAATGGTTGTCGGCCTCGCAGACGCCGAGGGCCATTTCGTAGGCGAGTTGGCGAACCTCCGGGGTGACGAGGTCCTGGACGAGGTCGGCAGTGGCGACCTTGTGGAGCAGGACGTCGCGATAGAGGCCCATCGCGTTAAGCGCCGGATTGTTGAAGCTCTCGGTGATCTGCCGGATGCGATCGCGTTCGACATCGCTCTTGTCGCCATCGGCGAACGCGGCGAGGAGACTGATCCCGAGAAGGGCCCGTTGTTCGGCTTCGCTCATGACAGGGAGATCCGGAGGTCAGGACTCGGGAGCCGCGACGGCGGCGGCACGGGCGAAGACCGGCTGGCGCCCGAGGGTTCCGCGCAGGCTCTCAAGATAGCCGGGTTCGCGAATGCATTGAAGTCGCCCACGGGCGCGTTCGAGACGGTCGGCGAGGCCGAGACGTGCGGCTTCCTCGCCGTACTGGGTTCGCTGGAGGAATTTCTGGAGCGTCTCTGTCTGACGCAAGGCGAGATGCTCGTCCTGCGTGCGTTGGGCGGAGAGCCGCGCGGCATACCACTCGCTGCCGAGCACCTCGTCACGCGTGAAGAGCCGGCGCAGGCTGGGATCGTCCAACCCGCGTCCTTCCCAATGGCCATCGCGCATGACGTGGAGCAGGGCGCGCAGCGGTGGAGAGGCGAGATCGATGCTGCCGTCGGCGAAGTATTGGCGGGCGACGCGTTCGTGGGTGGCGACGATGTTGTCGAGGCCGTCGGCGAAGATGTCGGGATCCTGAAGTTCGGGTCGCAGCATGTCCTCCGGAAATACCAGGTGGGGGTGGTTGCAGATTCGGCCGAAATAGCGGGAGACGAACCTCTCATTGATACGCCATCCCAGCCGGCTGGCGGGGAGGGTCCGCCCACGGTGTTCAAAATCCGGGACGCGCTCGAGGCAGCCATTGGCGATCATGTGGTGGGGTGTGGCTTCCTCGAACCCCAATCGGCACCACACCTCGGGAACGAGGAGACTGATGTCGTGATCAACGCGGTAGCGCGGACCGACCCATCCGGCGGCGGTGATGAAGGCCGAGTGGGCGCAAAGGATGTAGGAGACCAGGGCGTTGTTGAGGTCGATGATCGGAAGGAGCGCGTTGAAGGGTCCCTTGGTCAGGGCGCCTTCCGACCCGACGCCCGTCGTGGAGGGCGATTTGCCTGTCATGGAGCAGATGAACTCCATGAACAATTCCGGCAGCTCCATGTAGTGGATCGGGTTGAAAACCGCCAGCGACCGGATCGCTCCTTCGGGCGGGTTGTTCCTGCGCCCGGGCAGCACGGCCGTGACCGGGAGGGACAGGGCTTGGCCGGGCACGACGCGGCGGTTGAGCCGAATGCTGATATCCGCGAGGTACGCGGCGCGAACGTTGAGGAGGTCCGGACGCGTCTGCAGGTAACGCGGGTTTCGGGAGGGTCTGCCGTCGATCATCCGCGGCGCGGACGTGCAGACAAAATACTCGGGCGACCCCGGCTGGGCGGCCTCGGCAATGAAGCGTTGCATGGGCACCGTGTATTCGTCGAACCCGACGCTGTCCTCCATCATCTGGCGCGCCGCCGACGGTGTCAGCGGTTCGTAGTTCGAAAAGAAATTGCCGGGCTGGGCGAAGTCGAGTTCGGTTTGTTTGTCGTAGCCCCGATGGATGGCGTCGTCCGGCCGCTGGAACAGACGGTACTCGCAATTCTGGACGAACTTGACCGACGGGGCGGTGAATCCGGGCGGCAGGGAGTCCAGAACCGAGGAGGGAACCACCACGGAGGCGGTGATGTCGTCCTCGTACTGGACCTTGGCGGCGGGCATGAAGTCTTTGCGAAGCCCGAACGTCCGCCAGGATCCATCGGGCTGATAGCCGACGCGGAGGTAGGTCGTGAACATCCGCTTGCTGTGGAGCTTCAGTTCATTCCCGGGCACCCCGTTGATGGAGTCGACGCTGAAATGGGACCGCCAGTCGTCCCCCCATTCGGGTTCGTAAAAACGCTTCACCACAAAGACAAGTTCCTTGAGGTACTGGGGGATCTGGCTGAGCCACGCGTTGAAGGCGGGGGCGTATTCCTCGGCCGAGGGCGTGAGGAGTTTGATGACACTCCCCAAGGAACGATCCGGGGTGAGGATCGGGCGCTTGTCCTTCCTGGCCTTGTCGAGGAACCGGTCTGAGTAATCCTTTTTCAGGAGGACATCGACGCGTTCGAAATCCTTCTCGAAATCCGCGACGAACACCGGGCCCATCAGGATGGCATCGGCAATCGACTTGGAGATCTCGGACTTGCCGCCGCCCGAGACGGTGCACGGCTTGTGACAGAGCGTGGCATCCGCGCGCGTCCCGATCAGCCGCCAGATGCGCTTGTCCGATTTCACCATCTGCACCTTGTAACCCGAGGGTCGGACATAGGTGGAGGAAGGAAGGAGGCGGATGGACTCGATTTTTCCTTCGCGGGTCCAGGAAACCTCCTGGCGGCGGAGGTCGAACTTGGCGCCTTCGGGGACGTAAATGATGTCGGGAAACTGGCGATCGATGGCGTAACCGACCGGTTGGGGGTCGAGGATGCCGGCGAACTGCTGGATCATTTCCTCATAGCTGTGGCCGGTGGGGCGCATGTGGCGGCTGGCGTCGAATTCCTCGCCCAGGTCGTAGCTGGCAAACACCAGCGCGCCTCCCGCGTGTTCCTCCTCGGCCTGGCCGAGGAGGTTCGCGGCGAAGCTGATTTGGGTCTTCACCTCCTTCTTGCAGTATCCGAAGTAATTGTCCGCGATGAGGGTGACCATCACGCCCTTTTCATCGCGAGCAGTGAGTTTGAACGCGGAGCCGTCATTGTAGAGTTCGTCCTCGGACTTCCAGCACATCCCGTCACGGCGCTGGCGATCCGAGGCACGGTTCCAGGGCGGCAGACCCACATCGATCTTTCGCAGCCGGGTCAGGTGCGGCGCGAGAATCACGCACCCGCTGTGACCGGTCCAGTGGTCCGCGTCCAGGCCGGCGTCGTTCTCCGGGAGGAATGGATCGCCGGCGTTTCCGAAGATGCTCTCCACGAAATCCAGGTTGGCGACCAGGGTCCCCGGCGCAAAAAACCGGACCTCCATGGTGCGCGGATCGCTCACCCCCGGAATGGCCGGCACGACCACGGGCCGCAGCAGGAGCGACACGAAACAGTCCGCCGGCCGCGGTTCGTTGGCGGTGAACGGCAGCCTGGCGAGCTCCGAAGGAGGACGCAGGGCTGCCTGAAGCATCAACCCGAAGGCGCGGAGAGGCACGGCGCGCTTGTCGTCCGGGATCGGCAGTCCCCCTTCAGCCACATGAAACACCCCGTCGGTCGTGCGGCGATCGGTGGCGGGATTGTTGAGGATCCCGTTCCGGGCGCGGTACGTGTGCAGGATGGGGGAATGGAATTCATCGCTGTCGGCCGGCAGGGAAAGGACCCGGGCAATGCCGTGCCGATAGAGGATCAGCGTCTTGTGCGGCAGGCGCACCGGCACCGACGCGTCGTAGAGGTATTCGTCCAACCAGTTTTGGATCCGCCAGTCGGAAGGCGGGAGATAGTCGGCGAGGAGCCGGTCCGTCTCGCGCTGGTGGGCAAGGAACGAATGAACCATCTCCTGCCACTCATCGTGCGCCGTGGCAGCCTGGCGGACGGTGGGCAGGCCCAGGGAGGCCAGGCGGAAGTTGATGTACTCGACGGTCTGTGCATCGGGACGGTTCGGCGCAACGACGCCGAGCCCGAGACGGTGTTTGAGTTCGTTCCGGTCCATGAACGGGTGGGAAACCGAGGACTCCGGTCTCGCGACCGCCGAGCGTAGAGACATCCGTCGCGCCGGCAAGTGGCGGCTCGCACCATGAAGGCTGCGCCACGGAGACGCCACGACGAAAGACGCGAACAACACGAGGGGATGAAGGGATGGGCCGGCCGGGACTCCCCGTCAGGCACTGGATAGGACGGACGACTCGGATTAGGATGCTCACACGTGCATCGCATCGCGTTCGAGATGGGGCCCTTTGTGGTCACCTGGTATGGATTGTTTGTTGCCAGCGGATTCTGGCTGGGGGCCTGGACCGCGGCCCGGCGCGCGCCCAAGGCCGGTCTGTCGCCGAACGTCGTCTGGGACCTGCTTTGGGTCCTGATCGTCGCCGGAATCATCGGAGCCCGCGCCCTGTACGTTGTCACCTACTGGCGGCGGGATTTTCACAACCAGCCCTGGAGCGAGATCTTCATGGTTCAACACGGAGGGCTGGTGTTTCACGGCGGATTCGTGGCCGCCACCCTGGCGGGACTGGCCTGGAGCACGTGGAAGCGGTTGCCCACCTGGACCCTTGCGGACGTGCTCGCGCCGGGGATCGCCCTCGGGCACGCGGTCGGTCGGATCGGGTGCTTCATCAACGGCTGCTGCTATGGCCGCGTCTGCGACCTCCCTTGGGCCGTCCGGTATCCGGCCGTCCATGAAAGCCACGGTGTGCCGATCCACCCGACCCAGATTTACGAGGCGGTGTTGAGCGGGTTGCTTGCCCTGGGGCTTGCCTGGGGATTCTCACGGCGCAGGTTCGAAGGCCAGATCTTCGCCCTTTACCTGGTCGGCTATGGCAGCGCCCGGGGTTTTGTCGAATGCTTCCGCGGGGACTATCCGCCCGACGCGATGGTCGGCTCGTGGATCACTCCGGCCCATTGGATCAGCGCCGCGATGATTGTCCTCGGGCTGCTCCTGTACCAGTCCCGGCGCCGCCATCCGCGCCTTGTACCGGGCCTGCCGGCCACACACCCGACGTGACGCGCGAGCCCGTCCAATTCGTCGTCGAGGTCTCCCGTCTCAACACCCGCCTGGATGCGTTTCTTCGAGAGCGTCTCGGCGACGTTTCGCGGGGCGCCATTCAACGGTTGATCGAGGGCGGCTTTGTCCGGGTCAATGGGCGGCACGCCAAGCTCACCCAGGCTCCCCGGGCCGGAGACCGCATCGAGGTGTGCTGGCCCGAAACGCGTCCGGCGGAGGCGATCCCCGAGGCGATCCCCCTCGAGGTCCTGTTCGAGGACGAGCATCTCCTGGTTCTGAACAAGCCGGCGGGCCGTGTCGTGCATCCATCCGCCGGCCACGATGAGGGCACGCTGGTGCATGCCCTGCTCCATCATTGCTCGGGTCAGCTCAGCGGGATCGGGGGGGTCGCCCGGCCGGGCATTGTGCATCGCCTCGACAAGGACACGAGTGGCTGTCTCGTCGTGGCGAAGCATGACGCTGCGCACCTCGTCCTCGCCAGCCGCTTCGCGGACCGGGAGATGCGCAAGGATTACCTGGCGCTTGTCTGCGGGCGGGTGGCGGTCGCGACCGGCGAGATTCGGGCCGCGATTGCGCGTCATCCCAATCATCGCAAGCGCATGGCCGTGACGAGCGGCGGGCGCGAGGCCCGGACGACGTACCAGGTGCGCGAGGTGTGGTCTCACGCCAGTTGGGTCGAGGCGGGACTCCACACCGGCCGGACCCACCAGATCCGTGTCCACTTCCATTTCATTGGCCATCCCGTCGTCGGGGATCGGACCTACGGGCGTCGCGCCAATGCCGCCCTTGCGGAATCAACCGGTTACACGGCCCCGCGCCAGATGCTTCATGCCTGGCGCCTTCGATTCAGACACCCGCTCAGCGGGGAATCGCTCGAATTCGAGGCGCCGCTGCCCGGGGACTTTCTCGAGGCGGTGGATGCCCTGCGGACGTAGCGGTGAGTGGCTGTTCGGCCAGCCTCTGCCGTTTTGCGGTCTAGAGCAAACCGGCCGATTCGGCGTCGAGGAATAATATGCAGTGCGCCTGCTGCCGCAGAATGGAGGCGGGGCACGCGGTGGAGATCGGTCCGCGGAGCGCATCGCGAACCGCCTGGGCCTTTCGCGCCTCAGGGGCGACGCACATCATTTTCCGAGCGGAGCAGAGGGTCGGAATGGTGAGGGTGAACGCGTACGGCGGGACGGTTTCAAGCGAGGGAAAATGACCTTCCATGACCTGCTGGCGTTTGCAGGCGTCATCCAGTTTCACGAGCTTGACCACGTGCGGATCGTCGAAACGCGCGACGGGCGGGTCGTTAAAAGCGATGTGACCGTTTTCACCGATGCCCAGGCAGCAGAGGTCCACGGGCTGGGCGGTGAGCAAACGGGCGTACCGCTCGAGTTCATCCAGCGGTTGGGCGCAATCGCCATCCAGGTAGTGGAAGACGCGTGGCTGAACGAGTTGGGCGACACGCTCCCGCATGTAACGGCGGAAACTGGCGGGGTGATCGGCCGCGATCCCGAGGTATTCGTCCATGTGGAACAGCGTGATCCGCGACCAATCCACGCCGCCCATCGCCACAAGGCGTCCAAGGAACTGCACCTGGGAATTGCCGGTTGCCAGGATGGCCGTCGCGTGGCCCTGCCGGGCGACGAGGTCGACCAGGTAATCACGCACGTCGGCGGCGACGCTTTGCGAAAGACTTTGCTGGTCGGGGAATACACGCACGCGAAGTGCGTCCACCTGAAAGCTTGTCGGGGGTTGAATCATGGCCTCGCCTGGGCTGCAACGCCTGCGAGCGGACACGCTAGGCGACGTCGCTTGACCGCGGCAAGAGGCGGTTCGGAAAAGCTGGCATCCTTCGCCTGGCGGTGGACGGGATCCGCATCCGGGCCGGTCCCCGCCGTGGGAACCGACGCGTCCAGTTTTTCCTTCCCGGCTGAACGTGTGCCAAGGCTTCATCGGGCGTGCCCGAGGCCTCGCCTTCCCCTGTCTCCGCATCCTCGAAGGCCATGGTGTTCGCGCGCCGCCTGTCGAGTACGATCGTTTTGTGGTCCGTGGTGTTGTGGACGATCTTTTCATCCCATCGCGGGATCACGGACTGGGTGTTTCTGCTCCTGATGCTTGCGCTGGCATGGCTCGGTCTTGGCGAGTTCTACGACCTGGTGCAGAAACGCGGCCTGGTTTGCTTTCGCAGGTGGGGACTGATCGCCGGCCTGGCCCTGATGGTGGTGACCTTCCTCTATTTCATCGGGATCATTCCGCACGCCCACGGGCAGCTTCCGGCCAAGGCGAACGACTTTGAGGTGACGGTGATCGTCGTGTTCGTCCTGGGTCTTTGCCTGCGGCGATTCGCGGCGAAGGACCTGCAGGACGGGTTGGTTGCGATTTCGACGACGCTTTTCGGCCTTCTTTACGTGCCGTGGTTGCTGAACTTCATTTCCAAGATCGTCTTCTTTCCCGGCATCGAAGGCCGGTACTACGTCCTGTACTTCATCCTCGTCACCAAGTTCAGCGATGTGGGCGCCTACGTGACAGGCTCGCTCATCGGGCGTCACAAGATGATTCCCCGGATCAGCCCGGGAAAGACCTGGGAGGGGTTCGGCGGCGCGATTGCGTTCTCAACCGGTGCCAGCCTTCTCTTCGCCAGGTTCCTCGGCCGTCACCTCGCGGGGATGAACCTCCTCCACGCCCTGATCCTCGGGATCCTCCTCAGCGTCGCGGCCGTGATCGGGGATCTCATCGAATCCCTCTTCAAACGCGAGGCCGGCGTCAAGGATTCGGGACGGCTCCTGCCAGGAATTGGCGGTGTCCTGGACCTCCTCGACAGCCTGCTGTTCAACGCGCCGATCATGTACCTGTACCTTCGGCATCTCCTCACGTCCGCAGTCGCGACCTGACTCCCGGAGTGGCGGTAGCCCTCTGCGGGATCAATCCTTGCGCGGCAGCAGCGTCTCCAGTTCGGCGAACGCGGCGCGACTGAGCTGGATTTGCGCCTCGGCGGCGGCGAGGAGCGGAGTCCGCAGCCTGGGCGCGTCTTCCCACAAGCGGTTCAGTTGGTCCTCCAGGATCGACTCGAATCCAGGGCTCCCCAGGTTCACCGCGACACATCCGTTGCCAAACTGCATCTGCAATCCCGTGAACTTCTCGACGTAGTAGGCCGATTTCGCCAGGCCGATCACCGGAATGCCCTGCGAGAGCGCGAAGACCCCCGCGTGATAACTGCCGGTGACCACGAGCCGGCAGCGGCCGACGTGCCGGATGACCGACTCGGGATCATCCGCGGGCAGGGAGGGGTCCAACGGACACACCTCGGCGAGAAGCCCGCGCACGCTTTCCACGTCTCCGCCTTCTTCATCGAACGCAATCGGACAGATCAGCAGGGGGGGACGGCGGGCCCGAGTGAACGCGACAATCGTCCTGCGGAGCCTGTCGAGGCTGTCGGGCGCGAGCCCGGCATAGGGTGTCAGCCGCACGTTGATTCCGAGCGCATCGCCCACGACCGCCCGTCGTCCGCCGTAGGCCAGTTCGATGGCGTCGTCTCCGGTCACGCCGGCTCTCTCGGTCCAGGCCCCAAGACTTCGCAGGAGGTTCGGGCCGGTGATGGCCTCCCGGACCCGAACGATCCGGGCGGCCCGAAAGACGCGTCCCATCGCCGAGCGCAACCGGCCGTCCTCCATCGGTCCCAACCCTTGTCCCAGGAGCGCGATGGGGCGTTGACGCGCGATTGCCACCTGAAGGACGCCGAGGACCCGGGCGGCATGGCCAGGAAAGTGGTCGTTCAAATAGCCGCCTCCCGCCAGGACGAACAGGTCCGCATGTCCAAGGGCGTGCAAACACCGGCGCGTATCGGAGGCACGTTCACCGCGCAGCCTGTTGCGCCACGCACGGGCCCGGAGGACCAGCATCGGCGAGTCTGCCGCGAGGGCATCCTCGCACCGGTCGATCCACGGAAGCCGACGGATCAACGCCTGGGGCGCGAGGCGCCGCCAGAAAAGCAGGGACAGCGCGCCTTCATCCAGTGCGTGGATGCCCGGACAGCAACGATGAAGCCGGGCCGGCAGGTGCGAGGGTACCATCAGGCGGCCCGTGGGAAAGATCTCCCGCAACCGGCGCACCGCCACCATCAACATCGCCAGGTCCCCGACGTTCTTCAACGCAGGCCCGCCGTGATCGACGAAAACAACCGGATACGGCGCCTCACTCCGCATGCGGTCCTTGAAGTCGCCGCGGCCGCTGTCCACCTTCGCGAGCCATGCGACCTGAGCCAATCGGGGTCAGTGTCATCATCTGCTGCCATAACAGCGCCGCGCGCCTGCCGCCGACGCTGCGCCATTTGGCCGCGCAGCATTGCCCGAAAGACATCCCCTGGGAAGTCGTCGTCGTCGACAACGCTTCGACCGACCACACGCGCCAGGTGGCCCTCGACTGCTGGCCCGCCGGTGCCCCAGCCCGGATGCGAATCGTGCAGGAACCGCGCCCGGGGCTTCGCTTTGCCCGCGAGCGCGGCCAGGCGGAATCGTGCTGGCCCATTCTCTCGTTCATTGATGACGACAACTGGGTGTCCCCGGATTGGGTCGCATACGTGGCGGAAATCATGCACAACCATCCAATGGCCGCCGCATGCGGCGGGGTCAGCGAAGCGGTCTGCGAGAGTGATCCGCCCCCGTGGTTCCCGCGGTACGCGCACTGCTACGCGGTGGGTCCTCAAGGAGACACCGCGGGCCTGCCGGTTGCCGCCGGTCCGCGCCCGCAACTCTGGGGCGCGGGTTTGAGCCTTCGTCGGCGAGCGCTCGATGGGCTTTTCCGGGCTGGATTCCGACCGCTGGCGGTGGGCCGGCGGGGTCAACAGCTCGCCGCCGGGGAGGATACCGAGCTCTGCCTGGCCCTCCGGCTTGCGGGATGGGAGCTGTGGTATGATCCCCGGCTCCGCCTGCGGCATTTCATCCCCGCCAATCGACTCCGCTGGTCCTACCTGCGCGGGCTGGTTCGCGGGTTCGGCGCATCGATCATGGACCCGTACTGGCACGAGGCTGACCCGCGGCAGCGCGCCCTGCCGGCCTGGCGCCGATCATGGCCCGTTGTGGTCCTGCGGGAACTCCGAGCGCTCCCGGGCCGCCTGCCGGGCTGGTGGCGCGGCCGCCGTGGAGGGGGGGAAGGCGACGACCGCGTCCTGGAAGCGGATCGCGCCATCGCCCGGATGGGGGCCCTTCTTCGGGCTCCAGCCGAATTTGCGGAACGCTGCCGGTCGATCCGGACCGCCCCCTGGCGCCAGGCGGGACCGTGATTTCGGCTTGTTCCATCCGCCTCAACGAATACCTTGCGCCTCCGCTTTCGGGGCGGACGGACGTAGACTCACTCGATCGGCATCTCCCCATGGAGGACCTGACGGCAGTCCTGCTGTGCGGCGGCAAAGGCGAACGCCTGCGGCCGCTGACAGAGCATTGTCCCAAACCGCTGGTGCCCCTTGGCGGTCGGCCCATCCTCCTGCACCTCGTCGAGTATCTCCTCGCCTCGGGCGTCCAGCGCTTCGTCTTTTGCGTCGGTTACAAGGCCGAGATGATGGACCAGTTTCTGGCGAGTCACTTCCCGGACCGGAACCGGTTTCGGGCCGTCGATTCGGGCGACGCCACCATGACCGACCGCCTCGTGGACGCGCGTGCGCAGGTCGGCGGCCGCGCCCTGGTCTGCTATGGCGACACCCTCGCGAACGTCAGCGTCCCCGCCCTGATCCAGGCGCACGAGGCGCGTTCGGCGCTGGCGACGCTCACCATCTACCCCCTTCAGAGCCCTTATGGCGTCGTCGACAGCACCGGGGACGGCGCCATTGTTTCGTTTCGCGAAAAGCCGGTCCTCCCCTACTGGATCAACATCGGATTTCTACTGCTCGAACCCCAGATCCTCGCGGGAATCCAGCGCGGTTCCGACATGCCGCAGTTCCTGGAGGGTCTGGCAAAGGCCGGCCGCTTCTTCGCCTTTCGACATGAAGGCGGTCACCTGACCGTGAACACGGAGAAGGAACGCGTCGATGCCGAGCAGCAACTGCCGCAGTTGTTTACTGTCCCATGAACACCTCCTTGAAGAACACCCGCGTGGTTGTCACCGGCGGGTCGGGTTTTATTCCCAGCCACCTCGTCCGCCGCTGCCTTCGGGACGGCGCGCGGGTCGCGGTCACGGTCCGCTATGGCAATGTCGTGAAGAACGAGCGCCTGCGGGAGGTCTGGGACGACCTCGACGTGATCGAGGCGGACCTGCGGAACCGCGGCGCCCTCGACCAGGTTCGCACCTGGAAACCGCAGGTCGTCTTTCATCTCGCCGCCTACAACCATGTCGGGCAGAGCTTCACCCAGGTGGAGGAGTGCTTTGACGTGAATGCCAAGGGGACGGCAAACCTCCTCGACACCTGCGGGCCCGTCGAGAAGTTCGTCTATATGTCGACCTCGGAGGTGTACGGGCATCAGTCCGCCGTGCCGTTCGTCGAGACGATGACCCCGGACCCGATCTCGCCCTACGCCATCACCAAGTATGCCGGGGAACTGTACTGCCGCCTCAAGCAGCGGGTCGCGGGGAGTTTTCCATTGCGGTGGTCCGCCCGTTCAACGTCTACGGTCCGTACCAGAGCAGCAAGGCCGTCATTCCGGAGTTGATCCTGAACTGTCTTCGCGGGGCCCCGGTGCGGACCACCAAAGGGGAACAGACCCGCGAATTCAACTACGTCACCGACATTGTGGACGGTCTCATCATGGCCGCCCTTTATCCCCAGCCGATTGAAGGGCCGGTGAACATCGCCGCCGGAGAGGAGGTTCGGATCTGCGACCTGGTCCGCCAGATCGCCGAGTTGACCCAGACCCGCTCCCACATCGAGATCGGCGCGTTGCCCTACCGGCCGACGGAGATCTGGAGGATGTACGCCGATGCCACACGCGCCCGCGAGATCCTCGGATGGAAGCCGCAGGTCTCGCTGCGCGAAGGGCTGAAACAGACCATCGACTGGTTCCGCGAGCACCTCGCGCGAAACCCCGATCGCGCCTGAGTCGCGGCATCCCCTCCGGTCCATGAATCGGCCGTCACCCCATCCCTCTCCCATCCGATGTGCATCCGGTGGAAGAGGGATGGCGTCGCTCCGCGACGGATGGCCTGATTCCGCCGCGCTCAAACCCCTGCCGACGGCTCCGGATGCACCCAGGGCGCGCGGTACGGCCGGCGGAGCAATCGAGTCGCGGCTTCATTGCCCGGAATGATCCCCGACGCCGCATCGTACGTGAGCGCCTTTCCTCCGAGGGCCACCGAGAGATTCGCGAGGATGCACGACGCCGTCGAAATGAAACCCTGTTCGATATCAGCCACGGGCCGGGTCCGCTTGTCGACGCATTCGAGGTAATTCTGCCAGTGTCGACGCATGGCGGAGGCGACGTGCCGTTCGAGGTCCTTCTCGGTGCGATCCTCGGGATACTTGTCGTACTCGTACAGGGCCTCGCCCTTTTCCGTGGGTTCCTTGCCGCCGTGGGGGGAAGAACTCGTATTTGAAGACACTCGCCTTCAGGGTGCCTTTTTCGCCGTAGAAGATCGCCGCCCAGGGGTAATCCGGATCCGGCATGTCTCCCCAGGTCCGATGATTCCAGACGACCTGGAAATCGGGGTAGTCGAAGACGGCGGTCTGGGTGTCGGTGGTGTTGGCGTTGCTCTCCTTCTCGACATAGATCCCGCCGCTGGAGGCGACCGACCTCGGCCACCCGAGCTCGAGCATCCACCGGACCATATCGAGCATGTGAATGCACATGTCACCCACGATGCCGTTGCCGTATTCCATGAAGGCACGCCAACCGCGGGGGTGCGTGCGGCGATTGAACGGGCGCATCGGCGCCGGCCCGGTCCACATCTCGTAGTCCAGGTAGGGCGGCACCGGAACATCCGGCTGTTTCCCAGCCCGGCCCATGCCCCAGTAACAACAGATCTCGACGTGCCCGATCCGCCCGAGTTTGCCCTCCCGCAGGACGCGGTCACGCGCCTCGATCAGGTGGGGGGTGCTGCGGCGCTGGGTGTTCACCTGGACGACCCGCTGGAGCCTCCGGGCCGTGGCGACCATGGATGCACCTTCGATGACGTCCGCGCTGATCGGTTTTTCGACGTACACATCGGCCCCGGCTTCCATCGCGGCAATCGCCGCCAGCGAGTGCCAATGGTCCGGGGTGGAGACCATGACGATGTCGAGGTCCTTCTCCTTGAGCATCTCGCGAAAATCCCCGTAGGTCCGCGGCTTCTTCCTGGACTGTTGTCGTTCCGCCACCAGTCCGGCGGCTTCATTGAGCATGTTCCTGTCGGTGTCGCAAAGGGAGACGACCTCGATGGGCGCCACCTGCAGGGCCCGGAACAGCGAGCCCTTCCCGTACCAACCGCACCCAATGAGTCCCAGGCGCCGGACCTTCTCCGCGGCGAAGGTGGTCGGCACGTACCGGGTGGCAGCAGCGAGGGCGAGACCGGATGTGGCAGTTCGGAGGAAATCTCGGCGGGTCATGACCCTGCTCCTAATCCCAGTCAGCGCCCGACTCAAGCCCGGGGTGAGGCGGCTTCCAATTTGAACTGCTCACGGTCCATGAACTGGCGCCGCGGCGGAGCGCGGAATTTATTCCGCGTCCGGCGAGGGGTTGGATCCATGCGGACTAAAGTCCGCGCTCCAATGGGGGAAAGCGGTTCATGGGAAGTCACCAGTGACCACCGCCAACCCGCTTGCACCGCGTGCGGGCAACGGTACCCTCGCCTCCCGCGATCCGCCGGCCCGACGGCCCAGGATCGACGGGAACGCGACCCGCGAGACCGATCACCCACTCACCGAAGGACAAGAAGCGTGACACTGCGACTTGGAGACACGGCACCGGATTTCACGGCGGAAACCACCGAGGGCCCTATTCGGTTCCACGAATGGTTGGGGACCAACTGGGGGGTTCTCTTTTCCCATCCCGCTGATTTCACCCCCGTCTGCACGACCGAACTCGGGCGCGTGGCCCGTCTCCGGGAGGAATTTGAGAGCCGGGGGGTCAAGGTCATCGCCATCAGCGTGGATCCCCTGGATTCGCACTGCGGCTGGATCGACGACATCGAGGAGACCCAGAACTGCTCGATAAACTTCCCGATTATCGCCGACCCCAGTCATAAGGTGGCGACCCTTTACGACATGATCCACCCGAATGCCGACGATCGTTCCACTGTGCGCTCGGTCTTCATCATCGGCCCGGATCGCAAGATCAAACTCATCCTCACCTATCCCGCCTCCACCGGCCGCAATTTCGAGGAAATCCTCCGGGTCATCGACTCCTTACAGCTCACGGCCGGTTTCCGCGTGGCCACGCCGGTCGACTGGAAGCCGGGCGAGGACTGCATCATCGTCCCTGCCGTCGGCGATGCCGAGGCCGCGACTCTGTTCCCCCAGGGCATTCGCAAGGTCAAACCCTACCTGCGTTACACGCCCCAGCCGAAGCCTCAGACGGGCTCTCAGGCCTGATTCCGTTGCATCCGGAGCGGTCCGGCACATGCTGGGGTCATGAACTCGCTCCGAAACGGTGCAGGACGTTGCGGAGGAGCGCCGCCCAGCGAGGATCGACGTCCAGCACCCAGCCGGCGCCGATCGTGCCGGCATTGAAGACCGTCCCCCCTTCCGGTCGTTCCCACCAGATCATTTCCCCGCCCTGGTCATCGCGCGGCCGAATCGGACGAAAGAAATAGTCGAAAGCGGACCCCCCTGCCGACCACGGGATGACGCCGTTGGCGATACGCCGAATCCCCGGTGGATCCGACGGCATGACCGAACCTGGCGGGACCGGTCCGGCCGCCAGCGTCGCGAGCGTCGACAACCGCACATCAAATTCGTGGCCATTCGCCATGGGGGTGCGGTCTCCCTCGGCGGCGCCGAAGCGGTCCCCCGGTTTCAAGCCCGTCTCTTCCGGTGAATGGAAGATCGGATGATCCGTCGCATCGGCAATCCAGGGGCCGAAATTCGCGGGATTTCCTTGGTTGTTCCATCCAAGCGTCTCGAGACCGATCAGTTTCCAGCCCGGAAAACCGCACTCGCGCATCATGCCTCCGCGCCTGCCATCGGCGCTGTGCCAGGCCTCTCCACGCAACTCGGGGGGCATCTGGTTGCCGGGGGCGTCGACCTTGCGGCATTCGAGGATCGTGCCTGTCCGGTCGTAGGTCACGCGCCAGAACAGGGTGTTCCCGCTCAGCACCATCACCCGGCCGCCCGCCGCGAGGTATTCCTCCAGGCCGCGGTACATCTCGATGGTCCAGTACTCGCTGTGGCCGTTGATGATGAAGACGCGATAGTGGCGGAGTTGCCCCGGATCGCGGTGCAGATCCGAATCGGCAATCATGTCGTACCCGTACCCTTCTCGTTCGAGCCAGGTCTGGGTGAAGCGATCGGCACGGGCCAGGTGACTGTAATCCGTGACATCGCCATACCTGAGGTAGGGATTGGCGGCCGGCCACGGCACCCGCAGGCCGACCTGGTAGGACCCCTGGCCCGCCGCGTGGCCGCGATAGAAAGAGTAGGCTGGGGGATCTCCGGCCGCGTTCGGGAGGCCATCGGTTCCGCAGACCTGTCGCGGACCCGGGACTGGTGTGCCGAACGGCGCTGCATTGTAGGCCCGCCACGTGTGTGTCGCCGCAAGGAGAAGGATTGGGGCCGGTTGCCTGCGGGCACGTCGCTTCACGATGAACGTCGCGTGGTGCATATAAGCGCGCCCGTCCTGCTCCCATTCCAGGCGCAGCACGTACAGGCCCGAGGCGGTCTCGGCCGGGACCTTCCAGTCCAGAACAGGTTCCCACTCGCAGTCGTAGAGATCGTCGGACGCCAGGCGTAGCGCGTGGCCTCTCTCCGGATCCCGCGACGGTTCGTACTCGCCGAATCGGGGAATCGACGCATCGAAGGATGGACCGCCGATCATCCAGGTGCCCTGGTTGATGATGCGGCCGTGGCGCCGGTGCCCGGAATCATCGTCAACCCGATTGCCGGATTCCTCGTCGAACGGCCAGCAGGCGAGGACATCGGGGCCGGTCGCCGGTTGCAGTCCGCGTTGGGTGAAACGAACAGCCAGTTCTTCGCCCGAGAGACACCGGTCCCGCAGGACGACCATTGCCAGGTCGCCGTCCAGCAGATACCCGGTTGCGCCGTTCTCTCCCATGGCGCCGAGGCGAATGGGGTGGGGTCCCGTCAGGAGCGGTCCTTCGAAATCCCATTGGCCCCACCGGACTCCGTCGATCCACACCTCCTTGACGCGCCCGTTCCATCGGGCGACGAGATGATGCCAGGTCGCGCGCCGGACCGCCCCGGCAGCCGTGCGATGGACCAGGGCCTCATCCTCGGAATGGCCGTCGCCCAGGTAGAATCCGATATAGCCGCCGTCGCCGATGCCCAGGGCCCAACCTTCGGAGGTCGTCTTGTCCTCCTGGCTGACCACGCCCATCAGGCGATCGACGCGCCACGGGCGCACCCACGCCTCGACCGTGAACGCCGAGGGTCCACGCTTCAGGCCCTTGTCGATATGGACATAGGAACCTGGACGGATGGGTTGCGGGCGATAGGGCAGCGACCCGAAGTCCTTTATCAGACGGTCCGACCCGGGGTCGTCCACGCGGTTCCCGAGACGATGCACAGAGGCGTGGCAAGGGAATTCCGAACTGATGTGAAATCGAAGGGTGCCCCCCGGGGCCACGCTCTCGCGGTCGGCATAGGCGTGGACGCCGTGGACGGCGATCTCCCGGAGGCGTCCCCGCGCCGAGAGACGCGCCCCAACCGCGGAGATGGCCGCCGGAGCATCGGGGGGAGCGACGGCGAGGAGACCGGCGGCCGCGAGACTTCGTTTGAGAAAGGCGCGTCTCGAAGGGTGCATGGCGGCAGGGTGATCCCGAATCCGCATCGACAGAACCGGAAAGTGAGCTGACGAGCAGCATCGGCGCCCTGCCGGCACTTGCAACCGGCCGCAATCCCGGCAACGATCTCCCCCTCAGCCATGGAAACTGAAATCGCAGGAGACGTCGCCCGCGTCCGTGGCTTCGAACGGCTGTCCAGTGAGAACGGTCCACAACTCAAGGAACGAGTGGCTGAGTGTTTGAAGGCAGGCCAGCGAATCATCGAAGTGGATTTTGCCGACGTGAGCTTTGTCGACAGTGAAGGGTTGGGGGCGCTGATCGCCATCCGTCGGGCCGCGACCCAGCATTCGGCGACCGTCCGGTTGCTTCATCCCAAGCCCCATGTCCTCCAGGTGTTCGATCTGGTCCAGTTCCGGCGGATCTTCGACATCGTGCAGTGAGGTGTCGCAGTGCTGCAGGAATGGCTTTTCACCAGGGGTCAACCCCGATAAGGAAACGGCGTGCCGGTCCAGAACCGCAGCGGGGAGGTGGTCATGCGGGGAATCCCTGCTTCGCCGGGGGTGTGCCGTGGAAAAGTGCTCATCTTGCGGGAGGAACCAGGCCCCTCCCCTCGGCGTCATGTGCCACCAGCCGAGTCGGGCGCGGAGATCGAGCGCCTGGAACGGGCCCTTGTCGAGACCCGGCGCGAGGTCCAGGAGCTCCAACAACGCCTCGCCGAAGCCATCGGCTCCAGGAATGCCAGCATCTTCGAAGTCCATCTCCTGATCCTCGAGGACCCCGTCCTGCTGAGTGAAACCTCGCAACGCATCCAGGAACAGCATCTGAGCGCGGACACCGCGTTCGCGGAGGTCGCGCACGAGTACGTGGAGATGCTCGGCACCGTGGATGATCCGTACCTCCGGGAGCGGGTGGCGGACATCCGGGATGTCACCCAGCGTGTGATCGGCCACCTCACCGGCCTGGTCCGGCCAGGTGTACTGCCGGTCCTCACCGAACCGGTGGTCATCGTCAGTCACGATCTCACCCCGTCGGCGACCGCTCAACTGGATCGCAAGAAGGTCCTCGGCTTCGCCACCGATGTCGGAAGCCTCACCTCGCACACCGCCATCCTGGCACAGTCCCTCGGCATTCCCGCCGTCGTCGGCCTTCATGACGCCAGCCGCCGCATTCCCGCCGGCGAACACGTCCTGCTCGACGGGCATACGGGCGCCATCTACATCAACCCGACCGACCAGACCCTCTTCGAATATGGGGAACTGGCGCGGCGACGGGTGCAATTCGAGGAGCGTCTCCAGGAGATCCGCGATCTTCCGGCGGTGACGCTGGATGGAACCCGGATCACCCTTTCTGCGAACCTCGAACTCGCCGAGGATACGCCGGCGATTCACCAGGCAGGCGCGGAGGGTGTCGGCCTCTTCCGCACCGAGTACCTGTTTCTCCATGGCTCGAGCCTTCCGGACGAGGACTCCCAATATGGCGCCTACCGCCGCGTCGTTGAGGCGGCGCGCCCGCACTGCGTCATCATCCGCACCCTCGACATTGGCGGCGACAAATTCACCCCCCACCTCGCGATGCCCAAGGAGGTCAACCCCTTCCTCGGCTGGCGCGGCATCCGCTTCTGTCTTCAACAGCGGGAGATCTTTCGAACCCAGCTTCGGGCCATTCTCAGGGCGAGCGCACACGGCGGGGTGAAGATCATGTACCCGATGATCTCGGGCGTGGAGGAATTGCAGGCCGCCAACGCGATGCTGCAGGGGTGTCAGGACGACCTCCGGCGGGAGGGTCAACCCTTCGACGAAACGATGGAGATCGGGGCCATGATCGAGATCCCATCGGCCGTGCTCGTCGCCGACCGCCTGGCAGCCCACGTGCAATTCTTCAGCATCGGCACGAACGACCTCATCCAATACTCGCTGGCCATCGACCGGTTGAATGACCGCATCGCACACCTCTATCAGCCAACACATCCCGGCGTGCTCCGCCTCATCCGCCTTACGGTCGAAGCGGCCACCCGCGCCGGCATCTGGGTGGGTGTGTGTGGAGAAATGGCCGGAGACCCGGTCATGGTGCCCCTTCTTCTGGGACTTGGGGTCCAGGAGTTGAGCGCGGCGCCGGCCTCCGTGCCCCGCGTCAAACATCTCATTCGACGCTGTCGCCTCGACGAGGCGCGGCAGTTCGCCGAATGGTCCCTTGAGCAGGCCTCCGGCTGCGAAGTCCTGAATCGTGCCGTGCTGCTGGCCAGACGACTCGCCCCCATCCTCTTCCCGGAACTCTCGTCCGACTCCGACTCCGACGCCGGCTCCGAAGCCGAATCGCCATGAAAGCCCTCATCCTTGCCGCCGGTTACGCGACACGGCTCTATCCGCTGACCTTGACCCAGCCGAAACCCCTCCTGCCCGTCGCCGGGCGCCCGATGGTGGAGTACGTGCTCGACAATCTCGAGCCCGTCGGCGGGATTGATCGCGTCTATGTCGTCACGAACGCGAAATTCGCCGGGCACTTCGAACGCTGGGCTGCCGGTTACCGGGAGCGGCATCCCATCGAGTTTACCATCATCAATGACGGGTCGACGGACGATTCGAACAAGCTGGGCGCCATCGGGGATCTCCACCTCGTCCTCCAACGGGAGGGCGTGAATGACGATCTCATCGTGGTTGCAGGCGACAACCTCTTCAGCGAACCGCTCACCGGTTTCGGCGAAACCTGTCGCGCCCGAAAGGCGCCGGTGATCGGCCTCTTCGATGTGGGCAACCTCGAACTCGCGAGGAAATACAGCAATGTCACTCTGGACGCTGACGGCCGGATCCTGACCTTCGTGGAGAAGCCGCCGCAGCCCGCCAGTACCCTGACGGGAATCGCCCTCTACCACTACCCGCGTCAGGTCCTGCCCCTGATCCATCAATACGTGGCGGAGGGGAACAACCCGGATCAGCCGGGACGCCTGGTCCAGTGGATGTGCCAGCGCACCCCGTTCTACACCTGGCAGGTGCCGGGGATCTGGTACGACATCGGCTCGAAAGAGACCCTCGAAGAGGCCAACCGCATCTTCGCCCGCACGTAACCCGCCACCCGCCGCCCACCACCGGGCTTGTCGATCCGAACTCCTGCGCCACAATGGCTGGGTCGATCATGCGCCCAAGTCTCCGTCGCCCCGTCTCCGTATCCGCCGTCGTTCTTGCCGCGTCCCTCCTGAGCCTCCCCGCGGCTGTCCGCTCCCAGGACGCCCCCTCCGCCTCCGAATCGCGCGCCGGCACCGTGGACTTCCTGCGCGAGGTCCGCCCTGTGCTGGCCTCGCACTGCTTCAAGTGCCACGGGCCGGACGAGAAGAGTCGCAAGGCTGGTCTGAGGCTGGATCAGCGGGAGGGCGCGGTTCGACCGCTGAAATCGGGGGACATCGCCATCGTCCCCGGCAAGCCCGACGAATCCGAACTGGTGCGACGCATTTTTGCGAAGGAGGACGACGAGCTCATGCCGCCGCCGTCCACACGGCATCCCCTCAGCAATCGGGAGAAGGACGACCTCAAGGCATGGATCGCCGAAGGCGCCAAGTACCAACCTCACTGGGCGTTTATCCCACCGGTTCGCCCTCCCCTGCCGGCGCTTCCCTCCTCCGGTCCTCCTCCGGCCAATCCGATTGACGCGTTCATCCTCGCGCGCGTGGAAAAGGAGGATCTCCAGCCGTCCCGGGAGGCGGATCGGATGACCCTGGTGAGACGTCTGAACCTGGATCTTATCGGACTTCCACCGACCCCCGAGGAGGCCGATGCCTTCGTTCACGACGATCGGCCGGATGCCTATGAGCGGCTGGTTGACCAGTTGCTCGCCTCAGAACACTACGGCGAGCGCTGGGCCCGACGCTGGATGGATCTTGCCCGTTACGCTGATACCAACGGTTACGAGAAGGATCGCGTCCGTTCCATCTGGCCATGGCGGGATTGGGTCGTGCGCGCCTTCAACCGCGACGAACCGTTCGACCAGTTCACGATCGAACAGATCGCCGGCGACATGCTGCCGCACGCGACTGTCGACCAAAGGATCGCCACCGGGTTTCACCGCAACACCATGCTCAACGAGGAAGGCGGCATCGATCCGCTCGAGTATCGCTTTCACGCCCTCGTCGATCGGGTCAGTACCACCGCCACCACCTGGCTCGGCCTCACCATGGGCTGCGCCCAGTGTCACACGCACAAGTTCGATCCCATCCAGCACCGCGAATACTACGCGTTCATGGCGTACCTCGATAACGCCGACGAACCGGTGATGGACATCCCCGACCAACACACCGCCGCGCGCCGCCGGGAAATCGAAACACAAATCGCCGCGCTCGAGGCGAAGCTCCCCGACCTTTTTCCACCCGCGGAACGGATCACCCTCCTCACCCCGGCACCGTCGGCCGTCACGAGCGACAGCGGCGCTCCGACGGAACGCCTCGCCGACGGTTCGTACCGATGGTCTGGACCCGCGCCGGAAAAGGACACCTACACCTTCACCTTCGAGACAACCCAGACCAACATCGTGCTCCTCAACCTGGATGCCCTCGCCGATGACGCGCTTCCTCACAAGGGACCCGGTCGCGCCGACAATGGCAACTTCGTCCTGAGCGAGATCACGGTGACCGAGGCGCCCCTTGAAGGATCCGCGCGGCCCATCCGCCTGACCATCGCCTCGGCAACCGCGGATTTTGAGCAACCTGGCTTCGACGTGCGCCGCGCCTTCGACGGCAAGGAGAACACCGGGTGGGCCATCGCCGGCGATGGCGCATGGAACATCAACCGCCGTGCGACGTTTCGTTTCGCCGAGCCGGCTGGCTACCCGGAAGGCACCCGCTTCGTCGTCCGCCTGGTTCAGCATCTCGGATCCCAGCACCTCCTCGGTCGACTCCGCCTCAGCCTGGGATCCGATGCGGCAGACCGTCGCACCCTGGAGGAGCGGCGCCGGGAACATTTCGAGGAACAGTTCCTCGCCTGGAAAAAGCAGGAGGCCGACAACGTCCGCCCCTGGAGCGTCCTGCGGCCGACCTCCGCGCAGAGCAAGGTCCCGGTGCTTACCGTCCAGCCCGACAATTCCGTCTTTGTCAGCAGTGACCAGACCAAGAGCGACATGTACGATCTGAAGTTCTCCACGGATCTCCGGGATATCACCGCGATCCGCCTGGAGGTTCTTCCGGATCCGCGTCTCCCCGGCGGCGGCCCCGGCCGTGTGTACTACGAGGGCGCACCGGGCGATTTCTTCCTCTCAACCTTCTCCGTCAGCGCGGATGGCCAGCCAGTCAAAATCCGAGACAGCTCCGAAACCTTCGCCGGCGGCAGGAACACAACGGCCATGGCGATTGATGATGACCCCCAGTCCGGATGGTCCATCGACGGCTCCCAGGGCCGACGCACCGTCGCGGTGTTCAACCTCGCCACCCCCGTCCATGATGCCCGCGATCTCGGCATCCGCCTGTTGTTCGAGAGATACTTCGCCGCCGGCCTCGGCCGCTTTCGCATCAGCGCAACGAGCGATCCCCGCCCCGCCCGCGCCCAGGAGCTTTCCGATGACCTTCAGCAGGTCCTCGTCTCCGGGCGTGTCCCGGACGCCGACGAGAAGCAGGCCCTCGTGAGGGCCTTCACGGCCATGGCCCCGGAGCTCGCGCCGGAGCGCGGGAAGATCGCCCAACTTCGAAAGGAAATGCCGGCCTTCGTCACCACCCTCGTCCTGCAGGAACGGGTTCCCGGAAATCCCCGCGTCACCCGCGTTCACAACCGGGGGGAATTCCTTCAGCCCACGGAAGTCGTGCAACCGGCGCTCCCCTCCTTTCTCGCGGCCCTCGTGAAGAAGCAGCCTCGCAACCGGCTGGAGTTTGCGCGCTGGCTGGTCTCTCCCGCCAACCCGCTGACCGCCCGGGTGATCGTGAACCGCCGCTGGCAGGCGTTCTTCGGGCGCGGGCTCGTGCGCACCGTCCAGGACTTCGGCTATCAGGGCGAACCTCCAACCCACCCCCAGCTGCTCGACTGGCTCGCCGTCGAGTTCGTGGACCAGGGATGGTCCATGAAGCGCCTCGATAAGCTGATCGTCATGAGCCGAACCTACCGGCAATCGTCCAGCGCCACACCCGACCTCCTGGCCCGCGATCCCGAGAACCTCTGGCTTGCTCGCGGCCCACGATTTCGGGTCGATGCCGAACTGGTCCGCGATGTCGCCTTGCGCGCCAGCGGTCTTCTTTCCTCGAAGATGGGCGGACCCAGCGTTTTTCCACCCCAACTCCCAAGCATCACCCGCGAGGGAACCTACGGTCCGCTCGAATGGAAGGTCAGCGCCGGCGAAGACCGCTACCGACGTGGGCTCTACACCTTCGCTAAACGCACGGCCCCGTATGCCACCTTCATCGCCTTTGACGCCCCCAGCGGCGAGGCCTGTGTCGCCCGGCGGGAGGTCTCCGATACTCCCCTCCAGGCCCTCACCCTCTTGAACGATGAGGTCTTTGTCGAAGCCGCCCAGGCCCTCGGCCGAAAGGCAACCGAGCTCCCAGGCGACGCGTCCGCCCGCGCCATCTTCATCTTCCGCCGGTGCCTCACCCGTTCCCCCGCGTCCGACGAACTGCAGCGAATCGTCGGCTTCTACCAACTCCAGCGGGAACGATTGGCGATTGGCGGCCTCGATGGTTCCACCATCGCGGGCGACGCCGGGAGCGATGTCGCCGAACGCGCGGCCTGGACCGCCGTCGCCCGGGCCCTTCTGAACCTCGACGAGACGATCACACGCGGCTGAGGGATGCCGGTGTGGTGACCTGAGATCCCGTGGCTGAGGGGAGCGTTGGTCATCACGGCTCTCCGATGCGGCAGATCCGGGAGAGCCCATGGGTCCTTGTCCCGGTGGCAGGATCGCTACAGGGACCGAACGTGCGAAACCCGCGCTACGCGGATTCGATCAAGGAAATTCGCGTAACGAAGGCGGCGTCAACCAGGGCAGGTACTTAGATTGACGCGCCTCAAAGCGGGCGCCCAGGCTCGGTTGCGGACAACGGAGTCGACGCGCGCCGATGTACCGGCCGCTCGGGCGGCGCCGGGCCCGCGGAAAACGAGACGCCGCCCCTCGTCGAGCGGGGCGGCGTAACGCTCGGCCAACGCGCTGGAGCCAGGAACTCGCAGTTCAGGTGTCCGCGAGCTTGGCGGGGGTCTCCTTGTCCGACTGGATGAGCCCATCCAGAAGGCGCCGGAAATCCTCCAAGCCCGAGGCGGGGATGATCACGTGGTCCCGCCGGCCTCCGACGTCCTCCGTGATCCGCAGGAACCTCCCACGAGGATTCTCCTTCAGGCTCAAGATAAAAACCTTCCTCTCCACCTGGAACTTTTCGGACCGAATCGTTTCCTCGGGGGGCGGCGGATGAGGAACTCCGCTGTTACGATATCCGTTCGACGGATAGCGACGTTCGTGTGAAATCATACCTCAGTTGGCAGAAACCCATCTCGCGACTTCGCCGTTGTTGACGAGCGCACCTGTTAGAGTTGAACCAGCCTCCGGTTTGTCAACCCCGGCGCACAGAGACCGCTCGTGAAATCCTTCTCCTCGCCGCGCGCCCCGTCTAGATCCGCAGGCGCGTGCGAGGAAAGAGTCGCGATCCCGTGCTGCTCGCGGAGGTTTCCTGGAGGAAATAAAGGACCACGCCCGTGAGCGAAATGACGTGGGCGACCACCGTCACTCCCTGCCAGATCGCAAGGGAACGCTCGGCCCGCCTTTGAACGGGCGTGATCGCCTGCACCTGCACGTGCCGGTTCGGGCCAAGGTACGACTGGATGTTCAGCGCCCGCGTCTTCGGTCCGAGGTACAGCCGGCCGAAGCTCCCCAATGCCAAGAGCGCCACCAGGAGAAACAGCAACCGCCGGTCCAACGGCCGCCCCGAATACAGCCACTCCGCCAGCGCGTGGACCAGCGCCACGCTCGCGCACACCACCTGGAAAAAATGGAACCGCTGAAGGACCAGCATCCCCGTCTCCCCCGCGTGAAGAGGCCCAAGCAATCGAAGGACATCGGCCCGCCCGAAAAGCGGGTCCACCGCGAAGACGAAGAACACGGTGCCGCCGAGCCAGACCGCCGCGGTGCCCAGGCCCGCAAGGCGCAAGAACGTGATCACCGTGATCACTCTAAAAAGCCGCATGGAACCAAGCCAAGCCCCGATTCGCGGCAGGCGATGCCGGCCCGCGGTCGGCTGGCGACGGCCGATCAGGCCCTCCGATCCAATCGCCGACCCTCTTCCCTCTTCTTCGCCTGTTCCTGAAGGGCCTCCTTCGTTTCGGCCATCAGGGCGTCCAATTCGGCCTTGAGCTCGGACTTCACATCGCGGGTCATGCGATCGATGAAGAGAATGCCATTGAGATGATCCACCTCGTGTTGGATGGCCTTCGCCAGGAGTCCCCCGCAGCGAAACTCGAGTCGACGGCCGTCGAGGCCGGTGGCGCGAACCTCGACACCCTCCGGGCGGCGGATCTCGGCAAAGATCTCCGGAAAGCTCAGGCATCCCTCCGGACCCACGACCGTCTCCCCGATCGGGTGAATCTCCGGATTGATCAGCACCAGCGGCATGAATGCCGCCACATCCGCGGGCTCGTCCCCCAGGAACAGGGTCGATGGCCGATCCTCAATTCCCCGCACATCCAGAACCGTCAATTGAAGGGCGTGTCCCACCTGCTGAGCCGCGAGTCCGATCCCGTGCGCCGCATACATCGTGTCCATCATGTCGCTCGCCAACTGGCGGACATCGCCCGTCAACGCCTCGATGCGGGCGCCCTTCTGTCGAAGCGCGGGGTGTCCATAGCGGACAATGGGCAGCACCATGATCCGGAAAAACGGTGAGGGTCGGCGTCGCTCGCGAGGGGTTGCGGTGGCGCGGTGTGGCTGCGTCGATCGGGCGGCGGCTCAGGCCGACGGCCAACTTCGCATCAGGTCGCTGACGTCCCGCACGGACGGACTCCGGCCCGTGCGGACGTAGAATCCGCTCGCGCTCACCCCACACAGCAGCGCCTGGCCATTCGTCAGTCCCAGCATCTTCGCAAGGACAAAGCCCGAATTGAAATGATCCCCCGCGCCCGTCGTGAGGAGCGGCTTTGCGACGTAGGGCCCGTCCACATCGTCGACCGGCCCCCCGCTGCACGCCAGCGCGTGCCGGGTGGGATGGACGACCACGGTGTTGATCGGAACGGCCTTCCGAATGGCGGCAGTCAGCGACTGCAGATCGACCCGGCTGTGGTGGTACCCGCTCAGGCCCAGGACCTCGGCCACTTCGAACGCCTCCTTCTCGTTCAAACCCAGGATGCATTCATAATGCTTCTGAAAGGCGATGATCAGTTCGACGGCACGCTGGCGCTCGATCAGCGGCCGCTTCTCCGGGTCCGCGAGATCAAAGAACATCCAGCGCCCGGTCCCCCCCAGGCGGGGACAAATCTCGCGTTGCATCGCCTCCCAGATGTCACTCATGCACGGAAGCATCGTCCAATTCACGAACCCGAGCAGCGAGGCCTCGTTCATGTGGCGCTCCACCAATCCCCGCTTTCCATGGCGGTTGATATTCTCCCAGCTCACCTCGGCCAGCGGGAACATCTTTCCCAGGAGCACCTTTCCATCCTCGAATTCCAAGGCGTCCGTGCGTCCCGGATCCGCAATGGTATGGACCTCGGCGTGCTTCGCCAGCTCCTCGAACACCGGGTGCATCGTCGGATACCCAAGCGCCCCAAGGTACGTCACCCGCACGCCAAAAGCCGCCAGGGCGTTGGCCATGATGGGACCGTTCCCCCCCAGCTTCGTCCGTTTCGTCACCAACTCGACGTTGGTGCTCCGGCCCGCCGCCGCCGCCAGCCGCTCCGCCAGCGCCCCAATCGTCGGGATGCGCGAGTACGCCTGCGCGTCCTGGCGCTCATCGACCACCTCGATGATCTCGTCGACGAAACCATCGAGACCCAAAAAGGCCGAAAGGTGCGGGATCCGGTCAGCCGCGGCCTCAAGGGCCGCCGCACAGGACTCGCGGAACTGCGTTGTGTTCATCGGTTGATCAGGATCCAAATCCGCGCCGGTTCTTGTCTATTCGAGACGCACCCCGACGATCTCCAGAACCCTTTCCAGTTCGGCGTCCGAGAAGAATCGGATGTCGATCTGGCCGCGACCCTGCCGGTAGCGCACCGTCACCCGCGTGCCCAACCGCTGCCGAAGCTGGTCTTCGACCGCCATGACGTGCGGGTCGCGCGCGGCCGCGCCCGGACTTCGCGACCCGGATGGCGTGGGGTCCGGAACCGGAACCGCTGGCAGGCGGGCCACGAGTTCCTCCGTCTCCCGCACACTCAGCGTGCCGCGCATCACGCGTTCGGCCGCTTCCAACTGCAAGGCTGGCGTGCCCAGTCCAAGGATCACCTTGGCGTGGCCCGCGGACAACCGTCGCTCGCGCACCGCCCCCTGGACCTGCGCCGGCAGCTTCAGCAATCGCAGCGCGTTTGCCACGACAACCCGGCTTCGTCCCACCCTCGATGCAACCCCTTCCTGGGTCAGATGAAACCGGTCGATCAGTTCCGAGTACCCCTGGGCCTCGTCCATCGGATTGAGGTCCTCGCGCTGGAGATTCTCGACGAGCATGCATTCCAGCGCCGTTGCATCCTCCGCCTGTCGGACCAGCACCGGCACCTCCGTGAGTCCTGCCATTTGCGCCGCGCGCCAGCGCCGCTCACCCGCGATCAACTCCAGGCCCTCCCCCTTGGGACGGACCACCAGCGGCTGCAGGATTCCCTGCTCCCGGATCGAATCGGACAACTCCTTCAGGCCCGCTTCCGGAAATTCCCGGCGCGGTTGGAGCGAGGAGGGCTTGATCCGCCCCACGGGCACCCACTCGACTGCAACCCCCCCAGCTTCCCCGGATGGCGTGGTCCACGCCTTGGACGGCTCCGGCGATTCACCGACAGGCGGCGGCGTTCCGGACGGTTTCCCGCCCAGGAGCGCCGACAGACCGCGACCTAACGCCGGTTTCGACATTGAATTCGGCACTCTCCCGAACCTGGATGGCAGTGTCAAACCACGCGGTGTCGATGAGGCGCGTGGGCTTCGCTCCCGGCCGAAGTAGGGGTACGGAGCAGCGCCGGACGCCCAACCTCCGCATCCAACCCACCCGATCGACCGTGGCTCCGCGACGGGTTCCCCCTCTTCCATCCATTCCCGGGCGCCGATGCCCCGGCCAACCTCGACGGTGGCTCCGCGATCCGACAACGCCCCGGTGGCGCGCCCGGGCACAAACGTTTGGGCGGGCGTGCTCGCTTCACCGGGCGAAGCGATGGCACGGCACGCATGACGAAACATTTCTTTACTTTCTCCTTGCTCCTGCATTGCCAGGGCCTATTCACTGACTTACGAAGGTCACCAAGGAGGCCTTCGGATCAAACATCAGGGTAAGGAGAAATCCATGAGAAGGGACTCATTGTCTCTATTGGTTGGCTTTGCACTCACTGCACTCACTGCAGGATCGGCATCGGGACAGGTGTTTTGGGTCAACGAGTTTCACTACGACAACGCAGGTACCGACTCCGGCGAGTTTGTCGAGATCGCCGCCCCGGCTTCGTTCGCGGACCTGTCGAGCGTCCAATTCACCCTCTACAATGGTGGATCCGGGGATCCCTACGGATCCAGCCATCCCCTCTCCACCTTCAGCGTGGGAGACACCGTCGCCGGTGTCACTCTGTATTCGAAAGGCATCTCCGGAATCCAAAACGGTCCCGACGGTTTCGCCCTCGAGGTGGGCGGGACCGTGGTCCAATTCCTCAGCTACGAGGACGTCTTCGGTGCGCAATCCGGTCCCGCGTCCGGCCTGACCTCGGTGGCCATCGGCGTTTCGGAGTCGGAGACCACGCCGACCGGCAGTTCCCTGGGCCTCACGGGTGGCGGCGCAGGCCCGGGGGATTTCAACTGGACCTCCTTCGGCACGGCCAGCCCCGGGAGTCTCAATCCCGGTCAGGTCGTGATCCCGGAGCCTTCCCGGAGCCTCCTCGCCGCGGGTCTTCTCCTGGCCGGCTTCGCCCTGTGGCATCGAAGACCGCGGGCCAGAGTTCCCGCGGAAGGAAACGGATCGACGACAAACTCGGTGCGCAGCAGCAATCGCCGTGCTCCCGGACGGGCCGGCGCGGCGCGTTTCACATATCCCAACTCAACTCAATACAACTCTACCCGATGGAATTCATGAGGACAAAATCACCGCCGGTTTTCGGTCTTCTCGCGTTCCTTCTTTCAACCGCCGCGTTCGGTGACTTTTGGATCAACGAGTTTCACTATGACAACGCGGGTCCCGATACCGGTGAATTCGTGGAAGTCGCCGCACCTTCCGAATTCACGGAGCTCGGACACCTCTCGCTCACGCTCTACAATGGGGGCGATGGAATGACTTACGGAACAACTCACTCCCTGGATAGCTTCTCCCAGGGTCAATCGGAAGGGGGAGTGACATTGTACTGGAAGGAGATCAGTGCGCTTCAGAATGGCGCCCCCGACGGGTTCTCCCTCGATTCCGCGGGTGAGGTCCTGGACTTCATCAGCTACGAGGGCGCCTTTACGGCGAACAACGGCCCCGCCGCCGGACGGACCTCCAGAGATGTCGGGGTCGCGGAAGGGGACTCCACGGCGCCCGGGGAGGCGGTCGGTCTCTCAGGAGTCGGGACACCGGAGGGTCGGGGCTTCACCTGGACCGCCATCGGGGAGGCCACGCCGGGCGGATGGAATTCGGGGCAGACCGTCGTCCCGGAACCGGGGTCGGCTCGTCTGCTGGTCCTTTGCGGCGCCATTGCCTGGCGGATGGGCCGTCGAGGCCGACGAAAAGGATCAGGTCTCGCGAAGACCCGATGCGATCGGGAGGCGGGCCGAGCGAATGGCGGGGAAGAGGCCGCCGACCAGCCCGATGAGCAGCGCGCAACCCAGGGCGCGACCCAGGAGGGGCGGCGTCACCGCGAACGAGAAGGCCACCTGGCTGAACGTCTGCCAATTGATCGTGGCGGCGCGAAATCCATTGAACGACCCATACGCCACCGCACCCCCGACCGCACCCCCGGCGACCGCCAGCAGGAGGGATTCGAGGAGGAGAGACACCACCACCGGCCCCGCCCCGAAACCCAGGGCCCTAAGGGTTGCGATCTCGCGGGTTCGTGCCGAGACGGCGCTGTACATCGTATTGAGGGCGCCAAAGGTCGCCCCAAGCCCCATCAGGGTGGCGATGAAGATGCCAATGCGCCGGATGAAAGTCGTGATCATCGTCGATTGATCGGCATAGAATTCCGATTGCCGGACGACCTTCACGTTCAGACGGGGATTCGATGTCAGGGCGTCCTTGAACTCCTGGAACGCCGTCGCCGAGGTGAGTCGCGCGTAGACGCTCTGAAAATTGTCGCCCCGCCGATAGGCGGGCTGAAGGACGCCGGCGTCTGCCCAGATCTCGGATTCGGCAATTCCGCCGCCATCGGAGAAGCGCCCGACGACCTCCCATTGATTGCGGCCGACCTCGAACGTGTGGCCGACGTCGAGTCCGGCGAATTCGAGGGCGGCCCCCGTCCCCACGATGACCTCGTTGCGCCCGGGCTCGAACCGGCGGCCTTCGACGATTTGGAAATGGTCGCGGACAAGGAAGGCGGCCGGTTCGACGCCTCGCAGCGGGACGTTGACATCGGTCCCGGTGGAACGCTTGGGCAGGTTGATGACCACGAAGAGCTCGGCCGAGGTTAGCGGCGTGCCGTTGGTTCGAGCCACGCCCGGGGCGTCGCTGATAAGGCGCGTGTCCTCCCGGCTGAGGCCGCTGGTCATCTCGGAGTCCGCACCGGACCTGAGAACGACGGCGGTATCGGGTGTGCCCGTCACCGTCATCGCCTGGCGAAAACCCTCGGCAATGGACAGGACCCCGATGAAGACGCCGACGACGCCGGCAATGCCAACGGCCGCGGCGAACGCGGCACCCTTGCGCGCGGGAAGGGTCCGGATATTGAAGACGGTGACGGAGGCCACCTGCGAGAGCCAGTTGCCGAAGGGAGCCATGGTCAGGCCCCCCTCCGAAGGGCGTCAGCGATGCGCAGGGTCATCGCCTGGAGCGCCGGCAGAATGCCGGCCACCAGGCCAAGGGCGATCACCAGGACGGCGCCCCAAATCAGGTCATCGGCAGGCAGGTAGAACAACGGGAGGAGACTGGGGACCGGGCTGCCGCCGGCGGTGACCAGCCACGCCAGGCCGAGCCCCAGGAATCCGCCGGCACCGGCGATGATGCAGGATTCAGCCAGGAGGAGGACCAGGACAAGCGAATTGGAAAACCCCATGGCCTTGAGCACGCCGATCTCTTCGGTGCGTTCACGGACCGCCTGGGCCATCGTGTTCCCTGCCACCAGCAAAATGGTGAAGAACACCGCGCTGAGGATGGCAAGACTGATTGTCGCGAGGTCGCCGATCTGCTGGGCAAAGGCCTTGGCGAAGGCGCCTTCGGGTTCCGTCTTGGTCTCGGCCGGTGAATTGGCGAACTCCGCGTCGATGCGTCGGGCGACGTCCTCCGCATGCGCGGGGTCCTTCACGCGGACGACATACCATCCAACCTCCCCCTTGCCGCGCAAACGGGCCTCGTCGAAGTAATCGTATCGGAAGTACATCCCGGTCGTGTCCGTCGCCTTTTTCGTGCCGTCGAAGATCCCGACGATATCGAATTCCCAGGCGGGATTTCCGCCCTCTCGGGGCCAGATGGGCGACGTCAGGGGGACCCGGTCGCCGATCTTGAAGTGGAATCGGTTGGCCGTGGTTCGGCCTATGATCGCGCCCGTGCGCGTGCGGAGCCATGCCTCTCTTTCTTTGGCGGACAGGACGAACTCCGGATACATGGCCAGGAACGCCTCCGGATCCACCGGCACGCTGGGAAAGAAGTTCTTCGGATCCTGGTAGATGCCGCCAAACCATGTCTGGTAGCTGACGAGGTTGATTCCGGGGATGGCGGCGATGCGCGCCCGGTAGCTCTCGGGCAGCGTTTGGATGATCGACACCTTGTGACGCACGACGAGGCGGTCAACCCCCGCGACGCTGACACCGGCGGTCAGGGCCTCCTTGATGGCGCAGAGGAAGCCGTAAAGCATGAATGCCACCAGGATCGAGAGAAGGGTCAGGATGGTGCGAAGCTTCTTTCGCTTCAGATTGCCCCAGACCAGATGCAAAAACTTCATTCCGGTCGCTCCGAAAAGAGTTGGCCCTTGTTGAGGTAGACGGTCCGAGAGGCACGGGCGGAGGCGTGCGGATCGTGCGTCACCATGATGATGGTCTTCCCGTGTTCCCGGTTGAGGGCCTGCAGCAGGCTCAGGATCTCGTCGCCCGCCTTCCGATCGAGGTCGCCGGTCGGCTCGTCGCAGAGCAGCAGCGTCGGGTCCGTGACGATCGCCCGCGCAATGCCAACCCGCTGTTGTTCGCCGCCCGACATCTGCCGGGGAAGGTGACGGGTCCGGTGCAGGAGACCGACGACCTTGAGGGCGGCCTCGACGTGCCGGCGTCGGTCCGCCTTGCCGAGGTGCGTGAGGAGAAGGGGCAGTTCGACATTGCGCTCGGCCGTCAGCACCGGGAGCAGATTGTAGAACTGAAACACCAGGCCGACATGCCGCGCCCGCCAGGCCGCGAGCGCGCGGTCCCCCAATCGGTCGATTTGTTGTCCACCGATTTCCACGGTGCCCGTGCTCGGCCGGTCCAGTCCTCCAATGAGATTCAGGAGCGTCGATTTCCCGGAACCGGAAGGTCCCATCAACGCGAGGAATTGTCCGCTGGGGACCTCGAGACTCAGACCCTTGAGAACATGGATCTCCTCGGAACCGCGGCGGAACACCTTGTCCACCTCGTGGACACGCACAAGAACCCCGTTGCTTTCGCTCATGGTCTTTGTTCGAGAACGGTCATCCCTTCCGAAAGGCGCACCGGACTCTCCACCACCACCGATTCGCCCGGCTTCAATCCCGCGGTGACGGCAATGGAATCGTCACGGACGGCGCCCGTCCCGATGGCGCGCCTTTCGACGCGCCCGTCCCGGACCAGCCAGACCATGTCCCGCCCGCCGTCCTGCTGAACGGCGGCCTTGGGTATCCAGACCTCGCGCGCGGCGGACGTCGCCGCTGCCGGTTCGCCCTGGAAGGCGACCTTGACCCCCATCTCCGGCAGAATGCGCGGGTCGAGTTGATCGAAACCAACCCGAACCTTGACAGTGGCCTTCTGTCGGTCGGCGGACGGGATGATCGCGATCACCTTGCCGGGGATCCGCCAGTCGGGATAGGCGTCGAGGGTGGCCACCATCCGTTGTCCGGGTTCGACCCGGTTGATGTAGCTTTCGCTGACGTCGACCTCGATCTCGAGCGAACTCATGTCCACAATCGTGCAAATGCCGGTGCGGGTGAATCCCCCCGATGACATCGGCGAGATCATCTCTCCGGGTTGGGCGTTCTTCGCCGTCACAACCCCGGCGAAGGGCGCCCGGACGATGGTATCTTCGAGTTGCTGGTTCCATACCGCGACCTCCCGGTCGGCGACGGCGACGTCGGCCGTCTGTTTCGCCAACCGGGCACGCAGCGAGCGAACGTCCGCATCGGCCCGGTCGAGGTCGGCTTGTGCGGCAATTTGACTGCGGGCGAGGTCGGAGACGCGTTTCCATTCGCGCTCGGCCTCTTCGAGGTTGACACGTGTTTCCTCCAGATCGGCATAGGCCGCCGCGCGCTGGGACTCGGCCAGGCGCAGACTCGCCTGGACATTCCGGTCATCCAGTCGCGCGAGGACCTGTCCCTCCTCGACCCGGGATCCTTCTTCCACCAGCACTTCGACCACCTTCCCGGTGACCTTCGAGGAAACGGTTGCCTCCCTGCGGGGAGTCACGTAGCCGGAGGCGTTCAGCAGCGTCGTTTGGCCCGCCACGCCGCGGTTTGCCGTTTCCTGGACAGCGACCGTCCGGACCGTCGGCGGTTGCCGCCGGGTAAACCACCACGCAGCCCCTGGTGCCAACGTCCCCATCAACACCACGACAAACCACAGCCCGCTCCGGCCTTTGCGGGGCACGGTCGGACGCGCGATCCGCAACTCGTCAAGCGTGGATTTGTCCGCAGGCATCTTGCAAGGACGGAGCAAACCAGTTCTCACGCAGCGGTCAAGCGGAGGGAGAACACGACGTGTGCGGGGCTGAAGGGTCAGCGTCCGACCGCTCAGCCGACCGAGGTAGCGATCGGCTTGTGGGGGAAGTTGCCGATCAATGGCGTCATTCTGACCAAGACGATGCGCGACGATGATCCGCAGGACCTGGAGGACATCGCGTTCCTCATCCGCGACGATCGCGTCCCGTCTGCCGACATGGAAGGCGCTTTCATCGCGGTCGGGTTCTTGGTAGGTGCGGGTCGGTCGTTTTAGGCACCGCGACCCCCGATGGACTCGACGCTTCGGCAGTCGCCATGAGGGTCATTTCTGTCTGCACATCGTTACGATTCCCCCCGTCTCGACTGCAACTTCATTCGCTTCGATTAACCGTGACGCGAGCCCTTCAGTCCGCTGTGTTCGCGTCGGCGAGATCGCTCAATCCGGCAAAGGCGTCCAACCCTCGTACTTGTATCGTCTCAGGACCCACCGGAAGTCCGGGTTCGCGAGGTCGCCACCTGGCCAGTAAAACGACTGGATGCCTTGCGACGACGTTTCCGCGGCGTGGAGTGTCTGAGGGTCCTTCCAGTGTCGCGCTTCAACGTGGCCATCAACGAAACTGAAGGTGCCGCCGCGATCGTGGTTGATAGCGACCGGATCCACCCACCCAGTCGGCGAGACATTCAGGACCCACGTGCCCATGTTGTATCCCCGTGGGTCGGGTTCTTCGACGAAGACCATCGCGAAGGCCGGTTCGGGCACCGCTGCGATGGCGCGGAGCGGCGGCTTGCCCGACCAAGTCACCCCATTCATGCCAGCGGCTTTCGAATAGCTGTCATAAGCCCACCCCGTCCCCGGTTCGTTGAGCTTGGAACGCAGATCGTCGGGACAGTGGTACACCTCCGCATTCGGGAGATAGGTCCAAAGGGATCCGAGGCGAAGCCCCGCCTGCACGCGTCGCGCCGCCTCGTCCTTCGAGATTCCGGCGGACAAGGCTGGCTGCGGTCCTGGCCAAAAGCCGCCGGCAAAGTCCGAACTTTCCGACGGCAGAATGGTACCGTTGTGGTCCTCGGCATAGGCATGGAAGGCTGCCATCAGCTGCCGCTGATTCTCGAGGCATCGAACTCCGGCACCTCGATCGTGTCCCGCCGCCCTGGGCACGCAGAGGAGGGCAAGGATAGCCACTGCAAGTCCGATACATGCCGCCTCGATGAGGCTGAACCCCGCCTCGGTCGAGGCCCCGGGCCTCCGGTTTTGTCGGAAATCATGGTCGAGACAGGTCATCACGTCAGGTACTGAATTGTGCGTTCGTTCGCTCCCGACACTGGATTGCCCGCCGAAGTTGGCAAGCGCACGCTGGCGCCAGGGTGCGCACTCACCCAACCGAGCTCGGCCATCGGCTGATTCTTGAATAGGGCCAACCCTCCGGTGGATGATCCGCCACCGCGATGGTGAGCCGGGGCCAGAAAGCAGGACCAATGTTCAGCAGCCTTTCACGGCTGGTGTTCGCGGCCATCTTGCTCAGCTGCGGCTGGTGGGACGCCGCGTCGATGGGCGCATCCGCCCCAGTGGCGATCGCACCGGGAGGTGTCCGACCGCGGACACGCGAGATCCTGGGCAATTCCTTTGCCCCTCGCATCAGCAACGACGGTCGCTACGTCGTCTTTCTCTCGGATGCCAATCACTTGGCTCCAAGCGACTCCAATCAATCGGCGGACGTTTTCTTGAAGGACCGCAGCACCGGTCAATTGCGCCTCATCAGCGTCAGCCTCAATGGGACTGCCACCGGCGACGGTTTGTCATTCAACCCGCAAATCAGTGGAGATGGGCGCTTCGTCCTTTTTGAGAGCCGGTCTGTGAACCTGGTCCCAAACGACACCAACAATTCGGCAGATGTTTTCCTTCGGGATGTGCAATCCAATCGCACCTATTTCGTCTCTCACCGGCGCGACGGCGTGACGAGCGGAAATGGCGAATCCCGGAATGCGGTCCTCAGTGGCGACGGGCAATTCGTGGTGTTCGAGAGTCTGGCGGACAATCTCACGGATGTGGTGGACACCAATGGGACCTATGACGTCTTCCTGTACGATCACCTGACCGGTTCTTCTCACTTGGTGAGCGTGAACCTCGAAGGCACTGCGGCCGCCAATGCTGAGTCGAGTTCACCGCGGGCGTCGATCGATGGTCATTACGTCGTTTTCGAGACGCAAGCCACCAACGCCACGTCGATCGACACAAACGCCGGTTGGGACATTGTAATCCACGACACGATCGAGCGCACCAATCTGCTCGTTTCAGTCGGGGAGAATGGCGCCGGGAGTGGACTCACCCCCTCGCTCAATCCGGCGATCAGCGCAGATGGGAGGCTGGTTGCCTTCACCAGCAGCGCCTCGAATCTGGCGCCGGGCGTTGACCGTAACTCCGTGTTCCTGCGCGACCTGGAACAACAGATCACACATATTGCCAGCCTCCGCCACGATGGTGTCGGCCAACACTTGTGGGACGAGCCGCCAGCCATGACGTTGGATGACCGCTTCCTCCTCTACGCGAGTATCACGAACATCTACCTCTTCGATGGAGCCAGCAACGACGTCGAATTGGTCAGCATCGGCCACGACGGCGTCTCGAGTGCTAACGGAGTTTGTCGAGATCCCCACCTCAGTCGTGATGGCCGTTTCGTCGCGTTCCTCAGTTCGGCGTCCAACCTGGTCGTGGAGACTGTGAATGGAGATTTCCAGGTCTATCTCCGCGATCGGCAATCCGGAACGACCCGGCTTGCCTCGCGCGGACTGGATGGAACGGGTTCCGGCGATTGCGCAGCCATCGACATGACACCAGACGCACGTTGGATCGTATTTGAGTCGCGATCCGACCAACTGATGGCGAACGACCAGAACCACGCGAGCGACGTCTTTCTTTATGACGCGGTGACCGATGTCGTAGAGCGGGTTTCGACCGGACATGGGCTGACACAACCCGGCGTTGTCGGCGGATGGCCGCTTCTGGGTGCTCAACCCCTCAGCGAGAACGGTCGCTTCCTCGTGCACGCCTTGTTTCCGGAAGGCGATGAGACCGACGCTGCGGCCATCCAGGCAATGGCCCATCTCAGTGATCTTGTCACCGCCCGCAATGAAGCGATCAACGTCAACACGAACGGGATTCCCTCGATTGGCGGCGTGCTTGGTGGCATCGCCATCAGCCCGGACGGGCGTTACGCCGCGTTCGCCAGCCAGGCGACTGACCTGGTGGCTGGCGTGAGTGGCGAATTCGCAAACCTCTATGTCCGGGATCTGATCTCTCGTATCACCTATCGGGTGCCCCACTCCGAGCGGAGCACCGTCGGCAATGCCACCTATCGCTACGCCTTCTATTTCGCGGGAGGCGGTCGTTACTTGGTCCACGAGAATACCGACGTCATCGATTCGACCCGAATTTCCCAGATCTACGTATTTGACACGCAAGCCACGACCAACCTTCTCGTCTCGGCGAGTCACGGCGGCACCGGTCCTGCCCGAGGTCATTCGTATGTCCTGGGGAGTTCGCCTGACAGCACTCGTATCGTGTTTCTGACCCGAGCCACAAATCTGGATAGTTCAGGCCAAAGCGGCTATTTCGTTCACGACCTTCAGGCACGTTCCACGCGCCGGATCACAAGCCTTCCTTCCATAAGTCGCCCGAATGCCGTAACTGCTGCTGATACTGACCGGGTTGGATTCAGCGCAGATGGTCGGTTCTTCGCATTGGCGCGGGACGAAGCCCAAGGCCAACTCCTCGAGCGCATCGACCTGGGAGACGACACGATTCTCACCATCTCGCGCCAGGCCTTCCGGCCGAGTTTGAGTGAAGACGGGAACCGGATCGCCTACGAGTCGCACGAGACCGGGATTCCTCAAATATGGGTTTGGGACGGGCCAATTGGAACGGTCAAGCTGGTGAGTCGCGGCGCGGCGACAACAGAAGGTGGTAACGGGCCTTCAACATACCCCCTGCTGACTCCAGATGGAGGCCGCATCCTGTTCCGAAGTCGCGCCACCGATCTGGGATCCGTGCCAACTGCCAACGTGGATAACCTCTTCATGCACGACCTGGAACGGGGATCAACTGTCCTGCTGACGGCTGCGTCAGACAGTCTCGGATCCGGGAACGGACTCTCCGGCAGGCCGATCCTCAGCGCGGATGGTTGGACGCTGGTGTTTGAGACCTTCGCCGACAACCTGATTCCCGGCGATGTCAACCAGACCAAAGATATCCTGGCGGTTCGCCTCCAAGATATGGACTCGGATGGTGACGGTTTGGAGGATGAGTGGGAACTCGCCTACTTTGGTGATCTTTTATCCGACGGCTCCGGCGACCGCGACGGCGACGGCATCTCGGATCTTTCCGAATTCATCGCAGGCACAAATCCAACCGACGGTGGCCAATATCTCCGTGTCTTTGCCACACGATCGGTGATCACCGGCACAACTGTGGTTTATTGGGTCTCCACACCCGGCCATGTCTATCGTTTGGTGTACCGCGACAGTCTGAGCGATGGCACCTGGCTACCGACCGGACCTGATGTGCGCGCTGTCAGCGGGGAATCCTTCGTCGAGGATAACTCAGAACCGATTGGTGAGCGATATTACCGCGTTCAAGCAGTCCAATAGCGCCTCTTCGCCACGCTGTCATGCGTCTCCGGCCTTTGCTCGGACCCGGTCCGGTCTTCGCCTCGAACTTTCCGCAGTCGTCCGCGCCTATGAGCGTATTTGTGTTGGAGCCAAACAGTAATACACCTCCGACTGGGTCTCGCTCCACGCCATCAATTCCTCCTGCGAAAAGGAGCGGGATCATGCTCACGCCCTCTTTGCCGAAGAGCTTCAGCGCGAGCGCGGTCTTTTCGATTCCGTCCGGCATCGCCGCGAAGCGGTCGGCGATGTCTTCGAGAATCTCCCGCTGCGGGCGAAAAGCGCCGGCGGCGTTGCGAAGCTGAATCCCAAGGGTAGTGAAGGACTCCGCGCCCTCGTCCACCGACCGGGCGAGGAACTTCAACCCGTTCTGGAGCTTCTCCGCCGACGAGTCCGCGAGCGTGGCGGCGAAGTTGAGGGCGGTCAGTTCGTCCGCGGCGATGCCGAGCTTCTGCGAGACCTCGTCCGCCCGATCCATCTCGGTCAGGGCCTTCCCCAGTTCGGCGCCGATCCGGTAGACCGAGAGCCCGGCCAGGAAGGTGCTGCCCAGCCCGAGAGCGAATCCACGGATGCGAGTCGCTGCCGCTTCGAGGGGGCCGTTGATGGCGGCCCGGAACTGGCGCATGCCCGCCTGCACGGCCCCGAGGCCGGTCAGCTTGACGACGACTTCAACCGTGTCGGCGGGCATGGGTTCAGGGGTGAGGGAAGGCGCCCGCCTTGGCGGCGAGCGTCAGTCGGTGGGCGGCGGCTTCGAGGTAGGCCAGGAGTTGGCGAAGGGTCAGGCGCATGACCCAGTCGGCCGGGTAGCCCTGCCAGACCAGGAAATCGACGGCGCGAACTAGCGGGCGGTCGGCGTCACGGTGGGGCCAGAGATCCGTCTTCTGCAACCATGCGACTGGCAGGTGATGATTTTACGGTCGTGAACATTGAAGTCCGAGATGGATCTTGGTACGACGACACTGTCGCGTTTGGCGCCAAGCGGGCGTTATCGCGCCAGAATCTTCCGACCCCGGATAGTCTCATTCTTCCGCGCGAGCAACCGCTCCAGCGCGATCCCACGAGCGCCGGTAAACTCAGAGCTGAAAGACTCCAGATCCACGGCCGCACCCCCAGTCCTCGAAAGCGGAGTCTCGGAGTGGCTTGCGGCTAACTCGCTGTTACAGAAGCGTCAGGCGTCATCATCACAGAATGCGAAGTACTGTAGCGAAATGACCTACGCCATCCCGCCTCAAATCTGTTGTCGGCCCCATGGAAGAAATGGATAGAGGCCTGCCACCCTCAACTGGGATCATGTTATGACGTATCAAGTCTCTCTCACGGCTCAGGGTTCGAACTCCACTTTCAAATCCGCAGGACGCTCGTCGGCGTCGGCCTTGACGAAGGCCAGAATCCGGAGATGGTTCCTGTCGAGTTTCACGATCGGCGTCTGTTGTCTTATGCCGATGACCGCTCCATCGCAGAGTCTGGACCGAGCCGGGGTCCACTTCCAGAACGCCCTCCCGACCATTCTCAACACGCATTCCACCTCCTGGCCATCGGTGTCCGATACTCGTAGTTACAGGGTTGAGTAGAGACGGCGCAGATGATTGACAGCGACCGCTTCCGCGAGTTTTTCGCGCAAGGCATGGCGGAGCCACCGGATGAATTTCACGCTTCGCTGCGTGGCATTACGTCCGGTACGCAGCAGCGTCGATATCGCCGCCGAGCGGCAGAAGCTCGGCCAGCGTTGCTAATCGCTTTTCACGACGCTGATCCTCCGGCCGGTTGTGGATATCATGTTCCTGTTCCAGATGTCGTTCGTATAATTCCACCAAATTGTATGTCAGCGCGACGAAGCGCCCCTGGACTGTGCGTGCCTCTTGACTGCTCGCCCAAGCCTTCTTCTCGCCCAGTTTGTTCTTTATCTCATCGAATACCTTCTCCACCTCCCAACGCCGCCGATACAGTTCGGCCAGCACCCCGGGCGGCAGGTCCGGTTCATTGGTCAGGAACATGAACACCCGCTCGCTCTCCGGATCCTGGTACTCAATGAGTCGCAATCGGTGTCCCTCTCGTGACAATACCCACTGGTCATGCAACACGCCGTGGTTGCGCGGGTCCAACGAGTCCCACAAATGTTCATCCGCCCATTCGAAGACCATGTTCGCCTTGACGCGGCTCAGGAAATAGACGGCGTTCTCGTGGCGGCACCGTTTCCAGAACCCCAAGTCTACGCCCGCTCGGTCATACACCGCCAACACCCGCTGGCCCTTTCTCACGCTTTGTCGGAGGCCCTTGGGCTTTAGACGCTTCAACACGCTCATGTCATGTTCGTGCTCGCCCTCGGCCACGGCCAGATGACGGACGCTATGGTCGTGCAACTGGAGACTGAAGCAGTGTCCCACGGCGACTTTTTTTCCAGCGTAACGTTCGTCGTGGGCAGCAGCCTTGTGCCAGTGCATATCGACGGCGAAGCAGACGTAATTGGCCAGTTCGGGGATATGGCTCAGTCGATCGGTTGAAGTCGCAGCAACCTGGCAAAGCACTCCATCCACGACATCCTGAAGCACCGCACCTCGTCGTTCGCTGTGAAGACTGGAGAAGTAGTTGGAGACCTTCGGAGGTTGGGCGAATCGCAGGCCGTGCTCCTGCAGAAAGCCGCGTCCGCTGGGCACATCCTCGAGCACGCGCTGAATACCGGCGCGCACCCACTGGCTGTCGGAGATCTCCGGACAGGGTCGCGTGTGCTGGGAGGTCTCGGCGAGATTGGCGATCGGGGCAAAAAACGCGTCGTTCACGGTGGAGGGTAAGCAAGGAGTAGCCATTGAGGCAATTTTGGCGGCACTTGGCCGCGTCAAGCCTATTTCCTGCGTTTATGGGCCTTTCTGAGCGCCTTTTCGGAAGCGGGAGACTGATTTGAACCCCCGCGCGCCCTGTGCACGGGACAGGATTTACACGCCGCCCTCAACCAGCCATTCGTTCCTGACTAACTTCAGCTATCGGACACCGTTGCCTCCTGGCATGTGGGCTATCTCGTCACCAACGCCTCCACCCGCGAGGTACTTCCCCAAGCCTCGACGTACGTGGAGCTTGCTGACGGCAGGAACTACAGGGACGAGAATGGCTTTTGGCGACGCACGGTGCCTGAATTCGTGGAAACGCCGGCCGGTTTCGCCGTGCACACGGGACCGCAGAAGGTCGAGTTGGCCAAGAACCTCAATCAACCCGGTGCCGTGCTCTACACGGCGGAGGGCGTTTGCCTCGAAAGTGCGCCGTTGGCCCTTGGTTACTACGACCCCGTGACCGGTGCATCGGTGGTTCTGGCCCGAGTCAAGGACTCCTCCGCCGAGCAAGTCGCCCCGAACGTCGTTGTCTACTCGGACAGCTTCGACGACATTGAGGCCTCGATTCGCTACACCTACGAGGTAGGCGCGTTCCATTCCGATGTCGTCTTGCACGAGGCGCCCAGACTACCGTCTGATTATGGGCTCTCGGAACTGACGAGGTTGGAAGTCTGGACGGAATTCGGCCCTGATTCGACGGCAGCCGAGAGCACAACGCGTCTGATTCGCCGCGAAGAGGATCCTGCCCGTCGCGCCGCTATGATCGAGCCGGATTTCACCGATGAAACCCTCGACTTCGGGGACGACGTCTGAATGGCGATCGGGCACGCCTTCACCATCTTCGATCTCGCGTCAGGACAAAACACCGACCCAAATGAAGAAGCGGTGCCGGTGGGGAAGAAGTTCGAGGTGATTGACGGTCGCCGTTACCTCATTGAAGGGGTCGAGTATCGGTCAATCGAGCCTTTCCTCCGAACCCTTTCGAAGAGAGCATCGCTTCCCTCCCGTGATTCTGCAGCCTCGGCAATGGCGTCGGTCGCCTCGCAGGGACGCAAGGCGCCCGTGCGAACTATCGGATCGGGCAACCCGGAACTTGCTTCCGCGACGCGTCCGCGGGCGACCAAAGGTTTCGTTATCGATTATGTTATCAAGAATGGCAGTGCCGGCAGTGGTTTTACCTTTTTGGCCAATGGCACTTACTACATCAGCAGCACATTTGGAGTCGGTTCATCGGCGACTTTTCAACCAGGCTGCATTATCAAGTACACCAATAATGCTAGTCTATATCTCTACGGCTACGTATATTTCCCAGCGACGAGTCCGCAGGCTGTCTTCACATCCAAGGATGACAATCTCTATGGCGAGATCATTGGCGGCAGTACCGGTAGTCCGACCTATGCCGCGTCCCCTGCGATCTGGATTTACTATCCGACCTTCAATACGGACATTCGTAACGCTTACATTCGGTGGGCGAAGGTGGGCGTCCGCCACGACCATAATACCGGCGTCACCGCGACCCATCAATTCAGAGACTCCACGATCAAGAACTCGCAGACAGGCGTCTATGGCGGCGCCAATTGCCCCCAGGTCACGATCAGCAACTCGAAGAAATGCAATGTGACCACGTCGAAGAACGGTGCCTGCATCAGTGGCGATCTCACGGTCAACTGCGACGGTGACAATGATTTCGATGAACTCCCGGACTCGTGGGAGATCACTCACTGGGGCGGCACGGGCGTCCAGAATGGCAATGGCGACCCCGACGGCGACGGCTTGATCAACTTCAAGGAGTACTTCGGAGGTTTGAATCCGAAGGTGAATGATACCGATGGCGACGGACTTAAGGATCTTCAGGAATACGAAGTCACGTTCAACGTAGTGGTGAACAGCACGACGGCTGACTATGGCCAGGAGCAGAACACGCAATTCGAATCCCATTGTGCTGTTCTAAATGGCAATGTGATCGTGGGGTTCGTGGACTCAAACAAGGGAGTCTTCGAGCTTGGGGCGAGCCCTTATCTTACAACTCGCACTCCACGTTTTGTCGGCTACGCGTTCTCTCAGTTTGGCGGAGCGGTCTTCGAGGACAAGGATGTTCCGCCTTTGAGCACCCAGGGTGGTCGCACGTGTACCTGACCTGGACGGACAATCGCCTTCCAGCTGAGGGAACGCTCTACACGAGGGCTCAATCCGACATTCGGTGCGTGCGGATTACTTGGCCATAACCCCTGACCTTGCTGCAGAACTATGAAGACCTTTCTTATCTCAATCGCTTTTTGTCAGTTCCTCGCGGTTTCTTACACCACAACCGCGATTGTGCAATTTGAACTGAACAATCGGTTAGCCGTTTATGGAATCGATGCGCCGGTCGTGGACTCGCAAGGTGTGGCGTTGGAAGGAACGAATTATCTGGCGGAGCTGTGGGGAGGCCCTGACAGCAGCGCGCTGGCCCCTGGCAGAAGCCTTAACGGGAATGATCGAGTCTTTGCGACGTTTCATTCGCCCGGATACTTTCGCTCACCGAAGATAATTTTGGTGTTCGAGACGCCGGGAACCCTGCACGCATGGCTCCAAGTTCGTGTATGGGACGTCCGTCTAGGAGCGACCTATGAAGATGCGGCCAAACGTGGCCTGGGTGGCTACGGAGAATCTGCTCTGTTCTATGCCGAAGGTAGTCCAATCCTCGTCAACCCGGCCCCACCAAAGCCGTTAAAAGGCCTAGAAGCCTTCGATCTTCTACCGGTGACAGGTGTTTTGGTTCGCGCGATTCGTCCCGAAGGCGACACGATTGTCATCGAGTGGATCGGCGTCTTCGGGCACTATCAAGTCCAGGACGTATCAGCCTTGAATCAGACATGGACGGATGCGGGCGAGCGGACGTTGGCAACAAGCTCGACCAACGCCATCGTCGGGGCCGCTCGCTTCTTTCGGGTAATCGGGTTACCGCCTGATGGATAATCTGACCGGAGATCTTAAAAGAGCAGCGGCTCGTTCCTACAGTCTGTCTCAGAAGAGGCGGCAGGGGATCGCTTCATTGGAGTCTTTAAACCCAACCCCTTTGAAGCTCTTGCCGCCTCTTCCTTCAAGCCCCGTATGAAATATTCGGGCTAGCTAGGGCAGACATCTGCCGGGCACACGCGCGCGGGCTTCAGCCCGCATCGGCGCAAGGAGGAGCGTGGTCTGCCAAATGTTCAAACCCTCAACTCAGTTTCGCCAGGACCGTCCGCGCGTACTCCGCGCTCCGACGGTGCGCTTCCAGCGGAGAAAGCGTCTTCGGCGTTCCCTTCTCGACCGCGATCTCCAGGACAAGGTGCGGGTGGGCGCCGGCCTCCTGGAGGGCAGCCGCGAGGGCGGGATAGTCGATATCTCCGGGACCGAGCGTCTCCGACCAGATGCCCTTCTCGGATTGCCGGAGATGGACCTCGGCAACGCGACCGCCGTAGAGCTTGACGACGTCCATGAGGGCCACCTGGGAATCCCCGGAGCCCCGATAGATCCAATGAGCGTCGAGGCACAGATGGACCAGGCGCGGGTCCGTTCCCACCATCATGTGATGGAATTCGCGCGCCGCCTGGCGCAGTTCCATGTCGTGGTTGTGGTAGGCGAGCGTCAGGCCCAAACCCTGCAATGCGCGCCCGAGCCTTTCCAGGGCTCCGGCCTGGACGCGCAGTTGGAGGTCATCCTTGGCCTCGGTTCCGCCCCACTGGATGGGATTGGGGTTTGTAACGATGATGCGTGTCCCCACCGCCTTGGCGGCCCTGGCAATCGCCATGATGTGCATGAGACTCTTCTCAGCCTCGGCAGGCGTATGGAGAGTGCTGTTGACATACAGCGAGCGCATCTCGAGGCCCTTCTGCGACAATACGGGCGCCAGATTTTCCACGTCCTCCACCGAGCCCGCGCTCGGTTCGAAGCCATTCAGACCCGCGGCCTTCACTTCCGCGAGTCCCTCCGAAAGCAGAGCGCCGAAGTTCTTCCCCTCACGCTGATAGAAGACATTCCACGAATACGCATTGGTCGAGAGGTACAGTTCCGCACGGGGCGCATCCTCTGCCGCGTGGTTCGCAATACCCGTGGTGGCCGCGAATGCGGTTGTGGCAGCAAAGCCGGTCTGCTTCAGAAACTGTCGTCGGGTTGGGTTGGTCGAGATCATACCGTTGCCATGGCTCGGGGTGGAGATAAGCGGGATGACCGTGGAATCGTTGACGCCGTCGCGCAACTGATCTGTTGCCAACGGCCGTGGAGGAGACAGACCGCGAAGGAAACGAAGGACCCAACCCTCGAAGAGGTCGGTTCCTCCATCCCAGGGTTGCGACGAAGGAGCTACCCTGGGTGGCCATGCCGATCAGGAGCCAACCTCACCGAGGTTGCGCCGACCTTCCATGCCCACATCGAATCAGAGGCGTCGACCGGTGGATGCATCGAACCAATGGAAGACCCCTGGCGGGAACACAACGCTCACAGCGCTTGCGCCAGGATCCGGATCCGGCACGGCTGTCGCTGTCCGGGCCAGGAGCGGTGAACCCTCCACCCGCAGCCGAATCCAGGTCTCGGAACCGAGCCTCTCCACCGCCTCGACGGCACCCCGAAGGTGGAGTTCGCCGTCCATGCCTTCTCGAGGCGGCGAGAGGTGAACGTCCTCCGGCCGGATCCCGAGCAGAATGCCCGCAGGCCGATTCCACCCTGGCCGGGACGACGCCAGGGGCAATCGCCAGCGTCCGCCATGTTCGGTGACGAACGACGCGGGGTCGCCGCCTTCAACATGCCCTGCAATGAGATTCATCGGAGGCGAGCCCAGGAACTGGGCCACGAACCGCGTGGCAGGTTCGCGGTAGACGGCCAGAGGCGGTCCCACCTGCTCCAGTTCGCCCGCCCTCAGCAGGGCGACACGGTCCCCCAGGGCCATCGCCTCGGCTTGATCGTGGGTGACGAAGATCACCGCAGCGCCGAGTTCGCGCTGAAGACGCTTGATCTCGCCTCGAAGCTGGATCCGAAGCGGGAGGTCCAACTGGGCGAGAGGCTCGTCCAGGAGCAGGATTTCCGGGCGCCGGACTAACACCGTCCCAAGGGCCACCCGCTGGCGCTCCCCGCCGGAGAGTGTGTCGGGACGCCGCTCGAGGAGTTCCGGGATTCCAAGCCACGCCGCCGCCGCCTCCACCCGGCGCGCGCTTTCGCGCGGCGATTCCCCTCGAAGCCGCGGGATGAATCCGAGGTTTTGACGCACATTCAGGTGCGGAAAAAGGGGATGGTCCTGGAAGACCATGGCGACACCCCGGGCGCGCGGCGGAACCCCTCTCATCCCTCGGTCGCCCATGCGGATGCTCCCCTCCGAGGGCGTGTCGAGTCCGGCGATCAACCGGAGGAGGGTTGTCTTGCCCGAGCCGGAGGGGCCGAGAAGCGTAAGAAGCTCGCCACGGGCAATGTCGAGCGAGACGTCGCGGAGGGCGCAGGTCTCACGGCCGTCCGGGCCTCGGAATCGCTTGCTCACACATCGGAGTTCGATTGCCGACACGGGATCACCCTCCGGTCCGTCGTGGGGCTTGTCGAGGATCGGCGGGCCGGGACTGGATTCCCGCTGACGACCGCCAGCCTCCTCGAGAGGGCCTTCAACAGAAGTTGCCTGCCGGACGGCTCGTCCCATCTTGGTCCCATGACAGCACCCGATGCTTCCCTTCGATCGGCGGCCGGGCATCGCCCGGCGATGGGTACCTTCACCCGCAGGGCGTTCTTGTGCGGAGCGACCGCCGTGACGGTGGTGGCCGGGATGAACGCGCGCCTCGCGCGCGGCGCCGAGGCTCCACCCGCGACGGGCGGTGGGGCGATTCCCCGGCGCGACCTCGGGCGAACCGGCGAGAAGGTCTCCCTGGTCGGCCTCGGGGGATTCCACATCGGCGTCCAGCCCGATGAACAGGACAGTGTTCGCATTGTCCGAGCGGCGCTCGACGGAGGCATCAATTTCCTCGACAACTGCTGGGACTACAACGACGGCAGAAGCGAGGTCCGCATGGGCAAGGCCCTCCGGGATGGATACCGGGAAAAGGCGTTCCTGATGACCAAGATCGACGGGCGGACACGGACAGCGGCCGCTCTGCAGATCGACGACTCCCTTCGGCGCCTGCAGACGGACCACATCGATCTCCTGCAATTTCACGAGGTCATCCGCGAGAACGATCCGGAGAGGATCTTCTCGGCAGGCGGCGGCATGGAGGCCGCCCTGGAGGCGAAGAAGGCCGGCAAGATTCGCTTCATCGGGTTCACGGGGCACAAGAGTCCGGCGATCCACCGGCACATGCTCGACGCCGCGGCGCGCCATGACTTCACCTTCGACACCGTCCAGATGCCACTCAACGTCATGGACGCCCATTACGATAGTTTCGAAAAGCAGGTGGTGCCGATCCTCGTCGAGCATCGCATCGGCGTTCTGGGGATGAAACCGCTCGGCAGCGGAGCCATACTGCGCACGAACACCGTCTCCGCCGTCGACTGTCTCCACTACGCGATGAGTCTGCCGGTCAGCGTCGTCATCACGGGGTGCGATTCCATGAAGATCCTCGACCAGGCCCTGTCCGCCGCGCGCGCCTTTCAGCCGCTTTCATCCGAACGACGGACCCGGCTGCTCGCGTCCACCGCCGAGGCCGCGGAGAAGGGGCAATACGAAGGTTACAAAACCTCGGAAGGCTTCGACGCCACATCGCGACACCCGGAATGGCTGGGCTGAAAAGATGAGGAACAGGGAATCGGGAGGCAGGGCGCGTGTGCATTGGAGGCATTGCATGGACCGTGCGGCTACGGATCATGAGCATCAACGCGGGGGCGTGATCTCAGCCTTCGACAGCATCAGATCGCCCTCCGTGAAGAAACCCTTCCGGCAGACCACCGTCAGGACGATCAGGTCATCCGGATCCCCCGATGTGAACGGAACGAATCTCACCCGCCGGTCTTTGAGAAAGAAGTAGAGCTCGTCCGAAATGACGTTTGCCGCCTTCAACTGATCGGGATCCAGCGGCATCGTTACGGAATGCGCCTCGTAGAAGGGTCGAAGCGCCGTTTGAAGGCGCTCCATTCGCATCTGCGCGCGCTCCGCCCATGCGTCGGCACTGATCCGGGCAAGGACGTTGCCAGCGGCGCCCGCAAGGAGGGTCGCCAGGATGGCGATGATCCCGATGACGCACAGCAACTCGATCAGGCTGAAGGCGCACGGGTCTTTCACCCATGAACCGCACGTCGGCAGCCGCCGAGGTGACGAGGCGGAGCCACGGGTGTCCGCCTCCTTGCGTCGGCGGCTGGGCGGTCCCTGGTCCAAACCCGCGACCCGCGGACCGTCGATGCCGCCCCCGGACCGCAGCGCCATTTGCGGTGTCATTGTCCCTTTGGACCGCGCGGCTCGGTTCTGCTCACGGACCCTTCCAATTGGTCAGGCGTGGACCCATTCCGATGCGTGAGCCGTGTCGGCTGAACCTGGATGCATCCCGACCACGGGAATTGCGGAATTACCCTCTTCCGTCAGTCCGAACAGGGCTGGGGTGAAAGGGTCCGTTCCTTCGCGCGCCGAAGTCCCGGGTCGGATCCGGGATGGTTGCCAGGTCCCGCGGGCCATGCCAGCCCCAGCCTGCGCCTTGGAAACGGATGCCACCCATGACACGTCCCACCAGGGCGTCCCGCGGGATTACCGCGTAGAAAAGAATCCCTTCCGACATCGCGCGGTTGTCGCCAAGGACGGCAAATCGGTCGCCCGACAGCTTCCCGCAGCCGACGGAGAGATCACCGGGATTGATCGCGTGGTGCTCGTCGATGGGTCGGCCATCGATCCGGAGCACACTATCCACCACTTCGACCGATTCGCCCGGCAATCCGACAACGCGCTTGACGATGAATTCCGACCGGAAACGCGCCACGACCATCTCTCCGCGCCCGGGATCGACATCCTGGTAGACTCCCTTGCGGACGAGCAGGATGTCACTGGATTCCAGCGTGGGATGCATGCTGCTCCCGACGACCAGGACGATCTCGAAATGGCTCCGCAATGCGAGGAGCGCGCACAGAAGGCCCGCACTCAGGACCAGCCACGTCGTTCGACGCCAGTTCAAGGCCAGGAAACGGCGACATGAAAAGCGCCGACGCCTTGCTCCGCAGGAGGGCCTGTGGGGGGTCATGGGGTGTAGTTCGTCCAGCCCGGTTCGGGTTCATCGACAGGGGCCGGTGTAGGTTTTGGGGTTGGACGATACGCGCGCGGTATCGAGTCCAGGTGCTCCAGCGCGGCAGCGACCTCCGGTTCCCGGTCCGTCGCACATCCGATCGCCAGGGCCCGGGCTCGGTATTCCTCGACCACCGCTTCCGTGGGCTGTTGGTAGAGAACCGCCAGGTAGGCGTCCAGCCACTCGTCCTCGCGTCCGGCCTTCTCCAAAAACCTGAGCAGTTCGCCCTGAAGAAGATCCTCCGGGTCCGATCCCGCGAAGGACTCGAGCTGACTCCGGATCTCAACGATCGCGGTCGAAAGGCCGCGATCCCGCAGGACGGCGATGGGCTCGGTTGTGCCCGTCAAAGGCGAACGGGTCTGCAAATACTGCGCCCGGATCTCCGCAACGGTCCGGAGGCAGAGCGCCCGAAGCATGGATTTCGTCTGTTCCAGCTCCGAAAACGAAGTCCACCCCATGAAGTGTTCCAGCGGAGGCACCCGGATTAAGAATCTTGGAGCCGGCTCTTTCGCGAACCACGGAGCCGTTAGAAAGCCCACAAGAAAGCCACTCATGAGCAGCGCGCCCATCAGCGCCATGTAGACACGCCGTCGACGGGAAGGGGGGGCCTCGGGAGGACGCAGCCCCCGGCATCGCCGCCGCCGTGGTCGAAAACCACGCGGGCCAATCCTTGGGCTCGTCACCCGGGGTTCGGCTACCACCTGCTCGCCAGGCGGGTCGTCTCGACCTGCGGGTCGGCTCATCAATGATGTTTTCGGCTAATCCTGTCCTGGCATGAGCGAAAATGTGGTGAATGGGGGGGGAGCCGGGGGCGGAACCCGGCCGTCCCGCGGTTTCGCAGGATGCGAAGAGACCGCGTTGCATCCGAGGGATCTCCTCCCCCGGGCGACCGCTCGTGTCGCGGCCGCCGACGAATCAGGCTTCGACCCGGATCTCGCGAGGCCATTGTTGATAGGCCTCCCAATAGGTCTTCTTCAGCGCGATTTCGTCGTCGTCCGCGGAGGGTTGCATCCGACCGGCGGAATCAACGGCCCGCGACACAACAACGTGCGCGCCAGGCTGAACGTCACCCAGGTCGATCGAGAAGAACTGCCACGAATAACGGGACTGGTGAGCATCATCGAGACGGGCGGGGCGCCACGGGCCGTCATCGACCCTCACCTCCACCCGCGCGATGCCGGAGCCGTCGCTCCAGGCGGCACCCCCGGCGCGAAGCGGGACCAGGCCGCCGCGCGTCGGTCGGCGGGTCACCCGCGCGATCACCGATTTCACATTCATACGCGTCACGGAGGTCTCGACATAATCGATTTCGCTCCCTCGCCGTTCTCCGCGAACAGTGACATAGTCGCGACCCATGAAGCGGCCCATGTAGCGACGGTCCCGGATGTCGATCCGTGTCAGCCACTTGACGTTGGCGATGCCGTACCATCCCGGAACGATCAGTCGCAGAGGCGCCCCGTGTCGCTCTTCCAGCGGCGAACCATTCCGCTCGTAGGCCAGAAGCAACGGCAAATCGAGCGCGTCCCGCAGCGACAGGCTCCGCCCAAACGGCACCTCGACGGTCAACTCGCGAGGCGTCCCCTTCCTGAGGGTCTCTGCCTTGTGATCGGCCCCGAAGAACACAACCTCGCGCGCCGACGATGCGATCCCGCAGCGCTCGAGGAGCGGCCGGAGGGGTGTTCCGGTCCATCGGCTGTTGTAGACCGCGTTCATGAATCCCTTCGACGATCCGTTCCCGGAACATTCCAGCGTCATCAACTGGTGACGACGCGGCAGCGACCGGATCTCGTCGAGGGTCAAGGTCCGCGGTTTGCGGACCCGCCCCGTGATCTCCAGGCGGAAATCCTCCTTGCGGACGACCGGCACACCATAGTGCTGGACGTTGAAGGCCTGGTCCGTCGGCGTCAGCCAGTCGTGGAGCGTCTCCCAGTCCAGTTGGTTCGGACCCGTTCGCGGCATGTTCAGGAAGGGGACCAGGATCTCCCCGGAACCTTCGGCGGCTTCGCCATCCCGAGACCATGCAGGCATCCAGGCGCCCGCGGTTGCCGCGGCCACCGCCGTGGCGCCGGCCTTCAGGACGTCGCGACGGCTGACCCCCCAGACGACAGACGCACGCGAACCGGAGTCTTCAGCCGATCCAATGGGTGTTTTCATGTTTCAAGATGGGAAGGATGGCAGCCGGGAGGGAGGAGACCGATCAGTGGGTGCGCTGAAGATCATCCGGAGTCAGTTCCAGGTCGACGACGGTTGTTTCACCCCCCCGAACGGCAACGGGCCGACGGGCCTGCAGGCGACCGGCGGGATGCATGACCCCCAGGGTGTAATTGCCCGCAGGCACATGCTCCAGCCGAAACCTCCCGTCCTTCTCCGTCACCTGGAACCACCGATGGCTGAAAACATAGATCCAGGCACGCATGCCCCCGTGGAAGGCGCATCCAATGTGAATCGGATGAGACAACCCGCCCGCGCGCGTGAACCGCTCGACGTGCTCATTGCCCTTGCCCAGCACGAGGTTGAAAGGATGGGGTCCGTCCGCCGTCAGGACGCTGTGAACCGAGTCGTCGCTGTTCAGAAATCGGACGGCGTCTCCGCTTTGCACCGCAAGGGTCTCGGGCACGAACTGGAAGTTCACCTGGTCCATGACCTGGGTGCGCACAATGCCGGCATCGATGGGCCGCCCCAGTCGCTCATCCAGCAGCGCGACGACCGTCTCTGCCAACCACCCCTTGACCGGGTCCTGGATGTAGTACCGGGAAAAGATCCACGGATGTCGGGGATCGCCGGTGTAGCGCACGGTCCCTTCAATCACACCCGTTCCCGCGGCGATCGCCGCAGGCCCGTTGCTCGAAGGATCACCGGCGAAGGTGAGACGCCCCCCGGCAACCGCGAGGTAAAGGAGGAGATTCGTGAGCTTTATGGCCTTCATGGCCTTCATGACCTTCGCTCCGGCGCCCTCGGTGCATCCGATCCTGTTCCGGAAGGGATGCGCCGGTGCAGCACCGGTGAAGCAGGCGCCGGCACTGGTTCCTTCGCAACCACCGCATCCCGCACTTCAACCCGGGACGCCAGCCACCAACTGATCAATCCGGCGCCCACCGCCATCCAACCGAGCCAGTGGAAATTCTGCAACTGCCCCGACGGACTCTTCACGACGACCCAACCGCCAACGGTGGACGTCAGGCCCGCCGCGAGATCGCGCGCGCAACTGCTCAGGCTCATGAACGCGCCTCGTCGTGAGGCCGGCACGGCCAGCGTCATGATGGCTTGTCCCGGCACAAATCGGCCGCTCGCGAAGACGAAGAACAATCCCGCCAGCACAAGCACCGACCAGACCGGCAACGGACCCGAGTTGGCGATGGCCAGGGTCACCGCACACGCCCCCACGACGAGCACGCCATAGACGCGAAACCGACCGTGCCTGTCTGCCAGTCGTCCGACAGTCGGGGCCGTGAATACCGTCAGCACCCCGCCCGTGAGATACACAAGAAACAGGTCGTGCTCGGGCAATCCCACGTTGCTGACAAGGTAGGGAGACAGCAGCGGAATGATCGAAAAATGCCCGAACACCAGCGCACCCATGAACAGGAGCGCCCGCCCGGCGTTGGCATCGCGAAGCAGGGACGCGAACGCCCTCCAGATGTCCGGATGCGCGTGAAGATGGCCGCGCATGGAAGGAAGACCGCGACAGAGCAGCGCCCACATCACCGCGGCCATTCCGGCGAGGAGAAAGAACGGCGCCTCCCACTGCCACCGCTGGGCCAGTTGAAGCCCGAATGGCACGCCGAGCGCCGCCGCCGCCGAGAATGCCGTCATGATGATCCCAATCCCTGCCGCCCGTCTCTCGGGCGGGACCACGTCGCTCACGATGGCCAGGACCAGGGACCCCGACACGCCGCCAAATGTCCCGCTCATCGCCCGCGCGGCCAGGAGGACATTGGCGTCCCGCGACAACGCGCAGCCCAGCGTCGCGAGCACGAAACCCGCGTAAGTCACCAGCAGCAAACGACGCCGATCGAACCGGTCGATGAAAGGCGCCGCCAGGAGTCCAACCACACCGGAGCTGATGGTGTACGCCGCCACCAGTGCGCTGAAGTGGCCCGGTCCAATCCGCAGTTCCCGCATCAATTGCGGACCCAGCGGCATCAGGATCATGAAATCCATGATGTGGGTGAACTGCACCGATGCGAGCAGGAGAAGAAGGGATCGTTCGGAAAGACGCGCCATGACGCAATTCGAACACCGTCGCGTTAGCGGATATACATGGATCGCGGAATGCCCGGCGAGGATCGTTTGCTACCTGAGTTCCGTCCATTCGAAGTGCATGCCCTTTGCCAGGCTGCTGCCGACGTTGCCACCGAGGAGGACCTCGGCGTCCCGCGCCGCCCCGGACAGGGGTGGAACTCAGGTTGGGTTGCAGTTGGACCGACGGTGCGCGCCGCGGCGTCAGGCCGCCACGCGCCCGGGTTCTCGCGTTGATGCCAGCAGGAACTGCTGACGCGCGTACCAGGTGGCGAGCGAGTCGGCCTTCTCCGCGGCCAGCTCTGGAAAGAGCAGGTGGGGAAAACCACTCTCCCACGCCAGGGCCTCGGCTTCGGTCAGCACCTGGCGGAGCATGGGTTCCGGCGCCAGGCTGGCATGCTGGTACTTGCCGAGGATGGCGGCCCTGGTGCGCTGCAGGTTGTCGAGGATGGCGCGGCAGACGGGGTGGTCGGCGGCGCGGCCGGGATGGGGTTTGGGACTGTGACGACGGGTCGAGCTGGGGCAGGCATGGGCGTTCATGACAGATGGGCTTAGATAGTTGTCTATTTAGTCAACTTTCCGACCAAAAAAAATGACGCGACCCAGGACGCGCCTCACGCCGTCTCCAGGACCTCCCTCCTGACCCCAAGCAGGTCGTACGTCCCCTCCACAGCCTCGTGCAACACCTCCAGGCTGTTCTCAATCCGCGCCTGCGTCGCCAGGCCCTGGTAATACGCAAACAGGATCCGCGACTTCGCCACAGGGTCCGGCACATTCGCCAGCCTGGCCGCGTGGGCATCTCGAAGCGTCGACTCCAGGTACCGCCGCTTGTACTCGAGGATCTCCTGGATCTTCTTCTGTAACCGGTCCTCCCGCGTGCTGATCTCCGCGCCGACCGAGAACAAGGGACACCCGAGAACACAACCGTACTTGCCCTGCAAGTCCGCCTGGAATCGATAGCTGTATTCGCAGTACCGCCGCAGGCGCTCCAGCGGCGGACGGCTTGACGAAAAGATCGCGTCGAGTTCCGTCCGGTGCCGCTCCCACTGCCGGTCCAGTGCCGCCAGGGCCAGGTCCGCCTTCGACTCGAAGAAGTAGTAAAAACTCCCCTTCTTCACGCCGGCCTTTTCGCAAATCCGATCGATGGTCGTGCTCCCGTACGAGCCCGTCCAAATCAGCTCACCGACCGCCGTCATCAGGCGTTCTCTGGCGTCACTGACCCGTCCCATGATCTCGGTCCTCACGCGAACCGGCGGAACTGTTGAATCGATCCATCGATTCGCTGGGCCGCAATCTGCCAAACTAGACTAAACGGTCAACAAAAATTCCCGCGCGGGGAACCCGGGCCGGTTCAGGGCCTTCGAAAGCTTGCGCGCAACGTTGAAATGCCCCTGGCCAGAAACTCGCGCTCGAAATCCGTGAGGACGGACCGGAGCTCCTCCGGTGTCTCCTCCGGCCGGAACGTCTCGCTGAACGCGGAGAAGACCGCGGTCATCTGGCTGAAATAGTCGGCATTGTCGGTGCGAAGGTGAAGCCATCCGCCCGCCTTGAGCGCGCGATGCGCGATCGACGCGAAGTGCTCATTCACGAGGCGATTCTTGCGATGCCGCCGTTTGGGCCACGGATCGGGAAAGTACACGTGCAAGACCTCGACGCTTCCAGGAGGAAGGAGGTATTCGAGGCAATAGGACGCCTCGATCCGCAGCCCACGGACGCCTTCGAGCCCCGCCCTTTGTGCCTTGCGATCCAGTTTGCGGATCCGTCCCAACAGTCGCTCGACGCCCAGGAAGTTGCGGTCCGGGTGGCGTCGAGCCCATTCCACGAGGAACGAGCCGTCTCCGCTCCCCAGTTCAACCTCGAGCGGTCCGGCTTGGGGAAAGAGGGTGTCCAGCGGCAGCGGTTGGATCCAGGACTCGGGGTGAGCAAGGAATCTGTCGGGGACGATGATCAGGGCAGGCGAGGGGGATTTCATTGGGAGATACCACGGTTCCAGGAGCGCGTGTTTCGGTTCCTGCACCGCAGCCGCCGCCCCGTGAGGAGGCGGACTCCGGAGGCGCCCGGGCTCATCCTTCGGTGGCGTCGGAGACAAAGAGGCCGACGGCCGCCGTGTAACCGTGGAGAAAATTGCGACCGGCCACCGGACCGATCTCGCCGTTGCAGAAGAACCCGCCGAGCGGCAGGGCGGCGCCGAATGCGGAGTGAACGCGCTCGGCATCGTGGTGGGGAAAACCAAAAAGGCGGCTCCCGCGCCCGGCGCAACTGCAGAGGCACGCGGCCTGAATTCGCCTGCCGGCAAGCCGGGCTCGCGCGCCTTCGAGGAGGAACTCGAGGTCCTCGTGTGCGGCGCGGCCGTCGCGGAATTGGAATTGCAGGGTTTGTCCGACCCGAACGCGCGCGCCCACCGCGACCACACCGCTTTGCGGATCTGCCGCAAGCAGGTTTCTGACGAGAAAATCGCCCCGCCGATGCTCCTCCTGGTATTCGTTCACGGCGAGGCCAACGAAGATGTTGCCGCCCGCGCGCGCCTTGTCGGCGGCCGGGAGGCCTTCGAAGGTCTCCTGCAACACGCTGAGGGCGGGAAGATTGGCGATCCGCTGGACCAGGTTGCGCTCAGCGGCCGTGACCGTCCACGGCTTCCCGATGGGACGGCAGCCCTGGGAGATGAGGGCCTCGAGCGATGTCGAGCCCGCGATGGCCACGGCGACCGCGCCTTCGGTCAGGACCTGCTGGTTCAGGAACAAGTGGCTCTGATTCGCCTGGGCGGCGCCGCCGGCCAGCCCGCCGACCGCGGGGGTGCCGGGGTACGCCTCGTTCCACTGATGCAGCCACGCCTCGGCGTCGAAGGTGTACGGGTCCGCGAACACGAGCCAGCCGCGGGTGGCATCGGCGTCCACACCGGTCTGCGCGTGCCACCAGGCGGGACCGTTGGCCTCCTCGACATCGGCTGACTTAAAGGAGGCGGGCGTCAGGATGGCGCCGGGAAGGTTCAGCAGGACGAACGCGGCTGCCGGGCCGTCCTCGATCTCCTCCCCGTTGCTGAGAATCCCGGACCCCGTGCAGCCGACGAGCAGGCGCGCCCGGGCATGGACCTGGACGACTTCCAGGATTTCGGCGGCATGGGGGACGAGCTTCGGTGTGAGAAACAAAAGGGCCAGATCCGCCCGGCCATCGGGAAGCTGTCCGCGGGCCTGTTCGATCCGGGCGCGGAGGGCCCCCTCGTCCCACTCGCCGTGATACGAGCCGGCAGCCGCCTGGAGGGTTTGGCTCATCCGTTGGTTCTCAGACTACGCGTCGGAAGCGGCTGCGTAAATCCGTGGATGGAAGGGAAAAATGTCCCTTGCAACGCCCTTCGAGCCGGTTAGCCTCGTCGACCGCCCGGGCCGCGTGAGTGCGCGACCCATGAGGGGCTGAGAAACGAAAACGTCAACGCACAACCGAACCGTCAACCTCCGTTGCCACCGCAACGCGCGGTTCGTTTAGGCAATGGAGCCTCCGCCGGCACCAGCCATACCAGCTGGCAGAAAATCCAACTAGCGGCCAACGCCGGCCAGGTCTCCACACCCGTCAGAAGGCACACGTCCGCATGCTTACCATGGAAGAGGCCATGAGGGACAGCGAGCTCCGCTTCGCCCCGGGTCAGATCGTCAAAGGGATCATCATCGAGGTCCGTCCCCGCGAGGTCCTCGTCGATATTGGGTACAAGAGCGAAGGCATCATCTCTGCCTCCGAATTCGAGGACATGTCGACCGTCAAGGTCGGCGATGAAGTCCCAATCTACATCGAGAAACTTGAGGACAAGGACGGCATGGTCGTCGTGTCCAAGGAAAAGGCCGAGTTCAAGCAGAACTGGGAGAAGATCCTCAGTGCCGCCACCGAGGGCGGCACGATCAGCGGGAAGGTCAAGGCCGTGGTCAAAGGCGGCCTGCTCGTCAATGTCGGCGTGGAGGCCTTTCTGCCGGCGTCGCAGGTCGATATCATCCCCCCGAAGAACCTGCAGGCCTACGTCGGCAACTCGTACGACTTCAAGATCGTCAAGATCAACCAGGACCGGCAGAACATCGTCCTCTCCCGTCGCGAGCTGATCGAGGCCGAGCGCGCCGAGCGCCGCGCCCGCCTGCTCCAGGAGATGACCCCGGGCGACATCCGAAAGGGGACCGTCAAGAACATCACCGACTTCGGTGCCTTCATCGACCTCAACGGTCTCGACGGCCTGCTTCACATCACCGACATGTCGTGGGGCCGCATCGGGCATCCGTCCGAGATCCTCAAGGTCGGACAGGAAATCGACGTCGTCGTCCTGGACGTTAACAAGGAGAAGGAACGCGTCAGTCTCGGCCTCAAGCAGAAGCTCCAGAACCCCTGGGAAAACATCGAGCAGAAGTACCAGGTCGGCCAGCACGTCAAGGGAAAGGTCGTCAACCTCGTCCCGTACGGCGCGTTCGTCGAAATCGAACCCGGCGTCGAGGGTCTCGTCCATGTCACCGAGCTGTCCTGGACCAAGCGCATCGCCAAGCCTTCCGACGTTCTCAAGCAGGGCCAGGAGATCGAGGCGGTCGTGCTCGGCATCAACCGCGACGAACAGAAGATCAGCCTCGGTATCCGGCAGCTCGAGGCCAACCCCTGGGACAGCGCGAGCGAGAAGTACCCGCCCGCCACGAAGGTCAAGGGCAAGGTCCGCAACCTCACCAGCTACGGCGCCTTCATCGAACTCGAGGAGGGCATCGACGGCATGGTGCACGTGTCGGACATCTCCTGGACCCGCAAGATCAATCACCCCTCCGAAGTCCTCAAGAAGGGCGACGAGGTGGAGGCGGTCGTGCTCGAGGTCGACCGCCCCAACCAACGGATCGCCCTCGGCGTCAAACAGCTCTCCGAGGACCCCTGGGAGCACATCGACCGCCATTACAAGGTCGGCGACCTCGTCAACGGGAAGGTCACCAAGCTCGCGAGCTTCGGCGCCTTCATCGGCCTGCAGAACGAGATCGACGGCCTGGTGCACATCTCGCAGGTCAGCGAGGAGCGCGTCGACAAGATCAAGAACGTCCTGACCGTCGGCCAGGAGGTCACCGCCCGTGTCGTGAAGATCGATCGCGGCGAACGCCGGATCGGCCTGTCGATCAAGGCCGCGAACTACACGCCCGAACAGCTCAAGGAGGAGCAGAAGATCCTCGACGCCCTCAAGCCGGGCGAGGATCTCGTGGCCCTGGCGTCGGCCTTCGACGCCGCCGACGAGGCGCGCGCCGCCCGCGAGGCCAAGCCCGAGTAGTCATCGGCGCACCCGGAGCAAGGTGTTTTCAAGGGCAGGCCCGAAAAGGCCTGCCCTTTTCGTCGGTGCGCCCGGATCCCGGGATCGAGTCGGAATGCGAAACCCTGTTACCTCTGTGCCTCCAGCGTGGATAAGATGGATGGAATGACGGTTGGAGACATCGAACTCGTCCCGATCCTCTGAGCAACCTTCTCCAGCGTGTCCGCCACCGGTTCCCACGGGGAGGTCGGGTCCGCAACAAAGCTCCGCAGGACCGGGAGAGCGCCATCCCAGACGTTGGCCAGGGGAGCGCGCAAGGCATCCTCGAGTCCCTGCGGTTCTGGCAATCGCTGAACCACGGCCAGCGCGGTGGCGAGATGAGCCCCCGCTTCCAGGAGCGACCCGCGAGCCTCCGCCGCGAATCCACCGGATCCCAACAGCCGCGCCATCCGCAACCCGCGATCGGACCTTGCCCGCAAATCGCTCACCCGGAGGCGTTCCTCTTCGGACAGGGGCCGGGCGTCACCTTGGTCGGACGGCAGCAGCGGCCGGCACCCGCGCGTGGTGATGGAAATCAGGCCCGCTTCCGCGAGGCGTTCGAGGGCCTCGTGCGTGGCGCGATCGACCACCTCCAGCGTCACTGGGGCCAGGGGATCCGACACGGCCGGTCCGAAGAACGCGTCATGAAGCGGAAGGAGTCGCTCGCGATGCAGCGCGGCGTCTCGATCCACCACGACATAGAGCACGGAATGGACGCCCTCCCTGGGAAAGCGTTCCTCGCATTGCACAAGGGAACCGTTGATCTGCCCAAGGGCCTTTTGAGCAAATCCCATCGTCCGATCGGCGGGAAGATCGGTCGTCTGGACTTTGCCCGGATCCGTCGAATGCGAACCGGCAGGCACGAGGAGTTGTTGGAGACGGGCGAGAAAGGCCTGGCGATCGCCACGGGGTTTGATCTGGTCGAGGTCCCCCTTGAGATCCAGCACCCCGTCCGCGAGGGCCTGTTTCCCAGCAAGCGTCTCGATCATTCGATGTTCAATCGTGTTTTCGGAGACGAGATGGATGACGGTGACGGGTTGTGACTGGTGCTTGCGCCAGGCCCGGGCGATGCGCTGCTCGAGGCGGGCCGGGTTCCAGGGGAGGTCGCAGTTGACCACGACACTGGCGTTCTGAAGGTTCAATCCAGTCGATCCGGTTTCCGTGCTCAGAAACACCCGGCAGGCCGGATCCGTCTTGAAGGCGTTGATCTCCGCCCGCCGGCGGCGTTGCGGCACGCTCCCGGTGTGCCACGCGTAGCCGAGCCGAAGCTTCTCGCACAGCTCGCGCACCAGCATCAGCATGCGCTCCCACTCCGAGAACACGAGCACCTTGGCGTCGTTCTCTCGGCAGGACTCGAGGACCTTCTCCAGTTCAGCGAGCTTCGGGCAGACCCGATCGTCCGGATCAAGAATGAAATTGGTGTCGCACACCATGCGCATCATCGCCAGGTGGCGAAGGAGCTTTTGCTGTTGCTGCTGGCTCAGGTGCCGGCGTTTCGCGGCTCTCACCAGTCTGGCGACGACGGCGCCGTAGTCGTCATAGGCTGCCTGTTGAACGGGGCTCAGCCCGACAAAGAGGTGCTTGTCCGTGCGATCCGGAAGCTCCGTCTCGACGTCCGCCTTCCGCCGCCGGAGCATGAACGGCCGGATTCGATCATGGAGTTGCCGGAGGTTCCGAAACCCGAGGGGTCGCCCCCGCTCATCGAATTCGTAGTATTCGCGATTGAAACGGAACAGGGGTCCCAGGACGGACGGCTCGAGGAAATCCATCAGCGAATGGAGTTCGTCGATCCGGTTCTCAATGGGAGTCCCGGTGAGAACGAACGCATACCGGCTGCGCAGGCGTTTGATGGCCTGGCTGGTCTTGGTGTTCCAGTTCTTGATCCTCTGCGCCTCGTCGAGGATGACGATGTCCGGCCGCAGACGTTCGTTCACCTCGAGGGCGTCCGTCAGCATCTGCTCGTAATTCACGATCGTGAAGAAAGGCGCATTTTCATAGGCCTGCATCCGCGCGTGACGCGGCCCGAACACGAGAAGCAGCGGCAAATCCGTGAATCGCTGGATCTGCTCCTCCCACTCGGTCTTCAGCGAGGCGGGCGTCACCACGAGGACCCGTTGCGCCTTTCCGAGCCGATGCAGCAGCGCACACGCCGCGATCGCCTGGATCGTTTTGCCCAATCCCATTTCGTCGGCGAGCAGGGCGCGCTCCGCGAAGGCGAGATGCAACATGCCTTCACGCTGATAAGGATAGAGCGGGACACGGGTCTCCTGGATGGGCCATTCGCCGCGCTGCACCCGTTGTTCGTACTCGTGGCGCAGCATTCGGCGTTCCTCGATGCGTTGGCGTGCCTCCAGCCACGAGTCGACCTCCTGGGACACGCGAACGGAACCGGGATGCCGGGCGCTCAGAAGACGAATCTCGGCGACGACCGCAGCGACATCCCCATCGTGCGCCAGAAGATATCCCTTCCCATCGAACCGTCTCCGGATGGATTTCGGCAGCCGACCTGGATTCCCCACCAAGCGAAGGGTTCCCGCGGCGATTTCGGGAACCAGGTCGACGCGGTCGGACCCGGCCTTCCGGGCGGCTGCAAAGCCTCTGCGGTGGCGCGCCTCCAAATGGCGAAGCACGGCCTCGACATGCTTGCAGGTGCCGAGACCGTTGACGCGAAAATCCACGCAATTGCAGGCGTACTGCGCGTCGCGAACACTGCGGATCTCGACTGAATAGGTCAGGCCGCTCGGGGACCGAATGTGGAAGTTCGAGAAGATCGGGGTTCGTGGCTGGGCATTGGTGATCCGGAATCTCTGAGTCTCGGACCGCAGCCGGCGACGTTGGATCTCCTCCTCGTCGGTGGTGCGCCAGTCATAAACGGGGGGAACCAGCTCCTGGGTCCTTCGCGAGGCACGGCGTGGCATGCCGCGATCTTTGGCGACCCGGATCCTGGGTCAACACTCGAAGGCATCCGCTGGCGGGACTCCGGCAATTGGACCGCGAGGGACCGTCGATGTCGATCTTATCTGCCTCACACGTTTCGGGGGTGAAGAGCCCTCCATCAGGGTTCTAGGGACCGACCCCTGGGGGAGGTTCGGTGGCGGGCTTTTCGGCCATCGCGCGGCGCAGGGCCGGAACCTGCTGCATCAGGCGGTGCAACTCGACGCCGGTGAGGCTCTCAAGCACGGGTGGCAATTGGGCGAAGATGCGCGCGATGTCGCCGGTCAGTTTGCTCGCGCCGCCGCCGTCGCCGTCGCCCGCGTTGATGATGACCATGCGTTCGGTTTTGGACAGCGGTTCGGAGATCTTGCCCGCGATCTCGGGGAGCACGCGCACCAGGAGTTCGATGACGGCGGCCTCGTTGTACTGCTTGAACGATTCCGCCTTCTGCCGCATGGCCTCGGCCTGGGCGTGCCCCTGGGCTTCGATGATTGTGGCTTCGGCGAGGCCCTTCGCCTTCTGGGCCTCGGCCTCGGCGATGCCGGTGGCCTGGTTGACCTCCGCCTGGGCGAAACCCGTCTGCTTCTGGGCGGCTGCCGCCCCGGCCGCCTCCGTCTCGAGCTGGAACTTCCGGGCATTCGCGAGCGTCTCGACTTTGTAGCGCTCCGCGTCGGCGGGTTTCTGGACGTTGGCCTCGAGCTCGCGCTGGCGGCGGAGGATCTCCTGTTGCTGCAGTTCGATCTGTTTCTGTTTCTCGATGATCTGCACCTGGACCTCCTCGGCCTTCACGAGTTGCCCTGTTTTGTACTTCTGGAGGTCATAGGAAAGGTCGGCCTCGGCCTTCTTGGTGTTGATGGAGGCGTTGTATTCGGCGGCCTTGAGTTCGTAGTCGCGATGCGCCTCGGCCACCCGGGTGTCGGCGACGAATTTCGCCTCCATGCCGGCCTGCTGGGCCTGGGCGCTCTTGATCATTGCGTCGCGATCCGCCTCGGCCTGGGCGATCTGGGCGTCGCGTTTGACCTGGGCGATACGGGGCTTGCCGAGGGCCTCGAGATAACCCTGTCCGTCGCGGATGTCGCGGATCGTGAAGCTGACAATCGTGAGGCCCATGTTCGCCATGTCGCCGGCGGCGACCTCCTGCACCTTTCCCGCGAAGGCATCGCGGTTTTGGTAGATCTCCTCGACCGTCAGTGTTCCGAGAATGGCGCGCAGATGGCCCTCGAGCGTCTGGGTGGCGATGTTGCGGATCTCCTCGCTGCCCTTGCTGAGAAACTGTTCCGACGCGGTGCCGATCGAGACATCGTCCCCCTTCACCTTGATCTGGGCAACGCCATCCACCCGGACCGGGACACCCTTGCTCGTGTAGACCTCCGGGGTCTGGACATCGATGGTGAGGAGCTCCAGCGATAGGATGTCGACCTTTTCGATGACGGGGTACACGAAGGTGCCGCCGCCCTTCACGATGCGGAACCCGCGGGCGCGCATGGTGCCATCGGTGTCGCGGTAGATGGATTTCCGGCCGGAAACGACAAGGACCTGGTTGGGACCGACCTTGGTGTAGCGGCTGGCCCAGACGATGCCGAATAGGACAACCACCGTGACAATGCCGACCGCCGCGACGGCGGCCATGCCCCAACCGGTGAAGTTGGGACTGAACTGGGCGAGGAGTCCGAGGGGATTCATGGTGTCGCAGACGATCCGAGCGTCTTACCTGGGATGGGACTCCGTCGCGGACGAAGTGACATAGAATTGATTCCCGATGATCCGGCGGATGACCACGGTGGCTCCGTTGCCGATCGGGGCGCCATCATCGCTTCGCGCCGCGGCTGTGTAGCGGACGCCGCCGTCGATGTAGGCGATCTCGCCCACGCCGTCGCGGGCAATCGGCGTCAGCGTGATGGCCTCCAACCCGGCGAGGGTCGCAACTCGGGATTCACTGGAACTTTGCGTCCGCACAAAGACGGCCCGGAACATGACGAACACGAGCGCCGCGACGGAGAGCCCGCCCAACAGCGACAACGGAACACTCAAAGCGGGTCGCTCGGTCGCTTCGAATCGCGTGAAGATCATGCCGAAACCGCCGAAGGCCGTGATGAACGAGGCGATCGTGGTGGGGCTGAGCGGGGCAATCCCCGGCATGTGGTCGCCGCCGTAGCCCGCCTCGGAGTGTCCGCCGGACCCGACATCGGCACCATCCGTGTCATGCCCGCCGAACAGGTGACCTGCAACCGCGGAGATCAGCGCGAACAGCAGTCCGATGAAGAAACACGCCGCATAGGCGATGAAAAGATCCATGACCGATCCCGGGTGAGCGTTGGGGCAAAGCCAGCCGAAAGCCCCTTCAATCGGCAAGAAGAAATCCGGGGGCGACGCAGGGTGAGGAGCGATCGACGGCCCCGGATTTTCAATGGTCGGAACGACGTCCGGCGCTTGCCGGGCGCGCGGGGTTGGGCTGTGCTGCTGGCGGCATGCACTCCAGCCTTCCATGAGCACCTCGACCCCAGCTCTCCCCAGGCGGAGCCCACCCCAGGCGCCTCCCGTGACACGGCGCGAGATCCTCGGCTGGTGCTTCTATGACGTCGCCGATTCCGCATTCACCACGGTGATCGTGACGGTGCTGTTCTCGGTCTATTTCGGCACCGTCGTCGTCGGCAACCCGGGTCGGGCGGATTTCCTGTGGGGCCTGGCGGCGTCGGCTTCGGAGGTCGTGGTCGCGATCCTGGCGCCGGTTCTCGGGGCCGTCGCCGATTTCTCCGGGAGCCGCAAGCGATTTCTTGGGGCATGCGCGGCCACCCTGATCCTCTTCACAACCTCCCTCTGGTTTGTCGGGCCCGGAATGACCGGTCTGGCGCTTGTCCTTTATGTCATGGCGAACGTCGGCTTCGCGGGGGGCGGGGTTTTCATCGACAGTTTTCTGCCGGGGATTTCCGACGAGTCGAATGCCGGCCGCATTTCCGGTTTGAAATGGGCCATGGGCTACGGCGGCGGACTGCTCGCGTTGCTGGTGTGCCTGCCGCTGGCCGGTAGCATCCATGAAGGCGCCAGCCCGGCCGAAGTCAATCGCGCCCGCCTCATACCGGTGATCGTCGCCGCCTGGTACGGGTTGGCGATCATTCCGACCTTCCTCTTCCTCCGGGAACGCGGAATCGGGAAACCGCTGCCGCCCGGCACCGGCTATGTTTCGATGGGTTTCCGCCAGGTGACTCGAACGTTTCAGCATGTCCGCAGGTATCGCGAACTCGCCAAGCTCCTCGCCGCCTTTTTGATTTACAACGATGGCATCGTGACGGTTATCACCTTCGCCGCCCGATATGCCAAGGAGACGATCGGGTTCGAGACGGTGGACATCGTGAAGCTGTTTGTCGTGATGAACGTCATTGCGCTCGTCGGCGCGCTGGCGTTTGGCTGGCTCGCCGACCGCATCGGGCAGAAACGCGCGATCCTGATCTCGCTGGCAATCTGGATCGGTTCCACCACGCTCGCTTACTTCTCGCACAGCAAGTCCAGCTTCTTCGTGGTCGCGACACTCGCCGGGATTGGAATGGGCTCCTGCCAGTCGGTGACGCGAAGCCTCGTGTCCCTCTTTACACCCCGCGAAAATGCCGCGGAGTTCTTCGGGTTTCTGGGGATCGCCGGCAAGGCGCTGGCCTTTCTCGGGCCGCTCGTCTTCGGGTACCTGTCGGCGACTACCGGGAGCCAGCGCCCGGCCATTCTGGCGATCGGAGTCTTCTTTATTGCGGGCGCGTTGGTTTTGATGACGGTGGACGAGGCGAAGGGAAAGCAAGGAGCCCTGGTCCCCGTGGATGCGCCGGCGGCGACGCCACCTCTGCCCCCGCCGCCCGGCGAGGGACGGATCGGGTGAGGGATTCGCGCGTGTCGCCAGCGGACCGGGTTCCTGCTACAACCTGCCCTTCATGACGGGCGCAGCGTTCAGGATGGGCGAGCTCGGCCTGGGGTCGAACCTCTTCCTTTCGCCGCTCGCGGGTTACACGAACCTGCCGTTTCGGCTCGTGGTCCGCGGGATGGGCGGCATCGGCCTTTGCACGACGGACCTCGTCAATGCCCGGTCCCTGCTCGAGCGCAATCGCAAGGCGCTCAAACTCATTGAGACGAACGAAAGCGATCAGCCATTGGCGGTCCAGTTGTTCGGCTCGGTGCCGGAGGAAATGAGGGACGCCGCGCAGTACCTCGAGTCCCTCGGGGTGGCATCCGTGGACATCAACATGGGATGTCCTGTCCGCAAGGTCTGCCGAGTCGGTGGCGGTTCGGCGATGATGACCGAACTCCGGCAGACCCAGGAGCTCGTCCGAAGGATGGTGGAGGCCGTCCGAATCCCGGTGACGGCCAAGATGCGGCTCGGGTGGGACGACGCGAACCTGACCGCGCCCGACCTGGCCCGCGCGCTGGAGGAGGTCGGGGTTGCGGCGGTCTTCGTCCATGGTCGAACGCGGGAGCAGGGCTTCGGTGGCTCGGTGAAGCTGGACGGCATTCGACGGGTCGTCGAGGCCGTCCGCACGATCCCGGTCATCGGGAACGGCGACGTGACAACCCCGGAGGCGGCGCGTGTCATGCTCGAGACCACAGGGTGCGCCGGCGTCAGCATCGGTCGCGGGGCCTTCTACGATCCCTGGATCTTCCGCCGTACCCGGCACTTTCTGGAAACGGGCGTGTTGCTTCCGGAACCGACTTTCGACGAGCGCGTCTCGGTGATGAGCCGGCACCTCGCGTACATGATCGAGACCTTCGGCGAGGAACACGGGTGCCGCATGTTTCGCAAGGTGGGGCCGTGGTATGCGAAGCGTTTCGGTCCTGCGAGCGTGTTCAACAAGCGCATTGTTCAACTCGCATCGGTGTTGGAGTTCCACGCGATCCTCGAAGCCTATGTGAGCTGGCGGGCGCAGTTTTGCGATGATCGGGGCGAACTGCTTCCTCGGTATCGTCCCGCGCCGCACTGTCCCGTGATCTTTCCCGACGCGGTTCGCACCCATGCTCCCGCTGCGGAGCGGGTGGAAATCCCGGTGCCCTCCGGACCCGTGGAGGTCTGGTGAGCCCGGTCTCCCAGGCACGCCGGCGACAGTGCATCGGACGCCATTCCCCTCGAGGACGTCGTTCAGCGCCCGGCCGGTGGGGCAGGCGATCGGCTTGGGTCGCCGGAAGTGGCGGGCTGTTCGTCGTCCTGGCGGGTTTCTTCGTGTGGCAGGCCTGTCCGCGAGGCCCGCGGATCCTCGAAAACTGGCCCCATACCGCCCCGCGATTCGGCGCCTGGCAGACGGTGGCGCCGGGTCTCGCCTATGCCCGGGCGAACCGGGAGTTGCCCAGGCCGATGAAATGCCATGGGGTCCGCATCGACCTGCGGAACCCGCACCTCGAGGTGGTGGTCGCAGCCTCGCGTGACGCCGATGGCGGGATCCTTTCGGCATGGCCGACGTCGCTCGTGCGATCGGATCGCCTCCTGGCGGCAATCAACGCGACGCCGTTCACGCCGGAACGCTTCCTTCCAGGACGCCCGGTTCAGCCCCAGGGCATTCTCATGCGGGAAGGGACGGTTCTTTCGGCGGCGGCGGGCAACTTCGATGCCCTCGTCGAGTCCGGGTCCGGTGAATGGTCCATGCAATTGGGTCAGCCGACGCCGGCCGGCGCCCGTCTCGCCGTCGGCGGTTTCGTGGTCAACCTGCTGCACGGCGAGAATCGCGGGGAACGCCAGACGCCGGATGCCACGACCGTGGTGGGGCTATCCGCGGATCGCGCCTGGATGTTCTGGCTGGTGGTGGATGGGGGTCAGCCCGGTTACAGCGAGGGCGCCACTCCGCGCGAGACGGCCGATCTGCTGCGCGAGCTCGGGGCCGCCGACGCCTTGAGCCTGGACGGAGGAAGCTCGTCGGCGCTCGTGATGGCGGGGGGATGGCGGGGGGCCCGGGTGGTGAACCGCCCGCGCAGCCCTGGGGTTTCGGGCCTTCAACGACCAGTGGCCTGCGTCCTGGGGGTCCGAGTGCGACCGTGAGACCCCCTGCGGTATCGCGACGATGCCGCCCTACGGGCTTCGACGATTCGGGTTCCAGACGACGTCCGGGTTGAACTTCTCCTCGCGGGTGGCGCCACCATTGGTGATGTAACTGCGCTTGAAGAAGTTCGCGTGTCCGTCGACGAAGACGATGTTGGCCCCGCGGCTGCTGTGTCGTTGCGAGAACTGGCTGCTTCGGGCCGCGGGGAAGATGCCGTTGCGCTCGGGCTCCGGGGTGTAGCGTTCGAGGGTTGGACTGAAGGCGACGTCCGTCAGCACGACGGTCGCGCCGGGGTTCGGCAGGGCGCTGAGGCGGGGCATGGCGGGGTATTCGAATGCACTGACACCCCCGTCGACGTGGCTCCCGGACAGCAGCTTGAGATCGGCGTTCATGCTCAGGCTGAAGAATCCAAAGAAACCGTCCCGCAGAAAGGGATCCTTCGGAGTCGATCGCGCGGAGGGGCAGTGCCAGAAGGTGCCCACGCCGCCCGGAAACGGAAGCTCTTCCCGAGGATACACCACCTTCGACCAGTAATTGGACAGGGGCAATTCCCCGACGCCTGTCGGCAGGACATTGAACCAGGCAAACGGGTCGTTGGGGCTTCCGGCGCCCGCGCGCGCGCCAGTGTCCACCGCGTAGGCGCCACGGCTGTCTGTCCCGTCGCGGGGCAGCAGATCGTCGCTCTCCCCCAGGTAGACATTCAGGGCAAGACCCCATTGCCGCAGATTGTTCAGGCATTTCATCCCCTGCGCCCTGGCCTTGGCCTTGGCGAAAGCCGGCATCAGCAGGCTTGCCAATATCACGATCATCGCCACAACGACGAGCAACTCCACCAACGTGAAGCCGTGGTTCGGCACGGCGACAGAACGGCGGTCCTGACCGAAGCGTTTTCGCCTTTGTGGGACGAGTCTCATGGATACGACGATGCAGGCGCCTGATCGATGAATCTGAGCCTAGGCCGCGCGGGTGCCGTCGGCAAGAGGCACGTGAGCGTCTTTCGTTCGTGCGGTGTCGGGTTCATACGGGAGCCGACGGGCCCCGTTCCACCCCCAGGCCGATTCGGGATGGCGCCTCTTTCAAGGAGATTCGACCCCCAACGGCGGTGGCGCCTCGAAACGGGTCATTGGTGATGAGCAGGTTTCCGTCCAGGTCCAGGTAGTCGGTCAATTCGGCGAGGTGCGCCGCCGCGGTGATCAGGATGCTCGATTCGATCATGCAGCCGAGCATGGTCTTGAGTCCGGCGTCCCGAGCCGCGCGGAGCGCCTGGAGCGCCGGGCTGACCCCGCCCGTCTTGACCAGTTTCACATTGACGGCGTGGAAGCGCCCGACGACGGACGGCAGGTCGGCCGCGCTGCGATAGGATTCATCCGCCATCAGGAGCAGCGGCGAACGCACCTTGAGCCACTCCCAATCGGCGGGGGGCGTGCTCGCCGGCATGGGTTGTTCGACGAATTCGATGCGGCCATCCCTGGCCAGCCACTCCAACTCGTGCAGGGCGATCTCCCGGGTCTTCCAGGCCTCATTGGCGTCCACCCGGACCGTCTTGGTGGGGGCGACGGCGCGCAGCGCGGCCAGGTTCTCACGGTCCGTGTGGCTGCCCAGTTTCAATTTCAAAACCGGATAATCCTCCGCCTCCCGGGCCTTGGTCCGGATCATCTCCGGGGTGTCGATCCCGATGCTCAAACAAGTCGTGTGCCGATTCTCGGTGAAACCAAGTCCCAGGAAGGCGTGAAGTGGAAGATTCGCCCGGCGTGCCGCGCCGTCGACCAGCGCAATGTCCAGCGCACATCGAGCCGCAGGCTCGGCCGCACCGACGCTGCCCAGGTACTCCAGGCTTCGCTCCAGGTCCACGAACGACAGACGGGACGAATCGATCCGACCGAGGAACGCCTGGACCGATTCGGTCGATTCCGCGTAGCGAGTCGACGGCGCGCTCTCACCGAAGCCCTCGACACCGTCGGCGTCGCGCAGTCGCACCATCACGACCGGAAACGCCTCGGTGCCGGGACCGCCGCCGGGTCCGGTCCGACTGGCGATGGTCCAGCGATGCGCGAGTTGCAGGGCGAACGGCCGATAGACGAGTTCCATGGGGCCATTGAAGGCGGAATGCGAGGTGCCGACAATTGGGGAGTGGGCAGGAACGGCCTCGGCCAGGGAATGCCCGTGTTGTTCCCGGACCCGCGCCAGGGTCATCGCGTGGACGACTGCCATGCAGATTACGCGCGGCCGCGCCGGCACAGCGTGCTGGGGGCGGACCCAACTGCCACGCGAGGCCCCGGCGGAATGCGGCGCCCGGGCTGCCGCTCCGCCGCGCCCGCCGCGCCCGCCGCGCGGCGCGGACTGGCCATACCCGCGCAGCCTGCTATCGTGGGCTGCAGCGTCGTCTCAATTCCCGATCTTCCATGACATCATGAATTCCCTGCAATCGAGCGGTCTTCCCTTCGGTGTGCCGCGGTCCCGGCGCTGGTTCCTTCGCGATTGCGGTGTCGGTCTTGGGAAGATCGCGCTGGCGGGCCTCTTGAGCGACTCATTGTCCGTACGCGGGGCGAGCCTCGCGGCAGTCAATCCGCTCGGCCCGCGGCGGCCCCATTTTCCAGCCAGGGCAAAGGCCGTCATCCACCTGTTCATGGCGGGGGCGCCGAGCCAGCTGGATCTCTTCGATTACAAACCGGCGCTATCGCGATTGGAGGGCAAACCGATGCCGCCGTCGGTCATCATGGGCCAGCGTTATGCGTTCATCCGGCCCGACGCGGCCGTGCTGGGACCGCGCTTCAAGTTCTCCAGGTACGGGAAGGCGGGGACGGAGCTCTCCGAGATGCTCCCCGCCTGGCAACCGTCGTGGACGACATCTCCGTGATCCGTTCCTGCAAGACCGACCAGTTCAATCACGCGCCGGCCCAGATCTTCTTCAACACCGGTTTTTCCCAGCCCGGGCGGCCGAGCATGGGCTCCTGGGTGCTCTACGGACTTGGCTGCGAGAGCGAGGACCTGCCGGCCTTCGTCGTGATGTCCACCGGCGCGGGCATCAGCGGCGGCGCCGCCAACTGGTCGAGCGGCTTTTTGCCCACCGTCTACACCGGCGTGCGCTTCCGCAACTCACGGCGATCCCATCCTGAATGTGTCGAGCCCGAAGGGCATCGATGCCCGGCTTCAGCGTGAGACGCTCGAGCTCGTGGCGGATCTGAACCGGCGCCGACTGGGGCAGGTCGGCGATCCGGAGATCGCCACGCGGATCGCGAGCTACGAGATGGCCTTCCGCCTCCAGACGTCGGCCCCGGAACTGATGGATCTGAGCAGGGAGACCAAGGAGACTCTCGAGATGTACGGATGCGATCCCGCCAAGCCGACGTTCGCGCGCGCCTGCCTCCTGGCCCGGCGCATGGTCGAGCGGGGCGTCCGCTTCATCAACATCTACCACGAAGGCTGGGATGCCCATTCCGACGTGGCCGGCAATCTCAGGACCAACTGCGGCGCAACCGACAAGGCGTGCGCCGCCCTGGTCCAGGACCTGAAGCAGCGGGGGATGCTCGACTCGACCCTGGTCATCTGGGGCGGCGAATTCGGCCGCACGCCGATGGTGGAGAGCAATGCCGCCCTTGGACGCAGCCTGGGCCGCGATCATCATCCGCAGGCCTTCACCATGTGGATGGCGGGCGGCGGCATCAAAGCGGGACTGAATTACGGGGCGACCGATGACCTCGGATTCCATGCCGTCGAAAACGAGGTCCACGATCCATGATATTCAGGCGACCATTCTCCACTGCCTCGGCCTGGATCACGAGCGGCTGACGTATCATTACCAGGGGCGTGATTTCCGGTTGACGGACGTCCAGGGTCGGGTGGTGAAGGACATCCTGGCCTGAGAGCCCGTCTGAAAAGTAGGAACGGCCCTGCCACGAGGGATTTTGTGCGAGGCCGAGGCGGCGAGACCGGAGCATCCCCGCAGTGGGCTGTGACGGTCGAGCCAACGAAGGCCTCGCGCAAAAGACCCGTCGCCCGGAGGGTTTTCGCAGGAAAGGCCGGCTGGCTTCGTTGCTCCTCAGTCACAGACCCCTGAAGGGTAGGCTCCTTCGTCGCGCCTCGCCATCCGGCCTTTCCTGCGAAAACAGGGCCATTCCAACTTTTCAGACGGGCTCTAACTAAGGGCGGCCATGACCGGCGGGTACCGAACCGCGGTCCTGCCCCTCGGTGGCGGCAGCCCTTGACTCCCACAGGGTTCGTCTCCCAAATGCAGGCGTTCTGACTGATCCATGAAACGATTTTCAGCCTATTTCGCCGTCCTGGCCGCCGGGACCCTGCTCGCCGCCGCCGCCGAGTCCAATCCCATCGTGGAAATGAAGACGTCCCTCGGGACCGTTACCCTCGAGATCGCCCAGGACAAGGCCCCCATCACCGCGGCGAACTTCCTGAAGTACGTCGAGAAGAAACAATACGACGGGACGGTGTTCCACCGCGTCATCCATGGCTTCATGAACCAGGGAGGCGGCTTCACGGTGGAAGACGGGGACCTGATCGAGAAGGAGACGATGGCCCCGATCAAGAACGAGGCGAAGGCGAGCGGACTTCGCAATGAGCCGGGCACGATTTCCATGGCCCGCACCCGGAGCCCCGACAGCGCCACCGCGCAGTTCTTCATCAACGTGCATAATCCCAACCGGCCCGCCGGCTACAACGACTTCCTCGATTTCGACAAGGCCCAGGACGGCGTCGGCTATGTCGTCTTCGGCAAGGTGATCAAGGGCATGGATGTGGTCGACAAGATCAACCAGGTTCGGACGACGCGGAAGATCCTCAAGAACCGTCTGCCCACTGGCGCCCTGGTCGCCTCGCCGACCGGGGATGTCCCGGAGACGAATGTCGTCATCGAATCGGTTCGGGTGGTGTCGGCCGACAAGCCCGCCGACAAGAAGTGAGCGGGAAGTGTGCTGCGGACACCGGTCAGTTTGAACGCAGAAGCCTCGCCCGAATGACGGAGGCGCCGCCCGAGCCACCCGATTTTGCCTTTGCCGAACGCCGGGTCGTCCTTACGTTCAAGCGCCCATGGCAAATGCTTCCAACCTGCCGGACGGTCTCTATGCCCGTCTCGACACCACGAAGGGCGAGATCACGATCCAACTCGAGTTCGAAAAGACGCCGCTGACGGTGGCGAACTTCGTGGGCCTCGCCGAGGGGACCAAGGCGTATTCGACCGACAGCTCGGCCCCGAAGCCGCAGAATGGTCGACCTTACTTCGACGGCCTGGTCTTCCACCGCGTCATCGATCGATTCATGATCCAGGGAGGGGATCCGACGGGAACAGGTCGCGGGGGACCAGGGTACCGGTTCAAGGACGAATGCCGGTCCGACCTCCGGCATGATCGTCCTGGAATCCTGTCCATGGCCAATGCCGGCCCTGCCACCAATGGGAGCCAGTTCTTCATCACCCATTTGCCCACCCCGCACCTGGATGGAAAGCACACGGTATTTGGCCACGTGATCGAAGGCCAGCGAGTGGTGGACTCCATTCGGCAGGGTGACAAGATCGACAAGATCACGATTCTTCGCGTGGGCGAAAAGGCGGCGGACTTCAAGGGCGACCAGGCCGCATTCGAGGCCTTCTCGAAGTAGCGGCCCGACCAGGCGAAACCAACAAGGGCGCCGGTCAGAGCCGGCGCCCTTAGAGCCCGTCTGAGTGCGCCGTGGAAAGGCGCGGAACTCCAGTGGGGGGAGGACCCCACCCGGCAACTTTCGCTCCAGCCGGTAGCAGCCGGGGCGGGCACGGAAGCAATGAAGTGCCCGAAGCACCCCGGTGCAAAAGGCCCGTCAAGCGGGTCAGCGAGCAAGCAGGCCGTAATGCGAATGAACATCGAGAAGGTCCCGAAACCATCTGATGCGGACGCCGACCCAGCTCAGACATGGGGAAGGCTGCCATCGGGTACGAAGCGAGCGAAACACGCGAGACCCGAGTCCGCCGGGGCATTGATGAGGGCATGCTGGCAAAGGGAGTTCTGTGGCAACACGGGAGATCCCGCCCGGAGTCGTAGGAAACGACAACGCATCGCCCGTGAGGGTCTGGGTGCGGCCGGCTGGGAAGTCGGAGAGGTCCGTAGTACCGGAGAAGCCGGGTAATGCCGGTGGAGGGAAGGGGCCTTGGTTCAAGGGCAACGAACGAAGAAGCAAAGGCGAAGAGATTGGCGTGAGCCTAACAACTCCGGAAAGTGTCTGGCAGCTTCAGGAGACGTTGCGTGCCAAAGCGAAGAGGGAACCGGCCTGCCGGTTTCACAGCCTGTACGACAAGATCTACCGCAAAGACGTGCTGTGGCACGCCTGGCAATGCTGCCGCTCCAACGGTGGCTCTGCGGGCGTGGATGGCGTGAGCTTTGAACAGATCGAAGCGACGGGTGTGAACGGCTGGCTGGAAGAACTGACCCGGGAACTCCGGGAACGCACCTACCGGCCCGAGGCGGTGCGCCGGGTTTGGATTCCCAAACCCGGCAGCACCAAACAACGGCCTTTGGGCGTGCCCCGGATCAAGGATCGAGTCGTCCAGATGGCAGCGGTGCTCATTCTGGAACCGATCTTCGAGGCCGATATGCCTGACGAACAATACGGATACCGTCGGGGGCGCAGTGCTCATGATGCGATTCGTAAAATTCACGGGCTGCTCAACCAAGGATACCGCGACGTGGTCGATGGCGACCTCAGCGGCTATTTCGACTCCATTCCACATCATGAACTGATGAAGAGCGTGGCCCGCCGCGTGAGCGATGGGACGATGCTCGCGCTCATCAAGTCGTGGTTACAAATGGCGGTTGTGGAGGATGACGGACACGGCGGCCAGCGCCGGACGAGCGTCGCCAGAGACACCGGGAGAGGCACTCCACAGGGAGCACCGATCTCGCCATGGCTCAGCAACCTCTACATGCGGCGATTTGTGCTGGGATGGAAGCGGCTTGGCTGGGAAGAGAAGCTGCAGGCGCGGGTGGTGGTCTACGCAGATGATTTCGTGATCCTGTGTCGCCGGAAGGCGGTGGAGGCGCGGGAGCAAATGCAGATCCTCATGACCAAGCTGAAGCTGACGGTCAACGAGCAGAAGACGCGCACTTGCCGTGTACCCGAAGAGAGTTTCGACTTTCTGGGGTACACCATTGGCAGGTGCTATTCGCCCAAGGACGGACATGCCTTCATCGGCACACGTCCCTCCGCCAAGCGGGTCAGCGGCATCTGCGATGAAATCAGCCGGATGACACAGCGGCACTCCTACGGGAAGCCCGTTGCGGTCCTGGTTGGTGAACTCAATCGAACCCTGCGCGGCTGGGGCAACTATTTCTGCCTCGGCGCGGTCAGCCGAGCCTATCGGGCAGTGGACAACCACGCCCGCCATCGGCTGCGTCAGTGGCTGAACGGCAAGCACCGAAGTCGCGGCATCCCGTCCCTACGACACGCTCCCATGTACCTCCACGGGGAGTTGGGGCTGCTACGGCTTTCAACGCTCACCGCCAGCCGATCGTGTGCGAAAGCATGAACCCCCTTGAACGAAAGCCGGATGCCCGAAACGGGCACGTCCGGTTTGACGAGCGGGGAGTGGAAACGGAATGCACGGCGGGATATTCAGGCACCGGCAACCGAAAGGGCCGGCTCCAGCTACGGCCCGTCCTAAACATCACCGCGCCACTCCTCGACTCTACAAAATAAGTGGGGTCCTGTTTTCGCGGAAAAGGCCCTATGGCGAGGCGCGACGAGGGAGCATACCCGCCAGCGGTCTGTGACGGTCGAGCCAACGAAGGCGCCTCGCGCAAAAGACCCGTCGCCCGAAGGGTTTTCGCAGGAAAGGCCGGCTGGCTTCGTTGCTCCTCAGTCACAGACCCCTGAAGGGTATGCTCCTTCGTCGCGCCTCGCCATTCGGCCTTTCCTGCGAAAACAGGGCCCCTCCTAATTTTCAGACGGGCTCTTAGCATATGTCACTTCCTAAACCGTTTCTTTTTCTCAACCGATGACTTGCCCGTCTCCGGCCGAGCATTAGGCCAAAAGCACCTATACTTAATAAAACCCAAGATGAGGGTTCTGGCACGCCCCGAACATCCAACTCGGGCATGAGATCTAAGCTTGCGGGTGGTGCCGCCGAACTGCCAGCCCCCATTGTGAACGGTTTCCCAAATCCATATCCGGCCCCTGCATTTACTGCATCGGTCGGCATAGAATAGTTTCCAGCCCATGCATCGACTTCCACATTAATCGCTGAGCCAGGGGTGATTCCGGACAGCGTGATGACACTATGACTGGGATCGGCGAATCGACCAGGAGACACGTTGATGCCATTTGCGGTTCCGTCGCTCAAGAGCCAACTCCGCACGGTCGTCAGCGTCCCACCCGCTGCAGCCACGCGGAGCTGAAAATTGAGGTCCTGATCCAATGGAACTCCAGTCCCGCTCCAAAAATCACTCACTGTCATCCCATAGAGGGCAAAACCGAAGGGTAATCCTGCGGTTTTCCGAGGGATTTGAGGGCCGTGGCGCGGAAGTGGTTTAAGACTTTTCAGATCATCTGTCCCTCCGGAAAGATTGGCGATTCGTTTTGCGCGGTGGCTGTCCCACGGGATCACGCGAATCCAGGGAAATAGGCCTGCTCGGGATGCGCAAGGTAACGGGGGCTGCTCTTGGCTGTCCCATATAGTTCTAAGAGACTTATCAGATCCCACTTTCTCCATAGTCCCGTTCGTATCACGGCAAATAGCCGACTGAAGCTGTGTTTCCAGTTTGACTGAAAAGCTAGAATCTGAGCAAGAGATAGACCAGCAAGGCCGTCCAGATTTGCCAGCGTACGGCGTTGGCGCTGGTCCCCAGGAATCCGACAACTGCAGCGTCTGCTTGATCTGCTTAAAGAACACCTCGATGCGCCACCGACACCGATAGAGGTCCGCCACGCTTTGCGGACTCCAAGTCAGTTGATTGGTCAGGAAGGTCATCAATTTCTCTTTTCCGTCCACTTCCACCCACACCTCTACACGACGCAAAAGATCGGGATACGCTTTCTGAGAAGTCGGGTTCGTTAACGGAATCAACTCGTCTTTGACCACTTTGCCGCCGGCAGGCACCTGGTACGTCTCTCGCACCTCGTAGCTCAGGTTCTCTTTGGCACGCGTCACCCACACCACCCCGCGTAACTCTAGATCTCCCAGGTGTCCGAAGTCGACGTAAGCCTTGTCAAATATGGCGATTTCGCCCTCCTTGATGTCCGCAGAGACCTCCCGGGCACGCTTGGCGTCAGCCTCACGCGCCGTGTCGATGATCGCGAAGCGCGGCAGAAAACTCTGCAGGTCCAGGCGCAGATGGCACTTGGCGGCCGCCTTGCGCCGGCGGTGCTTCGCCTAATCCATGCACGAGGCAACCAACTCAATCGTGGTCGAGTCCACGACATGGATCGTCCGCTGGAACCTCCGGGTAAACGTCTGACCCGCCCGTCCGCTGACAAACTTCGGGCAGATCTCTCCCAGATGCTCGTAGACTTCGCAGAAGAGTCTCTCCGAGAGGGTCGCATCTCGGTGGCGATTAGCATACGAAAGGTTGTTCCGACTGGGCGGTGTCGCCCCACGAATGGCAGAGAGCGGACCGGAGTTGAGCTGGAGAAGCATCGCTGACGCTATTGAGCCCGATGGCGTGCGCCAGATGGCTGTAACCCAAACTCACCACATGACTCCACGGACTGAATGTGCGCGCCTTTTCATCCACGCCAGTTTCCTGAGCCAACTTTGGAACGAGGGACTCGGGAATTAGGTTGAAAACTGGCCGAAGGACGGAGAGCTTCGATGGCGCTGGAAGGTTGCGGATGTCATCCATCTCTGCTGTGTGGTAGAGACAGCTGCCATCTTCGAGCAACTTTTGCTCATTCCTGTGGGATGGCTGTGAAAATCACTGAAGACAAAGATTTCTCCATCGCTTTTGCCTAGATTGTTAAACGTTATTGTCCCTTGACCGTCGGCTGCCACAGCAAAGCCCCAGGGCCGAAGAGAGAAATGATATTGCGATAATTGATTTGTTCATACGAGTGCGTGATTATCGAAGCATTGCGCTTGACCGCCGTTGATGTTGGGATCAGTATTAGTCAATTAGAAATAAAGGAGATCAGGTCTGCTGCCCGACGGGCGGACTTTGTCCGGAAAATATCCCGGCGGCCATGAAAACAACGCGCAAGACCAACAGACGCCCATCCCCGTTTCCCGACCGAAAGACAAGCCGACGCGCTGCCTTGCGAAACGAAGGCTTATACGCCTTGGGTGTGCTGGCCTCGCTGTTCTCCGAGGTCGGTACGCGGCCGGCGCAAGCCCAACATGTGACCGGGGAATCATCCGTGGGGGCTAATCAGGAGATTTGGTACAGGAGTTCATCCAGCTTTGGCACGCACTTCTGGGAGGGCAAATTCAAGTGGGAAGGGCTGCAAAACTCACGGTTTACAATGGCCCATTTAATACGCACGAGCTGTACGACTTCAATTCGATCTATAACCCTTAGCCAGCAGCTGCGCGTGCTCCTCTCTTCATGAAGACCAACACGTTGCTGACAGTTGTAGCATTTCTCCTGGCGCCGTCTGCAAATCTAACGGCGCAGGAAGTCCCTAAACTTGGGATCGT
>CAWJDJ010000012.1:0-326383 GCA_963841495.1 uncultured Verrucomicrobiae bacterium
GCGCAGCATCAATCTGCACGCCGTCGCGGATCTCGACCGCATGATGGTCTGGCAGAGCCCGAGGCTGTCGAAGACGATGAGCGGGCTCTGACTGCCTACGTCATCCCCGCGCGCGCCGCCGAAGAGGCTCGGAACCCGCGCGTCCTCGGACTCCGGTAGCCGCCGAGCACGTCGGCCAGGTGCGACCGCAATGCACCGGCGATCGACGTTCCCAGCAGGAGAGGCCCGCCGTCGCGCGCATCGCGGATGAGCGCCATGTCGGCGACATCGCCCGCGCCGGCACTGAGGTGCGTCGCGGTCTGAAGGACTAGGTCAGCCGTCATCGTCCACCGGGCGACGATCGGCCGCACACCTCCGGGATCGCTGAGCAGCGTGGGGGCAACGGCCGTCATGGCGATCTCCGTTCGCGCTGCTTGCGGGCGAGGGCCGCGAGCGCGCTATCGACGAGCCGGGCGCGAACCCATGGCGTGCGGCTCACCCAGTGCTCGCGCGCCGTCGCTTCGGACACGACGTGATAGCGCTGTACGAGCGCATCGAGCCTTAGAAGCATCGCCAGCGGTTGGTCGTTCTGCTCGCCGGCCATCCCGCGGAGCCAGCCGGATAGGCGCTCGCCGTTTCCAATGCGACAGCGCTCGAGTTGATCCATCGCCGGCCGCTTGAGGCGATGAGCTCCTTCCTGCGCCAGCCAGGTCCGCAACGTTCCGAGCGCGCTCTCCGGCTCTTCTCGCATTGCGGTGCGTAGGCGACCGAGAAGGCTCGGGCTCGGCGAGGCCTTCGCGCTCCGAGCGAGACGCGCCGCCTCCTCCTTGATCGCGCGCTCGATTGCTGCATCCAGGATCCGAGCCTCGACGAATCGCACGAGCGCTGAAGGCTGTCCGGAGGGTGCTGGTCGCGGGGATGCGGAAGGCGTGCGCAGAGTGACCTTTTGAACAGGGGCCTGGAGGAAGACGAGACGTCCGAAGCCCTCCGCGCGCCGCTCGCCGAGCCCGCGGTGCTCGACAGCGAGCAGGTCGGCGAACGGGATCGGCGCGATCGCCTTGAGCACCAGTACCGAGCCCGCCGCGCATGCGAGCGCCTGTGGAAGCTCCAGGCGCCACTTGCGGTTGAAGCCGCCCGCAATGTCGAAGCGCCAGCAGCGCCGGACGATCGCGACACGATCCTCGAGCGCGGCCACGACCTCATGCTCGATCTGAGAAGCATCCATCTGGCCCGTCTCGGGATCGCGACCCACGTACTGCGACGTGAGCAGCACGCGGAAGACGGCGGCGGCCGGAAGGTCGCCACCGACCAAGCCCTGGCCGTCCACTTCGCGGTCGCGTGGAGTGCTCCATGCGATCACTGCGTCGCCGCCGTAGCCGGCGCGCCGCGAGCGCCCGAGGAGGACGGGCTCGGTGAGCGCGTTCTTGACGGTGCTGATCAGCGAATCACACATGGCGTCGTCGTCTCCGCACACCTGGACGAAGCCGTCGAACTCCTGACCCGCATCGAGGAATTCGAAGACGAAGATGGCGCCGTGCGCTTCTTCGCGACCGTCGCGGTCTTCTTTCCACTCCTGTCCGCGCGAGCGGTCGCGTTGCTGGTGAATGCGGCTACCGCGCACCGGCTGGAAGCGGAGCGGCTCAGCGGCGCCTAGCGAGATAAAGGGCTCAGTCACCGCAGACATCGCCACTTGGGCCACGTCGCCTCATCCTCGGCGAGGTCCCACACCGACATCTCGCCGGAGGTGCCGATGGAGCGTTCCGGTCGAGCTGCAGCGACACCGGCATCGGCAACGTCCTGCGCCCACCCGCGCGCGGATACGCGTTGAGAAAGCGAACGCTGCCATCGAGGATCAGGGTGCGAAACCTCCGCAGCCGTTCGGCATCGCCCTGGGGATCGCCGAGCCCTCGGGCTGCAGCGCCGCGGATCGCCGAACCGGGGATGAACTGAAGCGTGCGCGAGCTGTTCGGGTCGCCGCCAAGCATGGTCAAAACCGCTGGTGAACCGAGCGAGACAAGGTGTAGGGCGCGTAGCGAAAGATCATTCTCTACCTCGTGCGAGCGCCCGAGTTCGCTCCAGGTCGCCATCAATTGTAATGCGCAGGTGACCACGGCCCCGGTTGCGCGCAAGACCTCCGTGGCGAGTTGCGAGCGCGGCGAGGGCGAGGCACGCACAGTCTTGCGGGTCCGGCGGCGCCAGCCAGGAGAGCGGGGCCACGAGGTGAAGGCCGCGTATCACGACGCGGCTCGCCCGAAGCGTCGTGCGTGCCGGGGCACCGGTCGACCGCTCCTCCGAGGTCTGCGAACGGATCTCGGTCAACGCCGCGAGAAGCGCCTCTGGCGCCAGTGGCTGAAGTTCGCGTTCGCTGGCAGTGACGAAGAATGTGCGCGCCGCTTCCTCGATCAGCGCGTCGCCGATGCGCACGATTGCAGTCTCTTGCAGGTCAGCGTGCGGACCTAGGACGCGACGCGCCGCCTCGCGAAGATCCGGGAAGTGCCCTTGCATCGACAGCCACGAATCACGAAGGAGTCCGCGCAGCGCCTTGCCTCCCAGCATCGGAAGACCGTACGCATCGTGCTCTACTTCGACATCAACCGCTCCCGCCGTCCCTTCGCCCCGGCCGAAAGTCGTGTCGGACAGGAGCTCAATCGCGACGTGTTTGGGGCCAACGATCATGACGCCGACTCCTCGGCCAGTGGCAAGTGGATGTCGAGAAGCTCGATGGCGTCCGAAGGGGCGTGCGTATCCCGTCTAGAAAGCCGTTCGTCTGATCGAGGCCTCCCCGGCCACGTGAGGCCCGACGCAACTGTCCAGGACTCGCGTGCGCGACGGACACCGTCGTGTCCCTCACGCGCGACCGAGGCCAGCTCCTTGACCTTGTTTCGATGTCGCCTCCAGCGTTCTCCGCGGAAGCCGTCCTGTCCCGAGCCGATAATCGTTCGCGCGAGCCAGCGCCAGGTTTCGCGGTCGGTCGCGTTCCTCCCCATGCGATAAGGTCGGCAGGTGAGCTGTAGCTTCAGGTTCCCGAGCCGATGCGTGAAAGCACGCTCGCGTAGGTCATCTACGCCTTCGCCGGGGCGGGGCACTCCGATGTGCCAATCGAGCCAGCTCTCGATGTCATTCCTCTCGCGTCGGCGCGCCTTGGCGTTGCCACATAGCACTTCGGCGAGCTCATAGGCGCGGTCGAACGGCGTATGCGCCGGGACGAGTGCCACACCGGCGGAAGCCGTAACGCTTCCGAGGTTTGCGACATCACCGGAAAAGGCGTCGAGTGCGACCTCTGCCAGGTGCAGTGCGACCCGCCCGTCGCAGAGGAACGTGAGATCATCACCGCCGAGAAGAACGGGACGCAGCGGCAAGAGGATCTTGCCGTCGAGGCGGCGTAGCTCGAACCCCAGATCGGGCATGGCGCCCACGATTCTGGCTTCGCCGTCGATCGCTCCCGCAACTCTGTCTACGACCGCTTTGAGCGACCGCCGACCGGCCGTGTCGAGGGCGGTTGCCCACTCGCGCAGCTCGTTCCCCACTGCCTTGTCTGACCGGAGGCTCCACGCACTGCCGTTGCCAGGCCGTGATCCGCTCGCCGATCCCGTTACCGTCGATGTGAACCACACCACGAGGCTGGTATCGCCGCGCGTCCTGCCCATATCGTCGATCTCCGGCGGTAAAGCGAACCCTGCGTTCGTCCCACGAACGCGGCCCATCGACCCATCGCGCGTTCGCGCAGGTCTCGGTCGCGCCAGCGCAGAACCATCCGCGATAGCGGGATGCTCGCGTCTTGCGGATCAACTCCCGCTGCCGGGAGCCCCGTGATGCGACACGCAGCCGTAACTGATAAGCCGAGCTGAGGCGCGGAAGGAACCCGCTCGAGCTTCGCCCTCGCGATGTCCACCTGAAGGCGCCCGAGCGCCGAGGCTAGGCCACCGTCATCGAAGCCTCGGTGCACCACGACCACCTCGAGCCCCGGCGCTTCGTCGTATAGCCGCCGCGTGTATCGCGCCGCGAAGTTGCGCGCGCTCCCGAGATCAGCGAAGCGAACGATGGCATTGCCGCCGCTGGCGAGCAGTACGTCGCCTCCGCTTTCGTGGAGCGCGCCATCGACTGCGATGGCCCAGTGGACGAGCCACGACGCCGCCACGACGTCGCGCAGGCGATTCGACGCGAACACGTAGCGCTGGACGCCCAGCACGTCGATGCCCGTCAGGACCGGCATGCAATGCCTCCGCTCATGAGTCGAGCCACTCCTTCAGCGAACCCAAGTTCGCTGTGCCCGATGTGCCAGCCCACTCGCGCAGATCTGCGAGGCCGAACACCCGCGGAAGGTTCGGCGCATCCCAGATCCCCGCGATGTCCGATCGGATCTGGTCGACGTACAAGCCGTTGTCATTGCTTCCGTCGAGGAGGCATACGAGCGCGCTCCGAGCGAGGTCGCCTCCCATCTGACGCGCTCGCATCGCAACCTCGAAGACCTTCGACTTGCAGAGAGCCTTCTTCTCGTGCTCCGTCGTGCGGGAGACGACATAGAGCCGGTGGCCACGAATGAGCGCGACGTCGATCTCGAACTCGGTCGCGACCGCCTTGCCGCGCTTGCAGTGAATGCCGGTCTCGGGTGCCGCGGACGCACCGAGACACGAACGGATGACGCTCGCGGTCCAGCGCTCGAGCCAGCCGCCCGTGAGGAAATCGTCCCAGGCCTCGTATCGAGCCCCGGTCCAGTCCGAATCGGGAATCGTGGTCGCGGTCATTGTGAACCCGTGATCCGACGGCCTCCAGGATGCGCCCTTTGCCTGCGTGACGCTTCTTCTCTGCGGGAATTTGGGCGAAAGTGGTCAAACAGCGTTTTCGTCAGCGCGGGTTTCTCTAGGACACCTGCGCAGAGGGCGGCGACATCAATCTCCCCCGGGCTTCCGCTTGCGTGATCGTCCGTTCTCCGATCCGAGCAGCACCGTGGAGCGCCAGGACGAGATCCAGCGTGAGCTTGAGGTCACGATCCCGGAGCGGGATGTCGTAGCCATCGTCGAAGCGTAGGAGCCCCTTGCGCTCGTCGATGTACGATGCCTGCGAATCAGCCAGCTTGAACGTCCCCCGCGCGTGTGCCGCCATGGGCTTGGTGCCGCCCGAGTAGTGCAAGTGGTCCACCTGAAGAGATCCGCAGGCGTCACGGATCTTGCGGACGTCCGTCGCGTCGTCGATGCAGGCCTCCGACACGCCGATCTGCTTACCCTGAAGGGCCGTTCGCAGGTGGATCGCGTGGGTCCTTTGTCTCCGGGGAATACAGCAGCACGACCTCTTTCGGCTGGAGCATGGTCGCCGCCACGTAGTTCGGCAGCGGGTTCGAGCCGACGAGAAGCGCGAGTTTATCGGAGCGTCGCTCGTTCCTGGAAGCGCTGCTCATCGATCGGCGTCCTCTAACATGGTGGTTTGTTCAGTGCGGCGCATGCCGTGGCAGGCACCACCGATGATTGGCGTGACGACCTCCAGGCGCACCCAAAGCTTTACCAGCTCAGGGCCAATACGCCTCGCGCGTCGCATCGGGGAGGGTAGCTTGGTCGTTACCATTTTGCCTCTTGGCATGCCAAGGGTTGCGTCTTCCCGAAGCCACGTCTGCACGCGTTGAGTTTCGATGTGGACCGTGTTCACGCTTCCTCCACAGGCAGGCAGAGTCCGAGGCCGAAGTAACGACCGGCGCCGAGCAGCAGCGGGCCAATGACGGGTGCGCCGAACTGTATGTCGGCGTGAACCCGCACGCGGGGTGTCAAGCCGGGGCGCCCGGGCCACGGCAGAAATTCCCGGACGTGCTGCGCGCCGGGGAGCAGCGGCGCGAGGGACACTTCGACCGAGCTGGGCCGGGCACCGACGACGCGCTCGCAGGCGTCGCTGATCGTCTTCTGGGCCTCGCGCGCGGCCTTGCTGGAGGTGCCTTCCCGGTTGCTGCGGAGGTTCCCGGGGTTCCGGTCGAGTGCGATCGGCGTCGCGGTGATGAACCGCTTGGAGGCATGGCACCAACGTCGTGGGTCCAGAGTCGTCTTCGCGGACATATCCACACGCCGAACGACATAGGGCGGGAGTGTTCCACCGGCGAGTGTGAGGTTGCCGAGGTCGTCCCCCCGCGTCTTCTCCCAGTTCGCGACGAGGCGCAGCAGGAGATCGCGATCGTGCTTTGGCAGTTGGTGCGGCAGGACCAGTGCGCAACCCATCAGTGCACCGTCGGCGTGCTCGTGCCCGACGAACGGCAGTGGGACAAACGCGACGTGCGGCCGCTCTGCCGGGCCGTTCTCCGCGTGGCCCGAGAGCGTCGCCGGGAGAACCTGGTTCCCGTGTACCTCGATCAGGGCGCCACGCAGCGCCCGGGCGAGGTCGGAGGTGCGGGAGCTGACAGGCCGTGAGCCTCGGACACGTTCGAACAGGATCCAGTCGGAGGAAAAGATACTGGCATGCATTGAAGCAGGGGCGGAAGTCGTGGACGCCGCGCGATAGCGCTGTGGGCGGGCCGGCAGGACGCGACTCCGAACGCCCTGATGGTGCTCGAAGGCTCGGTCGAGGCGATCGAGCTGGCCGGGGCCAACCACGCGCAGGACAACCTCACCTTCGTCGCTCGGGACCAGCGTTGGCGTGAGGTCGCCACCACGGGCGAGCGTGCATCGCACCAGCGAGGACGAGTGGCCCAGGCGGGTGACGCGGGCACAGAGGCGCTCCAGCGCAGCGCGGTGAGGCGACGGGTCGGCGTTGGGCCAAAGGAAAGCGAAGCTCGGCGTCTCGGGCAACACGACGGGGAAGGTGCGTACTTGGCGGGTGCGTCCCTGTCGGGCAGTATCGCGGTGGCCATACCGACTGCCGAAGGCTCAATCAGGGACGTGCTCGCGAGGCCTCAATGGTTTATCCGTCGGGCCTGCGACCATTTCGAGGGCCGCTTTTGCCTTTCGCTTCGCTGCCGGAGTGTCGGCTTCGGTCAGGTTCTCCTCGGCTTCGCGGATTCTTCGCGTCGTCACCAAGCGTGACGTCGTTGACCGGCACGTAGACGTCCTGAACTTGTCGCCTCCCAACACTCATTTCGGGATCGACGCGCAGAGACGGTGAACCTTGCTGCTCAAGCCAGAGGAGTGCATTGCGTTCGGTCGGGTCAGTTGGCTCGTGATCGTAGAGCGCGGCGACCAACGCCGAGAAGAAGCGCGCCAGATGGGGCGGCCATTCGGCGCGCCCTCGATCGTTGTGCGCGGTCGCCGCGTAGCGACCGGTCAGAAGTTCGACGTCTATGGCGAGCATCAGGCCTCCGCAACGTCGGCCTCGACGGCAGCCAGCGCGCGGCTCTTGGTCACGAGATCGGCGAGCTTTGGCGACGGCGTAAGCTCGGCGAGCGCCTCGCCCGCTGACTTCTCGAACTTCAAACCCGTCGGCAACGCTGCCACGGCGTCGTTGTAGAGCTTGATGGCTGCCGCGAAGTCCAACTCCAGCGGGGTCGTCTCGCCGTCTCGCCCGATCGCCTCCAGCTTCAGCGCGCAGCCCTTCTTCGGCACGAGCAGACAGCGCGAGCGGAGATCATGCCCGCGGCTCTCCGAAGCGAGAACGGCTAGGAGCCCGAGCGCGGCCAGCACCGTTCGGGCCTCGGTCGCGCCCTCCACGAAGCCGAGGCGACGCAGCGAGCGCAAGTGAGAGCACGACCGTGTGCTTCGCCTCGTCGATGGTTACACCGCCGGCGACGTCGTCAATACCTGGTGCAATATTGCCATGGAGTACCGCAGATGGCTTTCCGGCCTTCTCGTTCTTCCCTACCTTAATGGGAGGCTTCTTATCGTCCTTCTCAGCTTCTTCGCGGATTCGCGGTCCACATCTCGTCGCTTGCGGCGGCTTTGTAAATTACAGCGGAATCCTTTGCGATGTTGAGCGGATCAATTCGACTGGCAGTCTTGCTGCCATTGGCTGCGTTGACACCGACGATCTCCGAAACCAGCGCGCGCTGGAACTTCGCGCCGAGCCCGCCTTTCGGACCCGTACTGTCCCACAAACCGAAGACAAGCCCGGTCGGGCAGACCTTGAACAGCGCTGTCGCGTTTTTGGTGCTCGCATCCGTGAAGGACTTGCCGATCTTCGAGAGGCGGAAGAGATGATCACCCAACAGGCTGTCGCGCAGCAGGGCGTCAGCGATACGATGAGGCGCGGTGAGAGACGTAACCCGGCCCACTTCAGGCGCGATCGACGAAAAATCGACGCTGACGACCGGGAGCGCGATCTTCTCGTCCTCCCACAATGCCTGCAGCGCCTCCTCCATTCGATTTGCTTGGCTCTGCACCGAGTCGATCAGCACGCACCTTACATCGTGCCCTTCGATACGCCGCGTCTCAAACGCATATTTTGCGCCGGGCTTCCTATTCTTTTCGTCCACCGCGTGAGTGGGCGGGAATATCTTGTCACCAGGGCCACCTGCGGGTTCCAGTGTTGCCGTGCCACGAATGGCAACAGCATCTCCTGAGACGAGTTGCCTCAATCCATCAGCGTCTAGCGTCATGATATTTTCTTTCGATTTCGAGGGGGCTGCTCCGAAGACTTCTCGAAGAATGCGTGTCTGATGTAGCTAGAATTCCCGATATGGCATTAGACATCATCTGGTCGTCAGGGGCACGTACTTCGGGATCTCGCCGGTCAGGCACTTCGCCAGGATGCGGGCCTGGAGTTCGAGGGCGCGGCGGTAGCTGACTTTGTAGTCGAAGAGCGGGTGGGTCAGGAGGGAGTTCATGCGTTGTTCGTAACTCTGGAAGAATTTCTTCCGGCCAGCCGGGGACAGGTTGACCGCATTGCCGGCGGTGACGAAATCGCCGAGGCCGATGACCCGGTTGTTGATGGCACTCAGGACCGCGCTCTCGGCGATCAAAGGTCGAAATTCCTCCATTAGATCCAGAGCCAGGGCCGGACGGCCAAAACGGGGTTGGTGGAAGAACCCCACATAAGGATCAAAACCGACGGCCAGGGATGCGATCGTGCAGTCCTTCGACAACAGGCTGTAGGCGAGCGACAGGAGCGCATTCACCGGGTCGGTCGGAGGCCGCCGGTTCCGTCCGTTGAAGCCGAAACGGAGTTGCCGCGCCTTGTCGGCAACGGCCGGACCGGCAGGATCGCCGGCCGCGTCCGAAGCTTCGTCGCCGTGATCGGCATCGGCCTTGAGCATGCCCTGGAACTCGGCGAAATAGGCGGCCGCCGCTGCCCCCTCGATGCCCAGGAGTTCCTCGATGGATGTCGCGTTCAGGGCATCCTGGGTGGCCTGTTTGAGCCTCGCGAGCGTGGGCGCCGGCGCTTCGACGTGGTTGCGCATCAGCAGCGTCCGATGATTGCGAACTTTGCCGTAAATGAACTGGCGGGCGAGGCGCAGACAGAGCCCAGAATCGCCGGCGAGACGGAATTGTTCGATGCGCAAGAAGACATTCTTGAGGCCATGCCCGCGCGTCATTCCGTAGAACCATCCACCGCCAGAGAAGTACGTGATGGGGATTTCGGCATCGCAAAGGGCCTGGACGGCCTGGGTCGTGATTTGGATGTTTCCGAAGAGGGCGACGTGATGGAGATCCGCGAGGCGAACCTCATCCACGGTTTCATTCTCGTCCTTAATGGTCAGGATCCCGTCCTTTCTGCCCACTCGAAATCCCGGGGTATTCAGGAAGAGCGTGCGCGTGTCGTCGCGGGCCGCGATCAGGCGCCGTGGAGGCTCGATGGGAGGAGAGGCAGCCACCGCCAGACTTGAACCTGGCGTTGAGCCTGATCCCGTGGCGTCTCTGTCGTCGATCCCCATGGCTGCGGGAGCGTCCACCGGGGGCGTGGCCAAGAGGCGGGTTTCATCGGGAAGGCACACCGGGACCAGCGAGCATCGCCGGCATTTCGGTGACGCGACCAGTGGCGGAGGAATGGGACCGTTCACGGTCTGGCGGGCCAATTCGATTTGCGAAAGGATCCACTGCTCGAGATCAGCGGTCATTTCCAACCGGACACGTTGCCTGGTCGCGCGGTAGTAGATGACGCCCTCGCGGCAGCAGTAACCGTTGTCGCGCAGGATGAGGATCTGCAGGCCGAGCTGCATTTTGTCCGTAGGCCAAAGGTCATTGGCGGACTGTTCCTCCTTCGGGGCCCCTGCCTTGTAATCGACTGGCACAACATCTGGCGCTGCAAAGAGATCGCCTTGGTCACCCGCCGGCGGAGGGACTTGAACCTCGACGAGATCCAGCTTCGCGATCACGCCGAGGCGGTTGGAACCAAGGGTCACGGATCGCGAATGAATAATTTCAGGCCTGGCCGCTGAGGTGCTTGTGTCGGCGGATGGTCCCGCCGCTGTCTCTGGCGGTTGAAGTGCGCCCGAACCGCTATCGACACGCTTGTGGACTGCCGCACCCCGCAGAGTGTCGGCGCTCTCGACGAAGACGCCCTCGACGTGCTCGTAGTAGAAGAGTCGGGGGCAATACACAAATTCATTGAGCATCCGCGCCGGAATGAGTCCGACCTCGCCTGACGGTTCCCTCTCTCGAATGGGGAATTTCTGAGCAGGCGAGAGATTTGGCTCAGAAATGTGCGGGTGTGGCGGGTTCGCGTCGGACCTTGAATCGGAAGCTCCTCGTCCTTGGTGTCCTCCCGCATCGAGCGGTGATGGACGCGGCGACCACGTACGGAAATCCCGTCTAAGAATGTCCAGGGCTCGCGTATAGACTTCGATCGCGTCCACAGGACTGGACCAGTTCTGGGATGCGTTTGTCCCCAGCGCCGAATCGGCTTCCGAAAATCCCCCGCCGGACCTCCTGGCACCAGGCTCCTTCTGCTGATCTTCACCGGGCATGGAACACGAACGCTCTACCTCGATTCGAAGCAATGGGCAACCCAAAGGAGCCAAAGCTTGCAGATTGCGCACGTCATCCGGGGACTCACCGGCCCGCACAATTGCGTCAACCTTCGCACGGATCTCCTGCAGCGGAATGGCCGGGACCGGAATGGCTACAGCCGGGTCGCACTTAAACAGAATCGTGGGGATCTCCCTGTTTGGATAGGGTTCGAGTCCTCACAGACATGACCGCTGTGGTTCGATGAAAGCTTAACTCCCGAGATTCAGACGCGCATTGGCACCATGAACCGAAGGCAGCCCTCCATGCTGAGGCCATCAGGCCATCAGGCCATCGTCGACCGCGTCTCCCGGCGATCCTCCGGGTCGCCTCTTTTCATTGCATCAACTTCCCGGGGGCGGCGCTCATTCCTCGCTGGCCCCCGGCTATTGTCCTCGGTCAACCGTGGGTGGGTTGTTGGTGGGTGGCGAGTGGGTGTGGAAAGCGAGAAATACCTGAGGAATTCGCGCTTCAGAACCCTTTGAATTGCAAACAAAAGCGACGATTGCCGAGGGACTTTGGGGGATGGTGCGCGATAGAGGACTCGAACCTCTGACCCCCTCCGTGTCAAGGAGGTGCTCTACCACTGAGCTAACCGCGCATTTCAGCGGGCAGAAAGGCTGCCCGCCATCCCTCCCGCCTGCAAGGGCGGAGTGCGGTGCGGAACACCCGGGGGCACCCCGGGCCCTCGGGGGCGTTCAATCAGCTCTTTCGTGGACTTCGTCACCTTGTCTTCAACCTGGTGTCACGATCGGTGGCGAAAGGGGAATTGCGCCGCGGCCTCAGGCAGGCATACTCGCTCCGGGATCAGGCGCTCAACCCGCCAACCTGACCCGGCCGGTTCCCCCTTCCCCGGCCGCTGGACCCCAGCTCATCATCAGCAAAAGGAGTCGTGTGCCCATGAAGACAGGTTACCTGATCGATATGGACGGCGTGATCTACCGGGAGAATCACCTCATTCCCGGCGCCTCCGAGTTCGTCGAAGTCCTCCTCGCCACCGGGACGCCGTTTCTGTTCGTGACCAACAACTCCGCGCCCACCGGCGAGGATCTCACCGTCCGGCTCAAGCACCTGGGCATTGCCGGCCTGTGGCCCAGGCATTTCTACACGTCGGCCATGAACGCCGCCGATTTCCTTAGCGAGACCCATCCCAATTGCACCGCGTTCGTCGTCGGCGAAGGCGGATTGCTCGCGGCGCTCCATGAACGGCGGATCGCGAACGACGGCATTCACCCCAACTATGTCGTGGTCGGAGAGGGCGCCGCGACGACCGAGAAGCTCACCAAGGCGCACGAACTCATCGAGAAAGGCGCCCGCCTCGTCGCCACCAATCCGGACAACTGGTGCCCCGTCTCGAGCGAAAAGACGAGGCCAGGCGCGGGCGCCCTTGCGGCGTTCCTCGAGGCGAGCACCGGTCGTCGCGCCTATTTCCTGGGAAAACCCAACGGCTTCATGTTCCACAAGGCGCGCGAGCGACTCGAGGACACGGCTCTCAATGCCGTGGAGGAGGTCGCCATGATCGGCGACACCATGGAAACGGACATCCGCGGCGCGATCGAGGCCGGCCTTCACGCCTACCTGGTTCTCACGGGATCCACCAAGCTTGAGGACGTCGGAGATTACGTTTATCAGCCAACCCGCATTCTTCAGAGCGTCGCCGAACTGGTGATGGAGGTGAAGACGGGCAAACCGGCCGAGTGGTCCGACAGCCCGTTCTTCAGCCACGCAAAGAACGACAGTCACAAGCACGCCAATCGCCATCAGACGGATATCCTGGCCCTCCATAAACCCCGTCCGCGACCGGCGATGACCAAGTAACCCGGAAGCATCTCGCTCGCCGCGGACCTTTTCACCATAGCGGTCTGCTTCCTGCCGTGCCGGGATCGATCACCGCCGGCTTGCCCCGTGCGCGAGGAGTCTCACTATTCCGGATATGCGCGATCTCGCGTGGAAACTCCGTCGATGGGGCGTGCTGGCGCTTTCGATCCTGCTGCTCGAAGGCTGTGCGTCGCCTCCCGCCAAATTCCGGATGCCGGCCTCGTCCTACCGCGGGCTGGTCCGCGTGGCCTGCATCGGCGACAGCATCACCGCCGGTGCGGGGCTGCGCGATGCCGCCACATCGTCGTATCCGGCGGTCCTTGGCAAGATCCTCGGCGGCGCCTACGAGGTGCGTAACTTCGGGGTCAGCGGGGCGACGGTGCTGAAGGAGGGGGACCAACCCTACACGCAGAGCCCGGCATACGCAGCGGCCCTGGATTATCTCCCGGATGTGGTCGTCATCGCCCTGGGGACGAATGATTCGAAACCTCAGAACTGGCGCTTCGGACCGTCGTTCGAACGGGATGCCTACAGCATCGTCCGCGCCTTTGGCGCGCTGCCAAGTCACCCGATGGTGTACATCTGCACGCCGCCCCCCGTCTTTGAGGATCATTGGGGCATCAGCGGCCTGGTTGTTTCCCAGGAGATTTGTCCCATTCTGCGCCGCATGTGCGGGCGGGAATTCTGGCCGATCATTGATCTCCAGGTCGCCATGCGCAACAGCGCCGACCAGTTCCCGGACGGGGTCCACCCGAACGCGGAGGGTTCGGCCAGCATTGCGGGCATGGTCGAGGCGGCATTTCGCGGGCGTTGAACCCCTCGCCCGCTCGCGCGCGCGGCCGGACGTCTTCTCGTCCGGCGGTACGCCTGTTGAAGGTAACCTCCTCTCCCACCGGACCTGCAGCACGTCGCAGTGGAAGAGATAGGAACCATCCGGGCTAGGGGGTGGAGCGGTCCCGTGCTCGCGGCCCACCCAGGCGCGGCAGCGGTCGTTCCAGCACGCGATAGGAGGTGGGATTCATATTGAGACATCGATAGGCATTGCGAGCGCCCTCATTGTCCTCCTCGACGTAGAGTCGCAGGCCGACGGCGCCGCACTGGACGGCCGCCGACTCGACGTGGCGAAACAGGGAACGAAGGACACCTTGTTTCCGCCACGCCCTCTCCACGAACACGCTCTGAAGCCACCAGAACATGCCGTTGCGCCAGTCACTCCATTCATACGTGACGCTGCATTGTCCAATGACCCGCCCGCCCGCCTCCGCGACGAAGTAGATTCCTTTTTGCGGGTCGGACAGGACCGCCTCGACCCCGGCGCGCACGATGGCCGGGTCCAACTGGAGATGTTCGGTCTCCCACGCGAGTTGGAGATTGAACGCAGCGATGGCCTGAAGGTCGGGGACGCAAGCGGGGCGAATCCGGACGGGCGATTCCACGCCCGCGAGGGTGCCGGGAAGGATGGCGGGAACGAAGCTTGTGTTGCAGCCCTCGAATGCGTGGTCCAGGGGCTTGCTCCGGAGGGTCACCGGAGTTACCAAGCTGCCCGTGCCGCGAGTCGTCTTTGTTGTTGCCTTCATTCCGTTGCTTTTGTCGCCCGGTTCCCAGGCTCCGGCCGCCATCTTTGAGGTGCCGGGATTCGAGAAGGATCTCGGCCGTGTGGAGGAGATGTACCGGTTGCATCGGGTGGCCGGTCCGGATACGACGTTATGGGATCCGTGGCTGCCGATGTCGGTCCTCTGGTTCGAGACGACGAATCAGCCTTCAACGGACTACCTCCGCAGGATCTACCGCGATCGATTGCTGAACCGTCGCATGGACGCCGAGGGCTACGTCTCGACGCAACAGCATGAGGGCCTGGCCCACAGCATGGGGTGGCCCTTCCCTTTGTGGACGCAGGCCGGAGGCATCGGGTGGATGTTCACCACCCGCGGGGTGCCGTACGGTCCCGAGCTGGGTGTGCATCCCACGACGACGGTGACCAACTGGATCGTGGAGGGCGCCACGACCGCGCGTCTCGGCGAGGATTCGGGCTGGCAACTCGCACTGACGGCATCACGGATGGTCCTCACTTCGCCCCCGTTTCGGATCGAAGCCGCTGCGGCGCCCTTTCTGCGCCTGAAATGGTCCGGGCGCGGGCTCGGGGTCGGTTCCGTGGCGTCGGTGGAATGGCAGGCGGAAGGCGACGACGGATTCAAAGCGGGACGTCGGGTTGAGATTCCCGCGCCCGAGCGGGACGACGTCGTGACGGACGTGGATGTTCCACTGTATCGGCAGCCGCAATGGGGGCTGCCGATCGTGCGATTCCGGATCACGATTGACCACGCCGAGGGTGGAGGGGGCGTGACGTTGCTTCGAGCCTTCACGGCGATCGACAGCCGCCACAACATCAACAACGCAGCGTATCTGCAGGCCTGCGACGATTACGTCCGCTGGACGGGGGACCTGGATTTCCTGCGGGCCAATCTTCAACGCATGCGCCTGGCTCTGGCCTGGGCGATCCATGAGTTTGAAATGGCGGATCGCAACATGGTGAGGACGTCCTGGCCGGGACATGAAGGCCGGAGCGGCCACCGATTGGAATCGTCGGGCAAGCGCCGGCTCCTTCCCGGCGTGGGGGTGGGGAACAACTACTGGGATCTCCTGCCCTTCGGAGGCGAGGACGCCCTGGCGACGGTTTATTATTTCGACGCGATCCGGCGCATGGCCGCAATTGAACGCCAGGCCGACCGGCATCCGGGCTGGAACCTGCCGGCCGGTCCGTTGGCTTTCGAACCGGGCGAGCTGCTCGAGTTGGCGCAGGGACTCCAGCAGACCGGGAACGAACGATTCTGGAACCAGGCGACGGGACGCTTCGTGGGATGGCGCGATCTCGACGGGCGCGCCTACGACTACGGATTCACCTTCCTCAACAACGAGGCGATCTACTGCGGCTTCGCGTCCGAGGAACACGCCCGTTCCATTCGCGAGTGGATGGACGGACGCCGCGTCGTCGGCGGCGACACCTCGACGGGAAGCGACATCTACCATTGGCGCTTTGGCCCGCGCACGACCACGCGCCGCAACCTGGAGACCTACTTCTGGGGCTGGTCGGATCCGGCCGCCATTCCGTGGGGCGGACAGGTCCAGGATGGAGGGGGTGTCCTGGGATTCTCGTTCCACGACCTGATGGCCCGGCTGCGGGTCAACGGGCCCAATGACGCATGGGCGCGATTGCGCGAGATCATCGCCTGGTTCTCGGAGGTGCAGGAATCCGGTGGGTACCGCAAGTACTATGGGGATGGCTCACGCGGGACGCTTCAGGGCGGCGGGACTGCGGGCGGCCTTGGAATGGACCATGAATTCTTCGAAAGCGTGCTGGTGCCGCAGGTGATGATCTACGGGTTTCTCGGGTTCCGACCACGGCTGGACGGGTGCCTCATTGCGCCGAGCCTGCCTTCCGGGTGGCCCTCGCTGACCGTCCATGGCATCCGACTGCACGATGCGGTGTTGGATGTTACCGCGACGCCGACGCGCGTACGTGTCGCGGTCCGGGGACAACCCTCCCGACCCATGCATCTTTACACGCCTGGCACGGAGGATTCGAAGGTTCAGATCCAGGATGGCGTCATCGAGGTCTCCCTGAAATCCACCACGAACGATACGAAGGGCGCGAAGAACGAATAGTGGGGGGTCTCACCACGGGACGCGCGGGGACCCGGCCCGGGCGTGGCGGTTCGCGACAGGACACTCGGGTGACCGTTCACCTTCGTTCGTCCACACCCTTCGTGTCCTTCGAGGCGAGTTTCCTTCGTGACCTTCGTGGTGCAGTCCCCGCTTGCCATGGGATAGCCAGGCTCCGCAGTTTTGCTCATGGCAGCCAAGCCAGACGGACCGGACCATTCCCATCCTGTCGACGCGGAGTTCTACCGCCCGGCGGATGCCTTCTTCGCGGCGCACCGGGACATCGCCTTGACGTACGACGACGTCACACTGGCGACGGAGTATTCGGAGATCCTTCCACGGGACACGCAGCTTGCGACGACCCTCGCGGAGGGGCTGACGCTGAACATCCCGATCCTCTCGGCGGATATGGACACCGTGACCGAATCGCGGCTGGCCATTGCCATGGCCCTCAATGGGGGCCTGGGCCTGATCCACTACAATCAATCCGAGTCCGAGCAACTGCGGGAGGTGAGCCGCGTCAAGAATCATGTCCACGGTCTCATTCAGGAACCCATCCAGGTCCGTCCCGAACAGCAAATCGGCGACGTTCTCAGGATGATGGAGGAGAAACGGTACTCGTTCAGCACGTTTCCCGTTGTGACCGGAAAGAACCAACTCGTCGGACTGCTTCCCGGCCACGTGGTGAAGCCGCGCTATGCCGCGCGATCCGTCGCCGACGCGATGACGCCCCGATCGCAGGTTCACACTTTGAACGTCGGGGAACTGGGCAAGGATCCAATTCCGCGCGCCGACCAGTTCTTCTCCGAGAACCCGGGCATCCACAAGATCCTTGTCGTCGACGACGATGACCGATTGCACGGGCTTTTCACGCTGAGCGACATCGAGCGGATCGGCCAGGAGCGCCGGGCCCAGTTCAAGGCGGCGCGCGACGGCAAGTTCCGCCTGCTCTGCGGCGCCGCCGTCTCCGCGACGCGGGACGTATTTGGCCAACTCGACCGCGAGCGACTGCTGGGGCACGTGGGCGCCCTGGTCGAACGGGGGGCGGACATCGTCGCGGTGTCAACGGCGCATGGCTTCAGCAAGGGCGTGGGTGAGGCGGTGCGGATGATTCGCGGCGCTTTTCCCGAGTTGCCGATCATCGCGGGCAATGTGACCAGTGCCGCAGGGGTCCAGTTCCTCGCGGACGCCGGCGCAAACACGATCAAGATCGGGCAGGGGCCAGGGTCCATTTGCACCACACGCCTCGTCGCCGGGGTCGGCATTCCTCAACTCACCGCGCTGTATGTGTGTTCCCGTGCCGCGAGGGCGCGCGGCGTCGCGCTCATCGCCGACGGTGGCATCACCAAGTCGGGCGATATCGTGAAGGCGCTGAGCCTTGCGGATGCCGTCCTCAGCGGCGGGCTGTTTGCCGGCTGCCCGGAGGCGCCCGGGGAGACTGTCGAAATCGGAGGCAAACTCTACAAACAGTACCGCGGCATGGGCAGCCTGGCGGCCATGAAGGCGGGGGCCGCCGCGCGGTACGGCCACACCCGGGACGCCACCCAGAAGGTCGCGGCCGAGGGAGTCGAGGCCTTGAAGGAGTTGACCGGCTCCGTGGACTCGGTCCTGACGCAATTGATCGGCGGGATCCAGTCGGGGATGGGTTACCTCGGGGCGGCGGACCTTGGTCAGTTGCGCGTCAAGGCCCGGTACATCCGGGTGACGCCGGCGGGGCAGAGGGAATCCGCTCCGCATGACGTGGTGGAAGTCAAGGCGGCGCGGTGAATGACACCACACTAGCCGCCATTGACCCTTCATCGCCGCCCGGGGACGCTTGCGGCGGCAATGGAGATCAAGAAAGCAGTCATCACGGCGGCTGGCCGCAACCAGCATGCCCTTCCCTTGCAGTCGCTCGTGGGACGCGACGGCGAGACGAAGACCGCGTTGGGCATCATTGTCGAGGAGGCCTTGAGCGCGGGAGTCCAGGAGATCGCCGTCGTCGTCGCGCCCGGCGATCGCGAGGCGTTCCGAGTCGCCGCCGGACCGCATGCCGCCAGGCTCGAATTCCTGGAACAAACGGAACCGCGCGGTTTTGGTCATGCCGTGCTGGCCGCGCGCGGGTTCACGGGCGACGGCCCGTTTCTCCTGCTCGTGGGCGATCACCTCTATGTCAGTGGCTCGGACCGTCCCTGCGCGCGTCAACTCGTGGACATGGCGGTTGCCCATCGCTGCGCGGTGTCGGCGGTGCAGGGCACCCATGAAAGCAAACTCCCCTACTACGGCGCAATCGGTGGACGGCGTCTGCACGGACAGGACTCGCTGTATGAAGTCATCGAGGTGCTGGAAAAGCCCGCTCCGACCGAGGCCGAACAGAGACTGCTGGTTCCAGGGCTGCGCGCCGGTCACTACCTGTGCTTTTTCGGGATGCACGTCCTGACGGCGACCCTGATGGACTTGCTGGCGGAAGGAGCCGCCGCCGCCGGGAACCTGCAGTTGTCGCCCGCGCTGGCGCGATTGGCGCAGCGGGAACGTTACCTGGCATTCGAGGTGCGCGGCCGACGCTACGACATCGGCGTTCGGTACGGCCTGCTCAACGCGCAGCTTGCGCTCGCCCTCGCGGGCACCGACCGCGACGAGGTCCTCAGCCTGCTTGTCGAACTCCTCGCCTCGCGACATCAGGCACGCAACAGCTGACCTCATGGATCATCCGTTTCTTGGCGCCATCACCTCGCCGGACCCGGCCGTCCGCGATCAATCCCTCGAAGCCCTGTGCACCGGCTGCTCCGCGGATGAGTTGATGCGCGCCTGTGTCGCGCTGGACACGTTTCGCCGGACGGCGTCCAACCTGTACGAAAGGGTCCGGGCCCTTTTTTTTCTATATGCCATTCACCGGTTTCACCTGCCTGCCGTTCTCGCGCGCACCGGCGGGCCGGGAGACGCCGGGCTGATTCCGTTCCGCGGCTACGAACTTCTGCTTCAGCGCAGGTTCGAGGAGGCGATCGACATTCTGCTCGGAGTCCAGTCCCGGCAGGGTCCGGGCGACGGCCTGTGCTCGGCCCTGGCAGCGGGTTACCAGCGCCTGGCATTCCAGACCCTCGCGGATCAGGTCCGTCGAAGTGTCCGATCCGTCCGCGGGAATCAGTGGATGTTCCGTGTCGGGCATCCCGCCGACCAACCGCTCCGGCTGCGGCCGGAACTCCTGCAACGCAGAGCGGACGGAACCTTTCCCCTGCTTCGCGAGCGGACCCCGGTCCGGATGGATCTCACGCATTGCGGGTGGAGCGACATCTTCTTCCTGGGGATGGATTACCCCGGAGGCGCCCGGGTGCTCAACGTGTCGATCGATCTTGGGGTGCACGGTCGCGACGCGACACCGCGGCCCCCCGTCAGTGCGTACCTGCGGGTGATTGACGAGCCGGTGCTGCGGTTGAGTTCGGTGGATCTCCAATGCACCGCGGACATCACCTCGCTTGCCGAGGTCTTTGATTTCGCGAAGGACTATCTTGGCCTGTTGAAGGCGGCGGTCATCGCGAGCGGCCTGGTGCCGCCCGGGATCGAGGGGAGCGGCCAGGGATTGGCGGACCTGCTGGCCCGGATCGCGGGACCCGGCCGCGGACTGGAGATCGTTTCCTGCGTGAATGACATCCCGAAGGGCTCGCGCCTGGCGGTATCGACCAACCTTCTCGGGTCGCTCATCAGCGTCTGCATGCGCGCCACCAGCCAGGCGCGGTCGCTGACCGGTCCTCTCGAGGAGAGCGAACGCCGCATTGTCCTCGCTCGCGCGCTTCTTGGGGAGTGGCTCGGCGGTTCGGGAGGCGGATGGCAGGATTCGGGCGGCGTCTGGCCCGGGATCAAGCTGATCACCGGCTGCCCAAGCGCCGAAGGCGACCCCGAGCACGGCGTCTCCCGGGGGCGCCTCATGCCTGCGCACCACGTCTTCGATGCGACGGAGATTCCGGAATCGGCGCGCCAGGCGCTTCAGGATTCGCTGGTCCTTGTCCACGGCGGGATGGCGCAGAATGTCGGCCCCATCCTGGAGATGGTGACCGAGAAGTACCTTCTTCGCTCCCGCTCCGAATGGGAGGCGCGGCAATCCATGCTCGGGATCCTCGAGGAGATCCTGAAGGCCCTTCCCGGGGGTGACATTCGGACGATCGGCGGCGCCACGACGCGCAATTTCCTGGGGCCGATCCAGAGAATCATCCCGTGGGCGACGAATCATTTCACCGAGTCGCTGATCGGTCGGGCACGGTTGGCTTTCGATCGGGATCTTTGGGGGTTTTGGATGCTGGGAGGGATGAGTGGCGGCGGCATGGGTTTCATGGTTGCACCCCGGCGCAAGGTGGAGGCCCAGGACCGGTTGCTCGCAATCATGCGGGACCTGAAGACCGAACTTCAGCACGCCCTGCCCTTCGCCATGGAGCCAACCGTGTTCGACTACGCCATCAACAAACAGGGGACGGCGGCTGAACTCCTCTCCGGAGACGACGCCCTGCTGCCGCCCGGGTATTACGCGCTGACGGTCCCCACACTGCTCCGGCGGGAGATCCATCGGTTGCCCCCGGGTCAACGTGCCGAACTGGATCGGTTCGGCGCCGCCTGCCGGACGCGCCCGGAGCTGCGGGGCATGGTGCAGGTCCTCTTCGACAGACTCCTCCCGCGCCTGCAGACCGGCGCCGAGGAGCGCCTTACACTCGAGGAACTCCTGGACCAGAACGGATTTGACCGTGCTCAACACCGTCAAATCCAGGATGACCTCCGGGAGGGCCGCATTGGCCTGTCGCAAAACCGCCTCCGCCCGGAGACCCTGATCGAGGACGTGACGGATGAGGACGTGTTCGACGCGACACGGTGGGCGGACAGCGCCGAGGCAAATGCCTGCCGAACGTCCGGACTCCACGCGCTTCGGCGCGGGGAACTGGCGATTGTCAGTCTCGCGGCGGGAGCAGGATCGCGGTGGACGCAGGGTGCGGGCGTGTGCAAGGCATTAAACCCCTTCTGCAGGCTGGCGGGGAGGCACCGGACGTTCCTTGAAGTGCACCTGGCCAAATCCCACCGCGCCGCGCGGGAGGCGGGCGGTGTCATTCCGCACCTGGTCACGACGAGCTTTCTCACCCATGAGCCCATCGCCGAATTCCTGGAACGCGCGGGCAACCATGGCCATCCGGGACCCTTACTGCTGTCACCTGGACGCGCCGTCGGCCTTCGACTCATTCCGACCGAGCGGGACCTGCGATTTCAATGGGAGGAAATGCCCCAGCAGATCCTCGACGAACAGCAGCAGAAGGTCCGGGAGAGCCTGCGGAATTCCCTCATCCATTGGGCTCAAAGCGCAGGCGAGGGATCGGACTACACCGACAATGTCCCGCTCCAATGCCTGCACCCGGTCGGGCACTTCTTCGAGATCCCGAATCTCCTGCGAAACGGGGTTCTCGGGCGCCTCCTGCGCCGGCAACCCGCCCTTCGGCACTTGATGCTCCACAACATCGACACCGTCGGAGCCAACCCGGACCCGGCCCTGTTGGGATGGCATATGGAAAACCAGGGCTGCCTGACCTTCGAGGTGATCGGCCGTCGTCTCGAGGACCGCGGCGGCGGGCTTGCGCGGGTAAACGGACGGCCGCGGCTGGTGGAGGGCCTCGCAATGCCACGGGAGGAGGATGAGTTCCGTCTCCGATACTACAACACGATGACCACCTGGATCGACCTCGACCGGTTCCTCGGGATTCTGGAACTGACCCGCGAGGATCTGATCGCCGCCGCGGATTCCAACGAGGTCGAAGCCCAGGCGAGGATCACCACGGCGATCCGGCAACTGGCGTCGCGACTTCCAACATACGTGACCCTGAAGGATGTGAAGAAGCGCTGGGGTCACGGCCAGGAGGATATCTTCCCGGTCGCCCAGTTCGAAAAGCTCTGGAGCGATCTCGCCGCCCTTCCGGAGGTCGCAAGCCGGTTTGTGATCGTGCCCCGCCTTCGCGGCCAGCAGCTCAAGGACCCCGCCCAACTCGACGGCTGGCTCCGGGACGGATCCGCGACCTATGTCGAGCAGTTGTGCGAGGGCGGCTGGGGCTGAATTGAGCGCCCGGCGGACCGAGCCCTGCGACGGCGCGCTACAACAGGCGTCAGGGGAGCTCCCGGATTCTCAGCCGCCGCCAGCGCACATCGCGGGGTTCCTGGGACGAACCCACGGCATGGACCTGCAACGCAAGGAAGCCGGACGATGTCAACTCATCCACGAGATCCGCAGCCGGGACGTCATTGAGCCAGGTGCGGATGCGCGCCCCGTTCGCCTCGATCCGGAACCGGTTCCATTCGGACTGCCGAAATGCCTTTTGTGCCGTCGGATTATCCAGGAGGTTCTTGAGCCAGCCCCGGCGTCCCTCGTCGTAGATGCCGCCGGTCCAGGCGCGGGCCGAAGGGTCGATCTCCACCTGGTATCCATGGACCCGGCCGGGAGGAATTCGCAAGGTCTTGCCGCCTGTTTCGACTTCCGTGGTTCTGTCGAAGCACTCACTTCGGATCTGGACTCCGGAATTCAGATTGGTCGCCACCTTGAACTCAAGCTCGAGAACGAAGTTTGTGAAATTGCGGCGGGTGCAAAGGAATGAATTCCCGGTGTTCGGAACGGACGTTCCGACGATGGCGCCGTCCTCGAATCGGTAGTGGGCCGTGCCGCCCCGCTGAATCCACCCGGAGAGTTTCGGCCCCGGGGCGAGGTCGATCCAGCCGTCCTCGGGCACGGCCGCCGATGCGGCATGACTGACCATCCCGAGCAACAGCGAGACGATTGGAAGGGAGAATCGGATCATGGAATGCGCCATGGGACCACACGAGGCCGCCCTCGACAACAGATATGGACCCGAAGACGGAGGAGAGGGGAACGCTCCGCCTCACCAACCGCGGTTGACCCGGAACAACAGCCAGCCGCCAGCGCATTGGAAGACGACGTTGGGCAGCCAGACGATCAACCACGGCACCGCGTCGGCCCGCGTCTCGAAGGCCTGCGCCACGATCAGAAACGCGTAATAAATCAGGAGAAGCAGGATCGCCACGGCCACGCCAACGCTGGTTTCGCGCCGGTGGGCGCGAACGCCCAGGGGGATCCCGATCAGGACAAATCCGAATGACGCGAAGCTGAAGGCGACTTGCCGGTGCATCTGGACGTCGATGGGCGTCAAGTCCTCGACCCCCAGCCGACGCAACTCGCGGCGCTCGGTCTGAAGCTGTCGCCAGGTCATCTCTGTGACGTCGGGGACCCCTTGGAAATCCAGGTCCCGCGGCATGTCGACCTCGATCCGGATTTCCGGGTCCTCCACGGAGAACCATCGTCCTTCGCCGACGCTGTTGGTCCCGGTGGCTTCACCGGGAAGCCAGTAGAGCGCCCGTCCGTTCAAGAATGAGAGGCGAAGCTTCTGTTCCGCAGGCAATCGCTGGAGCGTGGCCCGAGGGGCCCGGACATCGACCTCCTTGTGGCCATCCTTGAGTTGGAAGAAGAGGACATCCTCGAGCTCGAGATCCTCCCCGTCCTTGCCGCCGGGTCGAACATGTTCGGCGTACACGACAATCCCCGGGAAATCGGTGACGAACCGGCCGGCGGGGATGAGGGCGGGCGCGCGTTCGGCGAGTTCCCGGAAGAGTTGCTTGTAGGCGACGCGGCAGCGGGGGGCCAGGTCCATGTTGATCCATGCGCAGAACCCGCAGAGGCCCAGGGACAGCAGGACGATCGGAAACGCAAGGGCCAGCAAGCTGATTCCGTTGGCCCTGGCAGCGGTAAGTTCCTGGTCCGAGCTCAGTCGCCCGAAGACCAGGAGGGCCGCGGTCAATGCGCCCATGGGAAGGGCGAAGGCCAGGACGAAAGGAACCAGCAAACCCACCCCGCGCAGGACCACGCCGAGACTGGCCTGGCCAACCATCAAGAGGGTGAGGATCTCCTTCAGGAGGTTGCCCACGAGGAGGAGACCCGTGCACACCCCCACGGCCACGACAATCGTCGCCATCATCTCGCGGAGCAAATGGCCGTGAAGGGTCCTCACGCAGGTGCCACCGGCGCCTGGGCGCCCGCGGCATGAGAGTCTTCAAAGGGGTCGGCCTGACCAGCAAGGCAAATGCCCTTCCCCCCGTCGCCACTCGACGCGCGCCCCGCGAGTTGCCCGGCGCGCCGTGGAAGGCTACATCAGTCCGGCAGATGAGCGCGCTGGAACCGCCGGACTCCCATCATTTGAACGCCGCCGCGGGGTGGCTGGAACTCGGCCTTCCTGAAGAGGCGCAGGCGGAATTGAACCGACTGACGCCAGGGGCGCGCCAGCTGCCGGAAGCCCTGGCCGTGGAATGGGACCTCCATGCCCGCGGCGCTTGCTGGGAGCGCGCCCTCGATGTGGCGTCGCGCCTCCTCGCCTGTGACCGATCAAAACCGGCGGGCTGGATCAATCGCTCCTATGCGCTGCATGAACTGAGACGGACCGCCGAGGCCCGCGATTTCCTCCTGCCCGCGGTGACGCTGTTCCCCGCCATTGGCGTGATTCCCTACAACCTGGCCTGTTACACCTGTCAACTCGGCGAACTCGACGACGCCCGTCGATGGCTTCGGCATGCGATGGAGGTCGACGGACGTGAGTGCGTCCTGGGTCGCGCCCGGACGGACGCCGACCTGACGCCGCTTCGCGGGGAACTCGACCGGATCTGAGAGCCCGTCTGAAAATTAGGAGGGGACCTGTTTTCGCAGGAAAGGCCGGATGGCGAGGCGGGACGAAGGAGCATACCCTTCAGGGGTCTGTGACTGAGGAGCAACGAAGCCAGGCGGCCTTTCCTGCGAAAACCCTTCGGGCGACGGGTCTTTTGCGCGAGGCCTTCGTTGGCTCGACCGTCACAGCCCGCTGCGGGGATGCTCCGGTCTCGCCGTCTCGGCCTCGCACAAAATCCCTCGTCGCAGGGCCCTTCCTAATTTTCAGACGGGCTCTGGGGCGGCTCGGAGGGGGCGGTTCTTTCGCAGGTGCCTTCGGACCGCCTGATGAAGAATCGGGTCGTGCACCCGCTCATCCCCGCTCATCTCGGCCAGAAGCTTTTCCAATTGACGCCTGCCCGGGTGTCCCCGCATAAGTCGCCCGTTCCCCGCCGTCTCCGTTGCGCGACGTCACAGTTTGTCGATATCGCAAGCGTCGGCGTCTGCGTGCGGGTTGGTCAGCAGGGAGATCCAAGACAACTCAACACTTCTGACGCCGCATGAAATTCACACAACTCCGCGCCCTGATGGCCTGTTCCATGGCCCTGAGTGGCTTCGTCCGGATGTCGATGGCCCAGGAGGTCCTGCTCCAGGAGGGCTTCAATGACGACGGTTCCGCGTCGAATCCTCCACGCTACACGGTGACGGGCGGGTTCAAATCGGAACCCCCGCACAGCGTCGACGATGTCAGCAGCGCGTCCGACCAGACCGGGCCGGTCTATTGGGCCCGGAATACGGACGTTTCGTTTGTCGGGGTGCCCGCGCCCACCGCAGGCCGGCGGGCGATCCTCGTTTGGGACGGCGCCATCGCCAGCGGCGAGGCCTCGCCGGACATGATGAAGCTGATCGCGAACACGGTGAAATGGCTCGCGAAGGACAAGGCGAATGCAACCGTCCTGGTGTCGCCCAACGTGGCCGCCGCCCAGGGGCTCGCTGACGACCTCACCGCTTCGGGTTACTCGGTCGCCGACGATGACCCCTCCATCGCGGAAGACGCCCTGGTCGCGGACGCTTTGATCAAGGCGCCGGGAGGAAACCCCTCGCGTTTTGCGAATTCGCCGCAAGGGGTCCTCACCTTCTCGGCGTCCGATCTCGATGACATGCTGCTCTCCAGCATCGGAACGACCGCCACGTTCACGGCGGACAGGCCACCATTGAGGCTGCCTCCCATCCCGTTGCGGCGGGAGTCGCGGGGACGTTCACGGTGGCGCCCGATGACCGCACCTGGAATCTGATGGGGGATATTCTTCCGGGTGGAGCCACGACGGTGGCCTCGTTCATCCGGACGATTCCTCCATCCGCCGCCAACCTTGCGGATGTCGAAGCCATGGTCGCCGGGACCAAACCCGCCGACAAATCCACGGACACGGTAACCGAACTCGACTTCGCCGACGGCTCGAGCGGCGATTGGTTCTCGGACTATCCGATCCCGGGCGGCGCCACCGGCGTCTGGGGAATGATCGCCAAAGGCAAGCTGAACGTGGCGGCAGCCGGCACCTACAGCTTTGCGCTGGGCATCGACGACGGCGGGCGCCTGCGCATCGACAGAAACAAGAATGGATTCGGCTCCGAAGACGACGTGATCGTGTCCGACGTCGGGGGGGCTCACCGCGCGGTCTATGGAGACGCGACGTTCGACGCGGCAGGTTCCTATGATTTTGAGGTGACCATGTTCAACTCGGGCGGCAGCGGCGACGTTGAGCTCTCGGTGTCGATCATGGACGGCGGAGCCGATACCAGTGCGATCTCGTCCGGCAGTTGGGAACTCCTCGGCCTGACGTCCGGAAACGTCAGCCTCGACGGACAGGTCACCGCGGACGTGTATGTCCCGACCGGACCCGACGAAGAGGTCAGTCTCCCGCTCCTGGTCCTGGTCAACGGCCCTGACGACACTCCACCCGGCGCGGTGTTTGGCGGCGGGCCTTTCGAAGGCTTCGAAGGGACCGGCTTCTTCGCCGGGGCCGGCCTCAACAAGTGGATTCCGGAGCCGATCGAGAACTTCGACGGCTATCGGTCCGTGCGCCTCCAGCCCGTCAGTGTCGCGGGCAAAGAGAATGTGAAGGTCACCGTCGCTCTTGCGGGCAGCTTCCTGGACTTTGAGACGAGCGATTTCCTCGACATCATCGCCTATCCCAATGGCGAAAGCAGCGACCCCGTCACCCTCGCGCGGTATTCGGCGCCCGATGATGCCACCAAGTACTTCGTCGACATCACGCACGGAAACATCAACCGGCTGGGGCTGCAATTCCAGGACGTCACCTACGATGTCCCCAGCGGGGCCACCGACCTGATCCTCGAAATCCGCGCGGCGACCACCTGGTGGAATGAGATCGTGGGATTCGACAACATTCGCGTCACCGCCGGGGCCGCGGCGACCGGGCCGGCTTTCGGTGCCACAACCACCTCCGGCGGCGACGTGAACCTGACCTGGAATGCCGGTCAGGCGCCGTTTCTCGTTCAATGGTCACCGTCGCTTCCACCGACATGGATGAATTTGCGAACCAGCACCGCTTCGACCGCCTCGATCCCGGCCGTCGGGCCCGCGGGCTTTTTCAGGCTCCAGAACAATGCCGCGGGGACGACCGTGACGATGTACAAGGCCAACCTCAGCGGCGGGGCGGAGGCCCCCACCCCTGTGGACACCCCCGCCAAGGGGGCGGCGATTCTCGCCGTCGAAGGCGACACGGTCTCCTACTATGTCAGTTACTCGGGTCTGACCGGGGCAGCCACCGCCTCGCACGTTCACGGTCCCGCTTCGCCAACCGAATCGGTGGGTGTCCTCTTCCCGCTGACGCCAGTGCCGGCATTCGGAGCCAGCGGCATTCTTTCCGGAACCCACGTACTCACCGCGGCGGAGAAGAGCGCGCTCGAGGCCGGAATGACGTACATCAACATCCACACCAGCCTGAATCCCGGCGGCGAGATTCGTGGCCAGGTTGTGGCCGTTCCCTGACGGCAACGGGCGGCGGATGGCCATCCGCCGCCCAAAGGCTGCAAGGATCACGAGAAAGAACCGAACCCCGCGTGACGGCACACCGCCGGGCACGCGGAGTACGGAATGGAACTCCGGGTGCGTGAGGCCGGGTCCCTGATCGGGCGTCCCGGCTTTGAATAGTGGATTACGCCGTCGGCTGCCGCCGTCGATGAGTGGCGTGGGTGGCGTACCCAAAATACATCTCGGCCGCCTCCATGAGCGTCTCCGACAGGGTGGGATGCGGATGGACGCACTCGGCGAGGTCCGCCACCGTCGCTCCCATCTCCACTGCCACGACGCCCTCGCCGATGAGTTCCCCCGCGCCATGGCCAACAAGTCCCACCCCCAGGATACGTTCCGTCCCGGGCTCGATGATCAGTTTGGTCAGCCCTTCCGGATGATCAAAGGTAAGGGCCCGTCCCGACGCGCCCCACGGGAATTTGGCGATCTCCACTTCGAGACCCCGTGTCTTGGCCTCGGCCTCGGTGAGACCGCACCATGCCAATTCGGGTTCAGTGAACACCACAGCGGGAACAACGAATTCGCGGTTGGGCGCGCTCTCCCCGATGATCGCGTTGACGGCGAGTCGCGCCTCCTTCGAGGCCTTGTGGGCGAGGAGGGCGCCACCGACGATGTCGCCAATGGCGTACACGGACGGGTCGTCCGTCTGCAGGGCGTCGTTGATCTTGATGAACCCACGCTCGTCGCGGCGGGCCTTCGTGTTCTCCAGCCCGAAATCGAGTTCGGAAGGACGACGGCCGACGGCCACGAGGACCCGGTCATACGGTTCCTCAGTTTTGCTGCCCTCGTGCTCGATGACGGCCTGGATCTGCCGTCCATGCGTCGCCATGGAAAGCACCTTGGCCGAGAACCGCAGGGTCTTGAATTTCTTCCGGGCGGCCGCGAGGACGGGCCGGGCGAGGTCGGGATCCGAACCGGCCAGAAGGTTGTCCAGCGCTTCAACCAGGTGAACCTCGGATCCGAGTTGGGAGTAAACGGTCCCCAATTCCATGCCGATGTAACCGCCACCCACCACGAGCAGCCGCTGTGGAATGTCGGGCAAATCGAGCGCCTCCGTGGAGGTCATGACCCTGGGATTGCCCAGGTCGAACGCGCGCGGGAGCGCCGGGACTGAGCCGACCGCCACAATGGCATGGTCGAACGTCAAATACTGCTGTCCTCCCCCGGTCTCGACCCGGAGGGTGTGGGAGTCCTCGAGGTATCCCTTTCCTTGAAGGACGGTCACCCCACGCGTCTTGGCAAGCTGCGCAATCCCGCCCGTCAGCTTGTCGAGAATCGAATCCTTCCAGGCGCGCAGCTTGGGCAGGTCAATGGTCGGCTCCCCGAACGACACGCCGCGATGAGCCGATTCGCGCGCCTCGGCAATCATCCTGGTGGCGTGGAGAAGCGCCTTTGAGGGAATACAGCCCGTGTTGAGGCAGACGCCGCCCAGTTTGCCCATCTCGATCATGGCCACCTTCCGTCCCATGTCGGCGGCATAAAACGCGGCGGTGTACCCACCGGGGCCGGCACCGATGACAACGATTTCCGTCTTCTCGGGTTCCATCTTCAAACAGTGGCTCAGGTCGAAAGCTTGACATCCTCCTCGGCGAACTGCCCGACGGCGGCCACCAGGTCCACCATGAAACGCGCGGCGACCGCTCCATCAATGACGCGATGGTCATACGTGAGCGCCAGCGGGAGCAGTGTGCGGATGGTCACCTGACCGTCGCGAACGACAGCCCGCGGCGCGCTGCGACCCATGCCAAGAATGCCGACCTCAGGCGGATTGATGATCGGGGTGAAGGGTCCGCTGCCAATCCCGCCCTGGTTCGAGATCGTGAACGTCCCCCCCTGCATCTCCGGCAGGCCAAGCTTTCGGTCGCGGGCGCGGGCAGCCAGTTCCTGGGTCTCCTTCGAAAGCTGCCTCAGGTCCTTCGTGTCGGCGTCGCGAAGGACCGGCACAAGCAGGCCAGCCTCGGTGTCAACCGCGATGCCCAGGTGGATGTAGTCCTTGAGCACGATCTCGTCGGTGGCGGCATCGAGACTTGCGTTGAGGATCGGGTGGCGGCGGAGGGTCGCCGCCACCGCCTTGAGCACAAAGGAGGTCGGCGTCAACCGCACCCCCTGGCTCTCATAGGCCGTCGAGTATTTCCGGCGCAATTCATCCACCCACGTGACATCCGCCTCGTCGAATTGAGTGACCACCGGCAGGGACGTCGCGCTGGCCACCATCCGCTGGGCGATCCTCTTGCGCAATGGGCTCATCGGTTTGCGGGTTACCGGGCCCCATTGAGAGAAGTCGACCGCCGGCGCCGCGGCCTGCGTCCTTTCAGGGGGAGCCTCCCGCACGTGTGACGCCCGGGCCTCCGCTCGCAGCCGGGCGATGTACTCGCGAATATCGCCCACCTGGATCTGACCGCTCCTGCCTTTTCCTTGAATGACCCGGAGGTCCAGGTCGAGATCGCGGGCCATCTGCCGGGCGTGCGGGCTGGCCACCGGATTTTCGGAGATGATTTCCTCGGCCCACGCGGCACCCGCTTCCTCGAGACCCGAATCGGACGATGTGGAGGTTGCGGGCGCCGGGGACGGTTCTCGCGTCGCACGAGGTCGGGTTGGCGCTTCGCTGCCGAATGGAGGGGTCCCCTCCCGACCCTGGCCTTTGGTGGGAGGCGCGGCCTTCCCGGCCGCACCCTCCAGGACGAGGATCAACTGCCCGACCGTGATCTTGTCGCCGTCCTTGACGGCAATTCTCTGCACGGTCCCCTCCTCCGGCGAAGGGATGGGGACCACCGCCTTGCCGGTCTCGAGCTCAATGACATTCTGCCCCTTCTGGATCGGGGCCCCGGGTTTGACGAGAATGCTGACCACCGTTCCGGAATCAGCACCCTCCCCGAGATTTGGAAGCTTGACTTCGATACCCATCAAAGGGGCGGAAATGTGCAGGCACAGCGTGCTCACACGCGAGGAAAATTCTCAGTGCCCCGAGGTGGCGATTGCATCGGCCACGAGGCGGCGCCACCGTGCGCGCCCATGACGCCGCTGGTCCGCGCCCGCGCGGTTCTGAAGATTGAGATCGAAGCCCTGCGAGCTGTCGCACGGCAACTGGACGACGGGTTCAATCGGGCCGTGAGTCTGGCGGTTCAATGCCTCACGCGCCGAGGCAAGGTGATCGTCGTGGGGATTGGAAAATCGGGAAACATCGGGCAAAAGATCGCCGCCACCCTGACAAGCACGGGCACGACCTCCGTTCCCCTGAACGCGGTGGACGCCCTGCACGGCGACCTCGGAATCATCAACGATGGAGACCTGGTCCTCGCGCTGAGCTACACGGGCGAGACCGACGAATTGCTGGGGCTCCTTCCCGCCCTCAAGCGCCTTGCGTGGAAGCTGGTCGCCATCACCGGCGCGTCACGCTCAACCCTTGCGCGTCACAGTGATGTCGTTCTCGACGCGCGCGTACCCCGGGAAGCGTGCCCGTTCAATCTCGCCCCCACCGCCAGCACCACCGCCATGCTGGCCCTCGGGGACGCCCTGGCCATTTCGGTGATGGAGGAACGCGGCTTCAAACGGCCTCAATACGCCCAGCTTCACCCTGGCGGTTCGATCGGGCGTTCCTTGCTTCTGCGGGTGTCCGATGTGATGCGAACCGGCGCGCGCAATCCCGTCATTCGGCAGGACGCAACCGTTCGAGACGCCATCCTCGTGATGACCCGCGCCAAGGCGGGAGGCGTGGCTGTCGTGAACAGCGCCGGCCGCCTGGTGGGGGTGTTTACCGACGGGGACCTTCGGCGTCGCATGGCCCTCGATGATGGCGTTCTCGGCCGTCCCCTGGCCGAAGTGATGACGCCCGGCCCGGTGACGGTTCGGCAGGAGGCCCTTGCGGCGGAGGCGGTCAGGATCTTCAACGAACGTGAGATCGACGACCTCATTGCCGTCAATGCGCGCCACGAACCCGTGGGGGTCGTCGATCTCCAGGATCTTCCGCGTCTCAAGCTGCTCTGAATCCCGCGGATCGGGCGGCGCCCCGGGGGAGCGCGGCATCCCCAGCACTCCCCTGCATCCCCAGGGAAACGATTGTGCCCCGGGTTCCGGGCCGGTAGGTTCGGGGCGACCCCATGAAGGCACCATTCCCCTGGCGTATCCGTAGCGGCTGGTTTCTTACTGCATGGCTGGCAGGCTTCTCCGCCGTTGGCGCGGACCCCTCCATCGGCGGGCAGAAGGAGGAGTCCTTTGAGACGACGGTCCAAAAGCACGTCTCCATGCGGTATCTTCTCTTCACACCGACGGGCTACGAGGCCGCCGGCCAGAAGCGCTGGCCGTTGATGATCTTCCTCCACGGGGCTGGCGAGCGCGGAACGGACCTGGCCCTGGTCACGCGGCATGGTCCTCCCAAAATCGTTCAGAATCGGCCCGATTTTCCATTCGTTCTCGTCTCGCCTCAATGTCCCGAAGGGGCCACATGGGACGTGGAGGGCCTCGAACTCCTTCTGAAGGACATCCTGCGGCGCGAGGCTGTGGACACTCATCGCGTGGTCCTCACCGGCCTCAGCATGGGTGGTTTCGGCACCTGGGCGTGGGCCGCCGCTCATCCGGAGCACTTCGCCGCCATCGTGCCTATCTGCGGGGGCGGCGATCCGCTGCCCGTGTGGCTCTCCGAAGGCGAGCGCCGCGCCGCTCTTGCCTCGCTCCCCATCTGGTCCTTTCACGGGGGCAAGGACCCTGTCGTGCCGCTGTCGGAGTCCCAACGGATGGTGGACGCCTATCAACGCATCGGGAACCATCCGAAACTGACGGTCTACCCGGAGGCGGGGCATGACTCCTGGACACAGGCCTACGCGGAGCCCGAGCTATTCGAATGGCTCCTGAAACAGAAGCGCCCCTGATCGGCCCCAGCCCCACCCCCCATGCCGGTGTTTCGCAGCATCCGGGCCGTGACCTTCGATGTGGGCGGCACTTTGTTGGCGCCCCATCCTTCGGTCGGGACCCTTTACGCCCGCGCCTCGGCGGCCTTCAGCACGTCCAGCATTTCGTCCGACCTGCTGGACGCCCGCTTCCGGGACGCGTGGAGCGGGGCTCAACCGTTCCTCCATTGCCGGGAGAACTGGGAGAAACTCGTCGATGAGGTCTTCGCCGGTCTGCTCGAGCACCCGCCCAGCAGGACCTTCTTCCCGGATCTTTATACCGAATTTGGCCGCGCCTCGGCGTGGCGCCTCTTCGAGGATGTCCTGCCGACACTCGATGCCCTCGCAGCCGAAGGATTCGACCTCGGAATCATCTCCAACTGGGACGATCGATTGCGTCCCCTGCTCCGCGAACTGCGCGTCGACCGGTACTTCAATTGCGTCGTCATTTCGTGCGAGACGGGATTCGCAAAACCCTCGCCCGTGGTCTTCGAGGAGGCCCTGCGCCAGCTCGGCCACCCCGCTGCCGCCGTCCTTCATATCGGCGACAGCCTCCATGAGGATTTTGGCGGGGCGACGGGCGCCGGGCTGCCAGCGCTTCACCTGCGACGGGACGCGACCTCGCAAGAGCACCAGATCCAGTCCCTTGACGACTTAGTGCCCCGGGTCCTGGATCCCCCGGTTCGGGCCCACGCGCGTCCGGTGAAATTTCTTTCTTCGGAAGATTGACCCCTGGGGACGGGGGTCATAAGATTTCAGCAGTTCTTCTGGCCGGAAGAGGAATCTGAACTAATGATCCGGTCCGGGCTTGTCCGGTCGCCGGCTCACGTCCGCCGTGCCGGACAATGCGCCAGAGTGAATGCCATGAAACCGTTGCAGCTCCTTTTCCAGTCCACGATCGGCAAAAAAGTGATCATGGCGGGGACGGGGGCGATCCTCGTGGCGTACGTGATCGGCCACCTGGCGGGCAATCTGCAGATCTTCCTGGCGAAGGAGCACATCAACGCCTACGCGCATTTCCTGCATTCGAACGAGGTCCTGCTTTGGCTGGTCCGCGTGATTCTTTTGGCTGCGGTCGGTCTCCATATTTGGTCTGCCTTTGCTCTGCGGGCCGAGAATCAGGCGGCCCGAACGGAGCCCTACCGGCCTGGCACGGTTCCGTACGCGGCGACATGGGCCTCGCGGTACATGATGATGACGGGGCTGGTGATTGCGGCATTCGTGGTTTATCACCTGCTTCATCTCACGGTCCAGGCGTCCTGGGTCAACCTCCTCCCGGCATCGGATCCGGCAAAACATTTTGGTGAACTGACCGTGATGAATGGCCCGCAGCAGGGTTTCCGGGACGTGCATGCGATGCTGGTCGCGAGTTTCAAGCAACCGATCGTATCGTTATTCTACCTCGTAGCCGTGGGTCTCCTTTCGCTCCACCTGAGCCACGGCGCGAGTTCGATGTTCCAATCCCTGGGACTCGAGGAGGGAGTCTGGCGGACGCGCCTCGATGCCTGGGCCAGGGTATTTGCCCTCGTCATTTTTGCCGGCTATGCCTCGATCCCGGTCGCGATATTTCTGCGTCTGATCCAATGAATCGCACCGCTCAGCCGTTGTACCCCGCCGTTGTCCGCGCATCCCACATTGTGTTCCCGCCATGAAGCTTGAAGCCAAGGTCCCGTCCGGGCCGCTGTCGGAAAAGTGGAGCCGCCATCTTTCGACGATCCGGCTTGTCGCGCCGAACAACAAACGTCGGTACGAGGTGCTCGTAGTCGGGACGGGCCTGGCGGGCGCGTCGGCCGCGGCGACGCTTTCCGAACTCGGGTACCGGGTGAAGGCGTTCTGTTTTCATGACAGCCCGCGTCGGGCCCATTCGATTGCGGCGCAGGGCGGGATCAACGCGGCGAAGAACTATCAGAACGATGGCGACAGTGTGTACCGCCTGTTCTATGACACGCTGAAGGGCGGCGACTACCGGGCCCGCGAGGCGAACGTCCATCGGTTGGCGGAGGTCAGCGTCCGCATCATTGATCAATGCGTCGCCCAGGGGGTTCCCTTCGCGCGGGAGTACGGGGGCTTGCTCGCCAACCGTTCCTTCGGAGGGGCGCAGGTGTCGCGCACGTTCTACGCACGGGGCCAGACCGGGCAACAGCTTCTCCTGGGCGCCTACTCCGCCCTGTGCAAACAGGTCGGGGAAGGCGCGATCGGGATGTTTCCGAACACGGAAATGCTCGACCTGGTCGTGGTGGACGGTCACGCGAAAGGCATCATCACGCGAAATCTCAACACGGGGGAGATCCAACGCCACGCCGGCGATGCCGTCATCCTGGCCACTGGCGGTTACGGGAATGTCTTCAACCTGTCCACCTATGCCCGCGGCTCGAATGCGACCGCGATCTGGCGGGCTTACCGCCGCGGGGCGGGCCTGGCCAATCCCTGCTTCACCCAGATCCATCCGACCTGCATCCCGGTCAGCGGGGATTACCAATCGAAGTTGACGTTGATGTCAGAGTCCCTCCGAAACGACGGCCGCTGCTGGGTCTCAAAAAAACAGCACGACCGCCGGCCGCCAAATCAGATCCCCGAAGAGGAACGCGATTATTATCTCGAGCGGATGTATCCCGCGTACGGGAACCTGGCGCCGCGGGACATCGCCAGTCGCGCCGCGAAGCGGGTCTGCGACGAGGGCCGCGGCGGCGGCGAAAGCGGTCTGGGGGTTTACCTCGATTTTTCCGATGCCATCCGGCGCCTTGGGGTGAAGGTGATCAAGGAGCGCTACGGAAACCTGTTCGACATTTACCATGAGATCACGGGGGAAGACGCCTACCAGGCGCCGATGCGGATCTTCCCGGCCGTCCACTACACCATGGGCGGCCTGTGGGTGGACTACAACCTCATGTCAAATATCCCGGGCCTTTTCGTGCTCGGAGAGGCGAACTTCTCCGACCACGGCGCGAACCGCCTCGGGGCATCCGCCCTCATGCAGGGTCTCGCGGACGGTTATTTCGTCGTGCCCTACACCATTGGGGACTACCTGGCCACGGCCAAACCGTCCACAGCCTCGTCGACCGACGCCCCGGCCTTTGTGGAGGCCGAGAAGGAGACGCGCGCCCGCATGCAACGGTTGCTTGGCGTCAAGGGCCGTCGGAACATCTCCGACTTCCACAAGCAGCTTGGGCGGATCCTCTGGGAGAACTGCGGGATGGCGCGAAATCGCGCCGGACTCGAAAAGGCGCTCAAGGAGATCCCCGTCCTGCGGGCCGAGTTCTGGAAGGACGTCAATGTGCTGGGGGAAGAGACAAGCCTCAACCAGTCCCTTGAGCGCGCCCATCGCGTGGCCGACTTCCTGGAATTCGGGGAGCTCATGTGCCTGGACGCCCTGACCCGCGAGGAGAGCTGCGGGTGTCATTTCCGCGAGGAATACCAGGAGGGAGGCGAATGCAAACGCAATGACCAGGACTTCTCCCACGGCGCGGTGTGGGAATTCCAGGGCGAGGGTCAGGCCCCCGTCCGGAACATCGAAGTCCTGGAATACGAGTTCACGAAGCGGACGACCCGCTCGTACAAGTGAGCGGTCATCCCATGCGGCACCTTTCGGCATCATGAAAGTCACACTCCGCGTTTGGCGTCAACCGGGTCCAGAGGCCCCGGGTGGTTTCAAGACCTATGAAGCCGACGGTTTGAATCCCCACATGTCGTTCCTGGAGATGCTCGACGTGGTGAACGATCGGATGGCGAGCACGGGGGAGGAACCCATCGCGTTCGCGCACGACTGTCGCGAGGGCATCTGCGGCACCTGCAGCCTGACGATCAACGGCAAGCCGCACGGCCCCGGCCAGGGCATCGCCAGCTGCCAGTGTTACATGCGCAGTTTCCGCGACGGGGATTTGATCACCGTCGAGCCCTTCCGCGCCCGCTCCTTCCCGATCCTTCGGGACCTGATCGTGGACCGGACAGCCTTCGAGCGGATCATGCAGAAGGGCGGGTTTGTGAGCGTGCGGACAGGTTCGGCCCCCGACGGGAATGCGATCCCGGTGGCGAAAGAGATCGCGGACCGTGCCATGGACGCGGCGCAATGCATCGGGTGCGGGGCGTGTGTGGCGGCATGCAAGAACGCCAGCGCCATGCTCTTCGTGGCGGCGAAGGTCTCTCATCTGGGTTTGCTGCCCCAGGGCCAACCGGAGCGGCGCAGGCGCGTCCTGGCCATGGTGGGCCAGATGGATGCGGAGGGTTTCGGCGGGTGCACGGTTACCGGGTCGTGCTCCGCGGTCTGCCCGAAGTCCATCAGCCTGGATTTCATCACCCGAATGAACCGGGACTATCTTGCGGCGCTGGTGCATGCATCGGTGGGCCGACTCGCCGGGGGTGCGGGTGGGGAAGGCTAGTGTGGTGTCTCACAGAGGGCTGCCATTTGTCAGACACGATACTGGGCGCCCCTGTGCGTTGTCGGGCGCAGGGGGAAAATCGTTGAGGGGCCGGCGGGGCTTCGGGTTGAATATCCCTCTTCGATCGCGCTACCGACAGTCGGGCCGATCGGGAACCTGTCGGGTGAAGGCCCAGCGCAAACGAATCACTGTGCATTATTCCGGGAATGTTCAAGGCGTCGGCTTTCGCTACGCGACGCGGGAGGTTGCCACAGGCTTTGACGTTTCCGGGACCGTGCGGAATCTTCCGGATGGCCGTGTGGAACTGGTCGCTGAAGGGAAGGCGCAGGAGTTGGACGCTTTCCGTGAGGCGATACGCAATTCCGGTGTTGGCCCGTTGATCCGCCAGGAGCGGGTCGAGGAGTCCGACGCGCGCGATGATCTGCGTGGGTTTCAGATCCTGCGGTAGTACACGCTCGATGAGATACGCGGTCATTGCCGACATTCATGCCAATCTCGAGGCCTTCGAGGTGGTGCTGGCTGACACCAAGGAGCAGCACTGCACCCATTACGTTTGCCTCGGCGATGTCGTCGGCTATGGCGCCAATCCCAAGGAATGCCTCGATATCGTCCGCGAAATGAACATGCCCTGCGTCAAGGGCAATCATGACGAGTACTGTTCCAATGACGCCTTTGCCGAGGGATTCAATCCCCTGGCGCTCGAGGCGGTGTCGTGGACGCGGCAGCAACTCAGCACCGACGATCGAAAATGGCTCCATGACCTGAAGTACCTGCGGTTGGTGGGCAGCTTCACGATTGTGCATGCCACCCTCGATGCCCCGCAGCGCTGGCAGTACGTGTTCGACAAACTCGAGGCCGCATCCAGTTTCACCTACCAGAACACCTCGATGTGCTTCTTCGGCCACACGCATGTCCCGGTCGCCTTCGTCCGCGACAGCGTCGTCAAGGGTGGCACCTATTCACGGTTTCGCGTCGAACCGGGCAAGAAGTACTTCATCAATGTCGGCAGCGTCGGCCAACCCCGCGACAACAATCCCCGCGCGGCGTATGTGATCTACGACACGATGGAGAACACCGTGGAACTTCGCCGGCTGGCCTATGACATCCCAAAGGCTCAGAAGAAGATCCTCGAGGCGGGGCTTCCGACGCGGCTGGCTGAGCGCCTCGCCATTGGCCGCTGACCGGTAGCCCGCCCCTGCCGTCTCCTCTTACGAACCTGCGCCACAGTGCGGGCACGCCACGGGGGCAATCACGGTCTGAGAGAAGTTCATCGCCTCCAGGCGGCGGAGCCGCGCCGCGTAGCAGTGGACGCACGAACTGAACGTTTCGAGGTCCCATAGGTCGGCAAATACCCTTCCCTTTCGCAGCCTCAGCGCCCCTTCCAGGGCGTTCTCCAGATCCTGAAGCGTCGGGGGACGGAACCATCCCTGGTCGCGAAGGACCTCCAATGCGCCATTCCCCGCCCGGACGGGGATCAGCACAACGACCCCGACCTTATGGTCGAACGCGAATTCTGCCGATCGAACGGCCCATTCCACCGATGCCTCCGGTCGTTCGAAAGGCGGCTGCAGGAGGCAGAACGCCCGTACGGCAATGCCTTCGGCGCCGAGGGCCTCCGTCGCGCGAACGAAGGTTTCCAGGGTCAGCCGCTTGTTCAGGCGTTCGAGGACCTCGGCGTGCGCGGTCTCGAGTCCCATCGCCACTTCCAAACGAGGTGGCTGACGGTCGGCGATTTCCTCCAAAAGATCTCGGAACCGCCAGCACCGCGCGCCGATCAAGCTCGGATGCGATTCAACGGTGACTTCGCGAAATCGACAGGCGCGTCGCGCGATTGCCGGGTAATCGACAAGCGGGATCGCCGCGGGATCAAAGAAGCTTCCCGCATTGTACAGCTTGAGATGAGCAGGGCTCAGGCGGTCATTGACGGGATCGGCCAGGGCCCGATCGATCTGGGCCGCGATATCCCCCGGGCCGACGGCTTCGGTCAATGCAGCCTTCCAAAGATCGCAGAAAACGCAGCGCCACGGGCATTCGCGGTTCGTCAGGAATACGGTGAGGACCGGAACCCTCGCGCCGACGGCGTCAGGTTCAAACTCGACGAACCAACCTGCCGGACGCGGCACGGGCAGGGAACCTCTTGACGGTCGAAGGGATTCAATCCACCGGTCCCGGTCCGGCGATCCGTCCGGATAGGCCGGGGCGAGCGGAGAAGGGAACTGGCTGGTGATCGGGCTCATACGCACCTCGCAATTCCAGGGCGGGGAGTCTTCCCGTTTCCTCGCCCCCGGCATGATGTCACGGCCCGGGAGGGCCCCTTAGAGAAACTCGTTAAAAATAGCTTCGAGCATTTCCTGGCGGCCGGACTCAAGTCCCTGCACCTCGCGGATTCGGAGGGCATGCTGCTCGCAATCAGCGAACGCCGCCTTTCCGGACTCGATGCTGGCGCCGATGCCATCGTCCCAACTGCGGTAGCGGTTCCGGAGAAAGGACGCGAGCCGCCCGTCCTTTCGGATGGCGGCGGCAATCTTCAACCCGCGGGCGAAGGCGTCCATTCCCGCAATGTGCGCGTAAAAAAGATCCTCGAGCGTAAAGCTTTCCCTTCGCACCTTGGCGTCAAAGTTCAATCCCCCCGTGGAGAAACCGCCGTGGTTGAGGAGGATGAGCATGATTTGACTCGTCAGATAGAGATCGGTCGGAAACTGATCGGTGTCCCACCCGAGAAGGACATCCCCCATGTTGGCGTCGATGGAACCGAGGGCGTTCGCGGCGGCGGCGACCTCGAGTTCGTGCGCCATGGTATGGCCTGCCAAGGTGGCGTGGTTGGTCTCGATGTTGAGCTTGAAATGGTCGAGCAGTTGATACTCGCGGAGGAAGTTCAGGCAGGCCGCGGCATCCGAGTCGTACTGGTGTTTGGTGGGCTCCTTGGGTTTGGGTTCAATGTAAAAGGCGCCGTTGAAACCAATCTCCTTCCTGTAATCGACCGCCATGTGCATGAAGCGGCCGAGGTGGTCCATCTCGCGTTTGAGATCGGTGTTGAGCAACGTGCTGTAGCCCTCCCGGCCACCCCAAAACACGTACCCTGAGCCGTCCAGTTCGAGGGTCCATTCCATCGCCTTCTTCACCTGGGCGGCCGCGAAGCAGAAAACGTCCGCGCTGCAACTTGTCGCCGCGCCATGCATGTAGCGTGGATGCACGAAGTTCTGCGCGGTGCCCCAGAGGAGCCGGACCCCGGTGTCCCGCTGCAACTTCTTCAATTCCCGGCCCACCCGGTCGAAGTTCCGGTTCGATTCCGACAGCGTTCGCCCGTGGGGCGCAACGTCGCGATCGTGCCAGCAATAAAACGGCGCCCCGAGTTTCCCAAGAAACTCGAACATGGCCCGCGCCCGGCGGAGGGCATCGTCGACTGTCCCCTCTCCGGTCTGCCATGGCCGCTGGACGGTTCCCCAGCCGAACATGTCGACGCCCGAACCGCGCATCGTATGCCAGTACGCCACCGCGAAGCGAAGGTGCTCGCGCATGGTCTTTCCCTCGACCTTTTCGTCGGGATTGTAGTGTTTGAAGGCGAGCGGATTCCGCGAATCCGGACCTTCAAACCGCACCGGCGAAATGCCGGGAAAGAAGTCCTTGGGCTTCATGGGAATGCGGGTGGTGGATGGAAGCAGCGTAGAAGGCCCGCAAGGCGAATGTCGAGGCATCTGGGGCAGGCCGGTCCTCGCCGCCGATCGTTTGTTTGTCCGAGCCGCCAGGCCTCGAGGAATCCCCTCCGTCAGGGTTTCGCGAACTCACGACGATAGCGGCGGAGCAAGGCATCGAGGTCCGGCCCGACGACATACAATCGACCTTGGATAACCTTGCGTTCCCCCGGGGCGAGGCCCGCGATGCGAAAATCCGAGTGAATGCAGCCGATCACCCCCTGGAACAGCTCCTGCCAGGGCTCCCACGCCATCGCGAGCACCTGCGATTCATCTGCCGAATAGCACCCGATGAGACCGTTCGATGGCCTGAGCGCACTCAAAGGTCGGGGATTGACATCATCGAGGTCCACGCCGGGACCGGCCCAAACCTGGCCAGGTGTGTAGTGCGCCTTCGTCGCCCATGGACGGGTCGGCAGGCGCGTCAAATGGCCATCGATGAATACAAAGCACTTCCTCGCGTACTCTGGAACCTCGGCATTGAAGTCATCGTGGCGCGAGCCCGTAAAGGCATCCACACGAACGCACGGTTGCGCCCATGCCACCGCCGACGGGCGGTCTGTCGGATTCCGAGCGACCAAGCGGAACTCAACGGAATCGGCGGTTCCCTGGATCTCGTGGTCGACGAGGACGCCGTCCGCGAGGCGATCGCGCAGATGGAGATGATGGCCATCCGCACTGGCGTCGATCATCTCCGTCGTATGAGGGATGACGGTCTGGCTCCAATCCCGATCGGTGGACCCGGGACGGCAGTAGGCCTCAAGGTAGAGAATCGGGATCGGCCTCGCGAGGGGTCCGCCGTGGAGCGTCAACATGTGGTTGGTCCATGTCAGGCCAATGCCATCGGCGGCCAGCGCGGGGGTGAGCGTCGCCCAGGCCGTGAGAACCCATGACGCCGCACAACACAGTCCCGGTCGGAGCCCAATCCGCACGCCGAATCTCAAACGGTGCAATGCGGGAAATCTCGAGTCGGCTGTTTGGCCGGTCCAGGCCGTTGGTCGCTGGACTCGGGGACGCACGCGGCTCTGGTGGATGGGCGACAGGCGGTTCACGAAGGATGATCCAAGCAACCGCCGGCAGGCACCACAACCGGATTCGATGTGTGAGTGAGATCGTCTTCGCGCCATGCGGAGCCGGAGGGAGAACCGCGTCCGTCGAACAGAAGGAGGTTATTGACCGACCTCCTGGCTCACACGAGGGGGGCGTGCCGATCAAGTTTCACGATCGTCGTGCCGGCGATCCGATCGTGCCACGACTGGTACTGGTCGTCCCAGGCTACCCAGAAAAAGCCGAGACCCAGGGCCAAGAGCGACACGAGGCTTCCCAGGACGCGGACGCCGGCGGTCGACCAGTCGACCGGCCGACCATCCATACGGATCAACTGAAGACCGAGAATCGATCCGCCGAGGGTGGTCCCCTTCCAAGCCCACATCACCCAATGATAGATGCCGGCGAGGATCCAGAAGGCCCGCACCTCGCCGGCCAGGATTCCGGCGATGAATGCAATGAGGACAAGGTCGATCGCGGCCGCGCCCAGGCGCATCCAGAACCCTGCCCTCGGAAGCGCGAGCCTATCCATGTTCGACAGGGACAGAATGGGGGCGGGTCCGACCGGCGGCGGCTCGGAAGGCGGCGGTGTCGGAGCGGACGTCAAGGTCGACGGGGCGGACACATCGGGGGGCGTACCCGGATTCCCCACGATCGCCTGGGTCGCCGGGGCCGGACCGCCCGTGGCCAGGGATCCCGCCGCGGCGACACCGCGATAGCCCGCCGCGTTCGCGAATCCGGCAGGTCCGGTGGGTCGCCGCTCCCGACGAATGTTCTCGGTCATCAGCAGGAGGGCGGCCCCGACGCCCCACGGGAGGACCAACCAATACAGAAGGAAACCGAGCAGGGGCACCATGTAACAGAGGTAGAAGAGGATGGAACCTACCACGACGGCAGGCACGGGCCGGGCAAGCAATTCCATGCCGGTGCCCCGCCCGATGGCGCTTCCAGCGGCTGCATACGCCGCCACTCGTCCGAAGGTGCACAGCGCGAGAAATGCCAGCCAAATGAGCAGCGGCGCCAGAATGGTAAAGCTCAGGAGGAGAGAAACCGGCCCGATCAGCACACACGCCAGGAGACCCACCATGAACGAACGCGCTGGTTGGTCCCGCAGGATATTGACGCAGTTACGGACAGGCCCCGCAAAGATGCCCGCGATCCCGGCATGGAAGATCAGGAAGAAGGCGGCAAAGACCCACACCCAAAACAGGTGCGGAGGAAACGGGCGAAGCAGAAAGACTCCATGGATCAGGTAGTCCTTCCCCCAATCCATGTACCGGGCGACCGGCCCAAGCGCAATAATCTCGGGATGGCCATGAATCCTGGCCGCCGGGTCGATCCGAATTGGATGTCCGACCGCGACGAGGTCGTGCCGAAGGTCGGCCTTCGGTCCGACGCTGGCGTGGGTGAAGATCATGGCGGTGTCGCCGGTCACGGCCCCATTGACGTCGGCCTCTCCCAGCACCACGACGAGGTCGCCACGGATTCGGCCCGACATTTTCAACTTTCCGAGGACGACCACCACATCGCCGTGAACGTCGCCGTCGATGCGGGCATTGCCGTGCACGACGACCACGCCTTCGGAAACCTGGCCGGGGAGCACCGTGGCGTCCTCGCCGACGGAAACGATCTGTCGAAGTCGCTGCGGCGGCGGGGCGACATCTTCAGCCGTCTTTGATTCCCCGGGCGAAGGATCCGCCGCCTCTTCCAGGGGTTGAGCAGCCAGGGTCGCGCAGCCCAGGACCGCAATGGCGGTCAGTGCGCCTTTCCAAGCCCGGGGGGTCCACAATCCGTTCATGTTGAGTTGACCTGTTTCTTTGTCCTCCGGGGAGGTCAGAGCCGGCGAGTTGCCAGGCGGTACCACAGCGTCCCCAGAGCCAGTGTGGTGAAATAGCTTGCCCCGGCGACCCCGGCCCCAACCCAGATCAGCCAGGGGCTGGCGGATCGAAGGAGCGCGAGGACGGCGCCGGCGAGGGTCTCGGTGATGCTCCACAGGAAGAAGACTCGGTCACTGAGTTCGCCGAGTTCCGCGCCCGCGAGCATCTGGAGGGTGGCGCCCGTGGTGATGCCCCAGGTGAAATAGACCAGGAGGCCGGCAAGGCTCGTGGAGCCGGCCAGGAACAGCAGGCGCGCGGACCATGGCCAGAAGGCGTAGGATTTTCGCCACCAGGGAAGCGCCCGGCACTCGGCGATGGCGTGGAGCACTCGCGGCAGCAGGCTCGCAGGCGCCGGGAGTTCCGGCAGGCTGCGCAACTCGCGGTCGATGGCCTGCTCCAGTTCGGATTCAGGACTTGGCCTCATAAAAAGGGGGTGGCGGATGATCTTCATGACGCATTCGCGGTGCGGGCGTCATCGGCAAACTCCGCTTTGTTGACGCCGATCTGGAGTCTCTTTCTCAAGGCCTCGCGACCCCGGTGGATGTCCGTCTTGAGCTTGCTGAGGGAGATCCTGAGACGGGCCGCGATCTCTTCGTAGCTCATGTCTTCGAAATGATAGAGCACCAGCGGCACGCGCTGGCTCGCCGGCAGCTTTTGAAGCGTCTTCTCCAGGAGTTCACGTCGATCGCCGGTGCCAGCCTCCATCACGGAACGGTCCTCGACCGGAACATCCCACGCCCGCTCCTCGTGATCCGAATCGGTGTACATCTCGGAAAAAAAGCGCCATCTCGCACGGTATCGCTGCAGGTGATTGAGGCAGAGGTTGCGAGTCACCGTCTTGAGCCATCCCCCGGCCGTGGGGCTGTCGCGGATCTCCGCGAATCTCTCGTACGCCCTCAAGAAGACCTCCTGCGCCACGTCCTCCGCATCCGGCCCGTTGCCAAGCAAACGGATTGCGGTCGAGAAGACCATATTCTGGTAGGACCTCATAAAGTCCTCGAAGTTGTCCGTGGTTGTTGTCACCTGTCCCTAATCGGTCCGGGCGCCTAGAGGGCAGGACACTCCTGATCCGGGGAAGTTGCGACGTTCTTGGGGCGCATCACAAGATCCACGCGCCGCTGTGAGACCGGTGCCCGCGCCGGGGTCGTCAGCCCGTGCCGTTGTGCCAGCCTTCCCCAAGCTTGTTGAGCCGGTCCAAAGCCGGTGGTCCATCGAAGGCGATGACCCGATAGCGCAATACCAGCGGCTTATCCGGGGCCACCTGCACCGCCGCGGGAGCGGTGATGCTCGGATTCAGCAATCCGATGGCGGGGACGACATGCCAGGTGGTGACAGGGTTCGTCGAACGGCTCGCAATGGCCACGGTGAACTGCTTGCCGTCGCGAAGCTTCCAGGACAACCCGTACCAACCCACATCCGGCCAGTTGGAGGTCGGATCGGTGTGTTTGGGCGGATTCAAACGCACCACGCCGTCGGGGCCCACCGGGACCCCTTCCCCGTCCGTTCGCGTGCGCAGGGCGAAGCCGCCGAACGCCCACCGGGCAAGGGTGAGTTCCGCGTCCGGCGCCAACTGCATCGCCATGTCCAGCATCGTTGCGCCCTGCTGAAAGCTGGTCGTCACCCGGAGGTCCTCCCTGAGCACCCGCGTATCGTCGGCCATCCAGTCATTCACGACCCGAAACCGGCACGAACCGAGGGCCGGCGGGCGTGTTTCGACACTTTGATTGATGATCCGCCGATTCTTGATGGGAGCCGCCTCGCCCCAGCCCCAGAAATCCGCGTCCTTTTTGCCGTGCATCTCAACCCATCCAAGGAACAGACCCCGATGGTGCGGGTGATCTCGCGGGCCGCAGTCCGTGACAATCGTTCCGGTGGGGGTCGTCAGGGGATGCACATAACAGGCGCTCTCCGATGCGGAGCCTCCGCTGGGAGGCTTCCGCAGATTGTAACGCAACACGAGTCGGTCGCCGATCTTCAGGTCCAGAGCCTCGTTGCTCTGCTGGAATCCCCATTGCGGGGCCGGGGCCTGTTTCGCCTGTTGCGCGGCAAGGGCCGAGGCCGGTACGAGGGCCCCGGCGGTCGACGTGCCCAGCACCCGGAGAAAGGAACGCCGCGTCCAGGGACCGGCCTTCAGTGCGTCAGTCATGTTCAGAGCGTTACCCTCCCCGACGCCGGATGCAACTGCCCCCCTGACCGACCTCGCCTGCAGCGGGGTCTGGTTTCGTAATCCGGGAAAGCCCGCGAACTCGCCATTCGAGCGGCACGCGTTCGCAAGCGGGAGCGGGCCTCGGCGCCGGAAAAGCGCTGTTGTGGCAGTCGGGTCTCGCCTAGCATCACCGACATGCGCTGGTTTTTGTCCGCCACGTTGGTATGGCTGACGTCATGCCTTGTGGCCCGATGTCAGACGAGTGGAATCGAGGTCGGACTCGTCATGGACGAGTCCGTGTTCCTTCCCGGCGAGGAGACGCCGGTGGGCGTCCGCATCGTCAACCTCTCGGGGCGGCCGATGCGATTTGGCACGGAGACGAACTGGCTGACGTTTCACGTCGAAACAAAACAGGGTGAGCTTGTGGAGGAACTGGCGCCGGTGCCGGTCCTGGGCGAATTCCTCCTCGAATCCGCCAAGGCAGCCACGAAGTGGTGGAACATCCAGCCGTATTTTCTCTTTCAGGACTCAGGGCGTTACAGCGTCTCGGTCGAGCTTCGCATCCCCGAATGGGACCAGCGCCTGCTCAGCGATGGGACGAGGTTCACTGTCCTGAAGTCCCGGAGCATGTGGGAGACCACCTTCGGCGTGCCGCCCAGGTCCGGCGATCCCGACAGCGCACCGGAGCTTCGCCGGTATGCCTTGATCGCGGCTGCCCGCCACGATGGCCGGCGTCTCTACGCTGAACTGTCGGAGGCTACGGACCCGCGACTCCGCCGCGTTTTGATGCTCGATCGGTTGCTCTCGTTCTCCAGTCCCGAGCAGCAGATGGACGCCGCCAACCAGCTCCACGTGCTCTTTCAGACCGGTGGATCCGCCTACACCTATTGCGTGCTGACTCCCAACGGGGAGTTCAGAACCCGGCAGCGGTACGAGATCCTCCCGGGCACGCGGCCCCACCTCGTCAAGAAACCGGACGGCACGATCTCGGTCGCGGACGGCCGGCGGGTTCCAAGCCTCATCGATATCCCACCGTACACGCCGGCGCCGCCATCCCTCACCGGCAGCAACGCCCCGGTGGTCACTCCCGTCCCTTCGAGCTCATCGAAGCAAGCGACTCCGAGAAACCGGTCCCGCAGTCGGCGGGAGCGGCAGCCGGCAGGAGACGCGAACACCTGACCGGATCCGCGCCCGGCCGCGACCATGGACGTTCCAAAAGGCGTTCAGACAACCGTTGAGCGTCTCGGCCGTGCGATGACGCGGAGGATGCCGACCTCGCGCGCAATCTCGAGGATCTTGAGGACGGCACCAGGCAGGTCGGGAACGACGTAGTCGTGATGGCCGTTGCCATTGTGCTGGGAACGGATCAGCACCGAGGTTGCCCCCGCAGCCTCCGCCATCTCCGCATCGACCCAGCGTTCGCTCACGACGAAGCTGTGATCGAGGTCCACGCCGTGACGCCGCGCGGCCTCACGCAGGAGCCCGGGCTGAGGCTTTCGGCACGGACACTGATCGTCGATGGGATGGGGACAGACGAGGACATCGGTCAGCCCCAACCGCCGCGTGAGCACGGTATGCATGAGGTCGAGTTCGCGACGTGACGGTTCCCCGGCGGTGATGCCCGGCTGATTGGTCGTTGCGAAGAGATAAAAGCCGGCGCGACTCAACTGCCCGAGCGGACCCGCTGCCTCCTCATTCACATGGAAGTCCTCCAATCGATGCGGAGTTCCATTGTCGCAAATCGATCGGGTCAGGATCCCGTCACGCTCGAAAAACACCGCGACTCTCATGGCACGCAAATCCTGTGATGCCACTGAGCGAAGTCACAACCGAAAATGCCGGCGAAATTCCGATCGTGCGCCTGCAATATCGTCTGCGCGCGGAATTGCCAGGGGACACCCCGCGTCCGTAGCGTCGCGCGTGGCCGTCCGCGCGTGGTTTCCGACGTTCATTTATCAGGCGCCCCTCGGGCGTCGCAAGTCCGTCGCGCTCAATAACGAATTACTCAAGGAGTGCTTCCAGATCCGGGAACACGATGGGGCCGGCCGCCGCTGGTCGGTGAGAAACTACCCGGGCGGATTCACCTCCTACGGCTCCCTGTGCCGACTCCACCGGATGTCCTCAACCTTCATGGAATTCCAGAAGGTGGTCGATCGTCATGTCCGGAGATTCGCGCGGCTCCTGGATTTTGATCTCGAAGGGCGCGCGCTCGTCATGACGGATTGCTGGATCAACATCATGCCGCGCGCGACCTCCCACGGCCTGCATTTGCATCCGCTCTCGACCTTGAGCGGCGTCTACTACGTGAAAACACCGCGCGGATCGTCAGGCCTCAAATTCGAAGATCCACGCCTGAGCCGATTCATGGCGGCGCCTCCCCGCCGGGTCGAGGTGCGCCCCGAGAATCGCACGTTCGTGATTTATCCGGCGGAGGCGGGACAGGTGATCCTGTTCGAGAGCTGGCTGCGTCACGAAGTGGCGAGCCATCGGGCCGCCCGCGAGCGTGTGAGCATCAGCTTCAACTACAGCTGGTTTTGAAGCCGGCGGGGCGAGTCGACAGGATCCGCGCGCCACGCCGGGCAAATGCGGCTTTCACCGGAGGCTCGGCCTCACTAGGTTGGCGTGCCATGCATCCCCCTCCCAGGGTCGCCGTGATCGGAGCGGGTTCCCTCGGCAAGGAGCACGCGCGGATCTATGCCGAGATGGCCGCGACGGGCGACGTGGTGTTCGCCGGGCTCCATGACACGGTGCCGGAGGTTGCGCGGGCCGTGGCCGACCGCCTTGGCGTGCCGGCCTTTCCCACGCTGGGCGCGGCGGCAGAGGCCGCGGACGCCTTCAGCGTGGTCACGCCGACGACGACGCATTTCACGATCGCAAGCCAGTTGCTCCAGAAAGGCCGTCATGTCCTGGTGGAGAAACCCATGACCGACAATGCAGCCGACGCCACGACCCTGGTGGAACTCGCCAGGGCACAGGGCTGCTCGCTCCTTGTCGGGCACGTCGAACGATTCAATCCCGTGTTCCAACACCTCCAGGAGGTCGCGCCCGAACCCCGATTCATCGAGGCCCACCGCCTGTCTCCCTATCCCGCGCGCAGCACCGATATCGGCGTCGTTCTGGACCTGATGATCCATGACCTCGATGTTGTGCTCGCGTTCGTGAAGTCGCCGGTGGCGGCGGTCGACGCCGTTGGGATTCCGGTGCTCAGCCGGACTGAAGACATCGCCAATGCGCGTCTGCGATTTGCGAATGGTTGCATAGCGAATCTCACCGCAAGCCGGGTCAGCACGGAAAAGATGCGCAAGATCCGGGTGTTCTCCGGCGGACCCAGTCCGGCGTACGTGTCGCTCGACTACCGTGCGCAGACCGGCTATGTGCTTCGTCTCGCGCGGGGTGAAGAAAAGGAGAGTTCGCTGCTCCGGAAACTGCTCCATGCGCGGGATTCCTCGATTGTCGTGGAATATGCCGGGCGCCGGATCGTGCGCGAGCCGGTGCCGATCACAAAGGAGGAACCGCTGAAGCTGGAGTTGCGTCATTTCGTTCGCTGCGTCCGCGAATCCGGAATTCCCCTTGTGAGCGGCGAGTCTGCCAAACGGGCCCTGGATCTCGCATTTACAATCACGCGGCAGGTGGAGGCCCAGGTGCCGCCCGGCTTCGGGTGAGACCTGCCGGGCCCAAGCCGGAGGCCGCGCCTTTGCGATCGGCCGTGTCGATGCCAACCTGCACTCTCGGCGTGAAACCACTCGAGTTCATGCTTATAGCCGGGGAACCGAGCGGCGATCTGCTGGCCGGGGAACTGGTGGAGGCCCTGCGTCGCGAGGTGGCCGCGCGCGGGGCGCCCCCTCCGCGCTTCGTCGGCGCCGGCGGACCGCGCATGGCGGATGCCGGGGTTGAACTCGTGCTCGACCTCACCCGGTTCGCCATCATCGGCCTGGCCGACGTCCTCCGAAATCTCTGGCGGCTGCGCCAGATCCTGGAGCAGATGCTGGATCTGGCCTGTTCCAGGCGACCTGACGTCATCATTTGCGTGGATTATGGCGGCTTCAATCGCCGGTTCGCAGCGGCCCTTCGGTCCCGGCTTCGAGGGGACCGGCGCCCGCAGCTCGTTCAGTATGTCTCGCCGCAGGTGTGGGCCTCGCGTCCCGGTCGTGCCCGGACCCTCGCCCGAGACCTGGACCTCCTGATCAGCATCCTCCCGATCGAAAAGCCATGGTACGCGCGGCGGTTTCCGGAGCTTCGTGTCGAATTCGTCGGGCACCCGATTGTGGATCGGCACCCGGCAGCGCGAACGGCCGAACCTCCGCAAGTGGACGGTGCACCGCGGGTCGTGCTGCTTCCTGGCAGCCGTCCGTCGGAGGTCTTCCGCCACTGGCCCCTGATGGTGGAGGCGGCGCGCCGGGTCCACCGAGAGACGCGCGCCGCGTGGGTGGCGGTGTTCAACGACGACGTCATAAGGCGGCTTGCGCTGGACGCCGATGACGCGGGCGGCCTGGACCTCCGGACGCGGGTGGGTGGACTCAGCGAGGAATTGTCTCGCGCCGTCCTGGCTGTTGCGTCGACCGGCACTGTCACCCTCGAATGCGCCCTCTGGCGCGTCCCGACGCTGGCCATCTACAAGGCATCCTGGAGCACCTACCAGATCGCCCGCCGCATCATTCGCGTCCGGCATCTCGCCCTGCCCAACCTCCTGGCACGCCAGCCCGTCATGCCGGAGTTCCTCCAGGACAATGCGACTGCCGACGTCATCGCGGCGGAGATCGGGCGCCTTCTGCGCGACAGCGACCTCCGCCGGTCGATTCGCGAGGATCTCAGCGAGGTGGCCGCGCAACTCGGCCCTTCCGGCGCCGCGGGGCGTGCCGCCCACGCGATTCTGTCGCTTCTTCCGGCTGCTTGACTGGCCTTTTCCCGAACCGCAAGTTGCGGGTCTCGGGTCGCCACGGCGGGCGGCCTATTTCCTCAAATGAGCGCTCTGCATAATTTGTTTGGCTCCCTGGCCACCCTCGACATCGGCGATGGCCGCCGGGGTCGGTATTACTCGCTTCCTGCCCTCGAGTCTGCCGGCCTGGGCGCCATCTCCCGGCTTCCGGTCTGTCTGCGCATCGTCCTGGAGTCCGTGCTCCGGAACTGCGACGGCCGCATGATCCAGGAGGCGAGCGTGCGCGAGCTGGCGGGTTGGAAGCCGACGGGTTGGCGCGTCGAAGAGGTGCCCTTTGTCGTTGCCCGCATTGTCCTCCAGGATTTCACGGGAGTGCCGCTGCTGGTGGATCTCGCCGCGATGCGTTCCGCGGTCGCCCAACTGGGGCGAAATCCCACACTGATTGAGCCGCTGGTCTCCGTGGATCTCGTGATTGACCACTCGGTCCAGGTGGATTTCGCGGGATCGGCAGACGCCTTTCGCAAAAACCTCGATCTCGAATTCCGACGGAATCGCGAGCGGTACCAGTTTCTCAAATGGGGAATGCAGGCGTTCGACACCTTCAAAGTGGTGCCGCCCGGCATTGGCATTGTCCACCAGGTGAATCTCGAGTACCTCGCCTCCGGGGTGCTCGCCTCCGAATCCGATTCCGAGGCCGGCCCGGGCCCGATCTGGTTCCCGGACACCCTCGTGGGCACGGACTCACACACCACCATGATCAATGGCCTGGGAATTGTCGGTTGGGGCGTGGGCGGGATCGAAGCCGAGGCCGGCATGCTGGGGCAGCCAGTTTACTTTCTCACGCCCGACGTGGTGGGGGTCCACATGACGGGGAGCCTGCGGGACGGCGTCACCGCGACGGACCTCGCCCTGACGGTGACCCAACTCCTGCGCAAGACCAAGGTCGTCGGCAAGTTCGTCGAATTCTTTGGCGCAGGCGCGGCCGCGCTGCCCGTTGTGGACCGGGCGACGATCGCCAACATGGCGCCGGAATACGGGGCCACCATGGGTTTCTTCCCCATCGACGCGGAGTGCGGGAAGTACCTGCGGTCCACGGGCCGCAGAGAGGAGCACTGTCGGCTCTTCGAGGCGTACTATCGTGCGCAGCATCTCTGGGGCATGCCCGGCCCGGGCCAGATCGACTACTCCCAGGTGGTGGAACTCGACCTCTCCACGGTCACCCCCAGCGTCGCCGGACCACGTCGACCGCAGGACCGGATCGAACTCGCCCGCCTCAAACAGAGTTTCCTCGAAGCCCTGCAACGTCCGCTGGCGGAGAACGGGTTTGAACGGTCGAGAGGAGATCTCGGAAAGACGGTCCGTCTTCAGCCGAACGGCGAGACGGTCTTCCACCCCGGTGGCGGCAGCCAGGAGTGCATCCTTCCGGAATTCGCCGCGGCGTCGGCGATCAATCCTGAAACAGACCGCGAAATGGCCAACAACCGGCCGACGCCCGATTCGGTGGAGGAAAGCGCGCCTGGGTTGAAGGGGGACCTGCGCCATGGAAGCGTGGTGATTGCCGCGATCACGAGCTGCACCAACACCTCGAACCCCAGCGTGATGGTCGCCGCCGGTTTGCTGGCTCGCAAGGCCGTCGAGCAGGGCCTGCGCGTGCCGGCAACCGTCAAATCGTCTCTGGCGCCCGGAAGTCGTGTGGTGACCGACTACCTGCAGAAGACCGGCCTCCAGACCTACCTGGACCGGCTCGGATTCCAGACTGTCGGGTATGGATGCACGACCTGCATCGGGAATTCGGGCCCGCTCCATCCCGCGATTGAGGAGGCCGTCACAAGACACGAACTCGTCGCCGCAAGCGTCCTCTCGGGAAATCGGAACTTCGAGGCGCGAATCCATCAAAACGTCAAAGCGAACTTCCTGATGTCGCCGCCGCTGGTGGTCGCCTTCGCGCTCGCCGGGCGAGTCGACATTGATCTTGGCACCGAACCGATCGGGCATGGGACCAAGGGCCCGGTCTTTCTGCGGGACCTGTGGCCCAGCCTCAAGGAGATTCGCGACGCGCTCGAATCGGCCCTCGGCCCCGAGGTGTTCCGGAAGCTGTACGCCGATTTCGCGACTCAGAATCCGAAGTGGAACGAGATCCCCACATCGCCGGGTGAGGTCTACGCCTGGGATCCATCATCGACCTACATCCAGGAACCCCCGTTCTTCGAGAAGTTCTCAATGGAGGCGCCTCCGCCAGGCGACATCCGCGGCGCCAGGGTGCTCGGCTTGTTCGGCGATTCTGTGACAACGGACCACATCTCTCCGGCGGGCGCCATCAAGCCCAATTCACCGGCCGGTCGCTACCTGACGGCGCTGGGAGTGGCCGTTGCCGATTTCAACAGTTACGGGAGCCGGCGCGGTAATGACCGGGTCATGACCCGGGGCACTTTCGCCAATGTCCGGATCAAGAACCTGATGTTGGGCGGCGAGGAGGGCGGCAACACCCTCCACTTCGGGCCCCCGGGCTCTGGAGCGGGGAAACCGGAGAAGCTGTCCATCTTCGACGCCGCCATGAAGTACCAGGAGGCCGGCGTTCCGCTCCTCGTCATTGCCGGACAGGAATATGGAACGGGCTCTTCGCGCGATTGGGCCGCCAAGGGCACCCGCCTGCTCGGCGTGCGGGCGGTCCTCGCCCAAAGCTTTGAACGCATCCACCGGTCGAACCTTGTGGGTATGGGGGTTCTTCCCCTGCAATTCCAGGAGGGAACCAGCGCGAAAAGCCTCGGACTCGATGGCAGCGAGGTCTTCGACCTGTTGGGGCTCGGCCCTGGCCTGAAACCGCGGCAGGAACTCCATCTCCGTATCAGGCGTCAGGACGGTTCAACAGGCGGCGTGCCGGTGACCTGCCGGATCGATACACCTGTCGAAATCGATTACTATGAGCACGGCGGCATCCTGCCCTATGTCCTTCGGCAGCTCCTGGCGCGGTCGTCCTAGTCCTGGTCCGGGTCATCCGCCAAACACCGGACGGGGAAGGCGCGCGCGCGGCAAAAAGGCCGGCGGCTAAGAGCCGCCGGCCTATTGGCATACTGCAGTTATTCCCGAGGCGCGGCAGGTGTCGGTTACCTACCGCAAACTAACGGTCTCCTTCACCTCCAACTGGTTTTCGACGTGGTCGGCGCCGGCGACCTGCGCCGCGATGTCACCGATTTCGCGCTTCTCCTGGTCGCTCTTGACGGGACCTCGCAGCGTCACATCACCGTTGCGGGTGATAATCTTGATGTTTTTCGCGTAGGTGGAGAACCCGTCGTGGTTCATCACGTCTTTGCGGATCTGCGCGGTCATGTTCAGGTCCGCCGCGCTGTTTCCCTGCTGGATTGGAGTGACGGTGTTTCCATGGAGATCCCTGCTGTTGCGCGCGGTGTTGTCAGCCGCGGTCTGGAAGTACGGCGTCACACCAAAAACGCGGTAGACACCGACGACGTAGCTGCTGTCCTGCTGTGGCCACGCCTGAGACTCGAAATGCGGCGCCGCCGCAAGCTGTTCCTTGGTGGCATCGATCTGCACCACCTCGTGGGCGCTGTCCCAACTCAGAATCGTGGGCGGCACCACACTCTTCTGGTCCCCGATTCCAAGGAAGCCGCCGGACGAAAGGACCACATCCACGATCCGGCCGTTCGGAACGTCCAGGAGGATTTCGTTCACGTCGCCCAGGTCATCGTTCATCGAGTTGCGGACGGTCGCGCCGAGCAGTTTGCTGGCCCGCTCGAGGGCGCCCATGGATTGGGTCCTGGAGAGGGATCGCGCTTCTCGGTCCGCCTGGGACTTCGGCACCTTCCCCTCCGCCGTCGTGGAGTTAGGGTAATCCATCCGGGCACCGTAAGTGTCATAGTAGGTCTTCAGGTGACTGGCGTCCGTATAATCGGCCCAGCGCGACGCGTCGAACTTCGGGGCCGCCTTCAAATCGGCCTCGGAGCTGTTGAGGTGGCATTTGTCCGGATCGGTGGTGTCCAGCTTCAGGGCGGTCAGCGGCACGGCGGTATGTTCCGCCCCGACGCCGATGACCCCTCCGTAGGAAAGAATGGCGAGCAAAGCCTGTCCGCTCTCCAGGTCGACGGCGAGGTCCGAGACGTCGGCAATTTTCTCGCCATTGGAGCCCGTCACATCACGGCCGATGAGGTCGCTGGCCTTCTGCACGGGGCCGAGTTGAAACACATCCACCTCGGCCGCCACCGCAGAGACCGGACGGCTCGTGTCCAAACCCGGCGGATTGGCCCGCGGGCGGTTGACGGTGCTGTTGTCACTGGACGGAGGCGCGGCGGCAAAGGCCGGCGTCGTCAGGGTGATCGCCACAATCGTCGAGGTCAGAAATCGGAATGGTTTTCGTTTCATGGATCTCCTGGGTTTGAATGACGTTGTTTCCACCTGCCAACCTACTCTGATGACACGGCGGACATCTGTTCCTGGAGAAGGAAGCGTATGAGGTGCCAGGAGCTGAAGGTTAGACCGATCTGCTTCTGCGACAGGCGCTTGTCGAGGCAGGCGGCGCCGATGGAGTGACCGAAAGGACGTGCAACGTGCGGTTGGTCATGGTCCATGCCCGATGCACCATGCACGTCCTGGCCAGGACCGGCCGCCGCGTCACAGCCCCAGCTTCTTCCGCTTCCGGTAGAGTGTGGCCTGATCAATGCCCAGAACATGGGCGGCGTGAGCCAGGCTGTTCGCGGCGGTAAGGACGCGTCGAATGTGGAGTTCTTCCAACTGCTCGAGCGAAAGGAGGGTCTCGTTCTGCGGCGGAACGTGCGGTTCGCCATCGCCGCCGGGGCTCAATGTCCTGACCTCGCCGGGCAGGTCCTCCGCAACGACAGTCTCGCCGTGGCAGAGGATCGCCGCACGTTCGATGCAGTTACACAACTCGCGAAGATTTCCCGGCCACGAATACCGGAGCAGACTGTCGACGGCCTCCTGGGAGAAACCCTTGACGTTGCGCCCGCACTGGGACGCGAAGTGGGACAGGTAATGCTCCGAGAAGCGCACGACGTCGCCACTCCGCGCCCGCAAGGGGGGCATTTCGACGGCGATGACATTGAGGCGGTAGTAGAGATCTTCGCGGAACAGCCCCTCCCGCACCCGTTGCTTCAAATCCCGGTTGGTGGCGGCAATGACCCGCACGTCCGCCCGGCGTGTGACATTTTCACCGAGTCGCTCGTACTCCCGTTCCTGAAGAAGGCGGAGGAGCTTCGGCTGGATCTCGAGGGGGAGATCGCCGATCTCGTCGAGGAACAGCGTGCCGCCGTCGGCGGCCTTGACCTTGCCCCAATGATCCCGGACGGAGCCGGTAAAGGCGCCTTTGACGTGCCCGAAGAGTTCGCTCTCGAGCAGTTCTCGCGAGAGGCTGGGGCAGCTCACGGTCACGAACGATTTGTCCGCCAGGTGGCTCTTCTCGTGAAGGGCGCGGGCGGCCACACTCTTTCCAGTGCCGCTTTCGCCGAGGATCAGCACCGACGCCGGGGTTCCCGCGGCACGGTCGAGGACCTCCATGACGCCTCGCATGGCGGGTGTCTCGAAGTCGAAAAGAGGCGCCGGCGTCCGGGCCCGGGTCTCGCGCACCTCCTCCTCGAGGGACTCAATGCGCCGGGCGAACTGCTGCAGACGCTGAAGACGCGCGATAACCGTCAGCAGTTGCTCCCGCGTGAACGGTTTCTCCAGAAAATCGGCGGCCCCGCGGCGCATGGCCTCCACGGCGGATTTGATCGATCCGGCCGCCGTGACCATGACGACGGGGACACGGGCGTGCGCCCGGGTCAGGTTCGAAAGCACTTCAAGGCCGTCTTCGGCGCCGAGGTTGAGGTCCAGCAGAACGACGTCGAAGTGATCCTCCTTGAGCCGGAGCAAACCGGACTCTCCTTCCGCGGCGCCCTCGGCGTGATGACCGGCATCCTCGATCAAGAGGCACGCGGCATCCCGAAAGACCTTGTCGTCATCGATGACGAGGAAATCCATAAGATGAGATTCTCAATGGGAAGCGGCGGCAAGGCCCAATCGAACGACGAAGCGCGCCCCGCCGAGCGCGCCCGTCTCACAAGCGACCTCCCCGTTCATCGCCTCGACGAGACGACGGACGATGCTCAGGCCCAAACCGGTGCTTGGCTCCCCGGCGGTCGGGCGGGCCGAAAGACGAGTGTACCGCCGGAACAGGCGCTCGCGATCGGCCGGCGTCAGCCCCGGCCCGGAATCCTCCACCTCCAGTCTCGCGGTCCCGTCGACCGCGCTGGTCGAGATCTGAATCGATCTCTTGGGGGGCGAGAACTTGATGGCGTTGGAAATCAGGTTGTCGATGATTTGTCGGAGCGCGCCGGGGTCGGCGGTCACCGTCAGTGGATCGGGACCGGCGTTCACCTGGATCTTCTGTTCCTTCTGGCGGGCCGTTTCTGAATAAGCGGCGGCCGCCTGGGTGACGACCGTGTTGAGGTCGATCGAGCAGGGCGCGAGGCTGAATCCATGATCGCTGGCGGCGTTGGCCAGGAATTCGCGCAGAAAGATGAGCGTCTGACCGCTGGCGGTCGCAAGATTGGCCGCCATTTCGCGCAGCCGTGCCTCGCTCGCGGGGACACGATCCCGGAGGATCTGGGCGGTCATGTGCATCCCGCCGACGTGGTTCTTGAGGTCGTGGGCCAGGATTCCCAGCAATTCCTCCTTGTCCTCGGCCAGGCGTTTAAGGTTGTCGCGGGCGGCCTTCAGCGCGAGGTGAGTCTGTACACGACGGACGAGTTCGGCCTGGTTGAATGGCTTGGTGATGTAATCGACGCCACCCGCCTCGAGGGCGCGCACGACCAGCTCCTTTTCGTCCGCCGCCGACAGGAAAATGATCGGCATCTCCGCGAACTCCACCTGCTGTCGGATTCTTCGGCAGACCTCGAAGCCGTCCATGCCCGGCATCAGAAGATCCAGGAGGACGAGATCGGGCGGCCTCAGATTCAGGCGCCGCAGGGCCGTGGGTCCGTCCCCGGCTGGGATGATTTCGTAGCCGAGACTCCCCAGCACGGACCCGAGTACCTGCAGATTGGCGGGCTGGTCGTCAATGATGAGCAATCGCTGGCCGGTCGTGGAATTCATCGATGGGCGGGAGGACTTCTGGGGTTGCCGCCTCATGCCGCCAGGCGCTCGAGATCTCCCACCATGGCGGGAAAGGCGTCGAGGCTCGATTCGAGTTCGGGGATCGAGTAGCTGTCGCAATGGGCGATCAGGGTGGCAGCATGCGCCTGGAGCGGCCGCCAGCCGTATCGGCGGCCGAGGGTCCGCAGGTCGTCGGCGAAGGCGCGGGCCTCCTTCACGGACAACCCCTCCCGCACGACGGGCCACCGGGTATCCTGGAGCTGCCGCAGTTTCGACAGCAACTCGGGCCAGTTGTGACTGCCCCCGTCGAGGTCTCCGCCCGGAGAGCCGCCCTCTATGCGGCCGTGTGGATCCGGCACCTGTTCCATTTCATGGCGTGGCCGGCGCCGCAGAAAGTGCGACAGCTCGTCGAAGAGGGCCTGGCGGCTGAACGGCTTCCGCACGTAGCCGCTGAACGACGAGGCCATCGCGGAGTCCGCTTCGGGATTGGAGGCGGTGATCGCAATCACGGGGGTCAGTTCCAGGCGGGGGGAATCTCGGATCTGCTTGAGAGCGTCGCGACCGTTAAGGATTGGCATGCGGACGTCCATCAGGATCACGTCTGGAAGAAGTTCCCGGGCGCGGACCACAGCCTCCGAGCCATCACGCGCGAAATGCAAGTCGTGATGCGACCCGTCAAACACCCCGGCGAGCAATTCCCGGTTGGTGGCGGTATCGTCCACGACCAGGATCCGCGCGGGGTTGAACTCATTGAAATCGACCGGCACCACGGTGCCAGCCTCCTCCGGGTCAGGCAGGCGAACGGAGACCTGGACATTCGGAAAGCGCAGGTGAAAGGTGGTCCCCTGCCCCACGACACTCGTGACCATCACCTGGCCGCCCATGGCCTCGGTCAGGCGTCTGACGATGGAAAGACCAAGGCCGGTACCCTCCTTTTCCTCGCGTCGCGCCGGATTCGCCTGGACGAAGGGTTCGAAGATGGCGTCCAACTGCTCCCGAGGGATGCCACAGCCGCTGTCCTCGACGTCGATCAGCAGCGTGATCCTGGCGGCCGACTCCTCGTGTTCCTCCCAATCCATTCGGACCTTCACAAACCCCTGACGGGTGAACTTGACGGCGTTGCCCGCGAGGTTCACCAGGACCTGCCGGAGGCGGATGCGGTCCAGGAGCAGGGCCCGGGGAAGATCGTCCGCGGCCTCGCACGTGAGTTCGATGGCGCGGCGCGTGGTCTGCTCGACGAAGAGGGTCCGGAGGAAGGCGCAGATCTGCCGGCAGTCCGTGGGCTCCGGTTGGAGCTTCATGACGCCCGCCTCGATCTTGGACATATCCAGCACGTCATTGATGAGCTGCAGCAGGGACTGGGCGCTGGCGCGCAGGGAATGGATGAAATGGCGCTGTCGGCCCTCGTGAACCTCCCCCTCCAGCAGTTCGCTGAAACCCAGGATGGAGTTCATCGGGGTGCGGATCTCGTGGCTCACGTTGGCAAGAAAGGCGGTCTTCTGGGCATTGCTCTGCTCGGCCCGCAACTTGCCCTCCAGCAACACCCGCGCCCGTTTCTCCTGACGCAACGCGAGCCGTGCGAGCCGGAATGCGAACAGGCCGGCTCCGACCCCCACCAAGCCGGCCGCGAGACTGGTATAGCTCGCACGGCGCAGTTGCCCGCGGGTGCGAGAGCCCGCGGCAGTGAGGAGGTTCGGCCGCTCCTGCCGCATTCGCTCGACGAGCTTGCGGATGTCATTCATCGTCGCGCGATTCTCGTCGGTGTCCATGCTCGCCCTGGCGGCTTCAAACCCCCGCTCACGGCGCATCGATATCGATCCTCGAATCTGGTTGAGACGCAACTCGGCCAACCCGCGAAGATTGACGACATGCTGGATCATCACGGGGTCGTCGGCCGCCAGAGCGGTCAATTCCTCGAATTCCCTCGCAAAACCGGTCTCCGCCTCGTGCAGCGGCGTCAGGTACGATTCCTTCCCCGTAATGACAAATCCACGCTCACCTGTCTCGGCGTTCAGCAGAGCCCCAAAAGCACCGTCCAACCGGTCGTTCATCGCTGCCCGGCGCACCCCCAACTCAACGCTGTCCGCCAACTCGCGCCACGTCATCCACGAGACCGCCACCCCTGCGAGGGACAGAGTCACCCACAGGGCGACGAGGGGGACATGAAACCGGGAATTGAGGTCTTTCATCACTCCGGGACGCACGGTGCGTTTTCCGGCACGAACGGCGTTCGATCCGGAATCCTTAGCCCGGATTCGCCCGCGGAGCCAATCCTTACTCGCGCCGCGAGCGGCGATGTATCCACCCAACCGCCAACACCAGGAGGGCGCCCACAAGGAGCAGATGGATGAGGCCGCCGAACGTGAAGGACGCCACCCATCCCACCAGCCACAGGGCGACCAGCACGACAACGATCGCTTCGAGCATCAGTCCTCCGCCGGACGAAAGAGAAGGCGCACGGCCGATGGATCATCGGGCGACCCGAAGAGGAGGAACGTCGCCTGGCCGACCGAAGCCCCCCGCTCCGCCGGCCCGGTTCGCCGCCTGCCTCCCCGCGCCCCTGGAGGGTTCCGGGCGTGAACCCCCAAGGCGCGCGCCTAAACTCCAAGCCCGGGCGGTGCCCGGGTGCCCGCAACCCCGTACGCTATCGGGAAGCAAGGGGCGGCGGAACCGCCTCCCGCTGCCCCACCCCACCTCCTGCCGCGACCGTTTCACCGGCCGTGGAAATGTCTGTGACTCCCCCTGCCTCGAAGATGCGCTTGGCGCGATTGACCTCTTCCGATGTCTCCGCATGCACCGAGACCAGGATGTTGCCGTCCTTGACCTTGCCTTCGTACCGGCGTGCCTCGTATTCGGGAATGCCGAGGCCGACCAGGGACCCGGCGACCCCGCCGACCGTACCGCCGACGGCGGCGCCGCTGAGCGCCGCCAGGATCGGCCCGGCTGCAATCAGGGGACCCACCCCCGGCACGGCCAGGAGGCCCACCCCCGCAAGCCAGCCCAGCGCCCCGCCAAGTGCGATGCCGGCCCCGGCGCCGGCCACGGCGCCCTCCGGCGCCTTGGTGTTCTTCTCGTGGGCGAAATCCCGCGTTCCTGTCTTGTCAGGAAACAATACGGAGATGTCGGAATTACTAAAACCGGCGAGGCGGAGTTGGTCCACGACCGTTTCAGCCTGGCTATAAGAGGTCGCAATGCAAATGACGGATCTATTGCTCATACAGGTACTCCATGAATCTGAGGGATGCGTGAGTCGGTCCTTCCAGGAGCGCCGCGGAGGCGGCTTGTCACACACTTCTCCGCCCCGCGATCAGTGACACGATGAAGAGCACCAGGAAGACGACGAACAGGATTTTTGCGATCGAGGCGGCGGCGCCGGCGATTCCAGTGAAGCCCAGCACTCCGGCAATGAGCGCGACGATCAGAAATGTCAGGGCCCAGGTAAGCATGGTGTTGATTGGTTTGTTGGTTCGAGCGGCACGGCCAACCCACTGCTTTGGAATGGCCCCTGTGCCTTCGCAGGTGTTGCCGGGCAAAGCCCGTCGCACCCACGGGTCTTCTCCAGCGGAAATCGTTCCACACGCTGCCCGCGGCCGGTGATAACTGCGGGCGAATGCCTTATCGGCTTCGAGCGCCCATCCAGGACAGGCGGCCGGGCAGTGTGCAAACTGCGCTGCCGTGGAGGCCGGGCACGTTGCACGGTTGGAACCACGGAATCCGCCGGAGGGATAGATCGCGGTCGGCACTGCGACGAGGACCTCCGCGACGGAGTTGGAGACTCACCTGAAAAGAATCCAGCCTGATGTGACGCGGCTTCCGTACTCGTTTGCGCGGACCGGGGTGCTGCCGGGGGATCTCCACGCTGTGAGCGCCAGGCAGGGACCGGCACGGTTCGTGCCGACAGGACCCGGGTACGGTAGATCCATTGGAACGAAAGAGCCTATGAACTCACAAATCAACAAGGGTAACTGGAATATCATCAAGGGCCAGCTTCGACAGAAGTGGGCCCACCTTACTGATGACGATCTTCAGTACATCGAAGGCAAGGAGGAGGAGCTCTATGGCCGAATTCAGAAGCGCACCGGCGAGCGCCGCGAGGCCATTGAACACGCCGTGCGCGCAGCCTGCAATTCCTGCACCTGAGCCCACTTCCTCTCATCTCCCGGGTCGTGGCCACCCTGCTGCGGTCATGATCCGGGGGGTTTAACTTCCGATTGCCAGCATCCTCAATTCCCAGATCCAACCGACTCCGATCCTAATGAAAACAATCTCTATGCGTCGCACGGTCCTGTTCGCGCTTCTTGCGGCCCTTTCGCTGGTCTTCACCACCGGCTGCCGCAATACCGCCAAGGGCGTCGGGAAGGACGTTGAAAACGCCGGAGAGAAGATCCAGGAGAAGGCGGATTGACCCGAGTGACCGGAGGGGTCACAGGCCCCTCCCGTCGACCCGCCGAATGCCGGCAGTCTCGCCCTGGCAATCCGGGCAGGTCATGATGCCGGGATGAAAACCCCCGGCCCGGTACCGCCACGGGTGCACGCTGGTCTGGCGACGGCAAGCCTGACGTTGGCGGTCCTCGCGAATTTCGGGCTCTGGTTCCTGGCGGCGATCCCGGCGATCGTTTGCGGCCACGTCGCATTGCGGCGATTGCGCCGGGCGCCCGAGCGGCACGGAGGCGGCGCCCGGGCGATCGCGGGCCTGGTACTGGGTTATGCTGGCCTCGTCACGGGCGGGATCGCGTTCGCGCTCATTGTCGGATCCCTTGTCCCCGCCCTCCGGAAGTCACGCTAGGTTTTGTCGCGGCCGCCGGCGGCACATTCAATGTCGGAGCACGCCTCTTCTCGCTTCCCTGCGGATTGGGGGCGTGCCTAGGGTGTCAACCGACATGGACAAGGTACTTGACGGCCCACTCCCGAGCGGGGAACGAATCGCTTCCCTGGGTCGCCGAGTGCTCGGTGGCGGGAGGATTGAGCGCGACGAGGCGCTGTTTCTTTTCAACCTGGAGGCGGGCGCCGACATCTTTGATTTGATGGCATGGGCGAACCGGGTGCGGGAACACTACAAGGGGAACAAGATACACCTCTGTTCGATCGTCAACGCCAAGGCGGGCGGGTGTTCCGAAGACTGCAAGTTCTGCGCTCAGTCGGCCTTTTACCAGACCGCGGCGCCGCGGTACGGGTTCATTGACCCCGCGCCGGCGCTGGAGGCGGCGGAGGAGGCCGGGAGGAACCAGGTGACGGCGTTGGGCCTGGTGGCGGCCTGGAAGGGTCTGGACCAGGGCCCGATGCTGGACGAGGTCTGCGAGCGCGTCCGGGAGTTGAAATCCGCCGGGCAGGTTCGAGTGGATGTGTCCCTGGGCATGATCCGAAGCCAGACTGTTGCCGACCGTCTCCGCGAGGCCGGAGTGGAATGCTACGGGCACAACCTCGAAAGCTCGCGGCGCTTCTTTCCCAGGCATTGCACGACCCACACGTTCGAGGACCGTCTTCAAACGCTCCGCCACCTGAAGGCGGCGGGGATTCGCATCTGCTCCGGCGGAATTCTCGGCATGGGGGAAACGCGGGAGGACCGTTGCGACCTGGCCCTGGAACTGCGCGAGGTCGGTGCGAACGTGGTTCCGATCAACATCCTCAATCCGATCGCGGGCACGCCATTCGAGAAGATCAGTCCCATCGCTCCGCTCGAAGCGCTCAAGACGATCGCGTGTTTTCGGCTCATTCTACCGCGCAAGGAGATCATGGTGGCCGGGGGACGGACCCAGGGACTTCGTGATCTTCAGAGCCTCATCTTCGCCGCGGGGGCGAGCGCCCTCATGGTGGGGAACTACCTCACAACGCTCAACCGGCCGGTGGAGGAGGACCTTCGGATGTTGCGGGACCTTGGACTGGACCCCGCCTGGGACCACGATTTCGCCGACCAGGACCAGGAACTCGCGACGGCTTCACCGGTGCCACCTTCACCTGGTCCCTAATCCGCGCTGCGACCTTCCGTCGGTCCGTCAGGCCCTTCGGTGGCGTCAGGCCGTCCGGCATCCGAGGGCGAGGAGGAGGTTCGCCCAGAGCGCCTGGTCGCCGGTCTGCACGGTGAGGACGTGATTGGGCGATTCAACGGCCTTATAGAAATCCCATTTGGCTATGGAACGAAGGTCCAGGCTCAATCCCATCTCCCGCAGGACACGCCGGTAATCATCCCAGACCGGCGGTTCGCCCGCTTGTGCGTACGGGTCCTCCGGGGGGATTCCCATCGTGCTGATTTCGTCGACAGGGACGGCACTGAGAACCGCGCGGAGCACCTGGGCGACGGTGACGATCCCCGGGGCGAGGTTCAGGCTCACGACCTCGGCGTTCGGACCTTTCCGTGTGGAGGCGGGGTAATTGCCATCGGCGATCAAGACCGTGGCGTGATGCCCGGCGCGTCCGAGGATTTCGTTGAGTCGCGGGTGAATCAGGGAGTGCTTCAGCATGTCGGCTTATCCGTGATGAATCTTTGCGAAGGTCTTTGCCGAAGAAATGGAGAGGCAACCCACACCCGGTTCAGCACCGCGTCACCGCCCTCTCAGGGGGGCCATCCGATGGGAGAGGGTCGGCGTGAGGGGCCATCTATGATCGCAGAGAACGATTGACAGGCATGGAACGGTCTTCCGCAGCTCAGGTCCGCAAATCCTCGAGGAACGGCAGTTTCCCCCGATAATCGCTCAGGCCATCGAGGTCGAGTTCGGATTCGACAAACCCTTCGATTTCGCCGGCATCGGCGATGATCTCCCCGAAGGGACTGACCACGATCGAATGACCCGGATACCGGTGATAGGGATCCTGCCCGACGCGGTTCACTCCCAGGACGAACGCCTGGTTTTCGATGGCCCGCGCCTGCAGCAGCTTCAACCAGTGCTCAATTCGTTTGTCGGGCCAACTGGCGATCACGATATACAATTCGGGGCGCCGGCGGGCGACGATTCGGAACAATTCCGGGAACCTCAGGTCGTAGCAGATGAACGGCGCGACGCGAAGGTCGCCCCAGTGAAACACGACGCCGTCGTCTCCTGCCGCGTAGTGCTGATCTTCACCACCGGGCGTGAAAGGACGCTGCTTGCGATAGTGCGCCAACCGGCCGCCATCGGGTCCGATCACGACCGCGTCATTACCGCAGCGCCCCCCCGGATCGCGGCGGGCGACACCGGCGACGATGGTGATCTGCCATCGTCGCGCGATGGCCTGGAGCCACGGCTCGGTGGGACCCTCGGCGGATTCCGCAACGGTGGCGGCGTTCATGCTGAAACCGCTGGTGAACATCTCCGGGAGAACAACCAGCGAACGTGCCGGTGGCCGGCGTTCCTCCAGAAGGATCTCGGCCCGCGCGCGATTCACCGCCGCATACTCCCACGCCAGATCCATCTGGATCCCGATCACCTGTGGTCCCTTCATGATCCTGGTCTCCCCTCCCCGCTCACGGCGCGGAGCATTCCCTGAACTCCGAGTCCAGGCAATCTCCGGTCAGTGCGAGGCGGGGAGGTCCGCTCGCTCGCTCTCCGTCCATGGATGCGCCCCGGGTCCGGCGCCGATCACCGGGAATGCGGAGATCCGCAGCCGCGCCGTTCCCATCGGGATGAGCGCGACCTCTTCGAGCGCCGAGTCTGTCCGGATGGGCGACGGCTGAACCTCCTGGACCAGGCCGCGGGGATCCAGGGACCATTGCGGAATGCGCCGCGCCTTCGCCTCGATCCGAACCGGCGCTGACTGTTCGGTCCAGGGTTGGCCGTCCGCCGGCCAGGGGGCATTGCGGACCGTGAAGCCTCGCTCCGGACGTTCGTCGGGAAGAACGAGTCCGTAGTTCCATGGCGAAGCCGGAAGGATGTCCCATGCAGGCCAGGCATCCGTTCCGCCGTGTCGGACATACCGTTCGGCGATTCGCAAAGAGAAGGTCAAGGGTCCGCGTTCCACTGAAACCGTCCCCCGGTTGTCCTTCCAGTCGTGCAGGCGCACGGGCATTGGAAAGGCAAGCTGCACGAGGTCGCCGTCTTTCCAGGTGCGCTCGATACGGAGGAACGTCCCGGGGCGCGTTTCGGCATCGAGGGTCTGCCCATTGAGGGCGCACACGGGTTTGTCGCACCAACCGGGGATGCGAAGGAGGAGCGGGAAGGCGACTTCCCGGGGCGTGGCGAGCCGGAGGGCGACCTTTCCTTGGAACGGATAGCGGGTCTCCTCGGTGAAGGTCACCTGGGTTCCATCCGCGACACGGGCCGTGACCGTGCATGGCGAGTAGAGTATCGCGGCGAGGCCATTGCCCGGGGCAGCGTACCAAAGGTGCTCGACGAAGAAGGGCCACGCGTGGCCGCTGTTGTGCTGGCAACAGCGGTGATCGTTTGGGTCGAGACAATACATTGGCCCGCTATTGTCGATGCCGGGCGCCTTGCTGACGTGATCGCTCTGGGGCTGATTGGGCGCGGTCAGGTACCGCAGTGCCTTCATGTCCGGGGTGAATGCGGCCGGGAGACTGTTGAATGCGACGTCCTCGCAACGATCCGCCCAGACCGTGCTGCCCGTGATCGCCATCAGGATCTCGTCGGAGAGCATCGCCTCCGCGATACCGCACGTCTCGATTGCCTGTCGCGGACCGTCGTACCCGGGACGGCAATTCTCGTCCCCGCCAAACATCCCGCCCGGGACGCGGCCGTATGCCTGGCGCACCTTTTGCCACACCCGCTCCGTCGCGGTGATATCGGAGGGATCGCGGCTAACCACAGAATACTCCGCGGGCTCGCGGAATCCCTGGGCGATGTTGACATTGTGGAGGTTGATCAGGTCCTGGTCCCATCGCGCGGTATGGCGGTGGACTTTCCGCGCCAGGTCCACGAGCCAATCGCCGCCCCGCCGGCTGTGAAGCCAGAGGACGCTCCACAGCAAATCGCCACCACGCATCTTCGGCCAGTATCCGAGGAGGAACTTGTCCTCGGGAATGGCGGCCAGGTACCGGAAATACCGCTCCATGAGCTTCGGGACGCGCTCGTCTCCCGTCTGATCGAAGTAGGATTGAAGGCAGAACAACATGATCATGTTGGGCCAGAGATCCTCGCGTCCCTTGAGGTCCGTCGCCTGCCCGGTGCGGCCTTCACCCGGTCCGAACCAGCCATCCTCCTGTTGGCTGCGTAGCGCCCCTTCAATCCAGCGCCGCGCCTCCGCCAGTTTGGCCTGGTCTCCCAGCAGGAATGCGCAGTCCTGAAATCCCTTCAACCAATACGGCACTTCCTCCCAGCCGTTCTGTCCGCGGCCATCGGGACTCAGCCAGGCATTGTCCTCGGTCTTGAGGAACCGGCTGATCTCAGGCAGGTGCCCGTGGAATCCGTCGTTCTGGAGTTCCAGGACACGCCGCGTCCAACCCGCAGGCCGGACCGACCCGACCGGAAGTTGGATCAGCGGACTCGGGGCCATGGGTGGACGCATCCCCGGATACAGCGAATTGCCGGCGGCGGCGTCCGGGCGGTCCGCGACCGTCCATTCCGGATTCGAAGCTGCCGACGCAGTCGCGGCCGAAGAAGTCAGGAGCAGGACCAACAGATGAACGGGTTTCATCGGAACCCATCACTTACCAGATGCCGGTCGCCGGGGAAAGCCCCTGGCCGCGAAGGGCGCCGAAGGCCGTGGCCGGCACCAGGGCACGCGCGGCCCCTCGACACCTCGCGATCTGCCTTCCGACTCGGAACCTTGACGCCGGCGGGATCGTCGGCTTGAACTGCGGCCCATGCGCATTTCCCCGACCCGGATGCTCCGTCCCGGGGTGGTCGTCCTCGGATTCGGCTTATGGCTCTTCCCTTTGTCCGGCGGCTGGACAGAGGACTGGCCCCGTTGGCGCGGTCCCGCCAATGACGGGCACGTCTCCTCCGGGGAGATCCAGGTCCGCGCGCTGCCATCCGAACCCAGGGTCCTCTGGCAAGTGCCCGCTGGTGAGGGTCTCGCCTCACCCGTCATCGCTGGCGGACGCCTCTTCGCCTTCGACAACCCCGGCGGTCGCGAGACCCTCCATGCGCTGGATGCGAGGACCGGCGCCGCGCTCTGGTCGGAGGAGGTCGACGATCCGTTCTCGGATACGCAAGGCCCCACGGGGCCGAGGAACACCCCCGTGGTCGACGAGGACCGCGTGTACGCGGTGTCCTGCCGTGGAGAACTGCAGTGCCGCGCCGTCGCGGACGGGGAGTTGATATGGCACGTGAACTATGTCCGCGATTTCCACGCCGTCTTCATCGGCGAGCGCGGGACAGCCGCTGGTGCCTCTCGCCATGGCAATGACGGTTCTCCCCTGGTCGTCGGCGAGCATCTCCTGGCCTGTGTTGGAGGGACCAATGGCGCAGGGGTGGTCTGTTTCGAGAAGCGAACCGGCCAGGTGGTTTGGAGAAGCACAAGTGACCAGGCTGGCTACGCGCCGCCTGTGTTCGCCGTCCTGCACGAACAGCCGCAGGTGATCTGTTTCACCGCCCGCGGTGTTGTCGGCCTGAGGCACTCCGATGGCGAACTCCTGTGGCGGGCTCCGGTGCGGACGGCCCTCTCGCGGCACGCCGTCACGCCGGTCGTCGTTGGCGATCGGGTCCTGGTCTCGTCCCATGAAGCCGGCCTGTTGTGCCTCCGCATACGTCACGAAGGGGAGACCTGGACCGCCGACACGGCGTGGGTGCGAAAGGACGCAGCCATCAACTTCTCCAGTCCGGTGGCCGCGGGCGACCATTTGTATGGCGTCGGTCCCAACCAGAACCTGATGTGCGTCGAGGTCGCCACCGGCCAGACGGCGTGGTCGCAGTCGGAGATGTTCCAGACACCCCCGGGAAAGGCCTACGCCGGGTTCCTGGTGTTCCCGTCGAACATTCTGATGCTGACTGACAGCGGCGAACTGGTCCTGTTCGCCGCGAGCCCGGATCGCTATCGCGAACTGGGCCGGGCGCAGGTCTGCGGTCTGAATTGGTGCAATCCCGCCTACGCGGATGGCGTGCTGTACCTCCGGGACGGGCTGCGACGGAACGGCCACTGGACTGCACTGCAACTCGCGGCAGCGAAACAGGAATCGCGCTAGGCACCGCACGGGTTGTTGGTTTCCGGCCGGGTCCTTGGGCGTTTGCTCCGGCCGGAGGGTGAACTGGGAACAGATCCTGCTGACACCCCTGACGTTGTTGGCGAATCCCGAACCGGCATTGCCACCCCGGGTTCTGTGACGATGCCGTCCGGGCGGGCGGCCGGCAGACGCCCGGTTCGTCTTCGACAATACCGAAACCTGGCGCAAAGGACCGAGCCGTGAGCGAACGTTCCAAGACCCGCGAGGCCACGAAATCCGTGCCTTCTGAGCCCGATGAACGAGGTCGGGGCGCGACCGAGCCGACGAAGATTCCAGCCATGGGCTGGCGCGACATCCTTCTTCGGGTGAAACACGAGATCGGCGAGGACCGCCTCTCGCTGATCGCCGCGGGGGTGTCCTTCTACCTGATTCTGGCGTTGGTGCCGGGGATTGCCGGCGCCGTATCCCTGTACGGGCTTTTTTCCGATCCGGCCCAGGTCACCGAGCAATTCGAAAGCCTTTCGCGGATTCTCCCCCGAGAAGTGCATGACACCGTCGCGTCGGAACTTCGACGGGTCGCAAGCAGCGGACGGGTGGCCGGATTCGGCGCGGTGCTCAGCCTTCTGCTCGTCTTTTGGAGCGGATCCCGCGGCATGCTGGCGCTTCTCGAGGCCATGAACATCGTCTACGAGGAACCCGAGCGGCGGGGATTCTTCAAGCTGAATGCAATGGCCCTTCTGTTCACATTGGGCGGCATCGTCCTGGTCATTATCGCCGTGCTGGCGATCGTGGCGGGCCGTTCGGTGCTGACGTTCCTCGGCCTGGGCGCCTGGTCGGCATCGGCCATTGCCGTGGGACGCTGGCTCGTCCTGGTCCTGGTCTCGCTCAGCGCCTTGTCCCTGCTCTATCGATTCGGGCCCAACCGCGAAAACGCCCGTTGGCGGTGGGTCAGTTGGGGCGCCGGATTGGCAACGATCGTCTGGCTTGTGGCGTCGTACCTCTTCTCGTTTTACCTGTCGCACTTCGGCAACTACAACAAGACCTACGGATCCCTCGGAGCGGTCGCCGTTCTTCTCATGTGGCTGTACATTTCGACGTTCGTGGTGCTGCTCGGTGGCGAACTCGACGCGGAAATGGAACATCAGACCTCGATCGACACCACGACAGGTCCGCCCGAAGCGATGGGCGAACGCGGCGCAAAGATGGCGGATACAGTCGGCCCGGTGCCCTAGCCCCCATACTCAACTGATCAATGGGGTCGCCTCTAAATCATTGACATTCGCCTACTGAAGGCGCCGGCGTGTGCAGGGTGACTTTGAACGTGCTCTGTGGCCTTTCACCCACCGGACTACTGCCGCCTGCTGATTCTGTGGTGCTGGGGCGACCCTCGCGCCAAATGAATATCAACCATTCAGATGCGACCTCATTGGCTCCCTAAATAACTAAATAAATAAGTATCGGGAGTGCCGAATGCCGGAGGTGAGGCGCCGTAAACGCCGCGCGCGGGTTCAAATCGGACCGCGGGCTTCAGCCCGCTTCACCGTTGGACATCGCCAAGGCGGTTTCGTCGTTACCCTCAGGTTGATGGCACCATGACGGCGTGGCGCACGGAGGAATGGCCTCAGCCAACGATGCCGTCGTGAACAGCAGGACTCGAGGCTCGTGAAGAACGGGTCAGGGCAGGCGGGAACTGACAAGTCCTCACCTGCTGTGGCATCGTCATTTTCATCGTGATTCCCAAGTTCCGTGGCTTTTCCCGGCGGCCTGAAGTCCGACCCCGGCTTCCACAATCCGCAGTTTGGCGCCGGCCCCGGGGCAGACGGATCTCCATCGTGGTCCTCCTCGCCAGTGTCGTTCCGACGGTTGCATCGCCACTCGATCTCACCCATGCCGTGGTCGTGCACCCCGATAAAATTTCGCGGCCTGAGCAAAAGGCCATCGAGATGCTCCTGGACGAAGTCGAAGCCCGCGCCCACCTCCGCTGGGAGGCGACCTCAACCTGGCCCACCAACGGCGTGCCGGTCATCGCGCTCGCGCAAAGCGAGGCCTGGCAGGATTTCGCCGCCCCGCATGGCTCGTCGGTGGAGGGCACCCTGAAACCGGAGGGATTTCAGATCCGCGTTCAGACGGCGCCGGGTTCGCCCGCGGTGTGCCTGATCGGCAAGGATTCGCGCGGGGTTCTCTACGCTGTCGGCTACCTGCTGCGGCACCTGGACCTGGTTCCGGGCGCCGTCAGCGTTCGCGATGACTTGCGAATCACGGCGTCGCCAGCCTATCACCTGCGGGGACACCAACTCGGCTACCGTCCCAAGACCAACTCCTACGATGCCTGGGATCTCCGTCGCTGGGAGCAGTACTTCCGCGACCTGGTGGTGTTCGGCGCGAACGCGATCGAACTGATTCCTCCCCGATCCGACGATGCGGCCGACAGCCCGCACTTTCATCTTCCACCGATGGAGATGATGACGGCGATGGACCAACTGGCTGACGAGTACGGTCTTGACGTGTGGGTCTGGTACCCGGCGATGGACCGCGATTATGCGGATCGCCGCACATTGGAGGCCTCGGTTCAGGAATGGCGCCGGGTGCTCGAGCGGCTTCCCCGCCTGGATGCGGTCTTCGTCCCCGGCGGTGATCCGGGGCACACGCGACCGCGCGTCCTCATGGAACTGCTTCAACAACAGGCGGCATCGCTTCGTGAGATCCATCCCGCCGCCGGCATGTGGGTCTCCCCGCAGGGCTTCGACCGTGAATGGCTCGATGAATTCCTCACCGTCGTGCGGGATGAGACCCCGAACTGGTTGAGCGGTATTGTCTATGGCCCGCAGATTCGGATCAGCCTCGCGGACCTGCGGGCGGCCGTGCCCGCGCGGTACCCGATCCGTCACTACCCCGACATCACGCACAGCCGGCAGTGTCAGTACCCGGTGCCGGATTGGGACACGGCATTCGCGGTCACCGAGGGACGCGAATGCATCAACCCGCGGCCGATCGACGAGGCGGCGATCTTCCGGGCCACGCAGGCCGGAACGCTTGGGTTTCTGACCTATTCGGAAGGATGCAATGACGATGTGAACAAGGCGGTCTGGAGCGCCCTGGGGTGGGATCCGGATCAGGACGTCCTCGACGTCCTCCGCGAGTACAGTCGCTATTTCATTGGCGCGTCCTTTACCGAGGGATTCGCCCAGGGGTTGCTGGCGCTCGAACGCAATTGGCGTGGACCGCTGGCCGCCAATTCAGAGGTGGAAACCACGCTCCAGCAGTTCCAGTCGATGGAAAAGGTGGCCCCACCCGCGCTCCGGTCCAATTGGCGGTTTCAGCAGGGGCTCTTCCGGGCGTACTACGACGCCTATACGCGTCGGCGTTTGCTTTCGGAAACCACGCTTGAAACCGAGGCCATGGACAGGCTGCGGGACGCCTCGCGAACGGGCTCCGACGCGGCGATGAATTCAGCCAGGTCGATCCTGGATCGCGCGACAGCGGAGCGGCCGGCTCCCGAATTGCGCGCCCGGATCTTCGAACTCGCCGAGGCGCTGTTCCAGAGCATCGGCATGCAATTGAGCGTGCCCCGATATCAAGCCATCGCCATCGATCGTGGCGCCAGTCTCGACACCATTGATTTCCCCCTGAATAACCGGCCCTGGCTCCTGGACAGGTTCACCGAGATCGCAGCGCTTCCCGGCGAGAACGAACGTCTCCAGGCGCTGCGCCGCATCGTGAACTGGACCAACCCTGGTCCGGGCGGCTTCTACGATGACCTTGGCAATCCGGCGCGACAGGCGCGCCTGGTACGAGGTCAGTCCTTCGCGGCGGATCCTGCCAGTCTGGTTTCATCGAAGACAGGCTTTGAGGAAGGAGACGATGTTGACGGCACGGGTTGGCGCCGCGGGCATGCCCTGCGGTACTCGTGGATCGACCACGCCGAATCCCTGAATGATGAACCGCTGCAACTGCACTACACGGGGCTCGATCGCAGCACCCAGTATCGGCTGCGCGTTGTCTACGGGGGCGACAGCCCGAGACGCCCCATTCGCCTTGTGGCGGGTCCGTCATTCGAGATTCATCCATACCGGCCCAGGCTGCATCCCTACGAGCCGGTGGAGTTCGACATCCCCAGGGGAGCGACGGCTCATGGCGAACTCAACCTGACCTGGACTCGACAACCGGGACTTGGTGGCAATGGACGAGGCTGCCAGGTGGCGGAGGTATGGCTGCTGGAAGACGGCTCGAATCCAATCAATTAATCAATCCTGCCTGCCGAAGCCTCCCCGGCCGTCGCCCAGCAAAGCCCCCGATTCGATCGCGTATCCCGAAGCATCATCGCGGAGTGAGCGGAATGGCCGCGGGAGCCCCCGGACGGTGCAGTGACGGAGTGACAAGAAAGGGGCCGCACCGGACAACGGGCGTTGAGCCTATATTCCTGATCACCCCTGTACTTCATGCAGAGCTGGGGTGTTGTGATTTCGAATCCGAGAGGGAATCGCATGATCGAGATCAAACGCAGGATCAAGTACGAAGCCGACCGGGTCCCCGAGTTTCCCAGGGAGATCATGAGCATGACCGGGTGCGGCGAGTTGCAGAGCTGCATCCAGTGCGGGACGTGTTCGGGGATCTGCCCGCTAAGTATCTACATGGATTACTCGCCCCGGCAGGTGATGGCGCTGGTGCGGGCTGGTTTTAAGCATGAGGTCCTTTCCAGCGCGACGATCTGGCTGTGCGCGTCGTGTTATGCCTGCACCGTCGAATGCCCCCGCAACATCCGGATCACTGACATCCTGTACGCGCTCAAGCAGCGGGCCATTCGCGAGAAGATCTATCCGAAGCACTTCCCAATCCCCATTCTTGCCCAGGAGTTTTCGCGGATGGTGCGCCGAAAGGGGCGCATCACCGAGACGCTGCTCGTCATGCGCCTGTTTCTGAAGGCGAACTGGCGGGCGGTCCTTACCTCGTGGCGTCTCGGACTGGGATTGATCCGGACCGGTCGTTTTGTCCTTCGCCAGGAACGCATCGAACGCAGGTCCGAACTCGCCGCGATGCTTGCGGTCGCCGCTGACCGGCGGGAGGAACCGAAGGAGGTCCCATGACCCGGAAATATGCGTACTTCCCCGGCTGCTCCCTCAAGGGCCTCGGCCGCGCGTACGAAGAATCGCTGCTGCCGGTCATGGAACGGCTGGGCGTCGAACTGGTGGAACTCTCGGATTGGAATTGCTGCGGCGCGACGGCGTACATGTCGGTCGACGAGGCCCAGGCGGGCGTGCTTGCCGCGCGCAATCTCGCCCTCGCGGCACAGACCGGCCCGCACGATCTGCTGACCCCCTGCAGCGCGTGTTACCTCGTGCTCAACAAAACGCGCCACAACGTCGCCGAGTTCCCTGAGATCCGGGATACGGTCCATCGGGCGCTGCGAAGTGCGGGTCTGAGCTACGCGGACAGCACGCGGGTACGACATCCCCTCGACGTGCTGGTTCATGACGTCGGGCTCGACGCGATCCGGGAGAAGGTGGTGCGTCCGCTCAAGGGCTTGAAAGTCGCGCCTTATTATGGCTGCCAGGTGGTTCGTCCGTACTCGACGTTCGACGACGCCTGGAATCCGACAACGATGGACCGCCTGCTGTCGGCCCTGGGGGCGGAGGTGGTCGCTTTTCCGCTCAAGACGAAATGTTGCGGCGGCAGCCTGACCGGGACCCTTCCGGAGGCGGGGCTGCGCCTGACCTACATTCTCCTGAAGGAAGCCCTTCGCCGTGGCGCCGACGTGATCGCCACGATCTGTCCTCTTTGCCAATTCAACCTCGACGCCTACCACGACCAGATCGCGCGACGCTGGGGCCGCACCCGGATTCCGACCGTCTACTTCACCCAGCTCATGGGCCTCGCCTTTGGGTTCCCGCCGGAACGGCTTGGCCTGAACCGGAATTTCATCCCGATGAAGTCCCTGCCGCCCGAGGGAGTGTCCGCATGACCATGAAAACCGAAAGCGCTGGAGGCAACGGCACGGCCGGGATCCGGATCGGGTTTTACGTCTGCCATTGCGGCCACAATATCGCGGGGACCATCGATTGCCCCGCCGTGGCGGCATTTGCGGCCGGGCTTCCCGGAGTCGTTGTATCGCGGGACTACCGCTACATGTGTTCCGACCCGGGCCAGGAACTCATCCAGCAGGACATCCGCGACCACGGCCTCACCAGGATCGTCGTCGCGTCGTGCTCACCCCTGCTCCACGAGCAGACCTTTCGAAAGGCGGTCGCGGCGGCGGGACTGAATCCGTTCCTCTTTCAGATGGTCAATATCCGCGAGCACGCGTCGTGGGTGCACACGGACCGCGCGGCGGCGACCACGAAGGCGAAGGCCCTCGCCGAGGCGGCCATTCGGCGGGTGCGCCATCATCGCCCGCTGGAGACAACCCGTGTGCCGATCCATCCCGACGTCCTTGTCGTCGGGGGCGGCATTGCGGGGATTCATGCGGCCCTGACGCTTGCCAACGCCGGGCGAAAGGTCTTCCTGGTCGAACGGGAGCCGAGCATCGGGGGCCACATGGCGAAGCTGGACAAGACCTTTCCGACGCTCGATTGCGCCGCGTGCATCCTGACGCCGAAGATGTCCGCGGTTCGTTCCCACGAGAACATCACCCTCTGGACCTATTCCGAGGTCGTGAAGGTGGAGGGGTATGTCGGGAATTACACCGTGACGGTGAAACGCAAGCCACGGTTCGTGAACGAGGAACTCTGCGTGGGGTGCCAGGAATGCATCAAGGCGTGCGTGTTCAAGGAGGCAAAGTTCCCGGATGAATTCAACATGGGCCTCGGACGGCGCAAGCCGATTTACATCCCATTCCCGCAGGCCGTGCCGCAGGTGGTCCTCATCGATCCCACCCAGTGTCTGCAAATCCGGACCGGCAAGTGCAAAAAGACCTGCATCGAGGCCTGCGCGGATCGGCATGCGATCGATTTCTCCCAGAAGGAGGAACAGATCGGGATCCGGGTCGGCAGCATCATCGTGGCAACGGGATTCAAGCTGTTCGACGCCACGCGCATTCCCCAATACGGCTACGGCCTCTACCCGAACGTCGTCACCTCGATCGAACTGGAGCGGCTCGTCACCTGCTCGGGTCCCACCTCCGGGGAGATCACCCTCCGCGACGGGCACGTCCCGAAGGCCGTCGGGTTCATCCTCTGCGTCGGTTCCCGCGACATGAAGACCAACCGATGGTGCTCGCGGACCTGTTGCATGCATTCGATGAAGCTCGCGCAGCTCGTGCGCGAGCACACCGGCGCGGCCGTGACCCTCTTTTATCTCGATATCCGCGCTCCCGGAAAGGGCTGCGAGGAATTCTACGACAAGTCGCTCCGCGACGGCATCCAGTTCGTCCGGGGCCGCGTCGCGGAAGTCACGGATTGGGCGCTCGCCCCGGAGGAGGAAGGCAAGCTCGTCATCCGCGTCGAGGACACCCTCGCTGGATTTGTCCGGCGCATCCCGGTGGACATGATCGTTCTGGCGGTCGGCATGGAACCTCAGGCGGACGCCCAGGAACTTCGGCGCCGGATGAACATGAGTTGCGGTTCCGAAGGCTGGTTTCTTGAAAAGCATCCCAAGCTTGCGCCGGTCAGCACGTTCACGGACGGCGTCTTCATCGCGGGCTGCTGCCAGGGTCCCAAGGACATTCCCGACAGCATCGCGCAGGCCGGGGCGGCCGCCGCGGAGGCCCTCGTCCTGGCCGATCGCGGCTACATCGAGCAGGAGCCCAACACGGCCCGGGTCATCGAGGAGGAGTGCTCCGGCTGCAAGTCGTGCATCCCCCTGTGTCCCTATTCCGCGATCACCTTCGACGAGGATCGCCACAAGGCGCACATCAATGCGGCCCTGTGCAAGGGATGCGGGACGTGCGTCGCCGGCTGCCCGAGCGGCTCAATCCGCCAGAACCTGTTCGAGGACGCCCAGATCTTCAGTGAAATTGAAGGAGTCCTGGCCCATGTGTGACCCGAACTGGCAACCGCGCATCGTTGCGTTCTTCTGCAACTGGTGCACCTACACCGCCGCCGATCTCGCGGGAGTCTCCCGGCTGAAATACGCGCCGAACGTCCGCATCATCCGTTTGATGTGCTCGGGCCGGGTGGATCCCCAGTTTCCGCTCGAGGCCCTGGCGCGCGGGGCCGACGGCGTTCTCATCGGAGGCTGTCATCCGGGAGACTGCCACTACGCCGAGGGCAATTACCGTGCCCTCCGCCGATTTCAGATGCTCGAACGCCTCCTCGAGGCGATGGGATTCGATCGCCGCCGCCTCCGCCTCGAATGGATCTCCGCGTCCGAGGGCGAGCGCGTCCGGACCGTGATCAACGGGATGGTCGAGGAGATTCGTGCCCTCGGTCCGTTGAACCTGCCCGGGCGCTTTGCCGACTGGGACGCCGAACTCAACGGTCCCGGCCACGGAGAACCCCCGGCTTTGCAGCCCAAGGAGGCCCCCCATGCCTAAACCGAAGATCGCCCTGTATTGGTGCGCCTCCTGCGGCGGCTGCGAAGAATCGTTCGTGGATCTCGCCGAGGAGATCCTCGGGCTCGTCGAAGAGACGGAGATCGTCCTCTGGCCGGTCGCCATGGACTTCAAGCGGAAAGACGTTGAGGTCCTGCCAGACGGCGCGATCACGGCAACCTTTCTCAATGGCGCCATCCGCACCTCCGAGCAGGAGGAGATGGCACGATTGTTCCGCCGGAAAAGCGGCGTCCTTATCGCGTATGGGGCCTGCGCGCAGCTCGGCGGGATTCCTTCGCTCGCAAACCAGTACTCGCGCGAACAGATCCTTCGCTACGTCTACGAGGAAGCCCCGACGATCGATAACCCGGCGGCGGTCCGGCCCCAAACGGCCGCCCGAGTTGGCGAGCACCCGGTGACGCTCCCCGAGTTCCGCAATGGGGTTCGGGCCCTCGACCAGGTGGTCGACGTCGACTACTACGTCCCGGGCTGTCCCCCCACCCCCGCCATCACGCTGGCGGCCATTCGTGCCCTCCTTGAAGGACGCCTGCCGGCCAAAGGCAGCGTCCTGGCCCCGGACATTGCGCTCTGCGACCAATGCCCCCGTCGAAGCACCAAACCGACTCACCTCGCGTTCACGGAGTTCCGCCGGCCGCATGTCACGCTCATGGACCCGGCGACCTGTTTCCTGGCACAAGGCGTCGTGTGCATGGGCCCGGCCACCCGTGGCGGTTGCGATGCGGCTTGTCCCGGCGGCCACATGCCGTGCACGGGTTGTTTCGGTCCGACCTCCCGTGTCCACGACCAGGGCGCGAAGATGCTTTCCTCCCTGTGCGCGAACGTGGCGGCCAGGGACGAAAACGAGATCGCGAAAATACTTTCCGGCATCCCCGATCCTGTCGGGACCTTCTACCGGTACGCCCTGGCAAAAAGCCTCCTCCGCCGCCGGATCGATCTGCCGACGGACACAACCCGCGCGCCATCCCTCTGCCATCAGAACGGAGACGGTGCGCCCGATTTTACCAGGCCGGCCAGGTGAGGACGCCGCCAAACCCGCTCATGGAACCTGACGCTCAACGAGTCTGGAATGAAGGCGCGAACCGCGCCATCGCCGCCGCGCAGGCGCAACACCGACGTGTCACGATCGATCCGGTCACACGCCTCGAAGGCCACGGCAAGATCGATGTGTTTCTCGACGAGGCGGGCGATGTCGAACGCGCGTACCTCCAGGTGCCGGAATTGCGCGGATTCGAAGTCTTCTGCACCGGGCGTCCCGCGGAGGACATGCCGCAACTCACCAGCCGCATCTGTGGCGTGTGCCCGACGGCGCATCATATGGCGGCGACCAAGGCCCTGGACGCCCTCTACCAGGTGGCACCCCCGCCGGCTGCGCGGAAGATCCGCGAACTGGTGTACAACGCGTTCATCATCGAGGACCACGCGTTGCACGTTTATCTGCTCGGCGGCCCTGACTTCATCGTCGGTCCGGATGCGCCGGCCGCCGAACGGAACCTGGTTGGCGTGATCCACAAACTGGGTGTGGAGGCCGGCCGAAAGGTGATCGCCATGCGACGCCGACTCCGCGAATTGATCGCCTATTTCGGCGGCAAGGCCATCCACCCCGTGCTCGGCCTGCCCGGCGGAGTCTCCAAGGCGCTCGAACCCTCGGACCTGCCGCTGTTTCGGCAACTCGCCAGCGACGCCGTCGAATTTGCCCGGTTCACCCTCCAGGTGTTTCGGGACATCGTGTTGAAGAACCCGCAGTTCATGAAACTGATCACGGGCGACACGTACACGCACCGGACTTACTACATGGGCCTGGTGGACGAGCAAAACCGCGTGAGTTTCTATGACGGCATGCTTCGGGTCGTCGACCCCGCCGGAAAGGAATACGCGAAGTTCCCCCCCAGCCGGTACCGGGATTTCATCGCCGAGCACGTCGAGTCCTGGAGCTACATGAAATTCTGCTACCTCAAGCCCCTTGGATGGCATGGCTTCGAGGAAGGCCCGGCCAGCGGCATCTTCGCGGTCGCTCCTCTGGCCCGGTTGAACGCCGCGGTCGGCATGGCGACCCCGGAGGCCGATGCGGCATTCCAGGAATTCTTCGGCACCCTGGGTGGCAGCCCGGTCCATCACACCCTTGCCAACCACTGGGCGCGGATCGTGGAAATGATGCAGGCGGCGGAGCGGATGGTGGAATTGGTGGAGGACCCCGGTCTCCTGGATCCCAACATTCGCTGCCTGCCGACCGCCCGTCCGTCCGCCGGCGTGGGGGTGGTGGAGGCTCCGCGCGGGACATTGATCCACGACTACGAAACCGACGACAACGGCATGATCCGGAAGGTCAACCTCATCGTTGCGACGCAAAACAACGCTGCGCGCATCGCCATGAGCGTCGACAAGGCGGCCAAGCGCCTGATCCAAAAGGGACAGGTCAGCGAGGGCCTGTTGAATGCCATCGAGATGGCCTTTCGGGCGTACGATCCGTGCTTCGGGTGCGCCACCCATGCCGCCGGACAGGTCCCGCTCTGCATTCGGCTGATTGGTCCGGACGGCCGCACGCTGCGCGTGTTTTCCTCGGGTTGAACCAATGCTCGCAGCGCTTGGGCGACAGCATCGCCAGGGCCTCGCCAGTCGCCGGTATCCACAACCTCACATCGTCGACGCCCTTGCCCGGCGCGCGGGCTTCAGCCCGCTTCGGCGCTCGAAGGGAGTCTGGCCTGTAAAATGTCCGAAGACCCGTTGGCGAGGCAGAGATTGAAGCGGCGTGAACGCCGCGCTCCACTCAATCCATGGGGTGGAATCCATCGGCGATGGCCAAGGTTCTTCCGTTCTTCTTCGTTTTCTTCTGCTGGAAAACCCGGACACCTCTCCCGCCGGACTCGCTGGTTGGCCAATTCCTGGCTAGCGTTGGACAATCTCCGCTAAGTCCTGCCCGTTGGACCAGCGAGGATGTCCATGGCGGGCAGGATGCAGGATATGCAGGACCCGCGCGACGTGACGACCGACGAAACCCAATCTCTTTCCGCTCGACTCCGGCTCCTGGTGAGCGGCGCCGTGCAGGGGGTGGGATTTCGTCCGTTTGTTTTTCGCCTCGCGGACCAGATGCACCTGGGAGGGTGGGTCTACAATTCGCCCCAGGGCGTCTCCCTCGAAGTCGAAGGCCCGCGCGTGGACCTCGAGGCATTCCTCGTCCGACTGGAGCGCGAGAAACCGCCGCGCAGTTTCATTCAGAGTCTCGAGACGACCTGGCTCGATCCGGTGGGTTCGCGGAAGTTTCAAATCCGCGCGAGTCATGGCGATGGCGGCCGCACGGCCCTGGTTCTCCCGGACATCGCCACCTGCCCCGATTGCCTGCGCGAGATCCACGATCCCGCGGATCGTCGATACCGCTATCCCTTCACCAACTGCACGCACTGCGGCCCCCGCTTCAGCATCCTCGAATCCCTGCCCTACGATCGCGCCAACACCTCGATGAAATCCTTCACGATGTGCGCCGCGTGCCGGACGGAATTCGACGATCCGCGAGACCGCCGCTTTCACGCGCAACCGAACGCCTGCCCCGCGTGCGGGCCACGGCTTCAATTGTGGGTGTCTGATCACAGTGGACCCACACCGTGCGACCGCGGCCCTGAGCCGGCCACGGTCTTCCCTGGTTTCGACCGTCCCGAAACCCGCGGATTCCGCGGGTTGGCGCAAGGCGATGAGGCGCTGGTCGCCGCGGCGGAGGCCCTTCGGCAAGGGCGGATCGTTGCGGTCAAGGGGCTGGGGGGCTTTCAGTTGATGACGGATGCCGGGAACGAGGCCTCCGTCCGCCAACTCCGGGACCGCAAGCACCGGGAGGCAAAACCTCTCGCGCTCATGTTCCCCTCGCTCCAGTCCGTGAGAGACGCCTGCGAGGTCTCGGACCTTGAAGCGCGTCTCCTCCAGTCGCCGGAGGCGCCCATTGTTCTCCTGCGAAGGACCCGACGGCACTCCGGCATCGCGGAGTCGGTGGCCCCCGGCAACCCCAATCTCGGGGCCATGCTTCCCTGCACGCCGCTTCACCACCTTTTGCTGGGCGCCGTCGGCCGGCCGGTCATCGCCACCAGCGGCAACCTTTCTGACGAACCGATTTGTACGGATCCGTGGGAGGCGATCGAGCGCCTCGGAGGCATCGCCGATGTCTTCCTTGTGCACGACCGCCCGATCGTGCGGCCGATCGATGATTCCGTGGTGCGCGTCGTCCTGGGCGCGGAACAGATGATCCGGCGGGCTCGCGGCTACGCCCCCCTTCCCCTGGAGATTCGCGATCCGCTCCCGAGCGGGCCGGGTCCGAAGAAAGAGGCGCCCTCCAGCCCGCCGTCGAACGCCTCCACCGGATCCATCCTGGCGGTCGGCGCTCATTGGAAAAACGCGGTCGCCCTGTCCGTCGGCCGACAAGTGTTTCTGAGCCAGCACATCGGCGACCTGGAAACGGAACAGACCGAGACCGCGTTCCGCCGCGCGATCCGCGATCTCGAAGACCTGTTTGTGAGCCGCCCGTCTCGAATCGTCGCCGATCTCCACCCGGACTACCGGTCAAGCCGGTTTGCCGAGGAACGCGCGTCCGCGGATCGGGATGCCGCGATCGGCAGCATCCGGGTCCAGCATCACCTCGCCCATGTCCTCGCCTGCATGGCGGACAACGACCTGGATCCGCCGGTGCTTGGGGTCTGCTGGGACGGCACCGGGTATGGAACCGATGGGACGATCTGGGGCGGGGAGTTTCTTCGGGTGACCGAGGCGGGGGTCGAACGCGTTGCGCACCTGCGGCGGTTTCGACTTCCTGGAGGGGACGCTGTCGCGAGGGAACCGCGCCGCGCGGCGCTGGGAGTGTTGCACGCGCTGTTCGGTCCGTCGGCGTTCGACCAGCGGCACCTGCCGTCCATCGCCGCCTTCTCGGGCTCGGAGATCTCCCTGCTTCGGACCCTGCTCGCCGGTGGGATCCAGGCGCCGTGGTCATCGAGTGCCGGTCGGCTTTTCGATGCCGTGGCCTCGCTGATCGGCCTCCGCCAGAAATCCAGGTTCGAAGGAGAAGCGGCCATGGGCCTTGAATTCGCGAGTGACGGCGTTGATGGCGCGGCTCCTTATACGCTCCCGCTTGTCGAGGTTGAAACCGGATCTCCGCGCGTGCTGGACTGGTTTCCGATGGTCCGAGCCATCCTTGACGACCTCGACCGGGGATGCGCGCCGGGCATCATCTCCGCGAGGTTCCACGAGACCCTGGCCGGCGCGATCGCGGCCGTCGCGCGTGAGATGGGCGAATCCCACGTGGTCCTGAGCGGCGGTTGTTTTCAAAATCGTCGCCTGACGGAGCGCGCCGCGACGAGGCTGGTGGAGTCGGGTCTCAAACCGCACTGGCATCGGCGCGTTCCTCCAAACGACGGCGGCATCGCCCTGGGACAGATCGCTGCCGCACTCCACCCTTGTCCCTGGCTTCCCATCTCATGTGTCTCGCAATTCCAGGCAGGATTCTAAGCATCCAAGGTGAAGATACCCTGACCCGCATGGGCCGGGTGAATTTCGGGGGCATCGTCAAGGAGGCCTGCCTTGCCTGTGTGCCCGAAGCCAGGGTGGGAGACTACGTCATCGTCCATGTCGGGTTCGCGCTCAGCCAAATCGATGAAGCGGAGGCCGAAAAGGTCTTTGAATATTTGAGACAGATGGAGGACGCGCCGGAATTGAAGACGGGATGAAGTACCTCGATGAGTACCGGGACGCGCAATCGGCACGTCACCTCGCGGCCGAGATCCACCGCGTCACCAGGGGATCGTGGTCCATCATGGAGGTGTGCGGGGGGCAGACGCACGCGATCGTGAAGTTCGGCATCGACGAGCTTCTTCCCCGCAGCCTCACGCTCCTTCATGGTCCGGGCTGCCCGGTCTGTGTCACGCCGCTGGAAATGATCGACAAGGCGCTGGAGATCGCGGCCCGGCCGGGCGTCATCTTCACTTCGTTCGGCGATATGCTCCGGGTCCCGGGCAGCACCGGGGATCTGCTGGGACTGAAGGCGCGCGGCGCCGACGTGCGAATACTCTATTCTCCGCTCGACGCCGTGAAGATCGCGGCGGAGAACCCCTTGAAGGAGGTCGTCTTTTTTGGCGTCGGCTTTGAGACCACCGCGCCGGCGACGGCCATGGCCGTGTTGCAGGCGGCCGGTCGGGGAGTGCGCAACTTCTCGCTTCTTATATCGCACGTCCTGGTGCCGCCGGCGATGGAGTCGCTTCTGTCGTCGCCCGGCTGCAGGGTTCAGGGGTTCCTCGCCGCGGGCCATGTCTGCGCGGTGATGGGTTGCGAAGAATACGCGCCCATCGCCTCGAAGTACCGTGTTCCCATCGTGGTCACGGGCTTCGAACCGGTGGATATTCTCGAAGGCGTTCTCATGACAGTGCGCCAACTCGAGGAAGGGCGCGCCGAGGTGGAGAATCAGTACACCCGTGCCGTCCGGCGGGCGGGCAATCCGATCGCACGCGATCTCATCACCCGGGTCTTCCGGGTGGTCGGCAGGAAATGGCGGGGCCTTGGGGAGATCCCGTGCAGCGGCATGGCCCTGACCGAGCCGTACGAGACGTTTGACGCCGAGAAGAGGTTCCGGCTCACCGACCACCACGTCGAAGAACCGCGCGAGTGCATCAGCGGACAGGTCCTGCAGGGACACCGGAAACCGTGCGAGTGCCCGGCCTTCGGAGGCCGCTGCACACCGGATCACCCGCTCGGCGCCACGATGGTGTCGGGCGAAGGCGCCTGCGCGGCCTACTACCGGTATCGATTCGTTCGCAAGGATGGTTACAACGACGGATATGAGCGACGCTGACGCCTCCCCGGACCCCACCTGTCCTGTTCCCATCACCCGATATCCGCACGTGGTGATGGCACACGGCGGAGGCGGACGGCTCATGCATCAGTTGATCGAGGGAATGTTCGCGCCGGCATTCGCCAACCCCGCCCTGGCCGCCCGCCATGATTCCGCCGTTGTCGAATTCGGCGGCGGCCGCCTTGCGTTCACGACGGACTCGCATGTCGTGCGCCCCCTCTTCTTTCCGGGTGGGGACATTGGCTCGATGGCGGTGTACGGCACGGTGAATGATCTCGCGATGAGCGGCGCGCGTCCGCTGTACCTGAGTGTGGGATTCATCCTCGAGGAGGGTTTGTCGATGGAGTCCCTCGCGCGCGTCGTCGCCTCGATGCGCGATGCGGCGCTGCGATGCTCGGTCCGGGTCGTCACGGGCGACACGAAGGTGGTGGACAAGGGCCGTGGCGATGGCGTGTTCCTCAATACCTCGGGGATCGGAGTCCTTGAGACGCCGCTCTCACCCACACCCGCCAGCGTGCGCCCCGGCGATGCCGTGCTCGTAAGCGGCGATCTGGGGCGGCATGGCATGGCGGTCATGGCGGTTCGCGAAGGCCTGGAATTCGAGGGCTCCATTGAGAGCGACTCCGCGCCGTTGCACGACATGGTGCTCGACCTGCTGCGCTCGGGAATCGAGGTCCATTGCCTTCGCGACCTCACTCGCGGCGGATTGGCCAGCGCCCTCAATGAAATCGCCGAGGCCGCCGGGGTCCACATCGCGGTGGAGGAGCGTTCAATCCCCGTGAGGGAGGATGTCCATGGCGCCTGTGAAATCCTGGGTCTGGACCCCCTCCATGTCGCCTGCGAAGGGCGGTTCGTCGCGTTCCTCCCCGCGCCCGATGCCGGCCGGGCCCTGGAAATCCTGCGTCGACACCCCGACGGCCGGGACGCAGCGGTGATCGGGCGCGTGGACGGGCCCTCCTCCGTCCTCGTCACGCTAAAGAGTGCGATCGGGGCAAGTCGAATTCTCGACATGCCTTCGGGCGAGCAACTGCCGCGAATCTGTTGATACGAAGCGGGGGAATAGGGAATAGGGATTGCGAGCAAACTCCGCCGCGGTTCATGGGCCAACGAGGCGGAGCCGCCGGGTCCGCCTCCTCACGTCGGCGGCTACGCCGGAGGGCGACAGTTGATCGTGACATGCGACGCCGTTTGGATCTCCATCTGGGCCTGCCATGTCCCTTCATCCCATCCTGCACCGCCGGAACTCCGACGCGACCGGTCTTCTCGCCGGCGTCGTCATCCTTGCCACGAATCTCCTGACCGCCCGGGCTTCGGACCTCGAGTACAAGACCGTCCCGGACTGGCTCACACTGCCACCGGGTCGCACGCAACTCGGAAACCTGCATGGCGATGTCGCCGTCAGTTCCAAGGGCGAGATCTACGTCAGCGTCCAGGACCCCAAGGCCGGCGTCCAGGTCTTTGCGCCGGACGGCCGGTTCCTCCGGCTCGTGCCCAATGCCCCGAGTGATTTCCACGGATTCGTCATCCGCCGCATCCCGCAAGGGGAATTCATCTTCGGTGCGCGACTCGCGGGCCAGACGATCGTCAAGATGACCCTCGACGGCGATGTCGTCCTGACCATCCCAGGGTCGGCCATTCCCGATGAGTTCAAGAACAAGGACCCCAAGACGGGCGCGCCAAAGCTGGCGCTCACGGGAATGGACGTGGCACCCAACGGCGATCTTTTCGTCACCGATGGGTACGCCAGCGACTACGTCCATCGGTTCGATGCGAACGGGAAATACCTCAAATCGTTCGGCGGCAGGAAGCCCCCATACAATTTCAAGACGCTCCACAAGATCGCCATCGACACCCGCTTCGAACCGGCCCGCATCATCGCCTGCGACCGGGCCAATATGCGGGTCGTTCACCTTTCGCTGGATGGAGATTTCCTCGGCGTCGTGGCTGACGACCTTCGGCTGCCGGCGGCGGTCGCCATTTACAAAGACGACGCCGTGATCGGCGAGTTGAACGGCCGGGTGACGATCCTCGATAAGGCTGGAGCCGTGGTCGCGCATCTCGGCGAGTACACGGGCCCGGGCGTGGGCGGGAACCAACTGCCTCCGGACAAATGGCAGCCGGGCATTGTGGTGTCGCCGCACGGCGTCGCCCTGGATGACCGCGGGAACCTCTACGTCGCGGAATACAGCATCTACGGCCGCATCGACCGCTTCGATCGCCAATAGGCGCGGGCCTTTGAGGCGGGGCGCCTGACGAGGGGCTCTCGCGCCGAACCCGGCAACTGGACACCTCTCGCGCATTTCCATGCCCGCGTCGCTCGAACACATCGGCCCGAACACGCCCATGGGGGCGAACCTGATCGCTGATGGCGCCACGTTCCGCGCCTGGGCGCCCGGGGCGCGAACGGTGCATGTGATCGGCGATTTCAATGATCGAAGGCGTGAGGACGCCGGTCTCCTGAACCGCGATGAACGCGGGCATTGGCTGGGTTTCCTGCCCGGCATTCGTGATCGCGAGCGTTACCTCTTTTACGTCGTGGGAGAGGGAAGCGAGGGCCCCAAGCGGGATCCGTATGCCCGCGAATTGGAAACTCCCTTCCCCGGAGACTGCATCGTCCGATCGTCCGATTTTCCGTGGCACCCGACGGCGTTTACCCCGCCGCGATTCCCGGAGTTCGTGATCTACCAGCTACATGTCGGGACCTTCTTCACGCCGCGTCTTCCCACCAGCGGCGGCACGTTCCTCGATATCGCGCGCAAGGTACCCTACCTTGCCGACCTGGGGATCACGGCGATTCAGCTCATGCCGATCCAGGAATTCCAGACCCGGTTCAGCCTCGGCTACAACGGCACCGACTACTTCTCTCCGGAGATGGATTTCGGCGTGGCCGATTCGGCCCTGGGTCCCTACCTCGCGGAGCTTCATCCCCTGCTGGATGCGCTGGGACAGCCGCGATTCCGGCCCGAGGCGCTTCGCGGGGAGATGAATCAGCTCAAGGCCCTCGTTGACCTTTGCCACCTGCACGGGATCGCCGTCCTCTTCGACCTCGTCTACAACCATGCCGGCGGCGATTTCGGCGATCAGAGCCTGTACTTCTTCGACCGCCAGTCCACCGCCGGGGGCAACCGGAATTCGCTGTACTTCACCGACGTCGGACACGCGGGCGGCCTGGTGTTCGACTATGCCAAGCCGGAGGTCCGGGACTTTCTCATTCAGAACGCCAAATTCTTTCTCGATGAGTACCGCGTGGACGGCTTCCGGTATGACCAGGTGAGCGTCATTGACCACGACGGGGCGCCTCAGGGCTGGAGGTTCTGCCAGGACCTCACCTCGACCCTGCGGGCCCATCGGTCGGATTCCCTCGGGCATGCCGAGTACTGGCCGGTGAATCCCTACGTGATCCGGCGCCCCCCGGACGGCGCCGGGTTCGACACGACCCTCACCGATGGCCTGCGAATCGCCATCCGGGATGTGATTGCCAACAGCAGCCACCCTGACGAGCGCCCGCTCGACATGTCCCGGCTCGCTCAAAGCCTGTGGCCCGAGGGATTCACCGAACCGTGGCAGTTCGTCCAGGGGCCGGAGAACCACGACATCGTCTACGAAGGGCGGGAACCGCGCATCGCGCGCCTCGGGCAACCGGACGACCCTCGATCCTGGTATGCCCGAAGCCGGGCCCGCGCGGCGACCGGACTGAGCCTGGCCGCACCGGGAATCCCGATGCTCTTCATGGGTCAGGAGTTCCTGGAGGACAAACCCTGGTCCGATGATTTCGAGTTTCACAAGGACCTCCTTCTCAACTGGACGGGACTCGATGGCGGCGACCGGCAAATGACGGATCATCTGCGTTTTACCCGCGAACTTCTCCGACTGCGCCGCGGCCTTCCCGGCCTGCGCGGCCAGGGATTCCGGGTCGTGCACGCCCATGACGGCGACCGCGTGCTGGCCTTCCATCGTTGGGTGGAAGGGGAGGGCCACGACGTGATCGTTGTGGCCCATCTCTCGGTCTACAGCCGATTCGACTACCGGATGGGTTTCCCGTCCGGCGGCGACTGGCGCGAGGTCTTCAACAGCGACGTCTACGAGAATTGGGTCAACCCGGAAGTCACCGGCAACGGCGGCCATGTCGTGGCCGGCGTGCAACCGCTTCACGGCTTCGCTCATTCGGCGTCGCTGACGCTTCCGGCGAACAGCCTCCTGATCTTTGCCCGGGAATAGAAACGGCGAGCCGGGCTCTCATGGGTGTGGAGGCAACCAGCATGGACGCGCTCGTGGATCGGTACTACGAGCCGCTGTTCCGCTTTGCCCGGAGCCTGTCGGCGGCTGAGGATTCGGCGGCCGATCTGACCCAGGAGACCTTCTATTTATGGGTCGCGAAGGGACACCAGTTGCGCGACGCCTCCAAGGTGAAGGGGTGGCTTTTCACCACCCTCTACCGGGAGTTCCTCCGCCAGCGGCGACATCATGACCGTTTTCCCCACCATGAAATGAGCGCCGTGGAAGGCGACCTGCCCGTCATTGAATCCAGCGTCGTCGACGCTCTCGATGCCGACCAGGTCCTGAAGGCCCTCCAGCGTGTCGAAGAGGTCTTCCGGGTTCCCTTGACCCTGTTCTACGTCGACGACTTCTCCTACCGCGAGATCGCGGAAACCCTGGAACTGCCGTTGGGAACCGTCATGTCCCGCCTCTCCCGAGGAAAGGCCCAACTCCGGTACATTCTCGCTTCCGCCCGCGCTGAACCTGAACCCAAGGTCATTCCCTTTCGCCGGGCCGCAACCTCCTGACCATGACCCGCGAACAAGCCAGGTTCCTGCTTGCCGCCCGTCGTCCCACCGACGTCAAGGACGCCGATCCGGAATTCGCCGAGGCGCTGCAGCTTGCACGGACGGACCCGGAATTGCGCCGATGGTTCGAGAATGAAACGGCCTTCGATGCCGCCGTGATCGGGCGTCTTCAACGAATCCGACCTCCCGATTCGCTTCGGGACCGGATCCTGGTCGGGCGGCGGGTGAGTCGGCCTCTTCACGGGTGGCGGCGGCCATGGGTGGTATTGGCGGCGTCCCTGGTGGTTCTCGGGGCGGCCGCGACGCTCGGGTGGTTTCCGCATCGGTCGGCCCGTGCCGTCCTCGTTCGGGAGATGTGCGAGTACATCGACCGGACCTGGGACCACCGCTTCGAACTGAACACCGCGCAATTCTCGCGGGCCCGCGAGTGGCTTGCGGCGCAGCCTTCTCCCATGCGGTTGGAGGTCCCGGAGGGCCTGGCATCCAGCCCGATCTACGGATGCCATGTCTTCGAGTGGCGCGGGTCCCGCGCCACCCTGGTCTGCTTCGTCCCGCGCGGTGCCGACACAATCGTCCATGTCATCTCCGTACCGAGGGAAGCGGTGCCTGAATGGACCGATCGGAGGCCGGACGTCGCGAATCTCGATGGCTGGTCGGCGGCGACCTGGAGTCGGGGGAACCGCATCTACGTGGCCCTCACGACCGCGGACAAGGAGACGCTCGCCCGGCTGCTGAATCTCACGGACACATCGAGCGACGGGGTGTAGGGGGGAGTCGCGCGTCCGTTCCAGGAAACGGGTGTTCATCGTGGAGACTCTCTCGGCGTCGGCGCACGGCCGGCCGGCTGTGGATGTCGTTGTGGGTCTTGAGGTGCGGTTGGATGTCTGCCGCCGCGCGCGCCATTTTCCCGGTAACCTTTCAACCGTCCGGTCCCTCTGGTTATGTCATTCCTTCGGCATGGTTCGCAGACCGTGAGATCTCACCCCAACCAACCGCCTTGCTACCAATGAATGCACGCCTCGTTCTCCTGGCTTCGATCGTGGGTCTGGCCGGCAACGTCACTGTCTGCGGCCAGGACTGGCCCCAGTGGCGTGGTCCGAATCGGGACGCCAGCACCGGCAATTTCACGGTCCCGGCCACGTGGCCCAAGGCCCTCGCTCGGAAATGGGACACCGCCGTGGGTGAAGGCGTGTCCACGCCCGCGCTCGTCGGCGACCGGTTGTATGTGTTTTCGCGCCAGGAAGGCGCGGAGGTGCTCCGTTGCCTATCGGCGGCGGATGGTCACGAGATCTGGCAGGAGAAGTATGAATCGCTCGGGGCCGAAGGCCCCTCGAGTGGTTTCTCTGGCCCCCGCAGTTCACCGGCCGTCGCCGGTGGCCGGATCGTCACGATCGGTGTCCGGGGAATGATTTCGTGCGTCGATGCCGACAAGGGAACCGTCCTCTGGCGAAAAGACCAGTTCCATGGGTATCCGCAGTTCTACCAGGCGAGTTCCCCGGTCATTGTCGGTGACATGGCCATTGCGCAGTTGGGCGGAGGTGAGAACGGCGCCGTCGTGGCCTACGATCTGGGATCCGGAGGCGAGAAATGGAAATGGAGCGGTCCAAGCCCCTCCTACGCGTCCCCCGCCCTCCTTGCGCTCGATGACAGGCGCCTCGTGCTCGCGCGCACGACGGAGAATCTCGTCGCCCTCAACGTCGCCGACGGCACGCTCGTCTGGGACTCCGGCAAGATCGCCGCGGGCGGACGCGACTATCATGCCTCGAGTCCGGTCGTGGAGGGCAGGACGGTGATCCTGTCCGGCAGCACGGGCGTCCAGGCCTTTGCACTGGAAAAAGAGGGGGACAAACTCGCGGGCCACGAGCAGTGGCACAACACCGAAGTGCCAATCCAGTTCAACACCCCGACCGTCAAAGGGGGCAAGGTCTTTGGCCTGACCGCCACCGACGAACTGTTCTGTCTCGATGCCACCAGTGGAAAGACTGTCTGGCGTGCCAAATGGCCCGCCGACAGTGCCGACAACACCGACCGTCGTGCCGCCATGGATTCATTGATGTCCTCCAGCGCCAGGCCCTTCGCCTTCGCCCAGGCCGACCCCAACGGGCAGCGTCGCCGCGGGCCAGGACGGCCGGGGGGTGGCATGCGTCGCGGCGGTCGCATGGGCGGCGGTGGATTTGGCAGCCTGGTGGATGCGGGTCCCGTGCTGATGGCCCTGACACCCGGCGGAAAACTGATCTTCTTCGACCCGGCCGCGTCCGAGTTCAAACCGCTCGCCAGCTACCCGGTTGCCGAAGGACAGACCTATGCGTACCCGGTGGCCTCCGGGAACCGGATCTTCATCAAGGACGCCAATTCCGTGACGCTCTGGCTCCTGGAGTAGGCGCCCGCCCCTGAACCGGACCTCACCGCCTATTCGGTCTGGACCCAACGAGAGACCGCGGGTACCACGTCGCGATGTTTCGCGCCCGGAATTCCCCCTGCCCAATCGTTCCGTGTGCCAGCATGGCAGCAGGTCCAGACGTCAAGGTGCTCACCTTGCGGGGAAATGGCTCTTTCAGACCCCGAAGCAGCCCATGTTTCCTGTCGGCTGGTGTGACCGCCGTGGCCGCGACGCTTTGGATTCTCTCAACGTGCGGCCTCTCAGCCGAATCCACAAACAACGTCCCGGCGTGGTCCCTGCCGGGAATGCACGTGTTCGGTCAGCGCGGCGGGTTGCATGACGTCGCATCGGAATCCGAACGGGTCGGACCGGCAGACCAGCCGGAATGGACGACCCGCCGCGCGTTCGCCGAGACCGACATCTACGTCATCCCGCCCGGGAACTTCGAATTCAACCAATTCTACGCCTACTCCCATCCACGCCACGGTGAGGACGCGCACCTCCTGGAGTCGGAATTCGAATTCGGCCTGCCCTGGAGGACGCAGTTCGACGTGGAACTCAATTACCGGGTCGCGGACGGCGACGGGCGATACGATTCGACTCTTCTCGAACTGCCCCATGCCCTCGCGGACTGGGGACGGATCCCGCTGAATCCCGCACTGGACGCCGGTTGGCGATTCAACGACGGCACGGACGATGCCTATTTCGTGCGGCTTCTTCTCGCCGAAGAATTCCGGAAGCGCGTGCACTTCGGTTCAACGCTGAGCTTTGAGCGACAGGTCGCCGGTGAACTCGAGACCAGCTACGAACTTGGGGTGGCGGCCAACTACGTGGTCATCGACCGCAGGCTGGCTGTGGGAGCGGAACTGGTCGCCGAGTACGAAACGGCGCGCGAATTCGAGCTCCCTGGCGATGACGACGACGAGGGCGAGGAACCTGGCGGGGACTCGCATGCAACCACCGTCCTTTTCGGACCGACCCTCCTCTACAGGCCGACGAACAACACCCACATCGGGCTGATGCCGCTCTTCGGGTTGACCGAAGATTCGCCCACAATCGAGTTCACTATCGTCCTGGGGATCGACCTGGAGCCATTCGCGCGCCGGGGTTCGAACGGGGAACGCGAAGGACAGCAGGATTTCGGTCCGATCCGGCGACGGAGGTGATGATCGCCTTGTCGCTCTGCGGGCCGGACGGTCGTTCCCCAACGCGCCGGCTGCCGCCCGCGCCCCGTCCCGTTGAAGCGGCCTAAAGGCCGCGGTCCGATCCGACGGTATATCGCGCCTGCCAGGGATTTCGCGGGCTCGCGGACGGTCGCCTTGCGCAAGACCTCTATGAAAGAGGCAGGCTAAGCCTCATCCCACTTGCGGTACCGGATCTCCTGGATCGGGATCGAGCCGCTCACAACATCCAGAAACGGCTTCCCGCGGCGGAGGCCGACGGTTCCGTAGCCGGTCGCCGTCGACAGGAAGGAACGAAAGTCACCTTCCACGGCGGGATGCAGGTGTAGCACCTGTTCGATGGCATCATAGCGCGCACCGCTCAGGGCCTGAAGGAGGCCGTAGGAGGACATCGCGCGCGCGTACCAATGACCGCACTCGTATTCGTTGAATGGGTTGCGGACGGTGCCGTCGTACCGGTCCCGACAGGTGCGGACGATCTCCAGGCCTTCCCGCGGGTGGCCCATCAGGATCAGGTGTGAGGCGACCTGGTACTCAATGCCAGTCCAGACCTCGTCCGAATACACGAACGGCAGGGAGAGCTGCCCGCCCTTGGGCCAGGTGCAGAGGAGGAGTCCGCCCTCGTCTCCGCAGGCATAGGAGGGCCGCTGCGGGTTGGCGTGATCGGTCAGGTCCTGACGGAGATTGTGGCGATGCACGGCGCGCACATGGCTTGCCACCTTTTCCGAGTCCACCACCTCGTCGATGCCGCACATGGCGGCGAGCCAGCAGCCCAGAACGCCGTCGGCGAGACAGCCCGTGCCGTACTGGTATTTCGGTCCCTCCTTCGCCAACAGGGCCCTGGCCTCAGGGGAATACTGACCGACCATGCTCTTCATCGCGGTCGGATCGGCTGCCTTCAGGTTCTTCCACTCGATCTTCTGGATGAAATACTCGCCATCGAACAGTTCGTCTTCCATGCGGCGGATGCCCTTGGCGAGCAGTTCGGCATATCCGCTGACGTCGTCCTGGAGCGCCGCCCCCATCCGGGTCGCGGCCTTCAGCGCGGCGAGATAGAAGCTGGTGCACATCCCATCGGGACCCCAGAACTCGATGTCATAGGTGTTGTGATGGGGTTCCTCGACCCACCCCTTTCGGGATGGATCCCAGGTTTGTATGCAGTAATCGAGACTCTGCCGGACACGCGGCCACAGGCGTCGTAGCCATTCGGTGTCACCGCTGATGCGCCATTCGCGGTGGATCTTGAGGATCCCCCCGAGCTGCCCGTCCGCCGCCGCATGGAAATCGGCCTCCACGGGCCGGATCGGAAGCGCGGAGCGAAACGTCTGGTGCCCATGACTGTCCTGGGAGGGGCCGAATTCCGTCTCGCGCAGGGTGCGTTCGAGGGTTGGAAAGAGGTGAGGAATGGCCTGGGCGTAGTTCCACACGTGGGTGCAGGATCCATGGCAACAACCGTTGTTATCGGCGCAGCCTTCCCATGCCCAGAGGCGGCCATCCGCCTGGCGCAGGACGGTGGGGGATTTCAGAATCGTCAGGTTCGCGGCGACTGCCTCGACCGCCTCGGGAGGCAGCGTGGAATCATGGAAGCACTCGCTAAACCGGCGTGTGTTGGCGCGGAGTTTGTCATAGTTCTGCCGCCAGTAATCCGTCACTTCGTCGACGCTTGCGAAGCGTTTGGAGTACCACGGGCGATAGGTGCCTTCGACGGCTGGCGCGCCTTTGGGGTCGCGGCCGATCCGCAGATTGGTCCTGGCGACATACCACGCCAGGCGCAAAACGATCGTCTTTTCGGCGCCGGGCTCGAGGGCAAACGGCACCGACAGGGTGGCCCCCGGAGGCGCGCCGCCCTCGGTCACCGGCGCTCGCTCGATGGCGCCGCCCGCCGCGATCTCCTGCCAAGCCATCGTGAGACCGTCCCACCAGCCTCCGCGAAACCAGGCATGGTTGACCTTCACTTCCGGATCGTCGACGGTCGCGGTGAATGCCCCTTCCTCCCACGCCTTGTCCTTGGCGGCGGCTCCCCAGAGTTGAAACCCGCCCCGGGCGGGCTTGATGGCCTGGGCGTTGTCATCCAACTCGACGAAGTTCCTGGCGCTCCACGAGAACACCGCCTCGACGCGGCGTGAACTCTCGTTGACGAATCGGTACTCGAGAGCGCACACGGGCAGACTGGCGTGGTCCGGATCCCCGGGTTCGAAGGGGCTCCAGCCCGTGATCTCGACCCTTGCGGGCAAGGTCCGATCCGACAGGCGAACCGTACCGAACGGGAACTGGGCGGAGAAGGACGCTGATCGGAATCGGGGTAGTCCGAACGCTGACCCAGCGGCGCCGTTCCCGGTCCCCGGCTGTCCGAAGAGTTTCCATCCTGGCACGGGTCCTTCGAGGACCCGCGCGATGTTCTTCTTCCCGTCGGCGGCCTTGATGCACAGGGCGCCAAAGGTCACCGGTTCGCTGTAGATGTGAGGTTCGTTGCGAATCGAGACATGGGACAAGGCCCCCGTGCCTTCGAGGCAGATCATCCCCGCCCCCATGCCGCCCATGGGAAAGGCCAGCCGCGAGAGCTTCTCCCCGGAATATTCCAGCCGCTGCGGAGACCGTCCTCGGCCGCGTACGGATTGACGCCGGCGCGGACCCGCGCTCCGGGGCTCCGCGGCGTGGGAGGTCGCGCTGCCAAGGGCGGCCGCGCCGACCGTGGTGATCTTGAGGAAATCGCGACGGGGAATGGCGGAACTCGAATTCATAAGCGATCCCGCTCTGGAGGCGAACCCTCCGTGGAGGACGCCCGCGCGGGAGTGTGCGCCGAAGCTAGAAAAACCAGCCGTGGTGTCAACGAGCAGCGTTCGGCATCGGTCCCGCCTTCCCGCCTGAGTGCCGGGCTCTTATCCGGACACTTTGGCCCATCGGAAGGGGCAGTGTTTTTGCTCCGCGAGGGGTTCGACTATGATTCTGCCGGTGTCAGCCGGATCGTTGGAGACTGCACACACACGAACCATGAAATCTCGAATTCAATTCAATCCGAACTGGGGCGCCTATCAGGCCATGCTGGCGCTGGAGACTTATGTCCGAAACTCCTCTGGTCTGGATGAGACGCTGCTGCACCTGGTGCGCATGCGTGCGTCGCAGATGAACGGTTGCGCCTACTGCCTCGACATGCATTCCAAGGACGCCCGGGCGGCCGGAGAGACGGAGCAACGACTTTATTGCCTGCCGGCCTGGCGGGAGGCTCCCTTCTACTCGGATCGGGAACGCGCCGCGCTGGAATGGACGGAGGCCCTGACGGCCATCGCGGACAATCACGTCCCGGACAACCTCTTCGAGGCGGCGCGGCAGCACTTCTCGGAGGAGGAACTCGGAAACCTCAGCCTGGCGATCGTGGCGATCAACGGCTGGAATCGGCTGGCAATCGCCTTCCGGTCCGTTCCGGGGATATACCAGCCTTCGCGGCGGTAGGGTCGCGCGTCTTCAAACCGGTTGCCGTTGCGCCGCTTCGTGATCTTCGGAGCGCCTGACCTCCGGCACGTGCGTGGCAATCGCAAGTCGAGCGACTCGGAGCGAAGGATCGGTGGGGTCGAGGTCAAGTCCCTCGGCCACACTCGGTCGTGCAGAATACAATCCGGCCTTCCGGCCGACGGTGCAGGATGCACGCGTCAACGAATCTGATTTCAGAGCGTGCCCTTCAAACTCAACAGTTTGCCACGCCGGGACGGACGGCATGACTCCGGCTAAAAGGCCGCGACCCAGTGGACCATCTATGAAAAACGGTACGCTGATTTCTGCGCTGACATGACCCGACGATACGCCGACGGCAGGATGGGCGGACCCCCCACCGTGGCGCCGCGCACCCTCGAGAACGCCCGGTCCGCTACCGGCCCCGCCACGGCGAAAGAGAGCCTCGTGACGCCTGAATTCAACGCCTCCGAACGCCTGCATCCCAACGAACGCCTCGACCGCCTCTGCGCCGACGTGGGGGACGCCCGTCCGGCTCCCCGCACCGTCATCGTGGTTGCCCATCCGGACGACGAGATTATCGGCGCGGGCGCGCGCCTCCCGCGGCTGCGCGATGCAACGATCCTGCACGTGACGGACGGTTCGCCCACCGACCTGGCGGACACCTTGAGGGCGGGCTGCGCGGCTCGCAGCGACTATGCCGCGCTCCGTCGCCGTGAGCTCGAATCCGTCCTTGCCGTCGTCGGCATGAAACCGTACCGGGCGCACTGCCTCGATGTGCCAGACCTGCAGGCCTCACTTCGCCTGGTGGAGATCTCCCGGCGCCTGGCCGACATTTTCGCCGAACTTCAATGCGAGGTCGCATTGACCCATCCCTACGAAGGCGGGCATCCCGATCACGACGCGACCGCGTTCTGCGTCCATACCGCCTGCCGCATTCTTGAACGCTCCCGGGTCAGGCCACCCCTCATTGTTGAGATGGCGTCCTGCTTCGTCGAAAACGGCCGCCGGGTGACGGGGAGTTTCCTCTCGCAAGACGACGAGGCGACGATTGTCCGCGAACTGCATCCGACCGAGCAGGCGCTGAAGCGCCACCTGCTGAACACCTCCAGCAGTCAATGGCAGGCCCTGCGCGATTTCCGCGTTGATCGCGAAGTCTTCCGAGTCGCGCCGGACTACGACTTTGTGCGTCCCCCCCATCCCGGACGGCTCTATTATGAGCTCTCCAGGTGGGGGATGACCGGCGTCCAGTGGCGCAGCCTGGCGGTCGACGCGCTTCGTGAACTTCACTTCCTGCCGGTGCAACCTCCCGCGTACGTCGATGAGGAGGCCGTGCTGGAAGCGGGAGAACGGGCGTGCGCCTGACGGTTCTGAAGGTCTCCTATCCGCTCGCCCCGGTCGGAGCCCATGCGGTCGGTGGCTCCGAACAGGTCCTGACCCAGATTGATGCCGCCCTCGTCCGAAACGGGCACCGGTCCATCGTGAACGCCGCTCAGACGCGGTGCACCTTCGCCCGCCGGAGCGATGCCTCCAATTTCTTTTGAAGATGATCCCCGGACTCGTCGCGGGCCTTCCTGCGCAAGACGGCGAGCACCACGGCCTCCTGCCGACCCAGGTGAGGCCCGGGCGAGGCGGGTTTCGATTTCCCCGCGCGTCGCATCGACCGCAACAGAGTGCCGTCCTGGTACGCCTCGAGGATGGCAGGGTGGATGTAGCATTTCCGGCAGACGGCGGGAGTATTGCCGAGGCGCGCCGCCACTCCGGCGATCGCCCGTCCGATATTGCCGCGGGCCCTGGTCCGAGACGTGCCTTCTCCCAGCGCATGAAACTCCCTTGCGGCAAGCACGGTGCCGGTCCAGGTCCTAAAATCCTTGCTGGTGAACACTTCGCCGCTGATCTCGGCGAGGTACGCGTTGACGTCGCCTGAGGTCACGTCATGGAGGGTCCCCTGCTTATCCCGCCATTGAAACAACTCCTGACCCGGCAGGTCCTGACATCGCTTCACGATCCGCGCGAGGCCGGGGTCTTCGATCGTCAGGACGTGCTGCCGCCCCGCCTTTCCTCGGAAGTGCAGGTGAATCGTCGATCCATTCACCTTGGCGTGGCGGTCCTGCAGCGTGGTGAGGCCATAGGATTTGTTGTGATGGGCGTATTCGTCATTCCCAACGCGGATCGCGCTGAGATCGAGCAACCGCACCAACGTCGCCAGGACCTTGTTCCGTCCAAGGCCCGGGGCTTCCAGATCACGGGCAATACGCCCGCGGACCACCGGCAGGAGGCGGCCGAATGCAATCATCCGGTGGAACTTGTTCTCGTCGCGGACCTCCCGCCATTGCCGATGGTAGCGGTACTGTTTGCGCCCGCGCGCGTCGCGGCCGGTCGCCTGGACATGCCCCGCGGCACTCGGACAGATCCAAACGCTGGTCCAGGCCGGCGGTATGGCGAGTGCGCGAATGCGCCGGAGCGCCTCGATGTCCTTCACGGGTCGGCCGTCGATCCCGATGTAGCGAAATCCCGAGCGGGAACGAAGGCGCCGGATCCCGGTCTGCTGATCGGTGACATAGCTCAGGCCGGCACTGCGTGCCGACGCCAGGTCCCGCTCCACAATGGGGCGTTCCCTCTCGCTCGACGTTTCGGGTCCGATGGCCATGCGGTCACACGCGTCTCCCGGCCCAACTCTTTCGGACGAGTGAGTCGGCCGTCGCGCGGAGGGCAATTCCTGTTTCAAGAAACCAGCATTCCATATGCCGTTCTGGATTCCTTCCTGCTGCTCTTGCTGCGGGCCAATGGACTCATGCGAACCGCAACCGATCCCCGTGCATTGCAACCTGGAGGAAGCCTATCCGCCGGTAACTGTGCAATGTCGGCACCGCGATCCCTTTGACGCATGTCGAAGCCTTCCTACCTTGCGGGCATGAGCGCGCTGGATCCAGGGAGAAGAGATCCGGCGCAAGCCGGGCTGGCTGCGGACTTCGTTCCGGGCGAACCCGTCCCTTTTTCCACCGCCGCCGACCCAGCTGACGCGCAGGAGCCTCCAACCCGGGGTCCTCGCCGCCGCCGCCGCCGTTGGGTGCGCCTTGGCGTCTTTCTGCTGGTGGTTGTCCTCATCGGCGCCGCCCTGCGAATCGCGATTCCGTGGATGGTGAGGGACTATGTGCAACGCACGCTCGATCGCAGTCCGCTCTACACCGGCAGGATCGGCCAGGTACGGATGCACCTCTGGCGGGGCGCCTATTCCATCCAGGATGTCCGGATCAGCAAACGCACCGGCAGTGTCCCGGTGCCCCTGTTTTCGGGAAAGGAAGTGGATTTCTCGATCCAGTGGAACGCGCTCCTTCACGGACGCATCGTGGGCCGAGTCCGCCTCGACCAACCCGAGCTCAACTTTGTGGACTCCCGCAATGACAGCGAGGATCAGACCGGCGCGGGGGGACCCTGGCTCGACATGATCCGGGACCTGTTTCCCTTCAAGATCAACCGGGCGGTGGTTTCCAATGGCTCGATTCACTTCCGGGTGTACCAGGCGGACGAGCCGGTGGATGTCTATCTTTCGGAGGTGCACGCGACCGTCGACGACCTGGGCAACATCCGCGACGAAACCACACCGCTGGTGGCGACCGTTCAGGCCACCGCCCTGGCCATGAACCAGGCCAATCTCAGTCTCAAGATGACCCTCGACCCTTATTCGTACCGTCCCACCTTTCACATGGCGCTCCGTCTGCTCGGCCTCGATGTGACACGCCTCAACCGACTGGCGAAGACTTACGGAGGTCTCGATTTCCAGCACGGCTGGTTCGACTTCGTGCTCGAGGTCGATGCCAAGGAAGGCGTGCTCACAGGTTACGCGAAACCCCTCTTCCGGGAGCTTCAGGTCTTCAGTGTCACCGAAGACATCCGGAACTCGAATCCGCTCGAGTTTTTCTGGCAGGCCCTGGTCGGCGCCGCCACGAGTCTTTTCAAGAACCAGCCGCGTGACCAGTTCGGGACCCTGATTCCATTTACCGGTGATCTCTCCGGCGCGACGACGGCCGACATCCTCGCGACACTCGGCAACGTCTTTCGAAACGCCTTCGTTCGGGCGTATCTTCCGGCGCTCGAACCGGGCCGGGCCGGCGTGGGTACCCTCCAGTTCGGCCCGCCGCAGCCGCTGGAAGACCTCTCGATCGGCGGCCTTCCAGCTGAATGAGGAGCACCATGCAATCCGACAGGCCATTTCCCAGGGGACATCACACCGGCCCGCCCTGGGCGGCGCTGCGAGCCACCGTCACAAGGTCCTTTCCCGGCCTCGCCATCGTGCTTGTCGCCGTGGCCGGCTGCGGCGGCGGCCCCTCCAAGAGTCACGAACCGTTCTTCACCTCCGGCAGTCGGGAGGCGGACCAGCGCGCCAGCCAGAAGATGACCCAGGCCGAACAACTCGCAGGGACCAGCCAGGGCGGCGGCTCCAAAGCGGGGGAGAAGGATTCAGGTTCCAAAACCAACAGCGCCGGGATTCCACGCGCCGAGGGAAAACAGGCACTCTACGAGCGGCTGGGGGGCGTCAAGGGACTCACGGGCATTGTCGCGGATTTCATTCCGCGCGCGATGCACGATCCGCGCGTTAACTGGGAACGCAAAGGCATCGACATGCCCGGTTTCTTCCGCCGGGGGCCGGCCGTGACGTGGATGCCGACGCCGCAAAATGTCGCTGTCCTTCAGCAGCACATAGTGCAGTTCCTGAGCCTTGCCACCGGCGGTCCGGCGGGCTACGGCGGCGCAGAGATCAAGGCCGTTCACAGCAACATGCAAATCACCAACGCCGAGTTCGACGCGACCGTCGGCGATCTCAAAGCCAGTCTCGACAGGCTCCGCATTCCCGACCGCGAGCAGAAGGAACTTCTGGCCATCATCGAAACCACGCGGACCCAGGTGGTGACCGAACGCTAGCGCCCCCGCATGCTGGTATACGGAGACCCGCAGTTCACGGCGCGATCGTCGAGCCTGCTGGGGGAATTGATCCGACGGGCGATTGCCGCATCGGGGTCGCCCTCGCCCGACCTGCTGCGCGCCGTCCTCATTCAAGCCGGCCAGTTCGAACAGGGATGGGCTGACCTGGGCCCGCAGGACTCGTCGTTCCCTCCTGATGACCTTCTCCAGATTCAGGCAATCACCGACGCTGCGGCGGACGCCTTCCTCGATGGCGGGTGTCCTGCCGTCGTCCCAGCGCGGCGCGCTGATGCCGTGAGGCGTCTCACCGATTCTTTGGTCCGACGCCGCAGTGCCGCGGACTTCCCGCTGACCGTGAAGATCCCGGAAGGTTTCGAGTTCTACACGCTCTACCCGGAACAGTATGCCCTCGCGGGCAGGCGATGGACGCGGAGCCATCGGCCGGTTGCGGGAAAGGTCGTTCTTGTCGTCGGCCTCCGCAGCATCGGCACCACGTTGTCCGCCGTGGTCGGCGCCGCGCTTCGAGGAGAGGGCTGGACGGTCCGAAGAATCACAACCCGACCGTGAGGCCACCCTTTCGCCCGCCGTGCGGCGAACCTCGGTCCCCTTCCCGCGGATTGCGTCGAGGCGATTGTCGTCGATGAGGGTCCCGGCGCGTCAGGATCGTCGATGGCGGCCGTCGCGCAGGCGCTTGTCCATGCAGGTCTTCCTCGGGATCGGATCACCTTTTTTCCAGGTCACCCTGGGCTGCCTGCCACGAGCAGGAACGCGGAAGCCCTTCGATGGTGGACTGGGATCCCACGAGTGTGCGTGCCGGCCGACGAGATCCGCTGGAACGGTCATTCGCTGGAGGAATGCCTCGCCACGGCTTTGACTCGACTGACCCCCAGCGCGGAACCCGTGCCTCAACTCGAAGACCTCAGCGGTGGCAGGTGGCGGGCTGCCGTGTATGCCGGTCCCAGTCTCTGGCCTTGCGTAGCCACGCCCTTCGAGCGAACGAAGTACCGTTGCCTTCACAAGAAAGGGTCTGTGGTCCTCTGGAAGTTTGCAGGTCTCGGCGCGCTTCATGACCCCCACCAAACCCCCACGAGCGGATGTTCGCGCGGACCCTGTCGAAGCAGGCGTGGCATCCACGGCCGCTCGTCAGCGCGCATGGATTCGTCGCGATGCCCTGGATCGAGGGCACCCCCTTGCGGGTCCGGGACGGTCTCAGCCCGGAGTGGGTCCATCGCCTCGGCGCCTATATTGTCGCCAGCGCCACTGAACCTCTGACGCCCAAGGAAGACGCCGAGGCCTGCTTGCGCCTCGTTGAACTCCTCGCGGTGAACAGCCGCGAGGCGCTCGGCCCCGCTGCCGAGACGCTGGCGCGCTGCTGGACCGCCTGCGGATCGAACCCGGGCGGATGCCCTTCTGCCGGCGACGGCCGCATGGCGCCACATGAATGGGTGCGAACACCAGACGGCGCGATCTTCAAGACCGTCTCGGACGGACATGAGTCCGACCACACCCATCCCGGGCGGCAGCCGGTCTATTGGGACATCGCGGGAGCCTGCACGGAATGGCGCCTCCGCCCCCCGGCCATCCAGTCGCTGGTGAGGACGATCGAGACCAGCGGCATCCCGGTGGATCGCCACGCGCTTCACGTGCATCGCTGTGCCTACACGGCATTCCGCATGGGCCAAATGGCGCTCTGCGCGGAGTTGCCATCGGTCGACGCCGGGGACAGCCGGCGATTTCACGCCGCGTTTCAGGACGCGCGCCGGTCGCTGGAGGGGCTATTGGGAAGCGAGCCGGTCTGACCGGGAGGCGAGTCCCTCACCCATGCGTCTCCGGTGTTTCCGGGCGGATGTTCGTCGTCCGGCTCGGCGACCGCCATCAAATGACACCGGAGGATCTCAGCGACGCTCCACGCCTGCGCGATACACCCGCGAGGCGAGAAGGGCGGTTCGGCATCGAAGATTTCGTTGATGGAACCGACGCAACCGATATTGAGATGAGCGTCGAATGCCTCCAACAATCGACCAACCTCCGGCCGCCGCTCGGGATGCACCTTGATCAGGGCGTCGACAAACGGTCCGACCAGCCAGGCCCAGACCGTTCCCTGGTGGTACGCCGCATCGCGCGCCCGAAGATCCCCGAAGTACTGACGTTTGTAGTCCGGATCGCTCCGCGCCAGTGTCCGGAGTCCCACCGGGGTGAGCAGTTCCTCCTCGACATTTCGGAACACAGGTTCCCAGCGCTCGTGATCGAGGACCTCGAACGGAAGAGACACGGCGAGGATCTGGTTCGGACGGCACCGGCCGTCATCACCACCAGGACCATCGATCCCATCGTAGAGGCGATTCTCCGCGGCACACCAGAAACGCCGGTTGAAGGACACCCGCGCGCGTTCGGCGTCCGAAGCGACCCGCTGCGCAAGCTGCGGATTCTCTTCCGCCAGCCATCCCGACAGCAGCCGCAGCGCATTGTACCAAAGGGCGTTGATTTCAACGGTCTTGCCCCGGCGAGGCGTGACCACCCACTCGCCGACTTTCGCGTCCATCCAGGTCAGTTGATAGCCTTCCTTGCCCTGGGCCAGAAGCCCGTCGTCCGGGTCGACACCGATGCCGAAGTGAGTGCCTTTCCGGTGTGCCTCGTAAATCCCGCAAAGGACGGGTCGCAACTGGTTGAGTGTCCGCCGGTCCGAGGTGTATTGGAGATAACGATGGAGGGCCTCGAAGAACCAAAGCGTCGCGTCGGCCGTGTGATACAAGCCCTCCCGTTCGCCTTCCGGAAAGAGATTCGGAATCAGGCCGTCGCGCACATACTGGGCGAACGTCCGGAGGATGAATCCCGCCTCGGCATGCCGTCCGGTGACCAGCGTCAGCCCTTCGAGACTGATCATCGTGTCTCGCCCCCAGTCATTGAACCAGTGGTAACCGGCGATGATGGTGCGCACTTCATCGCCGACCGCCCGTGCGCGGGCATGCTCCTCGGCCCGGCCGACGGGTTTGACGATGAACTGGTCGGCTGCCAGGACCAGTTCCTGCGCCATGCGCCTGCCCAGGAGCCGCTTGTCCGCGGCCTCCAGCAGACGCTCCCGACGCTCCCGGTCCGCCTCCATCGCCTGCTCCGGGGAAAGCACCAGCAGGGTCTCCCAGTCCTCCGTGGACGCAACAAAGGTCACCTCGCGATCCTTCTGCAGGCTGGCCCGAAAGTAACCTGGACTCCAGAGACTCCCCTGAAAGGCGTAGCCCCGGCGTTCCTCGACACGGTAGCGGATGTCGAACAGGTCCAGGGGCTCCATGGTGAAGGCCCGCTCCGCGCCATGCAGATACATCCGGAGCGACGGCAGGCCGGAGTCCGGCGGCGGAAGGACGTCGTAACGATCGCGCAGGATATGAACGCCAGCACTCTCCCGGGCCGGGCTGTCCACCGGTTCCTCCTGCATGCGGATATTGATGGACGGCCTCAGCTTGATGCGGACAGGACCCTGTCCCCGGATGAGGCGATAGGAGACGTGCACGCTGTTTTGCTCGTGCGGCATGACGACCCGCTTCTCAACCACGTGGTCGTCCATCTGAAACCTCCAGACGGGAAGGCCGCCCTCGAGGCGGAACTCTGCCAGACATTCCAGTCCGCATTGGGACAACCCGCCGCGTACGGTCTCAAGCCCGCCCAAACGGAGCCTTTTGTCATTCGGAAGCCGGACCTGTTCGGCCAGGTGATTCAGCATGACAGTCCGGCCAAACGGCGCTGGCAACGCGGCAATAAGAAGCCCGTGGTAGCGCCGGGTCGGCACGTTCGCGAGCGTCCCCGAGGCGTAGCCTCCGAGGCCGTTCGTCACGAGCCATTCCCGTTCGAGTTCCCGCTCAAGGTCCGGGGCCCCCGAAAAGGCCAACCGGCGCGTTGGAAGGGCGACGATGGGTTTCATCAGGGGCAGGGTTGCGGCGTCAGGACGACCGCCGCGTTCCCGGGTAGCCGCCAGTTGTCGTCCGTTTCGAGCGGGGGGGTCCCGGTCCCGCCGTATTCCGGATCTTCCGACGACCAAAGCAGACCCCACTTTCGATTCCGCGGCGGCGCCAGGAGGGGTTCCGGCGCGGGATCCAGGTTGAGATCGCGTCCCAGGTTGACCAGCAACAGCCGGTCCTCGGAAGTCGACTCGCCGAAAAACCGAAGCACCAGGGCATCCGGGGCCAACACCGCGCCGTCGACGCTTCGAGGGCGGGGATTGGCGAAGCAAGGATCGCCCTTTCGCAATGCCAGCAGGTCGCGGTGAAGCCGATAGACGCCGGCGTGTCTTTCCCTCGTCGAAAAATCCAGCTTGCAGCGATCGAACGTCGCGTGATCGGCCGGGTCCGGCAGAATGCCCTGAGTCTCCGGCTGGGCCAGGGTTCGGAATTGCCCCAGGAATTTCCGGCGTCCTTCCGCAACGGCCTTGCGGAGGCCTTCATTGTGGTCGGCGAAATAGAGAAAAGGCGTCGAGGCGGCGAATTCCTGGCCTTGAAAGATCATCGGCGTGCCCGGCGCCAGGAGCAGGACGGCGGTAATCGCGCGAAGGCGCGCCGGGTTAGTCAGGCGATGACAGCGCTCGCCCCGCGCCGAGTTCGCAACTTGATCGTGATTCTGGATATAATTGACGAATGCCGTTGGCGGCAGGTCCAGGGCCGGCGTCCCGCGCCTTTGCTTCTGCCACTTGTAGCGTTGTCCCTGATAAAGAAACCCCCACTTGCACGTCGAAATGAATTCCTGCGGCGACCCGAGGTAATCCGTGTAATAGGCATCGTTGCGCGACGTCAGCGCCACCATGGCCATGTGGTGAAAGTCATCGTTCCACAATGCGTCCAGGCCAAATCCACCCTCCGTGGGCGCTCGGACCATCAGGGTGTCCTGGGGTTCGTTCTCGGCGATGATGAGCAGCCCACGCCCGCCGGCCCGCCGCCGCGACTCCTCCACGATGTCCTGCACGATGTGTCGTGGTGACGCGTCGAAGATCTGCTGGGTGGCGTCGATCCGATAGCCATCGAGATGAAATTCGTCGATCCAGTAACCGGCGTTTGCGATGAAGTACTCCCGCACCGGGCCCGCGCCAGGGCCATCGAAATTGACCGCCTCCCCCCAGTCATTCGAGTACCGATCTGTGAAGTAACTCCGGGCGAACTCCAGGAGGACGTTTCCGTCCGGTCCGAGATGATTGTAAACCACGTCAAGAATGACGCCGAGCCCCAGGGCATGGGCCTTGTCCACAAAGCTTCGAAAGCCGTCGGGGTTGCCATACAGGTGGTAGGGCGCAAACAGATTGACGCCATCGTAGCCCCAGCCGAAATCGCCGGCGAACTCCGCCACGGGCAGGACCTCCAGGACGCTCACACCCAGGCGAGAAAGCTCCGGCAACTGCCGTATCGCGGCTTCCCATGTCCCTTCGGGAGTGAACGTGCCGATGTGCATCTCATAGATGACCTGCCGGTGACGCGTCAGCCCTGCCCAGCCCGCGTCGGTCCATTCGAAACCTCCCGGATCGACAACCTGGGACGGCCCGTGCGGGCCTGCCGGTTGGAAGCGCGATGCCGGGTCCGAGAGCAAGGGTCCTCCTTCGCGGAGCCGAAACTCGTATCGCATTCCGGCGCCGCCTGGGAGACTCGCTTCATAGTAGCCGTTGCCGACGGATCTCATCCCGACAGCGCGACCGGCATCTTCCTGGCCGTTCTTGATCACCACCTCCGGAGTCTCCGCGTCCGGAGCCCAGATACGAAAATGGACGCTCCCGGCCACCACCTCGGCCCCCACCGGGAAGCGTCGGGTCGTTTTCATCGTCGCTCGCCTGCTCGAGCACCGCGCCAGCCGGGAAAATAGGCTCTACCTTAAACGAGAAGCGCCCTGCAGGGGCGCCTCTGCGCGGTGGACGATTCTCACCCCGGGGCCTCAGCCGCCCATGGCTTTCACAAACTTCGCGGTCCCGGGAGCGCGCTTTGGCGTGTCCTGCATCGCCCCGCGTCGGTTGGCCTCCTCCTCGGCGAGACTGGTCAGCGTCGTGTCCGCCTGCTTCTCCTCGTCGAGGGTTGCCCGGAGAAGAGAAGCCACAGAGGGCTGTCCCAACTCATCCGCCCAAGTGGATAGGCATCCATAGGAGGTGATCTCGTAGTGCTCCACCTTCTGGGCGGCAGAGATCAGGGCGGCGTCCAATGCCGCGTTGCCCTTGTACTCTGTCGCGATGAGTTCGCCTTCGTCCAGGAGACCTTCCATGGCCTTGCAGGTCCGCCTTTTCGCTGTCTCCTGAAGCTGTCGGAAGACCTCCTCCAGTCGTTGAACGTGGCCGACTGTCTGTTCACGATGGGAGCGGAACGCCTGCTGGAGCCGCGCCGACGTGGCCTTCTCCGCCATCATCGGCAGCGCCTTCACCAGTTGTTGTTCCGCGTCGTAAATATCCTGCATTTCACCGATCAGAAGCTTCTTCAGGTCTTGCATGGTCTGGTCCTTTCAATACTGAGGATCGATGGAAACCTCGGGCGCCTCGTCATACGGGTCCGCCGCGATTGTTGGAGGCAGCGTCAGCGACTGATTCTCGTTCGAACCTCTCCTTCGGCTTAGCACAAGGCATGCCTTCCGCCGGTCGGCGCCCCGTGCCGACATGACGCGATGAGGGGGCATGGGCAGCCTCGCACCACCAGGTGCAATCATCGGGAACGTCCTTGTGCAGGCTGCGATTGCACTCCGCGCCTGTCGGTTGCGAACTGCAACAGGACCTGGGGCAGTTCCAATCGGACCGCGGGCTTCAGCCCGCTTCACCGTTGGACCCCCTCCAAGGTGTGAATCCGCACCAAGTCTCGGGGGTGTCGAATGCCAGGCGGTGAAGCGGCGTGAACGCCGCGCGCCAATCTTGCCTCTCGATGCACGCTGGCGCGTCGGCCTCTGGCACGCAAAGTGAGGCGAAGGCGGGTATCTGGCTTTCGAAGCCCCGGTCACCCGCAGCAGTGCGCTGCATGAAGCCGCTGGGTCACCGAACGGCGGAGCTCGGCACGCAATGGGTGGAAGACGGCGCCGCGCAGGACGTTCCCGCATCGTCTCGGACAAATTCAGCCTTGAAGCCGGGTCGGATCCCGTTACGGTCCGCGGCGCTCCCCCAATGGTGATGCCTGGGATCATCGGGTCTTGTCGTCCCGTGCGCGTGGCTTCACGCAAGGATGTCGGCGTGGAACAATCCGCCGCTGACTGGGTCTCGTCCTCACCAGCGCTCCCCTCGCAGCCCATGAATACTCCAAATGAGCCGCCTTCGTCCGTTCCCATGAACCAATCCTCACCCCGTCCCTTTCCCATCCGACGGGTGAGGGTGCCCGCGCCGGGTTTCATGAGCCAGGGGTGTCCGCCTCCTGAAACCGGCGGGGACGCGCGCGAAGCTTCACGATCCTTGCCGTCGTTGGCGGCGCGCTCCGTTGTTACATGCGCCACGCTTGGATTGGTACTCCAGACGGCCCTCGGCGGAACCTTGATGTCGGACTTCAGCTCCGATCCGGGAGGAACGGCAATCATGAATCGGGACTACTCCCAGCTCCTCGACGAGGGTTTCCTGAAACTGGTGGACCTGACCGATGCCGTTGACGAGACGGGAGTGTTTGTCCCCGGGCGCCTCCCGCTCCAGGCCACGTATGTGTTTCCGGAGTTGGACCCCGGACAGAGGGTGGCATCCTTTACATTCACTTTTCGCGTCCGCATGGGCGGCGGCACCGAGCGCGGGGCGCAGGGATTCGCCCTGGTTCTGGCCAGTGACATCGACACTACCGTTCCGTTTCGCGAAGGCGGCGGCACAACCACGGGTCTGACGATCTCCTTCGATGAGATCGATGGATTGGCGCCCGCCGCGGGCGCCGCCGGTGTCTCCGAAGGCAATGATCCGGGTGACGCTCCGGGGATCATCATCAAACAAGGGGGACGCAAGATCGACGCGAAGCGTTTCGATGGCCTTCGCACCGACGGTCCTGGCGCGGGTCACCCGCCGGTCTTCGTGCCGGTCGTGGTGAAACTCGATGAGGATGGCACCCTGGACGTCTCCTACAATGGCGTGGAGGTCTACGCCGATGTGCCGATCGGCTATGTCCCCCTGGGAGGTCAGTTCGCCTTCGGCGCGGGGACCGAGGAACAAACCGCGGTTTCGCGGGACAACTTCTGGATCGACGATGTGTCGATCACGACCACGGCCGTCACAGGACCATCCGTGGTAGCGGTGGAACCGGTCGGACAGGACGTCCGACCGGATGCCCCGGTTCGCATCGACATCGACAGCCTCGCGGGCGGAGCGATCCAATTGGAGTTCGACGGAAGCTCCGTGACGTCCTCGCAGTCCACCTCCGGCGACATCACCACCGTTCAATACGCTCCGCCCCAACTGGTCCCGGGCTCAAGCCACACGGTGAAACTGACCTATGCAGGGAAGACATTCCTTCACGCGTTCCGTGTTGCCGATGCGGCGGTGATCCCCAGCTCGGCCGCCCTGGCAGCCGCCTCGGTGGATACTTCGAGCAGCGGGTTCACGGTCCGCGTGCATCAAACTGAACAGGCTCAGGGAAGTTCCGATGCTGATCGCGCGGAACGCCAGCTCGCCGGTGAACTCGGACCGAACATCGCCGACCTCAGCAGCGCCAACGCCGACGGCACCTTCGACCTCGAGAACATCAACATGGACCAGGACGGATTCGACGCGGGCGATTTCAACAGCGTCCAGGGGTTCGCCGACGATTTGATCCCGGGAATCCCGGGTACGCTGGGTGGTAATGACAGTATCGCCATGGAGATCCTGGGCTATCTCGATCTCCAGCCGGGCGCGTATTCCATCGGAACGGTGAGCGACGACAGCCTCCGCCTGAGCATCGGGGCGGATCCGCGGGACATCACGGCCCTCCGGCTCATCGATATCCCCGGCGGTCGCGCCGTCGTCCCGTTCATTGTCCAGCAGGCAGGAATCTACCCCATTCGGGCCTTGTGGACGGAGGGTTCCGGCCCGGCCAATCTCGAGCTTTGGAGCCAGGCTGCGGATGGAACCGAGGTCTTGCTCAATGATCGCAATACCACGGGTCAGATCCGCTCCTACCGGCAGAGAACCGCCAACGCCCAGGTTCCTCCGTACCTTGCGCAGGCAACTCCAGGTCCGGGAGACGTCAATGTCCCCACGCGTCCGAGGATTCAACTCACGCTGGTCGATGATTCCACCACTGTCGTCGCGACTTCGATCCACATCGCCGTAAATGACACCCCGGCCTCTATCCCCGACAGTGCCATCACGAAGACCGGCAACCGAACGGTCATCGCCTTCGATCTACCGTTTCAGCTGACCGCCAATGCCACTCAGACCCTGGCTCTGGATTTCACCGACAGCGCCGGCGCGACGGTGTCGAGACAGTTCACCTTCACCACGGGCAACCGCTCGGGCAGCAACGCCGCGAATGCCGTCAAGGGCTACTGGACCTTCGACGGCGACCTGACCGCGCGCGTCGGCAGGGATCTCGCCTTCCTCGACGACTCGCTGCGTGAGCGGTACAAATTCGGGACCACCGGCCAGGGTGACTTCGCGGACGTCCCGGACATCGCGGGTCAGCCCGCGAGCGTGCTTTTCATCCCCTATGTGGACACGGGCGAGGCGGATGCCAACGGCCCCATCCACCCGCGTCTCGGCGTCAAGGCGCTCCACACCATAGCGCCCAACGGCGGCGGTCAGAAGGTGAACCAGTACACCGTGATCCTGGATGTCCTGTGGGGGGAGAACGGCTTCGGCTTCGGACCCATCCTCCAGCTTCACGACCTGGATGCCCCGGGCGATGCCGACATGTTCTGGCAACGCAGCACCGGCGCCTACGGCAAGTCATGCTGCTCGAGTTACGCCGGCCTGGATGTCGCCCACAGCCAGCCTCCCGGTCAGTGGGCCCGCGTGGTCTTTGCCGTGGATCTCGCGGCCAATCCGCCCGTGCTCGCCAAGTACATCAACGGATTCAAACACACCGACGTCATCGGCGGCACCCGAGGCCGTGTCGATTCCGAGTTCGCGCTGAACGTGCCCGACATCAACCTCTTTGCCGACGAGGACAATGAGCGCCAGGACATGTGGGTCAGCGCAGTCCAGATTCGAGAGGGACGCATGTCCGACGAGGAGGTCGCCGCACTCGGCGGCCCGAGCGCTGCCGGGATTCCCCTGCCCTACTCGTCGTGGGAGTTCGACAACGCCTCGAATCCGCTCAAGGCGACCGTCGGGCATGATCTCGCCTTTCTGGATTCGTCCCTTTCGGCTCGTTACCAGGCCGGCGTCACGGGCCAGGGCAGCTTTGCCGATGTGCCGGACATCGATGGCGCACCGGCGGGAGTGCTGTTCATTCCGTATGTCGACACAACGGAGGCCGACGCCACCGGGCCGATCCATCCCCGGCTCGGCTTCGAGACGCTCCACGGTCTCGCCCCCAACGGTGGCGGACAGAAGGTCAACCAGTACACCGTCATCCTCGATCTCCTTTGGGGCGACAACGGGTTTGGATTCGGCCCCATCTTTCAACTCCACGACCTCGGCGCCCCCGGCGACGCCGACATGTTCTGGCAGCGCAGCACTGGCGCCTACGGGAAGTCCTGCTGTTCGAGTTATTCCGGCTTGGATGCCGATCACACTCAGCAGCCGGGAGAGTGGGCGCGGGTGGTGTTTGCCGTGGACCTGGCGGCCAGCCCGCCGGTGCTCGCCAAGTTCATCAACGGCTTTAAACACACCGACGTGATCGGCGGCACGCGCGGACGGGTCGATTCCGAGTTCGCGTTGAACGTCCCTGACATTCACCTCTTCGCCGACGAGGACAACGAACGCCAGGACATGTGGGTCAATTCCGTCCAGGTCCGGCAGGGGAAGATGTCGGATGACGAAATCGCCGCGTTGGGCGGCGCTTCCGCCGCCGGGATCCCGACGCCCAACCCCGTCAAGAGCGAGTGGAACTTCGATGACCCGGCGAACCCCCTGCGCGCAACGATCGGCAGGGACCTCGCCTTTCTCGATCCATCCCTCAGCGGTCGCTACAAGACCGGCCTTACCGGGCAGGGCGACTTCGCGGACGTCCCGGATATTGATGGCCGCCACGCGACGGTCCTGTTCATGCCCTACGTGGACACCAGCGAGGCGGATGCCCAGGGCCCGGTCCATCCGCGGCTCGGGCTCCAGGCGCTCCATGGCATTGCCGCCAACGGAGGCGGGCAGAAGGTCAATCAGTACACCGTCATCCTGGATCTCCTCTGGGGTGAAAACGGGTTCGGTTTCGGACCCATCCTTCAACTGCACGATCTCGGCGCTCCCGGCGACGCCGACATGTTCTGGCAGCGCAGCACCGGCGCCTACGGCAAATCCTGCTGCTCGACTTACTCCGGACTGGACGTCGCCCACAGTCAGCCGCCCGGTCAATGGGCCCGGGTGGTGTTCGCCGTGGATCTCGCCGCCAATCCGCCCGTGTTCGCGAAGTACATCAACGGCTTCAAACACACCGACGTGATCGGCGGCACCCGCGGCCGCATTGATTCCGAGTTCGCCCTGAACGTCCCCGACATCCATTTGTTCGCCGACGAGGACAACGAACGCCAGGACATGTGGGTGAACGCGGTCCAGATCCGAGAAGGGCGCATGAGCGACGAGGAGATTGCCGCCCTGGGCGGTCCCAGTGCCGCGGGAATCCCTTCGGCGTCGATCGGCGTCATTCCTTCAGGCGGGCCCGCGCCGGAACCGCCGAAGATCACGGCGGTTCAAAGCGGCGCAAGCCTCACGCTGTCCTGGCCCGCCACGGCTGCGGAATTCACCCTGGAAAGCACCGACAGTTTCACGGTACCGGTGACCTGGACCACCGTGCCGGGGGTCGCGAACGCCTCTGTCACCGTCCCGATCGGCACCGGAACGCGCTTCTATCGGCTCCGGAAATAGTGCTTACCACTGGTAGAGCCAGACGTACGTGGTGTAGCGGGTTGGTGGCGGATCGTGGAACATCTTTTCCCCGATCTTCTCCCCACACCGGCAGGTCAGCCGAAACCCGTCGCGGAAGAATACCGGGTCGTCCTCGTGAAACCTATAGGCCGAGAACTCACTGTTCTCACGGTTGAGATGAGTGAGACCGGCGACGGGATTCGTGTAGCGGCCCTTTTTGAAGTAATAGGTGCCGAGAAAGTAGTCCTCCAGGCCCGAGGAGAGGAAGAGAGGTTCGGGCGCGCCGTCGATGTACGCCCGCATACAGGCCTCCATATAGCTCAGATCCTTCCAGCTCCCCGAATGACGCAGTGCCTTGGCGGCCATCGTGACCTGGTAAAGAGCCCCCGAACCGCGGACGTCGCACAACGCGAACTCCTCGAGGGGCTGAGCCTCGTGGTCCTCCAGGCGGTGGAGCCGAAGGCGCGCCGAATCCGGCAACCGAACCCCCGCGAGTGTGACCGGCAGATTCTCGGTGCCCCGGATGATCCACCAGAAGAGAGGATTGTCTTCCGCGTCCGCCGCGCGCTGGGCGGTGACGCGGACGCTGCGTCCGAAGGGAATCCGGTAGGTGTTGTAGATGCCGCTGTCACCGCCGGTGTTGCCGATCCGGGCGATCCCCCAGGGCGCGGCCGCGTCGCCAAACCCGATCCCGTGACCCAGCATCAATTCCATGTCGATGCCCGGCTCCTTCTCGCCATCGACGTAGATCCGGATGCGGGTGTGTTCGTAGCCTTTGAAGGAACCGCCGAACCACATGTGCGTCAGGCAACCCGTCGCTTCGTGGCGAAACAACTCCGCCTCGGGCCCGCCGCCAAGGACCCTTTGCTCCTTGCCCATGGTTCCGAAGGTTTTCAGATCCCCGGGCAGGTCCTCCGCGCCGCAAATCTCGATGGCGAGCGCCAGCAACCCGGGCAGAAATCTCCGCCACAACAGGGACGGACAGTGGAAAGGCGGCTTCATCGGGCCGACGCTGAAGCGCCCCTTCCACATCGTCAACGCAGCCCGGCAAAGCGAGCGGCGATCCGAATGCCAATGGGACGGTATTAAAAGTCCCGGAAGTCACCGGGCATGGTAAGCGTCTCCCGGTCCCGGTTCTTCGAGCTTGCGAGCGATCCCGCCGTTGATGACCCAGCCGGAACAGGCGCCAACGAATGAACGCTCCCGGTGCGGGAAATTGCCGCCGAAACGGATGCCGACGGCAGCGCAACGGGCGTGGACAGCGCGGACCTGCCTGCCGGTTCGGCGCTGTCCTCAGAGTCGGCGAAGGCGCCAGGTCCGCCGACCAGTTCCAGGAGGCTGCCAACGGCGTCCTTCATGGTCCGAGCCAGTCCATTGAGTTCTTCCGCCGCGGCGGCGCTCTCTTCCGCACCTGCGGCATTGGACTGTGTCACCTTGTCCATGTGGTTGACGGCGGTGTTCACCTGGGAGATGCCCTGGCTCTGTTCGCTGGATGCGGTCGCCACGGCGGCGGCGAGTTCGTCGACCTGCCGCGCCTTGGTGACGCTTTCCTCGAGGCTTCTTCCCACTTTTGCGCTGATTTCATTGCCACGGGCGCTCTTCACGACGGCGTCTTCGATCTTCCCTGCGGTCTCACGGGCCGCCTGGGCGCAGCGTTGGGCGAGGCTGCGGACCTCATCCGCCACGACGGCGAAGCCCATGCCGGCTTCCCCGGCGCGCGCGGCTTCGACGGCGGCGTTCAGGGCGAGGATGTTGGTCTGAAACGCGATCTCGTCGATGGTCCGGATGATCTTGGCGATCTCGTCGCTCGACGCCTGGATGGCGGCCATGGCGCTGATCATCTCCGACATGTCGCGAACGCCGGCATCACCGGCCTGCCGGGCCTCGCTCCCGAGGCCTTTCAGCTTGGCGGCCGTTTCCGCGTTACGCTGGGTCATGCTCGCCATCTCCTCGAGCGAGGCGCTGGTCTCTTGCAGCGACGCGGCCTGCTGGCTGGCGCCGTCCGCGAGCGACTGGCTGGCGGCGGCCACCTGCCTCGCGGCGGAGGCAACCTGTCCGGCGCTGTCAGCGAGTGTTCCCGCAATCCTGTTGAGCACACGCTGAATCGGCCGGATGATGCTGCCAGCCATCGCGACGCCAATCCCCACGGCAACGGCGATGCCCACCCAAATCCCCGCGCGCGCGCTCGACAGCGCAGTGATGATGGCGTGGGCGGAGTCGTCGGCGGTGCGTTTGTTGAAGTCGACCTGCGCCTCCACCGCGGTCAGGAGCGCATGGTAAGCGGGTGAGAGCTGCGCCTTGGACAGGTCAAACGCTTCCCTGGTCTTGTGATCGCGGCTGAGTTTCAACACCGCATCACGGCACCCCCGGTAGGTCGCAAGGGCGGTCTGCATCGTGGCAAAAAGTTCCCGCTCGCCGGCGCCGCTCACGGTCTCCTTGTAGGCGGCAAGGCTCAGATCGTTGCCTTTGATATTCTCCACGATCGCCGCGTCGTACTGCTCCATTTCGGCGGCGTTCTCGCTGAGGATATGCTGGTAAGTGAGGACTTCAGCCTGCCGCAAGGCGCTTTCGATTCGTCCGACGGCGTAGACGGCTGGAAGGGTATCGCCGACGATCGCATCGGCGCGGGTCCCGACCCGGAGGAATTGGAGATAGGAAAAGGCGCCAAGAGCCACCGTGGTCAGCAGGATGGCGGAAAACCCAATAATGATGCGTTTCCCTAAGGTCCGGCTCTTAGAAAGAGGATGTTTCACAGTCCGGGTGGCGTATCGGCTGTCCCGGGCAAGCCCTTAAACCGTAACCATGCAGTTGGATCGGTCGTGCTTGCTGGATCTTTCCGGGCAAGAGCTTCGTCGTTCGCTCGTTACGTATCTCCGTTCCGATACGCGCCTCGCTCACTCCTCGTCTTGCCCGGAAATCTGCGGCGCAATCATTTCCCTCCCAACTGCATGTTTACGGTTAAGAGCCTGGGTGAAACCCCGACAGCGTCATTTGAAACCAGGAGGGGAGGTTCCGCGTCCCTGGCGACACGCCTCGGTAGCCACGGGCGCCAGCTACTGCGCGGCCGGGAAGGCCATCGTGCTCAGCAGCGCGTTCTCGGCCTGACGCGAGTCCAAACGGGTGTGCTGCACGACGATCGGCACATTGGACTCGATCACGCTGGCAAAATCCGTCGCCCGTGGAATCGGTTCCGGTTCCCTCAGGTCGTTGAACCGGACATGCCGCACCCGGCGAGGGGGAACCGTGAATCGATAGGGTCCGCCCGGCTCGCGATCCGCGTAGAAGACGGTCACGGTGACCTCGGCGGGCTCGGCGCCTGCGTTCAGAACGCAGACGGTTTCGTGGCTGGTCATCGACGGTTCGGGTCCATGGCTCGCGTCGGGAATGTAGCCCTCCGCGATTGCCCACCGTCGCCGGCCGATCGTGTCGAGGTCTTTCATGCGGGTCGGTTCGCTTGGCTGGTGGTCGTCTTGGCGGGGTCCACCGCTGTCGGCGTCCGCGTCTGTCGAGGATCCCCAATCATGCCGACAGATTCGCCGCCGGGGACCGGGCGAGCTTCGAGCTCGGATTGTTCCTGAAGTTCCGGGATGGTCTTGCGCGGGAGGATCTCATGGCCTTCCGGCCCGAGTGGATCTCCCTCGCGGACCGCCATGGCGAGGAACTCGGCGGTGTGGATCGCCCGCCGCGGACTCTGCTGTCGGATCTGCTCCCGGCAACTGAAGCCATCCGTGAGGATCAAGGTGTCCTCCGAGGCGGCGCGCACACGCGGAAGCAGCACACGTTCGCCGCATCGGACGGAGACGTCGTAATGCTCCTTTTCGAAGCCAAACGCTCCCGCCATCCCGCAACAAGCGGCCTCGAGCATCTCAAACCGCAGCCCGGCCTTCCGCAGGATCTCGCGATCCGCCTCCATCTTCAGGATCGCGTGATGATGGCAGTGGCCATGAACCAGGGCCTCGCGATTGAGGCGCGGCGGGGTGAATTGCGCGCGTTTGAGCAGGAATTCACCCAATGTCATGGAAAGGTCATGCAGGCGGCGGGCGTCCTCGTCCTCGGGATACAGCGCGAGGAGCTCGTCGCGAAACACCGACAGGCAGCTCGGCTCGAGACCGACCAGCGGCACCCCCGCACGAAGGTGGTCACGGAGACCGCCCATCACGCGGCGAAGCAGCCGCCGCGCGACCGTGAGCATTCCAAAGTCGTAAAGTGGCCGCCCACAACAGAGAAAGCCCCCCGGAACAATCACCCGCCACCCCGCGGCCTCGATGACCTCCACCGCGGCACGCAGGATTTGCGGGTGGAAATGGTTGTTGAAAGTGTCGGGCCACAGGATGACCGGGGGCCCGGACGGGTTTTGTGGCGCCCGCCGACGCCACCACCCCTTGAAGGTCCTGTCGGCGAACCTCGGCAATTCGCGTTCGGAAGCGATGCCCGCCGTCCATCGCGCGAGCGGGGCAAACAGCGGATGGTGGGTGAGGAAGTTGGCGACGCGCGGGGCCATCGACGCGATGCGCGCGGCCCACGCGATCCCTCCCATCGCGTAGGCCTGTCGGGGGCGAAGCCTTCCCGCGTAGAAGTGCGAGAGGAACTCCGCCTTGTACGTGGCCATGTCGACATTCACCGGGCAGTCGGCCTTGCACCCCTTGCAGGCCAGGCAGAGATCGAGGGCTTCCCGCACGTGAGCATTGCGCCACCCGCCCCGGATCACATCCCCCTGGAGCATCTCGAACAACAGGTGCGCGCGGCCGCGGGTCGAATGCATCTCCTCGCGCGTCACCATGTAGCTCGGGCACATGGTTCCACCCTCGGTGCGCCGGCACTTCCCGACCCCCACGCACCGAAGCATCGTCGTCGAGAAATCCCCGTGGTCCGCGACATATCCGAAGCGCGTTTGCGGTTTCCACGGGTTGTAATCGGCCCCGAGGCGAAGGTTTTCGTCGTTGGCATAAGGCTCGACGACCTTTCCCGGATTCATGCGCCAGTCCGGATCCCAGAGTCTTTTGAAATCCCGAAACGCCCGAACGAGTTCCGGTCCGAACATCAAGGGGAGCAACTCGGCCTTGGACTGGCCGTCGCCGTGTTCGCCGGAGATGGAGCCGCCGTGACCGATGACCAGTTGAGCGGCTTCGCGGACGAACCGCCGGTACTTATCGATGCCCGCGCGTGACCGCAGATCAAAATCGATCCGGGTGTGAATGCAACCATCGCCGAAATGGCCGTAGAGCGCGCACTTGTATTCGAACCGATCGAGAAGGGCGCGGAGGTCCCGCAGGTAGGGACCCACCTTTGCGGGGGGCACGGCGGAGTCCTCCCATCCCTCCCACGTGATGGGCAGGCCCGGGACGTGGGCCGTCGCCCCAAGGCCGGACTCGCGGACCTCCCACACCTCCATCTCCTCCCGAGGGTTGTCGCACAGCCTCATGTTGGGCGCGCTCGATTGCCGTCCCAGATCCGCCATCATCCGGCGCGCCGCCTCCACCGCCTGCTCGCGATCGTCTCCCCCAAATTCCACCAGCAGCCAGCCCTCACCTTCCGGCAGCAGGCCCGCCGCCTTCTGGTGCGTGCCCTTTTTCTTCATGTACCCGACCAGGCGATCATCGATGCCCTCCAGGCCGATGGGTTGATGGGCGAGGATCTCCAGGACGTGATCACCCGCCGTGTAGATATCGGGATAGCCCATGACCACCAGGGCGCGGGCCGGGGGGCTGTGGACGAGCCGACAGGTCGCTTCGAGGACGGTCACACACGTGCCCTCGGAGCCAACCAGCGCGCGCGCGACCTGAAAGCCCCGCTCCGGCAGGAGTTCGTCGAGGTTGTAGCCGGAAACGCGCCGAGGGATCTGCGGATACCGTTCCCGGATCAGGGGTGCGTGCGTGTCGACGATTGCCTGGAGTCCGCGATAGATGTCCCCGATGCGGCCGCCCCTGGTCACCAGGCCCTCCAGATCGGCGGCAGGCGTGGCCCCGACGCGAAATCGGTGGCCGTCGTAGGTCAGGATTTCCAGTTCCTCGATATTGTCAACGGTCCGTCCCGCCGAAACGGAATGAACGCCACAGGAGTTGTTGCCGATCATGCCGCCGAAGGTGCAGTGGTTGTGCGTGGCGGGATCGGGACCGAAGGTGAGGTGATACCGCTCGGCCGCGACACGAAGGTCGTCCAGCACCACGCCGGGCTCCACTCGCGCGCGTCGCCGATCCGGATCCAATGCGACGATCCGCCGCATGTATTTCGACATGTCCATCACGACGGCGACGTTGCAGCACTGGCCGGCGAGACTCGTCCCGCCACCGCGCGAGAGGATGGGCGCGCTGAATTCCCTGCAGATCGCCACTGTCGCCACGATGTCCTCCGCATGTCGGGGGAGCACCACGCCGATCGGCACCTGTCGATAATTCGAGGCATCGGTGGCGTAGAGCGCGCGACTGCCGTCATCAAAACGCACCTCCCCTTCGACATGATGCCTCAGCTTACGTTCCAGGGCGGCCGGGTTTCCCGCCCATGGCGGACGATTGCGCTGTTGCAGGGGTGCGGAGGTGGTCATCGGATCAAACGCTGGATAGCTGCGGAGAGGCGGAAGGACAACGGGGACGTTGCCTCATAGGAGGTAGGGCCGTGCGTCATCGCGCTTCAATTCAAGTCCGAGGCCGGGCCGCGAAAGGTCCGGATGCAGAATCCCCTTGATCGGCCGCGGGGCGCCGTCGAAAAACCATTCCTCGATGCGGGCGTGATCATGGAAGTACTCGACGTGACGCGCGTTCGTCAGGCTGCAACAGGGGTGGGTGTGGAGTGCGGGGGCGGTGTGCGCCGAGAATGGGATTTCAAAGGCGTTGGAAACCGCAGCCGCGGCCAGGAAACCCGTGATCCCGCCACAGCGCGTGGCGTCCGCCTGCAAGACGTCCACCGCGCCCGCCTGGAGCATCTCCCGGAAGTAATACACATCACATCCGTATTCCCCGGCGGCCACTTCCTGGCCGGCCGGTCCATGCTCCCGAACCAGCCGGAGGCCCTGGAGATTGTCGGAACTCACGGGTTCTTCGAACCACGACACGGCGTATTCACGGGCCCGTTCAGCAATATCGAGGGCCTGCTTGCAGGAATAGGCGCCATTCGCGTCGATGAAGAGATCGGTCTGGTCCCCTGCGGCTTCGCGCGCCGCCCGGATTCGTCCGAGGTCGTCTCGCGGATGGCGTCCTACCTTCATTTTGACCATGGCGAGGCCGTTCTCCACCCATCGGCTGATTTGTTCCTGCAGTCTTGAAACGGAATACGAAGTGAATCCGCCGCTGCCGTAGGCCGGGATCCCCTCGCGCGCGGCCCCCAGGACTCGGACGACCGGCAGGTTGAGCAACCGTCCTTTGGCGTCCCAGAGGGCGGCGTCAACCGCCGAGATGGCCCTTGAAACAATCCCCGGGCGCCCTTCGTTGCGCATGGCGGAGACCATCGCTCCCCAGAGGGCCGGCACGTCCAGGGCGCATCGTCCGACCACGATCTCCCGCAGCCGGTCCCGGATCAGCGTCGCCGCCGCGGCGCCGGCGTACGTGTATCCCAGTCCGCGCGCGGAGCCCGCGACGACTTCCACAACCACAAGGGTCGTTGACGACCATTCCAGCGTGCCGTCGGATTCGGGGGCTTCCGTTGGGATGCGGTACGCCGAGACGTCGAGTGACTGAATGGCAGCGTCCAAGGGCGTGCGGGCTAACTCACGCCACTGGCCCGCATTTCGGGTGTCGCGTAGATGGAAGTCTTCTGTCGCTCGTGGGCGCCCTCCGCGAATTCCTCCACCATCTTCTTGTTGAAGGCGGGGATGTCCGCGGGCTTGCGGCTCGTGACCAGGCCGTTGTCGACCACCACTTCTTCATCGACCCAATGGGCGCCGGCATTGCGCAGGTCGGTCTTGATCGAAGGATAGGAGGTCACCCGGCGATCCTGAACCACGCCCGCCTCGATCAGCGTCCACGGACCATGACAAATGGCGGCCACGGGCTTGCCGGCGTTGAAGAAACCCTTCACGAAGTCCACCGCCCTCGGGTCCTGCCGGAGGGTGTCCGGATTCTTGACGCCGCCCGGCAGAAGGAGGGCGTCGTATTCCTCGGCCCGGGCCCTCGACAAAGGCACGTCGACTGGAAAACCATCCCCCCAGTCGGTGTGTCGCCATCCGCGCACCCGCGCGTCGGCAGGCGACACAATGGAGGTCTCGGCGCCCGCCTCCTTCAAGGCCTGGCACGGGCCTGTCAGTTCGTCCTGTTCGAATCCGTCGGCGACCAGGATCGCCACCTTTTTTCCACTCAGGTTCTTGTTCATGTTCGTGAGAATCGGTTTGTGTGCACCAGGATGTTCAGGCCCGCCACGAGTTGATCATCTGCCGGAATGACTGACGGATCATGTGGCGCCACTCGGGGTCGCCTTTCATGGCGGACTCCAGATAGTTCCGAGCCTGAACCAGGGAAATGTGGGGCGGCAGCGGGGGAACCTCCGGATCCACATGGGCATCCACCACGACAGGGCGATCGGTCGTGAGCGCAGACTCCCACAGCTTTCCCACCGACTCCGCCGAATCCATCGTGATCCCCCGCAGACCGCACAGTTCCGCGTATTTCGCGTAGGAAAAGGGCGGCAGTTCCTGGGACGCACGGAACTTCGGGTCCCCGGCCAGCACCCGCTGTTCCCATGTCACCTGATTCAAATCCCCGTTGTTGAGCACCAGGATAATGAGGCGCGGGTCCTTCCACTCGGACCCATAGCGGGCGATGGTGAGGAGTTCGCCATTTCCGTTCATTTGCATCGCGCCGTCACCGACGAGCGCGAGGACCGGTCGCTCGGGAAAGGCGAACTTGGCGGCGATCGCATAGGGAACACCCGGCCCCATGGTGGCGAGATTGCCGGACAAGCTCGCCTTCATTCCCGGCCGCATGCGGAGATCGCGGGCGAACCAGTTGGCCGCCGATCCTGAGTCCGAGCAGAGGATGCAGCCGTCGGGCAGCCGTGGAGAAAGTTCCCAGAACACCCGCTGCGGATTCAGCGGGCGCGCCTCTGCCATGGCGCGTGCTTCGAGCACCTTCCACCACTCGGCCACGCCACGCTCGATCTTCTCCCGCCAGGAGCGGTCCGTCTTGCGCTTCAACAAGGGGAGGAGTGCCCGCAGCGTTTCGGCGCTGTCCCCGGCCAGATTGCACTCCATCGGGTAGCGAATGCTCAGCATCCGGCTTTCGATGTCGATCTGCACCCCGCGGGCATCACCTTCGGCCGGCAGAAACTCGGGATAGGGAAAACTGCTCCCGATCATGAACAAGGTGTCGCACCCCATCATCAGGTCCCAGCTCGGCTTGGTACCGAGGAGCCCGATGGCACCCGTGACAAACGGAAGGTCGTCCGCAATCGCGGCCTTCCCGAGGAGCGCCTTGGCAACGCCGGCGCCAAGGATTTCCGCTGCCTCGGTCACCTCGGCCGTCGCCTTCATGGCCCCCGCACCGATAAGCATCGCCACGCGTTTGCCCTCGTTCAGGACGGCGGCGGCTCGCTCCAGATCGGTGTCTGATGGCACGACGCGCGGCGTCGCGTGGCCGAGCCCGGAATGGATCGTGGCGTGTGCGTGTTTGGGCTCCGGTACCGCCGGGAGTTCCTGGAGATCGTTCGGCAGGATGATGCAGGTCACCGTCCTCTCGGCTTTCGCAATTCGGACTGCCCGATCGACCAGGTGCCGAACCTGCGCGGGTGAGGACGCCAGGTGGACGTAATCGCGGGCGACGTCCTTGAACAACGTCGGGAGATCGACCTCCTGCTGGTAACTGCCTCCGATGGCGGCCCGCGCGGCATGACCGACAATTGCCACAACCGGCGCGTGGTCCATCCGCGCGTCGTAAAGGCCGTTCAGCAGGTGAATGGCGCCGGGACCTGAAGTGGCCATGCACACCCCGACCTCCCCCGTGAACTTCGCGTGGGCACACGCCATAAACGCTGCCATCTCCTCGTGGCGCGCCTGGACAAAGTGCATCTTCGATTTGGCACGTTCCAGTGCCCCAAGAATCCCGTTGATGCCGTCGCCCGGATATCCGAACACCCGGGTCACCCCCCATTCCAACAATCGTCGGACGAGGAAATCAGCGCATGTTTCTTTCATCAGGCATTCGTCCTACTCGAAGAACCGAGTGATCCTCGCCCCGGCTCCCTCCCACCCAGCGTGGAGGGTGCCCCGCGGCTCGGGGCGGATGGGGGTCCGCGCCGCGATTTCAAGGTCAGCACGCCACGACCACTCGTTAAGCGAATTGCTTGCCATCCGGAAGGCGTGCAAGCGGCGGGGGGTCGACGCTCCGCGCCCGGCTTGTCAATCCGTTGAGATGAGGGGCAAATCGGACGCCACAGGCTTGGGACCAGCGGCTCAGGATCGACGCCGGTGACCGGATGCGAGTTCATGCATCGTGCATGGACGCGCGTGCGAACCCTGCACTCTGCGGCAACGGCCAGACGTCGTTTCCCTGAGAAGCCCTCGCCCGACTGGCCTACTGCGTGAGACCTTGGAGTCCGCTGCGGGGATGCCCCGGTCTCGCCGCCCCGGACCCGCACAAAATCCCTCGTCGCAGGGTGCTACCTACTTTTCCGACGGCTCTAGCCTGCCTATTTCATAGAGGTCTTGCGAAAGGCGACCGTCCGCGAGCCCGCGAAATCCTTGGCAGGCGCGATACCGTCGGGTCGGACCGCGGCCTTTAGTTAGGCCGCTTCGCCGGGACGGGACGGCGGCCGACAAGAACTTCGACGCGCGTGCCGTCGGGGTGTTGAAGCGGCCTGAAGGCCGCGCTCCGCAACCGCGAGTTCCGACGCCCTGTCGGCAGCGGCGGTACGCCTGTTACCCTCCTCTCCCACCGGACCTGCAGCAGGTCGCAGTGGAAGTGATAGGAAACATCCGGGCTAGGCCTGGATCGGTTCCCATCGGACGGCGGAATCGTCATCGGAACACCTGGCCTTCGCGCTCGCGCTGAAATACGGGATCCGACTGCCCGGCTCGACGCCGCGCACTGCTTCATCCTTTGTCTCCGGAAGCAGGTCCAATCGACTGACGAATAACCGCTGACCGCCCTCCGCAAGGGTCTTCAGGAGCCCGATCGTGGCGTGAATCTCGCGTCCACCGCGGCCGAGAAAGACCACCGGTGTGCGTTCCTCTGTCGGACAGCATCCATAGGCGAGGACCGTCGATACCATTGGGGCCGTGACCAGATCGGCCAACAGGCAGGCCTGCAGGACAGACGGTGGCCAACCCAGCAATTCACCCGCGGCAATATTCGCGTCGTAAATCCGCAGTTGATCGTGAACGAGGAGCGGTTCCGTTCGCTGACGGGGCACACACGCAGGACCCCAGCCCTCCTCGCCAGAACATGCACACCGGATTCGGGATTCCCTGGCAAGAAGGACGCCATTGCTCACGATGGAGTGTCCAGCGGCGGAACGGGTCGGCGCGCCGCAGCCACGAAAGGTGGCCGCTTCGCAATCCCCTCGCCAATCCGAGGTGGATTGATTTGTGCTGGAAAGCGCCGCGGGAGAGTCAGCCGTTCAGGTGGAGGGACGGGTTGCACGGTGCAGCGTGCAATGTGCATATCGTGTGCAAAACACAATCTTCCACCGTGCGCGGGCAGCTTGGAGCGTGGGCCAGTCTCTGGCACCCGTTTCGCTAAGCAGGCCTCGCTATTCCGTATCCATTACAGGGGAACGACCGCCTGGCGTCCGACGCCCCGGCAGGGCGCGATCGCTGCAATGCCGCGTGCCTGAAGTTGGCGCCTGATCGGTCCGGGAATCCCCGCGCGCGTTTTCGATGATGATTTCAACGCCCCTTCTCCCTCTGCACTGATGAAACCTGCCACTCGATCGAGGCTGAAAACGGACGGCGAAACCCTTGACTCCTCTGCGGATCCAAGTCCCATCCGACGGTTGCTGCCGGTCCTGGTGGCGCTTGCCGAGGGCGACTTCTCGGCACGCATGCCTTCGGACTGGACCGGCGTGGACGGCAAGGTCGCCGACACGGTGAACAAGCTCGCGGGCCGGCTTCAGCGGTTCAACGAGAGCCTCCTTCGCATGCGGGATGAAGTCGGGTTGAACGGGCGCATCAACGAGCGCATGCGGCTCTCCGGGGGGGAGGGGGATTGGGAAGAGACCGTGGAGGCGGTCAATTCGATGGTCGACGATCTGACTCGGCCGACCCTCGAGATGGGCCGGGTGATCGGGGCCGTGGCGCATGGCGACCTCTCGCAGGCCATGCCGATGGAGGTGTCCGGACGCCCGCTCCAGGGCGAGTACCTCCGGACCGCGAAGCTGGTGAACGGGATGGTGGAACAGCTCGCGGACTTCTCGGTGGAAGTGATCCGTGTCGCGCGCGAGGTGGGTATCGAGGGCAAACTGGGCGGCCAGGCCAAGGTCAAGAGCGTGTCGGGTGTGTGGAAGGAATTGACGGAGTCGGTCAATCAGATGGCCGGGAATCTGACGGCCCAGGTCCGGAACATCGCCGAAGTCACGATCGCCGTCGCCAATGGTGACCTTTCCAAGAAGATCACCGTCGATGTTCGCGGCGAGATCCTGCAGCTCAAGGAGGCCATCAATGTCATGGTCGACCAGCTCCGATCCTTCGCCGCGGAGGTGACCCGCGTGGCTCGCGAGGTGGGCACGGAGGGAAAGCTCGGCGGGCAGGCACAGGTCCCCGGTGTCGCCGGCACCTGGAAAGACCTGACCGACAATGTCAATTCGATGGCGTCCAACCTGACCGCCCAGGTCCGCAACATCGCGGAGGTGACGACGGCGGTTGCCCGTGGCGATCTGTCCCGCAAGATCACCGTCGACGTGAAGGGCGAGATCCTCGCCCTGAAGGACACGATCAACGTCATGGTGGACCAGTTGAATTCCTTCGCCTCGGAGGTGACCCGGGTGGCCCGCGAGGTGGGCACCGAAGGCAAGCTGGGCGGCCAGGCGGTCGTGCCTGGGGTGGCAGGGACGTGGAAGGACCTCACCGACAGCGTCAACCTGATGGCGAGCAACCTGACGGCGCAGGTTCGCAACATCGCCGATGTGACGACGGCCGTCGCACGCGGCGACCTGTCGCGCACGATCACGGTCGATGTGCGGGGCGAGATCCTCGAATTGAAGAACACCATCAACACGATGGTGGACCAATTGAACGGCTTCGCGGCGGAGGTCACCCGCGTGGCGCGCGAGGTGGGCACCGAGGGACGTCTCGGCGGCCAGGCCGAGGTGCCGGGTGTCGCGGGGACCTGGAAAGACCTCACCGACTCGGTCAACGCCATGGCCACCAATCTCACGGGCCAGGTCCGGAACATCGCGGAGGTGACCACCGCCGTCGCCCGGGGCGATCTCTCCCGCAAAATCACCGTCGATGTGAAGGGCGAGATCCTCCTGCTGAAAGAGACGATCAACACCATGGTCGATCAGCTCAATGCCTTCGCCTCGGAGGTCACCCGGGTGGCTCGCGAAGTCGGCACCGAGGGCAAGCTCGGCGGCCAGGCCGAGGTCGAGGGGGTGGCCGGCACCTGGAAGGACCTGACCGACAACGTCAATTCCATGGCGTCGAACCTGACCGACCAGGTCCGCAACATCGCCGAGGTCGCGACCGCCGTGGCCCGGGGGGATCTCTCCCGCAAGATCACGGTCAATGTGAAGGGCGAGATCCTTGAGTTGAAGGACACCATCAACACGATGGTCGATCAACTCAACGGGTTCGCCTCCGAGGTCACGCGGGTCGCCCGCGAGGTCGGGACCGAGGGCAAACTGGGCGGACAGGCGCAGGTGCGCGGGGTTGCCGGCACCTGGAAGGACCTGACCGACAACGTCAATTCGATGGCGTCCAACCTGACGGACCAGGTGCGGAACATCGCCGATGTCACGACGGCCGTCGCCCGCGGCGATCTCTCCCGCAAAATCACCGTGGACGTGAAGGGGGAGATCCTCGATCTGAAGGACACCATCAACACGATGGTGGACCAGTTGAACAGCTTCGCCGCCGAGGTGACGCGGGTCGCCCGCGAGGTGGGGACCGAAGGCAAACTGGGCGGGCAGGCGCAGGTCCCGGGCGTCGCGGGCACTTGGAAGGACCTGACCGACAATGTCAATCTCATGGCCGCCAATCTCACCGGCCAGGTCCGCAACATCGCCGACGTCACCACCGCTGTCGCCCGCGGGGATCTCTCGCGCAAGATCACCGTGGATGTGAAGGGCGAGATCCTCGAGCTGAAGAACACCATCAACACGATGGTGGATCAGCTCAACGCGTTCGCTTCGGAAGTCAGCCGCGTCGCACGCGAGGTTGGGACCGACGGCAAACTCGGTGGCCAAGCCATCGTCCCCGGCGTTGCCGGCACGTGGAAGGACCTGACGGGCAATGTCAATTTGCTCGCGGCGAATCTCACGACCCAGGTCCGCGCCATCGCCGAGGTCGCCACGGCGGTGACCAAGGGCGATCTCACCCGTTCCATCCAGGTGGAGACACGCGGGGAGGTGGCCGAGCTGAAGGACAACATCAACACGATGATCTTCAACCTCCGGGTCACCACCGAGCGCAACCAGGAACAGGACTGGCTCAAGACCAATCTCGCGAAGTTCACCCGGATGCTTCAGGGACAGCGCCAGTTGCTTACGGTCGGGCGGATGCTCCTCTCGGAGCTGGCGCCGCTCGTCGAGGGGCAACAGGGGGCGATCTACCAGATGGTCGAGGAGGATCACGGCAGCGCCGTGCTCCGGCTCCTCGCCGGCTACGCCCAGCGCGCCGATCAACCGGAGCGCATCCGGGTCGGGGAGGGCCTCGTCGGCCAGTGCGCCGTCGAAAAGCAGCGGATCCTCCTTCAGCAGGTTCCGCGGGGCTACACCCGGATTCAATCGAGCCTCGGCGAGACGGCGCCGATCTCGATCGTGGTGCTTCCAGTGCTGTTCGAGGGTCAGACCAAGGCGGTGATCGAGCTGGCTTCCCTGGAGGCCTTCAGCGTCACCCACCTGACGTTCCTCGAACAGCTCACCCAGTCGATCGGCGTGGTCTTCAACACGATCGAGGCGACGATGCAAACCGAGAACCTCCTCCAGCAATCCCAGCAGCTCACCGTCGAGCTGCAGTCGCAAAAGAAGGAACTCCAACAGACCAACGAACAACTGGCCCAGAAGGCGCGACAGTTGGCCGAACAAAACGTCGAGGTCGAACGTAAGAACGACGAGGTCGAACAGGCCCGCCGCGCCCTGGAGGAAAAGGCCGCCGAACTCGCGCTCACCTCCAAGTACAAATCGGAGTTCCTGGCCAACATGTCCCATGAACTCCGGACGCCGCTCAATTCCATCCTCATTCTTGGACAGCAGCTCGCCGAAAACTCCGGCGGCAACCTGACCCACAAACAGATCGAGTTCGCCCGCAATATCTATTCCTCGGGCTCGGACCTCCTGAACCTGATCAACGACATCCTCGATCTCTCGAAGATCGAATCGGGAACGGTCACGGTGGAGGTCGAAGACATCCCGTTTGCGTCGATTCGCACCTCGGTGGAACGGAATTTCAGCCACATCGCCGACTCCAAGAACCTGCCCTTTCACATCGAGTTCAGTCCCGATCTGCCGCGCGGCTTGAACACGGATTCGAAGCGACTGCAGCAGATCCTGAAGAATCTCCTTTCGAATGCCTTCAAGTTCACCTCGCAGGGGGAGGTGGCCATCCGCGCGCGCCTGGTCGAGTCGGGATGGTCTGCCGACCACCCGGTGCTCAGCCGCGCCCCCCGCGTCGTGTGCTTTGCGATCGCCGACACGGGAATCGGGATCGCCCCGGAGAAGCAAAAGCTCATCTTCGAGGCCTTTCAGCAGGCCGACGCCGGCACCAGTCGCAAATATGGCGGGACCGGCCTTGGCCTCGCGATCTGTCGCGAGCTCGCCGTACTCCTCGGGGGCGAGATCCGGCTCGCCAGCACACCGGGCCGGGGCAGCACGTTCAGTCTCTACCTGCCGGTGACCTACATGCCCCAACCCGCCACTCCGCAGCAGAGGGCACAGCCCGTCGCCCTTCCCGCCGCCCGCGAGGAGGTCCTCAGCGACGACCGCGACAGCGTCGAACCCGGTGACCAGTTGCTCCTGATCGTCGAAGACGACCCGCACTACGCCCGCGTCCTCCTGGACCTGGCCCGGGAAACGGGCCTCAAGGCCATGGTCGCCAATCGTGGCAGCAATGCCATGGCCCTCGCCCGCCAGTATCAGCCAACCGCGATCACGCTGGATATCTTTCTACCGGACATGCTGGGGTGGACCGTCCTCAACGGGCTCAAGATCGATCCCCTGACCCGGCACATCCCCGTGCAGATCATTTCCGTCGAGGAGGAGCAACAACACGGGTTGGCCCACGGTGCCTTCTCCTACCTTGTGAAGCCGGCGACAACGGAAGGCATCCGGCAGTGCTTCGATCGGCTCCGGAATTTCGTGGTCCCGCGCACCAAGCAACTGCTGGTGGTTGAGGACAACGAGGCTGAGAGGACCAGCATCGTGTCGCTCCTGGAGCATAAGGACATTGCCATCACCACGGCGTCGACCGGAGCGGAGGCGATGCAGGCCCTCCTCGATCGGCCCTTCGATTGCTGCGTCCTCGACCTGCACCTTCCGGACATGAACGGTTTGGACCTGCTCCAGCGGCTCCAATCCGAATCGACCCTGCGCGAGGTCCCGATCGTGGTGTTCACCGGGAAGAGCCTTGCCCCGGACGAGGAGGAGCAATTGCGGCGCGTCGCCAAGAGCATCGTCCTGAAGGATGTCCGCTCCCCGGAGCGGCTGGTGGACGAGACCGCGCTCTTTCTCCACCGCGTCATCCGCGACCTGCCGGAGACCCAGCAGAACCTGATCACCCGCCTTCACGCTTCCAACGACATCCTGCGCGGTCGCCGTGTCCTTGTGGTCGACGACGACGCCCGCAATATCTTCGCCCTGACGACGGTGCTCGAGAACCAGGAGATGGAGGTGCGTTCCGCGACCAACGGTCGTCAGGCGATCTCGATTCTCGAGGAGGAACCCGAGCTGAGCGTCGTCCTCATGGACATCATGATGCCCGAGATGGACGGCTACCAGACCATGCGGGAGATCCGCCGCAATCCCAGGTTTCGTTCATTGCCGATCCTTGCCCTGACCGCCCGCGCGATGAAGGGGGACCGGGAGAAATGCCTGGAGGCAGGGGCTTCTGATTACATTGCCAAGCCCGTCAATACCGACCAACTTCTGTCCATGCTTCGGATCTGGCTTTACCGCTGACGTGCATTCCCCGGTCCCGGAGAACCCCGATGAATGCCTCCCCGTCCAGACTTTCACCCGGGCTTCGCGTTCCGGCCGAAGCCATCCAGGTGCCGACCGTGCCGACTGTGCCGGCCGCTCCGCCCCATCCCGCCGTCCGCGGGCCGGCCAGCATCCTCCTGGTCGATGACGACGAGCGAAACCTGACCGCCCTCGAGAGCATCCTCGCCTCGCCAGCCCACCGCCTGGTGCGGGCCCAGTCGCCCGATGACGCCCTGCTGGTCCTGATCGACGGGGACTTCGCCGTCATCGTGCTGGACATCTGCATGCCGGGGATGACGGGCATCGAGCTCGCCCAACTCATCAAGCAACGGCGCAAGTGCCAGCATATCCCGATCATCTTTCTGACCGCCTATCTCCAGGACGAGAAGGACGTCCTCGAAGGCTATGTCGCCGGCGCCGTCGACTATCTTCGCAAGCCGCTCGACCCGGTCATCCTCCGGTCGAAGGTCGGCGTGTTTGTCGACCTGTTCCTGGCGACGCGCGCGCTCGCGGCCGCCAACAGCGCGCTGGAATGCGAAGTCATGCAACGCCAGCGCGCCGAGGCGGCCCTCCTTCAAATCAACGCCGACCTCGAATCCCGCGTACGCGAACGGACCGCCGACCTCGTCGCGGCCAATCGAAAACTCCGCGCCAGCGAGGAACGCTACCGTCTCATTCTCGAAAACGCGCTCGAATACGCCATCTTCAGCGTCGACCTCGAGGGTTGTGTCGCGACCTGGAACACCGGCGCCCAGCGGGTCACCGGATTCGCAGCGGACGAGATCATCGGCCGCCCACTCGACCTGCTCTTCACCCGTGAGGACCGCGACGCCGGCATCCTCGCCCGGACCCTCGATCGCGCTCTCCGCTTCGGCCGCACCGAGGATGAACGTTGGCATGTCCGCAGCGACGGCTCCCTCTTCTGGGCCTCCGGCATGCTCGTGATCCTCAAGGATGAGGACGACCGGCATGTTGGATTCCTGAAGATCCTGCGGGACCGGACGAGCCGGAAGCGGGAGGAGGAGGCGCTGACCGACGCCAAGGCCGAGGCCGAGGCCGCCTCCCGAGCCAAGGACGATTTCCTCGCGGTTCTCTCCCACGAACTGCGGACCCCGCTCATGCCGGCGATCATGCTCGCCGACGAACGAGCCCAGGACCCCGCCCTCGCGGAGGATGTCCGCAACGATTTTGCCGCGATCCAGACCGGCATCGAACTGGAGGTCCGCCTCATCGACGACCTCCTGGATCTCACCCGCATCGCGCGCGGCAAACTCATCCTGGAGTGCCGCCCCGTCGACCTCCACGCGGTCCTGTCCGCGTCCTGGGACCTGCTGAAGTTCGAGGCGGCGGACAAGAACCTGGTGGTCGACTTTGATCTGAGCGCACCGCAACCCTGGGTCACTGGCGACCCCGTCCGCCTCCACCAGGTGTTCTGGAACCTGGTCAAGAACGCGGTGAAATTCACCCCAGCCAACGGGCATATCCTGATTCGCACCCGCGGCGCGCCGCCGGTCGGCGTCGCGGTGGAGATTGCGGACAATGGCGTCGGCATCGACCCCCAGGACCTGGAGCGCGTCTTCCTGCCATTCGATCAGGGGGCCCGAAAGGGAAATTCCGGAGGGCTCGGCCTGGGCCTTACGATTTCGCGCCGGTTGGTCGAGGTCCATGGCGGAGTGATCCACGCGTCGAGCGAAGGACGCGGGTGCGGAACGACGATCCGGGTGGAACTCCCGCTCGGGATGGCCGCGGCCCCTTCCGGAGCGGGACCCTCCCGCCCGCAAATGCGTCTCGAACCGTTGCCAATCCGCCGCATTCTGCTGATCGAGGACCATCCCCAAACAGGCGCCGCCCTCGAGTTGCTGCTGGCGCGGCGGGGGTACGAGGTCCGGTGGGCAGGAAGCCTCGCCGAGGCGAGACGATGCGCCGCCGCGTTTTCCTTCGACCTTGTCCTCAGTGATCTTGGCCTTCCCGACGGCAGCGGCCATGAGATCATGCCGGAATTGCGCCGCCTTCGACCGAACTGCCTCGGCATTGCCATCAGCGGGTACGGCATGGAGGCCGACGTCCGCCGGAGCCTCGCGGCCGGTTTTAGCCTGCACCTTACCAAACCCGTGACAGTCCGCGCGCTGGAACTGGCGCTGGAGCGCGCGATGAAGGCAACCTCGGAAGCACCGCCGGCGATGCGCGCGAAGAACGGTCTCTGACCGGGATTTCTCGCAACCGTCACTCGCCCTGTTCGAGGACGAGAAAGAAGTCGAGAGCGACCGCAAGTCCGGCTACGCTGCCCGGCGCACGCGGACCCGGCGGTCCGCCGAACGCGGCTCCGCCGGGTCGGTGGCCATGATCAACGGGGCCCCCGCGCGACGGCTCGATGAAACCCATCGACAGCTCCAGACCTGACGACTACCGGGACGCGGTCCTCCGTGTCGAGACCCTTTATTCAACCCCGCAGATCCTGGGCCGTGCCCTGAAGCTCGTTCGCCGTCCCGACGTGGGGTTTCCGCAAATTGTCGACCTGGTGTCGAGGGACCAGGCGCTCACCGCCGACCTTCTGCATCTTTCGAACACGGCGCTGTTCCGACGCGGCCCGATGTGCACCCGGATCTCGGAGGCCCTGCAGCGCCTCGGGGTCAACGAACTCCTGCGCCTGATCTGCCTGAGTCTCAGCAAGAACTTCTTTGGCAAGGATCTCGCCCACTACGGTGTCACCTCCGGTCAATACTGGTGCGAGTGCGTCTGGTCCGCCGTCCTGATGGAGGCGCTGACTCGCGGGCGCCCCATCGACGGCGGCGAGGCCTACGTCGTGGGATTGCTCTTCCAGATCGGCAAGGTTCTGATCAATGAAATCCTCGTGCAGATCGGCACAAATGTCCTTTGGGACGGCCGTACGCCCGTGGAACTCTGGGAGCAGGACCACGTCGGATTCACCTTTGCGGACGCCGGGTCCATGCTCCTTCGGCGTTGGGATTTTCCGGCGGGCATAGTTGATCCGATCGCCGGCCACCTGAAAGCCGGTTCGGATCCGTCGCATTCCTTCGACACCCTCATCGGCCTGGTGCGGGCGAATCGAGTCTGCCTGGCGGCATCCGATCCGGCCAATATCATCCGTGGTTCCCGCCCACTTCTGTCCGATGACTTTGCCCAATCACTGGGCTTCCCGAATGTCGGGCTTCTGAAGTCGCTTCTCGAGTCCACGACCGCCCATATGTCCGAGATCCGACAGTCGCTGACGGAGAGCTGAACCGCCAACCACATCCGTCTCGCGTCCCCTGTCGAAATCGTCTAGCGTACGCGCCATGGACCACGCCTCGCCTGTCGTCCAGAAGGACGTCCCATCGGGACTGGCCATTGCGTCCCTGACCCTCGGCATCGTGGGTTTTCTCACGAGCTTCATTCTGGTCGGGGCGGTTCTGGCACTCGTGGGACTCGTCCTCGGGGTGATCCATCTTCGTCGTCGATCGTCAGCACGGCGGATGGGATGGACGGGTGTCGGCCTTTCGATCGCCGCCCTGATGATCTCGGCGGTCATTGCCGTGAATGTCACCTCCGGCATCCGTAAGGCCCGGCTCGCCGCGCAGGCAGCAGCGCACTCCGGACTCAATGCCTGGGTGGGAAAATCCGCCCCCGACCTTGAACTCACGACGTTGGACGGCGCTATCCTGCGTCTGAGCGAACTCAAAGGCCGCCGCGTCATCCTGGATTTCTGGGCCTCGTGGGAACCGCGGTCCGTTCGCACGATACCGCACCTGGTCCGGTTGCAGAACGACCTGCCGGCGACGGACCTCACGGTCATCGGCATCAGCGGGCAGGAGGCCGGCACGCTTCGGACCTTCGTGGCGGACCACGGCATCAATTATCCGATCGTCAGTTCGGGCCGCGCCAACCTTCCGAAGCCGTACTGCGACGTTCAGATGCTTCCAACCAAGTTCTATATCGACCGCAATGGTGTGATTCAGCATGTCTCGGTTGGCTATCGAAGCTACGGCAGCCTGCACATGCACGCGACGGAACCGGACCTTCCGCCGTCGCCCGCCACGGGGACGCCTACCAACGAATGATCCCGTCGATGAGGACCCTGGGACCGCCGTTGTCCCAGCCTATCCTTCATCCTCGCGGCGATGATCCAACAACGGCCCTATCGCGTCGGCAGCATGGTCCGCGTCCATCACGTCCAGGGTGGCTACAGCCTCCCGGAAGGCCTGCCGGAAGGCGCGGTCGTCGCCGTCCGTGCCTTCGAACCCGGCATGCGCGTCGTCGAATGGAGACAACGACGGTACCAGGTGCCCATGGCGTGCATCGAATCCGGGTTTCGGGTGATCGTCCGCTGGCCCCCGCCTCGATGATCCTCCCGGACGCACCTGGAAAGAACGAACGCGATCCTGATTGCCCGCCGCTCACTTCCCCTCCACCGCCGCACGCATGCTCGCGAAATAGGATCGTCCCGCGCCGGCTTCCACAGGCGTTCGATCGCTGGCCTTCTCGTGTTCCACCAGCTCCTGAGGCAGTTCGTGCAGAAAGAGGGAGGGATGCGCGGGGACGAGCTGGCCGTACTTTTTGCGGCCGCCGCAATGGATGAGCGTCAGCGTCTTCATCGCGCGGGTCAGCGCGACATAAAACAGGCGGCGTTCCTCTTCGAGCGTGCCCTCGTCGACGGAGCGCGCGTGCGGCAGGAGCCCGTGCTCGAGGCCGACGATATGGACGTGCGGGAACTCAAGCCCCTTGCAACTGTGCATCGTGATCAGCGTCACCACGTCACCTGAAGCCTCGGTGTCCGACGCTCGATCAGAATCGAGGGCCATGTCCGCGAGCCCCTGAGCGAGGCGGTCGGCAGGAGACTGGGCCAGGCCCGTCTCGGGATCGTCCAACGTGGCGAGCAACTCGCGGGCGTTGCGCACGCGGTTGTCCCCGGTCTCAGCATTGCGCTCGGACCGCCGAAGATGATCCCAGTAGCCCGCCTCGGTCAGCAGCCCCTCCGCCCAGGGCCCCAGCGGCTTCCCGCCAGCCTGGACCTCCAGCGCTTCGCGCGTCCCTTCGAGGAATGTCAGAAAGGCGCGCAGACTGTCCCGGGTTCTGGCGGGAAACAGTTCCTGGACATCCGTGTGCCGGGCGGCCGCGAAGACCGAACACTGCCGCTCCTGGCTGGCCGCGAGGATCCGTTCCAGGGTGACGTCGCTCAGGCCGCGCGCGGGCGTATTGGCGATTCGAAGAAGGCTCGCGTCGTCATGGGGATTGTGAAGGACCTTCAAGTAGGCGATCACGTCCCGGACCTCGAGGCGATCGAAGAAGGACTGGCCGCCGATCACACGGTAACGAACGCCTGCGCGGCGCAACGCCGTTTCCAGCGGCCGGGATTGCTGGTTCGTGCGAAAAAGAACCGCCTGGTCGCCCCAGGGAATCGCCCGGGATATCCGGCCAATCTGGATCTGGTCGACGACATACTGCGCCTCCTCCTCGTCGTGACGGCATGCGACGACGCGGATCTTCTCGCCGTCCCCGTGCTGGGACCAGAGTTGCTTGCCGCGCCGCCTCGCGTTGTGGCTGATCACCTGGTTGGCCGCCCGCAGAATGGTGTTCGTCGACCGGTAGTTTTGCTCCAACCGGATCACCTTGACCCCGGGAAAGTGCTTTTCGAAGTCGAGGAGGTTGGCGATCCGCGCGCCGCGCCAGCCGTAGATGCTCTGGTCGTCATCCCCGACGACGCAGAGGTTTCGGTGTTCACCGGCAAGCGCGCGCACCAACTCAAACTGGACGGCGTTGGTGTCCTGGTATTCGTCGACCATGACGTAGCGGTACCGGGCGCGACACGCCTCGAGGGCGTCGGCGGACTCGCGAAAGAGCCGGAGCGTCAGGAGGATGAGATCATCGAAGTCCACGGCGTTCGCGGCGCGGAGGGCGGATTCGTACCGAGCCTGGAGATGACGCGCCAGGGCGAGCGCGCCGGGGTCCATGGCCACACTTTCGCCTTCATTTCGGATCCGGCTCAATGCCGCCAGCACCTCCTGGGGTTTGATCCCCGTCCCATTTTCGTGGATCGCCGCCAGGAGGCGCTTCACCACGCCCAACTGCTCGGTCTCGTCGTAGATGGTGAAGTTCGGTTTGTAGCCGAGGCTACTAATGTGCCGGCGAAGAATCCGCACGCACAAGGAATGAAACGTGCAAAGGGTCGGTCGCCGGGACGCCTCCGAATCAGGAGAATCCCGCTCGCGCCGTCGCGGAAGCCACGCGCGGATGCGTGCGAGCATTTCGCGGGCGGCCTTGTTCGTGAACGTCACCGCCAGGACGTTCTCCGCCGGAACACCCCGATGCAGCAGCCACGCAATGCGATGGGTGATAACCCGGGTCTTGCCGGTGCCCGCGCCGGCGAGGATCAGGACCGGGCCGTCGATCGTGGTGACCGCCTCGCGCTGCTGGGGGTTCAGACCCGAAAGGTCGACCCGCGCGACACTGGGCGGCGGATGGGAATCAGCATGGGACTGCATGACGGGCCGGAACAGGGGCGCGCACTGTAGGTGCGGGGGCCCAACCTTTCCAGACCCATTCACTGCTCCTCTCCGGTTCGCCGCGTACTCGGTCGCCAGAGGGAGTCAGATGATGAGTTTCAACAGGATCTCCGAAACGACGACGGCGATACACCCGATGGGGTCGGAGCGCGGCCTTCAGGCCGCTTCAACGGGACTTGGCATCGGCCGACAACGACCGAAGTTCGCCGCCACCTCGTTCTTGTTGATCCGGGCAGGCCATCGTAGCGTGCCTTATGCAGTCGCTTCTCGACTCCCTGATCGAGATCATCCGGCGCACCTCGGCCGAACTCCCGGACGACGTGCATCGAGCCATCCTCAACTCCCTGGAGAACGAACGGAAAGGCACCATCGCCGAATCCGCGCTTCGCATCATCGATCGCAATATTGAGCTCGCGCGAAGCAAGTCCCAGCCAATCTGCCAGGACACCGGGAGTGTCCTGTTCTTCGTCGATGTCCCCGTGGGCCTGGACCAGGTGACCTTCGAGGAGACCGCGCGCGAGGCGGTCCGCCAGGCCACTAAAAAGGGCTATCTCCGGCAAAACTCGGTGGACTCCCTGACCGGCAGGAACGACGGAACCAACTGCGGTCCCGGCGCGCCCACGCTTCATTTTCACCAGCATCGGGGCGGGGAGGTGACGGTCCGCCTGGTCCTGAAGGGCGGCGGCTGTGAGAACGTGGGGGCGCAGTACTCCCTTCCGGACGAGGCCCTCGGCGCCAACCGGGACCTCGAGGGTTGCCGCCGTGCCATCCTCGATGCCGTCCTCCAGGCTCAAGGGAAGGGTTGCGGACCCGGCATCCTCGGCGTGTGCATCGGCGGAGACCGCGCGACCGGATACGAACGCTCGAAGGTCCAGTTCCTCCGGCGCCTCGACGATGTCAATCCGGTACCCGAACTCGCCGCCCTGGAGCAGGAAATCGTCAAAACGGCCAATGACCTGGGCATCGGACCCATGGGTTTCGGAGGGCGGACGACGCTGCTCGGATGCAAGATCGGCGCGATCAACCGAGTCCCTGCATCGTACTTTGTCAGCGTCAGTTACATGTGCTGGGCCTACCGGCGACAAGGGGCCACGCTGGAAGCCGACGGCCGGATCCAGTCGTGGCTGTACTGAGGAAACCCGCGGACAATCGCATGATCCCGCTCCAGACCCCCATTTCCGAAGAGGGCGTTCGCGCGCTGAAAGTGGGCGACGAGGTCTCCCTCTCGGGCGTCGTCTACACCGGGCGCGACGCCGTTCACAAATATCTCCATGAAGGTGGAGCGCTGCCGCCGGGAGTCAGTCTCCGGGGCGCCGTGATCTATCACTGCGGACCCGTGGTCATCAGGGACGAGGCTGGCGCCTGGAGGGTGGTCGCCGCCGGCCCTACCACCAGCACCCGCGAGGAACCGTATCAATGGCAGATCGTGCGTGACCACGGTGTTCGCGCGGTGATTGGCAAGGGCGGCATGGGGCCGAAGACCCTCGCGGCCTGCAAGGAGTATGGATGCGTCTACCTCCACGCAGTGGGCGGCGCGGCGCAGGTCCTGGCCGAGTGCGTGAAGAAGGTCCGCAATGTCCATTTTCTCGAGAAATTCGGTTCGCCCGAGGCGATCTGGGAGTTCGAGGTGGAGGCTTTCCCGGCCGTCGTCACAATGGATGCCCATGGGCGATCCCTCCACGAAGAGGTGTTCAAGAGCAGCGCGGGTGCCCTGCAGGAACACCTCGCACCGGCGGCTAAGAGCCCGTCGAGGCGTGCGGAGTGAATTCGACGTCGAAATCGCGGGTTGGCCTTCCCGCCGGCGCCTGCCGCGGGCGACAAAGAGTTTGTGGCACGGGGAACGACGTTGAATCATCCCGTGAACCGTCCCATGCGCATTCCCCTCATTTGCACAGGTCGCGACCCCCTGCTCGAGCGTATTGCCGATCGCCTTCGCCCGCGCCGAAGCTTGCTCTCGCTTGAGAAGCCGCCGCGCCATCGGTTGGGATCCCTCGCAGCCGCTGTGGCGATCCTGTCCGTTGCGGCGCCCGCCGCCGATGAACCGGCCGCTCCCGAGGCCTCTTCGAAGCGGGTCGATGCACGGATGATGCGCCAACCGGACGTGTCGGCGCGGCAGATTGCCTTCATCTACGCGGGCGACATCTGGGTCGTTTCGAAACACGGCGGCATCGCGTCCCGACTCAGCTCCCCGAAGGGCGAGGAAGGCTTCCCGAAATTCTCACCGGACGGCAACTGGATCGCCTTCTCCGGCAATTACGACGGCAATCTCGACATCTATGTCGTTCCCGCCAGCGGCGGCCTTCCCCGGCGAATCACCCATCACGGGGCGGCGGATCGCCTGCTCGACTGGTACCCGGACGGCCGCCACCTCCTGTTTGCCAGCTCGATGACGAGCGAGAAGGACCGGTTCAACAAGCTGTACACGGTTTCGGTTGAAGGTGGGATGCCGGAGAAACTCCCGGTGCCCTATGGCGAGTTCGGCGCCATCTCCCCCGACGGCCGGCGGCTCGCCTACACGCCGATCACCCGCGATTTCCGCACCTGGAAGCGCTACCGCGGCGGCATGGCCCCCGACATCTGGCTCTTCGATCTCGAGAAACTGGAGGCGCGGAACCTCACCCACTCACCCGGCAATGATTCCATTCCCATGTGGAATGGCGACAACCTGTATTTTCTCTCGGACCGGGATGAGAGCGAGCGCGCCAACATCTGGGTGTTCGACGCCGGGCAATCATCGGCGCGCCAAGTCACGCACTTCACCGATCTCGACATCCATTTCCCGAGCATCGGGCCCGAGGACCTGGTATTCGAGGCCGGCGGGCGGCTGTTCCTGCTCGACCTGAAGACGGGCACCTACGACGAGGTCGATATCCGCGTGACGACCGACCTCGCCAGCGTGAAACCGCGCGCCGTGAATGTCTCGGCGCTGAGTGGCAATGCGGCGATATCGCCCTCCGGGAAACGGGTGCTCCTCGAGGCGCGCGGCGAGATTCTCTCCCTTCCTGCGGAGCACGGCATCGTCGAAAACCTGACCCGCTCCTCGGGTGTCGCCGAGCGCTTCCCCGCGTGGTCGCCCGATGCGAAGTGGATTGCGTATTTCAGCGATCGCTCCGGGGAATACGAACTCACCCTGCGGGCGGCCGACGGCCGGGGTGACGAGAAGACCCTGACCCATCTCGGGCCGGGATTCCGTTACCGGGCGCAATGGTCACCCGACAGTCGCCACCTGGCGTTTATCGATCAGTCGATGCGCATCCATCTCGTCGCCATCGATCCGCCCAATGAAAAGGTCATCGACCGCTTGTGGTGGGCGTACCAGGGTGATCTGGACTCTTTCCGGGTTCAGTGGTCCCCGGACAGCCGTTGGATTGCCTACATCACCGATGATGTCCGTCCGAACACCGCGCTTGTCCTGTACGACACCCGGGAAGACAAGCGGCACCAGGTGACCTCCGGTTTCTATCGCGATGACCTGCCGACATTCGATCCGGACGGCAAATACCTCTACTTTCGCACCAGCCGTACCTTCCAGCCGCTTTATAGCGAGGTCGACAACACCTGGATCTATGGCAATTCCTTCCGTCTGGCGGCCATTCCCCTCCGTCGCGATGTCGCCTCTCCCATCGCCCCGCGAAACGACGAAGAGAAACCCGCCGGGACCGGGGACAACGAGAAGGACAAGGACAAGGACAAGAAAAAGGACGCCACTCCGTCCACTCCGTCCGATCCGTCCACTCCGTCCGATCAGGAGTCAGCCGATGCCAGGGACAAAGAAGGAGAGAAGGACAAAGACAAGCCTGACGACAAAGCGAAGGCGAAGGATGAGAAGCCCAAGCCGGTCGAGATCGATCTGGAGGGCTTTGAGCGTCGCCTGGTGCTTCTTCCGCCCAAGGCCGGTCGCTACGACAATCTCTCCGCGGTTTCCGGAAAGCTCCTGTACCGCAAGGAACCCCGCCTGGGATCGACCGATGAGAAGGGTCCCCTCGTGTTCTGGGACCTCGAGAAACGCGAGGAAAAGACGATCATCGACGACATCGACGAGGCCGAACTCTCAGCCAATCGCGAAAAGATCCTGGTTCGAAAGGACAGGGACTACGCCATCGTCGAGCCCAAGGAGGGCCAGAAGATGGAGAAGAAGATCAAGACCTCCGATCTCGAAGTCACGGTCGATCCGCTGCCGGAGTGGCGGCAGCTCTTCACCGACGCGTGGCGATTCGAACGCGATTTCTTCTATGATCCGAAGTTGCACGGCGTCGACTGGACTGCGATGCGAACCCGCTATGGTCAGCTCATCGAGGACGCCGTCACGCGCTGGGACGTCCAGTTCGTCATCGGCGAACTCATTGCCGAGCTCAATTCGTCGCACACCTACCGCGGAGGCGGCGACATGGAGGAACCGCCAAACCGCGGCGTCGGCTACCTGGGCTGCGACTTCGAACTCGACCAGGGTCACTATCGGATTCAGCACATCCTCGATGGCGCGCCGTGGGATGCCGAGGTCCGCTCTCCATTGCGCGAACCGGGTGTCAAGGTCTCGGAGGGCGACTATCTCCTGGCCGTGAACCGTCTGCCGCTGAGTCCCGAGCAGGATCCATGGGCCGCGTTCCAGGGGATGGCGGATCAGACGGTGCTTTTGACCATCAACGACAAACCGACAACGGAGGGCGCTCGCGATGTCCTCGTCCGCACCCTTTCCAGCGAGTATCGCCTGCGCAATCTCTCCTGGATTGAGGCCAATCGCCGGCGGGTCCAATCCGCCAGCGATGGACGCATCGGCTACGTGTACGTGCCCGACACCGGCCGGAATGGACAGAATGAACTCGTGCGTCAGTGGCAGGGACAGATCCGAAAGGACGGGTTGATCATTGACGAGCGGTTCAACAGCGGAGGCCAGATCCCCGACCGGTTCATTGAGCTTCTCAACCGCCCGCTCCTGAACTACTGGGGTGTCCGTGATGGCCACGACTGGCCCTGGCCACCCGTGGCACAGGAAGGACCGAAGGCCATGCTCATCAATGGCTGGAGCGGATCCGGCGGCGATTGTTTTCCGCTCTATTTCCAGAAGGCGGGCCTCGGTCCCCTGATCGGAACCCGCACCTGGGGAGGGCTGATCGGCATCACAGGAGCCCCGCCGCTGGTCGATGGCGGCTTCGTGACGGTCCCGACCTTCGGAATCTACGACGTCAAAGGCAACTGGATCGTCGAGGGTCACGGAGTGGACCCGGATATCGAGGTCATCGACGATCCGGGGGCAATGGCCCGCGGCGGGGATCCTCAACTGGAACGGGCGATTGCTGTCGTCCTCGACACCCTCCACCAGCATCCACCGCCGTCAGTCTCCCGACCTGCCTACCCGGTGCGGGCGGGTCGGTGATCGGAGGTGCCTCCGGGTCGGGCGGCGCCCCGGCGGAATTTCCATTGCGGACGGACTTCTGCGAGGAAGAGTGTCGGTAGAGATCACCGAACCTCAACCCCCTGCCGCGCCATGAAAGTCAAACCGACCAAATCCGGCAACGTCGTGGTGGAACTCCGGAGCACCGACGAACCCCTCATCGAGAAGGCGGAGCGCGCCTCCAACCTGGGCCAGATCCGCCGAATCCTGGTGCCTGTGGACTTTTCGGAGAACTCCCGGAAGGCCATCACCTATGCCACCGCGTTCGCGCGGCAGTTCGGCGCGACGCTGATCTTTTTGCATGTCATCCAGGTGAACTACGCCTATGGGGAGTTCGGCGCGATCGACTTCACCGCCCTCGAACGCGACATGCGGACCGGGGCTGAAAAGGAGCTCGCGAACGTGGTGGCGGCAACCCAGGAATCGGGCCTGAAGGCCGAGAGCCTGGTCCGGGAGGGTAGCCCAGCGAAGGTGGTCGCGGATGTCGCCATCGAAAAGGCCGCGGATCTCGTGGTCATCTCCACCCACGGGTACACGGGATTGAAACATGTGCTCATGGGAAGCATCGCCGAGCACGTCGTCCGATATGCCCCCTGCCCCGTGCTCGTGGTCCGTCTGCAGGAACAGGACTTCGTCCCGTCGCGGGAAGACCAGGCCTAGCCTGGATCGCGACCTCAACGCCGCGTCAGCAAGTCCGGCCCGCGGAACGCGGCGCCTCGGGCTCTCCGTCCCGTGCCCCTGCCTTCAGGGCTGCTGCGGCTCATGCGCGACCTCCGGCGGTTCCACATGGACCGTGACATCGACGATTCGATGGCCCGAGCTGAGCAATCGGTCCTTGACCGCATGGGCAATGGCATGGCCCTCGCGCACCGAGATATCGCCGTCCACAATGACGTGGATGTCCATGGCCAGCTCCAGGCCGCTCTTGCGGATGCGGCATTTCTCGATTGCGACCACCCCGGGAACGGCCGCCGCCACGGCGCGCACCCTGGACACGATGTCCGCCGGGACTGAAGCATCCATGAGGTCGTTGACGGCCTCTCGAAGCAACCGGAGGCCGTTGAGTGCGATGACGACGCAGGCGGCCAGCGCGGCCCAATCGTCGGCCGCCGAGTACCGCGGTCCGCCCACGAGCGCGACGCTGATCCCGATGAAGGCGGCCCCCGAGGTCAGCGCGTCCGAGCGATGGTGCCAGGCGTCGGCCCGCACCGCCGTGCTATCGACACGGCGGCCCACCCGCTGGACCCAACGGGACAGAAGCCCCTTGACCACGATCACGGCGCCCAGGACCGCCAGGGTGTACGGGGCGGGCGCATGGTGGGGCTCTCGGATCTCCGCAAGACTGTGCCAGGCGATCCATCCCGCCGCGACCCACAGCAGGATCGCCACAAACCCGCCTGAAAGCGGCTCCGCCTTTCCATGACCGAACGGGTGGTTTCGATCCGCCGGTTGCGCGGAGACATGAATCCCGCCGATGACCACCAGCGAACTGAGAATGTCCGACGTCGATTCGATGCCGTCGGCGATCAGGGCATAGGAGTGTCCCAACACACCGGTGACAATCTTGACAAAGGCAAGGACAAGATTGACCGCGGCGCCGATCAGCGCGGCACGGATGCCCTCCTGGTGCGGGGTCATCCGGGTTAGCGGTGCACCCGCACGCCAGCCGCCTCCAACTCCGGCACCTGCCGTTCGCGGGCGAGCGTGCCCAGCGGATTTCCGGCCAGGTACAGATTCAGGTAGGGCGCGAAGCGCTGGTCTGTGTCGGATTTCACCCACGTGACGAGGACCGACAGGTCCTGGATTCGGTTCCGTTCGAGAAAGAGATAGCGGACCTCGGTCAGCCCCGTGATGGGTTCGAGATCCGACAGGCGATTATCGCTGAGCGAAAGGCTCGAAAGACCGTGCAGGCCTTCCACTCCGTCCATGGCTTCCAGCCGGTTCCGATCAAGATAGAGAGAGGCCAACCGGTGAAGATCGCGGAGGGGCTTCACGTCCTCGATCCGATTGCCACTGAGGTATAGCGCGGAAAGATTCGTGAGCCCCGCCAGCGGCGCGAGATCCTTCACGACGTTGGCGGCAAGTTGAAGGTACTGAAGGGCCGTCACCTTCCCAAGAGGCGCCAGGTTCGCAACCCGGTTGCTTTGGAGATCGACGAACTGAAGCCGGCTCAACCCCTCCAGCGGCGTCAAATCGCTCACCTGGTTTCCGGGAAGTTCCAGCATCGCCAGCGCGCGGCACTTCTCGAGCCCGGCCAGGTTCGTGATCCCACGGTTCCCACCCTCAACCGTCGAAATGTTGACGACATCCTCCTCGACCAGCGGGGCATCAGAGTCCCGCTTCGCGAAGACCTGCCGACGGACGGCGGACTCCAGATTCGGATCCGGGAACAATGCCGCCATCGATTGCCAGTGCATGCCGCCCATCACCAACATCGCCCCAAGGAGGCCCACGCCTCCACCTTTCCATCGCCTGCGCCCGTTGGGCGGCGGCCAGGGAAAAGCGGTGGAAGTGAAATGAAAGTCCGAACGTCCTGTACCGCGGGGATCGCCGTGCATGGCGCTGTTTTCTGACAAACACAAGCCCTTGGCGCAAAGCGAATGTGCTGCGCGGCGCGCCCGGGCGACGGTGCCGCTCTCCTTCGCGACCTTCGTATCCTCAGGCCGCGACCAGCCAGTCGAGGATCGCCTTCTGGACGTGCAAGCGGTTCTCGGCCTGGCCGAAAATGGTGTCGGCGTGGGCCTCGAAGGTCGTCTCGTCGATTTCCTTTCCCCGGTAGGCCGGAAGACAATGCATGACCAGGGCGCCGGGTTTTGCCGCCGCGACGAGACCCGCGTTGATCTGAAAGCCCGCAAGGTCGCGGAGACGGGCCTCGGTTTCGCCCTCACGTCCCATGGAAACCCAGACATCGGTATAGAGAAGGTCGGCGCCGGCAACGGCCTTTAGCGGGTCCTCCATGCATTGAATCGCGCCGCCGGCGCGCGCCACCAGGGCCGCTGCCGGCTGATAACCCTTGGGCGCCGCGATCCGGAGTTCGAATCCGAGGCGCGCGGCCGCCCAGATCCAACTGGTGGGCACATTGCAGGCGCCATCGCCAATGAACGCCACAACCTTGCCCGCAATCGGCCCACGACGCTCCTCGAACGTCTGGATGTCCGCCAGGATCTGGCACGGATGCTCCGCGTCCGTCAGAGCGTTGACGGTTGGTATTCCCGACCACGCGGCGAAATCCTCGACGTCGGACTGCGCGTAAGTCCGGATGATCGCGCCGTGGACCATCCGGCCGATGACGCGTGCCGTGTCCCGGATCGGCTCCCCCCGACCCAACTGAAGGTCATTCGCGTTCAGGAAGAGCGGGCGCGCCCCGAGTTCATGGAGACCCACCTCGAAACTGACGCGGGTTCGCGTGGAGGATTTGGAAAAGAGGAGCGCCCAGGTCTGGCCTTCCAATGGACGGGGGTGACGGCCGCGATGGCCCTTGAAGCGATCGACGCGTGCCAGGATCGCTCGGATATCCCCCGGTGTCAGTTGCTCGATGCTCAAAAGGTGCTTCATGGTCATCCGGACCTTGCCCGCCGGCTGTCCTCGCCGAGCGAAAGGCGGTGAGTAACTTAGAAAGCCGTCCGAGGTCACGAACGAAGATCGGGATCCGACGCTGGACGCGAGGCTGACAGCCGGACGGGAGTCTACGACGATCGACTCCGCCATCCGCCATCCCGCCTGGAGGGCGTTCGATCCCAGCCCGGCCAGCCTTCATCACCCCTGTCTGGCCCCGAGCCCGGCGGGCGCGCATCGTCCGGGGCGTGGACTCCGACCCGCCATCCGCGGAGCGCCATCCGGCACCGCCCGTCTTCGGATGGCGGGGTGCCGTGGTGACGATCGGGATCGCCGTTCTCCTGGCCCTGGCTCAGGCGAGTCAACTGGTGTGGGCAACGGCGAGTTTCGGACGGCCCGAACCCTGGCCGCGTGCCCTGGGAGGGAACCTTACCGAGACCCTTCTTTGGGCCCTCCTGGTGCCCGTCATCTTCGCCCTTGCGCGCCGGTTTCCGCTTTCCCCGCAGGGTTGGCGCCGGAACCTGGCCATTCACGTGGCCGCGGCCCTTGCGGTCTCGCTGACGTACAGCGCGCTCCACACCGGGTTGTCCGACCTGCTGCCGGAGGGTGTCCAGCCGTTTCGTTTCGCCCGAGGACCGCGGGATCATCCACCGCGGGTCTTCGGACCCGATCGCCCTCGAGACCTGACGCAGCCAGGGACCCCGTCGGTGTCGCCGCCCGATCATCCGCCCACATTCCGGGAGCGCATTTCCCCTCCCACCTTCGGCGCGCGCGTCAAGTTCCTCATGATGCGCCAGGTGTCACTGCATTTCCTGGCGTACGCCGTTATCCTGGGTACATGGCATTGGCTGGCCCAGCAGTACCGGCTCCGGGAACGGGAACGGCAGACCCAGGAACTCTCACGCCAACTTTCCGACGCGCGCCTCCAGGCCCTGCGCATGCAGCTCAATCCGCATTTCCTCTTCAACACCCTCAACGCGATCGCCACCCTGGTCCATCGCGAGCCCGCCATTGCCGATGAAATGATCTCGTGCCTCAGCGATTTCCTTCGGCTCACCCTCAATTCCGGCAATACGGCGGAGTGTCCCCTGCAGCATGAACTCGAATTCGCCCACCGGTATCTCGACATCGAGAAGCTGCGATTCGGCAATCGGTTGACGCTGCGCGAGGAGATCGCTGCCGAATGCCTGGGTGTGCCGGTTCCCACCCTCGTCCTTCAGCCCCTCCTTGAAAACGCGATCCGTCATGGGATCGAACGCAGCGAGCATCAGGGGGAAATCCGCCTTGCCGCCCGCCGGGATGGGGATGACCTCATCCTCCAGGTCGCCGACTCCGGACCGGGCCTTGCGACCCCTGCCCCCGCCCGGAGCGGCATTGGCCTGGCCAACACCCGCGCCCGGCTGCAGGAGCTTCACGGCGACCGCGCCTCCCTTCGCCTGGCGGATCGACCGGGAGGAGGGCTTGACGTCGAAATCCGAATCCCGTGGCATGGCTCGGTCGGCGGCAGGTCGAACCATGCGCGTTGACCGTCCGCCTCCTTTCACCATGACTCTTCGCGCGCTCATCGTGGACGACGAACCCCTGGCGAGGGAACGCGTGCGTTCCTTTCTGGCCGGCATTCCGGAGATCGAGGTCGCCGGGGAATGCGCCACGGGCACCGAGGCCTTGACCGCGATCACGGAGACCCGACCCGACCTCGTCTTTCTCGACATCCAGATGCCGGGCATGACCGGTTTCGAGGTCCTGCGGGCGCTTCCGGCCGAGGTCACTCCCGCCATCATCTTCACGACGGCTCACGATGAATTCGCGATCGAGGCGTTCGATGTGAACGCGCTCGACTACCTGCTGAAGCCCTACAAGCTGGCGCGTTTCCAGCAAGCGGTGGAACGGGCGCGACGCGCGGCGGAGTCGCGGACCGCGGCCACGAGCAACCAGCGGCTCACCCAGTGGCTGGACCAGCGCGCGCCGATCCCGGTGGGCCAACGACGCCTGGTGGTCCGGACAAACGACCGTGTGATCTTTGTGCGGCTGGAGGAGATCGACTGGATCGAGGCGGCCGGGAACTACGCCATCCTGCACGTCGGGAAGATCAATCACATCCTTCGGGAGACCATGACCCGGCTGGAGAATGATCTTCCCACGGAATTGTTCTTTCGTATCAGCCGTTCGGCCTTTGTGAATCTGCAACGCATCCGCGAACTCCAGCCCCTGCCGGGCGGCCAGCACGTCGTCGTGCTCCAGGACAATCAGAAGATCCCGATGACCCGGTCCTTGCGCGACATCCAGGAACGGCTCGCCTTGTAGAATGAAGGGGCTCCCCCCCGGGTCCCCCCCGGTCAAACGTCCCCGGCGCGCGGCGACAGGCGCCCTTTCCGCCTGTGGGCAGGGACTCCAACCAGCAACGCCACAACCCGGCGGACCGCGGACCCTCGGATGCGGCCCCGGCGCGGTGGCCGCGGTGGGAACTTCGCGTTTTTGTGTTGAAAGCGCCGGCATTTGACACGGTCCGAGCCGCTACCTACCGTTCGGTACAACCAAAATGTCCGTCCCACCCGTTGTCGACGCGCGGCAGGCCATCCTGGACTCAGCCGTTCCCGTTTTCGCCCGCAAAGGCTACGCGGGGGCCTCCGTCCAGGACATCCTCGAGGCAACCGGACTCTCCAAGCCCACCCTCTATTACCATTTCGAAAGCAAAGCCGGCCTGTTCCGGGCCATCCTCGATCGCGCCCACGACCGTTGTCTCGCCCTCATGCAGGACGAGGTCGCCCAGGCAACCGACATCGAGGAACGCCTGAGCCGTGTCGCCCTCGCCCTGTTCCAATTCACCCAGCGCAACCAGCACCTGATCCGGCTCGTCCTCTCCAGCGCCTTCGCGGCTTCCGAGGAAATCCCGCCCGGGTGCATCGACATGACCAAGCGCCGGCGCAATTTCGAATTCATTGTCGGCCTGATTCGCCACGCCCAGGCGGCGGGCGAGCTGGCCGCCGGGTATTCGTCCGAGGAACTCGCCCACGGCATTTTCGGGGCGATCAGTCATCACATTCGCTCCCATCTCCTGTTGAGCGCCGGGGACCTGGGGGAGGACCGAGCCCGCAGCATTGTGACCCTGTTCCTCGATGGGGCGCGGAAACGCCGTCGAACCCGCGCGCGCCGCCGCCCCGCCGCTGACGCGCCCAAGACCCTCCACTCATGAACATCCAGCGAATGTCCCGGGGACTGCTGCCGGTCCTTGTCCTTGTTGTGGGGCTCCTCGTTTCGGGCTGTCGTCGCCCGGCGGTCGAGGGGCGGAAATCCGGGAGACCTGGGCCCTCCGTCGTGACGGTTGCCACGGCAACGAACGTCGATTGGAAACCCGCGGTCGCCATTGTCGGGACGCTGTACCCGAAGGACCAGGTCACGATCGCCGCGCAGGTGGAAGGGCAGATCAAGGGCACCCTGGTGGATTTCGGCGATCGGGTCAGCGAACGCCAGGAGCTGGCGCTGGCCGCGCAGTTTGAGAACTTCATCCACCCGATCTCGATCCTGTTGGCCGTGCCCCTGTCGCTGCCGTTCGCGCTCGTGACGATGATTGTCCTGAACGAACCGCTGAACATCTACGCGGTGTTCGGGCTGTTCATGCTGTTCGGGATCGTGAAGAAGAACGGCATCCTGCAGATCGACTACACAAACACGCTTCGAGCCCGCGGAATGGAGCGGGACCCGGCCATCCTGGAAGCCAATCGCGCCCGGCTCCGGCCGATCCTCATGACGACCATGATGCTGGTCGCGTCGATGATCCCGATCGCCCTCGGACAAGGGCCCGGATCCGGCGGTCGCGCCTCCATGGCGAAGGTCATCATCGGCGGCCAGATCCTTTGCCTGCTGCTGTCCCTGCTGGTGACGCCTGTGAGTTACTCCATTTTCGACGACTGGAGTCGCGGCCGTGTGTTCCGCCGCCGTCGGACGGCGGAATCCGATCTGGCGATGCCCGGCGAGCTCGTCGGGCCGGATCTGCCGGGGTGAGATGCCGTCGCGGCTTCCAGGGGCCGAAGCCCCGTATGTGTTTAGCGCCGGTTGGGCCTCCGGTCATTCCCCGGTCCGGAGCACGACATTCACGCCGCTTCACACGGTCCGGAGCGCGGCGTTCACGCCGCTTCAATATCGGACTCGCCAACGAGTCTTTGGACATTCCGTGGACCCCATTCCTCCCAGCACCGATGCTTCACTCGTACCGAAGCGCGTCGATCGGATCGAGGTTGGCCGCTTTGAGGGCCGGAAAGAATCCGAAGATCACGCCGATGATGGCGCTGACGGAGAACGCCAGGGCCACCGACGTATTGGAAATGAGGGTCGGGAAACCCGCCACGCGGGTCAGCAACGGCGCCAGCCAATACCCGGCGCCAATCCCCAGGCAGCCGCCAACGACGCTCAGCAACACCGCTTCGATGAGAAACTGGCGCAGGACGTCCCGCGCCCGCGCCCCCACCGCCATGCGGATCCCGATCTCGCGCGTCCGCTCGGTCACGCTCACGAGCATGATATTCATGATCCCGATGCCCCCAACGACGAGCGAAATGCCCGCGAACGTCCCGATCAGGAGGGTCATGATGCGGTTGTTGGCATTGAAGAACTCGCTCATCTCCTGCTGGGTGCGGATCGAGAAATCGTCGTCCTCGGCGGAGGTGATATGGTGGGACTGACGCAGCAGGGAGGTGATCTGATTGGTGACATCGGCGATCAGATCCGCGCTTTCAACCCCCAGGCTCAGCGATCGCAACCGCGTGTCTCCCGAAAGACGCTTCATGGCGCTCGTATACGGCATGAGGATGACGTCGTCCTGGTCCGATCCGAAGGTGTTCGCGCCCTTTGCCGCCAGCCAGCCCACAACCGTGAACGGCGCGTTCTTGATCCGGATGACCTGCCCGACCGGATTGACCCCCTCGCCGAAAAGGGAACCCGACGTCGTATTCCCGATCAGGCAGACCTTCGCCGCCGTCCGGACATCCGCCTCGGTGAAGTTGTCTCCCGCTTGAAATCGCCAGGACCGGATGTCGGCGAAATCCGCGCTCACACCCCAGATGCCGACCTGGGTGTTCTGGTTGCCGGCAACCACCTGGGCGGACGTGCGAACCTCCGGGCTGACGCCGACCACGCCATAGATCTCCCGTCGGAGCGCCTCGTAATCCTGCTCGGTCAAGGTCGGCGAACTGCCGAACCCGCCGCGCACACCGCCCCGGGACATGTTCCCGGAAAAGATGATCAGGAGGTTGTTGCCCATGCTCGCGATCTGCTTGTCGACCTCCGCCTTGGCGCCCGCGCCCATGCTGACGCCGACGATCACCGCGGAGATGCCGACAATGATGCCGAGCATCGTCAGAAAGGAACGAAGGATGTTGCGTCGGATGGCGCGAATGGCGGTTTTGAGGATTGCCAGCATCGGTCAGGAAACGAGTTTCACCGCCTGGTGCTCCCGCTCAAGATTCTGGACCTCCTCCGCGGCCTTGAGGCGGTTTTCGACAGGCCTGTCATTCACGACCAGCCCGTCGCGCATGATGATGTTGCGCTTCGAATAGCGGGCAATGTCGAGTTCGTGAGTCACCATCACGATCGTGATGCCCCGTTCGTTCAACTGCTGGAACACCCCCATGATCTCGATGCTGGTGCGGGTGTCGAGGTTCCCCGTGGGTTCGTCGGCGAGCAGGACCTTGGGTTCATTGACGAGCGCGCGCGCAATTGCCACGCGCTGCTGCTGCCCGCCGGACAACTGGTTCGGATAATGGTCGGCGCGGTCCGCGAGGCCGACCAACTCGAGGGCCTTCGTCGCCCGTTCCCGCTGGGTGCGGGAAGACATCGACGGTCGGGCGTATAACATCGGCAGTTCGACATTCTCGAGCGCCGACGTCCGCGAAAGCAGGTTGAAGCCCTGGAACACGAACCCGAGCTTGCGATTGCGCAGATCGGCGAGCTGATCCCTGTCCAGCGTTCCGATGTCGATCTCGTCGAGGAGATACCGCCCGCCGGTCGGCCGGTCGAGGCAACCAAGCGTGTTCATCAGCGTCGATTTCCCCGATCCGCTGGAACCCATGATCGCGACGAACTCGCCCGTGAGGATCTCAAGGTCGACACCACGCACCGCGTGGACCTCCAGGGCGCCGTTTCGGTACGTCTTGCGAAAGTCCTCGAGCTTGATGAGGGGTGCCATGGAAGGACCGCGGCCGTCAGCTCAGCGACGGCGACGCCCGCCGAACGGCATGAAGGGATTCTGCGGCCCGGACGCTGTTTCAGCGGAGGCCGTGACAAAGCCCGTGACCACCGGGTCCCCCTCGGACAATCCGGACAGGATTTCGGTGTTCTCGGTGTCCGCGATGCCGAGCCGGACGGTGACCGCCCGCAGGACGGCGGCAGGTTGCCCGGGCGCCCCGGAACCCTTCTCGGCCAGGTATACCGTCTGCGAATGCGGGCCTTCCGGTTGTTCGCGGCGCTGACGGGCGCCCGAACCCCCCATTCCCCCGCCAAAGCCGGCGGCGCCAAGGCCCCCTCCGCCGCCGCCGGCGCGCCCGCCTTCCCCCCCGGCTCCTCCCGCGCCGCGGCCTCCTCCCTGGCCGCCACCGGCGGCCATCCGCGCGCGGAACCGTTCCATGATGGCCTGGTACTTGGCCTTCTGTTCGGCGGTCAGACTCGCCTCGTACTTCGCCCGCTCGTCCTCCGTGGGCATTCGACGCTCCGCCCTCCAGGGCGGCACCGGGAGGCCAGCGAATGGGCCTGATGTCGCAATCTCAGGGGTGCCGCTGCCGGAGGTGGAGGTCGTGGCGCCGGCCGCGGCGTTCGTGTCTCCGACGACCACCGCACCCTCCGGGACGCGGAAACGGAGGGCCGCATTGGAAATCCTCAGGGCGCCGCGCCGCTCCGCGGTGATGATGCTGGCGGTGGCGGTCATGCCCGGTCGCAGCTTCAGGTCGGCATTGTCCACGGCGACGACGGTGGTGTAACTGACCACGTTCTGATTGGTTACGGGTTCATACCGGACCTGGCGGACCACACCGTGAAAGGTTCGATTGAGAAAGGCCTCGACCGTGAACGACACGTTCTGTCCCTCCTCGACCCCGCCGACGTCCGCCTCGGAGACCGCCGCCTCGATCTGCATCTTGGACAGGTCGTTTGCGATGACGAAGAGGGTCGGCGTATTCAGACTGGCCGCGACGGTTTGTCCGATCTCGACCTTTCGCGAGATCACGATCCCATCCATGGGCGCGTAGATGGTGGTGCGATCCAGGTCGACCTGGGCGCGTTCGACGTTGGCGTTGCGGGTCTGCACAGTCGCCTTGGCCTGGCTGAGATTGACATCGGCGGTGTCGAAGTCCGCCTTGGAGATAAGGGAGTTGGCGTAGAGTTCCTTCGAGCGGTCGAAATTCAACCGCGCGAGCTGCATGCCCGCCTCGGCATTGGCGAGTTCAGCCTTGGCCTGGACGAGGGCGCGTTCATAGGTGGCAGGATCGATCTGGGCGATCACCTCGCCGACCGTGACGCGGGAGTTAAAATCCACGCGGATGTCCTTGAGGATGCCGGAGATCTGGCTCCCGACCTGGACGTTGGTGACCGCGCTCAGGGAGCCGTTGGCCGTGACCGACTGGATGATGTCGCCCCGTGTTACCGGAGAGGTCCTGTACTGCAGGGCGGTTGCGGAGGGGCGGGCCCAATAGCGGTACCCGAAGTAGGCGCCGGCACCCACCACGACCAGGATTACCAGCCATTTGATCCACGATGGGGACGGCCGGGAACTCATGCGAAAATGGAGATCACAATTTGATCGGCGTGATGATCGGCGTGACGCCCGGCTCTGCGGCGTCGAGTCCGCCAGCCAGACGTCGGAGACGGTGGCAGGTTACAACGAAGTTGCAATGCGGGAGGGAGATGGTGGATCCCACCCCGGCTTCGCGGACTGTGTGGACTTTGTGGACTTTCGTCGCGACACCGGTCACGGCAGCCGTTGGATACGATAGAATCGCGTCCCCGGGGAGCCGGTGGTCGTCGTGCCGTCATCCACGAATTCGAAATCGGCGGTGAGCGACGTCACCGGGCCACCGGCCGGTTGCCATGGATTCATTAGGGAATCGGTATAGAACACCTGGTACCGCGCGCCCGCGGGTCCGCTCCAGCGAATTGCCGGACCCTTGGGCGTCATCACGATCTGGGTAATGGCCACCGGACTCGGAGCCGCCTCGTTGACCCGGCGCACCTGGAGATAGCGCCAGTTCGAACCGATCGGCTGGCAGTAACTCAATTCGAGCCCGTCCGCCTTGAGGATGGGGCTGATCACCGTCCAGGACGGATCCGCAAAGCGCTCCTTGCCTTCGACAAAATACTCGGAGCCAACCAGCGTGTCCCAGGCCAGGCAGAGCTGGAACGCCGCGTCGACGGAGAGCGACACGTTCGGCACGGCAACGCTCGGAGGCACGTCTGGCGGCACCGACACGCCTTCAATGATCCGGAAGTACCGGAACTCCGTCGGACTCGAGAAGCACTCCGTCCTGGGATTGCCATCACCGAGGATGGGATCCGAGATTACGGTCCAGTTCGGATCGCCGACCTGCCGTTTGCCTTCGATGAGGTAGTTCAACCCGAGGGTCGTCGGCCACGTCAGGCAAATGCGATCGATGCTGACGTCCACCGCCACATCTTCCGGAGGCAGCGGTGTCGGAACCGGCACTGTGATCACGCCCACGCCGATCCGGAAGAAGCGATAGCCCCAGGCGATCGGGTAGCAGACCTCGGTGTTGGTTCCGACAGCGGTGAGGGCAGGCGTCAAGGTGGTCCACGACGGATCGCTGAAGGCCTGCTTGCCCTGCACGTAGTAGTTCGTACCCACGATCGATGACCAGCCGACGCACACGTTGGTGCCGTCCAATCGGAGCACCGGCGTCGGGGCCGGGATCGGAGTCGCCGGGGATTCACCCTCGAAGACATCGAAGAACCTCCACGGTCCGACCGGCTGCAGGCACCAGGTCGTCGTGGTATCCACGGCCGTGATGGTCGGCGAGAGCGCGGTCCACCCCGGGTCCGTGACCGAGACCTTGCCGACAATGTAGTAATTCGTGCCGGGCGTGGAGACCCACGTGATGCAGGCCGTGTCATTGGTGATCGAGATGTTCGTGATGACCCCGGACGTCGGCGGAAGCTCCAGGCCGAATTCGCTGGCGGTAATCTCGTAGGTGATCGGCACCGTCTCCTTGTTGGTGACCGCGAGATACCAGATCCCTGGACCCACTGGTACCGGGAACGAGTTGGTGTCCAGCCGGATCATTTCATCCGCGACCCCCGGGGTCTGGCCGGAGTACTGCGCATTGCCCAGCCCGGGCAGCGGCGGCCCCTTCCGCAGGTAGAGGTCGAGGTCGCCCGTGCCGGCGGAGGTCAGCTTGAACTCGGCCGCGACGGCGTTGGAATGCACTTCGAACTGGTAATAATCCAGGCCCGTGCCGGGCGTGATCTTCGAATTATAGGGGACGCCGTTGGTGAGCGGTATGACGGTCGCGGTCTCCTCGCTTGCCTTGACAATGTACGTCGCGGTGTTCGTGCCCGGATTGGCGATGCTCAGATACCAGTCTCCCGGCGCGAGACCGACCGGGAATGAGAAGGCCGTCAATTCGATCTCCTCGGGTTCCACCCCGGCGTTCGTGCTCGCGTAGGTGAAGTCGTTGAACGTGGGCACCGGCAGTCCCTGGTGCAGGAGCAGTTGCACGTCATCGGACATCCCGTAGACCTCGAACTTCGCCGAAAGGGCGTTCGGACTGACCTTGAACGAGTAGTAGTCCAGATTCACGCCGGCGGAGATGAGGTTGGTGACCGGGATGTTGTTCGTCAGCGGCGTGATCAGGGCCGGGAACTCCGTCGCGCGTATCGTGTAGGTGACGTTGGTGAAGTCCGCGTTTTCGACCGCCAGGTACCACCAACCGGGCGACAGCCAGAGCGGCGTGGCCGTATTGGTGACCGCGATGAACTCATCGCCCGTCGCGGGCGTGGCGCTGGCAAGGTCGAAGTCGAATGGCGTGGGAATCGGCAGCGTCTTGCGGAGATACAGGTTGACGTCACCCGTCGCGTCGAAGGTCTCGAATTGCGCGCGAATGGAATTCGAGGACACCAGGAACGCATAGTATTGCAGGTCCGCTCCCGTCAGGCCGACCAGGGGATCCACCGGCGCGATCGACGAGACATACGGCACGGCGTTGGTGAGATTGATGATCGAAGCGCCGAACTCGGTGGCCTTGATCGTGTAGTTGACGGCGAACGTTTCGGTGTTGCGAACCGCGACAAACCAGACGCCCGGCGCCAGTCCGACCGGGGGCGACGTGCGATCGACAGAAATCAGGTCCACCACCGCGGGGTCCGGGTCATCCGCCCGGTAGTCGAAGAGGCTCGGCGAGGGGAGCTGGAAGCCGTTGTTACTGTTCGTGCCGGTCGCCGGCTGGGAGTACCTGAGGTACATGTCCACGTTTCCGTTGCCGGGGGTGAGTTCGAAATCCGCGCGGATCGCGTTGGAGCTCACGATAAACTGGTAGTACTGCAACCCCGGCCCGGCCGGGATCGTCGCCGAGGTCGGCACCGCGTTGGTGAGCGAAGGCACGACCGGCAGCGGCGAGTCCTGGCAATCGAACTGGACCTCGATCCCGAAGGCGTTGTTGGTCAGATCCGGCTGGAAGTTGCGGACGGCGAGATAATATCGCTGACCGGGCCGCAACGGGGCCGAGGACGGGAAATTCGTGCTGAGGGCGAACTGCGCGACCCCGCCGGGTTCCACGTTGAGATACGGCCCGTAGTCGTCCTTGAACTGGTCCAGATCCGCAAAAGGAAGGCCGTCGCGGTCCCCGAAAAGGACCAGCGTGGCGAACTCGCCGGCGAGACGATTGATGGCGAGGGTCGCGCAGCGCGGCGACTCGACATAGAAGTAGCGGATGTCGACCCCGCTGACGTCGCCAAAATACGGGACGCCGTTGGTCAGTCGGATCGCGTCGACGGTGGGATTTGCGTAGAGGAACTCCAGCCGCCAATCCAGGTCGCCCAATCCCTTCCCCGCGGGCCCGACCCGGGTGTCCTCCACCTCGAGTTTCCAATTGCCGACGGCCCGTTCGCCCTTGAACGATTTCAGCGCCTCCTCAGGCAGGTAGTACGCATCGGAGGGACGATCCGCCTCGTCGAGGACGATGGCATCCAGGGCCAGCGGTGTCCTCCCGGACGCCGCCGCGGGACCGCGGAATTCCAGGAGGGTGTCCCGGGCCGGCGCGGTGAAGGTGAAGGTCTCGGGCGACCAACCGGTGGTCCCGGGGTCCCTCTGGACCTGGTGGGCCAGCACACCGTTCACATACACGTCGAGCCCCTGCGGCGCGTTGACGGGAAGAATGCCGACGCCGAAGCGCACCCGGTAATCCTTGCCCTGGACGAGGACCACGTTGGTGCCGAGGGACGACGGTTCCGTGTCGGCGAACGTCGCGTACTGGATGCCCTCATAGGTGTTGGTGCTGCCGGCCGGGGCGCGGACCACCGTCACCGCGCCGGTCAGCACACTCCATCCATTTGGGAAGGTCTCGTCCTTCAGGTAGGTCCGCGCGATCGCACTCTCGAAGCCATCGGCAAAGACCACCCGGTTGGAGGCGCTCGAGATCGCCAGGTTGTTCGTGAACGGCGCGATGCCCGTCTTGATGGGCGCGAAGGTCAGGTTCGTGTCGTCCGTGAACGTCGTGTAGATCCGCTGCGTGCCCACGTCCGCGCCATAGGCCGTGCCATTGGGACCGCCTCGATTCTCCGCCAACAGGAGGCGCGTCCCCTGCGGACTGACCAGGTGAAAAACGAGGTCGGAGATCCGTGGATGATTCACCCGAAGCCCGATCTTGAGGTCCTCGATGACCCGATCGTCGGGGACAAAGATCGTCGATATCCTTCGCGCGTCGTCCACCAGGGGTTCGCCGACACTCAGGCCGAAGGACTGGTCGGCGCTGATCGTCAGGTCGAGCTCGACCTCGATGCCGATCCCGTATGAGACCGGGACTCCGTTGCGGTTGAAGACGCCGACATAGTAGCGGCCCGGGTTCAACGGCGGGACATCGCGCGTGCCGAGGGTGATCGTCCCCCCCGGCGGATTAAGGTCGGCCGCTTTGTCGTAGGTATCAAAGGTCGGCAGGTCGTTGCGACGGATCGCCACAAAGAGCGGACTGTCGATGCCCTGCACGGTGACGATGAGGTTCGTCGCGTTGGAGGGCACATCCACAAAGTAGAAATTGGCGCTGTTCGGTTGGACGGTGTCGAAGGTCAGGCCCTGGTCGGTCGGCTGCGGCGTCAGGAGGAGGGAGAACTGGACGTTGGTTGCGTTTTGCGTGAGCGCGTTGTCGACCATGCTCAGGATCCACGGACCGGAAGACTCGGAGCCGATGAAGTCCGTCAGCTTTCCGGGGCCGTCGGTGGGGACTCCCAGCAGGCGTCCGTACCCGACATTCCCGCTGTTGCTGTCATCATAGATGCTCGTGAGAATGCCGCCCCGGCCGGTCGGATCGAGGGCATGATTGTTCAGGACGACGAAGTGACCTCCATGACTGAGGTTGCCCAAAAGATCGCCGGTGCTTTCGAAGGCCACGGTATTGGTCGCCAGGACCTTTTGAACAGGGAATGAACGTGTGGCGACCCCGAAGATCAGCGCCGCCTTGGGTTGATCGGGCGAGCCGTCCGGGATCCGGATGTTGACCGGCAGGCCATGAACGATGCGGTTCCCATTCTCGTCGTCCTCATCGAAGGGACTGTTGCTGGAAAGCGCGACGAACCCGAATTCGGCGGCCTGCTGGTCCTCCGCCTTGACCCCGATATAGTACACATCCCCCAGGACGGAGTTGGTAAACACCACCTGTTCGGTCCCGCCTGGAAGAGTGGACCTGAAGGCGGCGTCGATCGTTGCGGGCGCCAGGTTCGTCAATTGCGGATCCTTCGAGACATAGAGATCGATGTCGGCCTCCTTCAGGCGCGGCTTCGACAGGTTCGGCGGGCTGAAGGTGATGAACGCGACATTCGACCCGTTGGTGATGCCGACGAAGTCGGGGGTGAATTTCGGCAGGTTGGTAAAGACGAAGAACGTCCATTGATCGGCCGGCCCGGGCTGGAGCCCCGCGCTCGGTGGCGTGGCGCCGACGTGCTGAGTCAGGAGGGCGAGGCCGTTGGTGGGGACGATCAGGAGCGGGTAGTGAAAGACCGTCTCTGGAACCTCGGGCGTGACGGTGAGCACGTTGGTCACCGCGGTGTTCTCCAGCGCGATCGCCAGGGCGAAGTCCTGCGCGATGCCGTCCGGCTTTTCGGTCACCGCATTCACGTTGACGTGACGCGCATCGACCTCGACCAGGTAGTTGGTTCCCAGCGGCGGGCGCAGCAGGATGTTCTCGACGTTGTTGACCCGGTCGCGCGGGATGACCTCGCCGCTCACGTGCGCGGTGTTGTAGTCCGAGCCGAAGGGCATGTCGTTGCCGGTGTAAATCTCACTGGACTCGGCATTGGTGACCACGAGGTCGAGGTCGTTCACCAGCTTGATGGAGGCGGTCGGATTCCCGGGAGGATCGGTCCACACAAGGGTGACCTTGAGGATCTGATCCCGTGCCTCGGGGGCGACGCTGATCCGCCATGCCCGCTTGTCCCCGGTCACCAGGGCCTTGTCGCCCCGGGCATCGACGTATTGCACCGAATAGGCGGTATTGGTGGAGTACGGAACGCCGATTTCATTCGCCGGAAGGGCGTTGGTGAGATTCACCAGGCCCCAGCCCTGGAGGTTGATGACGTCGCCGGCGTTGAAATTGTAAATGGGACTGACCGACCGCGCGCCGTTGATAAGGAGGGCCTTCAGCAACGCGGGCGACGGAACCTTGCCCTGGCGCTGGAAATAGTCCTCGAACAATGCCAGCAATCCCGTGACGGCAGGCGCGGACATGCTCGTGCCCGATTCGAACCGGTAATTGGGGGCCAGGCCGTCATTCAGTTGCTTCAGGACGTCGAAGTAGTTCCCGAAGTCGTTGGTCGTCGAGAGGATCGTCTGGACGTCGTAACTGATCGTGTCCGTGCCCAGGTTCCCGACCGCAAAAAACCAATCGCCGGGTCGGAGGGTATCATCCGGCGGCACCCGCACGAGGTTGTTCGTGTTGATGAAATCCGTCCGCCCGGGAAAACTGCCGTAGCGCAGATACAAGGGCAGACCCGGAAAAGGATCCGGTGACCGGAAATTGGGCAGAATTCGGATACGAAATTCGGAGGCATCGTCCGGCACGAACAGGGAATAGAAATTGAACCCGTTCGGCGTCACCTGCTGGTCGGTGATCCGGTTCACCTGGGCGCCCTCGAAGGATCGCGGATCCACCCAATCCCGGGAACGCGCCGAGATCGTAAAAGTGCCCGGCGCGACCACGTCCGGCTTGAAGCGTCCGAATTCACCTTCCACCCCGGGGGCGACATTTCCCCGGCTGGAGAAGGAGGCGACCTGGAAATCCGAATCCGTCTCGAGAAGGAACACCTGGTTGGTCTGGGGATCGCCGTTCTCGTCGAGATAGATCACTTCGTTGGTGATGTGCCGGGGTGACTCGATGGCACCCACCGCGATCACGTTTTTGCCGGTGCCGGGTGACGTCACCGTGCTTGGATCGCCGCCCAGACCGTCCTCGGTGCCGAATCCCTCGTTGCCGGCGGCAAACACATAGAGGATCGGTTGCGCGCCCGGAACGGTCGGCAGGGCGTCGCGAACGGCGGCGTCGTAGCTCGCGGATGCGGTCGTGTAATCGAACGCGCCGACATATCCCCAACTGTTGTTCGACAGGAGGACATTCGTCAGACCCCGGGTGATATAGTAGTTGGTCGCAGCGCCTTCCTGCAGGTAGGCGTCCGAGATGAGGGGTCCGGTGATGAGATCGACCGGCTGCACGTAAAGGCTGGCGGCCGGCGCCATGCCACGGAAGTCGGCCCCGGGGAGGGTCGACCCGGGAGCATTGCTGACCGTGGCGGACATCGCGCCGCTGCCGGCGAGCGTCGCGGCGACATGGGTCCCGTGGCCGTTCTCGTCAATCAAAGTGGCCGGCACATCGCCTGTCACCCGCCCCTCCAGGTCCGGATGCGCGGGGTCCACGCCGGAGTCGTTCAGGTTGATGACGACATTGGTGCCATTGAGCCCAAGATGGTTGGTGTAGGCGCCCGGGGCATTCGTTCCCATCGAGATGCCGAGGCGCTCACGGACGAGGTCATTGAGGAGCCGGCGTTCACGATGAATCTCGATCCCCTGGACCGTCGGCAGGCGGGCCAGCGCCACAAGGCTGTCGGTCTGCGGTTCCACCACGAAGGTCGGTCCGAAGGGACTCTGCGACTCGGTCAGGATCCCGGCCCCGAGGTCTTTCAGGGCGGTCACCGTCCCATCATGCGTGCCCGGCAGGGCGATGACGTTCAAACGCGTGGCCTCGCCAAGAGATTCCTGTCCGGCCGCCTTTTGGAGCAGCGGGGTATCCCAGAGCTTGAAATAGGGCTCGTACGGCAGGACGGCTTCAACTCCGCTCTTTCCAAGAAAACCCGCGGCCTGATCCGCCGTGGCGCGAACCAGGTAGGCGTTGTTCGGAAGATACGAGACGAGCGTGGCGCCGCTCGCCTCGATCATGCTGCGATAGGCGGGGGTAATGCCCTTGGGCGCCTGGACGATGTACGCCCCCGGTTCCTTCCCGGCGCGAAGGTGTTCAGGCACCGGGAGGGCCTCTCCGGAGGTTGTGTCGATCACCGCATTGCGCAGCAACACGGCGTGGTCGTCCTGCTGGAGATCCGCAGGCGTCCGCGTCGTATTCCGAATCCGGAGGAGATCCAGGGCGCGGCTGGGAGTCGCTGTCGTGTGCTTCCCGCCCTGGGCGGCGCGAATGGCGCTGGGGACCGCCGCCGCCTGGACGTGGGTCCCGGCGGCATGGGACGGCCGGTTGGGAACCGCCATGGCGGACAAAGGCTTCTGCGTATCGGCGGTCGAACGCGCCTGCGCCCGATCCCGCGCCAGCCGTTGCTCGCCCAGATGCCAGAGGATCCCTGCCCCTGCAAAGCAGAGCAGACTGATCAGGATCCAGGTTCGGGTTCGCAAACGCATAACAACTTAGTTAGATGACTCGAGTGTGCCACAGGGTGGCGGAGTTGGCGAATGGCGGAGAGAGGCGCATCGCCCACGAGCGCGGCCCCCGGAACCGCACGGAATAAAGGCGATCGCGACCCGGAGGGTCGCGGGCCATTCGGCTGTGCACCCCAACGGTCCTGTGGCCGGGTCTGGTGGTCGTTCGCCGCCGCACTTCGCGACCGCTGTCCCACAAGTATCCCCCCCCCGGATGTGCGGAGAGGGAGAAAGAGGAGGAACTCTCCACAGGCCGGGCGCATTCGACCGTTGGCCTCGGCTGCGGCCCCCCTCATCACGATCCATGGTCTCAGCACTTCCATTCGTTCTTCGTGTCCTTCGTGACCTTCCAGGTGAATTACTCGCTCGGCGGAACCTCGTTGTAGAACTCCTTCACCGGCCTGATGCGGGTCCGCGGGGCGCCCGTGATCGGATCCGGTTCCACGAATTGCTCCAGGTGCATGAGGGTCTTCGTCACGTACTCGCCCGTGATCACGTAATTGGTGGGCATCTGGAAGAATGGCCCGGGCTCGGTGACGACCGAACCAGGGGCCGGCCTCAACGACTGTCCGTACGCGAGCACGGCAAATCGCGGTTCATCTTTTCTCAGCAGGGACAGGATCATCTGCGGGATCCGTTCGACGACGGCATCCGCCGGCGTCCCGGTCGGGGTCGCCGCCATTACAAGGTAGGGCGAGGCCACGCTCAGTTCCGGGGCGCTCAGGACCTCTCCCATGTAATTGTATTTCTGCCCGAACCGGGTCAGGCGCGTGCGGTTGATCCCATCGACGATCAGGGCGACGGGCAGCGTGCCCGGTTGAATGATGGCCGAATCGTAGTTCGTAGACGGCACGGTGTTGGTGAAGATCGGGACCCCGCTGAGCACGGCGGACCAGGCAGCCAGGCCGTCCTGGTTGACGGCGAGCGATCCGCGATCCGCGTTCTCATTGGGAGCGACGGTGAAGAGATCGAGGATCTGCCAGTCGTTGGTCGGCTGGGTCCCTAAGGGAACGACCTGGCCGGGCCATACCCACATGGGATGACCGGACCAATTCTGCCAGGTCGTCGGATCGACGGCCGTGGACTTCAGGTAGATCGTCTGCCACGGCGTACCGCGATGCACGCGACCCAGCCAGCCGATGGACGGAAAGGTGTTGGTCGGGAAATCCCAGTCGTCCGACTGCGTAATCTGGGGATCCTTCAACGCCACATTGAAGTCCTCCTGTCGGGCTGTCGGGCTGCTGCTATTGGGATTCACGCGCCATGGCCGGTACCGCCGGTTCTCCTGGTGAAGCCCACCCACCTTTTCAGGCGTAGGATCGAGCGGACCCCGGCGCTCGACGAGGTTGGTGCCGGATTGGGGATCGATCAGGTCCCAGACGAGGTCGTTCACGAGCGGGTCATTGACCTGCCACGACTTGTCCTGGAACAGCTTGCGCGATGGCGAGAACGGCACCTGCATCCGCAGCGTGGGAGACGCCGGTGAAATGGCAGGCGAAAGCCCGACAAACTCGCGGAAGCGTTGCTGGGCCTTTTGTTTGTCCTGGCCCACCAGCGGTTCCGCCGAGGCGCTCCGCCAGTCGGGGATGTCGGGTTGACCCAGCGAGACCTGGATCTGGTTCTTGATGCCGATGGGCACCCCCTGGACACGGTTCGTCCGCCAGAACTGGGCCGTCTCCGATGTCTGCCGGCCCGTGACCGCGTTCGGACTGGAGGCGTCGTCCTCACCTGCCAATTCGCGAGTGATGTCAATCTGGCTGTTCATGTTGTTCAGATCGACGAAATCCACGATGCGCGGTCCACCGGCGGCCTCCTTGTCGATCAGGATCGCCTGCAGATGGTTGGTGACATTCAACCTCCAGGTCGGGACGCGGAAGTTGCCGGCCGCCTGGAAGAGTGTCGTCCGGAGCGCATTGGTCACCGGGACGAAGAACGAGTTCGGCCCCTGGTCGATGTAGACCGATGGCGGGAGGAACACGAAGTTCGTCTCGATAGGCACGTAGAAGGCATTCGGTGTTCCCATCCCCGTCCATTCGTTGGCATTGAAGGTCCTCGCCTGGGGCTGAAAGATGAACTGATTGGTGCTCCGAATCGGGATGGCCCGGTACTCGTTCGACAGCACCATGCTCGTGACAAGGCGGGTCCGCACCTCCAGTTGGCGGGGGTACGCGGCCTGGTAGCTGTTCCAGAATTCCACCCCGAGATCGGCCGAGACGCTCAGGATGTACATCTGGTTCGTGAAGGCCGGCAGGGAACCAGGGGAGCGCTTCACCAACTCCAGCTTGCGCGTCGCGATCGCGACCGCCCGCAAACGGAACTCGTTGAAGTTGGGAAAGCCCTTCTTCGCGCCGATCACCAGCGGGATTCCAGCGAAGGCCGGGGGCCGATCGGGCGCGGTGACTTCGTTCCAGAATTGATCGACACTCTGGTTCGGGTTCGGCAGTTCGGTGTATCCAACGATCCGCCGTCCATCCGTCACGCCGGGAATAATGTTGAACAACGGTCGGAAGACGCTGGGATAGTATGGATGGGTGCTTCCACGGTTCGTGGTCGCGTCGAAGATGTTGGCTGCCAGTTGCAGTTCCCGGTGGACGGCCGGGGAATAGAGATTCGTCGGCCAGATGGCGATGTTGGTGACCGCAATCAGCGGCAGGCCGTTCGTCGGCGGCGGATGCAGTGTCTTGAGGATCCGGTCGGCGGTGTTCGTAAAGAAGGTGAGGGAATCCCAGCGAACGAAGTTTGTCGTGTGATAACCCACGTTCGCCCCGGGCGTGACCGCCGTCAGGTTCGTGTAGAAATCCAGCCTGTTGTCGTAGTTCAGGTGGATCTTTCGGTTCTCCTCGGTGACGGACTCTGTTCCGAGCTGGGCCAGAAGGCGGTACAGGGTGAACCTATTGTAGGTGCTGAGATTCGTCGATGAAATCGAGGTCAGGCGATTCGTGAATCCGCCGATCCCGGCGACATCCGAGACATGGTACAACTCCTCGGCGCTGATGAACTGACCGGGGTTGTCCGAACCCGGCCACGGCCGGGACGAAATGTCGTCATCCAGAATCGTGAAGGCTGGCGCTGTGCCGTTGTACTCCCGGTTGATTCCGGTTTGCAGGGGTCCGTCCGAGTACCCGTCGATGCCGTCATTCGGGTACAGGGTGGCTCCGCGGCTTCCGAAATAGGTGACGACGTTCGACAGGTTCCTGTAGTCGTCATTGTATCGATGCTGGAGCAATGCAAAGGCATCGTCGAATGAAACGCCGGTGCTTGAAGTGAGAAGATTGCCGTACTGATACAGGTAGGTGGGCCAGGCGTTCGTATTCAGGTCGTGGAGGAAGGCGGCGAGGTTGATCTCCCAGGAGCCGACACCCTGGTTCCGGAAGAAGCCATCGTCGCCCGACTGGGTCTGCTTGACGTGGTTGTGAATGAAATTGAGGTCGAGGGTCTTTCCGACCGGCAGGATCATGTAGGCGAACCGGCCGACGAAGTGATTTGAACCCGAATGCGGCTGGTCCGGCCGGCGCAGGACCGCGATCCATTCGGGATCGCCGACGTGGAAATTGGTGACACCCAGGCTGCCGCCCGTGGCGTTGATCTCAAGTTGGACGCCATTCGTCTCGACCAGGCCATTGCGGTTGTAATCGAGATAGTATCGAAACTCCTGTTCGCCGTTCGCGGCATTGGTTTCGACAAAGACCGGCGCGCGCGGGTCGATCTCGAGATTGCGATAAAGCTGAAGGAGATCATTGCCGCTCACGGCCGTGCCGTCCGAGTACCTATAACTGACATTGGCAATGTTCGTGTTGCCTGGGGCAAATCCCTTCGGATTGAAGTAATTGGTCGAGACGAGGAAGTCGTAACTCAGGAGGTTGGACGTGGCGATGACACGCGAGAGGATGTCCGCCTCGGCCCGTTCGAGGCCGGCCTCGGCCATCTCCCTGGCATCGACCCGATCACTGCTCGTGGTAACCGCGGAGCGTTCGCGCCGGCTGACCGCGAGGAACGCCACGGCCATCAGCGTCACCACCGCCAGCATGATCAGGGTGATGATCAGGGCGATGCCTTCCTGGTGCCTTCGGCGGTTCATTAGTACCTCGGCAGGTTGCGCACGGGGATGCGCTGTCGGAAGATCTGGACGTGCCCGCTGTTGCGGGCCAGGAACTTCGCAGCCTCGGCGGGTTGTGCCTCGGCGATGGACTCGTACTGGCGAACGACCTGGGGTTCGAGGACGCCGATCTCGAGGTCGAGCGCCACCGGGCCCTGTGGGAACGAGGCGCTGGAGAACAGGCATTGGACCGACAGGGCTGGCGGAGGCTCGAGAACGGCGGCCATGTAACCGTTGGTCCGGAATGGATTGCCCGCGGGCAGGGCGTTGTAGGCATCCTGCCAGGACTCGAGATACGTCTGCCCTGGGCGATTGGGACTCACCGGCGTCGGGAACAACGGCGCCCCGTTTGTTCCATACGCGATGACCCGGAAGTGGACGACCCCATCCATCACCGGCGCCGAGTAGGCGAGGCGCCGGTTCGAATTGAACACCGACAGCATCGCATTGCGATTCTCCGGAGACAGGGCGGGGTTTCCCATCGCGCGCACCTGCGCTGCCGTAAAATTCGTCGCGAACCGGTACAATCGGCCGATGGCAATCGGCGGTGTCGCGTTCGTGTCCATGGGACCCACCCAGTATCCGATCGCGCTCCAGCGTTCGCCGACACGCCGATGGAAGAAAACATCCTGAAGGACGGTATTGAGCAGGGCCTTTCCTGAGAGGTCGTTCAACTGAACACCCTGTGAGATCGGACTCCGCGCAATGGAGAGATTCGTGTAGCCGGCCAGCGGCACGTACGAGATGCCCTCAAGGTCGCGCCCGACGATATCCGTTGTCGCGCGGACGCTCTCGAGCACGTCCACCTGGGACATGGTTCCCCGAAGCGCCTTCTGAGTCTGGTTGAAGACGGTGTAGAGCCCGATGACGATGACCGTCATGATCGCCACCGACAGCAGCAGCTCCAGGATGGTGAAAGCCTCGCGCAAAGGACTTTTCAGACGGGCTCTTACCCGCCCTCCGGGCACCCTCTCCCATCCGATGGGAGAGGGATGGGGTGAGGACAGGTTCATGGAAGGGCGAAGGCGCATCGTGTCAGTCAGTAAGTCGACGGCTCGAAATAAAAGACCAGCCGCTGACTGCCCAGGACGTTCGTCGGATGAAAGGTCTGCGATCCGCCCACGAGCGTCCGAAACGTCCGGCGCCGGGTCCCAACCCGCGCGTTTTGCGGAGCGGTCGCCGTGTCGCGAAAAAGAGGCCATTGAAACGTCAATCGAACCTCGTACAAGTGATTCTGGAGGGCCGTGATGCGGGCGAGGTCATTCGTCGTCAGGCTGTTCGTGAGGAGCGGAGGATACGCGAGGTACGGCTGGATCTCCGCCGACAACTGGTAGCGGAAGGCGACTTCCTTCGCGTTCGGGTCACCTTCAATTGCGGGGCCGTTGAGGGCGCGAACCCACGCCACGACATTGCTCAGACCGCGATTGGCCGTGCTCTTCGGGGTGCTGAGAAGGCCCAGCAACGTCTGGCCCGTCAGGTCAGGATCACCGGGGTCGTTTGGGACCACCGTGCGATCCCCGTTCTTGAAGTTCAGGGAGAGGAAATAGACGTTCGTCAGGAGTCCCAACCGGTCATTGCCTGACCGAATCGCCTCGAGGATGTAGGCGCCGTCGGCGTTGATGATCGTGTCCTCGCGGTTGTCCTTCTGGACGCGGAGACCGGTGGGCAGCACGCCGAGAATGGCCACCATTGCGAACGCGACGATCGCCAGGCTCAGCGCGATCTCCACCATGGTGAAGGCGCTCTCGGAGCGACGGGGTGCCGCGGCTGGACGCAGAAGGTTCATTTGGGTCGGCTGGCGATGCGCTGCGAACCATCCGTCGAGACGACAAGATCCCCCAGGACCTCCGTTCGGCCCGTGAGCCAGTTCACCTTCAGGTAGCGGCGGTTGCCTTTGGGGACTTCCACCACGTCGGGGGCCTCCACGAACCGTCCCTGCGCGTCCTGCGGCTGGAGGATGCTGCCCTTCACAAGCGGCACATACTCATCCCGGCCAGGAAGCACCTGCCCCTGGTTGTCGTAACGGACGACCTGCCCCTGCGGATTGAAGGCAATGTAGGGCATGTCGATCAGGTAGACCTCGTTGGTCACCGTGATCGGGAACTTGCGGCCCCAGGCGAAGGGTTGCTCGTAGACATTGGTGGAGACGGCGCTCGTGTCGGGCGGCACATACTTCGCCGTGGCGAAAAAGGTCTTGTCGGGCAACTGCCGCCACGGGATCAGTTGGCGGGGAGTCAGTCGTCCCGGTTGCTCGCCGACCGTCCGCCGGGCGAACAGGGTGTAACCGGTGAACCGGTAGGGCGCGAGATTGGTGACGACCTGTTCGACGGTCGGCGGGACAAACAACATGTAGACCGTCGCCCGATCATTGATGGCTCGCAGGCGGGCATAGCCGAGGTCGTCGAGCATCTGCCGGGTGGCGGCGTCGATGGAGTTGGATTCGCCCAGGCCGCGCAGGGCCGGCAGACCGATCGCGGCGAGGAGGCCGATGATGGCGATGACGACCAGGAGTTCAGCGAGGGTGAAGGCGCTGAGGGAACCACGCGACAGGATCGCGAAGACCGGATGGGGAGGCACCGGGGAAGGCCAGCCCTCATCCCGGCCCTCTCCCGTTGGACCGGCGAGGGAGGTCCGGCGGCGAGGCCGTGTTCGAAGGGATGGATTCACCGGCCGCATACGTCGCCTCTATTTCCAGCTCAGGACGTTGTCCTTGTTGACGCCGGCATTGGCGGGCAGTCCGGCGTTGGCCTGGCGATCGGGACCCAAGGACCAGACGACGACCGGGGCGCGGATCTCCCAGTCGTTTCCATTGCCGGTCCTGACCAGGCCATTGTAGCCGCTACCGCCTTGATTCGAGACACCGTTCTGCCTGTAAAACGCGTCCCGGCAGAGGTTGTCGTAGTTCATGTCGATCGAGATGATGTACGGCAAGCCCCAGGGATCCCGGTAAAGGAGGTCGGTGCCCAGGCCGGGACCGCGGTTCTGGGAATTGTATTTCACGTTGAGGAACGCGTTCTTCTGCGGGTTCAGGGCGTGATTCTGATTAACGGTCGGCTTCTGATCCCAGGGCCGCGTTTCGGCGTCCGTCAGGATTGCCATGAGCTCGGCATTGGAGGCCTCGTATTTGTTCCCGTTGCTGATCGTTGGGGGAGCCGGGGCGCCCTGGGGCAGATGGGCCGCGTCAAACATCACGACCTGCCCGCCGTCGATGCCCTTCTGATCGGTGCCATACGTGGCGTCCGGTGAGGTCTCGGTCAGGGCCTCGCGCATCGCCTTGCTGGCGGGATAGCGGCCGTAAGTCGCCTGGTATTGCTGCACCGCCCCGACGATCGCGTTCATCTCCGTCTTCGCCGACGCGATCTGCGCGTGGACCTTGGCCTTCGCGATGGCGGGAAGGAGCATGCTGGCCAGCACCCCGATGATGGCGATGACGACCAACAATTCGATCAGGGTAAAACCCCCGTCGCGGGCAGGATGGGAATGGAGAGTCTTCATGGGTTTATCTCCGGGCACGCGGCGAACGCGCAAATTGCGACAACCGCTTCCGGACGGTCACCGGAATACGCGGCAGTCGGAGACTCGGCACGCGCGGGTTGGCGGCGCGGGCCGCCTTGCGCACAGACGCCGCCGGCCGCGCCGATGGCGCCTCCGCCGCATTCAGCGCCAACGACCAGCCGCGATCGTACCAGCGCACGGGCACCTCGTGCCCACCCATGATCTGGTGGTTGGAAGTCCTCATAAGCTCGCTACCAGTTCTTGAACACTCGCTTGTTGTTGCCGACGTAGATCTCGGCCCACAGGTCAAATCCGCCCACGTTGTTCGTTGGCGACGTCGAGACATATCGCCAGGGATTCGGGCTTCTCGGTTCTCCCGGCGAGGGCATGGCCGTCGGGACCGGGGCTTGTCCCCAGCGCGGCTGCCACGGAAAGGGCGTGATGAGCAGTTGGACCTCCGGTCCGCCGGTGTCGATCTTGCCCCTCCACACCGAGGAGGCCTTCGGATCGAGATACGTCTGCGGAGGCTCCGATGGATTCGCGGAGGCATTCAGAAAACCACGGCGGCCAAAGACCTGTTCCACCTGGTTCGCCGTGAATCCCGGGGTCGAGGTGTCCGCTCCTTTCGGACGGAATACGGCGTTGTTGTCGGTGCCGGAGAGGTCCATGCCGATGAGTTCGTAGTAGAGCGGGTTGACGGCCGGGTCCACCTTCACGCCGGAAACATTCTGGAGGCGGTGATCGGGCGGAAAGGCGTTGCGATCCGCCTTGTAGGCCTCGATCGCCGTCTGGATCTGCCGCAATTCGGTCTCACCCCGTGAGTTGATGCGGGCGTTTTTCGCCGCGGAGGTCAGGCCGACCGCGATGGCGGCGAGGATCGCAATGATCGCGATGACCGTCAGCAGCTCGATCAGGGTGAAGGCGCCCAAAGTCTGCGAGTCTTCACGTTGAACGCAACGAACGCAGGAGGACCGAAGGTCCCCCACACCGTTCCTCTCCCGCGTCGCGCGAGAGGGCGTCACCGCGGCTGCCGGGGCGGGCGGGGGTGTCAGTCTCTCGAGTATCGAAAGGGTCCGCTTCATGACGGTTCCAGGTCAGGCGTGGCGATCGCGGAGTTCCTCCTCCATCCGTTCGCTCAGCCACTGCTTCATCATGCTCTGATAATTAAGGTACCGGGACCGTGCCAGTCGCTTGATCCGCGCGAGCATGCGCGGGTCCATCCGGAGAGTGATGGTGACCGACTCGGCGGCGTTCTGGCTGGAAGCCACCGACGATTCCATGAGCCGCAGATCGATGCGGTTGGCGTCCCAGAACGCGGCCTCGGCCTCCTCGCGATCGAACAGCGGGACCTCTTCCCAATGGGTGACAGGGTTCATCGGCCTCTCCTCCCGAATGGACGCGCGATCACAGCCAGTGACGAGAGGGGGCGGCCATTCACTGGAGCGCCTGGCTCACCTTGCGTTCGTAGAAGAACGCCTCCTCCGGTTCGAAAGGCCGGGCGAGGATAACGCGAATTTGTCGCCCGTTGGTGCGATAGACGGTGAAGACACCCTTCCCGCCGACCGTGCGCCCGAGGTTGAAGAACCGTGCTTGCGCCGCGAACCGGGGTGAATCGGGCAGTAACCGGATGGCGAAGGGATCCTCGAAGGATTCCTCGACGTCCTTGGGATTCACGGGGGCGGCCAACTGGAACCCGGGAGTAGACCAGTCGAATTCCATGGGACCTGAACTCTGTATGGTAATCGCCCATGCAATGTAATGACATTGTCATTACACCCTGGCGGCGCGATGTCAAGAATAGGGATTGGCGTTATCGAAAATCCTCGAAGCCCAGGACGAGGCATGCGTCTGCACACCCTGGACGCCATCCCATTCGCCTCTCCTTGTGAACGTCGCCGCGCGGCCCTCGCGGAACGACGGATTCCCTTCTTTTTGGGCTTGTTTCCTGGGGATGAAGCCCCCGCTACCTTCGACACTCGCTCCGGAGCAGCGACCAGGGCGGCGCTTCGCTCGACACCGTGACCTCCGCCGAAGGGCTTTCTTCGCGCCCTTCGTGGTTGCCCTTTCGATCGCGGGCGGTCTTTCCGATCACTCCTCCCCTCCGCTACCGCTCGGATTGCCGACGCCCTCGATCAGCTTGATCAGGGGCAGGAACATGGCGATGACGATGCTGCCGACGATGACGGCCAGGAACACGATCATGATCGGTTCGAGCAGCGAGGTCATGGCGGCGACGGCGTTGTCCACTTCGTCGTCGTAGTTGTCGGCGATCTTCAGGAGCATTTCAGGCAGCGCGCCGGTTTGCTCGCCGACGTCCACCATGCTGATGACCATGGGGGGAAAGACGCCGGAAGCTTCGAGCGGCGCGGTGATGGTTTCGCCTTCCTTGACGCTCTCATGGACGTGGACGACGGCATTGCCGACGATGACGTTGCCGGACGGTTTCCTTGACGATGGTCAGCGCCTGGAGGATGGGCACGCCGCTGCTGACCAGCGTGCCCAGCGTGCGGGTGAACCGGGAGATGGCGACCTTGCTGACGACCGGGCCCGAGGACCGGCATCTTGAGTTTGAACTTGTCGACCAGACGTGCCGGCCGAATTTGGTCGCGGACTTGAAAAGGATGAACAGCGACGACGACCAGAACCGGCCGATCGACCGCCAGCGCATGCCGGGAAGATGATGTAGTCCTTGATCGGTGTCGCTGATGCCCAGGACGAAACTGGGTGAACGCCGGGCAGGTCGGCGCCTTCGAGCATGCCGGCGAAGATCGTCCTTGAACTTCGGGACGACGAACACCATCAGGATCGCCAGGATGACCGACGGCGACGATCATCACCGCGACGGGATAAAACATGGCCGCGATGACCTTGCCTTTGATCTTCTGGGCCTTTTCCATGAACTCGGCCAGGCGGTTCAGCACGACTTCGAGCACGCCGCCCAGTTCGCCCGCCTTGACCATGTTGACGAACAGGCGGTTGAAGACTTTGGGATGCTGGGCCAGCGCCTCGGAGAAGGTGCTGCCGCCTTCGATCGACAGCGGCCAGTTCGCCGATGATGTCTTTGAGCGTCGGGTTCCTCTCCTGCTTTTCGAGCACGCGCAAGCCGCGCAGCAACGGCAAGCCGGCATCGACCAGCGTGGCCAACTGGCGGGTGAAGGTCGTCAGCACCTTGGATTTCACCCTGCCGCTCAGGCCGGGGATCTTGATGTTGATGTTCATCGCCGCCGCCCTTTTCTTGCCTGCCGCGGCCTTGGCGCCGCGGCCTTGCCTTTCTTGTCGGCCTTTTCCTTGGCCTTGTCCACCTCGACGATCTTGGTCGGGAACAAGCCCATTTCCTTGACGCGGCCGATGGCTTCGTTCTGGCTGGCGACTTCGAGGGTGCCCTTGGTTTCCTTGCCACGGGCATCCATCGCCACGTAATTGAATTTCGGCATAACGGTCCTCCTGGCTCAGGTGTATTTCACGACTTCTTCGATGGTTGTATCACCGTCGAAGATGCTGCGCAAGCCGTCCTCGCGCAAGCGTCACCATGCCCAGCTCGACCGCCTTCTGCCGCATCACCACCGTCGGCGCGCGTTCGTTGATCAGCGCGCGGATCGGCGTCGGTGATGACGAGCAATTCGAAGATGCCTTTGCGTCCCTTGTAGCCGGTGTCGTTGCAGCGCGAACAGCCGCGGCCGTAGTAGAAGACCTTGTCGCCCAGATCGTGCGGCGAGAGGTTGAGCAGCGCCAACTGGTTCTCGGTCGGCTCGAAGGGCGTGCGGCAGTTCTTGCAGATCGTGCGGACCAGGCGCTGGCCGAGCACCGCCATCAGCGTCGAAGAAATCAGGAACGGCTCGACGCCCATGTCGACCAGGCGGGTGACGGCGCCGGGGGCATCGTTCGTGTGCAGCGTGCTCAGCACCAAGTGGCCGGTCAGCGAGGCCTGGATGGAGATCTGCGCCGTCTCCAGGTCGCGCATTTCACCCGACCATGATGATGTCCGGGTCCTGGCGCAGGAACGAGCGCAGCGCCTTGCTGAAGGTCATGCCCACCGCCTCGTTGATGGCCACCTGCATGATGCCTTCGATGTCGTATTCGACCGGGTCCTCGGCGGTGAGCAGCTTCGAATCGATCGTGTTGACCCGGCGCAGGCAGGAATACAGCGTGGTGGTCTTGCCGCAGCCGGTCGGGCCGGTGACGATGAAGATGCCGTTGGGCCGCTGAATGGCCTCGGTCGACGTAATCGTAGATGTACTTCGGGAAACCCGAGCGATTCGAGTTCCAGATTGACCGCCGAGCGGTCGAGCACGCGCAGCACGACCGATTCGCCGAACTGCGTCGGCAGCGTCGAGACACGCGCAGATCGATCTGGCGGTTGCCCAGCTGAATAGTGATGCGGCCGTCCTGCGGCAGGCGGCGCTCGGAGATGTTCAGGTTGGCCATGACCTTGAGGCGCGAGATCACCGGCAGGGCCAGGTGCTTGGGCGGCGGCGACATTTCGTAGAGCGCGCCGTCCACGCGGTAGCGGATGCTTGAACTCGGTTTCGAACGGCTCGAAGTGAATGTCGCTGGCGCGGTCCTGCACCGCCTGGAGCAGGACCAGGTTCACGAACCGGACGATCGGCGCTTCGTTGGCCAGGTCCGCCATCAGCGTCGGCGTCGTCCGTCGTCGGCCACCTCGGCGACTTCCTTGGCGATTTCCGTGTCCGCGCCCAGTTCCTTGAGGATCTCGGACAACGCTCTCGCTGGTCGTCCTGCCGCCGTAATACTTCGTCGATCGCTTCTCGATCTCCGCCGGATCGGCCGACCACCAGCTGGATGTCCTTGCTTGACGATGAACCCCAGTTCGTCGAGCGCGCCGGGATTGAGCGGGTCGTCAAACGCGACCTGCAGCGTGGAGCCGTGCAGCGCGACCGGCAGGCACTGATACATCCGCGCCGTGTTGGCCGGGAATCGTCTTGAGCAGCTCCGGCGGGCATGTCCGCGTCGCGCAGCGTCGACCACCTCGGTCCCCAGGTGATCGGCCATGACCTGCAGGATGGTAGTCCAGGTCCATGATGCCGAAATCCTGCAGAATCTGGAAGACGGGCTTGCCGCTGCGCTTGAGCTCCGCGCACCACCTCCTCGTACTGCAGGTCGTCAATCAGACCGCTGCTCTTTGACCAGCGACAGCAGTGGATTTGAAATTTCGTCGGCCATAAGATTAGCTCATGCCTGCGGCCACGGCGTCGCTCGCGCGCCTGCGCCAGCTTCGAGTTCCTGGAGCTTTGGCCTGGATGGTCATCGGGATCCTGGGCCTTGGTGATGACTTCCTCGCGGGCGATCATGCCCTGCTAGGTATTTATCGATCAGGAAGCTGTCCAGCGTCACCATGCCGTACTTCGCGCCGGTCTGAATGTCGGACTGGATGCGGAAGGTCTTGTTGTCGCGAATCAGCGCGGCGATGGACGGCGTGTTGACCATGATCTCGAAGACGGCCACGCGGCCCGGCTTGTCGATGCGCGGAATGCAGCAACTGCGAGATCACCGCCTGCATCACGGTCGAAAGCTGGATGCGGATCATGTTCCTGCTGGTTGGTGGGAAAGGCGTTCGACGATACGGTCAATGGTCTTGGCCGCGCCGGTCGTGTGCAGCGTGCCGAAAACCAAGTGGCCCGTTTCCGCCGCCGTGATGGCCGCCTCAATCGTTTCCAGGTCGCGCATTTCGCCGACCAGAATCACGTCCGGGTCCTGGCGCAGCGCGCGGCGCAGCGCCTCGGCGAAGTTCGGCACGTCCACGCCGATCTCGCGCTGCGTGACGAGCGCCTTCTTGTGCTTGTGATAATACTCGATCGGGTCTTCGATGGTGATGATGTGGGCTTCGTCGCGCTCCTCGTTGATGATGTTGATCATCGAGGCCAGCGTGGTCGTCTTGCCCGAGCCGGTCGGCCCGGTGACCAGCACCAGGCCGCGCGGCTTGTAGAGGAGTTCCTTGGCCGAGGGCGGGATGCCGATCTGCTCCATGGTCAGCAGCTTGCTGGGGATCTGCCGCAGGACCATGCCGAAATTGCCTTTCTCCTTGAAGACGCTCACGCGGAAGCGCGCCAGTGTCGCCGAAGGCGAACCCGAAGTCCGCGCCGCCGCGTTCGCGCACATGCTGGATGTGGTCCTCGGAAGTGATGCTGCGCATCAGTTCCTCGCGTGTCCTCCGGCGTCAGGGCGGACCCTTCGACGCGGTGCAGAATGCCGTGCACGCGGATGACCGGGGAGCGTGCCCACGCGGATGTGCAGGTCGGAGGCGCCTTCTCGGACACCACCAACTGCAACAAATCGGACATCGAGTAGGACATGAACGAGAATCGGTCGTGAATGGCTGGAAATCGTCAGCGTCAGGAGCGGCGATTCACCGACGTCGCGCCGGCCCGGACGCGCGAAGCCGCCAGCGGAAGCACGTGGACGACGGGCTCATGCTGTCACGATCGGTCGCACTCAATCCACGTCTCCCACGGTCGCGCGGATGACTTCGTCCGGCGTGGTCAAGCCGGCCAGGACCTTGCGGACGCCGTCCTCGCGCAAGCGTGCGCATCCCCATCTCCCGGGCGCGCGCGCGCAGGACCGAGGACGGCACTTTTTCGTAGATCAGTTTGCGCGCTTCGTCGTCAATGACGAAAATCTCGAAGATGCCCAAGCGCCCGCGGTAGCCGGTGTTGGAGCAGTCCGCGCAGCCCTTGCCCTTGCATGAACGTGGCGCCTTCGGCATGCTGGCGGCATCGATGCTCAGCGATGCGCAATTCCGCTTCGGTCGGCATGTAGGGCGCGCCGCACTTGCTTGCAGACCTTGCGCACCAGCCGTTGCGCCATGAGGGCGCGGGTGGAAGAGGCCACCAGGAACGGCTTCACGCCGATGTCGATCAAGACGGGTCACGGCGCTGGGCGCGTCGTTCGTGTGCAGCGTGGAGAAGACCAGGTGGCCGGTCAGCGAGGCATTGATGGCGATGGTGGCCGTCTCCAGGTCGCGAATCTCCCCGATCATGATCACGTTGGGCGCCTGGCGCAGGATCGAGCGCAGCGCCGCGGCGAACGTCAACCCGACCGCTTCGTTGACCTGCACCTGGTTGATGCCCGCCAGTATGGTATTCCACCGGGTCTTCGACCGTGATGATCTTGCGGTCGGGCCGGTTGATGAAGTGCAGACAGGAATAGAGCGTGGTCGTCTTGCCCGAACCGGTCGGCCCGGTCACCAGCAGAATGCCGTCGGGCAGACCGATCAGCCGCTCGAACGTCTGCTGGTCGTCGGTGAAGAAGCCCAGTTCCGGCAAGCCCCAGGCGCAGGCCTTCCTTGTCCAGAATACGCATGACGATGCTTTCGCCGTGGTTGGTCGGCAGGCAGGAAACGCGCAAGTCGATGAGCTTGCCGCCGACGCTGCGTCTGGATGCGGCCGTCCTGCGGAATCCGGTGTTCCGCGATGGACATGTTGGACTGGATCTTCAGACGGCTGATGATCGACGCCTGCAGCCGCTTCGGCGGCGCCTTCATCTCGTGCAGCACGCCGTCAATCCGGTAGCGCAGCCGGAACGTTCTCGACAGCGGCTCCAGGTGAATGTCCGAGGCGCGCATCTTGAAGGCCTCAACGATGATCGGGTTGACCAGCTTGATGATCGGCGCATCGGCGTCGACGACGGCCCCGTCGTCGGTGTCGCCCAGCTTCCCGACGGCGGCGATCTCGACCTCGCCCTCGGTGATGTCCTGGATCATCTTGGACACCGAATCGTCGGCACGGCCGTAGTACCGGTTGAGCGTGGACTCGATGTCGTCCGGGCTGGCGACCAGGACAACGATGTTCCGGTTGAGCAGGTGCTGGAGGGCGTCGATCGTCTCGAGGTCCGACGGATCGCTGAGGGCGACGGACACGGAGTCCTCGGTCGCGTAGACCGGGATGGCGTTGTACTTCTTGGCGACGTTGCGGGGCATCGCCGCGATCACCTCATCCGCAATCCGCATCTCGCCCAGATTGACGAATTCCACGTTGAAATGGGCGGCCTTCGACTGCGCGACCTGGGCCCGGCCGAGGACATTGTCGGCGACGAGGGTGTCGATCACCCCGTCCCCGGTTTCATCCGCTTTGGGTCGCACGGCCTCCACCTGGTCATGGGTGACGAATCCCATGTCGACCAGGAGATCGATCAGATAATCATCGCTTGCTGCCACGGCTTCAGGTGTCTCCCCGGTTCTTGAGGTTCTGCCGGCGGGACGCCCAAATGGTAGGTGCCCGAAGGGTCAAGTCAACGATGCGCAGCCGAGAAAGAGCACAATTGTGGGCCACAACCCGGGTTTTCAGTGGCCCCCGCCCCCCGGCGCGCCCGTCCCCTGGGGCGTACCCGCATGGGGGTGGACCGCTTCGGCCGTTTCGCGCCGGCGATACTCGTCCAGGATGTCGGCCGTGGCGCTGGCGCCACACCGACTGGCCCCGAGGTCCCGCACCTTCATGAGGCCGTCAAGGTCCCGGACGCCGCCTGCCGCCTTGACCTGGACCTTCGGAGAGCAGGCGGCGCGCATCAGGGCGAGGTCGTGTTCGGTGGCGCCACGATAGGTGTACCGGCCGTCGGCCTGCCTGACGAACCCGTAGCCGGTCGAGGTCTTGACCCAGTCCGCCCCCGCCTGTTCGCAAATTTCACAGAGGCGTCGCTTCAGGCCGTCCGCGTCGAGCCCGCCACCCCCGTGTTCGAGGTAATCGGTTTCCAGGATGACCTTCACGCGGGCGCCCAGGCGGTGGGCCTCGGCGCAGACCGACCTGACCTCGCGCTCGACATAGTCCCAGTCTCCGCCAAGCGCCTTGCCAGAATTGAGCACCATGTCGATCTCAGCCGCGCCGTCGTCGCAGGCGTGGGTCGTCTCGAAGCATTTGGTTTCGATGCAACTGCTGCCGTGAGGGAAGCCGATGACGGCGCCGACAATGACCCCGGTCCCTGCGAGCCATTCGGTTGCGCGCTTGACGGCATATGGCTTGATGCAGACGGACGCGACGCGGTACCGGGCGGCGAGTCGGCAACCCGCCTCGAGTTCGGCGTCGGTGAGGGTGGGATGCAGGAGCGAATGATCAATCATGCCGGCGAGATCCTCGTAGGTATAGCGCATGGGAGAGGATCGGATGCCGGGCCGCGGGCCTTCAATCCGGATTGCGGCCGGACCGGGCGAGAGGGCTAATGGGAGCTGCCGGACCGGATCGTGTACATGGTTTTGCCGATCTCGCGCAGCGCGGCGATCGTTTCCGGATAGGGGGAGTCGACTTGATCGGTCAAACCGGCCTGGAAATTATCCTCCGTGTACACATAGCCGGTCGTGGGAAAATCCCGCCAGGCGAACCAATGGGTGCCAATGATTTGAGGGTGGCGAAGGGCTCCCTCGACAAAGCTTTGGTAGGCGCGCCCCCGCGCCTGCTGGTTTTCCACTTCCACGGCGCCTCCGTCGAAAGGTCCCCGGTCGCGAGCTCCGAAATGGAATTCGGACACGAGGACGGGACGGTCGGGGTTCCCGTCAACGCGGAAGCGAGCAACGCTGCGGATGTAGAGATTGTAGCTGAGTACGTCGCAGAATCGGGCGGCCGCGGTGGCGGCGATCGGATTCACGTGGGAGAACCGGCATCCCAGATAGAGTTGTTGCGGGGCAACTTCGTGGATGATATCGCGGGTAACTTGGAAATAGTGTTCTGCAATCCGTGTGGCGAACTCCTTCAGGTCGCCTTCGGCTTTGCTCGCTGCCGGCGTCTTGATCGACTGGAGTAATTCGGCCCAGGAAGCATGTTCCGTTCCCCAGGCCGCGTTCAATTTCCCGATGTCGCCATATCGGTTCCGGAGATCCTCGACGAAGGCCTTCTTGGCGGCCTGCCCTGGCGGCGAGCGCAGGGTCGCTTCAGCCAGGTAGGTTTCAGAACCCCAACCCAGTTCGTTGTCACAGAAGAAGCCCAGGCACCACGGGTCGCCCGCGCTAATTCCCTTTTTGCGCCCCATGGCTGCCCTGAAGGTGGACACAAACCGCGGGTCGAATACATCGGGGAAGGCTCTCCAGTATCCTTCGCTCCCCTGGATGGTGGGGGCGTCGCGTGTCGTCACGATGTCGGTGTAAACGGTCTTCCGGGGGACGATGAAATTCGTGGCGGTGCCGGTTCCGAACGTGGTCAGGCCCCAGCTCAACCGCCGGCGCAACACGAAGTCCGGATAGCTTGATTTCCATTCCTGGCCGAATTTTCGAAGGAGGTTGGCTGCCGAGAATGAGAAACAAAGGGGCAGGCGTCCGGCGAAGTGGCCCTTCAGGGCGCGGACCGACGGTTTCAGGAATTGCTTGAATGCCGGCTGGTCGCCGGGGAAATTGTTGAACCACGTCTTCCTTTCCTCAACGGGCGTCCAATCCGAAAGCTGTACCGCCTCCACTCCGTGGGACCAGAAGAGGTGACCATCCGGGTCGACAAACCACCACCGGCCATCCCACTTTTCGACCCGAAAGAATCCGGTCTTCGGGAGACGGGGCCCGTCCGCCCACCCCCCGTATCCATCCCTGTCGGCGGGTGGCGGGTGCGACGCGAGTTCCTGCTCCTCGGCCGAGCGGCGCGTGGTGAGATCCTGGAGGGTATGGGTCTTGCCAGACCAATCCGAGTGCATGTATTGGCCGAACGTGTCGATGAACGGAAGAAATGGTTCATGGTCGGCGGCCCGCTTAAGCGGAGCGGCACTCCCGACTGCGCGGACGGATTTGACATCGAATACGTTATCCACCGTCGGCTCGGTCACGAAGAGGAAAACCTGGGTCACATGTGCAGGGTCGATCGTCTTTATAGGTCCCCCCGGAAAGGTCTGCATGCCAAAGAGGGTGACGCCGTCGGTGATGCCGGAATCGCGTCGAAGCTCCACATTGAGCACTCCGGATTCGCCCGGTGCGAGACTCAGGCCGTCATAGACGCAGTGACTCAGCCCCTGCCGACGGCTGTCATCGACCCGGCAGGAAATCGTGGTCTGCCGGGATCCGGCGTTCCGGAGTTCCACGCTGACGGCGGCGAACCCGGAGAGATCCCATTGTGCGGAAGGCGCCCGAAGCAAGAGACCAGGCCATCGCTGTTGATGTGCCGTTCGGACACGCAGGACTTGTTGACCCGCCTGTCGTTCCAGACTGAATCGAGCATCGACAGGGCTCGCCAGGGACTTATCGAGCCCTTTGGAGAAATCAAACAGGATCTGGTCTGCCGCACCCGGCATCGCCAAACCTGTCGCCAGAAGAACAAGCATACCTCTCGGGCAGTAGAAGACTTTCATGCGCTCCTTTCGCCCACAGGGTACATGCGTTTGGCCGTTGCGCACGCCGCGACGATTGACGCCCCCGGACACGCCGAAACCCCTCTCCTGACTGCCGGGGCGTCCCGGAGCCTCACCGCGTCCAGAAGGTTCGCGGCTATTCGACGGTGAGGACCACGACGGACATTGCCGGAAGGGTCGCCGTGAAACCGTCGTCGGTGATGCGGCAATCGGTGAAATCCGCGGGCCGCACGATATCGGGCGAACCGAAGGTGTTGTGGGCGGTCATGTCGGGCGCGGTGAGGACGCGGCCGGAGATCCGGGTGGCCCGGGCGCCGCGCAGCTCCGCGCTGACCTCGGCCGGCTTTTGAGCGTCCAGGTTACAAAGTGTCACATGGATCCGGTTCTGATCGTCGCGTGATGCGGAGGCGCTCCGGCCGGGAATGCCCTCGCCGTCGTAGGTGTAGTCGCCACAAGTGAGGTCCGTCGGCAGCAGCGTGGCGTCCTGGTGTGGGACGTACATCTCGAACACGTGGTAGGTCGGTGTGAGCAGCATCTTCTCCTTGTCGGTCAGGATCATGGCCTGGAGCACATTGACGGTCTGGGCAATGTTCGCCATCCGGATGCGCTCGGCGTGGTTGTTGAAGATGTTGAGGGTGATGCCGGCCACCAGGGCGTCGCGCAGGGAGTTCTGCTGATAGAGAAAGCCGGGGTTGGTGCCGGGCTCGACGTTGTGCCAGGTGCCCCACTCATCGACGACGAGCGCGACGCGCTTCTGCGGATCGAACTGGTCCATGACGGCCGAGTGCCGCGTCACAAGTTCCTCCATGTGGAGCGCGCTCCGAAGGAGGAAGAACCAGTCGCCCTCCTCGAAACTCGTGGCGGACCGGCTGCGACGGCCGGTGCCGCAGTAATAGTGAAGAGACAAGCCGTCGATGGAGCGGCCGGCCTGCCGCATCAGGACCTCGGTCCAATGGTAGTCACCCCCGTTCGGGCCGCAGGCGATCTTGAAGACCAGGTTGCCTCCGAAATTCCGGACGTAGGAAGCGTAACGCCGATACTGGTCGGCGTAGAACTCCGCCGTCATGTTCCCCCCGCACCCCCAGTTCTCGTTTCCGACACCGAGATAGGGAAGCCGCCACGGCGCTTCGTGCCCGTTTGCCCGTCGCAGGTCCGCCATCGGGCTCCTGCCGTCCATCGTGACGTACTCCACCCAGTCGCGCATCTCCCGGACGGTCCCGGATCCGAGGTTCCCACAGATGTAGGGGTCGGTCCCGATCATCGAGCAGAGGTCCAGGAATTCGTGGGTGCCGAAGTGGTTGTTCTCCGTTACGCCGCCCCAATGGACATTGACGATACTGGGCCGCTGCGAGCGCGGGCCGATTCCGTCCATCCAGTGATATTCATCCGCGAAACAACCGCCGGGCCACCGGAGCACCGGCACGTGAAGGCGTTTGAGGGCCTCGACCACATCGTTGCGAATGCCCCGAGTGTTCGGGATGGGACTGTCTTCCCCGACCCAGTAGCCCTCGTAGATGCACCGGCCCAGGTGTTCGGAGAACTGTCCATAGATGTTCCGGTTGATTTTCACCCGGCCGACGTCGGCATTGATGATCAACCGATCCGAGGCGCCAGCCACGGCGGTCATCGCAAGGAGCAACGTTGTCAGCCGCCCAATCCGGCGGATCCCATGGGGATTCATGGATTACGTATGCCGGCTGGCCCGTCCCGCGACAATCGCCAAGGGGTGAATCGATCATCCGGCCCGCGTGAGCGACCTTGTCGGATCCGGGCACGATCCTCGGAACTTCGCCCCACTGTCCGCGCATGGAAGACGGGCGAGCGTTCCTCCCGCGGTTCACGGTTGCAGCGCGCGCTCGTCGGGACTCCGGAAACCACCCACGAGTCGGGAGGCCGCCCTGGCCTCAAATAATCGTGGCGTCCAAGCCTCGAACTCCCGTTAGCTTTCACCGCCATGAAGGAAGCCTACATCGCCGCCAAGGAGCGGTGGGCACGCAAAATGGCCGGCAAAGAGACGGCGACCATCCGCTCGGTGGAGCGGCTGCCGCCCGGCCAGCGGCAGGTGACGGACTTTCCGGTCCTTGATCTGGGTGTGCAACCTGAGGTGTTGCGGGATCAATGGCGGTTGAAGGTCCATGGAAAGGTCGCAAACCCGGTGGAGTTGAACTGGGACGCCTTCCTCGCTTTGCCCCAGTTCAGCGATGTCAGCGACTTCCATTGCGTGACGACCTGGAGTCAGTTCGACATGGCGTGGACCGGCGTTGCCTTCTTCACACTCGCGGAGATTGTCCGGCCGAAAGCGGAGGCGACTCACGTCTTTTTCCGGGCCCATGACGGCTACACAACGAACACCGCGCTGGCGACCCTCATGGATGACGACGTCCTGGTGGCCCACTCGTGGAATGGCGCCCCACTTCCGCGGGAGCACGGCGGCCCGGCACGGGTGATCGTCCCCAAGCTCTACGCCTGGAAGGGCGCCAAGTGGGTGAAGGAGATCCTCTTCCTGGATCGGGATCTCCTGGGGTTCTGGGAACTGCGGGGTTACTCGAACACGGCGGATCCATGGCGGGAGGACCGGTTCGCACGACGCTGAGGGACGGCACGCGGGCGCAATCCCTCAAGGAACTGGCGGTCCTGTTTCTCCGCCTCGGAACAACCGCATTCGGCGGTCCGGCCGCACACCTCGCGATGATGGAGGACGAGGTCGTGCGTCGTCGTCGGTGGCTGACCCGGGACGAATTTCTGGATCTGGTGGGGGCGACCCAGCTCATCCCGGGTCCAAATTCCACCGAACTTGCGATTCACATCGGACGCCGGCGGGCGGGCGGGTGGGGGCTCCTGGTGGCGGGGACCTGTTTCATTGTGCCAGCGACGTTGATGGTCGCCACCATCGCATGGGCGTACTTGAGGTTCGGACGACTGCCGGCGGCGCTTGCCCTTCTTGCCAGCATCAAGCCGGTGATCCTGGCGATCATCGCTCAGGCGCTTTGGCGATTGGCACGGACCGCCGTGAAGAATGTCGCGCTCGGGGGTATCGGCCTGGTGGCCCTGGCATGCGGGTTCGGAGGCGTGCACGAGCTGGTGGTGCTCTTCGGTTGCGGCGTTGCGGCCCTCGCCACTCAGGGCGTGCATGGACGGCGCAACGCCCTCCCGGGATTTGTGACTGTCGGGGCGGTGGGATCGGCGGCGGGCGGTTCCGCGCTGGCGATCACTCCCCCGACCGGAGTGGCGTTGTGGCCCTTGTTCCTCTTCTTTGCGAAGGTTGGATCGGTCCTCTTTGGCAGCGGTTACGTGCTCCTCGCCTTCCTGCGGGCAGACCTCGTGGAGCGCTGGCACTGGCTCAATGAGTCGCAGCTTCTCGATGCCATCGCCGTCGGACAGGTGACGCCCGGACCCGTGTTCACGACGGCGACCTTCATTGGCTATGTGCTCGCCGGGACTCCGGGCGCGGCAGTGGCCACGGTTGGGATCTTCCTGCCGGCCTTCGTCTTCGTGGCGATCAGTGGGCCTGTCGTGCCTCGATTGCGCCGCTCTCGAACCGCGGGCGCCATCCTGGACGGTGTGAATGTCGGCTCGCTGGCACTGATGACCCTGGTTACCTGCCAACTGACGGCCGCCGCGGTGGTGGACGTCTGGTCCGGGGTGCTGGCGATTGGCGCCGCCATAGTCCTGTTTCGCTGGCGCGTGAATTCCACGTGGCTTGTGGCTGCGGGAGCCGCGTCGGGGATTGTGAGGATATGGCTCGGGTGACGGACGAAAAGCCACCCATCGCGGGGCGGAGGACATCCCGGGGGACCCACCGGTTGCCTGGACCCGGGGGACCTAGGCCGATCGCGTGCGAAGTTGAATCACCTTCAGATCGGAGTCCTCGACCTCAATGGAATGGGTTTCGATGTCGGGATCATCCTTGAGGGCACGATGGACGATCCGCCGATCGAACGCATTCATGGGTTCGAGTTCGATGACGTCCCCCCAGCGGCGGACCTTGTCCGCGGCGACGAGCGCCTTCTTGATCAGTTCCTCGCGGGCGGCCGCCCGGTAGCCGCCCACATCGAGGGTGATCTTTTGGGCATGATCGTCCTCCTTGTAGAGGAGGCGGTTGAGGACGAACTGAAGGGCGGCGAGGGTCTGGCCCTTGCGGCCAATCAACCGGCCGGAGTCCTCGGTGATGATGTTGAGCATCGGTCCGTCCTCGAACTGGCCCTCTTCAACAGTGGCCTCGAACTCCAGGTTCCGGAGCAGTTCGAGGAGCTTGGCCTTGGCATCTGGGTTCATACAGCGGTCACTTCGGTTTGGCGCCGGGGCGCGGACGTCGACCGGGGGCGGGCGGGCCGCCCGGTCCGACCGCGGTTACCTTCGCATCCCGGGCCCGGGTGAGCTTCATCTGGGTGATGGAGAGCAGATTCGACACGGTCCAGTAGAGCGTCAACCCGGCAGAGAAGTTGTAGAGGAAGACCATGAACATGAGCGGCATGTATTTCATGATCTTTTGCTGGGCCGGATCCATGCTCGGCGACATGGGGGTCAGGCGCGCCTGCCACAGCATGGTCGCCCCCATCAGCAAGGGCAGCGGGTTGATCGGGAAATTCAGGCCCGGGAGCATCGCGATCGTATCCGATTGGGATAGGTCGCACGCCCACAGAAAGCTCTGTCCCCGCAGTTCGATTGCCGTCTGCAGCATCGAGTAGAAGCCAAGCAGGATTGGGAACTGAATGAGGACCGGCAGGCAACCCGATGCCGGATTCACTTTATGCTCGCGCCACAGCTCGAGCATCTTCTGATTCAGTTTCTGCGGGTTGTCCTTGTACTTCTCCTGTAGCTCCTTGATCTGGGGCTGAAGGGCGGCCATCCGCTTGGACGTCCGGGCCGATGCCTGCATCAGCGGCCAAAACAGCAGACGCACCACGACGGTGATGGTGATGATCGCAATCGCATACGGGAGTCCCAGACGGTGGAGACCGTTCATCACCAGGAGCAGGGTCCGGGCGAAAAAACCGCTGAAGCGTCCGCCGAAATAGTTGTCGAAGCCCATGACCACGTCGGCGTTGTGACCCAGTCGAGCCAGGGTGCGGTATTCCTTCGGCCCGACGTAAAGGCTGAACTGGCGCACACGCTCCTGCTGCGGCGGGACCTGCTCCGGACCGTACAACAACGCCGTCTGGAACGCCGGCGACTGGGACGATTCACCGGCCGCGTTCGTGGTGGTGAGTTCAATGTGACGCGAAAACACCCGCGCGCTCGTGTCCTCGGGAAACACGATCGCGGCGAAGAACTGGTTGTGAACAGCCGCCCAGACGGTGTTGGTGCGCGGGCTCAGGTATTCCGATCGTGGGGTGCCCGGGAAGCAGCCGAGGAAGCGGTTCGCAAACCACGACTGCCCCACGTGATCGCTGTGATCGCCGTCATGTTCGAAGAGTCCAAGATAGATCTGGCTCTCGCCAGGATGCAGAGGCGCGGCGGTGCCAAACACCCACTCCTGGGACGGAAGCGGCCGCGGCGTGGTCGTCCAGTTCTGGACGCGAGTGGTGATGTGGAGGAGATGATTGGTCCCCAGCCGGAATTCCTTCACCACACGCAGGCCGTCCCCAAGATCCCGCTCTGCGATCACCCCTTCGTTCGTGCGGGAGAGCGTGTACACCGGGTCGACCCCTGGCTTGTCCACCCCCAGAAGAGTGAACATGGGTGTGCCGGTCCAGTGGTTGAGCCGCGCATGCCCGGGGGCACGATTCGCCTTGCGCTCGCGGCAAACAATCCAATCGTCGAACTCCTTCAGTTCCACCTCCTTGATGCCCCCGCCGCGGGAAGTAAAGACATACCGGGCCTGATCGCTCTCGAGCGTCAATTCCTTCTGCTCCCCCTGCAGGGGGGGCATCCCTGGCTCGGTGAATCCGGGCTTCAACGGCGGAGTGGCGGGGGCCGTTGCGGGACCCGGCGCAACATTGGTTTCCGCGACATTCGTGACCGTCCCGGCGGTCGCGCCTGAGACCGAGTTGGTTTCCGGCGCCGGCTTCGACGGGTACAGCCGGTACATCAGCGGATACCAGAAGACCAGCAGGAGGCAGGTGACGACCAGGAGCAGGAGCGATCGCCGATCAAGACCTCCGCCCGGGCCGGGAGAATTTGGATTCGAGAATTGCGGTGCAGGCATCAGAGAAAATCGACGGGACCGGAGGACCGGGCGACCTTGCCGGATTCAGGAGGTCGCCCGCGCCGAACGGTCGTGGTGGGGTCCGTCCGTCACCTGCACGCGCGGGTGGAAGGCGCCCCTCCAGTCCGCGGGCACGGGATCGTAGCCGGAGGTTCCCCACGGGTGACAGCGCGCGACGCGACGCCCGGCCAGAAGGAGGCCTCGCACGGCACCGTGACGACTTACGGCCTCCTCGGCATACGCCGAGCAGGAGGGGACATGGCGGCAGCACGCCCCGGGGCCGAAGAGAACGCTCTTCAGGGGCGAAAGCACCCATCGGTACACTCGAAGCACGATCAGGATGGCGTGGCTCATGGGAGCACGGGGGATCGGGCTGGCCTGTAGAGGTTCGCTTCGCGGAGACACCGCTGAAGATCGCGGGCCACCGCCGCGAAGGATTTCCCCACCAGCGACGGCCGCGCCACCAGGACCAGGGCCAGGGGCACGGCAACTTCGAACTGAACCTGCCTGAAGGCCTCGCGCATGAGCCGACGGGCCCGGCTGCGGTCGGTCGCGCCGCCGATCCTCCGACTGGTGACAATCCCCACCTTCCACCCCTCTCCCGATTCGAGCCTCCGCCAATTCAGGATGAGACACCCGCAGACCCGACGCTGCCCGAGTTCCCGGACCTGCGCAAACACCCGGGCCCCGCGCAATCGGCGGTTGCGGCCGAAGGTCAGGCGATGGCCCGATGGACTCGGAGTCGGCACGATCTCAAACGGCCGTCAGCCGTTTGCGGCCCTTTTGACGACGGCGGCGGATCACGGTTCGCCCGCTCTTCGTGGACATCCGGGCGCGGAATCCCAGTTGCCGTTTCCGGCGGATTTTCGAGGGTTGATACTGACGTTTCATGGTTTGAAATCGGAACCGGTCACCTGGCGCCCATGGCATCCGCACGGGTCCGCAGATCGACCCGGGCATGAGGACAGCCCGCTGGCAGCGCAGAGCCGGCGACGCTATCAGCGAAGGGGGGGGTGTCAAGAAACCGCAGCCAAAACGCTGCGGATTACGGGGCCACCATGCGGTAGAAACGGTGGCTTCCGCCGTCCTCATCGAGATGATCGAAATGACCGCTCGACGGAACCGAATTGGTCGCGATGGACGACCAGGTTGCAAGGTCGGCGCTGGATTCGACGACATACGTCATCCCCATCACCCCGAAACAGCGCACAAGGAACTGGCCGTCCTTGAGCATCCCCAACGCCTCCAGTCTGGACGGCTCCGCTGCCTCCGTTGAAACGCGGTAGTTGTCGAAGACCATAAAGTTGTCCCCGGCCCGGCCGGGGATACGAATGGCCCAGACCGCGTCCACGTCGCCGAAATTCAATGGCCGGGACATGGTGGTGACAGGAAGGTTGGTGGCCAGCGGCGCGCCATTGAGGGTCGCCGACCAAAGGTTGTGTTCGAAATCCATCCGCAGCGCCAGTTGGTACGCCACGCTGTTCGTGAAGGTCTGGCCGGTGAAAATGAAGTCGCCGCTGTCGAGCAGGTAATTGATCTGAAGGGCCGGATTGTCGAAGTCGATCGTGAACAGACGGTCGCCCTCGCTGTTGTACACACTCCACCGGAAATCATCGCGGTTGGTCGTCGTCTCGCTGGAATCCTCAACCGACAAGAGCACGCTGAACGTGACGACCGGTGGATTCGTCATGCCGGGCCGGTAGTTCACCGGCTTCCAGACGTTGAGGAACTCATCCGTGTTCGTAGGCGCGTTGAAACCGACGAACGCATGCTGCCCTTCGCCCTCGAAAAAGTTTGTGACCAGTCCGTTGCCCCCGGTTCCCTCCCCCACCCATCCATCCTGGCCAATGAGGGTCACGTTCGCGTCGAAACCTTCGCCGGGCTCGAAATGAGTCTCATACAGGACTCGACCTGTTTCCGCCGAGGCAAGATTGCCGGGCCACGGCCACGTCCCCCACCCCGCAAGGATCGCAAGCACCCATACCGGCCGCCACAGCCGGGACCGACTCACGGCTCGGCCCCCGCCAGGACGCTTAGAGCCCGTCTCGCGATGGGACCCCCCTTTTGCTTCATCAGGTGATCAATTCGATTGCGAACGCCCGCGACCCCCGGAGCGGTTGGCCGACGGGGTGGACGGCGCCGCCGAGGGCGCCGTCGCCGCCGGGCGCGGCGCCGACATGGCCGGCGAAGGCGCCGAGTAGGCCGGTCGCGGCGCACTCATCGCAGGTGAAGGCGAGAAACTCCGCTGCGGCGCAGACCGTTCGAAGGAGGACTTCGGCGGCGTGTAGGTCGACGGCGTTCGAATCGACGGATTGTAGGTCGGCGACGGGCGGACGGGATTGTAGTTCGGGGTGGGGACGCTCCGCCGCTGATACTGCGTCGGCGGGTTATAGGCCGGAGCCGTGGGCGCGGTCGGAGCCGATGGCGCGGACGGGACGGTCAGGCCCGGAACACCCCGGGTCTCCGCCGCCGACTTGTTCGGCACAAACGGACTCAAGTTCCGCGGAGATTGCGGCAGGTAACGCGAGGGCAGGTTGCGCGACGGGTCCGCCAGCGGGACCGGCATCGTCTGACGTGTCGGACCGAGCGTCGCCCCCGGCGCCGTTGTGCCGTTGAGCGCGCCCCGGGTTTGCGGGCTCTTCGGTGTCAGGGCGCTCCGATAGGAAGAGGCGTTCGGCAGGGAACCGTAGGAGACCGAAGGCGACCCACGAATGACACTGGGTCGTTCGTCCCCCGCCCGGCGCTCGAGTTCCGCCTGCGTCGACCTCGACGCATAACCCGGCCGCGTCTGGCTGGGGACCGCCCGCACCGGGCGGGACGACACGCCTGTCACGGAACTGGCTGTTCGCGTTCCGCCCGGTTTCACCTGGGCGCGGACCGCTTCGGGGCGTCCCCCCGAGGCTGGTACCGACGTGGGTTTATAAATGACATAACCGCCACCCCGGGCGCGTTCCAGACGGTCCGCCCGGAGGGGTCTGCGCGCATTCGTGGGAAGGGATTCCACGCTGGCCTTCGGCACCTCACCCCGCACGAAAGAGGCCACCTTCTGGTACCCTATTCCCTGGTTGATCGCGCCGTGATGATCTCCGGGAACGAAATGATTCACGGGCCGCGAATGGGCGTAGATCGTGTGCGACTCCGATCCGCGGTAGCTGTGACGGCCTACCTCCCGGTAACAGAAGGCGTAATGCGGAACAAAGGTGTACCAGGAGGCGCTCAGGCCGAATCCAAAGCCCACGTCGACGGCGCCGCCATGCCAGGTCAACCCGATCCCGCTGGACCACCCGCAGGCCGGAGGCAATGGCGCCCAACCGATGGAGCGATCCGAGTACCGCCACGTCACCCAGCTCGGGCCCCACACACTGCCCGGAACCCAGCACCACCCTAGCCCCGGGTACGTGCACCACCGGCCGTAGTGGAAGGGCGCCCAGCCCCAGGAATAATCGGAGCACCAATACCATCCGCTGTCCGTCCACAGCCAGCGGCCGCCGTGGCGGTAAGGCACCCAACTGCGGTCAACGACGACCACGCTCGGTTGCCACACCCACCCATAGTTCGGCACCTGGTACCAATCCCCGTATGGGGTGAGATCCGAGTAGAACTGCTGAACCGGTTCCGGGGCGGAGGCAGGCGGCTCGACGCCCTGTTCAGCCGCCACGGGAGGCGCATTCGCGGCCTCGGCCGGACCCGCGCTCGCATTCGTGTCGACGGCAGCGGCGTTTCCGTTGAATGCCTGCTTCAATTGATCCACAGCGGCGACCAGGTTGGTCTGAAGGTCTTGCGCGTCGGCCTCCTGGGCCCGCAGCTCGCCGCCCCGCCGCATCATCGCCGCGATCACGCTATCCGGCACCCCGATATCGCGCAGGTAGACGATCTCCTCGAGAGAAAGATCGTAGGGCACGTTCGACGCGGACACGTAGGCCCGCACCACTTCCTCGCCCGCCCCCGACTCGACCAGCTTCACGACCTCCGCTAGTTCCGGCTTTAACGGAGGCAAGGTCCTCTCCGCACGCAGGATGCCGGGGGCGGAACCTCCTTCGGGGGCGGCGGATTCATCCGCGGCCTGGACGTCATTGGTCACTGCGGCGGGCTCGACGGCTGCGGTCGAATCCGTATCGCGGGCGTCGGCGATCTCTGGCCTGTCCGGTTCCCCGGTGGCGACCGAACGCGCGCCACAACCGCTGGTCAAGGCCAGCAGTGTCGCGACGGCCAGACAAGTGGCAGCCCCATGTCGGCGGGTCTTCATAGTTCTCCCTACGGTTGTAGTCTTTTTTCTCCGGGAGGCAACCTGCATTTCGTGTTCCAGGGTCGTCTCAGGGGTATCGTTCTGTCCTATGGACTCGACGCCCGAGCCGGCTATTCAGGCTGAGAGCGATGGGGTTGAGGTGCGGACGGGCCACCGCCGCCCCGGAGCTGGTCACCCGCGTATGGACCTGTGGATTCCCGGAAGGGGATCCTCCTCGCAAGGGATGGGATCGTTCCGATTGACCCATCCCATGAATCGAGCCTACATCGTCCGTAAACCGAATGAGTTGCCTGGATTCCAGCCTCGCCGACCGCTGTCTCCTGGTCGTCGGATCGACCGGCATTGCCGCGGCCGCGGCGGAACTGGCCGCCCAGGCGGGCGCGCGGCTCTTCCTTGCAAGCCGCACCGCCGAGCACGGGGAGGCCTTGAGGGACCGCCTCCGCCAGAACGGAGCGACCGTGGAGTTCCTGGCCGCGGACTTGACCGAGGAGGCTGCCGCGGAACGCATTGTGACCACTTGTGTCGAGCGGATGGGGCGAATTGACGCTGCATTCAACGTGGCGGGGATCAGTGGCCGACGATTCGGAGATGGCCCCGCGCACGAATGCACGGCCGCGGGCTGGGATACGGTGATGAACACAAACGCGCGGGGGCTCTTCCTGCTGAGCGGGGCCATCATCCGCCAGATGCTTCGACAGCCGATCGGCACGGGCGGCATGCGAGGATCAATCGTCAATATGGCCAGCGTCCTCGCTTGGTCGCCATCGCCCCGATTCTTTGCCACACATGCCTATGCCGCGAGCAAGGCCGCCATCATCGGGTTCAGCCGCGCCATGGCGGCCCATTACGCGCCGGACAGGGTGCGTGTGAATGTCGTCGCGCCGGCACTTGTGCGCACACCCATGAGTGCGCGGGCAGGAAGCGACCCGGCAATTGTCGGGTATGTGCGGACCAAACAACCCCTGCTGGGCGACATGATAGAGGCCGAACAGGTGGCGCGCGCCGCCCTTTTTCTGCTCGGCGACGGCGCGGCCGCGATCACGGGGGACGTCCTGACGATCGATGCCGGTTGGTGTCTCAGCGAGGGACAGATCCCTTAACCAGCGAGCCGGGAATGCCTCATCCGTACCTCATTGGCCTGGACCTCGGGGGGACCTCCGTCAAGGGCGTCGCCGTGTCCGCGGACGGGAGTGAGCTCGGTCGCCTGCACGAATCATACAACCTGGAAGTGCCGATGGCCTTCCGGGAGGCCGTCCAGGGAGTGGCGGCCCGGCTCGAAGCCGGACAGTCGAGTCCTGCCGCGTCGATCGGCCTCTCCGCGCCGGGTATTGCTGCCGCCGACGGCCGATCCATTGCGTTCATGCCGGAAAGGTTTCCCGGCCTCGTCGGCCTGGATTGGGCGAGGGTCCTCCACAGGCCGAACATTCCCGTCCTGAATGATGCCCACGCCGCGCTTCTGGGTGAGGCGTGGCTTGGCGCGGCCCGGGACGCCCGGAATGCGATCCTCCTCACCCTTGGCACGGGGGTGGGCGGCGCGGTATTGGCCGAGGGCCGGCTGCTGCGCGGGTGGTCCGGGAAGGCCGGACACCTCGGGCACGTGAGCCTGGATCCCGGCGGGCCCCTCGACATCACAGGCACGCCGGGAAGCCTTGAGGACGCCATCGGGAACCATAACCTCCAGGAGCGATCCGGCGGCCGGTTTCAAACGACCCACGATCTGATCCGTGCCCATGAGGCCGGAGATGGCGATGCGACGGCGCTGTGGCTTCGTTCGGTGCGCGCGCTGGCGGCGGCAATCGTGGGGTTCACGAACGTCCTCGATCCCGAACTGGTGATCATCGGGGGCGGCATCGCGCGATGCGGCGAGACCCTGTTTGATCCATTGAGGGACATGGTGAGCCAGTTCGAATGGAAGGTCTGCGGGCGCGCCGTGCGGATCGCGCCGGCGCAGCTTGGAGAGTGGGCGGGCGCGTATGGGGCGGCCTGGAATGGGGGACGGGTTCAGGAAGGTGATCGGCCGCTCTTCCCATGAACCGCCCTTCACCCCCTCCCTCTCCCATTCGATGCTGAGCATGTCCCACAAATCGCAGGCTGGAGACCGCTTGCTCCCGGCTATTGTCCCCGGTCCCTCCGGGACCGTTCGTCGCTCCACGGACCTCGTACACGCGAGACCCATCCGATCCATCTCCTTAGAGCCCGTCTGAAGAGTAGAAAGGGCTCTTACGTCGGCGGCTCCGCACGTTGAGATCGACCGTTCGCGCGTCCGCCCGAGTCTTGGCGCCGCTCCTTCCGACGCCACTCTCGTTCGCGGCGCTGGACCTCTTCCCGAAGCAGGGCCTCGGCCGACCACTCGCGCGCCTGCGCCTCTGCCGCCAGCTCGAAGAGTCGCGATGCCAGTTCGCGGCGCCGGATCCGGTTCTCGGATTTCACCCGGGGCTGCAGTCCGGCTTTCGTGGCCTTCTTCACGAGTTTCTCCGCCCGGAGGAGCGACGGCAGATGGCGCGGGATTCCGTCCAAGGCCGAAGCCCGGGCGTGGCGGGTACCCGCCTTTTCGGCGTGCTTGATCCGGTCCCAGTTCGCCCAGACCTCGTCGACCCCGCGGACGCGGACATCTCCGAACACATGCGGGTGTCGGCGGATGAGCTTGTCGACGATGCGTTGAGCGACCGTGTCAAAGTCGAAGGCGCGGCGCTCGGCGGCCAACTGGGAATGGAAGACCACCTGCAGGAGGAGGTCGCCGAGTTCCTCCGCGAGTTCGTGATCGTCGCCGTCCTCGATCGCGTCGAGCAGCTCGTAGACCTCCTCCACGGCGTGGAACCTGAGGGTCTGATGGTCCTGTTCACGGTCCCAGGGGCAGCCGACGGGAGACCGCAGGGTGGCCATCACCGCGAGGAGTTGGCGAATGGGCGGGAGTCTTCGTGAGGGCGGGTTAACCATGGCGGAGCAGCGGTGTCAAAGGACGACCAGATCATTGCGGTGGATCACCTCGCCGGTGCCGGACCGGGCGTCCAGTTGGGCCGAACTCCATCGCGTCAATCCCCGCGCAATCTCCCGGCCGTGGGCGTCCACAACCCGAACCACGGCGCCCGCGCCAAACGTGCCGTCGACGTCAGAGATGCCCGGGTAGAGGAGGCTTCCCCCCATTTCACGGAGGGCGCGCCCCGCCCCGGCGTCGACAAGCAATGTCCCGGCGGGGCGATGATAAAAGGCGATCCAGCGCTTGCGCGCCGGGAGTCGGCCCGCGCGCGGGATGAAGAGCGTGCCGACGTCGGCGCCCTCGAGGATTCGTTGGAGGGCATCAAAGCGACGCCCGGAGGCGATCACCATGGGGACGCCCACGCGGACAAGGATTTTGGCGGCCTGAATCTTGGTGAGCATCCCGCCCACAGAGGTGGTGCTGCGGGTCCCGCCTGCCATCTGTTCCACGGATGGATCGATCTCTGGCACCTCCGAGAGTCGCTGGGGCACGGGCCCGCCAAAATCGGCCAGCAACCCCTCCTCGCTCGTCAGAACGACGAGCAGGTCCGCCGGGAGCAGTGAAGCCACAAGGGCCGAGAGCCGGTCATTGTCGCCGAACTTCAGTTCGGTCACAGAGACGGCATCATTTTCATTGATGATCGGCACGACCCCGCGACGCAGGAGGGCCAGCAGGGTGTTCCGGGCATTGAGGTGCCGGGCGTGGTCGGCGAGATCATCGTGGGTCAGGAGGACCTGGGCGACTTGCAGTTCGTAATGGCGGAACAAGGCCTCGTACATCGCCATCAACCGGGATTGCCCCACGGCGGCGCATGCCTGGAGATCGGCCAGGTCCCTGGGGCGGGTGTGGAATCCGAGAGCCCCCATGCCGGCTCCGACGGCACCCGACGAGACGAGAACCACCTGCCTTCCGTCGGCCCGGAGGCCCGAGATCTGCGCCACCAACTGGGCGAACTGAACCTGGTCGGGCCGCTTTCGACCGTCGGTCAGGATGCCGGTTCCCAGCTTGACCACAACCCGATGGGCGTTACGCAGGAGGGCGGCGCGCACCGGCGCTTGCTATCAGTGTTTGTCAGGTGGGTCACGTGAGATTGGATTGCGGGAGGTTCCCGATCCCTTTCACGGGGAGGCAGGCGGCGGATCCCCTGAATCCCAACTTCACCATTCTCAAGAGCGGCTTCTCCCGGCTGAATGGACGCCGCGATGCCCAAACGCACCGACATCCATTCTGTCCTCATCATCGGCGCCGGTCCGATTGTGATCGGCCAGGCGTGCGAGTTTGACTATTCGGGGACACAGGCGTGCAAGGCCCTGCGAGAGGAGGGCTACCGCGTGATCCTGGTGAACTCGAACCCGGCCACGATCATGACCGATCCGGAGTTTGCGGACCGGACGTACATCGAGCCGATCACGGCGGAATGTGTTGAAAAGATCATCATTCGGGAGAAGGAGCACCTCAGGCAGTCGCAGGCGGCGGGCAAGCTCGTGCTCCTTCCCACCCTTGGCGGGCAGACCGCCCTGAACACCGCGATGGCGCTCCACCGCACCGGCAGCCTGGAACGTCACGACGTCGAGATGATCGGCGCCAACGCCGCCGCCATCGAGAAGGGTGAAGACCGGCAGATCTTCAAGGACCTGATGATCCGGATCGGGCTCGACGTGCCCATTAGCGGGACGGCCCACAACCTGGAGGAGGCCCGCTCGATCGCCGAACGCATCGGGCGCCTTCCGCTGATCATCCGGCCCGCCTTCACGCTGGGTGGAACCGGCGGCGGCATCGCCTACAATCGCGATGAGTTCGAGGAACTCGGCAAGCGCGGGATGGACCTTTCCCCGGTCGGCGAGATCCTCGTCGAGGAGTCGCTCCTTGGGTGGAAAGAATTCGAGATGGAGGTCATGCGCGACGGAGCCGACAACTGCGTGATCATTTGTTCGATCGAGAACTTCGACCCGATGGGCGATTCACACCGGCGATTCGATCACCGTGGCGCCGATCCAGACCCTTACCGACAAGGAATTCCAGATCATGCGCGACGCGAGCTTCGCCGTGATCCGCGCGGTCGGCGTCGACACCGGGGGCTCGAACATCCAGTTCGCCGTCAACCCGGACACCGGACGCATGGTGGTCATCGAAATGAACCCGCGGGTTTCCCGGAGTTCGGCCCTTGCCTCGAAGGCCACCGGGTTCCCGATCGCCAAGATCGCCGCGAAACTGGCGGTCGGTTACCTCCTGGACGAGATCAAGAACGACATCACCCGGGAGACACCCGCCAGCTTCGAGCCCACGATCGATTATGTCGTGACCAAGGTGCCCCGGTTCGCCTTCGAGAAGTTTCCGAAGGCCGATCCGACCCTCACCACCCAAATGAAGAGCGTGGGCGAGGCGATGGCCATCGGGCGGACTTTCAAGGAGAGCCTTCAGAAATGCCTGCGCTCGCTGGAAATTGGGCGCAGCGGACTCGGCGGGGATGGCAGGCCCTGGAGGGTCGGAGCGGAGGTCTACGGGGACCGCGATATCCTTCCGCGGGACGTCATCAGCCGGAAACTCAGCGTCCCGAATGCCGAGCGGATCTTCTTCATCCGTCACGCCTTTCGGGCCGGTTTCACGGTCGACCAGGTGTTCGATCTGACGCGCATCGACCGCTGGTTTCTCTTCCAGATCCACGAGATCATCGACGTGGAGGAACGGCTTGCCGCCTGCGCGTGAACCGGCGTGGCCCGTACCCCACCGGAGCGCGTGCCCGGTTCTGCGGATCCGCCAACCGGGCTTGCAGACCCCCCGTCACGGGTTCATACCATTTCCGTCCATTAGTGAACTCAGGCGTATTGTCGGCGGAGACGCGCGAGATGGGCCCCGCCTCCAGACCGGCCACCGACCGACCGGCCGGCGCCAGGAGCCAGGCTTGAAGGCGCCGTGCCGTCGGGAAGCCAAAGGAGACCGCACGCATGAACGCGCGAGCGCAGGTCGCCACCGGCAAGATCCGGCCGCTCCTGCCCCGACCCTTCTCGGTAATCGGACTCACCGCGGCGTATGCAGCCTTTGCAGGCTTCTGGTTCTGGGGGCTTGGATCGCTCGTTCGGATCGTGATGACCGATTCGCAGGCGCGTGGGCGATGGCTGGCGGCCCTGGATGGAAGCTTCGTTGTCCTCTCCACGATCGGCGCCCTGGTCGGGCTTCGATACCTTCAAAACAGGATCCGGCGGGAGTGTTCCGAAGCCGCTCAGCAGGAGGCCTGGTACCAACGGACTTTCGAGCAGACGGGAATCGGACTGGCGCATGCGACCCCGGCGGGACGGGTACTGCGAGTTAGCGACCAGTTCTGCGCCATCGTCCGCCACACCCGCGACGAGCTCCTGAACCTGGACCTCCCCGTCGTCATCCATCCCGAGGACCGCGATTCTTTCAGCCGGCGCCTTCGGGAACTCGCCGAGGGCGAATCCGGGTCCGCCGCGATCCAACTCCGCGCCGCGCGCGGCGAAATGGGCCCGGCGTGGGTGCGATTGACGGTGTCGCTCCTTCATGATCGTTCGGGAAGACCGGACCATTTCGTCGTGGTGGCCGAGGACATCACGGCGCGGCGTTACGCGGAGGACGCCCTGGTGGAGAGCGAGTCCCGGTTTCGAACGCTCATCGAGCAGTCGATCACGGGCGTCTACCTGGTCGTCGATGGCATCTACAACTATGTCAACCGCCGACTGGCGCAGATGTATGGCTATGCGCCCGAGGAACTGATCGGAAAGGTTCGCATGATCGACCTGGTGGCGGAGTCGGATCGCGACCGGGTCCAGGAGCAGATCCGTCAGCGGCTCTTCGGTGAGGTCACCAGTTCGCACTACACGGTGCATGGCCTGCGCAAGGACGGAACCATCATCGTGGTGGAGGTGCACGGCCGCGTCCTGATGCACGGCGGTCGTCCCGCCCTGATGGGCACCCTCCTCGACATTACGGAACGCGAACGCGCCCAGGAGGGACTCCGCCAAAGCGAGGAACAGTTGCGCCTCCTCATCCGGAACGTCCGGGACTGCGCCATCTTTACGTTGGACCCGCTGGGACGGGTGACGAGTTGGAACGAGGGTGCGGAACGGCTCACCGGCTATTCTCCGGACATGATCGTCGGCAAGCCGTTTCACCGCCTGCTATCCCGGGACGCGGTGAACGCCGGCCATTCCCAGCGGCTTTTGGAGCAGAGCATTGCCGGATGGAGCGTTAGCGAGGAAGGATGGGTGGTTCGCCGCGACGGCAGCCTCTTCTGGGGGAGCCTGGTCATCGACGCGCTGCGGGATGCGGACGGACGCCTGGTGACACTGACCGTCCTCACCCGGGATCGATCCGAACAACGCTCCGCGGCGGAAAGCCTGCAGCGGACGCGGCAGCGTCACCGCGCCCTGGTGGCCCGGATCCTCTCCTCGCCGGATCGCGAACTCGCGCCTTTGTCCGGGAATGAAGGGCGGGAGGTCTCCTCGAGCCTCGAGCGGGCCTTGCGCGCGGAGGTCCACCGCTTTCAGGAGGTCACCGGACTCGTGTGCGATCTGGAGACCCCCCTCGAGGTCCACGACGTCCCAGCGAAGACTGCCGATGCCCTCGTCCGGACCCTCCGGGAGGGTCTGACGGACGCGTTTGCCTTCACGCGCGCCACCCGGGTCGCCATCCGTCTCGTTCGTGAGACCGGCGCGGTCGTCGTGGTGCTCCGATATGTCGATGCCGACGAAACGCATCCCGACCCGGGGGATGCTGCCGGCCCCGTCGATACCCTCGAGCCACTCCTGCCGAAGGCGACTGCCAATTCCCCGAGGTCCGGGCAAGACGCCTCCCAGGATCCAACCGAGATCACGCTTCGCGTTCCGCTGGCCTGATGGCAAGGGGGAGGGGCCGGGCTCTTAACTGGCCGGCAACCTCTCCGAGCCGGTCTTTCGATACAGCGCGAGCTGCGTGTCCGCGATCTGGTAGACCTGGTCACCCGGCAATTCGTCCAGCACAGCCCGCGTCACGTCGGCATAATCGCCGTAGTTGGCGAAATCATGCCAGATCACCCAACCCCCGACCTTTGCGAGCGCGAGGGCGGAAAGGGTGTCCTGGCGCGCCGCCCGGTAGTGATGGGCTCCGTCGACAAATACCATGTCGGCCTGGCCGTGATATGGATGGAAGTCAAAGACCATGGAATTCCCGAAGAGTTGGCGGATCCGGCTGGCCTCGGGCCGGTCGCGGAAGAGTTCGCCCGTCCGACTTGCCTGGATGATCGCTGCGTCGGCCGGGTTGGCGGCCTTGCAGAAGCTGGACCGTTCCTCATAGGGGAGATCCATGGTATAAATGATGGCGTCGGTCGGTGCGTTCAGCGCGAAGTTGAGCGCCGTGCGGCCTCGAAAGGTGCCTATCTCGAAGATGACCTGCGGTTCAATGACCCGAGTCAGGAGGGCGAGATACGTCAGTTCATCGACCGCGGTATAGATGCCGTCCTCCGGATGATGTTCCACGATGACCTGGAGCCGTCCGCTGTCAGGGAATAACTCGTGGAAGGACCGGCTGCGCCATCGGCCATTTCGATAGAAACGCATGAAGGTCCGGTACGCACAACCGTGATACGATCGGGCCGCCACCCGGTCCCGCGTCCAGAGACGGAGCGAGACCCAATTCACCGTTTCGGCAAAGCCCACGAGAAGGCGCAGCGGTTTGAATCGCGTCAGGAGCATGGGTGGTCGCCAACCGCAAGGCTGGGTTCACTCTTCGGGCCCGGTCTCCACCTGGAGATCCCGACCGCTCCGAATGTGAACCCGCTGCAAGAATAGGATCCGACGGCGGAAGGCAAGAAGCATTTCTCAACCGCGTATGGAGACTTGCCTTTTCCACTGCGGACCGACGAAAGTTTACGGTCAGCCCGGTCGGGAATTAAGGAGGTCACGGATGCAAATCGGTCTCAGCCGAATACGGCGCCGGAGCCGTCGTAGGGGATTGCCCCTATCGGACCTTCAGCAGGTCGACTGGCAAACCGATACCCTTTGGGGGGTTCCAAGCTTGCGTGCGGCCCGCCCCGTCCTGAAGCACTTATGGCCAATAACGGACACGACACCAGATCTCGCGTCCAAATTGTGACCGAACTCCTTCGTGTTGTGGGGATCCCGGGAGGGTTTCTCCTTCTCTTCGCGATCTCATTCACCCTTTTGCTCCCCGGAGTTCGCGCGGGGAGCGACCCGAGCCGGGATGACCGGGAGGCGGGCGCTTCAAGTGGACTACGGCTGGCGGGGAGGTGTGTCCAGAAACCGGGAGCGGAACCCGAGGAGCTCCTGTCTTTCGCCTGGTACCCGGCGGCGTGCGCGGGCGTCGTGACATGGGTGCTCGCCGTGGCCGGTTGGCGGACGCTGCGCGGCTGGCGACGGGCCGCAAAGAAGGTCGCGCTCCTCGAGGAGACGCTGGAGGCTCGCAATGAAAGTCTGAGGTGCGCCCTCTCCAAGGAACAGCGACTGACGAGCGAGAGCCTGGCCATGCAGCGCGCTCGAAACGCGTTTCTGGCGAATGTCAGCCACGAGCTTCGCACGCCGCTCAACGCCATCCTGGGGATGAACGGGCTGCTTCTGGACACCCCGCTTTCGCCCCAGCAGCAGGAACTGGCCGAGGCCGTCCAGACCGGCGGCGAGGCCCTCCTCACGATCGTCAACGACCTGCTCGATCTATCCCGAATCGAGCACGGAAAGCTCGTGATCGAGGAAACGGACCTTCATCTTCGTCAGGTGGTGGAAAGCGCCGTCGAGATGTCGGCGTGTCGTGTCCACGAAAAGGGGGTTGAGCTGATCTGCCTGGTTCACCAGGAAATCCCGAGCCACCTTCGTGGCGATCCTGGCCGCATACGCCAGGTCCTCCTCAACCTCGTTAGCAACGCCGTGAAGTTCACGGAACGCGGTGAAGTCGCCGTCGAGGCCCGCTTGGTGCGCGAGACACCGGACGCGGTCGAGATCCGAATCGACGTCCGTGACACCGGCATTGGCATCGACGCTGACACACTGGCCACGTTGTTCCAGCCGTTCCGGCAGGCGGACACCTCGCCTTCCCGTCGTTTCGTCGGCACGGGCCTCGGACTCGCAATCTCGGAGCGGCTGGTCGGCCTCATGGGCGGCGAGATTGGCGCGACGAGCCAACTCGGCGAGGGTTCCACCTTCTGGTTTACGCTGCGGCTCGACCGCGGCGCGTGCGGGGCCGACGATGCCGCGCCGACGTGGCTTCGACGCTTCGCCGGCACCCGTGTGCTCCTGGCCGATCGTTGCGCCACGACGCTCCGCGTGCTTTCCCACCATTTCGAGGCCTGGGGGATGCACAACGGCACACATGGCCGGTCCGGGGCCGAGGTGCTGAAGGCCTTGCGAAAGGCGCACGCCGACGGCGCCCCTATCCGCGTGGCCTTGATCAATCATCTCCTGACGGACATGGACGCGCGGCAACTCGCGACGCAGATCCGCTCGGATCCCGCGGTGCACGACACCCGGCTCGTCTTGCTCACGCCGCTCGCATCTCTCGTCAATGCCCACCATCTTCGCCGGGCTGGCTTCGATGCCTGGGTCACCAAACCCATTCGCCAATCCCATCTCTTCAATGCCCTGCACCAGGCCCTCGCCCCGTCGGAGGCCGCGCCTCGAGGACTGAGTCCCGCCTCGCCTCCGCGCCTGGGTCTCGTCGGCGACGATCTCGCCGGCTTCCGAGTGCTCGTCGCGGAAGACAACCCTCCAAACCAGGTCTTCGCGAAGCGCCTCATGCTGAAACTCGGATTCGAGGCCGTCATCGTCAGTGATGGCAACAAGGCGCTCCAGGCGCTTGCCCGTGAAACGTTCGACGTCGTGCTGATGGATTGCCAGATGCCGCAGCTCGACGGCTTCGCCGCCACCCGCCGTATTCGGGCCACCAACGCGCCATGGGCCGGCATTCCCATCATTGCCGTGACGGCCGATGCCATCGCCGGGACGCGCGAGGCCTGTCTCGACGCCGGCATGAACGACTACGTCAGCAAACCGCTGAAGCCCGAGGAACTCATCAACGCGATGCGGCGCGTCTTCGCGACCCACCCCCGCAACCGCCGGAAACCGTCCGGCCATCCGGACTGGAACGGGAACCTTCCCGAATTGGCCACGGCGTCGGTCGCCGAGGTTTCCCTGCCGGACGGGCTCTAACCTGCCTATTTCATAGAGGTCTTGCGAAAGGAGACCGTCCGCGAGCCAGCGAAATCCTTGGCAGGCGCGATACCGTCGGGTCGGACCGCGGCCTTTAGGCCGCTTCCACGGAACGGGAGGGGACGGGACGGCGGCCGACAAGAACTTCGACGCGCGTGCCGTCGGGGTATTGAAGCGGCCTGAAGGCCGCGCTCCGCAACCGCGAGTTCCGACGCCCTGTCGGCAGCGGCGGTACGCAGGTTGAAGGTAACCTCCTCTCCCACCGGACCTGCAGCAGGTCGCAGTGGAAGTGATAGGAAACATCCGGGCTAGCTAAGCCGTAAACATGCAGTTGGGAGGGAAATGATTGCGCCGCAGATTTCCGGGCAAGACGAGGAGTGAGCGAGGCGCGTATCGGAACGGAGATACGTAACGAGCGAACGACGAAGCTCTTGCCCGGAAAGATCCAGCAAGCACGACCGATCCAACTGCATGGTTGCGGCTAAGGCAACCGATCCATCGAACCCTCGGTCTCGAGGGCGCGAATCTGCTCGACTGTCACGTCCGTGCCCGGCCGAAACCGCTCGCCCGCCGCATACCGCAAAAGGCTCTTGCGGAATTGTCGTCGGACGGGGTCCGCCGACAGGTCGCCACGCAGATCCACGCTGCAGACCAACAGGCGCCCCGTCTCCACCCGCGCCTCGAACAGCAACCCGAGACGCCGCGCGCTCACCCAGTCGTCGATGACTCGCACCACCGGCCGCGCCTCCCTGGGGAGATCCTCGAGGATCATCGCCCCGGCATGCGTGACCAGGTACCACCATTGCCAGTTGCTGTGCGACTCGGTCGGAAAGGCTGCCAGCGCGGGATGTCGCGGATCGCAAAGGATGCCCAGTGTGTGGGGGGGCTGACCATGGGTCCACGATGTGTTCCAGAAGATGCTGGAAAAGCCGAGCGCCACGGGACCGCGCGCGGGATCGGGTCGGACCCGCTCCGGTGGAATCAGGAGAAGCACCCGGCCTCCGCTCCGAAGTTCGCGCTCGGCATCGGTGTCCAGCTCGGTGGCGATCCGAACCTTCCGGTCTTCCGCATTGTCGTCTGCGGACGGGTACACCCAGACGTCCCAGTCATTCTCGAATCGCTCACCGCCACCACGCGGAATCAGTCCGACGACGAGCCGGTACCGCGCCGGGACTGCGAGGTCGTCGAGCGGAATCGCAACGGACCCGAGGTTCAGTCCATTGCCGACAGGCACGGTGCGCGCGGGCAAACTGGCGCCGCGAAGCTCACGCCCGCGATCGTCCACCAGTCCCCAATGGGTCACGGTGTCCTCGAGCGGCGCCGGGCCGAAGTGGGCCACCTCAAGATCCGCTTCCAGGCGGTCCGCCGTGGTGAAGACACGGCGTGACAGACGCGCCAGCGGGACCGTCGCCTGGCAAAACCGCCGGAATTCCCGTGCGGTGACGTAACCCTTGCTGTCCCAGAAGGCGTCCAGGACTCCAACGGTCGCCGTCCCCTGCCCCGGGAAATCGTGAAGGTCGAGCAATTGAAAGCCGCCCATTCCGGGCGTTCGGAACGCCGACTCGATGTCCTCCTTGTAACAGAGGACCTGCAGGCGTCCCGAGGCACGGAGAAACGCGCGGCCCAGATCGCCGAGGCCATGCTCCTCGAGCCGGTCCCGAAAGATTTCGAAATTCCTCGGCTTCAAGTAACCGGTGTATTTCGACATCTCATCGAAATTCGGGTAGGCGCACCACTGGCCGATTTCGTGACTGACCACGGGGACCTCGCGCGCCTCGATATAATCGCGGTAGTCGGTCCGCGTCTCAGGGGGCCTCGCGTTGATCCGGGATTTCAATCCGGCGCCCCAGGCCTGAATCCGCGGATCCGGCGTGGAATGCCACTGGTTTTCCGGCAACTGAGGCCAACCCGCTCCGGAGGTCCAGAGGCGCCGCGGATCGCGAGCCCGAAAATGCGCCACATACCGGGAGAGAAACTCCGTGGCGCGGGGGCCTCCCGGTTCATTGCCGTAAGCCATGAGCACAAAGGACGGGTGATTCCCGTAGGCGCGCAGAATCCGATCCGTCTCCGCGTAGACCCAGGCGTCAACCGGTTTGCCGTCCCCCAGCGTGGTCGAGGCATTTGCCCAACTGGACGCCTCGACGTCCAAATACATTCCCAACTCGTCCGCCGCGATGAATGCCGCCTCCGGTGGGCAATGAGAATGGAAACGAAGATTGTTCAGCCCATGCGCCCGGGCGATCCGGATGACACGTCGCCACGAGTCCACGTCCACAGGTGGATGGCCGGTCTTCGGAAAAATCGAGCATTCGAGGGTGCCGCGGATGAACGTGGGCCTCCCATTGACAAGGATTTGGGTGCCACGCGTGCTCACCTCGCGAAGGCCGAACAGGATTTGGCGCCGCTGGCTGCCGCGGCCGAAATCGACCGTCAATCGATGTAGAACGGGGTGGAACTCGTCCCAAAGGGCCGCCTGATCTCCGAGGATCAGGCGGCCCTCGAAGGATCCCTCCTCCCCTTCCCAATGGACGGGAAGAGTCCGCTCGATCGGGCGGGCGGCGACGCCGGACAATTCAACCGTCGCGCGTACCTCGGAAGGCGCGGTCGGATCTCCAGACCGGCGCAAGGTGCCGTGAATGACGATCGCTCGTGGATCGATCCGCGGTTGGACGTCAACGACATCCATCCATGGATTCTGACGCGCCTGAAGTTCGATCCGGCCGACGATGCCATTCCACGCGCCCTGCGTGTGATCGCTGACACTGTGCGAGTCCCGTCCAATATCGATGACCATCCGGTTGTCGACCCGCAGGGTCAGCCGATGACGTCCCGGTTCGAGGACACCGAGGTCATGTTCATGCGGCGTCCCAAGGGAGTTCTCGACGCCCGCGAAATGGCCATCGATCCAGGCACGCGTCTCCCAGTGGGCGCGCTCGAGGAACAGGACGATCGGGCGCGCCGCCCATGAATCGGGAATCTCGATGTCGCGCTGATACCACGCCGCGCCCGTGTAATAGCGCTCCGGCTGGAGCCAGAACGGCACCCGGACATGTCCGGGAACCCGGTCCTTCGCATACTCCGGCGCAGTGAACCAGGATCGGTCCACGATGCTGCCAATCCAGGGCGTGTCGACCGTGACCGGATCGCCCACGCCCTGCCCCGGCAGTGAACCCGGCAGGCGAATCCGTCCCGCCAGGGATTGTGAATACCAGCGCTCCGAGACGCCCACATCCGCGCGATCCAGCGCGAACCGCCAGGACCCGCCGAGGTCCCGGGTATCCTCTGCGCGGGCGAAACCAACCGCCAAGAGCAACGTGAGCACCAGGACGCAGGTCCTGCCATGCTTTGAGAACCCAACCCCGCAGCCATCCGAATTCATTGCAATCCCTTCTTAACCTTCGTGACCTTCGTGACCTTCGTGGTTTCCGCATCCATCGTGTTTCAGGTGCCTGGTCATGCTAACCCCCTGCGCGCGGAATACGGACGCGAGCCACCGAATACGGCGGCAGATCCAGCGACAACTGGCCTTGGCGAACCGGCAGGGTCAAGTCGACGGGATGCACCGCCTCCGGCGCTTCGAGGGTGTTGGAAGCGGAAGGTGAATCGCCCGACAGCAGTCGAACTTCAGCCTCCTCCGCTGCCGCGAAACCGGGGACCTCGATCGAGGTGTGCACGGGTCCGGACGTGCCGCGCTGCACGACGGAGAGGAGCACAGCCCCGCTGGCGTCGAGAGCGGCAAACGCGTCGATCTCAAGGCAGGACACCCTTGGTGTCGCCCGGCGGAGATCCGGGAGGACGCGCGGTGCCTCCCAAGGGGCGGCCTCGATCTCGACCGCGACCGGCGTCGCGCCCGCGAAGGCGCTGAATGCCGATTGGGCGAAGTAACACGGGTTCGCGTAGACTCGCTCGCGTTGCTTGCGCAAGCCACCCCCGTGATTGACGACGGCCGAATGGGTCACCAGATCGATGAACGGCGCGAGCCTCAGACACGCGTGGTAGATCAGGACGTCGTAGAGGGCTTCCGTGATCGATCCCTGGTTCGGGAGGTTGGAACCGTTGAGGCGGGCCGGAAGACTCGCATCGCCTCGGGCGCCGACATGCGCGAACACCTGCAGTTCGGTGATCGCGAGTCGCGAATCCTGCACGCCTCCGCTGGTCATTTCGTCCCAAAGCAGGGTCCAGCGACGTTGCAACTCCTCCGGCACCGCCATGAAATCGCGGAACACATCCAACGGGTCGGCGGTCTGGGCCACGTCTCCCCCAATGAGGGGGTGGTCCGTGATCCAATGGAACATTGGACCGCCACCCGCGATGAGTGCACGATTCCACTCTTCTCCCCAGAACACAGGCGCTCCACAGGCGTAGAGCGTGATCTCGGGATCGGCGGCGCGCATCGCCGACGCAAATTCGTGGAAACGGTCCACGTTGCCGTCCCGGGTGGTCCAATGCACCTGCCAGCGACCCCAAAGCTCGTTACCCACCTCCCAGTGCCGCACCCGGTAGGGCTCCGGATGGCCGTTGGCCGCGCGGAGTGCGCCCATCGGCGAGTGGGTCGACCCGTTGCAGTACTCCACCCACCGGGCCGCCTCGGTCGGAGTGCCGTCACCGGCATTGACGCAAATCATCGGCTCGCAGCCTGCCGCGCGGCAGAACGCCATGAATTCGTCCGTGCCAAACAGGTTGGGTTCCACGCCGCCCCACGCCGGATTCGGCCGGGTCGGCCGCGCTTCCGTCGGACCGATCCCATCCTCCCAGTGATAGCCGCTGACGAAATTGCCGCCCGGCCACCGGAGAATCGGCAGATGCGAGTCGCGCAGGAGCCGGATCACATCGGGGTCGGACCCGTCGACATGGTCCGAGGGTCGCAGCAGGACCCGCTGGACCACCCACTGCCCGGGTTTTCCGCCGGTGAGTGAAAGTCGATAGGCCCCTCCGGCGGGGACATCCGGACGCAAGCGCAGGCTTCCATGAAACGTCTTCCATTCGTCGTCGATGCCATCGACCTCGGCATGGGCAACGGGGCTTTTTGCGCCGCCGGTTTCGAGCGTCAGGTCCAGGCTTCGGAGGTCGGGCGAGCGGACACCGATCTCGAACTCGAAATCGCGAGTGCGATGGTCCGGGAGCCAGGTCCACTGCCCGATTCCCTGACCGCCCGCCGTGATTTCGATCCGTTGTGCCCGGCCTCCATGGGGTCCGGTATCCGGGCTGACGCGCACCGCCTCCCTGGATCCGATGCGTCCCCAGAAGGCCGCCAGGCCGTCATCCCAACCCTCCACCAGCAGGTGTTCGTCCGCATCGGGCCATCCGAATCGTGCCCCCTGCTGTCGCAGCTCGGCGTGAATCCGGTCCCTCTGCCAGTGATACGTGGCGACGCCATCCGGGGAGGACTGCCCGGTGGAGAATGAATACGCGGCAAAGGTCGGATTCTTGAGCACCTCCGCCCACATCCCATTGTAGATATTCCACCCGAGGTGTTCAGCGAACTTGCCGGTGATCGTCCGGGGAACGGCATGGGCGGAACGCACGTCCGTGCGGACCTTGATCACGGCGTGGGACGCGTCGGTTGTTTCCCGAAGGTGACGCAGATCGGTGGATTCGGCCGCCGCCGCCATCAGCATCCAACCGCCTAGAGATACGGCAATCCATTGGGTGTTCATCGGAAGATCACAAAGAAGGCGACGACGGCCGCAATGACCAGGAAACCCAGGACCTTCACCGCCGGTCCCGTGGTCATGTCGAAGCCCGGTCGAACCGGCAGCAATCGCGGTTCCTTCAGGGGCGCAACAGCCGTGATGCCCGCCATGACGGCGAGGAGAAGGACGAAGGTGAGGCTCATGCGATGCAGGTAGGCGACGCCACCCCATTGCCACTGGAGAAAGCCGTAGATTGGCGCGCTCAACACCAGCGCGGCCACACCCGCCATGGGCGGCGCTTTCTTCACCACAAAGCCAAAGACGAAGGCCGCGACAATTCCAGGCGAGATGTAGCCCTGGAATTCCTGGATGAATTTGAACACGCCGCCCTTCAAAAGATCGGAGAGGGAGACCACGCACGCCATCGCGAGAAATACCGTCGTGCTGTTCCGGCCCACTCTCACGAGGCTCGCCTCGTCCGCCTCCGGCCTCAGGTAACGCTTCCAGAGATCCATCGTGAAAAGCGTGGATGCCGAATTGAGCATCGATGCCAGTGAACTCACCACCGCACCGGCCAGCGCGGCAAGAAGGAAGCCGCGGGTCCCGTTGGGCATCAGTTCGCGGATGAGGGTCGGGAATGCCTGGTCCATACGTTCCAGGCGCGCCCCGTACAACTGGTGCGCCACGATGCCCGGCATGACGATCGCCAGCGGAACCAGGAGCCAGAGCGTCCCGGCGAAGATCACCCCGAGTTGTCCCTGGCGCAGGGATCGCGCCGCGAGGGCGCGCTGCATGATGAACTGGTTCAAACCGACATAGTAGAAGATCGGGATCCACATCCCGCTCAGGAGAACGGTCCACGGCAATTCCGGATGATCGGCCGGCAGGAACATGTGGAGCCGATCGGCATTCTGATGGAGAAACGCCGAGGGACCGCCACACGCGCGGACTCCCAGCACGAGCGTCAGGATTCCGCCCGCCAGGAGGGCGGTTCCCTGGAAAAGATCCGCCCACACCGCCGCCAGCAGTCCGCCCCAAAGCACGTAGGCGAGTCCAATCGCCGCGATCACCACGACACTGATGCGAAGGTCGATGTTGAAGATCGTTTCCAGCGCGGTCGCGCCGGAGTACAGAACTGCGGCCGCCGTCACGGAGGTGTAGATGATGACCGTCATGACCGCCATGAGCGCCCGCGCCATCGAATTGTACCGATACTCGAGGTACTCCGGCATCGTGTAGATCCCCGCGCGCAGGAAGCGGGGAAGAAACCCGAATGCCACCACGACGATCCCGACCACCCCGGTCAGTTGCCAGGCGCTGACCGCCAGTCCGACATTGCCGGCCGCCTGTCCCGCCATGCCCACGAACTGTTCCGTGGAGATGTTCGCCGCCACCACCGACACTCCTATCAGCCACCACGGGAGGCGCCGTCCTCCCAGAAAATAATCGGCGCTGTCCTTTTCGCCGCGGCTCTTGGCGAAGCTGAATCCCAGCACCACGGCGTAGAACACCACGAAGATCGCGAGGTCGAGCAGGGAAAAGGTCATGGCGGGGACTTCGCCGGACCCTATCCCGGTCACGGCGTGGGAGGCGACGCGAGAAACCCGAACGGCCACCGATCGGTGGTCCGTCCCAACTTGCTGCCCTGCAGACGCGAGGTCGCCGTCAGCCCTCCGGGTGTCGTGTCTTTCGCGAAGTCTTCCCCTGGACTCGCGGCAACCAGGCATTCGCGCGGGCGTGGTTGGGGTCGAGTTCCAGCACACGCTCCAGCAGACGGATGGCACGGTGCTTCTTTCCCAGCCCGATCCACGCCTGGGCCTCGAGAAAGGCCGCCGCCGCCTCCCGACGGCGGGCGAGGTCGTCGTCGAACAACAACAGGTTCGGCAGGGACGTGGCAAAATAATCGATCGTCGCCGGCGTCGCGCGAAGGCGGTGCGCCTCCTTCAACTGGTCCCTGAACAATCGATGGGCGCGCGCGTCCCGGCCCAGACGCCTCCATGCCAATGCCGAGTAATAAGTGAGTTCACTGAAGCCGCACACGCGCATTTCCTGGAAGTCACCCACGAATTGCGCGGCGATCCGCCACGATTCCCGCGCCGCGGCAGCATCACCGGCAGCATCCAGCGCGCATCCGAGCCAGTAGTGGATCTCGGCGGTGTTGGCCAGGGGGTGCCGGGCTTCGCCGAGTTTCTCGGGCACGGTCAGCGCCGACTGGAACTCCAAGCGTGCGTCCGCAACCCGGCCCTCTTCCAGGGCCTCGCGACCCAGTGCCAGCCGTGAGGCAACGTACTGCGCAAGGGCCTGTCCTTCGCCGCCTTCCCACGGTTGAAACCGGCGCGAACTCAAGAGCGACAGGGCACGGTCGGGACGGCCCGTCTGGTTCAGCAAGGCGCAGACCTCCACGGCGAGGTCATCCCGTTGGCGAACGAGCGGCTCGTGGTGGAGCAAAACCGCCAGACGCCGGCGTGGCGATACCCCCATGCGCTTCCACAGTTGGTCCCGCTCAAAGAGGACCCGCGCATCGGCGGGATTGGCCGCGAAGGCGCGATCGTAAGCGGCCAGGGCGCGCTTCGGACGGTGACGGGTGTTGAAATACGACATCCCCAGGTTCCGCCAGACGACCGGGTTCGCGGGATCGAGTCGGGCGCTGCGTTCCCAAAGGCGGATCGCCTCCTCGTGCCGGCGCCTGTCTTGCAGCAGGTTCCCCAGGTAGAACGGGGCGCGGCCGTCCGACGGATCGGCGCGCATCGCGGCCTGGAGGATGGCGATCTCCTCCAGGCGCGAGGGAAAACAATAATCAGCCGGGGCGTTTCTTCCCTTTCGGTACTCGGCGCGACTGGCCCGTTGCGCGCCGGCGTTCTCCAGCAACCAACCGAGGGTGTAGTGAACGATCGGTTCCGCCCCCCAGTTTTGGTCCGGCAGATCCCGCCTCGGATGGGATGGCAGGCGCAGGATCGCGACCGCCTCGTCGTGGAAACCCGCGCGGGCGAAATCATGCGCGATATCGAGGCGGATCTGGAGATCGCACCGGACCTCCTCGCCGAGCAGATGCCGTGTCCACCAGTCGAGCGGATCCTCGACCCGGGCGGCGCGGAGGATCTCGGCGGCTTCCGCTTCCCGATGCAATCGGCCGAGGACCAGCGCGCGCAGCGACCTGGCGCGCGCGTTGTCCGCGTTGAGTCGCAGCGAGCGCCGGAGGTGATCCTCCGCCAGCTCCCAGTCCCCGCGTCTGCAATCGATTTCGGCGAGCGCATGAAAGCCCGCCGACGCCCACGCCTGGTTCCAGGTCGCTTTCGCGAGGAACCCATGGGCTTCGTCGTGCCTCTCGAGGAAGCGCAGGCAGATGCCGAGCGAGTACAGCGGCTCGCCGTCGGCGGGATTCGAGTTCCACTGTGTCCAGCGCGCGACCGAACGGCGAAAATGCGCCTCGGCCTCGTGGAACTCCCCTCGACGGAGATGCCACAGGCCCATCGCATGATTGCATCGCGAATCGTCCGGATCGCGACGGAGCGCCTCCCGCCAATAGAGCGTTGGACAGCGTGTCGCATGGCGGTACTGATCCAGGTGCAGCCCCGTCAGGTACAGGACGTCCACATGTCGGATGCGCGCCGGCGGCGGCGGCTCCCTTGCCGCCTCCGGAATCCCGCCCTTGACCCGTCCTCTGGGGACATGCGCGAGGATCTCCCGCCCGCGATCATCCAGAATTTGCACCCCCGCGCCGCGCCGACTGCCGCGCCCCTTGCCACGACGCACCGCAATCGCTGCCTGAAAGGGGCGCCCCGGCGCGAGTTCGATCCCGGTCCAGGATCGCTTGGAACCGCCCGGGACTGTCAGCACGACTCGGGCGTCGCGGATCTTGCGAGTCACGCAGATGCCGATCTGGATCTGCCCGTGGTCCTCGTGGACGCGGAGGGCCGCGTCCCGGTTGGCCGCGTGCACCGGGCCGATGTCATGGATCGGAAACAGGAACTGGCTCCAGGAGCGAGTCTCCCCCGGCATCAGAAAACTGAAGTCCGGCTGATTGTCCGTGTACACGCCGGCCATGAGTTCGATGTAGGGCGGGTATTCGCCTTCGGAAGTCGGATCGGTGAGGTTGCGATCCCACGCGTGACCGAACTCGTGGTTTCCCCAGGTCCACTGTTTCTTCCCGGGCGCGATGGCGTGGGGGGCCACATGGACGATTCCGACCCCGGCCCGGTGGTCGTACCCACCTAAGAAATCCCCGCGACTGCCCGTCGCCATGTAACTGCAGGGTGTCGGGATATTGGCGTACCACGACAGGTCGTTGGGCGGGTAGTCCGGCACGAACCCAGTTTCCCGCCGTCCGGCGGGAGACGACCCAGCCCGGGCAGCGGGTGACGATCCCCCGGAATCCTTCGTGGACCGGGCCCACAACGGGCGATATCGGGACGGCCATGGATCGGGGGGCACGACTCCGCGGGCGCGAGCGCCATAATCCACGCCGTAATAGCAGCCGTCGGCGAGGGGGTACCGGCTCATCGACCGCCGGGCATGATCCGCGACCGCGTGAACATCCGGCGGGAGGAAGCTCTGGTAAGCCTCATGGACGCGCGTCGCGATGTTCGTCCACCACAGGAAGGTCTGGACAAAGGGGGTCCTGTTGGAGACACGGACCTTGATTTCCAAGGCGGCCCGATCCGGATGAAGGCACACGCCGTGCATGCCCTTCATCCGGGCCATCGGTTCGTGGTCGCCGCACCAGACCGTCACCGAACCGTCCGCCCCATGCTCAATCTCGACCTCGACAGGCAGGAATGTCGCGGGGCGATGGTGCTGCGGCCAGTTGAACTCGATCCCGCCGCTGATCCACGGACCGGCCAGTCCGACCAGGGCCGGTTTGATCACCGGCTGCCGGTAGATGAGGTCGCACCCGCGCCGTCGATCCTCGAGGGCGTGGATCCGCCCGCCGAGTTCGGGAAGGATCAGGACACGGAGGTGGCGATTCTCGAGTCCGACGACCTTCCAGTCGCGATCCACCGCCGTCTCCGCGATGCGGTCGGAGGCCGGCAGCGGGTAGAGCGAACCCCGGCTCCCCTGGTAGACACGCCTCTCGAGGAACAGGGGGTGCGGGCTGGGCGCCTCCGGCAGATAGGTGGGAAGCCGAAGGGTCTCGCTCCACGCCCGCACCGGCGGCGGATCCCCTCCGCCGACCTGTTGCGCTGGCGCCCTGGTCTGTGAAACAGGCGCCCGTGTCATGAACCCGTCCGCCAGAACCCTCACCCCGTCCCTCTGCCATCCGGTGGGCGAGGGTGCCCGGAGGGCGGGTGAGGGCTCTCCCCCCGCGGATCACGGGCCGTGAGCCGTTCAAACTCGTTGAACAGGGGGCTTCCCATATAACGACGCCTACTTCGTCTTGTCCTTGGCCTTTTCCTTTTCCTTCTCGATCTCCTTCTGGACGTCCTCAGGCTTGATGACTTCGATCTTTGCGCCCTTCGCCAGCTCCTCGGCGGAGGGGACCTTGATGATGTCACTCGTCACGGGTTTCGGCGGCGGTGGCGTCTCGATCGAGAGAAGTTCCACGTCAAAAACCAGGACCTGGTCCGGTCCGATCGCGCTCGGCGCGTGGTCCTTGTAGGCCAGTTCCGACGGAATATAGAACTCGAACTTCGATCCGACCGGCATGAGTTGCAGGCCTTCGGTCCAGCCGGGGATGACGCTGTTGAGGGAGAACGTGGCGGGCTTGCCGCGGTCGAGCGAGCTGTCGAACTTCTTCCCATCGATGAGCTTGCCGGTGTACTGAACCGTCACCTTGTCGGTGGTCTTCGGCTTGGGACCGGTGCCCATCTGGACGACCTTGTATTGAAGCCCGGAGGCCGTGGTCTGCACGCCTTCCTTGGTCTTGTTCTCGGCGAGGAACTTCTCGCCCGCGGCCTTGTTCTTCGTGCCTTCCTCCTCGAGTTTCGCCTTTTGGGCGGCCTGGACGTCTTTCCGGAAGTCGTCCATGGCTTCGCGGATTTGCTGGTCGGTGAGCAGGGGGGCGGCGCCTTGCCGGCCGTCATTCAGGCCCCGAAAATAGGCGTCCCAGTCAATATCGACGCTCTGGCGTTCCCAGTTGCGGGCGGTCTGCAGGCCCAGTCCGTAGCTGGCCTTCTGGCGCGCGTCCTTGAGGTCCTCGGCGGTTTTGATGTCTGCGGCGCCCGCCCGGAGGACCGTCAAGGCCAGGGCCGCCACGGCAAATTGAAAGACTCTATGCATGGCAAACATGAGGCGGGAAATTGTTCACAGACCGCGGCAAATTTCAACGGCCGTGAAATCGCCGCGGATCATACGCGCTTTTTTGCTCCTTCCGCCTTCCCCGGGTCTGCTATCCAAACCGCCCTGTGTCGAACAACCCGCTCGCCGAGATTCGCCATACCCGCATTGAAAAGGCGGCCGCACTGCGCGCCCGGGGACTCAATCCGTATCCGTCGCGCAGTCGGCGGACCCATCACGCCGCCCAGGTGCTCGGCGATTTCGCCAGCCTGGAGTCCAAGGTCGTCACGGTGGCCGGACGCCTGATGGCCCTTCGCAACCAGGGCGCCCTCGCGTTCGCCCATGTCCAGGATCAGACCGGCCGCATCCAACTCTTCCTTCGAAAGAACCTGGTGAAGCCCGCGGATCCCGCCGCCGGCAACCTGGGCTATGCTGATCTGCACCTCCTCGACCTTGGCGACATTGTTGAGGCGACGGGAACGGTGGTGAAGACCCAGCGCGGGGAGATCAGTGTCCTGGTCGAGTCGCTTCGGCTCCTCACCAAGGCGATCCGTCCCCTGCCCGATCAATGGTCCGGCCTTCGCGACCGGGAACAGGTCCTCCGAAAGCGCTACCTGGATGCGACGCTCGATCTTGAGACTCGCGATCGCTTCGCCCTCATCGCGCGCATGACCGGGGCCATCCGCGAATTCCTCAACGGCCGCGGCTTCCTCGAATTCCAGACCCCGGTGATCCAGCCCCAATATGGCGGCGGCACCGCGAAGCCGTTCAAGACGCACGTCAATGCCCTCGGGGTGGACATGTACCTGGCCATCTCCCACGAACTGTATCTCAAGCGCCTCATCGCGGCGGGCTACGAAAAGGTCTACACGATCGGCCGCTACTTCCGAAACGAAGGCATCGACCGTTCGCATCACCCGGAGTTCTCGATGGTCGAAACCATGACCGCCTATGAGAACTACGAATACAACATGCAACTGATTGAAGACCTGTTCCGGCATGTCGCCGTCTCGGTCTTCGGCACCACCCGGTTTCAAGTCAGGGGAAACGCCATTGACTTCGGTCCCCCGTGGGCGCGCATCCGGATGAACGACGCGGTCCGCGAGCGATGCGGGATTGATTTCGCGAACCTGCCCTCTGTGGAGGAAGCCAACACCCGCCTGGCGGGCCTGGGCATCACTGAACCTCAACCCACCCTGGGCGAAGCGCTCGTCAAGGCCTTCGAGGTCGTCGTCGAACCCACCCTCATCCAACCCACGCTGGTACTCGGTCACCCGGTCGAGATCTCGCCTCTCGCCAAGCCCCTGGCCGAGGACCCCCGGTTCGTGGAGCGGTTCGAAATCTTCATCGGCGGGCTCGAGTGTGGCGACAACTGGAGCGAGCAAAACGATCCACTCCGCCTCCTCGAGACCTGGCGCGCCGCCTATCATGAGGCCGAACGCGACGAAGGAAAGTTCCACACCCTGGACTTCGACTTCATCGAGTGCCTTGAGTACGGCCTTCCCCCGACGACCGGCATCGGGCCCGGCATCGAACGCATGGCGATGATCTTTACGGGACAGGAGAACATCGACGACGTGATCTTCTTCCCCCTGCTGCGGCCGGTCCTCTCGCCGCTCAATGCCCAGCTTTACTCGGTCGAGAAGGCCCCGGATCCGACGCCCGTGGACTGGGACGGCGCGGTCGCCGTGACCCTCGACGAGTTCAAGCAGTTGTGCCGTGACGGCGCCCTCATCCCCCATGTCTCCGATCTGACCGTCCGCCCCAGCGTCCGTATGTGGTCCTCGATCGCCCCGGCCGCCGTGACGCGGTTCACGGCCTTCGCCGATGTCGAAGGCTTCCTGGTCCACGGGGTGGTCCGGGTGAACGGCCTCCGCCTTCCCCACGACGAGAACCAACCCGAGACCGCCACACGCGAGCTTGTGGAATTCCTGGAGGGCCACTTCCAGGACAGGCGGGTGACGGTCGTTCCGCCGGCGCACCATCCTCCCGAACCCACGGAACCTCCGATGGAAAAGGCGGGACTGTAGCCCCCCTCACTCGTCCCTCTCCCGTCCGACGCGTCCGACGGAGAGCGCGCCCCCGCGGCCGCGGGGCGGTGAATGCCGGGTCACGGCCGGCTGGTGTTGTCCGACCGCCGGAGCGCCTTCACCACGACGAGCGTCATGTCGTCCTCGAGGGGTTCCGGAGCCACGAACGCCGCCGCTCCGTCGCACAGGGCCCGCATAATCTCCTCGGCCGAGCGATGGCGGTTGGCACGGAGGAGCTCCAGGACCCGCTGGAGACCGAACTCCTCGCGCTCATCGGAACCGCTGATCTTTCTCGAGGCCTCGATCATGCCGTCGGTGTAGAGCAGCAAGATGTCGCCGGGATCGATGTGAACGGGCTTGGCCGAGTGGACCGGGGGACCGAAGCCGAACCCGAGCGGGCCGCCGGTGCGCTTGAGCTCGGCCTTCAGACTCCCGTCGCTTCCGAGCACGAGGGCGGCGGGATGCCCCGCGCTCGCATGCACCAGCTCGCCCGTCGTGGGATCCAACCGGACGAAGATCAACGTGACATAGTGCTCACCCTCGACGTCCTCCGTGATGACGCGGTTGGCTCGGCTCAGGATCTCGCCGGGATCGACGCGGTTTCGGGCGACCACCCGTAGCAGCGCCCGCGTCTCGGCCATAAGCAGACTTGGACCCAGGCCATGTCCGCTCACGTCGGCCACCACGAGGCCATGGTGACCGTCCATCATCGGGAGAAAATCGTAGTAGTCGCCCCCCGTCGCGTCCGCCGGCACGGAACTTCCCGCGATGTCGAATCCCTCGACCGCCGGTGCGTGCCTCGGAAACAGGCGCTGCTGGATCTCGCGGGCGGCGCGCATTTGCTCCTGGCGGGACCGGAGTTCCTCCTCGTTGCGCCGCTTTTCGGTGATATCACGCGCGAAGAGGACGAACCACCGGCGTTCCGGCAGGTCCAGTCGGCTGGAGGCCACCTCAAGAAGGATCACCGTGCCGTCCTTCCTTCGAGCCGGTCCCTCGACCAGGGCGCGGTTGGGCCGTTCGGGATCGGCGGCCTCGGCAACGCTCAACGCCCGGCGCAGACCGCCGCCACCGGGGGGCCCGAGCGCCTCGATGGACAGGGAGGTGAGTTCGCTCGATGAAAACCCAAACACCAGCTCCGCCGCGGGATTCGCAAAGCCCACGACGCCGGCCTCGTCGCAGACCAGGACGGCGTCCGGCGAGGTCTCCCACAGACTGCGGTATCGCAATTCGCTTTCCCGAAGCAGGGCCTCCGCCTCCCGCCGCCGATGTCGCACCTCGGCATCCCGGAGCTCCCGTTCGACCGCCGGCAACAGGCGCGCGGGATTGCCTTTCATCACGTAGTCGTTCGCCCCCGCCTTCATCGCGGCGACCGCCACATCCTCCCCGATCCCCCCGGAAACGATGATGAAGGGTATATCATGCCGGGTCTTCTGCAGGATGCGCAACGCCTGAGGCGCGTTGAAGTGGGGCATGTTGTAATCGGCGAGGATGATGTCCCATGCGTCCTCACCCAGGGCTTCCTCCATCATGTCCGCCGTCTCGACACGCCGCGAATGGACCTCGTACCCGCCCGCCCGGAGGGCCTGAAGTATGACGCGCGCGTCAAACTCCGAGTCCTCGAGAATCAACACATGCAGCGGAACGCGGGCACTCATACGATCACCCGTCCGACGGGAGAGGGATGGCGTGAGGGCAGGTTCATGGGAGAGATCGCCGCCGGGCAGGCCCGCGGCCAAAACTGCGATGCCGGTGAGGATCCGTCAAACGCGGCGATGCCCGTTGAACCCGGTCGATGCCGCCGGCATGCTCAGCGCCCGTTTCCAATCTCATCGCATTATGCACCGACGGACCGTTCTCAAGGCGGCGGCGCTCGCCCCCATTGCGTTTCCGACCCTCCTCGCCGCGGCCTCCGCGCCATCCTCCGCACCGCGAACCACGGCGCCCCCGGCTCCGGCGGGCCGCTACACCATGGATCCGCTGCCCTACCCCTTCGACGCGCTCGAACCGTTCATCGACGCGCGAACCATGGAGATCCACTACAGCCAGCATCACGCCGGGTATGTCGCGGCCCTGAACCGCGCGGTCAGTCGGCATCCGGAAATCGCGGCCAGATCACCCATCGACCTGATCTCTCATCTCGAGAGTGTGCCGGAAGACATTCGGCTGGCGGTTCGCAATTTCGGCGGCGGGCATGTGAACCACTCCCTGTTCTGGAGCCTCCTGAAACGAAACGGCGGCCTGGGCCCGTCGGGACCCCTGATGGAACTGCTCGTGAAGGACTTTGGCACGTTCGCGGATTTTCAGAAGGAGTTCACCGACCGTGCCCTCGGTGTGTTCGGTTCCGGCTGGCTGTGGATCAGCATGGCGCCCTCGGGTCAGGTTGGCTTCGAGGCGACAGCCAACCAGGACTCGCCCTACATGTCAGGCCGCGTCCCGCTCCTCGGGATCGATCTCTGGGAACACGCCTATTACCTCAAATACCAGAATCACCGCGCCGACTATGTGGCCGCGTTCCTCCACGTGATCAACTGGGAACAGGTCGGTCAACGCCTGACGCATCGGGCGTGACCCGGATCCCCCGGTGGATGGTCATCGCGCCGCCGAGCAGATTCCACCAGCGCACGTCTTCCCATCCCGCCGCCGCCATCCGGCGGCCGATCTCTTCCGGCGCCGGATAGGCCCTGAGCGATTTCAGGATGTAGGCGTGGGTTTCGGAGGCGCCGCAAAACATCCGGCCGAGGCAGGGCACCACCGTGCGGAGGTGGAGGAAGTAGATCCAGCGCCACAACGTCCATTTCGGCCGCGCGAAATCGAGCACCAGCAGGCGTCCTCGCGGGCGGGTCACACGTGCCATCTCGGCAAGCCCGGCCTCAATGCTGCGCAGGTTCCGCAGGCCATACCCGATCGTCACCAGGTCGAAGCGCCCGTCGCCGTGGGGCAGGCGCAGCGCATCGCCTTCCTGGAAGGTGGGGTTTGCCGCCCGGGCCCGCCTCCGGGCCGCGTCGAGCATCGCCGCGCTGAAGTCGATTCCAACCACCTCCGCTCCAGCCGAGGCAAGGGCGAACGCGAGGTCGCCAGTCCCGCAACACACATCGAGGGCCGTCTCCCCCTCCTTGACGTCCGCCAACCTGACCAGGCGCCGCTTCCACAAGCGATGAAGCCCGAGGCTCTGGAGGTCATTGATGAGGTCGTAGCGGCGAGCGATCGTTCCAAACAAATCGCGGACCCCGGCCGCCCGACCTTCGCCCTCGACGTAATACCGGTTCGCCATCAGGCGAGGATCTCGGTCACCACGCGGCCTTCGACATCCGTCAGGCGAAAATCCCGGCCCTGGAACCGGTACGTTAATCGCTCGTGATCGATGCCCAGACAGTGGAGCAAGGTGGCGTGCAGGTCATGGATGTGAACCCCGCCGCTCACGATATTGTAGCCGAAGTCATCGGTCTCGCCGTGGACGCATCCGGACCGGATGCCGCCGCCCGCCAGCCATAGGGAGAAACATCGCGGATGATGATCGCGACCGAAGGAATCCTTGCGCAGTTCACCCTGGCAATAGCTGGTTCGCCCGAATTCACCACCCCAGATCACGAGGGTGTCCTCGAGCAGACCCCGGCGCTTCAGGTCGAGGAGGAGGGCCGCGCTGGCCTGGTCCGTCTGGCCGGCCTGATCGCGAACCCCGGCCGGCAGCCCGCCGTGGTGATCCCAGTCGCGGTGGATGAGATTCACAAATCGCACGCCGCGCTCGACCAATCGCCTCGCAAGCAGGCAGTTGTTCGCAAAGGAGGGCTGGCCCGGGCGGGCCCCGTAGAGGTCCAGGGTCTCGCGGGACTCCTTCGAGATGTCCACCAGCTCCGGCACGCTGGTCTGCATCCGGAACGCCATCTCGTAGGCCTGGATCCGCGTCTCGATCTCCGGATCCCCGACCGTCTCCCACTGCATCCGGTTCAGGGTCTGCAAGTCGTCCAGCATGTCCCGGCGGGTCTCCGCCCCGACGCCGGCCGGGTTTGAGAAGAACAGGACCGGATCCCCACCGCCGCGGAACTGGACCCCCTGGTGACGGCTCGGGAGGAAACCCGATCCCCAATAGCGCGTCTGCAGGGATTGGCCGCCGTGACCCGAGAGAAGGACGATGAAGGCGGGAAGATCCTGGTTCTCGCTCCCGAGACCGTAGCTGACCCACGCGCCGAAGGCCGGACGGCCGGGCTGTTGATTGCCCGTGAACAGGTAGGTCACCGCCGGGTCATGATTGATCGGGTCCGTATGCACGGCCCGCAGCAGGCAGATCTCATCGGCAACCCCTCCCAGATGCGGAAGGACCTCGGAAAGCTCCATCCCGCAGCGGCCCCGAGGCGAGAACGGGAAGGCCGATCCCACGCAGTACAGGTGCTTCTGGCCGCTCGTCATCCCTGTGATCCGTTGTCCCATCCGCACCGAGTCCGGCAGGTCAATTCCCGTCATCTCCGCGAGCTTCGGCTTCGGGTCGAAGAGGTCGAGATGGGAAGGCGCGCCCGATTGAAACAGGTAGATCACCCTTTTGGCCCGCGGGGCGAAGTGCAGCGGATGAATGCTCCCTGTGGAACCGGCTGCCGGGGCTGCGGCCCCCAGGAGGTCCTGCTGAAGCAGGCTCGCCAGGGCCATCGAACCCAGGCCCAACCCGGTCCGGCGGAAGAACGCGCGCCGGCTCCAATGGCGATGCAGTGCCTGCTCGGGACGGTCGTACATGGAGTTCAAGTATTTGAAATGCTCACGGCCAGGAATCGCGGCGGGAAACCCTCACCCGGGCTCCGGCCACCTTGTCCCGTCCGACGACGTGAGACGGACGGGGCAAGGGTCGGTTCATGCAATGCCAGGCGCGCGCGCTCAGCTTTTTGTAATCGTCTCATCGAGATTCAGAAGCGTATCGGCCACGACCGTCCACGCCGCCAGTTCCGCAATGTCCACGTCGACAGGCGGGGCGGAGGCGCCCGTGTGAATAAGGCGGTTCGCCGCCTCGCGATCTCTCGCGAATCTCCGGAACTCCCGATCAAACGCGGCCGACATTACCGAGATTTCGCGTGGCGACGGGGCGCGCGCCAGCAGGAGACGGAATGCACGCCGGATGCGTTGATCCAGATTCGACCCGCCCTCGCGCATGATGCGATCGCCGAGCGCCCGCGCCGCCTCGACATACACGGGGTCGTTCATCAGCGCGAGGGACTGGAGGGGAGTGTTCGTCCGGGGCCGCCGCATGACACAGACCTCGTGACTCGGCGCATCGAAGATCGTGTAGGACGCATACGGAATGGAACGTCGCCAGTAGGTGTAGAGTCCGCGCCGGTAGTTGTCCGCCCCCACGCTCTGAACGTAGTCACGGGTGCCCTCGAACGAGACCTGGGCCCATAATCCCGGCGGCTGATACGGAAACACGCTCGGGCCGCCCACTCTGGGATTCAAGAGACCGCTTGCGGCCATCGCCACGTCCCGGATGTTCTCCGCGTCCAACCGGAAACGCGGACCGCGAGCCAGCAGCCGGTTGTCCGGATCGCGCTCGAGGAGGTCCGGCGACACCACCGAATCCTGGCGATAGGTTGCCGAGGTGACGATCATGCGTTGCAGGGCCTTGATGTCCCAACCCGTCCTCACAAATTCCGTTGCCAGCCAGTCGAGCAAGGCGGGATGCGTGGGCCAGTCCCCCTGCGAACCGAAATCCTCCGACGTCTTCACCAGGCCGATCCCGAAATACTTCTGCCAGTATTGGTTCACGATCACCCGCGAGGTCAGGGGATGCCCCGGATCCACCAGCCACCGGGCGAGCCCCAGACGGTTTCGCGGCAGATCGTCCCGCCACGCAAACAGGTGGGACGGCACACCAGGCTCCACCTTTTCCCCAAGCTGATTGTACTGCCCTCGAATCAGGATGTGCGTCTCGCGGGTCGGATGCGCCTCGCGCATCACCATCGCCGTCGGCCACGCATTCCGATAGTCGTCCCGCTCCTTGCGCCGAGCCTCCAGCATTCGACGGGCCTCGGCCGCCTCGGGAATATCATGTTGCCGATAAAATCTCCGCAGCTCCATCCGCTGGGCGGTTGTGAGACTGCCAGCCGGCGCGAAGAGCGCGGCCCGGACGGGCTTCGGCAGGCCCACGAATTCGCGGAGGCTGTCCGAGGTCGTCGCCGACACCCGAATCGCCGGTGGCGCCGAGTCCAGCACGCCACGGAAAGCCAGTCGCAGGTGGATCGCCGTTCCCCCTGAAAACCCGAATGCCTCCGCGGCCTGGAGCAGGACGGAATGGGTTTGCCCATCCCGCGGCACCGTCCAGCCCGTCCCAGGCGCCCCATCGAGCACGACCTTCGCCTCGGGACCGTCCGGCTCGACATCCGCCACTGCCGCGGTCCACTCCAACGGCACGGAACTCACCGCGTCGGGCAGGATCCGAAAATCGACCCCGGCGTTGGTCTCCCCGGGGATCAGCTTCAGAAGGACCCGGTTCTCGCCAGGACGAAGCCAAAGAAGGACGCGCTCGCCCTCGCGGGCTGGGGAAGTGCCTGCCTTCCTGGAAACGACGCTTCGTCCGTTGACCCACGCTTTCACTCCGCCTTGAAACGCGACTCGGGCCTCCAGGATTCGTGCCGACGGCACCGTCAGGGTCTTCGTGACATAAGCCGCGTCGTTCGTCGTCCCCCCGATCGCGAAATGCCCGTCGTCCCCACCGGGCTCGCGTCCTCGCCAACGTGTCTTCCCCTCGTGGAAGGTCGCCTCCAGGTCGACGCCCTTCTCCGGACCGAAATCCCGATCGAAGGCCTCGACCGTCGAACCCGCATGGAATGGCCCCAGCTCAAACCAGGGCCCCTGCACCACGGATTCATCGAGCCCGGCGTCGCGCGACGGATCCAGGCTTCGAATGTCGGCCTCGACCTTTTCGAGGACAAAACGGCCGGTGGTCGCCTCCGTTGATTGCGGGGGCGGCAGGACCTCCAGGCGAAGCCCATTGAGCCCGCGGGCGTCGGCCTGAAGCGTCACATCGTAAGTGACTCGGTCCTCCTTGGGCGTGACCGGCTGAAGGGCATGGTCCGCCGTTTGCACGAGGCCGCCTGGACGACTCACCCGCGAGTTCAGGAGCTTCAGCGCCTGCCATCCCCCAAGAGTCTGGGCGCGGTGGTGTTCCTCCCAATCCGCCTGAGCGCGATCCCATGGCTCGCGGTCGGCACTCATCACAAGGGACTCCGCGGCTTCGAGGGCGGACACTTCCTTGTCCAATTGCGCGGCGTGTTCCCGTTGTTCCGCGGTCTCGAGGGTGATCCGGGGGACCGGGTTCCGCTCCTCCTGATCCAGACCGTTCTCCGGTGTGTCGTAGAAGAACGCGAAGAACTGGTAGTACTCCTTTTGCGTGATGGGATCGAACTTGTGATCGTGACACTCGGCGCACGCCATGGAGGTCCCGAGCCATACCCGCGCGGTCGTGTCGACCCGGCCAACGGCGTATTTCACGAGGTACTCTTCCGGCAGCGCGCCGCCCTCCGAGGTGGTCATCTCGTTGCGGTGAAACCCGGTGGCTATCAACTGGTCGCGAGTCGGATCCGGCAGAAGATCGCCCGCGAGTTGTTCCGTCGTGAATTCGTCGAACGGCATGTTGGCATTGAAGGCGTTGATCACCCAGTCCCGCCAATGCCACATGTCGCGGTGTCGATCGTGGTGATACCCCTGTGTCTCGCCATACCGGGCCAGGTCGAGCCATTGCTGCGCCATCCGCTCACCGTAATGCGGCGACGCCAGCAGACGATCCACCACCTTCTCGTAGGCCTTGTCGCCGGTATCGGCCAAAAATGCGTCCAATTCCTCCACCGTTGGCGGCAGCCCGGTCAGATCGAGGCTCACCCGCCGCAGGAGCTTCTCTTTCGAGGCCTCCGGCGATGGCTTGAGTCCGGCCTTTTCGATCCGCGCGAGGACGAATCGGTCCACCGCGTTTCGCGGCCAGTCGGGATCCTGAACCGGGGGCGGCGCGGGTCGAACGGGGGGGATGTACGCCCAATGCCCTTCATACGTCGCGCCCTCGGCCACCCATGCCTTCAGGACGTCGATGTCACCAGTCGTCAGAGGTTTTTTGGTCTCGGCCGGCGGCATGCGGTCGTCCGTGTCCGCCGCCGTGATCCGGCCGATCAATTCGCTGGCCTCCGGCCTGCCCGGGATGATGGCCGTGTGTCCCGATTTCAGGACCGCCCTCGCCGAGGACTCCTGGTCCAACCGCAGACCTGCCTTGCGCGCCTTCGCGTCGGGGCCATGACACGAAAAGCAGTGCTCCGACAGGATCGGACGGACGTCGCGATTGAACGTAACGGATCCCGCCCGGGACCGGGTCGCGATCAGCAGAACCCCGAGAAGGAGGACCGCTCGGGCGCCACGGCGAGTCGGCATCATGCTCAGATCAGACCCCCGCAGTTTGCGAACAATCCATCCCCGTTTGCTTCCCCATGCGTTCTTCATGAACTGGGGAGTGGCGAATGGCGAATGGCGAATGGGGGAAAACCATTTCGTGGCTCGTAGCCGCCGAGGTAACGAGGCGGAGCCACTTGAGTCCGCTTCCTCACCTCGGCGGCTGCATCGGACGATGCTGATGCCCCTACGGAAGAGGCTTCCACTTCACATGTCGGTAATGCTCGTAAACCCACCGAAAATCGCGGTTCTTCGAGTTTCCACCCGACCAATAGAAGCTGGACTTGCCGGCGGCCGAGTCCGTCGCGGCCTTGATCGTGCTGCCCTCGAGCCACCGATGGAGCTCCGCGTGTCCGTCGGCGAACGCGAAGGTGCTGACGTTGCCGTGGAAGATGGCGAAGGGATCGACCCAGCCGGGCGGGCTGACATCGATCACCCATGTGCCATTGTTGTAGCTTCGCGGATCGGCCTCCTCGATGAACACCATGGCTTGCGAGGCCGAGTCAATCCCCGACAGTTTGGTGAACAATTCAATGCCGCCCCAGGAAATCCCGTTCATTCCGTCCGCCTTGGAGTAGCTGTCAAAGGCCCAGCCTTTGCCCGGCTTGAGGTGCTTGGTCCGAAGATCACCCGGACAATGGTAGGTCCCGTAGGCGACGTATTTGGTCAGCGGTGAGTTGCTGAGACCGTTGACCACCCGGCGCATGGCCTCGTCCAGCGAGATGTTCGCCGCGATGTCCGGCTGGGGTCCGCGCCAATAACCGCCGGCATACAACTCCACCTGCCCGCGCTCGTCCCGGTAGCGCGTCGGCAGGATCCGATCGTCATTGTCGTTCGCGTAGAGCAACCAGGCCAGCACGAGCTGCTTCTGGTTGTTGAGACAGGCGGCGCCAGTCGCCTTGAGTTTCGCCCGGGCCAGGGCGGGCAGCAGCATGCTGGCAAGAATCGCGATGATCGCGATCACCACCAGCAATTCGATCAGCGTGAAGCCGGAACGCCTCGCGCGCGGAAGGGCAGGTGTCGGATGCATGGTCGTCAGATGTTTCGGTTCAGACCCCAGGAACCACGCCATTCGCCCCTTTTTCATTGGCCGCGACATGACGTGAAATGGTTAACTGTTCGTTTAGCTTGTCTTCATCCCGTTGGGAACGCTCTTTTTCACGCACACCCCCCGTTCGGGGTGCGGACGGGCGCCTGTGGGGGCGAGGGTCCCTTCGCATCCCACGCGAACCCTCGCGCATTCGCCGCCGCGCTTGGCCCCGGGCATTTGAGGCCGGTAGAATGCCGCCCGATGCGTTTCCGCGCCTTCTTTTCCAGCCTGCTCGCAGGTGCGTCCGCCACGGTCTCCTGGACCGCCGATCTCACCCCGGCCCTCGACAGCATCAGCACCACCGACTTTGCCCAAAGGACACGCATCCTTTCGTCGGACGCATTCGAAGGAAGGGCTCCTGCCAGTGCCGGCGAAGAACGGACGCTTCGTTATCTCGTCCAGACGTTTCGCGAGTTTGGACTCCAACCGGGTGGTCCCGATGGCTCCTGGTACCAGGAGGTCCCGCTGGTTGGAATCCATTCGCAGCCCCGCCTCAGCCTGACTCACGACGGCACCACGGAGGAATGGAAGTCTCCGGCGGACTATGTCGCCTGGTCTCCGTGGGCGCGCGACCAGGTTCACGTCGGGCCCAGCGACCTGGTCTTCGTCGGGTACGGCGTTGTCGCCCCGGAGTACGCCTGGGATGACTTCAAAGACGTCGATGTCCGGGGCAGGACCCTCGTCATGCTCGTGAACGACCCGCCCGTGCCACGCGCCGACGATCCTGATTCCCTGGATCCGGCGGTGTTTCGAGGACGGGCAATGACCTATTACGGTCGCTGGACCTACAAGTTCGAGATCGCTGCCGAACGCGGTGCCGCCGCCGCCCTGCTCGTTCACGAGACTGGTCCGGCCGGGTACCCCTTCTCCGTGGTCATCAATTCGTGGGGCCGCGAGAATTTCGACCTGCAGTCCACCAACGGAAACACCAACCGCCTCCCCGTCGCCGCCTGGATCACCGTCGAGCGCGCGAGAAAGCTCTTTGCCCTCACCGGCCATGACTTCGACGACCTCAAGCAGCAGGCCGTGCGGCGGGACTTTCGGCCGGTCCCGCTCACGGCCACATTCCAGGCCGAGGTCACGAACACTGTTCGCGAGGTGCGATCGCGCAATGTCCTCGCACGGCTGACCGGGAGCGATCCGGTGCTCCGCGATGAATGCATCGTTTACTCGGCGCATTGGGACCACCTCGGTCGCGATCCGGACTTGAAGGGCGACCAGATCTTCAATGGCGCGTTGGACAATGCATCCGGAACCGCCGCCCTTCTCGAGATCGCCGAGGCCTTCGGTCGACTGCCGAGGCCACCGAAACGCACCGTCCTCTTCCTCTCCGTGACTGCCGAGGAGCAAGGCCTCCTCGGATCACGCTACTATGCCCGGCATCCGATTGTTCCCCTCAGCCGAACCCTCGCCGACTTCAACATGGACGGCGTGAATGTTGTCGGCCGCCAGCAGGACATCGGCGTGATCGGACATGGACTCAACACCCTGGAAGACCTCCTCGTCCGGGCCGCGGCGAGCCAACATCGGACCGTGCGCGAAGAAGCCGAGCCCGAGAAGGGCGGCTATTCTCGGTCGGACCACTTCGAGTTCGCCCGATTGGGCGTGCCCGCCTTGTACCTGGACGTCTTGAGCGACGACATCATCGGACATCCGCCTGGATACGGGCGCCAGCGCCGCGAGGAATATCGGACCTCCCGCTACCACAAGGTCACGGACGAAATGCAGCCGTGGTGGGACTTCAGCGGCGCAGTCGACGACGCGCGGCTCCTGGTTCTCGTGGGCTGGGAGGTCGCCGAGACCCGTCACTGGCCCGAGTGGAAGCCCGGTGCCGAATTCAAGGCCCTCCGGGAAGCGATGCTCAAGACGGGGCCGGAGTGAGGGCTCACGATTCTCCGCAATTCCCCTCACTCAACAAACGGCGCCATACCCCCCGTGATACCTCGATGGGTGGACCGCCTCACCCGGGGATCGCCGCCGTTGCTCTTTGCCTTGCGACGCGCCCCTTCCTTCCCGAGAGTCCCCGAGCCGTCGCGCCTATGGGTCACGTCAAACTCCACATCCCGGGCCCCGTTGAAGTCAGCCCGCGAACCTTCGAGGCCTTCTGCCGTCCAATGATCGGCCATCGCGGTCAGGGATTCAAAGACCTCTACGCCCGAATCCAGCCCGCGCTCCAATCCGTTTTCGGGACGCGCCAACTGGTGTATCTGAGCACGTCGTCCGCCTGGGGCGTCATGGAGGCGGCCATTCGCAACCTGGTGAGGCGGAAGGTCCTCACCTGCATGTGCGGCGCGTTTTCAGATAAGTGGTTCGATGTCGCGCGCCGCTGTGCCAAGGACGCCGAACCCCTCCAGGTCCCGTGGGGCTCCCCCATCCTGGCGGAACAAGTCGACCGACGTCTCGCCACGGGCCAGTTCGACACCCTCACCCTGATCCACAACGAAACGAGTTGCGGGCTCATGAACCCGCTGGCCGGGATCGCCGCGCTCAAGAAGCAGTACCCGGATGTCCTGTTCATCGTCGACACCGTAAGTTCCCTGACGGCGGTGCCGATCGCCTTTGACGCCCTCGGGATCGATGTCCTCCTTGCTGGAGTCCAGAAGGCCTTCGCGCTGCCCCCGGGACTCGCACTCTTCGCGTGCTCCCCGGCGGCACTCGCGCGCGCCGGTCAAACGCCGGATCGCGGGTACTACTTCGATTTCCTCGAGTTCCAGAAGAACGCGGAGCAAAACATGACCCCGAGCACGCCGAGCATCGCCCACGTCCATGCCCTGTCCGACAAACTGGACGAGATCCAGGCGGAAGGCCTGGAGGCGCGGTACGCCCGGCACTCAGAGACCAACCGGCTCCTGCGCGATTGGGCGACCGGCCATGGCTTCACGCTGTTCCCCGAAGCAGGCTTTGAATCCATGACGCTGGTCTGCGTCAACAACGGCGCCAGGCCCGGCGGCCGGACCATCGACGTTCCGAAGTTCCAAAAGCGGGTGAAGGATCAAGGCATCCTCATCGATGGCGGCTACGGCAAGATCAAGGGCACGACCTTCCGGATCTCCAACATGGGCGACGAAACCGTTGACACGATTCAGAGCCTGATCGGCGTCCTGGACTCCGCGATCAAGGACCTCTGATCCCTTTCCTCCCAACGGCGCCCCGAAATCCAGTCCGGGAGGGAGACCCTCTTGACTCCCGGCCCGACGGGTCCACAAGGGAGCAGGCGGAGCGTGGGACCCCCAACCGGCCGCGCGACAAGCCGCAATGCCCGAAACCAGGCCTGGAGGACGCATGAACGAGACAGTCGCTCTCTGGATCGGTCAGTCCGCCGCGCTCACGGTGATCGCGGTGATGGTCCTCTTCTGGGCGAAGGCGGACGGACAATTCGAGGACCTCGATCGCGCCGCTCGCATCCCGCTCGAAGAGGACGACCTGCCGCCGCCGGAGGAGGTCGGGCAGGCCGGCCCTGGCCTCTCCCCGGGCCAAACTTGGAGGGATTGAGCCCGCCGTTCCTCTCGCGATGAACGGCATGGAGGTCAGGATGCAGCGTTGCGCCCAAGCCCCATGAGCGACACACCGCCACAATCCTTCCCGCCGCTGAAACCGGGCACGCTCCACCTGGTGGCAACGCCGATCGGGAACCTCGAGGACATCACCCTCCGGGCCCTCCGCGCCCTTCGCGAATGTGACGTGATTGCGGCTGAGGATACCCGGCGAACCGGACTGCTCCTCCGGCACTTCGGCATCCAGAAACCGCTCTTCAGTTATTTCCGTTTCAACGAGGCCCGTCGGAGCGCAGACATCCTGGACCGCCTGGGTCGCGGCGAGCGCGTCGTGCTGGTGACCGACGCCGGCAGCCCCGGGATCAGTGACCCGGGCGAGCGCGTCGTCCGCGCCGCCCTCGATGCGGGATTTCGTGTCGAGGCCATCCCGGGTCCGTGCGCCCTGGTTGCCGCCCTCACCGCCAGCGGCCTTCCCACGCACGAATTTCATTTTGTCGGATTCCTTCCCCACAAGGCCGGCCAACGCCGCCGCGAACTCGGGCGCCTGAGTTCGATCGACGCCACCCTCATCCTCTACGAGTCCCCTTTTCGGATGGAGAAACTCCTGGGCGAATTGGCGGAGCTCCTGCCGGCGCACCGGGTGGCGGTGGCTCGCGAACTGACCAAGCATTTCGAGGAATTCCTGCGCGGGACCGCCGCTGAAATCGCCGCTGCGACTCGCGGTCGGACATGGAAGGGGGAAGTGACCGTTGTGACCGCGCCGCCCGCCGATCCCTCGGTGACGGTTCAGCCATCGAAAGTTTAGATCCGACCCACCCTCCACCACCTTCGGCCACGGCAGCCGTTCAGGCGGGTAGCGGGAGTGGGAGTCACACCCACCTGAAGAAGCTTATAAGGCTTCTCTCTGTACTTTGGTCGAGTTTCCCGCTGATGCGATGGGTGGAGTCAGCGGATAACGCTGCCACATGGGCTTGCCGCAGGGCAAGTGTTCCGCGCCCGCGGCATCTGCCACGGCACCGGCGAGCTGGCATCCGCCCACCCGCAGCAAAAGGCAAAGGGGTCAAACCTTGACGTAAGCATTGCTTACGCCCAGGGTTTGGTATGCATGCGACCATTTACGGCCGAGGGCAGATGGTGATCCCGGCCGAGGCGCGACGGGAGGCGGGGATCGGCCAGGGGGACGTCGTCGAGGTGAGACCGGAAGGGAACGGCCGGATCGTCTTGATCCGGATGGAGCGCGCGAAGGAATCCGGCCCGTGCCGTCCAGGAATCCGGTATCGCCGAGGCACGCATGCGGTTGGGTTCACGGGCCGGTCCATCACGAGCGAAGAGGTTCGCAAGCTGCTGAGGGAACTGTGAAATACCTCCTGGATGTGAATCTGCTGATTGCCGCCATCTGGAGGAATCACTCGAGTCATCCGCGGGCGGACCGATGGACCCGAGGCCGCCCAATGGCCGTATGCCCGATCACGGAGCTTGGATTCCTCCGCATCAGCACTCATCCCAAGGGGTTCAACTCGGAGATGGCCGGCGTCCGGAGTCTCCTGGCTGATTTCCTCTCCAAGCACTCCGTGGAATTCATCCCTTGCGATCTTGCCGCCCTCGAGTCTCGGGCGGCGAAGAGCGACGGGGTGACAGACCTGTATCTCGCCGAGCTTGCATCGCGCAGAGGAATGACTCTGGCCACCTTGGACACGGACATCTTCCATCCCGCGGTGGAAGTTGTCTGAAGGTTGGGTGAGGCGGCCAAGAAAGGCGCCGTGTAAGCGCCACCGACGAGGTTCGACGGGTCGAAGTCGGGGCGCCTTTCGCGCCAGCCGTCCGGCGCCCACGACATTGGCGGAGTGCGAGGATCGTGATTCCAATCACTGGCGCATTTCGCGGAGGTTCCCTCCTTCATTCGCACTGGCGCGGTCACCATTGGTTGACCCTGGCCTGGGCTTCCTCGTCCGCGAACTCCTTTAGGATCGACTTCACTTCGGCGAGGGCGTCGTGGGATTGGAGGGACCCGACCGAGCGCCGGACGCAATCGAGAATCTGGTGCAGCTTCTGCTTGATCCCCTTGCGGTCGAACGCCCCGGCAATGCGGAAGATGAGTCCGGCAGGAAACAAAAGCCGGTGCAGCGGATCGTACCGGGGATGACCCGCGAGACCGCCCAATTCCTCCTCGAGTTCGACGACCTGCTCCTTCAGCACGCTGTTATAAATGGTGAGCTTGTCGTTGGTCAGGCGGGAGGCATCGGCCTGCTCGCGCGCGATCCACTCGGCCTCGAGGCGCAACATGGTATGCAGGTCCCGATCCTTGTACGCCGTGGTCAGACGCTTCATCGCGGCCTCCTTTTCCTTCCGCCGCTCCGAATCCTGCTCGAGATCCGGATGCAGGATTTTCGCCAACCCCTTGTACAACCTTCCCAGGTCCTTTATCCGCATTTCCTCCGCCGCGCGTTCCCGGGCCTCCAGGTCCAGGGCGCGCTTCGATTTCTTCCGCGCCTGCGGGTCGGTATGCGGTGGATCGGAATTGGCGAGGCGCTGGCCGAATTCGGCGAATCTCTGGGCCAGGTCCTCCTTGGTCATGTTCCAATGAAATCCCGAGAGATCAACATCCATGCCCATGACATTGCAGAAATCCTGCATCTGATCGCGCGCGCTCTCGAAATCCTCCTGGCTGGCCTCCTCGATGGTCCTGCCATTGACCGCCTGGAAGATGGACCTCAATTCCGGCGATTGGAGTTCGCCAAACGTGTTCATCACGCCGTGGAGTTGAGCCGAGATCAAACGCCGGAGTTGGCCGCGAACCCGCTTCCCGCCAAACTCGCGCCTTGAGAGAAACGGGAAGAGGAGCGTCACCAGTTCGGCGCGCCCCCGGCCAATCTCCTCCTCCAAGGGTCGCAGGTCCGAGACATAGAAAGCCAGGTGCTGATCGATACGCGTTTGGGTGGTCATGATTTCGCGCCGCAGGCTCTCAATGCGGCGGGTCAATCGATTGAACTCCCGCTGGGCCTTCGAGAGCCGCGCCTCCTTGGGTTTGCCGATCACCAAACCCTGCTGTCGCGTCGCGATCCCGGGCTCCGCCGGCAATCTGAACATCTCGGTCTGCTCGTCCACTCGGCAATTGTGCGGATTCCCCCCGGCCCGTCGAGTGTTGAGTCTTCGGCGGTGGGACAAAGTTGTCCTCGATCCCCCGACAGCCGCTGACGTCTCATCCCAGAGCACTTGTTCTTCGAAATGTAATGACTTTGGGCCGAATCTTAGGTGTAAGTAACGAAGGCTTACCTCCTTGGAAGCGAATCTCAAAAGGCAGATTCTGATGTAAATGAGTCAAGTTTCAAAATCCAGGGGCTTTGAGAGACACGACCAAGGAATTCGTCCGCCACGACGGTTCGGGCATGGCTCCATTCTTCTTTCGTAGCGATCTCCCTGGTCTCCCGCGACCCTCCGGGTCGCTCGGACTCTCTTTCGTCGAGTTCCGGGGGCCGCGCTCGTCCCTCGCTTGCCCCCGGCTATTGTCCCTTGTCCCTCCGGGACCCAAAAGGCCGCCGCCCCGACTCCATGGGGAGTTGGTATTCAAGAATCGTGCCGCGAATTCAGGGGCGCGCGCCTTCCATCAAGAAACGTGACCTCGGCCACGGGGATCTCCCATTCGGCCACGCGGCAGCGGGCGCGTCGATCCGCTTCTGCTTCCTGTTCGGCGCTGCGACGGACGATTGCCAGGACTCTGACTCCATGAACGCGCCGCAGCCGGTTCCGCCAATCTCCCTCGGCTTTCTGCGAAAGTCGGGCAACGCAGGTGTCGTCGTTGTCATGAAGGCCGAGGCCGCCCGATTCGGACTGCCGCATCTTCAATTGGCTACCAGGCCGCAGGCTGGCGAGCGCCCTGTGGACGCGGTGACCCTCCGCGAAATTCGCCGGGTAACTCAGATAAATGTCTTCGAGGCCCAATGGCTCAAAATTGAATTGCGGCAGTTTGCGGCCATTCGTTTGTGCATCAAACTCACGGCGCAGCACCGCCGCACCTGTCAGCGTGCTCGGCAATGACAAGCGGATGTCGTTCCGGTCGAACACAGCGAGTGTCTGCCGTGCGCGCGTCATGCCGACGTAAAATGTGCGGCGGAGTTCCTCCGGTTCCTGGCGATTCCCATTCAGCGGCCAGGCGCCGATGAGCAGCACGTGATTGTTCTCGGTGCCCTTGGCTGCGTGGACGGTGCTCAAGGTCACACCGTCGCCAAAACAAAACTCCCGCCGGCTGTCTGCGCACGTTTCGTAGAGGAATTCCAGCGCGTCCTGAACCGGCAACTCCGCGTCGCCAGACTCGCTGTGCCAGGCCTCCACCAGGCCATTCACGAAGTTCACCCACGGGTTGGCGCTTTCCTCGGAGAACATCTCGATCGCGATCTCCCTCAATCCACGGGCGTGGCAGAGCGCATGACGGTTCCCTGCCAGGCGCTTCAGGAATCGGTGGACTTCACGGACCTCATGCAGCGGCGGAATCGCCTCGCGCTGAGCCAACCATCGGATGGGTATCTGCTCGCTCTCGGCGATGATTCGGACCTGGGCCAATTCCGAGTGCGTCCGAGACAGTACCGCGATCTTTGACCAGTCGCTGACGCCCAGGGCGCGGAGGCGCTGGATTTCAGACACAACGGCCTCCGCCTGGGCCGCGGCACCCCGGACGCGAATCACCGAGACCTTGCCGCAGGTTGTTGGGTCTCGCCGACCGAAAGCCCCGCCCGCTGGCAGCATCATGCGATGCCGGTCCATGCAGATGGGTCGTTCGGTCTTCATGCGATCCGCGTTGGCAGCGATGAGCCCGTTGGCCGCTTCGATGATGTAGCGCGTCGAGCGGTAGTTCTCGACGAGGTAGTGAATCTCAGCGTCGTAGTCCTGCTGGAAGCGACGGATGAATTCCACGTTGGCACCTCGGAACGCGTAGATGTTCTGGTCGTCGTCGCCCACCGCCAGAATCGAGAGCTTGAGGTCGGGATCGGAGAGTTTTCGACCGGCCAAGGCGCTGATCATCTCATACTGCGGCGCGTCGATGTCTTGATATTCGTCCACCAGGATGTGCTGGAAACCGGCCAGGAGCCGGTCGCGGACTTCGTCCGGCTCAATTCCAGGCGGAACGCTCACGCCTCGAAACAACTTCACGGCGTCGGCGATCAACGCATCGAAATTGAATTCGGCAGCGCGCACGGTCGGGCCGGAAAACGCATAACCCAAGAGGCGCATCGCCAGTCCGTGGTAAGTCGATACGGTGACGCCACGTGCGTCGTCGCCGACCAGGTCTGCCAACCTCCGCCGCAGCTCAATCGCGGCTTGGCGGTTGAAGCAGCACACCAACACGCTCTGCGGTCGAACTCGCTCGACACGCAAAAGGTAGGCACACCGATGCACCACCGTCTTCGTCTTGCCGGAGCCGGGACCGGCCAGGATCAGCATGTTGCGCCCGACTGGCGCCGTCACCACGCGCATCTGCGCCGGGTTGGCCAGGTCGGTCACGATGCGCTGGTACGATTGGGCGGTTGTCGCGTGTTTAAGCAGCTCCGGTTTGGCGCTGAGGTGGCGGCGAATAAACTCCTCTTTGTTCAAGGTAAAGTACGCCAGCGCGAGCGCCAATGCCTCGCGCATCCGTTCCAACCCGCGGCGGGCGTATTCACTCATCACGTGGACCTGGAGGATCCGCTCGCGGTAGTGATGCGCCAGCGTCTCGTAATCGGCGCTGGTGTATTTCGCGCCCTTCGCCTGGGGCTGGAGTCGAATGGTCATCGCCGAGCGGAAGACGGCGAGTCCGTGCTGGAGCACGATCACCCGCTGCTCGTGGAGATACATCAGGGCGCGCTCCAGGGCCGCGTCCAGGTCCTTCAAATTCGCGCGGAGGGTCGCATCGCGTTCGACCGCATCACGCAACTCCTCAAAGGAAAAATCCACCAACCGCTCCGCGCTGGCGGGGGCGTCTGCAGGGATCTTCTGTAAGATCATCTCCAATACGACCGAAGCCACGCGACGGCGTTTCTCCGCCAACTCAGTAATCGCGGTCCAACTTCGCCGCACCCGCAGGCGCCACGACTCGCGCGACACCGGGCGCAAGTCGATGCTGCCGTGAGTGCCGGCGAAACCGCGACCATCTTCCCGAAGACTCTTCAGTAGCGCGACGAGCAGATCCGGAGAGGACGCCATTTCTTCATTGCACAAGCGCTGGTTGAGCAGCCGCAGGGAAACGAACATCCAACCTTCCGGATCCGGTTCCTCGGTCGCCATCAGGTCCACCAACCGCCGATCCAAATGCAGGACCCGGTCCAACCGTACCCGCGAATGATCGGACACTTTGTGACGCACGAAGGCGTTCAGCAACATGTCCCGTTTCATCAAGCCCGTCTCCGCCATGCTGCGGAGCACTTTGATGATCTTGGCGCTCACCATTTCGGGGCTGAGCTTTCTGGCGCTGCGTGGCGCAGACAGCCTGGTCTGCGGGTTCGGCAGAACTTCCAGGCCGGCGTTGGTCATTGGGACTCGAAAGGCCCCATGACCCGCAGACGCAAAAGCCTGCGCGACGGCGGTTCTATTGCCGTTGCCGGATTGGGCGTAGGCGGCGAACTCAGGCAGCAACGCGAGCTCATCCACTTTGAGGCTGTCAGTCGGAGCGGCGTTCATGACTTCGCGCAGGATCGCCAGCCACAGGGCCTGTTCCTTGGCTGGCAAATTCAGCCGCTGCATCTTCGCCTCGGCTTCCGTCAAATCCTTCACCAGCGGCCGAGCCTGGAAGACGGTGGTGACATTTTCATCCCGTTTGAGGAAATCGGCCCGCTCCAACCAGGCAATGGCGGCGCGCACCTTGGTGTCCGCCGCGCGATCCTCCAGGGTGATGTTGGCAGAAAAGTCTTCGTCGCGCAGAAGCTCGCCGGTGGTGATGACGACCGATTGGCAGTTGATGTCCGCCTCTGAACCGAGGGTGGCCCGCTCGGCCCGTTCCCCTTCCCCTCTGCGGGGAAGAGGACGCCTTCTCGACGGGTGCGTGGGCGCCTCAGGATTCCGACTCGCTGATGAGCCATTGAATGGAGCCAGGGGTCGCGCCGCCTTGCGCAATCCACGCAGGATTTGGGCGATGTCCCGTCGCGAGAGCTCCGCCATGGCGCCAAGCCGAAATTGCTGTTCGCAATCTGCCTCGTCGAAGAGCAACACGCACTCGGCGCGTTGGCCATCGCGACCAGCACGGCCTGCTTCCTGAAGGTAATTCTCCAGCGACCCCGGCGCATCGGCGTGGATGACCAGCCGTACGTCGTCCTTGTCAATGCCCATGCCGAAAGCGTTCGTGGCGCACATCACCCGCAGGTCGCCAGCTGCAAACTTGTCCTGAGTTTCTTTCTTTTCGGGCGGCGTCAAGCCAGCGTGAAAGTGCGCCGCGGCCCAGCCCTTTCCCTGGAGATATCTCGCGGCGACCTCGGTATCCGACCGGGTGGCGCGAAAGACGATGGCGCAGCCACCGTGGCCATGTCCCAGGCGATCTGATAGCAGGTCGTGGACGCGTTCCAACTTGCCGTGCGTCCCGATGGTTTGGACCTCGAAATGCAAATTGTCGCGCTCGACACCGCCCTTCGAACAGTCGCAACTCACGTCCGGTCTCCCTTTTGAAATAGTCCAGGATTTCTCCCTTTACATCGAGCTTGGCGGTCGCTGTGAAGCAGGTGATGGGCGGGATCTCGACACCGTGCTCTTGCGAGAACTCGCGGATGAAGCGCCCGGCGTAGAGATAATCGGGCCGGAAATCGTGGCCCCATTTCGAGAGGCAATGCGCCTCGTCAAAGACCCAGCACCCGATTTCGCGCTGAGCAATGACCTTGGCAAACGAACGATTGCGCAGTTGCTCCGGCGAAACGTAAAGCAGCGCCACGTCGCCCAGGGCGATCTTCCGCAGCACGACGGCACGTTCGAGCGGCGTCAACAAGCCATAAAGCGCCGATGCAAACGGCGTGCGCGTGCGGCGCACCAGGCTGTCCACCTGGTCTTTCATCAACGCCTGAAGCGGCGAGATGACGAGCGTCAGCACGCCGCGTCGATAATTGCGCACCAACGCCGGCAGTTGGAAGCAGAGTGACTTGCCTGCGCTCGTGGGCAGAATCGCCAGCAACGAGTCATCGCGCAGACCCGCCTCGACGATCTCGCGCTGCAAACTGCCGCCGCTGGGGCTGGGAGGTTGGGCACGGAAGTCGTCGAAACTGAAAAAGCAACGCAATTGCTCCCGGGCGTCGTGGACGCGCCGGCAATACGCGCAGCCCGACGAGGCGCAGGGCATGTCGCGCAGCCGTCGAATCAACTGGCCAGTCGCCGGGTGCTCCATTCCCACCCAATGCGGCAGAACGGAATTGGAACCTGCGACCCGTAGCCACGCGACGGCGTAGGCAACGGCCTGTCGATGCGTACTCGTCTGGAAGAGCTGAGGTTCAATCGGCGCGCGGGCACAAGCCCATTGGGCGATCAATTCCCGACAGAGTTCCAATGCCTTTTCCCGGGTCGGCCTGGTTCCAGCCAGGGCTCGGAACATCATCTCCATTCCCGACGCGAGCGGCTCGCCGCCATGATCGGGTGTCGCGAGGAGGAAATGGAGCAACTCGAAAAAGGCGCGATTCTGTCTGTCGCAGTCCGTCGAGAGAACGGAATTCGTCGCCAAACAGGGTCGCCGCCTGGCGCGCATCAGCGACGGGATCGTTCAGGCTTTCCCGGACCAGCTTGTAGTCTTTGACCAGCCGATGATACGGATTCTCGGGAAAAGCGATCGGCGAGAGCACCAGCGTATCAATCACTGGCAGTCGCAGCAGCGGGTGATCCGGAGTGGTCTCCCGCAGCACCGCCAGGTCGTGCCGAATCAGATTATGACCCAGGACGCAGCGCGCGGACGCCGCCAGGCGCGCCAGTTCGCGAAGGCTGGCAGCTGCCGGGGAGGCGCCCGCCGATGCGAACGTCTCGCCTCCAAGCACCGCGCCGATTTTGAGGATCTTGCCGTGCTGGGAGACCTCCAAATCCAGCATCAGGGCATGGCGAAGCAAGGCCTCGAGGTTGTCTCGTTGCGAATCGCCACTGACGCTGGATCGCCTGTCCACCCGTTCCTTCCAGCTTGATCGGGGGACGTTTTCCATGATTTAGCCGGGGTTTTTGGGTCGCCAGTCATGGAGTGGGCGCTAACCCAAACCAGTCCGCCGCGTGAAACCAAATCTCTCCTCTATCTGCTTTCTCTTGTTCCTACGCTTTTTGACCCAGCGAGTCCTTGATGCGTTTGATGTGGCCGCGGCCCATGCCCTTCACTTCGCAGCCGAGTTCGAGGTAGCGCCGGATCTGCGGGTCGGTCAGAATGCAGAAGCAGTCGATCAGGGCGAAAGGCCGTCCGACGTCAGCGACCACCTGGTCCGGATCGAGCCGGAGGTAGGGCTCGTGCCGGACGGCGAGGACAATGGCGTCGGCGCCCCGCATAGCCGCGGAAAGGTCCTGCTCGACTCGGAGGTTCTTCAATGTGTCCTGTCGTGCGAAAAAGCGTCGCAGGCTGTAAGCCGGGTGAGGGTAGGCGTCCTGAGCCTCAAATTCCCACCAGTGTTCAACGTACGGATCATGGACCCTCACTTCGGCTCCCATCTCCGCGAGCTTGCGCACCATAATCTCCGACCCGCTGTAGCGGGTATCTCCGACATCCTCGCGGTACGCGGCACCCAGGATCAGCACCTCGGCGGCGGCCAGGGGCTTGCTCATGTTGCGCAGGGCGTCACGGACCAGTTGTGGCGCATGCAGCGCGCGGGTGTCGTTGATGTCGATGGCGGCCGGAGTGACTTTGAAGATGTCATCCTCCCAACCGAGGATGTGCTTGTAGGCCCACATGCCGAGGCCGCCGTCCTTGGGGAGGCAATAGCCGCCGATGCCCGGACCCGGGAAGATGATGTTGGAGTGCGTGGGACGGACCTTGATCGCCTCGATGACTTTCTTGAGGTCAACGCCGTTGCGTTCGGCGAACAGCGACCATTCGTCGAGGAAGGCGAGGATCGTGGCGCGGTAGCTGTTCTCGATGATCTTTGCGGTCTCGGACTCGATGGGACGATCCAGAACGGTGAGCGGGTATTTCTCGATGTTGAGGACCTCGCCCAGGAAGCGCGTGACCCGGCGCGCGGGCCTCGTCGTTGATGCCGCTGCACACGCGCCAGAAGTCGCGGATGGAGGCGACGTAATTGCGCCCTGGCATGACGCGCTCATAGCTGTGGGCCAGGAGGGGATCCGTGGTGATGCCGCGGCGTTCAAATACCTTCTTCATGAGCGGATAGGCAACCTGCTCGGTGGTACCCGGGGCGACGGTTGTCTCGATGAGCACCAACGCGTGCGGCGGAATGTGCTCGGCAATGATGCCCAAAGAGGCTTCGAGGGCGGCCATGTCGGCGGCGCCGGTACGGACATTTCCGAGCGATTCCTTGAGATAATCGCATTGGACGTCCACGACCACCACATCCGCCAGAGCCAGGGCATGCTCCGTGTAGGTTGCGACCAGCGTCTTCTTCTCTTTGACGCAGCGGCGAATGGGACGTCGACCTCGGGGTCCTCGGCCTTGATGGGGCTGATCCCGCGATTGAGCAGCGGGGTCTTCCAGTAGCTCCGCGGGCTGGGACGCTGCATGCCGATCACGAACTTGCCCGGCCGGCCCGTCGATCTGTCCATCGAATCGGCGACAACGGCTGCCATGACGGCACCGACGAATCCGAGCCCCACGACGACGACGATTTCGCGGCCTTCTTTCCGATTTCGGTCTGCGACCTTTCGAAGCCGGGCAAACTCGGCGCGGTATTCCTTCGGGCCGGGCAGTTGGAATCGTTCGCCAGATGGACTGGTCGAGTATTGTTTCTCCTGGGGTTTGGGCGTGGCGGTTTGGAGGCGTGCTCTCATCACGTGCCGTGCAACCTATCCGAACGGACGCGCGATGGAGAGAAAAAGGACGCCGGCGATTGGCGGTCCCCGACCATCGGTCGAGGGTGTTGAGCTGGCGAACTCTGGCTTGCATGCCGGCCGGAAAGCTCGCGATCGGTGCCTCTTGCTGCGAGCGAATCCCGGCGAGCGCGGTCGCCAGATTCGCCACTTGAAACTCGTCAGCGCCCAGGGACGGGCGTAGGGGATCAACAACGCTCCCGCTGTTATGTGCTGCAAGATTTTTACGGGGCGAGCCGCTGAGTGTTCCTCTTGCCTGACGGTGGATGGACCCTTGGATTCCTTGCGTTTCGTGAAGCAGTGCAGGGGGAGAGAGGGCTTTTGTGTGCTCGGCACCATGGCTTTCCGGTCCCTCACATCCCCACCTCGTATGTATTGGATGCCATGAAAAATCACACAACCTGTCGGTCTTGGACGGTGATGGCCTTGGCGATTCTGGCGGTCCTGGGGCGAGTGGAGTCGTCAACAGCCGGGCCGGACGCAGGGGGCCTCCGCCTGCTGGCCGGGACCGGTACCGGCGGCGCGAATCCGTTCAGTCTCGTGGAGTTGGGGCTGGATCCGGTGGCGGAATATCCGGTCATTTCCGGCATCCACTATTTTCCGAGCCTGGACACCGACCCCACAGGTCGGCTCTACGGTGCTGGATCGTCGTTGTACTTGATTAACCCAGCGAGCGGCACGGTCACGGCCTTGGGGAGGGTCCACACGGCGGACGACGCCCCGATTCTGATGCGCAGCATCGCCTTCGCACCCGACGGCGAGTTGTACGCCGTGGCCGACGACATTCTCTACACGATGGACGTGTCGACCGCCCTGGCCACCCCGGTCGGGCGCATCACCAACGCCGTGGTGTGGGGAATCGACTTCGCGCCAGACGGCCGGCTGTTCGGAGCCATGCGCACCCTGTACCTCCTGGATCGCCACGGCGGAACTGTCCTCTCGAAGATTGGCGAGATGGATGGGTCAGTCGTGGATATCGACTTTGCCAGCGACGGCTTCATCTATGGAGTTCATTACTCCGAACGGAGTCTTCGCCGCATCGACCCGGTCACTGCCGCATCCGAATTACTGGGAACCTATCCGTCGGCACTTTGGGGGATTGCCTCGGTCGGTCACCACACAGGCTGGCGCGACGGTGACCTTTCGGGTGCAGGCCATCGGGGCTGCTCCGATGTTTTTTCAATGGAGCAAGGCCGGCGTCGGGATCACCGGCGCGACCAATTCCAGCCTCTTGCTGGAGGCTGTCCAGGTCAGCGACTCCGGTCCCTACACGTTGTCGGTCACCAATTCGCAGGGATCGACGACGAGTCTGCCGGCGCAATTGACCGTCCTGCCGCTGGTCTCCGGGCCGCTGATCACCTCGCAGCCGCAATCCGTCACCACCAACTCCGGCGCGACCGTGACCTTCAGCGCGCAGTCGACCGGAACGCCGCCGTTGTTCCACCAATGGCGCAAAGGCGCGCAGGCCATTCCGGGCGAGACCCGTGAACGCCTGCGCCTGGAGCAGGTCCTGACGACCGATTCCGCGGTTTACCGTCTCGTGGTGAGCAACGCCCTGGGCTGGATTCTGAGCCAGCCGGCGATCCTGACCGTCCTGCCGCCAGCGCAATCCGCCGAAATGCCGGTGCTGGAATCCCAGCCTCCGTCGCGGCTGAGCACCTTCAACGGCGCCAGCCTAAACATCTCCGTCACCGCATCGGGCACTGCACCGATGCATTACCAATGGTTCAAGGATCTCGCGCCATTAACGGGTGGCACCAACCCTCTCCTGACCCTCGAAGCGGTCGAGCCCGCGGATTCAGGACTCTACCAGGTCGACGTAAGCAACGTGGCGGGACGGGTCTCGTCGACGGGCACGACCCTCAGCGTATTGCCGATGGGAATCAGCAACCTGCGGGCGACCCCGCGACCGGACGCCAATCTGGTCGACATCTGGTACGACCTCGGCAGTCCAGCCGCGGCGTTCGTGGCGATCGGTGCGTCAACCAACGGGGGCGCCTCCTGGGACGCGAGAATCCGCACCCTTGCAGGCGACGTGAATCTCGAGGTCCAACCCGGGACGTTGCGTCGAGTGACATGGGACGTGGGCGAGGATTGCCCGAACATTGTCGGCAGCAACGTGAAGATTCGGGTGACCGCCCTCGAAACGCATCAGGATTCCCCCGCCTTCAGTGTCGACACGCGCCAGATTGCCTCGTTCAGGCTTCGCGCCTGGATCGACGCGAACGGGAATGACCGGTTCGACCCTGGCGAGGCGACTGGCGGCGCGGAGGCCTACTACGACGGCCGCACCGTGGAACAACGCGCGGGCGTCACCGGCGCGGACGGAACGCTCGAGATCACGCGGCCTCTTCGGGAAGGCGCCCAGGTCTTCCTTCGCAAGCGGGCTCACATCGAACCCGCCGTCAAACCCGGTCACGACGCCGTGAACGATGTGATGTTCACAGTGTGGCGTGATAGCGATACGGGAGCACCCGAGGCCACACCAACTACCGGCGACTGGTTGCCGCGACGCATCTCCGCCTCCGAACGCGATCGCGCGATCGCCGGCGATCCGGTCGAGGTTCGGCTTGGCCATTGGCTCTTCGAATGGAACCTGGCGGTGGCCAGTGAAATCGCTTCGGAGGCGTTCCTGGAGAAACTGCGCCGCGGGTTCCTCGAGGCCTCCCGGCAGCTCTACGATGCCACCGACGGCCAGATGAAATTCGGCGCCGTCGCCATCGACTCGGACGTGCGGCAAGGAACGCCGCGCTGGACGCAGGCCGACATGTTGGTTTACAGCGCGGGACACTCGCGCGCGCAGACCGAAACGCTGACCAGCCTGTCCTTCAGCGCCATCCGACACCCGGGTAATCTGCACATGCACTTTGGTCCGGACTGCTACACGTCCGCCCCCGACACTCCCAAGTATGCCTACGCGATCGTTCACGAGTTTTGCCATTACGCCCTTGGCATGTTTGACGAGTACGAGAATGGCCAGGGTGGCAGCCAGGCCAACTGGTACATCTACCGGCGCGATCACCCCGAGGAGGCCCCGGCCCTTTACGGATTGATGGACGGACAGGACACGGAACTCTCCTCCTACAATGATTACCTTCCAACTTACTCAGGCCCGGTAAGCGCCGCGGGCAGGGAACACATCACCGCCCAACTGTTTCGTCGCAATCTTGCGGAGCCCTCCGAGTGGAATCCTTGCTGGCCCTGGATGGAGTCGTTTCTCGGGCGCTGGCTGGGCAACGCCCTGCCGGACCTCGATCTCGTCGCGCCACCCCGCGGATACTACCAGGGCGCGGAACGCCGATCTTCCCAGGACCGGCCCGGTCCCCTGGTCATCCCTGGTCCCTATGACGACTGCGAGTTCCCGGCTGCCACGGCTTCTCCCGGCGCTGCGAGCCTGCGGACCTGGTCCGCGACCGGGAAATCCTTCGACGGCCTCGTGAACCTCGAAGTGGTACGCCATGGCGCGCCAATCGGCGGAGCCCAGGTGACCCACCAACTGCTGTCACGGAACCGGGTATCCGTCGTGGGACGGACGGACGCAGCCGGGCGACTTTCGTTGTATGACCTGGAGGCGGGTGACCTTCTCCTGGTTCGAACGCACGGCAAGGAGCAAGCGTTCACCGTCCGACCGCTGGAACCGCTCATCGTGCTGGAGCTTGGGACGGAACAAGACGCGCAGGAACGTCATCAACCGCTCAAGACGAGCCGCGTCGATGACCTTGCCATGGTCGTGGCCTGCACCCTGGGTCCATCGCCATCCGACCCACTGGCCTTGAGGCTCGTCGTCAACCAGGCCTTGAACGGGCTTCCCTCCGCCACGCTCCACATCGACGACGGGCCCGGTGCGCAACTCGACGTGACCTCCCTGACGCCGACGTCATTCCTCGCACGCGGCCTCTTGAGTGCCTCTACCTCGGGGGGATCCCTCGAATGGAAATTGGTCGGCGCTGATAGCGATCTCCTCTCATCCGCAGACCTTTTTGCCCTACGAAGCGTCAGCCCAACGGAAGCAACAACCCTCTACGCGCGCAGTGGGGCTGCCGACGTCAATCTCGAGGCGGGATGTGTTGCATCCGACACCCTCGGCATCATCTACGAAGGATATGCGCCGGTGATTCCGCCTGACCGGCCCTCCGCGGTTCTCATCGGCCCGGTGGTGTCGGTCGCCCTGGGCGCTGCCCTGCATCTGAACGGAACGTCTGCGGGTTTGAACTTCTACTACCGTGACGCGGACCTGGCGGGCGTGGATGAGACCACGATCGGCTTGTATCGATGGAAGCCGGTCGATGGACACTGGGTGGGTGAGACCTTCGCCCATGCCGGCAACATCAACGTCGTGTCGGCACGCGTCACCGAACTCGGCGTTTTCGCGCTCTTTGCGGAACCCGCCTCCGACACCGTGCCGCCTGGGACAATCACGGATCTCTCGGCATCGACGGGTACCAATGGCTGGACGGTGGTGGTGAGTTGGACCGCCCCGGGCGACGACGGTGCTCAAGGGACGGTGACCGAGTATCTGCTTCGGTACGGCACCGAAGAAGTCACGACGGACACGTGGGACCAGACCCCCGCGACGATATTGAATTTGGTTCCCCAGACCGCGGGCCTGCGGGAAGCGTGCGTCCTTCCGATGCCCAATCCCGGCGTGCCGTATTTCTTCGCCGTTCGTGCCCGCGACGAAGCCGGCAATCCTGGCCCCATCTCGAATTCAGCGGTCGCCCGATCCTGCCAGGCCGACAGGGACGGGGACGGCATGTCCGACGCCTGGGAACTCACCTATCAGTTCAACCCGGATGATCCGTCTGATGCCGGCGGCGATGTGGACGGCGACGGCCTGACCAACGCGCAGGAGGCCCGTTTGGGCGCCAACCCGCGCCTCTGGGATTCTGATGGCGATGGAATGAGCGACCGGTGGGAATCCGAACAGGGACTGAATCCGGCCTCCGCCGGGGATCGCGATTTGGACCGAGACGACGATGGTCTATCGAACCTCGCCGAGTTCCGGAATTCCACCGATTCCAATCTTTCCGATACCGACGGTGACGGTTTGCCCGACGCCTGGGAGGTGGCGAGCGACTTATGTCCCTTCTCGACGTCCAAGGAGTACGGAGCCGACGGTGATCCGGACCAGGACGGGCGGGTCAATCTCGACGAATACCTGCTGGGCAGCAATCCATGGGTTAGTGACTCCGTGCGAATCGGTCACTGCCGATTCATCACGGATGGCGCCTTCCAGCTTGCCGTGCTTGGAGAACCTGGCCGAACTTACAGCCTTGATATATCCACCAACCTCGTGGACTGGGTAACGGTCACCTCGTTTGTCTGCACCAATGCATCAACGGTAGTGACGGATCCCAACACAGCGGCTTTCAACTGCAAGTACTACCGGGTCGGGCCCGGTCCTTGAAGCGCTTGATGACCTGATGACCAACCCCGGGGGTAAGTCGTGAGTCGATCTCCTTGAACGTCCTGCCAGACCTGCTAAGAGTGGCCATCCTTGCGGAGTCCAGACCGAGCCGGAAGGCGGATGAGAATATCCAGCGGGTGTTTCGGTTCTATGCTCCGCTGAGGTGGGATGGGAAGCTTCTGCGGACAAAACTGACAGTCCGGCAGGTTCTCAATGCGGGCAACGAATTCTACACTTATGAGGTGACGGAGGTGGAGCTACCCGCAGGTAGCTGGCGCACCACGCAGGACGAATCCGGTGCCGCGCCAGAGGCTGCGGGCAGCCCCGAGATGACTGTACGAGATTTGCTGGCCGGGGCAAGCCGCGATGACGGCACGCCCTTTGTCCCGAGCGGGCGCAACATCCGCTTCGCACTTGCCACCGAAGAAGAGGAGTCCGCCCCTCGAGCGGGCACACCGGAGACACGGCGCAAGGTTACAACCGCGGCCGCCTGGGTCGGGGAGACCCAGCAGACTTACGCCGCCACGACCGCCGCTGCCAGCCGGGATTCGGCCCGGCGATTCGTCGACGAGCACGGCGGAAACGACGACCTCTTCATGGCCTTCGACGCGCTCAATGCCGGAATCGGGCGGGGGTCCATCGACGAGATTCAGGCGCACCTCATCGCCACGGACATTGTCGACCGTGCGGGCCGCAAGGAGATGGAACACGGCAAGCCGATGGAGGCTGCCGAGCCCATCCCTGTGCCTCGCCGGGCCCTGCCGATGACCAACGAGGCGGCGCGGCGCGTGCATCACGCGGGACAGGCCGCACAGGACAAACCGCCCGGCGTGCAGCCGAGCTGGTTGCCAAGCTTGGTTCGAAGGCAGAGACAGCGCGGGAGTTGGCTTATCGGCTTTACACCATCTGCGAGCGGAAGAAGCTGACGACGGAGGCTCTCAGCTACAATGGTCTCGTCCAGAGCTGGCCTGAGCTGGTGCGATTAGCCCGGGAGGGCGGCGGCCCCACGCCCGCGGCACAGACCACAATGTTCGGCGAAACCGAAGAATAGTCTATGGCCCTCACCAATCAGCAGCGCGTTGGCAAGGCCTTGGAACTTCTCAAGGGAGGTTTGAGCAGTTTCATTGACCGGGAGTTTCGAAGCCGGTTCGGAGACAGGGCCCTGACCGAGGCCCAGCAGCGCCTTGCGACCGATAAGCTGCGCGGCAAGAAGCCCGTTCGCGAATGGGACGCGGCTGCGTTGCTTCGATTAATGTGGGAAGCCTGGAACGACGTGTTCGGGCAGACCCTAGGCCACGCGGAGCGCTCACTGGTCTCCGAGCTGCGCACGATTCGTGATCGCTGGGCGCACCAGGAGAACTTCTCCAGCGACGACGCCGACCGGGCGCTCGATTCGTCGGAACGCCTCTTGGCCGCGATCTCGGCGCCACAGGCGGAGGCGGTTCGCAGTCTGAAGCTGGAACTGCGCCGCCAGGTCTTCGACGAACAAATGCGAGGCGAGAAGCGAAAGGCCGGTGGTGCCCTGATCGAGGCGGCAGCGGTTGGCGGGCTGAAGCCCTGGCGGGAAGTCGTCACGCCGCACGCCGACGTTGCGAGTGGTCGATATCAACAGGCGGAATTGGCCGCCGATCTTTGGCAGGTCCATTTGGGCGAAGGCTCGGATGAGTATCGCAAGCCGACCGAGTTCTTCCGGCGCACGTTTCTGACCGGAAGTCTGAAGCGCCTTCTCGTGAATGGCGTCCAGCGGTTATCCGGCAAGGGTGGAGATCCGGTCGTGCAACTCCAGGCGAACTTCGGCGGAGGCAAGACCCACTCGATGCTGGGGCTCTACCACCTCTTCTCGGGAGCCGCACCGGGCGACCTTCCTGGAGTGGATGCCGTGCTGGCGGAGGCTGGCGTGAAGAGCCCACCCAAGGCGGCTCGCATCGTACTGGTGGGGAACAAGATTTCGCCGGGCAATCCCGTCAAGAAACAGGACGGGACCGTGGTTCGGACGCTCTGGGGAGAAATGGCCTATCAACTTGGCGGCAAGAAGGCCTTCGCCCGCTTGAAGGCCGACGACGAGAAGGCCACCAGTCCGGGTGACGTTTTGCGCGAGCTATTCAAGGAGTACGGTCGAGAAGGACGTGGACGGTCCGAACTCGCTGCCCCTGCGAATCGACGGCGAACAGCCGAACCTCGGCAAGGTGTCGGCCACGCGGCGCGTGGCGCGTGGCGCGGGCGATCTACTTGGGCTCAGCACCGAGCTCCGGGGCAGCCCATCGCGGCGTCGAGGATCGCCAGGTCAAGCTGGCGGACGCCGCGATCCGAATGGAAGAGCAGGCCGGCGGCAGGACCGCGGTGGAGGATGGCCATGGAGAGTGCGGAAAGCACCAGGGCGGAATCGATGGAGTTGCCCATGGCCCAGCCGACGATCTTGCGGCTGTGGAGGTCGAGAACACCGGCGAGGTAGAGCCAGCCTTCGCCGGTGGGGATGTAGGTGATATCGGCGACCCAAGTCTGGTTGGGCGCGGAGGGGCTGGGAGCCTCTGCAAGGTGGTTGGGGGCAACCGGGTGGTCGTGGTTGCTGTCCGTGGTTCGGACGCGGTAGCGGCCCTTCTGACGCCCGGAAAGCCCCTTGCTCTTCATGATGCGGGCAATGCGATTGCGACCATGACGCCGACCGCGGGAGCGGAGTGCGTCGACGACGCGAGGAGCGCCATAGGTCTGGCGACTTTCAGCGTGAATCTCGAGGACCTCAGCGGCGAGAATTTCGTCTTCGACGGCGCGGGTTCCGGGATTCGAACGGCGGAAGTCCCAATCATAGAAGCCGCTGGGGGAGACCTGGAGGTTATCGCAGAGCATGAGAATGGAATGTTCGTGCCTCAGCGCGTGAACCCGTTCGAAGCGTTCCGCGAAGGTTCGGAGAGAATACCCAACGTTTTTTTTAAAATGTCCCGCTGCTCGCGCAGGTGGCGGTTCTCGCGCAGCGCCTCTTCGAGCTGGGCCCGGAGATCCGAGGCGGCCGCCGTCCTGCCCCCCGCCGCCGCTCCCCCCCCAGCGGCGGCGGGGGGCAGGAGCCTTCGCCATGCGAAGAGCCGATCCGGACTCAAGCCAAGCTCCCTGGCCACGACCTCCGCGGTCTTGCCACTGGAGATCCAATTCCGGACCGCTTCAAGTTTGAAGGCGGCATCGTATTTGCGACGGGTTTTCCCCTGCGATTGATTCAAGGACTTCATGCTAGTTCAGGAGCCCGATTCTTTCTCCGTCTTTTCGGCGCAACTTCATGGTGCTGTCCGCCGATCATCCGCACACCAAGGAGGCAGGGAGTTCGGCGGAGAGCGCTGCACAGGCGATTCTCGAACGACGGGGTAACTCACCCCGGCTCTATCAGAACACCCTGGTGTTCATTGCTGCCGACAAGGTGCGCTTGCAGGACTTGGACGAGGCGCTGCGCCGGTTCCTGGCATGGGACTCAATCCTGTGCGAGAAGGAAGCACTCGACCTGTCCCCCTTCCAGGTGAAGCAGGCGGAGACCCAGCGGAAGGCGGCAGACGGCGCCGTCACCGCGAGGCTGCCGGAAGCGTGCTGCTGGTTGCTCGCCCCGGAGCAGGCAACCCCGCAGGAATCGGTGACCTGGCACGCGATCAGGCTCACCGGCAACGAGGCCCTCGCGGTAAGGGCGGCAAAGAAACTCAAGGGCGAAGACCTGCTCATCCCGGCGATGGGAGCCACGATCCTTCGGAAGCACCTCGACGACGTTCCGCTCTGGCGGGGTGATCACGTGGGAGTGAAGCAGGTCATCGAGGACTTCGCCCGTTACCTGTACCTGCCCCGGGTTCGCAATCCAGGCGTCATCGTCGCGGCCATCGAGGATGGCGTTGCTCTGCTCGGGTGGCGGCAAGATGCTTTTGGGTACGCCGAGGGATATGACGAGACATCCCACCGATACCTCGGACTACGATTTGGGCGGCATGTTGCCGTTTCCGAGGATGATTCCAACGCACTCATCGTCCAACCGGCGGCGCTTCAGAGGCAGCTTGAAGCCGAGCAACCAGCCCCGACGGCCACACCCGGAACTCCGTAGACGCCCACCAGTGCAGCCGGGCAACAAGGAGGCGTCCAGCCTGCACCTGGACTCGCCGATGCACCACCCGGGCCGCCGAAGCCGAAACGATTCCACGGCTCGGTGAAGTTGAATCCGCAGCGCGTCGGTCGCGATGCCGGGCGCATTGCAGAGGAGATTGTCCAGCACCTGGCGCTCCAGGCAGGCGCGGAAGTCGAGGTGACCCTCGAAATCTCCGCCCACCTGACAGAGGGCACCCCGGAGAACCTCGTCCGCATTATCACGGAGAACTCCCACACCCTGAAGTTCTCATCGCACGGGTTTGAGAACGAATGAAGGTTGCCTCAGTATCTTCCGAGGAGCCATCGCATCGATAACGATTTAGTGCCTTCCAATCCCAATGTTTTCAGCTCAGCCCCTGAAGAATCCGTGCCCATCGCAACTACGTTGAGAAATGCGCGCTGGCCCGTTCCAAGGATTCCTCTACCATTTCGCCGCCTTCACCCTGTTTCATGCAAGACAAGAACTCCCTGACATCAGCCACAATCGAAAACCATCGAAGGGCCAGGCCTCTTCTCAACGCCTCGCGAACACACTTCTCTAAGTTCGCCGCGCTCACCCGGATGGCGCAGGCAAGAAATGCCGCAATTACCTGCATCACCAAGTCGGCGTCATCACTGTCGTCATCGCAGGTTTCATTCTCCATTGCGTCAAAAGAGAACCCGCACCAGACATTTCCCAAACTGTCCGTCCATCCGCCGTACAACCGACGGCCATCCTCATGCATCTCGTTCTGGGGATTCAAGCACCAGGCATGGAATTCCTCCAGGGCGTATTCCCGCGCAGCCGCGAATGTCATTGCCTTACCGTTAGGTTTGAGCTTCCATGCGATACTGCGGGCTTCCTGGAGCGAGTTAGGCAGGGAATCTATCTCTACTATCCATGAATCCGGCTGAGCACAGCGGTAGCTTTGCAGGAGGATTTCCAAAAGAATCGCCTCGACGAGGCGCTCAAGCGCCAGACGATACCCGACTCGAAGCGGTCCGAGGAGTCCTTCTTCCTGGAGTTGATCGGCTACGGTGTCCTCAACTGCGATGGCGTGATTGCAGAGAATAAGAGTGTTGTATCCGTCATCGGTCAGCCAATCGAGAATCTCATCGTAACCACACTCAATGTCGTCTATCATCAACTCTCGGACCTGTTCTTGCATCTCCTGAAAACTTTCACATTCCGCGAGAACCTCTGTGGCCTCGTAGGTTCTCGAAAAAGTCCAGGTACTTGGCGGTTCGTGTTCAAATTCTTCAATTATTGCGCTTTGGCTAACGTCTTTGTGTAATGGTCGATAGATCGCATCTTGGAGGCGTGTCATCAGAGTTTTGCCGTGAACGTCCTCATGGGTGAGCCACGAAGCCGCAGTGGCGGCAAAGTTTCTGTTCTTCCTGGAAACTGAGTCCCTGTCTATCATGAGACCATCGCGGAACTCCCTGGCTAGGGTCTTCAGCCTGTCATTCTGCGGTTGGCACATGGTATACTTGATAAGATGAAAGCTCGAATACTTTTGTTAGGCCAGTTGCGTGGCGGGAGATGGTTCCCTTATTCGGTATCAGTCGGGATCCACCGGCAGGTAGCTGGCGCACCACAGGGAGCAAACTGTCCCACAATCAGTGATCGCGGCAATGCCGTTTTGCTGGCGCGGCGGCAAACCGGTTTCGGGCAATACTTCTGGCGATCCACGGTCCGCGGATCTGGGAAGAAAAAGTCACTGCAACAGCGGCACTTGCGTCGGCTCGGCGCGCGCTCATTGAGGCCGTCACGCTGGAAACGAACGGACGGGAAGCAAATGGAAGAAGACGATGGTCGAAGAAGACGGAGCGAGAAGGAGGAAGCAGGGCTTCAGGCCGAAGAGTTGGAAGAAAACGCAGCCGAAGAAAACGGATTTTCAGACCGGCGCTTCTTCGCCGATTTCATTCCGCCGCTGACACCGCTAGTCTAGGGCTGCTTTTGTCAGAACGTCAAAAACGACCGCAGAAACGCCGAGCGGGAGGCTGCATTCGGTTGGTGGCGCGAGACAATCGGAGTGAGACAACCCGCAGGGGGAGCTCATGAATGTTTCCAGTTGCTCCCCCCGACGACGATCCCCGACAACAACGCGCCCTGGCTCGCAATGCGGCCGTCCAGATGGGTCCTCCGGGCCCGCCAGCACGGGACCCCTTTGTACCGCGCCCTCCAGGAGGCCTCCCAACAACCCTTGGAGAGTCGATTCTACGCACCCTCGACGATCGAGGAATGGTTCTACCGCTTTCGTCACGGACAGTTCGCCGCCCTCTACGACCAGTCCTGGTGCGACAAAGGTCGGCAGTGCGTCTTCGATCCGGCGGCCACTGAGGCATTGCGCCGTCTCCATCCCGAACTCACTCTCCAAGCCCCGATCGAGGAAATGCTCCGCCGCGTGATCCTTCAACCCGGGACCTACAGGTATAGCACCCTCCAGCGCCGCCTGAGCGAAGCGGACCTCGATCGGCCCAGTCTAAAGAAGTATCATTAGGCAAGGAAACCCCGTCAGGCCAGGGTCACCTTGCCCTCGAGCCGTTCCGTCACGTATCCCAGCATGGTCGTGCGGTTGGTCAACCTGCGGACAGAGAAGTCCTCGGAGAATGAGAGCACGGCCAGCAAGCTTCGGCGATCGGATGAAGCCGGTGCGGTTTTGGATGGCTACTCCGGGCACCTGGCTGGTGGCAGGGCGGCGAGGTGGCTCTCGAGAAGACCCCGAAGGCAATGAAATGAACTTCCTTCGTTCTTCACCAGCGGCGTCGGTACCCCCGGGAGCGAATCGACTTGATCCTGCTCCCTCAATCGCGTCGCGCCAGAGTCTGCTCACAGTTCCAAGCGCTCGTTGGACATGCCTTGTCCAACCGCTAAATTGACGGCAACCTGCCCGCATGGCGAAGCCCCTCCCTGTTAATTGGGCGGCAATCCAGGCCGCCTACCACACCCATCCCGTGCCGGCGGATCTCGCGGAGAAGTTCGGCGTGTCAAAGTGGGCATCTACCAACGGGTGCACCGTGAGAACTGGGGACATCTTCCGACCGCAAAACAGACCGCGCCAACCATTGCACGAGCGGTGTTTCGGCATGTCAAAACCCAGGTTGCCGAGATGGCCGTCAAACGCATGTCAAAGGACCTAGCGAGCGCAATGAGCGAGGTGGTCGCGGCTGCGACGGCGCAAACTTTGGACATCATGCATCGCGGGCACGCCTTCGCCGTCGAGGCGGAGTCGCCGGAAAAGCTGCGGACGAGCGCCGAGGCGTGGCGAATTGGGCACGACGGAGCGAGGAAGGCGTTGGGCATGGACCGCGATGAAGCCGGGAACCAACGTCCGGTCGCAGTCGACATCATGATTCAGGGCCGGATTCGCCCAATAGGAGTATCGGCGTCGGATTCGAGCGAGGTCGAATCGAGGTCGCTGTCCCTCTGCGATAAGCCGATCAACTCGACCGGGTCTGGTACAACCCTTTCCCTGAACCAGGGTGACGGTGAGTACGGCACTGTCTGACGCGCCGAACTTTCCCCGACCTACGACGGCGCTTCGGGAAGATTGGACTGCATTCGGCTTCTCGAGCCCCTGGTGGGAGTTGAATCGGAATTTAGGAAACCCGGCGCAGAAAGTGGCGGAGAAGTGGCGGAGTTGGCAGACATCGTATCAATTTGTTTTGACGTAAGCCTTTGATTCCGAATGGTACCCCGGGAAGGACTCGAACCTTCAACCAACTGATTAAGAGTCAGTAAACCGACCCATTTGCAACGACTTGGCGCGATTGCGTCAGATTGCGTAAAAACCCTTGTTTTGCTGGGGCTTCCTGCGACTTTCGGTGCATATGGCACAATCCAGCACAAGGGGGCAAAACTCGAAAAGTGGCCCAGAAGTGGCCCAGTGGTCGGCCAGAGAGCAACCTTCTGACACTCGCGCCGGGAAGCCCGACGCCAAGGCATCCCGGTTCAGCGCGGCTTACTGGGAGCCCCGCGTCGAACGCCGTTCCTGGTCCGATTCCGACGGTCATAGGCACGAGGTCCTCGAGTGGCATGTCCGCGTGAAGTTCGGCGGCCGCCGGGAGCGCGTGGCCCTCGGAACTAACAATCGCAGGACGCCGGCCGGCGCGCGGCCCGGCTCTACTCAGACATTCGCGCCCACGGCTGGGAGGCTGCGTTGCGCCGCCTGGATCCTGCCCAGGACGCCGCGGAGGCCTCCGACCAGGTCAAAGCCGCCGCTCCGGGGAAGCTCACGTTGGGCGAGTATGTCGAAGTCGTGCGCCAACTCGGAATCCTCAGCGAGCGGACCCTCGGTGGGTACGTGTACGGTTGCCGGTGGTTCGCCGCGGCCCTCCTGGCGTCTCCCCAGCGTGACAAAAGCCGCTTCGACGGCCGAACGGGCGGGGCGAAGGCCTGGCGCGCGAAGCTGGACGGCATTGCCCTCGAGAGTTTCACGGCAAACGCCGTGGAAGGCGTCATGGCGCGTTTTGTCGCCGGGGCGGGCAAAGACCCTCGGGCGCGCCGGAAAGCCGCGCAGAGCGCCAATTCATTCGCGAGGAACGCCCGTGCGCTCTTCGGCCGAAAGATTCTCCGCAAGCTCACCGTGCCTTTGCCGTCCCCGTTGCCGTTCGCCGGCCTGGAATTCCTGGAGTCGGGCCCCACGCGCTACGTCTCGACGTTCCATGTCGCAGGAGCTGCTCGAGGCGGCACGCGCGGAGTTGCGCGGGCAAGACCCTGACGCATGGCTCACGCTGCTCCTGGCCCTCGGTGCCGGACTCCGGCGCGGGGAGATTGACGCTTTGACCTGGACGCAGGTTCGACCGGGAGAGTCCGCGATTTGGATCGGGCCCACCGAATTCTGGAAGCCGAAGACCGCGACCAGCGAAGGCCTGGTCCACATTGACAGCTTCCTGCTCGAGGAGCTGATGGCGCGCTACCGCCAGGCGACCGATAGCTTTGTCATCGGCGGCCTGCCGACATTCCCGCGCCACGCGGCCCGGTGCGAACTGACCTTCGACCGCTTGAACGAGTGGCTCCGCGCCCACGGCGTGAACGCAGAGAAGCCAATCCACACGCTCAGGAAGGAATTCGGGAGCCTCGTCACGCAGGCATCGGACATTTTCACGGCCTCACGCCAGCTTCGCCACGGAGACATTTCCACGACCGCGCGCTACTACGCGGAGAACCGCCGAAAAGTCGCCCCGGCGCTCGGTGAGATGCTTCATCCGAAGGCTTCCTCTTGATGAGTTGTTCACAAGCGCATTTTTTTCTTGTCCCCGTAGGGGCCGCACAGCGAGAGGCGTTACGGCCTTTGTTTTGAAGGGGTTCGTGCGGCGCCTCCGCGTTGTTATATATTACGCACAATGTCGTGGGACTTTGTGGGACTTTGTGAGATTTAGTGACACACCTACGTAAAATGACGCTGCTGGAGCGAGTTTTCTGCGCGCTACCGCCGATCGAATTGTCCTCAAGCTAATGCCGTTTCCTCTGCGTAACCGCATTCACTGTATGTGCTATGATTCGACGCATGGCAACAAAGTCCCAGCAAAGGACGGTTGGACTCGTGCAATCCCGCTATTCTCTCACCTCGGAGGAATTCGCCACGGCGATTCGCTGGCATCGTGAAAGTATCCGGCTCGCGTGTCGCGAGGGGCGGATTCGAGCGGTCAAGACTGGCCGGTTCTGGCGGATTCCAGCCGAGGAACTCGATCGAGTTTTGAAGCACGGTATTGCGACCCCCGCGAAGTAAAACGCCCGCCTGGACACCGATCCAAAGCGGGGCGCGATGAAGACAAGACCTGCCTTCGTCTACCCTGGCTCGGCCGCCGGCAATCCCCATCTGCCCGGCCAATCGGTTTCCCGCACTGACGCGCGGCGATACGCGCACCTCTTCGAAACGCCCTTCCGCGAGGCGGACAAGGCCTTCTGGCTCGAGATCGCGATCGCCGCGGCCGCCCAGCGATGGCCCGACGTCGTGGATCTCCTCGGGAGCGCCAGGTGGCGCAACGCCGAGGCCCGTCGCCGCCAGGTGCTCCTCGACCAGGACAGGCAACTCACCTTTTTGAACTGATGACCGCTTCTTCCTTCGTCTCCCTGCTCGATTCCCGAAGCCTCAAACCCCAGCGCAATGCCCAAGGCTGGATGGCGCGCTGTCCCGCGCACGAGGACCGCCGCGCCTCACTCTCGGTCAGCGAGGGGCAGGACGGCCGAATCCTCCTGCGGTGTCACGCCGGATGCGAAACCGAGAACATCTGCGCGGCCCTCGGAATCAAGGTCGCAGACCTGTTCCCCGAAGCGACCTCGGCCCGGTCTTCCTCAAGCAATGGTCGAAAGGACAAATCAAAGGCTCCCGATGGGGCTTCGAACGGAAAGGCCGCAGTCTTCCGCGCGCGGATCGGCGGATTGTCCGCGGCCCGGGCCGACCATCCCTACCTGGTGCGCAAAGGTATCGGCCCACATGACGCTCTACAGGATGAGGACCTCTTGGTGCTCTCTCTCGTCGACGAGGACGGCGAGATTCACGGCCTCCAGGAAATCGCGCCGGATAAGCGTTTCGGCCGCGGACAATCCGCCCGCGACAAGAACTTCCCGGCCGGCTCCAAGACGCGCGGGTGTTTCTTCGCAATAGGCGACCTGGCGCGGCCCGGGGTCCTCCTGCTGGCCGAGGGCTTTGCCACCGGCGCGAGCCTGCACGAATCCACGGGTTTTCCGGTCTTGTGTGCAATGTCGTGCGGGAACCTGGAGCCCGTGGCCCTCGCGGCGAAGCGGAAGTGGCCCGGCGCCCGGCTCGTCGTCTGCGCCGACAACGACACCTCCGGGAAGCGAAACCCCGGACTCGAGGATGGCAGGAAGGGCGCGGCCGCCGTTGGGGGTTGCCTGTGTTTCCCAACCTTCGCCGGGGACGAAAACGGCAAGGATTTCAACGACCTCCACTTACTGCACGGGAAGGGAGTCGTGCGCGACCTGGTCGAAGCCGCACTAAGTTCGAAAGTCGAAGCGGCTCCGCTTGATTGCGGCGAGGAAATCAAGCGCCTGGCGACCCTCACCCGCCTTCAGTACGAGCAAGAGCGCAAGGATGCGGCCCTTCGAGTCGGCGTGCGTCCTGGAGCACTCGATAAGTTGGTGGATGAATCCCGCGGCAAGACCGACGACAAACCCGGATGCCTGGTTGAGTACGAAGAGCCCGAGGCGTGGCCCGACAAGGTCGACGGCGCGGCGCTCCTCGAGGAGATCCGCGATTGCTTCCTCCGGCACCTGGTCTGCCGGACAAAGCCGCCGAGGTCCTGACCCTATGGACTCTACACACCTGGACGTGGATGGATTCGGCGGATTTCTCGCCCCTGCTTCACGTCTTCTCTCCCATCGAAGGATGCGGAAAGACCCGCGTTGCCGAGGTGGCGAGTAAGTTGGTGCGCCGCGGCCAGCAGACTTCCAACGCCACAGCCGCCGCTATCTTCCGCCTGATTGCGGGTTACTCGCCGACCCTCTTTTTCGACGAAATCGACAATCTCGACATCGAGAAACAAGGGGACTTCCTGTCTATCATCAATGACGGGTACCGCCGCGGTGGCGGGGTCCTCCGCACCATCGGGGAGGAGCACGAAATCCGCTCCTTCGCGGTGTTCTCGCCCAAGATGCTGATTGGCATCGGGAAGATTCTCCCGCCAACAACCCGAAGCCGGGCAATTCCCATCGCGATGCGGCGCCGGCGGCCGAACGAAAGGGTCGAACCCTTCAGCGAGCGAACGTCCCTGCCCGAGGCCTCCGCCATCCGCCGCAAGCTCAAGCGGTGGTCCGAGGACCAGGAGGAAGCCCTCGCTTCGAACCGTCCTCCGGTCCTCGAGGGAATCTCCGACCGTTACAACGACGTTTGGGGACCGCTCTTCGTCCTGGCCGACCTGGTCGGCGGGGAATGGCCCGAGCTGGCCCGGCAATCGGCCCTGGCGCTTTGTCGAGAGGGGGCCGCGGACGGCGAAGAGGGAATGAACGTCCGCCTGCTGCGCGACATTCGGGACATCTTCCAGTCCTCCGGGGAGGACGACGAGATCGGCGGGCAGACCGTCCACGTCGACCTGGACCGCATCAGCTCCGCGCGCCTCTGCGAACGGCTCAAAAAGATCGAGGACGCCCCGTGGGCCGACCTTGCCCGAGGGGACGGCCTTTCGCCGGCCCGCCTCGGGAGGATGCTGAGGGATTACGGGGTGGTCTCGAGGAACATCCGAGTCGAGGGAGGGAAGATTCCCAAGGGGTACTTGCTGGAGGACTTCAGGGACGCTTTTTCGCGTTACCTGCCGGATTCCCCGATTTCAAAACGCTACAGCGCTACAAGCCTTGATGGCATTGACGAAAAGCCACTTTTTCAAAACGCTACAAGCCCGGGATGTAGCGTTTCGGAAAACGCGACTTCAGCCAATACTGACGCGGGTTGTAGCGCTGTAGCGTTTTCAAAACCGGATTCCCCGGCCCAAAAGTCGTTTTTCCCCCCGAAGGACCGAACTGGCCGGATTGACGGCCCCACCAGCTTCTTCACGCCGTCCGGCCCCCTGTGACGATCTCGGAGTGCAGAATCGCCAATGTTTGCAGTGGTTGTGACGATGTGACGATCGGTTTGGAAGTCTTGGCCCACGACGCCGAATCCCCGGACACGAGGCCTCGCTCCTGCGAGGGACCGGCCCAGAGGTGGCCCTTCCGATGCCGAGCGTGGCCAGGGTCGGGGTCTCCGGTGGTTCCTCGAGGCTCCGAGGCTTTGGTCAGTTGCGCTCTTCGACCTGGTCCGCGGTGCGAAGGACGAAAAGTAGGTATTGCTCGATCTGGTTCGTCACGGGATCCCAGACGCTCGGGAATAGTCGCGAATTGTTTACGAGGGCGCGGACGTGCCGATCCTTGGGCCCAGCGGGCAATTGGCAGTACGCACGGATCGCCGCGGCGACCAGGTGCCCCATCGTGTAGCAGACGCTTCCCGTCTTGAGCAACGAAAGGACCTCGTAAACATCGGCTGGGATCGTAACGCGCACGTTCTTGGTCTTCATCGGCGGGGATTTCTCACACCCCACGATTGCCAACGCAAGCCGCCACGGAGCCTAGGACACGGGCGTGTCCCACCTCTCCTCCAAAATCAAGGCCAAGGCGGGGTCCCAAGGCCAAGGCGATGGAGCAAGGGGGCCAGGGGCGGGAGCCTAAAGGTCGCCGGCTTTTTGATCGATGCTTCGAAGGATCCGCACCGCGTCTAGTTGGGCCTTCAGAAGCTGGGCGGCAATGCCCGCGCCGTAAGGTACCTGTTGTATGACCGATGAGCCCATTTCGCCGATCGGGATGTTTGAGCCCGCGAGGGCGGCCGCTGTCTTCAGCGCGTTGTGCTTGCTCCGCTCAAGTTCCGCGCGCATGTCGATCGCAGCCTGCTCGTAACTCCCATGCGGCGCGCGAATCCCCCCGTAGCCAAGGTGCCGAACGATAGCGGCACCGCCCCAGTTCTTCACAAATTGCTTAAAGCCACCATGCACCTGCTCGCTCCCGAAAACTTCGGGCCCCTCTGCGCCGGCGCGGAGTATCTTGTAGGCCTCTGGCTCGTTCTCCTTCATCGCCGCGATGTCGCTCTCAGACTTGCCAGAGATTGTCGTCATTACCTTCAGAAGGCCCAGTTCCTTGGCAGTCATGCCCTTTTGCGCGGCCTCTTGCGCAAGGGCGGCAGACTGCTCGATTGCATCCTTTACCGCCTTGAGGAGGATGGTGGGACCGAGGTACCGGAGGATCATGGATTTGAACTGGCCCCCGAACATCGTGCCCGCTTGCGAGCCTGCCTCCTTCCCTATCTTCGTCGCCTCCTGGTTGATGGGGCCGCCAGCATCCTTGAGGGCCCGGACCATTGGCGTTGTGTCGCCGTCGAACCGCAGTGTGATACCTGCTGCCATAAGCCGAGTATGACAGCCCGAGTTACTTCGCGATTGCAACCGCGAAAGGCCATTCGAAACTCGATTTCAAAGGAATCTCTTTCCATTCTGGAAGCCGCGCGGGTTGGTGGGCTGGCTGTGAGTTCGTATGAGACCCAAAAACCGAAATTCTGGTACCTCGGCGAACCTCAGCGCGACGGTCTCGAGCTGGGCGGCGGCCCTTGGCATCGACCCCAAGACCCTCGCCACGCGTTTGCGCGCCGCGGGTCATTCAATCGTTCAGGGCAAACGCTGGTCTGCTCGCGACGTTTTCGTTGCGTGGGTCGGGGACGCAGAGAAGGCGCGGGCCCGCGAGTCCAATGCCCGCGCCGAATCCCTCGAGATCAAGAGCGACCTCTTGCGTCGCGACGTCATTCGGAGGCTCGAGGTCGCCGAGTATATCCGGCGCACGTTCGCCCCGGTCCGCGAGCGAAGCCTGGAGATGCCTGGCATCATGGCGCCGCTCTGCAACCCGACCGACCCGCCGCATGCCAGGGCGCACCTGGTCGAGTGGGTCGATGGGTTCCTCAGGCATTGCCGGGAGTGTTCGCCACCGGAGAGCGCCGAGTGAGAAGGGACGACTCCGACCTGGTGCGGCTGGCCGAGATCCTCGAGGACTGGGGCATCGGCATCCCGCGCGGCGCGGCTCCCCGGCTCAAGCGTCTCCTGGCCGAGCTCCGCGGCGACCAGGCCAAGACCGTGAAAGAACTCGCCGTCGAGCTGAGCTGGTCGACCTGGCGCCTCTACTCGCTCCGTTCTTTCGCACGTCGTCGGGGAGATTCGCCCTTCGTCGGCGCCGTCGCGACCCGACGCGGCGTCCAGGCCTGGATGAAGCGTCACCCGGAGTTTCGCTCGAGCTGGCGGCGCCATGAGCCACGCAAAGCCATGAACGGACGCGTGGCGCCCTCGAGGCCTCCGGCACGAACCTGAATCCCGCCGTGAGACTGCTTTCGAGTATCCAAAACATCTTCGGGCCGCGAGACGCGGTTGAGTCCTCCACCAGCGGATCGGCGGCCCTCGCCGCCCAGCGCGAGCGCCCGCCAGGTCGGCCGACGCCGACGCCCGCGCACCAGGCAACGGTGCGGACCACCACGCAGGAGGGATTTATTCCCGGCTCGCCGCCACCTGGTTCAGGGACGCACTACGACGTGCTCAAACCCGAAGGCCAGGTCGCGCCCCCGTCCCCCGCGCCGCCCGAGGATGCCCCCGAGCGTTCAATCCGGCGCATCTCGGGGTTCCAGGACCTCGGGCCCGAGGTCGACGCGATCTTCGCTCGCCGACACACACGCGCGGAAAAGACGCCGGTGCTGCCCGAACCGCGGAGCGTCTTGCGCCGGATTGTCGCCGAATCACCCGCGCCAGTGCTTCTGCCCGAGGACCGCGCCCTCTTGCTCAGCGTCCAAGAGCGATGGGACAAGGCTTCGGCCTTCATCTCTGACCTTTCCCGGTCCCAGCCGTGGCGGACTCAGAATGCTGAAATGCAGGCCGATGTGGTCTCTGGCGCCCACAGCAAAATCACCAATCGCGACGTTTGGACAAAAAAAAGAGCTGCAGGAGGAAGTTGAACTAAAAAAAAGGGCGGCAAAAAACGCACGCTACTTGATCGCGGAAGAGGCGACCGCAACAGTCGCACGCGTTGCCGACCGCTTGATGGCAGCCGCGTCATTCCTCCTCGCGCGGGAGGAAAAGAGCGAACGCCTGCGCCTCGAGGCATGGGGCCTGAGCTTCGGACCTAATTTGATTTGCAGGACGCTGGAGCAATTGACTTGGTCGCCGCTCCGACGAATGGGCGTCGCTGCCAGTGCCCCGCGACACACCCAGTTCATTTATGACCTACTCGAGATGACTGCGGAGGAGAAAAAGCCGTGAGAGCCGGACACCTCTCTTTCCCGGTTCGCTCCCGGGGAAATTACGCGTTTCGGCGCTTCAACGAAGAGGTCGATCGACGCGGCCTGAACGGGCATCCGAGGGTCGTAGCTTTCCGCGCGCGAATTGCCCAACCGATGGGATGCCCGCCGCCGTCACTGAGTGCGCTCATGCGATTCCTCGACGAAATCTCCTAAGCCCGACGCAAATCCATGACCGAATCCATGATTTTCCAGAGCCGCGCCCTCGAGGACCTGTCTGCCCGGATGCCTCGCGGCGCTCCGAAATCGCCGGAGCGCGCCATAAGGGACAGTTACTCGGGCGAATTTTCGGACCCGTATAGCGACAGAAAGGCGGCCGTCGCGGTCCTGCGCGCCACTTTCGGGCCTCGGCCGAGGCCCCGCCACCTGCATGCCCTCCGTCGCATCCTGGCCGCGCGGGACGGAAAGAGGCCCAGCTTCGCGGAGCTGTACCGGATGCTCGGCGAGCTGGGGCAGGCGTAAGTGAGCTGGTTTCGCATCGAACAGCGCGGCGGGAGCGCCTACGCCGTCATCGGTCGATCAATCGAATTTGAGGGCGTTGCGGACTTCCTCAATGACCTAGGCGAGGCGCAGACGGTCGATCTATTGATTGATAGTCCAGGTGGGGACGCCCTGGCCGCGCGCCGGCTTTATCACGATTTGCGATCCCGACCGTTCACGACGGCTACAGCGACTGGCCTATGCGCCAGCGCGGCGCTGCACGTCTTTCTCGCTGCCCGGCATCGTCGGGCTCATGCAGACGCGGTTTTCGTGATGCACCGTTGCCTCAATTACGTCCGGGGGGATGCCCTGCGCCTGGCGGATGCCACCAGGCGCGCGCGGGCCATCGACCGGGATTTGGTAGAGGCAGTTGCTGAGGCCATTGGAAATCTGGGGAAGGCTCGGGGATTTTTTGCCGAGGGGGGCAAGAACCGGACCTTCGCCGTGGAGGAGGCTCTCAGCCTGGGGTTGATACATGACATCATTCCGCTGACCCGCCACGGGCCATTGCTGCCGGCGCAAGGGATCGAGCAAGGTCCCCCCCGGACCCCTTGCGAGACCGTGCTGCTGGATTGTTTGCGGACCTTCGGTCCGGTCTCCACGCGAGACCCCCAGAGGCTTTTGTCTGACATCCAGGCCTGGGCGGAGCAGGCTGTCCGACCGCTTGCGAACCTCGACGACGCGGTTTCTCACGATCAAGGACCTGGCGCAGATCCTGGACATTTCGGTGCGATCGGTGCGGGAGAATGAACGACGCTTAGGCCTGCGCGCGGCGCGGGTGCGGATCAACGCTCGCGTCATCAAGTACCGCTTCGACCTGGTGGCCACCGCCCTCAAGCTCGTAGGGATCGACCTTCAAACGCCCGACGACGTGCCGCGACCCGGAGGAAACGGCGTTCACGCCCCCCCGACCCGGCACCAGTAAGCTCTGCCTCTTCGTCGGTGCGCTCCCTTCCCCGGTTTCCTCATATGGCCAAGGAGAACTCTCGCGGGTTTTTCGGGAACTCTGAGACCGAAAGCGGGAACTGAAGCCCCCGGAGACGTGCCCCCCCCAGAGGCCGAAAAAGTGGCCCAGAAGTGGCCCAGTGATTCGGTCGCTGTCCGGGGCGTTTGCGTAAGTCCTTGGTGTTGTGGTACCCCGGGAAGGACTCGAACCTTCAACCAACTGATTAAGAGTCAGCTGCTCTACCAATTGAGCTACCGAGGCCCCGGCGAAGTTTGGCTCCCACGGGGTGCGCCGGCCATCAGGCCCGCGTTCCCTTTATCCTTCCATTTCCCCCCGCGACCTCCCCCGTCCGGATCCGGCCGCGTCGCCGCACGGGCCAAGGGGATACCAGATCGCCTCCAGCCCACGCAATTGAAGAATGGCAGGCGTGGCCGGCCTCGCCCTTCGGCCTCTCCTCCCGCAGGCGCGGGACTGAGATCGTCCCGCCATTCTCCACGCCGGAGACCGTGGGTCGCAGGCGCGGGATGGGCGCTGAAACCTCCTCGAGGTCTTTGGAAATTGGCGAAATTCGCGGACATGGACCTCGGGGGGGAACCCTCTCAGGGTGCCGCGGACCAGGGACGGCCCTCTCCCGTCTTCGATCACCTTGGCCCGCCACCGAAGGCTCACAGCACGCCGGCCGATTCGGCGAGCAATCGTCGCACCCGCTCGCGGTTCGGCGCGTCAAAGTATTCCACCGGGTTGTAGTCGTCGGTCAGCACGATGCCGTTCGAAGCGTCGACCGGGAGGGTCGAGGCCAGGGCAGCCTCGAGGTCGGGACGGCACATCGGATGCACCCGCGCCAGCGATTTCGGCGGCGTGAACTCAAAAGGAGTCCGGTCCCCGGCCACGAAGAACATGTTGCCGCCCGGCGAGGCATGCACGTGAACATGCCCGAAGACGACCGAGAGCGTTTTGAAGAGCGATGTCCCGAAGAAATCCTTCCCGGTCTTGAACTGGGCGAAGGAATTGATCACCAGGGTTCCGCCCGGGTTGAGGAGATGATGCATCTCGCTGAAGGCCTCGCGCGTCATCAGGTGCGAGGGCGAGGAGTCCCCAAGGAACGCGTCCAACTGGATGGTGTCATACCGGTTGGTCGAGACCCGAAGGACGTGGCGCGCGTCATCAAAGGTGAGATGGACGGCGCTCGAATCGAAATCGAACCACCGGGAGGCGATGGGCACGACCGCGGGATTGATCTCGACGACATCCACGTCAACCCCGTCGGATGCGAGGGTGCGGGGGACGATTCCCACCCCCATGCCAATGCAGAGGGCGCGACGAAGCGTCGGCGTGTACCCGCGCGAGAGATGGTACAACGCGTAAGTGAACATCGATTGGCTCCGGTGATCGACCGGGTCGTAGGTGTTCTGAATCAGGAAATCGTTGAGGTACAGGCGACGGTTTCCGGAAAGGGTGTCGAGGACCTGGAGCATGCCGAAAGGCGAGTTGGCCCGGGCCATCTCCACGTGGTTCTCATAGGTCGCCTCCCGTTCCCTGCGCGCGTGCAAGAAGCCGAAGAGCATCACGGCCACCGTGCCGGCCACAACAATGCCTCCCCCCTGCTCCACGCGCCCCCACACGACAAAGAATATCGCCGCCAGCAGAATGAGTACGGCCGTGGTCCCCAACATCGAGGTGGAGTTCGCCAGGTACGGGATCAACAGGTAACTCGTCACAAGCACCCCGACGACACTGCCGACCGTGCTGAGGGCCGAAAGCCGTCCCACGGTCCGCCCAACATCCTGGACCGAGTGCGTGACCGCGCGGATGAAGTACGGACCGACGGCCGCCAGGAGCGTGAGAGGGACAAAGAACAAAGCCAACGACGCCAGGACCGATCCCACGGCGAGATTCATCGCGATGCAGGACGAGGCGACGCGTGTGGCGATCAGCACCGCCAGGGAAAGGTAGATCGCCGCGAGGACGAGTCCGATGTACATGAGGGACAACCGGTGGAAGCGGTCGGCGCACCAGCCACCCAGGTAATACCCGGCGGCCAGCGCCAGGAGCGTGATCGCGATCTGCGCGGTCCAGACGAAATGCGACGATCCAAACCACGGCGTCAGCATCCTGGCGCCGAGGATCTCCACAACGAGAACGACGGCACCGGTACACGCGGCCGTCAGGTACAGGAAGACACGCAGTGACGGCGGCATGGGCTTTACAACCGTCGATGGCGGCGGCTTGGCAGGCACGCAGGTTTCTACGGTCGGGATTTCATGGACGCAAGGCGCCTATCCGCGGTGTCCGGCAGCCCCATCGATACCCGCACCGAAGGTCCGGCACGCGGAGGGGTGCTGGCGGGGTCTACGAGCCCGTCTGAAAAGTAGGAAAGGCCCTCCGGGCGACGGGTCTTTTGCGCGAGACCTTCGTTGGCTCGACCGTCACAGCCCGCTGCGGGGATGCTCCGGTCTCGCCGCCCCGGCCTCGCACAAAATCCCTCGTCGAAGGGCCCTTCCTAATTTTCAGACGGGCTCTACGGCACCCCGAGCCTCAGGGTCGGTGGATAGGTATGCCGGGCGAGGTCCTCCGCTTCGCCCGGTTGGAGCTCATCCGGGAACACGACGACGATCGCGTTGAAGCGGTCCTGGCGCCAGTGGTCCTCCTTGAGGAGCCAGTTGCGGACAAAGCCGGCAATCGACTGTCGGCAGGCCTCGCGGATGAGGGCGATGTGGCGGTCATCCACCGCGCGGGCGGTGAGGGTTGTGCTCATGCTGCGCTCGAGTTGATCGAGTTGATCGGCCTTGTCGAAGCGCGCCCAGCCGCTCTCCGCCTTCTTTTCCATCCGGTCGACGTGAATGGCGGGAGGCAGGCTCGGCCGGATCGGGGGGGCGCGAACGACGCACACATGGTCCTCAGCCGCCAGCTTCCAGTCATCGGACAGCCGGACATGGTAACGGAAGGTGACGGGGACACGGATCTCGACGACGGTCGTGCCCAGGTACAGCCAGTCCCAGGCGACACGTCTCTCGTCGGTGCGCGTGAAGGTCTCGTCGGATTCCGAAACGGCGACCTCGAGGATGTCCCCCTGGTTGGCGTGCACCGACGGGATGCTTTCGCGAAAGGTGTGGGTGATGTTCCCGGTTTTGAAGCGTTCGGCGATGACGGGCGCATTGGTGACGAGGTACACACCGGCGTCCACGCCGCGATCGGCGAGCGCCTTGACGCCCATGACCGGCGTCAGGTAGGCGACGAGCGCGAAAGCGCCCAGGAGCACGAGCGCCGCGCAGATGACGGCGATTGCCCACGGAAACGGCTGTCGGTTCGTCGGCGTTTCGTTCATGCCGCGCGTGGGTTCAGGGAAGCCCCCCGTCCAGATTTGAACTGCTCATCGGCCATGAACCGCGGGGGAGAGCCCTCACACGCCCTCCGGGCACCCTCTCCCATCGGATGGGCGAGGGATGGCGTGAGGGTCGGTTCATGGGCAGTCTCCACAATCCGCGGACTGCGTCGTGGGACCATGATCCATAACCGCCGAGGTGATGAGGCGGACCAGGCGTTTCCGCCTCATCACCTCGGCGGCCATGGAGGTGCGGTTCGTTGGCAAACACTGTCGGCCCCTTCTTAGCCCACGTTTCCGAGGGGCGCCACTTCCTGCTCGCCGGGCTCGTCGGGGTTGTGAAGGAGACGAAGGCCTCGAGGATCAGTTGATGTAGTCGAGGAGGGAGGTGTTGAGGATGGTGCCGCCGCTTTGGAGGGCGGCCTGGTAGGCGGTCTGCACCTCGGTAAGACGAACGATTGTCTGGGCGAGATCCACGTCCACCTCCTTGGACACCATGGCCTCGTTGCTGTCGGCCCGCTGGTTCATCAGGGAGGTCGCGGTCTCCAGGCGGGATTGGATGGAACCGTTGATGCCGAGGTGGGTGATGAGGTTGTCTTCATCCGCCGCCAGACCCTGTTGATTGGTTGCGGACACGGCGCTGGTGTCGCCGGCAAGCAGGCTGTCGCGGAGCGCAATCAGGTGGGCAAAGATATCGGCGCCGGAGCGGCTGTCGGTCACCAGACCGCGCGGCCCGGTGCCGGTCGTGTTGGCGCCGAGGGTCTGCGAGGCGATCGTGACGGAGCTGCCGATCTCGATGTCCGGCACATCGGTGTTGCCCTGGTAGGCGACGTCTGTCACGAGGCCATCCCCATTCGTCGTGGCGACAAACGGCGGCTTGCCGGCGATCGTCCCTCCGAAGATGTAGTCGCCACGGTTCTGCGAGTTGACCAGTTGGACACCCTGCTGGATGAGTTCATTCACCTCGGCGGCGTAGCCACTGAGTTCGTCCTGCGATTTGAGGCCGTCAGAAAGGGAGGCGATTTCACGGGCCCGGCCCACAACGGTGTTGAGGGCCTTTATGGGATTGAAAGAGGCCGTGGCGAGTTCCTGGCCGCGGGCGATGTTGCGCAGGTACTGGCTGACGGAGCTGCCGTCGGCCTGGAGGTCCATCACCCGGCGCATCGAGACCGGATCATCATCGGGCTGGGTGATGCGCTGACCCGTCGCGGCCTGCTGCTGAAGACGGTTTTGCCGGATCGACAATCGATTGATCTGGTCGACGAGCGAGTTCGGGAAGGTATTGGCGGTGACACGCATCGTGGGAGGGCCGCGGGCGGCGGATAAAAGGGTTCCAGGGTCGGTCGGAATCAGCGCTTCATGTTAACGACAGTATCCAGCATGTCGTCGACGAGGGAGACGAGGCGCGCGGAGGCTTCGAAGGCGCGTTGGAAGCGGATGAGGTCCGTCATTTCCTCATCCATGGAGACCCCGCTGACGGAGTCGCGCTGCTGGCTGAGCATCTCCTGGACGATGTTCTGATTTTCGATTTGGGTGTTCGTCGAGGAGAGGGATTGGCCGAGGGCGGCGACGGTCTGTCCGTAGCGCTCGGCGAAGGTCTGGTTCCCGAGCCCGACGACGGGCTTGTCGGCGAGCTGGGCCAGGGCGAGGGCGACCTTGTTGTCGCCGGTCGCGCCGGAGGTGCCGCTGGCCTGGATTCGCGCCGGGTCCGCCAGGAGGTTGGCATTGACCTGGATCGTGGCGGCATCGGTGCCGGTGAAGAAATCCTCGCCGGTCGTGCCGGTGAGTCCGAAGCCCCCCTTGTGAATGGCATTGACCTGGGAGATGAGCTGTCCGGCGAGTGTGTCGATGTCCCCTCGGAGCGTGGTGAGGGGGCCATCGCGGGCCTCGATGGTTCCCTGCAGGGAACCGCCGGTGAGGGCGATCGCGGTGCCGGCGGTCTGGGCGCGGAGCTGGAGCTGGCCGTTGCCGGGGTCGAAGGCCTCGAGGTGGTCGAGGACCTTGGACCCGGAGGTCATGGCCACGCCGCCAATGCTGACGTCGACGGCGCCGCTGGAGAGTTCCGAGCTCGAGATGTTGGTGAGCCGGCCGAGGTCCTCGAGGCGCTGTTGTCGGATGTCGCGAAGGTCGTTGGCCTCCCCGCCGCCGTTCTCGACGCGGATGATCTGGTCGTTGAGCTTGGCGATCTGATCGATGAGCCCGTTCGCGGTGTCGGTGTCGGTTTCGACGGACCGGTTGAGGAGGCTGTTGACGTCGCCGAGCCTGGAGGAGACCTGGTTGAATTGGGTGGTGAGGTCCTGCGCCTTCATGAGCAGGACCTGGCGTTCGGCGGTGGAGGTCGGGTTGGTGGAGAGGCTTTGAAAGGAATTGAAGAGGCTCGAGAGATCCTCGGCCAGGCCGTTCTGACCCCCGACACCGTCGGCGGCGGCGGAGCCGGCGGCACTGCTGGACTGGCGATCGATGAGTTGCCCGAGATTCGATTGGGCGTACTGGAGGGCGTTCTGCTGCGAGGTGAGCGAACCCATCACGCTGGTCTCGCCGAGGATCTGCTTGTCGAGCAGCACACTTCGCAACTGGACAATGGCCACACCCTCGGCCCCGGCGCCTTGCGGTCCCATCTCCGAGGGAACCGGCTGGGAGGTCTGGATGCTGAGGCGCTGCCGCGCGTAGGCGGGATTATTGACATTGGCGAGGTTGTGCCCGGCGACCTCGGTGCCTTCGCGCTGGGTCGAAAGCGAGCGCGTGGCGAGGTTGAGAGTTCCAAAAAGTCCAAGCATAGGCTGGTCATCAACCCACCGCCTCGTAAACCGGGCGAAGGATCTGGGTTCGGGTCTGACGGTGACCGTGGTCGTCGTAGACCTGGAGGTCACGGGTCGGAAAGAGAGTCGACATGAATCGCTGCATCATTTCGAGCGAGCGACTCAGGAGGAGATGGTTCTGTCGGGCGCGCTGTTGGACGCGGGTGAGGAGTTGATTGTTTTCGCGGACCAGGGCCTCGAGGAGCGGCTGGTAATCCGGCGGCAGCCGCGGGATCAGGCCGCTGATCGAGGTGTCGGCCGTTTCGCCAAGGCTGGCGGCCAGTTTCGCCCTGCAGTCATCGCGCTGATTGCGGGCGGCCTGGATCACGGCGGCGTGGGCCTGGATTGCGGACACTGTTTCGAGCAGGTCCAGGCCGGCGCGGTGCATGACGAGCTCCTGTTCGCGATCGAGCAGGGCGAGCATCTCGCCGTACTGCTGGAGTTCGTCGCGGAGCGCGGCGATCAGACTCTGAAGGGGGGCGCTCATGGGTCGGTGGACGAAGGGGGCGGCGCCTGCGTCTGGCGCTGAAGCTGGGCCTCGAGACTGGTGCCGAGTCCAAACGACCCCGACTGGCTGATGGCATCCGCGAGCTGGGAGTTGATCATGTCCTGGTAGATTCCAGTGGTGGAGGACTCGTGCTCGTCGCCGGAGGCAATCACCGTCTTGCGGGCGGCGGTGAGGATCTGGCGGAGAAGAACGGCTTCAAATTGACGGGCCACCTCGCGGATCTTTTCGGTCTCCGGGATGTGAGCGTTTTGGGCGAGGCTCTCGAGGGGAATCGACTCGAGTGAGACCTTGGCGCGGAGGGGGGTGAGATCCATGTCAGCGGAGGATGAGTTCAGCCTGGAGGGCGCCGGCCTGTTTCATGGCCTGAAAGATCGACATCATATCGCGCGGGGTGACACCGAGGGAATTGAGGGCGGCAGCCACCTTTTCAATGGTGGGCAGCTCGGGTAATGGAACCAGCGAACCCTTCTCCTCCTTGACGTTGGTTTCCGTCGACGGCGTGACCACCGTCTGGCCCTGCTGGCTGAACGGCCCGGGCTGCGAGACATCCAACGTCGAAGCAACGGTGATGGTGATGTTGCCGTGCGAGACCGCGCAGGCCGAGATACGAATCCGCGAAGTGGCGACGATCGTCCCGGTGCGTTCGTTGATGATGATGCGGGCGGGCGTGTCGGCGTCGACCTCCAGGGCCTCGAGCCGAGCGATGAAGTCGACGGGAGTGGCTCCCGCTCCCGCCGGCAGCGCAACCCGAACGGTCGTGGAGTCCATGGCGTGAGCGGCATTGGGAAAGGCGTCGTTCACCGCCGTCTCGAGACGCGAGGCGGAGGTGAAGTCCGGTTCGCGCAGGAGGAGGTCGACGGTGTTGTTGCGGACGATCTCGGTGGGGATCTCCTGTTCGACGAGGGCGCCGCCGATGATCTGGCCGGTCGTGGGATGATTCTTCTGGACGGTGGCGCCGCCGCCGCCGTCGGCGCCCCCGAAGAAGCCGCCGATCGACACGGGACCCTGGGCCACCGCGTACACCTTGCCATCGGCGCCCATCAGGGGTGTTTGCAGAAGGATGCCGCCCTGGAGGGTCTTGGCATCCCCCAGGGACGCGACGGTCACATCGATGCGGGTGCCGGACTTCTTGAAGGCGGGGATATCGGTGGTAATCACAACCGCGGCGACGTTCTTGGAGGACAGGGCGGTCGCGGGCACGGTGATGCCGTTACGCTGCAGGAAATTCGCGATCGTCTGAAGCGTGTAGACCGGATTCTTGTCGCCATCGCCGGCGATGCCGACCACGAGCCCATACCCGACAAGCTGGTTGTCACGCGCGCCCGCCACCATGGCGATGTCCTTCACCCGCGCGCCGACACCGAGGGTCGCGGGGTCCGCAAAGAGAACGCCGAGGGCAAGGAGGACGAGCGAGGCGTGGAGATGGGGCAACCGGGGGCGCATGCGAGGATGGGTTTCAGGACGCGGCGACATCATCAGAACGGGGAGACCTTATCCCAGACGCGCGTCAGCCAGCCTTTGCGTTGGGAATCGGAGACCGGTCCTTTGGAGAGGTACTGGATCGAGGCGTCGGCGATGTTGTAGCTGTAGACGGTGTTGTTGGCCATGACGTCCTCGGAGCGCACGACGCCGCGGAGGACGGCGTCGGTGGTTTCGCCGGCGATCTTGGTCTGGCGGCGGCCCTCGATCACGAGGCTGCCGTTGGGAAGGACGTCCACCACGCGCACAGCGATCCGGGCGGTCATCTTCTCCGAGTTCTCGATCTGTCCTCCACCGTCGAAGGTGTTCTTCGAGGCCATGTTGATCGCGGGCAGCTTGCCTGCCTTGGTCAGGAGGCCACTCGCCGCCGGGCTGTACAGGAAGGTATTGATGGCCGCGTCAAGCCCCGTGGATTTGGAAGTCTTGGTGGCGTTGGCCTTCGAGGCCGTCGTGTTCTCCTGGACCAGGATGGTCAGGATGTCCCCGACCCCCTGGGCGCGCTTGTCCGCGAACATGGACTTGCTCGCGCTCGAATCCCACAAGGACTGCGCAGGCGCCGAAACCCAGGCGCCCGTGATGAGGAGGGTGGCAAGGAATAGAGGGCGGACACGCACTGGATTAATTGGTGAGCAGGATCGTGTGTTCATTGAGGACCTTGCCGGCAAGTTCCCGTCGGGTTCTTGGATTTCGGACGCGGACAAGCTGGCCCGGGAGTCCTTCCTGAAGGACCTCGACCTTGAGAGAGATCGAAAGGCCGCCATCCTCGATGATGGCATCGACCAGTTGACCTCGTTGCACGACGGGACGGGGCCGGACGGAGCGCGCGAGAACGGGCTGACCCGCTGGGATGTTTTCCACCAGTTCGAGGGAGGCGTCATTCAGTGCGAAGACGCCGGGAGCGCCTCGCAAGGTGAGGATGTCCCGGCGTTCCTCCCGCGTGGCGGCGTCGGCAAGCGACTGTCCCCGTCGCAGGGGCGCCTCGGCGACCGGCACTTCACGCCAGATGCGGGCGGAGGCGGAGAGCTGATAGTTTCCGACGCGTTCCTCACCGCCCCAGAGTTCAAAGCGGACAATGAAATTCGCGCTCGGGCCGGTGAGGGGCAGGTCGACGATGCGCGCGGACAGGGGTTCCTCCGGAACGAGGATCGAGGTCCAGGCCCGCGTGAGGCGGAGCTCGAGTTCGCCGCGGTCGCGCACGGATTCCTTCTGCAGGGTTTGTTGGAGCAGTTCGCGCAGCTCGATCTCATCGAGACTGCGGGTGCGCCGGGTGATGCGGATACTTGTCTGGGCCGACCAATTGGTGGTTGCGAGATCCGGGACGTGGGATCCGATCCATTGCCGGACCTGGTCGCGGGTGAGGGAGGCGACCTGTCCCAGGGCGGGGGCGTCGGCGACCTTGAGGTGCGGCAGCGTGGAGGCTGGTGTGGCGACGAGGATCTGATCGAGGTAGACGCCGGCGGCGGCCACTTCCGCGGTCGGCGACAAGGCGAGACGCGAGGCGGGGGTCCCTGCCGAGGCGGTCAACATGCCCAGGCCGAGCAGAAGGATGGCCGGTATGCGCTGGATGCGGCGGGGTGCGCCGGATCGGCGGCGGTGTCGGCGGCGGCGTTGAACCGGTGGCCGGGGAGCCGGTGTGAGTGGGGAGTGCCGGGCAGGCATGCGGGACGAATCAGCGGCGGAGGTTATTACTCAACTGCATCATTTCATCGGCGGCCTGGACGGCCTTCGAGTTCACCTCGTAGGCGCGTTGAGCGACGATCATGTTCACCATCTCCTCCACCACCTTGACGTTGGACATTTCGAGGTAGCCCTGTTGGAGGTCGCCGAAGCCGCTCTCCCCCGGGTTCCCGATCTCGGCGGTCCCGGACGAGCCGGTCTCGTGGTAGAGATTGCGGCCGACGCTCTCCAGTCCGGCGGGGTTGGCGAAGCGGACCAACTGGACGCGAAAGCTTTGGGACCCGGTGCTGCCCTGGGTCGTCACCTCGCCGGTGGGCGCGATCGTGATGGAGGTCGTGCCGGTCGGGATGGGTTGGAATCCACCCTGGAGGACAAGGCCATCGCTGGTGGTCACGCGGCCGTCCGAGGCCAATTTGAGGGCGCCATCCCGGGTATAGGCGCGGGTGCCGTCGGGAAGCTGGACCTCGAAGAACCCGTCACCCTGGATGGCGACGTCCAGGCGTTCGCCCGTCTGGGAGAGCTCGCCGGTGGTGAAGATCTTGGCCGTGGCGACCGGCTGGGAGCCGTGTCCGATCTGGATCCCCGTCGGGACCTGGTTGCCGGCCCCAAGGTCCGCTCCGGCGGCCCGGGCGGTCTGGTACAACAGATCCTGGAACTCGATCTTGCTCTTCTTGAAGCCGGTCGTGTTGACGTTGGCGAGATTGTTCGCGATGACGTCGAGATTGAGCTGCTGGGACTGCATCCCGGCCGCCGAGGAATAGAGGGCGCGCAACATGGGAGGAACGGACTAGTTGGTGGGCGCGAGCTCGTTGATCGCCTTCGACATGCGATCGTCCTGGAGCTGTATCACCCGTTGGTTGGCCTCGAAGATACGCATCGAGGTGATGAGGTTCGCCATCTCGGAGACCACCGAGGTGTTGGCGCCCTCGAGCCATCCCTGGCGCACAGTGGAAGTCGTGGCTTGCCGCAGGCCGGCGGCCGGGTCGTTCGCAAGAAAGACACCCCCGCTCACCGGCGAAAGGGCCTTGGGGGTGTCGAACTCCACGAGGCGCAGCACGCCCTTTTGATCGGCGCCCTGGCTGACCTCGCCATCGGGAGAGACCGAAATCGGCGCGGCATTCTCGAGGTCGACCTGGATGGGACCGCCGTCGCCGAGGACCGGGAAGCCCTGCTTGGTCACCCATTGGCCCTGGGAACTGATGTGGAATTCCCCGTCGCGCGTGTAGGCCGTCGCGCCGTTCGGGAGCTGAATCGCGAAAAAGGCGGCGCCGTCCACGGCAATGTCCGTGGATTGCCCCGTGTATTTCATGTCGCCGTTCGAGAAATCGGTGGAGGTCGAGGCACGGGGAAGAGAGAACGCCCGGGCGGCGGCGCTGGCGCTCGACGGGGTGGAGGCGGGCATCAACCCGGCCTGGACGGCCTCAAACGAGATCTCCTGTTTCTTGAATCCCGGGAGGGAACTGGAGGCGAGGTTCTCGGCGATGAGTTCCTGCCATCGATCATTCGCGTTCAAGGCGGAGGCGGCGTGATAGAGACTTATATTCACAGGCCAGATGGGACGGAGCACTCATCATGCCATTCGCCGTTGTCCCTTTTCCCATGCTTCATTGCCGCATCCGCCTCGCTGGGTGGCAATTCCTGCCCCGGCGCCGGGGTCGTTTTTGCCGGGACACTGCGCGAACCTCGGGGGGGACGGAGGCAAACCCCGCCTACCGGTCAATACACGCATGCCAGCTCGATCACCTGTCCACAGGCGCATTGAATTCGGACGCTGGTGATCCGGTCGCCGTCCCTCTGGAGAGTCATCGTCGGTTCGGCTCCAGCCCCGGCGCACGGTGATTCGGAACTCCTGGCACCGGGCGGACGGACAGCAATGAACGGGGCGGCCTGCTGTGAATTCGGAACGATCTTGACCCGAAAATCCGCCGTGGACGGCGAAGCGGACGGGCAGGCGACGAGAGGGACGAAATCGGCGGACATGTCGTCAGGACTTCTGGTTGGAGAGCTTGAGCATCACGGTCACCCGATTGTTCGCCTCGTCCTCGGGGGCGCGACCCGCCATGGGCAGGGTATCGGCGAACCCGGCGACCTTTCGAACCTGGGGAGAGGAGACGCCGTGGAGAATCAATTTGCGACGGGCGGCATTGGCGCGATCGCTTGACAGGTCCCAATCGCAGTAAGTGGGACTGATCGGCGGACGGCCGCGCTCGGTATGTCCCTCGAGTTCGATGGCGAAGGTCCTGTAGCGGGAGACCTCCCAGGCGAGGGTCGAGAAGACCCAATCACCGTAGGTCGTGAACTTCGCCGTCTGCCCCTCGAAGATCGGATGCTGGGAGCGGTCGAAGACACTGATCCTCAGCCCCTCCGGCGTGAGCTCGAGTTGGACGCTCGGTTTCTGGGGGTCATCCCCCTCGCGGAGGGATCGGGAGAGGTCTTCATTGAGACGCCGCAGCATCGCGAGTTCGACGGCGGAAGCCGAATCGAAATTGCCTTGCTGGTTACGGGCGAGGGAGTCGTTCTTGTTGGGAATGATTCCGACGCTCTCCTTCGTGACGGAGGCGAACGGATGACGAAAGGCGCGTTCAATGGCCTCCTTGATCTTTTCATCCTGGGCGGTGAGCCAGAGGACCAGGAACAGGGCCATCATCGCGGTGACGAAGTCCGCGTAGGCGACCTTCCACGCGCCCCCGTGATGTGCCTTGTGTTTCATGCGCGCTCGCGACGGTTGGACGCACGGGTCATTTCTTACCCGGGGCGGTGAGCCCCTTGAGCATGGCCTCGAGCGCATCGACGGGCGGCTTGACGTCGGTGCTGAGGCCGCGCCGGGCGATCTCGATGGCCATGATGGGGGCCATGCCGTTGGCGAAGCCGGTGACCGCGGCCGCGATGCAACGGATGTAGGCCATGCTCGCGGCGTTGAGGAACTCGATGTTCACGGCGAGCGGGTTCATGAACCCGTAGGAAAGGAAGATCCCGAGAAAGGTGCCGACGAGCGCGGCGGCGACTTTGTGACCGATCTCTTCGATGGGTCCGGCGATCGCCCCCATCGTGATGACGATGCCCATGACGGCCGCCACAATGCCGAAGCCGGGCATGGCGTCGGCCGCCTTCGTCAGGACCTGCACGGGCTGGTGTTCCTCGGCCTCGAGGGAGTCCATCTCGATCTCGAGGAGGAGCTTCAACTGGTCGGGCTTGATCTTTCCGTCAACGATGGGCCGGAGCCCGGCGCAAAGGAATTCGACGGCGTGATGGTTCGAGAGGAAGCGCGGGTACTTCGTGAAGATGCTGCTGGTCTTGGGATTGAGGACATGTTCCTCGAGGGCGATCATCCCGTTGCGACGTCCGAGCATGAAGAGTTCGTAAAGGGCCTTGAAGAGTTCCTCGTACTCGACCCGGCCGTAAGGGGCGCCCTTGAGAGTGGCCAGGCAGCTTTTGAAGAGGTCGATGATCACCCGCTTGGGCGACATGATCACCAGGGCCCCGAGGGCGGCACCGCCGATGATGACCAGTTCCGAGAGGTGAAGAAGGGCGCCGATCTCCCCTCCGGCCATCATAAACCCCCCCAGAACCGATCCCAGGACAATGATTGCGCCTAAGATGACGACCATGACGTTATGGGCGCCGGCTTACAGGCTGACAAACACCTCGGGATCCTGGCGGCGAAGAAAGGATTTCAGGACGAGGATCGCCTGGGCGTGGATCTGGCAAATCCGGGATTCGGTGACGCCAAAAACCTCGGCGATCTCGCGAAGGCGAAGGTCTTCGAAATAGTAAAGGGCAAGGACCTTGCGCTGCATCTCCGGCAGGGCCTCGATGCGTGTGGCAATCATCCGGCTGAGTTCGCGGCGCGCCGTCTGTTCCCCCGGGGCGACGGTGATTTCATCGGCAAGGGTCTCGCCATGAGGCGAGCCGTCCTCGCCGTCGCTGCTGCGGACGGAGTCCAGGCAGACAAAGGTCGCCGGCCGGATCTCCGTGAGCAGATCATGGTATTCGTCGAGGGCCATGCCCAGGGCCTCGGCCATGTCCTCTTCGGAGGGCATCCCGCCCTGTTCCTGCTCGAGCCGAAGCATGACGTCATGGACCTTGCGTGCCTTTTCGTGAATGGAGCGGGGAACCCAGTCCAACCGCCGCAATTCATCGAGTACCGCGCCACGGATCCGCACCCTGGCATAGGTCTCGAAGGAAGCGCCGCTCCGGGGATTGAACCGTCGGATCGCATTGAGGAGACCGACCATGCCGGCGCTTTGGAGGTCCTCCATGTCGACGTGGGGGGGCAACGACATCGCGACGCGGCCGACCACGGTCTTGACCAGGGGCAGGTGGCGCTGGACGAGTTCGTTCTCGGCTTCGCTGCCATAGCCTGACCGGGCGTAGCAGTGCCAGAGATGCGCGGTGTCGGCAAATACCACCGCCTGCGGGAGGGTCTGAACGTCGCTTGGGGATTCGTACTGGGCAATCATGGCTTGGTGGATTTGGCGGAATTCGTTCCGCGTACCGTTGCGGCTTCCCTCTCGACCAGCGCGAGACGGAGGTTTTTCTCCCAGAGTCGGCCCCACCAGCGGAGCAGCATGCCAGCCAGGTAGGCACCCACGCACGCATGCCACACCACCCGGGGCCACGGACTCTGTTGGAGAAGGCTGAAGGCAAACCCGATTGCGAATCCAAGGATTGCACCCAACAGCATGAGGAGCTTCATAGCGCGGAAACCGCATTCGGAGGGCAGCAGGGTCGCTGCCAGGGGGACCTTTCACCGACGCGCGGCCTGATGCCGTGCGACTTACGCAGGAAACTGACGGGCGAAGAGCCTCTCCGGCGTCGCTGGGAAGAAGTCGCCCGGAATATTTTGCCCGGCACTCAGGTAGCGGATGGAGTAATTCGTTCCCAACACGAGGTTCCACAGCCGGCCCCAACGCGATTCCTCGTCCAGGTGCGTCACGATCAGGTCCGCCGGACCCAGCACCGACAGCGCGCGTATCTGCTGGTGAAGCAGTGAGACATCATAAGCGGCGTTCACCACCAGGTGGACGCTCGCCGGCTGGTGACGCTCCAGCAACCGCGATAGACCCTGGACGGCGGCGCGGTCCCACCACGGAACCCCCGGCAGGTCCACAAACTGAAGCTCGTCCGGATCCGAGTCCGATGCTCCGGACCGCGATCGTTCCAAGGGAATTCCCAGGATCTCGCAGTGGACGCTGAGGGTCTCGGCGGTATTGGCGGTCTGCCCGTCCAGGCGCCACACCCGCGCGCGGCGGCCCTGGACCAGCACGGCCTGCGTCAGCCATTTGCAGAGACAGGTCGTCTTTCCCACCCCCTGCCCTCCCACAAATATATGGACCCGCGCCGCCGGCTCCGACATCGGGGGAAGCGGCTTCCAGAGCCGGGCCAACTCGGTTCGGACAAGCTCCAGTTCGCGAGCCAGCGGTTCCGGTGGAGTTTCGCCGTGGCGGCGACGGAGTTGGTCGGTGATCCGTTGGGCGACAGCGGGCAGGAATCCCGAGGCCTCGAGAATGGCACCAGCCCTCCACGCACCGCCCCCCGCGCGCGGCTCGGGACGCTGGTCCCAGGCGACGACACCGGCGCCAGGATCCGCCGCCGGCACCTCATCTCCCGGATCCCCGGATGGCGCCAATGGCGGCCCGCGGGGTTCCGCCGGGGCATCCGAGGTCGCGTCGACGATCGCACTTGTCTCTGGTCGATAGGCCAGGATTTCCAGGCGCTGTCGCGCGCGCCGAAACCAGCCGGTGCGCCGAACGGGAATCCGCCGCACCTGGACGACGACGGCACCGGGCCCAAGCCGGTTTCGAACCTGCGCCACCGCATCTTCCACCGAGGTCGCGACGAAAGGGACGAGATCCCGCGGCTCGCTCATTCAGAGGACGGGATGGTGCCTGCGCTCTGGACTTCGACGCGAGCGGGGACCTCCGCGTAGGAAAGCACGGCCAGCTCGGAGAAGGTCGTCTCGAAGAATCGCCGAAAGGCCAGGCGAATCTGGGGGCCGCAAAGGACCAGGGGCGGCTGCCCCAGGGACAGCAATTGCTGGATGCGCTGGGACAGTCCGTCGACGAGGTGGCGCGCGAGTTTCGGTTCCATGACCAGGGAGACCTCGCCGGGCGTCTGGCGGACGCCCAACGCAATCTGCTGCTCGAGTTTCGGATCCAGCGTGATGGCGCGGAGGGCCCCATTCTCCAGTTGATAGTTCTTCACGATCTGCCAGCCCAGGGCGCGCCGCGCGTATTCGGAGAGTTCGTCCGGGTTCTTGGTCAAGGTGGCGTAGTCGCCGACCTTCTCGAGGATGCCGGCCAGGTTCCGGATGGAGATGCCTTCGGCCAGCAGGTTCTGGAGGATGCGGTGGACCTGGCCGAGGTTGAGCAGCCCCGGGATGAGTTCATTGACGACCGCCGGATGTGTCTGCTTGAGGTTGTCCAGCAGGATCTGGACGTCCTGGCGGGTCAGGATCTCGGCGGCGTTTCTTTTCACCGTCTCCGAAAGATGGGTGACGAGGACTGAGGAGGCGTCGACGACCGTGTACCCGGCGATCTCGGCATTGCGCCGTTCGACCTCGGTGATCCAGGTGGCCGGCAGCTTGAACACCGGTTCCACCGTGGGCACCCCCTTGAGCACCGTCTTGCTGTTGGTGGCGTTCATGGCCAGCCAATGGCCCGGGAGCAATTCACCCTGGATGAGGGGATTGCCCTTGAGGAGGAACCGATATTCGTTCGCGCCGAGCTGGATGTTGTCGCGCAGCCGAATGGGAGGAACGATCACGCCCATCTCCTGCGCGAAGGTTCGCCGCACCCCCGTGACCCGGTCGAGGAGGTCCCCGCCGCGACGGGTGTCGGCCAGCCCGACCAGACCATAGCCGAGTTCGATCTGCAGCGTGTCCATGGACAGAAGGCTCTCCAGTTTGTCGAGCGGGGCGCCCGCTGCCTTCGCGCCGGGCGCTGCGCCGGTGGCCTGGCCGGACGTGCCAGCCACGACGTCGCCACCTGGCAGAAACAGGCCCTTGTTTTTCTGGAGGGCGCGCCCCAGGAGGAACGAGACCAGTGCCAGGCCAAGGAACGTGAAGGTCGGAAGGCCCGGGACCAGCGCGAAGGTCGCCAGCATGGCGGCAAGCACGAACATCGCCCGCGGAGACAGGAGGAGCTGTTTGCCGAGTTCGCGCCCGAGATCGTCTTTCGCAGCGGCGCGGGTGACCAGGATACCGGCGGCGGTCGAGGTGATGAGTGCGGGGATCTGCGAGACCAGGCCGTCACCGATCGACAGCAGCGTGAAGCGCTGGAGCGCGTCGGTGACCGTCATCCCCTTCTGCATGATGCCGATGGCGAACCCGCCCATGATATTGATGAGCGTGATGAGAATCGCCGCGATGGCGTCGCCGCGGACGAATTTGCTCGCCCCGTCCATGGCGCCATAGAAGTCGGCCTCCTGCTCGACCTTTTTCCGCCGTTCCCGCGCGTCGCTCTCGTTGATGACGCCCGCGTTGAGTTCGGCATCGATCGCCATCTGTTTGCCGGGCATCGCGTCCAGCGTGAAGCGCGCCGCCACTTCCGCGATGCGGCCGGCGCCCTTGGTGATGACGATGAAGTTGATGATGACCAGGATGGGGAACACGACCAGGCCAACAACGTAATTGCCCCGGACGACGAAATTGCCGAACGCCTGGATGATGTGCCCGGCATAGCCGTCGAGCAGGATCAGACGGGTGGATGCGACATTGAGCGACAGCCGGAACAGCGTGACGAACAGGAGCAGGGTGGGAAAGCCCGTGAAATCCGCCGGCTCCTTGACGTAAAGGATGACCAGCAGGATCAGCAAGGAGAGCGCGATGCTCGAGGCCAGGAAGCCGTCCAGGAGGAACGGCGACACCGGCATGATCATCAGCAGCAGGGTCCCGAACAGGGCCCCCGTCAGCATCAGGTCCCCGATGCCAAGGAGACGCGCCAATTTCGATTTGGGCGGCAGTACGGGCATGGCTAGGAAGCGACGTTCTGTTCGCGGTAATACCGGTAGGCATTGACGCGGTACACCCACGCGAGGACCTCGGCGACGGCGGCGTAGAGTTGCACGGGCACGTCCCCGCCCACGCGGGCATGCTTGAAGAGCAGGCGCGCCAGCGGCTTGTTCTCGAGGATGGGCACCTGGTGATCGCGTGCGATCTCCCGGATGCGGAGCGCGTTCAGGCGCGAGCCTTTGGCGACCACCTTCGGGGCCCGCATGGTCTTTCGATCGTAACGCAGGGCGATGGCGAGGTGAGTGGGATTGGTCACGACCACATCGGCCTTCGGGACTTCGAGGAGCATTTTACGCTTGCCGGCAGCCTGACGGCGGCGTCGTTGCTGGGAGCGAACCTGGGGATTGGCTTCCGCGTTCTTCGCCTCGTCCTTGACCTCCTGGCGCGTCATCATGAGGTCCTGCTGGCTCTTCCAGAACTGGTAGCCGTAATCGAGCGCCGCGATCACCGCCAGGGAGAACAGGACCCGCAGAACAATCGAGCGCGACGCGTCCCACATGAAACTCCCAATGCGGTCGAGCCCGACAACCGACGAGAAGATCGGGTCCGTGAACACCGACTTCAGGACTCCCCACGTGAGGGCCACGATGACGGCCAGCTTCAGCAACCCGATCCCCGCCGTGACGACCGACTTCGGGGAGAAGATCCGTTTGAAGCCCGCCGCGAGATCCAGGCGTTCCCATTGAATGCCCAGGACCTCGGGCGAGGCGCGAAACTGGCTCTGCATCCCGCCGGCGAGCAGACCGGCGATCGCGGTGGCGGCGAGTGCGGGCCAGACACACTGGCCGAGCGCCATGACCGTCTTGATCACGTATCCCTGCATCGCATCGCGACTGAGCTGGACGTCGTGGAGGTGCCCGAGCGTCGAAGTCAGCGCGCCGCTCAGGACCCGGAACACCTCGTGTGCCGTGAACAGGAGCGCCAGGAAACCGCCACCCAGGACGAACACCGTCTGGATTTCGCTGCTGCGGGCGAACTGTCCCTTCTTCCACGCCTCCTCCAGCCTGCGTGGCGTCGGTTGTTCGGTCTTCTCACCTGCGTGTTCGCTCATGGTGGTTGGATCCGGTTCCGGGGGTCGTCAGGACCCGCGATGGAGAAGGGCCGCGACACGGAGGATGTCCTCGGGCAGGCGACCGAGGTAGTTCACGATGTGCTGGGCCATCAATTCGCAGACCGTCCCGAACGCGGTCAAACCGGCGAGCAACCGGACGGCGAAGCTCTCGGTAAATACGTTCATCTGCGCGACCGCCCGGCCGAGGACGGAGAACACCAGGGTGATGATGAAGGTCACCGCCATCACGGGGGCCGCGATCTGAAGGGCGACCGTGAAGATGCCCCCGGTCGAGCGCAGGAAATGGCCGACGATCGCCTCGTTCATGTGCGCCATTCCGGCGGGAAGGACCTCGAAGGATCGCTGGAAACCAACGAGCAACCAGTGGTGAAGGTCGAGCCCGAGCCACAGGAGCGTGGTCAGGTACGTCAGCATGGTCCCGAGTAGAGGCGTCTGCCCGCTGGTCATCGGGTTGAAGGCCGGAGGAAGATTCAGGCCGATCTCGGAGCTCACGATGCCACCCGCCATTTCCACAATGTAAAAAATCATCTGGCAGAGGAAACCGAAGAGCAGGCCCACGAGCACCTCCACGCCCATCTTGATCATGCCGCCCCAGAGATCGAGGCCTGCCAGTCCGCTGGCCGGGAGCGAGGGAGACACCAGGAACGCCAGGAGCGCGGCCAGGGCCACGCGAAGCTTCACCGTCATGCCCGGTGTCGAAAAGACCGGGAACGCCACGAGCAGACCGCTCGCGCGGAGAAAGACCATCGACCAGTTGGCAAGCCATTCCGAGCTCATCAGGCGGGTGAACGATTGAATCGAGGTGTGTCACCGTACCATTTGGGGCATCCGCTCGATGACCGCGGTGGTGAACTCGATCGCGGTCCGCAGCATCCAGGGCAGAAGAACGACGAGCACCGAGATCACTGCCAGGGCCTTGGGGACAAACGTCAGGGTCTGCTCGTGGATGGAAGTCACCGTCTGGAACAGGCTGACGACCAGGCCAATCAACATGGCGGTGAGCAGGAACGGCGCGGCCAGGCTCACCGCCTGGAACATCGTCGTCTTGATCAATTCAATCGCGAATTCGGGATTCATCCGGATCATCCTCCGAAACTCAAAACCACCGACCGAACCACCAGGTTCCACCCGTCCACGAGGACGAACAGCAGGACCTTGAGGGGAAGCGAGATCATCGTGGGCTGCATCATGAACATGCCCATGCTCATCAGGACTGTCGCCACGACGAGGTCAATGAGGATGAATGGCACAAACAGCAGGAACCCCATCTGAAAGGCCGTCCGCAGTTCGCTCACGATGAAGCCCGGCACCACAACCTTCAGGGGAAGCTGATCGGGCTCGGTGGGTCCTAGCTTTGCCAGGGCGACGAACAACTCCACGTCCTTCGGTCGCGACTGCTTCAACATGAAGGCACGCACCGGGACGGTCGCGCGTTCCAGGGCCTCGGTCCCCGTCAACTGTCCCTGGCGGTACGGCTCGAGGGCCTCCGTATCGATCCGATCCCAGACAGGCGCCATGATGAAATACGTCAGGAACAGGGCCAGCCCGACCACGATCTGGTTCGCCGGCGCGCCCTGGAGCGACAGGGCGTGTCGCACGAATGACAGCACGATCACGATCCGTGTGAAGCTGGTCATCAGGAGGATGATCGAGGGCGCCAGCGTCAGGAGTGTCAGCGCAAACAGGACCTTGATGGCGGAATCGACCTCCTTGGGCTCCGAGAGGCCGTTCAGGCCGATATGCAAGCTGATCGGGGCACTGGTACCCGGGCTTGTCACCAGCCCCGGAAGCCCCGGCGGAATCACGATCGGGCCCGCGAGCGGACTGACCGCGGGCGGCGTCACCTGGGGCGACTGGGCCGGCAGATTCCAGCCCGACAGGAGAAGGCAGCCGGTCACGAACCACGCCAGGCAACGGGAAGAGCAGCGCCGCGGTGCGAACCGCAACGCGACGACAACCCGGGGCCAGAATGTTGCATTCGGACTCATCGCTTCGGAGGGAGGATCATCCGGAGCGCCTCGGCGAAATCCATCGCAGGGGCGGGTTCGGGTTCATTGGTCTCCGCATCGGGCAACTCGGTCAGCAGCGTGAGCCCCGCCGGAGAGGAGCCCACCAGCAACCGCTGGCGCCGGTGGGCGACAATCCACAAGGCCTGCCTGCCACCCATCGATTTCATTTCCACGATCCGGAGCTCGGGCGACCGGCCCTTGGATCGGACGACGCGCCTCCAGTTTCGGCTCAGCCAGATCCCTCCAAGGAAGATCGCGAAGACCAGGGCCAGGGCACCCACCAATCGCACCAACGAAAACCCGACCGGCGGCAATCCAGCGACTGGGGAGGCGATGCTGTTCGTCAAAACGCTCGCCGCCGCGGAGGCGGAGGCCACGAACTGGAAGCCGAGGAGGACCGCCAGGACCCGTCCGAGGGTGGCCGGGCGGGTCGGGTGCGCGGACTTCGGGGCACCCCGACAGGGTGGACCAAAGCAGTTCGGGCAGTTCCTGGTAAGCACCATCTGCCGGAAGCAACCGAGATGCCGGGCAGTTTTGTCCTGAAGGGGTGGTTGGGAACGATCGAGACAGTGTGGCCGGGTGGAAGTTTTTTCCTCAGGCCGCGGGAGGATAGGCAAGAATGACCATGGCAGAAGAAGGCGGGCGGGCCGCTCTCTCGCAGCCAACCTCAACGTTTACTGGCTCGAGACACCCGGCAGAAGGGACCCCATCGTACCGGAGCGCGGCGTTCACGCCGCTTCAACACCGGACTCGCCCACGAGTCTTTGGACCCTTTCGCAGGCGTGATCCTCCAAACGTCGATGCGGGCTGAAGCCCGCGCTCCGGAATCGCGCTACGCGTTCGCCTCGATCCCTCCGAAGCCGAGAACGCAATCCTCGCAGCCAACTTCAACGTTTACTGGCTCGAGACACGCGGCAGAGTGAGGCCCATGCCACCGTCGCCAGAGGCTGTGGATCGACCGTGCCCGCCCGTTCTGGGCCGGGCCGTTGCGATTGCGCTGCTGCTCCTGTTCCTGATGGTGGCCATCGGTGTCGTCTGGGTCTGGTGGCACGCTCAGCGGGAGAAGGCCTGGCGCGATTCCATTAATGCCCAGCAACCGCTGGTGCCGACCAACCGCTATTGACGCGAAACCATGAACCCATACATCGAGCGCGTCGTGGACCTCCTGGACCCCGCGTTGAATCGAATCCACAACCTCGACCTGGAGGAGGCGCGTTCGCGCCTCCTCGTCCCGGATCCCGAGGCGGTTCGCGGGATTGACGGCTCCTTCGCCCTGGTGGCGAAGGCGGGCAGGACGGTGCGCATGGCACGATCCCTGGATCGGCCGACGCGCTATTTTCTCGCCAAACGCCACGAGGGGCCGGCCCTGGTCGTCGCGGATCGGATTGACGGGATTTACGCCTGGCTCAAATCCGAGGGTCTCCACCGCCAGTTCCATCCGAGTTATACCCGGATGGTCCCCGCGCATCATGTGGTGGAGATCCAGTTGGTGGGCTGCCCCGATCCGGATCCCGTCTACACGCGGTTCCTCGCCCCGACACGAAACTCCATTGCGCCGGACATGGATGAGATCGCGGCGGTCTACGTGTCGGCCCTGGCGGGTGAGATTCTGAAGTGGCTGCAGTCGATCCCGGATCGCGAGCCCCTGGGCGTCTGTTTCAGTGGAGGCATTGACAGCGGGGCCGTGTTTGTCCTGGTCGAACACTGCCTGCGCCGGCTCGGGCAGAGTCCCTCGCGATTGAAGGCATTCACGCTCGATCTCGGGGACGGCGACGATCTGAAGCAGGCGCGGAGGTTCCTGGAGGCCCTGGGGATGTCCTTCTACCTGGAGCCAATCGAGGCGGACCCCTCGATGCTTGACCCGTCCGAAACGGTGAGGGTTGTCGAGGACTACAAGCCCCTCGACATCGAGGCGGCGACCATGTTGATGGCGTTACTGCGCGGCATTCGCGCGCGCTACCCGGACTGGAGATACCTTGCCGATGGCGACGGCGGGGACGAAAACCTCAAGGATTATCCGATCGAGGAGAACCCCGAGCTGACCATCCGCTCCGTCGTCAACAACCTGATGCTCTATCAGGAAGGTTGGGGCGTCGGAAAAATCAAACATTCGCTCACCTACAGCGGCGGACTCAGCCGCAGTTACACCCGCACCTATGCGCCCGCCCGCCACTTCGGGTTCGACGGTTTCAGTCCGTTTACGCGACCGCACGTGGTGGAGATCGCCGAAAGCATCCCTTTCATGGATCTCACGGGGTATGACGTCACAAGGCTGTACACCTTGAAGGGCGAGATCATCCGACGGGGGATGAAACACGTCGTAGGAATCGATTTCCCGGTCTTTCCCAAGCGCCGCTTCCAACACGGGGCCCTCCCGATCGCGGAACTGCGACAGCGCGTGCCCTCGCGCGAGCCGCTCTTCCGCCGCCAGCTCGCGGAATGCTATCCGGAGGCCGAATGAATCCCTACCACGAACTTGTCGGACAGGTCGCGCGGCTGCGGAACGTGGGACGCGGCCTTCCGCTTGGGGATCTTGAGCCATGTCCACTCGTGGACATCCCAGACGACGCGCCGGTAGCCCTGGTGTTCTCGCCGCATCCGGACGATGAATGCATCGTTGGCGGACTGCCCCTGCGCCTGCTCCGCGAGGCCAGGTGGCGAATCCTCAATGTCGCCGTGACGCAGGGCAGCAACAAGGAACGGCAGGCCGCCCGATACGCGGAACTCAAGGGCGCCTGTCGATTCCTTCAATTCGAACTCGTCCAGACGGCCCCCGGCGGCCTCGAACGGATCCACCTGAAGAGCCGGAACTCGGATACCGCCCACTGGAGGGTCTGCGCCCAAACCATCGCGGCAATTCTCTCCAGGTACCAACCGCGGCTGGTCTTCTTTCCCCACGACCGGGACTGGAACAGCACGCACATTGGGACCCACCATCTCGTGGTCGACGCCCTCACGACGCTTCCCGGGTTCGCGTGTTACACTTGTGAAACCGAGTTCTGGGGCGCAATGGACGACCCGAATCTCATGATTGAAAGCCGGCCGGCGGATGTCGCCGATCTGATGGCAGCCTGCTCGTTCCACGTGGGGGAGGTGCGGCGCAATCCGTATCATCTCAGTCAGACGGCGTGGATGCAGGACAACGTGCGGCGCGGTGGCGAGTTGGTCGGGGGCCAGGGTGGCGCGGCGCCGGACTTTCTCTTCGCCACCCTCTACCGGCTCCGACGATGGGAAGCAGGGGCCTGGGTCTCCATCTTCACGGGCGGCCGTCATTTGTCAGCCGACGACTCTCCCGGCTCGCTGTTCGGCTGATTGCCTCATCGCAGCCGCCGCGGTGACGAGGCGGACCGGGGAACCCATCCACCCGCGGTGAAAACCCTAAGAGACTGTCTGAAAAATAATTGGAGTCCTGCGACGAGGGATTTTGTGCGAGGCCGAGGCGGCGAGACCGGAGCATCCCCGCAGCGGGCTGTGACGGTCGAGCCAACGAAGGCCTCGCGCAAAAGACCTGTCGCCCGCAGGGTTTTCGCGGAAAAGGCCCTCTGGCTTCGTTGCTCCTCGGTCACACACCGCTGGCGGGTATGCTCCCTCGTCGCGCCTCGCCATAGGGCCTTTTCCGCGAAAACAGGACCCCACTTATTTTTCAGACAGTCTCTAACGACATGAAACGAAAAACCTGGCGTGTGGCAGGCATCAACTTCGATCACTTCCACATGGGCGACATGCTCCGCTTTGCGCGCGAGCACCCGCGCGTCGAACTGGTCGGAATCAGCGACGAACACCCCGAGCGCATGGAGGAGGCCATCCGGAAACTGCGAATCCCCCGTGACCGCGCTTTTGTGGATTTCGAGGAATGCCTCGACAAGACGCGACCGGAGATCGCGATCCTATGCCCCGCGGCCTCCAGGCATGGCGAGTGGGTCAGGAAGGTGGCACCCTCGGGGGTCCATTTGTTGGTCGAGAAACCCTTTGCCGCCTCCCTGGCCGAGGCGGATTCCATGGTTCGTGCCATGCCCAAAGGCTCGCGGTTGATGATCAACTGGCCGCTCCAATGGGTCGGCTCCCACCGCAAGGCGCATGAGTGGGTCGCGCGCGGGGAGATCGGCGACGTCCTCAACGTCTGGCATTTCGGCGGCAATCGAGGTCCCCTTTGGCACGGGGCGGACAAGGACGAGAAGACCCCCGAAGAGGTAGCCCGCGCCAAACCCGATTCCTGGTTCTACAAGAAGGCGCGCGGGGGCGGTTCCCTGCTCGATTATCTCGGCTATGGAACGACGCTAGGGACCTGGTACCAGGGTGGCCGACGGCCGCTCGAGGTCACGGCCGTTGCCGATCAACCGGCGGGACTCGAAGTGGATGAACACAGCATCGTGGTCGCCCGTTATGCCCATGGCCTTTCCAGGTTCGAAACGCGGTGGGGAACCTTCACCGATCCCTGGACGATTCAGCCGCAGCCGAAGTGCGGCTTCGTGATCGCCGGGACCGACGGCACGATCAGCACGTACGATTACGAGGATCATGTGACCGTGCAGACTCGCCGCCGGCCGAAACCCCGCCCCGTTCCCGCGCCACCTCCCAAGGGGCCGCATCGAAACCCCGTCGAATATCTCCTCCACTGCCTGGACCAGGATTGCCCCCTCGAAGGTCCGGTCAGCATTCCGATCAGCCGGATCGGTCAGGAGATCGTTGACGCGGCGGTTCGGAGCGTCACGACGCGCCGTCCGGTCGCCCTGACCGCCGTGTCGACTCCCCGACGCTGACGTCCCGCTCGCTTTCGGCGGACCGGCGGCGTTGCCGCCGCGACGGGGTCCAGGGCCTGCCAGGCTTGCAGAACGCAATTGGCACACGCAGGTCTGCAAAGTGCCAGACAGGCCTCAGCGACCGCGACACCGCGGCCCCGCCTCCCCTCCTGGCCTCCTCTCTGCGAAGCGGTTAAACCGGCCCAGGAGGCGTCCGGTTCCGGGTGGCATGCCCAGTGCGAAACCCGGGTCAGAGGGCGAACGAGCCCTGAAACCTCAACCAAAGAGATGCTAATGCAATCGACCCTCACGATTCTCGTCGCCGCATCCGTCGCAGCGGCACTCAACTCCGGGACCTCCCTTGCGGCGGAGACGCCGACAAGCGCATCGGCTGCTGCAAAGCCGAAATACGTCTACACCGGCCAGGAGGAAGGCCGTCAACAAACCATCGAAGGCGATCTTCGACTGCTGGTCGACTACCTGTCATCGGGGCAGAAGGCGACGGCATCCACTTCAAACTTCCAGTCAAGTTCCCCGGCCAACACGGAGGTGGCGGCCGATTCGTCAGCGGAGAACACCGCAAACGCCTCTTCGCTCCCCTCCGCCCAGGGCGCCTCCCAAACCGCGAGCCGCTCCTACAGCACAACCCCGAGCGCAACCCCGAGCACGACGACTGACCGGAAGGATCTGCAGGATCAGCAGCAGGGCGGGACATCCGATCACAGTCCACAGTCCCAAGCCTACTCCATCACCGGCAAGCCGGTGGGCCCGAGTGCGAGTACCGCGCCAAAGGCCGGTCAGGACAAGGCATGGCAGGACCACCTGGACAAGGCGGAACTCGGAAGGCAAGGCGATCTGAATCAGCAAGCCTCTGCGAATTCCGCCTCTTCCACCACCAAGGCGAATCGCGACTGGACGTCCAATGACCAGGCAGCGACCGGGGGGGCTCCCAACACGACCACCCGGATCACGGTGTACGACCGTGGCAACATGGGAGTGCAACCGCTGGTCCTGATCCCGAGCGGCTCCAGCCAGTTTGCCAACACCTCGCACACCGGGGAGAAGAACGACAAGCAGGGCAGCGACCCGAGCACCGGGAAGGCTGGCGACGATCAACAGTCCGAGTCGGCCGGGGAAGGCTTCGTCCTTGTATTCGAACCGGGCAACTACGGGAGCCAGATGGCCCTTGCCCTCGCCCACGGGATGATCGCCGGCAGCGGGTTGAACGCGCATAGGTCCCAATCGGCCGGGTTCGAATCCGACCGGATGCCGGTGCGCGGCCATGCCGAAGAGAGTGTCGATTCCGGGGGACATGCGACGGAACGGACCACCCGGGAAGCCGAGTTTGACACGGGGCATAATGACCGGTGGCTTCGCGCTGGACGCTCGGCGCATGTGAAAGTGACGGGGCGGGTGCTCGACGCGCACGGCATCCGTGCGTTTGAAGTGACGGGCATCGAACCCCTTTCCGGGAGTGAAAGCGGGGAATCGTTGAACGGGCAACAGCCCAACGACACGAATCTGCGAAACGACGCCACGGAGCGTGACAACCAGGGCTCGACTCCGTCGTCCGAATCGCCGGCGCAGGACAAAGAGAGTCAGGACCAAAAGTAAGTCCGAGACCTCGACAGCCTGCATTGCGTGTCAAACCAAACCGACCGGACAGAAATGTCCGGTCGGTTCATTTTGTGGCTCTTTCGCTGGAGGTGAAGGAATGACACCGGGTTGCGACAGAGGCGGGCCCGTCCGTTCAATCCACCAGGCGCGCCTTGCCGCGGCCGGTTGTCACCTCACCAATCCTCCAGGCCTTGTGACCGCGTTGGTGGATGAACCGGAGGAGTGCATCCCCACAGCCGGGGGCGACCAGGGCGACCATTCCGATCCCCATGTTGAAGACCCGGTGGAGCTCCGCCTCGTCGACCCCCCCTCGCGACTGCAGGAGTTGAAAGATCGCGGGGATCTCCCAGGAGCCGCGCCGGATCGTCACGTCACACGTCGAGGGCAGCACGCGGGGGATATTGTCGATAAATCCACCTCCCGTGATGTGCGCGAAGGCCCGGACCGGGCGGGAGACCGCGTCTCGCGCCCGCGGCGGGGGACCGGCAGGCGTTCTGGCCCGGCGGGATGCTACGGAACGGTTGAATCGCTTCAGCACGTCCCTCACGAGCCGGCCATAACTCCGATGGACCTTCAGCAATTCGTCTCCCACCGTGCCTTCGAGTCCGGGGACCCTGCTGCGGGGCTTGAGGCCGAGCTGATCGAACAGGATTCGCCGGGCGAGTGAATAGCCGTTGGTATGCAGCCCGCTCGAAGCGATCCCGATGGCGAGGTCGCCAGGCCGCACCGTTCGCGGCCCATCCAGCATCTCGGATCTCTCGACAACCCCAACGATCGTGCCGCTCAGGTCGTATTCTCCCGGTTGGTAGAAGCCGGGCATTTGCGCGGTCTCGCCGCCGATGAGGGCGCAGCCATTCTCGGTGCAGGCCTTCGCAAAGCCGCGGACGATCGCCTCGAACACCCCCGAATCCAGGGCGCCAGTTCCCAGGTAGTCGAGAAAGAACAACGCTTCGGCACCGACAACCGCGATGTCGTTGACACAATGATTGACGAGGTCCTGGCCAATCGTGTCATGGCGGTCCATGGCGAACGCGATCTTGAGCTTGGTCCCGACGCCGTCCACGGAGGCCACAAGGACCGGCTCGCGATAGCGCTTCCGGTCCAGGGCGAATAGTCCGCCGAACCCGCCCACCTTTCCGAGCACCTCCCGGCGATGGGTGGATGCGAGCAGGGCCGGGAGCCGGCGCTTCACGCGATTTCCCAGGTCGATGTCGACACCCGCGGCGGCGTAAGCCTTTTGCTTTTTGCTCATCGGTCAGCGCCGGACTGTCGCGAGGCGGGATTGGACTTGTCGACGTCACGATGGAGATCGAATCCCGCGGAGAGCCGATTCGTGGACACCGCCAGGGCATCGACGGCGGCACGGCTCAGGGGCGCCGGATGGAGACGCCCGCCTGCCCAGGCCTCGAGCGTGCTGGTGCGAAAGGGGCTGTCCGGCCTGTCACTGTGGCCGATCGGGCACACCGTGAGCGCTGAATCCACGGCGTCCACCGGCACCCATTGCGTGTAGGACTGGGCCGCCTGGGACACGAGTGTCTGGCCATCCACGCACGCCAATGGCGGCACATCGAGGTCGCCCTCCGCGCCGAGGGAGCCGTACCCGTCCAGGCTGTCGAACCAGGCGAGCCGGACGGGTCCCGCACCGGCCCCCCTGCCACGCCGCGAGACACCACCCCCTCCATCCGCCGCGTATTCGTTCCAGGCCTCCGACAGCACCCGATCCACAAATTCAGCCACCTCGGGGTCGAACGCGGCTTCCGGATCCTGGGCAATCTGCCGGGCAGAATCCTTGAGGAAGCGCGTCAGACCGGACTCGCCTCCGCCGAATCTCAGAGCCAGCGGGGTCGCAACAAACCGGAAGAACGTGCTGATGCGCGTGGCAAGGGACGCGCCATCCAGATGAAGGTCGCTGCTGGCGCCGGCGGACCACCATGGCTCCAGCACGTGCAGGGCGTGCAATGCCCCCTCCGAAAGCGCCTGGCGATTCGTCCGGCGCAAGTGCAGGCCCAGGCGCACGAGTTCGCGTCGCGCCGGGTTGACCGAGTCGAAGTGGATGTTCAGCACGTCCAGTGGCGAGTAGCGTCCCGCCTGCGTGAGTTTCTCCCGCAGGCGCCACGAGCGGACCGTGTCGCCCATGGAACCCGTGCTCAATCCAAGCGCGATCGGATAGAACGAGGCGACCGGCCGATGATTGGCGCTCCACAGCAGTCCGCGCGCGGGGTTCAGGACGCGGGGGAGGAGTGTCGGCGGGACGAATCCCTGCCAATCCCCGGCGTCACCGCTTCCCTCCAGGGCCTCGTTTCCCGTCCGGTCGCTCCCCCCGGCCGGTCGAATCGGCGTTGCCCCGAGAACCTGGTAACCGATGTGACCGGCCGAATCGGCAAAAACACAGTTGGCACTCGGAAATCTCCAGTCGTTCAGGCGCCCGGCGGCGTCCTCGACCGTTCGCGCCCGCATCAGGCCGAACACGGCCTGGATGGTGTCCCGGTCGGTGTCGCAGATCGGAACGCGCTTCAGCGCCACCTCGGGATCGCCCGGACGGCGGAAGGCGAATTCCGAGACCAGGGGTCCGACATGGGTTTCGCGAACGGTCATTGCGATGTCGTCACCTCCCTTGACGCGGATGCGCTCATCGCGAAGGCGCATGGGGCGCCAGTCATCGTTCCAGCGATAGGCGTCGGGGTGATCCGGGCTGGTCTCGAGGCGGAAGAGATCGGCCTGATCCGCGCCGAGGGCCGTCAATCCCCAGGCAATCCAGGGAGTGAACCCGATCAGCAATCCCGGGCTCCCGGGAACGCCGATGCCCCGCGCCTCCAGGGTCCGTCCATGCAGGTGGAACTCCATCCAAAGGGAGGGATTGCGAACCGGAGTTTGCGGGTCACTCACGAGCACGGCGTTCCCCGTTGTCATGCGGGAACCGCCAACGACCCAGGCATGACTGAATTTCGGGGCATCCCCCTTGCCGGGTTGGGCCTCCATGCCGTGCGAATCGGCAAACTTCCGGACCTGTTGCATCCATTCCCGCGAAACATCTGACTCCTGGACGACCGCCGCGGCATCGTCCTGCCACAAGCGCCCCGGCCGCGGAGGACGCGGACGGTTCGGATCCGGTTGGTGGGCATTGCGCCACACCATCAGGTCCCGCGTGCCGTCGGTGGCAAAGAACTGGGACACGTGCCACCAACTCAGCAGGCAATCGGCGGGTGTCCACGGTTCCGGTTTGACTCCCAGGCGTTCGAAGAGCGGATGCAGGTTGCCGTCCGCGCGTTGCCTGGCGAAGGAATCATTCACGCCGGCACAATAGGCCCCCAGGAGGTCGCGCGTGTCGGGGTCGAGCGCGGCGGCCACCCGTTCGGCCGCCTGAACCCATCCGAATGTGCGCATGCGGCGGTCGCCTTCCAGCGCGGTATCCGAGTGGCCGGGTCGTTTGCGATCGCCCAGGATCTCCGCAAGGCGCCCCTGGATGATCCGAAGACTGTAGGTCATCTGGAATCCGCGCTCGTCGGCGGTGGCCCAGCCAAGGCCATAGAGGGCGCCGGGATCCGTATCGGAAAAGACATGGGGAATTCCCCACCGATCCCGCAGCAATTCAATCCGACCATAGTTGGCGGGCGCCGCGGCGGACCCTGTCATGGCGATGAGGAGGAACAGCGCAGGGGCGATTCGAATCGCACTCGGATTCATTGGGCCATTGCTCGCATGAGACGCCCCAAGCCACAACTCCGAAGGACGGGTCTTGTCAGGATTGCCGGGGCACCTATCGTCCGCGCCCATGCATTTCTCCCATCGTTGGGTCCGGAAGGGATGGTTGCCAATTGCGGCGGCGGTGCTCTTCCTCGTGAACGCGCCAGTGGCCCATCCGGCGGTTCCTTCGGGCCAGACGCTGCGGAAGGTGGCCGACGGCTTTGTTTCGCCCCTGGTCCTGACTTCGCTCGACGCGGATCATCTCCTCGTGGCCGATCAGCCCGGGATCATTTACCGCCTCGACAAGCACGGAGGTGCGACGCCACAGGTCTTTCTCGACCTCCGGCCGCGATTGACGGAACTCAAGCAGGGATTCGACGAACGCGGCCTCCTTGGATTGGCGCTGCATCCGCGTTTCCGTGAGAATCACCTGCTTTACGCTTACTACAGTGCGCCCCGCCGCGCGTCGTGTCCGACCCATTGGGATCACACCGCGCATCTGAGTGAGTTCAAGGCGGCGCCGGATCATTCGCGTGCGGATCCGAACAGCGAGAGGGTTCTGCTCGAGATTGACGAACCCTACTTCAATCACAACTGCGGCCGCCTGGCATTCGGTCGCGACAGTCTTCTCTACTTTGGAGTCGGCGACGGCGGGAATGCCAATGACCAGGGATTTGACCGAAGCCTCACCGGAAACGCCCAGGACCTTACGACGCTACTCGGAAAGATCCTTCGCGTGAACGTCGATGCCAAAGACCTCGGGCGGGAATACGCGATTCCTGCCGACAACCCATTCATTGGAATGCCTCCCGCGCGCCCGGAGATCTTCGCCTTCGGCGTGCGCAACCCGTGGGGCCTGAGCTTCGATCGCGGCGGCGAGCATGCCCTGTTTGCGGCGGATGTCGGACAAAGCCGGTACGAGGAGGTGAATATCATCCGAAAGGGAGGCAATTACGGATGGAACCAGCGGGAAGGCCGGCATCCGTTTGATCCGAAGAACCCAATGAAGATTGATGCCGAAGCGGTGATGGAGGCCGCCGACCGATCCGCGTTCATCGATCCGATCGTTGAGTATCGGAACCGCAACGGCTTCCCAACGGATCCCAACGCCGGCGGGATCAGCGTCACCGGGGGCTATGTCTACAGGGGGCGCAGCCTGCCGCACCTTCAGGGACGCTACATCTTCGGGGATTGGAGCCGGCAATGGGCCGCTCCTGACGCGGCGCTGTTTGTCGCCACGCCACCGGCCGACCCTGCGAAACCGGCCTGGACCCTCGAATCTCTTCCCCTGGTCTCGCATCCCGATCAGAAACTCGGCGCCTACCTCCTCGCGCTGGGCGAGGACGCCGACGGCGAGCTCTATCTTCTGACGACACAGAGGGCGGGTCTTGTGGACCGGACGGGCGCGGTATGGCACCTGTCGGCGCCATAGCCCGGATGTTTCCTATCACTTCCACTGCAACCTGCTGCAGGTCCGGTGGGAGAGGAGGTTACCTTCAAAATGCGTGCCGCCGCTGCCGACAGGGCGTCGGAACTCGCGGTTGCGGAGCGCGGCCTTCAGGCCGCTTCAATACCCCGACGGCACGCGCGTCGAAGTTCTTGTCGGCCGCCGTCCCGTCCGTCCCGTTGAAGCGGCCTAAAGGCCGCGGTCCGACCCGACGGTATCGCGCCTGCCAAGGATTTCGCGGGCTCGCGGACGGTCGCCTTTCGCAAGACCTCTATGAAATAGGCAGGCTAGGCCACAGCCGTTCGTCGCCGCGAACCTGCGGGGCGACTCCACTTACTCCGGCGGGAAGAATTCGCGGGGAGTGTTGTTCGTGGTGGCGTAGTCCGGGCGCACCCGGAACTCAAACGACACGAGGGTTTGAATGGCAAAACTCGCCGTGACCCAGCGTACGTCATCCGGCAGATCAAATCCGATGGAGGCCTCCGCATTGATTGTTGGCCCCGCCGTCGTGGCGGAGGACCAGCTTGTCATGAGCACGGGCACCACGCGCCGCTGGTCGTCCTTCACCTCCAGCACCGAAAAATCCTGATCCGTCCGGAGGTCCTGCAGGCGGAGGCTGAGCGCCGAGAGATTGGCCGAGGACCAGGACCGCGTGTCCGTGCGCGGCGGCATCCGTCGAAGCTCCACGGCGGCAACCGTCACGCCTTCGAGGGTGATGGTGTTTGTGAAGAAGTTCGTGGAGGTCTGCGCAGGAGGCACGTCGAGGCGCCCGAAGGAGGCGCATTCCTCCGGTTCGAAATGGGACTGGGCCGTGCGCCGCGCCCGCACGGTCATCCGCCAGACTTCGTCCGGCCACGGCGTTGGCTGAAAGCTCACGCCTTCCGCCCTGTCCATCGAGCTCATGCCCTGGGACGTGAAGGTGTTCCCAACCCCATCGGTGAAGCGCAGCTTGCTCACCTGCCATTGATTTGTGGGGTTCACGCGGTCTTCGAGGAGGATGGAGAGCCATCCGTGGGGCTCCTCCCCCGGGCGGCGGAGATAACTCCCCTGTATCGTCCGACCGCCGGGGAGCGCCTTCGAAAAGCTCGAGCTGCCAAAACCGCCCCGAAGGCCATGCAGGGTCGCCATCACCCGACCGTTGGACTTCGAGGCGGGCAGCGCCTCTGCAATCAGGGGAGGTTCGGTGTGAAACGCCGGATTCCGAAGCTCGAAGGTTCCGAAAAGTCTCCAGCTCCGGCCTGCATCCGGTGAGGCATAGAGACGCAAGGCAACCGTTCGGCAGCGGGTCGGAAACGAACTGAACTCGACGTGCTGAACCGTGGGCGTTGGGAGCACCATGGGTCTCACGAGATCACCCGCCTCGCGGTCCCGGTCATCGGCAATGCAGAGGACTTCGCCCGGACCCCCAGGAAACGGCACGGCGCTCCCGGTCGACGGACTGTCGATGTGATACCAGAGGATCAGCCGCGGTTCCGAAGTGGTCCAACGCTGAGCCGAGCCGAGACTGGGAAACAATCGGGTCAGGACGCGAGTGAGTCGCCCTGGAAGGTGGAGCAGCAATGGACTGCCATCGATGGCGAAATGATTCGTGCCGTACGTCACGTCGACGCAACGCATGATTGCACCCCCGGGAAGCGGAACGCTGGTTACAATCCCTCGTCCCTGCCGGACGAACATCCCGACAATCAGGGCCAACCCACCGACCAGCACCGCTGCCAGGCTCCACGCCACGAGAGACTTTGCTCGACTCACGACCCTCGAAACTGCGTGTTCCCCCACCTCAATCCAAGGCTTTTGGGCCGCCATCAGGGAACCTGCGTCACCCGACGGCGTCAGGAGGCGGACACCCATCGCTCCGCCTCGTCACCTCGGCGGCGACGCTGAAGCAATCCCTCCGGAGAACCCGATCTGGTTCGCGATCGGGACTTTTCACTTTCCATCGTTGGCCGGACCGGGGAAATGACACGACACCGTGATGACTGAATCTTCGCGTCCAGTGTCGCGCCGGCACTTCATCGCCGCGGCCCTATCGACCGGGGCCGTGGCGGGTTGCGTCACGCGGGACCCTGCCGGTCCGGCCGTGATCGACACCCACACCCATTTCTACGATCCCAGCCGGCCCCGGGGCGTCCCCTGGCCGCCGCCCAACGACCCCATCCTGTTCCGAACCGTGCTGCCACCCGAGTACGAGCGCCTGGCAGCGCCACTGGGCATCGGCGGCACCGTCGTTGTCGAGGCCAGCCCTTGGGTCGAGGACAATGACTGGCTGCTTGATCTTGCCGCTCAGGACCGGTTCCTCGTTGGGATCGTGGGACACCTCAAACCGGGCCAGCCGGAATTCGGCACCCAACTCGAACGCCTCGCCCGGCATTCCCGCTTTCGCGGAATCAGAACCGGCGTCTGGGATCCGAAGTCGGGTTTCGATGATGCCGCAGTGGTGCGAGACCTCGGCCTGCTTGCCCGGCGGGGTCTCTCCGCGGACCTGCTGATTGGGCCGGATCAACTGCCCGCGGTGGCGGCACTGGCTCGACGGCTGCCCTCCCTTCGCATCGTCGTCGATCATTGCGCCAATGTCCGCGTGGACGGAAAGGCGCCGCCGGGCTCGTGGACCGAAGGGATCCGGGAGTGCGGCGGGTTCAGTGATATCGTCATGAAGGTATCGGGCCTGGTCGAGGGCACGGGTCGCGAGCAAGGTGCCGCGCCGGCTGACCCTGACTTCTACCGGCCCGTCCTCGACGTGCTCTGGGATGCATTCGGTCCTGAGCGCGTGATGTTCGGAAGCAACTGGCCCGTCAGCTCGCGCTGCGCGCCGCTGGCGACGGTCTTTAACATTGCCCACACATACTTCTCCGGGCGCGGACGCGAGGCGATGGAGGCCTTCTTCCATTCCAACGCACTTCGAGTCTACGGCCTGGCGCGCGGCCAATGAGTGGGGTCGCATCTAAATTATTGACATTGAATCGGACGACGGCGCAGGAACCAAAGATTTGGATGCGACCCATCGCGCGCCGCAACCGAAGGTGCCCGCCGTCCCAGGGGCAAAAGTGTCAATAGTCAGGGTTGGACCCCACTACGGGAGGGCCGCAACCTGGAAGAACACGGCGCTGGGCGCGGCCGAAACGTCGAGGGTGCGGGTGATCGTGCCGGCGGCTCCCGGGATATCAATCGCCACCGGTTGCCATGCCATCGCATCGGCACTGGCGTGGATCTGATAATTCGAATGGATCGATCCCGGCCAGGTCAGTGTCACCTTCCCTGCGGCGGCCTCGGCAGTCACATCGAGGATTCGGAGGGGCTGATATGGCTGCAACTCCTCCCCGAGCGCCCATTGGACGGCGCGTGCGAACAGGAGGCGCCCCCACGGGGTGAGGGCAAGAAAGACGCGCCGCGCGCCGCCCGAGCCGTCTTCGTTGGTGAACATCTGGACCATCCGTGCGCTCGCGGCCTCGCCGTTGGCGAGTTGCCCTCCCTTGTCGACGGCGGCGAAGCAGGCGCGGTCCTCGGCGCCGTCCAGGACGCCCAGGATTGTCGTCCCCGGGGCGGCATCGGCCACGGCTTGGGTGCACCACCGATACTCGAAGTTTGCCTTGCCGCCCATCGGGACGTGGGCGTTCTCGTCGGGGTAGGGTTCCCGGAAGATCTTTACGCGCCCCTCGGCATCCAGCGGGATCCCCTGGACGATCGGGTGATTCGTCGCGACGATCGTCATGTACTTCGACGCCGGAGGACTGCTCGACTCATTCGGGTCGTTGCTGTTCTGTCCATTGTACATGAAGATGCTTCCGACGCGGTCCTCACGATTGCCCAGCGTGACGTGCTCGCCCATCAGCAGCGGGACGCCGGCAGGCGGCGCGGGGACATCGGCGGATGCGCTGCTTCCGGACCAGATCACCAAATCGATCTTCATGTTCTCATCGACGGGATTGAGGTAGGTCGCCTGGCTGCCACCGAGGTTGTCGTTCAGCAGGGCGTCGAGCAGAACACGGCAGGAATAACCGTGGTCTCCGAGGAGCTGCGCCATCGCAATATCCCCCGGTGTCGTCAATCCCGGACCCTTTTCCTCCGAGGTATGCTCCGAGGAATACATCGTGTCCTGGTTCTTGCGGGTGGCGATGAGGATCACGCCGGCCCTTGCCTCGAGCAGCGCAGAGACGCTGCAGGCCCCAGCCAGCACGGTGATGAGCATGAACCGTTTCTTCATGGGATGTCCTTTTCCGTCCGTCCACGGGACACGCGGCCCTACGTCCATGCGCCGACGGCCCCTTGTCAACGACCGCAGTTGCCTCCTGCGCTCCCGGTTTCAGGGCTGCTTCGGGAGTCGGCTCCCAAAGAATCCCTTCCGTACATCGCCATTTGTGATCAGCCGATCTTCAGCAACTGCCGCGCCTCCTGCACGCCAGGCGCCGGCCTGCCGTACTCGCTGGCCGTCACCCGCGCAAGCGCGACCAGGTGCCGCCAGCGATAGGCGGGACGCGTGTTGGCGAATTCCTCCGACACCGTCCGGTAGAACTTCTCCGCGTGCAACGCTCCGTCCTCACTGACGGCGTAGCGAAGGAGCAGGTCCAGAACCGGGCGGGAGTCTTGGCCGAGGCTGCCGTACCGATGGACCACCGCGCTGGCCATGGCCTGGAGATTTCCGCGAATCGCGTCATCCAACCGTTGGAGCAATCCCTCGGGGGTCCCTTCGTTGAGATGCTCCACGTGCCAGGGCACCGGCAGCGGTTGCCAGTTAAGGAAATCGCCGCCGCGCGCGGTTCGATCGATCGCAACCTGGCACGCGCCCAGGATCAGGCAGGCGAAACAGTTCCGCGCATTGCCGACGCGGGCCAGGTTTCGCCAGGCATTCGCGGAATCGGCCGCATGCACGCCGATGGAGTCCCCGTGGACGCTTCCCACGGGTTTTCCAGCGACTTCCTCGCGGGGGGGCCGCCCGTGATCGCGGAGCACGAGTTGATTCGCCGCAAGCGAGATGGCTTCGCCGACCGACTCGGGGGAGATCCCTTCGGCAAGCGCGGCGGCGGCGGCGCCCGCGGCCTGCTCGGGGGTGGACTGGAAGATCCCCTGGCTGAGTTCGTCAACCCACGCATCGCCGGCCTCCCGGTCTCCCGGTGTGCGATCCAGCAGGTGATGCTCCTCCAGCAACCGCGGCAGGATGGATCGCGGTTCATCCCGCGCGGCGGACTTCGGCCATGACTCGGCCTTCACGCAATACCGCACCGATTGCCGGAGAAGGGTGTGGGCTTGTTCCATGCCGATGATGCCCAGCAAATCCCACGCCCTGTAGGGCAGGACCACCCGATGCACCTCGGTGGCATCCTCGACCGTGTACAACAAGTCGTTGAGGGCGTCGTCGGTTGAACTCCGGGCGAGAGTCGCGAACGCCCGTTCTGCGGCGTCCATGTCGCGTCCCCGAACCGCCTCCCGCAGGTCTTCTCGGCCTTCGCGAACCTCGCCAGGAGACCGGGGGACCACAGGGTGAAGGACTTCGCCCGAACGCCCACCGTGTTCCTGAATCCGCCTTGTGTTTCGAAAGAGGACCTTGAACACGGGAAGTGGCCGCGCCGCGGACGGGAGTTCCCCTGCCATGTGAAAGGCAGGCGCCAGGGCCATCAAGGTATGAAAACCCACGTAGTCTTCACCCCCGAACGTCCGCGCGTTCGCGAGCGCGCCCGCGGCGACCAGGCGCCGAAGATCCGTTCCCGACGCGAGCCGGGCGGTGAGCGCAGGGAGGAGGCGATCCGCCGGGGTCTCCTGCATCAGGCAGACAAGCGGTTCAAGCGCGCCGAACGAAAGCGTCTCCGGCGCATCGGATGCGGGAGCCGAAGACACGCCGAGGTCCAGGGCAACGTCCAGGCCGACCGCAGCAACCACAGCTCCGCGGCCGATGTCCGACAGGAATTCACGACGTGTTGGGCTTGGATTCATGAGGTCTCCGGGAATCGCCGATTGGCAGGATGATCCCGTCTACGCCTTCGGTGGACACGGTCAAGTCTCTTCCCCGGCCATGCCTGGGGTCTCCTTCACCAGGAGGCTGCACGAAGAGTGATGATCCCGCAGGGTTTCCGTTCAATCCCTCTTAGCCGTAACCATGCAGTTGGATCGGTCGTGCTTGCTGGATCTTTCCGGGCAAGAGCTTCGTCGTTCGCTCGTTACGTATCTCCGTTCCGATACGCGCCTCGCTCACTCCTCGTCTTGCCCGGAAATCTGCGGCGCAATCATTTCCCTCCCAACTGCATGTTTACGGCTTAGAGACTGTCTGAAAAATAAGTGGGGTCCTGTTTTCGCGGAAAAGGCCCTATGGCGAGGCGCGACGAGGGAGCATACCCGCCAGCGGTCTGTGACCGAGGAGCAACGAAGCCAGAGGGCCTTTTCCGCGAAAACCCTGCGGGCGACAGGTCTTTTGCGCGAGGCCTTCGTTGGCTCGACCGTCACAGCCCGCTGCGGGGATGCTCCGGTCTCGCCGCCTCGGCCTCGCACAAAATCCCTCGTCGCAGGACTCCAATTATTTTTCAGACAGTCTCTCAGGGTGCGGAAGACGGGCTCTCGAATCGCCGGCGCATTCCGACCCGGACCCTCTCGGGGGTCATCTGCGGAAGTTCTGTCGCTCTCAGTCCGAGGCCGAACCGCTGAGGAGCGGTTCCATCGCGATCTCGCGGGGCCCGTCCTCATCGCACACGGCGTATTTCGTCGTCCCGCCCGGATTGTGCATGCAGACGCCGGCGTGTTCGCCTTTGACGTTGAGGACGTAGAAGCTGATGCCGAAATTCGGTTCACCGCGGCGGTTGAGGAGGCGCTTCTGGATCGTCATCGCCTGGATCCGCTTCACGGCGGTCATTCCGGCGTCCTTCGGGTGCATTCCCTGCCGCATGGATTCCACGATCAGGAACGACGCGAGACTGAGGAGATTGGATTCGCCACGGCCGGTGGAACCCGCGGCGCCGACCTCGCCATCCACATACAACCCGGCGCCCAGGATGGGCGAATCGCCGACCCGTCCCGGGATCTTCCAGGCAAGCCCGCTGGTGGTCGTCACTCCACAGACTTCGCCCCTGGCATTCACCGCGTCGCAGTTGATGGTTCCCCAGAAGTGATCCGGATGGATCTTGCCTTCGGCGACCATCTCGAGCCCAACCTTCATTCCCAGGGAGGCCCGCGCGGGGGGTGACAGGTAGTGGTCAGGGTCCGTCCGGCGTTTCCATTCCAACCAGAGGGCCCTCGATTTCGGGGTGTTGAGATCGTCCTCAATGGAGAAACCCATGTTCCGTGCGAAGCGCTGGGCGTCCTTGCCGACGAGGAGCACGTGATCGGTGTCCTCCATGACCTTTTGGGCGACCCGGGATGGGGTGCGGACGCCCTCGAGACAGGCCACGCCCCCGCCCGCCTTACGCGGCCCGTGCATCACGCAGGCATCCAACTGGACGACACCGTCGGCGTTGGGAAGGCCGCCATAACCGACGCTCGTGTCGTCGGGGTCCAATTCGACGATGTTGACCCCGGCCACCACGGCATCGAGGACGTCGGCGCCGCCGGTGATCATTTGGAAGGCGCGCACGACACCCGTCCGCCCCTCAGCGTCCCTGGATCGGTTCCCATTCGCGGACGAAATCACCACGGGTTTCACACCCCGGACGATGCCCTGGGGAACGGCCCCGCGCGAAACAAGATTCGACGCAAGGGCGCCCACGGCTGTGCTGGCGGCGACGAATTCCCGACGATTGATAGTTCGGTTCATAGGTGATCTCCACGGTTCGCGAACGGCGTTTTGGGACCAGGAACGCGCCTTCATCCTTCCCTTTCCTGTCCCTCGGAAGAGGGTGGCCCCGCGACGGCGGGACCGGCTGAGGGTTCCTGGCGCTTCATGGAACGTCGACGAAGCACGATTTCTATTCCGTGACGGGCACCACGAGGTTTTCCATGATGTAATCGCGACGCTGGGGAGTGTTGCGCCCCATGTAGAAGCTCAGGATGTGCGTGGAATCAGGCTTGGGAGCGAACTCGACCTGGCTCAGACGCATGTCGGGACCGATGAACGGCTTGAACTCCTTCGGGGAGATCTCACCCAGGCCCTTGAAGCGCGTGATCTCGGCGCCGCGCCCGAGTTTCCGCGCAGCATCGTCGCGTTCTGTTTCGCTGTAGCAGTAGTGGGTGGTCTCCTTGTTGCGCACCCGGAACAGCGGCGTCTCCAAAACATACAGGTGCCCGTCATGGATCAGGGGCTCAAAAAAGCGAAAAAAGTAAGTGATCATCAGGTTGCGGATGTGAAGCCCGTCCACGTCCGCGTCCGTTGCGAGGATCACCTTGTCATACCGGAGGTTCTCGATGGAATCCTCGATGTCGAGGGCCCGCATCAGGTTGTACATCTCGTCGTTCTTGTACATGACATCGCGTTTGAGGTCCCAGACGTTGAGTGGCTTTCCGCTAAGGGTGAACACGGCCTGGAAGTTGACCTCCCGGCAGGAGGTGATGGATCCGGCGGCGCTGACGCCCTCACAAAGGAAGATCATCGAGCCCGCCCCCTTGCCCCGTGCCTGGTCCAGGTGCACCCGACAGTCCTTGAGCTGGGGAATGCGCAGGGAAATGGCCTTCGACCGTTCGCGCGCGAGTTTCTTGACCTCCTGCAGTTCCTTGCGGAGTTGCTGGGTGTCCAGGCACTTCGCGATGATCTTGTCGGCCGTCGCCTTGTCCCGGTTGAGATAGTGCAGGACCTCCTCCCGCACGCGGTTGACAAGGTCGGTCCGGATCTCGGTGTTGCCGAGTTTGTTCTTGGTCTGCGATTCGAACACCGGATCCTGCAGTCGAATCGAGATGGCGCCGACCATGCTTTCGCGGACGTCGTCCCCGTCGAAGCGGCCGCCGCCAATCTCATTCACGGCCTTGAGAAGGCCCTCTCGAAACGCGCTGAGATGGGTCCCGCCGTCGCTGGTGTACTGGCCATTGACGAACGACCAGAAGGTCTCCCCGAATCGGCTGTTGCTGTGAGTGAAACAGAACTCGAGCGTTTTGGAGGAAAAATACAGGGGCGCATAAATGGCCTCCTCCTTCACCTCGTCGAGCACGAGTTCGAGCAACCCCCGGCGCGAGACAAACTCCTGTCCATTCCAGAGCAGACGAAGACCGCTGTTCAGATAGGCGTAGTGCTGCAGCCGGTGCTCGACGTGCTCCGCCTGAAACTCGTACTCCTTGAAGATCTCGCGGTCCGGCGTGAAACGGACGAGGGTGCCGTCGGGTTCGGTCGTCCTGCCGCGTTTTTCGTCGTGCAAGCGTCCCCGCTTGAAGGAGGCCTCGACGAATTGACCGCCCCGATGGCTTCGGACAACGAAGTGCTCCGACAGGGCGTTCACCGCCTTGGTCCCGACGCCGTTGAGGCCGACGGAGAACTGGAAGACGTCGTCATTGTACTTGGCCCCCGTATTGATCCTGCTGACACAGTCAATGACCTTGCCGAGGGGAATGCCGCGGCCGAAGTCCCTCACCGTGACGGAGCGACGCTCGATCGCGATGTCGATCTGCCGGCCATGGCCCATGATGAATTCGTCGACCGCGTTGTCGACGACCTCCTTGAGCAGGATGTAAATGCCATCGTCACCGTGCGAGCCGTCCCCCAAACGGCCGATGTACATCCCGGTCCGTTTCCGGATGTGTTCAATGGAGGACAGAGTCTGGATCTTGCTCTCGTCGTAATGATGGGGTTTGGATTCAGGCATGGGACCAACGACGTCCATGGTCTCCGGCTCACACGGGCCGTTGCAATGGGAATTGGGAGCCCTGACAGGAAAGGTCCACACGAATCACCTCACCTGCCCGAGAGGCGACCCGTGCCAAGAGGTTTGCGCCGCCGCCTGCCGTCCTTCCGGGCCTGGGAGGACACCGCGCGCAAAACCCGTTTGCGCCGCCTTGGCCGCGACGTGAGAGTGGAAGGGCGATGGATGTATCGGAAACGGTACGACCGCCCCGGCGCGCGATTCTCGTTCCCACGACCTTTGGGGGCGTGGCGGCCCTTGCCCGGGGACCGGTTCGCTGGCTGGCGGGCTGGCAGGTGGCTGTCGCGGTCGGCGCGGCGGCCGTGTTCGTCTGGGCCGCGGCGTCGACCTGGGGCCGGGCCTTCGAACACGCCATCGAGTCGCTCCCGGACGAAGCGGCCATTCAGGACGGTCACCTCGTGTGGAACCAGCCGGGCCCGGCCGTTCTCCACCAGGGCACCTTTGTCACCCTGGTGGTGGATCCCGCCGGGTTGCGGGAGGCAGGGCTGTCGGCGGACGTGACCCTGTCATTGGAGGCCCGCCAGGTGGCGATGCGCTCGGCCTTCGGCTGGTTGACCCTGCCCTATCCGCCCGGCCTTCGCGTGTCGCTGGGGCGGCTCAATATGACGGGTCTTCTCGACGCATGGCGGTTCCCGTTCCTGCTCGGCTCGGTGTTCGCCGTGTCGATGGCGCTGTTGTGCGGTTGGATCTGCCTTGCGACCGTCTACAGCCCGGTCCTGTGGTTCATGGCCCGCGCACTGGGCTGGCACCTCGGTCTGGGACGCGCCTGGCGCCTGGCCGGCGCGTCGCTGCTGCCGGGCGCCTTGCTGATGACCGCGTCGACCGCGCTTTATGCCACCCGGTATCTGGGTCTTGTCGGATTTCTGTTCGCGGTCCCGACCCATTTTGTCCTGGGCTGGATCTTCTGCATCGGCGGCCTGCCGAGTGCCGCCGCGCGCCGGTCACGCCAGGGGAATCCGTTCCGTCCGCAACCGCGCACCACGGCGAAGCGCCATCCCGCGTCGGCCAATCCATTTTCCTTTTGAAACTCCACTCAAGAGCCGCCGATTCGGATCGTGCCACGCCGGCCTGGCGGGTGTTCGCCATTCCGGCGGTGTTGGCCCTGGTGGGCTACATCCTCGTGTACGGGTGCGATGCGCACCTGCGCACCCATCGGGGTCCATGGGAGGTGCTCTTTTCGGAGACCGATGGGACACCCTGGCTGCGGATCAGAGAGCCAGCGCTGGGAATCAGCAACGTCCTGGTCCGTTTCATCGGTGAACAGGTCCCGGCCGGGACTTCGGCGCGTCTTCCAGGCTCGGTGCGGTTCAACGAACCCATGAAATCGGTGCCATTCGGACGAGTCGCCTTTGACGACCTCATGTATCAGCCGGGAACCGTGGTCCTGCATTGCTTCGGGCATGAGGTGCAGATGCTCCCGCGCGCGCTGTACCTGGACCGCCGGGAACACCCGTGGGTCGCGGAAGGTGTGTTCGACCTCACGCCAGGCATGAAGGTGCCCAACCTGACGCCGCCGTCCCGGTCCCCGTCGGACCCGGCGGCGCCTGCGACCAGCGCGGCGCCCCCACGCTAAGGGCCCGTCTGAAAAGCAGGAATGGCCCTCCGGGCGACGGGAGGCCGACGCTAATTGACGAGCGAATCACGGTACTGGCGGTAGCCATCCGCGCCGAGGGCCTCCTGGAGGCCCGCTTCCTTATCACGTTCCAGGTCCTGAAGGCCCGCCTGCCGCTGAGTGGCGTTGAGCGCGGTGTTGTTCAGGAGTTCGGTGCGCTTGTTTTCATGCCGGTTGAGGACCTCATAAAACGGCAGGAGATCCTTTTCGGGAAGACCCGCTCGACGAATGGCGAGTTGGGCCTGCCGAAAGAGCGGGTACTTGCCGAGAAGATACCGTTGATATCGGTCGGGCGGCAGCACCGCCTTGATCGCAGCCTCACGTTGGCTTTCGAATTCGGCGCGCTGTCGGGCGCTCAGGGAATCCACCGCGCCATACTCGAGCTGAACACGGTGCTCGAGCGAATCGACCGCTCGAAAGATTTCGCGAAACTCGTCCGGGCTGGGCTCCATTCCCGCCAACTCGATGCGGAGGCGATTTGCATTGTGCGAATAGCGGAGGAGAAATTCCTCGAGTTCCTCCGGAGACAGGATCTGGGCCAGATCGGCACGGGTCTTTTCTCGCATCTGGGCGAGATCTCCCTGGTTGAGAAAAACGCCCTCGGTCTGCCGGGCGGTGAAGTAGCCCTGCTGCCGGTCGAGCGAATGGGAGCAGATTTCCTGGACGGCGTTGTACTTCTCCCGAGGCAGGGCCCCGAGGACCGGACCGGAAAGACTCACCACGATCGGGGTCTCGGTATCCTTGTCGTCCTTCTCGACGGCATCCGGTCCCAGGTATTTTTGCACCAACTCGGTCCGACGGGTGCGCATCTGCTCATAGGTGTCCCGGAAGGGTTCGACGATCGTTCGCGGCGGTTCCGCCTTCCACCAATCGAAGTCGTGCGCAATGGCGTGCGCGATCCTCTGCTGGAGCAGCCACTCGTCGGCATCAGCGCGGACGATCAGGCGGATCTTGTCCTCGGGACATCCGGCGGCGCGCAGACGGTCGAGGTAGTCCGCATACGAGGGACTCTCAATCTGGCGCCAGTCGACGGTGGACCGGGCGACGGGACCGCTTTCGGCCGCGCTCGGCGCCGTTGCCACGGGCGGATCGGCGGCCAGCGCCGAAACGGCGCACGCCATCACCAGGGAAACCGCCCCGAGGGCCGTCCCAATTCGCGAACGAAACATCTGCACGTCGAAAATTTCCCGCGACCGCATCCCCATGCAAATCCAATCTCTGGACGACGGAGCCCTGGAGGTGAACCGTTTGACTTGAATTGGCGCGAAACCTAGAGTCGCAACGATGTTGGCCGCCGAAATCAAGCCGGTACGAGGCACCGACGCCTGGTCGGATGTCGGGCAGGTCAACGGGGCGCAATGGCGGGAGATTTCCGAGCCTCTGTCACCCTTTCTCGGGGATGTCCACCAGTTTCTTGAGGCCCAGGTGGCCACATTCGAGGCGGAGGTGGCGGACGGCGCCCGCTATGCACTCTCGGCGGCGGGCAAGCAGCTTCGGCCGGTGTTGGTGGCCCTCAGTGCCCGGGCCGTTGGAGAACTGGGGCCAAGCCACGTCGCGGCGGCCGCCATCGTCGAGCTCGTGCATCTGGCAACGCTCGTCCACGACGACGTGATTGATTCCGCCGATATCCGGAGGCAGAAACCCACCGTCGCCGCGCGCTTTGGAAACCAGACCGCGGTTTTGCTCGGTGATTGCCTGTTTGCCCACGCGGTGAAACTGGCAGCCAGCTTTCCGACCACCGAGGTTTGTCGGGTTGTTGCCAGCGCCACCAAGGCGGTCTGCTCCGGCGAGATCCTGCAGACCCTGGGCAATGACCGGCTCGACCAACCGCCAGAGCGGTACTTTCGCATCATCGAGTTGAAGACGGCCGAACTGTTCGCGCTGGCGTGCGAGCTGGGTGCCCTTCTGGCGACCGCCAATTCCGAGGGGCGAAACGCCCTCCGCCGATTCGGTCTGGCCTTCGGCACCGCCTACCAGGTATTCGACGATTGCCTCGACGTCTTCGGCGACGAGGCGACAGCTGGCAAGACGCTTGGGACGGACCTCGCCAACGGGAAGGTGACCCTCCCGCTGCTCCTGGCCCACGAACGCGCGACGCCGGCGGATCGCGCCTGCCTGGAGCGTTTCCTCTCGCGTCATGCGTCCGGGCACAATCCCGGCATCCGAGCCGTGCTGACCCGGTGCGAGGCGGCCACGCGCTCCTGGGAGGTCGTCGAGGCCTACCTCGGACGCGCCTGCGAGGCGCTGGCCACCCTGGAGGGCACTGCGGAAAGCAGGGCCCTCTTTGCCCTCACGGAATACCTCAAGGCGCAAGTCCGCCGGCTGGCGCCCACCTGAAGCCATGCCTGATTCGGCCGTCGACAGCTCCCGGCCCGCGGAATTCCTGCCGACCCAGCAGGAGCCTGAGGACGTGGACCTGGTGAAGCGCGCCCAGGCCGGCGACCTGGAGGCCTACGATCAGCTCGTCCGACGCCACCAGGAACGCGTCTATGGCACGATCTATCACATGACCGCGAACCACGAAGACGCGGCGGACCTGGCCCAGGAGACGTTCATCAAGGCCTACAACGCCATCCGCGGTTTCAAGGGCGACTGCAGCTTCTTCACGTGGCTGTACCGGATCGCGGTCAATCGCACGCTGAACTTCCTCAAGCAGCGGCGGAACCGGGTGCCCTACCTCAGCCTCAACGACGTGGATTTCAATGCCGAGCACGACCCCGAGGTGGTCGCCCTGGTCTCCGACCGGACCCCGCGCCGTGACGTCGACCTGACCGAACTCCAGCAAAGGTTGAACGTGGCCCTGCTGAAGCTGTCGGAAACTCACAGAATGGTGGTGGTTCTTCACGACATCCAGGGCCTGCCGCACGAGGAGATCGCCGCAATCATGGATTGCAATCCCGGAACAGTGCGCTCCCGCCTGTTCTATGCCCGTCAACAGTTGCAGGCCTACCTGACCGACTACTTGAAATGATGATGGTTCCAGCCCCCGACGACCCAACAAAGAGGCTCCTGCGGCTTATGGCCCTGAAGCGCTTCGAGACGCCGCCACCCGGGTTCTTCGACCGGTTTCCAAACCGGGTGCTGGTGAATATCCGCGCCGGGGCGGAACCGGACATTCGCCCATTTTGGCAGCGGGTCTTCCGAGGCATCATCGCCGAGCCGATGGTCGTCGGTTCCTACGCCGCGCTCGGTGTCGGTGCGCTCCTCTTTGGCGTCAGCGTCTTTCAAATGGCCGTGGATCGCGAGGCCCCGACACTTGCGGGTCTCGACGGGATCGCGGCCGCCACGCCCGGCATTCCCCTGCCCGTAGCCGGCAGCCTGGCCCCCGGCCTCATCTACCACGTCACGCCGGCCCATCTGCCGATCAATTCCGACGCAGACCTCGTCTCGGTTCACCTCAACGGCGCCCCCCATCCGACCCTGGAGACGATCGGATTCCGGGAACCGACCGCGGCGGCGCACTGAATCGCTGGAGGTCTTTTGGTTTCGCGCATCACACCACGGAAATGACCGGGTGCGAGCGTCGGGCCGTTCGGACTGCGGCCCGCGGAGTCCTGTTGCCTCACTGCATCCGGCATTCGGAGGAGGGCATCGACGCGTGATCATCCTGGGTCTCTCGGGAAGCCTGCGGCGGGCGTCGATCAACTCCGCGCTCCTGCGCGTGACCGCGCGGCTCGCAATTCCGCCCATGGAGGTGACGGTCTATCCTTCGCTCGGCCGTCTGCCCCTCTTCAATCCTGACCTGGAACCCTCGCCACCGGCACCGGTGCGGAATCTGCGCCAATCGGTTGACCTCGCGGACGCCCTCCTGATTGCCAGTCCCGAATACGCCCATGGCATCACCGGCGTCCTCAAGAACGCCCTCGATTGGCTGGTCAGCCACGAAGGATTCGTCCACAAACCGGTCGCACTCTTGAACGCCTCTCCCCGCGCGCATCATGCGCACGACGCTCTGCTGGAGGTGCTCCGGACGATGTCCGCGCGGATTATTGAGGAAGCCTGTGGCGTTGTTCCGCTCCTCGGATCGGGACTGACCGAAGAGACCATGGCGCGAGACCCCGCCATCCTCACCCCGATCCGGGGGGTCCTGCAGGCCCTCGACAGGACGCTGCGCCAGAGCGCCGGGCACGGTCCGATGTTTCCGGTGGGCTGCCCCAATGCTTCAACCTTTTAAACCTTCCAAACCTTCTAAATCCGGTCGAACACGAGGGTCCGTCCATTCACCGTTGCAACGAGCTGATTCTCTCGGACGCGGGCATCGAGCACGACCTCCTTGCCGTCGTCCGCCGGGAATTGCAGGCGATATTTGTCCTCGGCACTCTTGGACCAGGTTCCGGCGCGATTTGTCATGAGTGGAGCCAGAACGGTCGATGTCGACGCGCGAACCGGTGTCCCGCTGTAGTACCCGCCGGTCGTCGAGGCCAGCGTGCGGGCGCCCGCGGCGGCACCGCCCCCGCCTGCCGCGCCGGTGCCTCCAGGGAAATAGCGGGCCCGCAGGGCCGGATCCATTCCCGCGCCCGGATCGGCCGGTTGCGGGAGGGCCCGTGAGACCAGCGAGCGGGGGGTGTAGCCCCGTCCTGTCCCCACCGCCGGTGGGGGGGAGCTGTCACTCGTCTGACCCGGGGCGGGTGAGGCGCTGGGCGCGGGGGCGGCGTGACCGAGGATCTGCTGCATCTTCTGTTCGTCTTTCACCTTGACCTTAAGAAGGGCGCGGTTGTCGGTGGTGAAACCGATGGTCATCTCCTCCATGTAGACGTTCAGGGCCCGTCGCAGGAGGTTCAGTTCAATCGGTGGGAGCTTGTCGGAGCCGACCAGTTTCATCTCTGCAATGCTCCGCCGGACATCAAGGCGCCAAAGGCCCAGGAGATGCTGGTCCTTGTATTTGTCGGAGATGCCCGTGCGCAGATAGCTGTCGAGGTCCGCAAGGTCGAGTTCGAGAAGGTCGTTCACCAGCTCGGGACTGTCGGCCACGGCGCGCACCTTCGGATGCTCAAGGATGCGCAACAGCCCAGCGCGGGACTGGATCAGCGTATTAACCTCGGGATCCCGGCCGAGTTCGGCGATCTCGGGTTTCTCCGCGAGGCCGAGGAAGGGCGGGTAACTCGCCAGCCGGCTTTCGAGGGCGGGATTGGTGTACACCAGGCCGAGGACATCGGCGGCAAGATAGTGCTCTGCACCGGCGGGTTGATAACGCTGGACGATGCGCAGCAGGCCGGTGTCCTCCATGCCGTGAGCGAAGCTGTTGACCGCGCGCAGGAGACCGGAGTCCTCCTCGGTATCCGCGAGTTGGGTGGTGAGATAGGCCGGGACGTAAACGACGATACCAAGAAGCACCAGCCACACCGTGCCGAGTGCGGCACCGACGGCCGCGCCGGTTCGCCGGTTGAGGCGGAACCATCGCGCGTAGCTGTACTCATCCGAACTGTCCCGGGACCGGCGGTGAACCAGGTGATGAATGACAAAGGCGAGGATCGAGAAAAGGAGTGAGACGATAATGAACCCCAGGAGGGGCGGCAGATAGAACTGCCAGATCGGATTATGAAACCCCATGAGCGGCACGAGGCCATTCACCCAGCCCCCGACCGTTTTGGCCAGGTACGCCGCGACGAGGGTGCCCACCAGGCAGACCGCGGTCCGAATGCCGCCAAGGAGGTACCCGAGCGCCGCCGCGACAAGGATGAGGATGGCTCCAACCAACCAGATGATCATGGCCCCATCTTACCTCCGGGACCCTCGAAGGCACGCGGAAAAATTACGGAGGTGATCCCGGCTCGCGGCGCGCCGATTATTGTGTTTTCAACACGCGCTCTGCTCGGTAGGATGCTGCGCAACGCCCTCATCGGAAGGCACCTGTATGGCAGTGATCATCTCCAAACCGAACAAGGGTCCCGTGCGCTCCGGGGTCCTTGCGGCCGGCAATTGGATCGTGGACGAGGTCAAGCTTATCGATACGTTCCCGGCCGTCGAAAGGCTGGCGAACATCCAGAGCCAGACGCTCGGGACCGGTGGCGCACCTTACAATGTGCTTGTGGACCTTTCCCGCCTGGGCGTCACCTTTCCGCTTTCCGCCGCCGGCCTTGTCGGCAATGACGACTTTGGGGAGAGAATCGTGGCCGACTGTCGGGAACACAAGATCGACACTCGCCTTCTCAAATCCACCTCCAAGGCCGCCACTTCGTACACCGATGTCATGACCGAGTCCGCCAGCGGACGGCGTACCTTCTTCCATTTCCGTGGGGCCAATGCCCTCTGGGACGGTTCGGAACTGGATTTCTCGAAATCGCGCGCGCGCCTTTTTCACCTTGGATACCTGCTGCTCCTCGACGGCCTGGATCAGCCCGATAAGAAGTACGGAACCCGGGGGGCCGCCCTTCTTGCCCGTGCCCAGGATGGCGGTCTGAAAACGGCCCTGGACGTGGTGACGGAGGACAGCGATCGCTACGCGCGGCTGGTGGTGCCGGCCCTCAAACATACCGATTACCTCCTCGTCAACGAGCACGAGGCGGGAAAGATCTCCGGATTCCGAATTCGCCAGACGGACGGATCGCTCGACACCGTCTCGTTGCGACACGCGGCAGGCGCGCTTCTCCAGATGGGGATTCGCGAACTCGTCGTCATCCATTTCCCGGAAGGCGCTTTCGCCCGCACGCGAAAAGGAGAGGACGTGTGGCAATCGTCCTTGAGGGTGCCGCAGAAGCAGATCGCCGGCTCTGCGGGCGCCGGGGACGCCTTTGCCGCGGGGGTTTTGCTCGGTTTGCATGAGGGCTGGGACCTTGCCCGCTGCCTCCAGACCGCTGTGTGCGTCGCGGCGGCCTCCTTGTCCGAGCCCAGTTGCACCGCGGGGGTCAAACCGCTCGCCGCATGCCTGGCCCTCGCCAAGAAGTTCGGAATACGGCCATCATTGGAGCCTGCGGACTAAGCGTGCGGATTCCCGGTCCGATGCCGCGCCCCGACTCGATCCCTATCTTCGCAGGCGCAGTGTCTTCGTGAGCTTCGCCAGCCAACCGGGCGGGGGGCCGGCAGCCGATGGAACCGGCGTCGGACCACGAGGGACCGGGATCCGGACACACTCCGTGTTGCACAGCGGGCAGTAGGCGTGTTGGGTGCCTCCGCGCCTCCCGAGGATACGCACACAATCCTCGCAGAATTGCTCGCCGCACTCGGGACAGCGGTATTCCGCATGGACGAGGATGTGATTGATGCAGCAGGGCAAGCCGTCCGGTGCGAAGCGTGGCGGGGGAGGCGGCTCCGGAGTGGCCGGGATCGCGACGCGGCCGGGAAGGTCGTGCGCGACGAACTCGACATTGCCAAGCGCCAGCAGGTCACCTTCGGCGAGTTCCGCTTCCGCGACGGAGCGGCCGTTCACGAAGGTGCCGTTGGTGGACGCAAGGTCGCGCACCAGCAGGCGCTCCTTCATGAGCCACAATTCACAATGGGCGGACGAGACGGAGGCCTCGTCGATGGGGATTTCGTTCGCCGGGGAGCGGCCGATTCGATTCAGGCCCGGACTGAGGAGGTACTCGCGACCTGTTTCGGCGCCGGATTTGAGGCGGAGCGTGGCCATGGCCGCCGGCATGGACCGGCGGCTCAAGAGTGGCCCTCCGATGGCGGAGGGCTCAAGCCCGACATTCAGAAAGGGTCCCGGCTCAGGCCCGTTCCATGTACTTTCCGGAGCGGGTGTCGATCTTGATCTTCTCGCCGGATTTGATGAAGAGGGGCGCCTGGAGGGTGATACCGGTTTCCAGGGTGACGGTCTTCATGACGTTGTTGGCGGAGTCGCCTTTGACTCCCCCCGGGGCATCCGTCACGGTCAGAATGACGCTTGCGGGCATTTCGACGATGATCGGCCTTTCCTCCACAAACGTCACGGTCACGCCCTGGTTCTCGATCAGGTAGTTCTTGCCTTCGCCGAGGATCTCGGGCGTGAGGTTGACCGTCTCGAACGTCTCCGGGTCGGTGAACACGTAGTCCTCGCCGTCCTTGTAGCTGAATTCCATCCGCCGGGTGTTCAGCGGGATGACCTCGACCTTCTCCGTCGAACTGAAGCGCACATCCATCGATTTGCCGGTGCGAACACTGCGCAGGCTGGCCTGGACGAATGCCCGGAGATTGCCCGGCGTGCGATGCTGGGTTTCGAGGACGACACAGATGTCGCCGTTGTAATCGATTGCCATGCCCCGGCGCATGTCGTTTGCGGGAATTGCCATAATGATCGGATACAGCCTGATGGACGGTGGAATCCTCCGCCCGGAGGGGGTGGGGACACTACGTCGTGCGCTCGATGAATCAAGAGTGGATTTATATTACTTCAGGGCATACGGCATGCGTTCGAGGGTCACCTGTGCCCGCTTCAGGATCTCGGAGTTCGCCGCCGCGTCCAGGCCCTCTCCGCAATGAAACGGCGGAAGAGTCTCCAGTTCATTCAGCAACAGGCATCGATCCCCACTCACCAGGATCCCAAGGAACCGGCCCGTCCGGCTGAACGCAAGGTCGCCCCGGCGGGGCGCGAATTCGCCGAACAACCGCCGGAACGTCGATCGTTCCATCTCGACGTAGCCCGGGTTCTGGGGACCGAGACGGTAGCTCGACTCGCCGTAATAGGCCTCCTCGCCGCCGATCACGACGGCCTCGGCAAATTCCGATGGGTCGTGGGCCGCCTCGAACACCCTCACTCCAAGCGTCGCCGGCACGCTCGGATCCACTGGAAAGAGGACCACGCGCGGATCCCGACGCAGCAGGGCGAACTGTCCGACGCTCGATGCGCGCGAGTCATGACGGAGCTCGGCGGTGAACCCGGTCCACGGCGCCTCCGGCGGCCAGATCTTGAGAGGGGTCGAATCGACGTGCAACACGGCAAACACCCGGGCGCCGTCGCGAACAAACACGGTGGCAGGATGGCGCTTTCGGACCACCTCCTGCCCGAAGGCCCCGCGTGTCGTGGCCGTGAGAATCACATCGACTCTGTTGCTCAGGAAGTCCCCATAAATGGTGTTCGCGGGCAGCCGGGTTTGCCGTTCGATCTGCTGGCGGATGGCGGTGGATTGCTCCGTCTGCCGGGCGACCTGCTGGCGGATGGCCGATGCCTCCTGGGCCTGCCGCGCCACCTGCTGGCGGATGGCAGTGGATTGCTCGCTCAGCGTGCCGACGTTGGTCGCCAGTTGGGACGCGGTGACAATGAGCTGGGCCTTTTCCTGCGTGGCGGAGGAAAGCTGGGCATTGAGATTCGAGACCTGCCCGCGCGCCATGCGCGCCTCGACCTCCGTCTGCCGGAGTTCAACCGCCAGCTGGTTCTTCTGGTCGGCGAGCGAATCCTTGGCCTCGGCGAGTTTGTCCAGCCGCAGCTGCATCTCGCGCGCCTCCTCGCGACGGTTCTTCAATTCATCCTCCATCGTCTGGAGGCGGGTCTTTGCCTCGGTCGCCTCGCGGGTGGTGTCGGTGAGTTGTTCCTGGAGCGAATCGGTGCTGTGCTGGGCGAGTTCAAAGGCCTTGCTGAGGGATTGCACGCTCGCCATGGCGTCGGCATGGGATTTCTCGAGCCTTGTGCGCTCCTCGGCCAGGCGGCGCGCGTCCCTTTCCGCCTGCGTGAGCTGGCGCTGGAGGTTCGTGAGGTTCTCCTCCTTTTCCTCCAGGAGGCGCATCCGCTGGCTCAAGGCCGCGTTCTGGGCGGCCAACGCGTTGGTGAGCACCTCGCGCCGCTCGCGCTCCGCTTCCAACGCCTGCTCAAGGGTCGTAACCATGTTGCTCATGGCCGGCGCGGAGGCCCCCTGGCTGAGGTTGGGGGATTCGGGGGCGGTGGGCGCCGGGCTGTCGAACCGGACGAACGACAGCAGCGTGAGGATCAGGAAGTCACAAATGACCAGGAGGACCGATCGGTTCATGCGAGCTTCCTCTCTGCGGACTCGAGGATGAGCCGCTGGCGGTAGGGACGGACGTGAACCACCTTCAAAATGAAGCAGAAAAGGATGCCGAACAGGGTCGACGAGTAGGACGCCATCAGGCTGACCTCGTCGAATCCCGACAGCCGCATCACCAGGGCGAGAACGCTGCCACCGATGCCGATATAAAGCGGCGCGTCGAACATGGATTCCTCGTTGTCGAGCAGGCGGAGCTTCACTGCCCCCTCCACGACCCGTCCACGGATGTGCCGGACGCGCCCGAGGGCGACAAGGTACATGGTGAACTGGATCACGAAGAACGCGACCAGCATCGCGATAATCTTCTCATTCATGGCGGGAGTCTTGGTCAGAGCGATATCCGGGCGCAACCGGGCGGTGAACACCGGGAACGGCCGGGCCGGGGCGCCTTTGGCGGTGTTGGATTTGAGGTTCAGGAGCCGTTCACTGCCCAGGAACAGGAGCACGGCCACCGCCGCCGTGACCGCGGCCATCCGGGGCAGACTGGGCCTGGGTTCAAATTGACGGTTGACATCCCCAAGCGTCAGGCGCCTGGCATACCAGAGCCCCATCACCAGGAGAAAGACGCCATCGGCCCACAGGAGATACTTCAGGCCGAGCGCGAACACCGGTGCACGGCCGGCGACGCGAGCGAGGGCGGCCCCGGCCTCCGTCAGATGCAGGCGTTGCTCCACCCAGCGCCGGACCGGCTCGCGTCGCAACGGCTGGCCGCGGTGAAGAAGTTCCTGAACCGCGCCCGTGCCCATGCCGAGCGCGGTCTGAAGATCCGCGGTGGCGTCGTTGCCGTTGCTGCCATTGCGATCAAGAAAGGTCGCCACCTCGCGGGCGCCTCCATTGAGGACCACAGCGGAGAACAACGGTCCCCAGCGCGCCCCATTCGCACCCGCCCCGGTGACCAGCGCCTTGAGCGTGGCGCGGTCCTCGCAGTTCTCGGCGAGCGTCGCGAGTTGATCCCAGTTGAGGTATCGCGCGACGGCGAGCAGTTCCAGGAGGCCGCTCTCCAGGGGCGTGGACGGCTGGCCCTTCAGGGCGGCGGTCGCCGCGCGCTCGAACTCGATCATCAGCGAGGGATGAATCCGGCCGGACTCCACGAGGGCGCCGGCCAGGAGAAGGGCCGCGTCGAGCGGTTGTCCGGAGGCCGAATTCACCGGCGGGAACAGCGTCGTCTCCTTGAGCTGGCGGCACCCGACGAGGGCCATGGTGGTCGGGTGCGTGCTGGCCGTCAGCGGCCGAAGCAGGGCGTTGCGGACCGTCTCCGGCAGGAGCCATTCCAACACCGCGGGCGGACGGCCCGTGGGATCGGGCACCACGTTGGCTGCGAAGCGATTGAGCCAGGGACTCGGCCCACCCCAGGGCGCCAACGGCCGGTTGCTGCGCAGGATATCCTCTCCACGGGCGAGGAGGTCGCGGGCCTCGTCCGGCGCGAAGCCGCGGGCAGTCTCGAGAAGCAGCCTCGCCGTCCCAACCTTTCCCTCCCCCTGCAGACGTGCCGCCACGCTGACCAGGCTGGGGGAATCCCTGCCGGCGGCCACCAGGATGTCCCAATCCACACTCCGCAGATGGGCGGGGACCGCCGCGCCCCCGACGAGGAGGAGCAGCCCAAGAAAACAGAATACAAACGCTTTCCAACCGTCACTCAGCATCGGCGTGCTCCTCACCAGACGGGACGTGGCGGGGGCGATATTCAACGGCGGCGCCCGCCGCAGGCGACGGCGGAAGCGTCACCAGGCCGGCGAGATGCCGTCGCGTCGCGTGCGCGGCATGGCATCCAACCCTTCTTGCCCCTGATTGGCTGACAGGCACCATTTCGATTCAAATCCCGCCGTCGGGCGGATCTTGAAGCAGGCATCCTCGCCGGCCTCTCGATCGGGTTCAAGATTCTGCCATTCCGGGGGGTTTCGTCCATTCCAGAGACGCAACCCGAGTCTTCGCAAGGACCATCCCTCGACACTTGCCACGACGGCGGCGGCCCATTAGTTGTGATTCATGAAACCCGCCCCCTTGCCTGCCGACGCGAGAAGTCATTGGGCGCTGAACCCTTGGGAGCGCGCCAGGGTCGGACAACCGACCGCAATCGCCCGAGGTCTCTCCCGGCAGAGCGGAACGGCCCCGCGGAGGCGAATGACCCTTGCCGTGCTCGCCTGCCTGTTGGCCACGATCGCCGTTCCGAACCTTCGCGCGCTCGCCGCCGAGACACCGGAGCAGAAGGCCGCGCGGATGGCGTGGTTCAGCGACGCGCGCTTCGGGATGTTCATTCACTGGGGACTCTATGCCGTGCTGGCCGGCGAATGGAAGGGGCATGAGATTCCCGGGGCCGGGGAATGGATCATGGAGACCGGCAAACTGCCGGTCTCAGAGTACGAACAGCTCGTTCATCGGTTCAATCCGGTGAAATTCAATGCGCGGGATTGGGTCCGCACGGCCCGGCAGGCCGGGATGAAATACATCGTGATCACGTCGAAGCACCATGAGGGATTCGGCCTGTGGAAATCGGCGGTCAGCGATTATGACGTGGAGGCGACTCCCTTCGGTCGGGACATCCTCAAGGAACTCTCGCGAGGCCTGCGCCGCGGAAGACATTCGCCTCTGTTTCTACTACTCGATCATGGACTGGCATCACCCGGACTGGGGCACGCGCCGGGCGTGGTTCGATAAGCCCGCGCCGCCTCCGGACATGGACCGGTACACCGCTTACATGAAGGCGCAACTGCGCGAACTGCTCACCGGGTATGGCCCGATCGGGATCCTGTGGTTCGACGGCGAGTGGGAGAGCCCGTGGACCCCCGAGCGTGGACGCGACCTGTACCAGTTCGTCCGGGGCCTGCAGCCACCGATCATCGTCAACAATCGCGTCGGCAAGGCGCGGGCGGGAATGAGCGGCATGAACAGCGGCGAGGGCGTTGGGGACTACGGCACGCCCGAGCAGGAGATCCCCGCCACCGGCTTCGGCCCAGGGGTCTACTGGGAGTCCTGCATGACCATGAACGACACCTGGGGCTTCAAGAAGAGCGACACGCACTGGAAATCCTCGACCACCCTCATCCGGAACCTGATCGATTGCGCGAGCAAGGGCGGCAATTACCTGCTGAATGTCGGACCGACGGCCGAAGGATTGATCCCGGAGGCCAGCGTCGAGCGCCTCGCCGAGATCGGTGACTGGATGAAGGTCAACGGCGAGTCGATTCATGGAACCCACGCGAGCCCCTTCAAGAAGCTTGCATGGGGCCGGGCAACACAGCGACCGGGCAAGGTTTACCTGCAGGTCTTCGACTGGCCCTCCGACGGACGCCTCACGGTTCCACTGGCCTCCAAGATCACGCGCGCCCGCCTGCTCGCCGAACCGGACCGCGATCTCACTTTCGAAAACGCGCCTGTCGGAAAGGTCATTCGCGTCCCCGCCAAACCCCCGACCCCGCATGCGGCGGTCGTGGTCATCGAGGTCCCCGGTCCGGTGACGGTCGTGGAGAATCGTATTTCCCAGCGAGCCGACGGCACGTTGCCGTTGAACGCGGCGGACGCCGATCTCGAGGGCAAAACCATCCGGTTGGAGACGAAGGAAGGTCAGCCGAACATCGGGTACTGGACCGATGCAAAGGACCAGGCGCGGTGGCACGTGACGGTCACGCGGCCGGGCACCTTCGACTGCGTGGTGACGTACGCCTGCGATCCGGGTTCCGCCGGCACGGAATGCATCCTGACCGTCGGCGACAAGGACTACAGCGCCACATCCGAATCGACGGGAGGATGGGACCGGTTCGAAACCGTCGTGCCGGGGCAGATCGAGTTGGAAAGGGCCGGTCCGATCGACATCGTCCTCAAGGCCGCAACCAAACCCGGTGAAGCCGTCATCAATCTGCGGTCGATCGTTCTAAGGCCTGCGGAGTGAGGCAGCAAAGTGGGAGACACGCATCGGGCCATTGAACTTCCCGGAAGGAATGTTGCCCGGCGAAGCGATGGCGAGGGGGTGGGTGGTTGGCTAATCGAACGCAAATTGTCTGCCTGCACGAGGGGAGAAAAGGCCGGAGCATCAGGCTGGCCGATCCTACGCTCCTTCCCGCAAGGGATGCGCCCGAAGCGTCAGCGGGAACCGGACGCGCGCCTTCACGAGGGCCGCCCTGTACACACCCATCACCATCTCGACAGCCCACGCGCCATTGCGGCCGCTGCACTCCGGTTCCCGGTCGTCGCGGATCGCCTCAAGCCAGTCGCCGACCGGACCCAGGTTGTGCTCCGGCGGGCTTTGAACGAGGTCCGGTTCCAGCGGCCTCCAGGTATCCGTCCGACCCTCGGCCGACCAGCCGGTCGAGGACCGGACGAACACGTTCGGCGCGATGTTGCAGTTGATCCGCGCGGCCCCCTTGCTGCCCAGGAGTTCGATGCCCCAGTGGCCAGTCGTTTCCCGGAGGCGCGCATCGCTCGTGAAAGTGGCATGGACATTCCCCGGGAAGCCGAACCGGGCGAAGACCTGGTTTCCAGCGACCCGACCGACGTTGTCCTTCACCTGCCGCCGATCCGTCGGGGTGATGTCGCGCCCGTTCCAAAGGACAGTCCCCTCCACCCACGTCGGATCGCCTGCAAACAGCCGGAATAGATCGAACAGGTGCGTGCCGAGGACCATCATGTCCTCGCCCCCGGCCCGGGAGTCCTGCTTTCCAAAGGCGCGGAGTTCACTGAGATCGCCGAGGCCGCCCTCTGCAACCCAGCGGCGGAGCTTCACGATCTGCGGCATCATCCGCATGGTGTGGGCGACGGCGATCTTAAGGTGGCGCCGCCTGGCCTCGCCGAGGAGGAGATCGGCCTCGGCCGGTGTGCGGGTGAACGGTTTCTCGAAATAGCAGTGAGCGTCCGCGCGGAGGCATGCCATGCCAATCTCGTGGTGCTGATCCGCCTGGCGCATCGCGATGCTGACGAGGCCGGGCCGCTCGCGTTCGAGCATCTCCCGGTAGTCGGCGTAGGCCCGGTCCGCGCCGGTACGGCTCAGGGCCCCGGCGCGCCCGGCCGGGTCGGGATCCGCAACCCCCACCAGTTCGATTCCCGGCCGGCCGCGGAAGATCAGATCCAGGTTCGACGCGATCCGGGTTCATTGTCGCGGGCCACGGCCGTTACGAAGCCGCAAAGGCGCTCGGCCTGCCGGCCGTTCCGGTCGACTACCAGGACTTCGCGACCGAGGCCGACGAGTGGGCGCATCTGATCGCGGACAACCGACTCGCGGAGCTGGCCGAAGCGGATGAGTCGGCGCTGAAGGCGCTGCTGGGCGAACTGAAGGACGCCAACCTCGACATGGAACTTGTCGGGTTCGATGCCACCACGCTGCAAGGTCTCCTGGCGGGTAACGGCGAGCCCGAGGCGCCGTCCGACTTCCCGGCGGTCGACGAGAACGTCCCTACCGAGTTCCAGTGCCCGAAATGCGCGTTTCGGTGGTCCGGCAAGCCGTCGTGAAAACCGAGAAGCCACCCTACCGTGTGCCCAGCATGGCGGAGATCGCCGCCGTGCCGTGGAACGGCTTCACCGCCATCTCAACCTTCAGCGGTTGCGGCGGTTCGTGCCTCGGATTTCGGATGGCAGGCTTCCGCGTCGCATGGGCCAGCGAGTTCATCCCTGCGGCCGCGGCCGTGTACCGCGCCAACCATCCCGAGACGATCCTCGATACTCGCGACATCCGGACCATTCAGCCGGCAGAGTTCCTTGCCGCAACCGGGCTCAAGGTCGGCGAACTCGACGCCATGGAGGGGAGTCCTCCGTGCGCTTCGTTCTCTACTGCCGGAAAGCGTGAGAAGCACTGGGGGAAGGCGAAAAAATACTCCGACACAGTTCAACGCACCGACGACCTCTTCTTTGAATTCATCCGGTTGCTCGATGGATTGAAGCCTCGGGTGTTCGTCGCTGAGAACGTCAGCGGTCTGGTGAAAGGCGTGGCCAAGGGATACTTCCTCGAGATCCTCGCCCAGCTGAAGGCGTGTGGCTACCGGGTCGGCGTCAAAGTCCTCGATGCCCAGTGGCTCGGCGTCCCGCAGGCGCGGCAACGGACCATCTTCATTGGCGTGCGCGAGGACCTCGGAAAAGCGCCCGTGTTCCCAAAACCACTCCCTTACCGCTACACGCTCCGCGACGCACTGCCCTGGATCGTGCGCGGTAAATACGGGCCGACATGGAAGTCGGCGGATGCGCCGTCACCAACCGTCAGCGCACACGGATCGTACAACCCGGTGACTAGCCATCAGGGCCTCGAACTGGTCGAGGCCGTCATCCACGACACCAAGGGGAAGTTCCCATCTGCTGGGGACATCACAGACCGCCCGTGTCCCGCAATCACCGTCATGGGTCGCAACCAGTTCAAGGTGCAGATTCGCGGCGGCACCGGCGCGGCGTTCGACCAGAAAGGCCATGCGTTTGATCCCGACAAGCCGTGCCCGACGATTCTCGGCACAAAGCCCAACCAGTTCACGGTCGAGGGCCTGGACATGGCGCGCTTCGCAATCGGGAAGGAGTGGGACCGGCTCCGCCCCGGCGAATCGTCGGACCGTTACTTCAACCTGGTGCGCCCGCACCCGGATGAACCGTGCCCGACGATCTGCGCCAGCCACGGACATCCCGGCATCGCCAGCGTCACCCACCCCACGGAGAAGCGGAAACTGGCCATCGCCGAACTGAAACGCATCTGCGCCTTTCCGGACGATTTTGTTCTGACCGGGTCCTATTCCCAGCAGTGGGAGCGCCTCGGCCGCGCCGTGCCACCCATAATGATGGCCGCCATCGCTCGAGTTCTTCGCGATGAAATCCTCTCTTGAGATCCCGCAGCACTGGACCTTCCGCAGCCGGGCGGTCGCGAAGCATTTCGACCAGCACGTGCGCGAACAATTGCCTTGGTATGAGATTGCCACGCAGGCGGTGGCCCACTTCGGGCGCCACTACATCCCGAACGGAGGCCGGGTCTACGACATCGGCGCTTCCACCGGGAACATCGGCAACGCCCTTGCCGAGACGCTCGGGCAGCGGAAGGCGAAGTTCACCGCGATCGAGGAGAGCCAGGAGATGGCGGAGCGATACGCTGGTCCGCCTCAACTCGTGGTCACCGATGCAGTCAGCTACGCGTTCGAGCCCTTCGATTTCGCGGTGTGCTTCCTGGTCTTCATGTTCCTTCCCGTCGCGACCCGCGGATCGTTCCTGCGCCGGTTGCAGTCACTGACCAAGCCCGGCGGCTCCCTGGTCATCCTCGACAAGGTTCAGATGCCGCCAGGGTACGTCGGGACTGCCTTCAGTCGCCTGACCCTTCAGCAGAAGCTCGCGGTAGGCGCGGAGCCTTCGGCCATCCTCCAGAAGGAACTTTCGCTCGCCGGGTACCAGCGTCCACTCGACACCCGGCTTCTGCCGAAGACGGCTCGGGTGTTCTTCCAGGTCGGCGAGTTCGTCGGCTGGATCATTGAGTCGCCCGAGGCCTGATGCCATGGCCGACGCTGGTACCATCGACACAGCCCAACTGATTCGTCTGTCGGGACTCACGGATCGCCGATTGCGGGAACTCGCACGCGAGGGATGGCTGCCAGTGCCGGACAACGGGCGGTATCCGCTCGTGGGCGCCATTCAAGGTCTGCTTCGCTACTACCGCGAGCGCGATGAGAAGCGCACCATCCACGAATCGTACGACAGCATTGCCTCCTGCACCGCTGGGACAGGGATTCCGACCACCGCCATCAAGCACGCGAAGCGGTCCGGCTGCTCTGCTTTCCGCGGGAGCCGGGTGTACCTGGCGCCTTTGATCCGGTGGCTCTTTGAAACGCCGAACCGCTCGCCGGTGAATTACGAGCAGGAGAAGGCGCAGCATGTCGTCCTTCAGAACGCCAAACTGAAGGTGCAGATCCGCGAACTGAAGCGGGAGCTGATTCCAGTTGAAGAAGTCGCCCACCTTGGCGCCGAACTCGGCTCCGCCATCCGAACCGTGGTCACTCGACTTCACCGGGTCGCGCCCTCGCTCGCAGGTCATTCGGTGGAGGTTATCGAGACCCGGTTAAAGGAGGAGGAGGACGAAGTCCTCAAGCAGCTTCACACCATCGACGAGCGCATGGCGCAGTGGCAGAGCACTGCCACCTCAGACCCATCTTCGACAGTTCCAAAAACTGCAACACTGATAGTCAACGACTTGCGAAGACACCTCAGGCTCTTGGCACTACATTTTCGCTTTGCCCGGGCGTCTTCATGCGAGTTCCCGCATCGTGGGCGGAACGGCGACGCCAGCGGCGGCCAATGCCTTGTGCGCCTGGCCGACCAACTGACTACGGAGGGCAAATCGTTGACCCTGGAATGTCGCCTCGACCTCGTGGAGTTGGTCCAAGCCGCGCAACACTTCGGCCCATTCCCAACTCTCTCCCTTTTCTTCCAGTCGGAGCTCCAAGGCGCGTTTGAGCATCACGGCAAGGAAGCTGCAAAACACGTGACCGCGGATTGTCTCGTCCCGCTTGTGATAGATCGGCCGGGTTTCCAACACCGATTTCATCGTCCGGAAAACGTCTTCCACCATCCAGAGTTGCTTGTACGCCATCGCGATCATCTCCGGCTCATCGGCCAGGTTCGTGCGTAGAACCCACAATCCGTCGTAGCGCGCTTCTTCTGTCACCTTTTCTTCATCCAGCGTGAAGTGGTCACCGGACTCGGAGCGGAGGAACTTTCGAAAGCCCTTGTTGCCGATGAATTCCTTGTCGCCCCCGGGCAAGCGTTCACGTAAGTGCGCGACGATGGCTTCGCGATCGGCCGTATCCTTACGGCGTTGTTCCTCGTTGAGACACACGACGTATCGACGATCGTCGATGTACACCTGCTTCACCTTCAGGGGCGACGGATCCTTGGTCCGGTGACGCTCGGGCTGGACTTCGCGAAAACGGCCCGGATCGCTCAACACCCGATCGCTGACTTCTTTAGTCGAACGCATCCGGGCGCCCAAGATGTAGTCACAATCCAGTTCTTTGGACTCCAAGGCGGCGATGGTCGCGGCGCTGATCATGCCGCGGTCGGCAACGATGGTCACCTTGCGAACCCCGAAGCGCTGACGCAAGCGCTGGACCACCGGCACCAGCGAAACGACGTCGGCCGTATTGCCAGGCCACAGTTCACAACATATTGGGCGCCCATGAAGATCCACGACCATCCCCACGACCATCTGCCTCAGATCGGGCCGGTGGTCCTTGCTCTTTCCGTACTGCCCGAGTTCCTGGCCCCCCTGGCCTTCGAAGTAGATGGAGGTGGTGTCGAAGAACACCAGATCGAGTTCACTGAAGAGATTGCGGCGGGGCTCGAATAGAGTTTCTTCAAGCCGATCCTTGATGCAACGCGGTGCTCCGGGGACGGTCGCGGCGGAAGCATCGGCCAACGGCTCGCCCAGGAACGCCATGGCTCGGTAGAGATGGTGCAAATCGAGGGACTCCGTACCCGGCATGCGGTATGCCTCACGCCAACGCTCCGCGGCTCGATCACTACCGGAAGCAAACAGTCGATGAAGAACTGTCAGGTAGACGGCACGCTCGACGTCGAACTCGAAGCGCCGGGAGCGCAACTCCTGTTGGAGAACTGTGCCGATACCCAGTTCCTTCCAGAGCCGCCCGAAGACAAGATCCGGTCCGATACGTTGAACCGCCACCGGCTCGGTCTGACCCGCGGCATGGGCATCGAGGACGGCGATTTTCTGGCTGAATCGCAAACCGGAACGAAGCAAGGCATCGAGTTGGCCGGTCGATTGCAGGACATCGAGGCGACCGAGGGTGGAAAGGACGCGCTGCTGCACGCGCTTGTCCTGACGGAAACTCTCGACGACCTGGAGGTAGGAGTAGGGTCCGGTGCGCTTGACTCGGAAGAACATGGGGCCTTCGGATTGCCACGACGGAAATGAGTCAGGCCCATTGCAAAATCAATGCCAAATTCGTGCTGGACCGCAGAATTTGCCACTACAAATCGAGTTTCGGTTTTGAGCGACTTCAAAAACGCCAATGAATCCAAGCCTTTAGCCTCCGAAAGTCGAAAATGCTGT
>CAWJDJ010000013.1:0-479671 GCA_963841495.1 uncultured Verrucomicrobiae bacterium
TCGCATTGGAAGACCTCCCCGGGATCGAGGCGTGGCGGCGGAGTGGCGGGAAGACGCGTACGCGTGAAGAGTGTCAAGCGTGATTGCACTGCACGGATATGTGCAGCATGCTGCACACAATGCAAGGCCTTTTCCTTCTCCCTCTTTACGCTGGTCTCATGGCGACCAAGTCCAGGCTGCGTGAATTGCGCGAGGCCGCCGGCCTCTCCGTGCGTGAACTGGCCCGTCGCATCGATCAACAACCCACCAACGTCAGCTACTGGGAACGCACCGGCCAGACCCCACGTTCCGACGTGCTCTTGCCCATGGCCACGGCGCTGGGTGTCACCGTCGAGGAACTCTTGGGCCAGCCTCCGGCACGACGTTCAGCCTCGCCGGGCGGCAAACTCGGCCAGGTCTTCACGGAAGTTTCACGCCTGCCCCGCCGCCAGCGGGAGAAGATTATCGAAGTGATCCAGGCCCTCCTGTCACAGCACCACGAGAAAAACGCCGCCTGAGTCCTCCTGGTGCAGGCACGGGTTGGCCATGCCGACAGCTCACAAATCTCCCCACCCACCAACTCCACCCGCCCACCCGGGGTTTCGATCCTTGAGGCATCGCGGCCCCCCGATTTTCCCCTGGGGGCGCGAGGTCGAACTGTTTTCCGGAGAATTGACGGATAGATCACGAACCGCTCGAGGCGCCGGCGCACGGCGGATGAACAACGCGGGAGCCAAGGGACACGTTGGCGGCCGACGTGACAGCGCCGGAACCCTCGCCGCGGCGTGAACCGAAAGTAAGTGTTGTCTAATGAGCGTCGGCTGACCGGGGGTGAACCGGCCCCGAGTGCTGACTCGTTTGTCGTCTCGTGCGCGGGATCAATGAATCAATGACTCACTTGCCTTCTCGATCGAATCGATGACGCTCCATCGATGGTTTTCTTGAGCGATTCGTCGAGCGCCCTTCCGAGCCTCTGCCTCCGATCCCCAGGAGGGCTTGGTGTCATCAATCGCAGAATATACGCTATGATCCACGGATCGTGCTCTGAGCCACGAAGCCGTTGGTCATGCGAATTTCTAAGTACCAGGATCCGACATTAAGAAACCGTGATGGAAATAGCCAACAGTTCGCAGGATACAAATACTGCGGGGCAAGTTCATATGTCAAAATCCTCACGTTCTCGTTTGTGCCATGTCGCGATGGTTGTCCTAATTGGCCAAGGACTGTTTCGAAACTCGCCTGCTTCAGACTCCCGCGACTCAGAATATCAACTGCCATTTCATATCGCTTACCCGTCTGATACAATGTACCTGACCAGCCTTCCGGCGTAAATTGAGTGCGAACACGGGGCCGACACAGCTGTTCAAGAGCCGGAATTCCGACAATCATCGGCGTAAAAATGTAGTTGCCGATTAATAGCAGGCCAAGACCGAGCAGTCCGAGTAGGCACGTTTTTGACCAAAGGCCAGCTTGTTCACCAGCAATCATTGTCTTGGAGTGCACGGCACAAGGTTCAAAGCGTCGTCTAAACAAGTAAGAGATCCGTTTCTCAACGCTGCACTACAGGCTTGGAAGCAATCCGTCGGACTCCCTTGTCCAACGGTGATTCCGGCTTGATTGTTGGCAACGTCCATTCTCGAAGCAGGAGTTCTATTGTCCTCGTGCTGATTTGCGATCCAAAGAGCGATTCCCGATGTAAGGCAGTATCTTGGGCTCTTTCCCAAATTGCAGGCGGCGACACAATGTTTTAGGGCGTCCTCCTGTGTGCCTGCGAGAGTAGGATCTCTACCTGTCTTCTGTCGCACTTCATCTAGCGCATGCCAATATTGTTGGCTCACGCGTACTACGCACGCAGTGGCATCTAAACAGGCACCTGCCACTACAATGCCTCCAATAAGGACTGGCAGGCTTACTACAATACGCCCATTGGGGTCGTAAGAGCCGATTGGAGCATTGCCCGTGAAACCATAGAGATTCGCCCCTCCCTTCTCCCCGATGGGATCTCTGTTGGGCCATTCACTCCGACCCAACACGGTTCTGGCGGCTCGGAGCCTGCAACCCGTTGCGGTTCCATGGGCTGTGCGGCGGCGCCGTGAACTCCGACCCGATGGGGGAACCAGAACCCCCCCGACGCGAGTTTTGCGGGGGGAGGTCGCAGTGCCGGGCGCGCGGGTGACGCGGCCACCGGCAGTCGACCCGCCTTCGCCAAGGCTTCGGCAGGCAGGCGCAAGCGGCCAGGCGGCTAAAAGAGGAAGGCAGCTGTGCCCGCTCGGGCTCACAGGCGTCAACGTACGCTCGCGCGGGCGGAACGGAAGGGGATTGAGGCCGGGCGGTGGCGCGCGCTCAGGGCAGCGCCAGCCAGGCTTTCACGGCGCGTTCCACCTCGGCCAGCGTGGCCGCCTGGAGCACCCAGCCGACGCGTCAGGCGCACGTCGGGAACGCCCCCGATCCCCTGGGCGTCAAGGGCCCCGGGCTCGAACCCCGGCGCCTGGTGGGGAACCTCGAAGCGGGTCTGGCGCACGCTCGTCGTGCGGGGGACGTACGTCACCACGGCGCGCTCGTGGTCGAGGTACTCGACGCTCAGCACCACCGCCGGACGGGTCTTCTGAACCATGCCGAGATCGATCAGCCAGATTTCACCACGACGGGCCTTGGGCATCAGGGAGCCTTTTCCTCCTCGTCATAGAGCGAAAAGACCTCCGCCGAGGCACGGATCATCTGGCGATACTCGTCCAGCCAGGCGGCCAGTTCCTCGACCTCCTTGGGCGTCAGGTGGCCGATGGCCGATTCGATTTCCGCAACCGTGCTCATGGCGGACACTCTACGCGCCCGAGGGCGAAGTTTCCAGCGGTCCGGCGGCTCCGGGTCCGGAGGCCTCCGGCAACTGCGCGGACGGATGGCACCGGCGATGGACCTCCTGCAACTGGAGGATCGAGACCTCGGCGTAGATGGCCGTGGTGTCGAGCTTGGCGTGGCCGAGCAGTTGCTGGATGAACCGGATATCGGCCCCGCCCTCCAGCATGTGCGTCGCGCAGGTGTGGCGCAGGAGGTGGCAACTGCCCTTGAGCCCGAGGGATTCCAGCCAGTCGCCCACCATCCGGCTGAGCACGTCCGGGTTGAACGGCCCACCGTAGCCGGTCAGGAACAGCGCCGTCTCGCGCGTGTCCAGGCAGAGCCGCGGGCGGACCTCCTTGAGGTAACGCTCCACCCACGCAATCGCCCGTGCCCCGATCGGCACCACCCGGTCCTTGTGCCCCTTGCCACGACGCACGGTGAGCGTGTGCCGCTCTGGGTTGAAGTCGACCAGGTCGAGCCCGCAGAGCTCGAAGCGCCGCAGCCCGGTCGAATAAAATACCTCGAGCATCGCCCGGTCCCGGACCCCGAGGGGATCGGTGACATTTGGCACCGCCAGCAGCGCGTCGACCTGGGCCACCGTCAGCGCTCCCGTCGGCAGGCGCTTCTCGGGTCGGGGGAGTTCCAGTTCGCTGGCGGGATTGTGGAGGATGACGTTCTGGCGGGTCAGCCACCGGAACCAGTCCCGCAAAACGCCCAGCCGGTTGCGCTGCGTGCTCCAGCCCAGCCGGCGGCCGCCGGGCCGGACCAGTTTCCAGAGCCACCGCTGGTAGGATTCGAGGATGGGTCGGGTGATCTCGCCGGCTTTGGTCAGGTCGCGCTCGGCGGCCCAGCTGAGGAAGTGGCGCAGGGCGTTTTGTCGGCCTTCGCGGGTTTGCTCCGAGTAATTCCGGGCCCCGAGGGATTCCAAGTAGGCGTCACGCCAAACCGCCAGTGAGTCGGGCGCTTGGCGGTCAAAATCCTCGCGCCGGGGCTCGTTGCCACCGCGTTGCGCCTTCGTGCGCCGGGCGAGTTTTGCGACGGCCGCGATGCCTTTGGGTCCGGCCATGAGTACGTACCCTCCTGCGGTTACACCGTAACCGTCCGGCGGACCCGTCGTGCCGGATTGGGGTGAACGCGGCAGCATGGCGGCGTGAAAACAATCCACTGTCATCCCATAGAGGGCAAAACCGAAGGGTAATCCTGCGGTTTTCCGAGGGATTTGAGGGCCGTGGCGCGGAAGTGGTTTAAGACTTTTCAGATCATCTGTCCCTCCGGAAAGATTGGCGATTCGTTTTGCGCGGTGGCTGTCCCACGGGATCACGCGAATCCAGGGAAATAGGCCTGCTCGGGATGCGCAAGGTAACGGGGGCTGCTCTTGGCTGTCCCATATAGTTCCAAGAGACTTATCAGATCCCACTTTCTCCATAGTCCCGTTCGTATCACGGCAAATAGCCGACTGAAGCTGTGTTTCCAGTTTGACTGAAAAGCCAGATATCTGAGCAACAGATAGACCAGCAAGGCCGTCCAGATTTGCCAGCGTACGGCGTTGGCGCTGGTCCCCAGGAAATCCGACAACTGCAGCGTCTGCTTGATCTGCTTAAAGAACACCTCGATGCGCCACCGACACCGATACAGGTCCGCCACGCTTTGCGGACTCCAAGTCAGTTGATTGGTCAGGAAGGTCATCAATTTCTCTTTTCCGTCCACTTCCACCCACACCTCTACACGACGCAAAAGATCGGGATACGCTTTCTGAGAAGCCGGGTTCGTTAACGCAATCAACTCGTCTTTGACCACTTTGCCGCCGGCAGGCACCGGGTACGTCTCTCGCACCTCGTAGCTCAGGTTCTCTTTGGCACGCGTCACCCACACCACCCCGCGTAACTCCAGATCTCCCAGGTGTCCGAAGTCGACGTAAGCCTTGTCAAATATGGCGATTTCGCCCTCCTTGATGTCCGCACAGACCTCCCGTGCACGCTTGGCGTCAGCCTCACGCGCCGTGTCGATGATCGCGAAGCGCGGCAGAAAACTCTGCAGGTCCAGGCGCAGATGGCACTTGGCGGCCGCCTTGCGCCGGCGGTGCTTCGCCCAATCCATGCACGAGGCAACCAACTCAATCGTGGTCGAGTCCACGACATGGATCGTCCGCTGGAACCTCCGGGCAAACTTCTTACCCGCCCGTCCGCTGACAAACTTCGGGCAGATCTCTCCCAGATGCTCGTACACTTCCCAGAAGAGTCTCTCCGACAGGGTCGCATCCCGGTGGCGATTAGCATACGAAAGGTTGTTCCGACTGGGCGGTGTCGCCCCACGAATGGCAGACAGCGGACCGGAGTTGAGCTGGAGAGCATCGCTGACGTCATTGAGCCCGATGGCGTGCGCCAGATGGCTGTAACCCAAACTCACCACATGACTCCACGGACTGAATGTGCGCGCCTTTTCATCCACGCCAGTTTCCCGAGCCAACTTCGGAACCAGGAACTCGGGAATGAGGTTGAAAACTTGCCGAAGGACGGAGAGCTTCGACGGCGCTGGAAGGTTGCGGATGTTATCCATCTCTGCCGTGTGGCAGAGTCAACTGCGATCTTCCAGCAACTTTTTGCTCATTCCTGTGGGATGGCTGTGAAAACAATCTGCCTCAGGGCGCCTTCATCCGGACGGCGGCGAACCCCCGACGAGATTCGATCGATTCTGGAGTGGCAGCAGCAGAGCGGGCTCTCGCTGCTGGCCTTTGCCCGCAAACAGGGACTTTGTTATGCCTCGCTGCTTCGATGGCGAGGGGAGCACGCATCACCGGCACCCACGACGGAAGCGGAGATTGAAAACCCAAGACGTGCGCCCAATGCAGAATTGTCGTCTCCGCGATTCGTGCCAGTGCAACTGGAAGCGTTGCGCAGCGAGAACTTCGTCTTGGAGTGGGGCCCGGGACGTTCGTTGCGGATTCCCTCTGGCTTCGATCCGCATCAACTTCGCCACCTGTTGGAAGCATTGGGGGTGCGGCCATGATGGGGTTGCTGCCCACGACGGGGATCTTCGTGGCCACGGCCCCCGTCGACCTGCGCAAAGCCATCGACGGATTGGCGGCCTTGGTGCGCCAAAGCCTGGGGCACGATCCATTGAACGGCAGTCTGTACATCTTTTCCAACAAACGACATGACCGGATCAAAATTCTGTTCTGGGAACCCGGCGGTTATTGGTTGTGCATGCGTCGGCTGGAGCAAGGGACCTTTCGCTGGCCGCAACGCGAGGCGGTGTGTGCACGCTACAGCCGGGAAGAACTGGCCCTGTTATTAGGCGGCATCGACCTGACCCAGACCCGCGCGCGCAAGTGGTTCCGGCGCGAAGTGAGCGGGAGCTGAATTTTTTGCTGGTCTCTGCGGGCGAACTCTGGTGGGGTCGTTCGGGTTGATGGACGACACACCGATGACGACCAACGCTGGCGCCTGTGGACCTGAGCAACTGGCGCAGGTGCGGACCTGGATCGCGCACAATCCCCAGTGGAGTCGCTACCGGCTTTCGCGCGAACTGTGCCGGCAATGGGGATGGGTGCGACCCACCGGACAATTGGCCGACATGGCCGCGCGCACCTTGCTGCTCAAGCTCCACTCGCGGGAACTGATCACCCTTCCGCCCTGCCAGCGCGCCAGCCCCAACCGGATGCGCCACCGCAAACTGGAGTGCGTGCCCCTGGATCGCAGTCCGGTGGCGGGGGATTGCCGGAGCCTGGGGCCTCTGGAACTCCACGAAGTCAGTTCCGATGCCGAGCGTCGCGCCGTCTTCGAGACCCTGCTCGCCCAGGAACACTACCTGGGTTACCGCAGCGCGGTTGGGGAGAACCTCAAATACCTGCTCTGCACGGGGGAGGGACGTCCGCTGGCGGCGTGGCTCTTTGGGGCGGCGGCGTGGCGTTGTGCACCACGGGATCGGTGGATTGGTTGGAGCGAGCCCCAGCGGGCAAGGCATCTGGCGTTCTTAACCAATAACACCCGCTTCCTCATCCCCGCGTGGGTGCGGGTGCCCGGTCTGGCGAGTTGGGGGTGGGCCCGGGTGAGTCGGCGGCTGGTGGCGGACTGGGAGGCCAAGTACGGACACCGCGTCGAACTGGTCGAGACGTTCGTGGACACAAGCCGCTTCGCCGGGAGCGTCTACGCGTCGAGCAACTGGATGGAAGTGGGTCTGACGAAGGGCCGCAGTCGTGGCGACCGCCAGCGCCAGATCCAGGTGCCGCCCAAGGCGGTGTATGTCTACCCGCTGCGCCGTGACTTCCGCCAGCGCCTCTGCGCATGAGTGCCAACCCGAAGCTTCCCCGGAATCGCTGGCCGCCGAGAACCAACGGCTGCGCGAGGCGTTGGCCGAAGCAACCGCTCGGATTCGGGACCTGGAAGCGATCCGCCAGAACTTGGAACACCAGATGGCGCTCTTCAAGCGCTGCCTCTTCGGGTCGCGTTCCGAGAAGGTGAGCGCGGAGGAACTGGAGGCGCGCATTGCCGAACACGCCCGGGAGGCGCGCCAGGAGGCGGCACAAGCCAAACGACCGGACGATCCGCCGCCCGAAGCCGAGGAGGAACAACCGGAGGAACCCGCCGCCGGAGCGGAAGGCTCGCACCAGGAGTCCACGCCTGCCTCCAAGACCTCCAAGCGCAAGGCCCGCCCGCATGGTCGCGCACCCTTGCCCGCGCATCTGCCGCGTCGGCGCATTGACCACGCCGATCGATCCGGATAAGACCACCTGCCCGCACTGCCCGGACCATCCGCCCCTGGTGAAGATCGGCGAGGACATCCGGGAGAAGCTCCACAAGCTTCCGGTCCAATACGAAGTTCACCAACACGTTTATCCCAAGTTGCGCCTGCCCGCGCTGTCACGATGGCGTGGTGATGCCCGAAGGTCCGGACCACGGGCTCAAGGCCGACATCACGTGTCGTGGCCGATGTGGTGGTGCAGAAGTACGCCGAGCACAAACCACTCTACCGCCAGCAACAGGCCTTCGCCCGTGTCGGGATCCCGCTCAGCCGGCAGACCCTCTGCGACTGGACGGGCTGGTGTTCGGATGAGGTGGCGCCGGTGGTCAGTGCGATGGCCGATTCGTCCTGCGGCCAGCCCATGGTCCAATCGGACGAGACGCCGGTGCGCATGCAGTTACCCGACGGCCAGATGCAGACGGCCGATTTGGGCGTACGGGTTGCCCTGGGCGGAGGTGGTCTTCGATTTTCGCACCGACAAATCCCAAACGGTCCTGCCGAGTTCCTCGCGAGCGCCCGGGCCAAGCATCTTCAGCCGATGGCGGCAGTTCCTACGGGCCGGTCCTGACGCAACTCTCGCTCCTGCACATTGGTTGCATGGCGCATATTCGCCGCAGGTTTTCGAGGCGCGCGACGACGCTCCCGTGGCCACCGATCTGTTACTGGCGGCCATCCAGAAACTCTACCGCATCGAACGCCGCGCCAAGGAAGAGAAACTCGAATTGGAAGAGCGCCTGGAACTTCGCCAGCGCGAGGCGCGGCCCATCTTCGAGGACCTGGGGGAACTCTTTGACGCCTACGGCAAGGATCTCTTGCCCAAGAGTCCGTTGGGCAAGGCGGTCAGCTATGCCAAGAGCCAGTGGCCTGCCATGGCGCGGTATCTGGAAGTACGCGGAGGCGGAGATCGACAACAACTCCATCGAACACGCGTTGCGAAACGTTGTGATGGGACGCAAGAACTGGTTCCACGTCGGCCAGGAAGCCGGCGGTGAACGCGCCGCGAATCTTGTTCTCCCTGACGATCAGCTTGCCACCGGCTCGGCGTGGAACCCTACGCGTATCTCTGCGACATCGTTCCCCGCTTATCCCGCCATCCCCAACGGGACATCTGGCAACTGACTCCGCGCGGATGGAAGGAGAGCCGGGCTGCCCAATCCAGCGCATCGCCACCCAACGGGTAGTTCCAATTCCTGGGACTCCGCCCACTTCGGACAGCGGTCCTCACGCTTCACTCCTCGTCCGACATCCCTGCGCGCGGATCGCCCCTACGTGTCCGCCGGACGGTTACGGTCATCTCTACGGGTGCCCGCACTGCCACCACGACCACTTCGTCCCGCATTCGTGCCGCAACCGTCATTGTCCGACCTGCCAGGGGGCCAACAGCGTGGACTGGCTGGATAAGCAAGCCGAGGCGCTCCTGCCGATCCCGTATTTCCATCTGGTGTTCACCCTGCCGCACGAACTCAACGCCCTGATCCAACACAACCAGGCGGCGCTCTATGACCTTCTTTTCGCCGCCGCCTCGGCCACCTTGATCGAGTTCGGGCTCAGTCGCCACCAGGCTCGAATCGGCGTGACGGCGGTCCTGCATACCTGGAGCCAGACGCTCCTCGATCACTACCACCTCCATTGCATCGTCACCGGCGGCGGCCTCTCGACGCACACCGAAGGCTGGCGGTCGGTGAATCCGCGTTGGCTCTTCCCGGTGCGGGCGCTTTCGATCGTCTTTCGCGCGAAGTTCCGCGACGGTCTGGAGGCTCTCTACCAACGGGGCGATCTCCAGTTCGGCCACTGCATCGAATCCCTGGCGTCACCGCCGAAGTTCCGACGTCTGGTCCGCCACGCCTGTCGACAGAAGTGGGTCGTCTACGCCAAGCGGCCGTTCGCCGGACCGGAGGCGGTGCTGGGGTATCTGTCCCGCTATACGCACCGGGTCGGCATCACCAATCGCCGTCTCCTGAGCCTCGATACCGCGACCCGGACGGTGCTCTTTGCGTACAAGGACTACGCCGACAACGCCCAGCGCAAAGTGATGAGCCTTGGGCTCGAGGAGTTCACCCACCGGTTCTGCCTCCACATCCTGCCGCCCCGCTTCGTGAAGATCCGCCACTACGGCATCCTCTCCACGCGCAACCGCAGTCGCTGTGTCGAGCAGGCGCACACGGCCCTGGGTGCCCAGGCCGGATCCAACGCGAGGGTGGCGGCGGCACCAGCGCCGGAGTCTCCCGCTCCCGTCGAACCTCCGGCCCCCGCGCTTCTCTGTCCCCACTGCCGGAAGCCGGGCTTGATCCTGATTCGGATGGTTCGGCCGCCTCAACGCCCGCGTCCGCCACCCGACGACACCTCATGAACTCTCCCTTCGCGATCGAGTCTTCGCCCCGCGCGACCGTCGATTTTCACCAGCCGACCGGTCCTGGTCCCGCCGTGCCCTCGATCGTCTGCTCGACCCGAATCCCCACCTCAGAGCGGCTCCTTTCCGCAGTACGATGTTCGCGTGGCCACGCGCGACGTCCGGTGGTCACGCCGATCGGAACGCCATCCGGGCATGCCTCTGGGCGCCGGCTCCTCATTCCCGCGTCAGCGGGTGGATTGATTCCCCTGTAGGTCGAGGTCCACGCGCGGCTCCGCGGCTCGGTCCAATGGCGGTGTATGCGCCGCGGCCGCTAGCCATGTCAACATTCTCGCATCCAGCTACTTGGCCGCAGTGCATACACCGCTACACATTTTGCCAAATATTTGGCAGGTCGCCGGATCGTCGTAGGCGTTAGCTCGCCAGAACACCTGGCCATTGATGCACCTGCGTTGAGCACCTCCTCAGGAAGCCCATCGCCTCCATCCCTGCGACTGCAGGAATATCCCGCGGAATGCGGATGGTGGCTTGGGCGGGGCCGGAACCCGCAGCATCTTGATGTGAACCCTTGCCCTGCGCATCATCGTGGCGCCCCCGAGGTTCGCGAAGCTCATCGAGGCGCGGTGAACAACAGTTGATGCCCCTGGGTCGCTAGCCACGAGCCAGCAGGGTGCCGAAGCTCGATGAACTATGGCATGATGTTAGACACCTCAGCGCTAAGCAGGGGGCCCAATTCGTATGGAAAACTCCTTTCGGATCCACCAATTGATGGTGAGGGCCCCCAAGAGCGCCCGAAGCCCTGACGACCCTGATTTCGTTGGTTGGAAGCGCGATTGCGAGGCGACCATCAAGCGAATCTATGGGGCCGAGAGCTCGGAGTTCGCTGACTTTCGAATCCTCCGCTTCGAATGGAGAGGGGTGGCCACCGCTATGCACGGACCCGGCGCGCCAAAGCTCTTTCAAGACAGCATCGATAGGGCAGTCGCGCTGCTTCGCTCGTTTCATACTGAACAAGTCGAGGAGGAGGGCGCTGCTGCGCTTCGAACGTCTCCCGAGGAACAGAAAGGACGCGGGGAGGACGATAAGCGCAAGGTCTTCGTTGTTCACGGACACGATGAGGCGCTGAAGGAACAGGTCGCGAGACTACTTTCCAAGTTGCAACTCGAACCGGTGATCCTGCACGAGGCAGCGGACCAAGCTCTCACCATTATTGAAAAATTGGAGATGAATTCGAAGGTTGGATTTGCCGTCGTGCTCATGACCGGGGACGACGAAGGGCGGAAGTGCGGAGGAGATCCACTGAACAGACGAGCCCGCCAGAATGTCGTCTTCGAGTGCGGCTACTTCGTGGGGATGTTGGGCCGCGCCCGAGTGCTGGCGCTCATGGAGGAGGGGCTTGAGAAGTTCTCCGATTACGACGGCGTTCTGGTTACGAAGATCGACAGCGCCGGTGCTTGGAGAACAAAGCTTGCCCAAGAACTCAGAGCGGCGGGGTACGCGGTGGACATGAATTTGCTCTGACCGTTGCTGGTTAATGCTACGAAGCAGCCCGGCAGATTCGCAGAGGGTGCAGTTGTAGTGAAGGAACCCGGAATGCAACAACGACTCGCGGCTTTGATTGAAGAATTCGAAAGAGCCTGTTCCGTGCTCAACGCCGATGAGCGGGAGCGGTTGCGCGAGATGCTTGAGTATGGCCTCACCCCGGATGCCGCAATGGCCTTGTTGATGGATGGGCGACTGGAAGAAGCGGAAAAGGGTGCCGTGCCGTTGAAGGCTTGGTCAGTGTCTCTTACCCCATCCGCTCAGGGTGATCTGGAGTCGTTCCATCCCGGCTGGCCTGTACGCATCCGTTTGGAGGCACTGCTCGGCCAATTGTCCTTCTCGACCACCCAAGATCGTAAGAGATGCCATAATCTCGATTCCGGATGCTTTTGGCTTCTCCATGATGATGCGTTGCGAATTCTGTTTAAGTGGGAACCGAATGCCCCGCGTGGGGTGGTCTATGCCATAACATGCGCAGCGGTGAACCCTCTCGCGAAGGTCTGGCGCTACTTTGACCAAGCCAAAGCTTTAGACCTTATTCAGACCGGCGAGCTGTATTTCCGTCGTGCGGACCTGCTGCCCGGTGATCCACTCGAAGTGCGGCTCCCGACCCAATCCAAGCGGATGCTAGTGCGAGCCTTTCGCGGGGTCTTCGGTGCTGACGCCGAGCGCTTCGCTGAAGAACATGAACGTCATACTGTCTGTACTACGTACGTATGCTGTTGGACTCGGCGAGAGTTCGAATCTCATATGGCTTGGAGCCACTACTGTTCCAAGGCTGACGGTCGCCACGGGGGCGGTTTTGCGATTCAGACCCGGTGGAGGAGACTGATTCATTTTCATTCCGCACGTCGCCTGCACGACGCTGACTTCTTTTGCAGGAAGGTCGGATACCTGAAGCCTGATGACGCATTACCAACAAGCGATCAAGGCGAGTCCGCATTTTGGAAACGCATATGGTTTTCGGACGAAACGGAAATCCGCCTCGCGACGTTGCGACTCGGTTCGGGAACATCGGACGAAATAGATGAACGTCTCCGCTCCGCGCCTGATGCTGAGCGGATTCGGTGCGATCTGGATTCCCTAACGGAGTCACTTGTTTGGAATCCGTTCGCATCCAATAAGCAACGCGAGGACCTCTCGGCTTGCTTGCGCACCTACCGACCAGAGCTGTTTACCCGCTTACGCGAGTCCGCTATCCCTCGACCCGCTCCCTAAGGGACATGGCCTGAGGGGAGAGGGAGGCTGTCGTGCTCTAGCTGGTTTTGAGAGGGGTTTCTTTCAAGGATTTCATCATGCACAAAAGCCCCGATTCTTTCTCCGTCTTTTCGGCGCAACCCCAACCTTGCGTTGGTCCAACTGTTCGGACAGCCAGCGGTGAAGATCCTCGAGGATGGGCTGGCTGAATTGCTGGTGGAAGTGGAGGCGTTCATCGGCCGTGAGTTTCTTTTGCCGGACGAGGCTGTCGTAATGAAAGACTTGGCGGAGGCTCTCCAGGATTCGCCGTTCCTCGGCAGGGAAGCTGGGCGCGACATCGACGACCTGGCGACGACCGTGGCAGAGACAGTTGGCCAGGAGGGTTTCGATTTGCGAAGGGATATTGCGGGCGAGTGCGTCGCACATCTGGATCGGGACAGGGAGCTGCGGATCACGATGACGCAGGATGTCCTGAAGGTTCTCGCCGGCGTGTTGATGCCCGGCTTGGCTTGAGAATTCAAACGAGTTTCGTGCCATATCGGTACAGATTGTGGAGTCAAGTTACGGCGTCTCGCGCGAGAAATATGTCATAGCCCCTCCTAAGGCACTACTGTATCTTGGACCGGGAGATGGCAGGCGCTATGTCATTAAAGATGCGACGTTTTTATACGAGAGATGAAATGAGCCATCCAGAAAACGGCTCTGGAGATGTGTCAATAAGTTGTGTATGGAGGCTAAATTTCGGGCGTGTGCTCCCCGAGGGAAATGCGATTCAAGCGACGGCCTTTGCTTCTTCGCCGTCCACGAAGACGACGCCTTCGATCGCCTTGGCGAGAAGTTCCGAACCGTTGAGGCGGCGCCAGCCTTTGGCGACCGCGCGAAGACACTTGCCGGCCTTGGTCAACGCCGCCATCCGTGATCCGCAACTCTTGGTGCCTTCGCTCCGCAGGCCGCACGGTGGCGAAGGTGCTCTCGATCGCTAAACCAGCGCCGTATTCGGCGATGATGCGGGAGATTTCCTCACTGGATTGGCGCCGGAGTCGGCCCCGACTGAAGTGCTTTCACGCTTCCCACCCTAAAGGAAACCTCATTCCCAAGTCAGATGCAGTTCCCGCGACGGATACGATGGAGTTTCGGACGTTCCTGCAGGCCGTGGTGTTGTTGCCCTGTCAGATCGTGCGAACGGCAAGACGGATCATCTGGCGAATCCTGAGTTACAACCGATTGGTGGTGGTCTGTTCACCACCTTCGAGCGAGTCACGAGACTGAAGGCCGGCTAAAACAGCCAAAAGGCACACTCATGAACATGAACCCCGACGGAGTGTCTTCCCGAAAGACACCGAAGTTCAAAAACAAGGCGAAATGACGAATTCAGACCGAGGCCTTCAGTCAGAAAGACCCACCGACACCACAATTTGTAGAAGAACGTCCGACAACAAACAGCGCATCGACCATCGTGGTGGAAAGAAGCGCCACTAACGCGCTTGTTTTAGCCCGAAGTTCCGGTAGTTCTGAAGTGGTTTTCAAAAGCTAACTGTTTCACAGAGAGGAACTTAGATGAGAATGTACGTGTCAGAAATGTAGCCACTAAAATATAAGGATTCTCCTTGCATTCCGCCAAGAGCAGTTCGTCGGCGTTTCCGAGAGTTTCGAAATCCTACGCTCCTTACCCCATGGCCATGTCAAAGCGGTGTTACACTCGATGGATCGCCTCGGGTTAGGATCGCTTATCGCTTCGGAATCCTCTCGGGAGCGCCGCTTGGTCGAAGCGATGATTGCTCAACGCATTCTCGATCCCGGCAGTAAACTGGCCACGGCCCGCGAACTGGCATCGCAGACGGCCACCTCGACTCTGGGAGAGGAGTTGGAAGTGGGCGATCTGAGCGAAGACAATCTCTACGAGGCGATGGACTGGCTCTTGGAGCGACAAGCACGGATCGAAACCAGGCTGGCCAGGCTCCATCTTCAGGACGGCTCGCTGATTCTCTATGATGTCAGTTCGAGTTACTATACCGGCCACTGCTGTCCATTGGCGCAATACGGCCACGATCGCGATGGCTCGACCGGCTGTCCGATCATCGTCTATGGCCTGCTGTGTAATGCAGAGGGCTGTCCGGTTGCGGTGGAGGTTTTCCCGGGCAACACCGCCGACCCCAAAACACTGGGCCCTCAGATTCAAAAGGTGCGTCAGCGCTTTGGCATTCAACGGGTGGTCCTGGTCGGAGATCGCGGATTATTAACCAGCGCGCGTATCGAAGAGGAGTGCCGGACGGTGGAAGGCTTGGATTGAATCACGGCTTTGCGGGCACCCGCAAATTGCCAAGCTGGTCGAGGAAGGGGCAGTTGATATGTCTCTTTTTGATGAACGAGACATGGCCGAGATCCACTCGCCCGACTACCCCAACGAACGGCTGGTCGTATGCCGCAACCCGTTGTTGGCGCAGGAGCGCGCACGCAAGCGTCAGGACTTGCTGGCCGCCACCGAGAAACTCCTGGCCGAGGTTCAGGCGGCGACCCTACGGACCAACCGACCCCTTAAAGGCAAAGACAACATCGGAGTTCGGGTCGGCAAAGTCATCAATCGTTTCAAGGTCGCCAAGCACTTCATTACCCAAATCGAGGAAGACCATTTCGATTATCGGCGCGACCAGGACCGCATCGATAGGGAAGCGGCGTTGGACGGGATGTATGTGATCCGCACCTCAGTGAACCAGGAACACCTCGACTCCAACAACGTGGTACGGGCGTATAAAGATCTCTCCAAGGTGGAGCAGGCCTTTCGTTGTTTGAAGACTATCGATCTGAAGGTGCGGCCCATTCACCACCGGCTGGAGAATCGGGTCCGTGCCCATGTCTTGCTCTGTATGCTCGCCTATTACGTGGAGTGGCATATGAGGCGAGCACTGGCGCCCATTCTATTCGAAGAAGATGATCCGCAAGAGGCGGCCGCACTCCGCACTTCCATCGTGGCCCCAGCCCAGCGATCGACTCGCGCAGATGCCAAGGCCCAGGACAAGCGGACCGAGGACGGCTACCCGGTGCATAGCTTCGGTACGCTGCTCAAGGACCTGGCGACCCTCGCGCGCAACCGAATTTGTGCCAAGCAAGGTGCGGGCGGGGCATCGGAATTTGAAATGGAAAGCCACTCGACGCCCGTTCAACAGCGCGCCTTTGACCTTCTGGCCAAGGGCATGTAGCCAGAAATCAGGAATTGGCGTTTCATTGAACTTCCTCGATTTCAACGCCTTCCCATCGACACTCCGCAGGAAGTTCAGTTTAGCTCCAGTGTCATTCCCTACTCCTTTTGTCAATGGAAATGAAGTAACTGTTCATGCAGGTCCGCGAATGCCGAGAAGTCGGCGTGTGCGTGGTGCGCGCGTTCTGAGAGAAGGGAAGCGAGCGACAGAAGGCACTGCGGCGAGGGCCGATCAGGGTCCGCTCGCCGCGACGTAGGGCATGAGGGGCTGGCCGAGGACGAGGCGAGGGCGGGCCTCCGCGTTGGAAGTAGGCCCGCAGTTCGAAATCGGTTTCCGCGCCGAGGGCGGCGACCAGCTCTGGGTTGGCGATGGGTCCGCGGTCCGAGGTCTCCGCCCAACCGTTTCTCCCATTTGAACTCGACCGCGAGGGAGTGGATGGCCAGGACGATCGAATCGGCCCGGCTGGGAAGGTCCCCGAGGAAATTCGAGCCGAAGCGCAGTTCGGAGGTCATGTGCCAGTCCGCGACAATTGCTTGGCCGGACATGTAGAAGGTATGAGAGCCGTCGCCGAAGACGCGGAGGCTGTCGGCGAGAGAAGGTAGGCTCGGCGCCGAATGCGGGACGCTGGGTACCGGGAGGAGCGAGATCCCGCTGGTTCCGGAACAGGTACGGTGACCCACCGGTCTACGGCCGGAAATCCTTCTGCGGCGGCCCGTTTCAGTTCCCGGCAGCCTGCATGACTGCAAATTCGCCACGCACACCCTCGCTTCGGCCTTCCCTGGGCACCGCACCCCTATCGGGCCGGGAAATGTTACAATTCACTGTGACGTGAATTCACAAAGCATTGGTGGTATTACGCTTATGAGCCTCCAAAATTTCCGTGTGAAGGCAGTGGTCGAACGTGAACTGAGGCTGAGCCGGAGGTTCGACCTGGACGGCGGACCAATCCGCCAAGCACCGACATGGTTCGATTTTCGGATGAGCTGGGCCGCTCCGGCTAGCGGCCGTTAGAATCGCTATGTTTTGTCGAAGAGGGGAACGATCACCCGGTTGCGATTATCCAAATAATGTGCTGCTGTCACCGCGATATCAGCATGGCGGAGAAACCGGCTGGCGGCGTGAATTCCCGCCGCCGCGTTGATCAGGCTACCTGCTTCTTTCCGGAGGGCGTGGAGTGGTTTCGAATCCCTTACGCCGTGTGAGCGCAGCCAGTCTATCAGTCGATTAAAGGTTGCGACAGCCCGGTAGCAGCGCCGAGTCGAGTCCGATCGATGTTCGGCGCCTTCGAGTACGTACGGTCCGGCCGAACGGCGGTGCAGACGCGACAGCTCGCTTGTGGCTTCCGGACCCAGCGGGACTTCCCCAATGCTCTCCAGAGTTTTCCCGCTAATAACGCGCAAGACGGATCGGTCCACATCCACATCCGACCAGAGGAGCGCATCCGCCTCGCCTTTCCTGAGTCCTGCTCCAAGGAGCAAGAGAAAGGCCTTCCAAGCCTCAGGGTCGGGCTCTCGCAGTTCCGTGCGGGCGGCGGCCACCAACTTTCCACTGTCGAATGAGGGAATGTACCTGGGAGGTCTCGGTTGTGCGACAGGTACGCCGTCAAACGGATTCGGCACGCCTTCTGACGGATGGAATCGGAGCATCTTGCGAGACCAGTATCCACGGGCTTGGCGCATGAGGGAACAAGCGGAGCGTTGAGCTGCCAGAGTCCCTCCTCGCTTTCTCACGTATTCAGCAATGGCGGCCTCGATGGCTCTCGGCGTCAGTACAGTAAGAGGAACACGATCGACGTCTGCTCGCCACTTCTCGAGTCCTCCTCCCGGCCGGTAATTGTATCTCGTTGCATCACCCTCAATACCAGCGACCAGTGATGCAAGTTGACGAATGGACGCCGCGTAGCCGCGCAAGGTCTGCCGCTTGATATGAACAGCCACTTTTTCCATTTCGGTGATGAACTCGCCGATTGTCGGGGTGGCTCGGGTCAGGAGCTGTCGGACGGGTTCCGGACCCAGTGTCGCCAGAGCAGCCTCCCAGCCATTGGCTTTGAGCGAAGTCGCCAATTTGGAGGCTCTTCTGGCGGCTTCGCGCAGGTCGCCGGTTCGGAGATTGATGATTTCCCGGCGACCGGAATGCCTCAGTCGTACGGAATACGTGCTCGCTTCATGTCGCCGCCCGTCGTGGACCCAAGAGCGTCGGAAGACCCGCGCCTCCCATTTCCGAGCGCCGGAGGGATGGTTTTGCTGCGCCACTTGCTGCGCCACTTTTTGCGTCGGTCGCGGTTGAGCCACGTCGCATGCAGTGACAGGAAAGCTAAGAATTTGCAAGGCTTTCAGCGATTTCACGCAACTGGGCAAGACTGGTTGCGACAAGAAGCATCCGATTTGTAATCGGACGGTCGTCGGTTCAAATCCGACAACTGGCTCCAACAACATCAAGCACTTACAAAAACTCGCTCCTGCTCAAATTGGGTTGCTTAGCCAAAGCTTAGCCATTTTGTGTGACGATTTGGCGGTCGATGCGAGCTTGGGATCGGCGTGGCGTGGAATGGCAGATCGGAAGTGAAGCGTCCTCGAGCACTTTCGAACATCGAAGTGGGGGTCGGAGAAGCGAGGAATCCGGAGTTCTGCCGAGGGTCCATTCCGGCAAAAAAGTCGACATTCGAGCTACTGCGCCATCGCCGCAACGACGACCGGCCAGTAATAATACCTCTTCCTGTGGATCGACAAAATGCAGAAACCGCAGCAGTCGAGGCGGTTGCATGTTGGCCAGAGTCCGCGCTCGAATCCGACAATTGCCTTCCAGCCATCGCGGAAACGATGATCTGAGCCATGTTCCAATCCTTGGTGATCGGGCTGGCGTTGGCCCTACGAACCGTGGTCGTCTCGCGGACCGCCATAATGATCGAGAACCTGGCTTTGCATCAGCAGTTGGCGGTCCTCCGGCGCGGACGACCCAGACCTCGGATCCGCCCTCATGACCGCGCGTTCTGGATTCTCCTGCGCCGGGTGTGGTCCAAGTGGAGCTCGTGTCTTGTGATCGTGGATCCCGACACCGTGGTCGCCTGGCACCGCCGGGGTTTCCGATGGGTCTGGCGATGGAGATCGGGAAGACGCCAGTCCGGGCGACCCCGCATCGCCAAGGAAACGCGCGATCTGATCGTCCGGATGGCAGCCGAGAACCGATGGGGCGCACCGAGGATCCATGGCGAGCTGCTCAAGCTCGGCATCTCCATCAATGAGCGCACAGTCTCCCGGTATCTCCCCAAACGACTGGTCTCCGACGATCGTATCCGCCGGTGGAAGGCGTTCCTCCGCAATCACAGGGATTGCTTGGCCGGCATGGATTTCTTTGCCGTTCCGACCGCTGCCTTCAACCTCCTTTGGGTGTTCTTTGTCATTTACCATGATCGACGACGCATTGTGCACTTTGCGGTTACTGACTTCCCTCACGCGCGATGGATCATCCAGAACTTGCGGGAGGCATTCGCCTTCGATACGAGCCCGCGGTTCGTGGTTATGGACCGCGACGGTAAGTACGGCAAAGAGGTGCCCGACGCGCTCCGGAGGATGGGTGCGGAACCGGTGCGATGCGCGTATCGTGCCCCGTGGCAAAACGGCGTCGCGGAACGATGGGTTGGCTCTGTTCGGCGCGAACTGCTGGATCATGTCGTCGTCTTCAACGCATCTCATCTGAACCGACTCCTGTCTGGCTATGTCAGCTACCACAACAAGACTCGATGTCATCTGGCGCTGTACAAGGACTCCCCGGAAGGCCGTGCGGTTTCGGTGAAGGATTCCGGATCTGATTCCGGATCCGCTGTCATTGTGGCCTTCCCCGAAGTCGGAGGACTTCAGCATCGCTATGAGTGGCAGGCGGTAGGCTGACGATGCAGCACGATTGAGCCTGAATGCCGGATTCGAGGCGCGCACTCCAAAGCGCGCGGAGAGGCCTCCGCCCCGGAGACCCCCAGGGTCGGGGGCGCCGATGCGATCAGCAGGTCACCAGCAAGTCCTCCCGTCAACTGCTCCGCCGACAGAACGCCCATCAGTTCGCGAATGGAGTATTGTCGACCCACAGTGCATGTGTCTACGGGTTCTCCGAGAAATCCATGGTGGGCGGGCTCAGGCGAGGTGATTTAGTTCTCGCAAAGACGCCAACGCCCGGGTGTGGTCGGAATCGGCACCTCGCTCACGCGTGTAGTCGAGGACCTCGATGCGAATGGTCTGGCCGGCTCACATCCGGTCGCGGGTGGCGCCGATGTCGACTCGAATGGCCGAAAACCCCCTGTCATGGATGGGTCCGATAATGAGGGCGGAATTAGCCCTCAAGATCGGGGTCCGGAACAATCCGCGATGCGAAAACAGGACGGTATCGAGAGTGACGATGCCTACCAGATAGAAGCTGGTCGCTCCCGGTCGGGCGTTCGCGTGGATGAAGTGTGATTTCCAGGTATTGGTTTGCCAATTTCCTTGGAGGTTTCAATGCAGCGGGCAGTTTCAGTTATCAAGCGCCGCATGAGTACCAATTCGCCACGCATTCAGGGCCTATGGATCAGTGAGCTCTCGGACCTGGGCGTAATTTCTGCCAATCGTATTCAAGCAGATATCAATTTCTCGGTGGTTCCAATGAAGCGCTGCAGCGTCGACAAACTAGGGCAACGAGGCAGCCTGCGGAAAGGATGATGGGCTACCCTTCCACATCTCTCCAAACGTGAGCCTGCGGCTTCCGTTGCCGTATGGCCTATTCGCGAGGCTCGAAAGGCGATTAAAGACAACAAGAAGGACAAGGAGTCCGAAGAGATCAAGCGTGAACGACTTCATAGCAAACCCGGGGAGAAGCTTGTCTGCTGCAAGTAGCACCAGATATTCGGCGCCAGCGTAGAAGAGAATGCTGATCGATTCGTTGACGCAGCAGACCTGAAATTCGTTCTTCGGCCTGAGTGCATTGTTCATTGCTGGCGAAAGAAATGCGACCAGGGGAAGTAACACCGGCATCAACGCAATCGTCGCGACTATCCCTGCAATGTATGAAACTGCGGAGACTGCTAAGAACCAGCCAAAATTCTTGAAGGCGGCGAATCCTGCAGCCCAAAGCGCGAGCGGGGTGATCCAATCAGCCGCGGGAAGTTGCGCCACGATTGCCCAAAAGCCACGCAAGACCGTCCATCGCAGGAGGAGTAAGACAAAGAGAACAATTATTAGCGACATGCCTTGTGAGATGTAGGCAGCCAGAATCGTGGCATTCAACGAGAAACTTGTGCCGCCTGGAATCATGTGCGACGCACTTGAACTCAAGTGCCAGAGTGCCCCTCGTCGACTTGAACCGCCGAGAAACGGTTGAGCGCTCCACGTGTCGCGCGGAAAGTGCTCGGACCGGCTCAGAGCGCGATGAAGACTTGGTTGTACTCCTCGATGGCGCGGTCGTAGGTCTCTTCGATGACCCCTTGCAGCATGTCACAGTAAACGTCGCGGTGGCAGGCGAGGACCATCGAGCCGGCCTTCCGTCCGGCGTGACCCTCGACGAGCCAGACCCCGTGACGCCTGTCGAACAAGCCCGCCTGGCCGGGATCCAGTCCCAGCTCGCGGTCCGCGGCCGCACCGTGACTCACGTCCGGACCGGCCTCCCATTCCGTGCGTTGGCGGATCATCAGCTCGGCGCAATGGATGAGCCGGGCCCGATTTAAGGCCGGCGAGGGTCTCCGAATGGCCTTGTCCTCTTTTGCCGGTTTGCCCATTCGCCCCATTTCCCTTCTCTTGCTGGCTTCCTTCCACATGCTGCCCAGCGTGATGCCGGCCTTTCCTCTGCGCGGGTTCAACCTCGACCGCGGAGGAGCGACCATCGATTCGAAGCCTCCGGTTGATCGTTTGCAGGAGGTTGAGTGCTCCGTCTCGGTGCCCAGCGAACGAGGTGCAAGACCCGAGACTCGCGTGGTCGCATCAACGACTCCACACGGGCGGGCGATCCCGAAGCACCCGCACCGCCAACCTCAGGATCCGACCATGAACACTCGAAACGCACACAAATGTCTGACGGCAACGGTCCTGCTGGCCATTGCCGCCCTGTTCCTCTCCGGCTGTGCCACTCCCCAGATGCACGTGACCCGGTGTGCAGCGGGTCCTACAACTCGGAACGGCCAAGCCCTGAAAGTGTATGAACTGGGAGACCCGGTGGATCGGCCCTACGAGATCCTGGGGGTGGTGTCGGCTAGCGGCCAGCGCGCCGGCGTCCTGAGCAAGGCGCGAAAGCTGATGCTGGCGGAAGCGGCGACCCTCGGGGCCGAAGCGTTGGTGGGCTATTACTACGACGACGAGAAGACGGTCGCTACCGGCGACGCCGACGGCTGGTCCGGCGCCCTGGCCGTCAAGTTCCTGCCGAGCGGAGCCGCGGCACCCGCCCCGTCCAAAGCGGTGGTAGCCCTCCCCCACACCGTCATAGGTGAAAACTTTGGCACAGGGAAGAACGCGGAGAAAGCCGACGCCATTGCCCGGAAACATGCCCGGCTGCTACTGGCCAAGAAGGGCTATTACGCCGTCCTCACCGACGACAAGCTCGCCCCCGGGTTCCCAGATGGCCTGAAGAGTCTGAGCGCCGCCGACCGCGTGAAGTACGGCAGCCCCGAGGCCGACCTCGTCTTGGCCGTGAACCTGGGCGACCGCCATGCCTTCAACGCCATCCTGGTGGCTGCCGCGTCTCAAGCGGTGGGCACGGCACTCTACTCGAAAACTGCCGATGGGGTGACGTGGCAGAACACCGGCAAAGGCGGGAGCTTCGACATCACAGAACTTGGAGCCGCTTGGGGCATCGGCAATCTCTTCGTGCCCAGTGCCAAAACCGTTCGATCGGTTCACGCGGGCTTGGTGAAAGCCTTGGAGACGCTGCCCGATTTGAGCAGCGCGCCGGCCCTCAAATGATGAGCGCCGTTGCTTCTGTTTTCGAGCAAGAGAATCCCCGGCCCGGAATCCCATTCTGAAATACCCATGCGCAAGACTCATTCGCCCTTCACGGGGGCGGCCACATTCTTCAAACGTTTGAGGCGCCGGCCCAAGACTTCCACTGCGGTGCCAAGCCGGTCGGTGTTTCTGGTGCTGCACAGCTTGCTGCTGATCTTCTGCCTGGGCAACACAGCCATGGCGCAGCCCGTGTTCCCGCCCCGGCTTTACAACCCTACGCTCCAGGGCAACAACTTCAGATGTTTCCCACAGGCGGCTTCCCGTTGCGGCCGAGGTCCACATCATGCAAACGACAGACGACTTAACGCCTCCCTTGACGTGGACCTCCCTCGTGGTGGTTGATCTGGCAGTTAATGGAAATGCAGCGTTCACCGACCGTAACTGTTCAGGTCCCCGGATTCCGGGAGGCTACTGAATCCACGTTGCGGGCGTGGTGAAGCGGAGCAGGGAGCCGCAGGGGGCGCTCCGGAAATCGGGAGTCAGGGTCCACTCTCGGCGACTTCGGGCATGAAAGGTTGGCCGAGGACGAGGCGGCGGCAGGCCTCCCAAAGGTTGTGGCCTTGCTTGCGGCACAACGGTGTCCGATAGCTGAAGTTAGTCAGGAACGAATGGCTGGTTGAGGTCGGCGTGTAAATCCTGTCCCGTGCACGGGGCGCGCGGGGGTTCAAATCAGTCTCCCGCTTCCGAAAAGGCGCTCAGAAAGGCCCATAAACGCAGGAAATAGGCTTGACGCGGCCAAGTGCCGCCAAAATTGCCTCAATGGCTACTCCTTGCTTACCCTCCACCGTGAACGACGCGTTTTTTGCCCCGATCGCCAATCTCGCCGAGACCTCCCAGCACACGCGACCCTGTCCGGAGATCTCCGACAGCCAGTGGGTGCGCGCCGGTATTCAGCGCGTGCTCGAGGATGTGCCCAGCGGACGCGGCTTTCTGCAGGAGCACGGCCTGCGATTCGCCCAACCTCCCAAGGTCTCCAACTACTTCTCCAGTCTTCACAGCGAACGACGAGGTGCGGTGCTTCAGGATGTCGTGGATGGAGTGCTTTGCCAGGTTGCTGCGACTTCAACCGATCGACTGAGCCATATCCCCGAACAATTACGTCTGCTTCGCCATCGATATGCACTGGCACAAGGCTGCTGCCCACGACGAACGTTACGCTGGAAAGAAAGTCGCCGTGGGACACTGCTTCAGTCTCCAGTTGCACGACCATAGCGTCCGTCATCTGGCCGTGGCCGAGGGCGAGCACGAACATGACATGAGCGTGTTGAAGCGCCTTAAGCCCAAGGGCCTCCGACAAAGCGTGAGAAAGGGGCAGCGGGTGTTGGCGGTGTATGACCGAGCGGGCGTAGACTTGGGGTTCTGGAAACGGTGCCGCCACGAGAACGCCGTCTATTTCCTGAGCCGGGTCAAGGCGAACATGGTCTTCGAATGGGCGGATGAACATTTGTGGGACTCGTTGGACCCGCGCAACCACGGCGTGTTGCATGACCAGTGGGTATTGTCACGAGAGGGACACCGACTGCGACTCATTGAGTACCAGGATCCGGAGAGCGGGCGGGTGTTCATGTTCCTGACCAATGAACCGGACCTGCCGCCCGGGGTGCTGGCCGAACTGTATCGGCGGCGTTGGGAGGTGGAGAAGGTATTCGATGAGATAAAGAACAAACTGGGCGAGAAGAAGGCTTGGGCGAGCAGTCAAGAGGCACGCACAGTCCAGGGGCGCTTCGTCGCGCTGACATACAATTTGGTGGAGTTATACGAACGACATCTGGAACAGGAACATGATATCCACAACCGGCCGGAGGATCAGCGTCGTGAAAAGCGATTGGCAACGCTGGCCGAGCTTTCTGCCGCTGCCGGGCGGGCGATATCGACGCTGCTGCGTACCGGACGTAATGCCACGCAGCGAAGCGTGAAATTTATCCGGTGGCTCCGCCATGCCTTGCGCGAAAAACTCGCGGAAGCGGTCGCTGTCAATCATCTGCGCCGTCTCTACTCAACCCTGTAACTACGAGTATCGGACACCGATGTTGCGGCAGGTGGAGAGATAGCCGCGAATACGGGCGAAGACCTGGGCCCCGGCCAGGGTGCGAAAGCAGCCGGAGATTTTCTGCTTCACCTTGATCATGCGGATGTCCTGCTCACCTTGATTGTTGGTGAAGGGCACGCTGGGGTTGATCAGGAAGGCCAGCACCGACAGGTCGTAGTCTTCGAGGCGGTCGAGCAGATTGGTCGCTTTGTCTTGTCGGGCTCGGCCCTCCCCGGTGCGGCGGCGGGGGTGGTCGCGTCGACCTCGGCGAAGGATGGCGCGGTAGCGGGCATGCGCCGGGCGGAAGTGTTCCTCATCGAGACCGAGAGAGGTGAGTGAATCGCTCTTCCATTCGATCAGAAAGGCGCTCAGTTGCGCGGCCCAAGCCTCGTGCAGCTCTTTGGCGAGGAACTTGAGTTCACGCAGGAGGTGCTGGTTGCAGAGCGCGTGCAGGGCATCGTACTTGTAGTAAGGCTTCCAGTGGTCATGGACCAGCCACTGCCGGCAGTGGGGCAGCACCCCGAGGGCATCCATCGCCTCGGTGCCGCGGTTGCCATGGACACCGTAGTGAGTCAATTCCGGAGTGCAGGCGACGTGTAACCATTGCAGGCAGCCGGCGACGCGCAGACCGCTTTCATCCACGTGGACCACCGCGGCCTGGATGATGCCCCGGATGATGGCGCTCTCGACCGGGGCGAGCGCGTGATAGGCGCACCGGTTCGTTTGGGTGAGGGTTCCCAAACTCAAGGGCTGGCCGAACAAGTCCAGACAGGTCTGACGCAACCGCTCGAAGGGAAGGAGTTGCTGGTTGAACAGATAGAGAGTCAGCCCTCGGAAGTTGGGGCCGTATTGCACCGGGGCCATAACTCCCGCCGGAAAGGCGGCGCTGACTTTGCGGCCCGACACGGGACAACGTTTGACTTCGGCCTGATGCTCGGTCACCGAGAGTTGGAGCGCTGGCAGATCGAACACTTGGCGGCGTTCGTGATCCAGCACGGGCTGGCCGAGCAGGGACACGCCGCCGCATTGGCCGCAAGGACAGTGGGTGAGCGCGTGAACCTCGACGTGATCGGGCTTGGCCGCCGCCTGGAGGGTGTGGCCGGGGTGACCAGGTTGGCCGCCCGGCTTGCGCCCGGATTTGCCGCGTAAGCTGCGTGGCGGCGGTTTGGCCAGACCGTCGCTGGAGGGTGGACGGCCACTGTTGCTGCTGTTCTGCGCCAGACGCGCCTCCAATTCGGTGACGCGCGCCTCCAGTCGGCGGACCTGCTCCTCCAGGGCGAGCACGTAATCGACGATGGCCTCGGGATTCGCCCGCGCCAATGCCAGCAGTTCATCCCGCCGACTCATGCCGCCAATTCCTCCCGGAAATTCGCCACCAATGGACGCACCAGCACCGCCTTGCGAGGAACCTCGATGCGGCTGAAGCGGTCCTGACGCGTGCGGCCGGTGGTCTCACCCACCGGGATCCAGTTGGCCGCCCGGTAACAAACACCCGTGAAACGGCTCGTATCGACGAAGGTCTCCACCAGGCTCAACGGCTCGGCGTACTTGCGCATCCAGTCGGCGCGCAACCGCCGAGCGATCCGGCCCAATACGTGACTGGCCAATTCCCGGACATCAACCCAGGGCATCACCAGGAAGCGAGTGTTGTTGGTGATCCGTTGCAGATGGAGGCGCCGTGCGGACTCGGGCCAGCCGATGAAACGGTCCCGGGCGGCGCACTTCCAAGCGGCCGACCCGAACAGGGCGCAGGCGACCGCACGGCCCTGGCGATCCCGCACCAGATACTTCAGGTTCATGCCCACCGTGCTGGTGTGTCCCAGGTAGTGGTACGAGTTGAGCAAGGTTTCGAAAAGTGCCAGTTCAGCGGGAACCTGACTCAATTCCAACACTTCCAGTGGCACCATCTCAACGAGCCCGCCGAACACCGGCGACTGTGTGTGAGCCACCTTCACGAGGCGCTTGCGCCGCATCCGATTGGGCGAGGCCCATCGTCGCGCGGGCAGTTGCACCAGGCCCCGCTCCTCCAGTTTCAAGAGTAGCGTGCGCGCCGCCATGTCCTTCATCTGCCCAGTCGCCGTCCGCCAATTCCACCGTTCGCACAACACTCGCGACAGCCGGTAGCGACTCCACTCCGGCTGCGCCGCGATCAAACCCCTGATTTCGGCCAGTTCACTAACGCCCAACTCCCGGCCCTGCAAAACAAACGTTTCGTGCTCCACGCGGAGCGAAGCTGCCCGAGGCTCGAGCAAGAGTCCAGTCTGGAGTGAAACTACTTTCGCCTCTCTCGCACCACCCCCGTCGCTCTCTCCCGTCATCTTCGACCCACGAGGTTCTTCACCCTTCCAATACCCCTCCCGCGCGCCTTCAGACCTGAATAGTTACCTATTTGGAAGGAAAAATTATCGCGCAAAGCGCTCCGCGTCATCGCCACCAGGAGTGGTTAGGGTTTCTTAAGCAGATCGAGCAAGAGGTGCCTGCCGGCCAAGACATCCACCTGATCGTTTATAACTATGCCACTCACAAGCATCCGAGTGTGAAGAAATGGCTTAAGAAGCATTCACGTATTCACCAGCATTTCACACCCACCTCTTCTTCTTGGTTAAACTTAGTCGAGCGATTCTTTCGTGATCTCAGCCAGGATGTCATCTTAGCTGGATGTTTTCGCGGCGTGCCTGAGACTCAAACGAGCCATTTTCAACTATCTCGCGGATCGAAATGAGGCACCCAAGCGGTATGTCTGGAAAGCCGAGGGTCCTGGCCAAAATTCAACGCACGCGCGAGGCATTGCTTGAAAGAAACTCCGGCGACGCAATAAGACGCATCGTTTGCTGGGCTCGATTTCAGCGGACGGTGTCCTCCCATAATCCGCAGTGGGGTTATACCCCATAGCGAAGACGCCCCCGCCGAAGCAATATAAGTGCGGGCACCCGTGCAAATCGCGGGGCAACGGCTTTCTCAAATGTTATGTCAGTCGGCTGACAACGGCGATGAACAAACCGAAAGCAACAAAACATGATGAACCATACGGACGGATGGATGGGTGGATGGTCGGGCGGAGGAATGTGGATTGTGGCGGCGATTGGCATAGCGGTGGTGGTCCTGCTGGTCGTCGTGATTAGCAAGATGTTCAAAAAATAGTCGTTTTTTCACGACCCCCCGTGAGGTGATCTCTTTACTATGAAAGGAAACCTATGCTGGTCAAAGTATCCGTCCAGATCGAAGTTATTATATTGCTGCCTCATCTAAACGTGACCGAATTGATATGGCCAAAGAACCCATCTGCGGTATGACGGTGGCCGATGCGACTGCGCTCCACGCTGAACGTGATTGACAGATGTTCCGCTTTTGCAGCGAGCACTGCCGGAGAACGTTTGTGTCAGCACCCGCCACCGCTAAGCACGAGGAGAAGAAGGAGCAGAAGCCGAAGGAGAAAGCTATTTACACCTGCCCGACGCGCGCGGAAGTGCAGCAGGATCATCCCGGCAATTGCCCCAAGTGCGGCATGGCGCTGGAGCCGAAGACGGTGACAGTTGGCGCCGACGACGAGCAGAACACCGAACTGCACGACATGACGCGGCGCTTCTGGATCGGGGCCGCGCTGGCATTGCGGGTGTTTGTCCTCGCGCTGGCAAGCCCAGCCACTGGGCCATCTGCCGGTCTCCGCCATGGCCACGCTTGAAGCTTTCCAGACCGGCATACAGCCGACGTTGCTGTTCATCAAGCAAGCTGTAGAACAAGGCGATCGCCGCCCGCAGTTGTTCCTGTTCCGGATCGCGCGCCTAGCTCTGCGCTTGCCGGGCGGCCCACTGTTCCTGACGTCGAGCCCGACCGGCCGCGGTATAGAGATAGAGCGAGCCCCGGGGTTGACGGGCCAGGCGGCCCCGGTCGACCAACTGACGGAGGGCATCCTCGACTGACACATGCAGCCGAGCATCCAGTTCGTGAGCGAAATTGCCCATCGGCGCCTCACAGACCAGACTCTGAGCGGTGGCCACCAGCGTCCCTTGCCGAGAGAACCGCGCGCCGCGGCACCCCCAGAGCCCGTTTTCAGCAAATCGGGCGATGGAGTCCAAGGTGTAGAATCCGCCGCGATGGGAGTAACTGGTGCCCTAGGACAGTTCGCTCAGTTTGCGAAAGACCGTCTGATCCGCCCCGAAGATCAGCGTCGTGATAAGAGCCCGTCTGAGTGCGCCGTGGAAAGGCGCGGAACTCCAGTGGGGGGAGGACCCCACCCGGCAACTTTCGCTCCAGCCGGTAGCAGCCGGGGCGGGCACGGAAGCAATGAAGTGCCCGAAGCACCCCGGTGCAAAAGGCCCGTCAAGCGGGTCAGCGAGCAAGCAGGCCGTAATGCGAATGAACATCGAGAAGGTCCCGAAACCATCTGATGCGGACGCCGACCCAGCTCAGACATGGGGAAGGCTGCCATCGGGTACGAAGCGAGCGAAACACGCGAGACCCGAGTCCGCCGGGGCATTGATGAGGGCATGCTGGCAAAGGGAGTTCTGTGGCAACACGGGAGATCCCGCCCGGAGTCGTAGGAAACGACAACGCATCGCCCGTGAGGGTCTGGGTGCGGCCGGCTGGGAAGTCGGAGAGGTCCGTAGTACCGGAGAAGCCGGGTAATGCCGGTGGAGGGAAGGGGCCTTGGTTCAAGGGCAACGAACGAAGAAGCAAAGGCGAAGAGATTGGCGTGAGCCTAACAACTCCGGAAAGTGTCTGGCAGCTTCAGGAGACGTTGCGTGCCAAAGCGAAGAGGGAACCGGCCTGCCGGTTTCACAGCCTGTACGACAAGATCTACCGCAAAGACGTGCTGTGGCACGCCTGGCAATGCTGCCGCTCCAACGGTGGCTCTGCGGGCGTGGATGGCGTGAGCTTTGAACAGATCGAGGCGAGGGGTGTGAACGGCTGGCTGGAAGAACTGACCCGGGAACTCCGGGAACGCACCTACCGGCCCGAGGCGGTGCGCCGGGTTTGGATTCCCAAACCCGGCAGCACCAAACAACGGCCTTTGGGCGTGCCCCGGATCAAGGATCGAGTCGTCCAGATGGCGGCGGTGCTCATTCTGGAACCGATCTTCGAGGCCGATATGCCTGACGAACAATACGGATACCGTCGGGGGCGCAGTGCTCATGATGCGATTCGTAAAATTCACGGGCTGCTCAACCAAGGATACCGCGACGTGGTCGATGGCGACCTCAGCGGCTATTTCGACTCCATTCCACATCATGAACTGATGAAGAGCGTGGCCCGCCGCGTGAGCGATGGGACGATGCTCGCGCTCATCAAGTCGTGGTTACAAATGGCGGTTGTGGAGGATGACGGACACGGCGGCCAGCGCCGGACGAGCGTCGCCAGAGACACCGGGAGAGGCACTCCACAGGGAGCACCGATCTCGCCATGGCTCAGCAACCTCTACATGCGGCGATTTGTGCTGGGATGGAAGCGGCTTGGCTGGGAAGAGAAGCTGCAGGCGCGGGTGGTGGTCTACGCAGATGATTTCGTGATCCTGTGTCGCCGGAAGGCGGTGGAGGCGCGGGAGCAAATGCAGATCCTCATGACCAAGCTGAAGCTGACGGTCAACGAGCAGAAGACGCGCACTTGCCGTGTACCCGAAGAGAGTTTCGACTTTCTGGGGTACACCATTGGCAGGTGCTATTCGCCCAAGGACGGACATGCCTTCATCGGCACACGTCCCTCCGCCAAGCGGGTCAGCGGCATCTGCGATGAAATCAGCCGGATGACACAGCGGCACTCCTACGGGAAGCCCGTTGCGGTCCTGGTTGGTGAACTCAATCGAACCCTGCGCGGCTGGGGCAACTATTTCTGCCTCGGCGCGGTCAGCCGAGCCTATCGGGCAGTGGACAACCACGCCCGCCATCGGCTGCGTCAGTGGCTGAACGGCAAGCACCGAAGTCGCGGCATCCCGTCCCTACGACACGCTCCCATGTACCTCCACGGGGAGTTGGGGCTGCTACGGCTTTCAACGCTCACCGCCAGCCGATCGTGTGCGAAAGCATGAACCCCCTTGAACGAAAGCCGGATGCCCGAAACGGGCACGTCCGGTTTGACGAGCGGGGAGTGGAAACGGAATGCACGGCGGGATATTCAGGCACCGGCAACCGAAAGGGCCGGCTCCAGCTACGGCCCGTCCTAAACATCACCGCGCCACTCCTCGACTCTACAAAATAAGTGGGGTCCTGTTTTCGCGGAAAAGGCCCTATGGCGAGGCGCGACGAAGGAGCATACCCTTCAGGGGTCTGTGACTGAGGAGCAACGAAGCCAGCCGGCCTTTCCTGCGAAAACCCTTCGGGCGACGGGTCTTTTGCGCGAGGCCTTCGTTGGCTCGACCGTCACAGCCCGCTGCGGGGATGCTCCGGTCTCGCCGCCTCGGCCTCGCACAAAATCCCTCGTCGCAGGGCCCTTCCTAATTTTCAGACGGGCTCTTATTCATCCGATGATGGGGATGCGACTGCGCCGGGCTGCCTGTTGGATGGCCGCGCTTCTAGGGCTCTTCGAAGCCGGAAGGCCGGTCGACGGGGCGGAGGTGCACCACTTTGTCTTCTTCAATCGCGACCGGGAACGGATCCGCGACCCGGCCTTTCTCGCGAACGCCGGCTTCGAAGGCGCGCAACTGAAGTATGCCTGGCGCGAACTGGAGCCCGAACCGGGCGTCTATGTCTTCGAAAGCCTGGAGCGGGATCTCCAATTCCTGGCTTCGAAAGGCAAGGGCCTGTTCGTGCAACTTCAGGACGCATCGTTTGACGAGGCCATCGTCAACGTGCCCGGCTACCTGCGAACGGATGAGCGCTATGGCGGCGGCGCGGACCGACAGTACGAGATTCCAGAGGACGATGAATCCAGGGCGCGCCCCGCGGGTTGGGTGGCGCGTCGATGGGATCCCGCCGTGCGCGCCCGGTTTCATGCACTTCTTCGGCAGCTTGGAAAGCGCTTTGACGGGCGGTTGGAGGGATTGAACCTTCCCGAAACCGCGGTCGATTTCGGCACCACCGGACGGCTCTTTCCGCGGGGCTTCACGCCGGCCATCTATCGCGAATCGGTGGTCTCGAACCTGGCGGCATTGAAGGAAGCGTTTCCCAAGTCGATCACTCTCCAGTATGCGAACTTTATGCCGGGAGAATGGATTCCCAGTGACGATCACGGTTATCTGCGGGCCGTGTATGAGAATGCCCGCCGGCTGAAGGTGGGGGTCGGCGGGCCGGACCTTCTTCCCTTCCGGCCCGCGCAGCGGGCCCATTCCTATCCGTTGATCCGTGAGGCGTCCGGAACCGTGCCGACGGCGATCGCGGTGCAATGGGGCAACTACGAAGCCAGGAACCCAAAGACCGGCCTGACCATCACGGTCCAGGAATTGTTCAAGTTCGCTTCAGAGGAACTCAAAGTCGGATTCATCTTCTGGAGCACCCAGGAGCCGTACTTCACGCGGGACGTGGTCCCCTTTGTTCGGAAAAGGGACCACCTCTAAATCTTTGACAAACCTCCTTGGAAGCGACTCTCAAAAGGCAGACGACGGGGACGGCCGACCGCAAACCAAAATGCATTTGCCTGGTGAACTTATCCGGGAGACCGGATCCGGTGCGCATCGCCGCCGCCTTTCGCGCGAACCGCGCGGAAAACTAGCCGCTGGCCGTATTTATTGAGGAATTGGGTAACGCCGCTCCCGTCCGGATCGAGAAAAGGGCCCATTGCCATGTTTCTTCCCCTCAGTGACGCTCCGAACCCGCGGGGTGTGCCGTTTGTCACCTGGGGGCTGATCGCCCTCAACGTCGCGGTGTATGTGCTCATCACCTGGCCGTTGAGCCACGAGCCGGTCAATCCGGCCGATCCGTTGCTGCCGGAATATTTGGCGCTGATCCAGAATGTGGTGCCCCAGGGGATCCCGGTCGAGGCCGTCCTCCGGCATATCTCCGTTTACGATCTGTTTGTGTTCCGTCACGGATACCGACCCTCCGCGCCGCAGGGATGGGATCTATTGACGTCGATCTTTCTTCATGGAGGCCTGCTCCATCTGCTGGGAAACATGCTCTTTCTCTGGATTTACGGGGACAACGTGGAACACCGTCTCGGTCGATGGCTCTACCTGCTCGCGTACATCGCGTGCGGGATCGCGGCGACCCTTTTCTACAGCGTCTTTGCGGGAGGTTCCGGCTTCCCGCTTGTCGGTGCCTCAGGCGCGATTTCCGGTGTGCTGGGTTTCTACTTTCTCTGGTTTCCAAAAAATGTCGTCCGAATCTTCGTATTCCTCTTTCCCTTCCTGATGGATGTCTTCGTGGTCTCGGCGAGGCTCGTGCTCGGGTTCTTCCTGGTGCTCGACAATCTGCTTCCGTTTCTCCTGACGCCGTCCCGCGCGGGGGGAGGCGTCGCGCACGGCGCCCACATTGGGGGCTTTATTGCCGGGCTGCTCCTCGCCGGGCTCCTGAATCGAAGGGAGGACGGAAAGGGTGTGAGGGAATTCCGGCGGCGACCGTCGCCCGGTGTTGCCGCGCCCGTGGAGGCTGTTCATGCCGCCATTGCCCGTGGGGACTTTGACGAAGCGGCGCGGACTTACTTCTCGCTCGAATCCTCCGGCACGCGACGTCTTCTCAGCCCGGGGGAATCCCTCGCGTTGGCCGACTGGCTCGCGAGGCAGGGAAACAACCAGGCCGCGCTCAACCTCCATCGGCGACACATCCGGGATTACCCGTCGGGACCAGGTCTGGCCGAGGCGCATCTTGGCGCGGGTCGGATTCTGCTGGACGGCTTTGGCCAGGCCACGGCCGCCTACCAGCACTTCCTGGAGGGTCTTGATGCACGACCGTCGCCCGAAGTCGAGGCGGAGATCCGCGGTGAACTCCAGGAAATCGCGTCTCGCCAGAAATATCGGTTCGGTCGATTCTCGCGCTGAAGGACGAAGGAGTTAGACAGTCTCTCAGGAAATGAAGGTTCGAGACCGACCCAGACGGTCGGATTTTTGTCCGGAGGTGAGACTCCGTACTCATCAACTCAAAGCGATCCGCCGAGGGCGACCATTAGACCTGGAATTCCGCCCGTCAACTCCTGGTCCGAAATGGCGCCATTTCAGCTTCTCCCAGACCCTCTTCCGCACGAACAGCGGCTACGACGTCAACGGTTCCCGGGATTATATAACGCCGCCCGCAGACCCGGCACCCGCAAACTGCCCATGGTCATCATTAGTGGTGACCTGTTCAGGATCCATCAAACGATTCATAACTGGCGGTATTTTGGTCGAAATAAGTCTGAGCGCTTCGATGAACCCCAGGTTTGTTCGGCGTGCTCTATGGTTCAACGACGGCCGATGCGGCGTTCGCGGAAGTCTTCTTGCGCAAGTTGGCCTCGATGTCCGTAGCACAGGTGGACCTGCAATTACGAGCCGTTTCAACTTTTAGTGCAAGGCTGTTGAGGTGCGTTGTGTTGACTGGGAGCGGACTCCGGAAGCTTTCCTGCGATAACCGGATCTCCACCGAAAAGCCTTTTAGGACAACGCACCTGTGGTCCCGTGCGTTGTTTTTGCACCCTCAACAACCCGATGGCCTGGTCTGTCGCAGCCGTCATAATCCGCGGTTTGGATGCTTCGCGTTATTTGATCGTTGCGACGCGAAACTGACGGATGTGCGTTCCGAACCCTTGATGGATCCGCCTCGTCGCGCGTGGTGTTCTGTGCAGCTCGACCGTTATGATCCCGCGATGACGTGATAGGGCATCGATCTGTGCGGTGGATACCGTCAAAAAGTCCTGGGCGCAGGCGGGGCGAAAGTTCCGCTGCGCCGGTTTGCCCGTGTCGGAGATTTGAGTGAGAATTTCGAAAATTTCGCCCAAACGAATCCGGGCCCTCCACCTTTTTGCCTCCCGAAGCTCCGAGCTCAGGCCCGAGTCCAAACCAGTCCGATAATTTGTCAATTATTTGGATACGACCCATCGATCCTGTTGTGGAGTGGCGGAGGATCACCGCCGCTCTCGCCAAACGACGGGGCTGCTGGAGGAGTGAGCAGGCGCCGGCGAGAAGCCGCTGGCCTGTGCTCCTCTTTCGGGCGCGGCTCGATTGCCAGGTTCTATCGAACGTCGGTGTCAAGGCCATCGGCTCCGACCTCAAGGACGCGCACGTCAAGCAGGCCGTCGATTACGCTGCCAATCAGGGCGTGGACTGGTGCCTCCTCACGAACGGCATTAACTGGCGGGTCTACAGGGTGAATCGGCCGCGTGTCGGGCGAACTCGTTTTTAAATCGAGAAGGGATTGCACTGCTTGAATCAGCTCGAGGTGGTCGCAGGGCTTCGCCAACACGCGATCGGCGCCAAGTCGCATCGCGATTTTGAGGTAGACGTCACTATGCAAGGATCCACCGCCTGAGACGACCATGGCTTGGATCCTCGGATTCAGGCGTCTCAGCTCGATGAGCGTCTCGATGCCGTCCTTCTCCGGCATGATGACATCGAGTACCACTAAGTCCGTGGGAAAGCGCGCAAGATAGCGCAACGCCTCGGATCCGTTCAGGGCATCACGCACGTCATGACCCGCGCGGACCAATGCCGTTCGGGCCGCCATACGGAAGGCGTTATCATCGTCGACAAGGAGAATGGTTGCCATGCATCCAACCCATCGGCGTTCTCGAAACCAGATGGATCAGGAAATTCCCGATGTCCCGGGGGACCGCAGGGCCAGCACTGCGCAATAGGACAACTGCAACTGCACGGATCAGCCGGCTCGGGCTAGCTAGTGTGGTACACCACCAGGCCGAAGTTCCGGTAGTTCTGAAGTGGTTTTCCAAGGCTAACTGTTTCACGGAGAGAGAAACGTATACGAGAATTAACGTATCAGAAATGTAGCCACGAAAATATAAGGATTCTCCTTGCGTATCGCCAGAGGTATTTCAAGAAATGGCAGCGTTCACGTAGCCACCACGGTCCGCCACTACAAGGACCGCCTCTACAAAACCCACCTCCTGCGCCGCACCTACCGCAAGGGTGACCAAGTCAAACATGAGACCCTCGGTAATATTGTGCCGGACGGTGGAAGGCTTGGATTGGATCACGGCTTTGCGGGCACCGCAAATCGCCAAACTGGTCGAGGAAGGGGCCGTTGATATGTCTCTGTTTGATGAACGAGACATGGCCGAGATCCACTCGCCCACTACCCCAACGAACGGCTGGTCGTATGCCGCAACCCGTTGTTGGCGCAGGAGCGCGCACGCAAGCGACAGGACTTGCTGGCCGCCACCGAGAAACTCCTGGCCGAGGTTCAGGCGGCGACCCTACGGACCAACCGACCCCTTAAAGGCAAAGACAAGATCGGAGTCCGGGTCGGCAAAGTCATCAATCGTTTCAAGGTCGCCAAGCACTTCATTACCCAAATCGAGGAAGACCATTTCGATTATCGGCGCGACCAGGACCGCATCGATAAGGAAGCGGCGTTGGACGGGATGTATGTGATCCGCACCTCGGTGAACCAGGAACACCTCGACTTCAACAACGTGGTACGGTCCTATAAAGATCTCTCCAAGGTGGAGCAGGCCTTTCGTTGTTTGAAGACTATCGATCTGAAGATGCGGCCCATTCACCACCGGCTGGAGAATCGAGTCCGTGCCCATGTCTTGCTCTGCATGCTCGCCTATTACGTGGAGCGGCATATGAGGCGCGCACTGGCGCCCATTCTATTCGAAGAAGATGATCCGCAAGAGGCCGCCGCACTCCGCACTTCCATCGTGGCGCCAGCCCAGCGATCGACTCGCGCAGATGCCAAGGCCCAGGACAAGCGGACCGAGGACGGCTACCCGGTGCATAGCTTTGGTACGCTGCTCAAGGACCTGGCGACCCTCGCGCGCAACCGAATTTGTTCCAAACAAGGTGCGGGCGGGGCAGGAAGTTCAGACTAGGGCGTCGTCAGGCCGTGCCGAATCGCGTAGCGGACGAGACCCGCGGTGCTGTAGACGCCCAGCTTGCGCATGACATGACTACGATGGGTTTCGACAGTCTTCGCACTGATCCCCAGGATGGCTGCGATGGACTTGGTATTCTCACCGTGGGCCAGATAGCGAAGGACTTCGCGCTCCCTCGCCGAAAGGACAGCGGGTGGGGGCGAATCGAAAGGCTTGTCGCCGAGAAGCTCGGCGCGCCGAGCGGCCAACTGGCTGTCGGTGCAAAGGAACAGCTTGCCTTCGAGCACGGCTTCCACGGCACGCACCAGGCAGTCGGCCGAATTCGTTTTGGAGACAAAGCCGGACGCCCCTCCAGCAAGAGCTTCACGGACCGTCCACGGGTCTGCTTCCGCCGCGACCATCAGAATCCTCGCAGGCATCCGCAGGTCGCGAAAACACTTGAGGAGGTCCAGTCCGTTGCCGCCGGAGAGATTCACGTCCAGGAGGACGAGATGCGGTGGGTGGTCGGTGAAAGCCTTCAAGGCTTCCACTGCCGTTGCCACGTCCCTGAAGCAAGCCTCCGGCAGGCTCTGTCGCAGGGCGGCGCGCAGGCCCGCGCGCACCAGCGGGTGATCGTCAATGATCAGGATTCTCAATGGCCTGTGATCCCTGGTCACGGCGGACCTCGCAGGGGTGGCGCGCTGGCGGCGGAAGCGTTCAGGGCGTGATAGAGCGCCTCCAGCAACTCGTCTCCCGAGAACGGCTTCATCAGGGTGGCAGAGAGATCGAGGGTCTCCAGAACTTGGTCGCTTCCGCCGCCAGCCAGCCCTGTCATGCCTACAATGGGCACATGAGGCTCCAAGGCGCGCAACGCATGCACCAGTTGGGAACCATTCATAACGGGCATCATCATGTCCGTGAGGACCGCGCGGATTTCACCGCGGACCTGTGCAAACAACGCGAGCGCCTCGGCGCCATGGGCCGCAGTCCTCGCCTGGTAACCATGGACTTCGAGTGTTTTGCGAAGGCTGTCTCGCACCGCAGCCTCGTCATCGACAACCAGCACGAGTTCCCCTCGACCTCGCGGCGACGGCCTTTCCGGGCACACACGAGGAGTGGGGGCGTCTTCGCGCGACGCTGGGAAGAAGAGTTCGAAGGTGGATCCCTGTCCCAATCGGCTGTGCAAGCGGACGAACCCCCCATGGCCGCGCACAATGCCCAAGACAGTGGACAATCCGAGACCGGTGCCTTTGCCGATCTCCTTGGTCGTGAAGAACGGTTCGAAGATCCGATCGCGAATATGCGAGGCGATGCCTGTACCTGTATCGGCGACGCTGACACACACGTACGGACCAGGCGATGATCCGCGGTTCGTCGCCGAAAAGGTTTCGTCGAACGTGACGTTCTTCGCCTCGATCAGCAAGGTGCCGCCATCGGGCATCGCGTCGCGGGCATTGACGCAAAGGTTGAGGAGCGCCTGGTGAAGCTGAGTGGCGTCTCCCAGAATCGGCCACAGGTCCTGGGGTGTCCCGATTCGAGGATGAATGTTTCGCGGGAAGGTCTCCCGGATGATTTTGTCCAGGTCGCGGATGAGGTGGCGCAAGGGGAGCGGGATGCGTTCACCAGGCTGGCCACGAGCGAACGTCAGCACCTGTTTAATCACGTCAGCCCCGCGCCGGGCACACACCTCAACCATGTCCAGCATCGCGAGGCTTTCCTCGTCGCTCACGGCGGAACGAATGAGCGGCACCGAGAGTAGGATAGGGGCAAGGATGTTGTTGAGGTCATGAGCAATTCCTCCGGCCAGGGCGCCGATGCCTTCCATGCGCTGCGCGCGCAGGATTTGCTCCTCGATTTGTCTTTTCTCGGTCACATCCTGCACCGTGCCGAGAAGTCTGACGGGTCGTCCCGAAACCGGATCGCAAATCACTTCGGCGTGTTCCGAGAGCAGGCGTTCAGTCCCATCGGGGCGGATGATACGGTGTTCGAGTTGGTAAGGGTGTTTTGCGCGTACCGCGTCGAGGACCGTGGATCGCAGCTGCGGTCGGTCCTCGGGATGCACCCGCTCCAGGAAAAGTTCGTGCGTGGCGGTGACCTCGCCCGGCTCATTGCCCATCAGCCGGAATGTCTCGTCCGACCAAGTCAGGCGGTTCCGAGTGAAGTCATCGAGGGATGTCAGCTCGGATTCCCAACTGCCGAGGTGCGCGAGACGTTGCGCTTCCTTGAGCCGCGCCTCGCTGGCGCGCAGGGCCTCCTCCGCGCGTTTGCGTTCGGTGACCTCCACGACGATGACGCCCACGCATTGCGGCGCGGAATCCGGGCCGGCGATTGGAAATGCCGAATAAATCCAATGCCGATGGATGCCGGGTTCCCGCGCCGTCTCCCCGCTGAATTCGTCGTTGAGCAGGGACTCCCCGGTTTCGAGGACTAGCTGAAGTCGGGGCGCAATCATGGGGGCGAGTTCGGGTAGGATTTCGTACAAGGATCGGCCGAGATGCTCGGTCGTCGGCCGGCCGTTCGCATCCGCCAAGGTGTCGTTGATGTGGAGGTAGCGCAGTTCCTTGTCGAGAATCGCGAGTCCCGCCGTTGCACCGTTGAAGAAGGAGTTCAATTGACTCTCCCGCAGGGCGGCGTCGGCCTCAAGGCGCTTGCGTTCCGTGACGTCGAGATGGCAGCCCATCATCCGGACTGGTTTGCCTTCGGCGCTGCGAAGCGCCTGCCCTCGCGCGTAGAACCAGCGCCACGATCCATCCTTGTGGCGCATCCTAAACTCGATTTCGTGGGCCTTCTCCGGCCCAGCCAGGTGCTGATGAACCCGATCCATGATGCGGGCCAGGTCCTCCGGGTGCACCCGGCTTTCCCATTCCAGGAACTGGTCGCCAATTTCGTGCTCCTCGTAGCCGAGTTGGCGTTTCCATTCGCGGGAGTACACGATCCGGTTCGTCTGGAAATTCCACTCCCAAAGCCCGACATTCGACGCCTGCACGGCCAGCCGCAGCCATTCCGCGCTCTGCCGCAGTTCCTCCTCCGCCACACGGTTCCTGTCGCGCAGGTGCTTCTCCTCGAGGGCGCGCGCGACCGCATGACCCAGGCGCGCCATTCGGTCCTTGAGCAAGTAGTCCGTGACGCCGCGCTTCATCGCCGCCACGGCGGCCTCCTCGCCCAGCGTGCCAGAAACCAGGATGAACGGGATGTCCAGTCCGCGGCTGCCCAGCAGATCCAGTGCGGCAAAGCCGTCGAATCCGGGCAACGAATGATCGGAAAGGATGATATCGGGCGACGCATTGAGTGCTGCGAGGAAGTCCGCTTCTGTTTCGACGCGATGTGACTGCGGATCGTACCCCGCGCGGCGCAACTCGCGAACCATGAGTTCGGCGTCGACCGGGCGGTCCTCGAGGATCAGGATTTGAAGACGCTTGCCCGGGGGTACCTGTGCCGTGTCTGGCGTCATCTCGGCTCTTGATTGACGAGCAGCCAGTAATGGCCGAGGTCGGCCACGGCTGCCGTGAACGCGTCAAATTCCAGCGGCTTGACAATGTAGCTGTTCACGCCCAAGCGATAGCTCTCCACCACGTCGCGCTCCTCGCGCGAAGAGGTCATCACCACCACCGGGATGAGTCGCGTGCGCTCGTCTGAGCGGATGGCGCGCAGCACTTCGAGTCCGTCCACCTTGGGGAGTTTCAAATCCAGCAAGACGACCTTGGGCTGATCGTACGGATCGCGGCCCAGATACCGTCCGGCGCCGAAGATCCAGTTCAGCGCCTCCAGGCCGTCGTGAACGTGGACCACCTGGTTGGCGAGGTTGCGCTTGCGCAAGGTGCGCAGCGTCATTTCCGCGTCGCGGGGATTGTCTTCGACCAAGAGGACTTCGACTTGGGCCGGGCTGCTCATGATTCTCGGACAGGCAGTGTGAAATAGAACGTCGCTCCGCGGCCGGGCTTTCCTTCGGCCCATACCCTGCCGCCATGCCGCTGAATGATGCGCCTGACCAGCGCCAGGCCGACCCCGGTGCCTTCGAACTCCACTTCGCTGTGCAGGCGCTGGAAGACGCCGAACAGTTTCTCGCTAAAGGCCTGGTCGAAACCCACGCCATTGTCGCGCACATACGCGGTAACCTCGCCGGCGCGCATCCATCCGCCCGCTTCGATCAGCGGGGACTCCTCGTGCCGGCTGAACTTGAGGGCGTTGTCGATGAGATTGGCATACACCTGGCGCAGCATGGCGGGGTCTCCGTGAGCCGCGGGCATGGGTTCCAGCCGAAAACACGGTTGGCAACCGCACCCGGTCGCCGTCAGGCTCTCATAGGCGGCGCGGGCCATGGCGGACAGGTCGACCCGGGCGCTCTCCATCCGCTGGCGGCCTAGCCTTGAGAACGCCAGCAGATCATCGATCAACTGGCCCATCCGCCTGGCCTCGCTGCTCACCACACCAAGCAACCGCTTGCCCTCAAAATCGAGGCGGTCAGCGCAGTCCTCCTCGATCATCCGCACATAGCCGCCGATACCACGCAGCGGGGCGCGAAGATCGTGCGAAACAGAATAGGAAAACGCCTCCAGTTCCTTGTTGGCCTCTTCAAGCTCCGCAGTGCGATCGCGGACGCGCTGTTCCAGTTCGCCATTGAGGCGGCGAACCTCGTCCTCGGCGCGCTTCCGTTCCGTGACGTCATCCATGATTCCGACGAAATGGGTGATCTCGGCGGAGGCGTTGCGCACCGGGGTGACGGTGTGCAGATCGTAATACACGGTGCCGTCTCGCCGCCGGTTGGTGAACTCACCGCGCCAGGTCTGGCCCGACAGGATCGTGTCCCAGAATTGCCGGTAGAAGGCCAAGTCGTGCCGTCCGGATTTCAAGATGCGCGGAGTGTTCCCGATGGCTTTGTCGGCCGGGTGACCGGTCAACCGTGTGAAGGCGGGGTTGACCCACAGGATTCGGCCAGCGCGATCGGTGATGAGAACTGCGTTGGCTGCCGTCTCCAGCGCGGTCGATTGGAGAAGCGATTGCACCGCATCGGCGCGAAGCTGTTCGGATTCCCGTTGGACCGACTCGATGCGTTCCTCAAGCTCGACGACCAGCCGCCGATTATACAGCTCCGTTGCCTCCAGTTCGGGGGTCAATTGAGGATCCAGAAACGCGCGAGGGCTTGCCTCGGCTTCGATCAGGCGGAGCGCCTCGCGAAAGAGCGGAATCGAGATCGGCTTCCGAAGGATTCGGTCCGCGCCCACTTCGCGGGCGCGTCTCTCATTGGTGGTCGACCCATCGCAACCGCTTTGGAGGATAAATGGCAGGCGTTTGAACCGCGCATTGCATCGAACTTCATAGCAAAGCCGGAAACCATCCATCGTCGGCATCAGGACATCCGCAACGACGACATCAACCCGTTCCCGGTTCAATAGTGCGAGCGCGTCGGCGCCCTGCGTGGCAAGGAGGACCGTGTGTTGCTCCGCCTCGAGGGCATCGCAAAAACCTTTCGAGCTCGAGGGAATGTCATCCACGACGAGGATTCTCATGGGACGAAAGGACCAGACAAACACACGATTACCTGAGGTCCGGGAGGCCCGTCCACCGACTCCCGGAGACATTGGCCCAGGTCGCCGCATCGATGCGAGTCCCGAGCCCGCGGCAGCCAGCCTCGGCCATTCAGAGCATCCGGCGGCCACGGGATCCGACCAGCAGCCACGCTGCATCGGGCTTGATCCCTGAGTTCTGCATGCCGGTCCAAGTGCTGGAATCTCATCGCCGAGTTGTGATGCGCCCCCGGCCGGCCATGGGGCGCGGTTGAAGCAGCCAGGAAAAATTCAGGTCGGGCGTGACCCCGCACAGGCGTTGGAAATCCACCGGTTTGATGATGTATGCCTTCGCCCCGAGACGCCGCGCCTCCGCGATGTCATTCTGGGATTCGGACCCCGTGAGGACCACCACGGGAGTCGAGCGGATTCGCTCATCCGACCGGATGGTGCGGAGCACCTGCAGCCCATCGGGGCCCGGTAGCTTCAGGTCCAACAGGACGAGAAGCGGGTGGTCTTCGGCATTGCGCCTGGAATAGCGGCCCGTGCAGAAGAGGTATTCCAGCGCCTCGGTTCCATCGACCGCGAGATGGATCGGGTTTGCCAGCCCGGCGCGACGCAAGGCGTGAACGGCCAGCTCAGCGTCACGCGGGGCATCCTCGACCAGGAGAATGCCCGCGAGTGAGGGTTCCTCGCGCGCGTTGCCATGAGTCATGCCGCGGGCCTGGTCCACATCGCGCAGCAATGCGGAAAGAGGGGTCTGGAGCGCATCCGCCAGCCGGTCAAGGGTCGCGAGGGACAGATTGCGCGTACCTCGTTCCACATCCGTTACATACGTCCGGTGGAGACCGGCACGCCAGGCCAGTTCCTCCTGAGAGAAGCCGAGCTCGCGGCGACGGGCCTTGATCACAGATCCAAGCAATGCCGACGCGCTGGACGTGTTGCGCTTCAAAACGAACTCGCAGGCTATCATTAGGGAAGGGCCCGTTCCAACCGACTCGGAGTGACACGCGCGCATCGCAGGGACGGCCGAACTGCGGCGGAAAGTGGAACGACTCCGAAGGAGACCATGCCAGACGTCGCAGAGGTCACAGACCCGGACGCGAACACGAACCACGCCGTGAGCCGTGATGATGAACACCTGCGGCCGCTCGGGCATCGCAGGCGGCGGACCCGATTCCGCGCATTGAGAGCCAGCATCGGATCTCTGCCGCACATAAGAAGGCTACGCTTCATTCCACATGATCTTGCGACTGAATGAGGCGCGGTTAAATGGGATGAAGCCTGAAATTCGCGTCAGCCCGGGCGGCGCGGCAGTGTCAGGTATTCACCTGACAAGGTCTCCACCTCAAACCGCCCTGACCCGCACGCGAGCAGTCTCGAGAGCCTTCGGCTCCAAAATCCCTGTCGAAGTTTCCAATGTGGTGTCCCTCAGACTTCTTGCTAGGGAACGAGCTGGTGCTGCAGGGCGTACCGGGCGATGTCCACATTCGTGGACAGTCCCATTTTCTTGGCAATTCGCGCGCGATAGGTTCCGACTGTCTTTTCGCTCAAGGCGAGGTCGCTGGCGATTTCCTTGAGCGTGCTGCCGAGGGCAACCCCGCGCAGGACTTGAAGTTCGCGGATGGAGAGACTTTCGTGCGGCACCGGGATGAGGTCGCCACCCACGGCGCTCGCCAGTCGCTCCGCAAGTTGCGGGGTGACATATTTTCCACCGGCGAGAGCTTTGCGAACGGCCGCCAGCAGGTCATCAGGGGCACGACTCTTGGTGAGGTAGCCTGCCGCGCCGAGCTTGAAGGACCGGATGGCAAACTCTTCTTCGGGATACTGACTCAAGACGAGCGCGGGAAGGTCCGGAAACAGACGTTTCAGATCGGCCAGGAGTTCCAGTCCGTCGCGGCCGGGGATGTTGATGTCCAGCAGGACAATGCTCCACGGTTGAGTCCGCAGGAGTTGCATGGCGGCGGCGGCGCTCTCCGCTTCGCCCACCTGCAGCTCGGGGAATCCATCGGCCAGGACTTCCCTCAGTCCGCGTCGCACGATTGCGTGATCCTCCACAATGAGGACACGGATCATCCGGCGGCCTCCTTGGGCGTCTGCGGCAGGCGCACGGCGACCTGGGTCCCGCCCTCGTGCAACCGTTGAACGTGGACGGCTCCGCCCAGGAATGCCGCGCGCTCCTTCATGCCCAGCAGTCCCAGTGAATGGGGACCGTCGACCTCCTCCTCGGTGATGCCGCGGCCATTGTCCTTCACGGACAGCACCGTGAAATCGCCTTCGACCTTCAACTCAGCCGTCACGTGAGTCGCTCGTGCATGACGGGCCACGTTTGTCAGACATTCCTGGAAGATTCGGTAGAGGGCCGTCGCATGTCCCGGCGAGAGCTCCATAACACTTTCAGGCAGGCGGACGTCGCACCGGATACCCGTCCGTTCTTGAAATCGTCGGCCTTCAAATTGCAGGGCGACTCCGAGCCCGAGTTTGTCCAGAACCCCGGGCCGCAGTTCCGTGCCTATTCTCTGCACGGTCGTCATAATCGTGTCCACCAGCTCAGTCGCCTCGACAACCCGTTCCAGGATCGGACTGATCGCCGCCGCGTTCGTCGTTTCACCAAGCTTCCGCTCGACCCAGAGTAAATCCATTTTCAGGCCGGTGAGTTTCTGGCCGAGTTCATCATGGATCTCGCGGGAAATCCGTGTGCGCTCCTCCTCGCGGAGCGATTCCAATCGTCCGGCAAGCACTTCCAGTCTCTGGTGGGAATCCTGCAATTGTTTCTCCGCCCCTCTCCGTTGAATCAGTTCGTTTTCCAGGGCGGCCTTGGCGACGGTCAGTTCCAAGGTGCGTTCCGCGACTCGCTGTTCCAGTCCTTCCTTCAGCCTCTGGATGGTTTCCTTCGCTACCTTGAGTTCGGGCGTCTCGACGATCTCGATGTGGCCCTTTCGCCGCGCAACGGCAACACTATGGATCTTTGCGACATCCAAAATGCGCGCCGCCGGCACAGAACTCAGCGGATACGTGCACAACACAAGCATCCGCTTTCCCGATAGTAGCACCGACAGCTCGCATTCGTACTCGCGGAAATCCCTCCAATTCTCGTCATGCAACCATCCCGTGTCTCCACTCGCGCGCATTCCGGGAAACCCTCGACCCAAGCCCTCATTGAGTTTTTCGTTCCACGCAGCGATCACCTTGCGCAATTCGAACCTTTCATTCTTGAGATACCAATCGCGGTGGGAAAGCACCTCGATGCGTCGCTCGGCCAGGTCCTTGTGTAGCCCGGGAATCTCCCGTTGCAGCGCCTGCCTTGCCTCCTCTGGAGTCAATGGTTCGGACACCACCCACAGGCAGAATTCGCCTTGCTCCAGCCCGGCCTTAAAGTAGGGGACCACCGTATCGAGCAGATCCTCCTTGGTCTCGTAGAAATGACAAAAGTGAGTACCCCAATGCAGGTCGCCAACAACACCAAGACCACTCCTGGTAAGTCCGTCTGAGCGCGCGTCATCGGTCATGGTGGCGACTCCAACTCGGCACCCACGGTCGCGGCCCATGCGATGGCAGGCTCCTGCACGCCGCGCGGTTCCGGTCTTGGCGCCACTGGAGAATGCACCCAAAAGGCGGGTTTCCAAGCATAAGATCAAAATCCCCTGCAGTATCCCCGCACCACGGCGCCGGCGTCGATCAGCCGCCGGGTGACCGCAGAGACCTGTTTCCGTATGTCCGTAACCAAGAGGACACGTTCATTGTCAGCGACCGTTGCATTCTCCGCACCCGGGATCGCCATCGGACCGTGATTGTCGCCGGGTATCCCTTTGGCACACCACGCGGTGACTTGACCCCGCCCTCCCGGCGAGCCGGATCAACCATCCGGCCTACCGCCGCCAGTGCTACGCGGTCTTCGACCTCTTCCTCGGGCGAACAAGACCAGCGCACCGAACATCGAGTTCGTGATGCGCCGCTATCCAGCGGTGACGTGGCTTGCCAGTCCATCGGTGGTCAGCGATGACGCCAACCTCGCCCACGTCTTCGTGGAGTTGTGGACCAACCCTATGTTCGGACTCGGGCTTCCGGAGACCCTGCAAGACGCTGACCAGTTGAATGCCGTCGCGGCGCGGCTGGCGGCTGATGAACCTAGGAGCCCCGATCTTCCAACGGCTCTGTCACGGGAGTATAACCCCTCGATAGAAGCGAATGAGAGCTTTACTTCCGCCAGCGTCGACTATCGTCAAACGATTCGTCGTTTAACTGATATTCGTCAGCGTATCCCAGTTTGGGGAACCGACGTTCCCACTAAACTGAACCCGAAGCTGTCCGGTTGTAGGCGTGCCAACTGTCAGAACCGGCACCCGCCCATCCACACGAGAAATACACGCTCTTCGACATTCCCGACTATGTGGACTTCTCCCTGTTCAAGCCCCGCGGGCACTACCCCGCCTACGGATTGGAGAATTACTTTCGAGCGATGATGTGGTGCGGGCTTGTCGATCTGCGGATTGCCGGCAATCCCGAGTGGTCGTCGACGCGGCAGCTCGGCGCGGCCCTTGTCCTGCATGACCTTTGGAAGGAGTCGGGCATGGCCGGCACCTGGCGGACCATGAACCACCTGCTGGAATGGACCGGATCACGGTCCCCGGGACAGATCCGCCCCAGTACATCCGTCGCCGCCGGAGTTACGGACTCGACGTGGCATTCGGTGTGCTTGGAAACAGTTCCATCGTCCCCGAGCTGGTGGAGAACATCCTCAATCCACAGGGTGTTCCGTTCCGCGACGGATTTCCCTACCAACACAATCTCGCGGCAGTGCGCGGGACTGTCGATGAACTCCCGCCCGACGCCTGGAACGACAGTCTCTATATGCTCTGGCTGCCCGCGTTGAGAACCCTGTCGGAGCCGACCAGCGCGCCGGAGTACCCGCAGGCCATGCGAACCCGGGCCTGGGCCATGAAGACGCTCAATACCCAGCTCGCGTCATGGACCCAACTCCGCCATGACACCGTGCTCTACGCCAAAGAGACCGTCGTCGGGCCGTTCCTGTGCTCCTATCCGGCCGGCTTTGTCGAGCCGCGACCCGAATTCTACCTGCGGATGGCCGGGATGGCTGACCGCGCCTCGGATCTTTTCGGCAATCTAAACCTGTCTCTTGCGGAGCCGATCCAGATGCAACCTTACGGTTCTCCCGCCGAAATGGGGCGCATCCTCAGGGCATTTTTCACCCGGTTTGGCGACACCTGTCGCGCGTTGGAGGCGATGGCAGGGCAGGAACTCCAGCAGGAGCCTTTCACGGTTGAGCAGAGGGAGTTCGTCCGAAACTGGGTCGAGGCGTACCAGGACTACGTCGGAGGCCGGCTCTACAAGGGGCATTACACTCTCCTGTTCCTCCGCGCCAACGAGGGGAAAGACCCGGAAATGGAACCGCCGGAAGGGAGCACGGTGATTCCGCCGCCGCACGAGTCCAACCAGCCCGATGAACTAGTGACGACAGTCCTGACGGCGGGGTTCTCCGATCCTGATCTCGACCCCGGGGCTGTTCTTCACGAAGGCGTCGGCCAGGTGAACCTCCTCATGATGGTCGTCGACAACGGGCCGGACCTGATGGTCCACACCGGCCCGGTGCTGAGCCATTACGAGTTTGAGATGCCCCTGGCGACCCGCCTGACCGACGAGGACTGGAAGGCCCGAGTCAGGGCCGGGGCCACTCCACCACCGCCTCCCTGGACCCAGGCCTTCCTGGTCCAAAGACCGGCTGCCGATCCTTGAGGACCGTCTTGAGATTGGCGGAAAACAGCCCATGAACCCCAATTCGCAAGTCGCTGCAAATCAACGGACGCATTGGCGGGTTCATGGGCGGGCTGCGCCTCGTTAGTATTGCGACGTGGACTCGGTTTCGCGGACGGGTCGTGACAATTGGTCGGAGGTCAGGTCCACCTGGAACTGACACACTCCGGCCGCGCCGGCACGCGTCACGACACTCCAGGACGCCACCGCCTTGCCTTCGAGCATGTCAACCGGCGTCAGGGTCACAGTCCGCCCGGCCGCTTCGGCCCCCGTTGTTCCCTTCGCCGAAACGAATTCCTGGATCTCCGGCACGGTGCACACGGCGCGCACGTGGGTCAGGGGCCCGGAGCCCTGGTTGGTGATCCTGATCTCGTAAGTCACATCCTTTCCGACCTCGATCGGGTCCTCGAGGTCCACGACCTCCAGGAGAATCCCGGGCACGCCAAGGACCCGCGTCTCGCAGCGGGTTCCGACCGCCGCCGTGCAGGGTCCCTGGGCGTCTGCGACCCACGCGAAGCTCTGCGGCTGCGTCGCGGTGAACCGCGCGCAGAGCTTGTCGGTGGCTTGTGGCTGGAGATCCGCCACTTCCCACTCCAGATGGCCGTCCGCCAACCTCCCATTGCCAGTCGCGCTTTCCAGCGAGGCGCCACTCGGTACGGGCAGGGTCACCTTCGCCCGCGGTTGAACGGCGTCGCCGGCGTTGCGGAGTTTGAGACACACCTCGACGGTGCGTCCGATCGGCACCTCGGGGGGCGCCGTGCATTCGATCGCAAGGCTCGCCGCGCGTACCGTCATTCGGCCGCTGGCCTTTGCCGTCCCGCCTTCGGCGCAAACGGCGCTGAAGGTCGGCTCGTACATCCCCCCGCGACGGGGTTGGACCGGCATTCGCACTTCCCGCACCTCGCCGGCGCGCAGGAAGGGAATCACGACTTCCGACGTCGACGCGCTGTCGAGGGGTTCGAGTGCGTCCGGGATCACCCGGGTGAAATGGACCTCCGTGAGGGGGGAATAGCCCGCATTGCGAAGCAGAACCTTTAAAACGATCGGATCGCAGGTGCCCGCCTCGGGCGGAACGGTGGCGACCAATTGCAGGTTGGGTCGATCGGGTCCGAGATCCACCAGGTAGAAATTGCTGCAGGCCTTGGGCGTGATGCAGCGGTAGCGCCGGCCTTTCGACGTGAGCGAGAACGCATAGGCTTCAATCGGGTCCTTTCCAGCCCAGAAGACATCCTTCAGCGCGACCGGCCTCCCGTTGTCGCGAGAGGACATGAAGGGCAATCGTTCGCCAGGCATAATGCGAATCGCGGTGATCGGCGAGTGGGACGCCGCCTGGAACAGGTCCGCCGGATCGCCATTCCAATGGACCTGTCTCAGGATCGAAATGATGTCCGCCTTGAGGCGCTCGTTCTGAAACCGATCCCGAAGGTCGGCCGATCGCGTGACCGGGTCGGCAAATCGCGTCGCCGGATTTCCGAGATGGGTCGCGCGATGTTCCTGGGCCTGGACACCGACCGCTGCCGCTGCCAGCGCCCAGGCGAAGGCCGCGGCGCGATGCCACATGGGGGTGATGAGTTTCATCGGGCGTTGACGAGATGCTGCCCGATCCTGCGTCCTGCTTCAATGCCCGCCCGGAAGCGATCCCTGCGGAGTTCGACGCACCCCGGGTGGAGCACCGGAAGCGGGCCGCGACCGCGCCGGATGATCGCGCGTCCCGAAGGGACCGAATCGATCAAAACCACTTGCCAAACGGCGTGCAGGACAGCTAATTGATCGCCGTTCCCGCCGTCGGTCGTGTATCGCAGAAGCATTCTGTCGACGCGGCGGAGGGCAGGATCCGTCCGGCGGCATCCCCGCTGGGCGGTAGGCCAATTTCCTTCCTCGGGGAAGGAAGGCGGGCTTTGGGTTGAAGAACTCCGTGTGTAGCCCAAGGCCCGCCTCTTTTTTTCGGGGGTCTGTGAGAGGGGTGTTCCCCGCCTCACATTCCCTTTCCCGCCCGGCGCGCCTGGCGGGAGAGGGTGAGGGCTCCTGGATTTCACGATTCGAAAAGCTTCGCGATTCGGTCCTGGTACTCCTCGGCCTTTGCCCGGGGATCGCCGGCCTTGCGAATGGGCCGGCCAACCACGACATAGTCCGCTCCATTGAGAAAGGCCTGCTCGATGTCGACGACGCGTTTCTGATCGTCGACGGCGCGGTTCTCGACGGGCCGGATCCCGGGGGTCACGACAAGGAAGTTGGCTCCGAGTTCCGACCGGAGTCGGCTGGCCTCAAGACCGGAGGAGATAACGCCGTCACAGCCGAGGCTGAGCGCCCTGCGCGCCCTGGAAAGGACCAGTTCCTCGGGGTCGCAGACGAAGCCGAGGTCCTGGAGATCGTGTTGATCCAGGCTCGTCAGCACCGTGACGGCGAGCACCTTGACCTCGTGCTTCCGCTGCGCGGCGACCTCGAGGATGCGATCGTTTCCATGAACCGTCGCGAAGGTGACACCGCGATTCCGCAGTTGTTGAACCGCGGCGCCGACCGTCTCGGGGACATCGAAGAACTTGAGGTCGACAAACACCCGTTTGTCGCGGTCCCGAAGCCACTGGATCAGCTCGTAGTAACCACCGGCCAGGAAGATCTGCAGGCCGAGTTTGTAGAATGCGATCGAATCACCGAGTGTTTCGACCAGCCCACGGGCTTCCGCGGTGCTTTCGACGTCGAGGGCGAAGATGAGCCGCTCGCGAACGGGAATGGGTTTGGTGGAGAGATGGGGTTTCTGCTCTGGACCCGGCACCGGTGCTTCTTGCTCCACCCAAAGGGGTCGGTCAATAGTATTGTCGTCCTTCTCTTCACGGCCTGGTGAGGACCGGGTCCGCCCCGCGGTCACCCGGACATTCCTGGAGCCCCACCCGGCGCGAATTCATCCTTCACTGGATTTGAGGTGGTGTTCTGCCCGGCGTGTGGTACGCAGGGCGCGCGCCTGGGAGGGCGGTTGCACGTCGGCGATCACGCTCGACGTGTTGTCTCATCATGAAGACTCGATTCGCGCCGGGGTCCGGCCCCGGACAGGTGGCGTGTCATTGCGACTGGCCTCCAATCGCGCCGCCCGGGGGCTTCACGCTCCTCGAACTGCTCGTGGTTATCGGTGCGGTGGGAATGCTGGCGGGTCTCCTGTTGCCCGCGCTCCGCTCGGCCGGTGCGCGGGCGGCGTCGGTGGTCTGCAGGCATCACCTGCGTCAATGGGGCCTGGGGACGCATCTCTATCTCGCTGCTCACGACGATTTCCTGCCGCCGGAAGGTTTCCCGAATCCCACCGACCGCCAGACCAACAGGGGTTGGTATATTCAGCTTCCGCGCGAGATGGCCCTCCCCAGGTACCATGACCTGCCGTGGAGAACCAATGCCGCCGCCCCAACAGGCCCCACACCGTGGCTCTGTCCGTCGAATCGACGCCGCAGCAACGGCAGGAACCTGTTTCACTATTGCCTGAATCAGCACGTGGACGGCACGAGCAACGACGAGGTTTCGGTGCGATTGGTGAACATTCCGGACCCGGCCGGCATTGTCTGGCTTTTTGACACGAAGAATCTGCCCGCCGTCGGCGGCTGGTCGTTCGTCCACACGAACATCCATTCTGGCGGCGCGCAGTTTCTCTTCCTCGACGGGCACGTGACCTGGTTTCGCAACACGGCCTATTGGGAGTTCAACACGGGCAGAGGACGAACCAACAACCCGGAGATCGCCTGGTTTCCATGATGGCCGTCTCCACCCGGCTGGATCCCGGGAGAACCGATGGGCTGCAAACCCGAGTCGATGCGGTCAATCTCCTGGAATTCAGGGGTCAATCGCGCGCGGACGAACGCCTTCGGGCCGCAGTGGATTCCGTCACGCGCAAGTAGACGGCCTTGAGGTAGTGCGCCTCGGGGAAGGTGGCGGGATGATCCGGTGGTTGGCCGGTGGTGAGGATCTCCTCAAAGGCGCGGCCAGCCCGCCGGACGCCGTCGCGCACAGCGGTGAAGAACGCCCCGGCCGGGACGTGTGCCGAACAGGAGGCCGCGACCAGCGAGGCTCCTGATCGCAGGCACCCGGCGGCGAGCGCTGCGAGGTGGGCGTAGGCGGCCAGGGCGCCCGCCCGCTCGGACTCGCGGCGGGCGAGGGAGGGCGGATCGAGGATGATCAGATCGAAACGGCGCTCGGGAGGGTGGGCCAGCCAAGCGAAGGTGTCGGCCTGCACGGTCTCGTGGAGGACCGCCGCGACCTGCGGCAGGTCGCGGTTCAAGTCGAAATTGCGGCGGGCGCTGGCGAGCGCATGGGCGCTGAGGTCGAGGTCCGTCACGCGGCGGGCGCCTCCGCGCGCTGCGTAGAGGGAAAATCCGCCGGAGAAACTGAAGGCGTTGAGGACGTCGGCATCGCGGGCGAGCTTGCCAACGCGGGCGCGGTTTTCCCGTTGGTCCAGGAAGAACCCGGTCTTCTGTCCGCGCACGACCTCGGCCTCGAAACGGAGCCCGTTCTCGAGGAAGAGAACGGGTGAGGTCAGGGCTTCTCCGGCAAGCAGCGAGCCATCGCACGGTCCGGGCTCCCGGGAGGAATCGGGGGCGGTGTTGCGACTCAAGCGGAGGATGATCGACCGCGGTTTCAGTCGGTCCAGAAGCAGCGCGGCCAGGTCATCGAGCCTGGGAAACCAGGCGGCGGTGTAGAGTTTGAGGACGAGGACGTCGGCATACCGGTCGAGGACCAGGCCGGGCCAGCCGTCGCTCTCGCCATGGATCCAACGCCACGCGGTGGTGTCGGGTCCGAAGAGACCGGCTCGCCTCCCAAGGGCGGCCTCGAGACGTCCGGCCCACCAGGACGCGTTGAGTTCGATCGGATCGCCCGAGTGCAGGATGCGGACGCGCAGCGGGGAGGATGGATCATAGAGGCCGAGGGCCAGGAAGCGATCCCGCCGATCGTAGAGGACCGCGAGTTCCCCCATGGCGCCGGGACGGTTCTGCGCCCGAACACGATCGGCGAAGACCCACGGGTGCCCGCGTCGGACGGCGTTTTCGGCCGCCGCAGTGACATGGAGGCGCAGGCGGGGCCGACCGCTCATGGAGGCGGCTTGGGCGCCGCGGCGGCATCGGGGGTCGCCGCCTTGGGTTGCGGCATGAGCGCGTGGACGGCGGTCCGCCAGGCGGCGAGTTTGCCTTTCAGCTCGGTTGCCTTCTCGGGGAGGCTTCGGACCAGGCTGTTGTTTTCGCCGAGGTCCTCGATGAGATTGAACAACTCGGTCCGGCCATCCTCGAACCACTCGATCAACTTGAAGTTGCCGGCCCTGACCGCGCCGGCGGGCGTGGTGCGCCAGCCGGCTTTTCCCTGGGCCTCGACGTAGCCGGGGAAGTGCCAATAGATGGCGTCGCGTCCGAGATGGGCGTTGGGATCCCGCAGGAGCGGGGCGAGGCTGACGCCATCCAGGACGTGGTTCGTTGGCGGACGAAGACCGCTGATGTCGCAGAGCGTGGGGAAGAGGTCGATGTCCAGCGCGGGCTGGGTCGTGCGTGAACCGGGCTGGATGACGCCGGGCCAACGCGCGAGAAACGGGACGCGGATCCCGCCTTCATACAGCATGCCCTTGCCGCCGCGGAGCGGGCTGTTGTCGGTCACCCCGGTGCGCCGACCGTTATTCTCCGTGTCGATGTATCCGCCGACGCCGCCATTGTCCGACAAGAAGATCACGACAGTGCGGTCGGACAGTCTCCATTCGTCGAGTTTGTCCAGGATGCGGCCGACGTCCTGGTCAAGCATCGCAATCATGGCGGCGTAGACGGCGTCGCGATGGCCCCCCGCGGGGGCGCGTTTTTCGAAATGCGCCACCCATTCCGGCTTCGCCTCGTACGGGGCATGCACGGCGAAGTGGGCCAGGGTCACGAAAAAGGGTTGGTGGGTGTGTCGACCCATGAAATCCAGCGCCCGATCCGTGAGAAAATCCGCGAGATAAGCGTTGGCGGGCACTTCGACGGGGGGATCGGTGGTGAAACCGAGATGTTTGTCCTGAGAGAGGAGCACCTCATCGAACCCGAAGGTGTCGGGGCGTTCTTCGGGCCCGCGACCGAGTTCCCATTTGCCGAAGAACGCGGTGGTGTAACCTCCCGCTTTGAGGACGGTGGCAAGGGTTGGCATCCCCGCGGGCAGGTGGCCGGCATTGGGTGGAGGGACGAGCCGGCGGGCGGCGGCATCACCGCGTTCCAGCGAGTCGGTTGCATAGACGCCGGTTCTTGGACTGTACTCCCCGGTGAAAAGGGCGGCGCGGGTGGGGGCCCCATTGGGAGAGGCGTAGAAGCTGGTGAATCGGATGCCGCCCGCGGCAAGTGCGTCGAGGCGCGGCGTCTCATAGAATCGCGAGCCGGCAAACCCCGCGTCCGTCCATCCAAGGTCATCCGCAAGGACGAGCACGATGTTCGGTGGCGGATTGGTCGTCTGTGCCCGGCCCCAGGAGGTGGCGATGCAAAGCAGGAAGACCGAGAGGCGCTTCACAGGAAGGAAGTTGTAAAGAACTTGAGGGTTCGGGCGAGCCGATTCTGGCGTGCAAGGCGGCGCACCGCGAAGGGCAGATTACCTCGAAGCGCATGACGAGGCGCAGGAATCGCTGGATCCTGGCGCCCCGGTCGCGGCGGCGTCGACATCGGCGATGCTCCCGCTGTCGTTGATCCCTGTTTCCCGCGGCCACAGCTTCTGATTGGGTCGGTCGACCATGATTCCGTTGCAGGCGCTGTTCGAACCGATGCTTCCGGATGTGTATCGGGTCCGCACCCGTGCCCCGGGCCCCGAAGGCCGTCTTCCGTTCACGGAAGAGATGCTGCGCGAGCGCCCCAGCGGCGATCTGTTTGGCTGGTCGCAGGACACGGGCATGGGATGGGATCCGCGCGAGCTGGGACGCAAGGAGTTCCTGATCCTCAGCACCCAGGGAGGTCTTCGTGCCGAGGACGGGCGGCCGGTGGCGCTGGGATTTCACACGGGTCACTGGGAGATCGGCCTCCTGGTGCGCGCGGCTGCCGACGAATTGAGGCGATGCGGGGCGATTCCCTTCGCCGCCTGCTGTTCCGATCCGTGTGACGGGCGCACGCAGGGAACCGTGGGGATGTTCGACAGCCTGCCGTATCGCAACGACGCGGCCCAGGTCTTCCGGCGGTTGATTCGTTCGCTGCCGACCCGCTCCGGCGTGATTGGCGTTGCGACCTGCGACAAGGGACTTCCCGCGATGATGATGGCCCTCGCCGCCATGCGTGAACTGCCATGCGCGCTAGTGCCGGGAGGCGTGACGCTGCCGCCGGAAACCGGGGAAAATGCCGCGGCGATCCAGACGCTGGGAGCGCGTTTCGCACATGGGGTGATCTCGGTGGAGGAAGCATCCGATCTCGGTTGCCGCGCCTGCGCCACGCCGGGAGGCGGCTGCCAGTTCCTGGGGACCGCCGCCACCTCGCAGGTCGTTGGCGAGGCACTTGGGCTCGCGCCCAGTCACAGCGCCCTGGCGCCGTCGGGCGAACCGGTGTGGAAGGAGATTGGCATTCGGGCGGCTCGCCTGGTGATGAGCATGGAAGAAAAGGGGCTGCGCGGCCGCGATGTCCTCGTCGATGCGAGCATCCGCAACGCGATGGCCGTGCACGCCGCCTTCGGGGGCTCGACCAATCTCCTCCTTCATCTTCCGGCGATCGCCCACGCCGCGGGCCTGCGCCGACCCTCCGTCGAGGATTGGATCACCATCAATCGCAAGGTGCCGCGATTGGTGAGTGTGCTGCCCAACGGCCCGGTCCAGCATCCCACGGTCCGCGTCTTTCTGGCGGGCGGAGTCCCCGAGGTGATGCTGCATCTGAGGGAACTCGGGGTTCTCGATACCGAGGTGCTGACCGTTGAAGGCATCCGGTTGGGAGAGGCATTGGACGCCTGGCGCGGGAGCGATCGCCGACGTCGCTTCCGTGAACTCCTCCAGGCACTCGATGGCGTGAATCCCGACGATGTGATCCTGTCGCCCACGAGATCGTCCGCCCTTGGCCTGACGAGCACGGTCATATTTCCGCGTGGGAATCTCTGCCCGGAAGGAGCGGTGGTGAAGGCGACGGCGATGGATCCGGCGGTCGTGGACGCCGATGGCGTGTATCGGAAGGAAGGGCCGGCCCGGGTGTTCATGTCCGAGCCCGCCGCCATCCGCGCCATCAAGGAAGGCCGCATTCAGGCGGGGGACATCATTGTCCTCGCCGGATGCGGTCCCCTCGGTACGGGCATGGAAGAGACCTACCAGTTGACCGGGGCGCTCAAGTACCTCGAGTTCGGGCGGCATGTCGCGCTCCTCACGGACGCGCGCTTCTCCGGGGTAAGCACGGGGGCATGCATCGGACACGTGGGACCGGAGGCGTTGGCGGGAGGCCCCATTGGCCGATTGAAGGATGGTGACCGGATCCGGATCGAACTCGACCGGCGCCGCCTGGAGGGGCGGGTGGATTTCGTGGGTTCGGCGGATCATCCGCTCTCACCCGAAGCGGCGGCGGCGGAACTCGCGGGACGGCCGGTCCGGGAGGACCTCGCCGCGCACCCGCTTCTCCCGGCCGACACACGCCTTTGGGCGGCGCTACAATCGGTGAGCGGCGGAACCTGGGGGGGCTGTGTATTTGATGTGGAAGCGATCCTCCAACGCCTGGGATGCAGCTTCCCATGAACTTGCCCCCACCCCCCGGTGCCGCCGAGGGTCGCTTCCGGGACCTTGACGCACGCCGTCATATGTCCTGTCCTGTTGAGGTGTCCTTGACCCGTTTCCCGCACGTGCGCGCGCTGTTGGTGGTTGCCGCCCTCCACGCCATGGGGCTACGCGCGACCGCCCTGGAGGTATCCGCGCTCTTCAGTGACAATGGCGTGCTTCAACAGGGACGTCCGATCCCCGTCTGGGGATGGTCCGATCCCAACGAGGAGATCACGGTGGAATTCCGCGGGCATGCGGAGACGGCGTCGTCGCCGAATGGCAGGTGGGTGGTCCGGCTTCCATCGGAAAAGGCGGGCGGCCCCGACACGCTGGTGGTCCGGGGGCGAAACACGACCCTCACCTTCACGAATGTTCTCGTCGGCGAGGTGTGGGTCTGCAGCGGGCAGTCCAACATGGAATGGCCCCTGAATCGAAGTGACGGGGCCAACGAGGCGGTGGCGAACTCCGCGAATGATCAGCTTCGACTCTTCACGGTGCCGAAGTTGAAGGCCCGTGAACCGATCGACAATTTCCGGTCCCAATGGGAGGTGTGCAATCCGTCCACGGTCGGGGCCTTCTCCGGTGTTGCTTATTTTTTCGGCAGCGAGCTCCAGCGCGCCCGGAAGGTCCCGGTGGGCCTGATCCACACCTCCTGGGGCGGATCGCCTGCCGAGGTCTGGATTCGACAGGCGTACCTCGAATCGGATCCCGAATTCAAACACGACATCCTCGACACCTACCCGGAGCAATTGCGGAAGTTTGAAGAAAGCCTCGCCGCCTGGGAAAAGGAAGCGGCGCGCGCACGGGCTGAAGGGCGGGAACCGATCCAGCAGCGTCCCTGGGGGCTGTGGCGGCCGTGCGAGCTGTACAACGGCATGATTTATCCCCTGATCCCCTACGCGATCGCCGGCGTGATCTGGTACCAGGGCGAGTCCAATGCGTCGCGCGCCGATCAGTATGCCCGCCTGTTCCCCACTTTGATCCAGAGCTGGCGCGGCGATTGGGGGCAGGGTGATTTCCCATTCCTCTTCGTTCAGTTGGCGCCCTGGGACAAGGACCGCCGACGGTCCCTCGACGAGATCGCCGCGAAGCCGGTTGATAGCGATTGGGCCGAACTTCGCGAGGCGCAACTCCTGACGCTCAAGGCCCTTCCAGGTGTCGGCATGGCCGTGATCACCGACGTCGGGGACAAGGACAACATCCATCCCACCGACAAACGCACGGTCGGCGAACGTCTGGCGCTCCAGGCGCGCGGCATCGCTTATCACGAGCGGATCGCGTACCTGGGGCCGATCGCCCGTCGGGTCACCTTCTCCCATGGACACGCCAACCTTTATTTCTCCTTCAGGGACGGAGGGCTCGTCGCCAAGGGCGGGCCGCTGAAAGGCTTCGCCATTTGCGGTGAGGATCGGGAGTGGGTCTGGGCGGACGCGCAGATTCGAGGCTCCCATGTCGAGGTCTCGAGTCCGCAGGTCAAGGACCCCATCGCGGTGCGATTCGGATGGGCGGACTACCCGGTCGTGAATCTCTACGACAAGGCCGGGCTCCCCGCATCCCCATTCCGGACGGATAACTTTCCCCTCACCACCGCGCGCGAGCCGTGAGACTGCCCCCACATCCGGCGAAACGGGTCCCGGCGGACGGGCAGGGCTGGTCACGCCGTCGCTGCCTGCGGCTGGGAACGGGACTGTTGGCGGGCCTTTGGACCGTTCATCCCTTCCGGTCCGCGACCGCCGCCGCCGAGGCCGAAGCCAAGATCGAGGGCGAGTCGCTGGACGCGGCCGGTGTCGTTCGCCGCGAATTCATTTTCGAGAGCGCCGAATTCAAATCCTGTCATGCCTCGACGGTTGCGGAGACGCGCCGGGGTCTTGTGGCGGCCTGGTTCGGAGGGACTGCGGAGGGAAAGGACGATGTCTGTATCTATGTGTCACGCACGTTTCACGGCGGCTGGACACCGCCCGAGAAGGTCGCGGAAGGGAACGACGCCGCGGGCCACCCGGTCCCCTGCTGGAATCCGGTGCTCTTTCAGCCACGCGAGGGACCGCTGTTGTTGTTCTACAAGGCGGGGCCGCGTCCGTCTTCGTGGTGGGGAATGATCCGGGTGTCGCGCAATCAAGGGGGCCATTGGTCGCCGCCGCGCCGGTTGCCTGACGGCCAACTGGGACCGATTCGAGCCAAGCCCATTGAGCTCGCCGACGGAACCCTCCTTTGCGGATCCAGCACGGAAGACGCGGGGTGGCGGGTTCACATGGAATGGACGCGCGACCCGCTGGGGACCTGGTCTCGAACGGGACCGCTGAACCGGGCGGACGAATGGGGGGCAATCCAGCCGACGTTGCTGCCGCATGGAAATGGTGAAATGCAACTGCTCTGTCGCTCACGGCAACACAGCATTCTGGAGGCATGGTCCGGGGATGACGGTAGAACCTGGGGCCCCCTGACCCGCACCGCGCTTCCCAATCCCAGCGCGGGAATCGACGCGGTGCGGCTTCGGGATGGCCGGTTTCTCCTCGTGTACAATCACACGCCCCAGGGACGAAACATGCTGAATGTCGCCCTCTCGCTCGACGGCCGCCGATGGCAGGCGGCAGCGGTGCTCGAGCGCGAGGCGGGCGAATTCTCCTACCCCGCGGCGATCCAGACCCGCAACGGCGAAGTCCACGTCACCTACACCTGGAAACGCCGGCGTATCCGGCACGTCGTGTTGGACCCGGCGGAGCTTCACTTGCGCCCGATCGTGAACGGCCGATGGCCCGACTGAGGGCCTCCTTCTTTCGAAGCTTCCGAGGCGATTGCGCCCGCGGACGATCCCCTTGGAAACACTTCGGGCGCCGCCCGATTCCTTCCCGATGCCTGGCGTTCGAGTCCGAGGTGGCGGAGGTCCCCCGACGGCAAAAACCGACGTTGCCGCTTCCCGGGCGCGGCGCCTATGCTGACAGACGCGATGAAGCACCATCTCGACTTCGAGAAACCGCTCATCGAACTCCAGCAAAAGCTTGATGAATTGCGCCGGGCTCAACAGGCCAATCCCCTGGGGCTTCAACTGGAAGACGAGATCCGGGTCATCGAAGCGAAGCTGGCGGAAACGCGCCGCCAGATTTACGCCAATCTCACCCCATGGGAACGGGTCCAACTGGCCCGTCATCCGTTGCGCCCGTACTTCCTCGATTACGCGAAACTCGCTTTCTCGGAGTTTTCCGAGCTGCACGGGGACCGATTGTACGCGGACGACCACGCGATGGTTGGCGGGTTTGCGTGTCTCGGTGCGCATCGAGTGCTCCTCCTGGGAACCCAGAAGGGGCGCGACACCAAGGAGAACATCCTCCGCAATTTCGGATCCGCCCATCCGGAGGGCTATCGCAAGGCGCTTCGATTGATGCGCCTTGCGGACAAGTTTCAACTTCCGGTCATCACGCTCATCGACACGGCCGGTGCCTATCCCGGGATCGGCGCCGAGGAACGCCACATCGCCGAGGCCATTGCGGTCAATCTTCGGGAGATGATGCGGTTCGAGGTGCCGATCATCGCGACGGTCATCGGCGAGGGCGGATCGGGCGGGGCCCTGGGGATCGGCGTGGCGGATCGGGTCCTCATCCTCGAGAACGCCTATTACTCCGTCATCAGCCCCGAGGGCTGCGCCGCCATCCTTTGGAAAGACCGAAAGGCCACGCCCCAGGCGGCGGAGGCCTTGAAGATCACCGGCAGGGACCTCCTGGAATTCAAGCTGGTTGATGAAGTTGTTCCCGAACCGGACGGCGGCGCTCACCATGATCCCGCCGCCGCTGCCGCAACCGTCAAGGCCGCTCTCCTCCGCCATCTCGAGGAACTGATCGTCCTGCCCGTCACCGAACGCCTCCGACTGCGGTATGCGAAGTTCCGCGCCATGGGCCATTTCACCGTGCGCGCCCGGCAGGGCGCCGAAGCGGAGCCGCCGGCGTCTGACCCATCGAACCCTCCGGATTCAAACCCGAGCTGATGGATTGGCATCCCCTCCGATTCCATCCGATCTACAAGGAACGCGTGTGGGGCGGAAGCCGCCTTGCGTCCTTGTATGGTCGAACGCTGCCTTCCGGCTCGCCGATTGGCGAGTCCTGGGAGGTGACCGACCGGCCGGAGGGGGTGAGCGTGATCTCCAACGGATCGCGACGGGGACAGGGCCTGTCGGACCTGATGGCGACGGAGGGGCCCGCGCTGCTCGGCGATGCGGCGCCGAGAGGCGGCCGGTTTCCCCTTCTCGCCAAGATCCTCGATGCGCGCCAGGTCCTGTCCGTCCAGGTCCATCCGCCCGCGGAGAAGGCGGCCGCTCTTGGCGGAGATCCGAAGACCGAGATGTGGTATTTCACGGCGGTCGACCCCGGCTCGGAGGTCCTTGCCGGTCTCCGGAAGGGAACCTCGCGGGAGGAATTTGAACGCCGTGTGGGCGACGGTTCGCTTTCAGAATGCCTCCACCGCGTCCCGGTTCGCCCAGGCGACGCGCTGTTTCTCCCCAGCGGTAGGGTGCACGCCCTGGGCGCCGGCCTGGTGCTGTTCGAGATCCAGGAAAACTCCGACACCACGTTCCGTGTGTTCGACTGGAACCGTCCGGGTCTCGATGGACGACCGCGTCCGCTTCACGTCCGCGAATCGCTGGAGAGCATCGATTTCACGGATCAGGAACCGACACTCCTGCCATCGCGATGGCAGAACGAGGGGCCCCTTGCGGTGCGGCCCCTCGTTCGACATCGGTGCTTCGACGTCGATGCCTGGCGGACCCAAGTGGGCGCTCGGGCGGGGTGGTCCCTGCGGCGCTGCGCGCTGGTTGCCGTCGTTTCCGGCGAAGTCGCGATCGAACCGGAGGGCGCGGTGGAGGTGCTCAAGGCGGGGGACTTTTGTCTGCTGCCTGCCGCGATGGGCAAGGTCACGGTGCAATCGGTGAGCGAAGCCGAATGGCTGGTGGCCGAACCGGGGAGGACCTGAGCCGGATGAATCCCCATCCGCTCCGGTACTTCTTGCTACGGTGGCTGGTCAACACCGTCGGGGTGCTGACTGCGACCCAGATCGTTCCCGGGATCCATATCAGCTCCGTGCCGGGATTGTTCGTGGCCTCGCTCATTCTCGGGCTGTTGAACACGTTTGTGCGGCCCATCCTGACCTTGTTGAGCCTCCCGCTGGTGCTCGTGTCTCTCGGTTTGTTTCTTTGGGTGATCAATGCCGGCTTGCTCAGCCTTGTCGCCTGGCTGGTCCGCTCCCTCACGGTCGAGTCCTTCTGGTCCGCGCTCGGCGGGGCCGCGGTGATCAGCATCGTATCGTGGCTGGTGGGCGCGCTGCTCGGGGTGGATCGGGGAGGGCCAGGTCCGCCGCCTCCTTCGCGTCGGCCTCCGCGGGTGCAACCTGAAACAAAGGACCGGCCCCCGGAGGGCCGGGGGCCGGTCATTGACGTTTGACGCCTCCGTCGACGGACGGAGGCGTGGAGTTGTGGGTCGCCAGCGGTCAGCAGTGCGTCGCCCGGCGGCGGCGCATGCCCCATGAGAAGATCCCGACCGCAACACATCCGAGGGCAAGCGGCGCGCGCGCGCCCGTCTCCGGGACGGCGGCGGCAATCTCGCCAAACAGCCCGTGTTCCTCCGCGGCAATACCTGCCGTGAAATAGAGGTCGTCCTCGTCTCCCCCACTGCCGCCGTTGCCGACGACCAGGGCCCAGAGGCCGGGGATTTGGAGCACGCTGCCGTCCTCGCGGCGCAGGACATCAACCAGGTCACCCGTGGCCGGGTCAAACGCATGAATGAGGCCGTCGCCAAAATTGCCGACGAGGAGGTCGCCCGCGAATGGGCCGAACTCATCGGGGGCAATCACCAGGCCCCAGGGCGAATTGAGCACGCCATCCGACACAAGGCGCATTTCAAGATTCCCATCCAGGTCGAACACATCCACGAAACCATGGCCAGGGCCGGCAACGTCGTCATCGCCTCCGACCTCCTTCAGGGCGTAGGTGACGTACAGATGATCATTCAGGTTCTGGATGTTGAACGGGGCATAGCCGGAGGGAAGCCCGGGATCCACAAACCCGCCGGGGGTCGCAGTGGGGCTGAAATCCGAGGCGAAGCTATCGATCGTCCCGGCCCCGAAGTTTGCGGCATAAAGCAACGGCCCCCCGGAACCGCTTCCGCTGGCCAGGCCCTTGTACACGGCCCCGGAGGCGCTGTTGTCGACCTGGAGCAGCGCGTGGGTGGCATCGGCCCCCGGGTTCCAACCGGAGATCGTCCCGTCCTCCGTGGCGAAGATGAAGCGGCCAGGCAGACCCGGAGCGACTTCGAACGCCGGTCCTCCGTTGAAGATGATTCCCGTGGGTTTCGACGGGTCCGCCCCGCCCGCAGGGGGTGGAACTGTCACGACCAGGGAGCGGATTCCCCCTTCGCCGTCGTACAGTGTCGAGACGCCCGTGCCGTTGTCCGACACCCAGAATGGGCTCGTGGCGGAGAGTGCGATCCCCCACGGGTTGACGAGATTTGGATCTTGATGAAGCGCGACACCGGGCAGGTCCGAAACCAGATCGGTTTCGACGAAGGCATTGAGGTTGCCACCCCAGGATGGCGATGGGCCAACACAGCAGGCCGCGACGCCAACCCCAAACGCAAATGGGAAACGTAAGGTATGCAGTACAGACATGGGAATCCTCCTGGAACAAATACAACTCGGTTTCGAATACTCGGAAGTGAAGCCTCGACCCAAAGCCCACCTCCGTCCTGGAGGTTGGATCCGGCCCCGATGTCGCGGGAAATAATCGATCTTCTCAACCGGTGCAAGTGGGAAATCTCATGATCCAGATGAGCGGAACCCTTTCACCCAAGCCGCACAACCTCCGCGGCCCTTTTCTTCGTGGCACCGGATTCCCCGTTCGGGCAGGGTTCGTGCCGTCTCTCCCATGAATCGATCCTCACGCCATCTCTCTCCCGCCGGACGGGCTCTGAGGATTCCCGCCGCGGTTCATGGTCTCAATCCGCGGTTTGCGAACCGACGAAACTTCCCATGAATGCCCTGTCCCGACGAACCTTTCTCGGCACGGCCACCCTGCTGGCCGGCGCCCGTTGCGTGTCCGCGGTTGAACCCTTCGTGCGGCGGGGCCCACCACGCCTGCGCCTGAGCCTGGCCGCCTATTCGTTCCGGCAGTATTTCAAGAACCGCCCTGATGCCGGCCGGACTCCCGCGCCCGGAGACCACCAACTGAGTCTCGAGGACTTCATCGATTTTTGCGCCGACCACGGCTGCGAGGGTACCGAGTTGACCAGTTACTATTTCCCGCCGGAGATCAACGACCCGTTTCTGATCGGTCTTCGGCGTCACGCGTTTCTCCGCGGCATCAGCATCAGCGGCACCGCCGTGGGCAACACCTTCACTCCGCCCGAAGGTGAGAAGCGACAACGCGAGATCGATGGGGTCAAACGGTGGATCCAGCACGCCCAGGTGCTGGGCGCGCCTCATATCCGCGTCTTCGCCGGCAACACCGAGGGTCAATCCAATGCCGATGCGAAACGGAACTGCATCCGCGCGCTCGAGGAGTGCGGCGAGGCGGCCGGACGCGCCGGCGTCTTCCTGGGAATCGAGAACCATGGGGGCATCGTCGCGCAACCCGGGGACCTGCTGGACATCGTCCATGCCGTGCAAAGCCCCTGGATCGGCATCAACCTCGATACCGGCAATTTCCACACGGACGATCCGTACGCCGACATCGAGCGCTGTGCCCCGTACGCGGTGAACGTGCAGGTGAAGGTCGAAATCCAGCGACGCGGCGGCAAGCCCGAGCCGTCCGATTATCCGCGGGTCCTGAAGATCCTGCGCGAGGCGAACTACCAGGGATGGGTTGCGCTCGAGTACGAGGCTGCCGAGGATCCCTTCACGGCGGTCCCGAGGCACCTCCGCGAGCTTGGCAATCTCCTGCGGGCGGGTGCGGCGGCGTGAATCGGTCAGCCGCTACCAGGGTTCACAAGGCCGTCGCGGCGGAATCCTCCAAGGCCGACCGTTCGCAGGCGGCGGAGGAGGGCGGCCACAAGGGGTTTGAGCGTCGTCCTTGGCGGGCGTGATGTTGTCCCCCGCGCTCATTCTCGCGTGGATAGGCGCGTACTTTGCCGTCCTGCTGGCCATTGCGTGGGTGACGGCCCGTCACGCCGGTAACGCCGCCTACTTTCTCGGAAACCGGGCCTCGCCCTGGTACGTGGTGGCCTTCGGGCTGATTGGCGATTCGCTTTCGGGGGTGACGTTCATTTCGGTACCCGGCCAGGTACGAAACACCCAGTTCGGCTACCTGCAGGTGGTCTTCGGCTACGCGGTCGGGTATGTGGTGATCGCGCAGGTGCTCCTGCCGTTGTTTTACCGCCTGCAACTGACCTCAATCTATGCGTACCTGGATCATCGCCTGGGCCCGACGGCCCAGCGGACGGGTGCGGCGTTCTTTCTGCTGTCACGCCTGCTGGGCGCGGCGGCGCGTTTGTACCTCGCGGCGGGCGTGGCCCAGGCATTCGTGTTCGATGCCTGGAACATTCCGTTCTCGCTCAGCGTGACTGGAATCATCGTCCTCATCCTCCTCTACACCTACCGCGGAGGGATCAAGACGCTGGTCTGGACCGACACCTTCCAATCCGCCTTTCTTCTGTTGGGCCTGATCGGATCGGTGGTGGCGATGGCCCATGCGCTCGGCATGGGTCCGATCGATTTGTTCCACGCCGTCCGACAGGGACCCTATCACCGCGTCTTCACCCTGGACCTGTTGCCGGCGGGCAGCTTCTGGAAGGAATTCGTCGGAGGCGCCTTCATCGCGATCTGCATGACGGGGCTCGACCAAAACATGATGCAGAAGAACCTGAGCTGCCGCTCGCTCCCCGAGGCGCAGCGCAACCTGCACTGGTTCGCCCTCATCGTCGTCGCGGTGAACGTGCTTTTTCTCACGCTCGGCGCCCTGCTCTATTTTTACGCGCAGCATGCGGGCATGGCAGTGCCGGAGCAGACGGATCTTCTGTTCCCCACGCTTGCGTTGCAGCACCTCGGGACGGCCACCGCCATCATTTTTCTGCTCGGATTGACGGCCTCGACCTTCTCCAGCGCCGATTCGGTCCTGACGACGCTGACCACCTCCTTCTGCATCGACATCCTGGGGACGGAACGACGTCCGGAGATCTCCGAGATGCGTCGCACGCGCCTGCGCCACATCTTCCACCTTGTCTTCGCCGTGCTGCTTCTGCTTTCGATCCTCGGCTTCCGGGCCGTTGCGAGCGCGGCGGTGATCGCGTTGGTCCTCAAGATCGCGGCGTACACCTATGGACCGCTGCTTGGACTCTTCGGCTTCGGCATCCTGACGCGGCGGCAGGTGAGGTCGGCATGGGTTCCAGCGGTCGCGGTGGCGGCGCCCTTCCTGTGCTGGATCTTCGAGGCGAATTCCGCGGCCTGGCTGGGGGGCTACCGTGTGGGGAACGAACTGCTCGTGGTCAATGGCATCCTGACCTTCCTCGGGTTGTGGATCATTCGTCTTCCGGACGGATGCACCACAACTGCTTCCACGCGCGGATGAAAAGCGAAACTCACGCCGGGAGCGGCCGATCCCTCGTCTCCGGCGCGAGCCAGATGGCGAATGCCCCGACGAGATAGATCAGCACCAGGGTTGCCCCGGCACGGGGATAGCTGTGATCGAACCACTCCATGAGGGTCGGCATCTGCCAGGCGCCAATCGCGGCGAGCACCCGGCCGAAGTTGAAGGATAGTCCCTGTCCGGTGGCGCGCGCCCGCGTCGGAAAAAGCTCCGGCAGGTACAGGGGCAGCCATCCGTAAAATGCGGCGGTGGCCCCGCCCACCAGGAAAGTCAGGATCAGAAAGGCGGCCCCGTAGCTGTGCACGCCGCGGAAAAGTCCCGTGCAGACGGCGAGGGCCGAGAAACAGAGCCCGCAGTAGATCGGCCGCCGCCCAAAATGCAGGCCCAGCAACGGCGCACCGAGGCTTCCCAGCACGGCGCCGAACGCCAGCGCCAATTGGACGTAGGCCTTTGCTGTCGGGATCCGCCCGCCCGTGATCTGGTCGGCCCACAACACGATCCATTGGACAATGCCCCAGGTCACGACGAGGGGGATCGCAGCGAAGAGAATCGCCATGAGCGTGCGCGGGAGGAGCGGATGCGACAGCACCTCCCAAAGCGGCCGCGCTTCGTGGTGCCGAACCGACGCCCGCCAGCGCTCCGACTCGGGGACGTACAATCGCAGGAAGAATGTCAGGAGCGCCGGCGCCGCTCCGACCAGCATGATCCATCGCCAGGAGTGCTCCGTTATCGGCGACAGCACCGCGAGGCCACCCACCAGCAGGTATCCCACGTTCGCGGAGGCGCCGATCAATCCCGACAACAACGGCCGAAGGCGCTCCGGCCAACTCTCCATCACGAGCGCGACGCCAAGGGCCCACTCCCCGCCCATCCCGAGGGCCGCCGCGAATCGGAGCACCGCCAGGTGCCAGGGTTCCCGCGCGAAGTAACAGGCGCCAGTGAAGAGAGAGTAGGCCAGGATGCTGACCGTCATCGCGCGGACCCTGCCGATGCGATCCCCGAGCCACCCGAACGCCAGGCCTCCCGCGGCCGCGCCAAGAAGGAAGGTCGCGGTGACCACGCCCATCCAGTGCTGGACAAACGCCTCCGCCCCGGGAAATGGAATCGCGCCTGTCGCACCGTGCATTTCCCGCAGGGCCGGTCGGGCCACCATCGGGAAGATCGCCATCTCCACCCCGTCGAACATCCACCCCAGAAAGGCAGCCGTGAGCGTCAGCGCCAGGCGGTGACGGTGCGCAGCCGCGGTCGGGGTCGGCGGAGTCATGGATTTGAGGCGAGACCCTGCACGTCACCGCTGCCACCACGAAGGCAAAAGAATGGGACTTTCCTTTGTTTCCCGCCTTCGTGGTTGACGCGCGGTCGCTTCAATCCGAAACCAGTGCGATGAACCGACGGGACTTCCTCGCGGCCGCGGCCGCGACCACCACAGTGACGACGGCCCTCCAATCCACCGGCGCGGAAAGCCCCGCGACGTCGCGCGAATACTATGAGCTCCGCCGATATCACCTTCGGCGCGGTCCCCGGCAGCGGGTCTTCGAAGACTATGTGCGCAACGCGTGGCTGCCCGGGATGGAACGCCTTGGAATCGGCCCGATCGGCGTGTTTCAGACCGCGCTCGGCCCCGGCAGTCCCAGCATGTACAAGTTGATCCCGTATCGCTCGATGGAGGAGTTCGTGGAGACCCCCGGCCGACTTCGTGCCGACCCGGCATACCAGGATGCCGGGAAGGAAGCCATCCAGGCGCCGGCCACCGATCCCGTCTACCTGGAGGCCGAAAGCTGGCTCCTTGGCGCCTTCTCCGGAATGCCGAAGATCGAGGTGCCGAGCCAGAAGCGCGAGGGCAAGGGACGCCTCTTCGAGTTGCGGACCTACCAGAGCCACAACAAGCGCGCGAACCTCAAGAAGATCCAGATGTTCAACGAGGGCGAGATCGCGATCTTTCGCCGCGCAGGTCTGAACCCGGTCTTTTTTGGGGAGACACTGGTGGGCAGCCACCAGCCGAGCCTTACGTACATGCTGGTGTTCGACGATGCCGACGCGCGGGAGAAGGCCTGGTCGAAGTTTGGCGGCGATCCCGAATGGCGAAAGCTGAGCAGCACCGAAGGGTACCGGGACCCGGAGATTGTGACCGACATCAGCAATGTCCTGCTGCGTCCTGCCGGGTACTCGCAGATCTGAGCAGGCTGACGAGCCTCCGTCGTTGCCAAGGGCCGGCGCCGGTTCCTATTGTCCGCGAACCGGCGGGTGCCGCCGTTGTGCATGGGTGATTACCGCGTCAGATTCGAGGTCTTCGAAGGTCCGCTCGACCTTCTCCTTTACCTCATCCGCCGCCAGGAGGTGGACATCTACGAGGTCAACCTCACGCGGATCGCCGCCGAGTTCGTCGAGTATCTCAACCTGATGCGCGAACTCGACCTGGATGTCGCCGGCGAATTCGTCGTCATGGCGGCGACACTGATGCTCATCAAGAGTCGCGAACTCCTCCCGCGCGACCAGCGTCCCGAAAACCAGACGTCCGTCGAGGACGAGGTCGAGGATCCCCGGTGGGAACTCATCCGGCAGCTTGTCGAGTATCGCAAGTTCAAGGACGCCGCCGCGCGTCTGCACGAACTCGAGGTCCGCGCGGAGAATGTCTATCCGCGCGATCCGGGCCGCATCGAGCTTCCGGAGGACACCGCGCCGCGCCGGCAGGAAGCCTCCTTGTTCGATCTGCTGGGCGCCGTCAATGCCGTCCTGAGGCGCGTCGCGAGCCGCACGGGCGAGGCCCGGGACATGTTCGAGGACAAGTGGACAGTGAGCGAAAAGATCGAATCGCTCCTCACCGTCATCCGGGACCGCGGGCGCCTTCGGTTCTCCGAGCTGTTCCACGCAACGACGAGTCGCGCGGAAGTGGTCGTCACCTTCCTGGCGCTGCTGGAACTGGTGCGGCTGCGGTCGATCTGCGCCTTTCAGCCAGCTCCCTTCGCCGAGATCGAAATCGAACCGGCCACCGTCCCGGTTCCGTCTTCCCCAGGGTTGTCGGGCGGATTGCCGCCTCCGGAACCCGGTGAGGGGGGCGGCGCCGAAACACAGTCGAATCCCGAAGCGCCGCAGGTGCCGCCGTCCTCGATCGAGCCGCAAAATCCCGTGCCTGGCCAGGCGTCGCCTGGAACTCCAGTGTCCGCCGAGGCTCGGTGGAACTGAGCCGCTGATTCCCGTTCCCGATGCAACCTACGCCCGCGTCGTTGCCTCCCCCCCTCAAGCTGGTTGTCGAGGCCTTGTTGTTCTCGGCCCAAAAGCCGCTCACCGCGCGCGACGTTCGGGACCTGTTGAACCTGGCCGCCCAGGATGAGTCCGCCCCCGAAGCGGCCGCCCACCGCAAGGTCAAGGAGGACACGATCGAGGCCATCCTGACCGAGCTCGAAGCCGACCACGCGACGGCCGGTCGGAGTTACCGACTCATCAGAGGTCCCGCCGGCTGGCAGTTCGCCAGCCAACCCGAGTTCGGACCCTGGCTTCGCGCGCTGTTGGGCCGCAAGCCGCGACCGGCGCGGCTGACGCAGCCCGCCATCGAGACATTGACGATCATCGCCTACCGTCAGCCGGTCACCCGCGCCGAGGTCGAGCAGATCCGCGGCGTCAGCGTGGACGGTGTCATGCAAACGCTCCTCGAACGCGGACTGATCGAGGCCGTTGGGCGCGCCGAGGTCGTGGGACGGCCCATCACGTACGGAACCACCCAGACCTTCCTCGAATACTTTGGAATCCGGGCCATCGAGGACCTCCCGGCAGCGGACGAACTCCGCCGTCTCCCCGTGGAGAAACCGGAGGCGCTGCTGACCGTCGATCCGGGACTTGCGACCGCGCCGCCGGATGCGCTGCGTTCACAGGAATCGGCGCCGGCGGCGGAGGCTGAAGCGAAGGCGCCGTCGCCCTCGCCGTCGAGTCCCCCGCCGGAGCCATTGCCGCCGTCGTCCATCCCGTCGCCAACGAATCCGGCTGCTCCCGAACGGCCGGGGGAAGGGTCCGAATCGTGAAGCTCTGCCGGTTCCAGCATCGCTCACAAGGCCCCCGAGTCGGTGCCTTGCTCGATCACGGCGTCGTCGATCTCACCGAGGTTGGCGTTGCGTCGCTTTCGGTCTTGCTCGAGGAATCTGCTCTCCCGGCGCGCGCGCGCGAGTGGGTCCATCGCGCGGAAGGCCGCATCCCTCTCGACGAGGTGCGCCTGCTCGCACCGGTGGATCGGCAGGAGATCTGGGCCGCGGGGGTCACCTACGAGCGCAGCAAAACGGCGCGTATGGAGGAAAGCGACTTCAGCGCGCGTGCCTACGCCCACGTCTACGAGGCCGATCGGCCCGAGCTTTTCTTCAAGGCACTCCCCGACAAGGCCGCCGGCCCGGGCGATCCGGTCGGGATCCGCCGCGATGCGCGCTGGAGTGTTCCCGAACCGGAGCTCGCGCTCGTGCTGAATTCGCGGGGTGCCGTGGTCGGATACACGGTCGGCAACGACATGAGTTCCCGGGACATCGAGGGTGAGAACCTCCTCTACCTTCCACAGGCGAAGGTCTACGAGGGTTCGTGCGCCGTGGGTCCCTGCGTTGTCATCGGGGTCACCGAGGCGGACGCGCGCACCTGGACGATTTCTCTCACCATCGGTCGTGGCGGGACGCCGGTGTTCTCCGGAGAGACTTCCATCACCCGGATTCGCCGATCGTTCACGGAACTGGCGGACTGGTTGTTTCGAAGCCAGCGATTCCCTCATGGGGCGATCCTCCTGACAGGCACGGGAATAGTGCCGCCCGACGCCTTTACCCTGGAGCCCGGAGACCAGGTCTGCATCGACATCAGCGGCATCGGGTCGCTGGCGAACCCGGTGGTTCAGGTCTGATTGCGAGGATTTCGCGCAGGATCTCCTCGAGGTGATCGAAGATGAGGGAGAAATGGCCTTCGGCCGGAAGGACGTTCAGACGCGACCTCCCGAGAGACAGCGCAAGGCGGCGGCCCATGGCCGCGGGCACGATGCGGTCGCGTTCGCCGTACCACAGCAAGACCTCCTGGGTGACCGCCGAAAGGTCCAGGCCCCAGGGTCTTGCGTAGAGGGAAAGGTCCATCGCCAGACCGTCCGATCCCTGCCGAGCCGCCTCCCGCATGGAGCCGAGCAGCACCTGGCGAAGTCCGGGCCGGCAAAGCACCTCCCGATCCGGGCTCCCGATCCTCGCAGCGAGTTGTCGCAGCACCCACTCGGGATGCCGGCGGATCAGGACGCCCGCGACGGCGAACCATCGTCGGGTGCGGGCCGGGTTCCCGCGCGCGAAATACAGTCCGATCCGATGGAGGCGGAGCATTCCGGCGGTTGAACCGGGTCCCTCAAGGGGCGCAACGCCGCCGACTACGACCACACGGGTGAGTCGATCCGCAAGCCGGCATGCACAACTCAGGGCATACGGACCGCCGCCGGAAACCCCGAGCACGGCAAAGCGTTCGAGACTCAGGTGGTCTGCCAGCTCCCGGACATCGTCGGCCCAGTCGGGAATCCGGCGGTGCGGCTGGAATGTCGAACCGCCCATCCCGGGACGGTCAACGGCGATGATCCTCGCCCCATCGCGTTCCGCGACTTCAGCCGCGACACATGCCTCCAGGCGCGATCCCGGGAACCCATGGAAGTAGAAGAGCGGAGTTCCCCGTGGGGCGCCGTATTCGGCGTACGCGAGGGAACGACCGTCGCGAAGGACGATGGCCGATTCCATTCCGCGGCCATGTTGGGATGCTTGGCGGCGAGTGTGGAGCGTTTCGTTCGGACGCCCTTACGGGGAATCAGTGGGGAACCCCCACCGCGTGCTGCCAGGCGTGGAGGATCTCGTGAACGATCCTGTTCATGCCGGTTCCGTGGCGGACGGCCGCGAACACGACGGGTCCATCGCCGCGCATGCGCCGCGCGTCACGTTCCATGACCCCGAGATCCGCGCCGACCGCCTCCGCGAGATCGGTCTTGTTGATCACCAGCAGGTCGCTCTGGGTGATCCCGGGACCGCCTTTCCTGGGGATCTTGTCGCCCCCCGCCACATCGATCACCTGGATGGAGAAGTCGGCGAGTTCCCGTGAGAAACACGCGGCGAGGTTGTCCCCGCCGGATTCCAGCAGCAGCAGGTCGGGATGGAACCGGGTGTGCAGTTCCTCGAGGGCCAGCAGGTTGGCGGTGATGTCCTCGCGAATCGCCGCGTGAGGACAACCGCCGGTTTCCACGGCCTGGATTCTCGCGGCGGGGAGCGCGTCATGGCGGATCAGGAATTCACCGTCCTCCCGGGTGAAGATGTCGTTGGTCACGACGGCGAGGCTGAAACGGTCGCGAAGCCGCCGGCAAAGCTCGAGGACGAGGGCCGTCTTGCCGCTCCCCACCGGTCCGCCGACACCGAGGGTGAATGCCCGACTTTTGAAGGACCGATCCAGCGCGCGCTCCCGGAGCTGGAAATGTCCGGGGTGATCGAGGTGTTCATGGGTGTGGCCATGTGGGCCATGAGCCTCATGGTCGTGAGAGCCGGAGGGTGTGGAATGGGGATGAGAATCTGCGGATGGGTGATGGCGGTTCATGGGAGACGGATGGGTCGAGGGTCGGTTCATGCCAAGCCTCCGGCGCGCCTTCCTCAGCTCTGGAACAGCCGCGCATCAAGGCGGTCGTGGTTTCCCTGCCATATCTCAAGGAGAGGCGCGGTTTGCGCCAACTCCGTCACGGAGCATCCGGCGCTGTTTAAAGCGACGGACTCCGCGACCGTCCCGAGTCGATGCTGCAAGCCCTGGGCTTCGAGGGGGCCGACAATCCCGAGTCTTACGGCCGCTGAAACCAGGCCGCGCAAATGGAGATGAAGGTACAATCGCCGGGTGTCGGCGAATGCGATCCCGAGGCGGCTGAGAAGGGTTCCAAAAACGGGTGCAAGATGACCCGGGTCCGGCGCCTGGGCCGGCATGGCTGGGAATGTCCGACCGACGGCCGTCCAGAGGGCGCGGCCCTGAAGTCTGCTGGCTCGATGGGAGACGTGGTTCGAGAGCCAGATGTCGGTGAGACCATCGAATTCGGCGAAGCGATCCGGTTCCTGGTGACACGCATCCACCAGGGGCAGGGCGCCAGCCCCAGCCTGCCGGAGACTCGCCTCGAGGAAGGCCTCGAGATCGGACCGATCCCGGATGCCGCCTTGCTGCCGGGCTGCCTCGAGCCCGCCCGAATGGCCGAACCCGCCCATCGGAAATGCCGAGTCCGCCAGTTGCCAGAGGATCCATTGGCAGGAACGCCCGTCCATGGGAAAGGGTGAGGGACGCCACTCTCAGAATAGGAAATAGCGCTGCGCGAGGGGCAGGACCGAGGCCGGCTCGCACACCATCGCGACACCATCGGCGCGCACCTCGTAGGTCTCCGGATCGACATGGATTTTCGGCTGCGCGTTGTTCCATTGCATATCCTTCTTGCCGATGTGGCGGCACGCGCGAACGGCGTCGAGAGTCTTGGTGAGCCCGTAGCCGTTCGCCACGCCCTCCGCGAGACACGCGGTACTCACGAAGGCGATGGAGCAACGCCCCGGGGCCCGTCCTGTCGCCCCGAACATCGGGCGCATTCGCACCGGCTGCGGGGTCGGGATGCTGGCGTTGGCGTCGCCCATTTGGGACCAGGCGATGATGCCACCCTTGATCACCAGCTCCGGTTTGACGCCAAAAAAGGCCGGGTGCCAGAGGACGAGGTCCGCGAGTTTCCCCACTTCGACCGAACCCACGCAATGGCTGATCCCGTGAGCGATCGCGGGGTTGATGGTGTACTTGGCGATGTACCGTTTGATGCGGAGGTTGTCATTTGCGCCCGTTTCCCCAGGGAGCCGGCCGCGTTGATGTTTCATCTTGTCGGCGGTCTGCCAGGTGCGGGTGATGACCTCGCCGACCCGACCCATGGCCTGGCTGTCGCTGGACATCATGCTGATCGCGCCGAGGTCATGGAGGATGTCCTCGGCTGCGATGGTCTCCCCCCGGATCCGGCTCTCGGCGAAGGCGACGTCCTCCGGGAGATTGGGATCGAGGTGATGGCACACCATCAGCATGTCGAGGTGCTCGTCCAGCGTGTTGACGGTGTACGGGCGGGTTGGGTTGGTGGAACTGGGCAGGACGTTGGGCTCGCCGCAGACCCGGAGGATATCCGGCGCGTGCCCGCCGCCGGCGCCTTCAGAATGGTAGGTGTGAATCGTGCGCCCGCCGATCGCGGCAAGGGTGGTCTCGACAAAGCCCGATTCGTTCAAGGTATCCGTGTGGATCGTGACCTGAACATCGTGCTCATCGGCGACGCGCAGGCAGCAGTCGATGGCGGCGGGCGTCGTGCCCCAATCCTCGTGAAGCTTGAGCCCGATGGCGCCCGCCAGGATCTGGTCGGGCAGGCCGGCGGGCATGGAGGTGTTGCCCTTCCCGGTGAATCCGACGTTCAAGGGAAAGGCGTCCGTCGCCTCGAGCATGGCGCGGATGTGAAAGGCGCCGGGCGTGCAGGTCGTCGCGCATGTCCCTGTGGCGGGTCCGGTTCCGCCGCCGATCAGGGTTGTCAATCCGGAGGCGACGGCCTCCTCGGCCTGTTGCGGACAGATGAAATGGATATGCGTGTCCAATCCTCCCGCTGTGAGGATCCGTCCTTCGCCCGCGATGACCTCCGTGGTCACTCCAATCAGCATCCCGGGCGTCACACCCTCCATCACATCCGGATTGCCTGCCTTGCCGATCCCCGAGATGCGACCGTTCTTCAGGCCGACGTCCGCCTTGTAGATCCCCGTGTAATCGACGATGAGGGCCTGCGTGATGACACAGTCGAGGGCCTCCGCGTCGGACAGGCCGGTCGCCTGGCCCATGCCTTCACGCACGGTCTTTCCGCCTCCGAACTTGCATTCGTCCCCGGGTACCCCCAGGTCCTTCTCCACTTCGAGAACGAGCGAGGTATCGGCCAGCCGGACACGGTCCCCCGTCGTGGGACCAAACATCTCGGCGTACTGGTGACGGGTCATTCGATGGGACATGAATGGGATGCGCGGACGTCGTGGCTGGATTCCGGCCGGTGCTCAAACCCGTTGGCCGCGACCCGCGCCATGGCGGCCCGCCGGGCGTCGGTCGAGACCTCCCCCGAGGCGATACCGTTTCCACCCCGGATGACCCGGCGTCCGCCAATGGCCACAAGCGGCACGGTCCGGGTCTCGCCCGGCTCGAAACGCACGGCGGTGCCGGCGGGAATATCGAGTCGTCGGCCGTAGGCCTGCTCGCGGTCGAATGCCAGGCGGGGATTGGTCTCGATGAAAGGATAGTGGCTCCCGACCTGGACGGGGCGGTCGCCCAGGTTGGTGACTTCCAGGCGAATGACATCGCGGCCGGCATTGATCTCCACCTCGCCCTCCAGCGCCTCGGTGACGCCCGGTTCAGGGTCATTCTCCCCCTCCAGGGGTGCGAAGACCGAAAGGTCCGGAACGGGCAGGAAAGTGCCGTGGAGCGCCAGGGCGATGTCTCCATGCTCCCGGACAACCGGGTGGTGCACCGTGACGAGTTTCGTGCCGTCCGGAAAGGTTCCCTCCACTTGCACGTGAGGGATCATGCCGGGAACCCCTGGCAGGACCTGGAGCCGCCCGAGAAACTCGCGGCCCACGTCCATGAGTTCAGCCACCCGGCGGCCCTCGCGGATCAACTCGAGCAACTGCGTTGCGATCAATGCCACAGCCTCGGGATGGTTGAGACGGAGCCCGCGCGCCAGGCGTTTCTGAGCCACGAATCCGGCGTTGTGGAGGACGAGCTTGTCGAGTTCGCGTGGAGACAGATGCATCGGGTCAGATCCCTTTCCGGAACCATGGCTCGCCATCGACGATCGCCCGGAGCGAGCCGAGGATTTCGTGAACCCAGGCGATGAGGTCGTCCAGGCGATGCGCCGCACCACGCAGAATCGCGCCCTCCCGGAGCGGGCTCGCGGTCACCACCAGGGTCGCCCCGCGCGGCACCGGTTCCGCCTGGATGCGTTCGAGCCAGCGCCGTCCGCGATCGAGTACCGGCGCGCCGAACAACGCCACCATGGCGAGCCCGTTGAAGGGCCCCATCCGTTGTGCCCCGACCAACGGCCCGTCCGCGGCGTCGAGCCGGAGGGAATCGAACCACCTGCAATCGCCGTCGATGAACACCTGGTTGTGGCTGAGATATCGGCGGAACGCCCAGCGCTCGCCGCACGCCGTCCGACCGGCGCTCAACCAGTCGACCAGGACCAGTCCAGCCCCCGATTTCAAATGAAAGCTCTGACGCTGGTGGAACTCCGAATGCGCAAAGGCCTGGACCGGATCGGGCGCAAGGACCAGGACCGCATCCTTCTCCAAGGTGGCCTCGGTGTGATGCGTGGCGATCGCGCCCGGGGTGCTTCGGTAGATCTTGGTCGAGGCTTGTGTGCCGAGAAAGCATCGGGCGCCGGGGGCCAGGCGTAGCGAAAGGCGCGTGGCGTCGCCGGCCACCAGGCCCCCGCCGAGGCTGCTCAGACAACCCCAGACACAAGATCCGCGCGCGCGCGGGATGAGAAGCCTCACTGGACTGACGGAGAGCGCCGAATGGACCACGCTCCGACCCCGCACCTGTTCAACCGCCAGCCGGGCGAATCCCGGCGGATAACCGGTGTCGCCGCGGGCGGTGTGGACCTCGGCCGCGCCGCCGGTCCCGTCCTCGCGTGGGACGGACGTGGGCGGCCCGGTGCGTCCGGGAGGGGGAATGGGCCTTCGGAGGCCGTTCAGGGTCGAGACATCGAGGCTCATACCGTGAGGTGCCGGCGCACAAGGTCCTCGTCGAGATGGGCTATGGGGCCCTCCGCCACGATGGAACCGCGATCCATGACGTAGAAGCGGTCTCCGACATCGAGACAGAAGTCGAGGTACTGTTCGACGAGCAGGATCCCGAGGCGACCTTCCGCCCGGAGCCTCCGGATGGCCTCGCCAATCTCCTCGACGTAATCGTGGCCGAGCCCTTCGTTTCGGAGCTTCTTTATCGTCACGCCAATCTGATCGATGATGTTCGGCTGGATGCCTTCGGTGGGTTCATCGAGCAACAGGATGCGGGGACGGGTAAGAAGGGCGCGGCCAATCGCCAGTTGTTGTTGCTGTCCACCGCTCAAAACGCCCCCCTTCCGGTGGAGCATGTCCCTGAGTACGGGGAAAAGGCCCAACACACGTTCCAGGTCGCCATGGTCTCGTCGCCCCTGCGCGACGGCGCCGATGCGGAGGTTCTCGCCGACCGTGAGATTGGGAAAGATATCGCGGCCCTGGGGTACCAGTCCGAGGCCCTGGCGGGCGCGTTCGCTCGCCTTCAGTCCCGCGAGAGACTTCGAGTCGAGGGTGACGGAGCCGCCGTCGGCCTTCACCAGTCCCACGATGGACTTGAGGGTCGTCGTCTTGCCCACTCCATTGCGTCCCATGAGGCAGACGACCTCGCCCGGTTCCACAGCGAGATGCACGCCTCGGAGTATCCGCGAACCGTCGTAGGAAACCGTCAGGGATTCGACCTTGAGCATCGGGGCAATCAGTGGGCGTGTTTATGTTTGCGCCCGAGATACACCTCGATGACGCGTTCGTCGTTCTGGACCTGGTCGACGTTTCCCTCGCAGAGGACGCTGCCCTGGTGAAGGACCGTCACCTTTCGGGCGATCTGTCTCACGAACGTCATGTCGTGTTCGATCACCAGGATGCTGTGCCGCCCGGCCAGGCTGAGAAGAAGTTCCCCGGTGCGGATCGTTTCCTCGTCCGACATTCCTGCCGCCGGTTCGTCGACGAGGAGAAGTTTGGGGTTTTGGGCAAGAAGCATGCCGATCTCGAGCCATTGCTTCTGGCCGTGCGAGAGGCTGCCGGCCTTTTGGTCCGCCTTGTCTGCAAGACCGACGGTGCGGAGGAGCGCCCGGATCCTGTCCTGTTGCGCGGCCGTTATCCGCGCGAACAGCATGCTCCAGACCCCACGCCGTCCCTCGAGCGAGAGCCAGATGTTTTCGAACACGGAGTGATGCCCGTAGACGGACGGCGTCTGGAACTTCCGACCGATCCCCATCCGGTTGATCTGGTACTCGTTGAGCGCCGTCAGGTCCGTATCCAGACCGAACTCAATCCGCCCTCGGTCGGGTCGCGCGCGGCCGGTGATGAGATCCAGCATCGTGCTTTTGCCCGCCCCGTTGGGACCGATGACGACCCGAAGTTCGCCCTCGTCCATGTAGAACGTCAGGTCGCGGATGGCACGAAAACCTTCGAACGCCTTGTCGACGTTCTCGAGGGTCAGGATGAAGCGCTTGGACGTCATTCAGGCGCGGGGGACTCGAGTGTCGGCGTCGCGGTCTCCGGGCACGGGGTTGTCGGCCTTCCCGCCTCGCGCCTTCCGTGACGCCGGCGCCAATCTCGGACTTGCGCCGGCAGACCCACGATGCCGCCGGGAAGGAAGAGGGTCACCACGATGAACATCCCGCCGAGGAGATACAGCCACTGTTCGGCGAAGGCACGGGTTGCGTAACTCTTCAGGGCATTGACGGCGATGGCCCCCACGATCGGCCCGAAGAGGCTCCCCCGGCCCCCGACGGCGCACCAGACCACCGCCTCAAGCGACTTGTCCGGGGCCATCTCACTTGGGTTGATGATGCCAACCTGCGGCACATACAAGGCGCCACCCAGTCCGCAGATGACCGCCGACAGCACAAACACAAAGAGCTTGAAGTCCGCCGTCGCGTACCCCGAAAAGAGCACGCGATTCTCACTGTCACGGATGGCGCGCTGGACCAGGCCGAACTTTGTGGAGGTCAGCCAGCGGCAAAGAACATACACGGCCAGCAGGAGGAGACCCGAGGCGATGTAGAGCCACCGTTTGGTTGTCGGGGAATTGATGTCGGCCCCCAGGATGAACTTGAAGTCAGTGAGGCCATTGTTGCCGCCGAACGTGAAGTCGTTGCGGAAGAACAGGAGCGTTGCCGCGTACGTCAGGGCCTGGCTGAGGATTGAAAAGTAGACGCCCTTGATCCGGGAACGAAACGCCAGCCAGCCGAAGATAAACGCCACAACCGCCGGCACCCAGACCACGGCCGCCGCGGCGAACACGAAGCTGCGGAACGGAATCCAGTGGGGCGGCAGGCCGCCCGTGGTCGGATAGCGAGTCGGGAACTCGAGGAAGACCATGAAATCGGGGATGTCGGCCTTGTACTGGCCGAGACGCCCGATCATGAGCATCAGGTGCATGCCCAGCGCATAGCCTCCGAGCGAAAAGAACAGCGCCTGTCCCAGGCTGAGCAGACCCGTATAGCCCCAGAGCAGGTTCACACCGACCGCCAGGACGGCATAACACAGGTATTTTCCGTAAAGCGTGATGGCGAAGTTACTGACGTGAAACACGCTCTCCGGCGGAACAAACGCGTTCAGACAGGGAAGCACCACGAGACCGGCGAACGCCAGAACCGAGATCACGAGCGCCTCGCGACGCGACAATGGATGTGCGCTCATCCTCCCTCCAGGCTCCGACTCCGCATCGCGAACAAACCCGAAGGCCGCCATTGCAAGAAGAGGATGATCGCGACGAGGACGGTGATCTTGCCCATGACCGCGCCCAGCCACGGTTGGAGAATCTGGTCGGCGACCCCAATTCCCAGCGCGGCGTATACCGTTCCCAGCAGACTCCCAATGCCGCCGAGCACGACCACCATGAAGCAATCCACAATGTAGGCCTGACCGAGGCTCGGTCCCACGTTGCCGATCTGCGAAAGGCAGGCCCCCGCCATTCCGGCCAGACCCGAGCCCAGCGCGAACGTCAACATGTTGACGCGCTCGGTCCGCACCCCCATCGCCGACGCCATCGACCGGTTCTGCATCACCGCGCGTATCTGCAGTCCAAGGGAGGTCCGCGTCAGGAGCGCCACCGTGCCGAGCACAATCAATACCGCGAAAGCGATCACGAAGAGCCGATTGTAGGCGAGCAACACGTCGTTGATCTCAAAACTGCCACTCAACCAGCTCGGGGATCCGACCTGGACATTCGCCGCGCCAAACACGTGCCGGAAGACCTGCTGGAGCACCAGACTCACGCCCCACGTGGCCAGGAGGGATTCCAGCGGCCGACTGTAAAGGAACCGGATGATCCCGCGTTCAAGCGCAAGGCCGACGGCTCCCGCCGCGATGAAGGAGAAACCGAGGGCCGCGACGAAGTAGCAGTCGAATCCCGCCCCGCTGCTGCCGAACAGGGATTGGAACAGGTTCTGGGTCAGGTAGGTCGTGTAGGCCCCCACCATCATGATCTCGCCGTGCGCCATGTTGATGACGCCCATGAGCCCGAACGTGATCGCCAGACCCAGCGCGGCCACCAGGAGCACCGCGGCAAGACTCAAACCTCGAAAGGCAGTCCCGAAGAGGTTCCCCCACCAGATGTAGTCGTTGATGACCTTCGTTGCCCGCGCCGCCGCGCGAACGGTCTCGGCGTCGCGCGGCAAACCGGCTCGCGGTTTCCCGGCGGCGAGGTCCTTTAGAAAACTCAGGGCGTTGATCGACCGAAGCTCGGAGAGTCGGCGGATCGCCTCGACGCGCGTTGCCGCGTCGGCGTCGGCCAGGCGCGTCATGGCGATCGCCTCGGACAGGGCCCGCCGCACCTCGGGCGCTCGCTCGCGCTGGAGGCGCTGTTCGAAGCGCGGCAGGTATTCGGGATTCTGTTCCTGACCGAGTTTGATGACCGCGTCGCGACGCATCCGCGGTTCAGGATGCGACAGGGCGAAGACGTCGAGCGTGGTCTTGATCAGTCGTCGAAGCCGGGGATTGGCGTCCAGCGGCGTGAGTTCGAAGGCCGCGAAGCTCAGCACCGTTCCGGCCGCATCCTTCAACGGCTCGCCATCCACGATACGAAGGCCGTGGGCATTCCCGTCGGCATCGGTCTGCGAGTCCAGCAGGAAGGGGATGCGGTGGGTTCCCTCCTCCTGGACATAAGCGGAGCCGCCGCGCCACGCCGTGAGGGCCTGGGTGACGACCGGATCCGTCGCGTCGGTCACCTGCCGCAGGAGCGCCTCCTTCTGTTCAAGATCCTCCGCGAGCATCGCCTCGACGAGGCGCGTCCGTGAGGCGGGATCCGCGCGGAGACCGGGACCCTCCGCCAGCAGGAGGGACGCCGTTGCCAGGCTCACCGCGAGTCGACCGCGGCCCACAGGCATCCGCCATTTCCCCCTACGCCAGCGCGCCCGCCATTCCGCGGATTTCTCAATGGCCGGGGCGGAACGCCGTGGCGCCGGGGGGCGGCGGACCACCCGGTCCGCCGCCCCGTTTCTGGCGGGCACCACCCGATCGCGCAGGAGGAAAAGGCCTCGACGGATGAACCTCACACGCCGGCTCACTTGGGAAGGAACTTCTCGCTGAACGGCTCGCCGGGCACGCCCATGAAGCTCTTGATGACCTTGAACTGGCCGCTGGCAAGGGTCTCGCCGATGTAGACGTTGTTCACCAGGTGGTGATTCTCCTGCATCGTGACCTCGCCGGCGGGGCCCTTGAATTTCTGGCCCGGAAGCGCCGCGCGGACCTTGTCGACCTCGAATGATCCAGCCTTCTCGACCGCCTGCTTCCACAGGTACACGCCGATGCGGGAGAGGTTCATCGGGCTGCAGGTGACCCGGCCCCTGGATTCGATGCCCGTCACATCATAGTCCGCTCCGGTCACCATCGGATGCTTCAACCAGGTCATGAAATTCCGAACAAACCTGCTATTCTCGGCGCTCTTGATGGACATGAAGTAAGTCCAGCAGCCGAGATGCCCCACGAGGTCCTTCGCCGGCAGGCCTCGAAACTCATCCTCCGAGATGGAGAAGGACACGACCGGACAATTCTCCGAAGTCAGGCCCGCGTTGGCGAATTCCTTGAAGAAGGGAACGTTGGTGTCGCCGTTGAGGGTGCTGATCACGCACGCCTTGCCGCCGGCGGCGAACTGTTTGATCTCGGCGACGATGGTCTGGTAGTCCGTGTACGCGAATGGCGTGTAATTCTCGACCATGTCCGAATCGGGTATTCCCTTCGAGCGCAGGTATTGCTTGAGGATCTTGTTGGTTGTCCGGGGATAGACATAGTCGGAGCCGAGGAGATAGAACTTCTTCTTTCCTTCTCCGAGCATGTAATCCACGGCCGGGATGGCCTGTTGATTGACGGCCTCGGCCGTGTAGAAGATGTTCCGCGACAGTTCCTCGCCCTCGTACTGGACCGGGTAGAAGAGGAGCCCGTTGAGTTGCTCGAAAACCGGCAGAACGGTTTTGCGGCTGACGGAAGTCCAGCATCCGAAGACGACGGCCACCTTGTCCTTTTCGAGCAGTTGCCTCGCCTTTTCGGCGAAAAGAGGCCAGTTGGAGGCCGGATCCACGACGATCGGTTCGATCATGTAGGATTTGCCTCCCACATGGATGCCGCCGGCCTTGTTGACCTCGTCAAAGGTGAAGAGCAGGACATCCTTCAACGAAGTCTCACTGATGGCCATGGTGCCGCTCAGCGAATGCAGGACGCCGACCTTCACCTTCTCCGCGGCCAGGGCCCCGGGTCCAAGAAGGAGACCCACCAGGCTCAGCGCCCACAGAAACACAGTGCCCCGGCCCCTGACACGGGACAACCGCGCTCCGATGCCGGACCGCCGCCCGAGGTTCGACGGCGGCTCCGCCGCGCGGGTGTCATGCCGCGTGCTGAATCTCCACGGCGCGGGAGGAGTGGGTTCGAACCCTGATGCGGGCCGGAGGGCCCTCGTTCCACTGCGCGGCCGCGGGCGCGCCCTCTCCCGCCCGACGGGCGGGAAGGACGCCGGGAGCCGGTCCTGGGGAAGCATCATGCCAGTGCTGTTGGATAGGGGATTCTTCATGTTATGAGTGCGTTGCGGAATTGACGGACCCTCACCCCCGGTCGTCTGCCATCGGACGGGAGAGGGTGGTGCCGCGGTCGCGGGATCCGGGGAGGATCGCCGCTCCATCTCCGCGGCGAAGACGTGTCCGGGGATTCATGGGCATCACAGGAGTCAGTGGATCGCGATGGGAATCCGACCGGGTGGATTCAGAACAGGTAAGTCACCCCGGCGCCGACAATGACCCGATCCTGGTGACCATCGAAGCCCCCGGAGTAAGCTGTATGATCGAAGCGGACTTCCGGCTGGATCTTGATGCCGGGAAAGGGACGGAAATTGAGGGTCAGCGTCAGGCTCGACAGGTCTCCGTCGGCGTCCATCGACATGATGGCGCTGTTTGGCCGACCGGGCAGCGTGATGCCCTTCAGGCCGCCGCCGTCCGGATCTCCAAGATACTCTCCGCGAAAGGCGATCCCGACCTTGCTCGTAAAGTCATACCAGATCCAGCCGCCGACGGACCAAAGGTCGGAGGACTGGCCCTCCGACGGGTCGAAATTGAAGTAATCGAATTCGAAACCTGTGTGGAGTTTGTCGCCAAAATCGCGGCCCGCGAGGACGGATCCCCCGGCGACAAACAAGTTCGGGTTCTCCTCGCCGCCGAACCCGATGAGATTCACCCAGGTCTTGCTGTCGGGCTTGAGGCCGATGCTGCCGACGAGCGTCTTCGCATTGTTGCCGTCGATGGCGCCGGCGTACATCCCGTTCTGGACGCGGGCCTTGACGTCGAGCCAGTCCGTGAAGGTGTAGCCCAGTTGAACTCCCGCCGAGGGCCCGTTGCCGGTGAAGAACCATTGGTAGCCCTGCGAGAAATTGGGATTGGCGGCGCCCCCGTCACCGGATTCGAAGTTCAGAAGCGAGATCAATTGGCCCGCCTTCACATTGAGGCCGGTGCCGACAGGCACATTGACCTCCACGTACGCCTCGCGAAGCGCCTCCAGTCCCTGGTAGTTTCCCCCGGTATTGAGAACGGGCGCATCCTCCCCCCAGATCATCGAAGCGCGAAACCCGGCGTCCCAGGTCTCCCCGCTGCGTTCGACGGGCTGGCTGGCCAGTGTAAGTTTGACCTTGTTAATCGAAAAGGAATTGTGAGTGGTGTTCCAAAGGTATCCATCAGAGGCGCGATCGTCGGGTTCGACCGAGTCATAGAAATACGAGGCCTGAACGAAGCCGCTGAGCATGATCTCGGAGAGCGCCTTCACCATCTTCGGCGCCTGGCCGCCACTCGGTAGGATGCCCTCCGCCTGGGCGACATGCTCGAGCGCCTCCAGTCGCAAACGGAGGTCCTGATTCTCCTTCTCGAGCTTCTCCATCCGCGCCGTTTCCTGGCAAAGGGCGGATGAGGACAACAACCCGGCGCCGGCCAGGATGGCGCCGCCGTGGAACCAGGCCGCACGCACCGGCGCAACGCGGGGCGGATGACAGGGAGTGGATGACAATGCACGTGGGTTCATGGATTGGGGTTCAACCGCATCGATCGGCCCGCGCATGGGCGCGGCGACGATCCGCCCGGCAGACCGCCCTTGGTTTGTGAGGATTCCCGCGATTCCCATGCGGCCGGTGGGGCGAGGCAGCGGACGTGCCACGCAGCCGCCACTCCCCGCACGCCAACGATGAAATGAAATCAATGATGTCTTGAAACCGCCTCAAGAAGGCCGGGTCACGCCCGGTTCGCCGGTCCCTTCCCGGGCGGTTCCTGGTGCTGGTCCATGTCCTGCACGCGTTGGTTTTCGTCCGCGGATCCGTCCCCGCCCTCAAGGGATCCGCGACCACGCGGCGGGCGGGTGAGGCGGTTTGGGCAGGGTGGGCATTTTACGCCATGGAAACGCGAGTCCTGAGGATGTTCCGCGCCATTGCGCGTCACGGTGGACTCAGTCGGGCGGCACTCGAGTTGCATCTGACGCCCTCGGCACTGAGTCACGCGCTGCGCGGTCTCGAAGCCGAGGTGGGCTGCCGCCTGTTCGATCGCTCAGGCAGGCAACTCGTCCTCAACCAGGCCGGCGAACATCTCCTCGCGGCCATCGAGGAGCCCCTGAACGCCCTGGAAAACGCCGCCGCCGCCCTCCGGGAACTCGGGCAATGGGGGCAGGGCCGGTTGAGGATCGGCGCTCCCGCCTCCGCCTGCCAGTATCTCCTCCCTCCCGTGTTGCGCGCATTGCGGGCCGGGTTCCCGCGTCTCCAGATTCACGTTGAATCGGGCGACATGCCGCACCTGGTGGATCTATTGCGGGATCGGAGGATCGATGTTGCCGTCGGAGTCGAACCGGATCACGCACCGGACCTGCACTGCAGCGCGGTGTTCGAGGACGAGTTGTTCTTCACATTCTCGCCGCGCCATCCGTGGAGTGACAACAGCCCGATCTCGCCCGCCGACATCGCGCGGCAGACCTTCATTCTGCATCAGCGCACCGGACCGACTGCCCGACTCGTTGCGCGCTTGTTCGAGGAACTCGGCTGCGAACCGGGAACCACGATGGCCGTCGCCAGCATCCCCGCGGTCAAGGAACTCGTGCGAATGGACCTTGGCGTGGGCGTGATGGCCCCATGGGCGGCGGAACTGGAACTCACCCGCGGCACGCTGCGGATGCGCCCGCTGGAACGTCGCGCGTGGACGCGCCGCTGGGTGGTCGCCCGGCTGGCCGCGCGGTCGGCCACGCTCGCCGAGGAGCGCTTCGGCCGCCTCTGCCGGACAGAGGCGACACGCCTCCGAAAGGTGCGGAGAGACCTGCCCCACCCCCGGACTTCCTGACCTCCAACCGGGTCCGTGAGGCGCCGGCGCCGAGTCAGCGGATGCCGGGATCGCGCGCCTCCGGGTAACGCTCGAGAATCGCCTGGCGAACCCGGTTGATTTCGTCGGGCGGAAAGAGCCGGCGCGGCACGCGGCGGCGAATCCCATCCAGCAAATGGAGCCAATCCTCCAGGGATGCATCGGGGATCGCCTGCCAGTTTTCATTGCGTCGCGCCCGCGAATAAAAACTCCACCGCCCGCCGAAACGCCGCGCATACACCTCGATCCGCACACCGTCTTCAGCGCGTCGGGTCCAGGAGATCTCGGATTTGATCGCCATCCGGAAGCCGGTTTATTCGGGGAGGTCCACACTGGCGACGGCCATCGCGGCGATTCCTTCGCCGCGCCCGACGAATCCGAGACCTTCGTTGGTGGTGGCCTTGATGCCGACGCGGCGGAGATGGATATGAAGGGCCTCGGCGACGTTGAACTTCATGCGTTGAACGTGCGGCATGATCCTGGGGGCCTCCGCGACGATGGTCGCGTCCACGTTCACGAGGCGCCCCTGGTGAAACGAGATCTGGCGGGCGGCCTCTTCCAGAAACACCCGGCTGGCCGCATTCCGCCACCGCGCGTCGGTGTTCCGGAAGAAATGCCCGATATCGGGCTCGCCCAACGCGCCCAGGACGGCGTCGCAGATGGCGTGCATCAGCACATCCGCGTCGGAGTGGCCGGCGAGTCCCTGGCTATGCTCAATCTCGACCCCGCCGAGGATGAGCTTCCGGCCCTCGACAAAGGGGTGCACGTCATATCCGATCCCGACGTGGATCATGCGCGGAGGCTAGCCGCCGAACCCGGTCGGAAAAGCCAATTCACCGGGGACCGCGTGCTCCAAGGCGATTTCACCGCGAAGACCTCGAAGGCGACAAAGATCGGATCAGCAACCTCGGTTCATGCCGCCCGGTGGCGAATCTCCGGCCGGGGCCCGGCCGCCGCTTCGCGGACCCGCTCGAGGATGACATCGACCATGACGGGCTCGGTGCCGACGGCCGGCGAATACCAGAGGCGTTTGCCATGGCGTTCCGTGGGATTGCGCCATGGGAACCGACCCGCCTCGAGGCGCGCCCGGACGTTCGCCTCGGGTTCGCCGAGGAGGAGCGGGATTTGTTCGGCGACGTGGAGGCCATCACTGATGAAGAACGGCACCAGCACGACGTTCCGGGTCCGGGTGAGGGTCCAGGCATCCTCGACCCCGGGTTTCTCCTCGAGAAAGACGCCATGGGCCTCGGCGTAAACCGCCTCTCGCCGGATGGCTTCGACCTGCCGTTCAATCGCCTCCCTGGAACCTCGACTGTTCGGAGTTCCGTGGCCGGCAATGAGCAGGGCGATCGAGCGCGGATCGGGAGGCCGGGGAAAGGGGTGGCGTCGAACGACGTCCAACGCGCGCGCGCGGAGCACACGGTTCATGGCCGGATGCGACCCCACCGGCCGCGCATAGTGAATCCATCGCCCGGAATGGTATTGGATCCGGTCCCATTCGGCCGCGCCTGGTTCCCGCAACCCGAGCCGCTGGGGAATGACGTGTTCGCTGAACCATCCGTCGCTGATGAACAGCGGAACGACGAAGACGCGCGCGGCCCGGATGGGTGAGAGGGCATCCTCGATGAAGGGTTCCTGCTGCACGAACGCGACCTGGACCTCGGCAAAAGTGCCCCGGCGCCGGAGTTCCGCCGCGTGCTGGCGCGCAGGCAGCGCCGAGGCGGCGTTGACGCTCGCCCCGTGGGCCACCAGGAGCAGGGCGGCTTCGGCAAACGTCTCGTTCATGTTACACCGTAGCGTGGGCAGGATCCTGGCTCACGCAAGCGATGCGATCCCCGATCGCGAAGTTCCGGTTGTACAGCCTCGAAGAGGCGCAGAGCCGTTCAATTTCGATTTTGAACAGCGGGCTCTCCAGGCTCACCAGGCCAGCCTGGCGGGTCAGCTGCCTTGCTGCTTCGCCTTCTCGGTCTTCCCGGATTCCTTCTCCTTGCCGGCCGGGGTTCTTTCGGTGCGGGCCCCGCGCGCCGGGCGCTCGGGGCGCGCGGGGGCGGTCCCCTCCCTGCCGCCCTTGGTGGTCGGCGCGCCGGCCTTTGCGGACTGTTCCTCCGGCTTTGGCGCGAGCGGTGTGGTGCTCTCAACGTGGATCTTGAGGGTCACGTTGACGTCGCCATGCAGCCGCAATTCCGCTTCGTGATCGCCCAGGGTGCGGATCGGGTGCTCGAGATGGATCTTCCGCTTGTCCACGCCCGCTTCGAACTGGTTCTTGAGCTCGTCGGCAATGAGGCCGGGCGTGATGCCACCGAACATCCGGCCGTCCTCGCCCGTCTTGACCTTCAGTTGAAGGGTGAGCTTGGAGAGGCTTCGCCCCAGCTCATTCATCGCGTTCAGTTCGTGCGCCTCGCGTTCGCCGCGTCGCTGCTTCAGCACTTCGAGGCGCCGCTTGTTGGCGGAGGTTAGGGGAATCGCAAGGCCCCGCGGGATCAGGTAATTCCGGGCGAACCCGGAGGTGACCTTGACGTGGTCCGTCTCGGCCCCGAGACCCACGACGTTCTTGATCAGGATGACTTCAATCTTGGACATGGCGTGGAGGGAGGAGGTTGAAAGGCTCGCATTCGCAGATCGACGTCAGAAAGGCACGTCGTCCACCTCGGCGGAGGGTTCCGAGGATTCACCCCCGGCGGGCGGTGCGCCGGGATGTGCAGGCCGGGCGGCGGCGGTGCCGGATCCAACCCCGGAGGCCGCTCCGGCGGCGGCGGATGGACCCGCTGGCGCCGCGCCCGCGCCGCCTTCGGCGCCGCGGTTCCCGCCGACGAACTGGAAGCCTTCCATCACCACCTTGAGCTTGCTGACCTTCTGCCCGGTGTTCTTGTCGTCCCACTGGTCGAGGCGGAGACGGCCCTCGACGAACAGGGGGTTGCCCTTGTGGAGGTACTGGCCGATGAGCTCGGCCTGTTTGCCCCAGGCGTCGATGTCGATGAACGTGACCTCCTCGCGGGTCTCGCCGGTGTCGGTCTTATAACTCCGATTGACGGCGAGGCCGAGACGCGCCACCGCCTGACCTTTTGATGTGTATCGCAACTCCGGGTCACGGGTCAGGTTTCCCAGGAGAATGACCTTGTTGTAACTCGCCATGGCTGGCCTGCCGTATTGGGGGTGAACAGGGGAACGAGAGCAGCCCGTGGAGGCAGAATCTCCCGCTCAGGCGACCGCGCCGGCCGTCGGGCCCGCCTGCGAGAACACAACGCGGAACACGTCCTCGTTCAGGCGGAACTTTCCGCGGAGGGCCGGCAGCGCCGGCGGCTCGCTTTGGAAGATGAAATTTACGTAGAAACCCGACTGATGTTTCCGATCGGCAGTCCGGGCGAACTGGCGCTTGTCCATTTTCTGGACGGTTTCGACCTTTCCGCCGACGGCGGTGATCTCGGCGGAAATGCGGTCGATCACCTCCTTGATTCCCTCCTCTTTTCCGGCGGTGTTCAGGATGAACAAACCTTCGTAGCGTTTCACGGCGATTCTTGTTGATTGCTTACTTCAACGGTCCGTTGTAGCGGGCCATGGCCTTCTCGAGGCCATCCTCGACCCAGCAGGTCACCTGCGCAACGGCCTGTTGCAGGACCCGCTCAAAAACCTCGACTTCTTCCGCGGCGAACCGGCCCAGCACATGGCCGGCGATGTCGCGGGCCTCCCCGACCCTGCCGATCCCCACCCGCAGCCGGGCGTAGTCGCGTGTCCCCAGGTGGGCCTCCACGGACTCGAGCCCATGGTGGCCCCCGCTGCTTCCGGCGCCCCGCATCCGCAAGGTCCCCAGCGGCAGATCCGCATCGTCGACAATCACCAGCACTTGCGGAAACGGGACCCGGTAAAACCGGATGACAGCCCCGACCGCCTCGCCACTGACATTCATGTAGGTCAGCGGACGAACCAGCCACACGGACCGTCCCCCCCGCTGCACGCGGGCGAGCGAGGCCCGAAACCGGCCCCCTTGGCGCCATTCGACTCTCCACCCGGAGGCGAGTTCCTCGAGCACCCGAAAGCCGGCATTGTGTCGGGTCCAGGTATACTCGGGCCCGGGGTTCCCCAGTCCGGCGATCAGGTACGGCGCGGTCACCGTCAGCGGGCCGCCGGGGACGCTGCCTTCGGGGCAGGGACCCTGGAGCCCGTCCTAGCGCTCATTTCTTTTCGGCCTTCTTCGGCTCGGTGGCAGCCGCCTCCTCGCCCTTCTTTTCCTTGATCATCTCGACCTCGGCGGTCGGCGCCGGGGTTGCGGCAGCGCCCTCGGCGGCGGCCGGCGCCTCCTCCACCTCGGCACGCGGTTGCGCCACGGCAATAACGGGGACATTCCGGTCGCCGAGGATCTCAACACCCGGAGGGATCGGGATCTCGCGCAGGTGGAGGACCTGCCCGAGTTCCATCGCGCTGACGTCCACCTCGAGGACCAGGGGGAGATCCGCCGGAAGGGCGCGCACCTTGAGTTTGAAGAGGACGTGTTCGAGCACGCCGCCAGCTTTGACACCGGCCGGGGTGCCCAGCGTCTCGACGGGGACGGTGATGGTCACCTTCTCGTCGGGGGCGACCTCATGAAAGTCGACATGCAGGACGTTGCCTGTCAGCGGGTCATGCTGGACTTCCTGGACGAGGGCCAGGCGGCGGGGGCGTGTCTCACCCGAGGAGATCTCGAGGTCGACCAGGACGTTCTCGGAGGCGGAATGCGTGATGACTTTGTCCATCTCGCGTTCTTTCAGCTCGAGACTTTCGGGGGGGGATTTCCGCCCGTAGATCACGACCGGAATGCGGCCCTCCCGACGCAGCCTTTTCACGGCGTTGCGACCGTTGGCGTTGCGGGCGTAGGCGGTCAAAGGAACCGATTTCATCTGCTTGCTCAACTGCTCCGTTCAGGCGCGCGCTCCAGCGGGTCGACAGGTCCGTCGACCCCATCAACTGGTCCGTCCGCCATTGAATTCAAACAGGGAGGTCACTGACGAATTGTTGTGGATCCGTTTGATGGCCTCGCCCAGCAAACTCGCCACCGACAGGGTGGTGATCTTGACGCCGCTATACGCAGGGCGGGGGACCGTATCAGTGGTGATCAATTCGTCAATATTCGATTTGCGAAGTCGTTCGACCCCGACGTCGTTCAGCATGGCATGAGAAACACAGGCGAAGATCTGCCTGGCCCCCTTGGCCTCCAGGAGCCGCGCCGCCGAGGTCAGCGTCCCGGCCGTTTCGGTCAGATCGTCGACCATCAGCACGTTCTTGCCCCGGATCTCGCCGATGACCGCCATCGATTCCACTTCGGTGGCGCTTTTGCGGCGTTTGGCGACGATCGCCAGTCCCGCCTCCAACACCTGCGAATAAGCGTGGGCCATCTTCGATCCCGCCCACATCCGGGCTGACCACGACGAGGTTCTTCAGGTTCTTCTTCCGGATGTGCTCGTACATCACCGGCGCCGCGTAGAGATGATCCACCGGGATATCGAAGAACCCCTGGATCTGCTGCGCGTGCAGGTCCATGGTCAGCACGCGGTGGGCCCCCGCGGCCACGAGGAGGTTGGCCACGAGTTTGGCGGTGATTGGCACGCGCGGTTGGTCCTTGCGATCCTGCCGGGCGTACCCGTAGAACGGGATCACCGCCGTGATCCGCGTCGCGCTCGCCCGCCGCAGCGCATCCATCATGATGAACATCTCCATCAGGTTATGATTGGTCGGCGGGCAGGTGGACTGGACCACAAAGACGTCCTCGCCGCGGACATTCTCCTCGATCTTCACAAAGGTCTCGCCGTCCGGGAACTGGGTGCACACCGAACGTCCGAGGTCGACGCCGATGCTCGCACCGATGGACTCGGCGAGGGGGCGGTTCGAGTTGCCGCTGAAGATCTTCACGGTGGACGCTGAGCTGGTTGGGATGGAACTGCCGGTGCCGAAGCAACAGGCCTTCCCCGAAATCGGCGGGTCGGCTCAACGCGAGGCTATCGGGAGCCCCGGGGCGGGCCAAGCCGTTTGTCAGACAGCGGTCGGCAACGGTCAGTCATGGCCCGGGTTCGCCTTTTCGGGCCGTCGACGCCCTCGACAGAGGACCGCCGTGACGACCGGGTGGCGGGGCCGCCCTCACACGAGATTTGCTGCTTGGACGCCCAGAAGGGAGCCTGCAAAGTCTCTCCTCATCATGAAGATCCCGGCTCCCATTCTCCCGGCGGGTCTGGTGGCGCTCATGGCCATCCCAGGAATCGGCGGGACCCAGGACTGGCCCCATTGGCGCGGACCGAACTTCAATGGATCGGCCGTCGAGCAGAAGGTTCCGCAACGCTTCAACAAGTCGGAAGGCGTGGCATGGAGCGCCGCGATGCCGGGAGACGCCGCCTCCACCCCGGTGGTTGCCGGCCGCTACGTGTTTCTGACCTCGGCGGACGCAACCACCCGCGGCCTGATGGCCTTCGCCCTCGACCGCGAATCAGGGAAGGAGGTGTGGCGGGTCGACGTGGCGGAGGGCGACCGCAAGGACAGGATGAGCAACTATGCCTCACCCTCCCCGGCGACCGATGGCCGCCTGGTTTGGTTTCTCTACGGCCAGGGGGACCTGCTCGCCTGCACCGTCGACGGCAAGGAGGTCTGGCGTCGCAACCTCCAAAAGGACTATGGCGAGTTCGCTTATCAATGGACCTACGGCGCCAGCCCCACGCTGTTCCAGGACCGCCTGTACATTCAGGTCCTGCAACGAAACGTCCCGGTCAATGGGCACGGTCGGACCGACGGCGGGAGTGATTCCTATCTCCTGGCGCTGGATCCGGGGACCGGCAAAGAACTCTGGCGACACGTTCGACCCTCCGAGGCCCGGCAGGAATCCCTGGAGGCCTACAGCACCCCCATTCCTTATTCCCACGAGAACCGGACCGAACTCCTCATCTCGGGAGGCGACTGCATCACCGGCCATGACCCCGAGACCGGCAGGGAACTGTGGCGATGGGGTACCTGGAATCCGCAACGAATCACTGATTGGCGCCTGGTCCCTTCGCCGGTCGGCGGAGCGGGTATGATTCTCGCCTGTGGGCCGAAGGGTTCGCCGGTCTTTGCCATCAAGGCGGGACAGAACGGGACCCTGCCGGAATCCGGGTATGCCTGGCGCAGCGACGATCGCGAACTTTCGACCGACGTATCCACCCCCCTCTTCTACCGCGACCGATTCTTCGTCCTGAACAGCGACCGCAAGATGCTCCTTTGCGTCGAACCGGCGACCGGTAAGGTCCTGTGGAAAGGAGATCTGCCCGGAGGCAAGTTCGAGTCCTCGCCGACGGCGGCCGACGGAAAGGTTTTTGCGATCAGCATGACGGGGCACGTTGTGGTCGTTGGCGCGGGGGATCACTTCGAGTTGCTGCACGACATCGACATGGGGGACGAGAATGATCGTCAAACCCGGTCCTCGATCGCGATCGCGGATGGGCACCTCTTCATTCGGACGGCCCGGACCCTCTATGCCGTCGGCCCGACCGGCTGAAGCAAAGTCACGTGCGGGCCAGGAGAAATACGCTCGCCGGGGCCAGGTGAATCCGGACCGCGTCACCGGGGCGCCTTGCCACTGAAGGGTCCTGTTCGATGGCCTTGATTCTCGAGCCATCGGAAAGACGTAGGGCGTACTGCTCGATCTCACCGAGGTACGTCCGGGATTCGATCGTTGCCGCGAGGGTGTTCGCGTGGCCGTCGCCGAGGCGGACGGACTCCGGGCGAAACCCGAGTTCGACGGTCGAACCCACCGGAACCGGGGAGGGTGAAGGCGCGCAGGTCAGACGGCCCACGGCGGATTCAACGACGGTCTGCTGCGCATCCGCTTGAAGGAGGGTGCCGGCGAGCCAGTTGGCTTCTCCCATGAAATCCGCCACGAAACGGCTGGCGGGACGGCGGTACACGTCGCGAGGCCGGCCGACCTGTTCGACGACCCCGTCCCGGAGAACCGCCATGCGATCCGCCAGGGAGAGCGCCTCCTTCTGGTCGTGGGTGACATAAACGGTCGTCAGCCGGGTCTCGTCGTGGATGCGCCGGAGTTCATCGCGCATTTCGAGACGGAGTCGCGCGTCGAGATTGGAGAGGGGTTCATCCAGGAGAAGAATATCGGGACGGATCACGACCGCGCGGGCCAGGGCGACCCGCTGCTGCTGGCCTCCAGACAGCTGGTTGGGCAGGCGCTCGCCGTACCCTTCCATCCGCACCATCCGGAGTGCCTCCGCAACCCTCGACTTCCGTTCGGCAGCGCCGACCTTCCGAACCTCGAGGCCGTAGGCGACGTTCTGAGCGACCGTCAGGTGCGGCCAGAGCGCGTAGTTTTGAAACACCATCCCTGTGTTCCTCTTGTGAGGATCGACCTGGTTCATCACGAGGTCGTCAAAGCGCACCTCACCGCGGTCCGGCTGGTAAAAGCCCGCGATCAGCCGCAGGAGGGTGGTCTTGCCGCAACCGGAGGGCCCGAGCAGAAAGAAGAACTCCCGCTCGGCCACTTCGAAACTGACGTCATCCAGGACGCGGGTGGTGCCGAATGCCTTGCTGACGTTGCGGATCCCCAGTTGCATCGCCGGCCGCGAAGCTCGCCAAGCGGTCCTGCAAGCGCCAATCAATTCATCGCCGCGGTTGGGGTCCCGGACGACTGCACGGCAAGCTGGCGGTACCGTTCCTGGGCCCAGCGTTGCCACTCGATCCGGCGCGCGTTGCGGATCGCCGGATCCTTCCATTCGTTGCGGCTGAGCTCCAGGGCCTCCGCCTCGCTCAGGGGGACCGCCCCCAATGCCTCGATGTCCGACGACCGCAGACCCCGTGCGATGATCGCGCGCCAGGCGGCCTTGAGTTCGTCGTGCAGATCCACGAACAACGCCCCCGCCAGCGTCGAGACCACGCCGCGCCGCTGCTGGGCAAGGCGCGCGTTGTACCGAAAATCAAAATGAAGATCGAACGGCGAGAACTCGATGTTGCTGACGTTGCGAAACTGTCGGTACAGCGCCGGTCTCACCGGCATTCGTTCAATGGAATGCCGCGTGGGGCCGCCGGAGTAACCGCACGGCAGCATCCAAAGTTTCTGGCCCGCATCGGACAACACGTAATCCAGGAAGCGTCGCGCGAGATCGGGGTTGGGCGCGCCGCGAAGGATCGCAATGCCATCCGGACTCACGGCCGCGAAATCCCGGGGAAGAACGAATGTCAGGTTGGTGCGGCCCACCGCGGCGATCTGGGTGAAGGCGTAGAAGTCGATCGAAAGGGCATAGGCGGATTCGCCGAGCGTGGCCTCCTTCGCGGTGGTGGAGGATAGCCGGTCGAACTGGCGGACATTTCCCGCCAGTTCGCTGAGCAATCGCCATCCCTCCTTCCATCCTCGCGCCTGCAGGAACGACTCGAACATCACCAGCATCGTCCCGCTGCCGCGGGGATCGCCCGCACCCACCCATCCCCGGAGGTCCGGTCGCGCGAGGTCCACCCAACGCTCCACGCGGGGAAGCCGGGCGAGTCTCGTCACCCGAAGGTTCTCGAGGATCCCGAAACTTGAAATCGCGGCGCCGTACCAGGAGTAGTCCGGGGCCCGCAGCGGGATCCCGGCCACCTCGGAACCGAGCCCGGCCAGGATGGGTTCGGGAAGGCGGTAGGGCTGCGCCCAACCTTTGTCGGCGAGTTCGTAAAAGGGCTCCTGACCGCCGCCGAAGAAGACATCGATGCCGATGCCCCCGGGTTTCCTGGCAAACTCCGATTGGACGAAGCGGATGGATTCGGAGGAACCGCCGACGACGCGCCAGTCAATCTCGGCCGGCTCACCAAATTCGGAACGGTGCCATTCGGAGAAACCGCGATCGAATTCCTCGCGAATCGCCTCGTTATGGGGGGAAAGGACGACCAGCCGCGCTTCACCCGCCGGGAGGGGAGACGTCACCCCTGCCAGGAGGCCGACCGCCAGCACGACGGTCGCGCGCGGACCTCGGAGCGAGCGCCAGTTCATGACCTCTGAATTCGAACCAGCCTTGGTCATGACGGGCGGGGTGGCAAGGCCCATGCCGTCTCCCTGTCCGCTTGCAGCCCTTGCAGGGAGGCTGCCATGCTTTCCATCCCAAACGGAAAAACACCACGATGAATGCCCCCATCCGAGTTGCCGTCACCGGCGCCGCCGGCCAGATCGGGTACGCCCTTCTGTTTCGAATCGCGTCCGGCGCGGTCTTTGGCCCGGACCAGCCGGTGATCCTGCATCTTATCGAAATCGAGCCGGCTCTGCCGGCCTTGCAGGGTGTGGTGATGGAACTGGATGATTGCGCCTTCCCCCTGCTCAAGGGCGTTGTGCCGACGGCCGACTTGAACGAAGGCTTTCGAGGCGTGAATTGGGCGCTGCTGGTGGGTGCGGTTCCACGCAAAGCAGGGGATGGAACGGAAGGACCTCCTCGGCATCAACGGCAAGATCTTCGTCGGCCAGGGCCAGGCCATTCAGCGCAACGCCGCCCCGAACGCGCGCATCCTCGTGGTCGGCAATCCCTGCAACACGAATTGCCTCATCGCCATGAACAACGCGCGGGGGGTTCCCACCGACCGGTGGTTCGCGATGACCCGACTGGATGAAAATCGGGCCAAGACCCAACTGGCGCGCAAGGCCAGCGTCGAGGTGACCGCCGTGACCCACCTGGCGATGTGGGGCAACCACAGTTCGACGATGTACCCCGATTTCTATAACGCGCGCATCCATGGGCGGCCGGTGCCGGAGGTCATCGGCCACCAGGCGTGGTTGCACGGGGACTTTCTCACAACCGTCCAACAGCGCGGCGCGGCGATTATCAAGTCGCGCGGCGCCTCCTCCGCCGCCAGCGCCGCCAACGCCGTTGTCGACAGCGTTCGATCGATTCTTCAGGCCACGCCGGAGGGCGACTGGCACAGTCTGTGTCTCTGTTCGGACGGCAGCTACGGCATCGAAAGGAATCTCATCTGCTCGTTCCCGGTTCGCAGCGATGGAAACCGGATCAGCATCGTCCAGGACGTCACCCTCAATGATTTCGCCCGTCAGAAGATCGAGGCGACCGTGAATGAGCTGAAAGAGGAGCGGGAGATGGTGAAGGAACTGATCCCGGCTTGAGCCGTCTTTCCCGAACCGGGGCGGAACGGCGTGCTCCATCACACCTCGAGGTCATCCGCCATACGCGCGTCGACGGGGATGGACCGATCGACAATGACGGCTGTGACAACGTCGGCCCCCACATTGAGGGCGGTCCGGGCCATGTCGAGCAGTCGGTCCACACCCAGGACAAGGGCGATGCCCTCCGGTGGAAGGCCGAAGTTTGCGAGCAGTCCGACGATGAGCGGCAGGGAACCGCCGGGGATGCCGGCGACGGCGACGGCACTGAGGACGGCCAGGATCAACAGGAGAACCTGGCGGGCCAACGGCAGTTCGCCCACGAACACCTGGGCGACAAACAGGACGACGCATCCCTCGTAGAGCGCGGTGCCGCTCATGTTCATCGTCGCCCCCAACGGCAGGACAAAGCCGGCGGTGCTCGATGAGACTCCCAGGCGTTCGCGCGCGATCCGGATACTGGTGGGGAGAGTGGCGCTGCTCGAACTCGTGGAGAATGCCGTGACCAGGATCGTCGACACGGCGCGGTAGAACTCCCCGAGCGAGCGACGTCCGAGGAACTTCACCAGGAGACTCATCGTGCCGAAGAGGTGCACGGCGATGCCGCCCAGGACACAGAGGACGAAAACGAGGATCTTTCCGACGAAGAACTGGATCCCCAGTTTCACGGCGACACTGAAGACCATGGCCGCCACCGCCACCGGGGCGAGCAGCAGGGCGTAATGAACGATCCGGGTCATGATGTCGCAGATCACCTTCAGCCCCCGCTGTACCCAGGCGCGCTCCGACTCCGGCAACTGCGTCGCGGCCATGCCGAGGACAATGGCAAAGGCGATCAGGGGGAGCATTTGGAAGTCGACGACCGCCTGGGCGAGGTTCCGCGGAAAGAACATATCCACCAGGGTTCCGAACGACAGGGACGACCGGGTCGCCGCCTGCTGGCGCGCGCTGGAAGCGCTGTCGTGGAATTCGGCGAGGAGTTGGGAGCGCGTGGCGGGATCCAGACCGCCCCCGGGATGAACAACGTTCATGATGACGAGACCAATCGCGACGCCGATCGCCATGTTCAGCGCGAACAACGCAAAGGTCCGTCCCGCGAGGGGTCCCAGCCGATCCAGTCGTCCCAGTTGCACGATGCCGAGTGCGAGGGAGGCAAAGACCAGCGGCACGACCACGAAGAAGAGCAGGCCCAGGAAGATGCGTCCCAACGGATCGCAGATCTGAACGGCGCACCATCGTGCCGCCGCGCCCAGACCCGGCGAGCCGACCAGGATCACCACCGCCCCGAGAAGCGCGCCGATGCCCAGACCCATGAGGATGCGAACCGCGAGCTTGTCACCTTGTGGGCTCATCGTGTGGGGCAGCAAGTAGGCGGCAGACCCGTCGCGTGTCGAGGGGGAATGCAGGCCCATCGGGGGCATTGACGAAGGCAGCGAGGCGTGTGGGGGCTCGCACGCGCACGCGCACTCCAAATTCAATCGAGTCGGGCTGCCGACCGGGTCCGTGGAAACGCAAAGGGCCGGACCCGTTGTCCAGGTCCGGCCCGGCAATGCAGGAAACCGATGAGATCGGCTACACCGTGATGGTCTTGCCAGGGACGGCGACCGGGTAGAAGCCATTCTCATCGGGTTCGACCGGCGGCGGGGCGTCCCAGGCGAAGGTCGCCGGCATGAGATCGATCTTTGAATTCACGGCGTCCTCCCAGGCGATCTCCTTGCCCGAGTACGTCGACATGCGTCCGATGATGGAGAGCATCGAGCTGTGGGCGCCGTAATACGCCTCGTTGTATGGCTTGTCGTTCCGTACGGCATCGAAGAAGTCGTCGTGCTCGATCTGGTACGGGTTGTGGCCTTCGCGGAGATCCCGCGGGGCCCGCCAGGGGTTGGCACCGGTGATCGTGCCGCCGCCGACATCGCAAAGTCCCTTCGTGCCGACGACGTGCTCGGAAACGTTGCTCCAGCAACCCGGGATGTGGCGGCACTCGGACCAAAGCCGTGAGCCGTCCGGGTACTCGAATTGGACGGCGTGATGATCGAAGATCTGGCCGTTCTCCTTGCCAGTCCGCACCTGGCGTCCTCCCATGCCCCAAACGCGGACCGGATGGACGATGGGCGTCTTGCCGGTGGGATCGTATTCACCGGGCTGTTTGACCCATTGAATGACGTCCAGATTATGGATGTGCTGCTCGCAGATGTGATCGCCCGAGAGCCACACGAAGTAATACCAGTTATAGACCTGGTATTCCATTTCGGTCGGCGGCCGTCCGAGCACCTCCGCTACGTGGGCGCGCGTCCTCGTCCAGACGCCCGCGTCGTTCCAGTACGCACGCATCGAATGGATGTCGCCGATGGCGCCGTCACGCAGGCGCTTGATGGTCTCGATGTAGATCGGTTGGTGATGGCGCTGGAGACCGACGCCAACCTTGAGATTCTTTTTGGTGGCTTCCTCGGCGGCGGCGAGGAATTTTCGGAACCCCGGGCCATCGACGGCCACGGGCTTCTCCGTGAACACGTGTTTTCCCTGGCGAATGGCCTCCTCGAAGTGGATTGGCCGGAAGCCGGGAGGCGTCGCGAGGATCACGACATCGGCGAGGGCGATCGCCTGTTTGTAGGCGTCCAACCCGATGAACTTCCGGTCCTCGGGGACGTCGATCTTGTCCTTATGCTTACCCTCGAGGGACTGATACGAGCCGTCCAACCGGTCGCGGAAGGCGTCGGCCATCGCGACCAGCTTGGTGCTGCCGCTGGTGCTCAAGGCCTGGTCGGCCGCACCCGATCCCCGTCCGCCGCACCCGACCAGGGCAATCTTGATGGTGTCTCCCGGTGAGGCCCCGAGCGCAAATCGCTCGGTCGCCAGGTTGGCAAGGGCAAGTCCGCCCACCGCGGTGCCGGAGCGTTTGAGAAAACTTCGTCGACTAACGGATTCGAGAGGGGGATGGGATGGCGTCATGACTGATTCCGATGTTGATGCGCCATTCGACGCGGCCCGCCGGGGCGGGATTCAAGGGCGTGAAGGGCGATGACTGAAGCAAATCAAGTCGGGGCCTGTGTGTCCACGATTTCGTCACCGACGTCACCCCACCGGGCGGGTCGCGCGCGTGGCGGCGTCGTAAATGATCTTCAGCGGAACGCCGGCCTTGGCGGCCAGGGCCCGGCATGCCTCGTATTCGGGGGCGGCCTGGACGCACCTCCCATCGAGGTACCCCAGCTTCATGGGGATCTTTCCGAAGGACGTTTCGACCTCCCGGTGTTCGCGCCGAAGCTTGCGACGGGTCGCCAGGGTCTGGCGCACCCCGAACGCGCTGCTCTCGGTCAGGATCCAGGCAGCCAGGCGATCGGCCAAAGCGTGGGGCGCCAGGACCGTGAGGAGGACTCCGGGACGCGACTTCTTCATTTGGACCGGCGTGTGGAACACGTCCAGGGCGCCTTCGGCCAGCGCCCTGTCGATCAAGTGACCCAGGATTTCCGGATTGAGGTCATCGAGATTTGTCTCCAGCACCGCCACCGTATCCGTCTCCCAATCGTGTGGGACGGAATCGTTGCCCGCCGGGGTGTCCGCTGGAGAACCCAGCACGGCGCGAAGCACGTTCGGGCGGGTGTGGTTCTCGCGTGTCCCAACACCGTAGCCGATCCTGGCAGGCACCAGTCCGGTCAGGGGGCCGAATTGCTCGACAAATTCGGCGAGCAGAGCGGCCCCCGTCGGCGTAATGAGTTCGTGCGGTTCCTCGCACTGGGCGATCGCCACGCCGCGGGCCGCGAGGATCTCCAGGGTGGCGGGAGCGGGCAGCGGCATCCGGCCATGGGCGCACCGCACAAATCCCCGCCCTTCAACCGGGGTGCCGGCCCACACCCGGGGTCGTCCGAGGGCATCCAGCGCGACACAGGCGCCGACGACATCGACGATCGAATCCACCGCTCCGACCTCGTGAAAATGGACGGAGTCCGTAGGTTGTCCGTGGATCTTGCCTTCGGCCTCGGCAATCCGGCGGAACACAGCCTGGGCGCGGGCCTGGATCCAGGGGTCGAGATCGCTGCCCGCGATCACGTGGCGGATGTCGGCATAGGTCCTGCCGTGGATGTGCCCGGCCGACTCCGCGGTGTCATGGGCGACCGCCTGTTCGCGCGCCTCCGCGTGACTGGCAGGATGGGCGTGAGCGTGGCCGTCTCCATGGCCGTGCTCGTGCTCGTGCCCGTGCTGGGGATCCTGCACGTCGGGGTCATGTCCGTGGCCGTGGTGGGATTCGTGGACGTCGAACTTCACGCCTTCGATGCCGGACCTGGAATCACGGCGCGCGTGGAGGTGATAATCGTGGACGTCGAGCTTCTGGAGTTCCGTTTCGATTCGCGCCAATGGCACCCCAAGGTCAATCAACGCGCCGAGAAACATGTCCCCACTGATGCCACTGAAGATGTCCAGGTAGAGGATGGCCATGGATTGGAGTGTAGTGGATTGGGCGTGAGGGGAATGAATTCGTCAGGGGCCCGCGGGTGCGAGGGCGGCCTCCGCCGCCAGGGCGTTGATCTGGTTCGCGGCGAATCCCGCGCCGAAGCCGTTGTCGATGTTCACCACCGTCAGTCCGCTGGCGCAGGAGTTCAGCGAGGTCAGGAGGGCGGCAAGTCCGCCAAAATTGGCGCCGTAACCGACACTGGTGGGAACCGCGATCACGGGACGGCGGACAAGGCCGCCGACGACACTGGGGAGGGCCCCCTCCATGCCGGCCACCACGATGACGACCCGTGCGGCCTGGATCACATCCAGCCGCGCAAACAGGCGATGGACACCGGCGACCCCGACGTCCTGGATGCGTTCGACGCGGTTGCCCATGACCTCGGCGGTCACGGCGGCTTCCTCGGCCACTGGCTGGTCGCTGGTCCCCGCCGAGACGACGGCGATCGTGCCGGGTCGTTTGGGGAGAGGAGGCCGCTCGACGGTGAGGCATCGGGCCGCCTCGTGGTGAACCGCATCACGAAAGGCACGCTTCAAACGGGATACATGCGCCGGGGTGATCCGGGTCACGAGCAACTGACCGTCACGGGAGAGGATCTTGCGGGCGATGGCCACGACCTGGGGGGCCGTCTTGCCCGAGCCGAAAATGACTTCTGGAAAACCCTTTCGAAGGGTGCGGTGGACATCCACCTCGGCGAAAGGCAAATGCTCGACCGGTGGCGCGGAAAAGGCCCTCCAGGCCTCCTCGACGGTCGCGGCTCCCTCCCGAACGGCCTGCAGCAGTTGGCGTGCTTCATCCGGAGTCACGCCGCAAGGCTCCCGGGTCGGCCTCGCCGGGTCACGCGCAATCGTTGGGACCCGCCAGCGCCCCCGGGCCTGGAGCACGCCGACTCCGCCTCCGGAAGCGATTTACAAGGTAGGCGGTCGCGGGTGTCGTTTCGCCCGCACGCCGTCCCTACCACTTCAGCTCGCGCAGGCGGCGCGCGACCTCGATGGCGTTGGGTCGGCTGTTGAAGGCGCTGATGCGGAAGAACCCTTCTCCCCTGGAACCAAAACCGCTGCCGGGCGTGATGACGACATGCGCCTCGTTGAGGATGTGATCAAAGGCCTGCCAGCTCGTGACGCCCGGCGGTGTTGCGACCCAGATGTAGGGCGCATTCACGCCGCCATGCACCGCCAGACCCGTTGCAGCGGCCCCTTCGCGGAGGGCCCGCGCGTTCCCGAGATAATGCGCGATCCTTTCCCGCATCTGCGCCTGCCCGTCGGGTGAGTAGAGGGCCTCCGCGGCGCGCTGGGCGATGTAACCCACCCCGTTGAACTTGGTGGTCATGCGGCGCAGCCAGAGCGGATGCAACGGCCCGCGTTCGCCGGACGCGGCCGTCGCCAGCACTCCCCTGGGAACCACCGTGAAGGCACAGCGCACGCCCGTGAACCCGCCGTTCTTTGAGAAGCTGCGGAACTCAATCGCGCATTCGCGCGCGCCGGGGATCTCGTAGATCGAATGGGGCAGCGTCGGATCGGAGATGTAGGCCTCGTAGGCCGCGTCAAAGAGCAGGAGGGCCCGATGTTGAAGGGCATAATGCACCCAGGCCTCGAGTTGCGCACGGCTGGCCGCGGCGCCCGTTGGATTATTGGGGGAACAAAGGTAGACGACATCCAGCGGGTCGCGTGGCGGCGCCGGGATGAAGCCGTTGGCCGGAGTGCAGGGAAGGTAGGTGAGGCCCGCAAAGCAACCGGAGGCATCCGCCTCGCCCGTATGCCCCGCCATGACCTGGGTGTCGACGTAGACCGGGTAGACGGGATCGCTGATGGCAACGCGATTCCGCGGCCCGAGAATGTCAAGGATGTTACCGCAATCACACTTCGATCCGTCGCTGACAAAGATCTCGTCGTCGGCAATATCGATTCCGCGGTCGCGATAATCCCCACGGGCAATCGCGCCCCGGAGCCAGTCGTAACCCTGTTCCGGTCCGTAGCCGCGGAAGGTGGCGCGGGCCCCCATTTCATCGACCGCCTGGTGCAGGGCCCGGATGACCGCCGGCGGAAGCGGTTCCGTCACATCCCCAATCCCGCAGCGGATGAGGTCCTTTGCCGCCTCGGGCTGACACTCGCAGAAGACGCGGACACGCCGGGCGATCTCCGGAAAGAGATAGCCTGCTTTCAGTTTCAGGAAGTGATCGTTGAGGTACGCCATGGGGTGGAATGGTGGTGACGGCGGCGGCGCAAAAACGGGGACGATATTTGCGCCCGACCCATTCCGCAAGCCAACGCGGGGTGAGGCTGGGATCGCGCGTTCGGTCGATGAATTCAGGGATTCACAGCCTCGCCGCAGGGCCCGCACGCTTGAGAAACTGAATGGGGGTTACCACTGCAATGCCGAAGGGCTTCCCGAGAGCCAACAGGTCCCGATCCGATGTGACCACGCATTCAGCCTGTGCAGCCAGGGCACATGCGAGAAAGGGATCGTCGGCCGCGTCCCGGCTTCGCTGTTTACCCAGAGGGGCGGACACGCAATGGAGCGACCGCACGTGGATCCAATCCAAAAACGGCAAAGGCGAACGATCTGGAAAGCGGTTCTTGTGCATTTCCAGGCAAGTGCCGCGGTATTCCCTCTCGATCTCAAGCGTTACGCAGGGGCGAACCTGGCGCCTGGCCACGAGCGTCCACGCCCGCCGCGCCGTGCTGCGGGACCAGAAAACCGCAGCCACCACCGTGCTCGTGTCGAAGACGACGGGAATCATCCTCGCCGGTGCTTGCGGGCGAGCCTTCGAATTTCGTCCATTTCCTCCTCGGTCGGTTCCCCGTGGCCGCCCGGGTGGCGATCCAGATCGCGGACAATCGTGACGTAATCCGGGTCAAATGCCTCCGCCTCGAGCTTTTCCTTTAGCGCGAAGATCCCCGCCCGAAAGACTTCGCTGCGGTTGGCGAAGCGTCCTTCCGCGATCCAATGCTCGACAAGATCGTCGATTTGCCGGGTCGTGGCGATATTCCGCGGCATGCTGGAAAGAAGCTACGGTGGCACCATTAGGTGTCAATAGATAATGCCCGGCCACGACTCCCTTGTGACGGCACTTTCGCAGGTGGGAGCATCCGCGCGGAGGGGGAACCTTGCGCGGGGTGTCCATTCGGTGTAACGGCCTCCATGCCTTCGACGGTTTGGGGCGCGACGACAGGGCTGCTGGTCGTGGCCGGCGCAGGGTTCGCCCTCAACTCTCCGGGCGCAACCGCCGTTCTCCTGGGTGCCTCGCGCGGGACACTCCCTTCGGCGCAGGGATGGGTGTACCTGACCGACCCGCTGCTCGGAGCACAGGCGATTCAAGAGACGGCGCAGGGATTTGAATCGCTGGATACCACTGCCGCCACATCGGACAAGGCAGGCTGGTTCAGTCACGTGCCGCCCTTTCCGAAGCATCCCCTTCAGCCGCCGCTTCGGTCGGCGACGGGGTTCCTGGTGTCTTTTGCCGTTCGTCTTGCGGCCGAGAATCATGGCGGTCCCAACCGGGCTGGTTTCAGTGTCATTGTGACCGGGGACGACCTCTCGGCGATTGAACTGGCGTTCTGGCCGGGAGAGATCTGGGTGCAATCCGGTCCCGATTTTCTCCATTCAGAGGGCGTGGCGTTCGACACCTCCACCGAAGGCACGCGGTACGACCTGGAGGTGCGCGGTGGACGCTACCGGTTGTCGGCCGCCGGCCGCCGGATTCTCGAAGGAGACCTGAGAGACTGTCTGAAAAATAATTGGAGTCCTGCGACGAGGGATTTTGTGCGAGGCCGAGGCGGCGAGACCGGAGCATCCCCGCAGCGGGCTGTGACGGTCGAGCCAACGAAGGCCTCGCGCAAAAGACCTGTCGCCCGGAGGGTTTTCGCGGAAAAGGCCCTCTGGCTTCGTTGCTCCTCGATCACAGACCGCTGGTGGGTATGCTCCCTCGTCGCGCCTCGCCATAGGGCCTTTTCCGCGAAAACAGGACCCCACTTATTTTTCAGACAGTCTCTGAGGCGGTATGACGCCTTCGGAGCACCGTACACCATCCCGGAATTCCTGTTCCTCGGCGACGACTCGACCTCCTCGTCGGCAGCCGTCGAGGTGTCGCGGGTCACTGTCGGCGATTTTCCCCGGGTGGCATTGACGCCCACCGTATCTGCGTTGCGCCTGCAAGCCGAGGCGGAGACGGGTCGGACCGTGCTCTTCGAAGGTTCCGGAGACGACGGTGCCTGGGAAGAGATCGGGTGGGCGGAGTCGATGAACGGGTTGGCGGTCCTGAGTTTATCCCCGACAGGAAGCCACCGGCTCTTCCGGGCGCGGTTGCTCTAGAGTTGTGCCGCTGACCCTGCTACAAGGACGCGCACCATGTTCACCCGATGTCGATGTCTCCCCACCCTCGTCGCGGCAATTGGAATTCTGGGGCTCTCCACGTGCCCGGGTCAGTCGGCGGACACGCGCTGCTATGAGCTGCGGATCTACCATGCGGCGCCTGGAAAACTGGACGACCTTCATCAGCGGTTCCGAAACCACACGATGAAGCTTTTTGAAAAACACGGGATGCAGAACATCGCCTACTGGACTCCCGTTCAGAACAGCGAAGATCCGCGGTTGATCTACCTCCTGGCCTATCCGAGCCGCGAGGCGAGGGACGCTTCCTGGAAGGGCTTCATGGAGGACCCGGATTGGCAGGCAGCCTTCAAAGCCTCCGAGGCAAAAGGCGGATTGGTTCAGAAGGTCGAGCACCATTTTCTGTCCGCAACCGACTACTCGCCGGAGGTGAAGCCGGGGGTTTCCATGGAACCGCGGGTGTTCGAACTGCGCGAGTACACGGCCACTGCCGGCCACCTGGATCGGCTTCACGCCCGGTTCCGCGATCACACCGTGGAGTTGTTCCGAAAACATGGAATCCAGAGCTTCGGCTACTGGAGTCCGACCGACGGCGAGGCGGGCCACGATTCTCTTTTGATCTACATCGTTTGGCACCCGAGCACGGAGGCGGCCGCCAGCGCCTTCGCCGCGTTTGGAAAGGATCCGGACTGGAAATCCGCGCGTGAAACGTCCGAGAAAGAGGCGGGCGGTTCGCTGACGGTCCCGGGCGGCGTTCACTCCACGTTCATGGTCGCGACGGATTACTCCCCGACGCGTTAAAGACCCTGACCGACTCCAGTCCCAACCCGGTCCTGTCCTTCATCGTTTCAACCCTCCATGGCCTACACCACCTGCATCGTCCCGCCCGGCGACCGAATCCGCATCAGCGGCGGCAAACTCGAAGTGTCGGATCACCCGATTATTCCCTTCATTCGCGGCGACGGGACCGGACCGGATATCTGGCAGGCGAGCGAGCGGGTGATCGGGGCGGCCGTTGAAAAGGCCTACGGCGGCCGGCGGCGAATCGCGTGGATGGAGGTATTCGCGGGGGAGGAGAGTTTCAAGCGGTTCAGCACCTGGTTGCCGGACGATACGGTGGAGGCCTTTCGCGAGTTCTTTGTTGGTATCAAGGGACCGCTGACCACGCCCATCGGCGGCGGCATTCGTTCGCTCAATGTGGCCCTGCGGCAGATGCTCGATCTGTACGTCTGCCTTCGCCCGGTCCAGTACTTCACCGGGGTGCCCAGCCCGGTGAAACGTCCTGAAAAGGTCGACGTCGTCATCTTTCGCGAGAACACGGAGGACATTTACGCGGGCATCGAATATGCCGCGGGCACTCCCGAGGCTCAGAAGGTCCTGGACTTCCTAGCGCGCGAGTTCCCGAAGGATTTCGGCAAGATCCGGTTCGGGACCGTGGAACGGGCAAGCGAGTTCTGGAAACTGGTTGGCGCGCCGGGCATCGACCCTTCCGTGCGGGTCGGGCTTGGGCTCAAGCCGGTGTCGTGGAGCGGAAGTGTCCGGCTGATCCACAGCGCGATCGCCTATGCCCTGAAGTTCAAACGCAGGAGCGTCACCCTCGTCCACAAGGGCAACATCATGAAGTTCACCGAGGGGGCCTTTCGCGACTGGGGCTACCAGGTGGCCACGGAGTATTTCGGGGACAAGGTCTACACCTGGGCGCAATGGGAAAACACGCGGAAGCAACAGGGCGAGGACGCAGCGAACTTGGAACAGAAGGCCGCCCTGGAGGGGGGCGCCCTCCTCGTCAAGGATGCCATCGCGGACATCGCCCTCCAGCAGGTGCTGACGCGCCCCGAGGATTTCGACGTCGTTGCGACCCTGAACCTCAACGGCGACTACCTCAGCGACGCGCTGGCGGCGCAGGTCGGTGGCATCGGCATCGCGCCGGGGGGCAACATCAATTACATCACCGGCCACGCCATCTTCGAGGCGACCCACGGCACGGCGCCCAAGTATGCCGGCAAAGACATGGTCAATCCCGGCTCGGTCATCCTCAGTGCCGAGATGATGCTTCGCCACCTGGGGTGGACCGAGGCGGCGGATCTCATCCTCAAAGGCCTCAACGGCGCGATCGGCAGTCGGCGCGTCACGTATGATTTCGCGCGTTTCATGGAAGGATCGACACAGATCAGTTGCAGCGGCTTCGGCGAGAACATCGTCTCGAACATGTAGGCCGCCGTCTTGGGACGGGCTCTCAGTGGTCCAGGGGCCGCACCAACGCCGCGAGGTCCTCGAGTTCGTCCGTCATCCAGGACGGCTGAACCTCCATGGTGGCCGGATTCCCTCCGGTGACGGCACCCGGAGACAGCCAGGGTAGAAAGGCGACCGAGCAGGGGATCTCCTGGCGCACACGTTCCACGTTCTGCTCGCCATGCAGGAGGAGGACGAGCCGCCACTGACGCTCGTCATCGCCAAGGGAGCGCCGGAGACGCAGGAGCCGCCCGAGTCCGCGCGCCACGGTTGTGACGGTCAGTTCATCCATGTTCTCGAAGGGGTCGTCCAGCAGACCGAGGCGCAGGGGATGCCATCGAGCGCGCGTGCAGAGCAGGAAGAAACTCAGGGCCAGCGTGCAGGTTTGGGCCGTGTTGAGGCGCAGGGCGGCGGGGACCTGGTCCTGAAGAAAACGGAGTCCCACGGCATTATCGTGAACGTCGGCCTGGCTGATGATGTCGGCATACGCCCAGCGCGCGGGGGTCAGCATGGCCGTAAGTTCGGTGAGGGCGCCGCCGAGCGGGCCGGACAACCGTTTCATCAGGGCGTCAAAGGCGACTCGATGACGCCCCTCGAGTTCCGTGGCGACGCCGTGGAGGCGCCGAACCGTCCCCAGGAGAGTCTCAAGCCTGCCGTTTCCAGTGAGGTCGGCCGCCGAGGCCTGGACCTTCTCGAGGGCGTCCGCGGTCCGGTTCAAGTCCGCCAACAACTGCCGGCCCCAGCCTGGTGTCCCGACCTCGAGAATCTCCCCCTGGGCTGTTTTCACCGGGACAATGGTGTGTTGGGTGAACGCCTCCCGGACGGCGTCGCCCAGGGAACGATCGGTCTGCCGGAGGGCGGCCCCGAGGGCACCGGCTTGCGCCAGGATATCCAGCGGCGTGAGGTCGAGGCTCTCGATGGGGGGCAGGCCGTGGCGCTGCGCGGCGATCTGCTCCGCGCTCCGATGGGCTTCCACCTCGCGAAAGGCCGTGGCGCGACAGGCTCGAGCCGTCACCAGTTGCGTCGCGCGCGCCGGCCCGTCGGGAGACGCCTTGAAGCCGGCCATCACCGGTCGGAACCCGGCAGGGATCGCCTGAAGGTCATCGACTCCGAGGAGTTCGAGCGTCCCGATCAGCCGGTCTTCCGTTTCCAACATGTCGGTGATGGCGACCCACCCCAGCCAGTCGTTGAGGAGTTCCGCGAGGGAACCTTGGGCGTTCTCGAACGACCGGGATCCGGATTCCCCGGACACCTTCAAAAACTCCCGGACCTTCGCCGCGGATTCCAGGTGCCCGGGGATCTTGCGGGTGAGTTCAGCAAGGCCCGCGTCCATGACCTTTGCCGACGCCAGGGCATCCGCCCACGGCACGGCTCCCGTGCGATGGAAGTGTGAGGTGAAACTCTCGGGCAGGAGCGGCAGCAGGACCTGGACGGTCGGGACATCAATGGGAAGAAGCGCGAGGACGGACGACCAGTCCACCGAGGACTCGGCGGTCCATGCAAGTTGGGACCTGGCCGCCGCGGTGTCGAGTTCGTCATTCGCGCAAACCAGGGACGCCCGGAGGCGCGTCGGGACTCCCGCAAGGAGATCGGCCGCCTCCTTGCGATTGGACTCCACCTTGAGGGCCAGTCCCGCGCCTTCGGGAAAATAGGTGCTGAAAAAGAACTGCCCGATTTCCTTTTCATCGGCCCGTGCGAGTCGACTGGCGATGTCGAAGTTCAGGCGAAAACTGGCGGCCGGAAGATTCTCCGAGAGCTGTTCCCGGTCAATGCCGGAGTCCGTCACCTGCCACGCGAGCGTTTCGCCCTCGAATGAGATTTCAATCCGCGCGGCGCCGGGCTCGGCAAGTCCGCGGTGGGTCAGCACCTGTCTCGGGTTCAGCGATCTCAGGCGTTCGATCCTTCCGGTTGCCACGAGTTCCAGGGCCTCCACGAGCGACGATTTTCCGCTCCCGTTGGGACCGTGAATCACCTGGAGCATGTGGTCGGTGCTGAGCGGCCACTGCCTCCGACCCGCGAGCCGGAAATCGGTCAGCGCGACGGCCTGGAGGGTGCCTCGGACCGGGCGCGGGCCCTTGCCGTCTCCCTCTCCCGGTGCCGGCAGTTCAGGTGCGGAGGCCTGTTGGCGCACGTTTTCGTCGAGCCAGGCGCGGGTTTCATGCAGAAGCCATGAGAATCCGCGTCGCAGAATCGACCCGCGATTCGGATCTTCGACGGCCGGTAGCCCGGGGAGGATGCTGATCCCGAGCGCCAGGAGCGGGGTTCCGCCGCGCACGGCCTCCTGAAGGTGGTTTCCGAGCCACCGCATCGAGTCCTCGTGATCGGCAATGAAGACCAGTTCGATGCTGAAGGATTTCCGCCCGGCCTGGGGTTCCCCGGGCCGAAGATCCTCCAGAAACAGATGCCGAAGGTACGATGCCTCACCGATCCGGGCGGTCACCGACTCCTGCGCGGCCGTTTCGCTTTCGTCGGCAATCCAGTGGATCAATCCCAGCGTGCCGAGTTGATAATCGAGGATGATGGCATCCGCGTCGAGGTCGAGTCGTTCCGCCACGCGGAAGCGCAGCGGCATCTCGGGCCGGCGAATCAAGAACCGGCGCAGCGGGTTATCGGCGGTTCTGGGCGCGGCCAGCAGCGATGCCAGATCTTCCGTCGCGGAAAGACCGAAGTGGCCCTCGAGGATCTCACGAAGGGCCGCCAGCGAGGGCGAAGGAAAGGACCGTTTCATAACGGGGAGGGTCGCGGAGTCAGGGCGAAGTCCAGATCTGAACGCTGCACAAGGCTGCCCGGGCGGTCACGTTCATCGAGGGTGCCGGCCCCGGGCGCCGGATCGAGTCCGAGCCAGGACGCAGCGGCTTTGCGTTCGTCGGGCGTTTCCGTCATCGAAGCCCAGCGCCACACCAGGTAGGCCGGCGGCGCGCGGCGAACCAGGGTCGCCGCGTCACGGCGATGCGCCGTTTCTTGGAGGTCTTCGATCAACGCATCGCGTCCGCCGCCCGGCGTGCCCGCAGCCGAACGCCAGGCTGACCGGCGCCACGGCGCATCCTGATCGCGCAGGATCCAGAAACATTCACTCCCGGGGCAACCGTGAAGCCGTGTCCGGACCCGTCCCGGTGCGGCGTCCATGGGCTGAATCACGAGGGCATGCGCTGCGGTTTGTGGCGCCCCGCCGTGCCGACGCAGGAGGACTGTCGGTTCGTGACCGGCGCCTGCCCAGACCGTCTCGCCGGCGGCGCCCTGCGACGATTCGGAAACCGGGAGGCACGGCAAGGCGGCCCTTGCCATGCGGCGGATGGCGAGTTCGACGACGGCCCCCCAGCAGGTCCACCCCGCATCCTGCGTGGCGGGGTGGTACCAACCCAATGAACCGAGGCGCGCCACCGTCTCGTCCACCCGCCCGCAATGGCGGATGAGATCGATGGTCGCGAACTGGCGAAGGAGCCCGGGATGGAAGGACTGGGTCCACGAACTGATGCGCGCATGCTGGCGGCGGCTGGCGGGGTCCGAGATCCACCGGGCCGCGGCAGCCATTTCAAGTCGGCACAAGTGGCGGAAGAGCGATCGCGCGCGTTGAAGCTCGACCTCGGGCCGGGGCCTGCCGTGGAGAACAGTCAGGGTCCGCTGCAGCGCCGTCGCGACGCATTCTTTCTGACGCAGACGGAAGACGAGGTGAAAAAGCCATTGCAGGGTCTCATCGAGGTTGGGAAATCCCGGGTCGCTCCGTTTCCAGAAGCGGATGAAGTTTGGATGGTCATCGCGATCGGCGCGCGGGACGCCGACCGCGTCGCAGGCCGACTGAAGGACCTCGAGGCCATGGAATGGGACCTGGTGTTCCTTGCCGGCCTCCATCATGCCCAGGTAATACGCCGGCGCCCGCTCCGCGCCGGTCATCGACGGGACGGTGCCACCTCCTGCGATGGAGCCCGGTCCGGCCGGATCCGGGGACGATCGCGAGGGGTCGGCGCGATCGGAGGTCGTTCGCACCCGTCCCATCTCCTCGTAGACGGTGCGGAAGGTGTCGTGGACGACAGGGTCCTGGAGCGAGTAGCCGGTGAGCACGACCGTCCGCGTGCGCAGCAGCGTCCGGAGAAAATCCGCAGCCCAGGAATCGGTCCGCCAGTTCTGAATCTCGCGGTAGGTGAAGACCATCGAGGGCAGGTACGCGCGCAACGCCTCGATGGCGATCGCATCCGAGGACCCGGTTGGGACGATGTCCCGATAGGTGTGGTCGCAGCCATGCATCTTGACCAGGACGGCCGTGCGATGCGCCTTGCCTTCCGAGAAGAACTCGGTGGCCCGCGTGATCGGGGCGAATTCCGAAAAAAGAGCGTGGGGAAGGGGCGTCACCGGCGCCTTCCCACTCCGGTACCGGAAGCCGGCGAGCCGGAAGGCGCCTTCAAAGAGGAGATCGAAATTGGTCGTGACAGTGGTCGTGCATAGACCCTCGCGCGCAAGGCGAGCGATGACGTGGTGCCGTGGCAGCAGGCGTCTGCCGAAACTCGTTCCGACGGTCTCAAGGTCCGGCGCTCCGGGATCTCCCGCCATGATCCGGGAATCGCGAAATCCCATGGTGTCGAGGAACAGGGCCTTCCCGGCGAGGCGGGCGGCATCGTCACCCTCCCGGCCGGCCCACGCGATCAGTTCCGGCAGGAGATCACGTTGGGCGGGGAGCGGTTCGGATGGCGGAGTGAAGGAGACGGAATCCAGCGGGCCGTTGCGTTCACCGCCCGGCGCCAGCCGGATTCGCTCGGACGTGGTGCGAACCGACTCGATCAGACGCTCGAGGTAGCGTTCGCGTTCCGGCCCGCGGTCCGCGGCGGACCGGACCCCGACCCGCAGGAGATCGCCGAAGGCCGTGCAAAACCAGTCGTTGGTCTCGAAATACTTTTCGGAGAGTTTGTCGACGTCCTTCTTCGGATAGGGAAAGGCGGGTGCGGTCGTCAGATCGGCGCCGGCGATCGAGAGATCAAACGTGTTCGCGAGGCTGTCGCGTATCCTGGCGCCCTCGGTCCCGAGGTGCTCCGCGAGGGCCAGCAACCGGATCAGCAACCGCGTGACGAGGCGGCCCGGCGTGTTGCGTTCGCTATCCAGGGAGAAACCGGCACCCACAAAGAACACGACGTCCCCCTCCAACACGAGTCCCGCCAGGCGCCGAAGTTTGTCGGCAGGAAAAGGGTGGACCTGGGCCATGCGTGCCTCGGCCCGCCGCGACATCGAGGGTTCTCCTTCGGGGACCGTGGTCTTTTCGACCGGATTCAAAACCACCGCGCTCATGTCGCGAATCAGGTTCGATGGGCAGGCGCACTATCTACTCCGGGGCGTTCGTCGTATCGACAGGCCGCGTCTGCTCGGTTCCGGAATCATCGGCGACCTTCCCGGACGGAGGCGATGCCTCAGCCTTCGTCTCCTCAATGGACGGATCGGAGACGGTTATGCGCTCGGTTCGTCCGTAGACCAGTTTCAGCCCCGTAGCAGTCCTCGGAATAGACGGATCGGAGACGGTCGTGCGGGCCGCTTCGACATACGCGCGAGCCGCATCCCGGATGTGATCGCGGATCTTGTTGAGCTCCGCCGCGCGCGCGCGTTGCGCCCAGGCCAGCCAAAGCGCATCGGGGTGGACAGACGAGCGGAGCGACGCGTCAACTGCGAGGAGTTGCTCCGGGTCCAGCGTGAGATGCGGCAGGGTCTTTCCGCCTGTGACCGTGGAACGAAGGGAGGTCCCCACGCCCAGCGCACGGAAGGCATCAAAGAGAAGCGCCGGCTCGAATGTTTCGAGGAGCCGGACCACCTCGCGATGCTTGAGAACGAGGCGGAAGAGAAACGTCGCAAGGCGCGCCGGGGACTCCAGCCATTCGCGGAATGCCGGCGGCAGGTCGACGGCCGCGGATGCGTTGGGCCCCGAGGGCGGAACAGTCGCCGAAGATTCCTGGGTGGTTTCGGGCATGGCATCGGGGCGAGTGACGGTTCACGGGTCGTCTCCGCGGTCCGCGCGGGGGAGCCAACGACGACGCGCCGCTTTACAGGCTCGCAGACTTCGAGGTCGAGGCGCGCTCGGCGATCCAGGGGCAGTCGTGCGGTCCATTTCGGCTGCCCGTGATGCCCGGGCGCAGGGTATCCGGGTCCAGCCAGCGGTGGACCTCGGCGTGGCCATCCGAGAAGGACAGGCCGCTGGCGCCATTGTGGTACACGGCCGGCAGATTCCCCCAAACACCCGGACGATCGACGAAGACCAGAAAATAGCCGTCGTCGATGCTTTCCTCGCGCTCGTCGATGAACACGAACTGCGAGGAGGGCCGGCTGATGTCCGTAATCTTCCTGTAGCTCCACCAGGCCTTGTCGATCTCAGCGGTGTGCCAGGAGTTGCCGTTCATGCAGCCATTCATCGAGATGCTGCGGGTCCGAGGATATTTCTGGCCGCGAATCGTGACCATGAACTTGTCCGCGGGACATTTGTAGATCTCCACAGCGGGGCTGTAGGTGTAAAGCTTTCCGTCCGGCGGCTTGAGTAAATTCACGTTGGTCGTGTCCGACAGGTTCACGGGACCCGAGGAGACGCTGATCCACCCGCCGACCCAGCCGCCGCGGGCGGTTCCGTCGACATTCGGGACGAGTTTTTCCTCGTGGTCATCAGCGTAGAGGATCCAGGCGAGGGAGAGTTGCTTGCCGTTGCTGATGCACTTGATGCCCTGCGCCTTGGTCTTCGATTTGGCCAGGGCCGGCAGGAGCATGCTGGCGAGGATCGCGATGATCGCGACGACCACCAGAAGCTCGATGAGGGTGAAGCCGGGCCGCCGGCGAGCGGAAATCTTCATGGTGACGTTCGTTGCATGGCGGTTGGAACCCTTGGAGTCAAGCCGCGCGATGCGATGCCTTGAGCCCGGCGGGACACTGCCCTAGGATCGCCGGCACCTTGGGCGTTGTTTCGACGCCAGGAGTGTCATCCATGAAAGCCACCTTGAATTCCCATCACGCATCCCGTCCTGTCTCCTCGCTGGCCCTTGTCGCCCTCCTTTGTGGGGGCACAGGTCTCTCCGTCCGCGCTCAGGAGGAATTCCTGCACCGCTGGGCCCTGACAATACCGGGAGGAGGCGCGGGTTGGCTTGAGGTCCACAAGGAGAACGGCTGGTACGATGGTTCCATCCTCTGGGGTGGCGGCAGCGTCGTCCCCGTCGCCAGCGTCTTCTTCTCCGACGCCGGTCTGAATGTGACCCGAACCCACGATGTGCGCCGCCGCGACACGAACAACAAGGTGACCCGCACGCAGGAGTTCACCGATCTCCTCGTGGGCACGGTCGACGGCGACGAGATCCATTTCGTTCTCTACAGCCCACGGGAAGACGGCACGGGGGTGGATCACGACGAGTTCAGCGGCAAGCGCATCCCGCCAGTGCCGCCCGCGCCGGACCTGGGCCAGGTGAAGTTCGGCGAACCGATCGAACTGCTCAATGGACACGACCTCTCCGGGTGGCGGCTGGTTGAACCGCAAGCGGCCAATGGTTGGAGCATCGAGGATGGCGTCCTGCGCAACCGCCCGGACAGGAACAGCGGCAAACACTACGGCAACCTGCGAACCGACCGGGAGTTCACCGATTTCAACCTCAAGTTGGACGTCAATGTTCCCAAGGACGGAAACAGCGGTGTGTATCTGCGCGGCATCTATGAAGTGCAAGTGGCCGACTCGCATGGAGAGCCGGCGGATTCCCACGGGATGGGGGGCGTCTACAGCCGGATCACGCCATCGAAGAATGTCGCCAAACCGGCCGGTGAATGGCAGACGCTGGATGTCACCCTGGTCGACCGGCACGTCACTGTCGTCCTCAATGGGACGAAGGTCATCGACAACAAGCCGCTTCTGGGCTGCACCGGCGGGGCGCTCTGGTCGGACGAATCCAAGCCCGGTCCCATCTACCTGCAGGGCGACCACGACGCGGTCTCGTATCGCAACATCGTTATTCGACCGGTCGCGAACTGATGATCCCACAAATCGCGTGCTGGAGACCGTGTCGGTCTAAGAGCCGGTTTGAAAATTAGGAAGGGCCCTGCAACGAGGGATTTTGTCATAGAGGTCTTGCGAAAGGCGACCGTCCGCGAGCCCGCGAAATCCTTGGCAGGCGCGATACCGTCGGGTCGGACCGCGGCCTTTAGGCCGCTTCAACGAGACGTGACGGGATGTCGGCCGACAAGAACTTCGACGCGCGTGCCGTCGGGGTATTGAAGCGGCCTGAAGGCCGCGCTCCGCACAACCGCGAGTTCCGCAACCGCGAGTTCCGACGCCCTATCGGCAGCGGCGGCAAGCGAGGGACGAGCGCGGCCCCCGGAACAGAATGGTGTCGAGGCGATCGCGACCCGGAGGGTCGCAGGCCCTACGGCTCTGCACCCCGACGGTGGTGTGGCAGGGTCTGGCGATTGTTCCCCGCCGGGGCGCGGCGAATGGGATGGCGGACGCTACCGGGGGCGGCGCTTCCCGCGTCCGCGGGACTTGCCCCCGGCTACAACAGCAGCCGCTCGATCTCGCCGTAGGTTTGCACGACGTGGTCGGCGTGGATCAGGCGGTTGGAAGGCAGGCTGTTGGTGATCGCAATGGCCCGCATCCCGGCCGCGTGCGCCGCGTCAACCCCGGCCGCCGAGTCTTCGATGACAACACAGGGGCCCGGCGGCATGCCCAGGAGTTCGGCTGCGCGGAGGAAGACGTCGGGAAACGGCTTGGGCCGGGCCACGTCCTGGACACTCACGATGGCACGGAAGTGGCGACGAAGCCCTTGCATCGCCAGGACTTCGTCGATGACGGGATGATTCGAACCCGAGGCAAGGGCCACCGGGTAGCGACGGGCCAGGGCGGCCACAAGCCGCGGCACGTCTTCGAAGACCGGCTGATGTTCGCGGAGGATACTCAGAAAGTGGGACTGCTTCCATTCCAGCAACTCCTCCAGCGTCTGACTCGGCGAATGGCGCGCAATGAAGTCGGTCCAGAGTGCGCGGTCCGACTTGCCGTAGTAATGCGTGAAGTCGAGACCGTGTTGGTGCTCGTCGAGACCCAGCCGGGCGAAGATTTCCAGGAAGGCGCGTTCGTGGAGCGGCTCGCTGTCCACGATCACCCCGTCCATGTCGAAGATGACGGCGCGCGGTGGCGGGAGCACCCTCTCCCATCGGGCGGGAGAGGGATGGGGTGAGGGGAGGTTCATGGAGCGGAGGCGGGGACCGTTCGCGGGACGGCGTCTCCTGCGAGCAGCCAGCCGACGTTGAACTGTGCGTGCTTGATGGAACTGCGTGCCGGCAGGCCATCGGCATCGCGTGGGAGCGGCTGCTCGGTGCTGAGGTGATGGCTGTAGGTCACGTGGAGCGTGCCGTCCTTCGCCTGGAGAATGCTGGGATAGTGATATCGTCCCGCCAGGGGACCCGCCGGATCATTCTCGAGGTAGCGTCGCCGTGACCAGGTCCGGCCTTCATCGACGGACAGATACACACCCAGCCGATTGCGCCCGCGCTCGGTGTCGTTGCCGACGAAGAGCCATGTTCCGTCCTTCAACGCAATCACCTCGGCCCCGGAACCGGGGTTCGGAAGCGATGTATCCACAACCGGGGACCAGTTGAGGCCCCCATCCGTTGATTGGCTTTCCATGATGCGGGCCGGCGGAGGTCCGTTGTCGCGCATGAATGCGACGAGGGTTCCGTCGCGCCGGCGCGCCAGGCTGGGTTGAATGTTGCCTCCTCCGAGCAGCGGCGGAGTTGCCCTCCACGTGGCGCCGTTGTCGTCGGAGATCGCCATGAGCGAACACGAAAAACCATCATGATACAGGGGCAGGATGATGCGCCGTCCCCCGAGCACGAACGGATGGGCCCGTGTCATCCAGCCGAGGCGACGGTAAAGCTTGTCGGAGGCCTTTTCGCGCATGGCCTCGAGATAGCGCTCCGCTTCCTGGCGCGATTCGGAATCCCAACCGGCGTTGGCGACGCGGCGATTGGCCTCCGGTACCCATCGGCGAACGGTCTCTTCGAAGGAACTGCCCGGCGTGACATGGACCACTCCCTCTTGCGTCCACCGCGGTGGACCGGGGTGCTCGAAGTCCTCGCTGATGCGGTACTTGAGGAGGGCGCTTTCCCACAGGTTGGCCAGGATGGTCGGGTACACGAGCCACAGCCGTCCTTCGGGGTCGAAGAACATGCAGCAGTTGGTGTCCGGGTAGCCCGGAGTGTCGGCGAGAACGAAGCGCTCACTCCATTGGGCGTCGCCCTTGCGCCGCCGCGCCCCCTCCACCCGGACGTCGTCCGCCGTGCGCTCGCCGGATCCGTGGAACCAGCAGGCGAGGAGGTCCCCTTGCGGCGTCTCCACCACGCAGGATCCATGGTTGTGCCAGTGCTCGGAGGGAAAGATGAGTTCGCCGCGCAGGAACGGGGGCTCGTCGCCCGCTTTCATGGAGATCACCGTTGCGGCGAGGACCGCGAGGGCCGGAGCGGCTGCAGGGACCTGGATGTTCATGATGGTTGGGCCGGGCGCGTCGGCGCATCCCCAGCCCGTCTCAGTACAGCAGAAACGGCCCGCGCCGGGCCATGAATTCCCCGAGGTCCGATGCCCACAACGCCTTGATCTCCACCAGTGACCTGCCCTCGCGAATCGCCTCGAGGGTTGCCGGGTGACGCAGGAGCGGCGCCATCTTGTCCAGGGCGAATTCCCCCGGGTAAAGGCGGTGCAGTGTCCGGGCAAGTTCGATGCCGACGTCGACCGGGCGGATGCGGTCGCGATCGGTGACCAGCAGGTACACCCCGCCGCATTCCTGGCCCTTGAACACGCTGGAATTCGGAGTGAAGCGGATGGGGACGAAGGCAACGCCGGGGAGATGAGCCGCGGTCATCGCCGCGGCCAACGCCCGGTCCTGGACATACGGCGCACCGACGAGTTCGAAGGGCGTGTCGGTCCCGCGGCCCACACTGACCGCCGACTCCAGAAGGCCGATCCCGGGATAGAAAATGGCCTCCGTGAGATTTCGCATGTTCGGAGATGTCCGGATCCATGGAAGTCCGGTTTCATCCAGCCACGCGTCCCGTCTCCAACCTTCCACGGGGATGACGGTCAGGTCCGCCTTCCATTCCCGTTCTGCGTTGAACATCCGCGCGAGTTCGCCCGCCGTCATGCCGTGACGCACGGGCACGGGATGAAAAGCCACGAAGGAACTGTCGGGACCGGCACGGACAGGTCCCTCGACGTGGGAACCGGTGATCGGGTTCACCCGGTCCAGAACGAAAAAACGGAGACGATGCGCGGCGGCGGCCTCCAGGCACAGACCCATCGTCGAGAGGTACGTGTAAAACCGGCAACCGATGTCCTGAATGTCAAACACAAGGGCATCCAACCCGGCGAGTTGATCGGCCGTGGGCTGCCGCGTTGCGCCGTAAAGGCTGAAGATGGGCAGGCCGGTCTTGGGATCGGTCGCGTCGGAGACCTTCGCATCCTGCTCGCCGCGGATTCCATGTTCCGGGCTGAAGAGGGCTCGCAAGTCGACCTCGGGCGCGTCCTTGAGGAGGTCGATGGTCGGATCGCGATTCCGGTCCGCGCCGGTGTGATTGGTGATCAGCCCAATCCGAAGCTTTCGCAAAGGGGCGAAGTGCTCGGCGACCAGCACATCAATGCCGTTTTTCACACCCGCGTCCGCCGAGGACGGCTCGGATGTCGTGGAGGCGGCGTGTCCTGGCCCTGCGCCGGACGCGCCCGCACCCATGCCCGACGTGGTCCGATCCCATCGCGGCAGCGCCCCGGGAACTCCGGCGAAATTGAAGCCCTCGACCGCCTCCGCGGCGAGTGTGCCGACACGCCGACGAAGGGCGATGACGTTTCCATCCTCGGTGGGATGATTCCGGTTGGACAGGAGGATGACGAAAGTGCGCGAGAACGGATCGATCCACAGGGAGCCGCCGGTCCACCCGGTGTGGCCGTAACTTCCGACCGGGAAATACTCGCCGCGCGGTCCGGCGTAGGGAGAGTCGATGTCCCATCCCAGGCCCCGCCGCGCATCCGGCACCGAGGGCGGCGACTGCACCGAGGTCATCCAGCCGACGGTGTTTGACTGAAAGATCCGGGTCCCATCGAGTTCGCCGCCGTTGAGCATCATCCGGGCGTAACGGGCGACATCGGCGGCGGTCGTGAACAGGCCCGCGTGTCCGGCGATTCCGCCCATGCGGCGTGACGTGGGATCATGGACCGTCCCGCGAAGGAAGCGGCCGTTGATCTCCGTTGTCGGCGCGATGCGCGCCCGCCGGGTCGCGGGCGGAAGGAACCCGGTGTTTGTCATGCCCAGCGGTTCGTAGATGTGGGTCTCGCAAAACCGGTCGAGTCCCTCCCCGGCCACACGCCGGACGATTTCCCCGAGCAGGATGAAATTGATGTCGCTGTAGCGAAAGCGCGAGCCGGGGGGATTCCGGGGTGATTCGGTCAGGGCACGCTGAATGCCCGCGTCGTAGCCGGACCACTCGGGACGGAGAGGAATGCCGGGCGGCAGACCCGAGGTGTGGGTGAGCAGGTGTCGCAAGGTCACAGCGTCCCGGCCAAGGCCCATGAACTCGGGGAGGTAGGTCTTCACAGGCGCGTCCAGTTGGAGCTTCCCGTCCTCGAGGAGTTGCATGATGGCCGGCGTCGTGGCCAGGACTTTGGTCAGGGATGCGGCATCAAAGATCGTGTCCTCCGTCATGGGCTCGGGTTGGGGCAGGACGGCGCGCCTGCCGTAGGCGTGGTGATAAGCGGTTCCGTGGCGCTCGATCCAGAGCACCGCACCGGGCGCGGCGCCGTTGCTGATCGCCTGGGAGATGGCGTCGTCGATCTCTGGGAATTTCGCCGTCCGAAAAACCGGTGAGAACGGCGCGTCGATGATCGCCGCCTCCCCGGAACGGGAACTTGGGGCGCAGGCGTTGAACATGCCTGCGGCCATGAGCAACAGAACGAGCAGTCTCCGGATCACGGGCCCAGTTTCCGATCGGGAGCGGTCGGGGGAAGAGAAAAGAGTTTTTGCCATGAACCTGCCCTCACCCCGTCCCTCTCCCATCCGATGCTGAGCATGTCCCACAAATCGCGTGCTGGAGACCGTGGCGGTCCCAGGCACGACGACGGCATGTCGAGGCATCCCAGAGGGATGCCAGGTCAGGGAGGGACACGCTTCGTTTTCGGGTTTTCGCGGGAGTTGGATCGAGGCAACCTTACGATGCGCCAGCAGACCGATTCTTTCGACATGAGCCTTGTCACAGACACTGCCGGTCGTTCGCCCGTGGAGGCGGCTTACTCAGGGCGTCGCGTCCTGGTGATCGGGCACACCGGTTTTATGGGTGGCTGGCTCTGTGAATGGTTGCTGACGCTGGGTGCCCAGGTCACCGGGTTCGCCCTCCCGCCCGACACCGAACCGTCCATCTTCGGGCAATTGCACCTGGCGGATCGGATGGACAGCGTGTTCGGAGACATCCGAAACGCGGAGGGGCTCAAGCAACGGCTGCTCGAGAGTCGCCCGGATTTCGTGTTTCACGTGGCGGGCCAGACCTCGGTGAAGCGCGCGTATCGCCAGCCGGTCCTGACGTGGCAGACCAATGTGCTCGGAACGGTTCATCTCCTTGACGCGCTTCGGGCATTGGATCGTCCGTGCGCGGTGGTGTTGGTGAACACCGATTCCTGTTACGAAACGCCACCGGGTGTCTACGGACTGCGAGAGGATGATCGGTTGGGAGGATCCGATCCCTGCGCTGCCAGTCGCTCGGCGGCGGAAATGGCCACTGCCGCCTGGCGGCGAGGGTATTTCGAGGAGCACCTCGTCCGGATCGCCACCGTGCGCACCGGTCCAACCATCGGCGGGGGCGATTGGTCGGGGGAACGCCTCGTGCCTGAATGCGCCCGGGCCTGGGTCGCGGGGCGCCCGGTCCGGGTCCGCCACCCGGACCGCATCCTGTCCTGGCAGCATGTGCTGGAACCGTTGTCCGGCTGCCTTTGGCTCGCGGCGTGCCTGTTGAATCGGTCCCTGGAGTCCCCTTGCCCCGCGCGCCCAGGGACAAGCACCACCGAATTATCGGCCGATCGCTTCGACGTCTTCAACCTCGGACCGGGGCAGGATGCGCAGCGGAGCATCCGGGAAGTCCTCGCCGAGGCCGAGAAACTCATTGGTGCCGGATGGACGGAGGTCGGCGAATCCGCCGCCGCCCAGGAGGACTCGACGCCGCGCTTGAGCGCTGGAAAGGCGGCGGTGCTGTTGGGATGGCGTCCGGTCTGGACGTACCTCGACGCGGTCCGGGAGACCATCCGGTGGTACTTCGACGTCGCCCATGCGACGGATCCGGAGCTTGGGATCCGGCTCACACGCGATCAGATCGAGGCCTATGTGGGCCGCGCACGCGACCTGGGGCTGCCGTGGGCGTGTGAGAAGTCACCGGCATGAGAGGGGCTCGGGAGGCACGGTCGCCGCGTCGGGTGAGCCCTTTTTACGCCAGCAATTTCGTGATCACTTCGCCGCTGACGTCGGTCAGGCGGAAGTCGCGGCCCTGGAAACGGAAGGTCAACCGCTTGTGCTCAAGTCCGAGCAGGTGCAGGAGCGTCGCGTGGAGGTCATGGACGTGGACCGGATCTGCAACGGGTTCAAAACCGAGTTCATCGGTCTCGCCGATGATGCTGCCGGCTTTGACGCCACCGCCGGCCATCCAGACGGTGAAGGCGTCAATGTGATGATTGCGGCCAGTTTTCTCGCGGGCTTCACCCATGGGAGTGCGGCCGAATTCACCGCCCCAGACCACCAGGGTCTGGTCCAGCAGGCCCCGTGATTTGAGATCCTTGACGAGCGCAGCCTGGGCCTGGTCGACCTCGCGGCAGACCTTCTCGAAATCGCCTTCCAGGTTCTCGCCGGGGCCGCCATGGCTGTCCCAGTTCGTGTGGTAAAGCTGCACGAACCGGACGCCGCGCTCGACGAGTCGTCGCGCCAGCAGGCAGTTGCGGGCGAATGACGGCTTGTCCTTCTCCACGCCGTAAAGCCGCAGAGTCGCATCGCTTTCCCGCTCGAGGTTCATCGCTTCGGGCGCGCTTGTTTGCATCCGGTAGGCCATTTCGTAGGCGGCAATCCGCGTGGCAATCTCGGGATCCCCGGTGTCGACCAGGCGCTGCAGATTCAGGTCCTTCACGGCCGCGATGGTCCGCGCCTGCCGATCCGCCGTGATGCCGGGCGGATTGGTCAGGTCGAGAATGGGATCGCCCCTGGCCCGAAGCGGCACGCCCTGATAAGCCGTCGGCAGGAACCCGCTCCCCCAGTTGACGGCCCCGCCCCGCGGGCCGCGCGGACCGCTCAAGAGCACCACGAACCCAGGCAGGTTGTCGGCACCACTGCCGATCCCGTACGTGATCCATGCCCCCATGCTCGGACGTCCGAACTGCGCGGAACCCGTATTCATGAAGAGTTTCGCCGGTGCATGATTGAAGACATCCGTGGCGCAGGTCCGGATGAACGTGGCTTCATCGACGATCCCGGCGGTGTGCGGGAACAGTTCGCTGATCCACATCCCCGATGCGCCATGGCGGGCGAAATCACGTCGGGTCCCGAGCAGGGTCGAGCGGTTCTTGAAGGAACTGTCCATGAAGGCGAAGCGACGGCCTTCGAGGTAGGAATCGGGAATCGCATTTCCGTTCAGCGCCTTCAGCCGCGGTTTGAAATCGTAAAGGTCCAATTGGGATGGTCCACCCGCCATGAACAGGTAGATCACGTTCCTTGCACGTGGCCGGAAATGGCCGGGCTTGGGCGCGAGGGGATGCGAGGGGTCCGGCTCCGCCGCGCCCAGGCGGGCGGGATCCAGGAGGGATGCAAGGGCAATGGAACCGAGTCCCAGGGAACACCGGCTGAAGAAGTGGCGACGCGTCAGGTCGTGGAGCGATGACAAAGGACCGGCATTCATTTCATTCACGGGTCATGGTCTCGTCGAGGTTGAGCAACACGCGCGCGACGGTTTGCCAGGCCGCTGCCACGCCATGTCCGCGGCGTTCCCCGGCAAGGAGCTCCGCGAGGCGCGCGCGTTCGGAGGGTTGTGGAAAACGGGCCGTGCAGAGCCGAAATCCGAGGTCCAGTCCTTCCTCGTCGTGATCCGATCGGGCGATTCGCGCCGCGAGGGCGTCGGCGAATTCCATGAAGGCCGGGTCATTCAGGAGCGTGAGGGCCTGGAGGGGCGTGTTGGACCGGAGCCGCCGCGTGCAGGTGCTGAAGGCGTCCGGAGAGTCGAAGACGGCGAGAGCCGGATGAGGCGTGGCGCGCCAGTAGAAAGTGTACATCCCCCGCCGGTACCGCTCTGCTCCCTGGCTCTCCTTCCATTCACGGCGGACCTGGCCAAGGTTCATGACGCCGTCCGGTTGGGGAGGAAACACACTGGGGCCGCCCACCGTTGGATTGAGTTTTCCGCTCGCGGTGAGCGCGACGTCGCGGATGATTTCGGCATCGAGTCGGATCCGGTTCTGGCGGCCCAGGAGTTGGTTGGTCGGATCCGCCGCCTCAAGGTCGCTGCGCGTTCGGGAGGACTGTCGATAGGTGGCGGAGGTGACGATCAGCCGGTGCAGGGCCTTGAAGCTCCAGTGCTGCGCCATCCATTCCGTCGCCAGCCAATCGAGGAGTTCCGGGTGCGTTGGCGGTGATCCCTGGGTTCCAAAATCATTCTCCGTCGCGACCAGGCCACGGCTGAAGTATCGCTGCCACACTCGATTGACTGTCACCCGCGCGGTCAGGGGATTCCCGGGATCAACGATCCAACGGGCGAGGTCGAGTCGACGGGGGAGCGAGGGGGTTTCGGTGCGGGAGGTGGATGCCGCGTTGTCACCTGTGGCGGCGGGCCGAAGGGGCGGGAGAATGGCGGGCGTGCCTGGAGTTACGGTTTCGCCGTGCCGGGTGAAATCGCCCTTGATGAAGATGTAACTCGGGCGCGGATCCTTTCGTTCGACGAGCACCAGCGTGGTGTCCACATGAGGCGCGGATTTCTTCAGGCGCCGGAGTTCAGCCTCGAGCTCAGGCTGGGTGCTGCCACGGGCCGGGGAAACCTCCGCGGCCGCGTCATTCGGAGTCTGGTCTGACGACGATTCGGACGCGGCCCGCAATTGTTCCTCGAGTTCCCGCACCCGCGCGCGGTGCGCCGCGCGGGCTTCTGTCTGGGCGGCCGTCGGGACCTCGAGCGTTGGTTCATCCTGGGTGTTGAAGAAGGCGAAGAGACGGTAGTAGTCGCGCTGGGTGATGGGATCGAACTTGTGATCGTGACACTGGGCGCAGCCGACCGTCAGTCCGAGGAACACCGTTCCGGTGGTGTTCACCCGGTCGATGATGGACTCGACGCGATACTGTTCCGGGTCGATGCCTCCCTCCTGGTTGATCTGCGTGTTCCGATGGAACCCGGTGGCAATGCGCTGCCCTGGCGTCGCGTCCGGGAGGAGGTCGCCCGCGAGTTGTTCGATGACGAACTCGTCGAATGGCATGTCCTCGTTGAAGGCGCGGATCACCCAGTCCCGCCACGGCCACATGGAGCGGGGCGCGTCAATGCTGTAGCCGTTGGAATCTGCGTAGCGGGCGGCATCCAACCACCAACGGCCCCAACGCTCACCGTAATGAGGGGAGGCGAGGAGGGCGTCGACCTGACGTTCATAGGCGTCCGGGCGCGGGTCGGTCACGAACGCGTCCACCTGTTCCGGGGAGGGCGGCAGTCCGATCAGGTCGAGATAGAGGCGGCGGATTAAGGTCACCGGATCGGCGGTCGGCGATGGCGCCAGGTGTTCCTGCTCGAGGCGGGCCGCGATGAAGGCGTCGATGGGGTTCCTGACGGCATCCGCCCGGGTGCGCTCGATGGCAGGGTGCGGGACGGGAGGTCGGACGGGTGGAACGAACGCCCAATGAACCTGGCGCCCTGGTGCTTCGGAGGCAGGTGCCGCGGCGCCTTCGTCGATCCACTGGCGGAGCCGCGCGATCTCCGCCTCTGCAAGCGGGGCTTTGCGGTAGGGCATCCGGGGCAGGTCGTCATGGGTGCCCTTCACCACCTGGATCAGGAGGCTGTCGTCGGCCTTGCGGGCGATGATGGCCGGACCCATCCCGCCACCCGCGAGAGCGCCGGCGGCGGTGTCCAACCGGAGCCCGCCCTTGTGCTGATCGGCGCCGTGGCAGCCGACGCAGTTCCGGGTCAGCAGCGGCTTGATCTCCGTCAAGTAGGTAACCTCGCCCCTCGCCGTCATCAGACCGACGGCCAGCAGGAACGAGGACCAGCCAGTGCGGGACATGACGTCACCTTCGGGCAACCCCCGTGGCAGCGGCGTCCTGGAATTCCCGCCGCACTTCACTCGCGTCGCTGTTTGGGAAATCCGAGCGCTGGACCATCAGGACATAGGCCACCCCCTTGACCGGGTCGATCCAGGCCTGGGTGCCCCACGCGCCGCCATGGCCGAAGGTGCCGGGGGAGAGCATCGCGGCGACCCCTTCATGCGGGGCCCGAAGGATGCAGGTGCCAATGCCCCAGCCATAATTCCTGCCGTGATTGCCAAACGTGGCGCTCTGGAAGAATCCCGTCGGCAGATCCCCCGTTTGGGGGGTCGTCAGGTAGCGCATCGCTTCCGCGCTCAAGTACCGGTGGCCCTCCAACGTTCCATCATTGAGGAGCATCTGGCAGAACCGCGCGTAATCGGGTCCCGTCGAATAGAGTCCTCCGTTCCCCTGCGGCGGCCGGTTGCGGGTGCCGAAATCCGCGCGTGGCGGAACTGGTTCGAGCTGGCCGGTGTCTTTGTCCTTCGCATAGGCGGTGGCAAGACGGGAACGCTGCTCGGAGGTTGGATAAAAGGTGGTGTCCTTCATGCCAAGCGGATCCAAGACGTGTTCCTGGAGGAAGGCATCGAAGGTTTTGCCGCTGATGACCTCGACAATCCGCGCGGCGGCATTGATGCCGCTCTGCGTGTAGCTCCATTTCGCGCCGGGTTCGTATTGCATCGGGGCGGCAAGCCAGATCGGAACCAGGTCGGCGAGTGTCCTGGCCTGCTGCGCGGCCGGTCCAGTCGCTTCACCCAGACCCGATGTGTGCGTAAGGATCTGGGTGATCGTGAGGTGCGCCGATTTTCCCGACGGAGTCTTCAACTGGGCAAACTCCGGGAGGTATTTCTCGACGGGGTCCGCGACGTTGAGACGGCCTTCATCCTGCAACATCAGGACCGCGACGGCAGTGACTGGCTTCGTCATCGACGCAATCCAGAACAGCGTGTCGGGTGTCATCGGCCGGTGGCTCGCGACATCGGCTGAGCCGGTGCATTGCAGGTGAAGGACCTTGTCCTTGCTGACGACAAGGGTGACCGCGCCGGGGATCTCGTTGCTGGAAATCATACGTTCCATGGCAGCGCCAATCCCGTCGATCCTGGGCTCGGCTGCCCCAATGGAAAGACACGAGGAGAACGCTACGGCAAGAAGGGTACGGAATCGGGCGGGGTGCATGGCAGCGGCATTAAGGCAGTAACCTCGGGAGGCGTCAAAGGGTCGGAGCGGAGACAAAGGATGGCCAGTGCTTCGGGATGCGCTCCGCCTCCCTTTCCCAGAGCTGGTCTTTATCCAAATTCGGCATCGCTGAAAACCAGGGCAGCGAATACTTGTGGGACGTGGGTCGCGGAGCGACGGACTGTCCCGGAGGGCCAGAGGAAAATAGCCGGGGCCACCGAGGCACGAGCGCCGCCCCCGGTACAGCGCAGCGTGGCCCGCGACCCTCCCGGGTGCGGCCCGATCTCAGAACTTCTCTCCCGCGAGTGGAGAACGCCCTTCCCGCGTCCCCTTGCAAATCGGCGGGGGCGCTACCAGTCTGCGCCGGTCTCGACCGGTACGCCAACCCTCGCGCCGGCCGAGGTGGCGCAGGCGCCATCGCCCCAACCATCGCCCACCATGAACGACGTGCCACCCGATTTTTCGGAAGCGCTTCAAGCCGCCGGTCTGGGTCGGTTCTTTCCCAACTCTCCCAGTTCGCGTCGGAAAGAATGCCTGAAATGCAACGCCGAGGCGGGGCGACGCGGAACCTGCGCGGCACGGATCGGGAGGGTGATCCAGTGGTTGATGTAAAAGCAGACGGTCGTCGATGCGTCCCGGCCGTGACACGGTGTCCCTTTCGATCCCTGCTGTTGGCGGTTCTTCTCGGGGCCACCGGTTGTGACCGCTCGGCGGAGAACAGCACCGCTGCCCCGCCGGCAACTGTTGAAGTCCATCACACTCCGAAGCAGCCGCATCCCGGAGCGGCGGTGAGAGTGGAGGCGGCAGTCCGATTGACGGCGACCAACGGCCTGGAGCGGTTGGTCCTTCAACTCCAGTCAGTCCAGCCCGGCGCATACATCCGGCGCACGGATCCCGAATACATTCGGCAATGGCAGGACCTGCCGATGACCCGCCAGGGTGCCGAAGGGAATGGTTCCCCGGCGACGGTTCTATACACAGCCACGGTGCCAGCCGAGTGGCAGGTCCGCAGGCGTCTCATCCGGTACAGGGTCCGGGGGTTGGCAGGCACCGATATTGTCTGGCAATGGCCCGCGAGCACCAACTGTCCAAATGGCGCGTGGTTTGTGTATGACGCGGTGCCGGACTGGATCGGGGCGAGTGCTCCCGGCGGGAACGGGAAGCGGTTCTCCTCCGCCTTTCTTTCGACCCTGCCGATCTACCACCTGATCGCTCGCCGGAGTGACGTCGAGCGCAGCCAGTGGGAGTACCGCCACAACCGCGAACGCTTCCGCGGCACCCTGGTCTACGGGGACGAAGTGTATGATCACATCGAGTTTCACAACCGCGGCCAGGCCAGCACGTACGTTGCCGGCAAGAATAAGTGGGGTTTTCATTTCAACAGGGAGCATCGGTTCGCGGCACGCGACCTCTGGAGTAGACCCTATCGATTCGGATGGTCGGGCCTGGACCTCAATGCCTGCGCCAGTCCGTGGGCCCAGGTGAACCGGGGTATGTCCGGCATGGACGAGGCCGTGTCCTACCGGGCCTATCAACTGGCCGGAGTCCCCAGCCCGGACACTTGCTGGATTCATTTCCGTGTGATCGATGGCGCCGAGGAACAGCCGGACGATAATCAATATGGCGGCGATCTCTGGGGACTGTATCTCGTCGTCCAACAAAAGGACGAAACCTGGCTGCGGGAGCGCGGATTGCCCGACGGCGACATCATCAGCGCCGAAGGCGGGCTCAAACATGCGGTGAATGAGCGGCCGGACGGCGTTTTCGAATCGGCCTTCGAAGTGTCAGCGGGCCGGGCGTCGGCGCGGGCCTGGCGAAGCCGCCTGGATCTCGACGCCTACCACAGCTTTCGCGCGCTCAACCGGGTGCTGGCCAACATCGACCTCCGTTACGGCGGCAATTACTATCTCTATCATCCTGCCGATCGGCCTTGGGTGGTTCTGCCGCACGACCTCGACATGATGTTCATTCCAAAAACCCATCAGGCCGGAGAGATGCAGGCGGCTGATTGCCTCTCCGTCCCCAGTCTCCGGATGGAATACATGAACCGCGCCCGGGAGATTCTTGATCTGTTCTGTTCCGACCCGGCTCCCGCTGGCGGACAGGTCGGTCAGCTCGTCACCGAACTGGCGAGATTCATCGCGCCGGACGGTTATCCCTGCAACTGGGCCGAACTGGACGAGGCGATGTGGAACCACCACCCCCGAACCCAGATGTCCGGCCAGTTCAACCGGACACCTTATCATGATTCGCGGATGGGCGGTTCCTGGGTCCGAACGCTGGACACACCGGATTTCGAGGGCTTCTGCAGGTACATTATCAACTTCTGCACCGACTCGCGCCCAAGCCATTCCTATCGGATCAACGACGGGAATCAGAGGGGTTACGGGTTCGGATACCTGCGGTCGGAATCCAACGACCCTCGGATTCCCGACCGACCGACCCTTCGCTATTCGGGCGCTCCGGATTTCCCCGCGGGATCCATTGCTTTTGAGGCGTCGCCATTTCATTCGGGCCATGGCACCACCTGCGCCGCCATCGAGTGGCGGATTGCCGAAATCTCCGCGCCGGGCCTTCCCGGCTTTGTCGCCGGACAGCCATGGCGTTATGAAGTGGAGCCCGGCGCCATCCAGGCAAAGCAAGGAGAGGGTCACCAGGATTACAAGGTCCCGGAATCGACCTGCCGGGCGGGCCACACGTACCGCTCCCGGGTGCGATACCGGGATGCCGCCGGACGGTGCAGTCACTGGTCGGAGCCAGTCCAATTCACCGCCTCGGCGGCTGCACACTGAACCCGCACGCCTCGGAGCCCGTCTGAGTGCGCCGTGGAAAGGCGCACTCAGACGGGCTCTAAGGATTCGCGCGCTCGTGCGTTTATGGGGTGAAGGGTGACGCATGAAGGAGCGGCAAAGCGTGCATGGACGAGAGCGACCCCAGAGCCGAATGGATTGACGCGGCGCTTCAACGCCATGGCGCCGCCCTGATCCGCTACGCCGCCACCATCACCGGAGACGAGGACTCAGCCCGCGACGTCGTCCAGGACACGTTTTGCCGGCTGTGTCGGGAGACCCCGGAGAACCTCGATGGTCACCTGGTCGAATGGTTGTTCACCGTCTGTCGAAATCGCGCGCTCGACATGCAACGCAAACTGCACCGACTCGAATTCGTGGAGGAAGTGAATGACGCCGCCGATTCGCCATCCGCTTTGAGCCCCGCGGACGCGGCCGAACAGAGCGACACCCTGTCCGTGATCCTCGGCCTGGTGGAGTCGCTTCCCGAGCGGCAGAAGGAGCTCGTCCGCCTCAAGTTCCAGGCCGGATTGAGTTACGAGGAGATGAGCCGGGTGACCCATCTCAGCGTCTCGAATGTCGGGTTCATCCTCCACACCGCCCTCAAGACCCTGCGGCAACGATTCCAACGCGTCCTTTAACTCTCCGCTTCTCACGACCATGAACCACCAAGATCCCCGCCTCACCGCCTATGCATTGGGCGAATTGTCCGAGGCCGAACGTGCCGAGGTCGAGGCCTTGCTGGCGGCATCGCCGACCGATGCCCAGCAGGTTGAGGAGACTCGCGAGATGGCGGACCTGTTGAGCCGCGCCTTTTCGCAGGAAGCCGCCGCGCCGGTCGATCCTGGAGTCCTCGCTGCCGTGCGCCTCGAACGGCCTCCGCTGGAGATGAAGGATACCGATCGGCCGCCCCGTATCCCCTGGTTTGTAAGCTGGCGCTGGGGCTGGGGTGTCGCTCTCGGCGCTGCCGCGGCCTTGCTCCTGATCGTTGCCGGGTGGTGGCTGGCCGGCGATGGAAGCCGTTCGAATGTCCTGAAAATCGCCACTGCGCCGACCACGGACCTTCCGCGGACCGAGCCGGCGTCCACGTCGCAATCAATCCCGACCGCCCCGCGCGAAACGGAGCCGTTGGCCAATCCCAGGATGTCGTCGCCGGTCTCGGAAAGGACGGACACTGCCATTCCGGCGTCGGGTCAGCCGACGAGTCCGTCGACCGCGCCACGGACGGGCGGCGGGTCCTTGGGCGGGGCAGTTGCGCCCGGCGCGGGGCCGACCTATCGGGACCAACTCTCCTTTTCCATGTCGCCGGAGCTGATGAATCGCCACGGGCTCACGCCGGCGCCGGGTCCCGAGGCTGGACGTCGACCCTCGGGCACAGCCGTCCGCACCATGGAAGCGGTCAGAGCGTCCGCCGCACCTGATGCGCAGACACTCTCACTCGACGGCGGCCGACTGGGAGAGACATCTCCCGAATGGCGGCCTCGATATGGGCTGCGTCCGACCCTGCGCGAATCCCTGGAACAGAAAGTGGCAAAGGCCGAGGACCCCAACGTGATCCTGCGCGGAAGGCGCGCCTACGCCGAATCCTGGGAGTATCGGGAGCCAACCGCAAATCCGGGATATGTCGATGCCGGTGTGAACGGGTTCCAATCCGCCGCGACCGAACCGTTGTCAACGTTCGGGCTGGATGTCGACACCGGTTCGTATGCGAATGTGCGCCGGTTCCTGGCTCAGGGTCAGTTGCCCCCGGCGGCAGCGGTGCGTGTCGAGGAGATGATCAACTACTTCCCGTACGCGTATTCCGCACCCAAAGGGGATGAAGTGTTTGCCGTCGATGTGGAGGTTGGATCATGTCCGTGGGACGTGGACCACCGCCTGGTGCGGATGGCAATCCGGGCCCGGGATGTCGCGGGCGAGCGGCCGGCGGGAAACCTGGTATTCCTCATCGACGTCTCCGGCTCGATGGCGCCCGCCGAGCGGTTGCCGTTGCTGAAGCAGGCCCTGCGCAGCTTTGTGAAGCGACTCGCACCGGCTGACCACGTGGCAATCGTGACCTACGCCAGCCGCGCGGGGGTCCTTCTGCCCAGCACCTCGTGCGAAGACAAGGCGAGGATTCTCGCGGCAATCGACTCCCTCGAAGCCGGAGGATCGACAAACGGCGAGGGAGGCATCCGGGAGGCCTATGACGCCGCGGTGCGTCATTTCGCCCCTGGTGGGATCAACCGCGTCCTGCTGTGCACCGACGGCGACTTCAACGTCGGCATTCGCGACCCGGATGACCTGGTTCGTTTGGTGAAGGAACGGGCCCGCTCCGGGGTCTTTCTCACCACCCTCGGCGTGGGCACCGCCAACTTCAAGGACGCCCTGATGCGCCGGCTCGCTGACGAAGGGAACGGGACCTACCATTACCTCGATTCATTCGAGGAGGCCCAACGTGTCCTGATCGACCAGATGGATTCCACCCTGGTCACCGTGGCCCGGGATGCGAAGGCGCAGGTCGAATTTAATCCCGGACGGGTCGCCGCCTGGAAACTCATTGGATATGAGAAGCGCCTCATGCCGGCGCAGGATTTCAACGACGACACCCGGGACGCGGGCGAGATCGGGGCCGGCCATGCGGTGACCCTGCTGTACGAGGTCGTGCCGGCAGGACAAATGGTGCCGGGCCGTGTGGATGCCTTGAAATACCAGCGGCCGCCTCCGGTGGAAGGGGTGCCCGCCTCCATTGTCCGGAGCCCGGAGTTGCTCACGCTCAAGCTTCGGTACCAACGACCGGAAGGTTCCAAAAGCGCCCTCCTGGAGGTTCCCGTCACGGATGCCGGCGAGGGCTTCGAACGAAAGAGCGCGGATTTCCGGTTCGCGGCGGCGGTTGCCGCCTTCGGCATGACGCTGCACCCGGCGCCTGGGGAACGAGGTCCTGGCATGGACCTGACCCTGGACCTCGCGCGTCAGAGTCTTGGCCATGACCCGGGTGGCTGGCGGGCCGAATTCATAACGCTGGTGAAAAAGGCCCGGCAGTTGATGGGCAGCCAAGGATTGCCGATCGAGCCGGCCGGCAGGATTGGGCCGCGTCCAGGACGTGAACCCGGCACCCGGTTCGAGTGACTCCGCTGGCGGGCGGCAGATTGACGGCTGGTGGTGGAGACTGCGGTCGAAGGAGAAGTGGAAACAACGTGGGGAACGACGGAGGCGCCGACGCGAATCGAGGATCAGCACCCCCCGGGAGGCCGAGGCGGCGAGACCGGAGCCTCCCCGTCCCGCAGGCGCGGGATGACGGTCGAGCCAATCCCGCAGACGCGGGACCTCGCGCAAAAGACCCGTCGCCCGGAGGGCCCTTCCTAGTCTTCAGACGGCTCTAGCTAGCCCTGCGCTTGCCCCGGAAAGATGACGCAGAGCATGAGTCATCGGCGTTTGGATTTGACCGCCCGGCGGAGGTTCATGATTTGCACCATGTCGTGAAAGCGCGCATAGCCTTTCCACAAACTCTCGAATCCGGGATAGCCATCGCACTTTCTATTCAGGTAGCCCCCGAGTTGGGCGATGAGAATGATGGCTTCACCAAGTGTGAGTCTTTTTTTTGAGCCAGCAGCTCCAAGACATCACACTCAGTCCGCTCGAACAGAGTGCCGCAAGGCAGCTCGGGAACCTCCCGTCCCAGCAAGGCCAGGAGCATGATTCTCCATGAAATCACCGCGTCGATGGCGATGGCTCTCAGCAGGACCTGGGCGCTGTGGTTCTGGTGCTCCAGTATCTTGCAGCCACTCTTCATCACCCGATGCCACTCCTCGATCCGCCAACGCCGACAATACCACTGGATGCATTTACGGGCCTGCTTGACGGAGTCGATCTGAACGGAGGTCAGGAGCATCCACCGCACGGCCGTGGCGCCCTCCGGAGGATGAGTCTCCACCACCGAGATGGCCCAGAGATCCAGAGGCGCCTTGTTGCGGGTCTGCGGCGCGTTGGGCGCGCTGAGTGTCACCTTCTTGAATCGTACTTGGACACGGGCGTCTCGGGCCACTAAAGCCGGTCGACCCGGGGTCGAGGGCTTGGCCAGGTGTTCGCGTTGGCGAGGCACCGGTATCGTCAGGGTCCCGGCCAGGGGGGCCGCGGCCAACTCATCGAACAACTTCCGGTCGGTGCCTTCGAGGCAACGATCATATTTGGCCCGCACCAGCAGATCGGCCTTTCTCCCCGGGCGTCCGCGCCGCCGGTCAAACAACTCGAACATATCCCCCTCCCGATCGGTCACGTTGATGACTCGGGTGTCGGGAAGCGTCGCGGCGATGTCCGCAGCATCCTCATAAGCCTCCAGCCAGCGAAAGGACTCCTTCTCCTCGATCGGCCGATCGGTATTCTTGCCTTGGGCCGATTCCGGTGCATAGCCCTGCAGGCGCAACACTCCCAAGGGCATTCCACTGGCACCCACCGCCAGGCAACTGTGCAGGGCCAGTCCGCGGCTCTTGGCCCCGGTCTGGTTGGTCCCGATCTGGCCCAGGCCTTCACAGCCAGGCCGGGTGGAGAAGTTCAGATCGGTGGTGTCCTGAACAATCAACACCGTCTTTTCGTTCTTCATCCGACGGATCGTTTGGGCGCGATGCGTTTGCAGAAGACTTTCCGGGTCGAGTTGCTCTCGCTCGTTGTTGAGAAGCCGGTAATACGCTTTGAGATCGTGGCGATTACCTCCAGCGGCCTGGGAATAGGACCCGCTGGGTTGCGCGGCCTGATCGCTGACGATCTTCACCAGGCGCCGGGTGCGTCGCGGGTCCCCCAAGTCGCAGCCGCCAAATTCCTGTTCGGCCCAGCCCAGGGCGTCCAAGCCACCGTGCGCCTCCAGAGCGCTCACGGTGGGGCGCTGGACGCCCACGCGATCCGGGAGATCTTCCACCAGCGGGTAGAGATAGATGTCCTTGACGCTCTTGCCCTCCTTCGGGCCTCCGTTGCGTCCGCGCCCCTTGGTCTGGCCGACTTTCTTCCAGTTGGCCGCCTTGTAGCAGGCGCCATCGTAGGTGGAGACGTCCACGAAACTCTCCAGCAGCCAGGGGCGCAGGCCGTAGCGGCGTTCGAAGTCGTCGGCCACCCGACGGACGCACAACGCCAGAACCTGCGAGGCCAGGTTCTGGCAGCGAACGCGGGGACGGATGAGAAATCGGTTCATATTGAGGACCCTGGGCAGATGTTCCATGCGCTGAACATCCTGCCACCTGATCCACTCATCCCGAGCCTCCAGATAGAGCGCGGCGCTGCCGAAGCCGATGCCCCCCAGCCATCCGTGGTCCGAAGCCACCAGATAGCGCAACTGTCGGCCGACCAGCCGGCAGTCCTTCAGCGGATGCTCGCGGATCATGAGTTCATTCCAGGTCCTGCGTTCCTCCTCCGTGCTCACCTCGATCAGGCGGAGCCCTTGGACATCCTCGACCGATTCGGGAACCGCCGCGGCTGCTTTGACCGAGTGACTCAGTCGCTGGGGGTTCCACGCCCGCGAGTCCGGCCCGGTGGGTGCCGGCAAGGTCCACAAGCCCTGCGCTTCGAGGTCGCGGAGGGCCTTGGCCGTGGTACCGCGCCGGAGGTTGCCGTTGGGGTCACGCAGGTCGAGCCGGACACACAGCTCTTTGGCCAGATCGGAGCGCGTCAGAACCTGATCGCTCTCGAGCAGTTGCACGACCAACTGCCGGTGAGGGTCTTGGGCGAGAATCTGCTGAATGGAAAGCGGGCCATGCATCCCGATTGGGATACGCCACCGCGGGTCGAATGTCCCGCATCTTCTTCAGGGGCAAGCGCAGAGCTAGCCCGGATGTTTCCTATCACTTCCACTGCGACCTGCTGCAGGTCCGGTGGGAGAGGCGGTTACCTTCAACAGGCGTACCGCCGCTGCCGGCAGGGCGTCGGAACTCGCGGTTGCGGAACTCGCGGATGCGGAGCGCGGCCTTCAGGCCGCTTCAATACCCCGACGGCACGCGCGTCGAAGTTCTTGTCGGCCGCCGTCCCGTCCCGTCCCGTTGAAGCGGCCTAAAGGCCGCGGTCCGACCCGGCGGCATCGCGCCTGCCAAGGATTTCGCGGGCTCGCGGACGGTCGCCTTTCGCAAGACCTCTATGAAATAGGCAGGCTAAGCGCCATCCGTGGCGAGCACCGTCACCCGTACCCGGCTGGCCAAATGTTCCAGGTCCTCCTTTTCGAGGAGCAGCGTCATGCCGGCCTCGATGGCAAGGACGGAAATGCCGTGCGCGGCGCAAACCTCGAGCGTCGTGGGACCGACGCAAGGGATGTCAAAACGAATATCGTGGTTCTTCTTGGCCACTTTCACCGCCACGGCGCCACCGTCCCGTCCCGCCAATTCCCCGCCCCGCGTCAGGCATTTGTCGGTGCCCTCGAAACCTTCCACGGCGAGGACGGTTCCCCGTTTGACGACGACACACTGGCCGATCTCGAGCCGTGAGATCTCCTTGGCGATGCGGAAACCGAAACGGACGTCGTCACGTTGGACGGCCGACAATTTGGGACCGACCTGGTAGCCGCTGTCAGGCATGATGGATCGCAGCCATGGCGCGGCGGAGATGAGTTGCACGCCGTCCTTTTCCAGTTCGTCGGCAATGGCGCCGAAGATCGTGTGGGCGTTCTTCTCCTTCAGGCGCATGAGTACGGCGATGCCGCGCAGATCGGGACGGACGTCAAAGAGGCTCTTGGGCGCGATCAGGCCGAGCATGACGCAATGCTTCACGCCGCGTTCGGTGAAGCTCTTGATCATCTTTCCAAGTTGACCGACTCGCAGCCACACCACCTCGTCGGCAAGTTGTTCGATCTCGCGGTCGGTCTCTCCTTCGGCGGCGACCGCGACGATTCGCTTGACGCCCTGGGCCCTGGCTTCGCGGGCGAAGATCAGCGGAAGAGAGCGGCTGCCGGCGACCAGCCCCAGGGTGTCGAAGGTGGTTTCCACTAGCCGCGGACTATGCGCCGCTCGCACCCGCCTGCCAACGGCCCGATGCGGGAACTTGTTGAATCCGGCCGGCTCGGCTGGAGAATCCCTCCCGCCGTGCCCCGACTCTGGGTCCCAACCTCCTGCGCACTCTGCGGCCAGACCGCCCACAAGGTGGTCCTCGAGATCCCCCATCCCGATGCCCCCGACGGACGCTCGAGCGTGGTGGAATGCGTCCAATGCGGACTGCGCCGCCTGGATCCCCGGCCGGCACCTTCCTGCATCGGCGAGTACTATGCCGAGGCCGCGGGCTACAATGCCTTTGCCGGTCGGCGGCGAAGCGAACGAGCGCAGCGCCTGTGGAACTTCCTGCGTGACGGTTACTCCCGTCCGGAGGGGGAGGATCTCGCCACCTGGCTGGCGCGCCCTGTGACACGCCCGCTGGCCCGTTGGTTGTTCGATATCAATATCCCATTGGATCGCCGGTCAGGGCTGCGTGTGATCGAGATCGGATCCGGATACGGCGATCTCCTGATCTACCTGAAGGCGCGGGGATGCACCGTGCTTGGGACCGATCTGAGCGCGGTGGCGGCCGGCAAGGCGCGCGATTACGGCGTCGAGGTGCGACTCGGGCACCTCGCGGATCTCCAACTGCCCCCCGGCAGTTTCGATGTCGCGATCCTTTGTCACAGCCTCGAGCATGTCCCCGATCCGAATGCGGAGTTGAAGGAGCTTGCGCGCATTCTTTGCCGGGGCGGGAGGCTCCACATTGCCGTGCCGAATGGTCATGCCGTGCGGATGAGTCTCGAAGGGATCCACTGGCTCCATCTTTCGCACCCGTTCCACTTCTGGTTCTTCGACGGCACCACGCTGGTCCGGTTGCTGGAACAGCACGGATTTCGACCGATCCGGCCGCCGCAAACGACGACCCGCCACCACGCGCTGGGGGCGTGGCGGCACGACGCGCGAACCCGGGGCTGGCGCGCGGCCTCGAAGGACCTGGCGCGATTCGCCCGCGAGTCGTTGCGAGTCCGCGACGGCGGAGACGTGCTGAGGGTGGTCGCGGAGCGGTTGTAGTTCGCGAGTTGGGAGCAGGAGCTCACCCGCTGGGACCGGGCAATCACCGTTGGCGGCCTCCCGAACCGGAGTCCATACCCTCCCATCCACTCATCTTGCCCCTGGAGATCGCAAAAATCGCGTAGGATCTCCTGTATCTTCTACTTAGGGAATTCCCGTAAGTTCACCCCGCTCGGGCGCGGGCGTTCAGGCTGATGGACTCGACGAAACGCCGTCCTTCCGATCCCACCGCAGGGAACCCGGGGGCCGGCGCGCGGCGTCTCACGGCTACGCAGGCGCTGAACGGATGTTCTCATCACATGAAACTGTATTTTCCATTGCTTGCGGTATTCGCCGTTTGCTCGGCGACGCGGGGCGACACGGCCTATGGGAGTCTGAGCAATTTCGACGTGGTGAACGACACGTCCCAGAAGTGCTACGGATTCCAGATCGAACTGGATGACATCCACAGCACGGACGTGACGTACACCTATGACTGGAACCACTACGGCACACCGAGGATCACGGAGGACAGCAGCGATCCCGCTCATCCGAAGGTGTTCGTGATGTATGAAGCCAAAAAGAACTCCGATGGTTCGTTCGCTGCCTTCACAAATCCGCAGGATCCCGCCAATCCCATCGGTCCGACGGGCGGTCACGCCTGCACGGACCCGTCGGTGAATCTCGGGTGCGAACACTTTGGCGTGGGCCTGTATAAAGTGCCGAGTCTCATCACCTATCACTGGGCCATTGAAGATCCGCAGGGGCAGGGTTCCATCATTGTGGGTCCCGCGGTGACGATCTCCGCGCCCGTGTTTGCCTACGTGCCTGCGGTGCCGCCGCCGGTCAATCCCGGGGACCCGCCGGCCGCGCCGGCCCATGTCATCGCGGTCATCGAGCCGCCCGAGCCGCCCGAACCCGTGCCCGGTCAGTTTGGGGTGCCCGTCTGGGTGAAAGTGCTCAAGACCGTTCAGCCCGCCGGCAAGAAGATCCGGTTGGACGAATTGGTCACCGACGACGAGACGGACCCGGCCGACCCGCACTGGGATGGCGGCGAGAACCCGGAAACCGAGGTGGAATGGATGGTCTTCCAGCAACGGCCCCCGGATGATCCCGAAGTGGCGGAATTTGAAGCGCAGGATGACCTGCCCAATGGGGACGAGGCCGTCACGCGCCGGTACGAATTCTACGAGTATCTCGGCCCTGTGAACGCCGAAGACGGCGAAGTCCAATGCGACAACCCGGACAGTTGTCCGGGGGCTGTCGGGGCCTACATCGGCTCGCAGATGGCGGGATTCAATGTCGAGGCGCCGCTGGGTTTGATCGATCACCTTCAGGATGGGCAACTCCTCCAACCCTACGTTGACCGCACGGTGGTGGTCGGGGGCAACACCCCTTACTCAGTCCGGCTCAGCAATGGTGTGTTGCCGGACGGGCTTGTGCTGGATGGGGTGACCGGGATTCTTTCGGGAACTCCGCAGGCGGAAGGCAGCTTCCTGTTTACTGTCGAAGCCACCGACGCCGACGCGGTGGTGGTAACAAAGGAATACACCCTGCAGATCGAGGCGATCCTGACGGTGACCACGACCGCACTTCCTGACGGCGCGGAGGGAGCCGATTACATGGTCACGCTCACGGCCGACGGAGGCGTTCCGCCTTTGCTCTGGGAAGCGGACGGATTGCCCGCGGGCCTTGCGCTCTCTCCGGATGGTGTCCTCACCGGGACTCCGGAGGCCGGTTCGGCGGGAGATTACGCGCCCGTCTTCACCGTGACGGACAGCCTTGGAACCAGCGATTCCATCGGGATTCCCATGACGATTTCCGGACCTGCGGTGGTGCCGGGGGATGTCGATGGAGATTCTGATGTCGATTCCGCGGACCTGGCGCTTGTCCTCGCGGCTCGCAACAAGCCCGCTTCGGGCCCGGCGGATCCCCGGGACCTGGACAAGGACGGTCGCATCACGGTGCTGGACGCCCGGATCCTGGTCACCCGGATGGCGCGGCCATGACGCCGACCTTTTGCGGGAACGAACAATTCAATCGGAGCAACGTATGATGCAAACAAAGTCGTATCAAAGCATGCGGAGTCTTTCACGGTCGGCGCTCGGTATCGCCGTCCTCCTGGCCTGGTCCGGCGGCATGCCGCTCTCCGCGGCGATGCTGACGCTGGAGCCGCCGACGCGATCGGTGGCAGTGGGCGATCCGGTGGAGGTGGCGGTCCGGATCTCGGACCTCGGCGATGGAATCGCGCCGTCGCTCGGGGCCTTCGACCTCAATTTCCATTTCAATCCTTCCCTCCTGTCGTTCGACTCGGTCGTGGTTGGCGATCCGGTGTTGGGCGATATCGTGGGACCGGTCCTCGGAAGCATGAACGGGATCGCCGTCGATGCCGCCGGCGGACTGATCAACGTGTTCTCGCTATCCCTCGACGACGCAGTGGATCTGGACACTCTGCAACCGGCAGATTTCATCCTGGCCAGTGTGCGGTTCTCGGCCGTGAACCCAGGACTCGGATCCTTCGAACTATCTGATGTGATCCTGGGTGATGCACTTGGCGCCGAGTTGATACCGACCGGACTCGGTACGGCCAGCGTTGACATCGCCGCGATCGTTCCGCCGACTGCGATTCCCGAGATGGCTCCAATTTCCTCGGGTTTCGCGCTTCTGGTCCTGTCGATGTGGACTTCGTGGAGACTTCGCCGACGGCAATAGCTTGTCAGGCATGGCTCTCTTCAACGGTGAATCCCACCTTGACGGTCACCTGCCAGTGAGTCACCCGGTCCCCTTCAATTTCGCCGCGCGTCTCGACAACCTGGAACCACCGGAGGTTCTTGATGGTCTGGCTCGCCCGACGGATGGCGCATTGAACGGCCTCTTCCATCGAAGACTCCGAGGTGCCCGTCAGCTCGATGAGTTTATACACGTGGTCCTTCATAGGATCGCTGAATGTTCTTGTTTCCTCCAATTGCTCCCGCAGAAGACGCAGATGGACGCAGGAGGGCGAAGGGCTCCCACCGCCTGTTCTGCGAGTTCTGCGTGTTCTGCGGGCGAAGGGCTCTCACCGCTTGGTCTGCGGATTCTGCGCGGTTTCACTCCAGCGTCAGCGCCTGGCCAGCGCCCGCGGCGCGATACGCATCGGCCGTGCGCCTGAACGCCGAAACATCGACCCCGCGGAGTCTCAATGGACGTGGAGCCAGCAGACCGAGCGCGTCGGGGATGTCGCAGACACGCAAGACGTTCAGCAGCACTGGCGCCGCGTTGGTCCTGTGGGTCGAAGGCGGATCCACGAGGGTCACCCCGGCGATCGCCGGGTCAAAGATCGCGGCGTAAGCGGCCAGCAAACCGGCTGCCCCGCGCCCGGCGAGTCGAACCGTTGGCTTTCGCGGCGATGCGTCCGCTCCGGAACCCTCCCCCTGGTAGCGACTGGCAGCCACAACATCCCGGATCCGGCCCGTGTCGACCGTCTGGCCGAGCAGCGCGAGGGAACGCTCCACGTAGTTCGGCGGATTGTGAGTCGTCCAGCGCGTCTCCCCGGTGCCGCGGGGTTCACACCAGACCACCTGCTCGTCGTCCTGACGGACAGCGCGCGCCCACTCGGGATCCGATCCCGCCTCGTCCGGGTTGAGAACCACCAGGAGGACGCGCCCCGGATCGGCACCGGCCGCTTGTCCAAGTCGCAGTCGAAACTCGATTCCCTCCTCGGACTCCATTCGGACCCGATGATCGGCGACTTCGGCGAGCCGCCTCGCGGGTGGTATCGACTCGGGAAATGTCCGAAATGTCACCCGGCGAAGTTCGGAAACGAGCCGGGCCTTCCAGTCGTCGAACGCTCCGGGTTCCGGCGTTGCCACCCTCGCAACAGGCACGAATTGCTCGTCAATCGTCGTGTTGATCTGGTCCGCGGGCAGATCGGCGTCCGTGGGAAATACACGGAGACGCTCGGGCGGGATCGGATAAGGTCCGGGGTTGGCCCCTTCAGAGACCAGGTCGACCTCGCTGTCGGTGATCTCCGATGGGTCGTTGCGAAGCCAGGTCTGAATGAACCGATAGGCCGCCTGCCGGATATCCTGTCGATAGGCATGACCTCCGACACTCACGACGGCATCAACGCAATCTCCGCGACCGAAAAGACTATAGAGTTGCTCCAGTCGATTGATCACCCGCCGGTTTGCGTCCATGGGGAAGATGCTGTCCTGGTCGCTATTGACGAAGAGCAGGGGGCGGGGGGCGATGAGCGCGGCGATGCGGGTCCACGGCCATTGAAAGGTGTTGTAGAGAAACATGCAGTCGCAATGGCCGTTGATCACGCGGTTGGGAACATAGGCCTCAAGGTCCGCCATCCCACTCACCGGCACGGCCACCTTCACACGGCTGTCGGCGGCGGTGATCCAGTAGGTCGCGGCGCCACCGCCGCTGATGCCGGTGACGGCGATTCGCTCCGGATCCACATCCGGCCTGCTGAGGAGGTAGTCCAGTCCCCGTATCCCATTCCAGGCCTCGACACCCGCCGGGGTGTAACCGCGGGACTGCCACCACCATCGCTGGAGGTTGTAAGTCCCGTGATGAAATGCAGCGATCTCGCCGAGTTGCAGCGTGTCCACAATCAGACAGACATATCCGTGCCGGGCGAACCAGATCCCGTGCGACTGGTAGGCGACCTTGTTGCCATCCCGCCCCCGGTGCGAATGCCCGCAGACGTAAAACACCGCGGGCAGACGTTTGCCGGATTCCGTCGATGGCGGACGGTACAGGTTGCCGGTGACATACAGTCCCGGTCGGCTCTGGTAGTGGAGGTTTTCGACCCTGTAGCCATCGCCCGCCACAGTGCCGGTGACCGTCGCGTGGAGGGGCGACCTTTCCGGCATCGGGGAAAGCCCGAGCATGTAGAAATACTCCTGGAGATACCGTGGACGGCTGGTCTTCCAGGCGTTGAGGCCATTGGCATCGTCTTCCCAGCCCCTGGCGATCCGGGACGTCTCACGCCGCAGGTACCCCTGGATCATCGCATCGCCGGGTTCGCCGGTCTCCGGCTGGCCAAGCGGTTGGGCGCGAACCAGGAGCGACGCAAGGCCGCAACCGAGGAGGATGGCGGGGAGGATGCGCGTCCTGACGATGGCCGGCTGCATGGGACGGATTCCGCGCATTGATTTCAGAAGCCGTCAAGGTGGGGGATCACATCTCGCCAAGCCAGAGATCGACGGGCCGCCTGACCACGGGCCGAAACGGAAGGGTCACCTTCTGGCCGCCGCGGGCGGAGGCATAGGCGGCGTAGAGGATCTCCAGCACGGCTCGGCCGTCCTCCCCCGTGACCAGCGGTTGCGTGTCGTCGCGGACGCATTGGATGAAGTGCTTGAGTTCCTGGGGATACCCCTGGTTGAACACCTCTTCGAAGATGGTGAAGGTCCAGCCTTGCGTCGTGCCCGCCTTTTCCATCGCGTAGCCGTAACCCTTCTCCGAGTAAGTCAGGGCTGAATTGCCCTGAAACAGGTCGGCATAAATGACACCCCCCGTTCCGTAGACTTCAACGCGATCGTCCATGCCGCCCGGCTTGGCCCATGAATTCTCCGCAATGCCAATGGCGCCCCCCTCAAATTCGACCATGCAAACCGAGTTCTCCTCCCCGCGCGTGCGCCCGCCGTGATGAAGCCTGTTCTGCATATGAGCGAACACGCTTTTCACGGCGGGCCGGCCGCCCAGCATCCAGCGGAACCACGCAACGCCATGGCAGCCCATGTCCATCAGGGCGCCCCCGCCGGACAGGGTCACATCGTAAAACCAGTCACTGTGCGGCCCGCTGTGCTTCTCACACTGGCGCATCTGGTAAATCGAACCGATGGCACCCTCCTGGACGAGCCGGCGCACGCGCTCATATTTCGGGGCGAAGCAGAGTTCCTCGGCGTACATCAGCTTGCGCTTCGCCGACGCGCAGGCCTCAATCATCTGGTCGGCCTCCTCGAGGGTCAGGGCCAGCGGCTTTTCAAGGATGACATGTTTCCCGGCCGCCGCGGCCGCCAGCACGGCGCGATGGTGAAGATGATTGGGCAACCCGATGTCGACCACCTCGCAGCCGGACTCCGTGATCGTCGCCTCCAGATCCGTGAACCAGCGTGGAATGTGGTGCTTCGCCGCAAAGGACTCCGCCTTCCGCGGGTCCCGCGTGAACACGGCGACCACTTCGGCATCGGGGACGAAACGTTGATAGGACTCGATATGGATCTCGGCGATGAACCCGGCGCCGAGGAGGGCTACCTTCGTTCTGCTCATGTGTGGGGCCGCATTAGGGCACGTCGACATGGCTCGGGCAAGACGCGGCGCCCTGGCACCCGTCTTCCCGCGCGATCTCCCGTCGTCTCCTTCGGTTGAAGGACCGGAGATACCGAAGGAAACGACGAAAATCCTGATTCAGGTCAAGGTCGTCCTGTGCCAGGGTGGCAGGACTTGCGCGTGCCAAGACATCGCCTTCGCCATCCCGCTCCCGCCGTGTGTCGCGCCCTCACGATCGCCCTGCCTCTTCTCGGCTTTTGCTCTCCTGAGTGTCCCGGCCAGGGGCTTCCCGACTACGAACAGCCGCCCATCGAGTACAGCACGAGGGCGCCGACCAACCGGATCACGCGCCTGGAGTCAGCCCTTGCCACTCAACGGCCGCCGGTGACGGAGGCCCGATTCGTTGCGTGGCTCCTGGGGGAACTGGGTGTCCCGGTGGAGTCGCAGGTGCTTGTATTCTCCAGGACGAGCCTCCAGCGGGACCTCATCCGCCCCGAGCATCCCCGCGCCTTGTACTACTCCGACGATCTCTACGTCGGGTGGGTGCCCGGAGGGCTGATGGAGCTTGCAGTCACCGATCCGGCCCTGGGATTGGTGTTTTACAGGCTCGATGCGCGGGACACCGCGAATCCTCTTCGCTTCCAGCGCGATGCCGACTGCCTCACCTGTCACGCGGGCTCCATGACCCACGACTGGCCCGGGTTGATGATTCGCTCGGTCTATCCCGATGCCCGCGGCGAGCCCATCACGGCGGCGGGGGGCTTCCTCGTTGGACATGACACGCCGCTGGAACAGCGGTGGGGAGGGTGGTACGTCACCGGCCTGCACGGGAGCGCCTCCCACCTGGGCAACAGCACCGCGCGCCTCGTCGATCACAACCCGGTGCTGGAGGGAGGGCCTCACACGAATCTCACCTCGCTGGCCGGTTTCCTGCAGACGGATGCCTATCTCCGGCCCGACAGCGATATCGTGGCGCTCATGGTCCTCGAACACCAGGTCCTCGTTCATGATCGCCTCTGCCAGGGAGCCCTGCGAGTCCGCAAATGGTCGCACTACCAGCGCCAGTTGCAGAAGGAACTGGGCGAACCGGTGAGCGACGAGCCCGTGGGCACCGCGCTCCGCGTGATCACGAGCGAGACGGAGCGAATCGTCGAGGCGCTCCTGTTTTGCGACGAAGCTGTATTGCCCGGGGGCGGCGTTCGCGGCGCCGGCGACTTCGAGCAGTCCTTTGCGAAAAATCGAAGGCCCGATCCGGCCGGCCGGAGTCTGAAGGATTTCGATCTGGAAACCCGACTGTTCCGATGGCGGTGCAGTTACATGATCTACTCGGAGGCCTTCGACGATCTTCCTCCGGAGTTGAAAAGAAGTGTGCTGCGCCGTCTCGACGCGATCCTCCAGGCGACGCCGCCACCGTCCCGGTACTCTCATATCCCGGCCCCGGAAAGGCGCGCGATCCGGGAAATCCTGGTGGCGACACTGCCCGAGTTTGCCGCGGAAGGCCGCCCATCCCGGAGCGATTGAAGAGCCTTCGGCATCCCGCCCGCAGGGGAGGGATGCCGAGCGCCGCGGAGCGACGCTTTCCGAGATCGGCGAACCACCCCGTTCTCCCTCTCCCAAGGGAGAGGGAATCCGGCACCATCAGCAACCGCCGGCCGAATCGGACCCGGGCCAGGATCAGTAGCGATAGTGCTCGGACTTATAGGGGCCGTCGACGGGCACGCCGAGATACTCCGCCTGTTCGTGCGTCAGCATCGTGAGTTTGACGCCGATCTTCTCCAGGTGCAGGCGGGCCACCTCTTCGTCCAGCTTCTTGGGCAGGCGATAGACCGTCTTTTCGTACTTGTCCCGGTTCTGCCAGAGATCGATTTGGGCCAGGGTCTGGTTGGTGAAGGAGTTCGACATCACGAAGCTGGGATGCCCCGTGGCGCACCCGAGGTTCACGAGTCGCCCCTCCGCGAGGAGGTAGATGCTTCGACCGCCTGGAAGGTAATAGCGGTCGTACTGCGGCTTGATATTCTCGATGCGCACGCCCTTGTGGTGTCGCAGACGGTCAACCTGGATCTCGTTGTCGAAATGCCCGATGTTGCAGACAATCGCCTGGTCCTTCATGCGAAGAACGTGATCCAGGGTGATGATGTCCTTGTTACCCGTGCATGTGACATAAATATCGCCGACACCCAGCGTGTCTTCCACCGTGGAGACTTCGAACCCTTCCATCGCGGCCTGCAACGCGTTGATGGGATCGATCTCGGTGACGATGACGCGGGCGCCGTAAGCCCGCAGGGAATGGGAGCTGCCCTTGCCCACGTCGCCATACCCGCAAACAACCGCCACCTTGCCGGCGATCATCACGTCCGTGGCCCGCTTCAGCCCGTCCGCCAGCGATTCGCGACAGCCATAAAGGTTGTCGAACTTCGACTTGGTGACCGAATCGTTCACGTTGATCGCCGGCACAAGGAGTTTGCCCTGCTCCGCCAGTTGATAGAGGCGGTGCACACCGGTCGTGGTCTCCTCGGAAACCCCGCGCCACTCCTTCACGATCTTCGTCCAGATTCCGGGTTTCTCCTGGGCGATCCGGCGGAGGAGAGTCTTGACGACGGACACCTCCTGGCTGTCGGCGGGTTCGTAGGCCCACTTGCTTCCCTGCTCCAGTTCGCAGCCCTTGTGAATCAGGAGGGTGACGTCACCCCCGTCGTCCACGACAAGCTGGGGCCCCTTGTCCCCCGGGTGAAGGATCGCCTTGAGGGTCAGTTCCCAATACTCCTCGAGCGTCTCGGCCTTCCACGCAAAGACGGGGACGCCAGAGGCGGCGATCGCGGCGGCGGCGTGGTCCTGGGTGGAGAAGATGTTGCATGAGGCCCAACGCACCGACGCCCCAAGGGCTGTCAGCGTGTCGATCAGGACCGCCGTCTGGATGGTCATGTGCAGCGACCCCGTGACGCGCACACCTTTCAGGGGCTTCTGGCGGGCGAATTTCTTCCGCACGGCCATCAGCCCCGGCATTTCGTGCTCGGCGACGGCGATCTCCTTCCGCCCCCACTCGGCCTGAAGGATGTCCTTCACGATGTAGTCGGCGCCGGTCGGCGTTTGGGCCGAAAAACGACGAAGGTTTTCGGTGACGACGGCCTCGGCCAGCGCCGCGGCGGCGGCGGCCGCCGGGGCCGCCTTGAGTCGGTGTTTCGACATGGTAATAGTCAGGGTGGAACTGAAGAAAGGGGTGGATGCCGGTCAGCGGGCGGCGCGCTGCAATTCCTCCACCTTGTCCGTCGCCTCCCAGGTGAGGTCCTTGTCGCTCTTCCCGAAATGACCGTAGTTGGTGGTCTTCGAGTAGATCGGACGGCGAAGGTCGAGTTGCTCGATGATTTCCGCGGGTTCGAAGCAAAAGACACGGTTGATCGCCTTGACGATCTTCTCCTCGTCGACCGTGGCCGTCCCGAACGTGTCGACATGGACGCTCACCGGTTCGGGATACCCGATGGCGTAGGCAAACTGGAGTTCGCACCGGCGAGCCAGTTTCGCGGCAACCACATTCTTTGCCACCCATCGGCCCATGTACGCCGCGCTCCGATCCACCTTGGTCGGGTCCTTGCCCGAGAACGCGCCGCCGCCATGACGGCCCCAGCCGCCATAGGTGTCCACGATGATCTTGCGCCCGGTCAGCCCGGTGTCGCCCTGCGGCCCGCCGACCACGAATCGCCCGGTGGGATTGATGAGAAACTCCGTCGAGGCATTCAGCAGGTTCCGGGGCAGCACCTTCCGGACGACCTTTTCAATGCAGAACTGTTCGATCTCCTCGTGATCGACGTCGTCGGTGTGCTGAGTCGAAATGACGACGTTGGAAATCCCAACCGGCCGGTCATCCTCGTAGACCACCGAGACCTGGGTCTTGGCGTCGGGCCGCAGCCAGCCGATCTTGCCGCCTTTCCGGATCCGGGTGAGCTCCCGGCCCAGGCGATGCGCGAACATGATGGGCGCCGGCATGAGTTCCTCGGTCTCGTCGCAGGCATAGCCGAACATCAATCCCTGGTCCCCCGCCCCCTGCTTCGCGCTCTTCTTGCCCCGGGCGCGCCGCGCATCGACCCCCTGGGCGATGTCGGGCGATTGCTGGGTCACGCAGACATTCACGAACACCCGCTCCGCGTGGAAGACGTCGTCGTCATTCACGTAGCCGATCCCGCGGATGGCGTCGCGCGCGGTCCGGACGACATCGAGCGCGGCTGTGGTCGTGATCTCGCCGCCCACGATCACGACATTCGATTTGGCATAGGTCTCGCACGCGACGCGGCTCATCGGGTCCTGGGCGAGACAGGCGTCGAGCACGGCGTCGGAGATGGTGTCGCAGACCTTGTCAGGGTGGCCCTCGCCGACGGACTCGGACGAGAAGATGAAACGCTTGCTCATTCAGGTGCGGATGGTGGTTGTCGGTTGACCGGGTGCCTTGCTGGACATATTAACGTATCCGGATTCGACGATACGAAAGCTGGGAACCCCGTCAAACGCCTTTTTGCCATTCTCCCATGAGTCAGACGTTGAAGTGCTTGCGGGTGCTGGCCGATTCCACCCGCCTTCGGATCCTCGGGGTCCTGGACAAGGCGGAGGTTTCGGTGCACGAGCTTCAGGCGATCACGTCCCTGGTGCAGTCGCGCATCTCCACGCACTTGGCCCTGCTTCAGGATGCGGGCCTCCTGCAGTCGCGGCGGGAGGGGAAGAGGGTCTTCTATCGCGTCCTTCGCGACGGGGATCCCGAGCTGGAGGGGCGGATTGAGTTGGCGTTGCGAGGCGCGCGCGAGCTTCCGGAGCACCCGGGCGACCTTGCGAATCTGCGGCGGGTGCTGTCGTTGCGGGAGAACCGGGCGCGGTTGTTGTTCAACCAGGTGGCGGGTCGGTTTGACCGAAGCTACGGGCCGGGCCGGTCGTGGCAGGCATTTGGGCAGATGTTGTTGCGGCTGCTGCCGGCGGTCGTCGTGGCGGATCTCGGCGCGGGCGAGGGTCTCCTCAGCGAGTTGCTTGCGCTGCGGTGCAAACGCGTGATCGCGGTCGACAACTCCGAGAAGATCATTGCGTTCGGCGCGGCCAAGGCGCGGAAGGCCGGGCTCAAGAATCTCGAGTTCCGGCTGGGCGACCTCGAGGATCCGCCGATCGATCCGGAAAGCGTGGATGTGGTGGTGCTCAGCCAGGCCTTGCACCACGCGGCGGATCCGCGGCGCGCGTTGAGGTCCGCGCACGGCATTCTCAAGTCGGGAGGGCAGGTGATGATCCTCGACCTGCGCCAGCACACGTTTGAGCAGGCCCATGAACTCTACGGGGACCGCTGGCTCGGGTTTTCCGAGGGCGACCTGACGCGCTGGCTCGAGGCGGCTGGATTTCGGGACGTGGAGGTGACCGTGGTGGCGCACGAGGAGCAGCCGCCACATTTCGAGACGGTGCTGGCGGCCGGGCAGAAGTAGGCTGGCCGTTCCGCCGGTCCGCCGTTCTACATCTGAGAGACTGTCTGAAAAATAAGTGGGGTCCTGTTTTCGCGGAAAAGGCCCTATGGCGAGGCGCGACGAGGGAGCATACCCGCCAGCGGTCTGTGACCGAGGAGCAACGAAGCCAGAGGGCCTTTTCCGCGAAAACCCTGCGGGCGACAGGTCTTTTGCGCGAGGCCTTCGTTGGCTCGACCGTCACAGCCCGCTGCGGGGATGCTCCGGTCTCGCCGCCTCGGCCTCGCACAAAATCCCTCGTCGCAGGACTCCAATTATTTTTCAGACAGTCTCTGAGCGCGGCCGGGCAGGAGCGGGGCTGGGATTCGGCCTTCACTCATACCGAAGCGACTCGATGGGATCCAGGTTGGCCGCCTTCCAGGCGGGATACGTCCCGAACACCAGCCCGACCATGGAACAGACGATCATCCCGAGGACCACCCAGTCCCAGGGAATGACGGGAGGCACCTTGAAGAAGTAGGCCGCGAGGTTTCCGGTGAGAATGCCGAGCACGACGCCGGCGGCGCCGCCGAGCTGACACAAGGCGATGGCCTCCATCACAAACTGGGTCAGGATGTGCCGTTTCTTGGCGCCGATCGCGCGGCGGACGCCGATCTCGCGGGTCCGCTCCGTGACGCTGACAAGCATGATGTTCATGATGCCAATCCCCGCGGCGAGAAGCGCAATCGAACTGATCACCCCGGCGCTGACCCGCACCGCGAGCGTGAGCGCGCGAAACTGCCGGATGATCGAGTCGTTGGAGGCAATCTCAAAATCGTCCTCCTCCCCGGGCGGCACCTTGCGGAGGGTGCGGAGAATGCCCCGGACCTGTTCCAGGGTGTCATCGTAGGTTGCGCGGGACCGCGCCTGAACCTGGATGTGGATGGACTGATCTTGTCCGTATCGGTCGAGGGCCGTCGTGATGGGAATGAGAACGAAGGCGTCCTGGTCCTGGCCGAAGAGGCGGCCTTTTTCGGCGGTCACCCCGATCACGCCGTACCCGACGCCATCGGCCTTGACGCGCCCCCCGACGGCGCTGCCGAAGGGAAACAGCTTGCTCGCGACACTGGCGCCGATGACGCAGACGTAGCGGTTGGCCTCGAGATCGGCGGAGGTTAAGGCGCGCCCATCCTCCACCACCCAGTTGCGCGTCTCGAACGTCCCTGGTGTCACGCCGATGAGGGAGATGTCCGGGTTGGTCTTTCGATCGTTCGCATACACCGCTCCCTGCCACGGCTCGCAGGAGGCCCCCGTGCTTCGGGCGAGGGTGGCGCGTTCCTCGAGGTCCCGGGCCATCGAGTAGCGGAATCGTTTTCGTCGGAAGTACCGCTCCTGCGCGCCCAGATCGTTGTCGACCTGGACGGCAGGGAACCGCTGGACCGAGAACGTGTTGGCGCCGAGGAGATTCAGGTTCGACTCGATGTTGCTTTGGAGCACGCGCACCGCCGTCATCACCACCACGATCGAGAACACGCCGACGAGGACGCCGAGCAGCGTGAGGGACGAGCGCAGCTTGTGCACCACGATCGAGTCGACGGCCATGGCGAAGCTCTCGCGAATCTCGGCCATGAGCAGCGCGCCACCACGAAGCCGGCGGGACGGATTCATGGCGCGTTGTCGCTCCGCGGCGGGTGCGCTGCGCAGCCGGATCGCTTCATTCGCTTCGCAGGGCGTCCACCGGGTTGAGGCGGGCGGCACGCCAGGCAGGGAGGAAACCCGACACGATGCCCGTCGCCGCGGCAACGATCAGCGCGGCGAGGGCGGTGCGGATGGACATTCGCGCGGCGAGGAAATGGTCGATGATCAGCGTCATCGGCCATGCGAGGAGCAAGCCGGCGGCGCCGGCGCCAACGGAAATCAAGGTCGCCTCGGTGAGGAACTGGGTGAGGATGGCGCGTCGTTTCGCACCGATCGCCTTGCGGATGCCGATCTCCCGGGTTCGTTCCGCCACCGACACGTACATGATGTTCATCACCCCGATGCCGCCGACAAACAGCGCAAGGCTGGTGATGAACAGGCCGAGCAGGGCCAGCGTGCCGCCGATGCGGTTGAAGTTCTGGATGAACATGTCCTGGCGGTTGATGGCGAAATCATCCGGCGCCCCGGGCGGCACGCCGCGAAGTTGACGCATGATCCAGCGCAGCTCCTCGGCGGCGTCGTCGATCTGCTTCACGTCGCGGACCTTCACCAGGATGCTGAGGTCGGGCCACCGGCTCATCTCGGCGGTGAACCGCGTGATCGGGACGACAATCTGGTTGTCCAGGTTAAAGCCCGTGAAGAACTGACCCATCTTGTCGAGCACACCGATCACCTCGTACTTCGAGCCTCCAACGGTGAGCCTCTTGCCGAGAGGCGATTCGAACGGAAAGAACTTCGTCGCAAGCGCATTCCCGATGACGCAGACCGCGGAGCCATTCGCGACCTCCGAGCCGTTGAGCCAGCGTCCTTCCGCCAGTGAGACCCCGCGCACCAGGGCGCTGTCCTCGTTGTTGCCGGCGAGCCAGACCCCGCTTGCGCTGCGGTTGTGATATTTCACCTCCACGTTGCCGTTCGCCTCGACGGACACGGCCCGCGCCATGGTGGAGAGGCGGGCGATGTCGCGGGCGTTGGCCATCGTCAATTCGCGCCGGTTCCGGCTGCGCCGCCATTCCTCCGAATTGCTGAACCACGAGAATCGCTGGATGAACAGGACGTCGGCGCCGATGCCGGCGATGCTGCGGTGAAAGGCCCGGTTGAGGCCGTCGATGGCGGTTGCCATGAGCGTCACCGTGACGATCCCGATGATGATGCCCAGCGTCGTGAGGCCCGCCCGCATCTTGTTCGCGTTCAGTGCGGCCAGCGCGATGCGGGCGGATTCGGTGAATTCATCGCGGAATTTCACGATGTCGGCGGAGGTTCAGCGACGAGGGGAGGGACCGGCGAATCCTCGACCGGCGCCCGGCTGCCGTGCGCATTCCGTTCGTCGGCGGCGATGAGGCCGTCGCGAATTCGCAGGATCCGCCGGGCGTGCTGGGCGACGTCCTCCTCGTGGGTCACGACAATGATCGTGTCGCCGCCACGGGAGAGTTCGTCGAAGAGCCCCAGGATTTCCTGGCCGGTCCGGGAGTCGAGATTCCCGGTGGGCTCGTCGGCGAGGATGATCGAGGGCCGGTTGACGAGGGCCCGGGCGACCGCGACGCGCTGGCGCTGGCCCCCCGAGAGCTCATTGGGCTTGTGATGGACGCGGTCGGCGAGATTGACCCGGCCCAGGGCGGCGAGGGCGCGCTCGCGGCGTTCGGCGATCGGGACCCCCGCATACACGAGGGGCAGTTCGACATTGTGAAGGGCGTCGGAACGGGGGAGCAGATTGAAGCTCTGAAAGACGAAACCGATCTCGTGGCTGCGCACCTCCGCTAGGGCGTTGTCGTCCATCTCCGCCACGTTGACCCCGTTGAGTTCATAGTGCCCCTCGGTCGGACTGTCGAGGCAACCGAGCAGGTTCATGAGGGTGGACTTCCCGGATCCCGAAGGCCCCATGATGGCGATGTATTCGCCGCGCTCGATCTCGATCGAGATGTCGCGGAGGGCGTGAATGATCTCACTGCCCATCACGTATCGCTTCGCCAGCCCGGAGATGCGAATCAGGCTCACGGTTTCTCTTCCTCGTCCCGCCGGTGCACCGGTTTCGCGGCGTTGTCGACACGCACCAGTTTGCCGTCTTCCAGTTCGCGGTTAATCGCCTTGTACCCCCCGGAGACGACCTCCAGGCCCTCGGTGACGCCCTCGACGATCTCAGTGTAGTGGTCGTCGCTGATGCCCCGAGTCACCGGGATCATGACGGCTCTGCTGTCCTTGACGCCGAACACGACCTCGATGGGCTTGGGGACATCCGCCGCCCGCCGCCGGCTCGTGGCGTTGTCCGCATCCTCGGTCGGCGCGCCGGCGGCTGCGGCCTCGGCGGCGGCTTTCTTTTCGCGTTCGAGCCGTTCTTTGGCTTCCTTCGAGAGACGGGTGGTCACGCTTTGCAGGGGAACCGTCAGCACGTTGGTCCGATACCGCGTCTCCACTTCGGCCGTCACCGACATCCCGGGCCGAAACGGTTCGGTCTCCTGGACGAGGATGCGAACCTCGAACTTGGTGGCCTCCTGCTGGGTGTTCAATCCCTGGGTCTTGGCGGCGTTCGCGATCTCGGTCACGACCCCGTTGAATCGCCGATCGCGGAACGAATCGACTTCCAGCCTGGCCTTCTGACCCACCTTGACGAGGACGACGTCGATCTCGCCCACGTCCACCCGCGCCTCCATGGGCCCGAGATCGGCGACGGTCATGATCTCCGTCCCGGCCATCATCGCGGTGCCCACGACGCGCTCGCCGCGCTCGGACTTGAGGCTGGTGACCGTCCCGTCGATGGGAGCGACGATCGTGGTCTTGGCAAGGTCTTCTTCGGACCGCGCGCGCGCGGCCTTGGCTTGTTCAGCCTGGTGCTGGGAGGCCTCGAACTGCGCCTTGGCGACATCGAGCGAAGTCCGGGCCGATAGGAAGTCGGATTCGGAAATCAAGTGCTCGTTGATCAGCTTCTCGAATCGAAGGAACTCGACCTTTGCCTTCTCCAATTGGGCGCGCGCAAGTTCCACTCCGGCAAGGGCGGACCGGTAGTAAGCCTCGGCGGAATTCCGGCTCGCGATATAGGGATCGGGCTTGATCCGCACGAGCAGATCCCCTTTGTGAACGTACTGACCGTCGCGAACGGGCAGGTCGACGATCTCGCCGCTCACCTCAGGATTGATGACGACCTTCGTCACGGGCTGGATTTTTCCAGTGGCAACCACCAGCTCCGTCAGGCTGCGTTGCGCGACCTTCTCCGTCTGAACGATGATCGCCGCCTCGCGCTTCTGCATGACGGCCCACGTGCCGAGACCGATGAGACCCAGGACGATGACTGCCAGAACGATGAACTTGCGGGAGTTGCCGCGTTTGGGGCTGGCCATTCGTAAGGGTTTTGACACTCGCGGTGAGCATGATGTTTCAGGCGGCCGGTCACCGATTTCCAGCCAAAGGAGCGGGGAAGTGGACACCCAGGCGCCATCAGGCGCCCTCCCTGCGCGGTGGGAACGGGTAAACGGTATCGCCGCCGCGCCGCGTCAGAACGCCATCTCCGCGCGACCCAGGATGACGGCAATGGCCTTGTATCCAATCCAAAGCCCGAACGTGACAATGGCGACCGGGCCAACGGGGCGGGAGATCAGCCGGCTGAGACCCACCGCCGCGACGGCGACCTGCCAGATCCCAAACACATTCAGGGCGGCCAGCGCCAGGTGAAGGCGATTGGTCACGTCGAAGTTGGAAATGAACGCCGCTGGTTGCGGTCCCATCAGCAGTCGTCCCGTGCCGACCTGGAGGAACAGGGACACCACCGCCCCAAGCGCCCCGATCAGCCCGGCCAGCGATGCCACCTCCACCGTCCGGAGATAGCCCACGGGTTGCCGGAAGACCAGCCGTCCGATCAGCCAGAGGAAGAACGCGACAACAAACGGGATCACAAAGGCCGTGATGGTGGCGAAAACCGGGCCGGCGATCCGGCTGACGGTGCGAATCATGTCCCGGGTTCGTTCCAGGTCCTCGGCCCGCATCTTGCCCGCGGCGACGGCCTTCTGCAGACCCGCTTCCTGGAGATCCATCATCTGCTGCGCGAGGGCTGGCTGATTGAAGATGACGAGGTTCACGACAATTCCGACCACCGCCACCAGAGCCGCCGGCACGAGCCAGTTTGCCACCGAGAACGCCGACTGCGCGAGGGTCGCGAACAATTCCCGGGGCGCGGCGAAGACATTCACCAGGCGGCCCCCCAAGGGCATCGGATTGGACGGTGGACGGGCCTCCAGTTCGGGGGATTCCATGACTTCTCTTCGCCCGCGGCAGTCCCCAAAGCCAGTCATTTGTTAATGCCTTTGACTGACCCCCCGCCTGCCGTATGCTGCGCGGCTCTGAGACGTTCCAGTTCCTATGGCAAAACTCTCCGTCAATGACCTTGAGGCGCAGGGCAAACGGGTGTTCGTGCGGGTCGATTTCAATGTCCCGCTGGATGAGGTGGACGGGCGCATGGTGATTACGGATGAGACCCGCATTCGGGAGACCCTTCCGACGCTGCGGCTTCTCGTCTCGAAGGGGGCCCGGATCCTCGTGGCGTCGCACCTCGGCCGGCCGGACGGCCAGGCGGTCCCGTCCATGTCGCTCGCGCCGGTCGCCTCGCGCCTCGGTGAGTTGCTGGGCGTCCCCGTGCGGTTCGTCAACGACTGCGTCGGCCCCGCCGTCGCCGAGGCGGCCGCGGCGCTGCAGCCGGGCGCGATCGCCGTCCTGGAGAACGTCCGATTCCACCCTGGCGAGGAGAAGAACGACCCGGAGTTTGCCGCGCGCCTCGCCGAGGACGCGGACGCGTACGTGAACGATGCGTTCGGCGCCGCGCATCGCGCGCATGCCTCGACCGAAGGCGTGGCCCGGATCGTGGCCCGCCGCGGCGGCCAATGCGCGGCCGGCCTGCTGATGGAACGCGAATTGCAGATTTCTCGGCGACGAACTGGAGAACCCCGCGCGCCCGTTTGTCGTCATCCTGGGCGGCGCGAAGGTTTCCGACAAGATCAAGGTGATCGATCGCCTGCTGGAAAAGGCCGATGCGATTCTCATCGGCGGCGCGATGGCTTACACGTTCCGCCTGGCGCAGGGCTACACGGTCGGCAAATCGCTTGTCGAAACGGACAAGACGGGCATCGCACTCAGCGCCCTGGAAAAGGCCGCAAGAAGGGGTCAAATTCCTGCTGCCTGTCGGACAACGTCGTCGCCACGCCGGTGAAGACCGGCAAGCTGGACAAGAAGGGGCGACCGAAGATGGACCTGGTCCATCCGCGGGTGAACGCCGGCGACAACATCCCGCCCACGGAGGAGCGGGGTCGACATCGGACCGGCCACCGCGACGACGTATTCGGAGATCCTGGCGGGGGCAAAGACGATTCTCTGGAACGGCCCGATGGGGATCTTCGAGGACACCCGATTCGCCAAGGGCACCAACGCCGTCGCGCGGGCGGTGGCGGACGCGACGCAGAATGGCGCCAAAAGGATCATCGGTGGCGGCGACAGCGTCAAGGCGATCAACAAGGCGGGGCTTGGAGACAAGGTGACTTTTATGAGCACCGGTGGCGGCGCCAGTCTGGAATTTCTCGAAGGCCGGTGAACTCCCCGGGGTGGCCGCGCTGGAGGACAAGCCCGGGGCATGACGAACCGGACCTTCGGCTGACCCAACGCTCATTCATCCTGACGGCTGTTCGTCCCACCGCTTATTCGCGAAGAAAGTCATGGACAAAGAACGAAAGCTAATCATCGCCGGCAACTGGAAGATGAACAAGACCGTCGCCGAGGCGCTGGATCTTGTGGCGGCGACTCAAAAGCGAGCTCGCCAACGTGAAGGAGGTGGACATGGTCGTTTGCCCGCCCTTCACCGCGCTCGAGTGCGGTCTCCAAGGCCATCCTCGACTCCAACATCCGGCTGGGCGCGCAGAACATGAGCGAGCACAACGTCGGGGCGCATTCACCGGCGAGATCGCCGCGGAGATGCTCAAGGAGTTCTCCGTCCGCTACGTCATCCTCGGCCACTCCGAACGCCGGCAGTACCAGAAGGAATCCGACGCGCTGATCGCCCGCAAGGCGGCCGTGCCGCTCACGCCGCGTCACTCAAGCCGATCGTGTGCGTCGGGCGAAACGCTGGCCGAACGCGAAGCGGGATCCGACCGAGAAGGTGGTCGGAAACGCAGGTGCGCGGCAGCCTGGCGGGCTTGAGCGCCGAGCAGATGGAGGAAACGATCGTCGCCTACGAGCCGGTCTGGGCCATCGGCACGGGAAGACCGCCACCACGCAGCAGGCGCAGGAGGCCCACGCGTTCATCCGCGGGTCCTGGCGAACATGTACAATGACGCCGTCGCCCGCCGGGTCCGCATCCAGTACGGTGGCAGCGTGAAGCCTGCCAATGCCCGCGAACTGATGAGCCAGCCGGACGTGGATGGGGCGCTGGTGGGCGGCGCCTCCCTGGAAGCCCGAAGTTTTGCCGACATCATCCGAAATTCGATCTGATTCCCGCGGCGCGACCCCTGTCGGCAGTCGCCCGACTCCCCACATTCTGCTATGGCCATCGTCATCGGTTTGCTGACCTTCCTCCTGGTCTTTGTCTCCTTGTTCCTGATTCTGCTGGTGCTCGTTCAACTGCCGAAGAAGGAGGCGGGAGTGGGCATGGCGTTCGGGGCCGGGATGAGCGAAATGCTCCTGGGCGCAGGCTCGGGGAACATCCTCACGCGGATCACGAAGTACACGGTCGGGCTGTTCCTGGTGCTTTCCCTGCTCCTGGCCATCCTTCGGTCCAGCGAATACAGGAACAGCGGCCTGGGCGTGACGCGAGCCATCGAGGAGAACGCGCGCACCGCTCCGCAGAAGTCCACGGTGCCGGCCCCCGCCGGTCCGACCTTCCAGGCCCTGCCGGGCATGTCCAATGTCCTCTCGAATCCCGAGGCGCCTGCGACCAACGTGGCGCCTCCGCCAGCACCGCCGGTCGGCGGCACGAACGCCAGCGTCCCCCTCCTCCTGCCGGAGACGCTTCCCCCGGCCGGCGCGCCCCCAGGCGCGGAGGGTCCGAAGGCGACCCCTCCTGCCGCGACACCACCGACGCCCGCTCCCGCCAATCCATCGGGCGGAAAATAGGCGCGCCGGCTTCGGGCCGTGGATCTTTGCCAAGGCCTTTGCCTGTTCCTGCTGCCATTGCTGGGGGGATTGGCGGGGTGCCGCCCCGCGCCTTCGGCCGATCTCACCGTCCTCAATGGTCCGGAGCCCAGCTCACTCGATCCGCTGCTGGTGACGGGCATCGAGGAACTGCGGGCGGTGCTCCCGCTGTTCGAGGGGTTGACCCGCCCCGACCCGGTGACCGCGCGCGCGATCCCGGGACTGGCTGAACACTGGGAGATCTCGCCCGATGGCCGAGTCTACACCTTTCGGATCCGGAGCAACGCCGTGTGGTCCACGGGTGAGCCGATCCGTGCCTCCGACGTCGTCTATTCCTGGCGCCGCGTCCTGGAACCTACGAACGCGTGCCAATATGCAGGACTGCTGTTCCCGGTGCGCGGGGCCGAGGATTACCTTCTGGGACGCGCGACGGATTTCTCCTCGGTGGGCGTTCATGAATTGAGTCCGCTCCTGCTGCGGGTGGAACTGGCGAACCCGTGCGCCTATTTCCTGGACCTCTGCGCGTTTCAGACGCTCTCGGTCGTGCCCCAGCGGGCAATTGAATCCTATGGAGATGCGTGGATCCTCAACGCCAGGCCCCTCCCGGTGAGCGGGCCGTATCAACTCGACTTCTGGCGCCTCAACGACCGGGTGCGGCTGCGTCGCAACGACCGGTACTGGGACGCCTCGCACACCCCCACCCGGATCGTTGATCTCGTGTCCGTGACTGCGCCAAGCACCGTCCTCAACCTCTACCTGCGCCACCAGGCGGACATCATCTGGGACAAGCCGCTGGTCCCCACCGAACTGATGCCCGAACTCCAGAAGCGTCCCGATTTTCATTCGTTTCCCATCCTCGGCACGTACTTCCTGCGGATCAACGTGACGCGTCCGCCGCTTGATGATGTCCGCGTGCGCCGGGCCCTGGTGCTAGCCACCGACAAACGACGCCTGACGGAGAGGATCACGAGCTCGGGTGAGGAGGCCGCCGATCACCTGGTGCCAACCGTGACCGCGAATTACCTCCGGGGTACCGGCCAGCATCACGACCCCGATGCCGCCAGGCGGTTGCTCGCGGAGGCAGGCTTCCCGGGAGGGCGCGGGTTTCCGGAGGTCGATTTCCTCATCGACAGCGCCGCGGGCGGCGCCTCGCGGGTGAACGAGCGGACCGGGGTCGAATTGCAGTCGATGTGGCAGCGTGAACTCGGGATCCGGATCGTCATTCGCCGAATGGAGAAGAAGGCGTTCCTCGTGGCCCAGCGCAGCCTGGAGTACACGGTGAGCCGCTCGAGTTGGATCGGCGATTACAACGATCCAACGACCTTCCTCGACCTCTTCAGATCCGACAACGGCAACAACCGCACGGGATGGACGAATCCGCGTTACGATGCCCTTCTGGATTCGGCGGCGCGCGAACCCGACCTGGGGCGACGCGCTGAATTGCTGCGGGACGCCGAGACCCTCCTGGTCCGCGACGAGGCCCCGGTCATTCCGCTGTGGTTCGAAGTCGGATTCGCGCTTTTCCGGCCCGACGAAATCCGGGGTGTGTATGCAAACCCGCTCGACACCCATCCGCTGAACGCGATCGAAAAGGCGCGGGTGGATCCGCGAAAGCCCGGGCCGGTGCAGGTCCATCGCTGAGAGCCCGTCTGAAAAGTAGGAATGGCCCCGTTTTCGCGGGAAAGGCTGGATGGCGAGGCGCGACGAAGGAGCATACCCTTCAGGGGTCTGCCCCCGGAGGGGCTCGGCGCCGGATCATTCCAACCCGAGGATCCGGCGGCCCTCCGCCGAGATCATCGACTGGTGCCAGGGTGGATCCCAGACGATCTCGACGTCGGCGGATTCCACGCCGTCAAGGAGAAGCAGTTTCTCCTGGGCATCGCGGGCAATGACACCTCCCATGCCACAACCGGGGGCTGTGAGGGTCATCTTGACGCTGACGCGGCTGTGGCCCGCGGGCGTCGGTTCGATCAGAAGGTCATAGACGAGACCCAGATCCACGATGTTGACCGGGATCTCCGGGTCGTAGCAGGTCCGAAGGACCTCCCAGACGGCCTGGTCGCCCACGGCACCCTGGGCGTCTCCCGGGACCTCAGCCGGCGTCGCCGGTTTCAAACCGAGCGCATCGAGGTCGTGGGAAGCAATGCGGAAAAGCCCGCCCATGGCGTGGACGGTGTAAGTGCCGCCAAGACTCTGGGTGATGTCGACAGTCGTTCCTGCGGGCAAGGTCACCGTGTTCCCGATGGGAATCTGGATCGCCTCGCAATCGCGCGTGAGTTCAACCGTGGTGACGTCGTTCATGGGTTTGTGAATCGGGCCCCCGTGAGCCGGGGCCGTCGGGAATCTAGCGGCGCTCCGGGGCCGACCAAGTGAAATGTGCGGGACCTTCCAGCCGGGTGGAAATTCAGGGTCCCACGAGCGCGATCCCGATCCGCAGCCAGACCGGCATCGTGACGATGCTGGCGAGCGACGTGCCGATCACGACGCGCAACGCGGTGCCGGCGTCTCCCCCGAAGTGCCGTGCCATGATGATGGGAAAGACGGCCGCGGGCATGGCCGCATGAAGGACCAGGACCTGGCGGAGTTCGCGCGACGCGGGCAACCAGGCGGCAAGGGCGAGGATCACCACGGGCAGCACCAGCAGGCGCAGGGCGCAGGCGGTGGTCACAACCCGCCAGCCCCGTCGCGAGCGCAATTCGGGAAGCAGATCTGCCAGCGTCGCGCCGATGAGGATCAGACCCAGGGGAATCGCGCATTGGCCGAGGAGATGGCCGCCTTGGAGCAGCGAGGCGGGGATCCGTCGGCGGGGAACCCACGCGTTGAGGAGGAGTGTGCCCACGATGGCCACGACGGGCGGGTTCACGATCCGCCGCCATCCCTGGCGCCAGGATCCACCCCGCAAGACGGCAAGACCCACCAGCCACATCGCCAGTTCCACGCCCACGTTCTGAACGAACAACACCCCGACAGTCCCCGACGAGAACAGGAGCTGAGCCAGGGGCAGGGGGATGTACCCGTAATTACAGATCCCGACGCTCAACGCGAAGGTGCGATGATCCGCAGGGCGCGACTCGGGTCCCAGAAGTCGGCGTGCCCACCATCCGGCGAGGATGCCCACCGCGGTCGTGGTAAATCCCAGCAGGGGAGGCAGCCATACGTTGTCGGCGCGCGCGAACGCGGCGTTGCCCAGGATCGTGTCGGCGGCGAGACACGGCGTGAGCAGGTAGACCACGACGCGCATGAGGCTGGCGTCGGCGGCCTCGGTGAGCCAGTCGAGCCGGCGCATGGCGAAGCCGGCGCCGACGATCCCAAGGACCGGAATGACGGCGTTCAGGAGTTCGAGGTACCCCCTCACGGCCCGGCTTTCCCAGTTCAGCCGGCGACCAGGTGACGGGCGAGAACGAGGGTCTCCTGGCGCTGCAGGTCACGAAGAAGCCCGACTTCCGGTGCCGATCCGGGCTGGCGCGAGGCGATCGCCACCGCGTCGATGAAGGCGAACGGGTCCCACGTGCCCTCCCGGATCAGCCGGTACGGCAGCGAGGGATGAGCGGCGAGCACGGGGGCCGCCGCCTCCGCCAGCGTCTCCAGCACCGGATGCCGGACGACTTTTTGGAACCAGTACCGCGCATTCCCATAGTCCGGCTCGCGCCGATGAACGATTCCATGGACAAAGGCCGCGTCGGCGCTCGCCAGGTCCTGAACCATGGCGTGGGCTTCGTCCAGGTGGTCGTTCCACAGAAGAACCAGGGCTCGCAAGGCATCGGCCTTCGAACCGGTGAGGCCGGAGGCCATGAGCGTCCGGTTGGCCACCGCCGTCGCTTCGGTGGCGCCGAGCACACCACGTCGAATCTCCGGACCGAGCGAGGGCGTGTCCGGAGTCGCGAAGATGGCTTCGAGGGAAGTCGGACTCATCGCTTGCCGATGCTCCCTCTCCCGTGGCGGGTTGTCGAGAAGGCGTAGGAGATCGGCGCGGCGCAGGTCGGCACGAAAGGTTGAAGCTTCACTGGGAGCCCGTCTGAAAATTAGGAAGGGCCTTGCGACGAGGGATTTTGTGCGAGGCCGAGGCGGGGAGACCGGAGCATCCCCGCAGCGGGCTGTGACGGTCGAGCCAACGAAGGCCTCGCGCAAAAGACCCGTCGCCCGGAGGGTTTTCGCAGGAAAGGCCGGCTGGCTTCGTTGCTCCTCAGTCACAGACCCCTGAAGGGTATGCTCCTTCGTCGCGCCTCGCCATCCGGCCTTTCCTGCGAAAACAGGGCCCCACCTAATTTTCAGACGGGCTCTGAGCCGATGGGAACGGGCTCCAAACCCTCCACCCGCCTGTCAGGGTTCCATCACGCGGACGCGGTAGAAGCGGCGAGCGTCCGTTGCCGGAATGGGAATCGAAGCCGTGAAATCCGCCGCGGCGACCTGGAACTGGTTTCCCGGCACGTCGAGGGCCTGCCACGAGTCCGGCCGGGCAAGCGTGTCGGTCGTCTCCACCAGAAACCGGCGGTTGGCGAGGTGCGCGAACTCGAGTGAAAGGCCGGTTGTCGTGGTGCGCAACGTTGGCTGCCACGCCGCCCCTGCATCGGTGGGATCGGTGCCTGTCAGGTATTCGAGCTCGTTCGCCGCTCCATCGCCGTCCGGATTGCTTTCCGCGGCTGCGGTGACGGCATTCGTGGATCCAAACCACTCGACCTGCCAGGTCGCGTAGCTCTCCCATGCGGGGAGTTGTTCCGTGATCCAATCCTCCAGCAGCGCGACGGAGTTCGTATCGACAACGTTCGACGCAAGGGGTGGCATCCTGCCAGTCCCCTGCCGGCTCACCCGCGAGTGAATCATCGACAACCCGGGTGCGCCCGGCACGATCAGGCGATTCTCCTCGACGCCTTCGTTATTGTTGAGCGCGCCGTTGATGAGACCCGTTTGGGAAAGCGGCACGCTCGCCCGTGCATCCCAGCCGCCGAGGGCTGTCCCGCCAGGGCGATGACATTGGGAACAATTGGCATCGAGCCAGGAGCGCACCCGCCATTCCACGCTGGACGAGGCGTCGGAGGCGGGCGCGAGGGCCGGCAGCGTCGCCATGGGCGGCGGCGGTGAGGTCGCATTGAAGTAGCCCGCGTCGAAAAGCCAGGCGACCAGGTTGGTCGGACCATTCCCACGATCGAGATTTCGATTGAGTTGCGCGGTCCTGAAGCCCAGGACCCATCCCGCTGCGGGGGTGTGGCACTGAAGGCACTCCGCGCGGCCTGGATAATGCCAGATCTGCGCGTGTGTCCCGCCCGTCGCGTCGTGGATCACCAGCGGTTCGTCGAGCCCCGCCTCCGGCACGAGGACGGCATTGGTCGGCGGATCCGTCCAGCGATAGGTGACGCCGTACACCCCGGTGTCGTTGAGCACAATGAACCGCGTTTCCAGCCTGCGGCGCGATGCCGGCACACCGTTCGTCATCTCCATCTCGAAGTGTTTGACCCACGTGCTTCCGACGGGAAACGACCATGGGTCCGCCGCGCGAAAACCGATCGCCAGGGGAGGACTGGCAATGCTGAACCAACGTTCCTTCAGGGCTCCATCCGACCAGAAGGGAACGTTCACGTCGTAGGGCACGAGCCCGGGAACCGGCGTCAGCGTCGCCAGGTCCGTGAAGGCGCCCGTCTCTGCCAGCGTCGGAGGAAGCGGGGGACCCGTCGAATCCGCGGAATAGGTCAGGCGCCATACGCCGTCCGAGGCCTGGTCGGCGAGCAGGATGTCCCCGCTCCGGGGGTCAACCCCGAACCCGGCGATGCCGATCCGGCTCGTGAGGTGCTCGAGGGGCGGGCTGGCGCTGCCCTCCGATCGGACGGCCCAGATATTTCCGCTGACGTAGTCGGCAAACACGTAGGCGCCGCTCAGTTGCGAGAGCCGCTGACCGCGATACACGACTCCGCCCGTCACCGAATTGCCCTGCGATTCGCCGCGGCCGTGGGGGTATTGGGTCACCGGCTTCACGGAGGTGAACCCCTGCGGCGCCTGGGCGGCCTTGGGTCCGGCAACGCCCGCCTCGCGATAGGCCCAGCCGTAGTTACCACCGCGTGTGATCACATCCACCTCCTCCCATGCATCCTGGCCGACGTCTCCCACCCACAACGTTCCATCGTAGGGATCGAAGGACATCCTCCAGGGATTCCGGAGGCCCACGGCCCAGAATTCGGTCCGGACCTTCGCCGGGTCGACCGGCTGGCCGTTGAACTCCGTTGCCGCGATCCACGGGTTGTCCGGGGGAACGCCGTAGGCGCCAGGAAAGACCGATGGATGCGGATGGGGCGTCAGGCTGCCCGCGCTTCGATCCACGTCGATGCGAAGGATCCCGGAAAAGAAATCCTTGTCGATGCGCTGGCTATTGTTGTTGGAGTCGCGCTGGCCTCCTTCGTCGCCCAGCGACACATAAAGATATCCGTCGGGGCCGAAGTGAAGATCGCCCCCGTTGTGGTTGGGCGCATCATCCCGCTGCGCGATGAGCATCACCTCGGAATCGGGATCGGCGACGTTGGAATCGGAGGCCGACACATGGAACCGGGACAATCGCTCGTGGAGCACCCCATTGGTCATGGCCGAATAGAAGACAAAGAACTGGCCGTTCGTGGCGTAACCAGGATGAAAGGCGAGCCCAAGCAGCCCCCTTTCATCGGTTGGGGTGCCCCCGGCGACACGGGAGGCGATGTCGAGAAAGACCGAGCGGGACGGCTCGGCGAGGTTGGCAATGACGGCGATCCGACCCCGCTGCTCGACGATGAACAGCCGGTTCGTCTCACCGGATGGGACGGCGAACGCGACAGGATCGCTGAAAGTCAGGGAAGGAAACAGCCGTTCCGTCTGGTATCCATAAGCCGGAGGGGAGGGCGGCAGACTCAGCGAGGCGGCTGGTGGTCGCTCCGCGGCCGCCGCTCTCAGGGGCAGCCACAACCAACTCGAAGCGAGCAGGAACAGCGAGGATCGGTCCGGGCGGCACATGATCGGGCAACCTGCCCCCGCGCCGGCCCCTGTCAAAGCCGGCCTTTTGCGAGTGGAACGCCGTCCCCAGGTGCGGCATGGTCGCGCCCGTGGCGATTCATCCGACCGCGATCATCGATCCCCGGGCGCGCCTTCATTCGACCGTCGAGGTGGGGCCGTTCGCGATCATTGAGGGTGGCGTGGAACTGGGCGAAGGCTGCCGGGTCGGACCGCAGGTCCACCTCATGGGCCAATTGACGGCCGGGGCACGCAACACCTTCGCCACCGGCTGCGTCCTGGGTGGTGCGCCGCAGGACCTCCGGTTCCGCGGCGAGCCGACCCGGCTGCGAATCGGGGACGACAACGTCTTCCGGGAGCACGTCACTGTCCACTGCGCGAATCGATTGGAGGAGGATACCCAAATCGGGTCGGGCTGCCTGTTCATGGCTCACAGCCACGTTGGGCACAATGCCTGCATCGGCGACCGCGTGATCGTCGCCAATGGGGCGCAGGTCGCCGGCCACGTCATCCTCGCCGATCGGGTCTTTATCTCCGGAAACTGCCTGGTCCATCAGTTCGTCCGGGTGGGCACGCTTGCCTTGATGCAGGGCGGATCCGCCATCAGCAAGGACCTGCCTCCCTTCTGCGTCGCCCGCGGCGACAACTCCATCTGTGGACTGAACGTGATCGGGTTGCGTCGGGCCGGGATGGACGACGAAACGCGCCTCGAACTCCGACGTCTGTACCGCGCCCTGTTTCGGTCCGGGCTGGGGATTCCGGCGGCCGTCGAGGCCGCGATTCCCCTCATGCAAAGTGAATGGGGCCGTCTCCTGGTGGAGTTCGTCCGATCCAGCAAGCGCGGGGTGGTGGTGGAACGCGGGACTCGCCCCCTCGTCGGCCGCGTGGAGGAGGCCTGACGTCCGGAGCCTTCGCAGCGCGGACTACCCGTGAGCCGGCCCTCACCTCATCCCTCTCCCGTCTGATGCGTCCGACGGAGCGGGCGCCCGGAGGCGAGTCAGGGTTCCATCCGCAGTTCATGGTCCCAATACGCAGTCCGAGGATGGGGGGCCCTGCATCGTCTCCCGGGTCCTGGCGCGCGGGATCAGCGGTGCCGGTCGATCGAAGATCCGAATTCGTTGCCCTGGAATCCCATAAGTTTGCGCGGAACGCGCACCGTGAACTAAAAACCCCTCCTGCTCAACGAAGCAGGAGGGGTGAACGTTGCCAGTCAGAAACCTAGAACCTGTAGATCACGTTCAGACCAAGAATGAAGGCGGTGTCCTGCGGATTGTCGGTCGAGCCGAAATCCTTGGAGCCGCTCTTCAGATCGGTATCCCAGCGAAACTCGAGCCGCGTCAGGACGTTGGCCCAAAGGCTGTAGTCCACGGTCGTGGTGACTCCGAAGTACCGTTCCTGGTCTTCACCGCCGGACCAGGTGCCGGGCGAACCGGCGGCGTATTCACCGCGGACACCGAGCTTGAGCTGCTGGGTCGCCTGGTAGGTGAGGTAGCCCGCGACGGCGGTGGCCCATTCGGAGCCGCCGTTCTGGTTTGCCCAACGGTAGTCATAGGCGATACCGACGCCCAGGTTCTCCACAGGCGTTGGAACGGTCAGGCCCGCATAAAACGAGGTGCGGGGGTCATCGTCGCTGCCGTCGCTCGCGAGCCCGTGAACGACGCCGACGTAGGCCGTCGCCCCTTCGAGGAATCCGGAGCCCTTCGGCGCCGTGACGGACAGCGCACCCATGTAAGTCTGCAGACCGAAGGTGCGCCGGCCCGCGCCGCGATCGATGCCCGGGGCATTGATCTTGGCGTCGTACGAATCGGCGATCCCTGCGCTGAGTGTCAGCCAATCGGTGAAGGCGTAACTCAGGAGGACGCCGGTGTGCTCGGTGGGTTCGATGAAGTATCCGTAGGAACGACTGTAATTCGGGTTGATGCCCGACTCGAAGACTTCATAGCCGATGATGGTGTCGAACACGCCGATCTTGGCGATCAGATCGTTGCCCACCGGGGCCTGGAGCGTGACGTAGGCTTGCTTGACGCCGAAGTCCGATGTGCTGTCACCGTCCGGCCAGGACGAGGTCGCATAGGTGTTGGCATCAGGACCAAAGAGCAGGTCCACCTTGTAGCCCGCCGACCAGTCGCCCTCGTCGAGCGGTTTCTCGATGCTCAGCTTGACGACGTCGAGATTGATCTTGTTGAGCTTGTCCGCCTGATCGAACGAGCGTCCGGGCAACTGGATCATATCCGGGTTGTCGCCGCGAAGATCGAAGAAGGCGGATGCACTGACATAGCCGCTGATCGTGGTTGCGGTGAGTGCGGTCTCGACCGGGTTCATCTTGGCCTCTTCGGCCTGGGTGACTGAGCCCGCACTGACGATACCGGCAGCGACAAGCGCCGCCGTGCGCAGGTTGCTATTCATACCTTTCGGGTTCCTCCGTCTGGTGCTGTATGGCGCTGCCTTTGGTTATCGTCCGGCTCCGGGGCAGCAATTCCGGGGGTTTTGCACCGGACGGTGCATTATTCGGGAGGCAACTTAGGGGAACCCGCGGGGGCGCGACAACTGGTTTTTCCAAGGGTTTTTCCCGCCCGACCCCGCCTGGACTCCCCGGAAGCCCCTGGAACCCGTTCTCTTCGAGACAACGCGCAACGCCATCCGCGCGCGATGGACCATCACCGCCAGGGGCCGCGGCCCATTCCCCGCCCCTGCGGGTGGTCCGTGCGAAATGAGCGTAAGAGCCCGTCTGAAAATTAGGTGGGGCCCTGTTTTCGCAGGAAAGGCCGGATGGCGAGGCGCGACGAAGGAGCATACCCTTCAGGGGTCTGTGACTGAGGAGCAACGAAGCCAGCCGGCCTTTCCTGCGAAAGCCCTCCGGGCGACGGGTCTTTGCGCGGGGCCTTCGTTGGCTCGACCGTCACAGCCCGCTGCGGGGATGCTCCGGTCTCCCCGCCTCGGCCTCGCACAAAATCCCTCGTCGCAGGGCCCTTCCTAATTTTCAGACGGGCTCTCAGGCCTTTGGATGCCAGCCCGCGTCGGCCCAGAGCGCTCCACTGACCGCGGCATTCTGGATCATGAAACAGATGGCGTCCGCGATCTCATTCGGGTGGATGAGCCGTCCAAGCTGCGTCTGCGGGATGATCCGCTCGCGGATGAAATCCTCGCCCAGCGCCCGGACCATCGGCGTATCCGTGAACCCGGGATGGATCACGCCGCATCGAACGCCATGGAACACGGCTTCCATCATCAGGGTCGCGGCCGCGCCCTCCAGCCCGGCCTTCGTGCTGGCATAGGCGATCTGCCCCTTGTTGCCGAGCGACGACACCGATCCGATGAAGATCACGGCGCCCTGGAGCGGTTCGCTCGGCTCCCAGCGCTTCAGGTTCCGCCGCCGCCGTTCCTCGGCGATGCCGGCCACCATTTCGAGCGCCCAGTACACGGGGGCGACCAGGTTCACCTCCACGACCTGCCGGAACCACTCAAGCGGATACGTCACAACGCGGTCGCTGGTCTTATCGACCTTGACCGCCAGACCATCCCGTGTGATGCCCGCGGCGGGCACGCAGATGTTCACCATCCCGAACCGCGCGTGCAGTTCGGCAAAGACATTGGTTCGAAAGGCGGGATCCGTGACATCCCCGGCGTATGCCGTCGCGACCTTTCGACCCGCCGCCGCATCGACCGTCCCCGCGGTCTCCGCCACTGCGGCGCTATGATCCACCAACGCAAGGGCCCGGACTCCCCTCCTTGCCAGTTCCATCGCCAGGGCCTGACCGATCCCGCTCGCCGCCCCCGTAATGATGGCGACTGCATCTGGAATTTTCATGATCTCGGCCTTTCCGTCGAAGTTCGACCTGTCACTGAGGACATCCGCAACCTAGAGAACCCGGCTACCCATCGTCAATGCGAATGTTTTGCATTTGCACAACCGGCGGCTCACCGCTTGCCGCTTCAGGCGACGCGTGCTAGTCGAACTCTACGCATGAGCGCACCGTCGCCAGAGCCCGGGCCCGAGTCCGTCCCGCGTCACCTCGAAATCAGAAAGTACCCGAACCGCCGCTACTACGATGCCACCCGAAGTCGCCACCTCACCCTGGAGGACATCCGGCGATTGATTCGGGAGGGCCATGATCTGACGGTGACGGACTCGAAGAGCGGCGCCGACATCACCGCGCAGGTCCTCACCCAGATCATCCTGGAACTGGAGACCCCGAAGATCGACAGCTTCCCGGTCCCGCTCCTCCTGCGCGTGATCCGCGCCAATGACCAGCTTGTGCGCGAGTTCATGGACACTTATTTCACCCAGGCCTTCGGCGCGTTCATGGCGTACCAGAAGCAGCTCGAGGACCGACTCCGGCATGTCCGCGCGATGACGGGCGTGCTGCCCCCGTTCCCCGCATGGACCAGCGCGATGTTTGGCGGCTTTGCGCCGGAGCCCCCCGCGTCGCCTGCGACACCCCCGCCACCCTGGATGCCAGGCTCCCCGCCGCCGTCTCCGCCGGCCGATGATCTCCACCGAAGGGTTGCCGACCTCCAGCGCCAGGTGGACAGCCTCGGTCAGCAGCTTCGCCGGGCCCGGGGACGGAAGCGGGACGGACGATAGGGAAACGATTTTTTGTGCGATTGCACAAATCTCTTCTTGACCGGAGGGCCGGGACAGGCGTTGATGGAGGCGGATCCGGCGGAGCGGGCAAGCGGTCCGTCTTCCCGGTTCGAAATGGCGCAAGCCGTAAGGCAGGAAGCCGGTGAATGACCGCCGGAACCCTGACCCGGAAAGGAAGCGATGACGACAACAGACGACAAGAGCAAGGCGGCCACCGACCTGTTTGAACAGGCCATGAAGAACTACGAACAGGCCCTCAAGTCCGGGCTGAAACTCCAGGAGGAATCCGCCCGCATGTGGACCGCGTTCGCCGGCCAGGCCGGCAACCCGCAGGACGTGCAGAAACGGGTGAAGGCCTGGTCCGATGACGTGATTCCGCAAACGCAAAAGGCACTCGATGAATACCTCAAGTTGATCGAGCAGAACAGCAAGGCCAGCGTCGACCTCCTCAAAAAGGCACTGGTGGCCTGTCAAGCCTCCACCCTGCAGGAAACCCAGAACCGATTCCTCGGCGTGTGGGAGGGTTCTCTCAACGCGCTTCGGGACACCGCGGTCTCGGTGGCGCAGACCAATGCCCGGGTCACGGAGGCCTGGACGACCTCCGCACGCAAGGCGTGGGAGACGCCCGCGACGGCCACCTCCGCCTCGAAGGCGTGAGTCCCGTGCTCCACGATGACATGCAAGCAACCGAGTCCTTCACCCCCCAGACCCATGGCACAAAACGTCTATCTGGCCGGCGGGACACGCACCGCGATCGGGACCTTCGCCGGCGTCTTTGAAGGCACACCGGCGCCGGTCCTCGGCGCCACCGTCGTCAAGGCCGTCCTCCAAAGGGCGGGCATCGAGCCCGATCATGTCGATGAAGTCCTCTTCGGAAACGTGATCGGGGCCGGACTCGGCCAGAACGTGGCGCGGCAGGTCACTCTTCTGGCCGGCCTCAAACCCTCGGTCGGCGCAACGACCGTCAACAAGGTGTGCGGGTCGGGCCTCAAGACCGTCATGCTGGCCGCTCAGGCCGTCCGGTGCGGCGATGCGTCCGTCATCCTTGCCGGCGGCACCGAGAACATGTCCCGCGCGCCATACCTTCTCGAGAAGGCGCGCAGCGGGTATCGCATGGGCAACGGCGAACTCGTGGACGCCATGATCCGCGACGGGTTGTGGGACGTGTACAACAACGTGCACATGGGCACGTGCGGCGAGCGCTGCGCGTCGAAGTACGGTCTGACGCGAACGCAACAGGACGATTTCGCCGTGGCGAGCTTTCAGCGCGCCCTGGCCGCGGCGGCGAGCGGCGCCTTCGCGGAGGAGATCACGCCGGTGGACGTCAGGGCGGGGAAGGAGACCCTCTCCGTCCGGGAGGATGAAAATCCTCGGAAGTTCAACGAGGAGAAACTGCGCAAGCTGCGGCCGGCGTTTGACAAGGAGGGCACGGTCACCGCCGGCAACGCCTCGAGCATCAATGACGGGGCCGCGGCCGTTGTCGTGCTCTCCGAGGCGAGGATGCAGGATCTCGGCGTCAAACCGCAGGCCCGCATCCTGGGTTACACGACGCACTCCCGGGAGCCGGAATGGTTCACGCTGGCGCCAATTGGTGCCATCGCAAAACTGTTCAAGCAGCTCGGGTTGAAAGTCGCGGACGTCGATCTGTTTGAGATCAATGAGGCCTTCTCGGTCGTCCCCCTCGCCGCCATGGCGGACCTGGGGATTCCGCACGAGAAGTGCAACGTCCACGGCGGCGCGGTGGCGCTGGGCCACCCCATCGGCGCCAGCGGGACCCGGACGCTCGTGACCCTGATGAATGCGATGAAGCTCCGGGGCGCCCGGATCGGAATCAATGCGCTCTGCATCGGGGGAGGCGAGGCGGTGGCCATGGCCATCGAGGCCTGCTGAGTCGACCGCGGACGGCCCGCGCTCACGGCGTTCCTCTTGAGCAATGGGCCGACCGGGACAAGATCCCGCCATGAATGATCCAACCAACAACGCCGAATCGGGCACCGAACAGTGGGTCGCCTTCCAGCGGATCTGGACCGAGACCTTCACCAGGATGATGCAACTCGGCTTTACCGCCCCCGAGTCCGCGCCGCCGGAGTTCGTGCGCGACCTGCGCGCCGGCATCCTCCAGGCGCTCTCGCAGTCCTGGGACCAGTTCCTGCGTTCACCCCAGTTTCTCGAATCCATGAAACAATGGATGGACAACACCATCGCCGTTCGGCAGATGAGCAATGAGTTTCTCACGCGCGTCCGCCACGAGGGGCAGGCGCCGGCACGCGACGACATCGACCATGTGTTGCGCGCCGTGGAACATTTGGAGAATCGGCTCCTCGCCCGGATCGACACGCTGACCGCCCAGGTCGCGGCCCTGCAACGCCAGGCGCCTGCCTCGGCGCCCGGTGATTCGGCCGCGGAGCCGCCGCCCTCAAGGTCTCCCAGGCGAAAGGCCCAAGCATGAACACCGGCAATGGAGACACCAAGGCCCTGCCTCCCTGGCTGCGCTGGCAACAGGGAATGATCGAGGAAGGGTTTGCCACCGCCCGTCGCCTGGCCCGCGTTCCGGGGCTGTTTCAGCGGGCCCGGGGGGTACGAAAGGGCGCAACGCCGTCACGCGTCGTCTACGAGGAGGACCGCCTGAAGCTCCTGCACTACCCCGGATCCGGCGCCCCCCGTCACGCCACGCCCCTGGTCTTCGTCTTCGCGCTGGTCAATCGACCCTACATCCTCGACCTGAAGCCGGACCGGAGCGTTGTCAGCCACTTCATCCAGGCGGGCTTCGACACCTACCTCGTCGACTGGGGCGAGCCAAGTCCGGCCGACCGCCACCTGACGCTGGATGATCACATCAATGGTTATCTCGGCAACGTGGTGGATTTCATTCGCGAGCGCACGGGGAGCAGCGAGGTGAGCCTGCTCGGCTATTGCATGGGAGGCACCATGTCCGCCATCTACACGGCGCTGCATCCCGATCGGGTCCGAAACCTCATCCTGCTGGCGGCCGGGATCGATTTCTCGACCCGGGACGGACTGCTGAACCTCTGGACCCGGCCCGAGGTCTTCGACGTGGACCGGTTCGTGGATGCCTTTGGCAATTGCCCCGCCGAGTTTCTGCAATCGACCTTTCTGCTCCTGAAACCGGTGCAAAACCTCTTCGAAAAGCCGATCAGCCTTTTCGAGAAGCTCGACGACGACGATGCCATCGACGATTTCCTGACGATGGAGACCTGGCTGAACGACAACATCCCCGTGCCGGGCGAGGTTTACCGCGAGTTCGTGAAGCACCTGTACCAGCAGAATCTGCTCATTCAGAACCAGCTTCCAATCGGCCGCCAGGTGGTGGATCTGCGGAGGATCGTCTGCCCGGTACTGAACATCGTGGCTCGGAACGATGACCTCGTCCCGTGCGCGCAGAGTCTCCCGTTCAACGACGCCGTGGGATCGACCGACCGCAAGACGATCGTTCTCCAGGCCGGGCACATTGGCCTCGCCGTCGGCGGGCGGGCGCAACGCGAGGTGTGGCCACAGGCCTGTCACTGGCTGGCCGACCGGAGTGCAAAAGACGAAGCCCTGCCATAACAAAAAATTCATCGCGGGGCGGAGAGGGCGGGAACTGTCGACCCAGAAAGAGCCCGAAGGGCGAGAAAGGATGTTTGTGAACTCCCCCGCAAGAACCCAAGCTCAAGCTGCGGTTCCGCACCACAGCCTGACACCTCCCCGCCGCCACCCCCTCGATTCAGTCTTCAGTCCGCAAAGCGTCGCGATCATCGGCGCCACCGAGAAGCCCAACAGCGTCGGCCGCGCGGTCTGCGAAAACCTCATTCCCTTTGGTGGCCGGGTGTTTCCGGTCCACCCGACCCACGACAGCGTTTTGGGACGCCAGGCCTATCCCAACATCGGAGTGGTCCCGGAACCGGTGGATCTCGCGGTGATCGTGACGCCGGCCGCCACGGTGCCGGGCATCGTCCGCGAATGCGTGGCGGCGAAGGTCCCGGCGGCGGTCATCCTCTCGGCGGGCTTCAAGGAGATTGGCAAGCCTGGCGTGGAACTCGAACAGGAGATCCTGGCCGAGGCGCGACGCGGTTCCCTCCGACTCGTTGGGCCCAATTGCCTTGGGGTGATGACGCCGCGTCTGCGCCTCAATGCGACCTTCGCCGCTGACCTCGCGCGTCCGGGGAACGTGGCCTTTCTCAGTCAGAGCGGCGCGTTGTGCACGGCCCTCCTGGACTGGAGCCTGAAGGAGCGCGTCGGGTTCAGCGCGTTTGTCTCCATGGGATCCATGCTCGACGTCGGCTGGGGTGATCTCATCGACTACCTGGGGGACGACCCGCACACCCGCAGCATCGTGTGCTACATGGAAAGTGTGGGCGACGCGCGGGCCTTCCTCTCGGCGGCGCGCGAGGTGGCGCTGACCAAACCGATCATCGTTCTCAAGGTTGGCCGCACCGAGGCGGCCGCCCGCGCCGCCACCTCGCACACCGGGGCGATGACCGGCAGCGATGCGGTGCTGGATGCCGCGTTCCAACGAGCGGGGATTCTCCGGGTCGACACGATCGTGGAGCTGTTCGACATGGCCGAGGTCCTCGCCAAACAACCGAGGCCCTGCGGCCCACGGCTTGCCATCGTGACCAACGCCGGGGGGCCGGGGGCGCTTTCGACGGACATGCTCGTCCGCAGCGGGGGCCAGATCGCGAGCCTCTCCCCGAACACCCACGCCGCTCTCGACTCCCTCCTCCCCGCCCATTGGAGCCATGGCAACCCTGTCGATATCCTCGGAGATGCCGACGCGCTTCGTTACGCCCGCTCGGTCAAACTGGTGGCGCGCGATCCGAACTGCGACGGTTTGCTCGTCATCCTCACGCCGCAAAAGATGACCCAGTCGGCCGCCACCGCCGAAGCCCTGCGGCCGTTCGTGAGCCTCGGTGAAAAGCCGATTCTGGCGAGCTGGATGGGAGAGCACGCGATCTCTTCGGGCGAGGCGATCCTCAATGAAATCGGCATTCCCACGTACCGGTTTCCCGACACGGCGGCTCGTGCCTTTGCGCTGATGTGGCGGTACAGCGACAATCTCCGCGCCCTTTATGAACGGCCCGCGAGCGATGCGGTGCCGGCGCATGCGGAGGCGCGCCCGGCGCCCATCACCCTCGCCCTGTCGCTGGTCGGCGATCACCGTGAATCGGCGCGAACGGCGGAAAAGACTCTCATGGCGGTTTCGGAAGAGACCCGCGGCAAAGCCGGTCTGCCGGCCGTGGCCGTTGGCGGGAGCAACCCGCAGGTCGTGAAGGGCCGTAACGGGTCCTCCACCGGGGGGGAACCGCTGCCGCCTGAGCGCTTCAAGGTGGTCCGCGACCTCATCGCCGCGGCCCGCAAATCCAATCGCACCCTCCTCACGGAGGCGGAGGCCAAGGAGATCCTCTCAGCCTATGGGATTTCAACCGTCGAGACGGTGGTGGCCCACACCGAGGGCGAGGCGGTTGCGGCCGCCTCGAGGCTGGGCTTCCCGGTCGCCGTCAAACTCCATTCCCACGTCATCACTCACAAGACCGACGTCGGCGGTGTTCAACTGAATCTCCGCAACGCGGCTTCCGTGCGTCGCGCGTGGCACGACATTCGGAAGGGGGTCGCAGCGCGCACCGCCGGTGGAACGATCACAGGGTCGCCGGCCTTTCTGGGGGTCACGGTCCAGCGGATGGTCAAGGTGGCCGCGGGGTACGAACTCATCCTGGGGAGCAGCATCGATCCACAATTCGGTCCGGTGCTGCTTTTCGGCGCCGGTGGCGAATGGGTCGAGGTCTTCAAGGACCGCGCGCTGGGCCTGCCTCCGGTCAACGCGACGCTGGCGCGCCGGCTTATGGAGCAGACCCGGGTGTACAAGGCGCTTCGGGGGGTCCGTGGAAAGCCGCCGGCCGATCTGGCCGCCCTGGAGCAGGTCGTCGTCCGGTTCAGTCAGCTCGTCGGGGAGCAGCCGTGGATTGCCGAAATTGACGTCAATCCGTTGTTGGCATCCGCCGGGGGTGTCGTTGCCCTCGATGCGCGCGTGGTGCTGCATCCGCCCGAAACTCGGGAAGCCGACCTGCCGCGTCCCGCTATCCGGCCGTACCCGTCGCAATATGTCTCCCCCTGGAAGCTCAGGGACGGAACGGCGGTGATGATCCGCCCGATCCGACCCGAGGACGAGTCGTTGATGGTGAAGTTTCATCACGAACTCTCCGAGCGCAGCGTTCTCTCCCGATACTTCGGTCCGATCAGCCTGGAGCAGAGGGTCGCCCATGACCGTCTCGCGCGCCTTTGCTTCATTGACTACGACCGCGAATTGGCGCTGGTGGTTGAGCATCTGGATCCCGCATCCGGACTTCTTGAGATCATCGGCGTGGGCCGGTTTTGCAGGCCGCGGAACCTCGAAGAAGGGGAGGTGGCCATTACGATCAGTGACCGATGGCAGCGGCGCGGTCTGGGGACGGAGTTGCTGCGTCGATTGGTGTACATTGGCCGCGCGGAGGGTCTTCGGCGCATCACGGCCACCATCCTCCCGAACAACCTCGCAATGCGGGCGCTCGGACGAAAGATGGGCTTTGCCCTGCCGCCGGCGGCGCGGGCCGCCAGGAAGCGGGACAGGCCTCCCAGACCGCATCCGAAACCCGGAAAGCGTTCGTTACCTGCGAAAATGGCATAGGGAAGGGCGAATTGGGAATGTCGTGGAACGAATCGGTTCATGGACCGTGACGGAGCCCGGGCTTCAGCCCGCATCGGCTCTCGGAGGAGCATGGTCTGCGAAAGGTCCAAAGACTCGTCGGTGAGTCCGATAGGGAAGCGGCATGAACGCCGCGCTCCGGTACAAAACGCGAACAGAGGGAGCGGGGATTCTTTTCCGCCCCTGGCAGACCATTGCCGGAAAGAATTTGCTTGAGCCAGGTCCCGCCCGGCATGCCAATGGCACCCTTTTGATGGGCACGTCCACCGCGGTCGTGCCGTCCAATCCCAAGAAAGCCGTCTTATCCCATGGTCAAAATCCCGATCCTTCGCTGGGGCCAACCGTACGAGAGCCTCGAGGCCGATCGTGTCGTGCACTTCGTCACCGGCGAAACCCTGGCCGAGGTCAGCCAGGCCAACCCAGGTCTGCTCGCCCGCGACATCCGCATGGCCGATCGCGCCCGGGAGGTCCTGATGGAGATTCCCTGCCGGGACCTGATCCGGATGATGAAGAAGGCCGCGGGTTTTTACAGGGACGCCACCCTGCCGATGGGCGATGGCGAACAATCCCCGGTCGATTTCGCGCGGCAACAATCCGCATCGACGGGACTGCCCGAGCACATGTGCCGGGCCAACATGGCCAAGAACCATTTCGTGCTGTCCAACATGGACCAGATCCTCGATTGCCTCACGCGGGGACTGGATCCGGCGATCCTGACCCAAGGCTATGGAATGGAGTCCCGCGGGGTGATCGTGAGTTACCAGGTCCAATCGCCGATCCTGGGGCTTGTGCTGCCGTCGAACTCCCCCGGCGTTCATACCCTCTGGTTGCCCGTCATCCCGATGCAGGTCGGGCTGGTCCTCAAACCGGGACCCCAGGAACCCTGGACACCGTATCGGATGGCCGCGGCCTTCACCGCCGCGGGAGTCCCGCGCGAGGCGATCAGCATCTACCCGGGCGGCGCCGAGATGGGGGCCGAGGTCGTGAATCACTGTCCGCGCGTGAAGATCTTCGGCAGCACCGACACCGTCCGGCGCTACCATGGCAACCCGGCCGTTCAGGTCCACGGACCCGGGTTCAGCAAGATCCTCCTCGGCGATGACCTCGTCGACGACTGGGAGAATTATCTCGATCTGATGATCGACAGCGTCAGCCTCAACAGCGGTCGCGGCTGCATCAATTGTTCTGGAATCTGGGCGTCCCGTCATACCCGGGACATCGCCGAGGCCCTGGCGGCACGGCTGGGGCCCGTTGAGGTGAAACCCCCGGACGATCCCACCGCCAGCCTCGCGGCCTTCACCGTTCCGGGGCAGGCCAGATCAATCCACGCCGCCATTCTCGACAAGCTCAAGGAAGGCGGGGTCACGGACGTAACGGCGGAATTCGGACCGCGCCTGGTCGAACACGATCGTTGTGCCTACCTCCGACCCTGGGTCATCCACTGCGACTCTCCCGAACGCGGCGTGGCCCAGACCGAGTACATGTTCCCCTATGTCACCGTCGTCGAGTGTCCGCAGTCGGAGATGATCGGAAAGATCGGTTCGACGCTTGTCTGCACGGCGATCACTTCGGACCACGCGTGGGAGCGAAATCTGATCGCGGCCACCCACATCGACCGCCTCAATATCGGTCCGATCCCGACCATCCAGCTCAACTGGCTCCAGCCCCACGAGGGGAACATCGTGGATTTCCTCTTCCGTGCCCGCGCGTTTCAGACGCCGCCCGAGAGGTTGAAATCAATTTAGACGGGCTCTTAGAGCCCGTCTGAAAATTAGGTGGGGCCCTGTTTTCGCAGGAAAGGCCGGATGGCGAGGCGCGACGAAGGAGCATACCCTTCAGGGGTCTGTGACTGAGGAGCAACGAAGCCAGCCGGCCTTTCCTGCGAAAACCCTCCGGGCGACGGGTCTTTTGCGCGAGGCCTTCGTTGGCTCGACCGTCACAGCCCGCTGCGGGGATGCTCCGGTCTCGCCGCCTCGGCCTCGCACAAAATCCCTCGTCGCAGGGCCCTTCCTAATTTTTAGACGGGCTCTTAGAGCCTGGCCTCTCCGCGGCGCCTGCCAGACAACCTCTCAGCGCGAGCTGACGATCAACAGCCACCCGACCAGGTTGATGCCCGCGTGAAAGACCCAGGTGTGTAGAAACGCCTTCCCGGGACTGCCCGGCGCAAAGTGGGCGAACGTGTACGCAAGAAACGCCCCGGTGATTGTCGAGGGGAGGAACGCGGCCGGCCAGTAATCGACATGCCAGAGTGCCATGAGGCCCGCGGAAACCGCCACGAACCCCCATGGGCGTTGGACGGAGGGAATCCGCCCCATCTTCCGCATGATCCAGTACGGCGCGAGGCACTCCGCGAGCGTCTCCAATATGGGAGCCAGGAATAGGAATCCCAAGAGAAGCCCGATCGCGGGCCCCTCGAAGCTCGCCCTTCCTCCGGTGGGATCGAAGAGGTCGACGGCCCATGTCACCGGCAACACGACGACCCATCGCAAACCATAGAGCGAACCGGTAAAGGCCCATGGCGTCAGGCGGTCCAGCCGGTCCAGAAGCCGATTCAGTTCAAGCCACCGTTGCATCCGGATCCCAGCCTCCCCGTGGAGAAATCCCGGCTCAAAGGAGAATCGCTCACCGTCAACCCTCCTGGCGATGGATTGACCGGGCCGGATGCATACGTATGCTCATTCCTATGAGAACCACCTTGGTCATCGACGATCACGTCCTTCTTGAGGCGAAACGTCAGGCGCTCGAGGCGGGCCTCACTGTCAGTGAGTTCGCGACCCTCGCACTTCGCGAGTGGATGCGCCGGCGCAGCCTCCCGCCGACTCGCGGACGGTTCTCCGTGCCCACCTACGGCTCAAGTCGTCGGCGCGACACGTCTCCCCAAACGATCGCCGACTTCCGCGACGAGGATCGGTGACTCCATGAAGATGCCCGACGTCAATGTCCTGGTCTACGCGCACCGCCGTGATGAGGTGGTCCATGATTTCTACCGGGAGTGGCTCGAGAATCTTGTGAACTGCGGAACGCCGTTTGCCATTTCGTCGCTCGTCGCCGTTGCGTTTGTTCGAATCGTCACCCACCGGGGCTTCCACCAGGATCCAACACCGTTGTCCGTCGCAATCGAAGCCATTGATCGCCTTCGTTCAGCACCCAACTGTCGGTGGCTTCTGCCCGGCGGGCGTCATTGGGAAATCACCGCGCTCTTCTGCCGGAAGATCGAGGCCACCGGCAAGAGCGTCGCCGACGCCCAGCATGCTGCGCTCGCCGTGGAACACGGGTGCCGATGGGTTACCCGGGATGAAGACTTTGCCCACTTCGCGCCGCACGGACTCGACTGGGAAAACTTGCGGCCTTGAAGCGGGCGCCCCTTCGGGAGAGGCCTGACGCGAGTGGATGCGTTGTGTTCAGATTCGCAAGAGTCCCCTGCTGTTCCTCCGTCAAACGTCTTCCTTCCTCTCTCCCGCGGCTTGCCGCGGGAGACGCGCGCGAACCATCCTCGAATCCACACCTCGCAAATCCCATGCCCTCCGCCACCCCCAGCGCCTGCGTCGACCGGCGTGCCTTCCTGAGAATTGCCGGGGCAGGAACCCTGTCCCTTGGCGCCTTCGATCCCCTCACCGCGATCGCCGGCCCCTTTGAACCGGCAGATACCGCCGATCACTTCGTGCCGGCGGACAAAAAGCTCAAACCGGAATGGATCCGGGCTCTGGCCGAACGGGGACAGCCCACCTGGTATTCTGGCGACGACCTCCGGATGTTCGGGATGCCCGTGGGCGGCATCGGCGCCGGTCAACTCTACCTCACCGGTGACGGGCGCCTTGTCCATTGGGACATCTTCAACGCCGCCGGGAGCGGCGACGACCCGCCCGGCGGCGGCACGCATTTCCAGACATGGCCGGACCCGGTCGCTCCCCTTCAACAGGGCTTTGCCGCGCGGATTCGATCGGCGGGTGCCACCCACATCCGGACCCTGGATCGCGCCGGATTCCCCCACGTGCGCGCGCGGGGCGAATACCCCATTGGCCTCATCGAGTACGCTGACACGGGATTTCCGGTCACGCTCCGACTCGAGGCCTTCTCGCCCTTCATTCCCCTGAACGCGGCCGACTCGGCCCTGCCCGTGACTCTTCTTCACTGGACCGTCCGCAACACCACCAGCGCGCCGGTGGAGGTCACCCTGGTTGGCCTGCTGGAGAATGGCGTGGGCTGTCACAGCGGCGATTTCTTTGGCGGCGTCCGGGAGAATCGCGCGATACGCGACGAGACTCTCGCCCTGGTCCTTGGATCGGCGCGCTCCGTCCCGGAGCCAGCCGCCGAGAGTCGACCACCGAGGGTCCTCGCGGACTTCGAACAGAGCGGCTACGGCGACTGGACCGTGCAAGGCTTGGCGTTCGGGATGGGTCCGTCCCACGGCACGCTGCCGAATCAGAACCCCGTCAGCGGCTTCCTCGGCAAGGGCCTGGTGAACACCTACCTCCAAGGCGATGGACCCCGCGGCCGGCTTGTCTCGCCTCCCTTCGCGATCGATCGGCCCTTCCTGAATTTCCTGATTGGAGGCGGCCATCACCCGGGACGCACCTGCATGAATCTTCGAGTCGACGGCCGGGTCGTCCGCACGGCAATGGGCCGAAACCAGGAGCGCCTTGCGTGGCAGGGCTGGAGGGTTCGGGACCTGATCGGCAAGACCGCTTCGATCGAGATCGTGGATCAGGAGTCCGGCGGATGGGGTCACATCAACATCGACCAGATCGAACTCAGCGACACGCCCCGGCGCCCGGTGGAGGGGCCTCTCGAGGAACAGCATGACTTCGGCACGATGGGGCTTGTCCTGCTGGAAGGCGACGCCTCGGCATTCTCGTTGGCGGCGATGCCAACGGATTCCCTGTCTGCCCTGCTCGAGCGTTCCGATCTCCCCCAGGCGTCTGATGAAGCCCGGGAACCGTTCGGTCGACCCCTGTGCGGCGCGGTGGGCCGGACGGTTCGCCTCGATGCGGGACAAGAGACCACCATCCCGTTCGCGGTGGTGTGGCACTTCCCGAACCGGCGCCTGCACGGGAACCGATACGCCACACGATTCACGGACGCCCAGGCTGTGGCCCGATTTCTTGGTAAGGAGCACGACCGTCTGACTCGCCAGACGCGCGCCTGGCGCGACACCTGGTACGATTCGACCCTTCCCTACTGGCTCCTCGACCGGCTCTTCGCCCCGGTGTCCATCCTGGCCACATCCACCTGTCAATGGTGGGCGAACGGACGGTTCTGGGGATGGGAAGGCGTCCGGTGCTGCGAGGGCACCTGCGCCCACGTCTGGAACTACGAGCACGCCATGGCACGGCTGTTCCCTGAATTGGAGCGCTCGGTTCGCGAGCGACAGGATTTCGGCGTGGGATTCGTGGAGGAGACCGGGGCCATTCACTTTCGCGGCGAAAGCAATGACTTGTGGGCCGGAGACAGCCAGGGCGGCACGGTCCTCAAGGCCCTCCGCGAGCATCAGATGTCTGCGGACGACGGTTTTCTCCGTCGCAACTGGCCTCACGTCCGAAAGGCCGCTGAGTTCCTTCTGGGCCAGGACGGCAATGACGACGGCCTGATCGAAGGCTCCCAGCACAACACCTACGACATCAATTTTTTCGGCCCAAACACGATGGTCGGTTCGCTCTACCTCGGCGCCCTCCGCGCCGTCGAGGTGATGGCCGCCGAGCTGGGCGACGCGGCCTTCGCGGCGCGCTGCCGAAAGGTGTTCGAGTCCGGCAGCGAGCGCACCCTCGATCGCCTGTTCAATGGCGAGTATTTCATCCAGCAGGTGGATCTGAAGGAGCACCCGAAATATCAGTACGCGGACGGGTGTCTATCCGACCAACTCTTCGGCCAGGGGTGGGCGCACCAGGTTGGACTCGGGTACCTCTATCCCCGGGAGAAGGTGCGGAGCGCCCTCAAGGCAGTCTGGACTTACAACTGGGCGCCGGACATCGGTCCCCAGAACGCCGCGCATCCACCCCAGCGCTGGTTCGCCAGGCCGGGCCAGGCGGGGCTCTTCACCTGCACCTGGCCCAGGAGCAAACACCTGGGTCCGGATTCAGTCCTCTATCGCGACGAAGTCTGGACCGGGATCGAGTACCAGGTCGCCGGCCACATGGCCTGGGAAGGCATGCTGACCGAGGCGCTCGCCATCTGCCGCGGTGTCCACGAACGCTACCATCCCGCCCGGCAGAATCCGTGGAATGAAGTGGAATGCGGCGATCACTACGCCCGCGCCATGGCAAGTTACGGGGTGTTCCTGGGTCTCTGCGGGTGCGAGACGCACGGGCCGAAGGGCCACCTGGGATTCGCGCCGCGCCTCGGTCCGGACCGCTTCCGCGCGGCGTTCACGACCGCGGAAGGTTGGGGCAGTTACCATCAGGAAATCGGGCCGGCGGGACTCGACGCCCGGCTCCATATCCGATGGGGACAGGTCCGGCTTCGTTCGCTCGCTTTCGGGGTCCCCGCGGATCGCAGCCCCACAAAGGTTGACGTCTCGGTTATGGGCCGTGCGGTGCCCGCCGCGGTGCGGACCATCGAGGGCCGGGCCGCGGTGACGCTCGAGGAGGAGGTCCTCATAAAGCAGGGCGACAGACCTCGAGGTGCGCCTGTCTTGAAATTCGCTCCCCCTGGCGCGACTCGCGCCCTGCATCCGGGACACGAGACCGGCGTGCCGGCAGGCTGGCGGGGAATCAATCATTGGCCGCCAGGATCGAGCGCGCCCGCGCGTTCAGACGCAGCCCGAGAAGTTGAAATCAATTTAGAGCCTGGCCTCTCCACGTCGCCTCCCAGACAACCCCTCAGCGCGAGCTGACGATCAACCAGGCAGCCGACCAGGTCGATGCCGGCGTGAAAGGCCCACGCCGCTCGCGGCTTTGAACCGAAATCTTGATACCTTTCGGGTTTCGCGGGTGTACCGGGGGAGAATCCATTATGGACGATCATGAGCTTTTGCGCCGCTATGTTGACGACCAGTGCGAGGACGCGTTCCGACAATTGGTCCACCGGCACGGAGGTCTCGTCCATGGCGTGGCCCTGCGCCAACTTCGGCACGCTCAGCAGGCCGAGGAGGTCACTTGCGCGGTGTTTTCGAGGGGCGCAGCTTCCGGGAAATAGGCGAAGCTCAGGGAGCCAGCGAAGATGCGGCGAAGTTGCGTGTCTCGCGAGCCGTCGAAAAGCTCCGAAGGCGCTTCATGCGACGTGGCGCTATCTTCTCCGCCACGGCCCTGACCGGCGTCCTTAGAGACTGTCTGAAAGTGGGAAGGGCCCTGACCCTTGGCCCACGGGCCATCGGACAAATCCCGGGGTGTCGCTTCGCGCGCCTGTGTATCGACATCCCTCGGGGCCGGGCGGCACGATTCTGAAGGCCCTCCGCGAGCATCAAATGTCTGTGGGATGATGTCTTTCTCCGCCGCAACCGGCTTCACATCCGCAAGGCCGCCTTCTGTGGGGAGACCTCGGAGACGCCCGCGAGTCGACGACACCGAAAATTGCCTGTCCCCAATCCCCGACCTTTTCTAGGGTTCGCCTCCCTATGGCGGCGCGGCGCGGTCAATCGGTTGTGGCGAACCATGTGCGGGACATCCCGCCCTCGGGGATTCGGGAATTCTTTGATATCGTTGCCAGCCAGAAGGACGTGATCTCCCTCGGTGTGGGGGAACCGGACTTCGTCACTCCCTGGCACATCCGCGAGGCCGCCATTTACGCCCTGGAGCAGGGGAGGACCACCTACACATCGAACCTTGGCCTCCTTCGACTGCGCGAGGCGATCCATTCCCATGTCGCCGGCCGGTTCCAGGTCCAGTACGACCCTGCCCGCGAGATTCTCATCACGGTCGGTGTCAGCGAGGCCATGGACCTCGCCCTGCGGGCGATCATCAATCCCGGCGATGAAGTCCTCTATCACGAGCCCTGCTACGTGAGTTACTCGCCGAGCATCGCGCTGGCCCACGGAATACCCGTGCCCGTCGCCTGCCGCGCGGAGGACGGATTTGCCGTCCGCGCCGACGCCATCGACTCGGCCGTGACACACCGCTCGAAGGCCCTCGTGCTGAATTTCCCGACGAACCCCACCGGCGGCACCATGACCCGCGCGGAGCTCGAGGCGATCGCTGAAGTCACGCGTCGCCACGACCTGATCGTGCTGACCGACGAGATCTATTCCGATCTCACCTTCGAAGAAGAGCACGTCTCGATCGCCTCGCTGCCCGGCATGCGGGAGCGCACGATCTTCCTCCACGGATTCTCCAAGGCCTACGCGATGACGGGGTTTCGCATTGGCTACGCCTGCGCACCCGCGGAACTGACGGACGCCATGATGCGGATCCACCAGTACTCGATGCTCTGTGCCAGCATCATCAGCCAGGAGGCCGCCATCGAGGCCATCGAACATGGCGACGCCGACACGACCGAAATGCGGGACCAGTACCGGTTGCGGCGGAACTTCGTCGTCAACGCCCTGAACGCGACCGGATTGAAGTGTCATCTTCCGCGCGGGTCGTTCTATGCATTTCCGTCGATTGCCGCGACCGGCCTCGACTCGAAGTCCTTTGCGATTCGCCTGCTGCGCGAGCAGAAGGTTGCCTGCGTCCCGGGCGGCGCCTTTGGCGCGAGCGGCGAGGGGTTTGTTCGCTGTTGTTTTGCGACTTCACTTCCCCAACTCGAGGAGGCGATGGCCCGCATCGAAATGTTTGTCCGCAAGGGTTGACGCCCTGGACAGCCGCGGGGCGACCAGGATCGAAAGCGGCTGATTGCCAATTCAGCATGGTCGAAGGGCTGGTTTCGGCCCACACGCTGGCGGAGCTTTATGCCACTCTGACTCGCCTTCCGGGTTCCCTTCGCCATTCCCCGGAGCAAGCCTTTCCGAGCATCGAGGAGAATGTCTTCCCACATTTGGCGCCTGAAGGATTCAAGAACCGGGTCGCCTCGCCAGCCTGAGACCCCATCCGAGCCTCCTTTGAACTTCGCTCACCAGCCGTCCAGTCCCATGCTCCGTCTGTGTCCGGAGTCCTCGCCATCGTGGGTCGACCGAATGTCGGAAAATCGGCATTGTTCAATCGCATTGCCGGCCGGCGGATCGCAATCGTGCATGATCAACCCGGCGTCACTCGCGACCGCATCGCCGCCGAGGTGGAGTGGCGGGGCGCCCGCTTCACCCTCCTGGACACCGGAGGTCTTGGGCTTCGTCCTGGCGAAAAGGCGCCGGACGTCATCACCGCGGCCGCCATTTCCCAGGTCGAACTCGCCATCGAGGCGGCGGATGCCGTCGTCCTGGTGGTGAATGTTCAGGAAGGCGTGGTGCCTTTGGACGAGGAGGTGGCGGCACGCCTGCGCGCCGCCGGCAAACCGGTCCTCGTGGCCGTCAACAAGGCCGACACCGAAAAGGCGGCGCTCGCGTCCGTGGAATTCTCGGCGCTGGGCTTCGACCGGACCTTTCCGGTGAGCGCGATCCACGACCGGGGCATTGAGTCGCTCCTGAATGCCGCGGTCGGGCATCTGCCTCGCGATCGACAGGCGCCGCGCGGGGAAGGGTCCGGGTCGGCCGAGGGCGCCGCGGGAACGGACGACGACGGGACGGCTGAAGCGCCGCTCAAGCTCGCCATCGTCGGGAGGCCGAACGTCGGGAAGTCATCCCTCATCAACGCGCTGACACAATCGAACCGCGTCGTGGTCAGCCCCGTACCGGGCACCACCCGGGACGCGGTGGATGTCCCCTTCGAGGTCACCACCGAAGGCCGTCGCGAGCGCTACGTCCTCGTGGACACCGCAGGAGTCCGCAAGCGGCGGAGTGTCGATTCCTCCGTCGAGTTCTTCAGCGTCAAGCGGACGGAGGACGCGATTGCGCGCAGCGACATCACCATCCTCGTGCTGGACGCGGCCGAAGGCATTCTCGAGCAGGACAAGAAGATCGGCGCCCTGATCACGGAGGCGCGACGGGCGTGCATCCTCATCGTGAACAAGTGGGACCTGGTGGCGGACAGCGTCCGCGACGCGCGGGAGGCAGAGATACGCCGGCGGGAATCCCGCCGGCGTGACCAGGCCCCGACCCGTTTGACCACGCTGGGCGAATTCGGCGAGTGGGTGCAGGAAAAGCTCTTCTTCCTGGATTACGCCCCGGTGATCTTCACGTCGGCGACGTCGGGGTTCCACCTGGACAGGCTCCTGGAATCCGTTCGCTACGTCGCAGCCCAATTGCGCCAGAAGGTCCCGACGGCGGTCCTGAATCGAACCCTGCATGACGCGGTCACCCGACGACAACCGGTGAGCAGGAAAGGCGGTGTCCTGCGGTTCTATTACGCAACACAAACAGGAGAGGCGCCGCCGCGCTTTCTTCTGTTCCTCAATCGCACCGATCTCTTCAACCGCGCCTATGAGAAGTACCTCGCGGCGGCCCTGCGCACGGCCTTCGGATTCGAGGGCTGCCCGCTCGTCCTGCTGCCGCGCGCGAGACCCAGGACCATCGAGCCGATGCGCAAGGCGCCGAAAAACCGGCGCGCAACCCAGCGCCGTCCGCGCCGGGTTCCGCAATCGCGGAAACGGCGCTGAGAATCCTTCACAGAACCGAGCCTTTGATCTCGAGGCGGTAGGACTGCGAACGGAGGCTGTTCGGATGGATGCCGCCAAAGCCTGCGGTGCCGTAATCCCATTTGTAATAATAGAAAACGGGGTTCTCACCGGCCGGAATGGGCACTTCGCTTTCCCATCGGTCGGGCATCCTGGGCACGCGCGCCATCGGGTAGAATTTCTCGTCGACCACCACGAACCCGCGGATCTGGTCCTGCCGGAGTTGGCGCGAGCGCTGATTGCTCGTCCATTCGGCCTCGAAATGATAGAGACCGCTGTTTGCCCTCGGCACAATGGACGGCGTGAGGTTCGTGATGTGCGAGGCGCACCCCGCGGTCGCAAGCATCAGGATCGGAAGGCATCGGGCGAGCGTCCACTTCAGGCCTTGCATGGCCGCCAAGCGTGCTTTCGCCCCCGGCGTGAAGTAAAGATGGAAGCCGGACTGGCCGCTGGACAGGCAACCTGCAAACGGGTTGGCTGCCCGCGTGGCGGCACCTGCATCCATTCCGATCCTGCGCCGGCTGGAACGTATCCTTCTCCGCCCCGATGCCCCCCGCCCCGAGGTGGAGGCGGCCTGTCGCGAGGCTGCCCGCCACGGTTGCCTGGCCGTCTCCCTCTGCAGCTCGCGGGTGGAGCTCGCGGCGGCCGTCCTCGAGGGCTGCCCGGTCAAGGTGTCCGCGCTGGTCGGGTTCCCCTTCGGCGCGGCCCTCACCGACGTCAAACGCTTCGAGGTCGAGGCGGCCATCGACGCCGGCGCGCAGGAACTCGAGTTCGTGATCAACCTGGGCTGGCTGAAGGAAGGCTCGTATGCCTCGCTGCTTCGGGAGATGCGGGACATCCGCGAGGCCAGCGACGGCCGACCCGTCAAGGCCGTGATCGAGATGGGCCTCCTCTCCCGCGATGAGACTTACCGCGTGACCGATTTGATCTTCGAAGCGGAACTTCAGTTTCTCGTCACGGCAACAGGGTGCGCGCCTGTCCTGCCTTCGGTCGAGGCCATCCGGGATCTGCGCGAACGAGCGGGTCCAGACCTTGGCGTCAAGGTTGTCGGCGCGATGCAGAATCGGGATCAGGCCCAGGCGATGATCGACGCGGGCGCCAACCGCCTCGGGGTCTTCGCGCTCGAACCCTTCCTGGACGAGCACACCCAGCAGGATTCATCCGGAACGAACCCCGTGTGAGACACCGGACAACCGGCTCGAAAAAGAACCGCTCACCGACTCATGGGAAAATCCAAGGAAAGTGACGGGCGCGGGCGGGAGGAATGCCGCCTGCGCCTTCGCTAGCGCGTCGCGACCGGCGGGGTTTCCGAGCATCGACGGTGGAATCTCCGGAGAGTTCCTGCACCAACTCGCGGGCATTGTAGACACTCTTCAGCGCCTCGAGGATCGCCCGCGTGTCGACGGACAACGCCCGTGCCCGCGTGTCGTCGTAAGCAAAATCGAGGACCAGCGAGGCCAGGTTCCCGTCGAAGATCAGTCCCACGAGGTCGCCCTTGCGGTCGACGGTGGGGCTGCCGGAATTGCCGCCAATGATGTCGCACGTGTGGACAAAATTCAGCGGCGTCTCGAGATCGAGGCGGGACTTGCGTTTGAGCCAGCGTTCCGGGAGGTCGAATGGCGGGCGACCGCGCTGTTCCTCCCACCGACTGTAAAGTCCTTCGAAGTGCGTGAAGGGCGCGATGGCCTGTCCGTCCTGTGTGTATCCCTTCACGATTCCAAAGGCCAGGCGGAGGGTGAACGTCGCATCCGGATAGGTTTGCCCGGTCTGCAATGCAAATCGCGCGCGGGAAATCGCGGCGTGCGCCTGCATTTTGACCTCATCCTGTTCCTCGATGATCGCGCGGACACGCCGGGATTCCGGGTCGACGATCCGTGCCAACTGGAGCATGGGATCGGCCGCGGCCTCGACGGCTGCGGCGCCTCCTTCATAGAGCGTCCGGCGAACGGCGACGTCTTTCAGCCGGGTCGACCCCACAAGATCCGCCGCGCGTTCCCTCGGCGATTTTCCCGCAAGGACGAACCGAACCAGGGGTGTTGAAGCCCCAAGCGTCGAAGTCAGGAAGGCGAGCGAGTCCGCCAACCTCACCGTCTCGAGGTCGTCATAGATGGGTCGAGTCGAGAACAGGGCGAGTTCGAGCGATGCCCGGTTCGAATCACGGAATTCGCGCAACCTCTCCCCGTTCGGCCGCGGCCGCTCCGCCGCGGCGCGCAGGAGGGTGCGCGCCACCTGGAACAATTCGCTGCGAAAACCCCACGCATTCTCGAGCATCCGGTACGTCACTGCGTTTTGGGAAATGGTCTCCTGCGCCTCCGCGATCCGGTCGTAGGCGGTCAGCGTGTGGCGCCACTCGGCGGAGTCGGCGAGTTGATCCCGAAAGGCCTGTTCGTTCGTGGCGATCCGGCCGAAGAATGAAGGATCCTGGAGACCGGCGAGGCCGCCGATCCGCGCCTTGCGGCTGTTCTGAATCCCGAAAAGATCGTCGCGGGCGCGGCGCGCGTTCTCAAGGCTTCGTTCGCTCCACGCCGCGAGACAAACCTCCTCCCGGTTGAGACGCTCCAACAGCGCGGGAAAGGACACGTCCCGCAGGTATTCGAGTTCGGCAAGCGTGAGGAGCCGATCGGTCCTGCCCGGGTGCCCGGACACGAAGACCAGGTCCCCGTCCTTCGTCCCGGCGGGACTCCAGCGCAGGTAATGATCCACGTGGGCGGGATGGCCGTCCTCGTAGGCGCGCACGAAGGCGCAGTCGAGATCGTAGCGGGGATACTCGAAATTGTCCGGATCGCCACCGAAGAACGCGATCTGTTGTTCCGGCGCGAAGACCAGGCGGACGTCCGTGTAGCGTTTGTACTGGTAGAGGTGATAGGCGCCGCCCTGGTAGAGGGTGACGACATCGCTCCGCAACCCGGTCTGTTCGAGCGATTCCTTCTCGATCTCAGCCATGATCGCACGCCGCGCGGCCGCCGCCTCCTCCGGTTTCAGACTGGCCGGCACCGCGCTGTCCACGCGGGCGGTGACATCCCGCACGCCGACGAGCACGTTCAGTTCGAGATCCTTGCACGGCACCTCCTCGTCGCGGGTGCCGGCGTGGAATCCGTCCCGCAACAGGTCGTGTTCGTGCGTGCTGAGCTTCTGGAGCGCATCGGCAACGACATGATGATTGGACATGACGAGTCCATCCTTCGACACAAACGAACCGGAGCCGCCTGACATGAAGCGGACGGAGGCGCGTTGAAGGTGCTCCAGCCAGGGTTCGGTGATCTCGAAGCCGTACCGCTCTCGGAGGAGGTCCTTGGGCGGGTCGCTGAATGGCCACATCCCCTCGTCGCCGAACGTTGTCGTGGCAAGGGTCATGGCCGCCAGGGGCAGCAGGATCAAGACATCGAAAAAAAGGATGCCAGGGTTCATGGGGCGGTCAGTGTTGTGGAACAGCCTCGAGGATCCGGCGGACGATGTCATCCGGCGTCACACCATCACTCTGCGCCGTGAAATTCGGACCGAGCCGATGGCGCATGACCGCGGGAGCGACGGCGGCAACATCGGCGCAACTGACGCAAGTCTCGCCCCGCAGCAGCGCGCGGGCGCGGGCCGCGACGATCAGGCCAAGGCTGGCGCGAGGCCCGGCCCCCCACGTCAGCCACTTCCGGCTGAGCTCAAGCGCCGACGGGTCCCTCGGCCGCGTGACGCGCACGAGCCTCTCGGCGTATTCATACACGTGATCCGCGATCGGGATCTTTCGAACCGCCGCCTGCAACTCGATGATCTCCTCGGCGGTGAGCACCGGTTCAGGGGACCCTTCGATCGCGGTGGTGCCGCGCTTCATGATGTCGAGTTCCTCCGCCGAGCTCGGGTAGTCGACTGTGATCATGAAAAGAAAGCGGTCGAGTTGCGCCTCGGGCAACGGATAGGTGCCCTCCTGTTCGAGGGGATTCTGCGTCGCGAGGACGAAGAACGGATTGGGCAGCAGATAGTCGGTTCCGCCGGCGGTCACTTTGCGCTCCTGCATGGCCTCGAGCATGGCCGCCTGGGTCTTCGGGGGCGTCCGGTTGATTTCGTCGGCCAGGATCACGTTCGCGAAGATCGGGCCGTGCAGGAATTTGAATCGTCGTTCACCGCTGTCCGGGTCCTGGTGGATCACCTCCGTGCCGGTGATGTCCGTCGGCATCAGGTCGGGCGTGAACTGGATGCGCTTGAAACTGAGATGAAGCGAACGAGCCAGGCTCGAGACCAGGAGGGTCTTCGCCAGCCCGGGCACCCCCACGAGGACCGCATGGCTCCGCGTGAAGATGGCGATGAGCATCTGCTCGATCACCTGCTGCTGGCCGACAATCACCTTGGCCAGTTCCCGCTCCAGCGAGGTGCGCGCCCCCTGGAGACGCGAGAGGGCGGCGAGCGGATCGGTCGAATCGGGTGTCATCATGTCGTCGGCAGTGTCGCGGCAGCGCGGCGAGGCTTCTCCGCGACGGCCCTGAATGCAACTCGGAGTTTCAGTGCCATCGACCGTCAGTCGCGGAAGTTCACGAAACTGAGGGCGGCGGGAAAGTCCTCCTGCCGCAGGGCAGAGATCATCGTCTGAAGGTCGTCCCTGTTCTTGCCCGAGACCCGCAGCTCGTCCCCCTGGATCTGCACGGTGACCTTGAGCTTCAGTTCGCGGATGAACGCGCTGATCTTGCGCGCGACCTCCGCATCAAGTCCCTGCCGGATCACAAGGCTCTGACGGGCATGGCCGAGCGGTGAGATCTGGGGTTCCTTGTGCTCGACGCTCTTCAGGTCGATCGAGCGGCGCGCGAGCCGGCCAATCATGATCTCCTCGAGCGCCTTGATCTTCATGCCGTCCTGGGCGCTGAGTTGAATCTCGTTTTTCTCCAGGCGGATCTCTGCCGGGCTTCCCTTGAAATCGAACCGGTTCCCGAGCTCCTTTCGAGCCTGGTTGACGGCATTCTCGATCTCCATCGGGTTCACCCGTGACACAATGTCGAAGCTTGGCATGGGTGCAATCTATCCGCACGCCGCCAGGCCTGGAAATCCCCGCGCGCGCCGCGTGAGAAGCTGCCGGAGACGGAGCGCCATTGCGTCTTGTGCCCGGTTTCAGTTGGGTGAGGCGTGGCCAGGCCACCCCTCATGGAACTCGGACAGGGCCGCGACACCGTCCGCATCCCGATTCTCTACGAGGATCGGGCCGTTCTGGCCATCGACAAGCCGCGCGGCTGGATGCTCGTGCCCTTCACCTGGCAGAAGACCACGCGCAACCTGCAGGCGGCCATTCAATCGTCCATCGGGGCCGGCGCGTTCTGGGCGCGTTCCCGCCACCTGCGCTTCCTGCGGTTCATTCATCGACTCGATGCCGACACCAGCGGGGTCCTCCTGCTCGGACGCTCCCCGGGTGCGGTGAAGGGCCTTGGAGATCTCTTCGCCTCGCGGCGAATGGACAAGCGCTACCTGGCTGTGGTTCAGGGCCATCCCCGGCACGCCGCCTGGACGTGCGACCTCCCGATCGCTGCCGACCCCCGGGAACATGGGCGGATGCGAGTCGACCGCCGATCCGGCAAGGAGGCGGAGACCCGGTTCCGGGTCCTCGCAACCACGGACACCCACGCCCTTGTCGAGGCACGACCGCTGACGGGCAGGACGCATCAGATTCGAATCCACCTGGCGGCTGCCCATCTTTCGATCCTCGGAGATCCGATGTACGGCGATGATCGGGCACCCGACCGCGATCGCGCCCTCGCCCTTCGCGCGGTGGAGCTGTGCTATGTCGATCCGTTCACCCGGCGACCTGTGAGGATCGTCGCCCCCGAGGATGCCTTCCTCGAAGAGTTCGGCTTCGGAAACGCCCTCAGGGAACCCGAAGGAGAGGGAGATGTTCCAGGTCTTAGGGGACGGAGGGGACACGAGGACTGATCCAAAGACGCGCTATGAACGAGGAAGACCAGCGCAACGCGGGAGGGGAGAAGCCGGCGTCGCCCAGGGAGTGGGTCTGGCGCGCGAGAGAAGGATACGATCTCGAGCGGCGAATGCGCGACCGTCGCCGTCACGTTTGACAATCCCCCGCTCCCATCCACCCTACGAACCCATGAAGCCATTCCTCCGATCGGTGGCGTCGGGTGGTTTGTTCGTTGCGGGACTTCTCGCGCTCCGCGCCGCCGATGGACCCGCGACCTTCAAGGTCAGCGAATTGACCTTCTCGCGCCCCGAAAAATGGGAATGGGTTCCCACCCAATCGTCGATGCGCAAGGCGCAATTGCGGGTGCCCAATACGGCCGGTGACCCGGGGGAGATCATCTTCTACTATTTCGGCGCGGGTGGGGCCGGCGCCACCCAGGCCAACGTCGAACGCTGGTTCCGTCAGTTCGAGGGAGGACGCGAGGCCAGTCACGGAAGGACCGAGGAAGGCAAAGCCGGCGGGGACAAGGTCACCTATGTCCATGCCGAGGGCACCTACCTCAGCGGGATGCCAGGCGGACCCCAGACCCCCAAGGCAGGTTACGCTCTCCTGGGGGCGATCATCGAGGACGCCGGCGGCAGTGTCTTCGTCCGATTCACGGGCCCCAAGGATGTCGTCCAGGGCGCGACTGATGAATTCAAGAAGATGATCGGGAGCGCGAAGAGTGGCTAGCTGGCTAGCTAGCGCTAGCTACGACGGTTCCGGCCGGATCCACTCCCCGAACGAGGCGTCATAGATCGCCTGGCAACGGGTGCACTGGGCGTCCACGAGATTGAGATCCGGACTCCACGTGTAGACCTCCCCGCACGATGGGCAGGTGACCCGGTAAAGTCGCTGGGACGGCGGCGGCATGACATCCGGCAACCCGTTCGGCCAGGCGAGGTCACTGGCGACAAGCCGGGTGAGCGCCTCCGGTCCGGGTGGCGGTCCTTCCACCAGTCGCGACGCCTGTGCGGTCACCATCGACTCGAAGAGGTTCCGAACCAGGCGGGCATTGCCGAACCGCGCATCGCGCCGGACGTAATGCGCATGAATCAGGGCGATCAATCGCTCTTTCAGTGCGGGATCGAGGGTCAGCCCGTTCCGCCGGCACATCAGGGAAAGAATCCGGCACAGCTCGAACGGCGGGTAGTCGGGAAACTCGATGAAGCGATTGAATCGGGAACGGAGACCGGGATTGGAATTGATGAACCGTTCCATTTCGGCGGGGTAGCCCGCGACGACCACGACCAGGCGGTCCCGATTGTCTTCCATCCGTTTCAGCAACGTGTCGATCGCCTCCTGCCCGTAATCCTCACGTTCCTTCGCCAGGGTGTAGGCCTCATCGATGAAAAGGATTCCGTCCAGGGACGAGTCCACGACGGCGTTGGTCTTCGGGGCCGTCTGCCCCAGGTACTCACCGACGAGGGCGGCGCGGTCGCACTCCACGAGGTGCCCCTTGCGAAGAACACCCAGGGCCTTGTAGATGCGCCCGAGCAGCCGTGCGACCGTCGTCTTTCCGGTCCCGGGATTTCCGGTGAACACGGCGTGGTAACTGGTCGCGATGGGCGGCAGGCCCTGTGCCGCCCGCATCTGCTGGAGGCGGGCGACATTGGCGACCTCGCGGATCTTCTTTTTCACCTCGGCGATACCCACCAGGGCGTCGAGTTCCCGGAGGATGGAGGCGACGTTCTCGGGGGTCAGGTCCGCCTGGATCACGGCATGGATGCCGTATTCCTCGATCGTGCGCGCGGTCTGCTGGAGCAGGTATTGGAGGAAGCGATTTTCGCGCGCGGTGAGGCGGCCATCGAGGCCGGCCAGGGAATCGCACGCCTCGCGCACCAGGTGATGGCAGAAATGCATCACCATCGGGTGCAACTCGATCTTGAGCGCCAGCCGCGTCATCTCCGCGAAAAGGCGCTCGGGGCCTTCCTTGACCCCTTCGACGACCGCTTCATGGAGCTGGCGCAGGCGATCCGGGGCGGAGTCGATGTGCTCGCTGATGACATCCCGGACCCGCAGCGTGCGATCGGGCACAAATCCCGAATTCAGCACCTTGAACCGGTCGGCATGCTGACGCCGGAAGTAGCCGATAAACCCGGACTGCATGTCCTCCGGACGCATGTTGTGGAGGCACGCGACCCAGAATTGCGCGGCCGCATCCGCCGTCAGCGAGATCTCGCCATCGGGAAAAAGGACCGACCAGGTCGCGCCGATCAGGCGCCGAAAGGCCTGCGTGAACCCACCGAGAAGATCCACCGTGCCTTGGGCGGTTCGCTCATAAGTGAGCTGGGGCGGCGTCAGGATCTCGAGGTACTCGGCGACCAGCCGAAAGGCGAACAAGGATCGGGCGAGACGATCGACGCTCAGTTCATGACAGCCGGTGACCGCCGCCACTTCGGGCAACGCCCGCCGTAATTCCTCGAAGCGCCGGACGTATTCGCAGTCCGCATCGATCAACCGTGTCACCGTCTCTTCTTCGAGGCCGGACGCCGTCTGGAACTGCTGGACGATCTCCAGCCACGGCCGGTGATTCATGGCCTCCGCCTCCGCGGGCGAGTCCGGCGCGAGCCTGCGAGCCGGTCCGCGCGCCATCAGGCAGGTCAGCACGGCCGCCGGGACAAGGGGATGATGGGTCGTGTCAGCAAAGACCCGCGCCAACGCCATGGGACTGCCTGGACTCGCGCTCAAGGTCAATCCTCACCCGCGAGCACCTGGTGCAGGGTCCGGACGATCTGCTCGGCATCGAAGGGTTTGTGGAGAAACGCATCGGCCTCGACCCGGAGGCCGGAGACGTCCTCGGCGGAATTCGCGAGGCCGGTCATGGCCACGATCGGGAGATTGGGCGAGAGGCGCCGAAGGGCGCGGACCAGGGCTCCGCCATCGACGATCGGCATCAGCATGTCCGTCAGGACGGCGCGGACCTCGCGGCGGCGCTGCGAGAACACCAACAGACCCTCGGCGCCATCGGAGGCGCTGACCACCTGGTATCCATGGTGTTCGAGGATCCGCTGCGCCACCCGCCGCACCGCGTCCTCGTCATCCACCACCAGGACCAGTTCACCCTGGCCTCGCGGCAGTTCGACCTGGACGGCCGGTGCGAGGGCGATATGGGCCGGTGCGAGGGCGGGCACATACACCTTGAACTGAGTGCCTTCTCCCACGCGACTGACGACCTGAACGAATCCTTCGTGGCTCCGAACGATGCCCAGAACCGTCGACAATCCAAGTCCCGTACCCTTGCCAGGTTCCTTGGTCGTGAAGAAGGGGTCGAAGATCTTTTCCAGGATCGCCGGCGGAATCCCGCTGCCGGTGTCGCGAACCTCCAGCACGACATAGGGCCCCGGGCGGGCCTCGGGGTTGGTGAGGGTGGCGTCCTCGTCGAGGACGAGGTTCTCCGAGGCAATGGTGAGACAGCCGCCGCGCGGCATGGCGTCGCGGGCATTGACGCAGAGGTTCAGGAGGACCTGGTGGATGTGGGTCGGATCGCCGTGGACGCTCCAGAGGTCCTCGGGAAACTGGTGATCCAGCGTGATGGATTTCGGAAACGTCTCCTCGATCACCTTCACCATCTCCTTGAGCAGGATTCGCGGCTGAAGTTCGGTGCGCTCGCCCTCCAGGCCGCGCCCAAAGGTCAGCAACTGCCGCACGATGCTCGATCCGCGCTCCGCCGAGACCTTGAGCATCGTGAGCATCTCCTGGTCCGCGGGATCGGTGGCGATCTGCCGGAGGAGTTCCGTCGCCATCAGGATCGGAGAAAGGATGTTGTTCAGGTCGTGTGCCACACCGCTGGCGAGCGTCCCAATGCTCTCCATGCGCTGGGCGCGAAGGAATTGTTCCTCGAGGCGCTTCTTCTCGGTGATGTCCGTGTTCACCACGAGAAAATCCTTGGGTCGCCCCGTCGCATCCCGCACCAGGCTCCACCGGCTGTGCAGGGTCCGGACTTGACCGTACCCGGTCGGGTGCCGGACCTCTCCCGACCAGGCTCCCTTTTCGAGGGCGATGTCGCAGACCCCCGCGCATCGCGAGGGTTCAGCGGGGAACATCAGCGGATCGGCCAATTGCCCGGGCATGTCCTCCGCGCGCTGGCCGTAGAATTGGGCCGCGCTGCGGTTCCCGAATCGGAGGCGCCGATCCAGGTTGATCACCAGGATGGCATCCTGGGTCTTGTCCAGAAGCTCCGCCTGCTCCCGGATCCGTTCCTCGGTGAATTTCTGGGCCGTCACGTCCTCCTTGATGGCGAGGTAATGCGTGATATCGCCGTTGGAATCCCGGAGCGGAGAGATGGAGGCAAGTTCCCAGAACAGGGTCCCCTGCTTTGTCCGGTTGTGAAACAGCCCGCGCCACTCGCAGCCCGAGGCGATCGTCTTCCACATCTGCCGGTAGTCCTCGGAGGGCGTCTCGCCGGATTTCAAAATCCGCGGATTGCGGCCGAGGACCTCGTCGGCGGTGTAGCCGGTGACCTGGGTAAAGCGCGGATTGACGTACTCGATGGTGCCGTTGAGGTCAGTGATGACGACCGAGACCGGGCTTTGCTCGACCGCCCGCGAGAGGCGCCGCAGTTGGTCCTGTGCCCGCTTTTGCTCCGTGATGTCCATCACGGTGAATGCGATCCCTGCGGCAGGCTTGCAGGGGTCCACCGCGCAGCAGTTCAGCAAGACGTCGCGGGGTTCACCATCCCGGCGCCGCCATCTCGTTTCCGTCGACGCCACGGCGCCGTCCTGAATCAGACGCTGCGCGCTGCCGTTGAGGAAATCGCCGTCGCTTTCGGTGGCGAAAAGCAACCGGGAATCCTGCCCGAGAAGTTCCTCCAGGCGGTAGCCGGTCAGTTCGCACACGCGACCGCTGACCTCCACGAGCATTCTGTTGCGGGTCACCCCGATGCCTGCCGGCAAAACCCGGAGGATGCTCTGCAGGCGGGTGTCGGACTCGGTCAGCCGGGTCTGGACAGACGCGAGTTCCGCGCGTGCCGCCGTCTCGGATTGCCGCAGGTCCTCTTCCCGCCGACGGCGCTCCGTGATGTCGTGGAGAACGCAGTGGACGCGCTGCACCCGTCCCGCGGAATCCATGTCCGCGCGGCCTTCGATGGACAGCGTCAGCCGGGAGCCATCCGACTGCAGGAGATCGAGCTCGGCATGCCTGGACTCGCGTTGCGTGACCACCTCGCGAAAGAACTCGCGGAACCGGTCGACGAACCCGGGCGCGAGGAATTCGCCGAACCATCGGCCGAGCCATTCCTCCCGGGGGATTTTGAGGAGTTGGAGGCAGCCCGGGCTGACCTCGAGGATATGGCCCTCCCGGTCCAGGGCCTGGTAGGCGACCGGGGCGTTCTCGAATACCTGGCGAAGATGGGCCTCGTTGCCGGCGAGTGCCACGTTCAGGGCATGTAGCCGCCGCAGGTGCAGGCGCGCGAGGAGGACGAGCAGAACGGACGTCAGGCCAATCAGTCCCACCTGCCGGATCGTCATCCAGACCCTCTGAAACTCGGGATTCTGGACGAGCAGGTCGACAAGCCAGTCGGAACACATAATCCATGCCGCCGCCGCGGACGCATAGATCACACCGATCTTCAGCGGGGTCACCTCCGCGGCGCGCGACAACGGCGTCTCGCGTCCGGGACTCGGCTTGGGGATCTCTTCCTGGTTCGCCATTCCGCTCGCGTTCGATTGGCTCAACAGCCGTCCCTATCGGCGGATTTCACCGACAACCACACCCCGGATCGCAGGTAGTCGTCAATCGCCCTGGCGGCCTTCCGGCCAGCTCCCATTGCCAGGATCACTGTCGCCCCGCCGGTCACGATATCGCCTCCGGCGAACACACCTTTCTTGCTCGTCCGCAGCGACTCCGGATCCGCCACAATGTATCCGCGACCCGTGGTCGCAAGGTCCGGCGTCGTCGATTGGACCAGCGGGTTTCCGCGGTTTCCCACGGCAATGATCGCCACCTGAATCGGCTGCAATTCCTCCGATCCTGGGACCGGCTCGGGCCGACGCCGCCCCGACGCGTCGGCCGGCCCCAACTCCATCCGCTGCAGCTTCACCCCGGTGAGCCAGCCGTTCGCGTCTCCCACGAATTCGATGGGACTCGTTAGCATCCGGAACTTCACGCCTTCCTCGCGCGCGTGTTTCACCTCCTCGGAGCGTGCCGGCATTTCCGCCTCGGACCGGCGATAAAGAATCCAGGCCTCGCGCGCGCCGAGTCGAACAGCGGTCCGGACGGCGTCGATGGCTGTGTTGCCGCCTCCAAAGACCGCCACGTCGCGGCCATGGAAATCGATGATCGGGTTGTCGTAGGCCGGGAATTCGTAGGCCTTCATGAGGTTCACGCGCGTGAGAAACTCATTCGCGGAATAGACCGCGCACAGGTGTTCGCCCGGGATGTTCAGAAACAGGGGCAGGCCGGCCCCTGTGGCCACGAACACCGCGTCGTAGCCTTCCTCGCCCAGGAGTTCCTCGACCGTCACCGTCCTCCCGACGACGACATTGGTCTCGAACCGGACCCCCTGGCGGCGAAGATTCTCGACCTCCTGTTGAACGATGGCCTTGGGAAGCCGGAACTCCGGAATCCCATAGACGAGCACACCGCCAATTTCATGGAGGGCTTCGAAGACGGTGACCTCGTGGCCCCGCAGGGCGAGGTCGCCCGAACAGCTCAGGCCGGCGGGTCCGCTTCCAATGATGGCAACGCGTTTGCCAGTTGGAGGCTGACGCGATGGCAAGCCGAACTGGCCCGCCTGCCGTTCGTAATCCGCCACGAACCGCTCCAGGTAGCCGATGGCCAGCGGTTCGCCACGATTTCCGAGGATGCATGCCCCCTCGCATTGCTTCTCCTGGGGGCACACCCTTCCGGTGACCGCCGGAAGGACATTGTCCTCCCGGATCTTCGCGGCCGCGTGGAGAAAATCTCCGGCGACGATCAGATCCACAAACTCACGCACCTTGACTCCCACCGGGCATGCCGAGACGCACTGCTGGCTCTTGCAGGCGAGGCATCGCATGGCTTCGTTCCGCGCGACCGCGGCATCGAGGCCCAGGTTCACCTCGGTGAACGTGCCGGCGCGCTCCGTGGCGGGCTGCTCCGGCATGCGGTGGCGGGGGATCTTGATGCGCTCCTTCGGGGACAAAGGATTATTCATGATCGGGGCAAATATCGGCCGCGCACGGGGCTCAACAACTCATCTCGACGGGTGCGCCGCCGCCTCCCAGATGCCCGCGAGTTCGGGCACGCGCTGGACGAGGCGGCAACCCCCGCCGGCCGGAGCGCCTGCCTCGGGGTCGCTGGCGCCGTCGGGGTCCTTCGAAAGTTCCAGGGACAGCCGTTCCTGCTCCCGGTACATGGCATTGCGCTGGCTCAGGACCTGGAAATCAACCTTGTGCCCGTCGAATTCAGGACCATCCACACAGGCGAATTGCGGCTGGCCACCCACAATGACGCGGCACCCGCCACACATCCCGGTTCCGTCCACCATGATGGGATTGAGACTCACCAGGGTGGGAATGGCCGAAACCCGCGTGGTCTCGGAGACGGCCCGCATCATGGGGATCGGTCCGATCGCAAGGACGAGGTGAATGGGCCGGTCCATTGCGATCAAGGATTTGAGACGGTCGGTGACCAGGCCCTTTTCGCCGCGGGAACCGTCGTCCGTGGTGATGTAAACCTCGTCACTGATGGCACGGACTTCGTCTTCCAGGATGACGAGGGAGCAGGTGCGACCGCCCAGGATGGCGATAACCCGGTTGCCGGCCTCCTTGAATGCCTTGGCTGTTGGGTACGCAATCGCAATCCCCAATCCGCCTCCGATCACGACCACGGTTCCGTACCGTTCCACGCGCGAGGGAACTCCGAGCGGACCCACGACGTCACAGACCGAATCCCCCGCCTGGAGCCCGTTGAGAAGGCGCGTTGTCCGGCCAACACCCTGAACCACCAGTGTGATCGTCCCGGCCACCGGATCGGAATCGGCAATGGTCAGGGGAATTCGTTCTCCATGGTCATGGACGCGAACGATGACAAACTGGCCGGCCTTTCGCTTGCGTGCGATCCGGGGGGCGTGGAGACGGAACCATTTGACCTCCGGGGCGAGGAATCGGGCTTCAACGATTTTGAACATGGCGGCGCGCACGCCCCCGTCCCGCCCCCGGAGCACCTCCCCGGTCGCCAAGACGACGGCACTTCAACCAGACTGACGGGTGCGCCGCTCCTGTAAAGCCTGCCGACGTGAACCGCGGTAGTCGCCGGGAGGGGAGGACCGGGGTCGCGTCACTTTCGACTTTCGCGCCCCTCGGTCGCGGCGCACGTTGCCTGGAAATGGTGTCCATGAAACCCAAGCTCATCGCCCTCCTGATCCCCCTCTTCGCCACGGTCGGCCTGCTGGTGACCGGCTGCGGCGGCGGCAAATCCCGGCTCGACACCGCCGAGTTCGACCGGGCCTTTGCGACCGCGGATCCGTCCCTCAAAGGCCCGGCCGACGAGGCCTCCAAGGCCTTGAAGGAGGGGAAGTTCTTCGAAGGCACGACGGCCCTGGCGAACCTGGCCAAGTCCTCTGAAAAGCTCAGCGAGCCCCAGAAGAACGCGATGATCAATCTTGCCGGGAACATCGAGAAGATCATGGCCGGGGACGGGGACAAGGCGGACATCAAGGTCTTCCAGGCCGTCAATGACATGATGGCTGCCCTCGAGGGCCGGGAATCCGCGAAGGCCGGGGTCAACCCGGACACCGGACCCGCGCCCAAGCCGCCCGGGGAATAGTCGCCGGCTCAGCGCCACTCGTGCTTGGGGTACTTCCGCTGCAGCTCGGACTTGAGCCGCGGATAGTGTTCGCGCCAGAAGCTCGCCAGGTCCTGCGTCACCTGGACCGGGCGCATGCTCGGCGCCAGGATCTGCACCGTCACCGGCACGCTTCCCCACGCGATGCGCGGCGCCTCGAGGACGCCGAAGAGTTCCTGGATCCGCAGTGCGACGACCGGAGGGCCATCCGCTGCGTACGTCACCTTCGGACGCCGGCCGTTGGACAGTTCCACGCGTTCCGGCGCCTGGCTCTCCACCCACTGCTGTTGTTCGGCATTCAACCAGCCCCGCACGAAGGACTGCACCGCGCGATCCTTGATCTCCTTGTAACTTACGGCCCCGTGGCAGATCTGGGCGATCAGGTCCCGGCGCTCAGCCTCCCCGATCACCGGCAGCCCGAGATCCGGTCGCCAGCGCGCGAGGCAATTCAAGCGTTGAATCCATTGCTCCACGCCATGATCCCAGGAGGCGAGCGTGAGCCGTCCCGTCTCAACTTCGGCGGCGAGCAGTTCCGCGGCTGCCTCGATGGGCGGCGGTTCCACGCGCCGTGACTCATAAGCGAGCCTCCGAAATGTCTTCTGTTCCTCCGCAAACACGCGCCGCGCCGCGGGATCATAGAACACCCGGACCTCGCTGGCGATGTCGCCCGGAAACAGAGATTCCAGCCAGCCGGGCTCGATCGCCGTCGCCAATGAAAGCAGGGTCGTCACCTCTCCCCCACGCCCTCCCACCTCCCGGACCTCCGCCACGACGAGCAGCGGCTCCTTCTGGACGGCGCTTTCGCGCGCCAGGACACCGCGCCTCCCATGCACCAGTTCGCAGCGCAGCGTGCCCTGGTCCAGTCGACGCGCCACATTATCCGAGAAGGCGAGCAGGATCGCCTGCCGCAGATTCGCCTCGTCGATGTCCCGCGTGTCCGCCTCGAGTCCTTCCCTTTCAGCCAGATCCAGGAACGCCTTCAGCAAGGGCGCGACCTGTCGCGCCGTCACGGAATGGACCCCCACCCTCCGACACGCCTCGACACGGAAATCCTGCGAGGCCGCATACTCCCAGGCTCGGATGAGCTGGAAGAAATCCGACCGCGGCACATCGCCAAGGCGGTCGTCGCGAAACCGAAGCGTCTCCCGGTCGACATTGCGGAGCAGGAGATCGCGTCCCTGGGTGAGCGCGGCAATCAGCGCCGCGTGATAAACGCAGCCGTACTCCTGGGCGGCCAGCAAGAGGCGCGCGTATCTTGGATGGACCGGAAACGCCAGCATTCGATGGCCCAGGCCGGTAAGCCTGGTGCGCGTGGCGCTCGGCGCGGTCACCGACCCCGTGTCCTCCAATGGGCCGGAATTCGTCTCCACCGGCATCGGTTCGAGGGCACCGAGGTCCTGGAGAAGGTCCTCCGCATGCCGCAACGCCTGTTCCTCCGGCGGCTCAAGCCATCGAAACGCCCGGAGATCCTCAACCCCGGCCGCCTTCAGCGTCAGGACCACCTCGGCCAGATCCAGCCGCTTGACCTCCGGCAATTCCTGCGCGGGCCGATGCGCGTGTTCGTCCTCGGACCAGAGGCGGACGCACACCCCCGGCGCCGTCCGTCCGGCGCGCCCCGTCCGTTGATCCGCGGACGCGCGACTGATCTTCTCGATCAGGAGGGTATTGATGCCCCGCCATGGGTCGTGGCGGGGAATGCGCGCCAGACCACTGTCAATCACCAGGCGGATCCCATCGATCGTGATTGAGGTCTCCGCCACATTGGTCGCGATCACGATCTTCGGGCGGTCCTGGCGGGCGACGGCCGCGTCCTGGGCCTGCGGCGGCAACTCGCCGTGAAGCGGCAACAGCAGGAAGCCGCGCGACTCCTGGCATTCACGAAGCGCCTCGAGCGTCCGCTGGATTTCGTAGACACCCGGCATGAACACGAGAACGTCGCCGGTGTCGCCTTGCCGCGCCCGGGTGGCGAAGGCATCCGCCGCCTGTTTCCAGACCGGACGGGGATCCGAATAGGCCGGGCGCGCGGCAAACTCCACCTCGATTGGAAATGTCCGTCCATCGACGGCCAGGACACGGCACGGGCGCAGGTAGGCCTCGATCTGTCCGGCCTCGAGCGTCGCCGACATCACGATGATCCGGAGGTCCGACCGCGACTTCTCCTGGATGTCGAGGGCGCGCGCCAGGGTGATGTCGCCGTAGAGATGGCGCTCGTGGAACTCGTCGAACACCAGGACTGCAACGCCTTCCAACCCGGGGTTTCGGAGCATCTGTCGGAGAAGGACGCCCTCGGTGACGAATTTGATGCGCGTGTCGGGGGTCGAGACATTCTCCAGGCGAATCTGGTAGCCCACCTCGCCGCCGAGCCGGGCGCCCATTTCCTCCGCCACCCGTTTCGCCAGGAGCCGGGTGGCCAATCGGCGTGGCTGCAGGACCACCGCCTGGCCGTCGCCCAGCAATCGATGCCGGAGAAGGATCTGCGGGATCTGCGTCGACTTCCCCGATCCGGTGGGCGCCGACAGCACTACTCGTCCCACCTCGCGAAGGTGGGCGACGAGGGACTCTTCGATATCGTGGATCGGAAGACGCCGGGCCATGTTGGGCAACCGACGCGTTCCTACTTTTGCACGGGATTGCCCGCCTTCACCCAGGCATTGTACCCGCCATCCAGGTGCACAACGGTCCTGAAGCCGAGCTTCTGGAGGACCGCCAGGGACTTCGTGCTGCGACCGCCGCTTGCGCAGTGAACCAGGTAGGTCCGGTCCCGATCCAGTCGGGCGAGATCCGTCGCGAACGCCGCTCCACCGAAATCGATATTCGTCGACCCGGCGATATGACCACCGACGTACTCGGCCGGAGTGCGGACGTCGAGCACCACCACCGCCGGATTGGTCGCCAGCAATTGTTGGGCCCCCGCCGCGTCCACGTGCCGGACGTCCATGGCGACAGGCATCACCGGCGGGGTCACTGCAGCTTGCGGCGCGGCCGGTTCGGCCGGTTCGGCCGGCACTGCCTGGGTGTCCGCATCCTCGCGGGAACCACAGCCGCCGAGGAGCATGACGGACAGGGCCAGCACCATGCCGACAACCGAAACACGAGGAATGGAAATCATGGCGTTGAGGATAGGTTGGGATCCGCTGGATGACAGCCCTGGATTTGGGGGAATCTCCGGAGTCCGAGCCTCGCATCAGTCTGAGCGGCCTTCATCATGACCATCTCGCGGCAGAGAGGGAATGCGCCCTCTCCCTCGCGCGCTGGCTGGGGAGAGGGAGAGGGAGAGGGACAGGGAGAGGGTTGCGTAGAGCGCGATGCGCCCTGTGATGACCCCGCGATGGCGCGATGGCTGAGGTCAAAATTGTCCGTTGACGCACCCTGTGCGGTGCCCATACTTCGCGCCCGTTTCGATTGCGGGGGTGTAGCTCAATTGGTTAGAGCGCTGCCCTGTCACGGCAGAGGTTACGGGTTCGAGCCCCGCCACTCCCGCCACTTTTATTGGCTTTTTCGAACGATCTCGACTTCGGCTATCCGAACCTCCGGAGGAACTCGGTCTGGACTGGCTCTTCGGACGATCGCCTGCCGACAACCCGAAGACCGAAACGGGTCTCGCTGCGAGCCTGCGGCCGGAAGGGACCGCGCCCGGCAATCCGGGTGTGACCATCGACGTGCTCCGAACGGACGGGCAGGTGACCGCATTGCGGGACGCCCAAGTGTCGGCGCTGCTCCGCCAACTGCGATCGCGAGGTGGATGAGATCTTGTCGTGCCACCGATGATAACGACCAAGTCCGGTCGGCAGGCGCGAGTGGAGATGTCCGATCACAGAACAATCGTCACCGGGGCTGAACGCACATTAACTTCGAAAACGACCGAGCCCGGCTTAAACTTTCAGACCGAGCAGGATTCCATAGGGCCCGACCGTGACACGGGAGAACGACGCGTCATTGAATGGGCGGGTGGGAAAGCAACGAAACTGATCCGAGGTAAAAAACCGTCCTAACGCCTTCGGCTATACTTGGAGGTCCTTCGGCCAGATGAAGTAGGGACCATATTTCCTGGAGAAGCGAAACTCACCGCCGGCCTGCTTTCCGGATTCGGTCAGCTTCGCCCGGTCCCCGTCCACTTGAAGCAACCCCTTGCCGGCTAATCGCTCGGTCAGATCGGCTGTCCGCACCCCCAGGCAACGGGCCAGTCTGGAGGTCGTGAGTTTCTCCTGGCCGTTGCCACGTTCGTCGCCCTCTTGGGTCTCGTTGTCCTCGACCTTCTCCGCCGAAAGGCGCACCTGCTCGCTGACGCGTATCAACCGCTGGGCTTCCTCGTAAGTATCGCGATATAGCTCTGGCTCGTGCTCCCGTTCGATGAAAACTCCCATCTCGTTGTTGTTGATCTGGCTGAAGTCGTAGAGGTTCATTGACGTGATGATCGCCAACCGTTCGTTCAGGTAGCACTTTGCGTGCAGGTTTTGACAGAAGCTTGTCCGAACGAACTCCAACGAGCGTAGCCAGTTCATCTCCTGGGGCGCCAACTCACTCTTGCCGTACACCAGCCGGACATCGATCTTCATCCGATCCTTATCGGTCAGGAGTTCCTTGATTCGCTCGTTAAACTTGAGAAATGGACTGATGATGATCAAACGCTCCCTCGCCAGCTTGATCAGTTCCTCGAGATAATAGTTCGCTGCGCTTGTGTTGAGGAATTTCGCCATATCGCGTTCCTTTCTTTGTCCGCTTTCTCGCGGGCGTTCGTTCCATTTCGGCAACTGCCACCAATCACCTGATCCATTTGGGAGCGACCACGCCCCTGGCGCACCGACGACGAGAACTGCCGCTATCGGGGTTGTCGGCGGATTGCGCTAATGGCTTTAGCCCCAGATTCAAATCCCGGCAGCGCCCCAAGAATACCCGCATTGAACGCCGCGGGGTTCAGAATTCGCCATGATCGCGGCGTCCAGATCTCGCTGTACGTGTCGATTTCCCGGGGCCGAAAAGGCATCCGGATCTTCACGCCAGACAAGGAGGGGTTAAGGGCGAACATCGTCCGGTGCTGCCCGGTCCGGCCCGATCCGCTGTGCCAGAGGGCCAGCCGGTCATCAAGGAAATCGCCGCTGTCGAACTCAAATCTTCAGAACCTGCTGCACCTCAACCTCAAATCATCTGACCCATGGCCTGGATCGAATCCCACCAATCCCTTACCCGGCATCCCAAGATGCTCCGTCTTGCCACCCGCGTCCGGGTTTGTCCTGCCCAGGCGATCGGCCATCTCCATTTCCTGTCGTGGCGGGCGGTTGACTACGCCCCGGACGGGGACCTCTCCCGGTATGCCGCGCAGGAGCTCGCCGCCGCCTGCGAATGGAATGGCGACCCGGATCTCTGGCTGGCTGCACTTCACGAGTCCGGCTGGATTGACCCCGATGGCCGCCTGCACAACTGGGACTCGTATGGTGGTCGGCTCTGTCGGAAGCGGGAGAATAACCGCGTGCGCCAGGAGCGCTGGCGTCAGAGGCGGCGGGAGAATGCCCCGCCCGATGACGTAACGCGTGGCGTAACGGAGGATGCAACCGTCGCGGACTTGGCGATTTCGCCAATAGCGCGCTCCGGGCCCGGTTCCCCGCCGGCGCTCGGCGTTGTCGAATTCATGATCGAGTTGAATCTTCGGCGTTTGCGCCACATCAAGTAAAACGTTGACCGGGGCCGTCGTGGCTTTCCGTCATTGCTTGCGGCCTCGAAGCTGAGGCTGGGAAGCGACCAGTTGATCCTAAATTGCCGTGGACGGGTCAGTTTTGGTCCTGGATTGCCGCCACGGCCCCATTGACGCAAGGAATCGGCTGGGTTGGAGTGTAATTACGGTCATCCGCTGAAGTCGGGATTAGAAGAAGAGTGGGAGGCCAACGGCTGACCCGAGACAAGGAGTTGAGAATGAAGAAATCATCCGTGCTCGCGCTCAGCTACAAACGACTCCAATGGCTTCTTGTGGGTGCCGTGTCACTCGTCACCCAGGCACACGCCACCGCGGGGCCGCTGAGTCTTGATTGGTTGAAGTCCGTCCGCACCCTGGGAACATCATCATCCCTGGGCCGCTGCATCGCAGCCGGTCGGACGGATTCCGTCTACGTTGCAGGCCGATATCACGTTAATAGCCCACCTTATTTCGCAGACTTCGACGGGGACGAACGTTCAGACGATATCAACGGAGACGGTCGACCTGATGTTGAACTCGACGGCGCGGAAATCGTTGCGAAATATGATCTAAACGGATTTTGCCAGTGGATTCGCGGAATGAGAAGCCCCGGCGGTGTCAACTGGATGGGGATTGCTGTTGATAATGAGGACGGCGCGTATGTGACCGGGTATTTCGAACAGGCCGTAGACATCGACCTCGACGGTATTCCCGACATGACCGTAGCTACCGCCCCTGCGTTCGATCCCCAGGTGCTGACGGTCAAATACGGTTCGGACGGCCACGTGCAATGGGCAAGAGCTATCGGAGGACCCGGCATCGACATCGGATGGTGCATTGCGTCCGATGGGCAGGCCGTTTACGTCAGCGGGTATTATTCCGAATCCGTGGATTTCAACGGCGATGGTCTCGTTGATGCGGTTTCGGCGGGGAAGGACGATGGATTCCTTCTCAAGTACAATCGAGCCGGCGACTTTCAATGGGTCCAAACGATTGAAAATCCCGATTGGGACATCGTCCGCGGTATCGCCGCCAATGACCTCGGGGTATTCCTGACGGGGAGGCTGGGTGGAATGGCGTTCGTGGCAGGTTACACAACCGACGGGAATCCCCTGTGGATTCGATTTCCGGGCCAGGGTGCCGGGAGGGGCCTCGCTCTCCATAACGGCATCTACATCACGGGCTCACCGGAATACTCTCTACCCGTTTCGTTTAATGATGTATTCGCAGCCAGGTACGATTATGATGGGAATCTCACCTGGATCCGAGCCGTTCCGTATGCCCAGGGCAACGGTGTTGTTGCCGGCGATTATGGCGTGTTTGTCGGGGGAGGCTTCCAGCAAAGCGTCGATTTCGATCAAGACAGCCATGTTGACCTGACTTCACCTGCAGGAGTGTCTGCGTTTGTCGCGCTCTACGACCAACGCGGAGGTTATCACGGCGGCTGGTCCGCAGGTGGGACGCTCAGTGGCACGTGGTGTGATGTGCTGGGAATCGTTTCAGGCAACCGCAACGCCCTGTACGTCACCGGCCGTCTGCTGGGTGCGATCGATTTCGACGGCGATGGCACTCCCGATATGGAGTCGGACACGCTGATCAATGAACGCTATTTTCTTGCCCGTCTGTCGGTCGCAGCCGAACTCCCGCCCACTCCGACAGGGCTCCCTCGACCGGGAATGGACGCGAATCGTCGGTAACGTGATCCCGCGTCTACGGACGATTCGCGCTTTTGGAAGGTAAGTATCATGGGAACGTCATCTATCGGGGCCGCTTCGAGGCCTGGTATGGGTGCTTTCCGGATAGGCCAATGTCCAGATGCTATCCGGAAGCCCTTGGTAGTACGAACCCCATCCAACCTGGGTATCGGTGACCCAGAAGCGCAAGTGTGAGCAACGTCGCGGAAATCGAGGGGATGATGCCCAATTCTGATCACGGTCGCCGAGGAAAGGACGGGTCGTCACCTTGATCACCTTGATCGAAGGGAGGGGAGACGGTCCTTGGTGTAGTCCCCGCGGAGGCTTGCTCCGCGGGGACTTGTCCTTTGCGGTTTGGAGTGTGAAATCACATCCCGCGAAGAACGGGTGCCGGAGACAACCGGCAGATCAATGCCTATATCGACTTCTCGAGCACGTCGACAGCGAATTGGCGCAGTCCGTACACGAGGCAGGCTGCCGACGGTGCCTGCAAGGCAGGCTCCACCGGGCCAATTACCGCCGCAAACCCCGCGGCGGGTTTCCCACCTGGGACAAGCGACACAGCTTCCGCTGCAATCAGGAAGACTGTCGTTGCCGGCATATGCCCCCGTCGGTGCGCTTCCTGGGGCGCAGGGTATACGCCGGTTTCGTGGTCGTGCTCAAGACAGCGATGCACCACGGGCTGACGGCCGGGCGCATCGCCAAATTGGGTGCGATCCTGCCCGACGCTGACCGGCGCACCCTGCAGCGCTGGCGCCGTTGGTGGCTGGAGAACTTTGTCCACGGCCCGTTCTGGAAGGCCGCCCGCGCTCGATTCGTCCCGCCATTGTGCGAGACGCGCCTGCCCCTTTCGCTGTGCGAGAGGTTCGGGTTCCAATGCCGCGAACGGCTCCGGGATCTTCTGCGTTTTCTCTCACAGCTGGCGGCTCAAGGGCCGTCGTAGTGCAGACCCTTGAGATGCCTGCCTTGATTTCGAACGGGTTGCGCATTTTGCCTCCTCGAATCGGCGAAGTCGGGCTAGCGCCGCCATTTGGCCGTCCCCATGCGTCAGTTCCCCAGCTCCTCCGGCAGCAGCGGCACTTTTTCCGCCTTTGCCGCCGCGCGGAGTTCCGCATCGAGCGATCCCAACGCCACGCCGCACCGGATGGCCGTTTCGAGATATGCCGAGTCGTAAATGGTCAGCTTGTGTTTTTGTGCCAGCAAATATGTGGCGCTCCACGCTTCGTCGAATGCAGCTTCGTCCACCTCAATGGGAAGGCCCTTGAGACGAGTCAAATGCCGATGCCCTTCGGCGGAAGAAATGCGGCTGCGCCGTTCCGCCATCACCGTCACGTTCGCCACTTCCCATCGCCAAAGGGCCGGGACATACGCCATCGCCCCCTGTCCAAAGCTGTCCAGGATTCTGTCGGTGGCGGCAGTCGCTTCGTCTTTCAGCACAAACGCAATCGCGAGTGACGAGTCCAAAACGAACCTCACGGACGGCCCTCGCTTATGAGGTCTTTCACCTTCAGCTTAGGCAGGCCCGAGGGATTGAGCACGCTGCGCGACGCCTTGATCTCGGCGATAGTATTTTGAATATCCTCCAAGCTGGCCCGTCTAGCAGGAACGAGTTTGGCCGTTTCCTCGCCGTGCAGGGTTATGGAAAAACTCTCCCCGCTCTGAACCCGGTCGAGGAGTTCAGAGAATTTCGCTTTGGCTTCGGAGGCCGGAATAACAGTCGACATGCGTGGTTCCCTCAAATTTGACCGATCATTGACCAGTCTAACATGGAATGACGTCCACCGCAACCCCTGTCGGGCTCCGGCTACGCCCCTCACAGCAATCTGTTGCAAATACAGGGCTTTGTAGGCAAATGACGTCGGCATCGCGTTCAGCAAATGCCGCACGGTCATACCACCTTCCCGTCGAAAGGGCAGTGCATCTACTGCCACCGCCAAGCCTCGAAGCGGTCGGGCTGAAGCAGATTGGAGAGTTTGAGGGCGCCGACATTGCGGCGTCCGGCGCGGATCTCGCGCTGGAGATAGGCGATGAGGTGGCGGAGTTCCTCGAAGGAGTGACCGGCGCGCAACAACTTGTACCACATCCGCTCACGCTCGAAGCCCAGGCCGAGTTGCTGACCCGTGAGGGAACAGTAGATCCGGTGCGCCTCGTGGATGGCGGCCGGTTCGACAGGACGAGGCGGGTTCATGGGACGCTTGGCGCGTCGTGTCATTCCTGGCACTGTCTCGAGGCGTGGACACGGGCCGGGAATACAAGGACTCGATGGCGGAGTTGAAACGGGACCTCGCAGACCTATTGCGGGACCTCGCTGACCTCCGGCGCAGCTTCGCGACCTTGAAATGGATGACGGCTCTGATGGTGTTGTTGACCCTGATCCTGCTCATGAAGGTCTACAGCGACGGCGGCGTGGGACCGTGAGGGCGAGGCGAGCGGGCGCTGATGCTCCACGAGGACGACTTCGTCGGGGCCGTCTGCGAATACCTGATGGGGCGCGGGTTCGAGATCGAGCGGAAGTGCGCCGCCAAGGATCGCGGCGACGACATCGTGGCCCGGCACCCGACCGGGTGGCGGCTCTACGTCGAGGCGAAAAGGGGAAGGAAGCTCTGCGGAGGGAAGCAGCCGCTACGGGAGAACCTTCGCCTCAGGACAGGTCCGGCACAACGTCTCCGTCGCCTTCGACCGTGCGGCGGTGATGCGGGACCTCGGCGACGGTGCCGGCAGGGTCGCGGCGATGGCGTTCCCGGACGGCCCCGAGTTCAGGAAGCGCGTGGCGGCTGTCGCTCCCTCCATCCGGCGGCTGGGTCTCGTCGTGTTTTGGGTGGGCGGGGACCGCTCGGTTTCGGTCGAAGGCGACCTTCGACCCAACCGATAGGGACGGGACCTCCCGTCGGCGGCGTCTCCGTAGCGACGCCCGTCCTTGGCGTGAAGATCCTCCTTGTGGCGCTCCTGACGACGATGCTTCTCCAGGGCCGGGTTGAAGCGATTCTTTGGGTGGCGGCGCTGAGTTCCGTCGCGATCGGGCTCCTCGGTTTCACCCGCGCGCATTCCCATCATCGCGTGGGCCGGACGATCGTCCTCGCGGGTTCAGCGGCCATTGCGTATGCGCTCTTCGACGTCCTCGTGCAGAAGTGGCCGCCTGGATGGGGCGCGGGGCGGTTCCTGCCGGTGATGATGGCATTTGTCGCGGGCGCTTCATTTCTCCTGCGGTCTTCCCGCACAACGAACCCGGATCCGGCACGGTCGGAGGCCACGCGGTTTTGGGTTGTCGCCGGCGCTGTCTGCCTCGGGGTGCAGGGATTATTAATCGTCAGCTCGATTGCGCTGTATGGCCAGGCGCCGGTGGTGAATGTGCTCTACAGTTCGCGCGTGTGGCTCATCGGGCACTGGTTCTCGAATCCCAGCGTCACTACGGTGCTCGCGTTTTGATCCTGCGGTTGGCCGGGGCCGTCCTCATGATGGTGGCGATCGTGCTGGTCGTGCTTGTGCAAGGCCGCCAAGGATCAGGTCGGGCGAGGTCCGACAGGGCTTCGGCTGACCTGGCGTGGCAGGTCCAAGTTCGCGATCAGGGCGCGACAATGTCGAGTGTCATGGACGGTCCCGGAGCGGAAATGTTGTGGAGTCCGTAGGAAGGCAAGTAGTCCGACCAAAGAAGCACATTGTGCGGGGTGCCGGACCCGGGACAGACGAGCCCGACGGCACTCAGATCGTCGTCTTCGTCTCCCCAGATTGAGTGCACATCGAGATACGCGACGGACGGTCGGATGAGACGGACGGCGCGCCGGGCATGATCGTCCTGCGTCTGCGCCGCCCATGTGGCGGCGGAAGTGCACACACAGGGGTTGTCGCTCGCGATCGGACTTTCGATGATCTGCCAGACTCCGAGTCCTTCGTCCGGCAGGCCGAAGTCGTAGAGGTCATTGATGGGAGGCGACGAACGGTTTTCGAGGACGATGTACTCGTCGGCCGGACCGCCGGGGATGCGCGGCAGCACGACGACTTCGTGGCTGGATTTGACCTCGGGGATCTCCAGCGACGCGTCGGTCTGGACGATCGTCGGCGTGACCCAGCCAAGGGCAAGTTTGTAGGCGGGATTCAGATGAGGCGCGATCGCGGCGCCTCCTTTGTCCATCAGGCAAAAAGCGCCCGGCCGGGTTCCTATGTCCGGGCTGCTGCTGGACTTGGCATAAAGATCCGGCAGAAGGAGAACCTGATGGGCGAACTCGTGACAGGCGACGTGATAGTCGGTCAGCGGATCACTGACGTACCATTCGGTAATCAATTCCAGATACACCCCGTCCACCTGCAGCGGAACGGTGCCGGACCAGAGGGCACGTACAAATCCGGCGGAAGTCGTCTGCGGCACGACGATGAAGACTGCGAGTTCGGTCTGGGCTGAAATGTACCCGTCGTGATCGAGATCATAGGCGGAGAAATCGAAAACGTGATTCGCTGCGAGGACAGCCTCGGCCCACTTGTCCTGGTGATCGCCGGGTCCGTCCCAGTAATACTGCCAGGGATGCGCGGCATCATAGGGTCCAAGGACCCCGGCATTCACGATGTGGAGCCGCCCTCCGGACACCTTGTCGTAATAATCAGCAACGCTGTTTTCGGACCCGAAGAAGGCCTGGGTCAGGTCCGCGATGGCAGGGGCGGGATGCCCCGGCCGATGAGGATCGAAGAGGATCACGAGGACATTCCGGTTGCCGGGTGCCATTGGCGGGATTCACAGGGGCGTTATCCGTCATGCCAGCGGTGTAGGAGATCCCGAGCCCGAGACTTGGGGATTCCGCGAGATCGGGAGCCACGTGCTCTCGGATCAGCAGCGAGAGGCTTCGCGCGTGGATGGTCGGCTGAGCGGCAGCGAGGCCACCGGCCACGCCTTCCGTTCTCCATTCCACGCGAACAGGACCGAACAAGGATCCCGTGCCGGCGCCGACGTGTTTCGCGTCGAAGACAGACGCATGCACCCCGGCTGAGGTGGCCGCATTCGCCAGCAAAACTTCCGACCCGGGCACAGGGACACCACCGATGGAGAGCCGCGCCCAGACCCGCGCCGTGGGCGCGTCGGGGAACTCGACGGCGAACACGGCCGCGAGATCCGAATCCTCGCCAACCACCAGGTTCTGGGTCATCCCCGGCACCGGCGTGTAAGCGCCGGTCGGATGAGTCTCGGAATCGGCGGTCAGGAGATAGCCGCGGACGGGTTCCGAATTCGCGGAACTGAGGACCGACAAGACGAGGGTTCGATCGCCGAGACCCGCGGTGCCGCCCTGGGATGCCCGCCACTGCACGCGCACATGGTGGTTCCCACGGGCGGGTTCCGGCACACCGAAGACCATCGAGTGGGTTCCCTCGAATCGCCCGGTGGCGAAATCAACCAGACCGGGCTCGGCGACAACCCCATCCACGAGGACACGCAGGTGGAGATGGTTGCCTGCGCTGGCATACGCCTCGGCGCTCACGACGGCGCATAGCCGGCTTCGCTCATCGGGTGTCGCGATGTCCGCTTGAAGGCCGGGGACGTCCTCCCAGTCGCTGGACCCGGTCTCGAGGTTCACGCCGCTGTCTGGAGTGACGGCGACCAGCAGGGGGTGGACGGTGGAGGAGTTGCCTTGCCGGATGAGGAGCGACGCGCCGCGGATGAAACCCGAACCGCCCTCGTCGGCGATCCATTCCACATCGACGGTGTGGAGGCCGCGATCGTAGGTCCCCGTGAACTCGAATGATTGTGTGGCGCGCCGGTCGCCGGTTTCTCCCGCCGCGAGCGCGACATCGCCGGGATGCATGGGTTGCCCATCGACCAACAGGCGCACGAACAGGCGCTTGCCCGACCCGTCCACCCTGGCCTCGGCGGAGAAGAGGATCGCCACTGGAATGCGATCGCCTTCGACCAGGAAACTGGCGGACATCCGGCGTCGGAACCATCCGCCGAGATAGCTCCACGTTCCGCCTCGATGGGCGCGCCAATCGCCGTCGCTCGCGTTGGAGAGGCTCCAGGGTCCGTCCGGGTTCGGATCGGGTTCCCCAATGGCGGCTTCGGTCAGCGAGCTGAACGTCGGTGCCTGCTCCTGGAGGGGTGGCCCTTGAATCCGGAACCAACCCACAGCCGGGAATGTCACATGAAAGGCGTCGAGACCATTGGACACTGGCTCGATTCCGGAGAGGTCCCAGACGTCGTTTCCCGCGCGGGACGGATCCTGATGGATCGTTGCAAGGAAAAGGTTGTCCCGTCGCAAGGGCGCACCTTCGAGAGCCATCAGGATGATGATGTAGGCAGGCCCGGTTTCGTTCCTGGGAGCTACCGATCCGAAGACGGGATCGAGGCGGAGCGGTGTTCCGCCGTCGTGAAGATCGAGTTGCACACGTCCGCGGGCAGTGTGGTCGCGAGTGACTCGCGCGGACGCGCTGAATTTCGCTTCAACCTGTCCGCTGGAAGATACGATTGTGACGCCTTGAGGTTTGTAGTGCAGGCTGAACCAAGGCAGGGCGGCGGGATCAGGCTTCGCGCCCCGGTCCTGGTGGATCCTCCCCGCCGACTCGAACCGGAGAGGTTCCGTGGCGAGCGACGTTCCAGAGATCTCCCAGACGATAAGGTCATCGGCCCGGGCGTCGTGCCGTGCGACTGCAACAGCGGGCGCAAGAGCGTCGACGTCACCCGATGGCAGGAGGGGCAGAAGAAGGAGGGCGACCACCTCGGAGTCCCTATGTTCCTCAACGCGGCCGGCAACGGCCTGAAATTCCCGTCGGGAACCATCCGGAAAGGTGAACCGAATGTAACCGTGGGACGATTCGCCGGGCCCGGTACGCGCGTCCGCCTCGAAGCCGATTGTTTCGAGCGCGCCGTCCGGACCGCGCCGGTTGAATTGGCCGGTGCTTGCGACATTGACGTGGGGCTTGGACCGCTGGAACTGCTCCTTGGCGGCCCTGGCGACCGAGGGGCCAGCCAGCGTCAGCAGGAGTGCGAGGACGCAGGAAGGGAGTCCGCAAAGGGCGTGACGACAGGCAAGTCTCGCGTGCATGGTCTTAGGGGATTTGTGGGTTCAGGTCGTTGGTTCAGAACTCGTCAATGAACCATTAAGAAAACGACCGGAAGAGTAACAGGGAGCTCGCTCAGCGGTGCACTGGCCAGCGGGAGGCATCGCGAGCAAATCGCGCGTCGGTGACGGCAGCCCGACGAGAGAAGGGTTCAGACACCGGCAGTCCCATGCGGGCGTCCCACAGGCGCGCCTGTTTGGCCTGGGAGACGGTCCGAATCCAGTGTCCGCGAGGTCCAAACGACGCGCGCAGGCAGACAAGGGGCTTTTTACTTTCTTCCATGTTTGCTGTCCTGCTTTGATCGACCGAATGCTCACGAGTAACCATTCCTGTATCATTCGATTTCCAAATCAATGCTGCTGGCCTTGCCATTTTCATCCAGGGTCGCTCCGAAATGCAGGGCTTCCTCCGCGTAGCGAGCCCGGTAATCGCATCGCCCGAGCTTGACGTCCCTCCCTATCGGCAGGAATGATTTCATCTTGCCGAGGTCAGACAATTGGGAGGCCCACTGTTTGATATCGGAGAGTTTCTTGCCGCTCCAATTTGGGCTGATCAAATTGCCATCCAGTGTGCCGCTGATCAGTGTCTCCAATACGGTTTTCATCTTTGTCGTGATTTGTGGAGCGGTGTCCGTGACAGGCCTTTCAGCCAGCCTTGGGATATAGCGACGGCTAACACCCAACGCGATGTCCTCCGAGCTTTCTTGGCCATTGGGCAGCCATGAAGATCCGGCGGTAAGGAAAACAATCACGGTGGTTCGATCGTCAATCCAATGGAGGATAGCGGACAAAAAGCCGGGGTCACCGCCGCCGTGCCAAATCACGCGCCCGGGATCATCTGGTGCTGTTTGCACATGCCATCCAAAACCGTAGGGAAAACTGCTGGCGGCGTGGTCTTTGAGCCGGTAACTGCGCCCGGCAATGGCAATGGTCATGAGGACGCTGACCACTGATACTTGCCGCTGCCATTCGTTGTGCGCTTTGAGCGGTCCGTGACGAAGGGCGCCGAAGTTGCTTCCGGTCGGCAAATGGCTCCAGCGGCGCGGTTCGATGTCCTGACCGTGACAGGGCCGGGCCGGCAGCAGGCCAGCAAATGCCAGGGCGCCTTCCAGGCCAGCGACGGCCAAGACGCGGTTGGCGGAAGCGTCTCGAGATTTCTGTCGCCGTTGGTTCATTCGTTCGTCGAGGCGGTCCCGCATTGCGGGGCCGCCCCGGTTTCTCTTGTCATTTCCCAAACGCACCGATGCGTTTCTCATCGTCCTGCAAGCTCACAATCGGGACTGGATGATTATGTCCAGCAAGCATAATGTTTGACGAGCATCAAGCCAGTCAGCACCCTGCCAGCCATGACCATGCAATTCGTCAACCGGGAGGCGGAGTTGCGCGAACTGGATGCCGCAGGGCGGCACGGCGGGCTGTTGGTGGTGTTTGGCCGGCGGCGCGTCGGCAAGACGCGGCTGTTGCGGCAGTGGCTTCAGGCGCGCGGCGGCCTTTACAGCCAAGCCATCGAGGCGCAGCGCGACCTGCAGATTCAGCAGGTGTTCGCCGACCTCCGGCCGCAACTCGAAACGCAACTGGTCCCCAAGACGTGGCCGGAGCTGCTGGAGATTCTTGCGCTGCAAAAGAAGCGCTGGGTGCTGTGCCTGGACGAATTCCCCTACCTCACGGCGGTGGACGCGTCGCTGCCAAGCCGGTTGCAGAAGTGGCTGGATCATTCGCTGCCGACCGGCTGCCTGCTGATTGTGGCGGGTTCGAGCATGCGCATGATGAACGACCTGTTCCTGCATCGCGCCGCGCCGCTTTATGGCCGCGCCCGAAAGCTCCTTCACGTCCAGCCGATGGATTACGCCGCCTTTTGCGACGCCTGCGACTTCCGGCCCGGCGACACGGATGCGTTCGAGAGATTCGCCTGTGTCGGTGGCATCCCGAAGTATTGGGAGTTCGTCGAGGCCGGACAGGACGTGGTGGCGCTGGTGGAGTCGCTCTATTTCGATTTTGCCCCCTACATGGAACAGGAGCCTCAGCGGATTCTGCGGGACGAGGGCGTCATCGGGTTGAACGCCGTGGCGGTCCTCGAAGCGGTGGGCCGGGGTGCGGAGCGGCCTTCGCAAATCGCGTCCCGTCTCGGCACGGCACAGACGAACCTCTCGCGCCTGCTCCAGCAATTGCTCGACGCCTCCGTCCTGAATCGCGAACTGCCCTTCGGCGAAAGCCTGCGCTCCACCAAGAAGACCCTTTACCGCATCCAGGATCCGGCGATGCGCTTTTGGTTTCGGGTGTTTTCGCCGCATCAAAGTCGATGGCGCACCTACGCGGCTGTGGAAAAACGGAAGTTCATCCATGACCACGCCGCCACGGTCTTTGAAGACTTCTGCCGGGCGCGTTTCCCCGGCGCGCAGCGGTATTGGGAGAGCAACGTCGAACTGGACATGGTCGCGCCCGACCCGGACGACGCGAAGCGATTGCTCGTGGCCGAAATGAAATGGAGTCGCCTGACCGTCGCGGAACGGAGGAACGTCCTCCGCCAGCTTGAAAGCAAGTGGTCGCACTGTTCCCTGCGCGCACGTCACCGGAATGTTCGCTTCGACGTGCTCGACGCCACGGTGCTGGGCGTCTGAGTGCCGAAAAAGGGAACGGAGGCGCGAAGAAGCGATCGGTGAACACGGATCGGTGATCAGTAGCCCGTCCTCAGCACCGAAAACTGCAGACCGATGACTGACAATCGATCGCCTCCTTTCGGGAGCGCGGCGGCGAGCGTGTTCTCTATTTTCACGCTGCTTGAGGCGTCTGTTTCGCTTTCCGGGCCCATGAACCGTGTCGAGCACGGCCGGCAGACCGTCCTGACCAATGCCCCGCCGGGCCGTACCACGGATGGCTGCGCGCCGTCAGCAGTTCGATGGCGACGACCGTCCCGCTGCCGAATTCGACCACTCCGTACCCGTACCGCCTTCAAGTCCGTCCCTGAAGAGGATCCCCGGAGTACCCATCCTGGTGTGCCGACCCCTATTCCCATTCAATCCGTCCGCAGCGCTCCCATCGGATCCGTGCGCGCCGCTCGCCGCGCAGGCAGCCAGCTGGCCAGAACGGCCACGCCCGTCAGCGCCGCCGCTACGCCGACAAATATCAAGGGATCGGTCGCTTTCACCGAGTAGAGCTGGCTCGACAGATATCGCGTCAGGGCAAACGCCCCCCCCAGCCCGATTGCGACACCCAGCAGCGCCAGCCGCAGTCCGCCGCCGATCACGAGCCCCAGCGCATCACGCTTCTGGGCGCCCAACGCCATTCGGACGCCGATCTCACGCCGGCGTTGCGTCACCGCATACGACATTACGCCATAGATCCCCAGAACGGCGAGAAGGAGCGCCACCACCGCAAAGCTGCCCAACAAGGTCGTGTTCAGTCGTCGCGAGGTGGTCGTGTTGGCCAGCCGTTGTTCCATCGTCATCAGGTTGTAGAGCGACTGGTTCGGTGCCACCTCGGCCACCGCCCCCCGCACGGCAGAGACGAGACCGCGCGGCTCTCCAGTGACGCGGAGGACGAAGCTCAGCGCGTCGCCGCCGGCATCATCGATCGCCGGACTGTATATCTCCGGCATGATATCCGCCGCCAGCCCGCTCTGCCGGACATCGCTGACGACCCCCACCACGGTCTGCCAACGCGCCTCCCCAGGCCCCGCTCGCAGGCGGATTCGTTTGCCGAGCGCGCTTTCGCCGGGGAAGTTCACTCTTTCGAAGGCCTCATTCACGATCACCACACTGGCCGACGGAAGTGCGTCCTGCGAAGTGAACGCCCGTCCGCTCCTCACTGGGATGCCCATCGCCTTGAAGTAATCGAGAGTGACGGTTGGCCTCGAAGACGGCCTCACCTCCCCCGGCTTCGCCTTGCTGAAGTCGATGGGCGGCCGGCCTTCAATGTCCGCTGAGGTAATGCGCGCAAAATCCGTGAGCGGCAGGGAATCTGTTGCGGCTGCCTCCTGGACACCCGGGAGCGCCTTCAACCGTTCGACGATTTGTCCAATGAAGTTCACTTTCCGGGCCGGGGACTTTTCATCCGCCAGAGACACTTGGAACGTCAGGACACCATCGGTCCGGAAGCCGGGATCCACATCGAGCAAACGGGAAAAGCTCTTGATCAACAACCCGGCGCCGATGAGCAGCACCAGCGCCAGCGCCACTTCGGACACGACCAGGGAGTGCCGCAGCCAGTTGCGACGCCTGCCGGTGTCCCCGCGCCCTTCTTCTTTTAGCGCCGCGTTGACATCCGTTCGCCATGCTTGAACCGCCGGCGCGAGTCCAAACCCCAGACCGGTGATCACCGACACGCCGAGCGTGAATGCCAGCACCCAGGCATCGATCCGAATCCCGTTCACCGCCGGCAAGCTGGCGGTGCTCCATTTGCCAAGCGCCTGGACGCCCCAGAACGCGACCAACAAACCCAATCCGCCACCGACCAGCGAAAGCACCATGCTTTCCGTGAGTAACTGGCGCCCAATCCGCAGCCGCCCGGCTCCGAGCGCAGCGAGGACGGCCATCTCCCGTCGCCGAGCCGTCGCGCGCGCGAGCTGAAGGTTTGCCACGTTCGCGCAAGCGATGAGCAGGACAAACGCGACCGCGCCCAGCAACACAAGCAAGGCTCCCTTCGCATCACCAACGACCTGTTCGTGCAGGCCGACCAAGGTCACCAGGGTACGCCCGCCTTTGCCGCCCTCACCACCATCACCACCCTCGCCGCGCGGGCGGGCTTTGCGACCCGGAGTCGATGTAGGCCCTCCTGGCTGAATGCGCTGCGCAATGATTTGCAGCTCGGCTTCCGCCTGTTGAAGTGTCACGCTGGGTTTCAATCGCGCGATGGCTTTCAACAGCATCATGCCCTCACCAAAATTTACGAAGGTTCCTCCTGAATCACCAAGCGCCAGCGGAGTCCAAAGTTGAAACGGTTCGGGATATTGGAAGCCCGCCGGCAGAATTCCCACGACCGCATAGCTTTGTTCATTCAAGGTGACCCTCCGGTCGAGCACGCTCGGGTCCCCGCCAAATCGGCTTTGCCAGAGGCCGTGTCCGAGAATGACCGCTTTGGGGCCGTTGGGCGTGTCCTCTTCCCGGGTAAAATTGCGTCCCAACGCCGGCTGGATGCCTAGCAATGGAAAGAAATCCGCCGTCGCTGCGCCGGCCAGGACTCTTTCCGCGGACCCATCGCCTGTGAGGGTCATATCGCCGCCACTGTAGGCGGCGACGCGCGCCAGCGATTGGCTCTGGGCTTTGACATTCTTGAACGTGTCGCTGCCAATGACGGTCCCGGGCTTGCCCGACCAGTCCGCGCGCAATTGCACCAATTGGCCGGGTTCGGGATAGGGCAGCGGCTTGAGCAGAACGGCATTGACCACGCTGAAAATGGCCGTGTTGGCCCCGATCCCGAGCGCGAGCGTGAGCACGGCCACGGCGGTGAAGCCGGGTTTCTTCAGGAGTTGGCGGAAGGCAAACTTCAGATCGTTCTTCATGGGGAGGCGATGCGATAACGGCGTTCCGCTGGACCTGGACAAATCCTTCAAGCACCTGGAATGCCAGGTCCAGGCGGAGCGTGCGAATCCCGTTCCATGCGGCGCTCCATCGTGACGGAACGCGACCTTCAAGAGTGGGAACCGTTCGGTCGCGGGATGGGAGGATCCCAAACATGGGATCGGTTTCCGGGAATTGTGGGAATGGCCCGGGCGACGCTCTGGATCCGTCCCTTCCCGTCGAGCTCCGTCCGTGGTCCGTTGTCGAGCGGGATCACGCTCGCGAGCTCGGGCCCTTCAGCCCGGTTCGGCTTTGCTCGTCGCCTCGTTCACCGGCGTTATTCCTCGATCTGGGGAGTGGCGAAATGAATAGTATCGTGCGCGATGGGCTGACGGAGCGTTCTGTCCTCGGTGATCTCGATCCTGATCGCGTCGGGAAACAGAACAAACATCTGGCGTGTACCCGGATTCTCACTGAGGATCGTGACTCCGGCCGCCGTGAGTTTCGCCTTGGTCGCATCGAGATCCTCACTTTGAAGCCGAGATGATCGACGACGGTTCCCTGGTTCCCGCCCGACGGCGATCCCTTCTGAAGGGCGATCTGGACCCCCTCGGTCTTCACCTTCTTCTGCCGGCCTTCCGGGGTGAGCAGCAACTCCTCCAGCGAGCGGATCACTCGTTTCTCCTTCCCATGGCGCAAATCATGCAAGAGCGGCTCTACCCAGGCTCGTGCCTCCGCCTTCTGTTCATCGGTCTTGTCCCCGAAGCGATGAAAGGCCAAAGCCCAGAGATGCTGGCTGGCATGATGGAAGTCCAGAACCGGCGTCGTGTTCTTGAAACGGTCTTCGCGCAGACACCACAGCCAAACCGCTCCATCCATCACCAGGTAGACTTCCTCGGCCTCCGCCAACCCCCCCCGGATCGCCTCGGTTTGGACGGCTTTTCCGAAGACCAGCGGTTCGGTCTCGGGCTCGCGCAGAACGACGTGTTTCTCGATCAACCATCCCCGGCCTCCCCTGGTGGTGGCCTGGTCCTCCAATCGAAACATCACCGCCGACTTCACCTCATGCCATTGCACCCGACATTGCCCGGGGCGGCGGCCCTTCTTTCCCCAGTCCTTGCCCCGTTCCCTCACCATCCACCCATCCATCATGAGGACCATCGAGAACTTGGACTTCTTGGCATGCGGCGCAGGATCGGTGGCGGGATTGTCCACCAGCTTGCGGCCCACCTTCTGCACCTGCGCATGCACCAGATCGTCACTGATGGGCGTGCCCCACAAGCTCGCGGTTCGGGCGGCCTTCTCGAAGGATCTGCACGCCGTCGCCGTCTGCGCCAATCGTGCCTGGAGTTCAGGGCTGGTCCGTTGGCCCGGGGTCATTGCCCAAGCCACTCGCGCCGGGGTGAGCCAGGTTCCTTGCGCGCTCGAGTAGCCGTAGGCGGCCTTCAGCCGAAGCCAGCCAACCACGCTGAGCATGACCAACGGGCGGTAACTCACCTCCTGCAACAGCAGGCCGCTGTGGGGGCAGATGGCTCCGATCCGCTCGATCCCTTCCTGCAGCCGGATCTCCAGCAACCGACGCGTGTACTCCCGGCCTTCCTGGAGGACTTCCTGTTCCAAGGCACGCAGCGCATTCATTCGGAAAGCGCCAAAAGCCACACCGATTTGCGGGGCACCACCAGTTGGCGATCCTTGTCCTGGCGGGAACGGCCCGTCGTCAGGCCCACCGATTGCCACCCCGCCGCCCGATAACAGGTGCCCGTAAACCGATCGATCTCCACGAACGTTTCCAGCCAGTCCAGGCCGTGCGAGTACTTCTCCTTCCAATCCCGCCCGATCGTTCGAGCAATCCGACCCAGAACATGGCTGGCCAGGTGCGAGACGCGAACCCAGGGGAAAATCACGTAGCGAGTGTTGTTCGCGATCTTGTTCAGCCCGGCCTTCCGTTCGGCAATGCTCCAGCCCAGATGCCGGTCGCGGGGGCTACACTTCCACGCCGCCGCCCCCCACAAAAGCGCCGCCAGATCCCTCTGGTGACGGTCCCGGACCAGATAGCCCATGTTCTCCCCCACCGAGTGAAACCCCAGATAATGGTAGCGATCGATCAGGTAGGCCCACCGGCGCGCCAACTCCGTGCCCGCGCTCACCCGGATGATCTCCAGAGGCTGCAACGCCGACAACGGCTCCCCGATCGGATCGGGCTCCTGAAACGAATCAGGGATTCGGGAGCGTGGTCGTTCCCGGCGCATCGTCGTGCGCAATGCCGGCAGGCTGATCCAACCCCGGGCCTCCAGCTTGAGGAGCAGACCGCGGGCGGCAAAATCCTTGATTCGTCCTCGCCCGTCCCGCCAGTCCCACAGCGTGCAGAGCTCCCGGGCAAGCCATTTGCGGCTCCAATCGGAGTGCTCGGCCACCCAGTCCTTCAGCCAGCGGAGTTGCTTGAGGGTGACCTGCCGCCCCTGACATTCCATGATCGCTTCGATGGGCGCAGGATCGCTCCCAGGGGAAAGGTAGTCCAGCAAACAGTGGAAAAACATTCAGCCACCCGGCGAATCTTGCGCTCCTCGTCGAGGAGGCCATGCAAAACCGCCACTTTGACCCCTGCTGCAACTGAATCTACCGACAACTCGGAGATGCGCCCCTGAGCCAGAACCAGCGCCAAAAGTTGAGACCCAGGGTGGTCATGGAGTAGCGATGCGTTCCCGGGATTCGTTGAATAAGACCGCGCAGACGCAGGCGTCGAAGTTCGTAGCTCATGCGGCCGGCACGGATCTGCTCGAGTTCTACCCCAAGGTACTGCGCAAGCAATGGCCGCAGTTGTTGGTTTCGAAATCCCTCCGGGAGCAGACAGAACATGAGAAGCACCGCCAGCAGGGCTTGAACCCGTTCTTCGCCGTATTTGAGCGCACTGACTTTTTGCCCGTCGACCACGGCCGGACGCTGCATCTTCTGGAAGGCGGCGGCGCCGATCTGGCAGTCGTGGCTGAGGACTTCGACCTCCAGGACCTTGCGATTGGCAGCAAAGCGAATTTCCCGCAAGCGCGGCAGGTTATGCAGCCGACGGCCCACGTTGAAGTCGTAGGTGTCGTTGATGGTGGTCTCGGTGCGCAGGACGCGCCCCTCCTTGTGGTACTGCTTGAGGTGGGTGCGCTTGTAGTAGACGTGCAAGGAGGGGATCACTCCCTCGGTAAGGATGCGCGTCCGACATCGGCCGTCAGCCACCGTGGATTTCCTCAGCTTGCGGCCGAAGATCAACTGGATGGTTTCGGGACGGCCCAAATCGAGATTCTCACGGATGACTTCCTCAAAGAAGCAACGTCCGTGGACACCCTGCTCCCAGACCTGAGTGAGACTGAACTCGGCTTGGAGGACCGACAGGTCATAGCGGTACCCGGCGCGGCGGTCCGCCGGGCGGAAGGGATGAGGCAAACGAGCGAGCCACCGTCGGAAGAACCCGTCGATCTTCTGCGCGCTCAGAGAGTCGCAGATCTTCTGGGCGGCGGGAACTCGGCGCAGGAGAGCAGTCCATTGTCCAAGGCCTCAAAGGGGATGCCCTTGTTGCGGAACTGGCACTTGAGGTACTCGTGCCCGTTGAGGCAGAGCTTGGCGGGCTAGCCCTGCGATCCCCCGTGGAACATGCGCTTCTCCCATTTCGCCTGCTTGCCCTTGGCCTCGCGGATGAAGGGCGCCAGGGTCGCCATGTTCAGCACGCGATCGTTCAGCCAGTTGTACGGAGCGCGCATGGGCCGCGCAAAATCCACGAACAACACGACGCGGTAGCCATCGGTGTCGTTCCAAACTTCGTGGTTGTAGGTGTCATCGAAAACGAGACAGCGCCCTTCGCTCCAGTGGCAGATCTGGTCGGCAATGCGGATCCGAACCTTATCTCTCGGTTCCGGCACGATCAATCCAAGGTGCAACCGGAGGACCCCCACGTACGGACCGCGGTGCGGTGGGATGTGTTTACGGGGCGAAAGGATCGAGAAGAAGGCCGTCTTCACCCCCGGGATGCGCCTCAGGATCCGCAGGGTCTGCGGGCATCGCCGGGCGTTCTCTCCGCAGTCCATTCCAATGCCCGTCAGGAAGAACGTCTTCCATTGATCGTCCTTCTGGATGAGACCGACCTCCTTGACGATGTCCTGAAAGGACGGCATGCGGTCGCGGTACTTCATCACCTCGTCGAGTTCCGCCCGCACCTTGAGCCACTCGGATTCGACCTGTTGAACCCACGGAAACTGGCGGTTGTCATACACCGGCACATCGGGAACGACCGAGGCCCGCGCCAGGCGCGACTCCACGGCGTCGGTGATGCGCGCGAGGGCCTTCCGCATCGGGGTCTTCGGCGGATTCAGCCGGAACGTGCGGTCGAGGATGTTCTCGGGGATGTTCTGAGCGGAGAATGTCGCGTTCATGTTGAGGAACGTGAGCGAAGGAGCGTGGCCCCTGCCTCCGCGTGTGCCAAACGAAAACTCACCCCATTTCCTTGTCGCCGGTTGGATTTCGTTTCCTTCGTGCTCTTTGACTTTCCTGACGAGGTCCCGGTTTTCGATCCGCGGTCGCGGAAACTGGGATGGGAGGTCCGATTGGAACCGGCGCGCGGCGTTTACGCCGCTTCAACGCCCGGCGGCACGCCGGATCGTTGGCGCCGATTCACGCACGGGCCCACATCCAAGGGTGAAACGGGCTGACCGCGGTCCGGGTCCGACCCCGCGCCACGTCGGGGGACCTCAGCCTGCGTCGACCGAGAGGATGCGAAAGACCGAGTCCCCATGCTCGAGGGTCCTGTGGATGTGCCAGGGCGCCTGGAGGGTCACCCGATCGCGGCGGGCGTGACCCAGGACCAGCCATCCCCCGGGCCGCAGCAAGGCCGGCGTCTCCGCCGCGTCCAACAAGTCCTGCGAATCGGAGCGTGAACGTTCGTCGCCCCGCGTCTTGGGCCCAAAGGGCGGATCGGCAAGGATCAGATCGAAGGTCTGGGCATCGTGCACCAGTTGGCGCAGCGCGGGCTTCACGTCCTGCACGCGCACGCGCAGGTGCGGCCCGGCCAGGCCGGTGTTCCGGGCGTTGGCGCGGATGTATTGTGCGTGGCGCGCCGACCCTTCGATGCTGAGCACTGACGCCGCCCCGCGGGAAAGGCATTCCAGGCCGAGCGCGCCGGTTCCGGAGTAGAGATCGAGGACGGCGGCGCCCTGGACGACGACACCGAGGCTGTTGAAGACGGCCTGACGGACTTTGTCGGGGGTCGGACGCACGCCAAGCCCCTTGGGGACTGTCAGGAGTTGCCCACCCGCCGCGCCGCCGATGATCCGCACGTCCGGAGTTTTTGGGGAGGTCCGACGCGGTTCCAAGGTCAAACGCTTGACCATGCCGCGTCCGGGTCAACAGATTCGCGTCGACGTATGAAGCCCACCTTACGCGCGGTGTTGCTGGTGGCCGTGGCCGGGTCCCTGACGGGAGCCCGCGGTGCCGATTTGCTGACCGTCAATGGAATCGCCGCGCAAGTGGGGAACTCCGTCATCACCCGGGAACAGGTCGAGCGGTACAGCCTTCCCGCGATCCAGGATTTTCAGACGCGCTATGCCAATCAGCCGGAGGTGTTCATCCAACGGGTGAACGAGGCCCGGGCCGCGAGCCTGGAGCGCCTGATCGAACGGCGTCTCATCCTCCAGGAGTTCGAGGCGCTGAAGGTGAACGTCCCCGAGGCGTTCATCGAAGACAGCGTGGAAGCGGAGCTTCAGGCTGAGATCAAAAACCGGTATGACGGCGATCGCTCGCTCCTGATCAGCAGCCTGCAGAAGGAAGGCCTGACGATCGAAACGCACCGTCGGGAGATTCGCGAGCAGATCATCGAATTCATCATGCGCAGCCGCAATGTCCCTCGGGACATTCTCATCTCGCCGGGTCGTATCGAGCGTTATTATCACGAGCACCAGGACAAGTACCAGGTCCCCGACCAGGTGAACCTGCGGATGATTGTCATCGACAAGAGGCGCTGCCCGGTGGACCCCATCGGCCTTGGGCACGAAGTCCTTCAGAAGCTCGACGATGGCGCTGATTTTGGCGAGATGGCGGCGCTTTACTCGGATTCGGAGGCGCGCCGCGGCGGGCTCTGGGGTTGGATCGAGCGCAAGAGCAACCGGCTGCGGGAGGACATCGTCGAAGCCGCCTTCCAGCTCGCGCCGGGTCAGCGCAGTGATCTGATCGATCGGCCCGAGGCCGTGTACATCCTCAAGGTGCAGGAATCCCAGGCGGCCCACACCCGTTCCCTGTCCGAGGTCCGGGATGAAATCGAGCGGACCCTGACGGTCGAGGAACGGAACCGCGCGGAGAAGGAATGGATCAACCGGCTGTACGCGAAGACGTTTGTCAGCCGATTCTGGGTCATCCCCACTTCTCCACGCGCAACTGCGCCTTTGGCACCTTGAGGTCCTCGATGAGGAGGCCCTCCGCGAAGGCCACCAAGGCGTTCGGGCCGCAGGCGTAGAACACCGTCTTCTCTGGGTCGGTCATGTGCTGGCGCACCCAGTGGGTCGTGATCCGCCCGTGGTGCCCGATCCAGGCGTCGTCCGCCGTGAGACGGGTGCAGGTCACGTGAAAGGCAACGTTCGGATTCTCCCGTGCCAGGTCCTCGAATTCCTGCCGGAAGATGATGTCGTGCGGCTTGCGAACACTGTAGAGCACCGTGATCCGTGTGCCCAGGCGACGTCGGGTCGCCTCCCGGGCGAACCCGCGAAACGGCGTCACACCCGAGCCACCCGCGATGCAGATCAGATGCGCGTCCGGTTCGAGGACGGGCAGGAACCGCCCCGCCGGCGGCAGCACGCCCAGGCGATCCCCGGCCTTGATCCAATCCACGATCCGGGTGCCCATCTTGCCCTCGCGTTTGATCGTGACCTCGAAAAAACCACGATCCAGGGCGCAGGAGGACAGCGAGTAGGCGCGCTTGTAGGCGGGCGTGTCAGGCCAGAACAGCGTGATGAACTGTCCCGTCTTGAATTCCATCGCGTAGCCGTCCGGCCATCTCAGGAGCAGGGTCTTCACCTCGGGCACCTCTTCGGTGACCTTCTCGACCACCATTTCGACGGCGATTTTCGCCATGGTCGTCCGCCTCCAATCTGAGGTTCAACTTCCGCCCGCGGCGGATGCCGGATCCCCCCGCCGCGCCTCCCCGGTAAGGTCGCTGGCGGCGCCGTCAGCGCTCGTCGGCCCCGGGGCGGCTTCCTCGGCGGCAATCGCCTGGGGCTGTCCGTCCGTGGCGACCGGGGCGCCGACCGCGAGCCTCACCATGACGGGCCGCAGCAGGCGTCCTTGAAAGACGAAGCCAGGTGCGACCGTTTCGTCGACACGCGCTCCGGCGTCCGGCGTTGAACCCTCCGCGGCCTGGTGCCGTCGCGGATCGAACGGTTCATCCGGCATGGCCACCAGCGAGGTAAAGCCGACCTTGCGGAGGGCGTCGCGGCAGGCGCCGTGGAATCGCTCGATCTGTTCCTGTACGGCAGGCTGCCCGGAGCGGACCGCGGCCAGGTGAAGGGCGAAGGTGTGATCCATGATCCGCCCAACGACCTGCAGCCAGTCCCCCTCGGCGCGACGGAGTTTGTCCACCTCGAGCTTCAGGGTTTGCTTCTCGGCGTCGGCGGTCCGGCTGACGGCGGTGGCAAATCCCTCGGCTTCGCGCGCCAGTCGGTCCGCGATTTCCTGGGCAAGCTGGGCGGTCTGTTGGGCGCGGTCCTGGACCTGCTGCCATTGGCTCGTGGCCGACGCGATGCGACCGGCGACATCCTCGAGCTGGGTGATCTTGCCGGTGGCATCCTGTAACCGGTCATGCCCGGCCAGTCCCACGGCAGCGTCATATTCCCTCAGGAAGGGCAGGATGGCCATCCACCCCCCCAGGGCGACACACAATGTCACGGCGAGCATCGCCCACGCCTCCAGAGGCCGGCCTCCAAAGACTACGAGACAGACGGCTGCCGTCAGCAACAAGACATCCGCAACCCAGAAAGGCAGCTTGTTCAGCCGCGGCGTCATCAAGTCCGACATGCTGCGAACAGCCTACAGAAACCGCCGCCCACGGGGCCAAGCGGTTTTTCCAGGACCATCGGATTTGATGCGTCAGGTCGCTGGCACGAAGCGCTGCAGGACCAGCGCGGCCACAAAATGGAGAAGAAAGATGACACCCCAGGGGAACGGTCCCGGCATGACCGCCACGAGATCCACCAGGACAATTCCCGCCAAAAGACCGGACACGCAATTCCGCGCACCCTCCGGCCGGCCGCGCAGGAGATGACTCAGCGAACGCAGCGTCCACACGACAAACAACGCCACCGGCGCCAGGACGACCGAATGCCGCCACAAGCCCGGCGGATTCGCGAACGCCGCCAGAACCAACGGAAGGATCAACGCCAGCAGCGGCCACCACGCAAGGGCGCCCGCAGCGGATTCGACCTTGGCGACATAGCTCAGTCCAACGACGTAGGCGGCGAGAGCGAGGGCGCTCCATGCGGTGAGGCCAGCGGCCCCGCCGACTGCCGCGGACCCGGCTGCCATGAACAGGAGGTATCGGCACAGCGCCATGACCAGCGGTGAGAATGGAATGAGCTTGTGCGACGCGTTGTAGACAATGACGGCCAGCACCAGCAGGAACCCCAGGTGAAATGGCGCTCCACCCAGCGCCGCGTAGCAGGCGAACCCGCTGACAAGGGCCAGACCGGCGGCCAGCCAGACCCATGCTTCGGGCACGGTTCCCGACGGGATCGGACGCTCCCGCCGGTAGCGCCGGTCAAATCCCGCATCGCAGGCATCGTTTAGGAACATCCCCCCGACATACACCAGCGTGCCGCCGAATAGCACCGCCCAGAACCGGTGGGCCGGACCCCCGCCGCTGAGCAGCCATGCCGCAAGGCAGTTCGACCAGACCGTCGGCAGGTTCGACACCCGCCCCAGGACCCACCAGGGACGAAGTCGAACCCGGAGAAACGCAGCAGCCGACGACATGGCCGCGCATGAAACCCGGCGCGCACCGCACCCGTCCACGCCCAAATCTTCGTGTCCTGCGGGATATTCGCGGTGCACCTTCGTGTCTTCCGTGACCTCACCCCGATGAAACTCGGTCTCCTGTCCGACACACACGATCACTTGGATGGCCGCCTGGAGGCACTCTTCGCAGGGGTGGATCACATCCTCCACGCCGGCGACGTTTGCCGCCCGGACCTCGTCGCCGAACTCCAGGGAATCGCCCCGGTGACGGTCGTCCGGGGAAACAACGACCTGCATCCCGGATGGCGCGAGACCGAGGTTTTCGAGGCGGATGGACGTCGCTTCCTGGTCGAACATATCGTCTCCCCGCACCTGCCAAGCCCGGAATTCCGCCGGCGACTGGGGCGTATCCGTCCGGATGTCGTTGTATTTGGTCACACCCATCATGTCTTCCATGAAACCGTCGACGGGATCCTTTTCCTGAATCCTGGAGCGGCCGGTCCGTCGCGATTCGGTCTTCCGCGGACCGCGTGCCGGGTCCATCTGGAGGATGGGCTCCTGCGTCCGGAATTCGTGTCGCTGGACGGGAAACCGTTGCCGTAGACAGCGGGGGTTCCCGACATTTGCCCGTCGGGCAGCGGAGGCTCTAGTCTTGCGTCCATGGCGAAACCGAAACCAGGCACCGTATACCTGGTGGGCGCGGGCCCCGGCGATGCGGGCCTGCTCACCGTGCGCGGAGCCGAACTCCTCCGGCGGGCGGAAGTGGTCGTGCACGACGCGATCCTCAACACCGACCTCCTGCGCCAGGTTCCGGCCCACGCGGAGATTATCGCCGCGGGAAAACGAGGCGCCGAGCGAGTCCGGTCTCAGGAGGAACTCAACCAGCTCCTCGTCGACAAGGCCCGCGAGGGAAAGACGGTGGTTCGGCTGAAAGGCGGCGATCCGTTCGTGTTCGGCAGGGGCGGCGAGGAAGCCTGTGAACTGGCCAGGGCTGGCATCCCTTTCGAGGTGATCCCCGGCGTTTCATCCTTTTCCGCGGTGCCCGGAATGGCCGGCATTCCATTGACCCATCGCGAGCACGCCTCCGCCTTCACCGTCGTGACGGGCCACGAGGACGCCGACAAGCCGGGGCAATCCGTGGACTGGCGCCAGCTCGCCCAGGGGCACGGGACGAAGGTCATCCTGATGGGGGTCGAGCGCCTGGAGTCGATCAGCCGTGCCCTGGTGGAAGGCGGTCTCGCGGCCTCCACGCCGATCGCCCTGATCCAGTGGGGAACCACGGCGCGCCAGAAGACGGTCACCGGCACCCTGGCAGACATCGCCCAGCGCGCGCGGGAGATCGGCCTCAGCCCGCCTGCCATCGCCGTGATCGGCGAGGTCGTCCGCCTGCGGGACCGCCTCAACTGGTTCGAGTCGCGCCCGCTCTTCGGCCGTCGTGTGGTCGTCACACGACGCCCCGAACAGGCCGGGGAACTCGTGACGCGTCTCGCCGAACTGGGCGCCGAGGTCCTGGAAATCCCCGTGATCCGAATGGGTCCGCCCGCCGATCGACTATCCATGGTCGAGTGCCTCGCCGGCCTCGGTGAGTACGACTGGATCGTCTTCACCAGTGCGAATGGCGTCGGCGCGTTTTTCGATGCCCTGCTCGCCGCCTACGAAGACATCCGATCCGTTGGCAATGTCCGGCTCGCCGCAGTCGGCCCGGCGACGGCGGCGAGCCTCCGGCGTTTTCACCTGCGCGTCGACGCCATGCCGGCGCAGTTCGTTGGACGCCAGGTGGCGGACGCGATCGCCAAGGTGGAGGGCCTGGAAAACCTTCGAATCCTGCTGGCCCGGGCGCAGACTGCGAATCCCGATCTCTGCCGCGAACTCGAGGAGCGCGGCGCCATCGTCGACGACATCGCCTTCTATCAGACTCAGCCGGAGATGGAGCGTGCGGAGAGTGCCGTTGCGTCTCTCCGCGAGTCCGGCGCGGATTGGGTCACCTTCACGAGCGCCTCAACGGTCGAGCACTTCCATGCCCGCATTGATCTTCCCGCTCTTCGTGGAAGACACCCGTCGATGCGGCTGGCCTCCATCGGGCCGGAGACCACCCGTGCCTTGGAAGCCCTCTCACTGAATCCCGACGCCGAAGCCTCCGCGCACACAGCGGAAGGGCTGGTGCAGGCCATCCTGCATAAAGTCCGTAAGAGCCCGTCTGAAAAGTAGGAAGGGCCCTGTTTTCGCAGTCCGTAAAGGGGCCGTAAAGGGGTCGGTTTTTGAGAATGCACACTTCTGGCGGGAGTGGCGCTCGCGGACCGATGGGGAACCAACGCGCCGGCGTGCGACCCCCTCCGGGGTCGAGGGTGATTCAGCGGTCCATGCCGGCGAAAGCGCGGTGCGCCGCGTGTCCGGCGCGCCGCCCGATTTCCACCGCCTCTTCGACCGGGCCATTCAGGGTATCGCGCCACACCCGTTCGCCCTCGAACGCCACCGCTGTCAGCGTCAGACGGGCCCCCTGGATCTCGGCCAGGGCGGCAACCGGGCTGTGACAGCCGCCGCCGAAGCTGGCGAGAAACGCGCGCTCGGCCTCGACGCAGGCTCGAGTTCCGGCGTCATCGAGGCGGCTGCAGATCGTCACGGCCCGTGTGTCGCCGACCCGGCATTCGATCCCGATGGCCGCCTGACCGGGCGCTGGCACCATGACGTCGAGAGGGAGGCACGCGGCGACCAAGGGCGCTCCCCAACCGTCCGGGGCGAGTTCGTTCGGGGCCTCGAGGCGCCCGTGCTCATCCAGCCCGATTCCAAGCCGCGCCAGTCCGGCGGCGGCGAGAACGGTGGCGGAGAACTCCGGTTGCGTCGCCAATTTGCGCAGGCGCGTCGGGACATTTCCCCGAATCTCAACCAGGCGAAGATCGGGCCGAAGTTGCCGAAGCTGGGCGATCCGCCGCGTGCTGCTGGTGGCGACCCCACAGCCCTGGGGCAGATCCGGCAGGCCACCGAATCGGGCGCCGGCGCCCGGTTCGAGCCGGGCGATCAGGACGTCGCGCGGATCCGCCCGACGCAGAACGGCGCCTAGTTGAAGCCCCCCGGGAAGATCCGTCGGGAGATCCTTCAGGCTGTGCACGGCGATGTCGGCCTGCCCTTCGGCGAGCGCCACCTCGAGTTCCTTGGTGAAAAGGCCTTTTGGCAACCCGGGATCCGGCTGCCGCATCGAGGCCGTCTGGAGACGGTCGCCCGTGGTCTTGATGACGCGGATCTCGAACGGTTGTCCCGGAAACGCGGATTCACAGGCGCCCTTGACGGTGCGCGCCTGGGCAAGCGCCAACGCGCTCCCGCGGGTTGCGATGCGAAAGGGGGGCACAGCGGCGGTGGATGGAATCACGACGTGGAAACGCGGGCCGACAACGAATCGGCGACGGCGGATCGCCGGCCTCCGGTGTCCTCCGTCACCGCGGACGCCTTCTGCCGGATCAGGTGTTCGCACCGGCTGATTTCGGACTCCCGCTGGCGGAGGTGCGCGTCGGCGATTGCCCGGAGATCATCCACGTTGAAGAGGTAAACATCCGAGAGGCCAATCACGCCCGGGTCGATGTCGCGTGGCACGGCAAGATCGATGAGCAGGAGGGGGCGTCGTTCGCGGCGGGTCATCAGCCCTGCCACCGCCGCCGCGTCCAGCACGAAGCCGGGGGATGACGTACTGGTGACGATGACATCGACGTGGATCGCTGCCTCGGACCATTCGCCGATCGCGCGGGCGGGAGCACCCAGGCTGGCCGCGAGCGCCTCGGCCTTTGCGGGCGATCGGTTCGAGATCAGGATCTGTCCGGCCCCGCGGGAGATCAGCGCGCGCGCGACCTTCTCCCCCGTGTCCCCGGCCCCGATCACGAGCACGTGGCGAGCTTGCACCTTTTCGAAGATGTGCTCGGCCAGTTCCACCGCGACAGATGCCACCGAGATGCCGCCGCGCTGGATCTGCGTCTCGGAGCGGATCTGCTTGGCGACGTTGAATGCGCGTTGGAAGGTCTTGTTCAGCCGGGCCCCGGTGTGACCGGCCTGCCGCGCCAGTTCATAGGCGCGCTTGAGCTGGCCGAGGATCTCCGTTTCACCGAGGACCATCGAGTCCATGCCGCACGCCACACGGAAGAGGTGTTCGATGCTCTCCGGTTCGCGCAGGAGATAAAGGGCATCCCCGAGGGGATCGCCGTCGACCTGGCTGGCTTCGATCAGGAATTTGCGCACCAGTTCCACCCGGCTGGCGTCCCCGCATACGTACAGTTCAACACGGTTGCAGGTTGAGAGCCAGACCACCTCATCGGCGCAACCGGACGCCCGCAAACGTTCCAGGGCGCCGGGCATGGCCTCCTCACTCACCGCGAATCGTTCGCGCAATTCGACGGAGGCCGTGCGGTGGCTGAGGCCGACACAGAAGACTGGCATGGCGTCAGTGGTGGTGAAGCGGCGAGAGCAGGTTGGTACCCCAGAACGTCAACATCACAAACGCAAAACTCGCCAGGGCCCCCCAGGCGAGAAAATGTGCCCCCCATCCGCGGCGCCACCGCAACGCCAAAAGCACCGCGTAGCCCGTCCATACGATGGCCGACCAGATCACCTTTGGGTCGCCTTCAACCGGCACGTCCTGGCTCTGTCGCACCAGGATCACTGTGACGAGCAGACCGACCGACAGCAGCCCGAAGCCGGTTGCCAGCGAGCGTGTGACCACCTTCTCAAGTCGTTCCATTGAGGGCAGGCGTGACAACACGGCACGGACCTTCCGGAATTTCAAGTCGTGCTCCTGCACCAGGTAAAGGACCGAAGCCGCCGCACTCAGGCCGAACGTGCCGTAGGCCAGAAGGACCAGCGAGGCATGCAGACTGACGATGCCGCGCGTCACCTCGAATACCGGTCCTGGTCGGTCGAGGCCCGGCTGCAGCCCGAAAACACCGAGCGCCAGCAGCAGCGGCGCCCCCAGGGCGCAAAGGAACCGGAGCCGCGACCACAAACCCGCCACCAAATGACAAAGGACAACCGTCCACCCGATGAACATCGTGGCTTCGAAGAGATTGGAGACCGGACAATGGTTGAGGGAAAAGCCACGGGCGACCAGCGCGCCCGTGTGCGGGATGAAACCGCACGCCAGCAAGGCATAGCACCACCAGTCATCCCGGTTGAAACCCCGACGCCAAAGCAGGACGGCGTACCCGCTCGCCGCGGCGTAGAACGCGGCGGCCAGGGCAAACAACAAACGATCCGACAGACCGAACACGCCCAACATGCTATGCGATCCTTCAACCGGCGGAGAAGGAAAAGTAGGCATCCAAACCCGTCGCGGGAACCGATAAGCGGCCCCTCGCCCCATCCCTCTCCCATCGGATGCTGGTCCTTACCGGCATTCTGCATCGCTGGAGACCGGGGAAGGGGGACATTGTGGGACATCGGTCCGGGGAGCGACGAACTGTCGCTCCGGGACCGGGCCTCTCTCCGGGATGCCGCGACACGCCGTCGTCGTGCCTGAAACCGGCCCGCCATCCAGGCTTTCCATCAATGGCCAACCTGCCGCACACTGGCTGCTGCGCTGCAACGACCCGTTCGCCCGTGCCTCTTTCATCCGCGACCAGATCCGATCCTTGGACGCCCGCCGCGTCCCGCCCGCGCATGACCGGGCGCGAACGCCTCCTCCGAGCCTGGGCGTGCGAACCGGTGGACAAGACGCCCGTCTGGCTCATGCGCCAGGCTGGCCGGGTTCTCCCCGAATACCGCGCCCTCAAGCAGCGCCACTCGTTCGTGGAAATGGTCCGGACGCCAGAACTCGCGACCGAGGTCACACTTCAACCGATTCGAAGGTTTGGCTTCGATGCCGCGATCATTTTCAGCGACATCCTTGTCATCCCGGAGGCGTTGGGACAGGCGTACCAATTCGCCGACGAAGGTGGCATCCAGATGGCCTTCGCCATTCGAAAGCGCGGCGACATCGAGCGCCTCGCACCGGGCCGGATTCGTGACCGCCTGGAGTACGTCGGCGACGCCCTTCGCCTCGTCCGGCGGGAACTCGGGGAGACCGCGGCGTTGATCGGCTTCAGCGGGTCTCCGTGGACCCTGGCGAACTTCATGATCGAAGGCGGCAGTTCCTCGGCGTTCGGTCGGGCCCTGGACCTGTTTCAGACGGATCGTGCCACGTACGATTTCCTGGCGGAGAGGCTGACCACGGCGATCATCGATTACCTCCACCTGCAATGCGACGCCGGCGCGGAGGCCGTACAGATCTTCGACACCCTCGCGCATTTGCTGCCGCCGTCCGCGTTTGCCCAGGCTTCCGGAGAGTGGATCCGCCGGATCGTCGATGCCGTGGGAAGGCGCGTGCCCGTGATCGTTTTTTGCAAGGGGGCGCAGGCGGAAACGCCAATCCTCCTGGAAACGCGTGCCAAGGTCCTTGGGGTCGATTCATCCATTGACCTCGGCAGGTTGCGGGTGGAGATCCCGCCCACCATCGGCATCCAGGGTAATCTCGATCCGCACGTTCTTGTCGCCACGCCGGAGGTTGTCAGGGCGCGGACTCGCTCCATTCTCGAGGTGATGCGGGACCGACCCGGACACGTCTTTAATCTTGGCCACGGGGTGCCCCCGTTGGCGTCCCTGGAAAACATCGAAACCCTGGTCAGCACCGTTCGCAGCTTTTCATGAAGGGGCTTCAAGTCGACCTGGATCTGATCCAGAAATACAATGTCCCGGGACCGCGGTACACGTCCTACCCGCCGGCGACACGGTTTGCCGATGATTTTGGCGAGAGCGATGCGCGCCGGGAACTCGAGGCGGGGCGGGAGGGGCTGGGTGATTTGTCGCTGTATTTCCACATCCCGTTCTGTGAAACGCTCTGCTGGTTCTGCGGGTGCACCACCGTCATCACGCTGAACCACCGTCAGGGAGACCATTATATTGGCTATCTCGAACGCGAGATGGATCTCGCGCGGCCGCTCCTCCAGCCCGACCGTCCGATCGTCCAACTCCACTGGGGCGGCGGTTCCCCCACATTCCTGTCTCCGGCCGAAATCCGGAAGCTGGGTGGCGCGATCCATGAACGATTCAGGGTCTCTCCCGACATCGAGGCGTCGGTGGAAATCGACCCGCGGCGTTTGTCGCCCGAACATGTCGCCGCCCTGCGCGAGGTCGGATTTCGTCGCGCCTCGCTGGGGGTCCAGGATTTCGAGCCCAAGGTCCAGGAGGCGGTCCACCGCATCCAGCCGCGCGATCTCACGGCGCAGGTGATCCAGTGGATCCGCGACGCGGGTTTCACTTCGCTGAATCTTGATCTGATCTACGGCCTTCCGCATCAGACGGTGGACTCCTTCCGGCGCACCCTCGACCAGATCATCGAACTGCGTCCGGACCGGTTGGCAGTGTTCAGCTATGCGCACGTCCCCTGGCTGAAGCCGTCGCAGAAGATCTTCGATAAACGCCTCGCGCTGCCTGCCCCCGAGACCAAGCTGCATCTTTTGAAGCTCGTCATCGAGACGCTCACCCAGGACGCCGGGTATGTGTATATCGGCATGGACCACTTCGCGCGTCCGGGCGACGAATTGGCCATCGCGCAGGCCAACCGGACCCTGCAACGCAATTTCCAGGGATACAGCACCCGCGGCGGCGCTGACATCTCCTCCTTCGGGATGTCGGCGATCTCTCAAACCCCGGTCGCGTACTGGCAAAACGAGAAGCATCTCGAGGCGTATTATGGGCTCGTGGATGCCGGGCACCTGCCGGTCGTGCGAGGTTGTCGCGTGTCGGAGGACGATCGGATTCGACGCGCGACGATCACGGAGATCATGTGCAATCTCGGCGTCGATTTCAGCGAAATGTCCCGCCGGCTTGGGATCGATTTTGCGTCGTATTTCGCGACTGAACTGGAGGGTCTCGAGGACATGGAGGCGGACGGTCTCGTGACCCGGGAGGCCGGCGGCCTTGCGGTCACCGACCTCGGCCGTCTGCTGGTGCGCAACATCGCCATGCGCTTTGACGCCTACCTGCCCAGGACGGCGGAACGGCGCTTCTCCCGCACGATCTGATCCGGCCGATCTGATCTCCCATGACCCAGGTGGCCATCATCGGCGGGGGCATCACCGGTCTCACGGCCGCTCATCACCTCCGCAAGGCGGGCATTTCCGTTGGGTTGTATGAAGCCTCCCCACGCGCCGGCGGCGTCATCCGAAGCCATCGCGAAGGGCCATGGCTGGCTGAAGGGGGACCGAACACCCTCCTGGAGACCGACCCCCGGCTCCCGGCGCTGATCGACGATCTCGGGCTGACATCGCGTCGGCGCTATTCGGATCCGCGGGCCGACGCCCGGTATGTCGTGCGCGATGGACGCCCCGTGCTCCTGCCCGGGTCAGGCGCCGCATTCTTTGTGTCGCCCCTCTTCTCGGTCGTGGCCCGGTTGCGGTTACTCCGCGAGCCCTTCGTGCGGCGCCGCCGCGAACAGACCGACGAGAGCGTTGCTTCCTTCGTGCGCCGGCGGCTTGGGCAGGAATTCCTCGACTACGGCATCGATCCGTTGGTCACGGGCATTTACGCGGGCGATCCGTCGGCCCTCTCGATTCGCCATGCCTTCCCACGAATCGTCGCCCTCGAGGCGGAATATGGGTCGCTGATCCGCGGGCAGATCTTCGGCGCGCGCGCCCGCCGGAGGCGCGGAGACGTCTCCAAGGCCAATGCGCGAAAGCTCTCGTTTGACGAGGGTCTCCAGGTCCTGCCGGACACACTCTGCGAACGGCACCGGGAGTCCGTTCGCCTCGCCACCTCCGTCCGCGAACTGGTGAGAGCCGAAGACGGCTGGCGCGTCCTGTGGGAGGAAAATGGTGTCGCCGGGGAATCGGCGCACCGCGTCGTGTTGTTCTGTGGGACGGCGCATTCCCTCGCCCGACTCGCGATCCGGTGCCCGGGCGCGCCGGCTCTCGAATCGCTCGCGAAGGTGCCCTATCCGCCGGTGACCAGCGTTGTCCTGGGCTTTCGCCGCTCTGATGTCACCCATCCGTGTCGTGGATTCGGGATGCTGATCCCGCATCGGGAAGGGTTTGGGATTCTTGGGACCCTCTTCTCGTCGTCCCTCTTCCCGGGTCGGGCCCCGGAGGGGCACCTGACGCTCACGACTTATGTCGGAGGGGCTCGCCGGCCCGAGATGGCCCTCCTGGCGGACGCACCCTTGCTGGAACGAGTGATGGAGGACCTCGGCCGCCTTCTGGGCGTTCACGGGCCGCCGGTCTTTCAGCATGTGACCCGGTGGCCCCATGCCATTCCGCAATACAATGTCGGTTACGACTCCGTGAAGGAACTCCTGAATGAACTCGAATCCCGGGCCCCGGATCTCCACGTCGCCGGTCATTTCCGGGACGGCGTTGCATTGAGCGACTCCATCCTCACCGGCGCCCGCGTCGCGGAGCGGATCGCGGGCCGCCTTCAGCAGGCCACGGGCGCCCCGTCCGCTTCGGCCGCGGCGATGCCGACCCCTTCATGAACCGGCAGGGCGTTCTCCTCATCAATCTCGGATCGCCGGATTCGACTGCGGTGCCCGACGTCCGCCGGTATCTTCGGGAATTCCTGATGGACCCGCGGGTGATCGACATGTCCTGGCCCGCGCGTGCGTTCGTGGTCAACGCATTCATTCTGCCGTTTCGTCCACGAAGATCTGCCGAGGCGTACGAGAAGATCTGGACTGCCGAGGGATCTCCCCTGGTGGTGACCAGCCGCCGCGTGCGTTCGGCGCTCGAGGCGCATCTTGGGATGCCGGTGGAACTGGCAATGCGCTACCGGTTCCCCACGGCCGCCGATGCCGTCCGGCAACTCACCGCCAGGGGCGTTCACGAGGTCGCGCTCCTGCCCCTGTTCCCACACTTCGCGATGTCGAGCTTCGAGACCGCTGTGGAACATGTGACGACGACCGTCCGCCGTCTCAGCCCGTCCATGGCGGTGCGCACCGCCGCGCCATTCTACGCGGACCCGAAATACATCGACGCCCTCGTAAGCAGCAGCCGCGACTATCTCGCGCGCGATCCGGACCACTTCCTCTTCAGCTTTCACGGCATCCCCGAACGTCACCTTCGAAAGAGCGATCCCACCGGCGCGCACTGTCTCCAGTCCCTGGATTGCTGCCAGAAGCCGTCCCCCGCCCATGACACGTGTTATCGGGCACAATGTTTTCGTACCGTGGCCGAGTTCGTGCGGCGCACGGGTCTGCAGAAATACTCGGTCTCGTTCCAGTCGCGGCTCGGACGCGACCCGTGGCTGCGACCGTATACGGATCACGAGATCCCGCGCCTGGCCCATGAGGGCGTGCGGCGGCTCTTCGTCATCTGTCCGGCCTTTGTCGCCGACTGCCTGGAGACGTTGGAGGAGATCGGGATTCGGGGACGCGAATGCTTCCTGGAAGCGGGCGGCACCGAGTTTGAGCTGATACCCTGTCTGAACGAACGCACGGATTGGATCGAGGCGCTTGCGAGCCTCGTTCGCAAGACCCTGACCCAAGGGGTCGGTCAATAGGATTGGAGGATCAATCCGCGCGAAAGCGTTTGCCGTTGAACTGGAGCGACGACCCTTTCCCTGTCGCGCGACCGCGGGACCACCCGCTCCCATCCGATGGACCCCCGCCCACACTCTCTCTGTGTGTGGACTCGCAAAGACCGCTCCCCTACGCTCGCGCCGTGCCCGCTGAATCCTTCAACATCCATTACGTCGCCGACCTCGCTCGCGTCGCGTTGACGCCCGAGGAGGAACGGCACCTCGGGTCGCAACTGACCAGCATTCTCGGCTACGTCGAGCAGCTTCGGGGCGTGGATGTCTCGGGGGACGAGCCGACGGCCCACGCATTTGCCCTGGCCAATGTCGCCCGTCCGGATGAGCCCGTGCCGGGCCTTCCGCATGAAGAGGCGATGCGCAATGCCCCTCAGAAGGCCAACGGCTTGTTCATCGTCCCAAAGATTGTTGAGTGACCGAACCCCTGTGCTTCATCGCCTTTCGATCTCCGAACTCGCGACGGAGCTTGGCTCGCGCCGTTGTTCCGCGCGTGAGGCCCTGCAATCCTGTCTCGACCAGATCCACCGCACGGATGACACCCTGAAGGCATTCCTCAGTATCGATACCGGCGATGCCGTATCCCAGGCGGATGCCGTCGATCGGGATATCGCGGCAGGGGTCACGCACGCGCAGAAGCCCCTCCTTGGAATCCCCATTGGATTGAAGGACCTCTTCTGCCATCGGGGTCAGCCGTGCCATTGCGGTTCCAGGATCCTCGAGGGCTATGTCTCCCCGTATGACGCCACGGTGGTGGAACGTCTGCGCGCGGCCGGTGCGGTGATCTTCGGCAGGCTGAACATGGACGAGTTCGCCATGGGCAGTTCCACCGAGAATTCCGCCTTCTTCACGACCCGCAATCCATGGGATCCAACCCGGATTCCCGGCGGATCCTCCGGGGGCTCCGCCGCGGCGGTGGCGGCAAATCAATGCCCGGCCGCGCTGGGATCCGACACGGGCGGATCGATCCGGCAACCGGCGGCCCTGTGCGGATGCATCGGGGTGAAACCCACTTACGGCCGGGTGTCGCGTTATGGCTTGGTTGCCTTCGCGTCATCCCTCGATCAGGTCGGGCCATTCACCCGTCGTGTCCTGGATGCGGCGCTCGTCACCCGGGTGATCAGCGGCCATGACCCGCGGGACTCCACCAGCCTCCGGGAGCCCGTTCCCGACTACACCGCAGGATTGACCGGGGATCTTCGAGGACTCCGACTCGGCGTGGTGCGGGAGTTCATGGGCGGCGGCCTGGACGCCGGGGTTCGTTCCGCGGTGGAGACGGCCATCCGCCAACTCGAGGCCCTGGGGGCCTCCGTCGAGGAGGTGTCGTTGCCGCACAGTGCGTACGCCGTCGCCACCTATTACATCATCGCCACGGCGGAGGCGTCGGCCAACCTTGCCCGTTTCGACGGTGTGCGCTACGGGCTTCGCATCGCGGGCTCCGATCCCACCGACATGTACGAAAAGACGCGCGGGGCCGGCTTCGGCGCCGAGGTGAAGCGACGCGTGATTCTGGGGACGTATGTCCTGAGCAGTGGGTACTATGATGCCTACTATCTCCGAGCGCAGAAGGTCCGGACCCGGATCCGCAAGGACTTCCTCGAGGCGTTCGAACGGGTCGACGCCATCGTCTCACCCACGACCCCCACGCCAGCGTTCGCCATCGGGGAGAAGACGCAGGATCCCCTTCAGATGTACCTGAGCGACATCTTCACGATCTCGTGCAACCTGGCCGGCATTTGTGGCCTGAGCATGCCTTGCGGATTCACCGGGACACCGCGCCTACCGGTCGGGCTTCAGCTCCTGGGACGACCGCTCGGAGAGGCGACCCTGTTCCGTATTGCCCATGCCTACGAGCAGGCGACCCCGTGGCACGGGGACATCCCGCCCTGCGGGTGAGAGAGGGCGAGGACGACCGAACTCCGGCGCATATCGCCGTGAGAGTTTCCGCGCTCAAGGTTTTCCCGTTTCAACCGAGAAATGGTGTGAAGGGCAATGCCGGTGCGGCGGAGGCCGCCCAGACGGACCTCCCAACCCCCCGACGCCCAAGGACCGGCCGAAGCCGACACCAAGGTCCCGATCCCTGATCGGAGAACCCGGGATATCCTCCCCGTCAGCTTCCGCTGGTCCACGTCTTTTCCGTCTCGACGCGTTCCGCGCGCTCCCCTCTTCTCGACGCGTGGCCGCGCCATTGATGAGCTACACCACAACGCTCGAGCCGGAACAGGCGAAGACGCTCGAGCAGATCCTCCGTGGCGGGACGTTTGCCATGCGCAAGGTCCCCTATGCCCGGTTCAGCGGCGCCCGAAAGGATGTCAACGTCACATTCTACGAATCAGGTAAACTCGTGGTTCAGGGCAAGGGAACCCAGGACTTCGTCCAGTTCGTGCTCGAACCGGAGGTTCTCAAGGCGGCCAGACTGGGTTACGAAGCGGTCCTCGATCCGGAGTTGCTGGCTCCCCGCCTCGGAATCGACGAGTCCGGGAAGGGCGACTTCTTCGGGCCGCTCTGCGTCGCGGGCGTCTATGTCAACGCCGGCGTCCTGGAGGCCTGGAAGGACCAGGGCATCCGCGATTCCAAGCGAATCTCCAGCGACACGCAGGTCGCCAGGCTGGCCGACACCATTCGCAAGACCCCGGGGTGCGTGTTTGTCGTCGTGCCGATCGGCCCCGAGGCCTACAACCGGATGTATCGTCAGAACCAATCGATCCATCGCGTCCTGGCCTGGGGCCACGCCCGCGTGATCGAGAATCTTCTGGCTCAGCGGCACCGCATGGATCCGCCGCCCGTGCGGGCCATCAGCGATCAGTTCGCGAGGGACAAGACGACCGTCGAAAAGGCCCTGATGTCCCTCGGCCGCGACCTGGAATTGGTGCAGCGCCACAGGGCCGAGGCGGATCTTTCCGTGGCGGCGGCCTCGATCCTTGCCCGGGATGAATTCGTGCGCCGCCTCAAGCGCCTGGGCGGGACCTACGGCATGGAACTGCCCAAGGGCGCCTCCGCCGCGGTCGAGGCCGCCGGTCGCGAACTGGTCCAACGTCACGGACCCGATGCCCTACCCAAGGTGGCCAAGATGCACTTCCGCACTTCCTACCGCGTCCTTGGGCTGCCGGAACCTCCCAGGACCGAATGGCGACGGTAGTCTCCGCGCCACGAGCCTCAGCTTTCGGCTGGACACGACCGAAGCTCTTCTCCGAAAAGCGGTGATGCCCAGGCGGGCTTTCCGTGCGATTCCCGGCGTCCTCGCCCGGTCCCTGGCCATTCGTTTCACACCATGAAGAACGTTCACCCATCCTCCCGATTGACACACTCGACGGCGGCGCTCGTCGCCTTCCTTGTTCCCTCTGCCCTTTCGAGCCTGGCAGCAGCGCCGCCCGGTCCCGTGGTCGTCGTGCCGGACGGCGGCGGCGAGCCCGGCGCCTACCCCAACACGTCGGTCACGGGTGCCAACCTGATCGTTCGCGGCGGCGCCACCTTCGACAGCAACGCGGAGGTGACGGCCTTCGACGGTCAGGGTCCGATCGCGTGGTCGATCAACCGCTACAACCGGGGAGACTTCTCGATGCGCTTGTCGCCGGCCGATCCGACAGCCGCGGCCAACGGGACCCTGAACCAGGGCTACATCGAGTTCGCCGACACCTCGCCGGGACTGGCGGCAAGCCTGGCCTGGCGTCCGACCCCCGTCCGTGGCGTCATCCTCCCCACCGCGCGCCAGAACGGCCCGATCGATTGGAGTGATGGCGAGGGACCCTTCTTCCCGACCGTTGCCGTCTCGGAATCCTCCTCGGGTCCGGGATATGACATGCTCACGGGCCAGTTCGCCAACGGCGATCTCGACATCAATACGGGCCGGGCGGGCACCCACGCCTCCAGTCCCGAGGGCAATTTCGCATTCTCCGTCACCTGGTTCCCCTACGATCAAGGTTGGCTGGGAGGCGAAGCAGCCGGACCGCTGACCGGCGATCCGGTGCTTCCCGATGGAACGGCGCGTTGGACCCGGCCCAATGCCCACGCCGCCGGATTGTCCGCCGGCCTGGTGCAGTGGCTCGACTTTCCCGACGGCAGCGGCCAGTTCGGGGGCCGCGCCCGACTCCACCTCCCCGGTGTGAATTCACTGGAGGACGGCATGCTCTTCTGTACCTCCTCGGACGGCGGCAGCGACGTCAATATCGCCGGTGTCGCCCCCGAATCCGACGGGAACGGATGGCTCGTGACCCTTCGCGAGGACGCGGCAACGGATGCCGAATCGCTGGCTGGCGCTGATCAGTCCGAGTTTCAATTCGTCTATGTGCCCTACACCTCCGCCCGGTTGGTGGGCGGATACATTTCCGGAGCTGACGGCTCCAAGACCAAGGCCGTGGGCGACTTCACCGTCAACCGGACCGCCGCCGGCACCTATGAAATCACAATTCCTGGCAAGACGGGATCCTCAGGGGCGTTGTTGTTGCAGGCGGCCGGATTGGAGAGCGGTGCCCTCGAACCCCTCGCCACGCGCGCGTTTCTCTCGTACGAATTTGCCGGCGGCAAGTTCACCGTCCAAAGCCGCGCCACCACGTCCGATACCGAGGCCGATCTGCGCGACTCGGACTTCTATGTCGCATGGATCGATTTCACCGAACCGCTCTCCCCTCCGGAGGGTCCTCGCCTCCGCAGCCTCGATCCGGTCGTCGTCACCGGCGAGGGAATCAGTTCCAAGGAGGCCGGTGTCGCGGCAAATACCCTCGAACCCGAGGTCCTCGTGACCACCATCGACAGCGCCAATACCGCTGGATTGACCGATCCGATCACGGGCCAGGTGGCGCTTGCCGCCCTCATCGGACGGTTCTACGACCCGCGGACGCTCACGCCGACCAGCGATCCCTTCATCATCGTTGGGAACCCGGTCGGCGACATCACCCGACACGACGTGAAGTTCAATCCCGTCTCCAAACAGTACGTCGTCGTTGCCAACGCCCGCGCGTCGAGTCCCGCGGGGCTGGACGTCCCGTTGATCGCCCTGGTCAAGACGGCAACCGACGCGGGAACGGGTTCACCCGTCGCCAAGGCCTTCGTTTACGACGAGGACACCTCCTACAGTTACGATGACGTGGCCGTCGCGGTGAGCACCAAAAACGGCAACTTCCTCATGGTGGCGGAATACAAGTTTCCCGACGAAGGCGAAGGTGTTGTCGGCGCGCTCTTCAGTTCCACCGGCGACCTTCTCTCCACCGGGGAGAACCGGTTGGACCTCCTTCAAAGCGTCGGAGACGAGGACGACCCGGATGTCACCTATCTTCCGGCCGAGGACGCCTTCCTTTATATAGTCAATACGGACAACTCCAATGGTTCCACCGGCCCCTATGGCAACCGCATTGTCGGCGCGGTGGTCGATACGCTCCCTGACGGCCAGGGCAACCTCGTCACGCGCACAGAACAGCCTCTCGCCGACGGCCAGCCGGCCGGCACCGCGGAGGGCCATCCCGCTGCCCTGGAAAACCCGTTCAATGGTCAGGTCATCACCGCGTTCGATGCGGGCAATGGCACCGCCAATGGAACGCTCTCGTATCTGAGCATCGGACCGGCGCCCACTTACACCTTCACTCCAGCCGGCCCCGAAGTCCCGTACCTCGACGGCACGAGCGGCGATCCCTTCAATCATCAGCATCCCCAACTGGCGGCGGATCCGGATCACGGGGTCATTGTCGTCGGCTTCAACGCGACCGGCAGCACCGTTGGCAACCCGGAGGCCTATGCCGTCACCCTGCTCGGCCCGGACGGCCAGCCGTTGCCGAGTCAGCTTGGCGCCCCCTATCTTCTGGCCGACGCACCCGGCGGCATCAGCAACAGCGCGAATGATCATAACATCAAGTATTCGCCCGCCACCGGGTCCTTCGTCGTCGCTTACGCGGGGACCAATCCCGCAGTCACCTACCTTGCCGCGCTCGAAGTGACAGCCTCCGCCACGACGCCGGGAGGTGAGGTCGCCGTCAGCATTCGCACGGTTGCCAACAACCTGGAGGTTTCCTGGCCCGCGGACGCCACGGACTACGTCCTGCAGTCGAGCGCAGCCCTTGGGCCGAACAGCAGTTGGACGGCCGTGTCGGCCACGCCCACGCAGTCAGGTGGCACGAACACGGTGGGTGTGACCCCCACGGGTTCGGCCCAGTTCTACCGGCTTGCGAAGCCCTGACGCGTTCCACCTGGACTGGAATCGCAATGATTCGACTTTCGACATCCCTCGTTCAATTCGGCCTCGTTACGGCCGGGTTCCTGGCCTGGACTCTCGCCGGGATCGTTGACGCCGCCGCCGCCGCACGTCCCAACATCGTGTTCATCATGGCGGATGATCACGCCGCGCACGCCATTGGCGCGTACGGCAGCGTGGTCAATCAGACGCCCAACCTCGACCGACTGGCCCACGAGGGTCTCCGCCTCAATCATTGTTTTGCAGTCAACTCCATCTGCACCCCGAGCCGCGCCACGATCATCACTGGACAGTATAGCCACCGGAATGGCGTTCCCGTGTTCAACCACCTCGATCCGGCGAGGACCACGGTCGCCCGCCTCCTTCACGAGGCGGGCTACTACACGGCCATGATTGGCAAGTGGCACCTGGGCAGCGATCCCCAGGGCTTCGACAACTGGAATATTCTCCCGGGCCAGGGACGTTACAACGATCCCCAGTTCTATGACCGTGACGGCTATCGCGTTTATCCAGGTTACGTCACGGATGTCATCACGGACATCGCCATCCGCACACTCGAACAGCGCCCAAAGGACAAACCCTTCTTCCTGATGGTCCACCACAAGGCGCCTCATCGCGAATGGGTCCCCAACGAACATTATCGGCGGGAATTCGCGACCAGAAAGATCCCCGAAGCCGCCACCCTCTGGGACGACTACGCCGGTCGCACCGACGCTCTTCGCGAACAAAAGCAGACTGTCTTCCACGATCTCACGCGGCGCGACCTGAAGCTCGCGCCACCGGACGGTCTCTCTTCCGCTGATAGGAACCAATGGCTGAATGCCAAACCGACCGAGGTCACGCTCGAAGGGAATGGCGCGCGAACGACGCTCGCGGGGGATGACCTGAACCGCTGGAAATACCAGAGGTACATGCAGGATTACCTCGCGTGCATCCAGAGTGTGGATGACAATGTCGGCCGCCTTCTCGACTGGCTCGACAGCCATGGGCTCCGTGACAACACCCTCGTCATTTACACAAGCGACCAGGGTCTCTTTCTCGGGGACCACGGCCTCTACGACAAGCGGTTCATGTATGAACCGTCGATCCGGATGCCGTTTCTTGCGCGGTGGCCCGCCGGCATCCAGCCGGGGACGGTCGTCGACGCCCTCGCCATCAACTGCGATTTTGCCCCTACTTTCCTCGATCTCGCCGGGGTCGCCACTCCGAAGGACATGCAGGGACGGAGCCTGGTGCCGCTCTTTTCCGGTGAAAAGCCGGCCGACTGGCGGGACGCGTTCTATTATCGCTACTATCACGACCCCGGTCACCACAACACCCGCGCCCACTACGGCATCCGCACCGGGACCCACAAACTCATTTATTTCTGGCGCAAGGATCAATGGGAACTCTATGACCTGCGGGCCGATCCCCTGGAAATGCACAATCTTTACCCGGACCCGGCCTACAAACCGCTCGCGGACAAACTCAAGGCCCGCATGCTTCAATTGAAGGCGGAGGTCGGCGACATCGACCAGTTCTCCACTGAACTCCCCGCGGATGATGTTGACCGTCCTCCGCCCCAGATGCGCCACAAACACGCCGACTCACCCCTCTAATTCACCACGAAGGACGCGAAGAGGACGAAGGACACGAGTGTCCTTCATCGTGAATTGCGTGTTTGTCGGGGATCGCGGACGGGATTGCCGTGGAAGTGCTCGCCAGCGACTCTGGGCCCGTGTTGCCGGCATTCACACCCCTGCAATGGGCCCTCGCGATTCTCGCCGCGGTCGGCATTGGCATCTCCAAGAGCGGCCTGCCCGGGATCAGCCTGTTGCACGTGGTCCTGTTCGCGCAGCTCTTTCCTGGACTCCAATCGACCGGTGTCGTCCTGCCGATGTTGGTGGTCGGCGACATCGGCGCGGTACGCTTGTTCCGGCGGCATGCCCAATGGCAACACGTCTTGCGCACGCTGCCGCCAGCCGTTCTGGGGGTGATCATCGGTTGGGCCTTGATGGGGCAACTCCACGCCGCGCGCTTCGGACCGATCATGGGCTGGATCGTGCTCACGCTGGCGGTTGCGCAGGGGATCCGGGATTGGCGCCCCCAGTTGTGGCAGCGGATCCCTCATTCACGCGGCTTCGCCTGGGCCATGGGATTCACCGCGGGTGTCACCACGATGCTGGCCAACGCCGCCGGGCCCGTGATGGCGCTCTACCTGCTGGCCGTCGGCCTTCCGAAGGACCAGTTCATCGGCACCGGCGCCTGGTTCTTTCTCATCATCAACCTGGTCAAAATCCCGTTCAGCGCACAGCTCGGCCTGATCACCGGGCACTCCCTGGCGTTCAATGCCGTTCTCATGCCTGCGATCGTCGCGGGCCTGCTCGTGGGCCGAAGCCTGATCGCCCGATTGCCCCAAAAGGGGTTCGACACCCTTATCCTTCTCTTCGCGATCGTCGCGTCGCTGCGGCTCCTGGGCGTGTTTTAGCCGGCCCGTCGACGCGCGCGGCGACGGTCTTCAAGCGAACCCCGGGGGCGACCGACGATAGGACGGCCCGCGTGACATCGGCCTGGCCGGCGTTTGATGGCACCTCAACAAGAACGGCGTGAGTGATGGGCGCGCCAGCTCCGACCGCCCCACCCATCCTCAGGGAAACAAGCGCCGATGCGATGGCGGACAGGCTCGGGTTGTAGGCAACACTCTCCAGTGAGCGGCCGGTGACCACGTACCCGCCGCGAAGCCGCAGGGCGCAGGCTGCGTAACTTCCGGTGTAGGGAGTGTAGGCAGCCGCCGCCGCGGCCAGGGCGCTACCCGTCAGCGGATCGGGCCGCCCGTGGACAGGCGCGAGCGTGACGGCTCGTGCGCCAGGACGCATCAGATCGCCTGTCCTTCCGAGGTCCTCGGGTCGAAATGCATGGGGAAGAAGGTCGTTCAGAGTAAGTCGGACAGCCCGTGTTTGTCCGGCATCGGGCACGAGAACATGGAGATCCGCCGCTGAATGGAGCTCCAGAAGGAACTGGCGGCAATGCCCGCAGGGCCACGCATTCACAGCGAGCGATTCAATGCCCGGCTCGCCACCGATCCAGGCCTGATGAACGGCAGCCTGTTCGGCATGAATCGCCAACCCAAGGGCCTGGCCGCGGAACTCGAAGTTGGCCCCAAAATAAAGCGCCGCTTCGCCGTCCTCCAAACGCTTCCCTCTTGCCACGGCGCCGACCTGGAACCCGGAAATGGGCGGCACTGCATAGACCCTCGCGACACTCAGGAGCCGGACCATGAGTTTCTCAGTCGTGATCCGCAATTCCCGCCGAAGTTCGCGAACGAGCGCCGGGGCCAGGCGTCCCCCGTTTCGGAGGGCCTCGACGAGATGTTTGCGCGCCGGCAACGAAAGGTCCCCGAGCCCGGATATCGCGCGGGAACCCGGACGCGGAGAGGACGCGGTCGGCACGGTTTTCAGTCGGCCGTCCGGGTTGCGGACTTCATGACCCAATGAATCCCAGTGGTGCAAATCCGGTGGGATCCTTCCTCGCGGCGGCCGGGTAGCCGGGGATGATCTGATCCAGCAGGGTGTCGGGATCGCCGAAATACCGGGTGAAGATCTCTCCGAAGACGCCGCGAAAATCCGTCCTTTGGGCAAGATACCGGCCGTTGCGGCTGCTGAAGAGATCGCCTGCCTTCCATGTATCCGCGGAGCAGTTGTAAATCCCCCCCTTGACGCCCCCGCCGGCGACAAAAACGACGCTCGATTCGGCGTGGTCCGTGCCGCGGCTGCCGTTCTCTTCCGAGGTCCGGCCGAACTCGGTCATGGTGACGATGAGGATCCGATCCCATTGATCCTGCAGATCACGGTAGAGCGCCTGGAAGCCCTGGGCCAATCCGCCGAGGAGCTCGGCCTGGGAACCGTTGAGTTGCCCCTGGGCCGTGTGTGTGTCCCATCCCCCGAGGTTCATGCCGACGATCCGCACCGGCGTCCTCTTGAACAGCATGGCCGCCTCCCGGAGCTTCGCGCCGAACGTATCGTTCGGATAGACGGCGCCATTCTCCGGGACATAGCCACCCTGGGCCACCGCCGATTGGAGGATGCTCATCGTGGTGCCGAGAAGGCCGCCCGTCCGATGAACCAGGGAGCGATAAATCAGGCCGGGATCGTCCCGCGGTCCCCCATAGAGACCCATCAATCCTGTTCCATCGGTTCCCCCCTCCGAAGATGGCAGAGTGCCGAGAAACTTCCGCGCCCTGGACGAGGAGCCTGCAAATGAGAAGTCTGCGGCGCGACTGAAATTGGGAAAGGGTCTGGCGCCCTTGAGGGCGACCATCTGCGAACTCGAAATCGCGGCCGCCACGAACGCATTGGCCGGGTCATCCAGGTCCAGCGTGTTGGCCAGGTGCCGATAGAAGATGCCCTCCTCCAGGGTCGACTCACCCGGGACGCCATTCTGCCAGTACTGCCGGCTGTCAAAATGCGACTGCGATTGTCCCGTGTAACCTACCCGATGCAGGATCGCGAGATTGCCCGGGCCCGACTGGCCATTGAGCGAGGTGTTGTTGTAGATCTCCATCATCGGCTGGAGGGCTGGATGGAGTTGGGCAAATCCGTTTCCGCTGTCGACCGCCTGCGGTTCAGGGATGAACAGCGTGGGCCGGGTGTCGGTGCTGTAATTGGGATCGCCGCGCGGGATCAGCGTGTTGACCCCGTCGTTCCCACCGTCCTGGAAGATGAAGATGAGCTTCCTGTCCGCCGGCAGCTCGGCGGCCAGGAGCCGCCGCTGAAACACCCCCGGCGCGAGGAGGTTGACGCCAAGAGCGCCCCACGCGAGGGAACTCAGTTTCAGGAAGTCGCGCCGATGGAGATTCATAATCGTGGAATGGGAATGCAGTGCGGCGGTGGACCCAGGAGACCCGCCGCTTCATTGATAGTGCCACGGCGGCATCGAAAGGATCAGACCGACCAACTCGCGGACGCGTCGCGCAAAATCGGCCCGGTCCGGTGACATCGGCAACGGATTGCCGGAGTCATCGGTCGTGGCGAATTGAATGAGGAGGCTGCGGTTGGCCGGCGCCAACCCCTCCTGGAACAGCAGGTGATTGAAATGCTCGACGATGGCCTCCGCCGAGGTCAGACCGTTCGTCAAGGCCCACGAGGAGGTGTCCCAACGGACGCTGTTCAGCCGGTTCGCCGACAGGTCCTGCACAAACTGGATCCGCGCCAGCAGTGTCCCGGTGTCGATCCAGTCCACGCCAAGTTCGGACCAGCCATCGGGATCGTCGCGATTGAAAAGGTGCATGCCGAGGCGATCGTTCTCGGCGGCAAGGCTCATCCCCTCCACCTCCGCCCCAAGCGCGCGCACGCTGCTATTGATGAATTCCATGGGTGTCTTGACCTTGGTCCGGAACGCCGTCCGCGACCAGAAGACGCCGTCCTGCTTTTCCGGGCTGAGCAGGGCCCCAAGCACGGTCCGAATGTCGCCTGGCGGCGCCGTCGAGTTCCACGCCGCGATGGCATCGTCCATCAGACGCCTGAGGTCTTCCGGGGCTGATCCGTCCTTGTAAGTCGCCAGGCTGATTTCATCCGATACGAGTTTGTTGATGAGCTTCAAGCAGATGAATTCCGCGACCGACGGCTGCCGCACAAACGTGTCGATCACATCCAGGGCGTCCCGGACGCCGTCCGCACCGGTGCGCCCGCCGGGGATCCGCACTTCATTTGGGGAACCGGCGAAGAGGACCTTGGGGCCGGTGTCGTGCTCGGCGGGGTTGAATCGAAACGTCCAGACACCGTTCGGATCTCCATTCTCGATGCTGCCCGGCAGGACCGCGCGATCTACGAGGCGTGGCAGCATCGAAAGGTCGGAACTTGTCGGATCGATGTTGTGGACCTGGATGGCGAGGACGTTCTTCGCTGGCGCCGGGTTCAGGAGATCGAGGAACCCGGCAAGGCTCACAGTGTCCTCGCCCTCTCCGGCTTCGTGCCCGCCGTTGGCGGTGCGGTCGTGGCGGGGAGGCGTCCCGGTGTTCCGCATCGTGGCGCTGCGCGCGATTTCGACACCATTCAAATACGCGACATACCCGTCGTCATAGTCGACGCTCAGCAGCAGATTCCCCAGGCGTGACGGATCGGCGACCTCGAATTCGCGGCGCAAATACACGGAGACATACCGATTGCGCATATCCGGCAGCACGGTGGCATCATCGTCGTCGCCATAGCCGATCCCGGTGGAGCCCGGCAGCCACCCGGCATCATCAAACCCGGGCTCGGTCCAGCCGGCGGTTGGAAGCCCCGCGGGGTCCGGCGAGGGCTCGCGCGTCCCTTTGAAATAGCGCCAGCCTGGACCGAGATCGAGAAGGACGCTGTCGGTAAACTGCACGCTCTCCTCCGTTGGCGGATTTCGCGCGGAGGCGGGAAACGGCTGCCGATCCTCGGGCCGGACCTTGCGGATCGACCACCCAGTAAAGCATCGCGCAAGTTGCTCGATATCCGTCTGTGTGTAGCGATTGTCGACGCCGAAGGCGAAAAGTTCCAGGACCTCGCGCGCGTAGTTCTCATTGGGCGCCTCCTTCACGTTGAGGACATTATCCAGGTAGATGAGTTGGGTGGGACTCGTCGCGCTGAAGAGAAGCAGGTCCCCAAAATTGCCGAGGGCGTGATCGACAAAAAACTGGTACTCGAGGTACTCCGCCTGGGCCGCCTCCGCGGCGGCCTGGGCGCCCGTCATCGCCGGTTGGGCGTCCGAGTTTCGAAGGCTGCCGAGGTGCGCCGCGACTTTGTCATAGTCGGTCGTGAAATGATTCTCCCAGAACTCCCCCAGCACCTGCTGGAGTTGGCGGCGCGAGTAAATGCCGCGCACATGGGCGAGTTGCTGGAGTTCCTCGATGCCGCGAATCCGGGTCACCGGCGGGACCGGCCGGAACTTTCGCGCGATCAGCTCCGGGATCATCGTCAGATCACTGCTGGTCAGATTGACGTTGTGGACCTCGATGCTGAGGACGTTGTCACCGGCGCGAAGGAGCGCGCGGTAGGAACTCAGATCCAGGTCGACAGGCTGGCCCGCCTCGTGATCCGCCGAGGCCGCGCGATTGAAGGCGGGAGGGTTGCCCGTGACATTCTCACGAGCGACCTCGACACCGTTGAGGTATGCAACGAACCCGTCATCGAAGTCGATCCGGAGGACCAGGGCGTCGGCGACCTCGGCCGGGTCGTAGGGGAAGTGCCGGCGCAGGTAGACCGTCAAGTACCCCGGTTGGTCCGCGGTCTGGCGCATGTCCTCCAGAACCGTGGCGTCGTCGTCGTCGCCATACCCAACCCCTGACGGACCGGCGAGCCATCCGGCATCATCGAACGTGGCCGATTTCCACGCGGCGGGGGGAGCCTGGGTGCCTTTGAAGTACCGCCAGGTGTCTCCCGTCCTTATCCAGTGCGTCTCGTCGGCAGGCTGATACATGGTGAACAGGCCGGCCTCGGCGAGCTTGAGTGCCTCGTTGTCCGATTCGTCCAGGATCTCCGGGTGCAATTGCTGATCGATGTACGCCCGAGCGCCCATCACCCGGACGGCTTGGAGGTCCCGAGTCGTTGGTCCATAGGCAAGCCGGCTTAGAACATGTCCTGCCTGCTGATCGGGCGTCAGGGGAGGCGGCGCGCCTCCATTCTCCACAAGAAAGTAGGGCAGCCCGCTGTACCGGGCGGCCGGGACGGTGTCCCCGGTCCCTACGCGGACCCGTAGAAACACGGTCGATCCCGGGTCCGGGATGTGAAAGGTCACGACTGCGGGCCCGCCGGTGAGCGGCCCGGCGACAAGGACGTCACCGGTCGTGATTAGCCGGCCGGCACTCTCGAGTATCGCATGGTGAAACCCTGCGGGAATGGTTGCGGAAACCACCAGCTCCGCGCTGGCCCGGGAGATGCCCGTGACCACCGGCAAACTGCCCGACGCCGCGCGCGCGAAGGGACTCACCGTGAGGACTGCCGCCGCCAGCGGGAGGAGCGCCCTTGTCGCTAATCCGGTCCAATGTCGATGGCCACGCAGGCCGGATGCGGCGGCCCATGTGGGAGTGGCGGATCCACGCGTGGCGGGTGAGGTGCCGGCCCGATTCACAGGACAATACCCGAGACGTGGCATACTCATGGGTCCCTGGATTTGGGTGGCTGGGCCTGGGCGGATTGGAACGGCGTACTCAACGTCACGCGGCTCGGTTTGGCAAGATGCGAACTTGGATCCCCGCCCGGGCGGATCACCGTGAGGAAAAGGAATCGTCGGCGAACATCTGGCGCGGGTGATTCTCGAGATGGCCCGAAATGGCTGCCAGAAAGCGTTCGCCGAAGTCCGCCAGCTTTCGGTCGCCCACCCCTGGGATGCGGCGAAACTCCGTGGGCTGGGTCGGGTAGGTCCGGGCCATGTGTCGCAACGAGACGTCCCCGAACACGATGTAGGGCGGCACGCCGAGGGTGTCGGCGATGTCCTTCCGGAGAACACGGAGACGCTGAAAGAGGGTCTCATCGCAAGGCAGGTCGCCGTGACGAACCGCCGGCGCGACGGGGGCCTCGACGGGCTGGGTCAGTGTCACGGATCGCCGCGTTCGAAGGAGATCCAACCCTTCCGGCGTCAGGTGCAGGGTTGGCAGGCGCCCGGTGTCCTGCCGGAGAAAGCCCATCCGGACCAGCTCGCGACCGATCGCGCTCCAGCGTCCTTTGTCCCGGTCCCGGCCGATGCCGAAGGTCGACAGTTGATCGTGGCCCCATCGGCGGATTCGTTCGGAGTCGGCGCCGCGGAGCACGTCGGCCACGTGCTGCATGCCGACCGCAAACCCGCTCTTCTGGCGGATCCGGTAGACACACGACAGGAATTTCTGGGCCTCGACCGTGCCATCATAGGTTCCGCGCGGCGCCAGGCAGTTGTCACAGGCGCCGCAAAAGCCCTGCGGAAATGCCTCGCCAAAGTAAGCGAGCAGATCCGCACGGCGGCATTGGGAGGTCTCGGCATAGTGGATCATTTGCCGGAGCTGCTCGCGCGCCCGGCTCTGTTCATCGGCGCTGGGCTTCTCCTGGATGAAGGGTTCGTAGAACCGCGCATCGCCTGGACTGAAGAGAAGGAGGCAGTCGGCCGGAAGTCCATCGCGACCGGCGCGACCCGTTTCCTGGTAGTAACTCTCAATGTTGCGCGGAAGCGCGTGGTGAATCACGAAGCGCACGTTCGGTTTGTGGATCCCCATCCCGAAGGCGATGGTCGCACAGATGATCCGAATCTCGTCGCGAAGAAAGCCCTCCTGATTCCGGGCGCGATCGGCCGGCTCCATGCCCGCGTGGTAGGCCGCCGCGCGAACGTTGTCCGCGCAAAGCTTCGCCGCCACCGCCTCCGCATTCTTCCGCGTCTGAACATAGACGATTCCAGCGTCCTGGGGACGTCGGCGCACGAAGTCCAGGATCTGGTCATGGGCATGTGCCTTCGGCAGGACCCGATAGGTCAGGTTTGGCCGGTTGAAACTGGCGACATGAACCGCAGGGTCGCGCAATTGGAGTTGCGCGAGAATGTCGGTCCGCACGCGTTCCGTCGCGGTCGCCGTCAGCGCCATGATCGGCAGCGAAGGAAACAGGTCTCGTAAGACCCGCGAGTTGGCGATACTCCGGTCGGAAATCATGGCCCCATTCGCTGATGCAATGCGCCTCGTCGATGGCGAACTGGACGATCTTCCATTGCTTCAGATCCTCGAGAAACGCCGGCAGCAGCAGGCGCTCCGGCGCGACATACAGGAGGCGATAGGCGCCCCGATGCAGGCCGCGCAGGCGCGCCCGCGATTCACCGGGCTCCAGTGACGAGTTGAGAAACGTGGCCGGCAGGCCCATCGCGGTCAGGGAGTCGACCTGGTCCTTCATCAGGGCAATGAGCGGCGAGACGACCACGGTGAGGCCCTTCGCGCACGACGGCCGGTAACTGGAAACACAGCGACTTGCCGCCGCCCGTCGGCAGCACGGCAAAAACGTCACGCCCGCCGAGGGCTTCGCGGATGATCGCCTCCTGGAACGGCCGAAAGCCGTCAAACCCGAAATACCGCTTCAGAAGCGAGCGCCATTCATTCAGATCCGATGCCACACCTGGTGAAGGCGTCTGTACAGGACGCATCCGGAAATGGAAAGCGTCCGTTCCGGATCCCTCCCACCCGCGAGCCATTCCAAGCTTCCGTTGCCCGGCGGGATTGCGATCAATAGCGTGCGCCGCATTCATGAAGGAAGTGCTCGTCATCGGACATCGGAACCCCGACCCCGATGCCATCTGCTCGGCCATCGGGTACGCGGAGTTCAAGCGCCGGACCGGCCTTACGGAGGCCGTGGCTGCGCGTTGCGGCGACACGAACGAACGCATCGACTTCATCCTCGACAGCTTTGGGATCGAACCGCCGCGGTTTGTCACCGATGTCTCGCCCCGGATCCGGGATGTCATGGAGCGTCATGTCTTGAGCGTCAGTCCGGAGGCCACCGCCACCGAGGCTCTGACCCTGATGGATGATGCGAGCGTCCGGGTCCTCCCGATCCTGGACGAGGAACGCCGGTGCCGGGGTCTGGTCTCCGTGTTCAAGGCCAGCAAATTCTTCGTGCCCGTCGCAGGCCGTACCTTTGATACCCGGCGGGTCATCACGACCCTCCGCGGGCTGAGCCGCGCCCTGCGTGGGCGAATGATCTGCGCCTTCGATCCCGACCGTGAGGACGACCTGGTGCTCATGATTGGAGCGATGCGCAGCAGTTCCTTTGCCGAACGGCTCGAAAACCATCTCCCGGAACGCCTCCTCGTCCTGGTGGGCGATCGGGTCGACATCCAGGAACTCGCGGTTCGCGCCCGGGTTCGGGCGGTCGTCGTCACCGGCGGCCTGGCAATCTCCGAGGAGATCGCCGAGCTGGCCCGCTGCAACGAGGTGTCGCTCATCATCTCACCCGTCGACACCGCGACCACCGCCATGCTCTGCCGCGCCGCGGTGCCCGTGCACCACATCCATGACGAGCATTTTCTCGCTTTTCACCAGGACGAACCCCTTCGCCGCGTTCGCGACATGGCCGCAAGTTCGGCGTTCCCGGCCTTTCCGGTTCATGACGATGAACGCCGAATTGTCGGCCTGCTCACCAAGTCCGACTTCCTGAAGGCTGTCGATCGCCGCCTGATCCTGGTGGATCATAACGAACTCTCGCAGGCCGTCGCTGGCGCCGACGACGTGGAGATTATCGAGATCATCGATCATCACCGGATCGGCGCGTTCCGCACCCAGCAGCCCATCCTGTTCCGAAATGAACCGGTGGGATCGACCAGCACCATCGTGGCGGATTGTTTCTTCCGCTACGGTGTGGAACTGCCGCCGGCAATCGCCGGCATCCTCCTCGCCGGTCTTGTATCGGACACCCTGAATCTGACGTCGCCGACGACCAGTCCGCAGGATGCCGAGGTCCTGGCCCGCCTCGAAGCGCGCGCTGGCGTCCAGGCCCGCGAATTCACCGAGAAATTGTTCGCCTCGGGATCCATTCTTGTATCGAGGCCTCCTCTGCAGGCGATCACCACCGACTGCAAGGAGTACACGGAAAAGGACCACCGCTATTCGGTCGCGCAGATCGAGGAACTCGGCTTCGACAATTACCGGCAGCGGAAGGAGGCGGTCCGGCGGGCCCTCGCGGAATACCGGGCGGATCATGGCTACCTGTTTTCCGCCCTGATGGTGACGGACGTCGTTGAGCAGACCTCGCTTCTCCTGATCGCGGGTCCGGCCGATTTTCTCCGGTTGATCGACTACCCGGAGATCGAGCCGGGCACCTATCACCTTGCCGGGTTCGTGTCGCGGAAGAAGCAGCTCCTGCCCTACCTGACTCACCAGTTGGCGCGACTTCCCGCGGCAGAGTCCACTTAGCTTGGAGTCCGTCTGAGTGCGCCGTGGAAAGGCGCGCCCAGACGGGCTCCAAGCTAATAGCTCAGCACCCGTTCCAGGAACTGTCTCACCAGGGGCGCCTCCGGCGCCTCGAGCATCGCGGCCACCGAACCGTGCGCCGCGATGCCCTCGCCCCCCACGAAGGCGACGTGATCCGCGACTCGTCGCGCAAAACCCATCTCGTGGGTGGCCAACACGAAGTCGCGGCCTTCGGATCGGAGCTCGGCCACCATGTCCAGCACCTCGGCCGTCATGTCGGGATCCAGGGCGGACGTGGGCTCGTCGAAGAGAAGAAGCCGTGGTCGCACCGCCACCGCGCGCGCGATCGCCACGCGCTGTTGCTGACCGCCGGAGAGTTCGGCAGGACGCTTGCCCGCGTGCGGCTCGAGTCGGAAGCGACGGAGCAGCTCGAGCGCCTGTTCCCGGGCTGCGACTGCCGTCATCCCATGCACCTTTTCGAGCGGCAATGTGATGTTGTGAAGTGCCGTCAGGTGCGGGAACAGGTTGTGGGACTGAAAAACAAACCCGGTCCTTGCGCGGTGGAACCGCAGGGCCTCCTCGTCACCAAAGGGCAGGCGCTCGCCATTGAGTTCAATCCCGCCCTTCGACGGACGATCCAGGCCCGCCAGCATGCGCAGAAGCGTTGATTTCCCTCCACCGGACGGGCCGATCAGGACGAGGGCATGGATGCCGGTAAGTTCGAGATCCACGTCTCGGAGGACCACGTGTCCGTCGTACGACTTGCCCAGGCCGCGCAGGCACACGTCCATGTCAGGTCTCGAAGTGTGCCCGCGTCTCCAGCCGCCGCGCCCAGATCGACAGGGGAAGCGTCAACAAGAGATACCCGAAGGCCAGCGGCAGATAACTCTCGAGCGTGCTGTAGGTCAGCGCATTCACCTGCTGCGCGTTCAGCGTGAACTCACCGATGCCGATCACGGAGAGCAGGGACGAGTCCTTGATGAGCGAGACGAACTGCCCTGCCAGCGGAGGAAGGACCTGCCGGAGCGCCTGCGGAAACACAACCCAGCGATAGGTCTGGGCGCGCGTCAGACCGACCGCCCGCGCGGACTCCCATTGCGAGCGCCCGACGCTCTCGATCCCCGCCCGAATGATCTCCGTGATGTAGGCGCCCGCGAAAAGGGAAAGTGTCACCACCCCGACCACATATCGGTTGTTGAGCTTGAACACCGGTGCGACCACATAAAAGAGCAGCAGGATCTGCACGAGGAGCGGCGTGCCCCGGATCAGTTCGACGTACAACCGGACAACCGCGCGGCCGGGAAGGAATCGGCCGCGACCCAGGAGCGCCGTGGCCACGCCGACGACCGTGCTGAGGATGAGGGACCCCGCCGCGAGCGCCACCGTCATGAGCCACCCCTGCCAGAACAGGATCCGATAGCGCCAGGGCGCCGACCAATTCCAATGATAGTGGAGTTGCTGAAAGGCCATCGTGAAGGCGCCCGTCAGCATCACAAACACCAGAATGAGATGGAAGGCGCCGATCCACCGTGACGGACGTGGTCCGGATGGATCCGCCGGGGCAAACAGGAGCCGAGGCATGCTCAGAAATAGAATGGGATGCCCAGCCGTCGAAATGCCGCCTTCTGATCCTTCAACCAGCGATCCCCGAGTCGTTCAAATCCGCCTTCCCGCCGGAACGCGTTCAGGAAATCATTCACACGCTGCCGAAGCGCGTCGTCGCCCTTTCTCAGGCCGATGGCCCATGACTCCTTGCGAAAGGGCGTCAAAAGGGCGCGGGTTGTCGTTTCATTGCGCTTCCAGTGCTGGTAAATCGACATCTGATCGTAAATGAACGCGTCGGCCTTTCCCTGGACAACCTCGAGGACCGCTGCCGATTCCTTGTCGAGAACCAGGACCTTCGCCTGGTGGATGTGATCCGCGGCATACGCATGGCCCGTGGTTCCCTTTTTGACCGCCACAGTCCGTCCGGGTTGGTCCAGGTTCTCGATCGAGGTCACCGGAGACTCCTTCCCGACGAGCAGGCACAGGCCGGTCTGAAGGTAGGGCTCGGAGAAATCAACGGACTCCGCCCGTTCGGGCGTCCGTGTCAGTGACGACACAATCAAATCGATCTTCCCGGTTTTCAGGGCCGGAATGAGACCATCGAAGGCGATATCTTCGATCCGCAGCTCCCGCCGGAGCGCCTCCGCCAGGGCCTTCGAGAGGTCCACACTCACGCCGGCTGGCCGACCATCCGTGCCCTTCATTTCGAAGGGCGGATAACTCAATTCCATTCCAATAACGAGCGGGGCCGAAGTCGATTTCCGGGAACAACCCGTGGCCATGACCGCGACGCCGAAGAGGGTCCAGCCGAAGAATCGGCGACGACGTACCGCGGGCCGTTGCACGTCCATGCCGGCATCCAATCACATCGACGGATGACCCATCAATGCCGCATCCATACGGACGCAGAGAAGCACCGAAGTGGGACCGTACATCCGGTCCCTGCCCGCCGCGTCCTCCGCGGGGCGACCCCGGTGTCGTTCCGTGTGGTCCTTTTGGGAGAGTCGCGTAGGCTTCCCGCCATGCGATGTTTCGTCACCGGCGCGTCAGGATTCGTGGGCGCCAATCTGGTCCACGAACTGAACGCCGCAGGTCACGAGGTCCGCGCGCTGCTGAGACCGGGAAGTGACCGGCGCGGCCTCGAGGGCGCATCGTATGAGGTCGTCGCAGGCGATCTCGCGGACCGGGATGCACTCGCGCGCGGATTGCGAGGTTGCGACTGGTGTTTTCACGTGGCCGCCCGGTACCACCTCTGGCTTCCCGACTACGCTCCCATGTACCTGGCGAACGTCGAAGGAACGCGGGCGGTGATTGAGGAGGCATGGAAGGCCGGCTGCCGCCGGATTGTCTACACCAGTACCGTCGGCTGTATCGGACTGCCGAAACCTGATTCCCGGAACCCGGTCGTTCCCACCGATGAATCGACGCCGACGGGCGAGCTTCAGATGACGAACCACTACAAGCGTTCGAAGTGGCAGGCGGAGGGCGTCGCGCGTGATCTGGCGGCACGCGGCGCGCCGGTCGTTATTGTCAATCCGAGCGCGCCCGTCGGTCCCCGTGATGTCAAACCCACACCAACAGGGCAGGTCATCCTCGACTTTCTCAGGGGCGCCCTTCCGGCTTACATGAACACGGGCCTCAATTACGTTCATGTGCGCGATGTCGCGATCGGTCACATCCTCGCCGCCGAACGTGGTCGGGTGGGCGAGCGGTACATTCTGGGCCATGCCGAAGGAAACTGGACGATGAAGGAGGCCCTGACCGTCATGGCCGAGTTGAGCGGGATCCAGGGTCCGCGATGGCAGATCCCGTATCCCCTGGCATGGATGGCTTCGTGGTGCAATGAGCGCATGGCGGGCCTCACGGGCCGTCCGCCACGCGCACCGATGGCCGGCGTGCGGATGGCGCGCTACACGATGTTCTTCAACCCGGCGAAAGCTGTGCGCGAGCTTGGCCTTCCGCAGACCTCGCCGCGACAGGCGTTGGCCGAGGCCATCGAATGGTTCCGGTCCCGTGGGTATCTTCCGACAGCCTCACATGCGCGTTCCTCTTGACGCGTGGCCGCTGAACCGTCTTCCGTCGAAACCAGGGGTCTCTCCCGTCGTCGTCCCGGATCCGACCGTTCACCGACGCGCTGTCCGACGGCCCCGCGCACCCTGCAAATCCGCCTTCCGTCTCTGAACCGCGTCTTTGATGACCCACCCGCTCCCTTCGAGGGTCTCGCGCGCCGCCGTTTCTCCGATGCCCGTAAGCTCACTTGTAATGCGGATGGCACGCGCGCGGAGTTTCGCGTTGGTCGGCCGGAGGTCCACCATCAGGTTCCCGATCACCTTGCCAAGCTGAACCATCGCGAGAGTGCTCACCATGTTGAGAATCATCTTCGTCGCGGTGCCCGCCTTCAGACGGGTGGAGCCCGTGAGGATCTCCGGCCCGATGCGGGGAGCGATCACCAGGTCCAACCGCTGCCGCGCCTCCTGCCGCACAGCCGGATTGAAGGCCACCAGGATCGTGCAGGCTCCCCGTCGTCGCGCCTCATCCAGCGCGCCCCAGACAAAAGGCGTCCGCCCGCTGGCGGCGATCCCGATGACGACGTCACGCTTGCCAACCGCCCGGCTCCTCACGGATTGCTCGCCGGCGGCGCGATCATCTTCAGCTCCCTCCACTGCCTCGAAAACCGCTTGCGGCCCGCCCGCGATGATCCCCTGAACCATTTCGGGTGGGGTGCCAAAGGTCGGCGGGCACTCGCTGGCGTCCAGGATTCCCAGCCGTCCACTTGTTCCGGCCCCGACATAAAACAGGCGCCCTCCCGCCTTGAATGCCTGCACGACCCGGCGAACGGCGCGTTCGATCGCCGGGCTTTCCTCCCGCAATACGCCAGGCAGCTTCTCGTCCTCGCGCATCATCAGGGCGAGCGCGTCCGCCAGGCGCATTTGGTCGAGGTGCATCGACTCCGGGTGGCGCGCCTCGGTCGGCGATGTTTCCGAAGGGACCGCGATCGGGTCGGTGGAATGTGGAGTCCCAACGGAAGCCCAAGGACGCCCCCCCTCGGGGCAACCCGGGATCCGATGCGAATCCGGTCCCCCGGGCCGAGGCGCAGTTTCCGTCGTGTTTCGGGTCGCGCCACGCCCCGTCACGGTGAGAGCGGACCTGCGCGCAAGCCTGACCGCCCCCTCCGCGGCCGTTCGGACAAGGCGGGTGACAGTCGCCAAAGGCCACGTTCGACGGAGTTCGGTTCGAACGCGCCGTGCGAAAACCGGCTGCCGGAGCAACAGGCCGCCGGCGAACACAAAGCGCACGGGGCTTCGGCGGCGCGCGAGCTTGAGGGCGCACGCGACGGCGCACGCCGCGAGATCGACAGCCGCCCGGTCCACGACCGTTCGAGCGTCAGGATCGCCGTCAGCGGCGGCGTCAAGAACAACGGGGGCGAGCGCGGCCATCTCCGTTTTGGAGGCCGTGCGCGCCCAGCTGATCAAGGCGTCGGGATCGTGGAGCTTGAGGAAGGCGAGGATGCGCCGTGCCAGCGCGCCCGCGCGGCCGCGTTGGTCCCATCGTCTCAGCATGGCACGAACGCCGGAGAGGCCGAGGTCATGCGCGCTTCCCTGGTCGCCGAGGAGATGGCCCCACCCGCCGACCCTGGCCTCGCGGCCCCGGGCATCGCGGCCGTAGCAGCAGGAACCTGTGCCGCTTAACACGAGGATACATGGGTTCTTCGAGCGCCCCGCCGGGGGTCGTCGCGAACTCGTGGAATCCTCGGCGGCGGCAAGCGCGATCTCCAGATCATGAGTGGCGACGCACGGAGTGGATGGCCAGGCTTGAGCGGCGGCATTCAGGATCCGCGCGCGGTCGGCGGCGGTCCGCGCGCCGGCCATGCCAATGGCGATGGCACGGGGCTCGGGGAGGGAACGCGCGATTTCGCGCAAGTGCGTCGCAAGCTCTGGATCGGAGATGAGCTGGAGATTTGCGGGTCCGGCGGTATGCCACCGGCAGGAACCGGGCAGGTCATCCTCCCAGCAAGCGAGGGTCTGGGTGCCACCGGCATCAATGCCCAGGAACCCACGGGGGGACCTTGGATGTGCACGGGGCATTGCGGGGGGACTGGCGGCTCGATCGGCGGGCTACCGGTGTGGCGTGACGGGTCGAAGCACCACCTCCCGCAGGTCCATCACTGCAAGGGCCGGCTTTCTCACCGGAACGACCTTGAGCGCGTGCAGCCCCGCCGTGAGTTCCCATTCGCCAAGGATTGTGTTGGTGAAGTTTTGAAATCCGCCCGTCTCCTGGATCGTGGTGGTCCGGGCGGCATCGCCGATCGAGAATCGGACCTCGCTGCCGCCGCTGCCCGTCCCGCATCCATGAAGGAACTCCAATCGATACGGTCCGGGGGTGGCGACGTCGAAGGTCCACTCGACCCAGTCTTCGGGCCGGGTCCACCAGCCAAGGGTGTTCTTGAACGGTTGCGGTTCGTAGCGGAGCACGGCGCCGTGAACGAAGGCGTCACTGGCATGGAGATGGATCGAGCCATCGCCGGCCGAGGCTAGGGGAACCGTCTGCCATTGAGGGTTCGGCATGGGCCATTGCGCGGCGACCTTCCCCTGCCAGGCGAAGAGCAGCCGGGCCAGTTGCATCGCCCGGTCCGGTTCGGACGATGCAAGGTCACGCTGCTCACCAGGGTCGGAGGCGAGGTTGAAGAGTTCGTTGAGTCCGTTCTCATAGAACTGGATGAACTTCCAATCGCCGGAACGCACCGCTGCATAGGGGGTGGCCCCGCCGGGATGATAGTGTGGGTAGTGCCAGAAGAGGGCGTCCCTTCCGAGCGACGCCGATGGATCGCGGAGAAGAGGAACGAGGCTGACGCCGTCCAGGACCGCGGGGCTGACGAGGGGCGCGCCGACGGCCTCGAGGATCGTGGGTCGAAGGTCCATGTGGATCACCGGTTCACTGCAGGTGCTCCCCGCGGGAGTGACACCGGGCCATCGGACAATCAGCGGCACCCGATGGCCGCCTTCGTAGGGCGAACCCTTTCCGGCCCGCAACGGGGCGTTGCTCGTCGGCGGGTCCTTTCCGACCGCAAGACCTCCATTGTCGGAGCCGAACACCACCAGCGTATGGTCCGCAAGTTGATAAGTAGTCAGTGCCTCCAGGATCCGGCCGACGGCGGCGTCGAGCCGGTTGACCATCGCGGCGTATGTCGCGTTGGTCTGGGGTCCGCCGATCTTCGCGGCCCGGTCGCGGTAGAACGCGATACGGTCGGCGGGCGCCTGGAGCGGTGTGTGAACGGCATAAGGCCAGTAGTTGAGAAAGAATGCCTGTCCCCGGTGATCGGCGATATAGCGGGCCGCCTCCTCCCCTTCACGATCGGTGAGGTACTCGCCCGAAGGACCATCCGGAAGCCGTGGCAAATGGTAGGGCACGAAGTAACTCGGAGGTTGTCCCCGTTCATCGCCGCCGAGGTTCCGATCGAAGCCCTGCGCTTCCGGGGTGTGGCCTTCCCCGCCAAGATGCCATTTGCCGATATGGATCGTCGTGTATCCCCGCTCCTTGAGGTCTTCCGCCAGGGTCCTTTCCTCGAGCGGAAGGGCCTGTGTCCAATCGGGCGGTCGCAGCTTGGCATGGGGGTAATCGTGGCCATGGATCCAGTCCGTGAGATGGAGCCGCGCGGGATACCGGCCCGTCATGACCGCCGCGCGGCTGGGGGAGCACACGGTGCACGCGGCGTATGCCTGGGTGAATCGCATCCCCTGGGCTGCGAGGGCGTCAATGTTCGGTGTTTGAAACAGGCGCGAGCCGGTGCAGCCGAGGTCATGGGCCCCGAGATCATCCGCGAGGATCAGGATGACATTGAGCCGTTGAGCGGCCCCGGATCCGGGCGCGATGAGCAACAGAGACAGGACGAAACACCAGGCGAGGTGAAGGCGGGTTGGGTTCATCGACCGTGGCATCAATCAAGTGAACGAGGACCAGACGTTGGGATCCCGGCCTCGCGGGGACAACCGTATTTCGCGATCGCGATATCGGCGCACCAGGATTAGGGATGGGCTGGCATATCTGCGTGGCCACTCGGGCGGGCGCCCGTGGGAGCGCGCTTTGTCAGGGCGTCGCCGAGATCGGCGCGCGCCGTTTCCACGAGGCCCTGCAACCGGGCGACGACCTCCGGGTTGGCAGCGGCGACGTCGTGCGTCTCTCCGGGATCGGTCTCCAGGTCGTACAGCTCCAGTCCGACTTTGACCTGGTGATACTTCACCGGTTTTCCGCCGCTTGCACGCGGCTGATCGCCGAGGGTCCTGTAGGTGTGGGGGAGAGTGAGTTTCCAGCGGCCGCTGCGAAGGGCCTGGAGTTCATTCTGGTTGTAGTAGAACCAGAGCGCCTCATGCGGACTCCTCGCACCGGGGACGCCGGAGAGCAGGGGCCAGATATCCAGGCCATCGATGCGGCGTGCAGGCAGGTCCGCGCCGGCAAGGTGTGCGAGGGTGGGCAGCAGGTCGATCGTCATGGCGGGTTCGTGGCAGACGGCGCCTGGCGGAATATGTCCGAGCCAACGCGCGACGAACGGCTCGCGGACGCCCCCTTCCCAGGAAGTGCCCTTGCCTTCGCGCAGGGGAGCGGCCGAACCGGCATGATCCCCGTACGAAAGCCAGGGGCCATTGTCGGAGGTGAAGATCACCAGGGTTTGCCGATCGAGACGAAGCGGGCGAAGCGCGCGAAGGATTTCGCCCAGGGACCAGTCGATCTCCTCGACGACATCACCGTACAAGCCAGCCTTGGAGTGACCTCGACGCGCGTCGGAGACATGCAGCGGCACGTGCGGCATGGAATGCGCCAGGTAGACCAGGAATGGCCGGTCCCGATGGCGCCCAATGAAATCCACCGCGCGCTTCGTATACCGCGCGGTCAGTGTGTCCTGGTCCTTGGGGTCGACCTCGGGATCCACGATGCGATCGCCGTCGTAAAGGGGCAGCGGCGGGTAGGTCCCGGGAGGCGCCTCCGGATGGAAGGGCCACATGTCGTTCGAGTAGGGCAGGCCCAGCCACTCGTCGAACCCCTGGCGCAGGGGCAGGAATTGGGGCAGATGCCCCAGATGCCATTTCCCAATAATGGCCGTGGCGTATCCGCGGGTCTTCAATACCTCCGCAAGCGTGACTTCATCCGGGTGAAGGCCGATGCGCGCGCGGTGATCGAGCGCACCTGCGATTCCAACGCGGTTCGGGTAGCAGCCGGTGAGAAGGGCGGCACGCGAGGCCGAACAGACGGCCTGGGCGACATAGAAATCGGTCAATCGGATGCCTTCCCGGGCGAGGCGATCGACGTTGGGGGTGCGAATGCGTCCGGCTCCGAAACAACCGACATCGGCATAACCGAGGTCATCACAGAAGATCAGGACAACATTGGGCGGGCGTGGACTGTCGGTCGGCCCTGCGGCCCGGCAGACAGGAGCGGCGCAGGCCGCCAGGCACGACAGAATCAGAACGCCTCGCATGGGGTGCATGTGGGGCGATCACACCCCATTCGCACCGCCCCCGGCAACCCTCGAGCGGGGATCCCGGTCGCTGCGTGGCGATGGACAGAAGACGCGAGGCGGCCGGGCTCTTACGGTCTAGCCTGCCTATTTCATAGAGGTCTTGCGAAAGGCGACCGTCCGCGAGCCCGCGAAATCCTTGGCAGGCGCGATACCGTCGGGACGGGACGGCGGCCGACAAGAACTTCGACGCGCGTGCCGTCGGGGTATTGAAGCGGCCTGAAGGCCGCGCTCCGCAACCGCGAGTTCCGACGCCCTGTCGGCAGCGGCGGTACGCATGTTGAAGCTAACCTCCTCTCCCACCGGACCTGCAGCAGGTCGCAGTGGAAGTGATAGGAAACATCCGGGCTAGGCGTTGCGGGCGCCGCGGATCTGCTGAAGATCCGCCTCGACGTGGCCGCTGCGCATCCAGTGCACCCGGGAGGGCAGCGCGACGTCCCCGGGCGGCGGTTGGCCGCGCACGATGAAAGTGAGGGTGGGGATTCCCAGGGATTCGAGGCGCTTGCGCAGGTCGCGACGCGGTTCATCCCATTTCAGGAAGATCAGGATGCAGCCGCTGAGGCGCCCCACATGACGCAGTACGAGGTCCCCGAGCGCCGAGGCGTCACCCCGGGGATGAAGGCCGACGCCCGCCAGGACCTCCAGCAGTTGTTCGGCGTGGGCGAGGCCCCGTCCGCCCGTAAAGACGTACGTGCGATCACCGACGAACATCAGGTCCAGCAGGGAGTCGCGCTCGTCGACGGAACTCGCAAAGGAGGCTGCCAGCGAGACAGCGTCCTCGAACGCCTCCGCCTCCGGTCCGCCGGCGAATGTGTCGAGCAGCAGGGCATGGCGGACGAAGAACTCCTCCTGGAACTCCTTGACCACCGGTCGCTGAGTCCTTGCCCAGCCGGCCCAGTGGATGCGCCGCATCGGATCGCCGGCGCGATACTCCCGGACGGAGACAAACTCCTCCGAGTCTCCGACGGAACCCGCCATCGCGACACCACCGGCGTTCAGCCGCTGGGATTGGCCTGGAAGCGCGATGGGCGGGAGCCGGAACCGCTTCGGAAAAACGAGGACCGACGAAGGCAGTTCGCGGATATCGGCGAGCCTGCGGAAAAGGCCGAACGGATCCGTGCGCGCCATGAGGGAGCGATGCAAGGTCAGGCGACCGCGACGGAGGGGCGTCACCTCCACCGGGATCTCCAGGGATCCCGAGGGCGCGAGGTCGGCGAGAGGGAGCGGCGGGACCTGGACCCGGCAGTTGCGTGAACAGAGCCATTGCCACCGATAGAAACGGTAACGCCTGTCGAACCAGTTTCGGCGGGCCTCCCGGGGTTCGGCGAGCGCGGCGAATTCCTCCACGCTCGGCCTGGGGTCGGGGGTGCCTTCCCAGAATTCCGCGCCGCGCTGCCAGCGCGAGGTCAGGTTTCGAAATCGCACCGTGTAGGTAAATGGGGTTCCGGTCGAGGCAAGTCTTGGGAGCGTCCGTTCAAGGGCCCAGGCGCCGGATGGCTTGCGGACCCAGAGCAGGGAGCCCATGAGGACGGCAAAGAGCAGCCCAAACACCTGGTGGGCCATCGTCTGCGAGATGTCCGTAAGCGAGCCGGCGGCGAGCATGACCCAGAACAGCATGTCGCCCGTCGGCGTCACGTGGCGACGCGTCCAAAGGCGGAGGGAATAGAGCAGGCTGTAGCTCCGGTGCAGGCGCGAATCCAGGCGTGAAAACGAACGGTTCACCGTGGGGGCGGTTGCCGGCGGAGCAGGTCCTCGACCAGTCCCTCCGCCGACGTGCCCGCGAACCGCGCCTGTGGATCGATGACCATCCGATGGGCGATCACAGGCACGGCCAGTTCCGCGATATCCCGCGGAGAAACAAAGGCGCGCCCCTCGAAGAGGGCGAGGGCCTGGGAGGCGCGCATCATTGCGAGCGAGGCGCGCGCGCTGGCGCCAAGCGGCACTCCAGGGAGGTGGCGGGTCGACTGGACGACCTGGACGATGTAATGGAGGAGTTCGTCGCTGATCCGGATGGCGCGCACCTGCGATCGCAGAACGCGAATGTCTTCCTGACTGCAGCAGGGCCGGACGCCCTGCAGGGGATGGACCTGGACCTGGCTGGACAGGATCGCGACCTCCTCCTGCGCGGAAACATATCCGAGCCCAAAGCGCATCATGAACCGGTCCATCTGCGCCTCCGGCAACGGATAGGTCCCCCGGAATTCGACGGGATTCTGGGTGGCCACGACGAAAAAGAGATCCGACAGCGCCCGCTGGCGACCCTCGACGCTCACCTGTCCCTCGGCCATGGCCTCGAGAAGGGCGGACTGGGTGCGGGGCGAGGCGCGGTTGATTTCGTCCGCAAGCAGGACCTCCGTGAAGATCGGCCCGTCCCGAAACTGAAAGCTCTGGTCGCGCTGGCTGAAGACCGAGACGCCGATGATGTCCGTGGGAAGGAGGTCCGGCGTGAACTGGATCCGGGTGAACCGCGATTCGATCGAAAGGGCAAGGGTTTTGGCGAGGGTGGTCTTGCCCGTGCCGGGAAAGTCGTCCAGGAGGACGTGGCCGCCGGCGGCGAATGCGGCGAGAAGCCGGCGAATCGCCGCTTCCTGTCCCCGCAGTACCCCGCCGATGTTTTCCGAGAGCCGTTGGAAGATCGCCACGGCCCGGGCGGCATCGCCTGACATGCGGGGCGAGAATGGAGCGCCGTCTGCCCCGCTCGCAAGCCTTCCAAGGGGTCGGTCAATAGTATTGTAGTATTTGAGACCCACGAAAGGGATGCCGATCGGCAGAGCCGGCCTCAGCGCGGGCCTGAATCGGTGCATCCGCGCGCCACGAACCCCGGCCCGGACGGTCCGTGGCCCCGCCGCACCTCAGACGGGCTCTCAGCCGCCCGCGACGACCCGGACGATCTCCAACCGGTCGCCATCGGCCATCTCGCGATGCGCGAATTCCGACGGCGCAATGGCGGTGCCGTTCAGTTCCACAACGACGCTGCGCGGCAGGAGTTTCTGGCCGAGGAGGAATCCCTCGAGGGTGATCGGAAGGCTCACCGGCACTTGCTGGCCATTGGCAATGACGGAACAAAGTTGGGCGTCGGCCGCCATGCGGGATAGCCTAGTGGGGATTGTCCTGAAGAAAAGCCGATGGTCCCGGTGCGATGGATCGCGTATTGGCAAATCCACCGGGACCCGATCAGAGTCCCGAATCATCTTCTCATCATGAAGACCTTCGCCGCCTTGACCCTTCCGATGGCATTCATCCGCGCGAGTCTCGTGCTTGTGCTCGTGGGTGCGGATGCCGCCGACACCCTCAATGCCGTCGGCGCGGGCACGCCGTCGGCGCAGCGTCAGCTTCCGCTGGCGATGCATGGCGCGATGGCGGACCGGCCGGTGATCACCGTCGGGCGAGCCGATGCCGACCTTGTGGGCGCCGACCAGCGGGTGCTGCAGGCGGCGGTGGATTACATCGCCGGACTGGGCGGAGGAACCGTCGAGATCGGTCCCGGTGAGTTCCTCATGCGGGATTCCCTGCACTTGCGCTCCGGTGTCGCGGTTCGCGGCCGGGGATCCTCGACCCTCCTGCGCAAGGCCCCCGCCTCGGTGTCCGCACTCGCCCTGGACGGCGATTTCGGGGAGGAGCAGGTGACGCTGGCGAAGCCGGACGGCTTCGGGGTCGGACAGGGAGTGGCGGTATGGGACCGCAACGCCGGGGGATTCCACATCACGGTGGCGCGGATCACGGGGCGCAACGGGAACACATTCTCGATCAGCCGCCCGTTGATGGCCGACTGCATGGTTGAGAACGGAGCCCAGGCGGCAACGGTCTTTCCGGTCATCAGCGGGTACGATGCGGAAGGGGTCCGGGTCGAGGATCTCACCATCGAAGGCAACCGCGAGCAGAACGTTCCTTTGGACGGCTGTCGAGGGGGCGGGATCTACTTCTATCGGTGCCACGGCGCGGTGATTCGGAACTGCACGGTCCGGCATTACAATGGGGATGGGTTCAGCTTCCAGCAGAGCAATGACGTGACGGTGGAGGGATGTGTCAGCGAGGAGAACAGCTCGCTCGGGTTCCACCCGGGTTCGGGTTCGCAACGCCCACGCGTCCGCGAATGCCTTGCGCGCGCCAACGGCGCGGACGGCCTTTTCCTCTGTTGGCGGGTCAAGGAGGGCGTGTTCGAGAACAACCGGCTGGAGAACAACGGACGCTTCGGCATCTCGATCGGGCACAAGGACACGGACAATCTTCTCCGCAACAACCGGGTCATCGGCAATGCCGAGGATGGCATCTTTTTCCGCAACGAGCTGGAGGGCATGGCGGGGCACCGGAATGTCGTGGTCGACAACCTGATCGAGAACAATGGCGCCAAGGATCCCGCCGCCGGGATTCGCGTGCGTGGCGCCACTCACGACCTCGTCTTTCGTAACAACGTCATCCGCGACACCCGGCCCGCGGGAGAACGGCGCCAGGCGGTGGGCATACGCCTCGAGGAAAAGGTCGGCAGCGTGACCACGACGCAGAATACAATCGAAGCGGACACGGCCATCGAGGATCGGCGGTCCGACCGGGCGGCGGACCGGGCACAGCCCGTCGAGCAGAAATGAGCAGGGACAGCAGCGCCCCCGACGGACACCCCGGCGAGCCGATGATGTCGGGATGGATGGGACCGCACGAAGACATGTTCCGTCTGCTCTTCGAGCGGAGCACCGATCCGATTCTCCTGTTCGATCCCACATTCGGGGCCTTCATTGATGCAAATCAGGCCGCGGCCGACCTGGTGGGATGCGGACGGCGGGAGCGGTTGCTGAACACGCGGCCGACGGACTGGTCGCCGGAACGGCAGGCGGACGGGCGTGTCTCGTCCCTTGCGGCACTTGAATTGACGGCTGAGGCGGAGCGCCGTGGCGGGCATCGATTCGAGTGGCTCGTGCGAAGGGATGACGGGAAGGAGTTGCCCGTCGAGGTGGTGGTGACGCCCATTCAGATCGGGGGCCGCCCGATCCACGTGCTGGTCATCCGGGAGGTGACCGAACGCAAGCGGGCCGAGGCGGCCGTGCGTGAGAGCGAAGCCCTCCTGGCGTCCATCGCCGACAACATCTCCGAGGCGATCTATCGAAGCGATGCGGCGCATCGCCTGATCTTCGTGAATGAAGCTTACCTGACGATGTTCGGCTACGCCTCCCTCGACGATCTTCAATCCGTCGCGCGGGAGGTTCTCTACGCGGATCCGCAGGTCCGGCACCGGTTGCTCGCGCTCCTGGCCCGGGACGGATCGTTCAGCCAGCAGGAGGTGGAGTACGTTCGCAAGGACGGGCGCCGGTTCTGGGGGTTGGCGAGTTCAAGGGTGATCCGTGACCCAGCGAGCGGCGCGGTGGCGTATCACGTCGGCGCCATTACCGATATCACGGAGCACCGGCGGGCGGCCGAGGAGATCCAGCGGCTGTATACGACCCTGGAGCATCGGATCGCCGAGCGCACCGCCGAACTCAGCGCCAGCGAGGCCCAGTTGCGGACGCTGGTCGATCACGCCCCGGAGGCCATCGTGGTCTTCGACGGCGACACGGCACGGTTCGTGAGCTGCAATGAAAACGCCGTGCGGCTCTTCGGACTCGACCGGGAACGCCTGCAGCAACGGACCCCAGTCGATGTGAGCCCCGCCATTCAGCCGAACGGCAGGATGTCGGAGGAGATGGCGTCCCGATGGATTCAGGACGCGCTTGACGGGGGCGCTCCCGTCTTTGAATGGACCCACCGGCATGTGTCGGGGCGCCTGGTGCCCTGCGAAGTCCGGCTGGTTCGACTCCCCGTGGAGGGGCGCCGGCTCGTACGTGGCAGCATCACCGACAACTCCGAACGCCATCGCCGCGAACTTATCCAGGAGGCGATCTATCAGATCTCAGAGGCGGTCCATGCCGCCGGGGACCTGCCCAGCCTGTATGGGCGCATCCATGAGATCGTCCGGGGCTTGATGCCGGCGGACAACTTTTACATCGCCCTCTTCGATGCGGAGACCGGCTTCATTCGATTTCCGTACTACCGCGATGAATTCGACGTGACACCATCCTCCATGCCGCTGGATACGGGACTGACGAGTTACGTCCTGCGCACCGGACAACCGCTCCTCGTGGACGAGGCCATGAATCAACGAAAGCGGAGATCGGGGGAGGCCGTGGTCTTCGACGAGTGCGAGGGCATTTCCTATGTCGAATCCGGGCGGCCGGCGGCGATCTGGCTGGGGGTTCCGCTCAAACTGCAGGGCCGCGCCTTCGGTGTCATGGCAGTGCAGGACTACCATGATGCGCGGGCCTACGCGGAGCAGGAGAAACAGATCCTGACCTTTGTCGCCGGCCAGATCGCCCTCGCCATCGACCGCAAGCGCGCGGAGGTCGAAATCCTCCGCGCCCTCGAGCGCGAGAAGGAACTCGGCACGCTGAAGAGCAATTTCGTCTCGATGGTGTCCCATGAATTCCGGACGCCGCTCGGCATCATCATGTCGTCGGCGGGCATCCTGCAGAAGTACTTCGCGCGTTTGACACCGGAGGAGCGCAACGATCATCTCGAATCGATTCAGCGCAGCACGCGGCGCATGGGGGATCTGATGGAGGAAGTCCTGCTCCTGGCCCGGCTGGACGCGGGCCGGATGAACTTCGAACCGGTCGAAGTCGATTTCGAGGCGGTCTGTCGCAGTCTCGTCGACGAAGTGCTGTCCGTGACGAACCGCCGGTGCCCGATCGAGATCCGGTCAGGATTGCCGCGGTCAAACCCGGCGCAGGCGGACGAGACCCTCCTGCGCCAGGTGTTCACGAACCTGCTCACCAACGCCGTCAAGTATTCCGAGGCGGGCAGCCCGGTCGAATTCAGCCTCGACCGGGACGGCGCCCAGGCGGTTTGCGTGATTCGCGACCGCGGGATCGGCATTCCGGAGCAGGATCGGAATTGGCTCTTTCATGCCTTTCACCGGGGACAGAACGTGGGTCAGAGATCCGGGACGGGGCTCGGCCTGGTGATCGTGCAACGCTGCCTTGAATTGCACGGGGGAACGATCGACGTGGAGAGCGTTGTCGGCCACGGCACAACGGTGACGGTGCGCTTGCCGGTGTTCGCGCGGACTCAGGAGAAGGACGCGCCTGCGGTTGGGCCCGGCGCGGCGTAGACCCCCTGGATGCGGAGCCCTGGATCGTGCGAAGGCGCGCGCGGCAAAGGGGTCGGTTCTTATGAACATCTACTCTTGGACCGCCGCGCTGTGAGGGGTCGGTTGATGGCTTCGCAAGACACCATAACGAGGCCATCGTCCCCTATCGGAGGACTGCCGTCGACCGCGCATAGGGCAGGCGTGGCAAAGGAACTGGCCGATCATAAGAACCGACCCCTTTTCCACGCCTTGGCGACGACCAACGGTGAAGCGGGCTGAAGCCCGCGGTCCGATTTGAACTGGCGCGCGGCGTTTACGCCGCTTCACCTCTGGCATTCGGCACTCCCGATACTTATTGAGGGCGCCGCGAGGGTTACGCGCCTGCATCCCGAGTCCCGGATCGAGGGGCGCCCATGTTCCCAGTTGCGGGAAGGGACCATCCCGGAACTGACCGCCCTGGCGGTCCATTTTTGAGCCGGGGTGCCTGCTCCTGGGCCATCCGGCCTTCGCGCGCACCGCATCGGCTCTTTCAGGCGGGTGTGGCATGGGCTTTGCATCACGCCGAGGCCAAACGCCCTGCCGCGCAGGGACCCTCCCAACACGTGTCATGACCGATCTCCGTTTCGCGTTCCGGCAATTGCTGAAGAACAGGGGCTTCGCCGCGGTCGCAGTGCTCACGCTTGGGTTGGCCATCGGGGTGAACACCTCGATGTACACCGCGCTGCAGGCGCTGCTGAACCGATCCCTGCCGTATTCCGATCCGGGGAGGCTCGTGCAATTGTTCCATGGCTCGCCCGGTTCGCCGCGCGAACCGCATCATTCCGCGCCTAACTTCCTGGATTATCAGCAAAGTGGCGTCTTCGAGTTCACGGCAGCCATGAACGATCGTCAGTTCAACCTGGTTGAACCCGGCCAGCCCGCTGAGCGCGTGAAGGGACTGGAGGTGTCCGCGGATTTCTTTCCACTACTTGGTATCCAGCCCGAGCTGGGTCGCTTCTTCACGGCGGACGAAGATCGACCAGGCCACAACAACGTCGTCATTCTGGATCACGGCTTCTGGCAGCGTCGGTTCGCAGGTGATCGCCACATCATTGGCCGGACGCTCCGAATGGACGGCGAGACGGTCGAGGTGGTGGGCGTCATGCCGGCGCGCTTCTGGGACATCATGCTGATGGGCCCCACCTACCTGTGGCGTCCCATCGCGTTCACTCCGATCCAACGGCAGGAACGCGGCAATCACTTCCTGAAATGCGTCGCGCGTCTCAAGCCCGGAATGTCCCTGGACCAGACCCAGGCGGCGGCAGAAGTTCTCGCCGCGCGGCTGCGGCAGCAGAATCCCGAGACCGCGCCGCAACGACTCCAATTGGTAGCCCTTGCGAAGGCGAGTCTTCCGCCCCAGGCGCGAACGATCGCCTGGAGTGTCATGGCGCTGGCGGTCTTTGTCCTGCTCATCGCCTGTGCGAATCTCGCGAACCTGCAGTTCGCGCGAACCGCCACGCGGCGCCGTGAATTCGCGATCCGCGGCGCACTGGGGGCGGTGCGCGGACGTCTCATTCGGCAACTGGTCTCGGAAAACCTGCTGCTCGGGCTGGCAGGGGGTCTGGTGGGCCTGATCCTTGCCCAATGGGCGAACACCCTTCTCAAACGCCAGTTCGTCGTCGACGGCGAAACGTTGCTCCGTATTCCCCTGAATCTGCGAGTCGTCCTCTTTTCTTTTGCGGCCGCCAGTGCCTCCGGGATGGCGTTCGGCCTGGTACCCGCCTGGATGGCGTCACGCGCGGACGTCAACGAGGCGTTGAAGCAGGGCTCTCGCGGAACAACGGCCGACCGGTCGCAACATCGGACCCAACACGGCCTGATCATTGCCGAAGTGGCGCTCGCGTTGATGTTGCTCGCCGGGGCCGGCCTCCTTGTCAGAGGTCTTCGAGGGTTTGCCGCCCTCAACCCGGGCTGGAAGGTGGAAGGGATGAGCCTCGGGTACCTGACTCTCCCAGAGGCGCATTCGGGCGACGGCAATTGGCTGCGGGGCTTCGCGAACCGGATCGAACAACGGCTCGCGGCGGTTCCCGGTGCAAGGAGTGTTGCCCTGTGTTGGAATCTTCCGATTCGACAGTTCAATGTCTCCTCGAGCTTCACGATCGATGGTCGTCCCGAACAGCCGCCGGGGCTTCAACAATCCTGCTCCGTAAACGGCGTCACCCCCGGATACTTTGAGACCCTGGCCATGCCGTTGCTCATGGGCAGGAATTTCACGGCGGCGGACGACACGAACCGTCCATCCGTCGTGATCATCAACAGAACAATGGCGCGCACCTTTTGGTCGGACCGTTCCCCGTTGGGCGAACGGGTTAATGGCGCCGAGGTCATTGGGGTCGTCGGGGATGTCCGATTTCCAGCCAACCCGGCGGAAGCCACCACGCCGTTTCAGACGTACCGTCCATACGCTCAGGAACCGCGAGGTTTTCTGAACATCGCGGTTCGAGGCGACGTGTCGGGTGCGATTCTGCGACGCGCCGTCTCCGACGTGGATCCCGATCAACCGGTCGGACAGGCCGGGCCGGCAAGCGCGGAGGTGGGGGAGTCGCTGAAGAACTGGGGCGTCGGAGGCAGACTGCTGAGTTTGTTCGCCCTTCTCGGTCTCTCCCTGGCCACCTTGGGCATCTACGGTGTGATTTCGGGATTTGTCGTCCGCCGGACCGGCGAGATCGGGGTACGCATGGCGCTCGGGGCACGCATCCGCAGTGTCGTGTGGTTCGTCGTCGGCAGGGGATTGCGGCTGTCGCTCGTTGGAACGGCACTCGGATCGGTCGGCGCCTTCGGCCTCGCAAGGATTCTTGGCTCCGTCCTGCCGGAACTGCCGACGGCGAATTTTTCAGTCCTCGTCGGGGTGGCGGTGTTCCTGGTCGGGACCACCGCGGTGGCGTGCTGGATTCCCGCACGCCGCGCCGCGCGGATCGATCCGATGGTTGCGCTCCGGAATGAATGACAGCGAACAGCAGAGGCTACGACGGAACAGGGTGTGGAGTTCCGGGTTCCTCGGCCAGGGCGCGAGACTCACCGTTCGAAGGGGAATAGGAGCTGGTCTGGCGTGCGATGAGCTCGGACAATCTGGACTGGGCGCGAACCAGGTCTTCCTCGAGCGCCTCGAGTTCACGCCGTCGACCTTCCAGGGCGATGGCGGCGACCCATTGAGCCAGCTTGGGCCGGTCTCGGACGTGTTGCCAGAAGGCGATCGCGGAGATCTCTCGCAACAGCCTCCTTTGCTGTTGTTGCTGGTCACGAACGGACGCCAGCAGCACGCGGATCTCATGATCCATCAGGACACCTTCACGCTGACTCGAACTCATACACAGCCCGGCACGATAGGAGAACGCCGGGCCCGGATGGCAGGGATCCCTCCTCAGAAACCCCGCATGGGTGGGCAGTGACAGGCCCGCGGCCGGCAGGAACCTGTCCGTCAGGAACGGACCGAACCAGGACTCCGTGGCGCAAGGTTGTGGTGCAGGGGGTATGCCAGGGAGGTCTGTCGCCGAAGTCGAGCGACGATCGTCCCGTAATCCGCCACGACCTGAAGGGCAAACGCCGGCAGGGCTGCTGGTTGCCGCGATTCACGGGCGACGACCGGGACGGACACGGCTCTCCCTCCATGGGGTATCCATCCCCAGCCAAACGGAAATCGGATGCCGGGATTGGGGATGAATGCCCAGTCCAGCCGTGGGGGGCTCTTAGCGCCGGTTGGAAGGCTGTCCAACCCGCGTTCGCGCGCCACCGAGACGCGTGCGGTAGTAGTCGAGGATCACGGCTCCGACAATGACGCAGCCCGTGATGAGGCGTTTGCTCGGCTCCTGGACCCCCATTTGCGCAAGACCGGCTTCCAGCACGGCGATGATCAGGACGCCGAAGAGGCTGTTGAAGACCGAGCCTCGCCCCCCCATGAGGCTCGTGCCGCCAATGACCACCGCGGCGATCGCGTTCAACTCGTGCCCCGTGCCTGCGTTGGGATCGGCGGCCCCCAACCGGCACACGTTGCTGACTCCCGCGGCTCCCGCCAGGAGCCCGCTGAGGGAATAGACGATGACCTTGACCGGGCTTGGGTTGATCCCGGAGAGACGGGCGGCTTCCTCGTTCGTCCCGATGGCGACCATGTAGCGGCCCAGCACGGTTCGGGTCAGGAGGACCTGGGCGGCGACCACCGTCAGAAGGGCGACGAGGATGGGCAGGGAAAAACCACCAAGGGTCGTGTCCGCGAGCCATTCCACCCGGGGCGCCACGTACGCGGTCCTGGACCCGGACACGAGGTAGGTCCCGCCGCGCGCCGCCTCCAGCATTCCAAGTGTGACGATGAATCCCGGGAGCGACCAGCGGACCACTGTCAGGCCGTTCAGCAGTCCGCACACTCCACCCGCGAGCATGCTGACGCCGACGGCCAGGACAACGGGCAGGTGGCCCGTGCCCAGCGTATATCCGAGGACCGCCGCGGAGAGCCCGAGGACGGATCCCACCGAGAGATCGATGCCTCCGACGATGAGGACCAGGGTCATGCCGACGGAGATCAGGATCGCGTCCGGAAGCTGATTGGCGAGTGTGCGCGCGGTGGTGGGGCTGAAGAAATGGTCCGTCGCGAGACCGAAGAAGGTGATCAGCGTCAGCAGCACCGCGCCGAGCCCAAGCCATTCCAGGGATCGGAATGGATCGAACCCCTGGGAGGACGATCGCATCAGGCGGAGTGCAAACCGCGCGGATCAGCGCTGGCAAAGGTCGGAGCCATGAGGTCGGAGCCATGAGGCCCGAGGCCGGCTCGGGGTCGGGCGGTGATCATTTCAGGTCGTCACGGGTGATGAGGTCCACCGGGGTTTCCCGGTCGGCGGGCGGTTTTGGGGCCGCCAGCATCTGGAGGGCGTAATCGATGCCGTAGGCCGCCAGTTGATCGCCGTGCTGATCCACAGTGCACAACACGCGACCTTCGCGCAGGAGCTCCTGCATGGCGGAAATGTTGTCGAAACCGACGACCTTGACCTGGTCGATCTTTCCGGCGGCCTTGAGGGCGGCGACGGCGCCGAGGGCCATGCTGTCGTTGCAGCAGAGGATCGCCGCGAGATCGGGTCGGTCGGTGATCAGCGCGGCGACAATCCGGTTCGCCTTGTCCGTCTCCCATGAGGCGCTTTGGGAACTCACGATCCGCATGCCGGCCGCTTTCATGGAATCCTCGAATCCGAGTTTGCGTTGAATGCCGTTGATGGCCCCGGGGACACCCTCGAGGATGGCGACCTTGGCTCCCGGCTGAAGGTGCCGGGCAAGGTAGTCGCCCGCCAGGCTGGCGCCCTTGCGGTTGTCGGGTCCGACAAAGGGAATCGTGAGACCCCGTTCCCTCAGCACCTCGGCGCTGAAGCGGTTGTCGATGTTCACCACGACGATGCCTGCGTCGATCGCCTTCTTGCAGGCGCCCACGAGGGCCTTGGAATCGGCGGGCGCGATCACCAGGGCGGCAACTCTCTCGGCGATCATTTGTTCCACCAATTGGACCTGGCGCGCGACGTCCTGCTCGTCCTTGATCCCGTTGGCGATGAGTTCGTATTCACCGGCGTGGGCCTCGTGATGGGCGCGCGCGCCCGCCTCCATCGTCTGGAAGAACTCGTTCGCCAGCGACTTCATCACCAACGCGATCCGCGGCCGCGCGGCTTTGTCTTCCGTGCCCGACGGACCACAACCCGCCAGCAGAACGAGTCCGCAGAAAATGGAGATCCATGCCATGGGGCGGCAAGCCGGCCCGGCGATCCTGGTATGGGAAAACGCGTAGTTCATCGACAGTTCGGGGGAATCGCCCGGTGGCGGGAGTCCGCACCCCCCTCCGGGCATCCTCTCCCGTCTGACGGGAGAGAGATGGAGTGACGGCTGGTTCATGGAGGGGCGGCGGACGGTTTGGGTTCTGTAGCGAGCGGCCGCCGGCATCGTCAATCGGTTTGTGGGAAGCCGCGTGTTCCAGAAAGAACTGCTCACGACCCAGCTCGAACTCCGAAGCGCTTGCCATGCCTTCTTCCCGTGAGGATCTTCGATCTCAACCCAGGCGCACGTGGCATTGTCGACGAAGGGAATGGTCGTGGTGGGAAGTCTGAACGCGGATTGGGTGGCCTGCGTGCAGGCTGCGCCAAACCCGGGGCAGACCGTCATGGGCCACCGGTTCGAAGTCTTCTGTGGAGGCAAGGGCGCCAACCAGGCCTTTGCGGCGGCACGCCTCGGGGCCCACGTCACCTTCGTGGGGCGTGTTGGTCAGGATCCTTACGGCGATCGTCAGATCGACAACCTCGCCGCTGCCGGAGTGGACACCCGCTGGATCACGCGCGATCCAACGCGCCCCACCGGCACCGCCATCATCGTCGTGGACGCGACGGCCCAGAACCGGATCATCGTCATTCCCGGCGCCAATGGCGCTTTTGTCCCGACACAACTTGAACCCGCCGCCACCCTCCTCAGGCAGGCTGCGGTGGTCCTTCTCCAGTTGGAGATTCCCCTCGAAACGGTCCAGATGGCGGTGAGGATCACCCGTGAGGGCGGCGGATGCGTCTTCCTGGATCCGGCACCGGCTCAACCGTTGCCCGACGAGATCCTTGCCGGCCTCGATTACCTCACTCCGAATCTGTCCGAGCTGAGCGAACTCACGGGCGCCGGCCTGCGGGAGGACGCGTCGCATGACGAGATCGTGACGCGCGCGCGCCTCCTATGCGGGCGTGGCGTGCGCCATGTCGTGGTGAAGTGCGGGGAGCGCGGGGCCTTGCTGGTCGACCCGGAGTGTTTCATGGTCGTCCCGGCCCATCCGGTGCCGGCATGCGACACGACAGCCGCGGGGGATTGTTTCAACGCCGCATTTGCCACGGCGTTGATGGAGGGGGCTCCCGAGACCGAAGCTGCACGGTTTGCGGCGGTCGCCGCGGCGATTTCCGTCAGCCGCCCCGGCGCGCAGTCGGCCATGCCCGCGCGCGCCGAGGTCGATCGGGTGCTGGTCGTGCCGGGTACGGTTCCGATAGCGACGCCAATTCCACCATGAACTCCCGATCCCCTTTTCGAATCCGTGGTCCCGGTCTGTTCGCGTCCGCTGTCCTGGCGATAGCGTGGTGCATGGCCGTGGGCACAGCCGTGGCGGCCGCTCCGGTCCGGGTGATCTTCGACACCGACATGGCCGGCGATGTGGATGACGTGGGAGCGCTGGCCATCCTTCACGTGCTCGCTGACAAGGGCGAAGCGGAGATCGTCGCCTGCATGGTGTCGGCTCCAAACGAATTCTCCGGACCGTGCATCGACGCGATCAATACATGGTACGGTCGCCCCGACATTCCGATCGGCAATGTTCGCGGGTTTCACGATCATTACCCGGCACCTGGCCCTGCGACGGCCGCGGACGAATCGATTCCGTCCCGGTACACGGAGGCCGTGGCGAAGGCCTTCCCGCATGATCTCCAGCGCAGCAGCGACGCGCCGGACGCGACCGTGCTTTATCGACGACTGCTCGCGGGGGCCGCGGATCACGAGATCACCATTGTTTCGGTGGGCTTCCTGACCAACCTTCGCAACCTGCTGGATTCGACGAAGGACGGCGTCAGCGATCTCCCGGGGGAGGCGTTGGTCTCCCGCAAGGTCCGCCAGTGGGTCTGCATGGGGGGCCGATTTCCAGAGGGCCGTTTTGACGACGGCAACGGGGAATACAATGTGGCCACGGACACCGCCGCGTCCGTGCGTGCCATCAATGACTGGCCAACCCCGGTCCTCTTTAGCGGGTTCGAAATCGGGAGCCGGATCTTCACCGGCGAGGCCTTGCGGAGAACGCCAGCCGGGAATCCCGTGCGATCGGCCTATCAACACTACACGGGGGGCAAGTCACGGGAGAGTTGGGATCTGACGGCGGTTCTGGCGGCGGTGCGCGGCCCGGAAGACTACTGGACGGTTTCGCGGCCTGGACAGTGCCTGATGCACGCGGGCGTTGCGCGGGGCTACAATGAATGGATTCCGTCTGCGACACATCGGCAGCGATACCTGGTGGAGAAGATGCCGCCCGCGCGCTTGGGGAGGATCCTCGACGAACTCCTGACCACACCGCCCGGGCACCCGTGACATCCCCCTGGACCCCTCCGCCCGCGGAACCCGGATGAATCGGATCCATCTCCTGCCCGAACAGGTGGCCAATCAGATCGCGGCGGGCGAGGTGGTCGAGCGCCCCGCGAGCGTCGTGAAGGAGTTGGTCGAGAACAGCCTCGACGCCGGGGCCACCCGGCTTCACGTCGAGATCGTTGCCGCGGGGCGCGGTCTGATCCGGGTCACGGACGATGGCTGCGGAATGAGCCGCGACGACGCGCTCCTCTGTTTCGAGCGCCATGCCACAAGCAAGATCACCGCTGCCGCCGACCTTGCACGGATCCGCACGCTGGGCTTCCGGGGGGAAGCCGTGCCGAGCATCGCGAGCGTCTCGCGCCTCCTCCTGAGCACGCGGGAACGGGCCGGCGTCGACGCGACGACACCCGGCACCGAAGTCGTGATTCATGGGGGAAAGATCCTGGAGGTTCGCGAGGGCGCCGCCGCTTCGGGCACCACGATCCAGGTTCGCGGGCTGTTCTACAATGTGCCGGCACGTCGGAAGTTCCTCCGGAGTGACGAGACTGAGCGCGGGCACATTCAGCACTGGCTCACGACCGCGGCCCTGGCCCATCCCCAAGTCGCCTTTACCCTGGTGATGGAAGGTCGGACGGTGTGGCAGTTGCCGGCCTTGCCGGAGGCCGGGTCCATGGAGGTCCGCCTTCAGCAACTGCGGGAGCGCCTTCGGCTGTTGCTCGGCGACGGTCTGCTCCTGGTGCCTGTCCACGCAGAAGGCCAGCTTCCCCAAGCCCGCGTCGCGCCGGTGGATGCCGAGGCGCCCGCGGAACTCTCCGACCCGGCGGGTGTTCACGTCTGGGGCTGGATCGGCGCGCCCGGGGTTTCGCGCGGATCGCGCGAGGATCAGCACCTGTTCGTCAATCAGCGCCCGGTCGACAACCGGGGTCTCAACGCGGCCCTCGCGGAGGGCTACCACAATGCCCTGATGAAGGGCCGGTATCCACTCGCCTGCCTGTTCCTCGAACTCGATCCTTCCGAGGTCGACGTGAACATTCATCCGGCGAAACGGGAAGTGAAATTCCACCGCGAACGCCCGGTGCGCCAGTTCGTCGCGGGCGCGGTCCACGGGGCGCTCCAGGGATGGGGTTCCCAGGGAGCCTCAACACCGCCGGGCGGCGAGGCATCGGATGCGTCGCGTTTGGGATCGGCCGCGCCGACTGGCCGATTGCCAGGGCGCGAAAGTTCCGACACGCCCGTCGGTTCACCGGCCGAGCCACCGGAGTTGGCCCAACCCGGGCTCCCGTCGGGACGACAACCGGCTTCCCTGGATCCCGGGCGCCTTCCGCCGTCGCTCCCGTGGTCGACCGACCATCCTCCGATTCCCGCCGAGTCCGCCCCGCCGGGCGATGCGGGAACGACTTCGGTCAGCGGGGAGATCGCGAATACCGGGCCGTGCGTGGAGGCGGCCGGGCCGGAACCGGTGCCGCTCCTGACGGTTCCTCTCCGATTGATCGGGGTTCTCGGAAGGCTGTATGTCGTGCTGGAGTCCGAACGGGGTCTGGTCCTGCTCGATCAGCACGCGGCCCATGAGCGGGTGCTCTATGAGCAGATGCTTCGACGGGTTGAGGCCGGCCAGAGCGCGCCGTCCCAGAGGCTGCTGCTTCCCGAGACGTTGGAGGTCTCTCCGCGGGATGCGGCATTCCTGCGCGAGAACCTCGCCGTGCTGTCGAGGCTGGGGATTGGCCTCAGTGAATTCGGCGACAGGACGTTTCTCCTCGATGCGCTTCCGCCCTTTGTGACGGTGGCGTCGCCGAGGCGTTTTGCGGCCGAGTTGGTGGACGAACTGCGCGCGGCCGGCGCGGCCGTGAACGCGTGGCGCCTTGGGGAGCCGGTTGTGGCGAAGACGGTGTGCCGACACGCGGTGAAGGCCAACGACCCCCTGGCGGGCCCTGAACTCGAGGCCCTGGTTGCCGATCTGCGGCAGTGTCGCATGCCGTACACCTGTCCGCACGGACGTCCGACACTGATTGAAATGAGTTTTCGCGAACTGGAGAAGAAATTCGGGCGGATTCAAGCCTGACGCCCCTCTGCCGTCAGGGCCGGATTCCCTCTCCACCCGGGATTCTTTGCGCGCTCTCAAACCGCGAAGAGAAAGAATTCCGTTTACCCGATCGGGTCCCTTCGCTAGAGGAGATTCCACGCCGTTGGAGGATGCCGTTTGAATGTCCCGATGAGATCATGCCAACCTTGAAACGGATTCTTCTTGTCGAAGACAGCGCGGAGGACGTTGAACTGGCGCTGGCTGCCCTGGAGACTCACCGCCTCGCCAACGAAGTCGTCATCGCGCGCGATGGCGCCGAGGCCCTGGACTATCTCCACGCTCGCGGCGAGTTCACGGGTCGCCCTCCGGGGCTGCCGGTCGTGGTCCTTCTCGATTTGAAGATGCCGAAGATTGATGGATTGGAGGTGCTTCGAAGCATGAAAGAGGATCCCGGCCTCAAGGCGGTCCCCGTCGTCATGCTCACCTCGTCCCGCGAAGAAGCGGATCTCGTGCGAAGTTACACGCTCGGCGCAAACGCCTATGTTGTGAAACCGGTTGATTTCCAGCAGTTCATGGAGGCGATCAAGGGTGTTGGCTGCTTTTGGGCCGTCATCAATGAACCGCCCCCTGGCAGCGTCGGACACCTCTCCAGCGCCGCCTCGGGAACGACTCCGGCATGAACCCTGCCCTCACGATTCTCCACCTGGAGGACGACCCGGCCGACGGTGAACTCGTGGCCGCCCTTCTGAAGCAGGATGGGATCGTCTTTTCAATCCGGAGGGTGGATTCGCGCGAAACCTTTGAAGAAGCCATCGGCTCGACCGAGTTTGATCTCATCATTTCCGACTACACGCTCCCGGGGTTCGACGGCATGGCGGCCCTTGGCATGGCACGGCGGCGGCAGCCGGACGCGGCGTTCATTTTAGTTTCCGGCACCATCGGCGAGGAGATCGCGGTCGATTCCCTGAAGCAGGGCGCCGTCGATTACGTGATCAAGGACCGGATCAACCGGCTCCCGGCCGCCGTCCGTCGCGCCGTGCGGGAAACGGCCGAACGCCTGGCGCGTCGACAGGCCGAGGAACGGATCCGGGAACAAGCGGCCCTTCTCGACAAGACGATGGACGCGATCTTCGTCCACGATCTCGGCGGGTACCTCGCGTTTTGGAACAAGGCGGCGGAAAGGGTCTACGGGTGGAGCGCCGATGCGGCGCTGGGCCGGAACCGGGATGACGTGGTTCGCAGCCTGGACCCTGCGGCGGCCGAGGGCGCCCGTCGGATCCTCATGCAGCGCGGGGAGTGGTCCGGCGAGGTTCGACAGGTGACGCCGGTCGGCATCGAGATCACCGTGGCCAGCCGGTGCACCCTCCTGCGGGATCCGCAGGGCATGCCCGCGGCCATTCTCGAGGTCAACACCGACATCACGGACCACAAGCTTTTCGAGGCCAAGCTCCTTCGGGGCCAGAGGCTGGAAAGCCTCGGATCCCTCGCGGGCGGCATCGCTCATGACTTGAACAACATCCTGAGTCCGATCGTCATGGCGAGCGGTCTCCTGCGCGAACAGGCCCTCGAGGAATCGGCCGGCCGGCTTGTGGCAGCCATCCAGACCAGTGCCGCGCGCGGCACCGCGCTCGTCCGGCAGATCCTCTCCTTCGCGAGCGGACGGGCCGGGGCGCCCGTTCCTCTCAATGTCGCGCACGTGCTCCGGGACATCACGCGACTTGCCGAGGAGACGTTTCCCAAGGCCATTCGCGTCGACCTTCGCCTTGCTCCCGCCCTCCCTCCCGTCCTGGCGGATCCGACTCAACTTCATCAGGTCCTGTTGAACCTGGCGGTCAACGCGCGCGATGCGATGCCCGCCGGCGGACGTCTTGGCTTCGAGGCGGACGCCGTGACCTTCTCGAATCACTCCACGCGCCGCCTGGATCGCGCCGTATCGGGGACCTTTGTCAGTCTGACAGTCGCCGATACGGGGACGGGCATCGCGCCCGAGATCCAGGACCGCATCTTCCAGCCGTTCTTCACCACCAAAGACTCGGACCACGGCACCGGCCTGGGGCTCTCCACCGTGGACCGGATCGTCCGGAGCCACGGAGGATTCATTGAACTGAAGAGCGCACCCGGAATGGGCTCACGGTTCACCGTGTTCCTGCCGGTCGCTGAAATCGCGCCCACCGAAGCGCAGGAGGCAACGCCCCAGGAAGTCCCGCTGGGCCGCGGCGAACGCATCCTGCTCGTCGAAGACGAACGCGCGGTGCGCGAGATGATGAAGGAGGCCCTCGAGACCTGCCACTACTCGGTCGCGACCGCCAGCGACGGATTTGAGGCCCTGTCGCTCTACCGTCGGCAATGCGACCGGATTGACCTCGTGATTACCGACATCGGCATGTCGGGCATGAACGGCGCGGAGTTCATCCGTGAGGTGATCGCGATCAATCCGGCGGCCCGCGTGGTATGCGTCAGCGGCCTGCCCGAGGAAATCCAGCCGGCCGCGGTCGACCCCTCAAAGATCCGCGAGTTCATCGAAAAACCGTTCACCACCGAACGTCTCCTTGCCGCCATACGCAATGCCCTGCCGTCTTCTTGAGTTCTGCCCGACTCACGGGTCGTGGGAGTTGAGCCTGCCGCGGTGCATTCGCCTGCCGTCGGCGCTGGTCGCACTCATCGCCCTGGCGATGTCCGCGCCCACAACGCGGTCGGCAGCCCTCCCGAGCGAGAAGGTATTCGGACCGGAGACGCCGACCGGTCCCTACAAACATCCCTCTTGTCTCGCCGAACTCGACAACGGGGACCTGTACCTCGCGTACTACGGCGGCGAGGGGGAATACGCGACTCACACCCACGTGTTCGGGGCACGTCTTCAACCAGGCTCCCGCCAGTGGTCGTCGCCGGTGGCGATCGCCGGGAATCCGTTTCAATCCATGGGCAACCCCGTTGTCTGGCAGGCGCCCGACTCGGTGCTCTGGCTGTTCTTCGTCGTGCGGCCGGGCGCGACCTGGAGCACTTCGCGAATCGCGGCCAAGATCTCGCTGGACCGAGGCCAGAACTGGAGCGATGCCTTCATCATCGCCTGGGAAGCCGGCATGATGGTCCGCAGTCACCCCATTCTCCTCGCCGACGGCGCTTATCTCCTCCCCGCCTACCTTGAGACCGGCAATGACCCGGAACGCACCGCGCCGGAGACGAGTTCGGTCTTCCTTCGATGGGATCCCAAGGATCGGGCCTGGACGGAATCGAATCGCGTCCATTCGCGCCTCGGCAATCTCCAGCCCGCGGTGGTGGAACTGGAGCCCGGCCGGCTGCTGGCCTTGTGCCGGCGGGGGGGTGATTATGAGCCCGGCGACGATGGCAACGTCGTCCGGACGGAATCGACGGATGGCGGCCGGACGTGGAGTCCAGGCGTCGAAACGGAATTCCCCAATCCCAATGCCGCCGTCGAATTGATACGGCTGCGAAACGGGCACCTGTTGTTCATTTATAACGACAGCCAGGTCGAGCGGACCCCTTTGCGCGCGGCGATCTCGACCGATCGTGGCGCGACGTGGCCCTATCGCCGGGATCTCGCCGAGGGGCCGGGATCATTCGCGTATCCGACGGCGGTCCAGGCCCGTGACGGAAGGATCCACGTCACTTTTACGAGCGACGAGCGGACGGTCATCCGGCACGCGGTTTTCCCGGAGAGCGCGATCCTCGGCACGTCACCTTGACGCCGGAAAAGGCGAGGCGCCCGGGCTCGAAGGCGCCGAGCGCTGTGTTTCGCGTCCTACCCCGCACGCGCTCCGCGAGCCGGGGTCAAGCGATCTCCCAGCCGCTCCGATACGTCTCCTTGAGCAGGGCGTCCACCTCGGGTGCGTTGGTAGCCTTCATCGCCGGACCGTCCCACCACAGTTTCTTGCCGGCCCGCAACGCGGCGTTCCCGAGAAGCACGAGTTCCGTCAGACGCGCACCGTATTCGAAGTGACTGCTGGCGGCGGGACCGCCTTTGCAGGCGTCCACCCAATCGCGGTGATGACCCTTGGAGCGGGCCAGAGTGGCCGGCGGGCGCTGGTAACTCTCATGAAGCGACATTGGAAAGATCCGTGGAGCGCCGCCCCATCCGGCACAGGAGATCACGCCCTTCTCGCCGATGAAGAGCGTGCCGTTGCCGCCGCCCTCGAGCTTTTCGTCGGCCTCGACGACCTCCGGCGTGGCAGGCCGCAATCCACCATCGTACCAGGTGAATTGCAGGGCGGCACGGGCCGACGATGGCGCAAAGTGGAAATGGTGGATGGCGCAGAACGGGACGCGCTCCCCATCGACGCCGTCGGGGGCGTAGGACTCGACGCTGCTCGGCGCCGTGAGGTCGTAGGCCCAGACGGCGTTGTCGATGTTGTGACACCCCATGTCGGCAAAGGCCCCGCCGCCGAAGGCCCACCACCCGCGCCAGTTGTAGGGCGCGTAGTCACCGTGGTACGGGCGTTCGTCGCGCGGTCCCAGCCAGAGATCCCATCGGACCCCGGGGGGCACCGGCGGTGTGTCGATCGGCCGGCCCCGGCCCACCACCCACCGGCCCGCATCCGACCACGCATGGATTTCGCGGACGGTCCCGATCGCCCCGGCGCGCAGCCACTCGACCGTCTGCCGGATGCCATCGCCCGAGTGCCCTTGATTTCCCATTTGCGTCGCGACACCCGTCTCGCGCGCGACACGCGCGAGTTGACGGCACTCCCAGACATTGTGGGCGAGTGGTTTTTCGCAATAGACGTGCTTGCCCGCGCGCATCGCATGAACCGCCGCGACGGCATGGACGTGATCCGGCGTCGCGATCAGGACGGCGTCGATGTCCTTCTCCCGCGCAAGCATCTCACGGAAATCTTCATAATCGGCGCAACGAAAGGTCGGATTTTTTTGCCGGTAGTGTTCCTCGATCTCCGCCTTCACGGGCTTTCGACCTGCGACGCCCTGGAAATAGAACCGGTCGTAGGCCGCGGACTCCACGGGATCCGCCACCGCCACGACCTGGACGTCGGCAAGTTTCACGAGTTCCCGCAGGTTGGTCCGCCCCTGACCGCCGCACCCAATGATCGCCACATTGACGGTGTCGCTGGGCGCCACGAACTTCGGACCGCCAAGGACATGCCGGGGGAGGAACGTCGCCGCGGCCAGGGCCGTGCCGGAACGGGTGAGGAAACGACGACGATTGAGACCGGAGTACGGGACGCGCGTGTTCATGACTCGGTGGATTCGGATGGGATCTCCCGCGAGGATGCAGCCAGCATCTGCCGGCACTCAAGGGTCAATCCGCGGGCGCGGAGACATGCCATTGGCCCGTGTCTCCCGTCCGGTCTTCGGCAAGAAACGCGGGGTTGAAAGGAGGGCGAGGACTTCGCTTGGAAGGCGTCGATCCCACGCAGGTTCCGCGGATCCACGCAAGTTCCCAACCTCGTTGCCCGCGTCTTTTTTGCACGGTTGTTTTCTTTGCCTCGAACGGGACCGGGCCTACTCTGCGGGAGTTCTGCAGGCGTGGATCCGAACTTCAAGAACCTGGCACCCGCGACCAGCGAAGAGCTGGCTGGGGACATTGCGCCGCTCGCTCAGGCGCTCGGCGGGCCGGAGGCCCTCGCGTCGTTTCGCGCGTTGGCGGAATTGGTCGGGATGCCCTGGCCGGAATCCACCGCGGCGATGCGATCCTTCCTGGCGCGATACCGCGAACGTCTCCTGACGCCGCTGGAATTGCCGGTCATCCGCGATGCCTACCGTCACGCCGAGCGCGGCGAGGTCCGCGAGCTGATCGAATTGGACCGCGGCCTTGCCGCGCGTCTCGGGGATTCCGCCTTTGCCGACGCGAGTCGGCTTACAGGCCGGCTCCAGTTGCGCCGGCTGCGTCCCGTGCGCAATTCAACCCTGCAGCGCTATCTCCAGGCAGTGGACACGGAGGACGCCACCGGCTGGCACGTCGTCGTCTTCGGGCTTCTGATGGCCCTCTTCTCGCTGCCGCTCCGCCAGGGGCTCGTGCACTACGCCACCAAGACGCAACACAGCCTCGTGGACTCCGCCTCGGCTCGGCTGGCCGTGACCCCGACCCAGCGCCTGGTCTTGCTTCAGGAATGTGACGCCCCCGTCAGCGCGGCCGTCCAGGCCGTGCTCCCTCATTTCGAGCCGGCGGTGGCTTGAGGAGAGGCAGGTTCGCCCGTGAACGTCACCCTTCGCGGACAGACCCGGGCTTATCGGACCGTTGCTTTCGACGAGCGTCGCAATGCCCTCCGGCTGATCGACCAGCGCCTGTTGCCTCACCGCTTCCGGCGGGTGTCCTTCGGCGATTACCAGGCGACCGCGGGGGCAATCCGGGACATGGTCGTCCGCGGCGCCGGCGCGATCGGAGCCACCGCGGCCTTCGGCTATGCCCAGGGACTGCGTGCCTTCACCGGTCAAACACCCTCCGCGTTCCGGCATCACGAGGAACGGGTATTCCGGACGCTGGCGGAGGCGCGGCCAACTGCGATCGATCCCGTCAATGCCATGCTGATGGTGCGCCAGTCGATGCAACCGGGGCGCACTACGACCGAGCGACAGGCCCTTGCGTTGGCCGCGGCCACGGGCTTCGCCGACGAAGACGTCCGCCATTGCCGCTCCCTTGGGGAACACGGCGCCCCGCTGATTCGTGATGGCATGCGGATCCTGACCCACTGCAATGCCGGGTGGCTGGCCTTCGTCGACGTCGGCAGCGCGACGGCCCCATTGTACGCCGCGCAAGCCGCCGGCCGGCGTTTCCACGTTTTCTGCGACGAAACACGTCCCCGATCCCAGGGCGCGTCGTTGACAGCCTGGGAGCTCGCCCAGCAGGGAATCTCCCACGAGATCATCGTGGACGGCGCGGCGGGCCATCTCATGCAGCGCGGGCAGATCGACCTGGTGATCGTCGGCGCGGACCGGGTGCTGGGGCGGACCGGCGAGGTGGCCAACAAGATCGGGACGTACACGGTGGCCGTTCTGGCCAGCCGGCATCGCGTGCCCTTCTATGTTGCCATCCCGCTTTCAACGCTCGACTGGCGGCTCAAGCGCGGGCGGGACATCCCGATCGAGGAGCGCGCCGCCGAGGAGGTGCTGTGCGCGACGGGCCAGACGTCCAGCGGGCGGCGCGCGCGGGTGCGGATCGCCAATCCGACCAGCACCGCACGGAACCCGGCGTTTGACGTGACCCCGCCGGAATTGATCACGGGGTTCATCACGCCGGCAGGGATTGTTTCGCCCGGCCAACTGGAGCGGTTGAAGAAGGCAACCTGACCTGCCTTCGGAGAAGAGGAGGCAGAACCGATCCCGCGGCTGGCGTTGAACGGTCTGCCAATCCTGATAGGTTCGCGGCATGTCGGCTCCACTACTGCGGGATGAGGTCCTGGACCTCTACTTCCTCGAGGCCCGAAGCAAGGTGATCGAGGTTGCCGCTTTCCTGGACCGTGTGGAACGGGCTGTCGGCGAGGACGACTTCCGCCTGGGGGCATTCCGGCAGGCGCTGCAGGCGCTGATGGACGCTCAACCCGGGAGGGCCGAACGCGTCCTGCTGGCGTTCAGCGATCCCACGGTGGAACCGGTGGAGAACGCGCCTGGAAAGGGGGCGGTCGGGGCCTCGCCGGGCACGTCCTGGGGGTCGGCCAAACCGAAAAAAGAGAATTGACAGGGCAGCCTTGAGAGGACAAGAGGCGGCTTTTACCTTGCGAAAACCTCTCGGGGTCTGATACTTCACGCCGCGCATGGCAGCCATTGGACGGTTCCAGCGCGGGGAAGAAATCTTCTACGCCAAGATGGTGGATGGTGAGCTCTTCAAGCTCAAAGGCGACGTTTTCGGGTCGCCCTCCTTCGAGAAGAAGGCCATGCCCGCCAAAGGGCTGAAACTGCTTACCCCCGTCTCGCCGTCGAAGGTCATCGCGGTGGGCTTGAACTATGCCGACCATGCGCGCGAGTCCGGAAAGGACCTGCCCAAGGAACCTCTCTTCTGGCTCAAGGCCCCCACCTCGCTGATTCCGGACGGGGTGAAGATTGAAATCCCGTTCCCGCCGCATCGTGTGGATTTCGAGGCGGAGCTGGCGATCGTGATTGGTCGGCGGGTGCGCAATGTCACCACGGCGGCCGCGGCGCGGTATATCTTCGGTTACACCGCCGCCCAGGACGTCAGCGATCGGACGATCCAACAGGCGGAAAGCCAGTGGGCCCGGGCAAAGTCGTTCGATACCTTCACGCCCCTCGGGCCCTATATTGAGACCAAGATCGATCCGCACGATCTCTCGATCCAGCTCTTCCAAAACGGACAATTGCGCCAGAACTCGAACACCAGCCAGTTGATCTTCAACTGCTTCGACCTGGTGAGTTTCATCTCCACAAACATGACGCTGCTGCCGGGCGACATCATCCTGACTGGAACGCCGAGCGGCGTCGGTCCCATTCAAAGCGGGGACCGCCTCGAGGTGCGGATCCAAAGTCTTGCGCCTCTGGTCAACACGGTGAAGTGAGGCCCGTCCGCTGCCATGATGGGCCGCGGCGTTGACCTTCGGTCGGCCGGCGAGCCGGTCTCCACTCCATGCGTTGGTCTCAAACCCTCATTCCCACCCTTAAGGAGGCCCCGGCTGACGCCGAGATCGCCTCTCATCAACTCCTGCTCCGGGCCGGTCTGTGCCGGAAACTGACCGGCGGCCTTTACACCTTCTGCCCGCTCGGTCTGCGCGCGTTGCGCAAAATCGAGCGCATCGTACGCGAGGAAATGGATCGTGCCGGCGCGCTGGAGGTCCTCATGCCCGCGCTGCAACCGCCCGAAATCTGGCAGCAAACCGGCCGGTACGAAACCATGCGCGACGTCCTCTACAAGGCGCGTGATCGGTCTCAGAAGGAATGGGTCCTGAGCCCGACCGCCGAAGAGGTCATCACCACCCTCGCCTCCACCGAGATCAATTCCTACCGACAGCTCCCCCTGAACTTCTACCAGATCAGCGTCAAGTTCCGGGACGAGATCCGGCCGCGCTTCGGCCTCATGCGCGCGAAGGAGTTCATCATGAAGGACGCCTATTCCTTCGACGCGAACGACGAGGGCGCGATGGCCAGTTATCGCAGCATGTATGATGCCTACGCGCGCATCTTCGCCCGCTGCGGGCTGAAGACCGTTCCGGTCGAAGCCGACACCGGCGTCATCGGAGGCCAGTACTCCCACGAATTCATGGTGCCCGCCGAGACCGGCGAAAACGAGGTCGCCTACTGCGAGTCCGGTCAATACGCGGCGAACCTCGAGAAGGCCGTCAGCCGCGGGCCGCCGGAGACCTCCCCCACGGAATCGACGGGTCCGGCCCCGGAGAAATTCGCGACTCCCGGCGTCCTCACGATTGAGGCGCTCGCGTCGGCGCCGTACAGCGTCGCCGCCCGGGCCCAGATCAAGACGCTGGTCTACGTGGTCGGGAAGGATCCCGTCCTCCTCCTCGTCCGGGGTGATGACCAACTCAACGAGGCGAAACTGGCGCGTTGCGTCGACAACCCCGTGTTTCGACCCGCCTCACCGGAGGAAATCGCCGTCCTTCTCGCAGCCCGCCCGGGGAGTCTCGGCGCGGTCCGCGCGAAGCTGAAGGACACAGCGGTCCGCGTCATCGCCGACGAACAATTGCGCGGCGCCCGGGGCATGACCACGGGCGCCAACGAGGACGGCTTTCACCTTCGCCACGTGGAGGTCGACAGGGACATTCACGTGGACACGTGGGGTGACCTGCGGACGGTGAAGGCCGGTGAACTCTGCGTTTCCACGGGGTTGCCATTGAGCATCCGCCGCGCCATTGAGGTGGGACACGTTTTCAAACTCGGCACCAAATACAGCGAGGCGCTCGGATCGAACTTTCTGGACACCGACGGTCAGCGCAAGCCGACGCTGATGGGATGCTACGGCATCGGCCTCACGCGGACGCTCCAGGCGATCATCGAACAGTCGCACGACAAGGACGGCGTCATCTGGCCGATGAGCGTCGCACCTTACCAGGTCCTGATCACCCCTTTGGGGGCCGCGGATACCGCCATTCACCGTCTCGCGGAGGATCTCCACGTGGAACTCTCCTCGGCCGGCCTCGAGGTCCTCCTCGACGACCGCGACGAACGTCCCGGCGTCAAGTTCAAGGATGCCGATCTCATCGGCATTCCCCTCCGCGTGAGTATCGGCGAAAAATCCCTGGCCCGGCGCCAGGTGGAATTGAAGCCCCGCGGGGGTGTGCTCGAAGCCGTGGACACTCAGGTGGCGCAGGAGAGGATCATCGGCCACGTGCGACAAGCCATGGAGGCGTTGGCCCCACCCTTGTGAGCTGGGGGGATGCCGCAAATCCTCGAGCTGGCGATCGTGCCATGAAATGCTCCGGGCACACCGAATACCTGCAGGGTCCAGCCCCCCGGGAGAGGGAGACGGAGCCAGGATTTGACCTCAGACGGGCTCTCAGGCCCGGAACTCCTTGAATTCGTCGACGGGAAAGTGACGGCCCGGACAGAGCGTGTGTTCGCCGGGCACTTCTCGATGCACGAGGATCGTGGGCCTGCCGCCGAGAAGGGCGCGCTTGAGGAACTCCACCAGCTCCAGTTCCGCGGCCAACTGTTTCTGCGTCGGATGCGTGCGCTCGAAATCCCCAACCAGGCAGATTCCAATCGAGTTTTCATTGTAAGCCAGGCTCCGGACGTGACCGCCCTGCAACTGGCGCGTCCACCGATTGCCGATCTCGATCTCGCCGTCTCCCGAATCCGTCCCGTTGCCGATGAGGAAATGATAGGCGAGACCGTTCTCCATCCCCCGCTGGCGATGGTAGCGGTCGAAGATCGCGGCATTCCCGTTTGCGGTCGCGCTGTGGTGGAGAATGATGTGATGCCAGCGCGGACGATTCAGGTTCGCGACCGTGATGCGAGTGCGGACGGGTCGGAGCAACGGATACTCCACCCCCCCTCGGAGCCGCAGGCGCTGGCCGGGCAGGATGAGGTCCGACCGAAGGTGATTCAGCGCCCGAATCCGGGAAAGGCTGACGCCGTGGCGCTCGGCGATTTCGGAAAGGGTGTCGCCGGCGGCCACCACGTACAGACTCGACGCGCTGGAAGCCGCGGCATCGAAACCATTCCAGAGCGGGCCCGCCACGCCCAATCCAACCGCCGCGGTCACGAGCCGCCGAAGGAACGCTCGCCTTCCAGCCGCCGTGGTGCCCTCGGCCCTGAGGCGGTCCGGCAATGAAACGGAAGACTCGTCATCTGCGATGGGAGAAGGGATCGAGCCTCGGCGGATGGTTCGTTTGTTCACGCGTGTTGTCAGGAGATTTCGCCGCGGTTCCGCATGTCATGGCGGCGGCTGGACCGCGGCTCCCGGCACGACCGGGTTCTCCGCCTCGATCCAGGCACTCGAATTTTCTGCACACTTTCCACCATAAGTCCCTCCCCTGTCGTCAAGCTAAAAGATTGATAAAGGGAGCACGGCACGGGCGAAGCCAGTCCCGGACGGCGTCGCGCGTAGACGTCCGCCGATTCCGCCCAAATCCGAAGATCGAAGGCGAGACAAGGTCCCTCCGAACCCTTGGCGTCTCCACGGATTGCGGCGTCCATTTCTTGATGACCGTCTCCGTGTCTCAATCAGAGGCGCGGTTGGCCCGGAACAGGCGGAGGCTCTGGCTCTGGGTCGAAAAGGACGTTTCGGCGACTCCATCGGCGTCCGTCGTGACCGTGGCAACAGGGGTCCACGTCGTCAGGTCGCCGGATCCTTCGAGCGTCCACGACGTGCCAGGAGCGCCCTGGATCCGGACGAGAAGGCTGGAGTCATCCCGTGCGACCGCAGCCAGGGTGGGACGGATAACCGATGATAGCGCAAGTCGACCAAGGGCTGAGGCCGCATTCAGCCGTCCGCCTGATTTCACACGCCCGGCCAGCGACGGGATCGGATCGACGGCACTGAGCACGGTATCGATCAATGTCCCCATCTCACAGGAGGGGCAGAACGCGGCAAGCAACGCGAGGGTGCCGGTGACGTGTGGGGTGGCCATCGATGTCCCCGACTCACTGGCGTACGACGCGTCGCTCGTAAACCAGGTGGACCGGATCGACTCGCCCGGCGCCGCCAGGTCCACGGAAGTGATTCCGTAGTTCGAAAACGACGCGAGCGTGTCGCTCGAAGTCGTCGCGGCGACGCTGACGACGTTCGACGCGCCGTAGGACGCCGGGTAGAGCGGATTCTGGTCAAGGTTCACGCCCTCATTGCCGGCGGCGGAAACCAGGATGATCCCGTCATCGCGCGCGCGCGCGACCGCGCGTTGAAGCGATCGGGATCGGGCGCTGCTTCCCCAACTCGCATTGATGAGGCGCGCCCCGTGGGCGCGGGCATAATCGATGCAATCGATGGCGGCGGACGTCGGTCCCTCCCCCGTGGAATCCAGGAATTTCAGCGACATCAGCCGGATCTTCCATGCGACCCCGACGATCCCGAGTCCATTGTTGCCAACGGCCCCGATGATGCCGGCCACATGGGTTCCGTGTCCGATGTCGTCGGCGGGATTGCCGCCTCCGGTGAGCGCGTTGAACCCGTGGATGTCGTCGACGATGCCGTCGCCGTCGTCGTCGATCCCATTTCCGGGGATCTCCCCTGAATTGACCCAGAGGTTGGCGGCGAGGTCCTGGTGGGTCTGGCGGATTCCGGAGTCAATGATGGCCACAATCACACTCGAGGCGTCGGTGATAACGTCCCAGGCGCCCGGGGCATCGATGTCGCCGCCCGTTGCGGGTGCGCGGGCCGAGGTGTTTTGCAGACCCCAGGTGTTGCCTGCGACGAAGTCCGGGTCGTTCGGGACGCGCATCGCGAACTGGAGGTAGTCGGGTTCGACAAATTCCGCGACGCCATCGGCATTGAGCAACTGGAGCGTCTGGAGGAGCGGCACCCCTGGAGGCGCTTTCAGGACCCGGATGCGATCCAGACGCGGGTGACGTCGAAGCGTGGACGTCCCGTGGGATTCGGACCACCGGTCCACCTCCTGTTCGGAAACGCCGGCCTTGGGGACGATAAGAATCTGGTCGGTGCGATGGGGAGACTCGAGATCCCAGGGGGCAGGGGCCGCCGCGCTCTTCCGGTCCAGCAGCGTGGCCAGGATCCCTAGGATCACCGCCGCGGCCGCGGCTGCGGGGCGAGGCGAGTTCGCACTATCCATACGTACATCTTCGGCGTGTTTCGGCATGGGCCTTCGGAAAAGTGACCAGTGAAACCCGCTACGGGATCAACGCATGAAACTCCACCACGAGAGTGAAGATGGCAACGCCGCCCGAGCCTCGGGATTGTGTCCCATCGGTCCGCGATCCATGCTTGGCCCCCGCGCCGCGATCCCGCCGCGCGATCCCGGGATGACCGACATTGCCATCACCCCCGAACTCGTCGCCCAGCACAACCTGACCGCCGACGAGTACGACCGGCTCCGCTCCATCCTCGGCCGCGATCCTTCGCTCACCGAGCTGGGGATCTTCTCGGTCATGTGGAGCGAACATTGCTCGTACAAAAACACCCGGCCGCTCCTGAAGACCTTTCCCACCCGCTCCCCGCGGATCCTCGTGGGGGCCGGAGAGGAGAATGCCGGGATCATCGACATCGGGGATGGCCTCGCCATCGCCTTCAAGATCGAATCCCACAACCACCCCAGCGCGGTGGAACCGTTTCAAGGCGCCGCAACGGGGGTTGGCGGCATCATCCGCGACATCTTCACCATGGGCGCCCGACCCGTGGCGGCGCTTAATTCGCTGCGTTTCGGCGACCTGTCGAATCCGGAGGTTCGGCGGCTCTTCAGCGGAGTGGTCGGCGGGATTGCGCATTACGGCAATTGCTTTGGGATTCCGACGGTCGGCGGCGAGGTGGCCTTTGATCCTTCCTATGAAGGCAACCCCCTGGTGAACGCCTTTTGCCTGGGAGTCCTCCGCCACGATCAGATCACGCGAGGCGCCGCCCGAGGGCTTGGAAATCCCGTGTTCTATGTCGGGCCGGCGACGGGCCGCGACGGCCTCGCCGGGGCGGCATTTGCATCCCAGGATCTCACCGAGAAGAGCGCGGAGCACCAGCGCGGTGCGGTCCAGGTGGGTGACCCGTTCATGGAAAAGCTGGTCTGCGAGGCGTGCCTGGAACTTCTCGCCACAGGCGCCGTCGCCGGGATGCAGGACATGGGGGCGGCCGGACTCACCTGTTCGACCTGCGAAACGGCCGCGCGTGCCGGCACCGGGATTGAGATCGACCTCGACAAGGTGCCCCAGCGCGCGTCTGCCATGACCTCCTACGAGATCATGCTCAGCGAGTCCCAGGAACGGATGCTGATCGTCGTCCACAGCGGGCACGAGGAGGAGGTCAAGCGCATCTTCGAGAAATGGGATCTCCCCTGGTCCGAGATCGGTCAGGTGACGGATACCGGACGCATGGTTGTGCGTCATCAGGGTCGAGTTGTCGCCGATATCCCGGCTGCCACGCTCGCGAATGAGGCCCCGGTTTACGAGCGCGAAGCCCGCGAGCCCGCCTCCATCGCGGGGGTGCGCGCCTTCCGTTTGGACGGCGTTCCGGACACGACCGATCCGGTGGACGCGCTGCGGCGTCTGTTGGCATGGCCGACCATCGCCTCCAAGAACTGGGTCTACCGGCAGTACGACCACATGGTTCGGAATGGCACCGTGGTGGCCCCGGGGAGCGACGCCGCCGTGATCCGGATCAAGGAGGATTCGTTGCCGGTCGGGCCGGCCTCGGTGGGTCACGCGGGCCCGCCAGCAACCGCCTTCGAGAAGCTCATTGCCCTCTCCGTCGACGGCAACGGCAGCTATGTCCTCCTCGACCCCTATGAAGGTGGCAAAATCGCCGTGACGGAAGCGGCGCGGAACCTCGCCTGTGCCGGTGCGCTCCCGCTGGGTGTCACCGACAACCTCAACTACGGGAATCCGCACAACCCGGAGGTCTTCTGGCAGCTTCGCGAGAGTGTCCGCGGCGTTGCGGATGCGTGCAGGTTCTTTCAAGCCCCGGTCACCGGGGGCAACGTCAGTCTGTACAACCAGCGCGGTGCGCTGGGGGCCATTGATCCCACTCCGACCATCGCGATGGTCGGGCTGGTGGAAAAGGTGGAGCATGTCACGACGCAGTGGTTCAAGGACGAGGGAGACGCCATCCTCCTCCTGGGCCATCCCGTGGATGCCGGTGATCCCTTGTTTGGGCTTGGGGGCAGTGCCTACCTCCAGGTGATCCATCGGCAGAAGACCGGGTTGCCGCCCCGATGCGATCTGCCTGCCGCTCGCACGCTTCACGCGGTGCTTGTCGGTCTCATCCGCGCCGGAGGCATCCAAAGTGCCCACGACTGCAGTGACGGCGGCCTGGCCGTGGCACTCGCCGAGGCCTGCATCAGCCGTGTCGATGGTCGACACGCCCCACGGCTCCTGGGCGCGACGGTGGACCTCCCTGGATTTGAAGAACCGGATTCGTCGCCGTACGACGGACACGTCCCCGGTGTCCGCCTCGACGGCCTCCTCTTCGGCGAAACACAATCCCGTGTCATCGTCACCTGTTCGGAGCTGAACGCGTCGAAGATCCTCGAGCGCGCTCGCCTGATGGGCGTGCCGGGCTTGCGGTTGGGCACCGTGGGGGGCAATCAGTTCGTCGTCCGCACGGCCTCGGGGAGTTTCTCGGTCCCGGTCGCGGAATTACACGATCTCTGGTGGAATGCCATCGCGCGCGCGATGGCCTAGCCTGCCTATTTCATAGCGGTCTTGCGAAAGGCGACCGTCCGCGAGCCCGCGAAATCCTTGGCAGGCGCGATACCGTCGGGTCGGACCGCGGCCTTTAGGCCGCTTCAATTGGACGGGACGTCGGCCGACAAGAACTTCGACGCGCGTGCCGTCGGGGTATTGAAGCGGCCTGAAGGCCGCGCTCCGCAACCGCGAGTTCCGATGCCCTGTCGGCAGCGGCGGTACGCATGTTGAAGGTAACCTCCTCGCCCACCGGACCTGCACCAGGTCGCAGTGGAAGAGATAGGAAACATCCGGGCTAGCCCTGCGCTTGCCCCTGAAGAAGATGCGGTGACATTCGACCCGCGGTGGCGTATCCCAATCGGGATGCATGGCCCGCTTTCCATTCAGCAGATTCTCGCCCAAGACCCTCACCGGCAGTTGGTCGTGCAACTGCTCGAGAGCGATCAGGTTCTGACGCGCTCCGATCTGGCCAAAGAGCTGTGTGTCCGGCTCGACCTGCGTGACCCCAACGGCAACCTCCGGCGCGGTACCACGGCCAAGGCCCTCCGCGACCTCGAAGCGCAGGGCTTGTGGACCTTGCCGGCACCCACCGGGCCGGACTCGCGGGCGTGGAACCCCCAGCGACTGAGTCACTCGGTCAAAGCAGCCGCGGCGGTTCCCGAATCGGTCGAGGATGTCCAAGGGCTCCGCCTGATCGAGGTGAGCACGGAGGAGGAACGCAGGACCTGGAATGAACTCATGATCCGCGAGCATCCGCTGAAGGACTGCCGGCTGGTCGGCCGACAGTTGCGCTATCTGGTGGCTTCGGACCACGGATGGCTGGGGGGCATCGGCTTCGGCAGCGCCGCGCTCTATCTGGAGGCTCGGGATGAGTGGATCAGGTGGCAGGATGTTCAGCGCATGGAACATCTGCCCAGGGTCCTCAATATGAACCGATTTCTCATCCGTCCCCGCGTTCGCTGCCAGAACCTGGCCTCGCAGGTTCTGGCGTTGTGCGTCCGTCGGGTGGCCGACGACTTCGAACGCCGCTACGGCCTGCGCCCCTGGCTGCTGGAGAGTTTCGTGGACGTCTCCACCTACGATGGCGCCTGCTACAAGGCGGCCAACTGGAAGAAAGTCGGCCAGACCAAGGGGCGCGGACGCAACGGAGGCCCGAAGGAGGGCAAGAGCGTCAAGGACATCTATCTCTACCCGCTGGTGGAAGATCTCCCGGATCGCGTGGGCGTCCAGCGCCCCACCGTGAGCGCTCTGGAGGCGCACGGTGGCTTGGACGCCCTGGGCTGGGCCGAACAGGAATTTGGCGGCTGCGACTTGGGGGACCCGCGACGCACCCGGCGCCTGGTGAAGATCGTCAGCGATCAGGCCGCGCAACCCAGCGGGTCCTATTCCCAGGCCGCTGGAGGTAATCGCCACGATCTCAAAGCGTATTACCGGCTTCTCAACAACGAGCGAGAGCAACTCGACCCGGAAAGTCTTCTGCAAACGCATCGCGCCCAAACGATCCGTCGGATGAAGAACGAAAAGACGGTGTTGATTGTTCAGGACACCACCGATCTGAACTTCTCCACCCGGCCTGGCTGTGAAGGCCTGGGCCAGATCGGGACCAACCAGACCGGGGCCAAGAGCCGCGGACTGGCCCTGCACAGTTGCCTGGCGGTGGGTGCCAGTGGAATGCCCTTGGGAGTGTTGCGCCTGCAGGGCTATGCACCGGAATCGGCCCAAGGCAAGAATACCGATCGGCCGATCGAGGAGAAGGAGTCCTTTCGCTGGCTGGAGGCTTATGAGGATGCTGCGGACATCGCCGCGACGCTTCCCGACACCCGAGTCATCAACGTGACCGATCGGGAGGGGGATATGTTCGAGTTGTTTGACCGGCGGCGCGGACGCCCGGGGAGAAAGGCCGATCTGCTGGTGCGGGCCAAATATGATCGTTGCCTCGAAGGCACCGACCGGAAGTTGTTCGATGAGTTGGCCGCGGCCCCCCTGGCCGGGACCCTGACGATACCGGTGCCTCGCCAACGCGAACACCTGGCCAAGCCCTCGACCCCGGGTCGACCGGCTTTAGTGGCCCGAGACGCCCGTGTCCAAGTACGATTCAAGAAGGTGACACTCAGCGCGCCCAACGCGCCGCAGACCCGCAACAAGGCGCCTCTGGATCTCTGGGCCATCTCGGTGGTGGAGACTCATCCTCCGGAGGGCGCCACGGCCGTGCGGTGGATGCTCCTGACCTCCGTTCAGATCGACTCCGTCAAGCAGGCCCGTAAATGCATCCAGTGGTATTGTCGGCGTTGGCGGATCGAGGAGTGGCATCGGGTGATGAAGAGTGGCTGCAAGATACTGGAGCACCAGAACCACAGCGCCCAGGTCCTGCTGAGAGCCATCGCCATCGACGCGGTGATTTCATGGAGAATCATGCTCCTGGCCTTGCTGGGACGGGAGGTTCCCGAGCTGCCTTGCGGCACTCTGTTCGAGCGGACTGAGTGTGATGTCTTGGAGCTGCTGGCTCAAAAAAAAGACTCACACTTGGTGAAGCCATCATTCTCATCGCCCAACTCGGGGGCTACCTGAATAGAAAGTGCGATGGCTATCCCGGATTCGAGAGTTTGTGGAAAGGCTATGCGCGCTTTCACGACATGGTGCAAATCATGAACCTCCGCCGGGCGGTCAAATCCAAACGCCGATGACTCATGCTCTGCGTCATCTTTCCGGGGCAAGCGCAGGGCTAGCCATGAGGCTGCCCCCCGCGGATCACCGGATGCCCGCCAAACGCTCTTTCCAGACCCGGTGGAGGTTCACGGTGGCGCGAACGTCGCGCAGGCAGTACTCGGCGATCTCGCGATAGCGGCCTTCGACCACCAGGTCGGCGACGCCCATTCCAGTGACCCCCTGCGCCTTGGGTGACTCCAGGCCAAAGGCCTTGCAGTAAAAATCCAGGTTGAACCGACGCGCGGCCCCGTCCCGTCCGCTGACGCCGTAAAAGGTGAGCTGTTCGGCAAGGTCGCAGTGCGGCTCCGTCTGGAAACGGTAACCCAACCAGTCCTTGCGGGTGATCTCCACGGCAAGCACCGCGGACCGCAGGTAAAGGAACGGGACATCGAAACTCCGGCCGTTGAACGTGACGATGTGATCGTACCGCTTGGCCAGTTCCCAGAAATCCTGGAGGAGTTCGGACTCATCGGCGAACGGCACGAATTTCACCTCACCGTCGTCGTCCGGTTCGTACTCATCGGCCGTGTACAGGACCTGCCCGCGTCCACTGTCGGCGTTGACCATGGCGATACAGACGACATGGGCCGTGAGGGGATAAAGGCTCAGTTGGCGTACCAACTCGGCGCGGCGGGCTTCACGCTCGGGGCCGTCGGGAAAGCGGGCTGCGTCGCGGAAGAGGTATTCCTGCTGGGCCTCGTCGAAGGCGGTGGGCGGCAGGCCGTTCGTTTCAATGTCGAACACAAGCGTGGCCATTGGGGGTCCCCTTGCGCGCTTGTAGCCTCCACACAGACCGAACTCACCAAAAAAGTCCTCGCAGGCCCCGGGGCAGTCTTCAAGGCAGCCGTGCGAAGGCCCGACGTGTGGGACCGGTGGGGACCGCCTGTCGTCCATGCCGCCCCGGCCGGAGACGGGACTTGCGTCGTGCCCCGCCGCGGCGGTATGGCGGGTCGTGGCCGTCCTGCGCATGAACCGACCCTCAGCCCAACCTGTGCCCGCCGGGCGGCAGGACGCGGCTCCGCGGCCATGGCAGCGCTTCGAGGTCCTGCATTTGAGATTCGGTCCGTCGCGCCTCCACTTTGCCCGGGTGCGGCGGATTGCGATCGCTTTGTCGATCTGCACACTCCTGGGCTCGATGCAGGTCTTTGGCGACGTTCGGGAGGCCCTGGGTCGGGCCGGCGCTCATGAACAGGCGGGTGAGTTTCAGGCCGCCGATGCCGTCCTCGCCGCCGAACTCGGCGTGCCGGGACTGGCGCCACCCGATCAGGAGCGGTTGCTCTTCGAGCGCGATCGGTTGCGTCGGATTCGCCGGGATTTCCGCCTCACCCGCGGCGAGGTTTGGGAGGGCCTCCAACAAGTCCTGCCAACCGCGACACCAAAGGAGTTCGGGACGTGGATCGCCGACGGGACCTTCGACGTCCGTCACATCGACGGCAAGGAGCGCTTTTTTGTCTCCAGTGTCAGCAATCTCTTTTTCCGCCACCCGGAACTCGAATCCCGCCGTCGACCGGTCCGGAACCGCTCGGCGCTCCAACTCGCCTACTTCAACAATGCCTCCGCCATCCGTGCGGCCGCGCTCCGCGCCGGCGCCCCGTACGTCCTGCCCCGGCGGTTTCAGGTCCGAATGACGCTCCGGGTTCACCCCGGCGCGACGACGCCGGGCGATGCGGTTTCGGCGTGGCTGCCGATCCCGCGTGAGCTGCCCTTCCAGAAGGAGTTTCGATTGCTCAACACCACTCTGGCAGGGACCCAGGTGGCCGCGCCGACCGCTCCGCTCCGCTCCGTGTTTCTTCAGGAGCCGGCCGCGTCCGACGGCTCGGCCGTATTTCGGATCGACTATGCCTTTGCGACCTGGGGAGTGAGCTTCCCGCTCCATCCGGCGGAGAGCCTCCCGGAAACGCCCGGGGATCCTGGCCTCCCCCCATTTCTCGGCGAGGCGCCGCACGTCAAGTTCACCCCGGAGATGCGGGACCTGGCGGTCCGAATCGCAGGTGGCGAGACGAACCCTGTCCGACGCGCCCGCCGGTTCCACGACTGGATCGCCGAAAACATCCGCTACAGCTTCGCCCCGGAATACTCGACCGTCCGCAACCTTGGCGAACTTTGTCGACGCACGGGTCACGGCGACTGCGGGCAGGCGGTGTTTGTTTACATGACCCTCTGCCGGCTCTCGGGCATTCCAGCGCGCTGGCAGTCGGGGTGGGCGTTTTTCCCTGGGGACCAGACGATCCACGACTGGTGTGAGATTCACCTGCAGCCGTGGGGTTGGGTCCCGGTGGATCCCTACATGGGCATGTACGCCATGCAATACGCCACCACGCTGAGTCCCAGCCAGCGCGCCGAGCTGCGGGACTTCTACTTCGGGGGCCTCACGCAATACCGGATGTCGGCAAACGGGGATCACGACCAGCCATTGAGTCCGCCGAAGTCCTCCGTGCGTTCCGACGATGTGGATTTCCAGCGCGGAGAGGTGGACGCGGGCGGGAGAAACGTCTTTTACGATCAACTCGACTATGACTTCGAATGGCGGGAGCAGGGCCAATCGGCAGGCGAATCGCATGGGACCCGCGGCGTTCCCTGACCTGCGGACCGTGAGCCGGAATAGGAATGGCTGCATAAAAGCCTGCAGCAGAGATGGAGCGGCAAACCTCACCCGGGCATCGCCGCATGGGAGGCCCTGCGACTGTTGAAGAGCTCCGGTTACCAGCCGCGCCGCACGTTGCGCCTGGTGCTTTGGACAAACGAAGAGAATGGCCTTGCCGGCGCGAAGAGTTACGTCGATCGGCACCGCGAGGAGTTGGCGTCCCATTCCGCAGTCATCGAATCGGACTGGGGCATCGGCCCGGTGGCCGGATTCGCCATCAGCGGTGGCGCGAAGGTGTTGGAGGAGCTGGTGTTCGTTCAGCCATGGCTCGCTTCGGTTCGGGCCGGCCAGCTTCGTCCAGGCACAGCCGGAAGCGACATGGTGCCCTTCGAGAGGCAAGGCGTTCCCGTGATGGATCTCGCGACGGAACGGAAGGACGACTTCTGGTTTCATCACACCGCGGCGGACACCGTGGACAAGGTCGACCCCGCGGAATTGAACCGGTGCGTGGCGGTTGAGGCGGTCATGCTGTACGCGCTGGGCGAAATGCCCGAATTGCTGTCGCGGTGACCAGCGACCTTCGCCGACGGAAGATTTCTTCATTTGGAACTTGTTTCGCGTGGCAATCGCTGCCACCGTCCTCCCAACCGCTAGATACCCACAGCTTCCAAGTGTTGGTGGATCCTCAGGTGAACTTTGTTCAGTGATGATTTGAAACCCGAAGGTCGGGAACAGCCTGGAGTCAGCGACGGTTACTCTTAGCCGGGAAATAAAGAATCACATGAACAACAAGTTGTTCGTCGGGAACCTCTCGTTCAATACGACGGAAAACGACCTGCACGACGCCTTCGCCGCCCACGGCACTGTCGTCGAGGCCAACCTGATGGTCGACCGCATGAGCGGCCGGCCCCGGGGATTCGGTTTCGTCACGATGGGGACCGCCGAAGAGGCGCAGAAGGCGATTGAAGCCCTGAATGGCGCCTCCCTAGATGGCCGTGCCATCACTGTGAACATCGCGCGCCCGAAGGAAGAGCGCGCACCCTATGGCGGTGGCGGCGGCGGCGGTGGTGGTGGTGGCGGCGGTCGCGGCCCGCGTCGGGAAGGCGGCGGTGGCGGACGCGGCCGATACTAGGCCACTCCTGCTCCTGAATCGAACATGCGGGGACTCGGTCATCCGGGTCCCTTTTCTTTTTTTCCGAAGGGCTGGGGTGGCGCTCATACGGAACTGTGCTATGGGCCGGCGCACGCCGCGGCAGCCACCACCACCGGAAACCCCAATCCGTCGCAACCGGCTGAACATGAACCATCGATGCCTGGGAACCTCGGGACTTCGCGCCTCGGCACTCGAAACGAGTCATCCCTAACCAACCCAATTCCAGCCTGTCAGATGTTCCTGCCATGAAATACGTCGCCCCGATCCTTGGCGCCCTCCTGGGCCTCCTGTTCGTCGCCTCTGGTCTTGTGGTGCTCCTCAAGCTGGCGCCCATGCCGACCCTCCCGGAAGGCACGCCGCAGGCGATGTTCATGGGAGCCATCGGCCCGACAGGTTACCTCACCTTTGTGAAGGTCTGCGAGGTCCTTGGGGGCATCCTTGTGGCCATCCCGCGCACGCGGAACTTTGGGCTCCTCATCCTGGGGCCGATCCTCATCAACATCCTGGCCTTCCACATCTTCATCAACGGCGGAAAGACCCTGGATCCGGTCACCATCATCGCGGCCTTGATCGCGCTCTACCTGTTGTGGGACGGGCGCAAGGCCTTCGGCGGCCTGCTCAGGACCCGCTCGCGACCCAGCCGGGAACCTGTCGTCTCCGCCGCGGTGTAGCGCGGGAAACATTGGACCGCCTGGGCTCTCTCCCCGGAAGCTTCACGGAGCCTTCACCGCCGGGTTTGCGTTCGGGAGATGGCCGCGAATGGCAATCCATCGCCGCGTGCTGAGAGCCGTGCTCAAACGACTGCCGTAGAACTGCTGGTTCAAGGGGCATCGACCGGGTAGGTTCGAACACAGCACGACGGCGCCACGGAATTTGCCCCGTTTCCTGCGGACGCGGAACCGGGCTCCCTTTCGCTCGTCGGTCCATTCATGAGCCGGTTCCGAAGCCTGGAATTCAACGACGGCCGCGAGGAGGAATCGCTTCCAGCCGCACCCGTCGTCCGGAACGAGGCCTATTACCTCGCCGAGGCCAGGCACAGCTGGGAGTTGGGCGAATTCGAGAAGGCCTTGCGCTCGTTCTCGCGGATCCTCGAAGAGAATCCGCGCAGCGCCGAGGGATGGATCGGTCAGATCCGGATGTTCCTCGAACTCGATCGACTCCCGGAGGCCCGGGCCTGGACGGACAAGGCGCTCGATCAATTCCCCGAATACCCGGAACTCCTCGCGGCCCGTTCCGTCATACTCGCCCGACAGGCCGAACCGGACGCGGGCCTTGCGCTCTCGGATGCCTCCCTGGCGGATTCCGGTGTCCCATCGCCATTCCTGTGGCTCGCCCGCGCCGAGGTCCTGCTGGTTCGGGGCGGCGGTCCGGCGGATTACTGCCTGGAACGCGCCACCGCCCTGGCGCCAGGCGACTGGTGCACCTTCTGGATGGCCGCCCGCATCCGCGCCCGTCGCGGGCAGCACGCGGGTGCCCTCGGTCTCCTGCAGAAGGCGCTCGCCTGCGATCCCTCGCGACCCGTCCTTTGGGCTCAGCGGGCGGAGAGTGAAATCGCGTTGGGCCACCTGGACGACGCCCGGCGTTCGTGCGAACAAGCCCTTGGCCTGCAACCCGACCACCCGGGTGCGCAGCGCGCCCTCATGGCCCTGCGGCGATCGCCCTTGGGCCGACGGCTTGCGGATCTCTGGCGCCGAATGCTGCGACGATGACCGACCCGAAACTGGACCAACTCCTCCTGGCGGCCACGAAGCACGATGCCTCGGACCTGCACCTGGTTGCCGGCGTCCCGCCCGCGTTTCGGGTGAATGGCGAGGTTCTCCTCGCCGATGGCGACGCCTTGCGCAGCGAGGAATTGGAGCGGATAACCGACACACTCCTCAACGAGGCTCAGAAGCAGCAATTTGCCCGGGACTGGGAATTGTGTGTCTCTCTTCATCATCCCGCCGCCGGTCGCGTCCGCCTGACGTTCTACCGCCGGAACGGAGTCCCCGAGATGAGCATCCGCTTTTGTGGCGATGAGATCCCTTCGCGCGAAACCCTGGGGCTCCCTGAGAAGATTGATGAGCTCGCCCGGCGTTCGAACGGTCTGGTCCTGATCACCGGGCCGACGGGCGCGGGCAAGACGACGACGCTCAACTACATGGTCGACCTGATCAACTGCGAGCGGCGCTGCAAGATCGTCACCATCGAGGATCCCATCGAGTTCGTGCATGCCAACAAACGGGCGATCGTCGTTCAGCAGGAGGTCCTGACCGACGTTCGATCCTTTGGTCGCGCCGTGGTTCACGTCCTGCGCCAGGACCCGGACGTCATCGTCATCGGGGAGATCCGGGATCACGACGCGATCGCCACGGCGCTGACAGCGGCCGAGACGGGGCACCTGGTTCTGGCAACTTTGCACTCGCCAAGTGTCACCCACGCCCTGGAACGGATCGTCGGAGTCTTTGAGGGAGCCGTTCAGCGCCAGATCATCCTGCAGCTCGCCAATGTCCTCCAGGGCATCCTCTCGCAGCAACTGCTCCCGGCGGTCGATCGCAACCGCCGCGTCCTCGCCTACGAACTCCTTCTCGCGAACGGCGCGGTGCGCAGCATCATCCGGGAAAACCAACTCCATCACCTCGACAACGTGATCCACACGAGCCGGAAGGAAGGCATGGTGCTGATGGACAATCGACTTCGGGATCTCTACCTGAAGTGCCTCATCAGCTATGATGTCGCGGTGGGCCACGCCCGCCACCCCGACGCCGTCGTCCGGGAGGCGAGCTGAAACGCTTCTACCGGGCGACCTTTCCAAACACCTTCTGCAGGAGTTCCGTCGTCCGCGCCGCGGGGTTCTGCCGGATCCGTTTCTCCTCCTCCCCAATCTTCAGGAAGAGACCGTTGAGCGCCTTGTCGGTGACATAGGTGTCCAGGTCGAGCGTGTCCGTGCCGATCAACGAACGCCCGAGGGAACCCAGCGCGCCAAGATTTTTCAGGCCCGCCTGGTCGACCATGCGTTTGTAACTCGCCGTGACCCCGACCTTGTCCGTCGCCCCCTGCACCAGGGGCAGCAGCTTCTTCTGGAGATTGTCCCGACTGGTGCGCTCGAAGAACGCCGTCGCCGCGGTGTTCGTCGACTCCAGGATGTCCCGCGCATCCGCGATGGTCATTTGCCGGACTGCGTCACCGAGTACGGATGCCGAAGCGGGCACCGCCGCTTCCGCCGCGCGATTCATGCTCTCGACGAACTCCGTCACCAGACCCTCCTTGCCAACCGCGCGCAGTGCGCTCTCGGCCCACTGGAGTTTGGCGGGGATTGGGATCTTCACGCTGGCGTCTGAAAGAAATCCACCGGCGCGTCCCAGGTTGGTGACGGCATTTTCCACGCCGTGCGCGAGGGCCTCCTTGAGTCCCGCCGTGAGTTGTTCCTCGGTGACCGCCACCGCCGCGTTCGCCCGCTTCCGCAAACCCAGGAAGTCCCAGATGTCCGCCGTTGCCATGGGTCCTGCCACTGCCGTGAGGGCAATCACGGAAACCAGGAGCCGGGAGGAAAAGCACGGGACAATGTTGACCTTGAAGACGCCAGTATCCATCCGAGCGATGCCAGCGTACACGCCCCAGGCTTCGACACAAGCCTTCCGTGGTCCGATGGGTCCGATCGGGCGAGTCGGGTTCTCCGTGTCGCGGCGGGCCGGGGCCGATCGCCACCGGATGCGCCTGGGGGCCCCTGGCGACCGGACCTGCGCCGCCCGTCCAACGAGTCCGCGCTTTCGTCCTGCCGCGGCGCGCGGTTGTCCCTATGTTGAGCGCGGCTCGCCGGGGACAGGGGAGCCGCGACACCGTTGCCTGCGATGAGTGTGGATCCGATAACGCCTGGTCCGTCGCGTGCCGACGAGGAAACGCCATCGGGCTGGCGACGCGATCGCACCACACCTTCCCTTCCGGAATCCTTCGCATCGATCCGGGTGCCGTCCCAGGCTTCCTTCCTCCGGAAATGGTTCGCCTTTACCGGGCCGGGCTTGCTCGTGGCCGTGGGATACATGGATCCGGGCAACTGGGCCACCTCGCTCGCGGGCGGGGCACGGTTCGGCTACTCGCTAATGTCCGTCGTCCTGATCTCCAATCTCATGGCGATCCTCCTCCAGCATCTCGCGCTCAAGCTGGGGATTGTCACGGGACGCGACCTCGCGCAGGCCTGTCGGGACCATTATCCGCGCGGTTTTTCGGTCTTTCTCTGGGTGTTATGCGAGTTGGCGATCATGGCCTGTGACCTCGCCGAGGTGATCGGTTCGGCGATCGGTCTGAACCTTCTCTTTCGCATCCCGCTGTTGATCGGGGTTCTCCTGACCGCGCTCGACGTGCTCGTCGTGCTCCTCCTCCAGCACCGCGGGTTCCGCTATATCGAATCCATCGTCGCGGGCCTGATCTTCGTGGTCAGCGGCTGCTTCGCCTACGAGCTTGCCATCTCGCATCCCGCGATCGCGGAAGCCCTGGCGGGCTTGGTGCCGGGTCCGCAAATCATTTCAGATCCCGCGACCCTTTACATAGCGGTCGGAATCCTCGGAGCGACGGTGATGCCGCACAATCTCTATCTGCATTCCAGCATCGTTCAAACCCGCAATTTCGAGCGCGACACTGCCGGCGTCCGGATGGGGATTCGCTTTGCCACCCTGGACTCCACCGTGTCGCTTCTTTTCGCCTTCTTCATCAACGCGGCGATCCTCATGCTCAGCGCCGCGGTCTTCCACCGGACCAGCCACGAGGACGTGGCGGATATTGGCGAGGCCTACCGGCTCCTGGCCCCTGTCCTTGGCGCGCCGCTGGCCAGCATCCTGTTTGCCCTCGCACTGCTGGCCTCCGGCCAGAACTCGACCCTGACCGGCACCCTCGCGGGACAGATCGTCATGGAGGGTTTTCTCGACCTTCGGCTTCGACCCTGGGTGCGCCGTCTGATCACGCGCCTGCTTGCCATCATCCCCGCGGCGGTGATCGCCGGCTTCTATGGAGAACAAGGGGTCGGCGAACTCCTGATCTTCAGCCAGGTGGTCCTGTCGCTGCAGCTCAGCTTCGCTGTTTTCCCGCTGATCCTATTCACCGGCGACCGCGCGAAGATGGGCGCCTTCGTCAATCGGCGGTGGTTGTCGCTCGCGGGGTGGTCCGTGGCGATCCTCATCGCCGTGTTGAATGCGTTTCTGCTCTACCAGGTCGTGGTGTCGTGGGTGAATCGCTGAGGGACCATGTACCGTCATATCCTCGTGCCCCTGGAAAACTCGCCGACCGACGCGGTGATCCTGGCACATGTCCGCAGGCTGGCCGCGTGGTGCCATGCGCGTCTGACGCTCGTTCATGTCGCCGAGGGTCACGTTGCCCGGAACTTCGAGCAACTGCACCTGGCGCCGTCCGCGGAGATGATCGCGGATCGCGACTACCTGGCGCGCTGCCAGGAGCAGCTCGCCGCCGAGGGCCTGGATGTGGCCGCGCGCCTTGCGTGGGGCGAACCGGCGAACGAGATCCTGTCATTGGCCCGGAAGGAGGGCTGTGACCTGATCGCGATGTCCACCCACGGCCATCGGTTGCTGGGCGATATGTTTTTGGGAAGCGTCGCCGACGCGGTGCGCCATCGGACAGACATCCCCGTCCTCCTGATCCGCGCGCGCAGCGAAGGGGGGAGGCTTGGAGAAACGGCCTTGTAGACGAAGCGCGGATGGGAGGCGCACGAATCGCCCGGCGGGAATCCGGCGGCCAAGCCGCTGAGTGCCATCGCGGCGGCAATTCTCCTGGGTCCCTCCGGGACCGACGACCTCGAATGACCAGGCAAACCCGACCAGTGGTGACTCCACAATGCGCAGGCGCTTGGTAATGCGAATTGAATAGGCAATGCAAGCGTGGCATGCTGAAAACAACAGGATAGGAAGACCGCCATGCCCGACATGCTGCAATCGACATTGACCGACAAGGGACAGACCACCGTGCCCGCCGAAGTGCGCGAGGCGCTGGGAGTCAAGCCGCGCCAGCAGCTGGAATGGTCGATCCGCAAGGATGGCAGCGCCGTGGTGAGGCCGCGCCCAAGCGCAATGGGTCTTTTCGGAAGCCTCAAGCCGAGGAAAAAATTCCCCGGGGCGCGCAAGGAAAAGGAGGCGGTGCGCCGCGCGATTGCCGAGCAGGCGGCCAAGGAAGGCCGGTAGATGGCCGAATCCTATCTGGCTGATACGAACGTGCTGGTGCGCTTCTTCACCGGCGATCCTCCGGCCCAGGCGAGGAAGGCGCAGGCGCTGGTGGCCGCCGCCGATGCCGGGGAGATCGAACTGGAAATCTTTCCGCTCATCCTCGCCGAGATCGTCTACACCCTCGAATCCTTCTATGGCATGGACCGGCGCGAAGTGGTGGAGGGGCTGCAACGTTTTATTGCCAGCCGTGGCGTCCGTGCGCATGAGCGCGAGCGGGTGGTTGATGCGCTGGAAAGGCACGCCCGTCACAACGTGCATTTCGCGGACGACTATCTGGCGGCGGCTGGCGCGGAACTGGACAGGAGGGTGGCCTCGTTTGACCGGGATTTCGACAAGTTCAAAGACGTCAAGCGCGTCGAGCCTGCGTAGGAACGTGCAAACCGGACCGCATTCGCGGTAGAATGAAGATCAATCGCTGGGAAGGCCAATCGCCTTCCGCACGACCTCCGCCGCGCTGCCGATTTTGAAGCCGTCTTCACACCCGTTAGATTGAACGCGCCGGTGGCGCTCCCACCCATCTATGCCGGTAGAGCGTCTCGTTCGCAACGAGAAGACGCTTCCTGGCCCCTGTGGCTCCCAAATGGTCTCACGAGTACAAGTTCCTGCGCCGGAGAGCCTTTTCACAAAACCCGGGTGGACCTACATGGACTGAAGTGGCCGCATTTCTTCTCGCCGGGGTAGAAGCCGGGTAGAAGCGCTCGCACGCGCCAAGACCCTAGACCGGCAGACGGCTAGAGGTGTTTGTGGTGACGGAAGGACGGAAGGACTGCCCACTTTCAACGCGAGCCTTGGTTCTCCAGCGGCTGCCAATACATTGAACGCTCGACACCGATCCCCCCCTAACAGGATCGTCGCTGAGAAATCCGCGCCAACCACGGATGACACCGCCAATGAAAGTCAAAACCATTGCGAAGCCCCAAGACAAGTCATCGCAGGCTAGCGCGGCCCTGGTAGAGGAGGAACCGATCGACGACTTGGACGAAGCCCTTGAGGTGATACCCTTCACGTATTCCATCACCGCGTATGGAGCCGATTACCCCGTCGACTCGCTGGTGAAGCGCATCGACGCAGGTGACATTGTGGTGCCTAAGTTTCATTGGAATCCCGCCCAGAGTACCGAGATTGTTGGATTTCAGCGTGAGTACGTGTGGCCTCGCACGAAGGCCGACAGATTCATTGAGTCGCTTTTGCTAGGCCTTCCGGTGCCCGGCATTTTCCTAGTTCGAGAGGAGTCTGGAAGACTCCTTGTTCTCGATGGCCACCAAAGGTTGCATACCCTGCATGGCTATTACACAGGTATCATCAATCGTCAAGAGTATCGGCTTCACGACGTCCAAAACCGATTTTCGGGCAAGAGTTACAAGGATTTGGATATTGAGGATCGACGAAGACTTGATGATAGCATTATCCACGCAACGGTAATACGGCAAGACCAACCCACCGAAGATCAGAGTAGCATTTACACCATTTTCGAGAGACTGAATACGGGCGGTGTGAATCTCCAGCCGCAGGAAATTCGAGTTGCGCTTTATCACGGCGAACTCGTCAGAGTGCTTCAAGAGCTCAATAATGATTCCTCATGGCGGCAACTATACGGCAATAAATCCAGAAGGCTAAAGGATATCGAGATGATCCTGCGGTTCTTCGCGTTCTTTTACCATGCCAATTCATACCGCAGTCCGATGAAAGACTTTCTCAATCGGTACATGGCGAGCAACCGTAGTCTAAAGCGCCAAAGTGAAGCCGATTTGAAAAGCATTTTCGTTTCAACCACCTCTTCCCTCGTTACACACGTAGGCCTGCGAGCATTTCGACCCGTGCGTTCCCTAAATGCTGCTGTGGTCGATTCGGTAATGACTGGACTTGCCCGTCGACTAAACGAAGGACCCATCTCTCAGGGAAAAGCGATTGCGCAATCTTATGATAAACTGATTAAGAATCAGGAATATCGCAATTCTATTGAGACGGGTACTTCGCAGGAGGCTAACGTTGGGACCCGCCTAAAATTGGCCACGGAGGCTTTTGCTGGGTTGAAATGAACGGCCAGGCTGAAGTTAATCGCCTACGGCAGCAACTCGACGCCACCTTCAAGCGCGCTGTCAAACTGGGGGGGGATGCTGAGCTATTGTCGGATTTTGCGCGCTATCTGTGCATTCTGGTTTCTGGATATCTTGAGCAAGCTGTAACGGAGCTATTGCTTGACTACGTTAGAAATCATGGCGATGCCCGAGTGCAACAGCACTCGGAGCAACGATTGCGGCAGACCTCGAATTTGAACACCGAGCGACTGCTAGGTCTTGTAGGGAGTTTCGATTTGGACTGGCGTAGGAACCTTGAAGCCTTCGTTGTGGATGACTTGAAGGCAGCGTTGGATAGCATTGTCGCTCTAAGAAATACCGTGGCACACGGTCGACATGCTAGTATCACAATGGCGCGGGTTCAGGAGTATTACAATCGAGTGCAATTAGTAGTCGCTCGCGTGGAGGGGCTTTGTGTGTGAATCGTCTAAGAACTTGCCGGGGAACCGACCTCTGGCGTTTGTTGTGTAAATCCACCCCAAAGCTTTTCGCTGATCAGAAGCCGACGCGGTTCGACCCGCTCCTCGGAATTCATTTGGAACAGCCAGACGGTTGTCCCGCCAATGGACGTCTTTCCGGTGATGCGACCGTCACCCACTGCGAAATGCTCTTCCCAAACATCGGTTCGAGGGTGGAACAATCGGACCGTCAAACCCGAATCTGGATCGATTGCGGTCAGGTTCGTTCCCTTGTGGAGATTGCACCGCTGACATGTCCACGCGAGATTGGCGGGGTTGTCTTCGCCTCCGTGCTGCCGCGGGACAACGTGATCGAAGTGGAACGGCCAGAGCGGGACATGCTCTTCATGGACCGGCAATACTCACACCGCGGGCCCGCCCGACGACGAACGTGTTCTCGCCGACTCTCCGGCATTAGTGGGGGCTGGTCCGCAAGGAAGCGCCGTGCCTGGGCCTTGAGGAAAGCCACGATGTCACCGACTTCGACGAAGGGCTGATAATCGGCTTTCTCTTCGGGGGTCAAAAGTCCCTCGTCACACCGCTGAGCAAGTTCCTCGATGCGACGCCGTGCCGCCTTGGTTGCCTCTACGGCAAGGATCTCTCGTGCGGAGGGCGGCGTCAGCGCGCGCCCGAGCGGCTGAAAGAGGCCCGCAAGCAGCCGTCCCGGAGTCACGGTCGTATCCATGCGGACACAGTAGTTGCCGTGGTCCGATCCTGCAATGTGATCGCCGTGGGCGTCCGACGCCTAGGCGGAGCGAGTCTACACGCGCAAGACGATCCCGCTTCGTTTCGCGGTGGCTGCTATGAAAAACTAAGGAAATCCTCGGAAATCCGCTTGCGACAAACGCCGTCGTTCTCATACTCCGTCTCGTTCGGGGGCGAAAAACGGGGTAGAAGCACGAGCAACGCGCTTTTGACTCTCGATGTATAAGCTCCTGGCAGTAAGGTCGATGGGGTCGTAGCTCAGTTGGTAGAGCGTCTCGTTCGCAATGAGAAGGTCAGGGGTTCGACTCCCCTCGGCTCCACCACCCTTCGACACAGGATCGTGCAGGCGACTCCACCTCGGCGGTCGCCTTCGGACTCAAGGAGGAATCATGGCCTGGAGAATTGCAGAGCATGTCACCCATGGTGAGCTTGACAACCGAACCCCCGGGCGAGTCACGGGGACCCTCTGGCTGGCAGGTCGCGCGGAGCCCCTTCGCCTGGTCCTCAAAGGAAATGCGCGGCGCGACTGGGCCGGTTGCGTGCTCCGGTTCCGAAATCCCAGGCCCGCGCCCGCCGACCTGACCGCCCTGGCCTCCGAACAGGTCGGCGAATGCGGGGACATGACGGCCTCGCGGAAGGTCCGAATGGCGCCCGAAGATGTTCCTGGAGGGCGAGCCCAGGGTGCTCCCAACCCGGAGTCGCTGCCCTGGGGGAACGCCGTGTACCTCGAATGGGTCAGCGAAACCAACGGGCGCGTGGTGATCGAATCGGCACGGTACGAAGTGGAGACGTCGGAGCGCGCGTGGAGCATGACCGAGGAGGAGGACCGGGAACAAAGCCAGCGAACGCTCGAATTGATCGCGCGCTTCCTGAGTTCGGCGGCCGGCACGCCCTCAGAAGAGGAAGGCGCGGATGCGCAGAGCACCGATCCGGATGGGACCGGGGCCGATCAACAGGCGGTCGAGAAGGCGCTGGAGCTCATGTCCGCCACCGAGGAACTCAAGAAGAAGGCTCGCGAGCTGGCGGGCGGCGACCTGATCGAGGGATCCGGCGATCGGCCCGTGCCGTTGGATGTTCAACATCAATTCTGGAAGAACATCGTCGCCTTCGAATCCGCCTCCCAGAAGTCCTGGCGCGACATCCTGGCGGGCGACGGATTCCATGCAGCGCCGGAAGAGGGCCTGTCGGACGCCGAAGTCACCTCGGAACTGTGGCAACTGATCACGGCATTGGCGGCCCGCCGGGCCTATCTGGAATGGACGGATCATCTCTCGGACCGCGAGCTCTACAGGTTGCTTGTGAAACGCGTCCTGGACGAGGAGACGGAGGATCTGCCGCCGGACGCCGAATGGAATTGCCGGCTCTGCATTCACGAGTACGGCGGACCGGGCAAGGAGGACGGCACGGAGGTCTTCCTCCGATATTACGCCGACGAGGAAACCCGGGCCGAGTGGGCTGAGGATTTCCCCGGGGAGTTACCCCCCCAATGCGAACTTCCGTACGACCGGGATCGGCACCTTCCCAAATCGGAATAGCAGCAAGTGGAACTGCTGGCTGGAGTCCTGCCGGCCGTTCGTTTGAACCCGAATACCCCGACCCAGGATTAGATTAGGGCCCTTCCTACTTTTCAGCCGGGCTCTTTAGGTTAGAGGATCCTCAGATGAAATCCGCCGTCGACGTTCAGGACCTCTCCCGTGCTGAACGGGAAGAGATCCCGGGCGATGGCAGCAACGGCGCGGCCGACATCCTCCGGCGTGCCCCATCGGCGGATCGGGGTCAGGCCCTCGGCGATGAGCCGGTCGTATTTCTCTTTCACGGGTCCTGTCATGTCCGTGGCGATAATCCCCGGGCGGATTTCGAACACGCCGATGCCATCACCGGCCAGCCGTGCCGCGAACAGTTTCGTCAGCATCGAGACCCCGGCCTTGGAGATGCAGTAATCGCCGCGGTGGGTGGACGGTGCATAGGCGCTGACCGAAGAGATGAACACAATCTTTCCGGGCCCGCAGCCGGCGGTGGAATCCGAGGACACGGGTGCGGTCTCCACCATCCAACGCGCCACCTGCTGCGTCAGGAAGAAGGGACCCTTCAAGTTGGTGTCGATCAATCGATCGAAACTGGACGGGTCCGCTTCGAGCAGGTCGGCGCGTCGCTCGGGCGCGACACCCGCATTGTTCACCAGCAGATTGCATCGGGGATTGAAGCTGCGCGCCCGGCGCACCAGTTCCTCGCGATCGACGGGCACCGAGATGTCGGCACGATGCGCGACGGTGCGGATCGAATGGCCATTCCTGGCGGCCGCCGTCGCACAGTCGCCGGCCGTCTGCCGGGCCGCGTCTTCGTTGCGCGCGTAGTTCAGGACGAGGTCCCATCCCAGCGCGGCGAGGTTGAGCGCGATGGCGCGCCCGATGCCCCGCGAAGCCCCGGTGATGAGGGCCATCGGGTTCACGCCCGCACGCTAGGCCACCGTCGATCCGGAGCAACGCTTTCCGGCTGCCGGTTCACACCAGCGGATGACGATGGGAATCCGCCGGGTCCAGCGGGTCCGGCGCGAATTCGATGACCCATCCCGGTTCGAGGGTGGCGAGGGCATGCGCGACTCGGGGCGGGATGAAGACCAGATCCCCGGCGCGCAGCTCCGCTTCGATCCGCTCCTTCGAATCGAGATCCTCGAGGTGGAGCCGGACGGCGCCGGAGATAAGGTACAGCGACTCCTTTTTCGCGAGGTGATAATGGTTCCCGCGCACCCGTCCCTCGAGGGTCTCGAAAACCGCCAGGTACCGCACGGGATCCATGGAATCGTGGACCTGTGCCAGTTCGCCCTGGGGAAGCCGCAGGCGTTTCAGAAGAGGCGCGTCAGTTCCGATGGGGCCGCCGAGCACGGGCAGGCGTTGGTGGAGGACCTTGCCGTTCAAATAGCGGAGTTCGTTCATGACGTCATCACGGTACAAGCCGGGTCACCGCCCGCCTTCATGATTCTTCCCACCCTCAGCCGAACGTCACCACGAGCGATTGTCCGGCGGTCAGCCTGGCGGGCTTTTGAAGAACGACGCGCAACTGATGTCCCACGGCCTCGAGGCTGGCGGGATGCGCGTCACCGTCGAGCGTCAGGGCGACATGCCGTGGGACCGCGGCGTTGCCCGCGCCAAGACGCAGGACGCTCACCGCGAGCTGGCCGTGGCGGACTGTCAGCTCGGCGCGGTGGCCGCTGGGATCCTCGTGGACGGCGAATGTCCCCCAACCCTCCGCCCCAATGAACGCGCAACGAAACGCCGACGGATTCAGACGTGGATCCAATCCAATCTCGCCGCGTGGACCGTCGTAGTCGAATCCACAGGCGGCGAGGTACACGCCGTGGCTGGCCATGGCGCGGGCGTAGTGGTTGCTGCACTCGACTTCATTAAAGGGGTTGCGTTTGGCGGCCGCGTAGCGGTCGTGGATCATGCGCGTGATCGCGAGGCCCTTTTCCAGGAGGCCTTCCCAGATCATGTGCGCGGCGACCTGGTATTCGAATCCGGTCATGCATTCGTTGAAATACCCCAGGAAGGTGGGATTGCCTTTACCGGAGGCCTCTTCCGCCCCGCCTTTCGGCCAGGTGCACATGAGCAGCCCGCCTTCGCCGGGCATGGCGTACCAGCGCCCGCCGGGGATGACCTTGAATCGGTCACGGTACACACCTGCGTCGGGTGTGAAGTTGTAACGCCAAAGCGCTTCAAGTGCCTGTCGCGTTTCCGCCGGGGGAAGGACCCTGGGCAGGCCGACCTGGAAGGCCCAGCTCTGGCCATAGACCTGGTCGATGTGACAACCCGCGTTCGTATTGATCGATTCGGGGTGCGCCGGGTTCTGGCGCTGGATGAAGTACTCGCCGTCGAACAATTGCCCGGTCAATGCGGAGCTGCCGGTGTCAGCGATCATTTCACAGCGAGTGGCAAATGCAGTATCGCCGACGTCCCGGGCCATTGCCGCGGCGGCCCGCAGCGCGGCAAGATACAGCGAGCTGAGCCACGGGATCTCACCGTACCACGAGGCGTCCAGCGTGTTGTACTGCTCGCCGTCCAAAATGCCGTCCTGGCCGGCGTCGCGTCCGATCAGGTGTTCCACGGATTTGCGGATCCGCGGCCACAGTCTCCGGAGGAACGAGTCGTCGGCCGACATCCGGTGCTCGCGCAGGGTCCTCAGGATTGTGCCGGCCTGACCGTCGATCGCAACGACCCGATGCGCCTCGGCGCGGTAGTCCATCGCGCCCGTGTCCGGATGAAACGCGATCCCGTAATCGACGAACTCGCGGACGGATCGTTCCAGGGCCGGGAACACGCGGCCAACCGCCTGGGCATACTGCCACACGTGCTGGCAGGTGCCGGCACAACAGTAGGTACCCTCCCAACCGTAGAACCGGCCGTTGTCGAAATGCAGGGCGGTCGCGGTCGCGAGCGTGGAGATGTTGAGGAATGTCCGTTCGAGGAACCAGTGGGGCAGGGTGGAATCGTCGTACCAGGTCTTTCTCCACAGGTGCGTTGTGGCCGACAGCCGGGGCATGTGGTGAAGGGTGTGGCGCGCGACGTCCGCGGCCGACGCGAAGCGGTTCGCGTAGGCGCGTTTCAATCGGTCGATGTCCGTGACATGCCGCAGCGACTCCCGGCGCACCGCGGCGAAGTGCCAGGCCACAAGAAATGTCACGCTCGCCGAGCCTCCCGGTCGAAGCCGGAATTGGCGGCCAAGACAACCGATCAGGCGTTTCCCGAATGGCACCGAAACCGGCTGGCCTTCGGAAAAAGCGTCGCGCGGGCGCGCGGGGTTCGCGAACGCGGCTTGGGGCAGCGAATCACCGTCGACTTGTTGGCGGCCGAAGTCCTCTGGCTGATCGCCCGCGAGGGCGAGGGCGAGGCTTCCGTAATCCTCTTCGTCTTCGAGGCGGGTTTCCGGATCGGCCGGTGTGTCGCTGAAAACGACGTGGTCGAGCCCGATGTTCCCCCAGGGCCCGGACTCGGCATCGACAAGTTGGAGGCGCGCGGCGCGGCCTGTCCAGGCCTCCACATTCCAGGAGCGGCGTTTCAGCTCGTTGTTGTTCTCGCCCGTGGCACTCAAGACGCTTCGGCCGTCGACCAGGAGATTCAGACAGGTCTTGCCCCGGTGCCCTCCACCTCCGATCAGGAAATGGATGTAGCGGCGATCGATCGCGAAGGGTTGGCTGGTGAGAATCCCGGTGGCAGCGTCCCGCGCGCCAACCTCCGTGCCTGGCGCAGACGCATGACTGTTCACCACGCGCCGGCCCTGGCCTTTCACCGCTCCCTGGTACTTGGGCATGGCGCCCATGGCCACCGGGCCGGAACCAAAGGCGGTTCCAGTCGCCTCCCATGGAGCGTACGTCTCCCGCTCGAAATCGTCGAAGACGATGTCCCTCCGCGGTGAGCCCGGGGGCGGCTGCCTGGCGTGCGAGGCGACCGCTTCGGATCGGAGGACGACCCCCTCTGGCAGGCGCTGAAAGGCATTGGTGCGGAATCCCCGCCCCGGCCGTCCGCTGGCCGGACAGGAGGCGTTCTCGATCCAACCGGCGAGGCTGGCGTCGAGGGTCTTCGAGGTCGTGTTGAGGACCGTGAATTCGAGGACGGTCACCGGGAGGCTGGAGTCATCCACCTCGAGGGGAATGAAGGGGGAGAAGGCGTCCAGGGTCACCTCCACCGGACAAGCCACATCGTGGTACGTGACGTGTCCAATCGGGTATTGGCCCCGGAAGCGAATGTCATTGAACCCGGAGGCATCGAGGCGGCGGACCTGTCGGTGAGCGCCGGAGCCGAGCTCCAGGGCGAACCCCTGTTCGATGGGGAAGGTGGGGGCGAGCGGGTGTTCGTAGTAGGGGCCACGGTAGTCGGCCGCCTCGGGCGGCGGTGGCTGGTTGAAAATATCCCAGAGCCAGAGTCGGCCATCCCCGCCAAGATAAAGCTGTCCGCAACCGATGCCGCCGACAGGCATTCCAATCCGCCGGAGGTCCGCGCCGCGATGCTCTGTCGGGTTGCCGCGCTCGGTCAGGGACCGGACCCAGGACGCGGTCAGGCGTTTGTCGCGTGGGACGAGTTGCTCGAAATCGGCGGTGTCGAACGGACCGGCCATCGCGCGCCAGACCGGTCCCGAAAGACCGACCGCGGCGATCCCGCCCGCGGTGCGCGACAGGAACCCGCGGCGGGTGAGGCGGGGAAGATTGGGGTGCATCGTGAGTCGCGGTCCTGTCGTGGGAGCCCGAGCCTTTCATACCGCTTTCGGCGAAGGAAGGGTTTACCTGGGGCCCGCGAGTTTGGGGCGGGTCATTGCGCAGACCGTCCGGGTATGCGTAGCTACGGCCGCATGCCTTGGAAGGATTACACGTCCGATCGGAGATTTGCGCGGAACAGGCCTGCCGGCAGACGGCCGTCCATCGCGTCATCGGCCAGGGAGGGGCCTGGTGACAGGGGGGAGGGCGCCAGTCGCCCGCCGGGCGGCAATAAGTTCTTGCCATCGGGCGATGGTCCCTTTCCCTTCGTGCCAGCAATACGCGTCGCGCCCATGGGATTTTCGAGGTCACTCTTCCAATCGTCTCTGTTGGCCAAACCTGGCTGGGCCCTCCGGCTCCTCGTCGCGCTGCTGGCCACCTGTCTGCCGCTCGCGTCGCCCACTCACGGCGCCGACGTCCCGCCCGGGGTCCGACCGTGCATCACCAATGACCTGCCGGCGGGCTACGGGACATTTTTGTTCCTGAAGAGTGCCACGTTTCTGCAGACATCCGACGCCACGCCGATCGAGACGAATTCGACCGCTGCGGCCCTTGTCGTGGAGCTCGTTCCGCCGGAGGCCTTCGGAATTTCCAACGCCCTGGTGACGGGACCTGGAGGGGCCAGGATTCCACTCGCCCTTGGGGCCTCAGGGGCATCGAGTGGTGGCGGGACCTACACGAACGAGGCCGCGCTCAATGCCGCGGTCCTCCCAGGGCCTTGGAGCACTCAATTCCAGGTGGTCTACACGAACGAGGAACAATTCGTCGGCATCTTCCTGTTCACGGTGGCATCCAACGTCCCCCCCATTCCACAGATCGCGAATCTGCAGGCGGGCCAGTCCATCGATCCCGCCACCAACTTCACGCTGTCGTGGACGCCGTGGGTCGGCTCCGCGACCCATGATCGCATCAGTCTTGCCGTCGTGAGTCCGGGCGGTCAGGTGGTTGCCTCGGCGGCGACGGATTGCGCCGGCAATATCAGTCTTCCCACAGGCGCAACGTCGGTCGAAATCCCGGCAGGCGGCCTGCCCGGCGGAACGACTTACACCGGGTACCTGACTTTCGGCGGATCCTTGTTCGACGAGATCGACGATAGCGCGTTGCATGTCCGACGGGGTTTTCAGTCAAGGACGACGCAATTCACCCTGCGGACAACGGGTTCCTCGGGCGGTACGTCGGGGACCTTCACCAATGTCCACGTGGCCGGGACGAACCTTGTGTTCACGTTGACGGGTGCGCCCGGAACGGTGTTTCAGATTCAGTCCACTTCCGACCTGCTGGCGTGGATGGATGAAAGCAGCGTTACCCTTCCTGCCAGCGGTGAGATCGAGGTGATGCTGCCGATTGCGTCCGGCGGGGTCCCGCGGTTCTACCGAGCCGTCTCGACCGGCGGCGGCACACCGACTGGCGAGCCGGCGTCGCTCGGGGTGGCATTGCAGAGCACCAATGAACTGGCCATCACGATCACCGGAACGCCCGGCGCGACGTACACGCTGGAGTTCTCGACAGACTTCGCCACATGGAACGAGGTGCAGGACGTGCCGATTCCCGCTGGGACGAATAGCGTCACCGTGAATGTCACGATCGCGACGGGGGTTCCGTTTGTCGTCTATCGCGCAACCCTGGCCTCCGGTCCTCCGACTCCTGGCGGGAACAACCCAAGCCTGGCGCTGACGAGGGACGGCTCGAATTTCCGTATCACCGTGACCGGTGGAGATGCCCAGCGCACGTACACCCTCCAAAAGGCTGGACCGACCCTCGCCAATTGGACGGACACGCCAACGACCGTCACGACCGACGCCACCGGTGCCGGGAGCGCGACGGTGATTCCCGTCGCCACCGAGCCCGTGGCGTTCTACCGTGCCATGGCTCAGTAAGCCCAAAACCCAAAACCCCTCCCGATCCCGCCTCATGAACGCTCGTGTCTCCCGTCGCTCCTTTCTGCGCCGGAGCGCGGCCGGAGTTGCCCTGCCGCTCCTCCTTCCCGGCCACGTCTGGGCCGCCCGTACCGGGGCCAACGAAAAGATCCACCTGGGTTTCGTTGGAAACGGGACCCAGGGCCGGTACCTCCTCGGCAACTGTCTCGCCCGGGAGGAGGTCGTCGTTCTCGCCGTGAGCGACGTGGACTCCAACCGGCGCGCCAACGCCCGAAAGATGGTCGAGGACCAGTACGCAGGCGGAAAAGGGGGAGGAACGCCGGGGACCAGGTGCGCGGAGTATGCGGACTTCCGTGACCTCCTTGCCCGGTCGGATCTCGACGGGGTTGTCATTGCCACCCCGGATCACTGGCATGCATTTGTGGGGATCCTCGCAGCCAAGGCGGGAAAGGACATCTACTGCGAGAAGCCGCTAACCGAAACCATCCATGAGGCTCGCGAGCTGGTCCGGACCGTCCGGCATCACCGACGGGTGTTCCAGGTGGGAAGCATGCAGCGGTCCTCGCGCGAATTTCGGCGCGCCTGTCAGTTGGTGCGAAACGGCGCCATAGGCCGGATCCAGGAGATCCAGGTCGCGGTCGGCGGTCCTCCGAAGTGGTGCGATCTTCCCGGCGAAACATCGGAGCCCGGACTGGACTGGAATCTCTGGCTGGGTCCTGCACCGTGGCGCGAGTACAACTCGGAACTCAGTCCTCGCGGTGTGCATCAGCACTTTCCACGGTGGCGCGATTTCCGGGAGTACGGCGGCGGCGGCATCACGGATTGGGGGGCGCACCACTTCGACATCGCCCAATGGGCGATGGGGATGGATGAGAGCGGTCCGGTGGAGGTGATCCCGCCCGAGGATCCGTCGGCGCAAAGTGGCGTGAAGTTCCTCTACGCGGACGGCGTGACGATGAACCACGTGGCGGGCAACGGCGTGACCTTCATCGGGTCCGAGGGCCGCATTTATGTGAACCGCGGGAAATTCGAGTCCACACCCGAGTCCCTGGTCGAGATGCCGCTGGATGCGATGAAGATCCAGCTCTACGAGAGCAATGACCATATCGGCGACTGGCTCGGTTGCGTGCGCAGTCGGAAACGGCCGATATGCGATGTCGAGGTGGGGGCGCGGACCGTGACCGTGTGTCACTTGGCAAACCTCGCGTACTTGAATCACCGGCACCTGAAATGGGATCCGAAGCGTGAGGTGTTCCTGGAGGATTACGGAGACAACGCCTGGCTCGACCGTCTGTATCGGGACCCCTGGACACTCGACAAGGTGCTGGCCTCCTGAGCGGAAGCCCCCAGCCGGGCTCTCACCCCGGCCCTCTTCCGTGGACGGAAGAGGGTGATGAGGGAGCCAAGTTACCGGTCCCTCTCCCGGCAGGTGGGGACGTCAGACGGGCTCTCAGACCGCGCGCTCACCGTGTTCCTCCGTCCGAATCCGGATCGCTTCTTCGATGGCAGTGACAAAGATCTTCCCATCTCCGATCTTGCCAGTCTTCGCGGCCTTGATGATGGCCTCAACGGCCGCACCGGCCTGGCTGTCCGGGACGACGATCTCGATTTTGATCTTGGGCAGGAAATCCACGGTGTACTCGCTGCCGCGGTAGATCTCCGTGTGCCCTTTTTGCCGGCCAAAGCCTTTGACCTCGCTGACCGTCATTCCCTGAATACCTTCCGCGGCGAGGCCTTCCTTCACTTCGTTGAGTTTGAAGGGTTTGATGATCGCTTCGATTTTCTTCATGCCGGTGTGGTGACCGCGTCTCCCGGAATGCCGCCGGGCCAAGTCAGGTCGGTCACAGGCTAGCGTTCGGATCCGCTACGACGCAAGCACGGGTGGTGCGCGTGGTGCGCGTGCGCCCGGTTGCTCCCGGTTGTGACCCTTCGACGAGGCGAGGACACGAACCTTTCCTGGCGCACACGGCGACGTGGCATGGATTCGATTGCGATGCGACTGAGAGGAAATGAAGTGGAGTGAAATGAAATGAAATGAAACAGGCGCCGGCAGAAGGCCGACGCCTGCACAGAAGGGGACCGGCGGTCCCGCGCCAATCCTTCAGCTTGCCACGGACTTGTGGAACTCGGTCCAGTCGTCGAGGTTGTTCAGGTCCACGGCGCTGGGATGCACGGCGCCGTCGTCGCTGAGTCCGGCCGCGCTGAGAATCTGCCGCCGCGTATCGTCGCTGTGGATGTATCCGAGCACGGCGGCGTTGCTCTTGTAGATGGTCGCCTTGTCGAGTTTCGCGCCGGGGTAAGCCTTGACCCAGGCTTCGAATTGCGGGTAGGTGGGTTTCTTCTCGCGCAGGTAGGCCTTCGCCTTCTCCGGATCCACGCCGATCGCGCCAAGGACCATGTGGTCAAAGCCGGGCCCAATGTCGGTGTAACCGTCAGCCAATCGGCCCACCCCGCCCAGCAACCCCTTCTGCCAGAGACGTGGTAGATGAAGGAGACCCAGCGGACCGGCGACGCCCGAACTGATCAGTGGAACATGTGTCGTGCTCATGCAATGATTCGCCCTTTTGGTTGTCGAGGTACGCTCCGAGCCTAGAGATGACATCGAATAGGTCAACGGTTTTGACCTTCGTGCTCTCCGTGCCCCGGGGTATCCAGTCCCCAGGTGATTTTCAGCGAGGCCTTTCTTCGTGTCCTCCGTGTCCTTCGTGGTAGCCTCCCGCCTCAACGCGATGCGGCGCCGGATCCGTGAACGAGTTCGAACTCATTTCCCTGCTGACCCGGGATCTTCCCGCCCACCCGTCGGTTGTGATCGGTCCCGGCGACGACTGCGCGGTCATCGATCTCGGGATCCCCGATCGGTTCGTCGTCTTCAAGACCGACGCGACAGCGGAGGGCATCCATTTCCAGCGAGATGCCGCGCCCGAGAAGGTTGGCCACAAAGCCCTCGGCCGGGTCCTCAGCGATTTCGCCGCGATGGCGGCCCGGCCGACCGCTGTCCTGGTCACTCTCGCTCTGCCGGATGGGTACGATCCCGCTTGGGCTCAGGGATTGTACCGCGGACTGCAGGCCCTTGCCGGGCGCTGGGACACCGCCATCGTCGGCGGCGAAACCACGACCAATCCCGAGCGCATCTTCATCTCAATCTCGGCGATTGGAACGGTGGATCGTCAGCGGGTAATCGGTCGGACCGGCTCCAAACCCGGGGACGCCCTCTTCGTGAGCGGCGAACTCGGGGGCTCGCTCGAGGGTCGACATCTTGAATTCGAGCCGCGCCTTGAGGAAGCGGAGTGGCTTGCGACGCATTTTACCGTGCACGCGATGATCGATCTCAGCGACGGCCTGGCGGGGGATGTTCGGCACCTGCTCGAGCGCGGACAGATCGGGGCCGAGATCCACAGCGCGTCGATCCCGATCAGTCGCGTCGCCCGCCTTCGCGCGCGCCGAGGCAATGGCGCGCGCAGCGCGCTCCTTGCCGCCCTCACCGATGGCGAGGATTTCGAACTTCTGTTCACAGTTGCCGGGCGCGATGCCGTGCCCGTCCTCGATCAATGGAAGGATCGATTCCCCGGGGTGCGCCTGACCTGTATTGGCCGGATCACGGAGAACCCTGGGCTTCGCCTGAGGACGGCCAAAGGGGTCCGGGACGTTGAGGAACATGGTTTCACTCACTTCGCATAGCCCGGAGGAGACCGCCCAGGCGGGAGAGGAACTGGGCAGGTTGGCCCTCGCAGGGTGGGTGATCGGTTTGTGCGGCGCTCTCGGCACCGGGAAGACGCAGTTCGTCAAAGGGATCGCCCGCGGACTCGGCAGTTGCGCCCGGGTCCATTCCCCGTCCTTCGCACTCGTGCTCGAGTATCGCGACGGGCGGCTGCCATTGTTTCATCTTGATCTTTATCGTCTCGAGAACACCGAACAGATCCTTCGCGCCGGTCTCGAGACGTACTTCACGCCGGTCGAAGGCGTCTCCGTCATTGAATGGTTCGAGCGGTGGACCGGGCCGCGACCGTCTCGTCTGTGCCAGGTCCGCCTGGAGTGTCTCGGTGAGGAGAAACGCTGCATCGACTATGCTTTGCCTGGCTCTTGAATGTTCCTCCCCCCGTCGCAGCGTCGCCATTGGGCGCGAAGGGCGTGTTCTCGCCGAAACGGGACAGGCGTCAGGACGAAGCACCCCTGTGTTTGCGCTGATCGAAGAGGCCCTTGGGGTGGCCGCCATTCCCAGGGGGTCGATCGAGGTCGTGGCTGTCGGCCTGGGCCCCGGCTCCTACACGGGAATCCGCGCGGCGATCGCCGTGGCGCAGGGCTGGCACCTGGCCACGGGTGTGCGTCTCTTGGGGCTGCGGTCGACGGTGGCGTGCGCGCTCCAGGCGCGTCGCCTGGGCTTGCGCGGATCCGTGGCCGTCGTCGTGGACGCTCAGCGAGGTGAGTTTTATGTCGAGGAATTTGATCTGACGGCCGAATTGGCCGTGTCGTGTGGGTCCCTCCGGATCCTTGACCGCGCGGCCCTCACGGCGATCGCCTCCCCCCAGGTTCAGCTTGTTGGACCTGAGATCCACGCCCAGCACCTCGCCGGCACCGAAGTCCACCCTACAGCGTCCGCGCTCGTGGAACTCGCCGAGATTGTGAAGGACTACCGCAAGCCCGAGGAATTGGAGCCGATCTATCTCCGCCCGACGTCGTTCGTGAAGACCTTGCACGGTCCGGAACCCCTTCGCGCCGCGGACCTAGAAGCTTCGTAGGCGCCGACGAAGGACGCGGCCACTTGTCGGTGGCCTCGCCACCTCGGCGGCGACGATGTCGTGGCTCAGCGAGAGCGGTCCTGCGTCGACGCAGGAACCTGGCATTGACCCGCACCAGCCGATCGGCACAAAGCTGTCGGCGCATCCATGAGCGCCTTCCTGAGACCGGTCGTCGCGATGGCGCTGTGCGCGATCCTTGGCATCAGCACGGCGGAATCCTCTCTTGCCCAGGCGCCCTCACGCGTCCCCCGACCCGAACGCAGCCGCCGATCGGAGCGTATCCGAATGGAGGAACTGCGCATCTCCAGTCCCAACGGACGGATTGCGTTCGTGCTTCTTCCCAACGCCGAACGTCTGACATTCCTGGCCACCCTCGACGGCGTCCCGGCGATCGAGCCATCACCGCTTCGGATGGAGCTCGACGGGTACGATCTTTCGGCGGGTGTCGCGTTGGGCGCTGTCGATCGATATCAGATCGACGAAACCTATCCGTGGATGGGCGCCCATGATCCCGCCGTCAACCGCTGCAATGGAGCCCGTGTGTCGCTGACAAACGATCTCAGCTACATCTCGTACACGCTCGAAATCCGTGTCTTCGACGACGGCGTCGCCTACCGACACCGGGTTCCAGGCGCGGATGGCACACCACGGGTCCCGGATGAACACTCGTCGTTTGTCCTGCCCGCGGGCTCCACCGTCTGGTACGGCGGGCTGGTTGGCGGGCATTACGAGGCGGACTACCGCAAGGCGTCGATCGACGATGTGCGCCCGGGAGAATGGTCAGGACCGCCGCTGACGTTCCGGCTTCCCGACCAGGCCGGTTATGGGTCGATCACGGAGGCGGACCTTGTGGAATACAGCGGGATGGGACTGGAGTCGGATGGGCGCAGGGCCTGGACGATCGGCCTCGGCCATCGACAGCCGTTGAACTATCCATTTGAACTGAGATACGGGCGGGAGGAGGCGCGGCGATTGGGTCGTCCAGCGGCCATCGAAGGGACCATCACGACCCCGTGGCGCGCGGTCCTCCTGGGCCGCGATCTGAACGCGCTCGTGAACAGCACCCTGGTCCCCAACCTGTGTCCGCCACCCGATCCCGCCATCTTCCCCGAGGGCATCCGGGCGGATTGGATCCGGCCGGGCCGCGCTGTGTGGCGATACCTGGATGGGGGACCGACCGGGGTCGACGGCATGAAGGAGTTCTCCCGAATGGCAGGCCAACTCGGGTTCGAGTACCAGGTCGTCGAAGGCTTCTGGAGCCGCTGGTCCATGGAACAGCGCAGAGATGTCGTGGATTTCTCCAGGAAGCGGGGGGTTGGCCTTTTGTTCTGGAAGCACAGCAAGGATCTGCGGACGCCGGAGGCGCAGGAGGCATTCTTCTCAATGCTCGGAGAACTGGGGGTCACCGGCGCAAAGATCGATTTCTTCGATCACGAAGCGAAAGAGATCGTGGATCTGTACGAGAGCCTGCTCCGCAAGGCCGCAGAGCATCACGTTCTCCTCGTGTTTCACGGGGCAAACAAACCGAGCGGTCGCGCTCGAACCTGGCCCAACGAAATGGTCCGCGAGGCGGTCCGCGGGATGGAATCGAGCCGGCTGAAGGAACGGGCGCGCCATGAGACCATCCTGCCCTTCACGCGGTTGCTCGCCGGGCCCGCGGACTACACGGCGCTGATGTTCGGGCCGCGTCGCGGCGATACGACCTGGGCGCACCAGATCGCGACACTCGCGGTCTTCGCCAGTCCCCTCCTGACCATAGCGGCCAATCCCAAGAGCATCCTGGAAAATCCGGCCGTGGACGTGATTCAAGGCATTCCCCCGGTCTGGGATGAAACGCGAGTCATTCCCGAGTCCGAAATCGGCGAACTGGCCGGTTTTGCGCGGCGCAAGGGCGATACCTGGTACCTGGCTGTTCTTTGCGGACCTCATGGTCGGTCGCTTCGGGTGCCCCTGGGATTCCTTTCCGATGCAACCCCTTATCGGACCCGGCTTGTTCGGGACCGGACGGGAGATCCGGCGGCGGTTGACATGGAGGACGGTGTCGCGACGGCCAAAGACACACTCACCATTGACATGCCGGATGGCGGCGGATTCCTGGGCCGTTACACCCCTCGTGCCGGCTCGAATTCGCACGACCGCGATGCGGAGAGGTAAGGGAACTGTCTCGGGCGGCTGCGCGCCTTCCGAGGTCGGACGGGGTTTCGGAGGTCAGCAAAGGGGCACGCGCTGATTGTGATTGAGGAGGCATCGCAAAGCAGGCCGTTCGCGCATGCACGGATTGGGGAAGAAGGGATCGGGTGAGGGCCGATTCATGGGAAATCGCGACGCCACTCACGACCTAAGAGACTGTCTGAGTGCGCCGTGGAAAGGCGCGGAACTCCAGTGGGGGGAGGACCCCACCCGGCAACTTTCGCTCCAGCCGGTAGCAGCCGGGGCGGGCACGGAAGCAATGAAGTGCCCGAAGCACCCCGGTGCAAAAGGCCCGTCAAGCGGGTCAGCGAGCAAGCAGGCCGTAATGCGAATGAACATCGAGAAGGTCCCGAAACCATCTGATGCGGACGCCGACCCAGCTCAGACATGGGGAAGGCTGCCATCGGGTACGAAGCGAGCGAAACACGCGAGACCCGAGTCCGCCGGGGCATTGATGAGGGCATGCTGGCAAAGGGAGTTCTGGGGCAACACGGGAGATCCCGCCCGGAGTCGTAGGAAACGACAACGCATCGCCCGTGAGGGTCTGGGTGCGGCCGGCTGGGAAGTCGGAGAGGTCCGTAGTACCGGAGAAGCCGGGTAATGCCGGTGGAGGGAAGGGGCCTTGGTTCAAGGGCAACGAACGAAGAAGCAAAGGCGAAGAGATTGGCGTGAGCCTAACAACTCCGGAAAGTGTCTGGCAGCTTCAGGAGACGTTGCGTGCCAAAGCGAAGAGGGAACCGGCCTGCCGGTTTCACAGCCTGTACGACAAGATCTACCGCAAAGACGTGCTGTGGCACGCCTGGCAATGCTGCCGCTCCAACGGTGGCTCTGCGGGCGTGGATGGCGTGAGCTTTGAACAGATCGAGGCGAGGGGTGTGAACGGCTGGCTGGAAGAACTGACCCGGGAACTCCGGGAACGCACCTACCGGCCCGAGGCGGTGCGCCGGGTTTGGATTCCCAAACCCGGCAGCACCAAACAACGGCCTTTGGGCGTGCCCCGGATCAAGGATCGAGTCGTCCAGATGGCGGCGGTGCTCATTCTGGAACCGATCTTCGAGGCCGATATGCCTGACGAACAATACGGATACCGTCGGGGGCGCAGTGCTCATGATGCGATTCGTAAAATTCACGGGCTGCTCAACCAAGGATACCGCGACGTGGTCGATGGCGACCTCAGCGGCTATTTCGACTCCATTCCACATCATGAACTGATGAAGAGCGTGGCCCGCCGCGTGAGCGATGGGACGATGCTCGCGCTCATCAAGTCGTGGTTACAAATGGCGGTTGTGGAGGATGACGGACACGGCGGCCAGCGCCGGACGAGCGTCGCCAGAGACACCGGGAGAGGCACTCCACAGGGAGCACCGATCTCGCCATGGCTCAGCAACCTCTACATGCGGCGATTTGTGCTGGGATGGAAGCGGCTTGGCTGGGAAGAGAAGCTGCAGGCGCGGGTGGTGGTCTACGCAGATGATTTCGTGATCCTGTGTCGCCGGAAGGCGGTGGAGGCGCGGGAGCAAATGCAGATCCTCATGACCAAGCTGAAGCTGACGGTCAACGAGCAGAAGACGCGCACTTGCCGTGTACCCGAAGAGAGTTTCGACTTTCTGGGGTACACCATTGGCAGGTGCTATTCGCCCAAGGACGGACATGCCTTCATCGGCACACGTCCCTCCGCCAAGCGGGTCAGCGGCATCTGCGATGAAATCAGCCGGATGACACAGCGGCACTCCTACGGGAAGCCCGTTGCGGTCCTGGTTGGTGAACTCAATCGAACCCTGCGCGGCTGGGGCAACTATTTCTGCCTCGGCGCGGTCAGCCGAGCCTATCGGGCAGTGGACAACCACGCCCGCCATCGGCTGCGTCAGTGGCTGAACGGCAAGCACCGAAGTCGTGGCATCCCGTCCCTACGACACGCTCCCATGTACCTCCACGGGGAGTTGGGGCTGCTACGGCTTTCAACGCTCACCGCCAGCCGATCGTGTGCGAAAGCATGAACCCCCTTGAACGAAAGCCGGATGCCCGAAACGGGCACGTCCGGTTTGACGAGCGGGGAGTGGAAACGGAATGCACGGCGGGATATTCAGGCACCGGCAACCGAAAGGGCCGGCTCCAGCTACGGCCCGTCCTAAACATCACCGCGCCACTCCTCGACTCTACAAAATAAGTGGGGTCCTGTTTTCGCGGGAAAGGCCCTATGGCGAGGCGCGACGAGGGAGCATACCCGCCAGCGGTCTGTGACCGAGGAGCAACGAAGCCAGAGGGCCTTTTCCGCGAAAACCCTCCGGGCGACAGGTCTTTTGCGCGAGGCCTTCGTTGGCTCGACCGTCACAGCCCGCTGCGGGGATGCTCCGGTCTCGCCGCCTCGGCCTCGCACAAAATCCCTCGTCGCAGGACTCCAATTATTTTTCAGACAGTCTCTAATGCCTGGTCATCGCTGTCGGAGCCAACGTGTTTGTCGCGGCAGGATCTGTCGGGGCGGCGATCGCAGCGAGGACGCCCCTCAACATGTGGTCAAGATAGCCCGGCATCTGAGGACCGAAAAACGACATGGTCCGCGTCTCGTAATTGTTCAGAGTGTAGTCCTCTGCAGGCAAGACGTAGCCGATGTAATCCCCGTTGAAACTGGTCACCACAGCGGTCAGACCGGATGCGCGGGCGGTCGCCTTTAAATCCAACGCCAGTTCCCCGCTGTAGTCGCACGGCGTTGACATCCACACGGCATCGTCCAACCGGAGGGCCTGCACCCAAGACGTGTCATGGACGGGCAGGACGCGGCGCGCCATCCAGGGCCGGAGTCGAATGCCCGATGTCACCCGCGCCTGCAGTTCGGGCAGCGGGAACCGGACGGTCACCAGGTCGAATGCGACGCGTTGGGTGAGATGGATGCCCGCGCATGTCGTCAGGGTACGTTGCGCGAGGGACTGTCCCATGGCCTGGGCGCCTTCCCATCCCCTGCCAGGCGGGCGCGGACCGTGGCTGCCCACCGCGCCGGCAAGAAACACGGCGAGCCCGCCTGTGGCCTCCTCGACACTGCGCTGCCACACGCCTGGGTAGTCACCACTGAATTCCATGAACGATGATGGCAGGACTGTCGCGTGCGCGGAAAAGCTGCCGAGGACCGCCTGGTCGCCGTCGACCTGGCGTACCCGAAGCACGCTGAATTCGGGATCGACCCGACCGGCATTTCCCAGGAGGCGATTGCGGATGAGTTCCGGGGCTTGGAAGGTCGCGTGACCCGCTGCGGCGGGTGCCAGGTCCGAGATCGCCTCGAGCGCGGCTTCGGCGAGTTTGGCCCCCAACCACTCACGCAAGCCTGGCCGGAAGGGTCCCGCGAACGCCTCCCCCACCCAGCCTTCCGCCCAACCGCCGAGGCTGCTGTGGCTGTGCGTCGCGCCGAAGTACACGCGGTCAGGGCTCAGCCCGCACCCCTCCTGAATTCGTGCGAGGGCCGCCTCCGCCGACTCCCTTGGGATGATGAGGAGGTCCGCGCTGACCACCACGCCGGTCCGACCGCCTTCGGCGAAGGCGACCGCCCTTGTCCAGAGATCGTCATGAACGCCAGTGGCGGGCCGGCCTTCTCGACTTCCGTAACCGGCAAGAGGCAGGCCGACCAGGAATGGCTGCTCCGGATTCGTCGTCGCGTTAGGCCTGGCGGCGAGCCGGACCCGACCGAATCCGGCCCGCAATTCGCCGACGGGGATGTCCGCGGGAGCGTCCCGGCGGGCCCGATCCAGTGTTTCTTCCGCGGTGACGGCCCAGGAGTGCCGGGCCCACGGGGTGGTGTCGACCCGTTCCAGACACACCACGGCCGCGGCGACGAGGATCAGACCTGCCGCCGCGAGCGTGCGCCATGCATACCGGATCGATGGTCGCAGGACGGGATGGATGACCACGAAGAACATGAAGGATGCGAAGAATGGAAGGAGCAAATGGCGGCGCGGCGGTCCGCATCGGTCCGCAGGAGGCGGGCATGCGGGCATGCGGGCCTGTCGGTCATGGCGCACTTTGCCCGGAGCGCGCGGTTGCGCCATGCTCGGCGCCGCATGAAACCTTACTGGTCCGGCGTCTTTCCCGCACTGACGACGCAGATGCACAAGGATGGCTCGCTCGATCTGGAGGCGACCTCGAGGCATGCCGAGATCCTCGTTCGAAGCGGTATCCGTGGCATCATCCTGCTCGGGTCGCTGGGAGAGAACCAGTCCCTGATGGCCGAGGAGAAGCGTGGGGTGGTGGCGGCCCTGGTGGAGTCGATCGACGGCCGCGTGCCGGTGTTGAGCGGGGTGGCGGAGACGAGCGTCGCCGAGGCCTGCCGATACGTGCGCGACGGGGAGCGACTGGGTCTCGATGGATTCATGCTCATGCCGCCGATGGTGTATCGATCCCCGGATCCCGCGGAGACGCTCCATCATTTCCGGTCCGTCGCGAATACCACCGGGCTTCCCATCATGATTTACAACAACCCGATCAGCTACGGGCACGACCTGACACCGCAGCGGTTGGCAGAGCTCGCGCGCATGAAGGGCTTTGTCGCAGTGAAAGAAAGCTCCGGCGATCCCCGGCGTATCACTGATCTGCGCCGCGTCCTCGGCGACCGCTATGCCCTGTTCACGGGAGTCGACGATCTCGTCCTGGAAAGCGCTATCCTGGGGATCGATGGATGGGTGGCCGGAGCCGGGATTGCGTTCCCGGGGGAGAATCAGGCGCTCTGGGAACTGACACGTCGAGGCGAATGGGAGCGGGCCCGGGAGGTCTATCGCTGGTTCACGCCGCTCCTGCACCTCGACACGCATCCGAAGTTTGTCCAGTACATCAAACTTGCGGTCCAGGAATGCGGGTTGGGCGCCGAGTGGGTCCGGGCGCCGCGACGGCCTTTGACCGGAAAGGAACGACAGGACGTGCTGACGACCATCCGTGAAACGATCGAGGCGCGGCCGTCCCGGCGTCGTGGTTCACGTTCAGCGAAAAGACCCGTCACCACCAGAGATAGTCCTGGTTCGGGGGTCGATTGACCCAGTCGGCGCCGTACTTCGCGGGAAACGTGAAGAGCTGCACGTGGCCGTCACCGTACATCATGTTCCAGCCGCGTTTGCCCGCGTAATTGTGCCAGATGCTTTTCTCCCTGGCCTGCGGAGCGATGCGACCATCGCCGGCATCGCGGGACCCCATCCATGGCCAGTCGCCTTGAATGATCTTGGTGGAGGGCTTCTGGGCGATTTCCGCCGTGGCAATGGGCTTTGCCTCAGGGCTGCCGCGGGAGGCGAGCTTGTCGCCGGTGACGTGCTTGACTCCGAACCAGTCCAGGGCCCACATGGGGAGGTAGCTGTTGCCCCAGGCGTCGAAACAGGACGGCTTGGATTCGGTGGGCCAATAGCTGTCCCCATGATCCGATGGGCACTTGAACGTCAGCGGCGTGGGCACGTAGATGTTCAACGGCCGATTCGTCTCGCCCTGGGTGTCATGGACCTTCGCCCGGTACCCGGGCCGTACCCAGCCGCCGACGGTCCCCCAATCGCCGTGGACCGGATAGAGGTCGCGGTTGTCGTCGGCATACATCTGGTAGCCGAGGAACTGCTGTTTCTGGTTGCTGACGCATTTGATCGCCTGGGCCTTGATCTTCGCGCGGGCCAGGGCGGGGAGGAGCATGCTGGCCAGGATCGCGATGATCGCGATGACGACGAGCAGTTCGATCAGTGTGAACGCGGACGCGCGTGGACGCGCAACGACCGTGCATCCGATGCCCGGCGGGACGTGGGATCCGATTCGATGAACCCGGGGGTCGAGGTGGAGTGGGGTGTTCGGGTTCATGATCGGGGTTCTCCTTGGTGGATCAGAGATTGCGTCCGCGGCGTGAGCCGGATGGCGGGTCGTCCGCAGGCTGGGAGCGGGCGGCCTGGCTGTCGATCCATGCAATGCGCTGCACGATCCAATTCTTCAGCCACCGGACTTCGTCCTCGTACGAATGGCCGACATAAAAGTTGCAGGTGACCTGTTCGCCCAGCACGGGCCAGCGTTTGAAATTGCGATCCTGGGCCTCGTTGAGCTGGGACGCCATGGTATCGACCAGAGCCAGGATGTTTTTCGGATCCAGCGCGTCCTGCCGCAGTTGAGTCCACCGCGCGGCCGCACGGCGAACGAATGCCGGATCCTGCCGGAGTCGACGGTACCAGGAGATTTCCGACGGGCGGAGGCGGGGCCAGTACCAGCCCTCGGTCTGCCAGCCTTCGTAGTAATTGGCGTTGCCGAAGGCGCGGTTCCAGTCCCAGGGCGGCCCGGGCTGGATTTTGCCCCCGCGGTCCTTCATGAGGTAGGCGCTATAGCGGAAGCCGTCGACGTTTCGGCCGGCCTCGATCAACCAGTGCGCATCGATGAAGGCATCGACATCAAGATAAGCGGCGTAACCCTTTTGAGGATCCGAGAAGTCGGGACCGTAGAGGGCCTCCTCGAACTCCTCGAAATAGCCCCGCAACCAGGCCTTCTGCGGGGCGGTGATCTTTTCCTCGTTCGGCGACACGAAGAAGAAGGGGCCGCCGTGATCGGTCGAGAACCGATCGCCTTCGTCGTCGGCGTGATCGCGTTTCACGATGTAACCGCCGGTGATCGCCGGCTCCGCCCGGTCATCCGGTTGGAGCTTGGCGATGTCGACCCGTTCCTTCCCGCGTTTGATCTTTTCGATGAGGACGTACACACCGGCATAGTCACTGAGCGAGACGTCGCCGCGGGATTCGCGAAGAAACAGTTCAACGAACCGCGTCCGCGGCGCGTAATGTCCCATGCGGCGAGTGAGTTCGAACGCCAGGACGTCGCGCATCAGGGTCTTGTCCTCAAAGGGCGCATACAGCACCCAGTCCTCCTCCTTGGGCAAACCGAGGAGAGCGACCTTGGTTTGATGCGACTGCGCGTCGATCGTGTGAAGTGTGAAGGACTTCTTCGGCAGGAGCATCGTGGTATGCCCGCGCAGGTGGAGGGTCGCCCGTCCTTCGAAATCCGGCTTGGCGCCGAGCGTGGCGCGATGGTCGGTGGCGTCGAAGAACTGCGCGCGGACCCTCGTCTCGCCGCGCCTGCGGATGGATTCGCCCTCGGTGCTCAGGACGATGATCGGGAGGTTCGAAGTGAAGGCATCGGCTGAACCGCGCGGGAATTGGTGAACCGACATCGCCCGCTCGAGGCGTTCCGCTCCCGCCTGCCGCTGCCAATCCGGATTGAACGGCTGCACGAAGTGGTTCGCCAGCGTCAGGAAACTGATCGCGGCGGAACCCAGTCCGATGAGAATGCTGATGACCCCGAGTCCGGTGCCTTTGAGGGCCGGCGCGCGTCGCGCCACGACCCAGATCGCGACCGCGCCGGTGAACACCGCGGCGATCCCCAACGGGATCGCCAGGGCAACGGGCCCGTCGGATCGCCGGAAGGCAAACCAGGCCGCCGTCAGAGCGAGTGCCATGCTGAAGACCGCCTGGCCGCTGTATTTCTTCTTCTTCATCGGACCGTCACCGGCCCTCGGTCCTTCCGGCCTGCGCCTCGCAGGCGTGGCTGGTTTCCAGGGAGAACACGTGGATCAATCTTCGGGCTGCATCGATCGGGTTCACAAGCGGATTTACCGCGCTCCGGAAAGTGGCCCATGGGCGTCCTCGGCTTCGGCTGGGCGCCAATCGGAACCCAGGCGGGATACGTCCCCTCTCCGCCACACAAGGTTTGCGCCAATGGTCGCTCCAGGTTTTTCAATTCACACGCGGCCATGATACAAGAGTAAAAGGGCCTTGTCAGCGTCCACCACGGTTGAAGGTCCAATCACCGCCATGATCCCGTTGCTCCTTCCGATTCTCGCGGCCGCCTTCGGCGTCGGCGTCGTGTATCTCGTCCTTCGGGTGAAAGGGCTTGCGCAACGTCTCACCGAATTCGAGGAGCGCTTCCAGCGGTTGGAGGAGCGCCTGCCCGAGCGCCAGAAGGAAACCGTTTCCCGGCAGGCGCCGCTCCCGGCTGCTAGTTCCGAAGCACCGGCCTTTCCGCTGCCTCCTCCCCTGCCGCCTCCGCTTGCATCCAGTCGCGAACCGTCCCTTGCGAGCCCGCCGCCCGTTCGGGCCGCCACATCCATGCTCGCCTCGGGGCCGCCAACCGCGGCGCATTCGCCCATCCCACCTCTCCCCGCTGCCGCCGCTCACCAGGCACGTCCTACGAAAGCTTCCCACGGCCCGTGGGACTCGGTGGATTGGGAGAAATTCATGGGGGCCCGGTTGTTCGCGTGGCTGGGCGGGCTCGCCCTGTTTCTCGGGGTGGCGTACTTCGTTAAGTACTCGTTCGACCGGGACCTCATTCCGCCGGCGGCGCGGGTGGCCATCGGACTGGCGACGGGTGGGGCATTGCTTGCGGGCGGATTGCGTTTGGGCCAGCGCCAATACGCGGTGACGTCGCAGACCCTGTGCGCGACGGGGGTCGTCGTCCTCTATGCGGCCCTGTTCGCCGGGCACGCCGTTTATCATCTGGGATGGCTCCCGCAGTCCGTGACGTTCGGATGCATGGCAGTGGTGACCATCGGAGCCTTCGTGCTGGCCGTGCGGTTGGAGGCACGGGTGATTGCCATCCTTGGTCTTCTCGGGGGATTCCTGACACCCATCCTGCTGTCGACCGGTTCCGACCAGCCCGGCGCCCTCTTCACGTACATCGCCTTGCTCGACGCCGGCCTCATCGCGGTCGCCCTTCATAGGCGATGGGATTTTCTCACCGTGCTCGGTGCTGTCGGCACGGCCCTCATGGAACTGGGTTGGGCGGGACGGTTCTTTGCGCCCGAACGGGTGGGGCTGGCATGGACGATCTTCGCTGGATTTACCGCCCTGTTTACCGCCGGATTCGTCGGCGCGCACATTCGCAAACAGGCCACCGACTGGGTTGCCGCCGCGGTGGGCGTGGTGGCAGTGACGGCGCTGGGATTCGCGGCCTGGCTCCTGGTCGATGGCCGACTCGGTCCAAGGCCTGGAAGCCTGTTTGCCTTTGTCCTGGCCGCCGACGCCGCCCTCCTCGTTGTCGCGTGGTGCCGCGGGACGACGCAGGGGCTGCATGGCGTCGCCGGTGTCGTTGCGTTTGTCTATCTCTCGGCATGGCTCGCGCGATTCCTGACGGCGGACCTTTTGGGGTGGGGACTCGGCCTGGCGCTCGGGTTTGCCGCATTGCACGCCATCTTTCCGGTGGTGCTGGGCCGCATGAGACCGGCAGCCACGGCATCGCGGTACGCCCAGGCGTTCCCCGCGATTGGGCTCGCGGTGCTCGTGATTCCAATTCTGAAACTGCCGGAGGTTTCGTTCGCCTTGTGGCCGACGCTTCTGTTGCTCGACCTCCTCGCTTTGGCGCTTGCGGCCTGGGTGGGAGGCGTGATCGGCGCTCTGGGCGCGCTTCTCCTGACCGGCATCGCCTCTTCCATCTGGATCGGGCAATTGCCCGAGCTTCCCGGAGGGGACCTGGGACTCGCCCTCGGGATTGTTGCCACCACGGCCGTTCTCTTCTCCGGCGCTGGGGTTGCGATCCCTCGCCTGCGGAATCGGCGCAAGGCGTTCGCCGGGCCGGATTCGGCGGGACCTTCACCGCTGCTGGAAATCGACCGGCAACTGCCGGAAACCGATGTCCTGCTGCCCGTCGGCGCGGTCCTCATGCCGTTCCTCCTCCTGTCCCAGATGATCGTGCACCTGCACCTTTCGGAACCATCGGCTATTCTTGGGGTGGCCCTGCTGATCGAGGTCATCCTCATCGGCCTTGCCGTCATCCTGCGGTTCGGGATGTTGCCGCTCCTGGGTCTGGCGGGGCTCACGCTGCTTCTGGAAGTGTGGCTTGCCAGTGAACTCGGGGGCGCAGCGCGTCCGGGCCTGATGATCCTGTGGTGCGCAATCTTCCTCGCCCTGTTCACCGTCGCGCCAATCGTGTTCCGACACCGGCTGCAAAGGGACAACCTCCCATGGATTGCGGCGGCCCTGGTCGGTCTTCCTTCTTTTCATACCGCGTACCGGATAGTCGAAGTGTTCTGGCCGAACGACGCCATGGGTTTGGTGCCGCTCGCGTTCGCCCTGCCGCCGGGTGCGGTTCTGGGATGGCTCGTGGCATCCGGGGATCGATCCACCCGGACGGGTCTGGAACGGCTGGCGTGGTTCGGAGGCGTGACGCTGTTCTTCATCACGGTCGCGCTGCCGATCCAGTTCGATCGCCAGTGGTTGACGCTCGGGTTCGCCCTCGAGGGGGCCGCACTCCTTTGGCTGCTTCGACGCGTGCCTCATCCGGGCCTGCGCTGGGTGGGCATCGCGCTGCTCGTGGTTGCGTACAGTCGGTTGATCCTCAACCCCGCGATCCTCCACTATACCTTGCGAGGTCCCCGGCCCCTGTTGAACCTGTGGCTCTACACCTACGGCGTGGCGGCGACCTCCATGTTCGCGGGGGCCGCCTTGCTTCAGCGAGGGAACGATCGGCTCGGACCGGTTCACGGGCGACCCCTCCTGACAACCCTCGGCGTCATCCTCGCCTTCGGACTTTTGAACCTCGAAATCGCGGACTACTTCACGCCCGTGGGGGAACCTGTGCGCTTCCAGTTCTCAGGGGATTTCGGCCGGGACATGACCTACACCATCGCCTGGGCGTTGTTCGCGCTGGGATTGGTCGGGGCCGGCCTGGCGCGCAAACTCGTGGGCGCGCGTTGGTCCGGGCTCGGTCTCCTGGCGGCTGCCGTGGTCAAACTGTTTTTGCACGACCTCAGCCAACTCGATCAACTGTATCGCGTGGGAGCCCTGGTTGGGGTGGCCATCGTGGCGATTGTCGCCTCCACGCTGTATCAGCGCTTCATGGCCGGGGGTGGTGAGGCGCGGCCTGCAGTCCGCGAAACCACGCCCCCGTCCGAGGGGTGAAGACGGCATAGCCGCCGACGCGAGGAGGCGGACACGCGTGGTTCCGCCTCCTCACCCAGGCGGCTACGTCGCTCCGCGACGCCGATCTGCCATTCGCCATTCCCTATTCGCCATTCCCCCGGTTCACGGAGCGTCGGCGCCGCAAGGAGTACACGGCGATGCCGGACGCCAGCGCGCCGGCAAACCACACCTGTCCCTCAGGCACAGCGGCAACCCGCGCCGCGAGCGGTGCTCCGATCGTAAAACCGTGCCAGAACTCGCCGCTGGGTACCACCCAACTGAGGTCTGTGTAGAGGCCGCTGAACTGGATCGCGCCAGTACCCTCAACGCCATGGAGGACGTTGTTATCCAATTTCGTCAGGATGCCGTCGCCCCAATATCCCGCCCCGTGGCTGAGGATTTCGAATGGTTGATCGAACTGGTAGTCGACCGGCGTACCGGCCTGTCCGAGGCTGTTGACGAGCATCACCGGGTCCATGACCGGAACCGAAAAGGTGATCGTGTTCAGGATCGTGTTGCCACCGACCAGCACGATGATGTCGGTCGACGGTGGCAGGTTGGAAATCACATTGCTCAAGAAGGGTGTCGTCGGCGCCCAGTAGTTGATCGGGCCGGTCTGACCCACCTGAGTCGGAGCGGCGACCTCGCCGGAGAACGTAACGTCGACGGTCCCGAGGTTCGAGATGACGAGCGACCCGACCGCGCCACCCGGGGTTCCCAGCGTGGCCGAAGTCCATTGCACGAAACTGATGTTCGTGAAGTCAGCCGTCGGCGGATTAACCACGATGGCCCTTGCCGTCACAGAACCCGCAACCACGCACGCAACCCAACCCGCCAGCACTCCAGTGATCCTCATGATGTCCCTTTGTGGATTTCCTTAAGTGCGACAGGCTAGGTAACAGTGACAAGAGAATTCGTCTAAGATATTTCAGACACCACTCATTCCAGGTGTCAGCCCGGAAGGTCTTCTGTCTTGGGACTGTCAGCGGGATCCTGTTCCCCCCACTGTAGTTAGAGCCCGTCTGAAAAGTAGGAACGGCCCTGCGACGAGGGATTTTGTGCGAGGCCGAGGCGGCGAGACCGGAGGCATCCCCGCAGTGGGCTGTGACGGTCGAGCCAACGAACCTGACTTAAGGAAGCCAGGCGAAGGCCTCGCGCAAAAGACCCGTCGCCCGGAGGGTTTTCGCAGGAAAGGCCGGCTGGCTTCGTTGCTCCTCAGTCACAGACCCCTGAAGGGTATGCTCCTTCGTCGCGCCTCGCCATCCAGCCTTTCCTGCGAAAACAGGGCCATTCCAACTTTTCAGACGGGCTCTTAGATATAATACATCTTGGCCTTCTCGGAACCGGCGTCGACGAGTTGCTGAAAATCGATCTGGTCCAGGATGGTGTTGATGGAGGATTGAATGCGCTCCCAGGCCTCGCGGAGTTCTGACGGGCATTGGGGATCTCGAATGGCGGGGGTGTCGAATCCCTGCCCGTGCACACAGCGGACGATATCGCCCAGGCTGATCCGCGCCGGGGCCCGTGCGAGTTCGTAGCCGCCTTCCTTGCCGCGCCGGCTGCGCACGATGTTCTGTGCCTTCAATTCAATGAGGATCTGGACCAGGTAGTTTGCGGGAATGCCGTTCTCCTGGGCGAGAACGTCCACCGGCACGGGCCCGGGGATTCCGGCACGCCGCGCGAGTCCGAGCACGGCGCGCGCGGCGTAGTCGCTTTTGACGGAAAGCTTCACGGGAGCAGGCTAATCCCGGGCGGATCGGGCTCCAGGGGAAACCGGCGCACGGCGCGCCAGCATGATTCCCAGGAGGAGCACGACGCCACCCAGGCATTGAATTCCGCGGAGGGCTTCGCCAAGGAGGATCCATCCGGCGATGCCGGCCACCAGGGGTTGGATCAGGAGAATGATGGAGGAATGACGGGCAGGGAGATGCGCGAAGCCGTAAGTGATCAGCCCCTGTCCCAGCACTTGTGCCGTGATCGCCAATCCCAGGATGACACCCCAGCCAGCCGCGGACACCGGGAGCAATCTCTCCCCAAGTGTGGCGGCTCCCAACCACAGGAGGGGCAGGGCGGCAATCGAACTCCACGTCAAAACCCGGCCGGCCCTCCAATCACGGCGCAATCGGGCAACGCAGAGTTGATAGCCTCCATAGAACAGCGCGGTCGTTGCGCCCAGCAGGTCGCCGCGCAACCGGGAGGGGTCGACGCCAAGGCTGGCGCGCGTGAGCGCCCAGGCCCCGAGGAGCGCCAGGACAAGTCCAGCGAGGAAGGTTGCACCGACGCGTTCACGGAAAAAGATCCAGGCCCCGATGGCGACAAAGATCGGCGCGAGATTGCCCAACAACGTTGCATTGGCGACGGTTGTGAATCGGATCGAGAGATGCCACACGCCGAGATCGAGGGCGAAGAGCGTTCCCGATGCGATGACCCAGGCCACGGTTGCATGGGCATTCGCAGCGACGGATCGGCCGGTTGCGCGGGGCAGGCGTTCCCGGGCGACCCAGACACCCAGAAATGGGAGAGCCAGCGTCAGTCGAAGCGCGGCCGTCGCCACCGGTCCCGCCTCACTCCACCGGACCCAGATGGGAGCGAAGCCAATGCACACGGCACCCGCCACCAGGGCCGCCACGCCCCGGCTGCTGTCAGCGGGATGAATCATCCGCACGCAGACGACTCAGGACATCGGCGGGATTCATTCCGCAGACCTGAACGGTTTTATGGCGCGAGGAGAGTCCCCGAATGATCCGCACATCGCCCCGGCGGCATTCGAGGCTCCCGGCGAGGACACGGCAGACGGCCTCATTCGCCGCGGAATCGACCGGGGGGGCGGTGACCCTGACCTTGAGTTCGTCGCCTTCGGGCGGACCCATTTCATCGCGGCTGGCGCGGGGTTGAACCTTGAGGCGGAGTTCCGTGCCTTCGGTGGTCTCGCGGAGAAATCCAGGGAGATTCATCTTGGCGCGGTCGTGGTGGCGGCGAGGAGGCGGCGGACGTGGTCCTGGTGTTCCTCGGCGACGATGTAGCCCACGCAGTCGGGGGCTCCGCAGGCACACGGGTAATCCCGCCACTCGGAAAGATCGTAGCCGTAGTTGTACGTCAGTTCCTCGCCGGGCGCGATCGCGCGCAACGACCAGATCCACATTTGATCCCCCTCCGGCCGGGCCTCGCAGTTTGGGGCGCAACCATGGTTGACGAACCGCGCCGTGTTCCAATCGACGGAGCCGTCGATGTCCCAGTCATCATTGATCGCGAAGATGAAGGGATTGCCGTCGTCGCACCGTCGCGCCGACTCGGCCTTGTCGATGCGTTCCCCGACATACTCGATGATCGGGGTGCCGGGGGGGATTGCGCGGCGCGCGAAGGCGCCGGTTCCGTGGATGAGAGAGGCACGGATCTCAAGGCAATCGGGCACACCGCCTGGAGGACGGGGCCCATCGCACCCCGGAGCGGCGCGGGAATCAGCATGGGGTTGGGTCTGCATCGCGACGAGAAATGCGATCGGAAAACACGCCAGGGAACCGGGAACAACGCAAGGCCGGTTCCCGGAGCGGTTACTGCCCCGTCTTGGAGTCCGGCACGCACCACAGGAGGCCGGGATGATTGAACCGCTGTTCGCGCTGGAAATCTTCGACCTTGATGAAGAGGACGTGTCCGCTGAACCCGAGGATGACCGCGCCTTTGAGGTGTCGCCGCCCGATTCCTTCCGCTTCGTTGGGAAACTGACTGGCATCCAGGCCGGGGTTTGAGCCGTAGACGGCGTCGAACTTCCGGATCTCGGGTTCCCACATGACGTAGGCCGCCGGGTTGAACTGACCGAGCTTGTAGGTGCGCCCGCCCGTGGACCCTGTGAAACCACACACCGCGCCGGACATGATGTAGCTCGAAAGCCTCGGCTGACGCTTGAGCCATGAGACGTCGTTGGTCCGGTCCAGCGGACAAATGTAGGAACGGCGCTCGCGAAGATACGGCCAGTACCGGCCCGCGTCGATGTACGGCCGCTCATTCGTGCGTCCGGGATCCGGGGTGCGCCCCCCGATGGGTTGGTAAAGCCAGCCGGGGCCGTAGTCGTTGCCCCAGTTTGGCCACGGCATCCTGTCCTCGTTGTCGTCGGCGTACATCACCATCGCGAGGCCGAGTTGCTTGTTGTTGTTGATGCACGCGGTGCGGCTCGCCTTCTCCTTGGCGCGCGCGAGGCCCGGGAGGAGAAGGCTGGCCAGGATGGCGATGATGGCGATCACCACCAGCAGTTCGATCAGCGTGAAGGCCGATGGCCGTGGGGATCGCCCGTCCGGGCATGTGCTGCCTGCCATAAAATTCCCTCCGGTGGACATTCAGTGAAGCTTGTGCCGGCGGCTTACACCATCCCCGGCGAATTGGCGAGACTCATTGCCGATCCCACCGTTCACCTCCTCTCCCACCGGACCTGCAGCAGGTCGCAGTGGAAGTGATGGGAAACATCCGGGCTCTAACGCCGCACGAGGCTCGTCAGCGACCGAACGGCGCCCCTAGGCTTCGCGCGTGAACTCGCCCAATGGTTCGGCGCCGCGCCGATGGTGGACCAACGAGGACTGGCTGGCGGTGGTGGCGGGGATCGTCGTCATCGTCGCGGTGCTCCTGGGCTGGCGCCCGGCCATTCCGGTGTTCAAGTGGACGGCACTGGGGGATCTGTCGCGGGTCTTTTCCGGATCGAGCCTGGTGGCAGGCGTGCTGCTAGGTGTCCTCCTGCTCCTGCTGTCGATACCCGCCATCCATCTGCTTGGGGGGAACGCGGCGCAATTTCCCGCCGGCTTCATCGTGATCTTCGGTCTGGCGTGGCTGGCGCAGGTCCTGGCGGGTCAGGCGCAGATGAATGCCCTGGGGCTGGAATACGTGATCTTCGGCCTGGTTTTGGGGTTGGCGATTCATCACCTCTGCCGGTTGCCGGGTTGGCTCCGGGAGGCGGTGCGGACGGAGTTCTATATCAAGACGGGCCTCGTGATTTTGGGGGCAACCATCCTTTTCACCGAGATCCTTCAGGCCGGCGCCCTTGGATTGGTGCAGGCGACGCTGGTCGTGACGGTCGTCTGGTACGCCGCGTTCTGGCTGGCAAGACGCCTTCGCGTTGATGACGAGCTCGCCGTGATGATGTCCTCGGCCGTGGCCATCTGCGGGGTCTCCGCCGCGATCGCCACCTGCGGCGCCATCCAGGGCGATCGCAAGAAGCTGTCCTATGTCACGTCGCTGGTCCTCATTGTTGCCGTTCCGATGATGGTCCTGATGCCTTGGCTCTCCCGGAAGTTCGGCCTGACGGATGTCGTCGCTGGAGCGTGGCTGGGCGGCACCCTGGACACCAGCGGTTCGGTCGTCGCGGCCGGTCAGCTCCTCGGCGAAACGGCCATGAAGGCGGGGGTGATCGTCAAGTTCTCGCAGAACGTCCTCATCGGTGTGGTCGCGTTCATCCTGTCGATCTGGTGGGTCGTGCGCGCTTCAGGGCCGCAGGCGGAACGCCCGTCGGCGCGGATCATCTGGGAGCGTTTCCCGAAGTTTGTGCTGGGATTCGTGGCGGCGTCGCTGGTGTTTTCATTCGTGCTGGATCCTTCGTACGTCACCGAGGTCAAGCCCGCCCTCAACGGCGTTCGAAACTTCTGGTTCGCTCTGGCCTTCGTGTCGATCGGGTTGGAAACGCACTTTGGCGAGCTTGTGACGATGGAGGGCGGCCGGCCGGCCCTCGCGTTCACGGCGGCACAGGGATTCAACGTCCTCTGGACGCTTCTGCTCGCCTGGCTGTTGTTTGGGGGGGTGCTGGTCGCCGTGCCCGCGTTGAAGTAGGCGCCTGTCAGGTGTCCTCACGCAGGATTTCGAGAGGCGGATGCGTGGTGGTCCCGCGCCCGGCGAGGAGACCCGTCACCACCGTCAGAGTGACGACGACCAGCGGGGCCAGCAGCAATGGAATGGCGGGTGGCGCGAAGGGCAGGTGAAAGACCCACAACGAAAGAGCGGCCGTCCCGGCCAGGGACATGATCACACCCGTGAGCGCCGCAAGCATCCCGAGGGCCGCGTACTCGACAAGGAGGATGCGCAACACCTGCTTCTTGGATGCGCCGAGGATCCGCAGCAGCACACTCTCGCGCACGCGCTGATACCGGCCGCTGAGGACCGTGGCCACCAGGACCACGAGGCCCGTTCCCACCGTAAACAGCGCCATGAATCGGACCGCAAAGGCCATCCGCCCGAGGACCTGATCCAGTGTCTTCAGCACAATGGTGATGTCGATGGCCGAGATGTTCGGAAAACTTCCGACCACCGCGCGTTGCAGGCGCGCGGATTCCTGTGGAGACGCGACGCGCGTGACGAGGACATGGAAGGCCGGTGCGTCCTCGAGAACCCCCAGGGGAAAGAGGACGAAGAAGTTGGGTTGCACCCGCCGCCAATCCACTTCACGGAGGCTCGCCACCCGGGTGAGGATCGGCACCCCCTGGACGTCCCATTCGATGGTGTCCCCCAGTTGAACGCCCAGTTCCCGCGCGATCCCGTCCTCGAGCGAGATCGGAACGGGTCCGGGGCCCGGAGGCATCCGGGGGATCCATCGGCCCGCGGTGACCTTCTCGCTGTCCCTGAGTCGGCCCGTGAAGGTGCTTCGATACTCACGACGCAGGGCCCAGCGTGGAGTCTTCACGCCCTCGCCACCGAGAATCGTCTCCACCGGATGACCGCGCAGGGACCGGATCCGCATCGTGACGATTGGCGCCTCGTCGAGCACGGGCATGCCCAGCGACCGGACCAGGCCTGCGACGGCGGCAAGTTGATCCGGCTGGATGTCGAACAGGATCGCGTTGGCCCGGCCTTTTTCCCGGCCAGAGACCAGTTCCTTCATCAGGATCGACTCCGAGAGTCTCAGCGTGAGGAGGAGGAATGTCCCCAGGCCAAGGGCGAGGATCAGGAGAAAGGTCCGGTTATTGGGCCGGTGCACGTTCGCGAGCCCCTGCCGCACCACAAAGGGCCAGCGCGCCAGACGCAGGCGCCGGGCCCCGGCAATCGCCAACCTTGCGACCCCCGCCAGGCCGGCGAAGACCGCCAGGAGACCCCCGCCAAATCCAAGCCCTTCCTGCCACCGTTCGGATGACGCCAGGGCAAACAGGAGAACCATCAGGGTCAGCAATCCCACCAATGCCAGTTGGAGCGGATCGCGCCGGCGCTCGGGCTCGAATGCGGTCCGCAGGACTGCCAGGGGAGAGACACGCCGCACCGCGGCCAAAGGGAGCAGCGCGAAAAGAAGACAAATCAGGAACCCGAGCAACATGGCCTCCCCGACCGCCACCCACGATGTGCGCACATGAAATTCGAACGGCAGAAAATCCGCGACCACCCTGGGAATCGCGTATTGAACGCCGATGCCCGCCGCCGCGCCGACCACCGAGCCCACCGCGCCCAGGGCAAGTCCCTGGAGCAGGTAAATGCCAAAGGCCGTCCAGACGGAGGCGCCCAGGCACCGAAGGAGTGCCACGGTCGGCATCCTTTGTTTCACATGGACCTGGATCGCGCTGGCAACACCGAGGCCGCCCAGGAGGAGCGCCACCAACGCCACCAGGCTGAGGAAATGGTAGAGATTGCGCATCGCCGAGCCGAGGTCCTCCTTCCGCTCCTCGACTGTCGTGACGTTCAGGCGCAGTTGATTGATCCGCTCCCGATTGCGCCGCACGAGGGCCTCGGCATCGGTGCCCTTCGGCAATCGAAACAGCACCCGGTACCGCGCCAGGCTGCCGCTCTTCAAAAGTCCGGTGGCCGCCAGGTCCCGCATGCGAAGGAAGACACGCGGGGCCAGCGTCGCAAAAACCGCGCTCTCTCCCGGCACCTTGACGATGGCCCCCGTGACGTGAGTTGTGAGGCCCCCGATCCGCACCGGATCGCCCACGCTCGCCCGGAACTGGATCAACTGGGTCTCCTCGACCAGCGCGCCCCCGTCCTTTCGAAATCGGGCGGCGGCGTCCGGGGGACTGGTCTCGATCGCGCCATAAAACGGAAAGTTCTCGTCGATGGCCCGGAGCTGGACCAGCCGCGTGGCATCGGTGGATGGAAAGACGAGCATTGTCGAGAAGGCGATCTCCCGGGCCTGTTCACCCCCGAGGGATCGGATGAAGGCCTCGTCAGACGCCGTGAAGCGGACCCGCGAACTGATGGCAAGATCCGCTCCCAGGAGGGCGCGCGCCTGTTCCTGCACGGCATCCGCGAGGGAGTGACCGAACGAACCCACCGCCACGAGGGCGGCGATGCCGACGGAGATGCAAAGCGTGAAGAGCAGCAATCGCCGGCGGCTCGCCCGGCTGTCCCTCCAGGCCATGTGGCCGATGAAACGGAGTTGGGAATACCAGGGACTCACGCGAGGGTGTCTTCGATCACCGAGCCACCGCGCAGGCGGATCACGCGGCGCGCGCGGCCGGCGAGTTCGGAGTCGTGTGTTACCAGGACCAACGCCGTGTTTGCGGCCTGGTTGAGCCGGAACAGGCTTTCAACGATCAAATGCCCGGTGTCGGCGTCCAGGTTCCCGGTGGGTTCATCGGCGAACAGGATCTTCGGGCGATTGATGAACGCGCGCGCGATGGCGACCCGCTGCTGTTCGCCGCCGGAGAGTTGGGCAGGATAATGCCCCAGACGTTCACCGAGTCCGACGTCCACCAACAATCGACGTGCCGCGGCCTCGCCGTCGGTGTTGCCCCGAAGCTCCAGGGGCACCACGACGTTCTCCAGGGCCGTCAGGGTCGGGATCAGTTGAAAGGTCTGAAAGACGAAACCCGTGTGAAGATTGCGAACTCGGGCTCGACCATCCTCATCGAGTTTGCCGAGATCCAGGCCCGCCAGCCGGACAAAGCCATGGGTGGGTGCATCCAGACCGGCGCAGAGTCCCAGCAACGTCGTCTTCCCGGACCCCGAGGGGCCGACAATGGCCAGCGTTTCGCCCCGGCGGAGTCTGAAACTGACCTCCCGCAGGACGGCCAGCGATCTGTCGCCGCTGCGGTAGGCCTTTGTGAGACCCTCCACTTCCAGGATCCATTCCCCGCTTCCATCCCCCATGGAATCCCAAGATGAAGTTCTTCAGGAACGGGTCAAACCTGCCGACAACCTCGAGGAGACTGCCGGTGGCGGGCGAATCGTCCCCGCAGCCCTGTCCCCAATCCACTTCGTAGTCGAGGTGGGCGGGGACCTTTCGCCCTCCCCGACGTTCCAGGCGCCCCGGAACCGTATCAACGCCATGTCCTCCTTCCGGAATTGGGCGGGATCGCTGATTCGGCTGGGCAGCCGTGCAAGCGGGTCCAGACTCTGACCCGACCGTGGAACCAAAGACGGACAAAAACGCCTTGCGAACCCAGGTGCGACGTCAGCTTGTCCGCGCCCTCTCCCGGTTGTACCCCGAGGTCGAACTCGTGCGCGCCCGGGCCTGGAAGGGCGTTGATGCACCTGCCGGGCCGCGATGGCTTGCGGACGAGCGCAGCCTCGGAAAGGGCACGCATGACGCGTTCCTGGTCATTTTGAAGCGAAAGCGGTGACCGTCGTCTGCTTCAACGTGGAGTGTCGGGCTGCGGCGGCGGGGGCGCTGGCGGAGGGGTCGGCGGCAGCAATCCGTAGCGGCGCATCAACCGCGGGTCCATCGTCGGAGCCGGCGATGGCGAAGTCGCTGCATTCGCCGGTGGAACCGGAGCCACCTCCTGAGGCGACGGCGACACGGATTCTGCCGCGGCCTGCGGCAGAAGTCCGTAGCGCTTCATCAGTTCGGGCGACATCCGGAACTGCGGTTGCGCGGCGGGTTCCGGCACCTCCAGTGGCGTGGGTGCGGGCTGGATTTCATCCAGCGGGTCCCGGTGCCGTTGCGCGTCCTGCATCAGGGAATCGCGGATTGACGGCGGCAGATCCCCGTGCCGCAGGAGAAAGACCCGGTTTGTTGTCGACAACGGCATTGGGAAAAACCGGGACATCGAGACCGGTTTGCGATCCGGCCCGGCGACCGCCATCAGCGGGACGGTGACTCCCCTCAGTGGCGCGACGTTCCACTGCAGTTCGCTCCCCCCCGCCAGCAGGCGCTCGGCAGGTGACAACGAACGGCGCCAGGCGAGTGTGTCGGCGGCCTGGACCAGATACACAGCCTCCATCCGGCGAACGGCCTCGTGACGGACCACGGCCCCAGCACCGAGGCCGCAGACGAGGAACAGGAGCAGGTTGGCCAGCGCCTGGATGACGACGCCGCGTCCTCCTTCCGCGGGCCTGCGAAAGTTCTGAACGGCAAAGAGGAGAACGACGAGACAAGGGATCCACACGGGGACACCCGAGACGAAAGTCAGAACCGCGCTCAGAGGTAAGGCCACCTGTCCTCCGACCATGGCCCGGAGTTCCTCCAGCTGCCTGGGATTCAATGCCTCCGCCCGTGCCAGCCAGCGATCCGGTTGCTCGGAGATGCTGGCTCCTGCCAGTTCGGTTGCGTCGCGAACCAGCACTTGCCCGACTCGCAGGACCAGGAGCCCCAGGGCCACCGCGATCGCCGTCAGCAAGACCCCGAACAGAAGGGCGCGCAGCGCGCTGGAGGCCGCGGATGACGCGAGCGTCGCCAGCGCGAATACGGTGGGAGCGAGGACGAATACCATGAGTTCGCGGGAGCCGGGATCTCCGTTTTGAGCGGGAGCAAGAGTCGCGGCCAGGATGACAACGGCAACAACGGCCAGCACCAGCGCCACGCCGATCTTCAACCACGCCTGCGCCGTCCGCCGGACGGGGAGGAGGACCTGTCCCTCCGCAGTACCCAGTCGGCGCTCCTCCGCCATCGAGGTGGCGGCAGCGAGAAGCACGGTTACCGCCGACATCATCACGATCGATGCGGCGAAGAGTTCTTTGCCCTGGGTATGTTCGCCGACCCACGGGGCGCCGCAGGCCAGGACGAGCGTGAAGGCGCAGGAGACGATGGTCACCGTTTGAAGGCGAAGTTCCTTCACGATCAGCGAACGCCAGGGCGAATGCGCCACCTTCGTCAGCGAACGCGAACGTCGAAGGCCGCCCAGAAAGATCCCGCCTCCCTCGACCGTGGGAACATCGGTGGCCTCCAGTCTCATCCAACGCCGCCGGCCTAGGATCGCGCACACGGTCCCGTACACCCCCGCGAGAGTAAGTGCAGTCCCGAAGAGGAATTCCTCGGGTGTCCATCGGCCGCCAGCCAGATGTTCGGCGAGGCGCTGGATGGCGCGATCCGCGGCAGACAGGCATGCAATGGCCAGCAGGGGAATCGCGATCGAGAACACCAGGCCCGCGAGCAGGCCGCGTGTGGCGAGGGTCCAGTAGGTGGTACTGGCCCAGGTCACTGCCGTCGCCACGAGCAGGACGATGAGCCAGACCCCTGCGGGCGGTCCGATCCCGATTACTTCATTCGTGAAGACGAACACCGCGAGGAGTGAGAACAACGCCGCGGCCAAAATGACCATCTTTCTCGCCCACACCGTTGTGCGTCCGATGGGTTGGCTCAACAAACCGGCAACCGTCCCTTGTTGAAACTCGGTCCCGAAGGTCAGCGAGCTTAGCAAGGCGCAGCTCGCGATGTAAAAGAACAGGGCCAGGCCGAACAATCGTGGCCCGCCGAGGGAGGCCGCCTGCACGAGGAAGAGCGAGGTCAGCCAGGCCGGCCGCAGCAGTTCGATCTCCTTCCGAGTGAAACCGTCGGAGCGCTCCCACCATGCGCGCCCTCCCACGCAAAGAATCACCGCCAGACCCAGGAGGACCCCGAGCAAGACGGCCTGCCCGGGGCTCGGACCATTGCCGGGACTCGATGCCCCGAGACGGTAGGTCAGCAATGGAAGAAACGGCAGCAGCAGCGTCAGGTACCAACTCGAGTGACGCAGGTCCCGGGGCAGGAGGAGGCTGGCAGTCATGGGGCGATGGGTCGACGGCTCTGTAGGTCGAGGGTGGGATCCAACATTTCCCTAATGGGGAGGCGATGTCGGCGCCGCGGGAGCGACAGGAGTCTCCTCAGGTGGAGATTTGGGTGTCAGCCCGTACCGTCGCATCATCCCCGGTGGCATGGCGGGACCGAAACGCACGCCGGGTTCACGAGGTACGACAAAGGGCAGCGGGATCGGCTCCGGCGGCCTATTGGTGATGGCGTCCCGAAGCCGGATCGCGTCGGTCTGGAGGCCCGCACGGGTGGCGTCCGAAAGGTCGCCATGCAGGATCAGAAGACCCCGGTCGGAGGCTCTGAGCGGAAGCTGGAACAGCCGGCTGATCCGACTCGGCGGGGCCGAAAGAGGCTCATTCCCCGGTTCGGCATCGGGCAATCGGGAGACCTGGTTCGACACGAGCAGAGACACCACGATCTGCCTGCCGCTGGTCATCGGGTTCCGGCCGGTCGCGTTCCAAAGTCTCCGTTCCACGGGCGAGAGGGAATCAAGCCAATTGAGGGCACCCATGGCGTTCAACAGGGCGTCCGCCCGCAACCATCGGGCCACCTCCCGTTGAACACTCAGAATCGACAAGCCGCCGCCGACGGCAACAACCAGGAGGCAGACGACGCTTTGCCGAAGGACCCGGCGAGGAGCCTCCGCCGGCCGCCGTGCATTCCGGTAGGCGAACACCAGTGCCAGCGCGCAGGCGATCAGAACCGGCGCCGCGATCTCGCCCGAAAGGCGGCGTTCGAGCCGGCCACCCTCCTCGCGCATTCCCTCCAAATTCGAACCACGCGGATCCGACCTCATGGCTTCGGCCTCCTTCATCCAGCGGTCCGGCTCTGTCGAGATGGATTCCTGTATATCCTGAAACCTCCGGTCCGCGACGGTGAAGCCTGCGAAGGTCATCCACGCCCCAAGACCTCCGCCAATGACGGAAAGCAGGATCCCGAATAACAGCGCCCGGAGTGCATTGGTCGCCGCCGAAGAAGTGAGCGTGCACGCCGAGAACAAGATCAACGCGATGCCCAGAATCACGCCGAGGCTCCACGTCGGATCGGCGTGGAAAAAATCCGGCACAACCGCTCCCGCCACGAGGCAGACCAGGATGGATGGCACCAGGGCCACCCCGAATTTCATCCACCACCGCGCCGGGGTTGGAACCGGCAGAAGATGCTGGGGATCCATGGTGCCCAGCCGGCGCTCCTCGGCAATCGACGTGGACGCCGCCAACAGGAGGGTCATCCCCGCCATGAGGATGACGGAAAGGATGACCAGATCATGGGCCGACGACGTGGGAAAGGTGAGAAGGAGCGACGCCGCCAGGAGGAGAGTCACCGCACAGCTCGCAAGCGTGACCGTTTGCAGGCGGATTTCCTTGATGAGCAGCATCCACCATCGCGGACGACGGACCCGCTGCCCGGTGCGCGCGCCCGACCAACCCGTCACGAACACGCCACCCGTTTCCCCACCCGGTCGGTCCAGCGCCTCCAGCGCCCGCCAGCGCCTCCAGCCCAACACCACACCCGCTACCGCATAGGCGGGAACCACGATGAATTCGAACGCGCCGGCCACGATCCGGTCCCAGTCGGCGTCCGAGACATTCAAAGACTCGGCGGCACCGCGCAGCGGATCCAGGACCAGGACCGCTCCCGCCATCAACCCCAGCGGGATCGTCAATGAGAAGACCAGCCCCGGAAGCAGGCCGTGGGTAAGCAGGGTCCAGCAGGTCGTCGTCGCCCACGCAGTTGCCAGGGCCAGAAGGAGGAGAAGGGCCAGGTCCTCCGAAACGCCGTGTCCCATCGCCATGCATGAGATCAGGAATACCACCCAATGAACCATCAGCGCGCCGGCCAGAAAGGCCATCTTCATGCCCCAGATGGATCCGCGTCCCACCGGTTGGCTGAGCAGACCCGCCATCGTGTGTTGCTGGAACTCCGCGCCGAACGGGATCGCCGCCATCAGCGCGCAGCTCGCCACGAAGAAGACCATGGCCGGCACGAAAAGGTCCTCCCCGAAGAGCAGCGGGACCTGGACCGCGAACATCGACACGAACCACACGGACCGGAGCAGGTCGGCCTCCTTGTGCGCCAGCCCGCCGAGCGGATCCAGCAGGCGTGGCAGACCGAGCGCAAGAACGGAGCCAATGGCCAGCAGGATGATCGCGCCACCCAGGCGAAGGCCGAAGCTGATTGGCTGTCCCTCGGTGCTCATCGCCAGCAGCGGAAGAAGCGGCAGCAGGACGGGCGCGTACCATGACGGATGACGCAAACCGCGGGGAAGACTCAGGACGGCAGTCATGGTTCCCTCCCATTACCGGCTCGACACCACGAAGATCTCCTCCAGCGAAAGAGCCTCGGTGGCGAGATGCTCGGGTTGCAGGCGCTGCAACTCCGCCACGACCTCGTCCGTCGCGCCGTTCGTCACCAGTTCGACCTCCCGACCGTTGCGGGTCTGACGAAGGACACCGGCGACCTGGATGGACGGCGGTTCCCCCGCAAACCGCGCCCGAATCTTCCGGAACTTCGCGCGGGCCTCGTCGGCCTCCAGGGTCAATGTCGCTTTCCCATCTTCCAGGACTGTGAAGCGATCAATGAGACCTTCGAATTCCGCGATCAGGTGAGTCGACACGAAGACCGTCCTCCGGCCCGGATCCGCATCCTGGTAGGCTCCAATCACCGCCTCGATGAATTCCCGTCGCACGATCGGATCCAGGCCGGAAGTCGGTTCATCCAGGACCAGCAGGTCGGGGTCCGCGCAGATGGCGGAGATGAGGGCGAGCTGCGTGCGCTGTCCCCGAGAAAGCCCGCTGACGGGTTTGCGGACATCGAGGCGAAAGCGGTCGAGGAGATTGGCCTCGGCAGTCTCATTCCATTGCTCCCGAAACGACGCCGCATAGTCGAGCGCGTCGCGGGCCGTCATCCACGGATAGAAGGCCACCTGGTCCGGCACGTAGGCGAGTCGCCGCTTGACCGCGAGTTCCTCGCGAGCCGGGTCCATGCCGAAGACGCGGACGGTCCCGGCGTCGGGTCGCAGCAGGTTCAGGAGGCACTTGATCGTGGTGGTCTTGCCGGCGCCGTTGCGCCCGAAGAACCCGTAGCAACTGCCGGCGGGCACTGTCAGATCCAGGTCATGGACCGCCTCGGTCCGGCCGAAGCGCCGGGCCAGTCCGCGGATCTCGATGGCGGGTGTTTCAGGGCTCATAAGGTCAACTCTCGTTCTTCTGACGGGCCTCGCGGAAATGGTCGAGACGCGCCTGGGTGAGTCGAAGGACGTCCTCCTCGGGAACCTGGAGATGGTGGGCCTGGACAACGACCGTATCGACGAGGGACGTCAGGATTTCGGCCCGGGCTGCCTTGTGAAACCGGGTCTGGCCGTTGCGCAGGAAACACCCCTTGCCCGCACGGGTCTCGATCACGCCCTCGCGCTCGAGTTCCACATAGGCCTTGGCAACGGTGTTCCGGTTGATGCGGAGCTGCTCGGCGAGGGGTCGGATGCCCGGGAGAGGCTCGCCGGATTGGAGGGCGCCGGAGGCGGCGGCGGCCTTGATCTGGTCCATGATTTGGGCATAGACCGGTTGACCGCGATCGAACTGGACCTGGATCCGCATAGCTGTCTGGCCAGTGTCATAGTACACTAGGACAGATATGTCAAGGGGTTTCACGGCGAAGGGCATCCCGGTGGGATGCCGGAGCACAACCCGGGCATGGAGCGAAGCGGCAGCCCGGGGACAGTCTCCCACCCTGGCGGGGTCGATGGGGCCCGGGAGCCTCGGCAACCCGGGACATGGGGTGCACCTTCCTGCGCTGGAGCGATTGGGAGTGAACGGTCTGACGCGGACCGGCCATCCCGGCCCCGGATTCTCGACAATTGTAGAGAAAATTTCTTGTCATTCCTCTACATCTGTAGAGACTCGCCGCCGTCATGGCACCTCCCCGCAAGCCCGTGGAACTCACCGAGGCCGAGTGGCGCATCATGAAGGCCCTGTGGGACGGCGAACCCTGCACCGCCCCGGATCTCCAGGCTCGCCTGGAACCCGGAACCGGCTGGACCTACAGCACCGTCCGCACCCTGATGGACCGGTTGGTCGGCAAAGGTCTTCTCGCCGCCCGCAAACAAGGAAAGCTCACGCTCTTCAAATCCCGGGTCACACGCGAACAGGCCCAGCGCGGCGAACTCCAGTACGCCCTGAAACATGCCTTCGACGGGGCGATGCCTCCGCTGGTCCAGTGTCTCCTGGACACGGGCGGACTCAGCGAATCGGAGCTCGACGAGATCGAGGCCATGATCCGTTCGCGACGGCGACATGGCCGGAAATGACGGGCAACCCGTTTCCTTTCCTCACTGGCTTATGAACGCGATGCTGGAAATCCTCGATGCGGGCGGACGGGTGTGGATTCCTTACGCCACGTCCGTGCTTTGGCAGGTCAGCGGACTGGTCGCGGCGCTCCTCCTGGCGGATCGGATGCTGGCCCGGCGCCTGCGCGCCGTGGTGCGCCACGCGCTGTGGTTGCTGGTCCCGCTCAAGCTCCTCCTGCCCCCGGGCCTCGCCTTGCCCACCTCCCCGGCCTACTGGCTCGAAAACCGGCATTTCATCCCGGAACAGGTGGCGACGGGAACGCTCCCGTACCACGTGGCGGTGGACGCCCCTGTCACGACGGCGGGCGTGCCGCTGCCCGCACCGTCCCGGCCTCCCGGGTCCCGGCCGGGTGGCGGCGTGTCCGTCCCGGCCGGGGTCTTCACCGCCTGGCTCCTGGGTGGCTGTGGGTTCATCGGGTTGTTGTTCCTTCGTTGTCGGCTGGTCCGGCGGATGGTGCGATCCAGCCGTCCGGCGCCCCGTGCGTTGTCGGAACGGTTCCAGGACGCGGCGGCCACGATGGGCGTGGCGCGGGCCCCGCAATTGGGCATCACCGACCGGATCGGCACACCTTCGGTGTGCGGGCTGTTTCGGCCCGTGGTGCTCCTCCCCGAATCGCTGGTGGACCGACTGGAACCGGCCAGGCTGAGCGAGGTCTTTCTCCATGAACTCGCCCATGTGAAACGGGGTGATCCCTGGTCCAACCACCTCCAGACGCTCCTGCAGGTCGTCTTCTGGTGGCATCCGATGGTCTGGGTTGCCAACGCGCGGATGCGGCGGGTGCGCGAGGAGGCGACGGACGAGATGGTGATTGTCGCGCTGGAGGGTGGGGCGGAGTCCTATGCCCAAACGCTGGTCGATGTGGCCCGGAGCGCGCTGCGCCAGCCGATGCTGAGCCTTGGGCTCATTGGGATCCTCGAGCGGCGGAATGCACTCCGACACCGGGTGCACCGGCTGCTTTCGCTGCCCACGCCGCGTAGTGGGGTTCTCGGGCCGGTGGCGCGACTGGCCATCCTGGCGAGCGCGCTGGTCCTGCTGCCGATGGCGCCACGCTCCGCGAGCGAGACGGTCGGAACGGACCGATCCGATCGATCCGACCGATCATCGGGCCCGACCGAGGTGACGGTGGCCATGCAGCCGAGGTTCTTCCGGATTCCGGCGGACGTGGTGGAGCGGGCCTGGGGTACGTCGGTGGTGGAACGTCCCGTGGCGTTAAGTGCTCGGGATGCTGCCGCGCTTCCGGCGATCCTGGGTCGGGCGGATGTCCTGGAGGAGACCAACGCGGTGCCCCTCTTCGCGGGCCGCGGTGTGCGTGGGGCCAGGGCGGAGGATTTCGTGCCCCCCTTTCCTGGATCCCTCGAAGCGAGCGACGCGGCAGGAACGGTCAACTTCCTGCATCGCGGGTTCCCGGGCGTTGTGTACGACCGTGATTCCCGAGTCGAACTGATAGGTGAGCCCGAGTGGACGGCAACGCCGGAAGGGCTGCGGAGCGCTCTCTGCTCTGTCCGGTACCTGGAGGGCAACGGGCAAACGGTGCCGTTCCATTATCCGGTCACGGAGCTTCGGATTGGGCCAGGCACGGCTGTGGTCTGGGCGTGGCGAGACCCGGGTAAGGCGACGTGCGAAGTCGTCGTGTTGACACCGCTCCCGTCTGCGGAAGTCCCGGATGAACCGACACGGTCCGTTGGCCCTGCAGGGCAGTCAGTCGATCAGGCGAATCCTTCCTGGGAGGTCTTCCGGGCTGTGATCGAGGTCGATCGGGAGGGTCGCTATTCGATGTCTGGCTTTGCCCGGGATCTCGAAGATCTCGTGCAATCTCTGCATCGGCAATGGGGAGCTGAGGGACGATTCGCCGCCACCGTTCGGGCCAACGCGTCGGCACCCTCCGAAAGCGTGGCGGCGTTGGTCGACGCGCTGAGAGCCGAGCCGGGCTGCCTCTCGGTGGTGACGGAAAGGGCGGGATCAGGCGGCGCCACGGCAGCGCGTGAGGTCACAGCCGGCTCCGCAAACAACGAGGAGATCGATGGCAATTCGGGCCACAATCGGAAGGAGGCACCAAAGCGGGTCACGCGGGTCTTTCGAGTGGAACCGGTTCGGTTTAGCGATGTCCTCAAACGTGCCGCTGTCGGAGCCAGCGCGGATGCGGGAATGGGAGAACCCAGGATCGGTGGAATCGGGGGGGCCATAGGCTCGGGCGGATTCGGCGGCTCGGAATCGAAGCCCAAATTCCGTGAAAGCACCGATACCCTTGTCGTCGGATTGCGAACCTTGATGGAACGGGCCGGCGTCTCCATGCGCCCCCCGAATGCCGTCTTCTTCAACGATCGGATCGGTTTGCTGATGGTCCGCGCAACGCAGGCGGAAATCGAAGCGGTGGAGCCGTTCATTGAGATGATCCCGGCGTCGCCGCCGCAGATCCTGATTGAAACGCGCATCATGGAGGGGCCGGCGGTCGAACTTGGTGGACTTGGTTTGGATCAATCTACCGGGTTGGCATCCGAAGGTGTGCTGACGACGCCCCGGGCGGGCGTCTTGCGGCGCGTCCTGGATCAGCGAACGAACGTGGTGACCCTGGCAGCGCCGCGAATCGTAACGCTCAGCGGTCGTCGTGCGGCCATCGAGGTGAGTGAGCGGGAGGTCGGGACTCATGCGATCTCCGCCTCGCTGCACCCCGGGTCGATGTCCGTCGATGTCCTTCCGGAGGTCGCGGCGGACGGGTACACCCTCCGGCTCTCGGTGGTGGCGCGATTGACCCAGGTCGGACAGGTGCTTCAAGGAGCGCCGAGTCGATCCTCGGCCTCGGCGAATTCGGAGTCCGATTCAGGAGGCTCGGGGGCCATCTATGCCGTCAATGCCATAGGTTACATCAACTACTCGCTGACCAACTCGGCCACGCTCTACGACGGACAGACGCTGTTGATACGCGGCGATGCGCGGGGGCTCTCGGGAAACAGGCTTCTCGTGACGGTGACGCCGACTCTCATCGACCCCGCCGGCAACCGGATTCACACCGAAGGCAACCTGCCGTTCCCAATCGACCAGGTGCCGGAGCAGCCCCGAAGATGACATCCGCCGGGACTTTGGATGTCAAACCACCCGATGCGGCGCACGGCGGTTGAGATTGCCGATGCGGGCGTCCCTTCCCGAAAAATTCATACGCATAGGTATTATTTCGGTTGCGACATCGCCCGGGGGGGGCAGATTCGTTGTCGGTCCGCGTGCGGCTGTTGTCGCGCTCCGATCCAATCCGATCCCGATCCGAACTTGATCATGGAAACGACGATGGAACCGACGCCGGCGTCGCCGCCTGCCCCGTTGCCCCCACCCCTCCAGCGCGAGACCACGGCCGGTAATTATTTCGTCTCCAATTATCCGCCCTTCGGATTCTGGAAGCCGGAGGCCGTGCCCGAATTCAACGCGGCCCTGGAGCGTCCGCCGCGTCCCGACAACCCGCTCGGCGTCTACGTGCATATCCCGTTCTGCCGCAAGCGGTGTCACTTCTGCTATTTCAAGGTCTACACGGACAAGGATTCCCAGGAGATCCGATCGTACCTGGAGGCGCTTCTCCGCGAATTGGAGGTGTACGCCGCGAAACCGGTCGTCGGCGGACGCCGACCGAAGTTCGTCTATTTTGGCGGCGGGACGCCGAGCTACCTGTCGGAGGGCCAGCTCCACACCCTCTTCGGGGGCATGAAACGCCTCCTGCCTTGGGACGAGGTCGAGGAAGTGACGTTCGAATGCGAACCCGGCACGCTGACCGACCATAAGCTCCAGGCGATCCGGGACGTGGGAGTGACCCGTCTGAGTCTCGGCATCGAGCACTTCGATGATCACATCCTCGAGGTCAATGGCCGCGCGCATCGCTCCCGGGAAATCGGCCGCGCCTACGAATTTGCCCGGAAGGTCGGCTTTCCCCAAATCAACATCGACCTCATCGCGGGCATGGTCGAGGAGACGGAGGAGAAGTGGCGAATGGCGGTGGCCAGGGCGCTCGAACTCGAGCCCGATTCCATCACGATCTACCAGATGGAGGTGCCGTACAATACGACCATCTATCAGCGTATGAAGGCGGACGGCCACCTCGTCGCGCCCGTCGCCGACTGGGAAACCAAGCGCCGATGGGTCGACGACGCCTTTCGCCAACTCGAACGCTCCGGCTATACCGTGGGCAGCGCCTACACCGCGGTGAAGGACAAGAGTCGAACGCGTTTCGTCTACCGCGATTATCTCTGGGCGGGCGCGGACCTCCTTTCGATCGGTGTTGCCAGTTTCGGCCACCTGAACGGGACCCATTACCAGAACGTCCACGACTTCCTCCCGTACCTCGAGGCGGTCCAGGCTGGAAGGCTGCCTGTCTACCGCGCCCTGACCCCCTCGGCCGAGGAACGCTACATCCGCGAATTCATCCTGCAGCTCAAACTCGGAAGCCTCAGCAGCGGCTACTTCACCCGGAAATTTGGCGAGGATCCCCGCGTCCGCTTTGCCGCGCCGCTGAACACACTGAAGGAGTGGGGATTCCTCGAGAGTGATGACGGCGGCGACCGCATCGCCATCACCCGCCAGGGACTCCTGCAGGTGGACCGTCTGCTGCATGAATTCTTCAAGACGGAGCATCGGACCGGCAGATATGCGTGAGGAGTCCGGCACGGTCGGTCCGGGTTCCGGCGAAGGGTATCCCGCCGGGATTGATTTGCCTCAACCTCGAGCGAGTCTGGGACCGGGCCTGCGATGTCGAGCCGACTCGCCGCCGGCGTTGCGGCGGATTCTCTCGCTCCAAACCCGTATGGCAATCGCGGCCGCGTTCATTGCCTGTTCGGACCCTGGATCGGCTGATTTCTTCGTCGCCCCGGACGGGCACGACACCCATCCCGGCACCCGCGCCGAACCCTTCGGAACCCTCGAGGCGGTCCGCGACGCCATCCGCGCCCTGAAACGCAATGGGGCCTTCCCAGAGAAAGGCCTCACCGTCTGGCTGCGGGGAGGGGATTACCTCCGCGTCCAGGCCCTCGAACTCGGCCCCGAGGATTCCGGTTTGCCCGATGGCCCAGTCGTTTGGCGGGGAGTGAACGGGGAAACGGCGCGTCTGCTCGGCGGACGGCGGTTGACGGATTTCGACCCCGTGACGAACGCGGCGGTCCTCGAGCGTCTCGCTCCGGGCGCCAGGGATCACGTGCGGGAATGCGATCTTCGGCGCCTGGGGTTGGCGCCGTCGAGTCTCGGCGATTTGCACTCCCGGGGCTTTGGACGCCCAAGAGTTCCGGCCCACAGCGAGCTGTTTTTTGACGGCCGTCCCATGACCCTTGCCCGCTGGCCGAACGAAGGGACCTTCGTGACGATCGCCGGTTTCCCCGCCAACTCGGCGCAGGGAGACGAGCATGGCGGCCAGTTGGGCGCCTTGGCCGACGGCTTCTATTACCCGGGCGACCAGCCCCGCCGGTGGAAGGACACCGGCGACCTTTGGGTGCATGGCTACTGGGCGTGGGATTGGGCGAACTCCTATGAAAGGGTCGCGTCGCTCGACCTGGATCGGCACTGGGTGAAGACCGCGCCGCCTCACGGGCTCTATGGATTTCGAAAGGGGCAGCGCTTCTATTTCCTCAATGTCCTCGAGGAGTTGGACGAGCCTGGGGAATGGTTTCTCGATCGGCCGAACTGCGTCCTCTACTTCTGGCCGCCCGCTCGGCAGGACGCTTCCGCGCCGTCGGCGAAGGGTCTCAAAGACACGCTCCTGAGCATTCTCGAACAGCCACTGGTCCGGATGCGCGGCGTCACCAATGTCACCCTTCGCGAGCTGGTGCTCGAAGCGACGCGCGCGAGTGCCGTGGAGATCCGCGAGGGGGCCGGGGATCGTGTGGAGGGCTGCGTCCTCCGCAACGTCGGAAATGACGGCGTGGTCATCGAAGGAGGATCGGATCATGGAGTCATCGCATGCGACATCTTCGACACGGGCGACGGCGGCGTAACGATGTCCGGAGGCGACCGGCGAACGCTGGCCCCGGGCGGGCACTTCGTTGAGAATTGTGAGTTCGCGCGACAGGGTCGGTGGTCGAAGTGCTACGTCCCCGCCATCCAGATGGAGGGCGTGGGACTCCGCGCGTCGCATAACCTCATTCACGACCATCCCCACTGCGCGATCCTCTTCGGCGGCAACGACCACCTCATCGAGTACAACGAGATTCATCACGTGGCTCTCGAGACCGGCGATGTGGGCGCCATTTACACCGGCCGCGATTACACCTACCGGGGAAACCGGATTCTCCACAATTTCATCCACCACACCGGCGGCGTCGGCATGGGGTCAATGGGTGTCTACATGGACGATTGCGTCAGCGGAACCGAGATTGCCGGCAACGTCTTCTACAAGGTCCAGCGCGCCGCGTTCCTGGGTGGCGGACGCGACCACCGCGTGATCAACAATGTCTTTGTTGATTGTCATCCAGCCGTGCAACTGGACGGTCGCGGACTCGACACCTCCCCCGTCTGGCGGGGCATGGTCGACGACACCATGCGGCGGAGCCTCGCCTCCGTGCCGGCCGCCCTGTACCGGGCGCACTACCCCGCCCTCACCGATCTCGATCGATTCTATGGCCCGCCCGATGGCCCCGCCCTCCGCGGCGATGCCTTCCACGGCGTCCCACCCGGGGACATCCTGGTCCTGCACAACGTGTGCGCCGGCGCGTGGCTGACAGTTGGCTGGCACGCCTCCAACGCCATGGTGCGGGTCGAGGCGAACCTGGTGGACGATGCCCCCGGTTTTGCAGGCCCAATCACGGATCAGAGCCCGGTCACCGCATTTGCCCTCGGACCGGAGTCGCCCGCGTGGAACCTCGGATTCCAGCGGATTCCCGTCGAGGCGATCGGCCTTCAGGAAGATTCGTTGCGACGGAACCTGCCCCAATGATCTCGCGATGAGTTCGCTGCTTGCGTCCAATCCTGACCGGCTCGCGCCTGCCGAGGCCGTGTTTCCGCTGAATGCGTTCTACGCGCGGGCGGGCTTGCCGCTGCCTCTCGTTGAAATCGTCGCAGGCGGCGCGGTGCCCGCGCCGTGGCAGGGCCTTCTCGTCCACGACCGCGACATGACCCCGACACTCGAGGAGCACTACGGGGGTGACATTCACATCGAGGTCCTCGGACGGGAACATCGGGACAACGCTTACTTCCGCGAAGTGATCCTGCGATTGGACGCAGATGATCGTCCGGTGGAGTTCGGCGCCAGCCGGATTGCGCTGGACCTTCTTTCAACGCTCGTGCGCCGCCTGGTCCTGCAGGAGCAACTCCCGATCGGCCACATCCTCAAAGCGCATGACGTCGTGCATTCCGGGCGGCCGAGCGCCTTCTTCCGTGTCCGGGCGGATTCCGTGATGTGCCGGGCCTTCGGTGTGGCGGCAGGTGTGAGCCTGTATGGACGTCGCAACACGCTTCGCAATGCCGACGGACGCGCGTTGTGCGAAGTGGTCGAGATCCTGCCGCCGGGTTGAACGTTGACGCTGCGCCCCGGACCTGCCTCCCGGTGCGCGCGCGACTCGACGTCAAGCCTGCGCAGCCTGCGTTTGACTCCTTGGCACCCCAACCTACCGTTCGGTAGCATCGCGGGGAGGCGGTAATCGCGACCCCTGGCGTTTCAAGGCAGGCGGCGTGTCGCGCCTCCGGGACCGTGCCCCGGCTCTGGCGAGCGCCGAAGCGGAGGGGGCGATCTCCCATCGTCAGAAGATCATGCGAATGGATCCGGTCGTTGTCCGATGAAGAGAAGAATCAATAGGCCGAGGCAATTTGCGACGCTTCTGGCCGGCGTGCTGCTGAGCCTGGGCCTCGTGACCGGCTGCCACCGCGATCCTGCGGCGGCCCCAAAGGCCCCGCCGGTCGAGGTCGCCGTCGTGCCCGTCGCACGCGAGACCGTCCCGGTCGTCACGGAACTTCCCGGACGCCTGGAGGCCTACCGTGTCGCCGAGGTCCGGGCCCGCGCGACTGGCATCCTTCTCAAGCGCTGCTTCGAAGAGGGCACCAACGTCGCCGAGGGCCAGGTCCTCTTTCAGATCGACCCGGCGCCGCTGGAGGCAAGCTATCACAGTGCCCAGGCCGCCCTCGCGCGTGTCGAGGCCAACGCGATTCAGGCCCGGGCCAAGGCCAAACGCTTCGAATTGCTCTCCAGGGCCCATGCCGTCAGCGAACAGGATTTCGAAAATGCCACCGCCATCGCCGCACAGGCCGAGGCCGACATTCAGGAGGCGCAGGCTGCGGTCGAGACCGCCCGTCTGAACCTGGGATATGCGACGGTCACCGCTCCGATCTCCGGACGCATCGGCGCGGCGAAGGTCACGGAGGGCGCGCTGGTCAGCCAGACCGAGGCCACGCCGCTGGCGATCATCCAGCAGCTCGACCCCATCTACTTCGATTTCAGCGAGTCCAGCACCGAGGTGCTGCGTCTGCGCCGTGCCTTCGACGAGGACAAACTCGTAAACGTTTCCGCTGATTCCGCCCGCACCTCGCTCCTCCTCGAAGACGGCTCCGAGTATGCCAGGCCGGGAAGGCTGCTCTTCTCGGACATCAGCGTGGATCCGTCCACCGGGATGGTTCTCCTGCGGGCATTGTTTCCAAACCCGGACCACCTGTTGCTCCCGGGAATGTTCGCCCGCGGCCGCATTGAGCAGGCGGTGGACACCCGGGCGATCACTGTCCCGCAACGCGCCGTCACGCGCGGTGCCGGCGGCGATGCCTGGGTGCTGGTCGTCGGATCGGATGACGTCGTTGAGCAAAGGCCGGTGAGCACCGGCACCGCCATCGGCGACCGGTGGATCGTCACCGGGGGACTGAAGGAAGGCGAACGCATCATCGTGGCCGGGCTCCAAAAGGTCAGACCAGGGGCTGTCGTAAAGCCCGTGCCCTTCGAGGCCGGCCCCGGGAAGGGTGCGCCCTCCGGCGCGACGGCGAACGCCTCCGCCCCCACGAATTCTGCCGCGCCGGCGTCTGCCGGCCGTTCCGCATCCCGGACACGTTGAGGAGACGCCATGGCCCGGTTCTTCATCGACCGCCCGATCTTCGCCTGGGTCGTCTCGCTCCTCATCATGCTGATGGGGGTCCTCTCGATCACCCAGCTCCCGGTCGCCCAGTATCCGAGCGTCGCGCCGCCCTCAATTTCGGTGAATGCAACCTATCCGGGGGCGTCAGCCGAGACGCTTCAGGAGACGGTGACCTCGCTGATCGAACAGAACATGAACGGCATCGACAACCTGCTGTACATGTCCTCGAGCAGCAGCGCGTCGGGACAGGCGACGGTCACCCTTTACTTCCAGCCCGGCAGCGATCCCGACATCGCGCAGGTCCAGGTCCAGAACAAGCTCCAGCTCGCCCTTCCCAGTCTCCCGCAGATCGTCCAGCTCCAGGGCGTGACCGTGGTGAAGTCCACGCGCAATTACCTGATGTTCTTCACGCTCTCGTCCACCAACGGGACGATGAACGAGATCGACCTGGGAAACTACATCGCCTCGAGCATCCTGGATCCGATCCGTCGCGTGCCGGGCGTCGGCGAGGCCAACATGTTCGGGACCGAAAACGCGATGCGGATCTGGCTGCATCCGGCGAAGCTCTACGCTTCCAATCTGACCGCCGGGGACGTGATCTCCGCGCTGCAAGCGCAGAACGTCCAGGTCCCCGTCGGCCAGCTGGGCGGCCGCCCCGCCGTTCCGGGACAGGAACTGAACATCACCCTTCAGGGCCCCTCCACGCTGCGAACGGCGGAGGAGTTCCGCAACATCCTCCTCAAGGTGAATCCCGACGGCTCGCGCGTCGTCCTGGGCGACGTCGCGCGGGTGGAACTTGGGGGTCAGGACTACACCACCCAGGCCCGAATCAACGGTCGACCGTCCGCAGCCGTCGCGATCCGTTTGTCGCCCTCGGCGAATGCCGTCGCAACCGCCGATGCCATTCGCGCCCGTGTCGCCCAGCTTTCCCGGTTCTTCCCCGCCGGCGTCCGTGTGGACTTCCCGCTCGATGGCTCCGCCTTTGTGAGGATCTCGATCGAGGAAGTCATCAAGACCCTGTTGATCGCCTTCGCGCTGGTGTTCCTGGTCGTCTACATCTTCCTGCAGAACTTCCGGGCCACGTTCATTCCGACGATCGTCGTGCCGGTGGCGCTCCTGGGGACCTTCGCCGCGATGAAGGCCTTCGGCTTCTCGATCAATGTCCTCACGATGTTCGGCATGGTCCTCGCCATCGGCATCCTCGTCGATGACGCCATCGTCGTGGTCGAGAACGTCGAACGGATCATGAGCGAGGAGGGGCTTTCGCCTCGAGACGCCACCCGCAAGGCCATGGGCCAGATCACGGGCGCGTTGATCGGCATCTCCCTGGTCCTTACCGCCGTCTTCATTCCGATGGCGTTCTTCGGCGGGTCGGTCGGCGCCATCTACCGGCAATTCTCTGTGACGCTCGTGTCGGCGATGTTGTTCTCGGTCTTCCTCGCCCTTTCCCTGACGCCGGCGCTTTGCGCTTCGATGCTGCCTCCCGTCGAGAAGGGGCATCATCACGAGAAAGGCGGTGTCTTCGGCTGGTTCAACCGCGGCTTCTCGCGCAGCACGAAGGAATATGAAGGCTGGGTGGCCCGGATCCTCAGGGCCGCGACCTACATGATGCTCCTGTATGCGGGCATCGTGGCCGCCGTGGTCGTCCTGTACCTCCGGCTGCCGTCGTCCTTCCTGCCGGAGGAGGACCAGGGCTATTTCATCACGAGCATCTCCCTGCCGGTCGGCGCGACCCAGCAACGCACCATCGACGTGCTCCAACAGGTCGAGGACTACTTCATCAAGCAGCCGGAGATCGAGGAGATCATCACGGTCGCGGGCTTCAGTTTCAATGGACGCGGGCAGAACTCGGCGTTGTCCTTCATCCGCCTGAAGGACTGGTCCAAGCGCACCGGCGCCCGGCACAACGTCCAGGCGGTGATCGCGCGGGCAATCCCTGCGTTGCGACAGATCAAGGACGCCATCATCTTCCCGATCAATCTCCCGCCCATTCCGGAGCTTGGCACATCCTCCGGGTTCGACCTCCAGCTGCGAGGACCAGGCGGGACTCGGTCATGAGGTCCTGATGGGGGCGCGCGACTCGCTCCTGGCGATGGGATCGACCAACCCCATTGTCGCCAACCTCCGCTTCCAGGGCCTCGAGGATGCCGCCCAGATGCGCGTCGATGTCGACGACGCCAAGGCCAGCGCCCTCGGCGTTTCGCTGGCCGACATCAACACCACTCTCCAGGCCAGCTTCGCTTCGTTCTACGTCAACAATTTCGTCAACGGCAATCGTGTTCAGCGCGTGCTGGTCCAGGTCGATGCACCGTATCGCATGCTCCCGGAGGACATCGGCGACGTGTATGTCCGGAACCGCCAGGGACGGATGGTGTCGCTCTCAGGGCTTATCTCCCGCCACTGGACCTACGGATCGCCACAGCTCCAGCGGTACAACGGATTTCCATCGGTCGAATTGGTCGGATCGGCGGCACACGGTCGAAGTACCGGCGAGGCCATGGACGAGATGGAACGTCTCGCAACGAAGCTGCCTAGGGGCATCGGTCTCGAGTGGACGGGCCAGTCCTACGAGGAACGCCTCTCCGGCCGGCAGGCGCCGCTCCTATACGGTCTTTCCGTGATCGTGGTCTTCTTCGCCCTGGCGGCGCTTTACGAAAGCTGGTCGATCCCCTTCGCCGTGATGCTCGTCGTGCCGCTGGGCATTGTCGGCGCCCTCCTCGCCGCCACCTTGCGCGGCCTGCCCAATGATGTGTTCTTCAAAGTCGGTCTCCTGACGATCGTCGGTCTCTCCACAAAGAATGCGATTCTCATCATCGAATTCGCGAAGGACCTCCAGGCCGACGGCATGGATCTTGTCCAGGCCACCCTCCAGGCCGTGCATCTGCGATTGCGGCCAATTCTGATGACGTCATTCGCCTTCATCCTGGGTGTGTTTCCACTGGCAATCAGTTTCGGCGCGGGATCCGCCAGTCAGCATGCCATTGGCACGGGCGTCATCGGCGGCATGCTCTCCGCAACCCTGCTGGCGATCTTCCTGGTGCCCGTCTTCTTCGTGGTCGTGCGACGTATCTTTAAGGGCACGCCACATCCCCATCGGTCGACCGACGCGAACCTCTCCACCGGCGATTCGTGATGCGCAGCTCCATTCCAGGCATGCAACGAATCGTCCTTTTGATCGTCCTGGCGATCGCAATTGCCGGGTGCACCATGGTGCCCCGCTACAAGCGCCCCGCGCCGCCCGTCGCCGCCGATTGGCCGTCCGGACCTGCCTTTGACGAGGCGAACTGGATCCCTTCCACGAACAGGGATGCGTCTGGGATTGGCTGGCGAGACTTCTTCGCCGATCCCGGTCTTCGACGCGTCATCGGGTTGGCCCTCGACCAGAACCGGGACCTCCGGATCGCCGCGCTGAACGTCGAAGCCGCGCGCGCGCAGTATCGCGTCCAGGGATCGGCCCTCATCCCGAGTGTGGGCCTCGCGGGTTCGGCGGGCCGGCAGCGGTTGCCATCAGGAGCCGTCGCCAGTGGCGGCTCCGGCGCCGGTTCCGGCAGCCTGACCTATAGCCGTTATGGCGTTTCCGTCGGTGTGACCGATTACGAACTGGACCTCTTCGGCCGGATCCGCAGCCTGAAACAACAGGCCCTGGAGTCTTATTTCGCCACGGACGAGGCCAGGATCGCCGCGCGCATCGCCCTCGTCGCCGAGGTCGCCAATCAGTATCTCGCCGAACGCGAACTCGATGAACTCCTCCTCACCACCCACAGGACGCTCGATGCCGTCACCGCCTATTCCGGCCTGATCCGGACCAGCTTCGACCTGGGCAATTCGACGGAACTCGATCTGCGCTCCGCCGAAGCCCAGGTCGAGACGGCGCGGGCCGATCTCGCGGATTACACCGGCCAAAGGGCGCGCGCGGAGAACGCCCTGGTCCTGCTGGTCGGTCAACCGCTCCCGCCCGACACCGGGGAACTCCGGTCATTCCAGGACACCGACCTGCTCGCGGACGTGCCCGCCGGACTGCCATCGGACCTCCTGGCGCGCCGACCCGACATCCGCTCCGCCGAGCATGTCCTCAAGGCAGCCAACGCCAATATCGGAGCGGCGCGGGCGGCATTCTTCCCTCGCATTGTGCTGACCGGGTCGGCCGGTTTCTCCAGCACGGACCTTGGCAGCCTGTTCACCTCCGACGCGCGCACCTGGAGCTTTGTGCCCCAGATCTTCGTGCCGATCTTCGATCAGGTTCGGAACAAGGCGAACTTCGACCTCGCCAGGATCCGGAAGCGAATCGAGATCGCACGCTACGAACAGGCGATTCAGGCCGCGTTCCGCGAAGTCGCCGATGCCCTGGCCGGACGCGCCACGCTGCGCGCCGCCCGGGACGCCGCGAGCGCGCTGGTCGTGGCCGAGCAGCGACGCTATGACCTCGCCGACCTCCGTTACCGGAATGGCGCGGACAGTTACCTCGCCGTCCTCACCGCTCACCAGGATCTCTACGCCGCCCAGCAGCGCCTCATTCATTCTCATTACCTCGAACTCGCAAATCGCGTCACGCTCTACAAGGCCCTCGGCGGCGGCTGGAAGGAATTCACTTCGTCGAGCGAGTAAGCCAAAGGGGTCGGTTCTTGGGATTGTATAATTCAGTCTTGCATGGGAAGCGCCAAGGCGTCGGTTCCTTTGAGAATTCCAGGGACCCCAGGGACCCCAGGGACCCCAGGGACCCAAGGCCCATCCTCTTGTCCGGACGGCACCCATCGACTCTACAATACTAAGAATCGACCCCTTCCGGGCGAACATCCGGCGTGACCTCGCCGGGACAACAGCCGAAAACCGGCGCATGTGCTTCTCCCACGGGAATCGACCGCAGGGTCTCGGCAGCCTCCGCAACGGCGGCCTCGCCCTCTTCCGCTCGATGGAAGGAGGACCAGGCGCGGGCCTTTTGGAGACACGGCTCCTGGTGTGCCTGCTTATCCTGTCTGGCCTTGGGTCGTCTCCAGTCGCATCCGGTTCGGCCACTCCCGACACCAACGAGCCGCCCGTCATCCCCTTGGGCTACGATGCCCTGCTGCAATGGTCAAAGTGGCCTGTCCTTCGGATCGGCGTTCGCGCCATCCTGCGAAGCACCTTCGATCGAACCGGAGGCAATCACTTCGCCGACGCCGCCCATTTCATTCGTCAGCTTGACGATGACCACAGCGTCGCCCTGGACGAGGCAGGGCCGGGGATCCTTTGGTTCGTCCGCCACAACCACTGGCACGGCAGCCCATGGCATTACATCGTCGACGGACACGAATCGATCGTCAGTGAGAGTTCCACCGCCGACCCGACGCAACCCGTCGCAAATTCCGTGTTCCTCCCCGAAACGGCCTTTCCTCAGGGACTCACCTATACCTGGTCCGTGACGCGGGGGGCCGACCTTTCCTGGGTCCCGATTCCCTTTGAGCGCCACCTCGAACTTGGATACGGGCGCACCCGCTATGGCACCGGTTATTTCATCCTCTGGAAGCTGATGCCCGGACTCGCCCACCTCTCGCAGCCGCTGCGAAGCTGGAGCCCGGCCCAGGCGCCTCCCCGCGAGGTCCTCCATCTTCTTGACCGTGCCGGCACCGACATCGCGCCGAAATCGCCGATCACTGCCGAGGACCATGGCGAGTTCTCGTTGGAACCCTATGCGAGTCGAGCGTTGTTCGATGTGCGCGATGAAGCGCGTGTCGTGCGGCGGATCGGCTTCGAGGTGCCGGAGTCCGCCGCCGAGGCGTTCCAGCATGCCCGACTTCGGATCTGGTGGGACGATTGGCCGCACCCTTCGGTGGATAGCCCGGTTGGTCTCTTCTTCGGAACCGCCTCCCTGATGCGGGATCCGGACCAGGAGTTCATTGTCAGATCCCTTCCGATGACGGTCCGTTATCACGAAGGCGCCTTTGAGTTCGCCACTTACTTTCCCATGCCCTTTCTCAGGTCGGCTCGAGCGACCCTGAGCGAGTCTTCAGGGCAACCCTTGGAAGGAGTCCACTGGAGCATCCGGACAGAGCCGTACGAGGGTCCCGCCAACGCGGTTGGGAAATTCCATGCAACGTATCACGATTTTCCGAATCCACTCCCGGGACGCGACCTTGTTCTCCTGGATACGACCGTGACCGAAGGCGGAGGCGATTGGAGCGGTCACATTGTCGGGACCACCTATCAATTTACCGCTCGCGGACGATTGAACACCCTCGAAGGCGATCCTCGATTCTACTTCGACGACAGTTGCACTCCGCAGGGCCAGGGGACTGGCAGCGAGGAATGGGGCGGTGGCGGCGACTACTGGGGCGGCCGCACCATGACGTTGCCGTTCGTTGGCCATCCCGTTGGCCGGCCGCCGGCCGAACAGCAGACGGCACTGGATCGGGTTCACTCGGCGTACCGGTTCCTCCTGACGGATCTTCTGCCATTCGGAAGAAACGCGCGCATCACCCTGGAACATGGAGGTGAGAACCTCTCCACGGAACACTATGCGACCGTCACGTACTGGTATGGATTGCCCGCACCCAGCCTGATCCTGACGGACGAATTCGATGTCGGCGAAGCTTCGGCGGAAGCGCGCCACAATTATCGCTCTCCCGACGCCTCCCCGCCCGAAACCGTCGCAAGCCGGTTCGAATGGGGGGTCGATCACGTCCCGTTGGCGCGTGGGAATGCCGCCGAGGTGTTTCCCGCGATCAGCGACGACGGACGGCACACGCGCACCGGGTCGGAGTTCACGCTGAACCTGGATCCGGCCAACCTCGGTGTCCTGCTGCGCCGACGGCTGGATCTTCGTTATTCCAACCAGAGGGCGCGAGTGATGGTTGCGGACGTCGGATCCGACGACACGTGGAAAGAAGCCGGCGACTGGTACACCGCTGGCGGCAACCCGGCCGTCTTTGGCGATCCTCTTGGCCTCCCCAAGGACCAGGTCCACGGCAACCCGGAACTCGCACCTCCCGCGCATATCCCGTGGCCGTCCAACCGCCGCTGGCGCGAGGACGAATTCATGATCCCCCGCCAGCTCACGGAAGGCCGATCGCGAATCCGCATTCGGATCGAATTTCAACCCGTCGGCATTCCCCTGTTTCCGGGGGCATCGCCGCCGGACGAGGCATGGACCGAGTTTCGCTATCGCGCGTACAGCTTCGTCATGCCGCGGGTGACCGTCGGCAGGGCTCCGTGATCCGCGGAGTCTTCCACCGGGTCGATTCTGGCGGTGTGGGTTTCTCGTGCAAGGAGCACGTTGGAACCCCCGGTCCCCCGTGGGGATCGGTTCGATTGCGGCACGGAACCGGGACCGGACGAGCCAATTCACCAGTCAATCCGGCGTGAAACCTGGAAGGGCGGGAACCGACCCCTTCCGGAGTTGTGGAATCAGCGCGGAGTTCTCCTCGCGAGGCGAAAGAACACGGGCTGCCCCGAACAGGAAGCCGTCTGTTCGCAATTGAACCCCACCGAGAGGGGTTCACCAGGAATAGCCTGCCAGGAACTCGGGAGGTTGGGTGTGGGGGTGGCTTCGAGACGCCATCCTGTGAATGTCGCCGGCCAGCTCAACAACAACCGTCCTGGCGAGGCCTTCATCCGGAGCCGGGGGAGGATCGGCGCAATCGATCGTTGGCCGCGCAGGCTCAGGTCAAAGGCCAGGTCGTCGCTGAATTCACTCGACTGATGGACTTCGACGGCCAGCACGTTGCGCCCGTCCACAAGTCGGCCGGAATCGATCGGGACTTCCGTGAACGCCTGCTCCTCGCCGCCGGAGATGTCGGTGGAGGCGGGTGTCCACGCATCGACGGCTCCATCGGGCATGCCGACGCGCACGATTTCCTGCCCGTTCAGGTAGACGATGGCGCCGTCGTCGGCCTGGATGCGGCAGACCAGGTTCGTGACGTGGCCCGGTTCCATAACGTCGAATGCACGTCTGAACCAGGTCGTCATCGGCTTGTTCGCCGGGTCCGGGCCATAGTCGATGCGGGTGAACTCACCATCTTCTCCGTAACCAAGGCGGGCGGGACCCTCTTTCCACGCGGAGTCGTCGAAGGACCCCTGAGGCCAGTCCCGTGCCGGTTCCATCCCGCCATCCTGGTAGCGCCAACGGGATCCGGAGGGCACAAACACCGGCGACAGACCGGGGTCATCGACCTGGATCGACACCGGACCGGTCGTCCGGGTGTCGCCATTGGCGAAGACGCCCCTCGCCTCCACCGTATGCGTGCCGGCCGGGACCTCCCTCCAGACCCTTGTGTAGGGCTGGGAGTTCTGCGTCCCGACAAGGAATCCATCCCCATAAAACTCGATATGCTGGAACGGATCGGCAGGCAGGCTGGCGACGCACACGCTGATCAAAACGTCGGCTGGGGCCGTCCAGGACTCGTCCGCCGACGGGTGATGCAGCACAAGACCGGCGGTGTTCGGAATCACGTCCGCTGTCAGGCCGAGATCGAAGCAAAGATCGGAACTGGTCGCCGAGGCCTGGTGCATCTCCACTGAGACGACATTGGTTCCCGGAACCACCAGTCCAGCGTCGACGGAGCGCCTTCGGAAAGCCGGAAGGCTGGTCCCGGTCACTGCAGCCCGTGCGAACGATTCCCAGGTGATCTCCCCGGAAGGCAGGTTGTCGCGGAACACCTCCCGTCCATTGAGATACACCACGGCCCCGTCATCTCGTTGAAAATCAAGGAGGACATTCGTCAGCTGGCCGGGGGCGTCGACAACGAACTGTCGGCGAAAGCAGGCGCTCGCAGGCTTGTTGTAGACGTCAGATCCAAAGTCCAGAAGTGTCGCCAGTCCGTCGAATCCATAGCCGAACACCCCCTCCCCTTCGCTCCATCCGGAATCATCGAAGTCCGGTCCTTTCCAGCCAGTGCCCGGGTACTCGCGTCGATCCCAATACTTCCAGCGGGAACGGGTCCCGATCAGTTGGACGCGGTGGGTCGCGGCGGCCTGCGCGGGCGCGAAATTCAACGGGCCGACATCGCCCCCGCTGATCCCGACGGGGTTCGTGAACCCGACCGGGTTCATTGCCACTCCGGCGGCGGTGGTCGCGGAAAGGCTGCAGCTCCCAGCGAGTAAGTCGGTCAAGACGTAAGTGCCGTCCGTGTCACAGTAAGTTCTTCGGCCCCCGCTGCTCGCGATCAGAATCTCGTCCGGCTGTATTTCACCGCTGAGACGTCCCCAAATGCAGGCGAGTGAAGGCGTCCCGACCCGGACGACCCCTGACGCGCGCGCGACGCCGCCCTTCATGTCACTGACCGTGCATTGGACGCGTCGATTTCCGTCCGCTGACCAGGAATGCGTCGTCGTCGGGGCATTCTCTCCGAGCGTCGCGTCGTCGAAATCCCAGAAGTAGGCCAGTTCATCGCCATCCGGATCCTGGGCCTCGACATGAAAGTTGAACGCCGTTCCTGGTGCGCCTTCGGTCCGGCCTGTCCGGAGGACAACGGTCGGCGGGTGATTGCCGGCGAATTCTCCACGATGGATGACGACGTCCAGCCATCCAGGATACCCCGAGCCGCAGGCAACGGGGGTAATGTGAACGCCGGCATTCCTGTCGGAAAACGTCCGGCCAATGACCAGGGCGGCATCGGCGGCTCCGGAGGCTGATCCCGGGGTCGTGTCGAGAAGCAGGGTCGGCGACGAACCGCGGCCCATGCGTCGGAGCATCGCACCGTTCATCAACGACGGATTGGCCGTGAAGCGCTGGCGAAATTCGAGCCAGTAGTTGGTGCCCGCACTGGCGAAGATCTGCAGGCCGCGGCTTTGGTGGCCGTCGCCCGCCTGGTCCAGCGCGGCGATCCGGTACACGCCATTGGTCGTCACAACAGTGAATTCATCGTCCTGAAGCCATCCGAGGAGCCGTTTTGAACGGGCATTGAACTGGTGAACACCGCCATCCGCGGCGCCCATCGTGTCGAAGCAATCCCCGTATTCGACACTCCTGCCCGACCCGATAATCGAGTTCCCGCTCGTGTCCCAAAGATTTGCGTGCTGCAGCCCCAGGTTGTGGCCGAGTTCGTGGGCGAGGACGCCGGGGGTGTACATGGCGCGGATCCAGGCGCCCGGGAATCCAATGAAGCCCAAGCCAACCCAGTTGAATCCCGGCACAAGGCCCATGCATACCACGTCGAAGTCAAAGACCTCATCCGAGTAGCCGGCCTGGCGGGCAGCCACGCGGGCATCCGATCTCAAACTGAAGGGATCATTACCCAGGGCATACGAACCCGCCGATCGCGGCATGCGAAGCACCGGAGTCACTGCGGATCCCGCCCCAACCGCCTGAAAGCCGGCCCGCCCATACGAACCTTCCATGTAGAAACTGTTCACCATCTGTGCGAGTTCGACGACACGGTTGGTCGCCACCGGCTCACCCGGGCAGTCATCGAAGTCCACCCGAATGAACAGCAGCCGTTTCATCCCCTGGGCAGTCGCTGCCACCGGGTAGCCTGCGACGCCATCGCTCCCGGTGACGGATTCCCCATACTGTGCCGCATGCCGGGCGCTGCAGGTGAGGAGGACGGTCCCGCGGTCCTCCACGGCGACGGTGTCGGGACCGGCGGCTGGGTGGTTTTCACCGACGGGGCAAAGCGCGCCGGGATTTTCCCGGAGCGCGCTTTCCGCGGCCGCGTGGTCCAGAAGGCGCACCGCGCTTTCCTCCACGGCCATCACCTCGTCCAGGGCGATGCCGTACAGCCATGCCCCGAGCCGGGTGGGTTCTCCTAGGCGACGTCCGTAGACAAAGGCGTCATAACGACGGCCACCAAGGAAGACGAAACGCTGGATCGGCGCGGCTTCCCTGCCGTCAGTACCTCTCTCGACGCACAGGACGTCCAGGTCCCCGCGGCCGCTGACGCGTTCCTCCAGCAGTTCCGATACATGTGCCGGGAGGCCCAGGCGCAGCCGGTCCGGAATGGCAACCTCCAGCGCCCGACGTGGATCGGATTTCATCAGCTCCAGGAATTCGCCGCGTCGCGAGGCGGCCAGCGCGATCCCTTCAGGCTCCGATCTCGACGTGGGCTCGTCCTGCCGGCGCCGCAGCCATCCATCAAATGCGGCAATCGCCGCTTCGTGGGGATTTCCTGGGGACGACGCTTCTGAGGCCGCCGGTCGCGTTGCGTCTCTGGATCCCCCCGGAACGGGCGGAACCTGGAAGCGCTGAACGACCGAGCTTTGGGTCGCTCGGCTTTCGTGGGTGGCAATCCCCGGTATCCGGGGCTCGGAACTCCAAAGACCAATCACCACGATGGCGACCCCGAGACTGACGGTCGCCGCCAGCAAGGCAGCACGGCCCGAACGCATCCGATATTTCTATCGGCTGGAGGGTCGCCGGGGACGAGGGCTTCCATCGCGCGAAAGGGGGTTCGAACGGTGCTCATCCCGTTTCCGGCCCTTCAGGCCCTACCACCATTTGAAGTTGGGATCCGGCTCATCCGCCACCCACGACACCATCTCGGAGGGTCGAGGAAACAGGTAGAATTCGATGTGACCGTCCGCGAACAGCATGTTGAAGCGGCTCTTGCCGCGGTAATTGTGCCAGATGCTGCGTGGATTCGTGTTGCCTCGGTTTGGGTGCCACGGCCAATCCCCTTGAAGGATTTTGTTGGCCGGGCTGTGCCCGGTCTCGCTCGTCTTCATGGGGGTCCCCTGCGGCGTCCGTCGTGCTGACGGACTGCTGTCTCCGGTCACCTGTTTGACCCGGAATGCGTTGACGGCCCATTCGACAAGGTAACTGTTTCCGTATTGGAGGTAACAATTGGTGCGAATCGCGGTGTTCCGAAAGATGTCTCCTTTGTCCGCCGGACACCAGAAGACCTCGTATGCCTGGGCGTATTTGTTCAGGGGCCGGTTGGTGGCGGCAACAAAGACGTCGTAAGTTCCATCCTTTCCCCCCGTGGAGGCCCAGTCCGGATGGACCGGGTAATACTCCGCGTTATCGTCGGCATACATGAGAAAGGCGATGCCGATTTGTCGCTCGTTGCTTGCGCATTTGACCTGGTGCGCCTTGGCCTTCGCCCGGGCGAGCGCGGGCAGGAGCATGCTTGCGAGGATCGCGATGATGGCGATCACCACCAGTAATTCGATGAGCGTGAAGGCGCTTCGCTGCCGCGGCATGGAGAGGACCATGTGGGGCTCGCTATCCCATCCGCAACACCACGTCAAGCGCCGCCCGCATTTCCCGACGGTCGCCTCTTCGGGGGCCGCCACGCCTTTCCACTGGCACCCGGCTTGACTCCAGGAACTTCCCCCTCTAAAAGGATCGCGCTTTGAGGACCGCGTTCCCGACACTCCACGTTCTGAACCTTGCAAAGCGCGCCTGGGCGCGCCTGATCACGAGGCGTGGCGGGGGCGGGAGGTCGTAGTTCACCATCGCGATTTCCACAAAACCCACCGCCAGCCGATGGCGGTGGGTTTTGTTTTTCCACCGTCCGGCAGCCGGGTCCGAGACACATGATCCATACCGAAACCGCGGTCGCGGCCCTGGGGCCGACCGCCCTCGATCCTCGATCCTGCGCTGCTGGCCGCCGGGGCCCATGGCGATTGCCGCGCGCGTTGCGGATTGGCCCGCAGCCCGCGGCGGCTCGCATCCTGGAGGAACAACCGTGAGCGCAGTCACCTCGGAGGCCGGACACGGGACGGTCGAGACGGGTTCCAGCACGGCGGTCCTGACCGTCCTGTTCGCAATCAGCTTTTCCCACCTGTTGAACGACACGATCCAGTCGCTGCTTCCGGCGATCTATCCGATACTGAAGAATTCGTATCATCTCGATTTCGTGCAGGTCGGCCTGATCACCCTGACGTTCCAGATGACGGCGTCGATCCTTCAGCCGTTCGTGGGACATTTCACGGATCGGCGCCCTCTGCCGTTCTCACTGGCCTGCGGCATGGGATTCACGCTTACAGGCCTTTCGGTTCTTTCACGGGCGCACAGCTTTCCCATGATCCTGGTCGCCGCGGGAGTCATTGGCCTTGGATCCTCTGTTTTTCATCCGGAAGCGTCGCGCGTGGCACGCCTCGCCTCGGGGGGACGGCATGGATTCGCGCAGTCCCTATTCCAGGTCGGGGGCAATGCCGGGAGTTCCCTGGGTCCGCTCCTTGCGGCAATCATCGTTGTGCCGCACGGGCAATCGAGCATCCTGTGGTTTGGGGCGCTCGCCCTTGTGGGCATCGCCATCCTGGCGACGGTTGGACGGTGGTATGGGGGTGTCCTGGGTCACCGGAGGAGAAAGACCGCCGCCGCGAGCAGCCCGGCGCCAGCCCTGGCCCTGCCGGGCGGCAGGGTTCGTTTTGCGATGGCGATCCTTCTGGCGCTGATCTTTTCCAAATACTTCTACCTCGCCTGCCTGGCCAATTACTACACCTTCTATCTCATCCACCACTTCCACGTTTCCGTGCAGATGGCCCAGGTGGCGTTGTTCGTCTTCCTGTTCGCGGTGGCGGCCGGGACCATCATCGGGGGACCGGTTGGGGACCGGTTCGGCCGCAAGACCGTCATATGGGCGTCAATCCTGGGCGTCGCCCCGTTCACGCTGACGCTCCCGTATGTCAACCTGGGTTGGACGATCGTCCTCTCCGTGTTCATCGGTCTGATCCTTGCCTCGGCTTTCTCGGCAATTCTTGTTTACGCGCAAGAACTCATCCCGGGCCGCGTGGGTCTGATCTCGGGTCTCTTCTTCGGGCTTGCGTTCGGCATGGCCGGCATCGCGTCGGCCGTGCTTGGAGAATTGGCCGACCGCACGAGCATCGAATTTGTATTCAGGGTCTGCGGCTATCTTCCCTTGATAGGCCTGCTCGCCGGTCTGCTTCCGGAGGAACACCGCCGAGCCACGCTTCACGCGGTCCGGCAGCGTGGAAGCGACGTACCGTCGTGAAGTGGCGGCGGCGCGACGTCGCTCCGCCCCGCGGCGAGCCTGGGCGCCGCCGCGGGCCCCTTTGCTCTTCGGACAGGCTCTCAACAGCTCAGCGCTTCGGCTCCGTGGGTCCAATGTAACGCCGGGCGATCACGACGTTGTCGAAGAAAACGATGTTGACCGCGCGATGTGTCCAGCGGTCGGTGATGTAGGATTCGAGCGTCAGGGCATTGGCCTGGAGCCCCGCTGTCTTGCGCCAGTTGATGCCCGTCCAATGCCCGAGGAGCTCACCATCGATCCAGAAGGCCTGCTCGCCATCGGGTATGCCGGGCGTGTTGTGCTTCAGCATGAACTCCACCTCGATCCACCGGTCACGGGGAATGAGCGGCGCATCCGGCACCGCGAAGGAGTTTCCCCAGAATTTTCCGTCCTTTGAGACCTCCATCTCGTGCCAGTAACTGTAAAAGTTCCAGCGGCCCGGCGGCCCCCAGCGTCCCCAGTCGCCCCAGGGTTCGATCGCGGTTGAGAAGCGCTCCGTGCCGTCCGGTTTGACGCCCGCCCCACCGAAGCCGCTCCACCGTTCCCCGCCGCGCAGTCCCTTGTTCGCGCGCAACGTCACGAAGTGATGCACGTAGTCGCAGTCCGGGGCGAATTTCGTGTAGAACCGGATGAAGACCGATTGGACCGGTTCGAACCACCGGGTCAGACCGCCTCCCGTGTCCCGACCGAGATGGGCCTCCACGCGCAGACACTGGTGCACCAATCGCGGCTCCGCCTCTGGATCAGCGAGACTCAGGACCTTGGCGTCCTTGTTTCCGATTTCATCCCAGCGCGCGCCAATCGGCCCGGATTCGAAATCATCCGCGAACAGCACGTCGGCATTCGTGGCGATCCCGACATCCGCCGGATAGGCCGCGGCCAATCCGGGGCCGGCGGGGAGTTTTTTCTCGGCGGCCCGATTGGCTCGGGCGTCCGGGTTGGCGGCGGCTGGCGCGATTGACGACAGAAGGAGGATCCCACCGATGGCCAGGCAGGCAGCGAGGAGGCGGTGCATGAGCATCGAGCAAACGGCAGAGGAGGGGGGAGGTCAATGCGCGGGGTGGGAACGGAGGCTTGTTGCTCCGAGCCTCGAATGGAATGCTCCTCAGCAGACCAGCCATCCATCCGATCCACCCACCCATGGCGTCCGAACCCACCCGCAGCGCCTATCTGCGACTTGGGATTGGCTTCCTGCTGATCCTGCTCGCCGCGGTGTTCCACTTCGTTTTCGGCCTGCAGCCGGAACTTGCGATTCTTGACGAGCCGTGTCTGGCGCTCGGTCTCATCATCATGCTCTCGGCCGCGTTTCCCGCCCGTCGCGGCTGCGCCCGCGTGGCGACCGGCGTTTGTGTGGCCATCGTGACGACGCTGATGATGCTCGGGCTCGGAGAGGCGGTTTTTCGCCTGATCGGATTTGATTTTAAGGGGCAGCGGGCCGCCATGCTTCGGTTGGCGCCCTATTATCGGCAGCCGCGCACACCCACAGGCCCGGGCTTCTTTCGCCGGACGGGTCCGCAGGAATGGACCGGGCAGGTCATTCGGTCGTGGATGAAAGACCTCGGCCTGCCGGGCAACGCCACCTATCGGGATGAACAGGTCGTCACGGTGCGATACGACCGCAACGGGTTTCGCAATGAGGAGCCATTGGAAGACTGGGATATCGCCGTCGCAGGAGATTCCTTCACCGAACTCGGCCACCTCCCGTTCGAGGAACTCTTCACAACGCGGCTGAGCCGACTGACCGGCTGGCGTGTCCTGAACCTCGGGGTCAGCATGACCGGCCCCTTCTGCCAGTTGAGCTACCTCGAAGACTACGGTGTCAGCCCGAGCCTCAGGCAGACGATCGTCGTCTTCTTCGAAGGCAATGACATCTACGACATGGACTGGGAATTCAGCGCGATGCGTCGATTTGAAGCCACGGGCCAGCGACGGTACCGGCGTATCCAGAAGCAGACCTCGATGCTCAAGGCACTGGGAGACTGGATCCTCAACCGACAGGAGGTCCGCAGCTCGTGGGTCACCCGGCTCCCGGTTTTCCTCTATCGCTCTCACAGCGGAGAAATCGCCGTCACCATCTCGCAAGTCGCACCCGCCCTCGAGGATCTCGGTCCCGAACGGCACTTCGAGCTGCAGACGTTCTTCCAGCGGTACCGGGATTTCGCCGCGAAACATCACGTCACACCGTGGGTCGCCTACATGCCGTGCAAGGGCAGGGTTCTTCACGATCGTCTGGTTCCCGCCCTCCCCGAAACGGGCGAATGGGTATGGTCGCCAACGCGACTGCCTTCTCTTGTGGCCGCCGGCTGTCAGAAGGAGGGAATCCGGTTCATCGATCTTACGCCTCCGCTCAGGGAGGCTGCCGAGGCGCGGGGCGAGTTGGTCTTCAACTCCATGATCGACACGCACCTCAACGCGCGCGGCGCCGCCATTGTCGGCCGGACTTTGGCGAAATCGCTTGGACCCGCCGGACAATCTCCGGCAGGGGAGTCGGACCCTCCGCTGACCGACCGGGACTGATGGCATGAACACTGTGGAATCCACCTGGTTATGAATCTGAAATTCATCCGGCCTCCATTTTGGACGGTGGTTGCCTTGGCGGCTTTCCAGGCTCGATCGGCCGAGTTCCTTCACACGCGGGGCGAACGGCTGGTCGATGGTCAGGGACGCGAGATCCTCCTGCGCGGCATGGGCCTGGGCGGTTGGATGCTTCAGGAGGGATACATGTTCGGGCTCCGCGGGGAGGGAACCCAGCACTCCATCCAGAGGCGCATCGCGGAGCTCATTGGTCCCGACGACTGCCGGCGACTTCACGCCGCATGGTTGCGGAACGCCATGACCCGCGCCGATGTCGATCTGCTGGCCGCCGCCGGATTCAATAGCATCCGCCTTCCGATGCACTACAACCTGTTCACGGTGCCCGTGGAGGAGGAACCGGTTCGGGGGGGAAACTCCTGGTTGGACGACGGATTCAGTCTCGCCGACCAACTCCTCTCCTGGTGCAAGTCCAATCACATCTATTTGATCCTCGACCTTCATGCGGCGCCCGGGGGGCAGGGGAGGGACGCCAACATTTCCGATTACGATCCGTCCAAGCCGTCGCTCTGGGAGAGCAGGGATAATTGGAACAAAACCATCGCGCTCTGGCGGCGACTCGCCGAGCGGTATGCCAACGAAGCATGGATCGGCGGTTACGACCTGCTCAACGAGCCAAACTGGACATTCGAAGGAAAGGACAAGAACGGAAAGGAGGACCTGGCCAACAAGCCGCTATGGGATCTGTACAAAGAGATCACCCAGGCCATTCGCGAAGTTGATCCTCACCACATGGTCGTCATCGAAGGCAACGGGTGGGGCAATAACTACAACGGGTTCCCTGGACCATGGGATACAAATCTCGTGATCAGCTTCCATAAATACTGGAATCCGAACACCGACGAGGCCATCGCGCGCTTTCTCAAACTGCGCGAGCAGTACCAGGTTCCCCTTTGGCTCGGGGAGAGCGGCGAAAACAACAACGAATGGTTCCGCCAATGCGTGGCGCTCGTTGAAGGCCATGGCATCGGATGGGCCTGGTGGCCGTTCAAGAAGGTCGCGTCGCCCTCGTGCATCCTCACCATCCAGCGGCCGGAAGGTTACGGGGAAGTCCTGGACTATTGGAATGGTCGCGGTCCCCGTCCATCGCGCGACCTCGCCCGGCGTGCCTTGTTCCAGTTGACCGAGAACGCCAGGACGTCGAACTGCCGTTTCAACACGAACGTCGTCCGGGCACTGACCGGAAGGCGGTCGGTGCCCACTCCGTGACAGAGGTCGTCGGGCCACGCAGGAGGGGAGGGGGATGTCGGGTCAGGTTGGGAAAATGTCCGCGAATGTCCGGATCGGCGAGTGACGCCGGGCCAACGACACCCAGTCCGGTTCTCAACCCGATTCGCTCTCCCTGCCATCGGATTTCTGCAGTGCCCGCGTCAGCAGCAGTCGTTCCCTGTCGCCGTATTGCAGGTCCAGGGCCGCACTCCGCCCGCGAACCGACATCTTCGCCCAGGATTTGCGCAGGGCATTCAAGACGGTGCGATCGTCGGTTCGCGCGGCAAGATCCGCGAACTGAAACTGGAGAAAGGCAAGGCAGAGAGCATCCTCCAGGACCTGGCAGTCCGGATCGCTTCCCAGGTCCCGCTTGAGATTCAGGCCCTGCACCCGCGCGATCGTGTCGGGATCATAGCCGACCTCGCGAAGGACCTCACCAGACTTGCGAGCATGAAACTCCTGCAGATCCCGGCGCCACCGCAGGTACCCAGTGCGGCCTTCGGGATATCGGCCGCGTGGAATTTCCCAGCGGCACAGGTGCTGGCATCGTGCCGCCAGGCGAAGGGCCTCCGAGGCGTCCGGCTTCAACTTCAACACCCACTCGGAAAGTCGCCTCGCGTACAAAAGCTCCAGCGGGTACCCGACGCCATTGACCATCTCGCGACGGGGATCGCCGGCGTTGATCTCGTCGAATCGACGAAGGGCGGCCTCGAATCGGTCAGAGGATTCGAAGGACGCCTTTTGGGGATCTGTCGAAGGAGGAAGTTTCTTCGATGGTTCCATGTGCGAGCACAACAAGCCGGACCGTTGACGCTTCGGTTGCCGACGTCAAGGAACCGGATCGATACAGTCCACCGATGTCTCCGCCCCGCCCATCGTGTGGGCGGTGTTTCCCCGGTAGCGTGATGGAGGACGGGCGGGACGGGACGAAGACGGGTGAGCCGTGAAGAAAAACCCCCCGCCCGAATGGGCGGGGGGTTGTGTCGGACGGTATTCCGCGAGGCTTACTGCGCGCTGATTCGCCAGAAGCCCTGAGTCCCGCCCAGGTGCGCCGGCGTCGTATCCGAGAGCACGGTGCTTGCGCCCGTCGCGGTCTTCTGATCCCCGGCGGCCCAGGTGGCGTCGGTCAGGCTTTGCTTGTATTCGAGCGTGTAGGTCTTGCCGCTGAGCGTGTCGAGTGTGATGGAGACACCGTTGTCGTCCTTCGCGATGTTGGTGATGGTGGGAGCGATCACGGCATCGCTGAGTTTCAGGATCTCCAGCGTGACGGCATCCAGGATGGCATTCGGGTCCGTCAGGTCCTCCCGCGTCCGGCCGCGGGTGTCGAGGGAGATGACCAGTTGGTTGCGTTGGGTGGTGAACTCAGCGGAGACCATCGCGGCGCCGCCGGTGTAGTTCACGTCGCCCTGGATCTCCGGCGGCGAGAAATCCGTGGCGAGGACTTCGCCGTCGGCGTAGACGTTGAAGCCGCGGCCGTAGCAGCACTGCTCGTAGAAGAGCAGTTGAAGCTTGTACGTGCTTCCGGGGACGAGGTTGGCGAGTTTCACCGTCACATTGGGACCGTACCGGATGGATTGGGTGACTTTTTCAATCACGTCGTCGGCAGGAGTATCGCCATATTCGGGGGTGTCCCAGGCCGGAATGTCACTCGGCGCGATGACCGTGATGCCGGGGGCCGTGTCGGCAGTGAAATCGGCGTCCCCTGCCTTGCCGGCGGCGCCGGCGCTGCTGACGTTGAAGGCATAGAGGAAGTTCCCCTGCAGATCGATGCCATCCTCCGGATCGCCGCCGCTGATGGGTTGGACGAGGATATTCGAGAACTGGGTGGGAGGATCGGCTTTCGTGGGATCACCGCCCTGGATTATTTCCGTGGCATCATCCTTGCCGTCGCCGTCGGTGTCGGTCTTGAGCGGATCGGTGTGGTACGTCATGACCTCGCTCGAATCGTTGAGGGTGTCGCCGTCGGTGTCCGCCTTTGCGGGATCGGTGCCATACGTGTTCACCTCGTCCCCGTCATTAAGTCCATCGCCGTCGCTATCGGTTTTCGCGGGATCCGTGTGGGTCGTGTTGACCTCCATGCCGTCATTCAGACCATCCCCGTCGGTATCGGCCTTATTCGGGTCCGTGTTGGAGGTGAATTCGTCCGAATTCTTCAGGCCGTCGTTGTCGGGGTCGCCGGCCGCGGTCTGGTCGAGGTTGCCGAAGACGTCCATTTCCCAGGCGTCCCAAAGTCCATCGGAATCGGAATCGACCGGTGCCGCTGCCAATTCAAGGGTGGCGCCCTCAATGATCGCATTGTGATCGGGCATGGCACGATCGGTGACGGGCCGGCCATCGAGGAGAATGACAGTTTCGGTGGAGTTGGCGATGAAGGTATGGGTGAGCACGACGCCATTGGTGCGGGGCGTTGCGCCACCGGGGCCCACGAACCCACCCTGCCACTGGAACGGCGCGAAGGCCTTCGCCACGAGGCGGTTGTTGACGCTTACATCGAATCCCCGCGCCCACAGTCGTTCGGCGAACAGCATCTGCAGCTTGTAGGACGCGCCGACCTGGAGGTTGGCGAGTGTCACCGTGACGGCGGGCGTTGTTGCGTTATCCGAGTTACTCCACCGGATGTTGCCCATGATGGAGGTGAGAGTGAACTCTTCATCGGTGTCCTCGCCGAAGTTGACGTCCACGTTCCAGCCATCGGCAACCTGCGAGGCGTCGACGGTCACGCCGTCAACGCTGTCGGGGGTGAATGTGGCATCACCGATCTGGCCGCCGGGTTGCTCGGTTCCGAAGCTGATCGCATAGGGGAAATTGCCCGACAGATCGAGGCCCTGGCCGTCCTCGGGGCCCGTGAAGAGGTTGGCCACGGTCTTCACCGGCTTGCTGGCCGCATCGTTCGGGTCCGTCAAAAGATGGACCTCGTAGTAATCACTGAAGCCGTCGCCGTCGGTGTCGGTCTTGGTGTGGTCGGTGTGATACGTTTGGATCTCATCGCCATCCGACAAAAGGTCGCCGTCCTGGTCCCCAAGGGTGAGGGGATCGGTATGATATTGGTTGACCTCGTCGCCGTCCGTCAGGCCGTCGCCGTCCGAATCCGGCTTGGTGGGGTCCGTCTGCGCGGTCTGCTCGTCGGTATTGCTCAACCCGTCCTGGTCTGGATCATCAGTCCCCTTCTGATCGAGGTTCGTGAAATACTTGATCTCCCAATCGTCGGCGAGTCCGTCGTTGTCCGAGTCGTTGATGGCGCTGAGGCGCTCCAGAGTGAAGCCATTGAGAATGGCGTTGTGATCCGAGATGTCGGCGGAGTCCGCGGAAGGTCCGTCCAGTACGAACACGAGTTTGTTGGTCGCCGCCACAAACTGATAGGTCACGACGGCGCCGACGGCGTTCTTGATGTCCTGAAAGGTCGTCGGATCCGGGTCGCCACCGTTTTGGGTTACCCCCGGCATGAGATTGCTGACCTCCGTCTCGCCGTTGATCACCACGTTGAAACCACGGCCGGGACAGCAGTCCTCATGCAACAGTATCTGGAGCTTGTACTCGGCGCCGGGTTCGACATTCAGGGATACGGTCACCACGTTGGGCGCGGCTGCCCAACGGATCGAATCCATGGCGGTCGACAGATTCTTGTCGTTGTCCGTGTCTCCATAGGCGACGGTTCCCCACGAGCCATTGCCGATGTTGTTCTCGGCCGTCACGCTCACCCCGCTGATGCTGTCGGGGGTGAAGATGGCGTCACCGACCTTGCCGGCCCCGCCGCTGGGTCCGACGTTGACCGCGTAGGTGAAATTGCCCTCGAGATCGAGGCCGTCGCCGGGGTCACCGCCGGTGAATGTGCCAACCGTTGCCGTCGCCGCAGCCGCGCCCGATGCGGCAAGGATCGTCGTGGCGAGTAGAACGACGCCTCCCACGCATTTGTGTCTCTTCTTCATAAAACAAACCATGGACCTTCCGTTGTTTTCCTTTTGCACGTCTTGAGGATGGCCACCTCTGCCCGAGACGCGGTTGAGTGTCAACCTCCGTCTTGCTGAAATCGCCGCGCCGTCACGGGGCGCCCACCGCCAGCACCACGCGAAATCCCACGTACCCGGTCTGTCCCTCCGGATTGGCATCGCGACTCGCCGAGCGGCAGTCCCACGGTTCGCAGCCCCAACTGCCGCCTCGAAACACCCGGTAAGTGCCCGTGACTGGCCCCCGCGGATCGACCAGGGACCCGCCGGGATAGGGGCCATACCAATCCAGACACCACTCCCACAATCCCCCGTGCATGTCGTAGAGTCCCCAGGGATTCGGCAGCTTCATTCCCACCGCGTGGGTGATGAGACCGCTGTTCTTGCGATACCAGGCATGGTCGGCGAGTCCGGAGTAGTCCGGGTCATCCCCGTAGCTGTAACGCGTCGTGGTCCATCCCCGGCACGCATACTCCCATTCGGCCTCGGTCGGCAAACGAAACACGCAATTCGAGGGAATCACCCTCGCCGCGCGTTCACGCACCGTGAGTTGGCCACAGTAGTTGGTCGCATCCTCCCAGGAAATCGTCTCCACAGGCCGCTCATCATCACCTTTGAAAGCACTTGGATAAGTCCCGACCACAAACTGGTACTCACGTTGCGTGACCTTGTTCCTCGCCATGAAGAATCCGCGGGTCAGCATGACGGTGGTCTGGGGTCCTTCGTCTTCATGGCGTCCGACCTCGTTGGTGGGACTCCCCATCCGGAACGAGCCGGGTGGAACGAACTCCATGCCGGTGTGCGACATCGGCACGGCCCTGTAGAATCGCCGGGGGTTTGTCGACGCCTCCGGATCGAACCAGAGATAATTCGTCGAGGGCAATTGAAGGAACTCCAGGCAAATCCAGTTCCTGGCCTGCGAAACATCCGTCGTGGACTCAACGGCATACACGGAGCCGATCGCGCCGGAGATCGTCAGGCCCGCGTGCAGTTGGATTTCAAGGGCCGCCGGATTCGGATCAGCCGCGCCCGCGCCGATCCCCAAAATCGCCCAGGTCAGGGGCGACCATCGTCGAAGGAGATCCCGGGTCCGTGACGTCATGGGCGATGCCGGCGTTGTGCCGTATCCCGGGAAGCCGCGCAATCCCGGAGTGCCTCTCCGCCCGCTCCCGGTTGTCACGGGACGCTCCCACCCCTCGGATGTCCGCTGGATGGACGAGGGTTTTCGCGCGGACTTGCGCGGCGCGAGCACCCCGGAATTCTGGACGGCAGGATGCGCCCGGTGCCATGTTAGAGCCCGTCTGAAAAGTTGGAATGGCCCTGTTTTCGCAGGAAAGGCTGGATGGCGAGGCCCGACGAAGGAGCCTACCCGCCTACCTTTCAGGGGTCTGTCAGTGAGGAGCAACGAAGCCAGGCGGCCTTTCCTGCGAAAACCCTCCGGGCGACGGGTCTTTTGCGCGAGGCCTTCGTTGGCTCGACCGTCACAGCCCGCTGCGGGGATGCTCCGGTCTCGCCGCCTCGGCCTCGCACAAAATCCCTCGTCGCAGGGCCGTTCCCACTTTTCAGACGGACTCTCAGGTCTGCTGATCCGGTCGTGGCGGCGTTTTCAGGTCGTCACCGCCTGGCTTCAGCCGGCTGCAATCCGCCCGTGCCCGAACGAGGGCAAAGAAAGCAAACCCGCTATGAAAGGCCATGTCCCATCCATCAACGCGAGCACCCTCCCGGCAGGCGTGTCCAGCGCTTCCCCGGGTTTCGCGGTGGCGAGCCCAACCCCATCGGTCCCTCGGAATGCCGGCGCGGCGATCCTCGGCGCGCGTGGACCCGGGCCTTCCGATGCTGAATCGGGGGTGGGCGATCGTGTCCCCCTGCGGCCACTCCGGTGCGCGGCGGTGATCGCTCTGCTCGCCGCGGCGACAGCCGTCCCGAGACTCGAATCGTCCGAATTGGGGCTGTTTCAGGGGCCTCCGAAAGACATCGTCGCCGAGGATGCGTCCGTCTCCGAGAAGACAGCGTCCTCCGGTTCCGTTCTGAGAGTGTCAACCGGCCGGCGGCGTCCATGGCCGGGTGTCATCCTTCGCGCGCCGAACGGATCCTGGAACCTCGCGGATTTCGGCGAGGTCGATGTGGAGCTCCGAAATGCCGGCGCCCAGCCGGTGCGCGTGCATTGTCGAATCGACAATCCCGGTGCGGACGGGACGCGTCACTGCGTGGGGGACTCCCTCCAGTTGCCGGTGGGTGGATCGGGCATCCTCAAGGTGGCGCTCAAGCGCGCCAGTGACGATCGGCTCGATGGAAAGCTGTTCGGCATGCGCGGGTACCCGGTCGCCGCCGGAGGTCCGGGCACGGTGGAAGCCACCAACCTCACGCAAATTCTCCTGTTCGTGGATCACCCGACCGCGGAACACCAGTTCGACGTCGGCAGGATCACGGCCACGGGCGTGTACCGATCGCCGACCGCCAGTGTCACGGACGCCGCACCCTACTTTCCCTTCATCGACACCTTCGGTCAGTACATGCATCGCGACTGGCCTGGAAAGGCGCACTCCATTGAGGAATTGATAGAACGCCGCGAAGCCGAGGCCCGTGAACTGGCCAACGAGCCGGGGCCGGTCGCTTGGGACGCCTACGGAGGCTGGGCCGCCGGACCCCGGCAGGCCGCGACCGGGTATTTCCGGGTGGAGAAGTTCAAGGGTAAGTGGTGGTTTGTCGATCCCGACGGGCATCTCTTCTGGTCGCACGGCATCGATTGCGTGCGGATGCTGGACTTCACACCCATCGAGGAGCGCGCCGGATGGTTCGCGGATTTTCCCGGCGCGTCGCCCGATTTTCGTGAGTTTCTCACCCGCGGTCATGCCCTCAAGGGTCACTATGGGAATCGGTCGCCGGAGTCCTTTTCCTTCTCCGGCGCGAATCTTCTGCGGAAGTACGGTCCGGACTGGAAGGAGGACTACCCGCGCATCGTTCATCAGCGCCTGCGGAGCTGGGGCTTGAACACGATCGGGAACTGGTCCGATGATTTGACGCGCCGGTTGCGGCGCACGCCCTACACCGACACGGTCAGTTCGCGGGGCGCGAGGAACATCGAGGGGAGCGAGGGCTACTGGGGTCAGTTTCCCGATGTGTTCGACCCGAGCTTCAAGGAGGCGTTGACCCGTTCGATGGCATCCCGCAGGAACACCAGCGCCGGCGATCCCTGGTGCCTCGGGTACTTTTCCGACAACGAGATGTCCTGGGGGGACGACACGTCTCTGGCCCTGGCCGCCTTGAAATCCCCCGCGAACCAGCCGGCAAAGGCGGAGTTGGTCGCCGATCTCCGGTCGAAGTACACGGACATTGCCCGCCTCAACGCCGCCTGGGACGCGAACCACGATTCCTGGGATGCGCTCCTGCAAAGCCGCCAGGCCCCGGACAGGGAACGGGCGAAAACGGATCTCATCGCCTTCTACACGAAGGCCGCGGATCGCTACTTCCGAACCGTGCGCGATGAAATCAAGTCAGCGGCTCCGCACCAATTGTATCTTGGGTGTCGTTTTGCCTGGGTCAATGACATCGCCGCGCAGGCCGCCGGCCGGCACTGCGATGTCGTCAGTTACAACCTCTACAGGCGTGCCGTGTCGGACTTCACCTTTCCCGGAGGCGACAAACCGCTTTTGATCGGGGAATTCCATTTCGGAGCGCTGGATCGCGGGTTGTTCCATCCCGGGTTGGTTCCGGTCGCGGACCAGGCCCGGCGGTCGGCGGCCTATGAGGACTATGTCCTCGGCGCCGCCCGTCACCCGCAGTTCGTCGGCACCCATTGGTTCCAGTGGCAGGATGAGCCGACCACCGGGCGCGTCTACGACGAGGAAAACTACCAGATCGGCTTCGTTGACGTCGCCGACACGCCGTATCGCGAGACGATCGCCGCCAGTCGGGAGGTGGCCCGGCTTCTCTATGGGGAACGCCTCGGGCGAGAATCGACCGGCACGAATCAACCCGCCGCGACAGATCCGCCCTCCGGGAATCCGCCACCGGGCACAAATGCCTTCTCACTGGCGGACGAATTCCCGGCGCCCCGTCTTCGTTCGATGCTCGTTGCCCGCGCGGACTGGCGTCCCTTTCCTCGGCGACTCGACCGGGACGGCTGGAATCGGCTGTCCGACGACGCCAGGCGCGGCCTGATCCAACGTGGCGAACACGCCCTGAGCGAGCCGATTGCCGCCCTGCCGGCAACGCTGTACCTGGCCTACGCCCGAGACGGCAACCGCAGCCGGTTCGAGGGCCCCTACTTTGACCGGCGGCGCCGGTTGCACCAACTCGTCCTGGCCGAGTGCGCCGAAGGTGAAGGCCGCTTTGACGATGCGATTGTGAATGCCCTCTGGGCGATTTGTGAGGAATCGACGTGGTGCCTTCCCGCGCACGTCGGCGCGCAGCGCGCCGGCGTAGGCCTGCCGGATATCGATGAGCCGATCGTCGATCTTTTCGCCGCGCAAACCGCCTCGTCCGTCGCCTGGACGTTGTATCTCCTGGGTCCCGAACTCGATGCCGTGTCATCCCGGGTGCGCCCTCGGGCGGCGGCGGAGGTCGATCGTCGAATCCTGACGCCGTTTCTCAAACGCGATTTCGGATGGATGGGTTTCCATGCCTCGGGTTCGAGCAGGCCGAACAACTGGAATCCCTGGATCAATGGGAACGTGCTGACAGCCGCGCTGCTGCTGGAACCGGACGACGCCCGGCGCGTCGCCCTGGTGCACCGCGTGTTAAGCAGCCTCGACCGGTTCCTCCAGCCGTATCCGCGGGACGGCTCCTGCGATGAAGGTCCGGGCTATTGGTCACGGGCCGGCGGGAGCGTCCTCGACAATCTCGATTGCTTGTTCAGCGCAACCTCCGGCGCCCTGGACGTCTTTGGCAACCCGCTCATCGGTGAGATGGGACGCTTCATCGACCGCGTGCATATCGCGGCAGACTGGTACGTTGACATCGGGGATTGTCCCGCGCGCACCGGCATCGACCGGGACGTGGTTTATCGTTTTGGCGGCCGTATTCACGATGCCGGTCTCCAGGCCCTGGCCACGCACGGCGCGACCCTGGAGGAATTGCTGGATGACACCGGCGGCATCGACCTGGGCCGTGGCCTGCGTACACTCGCTGATCTGGGGGCCATCCTTGCGAAGTCCAACGCCAAACCGGCGTTCCAGCGCGACGTCTGGCTCGGCAGCGAGGACATGCAAATGATGGTTGCTCGGGATCAGGCCGGTTCCACGGAAGGGCTCTTCGTCGCGGCCTGGGGCGGTCACAATGCGCAGAGTCACAATCACAACGATGTGGGCAATTTTATCGTGTTCGCGGATGGCGAACCGGTTTTCGTCGATCTCGGCGCGCCGACGTACACGGCGAAGACCTTCAGCAGTCACCGGTACGACATCCCCGCGATGCAGTCCGGGTGGCACAATCTTCCAACCCTCCACGGCGTCCAGCAGTCTGCCGGCCGCCCGTTCGCGGCGCGTGACGTCACTTACAGCGAGACCGACGCGTTCGCGGAGCTCCAGATGGACATCGCCCCCGCCTGGCCCTCCGAGGCGGGGGTGAAGACCTGGCGACGGAGCGTCCGGCTGGACCGCGGACAGGAGGTGCGCATCACGGAGGCGTTTGAGCTTGGAGAATCCGGATCGGATACCCGCCTGAACTTGTGGACGCCCCTGGAGCCGCTGGAGGGCCCGGAGGGGGGCCTGCGCCTCGCGTTGAAGGGAGCGCCAGACCGCGTCGTGGAGGTGCTCTTCAACACGGAGCAACTGAAGGTCGAATGGGATGCGACTCCTTTGGAGGACAGTCGTCTTGCCGCCGTTTGGGGCCCCAGGATCACCCACATCCGACTAAGTCCGCGTCAATCGAAGCCTCAGGACACCTGGATCCTCCGGATTCGCCTGAAAAGAAAGTGAGAACGGTGTTCCCTCTCCCCCTGGAACCGGGAGTGCGCGCCACGCCACTTTCAGGCTGCGCATTTTTCTGGTTGAGGGCACGGTCACTCATCCTGTCAACCGACTCCCATCCTCCCCCCATGAATGCGATCGAGACTTCAACCGCCGGTCCGATGCCGCCGCAAACTCCCCGAACCAGCCGACTCGCCGTGGCGTCGCTGGTCCTCGGACTCCTCGGATTCCTCATCCTGCCGGCTGTGGCCGGCTTGATCTGCGGCATCATCGCGATCGTCCTGATCCAGCGAAATGCGTCCGCCCTTAAAGGCAGCGGCATCGCCGTCGCGGGCACGGTGGTCTCCGGGGTCATGCTCGCCCTGGTTCCCGTCCTGGCAATCCTGCTGGCCATGCTCCTGCCCGCGTTGGCGAAGGCCAAGGGGAAGGCTCAAATGATCCAGAGCATGAACAATCTGAAGCAAATCACGCTGGCGATGCATTTGTATGCCGACGCCTCCGATGGCGCCCTGCCCGAAGCTGGAAACTGGTGCGATGCGCTGACTCCCTATGTCGGCGGGAGGACAACGGTCTTCCGCAGCGCGGCGGATCCGAACCTGGGTCCCGGGAACTCCAGCAGCTACGCCTTCAACTCCAACGTGGCGGGCCAGAAATTGACCGAGGTACCGCCGGACACCGTCCTGGTGTTTGAAACGGAATTCGCGGGTTGGAACTCGGTGGGCGGCCCCGAGCTCGCGATGCATCCGAAGGGCGGAAGAGGCGTCGTGTGCGTGGGGTTCGCGGATGGCCACGCGGAAGGCGTCACGGCGGCCCGGGTGCCCGATCTGCGCTGGTCAAAATGAGCGGGCAACCGGCCCTTCCTGCGAAAACCCTCCAGGCGACGGGTCTTTCGCGCGAGGCCTTCGTTGGCTCGACCGTCACAGCCCGCTGCGGGGATGCTCCGGTCTTGCCGCCTCGGCCTCGCACAAAATCCCTCGTCCCAGGGCCGTTCCTAATTTTCAGACGGGCTCTGAGGACGCCGGCGCCTGGGCCGCCTCGGCGAGGACCCGGTCGAGGGTGACGATCCGAATGGGCTTGGTCAGGTGCGCCAGGAATCCCGCCTGCCGGCTCCGCTCCACGTCCGTCTCCATTCCGTAGCCGGTCAGCGCTATCCCCTTGAGCCCGCGCCCACGCAGGTCGCTCATCAATTCGAACCCGTCCCCATCCGGAAGGCCAATGTCGGAAATCAACAGGTCGAACGTCTGTTGATTTGCAAGGGCTCGCGCCTCGGCCGCCGATCCGGCCAGGGCGACCTCGAATCCTCGCCGTCGCAGCAAACGGGCGAGGGCCGCCCGGGTATCTTCGTGATCCTCTACGAGGAGAATTCGTCCGGCGCCGTTGGTCAGCGCCGGCCGTCCCACCGTTCGCATCGGCTCCGGACTGGGAGGTGGCTCTTCCTCGACGCGCGCGGCGGCACCGATCAACGGCAACTCGATCGTGAATGTCGCCCCCAATCCCCTTCCCGAACTGGCGGCGGAAATGGAGCCACGCTGCAGTTCGACGAGGTTCCTGGAGATCGCGAGCCCCAGGCCGAGTCCGCCGTACTGGGACGCGCTTCGCTCCGTTGCGTGGTCGCCCTGCGAAAAGGCCCGGAACACGCGATGAAGTTCTTCCGCCGTCATCCTGGACAAATCCGCTGAGAAGGTTGAGGTCGCGATGAGCGGGCAGAAACGCGATGGCCGGCGCATTTTCCACCCGGTCCTGCATGAACCGGTAGCCGCCGCCCCAGAGCACCGTCTAACGGTCGCCCAGGGGCAGGCGGTGCTGAAAATCCAGATCGTACGTCTCCAGGTCCTCCGAGATCGACGCCGGGATGTTCCTCCAGGTGCGGTCAAAATAAAGCTGCACCTGGACGTCAGACTCGACTGAGAACTCATGCCTCCAGCGGCCGAGAAGGTTCTGACCATTCACATCCGTGTCGCCGGCGGGCCCCTCCTCGCTTCCGCCGTAGAAATCGCCCTGAAACGTCACCGTGTTCTCCCCGGCGGCATCCCAGTCCGACCGGAATCCCCCCTGTGTGATGTTCCAATCGTTGGTGGCCGGGGAGCCGTCGGAAAGCTTCGCGCTGTACCTGTCGAAGTGAGTCGCATAGACGCGATAATAGAGATTGGTCGCGGCCAGTCCTCCGTAGCGCACGGCGAGGTCGTCCTCCACGAAAGAACCGGCGCCGCCCGAGAGATACAGTCCCTGGGTGTCGCGAGCGCTCTTGGTGACGACATGGATCACTCCATTGACGGCATTCGTGCCCCAAAGGGTGGCGCCGGGTCCGCTCACGATCTCGATCCGATCGATGTCGGCGAGGAGCGGGTTCTGCACGTCCCAGAAGACGCCGGCGTACAAGGGCGTGTAGACGGCCCGGCCGTCGATCATGACCAGGAGCTTGTTCGCAAGGGTGTTGTTGAATCCTCGCGCACTGACCGCCCAGTCCTTCGAATTCACCTGGGCCACCTCCAGGTTGCCGGCCAACCGAAGCGCTTCGGGCAGGCTGGTGACCGGAAGGCGCTGGATCTGTTCGGCCGTGACCACCTGGACCGCCGAGGGGGTCGTGAACAGGCGCTGCGGCGTCTTCGAGGCGACCCCGACGCGCTCATCGAGCAGTTGGTCCAGGGTCATCTGCTTGTAGCGACCGAGAGAGGCCTCCAGGTCGTCCGTTGGCGCATCGGCGGCCGTGGAAGGGACGGGCCCACCCGGCATCAGGAGGGCTCCGCACAGGGCTGCGGCGAGGCGACGAGACCGGCCGCGTGGGAACCGTCCGACAAGCGGTAGGCTGAAGGGTGTCATGCGGCGGGCGGGGATTGTTTGCGGAAGAAGGCGTGGCGGCAACACAGGACTGGAGGGGAGGGGCGGGGCGAGGGCGGGCTTGCAATGTGGCGGATACAACAGTAATTTCTGAACAAACAGAAATGAAGCCTCTCGCATGGTGTTGCCGGATCCCTCCGGCACGAGCCCGGGCCCGACGGGTCTACTGGCGGAGCGCGGCGAAGCGGCCCTGCCTGGACGCGGCATGCCGGATCCCGGTGCGGCGCGGGCCGGCGCACCCCAGTTCGCGGGCGCGTTGCGACATGGAGACCCTGCGCGGCGAACCCTTCTGGTTATGCGACTGGAAGGAGGTCGTCTTCATCCATTTCGAAGCAGATCCGAACGCCCTTCAGCGGCATGTCCCTTTCGAGCTCGATCTCCTGGAAGGTCGCGCCTTCCTCAGCCTCGTCGCTTTCACATTGACCGGCCTGCGTCCGCGTGTTGGCGGACGGTGGACGCAGTGGCTTTGCCGGCCATTCGGAACTCACCGGTTTTTGAATGTTCGCACTTACGTCCGACGAGGCGGCGATGTCGGCATCCATTTTCTTTCGGAGTGGCTCGACGCGCCCCGGCTGAATCTCCTGGCCGGACCGGCGCTGTATGGACTTCCATTCCGGTGGGGTCGATTGGAGTATCACCACGTCCCCGAAGGGGCAGGAATCTGGGGACGCGTTCGCGCCAGGGGTTCCGGAATATCTTATGTCGCGAAGCTCACCGGTGGGATGCGTCCCGCCACGCCGCATTCACCGGAGGCATTTCTGGCCGAACGCTACCGCGCCTACACGAAGCGACGCGGTCGCGACGAGTGGTTTCCGGTCTGGCATCGGCCCTGGCAGCTTGCACCCCTTGCCGTGGAAGTGCCCGAGAGGAGCCTGCTCGGAGGTTTGAATGCCTGTCTTCGACCCGAGCGGGTGCCGTTCGCCCATTGGTCACCCGGGGCGGGTGGCGTCTGGATGGGGTGGAGGCGACGGTGCCGCGAATGAATCAGCGGGAGTCACCGTTTGGTCTGGCGTTGGATCGAATCCTGGATCCGCGAGAAACCCCGAACCCGGAACGATGCGGGCGATATTTTGGCGCAGGCCTGCCGGCCCGGAAGGCGGGGCGCCTATCCTTTGGCGGTCATGCTCTGTCCCCGGTGCCATTCCCGCGCCCTCTGGAGCGCCGCTTGCAGATGCTCGAGTCGCACCGGTTTCGCCACGTAATCGTCCATGCCTGCGGCCAGGCATTTTTCGCGATCTCCCACCATGGCGTTCGCGGTCATTGCGAGGATGTAGACGGACGCACCGCCGGGCCGTTGGCGAAGTTGTCGCGCCGCCTCGTAGCCATCCATCTCCGGCATGTGACAATCCATGAGCACCACATCGTAGGGCCGGCCGGCACAGGCCTCGAGGACTTCCAGGCCGTTTCCCACGGCGACGGCCTGGCAACCGAGCCGGGCAAGCTGGAGCAGGGCGACCTTCCGGTTCACTGGGTTGTCCTCGGCCAGCAGGACGCGGAGGGTGCGATCGTCGACCTGCATGGCGATCTGTTTGTCCGCGTGAGTCGCGAGCGGGGAGGTGGGGGCATCGTCCCTGGCGAGTACCCGCATGAGGCAGTCGAACAACTCGGATTGGCGTACGGGCTTGACGAGGCAGGCGTCGATGCCGCGCGCGCGCAGTTCCACCGCCGGAACGGTCTGTCCCATGGAGGTGAGCAGGATCATGCGCGTTCCGGCCAGCGATGCGTCCTTGTGGACGGCCTCCGCGAGGGCAAGGCCATCCATCGCCGGCATTTGCATATCCAGGATGATTGCGTCGTAGGGCGATCCTTCTTTGGCGCAGGCGCGCAGACGCTCGAGCGCTTCGGGTCCGCTCGAGACGCTGCCATTCCGGAGGCGCCAGGAAACGATGTGGTGATGGAGGATCCGGCGGTTGGTCGCGTTGTCATCAATGATCAGGATCCGGGCCCCTTCATGAATGCCGAGGGTGCGCTGGGGTGGCCGCGCCGAGAGCGGTTGTTTCTGGAAGCGAGCGGAGAACCAGAAGGTCGACCCCTCGCCGGAGACGCTGCGGACTCCGATCTCGCCCCGCATCATCTCGACGAGGCGCTTGCTGATGATCAACCCAAGGCCGGTGCCGCCGTAGCGGCGCGTGGTCGACGTGTCCGCCTGGCTGAATGGCTGAAACAGCCGGTGCTGCACCTCGGGGGAGATGCCAATGCCTGTGTCGCGGATCTCAAACCGGAGAACGGTGTGGTGATCGTCGTCGGATTCGCGATGAACCTGCACGAAGACCTCACCTTCATGGGTGAACTTGATCGCGTTGGCGATGAGGTTGAGGAGGACCTGGCGGAGGCGGCCGGGATCCCCGCGAAGAGCGCCGTCGATATCGCGCGGGACCAGGGCGGCAAGTTCGATGCCCTGCCGGCTGGAGCTTTCGGCGAGGAGACCCAGCACACTGTCCACCACATCCCGCAGTTCGAAGTCCAGTTCCTCGAAATGCAGGCGGCCGGCCTCGATCTTCGACAGGTCCAGGATGTCGTTGATGATGTCGAGGAGTCCTTCGGCACTGCCCCGCAGCGTTTCGGCCTGGTCCCGCTGCTCGGCGGTGAGTTCGGAGTCCAGAAGCAGATTCGCCATGCCCAACACGCCGTTCATCGGGGTGCGGATCTCATGGCTCATGTTGGCCAGGAATTCGCTCTTGCTTCGATTCGCCTGCTCGGCCGCGTCCCGCGCGCGCTCGAGTTGGATCGTTTGCTGGCGCACCCGTCGTCGCAGGGAATCGACCCAGGCCGCGGAGAGCAGCACTGCCAGTCCGGCAAGGGTCAGGAGCGAGATCGTGTGGCGGAGAGTCCACCAGGGCGGGCTTTGCAGCACCCGGATGTCGGCGGGTGAGCGCAGGAGAATTCGGAACGAACGCGGGGATCGCGTCTCGTCCACCTGCACGGCACAGACGCCGGTGAGGGCGAGCAAGCTGCCGAGCCGCGGAGACGGACCGCGGCCCTTCCATTCCCCTTCCTCGAGTTGGGCATTGAAGATCCGCGTTCCCTGCTGCAGCACAAAGGCCCGGTCCGCCGAATCCCTCACGACCTCAAGGAGGCGGCCCTCCAATCGGACAAGCCGCGCATCGAAGTTCTCCTGGGCGAAATCAGCGCTGAGCGCCTGCTCGGCCGTGACCCGGACCGGCAGGATCTCCGGGCCGGGTTCGAGGCGGCGGAGGATCGCGCCGCCGAGCGTCGGTGTGTACGAGCCGATGGCTGGAAATCCAACGACGTCGATTCGGTCCCCCAGGTGCAGGGGAACCGATTGCGCCGTCTCCAGGTGGATCCCCCCTGTGCTGTCCTGGATGTAGAGGATGTGACCGGAACCCGAGTGAGTGACGATCCCCCGGACGTGGATCCGGTGATCTCTTTCCTCATCGACCGAGAATTGGAGAAGTCGGGTGATCGGGCGGACCGGCAGGCCGAAAGGATCTGTTCGCGGGCCGGTTTCGGCGTTGAGCCAGTCCATCCCCGGAATGAAGACCTGAATGCCCAGGAGCTGTCGGCTCTGATTGAACAGGGTTCCGCAAACGCCAAACGTCTGGACACGGGAATCGATGAGCTCCACGGGCGCGGGCCGATGATCGAATCCCGGCACGAGGGCCTGGTAGCTCCGTCCGTTCTGTACCAGGCTCAGGTGGAGGTGGCCCTCCGTCACCCCAGCGGACTGAATCACCCCCTCCATCTTCACCCACTGACTGTCGTGGCGCCCCGTGCCCGCCTCGTCCACGGAGGCTGGCGCCACCGCCACGGGCAGCGCCGCGCGTCCAAGGATTTGGAATTGGGGCATTTCGATGATAGGCGCGTAGTCTCCCGGGCCCGTCACCCCTTCGAGAACTGCCGCGGCGCCTTCCTCGAGGTCCAATGGACCCTTCGCGCAGTTCACGAAGATGCCGGCGCTGGCGTCCTGAAAAAACAGGGTGCCCCATTCCGGGTCGTAATAAGTCACGACGCCGCGCAGGCGCACAGGGATGCGCGAGGCGGCGTCCTCCTTTGAAAGCAATCGAACGCCCTGGGCCCATGTCAGGGTCTTTGGCGCCGTGGCATTCGTCATCGCGTTGCGCGAAGCCGCTGGGTCGACGCGGCGGATGCCGACGCGTCGGAAGATGGCCTTTCGCAGAACCACCCCTGCATTTCCCTTATCCGGTACCCCGACCGCTTCGACGATCACCCCGGCACGAACTGGAACTTGCCGATCGGATTCGATACTGAGGCGACCCGTGGCATCCTCGATGAGAATCGAAGGACCGGAGCGATCGGCGATAGCCAACCCCTCGACGTGAGCGCGCCGGGTATCACCGGCCGCGGCCGCGCGCTCGGCCAGTTGGCGGACCGTTTCGATCGGAAGCAGATACGGATCCTCTTCGCCCTGCTCCTCGACCGTGATCTCCGCCAGGCTCGGAACGAACAGTTGGACCTTGGCCGGTTGACGATCGCCATCAGCCTCCACCGAGCAGACCCCCCGGATCCGAACCTTGACGTTCTGAAGCTGCCGCGCTTGGTCCCCGTCCCCCGGCTCGTGAAGCACAATGACATTGAACAGGGAACCGCCGGTTTCGAGCGCCAGGAATAGTCTCGAGGGTTCCCGTGCGATCGAGCGGATCCAACCATCGAGCTCGACCCAGTTCCCGTCCTGTTCACCACTGGCGAACTCCCGCGCCTTCAGCAGCCTGGAGCCGGGCAGTCCTTTCGGCCCGAGCCGGCGCAGGCGCACTTCGGTGATCGTCGGGCTGTACGTTCCTGGGTCGGTCACTCCCTCGATTTCCACCAACTGACCGGGTGACAGGTTCGTCTTCAGGTGGCCGACGCTGTCGTTGACGAAGACGCCTGCCGTGGTGTCCTGCACAAAGAGCATGTTCCACTGGAGGTCCGAGTAGGTGACGACACCGGAAAGGTGGACAGCCACCCGGCCGCGCGCTGCCTCCGGGGATAATGATCGGACCTCAATGGCGTGGGTGAGGATCCTGCCCGTCCCGCCCTGGGCCTCTTCGGCCACCAAGCGCGGAATGTGGCCCATGGCGCCGCAAAGGATGAGAAAACACAGCGCCGGGCGAATGCACCATGCCGCTCTGACGATACGGCACGGACGCGGAGACCGGGACGAAGCCGCCGGTCCACTCAGGGCGCCGGGTGCCCTGGCGGGCACCGGCCCCGATGCTGTTTCGTCGCCAATCATCTGCACGGACTCCGCGACCGCGCCTTCCTTTCCACAAAGCGTGCCTTGAAGAACACGGGCAGGCGCGGTCCAGGCCGGATGACGAATCACGCCGGCCCTGGGCGGACGCCCTCGCCGGTCTGAGTCGTGCCTCCCGGGATATCGGCGGGATTCCGGAAAATGTGAAGCGGCGCCCTGTCGTGAGGCACGCTCGATCAGACTGTCTCGCTAGCCCGCTAGCCCGGATGTTTCCTATCACTTCCACTGCGACCTGCTGCAGGTCCGGTGGGAGAGGAGGTGAACCTGCGTACCGCCGCTGCCGACAGGGCGTCGGAACTCGCGGTTGCGGAGCGCGGCCTTCAGGCCGCTTCAATACCCCGACGGCACGCGCGTCGAAGTTCTTGTCGGCCGCCGTCCCGTCCCGTTGAAGCGGCCTAAGAGCCCGTCTGAAAATTAGGAAGGGCCCTGCGACGAGGGATTTTGTGCGAGGCCGAGGCGGCGAGACCGGAGCATCCCCGCAGCGGGCTGTGACGGTCGAGCCAACGAAGGCCTCGCGCAAAAGACCCGTCGCCCGGAGGGTTTTCGCAGGAAAGGCCGGCTGGCTTCGTTGCTCCTCAGTCACAGACCCCTGAAGGGTATGCTCCTTCGTCGCGCCTCGCCATCCGGCCTTTCCTGCGAAAACAGGGCCCTTCCTACTTTTCAGACGGGCTCTGAAGGCCGCGGTCCGACCCGACGGTATCGCGCCTGCCAAGAATTTCGCGGGCTCGCGGACGGTCGCCTTTCGCAAGACCTCTATGAAATATGCAGGCTAGGCCCGCAGACCCCGCAGAAAGAGAAAAAGAGAAAGAAAATCTCGATCGGTTTCCTTCTGCGTTTTTCTGCGTGTTCTGCGGGCCACTTCCCGGGTTTGTCATGGCGATTCGAAATGGCAGCTCAGCGGAATGCGCGGCGCGCGCCTCCTTGGGCGGTTGCCACCGGCGTTGCGTCCCGATGCCCCCCCGGGAGGTCACGCCAGCCTCATTCAGGCAATCAGCATCCTCCGGTCGGACTGAGGCAGCACATTTTACGGCTTCCGAATGACACGGGTGATTCCTTCCAAGCGCTCACTGTAGGCGTTCAACACATCGGCGGTGACGCCGATATACCGTTCAGCCCCAGACCAGTCTCTGTCCTCCAGCGCCTCGCGAATCCCGGGAAGGGTCTTTACCCCGTAGCCTGTCTTCAGGCCCGGAGCGTAAATCATGTGTTTGTACCATTCGCGACCGGGCAATCCGTTGGAGTAAATCAACGCCTGCTCCAGTCCCTGCATCTGGTCATTGACGGACGCCCAGGGCGCATCGGAGGTCGGGTGATTTTCGCCGGGGATCTTCGCGCATGCGGCGTCGCAGTCCCGCGCGGATTTGCGCAATCGGACCAGCGCATTGTCGAGGGGCGCGAAATTGAGGTACGGAACATCGGATTCGCGTTCCGGCGGTCCGACAGGTTCTGTCGGATCCGCCGCGAGTTCGTAGGCCTTGCTGTCCAGCAATCGCCGCAAACGATGGGCGCGCTCGCGAAGTTCGTCGCCGAGTTTGTGGACCTGTTCGACATACCGCCCGACGGCCTCCGCGAAATCTGAAAACCGGAGCGGGAGAACATCGGCGTCGGCGGTTCGAAGCACGACATGACCGATGGTGGTGGCGAGCGTGATTCCGTAGCGGAACTCCGGATCCCCGAACCTCAGGAAGTGATCGAACGAATCGTAGAGCGAATGATAAATCCCGCCGTCTTTGTTTTCGCCGCCGTAACGGACGTCCAGCGAGGCGATGCCGAGGTGTTGAAGAAAAGGGGTGTAATCGGACCCGGACCCCAGCGCCCCGATCGGGGGGTTGTCCCCGTCCTGGATTCGACGTGCCTCCTCCTTGTCTTCCGCGCCTGCCCCGGGCCGATAGCCGTCGACCGCCTCTTTCGCCTTCCATCGAGCGAGAACCGACACTCCGGTTTCAGGATCCTGAATTCCGGCGGCGACCTCCTGGACGAGCGTCTGAAGCGAGTGGCTGCCGGCCGCACCAAGAAATCCGCGGCCGTTCGAGTCCGAATTCACATAGATCACCGCCTTGCGCCGAAGCTCATCCGCGTGCGTTTCCACCCACTCGGTCGAACCGAGCAACCCGGGTTCCTCTCCGTCCCAACTCGCGTACACCAGGGTGCGCCTGGGTCGCCAGCCTCCCCGGACCAGGGCGCCGATCGCCTTGGCCTCAGCCATCAAGGCGACGTTGGCGGACAGGGGATCCCACGCCCCGAACACCCAACCATCGTGGTGATTGCCGCGCACGACCCAATGGTCCGGTTCCGCGCTCCCGCGGATCATGCCGATCACGCTGTAAAGGGTCTTCAGACCCCAGTCCGACTGGATCACCAGGTGCGCTCGAGTGGGGCCGGGCCCGATGTGATAGGTGATCGGAAGACCGCCGCGCCAGTCCTCCGGTGCCACTGGGCCCTCGAGGCCCTCGAGCAGCGGTTGCGCGTCGGCATAAGAAATGGGGAGGACAGGGATCTTGAGCACCGTCCGGGCTTCCTGAACCGACAGGCGTTTGGCTTCCGAAGTCGCCCCAACGCCCGGTGTGAGGGGATCCCCGGGGGCAACCGGCATGTCGAGAACCGAGCCGCGCTGCACCCCATCCGGCGGACGAAAACCGCCCCGGGGATAAATGTCGCCGGCGCCATAGCCGTCGTCCCGAGGATCCGAGTAGACGATGCAGGCGACCGCCCCATGCTCGAACGCCAGCTTCGGTTTGAGTCCGCGCCAGCCGCCACCGTACCGGGCGATCACGATCCGGCCATTGACGGTGATATTCCGCCGCCGGAGTTCCTTGTAGTCCTCCGGCATCCCGCGGTTCACGTACACGACGTCGGCGGTGACATCCCCATCCGCTCCATACACGTGATAGGGCGGCAGCGCATCCCTGCTCTGGACGGAGGTGCGATCGCCGTCGACCGCGGGTTCGACCAGGCGCGCCGCGAACGCCTTGGGCGCGACGACGTCCAGCGCGACTCTTCGCGGGGTCGGGTACAGCACGGACTGAGTCTCCATGTGCGCGTCCCAACCCCACTCCCGGAACAGGTCGAGCATGAACTCGGCATTGGCCTTGTCGTGAGGCGAACCGACGTGGTTCGGGGCCGATGCCATGCGCTCGAGCCAGGATCGCAGATCCCGCGGGTCCAGGAGGGCGTCGAACTTCGCCTCCAGTTCCCGTTGGGATGTCACGTGGTCCGCGGAAAACCCGATGAGGTTTGTGCAACAGTCAGCGACCGGCGCCGATGAAACCCGGGCCGCGCCCAGACTCAGAACCAGCCCGACTCCAGCGAAGTGAGCAAGGAACCCGGCGGGGCGGGTCCGCGGAAATGGGGGTTGCATGTCGATCGCCTGACCGCCGGCGTGCCATTTCCCGCTCGCTCCCCGGGAAGCGTTGGGTTCTCCGCCGGCGCATGTCGGCGCCCGCAACCCTCCGCCGGGATCCGGGGACGCCGCAAGGTCATACTCTCCCCGGCACCCCGACGCGTCCGCCCGGGTTCCTGGCGGATTCGCAGTATCGCGGTGGCCAGGGTGTCCTTCCGAATGGGCGGACATTTCGGAATCCCGCCTTCCTTCGGGCGAATCGCAGCCCGGGCCTGCCTACGAGCGATGAAGGATCCGCACGATCACCTTGCCGACGATCTGACTCGGTGACACGACGGCGTGCTCCGCGATGCTGGCAGGCAGATGCCGATTGTCGCCCAGCAGGGCGTACCGCTCCTCCCCAAGGCGTCCCGGGCGCAGACTCAGGACGCCGTCTGCTTCGGGTTCCGCCGCCGAGGTCGGCTGGCCGTTGACATAGATGCGGCCCTCCCTGACCTCAACCGTCTCCCCAGGGAGGCCGACGACGCGCTTCACCCATAGCTCCGAACCGATGCGGGCGATCACCAGGTCACCACGCGCGAGGATGAACGGCCGGCCCAACCGCCGGGCCATCAGGATCAGGTCTCCATCGTGAAACGTCGGTGCCATGCTATCACCGGAGACCAGCACGAACTGAAGATAGTGATGGAAGATGAAGCCGCCGGCCACCAACAGGACCAGGAGGCCTTGGAACATCCGTCTCCGAATGCCACCCGGCGCATTCATCCGTGCGGACGGGACTCCAGCGCCATCATTCCAAAGGTAGGCCCTTGGTGGAAAAGGCCGTCCTGCCCCGGCCCGTGCCCGCGGCCAGCGTTCCTGGCCCGGCCATCGCCGGATTCGGAAGGCGCGAGACCCTATCCAGGGCCTCCCTCAGCTCCGCGCCGCGTCCGATGGCGTCCGCGACACTCGCGGCCTCCGACGCCAGGCGGGCCACAAGGACGGCCGTCGGATGCCGGCGAAGGTAATCGAGGTACCAGTGAAACCAGGCGTCCCGTAATCCCTCGCGCTTCAGCACGCGCAGCAATTCTCCCAGCACCAGGGGCTCGCCGTCCGTGTCCCGAAACTCGGCGACGGTGGCGCGGAGTTCACGGACGGCTAGGATCACCTTCCGCTGCCGGTCCGGTGAAGCCGGACCGGCATTGGTCAGCATGCCGATGTTCCGCACGCGAAACTCGGCAAGCGAACGCAAAGCCAACCCGTAAATCTGCGCCCGGACTGAATCGACTTCCGAAAAGGAATCCGAGAATTCGAACGCCTCCTCCCCGGCGATCCGGCCAATGGGCATTGTGGTATCCTCGGCGGAACGCGTGGCGCCCAGCCAATACCCGATCCTGCCGGCAGAGAAGGCGACGATCAGGAGGACCGCCGCCACAATCGAATCCATGTTTCTGCAAAAACGAAGGGTCTTCATGTGGAGAAGCGCCTGTTCACGGAACCAACACGATGAAGCTGTTTGAGCACGGCGGATGCCACCGGGCGCGCGATGCGAATCCCGTCCGCGGAAGAGCGCGGAACGGACGGCAGCGCGTCGGCGAACTGGCGAGTTGTTCGGGGACGGGATCCAGCGATCCCGCGGTTGGGAAGGATCGCGCGAGCCGAAGGAAGATCTGAAGTTCTTCCTCCAAACCGGGCTCGCAACCCGTGCCGGAGAATCTGGACGGGACGGAATTCACCGAGGCTGCGGACAACACGCCGCGCGGGCCGCGGGTGGCAGAAACCTCGCCGAAATGCAGAAATTTCAGATGTCGCCTCCATTCCAGTTCCGCGTGCGCGTCGACCGTCGACGGCGACTGACCAGGCCGCGCTCCATACCGGAGGCCCTCGCCCGACCGGGGAGGATCTCCTCCTGGCTGCTGGATCCGGTTGGCTGTGGCCGGAGACTTCCGCGGACACCGGAGAGACCGGCTCTCCTCACGCCCGGGAGCCCGTCGCAACGCCGCCGCGCCCGATCGGATCGCGATCTACTAAGAAATTAGTAATTAAAATCACGCCAGGATCCGCGCCCATTGGCAACTAAAAAATTAGTTGTTGGACAGCCTTCATCCCGGAGATCTCCGTTCCCGCCACACACGCCACACCGGCGGAGCCCCGGTTGCCCGCACCCGGCGGTGCGGCACGACAACATCCAGGTCAGCTTCGCGACGGGCTCTGCGCTTCGGCCGCCCTCGGGTCGCTCGCGGGCTCTGCCGGACCGCAGGTCCGCGCCCGCAGACCCCGCCACCGCCACCAGCCCGCGAGAAAACTCCCCAGGATCGAGTGCGCGATGGCCGACATCGCGCAGGGAAGGGCGGCCGTCGGCAAGGTCGGAAAGTTGCGCTGAGCCAGCACGGTGCCCAACCCGGAGTTCTGCATGCCCACTTCGATGGCGATGGTCCGGCAGGCGTTTTCTTCCTCCCGGCAAAGGCGTGCGGCCCAGAAGCCAAGGCCGAAACCACCCATGTGAAGCAATCCGACCGCCGCAAGCAGCGCGGGCGCCGCGGCGCGAACATCATCGGCCCGCTTCCCCAGTACGCTGGCCACGATGAGGACAATGAAGATCACCGACACCAGCGGCGACGCCGGCAGGACCGCCCGGGTCACCCTCGGCGCGTATTGATGGAGCGCGACCCCGAGTCCGACCGGCAGGAGAACGACCTGGAGCGTGTCGAGACAGAGCGCCCACGCATCGACGCGCACGAGGGTCCCGGCGAGGACCCTGGTCAGGAGCGGGGTCATCCCGATCGCGGCGAGGGTCGAGCAGGCGGTCATGGTCACTGACAGCGCCACATCGGCCCGTGCAATGTAGCTCACGACGTTCGACGCCGTTCCGCCGGGGCAACACGCCACGAGGATCAGTCCGACCGCAAGGGGCGTTTCGAGGCCCAGCAGTCGGCCGAGCGCCCAGCCCAGCGACGGCATGATCACGTATTGCGCGACGAACCCGATCGCCACGGATCGCGGTCGCCGCGCGACCCGCCGGAAATCGTCGACCTTCAGGGTGAGCCCCATCCCCAGCATGATCACCGCCAGTCCCCAGGTGAGGAGCGGGCCGGAAAACCAGGTGAACCACGCCGGATGAACCAGCGCCAACCCACTGGCGAGGGCGGCCCAGACGGGAAACAGATTCGTCAGCCAGGTGAGGATCGACCGGATGCGATGGGGGGATGAAGCGGATTCGCCCGGGAAGATCACGGGTGACTACGGCTGTGCGTCCTGGAGTTCCTGGATCCAGACATTCCGATAGCGCACCCGGTTGCCGTGGTCCTGCAACTGCAGCGGTCCGGTCGCGGCGTTTGCCGGCGGTTTGCCGGGTTCATGACCCGCGGTCGCACCGTCCATCGCGACGTTGTCCTGCACTCGCACGCCGTTCAGGTCCACGGTGATCCTGGCCTTCTCCTTGACGGAGCCGTCGGCGTTCAATCGGGGGGCGCGGAAGAGGATGTCGTAGGTCTCCCAATGCTCGGGCGGGAAACAGGCGTTGACCCTCGGACGCGTCTGATCGTAGATCGCGCTGCAGTCTCCCATCGACGGCGCCAGCCCAAAGGAATCGAGCACCTGGACCTCGTAAAGATTGTTGATGATGACACCGCTGTTGGCGCGGCCTTGTCCGAACGAGTCCGCCATCAGCGGCAGCCAGAATTCCAGGTGCATCTTCATGTCCCCGAAGTTCTGTTTCGAATAAATGGAACCCTTGTGTGGCTCACACTGGAGACTTCCGTCGTCCTGCGGATTCCAGCCTCCCCCCCTCCAGGCCGAAGTTTCCGGAGGTTTTCCGGGAGAATAGGGAAGCAGGACCACGGCGTCGGAGGGCGGGCGGGATCCTTCGGTGGGAGAGGTCTTCTCGGCCTTTTTCAGATCCAGCCCCATCCCGTAGTAGCCATTGGAGGCTGACAGTTTGTCCTCGCCGATCGTGCCATGCCAGTACTCCGAATTCGCCCGGCCGAACAGGTTGACCTTGGTCCCCTGCTGGACGCCGTAGACCTCGAATTGGATCGTGGGGTCGCCGGGTGAGAGGGGCGCGGCCTGCACGACGACACGGTAATAGCCGGGACCCTCGGCGATGACGCTGGCCCGGGCGGTGGTTTTCTGGGAGCGATCGGCATGGTAGTCACCCTCGTAGGTGCCCATGAAGGAGTCTTCGGCCCAGGCGCGTGCCGGCATTCCCGTCGCGATTCCAAGGAGGATCCAGGTCAAGGTCGATTGTCTCATAGTCAATGATCGTTCCAATCCGCAGTGTTGAACCGCCCGCCACCAGAACGCCCCCGGCAGCGACAGAAAGGCGGATGGTCCTCCCGGGAATTGCGTGCCGCATGCTAGGCCCCCGGCAGGCCCGGTCAACGTCGCGTCCTTCGGCAAAGGGGTCGGTCCTTGATAATGTAATATTCGCGTCGGTTTGGCCGGTGGATGGGTGGTTCGCCAACCGACCCCTTTCCAACCCCTTCCGCGGCGATTTGATTTTTTCCGGTCGTGGCGAAGTGTGCGTCGGCGAAACCATGAAAGGGACACAAGGCTACCATCGTACCCACCGGAAGACCTCTCCTGGCGGCCTTCCAGCTGATGAAGATCCCGAACGCGGACCATTTTGTCCTGGAAGGCGTGGGCCGAATTCGGGTGGGCGATGAGACATTGGCGGTGCCCAAATACGGCGGCGTGCTGGTCCGTCCGGAAATGCTGCGCCAGGTGTTCAACGACACTTCAGCAATGATTCATAGGACCGCGGCAACCGCGATTCGTCCGCGATAAAAATCATCGATCAAGGCGAATCCTTCCGGGTCGTAGTCCTTCAATCCTTTGGGGCCGTTGCCGGGTTTGGGGCCGGTCATGCCCAGGTCGCCGTGGGTGCCAAAGTACCACATCGTCAACTCGGCGAAGAATTCGTCGGCGTTGGAACCGGCATAGGATTTTTGCCACAGGCCCTTGGCGAGGGAGTCCTTTCGCTGGGCGGCGACACGCTGCCGGATCTCGCGCGGACAGCCGAAGTTCAGGATGGCATGGGAGAATTCGTGAAGACAGATATCACGACCTCGGTAGCGATCTTTCTCCAACTTGAGAAGATTCTCCTCGCCGCAGGATGTCAGGCGTCCACCCATCCCGCGCGTCCGCTGGTCGCGTGTCAGTCCGTTGTACTCGGCGAGAGGCACTCCTTTGTCCTTGCGCCACTCCGGCAGGTCCGTCGTGACCTGGTCACGTCCGATGATGTGAAGCTCGACTCCCGCGGCGACCAGGTTGGACACCAGCAGGGGTTGGCGGGTCAGGAGGAATTGAAACATGCGCGCGAGTCGATCGTAAGCCGCGTACAGCGCCTCGTCCTGCACCACACGGTGCGCCTTGATCGGGATTCCGTGGAAACTCAGGTATTTTGAATAAAAGACGTCCGCCGACGGTTCGCTTGCCTCTGTGACGTGGATGAGCGGCCTGCTTCGGTCATCGCCATCAACCTCCGCCGCCTCATGGCTTTCATGCGCCCGAAGGGGCAGGATCGCGGCAATCGACATGGCGAAGAGGATGAGGCGCGGGTTCATGGGGTTCACGGGTTGGCGAGTCGGCGGCGGCGTTATAGCCCGACGCCCATCGTCTCGCAGCACAAAGCATCTCGCAGTCTCAGGCGCTTCAGGCAAACCTTTCGCATGATCCGATTCCGGTCTCGGGGATTTCTTTTCCTGGCGGTGCTCTCCATCAGCCTGGTGCCGGCGTCGGTCGGCGCGGCGATCGTGCCGCGGCCCCCGGGCGTCGTCATTGCGCATTCGCCGGCACCCACCCGGCAGTACCTCGGCTCGCCGGGTCTTGCCAGGCTGCCGGATGGAACTCTTGTCGCCTCCCACGACCTTTTCGGACCCGGCACCACGGAGGACACGACACGCATCTACGTCTCACACGACCGCGGGGAACACTGGACCCGAAGGACGGAGATTCGCGGGGCGTTCTGGTCCTCGCTGTTTGGGCATCGCGGCGCGCTGTACCTGCTGGGGACGAGCCGGCAGGAGGGCGATTTGGTGATCCGGCGTTCCGAGGATGGCGGGGACACCTGGACCGAACCCAGAGATCCGCAGTCGGGCCTCCTGCGCTCGGATGCGGGTTACCATTGCGCCCCGGTCCCGGTCGTCGAACACGAAGGGCGATTGTGGAGGGCGTTCGAAGATGTCATGGGCCCCGGCGGGTGGGGTGCCCATTTCCGTTCCCTCATGTTTTCGATCCCGGTCGACGCGGACCTCCTGGTCTCGTCGAACTGGACCGCCAGCAACCGGTTGTCACGCGACGCATCCTGGCTGGGCGGAGACTTCGGGGGCTGGCTGGAAGGCAACGCCGTCGTGACGGGGGACGGGCGCATCGTGAATATCCTGCGCGCCGATTATCGGAAGCCGGACGAGAAGGCCGCCATCATCCAGATCAGCCGCGATGGGCGCACGGCATCCTTTGATCCGGAAGACGGCTTCGTGTCCTTCCCGGGCGGGTGCAAGAAGTTCACCATTCGGCGGGACCCTCGAGACGGAAGTTACTGGACCTTGAGCAACTACGTTCCGCCCACGAACGGAGGTGGCAGCGCGGAGCGAATGCGAAATACCCTGGCCCTCGTGCATTCGACGGACCTGCGGGCCTGGACGGTGCGCAGGGTTTTGCTGCATCACCCGGATTGGATTGACCACGGCTTCCAGTACGCGGACTGGCAGTTTGACGGCGACGATCTGATCGCCGTCGTGCGCACCGCCTTTGACGATGAGGACGGTGGCGCGCACAACTGTCATGATGCCAATTTCGTCACCTTCCATCGGTGGAAGCTCTTCCGGAAATTGAGACCGGAAATCCCCTCCGGGCAGGGAGGGGAGACGCGATGAGAACCGGGCGCGGTCGCGGAAAGGGACGAGGCGATTGGATCGACCCGGATTGTCCGGTCGGCGGCGATTTCGGTTTCTGGGTAGCCTCCACGGTCCACGGTCCACGGGCCGCGTTTTGGGACGTTGAATGCACCCTCGCCGCCCTCCGGGCACCTTTTCCCATCGGACGGGAGAGGAACGGGGTGAGGGTCGGTCCTTGGGAAGGAACAGACGTAGTTGGCGGATTCCTGTTGCGCCGGCGGAGCGTTTCCGGAACATCGAGGGCGTCCCATTCAACAAGCAACCCAAAGAAAGAGCCATGGCGATCTACTACGCATTAGGGCATGCGCTTGTCAGCACCGACGAGATCCGGGCGAGAACAGCCGACGGCAGCCTGCCGAAGTTTCGCGCGAAAGTCGCCAGGGGCGAAGCGGATGCAAAACTCGATTTTGCGTTCGGGCGGGCCACCGCGGCGAACCTGGTGCGCGGGTTCGTCGCGAAGGCCGACGGTCAACCGATCGGATTCAAGGAGATCGGCATCGGCAAGCCGCTGACGGTTCAGATCCGCCATCTATACACGGGGGACAAGGCGGAGGGCTTTTGGGGCAACAAGGACATGCTGGTGGCCTCCGCGATGAAGAGCATCTCCACCTACGACGCCGCCCCCAGGGCCGTGAATTTCCTGGTGCCGAAGGCCCGGAACAATCGGAACTTCAGGTCGGTCGATGCGACGGACAAGGGAACGCCGCTTATTTGTTACTCGCCCTCGCTCAGCCAGCTTTCGAGCGTCGTCACGGTGGAGGTGATGTTTTCCGGGTTCCCGAAGGAGACCTTCGAGGCGGTAGCCCAGGCCTTCGGCGCGGCCGCCGGGGTACCGGTGTTTGCGCCGGCGAGTGGATACCTGGTTGCTGCGGGGATCGTCACGAAACTCCTGGGTAACATCGGAAAGTCACTGAGCGACGGCACGCCGGCCTTGAAACAGACGGAAGAGATCACGTTCGGAACCCCCGGATCCTCGGAAGGAGCGGCCGGGTTTGCGTTGCTGATCTCCGACGAGGTCGAGAGTTCGGTGCTCCAGGAATACAAGGTCGGCAGCCAGGGCGCGCTGGCGCGGGTCGATGATGAATCGAAACTCTACGATGGCAAACACCCCTATGCCACCATCAGCCTCGACGGGCGGGAGAATGAGGAGTGGAAGGAATTTGGGCCAACGGCCGCTTCGGCTGCCCAATTGGACAAGTTCTACAACATCAACGAGGGAAACTCACAACCCCTGAGCACACTCGTCGACGCGCTCAAACTCTACAACGACATGAGATACAGGGACAAGGCCCTGCATTCGGCCGAACGATTGCAGGCCATGGACAAGAACTCGGAGGAATACAAGGAATTGTTCGCGCAATTCAATGCCTACATCGCGAACATTGGAATGAAGGAACTAAGGCCGGCGCTTCCCTGAGCCGCCTGTCCACGGCTTCCCTGGTCTCCCCAACCCGGGGCCCGCATGAATCCTCCATCCCTCATCCTCGTAACGACCGGAAATGACGTGGCCGGTCACGATATCACCCAGTATCTGGGAATCGTTCGAGGCATTATCGTGCGGTCCACCGGGATCGGGCGTGGCCTGATTGGGGGCCTGCGCTCGATCGGAGGAGGCAACATACCGGAGTACGTGGCGGTCTGTGAGGAGGCGCGACAGCACGCCTATGAGCTCATGCTGTCTCATGCGACGCAAATCGGGGCGGAAGCGGTGATCGCATTCCGATACGACGCGACGGAATTCACGCAGGGGTCGACGGAGGTTCTTGCCTATGGGACGGCGGTGAAGATCCGGCGGATCTGAAAGGTTGGCTCGCGCCTCGATTGGACCTTGCCGCCGGGGCAAATCCGATGCAGGAGAATCGGTGGCTGCGGGTCCTGGCAGCGCAGGAGTCCCCTTGGTGCCAGAACGACGGCCGGAACACGACAACGAAGACCTCTCATGAGTGAAGAACGAAATTGCGTTGGCTGGTTCGAGATCTACGTCCAGGACCTGGATCGTGCGAAGGGCTTCTACGAAAAGACCTTTGGCTTGAAGCTTCAAAAGCTCGAGAGCCCGGGCGCGGACCTGGAGATGTGGGCCTTTCCCATGCTGCCGGAGCGGCCGGGATGCCCGGGCGCCCTGGTGAAGATGGCGGGCAAGGATTCGGGTCCCGGTGGGACCATTCTTTATTTCTCGTGTGTGGACTGTTCGGCCGAGGCGGCGCGGGCGGCACAGAGCGGCGGTCAGATCCAGCGGCCCAAGTTCCCGATCGGGCAATACGGCTTTATTGCCTTCGTGTCGGACACCGAGGGCAACCTGATAGGCCTTCACTCGATGAAGTGAGACGGCGGGCCCGGTGGGGCGAACCCCGGTCCGGCGCGGAAGGCGTTGGCCTGCGGGGTGATCGGCCGGTCGACACCCCGGCGTTCAGGAAGCACCCATGCAAGAGCGGTCGTGAGTCTCTTCTACAGGATCGCGTACTGGGATCGGAGTCACTCCCTGGGAAGAGATGGCGCGGTTGCCCATCGGGAAGCAGATCTCCGGCCTCCTGGACCGCGAGGAGAGCGAGCGAAACCCTGCTTCTACCGGTTACGACTCGGCTGAGCCGCGTCCAGGGGTGCCCGCCGGGCTCGTCTCGATCGCTGGATCCATCAGGAAACAACGTCAAAAGAATGTCCTGACGCCCCCGGGTCGTTCGTCGCAGGAATGACCGAGCGACGTGAGATCAAATCCATGACACGAAAAGACACCATGAGCACTGAATCATCGAAATCGGAGTACCTGCTGTTGTTCCGCGGAAATGCCTGGTACAAGGGACTTTCGCCGGAGGAGATGCAAACCATTGGCAATCATTGGATGGCCTGGTTCGAACGGCTGACCCGGGAGGGCAGGGTGGTCGGGGCCAATCCCCTGGAACCCCGCGGGAAGATTGTCAGCGGGAAGAACGGTCGGATCGTCGCGGACGGGCCCTTCGCAGAATCCAAGGAGGCGATCGGGGGCTACTTCCTGCTTCGGGTGGAGAGCTTTGACGAGGCGATGGAGATTGCGCAGCAATGCCCCGGACTTTCACATGGCGCGGTGGTCGAGGTTCGACCGGTGGCTGGGGATTGCCCGCTGTTCGAGTTGGCCGCCGAGGCGCAGGCGTCCGCCGCGACGCTGTGAACCCACCTCGTCGGGGGCTGCAAACTTCCCGTGAAGGCCTCGAGTGCTCCCTCGCCGGAATCCGTGCCACCCGCGGACGTGCCGCGGGTGGTGGAACATCTGTTCCGGCATGAGGCCGGGAAGATGGTGGCGACCCTGACGCGGATCTTCGGCATCGAGCACATGAGCCTGGCCGAGGATGTCGTTCAGGAGGCGCTGGCGCGCGCGCTGCAAACCTGGCCCTATCATGGGATCCCGGGCAATCCTTCGGCCTGGATCATGCGCGCGTCTCGGAATCTGGCGCTCGACGTCGTACGGCGGCAGAAGGTGTTTCGGGACAAGGAAGAGGAGATCGTCCGATTAACGGAGCGTTCACCGGTGGAGCCCGGCTCCCGGGAATTCCGGGACCAGGAGATTGAGGACGATCGACTTCGGATGATGTTTGTCTGCTGTCACCCGGTGATTCCGCCGGAGGCGCAGGTCGCGTTGACGCTCAAGACCCTTTGTGGACTGGGTGTGACCGAGATCAGCCGGGCCTTTCTGACGACTGAAGCCGCAATCGCCAAGCGGTTGACGCGCGCCAAGCAGCGGATTCAGGAGGCAGGTGTCCCTTTCGAGATCCCGTCTGGGACGGAGCTCGGAAAGCGGTTGGACGGGGTCTTGCAGTCCCTGTATCTCCTGTTCAACGAGGGCTACAAGGCAACGAGCGGTGATCAACTCGTCCGGAAGGACATCTGCGAGGAGGCGATCCGTCTGACGACGCTGCTGGCGCAACACCCCGTCGGCGACCGCCCCCGGACGCACGCCCTGCTGGCCGTGATGCTGTTGAATGGCGCCCGAACGGCGACGCGTGTCGACGGCGAGGGCAATCTCCTCCGGTTAAGGGAACAGGACCGGTCGCAATGGGATCAGGGCATTATCGCGCGGGGAATGTTCCACTTCTCCCGGTCGGCCGCGGGCGACGAGATCACGGAATATCATCTCCAGGCCGGCATCCTGGCTTGTCACTGTTCGGCCTCCGATTACGAGGCAACGGACTGGGCCCAGATCGCGGCGTTGTACGACCGGCTGGTGGAGATCGACGATTCGCCAGTCGTCGCGCTCAACCGCGCCGTCGCCATCGGACAGGTGCGCGGGCCGCAGGCTGGATTGGACGCCATCGAAGCGATGCGACTTCGCGAATCGCTGGAGTCCTATCACCTCCTCTATGCGGTCTTGGCGGAGTTCGAATCCCAGCTTGGCAATGACAACGGGACGGCCGAGCACCTTCGGGAGGCCATGAAGCGGACAGAACTGACCTCGGAGCAAAGATTCCTGGCGCGCCGTCTTCGGGAATGCGAACAGGCTCGCGCGAAAGCAGACCCTGAACTCGGCGACGGTGCAGCGGTCCAATGGAAGACACGACAGTCAGGCGGGCGTTGAACTGCACATGGCCCTTGAGGCGTAGCCGCCGACGTGGGGAGGCGGATCAGGCAGTTCCGCCTCGTTACCTCGGCGGCCACAGCCGGGGCGCGCTTGTGTTCCTGCTCGCGTGTGGCCTCATGAACCCGCCGGCCACGCGCGGAGCGTTGGAAGCGGATGGCATTTTCGCCCGGGGATTGGAGGCCGTGCAGCGGACCCTGGCGAACTCGCCCGGGATGGAGGCGCCGAAGGGAACCGAGTGGAGCCCGGATCTCCAATTGATCATCGGGGTCGCGGCGCGAAACGGGACGAAACAGGTGGTGCGATTCGTGGAGATTTCCACCCTGCCGGACCCGGCGGGCGCGGGGTCGGACGGGGCAATGGCGTTGTCGACCAATATCGCGACGTGGAAGCAATCCGATGAGGCCACGCATCATTCCGTCGCGGTCGTTTCGCGGCTTCGTCCGATCCGTGTGCGCGTCTTCGACGACGGGGGCCGACTGCTGAAGGAAGGGATGTCGAAGCTTCCGTGGGAAATCCTCACCAACGGCCTGGCATCCACCTGCAAGGAGAGCCTCGTGTCGAAATCAGTCCCGGAGGCGCCGATGACAGAGGTGTTCGCGGCGGGCATGATGCGGGGCATGATGGCCTTGGTCACCGTGTTCTCCTCGATCCAGTCCTCCTCGGCGCTCGACTCGATTTGCGACGACGCGCGATGCGCGGTCCAGATGCCGGGATTTTGGACGATGGCGGGCGCGTTGATTGGAATTCCTCTTTCCGTATCGCTGCAACCTCGCTTCAAGGACGCGATCCCGATCGAGGTGAATGGCGTGGCCGAGGACGAAAACGAATCCTACCGCCTTCCGGTGGACGTTCAGAGCGGACACCGGATCCTGACGAGCATGGAAATCGTTGCCGGACCTTCCACCGGGGCTCGTGTTCTCCTTGCCGGGATGCAGTCCGTGCGAGCGGTTCATCCGTCAAAGCCGAATCAAGAGTTCCAAGCCATCGTGCTGGTGGCTCGGAGGGTTGAGGATGAGTCTCCCCGCTCTGCGGGCCCGGTCCCGGAACCGTGAGTTCGAGACGGATCCCCGGGGTGGCGACCCATGTCCCTTCGCCCCTCCATCTGTTCAAGGCTTCCAGTGCCCCATCACGTACAGCCACGAATAAGAAACAGGATCAATAGAATGGGAATAGGAATTCCAAGCAACCACAGTAAGATCCAGCCTATCTTGGCCGCTTCCAATTTCCGTTGGGTGGGAATCTTCATTGTGCCCTTTCCACTCGGGATGACTCTTAGCCGTAACCATGCAGTTGGATCGGTCGTGCTTGCTGGATCTTTCCGGGCAAGAGCTTCGTCGTTCGCTCGTTACGTATCTCCGTTCCGATACGCGCCTCGCTCACTCCTCGTCTTGACCGGAAATCTGCGGCGCAATCACTTCCCTCCCAACTGCATGCTTACGGCTTAGCGGGCTGCATGCCAGGGCTGACGGCAGAAATCGGCCGGAAATACAGGCGGCGCGCAGGAGTGGATTGGCAATTTGCATGGCAGATCGAGGCACCATGGGCTCTCTGCAATCCGTGAAGCCCTCTCCCGCTTGGGCGCGGGAGGGCGAAGCAAATTCCCTCTCGGTCCAGGAGAGGGTCAGGGTGAGGGCGCCTTGATCTTCGATCTTCGGATCATCGATAGCATTCCTACAAGGCGAGGCCCGGCTCATCGAAGCCGGGCCTCGGTCGCGATCGGGCGTGTTCGGACAGGACTCAGGGCACGGGATCCTGGTGATCACGGATTTCGTCGGTGATCTCCGGCAGATCGTCCTCGTCCAGGTGAGGGCCGTCGTTGATGTGGGCTTGCGGCAGGTCGAACCCGCCGGAGTCGTCCTCCGGATCGGGGAGTTTGACGATGTCGATTCCGAGGGTGGTGTAGGCGTCGTTGATACTGACCTGGGCGATCTCCAACCCGAGATCGTCGGAGAAGGCCGTAACTCGTGGGAGAATCGGAATGGCAGCCAGTGAGTTCGCAAGATTGTCGGCGGCGGCATTCAGAAACGTGTCGAGGACCTGGCTCATATCGACCGGGACGCCGGCCTCGGTGGTGAGTGTGCCGACAACATTCTCAACGGCAACTTCCGTTGCGGCGATGTAGACGGAGCGATCGCCTTCGGGGATTGCCAGTTTAAAGTAGACCTTGAGGTCTCCCGTCGCTGAGCCGTCGTAGCCGCCGACCTTGCCCGAGAATTCGAGCGGCACTGTCAGGACGAGTTCACCGGCGTGATGGCCGACGCCGACCGGGAATCCGGACTCGGTGGTTTCGGTCGTGTAATAGAATCCGTTTTTGACGCTCAGACTGCCGTTGGGTTGGACGATCCACGGGGTTGAGCTGAGGGGCATCAGGGCGCTCTGGCAGAAGAGTCCCTGGCGTCCGGCCTCGTAAATGGCCTTGGCAAGGACCCAGTGAGGAATCTGGAGATCGAAGTCGGCCGACGTCGACGGGGGCGCGCCGTTCGGGGAGGTGTAGAATCCGAGGTTCTCGGCGCCCGGTGCGGTTGGAGCGGACGACGTGATGTCGAACCCGAGGCCCAGGGTCATGGTATTGGCGGATCGACTCGAGAGCAGTTGGGTGGGCTCAACGTGGATGCTGGCGGCATAGGGACCAAGATCGATGGCCTGATCAACCGTCAGATTCTGTTGGATGGCGGTGTTGATCATGTGCTTCAACCGGGGCTCCTGATCCGGGATGACATTCTCGTTGAGTTGCTCGTTCAGAAAATCCGTGATGTCATCATAGACGAGCGAAACCCCCGCGTCGGCGAGCCGGGTGATGAGTTCAACGAGGGCAGTTCCGTTGTAGTCGATTTCGCCGATCGCGACGTTCAGCTGATCGATGTCGGTCACCTTGACGGTGTCGCCGACAAGACCCAGGGTAAGATCGACGTCCGCCACCAGGCCGGATGCCGAGACCGTGAGTTCCTCGTAGGAGATGTCATCCGGAGTCTGGGAACCGCCGCCGTGACCTCCGATGATGCCCACGAGCCAGTCGGCGACATTGTCCATCGCGCCGATAAGATCGCAGAAGGTAAAGCCAGGGGCTGTCTCCACGTCCCAAAAGAAGGTCGTCGACATCGAGGCATTGAGGTCGACGTCGACGAATACCTTTCCGTTGTTCCCGAAATATCCCGTCACGGTGTCCGGATGCACCGGGGCGTTGATATACGTGTCCTTCGCGCCCACATCGATTCGGAGACAGCTCACCGCATGATCATTCCAGAAATAGGCATCCGGATAGAAGACAAGGCTGGGTTCCGCAAGGCTTGGGATCACTTCCTGCGCAAGACCAGCAATGCCGTTGATGGTGATCTCGAGCGGAGCAGCATCCGGATAGGTCAGGAAATCGGTGGCGTTGTCGTAGGGATCCTGCGATGGAATGGCCGTGCCACCGAAACCGGCGTCTTGTGAATCGGAGGAAGTGGTTCCCGTTCCGGCGGTGGTCTGCGCGCCCGCGGTGTACCCGGTCGTGGAAGCGCCGGAGACGGCGGAATGCTGAGTCGCTGCCGGAACCGGGTGCGACTGTAGCAGTGTCGCCAAGATAGCGGTTGCCAGGATGCGATGGCGCGGCAGGTCGTGACGTGATGGAAGGATGGGCATCTTCATGATCGTCGGGATGGGTTGAATTGCTGTTCAATGGAGTCTCGAACTCCTCTCACGGATTGGATACCGGCACTCCGGACGATTCTTTCAGGTTGCCATCGGCGACGGGACGTCGGCGAAATGGCGCGCGTGAAGAAGGGGTTTCTCCCAACCTCCCTCCTGGGTGCCCTGCTGCTGACGGCACAAAGTACGGAATCGGTTTTCGGCCAGTCGGCCGGTCCAACCGGCGTGCCGGATGTCGACCGATTCACCGAGCGGTATTGCACCGAGTGCCACGATGGCGATTTGAGAAAGGGCGGGCTCGACTTGGCCGCACTGCGCCTGGACTTGGAGGACTCGGCGACGTTGGCAACATGGGTCAAGATTCATGACCGGGTCTCCAAAGGGGAGATGCCGCCAAAGAAGAAGGCGCGGCCGGACGCCGGGGACCTGGCGGAATTCACGAACCGCCTGGACGCGATCCTGACCAAGGCGGATCACGAACGGATCTCCCGCGAAGGCCGGGCCACCGAACGACGGCTCAACCGGCATGAATACGAGGAAAGTCTCCGGGACCTCCTGGAACTTCCGTACCTCGAGGTGAAGGAGTTTCTGCCGGAGGACCGCGAGGCGGACGGGTTCAACAAGGTCGGGGACGCGCTGGACGTCTCGCACGTGCAAATGGCGCGATATCTCGCGGCGTCGGAGTCTGCATTGCGGCAGGCGATGATGCCGCAGGCCGAGCGGCCGGAAATGACCACGACTCGGTACCACACCTGGGAGCAGCGCGAGTTCTGGGGCAGTATCGACCTGGAGGGTCCATTGAACCGGCGGACCTTTCCGTTGGTCGGCCTGGACCTTCGGCTCGATATCATGGCGGAGAAGGGTCGGAAGATGATTCACACCTCCGACCCGGAGCGCCGGGAGAAGGAATCCATGGCGGTTGTCGTGAGTACCTACGAACCCACCGAGATCCGGTTCGGCGGTTTTCGGGCGCCGTATGCCGGGCGCTACCATTTGACGTTTTCCGCCTACAGCATTCAGATGTCGGGCGACTACCGGAGTGTGTCACGGGCGCGGCGATCGGAGCCCGTGAGTATCTATGCTGAGACGCCGCCTCGAAGTCTGCGCAAGCTGGGGTGGTTTGATGCCGGACCCGATCCGACGGTGGCGGAAATGGACGTGTGGCTTCTGGCGGGTGAAACCATTCGACCCGATGCGGCGCGCCTGTTTCGATCGCGGCCCCCGAATCACAAGAATCCGCTTGCGGGTCCCGACGGCATGCCTGGAGTGGCGTTTCAGTGGATGGAGGTCGAGGGCCCGCTCATCGACGAATGGCCGCCAACGAGCCACCGAAGACTCTTCTCCGGCCTGCCCGTGACCAACCGCGTCCGAATCGAGGCGACCGCCGTTCGCCCCGGGAGGCGGCGGTTTCGGCCGCCTCCCGGAGTGAAGGTGGTGTCGACCGGCGTGACCGACGATGCGCGCAAGCTCATGTCCCGGTTCGTCGAGCGCGCCTATCGCCACCCGGTGGACCCTGAGGATCTGAGCCTGTTTCTCGATGTCGTCGAGGGCGCCACGAGGTCGGGACACGATTTCACCGACTCCATGATCGCGGGCTACACGGCGGTTCTGTGTTCACCCGGCTTTCTGTATCTGCAGGAGTGTCCCGGCCCGCTGGGGGATTCGGCGCTCGCCGAGCGCCTGTCGTACTTCCTCTGGAATTCCTGTCCGGACGACGAACTGAGGTCGGTTGCTGGCGCCGGAATGTTGCACGAACCGGAGGTGCTGCGGGCGCAGACGGAACGCCTGTTGAACGACCCGCGCTCGCGGAGGTTTGTGGATGCGTTTCTCGACTACTGGCTGGATCTTCGCCGGATCGCGGGGACGGCCCCTGACGAGGAGCTGTATCCGGATTATCAACTCGATGATCTCCTGGCGGAATCGATGGAGGCGGAGACACAGTGCTTTTTTTCGGAGCTGTTGCGGCGCGACTTGTCCGTGACAAATCTGGTCCATGCCAGGTTCGCGATGTTGAATGAGCGGCTGGCAACTCACTATGGCATACCGGGGGTCAAGGGGGTGGCGATCCGGCGCGTTGATCTGGAGAAGGGAGCCGTGCGGGGCGGGTTGCTGACGCAGGCCAGCGTGCTCAAGGTGACAGCGAACGGCACGACCACCTCACCGGTGAAGCGGGGCGCATGGATCATGACCCGCCTCCTGGGGAAGCCTCCTCCGCCACCGCCAGCAAGCGTGCGGGCGGTTGAACCGGATATTCGTGGGGCCACGACCATTCGGGAGCAGCTCGCCAGGCATCGCGACCAGGAATCCTGCAATGCCTGTCATCGGAATATCGATCCGGCCGGGTTTGCCCTCGAGAATTTTGATGTCATGGGCGGCTGGCGCGATCGCTACCGGTGCACCGGAAGCAGCGATCCCGTCAGGGGCATCGGGCACAACGGTAATTTGTATCATTTCAGCCTTGGGCAGCCCGTTGATGCGACCGGGGAACTGCCGGACGGCCGGAAGTTCGCGGACGTACGCGAGTTGAAGGAATTGCTTGCGGCGGACGCGGAACAACTGGCGCTCAATCTCGTCGGCCAGTTCACCATTTATGCCACGGGAGCGCCGATCGGGTATTCGGATCGCGCCACGATCAGAAAGATCCTCGACGAGAGCCGCCCATCGGGGTATGGGGTGCGAACCTTGATCCACGGCCTCGTGCAAAGCGAACTCTTCCGAAACAAGTAAGCGCAACAACAAGACATCATGGAGTCTCCAGCCAGCCGCCCCGCAGTCGCCGCTCCGTTCGCGCCGAGTCGTCGTGTTCTCACGCGCCGCAGTTTTCTGAGAGGCGCGGGCATTGCGCTCTCGCTGCCGCTGCTGGAGGCGATGACTCCGCCGGGCCTGGCGGAAGTGACGCCAGGTTCGGCGACTGGATCTCCCGGCCGGGTGCCGCGCCGGGTATTTGCGATCTGCAACAACCTCGGCCTGCTGCCGCACCACTTCTTTCCATCGACCGAAGGGCGGGACTACACGCCTTCCACCTACCTTCGCCTGCTCGCCAACCATCGACGGGATTTCACGGTGTTCAGCGGCGTTTCGCATCCCGATGTCGACGGGGGCCACCCGGCCGACAACTGCTTTCTGACGGCCGCGCCGCATCCCGGGCGGGGCAGCTTCCGGAACACGATCTCCCTGGATCAGTACATCGCCGAGCGCATCGGACACCTGACGCGGTTTCCATCCCTGACTCTTGGGGTCAATGTTCAACAGGGGCAACGGAGCCTGTCGTGGACGAGTTCGGGGGTGCTGATCCCCTGCGAGGAGAAGGCGTCCGAGGTCTTTCGGCGCATGTTCCTGAGCGGCTCGGCCCAGGAAACAGAGGAACAGGTCCGAAAACTGGAACTGGGCCAGAGCATCCTCGACGCCCTTGCCGGGCAGGCCCGCACCCTGGTGCGAACCGTCGGCGCGCGCGACCGGGAGCGGTTGGATCAGTATTTCACCAGCGTCCGGGACCTGGAAAAGCGGATGGCGATGTCGAAGGAATGGGAGCGACGTCCGAAGCCCGTGGTGCACGTGCCGGTGCCGCTCGATCCGGAGAGCCCGCGCGCCTACATGGAGAAGGTGGAATTGATGTATGACATGGCGCGCCTGGCGTTCGAAACCGACTCCACGCGATCCATTTCGCTCCTCCTGGACAGCGTCAACTCACCGGCCATCGAATTTGACGGGATTAAGACCTCGGACGGCTATCATAACCTGTCACACCACGGGCGGTCGGAGGCGAAGCTCGCGCAGTTGCGCGCCATCGACGAGTACCACATGAAGTTACTCGACAGTCTCTTCACGCGTCTGAAAGAGACCCCGGAAGAAGGCGAATCACTTTTGGACCGGACCATGATCCTCTACGGGTCGAACCTCGGAAATGCGGATACGCATGTGACGACCAATCTTCCGACGCTCTTCGCCGGGGGCGGCTTTCGGCATGGGCAGCACCTTGCCTTCAACACCGATCGCAACTACCCGCTGCCAAATCTGTTTGTGTCGATGCTTCAGCGGATGGAGATCGAGACTGAGCAGTTTGCGTCCTCGACGGGCACGATGCGGGGACTGGCGATGGCCTGAGAGCGGCGGTTGCACACGGCTCATGGGTGCGCGCTCACGGCCCATGAACCCGTTTTCCCGCCTTCCTGATTCCCTATTCGCGATTAGGGGGAGTGGCTCGACGCATCGGGGTCGAAGATACTCCGGGTGGGTTGGCGTCGCCCTCCGGTGCCGGCACGGCATTGGGGGCGCCGGATTCCCGGCCGTGAGCGAAGATCCAACTATGGGCGTCGTCGGCGACCTTGGCGACCAGGAGGAGGTCGTCCCGCCCGAAGAAATCGGTGGTCTGCCATTTGTCTCCATCGCGATAGATTTTGCTGAAGGTGGCGCTGTGACGGACGCCGCTCTCGCTTTCATGTCTCCAGAGGGCGACCTTGACGGCGCCCAGGCGGATTTCCATGGCGGGTCGGTTGGGCTGATTCATAAATCAATGCGGTCGATGCTTGAATGCCGGTCGGCGTGGTTCTTCAAGGCTTGGTAGTAGGATGCCTCCGTACAGTCGCTTCCAATAGTACGTCCGGCGTTCGCGTCTTGCTTGCCGTGGTCGGGTGTCCTTGGCTTCTCCCGGCGACAAACAGAAAACGGAAATAGAAGGCGGGATCTTACAGAAAAAAGTCTTGAGCAAGTCTCTGACGTTCCTGCATTGGAAGTTTGTGGACCCGTTTGCAGTCGAGATGGAACAGAAGGAAACGAAGCCAACGAAGGACGAGGAGATTTCCAAATTCGTTGGCGGGTTCGATATTGAAGCGGCGTGAACGCCGCGGTCCGGTAACGTGGGGGTCGGCCTCCGGCGCGCGGGCTTCAGCCCGCATCGGCGCTGGGAGGAGCGTGGTCTACGCATGCGACCCGCTGTCCCGGAGGGACGGGGGACAATAGATGACTTGGGTGCTGGCGGGTGAGCGAAACAGCCCGGGGGCAAGCGAGGCACGAGCGCCGCCCCCGGTAGCGTCTGCCATCCCATTCGCCCGCGCCCCGGCGGGGCGCGGGCGGCAGCCGGTGCGGCGGCGAACGACCACCAGAACCGGCCGCACCACTATCGGGGTGCACAGCCGTATGGCCCGCGACCCTCCGGGTCGCGATCTCATTTAATCCGTGCTGTTCCGGGGGGCCGCGCTTCCCGCGTCCGCGGGACTTGCCCCCGGCTACTGTCCCTGGTCCCTCCGGGACCGGGCATCGTTCGGCGGCCATTTTGCTGGGCGCACTGCGAGGTCTCATGGCGAACCGGCATGCGCGACCACCTCGCGTTGTCCGGGTTTCAGGGGGTGCCCGGTCATTTTTCCGCCCTCCCAAACGACGCGGAGGCGCGTTGCCTCGCCATCGAGCCCGAGGACCTGCACCGGGCTGTCCTGGGACCCGAATCCAGAACCCGCCTGAACGATTCGCGCGGGTCCGAGTCGGTCACCATAACCGACTCGGAGGACAGCGCCGATTCCGTCGGGGTTTTCGGATGGCCCGATCAACCGGACTCGCAGTCCGGGTTTGGCGCCGCGGTTTTTGAAGAGGCCCACGGGTCCGTCACGCTGAGCAACGGCGAGATCGACACGACCGTCGTGGTCGAAGTCAGTGGCCGCGGCTCCCCGTTGCTCGCCGTACAGGAGGACGCCGCTTTGCTGGCCCGGCATTGGCAGGAGGTTGCCCAGACCGTCGCCACGAAGGACGAGGCCGCGGCCCGCGTCATAGCGGGAGGATTGAGGACTGACGCCGAAGAAATTCTGCGCGAGGAAGACGTCCTCGTGACCATCGCCGTCGAAGTCATTCGCGACCACGCCGAATGCCGGGGCGAACTGGGCTTCGGCGGGGAGCGGTTTTGCCTCGAACCGATCCTGGCGGTTGAGAAAGAGGGTGTTCTCAAGCCAGCACGCCTCGATGCATTTCAGACGCGCACGGTAGGGCTCGAGGATCTCGTCGATCCCGGCCGCCGCATAGCTGGCGAAGGTGGGATAGGCGGCTTTGACGGGAGGGAGCATATCCCCAACCACGTCGAGCGGTTGGAGCGGAACGTACCTGGATGGGTTTGGATCGAAGAACGCTTCGAGGACCTCGACGCGGCCGTCCCCATCAGGATCGCCATACCACGCCTGAAGCGGGTGGGAACGGGAGCAAAACCGTTCGTAACGGGAGTTGCGTCCCCAGTTCGAGGCGACGATGTCCAGCCGGCCGTCTCCGTCCAGGTCGCCGGTGGTGACGCCATTCCACCAGCCGATATATCGGTCGAGGCCGAGCTTGCGGGTTTGCTCCTCAAGGGTGCCCAGGTGCGTGGAGAACACACGGATGGGGCCCCAATCGCACGCGAGGATCAGTTCGAGGCGCCCATCGCCGTCGAGATCACTCCAGGTGGCGCCATTCACGAGGCCTGAATGGCTGAGGACCTTCGTGGCGGCGGCATGCAACTCCCAGCGGCCATGCACCCAGGTGTAAAGCGCCGAGGACGCGGCCTGCGGGTAACGTCCGGGCAATGCGCGCCCGCCGACGAAGAGTGCCGGGCGGCGGTCGAGATAACCCAGGCTCATCGGACCCGGACTCGATTCCGGTGCCGTGAGACTTTCGGCGGGAAGATTGCCCTGGAGAGCGAACTGGACCACGGCAGGCGCGTTGGTTGCCCGCGAATCATTCCGGTCCATGGCGACGAGCAGCCGGGTTCGATCATCGGCAGTCGACCAGCAGATCAGGCAGGTTTGATCGCGCTGCGCGGCATCAGGCCGGCGCAAGAGCTCGAATCGGTTCGTGTGGGTATTCCGATACAGGAGCAGGTTGCCTTCGCGCCCCGCCGGAACGAGAAGGTCCTCCCACCCATCCCTGTCGGCATCGTACCAGCAAATGCCGGGGCCCGGATTGCGAACGCTGCGCGAGAGGTACGGTTGCCCGGAGAAGTCGTCCAAAGGGGCGTCGCGGTTCGAATGGGAAAGGAGCTGACTGACGTCCTCGAACAACGGCGTGCCCGAGGCGGAGATGGAACTGGTGGTGGGGGTGGGGGTGGTGGAATTGCCTTCTGGCTCGGTCACATCGACTCGGCAATTCGCTGGGATGCGCGGACAGACTGTGCGGGCGCCCGATGGCCAGCGCACCTCGACCTCGAGTTGATTCGTCGGCGAACCCGCGGCGAACACCCGCAAGGGGTCATCGCCGGACAGATAGCGGCCGCCACTGATCACCTGCTGGGTTTGGAGGGGAACGGCCCCGTTGCGAACGGTGATCGTGGCGCCAATGGCGCGGGTATTCGGCTCCCGTCCGCGGAGTTGGACCGCGAGGCGTGGAGCAGCGGAGTCATTGCGATAAACACCGGCAGGCTGGTCGATGTTGTTGACCACGATGTCCAGGTCGCCGTCGCCATCGAGATCGGCCAGCGCCATGCCGTGCGAGATTCCCGTCGTGCTCCAACCCCAGAGCGCTCCGCACTCACGGAACGTGAGATCGTGCTGATTTCGAAAGGCAAGATTGGCGAGTTCAAGCCGTGGAAATGGCATGCGACGGGCCTGCGGGCTTCCCGCGGACATCCGGCCGGCATTCTGGCTCGCGGCGTCGGCATCGTTGGCATCCCGAAGGCTGCCGGTGGTGATCAACACATCCTCGTAGCCGTCGAGGTCGACATCCAGGAACACGATGCTCCAGGACCATTCGGAGGCGTCGAGGCCGGCATACTGGGCGATCTCGGCATACGTGCCGTCGCCGCGACTGAGGGCGAGGGTGTTTCGAGGCGTCTCGATGCGTTGGCGGGGGTCCTGGACAGGGACGATTGCCTGTTCCTGGATCCGGCTGCCGCGCTGGCGCTGGCGCAGACGGGGATCGCGACTGAGCATGTCGACGACGAGGAAATCGTCCCACCCATCGCAATTGATGTCGGCGAAGTCGACGGCCATCGAGGAGAGGCTGGAGGAACCGAGCGCGCGTCCAGGGAGGGCTCGGAAGTGTCCATGGCCATCGTTGAGCCAGATGCGATCCGGGGAGTTGAAGAAGTCGTTGCAAACGTAGAGGTCTGGCGCGCCGTCCCGGTTGAGGTCGTGGAAGGCCGCGGCCAGGCCCCAATCCCCGGGTTCCGTGGTGAGCGGTTGACCGCGCTCGTCACGGAAGGTGCCGTCCGTCCAGGAGACCGGAGAGAAGTGTCCCCTGCCGTCGTTCAGATACAGCCGGTCGGGTTCCCCCAATTCAAAAAGGCTGACACCGCCGGTCTTCAGGAAGATGGGTTCGAAACGGCCCTCGGGTCGGATGACGAATTTGCCGTTCACATACCCGGCACGGACGTCGTCCAGTCCCGACGGATCGTCTTTGACGGTGCGGGAGCGATAATTGGCGACATACAAATCGAGCGAGCCATCTCCATTGATATCGGCCAGGGCGAGGCTGGTGCTCGCATGGCTGCGCGACAGGCCACTCTCCAGGGATTCGACGAAGCGGGCCTTTCCGTGGTTGAGAAACAGGCGGGTGCCGCCGCCCAGCGCATTGACGAGCAGATCGAGGTCGGAATCTCCGTCGACATCGGCGAAGACGGCGCCGGTCGAGGCCTGGTCCGCACAGCCGACACCCGTGTTGTCCGTGGCATCCTCGAATCGCCAGGATCCCCGGTTCAGGAAGAGCCGGTTGCCGCCCGTGACGGAGCAGAGATAGATATCGACGCGGCCGTCGCCGTCGACATCCCCGAGGGCGACTCCCGACCCGATTTCGTAAACGGAATTGCGCTCGAGCAGGGTGGCGGGTACCCGGTTGGTGAAGGAAATGCGTGTTTGTTCGGGCGGGAGCCGGACCAAGCCGGGATGGGGAGCGCCTTTGATGCGCAGGGAGGAGACGGTGTATTCCGGTCCCGCGCCCTCCACGGGGCAGTGGAGGCGACTCGCTGACAGGACAACGAGCGCGGTGGCGAAGCGAAACTTCATGGGATCCCGCGGGAAGGATCGCCACGAAGGCCACGAAGGAATGTGGGCGCGTGACTTCAGGGCAGGGCTGCGACCCGATAGAATCCGGTGGATTTGGCGCGGCGCGCGGCGTCGGTGTCCTGGTAGGTCGTCGAGGTGCCGCCGCTGGCCTGGGTGGCAATCTGGGTCCAAGCCCCGGGTAAGATCCCCGTATAATCGACGCGATACTGGACCGCCGGAAGACTGGTCCACGTTAGCGAAACGGCGCTGGCATTCGCGGTGACGGCCGTGATGCGGGGGCCCTCGGGGGCGCCGCCGGACAGGATGAAGGCTTTGCCGCCATTGCGGATCTGGGTGACCTGCTCCGCGGTCAGGGCTGCATTGTAGAAGAAGGCGTTGTCGATGCTGCCCAACCACGGCTCCGAGGGCCCGTCAGGGCGGAGATCGCCGATGGCCGCATTCGGGAAGCCGGTGCCAAACGGGGAGTCTTCAGCACTGGCGGTGACGAGCGCGTCGTCCGTCGTGGAGGCATCCAGGTCGATATAGGCGATGACCCTGTTCTGCGTCTGGTTGAAGACAGCCGCGATAAAGGTCCAATCTTCGGTGTTTTCCGGGGCGGGCAGTCCGACCAGCGGCCCGACGGCGTTGACGCCCGTGAAGGTGGCGTAGCGAAAGTCGCCTCCACGATTGTCGAGTCCAATGGTGCGATCCCAGGCGCCGTCATCGTGGCCCATGACCTTGCGGAGAGGGTCGGGCTCGAGGCTGTCGGGTCTCACCCAGGCCCCCATGGTGAGTTCGGGGATGGCCGAAGCATTGATGTCGATCGGGACAACCCAGAGCTGGGTTCCATCGAACGAATACCCTCCGCCTTCATAGCCGCCGGCCGGGTCGTAGGCGGGCAGGGTCGCCACTTCGTTCGTGGGGTTCATAAGGTCGTGGCCATTGCCGCTTTCGTCTTTTGTGGGATTCGCGGCGTCGTCGAACGGATAAAACCCGACCAGCGAGGGCCGGATCTGCGTGGGCAGGACGGTGGCTGTGAGGTCGACAGTCCGTAGGCGTCCGGTCGCGTCCGTGCTGATGATTTCGAGCTGGGCGGCGAACGAGCGCTCCTCGCCCTGGGAATTGAACGTCAGTTTAATGGAGCCGGCGGCGCCAGGCGCCAGCGTTTGAGGCGCCGAATCGATGGTGTAATGGCTTGCGTCGGGGCCGGTGACGGTCGTGGACACAATCGTCAGCGTCTGAGCCGCGCCGGAGTTTTTGAGGTCAACGGTTACGGGAGATGCGCCGCCGGGACGCTGACCGACGACCGGATCGGCTGTGACGATTTGCAGCATCGGATCCGTGGCGTCCGTCGGCATGATCGTGGCAGCAAGGTCCAGCGTCGTCCTGGGTTGAACGCTGTCGTCGGTCAGGATCACCAGGTGGGCCTGGAAGGTCCCCACCTGTGCCTGGGAATCCAGCGTGACGTTGATGGTTCCGGTCTGCGAGGGCGTAAGTTGGTTCGGGAAGGTCCCGAGGTGGTAAAGGTTCGTGTCGGCGCCGGCCAGGGTCACCGACGAGATGTGCAGCGCCTTCGAGGCGCCGTCATTGCGGATGGGAATGGCGATGTCATGGGTGGCGACGTCGCCAGGCAGCGCGGTCAGATCCGGCACCGACACGGCCGAGAAGTTGGGGTCGACTTCGACGGTCAAGTCCGGCGTCCCCCGGTTTCGCATGTCGGCCAACTGTGAGAGCGTCAGCGTTTCGTCGAAGAAGAAGGCATTGTCGATGTAGCCGACCCAGCCTTCGACCAATTGATCGGCGCGGATATTGCCAATCGCCGTTGTCTCGACTCCTCCCAGGAAAAAGGTGTCGTTGACGTCGATGGAAAAAAGATCGTCTCCCACGGTATTGGCATCCGTGTCGACATAGATCGTCATCAGCAGGCCGAACTCGTCGTAGGCGGCCGCGATAAAGGCCCATTGTTCCGTGCTGGTGGGAGCGGGCAATTCCTCGGGACCGGGGCCGAATCCTGTGAAGCCGGTGTAACGAAAGGGGCCACTCCGATTATCGAGACCAATGACACGGTCCCAACCCCCGTCATCCTGGCCGATCACCTTCCGGAGATCAGGGACGAGAGACGTGGGGCGCACCCATGCGCCCATGGTCAAATTGGGCAGGACATCCGGGTTGATGTTGATGGGGGAGACAAGGTGCTGGGCGCCGTCGTAGCGGTAGGCCCCGCCGCTCAATCCGCCGTCGGCCTCGTAGGCGGGATCGTTGCCGGTGCTGGCAAGGTCATTTCCCTTCCCGCTGGCATCGGTCGTGGGCGTGGCCTGGGGATCGAACGGATAGAATCCGATCAGTTCAGCCCGCGCTGGCATCGCCACGGCGGCGGCGGTCAGAAGAATAAGGGTGATGATGGATGGAAATGATTTCGTCCGTTGGCAGTTCATGCAGATCTCCTCCCGAGTCCTCAACCTGCGCGGCGTCGGTGCCTGGCAAAGGCGGCGCGGGCTGTTTGCGGTGAAATCGCCGGAACTCTTCACAGGTATCGGAGCGAGGTCCAGAAAAACTTGTTATGTGCTGGACTGTCGTGCCGGCAGTTGCGGCTCCCCAAGATGCAGGAATTTCGGTTCGATGACGTCATGTCGGACGTGCCGCAAGGGACTGTCACCTTCCTCTTCACGGACATCGTGGGGAGCACGCGTCTTTGGGAGCAGTTCCCCCGCCAAATGGGACCGGCCCTTGAACGCCACGATGCCCTTCTGAGGGATGCGGTCCTCGGCTGCGGCGGGCATGTCTTCAAGACGGTGGGCGACGCCATCTGTGCGGCATTCCCGACCTCGCGACCCGCGCTCGAGGCGGCGATCGAAATCCAACGCCGGTTGGCGGCCGAGGACTGGGGGGAGATCGGGGGTGTCCGGGTCCGGATTGGTATGCACACGGGGGCGGCGGAGTTTCGTGATGGCGATTATTTCGGGGGGACCTTGAATCGCGTCGCGCGCATCGAGGCCGCGGCCCACGGCGGGCAGATCCTCCTCTCGCAGGTCACCCAGGGGCTGCTGGAGGATGACCCGCCGGCGGAGGTGCGCTTCAAGGCCCTCGGAAGCCATCGGCTGCGAAACCTGGATCGTCCGGAACTCCTGTTTCAGGTGGTGGCACCCGGGTTGGCCGAGTCCTTTCCTCCTCCACGGTCCATGGAGGTCCTTCCGAACAACCTGCCGGTGCAGACATCGAGTTTTGTCGGGCGTGAGCGGGAGATCGAGGAGGTCAAACGTCGGTTGTCGTCGGTGCGCCTGTTGACGCTGCTTGGGAGCGGGGGCACGGGCAAGACCCGGTTGGCGTTGGAGGTCGGGGCGCAGGTCATCCAGGCGTTCGAGGACGGCGTCTGGCTCGTGGAACTGGCGCCGCTGTCGCAGCCGGCACCGATCCTCGAGGTCGTCGCAGCCGCCCTGGGAACACGGGAGGAAACCGAACGCCCCCTGAAGCAGACTCTGATCCGTTTTCTGCGATCGAAGCGGCTCCTGCTTCTCCTGGACAACTGCGAACATCTGCTTGGGGCCGTGGCGGAGCTGGCGACAGAGTTTCTGCGGGCGTGCCCGCACCTGAAGATCCTCGCGACGAGCCGCCACAACCTCGGAATCGCCGGAGAGATCACGTTCCCGGTCCCGCCGATGGCCATGCTGGACATCCGGTCCGTGAGTCTGTCCGGTCCGGACATCGTGGAGCGGCTCTCGCAATATGAAGCCGTCAAACTGTTCATCGACCGCGCCTCGGCGGTGCGGCCGGATTTTGTCGTCACCAATGCGAATGCGCCCGCCCTTGCCGAGATCTGCAGCCGGTTGGACGGGATCCCGCTGGCGATCGAGCTTGCGGCGGCGCGGGCACGGGTCCTGAACCTGGATCAGATTGCCGAGCGGTTGGACGACCGGTTCCGACTGCTGCGAACCGGGGGGACGGGACGGATGCCCCACCAGCAGACCTTGCAGGCCTTGATCGACTGGTCCCATGACCTGTTGTCCGAGCCGGAGCGGATCCTGTTTCGGCGCCTGGGCGCGTTTGTTGGCGGGCGAACTCTGCGGGCGCTGGAGGCCGTATGTCCGGGAGAAGGCATCGAGGAGACCGAGATTCTCGACCTCCTCCAACAACTGGCGGACAAGTCATTGATCACTGTCGAACGGGAGGGCGGCGGTGAACCCCGGTTCACCCTCCTCGAGACGGTGTGGCATTACGCCCGGACCAAGCTGGAGGCGTCGGGCGAACTCGATCTGTTGCGGGATCGGCATCTCCGTTACTTCCTGGAATGGTCCGAATCGGCGGCCCGTAAGCTGGAGGGCCGGGAGCAGAAGGAATGGCTCGACCGCTGTCAGCAGGAGATCTTCAACCTGCGCTTTGCCTGGGACTGGGCCATCCAGTCGGGCAAACCCGAGGCCGGGTATCGGTTGCTGCAAGCCCTCTACCGGTTCCTTGAAGTGCGCGGCAACCTCGAGGAAGCGCGCGAATTTGTGGGGCGCCTGGTGACGGTGGAGGCTTCCACCGTGCCGCCGGCCGTCGCGGCAGGGTTCCGGCTCGCCGCGGGCCGGATTGCATGGGTGTCGGATCGCGACGACGAGGCCCAGGCGTTCTATGCCGAGGCGGAGGCCCTTTACCGGGGCGCCGGCGACGAGGCGGGTGCGGCGCATTGCAGCGCGCTCCGGGGGTTTCTCGATTGCGTCCATGGCCGGTTGGATGAGGCCGACCGGCGGTTGACGGAGGCCCGAGCGGTCGGGCGAAGGCTTGGCGTCCCCATGCTTGAGGCCATGGGCGGGATTGGCCTCGGACGGGTCGCGATGGAACGTGGCGACCTGGACCGGGCGCGCGAACTGATGGAGACCGGCCTTGGAATCTACCAGAGGCTGGGCGATCTCTGGACCATTTCCCTGGTCCTTTGGGGAATCACACAAGTGACGATGGCCCAGGGCGACACCGCGCGCGCCACGACCGCCCTGGGTGAGTGGGGCCGCATCGCCCGTGAGCTCGGCAACCGCTGGGCCGTGCCGTTCATCCTGGATCGCCATGCCGAACTGGCCCTGCACATGGGGGAGCCGGTGCGATCGGCGCGGTTGTTCGGCGCGGCAGATGCCATGCGGGAACACCTGGGAGAGACCCTGTCGCCGCGTGACCGTGCGCGGCGTGAGGTATCGATTGCCCGGGTACGATCCCTCCTGCCGGATCCAGAATGGGTTCAAGCCAGTCAAACCGGCCGGATGCACTCGCCGTGGATGATGCTGGAGGAGGCGGCCCGGGGTGTGGATCGGGATTGAGCTCTCATCGGGCGCTTGCGTCTCCCGTGGCGGATTGTCCGGGAGGGCCCCGGCAGACGGGCTCTAAGAGCCCGTCTGAAAATTAGGAATGGCCCTGTTTTCGCAGGAAAGGCCGGATGGCGAGGCGCGACGAAGGAGCATACCCTTCAGGGGTCTGTGACTGAGGAGCAACGAAGCCAGCCGGCCTTTCCTGCGAAAACCCTTCGGGCGACGGGTCTTTTGCGCGAGGCCTTCGTTGGCTCGACCGTCACAGCCCGCTGCGGGGATGCTCCGGTCTCGCCGTCTCGGCCTCGCACAAAATCCCTCGTCGCAGGGCCCTTCCTAATTTTCAGACGGGCTCTAAGGAAGTTCTGCGGAACGCCGGCTCCTGGGACGCTGTCTCCTGGTGGACGCACTCCGGAGTTCACGACGGTCCAGCCACAGAACCAGGTTGTCGATGGCCGCTTCCTCGCCGAGACGCACCTCGCGTCCGTCCGACGCGCGATCCGGATCCAGCACGACAATGGCCCCCGTGACACTCACCGCCACCACGACCCAATGCCACCCCAGCCGTTCGGCCTCCGCCGCCATTCTGGACCACGCCACCTTCGAAAAGCGCAACGGCAGTTCGCTCCGCTTTACCTGCACACCCAACTGGGTCGCACCCCGCGTGGCCAGGAGATCAAAGGCGCCCCGGGTGTGCTTCTGCCATTGACTCCGCATGAGCGCAAAGGGGTCGAATCCCTTGCGCACGGATTCGAGCGCGGCCAGTTCCTGGAACTCATCCAGCGCCACCGCCAACCTCAGTGCCCGTGCCTCCGCCAACTGCTCGGGCAATTGGAGCCAGACCGCCACGCGCGCCGGGGTTGCCTCCCCCTCCACGATCTCCAGCACGTCGGCGCGTACCTGGGATGGCAGTGCCGTGAACCCGGCGGAGCGTTGAAGCAGCGCCCGGTACTCCGCCGAGCGGCGGGCGAGATGCTCCGGGGACTCCCCAAGCTCGGGGCCAAAGACCGTATCGATGACCCGCAGACCCATCGATCGAAACACCTCGATCGAAATCGGTGCCGCCTCCTGAACGTCCATCGTCACCACCCGCAGATCCGTCCCGGCCTTCCGCCGCGCTGCCTCCAGCACCAGGCTTGTCTTTCCTATCTTTCGCGCCCCAAGGATCGCCACCCACTTCGGCGCACCCCGCTTCAGTTGTTCGACCGCGCGCTCCAGTTCCGCCAGTTCACGACTGCGATTATGGAAGGCCCCGGCGGTCACCGGCGTGCTGGTGCGGAACACAAGTCGAGATTCCCTTAACTCCCGCCCCGTCGCAACCTTGCAACGTCGCAAGCCTGCAACGTAGCAACCTTGCAACGTCCCGCCTCCTCTACCCAAGAGCCCATCTGAGAATTAGGAAGGGCCCTGCGACGAGGGATTTTGTGCGAGGCCGAGGCGGCGAGACCGGAGCATCCTCGCAGCGGGCTGTGACGGTCGAGCCAACGAAGGCTTTCAGACGGGCTCGAAGACCGCTTATTTCCAGGCGTCCCGCCACATGTCGGGGTACCAGCGGCCTTCGTCCACCTCGATGAGGTCGAAATCCGTGACAATGCGGCCGTCGTCCGGGAGTCCGTACCGGCGGATGGACTCGGGGATAAAGCCGTCGGATTCATCGTCACGCCAGCCCCGTTTGCTCATGAAACTATTGTAGATGAGGACCTCCTCGTCAGTCGGGCGATGGCCGTTGGTGAAGCACCATTCGAGGGATTCCTGGTCCGAGTGACCGGCGAGGACACATTCCCTGACGTCCTCATAGTCCACACGCAGGTAGCGACAGGTGCGCCCATCGAAGCCCTTTCCCAGCAAGGGAACGTACTCGGCGGGGAGTTGACCCGCCGCGTGAAGCCGGATCTTCGAGCACATCCTTGCGAAATAAAACATTCCGCACGTCTTTTCGTAGCAGCCTTTGATTCCTTCGATCTTCATGGCGGAAAAGAGGATTCGGGGATTCCGCAGCGTGAGGCGGCTGACGGTGAACGCTGGCGGCGGCGGATTCAATCCGCGTTTTGCCCCGAAGAATTCCCCGGCGGGTGCGCCCGGCCGGCCTCCGATTGCCCCGCGGTGCCGAATGCCTCAGAGCCCGACTGAAAATTAGGAAGGGCCCTGCGACGAGGGATTTTGTGCGAGGCCGAGGCGGCGAGACCGGAGCATCCCCGCAGCGGGCTGTGACGGTCGAGCCAACGAAGGCCTCGCGCAAAAGACCCGTCGCCCGAAGGGTTTTCGCAGGAAAGGCCGCCTGGCTTCGTTGCTCCTCAGTCACAGACCCCTGAAGGGTATGCTCCCTCGTCGCGCCTCGCCATCCGGCCTTTCCTGCGAAAACAGGGCCCCTCCTAATTTTCAGACGGGCTCTCAGACGGCTCCCAGGGTCCAGGGCAGTCCCATTCGCGAACTCAAATGACCCGATTGGGGAATGGCTTGCGGCGGGGCCGCGTGATTGAGTTCCCGGCATTCGCGTCGTAACACCATGAAACACCCGACACCTCCCCTGAAGTTGACTTTCGCCGGGATCGGCCTTGCGAGCCTGCTGCTCCTGCCGTCACCGCGCACCATGGCGGACGTCCTTGGCTCGTTCGTGATCCATGGCGACGGTACCGTGACCTACTTCTACAACGTCGATAATTCGGCCGGACTCTTCGATGTCGCCGCCTGGTCACTGGAGTTCGACGTGGGGGCGCCCGACTGGAATCCGCTCGATGTTTTCTCCGGTGGAGACGTGGCGGTTCCGGATCCCATCTGGTTCGCCGACCTCGGAGTCCCGATAACCGGGGCCTCTGCACAGGACTTCCTCTCGCTGGACCCCACCGGGGACGTGGCGGTCGGGTCGATGCTGGCGGGCTTTTCGTTCACCAGTTCCTTTCTTCCCGGCCCCGTGACTTACCACGAATTCTCGGCCTCGGGCGAATCCGCTACGGGGACCACGATCGGTCCCGCGACTCTCGCTACGACGATTCCGGAGGCCGGAGGCTGGGTCGGCGCGTCAGGCCTGGCGGTGCTGACGCTGCTGGGCATGAAATTGCGCTGGCGCGCGGCGGCTGCGGTTTGAGCCGGGACCACGAGCGACTGCATTTCAACCGGGATTCCGACCATGAAACCGATCGTTGACACACGCCGGGCGACAGGCACGTCACTTTTCTGCGCCCTGGCGCTGGGATGCGGCATTCCGTGTTGGGGATTGCCCGCGATTCAGTCCGTCCAGGTGAATCCAAAGCCGTTGGTGGCTGGACAGACCTTCACGGTGACTGCCATGGCTTCCAGCGACGTCGTCCTGGGAGTGGCGACGGTGGACTTTCGCCCGTCCCTGCCGCGCCTCCTGAGAGTTCCCCTCGCTCTCCAAGGCGGCGCCTGGACCGGAACGGGGACTGTCCCGGCGACGATTCAACTCCCTGCCGGCGAGGAGGCGACCGTGACCGTTCTGCTCTTCGATTCGGCCCGCCAACGAGCGGAGGCGACTACCAAGGTCGGAGTGGCTTCCGGAGGCATCGTGGCGATCTTCAATGCCGCAACCGGGGTGCTGACCATCACCGGGGATGACCAGGACAATTCCATCGCAGTGAGTGGCGACACCGGCGGCAATATCCTGGTGAATGATGGATTGGTTCCGATCACAGGAGGTGTCCCCACGATCGCCAATACCGTCCTGATCCGCGCCTTCGGTCTGGGCGGACGCGATGACATCCGGATCAACGAGGCCGGCGGCGCCCTGCCTCCGGCGGAATTCCACGGTGGGGATGGCAACGATACGCTGACCGGCGGGTCGGCTGCCGACCAGTTGTTCGGCGATGGCGACGACGACCTCCTCGTGGGCAGAAGGGGCAGCGACGTGATGGACGGCGGAAACGGAAAGGATACGGCGGTCTGGAATCCCGGCGACGGCAGCGATGTCGTGGAGGGTGGCGCCGATGAGGACGTCCTGCTCTTCAATGGCGCCAACATCAGCGAGCGAATCGATGTCTCCGCCAATGGATCCCGGCTGCGCTTCACTCGCGACGTCGGCAACATCGTGATGGATTGCGATGGGATCGAGGTCGTGACCTTCAACGCGCTCGGCGGGGCCGACGTTGTGACCGTCAACGACCTGGCGGGAACGAGTGTCACGCGGGTTCTCGTGGATCTTGCCTCTCCGGCCGGATCGGGGACCGGGGACGGGCAGTCGGACACTATTGTGGTCAATGGCACGGCCAGCGACGACGCCCTTGCCGTATCCGGATCTGCCGGCGCCGTGCGCGTCACGGGCCTGAGCGCCGCAGTCGACGTTCTGGGCGCCGACCCCCTCTCGGATAGCCTCGTCGTCAACACACTCGGGGGCGCCGACGTCCTGGACGCCACGGGCCTGGAAGCCGGGGAGATCAAGTTGACCGCCAACGGGGGCCCGCAGGCCGACCTGCTGATCGGCGGCCCGGGCGACGAACTCTTCATCGGCGGTCAAGGCGACGATGCGATTCTGGCCGGCGACGGGGATGACACGATGATTTGGAATCCCGGGGATGGGGACGACACCCTGGAAGGTCAAAAGGGCGCGGATGTCCTCCTGTTCAATGGCGCGAACATCAGCGAAGTGATCGATATCGCGGCCAATGGCGGGCGCGTTCGGTTCACACGCAACGTCGCCAACATTATCATGGACCTCAATGATGTGGAGCAAGTGGTGTTCAATGCCCTTGGGGGATCGGACATCGTAAGCGTTCATGATCTGAGCGGCACGGACGTTACCGGGGTAATTCTCGATCTGGCCGTGCCGGCCGGTTCGGGCACCGGCGACACACAACCGGACAGCGTGATCGTCGATGGAACCGCGGGCGACGACGTCATCGTCGTGGCGGGATCGGGCTCCAGCCTGAGCGTCCTCGGCCTTGCGGCGCAGGTGACCCTCCTCGGCAGTGAGGAGACGCAGGATCGACTGACCGTGAACGCCCTGGATGGCGACGACGTCATCGAAGCGTCCGGCCTCGCGTCGGGCGTCATTCAGTTGACGGGCGATGGCGGCAGCGGCAACGACATACTGATCGGCAGCGCCGGTACCGATGTCCTGCTGGGAGGCCCGGGCGATGATGTCCTGATCGGGGGCGCCGGATTGGACGTCCTCGATGGAGGAACAGGGGACAACATCGTGATTCAGTAATTCAACAGGAGCCCTCATCCGCGCTTCCACGCCCACCGTCGGCTGCCATTCGGCTCGCCAGCACCTCTTCCCGCCGCATGTCCAACCGCAAGGCGCCTTGGGGAGGGGGTCGTGTCTCTCAAAGCCCCTGGATTTTGAAAACTTGAAGCGACGACGCTGATGACGACAAGGAGTTGCTTCATTTTTTGAGGCTTGCGGTCTTGTCTCCCAGCGAACGGATCCACTCCTCCACCAGGGGCAGGATGGGTGCGGTCTCGTTGTGATATTGAACCGGGGGCATGCGAAAAAAATCGGTGGTTTTCAGGCGCTGGTAGAGGATGGATTTCTCCGGGTCACCCGGGACGACGACTTTCGCCCCCGAAATTCCGAGATCCCCGGCGGCCAAAGGGCCATTCAGGATTCCCGCCCGGTCGAGCGGCGTGCTGAATCGGGCATCATAAAGACCGCGCGAGGCCCCGCCCGGCTGATGGCAGGCCGCGCAGTGGACGTCGAGATAGCTGCGAACTCGGAGTTCGAGCGGTGCGCTGGCGTCATCCCAGCGGGCGAGGCGCGGCAGGGCCGAGAGGGATTGCGCCCCAGGCGCTCCGTCGAGAAGGCCGCGTTCGAGCAGGAGATGGAGCGGACTGTCCGCGCTGTCGCGGATCATCTGCCGGGAGGTGATCATGGGCGAGAAGGCGAGGCTCCATTCGGGCTGCCTCAGGCACGGTTCCAGTCCGGGGAAGATCCAGAATCTCTCCTGCGACTGATGAAGACCGGCTGCTTGAACCGTGACCTGGTCCGGGTCCTCGACAAGGTCGGCGTCCTTCCCGTCCGGACGCCAACGGTAGGAAGCGCCGTAAGCGCAGTCTTCGCCCGCGACAAAAAGTCGTGTCTCAATGAGCCCGGACCCAACGCCAGGGACAGAGGCCAACCGGTATTGGCGGACGACCGCGGTGCCCATCGGCAGGGACCACGCCTCGTCCGGCACAAACCCGATACGCTTTCCGCGCGGGACCGCGATGGCGTAATCAACCTGGAACCCCGGTTCCCAAAGCGGGACATTCGGTTTGTAGGCGACGGCGTTCGGGAATCCGTTTGGATCCTTCAGCCAATCGATGACGCGGGTTTCGGACAGGTGCCGTGGAAGCCGTTCAGCTTCGAGCGGCAATCCCAGGGCGGCGACCTCGCCGTTCGCCGGAAGCGCGGGATGGATCTCGACGCCGGTGTAGCGAATCCGGACGAGCGACCCCGCGTTCGGGACAAATCTTTTCGGGTCGCGCCAGATGGCGCCGCGGTTGAGCACGAGGAGCGATCCGTCCGGGGCGAGTTCGACGGCCACAGGACCGTTCAGGTCGCGGGCGAAGCTGACCACGTTGGTCGGGGCGGCCGGATCAAGGGCCTTGATCCAGTGCTTCATGAAATCCCCGAAGAAGAACCTGCCGCGCCACTTTTCCGGCCAGGCAGAGTCGCGCCGGAGGAACATCCCTCCGACGATGCACTGGCCGACCATGGGCGAGTAAGCGAGGAGGGGTTGCCTGAAAAGTCGGTTGGTGGAAAACCCTTCTGCAAGCGGCCATCCATAATTGGCGCCGGCGACAAGGTCGTTGACCTCCTCGAAAGCGCTGGCGCCGACGTCCGTGAAGAACATCCGGCCGGTGCCCGGTTGCACCGCAAGCCCGAACGGATTTCGTATGCCGTAGGCGAAGATCGCGCGGTATTTGCCGGCCGCCGTGGTGAAGAACGGATTGTCCCGGGGAATCGACCCGTCCGGCTCGAGACGCAGGATCTTGCCCTGAAGGGTGTCGAGGCGTTGGGACGGTCCGCCGGCGGTTTGTTCCCCCAGGCCAATGTAGAGTTGACCGTCGGGACCGAAACGAATGGGACCGCCCTGGTGACCGGCGGGCACGCTGCCGCCGAGGGTGGCCTGGTCATCCCCTTCGAAGAGCACCCGTTCCGAGGCGGCATCCACCGCGTCGCCGCGCATCGTGAATCGACTCACGACATGATGGACGAAGGGGCGGTCGGTGACGTAGACGGCGAAGAGGTAGGGTCTGTCAGGAAATCCGGGATCGAGAGTCAGCCCGATCAGCCCACGCTCCCAGTAGTCGGTGACGTGGAGGATGAGGGCCGGTCTTTTCAAAAGGGCCCCCTCCTTCCATACAAGGAGCTTGCCGGTCTGGTCGGCGATGAAGACGCGCCCGTCGGGAGGCGAGGCGATCGCCGTGGCGGCATTCAGGTTGGTGGCGAGCGTCTCGGCGACGAATCCTGGCGGGAGATCGACGGCGACGCTCACCCGGGCCAGCAGACATGCGCCGAGCACGACGGCGAGAGCCGGCATTGCGACGCAGCCGTCGGACTGGACCGTCGAATGACGGCATGCGCGTTGATTCACCGGGGGATCGTTGGCAGGCGGGGAGTTCATCCGCTCACGAAGCCGATTGCGTGTGGGACGAGAGGGCGCGGCGCGCGATTCGGGTGACGACGACGGTGACGGCGATGGTCGCCACCAGCCCCAGGCCATAAAGGGCCCACTCGGCTGGCGTGCGCTTCTGGCCGGATGCGCCGGCCCGCGCCAGGGAACCGAGATACACGTACATCACGGTGCCGGGCATCATCCCAATCCAGGACGCCAGCAGGTAGCCCTTCAGCGACACGCGTGTGAGGCCGAAGGCATAGTTGATGACCGTGAACGGAAACACCGGGGAAAGGCGCGCGAGGCCGACGATCTTCCAACCCTCCTCCGCCACTGCGCGGTCGACGGCACGGAATTTCTCATTGGCCGCGATCTTGCGCGCCACCCAATCGCGGGCGAGATAGCGGCCCACGAGAAAGGCGCACGTGGCGCCGAGGGTTGAGGCGATGGAGACATACACCGAGCCCCAGGCGACTCCGAACAGCGCGCCGGCGCCGAGCGTCAAGGCGGAGCCCGGCACGAACAGAACCGTCGCCACGACATAGGCCAGGATGAACAGCACGGGCCCCCACACGCCAAGGCGTTCAACGGCATCGAGCACCTCGCGAAGGGTGGCGCGGACATCCACCTCGAGGAAGAGGACGACCAGCGCGAGGACGAGCGGAATCAGGAGCCAGGCCCGATGGCCACGCCCGACGCGGGCGGACGCCGCGGCGGGCGACGTTTCGGTGTTCCGATCCGATGGTTCGGAAGGATCGGAGGAGGGCGGCATGGCGGCAGCGGCTACCTGGCCTGGCGATCGTTCAGAGTCCAGTCGTACTCCGTGTAGCGCACGGTGACATCCCCGGCCTTGGAAAGCGCCTTGCGTGTTGTTGGGGGAAGATAGGACAGGATGAAATCCCGGACCGTCTTGCCTCCCGTCGTGAAATCCGAGGCGTACCAGTCGAAAATCGGCGACAGCCACAGGGTCCCCGTCTGAGTATCGAAGCGGTTCTTGGCCGTGTTGGAAAGGAATCGACGGGCCTGGTCATCGAGTTGCTGGTCGAGCCGGTCTCCAGTGTAAGGTTCCTCACGAAGCGGAGGGCAGCCCTTGGCCGCGCACACCAGCGCGAAGTGAATACGTGGTTCCGAATAGTCCTTTCGGATCATTCCGTGTTCGAGGTCGTCCAGCGAAAGGATTCTGCCGCCGAAGCGGACGATCTCCTTCTTCCAGGCGGCGCCGGGAAGAAGGCCAATCTTGCGGATGCTCGCGATGGGGTAGTGGTCGATGATGAGCCGCAGGGTCTGGGCGTTGTAGAGATTGAGGAGCAAGGCAAGCCGGTCATTGGTCTTCCAGGTCGCGAATTCTCCGGGCGGAATCGCGGCCACCTGGCCGAGATAGAGATCCAGGTCTCCGGGTGCGGACTTGAGGCCGGCGTAGTCGACGCGGGCGTCCTTCACGTGCTTGTTGAGGACCCGGGCCCAGGCGTCTTGATTCCGGGCAAAGCCCGTCTGCGCGGCCCCCGCCTGGCCTCGCAGGGCAAGAACCGCCAGGGTGGCGACGAGCCCGGCGATCGCGGGTGAAAGGCGGCTCCAGGATTCCATGGTTGTTGGATGCGAGTCGCCGAAGGGGCTTTTTATTCCGGGGATTCGGCACGGTATCGACCCGAGGGGCGGGGGACAAGATGAACGAATCACCGCGAGCGAAATCGGCCTTCATCAATGGCGAGAATCTCACGGTCGATGGCGGATGGAATGCCTGAGAGGCCGATGCACGGGCGTCGCGGCCTCGTCAATTGAGGGGGACACCACGGCGGAGGTAGGTGGGCTGGTCGAGGTTATGTCCACGGCGAACAGTGGGTTCGCATTTCTCGAAGCGGCCCTTGGTTGTGACCTCGAACGGCAGCGACACCTGTTGGGGCTTTCTCCGCGCCCGCAGACCGCGGCCATTTCCCTCGGCGATGAGCTGGGAGGCGAGTTCCGGGGTCAGGTCCGGAGCGGGCGGGGCGAGGTGTCTTCCATGCCGCGCCGCAGGGTCGGAAGGATCGCGGCGGGTGGCTGCGGTGCGGGCGGAGTCCGAGCCGTCCATCGATTCATGGAGAACCATCTGACGGGTCGAGGCCATGATGGACAGCGACAGCCGCTCTCCGGCGATGGCCGCAACGGACGCTCCGACGACGACCCGGGCGCCATCGGACTGGCGGTTCAATTCCTCCATGATCCGGCGAATCTCGCCCATGCCAAGGTCGGGGCCGGCCTGAAAGCTGACGAGGAGGGACTCCGCGCGGCGCAGCGTCTCGCCGCGGGCGAGGAGCGGATGATGGAGAAGGGACTTGAGGGCCTGCTCCGCCCTGTCGGCCCCTTCGACCTCGATGCGCGCGAAGGCGGTTTCGAGATTGGGCCCGCGGAGGACGGAGCAGATGTCGGCGAAGCTGACATTGAGCAGCCCTGGCTGAGTGAGCAGGGTCCAGATGCAGAGCACGGCGTCCCGGATGTGTTCGCGGGTGGCGCGGAAGGCATCGAGCAAGGTCATGCGATCATCGCTCAGACGGAGCAGACCTTCGTTCGGCAGGCACAGGACACCGTCGGCCACGGTCTTCAGCCGGTGCAGACCGGCAAGGGCTTGCTGTTGTCGGCGCGATCCCTCGCACTCGAACGGCAACGTGACGAACGCGAACACCGAGGCGCCCATCTCCCGTGCCACGCGGGCGACGACCGGTGTGATCCCGGTGCCGCTGCCGCCACCCAATCCAGCGACAAGGAAGACCAGCGGATGCCCGCCGCAGAGGGACCGGATCGCGGGGACGTCCTCGTCCGCCGCGGCTCGCGCCAGTTCGGGATCTCCGCCCGCGCCGAAGCCGCGCGTCATTCGGGAGCCAATGAAGAGTTTGTCGGCGAGGGCAAGCGCGTTCACGGCGGTCGCGTCGGCGTCGACGGCGGCGAAGGAGAAGCCGGGCGCGGCCGCCGCCTGGAGTTCTTGGGCCATTTCCGCGCCGGCGCGGCCGATGGCGATCACGCGGACGGTATCAAAGGCGGAACCGGGAGACGGGGCGTGGGTGGACATGGTGGGAGCGGGAGTTGATGACCGCGGCGATCCGCTTCATGGGAAGGGCGTGGATGCATCAGGCATCTGAGGGCTAAAACAAGTTTTGCACGAAACGGGCGGGTCCGGTCGCAGGCTCGCCTCGGCGGCCTTTGCGTCTCTCGCCCTTCCGGCGCTGCTGGCCCGAGCCGAACTTCACGAGGCCAATGGCGCTGGCGAACTCCGGTTGGTCCAGGGCCGACGCAAGGCCGCTGATCCCGCGGGCGTGGCCTGGGAACGCCGGAAGTTCAAATACACGTTCGGCGAGTTCGAGTACGCGGGCGATGCGGACGCCGCCCCCGCAGAGGAAGACCCCTGAGCGGAGTTGATGCAGCCAACCGGCATCTTCGACCTCCTCCCGGATGATCTCGAACAATTCCTGGAGGCGCAGCGACATGACACAGCGCAGGTGTTCGATGTTGATGGGCCGCTCCGGAAGCCCGAGTTCATTGGGCGGCGTGAAGGTCAGGCCGCGCGCGGTCTCGTCGAAAATGGCGTCGCCATACTCGATCTTGAGTTTCTCCGCGCGGCCCTGGGGCACTTTCAGTCCGAGGGCAATGTCCTGCGCGACGTGGTCCCCGCCGACGGCCAGGACGCCCGTGTGTTTGACCACACCCCGGGAATAGACGACGAACTCCGTGGCACCGGCACCGACGTCGATCACGAGCGCGCCCAGTTCCTTTTGTTCGGCCGTCAGGACGGCGAGTGAACTGGCGAGCCCGTTGAACACGATGTCCTCGACGTCGAGGTGCATGCCCTTCACCAAACGGATCGCATTCTGAAAGCGGTTGGTCCGGCCGTGGATCACATGCATTTCCACCTCCAGGCGGCCGCCGATCATCCCGACCGGATCCCGGATTTCGTCCTGGTCATCCACGCTGAAGTGCTGGCGGATGGCATGGACGACGTAATGTTCCGCCGGGATGTTGATGGCCTTCGCATTGCGGATCACGTCCTGGACGTCCTCGTCGACGATCTCGCGATCGCGGGAGACGATGGGTTGGACGCCGCGGTTGTTGAATCCTACGACGTGGCCGCCGGAGACACCGACGTACACGGAGCGGATCTCGACATCCGCGGAATGCTCCGCCTCGGCAAGCGCCTGGCGAACATCCTCCTCGGCAAGGGCCGGTTCAACGATCTCCGCCTTTCGGACACCTCGGGACGGGCTCTGCCCGATGCCGATGATCGTGAGGGTGCCCTCGGCGTTGACCTCACCCACCATGGCACAGACTTTGGCCGTGCCGATCTCCAGGCCGACGATGAGCGGACGGCGTTCGAGAAATCGAAAGTCAAACATGGTGTCGCGGCGTTCGTTTGGGTTTCGCCGGCCGCGGCGCCTTGGCATCGGCACTGTCGCGCCAGCGGGCGGGAATGTTGTTCGTTACCGAGAGGTCGATGGACTCGAGGACGCGACCCTGCGCCTGGGCATAATCGTGGATGCTTCTCCAGAGACGCATCTGGCGGTCGAAGTTGGTCGTCCCGAAGACGACCTGGATTCCACCGCGCAGTGTGCCGCGCAGGGCATTTGGATGACCGAGGTCGACTTCCTCGAGATCCACCAGGCTGTAGAGGGCGGAGTCCTCGTACGCGCGGATGAGTTGGATCGCCGCGTCGAGGTGGGGCGCGCGCAGCGCTTGCCCGGGAATCACTGGAAAATGCTCCAGGCCGGCCAGTCGGGGCAGATGGCTGAAGTCCACGTCCTGACCGGGCTGGACCCAGTCCGGTTGCACCGACGGGAGGACGCATCCCCCGGCATCGACATAATTGGTCTCGGGCCAGGCCCGCTGCTCGGTCAGGCTGAAGCGCCACGTGACGATCTGCGCCAGCGGTTCGCGTTCCCACACGGAAATCCGCAGACAATCCGGGCGTTGGGCTTGCACGTCCGCCCAACGGATCCAGGGATTGAATTCAAGGTCGTGGCGGACACGATCCAGATCGAGGGCAAGGAGGTTCTGGCCGAGCGCCACATCGGCCCAGCGACGGATCTGGTCCGCGCGAAGGAAGCCGTCATGGCGCACCTCGATGCGACGGATGGCGTAGGTCTCGTTGCGGTACACGAATCGCAAAAGGGCCCACTGGTATCCCTGCCAGAGAACGAACGCGCCGATCGCCGTGCCGCCAATCACGCCCACCGCCGCGGAGATCGCTCGAAATCGCGCCCGGCGCGCGTCCTTCGAACGCATCTTCACCTCCAGGACGGCATCGCGGCCGTGGCGTCGGTTCCTGCCTTTGCGTTTAGGCCACATGAGGGGCTGGAGACGGACCCGCCGCATGCGGCCGTGGCGGCCGTTGCCATGCCAGGCGAACCATGGTCGCGCAGAGCGACGCGAAATCGATCCCGGCTGCCGCGGCGGCTTTCGGGAAAAGGCTGGTCCCCGTCATGCCCGGAAGGGTGTTCACCTCGAGCACGGCGGCGGTGTCGTCCGCACGGACCATGATATCGACCCGGCCATAGTCCCGACCTCCAACCGCCGCAAACGCGCGAAGCCCGAATGCCTGCAGGCGCGCCGCCACCGCGGGTTCGAACGGGGCGGGACAGAGGTAGTCCGTGGCGCCAGCGGTGTACTTGTTTGCGTAATCGTAGCCTCCGCGGCGGGGACGCACCTCCACCAGCGGCAGGGCAACGCCGTCGAGGATTCCAGCGGTGACCTCCCGCCCCAGGATGCGTTCCTCGACCAGGATGCGTTCGTCGTGGCGAAGGCATTCCGCCAGGGCGGCGGGCCAGTCCTCGATCCGATCCACGAATTGCAGTCCGACGCTGGACCCCTGCCGGACGGGCTTCAGCACGACGGGCGGATGCCAGCCTGCGGGCCATGGCGCGTCGCGGTCCGCCACGACGACAAACGGGGCCGTGGGCACGCCGTTCGCGACAAGGCGTTCCTTGGTGAGGACCTTGTCGAACGCCACCCGGCTCGCTTCGACCCCGCAGCCCGTGTACGGGACGCCCAGGCGCTCGAGTTCGGCCTGGATGGTTCCGTCCTCCCCAAGCGTCCCGTGCAGCGCAAGAAAGACCAGGTCCGTCCCCGCGGGCAAAGACCACGCGCCGACGGGGTCCACCTCGGAGACCTCGCAGCCTGAACGTCGAAGGGCTCCTGCGACGGCCCTGCCGGATCGCAAGGAGACCTCGCGCTCGGCGGAGGATCCGCCGAGGAGCACGCAGATGGATCGCGGCGTGTCCATGCTACTCGCCAACAATCTCGACCTCGGTCTCCAGTTCGATGCCCCGCCGCGCGCGCGCCTCGGCGCGGACGCGTTCAATGAGCGCGAGGACGTCGGCAGCGGTGGCGCCGCCATCGTTGACGATGAAATTGCCATGGACGGTGGAGACCGTGGCGCCGCCGACCCGGGCTCCCTTCAATCCGAGTTCGTCGACCAGGCGTCCGGCGGGAATGGTTGCGGGGTTCTTGAAGATGCAGCCGGCGCTGGGCGTTGCGGGCTGGGTGGCCCAGCGGCGCTCGTTGAAATCCTGGAGTCGTGCCTCGACCTCGGCGGTTGTCGACAAGCCCCCCAGGAATACGGCCGCGAGGGCGATGTGGTCCCGAAACAGTTCACACCGACGATAGGCGGCGGGCACCTCGGTGGCGGGGCGTTCGTGCACGTCACCGTCCGGAGACATGAATCGGACCCGTTCCACCTGGTCGAAGGTCATGGAATTCCAGGCCCCGGCATTCATGCGGAGGGCACCGCCCACGCTCCCCGGGATTCCGGAAAGGAATTCCAGGCCGGCGATTCCATGGCGTCGTGCCTCCCGGGCGAGATCCTTGAGCCGGACGCCCGCGCCGCAGTGAAGCCGGGGCGGGGCCACATCGATGCGGAGAAAGGCCTCCCGGCTGAGGCAGATCACCAGCCCGCGGATCCCGCCGTCGCGCACGAGGAGGTTCGAGCCTCGACCAACGATCATCCACGGCACGGACGCGCGGACCGCCTCCCTCAGCACGAGGGCGAGGTCCTCCTCATTGCCGGCGTCGAGCAGGAGGTCCGCGAAGCCTCCGACGCGCAGCGTCGTGCGCCGGGCCATGGGTTCCTTCAAGCGAAGGATGGAGGCAGTCGACAGATCCGCTTCGACACGTCTGGCCAGGGACGCGATCGCGTTCGCCACCAGGGCGCCGTGGGCAGCGGGTTCGGGGAGGAGCGTCATGCCGTGAAGGACCGGTGAGCGGGTGCGACCGCCGGGGACGCGGGAGCGCATTCGGCCCCGCGGCGCGCCGCCATGGCAAGCAGGGCCCCGGCGAGATCCGCGCTGGCCTCGGGTCGATGCCAGGCGGCGATGCCGGTTCGCAGTGCCGATCGCGTTCGTTCGACGGTCAGGAGCCGGCTGACCTCCTTGATGAATCGCTCCGGGGATGCCTCCTGTTGCGGAAGGCACCACGCCGCGGTCGTCCGCTCCAAGGCCCGGGCATTGGCGAACTGGTGGTTGTCCGCGGCGTGCGGGTACGGGATGAGGATCGCGGGCACGCGCATGGCGGCGAGTTCCGCGATGGAGGAGGCGCCGGCGCGGCCGACGGCGAGATCGGCCGCACCCAGGGCGAGTTCCATCTCAGTGAGGAACGGTCGAACGATCGCGGTCAGGCCCGAAACCCGGTAGGTATCGCGAAGGCGGACCTCGTCGTGCGAGCCGGAGAGGTGCAGAAATTGGAGTCCCTCGACGCGGGTTGCCAGTTGGGCGGCGGTCTCGACCATCAGCGTGTTGAGCGCGCGGGCGCCCTGGCTTCCTCCCATGACCAGGAGCACAGGCCGGTTGGCGGCGAGTCCCAGCGAGACGCGGCCGACGGTCGGCTCGATCGGCTGGAATTGGTCGCGCACCGGCATACCCACCACCGTGACCTTCGGAATCCGCAGTCGCGGCGCAGCCTCTGGGAAATAGACATGGGCCTCCCGGACGAACCGCGCGAGCCACCGATTGGCGCGGCCCGGAATGGCATTGGCCTCGTGCAGCGTCACCTCCGCCCCCGCGGCGCGAGCCGCCAGCGCGGGGGGCGCGCTGGTAAACCCGCCCATTGAAAGGAGCACGTCGGGAAGCCACGCGCGAAATTCCCGTTGCGAGAGGCGGTAGGATTCCCAAAAACGCGCCGCGAAGCTCGGCGAACGGGCGAGGGCGAACCCGACGGCGGGGAGGACCACGATGCGGAACCGGTGCTCGTTGTGAAGAACGCGCTGGTCGACGTCCTTTGGCGACACCAGAAGCATCACCTCGGTCCCGCGCTCCCAGAGCCGCTCGGCGACGGCCAGGCCGGGATACAGGTGTCCTCCGGTTCCGCCGCAGGCGATGGCGATGCGCGGTCGATGGGGGGCGAAGGTGGGGCTCATCAGGCGTTTTGAAGCGCGCGGGCCTCGCGATCCTCGGTGGTCGGAAGAAAGACATGGCCCTCCTCACCCGCGGATCGGAGGGCGACGTTGAGGAGGAGGCCGACCATGGCCAGCATCATCACCAGGCAGGTTCCACCATAGCTGACAAACGGCAGCGCCAGCCCCTTGTTCGGGACGGAGTCTGTCGCCACGGCAACATTAATGACCGACTGCAGACCGATCAGCATGGCGATTCCGAACGCGATCATGGATCCGTACATGTCGGGCGCCCGCCGGGCGATTCGCAGTGCCGCAAGGGAAAAGGCGAGATAGGCCGCCAGCAGTGGAATCGTGACACGCAGGCCGAGTTCCTCACCGATCACCGAAAAGATGAAATCCGTCTGTTGCTCGGGCACGAAACCCGACTTGTGGATTCCATTGCCCAGCCCGCGGCCCGAAGTGCCCCCGGAACCAATCGCGACCTTGGATTGTTCGGACTGAAGGGCGATGGTGCGCTCGTACTTCTCGGGATGGAGAAAGGCGTCGACGCGGCGCCAGCGGACCGGGTCGGTGGCCAGATACGTCCCCAGCAGCGCAATGCCAATGAGTCCAGCCGGCACGAGGTAACGCAGGCGCGTGCCGGACGCGAATAGCATCAGCGTCGAAAGCAGCGCGAGGAGCGCGGTCGTTCCAAGATCCTTGCCCACGAGGACCAGGCCAAGCATCACGGCGACGGCAGCGCCGGGGTACACGACTCCATGAACAAACCCGGACATGCGTCGCCGCATCGAGTGGGCATACGCCGCAAGGGCGAGGATCAAAGCGATCTTCGCGAGCTCCGACGGTTGAAAGGAGATGCCGTCGATCCGCAGCCAGCGCCACGCCCCCTTGACCGGGTGCCCAATGTGGGGAATCCGGGCACAAACGAGGAGGATCGCGGCGATGATAAACAGGGCGTAGGCCGGCATCCGTGTCCGCCGGTAGTCCACCGTGGCGCCAACGAGACAGGCAACGATGCCCACGGCCAGCCAGCGGCACTGCTGCTGGAAGAACGCGAGCCCATGGGAATGATGCATGCCGATGCTGTGGAGCATGGTCAGCCCCACGGCGATCAGCAGGCCTGTCACGATCGTGATCGTGCCGATGGCAAGGCGCATGAGGGTGGGCTGAGGCTCGGTTCAGCGGAAAGAGGCATCGTCGAGTGCGCCCTTTCAGTAGGTGTGCGCCGACGGCGAAGTGCCGCGGTCGGTGGCGCCCGTCTTTGCCGGGATCTTCAGCCGCTGCTTGGGTTTGATCAGGTTTCCACGGAGATTGTTGGCCTCGCGGAGTTGCGAGACGGTGATTCCGTATTTCTTCGCGATCTTCGTCAGGTTGTCACCGCGCTGGACCGTGTAGAGATCGCCGCCAGGTGGAGGCGTCGGTTCGGTGGCCGTCGCGGCGCCTTCTGAGGATTCGGCCGTCGCGGGGCCCGGGGCCGGGATCATCAACTTGCTGTTGACCCGCAGTGATCGAGGCCGCACATCGGGGTTGGCACCCAGGATCGCCTGGATGCTGACCCCGTAGCGCTTGGCAAGCTCGCCGATCGTGTCGTTCTTCTTGATCGTGTATTCCGTCATGGCGGGCGAGGACGCAAGCGGACTGACGCCAGGATTGGCCGGCTCCGACGAGCCTTGCGGCGTTGTCCCGTAACCGGATTGGGTCGACTGAGAGGCGGTCTCGGCGAAACTCGGGATGGAACTGCCCGGTCGCGCCGGATTCGACTGTGACGATGCGGGCGGTTCCACGGGCGGCGCGCTGGTCGTGGAGGGCGCCGGCGTGGAGGCCGTCGTGTCACCCGGGAAGCTGCTGAAGTAGTTCGTGTTTTCGGTCAGCGGCGGGAGGGTCGAAAGGACGTTCGAGGCCCCGGGGGCTCCACTCGCGTCGCGGGCATTCTTCTGGCAACCCTGCAGGAGCAGGCCGCCAATGAATACCACGTGCAGGGCGAGGATCGTCAGGACAGTGATTCGGACGCGTGACTTCGGGGCGGAAGCGCCCTCGAGGACGCCCGACGGAAGCAGCGGGCTCGGTGTGCTCATGGTGGGCTTGAGGAGAGTGTTGGAGGCAGCCGTTTTGGGTGAAAAAAATGAAGGTTGATCGTGGTGTTCAGACATCGGTGCCGATTGGCGAGTGCCGCGGTGATCGCCGGACCGCGGAGCCCCCCGCGCGTGAACCGGCGCCGGGACCTGCGGCCGGCCCGGGGTCGGCAGTCACCTCGGAGCCGCCCTGCAGCCGGAGTTCGACAAGTTGTCGGAACACGTCGTCGGTCTCCGGGGGTTCAGCCGGTTGGGCACGGCGCGGACAAGCGGGCGAGTAGAGGATGGTGTCGCCACTCACGGCCTCCTTCACCGCCCTGTTCGCCGCATCTAACAACGAGGATGCGGCGCTGCAAGGCGTAAATAGACTCCAGGCGGCGCGCATCGCCGGTGCCGCCTCGCCCCAGACCAACGCCTGCTTCACACGCGGTGAGAGCAGCGGTCCAAGATCGTACAAGGAGCGCCCCGCCTTCGCTCCGCCGGACAGCAGCCAGATGAAGGGATCCTCGGGAGGCACCGGCGCCAGCGCCCGGAGCGCACCGGAAAGCGCCCGGAGATTCCGGCAGCGTCCATCATCCACAAATCGCACCCCTCCCGCCGTTCCCAGGTCTTCGAACCGGCCGCGACCGGGTTTGAATCCCCGCAACGCAAGGGTCATCTCGTCGAGGGTCAACCTGAGGACCCGCCCGATCGCCAGGGCCGCGAGCACATTCTCCGCGAGGTGTCCGCCCTGGATCCGGCCCCGGTCAAGATCCCATAGCGGCCCGCTCCAGCCTTCCAAACGGCTTACCAGGAGTCCTCGTTCCACCGAGAGATCTGCCTGCCTGCTGCAGGCACTGAAGGTGATGATCTTGCCCGGCGGTACGGCCCCAACGGCATGCATCCGGGCCAGCGCCTCGCTCTGCACGATTGCCCAGTCAAATGCCTGTTGCCGGCTGAAGAGCCGCCCCACCAGGGGCAGTCCGTCTGCCCATGCCCCCCCCGCCTCCGGCGCCTCCTCCGGGGCGTTGAGCAGCGCCGCAACCACCGGCCTAAAAAACCGAAAGTGCTCGAGTTCGCATGCCTCGACCCCGTGCACGAGGAAATCGAGCTCGCGGCTGAGGTTGACGAAGGCGGAGGCCGGACGGTCGGGGCCGCAGGCAACCTCGACCCGCCTCCCGGCCGAGCGCAGGAGATGGGCGGTCAGTTCCGCCGTCGTGCTCTTGCCGTTGGCGCCCGCAATGGCCACGTGAAGACAGAGACACTCCTGGAACGCCAATTCGCGCTCGCCGACGACCGGAATCCCGCGCGCGGCGAGGACACGCGCCATCGCCGGCATCTGCCAACACCCCGCACTGAGGACGAGCAAGTTGATGTCACCGGCGTCCGGGGGTCGAATCTCCTCGGGCGCAGCCTGCGATACCCTGGCCCCGCGGCTGCGAAGAACGGCCGCGGCGGCATCCCCGCTGGCATCGCGACCCAGAACCAGGGCGTGCTTTCCGGCGTAGGCGCTCATCGTTTGAATCGGGCCGTCGGACCCCTGGACGGCCGCCGGCGAAATACACGGGAATTCACGCACAGCTTGTCGCCGGCGCGCCCCAGCCCGCGTGGAAAGCGCGCTTGCGCGTCGCGTTCCACAGCCGGCACGTCCGGCGGCGTGTTCCTCCCGGGATTGTGTGGCGTGTCTCCCGTGTATTTCGCCGGGGACCCTCCATGGAGATTGCAGTTCACCGGATCTTGATCGTTGCGAGCGCGAGCAGGGCGCAGAGGATGGAGAGGATATAGAAGCGCGTCGTGACCTTGGATTCGTACCAGCCCTTCTTCATGAAATGGTAGTGGAGCGGCGACATCAGGAAGACGCGTCGCCCCGTGCCATAGCGTCGCCGCGTGAACTTGAACCAGCTGCGCTGGATCACGACGGAAAGGGCCTCCGCGACGAACACCCCTCCGGCAATCGGCAACACCAGCGGCTGATGGACCAGCACCGCGATGATCCCGAGCGCCCCCCCCAGCGCGAGGGCGCCGGTATCGCCCATGAACACCTCCGCCGGATGGCAATTGAACCAAAGAAATCCCAGGCCCGCCCCGATGAGGGCCGCCGTGAACACCACCAGCTCGCCGGCGCCATCCACGTAGGGCAAAAGCAATTGCGCCGCGAAGTTCCGGTTGCTCACGAGATAGCTGAACACCAGCAGCACCGAAGACGCGATCACCGTGCACCCGATCGCCAGCCCGTCCAGGCCGTCGGTCAGGTTCACGGCGTTGGAGCTGCCGACGATCGCCAGGATCGTGATGAGGATCCCCAGCCAGGCCGCGTCCCGGAACACCGGCTGCTTCAGAAAAGGAACGGTGATCTCGGACACCAGCGGACGCGTGGCGGCGTTGCGCCAAAGATAAATCCCAATGAACGCGGCCAGCGCGAATTGAACCGCGAGCTTCAGGCGCTCCGTCGCGCCTGCCTCGCGCTTCTGCCGCGCGATCTTCGCGTAGTCGTCGTAGAACCCCAGACCCGCCAGGACCACGACCGACAGCAGCGTGAGTTGCAGCAGGGTGTTCCAGCGGCCCCAAAGCACCGCCGTCAGGTCGAGCACCAGGACCAGCAACAGCCCGCCCATCGTCGGAATCCCAACCTTCCGGGTCGGGTCGACCTGTATCCCCTGCTGGACCGCGGGATCCGCATAGGTCTGCCCGAACTTGAGCCGGACGAGTTCGCGGAAGAACCGCGGACCCGCCGCCAGGGACAGCAGCAGGGCCGTCAACGTGGCGCCCGCGCTCCGGAAACTCACGTAATCGAACACCCGCAACGGTCCGACCCACTCCGCCCAGGGCGTGTTCTCCGCCCATTGGCGGATCCAGAGGCTGAGATAGTAGAGCATCGTTCACGCGGCGTGTTGCAGGTGGGCCGGCTGGCGCAGGAGCGATCCGAGCCGCTCCAGTCGCGCCGCGCGAGAGCCCTTGATGAGCAGACAGTCGCCCGGACGAAGAAAGGCGCGAAGATTTGAGAGGGCCGTCTCCAGGCTGTCGGCCACGATCACCTGGGTCATCCCGGCATCGGAAGCCGCCTCCGCCGAGAGATGCGCAGGCTCTCCAATCGCGATGAGACGCTCGATGCCGAGCTCCGCGGCCCGGCGGCCCACCGTCGCATGGGCCCGGGCCGTGTGGCGGCCCAGTTCGGCCATCGTGCCCAGCACAACGATGCGGCGGCCCCCGCAGGGAAAAGACCGGAGCGTCTCGAGGGCGGCGAGCGTCGAGTCCAGATTTGCGTTGTAGCAATCCTCGATGACTTCAACCCCCTCCAGGGCCCACCGGTTCATCCGCCAACGGGCGGGCCGACTCCGGCCCAGCCCGCGGCGGATTTCCTCCCGGCTCAGTCCGAATTCCGCGGCCACGGCGATCGCCAGCAGGGCATTGGAAACCTGGTGACGACCGAGCAGGTTGACGCGGAACTCTCCGCTCCAATCCGGGCGCGGTGCGCGCACGGAAAACGTGGTGCCCTCGGTGTCCGCCTCCATCTCGAGGAGGCGCCAGTCATTGCCGGCGCCCGACCCGGTCCTGAGCACGCGGGCGCGGGACCGCGAAGCGAGCGCGGCGCTCCAGGGCGGATCCCCGGGGAGCACGAGCAAACCCTCGGGCGGGAGGAGATCGGCCAGCCATCCCTCCTCTTCCATCACGCCGCGAAGGCTGCCGAAGAACTCGAGGTGTTCCTCGCCGATCTGGGTGATCACGCCAATCCGCGGTTGGGCGATCCGGACGAGCGGCGCCAGTTCGCCCGGATGATTGGTTCCCACCTCGATGACCGCCGCCACGTGCCTCGTTTCCAGAGAAAGGAGCGTTGCCGGCACCCCAATGTCGTTGTTGTAACTCTCCGGACTTCGGAGGGTCTCGAAACACCCCGAGAGAATCGTCGCCAGGAAATCCTTCGTGGTGGTCTTGCCGTTGGAACCGCCCACTGCGATCACCGGCAGCCGAAATTCCGCGCGGTAGCAGGCGGCCATTCGTCCGAGCGCATGACGCGGATCGGTGACGCTCAGGATCGGCAGGCCGGCAAATCGACCCGCCTGCTCCCGCGCCACCACCGCCGCCACCGCCCCGCGTGTGATGGTCTCGGGAACAAAATCATGTCCATCAAACCGTTCGCCGCAGATTGCGACGAACAAATCACCCCGTTGAACGTCCCGCGAATCGGTTGACACCCGGTTGACCCAGCGGTCCGGGGCGACGCCGGCGAACTCGGCCTGGGCGGCCAGGGCAAGATATTCGATCGAACGTGGTTCCATGACGGCAGGGGCAGGGCGGGTCAACGCTCGGGCTGCACGGAGGTGAGGGTCGGGCTCGTTTCGCCGGTCCCGTTTCCTCCCGGCGCCGGGACATCGGGCGGGATGCCGAGAAAATTTGCGGCCCGCTCCGCGATGTTCCGGAAAGCGGGCGCGGCAACGCGCCCGCCATAGTACCCGAGCCTGGGATTGGGATCCTCGACGACCACCGCGATGCACAATTCAGGGGCCTCCGTTGGGAAGAACCCGACGAAACTCGCGTGATAGCGACGGTCGCGGTAGGGAGCGATCAGGGCCGTTCCCGTCTTTCCGGCGACGGTGTAGCGATCCATCTTCACCAGCGAACCCGTGCCATCCTCGACCACCTGCCGCAGCGCCTGGCGCACCTTGGCCGCTGTCTCCGGACGGCAGACCTGCCGGACGACCTCCGGTTCGGGCTCCACCAGCACATTTCCGTCCGGGCCGACGACCCGGGCGATGATTTGGGGTCGCATCAGCCGGCCGCCGTTGGCGAGCGCGCTCATGGCCATCACGAGTTGAAGCGGTGTCACCGACACGGTGTAGCCCATCGGGATCCGCGAAAAATCACTCCAGGACCACCGGGCCACGGGCGCCAGGAGCCCGCGTTCCTCCAGTGGAAGTCGAATCCCGGTCCGCTCCCGGAATCCAAATCGAAAGACATAGTCCCCATACCGCTGTTTGCCGAGGAGGAGTGCCAGGTGGAAGGTGCCGATGTTGGACGATTTCGCGATCACCTGTTCAACGGTCGAGAATTGTTCCTCCATCGCGTGCGCGTCGTGGATCGTGACGTCTTCACGGCCAAACGCCTGGCGCCACACACCCCGCTTCCCGCAATCCACGGTGTCCGACAACTCGACCAGTCCTTCATTCAGGGCGGCCGTGGCCGCGACGAGCTTGAAGGTGGATCCCGGTTCGAAGGTTTGGCTGACGCCCCAGTTCCGCCGCCGCGCCTCATCGCCAGGATTGAGCGGCGGCCGATTCGGGTCGTAACCGGGAAAGCTCGCCATTGCGAGGATCCGCCCGCTGCGGGGTTCAACGGCAACGGCGCAGGCGCCTGCCGCCTGAAAACGGCGGACCGTCGCGGCCAGTTCCTCCTCGACGATCATCTGAAGACGGGCATAGAGGGTCAGGTAGACATCCCGCCCATTGGTCGGCGGGATCTGCACCTCGCGGAATCGCCGCAATTCGGAGCCGTTGCCAGACCGCCACGTCTTGATGTAGCCATCGACGCCCTGGAGCTGGTCGTTGAGGTAGGCCTCCAGGCCCTCGAGGCCATTGCCCCCGGCGTCCGTAAACCCCAGCACCGGCCCGGCAAGCCCCCCATTCGGATAGACCCGGATCTCGTCGTCGTCACGAGCCGTGTGGATGCTTCGCCTGAGATTGGAGATTTCCGCGTCCCGTTTGGGATCCAGCCCGAAGTTCTCGCGGGAGAGCGCCGTCGAGATCGCCTGCCACTCTTCCTCGGGGACCTTGCGGCGAAGGACCACGAACCGGTTCGTCAGGGGATGCCCCGTGCGATCGTGCAGTGGTTCTCCGAGCTCCGTCGTGCGGATCCGCGGCTGGAGCGACGTCAGGAGATAGGTCTCGTTGGTTTGCAGCAGCGGGGCCAGGATTCGCGCCATCACCGGGTATTGCGATCCGATGAGGCCCGGATCGGCGCAGACCGAGCGGGCCGTCAGGCTTCGGGCCAGGATTTCCCCCCGGGCATCCCGGATATCGCCGCGATGGCCTTTGACACTGAATTGCATCGCGTGACTGCGATCGGCTCGATCCAGCAGCTCGTCGTGCTGCAATACCTGCAGGTCGACCAACCGATAGCCCAGGGCGAGAAACGCCAGCACCAGGAGCATCCCGATCCAGAAAAAACGCCTGCGCTGACGGCTCAGTTCCACGGGATAATGTCAGGGAGGGCCCGCCGGGCCGGGGTCGGCCGCGGTCCCGAATGCGAGGCGCCGGTCCACCGTGTGGGGGAGGGACGCGTCGGATGCGACCGCTTCGATCGGCGGCTCGGGAAGGACGATGCGGGCGTTCTCGTCGGGCATGACAAGATCGAGACCCATTTCCTGGACGCGCAGATTCAGGCCGGAGGAGGAAACGAGCGTCTCGTAATCCATCCGCGATTTGCGGTTGATGCGCTTGCGCAGGGCCAACTGGTGATCGAGCCGCCCGATGTCGGTTTCGAGCCGGTTCAGTTCCTCCTTGAGGCGGATGTTGCAGAGCAGCGCGATCGCCGCCGCCAGGCTGACGGTCAACGCCGAGGTGAAGATCGCGGCGTAACCGCGCCGGCCTGGCTTTTTGGGGCTACGGGGCATGGCGGAGTTTTTCCAGGACGCGAAGCTGGGCACTGCGCGCGCGCGGGTTGGCGGAGATCTCCGACGCGGTGGCACCCATGGCATGGCGACGGACCCACCGCGTGTCGGGTGTGACCGGACGGCGGAGTTCGGGCACATCGACCTCGCCCTCCACCGCGTAGTCGCGGGAGTGCTGGCGTCCGAATTCCTTGACGATACGGGCCTCGAGCGAGTGGAAAGTGATGACGGCAAGTCGTCCGTTGGGCCGGAGAACCCTCAGCGCCGCGACAAGGCCACGGCGAAGCTGGCCGGGTTCGTCATTGACGACCATGCGGATCGCCTGAAAGACGCGCGTTGCCGGGTGCAGGCGCGCCCCCCGTCGGGGCGAAACCCGCTCGACCAACGCCGCCAGCTCCCCGGTTGTTTTCAGCCGTCGCACCTTTCGTTCGTGATCGATTGCCCGCGCCAGCCGCCGGGCGCGGGGTTCCTCGCCAAACTCGGCGAGGATTGTCTCGAGTTCGTCCACGGGCGTGGAGTTCACCACCTCCTCCGCCGTCAGGCGCTGCGACCCGTCCATCCGCATGTCCAAGGGGCCGTCGGACATGAAGCTGAAGCCACGTTCAGCCTCGTCGAGTTGGGGCGAACTCACCCCCAGATCGAGGATCACGCCATCACAACTATTCTCCGGCACCCACTCCGGCAGCCGGTCAAAGGTTCCTTGTCTCAGTTCAAATCTGCCTCCGCAGGATTCCAGTCGTTCCCGTGCCGCCTTCAGCGCGGCTCCATCGCGATCGACTCCCAACAGAAAGCCCGTCGGACCAATCGCCTTCAGAATCGCGACGGCATGCCCACCCCCACCGGCGGTACCGTCCACAAATCGGCCCCCCGGCCGGGGACTCAGGTCCTCCAGCACCTCGGTCAAGAGGACCGGGATGTGCATGAAGCAACTCACGAATCCTTTTCACGGCTCAAAAGAGCGTCGTGCTCAGGCGGCGCAATCGCCGCGCCCCCTCCTCCCACCACAGCCGCAAGATCCGCCCCCGGCACGCCGCACTCAACGGTTCGCGGCGGCCGGGTGTCTTGATCACCACCTCGACGTCCGCCGTCGTCAGGTCATTCCGCGCCACCTTCAAGGTCTCGAACTGCATCTCCGTCTGCACAGGACCAGGACGCAACCCGCGCCGGCGGTTCCCCGGACAAAGCAGCGTCAAAAGCATCTGTTCGACCATGAGCCGGAAGCCGCGACGGCCCATCTCCCGACGGCCACCCGCCGGATCGGAGCCACCACGCGCGACCCCCGTCTCCTTCTGTTTCGCGATGGCTCGCATGGGTACCACGATCCGCCGCGACACCGGCACCGGGCCCGCCGCCGGCCGATCCGCGACAGGGGACGGAGTCGCGCGGGCCGACGCCGCCGGGTCCGGGCGCGCACCGATTTCGACTGAACCGGACCGGCCGAAAGGATTTGAAGCTGGCGTGAACGACCGGCTGAGAGGCAATAATTGTCGGAGACTCATGGGTGGATCCTCAGATGAGAGAGAACGCCTCGGTGGCGCGCTCGGTGTCGCCGGCCTGGACCTGCGTGTAGCGCTCGGGATTCCAGAGTTCGAACCACTCGAGCATGCCGGCAAGGACGACCCGATCCTTGATGTCCACGGAGCGAGCGGTGTCCTCGGGCAGGCAAATGCGACCGGCGCTGTCGGTCTCCACCTCGCACGCCCGGGTTGCAAGCAGCCGTCTCAACGAGTCCGCGCGATCGTCCGAGATCTTCATGCTCCGCAGTTCAGCCACGGTTGCCAGGAACCTCTTCGGCGGCATGACCACCAGGCACGCCGGTCGCCACGCCCGCTTCGGCACTGGCAGGAGCATGTAACGAAGGCCGGATTGGCCGCGGCGCCAGGCACTCGGAATCTGAATGCGCCGCTTCTCATCCACCTTGTTGTCAAACTGCGAAACGAACAGGGACTCCGCCTCGCCGTTGATGTTGTCGCTCGCCGCCATGCGATCGGGCCGCCACCGGCCAGGGGCCGCCGTGAACCCGGGTTCCCCCGGGAACCCGACCCTCTTTGCCCCACCGCGCCCCAACCTGCCCCATTCCGCCCCACAACTTCAACCGAGAAAACGCCGTTCGGTTGACAAGTTGTCCCCAAGCGGCGCCAACGGTGTGAATAACTCGTGAATAAGTGAGGGGCGCCGCGCCAAAACGCAAGCTGGAACTTACTCTCCCATCCATTTTTGTCCCCCACCCCTCCCATCGCACGTGCGTACCGCCGACTTCGCCTATCATCTCCCACAGGAAAGGATCGCCCAAAAGCCGGCACCGGACCGCACCAGCTCCCGGCTGATGGTTGTCCATCGATCCGAGCGCCGGATCGACACCGCCCTCTTCACCGATCTTGGAAGATATCTCAGGCCCGGCGACCTGCTGGTCCTCAATGATTCACGGGTCTTTCCCGCGAGGCTTCACGGTCGAAAGGCGGCGGCCGGTGGTGGTGGAGCGATCGAAGCCCTCCTGCTCGAAGCCGACGCCGACGGAAAATGGGAGGCCCTCGCCCGACCTGGAAAGCGGCTCCGCCCGGGCACGCTCATCCGCTTTGAAGCCGGGGTGGAGGCTCTCGAGGCCGAGGTCCTGGAAAAGAACGAGTCGGGCATCATCCGGATCGCATTCCCCGCGGGCTCCGACCCCATCGGGTTTGCCGAGCGCCACGGGGAGGTGCCATTGCCGCCGTATATCGAGCGCACAAAGCCATGGCGGAACGATCGGGAGCGGTATCAGACCGTGTACGCCAGGGTGCCGGGTTCGGTGGCGGCGCCGACCGCGGGGCTTCATTTCACGCAGCCGTTCCTCGAGGAATTCCGTTCCAAAGGGGTGCAGACCTGTGAGGTCACCCTGCACGTCGGTGTGGGAACCTTCGCGCCGGTCAAGGCCGAGCGGATTGAGGAGCATGTCATGCACGAGGAACGGTTTGTTGTTGGCGACCCGGCTGCCGCCGCGATCGCCGCGGCGCGGTTGGATGGCCGGAGAGTCATCGCCGTGGGGACCACCGTTCTGCGTGTCCTCGAGGGTGTCGCGCGCGAGCACGGCGGGGTCGTGCGCGCTGGGGCCGGTCGGACCCGCCTGTTCCTGTACCCGCCCTCGCCGTTTCACGTCGTCGAGGCATTGCTGACGAATTTTCATCTCCCCTGTTCGACGCTCCTCATGTTGGTCTCTGCGTTTGCGTCGCCCGGGAGGGTTGAGGGACGGGAGTTCGTCCTGGAGGCCTACGCCCGGGCCGTCGGCGAAGGGTTTCGATTCTACAGCTATGGCGATGCCATGTTCCTCGCGTGAATCGACCGATCTGCCGTTCGTCTGCGTGAACATGGCGATCACCGCGGACGGTAAGATCGCTTCGGAGAACCGCGTCGTGGATTCCTTCAGCAGCCGGCGGGACCATGCGCACCTCCTCGACCTGCGCGCCGGTTCCGATGCGGTGATGTGTGGCGCGGGGACGGCGGCCGCCGGAGTCACACTCGGGACAGGGGGTCAACGTTATCAGCGGCTCCGATCGAGGCGTGGAATGAGCGCGCAACTCCTGCGTGTCGTCGTCAGCGGCGGCGCGCGCATTCAGCCCGGCTCGGCGGTTTTTACGAAGTCCGACGCCCCCCTCATCGTCCTGGTGGCAGAGGACGCACCGGGTGGTCGAGTGCAACGACTCCGTCGGCTCGGAGTCGAGGTGCGCGCCTTCGGGACCAAGGGGGTGGACCTGACCTCCGCGCTGCGGTGGTTGCGGCGGGAGCGCCAGGTGCGTCGGCTGGTCTGCGAGGGCGGGGGGGAACTCAATGACGCGATGTTTCGGGCCGGGCTGGTGGACGAGGTCCACTTGACTCTCTGCCCGAAGGTGTTCGGGGGCAAAAGGGCGCCGACCCTTGCCGACGGGATCGGCGTCGCACGGCTTGCGGAGGCGACACGGCTCGAGTTGAGCCGGGCGCGACGCGTGGGAGATGAACTCTTCCTGGTGTACCGAGTCGTAGACGGCCTCTTACCTCCCGCCCAGGGCAATAGATACCCCAAAACAAGTGATGGAGTTGGCGGGACCGGCTGAGGGAGTCTGGAATCCATGAGCGTCGAACTCGTCAACACCGGATCCGAACTGATGTTGGGGCGGGTGTTGAACACGCATCAGAGTTGGCTTTGCCGGAGTCTCGCGGATGACGGGTTTGTCGTCACGCGGCAGGTGGCCGTTTCCGATGCGGGTGCCGCCATCCGTGATGCCATCGCGGAGGCCCTGGGCCGCGCCCGTCTCGTGATCACGACCGGAGGGCTTGGACCGACCGCCGATGATCTGACCCGGGACATGGTCGCTGCGCTGCTGCAGCGCCGCTTGGTCGAGGATGCATCGGCGAGGGCGAACATCGAGGCGTTCTTCGTCGCGCGCCAACGTGCCGTTCCGGAGCGCGTCCTGGTGCAGGCCCTGGTTCCCGAAGGCGCGCTCGTCCTTCCCAATCGAAACGGCACGGCGCCGGGGCTGGCGGTGGAGGTGCCTTCGGGACCCCTGAGTGCGGGCGGGGCCCTGCTGGTCCTGTTGCCGGGACCACCGCGGGAATTGCGCCCGATGTATGATCACCAGGTCCGGCCCCTGTTGCGCGCCCGACTTCCAGTCTCCGAATTTCATTGCAGAACCTTGCGGACCACTGGAATTGGCGAGTCATCCGTCGAGGAGACCCTCTCGACGATCCTCCCGCCCTTTGTCGTCCGCGGCCTGGAGGTGGGCTACTGTGCGCGGCCGGGCGAGGTCGATGTCCGGTTGTCCGCGCACGGTGCGAGCGGCAGGCAACTCGTCGAGGACTCGAGGGCGAAGGTGCGGGACTGCCTCGACCCATGGAGGTACGGCGAGGAAGACGAATTGCTGGAGGAGGTCGTCGTCAGGGAACTGAAGCGGCGAGGGGGGCGGCTGGCCGTTGCCGAATCGTGCACCGGCGGTCTGCTGGCGCACAGGATCACCAATGTTGCCGGCGCTTCGGAGGTCTTCTGGGGGGGGTGGGTGACCTACGACAATGCGGCGAAGACGGGGCAACTGGGTGTTCGCGCGGAGATCCTCCAGGACGAGGGGGCGGTGAGCGGGGCGTGTGTCAAGGCCATGGCGGACGGGGCCCTGGATCGATCGGCTGCCGACCATGCCCTGGCCATCACCGGCATTGCAGGTCCGACAGGGGGGACCTTGGAAAAGCCGGTGGGGACCGTTTACATCGCGCTGGCCTCAAAGGGCGCGCCGACGGAAGTCCAACTGCAGCGCAACCCCTATGATCGCGAGACCTTCAAGCACGTGACGACTCAGCAGGCGCTCGAGATGTTGAGGAGGAGCATGATCTCGAGCGATGACCGGAGGAACACCGGCTGATCATCGGGAGGGAAGTAGCCGGACAAAGCACGCCTCCCCGTAGGCCAGGCGCGGCGACAGGTCATCCCAGGCGCCAAATTCATGACCCGCAAGTGTCCATCCGCCGTTCCGCCAACGGTACACAATATCACCGTCGCGTGCTCCGCCTGCGATCAAGCCGTCGAAATCGCATCCTCGAAAATCAGTGCAGGTGATCGCAAGGAGGCTCACCGTGCCCGGCGTTCGATTCAACCGGGGTTGCTGACCTGCACCACCCCTGAATTCCAGTTCCAGCGGTTCTGGACCGGGGTTAAAGACAAAAGCAACCTCTCCGCCTGACCACGGAAGGAAAGGCCAGTCCCAAGTACCATCGGCATAGACGGTGCTCCAGTAGGATTGAAGGTCATTCTGATAAAGATGAATGGATGCGCCAGGGGGTCCGCCCGGCAAAAGGGCGTACGGATAGAGGGTGCCCGCCGCATAGGGGTATCCGACGAGGTGCATCCCTGGACTCAGCCGGATGGGAGGCGGTGACTGCTGCAAGTCGATCGGGGCGAAGCTGTCCAGAAGACCGGGCGGAGTCACTCCAGAGATCCCGGTCACCAGGGGAAAGGGTGCGGATCGGGCTCTTGGACCCGTCGCCAACTCAAAAGTCGGGGCTGTCGTGATATCCCAGACCGCAACTTCCGCGATGCGTGCCTCACCGGCGAGGACGCCGTCCAGGAAGAGAATCGGATTGGGCGTCGCGGTCCAATATCCCGCCTCTGCTCCCTCACCGAAAGGCCTTGGAATCCCAACGGCGCGCCGGGGAGAATCCCCAGGTTGGTCACGAAGGTAGAGCTGCGCGACAAAGTTCGTTCCAGTCAACGGGCCTCCATCTGGACCTCGGATAGGCCGATCGAGGATTCCGGGAATGCGATTTCGAAAGTCGAGTGTGCCTGGCGCGATCGACATCGGTAAGTTGCGGCGGAGGAGTGTGGGTCGCTCGTTCCCCAGTCCGCCAAGCACCGTGGTTCCTTCAAGCGATTGCTTGAATCCCGTGGCGCTCTCAAACACGTCGGCTTCCGCACGGTTCCAAATGCGGATTTCGTAGCGCACTGGATCGTCAGGACGCAGACCCGGAACGCGAATCGTCGAGTTGGCCCCTGGTTGCCAATATCCCGCCTGCGCGCCCTGGCCAAATGGAGCGGGTTGGCTGGTCACCAGCACCTCGCCACTCAGGTTCAACACTCGGAGTTGAGCCACATAGTCAGGACCCGTGAGCAGTTGGCCAACGGCGTCATGAACCGGTTGATCGAGCAGTCCAGGAACGAAATTGCGGAAGTCCACGCCACCCGATTGGAAGCTGATTCTCGGAGGTGAAATGAACACCCCGGGGTGACGTGTCCCTGCGCCTACGCGGAAGGTGATCGGCGAGCGGCGGGAGGCGTTCGGATCCAAAGACGCCTCCTCCCATGTTCGACCCAACCGTAAGTCCCACACCCGGACCTCCCCGCGGACGACCTCGCCGGGAGAGGTGTTCGTGATGACAACGATGCCGTCGTCGGCGGGCTGCCAATAACCCGCCAGGCTCCCTTCGCCGAACGGAGCATTGGGGCTGGCCGGCTGCAGGGGACTCCAAACGCCCCCGATCCATAGCTGCGCGACGAAATTAGTGCCTGACAGCCGCGAGGCCTCCGTGAGAACCGGAAGATCCCACGGCCCGGGTGGGCCGTTGCGGAAGAGAATCGTTGAGGGCGCCAGAGACAGCCCGTGGCCTCCGTAGGCCGGCTCCGTTGGAGCGAGACCGCCACCGAGGGTGTACAGAAAGTCAACCTCCAGCCGTTCATCCTTCGGCGCGTCCGTGAAGATGGGATGGGCCTCGATATTCCAAATCCTGAGTTTCAAACGGACAACATCACCAGGCACTTGGTTCGTGACAGTGATGAATTCAAATCCATCCGGCAGCCAATATCCCGCATCGGGCCCCATCCCAAACGGAACAGGCGGCGTGGCGGGAACTGCTGCGCGAATAAGCTGGGTAACGTAGCGAGGACCCTCCAGATAGTCGCCGTCTGGACCGAACACCCGGGCGTCGAGGCCATTTTCTGTCCGATTCGTGAATCGAATCTGTCCATAGCCAAACGTCACCGACGGCAGGCCGAACAGGAGGCCCGGGCTCGAAGCCGTCGCGCCTGTGATCACCTGAAAGACAGGGGTCGCCTTGTGACGAAGCCCAAGATCGATGGCTTCCTGGAGCGTCTCGCCGTTTGGGGACTGCCAGACCTGTACTTTCACGCCAACCACCGATCCGGGAGCGACATTCGTCAGGAACACGACCGGATCCTCGGCCTGCCAGTACCCGGCAAGATCTCCCCGTCCGAACGGGGCGGCGGGAGTGACAGCAACCCCCCGCACGTAAAGTTGCGCGTGGTATGCCTCTCCCTCCACGCCGGATTTGCCATCAGCGCCGAACACACGCGCGTCGACTCCGGGTGGCGGCACCTTGTTGGCGAACAAAACCGTCGCCCAGGGACCGCCCTCTTGCGCGGAGAGCGGAACCTCTTTTCGCGTTCCCTCGGCCGCAAGGGTTCTGATCGCGTTTGCCGAGATCAACAAAATGCCGCCGAGTATCAACAGCAGATTCGTCCACCCTTTCACGGCATGATTCCGTCGAGAATCCGGGTCCACCGTCGTATGCCATCAGCCTGCTGGCAAGAGGTGAGAGGCGCGTGGAGAAGCGCCGTGGCGAATGGTGGAGGCGATCGAACCGGCACCGCTCAACCGACGCAAAAGGCCCGCGGCGCGGGCCGGCGGGCCTGGAAGATCGGGAGAATCCGTGGAGGCAGTCCCTGCGTCACGAGCCACCGTCATCCCCAATCGCCTCGACCGGGCAGCCTTCCTTGGCCTCCTTGCACTGCGCCTCCTCCTCCGGGGATTCGGGTTGCTTGTAAACGAACGAGTAGCCGCCGTCGTCGTTACGCTTGAAATTGTTCGGGGCGGTCTCGCGGCACAGGTCGCAGTCGATGCATTGGTTGTCGACGTAGAACTTGCCGGCGATGTTCTCGGCGTAACGGTTCGCGATGTCTGCCATAGGTCAAACGAAACTGTCTGGCCACGGTGGCGGTCGGGGCCCCTTGATTCAAGCCTCAAAACCCCGCCCCAGGACCGACGGGGACCGGCAGCAGCCATCTCCGGGAAAAATCGGGGACCCCTGGATTCGCGGCTTCACTTCTCCCGATTCAACGGCCTAACTTTCCGCCATGGCCCGGTTCCGTTTCCAACCGTCTTCCCTTCCTGCCGGATGAAGACGTCGAACGCGGATCCTCTGAGACGCCAGACCGTTTTGAGCCTGAATCTCGCCGGTGGCAGGCGGAGATGGCCGTCCTTCCTGCTGGCTGCCGGTTGGCTGGCCGTGGCGACGGTCGCGCCGCAACCGCATGCAGCCGTGCCCGCCACGGCCTCCTTCCGGTCCGACGTGATGGCGGTCCTCTCCAAAGCCGGTTGCAACGCCGGGCCGTGTCACGGAAACGCGAGCGGCAAGGGTGGTTTCAAGCTCTCCCTGCGTGGAGAGGACCCCGAAGCCGATTACGTCGCCCTGACCCGGGACGTCTTCGGGCGTCGCGTGAACCCGATTGAACCCGACTCCAGCCTGATCCTTCTCAAACCCACCACCCGCCTCGCTCATGGAGGCGGCAAGCGGTTCGATCGCGATTCCCTGGAATACGCCATTCTTCGAAGGTGGATCGCGGGCGGGGCGGTCAAGCGGTCGGACGCGGCCGACGTGGTGTCGCTCAAGGTCACGCCGGCCGAAAAGATCGTGGTCGAACCTGAAACCACCGTGGCCCTCGACGCAACGGCCAGTTTGGACGATGGGTCCGTCCGTGACGTGTCCTCCCTGGCGGTCTACGAGCCGACACGGACAGGCGTGACGATCTCCCACGACGGCGTCGTGAGCGCTTCGGAGCCCGGGGAGGTCACGGTGCTGGTCCGGTATCTCCATGTGCAGGTCCCCGTCCGGCTCGCCTTCATCCCCGCGCGGCCGGGGTTCGCCTGGCCGGACGTCGAACCGCGCAACTATGTCGATCAATGGATCTTCGCAAAGCTCAAGACGCTTCGGACCCGCCCGTCGCCAAAGGCCTCGGATGCCGTCTTTCTTCGACGCGCGTACCTGGACCTTCTGGGGATCCTCCCGACGGCCGCCGAGGCGGAGGCATTCGTTGCCGACGCCGCCTGCGACAAGCGGACCCGATGCGTCGATACCCTCCTTCAGAGGCCCGAGTTCGCGGATTTCTGGGCCCTGAAATGGGCGGACCTTCTGCGCAATGAGGAGAAGGCGCTGGATCGCAAAGGCGTCGAACTCTTCTACCGCTGGATTCGCGACGGCATCGCGCGCGGCAAACCGCTGGATGTCTTCGTCCGCGACATGCTAACCGCCCGCGGGTCCACCTATCAGAACCCGGCGGCGAACTTCTACCGAAGCCTTCGCGACACCCGGGAACGAGGCGAGACTGTCGCCCAGGTGTTCCTTGGGACCCGCCTCCTCTGCGCCCAGTGCCACAATCACCCCTTCGATCGTTGGACCCAGGCGGACTATCACGACTGGTCGGACCTCTTCGCCCGCGTGCGGTTCAAGGTCCTCGAAAACCGGTACCCGGACAGTCTCGACAAGCATGGTTTTCTCGGGGAACAGATCGTCTACTTCGCGCGCGACGGCGAGGCGAAGAACCCCAGGACTGGCCAGGACGCGCAACCCAGGTTCCTCGGCGCCGCCAAACCGGTGTCGCCAGAGGTCGATCGCCTGGCGGCCCTCGCCCGGTGGCTGACCTCGCCCGAGAACCCGCGCTTCGCGCGGGCCCAGGTCAATCGCATCTGGTACCACCTCATGGGCCGTGGACTCGTGGACCCGGTCGATGACTTCCGAGCCACCAACCCGCCCAGTCACCCGGAACTCCTCGACGCCCTCACCCGCGACTTCATCGAGCACGGTTTCGATCTGCGCCACATGATCCGAGTGATCATGAATTCCCATGCCTACCAGGCATCGTCGCTCCCCGACGAGACCGCAATCGATGACGAGGTCAACTACTCCCACTGCATCGTGCGAAGGCTTGGCGCCGAAGAGACGCTCGATGCCCTGTGCGAGGTCGCCGGCGCGCCCCTGGACTTTCAGGGCTACCCCGAGGGCATCCGCGCGGGACAGATTCCCGGCGTCCAGGCCGTGAACGTCCGCCGTCGGGGCACCGGGAGTGGAGAGCGTTTCCTGCGGATCTTTGGCAAGCCCGAGCGCCTGCTCGCGACCGAGGAGGAGCGCTCGTGCCAGACCACGTTGGGCCAGGCCCTCCAGATGATCACCGGTCCCGCCATCACCGAACTGCTCCGTCGGGACGGGAACCGTCTCGACCAGTGGATCGCCGCGGGCTTATCGCCTGAGGCGATCATCGACGACCTTTATTGGACAGCGCTCACCCGCGCGCCGACGACCGCCGAGAAGGACGCCATGGTACGCCATGTTGAAACCGCCACCGACCGGCGGGCCGCCCTCGAGGACCTGTCCTGGGCGGTGATGAACGCCAAGGAATTCGTCATGCGCCATTAAATGCCGTAAAACCCGACTTTTCCATGAGTGCTTTGAGGTCTCCTGAACGATCCGCTCCGTCCAGATCCTTCCGTGGGGGCCACGACGATGAGCCGGAGCCCGCCCCGACGACGAATGCGTCCTCCTGCGTCGGGTTTGACACCTGCCGGTTCAATCGCCGGTACGCCTTGAAAGTGGGCGGTCTCGGGTTGCTTGGACTCGGCCTGCCATCCCTTCTGCGCGCCGAGGATACCGCCCGCGCGGCGGGTTCCCTCAGGCCCAGGGTCAAATCGGTTATCTTCCTCTTTCAGTTCGGCGGTCCCAGTCATGTCGACATGTTCGACATGAAACCCGACGCCCCGGAGGCGATTCGCGGCCCCTACAAGCCAGTGGCCTCCCGGGCGGATGGGATCCAGCTCTGCGAGAAGCTGCCGCGGACGGCTCAGATCATGAATCGGGTGACGCTGATCCGCAGCGTCACCCACACGATGAACAACCACAATTCCGCCGGTTACTATGCCCTCACCGGACATGCGCCCCGCCTCGATGACCAGCGATTGCGCGACTCACTGGATCTTTATCCCGCGTACGGTTCGGTCATCGATCGCTTCTCACCCGGAGACGCCCAGATGCCGACGTTTCTTTCCTATCCCTACGTCATCCGGGACGGCTCCATCACTCCGGGCCAACACGCCAGTTTCCTGGGCAAGAATCACGATCCCTTCTTCTTCTCGCAGGATCCCAACAGTCCCGATTTCGCTCTCCCGGAACTCACGCTGCCGGCAGGCGTCACTCCGGAGCGCTTGGGTGCGCGACGCGAATTGCAGCGGCTCGTCGACCGGCAATCGCGCCTGCTGGAGACCTCGAGCGCGGCGCGCGGACTCGACGAGTATTACGACCGCGCCCTGGCCATGCTCAGCTCTGACCGCCTCCGTCGGGCCTTCGATCTCTCAAAGGAACCGGACTGTATCCGCGACGCTTACGGCCGGACCACCTACGGGCAGAGCTGTCTGCTGGCGCGTCGCCTCGTCGAGCACGGGGCCAAATTCGTGACCGTCTATTTCTCGGGGACGATCGGCGGTCAGAGCACGACCTCGGGCGGTTGGGATACCCACGGCTTCAATAACACGCGGATGTTCCCGATCATCGAGAAGTACCACCTTCCGATGACGGAACAGACGCTGCCAACGCTCCTCGGGGATCTCGAGTGCCGTGGATTGCTCGAAGAGACCCTCGTCTTGTGGATGGGTGAGTTCGGCCGAACTCCGCATATCAACTCCAACGCCAGTCGGGATCACTGGCCCCACTGTTACACCGTCCTCCTCGCGGGTGCCGGCGTAAAACGGGGATTCGTCCATGGCGCGTCGGACAAGGAGGGAATGTACCCGGCGGATCACCCCGTGCGGCCCGACGATCTTGCCGCATCCCTCTTTCATCTCTTCGGAATCGATCCACAGACCCCCGTCATCGGCCCGGGTGGACGGCCCCTCCCCATCGCCGCGGGACAGCCCATCACCGAAATCTTTGCATGACCGCCCGCTGGCGGTTTCCGGCACCCGGCCGATTCGCCCGATCCCGGAAGGGATCGCCATCGCCTTTGTCACCGGGCAGGGGCCCCTGGCGGAATCGAACCCGGACGGGGAATCCTCGCCTTCACCGGATCCACCCGCTTCTTTTGGCTGGCCTGACGGTCTGGCTCACCGTCCGCGCCCTGGCCAGTGAGCCTCCCGAGATCACCTCGATTCAGCCCGCCGCGCTTCAACCGGGGGCCACCAATTGGCTCCGCGTCGAGGGACATCACCTGCGCAGCATTCGGGCGATGTGGACCACATGGAGCGGGGTTTTGAACTCGGAAACTGCCGGGTTTGATCACCTCGCCCAGGACTCTCTTCAGGTTGGCGTTTTCGTTCCGGAGGGGCTGCCGCTGGGAATCGAAATGCTTCGCTTGCTCGGGACCAACGGCGTCTCGAATGCGCGCCTGGTCCTGATCGACGACCTGCCGCGGGCATCCGCCTTGGGAACGAACGACGCGCCTTCCCGGGCTTCGAGTCTTCAGCCGCCGATTGCGATCGAGGACGAGTGCGTCGCCACCGGTTCCCGATATTACCACCTGAACCTGGACAAAGGACAGCGGCTTGCCTTCGAGATTGTCGCCAATCGGCTCGGCTGGCCGACGGACCCCGTGATGCGGATCTTGAAGGCGCACGATCAGGAGATCCTCTATGTCAACGACACCCCGGGGCTTGGCTCCGATGGTGCCGCCGAATTCCGCGCAGCCTCGGGCGGAGACTATCTCGTCGAGGTACGCGATGCCGCGTTCTCCGGGGGCGACAATTACAGGTACCAACTTCGGATCGGTCCGTTTCCCGTGGCGATTCTGCCGCGCGTCCCCGTCGTTTCGGTGTCGAGTCCCGACCGGTGTGACTGGGAATCCTCGATCACATCAAAGACGGGCCGCGCGCGAATCGTGCCCTGCGATTCGGGGGCCGATCCGGTGGCGCGTCTTCGATTGCGCCGTCGCGCCAGGGAGGCCCTGACGCCTCGCCTCGCGGTCAGTCCGCATCCCCTGGCGGCCGAACGCGAACCCGACGACACGGTCGCCACCGCGTCCCCCATCGACCCGAGCCATCGGATTTCAGGACGGTTTGACGCCGCTGGCGACGCGGACTTTTATCGCATCGACATCACGACACCCGGCCTCTGGACGTTCAGGGTCCGAAGTCGCAGCCTGGGATTGGCGTCCGATCCGCTGCTTCGGCTTGTGGATGCCTCCGGCCAATCCCTCGCAAGCGGCAGCGAGGATTCCCCTGATCCGATCGTTCACTACCATTTCAAATCTCCCGGCACCTTCCTTCTTGAGGTTGAGGAAGCAGCAGGGAGATTTGGTGCCGGTCGAAGTTACATCCTGGAGGCCACCGACGGTGATGCCGGTTTCGAAATCTCCACCGAGTCGGACCGAATCCATGTGCCCGCGGGCGGGCGGGAAGTCCTGAAGATCAAGATCGAGCGGCACGGTTACGGAGGTCCGATCCGACTCGAAGGCGAAGGTCTTTCCGTCGGCTTTGCCTTCGAGAACGCGGTCGTGGCAGCCGGAAAGAAGGAATGGGATCTGGGGATTCGATGTGCCGCCGATGTGGAAGCGGGGACGTGGTGCCGCCCTGTGATCTTCGGCCGGCCCCAAAACGACGACGAGACTGCGATGCCGTCGACAACACTGGATCTTGAACCGGCTCGCCGGGCGTTGTTTCCACGCCTGCTCACACTCCCGGGCGGATTCCTGGAGAAGCTCTGGCTCTGCGCCATCCCTTCCTCTGACCAGGAAGGAACCACGAACGACACAAAGACCACGAAATAACGGTCAATGAGTCTGGCGCGGCCGCAGTCGAAGCATCAGGTTCCATTCCGCCGAACTTCGACATGTCGCGGGATGAATCTTCGGGCTCCTACAGTTCCCGGTATCCGTCGTGGTGGTGATTTTCGCGGTGTGCCTTCGTGGGAAGGCAATGGCACTCAGGATCGCAGTTTCATCAGCAGGTCCTTGATTTCCACGGTTTCTCCCAGTTGCATGTGGATCGCTTCAACGACACCGTCGACGGGCGACGTCACGGTCGTCTGCATCTTCATGGCCTCCATCATCAGGAGTTTGTCTCCTTTCTGGACCTTGTGCCCGACGCTGACGGAAATACTCGCGATGAGGCCAGGAATCGGGGCGCCGATCTGGAGCGGGTCGCCGATGTCGGCCTTCACCCTGGCTTTGGCCTGCGGGGTAACGCGTTTGTCCGTGATGAACGCCTCCCGCGTGATCCCGTTGAGTTCGTACGTCACCGTCCGGCGGCCGTCCTTGTCCGGCTCACTCACGTTCACGAGCCGGATGATGAGTGTCTTGCCTTCCTCAATGTGGACGCTGATCTCCTCGCCCCTCTGCAGACCATAGAGGAATGCCGACGTGGGCAGAGTTCCCACGTCGCCGAAATCGCGCTGGTGGCGCGCGAACTCGAGGAACACCTCCGGGTACATGAGGTAGCTGTGCACATCATCCTCGGACGGCTCGTGTTTGAGTTTGTCGGCGAGTTCGCGACGGACCTTGTCAATGTTCGCGGGCGTGGCAATGGCGCCGGGGACCACGCCGTTTTCACAGTGGCGCCGCGCCTCGGCCGCCCTCTTTTCACCGAGGACCACCCGCTGGAGTTCCACGGGCCAGCCCTCGGGCGGCCAGCCGAGTCCGCCGCTCAGCATGTCCACCACGCTTTCCGGGAACGGCGTCGCTCCGGGTTCGAGATTCAGCACGTCGGCCGGTTGGATGCCGCGCGTGACGAGAAACATCGTCATGTCGCCAACGACCTTGCTGGACGGCGTGACCTTGACGATATCGCCAAACAATCGATTCACCTCGGCGTAGGTCCGCGCGATCTCGGGCCAGTGATGGAGAAGGCCCATGCCGCCGGCTTGTTCCTTGAGATTCGTGTATTGGCCCCCCGGCATTTCGTGGAGATAGACCTCCGCGCTCCCGGTCTTGGGTGAGGTGTCGAAGGGCGCGTAGAACTCACGAACCTGCTCCCAGTAGTCGGAGATTTCATTGAGCGCCTCCAGGTCCAGACCGGTGTCGCGAGGGAGATGCTGGAGCGCCGCCACAATGGAGTTGAGATTCGGCTGGCTCGTGCTGCCGCTCATCGAGGCGATCGCGGCGTCGGAAACGTTCACCCCCGCATCGGCGGCGGCGAGAACCGTGGCGGCGTTGATGCCGCTGCTATCGTGAGTGTGGAGGTGAATGGGCAGGCCGATCTCTTCCCTCAGCGCCTTGACCAGGCGCCGCGCGGCATAGGGTCGCAGAAGCCCCGCCATGTCCTTGATCCCTAGAAAATGGGCGCCCCGCTTCTCCAGCTCGCGGGCGAGCTTCAGATAATAGGAGAGCGCGAATTTGTCCCGACAGGGATCCAGGATGTTCCCTGTGTAACAAATCGCCGCTTCACAGATGGCGTGCGTGTCCTGCGCCGCCTCCATCGCGACCCGGAGGTTCGGCAGGTAATTCAACGAATCGAAAACCCGGAAGATATCGATGCCGGCGGACGCGGCGGCGCGCACGAACCCGGCAACGACATTGTCCGGGTAATTGGAGTAACCGACCGCATTCGCCCCCCGGAGCAGCATCTGGAAACAGATGTTCGGGATCCGGGCCCGAAGGCTGCGGAGCCGTTCCCACGGGTCCTCTCGCAGAAACCGCATCGCCGAATCAAAGGTGGCGCCGCCCCACATCTCGAGGGAGAACAACCCCGCCGCCCGGCGCGCGATGGCGTCCGCGCAGCCGAGCATGTCGTAGGTGCGCAGGCGCGTGGCCAGGAGGGACTGATGAGCATCCCTGAGGGTCGTGTCGGTGAGGAGCAACCGTTTCTGGCGAAGCGTCCATTGGGCGAAGCCGTGCGGCCCAAGTTCCTGGAGAAGCTGGCGGGTTCCCTTCGGCGGTTCCGCCTGCGGGTTCCATGCCGGCACACGGGCGGGGGCGAACGGTTTGGCCGGCCGGTATCCCTTGGCATGCGCGTTTCCATTGACGATGACGTTGCCGAGGTAGTTCAGGAGTTTGGTCGCCCTGTCGCGACGCGGGCGGAACGAGAACAGTTCCGGCGTCGTGTCGATCAGTGTCGTCGTCGCTTTCCCGATTCGGAAATCCGGATGCGCGATCACGTTCTCGAGGAACGGGATGTTGGTCTTCACCCCGCGGATGCGGAACTCCCGCAACGCGCGGTCCATTCTCTGGCAGGCCAGCTCGAATGTCCGTCCGCTGGCGATCACTTTCACCAGCATCGAATCGTAAAACGGTGTGATGACCGCCCCTGAGTAGCCCATCCCGCCGTCGAGCCGCAGTCCGAATCCCCCGGGCGACCGGTATGCCAGGATGCGTCCATAGTCCGGGGTGAAACGGTTCTCGGGGTCCTCCGTCGTCACGCGGCATTGCAGGGCGTACCCGTTGCGGGGCAGGCCCTGGTCCAGTGGAAGACCCACCTCCGGAGAATCGAGACGGTGACCCTGCGCGATCAGGATCTGCGAGCGCACAAGGTCGACGCCGGTGATGACTTCGGTGACCGTGTGCTCCACCTGGATCCGTGGATTCATCTCGATGAAGAACCACTCGTGGCGATCCAGATCGTAAAGGAACTCGATCGTGCCGGCGTTGTCATAGCGAATCGCCCGCGCCATGCGGACGGCGGCATCGCAGAGATCCCGGATGACAGGCTCGGGAAGACCGTAGCTCGGGGCCGATTCGATCACCTTCTGGTGTCGGCGTTGCACGGAACAATCCCGCTCGTGGAGATGAATCACATTCCCGTGGCGGTCGCCGAGGACCTGGACCTCGATGTGTTTCGCGCGCGGAATGTAGCGCTCGAGGAAGATCGCCGGATTTCCGAATGCGCGCTCCGATTCGAGCTGGGCCTCCTCCAGGAGTGGCGCGAGATCCGCTGATTTGTGCACGACCCGCATCCCGCGGCCGCCCCCGCCAAAGGCGGCCTTGAGGATGAGGGGAAACCCGATTTCGCGCGCGACGCGCAAGGCCTGGTCGCGATCCGTCACGGGTTGCTCGGTCCCGGCCAGCGTCGGCACCCCGATCTGCGACGCCAGGGCTCGGGCCGCTGTCTTGTCCCCCATCTGGTCCAGCAATTCCGATCGTGGTCCGACAAACGTGATCCCGGCATGTTCGCAGGCGCGCGCGAATTCGGCGTTTTCGCTGAGGAACCCATATCCGGGATGAATGGCATCGACCCCCTTCTCACGGGCGATGGTGATAATCCCGTCGATATCGAGATAGGCAGCGACCGGGCCCTTGCCCATTCCGACCAGGTAAGACTCGTCCGCCTTGAACCGGTGCATGCAGAACCGGTCGTCCTGGGCAAAGATGGCGACCGTGCGGATCGACAACTCCGAAGCCGCCCGGAAGATTCGGATGGCGATCTCGGATCGGTTCGCTGCCATGAGCTTGGCGAACCCGCGCGGGACACGGGGGTTGGTCTCGGCGACCTGGGCCGTCGGGGGGCGGGCGGGAGATGCGACGCGTCGTGCCATAGGGCGCGCGGATGCTAGGGCTGTCGCGCCGGGGTGGGCACGCCTTTTGCGCATTGCGTCGCGCCTCCCGATTCGCATGGCGCCGAGGCCAAGGCGTCCGGAGCAGATTCAGGACGGCGCATCGGCCGGGGGTGGGAACGAGTCGGAAAGGGCTTGCGGTGTGGACCGGGATGTCTTTGCCTTCGCGGCATTGGCGTCGACCGGCAGGCTGAGCAGGCTGAGATCCATGGACGAAAACCCATTGACGACAAGGCTCCCGCCGATAGAGTCGCCGACCCTGTTCACGCGGCAGGGTTACGGCGTTCCAGAGTAGCTCAATGGTAGAGCACGCGGCTGTTAACCGTGGGGTTGCAGGTTCGAGTCCTGCCTCTGGAGCC
>CAWJDJ010000014.1:0-17202 GCA_963841495.1 uncultured Verrucomicrobiae bacterium
CACTCGCAAGTGTTTGTAGAGCAATAGCTTTTTGTGTTTCCGGTAGACAGCGCTAACCGACAGAAATATTTCAAGAGTTTCGGCTGCGTCATTCTCTGCTGCGCGTGCGGAGAAATTCTCTCGCAGATTATTCGGACGGATCGCGCGCGAATTCTCTGGTGGGCAGCTTCGTAGTCCGGTTGCGTGATGGGACTGTGTAGCCGCCGAAATAGCGCCGACGGCACTACCCAGATGATCGCAGCGGACCAGTTCTGCAGAAAAGCAGGAAAGAGTGGGATAGTCGTCAGGGGCTTTGGTCAGAAGTTGGTCGCTAAGCGGACATGACGCGGGCGCGGCAGAACCAACGCGAACGACCCTGAAACGACAACACGGCCGTGCGGACGATAATCGGATACTATCACAGGCAGCCTTCTCAACTCCTGGACTCGCTATGTTTACGCGAAGCAACGTGCCGACGGAGGCCACCGAAGAACTTATCGCCGGGCTCAATGCCGCCATCGAGCGGTTGCGCGGCATGTTAGTCGATTCCATTCAGATCGCCGGAATGCGCTCTGGGCTCCGGTACAGGAATCTCATTCAAATCTATATCCAGGCCCACCTACGTCGTCTCTTGAATTTCCTGGACGCAGGACACGAGGAGCTCCAGAAGGGCAGGCCACTGGTCACGCACATGTGTGCGCGGGCCATCTACGAGACAGTCGCATGCTTTCGCGATTTCGTCCGTCAAATCCTGCCCCTGGTCGATGCCAATGACGTTGATAAGCTCGACGATTTTCTTCGCACCCGCATTTTGGCTACGCGAGTGCCGTCCCTCCTCACCGAAGACGCTTCGGTAAGCGCGACGAACATTTTAGGCCAGATCGACAAGCTCGCCAAAGAACAACCTGGCGCCAGAAGTCGTACGATCACCTCTCGGACATCGTTCATCCCAATGCCTTGGGATCGGTGATCTACTTCAGTGAGCCATCTCCCGACGGCGCCATGTCTTTCCCGTCGGTTACCGCCGGCGGGATCCGTGCTCGTGATGCATTCTTCGCAGCGGCATGCCTGGCCCTTTACTTTGCCGATTCCCTGGAGCAATTGGAGCTGCGCTTGGAAAAACTTGCCGCAGATATTCAGCCTTAGAGCAATGACCATTGAGCGCCTCTACCTCTAGGCTGTCAAATTGCCCTGGAGCCGTCACCTTCGCGCGAGCGATCTGCGCTGCGGCGTATCTGGAGTACGAAAAAGTCATTGAGTGGGTGGGACGCGATTTCGCGCGTCGATGGCTGGAGATTAATTTCCTTGGGGGCGGCCTCTGATTTTCTACCTATGTTTCAGGGCGTTATAGCGAGGGAGTCGATCAGCCTCTTCTCGATTGCCTCGAGGTGCAAAGGTCTTGCACTCTCAAAGGTTGTCTGATGATAGTACCCCTGCTCAGTTAGGGGCCGCGATCGCTCCTACGACTGATCGTAAGTAACGGTGACACTGAGTTGTGTGGGGCTGTGTCGGACCGTAGGAGCGACAAATCAGGGAAGTTAAGCGCTCAACAGGTTGCCGAGCGCATGCTCGTCCTCTTGCCGGGGGACGGGTCACCGGTACTTAATCAAGTCATGCGGTTGATGCTATCACGGGAATTTCAGCGTCCAATCGGAACTGAACTCTACTTCGCTGCTCGAAATCTTCTCCTCAATGGCCACCGGATCGGGCGAATGCGGGGCCAGGGTGGCCAAGTATTTCTCGAATCTGCTCCTGTCTTGGCCACGCAACCCGCGATCGTCAACGACGACCAGTGGGCCGAGCACAAATTGATGCAGCCGCTTCGTCAATACTTGGAGGGCGCATTCCGCCTGGGCCTCGATCTTCCGGAGGATGCTACGTACATCGTGCACGATACTTCCTCAGTTGGACCACATCGCGGACAGTGGGCGCGACCGGACTATGTTTTGGTCACAGCCATGAGATTCAAGTTGTTGCCGGGATCGCAAGTGGACGTGCACAGCTTTGAGCTCAAGACCGAGACCGGCGGTACTGTCCAAGCGGTGCACGAAGCATTAGCGCAGACGCAATTCACACATTTTGGACATCTCGTCTGGCATTTGCCGGATTCATCCAAAGCTGAAGCTCGCCTAACTGAGATTGTCAGGCACTGCGACGAACATGGAATTGGCTTGATTCGAATGCGGGAACCCACCCGCTCAGAAAGCTACGAAATTCTACTTGATCCGGTCCGCAAGGGTACGTTGCCAATCACAGTTGAGGGATTTCTTAAATCAAGGCTGTCCCAGGAACAACGCGTCCAGCTAGCGTGCGCGATCCGTGGAGATGATCCGTGACCGCAAAGTTAATTGCCGTTGCCAACATGAAGGGCGGCGTAGGTAAGACCGCTACCGTGGTGTCGTTGGCGGAAGCCCTGGCGGCCGAAGGAGATTCGGTGTTGGTCATTGATGCCGATGCGCAGGCCAATGCTTCCCTCTGCATCGCAGGCGACGACACACTCGCCTCTTTGATTTCAGATGGGCACACAATCGATGCATTTCTAGACGATTTCCTGATAGGCGGTCGCCTGATCAAATTTTCTGAATGCATCTATTATCAGGCAAGCGACGTGTTTCACAGCGGAAACCCGCTGGATATTTCATTGGTGGCATCGAGTTCCGAACTGCGTCTGCTTGAACGGGAGATTATTTTCAAACTGACCGAGCAGAAGTTTGGGCTGGATGCCATTATAGGACACATCTTCCGCGTGATGAAGGAACAACTCAGCCGCTCTGTCCGAAAGTACGACTACATTCTTGTCGATTGCCCACCGGGCCTTTCGGCATTGAGTGAAGCCACCATTCGCTTGGCCGATCTCGTTATCGTTCCAACAATTCCGGATTTCTTGTCAACGTACGGATTGCAGTCGTTTTGTCGGAGTGTATGGAGCGGGGAAATAGCGCGCCGCAGTTCTTCGGAGCGCCCAAAGAATAAGCTTCCACACGTGTTGATCACTCGCAGGCGACATGTCAAAGAGCATGAACGAACGATCACAGCCATTCGGAACGAGCGAAAACTCAAGCAACCCTCCTTCAATTCTTTCGAGACAATCATCCCGGAGTCAATCCAGGTACCAGAGGCGCTCCGCAAGAATGGCAAGTCGCCGACTTTCACTAACAAATGGGGCACTGACCTAGTCCCGCTTCTAAGCAGCCTTGCTCAGGAAACAAAGGAGGCTCTGAATGGCGATTGATATTGACGGCTTTGCAGTGCTCCGCAGCATTGCCGCGGAGCCCAGCACTTTTATCGGTGTTGCTGCAGAGGCCGCCAAGGCCGCGCGAGAGCTGGTAGTCAAACAGATAACGGCCAAGAATACTGGACTGGAGTCTCTACGCGACGTGCGTAAAGCCATTGGGGCGGAGACTTTGACCCTGATCCTGGATGGAATGAAGAATACGCAGATCAGGTCACTCGTATCCAAACTGGACAAGCATCACCCGAACCTAGAGGGATCGAATGTTGACTGGCAGCTTAATCAATTGAGAGAGTTGGCGAAGGGCTCGATTGAGCCGACGCCGAAACCAGAACCTATTCCCAAGGGCAAAAAGGGTAAAAAGGTAAGCTCGGATTCAGCGAAATCACCGGCCAAGAAGAAGGGCAAGGACGAAGGTGCGGGTCATGGGGAAGCGCTCGAATTGATCTCGTTCAGATCAGCAGGGACCACTCGGAAGCGCTAGAACTAACGGCTTGATCGCCGCCCTGGGGCCATGACGGCAGGCCCAGTTGGTGTATTGAAAATACTCAATGCAACTCCCAAAAAGCAGCCTTGACAACGCGGCGGCGAGGACAATGACTGTCGATAGACAGGATCATCATTCGTTATTCCTTTGGGAGCGGCCCTTCGCCGATGGTAGCTCCGATGCGGTTCTTTAAGCACGGCTCCATAGGGCAATGAAAACATCCGATTTGACGATAGCATCGGTGATTGCCGACTGCACCATGCGCTGAGGATTGGCCTCGCTGTCACCAAGCAAGGGTGTGTATATGATCGCGCGTTGTGAATGGCGATATGAAATATCCCTTCAGTACCGTGATCGGGATTTGTGTTGCGCGATATCCATCGCCAATCGGCGCACTCAGTGGCGGTTTGAGAAGTTTAAGCCCTATCTGCGTTTCGAGGTCGGCCTCAACGCACGGCGTTCCATCAATCTCGATCCTGCTGGTGCAAACCGAGCCGCCTTTGTAGTCCTCAGCCAGCGTCCGCTTCAAGCGGCGATGTTTGCCATCGGGACATGCAAATTCCGCCTCGACGATCACAGGAATGGCGGACGCGATATGTGCATTGCGCAGAGAGTCCGAAAATTCGTCCTTGGCGCTGGCAAGCAGCTCGCGCCGCGCGATCTGCCCCGTGATGAGAAACTCCATGGCCTCGGCCAGGCTGGTCTCCCACGGGCGATAATTGGCAAGATCGGAGCCTTCGGTCTCTGAATCCGAAAGTAAAGAACCTCTTCATTCACCCATTTCGAGGACGCTGCAGAAGGACTGGCGAGAACGATCAGAGCATCTGATTCTGTCAGGGCCGAGCAAATCTTGGCACCGAGATCAGGCGCGGCACCGAGCACCGCCTCATCCATGAATACCGGGCCTAACAATTGCCCAGCCTCAGGGAGGCCAGGAGGAACGCGGTACGTTTCAACCCGCTCGTGCATCCCCCGCAAGGCGCCCCTACCGGGTGGATACGGAACTTCGGCCTTCTTCTTCGCTCAAGTGTAGTCTGTAGTGGCCAAGATTTGTTTCCTTGTCCTCGAAACAACAATCCCAGCATCGCCTTTAGATGTGAGGTTTTAAGATCAGCGATGCGCTCTTCCAGTTCCTCCCAAGATTGTAGATCGAACTCCTGCATGCAATATCTCCTGCCCTCTGATCGCCCGACATTATAAAGGCACATTGGGCTTACTCATAACGCCAGACAAAATCAGACTGTTCATACCGTGATGAATTTCGGAGAGCGCGAATGCTACGGCACGGAGGGTGGGTTCGGAAAAGTTGTACGAGCCCAAATGCTGACTAATGACGTATTCACATTCTTTCGTTGCTACCGAGAGCTTCTTCAAGAATTCCTCGACGTTGATGGGCAGTGTGGCATTGGCTGGCGCTTTTTCAATCTCAGCAGCAAGTTTGCGGATCTCCGCAATTTTGGAATGCAGATTGTTTACGGTCTCCGCCTCGTAGTCAGGGTTGTCAATCGCCATTTGTCACTCCTGTGCTTGCCGACAATCGTAGCATGAGAGGTGCTGTTAATCCTCAACACCTATAAAGTCCCGAGATCGGGACGCCACTACGTCTCTTATGGGGCAACGGTCTACGCGGCCTCGGCGGCAGGGTCGATGTCAGCCTCGCGACTGCGCTGGACCATGGTGGCGACGCCGAGGGCGACACGCTCGTCAATATCGAAAACCTCACTGGCTCGGCTCTTGGAATGACATCCTGACTGGCTCATCAACGGCCAAATGTGCTCATGGGCCTCGACAGCAACGACACGCTCAATGGTGGTGGAGGTGCGGATAGCAGAGGGCTCCCGCGAGGTCTTCACCGGTTCAGCGTACAGACGAACCCTCGGACTTACTTGAGCCCAGCAATTAGGGCGAACCGTGACTTATATTCATTGAGGTTCTGCCGGTGGCCACGGGTTTGGCAATCCGACGATGTCGGCGAACTCCGCTCCCTCCCGCTGGACCCATTTACCGTTGTCCGTCTCCAGTCGTCTCATTTTTCGCAGCGCGTCTGGTAACGGTCGTTCAGCCCACGGATTGACCGCGAGCACAGGTTGCCGCTTGTCTTCTCGCAGTTTCCATAGGCCAGTCTCAGGCAGCAAGAGAACGCCGCTTACATGCCGATTACGAGGGCCGTTCGGTCCATGCCAAAAACCGTTCTTGGTATGCGCGAGTTCCATAGTGCCATTTCTGAATTGCACGATCTCATCACCGAAGACCGCCTCAGTAAGCGCCGCCCTCATTGGGTCCTTACCGAAGAGTTGATCTTTTCCATCCGCGACCGCGATCAGGTATGGCTTATCAAGCGCACCATATCGGCGAGATTTTTCACACAGTGCTGCGCGTAAATCTTCATGCGGCGAGATTATCCCACCTCCCATGCTGATCACTCCGATCGCGTGCACTCCTGGTTCAGGATTGCTGCCGCCGGAATAGAGATCGAGTTCGATGATCCAACCCCCTGCTATAAATGTCTTAACAACCTCGTTCATTTTGGCATCCTCGGCATTATCGTGCGCCCATTGCTCGACATCGGCCACGAGGCGCCTCAAGGATGGACTGCTCTTTCCCGCTTGGACTAGCCGATATCCAAGGGCCGAGCCCGTGGGGATTTTAACGGCGTCGATCGCGTTGTAGATGGGGTTTTCACGGTTCTCTTGCTTTTGCTGCGCATCCGCTGGATTCACCGTGGTGACTTCCACATACGCAACCGTCGCACCTGATTGATCGGTTGCGGCATAGTCCGGCCGCTTCTTTGTTCCTGCGATTTCCGGATGCTGGGTTGTGGTGTATCCCGATCCCAAGATGAACGAATGTAGGGAAAGCTCGACGAGTGATGCCCTAAGCTCGCGGTTTCCCCCATACTTCATCCGGCTGATCAAGCCTTTGCGGTCGTCCGTTGGCAACTGCGCCAACCAGCCGTTCACGACCGATCTGAATTCGTTGTAGCCGTGGCTGCCGCAGCCGTCGTAGAACTCAAAAAGGTCCTCGCCGCGCTGCAGCGGCTCCGTGCGAGTCCGTACACGATCGTCGAACAGCAGCGTCAATGCCCCGCTTTCGGGAGCGCTCCACTTCTCCTTGAGCATTTTCGACAGCTCGGCGGCTTCAACAATAGTGAGGTTCGAGAGGGCGTCAGCGATTTGTTTGAGATCGGCCATTGCGCGGTCCCGATCATCCTATCATCCGACAGACCGTGATCGAATGAACTCATCGAGCTAGTCGAGATCGCGTGTCGCGATCCGCATAAGCAAGTCATGCTCAGGGCTAAACGCCTCCGGCCCGACCGGCACATTGTGCCGCAGATTGCCGACTGTTTTGAAGCGGTGCGCCTCCGCCATGGAGCAGACCGTTACATTGCGCTCGACCTCGTCCCGCAACTTCGTGATGCGATCGATTCCATGTGTTAACGCGCTAGACATTGAAGGACCTCGCCAGGCGTCGCGTAAACTGAATTGGGCGGCAACCCAGGGCGCGTGCACGCGCCAACGAAGCTGCTCGCCAGCCCTTGTCTCCATGTTGAATTCTTAAATCTCGACGCCGTTCGGTACCATGTGCCCATGGCTGCGAAGATAATATGAGGCGAGCGTCACCTGGCGCCGGCTGTGCTTCAAGACAAACAGAATTTTTCGATACATCGCGGGCGCGAGGTGAAAATAATACATAGCCTCGTTCCAGACGGTCATCTTGGCGCTCGGCATGTTGCCGCCTTGAGTCCAGGTGTGCGACTTGCATTCGACAAGCACGGGCGGTGTCTCACTGCCGAGGTCGAAGCGGTGCAGCTTTTTCTGCTCGCCGACCCGGACCGGCGCGGCAAAATTCCGGGTCAGCTCGATACCCTGGTGGGCAAAGAATTGGCGGGCGAGCGATTTAAAATCGTTGTCGGCATGGGCATTGCTGACTGAGCCGACCCGCTGAAAATTGTTGATGTCCATCGCGTTCTCACCGCCACAATATCGCTGGAGCGTAGCACTCCTCAACGAGACCCTGTTCACATCATTCGCCCACGCGTGTGAGGCACTGGCGATATGGAAAGACGATTATAACACGGTGCCACCGCGCAGCGGCCTCGGTAATCTACCGCCAGCCGAATACGCCCAACTCAGCGCTCCGGAATGCAACGGGACGGGACGCTGCGCTACTCTGAGGGCTCCGCGCCCCGTCCCGTTTCATCACCGAGCCATCAGGGCTCGAATCAATCTAGGACTCTGCCCATCGCTGGATGAATGTTGGGGCTCAGGTCAGGCCCGCCCAGCGTTGGGTCTCGGTTGAGATATTCCAACCGCTTCGAGCGGGACAGGCATCGTCTCCGCTAGGCCGCGGCGACGATCGGGGAATGACCGCCGCGCCGCCTTCAGGATGAAGGATGGTCGAGGGTTCTAATGCCGGCGGAGCCCCTGATCGTGGTCGGGATCGATGACTGGGCGATCCGGAGGAATTATCGGTACGGGACAATCGTCTGCGATCTGGAGCGGCGGCGAATTGTGACGCTGCTGCCCGACCGGGAAACAGCCACCATTCAGGCCTAGCTGTCGGACCATCCAGGGATCAAGATCGTGTCGCGCGATCGAGGCGGTGGATACGGCGAGGCTGCGGCCAAGGCGCTGCCGGAGGCGATCCAGGTCGCCGACCGTTGGCACTTGATGGAAAACGCGAGCACGGCCTTCCTCGACGCGGTGCGACGCTCGATCCTCCCCATCCACTCGCATCCCGGCGGGTTATTCGACTTCTCGGCGCGGGACGATGCGAGCGACCAGATCGTGATGTTGGCACTGTTCCACGCCCACGGCGACCGGCACGGCTCGGCCGTGATGACGCCCGATGGCGCTGTGCGCGCGCGTCTCTATCGCGAGGATCTGTCGGTGTGGGACGTGCCGCTCGTCAGCGTGGTCGGCGATGATATCCGCTACTGGTGGAGCGCGAGCGGCCCGGCGCAGCGCCGGCCGATGGCCTTCACGGGCGCGATGACCCACGAGCTCGGCCGTCTCTGTCCGGTCGTCATCGGCGTCTCGGGGACCGGCTCGTTGGTGGCGGAGCAGTTGGCGCCTCGGCTTCGGCCGTGTAATCCTGATCGATTTCGACCGGGTCGAGGGCAAGAACCTCAACCGCATCGTCAACGCGCGCATCATCGACGTCAGCCGCATCACGCCATCGCTGATCGGCGGCCAACGGAAAGCGCCGTGCTCGAGCCGCTTGTAACTCAATTGAGAATGCAGACTCTTCGAATGCACCGGGTCTTCAGTTCAACCGCTCGGGCACCAGACTTAAACGAGGCCGCAATAAAGCGACCAAGATTTTAAGGAACACATCATACTGCTGTGATCAAAAAAAAGGCCCCGCCTTCGCAAGCGGGGCCTCGCCTTGGAGGAGGGGGCATGCCGGGATCAACCCCAAGGGCAGCTTAGGGTGGTTCGAGATTCAGGCAAGCATACATTATTGGCAAGCCTTGGCGCGTTTGTGAGCAGGCTCCTCAGGACCAATTCCATGGTAGCAGTTCGTCCAGCCGGTGAGCTGGATGCGCGGCGATGCGGGAGAGGACATCGCTCAGCCAAGCCTGCGGGTCGACGCCATTCATTTTGCAGGTGACGATGAGACTGTACATAGCCGTGGCGCGCTGTCCGCCGCGATCAGAACCGCAAAACAGCCAGGACTTTCTGCCCAGGGCGATACCCCTTCCTCTTTCGGCGGCGTTGTTGGACAGGCAGCCGGGCGCGCGGCACCGCGATTTCGATCGGTCCGAACGTGCCGGTCAGCGACCGCGGCCGGCTGCCGTGGCGGTGGCCCGTATAGGGGCATGTGTAGCTGGCGCATCTCTGTATTCTCGACGCGCGATGCGCGGTCCAATGGACCGACATGCGGTCGGCTCCCGCGGATCGCCCACAGCGGCAGCCATTGGCTGTCATCGCGCAGGAGCCGCGGCCACAGGCCGGCGGGCAGGAGCGACGACTTGCCGGCGCCGGGGCCGCCGAGGATCACGAGTACTCCCTCATCGAGGCCGACTGGCCCTCAACGTTGTTGCTTAAGGAGACCGAAGCGCCATTGTCTGGCAGGATACTGGCTGAATGGCTGCACGTGCCGCGCCGCCATCGCAGATGTAGAACTGGCGGCCGACGAAGACGCCTTTCTTCCGATCCTTTTTCTCGAACACCGCAACGCCTTGGAGGCCAGGAAAGCCTTGGTGAGCAAAACACTAAAACACTGAATAGAAGTCTACCGTATATTCCAACGCACCTTTAAAGCATTGATGGATAATTAAATCGCAAATAGAAGGTCTGCGTTAACATGACCGAGACCGCGAAGTGCTGGTACGTATTTGACGAGCCTACCCGCATCCTGGTCGTCGACGACGACCCGATCCTGAGAGAGTTTGCGAGCGTCTATCTCACGACGCCGAAGAGCTGAGCACGGCGAAATCGCTCAGGACGGGAAGCGCCGTCCGGGTCCAGGATGCCCCGTCCCAGTGCTCGATCAGGGGCTGCTGACCGTTCACTAGCGCCCATCCGACCGCCCAGGCGTCATCGGGAGCCAAGGGCCAGGACGTCGCTGAAGATCCCTCGAACGGGTGTGCTCACCGATGTCCAGGAGACCCCATCCCAGTGCAGCGCCACGGCCGGAGTGAACGCATCGATGAGCCCGACCGCCCAGGCGTCCTCAGGGCCCAGTCCCAGAGACTCCGGTCAGCCACACTCCGGGCAGGTCGGGGACGACGACCTGCTGCCATGGCCTGCAGATGCCGGCGGCCCCCGAAGGGGTCGCCGGCATCACCACCGCACCTAGGATCAGGGAGGCCGCCAGAACCACGAGGCGGTTCGCTGCTCCGAATCATCACGGGCATCCTCCTCTGGGGAGAGCCCAGGAATGGTCTTTGCCTGGAAGGTCCAGAATTCGTCCCGGACGTGAAGAAGATGGTTGTCGTGCGGGCTGGGGATCATCAGCATGACCGCGATCGCCGGATTGCGAAAGCATGCCATTTGCGGCCCTCTTCACCGGTCCACCGCTGAGGCAGTTGCCCAGAGACACACCGGGCCCAATTGGTCCCCGTCCAAATCCAGGTGTCCCCCAGAACATCAGTCCATCCCTGCCCCGCCGAACATGACCAGGACCTTGGCCACCGGGTCGTAGTCCATCCGAGCGGTTTGCCGGGCTTCCGGCTGGCTCCCGCCGCACTGGGCGGGCTGGCACTGGGTCCAATTGACCCCGTCCCAGAACCAGGTCTGGTTAATAAGACGAGGCTGAGGTTCGCCGCCTGCCCCGCCGAACAGCACCGTCTGGTTCCGCTGGCGGTCTTAAGTCATGGCCGGCGCTCCGAGGGGCGGGAGGCAGGCTGGGCGGGATTCGGATTTCGTCCACTGCGTCGCCGAACCGCCGCTAGTGTTCATCACCCAAGTGCCGTTCGACCGGCCCACTGCCGGTGTTCCCTCCGAAAAGCACCACCTGGTGGTTGAGCCGAGTCGTACGACATGCCGTAAGAGGACAGCGGAGGCATCTGGGATATTCGAGCAACCGAAGCACTGAAGTCCAGTCCCGTGGTGGCGTCGTCCCACAGCCAGGTGGTGCTGTCGGTAGCGGCTGTGTCGGAAGCAGTGAGCAGTCCTCCGTACAGGACCATCTGGTGCAGGTTGTCCGCCCACACCATGCGGCAAATGCTCTTTCGGGCGGCAGGCTTGTGGGCCGGGTTCAAGATATGCCAAGAGGTCCCGTCCCACGTCCACGTCTGGTCCAGCACGGCCTGAGGATTGTCGTCGAAGCCGCCGAAGAGCATCGTCAGGCGTGTGTCCGGATCGTAGGCCATGGCGAAGCAGCATCTGCCCTTGGGCCCCGGCGAGTAGATGCCCTCGCCGCCCCCTCCATCATCTCCGGCTGCAGGGATAGCAAGGGCCAGCGCCATCACCAGGGTGGCGAATGCAGTAAGTACCGTCTCCACGCGTTTCATCAGAAGTCCCCTCCGACCGCGCCCCGCCGTCACGACCAACTGGCGTATGGCGCGAAACAAAGGACTGGAAGTCATCACATCGATCGTGGGATCGCCGGGCAATCACCTCCTTTGGGCTCCCCGGCCCACGCCCGCCCCGAGTCACAACGGGTATCCGCGAGAGTAGGAGTCCGATAGGCGCGTCCCTGGCCCTTTGGACCCGGGCCGTTTGGGTCTATTGCGCGAGTTGGGATCGCCGGGCGGCGGCTCCTCGGAAACGTGCTGCGTTCCCCAGCGTCGGGAACGAGGGCTGTGTCAGGAGCAGCAAGACCACTGGGCTGAGAGCGGCAGAACCTACACCAGCCAGCTCGATACGGGGCGAGCCGGGTTCGTCATTCCGGATGGTGTTCGGTCTATGGCGTGCGGCCCACGCTACGACCGGACAGTCTGCGGGGTGAACTCATCGGGTTCCCATCCTTTCATCACGAGGAGCGCGGGGCGTCGGCGTAGAAGATCTCCGCGGGTCGACGACCCTTGGTCCGGTACCCGCGGTGGGGCCGCTCGAAGTTGTAGAAACGCAGCCAAGCCTGGAGGTCGTCGTCGATGTCGCGGGCCGAGGTGTAGAACCGGTACCGGAAGGCCGTGCGGTAGTGCAGGTGGAGCACGGTGCCCTGGAACCGCTCGACGAAGGCGTTGAGGTCCGGCGAGCGCGGGGGGAGCCGGTGCACCGAGATCCCCAAGCGCCGGCACGTCCGGTGAACTCGCCCTTTCGAAGGCCGGGCCCCGCGACGACCACCTCCTCGAGGTCGATCCCGGCCTCCGCGTGGCCGTGCGGCACGACCGCGAGCTCCAGGGGCGCCGCCCCCGCCCGCCCGGCCGACTTCTCCCCCGAACGCACCGTCGCGAAGCCGAAGGAACAGGCCCCGTCGACGGCGGAGTACTGCCAGATCTTCCCCACGCCTTTGAGCTTGCCGACGTACATGGTGTCGAGGAAGACCTGCTCACCGAGGCGATCGGAGCCGATGTGGCGATGGGTGACCTCAGAGCGCGGAGCTCCCTCAGGGCCCGTTCGGTGATCGGACCACCCTCCGCTGCGGCCAGGGCCTCCGCGGCGGCCAGCCGGGCGGAAGGCCGGGCGAGGCCGGTCCGCCGGAGCGCGTTGTAGACCCCGCCGTGGGACACCGACCATCCGCCGCAGCGGTGAAGGGCCAGGGCCGCCGCGATCGTGCGGGGTCCCTCGGTGGGGTGGTTGATGGCGTAGGCGATGACCTGGTCGACGAGGGCCGGCGACCCGACGATCCAGCCTCGCGGCGGCCGGGGCTTCGGCAGCAGGCCCGCCTCCCCGTAGGTGATGTACCGATTCAGCTCGTAGTACCGGCTGCGGGACCTCCCGGCCTGGCGGCAGGCGTCCACCACACTCACCTCTTTTCGCCACCAAGTCCAACACCCGCTTGCGCAGGCGTGCCAGACTCGTCGCCGGAGCCATGGGCGTCTCCTTCCCGTCGGGTTCGCGGTCAACGCGAGGAGCATCCCCCTGGCTCCTTCCTTCTGTAGGGAGGCTGGCTGAAATGTCCGACTTCTACGTGGGCACTACGGTCTTAAGAGGCGGCCCCTCAGTCCTGGTGGCCGCCCGGACGGCAGACGAGCGGGGACGGGTGATCCTGGACCTCGAGTGGGTACCCAAGCCGGGGGGTGAGGCGGCGGTGGCTATGGCGTGTTTCCGCCGGTTGGCCCCGCTCGTCCCTGGAGCTCAGGCTGTCGTCTACGACACCGCCCTGCGAGGGGTGCACCACCAGGTGGTGCTCCGGGACCTGGGACTCGTCCCGGTGAACCGGGTCACCGCCGCCGAGAAGGGGGCGAGCGCTCCCCGTCGAGGAAAGGGCCAGCGGGTGGAGAAGACCGTGCACGTGGAGGACAGGAAGGTCACCCTCTCCGACGGCTCGACCACCACCCTTCGCCTGTTCGCCCGGGCCGGTGCCATCGGCATCGTGGAGTCACCGACCGGGGCGAGCCGTATTCGATGAACTGCGGCGGGTCAGGACCCACCGGATCACCGACAAGGGTGGCCGGTACCGCTGGTACAACGGGTACGCCCTCCCCGAGCGCTACGGCTCCGGGTCGGTCACGGTCCGGCTGCACGGGACCCCGGAGGACACCGCCCGGCGGTTCAACCGGACCGAGAACGTCCGGGTCATCCCGCCTTCTGATCCGTACTTCCCCCACCTGTACGCCAGGCGCAACGACGCCGAGTCGATCAACCGGGGCGTGGTGGACTCGATGTACCTGGGGAGGGCCCACAGCGTGGGCCACCTCCGGCAGCAGGTGAACCTGCTGGGTACGCCCTGATGGTCAACTCGCTCTCCCTCCTGCTGGCCCGTCCAACGCCTCCCCGCCGTTACCGGCGGCGGCGTAGCGGCCGACCGCTCCGATCCCAGGCCCGCCCTCCATCCGGCACGACCCGTCGATGGCTCAAGCGGTAGCGACCCTCTGACCTGCCTTTCTGAGGTCACATCTCCCCCGGTAAGCTTGGACCGCAAAGCTGAAGGAGGTTGTCTGCCGGGTTTTCCACATCCCTCGCCCTCGTCGGGCATGGAAAAACCCTAATGCCTGGTCCGCGACCTGTCCCCCACCCCTTGTAATGGATAATTCGAAATCGGAAACGGCCCGCCGAGTGAAACAAGCGCAATACTACAGCTAAGCGCAGCGTCCCTCGACAAGCTGATGGAAGCGGGCGCGCTCCAGGACGGCGGGCGTGGAGAGACCTGATCGAATTGAAAGTGGATCCGTCGTTCACCGCATGTCAAGAGCAAGGGGTGATGTTGGACTCGGGACAATTCGAACCATGGCCACCACGCGACATGGACAGAGGATTCCTCCGAACCGCACAAAGAGGGGGAAGAGGTCACGGCCACGGTCCGGCGCTGCGGCGCCCAGTGGCCCCGCCCCCAAGCTCCTCTCGGCTCGTCCTCACGTCACGGCGGTGGGTCACCCTGCTTCCTACGGCAGCCCGTACGCGTAGACGTGGTTGTCGAACGAGGAGAAGTACAGTCGCCCGCCGACCACGATCGGCTCGGTCACGGCTCCACCACCGTGGTGGTCCACAGCACCTCGCCCGTGGCGGCGTCGAAGGCGTACAGGACCCCGTCGGGGCCGCCCGCGTACACCACGCCGTTGGCCACCGACACCGACGAGGCAGGTCCTGGTCGACCGGGGTGGTCCACAGCACGGCCCCGGTCTTCGCGTCCACCGCCGCCATCTGGGAGGGGATGCGGGAGGCGACGTAGACTGCCCCGGCGGCCACGGCGGGCGTCCCGACGTACTGGCCTCCCAGGCCGTCCGTGTGCCACCGGATCCGACCGGTGGAGGCGTCCAGGGCGATGAGGGAGCCGTAGGCCAGGACGTACAGGGTGCCGCCGGAAAGGACCGGGGAGGATGACGTTCCCCCGCCCGTCAGCTTGACCTTCCACAGCACCGCCCCGGTCTTTGCGTCCACCGCTGCCACCCACCGCCGGAGGTGGGTGGCCACGTATGCCCGCCCTTGCCACACTGCGGGGGATCCGGCGATGGGGTCCCCGATGCTCCGGGACCACACCACCGCACCGGTCTTCACGTCCAGGCTCCGGAGCGTGCCTTCGATGGAGCCGACCAAGACGTCGTGCCCGAACACGGTGGGAGGGGAGAAGGCCCCGTAGCTGGTGGAGAAGGTCCACCGGGTTTCCCCAGTCCCGGCCTCGATCCCGTAGTAGTCGTTGTCGATGCCCGAGCCCACCACCACCATCCCGTCCGCCACGGCCGGCGTGGTGGTGCCCTCGGCCGCTGTGGCGGTCCACAGCACCCCCCCGGTGTCGGGGTCCAGGGCCACCGGGGCCTGGGTGAACAGGCTGGCGTACAGGGCCCACCCGTCGGTGGAAAGGGAGTCTAGGCCGCCGACGAACCCGCCCACGTCGGTGCTCCACAGCTCGGTCAGCTGGGCCACGTTCGACGGTCCGATGGTGGTCTCCAGCCGGTTCCACCCGCTGTGGGCCCCGTCGAACTGGAACTCCCTCCAGGCCGCCACGCGGTCCGGGCGGTCCCCCACGCGCGCCCCACGGATGACCCCGGATGCGGCCGGGGGGATCTGGGCCAGGGCCACCGACAGGGCGATCAGGACCAGCCCGAGGTGACCGCGGGATCGAGGGCGTCGCCTCGAGCCGAGCCTACGGGTAGACATAGCCGCTGAAGAAGTCGAGCTGGGTCTCCAGGACGGTCTGGGTGGAGGACTCTTCGCAGGTGCCGTGCAGCACGTACGCTCGCCCGTGGTCGTGGCCCTGCACGGTGCACGGCTGGTTGGGCACCTGGAACCCCTCGAGGAGTGCGACGAACCTGGTCTGGTTGAGGATGTTGATCAGCTCGTCATCCGAGTTGGCCACGAACGCCGGCGGTCCGCCGCTGGTGTAGGCCTGGTACGGCTCAGCGTCCTCGTACCGCTGCCAGCACCAGTCCTCGTGATTGGGATGCTGCCTGATGTCGCAGGCGAGGTACCGCACCACCGACTGCCAGCATGACGCGACGTCGCCCGGGTAGCGTGTCCGCTCCGTCGCACAACAGGAGATCGTCGGGGGACTCCAGCATGTTGGCGAAGAACGTGTTCCCCGACCAGCCCCCGATCACGTCCGGAGGGATGTCCCCGGTCGGGTAGTCGCTGGCCCCCCGGTAGAGCAGGTTCCCTCCGGAGCTTCCGCCGGTGCCGGCCACCTTGCCGTTGAAGGACCAGTAGTCCCCGGCGTGGTTGGCGACCCACGTCACGGCGTCCTGGACGTCGCGAATCGCGGCCCGTGGCGCGCTCGTGTCCGGGTCCACCGTCTGGTACTGCCAACCGCACAGGGGAGCCTCGTCCTCGCTTGGCGCCGGGTCGTCCGTAGGCATGCACGCAAGACGGTAGTCCGCGGAGAACACGATGTACCCGGTGCTGGCGATCGCCGCGGCCTGCGCGCCGAACAGCCGCCGGCACGAGTGGTGCCACCCGCCGCCGTGGAATAGGACGATGGCCGGGGCCGGGGTCTCCGGGGCGAGGTTCTGGGGGTCCCACTCGTCGATGAACAGGGGGATGGCGGGGCTCCCCGAGGCCTGGCGGTGGAACGTCTTGTAGACGATGTCGGCGGTGTCGGGCTCCTGGCCGGCTTCGTAGGCGTCGGGGCAGGGTTCCCCATCCGGCACGGGGTCGTCGAGGCTCTCCCCCAGCCACTGGTTCGCCAGCAGGTCGGTCAGGTCCACGAAGTCGATGGGATAGGCCCCCCACTCGTCCTTGAAGGAGTTCCCGCCCTCGGTGCCGTCACCTGCCCGGGCCGGCGACGATGACCCTGCTACGACCACGGCCACCACGAGCACCATCATAAGGAGCAGGGATACGACTCGCCGCGCATGGCGCCTCCCCTCGATAGGCCGCCGCCTCCACGGGCAGCGCCTCACGAGGGAGACTTCCACCGGGCCGGGGTGGATGACAGGGCGGGCGGTCCCGGGCATACCCGGGCCTTTGGCTCTACGTTCCGGAGCGCTGGTGACGACGACCTGGAGCTGCCCCAG
>CAWJDJ010000015.1:0-148637 GCA_963841495.1 uncultured Verrucomicrobiae bacterium
GAGAGTGTGGATCGAAGCAGTCTTCTTGACGCCGCTGGCTTCGAGGGCGAGGCGAAAGGCACGTTGCAGGGTGGAACGGCACATGGGTTCCAGTGCGGTGGGTGCGCCGAGACCATTGTGCCCCTTGGCCGGGAAGAGGAGTCTTGGATGGCGATGGGTTCGCCAAAGCTGGCGAAGCCGTTCCAAAGTCCGGTTGGGTAGCGGCACGAAGCGGTCGCGATTGCCTTTGCCGCCCCGAATGTGAAGGAACATGCGACCGGAATCGATGTCACTGACGCCCAGGCTTAGAGCCTCGCCCAACCGCAGGCCGCAGGAGTAGATCGTGGCAAGGGCCACCTGATGGTCGAGGGCGGGGACGGCGGCCAGGATGCGGCGTACTTCCTCAACGGAGAGGATGACCGGCAGCTTGGACTGCGGGGTGGCGCGGGCAAAAGCCAGTTCGGAGGGCCAGGATCGCTGAAGAGTTTTCTCCCAGAAGAGTTTGATGGCGCAGAAGGCCTGGGTGGAGGAGGAGCGGGAGAAGCGGCGCTGGGTCTTGAGATGGATGAAGTACTGGCGAAGATCCTCCGGAACGAGGAGATCGGGGGACCGATCAAAATGCTCGGCGAGTTGACGAACGCAGGCCCAATAACTGCGTTGGCTGCGGAGTTGGAGTGGCAGGAGGGCGAGATCGTCGGCAAAGCGATTCAGGATGGCGTGAGGACTGGTCTTTTTTTATGCATGGCAGCGTTGAATGAGGATGAGGGAGCCTTGTCCCAGCGACTGAAAGGCGTCGAGACGCTCGAGACCGTGCAGGCAGAAGACGAGAGATGAAACCACGAACCCAACCGGACCTCGCCAGCACCCTGGAAAGTCAGGGCGGTCAGCCGCCCCGCCGCGCAGCGGCTTCGTTCAACCCGGCGGTCGAGGGAACCGGTGCCCGCCGCGTGGCTTGGCCGCCGTGTCAGAAGGGTTGAGTTCAGTTTCGGGGTTTGAAATCGATTCCTGGCAGCGGTTTTTCACCTTTGCGTTAGCCGGCATTGTCGAAGTGTGCGCTTGCGGATTCTTTGCTCGCGTCCACAATTCATGCATGAACAGAGCGCAGATTGAGTCGGCCGTGGCGAGCGGAATTCCATTCACCCTCCGGATGGCTGACGGCAAGGAGTACCCGGTGCCTCATAGCGATTACATATCATTGCCACCCAAAGGTGGTTACGTACTGGTGTACGATAATTTGGGACACTTCACGGTATTGCCGCTGCTGACCATGACAGGCCTTGAGTCAAAGGTTTCCGATGCCGGCACCGAAGTATAATCACCTCGCAGCCAAAGCGCGACGGCAGCAGCACAGCGAGACACTGTACATCCGTTTGCGGAAGGACGATAAGAGACGGATATCGGAAGCAGCGGGCTTTTCTGGTATTTCAGCAAGGGCTCGAGATGTTCTGCTCGCCGCAGCTGAAGACCACCGGAAACAAAGCGGCTAACGAAACAGGGATAGCTTGGGCCGGAGCGGGAGCGATGGCGTAGTGATGGAGTGAGACGAAATTTTGCGGAGCGCCGAAGCTATTCGTGGTTGAACCAGCCCGGAACGTCGAGCCCATGTCCCTTGGGCCTGCGCCGGAGCCGGCCGGTTGCACGTTGACGACCCAAGTCTTGCGCCAGAAGGCACCGCTGTCGACCGTCGCGAGCTCGGGTTGGTGGCGCAGGGCGGCACGTAGGCGGGTGCGGAAACGGGACGCCAATCGTGCGCCGGGCAAGAGATAGTCGGGATGCGGTGGGCGGATCCAATGGCGTGCGTCGGGGGTAAGTCCGCCACCCGTGACCAGGAAGTGAACGCGCGGATGATAGACTAACTGGCGTGTCCAGGTGTGGAGAACGCCAAGGAAGCCAGGTGGGTTACATTACGGCGTACAGATCGAGCCGCGATTCCGAACTGACGCACCTGATGCTGACATTTTGGCCTTTTTGGGGGCTCAAGAGTCTTGAGAGCTGGGATGAACACCGGCGGGTAACGCCTTATGTCCTCCTCAGCCGGAACTTCGAATTCCCTAACCGCCGCCGCACGCACTCAGTTTCGATGCGGGCGAGTTAATCGGACGCTGGATTCGCTGGCAGTGTTCGATTCCGGGGCGGCGGGTGCGCTGATCCTGAGGGAAAATGCAGTAGCGGGCAGTTTTGGTGATTACGTTGGGCGCGCTCTGCGACTGCGAATTGTTGGATGTCCAGTCTCCCATTCCACCGGTCAGCCGGCGGTTGGCTTCCGTTGGTCGATTCTTGGTCGATTTCGATTTCCCAGTCGGTGGTGCCGCGCGACTTTGATGGCTGATTAGATTGACAAAACAAGACCAAAGAACGGATTGGCAAAAGGACGCGAGGGAAACTTGGCGTCCTTTTCCTTTTGATGCTCAAGTTGCGCGATCATTTCGGAAATGGTGGCGGCGGTTGACTGCCTGAACTGCCCGTCTGAGTGCCAGCAAAGATCGTTGGTCCGGAGCCAATACCAGTCCTATTTTCCTTCCAGCCACCCTTTCACGACTTCCTCCGGCCACCCCTTGCTGAGGACACGCGCTGGAGCATCAGCTTGCCAGATAAATAATTCTGTCCGCGACACCCCTTCTCCGCGCAATGCCGCAAAGCTCAGTTCGCGGTTGTTCCGCCACGCTGGGGATTGCTGCGAGCACCTTCTCCCGGTGCAACGCCAGCGCGCATCGAAACACCGATTCCAACTCATCTCCGACCAGCGCCAGTCCGAGCGGCTTTAAGAAGGTCGTCTCGATATCATCCAAAGAGCCGCCCGAAGTAATCAGAGCTGCTCTCAATAGGTCCGGTATGGCCGCTGCCATCTGTCGTGTGGCTGCTGCTTCCTCTGAGGGAATGAGTTTCTCCGCCGCGCTCCAATCTTCCGTCATATATCCCCGGCTCACCAGCAGGGCCGATCCGTCCGGCAACCAATTAACCGATTGAATCTCCCCCTTCACCACTGGCACGGAAAGCGCTCCCTCTGCATCTGTCATTCGCAAACCATCCGGCGCGCGCACCGCCGCCACCCGTCCGTCCGGGCTCCACCAAATGCCTTCATCAGGTCTGCAGCCACTGCTCAATAGGACGGCCACTCCGAACAGGGAGCTAACAATTACTTTTCTCATAAAACAGATCCTTCTCCAAAATCTCCCGCTGCAATGCCGGCAAATCGGCTATCACCTCCCGCGCCGGTGCCATCCGCGCATCCGGCTCGGGCGCCGCAGGCTCCTTCACCTCATTTGGCAGCGCTACCGACCTCCGGTTTTTCCGGAAGAATTTGAACGTAACCGCTTCGCGGTGGCGGCTACCCCGTAGGCTCATTCCAAATCGCACCGTTCGGAACGCTTGTTGGTGGCGCCATGACACCACTACGTCAACGACTGATCGAAGAAATCGAACTCCGGGGTTTTTCCCCTCACACCAAGGACTCCTACGTTCGCTGGGTTGCCGACTCGGCCAAGTTTCGCCATGCGGGCCCGGAGCAGATCACAGACGAGCAGATACGGGAATACCTCCTGCACCTGCTGCACGAGCGGCGATTATCGCCCAGTTCCCTGATCGTCGCCGTGAGCGCGTTGCGCTTCTTCTTCGGACGGGTGATGGGACGGCCCACCGAGGCGAGCGAGAAGGCGCTGCCGCGAATAAAGAAGAGGGAAGCGGGAGAACTCCTGATCCGGGGCAAGAGCGCGCGCATCGATCGATTGCCGTTGCCTTCCGACGTCGGTCGAGATCTGGCCTGCTACCTCAAGCGGGGACGGCCACGGTGTTCTTCGCGACGGGTGTTCATCCGGACCAAGGCCCCGCGGCAAGGATCCTCTGGCTCCGGCTCCTTGGTGGCGGCGCGGGATTGCGACGACAGGTGAACCCAGTCTCCGCATAACACGGTTTTACACGGTTTTCGGAGGGATCACAAGAGGCGTATGCGCGATCCAGCGACAGCCATGGGATCGAGACCCGCGCGAGCAACTGAAAGCCTGGTCACGAAACCGGTTCGTGGCGCTTTACATCGGTAAAGCGATCGAGATCTCGATCAAATGATGCGATTTCCTGGTTGCCTCCTGCGCCGATCGCGGCCAGCCAGGCATCGGCAAAATCCACGGGAACCTGTTTGAGCCGGCGGAGCGCATCGACGATCCGGGATGGGTCGGCAGCGGGCACTCCCTCGCTCTGCACGAACGCAAGGAGGCAAGGAGGGCGTCGGCGACGGCCTCCTGCGGCTTCTTATAGAAAGAGGTCAGAACTTAGACGGTTTCCGCGACGATCATGGGATCGACCACCGACCTGCGGATGTTGGGCGTCGAGCACTTCCGAAGCCTGCCGTTGGTTCCGATTTCGCATCCCTTCATTGAAAGATTGATCGGGACCATTCGTCGCGAATTCCTCGATCATAGCCTTTTCTGGAATGAACAAGATTTGAATCGCAAACTGGACAGGTTCGTGGACGACTACAATCGCCATCGAGTGCATTCCGGACTGAATGGACGAACACACGCGGAAGCGGCCGGCGCCCCCGGATTGCTGCATTCCGACACCGGCAATTTCGCCTGGAAATCGTTCTGCAACGGTCTGTTCCAGCCGCCGACGGCTGCTTGACTTCCAATGCGCCATGGACAAGCGAACAGTATGGATGACATGAACCGAAGACAGTTTCTCAAAAGCACGGCGGCACTCCCGGTTTTTTCCGTCGGTTGTTCGGCTCTCTCACGACGCTCGTCAACGGTCGATCCAGCGCAGTCGCCTCCCTTTCGCCGGGTCCGGCCCGGCGATCCAGCCTGGCCTTCTGAAGCGAGTTGGGAGCGGTTGAAGCAGGCGGTCGGCGGGCGATTGATCGCTGTGCGTTCACCGTTGGACGCGTGTGGCATCGCGCCGGGCGGCGCAGAATGCGCGGACGTATTGAAGCAGTTGCACAACCCCTATTTTCTCGGTGACCAACCCGCGCTGACGCAGACATCCGGCTGGGCGGACGCGTGGCGGTCCGCGCCGAGCGTCTACGCGGTCGCGGCCAGGAAGACGCAAGATGTAGTCGCTGCCGTCAACTTCGCGCGCGACAACCATCTCCGGCTGGTCGTCAAGGGCGGTGGTCACAGTTATCAAGGGACCTCCAACGCCGCGGACTCACTCCTGATCTGGACGCGGGCGATGAACGGCATTGAATTGCACGACGCGTTCGTCGCCAAAGGCTGCGAAGGAAAACAGGCAGCACAACCAGCGGTCACCCTGGGGGCAGGGGCTATCTGGAATCAGGCTTACCACGCGGTCACGACCCAGGGCGGACGATACGTTCAGGGCGGCGGATGCACCACCGTCGGCGTCGCTGGACTGGTCCAGAGCGGCGGGTTCGGAAGTTTTTCCAAGAACTACGGTACGGCCGCCGCCGGGCTTCTCGAGGCGGAGATCGTTACTGCGGACGGACGGGTGAGAATCGCCAATGCCTGCCAGAATCCGGACCTGTTCTGGGGCCTCAAAGGAGGAGGTGGGGGCAGTCTCGGTGTCGTGACCCGGGTGACGCTCAGAACGCGCGAGTTACCCGATTACTTTGGCGGGGTGTTTGGAACCCTCCGTGCCGGGTCGGACGATGCCTTCCGTCGGCTCCTCGTCCGGCTCATCGGGTTCTACCACGATCGTTTGCACAACCGGCACTGGGGCGAACAGATCGTCTTCGGATCGGGAAACCACATCCGGATTTCCATGGTGTTTCAGGGCCTGAATCGGCAGCAGGTGGAAGCCCTCTGGCGACCGCTCCTCGACTGGATCGCCGTGTCGGGAAATGACTTCACCTACGAAGCGCCCATCACGATTCTGGATGTTCCCGCGAGGCACTTTTGGGATGCCGCCTACCTGAACCAGCACCTCCCCGGCGTTCTGTCGGTGGACGACCGGCCCGGTGCGCCTGTGGGCAATGTCTATTGGAAGGGGGACGGTGGACAGGTCGGCCAGTTTCTTCATGGCTACCGGTCTGCCTGGCTGCCGGCCGTCTTGTTGAAGCCAGAAGACCGGGGCCGGCTGGCGGACGCCGTGTTCGCAAGTTGTCGACACTGGAGCGTCTCCCTGCATTTCAACAAAGGACTCGCCGGCGCCTCCGACGAAGATCTGGCGGCGGCGAGGGACACCGCGACAAATCCCGCAGTGCTGGAGGCTTTCGCCCTGGCGATTATCGCGGGCGAAGGTCCGCCGGCATTTGCCGGCATTCCAGGACCGGGACCGGATTTCGAAGCGGCGCGACAAGACTCGCGCAAGATCAACGAATCGATGGAGGCGTTGTCGAAGGTGGTTCCGCGACCGGGATCGTATGTATCCGAAAGCGACTATTTCGAAATCTCCTGGCAACAATCCTTCTGGGGATCAAACCATGCCCGGTTGGCTTCCGTGAAAAAACGCTACGATCCGGACGGGCTGTTTTTCGTCCACCATGGCGTGGGGAGCGAAGAGTGGAGCGCGGACGGTTTTGAACGCAGGTAACTAACCCTGAACGATCTCAAATGTGCCCGGCCAGACTGATGCCGCCATGATCAGCTTCACAGAAACCCACAGTCATCATAAACCGTATCCGTGGGGTCGCGCTGCGATCCGGCTCGCTCTCGTCCTCGGATTCGCCGCCCTGGCTGCCTTACCGTCCCGGGCCTGCACCATCTTCATGCTCACGGACGGTGATCACGTCCTTTTTTGCAACAACGAGGACTGGTCCGATCCCAAGACACGCATCTGGTTCATTCCAGGTGAGGGCGGCCGATACGGATGTGCTTTCGTCGGATTTGGGAACGGCTGGGCTCAAGGAGGGGTGAACACTCCGGGGTTGGCCTTCGACTGGGTAGCCGGCTTCAAGGAAAGCTGGGACCGCGATCCGGCCCTCAAGGAAGTCCCGGGAAATCCCGCGCAACGGATGTTGGAGACCTGCGCGAGCGTCGATGAGGCGATCCGGTTTTTCCAGACGCACTGGGAGCCCAGTTTTTCCTATGCGCGGATCTTCGTCGGCGATCGCACCGGCGCTTCAGCAGTGATCGGCGCCAGGGACGGCCACTTTCACGTGGACCGCTCCACCCAATCGTGCGCCTTCGGGTATCGCGGCGAGCTTGCGCAGGACCTGCTCGCCAAGAGGCCAGAGGCGAGCGCAACAAGTGCGATCCAGATTCTGCGCGCCAGCAAGCAGGAGGGTCGGTACGCCACGAAGTATTCGGATGTGTTCGATCTGAAAACCGGCGAGATATTTGTATTCGGTCCACCGGATTGGAGCGAACCGGCCCGATTCGATCTTCAGGCCGAATTGAAGAAGGGCGGCCATTATTTTGATCTTCCGCGCGTCCAGGAGCAACGATTTCGAAAACCGCGACGGCTCACCCGCGACATGAAGAAGTTCTGACGTGGCGGTTTGGTCCGGCAAATCGCGCTCCGCATCTCCGGGCCTTCCGCATCAACCGCGGACTCGATTCAACGCCCTCTTCGACGCCGCGTTCCGGATTCCCGACCCTACGAGGTTGTGTCTCGGAATTCGGGATCGCCACGGGAGTGGCCTCATGCCTTCGAGATCTGCTCGAGGATCTCCCATCGTTCGTAGAGGCGTGAGACCTCCGCCCGGCGCGCGTCGAGATCCGTCAGAATTGCCGGAACCTCGCGCGCGCGTGTGGCGTAGACGCCTGGATCGTTCAGGGTCCCCTCCAGTTCCGCGACCCTTTGCTCGGCATCGAGGATGGCCTGTTCGATGCCAGCCAGTTCGCGGGCCTCGCTGTAGGAGAGCCGTCGCGGTCGCCGGGGTTTGGGATCGGCGGGCGCGTCCATCGCCGCGTCGGGCGCCGAAAGGGCGGACTCCGAGGCGGTGAGCCTGACGCGTTCCCCGCGTTTCTGGAGGTAATAGGAATAGTTGCCCGGCTGCACGACGACGCCGCGATCCTCCAGGGCGACGATCTGGTCGCAGATCCGGTCGAGGAAATACCGGTCGTGGCTGACTACCAGGACCGAGCCGTCGAAGTCGGCCAGGGTGTCCTCGAGCATCCTCAGACTCGGCAGGTCCAGGTCATTGGTGGGTTCGTCGAGGACGATGAGATTGCCGCCGCGACACAGGACCTTGGCCAGCATGAGGCGCGCGCGCTCCCCGCCGGAAAGGTGATCGACGCGTTCCTTGACGCGCTGGTCGTCGAAGAGGAACCGCCGGAGGTAGGCGCGCGCGCTCAGGGTCTGTTCTCCGAAGTGGACGATCTCGTTCTTCCCGGCGATCTCTTCCAGGACGGTGAGATCCTCGCGGAGCTGCATCCGGCCCTGGTCGATGTAATTGACGATGACCTTCTTTCCGATCGTGACGGATCCTTCGTCGGGATTTCGTTCCCCGAGACAGAGTCGCAGGAGAGTGGTCTTGCCGGCGCCATTGCGTCCGACTACGCCGGTGCATTGGCCGGATTTCAGGGAGAGATTGAGTCGGCGGAATAACCATCGGGGCTGTTCATCGGTCCCGACCCGCGCGCCGGCATCGAGCAGGTCCACGACGGTGTTTCCCAGCTCGGGTGGCGGGGGGATGAGGAGGTCCATCTCGCGTTCCTCGGCGGGAGCCTGGAGACCCTCGACCGCGTAGAACTTGTCGAGCCGGTGGCGGGACTTCGAGCGCTGGGCGCGGACACCGGCCCGTACCCACTCCAGCTCTTCGCGCAGAAACCGCTGGCGTCGTCGCTCGCCCTGTTCGCCGATCTGCTGGCGAAGGGCCTTGGCCTCGAGGTACGCCGTGTAGTTACCGGGATGCGAGAAGCACCGGCCGTCGGCGAGTTCCACCACACGGGTCGCGATGCGATCGAGAAAGTAGCGGTCATGCGTCACGAAGACCACGGCGCCGCGGAACGCCCGAAGGAACTCCTCGAGCCACCCAATCGATTCGGCGTCCAGGTGGTTGGTCGGTTCGTCCAGGAGCAGGAGGTCCGGCTGGCTGACCAGGGCGCGGCAGAGGGCCACGCGCCGTTTCTCGCCGCCGGAGAGCGGACCCACGGTCGCATCGAGGGGCGCGGTGGCCAGGGCCGACGCGACGGCCTCGATGCGCGCGTCCAGATGCCAGCCGTCCGCGTGCTGGATGGCGTGATGGAGTTCGGCCAGTTCCGCATCGCTGCCCTCGCCCGCCTCGTACCGTCGGATCGCGTCGCGCAGATCGTCAGCGCCCGCCTCGATGTTGTGGCGGACGGTCCAGTCGTTGTTCAGTTCGAATTCCTGCGGCAGATACCCGATCCGCAGGCCGCGCCGGCGCGAGATCTCGCCCGCGTCGGCCTGGATTTCGCCGGCGAGGAGACGGAGCAGGGTGGTCTTGCCGGAGCCATTTCGGCCGACGAGACCGACCTTCTCGGACGGGAGGATACTCACCGTCGCACCGTCGAGGAGGCGCTCGGGACCATGGGCGAGGGCAAGGTCGCTGGCGGACAATAGGGCGGGGACGGTCGAACTCATGAGGGAGACAAGCGGATTCCGGAGTTCCGGGCGGTGCGGCGGGGCGCTAGACAGACGGCGCCGAATAGTCGGATCCGCAGGAGGTATTGGCGAGCGGCGCGTTTTCGTTGGATGAGGAGCGGCACGGAAAAGACCGGATGGACCGCGAGGATTGAAGGCGCGATCGGACGGCCTCCTCCCGTCTGGGTGCAGGCGCCTTCGCCGGTGCAGCGAGCGCGGCCTTCATGGGTCAGAGGATGTGCCAGGGCATCTTCACAGGACCGATGCCGTCGCTAAGGCTGCGATCCTGGATCACGTCATCCGTGCTCAGGCCAGGCGTGCCCGGACAGCAGTCGCCCAGGTATCGTCGTGCGAAGGCATCGCATCCGAACGGATTCCGATCGAGATCGAAGTCCGGACGGATCGGGTCCCGATCCTTGGGAGGATGCGTGATGGCGCCCTCGTGCTGGCCGGGAACATCCCTCTTGGCGGCCGAGGCCTGGAAGACCTGGAGGAAATCGACCTCGTACAAGGCCTCGTAGCCTTCCTTGAGGAATCCATCGACCCCAAGCTGGGACACGACCCCGGGGATGCCGCCCATGGATTCGAGGGCCTCCGCGATCTTCCGGCTGCATTCCGCCTGGGTCTCGCCCCGGAGCGGGGTGCGCTCCGCGGTGAACCTCCGGACATTGGCGAGGAGGCGGCTCCCGGTCAGGTCGATGGATTTCTGGGCGTCCTCCCAGTGTTCGTGTTCGGCCTCGATGACCTTCTTCAGGGCGTCGGGCGACACAATGTTGCGGACCTCCTTGAGGTCCCCGATGGGACCGGTGCTGGGGCATTGAAAGCGATCGCCCTGGTTCGCCCAACGCCGAAGCGCGCTGACGACGAAGGTGTTGACCACCGCGACGAGGATCGGAAACCGGAACATCTCCCAGGCGGCGACGCATTTCTTGCAGGGCGACCCGGGATTGTCGTCGACCATCGACACCTCCACGGGTGGTTTCCGGAGCGGAAAGAACATCGGCAGGATCGGGACCGTGAATCCAAGGGGGGATTTGTCGAGATGGCGCCGATCGGGCTCGAGGCGGCGCATGATGTCGATCATGCCATTCACCAACGCGAGCATCTGCGAACCCGTCACCGAAATGGTCGCGAACGGCGGGCGCGCGGGCAGGGCGTCCTTTTCCTGGCTCAAGCCCTTGGAGTCCGGGCACGGGGAGTCCGGGGCGACGGCCTTGGACGCGGCGATGCCGGCCCGCCGGTTGGGCTCATGGGAATCTCCCTGGAATTCCTGGGTGGGACCGTGAGCCACGGCTTGGACCTGATCGTCCGGGACACCGCTTTCGACCAGCGCCTGCTTGATGGCGAGGGCCCGGTCGCAGGACAGACGCCAATTGACGTCCACCGGCCCATCGACACTCGCATAACCGTGGACCTGGAGGGGTTGGCGCTTTGGGTCCGCAAGCCAGGTGGCCGCGAAACCCGCGACGCGCGAGCGGTCCTCGGAGGTGAGCCGCGAACTGTTCACCCCGAAGCGCGTCTCCACCGGCGCGCCTTCGAGGTCCCCCGTTTCCGACGAAGAGCCGCATCCCGTCACGCCGGCCGGAGATTCCAACGGGCCAACGGTGCCGGAGGACGTCGGAGTCTGGTCCTGTTTGCGTTGAACGAGGCTGTTGGCGCCGGTGGCGCAATCGGGGCAGGACCCGCCGCAAGCGCACGGGGTCCGGGCGAGGAGGGCCGGTCGGAAGACGGGTCGCGAGGGTTGCCGCGGCCGGATCGCGGACGCGCCCCATCCGGTGCCGGCGATCCACGGCTTATCCCTCGCTGTGGCGGCGGTTCTCACGGTGCCGCGACACGTCGTCGTCGTTCCTGAGACCGACACGGTCTCCAGCACGCGATTTGTGGGACATGCTCAACATCGGATGGGAGAGGGATGGGGTGAGGGTTCATGCGTTTTCGCAGAGATTGATGAAATGTGAGGGCGGGTCGCCATCACTTACTCCAACTCCGGTAGCGCTCACGAATTTCCACCTTGCCGGGCGGCGAACTGGGTAGGCCGCAGGTCATGACCAACAGGTAGAAGCCTTCGGACACGACGCAATCCTCGATCCGCTGCTCCACCGGGATCTTTTGAATGCGGGAGCACTCGGTGGGATCGAGGGACGGGAAGATCGTGATCCAGGGATGGAGCCCGGCGCAGGCGAGGGTGATGCCCTGCTGGATTCCCGCGCACTCGGCCTCCCTCTGGGCGAAGAACGAATCCCAATCAATGGTATCGAAACATTTCTGAGGCGGTCCACCGGGCTTGGGCTTGACCGGGTCCTCGGAGGGTTCGTCGGGGATTTCCACTTCCTTCTTGGGTGGCGGTACGATGTTCGGGCAATCGCGGCCGGAGGGCGGGGGGATGGCCTGCGGCGCCTGGCCGGGCGGCGAATCGGTCCAGGCCGCGTCGAGGGCGCCCGCCAGCGCATCGATATCCGGCGCCAGCCTGCGTGCAAACACCATCATGGGAGGCGACTCGTCCAGGATGACCGCGGCCGTTTGGGGGGACGGCAGGAGCTGCCACCAGCCCTTTCCCTGGCGGACCGCCAATTGGGCGGGTGCGCCCTGGTCCTCCTGGTAGATGCCCACCAGGTTCTCCGACTTGACGGCCCCGAGCATGCCCAGGGCGTGAGCCCCTTCCGAACCGCCATGGCGGTACAGGCGGTACAGGGCGCGTTGGGCCTCCACCGCGATGTGTTCGTCGATGAAGTCACACTGGGTGTATCCCGGCGGCACATCGGGCGCCGGCGACGGCACGGGGGTCGGGACGGCGGGATTGGGATTGGGATTGGGCGCCGGGATCGGGTTCGGCGCCGGGGTCGGGCGATTGAAGAGGCTCAATGGGACGATGGTCTCCCCGAACATCCAGAAATCGGCCGCGGTGCCGGCCTTCAGTTCCACCGCGGCGGCATGAACGCAGTTGGTCTGCCGGGGCTTGCCCCCCACGGTGTCGGTCGGGAACTGCTTGTAGAATGGGTAAACGGGGTGGAATTCGTAACGGTCCTGAAACCAGACATGCACGGTGCCCTGGCTGACATCCGCCTCGAAATCCATGCGGTCGATGTTGCCGAAGGCGAACCGGAAGTCCTGGACCTGGTAATCGGTCTGATCGATGCGGAGGTGGCCGGAGGTGGTGCCGCCGGAGATAGCGGTGGAGGGCAACTGCGTCGCGATGACCTTCTGCACGCCAGTGTCTGATTGGAGCATCGCCTTGAGGTTGGCGTCCTCCTTGAAGTCCTTGCCGCCGCCATCTTCGAGGTACCAGTCCAGGTGTTCGCGGGCGATCGGCTTGTCGCCAAACTCCTTGAGCATGGCAATCTCCATCACCGTGGCCGGTTCGAAGACGCTGCACACGGCGTTTTCGGCGTCGCCGCTGTTCGGATTCTTCTGCACCTCGCTCCATTTCCCGCTGGGCTGGTGATCATGCATGTCGCCCGGCGTGAAGACGGTGCCGCTGGGCTGACGCTGGATGGCGGGAACGGAGGCGGGCGAGCCGGATTGTTGCAGCACGTGAGCCAATTCATGGGCGAGCAGGCGACGGCCCGCGTCCGAGCCGGGCGCATACTCGCCGGAGGCGAAAACGATGTTTCGGCCCGCCGTGTACGCCCGGGCATTCAGGGCCGCCGCCGTTCCGGCCGCGCGCGCATCGGCATGCACGCGGACAGCCGAGAAATCGTAGCCGAAGCGCGGTTCGAAAAACGCACGCGCGCCCCGGTCGAGGGGTTGACCTGGATGGGCCAGGACTTCGTCGATACCCGTTCGCGCGTTTCCATTCGTTGCGGCAACAGACTTCGGACCTTCCAAGCCCCCGGTATGCCGATGGACCGCTTCCGGGGATGAAAGCGGCGTTGCCATCCGCAGCGGGACCGGGCGGCCGGGATTCGGATGCGTCGTCATCCGCATGACGCGATCCGCCGCCTGGTCCGCCTCGCGCTCGAAAAGGTCGCCGGGAAGGTTGAGCGCCAACTTCGCCTGGATGGGGATCGTGCCGTCTCCGGCCTTTTGTTCCTCCAGGCAATCAGGGCATTCACCGCCGCAGGCGCACTTGCGCTGGACGATCAATGGCGCCGCGAAAACGGGGTGCGGTGTTTGGGCGGCGCGCCTGGACGGGGGACCGATTTCCTGTTTGGCAGGGGCCGCTTTGGCTGAGGTTGACGTTGCCGCCTTCACGTCGTGAACAGGCCGGGTCGGAGCATCGAGAGGAGTGGCAGGACCGGGTCGCCCACGTTTTCGGGCAGGCTCCCGGTGAATCTATTGACGTCGCCGGCCCGGCGGAGGCGTGGGTGCAGGAACGGGCGGCGCCGGAGGGATCGGGAGGCGGTCGCCGTCCGGTGAAGGGCAGGGCTCGCGGGACTTGTCCAAAATGACCTCGCGGTATTCGATGCGCCCCGGCTGGATGACGACGGGCGTGGGGTCCAGGTAGACAAGTTTTCCGCCGCCGACCACGCCCAGCGACAGGGATTCCTGGCCGGCCTGCCGGGCGTCGTCAACCTGGAGGATGAAGTAGCCGTTTTCGTCGGTGCAGGCGTATCCGAGGCGCTGGATCCACACCTTCTTGAGGTACAGTGCGAGGGTCAGGCCCTGGATGGGCGCGCGGTCGGTCTCCAGGACGATTCCATGGAGTGCCCAGGAATCCCTGGTGACACGCGGTGGCGTGATTCGCGCGACGGCGATCTCGGTCTTGAACTCGATGGCCGTTTCGCGATGGAGGGCCAGGCTGCGGTCGAGCGCAATCACCCGAGGATGCATGTCGCCGAGCTTATCGACGAGACGGGCACGGTCCCGGGTGAGTCCGGCGAATTTGGTGTCGCGGACGATGCTCATCTCGTCGAGATCCGCGGCGCGCGCCTGGTCGAGGTTGACGACTGTCTTCTCGAGGGTCTCGGAAACCTGGGAGAGAGGGAGCCGGGTTGGCTGGGATGGGGTCGCCATCATTGTCCTCCGGCGGAGTTGCCAAAGCCGGGCAGGACGCCGGCGGGACCTGCGCACGGATCATTGGCGAATTGGCTGAGCAACACGATGTTTGGACTCGAGACAAGCAGGGGCGCCAGCGCGACGATGCAATGGGTGGCGATGTTGTTGACGGTCATGTTCATGAATCCAAGTGTGATGGCGGAGTACGCCGCGTTGGGGACCGGTTCTTCCCAGCGGTTGTCGGTGGCCCGGAGGGAGACGCCAAAAAGAAGCGTGTTCACGGCGAGGGCGTCATCCGTCAGGCGGGCCAGACATTGATTGGCGGTGAAGCCCACGTCATCGAGGCTGGTAATGGTGACGGAGGTGGCGGCGATGGCGAGGCCGGGCTCCGCGAGATCGAGGGTCACCCGGTTGGCGGCGAACAGGACCTCGCCGCTGAGAAAGGATCGCACGGCCGGCGCCACCGCGCTGCGGGACGCGAAGGTGAAGGCATCGTTGCTGAAGGCGTAGCCGTCGTCGGATTGGATATTGCCGACTCGCACGGCCTGGTATCCCGCCTTCCAGGAGGTGAGTTCGGAATTCCGGCCCAGGTTGTTGATGTAGGCGGTTGCGACCAGGAAGGCCTCGAGCGATCCCGTTTGAAACGGCGTGACCGCCTGGCTGGCGAACTGGTTGCCGACCACCGAGACGGGGCCGCGGGCGCTGACCGACAGCGCCCGTCCCATGGGTGTCACCACCACGTTGTCGTGAACCCGCAACGCCGGGCGACCCGTTTGAACCGCGCGCTGGAGCGGAAGGGCCGGGTCCGTCGAGGCAGGAGGCTCGAGCATCGGCGCCGTCGCATGCCGGATGATGATGCCGCCGCGCTGTCCGCGCCGTGCCGAGTCGACCGGTTCCTGCGTGCGCGCCCCGTTGTTGACGATCGTGTTGCGGGAGATGTCGATTCCCTCCCCTGCCAGCACGAAGATGCCGCACACGGGGTCGATGCGACTCGGACCGTTGTGCTCGATGACATTGTCCCACACCACGAGGTCCTCGACGTCGGCGAGGGCGATGCCGCCGTACCCAATCCGCTCCATCATGGCGGCGGGGATGGCCTCGATCTCGCGGCGCAGGCAGCCGCGGATGTGGTTGCCCAGGATCGAGAGACCTTGGACCGTGATCAGTTCCCGAGCGTTGCGCAGGTCGAAGAAGGCGACCACCCCGATTCCGTTCAGACCCATGTCGTAGATCCGGTTACGTTCGATCCGGATCTCCGTGAGCGGACCCGCGGTGACGGTGCGCGTGCCGCCTCCGGCTGGGTCCCCGGGGAAGAACACGGTCCCGGGCTTGCACGGGTTGCACGGGTCCTCGGCATTGACGACCCAGCCGATGATGACGCCGGTGTCGTTGGCGTTGGCGTCGATGACCATCACGCTGCCGAGGGTGATGCCATTGCCGATGCCGCCCTGGATGACGTTGTTGATGATGCGGACGCGATCGCTGGTGCCGCCGATCTGGATGCCGCCCAGGGCCGTCCCGGCGGGGGCGGGCCAGGTGCCGCCATCATCCAATTGCCGCCCGGAACGCACCCGCACCTGGTTGTCTTCAATGGCGCCGTCGTCGCCGAGAAAGAAGAGGCCGGGCCAACCGGTGGCCGCGTCCATCATGCGGATGTCGCAATGCCGTATCTCGATGAACCGGCCGCCCCGCGCCTCGATCGCGCTGCGAGCCCGGGCCGTGATACGCAGGTCGAGGAGTTCGATGTCCCGCAGCTTGGGGATCTGACGGCCCGGCAGGAGCGGGGCCTCGTCGAATCCGGTGTTGTCGAGCAGGACGCCCACCCCTGCAGGCTGTGCCTCGACGGCGAGCGAATCGATGCGGATGCCCTGGGAGGAGGTGACGTGGATGGCGGGCAGGGGATTGGGTTCGTTGGGCTGGGTGGGGGCGACGATTCGGCTGCGTGGTCCGCAGCCGTGGAGATGGATGTTGTGGCGGTCCAGGATAATGACGTGCTCGGAGTAGGTGCCGGGCAGGACGCAGATTTCCCCACCCGAAGCCGGCAGCGCCTGGATGGCGGCATTGATGGATTTGAAGTCCCCGTGGCTCGTGATCCCGTCGCCGACGCGATAGGTGCAGCAGGTGGAGACACGGGTCAGGGGATGGAACGGGTGGCGGCAGTCGCTGACGCCGCCGCCAGCCGCCGTGACGTCGAGGGCGGTGTTCCAGGTGATGATGCCCAGGGGGACCCGGTGATGCCGAATGCCCTGGGGAGACAGGGAATCGATGAGGACCTGCGGATTGCCGATGCCGCCGGCGCGCACCGCGAAGGTCCAGTAGTCGCGCGGGACGTGATTCGCGCCGGCCGGGGCGTCGAATTCAAGACGGATGCCATCCTCGAGTTCCACGGGATTCAGGCCGATGGGAAACGCGGCGACGTCCCGGATGCCGTCCCACAACCGAAAGAAGACGGGGTTGGGCGAGGTCGGGATGGATCCGAAGGTGCCCGGGCCGGCCGGGAGGACGAGCTGGTTGCTGCTGTTGAGGGTGACCGGGGCGCCGTAGGTGACGGCCCAATGCCCGCGGTCAGCGTCGAACTCCTCCGCCTCCAGGAAGAATTGCGTCAGGCCGCAGGTGTTGATGGCGGCAAGGTTGGCGGTGATGTTGACCCGCAGGCCAGCCGCGTCGAAGACCCCGCGCCCGACCAGCCCGCCATTGAAGCGGGACCATTTGAACATCGGACCGCCGCTCGACACGTCGGCGATTTCGACCCGGTAGAGATGGTGTTCGAAGCCGGTGTAGCCACCGCCCTGGACCACGGGACAATCGCCGCCCACCGCGACGGTGGGCTGGAGGGTGACCTTGAGTTTTCCCCGCGTGGAGAGGTCGTCATTCAGGGCCAGGCTGGCGCAGGTGTCGTCGGGCCCCATGCGATACAGCCGGAACGCGGCGGCCGTATGAACGCGTTCGGCGGTGTCGGGTCCCCCCAGTGCGGGCTCGATGAGGAGGTCCGGGACCTGGAAAGCATTGATGGCCTCGCGCCAGACCTCGAGCACCACGGCGTCGCGGACACCGGCCGCGATGGACCCGGCGGTCCCGGGCGGCTGCTGGATCGGCGGCAGGAGATACGTCGCAACCCGATCCACCGGGGCGTCCTCGGGGAGGTGGAGAAGCAGGCCATCCGCCCAGACGCGACCGGGTTTCACCGTCACCAGGACCTTGCCGGCCTGGACGCGGGCCCGGTTGATCTGGAACGCGTCCGGGAGGTCGGCAGGGACCGCCGCGACGCCTCCGCCAATGATATCCTCCGCAGCGATGTCCTCCCAGTCGGTCAGGATGCGCGTCTGCGCGGCGCCATCGGAATCCAGAAGGACGCGACCCTGTTGCGGCAGGACCCCGTTGAAGTTGTCGCGCCGCCGATAATGCCAACGTGAGAAATCGCCTTTCACCATTTCCTCCTTAAGTCACGGGAATGAGCAGGGGTCTGACACCGACGGGCATGAATTCACGGATCCGAATTTCAAGGTTGTGCCAGCGATGGGCCTCGAGCAGAAAGCCAAAGGCACCCATCTGGTCGTCTTCGGGTCCGCGTTCACGGATCCGGAAGTCCGCGGAGAGGGACGAGTTCGGCGTAGGCCGGGTCCCCGAAGAATTCACGGGTGAAACGCAGGCGCGCGTCGGGCGCGTGGGCGCAGGCGAAGTTCTGTGGCAGACGGTTGTTTTCGCCCGAGAACCAGCTGAATTTGAGGCAGCCCTTCTGATTGTTGAGCACCTCGAGACGATGGACCCAGATGCCGCCCCGGCCGGTCGCGCTCTCCACGCGCATCCGTCCGAACACGGTCAGGCCCCTCTCGACCTGGGTGGGCGGTCCCCAGTCATTGGCGGGATCGGTCAGCGATGTGACGGCGAAGGCCGTCGGGGCGACGACATCGACGCCTTGGCCGGCATCGACGATGGCCCGGTTGAAGGTCAGGGAATAGGGCCGGTCGATGAGGAGCGGCCCCGTGATGGAGCCATCGATGACGATCTCCGGAGTCTCCTTGAAGGCGGTCTCCTCCGCCGGCGCGGTGAAGCCATAGGGGGTGTCCAGGCCCAGGGAAGGTTCGATGGGCGCGCGCGTGCCATCGAGCCGGACATGTCCGTCCGGTTCGAGGGTGCACCCGGTGATTTCGAGCCGGTTGAGGGCCGCCCTCGCGATGAGCGGCTGTCCGGCGGGGAACCCCGGGGCCCGCGTGAGGTGGAGACCCTCCAGCCGCACCATCATCGCGGCGATGTTGGCGTCGAACAGCGCCTGCTGCGCCGGCGAGGCGCCCAGGACGTCGAGCGGGCGAAAACGCAGCGGAACGGCCAGCCGGACGATGGGGCGGTGGCCGCCGGTCGCGCGAAGGATCAGCGTCCGGTTCAACCGGAGATTGGCCTCACCCGCCTCCATGAACACCCCGGCGACGGCGGACAGGTCAAGGTCATGCACGAAGCTGTCGTCGATTTCGACCACCACCGGGAGATTGGAATTTTGGAGGTTGGCCAGAGCGTCCCGCAGCCCGTTTGAATTCTGGCGGAGGCGGACCGTGGTCCGCACCACGGTCTCATCGTTCCAGGTGTCGGGCGAAGGCGGGCGCGACACCGGGTGGGCCCCCACCGGACCGACCGCCCCATAGGTGTAGGCGATCAACAAGTCCTCCTGAAGGGCGCCGGCCTCGGCGGCGGTCGCGACTCCGAGGACGGCGCGGCCAATTCGAGAATCGATCGCGATCTCGCGATCCTTGAGCGGCGGACGGAGCGGCGTTTCCCACGCGCACAGGTTGGCGCCGCGGAAAGTCCACGCGTTTCCGGCAAAGTCAGCGGCGGGCAGGTGGAACTGCAGCCCAACATCGGAGATCTGAAGATCCGCCAATAACGGGTCGGCCGGAGTGTAGGTGTCCACGGACACGTAGGCCCCGGGATTTCCCGCGGGTTCGCCACTGGAGAGACGCGCGGCCGGGATGGGGCCCGGGACTTCGTCCAGGTGCGTCACCACCGGCGGCTGCCGGTCCGGGTCGTATCGCGACGTGTTGAAAAGACGGACCGGCTTGCCGAGGGGATGAAGATCGAAGCGGACGACGAACGCAGCCTCGCCCGGCGCCGGGGCGGCGTTGGTCCCGGTCCCTCGAAATGCCGGCCTCGAAACCGGGATCCGGTAGGCCGCCAGTCGCCAAAGGAAGATCGCGAGATTCGGAAGGTTGACGCGGAGCCCACGGGCGGCGGGCGGGCGGACATCCGGGTAATGGGCGTAGGGATCGAAGGGCGATCCCAGGAGGGACAGCATGGCGGGATCGCGCACCGGGATGGTGCCGCCACGGATCACGGTGTGGCGCGTGATGCCGGGAAGGCTGAGGGGCGGGAGTCCGCCGGCGTCGGGCCGCAGGTGGTTGAGGTGCTGATGCCAGGCCAGGCTTTCCCGCAGTTCGACCGCGTGCGCGCCCCATTGGGTCAGGTTGAACGCGAGGCGTTCGACGGCGCCGAGGGTGCCCTTGCGCCGACGGAGCGCGATGGTGTCGGCCACGTCGGCCCGCAGCGTCCACGCATCGCCGGACAGCGGCGTGGTGCCGAGGAGAGCACCCAGGTACGGGATCACCCAGGGTTCGCAGGTCTCGATGAAGAGATCGCGATAGAGCTGCTCGATGTTGGCGTGCACCGAGCCGAAGACGTCCTCGAACAAGGCGAGGTACGATCGGAGCTGATCCGGCGGAGACAACTCGCCGTCCCGGATCCGGTAGATCTCCGGGAGTCGCTGGTAGAGGGGGACGCGCGTCATGTCAGCACGCTTTCACGGGGGCTGCCACCGCGGACAAGGTCAGATGCGCCGGGTGGAGCGCCAGGAGGGTGTCGGCGGGGCAGGGCACCGTCTCGGCGAGGGACCGGGGCGGGTCGGGCAACGCGAGCGTTGCCGGGTCATCGGCCTGGCCCAGGCTGCCCAGGGCCGTCGCGCTGTTCCACAGGATGCCCTCGACGTTCTGGATGATGCCTTCAACGCGGGAGCGGTACTCGCGGGCGCCGAATCCGCGGGCCGGAGCAAAGAAGGCGTTCAGCGCCGACCGGACCGCCACGAAGACATTTTCCTCGAGGTAAGAGGGCGCCAGCGCGATCGAGACATCCAGGAAGACGTAGGCCCGATGCCCCGCCCGCACGAGGATCGGGAAGCGTTGCGGCCCGCGGCAGACGTTGTAGTTGTTCAGCAATTGGGCGACAGCGGACAACTCGGCGGCGCGGCCCGTGTCCATGAGCACCGTGATCACCACCGCCGGGACGTTGTCGATGATCTCCCACGCCGCCAAAGCCGCGGACACACCCGGGATCCCGAGTGTCTCGGTTTCGTAGTCGCGGAGGCTGACGAGGCGGCCGAGGCTTTGGATCCGGCCCGGGGCCACCACCCGCGCCTTGGCGGGATCCTCCGGCGCGGCGCCACCGGTGGCCTCGTCAAGGAGGGAGAGTGTGTCGAGACCGGTGATGCGGGCGCCCGCGTCCGGGGAGGCGCCGGGCTTGAGCGCTCCGTGGGCGCCCGAACCCGTTCGGTACGTGACCGCAATGTTGCCGACGCCGGACGGGACGCGCGCGCCCGTTTCGCCATCGCCAAACTGGACGAAGCTCTGTCCGCTGGAATCCTCGCGGACGATGTAAACGTGATCCTTCGGACCCGCGCCGATGAGGCTCGGCACAGGTTCCCATTCGAGGTTCTCGACGGTGACCACGAGCTGGGGCACCTCGGGAGGCGTGGCGGACGTGGAGATCAGGTAGGTGAGCGGCGACTTGGGAATCGCGAAGGTCTGGAAGGTGGCGCGCGCGTCGCCGTTGCCCAGCACGACCGGCTTTTCCGTCTTGCCCTGCGTCGCGGTGACGAGGTTTCCAAAGACCCACACGGGCGGCGAGTTCTTGGGGAAGGTGAAGGGAAATTCGGCGATCGAGAACTTCTGCAGCTCGGGTTGCAGGGTCACGGGACGCAGGGTTACGAGCGCAAGATCCCCGACCTGGGAGGGCGTGATGGCGGCGGTCACCCTTTCGACAGCTTCCGACTGGCCCGGCGGCGGCTGGTGACGCTGGAACTGCAAGGCGCGGCCCTGAAGGGCCTGGTAATCCTCACCGTTGGCGAAGACGTAGAGCGTGGAAGTCGGCCCAGTGACGGGCTGGCGCGGGGCCTTCAGGGTCAGGGGTCCGCCGATGGTCTCGTGGATCTGGACGGTTCGGATATCGGTGGAGTCGAGGAAGCCGTTGGACATCGGGTCATTGAGCCGGAGAACCGTGGAGGCGCCGGTGAGGGATCCGAGCGTCAGGCTGGCCTTGGCCACCGCCATGGCCTGGCGCGCCACGAAGACGTTCGAGGGGCTCCCCCCAAACTTCGGGACCAGCTCGAGTCCGACCAGGAAGATGGCCCCCGCCCCGATGTCGTCGACCGCGGTGTCCAGCGGGAAATGCGTCGAGTCCGGCACGGGGTGGTAGGCATAAGTCGGCGTCGAGCCCAGGGACGGCGCGTAGAGGACGAAGTCGTTGCCGACGATTCGGAAGAAGTCGACGTCGGACTGCTGGGCCTGCCCATTGACGATTTCGGTCTTCTTCTCCGGCGCGTTGTAGCCGAAGTGGCGGAAATCCCGGCCCAACTTGTAGGCCGTCAAGGTGGCCGTCGCGCCGCCGAGCCAGGCGCCCTTGAGGGTGATTTCGGTCTGTTCGAAAAGCGTCTCGACCTTGTCGATGACGGCCACCTGGTGGTACGGCGTGGCGCCTCCAGCAGGCGTGATGAGCATCAGCCGTTGGCCCTTCTCCAGCACGACGCCGGCGGCGGCGAGTTGCGCCGTGTCGATCGCGAATTTCGTCGAACCGTCCGCGATCGATGGGACTGTGAACGGCGTGTGAAGGGTGAATTTCCCGAGCGCGGGAACGGCGGAGAGTTCGGCCTCGGTTTCAAACGTGGCGGTATCGGGGAGGTCGGCGAGATCCGCGGTGATGGGGAAGCCGGCGGGGATGGTGACCGGTTTGTCGGCGTCGATCTCGAAGGCGAAGACGCCGCGCCCCCCCACCCCCGGGCTGAGGCGGTAACCGACCCGGCGTACCAGGCCGCTGATGCTCCGGGGCAGGGTCGCGGTGGAGAGGTAGAGCTCGTTGGCGTAGACCTCCTGGTAGAAGGTGAGGATGTCACCCACGATCGATGCGGCCTCCATCAAGGCGATGCCCGGGTCATCGGGACCCCGGTAACTCCAGGGGGCCAGCACGGGGTCGAGATCGAGCTTCCGGAGCAGGGCCTCCCGAAAATCGGAGTAGGTGCCGATCCGATAACGGATGCGGGGCAGGCCCGCCCGGTTTCCGATGGGTTTCGGGAACAGGAGCGGCGCCTTGCAGTCGTTGGGGCACTCGGACATTACTGGCGCCCTCCCTGGAGATCGAAGTCGATGAAGCCTTCCTCCGTGTGATCCGGGTCGCTGCGGACCAGGAGGATCTCGTTGGATTGGACCGCGATGACCTCGGAGTTCAGCCCGGCCGGATCGTTCCAGCGTTTCAGGGTGATCTGCAGCACGTGCTCCACACCCGGAATCGCCTGGAGCCTTCCGAGGATCTCGCTGACATGGAGCGGCTGGCCAAACGTCCAGGCGTCCGGATGAAAGAACGCCATGCGCCCTTCGGGGGTGAAACCCGTGGAGAACTCCTGCTCGATGACAAGTCGGAGGTCCTGGGGCCAGAAATCGGGGGCCACGCAAAGCGAGACGTGAATTTCCAGCGGCACGAAGACTGGCGGCCGGAGTTCGAGGTCCTCGCCGATGAGCCGCACAGCGTCGAGGTGCGAGGCGAGCTTTTGCCGCAACGGCCCATCCAGGGTCAGTCCCCCCTTCGGGTCGATCGCGATGCGGACGGCGCGCCAGCTTCCTGTCCACCCGTACGAGGCCGAGGCGCGTGAAACCTCCGGGAGTTCCTCGGCGCGGCGGACATAGTCCTCAAGCGTCACGGCGCGCAGTTGGCGGAAGCGGAACATCTCCGGGGCCCGGCGGATGATCTTCTCCGCCGGTTCCGGGGCGCGGCCATTGGTCAGGTCGAAGGGGTTCCAGCAGGAGGCCTGATTCAGCAGGGGCGGGCCCGCCACGATTCGAGTGATGCTGTCCGCGCCGACGTTGCCGTCCGGGCCGAAGCCGGTCTGGTAGCGGACCTTGACGCGCGCGCCGTCGGGGAGGCGCTTCCCATTGGTCCCGTCGCCGAATCGAATGACGCTGTAACCGAGTTCGTCGGTTTCCACCACGAAGTGATCGCCCTGCTCGTCGCTGTCGTCGCTATGGATCAGGTCGGGTTTCTCGTCCCAGGCGTCGGTTCCGGAGGAGGTCTGGACCTTGACCTCCAGGGTCGAGCGCGGTGGGACCTCGCCTCCCGGCCGGGTATCGCGGTACGCCAGCCGTTCCGGGGGCAGCCGGCAGAACGCGCCGCGCGGGTCGTCGCGGTCGAGGGCGAAGGCGCCCGGGACCGGCGAGACGAGGGGATCGTCGAACTCGATGTCGCGAACCTCGCCATGGAACACCTCCACGAGGTTTCCGTGGAAGAGGGAGACGTCTTCGACCTTGGGCACGCACATCACTGTGAAGCAATAATTGGCGAGGAGCGCATCCTCGGGGAGCCAGCGGACCCGCACAAAGAATTCGGAGGTCAGCGGGTCCTGCTCGGTGGAGGCGCCGGCGTTGCCGTCGAGCAGGCGCAGCACCTGGCGTTTGGACCGGTCCCGGTCGGCGGAATGGCCGGTGGAGGGATTGAGCCATTCCTGGACGAGGAGGCGGCGTATCTTGCCGCTTCGAATGAGGTTGGTGACGGTGTCGGCCGCCGATTGGCCCGCGACGGCGAGCTTCAGGTCGGCGGTGGTGGCGCCCTTCTCCAGTGACGGCAGGGCGTCACTCCATGTGTAGAGGCCCATTCGATTGAGCAGCACATGAACCTCCTGGGCCTCGTGGCTGACGAAGGTCTGGGCCGTGGGAGATTCATCGGTCACGCCCGAGCGCACCGTGATGGCGCCCGGACCGAGAAGTCCCTGCATCGCTGGGGCCAATTCCAGGGCGACCCAGGTGCCGGCCTGGTTGCCCTGGTGAATGTGGTAATCCACCAGGCGGGCGTGGCGGGCGAGGGAGAGCCGCCGCCTGGCGGTGCCCAGGTAGCCCTCCTGGACGGTCCGGTCCTGGAAGTCGCTGAGTTCATCAGCCGCGGCGCTGATCAGATCGATCAGGACCTGGTCGAGGTCCGCCTCGCTGGTGGCGCGCCATCCAGGGACGCGCTCCCCCATGGCCGCGATCATGGTGTGGCGGAAGGAGTCGTAATCCTTGGCCAGGTAATCAATCCGCGGATCGTTCCTCGCGGGCGGCGCCGGGCTCCAGTCCGGGGAACAATCGGTGTTGAAGCAGCCCGGTCGGAACTTGAAGCGGACGGCGCTGAACAAGGGATCGATATTGGGATGATCGATCTGGAGGGTGTAGACTGAGTAGTCGCCGATGGGTTTGACGGTCAGGACGAGAAAGTTGTCCGCGGCGTTGCCGGAAACGGACACCGTCTGCACCTGTCCCGCGAGGGGACCGGCGATGACGCGGTGACCGCCGGAGATGGGAAAGGTCTTTCCCGCGCCGGCAGGGGTGGTGGTGGTGGCGAGGATATTGGCGATTTCGTTGTTGTTGAAGAAGTGGACGGTGAGGCGGGCCTCGGTCGGGTTGACGTTCGGCACGAGGTCCACCAGCGCCAGGCGGAGACCATTGAGGCCCCCGAGGTTTCGGGCGCGTTCGTTGAGGGCTTCCGGGTTGGGAATGGCCATGGTCAGCCGCCTTTGCGCTGGAACCGGAGCCGGCGGAGGTCCTCGACGCCCACGACGCGGTAGACGAGGTCCATGACCAGGCTCGCGTCCTGGGCGGTGACGGTCAGTTCCTGGAGGGTCACGCGCTTGTCGAGCCATCGGGAGAGGGCCTGGCTGATCGTGGCCTTGGCCATCGCCTCGGTGGTCTGGCCACCGGCCTCGAAGACCAGGCGCCGGACGCCGCCGCCGAATTCGGGAAGAAAGAGCCGCTCGCCCGGGTTGGTGAGGATCAATTGGAGGACTTCGCCGTACACATGATCCTGGAGCGACGAGGTCACGGCGGTCCGGCCCTCGGGACCGATGCGGAAGGGGAAGGAGAGATGGCGGCCGTCGGGCGGGATCATGGGGCGGAGGCCACGGGTTGGGTATTGGCGATTACAGCCACGCCCTGGGGCGCGCCCTCGGGGCTGTAGCAGATGCCGATGCTCTGTTGGGTCAGGACGGCGGCCCCCATCTTGATCTTCGGAGCCCCGGCGCTCCACTGGATCCGCACGCAAGGCGACGGCTTGGGTCCGATGGTGAACGGGCAGGCCACGACGGTGGAGACATCGGACTCGACCAGGGCGAAGGCGCGGTTCGCCTTCACGCGGGTGTTGCCGGTGCTAAGCACCGCCATGCCGCCATGCGGGCATTGAATCACGCTGGCCAGGGTGAGGAAGTTGCCGGGCATCACATCACCTCCATGGCGCCCTGGTTGACGCTCACGCCCGCGCTCGACAACTCGACCTGCGCCTTCCTGAATTTGATCAGGATCCCGGAGTCGGTCAGGGTGATCTCCGCCCCGCCGGGATGGCGCAGCTGCAGCTTGGATGCATCGTCGTCGAGGAGGATCTGAAGCCCCTTGGGGGTGGTGAGCGCGTAGCGGTTGACGCCCATGGCGTCGGGCATCTCCTTCTTTCCCCACCAACTGCCCGTCCAGAGCGGGTGGGAGATATTGCCCGCCTCGAACTCGATCCATACCCCGTCGCCTTTTTGGGGAAGGAGCAGGAATCCGTGCGAATCGCCGGCGAAGGGCGCGACCGGGAGGCACCAGGGGGATTCCTGTTCATCGCCGTAAATCGCCGGGACGCGCGCCTTGATGCGGCCTAATCCCTCGCGATCGTCAGGGTCGGTCACAACCCCGCGGTACTTTCCGAAGTAATGGCTGCGGCGGTGTTCGTCCAGCCGGACGACGAGGTCTTCGAATTCGAGGGCCATAATCAGAATACTTTGTCGAGCGGACCGGTCTGGGCCCCGGCCCCGGCGGAGCGGGCGTTGCGGAGGAGCTTGAAGGTCTGTTTGTAGGTCTCGCGGTTGAGGGTGTGGACCACGCCGATAATCACATAGTCGCCGCTGAGCCGCCCGTTGACGCCCGTGACGGTGACCAGGCGGTAGGGTGCGAGGACCTTGCCGTAGCACTCCGTGAAGAGATCGCCCGATGCCTCGAACTGGTAGCTGGTGGCGTCCGTCTTCGCCTGCACCGCGGCATCGAGATCCACGGAGTCCACCAGGTCCGGCGCCAGGAGATAGGTGCCCGCGTCCTTTTCCGAATTCACCGCCTGATCCGAGCCGAGCAGGTCCAGTCGTTTGAAGCTCGAGGTCTTCTTGACGATCTTCTTGTCGGTGATGGACACCGCGTAACCGACGGTCTTCCCCGCCTGGGTGGCCCGGTTCTTCACCTCGAATCGGCCAATGTTGCGATCGGCGCCCAACAGAACCAGGTCGGGCAGTCCGTCCTTGGTGGTGGGATACTTCTTGAAGACACCGATGCTCTTACCCTCCTTCGGGCCCGGCAGGACGTAGGCGTGCATGTTCTGACGCCGCGCCAGGGAACGAAGGATCTCAATGCCGGTGCCGCGTTGGACGGTGACGGGGGGCAATTGGGTGTCGGGCGGCGGCACGGTATCCACCTGGACCGAGGCGATCTCGGGGATCGACTGGAACACCTGTCTGGCGATCGCGTCATCGGACTTTCCCTTGAAGGCGTCCAGGGTCTCGTGACGGTTGAGGAGAACCGAGTCGTCCTGAACGCGGACCTGGATGCTGCTCTGGCCAGGCTCCGAACTCATGTTGCTGTCGAAGCCCACGATGGGGCCATCGATGAGGGGCACGAAGCCATCCTTGCCGATCCGGACTTCGACACGGACCCGGCCGAAGTCGGCCAGGATCTTGTCGTCCTCCATGGCCCATTTGCCGGAGTCGCTGGAGCAAAGCGGGATCTCGAGGCGGGCCTCCCAGGCCATGTCGATGTCCTGCTGGATCTCGATGGACTCCACGCGATCGAGTTGGTCCTGCCTGGCCGGCGCGCTGTTGAAGAACAGCTTGTAGTCGATGGTGGGCATTACCTGGGAGGGACCCGGAGGGTTGGCACGGGCGGGGTCTCGGAATTCGCCGCGGGCGGGTCGGTCAGGAGCCGGGAATCGGTCTGGGTGTTGGCGTCGGCCACGTGCCAGAAGCGCGTGGCATCCTGATACTGCCGCAGGGCGATGACATCGAGGCGGTCGTGGCGTTGGAGGGGCGTGGTGATCCCCTCCACGTCTGGCAACACACGAGGCTGGAGGGCGACCACCGACCGGCCGTCGGAGAGCTTCACGACCAGCGTGTCTTTTCCAAAGTAGCGCGAGTTTTCGAGGAACATGGCGTGTGGTGAGTCGACTCAGTGGTTCCGCCTCATAGGGGGATCAGATCCGCCGCGAGTTGGAGGGTGTTGGCCAGGTTGAGCAGGGCCTGGGCGTCTTTGGCGACATTGGTGTATTCCAGGGCGCCCTTTCCGATGACGTCATCCGAGCATTGCGAGGGAGGCACCACGGCGAGCCCGATGCTCACCTGTGCCTCGATGGGATTGAGAAGGAAGTCGTACTGTTCCTCCGTGACGACCATGGACTCAATGATCACGGGCACCACCCGCGTGAGGCCCCAGATGAAGAGGATGCGCGGCTGCGATTGGCGGGGGATCGGCTGGGTGGGGCCGTCCTGGCCGGCGGCGCTGCCGGAGATGGCATCGCCGATGGCGTCGAGGGCGGCCCCCACCAGGCCGCTGAGTTTGCCCGCGGGATAAACCATCTTCTCCAGGGCAGCGATCTGCGGACCCACGCCAAAGGCGCGCGCGAGGGGATTGTTCTTGTTCAGGGCATCGGCCGCGCTGAACACCGCGTTGACGGTCACCTTTTCCACCGGCGGTTCCCCGGCCTGGCTGGTCTCGCGGGAGCTCGCGCCAGTGCTGCGCGGGGGAATCTGGATGGTGCGGGTCAGGCTCTCCGGGTTGAACTGGAAGATCACCACGTTCGGGAGCGGTCCGAGGAAGTCGCTCCCGTATTCGATGAGGGCCCCGCGAAGCATCTTGCCCATGGGTCATTTCTTCCGCGCGGCGGCCAGGGATGCGGCGAGGCGCTCCCCCAGGGCCGCCACCACGGGCCGGGGCAGGCTCGCGCCGTGGCGGGCCGAGCATTGTTCCGCGACGGCGCGGGCGACGTCCGCCGCCGCGGGGGCGGCGCCCTGGCGGATCCTGAGTTGGAGACGACTAATCCGCACGTTCGTCGGTTTCACGTTCCATCCTCCGGATGATCGGGGCGTAGCCCTCGAAGAGTTCGAGACCGACGGGGCGGTTGACCTTGTCGAGTTCGCGTTTGAGGGCCACCAGCACGGCGTCCATTCGCAGGGCCGGCCGACCGGCCGACCCGGCACATTGCAGGCAGGCGTTGAAGACCACGGACCGGATGTGCCCTCCGGCCATCGGGAAACGCGCGGCCAGAAACCCGAGGTCCACCTGGGAGGCGTCGACCCCCGCCGGGATCGATTGCTCCCAGATCCGCCGCCGCTGGTCCGCGCCAGGCAGTGGGAAATCGATGACATACCGCAGGCGCCGCATGAACGCCTCGTCGAGGTCCTTCTTTCGGTTGGTCGCGAGGACGGCGAGACCCTTGAACCGCTCCATGCGTTCGAGCAGGTAGCTGATCTCGAGGTTGGCGTAGCGGTCGTGGGCGTCGCGCGCCTCGAGGCGCTTGCCGAAGATGGAATCCGCCTCGTCGAAGAACAGGAGCGCGTCGGAGGTGTCGGCGGCGTCGAAGATGCGTTTGAGGTTCTTCTCGGTCTCCCCGATGTACTTGTTGACGACCTGGGAGAGATCGATGCGGTACATGGGCAGGTCGAGTTCGCTGGCCAGGATCTCCGCTGCCATGGTCTTTCCGGTGCCGGGCGGACCAGCAAACAGCACGGAGATGCCCCCCTCGTTCCAGACCCGGGCCGTTCCCCAGCGGTAATGGACGTCGGTGAGGGACCGCATGGCCTGGAGCACCTCGAGGAACTGGTCGAATTGGCGCGGCGGGAGGAAGAGTTCGGCCGCCTTGTCGAACCTCGGCGTCACCTGCTGCGCCAGGTCTCCGAATTCGAGGTGCGCCGCCGCGCGGCATTCGGTGGTGATGGCCTTCGCGGTGATCGGCGATTCTGGCACGGAACGCAGCGTGCCGATGATGCGACGAATGGTCTCCGGCTCGTAACGAAACCGGCGGGCGGTCTCGGCGATCGTTGCCGGCATCGAATCGGCGGCCGCACCCAGGGCTTCCGTCCAACACGCCACCCGCTGGGCATACGACAAGGGCGGCACCTCCATTCTCGCAAAGCGAAGGTTGGGCGGCAGTCCATCAAATGAAGCGCGATCGCTGGACTCGACGAAGACCGTGACCGGCAGTCGGGCGTGAGTTGCGAGGAGCTCGGCCACCTTCGCCTGTCGCGGAAGCGACGCTGACTGCAGAAAAAGGTCGGTCCCGTCCAGCCAGCAAAGGGTCAGGGCCGAGGCGATGCCCTGCGGCATGGCGGGCCCCTCGAACCGCACGATAGAACGGCCGGAGTTTTGGGCCACCATGGCCAGGACTTCGCCGATGGCGGCGCCCGGCGGAGCGGCGACGGCGACGATACGCAATTCGGATGGGTCGGATCGCAGCTGCCGCGCGGCGACGCGCACCGGGTCCGGCAGGTCCGTGATGAAACTGGGGCCGGATCGGAGCGGACGAAGCCGGGGCGGTGGCGGCGCATCCGGGAAAAGGAGGCGGCGGGCGATCCGTTCCGGGGTGTGGAGTGGGGCTTCCCACTCGTTTGCGGCGGGACCGCCTTCGAGCCGTCGCAGGAGGCCCAGGTCGAAAAGCGGGTGCGCCGATTCGGCGAGGGCCAGGACCTCCTCGGGCGCGTCCCACAATTTCTGGGCGAGGGCCAGGGTCGGGCTGGTCCGGTTGGCGTCGTTGTGGCACGCGGCGATCACGGCTCCAGCCGCGCTGTCGAAGCTCGCCAGGAGGCCGAGGCTCAGCGCGAAGGTCGAGACCCGGTCGAGTCCAGCCTCCGAGACCACCCAGGTGAAGGATCCCCGCGCCGGAGGACCGACCGGGACAGGCGGGTCCATGGCGATCTGCTGGGTGAGATACCTCGCGGTTGTGTTGGACTCCCAGAACCGCTGCTTGTCCTCCCAATAACGGGCCCGGTCGAGGCTCTCGGAGAGCCGGTCGACCAGGGGCGGCAGGGAGCCGGCGGATTCCGCGCCGGTGCGCTCCTGCCACATCCAGCAGATCTCGCGTCGAAGCCGGAGGGTCACCTGGCGCAGCCAGTTATTCGCCACCGGTTCCGCCGCGGAAAGGCCGGGCGAGAACACGGGGAGCGGTTGGATCCGCGCGGTCACAGGGTGATCTCCGGGCTGTTGAGGGCCTGCTGACCATTGACCCGGAGGATCACCCGGTAGGCCCCCTTGGGTATCTTCGGGCTGTCTGGTGTCGTGCCAAAGGTCAGCCGCAGCGACTTCTGGTCGGAGGTCGGCCGCGAGAATTCATCAAAGATCCGGACGACTTTTCCCTGCCTGGAGAGACCCAGAAAGACGGAGTCCCCGGGCGCGCTCAGCAGGATGCCGATCAGGTCGATCACCGCGCTGACGGGATCGCCGGCGCTGACACTGCTCGGGGTCGCCGTGTCCACGCGTGGGAGCAGTCCGCCCATGACGGCGTCGCTCGCGACCCTTCGCCCGGTGGAAAGGGTGTGGATCGCTGTGATGGGCTGGCTGCCCGCCGAAATCTGGTTGCCCGCCGCAATTCCTGGCGGGACGACGCATCGAAGGAGATCGGGCGCCCTGCCGGTGATCAGCATGGCGACGCCGCCGATCTGGAGGGTCAATCCCTCGAGGTTGAGATCGGTTCCGGTCACCTGGAGAGCGGCGCCCACTTCGAACTTCGCGGGTGAAACACTGGAGAGCGACGGACCGAGGGAGGGCTGCACCGGGGTGTGGATGCCCTTCTCCCCGATCAAGACGCCCCCGGCCAGGTAATTCACGCCCACGAGCTGCGCGTAGGCTGCCGGTTCCGCCGGGGCGATGAGCACCGGCCGGACCTGAAACGCCGCCGAACAGCGGTATTTCATGTCGGGGCCCTGCATGATCTTGGAGATGAGGTCGACCGGCGCGGCGTCGAAGGTGACCTTGAGCTCATTGGGGTTGTCCTGGAGCGGCGCGAGGGTGCCGGCCGTCGGTTGAAGGAAATTGGCGGCGTGGAGGGCGCGCATCCCGGTCCCAAGGATCTCATGGGCGGCGACCGTGTCGCTGTTCCCCTGATCATCAAACGCCGTCATGAGGTAATGCAGAACCAGCCAGAGGGGCGCCGGTTGTCCGTCGTCAAGACTCTCGCCCCGCAGGAACTCGTCCACGTGGATCTCGTACAGGAACAGGTTGAGAACCGAATGGGTCGAGGTGTCGCTGGCCGGTTCGGGTCGGCCGACACGAACCGTCAGTCCCGCGCCGATCGCCAATGCGATGCGTTCGCGCAAGGTCTGGCTTACCGCCCCGATGGCTCCTGCTGTCTTTCCGAGCGCCATGGTCCGTGTGGAGGCTCAGAGGCGAAGGTAATGCCGGCTCGCCCGTTCCGTTTCCGGGCGCTGCGGCGGTGCGGGGCGCGCGGCCGCGGCCGGACGGGGAGCCTCCTGGGTCGTCGGGCCATCCACGACGATCTGGATGGTCCCGATCTCGAGCGTGAAGGCCTCGGGATGACCGGAATCGTCGTGGACGGGCGGCATTGTGCTGACGGCGGTCCAAGGCGGGGCGGCCGGCGACTCGGGGCGGCGGGGCTCGGCGGTTCCCAGGATGGGTTGCGCGACCCAGGCCCGAACCTCGGCGAGGGTCGGCCGACCCGTTGGTTGAGGCGCTTCCGGCGTCTGCTTCCCTTGCTCGACAGAGCCGGAGGCAGACTCGGCCAAGGACGGGGTCGCCGCCATCTGCGGCGATGCTTGGGCCACAACCGCGATCGGCGTTGGGTCGGGTCTGGCGACCGGAAATCCCGCCGGAACCTCAGTGGGTGTGGGGACCTCCGGCGGAGACAGGAACGCCGTCTCCAGGATCACCTCCGGCCCCGACGTCGCGGGTCGTGCTTCAGGGGGCGGAATCGGTTGGCCAGGGGGAGTCGGCGCCACCCACGTGGAGGGCGGCGGAGCGGGAGCCAGTCGGAGCGGCCCCTCAGGGGCAGGCGTCGGCGCGGGCTGTCGGTCCGGCGCCCGACGTGTCTCCGGAGCCGCACTGTCGGTTATGGGGGCGCGCGCGGGCTCCACGGGACGCGTCTCGGAGACTTCGAGGCCATTCACCGAAGCAGCGGGTGGCGAAGCGATTGACCCCGTGCGGATGCCGGTCTGGCGCAGCAAGCTGGCGAAGTATCCCATTTACGGCCTCACGTGTCGCAGTCGGTTCGCATAACGGATTCGGCGCCACGCCGGCATGGAGAGGATTTCGGCTTCGCTCCAGTGGTACCGCGAGGCCAGGAGGTCGATTTCATCGATCAGGGCCTCCTGGGACTCCATCAGGCGGACGAGGATCATGCCGGCGAGGTCCGTCTCTCCCTCAACCCCATGTCCGCAGTCCGGGCAGGCGGAAGAAACAGGCGCCCGCAATAGCGGGTCGGCTTCGTCGAGGGCCGTTTCGAGGGCGGGGAGGGGTGCCTCGCCGGCGTCGTCGAGCGCGAGAGTCGCCGCGACGGTCCGGGTGGCGGACGCCTCGTCGGCGAAGGATTGGCCGAGCCAGTTGAGTTGGTCCCGGCCCGTCGGGAGTCGGAAGCGGCAGATACCGTTCGGTGTCGGAACGTCCACCGCGGAGCGGACCGCCTCGCGGCCCGCGTCGAGGAGTTCGCGGATGGTGAGGGTGACTTCAAACGACCCCTGGCACCGGGGGCAGCGGAGATCGAGGTCGAAGCTCTCGATTCCCTGGAGCGAGGCCAGGACCAGGAGGCACTCGACGCGCTTACCGACGGGGAGGTCCCACAGGAGATTGCGGTCCGGCGCGGGCAGGGTACAGCAGGCCAGCACCTCGGTGATGGCGGTGGGCCGGTCCGCGGACAGGTTCACCTGCAGGTCCTCGCCCTGGGCGCCGAAAGGACGCAGACGCCACGGGCGAACCTCTGGGCGCTGGGCCAACGGCTCCGGCAGGGCCGGATAGGGGGCCGAGGGATGCGCGGCGGCCATGGGCGTCATGGCGGACGATCAACCGGCGGGGACGGGGCTGGCCTCGTCGGGTTCTTTGGTGTCGGGGTCGCGCTCCCAGCCTTCGAGTTCGATCTTGATCATCTCGATTGCGACAGCGTTGGAGTTGGCGTCGAGGGCGGGGACCGCGGTGAACTCGCTGACCCAGCAATCGTGGAGAAAGTACCGCAACGCCACGTGGCCCTTCTCGTTCATCACCTCGAGGGTGAGTTCCTTCTTGTAGTTCGCGAGGTCCATGGCGACGTCCCCGGCGTAGGGGTGGACCTTGTTGGCCCACTTCTCGAATTCGAGGTCATGGGTGATGCCGCGTTCGAGCGTGAGCCCGTCATACTGGGTGCGACCGGGCGACTTGGTCTCGCTGCCGTTGTCGCCGCCCGAGCGGTGAGGCACCACGGTGGTGGTGCGTTTGAGGGCGCCTGCCTTCGAGACACCCAGCACCGGGCGTCCGTCCCAGATCAGGCGGAACTTGTAGCTCTTGTAAGGGTCTTTGCGATGCGCGTTCTTGACGAATCCATTGGCCATAAGGGACTCCTTCTCAAGTCAGGTCTCCGGCGATCTGCTGGATGCGGATGATCACGAACTCGGCGGGTTTGAGCGGGGCGAACCCGACCTCGATGTTCACGATGCCGAGGTTGCGGTCGTTCTGGGTGGTCGTTTCGCCGTCGCATTTTACGAAGAAGGCCTTGTCGGGCGTGCTCCCCTGGAAGGCGCCCTGGCGGAACAGTCCCATCATGAAGGCGTTCAAGTTGAGCCGGATCTTGGCCCAGAGCGGTTCGTCGTTCGGCTCGAACACCACCCACTTGGTGCCGCGGTAGAGCGACTCCTCCAGGAACAGCGCGAGCCGCCGGATCGGGATGTACTTCCATTCCGAGCCCTGGTCGTCGAACCCGTCCATGGTGCGGGCGCCCCAGTTCACGAGGCCGCTGGGGAAGATCCGCGAGCAGTTCACCGCCTGCTTGTTCAGCACGCCGTTCTCGGCGTCGGTGAGATTGATCTCGAGGTCCAGGACATTCCTCAGGTCCGCCTCGATCCCGGCGGGCGCCTTCCACACTCCGCGGGTGGAATCGATTCGGGACATCAAGCCTGCGATCACCCCGGATGGGCCGATGGTCTTGCGCAGGCCCGCGGCGTTATAGACGAGGCGAGGGAAGAACACGGCGCAGTTCTGTTTGGCGACGGTGTTGCGGAGCGTGGTGATCAGGGTGGTGTTGTTCTTCACCTCGGGCCGACCGTTCTTCACCCAGGTCGCGGGGGGATCAATCAGCAGGAAGGCCCGCCGCTGCGCGCAATAGTTGCTGGCGGGGCCCCAAAAGGTTTCGTGGACGGCCGAAGGGATGCCCGAATCGCCCGGAATCACCATCAAGTTGAACAGGTCGACGCCATCGAGGGCAAAAAGCCCCGTCTGGTCGTTCTGGACCCCCTGAAATTCCGTGATCGTGAACGGCGTGCCGTCGTCTCCTTTGTCGGCCGCCACCGGTGCGACCTGAAAGGGACTGGCCCCCGTCAAACCAAGCGAATACCGGCGTACGTTGCGGGCGAAATTCGCGCCGCCGAGGGCGGTGTTCACCGCCGATACGAGGGTCGCGGGTGTCTTGTTGGCGGGACCTGATTTGGCGAGGAACGCCAGGCGGTAGCCCCACATCGCGGCACGCCATGAGGAGGCCGTGGCGTTGTTGATGGCCTGCGTGATGGCCTGCAGCTTTTCGCGGATGCCGTCCGACTTTCCTTTCGAATCCACCAACCATCGGTCCGTGGCCAAAGGCGGGTTGGTGGCCAGGTTGAAACCGAGGGCCGGAAGTTCCCCGTCGATCGTGACCTGGTTGATATCGGCCGCCGTCAGGTCGCCCAACTCGAGGACCAGGGCCGCGGCGTCCTGGGCGAACGCCCCGGTCGCCACCGGTCGAAAGCTCTGATACCGGTTCACTTCGATGCCGCCTTGGTCGATGCCCAACAGGGCGGGTCCGGCGAAATCCCTGGCCGGATTGGAGGCGCGCGTGACGCGGACGCTTCGTCCCATTCCACTGTCGGCGATGATGCGCAACGCCGACGAGTCGCCGCTGGCGGATGCCGCGAACTGAACCGTGACCGCCAGGCCGGTGACGGCGGCGTTCAGAAGCGGATTGAGCACCTGCTCGATCCGGGTCGCCATCGCCGCGGTGGTCCAGGCCGATCCTGGAAGTAGGGCGGGCGCGACCGGACCCAGCACCGAGGCGAGGCTGACATCCACGGGTTGGCTGCCATCGACGCGGACCACGAATTCCGGGGTGTTTGTGAGCAGGGCCTCGAAGGCGGTCCGGAACGCCGCGAGCCCGCCCGCGCTCGTGTCAAAGACCCGGCCCTGACTGAAGCCCGGGTCGCTGTTCGCCAGGTTGGCGATGTCATTCGATCCCCCCGACTTGGCGTCGGCGTGGAGCTCGAGCTTGATCAGTCCGGACCCCTGGGTCACGGCCGCGGGCGCGAATTGCGGAGACGCCGGATCCATGCTGAGTCCGGTGAAGGTCTCGCGGTCCACTTCCTCTCCGCCGTCTTCCTGGATCACGGTGAGGTTGAAGGTCTCGTCCGGAAGGGCGGTCGCATAGCTGACCTCGAGTTTGAGGCCGTTGCCCAGGTTGCCTGGGCTCAGCGCGGTGGCCACCAGCACGTTATCATTGACCAGATTCTGCAGGTTGATGACGGCCGGCCGGGCGCCCTTCGCCAGCCGGACGACGTAGCAATCCGTCCCCCCGTTGTCGAAGAACATGCGCACGCTCTGCGCCAGGTCGCTCTCGGGGTGCGGCGGTCCGAACGCACGAGTGTAATCCGACGGACTCAAGACCCGGACCGCCTTGTCCAGCGGCCCCTTGCTGGCCCTTCCAAAGAACGCCGCGATGGACGTCGCCACCCCCGTGATGGTGTGGACGCCGCTGGGCACTTCGACGACGTAGACGCCGGGAAAACTGACCTGTGGTGTTGCCATTCGAGACTCCTTCTCACCCGATAATAAGGCGAATTAGAGGAATTGTTCCTGGGTGCCGCGTCACGCTAGACGCGCCTGCGAATTGTTCAAGGTGGAATTCGAAAGACGCGGCCGCCGCCGCCCAAGGGATTGCCGGTTCTCGACACCACTGAATTTGCGCGCGATCAGGCAACGGTGCCAGGCGAGGATGATCTCCGCGCGGACGATGCGTGCGACTTCGGCCAACGCCCGGCGGCCAAGGCGCTGGGTGTCATGTGAAGGGATTTCAGCAACCAATAATGCCAGAGTATGGACCCAATTCGTCCAAAGTTCGATAACACGCAGCGTAGTCAGGGACGCGACACACAAACTCAGTCCGATATGGACGATGAAACGGCCTTCTCGTCTTAGAGACTGTCTGAAAAATAAGTGGGGTCCCGTTTTCGCGGAAAAGGCCCTATGGCGAGGCGCGACGAGGGAGCATACCCGCCAGCGGTCTGTGACCGAGGAGCAACGAAGCCAGAGGGCCTTTTCCGCGAAAACCCTGCGGGCGACAGGTCTTTTGCGCGAGGCCTTCGTTGGCTCGACCGTCACAGCCCGCTGCGGGGATGCTCCGGTCTCGCCGCCTCGGCCTCGCAGAATTGGTATCATACGCCATCATTATTTTCGAAATGCATGCCAAACCATCCAAGCCCCAATGGCGCCCCAGACTAACCCAAGCATGACGGCGACTGGCCATAGGCTCGTCTTACGGACCGCCTGCAAATAGGTAAAGCTCGAGCCGAACACGAGTGTCAATACGCTCGCACCCAAAACGATCCACTGCTGTTTCGATGATTGCTGCATAATCGTGAGAATATGTTCTGCCGGCTAAACCAACGCTTTGATTGAGGACCAATACCCCGACCGCGGAACCCGGACTTCCCGCGGACTGCTTCGCAGTCCCCCTGCTTTTCCATCACGCACCACCACAGAAGCGGGCACAGTCATGGAATTCCATCCTTTGTGTGTCAGATGCATCCGAACAGGGGCGGAAAGAGGATCACGACGATCGCCGCCCACGCGCCGTACACCGGCAGGTAATCCGTCTGCCATTTCTCGAGGGAGTTGAATGATCCGCGTGCTCCCAGGAAGCGGAGGTAGATCACGGCGGACTTCGCCAGATTGACCAGGAGGATTATGTTCTCGCCCAGTGCGGCCACGCGGTTCGGGGTAAGGCCGAATTCGGTGATGCGCGCGGCGATGGCCCACAACATCACCGCGTCCGCTACCAGCGCACTGACCACCAGCACGACCTGCAGTATATCAAAGGCATCGGGGGGCGATTGCGGGTCCCGCGCGGATGCGGAGTAGAGCAGAAGGCCGATGACAACGACGAGGAGCAGGTCGAACGCGATGAGCACGTTGCGCGCGATGTCGATGCCGCGTCCGGTCCACAGCAGGGCCGCCAGGAAGATGATCAAAACCGCGGCGAACAGGGGTGTGAATAGTCGCGTCAACACCGGCGCCATGTTTTCGATCACGCTTTGCTTCGCTTCCACGAGCCAGGATGCCACCACGACGGCACCGGCCGCCCCGCAGGGCAGCAGCCACGAAACGATGAAATGCCCGACGTCAATCCCAATGGCCCGGAAGATCATCGCCATGAACGCCGTGAGGACGCCGCCGCCGAGGGCGATCAGGACGTAGTAGATGAACAGTTCGCCCGAGAATCGAATGAAGTCCATGCGGCCACCTGCCTGGCTCCAGCGGCCTCCGGCATACGCGATTCCCACGACGAACCAAAGGGCGATCGGCATGTGCAGCGCCGTGAGCGCCTCGATGGAACCGGCCCGGGCGAATGGATAGACGTTGGCAAATAAGCCCGCCACGGCGAACGCCACGGCCAGCCAAAGCAGAGTGAGGGTGAAGAGCCGCCGTTTCCAGACGAAGTAGACGGTGAGGAGCGGCAGCACGAAGAGACTCAGGTTGCGGGAATAGAACCCGGCGTCCTCGGGCTTGTGCTCGTCGAATTGGATCCCGAAGAGAGCCGGCACCTTGATGGCGACCGCTGCAGCTGTCGCAAGAAAGAAGGCGACAATGGCGTCCGTTCGACCCGGCGCGCGAATCTCTCCGGAATCCGGAGGAACAAGCACGAGCTGCTTCCAGAGGCGGTCCGAGTGTTCGCGGGCGAACTCCCTGGAGAGGGCGTCGAGGTTGCCCATGCGCTTCACCGCCACCAGGAAGGCTTCATCGGTCGCGAGCCCCGCATCAACGAGACCCGCGACCTGCTCGCGCAGATGATCCTCGAGCTCCGCAACATCTACCGAATGAATCGCCTGTCGACGACGGAGGTAGCTCCGCCAGTGGTCGATCTGTTCCTCGAGCGATGCCGCGTGAGGTGGGGTCTGCATCCTCAGCCTTGCTTTGGCAGTGGCGCGGTTGGCGCCACGTGACTGAGCGGACCGGGAGTAGATAGCGCCCGCCAGAGGCCCTGTAGGGTCGAGTTGACCGCTTGCCACTGTTCGCGTTCCTCGGCGAGCCGAGCCCGGCCTCGGGACGTGATCCGGTAGTACTTACGACGGCGACCGGCCCCTGAGACTTCCCATCGGGCCTCGACGTTGCCAAGCCGCTCGAGACGATGGAGAACCGGGTAGAGCATCCCGTCCGTCCACTCCATTCGCCCTCCGGACAACTCCCGAACTCGCAGGAGGATCGCATAGCCATAGCTATCCTCTGCGGCCAGGATCGCCAATACGATCAGGGTCGAGGAAGCGGCAATCAATTCCCTGTCGATTTCCATGATTTCACACCTCGCGGAGGGCTAATGACCTTGAATCTGGGAGTACATAGTTGCTCTATGCATTGTCAGTTTATGTGTGTCAAGGACCAACGCTTCCGTCAAACCCCTGTTCGCTTTCCTGATCGTGCTGATCGGCGGGCACTCCATCAGGACCGGTCTCACATTGGCCGGCGGACTGGCGCAGATCGGGGAATTCTCATTCATCGTAACAGATCTCGCAGGCGCGCTTGGCTGGTTCCCGGTAAAGGCCGCAGGACGGACGATCGTGCCCTGGCCGCGGTGAACCTGGTGCGATCGGAGTTCATTCGCTAACGACGCGCAGCCCGGGACGGTCGAGACGTGTGGGGGGAATGCAATGGCGCGGCAACCCTGCCGTCGTGATCGTCAACCCCGCATTTGAACGGAACAAGACCGGGTGTCGCACCCGTGTTGGAGGCCGCGCGGAAGAAGTCCGTCAGGGCAACCGGAATGCTCCGCGCGCCTCCCATCGCGACTGCAATTCCTGCGGCGTCAGCGGAACGGCGCCCAGGTGCTCGTCCAGGCGGTGTGCCGCGAGCAGCTCAGCCTCGCGGGCCAGCTCCTCGACCGGCGCCTGCGTCGCCGAGACGTCCCAGATCCGTAGGGTGCCACCCTGCGTATCCGTGAGGATCTCGCGTCCATCCGGACTCCAGTCCGCCCAACGAATGACATCGGCATGATCCAGGAATGGAGAGACGGCTTCGCCCGTGCTGGCGTCCCAGACCCGGGCGGTCGTGTAGGCGTAGGTTACGACAAACCGGCTGTCGGGACTGAATGCGAATCCTTGTGGCTGGAAATAATGCTCGAGTGCGGGAGTGATGCGGTTGCCCGTCTGTGAATCGCAGACGTCCACCGCCGTCGCATCGTGAATCATAAGGTACCTGCGTCCGTCCGGGCTGAAAGCCGCCCTGTAGACATAGACGTCGGGAAGGCTTCGCTCCGGACCGATCGGCTGACGGCTCACCGCATCCCATAACTGCGTGGTCGCGGGCACGGTCGGCCCCTCCCCGCTGCGAACCGTGAGAAGTCGCCGCCCGTCCGCGTTGAGCAGGACCACCCGCGGGCTGGTGGCCAACGGCAGGGGCCTCCCGATGGGTACCCCGGTCTGCGCGTCCCACATCCGTACCGTTCGGTCGTCACTGCCGGTGACCACGAAATGCCCGTCGCGGCTGAACATGGCCTGCCGCACCGGACCCCCGTGGGACAAAGCGGCGGTCCGGGGCGTGCCATCGACGGCATTCCATAATCGAACGGTGCCATCGTCACCCGCGGTCAGCAGTCCGTTTCCATCGGGGCTGAACGCCACACAATGTATCCGGCCACGGTGCGCCGAGATGCCGGTGATCGTGCCGCGTGCCCCAACCTGTCGTATCTGCATTCTCCCGTCGGCCATGGCCATTGCCGTCCGCCGGCCGTCGGGACTGAAAGCCGCCGCCGTAACCTCCGCCGATTCCCGCCAGGAGAATGCGGCGCGTCCCGACTTCATATCCCAGAACTCGACATTGGGCGACCCGCCGAAACCCATCAGGTAACGACTGTCCGGCCCAATCAGGAACTCGGAATTCGCGGAAGGCGGATGATGGATCGTGACCCGTTCTCCGGCATTGCCGCGCAATTGCCAGAGTCGCGTGGTGCCATCGTCGCAGGCCGTGAGGAGCCGGATCCCATCCGGACTGAAGCGCGTTTCAAAGACATTGGCAGCGTGGCGCAGGGCGGGACTCAGGGGCCGGCCGGATGGGGTGTCCCAAACACGCGCGGTGTGGTCAAAGCACGAGGTCGCCAACCGCGTGCCATCGGGGCTGAATTCATACTGGGTGATGTGGCCGGCATGCCGCATGCGGTCGCCAACCGTGCGACCCGTGCGGGTGTCGATGAGAAGAGCATTCGCGTAACCAGCCAGCGCCAGCCATCGTCCGTCGGGACTGAAGAGAAGGTCGTAGGAGTAGGGCAGGGCGCGGACGGTTTCCATGGTTCGCTCGCCCCGCTGAATGTCCCAGAAGTCAATGTCCCATGCAGCATCCTCCGACGCGGTCGCGATGATCCGGCCATTCGGACTGAAGCTCGCGAATCGCGCGCCCTTTCCCAGGGATGGGAGGGTCCAGAGGGGCCGTCCGGAGGGTGTCTCCACCAACTGCAGCGCGGGGTGATCGCCGGTAATCAGCGCCGCGCGGCCACTGGGACTGAATCGGACCCGCGTCACCTTGCTGGTGATGGCCAGCAGGGGACCAACAGGATCCCCCGAGGGCAGCGAATAAAACCGCACTCCGTCGGGCACCACGGCGATCAGCAGGCGCCCGTCGGGAGAGTAATCCACACAATCGAAGTAAGTACGTCCCAGGATGGAGATGACCCGCGTGGGGAGAAGGGGTCCGGCCGGCTTCGCCGTCAAGGGGTCCCAATGCCGGAGTTGGCCCTGGGAGTCGGACGTGGCAAGGAACCGTCCGTCCGGGGTGAACCAGGCCAGTTCCACCGGCGGTTCCGTCTGGATGGGCGTTATCAGCGGAAGACCGCTCTGCGCGTCAAAGACCTGGACCCGCCCGCGCTCATCGCCACAAACGATTCTCTTGCCGAACGGATCGAAGCGCGCGGTGCGGAGGCCCCCCTCGAGTTGAACCCACAGGCGATCGAGGCGCGGAACAGTGCGCAGGACTCCCGCCAGACGCCGACGGTGCGTGTCGATGCGCCTGGCATCCCCTCCCTCCAGACGGAGCGCTTCCACAAACTCGAGCAGCCCGCGGAACGAGTCGCCGTCGGTGACGAATTCGTTTCCCGTGGCGACGTGCATTCGGACCAGGTCCCTTCGACGCTTTTCCGCCTCGTCGGCCGCCTTTTGGTGGGCTTCCAGGGCGCGAAGTTCATTGGTCTCGGCCTGACGGCGCAATTCGCGTTGGGTGCGAGCCTGCACGGTGCTGACGGCGAGGCCGGTCAGGAGGAGCAGCAGAAACGTGACAATCGCTGCAAAGCCGCCCTTGTGGCGCCGGACCCACTTGCCGATCCGCTCCAGGGGCGGGGTCGGGCGCGCGAGGATCGGTTCGTGGCGCTGCCAGCACTCCAGATCGGTGGCCAGCGCCTCCGCGGAGCCGTAGCGCCGGGACGCGTCCTTTTGGAGGCATTTCAGGCAGATGGTCTCGAGGTCTCGATCGATCCCCGGCCGGAGCGCGGCGGGGCGTCGGGGATCCCTTTCCAGGACCTGCCGGACCGTCTCCATCGTGGTGCCCCCGGCGAATGGCGGTTGACCGGTCAGCAATTCGTAAAGAATCGCGCCAAGGCCGTACACGTCCGCCGCCGTGGTCAATTGCCGTTTGTCACCGCGCGCATGTTCGGGGGACATGTAGCTGGGCGTCCCGAGCACGGCCAGCGTGTGGGTCAGCGTGCTGGCTTTCTCCACCAATCGGGCCAGTCCAAAATCAGTGAGGTAGGGTTCCCCGTTTGTGTCCAGCAGCACATTTCCCGGTTTGATATCGCGGTGAAGGATGCCGCGCTGATGGGCGTACTGGACGGCGCGCGAGAGTAGGATCAGCCATTTCACGGCGGCGCGACTCGGAATCGGAGACGTGCCCGTTGCGATCCGTCGGGCAAGCGTCCCGCCCTCCAGGTACTTCATGCTGAAGAAGGGCAGGCCCTCGCATTCGCCGACCTCGTAGATGGGCACGATGTTCGGATGATCGAGCCGGCCGGCGGCCTCGGCCTCCGTCAGGAATCTCTGCACGAAGTCCGGCGCGGCGAACACTCCCCCCGCCATGAGCTTCAACGCCACCACTCGTTTCGCCTGCGTCTGGCGCGCCCGGTAGACGATGCCCATGCCGCCACGGGCGATTTCTTCCAGCAATTCATACGAGCCAAAGGCGCGGGGGAAGACCGGCGGGGCGAGACGCCATCGATCGTTTATTCGCTGGCCCTCATCCTCGAGGAGCGAGGCAAAGAGGCATCGGGCACACAGCCCCCGCGGGGCCGTTGGGGCCAATGTGCCTCCGCATTTCGGACACACCTCGATTCCCGGCGCTGTCGACATCAATTCTGGTCTATTCAGGCCCGCTGATCGCCGGCGGATTCAAGTACCATTCTGGCGGCACCGCCACTCAGCCAGGTCCGACCCGGCATCCGGATGGCTCCGGCCATTTCACGCAGCCTCACTCCCAGCTCAGCAGGAAAACCGGCGATTCCTTTCGCGCGTCGGGAGATTTTCCAAGCAAAACCGGGTCCCCTTCAGCCCGGGAACAGGACTTCGAAAAGGCGCGAAAGGAATTCGAGATTTTCCTTCTTAGGGAGATGTACACTTATGTCGGACCCCAGAACCAGGTTCCTTCTTGTGGAGCGGATCCGGGCCCGGCTGGCCCCGGCGCTGGCCGCGGTCATGGTGGCGGGCGGGTGCCTGCCCGGCCAGGCGCAATGGCTCACGCAGACCAACGTCCTCACGGCCGGCTGGAACGCGGTGTTCCTTCACGTGGATCCCTCCCACGCCACCGTCGACGAGTTGGTGGCGAACACACCGGAAATCCAGGAGATCTGGTACTGGCGTCCTGCCCTGCCGACCGACCAGTTCGTCGATTCGCCGCAGCGCCCCGTCGATACCGTGAGTCAGTGGTCCACCTGGACCCGCGCGCTCGGCCCATCCTCGGATTTGAAGCGGTTGGTGGGCAATGGCGCCTACCTCGTGAGTGCCTCCACCCGGGTCGCCCTCAACTGGGAGGTCAAAGGGAGGCCTGTAACGCCCACCTACCGATGGACGCTGACGGGACTTAACTTCCTCGGCTTCCCTGCGCTGCCCACGCCGGCCCCATCCTTCGCGTCGTTCCTCGCCCCCGCCCCCGACCTGCTTCAGAACGCCGAAATCTACCGGTATGTTGGAGGCAACCTCGCCCCCGGGAATCCGCAGCGGGTCACCGCCTTCGAAACCACCCCGCTCTCCCGGGCGCAAGCCTATTGGATTCGGGCCGGGGCAACCTACAACCAGTATTTTGGCCCGGTGCAGTTGGTCGGTCTGAACTCCGGGGCGATTCGGTTTGGCAGCACCCTGGGCCAGTCGCAGCTCCGGCTCCGCAACCTCGCGGCCGTTCCGATCACCGTCACGGCGCGACAATTGCCCTCCGAGGCTCCGCCGGCCGGGCAGACCGCCATTGCGGGCGCCCCCTCGCTCCTGCTGCGGGGCCCGCTCAACACGACCAACCTGACCTTTGACTATACGGACCTCTCGGCGGCACCCCGGCAGTGGACGCTTGCGGCCGGCGGCCAGGTGGGCTCCGAGGTCGAGGTCGTCCTTGGTCTGAATCGCTCCGCGATGACCGGCGATGCCGGCGCCCTTCATGCCGGCGTCCTGCGTTTCACCGATTCACTGGGGCTCTCTCAACTCGACGTATCCGTGTCGGGGGAGAAGGCGGGGACGGCGGGCCTGTGGGTGGGCGGGGTGGCTGTGAGTTACGTGAGCCATTACCTGAAGACCTACGCCAAGGCATCGAATGAAGCGGACCTCGCGGCCCTCCTGGCGCGGCTCCAGCTCGCCGAGAGCGCGGACGGCTATCACTACGAACTGGATCCCGGGTCCGGCCGGGTCCTTGTCTTCGGCGGCCCCGAGCACAAGTCGGGTTCCTATCTGCTCGATGGTCCGATCAAGGTGGATTCCGGCACCGTGGCGAGTCCCTTTCCGATGCGCCTGATCCTTCACAATGACGGCGCCACCACGCGACTTCTGCAGAAGGTTTTCATCGGTATCGGGCTGGGTTCCAACGTGGTCGTGGCCACGCGCGAGGATCAGCTGCTTCCCTCGAGACTCGGAGACGGCCGAAGGATCAGTTCCGTGCATCTGCCTGTTTCAGCGGGAAATGTCCCCTGGAATTGCACCGGGAGCCTGCAACGCGGCGCGAGCCTTGTGGTCACCGTCCCGTTGGCCTACGACGACCAGTCCTCCAACCCATTTCTTCACTCGTATCATCCGGACCACGACAATCTGGACGCTCAGTTCTCCACGACTCTCTCGCGCGGGGCCGAATCCTACAGCGTCACCCGCCGCGTGACGCTCACTTTCACCTCCCCCGAGGACAATTTCAACAGTCTCACCCAGGGCAGCCAGGATCTCATGGGCAATTACGCCGAAGTCATCACCTTCGACGGACGCGCCGGGCAATCCCGCGAGTACAACGTCCTCGGCACCTTCACCCTGAAACGCATCAGCGACATCGCCACTCTGACCCAATGAACCGGTTGCGCTCCCCTTTCCAGAACCCTCCCAACCGCACTCGTTCCACCATGAAAGCACATTCAACCCGCGCCCCGCGCGCGATCCCGCATTCAGCATCGTCGCCGCGTCCTTCCGCGCTCCTGGGCCGCCGTGCACGCTCGGTGTGTTGCGGGCTGGTCTTTGCCTGTGCGGTGGCCGTCCATGGCGCCCCGCCGGAACTCATGACTTACCAGGGATTTCTGGTCGACGGAAACGGAAATCCGTTGGCGTCCACCACGCCCGCCAACTACGGGGTGATCTTCCGCATATTCCCTGTATCCACCGGCGGACAGTCCCTCTGGGCGGAACGGCAGATTGTCACCGTGGACAAGGGTAACTTCAGTGTCCTGCTGGGGGACGGCGTGAGTGTGGCGAACGAGCCGCGTGGGAACCTGTCGGCCCTCTTTGCGGGGAATGGCTCGGAGGAGCGGTACATGAGCCTGTCCGTCGAGATAGGCAACACGACCAGCGAAATGCTGCCGCGCCTGCGCCTTTTGCCCTCGCCCTATGCCTACCTGGCCGGAGGGGCTAACGCCCTTATCGATCCCAGCGGCAACAAACTCATCAATGCCGCGGCGAATGGATTGCAGGTCGTCGGCGCCGTGACGGCCACGGGCGGGCTGACGCTGGGCGGCGCCTTGTCGGCCGCCTCGCTCGACGTCACAGGAGTTTCCAGTTTCAGTTCGCCCTTATCCATCAAACCGCAGGGCGGCAACGAGGGAGGAGAGATCCTCCTGCAGTCCGCCGGGGCCTCCAATCCCGAGTGGAGATTCGACACGGCCCTCAACCAGATCCGGTTCCATAGCGGCGGGGTGGTGAAATTCTCCGTGGACACTCTCGGGAATGCATCCATATCGGGCAATGGCCTTGTCGCCGGCAACCTGGGTCTTGGCACACCGACGCCGGGCGCGAGGCTGGAAGTCAATGGCGGCGTCAAGGTCGACGGCAATAACTCCCTGGAATTCGGCGCCGGCATTCCCGGCAAACAATTCGACGCGGGGCGCGTCGGCTATCAGATCTTCACCCCCGACGCCTTGGACGTGGTGGGCGCCGGAACCACGGGAGGCAATCGCAAGATCAGGTTCTGGACCGAGGGCGGGGCGGACTTCACGGGCAACATCAATGCCAACGGGGCGATCCGCGCCCGGGGCGGGGCCCCCGGCCCAGGGGGCAGTTTCAACAACGGCTTCGCGTTCGCTGGCAACGGCGGCGATAACGACAGCGGCATGTTCAGTTCGGCGGATGGCCAGATTGAATTCTATGGCAACGCCGCCGAGCGCATGCGGATCAACGCCTCGGGCTTCGTCGGCATCGGAACGACCACGCCGGGGGCCAGGCTCGAGGTGAATGGCGGCGTCCGGGTCCTGGGCAACAACACCCTGGAGTTTGGGGCCGATGTCGCCGGCAAGGAAGCGAGTGCGGGCAAGATAGGGTATCAGACGTACACCGGGGATGCGTTGGACATTGTCGGTGCCGGAACGGCCGCAGGGGTCAACACCCGCAGGGTCCACATCTGGGCGGAAGGAGGCACGACCTTCCAGGGCAGCAGCAGCCAGGGAATCACCATACTGAATGGGAATCTGTACTTCAAAATGTACCGGAACTCCGATGGCCTGGTGTTGGAAGAAAACTCGCCAAGGAATGCGAACAACATTCCGAGCCAGGGTCTGGGCAGGGCGATCTGGGATGGTGATGGCAACCTGGATTCCTATTCCGACCGGCGCCTCAAAAAGGACATCGCCCCTGCGGAATCCCTTCTCGAGAGGGTGATTCAACTGCCGGTCCACCGTTTCCACTGGAACCACCAGGAGGCCGATGCCCCCAAGATCTTCGGCGTTGTCGCCCAGGAGGTCCAACCCCTATTCCCGGAAATCGTCCGCACCGTGAGCGGCCCTGACGACGGCGAACGCATGATGACTGTGAAGTACGGCGCCTTCGGCCTGATTGCCGTGAAGGCTTTGCAGGAAGTGAAGGCCGAAAAGGATGCCGAAATCGCGGCGCTCAAGGAGGAAGTCGGCGCGCTCAGACAGCAGGTCGCGTCGCTCAGGGATCGTCAATTGGATCGAACCGCGGAGGTGGATACGCTGCGGCGTGAGTTGGATGGCCTGAAGCAGACCGTCCGTCAATTGGCCGCCGCTTCCAACCCTGCCACGTCCGCGACACTTGCGGCCCTGGAGAGCCGGCCGGCCATCACAGCGCCGAGCGATGCCATCGTCGCGCGCTAAACGGCCGCGGGTTTCAACTCCCTCCTTTGCCCCGTGAAAAAGCCCTTCTGTCGCGTGCTGATCGCCGCCGCGTTGCTCGGCGGGGCGGGGTTGATCCCCGTTGCGACGGCACAGACCCTGCCCGTGGAAATCCGCCAGGATTCCATCCGCTTCAACCTCAGTTCAACCAATGGACTGCCGCTTTCGAGCGTCCGAGGCAATCCACCCGGATCCAACGGCCGTGCCCCGGCCGAACCACCCGGCACCCTCCATCAGTTTTCGGGCCTGGCGGTGTTCGGTGGCGTCATCCAGCCGGCCTCGGCGAGCCTGAACCCGGGCCAGAGTTACGTCGCCAACGCGGACAACCTGAATCTGCCTCGCATCAAGATCAACGGCCAGTCGGTCATGATCCTGACGCGCGGCCGCATCAGCGCCACCGCGTTCGGTCGCAGCGCGGCATTTCTCTTCGGTCAAATCATTCCACCGCCAAACACGGACGAATTGGGTGTCTCACTCAGCGCGGTGAATCCGGGTTTCAATCCTCCCCGCCCGGTCCAGCGGCCGGAGGATTACTGGCTTGCCGAGCCCTACAGCACCGTGAATCAAGAAGGAGCGGGTTACTACTACAGTCCGCATGCGCGCGCCGCGTTTGCGGTCAATCCAGGTCCGGTGGTTGTCGTCTGGCGGCGCAGCGTGACCTCGACCATTTCGAACCCGCCGGCTGGTGTCGGCGTCATCGTGACCAACGGGGCTCCCTATGTGGTATTCACGAACCAGTACGTCATTTCCAGCAGCCCCATCAAGCCCCCCCGGCAGATGTATTGGACCGAGCGTTCCTTCGCCGACACTGGACGGCCCGTGAACGTCCCGAGCGCGCGGGTCGGATCCGTCAACGTCGTCTACAACCATAACTTTCCCAGGCGCGTGGACACGGAGGTCGTCGTTCCGGGCGTGTCGCCCGTCGTGACGAATGGCGCCCTCCAGGAATTGCGGACCCTCTGGTTCGACCAGGCCGCCAGCGCCGCGTCTGGGGGGCAGATACGCGCCTACAACGTCGAGGGCCGCGTCTTCATGGAACTGCTGGGGGATATCCGCGGCGTGGAAAACGGGGTCGAGATCCGGCAGCACCTCGGCTTTGAGATTGTGCAGGTTGTCCGACGTCCGGCGCCGCAGGATATCACCGTTGAGCTGGGTGAAAGACTCACCGCATATCCCGGCGGCAACCCCGGCGACGCGGATCTCTTCCCTGAACCGCTCCTGACCACCGGGCAGGATTTCGCGTTCCGGCACAGCCCCAACGGGAGCACCAAGCCCACCTTCTTCGCCATCCGTGAGACCGTCAACCAGAACGACTACCAGGTCCACTGGCTCGAGGAGGGCCTTGAAGGTCTCCTGTGGCCGTTCCGCTTCGCCCGCTACAAACTCGTCTGGCCGGAGGACGTCGCGCGCTACACCCATTACGTGCGGCCGCTGGTCGCGACCGAGGACGAAGCCAAGGCAACGGCTGTCCCCCTGCCTTCGCAGAATGCGCCCGTCATCGCCTACCAGGATCCCCTCGACCAGCCGCGCGGGAAACTAACGGAGAACTTCGCTTATTACAGCTTTCTCGATCCCGCTCACCCGGCCCACCGCGCCTTGTTGCGTTTCACCTCACGCGAGTTCGTCCGGTTCGAGCGAATCTTCTCGTGGCTGGACCAGGGTCTTCGCGACCCGAACCTGACGCTTCCGAGCTATTTCAGCCGGTTCGACGATGCGCCGGGTGGCGGCTCGACTCACGGCAATGCCTACGTGTCGGACGGTGTTCTCCACCTCATTGATTCGCTGAACAACCAGGCCGGCAGTTACATCCTGGATGATTTCGCCGGCGGGCAGCCCGTGGAGAGCTTCCGGGCAACGTTCAAGGTCAACATCCAGAGCGACAGCAGCCGGCCCGCGGACGGATTCAGCTTCAACTTTGGCGCGCTGCCCGACGAGGTGATCAGCGAGGAAGGCGTCGCCGACGGATTGGTGGTGAGCTTCGACCTGTTCGACAACGGCGGCGCCGATTCGGCTCCCGCCATCTCGATCAAGCGGAACGGGGCGCAATTGGCGGCGGTCGCGATGGCTGAGCCCAATCCCACTCCTGATCCGGCAGGCACGCTGCCCATCCCCAGCGATCCCGCGACGGGCCAGCCCATGACCCTGATCACCGGCGACGCCTTTGCGCCCGTGGAGATCGTGCTCACGAAGGACGGACTCATGGATGTGTCCTACAAGGGCGTCAGGGTGCTGGCGGGAATCGCGACGGGTTATACGCCCCGGGCCGGGCGTTTTGGTTTCGGCGCCCGGGCCGGCGGTTCCCATGCCACCGAATGGATCGACGACCTGGTCATTGTGGTCAATGACCGTGAAGGACCGGGCGGATCCTACTTCGCGGGGAGCGTCGCCACCGGCCTGAACTCATGGATCGGAGATACGACCTTCCACTGGCCGGATGTTTCCGTCCGTCCCAGGGTCGTGAACTCGACCCTATTCGTGGGGGATCGTATCACGGCGCCCGTCGGCGAGATCGGCAGCGCGCCCGGCTCGGACTACCTGGCAGGCTACATCCGAACCAGCGAGGGAGACCTTTATCAGCCCGGGGCTTACCTTGATCCGTTCGCGAATGGCTTCGAGGCGGCCAATGCCGGCGCGATCATCCCGGTGAACGCGGTCCCGGGGAAGGATCACCTCGAGGTGTGGTGGTTCCGCAAGGACCAGGTCAACGTCGACCAGGGCTTCGACTTCAGTTACTGGCCTGCGGTCATCGGCCATTATACGCTGCAATGGCCCGCCGCCCCGGCCGAGATCGTTCTCGCCAGCAACGACGGCTCCGGGCCGCTGGTGAGCCTCCAGGCCAATGGCAGCATTTACTACCAGAACGAACGTTCCCTGCCGGGCTACAATCCCAACGAGGAGCACGCGCTGGTCCAGGGGGGCCAGGCCTTCGCCCTGCGCGACGACCTCAACGTGACGGCGGGCGATGGGTTCACCTCCCTCCCCTATGTCCTCCTTTCCTACACCGAGAGCGACGGACGCCCAGCCATTCGTGCCTTCAAGGTCCTCCGCGAGAAACCCGCGGACGGCATCGTCTTTGACTTCAAAAGAGAGGCCGGGACCGTGCTTCAACCGCCCATGCCGCTTCCCCTCCTGGAGAAACCACTCGCTCCAAGCATCGCCGGCCAGCCTCCGAAGAACCTCGATACCGAGATCACCGGTTATGTCGTGCTTTCGTCGGAGCGCTCGGCAGGTGGACTCATCTCCCACCTCGTGACCACCACGGCGCGGCATTTCATCAAACCCTTCACTCCCGTGGCCCTGCAGTCGGTGCTCAATCCGCAGGCCCCCTACTGGTTATTCCCGACGAATGTCGATGTCACAACGCTTTCGGGATTTGTCAGTCTGTTGCGGCCGCTCGAGTTGAAGCCGTTCAGCGGTACCCCGAGCCCAAGCCCCAATCGATGGCGATTCGCGCTCGAGATACCCTCCGGTCTCGCCGCCGGAACGGATCCGGCGCTGCTGTTCGACACCAGCACGGGAAGCAACTGGGTCGCAACCGTTACCGAGGTGAACACCGCGTCGCAGTATGTCGAGGTGCAATTCCCGGACCTGACGCCGGACGCGGGGAAGTCGGCCAACACGCTCGTGAGGGTCGTCGACGGTCCAGCGGCCAACGCCTTCGCGGGCCAGCGCCTCGCGCCCGAACCCCTGGCCGTCGCGGTCACCTCGCCCAGTCTGCGCGATTTTTACGCGGCCTTCACGCTGCAGGATCGCAAGGGGAACACGTGGTTCTATCGCGGTCCGCATGATGCGGCGGAATCGCCGTACCTCGTGATGAAGTTCTACTACAAGACGCTCCCCGGGTTCTTCTTCCCCACGCTCGCGCTCGATCAGCAGCCGCCCGTCGGGACCATTACGCCCTACCTCCGGCCCATCAATCCCGATGGATCCTTCGAGGGCGATCCGGTCTACGGCAACCGGCTTCAGCCTCAATTGGGAGATGGAAACCCGCTTGGCATCATCTATCGGCCCGTGTGGCCCGACAACGTTCCCGTTCTGCAGATGGCGGAAACCCTGACCACACCCAAGCGCGGTCTGCCCGCCGTCCGCGGCCAGACCAGCCTGGAGATTCTGTACCAGCAATCCCAGGTTGCCGGGGGTGTCGACGACGAATCGGCCGTCCTTCATGATCCGACCCGGGAGAAGTCGTTTGCGCTGGGCAAGCCCGGAAATGGTCTCGACCTGGACGCGATTCCGCCCTCAGTGAACATCCAGACCTATCAGGGCCTGACCTATTTTCCGAACCTTCCCCCGCACCTGGTCGAGCGCCTCTTCTTTGATCCCAACCGCGGATCGTTCGGCGCCCTGGTCTTCAAGGGCGAGTTCGTCAACGCGTCCCTGGGGGACGCCTACGTCCTCCTCAACGTGGTCGGAAAGGGCGACGCCGCCGCGTTGAAGGGACTGTGCGATGTCAACGACGAGAACAAGGCCCGGTGGGATGCGGCGATCGATGGTCTTTCCACCACACTGGAAACCTTCATCGAAAATGCCGCCAAGCCTCACACCTACATCCCATCCGCGCCCGAAGCCGTGGGCGCGACCGAGCTCGCCCGCATTCGAAATGATGACGTCGCCGTGGATTCCTACGCCCTTTCCGCCACCGGTCCCGGGACGGGGTATATCACGCTCATCACAGGAAATGGACGCGCGTTTACCCCCGAAGGCGACCCCGTCAGCGTGAAGGTCCTCAGGGTAGTCAACTCGCTCTATCGCGGCGAGGTCAACATCGTCGAATCGTCGAACCCGCTCAACGAGAAGCTGACCTTGCAACAGGTGATCGACCTGGCGGCGAAGAGTGACGACTACAGTTTTCAATGGAAGATCGCCTCCCCTGTCGATGGCCTGCCGCCTGCCGTCTACCAAAACACCCGGCGGGTCTTCCCGTGGGTGAACGATTGGTCTCACCTGCAGTTCCCGCTGCCTTCCGATACCGTCGCTTCGGTGACCGGCGTCGACGCTGGCCGCCTCTCCGTCGGCGCTGTGTCTCCCAACGTCTCGCCGGTAAGTCGGATCCCGTTCGCCACCGTGGAAGCCGTGGATGGCCGGTTCCACTTCCAGTCTCCAAACCACCGGCTGATCAAGGGCAACCAGGTGGCCTTCCGTAAGACGGATGGCACCGAGGTCTCCGGAACCGTCGACGCCCTGACGACGTCCGACGATCTCTATGTCAGCGCGCAAACGAACCAGGGCACCACCCTGGAGGTCGGCGAGATCGGGGAACTGGACGAGGGTGTCGTCACCGGCGCTGTTCAGAGCATTGTTTTTCGGCGGATCTCCGAACCCGCCGGCAATTACTCCGACTATTGGCTGAGCATGAACCTGGATGACGCCCTGGGCGCCATCGTTTCCATCGATGGACAGCTCGCCGTCCGGGCGAATACCGGCCAGGACGACACGGCGACCACCTCGGCTCCCGGCGGACTGTCCCCCCTCAGCCGGGTGTACCGGCTGAGTCCGGCACTGCTCGCAGGCGGCAGTCCCAACGCCGATGGTTCCCGAACGCACACGGTGGCCGTTGAATTGATCTCCGGCGCCCGTGCGGGTGAGTTCGTGGCGTTCGACGTCCAACTGGAGGCCTTCGTCTCGGTGGACGTCACGGCCCAGCAATGGCTTCCATTGGATCCCGCAAGGTATCCCGACGGCGTGCGCGCCGTCCTGGGCGGCAGCGCCGACGTTCAGAGCCTGGCCGACAATTACCTGATCATGCGTTACCAGCCGAAGGACCCCGGCCACGCCTCCTATGTGCCGGACGGCAACGGAGGCAATGCCGTCTGGTCCCAATGGACAACGCCCCAGCTTGCCGAGGGTTGGATCAAGCGCGTGCTCAAGGGCATCAACCCGTTCAACCAGCGCGTCACGGATCTCTTCAACAACGCCGTCAACACCGACGTGAGTATTGTGTCGCAGGCCGGACAGCGATGGGAGGGCGACGTGCCGCTCAACCTCGATGCGCTCAACAACGCGGGGTTGATCGAGATCTACGAAACGGTGCTGGGACGGGGAAAGTCATTGAGCATCGGCGGCGGGATCAATTATGGCCCGGCCAATGACGCGCTGCTCCTGGCGGCAGGGTACCTGAACGACCTCTACATGGCGCTTGGCAACGAGGCCTGGGCCGATGCGGCAAATCCCACGATCGGTTTCGGCACCAAGGACAACACCTACGGTTCCATCGCCACCTCCCTCTTCTCCTTCCGCGGCCAGTTGCCGTCCCTCCTCGAGGAGGAATTGGCGCTTCTCCGGGGGCGCGATGACTTCCTTCAACCCGGCGTTGAACTGCGGCCGGTCTACAATCGCATGATCTGGAATTACACCCGCGGAATCGACGCCGGCGAGGTTGTCTACGCCCTCAACTACAATATCCTGGATCAGAACAACGATGGAGTCGTGGACGCCGAGGACGCGCGCATTCTCTATCCGCAGGGCCACGGCGACGCTTACGGTCACTATCTCACGGCGCTCACCGGGTATTACTCCCTTCTGCTGGACAACAATTTCGACTGGGTGCCCCGCATCGAAGCCGTGACCGTGCTGGGTAAGCCCGTCTCGGTGGATTACCAGGATGAACGGAAATTCGCCGCTGCCGCTGGCGCCCTGGCTCGAACCGGCAAGCAGATCTTTGATCTCACGTGGCGTCGGGATTATAAGCCTGGCACCGAGAACGGCTGGTCGCACTTTATTGAGACCAAGGCCAACACCAGCACGCGGTCCATTCCCACCACTCGGTACTGGGGCATGGATCACTGGGCTGCCCGAGCGGGCCAGGGCGCCTATTTCAATTGGGTCGTCGGGAACGCCATCCTGCCCGATCACGATCCGGATCCCCGGCATACCGGGAGCATTCAGCAGATTGATCGCACCACCGTGCCGGAATTGAAGGAAATCGTGACCATCAGCACCAGCCTGCAGACGGCCATGGACAACGCCGAGGCCGGGCACACGCCGCTCGGCCTGCCGTCCACCACGATACCTTTCGATCTCAACCCGGCCGGCACCGAAGGCGCCACGCATTTCGAGCAGATCTACGGCCGGGCCAGTCGGGCCCTCAACAACGCCATCACGGCCTTCGATGATGCCAAGGATGTGACCCGGTTGCTGCGGTCAGAACAGGATTCGCTCGCGGACCTTCGGACCTCCGTCAACAAGCAGGAACTCGCCTACACCAACTCGCTCATCGAACTGTACGGCACTCCCTACCCGGATGATATCGGGCCGGGCCGGACCTACCGGGCGGGATACGTCGGCCCCGACACCCTCCACTACATGTATGTCGACGACAAGGAGCTGACCTTCTCCGGTCCCCAGGGCACGCTCCTGGATCCCACCCAGGATGCCACCTGGCGGATCGACACACAGACCTTCCAGCCAGGGTGGGCCGACCAGGACCTCATTTCGACATTCGGGTGGATCAACCCCGCCCGGATCGGCGAGGTGGACGGGACCTCCGCGATTCAGGACTACCTGGACAATAAGAACCTCTATGTCGAATACACGCTGTCCTCCCATGGCTTCTTCAAAAAGCCCGCGGCATGGACCAGTCAACGCGCCTCGCCAGGCAAAATCCAGCAGGCCATCTCGGATATTGCCAAGGCGCGCAACGCCGCCTACGCGGCCTTTTATTGGGCGGATGCGGCGAAGTACGATCTGGATTGGGCTATCGTGTCGTTCGAGCAGAAGAAGGCCTCCCACGACAAGATCCGCGGGCTGAGGGAGGACATCCTGATTTCGGACCGGGTCCTGGCGACAGCAAAGGCCGCCGCGGAGGTCGTTGACAAGTGGCTGGAAGTCGCATCGGACGCGACCAAGGAGAGCACGGAAGCGGCCGTGGCCAGCACGCCGACCTCCGAGATTTTCGGGCTGGCCGCCGGTGGCGACATCCTGGCTCCAATTCGTGGTGTTCTTAAGGCCGCCAACGCGATCACCCAGGCCGCCACCACGACCGAGCGCGTGATCTCCTTCAGCACGATCAAGGCCCTGGAGCTCGCCACCGAAACCACGACGCAATTGATCGAGTTCGAAGACATCGAACCCGAGATGTACAACCAGGAGCTACGCGATGCCACGAGTGAGATCCGGGACAAGGCCTATGGCATGAACAACCAGATGATGACGATCAATCAGCGCCTCCAGGAGCTCGATGACGCCCAGCGCAAGTACCGGTCGCTCCTCGCCGAGGGGGATCGGATCCAGCAGGAACGCCAGGTCTTTCGACAGCGGTCCGCGGCCGTGATCCAGGGTTACCGCACGCGCGACGCCGCCTTCCGTATCTTCCGGAACGAAAAACTGGATCGGTACAAGACCCTGTTCGACTTGGCCGCTGAATATGCCTTCATGGCCGCGCAGGCCTATGACTACGAAACCGGGCTCCTCCATTCCAGCGAGGGCAAGGATTTCATTCAACGCATCGTCGGGGCCCGGGCCCTCGGCATCGTGCAGGATGGCGAACCCCAATTCGCTGGCAGCGACACCGGCGATCCCGGGCTGTCCAGCGCGCTGGCCGAAATGTTTGCCGATTGGACCGTGCTCAAGGGACGCCTGGGCTTCAACAACCCGGACGCCTATGGCACGACAGTTTCCCTGCGCACCGAGAACTACCGCATCCTGCCCGGCACCAATGGCACCGCGAACTGGAAGGATGTCCTCAACCAGGCCCGTCGCGCCAACATCCTCGACGATCCGGACGTGCGCCGGTACTGCCTGCAGCTTGATCCCGGAAACGGGCTCGCCGTGCCGGGAATTGTGCTGGAGTTCAGCACGACGATCGCCGATGGCCTCAATCTTTTCGGGCGCCCGCTGGCGTCGGGCGACCACAATTACAGCACGGCGTCTTTTGCGACGAAGATCTTTGCCGTCGGTGTCGCCCTGGAGGGCTATCGCGGCATGGAGGTCCCGGGGGCCAACGCCAACGCCGTCGAGGCCGCCGGAGGCAGGTCGCCGGCAGACCCGGATCTTTCGTTCCTCGATCCCGACGCCATGGCGGCCACGCCCTACCTGTACCTCGTCCCCGTCGGGGTCGATTCCATGAGAAGCCCGGCCCTCGGCGACCAGAGCGCGGTGCGCACCTGGAATGTGGACGATGTTGCCGTCCCGCTGCCGTTCAATATCGGTGGCTCCGAGTTCTCCTCCGCGCAACTCTACCAGTCGAGCGATTCCCTCAGCGAACCCCCATTCGCCATTCGCAAACACCAGGCGTTCCGGCCGGTTCCCTCGGCCGATTACTTCACGATCAGCATCTACAACGCCACTTCCGGCCTGACGCGATCGCAGTTCACCAACAACCGGCTGATTGGCCGGTCCGTATGGAACAGCAAATGGAAGCTGATCATCCCGGGCAGGAACCTGCTGAACAATCCGGAGGAGGGTCTGGACCGCTTCATCCGCTCCGTCCATGACGTGAAGCTGCACTTCGTGACGTATTCATACGCCGGCAACTGACATCCACCCTCCACCCCCACGATCATGAATCGATTCCTCCGCGCATCCGCGAAATGGGCTGGAGCGGTTGTCGCCAGCGGCATGGTCCTGCCGGTCGCCGTTCGTGCCTTCCCACCGGCGCCTCATCATACCCTGTTCGGGATGGTCCGAAACGAATTGGGCCAGCCCCTTACCCTGTCTTCGAGCGAGGTGATCCTCGAAACGCCGACAGGCATCGAACTTCACTGCCCAGTGGTGGCGGAAGACGAACCCGGGGTCAATTACCGCCTGGAAGTGCCCATGGATTCCGGGATCTCGGACGATCTCTACCGTCCCACCGCCCTGCGGCCATTCTTCGAGTTCAAGCTGAAGGTAAGAATCGCGGGGACAATCTATCTGCCGATTGAAATGACCGGGGATTTCTCCCGCCTCGGCGAACCCGCCGGGACCACGCGCCTCGATCTCACCCTCGGCGTGGATTCCGATGGCGACGGGCTTCCCGATGCCTGGGAACGCACCATGATTGCAATCTACGGCGGGACGCTCGACGACATCCGGCCCGGGGACGATCTGGACGGGGATGGCGTCAGCAATCGCGATGAGTACCTCGCCGGCACCTACGCCTCCAATCCCGCTGACGGCTTTTCCCTCGCGATCGTCGATCAGCAGGAGGGCCAATCGATCCTTGAGCTGCTTGCCGTGAGTGGTCGAACCTATAGCATCCAGGCCTCGGACGACTTGCACACCTGGACCCCCGTCCCATTTCGCCTCGCGTCGGAGCCTTCCTCAGCCCTGATGCAGAATTATCGTGCCACCGACGTTCGGAGGCTTCGTGTCGCGGTCCCGACTCCGACGGGATCCTCCCAACTCTATTTCAAGGCCCTCCTCCAGTAGAGCGTATTCCCGATGTCCGGGGACCAAAAACGCACCCTCGCGCCCCGAGTAGCGGAAAACAGCGAAACCTCCGGGGACCGCGAAGCAGTCCCATACGAGCGCCAATCTCCGCCGCCGCGCGGCGGATAGGCGCCTAGTCGTTCAACGAGGTCAGGAGGTGTCGCAGCTCCTCCTCCACATCTCCCGGACTGTTCACCGTCCCCGCGACTTCGGCCAGCATCAGGGCACGAAACCGGTTTCGCATGCGGTGAATGGCGGAGGTGATCGCGGGCACCGTAACCCCCAGCCGGCTTGCAGCCGCCTCATAGGAAACCGAACCCTTGTCCTCCAGGAGAAACCATTTGAGGACTTCGAATCTCTCCTCGTCCGTCTCCGCCGCGAGCCGGTTCAGCACCACGGACAGAATGGCGTTCGCCCAGTTCCGCTCGAACAGAGTTTCCGGCGTCCTTTGATCGACCGGCTCAAGAAGAAAGCGCTGTTCGGCCGAGATCTCGTCCAATGAGACGACCCGGCAGCCGCCGCCGCGGCGCTGCGCTTGGGATTTGTTCCACTCGTTCGCGAGGAAATGCGTCAGCGACGTCAGCAGGAATGTGCGGAACCGGCCCAGGTTTGAATCAACATACCGCAGAAAACGCTTCTCCAGGAATTGGGCAAAGAAAGCCTGTGTCAGGTCACTCGCATCTTCATGCGCGTAGCCCTTCCGCCGAACGAAGGCATAGAGCGGGTACCAATACGTCTGGCACAGCTCTTCCATCGCCCGTTCGGCGTCCGGCGACTGGCTGTCCCCCGCCTGCGCGACAACGGACCAATGCGTGGTGGCAAACAGTCCGGCCGCCGGCGGGCGGGAGTCCGGCAGCCTCCGGGATTCGCGCACCCGGGGAGAATGCGGGTCTCGCAACCCTCGTAAAGGACCATTTGCTCTGAGCGCGGCGGCCCCGTCGAACCGGAGTGGAAAAGCTTCGTGGGTTATTTCAGTTCCAGTTCTGCAGCCCTTTGACATTGCGGATCACCATGCGGACCGCCCCGCTTCGCTGTTGTCGTTCGAGGGTGAGTTGGCGGACCTCATCCGCTTGCGAGGAGAGCTGCCGTCCCGCGGCCTCGCACTGAGCCATTGTCTCCTCCGCGAGTTTGGTGAGGCTCGACCGGAATTCAGCGATCCATTCCTCCGTTTGCTTTTCGACCACCATCGCGATTCGGCCATTTTCTTTGCGGGGGTTGCGTTTCAACATCCCTCCGATGCAAGCCCTGAGAGACTGTCTGAAAAATAAGTGGGGTCCTGTTTTCGCGGAAAAGGCCCTATGGCGAGGCGCGACGAGGGAGCCTACCCGCCAGCGGTCTGTAACCGAGGAGCAACGAAGCCAGAGGGCCTTTTCCGCGAAAACCCTCCGGGCGACAGGTCTTTTGCGCGAGGCCTTCGTTGGCTCGACCGTCACAGCCCGCTGCGGGGATGCTCCGGTCTCGCCGCCTCGGCCTCGCACAAAATCCCTCGTCGCAGGACTCCCATTATTTTTCAGACAGTCTCTGAGCCATTCAACGTGTTTCCGTGGGGCAACGAGGGAGTCTGCGCACCGACGAGGCCGTTGCTTTGCGCAAAGGCTGCGCCGATTCCCCACCGAATGCCTGGTCCCCGGCGCGCTGGCGTGGTGGATGGCGACAGGCCATCCCGCCGGAGGGGCTGTCTACGTAGTGGATCAGACGGCGCCGGGTGCCGCCGACTCCAACCTCGGAGGGGAGCAACAACCCTTTCAGTCCATCCAGCGTGCCGCCGATGTGGCCCAGCCTGGCGACACCCTCTATGTCATGGCAGGTCGCTATGACGAGCGCGTCAGGATCGCGACCAGTGGGCGCGAACACCAGCCGGTCACACTGCGTGCCATGCCGCGACGCTCGGCGGCCGTGCTCGGTTTCGACCTGCAGGCCAGTTACATTCGAGTGGAGGGGTTCGAAATCGCTGCAGGGAATCCCGCCGTCGCTGTGCATCTGGGGGGAAGCTTCTGCGAGGTTGTCGACAACGACATCCACGACATGAGGGTCGCCGTCAGCGGCACGAACGGGAAGCTGGCGCCGGACGGTAATACGAGGGACTACTCCGAGGTGGCGCATAACAGGATCGCCTATAACCACGTCCAGCGGGTGCAATATGGATTCATGTTGGGTGGCGATGACTGGCTCGTGGAGGACAATGAAGTGAACCGGCTCTTCATGTTCTCCCCAGGCGCCCGGTTCGAGGACTGCGATTACTCAAGGTTCTTCGGGAAAGGCTGCGTCGAACGCCGCAACTACTTTCACGGCAGCACCGCCGGCGAGATTCGTGTCGCCCATGTCGATGGTCTGCAGACGTTCACCGTCAACGGGGAGATCGCGCAGGACGTGCTTTTCGAATCCAATACCTGCTTTGATTTCCATCAACTCTGCATGGTGGAAAGCGCCCCGCACATCGGCAGCGTCCGGAACTGGACCTTGCGGGGCAACATCGTCTCGGCCAACGCGCCGACGATGAGCGGCGGTTGGGGACCGGACATCATCCAGACGCCGGAGGTCACGATCGCCAACAACACCATCTGCACCGTCCGCTGGGCGACGATCGGGCTGCGGGGAAAGGAGTCCACTGGCGGACACATCCTGAACAACATCCTCTGCAACGCGGAGCGGGCGGTCGTCCACGGCGACGGCGATTTCTCCGCGGCGAATCCCATCATCGAGTACAACCTGACGTTCACGGACTGGCCGGTCTCCGGTGAGCACAATCTCCATGGCAAGGACCCGCTCTTTGTGGATGCGGCGGCCCGGAATTTCCGGCTTCGGGAGGGGAGTCCGGCAATTGGCGCGGGGAAGGGCGGAGGAACCGTCGGGGCCCTCGAATACCCGAATGTCTACTACGTCGATCCGCGTCATCCGGCGGCCACGGATGAACCGGCCTGGGGTTACCCGGCGGTGCCGCTCGCAACCGCGACGAAGGCCTGCGCCCTCGCCCGCACCGGGGAGACGATCATTCTGCAGGGCGGCGTCTACCGGGAGACCCTCCGGCCCGGAAGCGACGGTGTCACGATCCGGGGAGCAAAGGGTGAATCCGTCACGATCAGCGGGGCGGATCTCGTCGAAGGCTGGAAACGCCAGGCGGATGGAAGTTGGGCGGCGCCGCTGACCCGGAAACCGGCCAGACTCCTGCGCGATGGACTGCCGTGGGAGCGATTCGAGTTCGACCCGGCCCGGGATCGGATTGTCGTCCACACCGGCAGCGACCCGCGGTTGCACGTGTTCGAGACGGTCGTTCGAGAAAAAGGGATCGATCTCGATAACCGGAGGGACGTGACGATCGGGAACATCGTCGTCGTGAACACGCTCTGAGTCGGGATGCGCGACTCCGTGTCCGCAGACGGACCTCGGCACCCAGTCCCACGGCCGGCCGGCAATGCTGGCGCGTTCGATCCGCCCCGGGATTCCCGAAGGCCGGATTTTGAGCTTGCATCAGCTTTTCAAAATTAGTTTATAAAAAATAAATGGGACGGCGTTCCATTGGCTGGAGGAATCTCTGGTCCCTGACGGTCCTCATCTTCCTGAGGATCCGTCCCATGCATCCGTACGAACTCCGGTCCGTCATCCAGATGACGCACAAGGACGACTTCCTCCGCCTGAAATCCGGTTCCCTGTACAATTCGATCGATCGCCTCCTGGAGGCGGGTCTTATCGAGGTCCAGGCGACGGCGCGCGAGGGCCGCCGACCGGAGCGGACCGTGTACCGGATCACGGCGAGGGGCCGGTCCGAGGCGCTCCAATGGTTGCGGGAATTGCTTCAGAACCCTGATCCGGATCCCACCCGGTTCTACGCCGCATTGAGCTTCCTGCCGGCCCTGGAGCCACGCGATGTCATTCGACGGCTCGAGCAGCGCATCGCCCATTTGACGACGGAAATCGACGGTTACAGGGAGGGCCTCCCCGGGCTCACGGCCAGGATCGGCCGCCTCAACCTCGTCGAGGTTGAATTCGCGCTCGCCCTGCGGGAGGCGGAGCGTCAATGGGTTTCGCAGATCGTCGAGGACCTCCGCGCCGACCGATTGACCTGGGAGCCCGCAGGGTTCCGAAGGCTCGCCAACCAGTTTCTCAGACCGGGTACTCCGGCCGCTCGGATGTGAACGGCCCCATCGAAAGACACCATGAACGACTCGCCTCCATTGAACACCGAATCGAATGCCACCCTAGCGGCACCCTGGCATCGGCGCCTGCCGGGCCTGTGGTTCCCTTTCGTTTGTCTCCTCCTCTACTGGGGCGCGACCCTGGTGGCCGCACGGGTGGACAAGCTCTATTTCGTGGGTTTCCTCGTCGGCATCGCCACAACGGCGATCCTGACGCTGTTGTGGCTCGGGTGGTGGCTCCTCAACCGCGCGATGCGGTGGTGGGAGAAGGTGCTGGGGTTGGTCCTCATCATCACTGAGGCCGGAGTCGTCGGCCACTTTGCCGATCCTTCGATCACCGGGTTCACGCTTTGGGCAGCGGGGTTTCCGCTCGTCGCCACCGCCGTGGTGGTCTGGTTGTTTCTGGCTGGACGATTCCGGATCCGGCAGGTTCGGACGGGGTGGATTGCCGTGGTGACGTTGACGTGGTGCTACTTCCTGGTGATTCGGTTCGACGGCGCCGACTCGCACCTGACCATGAAACGGCACTGGCGCTGGACCCCCACCGCGGAGGAGACCTTCCTCGCCGGCGCCGGACAGAAGGCGGGGACGCCCGAAACTTCAACGAACAAGGCCGCCCGTCTGGCGGAGGCGAGCGGCGACGATTGGGTGGAATTCCGGGGCACGAATCGCGACGGGGTCATCCGGAGCGGCCCGATCGCCACAGATTGGAGCACCCAACCGCCGAGACAGGTGTGGCGGCGTTCGGTCGGTCCGGCATGGTCGTCAGTCATCGTCGTGGGCAATCGGCTCTTCACCCAGGAACAACGGGGCGAAAAGGAGACCGTCGATTGCTACGATGCCGCCACCGGTGAGCCGGTCTGGACGCACGAAGACACCACCCGGTTCGAGGAGGCTGTGTCGGGCCCGGGTCCGCGCGCCACCCCGACCTACTCGAAGAGGCGGACCTTCTCCCTTGGTGGAACCGGTTTGTTGAACTGCCTCGAGGCGGAAACCGGAAAAGTGATCTGGTCGCGGGACATCAAGGAGGCTTCCGGGGCCGCGGTCCCGATGTGGGCGTTTTCAAGCTCCCCGCTGGTCGCGGGCGATCTGGTCATCGTCTATGCGGGCGGCAAAAATGGAAAAGGTCTGCTCGCGTACCGCAGCCAGTCGGGGGAGGTGGCGTGGAGCGCGGAGGCCGGCGAGAGCAGTTACAGTTCGCCGCAACTGACCACCCTGTGCGGCGTGCCGCAATGCCTGATGTTGCAGGACGCGGGTTTGTCCGCGTTCGATGTCTCCACCGGAAGGAAACTCTGGGAGACGGGTGTGCCGATGAAAGGGGCGCCGCGATGCGGGCAACCTCGCCTGGTCGATGGCGACAGGCTGCTGGTCGCCTCGCTGGGAGGCCTCGGGTGTTCCCTTCTGAAGATCACGCATGAGGGCGATCGTTGGAGTCCCTCGACCCTCTGGGAATCCAGGGCGCTGAAGCCCGAGTTTCCGGATTTCGTGGTGCACAAGGGCCATGTCTACGGGTTCGATGTCGGGATGTTTTGTTGTCTCAATGTCGACGACGGAAAGCGCGACTGGAAGGACGGACGATACGGGCGGGGTCAGGTCATGGTCCTCCAGGATCAGAATCTGCTGCTGGTCTCGTCGGAAACGGGTGACCTTGTGCTTCTCGCCGCCGATCCTGCGGAGCATCGTGAGATCGGCCGCTTCAAGGCGCTGGAGGGCAAGACCTGGAATCATCCGGTTTTGGTCGGGGACCGAATCTACCATCGCAACGCGGAGGAGATGGTGTGTTATTCGCTCTCGTCTGATCCCGGGCGGCTCTCCCGGAATTGATAGGGATCAGGACCAGTGCAAACGAGCAGGCTCAGCAGCCTGTCCGTGCTGGTGCCGGTTTCCATCGAAACCTCGCGGCGGGATGGGTGCTGTCGAGCCAATCCCGCAGACGCGGGACCTCGCGCAAAGGACCTGTCGCCTTTTCAGACGGACTCTTATCCGAGGACCTGTCCCGGGGGCCCGCGGCGAAGGACGCGACCGGATTCGAGCACGAGGGCATCATCGCAAAGCGCGGTGACTTCCCCGGGATCATGACTCACGTACACAATCGGGATCTCCAGGGTGTCCCGCACGCGACGCAGGTACGGAAGAATGCGCTGCTTGAGTGCCGCATCCAGGCTGGCGAGGGGTTCGTCGAGCAACAGGAGCCGCGGGCCGCACAGGATCGCCCTGCCCAGGGCCACCCGCTGTTTTTCGCCGCCGGACAGATGGCCGATTCGGCGCTTGAGCAGCCCACCGATGTCGAGCATGTCGACCACATGGGTGAGGCGAAGACCCCCCTCGCGAGCCGGGCCCTCCCGGTGGCCGTACAACAGGTTGTCGCGGACGGACAGATGCCGAAACAGCGCCAGGTCCTGCGGGACATAGCCGATGCGGCGTTCATAGGGAGGGACAAAGATGCGCGCCGAGCAGTCGTTGAGGGTGCGCTCTCCCAGACGAATGACACCTCGCGCCGGTCGCCGAAGCCCCGCGATCGCGTCCAGAAGGGTCGTCTTGCCAGCCCCGGACGAGCCGAAGATCGCGGTGACGTGCGCGTGGAGTTCTTCATCGATCTCCACGGCAAATTCGGCCGTCCGAACCAGGATCTCCTGAAGGAGCAGCCTCATCACACAGGCTTCCGCCGGCGCAAGAGCCACTCGCTCGCCCAAACGGCGCCGAATGCCAGGACCGTGGAGACAGCCAGAAGACGGAATGCGTGATCGTCCCTGCCGAGTTGGACGGATTGATAGATGGCCAGGGAAAGCGTTTCGGTCCGGCCCGGAATGTTCCCGGCCACCATGACCGTGGCGCCAAACTCGCCGAGCGCCCGGGCGAACCCGAGAACGATGCCCGCGAGAAGGCCCCGGACAGCCAGCGGCAGGGTCATCGTGAAGAAGACCCGGAGAGGACGGGCGCCGAGAGTGGCGGCGATCTGTTCCACGCGGCGATCGACCTCTTCGAATGCGACCCGGAAGGCGCGCACCATCAGCGGCAGGGACATGACAGAGAGCGCGACGACCACCGCTCTCCAGGTGAATACAACCTCGAGGCCGAGTTGACCGTGGAGGAATCCGCCGATGGGCCCGCGACGTCCCAGCACTTTCAGCAGGATGAGACCCGTCGCGACCGGCGGCAACACCAGGGGGAGTGTGACGACGGTTTCAACAATGGACTTACCGGGCCAGTTGCGCCGCGCCAGCATCCAGGCAAGGAAGAGTCCCAAAGGCAGGACCGCCACCGTGCCCAGGATCGAAACCCAGGCGGTAAACCGAATAACATCCCAGTCCTCAGCCGTCATGCATGGCTACTTGCGGATGAGAAAGCCGTACCGTCGAAAGACTTCCTTTGCCTGTTCGCGATCGAGAGAGTCGAGAAAACGGCGGGCCGCCTCCGGTTGCGTGGAGTCCTTCATCAGCGCGACCGGATAGTTGATTTCCGGGCCGTCCGCAGCAGGAATCTCAAAGGCAATTCGGATCTTTTTGGAGATGGCGGCATCTGTCTTGTACACCATTCCGGCATCGACATTGCCCGACTCCACTGCGGCCAGGGCAGCCCGGACGTTCTCGGCAGGGATGATCCTGGTTTGAAGCGCCGCCCAAAGCCCCTGTTTCGCCAGATACTCCCTGGCGTAGACACCCGCGGGCACCGCGGTGGGTTCGGCCAGGGCAAGCCGCCCCACGCGGGCATCGGTGAGATCCCGGGCGGCACGGAAATGAAACGGACTGTCGCGCAGGACAACGACCACGAGTGAATTGCCGAGAAGCTCCCTCCGGCTCCCCGCCACGACCAGTCCCTTCTTCTCGAGCGCGTCCATTTTCGCGTCGTCCGCGGAAAAGAAGATGTCCGCGCCGGCGCCTTCCTCGACCTGGCGCTCCAGGAGGCTGGACGCGCCGAAGTTGAAGAGAACGTGATCGCCGGATTCCTTTTCGTAAGTCCGACCGATGTCCCGAAGCGCGTCGGAAAGGCTCGCGGCGGCGAACACGACGATCTCGGCGGCGCGGAGGCCTGGACTGCAGGCGGTCATCCAGATGATGACCCACGCCAGGAGCCCGCGGCGAGGGAGGTTGCGTCCACGAAGGATCATGTCCGAGTCCATTCCTTATTCACCCGGGCCGGGACCTCAGCACAAGCGATATATTCAGTCAAATATAACGGAGCCCCTGGGCAAGGGTTTCATGGGCAGCCTCCACGGCTCGCGAGCCGCGCATCGCGACAATCCGGGGGGGCCAGGACGGCGACTGCGCTGCCACGCGCGCATGCCGGGAATCGTCGCCAGTGAAGAAAACAATGGTCCCCGCCGGCCAACCGGAGGTAGGAACGTGACCGGACATCCTATGACCCCTTCGCAGTTCGCGCACATTTCATCGCTCATCGTCGTGCTCACCACCATCGCCGCGCCGGTTTTCGGAGCGGAGACACCTCGAGACGGCTCGGAGTCCATCGACGGATTCAGGGATACCCCGATGATCCCGGGGACTCGCTGGCACCTTCACGACGCGGACCGCCCACAACCCCGCGTGATCATTCCCGGCGCGACGTTCAGCCAGAACGCGCCACCTCCGTCGGACGCGGAGATCCTCTTCGATGGCACCAACCTCGCCAAGTGGCGGGACAGCCAGGGCGGCGATGCGACCTGGCTGGTGCGGGACGGGTATGTGGAGACCGGCCGTGGAGGCGGCATTCGAACCCGCGGCACCTGGCCGGACTTCCAGCTTCACGTGGAATGGGCGACTCCGAAGCCACCCCACGGCTCGGGGCAGGCCCGCGGCAACAGCGGTATCCTGATCAACGGGATGTACGAGGTGCAGGTCCTGGACTCGTACGACGCGAAGACGTATCCCGATGGCCAGGCGGCTGCCATCTACGGCCAGCGTCCGCCGCTGGTCAATGCAAGCAAACCGCCCGGGGAATGGCAGACGTATGACATCATCTTCGAGTCACCGCGCTGGAACGAGAAACAGGAATTGATCAAGAAGGCCTGTGTGACCGTTCTCCACAACGGGGTGGTCGTGCATCATCGGTACGAATTCACCGGGGGCACCGACGGAATCCGGCGTGAGGTGCCGTGGAAGACGCTCGCCAAATATACGCCCCATGCGCCGGAAGTGTTCATCGCACTCCAGGATCACAACAACCCGGTCCGGTACCGGAACATCTGGATCCGGCCCCTCGGCCAATACGATCAACCGTAGCGGACCCGCATCATCCACCCCATTCCGCCGGGTTCCCATCCATGCTGGCCGCAGCCGGCGTTGGAGACTTCACCACGCAATCCTTGATCGGCGGTGCGGTGGCGGGCGGAATCTCGCCGAAATGCGCGCCTCGCATCCCGTCGCGGCCCTGGTTGTCCTTGTCCTCCTCAGCCCGTTCATCCGGGCGCAATCCGCGGCCACTCCCGCGGCATCGGTGCGGGAGCGGTTGCTCATGGACTTCGGCTGGCGCTTTGCCTTCGGCCACGCCACGGATCCATCCAGGGACTTCGGGCATGCCACGGGCCAATTCTCCTATTTCGCCAAGGCGGGTTACGGCGCGGGCGCCTCGGCCCCGGAATTCGACGATCGCGGATGGCGCGCGCTCGATCTGCCTCACGACTGGGCGGTCGAGGTGCCGTTCGACCCGCGCGGCAGTGGCAGTCACGGGTTCAAAGCCGTGGGACCGAACTTTCCTGAAACGAGTGTGGGTTGGTACCGGAAGGCATTCACGATCCCCGCATCGGACCTGGGCCGGCGCATCCGCGTTGAATTCGACGGGGTGTTCAGGGACTCGATAGCCTGGATCAATGGGCATTATCTGGGGACCGAGGAGAGCGGGTACAGCGGCTTCGGATATGATCTTTCGGACTTCCTGAACTACGGCGGCACGAATGTGCTTGCGGTTCGGGTGGATGCCACGCTGGAAGAGGGCTGGTTTTACGAAGGCGCCGGGATTTACCGGCATGCCTGGCTTGTGAAGACCGATCCGGTCCATGTCCCGCCCGGCGGGACATTCGTCACGAGTGAGATTCGGGACGGCTCGGCCGCGGTTACGGCGAGAGTCTCCATCAGCAATGAGGGCACGAACCCGGTTTGGGTTGACGTTGATCAGGCGATTGTCGATGCGGACGGGACAACCCGCGCCTCGACGCGTTACCAGGCCGGTCGCTTCCAGCCGGGTGTCACGGGGACTTACACGAACCGGCTCGAACTTGAACAGCCGCGGCTCTGGTCCATCGAGACACCCTTCCTTTACACCCTGGTGACGGTCTTGCGGTCGGGAGGCGCCGTCGTGGATCGGTACGAGACGCCGTTTGGGATACGCGCGATCCGGTTTGATCCTGACTCGGGCTTTTTCCTCAATGGAAAGCGGTTGGAGCTGAAGGGGACCGATAACCACCAGGACCATGCCGGTGTTGGCGTCGCGCTTCCGGATGCGCTGCAGGACTTCCGCATCGCCCAACTCAAAAAGATCGGGTGCAACGCCTACCGATGTTCCCACAACCCTCCGACGCCCGAGCTCCTGGAGGCCTGCGATCGTCTCGGGATGATGGTGATCGACGAGAATCGGCTGATGGGAACGACGGAGTTTCACCTTGACCATTTACGGCGGATGATTCTGCGGGATCGGAACCATCCCTGTGTCGTCCTTTGGTCGCTGGGCAACGAGGAGTGGAGGATGGAAGGAAATGAGGTTGGACGACGGATCACGGCCGCGATGCAGGCCTATGTGAAACGACTCGACACGACCCGGCCGTGCACGGTTGCGATCAGCGGCGGCTGGGGCCGGGGAAGTTCCATGGCCATCGAGGTCGCCGGATTCAATTACATCGGCAACGGGGACACCGATCAGCAACACGCCCGCCGCCCCGAACAACCCATCGTCGGCACCGAGGAATGCGCCTTCAACAACACCCGCGGGGTATACCAGGATGATCGCGCGAACGGCCACCTTCGCGCCTACGATTGGGATCCCTCGAGGTGGGGGTCGAGCGCGGAGGAGGGATGGACCCATTACGCCGGGCGCCCGTGGCTGGCGGGCATGTTTGTCTGGACGGGATTCGACTACCGCGGCGAACCGACACCATTCGGCTGGCCAGCCGTCAGTTCGCAGTTCGGGATCCTGGACACCTGCGGTTTTCCCAAGGACGCCTTCTCCTATTTCAAAGCATGGTGGACCGATGAGCCCCTGGTGCATGTCTTTCCACATTGGAATTGGCCGGGGAGGGAGGGGCAGTCAATCCCCGTCTGGGTGTATGGCAATTGCGAGGAGATCGAATTGTCCCTGAATGGAACAAGCCTGGGACGCAAATCGATGCCTCGAAACTCGCACCTGGAATGGCAGGTGGCGTATGCCCCCGGCACGTTGCTGGCCCGTGGCTTCACAGCCGGGCGCGAAATGGCCACCGACCGCGTGGAGACAACCGGCGATTCCACCGCAATTCAGCTTTTGCCGGATCGGAAGTTCATCCGGGCTGACGCCGAAGACGTCGCGGTAATCGCGATCCAGGTCAATGACCGGGAGGGCCGCCGCGTGCCGACGGCCGGAAATGAGATCCGTCTCGCGGTGGCGGGCCCCGGCCGGATCATTGGGGTCGGCAACGGGGATCCATCCTCGCACGAGCCCGACAGAATCGTGGAACCAGCCGGTGATTGGAAACGGAGCGTCTTCAATGGCTGGGCCCAGGTCATCGTCCAGTCCACGTCAAAGCCTGGAAAGATTTCGGTGACCGCGAACGGCGCGGGACTGCAGTCCTGCACGATCGAGGTGCGAAGTGAGTCCGCGACTTTGCGGCCGGCCGTTCCCTGAGCACGCCCACCCGGCGAACGTCGAAGAGTTTTTCGCACAGACGGCGCGGTGGGATCACTCCGTCTTCCCGGCCACGGCTTGAAGCTCCTGTCGCGGCGGCAGGCGGCAGAGCCCGTTTTCCTCGGCACCCAACGCCGCGTTGAATTTCGCGCTCATGTTTTGAAAGGCGATCCAGGCGGTGAGGGCGACGATTCCGTCGTCGTCCCAGTGCGGCCTGAGTGCCTCCAGCAGGTTGGGGGTCACGCGCAGTCGAGGGTCGGTCATGGCCTCGGCGTAGGCGAGGGCGGCGCGCTCGCGCGGGGAGTACAGGCCGCTGTTCCGCCAATCGCTCACCGACTCGGCCTTCTCGGCCGATCCGCCCGCCTTCAGGAGGTTGTAGGCATTGAGGTCCACACAGAAGGCGCAGCCGTTGAGTTGGGCCACACGGGCGGAGACGAGGCTGCGGAGGGCGGCGTCCACCGGATAGCGTCTTCTCTGGAACAATCCGAGGAGGAGCAGGAGACCGCCGAAATGCGCCGGCAGCCGGCCCCATAACCAGGAGGGCGACAGGGTGCGTCCATAGATTCGCGCCTGCCGGCGGAAGAACCAACGAAGGTACCAGGGGTAGTTTGCCAGGGGTTTGGGAGGAATCAGAGCCATAGCCGAGGTCAGCGCTTTGGACCGTGAACCATCGTCGGGGTGATTTCAACCGATTGGGGATTCGGCCACGATTGGCGGCAAAACCGTGGACACGAGCCCAAGTTCAGGCGAGATAGGTCGCGTCCAGCCACCATTCGCGTGTGCGGGACGTCAACCAAACCGGTCATCTCTCAGATCCCAAGATTGCCATGAAACGCCGCCATTTCCTTGCATCCGTCGCCACCACCGGGGCCGGGGTCCTGATCCTGCCCAGCGTGCGGGTCTTTGGGGCCAATGCACCCAGCAACAAACTGAATATCGCCCTGGTGGGGGTCTGGGGACGGGCGCTCGCGCATTTCGGGGTCCTTGCGGACGAGAACGTCGTGGCGCTTTGTGACGTGAACGAACGGCATCTCGCCGAGGCTGCGGAGAAGTTTCCAAAGGCCAAGCGCTACGTGGACTGGCGGGAATGTCTCGAGCAAAAGGACATCGACGCCGTGATGTGTTGCACCGCCGACCACACCCATGCGTTTGTCGCCAACTGGGCGATCAATCGCGGCAAGCACGTCTACTGCGAGAAACCGCTCGCCAACACCGTCGAGGAGGCTCGCGTCGTGCGGGCCAACTACCTGAAGAACCGGCAGAAGATCGCGACGCAGGTCGGCACGCAACGCCACGAGTACGAGAACTTCAATCGCGTGCGGGAGCTGATTCTCGACGGAGCCGTCGGGGAGTTACAGGAGGTCTGCGCGTGGGGAAACCGGCAGATCCGGCGACCCGGCTATCTTCCGGCGCAAAGCAGCCCGCCCCCCGGTTTCCATTTTGATCTCTGGCTGGGACCTTCACCAAATCATCCCTACAACCCGGACTATTTCTCGGGGGGCCCGGGAATGAACTGCCTTCAGTGGAACATGTACTGGGATTTCGGGAGCGGTCAGGTCGGCGACATGGGCAGCCACACGATGGACCTCGCCTGGAACGCCATCGACGCAGGTCTTCCGACATCGGCGGAGGGGAAGGGCGATCCCTTCAACGCGGAGGTGACCCCGGTGGCACTGGAGACCCACTTCGAGCACCCGGCCAATGCGTGGCGGCCGGCGATCAAAGTCTCCTGGTATCAGGGCGGACTCCTGCCGGCGACGCCCGCCCCATGGGTCGACCTCAACCGGATCGGTCACGGCGCCATGTTCGAGGGCGACAAGGGCACGCTGATTGCCGATTTCACCTCGCGGATGCTCCTTCCCCTGGGTGACCGCGCCGACCTGAGCTACTACAAGCCGCGTTCGAAGGACACAGTCCTTCCGGCAATGGGCAACTTCCAGAAGCAATGGGTGAATGCCTGCAAGGGGGATCTCAAGACCTCCTGCGACTTCGATTACAGTGGGAACCTGATCGAACAGATGTTGCTTGGCCTGGTGGCCTACCGTGTCGGCCGAAAATTCCAGTACGACGGCTCCACGGGACGGGCGTCCGACTGTCCGGAGGCCAACGACCTGATGCGGCGCAGCTACCGTCCGGGCTGGACGCTGGACGGCTGAGAGCCCGTCTCTCACCCATCCGATGACCCACCCGCCCCCGTCGGGCGCCCCCGGGCGACCGCGGGGCGGGTGAGGGTTTCCCAATTTGATCCCTCTCTTCGGATTCACCCACGAGCGCCAGCCTCGCGGCTCGCGGTTGACATCGGACGGGTCCGGGTGAAAGAAGGCCTTCGCCGGAACGTACTCTGCCATGGCTCTCACCCCTTCCACGATGCTTCCGTTGGGAACGAAGGCACCCAACTTCAGCCTGACCGACGTCGTCACGGGCCGGATGGTGCACCTCGCGGATTTCGCCGGGAAACCGGCGGTCGTGGTCCTGTTCATCTGCAACCACTGTCCCTATGTCCAACACATCCGGAAGGGCCTGGCGGAGTTCGCGCGAGACTATGCGCCCCGGGGCGTCGGCGTGGTTGCGATCAATTCAAACGACACCGAGAGCCATCCCGCGGACAGCCCGTCGAAGATGAAGGCCGAGGCGGCCGCGGTCGGATACACCTTTCCCTATTTGTTCGACGAGGCCCAGGAGGTGGCGCGGGCCTATCGCGCCGCCTGCACCCCGGACATCTTCGTCTTCGACTCCCGCATGGAGCTTGCCTACCGCGGTCAGTTTGACGACAGCCGCCCGGGCAACGGAAAGCCGGTGACAGGCGCTGATCTGCGTCGTGCCTGCGACGCCCTCCTCGCGGGGCGCAACCCCGATTCCCAGCAGCGAGCCAGCATGGGCTGCAACATCAAATGGCGACCGGGACGCGAACCGGATTACGCGCGGTGAGCGGCATCGTGTCGGGACGACCTCTATGGACCTGAGCAAATTCACGGAGAAGAGCCAGTCGGCGCTGACCGAGGCCCAGGCGATCGCCATCCGTCATCAGCACCAGGCGGTGGATGCGGAGCATCTCCTCCTGGCATTGTTGAACGAGGACGAGGGTCTGGTTCCGCGGTTGTTCGAGCGGGTCAAGGTCGCCCCGGACCTCCTGAGATCCAAGGTCGAGGAGGAACTCGGTCGCATGCCGCGGGTTTCCGGGACCGACACCACCGGTCAGGGGCTCTTCGTCACCCAGCGTCTGAACAAGCTCCTGGTCGGCGCCCAGGACCAGGCGCGGCGGCTGAAGGACGAGTATGTCTCCGTCGAGCATCTCGTGCTCGCGATGTTCGACGAGCCCGCCGGGACGGGCATCGGCAAGATCTTTCGCGGACTTGGTCTGCGGCGGGACGATTTTCTGAAGGCCCTCACCGAGGTCCGGGGAAACCAGCGTGTCACCAGCGCGAATCCGGAGGCCACCTACGAGGCGCTTGAAAAGTATGGACGTGACCTCACCCGTCTCGCGCAGCAGAACAAACTCGATCCCGTGATCGGGCGCGATGCCGAGATTCGGCGGTGCACCCAGGTCCTTTCCCGTCGCACCAAGAACAACCCGGTCCTGATCGGCGAACCGGGGGTCGGCAAGACGGCCATTGTCGAGGGTCTTGCGCGCCGGATCGTGGCTGGCGACGTGCCCGAAAGCCTCAAAGACAAGCGGCTGATCACCCTCGACCTGGGCGCGCTGATTGCCGGGGCGAAATACCGGGGTGAATTCGAGGAACGCCTCAAGGCGGTGCTCCAGGAAGTCGTGCGGGCCGAGGGGCGGATCATCCTGTTCATCGACGAAATCCACACGATGGTCGGAGCCGGAAAGGCCGAAGGGGCGATGGACGCCGGCAATATGCTCAAGCCGATGCTGGCCCGCGGCGAGCTCCATTGCATCGGCGCGACGACCCTCGACGAGTACCGGAAACACATCGAGAAGGACGCCGCGCTCGAGCGCCGATTCCAACCGGTTCTCGTGAATGAACCGAACGTTGAGGACACGGTCTCCATTCTGCGCGGCCTGCGTGAACGTTATGAGCTGCACCATGGCGTCCGCATCCAGGATGCGGCGCTGGTCGCCGCCGCCCAGCTCTCCCACCGGTACATCACGGACCGTTTCCTTCCGGACAAGGCGATCGATCTCATGGACGAGGCGGCCGCGAAACTCCGCACCGAGATGGAGTCGATGCCGGAGGAACTCGAGAATCTCGAACGACGCCTTCTCCAGCTCGAAATCGAACGCGAGGCGCTCAAAAAGGAGAAGGACACCGCCAGCCGCGACCGCCTTGCGGCCCTCGTGAAGGAGCTCGCCGATCTTCGCAGTCAGCGCGATGCCCTCAAGGCCCAGTGGGATGCCGAGAAGAGCGCGCTCGACGACGTCCGGAAGCTCCGCGAGGCCATCGAGATGAGCCGGACCGAGATGGAGAAGGCGCAGCGTGCCGGCGATCTCTCCCGTGTCGCCGAACTTCAATACGGGCGGATCCCTGCTCTCGAACGACAGGTCAAGGACGCGGAGGAGAAGGCGGCTGCTCCCGGTCGGGGTGTGCGGCTCCTCCAGGAGGAGGTTACAGCCGACGAGGTGGCGGAGGTCGTGGCCCGATGGACTGGCATTCCGGTTTCCCGCCTGCTCGAAGGCGAGAAGGGCAAACTCCTCCGGCTGGAGCAGATCCTGCACGAACGTGTCATCGGCCAGGACGAGGCGGTCCGGGTCGTCTCGGACGCCGTCATCCGAGCGCGCTCGGGCCTGAAGGATCCCAAGCGCCCGATCGGTTCATTCGTCTTTCTCGGCCCGACCGGCGTGGGCAAGACTGAACTCGCCCGGGCGTTGGCCGAGACGCTCTTCGACACCGAGGACAACATGATCCGGATCGACATGAGCGAGTACATGGAGAAGCACGCCGTGGCTCGCCTGATCGGAGCCCCGCCAGGCTATGTCGGATACGAGGAGGGTGGTCAGTTGACGGAGGCGGTTCGTCGCAAGCCGTACAGCGTCGTGCTCCTCGACGAACTGGAAAAGGCGCACCACGATGCGTTCAACGTGTTCCTCCAAATCCTCGATGACGGCCGCCTCACCGACGGGCAGGGCCGGAATGTCGATTTCAAAAACACGATCATCATCATGACCTCGAACATCGGCAGCCCGCTGTTGATCGAGAATGCGAGCGAATCCGGGGAGATCGACGGGGATGTCCGCAAGCGGGTCCTGGCCGAAATGCGATCGCATTTCAGACCGGAGTTTCTCAACCGGATTGACGAGATCGTTCTCTTCAAGCCCCTCACGCTGGCCGAGATCAAACGGATCGTGGAGCTCCAGTTGGACCTGTTGCGAACCCGGCTGGCGGACCGCCACATCGAACTGCACCTGACCGATGCCGCCAAGGAACACGTTGCCCGGGAAGGCTACGATCCGGTGTACGGAGCGCGACCGCTGAAGCGGTTTCTCCAGCGCGAGGTCGAAACCGCGCTGTCGCGGCGCATCCTCTCCGGCGAGGTGCCTGACCATTCACGGGTGGAGGTCGATTTTCGAAAGGGCGGCCTGGCGTTCGAGGTCGCGCCGCAACCGGGTGGCGGACGCGCCTGAGCGATAGGGAACGCACCGCATGGATCGAATCTCTTTTCCAGCGAACCGGCCCTCGCCCCGTTCTTCTCCGGTTGGACGGGCCTTCGTCCGCCGTGGCGTGCATCGCCCTGCGAAGGCGGGCTGGGGTGTCGGGCCGGGCTGGCAGCGGGTGAGGGTCGCTCACCGCCAAGGATGCCCATGAATTTGCCACCCGTCGCCAGCAGCGTCACCACGATCGAGATTTACGAGCCCGATCCGAATGTCGTCTACCCGATCGACGTCGCCGCCGCGATGGCACGGGTGCCGAGGAGGCGCATCGCCCTTTATTACCGCCACGGACTGGTTTCTCCCGTCATGGATCCAGAATGCGGCGGCTGGTATTTCAACGATGATGCCATCCGCGAACTCCGCCGCATCGAATACCTCCGGTCGGTCTGCGGGATGAATTTTTCCGCCATCAGCATGATGCTCGATCTCCTGCGGGAGGTCGAACACCTCCGGGATGAGGTTCGATTCCTGAGGGCACGCTGAGAGGCGCGTGCCGGGTTGCGTTGCCGGACATGCGTGCGGCCTGGGGAACACCACGCCGGGGTGGCAAGCCCGGTGCAGGTTGTGGTGGAATGGAGCGCGTGAATCTGCCCACGTCCTCGCGGTTTCCTGGTTGGAAGGTCTTGCCGATGGTGCTCCTGGGGGGATCGGCGGCCCTCGGATTCCTGACCCGGGGCTCGGACCTGCCGCCCCCGTTTCCAACCGATCCCTCCCAGTTGCTTGAGAGGACCTGTTTCCAGACGGGACAGGCCTGGAGCGAGCGCGGCAACCTGCGGGCGGATGTCGCCATCGTGTATGGCGTCGACCCGCGCCTTCCCGGGCGCATCGGGACCTGGCGCGAACGGGGCTACCGGATCCATGTGATGACCGGCGTGTCCTGGGGTCAATACCAGGACTACCTCTACGGTCGCTTCGACGGCGAACACCACGAGGACGAGGCGCAGACGGATGCGCGGGGTAACAAGATCAGTCACGGGGGAGACGTCTATTACATGTCCCCGGGAAAGGATTTTGGCGCTTTCCTGGCAGTCGGCGTCCAGCGCGCGCTCGATGCGGGAGCCGAGGCCATCCACCTCGAAGAGCCCGAGTTCTGGGTCCGGGGCGGTTACTCGGAGGGCTTCAAACGCGAGTGGCGCGACTACTATCATGAAGACTGGCAGCCACCGCAGGCGTCGGTGGATTCCCAGTGGCGCGCCTCCAAACTCAAATACTTTCTCTACCGTCGAGCGCTGCAACAGGTCTTCGATCATGTCCAGACTTACAACCGCCGCACCGGTCGACACGTTCGCTGCTTCGTGCCAACGCACAGCCTCCTGAACTACGCCCATTGGCGCATCGTCAGCCCGGAATCCAGTCTCGCGCGTTTGCAGGGATGCGATGGCTATATCGCGCAGGTATGGACCGGCACCTCCCGGACACCCAACCAATATCGCGGCGCGATTCGCGAGCGGACATTCGAGACCGCATTTCTCGAGTATGGGGCGATGCAGAACCTCGTGCGCGCGACCGGGCGCACCATCTGGTACCTGAACGATCCGATCGAAGACAATCCGCGTCACGATTGGGCGGACTACCGCGGCAATTGGGAATCCACGCTGGTCGCGTCGCTTCTCCAACCGGAGGTCTGGCAGTTCGAAGTGGCGCCGTGGCCCGAACGCGTCTTCGGCGGCCGGTACCCGAGGAACAGCGCCGAACGCAAACCCATTCCGCCCGAGTACGCCACCGAGTTGCAGACGGTCTTCCATGCCCTGGAGGACATGCGTCAACCCTCCTGGGAGTGGGATTGCGGCACACGCGGGCTTGGGGTGGTCGTGAGCGACAGTCTCATGTTCGAGCGCGGCGAGCCGGCGCCAGGCGATCCCCACCTCGGAGAGATCTACGGCATCGCGCTTCCGCTCCTCAAACACGGGCTGCCCGTGGCTCCCGTCCAACTCGAGAACGTCGCGCTGCCCGGCTACCTTGATGATTTCAGGCTCCTCCTCCTCACCTACCGCGGGATGAAACCGCTCGATCCCGGGGTGCATCCGCCGCTGGTAAACTGGGTTCGCGACGGTGGAACGCTCCTGGCGTGGGACGACGACGGCGATCCCTACAACAAGGTCCGTGAATGGTGGAACTCGAACGGACTCCATTACGCAACGCCACGGGAGGCGTTGTTCGACTCGTTCGGATTGACGCCAGTGCAGCGCACAAACCTGGAGGCCGGGGTTCGGATCGATGTTGGAAAGGGCGCGCTGCAATGGCTGCGAGCGGACCCGGCGCAACTGGCGGCGGACCCCAACGGGGCGGAGCGGGTCCGGCAGACGGTTCGCGCGGCGATTGAAGCCCGCGGGTTGCCATGGAAGGAGACCGACCACCTGCTGCTCCGACGCGGTCCCTACGTCATCGCCGCGGGCCTGGACGAATCGATGGAAGTCGAAGCCTCCAGGATCGAGGGCCGGTTCATTGACCTGTTCAGCGCGGCACTCCCGGTCGTCCATTCGGTCACGCTCACTCGAGGCAGTCGGCATCTTCTCCTCGACCTGGACAGGATTCCGAAAGACGGACCCCGCATCCTGGCGTCGGCATGCAAAGTGCGGGTCGAGGAAACCGGGAACGATTCCATGAAGATCGCGATCGAAGGCGTCGGCGAGACGCCGGCAATCGTTCTGCTGCGCCTCCCGCGCAAGCCGGGCGCTGTGGAACTCGCAGGACAATCCGCGGATTGGGAGGTCGATCCGGCAGATCCTGCGCTCGTCCGGATCCGGTTTCCGAACGAGGCGCGCCCGCGGGAACTGGTGCTGCGCTTCTGAATGGAATCCGAGCCACGACAGCAGATCACCCCCAGGACGCGGAGGGAGCCGAGTCCGGCAGATCCCGGGCGGGCGTCAGACGCTGCGGACGTTCAGACGGGCAGCCATGCCGACGACGCCTACGCCATCCAGGCGCGCTCGCGATTCAACGTCGCGCGCACGATGTCGCGCGCAATCGCAACGTCCTCCTCCACCTGGAAATCGAACATCCCGACGAGCGCGAAGTCGGCGCCATTCTCGAACGCGAACTGAAATCCCGCGCGGGGATGGATGGCGCCGGCGGCAAGGACCTTGTACGCGATCCACGGACGCTCGAGTTCCGACATGTACGCCACGGTCTTGTCGGGGTCCATGCACCAGTAGTTATCGGCGGTGTAGTTGTCGATGACCTCTTTCACCTGGTCCGGCCGTCGGTTCGACCAGTAGTTCGTCGCGTGCAGTGTTTTCACGTAGAAATCCGGCGCGAGGCCGGCCGCCTCGACGGCCTGCACCGTCCGCAACTCGTGGCCGCCCACCCCCGCAATGAGTCCATGGTCGCGGATGATCTTGAGGAGTTCCCCGATGCGGCCCACGGCGCCTTCCCGCGTCCAGAGGTCGCCCAGGTTGCCTACCAGGAAGGCCCCGACTGCGCCGGCGTCGACGGCCTCACGAACACCCGCCTCGAGCGCATCGGCGGAAGGACTGATCTGCGCGAGGAACTGGATGCGTCCTCCGTCCGCCCGGTACTTGCGATAGACATCGACCGCGTGTCGATCCCCGGTGAACGCGACCATCGTGTTGATCCCATGTTCCTCGCACATCGCCCAGGTCTTCAGGATCCGGTCATCCGAGAAATAGTTCTTTAGCAATTCGGAGACGTAGATCAGGTCACGGCTGTGCGCGTACCCGCTGATGAGGTTCCCCCCACAAACCAACCGACTGATGCTCACCTTGCCGATGATGCCGCAGGGCATCGGGTTGGCCGGCGCTTGGGGGCCCGGGGCCTTTTTCACTGGCTCGGGCTCGCGAGCGGCGAGCGCGCGTTCTTCGAAGCTCGCAAGCAACGGGGCGGCGGCGGCCGCGGTGGCGGAGGTCCGCAAAAATGAGCGCCGACTGGACGGGGTATTCATGGATGGAAGGCGGTGCACAACATGCTCGGAGACGGGCGGGGACGCCCGTTTCCAGGTCCAATTCGTACCTCCGCCCCTGCGCGCGGGCGTGCAAGATGTGGCGAAACGGAGGTGGACCTCTGGAAGGACGCGATCTCCCGGAGGGCCTGTGGGCCCGCCCACGGCATGTCCCTCGACACCCGGGGCGGATCCGCAGCAGGCTTCAAGGCGTCGCCATGAGAACGAGTGCCAATCGATCCGGGAGCTATTCCGCCGTCTTTCCGTGGGCCTGTATGCTCAGAGCCTGTCTCTTCAGTGTCCTGTTCCCCGTCGGCGCCGCCGACTGGCACTTGGTCTGGAGCGATGAATTCGACAAGGACGGTCTGCCGGACCCATCGAAGTGGAGCTACGAAGAAGGTTTCATCCGCAATAACGAGGCCCAGTTCTACACGACGGCCCGCAAGGAGAATTCCCGTATCGAAGGAGGAAAACTCATCATCGAAGCCCGCCAGGAACGGTGGCAGAACCCCGCCTTCGATGCCGCCGCCCCCGTCTCAGGCCGACGACGCGGTCGGGGACCCGAGTTCGCCGAGTACACGTCGGCCAGCCTGACCACCCGGGGGAAGGCGACCTGGCGCTATGGACGCATCGAGGTTCGGGCAAAACTGCCGTCAGCCCGCGGCACATGGCCGGCCATCTGGACGCTCGGAACCAACCAGCGGGAGGTTGGGTGGCCTGCTTGCGGCGAGATCGACATCATGGAATTCGTGGGACACGAACCCGGCGTCATCCACGTGAACGTCCATACGAGGAAATACAATCACGTCCTCCACACCGGAAAGGGCGGGCAGTTGACTGTGCCGGAGGCGTCGAATGCGTTTCATGTCTACGCCCTCGAGTGGACTGCGGACCGGCTCGATTTTTTCGTCGACGATCAGAGGTACTTCACTTTCCACAATGAGGGGACCGGCACGGATGTCTGGCCCTTCGACCAGGAACAGTATCTGATCCTGAATCTCGCGATCGGCGGCGCCTGGGGCGGTCAGAAGGGAATCGACGCCGCCGCTTTTCCACAACGGTACGAGATCGATTATGTCCGGGTTTATGGTTTATGAGAAGTCCTCTTCCGACCCTGTCCCCGGTTCAGGGAACCACCGGCAAGGCGCCCTGGGGAGGGGGTAGAGTCTCCCAAAGCCCCCGGATTTTGAAAACTTGACTCCTTTACATCAAATTCTGCCTTTTGAGATTCGCTTCCAAGGAGGCAAGCCTTCGTTACTTACACCGTGAGATTCGACTCAAGATAATTACATTTCGAAGAACAAGGACACCACACTGGAGACGGTCAATAGACGCGGACGCGGAAGAACTGGCATGCGGCATCGGCGGGCTCGCTTCCGCTCACTGTGAGCGCCTGGTCGGCGCCGTACCGAAGGGCCTTTAACTTCCAGACACCCGAATCGAGCGCGGCAGTCGACTCGAGCAGATAAGTCCGGCCGCGTTGCGTCGGTATCTCGAGGGTCGTCTGACCCGGCCCATGCCGGAGAGACATCCGGGGTTCGGCGAGGGCCGCGGGTTGGCCGACCAGCGCAAGGCAATGCCGCCCATGAGCGGAGATGGCGGTGACGCCATGGAGTTCCGGCGGGATCGGAAGGTGATCCTGGTCATCACCGGGCGGTGGCCATTGAACGACTGTCCCGTCCCGGCGGAGCGCCACGCTGAAGAACCACCCGCCCGCGATCGCGACGACGTTGTCGAGGTCCGCGGGCATTGCGTTTGCCTCAACCGTCGGTGCGGGTCCCCACTGCACCACTTTTCCGTCCGCCTGCAGGAGCAGGGCGTGATCCCACCCGGCGGCAACCGCGATGACATTCGTCGCCTGCCGTCGTGGCGACGGGGTTTTTTCTCCCCAGGTTAACACCTCGCCGTCGGCCTTGAGGGCCATGGTGAATCCGTAGCCGGCTGCCACCTGGACCACATCACTCAGACCCGCAGGCACGTCATTCTGAGCCGCCCAGTTGCTGCCACCCCAGGCGATTACAGTTCCGTCGCGTTTGACGCCGACCACGCTTTGCACCCCGCAGACCAGGCCGATGAGGTCGCGGGCTTCCGCCGGGATGTCATGGGCCCCCCAATGGGTGTTCCCCCAGCCCACCACCGAACCATCCGGCAGAAGGGCGAAGCTGGACCCATCGCCACCCGCCAGGGAAACCGGATGGGCGGGGGCGCTGGAGGTGTCGGATTCCCCGTCGAGGTTGGACCCCCAGGCGACAACCGTGCCGTCCGCCCGAAGGGCAAGCGAGTGTTCGGCGCCTGCCGCGATGCTCACGACGTCACCCAGGTTCGCCGGCACTTCACAACCGCCGTAACGGTTGTATCCCCAGGAGACGACCGAAGTCGCTCCTTGAGCCCGGGATGCAATGAATAGCGTATGGAAGATCAGGAGGAGGAGCCAGCAAGCCGGCACGGAGTTGATCCGCTCATAGCGTTGACGGCAGACCGTGAGGCACCGAAAGCCGCGAGAGGAGCCGCAGGATGAAGGGTACGACTTCATGGCAAGACCCATGGATTCCGACCCACAAGGATCACATGTGAAGGCAACTGTCAAAGATCCGGGGACGACCCAAGGCGTCCGTCCACAGGGTCGTGGTGTCCTCGCCCTCCTCCCGCTCCCAGGATCGTTGACCGCTCCCTCCGTCGGCCAGGAGGGTGAATCCATGAAATGCCCGGGCTCTCTTCCACGAATCCTCGTCCTTGGAACCCTCCTGATCGGTCGCGCCGCCGCAAGCGTGATCGTGTACGACTCCGAAAGCGATTTCCTGAATGCCGCCCCCGTGATCTCAACCGAGACTTTCGATGAATTTCCATCGCGCACCGGATTCTTCACGAACCGGGTGGTCCTTGATCACGTCATCTATGAAACCGACGGGCCCTGCTTGTTTGAAGGCGCAGGCAACCCGTGTTGGATGGCAGGAATTCACCTGGGACCGGCCAGCGTCACGCCTCCCAATGACTTTGGGGCCAGCTTCGCCAATGGGATCACGGAACACAGGATCTCATTTGGGCCAGGGAACTGGGTGCACGCCTTTGGGTTCTGGTTTCTCAGCGGAGATCATTTCTCCATTCCCCAGTGGGAAGTCATCATCACAGAAATGGACGGCACCAGGACCGTCGAACCCGTGGAAGTTTTTGCCGGACGACGATTTCTTGGATTTCAGTCGGATGCCGGCATTGTGGGGCTCGTTGTGCGGGGGGCGCTTCCAGGGAGGGCCTCCAACTGGAGCTATGATAATGTTTCTCGGGGTCAGGTTTTTCCGCTCGGCGACTCGGACGGTGATGGAGTGTCGGACGATGCCGACCTTTGTCCTCATTCCGATCTCAAGGCCACCGTGGTGATTGGAGGATGCGACTCGGGAGTGCCCAATTCGCTGTTCCCAAGCGGTTGCACGCTCTCGGACCTCATCGCGACGTGCGCGCAGGGCTCAGGAAACCATGGACAGTTCGTGAGTTGCGCCGCCAGCCTGGCCGACGATCTGAAAAGGACGGGAGTGATTACTGGCCGGCAGGCGGCTGCGATTCAAAGCTGTGCCGAGTATCCTCGCATTCCCGATCCGTCCTGGGACCGCGCCAGGAAACCCTAGGCTCCGACGGGCGGACCCAATCGGGGCCGGTGACGACGCGTGGAAATACGACACGATGATTGATCGACCTTTCAGGGGGCGCGGTAGAGGACGGCGCCGGTGAGGACGATGCGATTTCCGGACGAACGCGGATCATGGTCAGGCCGGGTCACCAATCGAACCGAATGCCGGCCCGGTCGCAGGCCGTAGGTGTGCCACAGGCAGTTGTCGAAGGTCCGTTCGACGATGTAAGCGTCGGCGACCGCGACCTTGTGATCGTCCAGGTAGACATCGGCGCGGCCTCCAGCCTGGTCGAGCCCGCCTAGAATCGCCACGGCAACGCCATCGAAATCAAGACGCGCCCCGTTCGTGGCGACCGAGGAGACGCGGCCGTTGTGGTCCGAGGTCCAGTCCCCTGTCCAGGACCACGCCGGGTCGGTGATGGGCACGCGGCGGTCGGGGATTCCCGGATTCCACTGCTCGAGCGAGGGCGGGTTTGGGGATTGTGACGGGATCACGACTTCGGTTTCGGTCGCCGTGCCGCCGGCATGGTCGATGACCTTGAGGGCTCGCTGTTCCGTCGAGCGGACGATGTCGTTGAACGAATAGGCCGTGAACTCAAACTTTGTGTCCGCCAGGGCGGGCAATCCTGAGGTGAAACGCGCCGGGAGACGGTCGAAGCCGAGCATCACGCCCAGGATTCCGGCCGCGCTGGACGGGTTGCAGTCGGAGTCCTGGCCACATCGGGTTGCGATCTCCATCGTGTGTTCGAGGTCGCCGCCTCCGAACAGCAACCCGAGGGCGATGTAGGACCCATTCAGTTTGGCGTCGATGTTGAATGGGGCGTTCACGCCCTCAGGGCATGGGTCGTCCCGGTCCCATTTGTCTTCAATCTTCTGCCACACAGCGCGCCAGTCGGTGGACCCCGGGGCCGATAAATTCAGAACGTCCCGAAGCAGACGGGCGTATTCGCTATCGGCGGGGATCGAGGCAAGGCCGGCCTCGACAACCTTGCGCGGATCCGATTCGAAGAACGCGGCGGCGTACATGCCGGCGACGAACATGCCTCCGTAGAGACCGTCGCCGTAGTTCATGACGCGTCCGACGCGGTCGCAGAAATGATTCGAGGCGCGGGGCAGGCCCGGGCACATGAGGCCGATGAAGTCCGCTTCGATCTGAAAATCGATGTCGTTGGCGTGGATGTTGTATTTCGGGGTGCCGGAATCCGGTGCGGGTACGCCAAGGGCGAGGGCTCGTCGCGCGCCGGCGTTGGCATGCCACAGGGAGTACTTCGAATCACGAAAGGCCTGCCCGTACTGGGCGGTCGTGGCGCTTAATCCAAGATCATCCATGACCTTGGAGAACGTCATTTCGACGTAGAGGTCATCCTGGTGGATGGCGTTTTCGATCCGTCCCGGCTCCCAGGTGAGATCCCAGGTCCCGATTCTCCCGCAGGAACGGAATTCCGTGGGCGCGCCGTAGGAGACGCCGATCATCTGGCCTCCCCAACCGCCGCGGATCTTGTCGAGGAGCGCGGCCCGGGAAAGGTGGCGCGGCGCTTCGGCCGCGTGCGAAGGGACGAGGATGCCGGAGAGCAGGGCCGAGAACAGGACGGCGTGTCGGGAGAGGTTCACTCGATCTGGCTACGGCGGCTGGAGAGGACGATCAAGTTCGTGGTGGTGGAAAAAAGGTGGCTGGGGGAGAGGGTGGGGAGTGCCGCTTCGTGGTCCAACCGCGGGCTTGACTGCGGCACGCCGTTGGCGTGGGTGCGGCCGACCCGGGCAGGAGCCAGGGTCAATTGTGGCGCCGCAGGATGACCCCCTCGGAGCGGCCGTCGAGTTGCGCGCGTGCCTCGCTGGCACGAACGGCAATGAAGCGTTTCAGAGAGTAGGCCCCGCGCTTCGGCCTTTTCTGACGCGCATCTTTCGATTCTGAGTCCGGGCTCCCGAGCGCGGTCTCCAGGTGCGCCAGGCGCTGATTGGAGAACTCGGCTATCGCCGGACGGACGACGGCTGCAAGTTCGTCGATGCGCCGGTCCAAGCGGTCCGGGATGAAGAGTGAGTCCAGGATCCGAGTCAGTTCCTGCCGGTAGCGATCGCGGAATCCCGGCGTCGCCAGCATGCGCTCGAGAAAGCGCTTCCTTCCCACCCACGGGTGAAACAACGAGGCCCGCTCCCGTTGGTCTGCGTCGCCGACGAACGGAAATTCACCCCAGGAATGGTCGAGGTCCCAGGGACTGAAGCCGAACCGGCCGGTTTCTGAATCCAGCCACATCAGGAAGTTCTGCCCGTTGTCGAGGATGCTGTCGTAGTTCGCGAGGAGCGCCGTGCAGGCGAGGAAGCGGGCGAACTCATCGAGGTCGATGTAATCGCCGATGCGGCGGTTGAATTCGGCAGCGTCTTCCTGCGTTGTGAGCCGGCAGAGGTCGATCAACCGCTGCTGCTGCGCCGCGGCGAGCTTGGACTTCGGATCATAGACCTCGGCGTAGTCATGCCAGCGTGTGCCGAGATCGCGGAAAAGTTCGTGGGATACGGGCTTGAACAGGGTCACGTTTCGGCCATGAAAGGCGGCATCAACCCACTCGGTGTCGGGGTTTTCGACCATCAGATAGAGGCCGAGGAGACGCCGGTCCCAGCGCGGGTCGATCGTAAGGAACAGGCGCACGAACGTGGTGCGCGGGGCCTGAACCCCCGCGTCCCGAAAGAATTCGTATGCCAGCGTGTCTCTCAGAAAGGATGGATCCGCCTCGAGGTTGTGAAGGTTGACGGTTCGCAGCCCGGCGAGTCGTCGGTCGGGCACGTTCTTGTCGAGGTCGATCTTGAAGGGCCTGCGATAGCTTCCAAGGCTGGCGAGGAATGTTCCATTGCCCTTGAAGCGCACGGCGGCGTTTGTGAAATCCAGGCCGGCGAATTCGAAGCCGCCGGCGGACCACGGCAGGTCCCACCCGAGGACCCCGGCGATTCCCGCCCGGGCGGCTCGCGGATTGCGCAGGAGTGGGGTTCCATCGGGCAGAAGCCATCCGTCGACGGGCGGCACTCGATGCGGCCCGAGCGCGTCCCATTGGGGCGATGTGAACGAGAGGTGGGCTTCCCAGACGTTGGTCGGTCGAAAGATGTCGTTTGCCGTCGTGGTCGAATCGGCCTGGAGGCGCGGTCCGGGAAAGGGCACCAGGGCGACCCCCGGCGGGTGGGGACCCGACCGTACCTGCGCCTGGATGGATTGCTCGAAGACCCAGCTTTGAAACCAGGGATGGTGCCACAGGATCACGACGCAAAGCACCGTCCCGACCAGGAGCAGAAACCCGCTTCCGCCCAGGATGAGCATCCAGAGAAACAACCGCAGCCACAGGGGCCGCCGCGCCCGGGATCGCGATGGGTGGGTCGATGAGTCGATGGTTTCCCCTAGGCCTGTCTCGCCGGCAACGCAAGATCGGTGACGCCTTCGATCCAGTCGGCGGCTGTGTTCAGCGGATCCCGGTCGGCCTGGTCCAGACGACGGGCGATGTCCCTGCAACGCTCCCCAATGGCCGGATGGCTCAGCTCCGAGAGAGCCCGTGCCAGGCGGTGTCCCCTGGCATTGTGCGGCAGGGCACGACCGACCCTCAGCCGTTGTATCCGGTCGGCATTGTCCGGCTGATCCCATGCCATCGGCAGCACGAGCTGGGGGAGGCCCGCCGCCAGCGCCTGGGACGTGGTGCCGATGCCGCCATGGTGGACCACCGCCGCGCACCGCGGAAAGAGCAGACCGAATGGCGCGAAACTCACATGGGCGATGTGCCCGGGAAGGCGGGCTGGGACCTGGTCCCGGTGGCGCGTGATCAAGAGACCCCGCCGACCCATTCGCGTGCACGCGTCGATTGCGGCCGCGAACTTCCGCGCGCCGTGCAGCATCCCCGTTCCAAAGGTGAAGGCAATTGGCGGCGGTCCGGCTTCGCAGAAACGACGCACCTCGGCCGGGAGTTCGGCACTGTCGCGAGCGTCGTACATGGGGAAACCGGCCAGTCGGGTGTCGGGCGGCCAGTCGATCTGGGGCGGCGCGTACCAGGAGGGGAACAGGCCGATGGTCCGGCTCGGAGAGTAAGCCCAACGGACGATACGCCGCCGGGGAGGCCGACCCCACTGCCGGCGCACTCGATTGACTTCCCGGCCCACGAGGAAGTCGGCCACGCCTTCGGCGAGCCGCCATTGCAGGGTCTCCAGAAGGCGCGGCTTCCATCGGGGCTGGGGAAACGGAAGCGCCATGCGTGGCGGTGCGTGATCACTGAGGAGCATCCACGGCATGCTGACAAGACTCACCAGGGGCGCTGCCGTCCGCTCCTGCACCATGCGAGCGGCGAAGACCGGAGGTGTCGCCACCAGGACTGACGGACGCTCCTGGACCAGTCTCAGAAGGAGATCCGCTTGCGGGCCGATCAGGCGCCGACCCCACCGCGCACCGTGAAGGGCGCTCCGAAGGGGGCGCCAGAGATTCGGATCGGCGAGGAGCCGGCCGGTGTCCTCGTTCGAGACCAGGGCATGAAATTCCAGGTCGTGCCGGTCGGCGAGCCCGGCGTATCCCGCGTTCGCGACGAGGGCCACGTCGTGGCCCCGCTTCCTGAGACAGGCGGCAACGGCGATGAAAGGGAAGACATCCCCATCGGAACCCATCGAGATCAGGAGGAATCGCATTTGCGGAAGCGCCCGGCAGGAATGACGCAGAGGAGGTCAGGATTTCAAGTTAAATCGCCACGGGACAGTCGCCGAGAGAGGCCAATACCGGTGGGTGTGCGGATGCGGGTTCGAGCAGGAGGTCGAGGTTCAAAACCACCGCTACGAGGCGCGACATTCTCCAATACGAACGGCCCCGACGAGGACCGCGCCGGCCTCGACAATGAGGGCGCGCGCCTGGAGGTCGCCGAACATGTGGCCGCCGGTTCGGATCCAGATGGTGCCTTCCGCGCGTAGCGGCGCGACCAATTCACCGCTGATTTCGGCCGACCCGACCTGCATGGTTTGGGTCCAGCCAAAGGTCTGGCCGGCGGGGATGACGAGGAGACCGGCACGAACGCTTCCCTTGATCTCGGCGGAGGAATGGATTTCGAGGCGTCTCCGGGCGAAGAGGCGGCCATGAAAGCGTCCTTTCAGGACGGCATCGCCGACATCGGAATCCGTGTTGAAGACGTAGCCCTTTTCCCTGACGACGAATCGGCCGTGGGTCCGGAAGTTTCTCGAGACGGCCTGGTTGATGAGGTAATCGCGGAGATCGATGTGACTGCTGCAACGCTTGCACATCGTGGATTCGGCGGTGACGGGGACGGCGAGGAGCGTGCCGCAGGTGAAGCACTGCAGTTCCCGCACCTCCACAGTTTGGGTGGGGGAGGAGCGGGGGTGTGCCGCCAGGGGCGGACTGCCGGCCTGTTCGCGGACACGGATGGCGCCTCGGCAACTCCGGCAGACGGTGGAAATCACCGCGACCGGTTCCAGTTGGGTGTGCCCGCAATGCGGGCACGTGACGGGCGCGCGCTCCAGGGAGGCAGCGGCCATGGTCCGCTGCTCGCCGTCCTAGCGGACGGGGGCCTTTGCGGCGGGCTCGGCGTTCTTGGGCGGGGCCTCGTTGCCGCGGGGCGGGGGGGAGGAAGTGGGGGCGACCTTGTTCGGATTTACCTCGGTGCGCCCTACCATGGTGACGCCTTCCTCGACGGAGAGACGCGCGGCCCGGATGTCTCCGAAGACCTCGGCCTTGGTCTTAATGTCGACCTTCTCCTTGGCCGTGATGTTCCCGTTGATCTTGCCGCGGACATTCACGGAGGTGGCGTTAATGTCGCCGGTGATCACCGCGGAATCGCCCAGGTGCAGCGTGCCGTCTCCCGCCACTTCCCCTTCCAGCTTGCCTTCAAAAGTCAGTTCCCCGGTGAATTTGAGGTTCCCCTTAATCTCCACATCCGAACTCAGGATGTTCTTCATCGGTCGGTCGTTGTTCATACAATGATCTGCTCGCCGTTGGTCGTGAGCTGCGCCCGTCCTGCGCAAACGCCGGGTCCCGGGTGCGAAAGTCGGCAACGCGGTTGTGGGTGGGTGCCGGGGATTCTCCGGGGAACGAGCCTGGAAGCAATGGAAAACTCAATCCTCGGAGAACAGGTATTCGAGGTCGGTGCTGGACAGGTTCTTGGCGAAGCCCTCCTCGCCGAGGACGTCGGCGATGGTCTGGGCCTTTGCTCTGCTGCAGTTCCCAGATCTTTTCCTCGACAGTGCCCGGGCTGATGAGGCGATAGGCGTTGACGGTGTGGGTCTGGCCGATGCGATGAGAGCGGTCGATGGCCTGCGCCTCCACGGCCGGGTTCCACCAGGGATCGTAGAGAACCACATAGCTGGCGGTGGTCAGGTTGAGGCCGGTGCCGGCGGCGCGGAGGCTGACAGGAGAAACACGCAGGGACGGTCTCCTCCTGGAAGGTGCGGACGACCTCCTGGCGGTCCTTGGTGTGGCCGGTGAGGATGTGGGTCACGATGCTGCGCGTGCCCGCATTCCTTCTCGAGCAGTTGCAGCATTTGGACGAATTGCTGAAAAGACCAGGACCTTCTGCCCCTTCTGCGAGGAGCGGTTCGAGCAGTTCGAAGAGGGTCTCGGTCTTGCCGGAGGCGGTGTCGTTGCCCACCAGCGCCGGGTGGCAGCAGATCTGGCGCAGGCGTGTGAGGGCGGCGAGGACATGCATCTGGCTTTGCGCGAGCCCCTTGTCTGGACGCGCCTGCATGACCTGGTCGCGGCTGCGGCGCAACTCGGCCAGGTAGAGCTTGCGTTGCTCCTCGCCGAGCTCGCAGTCGCGCCGTTCCTCGATGCGATCGGGCAGATCCTTGGCGACCTGCTGCTTGAGGCGGCGCAGCATGAGGGGACGCAGCTTGGCGGAGAGCCGCCGGCGAGTGATCCGTTGGGCGGCCGGCATCCTCGCCTCGGGGCTCGTAGGTGTCGTTGAAGTGCTCCTGCGTGCCCAGATAGTTCGGCTGGATGAAATCGACGATGCTCCAGAGATCCAGCAACCGGTTCTCGAGGGGCGTGCCGGTCAGGGCGAGGCGGTGTCTGCGCCTGGAGTTGCTTCACGCGATTGAGTGACCTGGGCGCCGGGGTTTTTGATGAACTGCGCCTCGTCGAGGATCAGCGACTGGAACTCGAATTTCTGGAGCTCCTCCAGGTCGCGCCGGAGCAGGGCGTAGTTGGTGACGATCGAGATCGTAGTTGCGGGATCTGTTTGCGCAGGTTGTGCCGGGCGGCGCCGCTCTCCAGCACCAGCACCTTCAGGTGCGGGCGTGAACTTTCGGCCTCGCGCCGCCAGTTGTGCAGCACCGAGGCGGGGCAGATCACCAGGGAGGGCTTGCGCCGCTTGCCGTGTCGGGCCTTGAGCCACGCCAGCCAGGCGAGCGTCTGCAGCGTCTTGCCCAAGGCCCATGTCGTCGGCGAGGATTCCCCCGAGCTTCACGTTGTGGAGGTGGCAAAGGAAATCAAAGCCGTCCTTCTGGTAGGGACGCATCTCGGCATTCAGATCCTTCGGCAGATCGGTGTCGGGCACCCCCTTGAAGTTCGTCAGGCGCTGTCGCAGCGCGCGTGCCTGCGGTGAATCGCCAAAGCTTCTGTAGCGCTGTATCGTCCAGGGCCTTCGCCTGCTCCATGCCGACCTTCTGGGCAACCGGCACAAGGCCATCGACACCGAGTTCCGCCATGGTCTCGTGGGCCTGCACCGCTTCGGTGTCAAGCTCGACCCAGCCCGCGTCGGGAAGCTTCACGAACCGGCTGGTGGCCGTTGCCAGTCTTTGCAGGTCCGCCGGCGTAAGCTTCATCCCCTCCTGCTCCCATTCGGCGGAGACCGAGAGCCAATCGATGCCGCTGCCGCGCACAAGGAGCTTCGGCTTGAGTTTTCGCGGCTGCAGGAAGAGGCGTTGGAAGGCCGGGTTCCCCAGGAACTCGGCGCCGTCGGGCCGGCTGGTCCAGACCAGGGAGAGAATGCCGAGAAAGTTCTCATTGGCATCGCCGACCCAGAGCCCGGGTTCCGGTGTGAACCAATCGAGTTTGCGGAGCCAGCCGATGGCATGATCGAGACGCTCGTCGTCGAGCAGGTCCGGCTTTTCGCTTCGACGCGTTCCCTGGCCGGCAAAGAGCCACTCGTGCCCGTTCCATTGCCACCGCGATCCGTCCTTCTCGCTTGTGGCGAGGAGACGGAGTCGGACCACCTCGTCGCTCAATTCAAAGAGGAACTGGGGTCGGGCCGTGTGGGTGACGCAGAGACTGTCCCATCGGTTGTCCTCGTGCGCATGCGCCCGCCGGAGCTGGGTCAGCAAACGGTGACTCAGCTTGCGAATCGGCAGGATCGGCTTTTCGATGAGGCCGCTCAGGAGGCGCGAGGAAGGGGGGTTTTCCAGGAGGTGAAATTCTCCAGCCACGAGCGCGAGGGGCAGTTCCCCGGCGAAGAAATGCGCGTCTTCGAGCAGAAAACGCCCGGAAGGCGTGGTCAGGGAATGGGCGAGACTCAGTTCGTGCGATCCATTGTCGAGGCGGTAGTCGAACCGCGCGAGTTGGCCGCGAAAGCGCAGCGGGGTCTGGTCGCCGGCGCTGAGCATGCGGTCGACTCGGCCCCATCGAAGCAGCCAGCGCAGGAGTTCCACACCCTCGAGCAGGAGCGGATCCGGGATCGGATCCCGGTGACGGTAGTTTTCCGCCAGCCAGCGGATCAGTTCCCAATCCTCTGGCGGGAACAGTTCCTGTTCCTGGGTGGCGCGAAGGGTCAGCTCGATCACCTCCTGCAGGGTGCGGTCCTTCTCTCCCGTCCGGCTTCGCACGATATTGAAGGCGATCGCGAGCTGACTCAGGCCGTCACCGCCCTCGGTGCGCCGCGGTTCGCAGAGGACCCGGAGTCCGGCGCGGGGTGAATCGAGGTGATCGGGCGCCGGTGGAAACAACCAGCGCTCGAGTTCACCCACGAGTTGCTGGTCCCGCTCGGCCTGTTGTTGCTGGGCGAAGCGTTCGAAATTCGCGTGGATGAGGAGCTCGTTGGGGAGGGCACGATTGGCGCGAAGAAAAAGATGGGCCGTCTCCTCGAGGCGGCCCTTGCCGATGTTCCCCATGAGGCGTGTCCACCAGTCGTCGCCCGGGAAATCGCGGCGCGAGAGGGCGAGCTTTTCGAAGTAGTCCTCGAGCAGAAGCCATGCGCGCTGGGGATCGGCGCACGCGGCGAACTGATTCAGGATCTCGGTGCGCTCAGCGACGGCGGACTTGGAGTCGGAGAGTTCCCGGCGGAGGTCCGCCTGCGCCCCGTAGGCACGACCCAGCACGTTGTGATGGGCATCGTAGCGCGCAGCGGCGGCGGAGGACCGAATCACGGGGGTTCCACTGTTTTTTCGACCTCTGGGCATGGCTACATCAAAAGGGCCTACAAGGAAGTTTCATTGCCGCACACCGCGGCAACACCGGTCAAATCCTAATTCGGGTTGACCGAGGCATTTCGCGGCCGTGCCGCGTCGGTTCCCGATCCCAATCTCGAAACCCGGAGAGATCCCGACTGACCGTCAGTCTCGCACGCCGGACGGGCCGACGGCGAGCGACTTGGGGGCAACCGCCTGGAACGGCGCGTTCAGACCTGCCGGATATAACGGCGGTCCTCCCACACGGCTCGGAGAGAGGTCAGATTCCGCCGGTCCAAAACATGGCGCGCCGCTCGCAGCCAATGCCCGCGTTTGAACGACTGCCACGCATCGCTGGCGTTAACCGCGACGAACTGCAGAACGCTGGGATCCCGATAGCAGTCGATCATGCAGCGCGTGCATCCGTCGCGAATCCGGCGGCTCGCATCGAATTCGTAGATGCTGCACATCGGTGTCTCCCAGAAATGGCACCGGTACAGGTTGAGGTTCCAGTCGAGGTAAAAGTATTTGTGCCCCCCCAGGCAGCCGAAGCGCTCGGGTTGTCCCTTCAGGTGACGCTGCATGTCGGTCAGCGACTCGGTGGGGTTCACGACAGGAAACCCGCTGCGGCGCTTCATCCTCTTGATGCGTTCGAAGACGCCGATGAGTTCCTCGACGCGATAATTCACAAGCTCCGAGCCGCTGAAACTCAGGTAACTCGAGCCCAGCGTGGTCAACGGATAACTGAAGGTGCACGAGTCAAAGCCCAGCGACCGGAGAAAATCCGGCAGCTTGTCATAGTCGTCGATCAGGCGGCTCGCGGTGATGCTGGCTGTCGTCGGAATGCCCAGGGACCGGAACATCGCATTGGCGCGCGCGATCCGGGCGCAGACACCGGCAAGTCCCCGATTATGCTCATGTCGGCCGACTTCGTGGGCGTCCACCGACATGATGACGCTGCTCAGGCCGTTGTCGGCCAGCCCGCGCATGTTCTCGTCCGTCCACAGCGCGCCGTTGCTGCAGATCATGGGCCGGATGCCCGCGTCCGCCGCGCAGCGCACCATGGCCCGGATGTCGCGGTGGACCATCGGCTCGCCGCCGACAAAGAGGAGATAACCGATGTCGTTGCGCGCGGCGATCTCGATGACATCGCGGGCCTGCTGCAGGGTCACCGATCGGCGGGCGGCCGGGTCGAACTTTGACCGGGCAAATCCACAAAAGCCGCAGTCGGCATTGCAGATGTTGGTGATGGCGAACTGCAGGTAGCCGGGACCGCCATCTTTCAGCACCTCCGCGGCCAGGCGAAGGAAACCCTTTCGAGGCGCGGCCCGGCGCGTGTCACGCCCCATCGATGCCGGCGGAGCAGTGGCACGCGAATCCGGGTTTTCAGTTCGCGGACTGGCTGTCGAAGGCATGCGCAACGTGAAGGGACTCTGCAGGGGAACCGACTCCATCGCAACCGGCGGTTGGCCCGGACGGAACCTCACTGTGACGCACGCCGGTAACCAGGCGCGTCGATTCACTCAGCGGTTGCGACCGGCCAGAGGAGGATCGGTTTGCCCGATTCGACGACCCATTCCTCCGGGCTGAGGAAACGCGCGCCTGCCTCGAGACAGGCGCGCTCGTGAGTTCGCACCCATTTCCGGTACTCGGTCGTTACGAGAAAAACCAGACGCCCGTCCCGATCCTCCGCGAGCCCCCTCAGGCCGGCGCCGCGGAACTCCGCCGGATCGGTCTCCCGCCCCGCCTGGACCGAAGACAGTTGAGGGGTCCACTCGATGTGGGTGCCGCGCGATGCATACACCAGGTCGGTCCGGCTGGGACCGATGTGCGACAGATAAAAGCCGTGGAATTCCGCACCGCGCAACTCGAGGACACTGGAGATCTCGGCTCCGGCGAAATTGAGGATCTCGAAGCGGCGGTTCTCGAACACCCTCGGAAGACTCAATCGCGCATCCTGCACCGTCAGTTCCTTTCGGTCCCTGACGGCTTGAAAGATCCCGCGGTGGACGCGATCCGCGCCGATGTCGGCGAACAGGCGGTCCACATCGCTCGATGGCGCGAGCGCGGGCGCAGCGGCGGGTAGGGGCGGGTCCGCGGCGGACGACGGGTCGGCGCCTGCCCGGGGAGGGGCGGGTCTTTGTAGCGGTTTCTCCACGGAATCGGCGGGGATCGGCGCGGGCGGCGGCGCAGGCAGGCCAACGTTGGGAATCACCTCCGGCACTTGACGTCGAGGGGTCGACATGGCCGCTGGCGCGGGCACAAGGGGAACGGGCGCAGCCGGCTCGGGCTCCGGCGTGGTCGGCAGACCGATCCGAAGAAGGGGGTGGTTGAAGATCCGCTGAAGCTCGGTCGACGTCATGCCGCGGTATTTGAAATCGGACATTTGCGGGAGCCGTTCCTCGCCGCCGTCCGGGCGCCGACGCCGGATATAGAGAAATGGGGGCGAGAGTCGGAGGAGGATGTCCGGACGCAAAATGTCGCACCGGTCGTGATCCTGGAGGATGTCGAGTTTGGCCTGGTCGAGGTGCCCCTTGATTTCAAAGCGGGTGCCGGCGCGGACGGTCGAGAAGTGGATGTCGAAGCCGGTCGCTGCCGCGGCGTTTTCGCGAATCTCGATCGCCACTCCGTTGGGGCTCGCGATCGAGGGGGCATACTCCTGGTTGAGGCACTGCTCGAGCTCGCGGGCGCCATGGGCATCGCAGTCGAAGCGGCGGCCATCCATTTCGACGTACCGCTGGAGCGGATCGACGTGGAATTGCCTTGGCGATATCAGCCAGCCGTCCTTGGCCAGGTGAAGGAGGCCGCGTACCCCGGTTTCCGCGCGTTCGGACCTGCGGCGAGCGTTGACGAGGAGGTGGCCCAAGGCGTCGATATGGACACGGAATTCGACACGATTGGACGGGGGCGCCGAAGGCGTGGCCGACGCGGCGGGGGTGTCCGGGTGGTTTGCGCCTGGGCCATGCCGCCTATTGAGTTGCTCCGACAGGGCCTCGGCGGCGGCAGGATCGTTCGGCGCGTAGGTCTCCCCGTTCATCAGCACCGTTCCATCCGGACGCACCGAGAAGGATTGGGGTTCCTCGATCAAACCGCGCATCACCCACTTGTGGTGATCGACCTGGGTCCAGGTTCGGCCCGGCTCGAAGGTGACGGTCTCCGTCTTGTGTGCGGCGGTGAAACATCGCGCGCGACCTTCGATGTCCGTCACGATCGTGATCACCACCGGCCGGCTGGACACAGGCGACGCATGCATAATCGGCAGAATCCGCAACACCCATTCAATCTTCCCCATCCTACCGCCCATCGAATCGCCGCAGCAAGGAAGCGGGGGCCAAACAGATCCCGGGATGGCGTCGCAGTCCGCCGCTCGCCTGGCGGTCGCGAAATGGATTGTGTCGAGGCTCCGCGGTTCGTTAAACGAGGCGGCCTGTGACTCGTTGCCGATGAAATGGACGCCCGAGAAACGGATGGGAATGGTCGCCGTCTCCGTGCTGGCGTTGGATCAGTTGACCAAGGGGCTCGTGGTCCGGTGGCTGGCCTCCGATGCGGAGGTGGAGATTCTTCCGGGGTTCTTTCGGTTTGTGCATTGGGAGAACACGGGTGCCGCCTGGAGCCTGTTTCACGGCAGCAACCAGCTCCTGGCGGCGGTGTCGATCATCGCCCTGATCGTGCTCTACCGGGCCCGCCGCTATCTCGAGGCCGACACGGTTCCCGGCCAATGCGCCCTCGGCCTGATCTTTGGCGGGATCGCGGGAAACCTGGTCGATCGCCTGATGCGACGGCACGTTGTCGATTTCCTCTACTTTCACCTCATCCGCCGCGACGGCGTGGAGCTGGGGTTTCCGGCGTTCAATCTCGCCGACACCGCCATTTGCACGGGCGTCGGCATTGTCCTCCTGCTGTCCTGGAGGGCAGGGCCTCCCGCGACGCCGCCCGGCGGCCCGTCGGTTGGAAATGCCGCGGAGGAAAGCAGGCGCGAGGCCGCGGGGCAGGGAGGACCTCGAACCTCCGGGTGAGAGCATCCGGCTGGAGCTGGCCTTCAGAGCAGAAGTTCGGCGATTTGAACGGCGTTGAGTGCGGCGCCTTTCAGCAACTGGTCGCCGACCACCCAGAAGCACAGGCCATTGTCGAGAGCGCAATCCCGCCGGATCCGGCCGACCTGGCAATTGTATCGACCAGAGGCCTGGAGCGGCATCGGGTACTCGTTCTTGGCTGGGGTGTCCACGACGTCCAGTCCCGGCGCTTGCGACAGGACCTCGCGGGCGGCCTCGGCCGTGATCGGGACCTCGAATTCGGCACTGACCGCCACGGAATGCGCGCGATAGACCGGGACCCGGACGCAGGTGATGCTCGCGCGAAACGCCGGGTGGTGGAGGATCTTCCGGCCTTCGTTCTGCAGCTTCATCTCCTCCTTGGTGTAGCCATCGGCCAGGAACCCATCCACGTGCGGGAGGACATTGAAGGCAATCTGGTGCGGGTAGACCTCGCGCGTGGGCGGTTCGCCGGCCGCGATTTGTTTCACCTGCCGAGTGAGTTCCTCGATCGCCTTGGCTCCGGTCCCCGAGACGGCCTGGTACGAGGCCGCGATCACGCGGCGGACCCGGAACACCTTGTGCAAGGGATACAAGGCCATGAGGATGACCGCCGTCGTGCAATTCGGGTTGGCGATGATGCCCCGATGGTTCCGCGCGTCCTCTCCGTTGATCTCGGGCACAACCAGGGGAACCGAATCGTCCATCCGGAAGGCGCTGGAGTTGTCGACCACCACGCAACCCGCATCGACGGCCGCGGGGGCGAACTCCCTGGATATCGCGCCACCGGCGCTGAACAGTGCGATATCGACGCCTCGGAATGACTCCTTGCGCAGCTCCTGGACGGGGATCTCGCGGCCCTGGTAGGACAGCGACTTGCCCGCCGAGCGCGCCGAGGCCAGGAGCGTCAGTTGGCCGACGGGAAACCGGCGCCTTTCCAGGGTGCGGATCATTTCCACGCCCACGGCGCCCGTCGCCCCGACCACCGCCACATGCGGAGTCCGATTCATAGACCGCGCATGATAGGGGCCCGCGAAGGCCTGTCAAAGCCGCTGAAAACTGGAACAAACCCGTCCGTTCCGGCGCGCGGTTCCGTCCCGAAAAGTCGGAGGACGTCGGTGAGTTCCGTGGAAAGGCGCGCCGAGAGATTTCATTGCCAGGGCGGACGCTCGGGAAGGCTGGCGTTGAACTCTCGGACCAACTCCGCCTCGTAATCCCCCGCGTACGCACCGGAGAAAAACACGTCGAGGCCCTCCGTGAGAAGGCGTTGCCATGAGGCCTCCTCGCGCCCCGGGACGATCGGATAGAACAGGGCGGAGTTGAATCGCGCGGCGGAGTAATCCCCGGGCGCGTCGCCAATCATCAGGATCCGTCCCGTGGAATACTTGCCGCCGGCAGCCATTCGGAGGTGGTCCTTTTTGGTGCCCATTTCCTGGCCCGCCAGGAGGGCGACATGGCGGGCGATGTCGTGCTCCTTCCATTCGCGTTCGAGCGCGGCGCCAGGGGTCTGGGAAATCACCAGGGTATCCGCCTGGACCCTGAGCCGCTCCAGGCATTCCCTCACACAGGGGAATGGGGGGACGCCATGGACGATGTCCTGGATCTGAGCGTCCACGGCCATCGACCAGTCAAGGACGCGCTGAAGATCCGGCTCATGCGACTGCTCGACTTTTCCGCGCAGGTTGGCCAGGGAGTGCCTGGGCTCGGTCGCCATCCACGCATCGAGCGAATCGGTCCCCGGGACCGTGGCGCCACGGGCATCAACGACGGGCCGCTCGGCCAGGAGGGTGAGGGCGTTGGAGAGGGCGGGATACCGGTTGATGCCCCGGCTTTTGGAATAGAGATTCACGAACTCCCAGACTTCACGGGCGTACCGGGACACAGGCTGGAGGCCGAAGTGTTTGATGAACATCGGCGTGAAGCATTCCTTGTGCTTGATCTCCATCGTGTCGAACACGCATCCGTCGGAATCAATGCCAACGAAGAACTCGTGCGCCGGAGTGAACGACTGGAGGACCTGTGAGGCATCATTCATGCGCGTGAATGGCAGTTCGGCGATGAATCTGTTGACGCCCGTGGACTGGCGAAAGGAAAAGTTGGAGCTTTCGGGCTGGAATTGAGGGGCGCGACGCCGACCACCGGCGCGGGGATCCCGCCGGGTGAGGCCCACGCGGTTTTTCGCAAAAAAGAGGTTGAACAAGGCGGCTGGGCGTCGTATATGGCGATTGAATTACGTCTATGTGTTGTTTCAGGGACGTGACGAGGGCGACGCACGGGGCCCCACCCCCAGGGGAAAGACGCCGGTATCGCCTGCTTCAAAAGTTGGAACCACCCAAAACCTCAAACGAATCGACATGGTCAAGTCCAACGCCCACATCGTGGAAGTGATTCAGAGCCATCGGAACCACCTGAGGAACGTCGATAGCCGACCGCAGAAGGCCCAAAAACATCGCTACGAGCGACGCAAGATCCGCGAGTTCATCCGGACCAGCGATTGGGCCGACCAAGGTGTCCAGGCCTGAAACGGCGCGGTACTCAACTCCATACTCGACAATCAAGAGCCCGAAGGGGGACGTCACTCTCGCCTCCCCTTCGGGAGAAACTCAAAGGGGCCACCCCCGGGGGAGTGGCCTTTTCGCTTTTGCGCCCGGCAGGGCGCACAACCGACCTGCGGGTTCAAGTCCCCTGCACGCCCGACAAGGGGAAGTGCTGGCCTGCAAGGGGCGCGGACCGTGGTGGACCTTCGAGGTTCCGCACATGAATGCCGCCGATGCGAGGCCGGTCCCCATGGGTCACTGGCAGCGCGGGCACACGCCGAAAAACTCGAGCTTGTGGGTGACGCCCCTAAAGCCATTCTCCCGCGCGATCCGGTTCTCCCATTCCAGCGCCAGGCAGCCATCGAGCTCGACCACCGCGCTGCAGGACGTGCACACCAGGTGGTGATGATGCGCGGCACCGTCCCTGCGGCACACTTCGAACCGGGCCACCCCGTCGCCGAAATCAAATCGCGTCACCAGCCCAAGGTCCTCCAGCAAATGCACCGACCGGTACACCGTCGCCAGGTCGCATTCCTCCGCCGCCAGCAGTTTGAAGATTTCCTTGTTCGAGAGCGGATGGGGATGGTCCTGCAACACCTTCAAGATCGCGAGCCGCGGACCGGTCAGTCGCCGCGCATCGCGTCGAAGGTGGGCCTGCAAATCCTCGGGACTCTCAGGACGATGAACACGGGCTTTGGACTTCATCGGATTTCAGGTTGCGGTCGGCGCCCGCGCTGAATGAAACGCCGGATTCCCAGCGATCCAAGAAACAAGAGTAGACTCGCCAGCACAACCGCCGATCCGCAGGGAAGGTCCTCCACCCATCCCGAAGCCAGGACGCCGCTCACGCCCGCAACGAGTCCCATCACCACCGCAAGGATGATCTCCTGCCGAAGATTCCGGCTGAGCATCCGGGCGGAGGCGGCAGGAATGATGAGCAGGGCGCCGACCAAAAGGATGCCGACCAGCCGGATCGTCACCGTCACGGTCAGGGTCAACAGCACCACGAATCCATAGTTGAACCATCGGACTGGCAGGCCACTCACGTGTGCCAACTCCTCGTTGGCCGCGATCAGCGAGAGCGGGCTCAGCGCCCAGCGCGCTGCAATGACCACGAACGCCAGCAGTCCTGCCGCCAGCCACAGCTCCATGGATCCAATCCCCAGAATGTCGCCGAACAGGACCTGGTGAAGATCACCGCCGAAACGGTGGAGACGGCTCAGGATGACGGTGCCTGTCGCCACGGACCCGGTGAGGAGCAGGGCCATGATGGTGTCGTTCGAAAGGCCGCTCTGCTCCCGCAGCCAGACAATTGCAGCCGCCACGACCAGACTGACTGCCAGCATCCCGGGAGTGGGTTCCTGGAGCCCGAGCAGGAAAGCCACCCCGATGCCGGCCAATGACGCGTGAGCCACCGTGTCACTGAAGAACGCCAGACGCCGCGCCGTGACAAACACCCCGAGAAGCGCGCAGAGGGGCGCGAGCAGCGCCACTCCGAGCAGGGCCCGGCGCATGAATGGCTCAACGGGTAGGATCAGGCCGGCCATCATGGGATCGGGGAGGGGACGGAGGATGATGGTGGTGGTGGTAGCTCGTCACGTGCTGTCCATACACCTGCAGCAGCGCGTCGCCGGCGATGATGGCGTCCGGCGGTCCCTCGCAACAGACCCGACCATTCAGGGCCACCACCCACGACGCATGCCGGTGGACAACGGAGAGATCATGCGAGACCAGGACCACGGTCAGGCGATGGTGCCTGTGAATCTCCGAAATGATCTCGTAGAAGGTCCTCTCGCCGGGGGCATCGACACCTTCCGTCGGCTCGTCCAGGAGCAGAATCTCGGGGTCATTCAGCAGGCTGAACGCAATCAGGACCCGTTGGAGCTGCCCGCCCGAGAGACTCGACACCAGCTTGTCCAGTAGCGGTCCCACTCCCAGTTCCGCGGCCACGGGCGGCAACCGTTCATCCAGATCCTGCCGTCGGCGCCAGAACCAGTTGCGCGTCTCCCGCCGGCGGAGCGCGAGGAATTCCCGGACGCTAAGGGGTAATCCCCCATCCAATGCCAGTCGCTGGGGCACGTAGCCGACGCGCGGCAGGGCCCGCCGGATCTCTGACGTGCCGAGAAGCCGAATCTCGCCAGCCTCGATCGGGATCAATCCGAGAAGGCTTCGCAGCAGGGTCGTCTTGCCCGCGCCGTTCGGGCCGATCAGGGCGACCAGTTGCCCCGCCGCGATCTCCAGATTGACGTCCGTCAGGACCGAACGGCCGCCCAGACTCACGTGCAGGTGCCGCACCTCGATCAGCGCGGGGGGGTGTGTCCCATTCGCAGTCACCTGGATTCCGGCACCCCGAGGGTGCTCTGGAAGGTTTTGAGGTTTCGACGCATCCCGGCCTCATAAGCCCCGGCTTCCAGCGGGCCGACCTCCAGGGTCTCCAGGATGGCCACCCGAAGGTGAAGGTCGGCTGCCAGCTGCCGCGCCATGCGAGGCGGGTTGACGCCGGTGAACAGGACCCGGACCTGGTCGCGATGCACGACGCGGGTCAGGTCGATCAACCGACGCGCGGAAGGCTGTTCTTCCGCCGCCGCCTCGACGACACCCACCAGGCGCAGCCCATACCGCCGTGCGAAGTAGGGAAAGGCGTCGTGATAGGTAATGAACGGGTACGCGCGAAACGGCGCCAGGCCTGACGCAAGCTCCCGGTCCAGTCGATTCAAACGGTCAACGCAGGCCGCCGCGTTGCGCGTGTATTCAGGGCCGCCCCCCGGATCGATGGCGATCAGGGCGTGCATCACGTTCGTCACGGAACGGGCCAGCAACAGCGGGTCCAACCAGAAATGCGGATTCGGCTTCGTCCCGGGCACTCCGGGTCCGGCTGCCGGCTCGGATGGGAATTCGCTCCCGGCGTAAAGCAGGAGATCCTTCGGCAGGCCGGCTGCCGCCTCGACGATCCGCAGGTCGTGGTTGTCCGACATCTCGCGGAGTCGGTCGAGATTCCACCCCTCGAGTCCCAGGCCGGCCACCACCAGCAGGCGGGCGGCGGACAGCCGATGGAGGTCACGAGGGCGATACTGGAAATCGTGCGGGTCGACCCCTGGCGCAATCCAGTTTTCGACATGGGCGCGATCGCCCGCGATCCCGGCGGTGATCGAATAGAGGGGAAGGAAGGACGTGAGGACGTTGGGACCGGAAAACGCGGACGGGGAGGCGGCGAGGGCCGGCTCGGATGCGATCAAGGCGATCGCCAGCGCAATGGCGGCGCGACGGACGAAGACCGGACGGGCCCGGCAGGGACGGTTCACTTCCGACCTATGGGCCAACCGCAAACGATTTGCAACTAGCGGGTGAGGCGCGGGAGGGACAGCCCGCCGGCGGGGTGTGGCGCGCGGGGCCTGTCCGGCCGTCGCCCCCGGAAACAACTCCGGCCCGCCGCGCCTACTTCATCAGGAGCATCTGCCGGGCGCGCTTGATCGCCTGCGTTCAGCCGCCGCTGGTAATGCGCCGGCAGGCCGGTGTATTTGCGCGGCAAAATCCGGCCCTGGTCGGTGACGAACTGACGGAGCAGATTGACGTTCTTGTAATCGAGCGCCTCGACCGTGAAATCGATCTTGGGCTTGGGCCGCGGGGTGCGGATTTCAACGGTACCGCGTGCCGGCGCTGCGGTCCGTTTCGGTCCGAATGGGTCTTGCGCGGCATGGCGAGTTACTTGATCTCCCGGTGGAGGGTATGACGGCGGAGGTGCTTGTTGAACTTCTTCAGCTCAATCTTCTCGGCCTTCAGCTTCTTGTTGCGGGTGGTGGTGTAGCGGGACGGCGGGTTTGCCTTCCTTCCGCGCCTCGGTGCATTCGATGGTCACGATCTCGCGGGGCATCGGCTATTCCTTTTCCTTTGCGGGTTTCTCCTCGACCTCATCGTCGTCCTCGATTTCGGCGGGCCCCCCGGCGTCGAGGGTGCCGAGGGAGCCGAGCCGGCGGTGGCGCAGGGCGCCTTCACGCTCCAGTTGGGCCTGGGCCTCGACCGTGAATCGGGTCCAGGGAATGGCATCGAGCCGGGCCCGGGGAATCGGCTTTGCCCGTCAGCTCGCAGGTCCCGTAGGTGCCTCGTTCAATGCGTTTGAGGGCTTCGTCGATTTCGTAGATGGCGTCCTGGTCGCTGGACAGCAGGCTCAGGGCGAAATCCCGATCGAAATTGTCGGTGCCCGAATCGGCCATGTGCATGCTGTAACCCGGGAGCTGTTCGGCGGATTCCTTGGCCAGGCCATTCATTTGCCGGACCAACTGTTCCCGCAGATCCATCAGGATCTGACGATAGCGATCCCATTCGGGATCCGGCGTCCGGGTGACTTTGGGCGCCGCCTTCACCATGGGCGCGGCCCCCCCGCCGAGAATTGCGGCGGCCGTGGTGCTGCCCACGGTTTTCCCGCGGCCCGTCGGGACCGCTTTCTTGACAGCGTGTTTCTTGGTGGAGCTCACGTCGCTGACTCCTGGAAATCTCCTGTTGATCCGGTCTCTTCCCTCAAAGGCCACGCAGGCATGAGATGCCAACGCAGCAAGGGCCGGGGACGATACCAGAGGACCTCGGGTGCGCCACAAAAATCTCGATGGAATGCCAAAATCCAGTGCTGACTCGCACCCGACGATGGGTCGAATGGGACGTTCTTCGAGGGGGCAGCTTCCGTGGTGAGGTCCTCCGTCGGTGTCCCTGGCACGGGCAAGGCCGGATGCCTTTCCCAACTTGTCGACTTGGATTTCCAGGCGCGGGCGGCAAGGCTCGTTGCACGGTCCTGGTGCTGATGCTACGCTCGCGTCGGAAATAGAATACAGAATGTCGGAAGAACTGAAGCCCAACGAGAGCCCGCGCCCGCCCAAAGGCGGCGAGGGCCGAGTCCCGACGCGGGGATGGCTTTTTCTGATCGCGATCCTGGGCTTCCTGCCGCTGCTGTTCATGCTGCGGCGGCAGGCCGATACGAAGTATCAGCAACTCACGCCGCCGGAGTTCTTCGCGAAGCTCGAGTCCAACCAGATCGTCGCCGCGACCATCACGTTTGACCCGCAATCGCCCCTCCAGGAGATCACCGGGCGTTATGTGGAGGCGGCAGCCGCGGGCAGTGGCCAGGCCGTGCAGGGCGAGGCCGGGGGCGCGCACGAGACCGCCTTCATCACGCGGGTCTACCTCGCGGAGGACGATGCCAAGGAATTGCAGCGCAAGCACGGCGTGGAGGTGAAGACCCCCAACACGCTCCTCATGAACGTGTTCGTGACGGTCGTCCTGCCCTTCCTGCTCCTCGCGGCGCTCATCTACTTCTTCTTCATCCGGCAGATCAAGATGGCCGGCCACGGGGCCCTCAGCTTCGGCAAGAGCCGCGCCCGCATGCTGACCAAGGAGAAGAACAAGACCACTTTCAAGGAAGTCGCCGGCGTCGAGGAAGCGAAGGATGAAGTCTCGGAACTGGTCGATTTCCTCAGGGACCCCAAGAAATTTCAGAAGCTCGGCGGTCGCATTCCGAAGGGGATCCTGATGATCGGCCCCCCCGGCACTGGAAAGACGCTGCTCGCCAAGGCCATTGCCGGCGAGGCCGACGCGGCGTTCTTCAGCATCAGCGGTTCGGATTTCGTGGAGATGTTCGTCGGCGTCGGCGCCAGCCGGGTGCGCGATATGTTTGAGCAGGCGCGGAAGAACACGCCCTGCCTGATCTTCATTGATGAGATCGACGCCGTGGGCCGCAGCCGCGGGGTGGGCCTGGGGGGCGGCAACGACGAGCGCGAACAGACCCTCAATGCACTGCTGGTCGAGATGGACGGTTTCGACACCCAGGAGGGCATCATCATCATTGCCGCCACGAACCGGCCGGATGTTCTCGATCCGGCCCTCCTGCGACCGGGGCGCTTCGACCGCCAGATCACCGTCAATCTCCCCGATGTCAAAGGACGCGAGGCAATCCTCAAGGTGCACGCGCGCAACGTGAAGCTGGATCCCAGCGTGGATCTCGGGGTGACAGCGCGCGGCACCCCTGGTTTTTCGGGCGCCGAACTCGCGAATCTGCTCAACGAGGCGGCCCTGCTTGCGGCGCGGACCGGCAAGAAGGCCGTGGGCATGAAGGAACTCGAGGAGGCCCGCGACAAGGTCCGCTGGGGGCGTGAACGCCGAAGCCTGGCGATGACCGACGAGGAGAAGCAATTCACGGCCTGGCACGAGGCCGGGCATGCCCTGGTCAACGTCCTCCTCAACCATACCCACCCCCTCCACAAGGTGACGATCATCCCGCGCGGGCAGTCGCTCGGGTCGACCATGTACCTTCCGGAGAAGGACGTGATCAACCAGGGGCGCAAACAGATGCTCGACCTGATCTCGGTGATCATGGCCGGGCGCATAAGCGAGGAGTTGATCTCCGGCGACATCTCGACGGGCGCCTCAAGCGACATCAAGCAGGCCACCAACCTTGTACGTTCCATGGTCTGCCAGTGGGGGATGAGCGACAAACTCGGCATGGTCCAGTACGGGTCCGATGACGAGTACTTCCTCGGCCGGGACATGGTGCGGCGAAAGGACTACAGCGAGGCGACGGCTCGCGAGATTGACGAGGAAGTCCGCCGGATCATTGAGGAACGCTTCCGTATCGCCAAGGAACTCATCGAAACCCGTCGCGAGTCCCTCGAGGCCATCGCCAGGGCCTTGCTTGATTACGAGACCCTCGAAGGCTGGCAGGTTCTCGAGATCGTGCGCACCGGAAAGTTTTCCCCCTCCACTCCGCCCACGCCTAAAATCGACCCGCCGACAGGCGCGCAGGCGGCCACACCGCTTCCTGAAGTGCCCAAGCCCGCGCCCCCCAAACTCCCGGGCTTCGGCGCCCCCGCCCCCGCGGCGGTCTGACCACGAAGCCGGTCGAAATCCAGCAGGAAGGGCGGAGCCCGGTGGAAGCCCTTGGCCTGCATCCGCGGAATCCGGCGTCCGTCACCTGTCCGTGTCATGTTTCGTTCGCCCGTGGTGGCCAGCGGGCCAAAGTGGACCTCGCTTCGGTCCGGGGGCTTTGTCACTCTTGCATTCCCTCGCGCCTGAACGCCTGGACCTGGCGGGTGCGGGAGCGTCGCCATGCCGCACCTCAAAACCAGCGCCGAGATCCGGCAGAGCTTCCTGGATTTCTTCGGCTCGAAGCAGCACACGATCGTGCCGTCGAGTTCGCTGATGCCCGACAGCCCGAACCTGCTGTTCACCAACGCGGGGATGAATCAGTTCGTCCCGATCTTTCTGGGCGAACGCAAGCCCGACGTGGATCGCTGGCCCGGCGCCATTGCCGGTCTGCCCAGCCGGGCCGCCGACACCCAGAAATGCATTCGTGCCGGGGGCAAGCACAACGACCTCGAGGACGTGGGACTGGACACCTACCACCACACGTTTTTCGAGATGCTGGGCAACTGGTCGTTTGGCGACTACTTCAAGCGCGAGGCGATTGAATGGGCCTGGGAGTTGCTAACGGGCGTCTGGGGGTTCCCCCGGAACCGTATCTACGCGACGGTGTACGGTCCGGATCCCGCCCTTGGAGACCCCGCCGAGTTCGATCAGGAGGCCTGGGACCATTGGGTGGCCCTCTTTCGCGGCGCCGGACTCGACCCGGCGGTGCATATCGTTCGCGGCGGACGAAAGGACAACTTCTGGATGATGGGCGAGACCGGTCCCTGCGGGCCCTGCAGCGAGATCCACATGGACCTCACCCCTGCCGGAGACACCCGCGGGGCGCTCGTCAACAAGGGCAGCGCGGAATGCATCGAGATCTGGAACCTGGTCTTCATCCAGTACAATGCCAACCCCGACGGCGCCTTCTCGCCATTGCCGGCCCGTCATGTGGATACCGGCATGGGATTCGAACGGGTGACCAGCATTCTTCAGGGGACGAAGGGATTCACCGAGTTCGTCCACGCCCGCATTTCGAATTACGAGACGGATATCTTCCGGCCGCTGTTCGATGCCATTGAACGGCTGAGTGGGCGTCGGTATGGCTCGACGCTGCCCGCAGCCGGGGCCGTGGCGTCGACCGAGCAGGAAAAGGTCGATGTCGCCTTCCGCGTCATCGCCGATCACCTTCGCACCCTCGCCTTCGCCGTTGCCGATGGCATTCAGCCCGGCAACACGGACCGGAATTACGTCCTGCGTCGCATCCTGCGACGCGCGGTTCGCTATGGCCGGACCCTGGGGTTCCGGGAGCCCTTCTTTTTCAAGCTGGTCGACGTGCTGGCGGCGACGATGGGAGATGTGTTTCCGGAGATCCGGTCCCGTAAGGAGCACGTGATGGAGGTCCTGAGGGGAGAGGAGGAGGCGTTCAACCGGACGCTCGACAACGGTCTCGTCCTCTTCAACGAGGCGGCGACCGGAGGCGATATCTCCGCCGAATTCGCCTTTCGCCTCTATGATGAGCAGGGTTTCCCACTTGATCTCACGCAGCTTCTGGCACGGGAGCGTGGACTGTCGGTCGACCTCGACGGCTTCCACCGCCTGATGGACCAACAGCGCGCGCGCGCGCGCGCCGCGCAAAAAAAGCAGGTCATCGAACTCTCCCAGATCGAAACCACGACTCCGACCCGTTTCGTCGGTTACGAAACCCTCCAAACCCCGGCGCGTGTCCTCGAGGTCGTCCGGATGAAGGACCGCATCGCCGTGATCCTGGACACCTCAGCGTGCTACGCGGAGATGGGAGGGCAGGTCGGCGATGCGGGCGAACTTTCCGATGCCGCCCGCCTGTGGCGCATCGTCAACACCCAGAAATCCGGCGGAACCTTCCTGCATCTCCTGGACAAGGGTCTCGGCGAGGACGCGCCCCTTCCCGAGGGCGGTTCCGAGGCGATCCTCCGCGTCGATCGCGATCGGCGCGCCGCGATTCAGCGGCATCACACCGTGACGCACCTTCTCCACTGGGCGCTTCACCAGGTCCTCGGACCGGAGGCCTCCCAGAAGGGATCGTACGTGGGGCCCGAGAAGCTCACCTTCGACTTCAATTCGTCGCCGTTGACTCCCGTCCAGTTGGCGGATGTGGAGAGGCTCGTGAACGAAAGGATCCTCGAAAACGCCCCGGTGAGCTGGACGGAGGTCGCCTTCGGCGAAGTGAAATCGCGACGCGATGTGATGCAGTTCTTCGGCGACAAATACGGCGACCGCGTGCGTGTCGTTCAGGTCGGCGGCGGACCCGGGGCGCTCGACGGTTTCAGCATGGAACTCTGCGGCGGTACGCACACCCGCGCCACGGGTGAGATCGGCCCCTTTCGCATCCTGAATGAGGCCGCGATCGCCGCCGGGATCCGGCGCATCGAGGCGATCGCAGGGACAGTCGCCCTGGACGCGGACCGCTTCGACCGCGGGTTGCTTAGGACCCTCGCGTCCAGGATCAATGCGCCTGTCCATGAACTGGAAAGGAAGGTGGAGGCCCTCCTCGCGCAACAGAAGGATCTCGAACGAAGCCTGAAGGCGGCACGGCAGAGGGAGGCGTCGAATGTGGCGGTGACGCTCCGATCCCAGGCAATCCAGATCGGTGCCGTCCCGACGGTGATCCAAAACCTCGGCAGCGTGGACGGCGACTTTCTCCAGGCCGTGGCGGATGCCCTCAAGAGCGCCTTCCAGGGGGTGATCGTCCTTGGCGGCGTGAGCGGGGGCGCCGTCGCCCTGGTGGCGGCCGTTTCGCCCGATTACACAGACCGGCAGCACGCGGGCAAGATCATCCAGCAGATTGCGCCCATTGTGGCTGGCAAAGGCGGGGGCAAGCCGGAGAACGCCCGCGGCGGAGGCCGGGATGCGGCACGGCTCGACGAAGCCCTGGAGCGGGCCAGGGTCCTGATCCGCGGCCATTGATCGGCGCCTCCGGCCGGCTGCGCAATCCCGCAATGATTCCACTGCCGACTGAGGCTTGTCCGGTCGTCGAAACCGACCGGCTTGTGCTCAGAGGGATCAGCCTCACCGATGCCGAGTGGATCTGGCGTCTCGACCAGGACCCGGATGTGATGCGGTTCATCTCGGGCGGAGTGGCGACTCCACGCGAGGTCGTGGACCGCATTTACCTTCCAAGGATGCTCCAGGGTCATCCCCAGGGCCGACAGTACGGATTTCGGGCGGCCATTCTTCGGGAAACGGGCGCCTGTGTGGGTTGGTTCCATCTCCGGCCCGAGCGCAGCGAACCCTTCGATTTGGAGCTGGGTTACCGCCTTCAAAGGGACGTCTGGGGTCGCGGTCTCGCCACGGAGGGATCCTTGGGGCTGCTTCGACTGGGCTTCGGCCCGTGGGGGCTCGATCGCGTGGCGGCGCGTGCCGTGGCCCTCAATAGCGCATCGCGAAGGGTCATGGAAAAGTGCGGTATGCAGTGGGAGAGCTCCTTCCTTTGTCCCGCCGAATGGTTTCCGGGATGGCCGGCTGAGCGGCGGCGCGGCGTTCGATATGTCGTGGAGGCGCGGGAATTTCGCGCTCACTTCCGCTGGTGAACCTGTCGCGGTTCCTTGTCCGAGAGACCGGGAAATTCCATCGACTTTCCGTCGGGTGGGACGTAGACGACTGCCGCATGAACAGATCCTGGGTGTCCGTTGGCATGGCCTTGTCGGTCGCGATCGCTTCCGCTCCGCGGTTGGGGGCGCAGGACGGTGCCGCCAGCGAGGGAACACCGGCGTCTTCGACAACCTCAACGATGTCGGGACCGCCTCCCGGCGTGGCGCCGACGGCGGGTCCGACCGGCGCGACGGCGGGAACGACAGCAACAACGACGACCACGACTTCCGATCACCGGACGGATCCGGTCGCGGTTGCGGCTGACGCCCTGATCGTTCGGCCCGTCGGGATTGCCGCAACGGCCGTGGGTGCCGCGATCTTCGTCGTGGCCCTGCCGTTTGCCGCCATTGCGGGCGATGTCAAACACACCGGGCGAATCCTCGTGAAGGGCCCCGCGGATTTCACCTTCAAGCGTAAGCTCGGTGATTTCGAAGGGATCGCCCCCTGAATTGCGGGCGGCTGCGGATGAGTCAGGTCACCGCCCGGCGGCGGGCGCGATCCGGCCATGTGAAGCACAAGGTTGCGCCCTGGCCATCTTCCGATTCGATCCAGATCCTGCCCCCCCGGCTCTCGACGATCCGCTTGACGAGGGTGAGTCCGAGTCCGGTGCCGGGAATCTGTCCAGCCGGGTCGAGACGTTGAAAGATCTGGAACACCTTCTCCCGGTAGCGTTCGGGAATGCCTGGACCGTTGTCTGACACTCGAAACTCCCACACACCGCGTCGTCGGCTCGCGGTGACTTGAACCTTGCCGCGGGGCTTGTCGAGGTACTTGACCGCATTATCCAGCAGGTTCTGGAACACCTGGTAGAGACGATCGGGGTTCCCGAAGATGACAGGCAAATCCGGCGAGGGCTCGATCGTGATGTGACCCGGTGGGGCCAGTACGGTCGCCACCTCCCGGACCATCTGGAGGGTCGGAACACTGCTCTCCGGCTCCGGCGTCCGGGCCACGCGCGCGCAGGCCAGGAGGCCATCGATCATCCGCTGCAGATGTTTCACCCGGCCTCGCATCAAACCCAGCAGACGAAGTCCCTCCGCATCCAGGCGCGCCGCATGGTCCTGGGTGAGCCATTCCGAGAGCTGATGGATTCCCCGCAGGGGCGCCTTGAGATCGTGCGTGACGACGTACGCGAATTCAGCCAGTTCCTCGTTTGTGGAGCGCAGGTCCGCGGTCCGGTCCTCCACGCGTTGCTCCAACTCCGCATTGAGGTGGCGGATCTGCGCCTCGGCCTGTTCGCGCTGGCAGTCGATGCGCATCGCCCCGATCAGGTTGGCGCACGTGATCAGCAGGGGCTCGAGGCCGCGGATCACCGATTCGCCATAGGGCTTATCGCGACGCGAAAGGCCCACCACGCCGACCACCTCCTCATCGTGCTGAAGACAGAGCCCCAACAGGTGCCGCGACGCGGTGGTGGGGCCGGCGTTTTCCGTTTCGGACGGTTCGCCGCCCGCCACGTCCCGCAGCAGGGGGCGGGCCGCCAGAAGGACCTCTTCGAGCAAGCCGGCCAGAATCGGATGGGTCGTGGCATCGGCGGCGGGAGTTGCCTCGGCAGATCCGGGCGGTGAACCGGCCTGGCGCCCCATTCCCGGCGCAAAGACCTTCAATTGCCGCGAGCCGTCCTGGGACCACACCACCTCGCCGATGAGCCCGTCTTCGCTGTCGGTCATGCGGATGAGCCCCTCCAGCATGTGGCTGAAGGTGGTGGGGGGATCGGAATTCTCGATGAATCGCGCCTGGACATCGCTCACCGCCCGAAGGAGTTCGTGTCCTTCGCGCAGGGCGCGTTCGGCCTCCTGGCGCGCGGTGATGTCCGCAAACGACACGACGACGCTTGAAACCTGACCGTCTTCATCCCGCGAAAACGGACGCGAATTGATGGAGATCCAGACGAGGCGGCCGTCCGGACGGCGCACCCCCATCACCGAGTCGGTCACCATCGCGCCCGAGTGCAGCGTCATGGCGGCCGGGTATTCCTCGGGCTGAAGGCGGGAGCCGTCCAAACGGATGGTGTCCCACGTCACATCGGCGAGGCGATGGTTGCGAAGGTAATCGGCGGTCAGCCCGAGGATTTCCGCGGCGCTGTCATTGAAGGTGACGAAGGAACCGTCGCGATTCACCAGCATCACCCCTTCGGCCAGGGCGCCCACGACGGAACGGTAGGCCTCTTCGCTTTGCCGAAGCGCCTCTTCGATGCAGCGACGTTCCCCGGCCTGCACCGCGAGCGCCACGATGTCCGCCAGGGAGCCGGCGAAGAGTTCCTCCTCGTTTTTCCAGGTGCGCCGCGGCCCCTGGTGCTCGAGGCAGATCATCCCGATAAGCCGGCCGCGCAGGCGAATCCCGGCATTGAGAATCGAGGCAATCCCAAGCGGCCGGAAATAGCCCGCGAGCAATTCCGCCGTCCGCGCATCCACCTGGATATCGCTGACCGAAACAAACCGGTCGCGCGTAACCGCCTCGAAGTAGCACGGGTAATCCGCGACCCGCAGTTCCAGGTTTGCCGGACTGCCGACGTGCCCGTCCTCGTACTGGCTGACGCAGCGGAGCACCGTGTCGTTTTCCTCGAATAGCCAGATGTTGACGCGGGAGACCCCGATCCCGCGGGCCGCGGCCTCGGTGATCTCCTGGAGCGAAACGCCCAGGTCGCCGTGTGCGACGAGTTCGCTGCGCGCCAGTTCAAGGAGCGCGGCGTTAGCCCGATGAAGCCGCGCGGCGCCCTCGCGGAGGGAGGCGTCGGTCAGGTGCCGTTCGATTGCCACGCCTGCGAGCGACGCGGCAATGCGATACAGGTTGAGCTGAGACTCCGCCGCCGCCGCCCCCTCCTCCAGGAGCGCCGAAAATGCCCCCAGGGGCTGACCGCTCCGGGCCACGACCGGCACCGTCACCGCCGACGCCCATCGGCGACGTTCGATCGCCGTCAACCGCGCCATGCTGTCCGATCCGGTCAAAAGCTCGGCAAGGACCGTCGGCCCGGCGTCCGCCCCCGATTCCCACGGCGCCAGGCGCGGGTCCTCCCGCGCAAGGGCCGCCAGTTCCGTCACGGATGCCGGGTCAAAGGTGGGTGCCAGCACGGCCGCGGGAAAGTTGGTGCCGTCCGGAAACCATACGATCCAGCATCGCGTCTCGTGATGACGAGCCTCGGTGACCCGCACCAATTCCGTCAGCACGTCCTCAACGGGTCGACCGGTGGCGATCCACTCCAGGATCCGCTTCTGGCCGGCAAGGAATTCCTCCGCATTCTTGCGGATGCTGATGTTGCGGACGTGCAACAAAAGCGCGGGCCGGCGTTCGTGGAGAACCACCCGGGTGGCACGCAATTCCACAGGAACCACCGTGCCGTCACTGCGCAGCGCGAGCGTCTCCGCGAGGCTGACCTCCCCGCTCGCAAGGCGCTGGAAACCCGCGCTGACCTCCTGCCGCAAGTATTCCGGTGCGAGTTCGGTGACATGCCGCCCCACGAGCCGCTCCCGGGGAAGCCGGTGGAGTTCGCAGGCCGCCTGGTTGACATCGAGCACGATCCCCTCGAACGACTCCACGAAGATCGCATCGGGCGAGTTCTCGAAAAGTTCGCGAAATCGGCCGCGTTCCTCGGCGAGCGCGATCTCGGTCAGTTTGCGCGCGGTGATATCGCGGGCGACCCCACTGATGCGCACGGGCCTGCCCTCTCCGTCGCGGATGATCACGCCCTGGTCGAAGATCCACCGCTCGGATTCATCCTTCGCCATCAGGCGATACTCGAGGGCGTAGCCGTCGCCGGGGTTGGTCAGGGCCGTTCGCAGTGCATCGAAGACCCGCTTTCTGTCGCGGGCGTCGATCCGCCGAAGGACCCGCCGCACGTGAGGGCGGATCTCCGAGGTCGCGATGCCCGTGATCCGCTCGAAGGACGGGCTCAGGTACGTGAGACGGCTGGAAGGAAGATCCACCGCCCACAGAACGTCGCGGGCCTGTTCGGCCAGTTGGCGGAATCGCTCCTCGCTGGCCCGCAAAGCGTCGGTGGCGCGCAGACGGTCAATCTCCGCCCCGGCACGCGCCGCCAGGATCCGAAGCATGTCGAGTTGGGCCGGGGACGGATCGAACTCCTCACCTTGAACAAGGGCCAGCAACCCGATGGGAGTGCCCTCCGTTCCCCATAAAGGCAGGCCCACGAATGCCGCCGCCTGCGTCTCCAGCAACAAGGGGTCGCCTGGGAATCGAGCCGTCGCATCGCGTGCCACGATCCGGATTTCCCGGTCCACCATCCCTTCGCACGGGGTTCCTACCAGGTCGTAGGAGAAATTCGGCGCGAAGCGGTCGCCCGCCCAGACAGCGAGGGTCTGGACACGGCTGGAACCCTCCGGCTGGATCTGTCCCACCAGGGCGTACTTCACCCGGAGGGCCTCCGCCACACTCCGAGCGACGGAGCGGAAGAAGTCCTCGCCCCGGCCCTGCGCTGTCATCGCCGCCAGCGTTCGGAGGGCGCTTTCGGCGCGTTTGCGGTCCGTAATGTCCCTGGCAAAGCCCTCGAGTCGCGGTGCCTCACCCGGTCGGTGGATCAGCCGCGACGTCACCTCCATCGTGCGCCGTCGTCCGTGGTAATCGATAATGTCGACGACGAATGGTTGGTCGCCTGCACCATGCTGAAACCTGGCGGAAATCCTTGCCTGCGTGCGCTCCCGATCCTCGGGCGCAATGATCTCCAGGACGGAGAGGCCCGAAAGCCTTTCCGGTTCGCAGCCCACCACGGCCGCGGCCGCTGCATTGGCGGAAAGCACCCGGCCTTCCGCGTCGAGAGTGTAAATCGCATCGGGCGCGCCTTCGATCAGCTCGCGCCGGAGCAGTTCGGGGGCGGAACGATGTTCCATCTCGGCCTCCATAGGATGTCACGGCGCAACCAGGGCGCCAGAGCAGGATTCATCCCATACCTGATCTCCGCGAGAAACGCCAATTCTGGTTGGCGGACCGTCTCCGCGTCCAGCACGCGATTCTCGGCGCTGGGCCCTGGCCGCAGACCCCGCCTTGGCACGGAGTGCCGGGGGGACTGTCGCCGCCAGACCGTGGCGCGCCAGGCAGAACCCAAGGTCGGCGCGCGGCGCGGTTCACCCCAGCGCAGGCCCTTGTAGGGCAAGGGCATCGCCTAAACCGCGCGGGCGATTCGAGGTTCCGAAACCGCTGGACGCCGGACGGGTGTTGGCGCGTGAGGAAAGGGCAGGCGACCCTTTCGGGAACACCTTCCACAGCCCTATGCCGTATGCGTCACCACAGAATCATCCTGGGTGCTGGAGGGTCGGCGGGGGACCGGCGGCGGCGAATTGAAGCTCCAGAATTCGGCCAGGCTGCGAAGCATCTCCACGTATTCTTCGGAACGGGTGGGCTTCACGAGGTAAGCCATGATGCCGAGTTGGTAGAGCCGGTCCCGATCCGCCTCGTGGGGCGACGTCGTGAGCACGGCAACGGGCAGCGTGCGAAGAACCGGATCCTGGCGGAGTTCCGCGAGGAATTCGTGCCCGTTCATGCGGGGCATATTGATATCGAGGAGGATAAGAAACGGCAGCGGGTGGTTCTCGCCCCTCAGCCACTGAAGGGCCGCCTCGCCGTGACGGGCGACCTCGATGGGAAACGCCGCCGGCAATCGCGCCAGGGCACGCTCGAGACTCAACACATCGACCTCGTCGTCCTCGACCAGCAACAGGGGGCGCTTCTCCCGACAGAACCGCTGCAGGCGGTCCGCCCGGGCGCGGTTCTGCTGCCAGGCGGTCGCAAAACGCATGAGTTCGTGAACGCTGTTGAGCCCCAGTTTCTGTCGAATATTCGCGCGGTGGACGTCCACCGTGCGCGGACTGATCCCCAATCGGTCCCCGATCTCCTTGGCCTCGAACCCTTCACCGGTGAGCTGAAAGACCTCCAGCTCCCGGTCGGTCAGAATGTCTTCGGGCGCCGAATCGACGCCAGTCGGATTCTCCTCCCGCTTCACCAGCTTGGAAAGCAGCCCGGGCGACATATACCGCTCTCCCGCGGCGACCTGTCGAATCGCCGAGAGCAAGGCATCGGGTGCTGTCGCCGGGTCCAGGAACCCCTTCACGCCGGCGCTAAGTGCCGAATCCAGAAGTTCCGGGGTTCCACTCTCGGCCAGGAGCACCAACGCGGGAGGGGCGCTGCCCGAAATGATCGGGAGGGCCACGCCAAGTGTGCGCAGTTCCACCACGGCGCCCTCATCCAGAACAATCACGTCCGGCTGAAGCTCCTGCAGGAGAGGCATCGTCCGGCGCATGTCCGAGGTCTCGCCAACGAGTTCGATGCCTGCCTGTCCGCTGATGCAATTCCGCAGCCCTGCGCGCGCCAGCGCGTTGCCCAGAGTCAGCAGGACGCGAATGGTCGTCTTGTCGGATGGGGTGGAATTTTCTGAGTTCAAGTCTGACACGACAATAGGCGGTTCATCAGCTAACTGCAAGATCGTAGACATCGTAGGAGGGGGAAGGCCGTGTAGCGGTTCGAGCCAACGTAGCGATTGGTGGTTTCCTGTGCTCGTGCGCATGGTGCCCCGTCCATTCCGCGTCGACATCGCCCGCCTATTGCGAGGCGCCCGCCATGAATGGCTCCGTCGTCGGCCAGGGTTGCATGCTCGGCAGCGAGCTTCACAAGCGACTTATCGGCGATGGGACGATCTCCTTAACTGTTCTTTTTGGGGGGCTGTTCCGTAACAAGGAACCGCAGCGACCTTGCGGATGCTGTAAAGCAGGTGGACCGCGCCATCGTGCCGACCGCCTCTCCGCGGGTCCGCCGAACCGTTCGAGTACCAGGCTTCCCGCCGTGCTTTGATCCATCCGGGGCGTGAGATCCCAACGGTGCGGCGTCCTTGGCAGCCGGAGCGGCATGGCCCTCAGAACCCCCGCGGTGCGCCGAACGCATTGGTCAGCGGGCCCGGAAAATACCAGCCGCGCGCCGCTTCTCGAAACCGCTCCAATACGGATCGAGACCTCGAGATCACGTACACATCAATCAGGACGCGCCCATACGAGCAAAACAACGCCGGCAGGATAAGCACGAGTCCGACGGTATGAAAGAGCGCCCGCCCCGGCCGGGCGAAATGGAGCGCCCATCGCGAGGCGTGATACGTCACGGCGATAAAATCCATCCAGTGCACCCCGACGGCCAGCGCCGCCGGAAGTGTCCCCGACAGGATCATCGTTCCCCGCGAGGGCCAGTCTCCACCTTTCACGATTGTGCCGAAAAGGCCCACACCAACCTCCACAGTGGAGAGGACCACGAGGGGCCACACGAAGGCGTCCCGCATCCCCGCAAGGTGTCCGTCACACAAACGCCGGCTCGTGACCGGCGTCACAAGAAGGAGTTCCATCGCGCCGGAACGGCAGGCCTCCTGCAGGGAATAAATGGCGTGTATCGCGGCGAGAAGTTTCAGGGCGTAGAACCCCGCCACCAGCGGAAGGGTCGCCACCGCCCCCGCCGTGAATCTCTGTCCGTCCCAAATCAAACCGCCGAAGAGGAGGCCGGAGACCCCGACGGCCAAAACCGCCACCCACCATGCCGCCCGTCGAGCCCAGGCGCTGCGGGACGCCATCCACGCCAGGGGTCCCTCCCGGATCAATCGAACCCGGCGGGCGGTCGAAAGCCTCGCGACGGGTTCGCGTCCGCGCCCGGTTGCCGGTGTCATCGCCGATCGGTCATCCCGCTCCTGCCAGGTCCGTCTTACAACGGCTGCCGCCACCCCGAGAAACAGCCACGCAAGCGCATGTTCGTTTGCGAGGCCCCAAAGGAATGCGCGGCTCCCGGTCCGGTAACCCGTGGCCAGGGAGGTCGTCAGGACGCCCCAGGGACCCGCCAGCCGAATCCATTCCCACGTCTTTGCAATCGGCACGAAGGACAGCAGGACGGCGATCCCCTCCGGTAGGACTGTGAGGACCAGTAGCGCAGCGAGGGTGATTCCAACCGCCTGACGTTCGTCGGCCACCAGTGTCGAGATCCAGAGCCCAACGCTCAAGGACAGGAACAGCGTGTTCATCAACACGAGGAGTACCCGCCAGAACTCGCCGCCTGTCACTCCGCCCATGAAAACCGTCAGGCCGACGACGGGTACCGTCGCGAGCAGCCCATGAAACGGTATCAGGGAAAGGGCGGCGAACTTCCCCGCCACCACATCGAATCCGTTCAGATCGGTGAGGAACAGGAAACCCAGCGTCCCCTCCCTCCGTTCCCGGCTGATGCAATCCGAGGTCAGGAATGCCCCGGAGAACAGCGCGACGACAAAATCCAGGTGCACCAGGATCGTGAACAGGTCACGACCGCCCCTCAACATCCCGCCCGGCCTCACCGAGGCCCCGAGCAGGTACAGACCACCCAACAGGGCGGCCGCAATGCCGGCCAGAAATCGAATCTGAAAGGTGACCTTTCGACGCGCGGTTACGCGCAACTCACGTTGGACGATGGGAAGGAAGGTCACGCTCGCCGCTGATGCTGGTCGGCAGGGGTCCGGCGGTCGACCCCGGAGTTTTCCCCCGTCCCCGCGCAGCGGCCCGAGATTTCATGCACCAGGCGGCATACGGGCTGGATTCGAGCGCTCCCCGGCGAGCGCGTGGCTTGGAGAAGGCGCGGCGGGAAGCGCGAGAAAGTTGGCGATGATGCGCCGGCCTTCCTGCGTCAGGATACTTTCCGGGTGAAACTGGACGCCCCGGATGGGAAACACCGTGTGCCTGAGGCCCATGATCTCGCTCGGGTCGTCCTCGCACCACGCGGTGATCTCGAGGCAGTCCGGCACGGTGTCCCGCCGCACGACAAGAGAATGGTACCGCGTGGCGGTGAAGGGATTGGGCATCCCGGCGAAAAGGTCGCCCCCGTGATGGCGGATGAGCGACGTCTTTCCATGCATCATCCGGTGATTCACCACGACCTCCGCGCCAAAGACATGGCCAATGCACTGGTGGCCGAGACACACACCGAGAATCGGGGTCCGAGGCCCGAACTCCCGGATCACGTCGCTCGACACCCCGGCCTCGCGCGGCGTGCATGGGCCCGGCGAAATGACGATCCTTTCGGGGTCGAGCTCCCGGACCTCCTCGAGCGTAAGCTGATCATTGCGACGGACCTCGATCGCCACCTGTTGCTCCCCGAGATACTGCACCAGGTTGTACGTGAACGAATCGTAGTTGTCGACCACCAGGACCATGCGCCGACATCGTGCGCGCACCGCGGAACGCCGGGAATCCCAAAATGAAGGTCGTGTCCTGGACCTGGATCCGCCGCGCTGTAGGCCTGCCGGTTTGCCTGCGGTTTACTTAATGTTCAGGGCCTGCCATGGGACCGGAGAATCGAATGCCCGATTGGGGCCCCTGGCGTGTCGCTGTTTCATCACCCTTCGTCTCCCATGCCCGTATCGCTTCGAGCTTTCTCCGCACGGTGAATCTCGCCGGCTCAGCGATCCCTGAGAGCCCGTCTGAAAAGTAGGAGGGGCGCGGCCTCAAATCCATTGACAGGGAAGGGGACCCGGAGGAGGGGGATGGGGTGGAGTCGGACATGGCGGGAAGGCCAAAAACGGTCGCGCGTTTGCCCGGTCGGTGCATTAAGAAGACGTTCCAACTCGCCGATGACCATTTCAAATGGCACTTGCCTCAGTCTTTTTAAGCTTCGCGCTCCTTGGAGACGCGCTGCCGGCCCAACCGGCAATCGTCACTCCCCCGGAGTCTTCCACTGACGTTGTTCTTCTCGCCTCGTCCGGCGCGCCGGACGGCTCCGAGGTCCAATTCCTGTCCGAGTCGGAGGTCGTCCCTGACGTCGACACGAACATGATCGCGCAGACGATCGTTCCCCCGGCGGGCCTGCACGTCCTGGGCCTCACGCCCGGCAAACCGTTCATCCAACTCCCGATCGAGGTCATCGAACCGTATGGCGTGGTCGAAACCCGCTTCCAGTTGTGGACGGTCGGCGACCGGCTCCAGGCCCGGATCTTCGGTCTCGAGCATGGCTACGAGGCCTCTGTTCAGATCAATGACGGGGCTTGGGTCAATCTGAACAACAATACCGTCACCGTGAGTGAGCCGGGCCTATCCTTCGGCGGTATCGGCGGAGGCTTCTCAACCCATACGCTGACACTCAAGTCGTCGAATTTCACGCTGGGGGAAAACGTCATCCGCTGGCGGTTCAATGACGCCACGCACGGCTTCCGCGTGTTGGACTTCGATGTGCTGTCAGGATCCGAGCGGCTCCTCCCGCCGGATCTGTTTCACCAGGATGATCCGAGCCACTGGTGTCCGCCCCTCCCGGACGCGGACAACATCGCCGCCGGAAAGGCGCTGTGGTTCACGAAAGCCATCAAGGGTCACAACATCCATTGCACCGACTGTCACACACGCGACGGGCGCGACCTGAAATACTTCAACTTCTCGAGTCCGGCCATCATCGTTCAGGCGAAGCTACTCGGGTTGAGTGACCTCGAGGCCCGTCAGCTCGCCAGCTACATCCGCAGCATCCCCGTCAAGGTTCCGGCCATCGCGCGGCCCTGGAATCCCCCCTACCAGCCCGGACCCGGACTGGACGCGCGCCCCATCCAGGAATGGGCCGCAGGGGCGGGCATCGACGCCGTCCTCCCGCGGGACGAGGACACCCTGAACTATCTCTTCCCGTTCGAGTCGACCGGCACCCTCAATGCCCGCGAGGTTCCCGTCGCGGTGCAGTACCCGGACTGGCGCCATTGGCTTGGCATCGCCAACCCCATCGAATCCTTCGGTACCAATTTCACGAACCACCCCTTCTTCAAGCAGTACGCGAACATTCGCGGCGCGATGAAGACCAATAACGTCACCTCGGCGAAGCTGCTTCGCACGATGGAGGCGGACTGGTACAACTACGCCTTCGACTTCTTCGGTCGCAGCGGACACCCGGCGGTGCCCATTCCCCCGCACCCATGGCCCGAGGACTTTCAGCGTAAGGTCTTGGGTGCCCACCATTGGATGCTCGTCAAGCTCTGGGAAATCATGACGGAGTTCGAACTCGAAGGCTTCGGCAAGGAGGTCTTCGGAAGCCAGGCGAATGCGAGGAGCTGGCTGGGTCAGCGGGTCTTCAACATGGCCCCCCATCTGCTCCAGGTTGAACACAAAACCGCGCCGATCAACGACAGCGGGGCCGTGAACTGGGATTATTTCACCATGGTCTGGTATCAGGTCCAGATCACCCTCAACAACTCCAATCGCCGCAACTACGGCTCGGGTCCCATCGACTTCGGCTACCTGAATAATCTCTGCATGACGCCTGCAACGCCCAAGGCCGGCCTGGCGGGCATCCTGATGATCAACCTCATCACCGCTGCCCAGCAGTTCGACAACGGCGTCGGGCCCGAAAACCGCATGTCGGGGTGGGGACCCTGGCAGAAGGCCAATGCCCATCTGCTCACCGTCGAACCCCACTTCGCCTACGTCTGGCGCCAGGTGCCGGATTTGCAGCGCAAGACAATCATCGAAGCCTACCTCCACGAGTGGCTCGACAAGTGCGAATCCTACCCGGCGAGCAGCTACTACAAGTCCGGTATTGCCAAGTCCAATGAAGTACCCGGCACCGATGTCATCGGCGGCAAATGGTTGGACCGGTATTGGGCGATGACCGCGAGCTGCAAGACCCGCAAGATCGATCCGACGCTGCAGAACCGGCTCGTCAAGTTAGGCAAGTCCCTTTGGCCCGCCAACAACTGGGACCAGTTCAAACCTTGAGCACACGCGTCTCGCGCGGCGTGGAGGGTCCGCAACGCCCTCCGCCCCGCCGGGATTGAAACCGGCCCCGGAATCTGCAGGCTGGCGGCATGAGATCCCTGCTGCTGGCCTGCGCCGGCGCCTTCAGCGCCCCAGCCTTTGCCGGGGCCCTCCCCGACCTCCGGATCCCCGATGGCGTCGGCGTCAACATCCACTTCACCACCGGTCATCGCGCCGACCTCGATCAGATTCGCGACGCCGGCTTCAAGGTCGCGCGGATGGACTTCTCCTGGGCAGGCACGGAGCGGAATCGCGGTGAGTATCAATGGGACGACTATGACGAACTTACCAGCGAACTGGAGGACCACGGCATTCGTCCCTATTACATCCTCGATTATTCCAACCCGATCTACGAGCGGACCGTCGTCGCTCGCAATCCCGTCAGCGGCCAGGAACATCGCGATACCGCCTCCCCCCAGACCCCCGAGAGCATCGGTGCCTTCGCCGCATGGGCCGCCGCGTCCGCGATCCACTTCAAGGGGCGCCATGTCATCTGGGAAATCTGGAACGAGCCGAACATCACGTTCTGGAAACCGAAGCCCGACGTCTCCCAGTACACCGCCCTCGCCCTCGCGACTTGCCGGGCCATCCGCAACGCCGTGCCCGACGCCTGTATCGTCGGTCCTGCAACGTCCGGCATGCCGGAGGACTTCCTCGACGCCTTTCTCGGTTCCGAGGTCCTGCAATACCTGGACGCCGTCAGCGTGCATCCTTATCGCAGCTATGGGCATGCGCCGGAAACCGCGGGCGACGATTACCGCCGCGTCCGCGACCTGATCCAGCGACATGCACCAGCCGGGCGGCCGACCCTTCCCATCCTGAGCGGCGAATGGGGGTATTCCTCGTTTACACGGGGTGTCTCGCTCGAGGTGCAGGCGGCGTTCGTCGCGCGGATGCAGGTGGCCGATCTTGTGTACGGCGTCCCCGTCTCCATCTGGTACGATTGGATCGACGACGGGCCCGACCCAGCCGAACGGGAGCATCGATTCGGCACCGTGACCCAGGGCCATCAGCCCAAGCCCGCCTACATTGCCATCCGGACACTCACGCGGGAACTGGGCGGCTTCCGATTGGTCGAACGCCTTCAGAATATGCCGGAGTCCGACTGGGTGGTATTGTTCCGCAACGACGCTGGCGAACGCCGCCTCGCTCTCTGGACCACCGCCGCGCCTCATGCGGCAACACTTCAGCTTGAGGGTCCCGTGGCGGACTCGCTCGCCGGCACAACCTCCACAGGGGATCGCTTTCATGCGCGAAAGGAACCGCGGGGAATCGCGGTGGACCTCGACGACGCCCCTCGGTACCTCCACCTGTAATATGAAGCGCATCCGGCATCGGTGGCGGAATCCTTGGGCGTACCCTGTCCTGCTGGCCCTGTTCGGGCTGGCGCCGAGGCTTCATACCCCAACCGCCGCCGCGTCTTTCGATGCGGCGCCATTCGCGGTCCCGCTCCCGGCCTCCGAGGGTACCGGCCTCTTCTGGGAGGATCCCCGAGAGCTTCACGAGGTCACCGTCAATTTCCAGGAAACGGCACCGCCTCGGGACCATGTCCATCTCGAGTATTGGGGGAGCCCCTGGCCTGAACACCGCCTGCCGAAGGATCGCGAACCGGGAGGCGGCGACGTCGGCTGGTTCGAACTTGGAAATTGGTGGACCTACTCGTGGCGCCGCGCCGACGCCGACCTCACCCCGGACGGCACCGCCCTTCATTTCAAATTCCGGCCGGTTTCGGCCCGCGAATTCCCCGCCCTTGCCGGCTATCCGGCTGAGTTTCGGTTCACGCTCAAGGTGCGCGTTGTCGGCAGCGACCCCTTGCCGGCCATCAGGAATTGGGTGGCGCTCACGGATTCCCGCTCCGTCGAAAACGAGGCGCGTGTCGTGTGGCAGGAACCCGCGCGTGAACCGGCTTTCTTCGTCTTCAACGGCGGACTCCTGGCATCGGAACGTCCGGATCTCCTCTCCGCATTGCTTCACCTGCGCACCGCATCCAATCCGGATCCGAATTCGTTCGATCGGACGCTCGTGACGGTGACGAACGGCCCGCGGCACTTCACCTTCCGCTACGACGACCTGGCGGACGGGCCGCTCTTTGTCCCATACGCCGGCGCGGCCGTGCTTCCTCCGGACGATCACCGAACCTACGCGGAGATTGCCAAACAGACCCGGCTTCGTGGTGCGAAGACCCTCCGCGAGCGCATCGAGGATAGGCCCGAACAATCCTGGACCGCCGCCTGGAATGGCATGCCTCCGAAGGTGGCCGATATCATCTACCCGCTCGGACTCGACGGCGGCCGCCAGCGTTTTCGCCTCAACCCGGATGGCGGTGTGGATTTCCGGACGAACGATCATTTCCTCCGGGCCCGGCCGGGAGCGGATACTCCCCGCCTGGATCTCGAGGCGGACCCGGTGCAGGTCCGCTTCGGGTTGCCCGCGCGTCCTTCATTTCGAACGCTGGCGGACGGCGCCCTTCCCATGGTCACGACCCGATGGCAGACCCAGGAACTCCGGATCGAACAGAGCGCATTCGTCACCGAACTCGCCGGAATGCCCGCCGAAACCGACGCCCCCCCCGGGGACGTCGCCACCGTCTGGATGGCGCGGTTCACCTTGACCACCGAAGGTCCGGCTGGTGCGCAGCCTCGCGATGTGGAACTGCCGGTCCAGCTTATGGCAGGTGGGAAACCCGCCGCGTTGAGCATCGTCCCATCCGGCGACCATGGCTGCTGGCTTCAGTCTGGCGATCGTCGGCGAGGATGGCTGGAGGCTTCCGGAGCGGGCGGCGACCCAAAGCCGGAATTCATCTCGAAGAACGGCAGGTTGACTTGTCACTGGACGATGCACCCCGGCGACACCGGCATCCTCGAGTTGCGACTGCCGTATGTCATCCCGGCCCTGGACCAGGAATTCGACGCCCTGCGGCGCCTCTCATTCGGCCGCGAGCAGACGGCGGTCACCGATTGGTGGCGGCGGAGACTCCAACCCGGCGCGCGACTCATCACGCCGGAACCCATGCTGAATGATTTCTATCGCTCCCACGCCATGCATCTCCTGGTCAACTGCGAGCGGGAACCCGGGTCGGACCGGCGGTTCGCCCGCGTGGGTTCCTTCAGTTACGGCGCCTACGGAAACGAGTCGTGCATGATGGTCCAGGATCTCGATCGCCGCGGCTTTCATACGGAAGCCCGCGAGTGCCTGGATGGGTGGTTGCGCTACCAGGGAACCGTCGCGTTGCCGGGAAGCTTCGCCGGTAAGGATGGGGTTCTCTACGGCGCCGGTGGTTATGAGGCGGGCGGTTACAATCAGCACCACGGTTGGATCCTGTGGATGCTCGCCGAACACTATCGATACACCCGCGATGCCGCGTGGCTGCGAACCGCCGCGCCAGGAATGGTCCAGGCCTGTGACTGGATCCTGCGCGAATCCGCCAGGACCGCCGACCGCCTCCCGCTCGAGCGCGGACTCCTTCCGGCCGGCAGTCTCGAGGACATCGGCGATTGGTGGACCTGGTTATCGACCAGTTGCTACACGTGGCGCGGCCTCGACAACGCCGCCTGGGCGCTCGGCGAGGTCGGCCATCCCGACGCCGGACGCCTCCGTCTCGCCGCGGCCAATTACCATCGCCTCCTTCTCGATCATTTCCGCGCCGCCCGCGACCGTTCCCCGGTCGTACGGCTCCGCAACGGCACCGCGGTCCCCAAGTTTCCCTCCCAGGTCCACCGCCGGGGACGGAGCTTCGGCTGGATCTGTGAAACCCTCGAGGGCTCCCTCCATCTCCTTGTCACCCGCGCCCTCGACGCCCACTCCCAGGAGGCCGACTGGATCCTCGATGACTACGAGGACAATCTCTATCTCTCCAACCAGTATGGGTACACCCTGGACGACTTTGACCGATACTGGTTTGACCGTGGCGGCATGAGCATGCAGGCCTGCCTGTTGCTCCAGGTGGAACCGTGGCTCTACAGGGACGATATCCCGCAGGCCCTTCGCGCCCTCTTCAATGCCGAGGCCGCCAGTTACTTTCCCGACGTCCGCATGAACACCGAGCATGCCCTGCCGCAGCTCGGCGACTGGCGCGGCGACCACTTCAAGACCAGCGACGAAGCCAATGCCGCCGGCTGGCTGCGTCAGTTGTTTGTGCGCGAGGACAACGAGCAGACCCTCCTTTTCGGACAGGCCGTGCCGCGCGGTTGGCTCGCAGCCGGGCGCCGTTGCGGCCTCGAGAATGGCGCCACCTGGTTCGGGCCGGTCAGTATTCTCTACACGGGTGAAGCGGACACCATCGAGGCGCGACTCGACGGTCCGCGCCGGAACCCGCCCCGCACACTTCGCGTTCGCTTCCGCGAGCCCGGCGGACGTCCGCTCCGCAGGGTCCTGGTCAACGGCCAGGACTGGACCGCGTTTCACAACGAATGGGTGGATCTCCCGGGGAACATCGGGCATGCGGAAATCCGGGCGGCGTTCGCGCTTTGAATGCGGGGACACGCGCGTGAGTCGTACAGGGAATACAGGGAACGAGAGGAACTATGAAGACATGGATGAAAGTGAGTGGATGGGTCACCGTTACGGTTCTCCTGTCCGGGTGCGTCGTCAGCATCGGCGGGAGCGGCACCAGGCGGGAAGAGGTCCCGAAGCCGCCCCCGGTGATGATTGTGCCCGCCGACTCGCCGGATTCGATCGCCATGGCGGAGATCGATGCGGCGGCCAAACTCTCGTTCGAGGCCAACCGGCGCGATGCCCTGAAGAACATCGCGAGTCGGCCCGCTCTCAATCCCCCCGTCCAGGTGCACCTGGTCAACACCGCGCTCCGTTGCCTGGACTTCGAGTCCGGTCGGGTGGAGGTCCTGCGAACCCTCATCGCCAACCCTGGCTTCGCCTCCATGGCCAAGGAGGCGATTCTCAAGCAGATCGAACGACTCGAATTCGAGGGCAGCCGGACAACGATTCTCAGGGCCCTTCAGGACCGCGCCGCTTCGAGCTGATCAGGTCGCAACGGCGTCGCCAGGCGCCAGTCCGCCCGCCCCTCGCGCGGCACGCATGCCGCGCGTGACGGTCGGGCTACTACACAAACTCGAGTTCCTGCCGGTGGGGAATGAGACCTCGCTCAAACGCCTGTCCGAGGAATCGGCGGATGCTTTCCCGGCCCTTCTCGCCGTAGTCCAGGGTCCAGTGATTGACATACATCCCGACAAACCGGTCGGCAAGATCGCGCCCCATGTCGCGGGCGAAACCCAAGGCGTATTCCACCGCGGCTTCGCGATGGTCGAGACTGTACCGGATGCTTTGGGTGAGTAAGTCGGCCACGCGGCGGCGTGCCGGAGCATCGAACCTCTTGTGAATGACATTGCCCCCGAGGGGAAGGGGCAGTCCGTTTTGGACCTCACCCCACCAGGCTCCCAGGTCAGCGCAGCAAACCAGTCCTTCCCTGGAGTAAGTCAACTGGCCTTCATGGATGATGAGGCCGACCTCCGCCCGGCCCTCCCGGACTTCGCGGAAAACCTGATCGAATGGGACCACGGTGTGGTCGATCGCCGCCGCCGGACACTCCAGCCAGAGCTGGAGCGCGAGAAAGGCACTCGTCATTCGACCGGGAACCGCAATGCGCGCCCGCCGGATTTCGTCGCGAGTGAATTCACGTCGCGCCACGAGCATCGGTCCGTAGCCGTCCCCCATGCTGGCCCCGCTGGGGAGCAGTGCGTATTGGCTGCTGACATAGGCGTACGCGTGCATGCTGATGGCCGAAATGTCGAGTTCACCCCGCGTGGCGCGCTCGTTCAGGGTCTGGATGTCCTGCAGGACGTGTTCGAACCGCAGCCCTCCTGTCTCCAGGAGGCCGCGCGCCAAACCATAAAACATGAAGGCATCATCCGGATCCGGCGAGTGCCCGAGAGTCAGCGCTTGGCCCGAGGTCATCGTGGCCGGAGACTAGGCCACGGCCCGCATCGCGCAAAGGCTTGACCTTGCACCGGGTCACTTTCCCGGCATCGTCGCGCCGTGTTGCGATTGGAGCACCTGGCCGACCTGGTCGCGAAACACCGTGATGCCCTGGAGGCTCGAGTCCAGGAATTCGAACTCGGGGGACGTCCGTTTCCTTTCAACTCCCGCCCCGCGGTCATGGGGGTCGTCAACCTGTCGCCCGATTCCTGGTACCGCGAAAGCGTTGTCCTCGGGATTGAAGCTGCGGTTCGAAGGGCCGGCGTCCTTGTCGCGCAGGGGGCCGATGTTGTCGACCTGGGCGCTGAATCGACTCTCCACCACGCCGCCCGGGTGGACCCGTCGTCCCAGAGCGGTCGCCTCCTTCCGGTGGTGCGCGCGTTGTCCTCACGAGGAATTGTGGTGTCTGTCGAGGCCTATCAACCCCCGGTGGTCCGGGCCTGCCTCGAGGCGGGCGCCCACATCGTCAACCTGACGGGGACCGACCCTCGCGAGGAAATCCTGCGGCTCGCGGCCGCGCATGACGCCGCCGTGATCCTCTGCCATGTCCAGGGGGAGAACGTCCGGGAGGTCGCCGATTTCGATCTCCAGAGCGACCCGGTGGCGCCGCTTCTTGAATTCTTTGCGCGGCAGGTGGAACGCGCGGTCCGGTGTGGCGTGCGTCGGATCCTCCTCGACCCCGGGCTGGGGTTCTATTATCGGAACCTCGAGGATGGCGCGGTGCGGGTCCGCCACCAGATGACCGTCTTCCTCAACGCGTTCCGGTTGCGGCAGTTGGGTTGGCCGGTCTGCCAGGCGCTCCCGCATGCCTTCGAATTCTTCGGCGAGGAGGTACGCTGCGCGGAACCGTTCTTCGCCGTGCTCGCCGCCCTCGGGCGCACCGACCTGATCCGCACCCACGAGGTGCCCCGGATCCGGGGTGTCCTGGCAACCCTGGGCGCGTTTTGATCCGTTGACTTGTGGTTCCACCTTCTCAAACTGACAGTGCGAATGCGTCACGACCTGACGAACTTCCTGCGCAAGTGGGACTATCAGCCCGGCGAGTTGCGGGTGCGCCGCTTCAAGGGACGCGACGGACGCCAGAAGATCCAGCTTCGTGTCGATCTCGGCGTCCTTCAGATGGAGGCGGAGGGCCGCCCGGACGGCAAGCGGCCCATGGGCCACGACTCCTGGATGCACTTCTACCAGGCCCGCCTTGGCGAGCACATCGCCGAACACGGCGGCGACGACGGCTTCGCCCTCAAGTCCGAAGACTGCCAGCGCCTCCAGCAGGAGGCCCTGCAGTTCTACCATCGTTACATCTGCCTGTTTCAGTTGGGTGACCATGGCGCCGTCCTCCGCGATACCGACCGAAATCTCGACGTCGTCAACATGATCGAGAAATACGCCGATTCCGTCGAGGTGGCGACCTCCCTGGCGGTGTTCAAGCCGCAGGTGTTGCTCATGCGGACCCGGGCGCAGGGGGCGCTTGCCCTGGAGGCCGATGATCCCCGCGGCGCAGTCCGTGCCATCGAGGACGGCGTCGCCGCCATCCGCGATCTCCTCAGTGATCCGGAACACCCCGACCTGGCGGAACAGGCCACCGAGGTGAAGATGCTCGAGTCATGGCTCCAGGAGATTCGTCCGCACCTCCCCATCTCCGTGCGCGAGCGGCTCGAGAGCGAACTTAACCAGGCGATTGCGCGCGAGGACTACGAGAAGGCGGCCGAGCTGCGCGACGAACTCAAGCGGTTGACGGAGTAAGCGTCGGAACTGCGGGGGTCGCCGGGGAGTATGGGCATTGGGATCCGCCCGACTCACCGCCAGCCACACTTCGGTGGGGAGGCAATGGCTTTGCCTGGGACGTTCCGAAGGATTGTCGGATGGTGGGCCCAGCAGGATTTGAACCTGCGACCAAGGGATTATGAGTCGCATCCTGCCGGGTTGCGCCGAGTCGCGTCCGGCCGTCACAGGTTGCGAAAACCCCGTTTTCATTGGGTTTGCCGCTGGAGGCCCGCTACCCCCCACAACCCGACACAACCACTCAGGACCGGAAAATTGGCCAAGCATTGGCCAAGCATTCGGAGGCGTCAAGCGCCGTTGAGGGTCGTTCCAAGACTGCTAGTCGGCCACGTCGCGATCTGGGGGCGCGCTTTGTGTAGCTCATGCACCAATCCGCTTCTGGGGTGTGCTGAGATGGCAGTTCAGAGAGGACATGTATGAGCGCCTCTGAACTGATCGAGCAGGCAAACGCGCCGAGTGCCATTGCGAAGGAACGCGAGGCGAAGCGATCGTATCCCAAGACCCACGCGAATTATTGGAAGGCGCGCCTGGAGCATCGGACGTACACGCGGGACGGCAAGACGCACGAAGTGCCAGAGTGGTCCGTGAGAATTCATTTCGGCGGCAACCGCAAGAGCTTCGACTTGGAGGCAGGGAATAAAGAGGAAGCCGCCGCCAAAGCGCGGGACATTTATCTGTCGCTGGTCGCGAAGGGTTGGTCCGCAACGCTCGCCGAACTCAAACCGAAGGCGAACGCAGCCAATAGAAATCGTTGCCGGGCGACGCAACCATTGGCGAATTCCTGGCCGAAGTGGAAAGAACATCGAGTCTGAAGCCGAAGACATTTCGCCGCTACTCCCAATGCCTGCGAAGAGTGGCAGCCCACATTCGCGGAGTCAAAACGGACGAGTCGCGGTACGACTACAGGACCGGTGGCTTGCTCGCCTGGCGGAAGCAAGTTGACGTGATTCCGCTTTCGGCCGTCACCCCTGCTGCTGTTGCAGACTGGAAAATTCATTATCTTCGACGAGCGAACAACGATCCACGCCGAAAGCTCGAAGTGAATCGTTCCTTCAACACTTGGCTGCGCAATACGAAAAGCCTTTTCAGTTCCGCGATCATCAACAAACCAAACTTCCGAATCAAAGTTCCCAAGTTCAAAGTGCCAGACGGCCAGCGTGGGGAGCGCGAGGCTTACTGGTTCGAGACCGTGGACTTCGAGAAGATGGGTTCAATGAAATTCCAAGCACCCGCCGGGGTCACCTATGAGGACTTGGTGATGAAAGCGCGGAAGGAGTTGCGAGCAGGCAGTCCTGAAGCGTACAAACTCTTTCTTCTGTGCATGTGCGCCGGGCTGCGACGCGGGGAAGCCGACGTGTGCTTGTGGTCGCAATTGAGGCCGGATGACTGTTCCATTCGGGTTGAAGCCACCGAGTTCATCGAACCGAAGCACGGTTCAGGCGGTACGGTTTACGTCGATCCGGCCCTCATGAAGGAGTTGCTGAGTTTTAGGGCGGACGGCCAGGAGGGTTTTGTGGTGCAATCCCATCTGGAATGGAAGCCGACGGTGTACGTGCGTTACCGCTGCGAGCCGCACTGGCGTACGTTGTTGGACTGGTTGGAAACGAACGGCATCTCGGCGCGAAAGAAAGTTCACGAACTGCGAAAGCTGTTTGGTGACGCCATTGTCAAACGAGAAGGCATTTTCGCGGGCAGCGCGCAATTGCGTCATTCGACAATCCAAATGACAGCGAATCATTACGCCGATCCGCGACAACGCGCGGCGCTTCCGGTCGGAAGTTTGTTTTCGGATAAAACCTCTCGCCGCAGTTTCAGGTCTCGCCGGACGCCGCAAGAGCACAAAGAAAACGGACATGGCAATGGAATCGGGCAAAGGGCCACCACACTGCCAACGCGCGTGAAAAAGTTGACCTTCGGAAGGAAGCCAGCACAATGACGTGGCTGATTGTGTCGGGCCTGTAGCTCAATGGTTAGAGCATGGCACTCATAATGCCGGGGTTCTCGGTTCAAGTCCGAGCAGGCCCACCAATTTTGCGTTGAACGCCTCCACGCGACGCAGCACAAAGAGCCGCGATTTGCGCCACCGCAATGTGACGCCCGTGTCTCTGTCGTTCGGCACTTCTTAGATCATTCTGCACACGATCCGATTCCAGGTGGGATTGGTCATCCGATGAGGTTTCCGTCGTGTTCACCCGCGTCTGCCCACACTTCTGGTTGCTCCGCACAACAATCGGCTTCCCTGAAATGGAGGCCATTTTTCGTCGGAATACACGAATCACCTCGGGAAGTGATGCTAAATGTCGTTTGCATAATGAACCGTCTGACGGTATGATGCGCAAATGATAAATAAGGTCACAAACACTTCAAAACCCCGCCAAAGTGGTGCGGCGGAGGCTTTTTTTGATGCTCGATTGGCGTTGGGGCGCGTTACGCTTGTTTTATCTGATTTGGTCAAGGAATCAGGGCTGTCAGCACTCGCTGCCAAGCGCCAGTTGTCGCGACTGCGCGGCAAAGTCGTCAGGGTTTCTCCCCGGCAACCGTTCTACTTGATCGTCAGCCCGGAGCATCGCAACATGGGCGCACCGCCCGCGGCCTGGTGGCTTCAAGATTATTTCAACTGGCTGGGTCGGCCGTATTATCTCGCGCTGCAATCCGCGGCCAGTTCGTTTGGTTCAAATCCGCAGGCGCTCCAAGTCACACAGGTGATGACCGACCGGCCTTGCCGGGCGATCAAGGTGGGGCGGATTCAGGTCAGATTCTTCGTGAAGCGCGGGATTGAGCGGACGCCGACGCAACAACCAGCCGGAGCGGTCGCACCGCTTTTGATCAGCACACCCGAGGCGACAGCGTATGACTTGATTCGCTATGCGACCAGCATCGGCGGCATCGAGCGCGCGGCGGAAACCATCCGCCCGCTTTTGCCGCTGTTGCGCGCCCGCGAACTCAAGCGCGTGCTGGTGCGGAAATGAGCCTGCCGTCGCGCAGCGGTTGGGGTTTGTCATTGAAGCATGTGGCAACAAATCACTGGCGAAAGTTGTCCGCGATTGGCTGCCCGATGAATTGACGCCCGTAACTCTCGTCTCCGGCCAAAGGCAAACGCGACAACCTCCCGCTCGTCAAACGCTGGCAGGTGCTCAACAATTCCAGTGAGCTGAAAGTATGACGCCCATCACCCGCCAGGATATTCTGGCTCACCAAGCCGTTGTGCCGTGGGCGGCGCAGTATCAGGTGGAGCAAGACCTTCTGCTGTGCCGCGCGATGGTCGCGCTGTTCGACGACAAGTTCCTGAGTTCCCAAATCGCCATGCGCGGCGGCACGCTCCTGCACAAGGTTCATCTCGCGCCAGCCCGCCCGTTACAGCGAGGACATTGATTTGGTCGTGGTTGGCACTCGCCCGGCAGATCACATCCGCCGGGCCATCCGTCGCGTGCTGACCGATGTCTTGGGAACGCCGAAAGCATCCGTTTGGGACACGCTCAAGTTGGCGATCCGCAACACCGTGAAACCCTCGCGCGTGTTGCGCATGACTTACTCGGCGCGCTCCATCATTGAGCCGAACCGGACGCTGGAAATTGTCGTCGAGGCGAACGTGACCGAGCGCAAGCCGCATCGCGCAGTCGTCGAAATGCCGTTCAGCTTTCCATTTCGCGACAAGGCCGTCCAAACGCGCATCAAAGGCTTCGACATCCACGAAATGCTGGGCACGAAAATGCGCGCCATGTTCCAGCGCAAGCGCGGCCGGGATTTGTTTGATCTGTATTGGGCGCTGACCAAATCGCCAACGCCCGTTGACCCGGCCGCGATCATCGCATCGTTCGAGCATTACCTGAAACAGGAAGGCACGAAGGCGGGCCGGGCGGAGTTCATCGGAATTCTCGACAACCACCTCAAGGACCGCGGATTTTGTTCCGATACATGCAACCGCTGCTGCGCAGCGGAATCACCTACGATCCGCAGTCAGCCGGGAGGTATGTCAAAGCCAATCTGTTGAGCCTGTTGCCAGACTAATTGTTCTGGCAGAGCTACCTGATCAAATCGCGCACTGATCCCCGCAAGTGCGCGCCACTCTGTCGGCATCCGCCGATGAGGTTTCCGTCGTGTTCATCCCGCCTGCGCCCGCGCCTCTGGTTGCTCCGCGCAACCTCGCGCCAGCGGTCGAAACATCTTTTCGCCCGCTGTCACTCAGTTGCTGATGCTCCGCTGCCCGGCGGCGCGGGCACAGGCGGGTGCGTTTCGTCCGGAGCGGGTCTGCTCTCTCCGGTGCGAGTGAAGAGAGCAGTCCCGCTCCTTCAGAACGAAACGCAAAACATGAACACAACAGAAAACCTCATCTCCACTGGATGCCCCGCAATCGCTCCGCAACCCATCAACAACATCGTCAAGCCGATCAAATTCCCAGCTCAACCGCAGGAATGGAAAATCGTATCATTGCGGGAATGTCCCACACCCGACACTATGCAACAGTGTGAAACACCGGATCAGGCAGCCGCCTATTGGAAAGCGCATATCGCGACACATCCTTACTTCAATTCTGAATGTGAATGTCTGGTGGTTTTCATCCTCAACACACGTCGGCGCATCAAAGGTCACTATCTGGTGTCCATTGGAACGATGGATACAATTCTCTGTCATCCAAGAGAGGTTTTCCGTTTAGCCATTATGGCGAGCGCCGCTGCAATCATCATCGCGCATAATTTATGTGCTTCGGCACATAAGTTGTGTTGAACGAAACCGCTTCGCGGTGGCGGCTACCCCGTAGGCTCATTCCAAATCGCACCGTTCGGGACGCATGTTGGTGGCGCCATGACACCACTACGTCAACGACTGATCGAAGAAATCGAACTCCGGGGTTTCTCCCCTCACACCAAAGACTCCTACGTTCGCTGGGTTGCCGACTTGGCCAGGTTTCGCCACGCGGGCCCGGAGCAGATCACAGACGAGCAGATACGGGAATACCTCCTGCACCTGCTGCACGATCGGCGATTATCGCCCAGTTCCCTGATCGTCGCCGTGAGCGCGTTGCGCTTCTTCTTCGGACGGGTGATGGGACGGCCCACCGAGGCGATCGAGAAGGCGCTGCCGCGAATGAAGAAGAGGGTGCATCGTCCGCAGGTCTACAGCAGTGAGGAACTCGAACGGCTCTTCTCCGTCAAGGACCTCAATCGGAAGCATCGCACCATTTTTATGACCTCCTATGCGGCGGGGCTGCGCGTGAGCGAGGTCTGCCGCCTGAAGATCGAACACCTCCTCAGCGACCGCGGCCAGATTCGTGTCGTCCAGGGAAAGGGTGGGAAGGACCGGTACACGTTGCTGTCCCCGCGATTGCTGGATGAACTGCGCGCGTACTGGCGGCTGTGCCGACCCAGGGATTGGTTGTTCCCGAGCGCCTTCTTTCCCGATCGCCCGCTCACCCGTAGCGCTGTCGAACGGTCTTTCAACGATGCCCTGGAAATGGCCGGCCTGCCCCGGCGCGGTGGAATTCACGCACTTCGCCACACGTTTGCGACCCGATTGCTGGAGGCAGGAATCGATCTGGTGACGCTCCAGCGTTTACTCGGGCATAGTCAGCTTTCCACGACCTCGACGTACCTGCACGTCCGCCAGGAACGCCTTGCCGATATCAACAGCGCGTTCGACCTGATCGATTTCGAACGCGCCCGCCAGAGTTCCTGATCTACGGCTCGCATCGGTCTATGTCGGACCCTGCGGCCGGAGTGTCGAGTTCTCTCACGTTGGCGGGAGTACTTCGCAGTGCGCTTCCCGCCTACGCCGAGGACCATCGACTGCCCGCGCACCACTGGAAGGTGTTGCGAGCGATCCAGGCGTGTCGCACTTCCGACCTCGGCGGCCACCTTTACCAGTGCCCCCACTGCGGCAAAGAGCACTTCGCGCCACATTCGTGTCGGAACCGGCACTGCCCGACGTGCCAGGGCGCCAACAGTGTGGACTGGCTGGCAAGGCAGGCCGAGGCGCTCCTTCCGATTCCGTACTTCCACCTGGTCTTCACCCTGCCGCACGAACTCAATCCCCTGATCCAGCAGAATCAGGCAGTCCTGTATGACCTGCTGTTCAGCGCGGCAACAGCTACGTTGATTGAGTTTGGGCTAAGCCGGCTCCGGGCCCAAATCGGTGTGACGGCGGTGCTGCATACGTGGAGCCAGACCCTCCTCGACCACTACCACCTGCACTGCATCGTCACCGGGGGAGGTCTGTCCGTGGATGCCGAGGCATGGCGCGCCGTCAGTCCACGTTGGCTTTTCCCGGTTCGAGCTCTCTCCATGGTCTTTCGCGCGAAGTTCCGGGACGGTATGCAATCCCTCTTCGAACGAGGCAAACTGGAGTTCCACGGCCAACTGGAATCGCTGGCTCCCCCAGCCAAGTTCGGCCGTCTGCTGCGGAAAGCATGCCGGCTGAAGTGGGTGGTCTACGCGAAGCGGCCCTTCGCGGGTCCGGAGGCTGTACTGGCCTACTTGTCGCGATACACCCACCGGGTTGGCATCACCAACAAGCGGATCCTGGCGTTCGATGAGGAATCCCACACGGTGAGCTTCGCGTACAAGGATTACGCGGATGAGTCTCGCCGGAAGGTCATGACGCTCGCGTCGGGCGAGTTTGTCCGGCGGTTCTGCCTCCACATCCTCCCGCCGCGTTTCGTAAAAATCCGACACTACGGCATCCTCTCCAATCGCAACCGTAGCAGCCGCATTGCCGAGGTACGAGCCGCCCTTGAACCACATCCCAAGGCGACCGTCGGGACCACCGAGATCGAGTCCGCGAGCGTCGCGACAGCCTCAGCGGACACTTTCCGCTGTCCCTACTGCGGGAAGCCAGGACTCGTACTGGTCCGCGTCATTCAGCCACCTCGGTTTCGCAGCCCCGGGTACGACGACACGTCATGAATCGTTCCGTTGCCGGAACATTTCGCTCCTTGCGCCTCCCGTGGAACCACCCCGTCCATCGGGAAGGGCTCCTCGTCGGTTGTCGATGTATCCCATCCCCGCAAAGAGCTCGATCCCCGGGTTCATCCCCTCTCCAACACCCGTTTCGCGACTGGGGAATCGTTAGTCGGAGGCTCGCTGACCGCACGCTTTCAGGGAAATCTTCCTTCGGATTCACGCTGCCCGCGCCGGCGCCACGATACTTTCCCCTGTAAGCCAAGTCGCGTGTGTAGCTCCACGGCTCCGTCCAACGGCGGTGTATTCGCCACGGCCGTCGACTTGAGGGGACTCGTCACGCGACGCCCATGGCCGCGGCGAATACATCGCTACGCATTATGTGAACCGCCGACTTATGTGCGGTGGCCGGTTGACGGCGGCGGCATCAACGCGGTGCCCAGGGCGAAAGGGAGGTTGTGGACGCTCATAATTCACCGCTGCGGACTAAGCCGCAACCGTCCGTCCGTTCGTTGCAGATTGAGTCGGACGGTGACCCCTGGAAAGGGTTCGTCAAGCCAAAGATTCGTCTGATGGGACGCTGGCTTGAACGGGCGGGATTCAGGCCGGGCACTCGCGTCCAAGTGATGTGCGTTGCTCCTGGCATTATCGAATTGCGCGCTCCTCTTTCGGCTGTGACTGTGGCAAAGGAACCAGCATCAGAACAGCCAGATTTTTCCTTCTGATGTAATCCTCGGTTCCGATCTTCTTCACATAACCGCTGTGCTCTTTCAGGGCACGGCGTTTTTTTGTGTCAGAAATCCTGGAATGGATTTGCCCGGCTGCAATTCCCACGAACAAACCGGAAAGGACGTTGGCGCTCACGGAACTTAGCCCAGGTGATTGCTTTGGATGGGAATGGACGAGCGAGCCGCTAGGCCGGAGCGCAACGTCGGAGCAGGGAGGAAAAAGATGGGTTTGATAGGAGAGATCGATACTTTCAAATCGTTTAGGAGGCACAGCTGGCTTTATCCATTTTCATTCATCGGGCTCCCCAGCCCGAGTAGAGACCCGTTCCTCGTCTGATGGCGAATATCGCGGTTGTGGTTTTCGACGCTTCGGTTCCTTGAATGCGTCCACGTCCGTGCAATCCGAAAGCAGAAAATGGAGAAACGATTTCTCCTGAAACCGACACGTCTGCGCAATCCCAAGAAGGCGGAGGTATTCTGTCGCTCCCTTGCTAAAGAAATAGCCCGAGATTTTGCGCTGCACCGCAAAGTGGCGAATCGCTCGTTCAGCAGCGTTGTTGTGCCATGGCACTTCATCGCAGTCCAAGAATTGGAAAAGCGATTGTTTGTAGTGGATGAAACGCTTCTGGTACTTCGCGATCAGTTCGCAGGTTGGGGCGAGGGTCGTGATCGACCGTTGGTAAAACCGCTCCACGGCTTCTTGATGTTTATGCAAATGACGTCGCTTGAGACCAAACCTTTCGACGTCGTCCAGTATGGGCACCAGCAGATCGCGGAAACTCGCCACGAAATGTTCGAACTCGACAGTGAACGGATTTTGCCAAAGGTCATCATTTAAATCTCGGATCAGATGCACCAGACACTTCTGTTGCCTGCACGGAATGGAGTCGTAGCCGGGGTAAAAATCCGATACCAGGGTTCCTTCATAGCCAGCCAGCAATTCTTGAAGAAAGGCAGTCTCACGAGTGATCGTCAGTCTAAATCCAACGTGCTTCCCGTCGGTAAAGACCCAGACGTACTGAATGTGACCACGGATGTTGATTTTGGTCTCGTCTATATGAAGAACCGAACTCCGCAGCAATTGCCGCCACAAGAGCCTTTCCGTCTGTTGATGATCGGAGGCTACTCTGCTTACCAGGAATGCAGCAGTTGATGAGTGCAAATGAATGCTGAAAAGGTCGACTGTAGCCTTTGCGATGACGCCGAGGGGTAACCGGAGGGATACTCTCTGATACGCAACCCATGCCGCGAATCCATTCCCAAAAATCTGTTGTTGTAAACGCTGAATGGTCGGCGGTAAGTACGCTAAATCGCAAAGTGGGCAGCGAGCTAGCTTGCCCACGTAGGTCGTGACCACTTTTGTACAGCCTCGCCTGTTGAAAGAGAGATCGATAATGGTATGTCCGGCCGATTGTTCGGAGGGCATCAATGTCGCCTTGTCGATCCGGCACTTTCTTTTGGCCGCCACCGAAACTATTCGAGCGTGTTTGACGCCAAAGTCGCGCGCGTTGATTGGCGATGCTCGTTTGGGACGGCCACTTGCACCTGGTTGATCCTTTTCTTTCCTCTTCCGAATGCGGATTCGATTTTGGGCATAGTCTGAGTAGGCCGAAGCCAAAATCGCTTTGAAACTCCCGTGAATCGCAGCACCTTCTTCAGTCGCTCGGCGCTTGGGGGCATAAGCGAAATCCACGTCACCTCGAGACGCCGCCGTTTTCCCAATTAGCTGCAACTCTGAGAGCAGGAGGTACACTGCTTGGCAATCATCTCGATTGTAGGCGATGAGCTTTGCCTTCAAATGATCGCTGCGGGTTTGTTGCCATTCGTAGCGCCAGACCACGCTTTGAATCCCGGACGCGTCAGGTGATTGCCACTTTGCGCCTATCAGTTTGCCAATCTCTTTCAACCCATTGGAATATGTCGGAAAATATATATGACCGAAAATGAACGACAGGAGGTTGAAGGGTTGTTGTAAGACCCGACGTACCGATGCATCATGCGCGGCTGGAATACCATACCGCGAGCACATGCGCTTCAAAAACGCCGAGTCAAAGCTCCCGTAGTGGACCAAAATTGGATTTGGAACGCGAGATAAGAGACTTAAAAAACTGGTCCAGATTATCCTTTCGTCGCCGGAGTTATCCGCCCAGAAACTGAATGGCTCACATCCCTTAGCCGTCTTGACAATCCCGCCAATCAAGTAAAAGAAATCACGGTCAGGTAAGCCTTCTACGTCAAAGCATACCGGAGTTGCGTCGATCGCTATTTGAGGGTCCCCGACAATATGAATTTTTTCTTCGCGAATCGCAAGCGCCTTCAATGCGGGGTGGTACTTCTCCGGGCGAGTAGAGGAGCGCTTTCGTGGCCGTCTTGGGCGAAACGTGTATGAATACTGGGTGACGGTAAAAATGCCCTTCCTATGCAAGCGTTTACGTTCCTTTGGCGACATTCCGGCCAACAAGCTGAGGTCGTCCTTCTCCACCGCCTTTTTCCGACATTGGTCCCGGAACTCACACTCGACACAATGCCGGATCAAAACGAGATCAGGTGGCGAAGGATTAGCCACCAGCGCTGCGACCTTGTCGGTGATATTTCGGACTTCCGACTCGAAACGGGCAATGTTCACGTTTAAAAAGGCACGGTCCTCTCCGTGGATAATTTTGCTCTTGCTGATCGCTCGTCCGAGCACGTTTGCCAAAGCGAGCGCGTCGAAAGTAACTGCTAAGCGATCGTCCTTGGCTATTTTGTTGAAAGCGACGAACCTGATTGGTATGAACTGGCTCATTTTTCCAGGTCTTTCCGCAGGAACCCGTTCGATGGCGTGAAGTTGTGCTGCCACTTTGCGACCCTGCACCATTGGGTTAATCGCCAATCGCCACTTGGCAGCTTTCAGTTGTGCTACGTGGGATTGATCAACCACGACCTCTTGTTTCGAGAACTTCCCGCTTAGTGACGTTGCCGCCTCACTCCGGTAGACCTCGTTGTGGTCTCGGACCCATTCTGGGTAAGGATTGCCGGAGGCCTGTTCACCGATGGCGCGCAGATAGCACTTGGTTGGACATTTGAGATACGCTTGGAAGAGGTCCTGCGTTGTTTTCATAAGAACATAGCGCCAGCCAACTTGGTCGCCCAAGGGGAGCCTGTCTCCGCGCCTCATCCGCCGGGCGTGTCCATCTCCAATGTGTATCAACGCGTCAATTTCCGCGAGCGCCGCCGCAAATGAACTCCTTTACGTCCAAAACGTTTGATCGTTCACCTTGCCTCCGTTCTTTTCAACCAAAAACGGCGAACCGCTTTATGCTCGAATATTGGTACAGGCAAAAACGCACACTCGTGGACTTCCGGCGCGGCCCATTGGGCCCGCACTTTGACTCCTTCGCTGCCGCCCTCAAGGCCCAGGGATATTCCCGGACGGGCGCCGTCCAGATCCTCTCCAAGTGTTGTCAGTTGAATACCTTCCTCATGGAGCGAGGGATCACCCAGTGCGGCCAACTTTCCGAGGCTCTCATGGAGTCTTTCCTGGACGCCTACACTGCCAATACCCGCACGACGGCACACTATTCGCCCAGGGACCACGCCCGAGGAGCCATCGCCCGCTTCCACTCCTTCCTAATCGAGATCCACGCCTGCCGCCAGCCGAAGCCGGAACCAAAGCAAACGCTCTACAGTTGGGTCATCGATCCCTATCTCCGCCACCTCAACCAGGAATGCCATCTGGCCAAGGTCACCGTCCAGCGGGCCTGCGTGCACGTCGGTCAGTTCCTGGCCGCGCTTGGTCAAAATGCCCGCCGCCCGCAGTTCAAAACGCTCGGACCTGAGAAGGTGGAGCGCTACATTCGACAGCACCTTAAAGACAGCCCAGAAAACCTTGTGTGTCTGGCAGCGGCGCTCCGTCGGTTTTTGCGTTATTGCGCCATCCACCGCCACACACGAGCCGATTATTCAGGGCTGATCCCTGCTGTCCGGCAGTATCGTCATGCTGCCTTGCCCAAGGGAATTGAGGACTCGGCTTTGCAACGGGCTCTCAGCGCCATCGACACTGAAACGCCTATCGGCGCGAGGGATTACGCCATCTTCCTTTTGATGATGGCTTACGGCATTAGAGGAATCTCGGTCGCCCACCTGCTTCTGGATGACATCGACTGGCCGCATTCTCGGATCCGCATTCGTGCTCAGAAGGGCGGTAAAGAAGTCATGCTGCCACTGATGGAACCGGTGGGCGAAGCTTTGATTCAATATCTCAAACACCGATCGGCTCGAACCCCGTTCCGGGAAGTTTTCCTGACCACCAAAGTTCCTTATCACCCTCTCACCAGCTTGGTGATCTCCCACCTTGTGCGCGGCTATTTGAAGAACGCCGGGGTCCAGAGCCTCGGAGTCGGAGCCAGAGCCCTCCGGCATTCATGGGCCATTCGTGCCCTGGAGCACGAGATACCCATCAAGTCCATCGCCGATGTCTTGGGGCATCGCTACATCGACACGACGTTCATCTACGCCAAGGCCGATCTGAACAGCCTGCGCGAAGTGGCCTTGCCGTGGCCAAAAGAACGCTGAATCTATGGCTACCTGTCTGTTTCGCAGTCCTTTGGCATCCCGGTTACAGAGCTTCCTGGAGTTGCGCCGGCGCGCGGGTCGGCGGAGTGTCAGTGACGAGAAAATCCTCCTTTACCTCGACCGCTTCCTGATGAGCGAACTCAAACCGGGACAAGCCATCAGTCGGCAGGTTGTAGAGTGTTGGATCCAGGGTATGCGACACCTCAGTACCGGGACCCGGTTGAACCGACTCTCGATGCTGCGCCAGTTCTGCCGCTACTTGAGCTACTTCGACCCGCGGACCTGCACCGTCTTCCAGCGCTTCCTGCCGCGTCGCACGCGGTTTGCACCTTACATTTATACGCGGCAAGAGGTACGCCGGATCATGACGGCCGCGCAGCGCTCGCGTCCCCAAGACAACCTGCAGGCAGCCGTGGTTTCGACGCTCGTAGGACTGCTCTACTCAACCGGGCTGCGCATTGGAGAAGCTTTGTGGCTAAAGTTGGGAGACGTCGATCTCCAGCGCCAAGTCATCCAGGTCCGGGACGGTAAGTTCCACAAATCCCGTTACGTGCCTCTCTCGCCTTCGACTACGGCGCAGCTTAAGGTTTATTTGCGTCACCGCCAGCAAGCTGGCCTCTCCACATCCAAAGGCTCGCCTCTCTTCGTGAACTCGCGTGGAGGGATGTACCATCCGGTCACGTTTGCCACCCAGTTCCTCGCCATCCTCCGCCAACTCGGAATCCGTGGACCAAAAGGCCAACGCGGTCCTCGCGTCCATGACCTGCGGCATGCCTTTGCCGTGGGCCGCTTGGTGCAGTGGTATCGCGAGGGAGCCAATCTCTTGGCCAAGCTCCCACTGCTCTCGACTTATTTGGGACACAGCACGTTGACCGGAACCGAACTCTATCTGCACGCCACCGCCGAACTGTTGGAACAAGCCGGAGAACGCTTTCACAATCACTTCGCCATCCCTCCGGAAAGGAGAATCCGCCGTCATGCAAAACACTGATCTTGGAACCTCCATCCGTGGCTTCTTCACGCAGCACCTGGTTGCCCAGCGTGGTCTCAGTGGAAACACCGTGCTGGCGTATCGGGACACGTTCAAACTGCTCCTGGAATTTGCTGCGCACCATCGTCATAAAGCCTGCACCGAGTTGAATGTGGCAGACTTCACAGCCGACACCGTTCGCCGCTTCCTGGATGATCTCGAAAGGAAACGACATAATGGGGTCGCCACCCGCAACCTCCGCTTGGCGGCAATCCACTCCTTCTTTCAATACCTTGCGGCCACCGACCCGCGCCATCTCGCCCAGGCCCAGTCCGTCCTGGCCGTTCCGTTCAAACGACACGGTCAGCGGGTACCGGAGTACATCGAACGCAACGAAGTCCAGGCCATCTTCGCGAAAATCGATTGCCGTACCCCCTTGGGACAACGCGACGACGCTTTGTTGCGGTTGCTCTACAATACTGGCATGCGTGCCCAGGAGTTGGTCGACTTGGATGTCAACCATCTGCGGTTCAGCCGACCCTCCTACGTGCGCATCCTCGGAAAAGGCCGCCGGGAGCGAACTTGTCCGCTTTGGAAAGAGACGATTGATGCTGTGAAGCGCTACCTGAGGGCACGGGAGGTTGGCTTCACCGATGCCGTGCCGCTGTTCCTCAATACTGAGGGCAACCGGCTTACTCGGTTTGGCCTCCGCTACATCATCGCACATCGAGTCGCCGAAGCCGCCAAAACCTGTCCCACGCTCCTCACTCGGCGCGTCACCCCCCATACCTGGCGCCATACGACTGCGCTTCACCTTCTGCAATCGAACGTCGATCTGAGTATGATCCGCTCCTGGCTGGGGCACGCCTCGATCGCAACCACCAACACTTACGTGGAGATCGATTTGGAAATGAAGCGCAAAACCCTCCAGTCCTGCGAGAAGCTCCTTCCAAAGGCAACTAAACGTGGTTCTTCCTGGCAACGCAACGACGACATCCTGGCTTGGCTCGCCAAGCTGTAGTTATGTGAAGCGAGCAAGGCGATCTTGCTCGGCAAACCGGCCACGCTCGGAGCTTCTCCAAAGGCGAGCGCACATAAAGCGACGCGCCACATAACACAATTTATGTGCTCCGGCACATAAATTGTGCATGACAATGACCGCGTGAGCGCTGGCGACGACTGCCAACCTAAAGACCTCGCGCGGATGCACGAAAATGGTGTCCATCGTCCCGATTGAAACAACGGTGGCCTTTGACACGCCGCCGGGTGTTCAACATCAGAACGGCGAGACATTCGCATTCGGGATTGAAATAAGGGTTGGTGACGACGTTTGCCCGCCAATAATTCGCGGCCATATCAGGCGTATCGCACAGTTGCAAAGAATCGGGGGTCGGACATTCCCGTAGCGAGATCAACTTCCATTCCTGGGGTTGATTGTAGTTTCTCAGCGCTCGTGCGCCTTGCCGGGTGACGGATTGAATCGCCTCCATCATCGACGTGGAGGCGGACTGGTTTGCGGTCGGGGTGATGACTTCGTTGGTGCTCATGTTTTTGTGTTTCGCGAAGGAGCGGGAGTGCTCTCTTCACCCCGGACCGAGAGAGCACGACCGCTCCGCCGAAACACACCTGAGCGAGTTGGCGCAGGCGGGCGCGGAGCCGAAGCAGCGGCAGTGATCCCGCGGATGCGGGAGCGCGCCGATGCGCGGAGCAACCAGAGGCGCCAACCCACGAAGGCATGAGCATCCGAAGTCCCGACCGAATTCGGGCTGACTCGGCCAGAAGGTGATGGCGCGCGCGCGCCTGTCATGGCCGATAGGTCAGTGATCCGGCGCGCTGATGGATTGGAGCGCATGGCTCCTCAAATTCCGTTCATCCGTGTCAGCTGAAGTTCGCTGATCCGGCGTACAGCAAACTTTCACCCGACCGATTCACGCAAAATCGAACACCCGACCCCCTGTTGCTGAGAAGGTCACTCTGAACTATCGAAACAAGGATAGATTCACGATTGAGCCCACGTTTCCCGAACCCTCCGACGAGGAATGCGTTGGGGTTCGCGGCGAATGTAGTTTTCGTCAGCGCTGTCGGGCAGGCGGGCTGCTAAACCGACCTGCCATTCCAATTCCCACCCCAATGGCGGCCCGCCGGACGCTAAATGGCCTAACGACAAAGCGGGGCTCAGCACCACCACCTCCCGATCGCAGTCCAGATCAGTCGAGAATCCGCCGTCCCAAGCGATGACCCATTTATGACCCATTATCGAGTTGATTGCCTCGGGAAGCTGCCAATCCTCACCGAGGACTGCCCGTGCCGTATGGGGAAACGACCTCAACAACGGTCGATAAATGGCTTGTCGTTCGAGAAGCCCGGTCGCCACAGCCTTGGCGGTCCTTTTCGTCGTTTTCTTTGCGGAATGTCGCGCTGGTTTGGCAATCGCGCTACTGGCGTTGGCGACATAAATCAGGAAATCAGGACGGCTACACCGACGTCATGGTCGGCGCACCTGTCTTTGCGCCACCAAACTTGATATCCTACGAGTGACCTATTAAGGCCGGCAGGACTCCGAACACCTCGTCAAATGCCCGCGCCGTCAATCCGACATCGCCGCCAAGAATCCCCTGGATCAGCAGCTTGGAAAACTGCTCCCGGTCGGCCCGGAAGCGATACAAATGCTGGTTCACCGTGAAGAACAGCTTCAGGTGTTGCGGCGGCGCCTGCCAGATGCTCACCGTAGAATCGAATCCATCGAGGTCGATCAACGGTTCTTCCATCAAGTTAAGCGGTTCGCGATCCAGCGGCCACTGAGCGGCTCGCGCATATTGAAGGAGCAGGTGGATCACAGCTCGGGGCCTCCGACATTTCCTCGAGGGGGTATTTCGTCCGAAACGCATTGAAGATCTCCATGTTGGTGATCGCCATGCGAATCACGCGCGCCTGCAGGGTTGGCCCGGCGGACGACCATCTCGAGGGCAGGAAGCCTCGGTAGAGTCTCCCGCAGGATTCGATGGAAATCGCGTCTGCCAGGTAGTCCAGTCGCCGCAGGCCATTCGAGTAGTCCGGCACGTCGGAGTACTTGTCGCTGGTCAGGCCATGGCTCAGGTGCGACCATTCATGAACCAGAAACGTGTCGAAGACCCCTTCGCGATCGAGTCCATCGAGGCCCTTGGAGCGTGTGTGTCGATTCCACACCTCACAGAAGCGTTGGCTGAAAGCAAACCAACACTCTCTTGGGTGGAAATGAAAGAAGTCGCTCGGCGGTTCGGCAGCAACCACTTCGGTCCGGAGGACATTCGCCAACGGAACACCCTGCATCTCCGGCGGCAGACCGGAAAAGCGCAGCCACGATTTCAAAATGCTGGCGCGGCGCTGGAAGAGATGGCGAACCTGGTCCGCTTCGCTGACCAACTTCCTTGAATGCGCCGTCCACCTTTATTGCCGCGGGCGGACTTGGCGGCAAACTTTTGTTTCCCAACCGGAACCGCAATGAGGTTGTCGGCCGTGTCGTTACCCGGGTCCCGATCGAGCAAGAGGGCTTATGAGTCTCCATGCGACTCGGAGTTTGGGAACGTTCCCGGCTTGGCGGGCCTTGGGTTTTGGACGGCCTCAGCGGCGACTGCGTTTGGACAGGAGGCAACACCATTTTCCTTTTTTGCCTTGGGTGGCTTGGCGAGACTTGGTGATTTGGGGTGCGGTAGTTGCCAGTACGCATCCCCGAGACCTCACGAAGACAAGGCTCCTTGCGGGCCGGTTCCACGCACGGCCTTCGCATCCCGCTTCAAGTGCTGTTGAATCGTTTCCGCCCACGTCACCCATCGGGGTTCCGGTGGAACGTTGAGCACCGTCGATACCTCCTGAGCGCTGCAGGTTCGCATCAACTTCTCCTTGAGCCCGTCGCCAACCAGAGACATTGGGCGCTCCAAGGTCCGGTATCCCGACTCGCCTGCCTGCCACTTGCCAACCAGCGACTTGGCGGGTTCTTCCGCCTTCCCGACGCCCGGGACTCGCCAATCCTTGGAGTTCCCGCCTCGGCCGGAATACTCGGCGAGGGCATAACTCGCCACCAACCGCCAGCGCGCCTCAGTGGTTTGCCGGCATTTGAACTCGATGTACTCGTCGCTATCCACCGTCGTCTGTGCCCTCACGATCCGGCGCAATTCCCGCTGCCGGCTATTTCGTCAACAGAAAACAATTGGTGCCAGAACAGGGCGATCTCCACATACGGTTTCCGATTGATGGAAAGCTCGACCTCCAAACCGACCTGCTCGAACAAAGGCGAGTACTTGTACAAATGAACAGTCGGAACATCGGTTCGATCCCAGTGACGCGCCACTCGTCGAAAGGGCGATGTAACCGGCCTAAAGACACCGATTATAGTGTCAACGATGGCGTCATCGTGAGGGTGCCGGGTTTCGGGAAGCACCACTCGAAGATCTACCTCGACCACCTCGGAAAACGGACAATCAGGATTCAGCGACAATTCCCGCCGCTTCGGGCCATGATACAGTCCCGTCTGCAGCGCCCCAACCAGATGAACCTCGCAGTCCTTCCAGAATCCACCCAGGGACCGTACAGACGCCGCTAATTCGGCCTTTTCCAACAAGGCCCTCTGCCGGATGTTATCGAGCTTCATAAGTTCTCCGACGGATTCCATCGATCCACGGCCCGACCAAATTCGCGGAGACTGGGCACCATCGGCACATCAGCGCCGGGGTGGCCATTCTCAGCCAGGAGAAAGGCCTCGATGCCAAGCGCCCGAGCCCGGAAGAACATCCCGTTCCAGCGAATCTCCAATATAAATCAGACCATTCGGGGCGCATGCCATCTGTTCAAGAGCCCGATGGAACAACCGATCGGTCTTGGACGTGCGTTCTCTTGACGAAGTGACCAAGAGGTCCCACATATCCTGACAAACCCAATCGCTGCAACGTCCACTCCTTGAGCGTCGTGAGGTCCTTCCGTAATGACGACCAGCCGATTGCCCTGTCGCTTCAGATCCCCAAGCAGTTCTTCGGCTCCGTCCTTGGACTTTAGATTCGCCCCCAAAGCCGTGGCGTACTCCCTGACCAGCATCTCCACGTCGTCGGGACGGTCGACCTGGAAGGCGCTTAACAGGGACCGAAAGCGCTCGGCGCGATATTCGTTCGACGACCTGCCGTCCAAGAAGTCGATTGGATTGAGATCGCTTCAGAATCTCCCGGTAGGTCGAATTCAACTGCGCTTGAGGAATGTTGTGTATGTTCTGCAGGCGCAAAAAAACGGCCTCGGCGGCCTGTTTCGAGGCCAATCGAAAATGATGGAGCGTGTCGTCCGGATCAAATCCCACCCATTTTCGCGTGGTCCCAAAGCGGCTTGAGTTCATGGTCATCAATTGCTGTGAGTATCAGGATTCGTGCCGTTGAGGAAGTTTCACGGCGCCCCGAGTGAATGGCCAGGTTGGGCTCCATCAGTTCGCGTTCAATCGACCGAGTCTGTGCGGGCGTGATCAGTCCGTGCGGCGCGATGTCGCTTCGGATCTTCCGGCTGTTGATCAGGGTGGTAAAAAGGCCCTTGGGATTCAGCGCCGTGTAAATACCGCGTTCCCGTTCGGTGCTGTAAACAAAGTCTGAACCAAATGGCCGTTCGAAGACGAGCATGTCTTCCCGGAACGCGACCTCCCAATACCGGCAAATGGCCTGAAAAACCTTTCGCTGTGTCGCTTCACTTTCGGTCAGGTACTCGTACGTGTAGAAAACCGTCCGCGGAAGGACGGACGTGACCTCGTTCCATGTTTGAATCAACGTCTTGTACGTCAGCAGAAAACTGTCCAAATAGTCCCATCCCTTCGCCAGCCAACTGTCAAAGACACGGTCCGGACGGCGGAACGTGAAAATCGGGCGGGTGGCGATCACGTCTTGGATGGTCGCAAACAGATTGAAATTGCACTCGTTGAGATCCGGTGTGCCCGTGTACCGGTCGTTTCCGAGCTCCTCCTTGGAGACGATGGTAGCCTTCCCGAGGGTACGGGCGGCCTCCCGGATCGGATGATTGGCATCGCTCGAAAATGCGGTAATCCGGCGCGAAACTGCGTCGAGCCGTGGTCCGAGAGGAGCGGGTGGCCATGTTTCCCATGAGAATGTGACGGCTGGTGACCAAAAGGTCAGGGTTGCCGGACATCACCCGCATGAAGAGCGTCGAACCGCTTCGAGGCACCGCGGCAAAAACCCGAAGATTGATCGCCGCGTCCAATGACCGCCGGTCGGTTTGTTCGACCGGCGGTCCCCCGGCGGCACCGGTACCGACGCGTTCGGAACCAGATTTCGGTTCGTGGCGGTGGGTTCAGCGCGCATTGGTGAGGCTGGTTCGAACGATGGGCCGAACCTTCACAGGCTCGAACACGAGGGCG
>CAWJDJ010000016.1:0-73101 GCA_963841495.1 uncultured Verrucomicrobiae bacterium
CCACACCCGCTTGGGCGCGACCTGAATCTGGCTCCAGCGATCCTGGCGCGTTCGGCCCGTCGTCTGGCCCAGGTCGATCCAGTTGCTGGCCCGATAGCAACTGCCGCCAAAGCGTGAGCTGTCGACAAACGTCTCGACCAAGTGCAAAGGCCGGGCGTATTTGCGTTCCCAATCGGCGCGCAGTTGGCGCACAACGTGGCTCAACAGATGGCTGGCCAAGGAGCGAACGACCACCCAAGGTAAAACGAGAAATCTCGTGTTGTTGGTGATTTGCTGCAGCGCGCGTTCGCGTTCCGGTGCACTCCACCCAATGAACTGATCGCGCACGGCGCATTTCCATGCCGCCGATCCAAATAAGAGGCAAGCCAACGGTCGTCGCTGGCGATCGTAAATCAAATATTTGAGGTTCAGTCCCACCGAACTGGTATGACTCAAGTAATGGTAGCGATGCAGCAGGCACTCGAAAAGGGGCTGGTCCTCGGGATAGCGACTCATTTCGTGTGCCTCCAGCGGCAGCAATTCTCGGAGCGAAGCGTGAATCGGTTCGGTGGTATGCCATACCGGCGCGACGCGTTTGTGGCGCATGCGATTGGGCGATGCACGTCGCTTGGCCGGCAGCGAAATCCATTCTCGCTCCTGCAACTTGAGCAAGAGCGAACGCGCCGCCATATCTTTGATTTGGCCTTGGGGATCGCGCCAATCCCATAAGTGACAGAGCAACCGCGAAAGTTTGTAGCGGCTGCACTGCGGGTTCTCCGCCATCAAGCCTTGGATTGACGCAACGTCCCCCGGACCGATCGTGCGGCCCTGAATGATACATGCAGCATCCATGGCCGCGGACTATGGCGTAAATTGTTTTCAGAGTCCAGTCCGATTTTCAGGAAAAGGCAGTTATTTCATGGAGCCTGCGCACAAGGTCGCGTAGCCCCTACGATCCGATGCTGACGATGAATGTCCCGGGGATCGTGGTCGCGCTGTTGTCGGCCTGGCTATTCAAGCGGACGCTCCTCAAGGCGCGCGCGCCTCCTGATCCTCCAGTTGCCGCCCTATAAGCGACCGGGTCTGCGCGTCGTGCTTCGGCACATGTGGGACCGGTCGATGCTTTTCCTGAAGCGCGCCGGCACGGTGATCCTCGGTGGCCGTGGTCCGCCGCGAGACGAACAGCTGGAAATGGCCGCTGTTCCAGCTCCCCTACATGACCGCCCTGGCGTGGGCCCTGGCTTTCCTCACGTACCAGGGAGGACGGCTGCTGGAAATGAGCTGAAGGGTTGGAGGACGCCTGCGCCGGCCGGTCACGGTCTCGGTCACGGGCGCACCCGTTCATGGATTTCGCGGATGGCGTCGATCACGAGACCCGGTTCGGTCCTAGGAATGCCGTGGCCGCTGTTGGTCGTGACGATGTGACGGGATTCCGGGATGGGCGCCAGCCAGGTCTGGTGGGCGGCGAGCCAGCGCGGCAGCAGGTGGTACGACAGGAGGTCGTGGGACTTCGTCCCGGTAATCAGCGTCATCGGCACCCGGGGCAGCGGGCTGGTGCTGGCCTGGCCCATCGAATCCCAACTGCAACCCCATTCGTCCTGGTCGTCGCGGTGTTTCGCCGAAATTGCCACGAGGTCAGGATAGTGGCGGTCCAGCCATCGCATGAAGCCCTCCTGAGTCGGGTCGACCAGGACCAATCCCGCAATCTCATCCTGGTAGAGGCCCGCGAAGACGCGGGAATACGGGCCGCCGAAGGAGTATCCCACCAGGATGTACGGCGGCGACACGCCGGCCTCGCGCAGCGCAGCGTGGAGTTCCCGCGCGATCTGCCGGGCGTCGCGAGGTTTCGGGCCGGGTTGGGACGCCCACTGACCCGCGTGATCGTACGCAACGGTGCGCGCGAAGGTCCGGACCGATGGTTCGACCCGGTTCCAGATCTCCAAGGGCACCGAGCCAAACGACTCGAAGACCACCGCGGGCGACCCGGTGCCCGCGATGGACATTCGGAGCGCGTGTCCGTTCACCCGGATCCGCCGGGGCATTTCCCGAGAGGCCCGCACGGCGAGGCCGACGGCGGCGGATGCAAGACACGCGGCGAGGGTCAGGAGGAGGGTCTTCACCTTAGCGGCTCCGATTGCGGTCCAGGGCGATCATGGCGGCCGGGGGGCCCGCCAGCGGAACGACCAGCATCGCGGCAAGGAGGAATACATGCCTCAGCCAGTCCGTGTGCGGAACGGCCAGCGAGGTCCAGGCGATCAGCGGGAGGGTGGCCAGCGTCCAGGCCGCCAGGGACAGGAGGACAGCGTGAGCCGGAAGGAGCCCCCGACTCCAGACCCGGTGCCAGGCCCACATGCCGAGGACCACCTTGAGGACCACGAGCAGCGCGAGGGCGACGGGTGAAACCGCAATCAGCGGCCAGAGAACATGGAGAGGCAGCGGCGGATCCGCGCGGTCGCCCTGCCACACCAATAGTACCGGAACGGAGGCGAGTCCGAGCGCCACGAGCGTGTTCGCCCCATAAACCCAGGATTTCCTTCCTGACAAGCCGGTCGGCAGGCCGCTCATCAGGAACCGCAGCGTGACGACCCCCAGCGCGTAGATCGACAGGACAGCCAGGAACGGTCTCACGGACGCAGGATAATGGAGCTTGAAGAGCCGCCACAGCTCATCGAGTCCGGCGAAGTCGGCGGCATGGGACGCCCAGACGAACAGACCGAGCCAGACCCCGGCCCAGGTGATCAGGACGCTCACCAGCGCCACCCGGATCTTGACCAGCACCCAGTCCCCGGAGCGCAGGGGGCGGACGGCGTGAAACGGGGAAGGGGCCAGGTCCGGCGACCAGAAATCCGGTTTGCCGAAGCCGCGGCCAATGATGACTGCGAGACCGACGGGCGCGACCAGCGCCCAGGTCAGGATCCCCGTCGTGGCGCCCGCGGACAAGGGACCGGCGAGGCAGCCCGGAACGAAGGTCAGGGCGAGGACCACCGCGGTGCAGGCGGGCAAAATGAAGCCGGTCTGCCTCCATTCGTGCCAGAAGAACGCCTGGGTCAGAGACCTGAACGGCCGGCGCCGGACCGGGAGGCGATCGATCAGCCACTCGCCCAGGGCCATCGTGCGGCGTGTCTCGCCGCCGTGCCGCTGCCGGCAAATCTGCCGGACGCTGACCGCATACGCGGCGGGTCCCGAGAGGGCCAGGCCAATCCCGACCCGATGCAGAAAGGCGGCCGGGCTGCCCTGGAACCCCCAGTCGGCGAGCGTGCCTTCGATCACGGAGGGAATGAAGAACATCCATCCGAGCAGGAGGCCCGCCGCGGCCAGGCTCAGGCAGAAAAGCTTCAGGAAACGCCGGGAGGCAAGGCACCAGAGGATCGTCTGGAAGACGGTGCATGCGCTGACCAGGTAGAGGCATGGCCAGAGGGTGGGGAGCGATTGTCCCAGGGGCGCGAAGATCAGTCGTGACGCCGCGAGGTACACGGTCACCACCGCGATGGCGCCAAAGAGCATCGGCCACGCCACGAGCCACGCCGTGGAGACCGGCAGCGTGAAGAGGCGGTGGGGAAAGCTCCCGAATCCTCCCATCCTCTGGCCCTCGGTGAAATGGAAGAATCCCAGGGTCGCCACCAAGGCGAGCGGCAGGACGGTGTAACCCAGCGCCTCGGCGAACCCCGCCCAGCGTCCCGTTCGCTCCAGCAGGAGGTTGAAGGCCGCGGTGACGCCGACCGCGGCGACGAGGGTCAGGATGCCCGGGCGATTCCGCCTCCAGATCTGCCAGCCGATGGCGGCCGGCACGCGGAGGATGGGATGGGGTGCTTGCATCGGATTGGGGGCGCTCTCCGCCTGACGCCGGATCAGTCCCGACCCCGGCTCGATCGGGCCACGAAGATCTCGTCGAGCGACGCCGGGTCCTCGGCGACCACCGACGCCCCGAGCGAGGCGATCGCGTGCATCAGCGGGGCGCGTTCGCCGTGGCTCAGAACGGTCCATTCGCGTCCGCCGCCCCGGATCTCCAGGGCGCGATCGAGCGAGGGCGGGGCGGTCCGCGGGCTGGGGAACCGCAGGACCAGCCGCCGGTGGCTCTCCTTGATGTCGTCCAGCCGCCCGCAGAGGACAATCCGTCCCTGCCGGATCATCGCCAGTTGATCCGAGACGCGCTCGATCTCGTCCAGCAGGTGCGAGGAAAACAGGACCGTGCGCCCCTCGTCGGCGACGGCGCGGATGATGGCTTCCAGGATGTCCCGGCGCACGACCGGGTCCAGGCCCGAGCTGGGCTCATCGAGCAGCAACAGGGGAGGACGATGAGCCAGCGCGACGAGCAGCCCCGCCTTGGCCTGCTGCCCCTGCGACAACGTGCGGACCCGCGCCGCGGGATCGAGGCCGAATTGATCACGCAGGGTCTCCGCGAATTGCGGGTCCCAACCGGGATAAAACGAACGCATGTAGCGCAGCAATTCGTCCACCCGCATCCAGGCGGGAAGCTGGCGGTACTCCGAGAGGTACCCGATCCGGCCCAGGACACCCACGGGGTCCGCCACCGGGTCGCGGCCGAAGACATGGACCGTTCCGCGCTCCGCCCTCAGGAGTCCGAGGGTGTGCTTGATCAGCGTCGTCTTGCCGGCGCCGTTCTCCCCGACGAGGCCGAAGACGCAGCCGCGCGGGACATGGAGGGAGACGTCATCGAGAGCCACCTTGGCGCCGAACCGGCGGAAGAGGCCAGCGATGCTGATGACGGCATCGGCGGAGGAGGGTGAGGGCAGTTTCATTTGGCGCCGGCGAAGAGGGATTCGTGTCGGCCACGGACGAGATCGACCAGTTCGTCCCAGCCCACGCCGAGCTGGTGGGCCTCGACCAGGAGGGCGTCGGCGCGTTCGGCCAGGATCCGGCGGCGCTGGCCGCGCGTCAAGGCGGGCGGGCTTTCCGCGACGTAGGTGCCGGAGCCGTGGCGCTTGACGACGATCCCGGCGCGCTCGAGCTCGAGGTAGGCGCGGGCGACGGTGTTGGGAGTGATAAGCAGTTGCTCGGCGAGCGCGCGGATGGGGGGGATCTCCTCGCCCGGCCCGAGACGGCCCGAGGCGACGAGGTACTTCACCTGGTTGACGATCTGGAGATAGATCGGGGCGCTGCCGGCGGGTTGGACCTGGATCTGCATGACGAGGGCAACAGTATTAATACACTAATACACTTTGTCAACCGGGGACGCGGTGGATCGTCCCGCCGGGCCGGGGCTGGCCCCAGACGCGAGATGACGGCGGGCTCCGTTCTCGTCTCGACCAGAGGTGGACAAGACGCGGTCGTCGCCTGCGCGCGAAAAGTCGCCATCCTCTTCTACCTCCCATCACCAAAGGCCTCGCCTACGTCGAAGAAAGCCTCAAGAAATATGAGGAATACTTTCGTGAACAACACCTTCGCCACCTTAAACGAGCGGCGCGCCCAATGGGTTTCAATCGCGTCCCCGCAGCTTGAGACTTCGAGGGTTCATGGGCAGGCTGCGCCTCGTAAGTCGCGCGGCCGCGCACACCGCGATCACCGTCTATCGGGCGGCCAGCGGTCGTGAGCACCTGCTCCGATACTACGTTACCGGACCGCGGCGTTCACGCCGCTTCAACATCGAACCCGCCGACGAGTCTTTGGACATTTCGTGGGTACTCGAACAGAAGCCGGGGGCGAGAGTTGAATACCCCCACCCGATTACGACTTCAGTGAACGACCGGGGCAGGAGTTCCACCTCCCCCACCGTCAGAAGAGCCGTAACCGGCGAGGTATCCGAAACGACGATCACTTGGGGGCGAGGTGGGCGACGGTGTCCAGGTCGTCGGCCAGTTCCTCGGCGCCGTAATGGATCGGAATCCGACGCCGGCCAAGCTCCTTCAAGAACCGAGCCTGGGGCATTCCCGCGACCGCGGACGCCTGCCCAAGGGTGACTTCCTCGCTGACGAAAAGACCGATCGCCAAGTGCAACGCCGCAGACTCCGGGGAAAGGCGGGCTTCGACCTCGGTGGGAAGCACCAGTTTCATGAGTTCATCATGGACCCGGGGGATGGGACATTCCAGACCGCAAACGGTCGAAGGCGTCGAAGTCGCAACATCGTGGTCGAGCGACGGGAGTGGCTTGGTCAAAAAGGACTCGCATCCCGGCGGTTCAGGCGACCGCCTCCAGGCGTTCCTGGCGGCTGGCCGCATGCAGCTTGTGGATGAACTCCATGGCTTGCCCCTGGAAGGCCTCGGGCAGGCTTCGAAGCGTCGCAACGGCCAGTTCCAGCGAACTGATATCGAGGCAGAAGATACGCCCGAGTTCGCTTCGCAGTCCACGTTTGGGTTGGCGGCTGATTTTACCGACTCCGGTTCCCCGGCCGACGGATGGCAGCGGGCATAAACCTCCTGGAGTTGGCGGATGGAGACCTCTCGGATTCTTCAACGCAACCTCGGCGACGGTCGCCTAGATCTTGACAAGCAGCCGCGCGAGTTCCCTCCAATCCCGGTCTGGGTCAGTGTTCGCGATGAGGTTGATGGGCGTTCCAGCCGGGATGCGCCCGATGCGCAGAAACTGGTTGGTGCCATCGTGGAATTCCATGGAGGTGTTCCTGCTCGCCACGCTCCTGACCCTGGTGGATTTCGGAAGCCTCGCGACGATCCGCGCCGGTGCCGGCGCCCTGGCCTTTACCGCCGTGGTCGTGATGACCACAGCGGGCGCCGTCGCCTTTCAGCCCCAGGCGCTTTGGCTGGCGGATCCGGAACGATACCCAAATGACTCGAGCCGCGAATCTCCCCGCCAGGAGCCGCTGCCCGCATCGTGAATCCCGCCGTACCCGATCCACCCCCGGATCGGGCGGCAGGAATTCCGCATCACGCCGACACGCCGCCGCGCTCGATCGCGGGATGCTACGCGCGGCGTAGACGCCGACCCGCCAACGAGATCACGCCCAGGAGCGCGACCGCCGGCAGCACAGTGGAAGCCTCCGGAACCGATGGCCCACCAGGAACAACAACAGGCGGCTGGGAACTGGAAGCGGTGTTCTCGAATGAGAAGCTCAGGTCGTTGTAGCCGTTGATCCCTTCGGGTGTGTTAAAGAGGTCCTCGAACGACACCAAGGTCGTGTTCGGTTCCCAGTCGTTCTGAACCCGCGCGTGGGGCAGCCCGTCCGGATTGCGCGATCCAGGCCCCGAATAGTAGTCGTAGCCGGTGTTGTTCACGTGCAGTCGAAAGATCAATTCCGTGCCTACAGCAAAAGTCCCAAGGTCCACCTGGGAGCCTACGGCCGAGGCATGATTGTTGAAGATGAAAAGGTCATTCGAAAGATTCCCGTCGTTTCCAGGATTTCCGGCTCCGTCCAGCGCGAGGTAGAGGTCGTTGCTGTAGGTAGCGCTGTTGCCTTGGTAGGTCGCGATCACCGGGTCCGTGCCCGAGACGCCAACAAAAAAGCCCTCCGTGCCGGGGGCGGCGATGGGAAAGGCGGCAACCTTTAGATTCAGACTGGCAGCCACCAGTCCGGCTCCGATCAAACTGCGGGTTAGAGTACTCATGGGGTTGGGGTTAGGTTGGATGAGGCTGGTAGCCCGGCGACCATTCCTGCCGGTGATTCCCAGCGGGACGGGTGGATGTGATACAAACATTTCGTAGATGTCAACGCCTAGAATTGAAGGGCTACGAAAATTCTTGACGGCGATCACGCCGCCTCCGTCACGACGCAGATACTCCCCTTTCGGTCGCTGCGTTTCCGCGCGCACTACGCGTCGACCTCGGCGGACGATCGCGAGGGGATCGCGCCCCTCATCGCCGAATATCTGCTCGGCAGCCTGTCGTTCGCGCAGCTCGGACTCTTTCCGATCATGGCGCTCATCTATGGTGCCGGGGCGCTGTTCGTCCGTGAGGTCGCGCGGCGCACCGGCCGTGGCTGGCCGACGATGCTCGCGCTCGGAGTGGCCTACGCCGTGGTCGAGGAAGGACTGGCGACGCAGTCCCTTTTCAACCCGAACTAACTCGGACTTCGCCTGCTGGACCGTGGCTTCATGCCCGCGCTGGGCATCAGCGCGCCGTGGACGGCGTACGTCATCATCCTGCATGTTGCGTGGAGCATCGCGGTCCCGATCGGTTTCGTGGAGGCGCTGCATGCCGATCGCCGCGCCACGCCATGGCTGGGTCGCGCCGGTTTCGTGGTGAGCGGGGTCGTCTATGGCTTCGGCGTGGCGTTGGTGACATTCGGTACCTGGAAGAAGGAGCAATTCACCGCCGCACCCACGCAACTGGCGGTCGCCGCAGCAGTGGCGGTGATCTTTGTATTGCTCGCTTTCGTGACGTTTCCCGTCCGGGACAAGGCGCGCCATCGCGGGCACGATCGCAGAACCGGGACAAGTCCATGGGTCTGCGGCGTGATCGCGTTTGTGGCCGGTTCCGTCTTTCACCTGATCGCGCAGTTCGGCAGCGGATTCCTCACTCCGCCGCTGGCGACAGTCCTCGCGCTGGCGCTGCCGGCGGCCCTGATCGCCTTGGTGTACCCCACATGCCGAATGGGCACATGGACCGCCGCGCACACCGATGCCTTGATTCTCGGCGGACTGTTGGCCTATTGCTGGCTCGGTTTCTTCCTGGTCGCCTGCCTGCACGGACCTGCGGCGATTCCCGGACAGATTTTTCCGTGCGCGGTGGTACTCGGGCTGGTGTATTGGCGGTTCATCCGCGGACGCTTCGCCTAGAGCGTGTCCTGGACTGGTGGACCTCGATGGCAATCAGAAGTGCGGCTGCCGCAAGCGGACCAGCGAGATCCTGATGCACCTCCAGATCCTCAAACGCCAGCCCCGGGCCAAGGCGACGGTTCATTGCCACCCTCCTTACGCCACGGGCTTCGCGGTCGCCGGCGTCCAACCGCCGACCTGCATGATCCCCGAGGACAAGATGTTCAGCTCGGTGGCCATCGCGCCGTACCGCACTCCGGGCACTCCGGAAATGGGCCGGCTGGTCACGGACCTGGTGGACAAGCACAACACCATTCTCATGGCCAACCTCGGTGTGGTCGCCTGGTCCCATCTCGACATTGAGGACGCCTATTTCAAGGTGGAAATCCTTGAGGCCTACTGCCGGACCATCCTGGTCACCGCGCAACTCGGCCGGGCGCCCAACACGATGTCACCCGCCCAGCTCCAGGACCTGCTCAAGATAAAGGAAAGCCTGGGCATTCCCGTTCCACGCTACGGCCTCAAGGAATGCGAATTGTGCGACAACAACGAATGGCACCCGGGAGTCGTCTGCGCCCTTTCGCCCGGGCCGTCGGCCGCCTCCCGCGAGGTCGCGCCCGACGAGGAAGCCGAGGCCCTGGTCAAGGCCGACTCCGACCCGATCGTCGCGCGCCTCTCCCATGAAGTCCCTGGACGCTAAGCTCCTCGAGATCCGCGCCCAACCCGCCTCGCGCGCTTTTATCCTGGCCAACGCCAAGGATGCCGACATGGCCTTCGGGGTCCGCGCCCCGGGACCCCGCTCGTGTCTCTCCGGATGAGTTTGGCTATCGCAACCTGCCCGAGTTCCTCGATGTCATCCGCGAAATCGCCCGCGCCCGCCCCGCAGCCCTCCGGCCGCACACGGGAGGCGACCCCTGCCGAGACCGAAGCCTGGCCGATCCTCGCCGGAAGCAAACCCGACTTCGCCCGGATGAATCCCCGGCAACGCCAGGCCTATGACGCCTGGAGGCTGCCGCGGCGTTTCGGCTGAGTGGAACCCGAACCGCCGTGAGAGCTTGTCTGAGTGCGCCGTGGAAAGGCGCGCTCAGACAGCCTCTGACCCATCTTCGACAGTTCCAAAAACTGCAACACTGATAGTCAACGACTTGCGAAGACACCTCAGGCTCTTGGCACTACATTTTCGCTTTGCCCGGGCGTCTTCATGCGAGTTCCCGCATCGTGGGCGGAACGGCGACGCCAGCGGCGGCCAATGCCTTGTGCGCCTGGCCGACCAACTGACTACGGAGGGCAAATCGTTGACCCTGGAATGTCGCCTCGACCTCGTGGAGTTGGTCCAAGCCGCGCAACACTTCGGCCCATTCCCAACTCTCTCCCTTTTCTTCCAGTCGGAGCTCCAAGGCGCGTTTGAGCATCACGGCAAGGAAGCTGCAAAACACGTGACCGCGGATTGTCTCGTCCCGCTTGTGATAGATCGGCCGGGTTTCCAACACCGATTTCATCGTCCGGAAAACGTCTTCCACCATCCAGAGTTGCTTGTACGCCATCGCGATCATCTCCGGCTCATCGGCCAGGTTCGTGCGTAGAACCCACAATCCGTCGTAGCGCGCTTCTTCTGTCACCTTTTCTTCATCCAGCGTGAAGTGGTCACCGGACTCGGAGCGGAGGAACTTTCGAAAGCCCTTGTTGCCGATGAATTCCTTGTCGCCCCCGGGCAAGCGTTCACGTAAGTGCGCGACGATGGCTTCGCGATCGGCCGTATCCTTACGGCGTTGTTCCTCGTTGAGACACACGACGTATCGACGATCGTCGATGTACACCTGCTTCACCTTCAGGGGCGACGGATCCTTGGTCCGGTGACGCTCGGGCTGGACTTCGCGAAAACGGCCCGGATCGCTCAACACCCGATCGCTGACTTCTTTAGTCGAACGCATCCGGGCGCCCAAGATGTAGTCACAATCCAGTTCTTTGGACTCCAAGGCGGCGATGGTCGCGGCGCTGATCATGCCGCGGTCGGCAACGATGGTCACCTTGCGAACCCCGAAGCGCTGACGCAAGCGCTGGACCACCGGCACCAGCGAAACGACGTCGGCCGTATTGCCAGGCCACAGTTCACAACATATTGGGCGCCCATGAAGATCCACGACCATCCCCACGACCATCTGCCTCAGATCGGGCCGGTGGTCCTTGCTCTTTCCGTACTGCCCGAGTTCCTGGCCCCCCTGGCCTTCGAAGTAGATGGAGGTGGTGTCGAAGAACACCAGATCGAGTTCACTGAAGAGATTGCGGCGGGGCTCGAATAGAGTTTCTTCAAGCCGATCCTTGATGCAACGCGGTGCTCCGGGGACGGTCGCGGCGGAAGCATCGGCCAACGGCTCGCCCAGGAACGCCATGGCTCGGTAGAGATGGTGCAAATCGAGGGACTCCGTACCCGGCATGCGGTATGCCTCACGCCAACGCTCCGCGGCTCGATCACTACCGGAAGCAAACAGTCGATGAAGAACTGTCAGGTAGACGGCACGCTCGACGTCGAACTCGAAGCGCCGGGAGCGCAACTCCTGTTGGAGAACTGTGCCGATACCCAGTTCCTTCCAGAGCCGCCCGAAGACAAGATCCGGTCCGATACGTTGAACCGCCACCGGCTCGGTCTGACCCGCGGCATGGGCATCGAGGACGGCGATTTTCTGGCTGAATCGCAAACCGGAACGAAGCAAGGCATCGAGTTGGCCGGTCGATTGCAGGACATCGAGGCGACCGAGGGTGGAAAGGACGCGCTGCTGCACGCGCTTGTCCTGACGGAAACTCTCGACGACCTGGAGGTAGGAGTAGGGTCCGGTGCGCTTGACTCGGAAGAACATGGGGCCTTCGGATTGCCACGACGGAAATGAGTCAGGCCCATTGCAAAATCAATGCCAAATTCGTGCTGGACCGCAGAATTTGCCACTACAAATCGAGTTTCGGTTTTGAGCGACTTCAAAAACGCCAATGAATCCAAGCCTTTAACCTCCGAAAGTCGAAAATGCTGTCGAAGATGGGTCTGAGCGGAAACCAGTCGCGAGTTGGAGGACGGATCGCCGGCGGAGAGTCAAGGAGCGATGAGCCTGCGGCGTTTGCAGAGGAGAACGAACAAGGTCAACGCCACGGTGGAAGCCCATGCCAGCCGGTCGGGTTCCGGGATCGCACGGAAGGCCTGGAGGCTGTTGAAATAGGCCGTGGAGCCGAAGGTCTCCAATTCAATGCCATAGATAATGGTGCCCGAAAAACTCTGTTCGGTGGCGATTTCCAAGCCACCAAGAGGCGTAACACTCACCCGAATCTCGCCTGGCTCCTGAATCATGAACTGCACGACGACTCCATCTCCGTTTGCCGGAATTCCGAAATCAAAGATTGGTCCATTAGGATCAGATAAGGTGTAGGAGCCGCCGGATCCGATGCCTACTCCGACCGGGGAGCCGTCGGTGAAGAGTACAACCGCTCCGCCGCCGTCAGCCGCAACGCTTAGGGTGTCGTGCACTCCAAGGGAGAGATATCCGAACAGGCGGTTGAGAATGAATAGCGGCTCAATGCCCCATGAAACTCCAGAGGTGTCGATCGTTTGCGGATTGGAACCGCCGTTGCCTGTCGCCGAGCCGACGAAGAGGCTGCCGGCAAAATCACCAAACCAGAACGACTCGTCCTCCCATGGACGCAGACCCCATCCGCCGTTGTCGCCCGCCTGGAGTCCATCCGCGTAGGCCGGTTGATCGGCGCTGTCAAAGAACAGCACTTGGGCCTTGAGTGCACCGTTGAGTAGAACGCCGAAGAGAAGACAGATCGCGAGTTTCATGGGAAATCCCTCATTGCAGCTTCCAATTTGATGTGGGAACGGGCCCTCGGCGGAGTGGCGCGAACGGGGCCGCGAATGCGGCGGGCAGGAACGGTGACAGCGTCGGACGGATCCGGCATAGCAAGGAGCGACGGCTCTTGCGGAAATCTCGATGTGAGTCTCCCCCACGGCAACTCGCATTCCATGAGAGGCTCGGACGGTTGTCAATGAGTCGGGGGCGATCTGACCGCGCTCGATTCAACCGTCGCACGGCGGGCTTCCTCGCATGAGCGAACCAAAGCAGAATCGTGTCGTGCCGAACGGACTTGAGGCGGTCGCGACCAGGAGGGTCGCAGGCCATTCGGCTCGGAACCCCGCCCGAGGCTGAGATGGCGGTTGTGCCCTCCTCCCTCGCCGCCCGCCCCCCGTTACAACCGGCGGCGAGCGTCCAATTCCTCGGTCACTTCCGGAGCGAGAACCTTGTGGAGGGGTCGCCCGATCACAAGAAATTCAGCTTCTCGGAACTCTTCTTCCACTTCTGGAGCAACCACATCGGAACACCGAAATCGCAGGGCGTTCACGGGAAAACCCGGAGGGCCCATATACGTCAGGACAGGGCGCGACGGGATCGCGGGATGCGGCTCCGGGAACAAACCAGGAAGCGCTCGTATCCGAGGTCGCCGCCGGCATCAGGGCCCTCCTCGAGGTCATGCGGGAAAGAGCGCCGGACGCTACCATCCTTCTTACCGGCATCACGCCGCGCAAAGATGCTCACGGCGGCACGGTGAGACTCGGCCTCAGCCGTGGCGGCGCCACGAGCAAAACCTTCGGCATGACGTCGGGCGCCGCGCCCATCGCATCCACAGCCCAAACGTCATGGCCGCCGCCGCTCCCAGGAGTGCCGTGTCCGCCGGCTCCGGGATCGCGAGCGCAAAGGGGCTCATCGAACTAAGTTGAATCGGCAGCGGCGGCGGCACGGCGGTCGTGTCGACGGCCGTGATGGGAAAGGGGTCCGATTGTCCCCGCCGGGAGGCCATTTCATAGGTCGTCGTGCCGTCCGGGTCGTACCAGGCCCGAATAATCAGCGTCACGGTATCTCCCGGATCTGCATCAATGGAAATCGTCCGGTCGCCTCCGAAGAATCGACCATTGCCGGTGTTGAGGAAGCTCGCCGAAGCCGGCACGGATTCATAGCCCGTTCCGCCCCATGGAACCGCATCGTAGGTGAGATCGGCCTTGTACAGGCTCCCACTGAGGGGAGTCCCCAACTCATCGGTAATCGGCGCGCTCCATGGAAACGGGCTGCCCGAATTAAACACCACTCCAAAATTGCTGAATGTGACGACCACCTGCGCATTGGCGGCCAGAGAGATGATGGCCGCCGAGAGGACAAACAAGAATCGTTTCATGCTCCAAAAGTAAGTCTATGCCCGGGAGCCAGATCCCTATCGCGGTTGCGGCGCGGGGACCGGAAGACTCCAAAGTCGCTGCTGTCCCGTGGCCGACAGCAACCAGAAACCACTGCCGAACGGCGGCGCCGGCACTTCCGGGAACCATCCCAACCCCTCAAGAAACGCATAGGACTCGTAAGCCTGACCCGTCCATAGATACACGAGATCGCCGTCCATCGCAGGAAATCCCGCCTGCTCCAGATCGTATCCCTCCGGAGGCGGCAGAGGCCAGCCCAGCAACGACAACCCACGGCCCTCAAGCGTCAATTGGGTGACCCCGTAGGGTACCGAACCAACGAACTGCGCGCTCGCAGTCTGCGGAAGCAACAGGAAGGCAGCCTGCCCGGAGGAAAGGGTGCCTTCGGGAAACCATCCAATCCCAGGCCCCTCGTAAGTGTAAATGGAAAATCCGTTGCCCGGGTAGGTATATAACAAGGCCCCGGTGCCGGAGTCATCCAGCGGCAGAACCGAGTTCAGGGACGTGCCCGACTGAGGCAGAGGCGTGGCAACCAGCGACAAGCCAGGCGAATAGGTCCTCTCGAAATATCCGGCGACGTTGGCCGAATAATGGCCATCCTCGCACCGCAACCGATAATAGGCCGGGTCACCTGACACGGCATCTTCGGCCTCGCAAACCCCTCCATCGCATCGGGGTTCAATGCCGCTGTCCGCCCACGCGCCGTACAGCGTGGGTGCCTTCTCTATAACGCACGGAGCGTCGGTCTGCTGCCATTGCAGCCGCAATGTCGTCTGATCCACCAACGCGACATCGACGGTGGCATCGGCGAGGCTCACCTGGCTGAAGAGGTTCAGCCGCCCACAGGAGTGATCCGGCGCCACGTCGGCAAAGTCGACATCCACCTCGCGCACCTGGACCGCGGGCAGGTCCACCCCCGTGTAGACCGCGGTGAAAGGAATGCCCACCCGGGTTCCATCCTCCGTCACCAGAACCTTGGTGCCCGTTTCGGTGAATCCTCCGCCCGGGTTGGGAGTTTGGGTGATGAGCATCGGCGATTCGAGGGTCACCACGTCTGGAAGGTTCGCTGTCCCGCGGGTGTGGAGATCCGCGCGGACGACGTCTCCCTCGCGTTGCACCTCGATGTCCGTCCGAAGGTCGACCAACTCATCCTTCATCGTGACCACCGCCGAGAAATCCAGGTTGCCCCCGGTCAGCGAGTAGAGGTTTTTCGCACCGCCGATTTGGAGAGCGGCGATCGGGCAGGCACTGGAGGTCGCAAGGGTAACCGGGCTTGCCCCTTCCCAACGATATCCTGGAATGAAGTCCTGGATTCGAAAGTCAAACCCATAGGTGCCGGTGTCGAGATCGATCCAGCCAGACTGTGTGGCGACTGCGGACTCGCAGTTGACTTCAATCTGGTGGGTGTACACGAACGCCAGCCTATTCGGCGCCTGCGCCTGCACGCCAACCCCGGCGACTAGAACCAGGACGCCGGCCACACCCCAAAGCCCTCCGAAACGCGCACCCTGCCGGACGCGGGCGCTCGACGACCCGGGCCCCTCACGATGTTGGGTATCCACCAAGAAGCGGTCAGCTCGAGATTGCATCAGAAGGATTATCCTGAGGTTCAAACGCTAGGACCGCCTTCGGGCAGGGCGCCTCCTTTTCCCTTGGTTAGCAATCGAAGTTTCTAGCGGCGCTAATCATTTCGTCAAGATGAATATTTCCCATCCCAACCATTCAACCATCCCATCCATTCAACAATTCTGAGTCCAATATAGGATATCCATTGACTTTGCGACGGCGATCCCCTAAGACGCGCTGCGATCAACCACTGCACGGATGGAGGATTGACTGCGGCGTGACGCCCCTGCCGGGTTTCGCAAGCAGTCCGAGAGTAACAGCGAGGCCAGCAACATCCCCATGAATACAAGCATCCTTGCGTTTTCACATCAGATCGGTTCGACCTGTGACCTCGGCATTCACTCGATTGTGCTGGTACCCGGCGCAAGTTCGACGTGCGGAGGAGGACATTGCAGTTGCTGCTCGAGCTGCTGCTGGTAAAGACGCCGGCACCGACCGGCCCCGGAGGATCACCCGTGAATCAATTCCATTCCCGCGTTTGGGTCCCTTTTCTCGGGAGCATGGGGCTTGCTGCCGCCGTCCTGACCGGCACGGCCGGTTTGGCAGCCCCTCTGGACGGCTACCAAGTGGAGTGTGTCACCACGGCGGCCAAGGAACCCCGCCCCTCTGCGATGTGGGCGGTGGTCCAGAGATCGACCGCCCCCTTTACGGCGGTCGGAGACCTTCTGGACGCATTCTCTCGGGAGTTCACCGCTCAGAAGCTGGACGCCGCGCTCCTGGACTGCCCCGGATTCGAACCCAAGGCGGTCGTCATCGTCGGCCAGGATCCCCGCGGACTGGCCGAGGTGCCTTTGGAAGTGGGCCTCCAGGTGCCCGGACCGCTCGAGGTCAAGACACCGCTCGCGCTCGAGCAGCTCCTCGAGCCGGTGGTTGTCAGCTACACGCTGGTGGGCCCCTACGAGCAGCTCGACCAGGTCTACGAACAGATCAAGGAGTCCCTGCCGGCAGGCAGTCAGCCCAAATTTCCCATCTGGCTGCGCCTTCTCAATGACCCGCGGCGTGTGGACGCGAACTCGATTCAAACCGATTTCATCGTCCCGATTGACCAGCCCCCGACGCTCTCCGAGGACGAAAAGGCCCGGATCCTCGCGGCGGTTCAGGCCGCGGGCCCCGTGACTTATCTTCTTGCTTCCGAGACATTCCACGGTTCGGTCCTCGATATCGGGGACTTCCTGGACCGTTTCATGGAAGTGTTCCAGGAACAGGGGCTCGGGGATTCCCTCGCGAGTCAGGACACGGCGCCCGTGGCGTTGATCTCCAGCAATCCCGATCTGGGTGGGGGCTGTCCTACTAACTGCACCGACGTGGACATTGAGATCGGATTGCCGTTGGTCTCCCCCAAAGCCGTTGCCGAGCCCTTGCGTCTGCACGAAGTCGCATTCGACAAGGCGGCTCTCTACACCCACATGGGAGAATACTCACGGTTGTCGGCCATCTACGGCGAGATCTCGCGGGTGGCGCGCACCGCCGGACAGACACCGCTTCAGCCGCGATTCCCCACGGCACTTCGGCTGTTGACGAACCCGAAGACCGTCGCGAATACGGACGAGATCAAGACGCAATTCGTGGTGCCGCTCGAGCCTGGAGGATGATCGGCGGACCCTCGCCAGACAGCAAATGCGCGGGTTACACTCACGGAGGCCCGCGCCGGGCTGACCCTGAGGAAGGAGATTGAGGGATGGCCCTGGACGTTTATTTGACCGACGCGTGTAATTTGCACTGCCGATACTGTTTCAACTGGGATCAGGCGGAGGCGCCCCGCATCCCGTTGGACAACGTCTGTGCGATCCTGGAGGCTGCCTACCGCGAAAACAATCGGTACGTCTCGATCACCGGCGGCGAGCCCTTCCTGTACAAGCCGATCTTCGAAGTACTGGATTGCGCACATGGCCTTGGGTACTGGATCACCATCCTGACCCACGGAGGGCTGTTGGACGAGGAGCGGATCCGGCGTTTGCGACAGTACTGGCGCCTGCGCGTGCGGATCAGCGTGGATGGACCCGACCGGCAGACTCATGATGCCCTGCGCGGGGCGGGCACCTTTGACACCACGATGTCCAGGATTGATTGGCTGGTCCGCGGCGGGATCAATGTCGGGCTCGGTGTCACCGTCAGCGAACACAATGTGGCCCGGGTCCAGGACGTCCTGCGTCTGTGCGTTGAGAAAAAGGTGGCGTTTGTGCGGTGCGTCCCCGTCTCGCGCGTCAACAAGGGAAAGGCGGCACACGTCACAGCCGCACTGCATGAGGAATTGCTGTCGAAGCTGATCGAGTTCGTCCTCGCCAATCCCGACGTGATCGACCGCCCGGCGCCCGGAGCAGGAAGTCTCCCGCCGTCCATTCCCGCCCTGACCACGCGCCGGTGCATGGCGGGGCGCGGCTTCTTCGGTATCCGGCCCAACGGGGAGATCGTCCCCTGTCCGCTGATTGCGGCCCATCCCGATGTGCCGCGCGTCCCGTTCACGGGACGAGAGAGCTTTGGACGGCTCGGCCGACAGATGGATGCGCTCTTCGCCGGTATGCAGAATCGACTCGAGGGCATTTGCGCCAGCTGTGAATTTCGGGACGTCTGCTATGGTGGTTGCCTGGCAGAGAAACTCTCGTTCGACCGATCTCTTGCAGCCTCCCAACCGGTCTGCACGAAGTTTCTTCTGGAGCGCCTTCGAGAGCGGTACGAGCCGGCCGACTTCGACCGACTGGTGCGCTCATGGGTCTGGCAGATCGAACATTCGCTGGAGGCCAATTGCCACCAGGCGTGCATGCGGCACGCGCCATTCTGGAATATCAATTTCCGGGTGAACGATCGGTGGCGAGGCACCGACCTCCGGTTCAACTGAGATCCCCAGCGTCCAGGAAGCAACATGCGCGACGATTCGGATGCGAAAGGCCCAGATGGGGGTGCCAAAGTCACGTTGACCCCGGCGGAGTTTGCGGCCAACGAACTGCCGTTGGTGTCCAGCCTGGTGACCTTCTGTAACAACCTGCCCATGTCCCTCTACGCGGACACAACGGTGACCAAATCTCCGGAGGTCGTGTTCCGTGGGCTTGTTCTGTCTCACAACCGGCTGCTCTCGGAGGAATTCCTGCTCAATTTCCGGCGAAGCGATGCGGACTTCGGTGTTGCGATCGGCGCGAACAACTATCGCCTTCCGGTGGCGGTCGCGGCGGTCGTCCATCGCGACCTCGAGGAGGACGAGCGCAACCTGATCCGCCTGCCGCCGTACGAGACGCTGCGGGCCCCGCTCGGACCGGTGATCCGCAGCCGGCGCAGCGTCCGTCGGTTTTCAGGCAAGGCCGTGACGCTTTCCGAACTCTCGACTGTTCTGTTCCACGGCGGAGGGATCTCCGGGTCCATGCAGGTGACCAATGTGCCTCCGACAGTGTCGCTCGGAGGCAAGGACACGCTGGACCTGCGCACCGTCGCGTCGGGTGGGGGTCTGTATCCGGTGGATCTATGCATCCTGGCCCTGAACATTGCGGAACTCCCGCCGGGAGCTTACCGCTTTCTTCCCAAACACCAGGCACTGCAGCGATGCGGCGCAGCCGAGGTCCCCCCGCCGTTGGAGTCCCTCGCGCAATTCGGCGAGATCGAGGCCGGCAAGAGCGGGTTTCTGCTCGGCTACATTTACAATCAATTCGAGAATGCCCGGAAGTACGGGGATGCAGGGCTGGCCTATGCGCTGATCGAGGCGGGCGGAATCGCCGCCCACGTCCATCTGGCCTGCACAGCGCTTGGATTGGGATCCTGCGACGTGGGCAGCTTCGTCAAGACCCGGTTTGAACGACTATTCGATGCCGATGGCTTGTCCCAACACCTGATCCACCTTACCGTGGTCGGGAAATAGGACGCCGCATGAGCGGAGAAAAATCATCGCCACGAATCTACGTATTGAACGAGGGTGTCCGGATATTCCGGAGCGGCGAGGAGATCCGCTTCCGCAAGGGGGTGTGGAACTTTCACGAGGCGGTTTTGCGTCTGGCCGGGCAGGGAGAGCGGGTCGTTGGTTTCTTTACGGCCGTTTACGATGCCTTCATTTCCCGCGGCCGGGTCGACGCGGACGCCCTCGGGGCTTCTCTGGACGCGCGTGCGGAGGAAATGTCGGCGTACGTCGAGCTTCTCGAGAGTCTTGCACGACAGCAGTACCTGTGCGGACCCGGACAACGGGATGTCGTGCGCACGGTCAATGCGCTCCTTGGAGGTGGCCTCGGCGGTTTTGAAGAGTACATCGGTGATCCGCGTCCCGTTCTCTTCTTCTCGGACTGCGAGTCCTCCCGCGCGGCCGCGCGCCTGCTGGCCAGCCAGGTGCGAATGCCCCTTGATTTTCTCGCTCAGGAGGACATTGACGCGATGGCGCGAGCTGACCTCACGACATGCGTGGATGCAGTCCAGCACGAGCGGACGCTCGAACAGTTCTCCCGGCAGCTACAGTCCTACGCATTGGTCGTGGGTTGCGTCGCCAACCCGTGCCTGTCGATGCTGCGGAATCTCAACCGGGTGCTCGTGCACCTGGAAAAGCCGGTGGTTCTTGGCCTGCTGGACGGCCCCTTTGTCAGCCTGATGGCGGCCCATCCAACGCAAACGGGCTGTTTCGAATGCTATGAGCAGCGCATGATGGCCCGGCAACAGGATACCCTGGTTTACCACGAGTTTGTCAGGAGCACCCATTCGAGCCCCCCCCGCGACGAGGGGCGATCCGCCCCCGCCCTGCATTTGCTTACGTCGGCCGCCTTGTCGGAGGCATTCCTCTTCGCGACGGCGGGGATGTCCCGCCTGGCCGGGCGGGTCGTCAATGCCTATCTGCCCCTTTTCGAGATCCAGGTGCAGGATCTGTTGCGCGTTCCGTACTGTCCTGGGTGCGGTTTCATCGCCAAGGCGCGGATGAACGAGCTCTACACCTCCTCGAAGCGCCTCGTCGATGAAATGATGAGTCGCGTGGATTTGAAGGCCTGACCCAACCCGGACCGAAATCGCCGACTTGGAACTCACCTTCCATCCGTACTTGTCCCATCTCCTGGAGGACGTCTTCAAGCCGATCTTCTCGGAACACTCCGGCATCGCCCAGAGCCTGCTGTCCAGCCCGGTGAAGTACGCGGAGGACCTTGACATCAAGTCGGTCGTCGCCCAGATGCCGGCGTACCAGAAGGTCCTCCTGAATCCCCGCCTGGAAATGCAGTACCATCTCAGCGGGTACGGCACGTTCTACGAGGAAGCGCTCATCCGCCTGGCCGGGGAAGCGATCGAACGGTATGCGCTTCTCGTCTCGCAGGTCACCCTGGCGAACCGGATTGAATATGCCACCTACAATGACCTGGCCGGCGACCGGCGGGCGATTCCATTCGAGTGGCTTCGTCTGTTCTCCGAGGCGGACTACGAGAAACTCAATCGCGGACAGTACCGCGGCATGAAGCTCCTGGAGCGCGATGATGTCGTCGGCTGGTTGCCTTGTCCGTCGTTGTTCGATGCAAACCGTGAAATCCTCGTGCCCGCGCAGATGCTCTTTGTCGGTTACCGCTTGAATCGGGCGCGCAACGAGGTCGCCTTCTGCCCGGGCTTTTCCACGGGCACCGCGGCGCACCGGTCGGTGGCGCGCGCCCTCCAAAGTGCGCTGCTGGAGTTTGTCGAGATCGATGCGCTCATGCTCCATTGGTATGCAGGGCTCAGGGCGCCGCGCGTCACGATCGATGACATTGCCGTGGCGAGACTCCTTCCGAAGCTCCACGGGGCGGACGGCCGCTACGAGGTGGTGCCGCTGCTTCTGAACTGCCTGGAGGGCGTCGATGCGCACGTCTTTGGTACGATCCTCCTTCACCGCCGGGAGGAACGTCCCCTCATCACGCTCGGCGCGCAGGGCCACCTGGATCCCGCGCGCGCTTACTACCGCAGCCTGCTCGAGGCCATCGCGATCGCATTTCTTGGCATCTACGGACCGGTGTATCTCCCGGACAAGTATCTTGCCCAAAGATCCGCTCAGGAGGTGTTCGATGACCTGGATGCCAATGTCGCGTTTTTCGCGTCACCGGATGACGCAGCGGAAAAGCGCCGTGTTGTCGAGAACCTCATCGGCGATCGCGTCGTGTTATCCGGGCTGGCGAGCCATGACACAGGTGACCCGACCGCGGACACGGCCCGCCTGATTCGCCAGCTCTCTCGCCACAGTGAGTACGGGGTCTACCTGGACATGACCCCACCGGAGACCGTCCGCTACGGCTGGAGGGTCATGCGGGTGTTCCTGCCGGAGTTGGTCACCATGTGTGTGCCGGGGGTACCCTACAGCGGGCATCCACGCCTCCAGGCCCACGGAGGAATCCGCAATGAGTTTCCGCACCCCCTTCCTTGATTGTCTGATCCTTGCGGCCGCCTGTTATCCATCCGGCTTCAGTCACTCGATGTTTGTTGCCTTTGGCAGCCGTCCAAGGGAGGTCACGACTCGCTATCTTGCTGTTCTGAGTCTTCCGTATGTTGTCGTGGCCGCGACCCTCGCGGGACTCCGGCCGGAACTCCTCGGATTCGCCCCGGCGCCCGTCGGGTTCATCGCGGTCGCGATCCTGGCGGCGCCCGTTGCCTTTGCAATCGAGGGCGGAATCCACGGCCTTTTCCGCCATGGGCCCGCGGGCTGGAGACTCCGAAACATCGTCCTGCCGGAATTCTGGCGCAGTCGCCTGCGCCCGGTGGACTCGATGCTGCTCGGCCTGATCGTCGTGGGAGAAGAGTTGTTGTATCGACAGGTTTGGTACGGCGTTCTCCATCGTTCCTTTGGACTCGCGTTGCCAGCGGCCCTGGCGTTGAGTTCGGTGGCTTACGGTTTGAACCATCTGGCTTTTGGCGGACTGACCGTGCTGTCGAAAACCCTGAGCGGGGTCCTCTATGGCGCTCTCTTTCTGGCGGCGGGAGAAAGCCTCTGGCCGGCGATTCTCACCCATGGACTCCAGAACCTGCTGCTGTTTCGCATCGCTCGGAATCGCCACGACTGAGTCCGCGCGCGCAGTGGTGTTTGTCGCCGCCGCCGCGATGGCTTCGTTTTTGTGGGGCCGTTCTCTCTGGTACCTGGACGAGCGCTCGCCTGCGTTCCGTCGCATCCACTTCGAGGTCATGAGCCACAGCCGGCGCCAGCCCGCGGAACTGAGGTCGCTCCTGCTCAGTTTTGCCTACTACGGGATTGGGATCGGATCCGCCATCGTGTTCCTTGCGGCCTATCGCTTCGATCCGCTCGCCGAGTTGCGGATCGGGTTCGGTCAGATCGCGCCCACGTGTCTCGGGACCGTCGCCATTGTCTCTGTTACCAACTTGGCGGTGGAGTTGGCGATTCGAATGACCCGCCAGGGGCGCACGAGCCAGTTTGCCGCATTGCGAGAGGTCCCGTGGATTCATGGCCTCGAGGCACTGCCCTCCCGCCTCGTGCTGATGGCCGGGGCCCTCGGGGCGGCCGTGGAGGAGTTCTTCTACAGGGGCGTCGTGCTGCCGATCGTGGCAGGTCGATTCGGCCTGGCGCCCTGGTCAGCGATCTTGCTCGCCGGCCTTTTGTTTTTTCTTCAACAGGTGGTCCAACTCCGGACGATGTTTCAGGCGATGGTCATCGGCGGAGGTTGCGTCGCGATTTCGCTCGTCGGCGGTCTCCTGGTGCTTCAGACGAGCAGCGTCATCCCCGCGATGCTATGTCACGCGTCCCTGGTGATCTTCTTCCTGGGAATGGGCCGCAAGATGAAGCCGGGGACCGGGGCTGCGGCACCGGAGGTGCCGGCGTGATTGTCAAAGTCGAGAACCTGAGCAAGACCTACGGGACCGCGGAGGTCCTGAAGGATGTCCACCTCGAGCTTGGCGAGAATGGGGCCATCGTCGGGATCCTCGGTCCGAACGGTGCCGGGAAGACGACGCTGGTCGAAATCATCGAAGGATTGCGGGTCCCGGATCATGGATCGGTGAGGGTCCTGGGAATCGATCCGCTCCGGGACGCGCCGAAACTTCGGGAGCGACTCGGCGTCCAACTGCAGTCGACGGTGCTGCCACCGGAACTCACGCCCCTGGAGACCCTGCGGCTGTTCGCCGCGTTTTATGCCAGGTCCCGGCCGGCGCGTGAACTGCTCGACCTCCTGGGACTGGCGCCTGTCGCGGGAGTCCTCAATGGCCGACTTTCGATTGGGCAACAGCGTCTGCTGGCCATCGCCCTCGCGCTGGTCAATGATCCGGAACTGATCATCCTGGACGAACCGACGAGTGGCCTGGATCCCGTCGCGCGGCGCGAGGTCCACACTCATCTTGCCGCTCTGAAGACTGCCGGACGCACGATCCTCCTCACCAGCCACGATCTCGACGAAGTCGAACGCCTTTGCAGCCGGGCCATTTTAATTCGCGACGGAGAGATCCTGGCGGACGGCAGCCCCTCGGCACTGGCTGCCCGATCCGGGGGCGCTCCGACCCTTTGGGTGGCCGTCAACGGCGTGTTCGACGACGGGCCCCTCCGACGGGCCGGGGCGGCATCCCAAGGCACCCACGGCGGCTTTCGACGCTATGCAACCCCGGACCCAACCGCCGCCATTCTCGCCCTCGCCCGGATCCTGGAGCGGGATCACCTGACCCTGACGGGCCTTGAATTGAGGTTTCCGAGCCTGGAGGAGTTCTACCTGGACCTCATGGGCCGGAGCGAGGCGCCACAGAAACCGGGACCCTCATGACACGGCTTCGAGGTCTCGGCGCTCTCACCTGGGCGTTCCTCATTCAGACGGGGCGCAGCAAACCCGGATTATTCTGGAACCTGGCATTGCCGCTGATGTTCCTCATCGGACTTTCCTACGTATTCGGAGGCGGAGAAAGCGTTCGCGTGGCGCAGATTGTCCCCGGAATTCTGACCATCAATCTCCTCAGCGCCTCGTTCTTTGGTCTTGCCTTGCACATGGTCAGCCTTCGGGAACGCGGCCTGTACCGCAGGTTGCGCGCGACGCCCGCGACGGCCGCGGCGGTGGTGATGGCTCACGCGGCCACGGCCTTGGCGACCCTCCTTCTCTCGACCGCGCTTCAACTCCTGGTCGCACACGCATGGTTCGGCGTCCGGATCCGCGGATCGCTGGCCGCCTTGTCGGCGGTCGTGCTCCTTGCGGGATTGGCATTGCTCCCACTTGGATTGTGGGTTGGCGGCGCCGCTCGTGACATGCGATCCGCTCCCATGATCAGTAACCTCGCCTTCTTTCCGTTGATGTTTCTTTCGGGTGCCGCCATGCCACTGTTCCTGATGCCGTCGTGGATTCAGTGGCTCGCTCGCGCGCTGCCGGCGACCTACGCTGTTGAAGTTCTGCAGGCCGTCATTCTCCGCGGCCAGCGACTGGACACGCTCGCAATTCCTGCCGCGGTCCTGGCCCTCACCGCACTGATCGGCGCCCCCATGGCGGTCTCCCTTTTTCGCTGGGAGACCGGGACCCCACCGAGGCTTCGTCCGTTCTCCATCGGCGTCATCTGCCTCTCAGCCATCTACGCCACCGCCCTTTTGAAAGGAGTGGACCTCGAATCCGCCCGCGTGCCAACCGCGGCCCCCCCGGTAACACGCGCCACGCCGGAAACACCCCCGCCGCCGTCGCTTGACGGGCAGGTGGTGCTTTCGGGCATGACCATCCTCGATGGGTCGGGTGGCCGCATCGAGCACGGTCGGATCGTTCTCCAGGAGGGCCGCATCGTGGAGGTGGGGAAGACATCGGACCGCGGGAAAGCCGACGAACCCCCGACGGACCTCACGGGGGCGTTCGTCATCCCGGGCCTGATTGACTCGCACGTCCATTTGGGCGGGTCAGCCGGCGGGGCAGCATCCTCGGCGGAATTCTCCGCGGAACGACTGCGCCACGACCTGCAGGTGTACCTGGCATGCGGCGTCACGTCCTTTGTCTCAATGACCGATGACCTGTCGGATCTCAAAAGTCTTCGCGAAGCCGTTGAACGCGGAACCATGCGAGCGCCGCGCCCGTTCTTCTCGGGTCCAGGTCTCACAGCCCCAAAGGGCCATCCGGCCGTCTATTTCGCCCTGGTTCCCGGACTGGCGGCGCGCATCACCCGCCAGGTTGCCACTCCGGATGATGCGATCGAGGCGGTGCGCCAACTGGCTCAAGGCGGAGTGGATCTGGTCAAGTTTTACCTCGACTCCGGGCGGATCGGAGAATCCCTGCCCGTGCTCGAGGAGTCCGCGCTGGGTGCCGGGGTCCGCACGGCCAGGGACCTTGGTCTCGTGACGACCGTCCACGTCGACACCGACGCGCACGCGCAGGAAGCCATCCGGGCTGGGTCCCAGGGAATCGAGCACGTCCCCCCCGACCTGTCCGACGCCACCATCTCCGAGATGCTGGCGCGGCGGATCACTTTAACGCCAACCCTTGTAGCGTCCGAGGGTCTTGCCGCCACCATCCGGGGCGAGCCCATCACGGATCTGGATGTGAAAAGATGGGTCGATCCCCGCGTCCTCCGCTCGTTGCAATCCTCCAATTCGTGGACCGCCCGCCTGAGGGCGTCCCCGGCCGCGGTCGAGTACTACACCCGTCGGCATGAGCAATCGCTTCAGGCAGCCCGGCGGGCGGTCGCGGCGGGGGTCACCATCCTGGCGGGCACCGACGCCGGCAATCCACGCGCATTCCATGGGTTGGGGCTGCTGCACGAGCTGGAGTTGCTGGTGACGCAAGCCGGCATGAAACCCGAAGCAGCGCTGGTCGCCGCAACGGGCGCGGCCGCGCGGCGCCTGAATCGAACCGACATCGGCCGGATCGCGCCCGGGGCTTTTGCCGACCTGGTCGTCCTCGATCGGGACCCGACAAGAGATATCACGGCCGTGCGCCAGATCCGGGCGGTGTATTTCCGCGGCCAGCGCCTGGACCGCGACACCCTGCTTACCTCGTCCCCGGGCTCGTGGATGCCACGGGCGGGGGTCGACGTGAGGTGAACCCGACGATCATGGCGCAGCAAGTTGCCACGACCGCCACGATCGTGGTGGGCCTGGTCCTTGGCGGTTGCGGCCCCACCGAACCCGAACCCCGCGGTCCTGACGGTTCCGACCCTCCCGTTTTCCAATTCGAGGATCTGCAGGCCGGATCCGGTCTGGAGTTTCCACTTGCCTATGACAGGAGCCGCGAAATCGGCATCAAGGAAACCATCGGCCACCCCGCCGCAGTGCTGGATGCCGATGGTGATGGCCGGTTGGACATCCTCCTCGGCGGACCCAATCGCGTCGAGTTGTTCCGGAATCTCGGCCACTGGAAGTTCCGGCGGATGACGGAGACCGGCCTGCGTCAGCCGGGTTACTGGCAGGGTGTGGCCGTGGGCGATGTGAATAACGACGGTCAGCCCGACATTTTCCTCTCCGGATTCGGCTGCGTCGCTCTCTATCTCAATCGTGGCGATTGTCGCTTTAGGGATGTTACCGCGGAGAGCGGGCTGGGCGACATTCAACCCGATTCGTGGGAAACAAGTGCCGCCCTGGCGGACGTCGACCTGGATGGCCGACTCGACCTGTATGTAGGGCGGTACCTGGATCTCGCCGGCCGCGCCGGAGCCTGCACTTATCCGGGCGGCATTGTCACTGCCTGCGCTCCCACCGATTTCGCCGCGCAACGGGGCTTCCTGTATCGAAACCTCGGGGGGGCTCGATTCACGGATGTGACCGCTCAATTCGGTCTGGCCGACGCCGATGGGAAGACACTCGGCGTCGCCTTTGGTGATGCCAACAATGATGGGTATCCGGACCTTTACCTCGCGAATGACCAGGTGCCCTGTGACCTCTACATCAACCAATCCGGCCGCCGGTTCCTCAAAGCCGGAGCAGCCTCCGGAACGGCGTTGGGTGTCAATGGCAGCGTGCAGGCGGGCATGGGCGTCGCCTTCGGAGACTTCGATGAGGACGCCCGCGAAGATCTCGCGGTGAGCAACTACCGTGGCGAACCGGTGAGCATCTATCACAATGACGGAACCAACCATTTCTCCAACGCTGCCTACACTTCCGGCATCGGCCCCGCAACCACGCCATTCGTCGGCTGGGGCGTTCAGTGGGTGGACCTCGACAATGACGGCCGCCTGGACCTGGTCATCGCGAATGGACACCCGCTCCATCGAATTCACGAACTGGACGACGCGACGGACACTCGTCAGCCATTTCAGTTCTTCCGCAATCTCGGGAATGGCCGGTTGGCCGAGGCATCCGTCGTGGGAAATGGACATCCTCGCCCGATCGCTGGACGAGCCCTATGTACTGGCGACTTCGATGACGACGGCCGGATGGACCTGCTCATCTCCGATATCGAGGGCGACCCTCTTCTCCTGCGAAACGTCACCCTCACGCCGAACCACTGGCTCCGGGTTCGGTTGAACGCCACCGCGGTGATCGAGGGCGCCGCAATCCACCTCCACACCGGCGACCGCACCTTGCTCAGATACTGCTCCACTTCCGGCAGCTATCTTTCCGCCAGCGACCCGCGGGTCCATTTCGGTTGCGGTCCGATCGATGGACCGCTCACGGTGGAAGTTCGGTGGCCGGGCGGCGCAACGGAATTGCGCGAGAACATCCGCCCCGATACCGACCTCGTGTTGACCCGCTGACCCAACCAGGCGGCCCAACGCGGGACCGGTGCCGATTCTTCACTGTCTTCAGTGGAATGGATCGAGGAGCCCAGGACTTCTCGCGCCTATGCTCTTGATCATGCCCTTGATCATGCTCTTGCTCCCTCCTGGCCAAACCCCAGTGTCTTCTTGATAACGTGGTCCCTCTTCTCCCAACCGAGGAGGAAGAGTAAGACCATGATCAAGAGCAAGAAAATCGTTCCAGTCCCGATGAACGACGCATTTCCAGGCAGAACATCCGCTGCGAATAAGTTCTATTCTTCCCATACCCGATTGCTTGCTCCACGCACAAGCGTGAACATATCTATCTGGCATCGCCCTCCCTCGGGGCATGGCCGAGCATCCGGTCCGACCAGGCGATGAAGTATTTCATGTTCGAGCGGTCTTCGTGTCCGCCGTCGTGCTGCCGCCAGGCCAACTCACCCTCGAGCAGCGACGTGTTCACCGCCGGCATTTTCGCCACGCGATAGTCGTTCGGATCGCCAACATCCCTCGCACCCAACAATCGAAACACGGGTCCGGCCGCGACCGTCGCCATGTAACTGCCCTGCTGATCCAGCCATTTCGCGTCGCCCTTCTCGGGAACACCATAGCTGATAAAGGTCGGCCGCGGAGCACCTAGCGCGATCAACTCATGGGCGTCGACCGGAAGGTCGCCGGCATTTCTGCTCCCGAACTTCGAGTCGGCTGCACCGTATTTCAGGAAGTTTCCGGCCATCGAGTGGTATTCGCCCGCTCCCGTCAGGTTCTCGACGGCCTCGCCGAAATTCCGACGGTGGAGCTTTGCACCACCCTCACCCGACAAACCCAACAGCACGAGGGCGAACCGCGGCTCAAAGGCCATGGTCACGAGCGCGGCCTTGCCGTATCGGGAGACTCCCTCGATCCCGACCTTTTTCGCGTCCACTCTCGGATCGGTCTCCAGGTAATCGAGGCCGCGAGCCGCGCCCCATGCCCAGGCACGCAACGACCCCCAATCGTCGGGCTTGCGGGGCTTTCCATGGTTGGCCAGGCCGATGATCCCCCGGGTCAACCCGGCACCGTTGTCCGCCTGGATGCTGCCCGGCTCGATCGTGGCATACCCCAGCCGGCGCCGATGAGCTGTTCGGTGGAAGGCGGATCCTTGAAAGTCTGATTCGCAAAGAAGGCGCGGAACCGGTTCGTGGGCTCGGGCTCTCCGGGCCGTCGCGGAAACCCGCCCGGGCGAAACGACGGCTTCGCAAGTCAGCGGGTCGCCGCGACGAAGAGCCTCCCGAAGATCTCTGCCACGCAAACACCCGAAGCGGTTCAAGGCATCGGCCGGTACCGAGTGGCGGCAGAATCTGTCGTCAACCATCCAAACGCCCCCTATCCGCGAACCAACGAACAATCCAAGAAGGCCAAACCTCACAACTGTCGAACCTTTAGATGCGACCCCATCCACCTTTCTTTAGGTTGAGGGATCAGGCCCTATGTCGACGTCCATCGCGGCCAGCAGTTCATCCAGCGACACGGTGGCGAAGCTGGTGGCATAATCGCTCATGGCGTAGGGGATGACGAGTTCGCGGCCGTGCAGCAGCGCGCCGCAGGTGTAAACGACATTCGGGACGTAGCCTTCGCGCTCCGCTTCGTTCGGGGAGAGCAACGGTTCGCGCAGCCGGCCGATGACGCGCGTGGGATCGTCTCAGGTCGAGCAGGAACGCGCCGAGGCAATACTTCCGCATCGCGCCGACGCCGTGGCTCAGGACCAGCCAGCCCGCTTCGGTCTCGATGGGCGAACCGCAGTTGCCGATCTTGAAGAATTCCCACGGTTGCGCGGGCGCCAACAAGCGGTTTGGGCGATCGCCAGAAATGGACGTTGTCCGAGAACATCAGCAGCAGGTTCTCGTCGTCCTGCCGCGACAGCATGGCGTATTGGCCGTTGATCTTGCGCGGGAACAGCGCCATGCCCTTGTTCTGCACGGCGGGACCGTTGAGCGTGATGAATTTGAAATGGACGAAATCCGGCGTCTCCAGCAATTGCGGCAGCGTGATCTTGCCGTCGTAGGCCGTGTAGGTGGCGTAGTAAGTGAAGCTGCCGTCGTCGTTCTGAAACCGGACGAAGCGCGCGTCCTCGATGCCGTTGCTCTGGCTGGGCGAGGACGGGAAGAGAACGCGCTGCGAGGGCCGGCTCCCGGGCGCGAAGTTCACTTCGTAATTCGACTCCGCCAGCAGCAGAATGCCGCGCGCGGCGTGTTCGGCCGTGGCCATCCGGGGAGTCAATGCCGCGGGATTGCCTCGGAGAACGCGTGCGAAGTTCGTCCAGGGTGAATTCCTCGGGCAGGCGATCCAGCACTCGCCGGCAAAATTCATTCTGCACGCCCGCCTCCTGAAGTTTGCGGGCGAACAGGGCTTTTCGTAAGACGGCATTGGGCACGCGCTCCGGCTCGGTCACGAATGGCACCGGCGGCGTGAGGGTGATGCGGTTGTGCGGACTGACCACGCCGGATGCGGAAGGTGATCGAGGAAATATGCCCCTCGCCGGTGGCCCGCAGGCTCAGAATGAAACGAAGCGCGCCCTCGGGCAGACCGCTCTGGTCGGGATGCGGCACGATGGAGGGATTGAACAGCGCCGCGGACTCTGGGGAATACTCGTGTGTGAAATAGGCGCCGATGAGCGACTGCCGTTCCGGCGAAGGATCGTCCAGGTCGTTCAGATAGTGCCGGACCTGCACGAAGCGCCGGCGAAGAAACTGTTCCGACCTGTTCGTGCCGGTCCAGCGAATTCGCCCAGCACCTGGCTCAGGAGGCGTACGACTTCCTCCTCGGAAAGCGCCATGACGCGGGCGACGATACGCCGCGCGATGTCGTCACGTGCTGGGATGAAAGGGCCGCATCAGCACCCGCGATCGGTCCGGGATCAGCGTCGGCCCGATGCGTTTCGGCATGAATGGTCGGCAGCTGTTCTTCTGATCATGGCTTGTCTTTTACAGCAGCCTCGCTTCCCGGGCGAAGATCTGCATGGCCGGCAGGTTCCTTGAAACTGGCGAGGGTGTTTTGCAGCGCCTGCATTTCCGCGAGCGCCAGCAGGAAGGCCAGCGTGGATTCCGCGCCTTGGTTCTGGCTCAGGCGATCCATGTGCAAGCCGTCGCGGCAACCGCCGGTGCCCGGCATCGTAGAGCGCCAGGCCCAGATCATTGCGCCCGAGAAACCACTCGAACGCGCGGCGCGCTTCCGCAACCCAGAACGTGTCGCCCGTGGCATGATACGCTTCGATGCAGGCGGACACCGTGGCCTGGGCTTCGATGGGTTGCTGGTCGAAGAGGGCGCGTTCGCTTGCCGCGCGGATAGAATCCGTTCGAGCCGATGGGCCGGAAGGAGCCGGCCTCCGAGGTCTGAACTTGACGAGCCAGCGCAGGGTTTTGAGGCCGGTCTCCAGCATGCCTCGATCGTTCAGGCAGCGTCCGCTGAGAATCAGCGCGTGCGGCAGTTTGGCGTTCGCGTAGGAAACCACTTCTTCAAACCAGTGCCAGTCGTCGGTGGCGGCATCGGCGTAGCGTTGCATGAGTTTCGCCGTGAGCGATTCGCGAATCTGGTTCGCGCGCCGGTCGCCGCTGAACCGCCGCAGGTATTCGTCAATGCCAATGAGCGTGAACGCCCAGGCGCGCGGCGAGGTGAATTCGGCGGCCACCGGCAGCGCCTGTTCGAACAGTTCCGCCGCCAGCATCTGAAAACTCCCTGGCCCGCCTGCGCCACGCACAGCCCAAGCGCCCACAGCGCGTGCCCCTGGCAATCTTCCGAGCCGACTTCTTCCAGCCAGCGCCGGTCGAAGCTCATGAAATTGCGGAACCGCCCGCTCTTGCCGGTCGAAGGCGTGGTTGAGAAACGCGGCATAAGTGGCGGCCTGGCGTCGCAGCTGCGGCGAACCATGGCCGAGGCGTTGCAACATCAACGCCAGCACCAGCGCGCGGGCATTGTCGTCCGTGCAATAGCCTTCCGCGAAATTCGGCACGGTGAAGCTGGCGTGCTGGAAGATGCCGGTCGAATCGCTCATCCGAAACAGATGGTCAAGCTTCAACTCCGGCAATTGTCCGGGCTGCTCGTCCAGCGTCTTGATGGGGGACGATTTTCGCCCCGACGAAACTGTGGTCCTGCCGCGCCTGCTCGAAGGACTTCACATAGAGTTGCGCCACGCGGCTCCACACCATGTCGCGCCCCAGCTTGTAGGCGTTCTTGCGCATCGAATGGCGCAACGGTTCGTCCCGCAGCAGTTCCACCACGGCGACCGCGATGGCCTTGGCGTCGCGGAACGGCACGAGCTTGCCGCGCTCCGCCGTCAGCAATTCCGCCGCGTGCCAGTAGGGCGTGGAAACGACGGCGTTGCCCGCGCCGAACGCATAGGCCAGCGTGCCGGAAGTGATTTGCGCCTCGGTCAGATACGGCGTGAGATAAATGTCCGCCGCGCCGATGAACCGCATCAATTCCTCCAGCTCGACGAAGCGATTGAAGAACACGACGTGCTTCTGCACGCCGAGATCCTTGGCCAGCCGCTCCAACGTCAAGCGGTAGGCTTCGCCCTCGTCGCGCAGCAGATTCGGATGGGTCTGGCCGAGCACGATGTAAACGATGTTGGGAAATCTCCGGATGATGTCCGGCAACGCGCGCAAGGCGAATTCGATGCCCTTGTTCGGCGAAAGCAACCCGAAGGTCAGCAGCACCTGCTTGCCCGCCACGCCGAACTCGTCCTTGAAATAATTCGGGTCCGCAAACGGCATGTCCGGAATGCCGTGCGGGATGAGATCAATCTTGGCCGGCGTGCCTTGATAGACCTCGCGCAGAAATTCGCGGCCCTCGTTCGCTCATCACCACCAGTCGGGTCGAGAGCCGGATCAGATCGCGCATGACCCGCCGTTGTTCCGCGTTGGGTTCGCGCAAGAACCGTGTGCAAGGTGGTGACGATGGGCATCCGCAATTCGCGCAGCAGCGCCAGCACATGACTGCCGGCCGGCCCGCCGAAAATGCCGAATTCATGCTCCAGGCAGACCACGTCCACGTCCGTGATGTTCAGAAAATCCGCCGCGCGCAGATAGGAGGGCAGGTCCTGCTCCGCAATCTCGAACCGCACTTCCGGCGGGTAATCGTAGCCTCTCCGCGAGATCATTGACCGGCACGACCAGGCATTGTACTGCCGGAAACTCCGCCGCCACGGCGCAGCGCAAATCCGTCGTGAACGTGGCGATGCCGCATTTCCTGGGCAGATAATCGCCGAGGAACGCCACCTTGCGTATTTCAGCAGCTTTCTGCATTCTGAACGTCTGTGTCGTGTATCGGTTCCAACCCGTCTGTCGGTGCTGCCGATCGTCAGCCGAGCGACCGGAGGCCGAGGAACGCTCCCGGGTGCCGTCTTCTTCCCGGCTTCGCCGGACCTGCCGCGCGCCGGGCCTTTCGGGCGCATTCCTCCCCGCACATCAGAAAAGGCCCCACACACGCAAGCTCCCCCTCAGCGTCGAGGGCATGCCCGCCTCTCCGGGAGCGTGTGCCGCGCAAGATCGACGGGTTCGCCGAATTGGCAGGTGGTCCAGCGCTGAATCCTCAGGCGATGCACAACGAGAATACTTCGACCGGAGTTGCCGCAAAGCAAGGCTATCCCCAGGAAAACTTCCAGAATTCCGCACTCCTCGGATGCTGAAAATGGGTCTCATGCGAACGGCATGCGAACGGGGTCACGCATGGACAATCGACATTGGGGAGGCGCCGACGAAGACTTGGGGCATAGCGGCGCGATTGCGGATCCAGGGTCACGCATTTTGTACTGACGAAGCGCGACCGAAACTCAATAGAGGCGGATCAGAAACCTGATGGTCTTCGAAGCGCGTAAACTCTTTCGCGAGGGCAAGCTTTATGTCAGAAGTCAAAATCCCATTTACTGACGGCTGCGTTTGCGAAGCGGTTCGATACGAATGCTCGGCCGCACCCATCATCACGTTCAGATGGATTTTCTTCGTTTCCGATGCGCAGCCGTGGGACGAGATGGACCCGGGAATTCCGAAATACGAGCTGTATCCTCCGCTGCCGACGGCATGAACCCGCAATCACTCCGGTGACTCGAGGGCTTCGTGCTGCGTGGCTGGCGGGTCGTTCGAGCACCTACGATTCTGTCCCCTACGGACAGCGGGTGACGCGACCTTTTCGGCGCGGACCCGGCCCCCGAATTCAACGGGAGGCGCTGGGACTGTCGCCCTCGAGGTTTGAATCAAACGGACAGTTCTCACGGGGGGGGCTCGGGGCCGAACCGCGGGTCATGCCATTCTCGATCAGGACGTGCCTTAAGGCGCGGATCACGGGGAAGATTTCGTGGTTGCCGTCGGCGCCGCGCCAATCAAAGGCCTCCTGCTCGAGTTCGCAGATCCGGCGGTCCTCGGTGAAGATGCCTTCCGTAAACCAGACGACCACCGGCCAAAGCAGATCCAGGAGGATCGGGATGGAGGGCCGGCGGATCATCATGAGCCCGAAGGTGTGGTTCGTGCGTTGGTCCTTGTCCACGGGCACATAGGCCAGCCAAAGGTCGAGCGCCGGCGAAGTGGCCCCGCGCGTTGTAAACTGGAGGGTTTGGTAGGGGTAGCCGGTGCGGATTGTCATGAGGTCGCGGGCATCCTCCTTCGATGAGTCTCCTTTTCCGATGACCAGGCGCTCTCCCAGCGGCTGCTTTCCGGAGGTCCGGGAGAAGGTGTAGTCCGCTTCGATCCAGCCCGCGCCCTCGCGCATGTTGAGGAGGGTCGTCTTGATACCACCCATGAAGCGGCGATGCAGGAACTGATGGTTCATGTCCATCAAGTTCTCGTGCATGAACGTGTAATGACATCGCACCCGGCGATCGAGGAAGCGGATCTTGTAGTGAGGGTCCTCGGCGCTCAGGATTTTCGGGAACGACACGTTCTGAAGCCCCTCGCTGGACCCCGGATAAATGTAGATCAGCCCGTACGCCTCCTTGCAGGGGAAGCTGGGGACATTCGTCGGACGAAGACTGCATTTCTCCAGGTAGGGAACGCTGACGCAGCGGCCGGTTCCGTCGAATTTCCAGCCGTGGTAGGCGCACCGGATGCAATCATCCTCGACCACGCCCAGGTGCAACGGGATCTGCCGGTGGGCACACCGGTCCTCCAACGCGAACACGGTCCCCCCGCGGGTCCGCAGGAGAACGATGGGACGCCCGGCGAATGTCACAGGATACGGCTTGCCCCGCCTCACGGCACTCGAGCGCGCGACCGGATACCAATAGTCCGGATGGATCCCCGTCTTTCGGATGTCCGGGTTTTCACAAGCGCCCGATTCCGCCTCTGCCAATTCTTCGCCTGTCCTCAAAAGGATCTCCTCACGTCAGTGTTCACCGCCGGATTCGCGAGCCGCACCATGAGGCAGGATTCGCGTTTGGCAAGCGCCGTCCGGGCAGCCGGGACCTTTCCAGGATTGGCGATCGCCGGCTTTGGACCATGAGCCGAAGCCGACAACGAGGGGAGGCGGACACTCGTGGTTCCGCCTCGTCCCTTCGGCGGCTACGAGGAGGTGGTTCATGGGCCGGACCCGCATCGCCAGCCGGGACCCTGAACCCGCAGCGACGAACTGCCGGCCAACACTGGCGCCCACGTCCGAGGCTGCGCAGAATCGCACCAGCCTCTATGACAACCTCTGAAATCCTCACCGGTGCGCGGGATGTTCTGAATTATCCGCTCTTCAAACTGGGCGACACGACGGTGAACCTGGCCGGGATCCTGACTTTGGCGCTTCTTTTGGTGGCGGTCTTTCAGGGGGAACGGCTGTTTCGGAAGCAGGTCATGGCGAGGGCCCTGCGCCGGACGCATATGGATGCGCCGCTTCAATACGCCGTCAGCCGGATCTCGGGTTACCTTTTCATCGCCTTTGGCTGCTATCTCGCCCTCCAGATCGTCGGCATCAATCTCACCTCACTCGCGTTTCTCGCGGGCGCGGTGGGCGTTGGTCTCGGCTTCGGTCTTCAGAACGTGGTGAGCAACTTCATCAGCGGGCTCATCATCCTGGCCGAACGTCCCATCGCCATCGGCGATCGCATTCAAATGGGCGATGTCACAGGACGGGTCGCCCGGATGAGTCTCCGCAGCACCACCATTGTGACCAACGACAACATCTCGATCATCGTGCCCAATTCGGATTTCATTACCAACCCGGTGACGAACTGGAGTCACGGCGATCCGAAGGTCCAGTTCCGTCTCCCAATCGGAGTCGCGTACGGCAGCGACCTGGACAAGATGCAGCGGGTGTTGCTCAAGGCGGCGCGGGAGAACCCCCACGTGCTTCAGCAACCGGAGCCGTGCGTCTACTTTGTGGGCTTCGGAGACAGCTCGCTGGATTTTGAGCTGGGCGTCTGGACCGCCGAGATGGTGCACGCGCCACGGCGCTTTCGCAGCCACTTGTTCTTCGCCGTGGAAAGGGAACTGCGCAATGCGGGGATCGAGATTCCCTTTCCACAGCGGGATCTCCATCTTCGCTCGGGTCGGCTCAATGGCCTCTCGATCGCCGGCTGATTTCCATCCACGTCGATTCGTCGGACGACCCTATGATGACCCTTCGGATCCGGGAGACACCATGGCGCGGAACGGGGCTCCCCTTGGGACCGGTCCTTGCGCTCCTCCTTGCTCCCGGCATCCGATCGCAGGATGCAACCCGGCGCCAGCCGCCTTCGCCATCCCAATACCGCGACGCCGCTCTCCTGCGGGAGGGCGACGGGGAACGCGGTCGCAGACTCTTCGAGGACGATCCACGCGTATTGTGTTCGAGGTGCCACACGACGGACGGTTCATCTTCAAAGGCGGGTCCGGATCAGGGTCCGGATCTTTTCGCGATCGGCGACAAGTTCGGACGCCGGGAGCTGATTGAGGCGATTCTGTCGCCGTCCAAGGACATCGCCGTGGGATACAGCACCACGCTCATCGAGTCGCTCTCCGGTGAAACGTACGATGGCATCGTCAAGGAGACCTCCGGGAACATCCTCGGACTCGTGGGAGCGGACGGGATCCTCTGGAGGATCATCAGGACCCCGGCCGGAGACAGAAAGAGCCTGTTCCTGGACACCGGCGTCTTTCAGAAGGGAACACGGGGCCTCCTGGGAATGGCCATGCACCCCCAGTTCCGGTCGAATCACCGCTACTTCATCGCCCGGCACGGGGTGCGCGACGGACGTTTTTCGACCCGGATCCTCGAGTACCGGGCGGGCGCGGACCTGGAGAGCGATTCAGGAACGACGCCGCGCCTGGTGCTGTAGTTTGCCGAATCCACGAACGTCCACTACGGCGGCGGATTGCAGTTCGGACCGGACGGCTGCTTCTACATCGGGATGGGCGATTCCGGTCCGCAGGGGGACCCGGAGGGCCACGGGCAGAATACGGCCCTGTTTCTCGGCAAGATCTTGCGAATCGGCGTCGATCAAACGATCGACGCCGCTTACAGCATCCCTTCGGACAATCCGTTTGCCGGCCGAGCTGCAGTCCAGCCCGAGATCTGGGCCTACGGCTTCCGGGAACCCTGGCGGTTTAGTTTCGACAGGTTGACAGGAGACCTTTGGGTGGGCGACGTGGGCCAGGACAGGTACGAGGAGGTGGACCTTGTCCGGCGCGGTGAGAACTATGGATGGAATGTTTACGAAGGATTCGAGCCATTTTCGAACGCCCGCCGCAGACCCGGGGAAGTCTTCGTGCCGCCAGTTTTCGCTTATTCGCGAAAGTATGGGCCGTCCGTAACGGGCGGTTACGTCTACCGTGGGGATCGCTCCTCCAGTTTCTACGGAGTCTATGTTTTCGGAGACTACCAATCCCGCAGGATCTTCGGTCTGACGCAGCGACAGCGCTTGCTGGAGACGGTGCGACAGATCGGATGGGCGCCCGAACCGATCGTTTCATTCGGGCAGGATGCCGCCGGACGCCTTTATCTCGTGGGCTACGAGGGCATGATCTACGAGATGGATTTTGGCGAGGCGACTTACAAGTGACCGATGGGATGCGATGGCGCGAAGGGCGGAAAGCCCGCTCTCCCCTGTGCTCCAATAAAGCCGTTTGCCATCCTGGGAAATATCTGCGCCTCCGGCATTGAGAGGACCCTTCTTCATGTCCGGCGGACGCGGGAGCATGATTTATGAAATGGATTTTAGTCGCTCGCCCTGCAAGTGACGGAGGCGCGACTTACCAGGCGTGCGCGACGGGGATCCGTGAGCGGCAGTAGTTCCGCCAATCGCGCCGTGGCACGCGCCTCTTCGGCGGGCATTCCCGCCTGTTCCGCTGCCACCAGCGCGCGCTCGGCAAGCGATCGCGCCTCGCTCGGGCGACCGGAAAGTTCCGCTGCGCGACTGAGGGCGACGAAGGCGCGGGGGCGCCCAATCTTGAAGACCTTCGAGAAACGCCGAAGCGCCGCGCACGCCGCCAAGGCCCGGCGAGCGACTGCGGCCTCCGGGGACGGGACGGGCGCTTCCTGGCCCCACTCGGCGAGAAAGGTCTCCGCGATGCCGGCATACGCCTCGAGATTATAGACGACTGTCGGCGCCGATTCGACGATCAGGGGGAGTGCGGAGGCAGCGAGTTCAATCGCACGCGGCATATGACCTAGTTTGAGATGCAGCGCGGCGAGGAGGCCCTGGGCCATGATGATGTCGCCGCCCACGATGCTCGTGCCGATCTGTCGAAGAAGAGGTTGCTCGAACGCGCGTGCCGCCTCCAGTTTTCCGAGGCTGATGAGACTCTCCAGTTGATCGAGTTGACCCCAGGCCAGGGCCTGGAGATCACCGCTCACCTCGCCGAGTTCGGAGACGCGGCGACCGAGGACCACACGTTCTTCGAAGCGACCGCGATAATGGGCAAAGGTTGAGTACAGGCAGGTGCATTCGATGCGCCGTCGCGTGTCGCCCACTTGTTCGAATGCACGGATGGCCGCCTGCAGAAGTCCGCCACATCGTTCCCACTGCGCGTCGCCAAGGAGCCAGAGCGCCACCAGTTCCATGACACGGGCCTGGGTCGATTCCTCGTGCAGTTCGGTGGCCATGCGGATGGCTCGATCGGCATAGCTCTCGGCCAGGTGCCGGATCGGAACGAGGCTCAGGGCCAGGGAGATTGTGGCCAACGCCCGTGCGAGTTCCGGACTGGCGCCGAGGCTCACCGATTCCACAAGCGCCTGGTGAGCCGAGGCAAAGCTGGGCACGAGCCGGTTCGCGAAGAGATTCAGGATCGCGAGGGCCTCGAAACACAAGGTCCGCTGCCGCGCGCGATCGGTCTCGACGGCCGGGACGGGAATGCTCGGGCCGGGTTCGACCGCCAGGCGTTGGGTGATGTCGCGGACCCTGTCCCGAAATGAGACAGCGTCCGGCACGGATCTTCCCAGTGCCGCTGCCGCTGCATCGAAGGCTTCGAGACTTTCCTGCAGACGTCCCAAGCCAAGGAGGGATTCCGCACGAAGCCGGAGCCAGCGGGCTCGAACGTCGATGGCGCCTGGCTCGGCGACGGCTGTGTTTCCAAGGTTCAATTCGAGGGCCTTGTCGAAGTAACGGACGGCCTCGCGATAGGCCCCGGTGCGGACGGAGTGTTCACCCGCCCAACCCAGATAAGGGCCGGCCTTCTCGGGGTGTCCGCCCTCGCACCAGTGATGGGCCAGAAGGGACGCATTGGTCGCGGCCGAGTGGAAGGGCGTCTTCTCGAGGTTCGCGGCGATCAAGGCGTGAAGGTGCTTTCGCTGGGAGCGGAGGATGTGCCCGTAGATGGCGTCGTGGATCAAGCCGTGCGCAAAGCGATACCGGGATCCGTCGGGTTCGACGAGGTGGGAGGCCACGAGTTGTCGGATGTGCTCCGGCACGCGGTCGCGCTCCTCGTGGAGGGGGTGAACGGCCTGGAGAAGATCCAGTTCGAAATGGTCTCCCATGATGCTGGCCACCTTGGCCGTCAACTGGATGCGCTCGTCCAGATGGTCGACGCGCTCGGTGATGATGGCTTCCAGGTTTTCGGGCACGGGAAGGGCCTCCAGGTCGGCGTCTCTGCGCAGTTCACATCGGTCGCCGCGGCGCAGAAGTGCCCCCTGGTCCAACAGGACGGACGCCAGTTCAAGGGTGTGGAGCGGGTTGCCTCGGGCCTTCCCGTGGATGAAGGACGCCACATCATCGGCAACGTCACTCGCCCCGATCCGCGCGGAAATCAGTCGCGTGCACTCGGATTTCGGGAGAGGGCTGAGGACGAGACGCTCAAAACCCGCGGGGAACCAGTCGCCAAGGTTGGAAGGTTGAATCGTGGACACCTCCATCGGCCGCAGAGATGCAACCAGAAGGATCGGCAGGACGCGGTCGGCCATGGTGGTGATCACGGCGAGGGACGCCGAATCCAGCCAATGGAGGTCCTCGATAACGAAGGCTAGAGGCTGCCGTCGTACCCGGTGGCGCAACAGATCCGCGATCAGCCATCGGCAGTTGTCCGCCCGAATCTTCCCCAGTATCTGCGCCGTGATCCGGTTATCCTGAAGGCCCAAATCGAGCAGTTCGGACACCAGTGGCATGAGTAGCGGGTTGAGTTGGGCGGACTCGATCATGTCGAGAACCCGGGCGGCGCGCTCTTCGGCGCCGCGTATGGCATCGAGACCCAGGACACGCTTCAATAGCGGGCGAACGGCGTGATAGGGTGCCATCTGGTGGATCGACTCCCCGGCAACGGCAGGAATCACGAACCCCGCACTCTTCGTGCGATGGAGGAAATCCTGGATCAGTGTGGATTTCCCGATGCCCGCCTCTCCCTCGATCAGAACGATGGAACGTTCGCCCCGAAGAAACCTCTGGAAGGCTGCCTGCAGGATCCCGGACTCGACGACGTGGCCGAAGAGAATGGCGGGAGCCGGCACCACCGGTGCCAGGTCGGTGGGAATGTGGACGACCACCGGTTGCGTCACGCCCCTGAGCCGGACGGCGGGAAGGACTCGAAACTGGAGGCGACGCGCACACCCCCGCACGGTCGCGGCGTCGCACCAGGGTTCCCCAGCCGGCGCCGCCTGCGCGAGGCGGGCTGCCCGGTTCACGACGGCCCCAATGGACGTGAATTCGTATCGATTGGGCGAGCCGATGGTTCCGCAATAGGCCCGGCCGGTGGTGACGGCGACCCGCGCGTCCACGCGGATGGCCTGGAACGAACCGATCACATCCTGCGCGGCGAGAACGGCCCGCCTCGGATCATCCTCGTGGGCCAGGGGCGGAAGGCCAAAGATGGCGAGGAGGCTGATGCCCTTGTCGTCGACGGTCCATTTGTTGATCGCGCCGCCGAAGCCGAAGATGGTCTTCTGCAAGGCCATCATGATCGACTGCAGGAGATCAAGGCTGGCAGGTGACTCGGGATGGAGCCCCGGGAGGTGAATGAACAGCGTCGAGACGCGTCGGAGTTCCGCGTGCCAATGGGCCGTGCTGTCCGGCAACGACGACGAAAAGTCCCTTCGCACGGCGCGCGTCACTCGCGAGGTGGGGAATGATGAGGGATTTCGTGCGACGGGAGTCTCGACGGCGGGACCGTCGGCGAGCCTGGCGTGGCCATCCTCCAGATTCACGGTTTGCGCCCCGGCGGGGAGCCTCTCGCGAAACCCCGGGGCAAGGACGATCTCCCCGGGGTTGGCTCGCTTTTCCGCTGCTCCAACCTCGAACAAGGCGCGCCCCGTCGCGAGCAATTGCCAGCGATCCTGTTCGCCGCCGAGCAGGAAGACGCGGAATTCCCCGGACGCCAACCCGATGCGGACGCGAAGGCGGGTGGTAGAGGCAAGCGTCAGGACGTTGCGCTGGATGGCGAGAGCACAGGCGGCGGCTCGCGTCGTCGCCTGCTCCAGGTGACTGTGAGCCGGCCAGCAGGCGACCACGCTGTCTCCGGCGAGTTTCAGGACATCCCCACCGTGGTCGCGAATGGTCTCGATGATGGGATGGAAGAAGTCATTCAGGATCTGGCTCAATTCTTCGAGACCGTGGACGTCCCGGTTCGCGAGGCGTTCCGTCAGGGATGTAAATCCCGAGATGTCCGCGAATAATACCACTCCCTCCAGGCGGTGTTCGGCGGGATGCAACGATCCTTCGGCGAGCCACACGAACCACTCCCGCACCGCCTCCGGCACAAACGCGTCGAGAACAGGATGGGGCATCGGGTGGGAGGGCCGGTGGGCGATCCGGACGGCCGATTAGAGATTGTACGCGCGTCGAAGATCGCCGATTTGCTCCTTCATTTCGGACCAGAAATCCCAATCATCCACGAAGCTCTTCGTGGCCTTGATCCCCCGTTCGTAGGCGGAGAAGAAGTCGTCCGGGCAGAAGTCCTGTCCCGTGGAACAATACGGCGGTGTGAAGCCTAGGGCTGCGCTTGCCCCTGAAGAAGATGCGGGACATTCGACCCGCGGTGGCGTATCCCAATCGGGATGCATGGCCCGCTTTCCATTCAGCAGATTCTCGCCCAAGACCCTCACCGGCAGTTGGTCGTGCAACTGCTCGAGAGCGATCAGGTTCTGACGCGCTCCGATCTGGCCAAAGAGCTGTGTGTCCGGCTCGACCTGCGTGACCCCAACGGCAACCTCCGGCGCGGTACCACGGCCAAGGCCCTCCGCGACCTCGAAGCGCAGGGCTTGTGGACCTTGCCGGCACCCACCGGGCCGGACTCGCGGGCGTGGAACCCCCAGCGACTGAGTCACTCGGTCAAAGCAGCCGCGGCGGTTCCCGAATCGGTCGAGGATGTCCAAGGGCTCCGCCTGATCGAGGTGAGCACGGAGGAGGAACGCAGGACCTGGAATGAACTCATGATCCGCGAGCATCCGCTGAAGGACTGCCGGCTGGTCGGCCGACAGTTGCGCTATCTGGTGGCTTCGGACCACGGATGGCTGGGGGGCATCGGCTTCGGCAGCGCCGCGCTCTATCTGGAGGCTCGGGATGAGTGGATCAGGTGGCAGGATGTTCAGCGCATGGAACATCTGCCCAGGGTCCTCAATATGAACCGATTTCTCATCCGTCCCCGCGTTCGCTGCCAGAACCTGGCCTCGCAGGTTCTGGCGTTGTGCGTCCGTCGGGTGGCCGACGACTTCGAACGCCGCTACGGCCTGCGCCCCTGGCTGCTGGAGAGTTTCGTGGACGTCTCCACCTAGCCGAGGGCGGCAATCATCCAGTTGAACGCCTGGCTATTGCCGGCGGTGAATCCTGCCACCATGAACTCGCCGTTCACCGTGATGTCGTAGCCGCAGAGGATGTGAACCAGGTCATGGCGGACCGTCAGATCCTCCGAGATCCACAGGGGATCGCCCGGGAGGGGCCAGTTGAATTTCCGATAGAAATCCCAGAAACCGCGTCCCAAAGAACCTGCGGGCAAGCTCTGCAACTGGCGGTAACGCTCCAATTCCGCGGGGTTGCCCTCCGCGTCCCCCACAAGCTTCTCGAGTTCGCGCTGGACGGCGGCGGGATCGGTCGAGGGCAGCACGTCGGCCATCATGCGACGCAGGGTGCAGTACTCGAGATGCCGGCTGTGTTTGGTCCGTGCGCCGAGGAAGGACTCCATGCGGTGCATATCCTCACCGAGGGCCTCCACGAAGCGATCGGAGACATGGAGCTTGTCATTGTCGTAGGGACGCTGGACGTACGGCGTGATGGCGAGCAATTCGGCGGACCGTTTCCGGTGTTCGGGTTCCGTCATGACGGGCGCGAGATCGGCCGGCTGCAACAGGGTTTCGTCGGCGGCTGTCGCCGGCTGCGCCTGTCGCAGCACGATCGAGCGGACGCCAGCGAGGAATTGTGTCTCGGCCGGCGAAAGATCGACGGTGCCGTTGAGGGATGCGATGGCGCGAAGCGCGGAGAGCAGGGCCGCGGACTGACCCGCGGTCCAGGTGGGCGGCGTCATGCGCGGATCTTATTGGCTACCCGAAGCCGGGGCGCAATGCGAATAGCAGGTGCCCTCGAAGGGGAACACCATGACCCTGCCGGCGATTGTCCCGGACAGGACCGCGGCGTTCACGCCGCTTCAATATCCGACCCTCCAACCCGTCTTCGGACATTTCATAAACCTTGCTCCTCCAAGCGCCGATGCGGGCTGACGCCCGCGCTCCAGGCAAGGCGTTGGGGGCGTCTTCAGCGCAAGCGAATCGGGGCGCTCTCGCGGCGGCCCTGACGCAGGACGTTTTCCATCTCGTCCTCGGCGTCCATCTCGATCGAGGGCATCCGGCGGGCCTGGCCGTAGTCGGGGTCCCTCGGATCCTTCGCCTTTTCCGGATCAAAGATTCGCGGATCGACGGGAAGGGCCGTGTAGGGACGGAAATCCGGCTCCGTCGTGAAGCAGTCGGACAAGTCATTCGCGAGCGCGTCGAACATGTTCAAGGGCGGCAGCCCGAGGATCTCATACAACGTCCGATGCATGCTGACGATAGTGGTGTGGCGGTGGGACACATAGTGACGCTTTGCCCAGGGACTGATGACCAGGAGAACACTGCGCTGGGCGTCGACATGGTCCGGTTCGCCGCCGGCGTCGTCCTCGGTGACGAAGATCGCCATCTTTTTCCAATAGGTCGTGTGAGATAGAAACTCGATGATGCGTCCGAGGGCGAGGTCGTTGTCGGCCATCCATGAGGCGACGTAGGGATACCCGTGGTTCGGTCTTGGATCCGTGCCGTGATCGCTGCAGAGCGCGATGTTGATGAACGACGGAAATCGCCGCCACGAATGGACAAACCGCCGATTCACATCCTTCATGAACCAGTAAGCGCGATACTGGTCCGGGATGTTCATGTTGAAGATCGGGAAGTCGAAACAGGTATTGTCGTAGAGGGCCTTCGGCATGGGGACATTGACGACTTCCCTCGCGCCGGTGGGCCGTTCGTCCTCATCCTCGAGGACGCCCGGCAATTCGAAGCCCTCGCCGTAATTGCGGAAACGGATGGCGTGACGCGCCAGGTGCTCCCACATGGACCCGGCCTCCGGGTAGTCCTCAGGGATCATCGAGCCATTCGAGCCCATGGCGTAGCGTCGGCCGGGGGCCTGGCTGTTCTTCTTGAAACTCCACCCGACCGAGTAAGTCATCTGCATCAGGTTGTCGGGCTGAACGCCGACCAGCCAACGATGACCGACGCCGGACGCCTCGGGTTCCACATAGAAGTTGTCACTCACTGTGAATTCGCGCGCCAGGGCGTTGTGGTTGATCATGACGCCGACGTCTTCGAGGGTCGGTTGTCCGTTTTCACGGATCGTCTGGTGCAGACCCCAGCGCAGGAGCGCCGGGTCGTCGTTCGCCCCGGGGACATGATCGAAGATGGTGTCGTAGGTGTGGTTTTCCTTTGCGATGAAGACGACATACTTGATTTCCCTGGAGGCACGCCCGGGAACGGTCGGGATCACCGGTGAAACCATGGCAGGGCGGTCGTCGCTCTGATCCACGATTCCGTTGTTGGTCAGAACGGGCCGGGTCATTTCGCGAAGCGCGGGATCCGATGGAAGCTCGAGAACTGTCAGCACGCCGCGCAGTGCGAGAAATCCGCTCGGGGTCGGTTCCTTCCCTGTCTTGGGGCCGTTCCCAAATCCGCGGAAGCAGATGGACGCCAGGTGCCGACCGTCGGGGGAGACGGCGACGCGATACGGATACCAGGCCGTGGGGATATGACCGATCACTTCCAGAGTCCGCGCATCCAGCACCCCGATGGCGTTGAGTCCCATTTCAGCAACATACAAACGCGAACCGTCGGGGGATACCGCCATCCCCGCCGGACTCACACCACGAAGCCCGGCGACAAGAGGCGACGGCCGAATCCTGTGACTGACCTCGATCCGATGGCCCGAAGCGACCACGCGCTCGATCAGGTCGTTGTTCCCGTTGGACACAAAAAGCGACTCTCCGGAGCGCGCCAGGAAATTCGGCGCGCTTCCTCCGACCGTTTTCCCGTTGTCCGACGGCGCCCCGATGAGCAAGCCCGTCTTCAAACGTTCCACGACCTTGGGGGTTGTCGGGTCCGAAACGTCGACCGTCCAGACGGAGAACGACTCCGGCACGTTGGGCTTTCCGAGACCGGGAATTCTGCGGCCTTCAAACTCGACGCCCTCCTCGGCCTCCCTGCTGGGAAAACCGAACGGCGGACGTGTCAGACCGCGTTTGTCGAAGTCTCCGGATTCGAGGTCGGGAATGGGACTGTACTCAAAGAGACCGATGTTCGCGACAAAAACCTGGTTCCCGGAGACCACGAGGGCATAAGGATAACGTCCCACCCGAACAGAACCCACGACCTTCAGGGTGACGGTATCAACGACCACGAGGCGGAAGTTGGTGGTGTCCGCGCAATAGAGATGGCGGCCCGACGCGGACACTTTGACATCGGCAATGTAGGAATCCTCGTAAGGCCGTCCGCCCACCTCGACGTTGAGCGACACCTCGGCGATGCGTTGAGTGGAGCCCGTGTCGAACACGCGGATTCCTCCGCTCTCACCCGTGCTCCAATAAAGCCTGCCACCATCCGCGGAAAAATCGGCGCCACCGGCATTGAGATGCCCCTTCTTCCCGTCCGACGGTCGCGGCAGAACGACTTCCGTGATCCTGGGCGTTTCCGACTGCCAACCTCTGACGAAATAGCCGACGCCGTCGCAGGCGACAAACAGCACGTTGCCGTCGCGGCTCAAGGTCAGACCGTACGGCCAGCGTGCGACGGGGAAATGGCGTCCGACGGGAGTCAGGTAACGGCCGTTCGACAGGATGGTGATTCCGTCGGGATCCTGTCGGGCATAGGTGTCGACCGAGGGGGCATGGAGGTACGGGACCGCTTCGGCGGCCGACACGGCCGGGTTCAGTGCCAGGCGGATCCAGAACATCGTCGCCACGCCCATGCGCACGGCCACGTTGCTGGTGCAATGTCGATCAACTCTCGGGGAAGTCGTCATGGAGCTTGAGTCTGGTCAAGGGCGAACACTCGATCACACGGCGCGCGAACAGGTCGACCCAGTTTCCGACAAAGTTTCCGACAAAGGAAGTTCAGGGACACGTCCGGTATGGCCAGACTTCAGTGCGCCGCGGTGGGGTGAGAGCCTCCTTGGAGCTTCGAAGGCTGCAAGTGCGCAGGTGGAGGGTCATCAAACCTGCCGCGGACCTCTCCGGCGTCGCAGAAGAGGGGGCCAGCGACAGTGGGATCGGTTTAGCGTTCCGTAGCCGGGGACGTGAGGAGGCGGACACAGGTGGCTCCGCCTCGTCACCTCGGCGGCTACGAGGCGGAAAGCCAACACCGGAGTTCGCTGTTTACAGGCGCCTCCGCCGTCCAGCACCCTCCGAACCCATCCGCCCCATGTGTCCATGAGAACCATCCCATTCCCAATTTCCCGAACGCGCCACGTTTTCAGTCTCGCCATGTTGACTGTGTGCGCCCTGGCTCGGACCTGGGCTGGCGAGTACACCGAGGACCCCGGCACCGACGGCGACGGTTCCTTCACGGTCGGTCCGGAATACCGGGTGGATCCCGATCTCACCGATCGCGGGAATCCCAAGGGCCGTTATTTCGAGTTCTCCATGAAATTGGCCGACAGCCGGATCTTCCCTGGAACCGACAAGACGCTCGAGCCCGACAGGAAGGCTGTTCGCGTGGAGCGGAAGATCTTTGTTTACATCCCCGCCGCCTACAAAGACGGCACGAAAGCACCCATCCTGGTCACGCACGACGGTCCCAGCCAGGTGGAACTCGTCCGCAACGCCCTGGACAATCTCACGATCTCGACCGACCCCAAACGCCGACTGCCCGCGTTTGTGCTGATGGCCGTCCAGAACGGCGGCAACGACGGCAAGAACAGCGAGCGCGGCTTGGAATATGACACGATGTCGGATCGGTATGCGCGCTTCATCGACGAGGAAGTCCTGCCGGCTGCCCTGAACAATTCCGAAATCAAGGCGGCGTATCCGCACCTCGCGTTCACGGACAATCCGTGGGGCCGCGCGGCGATGGGCTGCAGTTCCGGCGGAGCGGCGACGCTGACGATGGGATGGTTCCGACCCGACTTGTTCCGACGCCTGATCTGCTATTCGGGCACCTTTGTGGACCAGCAGGACGACGATGCCCCGGAGGAGGCGGCGTACCCACTGGGGGCATGGGAATATCACTCCGGCATGAAGCTCATCGAGAACAACGATCAAAAGCCGCTTCGCATCTTCACGCACGTTTCGGAGCATGACCTTCGGGAGAACGACCCGGAGGACACGCATCACAACTGGGTCATGGCGGGCAAACGCACCGCCGCGGCGCTCGACGCCAAGGGTTATCATCACCGGTTCGTCTTCAGCCTGGACACCCGCCACTGCGATCGACGTGTGTTCGAGCAGACACTTGCGGACACCCTGGTCTGGGTGTGGCGCGGGTATCACGCCGAGTGAGCGGCGGGCGCCTCGGTGCGCGGGCACGGCGCCATCTAAGAAGCCCGGTCTCGAAAAGCGGCCTCTTTCCGGTGATGGCTGTCTCCGCATCCCACCCATGGCGCCTCCTCCTGGTCGCGTGCTGCGTCTGGAGAATCCTCGCCGCCGTGGCGGCGCCTGACGCGCGGCTGGAAACTCCGCCGGTGCAACCGGTGGATCCGTTCCAAACCATCACCCCCTTCGAACTGGGCAGGGCCGTCCGCCACTGGACCATCGATGACGGCCTGCCGCTGAGTCGTGTTGATCGCCTCGCGGAGACCGACGACGGCTACGTGTGGGTCGGAACCCCGGCAGGTCTGGCGCGTTTCAATGGCGTCGAGTTCGCTGTGATTCCCCCGCCGGATGGCGGCGATGCGCGCCCGCTGAGCGTCACCGATTTGAAGGTCGATTCATCAGGGCACTTATGGGTGGTCGATCGCATCGGACGGGTCCTGCGCCGGGACAAGAGGGGGTTCGTCGAGTTTGGGAAGAGCCAGGGTGTGCCTGAAAGCGAGGTCGCAATCCTCGGGGAGGATGCCGGAGGGGGGATCTGGCTCGTGAGCCGCCACGGCGGGACTCTCGGCACTTACAAGTTGGAACAGAACAGGTTTGTACTCCGAGGAGAGATGCAGTCGGGTCGCAGTGAGTATCCGTACTCATCGATGGCCGCCGGAAAGGACAGCCTCTTGTGCACCTTTTTCTTCAAGGCGCTGTAACTATTCAGGTCTGAAGGCGCACGGGAGGGGTATTGGAAGGGTGAAGAACCTCGTGGGTCGGAGATGACGGGAGAGAGCGACGGGGGTGGTGCGAGAGAGGCGAAAGTAGTTTCACTCCAGACTGGACTCTTGCTCGAGCCTCGGGCAGCTTCGCTCCGCGTGGAGCACGAAACGTTTGTTTTGCAGGGCCGGGAATTGGGCGTTAGTGAACTGGCCGAAATCAGGGGTTTGATCGCGGCGCAGCCGGAGTGGAGTCGCTACCGGCTGTCGCGAGTGTTGTGCGAACGGTGGAATTGGCGGACGGCGACCGGGCAGATGAAGGACATGGCGGCGCGCACGCTACTCTTGAAACTGGAGGAGCGGGGCCTGGTGCAACTGCCCGCCCGACGATGGGCCTCGCCCAATCGGATGCGGCGCAAGCGCCTCGTGAAGGTGGCTCACACACAGTCGCCGGTGTTCGGCGGGCTCGTTGAGATGGTGCCACTCGAAGTGTTGGAATTGAGTCAGGTTCCCGCTGAACTGGCACTCTTCGAAACCTTGCTCAACTCGCACCACTACCTGGGACACACCAGCACGGTGGGCATGAACCTGAAGTATCTGGTGCGGGATCGCCAGGGCCGTGCGGTCGCCTGCGCCCTGTTCGGGTCGGCCGCTTGGAAGTGCGCCGCCCGGGACCGTTTCATCGGCTGGCCCGAGTCCGCACGGCGCCTCCATCTGCAACGGATCACCAACAACACTCGCTTCCTGGTGATGCCCTGGGTTGATGTCCGGGAATTGGCCAGTCACGTATTGGGCCGGATCGCTCGGCGGTTGCGCGCCGACTGGATGCGCAAGTACGCCGAGCCGTTGAGCCTGGTGGAGACCTTCGTCGATACGAGCCGTTTCACGGGTGTTTGTTACCGGGCGGCCAACTGGATCCCGGTGGGTGAGACCACCGGCCGCACGCGTCAGGACCGCTTCAGCCGCATCGAGGTTCCTCGCAAGGCGGTGCTGGTGCGTCCATTGGTGGCGAATTTCCGGGAGGAATTGGCGGCATGAGTCGGCGGGATGAACTGCTGGCATTGGCGCGGGCGAATCCCGAGGCCATCGTCGATTACGTGCTCGCCCTGGAGGAGCAGGTCCGCCGACTGGAGGCGCGCGTCACCGAATTGGAGGCGCGTCTGGCGCAGAACAGCAGCAACAGTGGCCGTCCACCCTCCAGCGACGGTCTGGCCAAACCGCCGCCACGCAGCTTGCGCGGCAAATCCGGGCGCAAGCCTGGCGGCCAACCTGGTCACCCCGGCCATACCCTCCAGGCGGCGGCCAAGCCCGATCACGTCGAGGTTCACGCGCTCACCCACTGTCCTTGCGGCCAATGCGGCGGCGTGTCCCTGCTCGGCCAGCCCGTTCTGGATCACGAACGCCGCCAAGTGTTCGATCTGCCAGCGCTCCAACTCTCGGTGACCGAGCATCAGGCCGAAGTCAAACGTTGTCCCGTGTCGGGCCGCAAAGTCAGCGCCGCCTTTCCGGCCGGAGTTCTAGCCCCGGTGCAATACGGCCCCAACTTCCGCGGACTGACTCTCTACCTGTTCAACCAACAACTCCTTCCCTTCGAGCGGTTGCGTCAGACCTGTCTGGACCTCTTCGGCCAGCCCTTGAGCCTGGGCACCCTCACTCAGACCAACCAGTGCGCCCACGACGCTCTGGCCGTCGTGGAGAGCGCCATCATCCGCGGCATCATCCAAGCTGCCGTCGTCCACGTGGATGAAAGTGGTTTGCGCGTCGCTGGCAGCCTGCATTGGCTGCACGTCGCCTGCACCCCGGAGTTGACCCACTACGGCGTGCATGCCAACCGCGGCACCGAGGCGATGGACGCCCTCGGGGTGTTGCCCCACTGCCGACAGTGGCTGGTTCACGACCATTGGAAGCCGTACTACAAGTACGAGGCCATGCACGCGCTCTGCAACCAGCACCTCCTGCGCGAACTCAAGTTCCTCGCCGAGGAACAGACCGAGGCTTGGGCTTCCGACCTGAGCGCCTTCCTCCTCGAATGGAAACGCGATCCGCTCACCGCCCTCGGTCTGGATGAGGAACAGTTTCGCCGAGCCCACCGACGCTACCGCGTCATCCTCCGCCAAGGCCGACGCAACCATCCCCGCCGCCAGCACCACCAGGGTCGCACTCAACAGGACAAAGCCACCAACCTCCTGGACCGTCTGGAGGACTACGATCTGTCGGTGCTGGCCTTCCTGATCGACCCCAACGTCCCTTTCACCAACAACCAGGGTGAGCAAGACATCCGCATGATCAAGGTGAAGCAGAAAATCTCCGGCTGCTTCCGTACTCTGGCCGGGGCCCGGGTCTTTGCGCGCATTCGCAGCTATCTCTCCACCTGCCGCAAGCAGGGCCACAATCTCTGGGAAGCTTGCCGGTGCCTCGTCCTCGGCCAGCCCTTCATGCCCGACGTCGCCGCGAGCGGACCTTGATTCCCCATCTCCGGAGCGCGCTCTCCGGCCTCCGACACCCCCGCACCGCGGACTTCCCAACGTCTCGGCATCCGGGGACCTGAACAGTTACGTTGTGTTTACGTTCGATTCCGTTAGGTTCCGCTCGATTCCACTTTCCGGGGATCGCCAAACTTTTCGCAGCCAGCAACGGTTAAGTGCTTGAATACCAGTAACGCAGCTTTCGGCTCATAACCTGAATGTCCCTGGTTGAACTAAATCCGGCTCGCGCCGGATAGCCTGTCGGAGACGCCACGCCCGGTGGCGAAAACCGTGGGTTGGGAGTTGGTTCCTCCCGGAAGAGGCCGGCCTCTCCTTCGAGAGCGCCATCGTCACGAGGGATGGTTCAACGCCTCCTCCGGAAAGGAACCATGACCGAGCTACGAAAGCGCTTTCTCGAGGACATGCAACTCCGCGGGTTGGCGCCCAGCACCCAGACCGTCTACGTCTGTGCCATCCGCCAACTGGCCAGGCACTACCACCGCTCCCCGGACCAACTCTCCGAAGACGAGGTCCGCCAGTACTTCCTCCACCTCACCGAGGTGCGGAAGGTCTCGCGCTCCAACGCCACGATGACCCTGTGCGCGCTGAAGTTTCTCTTCGAGCGCACCCTCCAGCGACCGTGGCCCGTCTTCAGCCTGGCCCGTCCCCGCAAGGTCAAGAAACTCCCCACTGTCCTGAGTCACGAGGAGGTCCGCCGTCTGCTGGACTGCGTCGAGGGTCCGATCTTCCACCTGTACTTCACCACCGTCTACGCCTGTGGGCTCCGCCGCGAGGAGGCGCGCCTGCTCCGCGTCGACGACATCGACAGTGCCCGCAGCCTGATCCACGTGCACGGCAAGGGAGCCAAGGATCGCTGGGTGCCCATGCCCGCGGTCCTGCTCCCCCAACTGCGCGACCTCTGGAAGACCCATCGCACCCGGCCGTGGATCTTCCCGCACCCGGGTTCCCTGGATCGGCCGCGACCGCTGAGTCGGCGAGCCATCCAACTGGCCTTTGCCGCCGCGCGCGAGCGCAGCGGCCTCAAGAAACACCCCGTGATTCACACCTTGCGGTATGCGTTGACATAATACACCACCTGTTCAATTCCCTTTACTGTAGCGATAATTCGTCTTGGCCTTTCGCCTGCCACGGAATTCTCTTTCCTTCCTGCGCTGCGCGCGCCGCTGCTTGAACCTGCGGCAATTCCAGGTCACTCCTTTCGATAACCCACGGTGCGTACTGAACAACCTGCTTGGCCGGCAAAACTCCTCTTTCGATCAGCTTGCTGACTAAGGTTCGACCAACTCCAAGTAGTCGAGCCGCTTCTTGCAGGGTCACCCAACCTTCCCGCTTTCCACACGGTGGTATGTCATGCGTGTGACGAAAACTCACGACTCGTGAATGACTCCATGGATTGTCCTGGCCGGTGCGACAGGCGAGGCGGTTGAGCACCGCGGCGATCGCCTTGTCGGGGCAGACTTTGGATAATTCGCGCACCAATTCGATGACTTCTTGATCAGCCACGCGCCGGTGACTACCCGTTGGATTTTGTGGTACGCGCAACTCGGTGTGGACGCCTCCAGCCCAATGAATCTGTAGGCAATGCTCATCCCCAACCTCCACGAGGTTAACGACAATGTCCTCGATCACGCTCCGCAAAAGACGCTTCTTCAATTCCACCGGGGCTTCGGGATCGTCCCAGAGGAGCTGTAAATCACTACCCAACCGCATCAGCCTCTCCCTTTGCTCGACGGTCAGTTCGGTTTTCGACCGACTCAACCCATTCAAACGATCCTCCAAGTCCCGGACGTTGGCCAAGGCCGCGTTCCAGCGCGCTTCCAATTCTGCCGCGACCAGCCTGTTCTCCGGTTCTGTCGCATCGTACTGGCGTTGGGCGCGAGCGGCTTCGTAACGCGCCCGCTCCAGAGCCAACGCCACCGCCTCACGTTGGGTTTGATCGGCAGCGACGATGTTCTCTCCGGCGCGCAGGGCCGCCTCGACTCCCGCCGGTGCGACGGCTTCCAGAAATTCAGCTGCGACGGCCCGATCCACGCGCAGGCTACCGAGCGAAAGACACGATCCGGAACCGCGTTCATCGCGGCGTCCAGAACAGACGTACCGGCCCACTTCTCCATGAGCGCCGCAATAATTTACCCGCAGCTTGCGACCGCATCGGCCACAACGCAACAGACCGGAAAGCAGTGCCGCACCTTTTTTGACGGCGCCATTGGGTTGACCTTCCCGTCTGGCCAGGTTTCTTGACATGAGCTGGCGGTTCTCCAGGTACTCCGACCAGAGGATATATCCTGGATGATGATCAATTATCAATATCTCCCATTGCTCCATGGGCTTTATGCTTCGTGTCGCGCTTCGTCGCACACGGCCGTCGACAACCACATTCTTCACAGCAGTGCGACCATAAGCGAAGGCGCCTGCGTAACATGGATTACTCAAAATCTGACGCACACGACTCGAACTGGCCAACTCCCAACTGATTTCGCGTCCGTCGGTGCCTGATTTTGCGCGCGGCAGCGATAGATTTTGCTCGCGCAGCCAGAAGAGGGTCTGATTGGCGCTGCCGAGCTCGCGAAACTTGGTGAACACCATCGTAACAGCCTGCTGCACCTGACGGTCTGGTGTCATTTCGATCCGTTCGTCTTCGCTTCTCACAAAGCCCACAGGCACCTGCCACAGTGCATAACCCCGACGTGCCTTCTGCAGATAGGCAGCTCGTGCGCGCTGCCGTAAAAGGCCTAGTTCAAACTCACTCATTGTCCCCTTGAGGCCGAGGAGCAATCGATCGTTGAGTAGCTTCGCGCTGTAGACGCCGTCGTCATCAATGAGCAACGTCTCCGTCAGCGCGCACAGATCAACCAGATGATGCCAGTCTCGGTTGTTGCGCGCCAACCGTGAAGCCTCCAGAGCGAGTACGGCACCGGCCAATCCCTGACAGACCGCGGCCAGAAGGCGGCCGAAGCCCGGTCGTTCGTGCAGTCCGCTTCCCGAGCGTCCGAGATCGTCATCGATCACCACGACCTGGCTGAAGCCCAGGTCACGTGCTCGCTGAGCGAGGTCATATTGGCGCTGCTGTCCCTCGCGATGATGAAGGACCTGGTGAGCCGTGGATTGGCGGATATAAACGTAAGCGGCCCGCTGCAAGTGCGCGGCCTGAATCTTTTCATTCATGATCGGGCCTCCCATCGTCAGTTGGCACGACCACTTTCAGGACGACCTGACGGAGCAGTAGAATCAGCAGGTCGCGGCAGCATACCCGATTGCTCTCGGGCAACTTCGCCCACAAGGGGTTCTTGAACAGGCCGAGTTTGGGTTGATGAGGTGGAGTTTGTTTGTTGGGGTGCATGGCTTCCTTTCGACGAAGCGATGCTCCCAGAATCCTGATCGATTCGAGATATCGGCAAGCCTTGTGATTCGATCAATCCGACGAGGCGCCACAACGCGTCCAGGGCGATACGCGGTTTGCTTTCCTGGGGCAATTGGTTGCAGACGAGCGGATCCAGCATCCAACGCGGCACTGCGATTTGAAATCCATCCGGCAGACGCACGACGAGGATGACGTCTTGGCCTCTGCGAAGCACTCGAACGACTTCAACTTCCGTGCCGCGCCGCGGATGATAGCGGTATTCGATCCGTAAAACGCTCGGAACATGAGTAGTATTGGGACACGTTGCGCCACTGCCATGGGACGCACCTCCTGGAAGCCGGAGTCAGCCTGCGGCTCATCCAGGCCAACCTGGGCCACACCTCGGCCGACACCACGGCGCTCTACACCCACCTGACCGCGCCAGCGCTGGCCACCCTTCGCGATCCCCTCAATGCCCTGATGCGCGGTCTGTAACGCCCGGGCCAGCATGATCGAGGTGGCGGACATTTTCCGCCAACACGGTGCGGCCTACCGGGCCAGCCACACGTTGCTCCCCAGCCAGGAGCGCGCGTTGCGCGACATCGAGCACTGCCGCACCGAGTTCTTTGGCGGCCACGTGGCGCAGTGCGATCACTGCGGGCACCTGCGCTATGCCTATCATTCCTGCCGGAACCGGCACTGTCCCAAGTGCCACGGCGAACAGGCCGAGGACTGGCTGGAGCGTCAGCGCTCCCTCCTGCTGCCCGTACCGCACTTTCTGCTGACCTTCACGCTGCCCGCCGAACTGCGCTTCCTCGCGTTCGGCCACCAGAAGGAGGTGTACGGTGCCCTGCTGCGTTGCGCGGCGGCATCGGTCCTCACGCTCACCGCCGATCCGCGCTGGCTGGGGGCGATACCGACCGTCCTGGCAGTCCTTCATACCTGGACCCGGGCCATGCTGTATCACCCGCATGTCCATCTCCTGGTCAGTGCCGGCGGACTCGCCGCCGACGGCCAACGCTGGAGCGGCATGAAGAACCCGGCATTCCTCGTCCCCGTTCGGGCCCTCTCCGTCATCTTCCGCGCCAAGATGCGCGACGCGCTCAAGGCGCACGGTTTGCTGGACCCGGTCCCGGCGCGCGTTTGGCACAAGCCCTGGGTGGTCCACTCCCAGCACGCCGGTTCCGGCACCAAGGTCCTGGACTATCTCGCGCGTTATGTGTTCCGCGTCGCCATCACCAACAGCCGGATCGAGGCTTTCGAAAACGGCCGGGTGACGTTCCGCTTTCGCGACAACCGCACCCAACAGATCCGCCGCGTTTGCCTGGGAGCGGACGAGTTCATCCAGCGCTTCCTCCACCACGTCCTGCCCAAGGGGTTCCCCAAAGTCCGTCATTACGGCCTCGCCAGTTCCGCCAACGGCCCCAACCGCGAACAAGCCCGACGCCTCCTTCCCGACACGCTCAAACCTCCGGAACCGGACATTTCACCGACCGATGCCCCTACGACGCATTCCGGCATCGAGCCCCTACCGCTCTGTCCCCATTGCCATCAGGGACACCTTCACGTCATCCAGACCCTCCGTCCCCGACGGAAATTCCCGCCATGAAGGCACCACCACTCTCATTCATCGACGTCCCGGCCAGCCCGTCGCGCATCCATCGTCCCGCAGCGGCGTCGGAGGGCTCGCGTTCAGGAGTCCGGTTGCCGGCTTTGTCCGGTGCTCCGACCCGCCGCGCACCGTCATCGAGGTGTCGCTTCTCTCCCCGAAACCGCCATCGGACCTCGCAGATCCCCATCCGTTCCGCGCTGTCACCCGCCAAAACCTGACGGAATTTCCAAAGCCCGTCCCGTTCCCCGCCGGATTCAGTTCAACCCGACTTTTCGTCGCGCCGCCGCAGCGCAACGAAAAGTCTTAAGTCGTTCAAATCCAGGCCCCGCAACCAATCTCCGTTGCGCCGCAACGACTTAAGCCGCTGGCTTTCAGCGGCTTATTTCTTCCTTTGGCACGCCTCCTCGATTCCGCTGGATTTTGGGCGCGGTTTGGTTCGGTTTGGCGCACTGGGGTCGATTTCCAAATAATCGCCAAACTTTTCGGCGCTTGGAATTCAAGCCAAACCGACCCCGTCCGAGCCTCTGGAAACGGCGGATTTTGGGATCTATTGCGGTACTGGGGGAGCCCTCACTGACGCCCCCCAAAGGCCTCTGTCATGGAAGAATAACCCCTCGGTAGAATCGAACAAGAGCGTTACTCCCGCCTGCGTCGACTATTGTCAGACGGTTCGTCGTCAAGCTGATATTCGTCAACGTATCCCAGTTCGGGGAATTTACACTCCCGGTAAACTGGACGTGCAATTGCCCGGTTGCAGGCGTGTCTACTGTCAGCACCGGTACGCGTCCATCTACTCGCAAATCCAGGGAGACGGCATTCGTAGCAATGACGGTCAACGTAGCCGTCGCGCTGTTTGTTGACCCTACCGAGGTGTATGCCCGAACCCAATACATGCTGGTCGCAGAGGGCGATGCAATGTAAACCAGGTTCGTCGCATTCTTAATGGGTTTCGCGGTGTTCCCGCTTTCACCTTCATGCCACTGATACGATAGTCGCACGCCGCCGCTGGCCACAATGTCCAGCTCGGCATCCTGACCTGCTCGTACGGTCTTTCCCTTCGGCTCACGGACGATGACGGGAGGTCCGGGATAAATAAGGTCCCGAAGCGGCGCTGGAATGGTAGGAACGCCGGGAGAATTTGGATTTCCCGTCATCACGTACAACACGCTCGAGATTCCTGTCCATCGTCCCGCGAGGGCGGCTTCCTCAAAGGTTGTTCCCCCGGCCGATTCCCAGGCACGCACCTGGACCCAAGCCATCGTCCCACCTTGAATGAACGGGACTTCAATCGTACCCCCACGGAAGTAGCCGGTCATGTCGCCCGTCAGGAACTCCACCGGCGTTCCCGCTTTCGTCAAGTGATTCGAATTCGTGCCAATGTACAATTGCGCCCGGTAATCGGAGCCGCTCAAAAACCTTCCCTGATCGTCGGCAAAGCGCGCGCCAGTGTTTCCGACGACGAGCGGCGTGTTTTCCAGGAGGACCGTTGCGGGTCCGGAAATTGCCAACGCTAAGCGACCAGCAAAAAAAATTGTGGCTAAAAACGCTAACGTTTTCATGGATTAACCTTTCCAAGACGGATGTTCGGGTCGGCCCTAACGTAGTTGGTTCCTTTCCAGGAATTCATGCAGACGTCAGAGCAATCTCGCCAAACGAAATAGAAGAAAGAACTGTCTGCTGCCGACCACGTATAGTCGTCTGCCGTAAAGTGGGCATAAGTGTTACCGGTTACAACAACCATGCTCGGCGATCCGGTGTCAACCACCTTGGCGGAGGCGTCCAATGAAACGTCTGTTTGTGGCCATACAGGGTCGAAAAGCCATGGTCGATTGCTCGGCGTGCTGTTGGTCGTGCCAGCGAAAAGATTGGTGAAGGCGACGCTGCTGATGGGAAAAACGTCGAACGTAGCGCCTACTAATCCACCGGCGATGTTAGCCTTCGCGCCGTACGCTTTAACTAACGCATTATTACTCGGGTCGCCCTGGCGGCTGCAATAACCCACGAAAAGCCGCGAACCTGCGGGATTGATCGCGATCGACGGATTCCACTGATCTGTTGCCGTCCGATCATTGTTCACCTTGATTTCACCGCTCCAGGTAAGCGCTCCCGTCGCATCCGCCACGCCTTCTTGAATGAAGATATCGCCTCGGTCCGTGCTTGAGCCTGCAAAGGGCAGGTCCGCATATACGACATAAATTCGGCCATTGGCTGGATTGACGGCCACGCGCGGAAATCCGTTGGAGACGAAATAGTCGTCCGTCGCGGCCGAATTGGAGCGTTTGAGGTTGCCGCTCGCATTCCCGTTCGTGGAGTAGAAATTGGTCCTTCCGACATGCATGCTCAAGGTTCCCGGCCCCTGCCAAACGGTTTGGCCTAATCTGAGCCAGTGGTACTGTAGCCAATTGGTGTAGACGCCACCGCTGAACCGCGATGCAAGGTAGAACACGTAAACGGTGCCATTGGTATGTATGGCGATGTCAGCCCCGTGCCCAATGCCGAAATTGGTCACGCCCGTCCATGTGGCTCCGGCGTTGGCGGAGCGGGCTATGAACACTCCACCAGCCGTTCCAGCGGCATAGAGGTTGGTTGAATTGCTGAGCCCGGCGAAGTTGTTGATGGCAAGCATCGGCTTGTCCACGCCGCTGACACCTCCCGGCACATTGGTATTAACCAAGCTGAAATTCTGGCCGTTATCCGAGGATTTCCACAGCCGGAATCCTTGATATGTTCCGACTCTGGCCGGGTTCGTCAGTAGGAAGAGCGGCCCATTGGTGCCATTTCCATTGATCGCATCTCGAACCATAACAGGGTCGCCGACATCTCCCTGTGTAGGATTCGACGGGATGGCGGGAGGGACGGAACCATTGTCCGTAAAACTCGCGCCGCCATCCGTGGAGACCGCCAACCCTGTGGAGCGCGGAGGCGGGATCGAGCTGAATGACCCGCTGAGTTGACCTAGCGCGTACTGGCTGAAGTGAGTTTCAAAGAACCCTGCAACCACCCGATTCGTATTCACCACGACAAAGCTGCATTCGGACTGAGAATTCTTATTAGGATCGCCGGAGGCGGTGTCTTGAGCGGGTGAGTTGACCCTGGAAACCAAAGCGACACCGCAGTCTGTTGTGATGCTTCCCGAATAAGAACCTGTCTGCACCTGGATGGCGGTAACCAGGTTGCAGCCGGTATCGCCCACGAGTGAAAGGGTATCGTCACGGAGATTCAGATAGACGCCCACATTGCAGTTCATGAACGTCGAGTAGCGCAGCTTCGGCCCCTGGTGTATCCCCGGATTCTGATCGTATTGAACTGCTCGTTGTGCCCAGCGGAAGCGGGCGTATTCGATCGTCGTGTCTCCGGCGTAATAATACATCCAGAGCGCGGGCTTGGGAGCATAGTTGGGCATCGAAGTGCTGCCGGAAATCGTTTGGCCATAGGCATTATCGTCTGCCGAAGTGAACGTCACGGGCGTGCCACTGGCAGGAAAACTGACTGGGCCGTAGGTTAAAAGGTACGCGTTGGTTGCCGACTTGATGACGCTGTTCTGCTGGAACGTGGCGGTTCCTGGGCCGACTGAGAAATTGTTCGAGATGACGTATGTCCAGGCGTTGCTGAAGGTGTATGACGAAGCACTTCCGGAGAGAATGGTGTAGTCCAAAAGCAATCCCGACGGATTGTAAAGCACACTGGCGAGTTCAATTTTCCGATCGGGCCGCGGGCGTGGTCTCTCAAGCGGTAGCGCTCGGCGTGGAGAAATCTTCGCAAACAGGCTTCCCGATTTTGCACGACCGGCGCCCTGGCCTAACCCTGCCTCTGCCAACAGCTTCCGAGATAAATCTGGGTAACCGACTGATTCCACGAGCACGGTCCGATTGTCGATTTGGACCAGGTTCTTCGCCACGAGAAGGTTTCCCGGATCCGAGGGATCCACAACCGTGACCTGGGCAGGCTCCCCCGGCTCCGGGAATTTCGAATCATCCAGGACAAACGCTGCCCCAACCGGGAACCAGCAATCCTCAAAAACCAGCATGTGGTCCACGAGGTCAGGTTCGACCATCTGCTGGCGTCGCCACAGGGTGGGCTCCGAGCTTAGAAGAATCGGCCGTTGCTCCTCCGGAGGAGGTCCGTCAAAGGCTGTCCAGACTTCAAGGCGCGTCGAGGCGGACGGCAGCCCGAACTCCTCCGGTGGGGGAACTGCCGCGACGAGAATGACGCTTTGGTCAAACCCGTTCACGCCGTACACGTACATCAGGTCGCCTACGTCCCCAAATGCTTTCGGGTAGACGACCCGATTCGGAGGCAAAAGGAGCCCGTTGACCCCGGGGTCGACGGCAGCAACCTGCGCGGTCTTTCCCGACGCGGCGTCGAAGTAATAAAGGCCCAGCGGTTGGAGCACGAACATCTGGCCGCTTGGCATGATCAGTTCGATCGGGATGGCGAGGGTCGGGGGGAGGAAGGCCTTGTGCGGTCCGCGGACGGCTTCGGCACCTCCAGTGGGCGAAAGCTCGATAAGGGCTTCGGATTCAACCCAATCGTTCCCGTCGTGGTAATGCAAACCGGCGCCGAGCTCCGTGTACTGGCCTGTTCGGGTTGTAACGGCGCTGGTAATCGGATCAACCTCCCGGGTCGTCACATTCCAGGTTCTCCAGAACGGCCCGCGATCAACGACCGTCGATTCCGATGTTTGTGCAGATTCCACGATTTGGGCGACAGCTCGATTCGATTGACCGCCTTTGTAAGCCAAGAGCAAGCAGACAACCAAACAGATGGGTTGGGTCCTCACTTTGTTCCTCCTTTGGGTGATGCTAACCACCAGATCCTTTGTCACGAGATCCTCGCTCCTCTACACCGGGTTTGGCGGAATCTTCGCAGAAATTGCTGAACGTCAGGGGGCAATGAAGCCCGGTCAAATTCACAGGCCAATTTGAGGGGGTCGACGGCGTCGCGACATCTGAAGAGGCCGTTATCAATCGAACAAAACGCGGATCCGCGGTCGGCGGGTCGCTTTCCGGCCATCGGCTGTAGCCGCTAGTTGGTCGAAGCGATGATTGCTCAACGCATTCTCGATCCCGGCAGTAAACTGGCCACGGCCCGCGAACTGGCATCGCAGACGGCCACCTCGACTCTGGGAGAGGAGTTGGAAGTGGGCAATGTTCAATGGGGTCAAGTCACGACATTCGATATTTTCCAGAAGTCGTTGCCCTGCCGCGTTGGCCTCCCGTCGGGTCACGTCCACCGCTCCGATTCTGGGCTATCTCGTCAACGCGCGCCGCAATTTTCCCACGAAACGCGCCCTCTGTTCATTGAGACCCTGTGCCCGTCCGTACCGCTTCACTGCCGCTGCCGTTGCCCCATACTTCAAATCCGGAATCTCCCTGCACACTTCGGTCAACCGATATCCCTGTTGCCGCACGGCCGTGAAAAGTACCCCGTCTCGAATCCAGCTTCAGTGGGCATCAACGCCTCCGGCCACCGCTGTCCACCGATCCGCTCCGCCGCTTCCACGATCGAGGTTCTTTCGGAGCCGGCGTACACCTGCCAAGAACTCCAGGCATACCCGTCGAGAGTCCGCAGCCGTTCCTTGGCCAATGCCGCCCCGGGATTCTCGATGTCCGCCACCTTCGCCCTCCGTTGTTCCGCCTTCCCCAATTCCAGTCCCTGGACTCGCACCGGATTCAGATGGAGATACCGGGCGACTTCCACCGCCCCCTTCAGATCCTCGATGAGCACGGAGCAGAATCGACCTTAAAAGAGGTGCCCGGAGACCCCATGAGCCCCATTGAAAGCACGGCTGTAGGCAACCTGCAGCCACCGGATGGCGTCGCTGAGGTTCGCGTCCTGCGTGCGGAGTAGGAGGTGGTAATGATTGTCCATCAGGACAGACGCATGAATCTCGACGCGGAAGCGCTCGGGCACTTCTGCCAGGCGCCCAAGAAGCCTCCGACGATCCGTTGTCGGAGGGGAAAATGGGTTCACGGCGGTTGCCGCGATTGACGACGTGATACCAACCACAATCACCCGGAGCTTTCGCGCCATGACCAAAGCCTCAGCAGTCACCCACCAATTGTCCAATATCGTGACTTGACCCCATTGCCCTTAGCTCCGGCACGGCGGGTTCAGTCATGGAATTGTCCTTCCCGGACGATGAGGCGCGAATGAAGACCGGTTCTTCAATGCCGTTCAATTCTGCGAACGCCTGCAGACGCTCCAGGTGGATTGGGATGATCCTCGTGTTTTGGTTCAGGATCGTCAGGCCGTGAATGGTCCGCACGTCGGACGCCAGGACGTCTCCGCTTCGAAGTTCGCTGAGCCGAAATGCGCGCGGCGTTTGCGCGTGGTGATCCTTCGGTTCCAGGCCAAGACAACGTTGAGCGGCGGCGACGACCTCAAGATCATACTCGCCATGGGAAGCGGCCATCCGGGCCATCGCCCGATGGACCGCCACGCCCGAGGCCTGGGCGGCGGCCAGCTCGATAAGCACGCGCAGAATCCTCGACTCGATGGGGATCTCGCGCCCCGGTGTGCCGTCGTAGGGGGGGCCGGACCCGTCAAGGCCTTTGCGCTGATACAGCACGATACGCGCGACGCGTTGGAGCCTCGGAATCCTGGCGAGGAGGTCATGCCCGATCTGGGGAACGCGGCCGATGATGTCCGACTCGGCAGTCGAGAGCGCGGATCCCGCGTGGACTTTCTGGAGCAGGGCGGGCGGAATCCCAACCTGACCGATGTTGAAGAGCATCGCGGCCAAGTCGAGTTCCCAGAGTGTCTCCAGACCCAGTGCGGTCCCGATAGGTCGTGCATTGCGTAGGAACGGGGGTCACATCTCACAATTATGCAATGGCGCTGCGCCGCCGGAGGGGGATACCCACCCGTGTCACGGCCTTTGCGGATTGAGAAGCCGGAATTGCGGACTTCCATGGCATGCAGGGCCGTGAAGCAAAGTGGCAACCCCGTCTGAGCGAGCCACCGCCCCGCCGCTACGCTGTTGGCATCGAAGATGTGGCAGGACACCAGGAAGCTGCTGTCCGCATAGGCATCCATCAGCGTCCCATCTCGTCGCGTTCGGCCAGAACCAGGTTCGGCAACACCCGATCCCCGAAGATGCGTTTGGCTCGCGCGGCGACGTCGGGCCACCGCACGCGCTTGGGCGCCGATGGCCTGGCAGGCTCGTCTTGCAGGGCGAAGAGCGACATGAGGACTTTCTGTCGTTCACGCGCGGGCAGTGCCTTCACTTGATCCACCAGTTCGTCCGCTTTCATCAGCATAGAGGCTTGTGCGTGTGCCGCCGCCAGGCAAGCAATCACATCAGGGTTCGCCACGCCAGATCGCCGTGGCGCTGCCGATCCTGGCGTGTGGGCGATCGTGGATTTCCTGGTCATCCTCTGGGGTGGAACTTGTGATGGGCCTCCTTGAGATCGGTGATCGTGAGGCGCAGGTAACGCTCGGTCGTCACGAGGGACTTGTGGCCGAGGATCTCCTGGACGTGCCTCAGGTTGGCCCGGTTTTTCAGAAGATGGGTCGCACAGGTGTGGCGCCACACGTGCGGCGTGACGCGTTTCTTAACCCTCGCGAGCCGGGCATATTTGGCGACCAGGTAATCGAGGGTGTTGCGGCCGAGGGGACGCGCCTGTTGCGAGATAAAGAGGGCCTTGGCACTGCTGCCGCGGAGGAGCCCTGGTCGAATGCCCTTGATGTAGGTCTCCAGGAACGAAACGGCGATGGCGCTCAAGGGCACGACGCGATCCCGGGCGCCCTTGCCGTGGGTGATGTGCAAGAGGCCCTCCTCCAGGTTCACACTGTCCACGGTGAGGGCCAAGAGCTCGGCTTTCCGGATTCCGGTGGCGTAAAGGACCTCGAGGAGTGTCCGGTCCCGATAGCCCAAGACGGTCGCGGTGTCCGGCGCTTCGATAATGCGGCGGGCTTCCTGGGGTGTGAGGACGTTCCGGGGCAGGGTCTGCGGCTCTCGGGCGTAATGGAGGCCTGCGGCGGGATCTCTGGCGAGATAACCCTCCCGGCAGAGGAACCCGAAGAGGCCCTTCACCGCGACCAGGACCTGGTTCTGGCCCGGGATCGAGCGAATGGCGCCCCGGTGGGTCGGTTCATGAAAAAGCCAATGCTGAAAGCTGGCCAATGCTTGCGAGGTGACGGCGGCCGGACCCGTGATCCCCTCGGTCTCGAGGTATCGGGTGAGGATTTGCAGATAACCGGCTCGTGTTTGCCGGGTGCGGCCAGAGTAATTGCGGATTTCCAGATCCTGGAGGTAACGACCGATCGCCATGCCGAAGGTCGCATTCATGACGGCGGGCGGTTTGGAACGCGTCCGCGTGGATGAGCCTTGGCGTGCGCTTCCCTGAGTTCGGGCACGGTGACTTTGGTGTAGCGCTGGGTCGTTTCCAGGGAGCGGTGGCCGAGCAAGCGCTGCACAAAGACGATGTTGCTGCCGCCATTCAGAAGATGCGTGGCGCAGGTGTGACGCCACACGTGCGGGCTCAGGCGACGGTTGATCCCGGCCCGTTCTCCGTAATGGCGCACCAGGACAGCAATCATCTGTGCCTTCAAGGGCGCGTGCGGTCGTCGCGTGGAGAGCCACAGGGCCTGCTCGCCATCCGGACACCACCGAGGGCGCACCTGGTTCAGGTACTGGCGGACCCACTGGCAGGCCCCGGTTCCGGCGGGCACCACGCGGTCCTTGGCGAACTTGCCCCGGGTCACGCGCACAAAGCCGTTGGGCGTGTCGATGTCCGGGACGGTGAGACGCGCCATCTCCTCCAACCGCAGACCGGTGCTGTAGAAGAGTTCGAGAATGGCCCGATCCCGGATGCCCTGCGGCGACTCGGGATTCGGCGCCTCGAGAACCCGCCGGGCTTCCTCCGGCGTGAGCACGTTGCGGGGAAGTGATTGACCCAGCTTCGGCAGAACCAGACCGGCGCACGGGCTCATGAGGATGGCGCCCGCGGTCTCCAGGTGGGCAAAGAACTGACGCAAGGCGATCAGGTGGACATGCACGCTGCGGATCGCGTACCGCTCCGTCAGCCACGCCTGGTAATCGCGGATTGTCTGTCGGGTTACCGCGCGGACATCACCAGCGTTCTTTTCCCGCAGAAAGCGCGTGAAGAGACCGAGGGATTCACGGCGGCTGGCGACCGTACTGGCCGAGTAACCTCGCACACGCAGGGATTCGAGGAAGAACTCCGCCGTCTCCGGCAAAGCCGAACAGGGTCCGGGCTCCGTTTGGTTAGTATTCATATCTCGGACCCTTCGATTTCCGATATCCGGGCGCCATTGAAACGCTTCTCCCCACATGCACCCCCGGAGAGGGGTGCGAGGTTGGAAGCGCTCTCTCGCAAGCCGTTGCCGGAACGACCATTTAGGTGATCCTGAACCTCGCGCTTCCCCGTGCGCGAGGTGGGTGCGAGGTGTTCATTGGCGGGTGCGAGGTTGGGTGAAAGGCCTGCGAGGTGCGCCTCCTGGCGCAAACGTTCGATCGGCTTGAGGCCCGCCAGGAACCGGCCGGGTTCATCCCTCGGACTGTACAAAAGCCGGTATTGATAGGTCTGACCGAAGCGGCCAGAGACGGCGGCCAGGTATTCGAACTCGACCAGTTCGGCTAGGTGAACCCGCAACCGCGTGTCGCCCCATTTGAAGGCCTCCCGCAGTTCCCGGCGCGTGAACACCACCGGTCCATCACCCGGCGACTTCTTCGCGAGGTAACCGGCGATCAAACCCAGGAGATTACGGCTGGGATGGGAAAGCTCCTCCGGGCTGTGGCCGAAGAGTTCGTGCGCCAGTTCGTTGGCAATGGCGATGTCATCGAGCGTGGTCTCGATAAAATCCTCACTGTCATCCCATAGAGGGCAAAACCGAAGGGTAATCCTGCGGTTTTCCGAGGGATTTGAGGGCCGTGGCGCGGAAGTGGTTTAAGACTTTTCAGATCATCTGTCCCTCCGGGGAGATTGGCGATTCGTTTTGCGCGGTGGCTGTCCCACGGGATCACGCGAATCCAGGGAAATAGGCCTGCTCGGGATGCGCAAGGTAACGGGGGCTGCTCTTGGCTGTCCCATATAGTTCCAAGAGACTTATCAGATCCCACTTTCTCCATAGTCCCGTTCGTATCACGGCAAATAGCCGACTGAAGCTGTGTTTCCAGTTTGACTGAAAAGCCAGATATCTGAGCAACAGATAGACCAGCAAGGCCGTCCAGATTTGCCAGCGTACGGCGTTGGCGCTGGTCCCCAGGAAATCCGACAACTGCAGCGTCTGCTTGATCTGCTTAAAGAACACCTCGATGCGCCACCGACACCGATACAGGTCCGCCACGCTTTGCGGACTCCAAGTCAGTTGATTGGTCAGGAAGGTCATCAATTTCTCTTTTCCGTCCACTTCCACCCACACCTCTACACGACGCAAAAGATCGGGATACGCTTTCTGAGAAGCCGGGTTCGTTAACGCAATCAACTCGTCTTTGACCACTTTGCCGCCGGCAGGCACCGGGTACGTCTCTCGCACCTCGTAGCTCAGGTTCTCTTTGGCACGCGTCACCCACACCACCCCGCGTAACTCCAGATCTCCCAGGTGTCCGAAGTCGACGTAAGCCTTGTCAAATATGGCGATTTCGCCCTCCTTGATGTCCGCACAGACCTCCCGTGCACGCTTGGCGTCAGCCTCACGCGCCGTGTCGATGATCGCGAAGCGCGGCAGAAAACTCTGCAGGTCCAGGCGCAGATGGCACTTGGCGGCCGCCTTGCGCCGGCGGTGCTTCGCCCAATCCATGCACGAGGCAACCAACTCAATCGTGGTCGAGTCCACGACATGGATCGTCCGCTGGAACCTCCGGGCAAACTTCTTACCCGCCCGTCCGCTGACAAACTTCGGGCAGATCTCTCCCAGATGCTCGTACACTTCCCAGAAGAGTCTCTCCGACAGGGTCGCATCCCGGTGGCGATTAGCATACGAAAGGTTGTTCCGACTGGGCGGTGTCGCCCCACGAATGGCAGACAGCGGACCGGAGTTGAGCTGGAGAGCATCGCTGACGTCATTGAGCCCGATGGCGTGCGCCAGATGGCTGTAACCCAAACTCACCACATGACTCCACGGACTGAATGTGCGCGCCTTTTCATCCACGCCAGTTTCCCGAGCCAACTTCGGAACCAGGAACTCGGGAATGAGGTTGAAAACTTGCCGAAGGACGGAGAGCTTCGACGGCGCTGGAAGGTTGCGGATGTTATCCATCTCTGCCGTGTGGCAGAGTCAACTGCGATCTTCCAGCAACTTTTTGCTCATTCCTGTGGGATGGCTGTGAACTCCTTCCTCGCTGGTGTAGGCCGGATTCAGCGCATTGACCTCGATGGCTGCTAAACTCGTGCACCGAGAGAACGCACCTTCTCCGATGCTGGCGACGTTCTCGGAGATGGTGACTCTGGTCAGCTTTGTGCACCCAGAGAACGCCTCTCTTCCAATGTTGGTGACGCTGTCGGGAATTGTGATGCTAGTAAGAGCCTGTCCCTGGGGTGGAAGCGCCGCGATTTCCAGAGTCCGATCCAATTTGGCACGCAGATCAAACGGGCGCGTTTTGGCGCAGTTTGCCAAAATCGGGCCGTTATGATGGGTTGTTGGAACCTCGTGCAAAGCGGGACTTGGCCTTCAGCGGCGACTGTCGAAGGCGGATAAGGTGTAGTTCGCCCCGGTCCAGCAGTTCCCATTGAACTTCATCGCCGGGCTCCAGGCCGATGGCAGCGGCGATTGCCATCGGAAAGGTCACGTAGAGCCGAGGGGCCTGTCCGCGAGTGCGGATGGCTTGAACGCGCAGGGGGTAAGAGATGGACATGGACTTTTTTTTGGCGGATGAGCGTTTTTCATTGGCCATGGCACAGGCTAGCTTATAGGCTACCTGCATGCCTAGCCAAATTCTTCCCTTTCCAGAAGAACTTCGGCCCAGGTTGCCGACGATCCTCGGCAACGTCGATTATCGCACGCTGTGTCTGCGCTTGGAACAAATCGATGCGCTCCTCCGCCAGAGCGGCGTGGAACGTGCCTTTGTCGAGCGCTCCCTGGACCTGTGGTTCAAAGCCAGTTCCACAGAACCCTCATTACGCCAACAAGCCAAACATCAGCAACGTTCCCGTCGGGCGCTGCGCTGCAATATCCTGCGCACACTCCTTCAGGAGGACTACCGGGGTTTTAGCTGCCAGTTGGCCGGCAATCCCCTCTACCAGTGGTTTTGTCAGATCGACGCGCTGGACGTGGTGCGGGTTCCTTCGAAGAGCGAGTTACAGCGCTTTGCCGATTGGCTCCCCGCACCGGAGATGCGCGCCATTCTTGATGGCCTATTGCGCGCGGCGGTGGATCACGCCCACAAGCTCCAACTCCAACAACCGGTTGATCTCGAAGCGTACTTTCTGGACAGCACCGCGCTCAAGGCAGACATCCATTTCCCCACCGACTGGGTGCTCTTACGCGACGGGGTTCGGACCCTGATGAAGGCAACGCTCTTAATTCGGCGCGAGGGATTACGCCGACGCATGGAGGGGCCGGAGTCCTTCCTCCGACGCATGAACCGCCTGAGCATCGCCATGACCCAGCAGGCACAGCACGCCGGATCCAAAAAGGGACGAAAGCGAGTCCTCCGCCAGATGAAGCAGTTCGGTCGGCATCGTTCAGGCCCACGCGCGCCAACACCGGGATCTGCTCGACCAAGAATGGAAACAGACCTCCTGGACTCGTCCACAGGCCGAAGTGGTGCTCCGACGCATCGACGGCGTGCTGGATCTGCTGCCACGGGCGCGGCGACAGGCGCATGAGCACATGGTCGGGGGGCGGAAGGTGGAGAATGCCGAAAAGGTTCTCAGTTTGTACGACGCGGATGTGCCGGTGATTGTCCGCGGAAAGGCCGGGCGGAAGTTGAATTTGGCGACACGGTGCTGCTCGGTGAGAACCGCCAGGGAGTGATCGTGGACGACGAGATGTTCCGAGAGCCGGCGCGGGCCGACAGCCGGACGCTCTTCAACAGCTTGGTCCGCGTGCGAGAGGGCGCCGGACATGCGTGGAGCAGTTGTTACAGACCGGGGATTGTTCAGCGCGTCGAACAGTCAGGCCTTGCGTGAGACAGGAACCTTCGACGGCCTTTGCCCGCGCAATCCCGAAGAGATAGGCGAGCGGATGCGGGAGAGAGATTTGCGCGTCTACAACGCCGGCGCGCTCAGACGGAGGGGCGGAACGGAATCTCAAAAGAGGATTCCTCGGTCGGCCAATCCGGGTCAAGGGATATTCCCATCGGGAACTGACCCTGCCGTGGGGAGTGTTGACCCAGGAGTCTGGATGTTGGCCCGCCTGCGGAGGCAACCAAAGAAACTCCAGGCGTTGTCAGAGGCGGCGTAAGCGCCAGAAACGGCGAAGCGGGACTACAACGAGGGAATAATTGTCCGCGACGCTGTCCCAAAGCCGAGGTTTTAGTAACATTATCGAATTCCCGCTTGCCAGGCGGGTTCGAATAAACGTAACTAACTGCCCGCCCTAAGTATCTCTCAGATTCCACATTTCGGGAACTGCCACCTTGGGGACAAGCTCTAGTAAGCGTTGTGCCATAAAACGCCTGGGTCGAGATGCTGGTGACGCCATCGGGTATCGAAAAGGAGCTCGAAATCCTGCCTGCGGGGTATTGAAGGAGGCTGGTCTGCGTCTTGTTGAAGAGAACTCCTTCCGCGCTGGCGTAGGCCGGATTCAGCGCATTGACCTCGATGGCTGCTAAACTCGTGCACCGAGAGAACGCACCTTCTCCGATGCTGGTGACGTTCTCGGAGATGGTGACTCTGGTCAGCTTTGTGCACCCAGAGAACGCCTCTCTTCCAATGTTGGTGACGCTGTCGGGAATTGTGATGCTGGAAAGGCTGCGGCAGTTGGAAAAAGCCCTGTCCCCGATGGTGGTGACGCTATTGCCAAGCGTGACGCTGGTCAGGTTAGGATAGCGCGAGAACGCTTCGATGCCGATGCTGGTGACACTATCGGGGATTGTGATGCTGAAGAGGGCGGCGGGGCAACCTATAAACGCGCCGTCCCCGATGAGGGTGACCTTCCGGCCGGCGATGGTGTCGGGAATCATAGGGCTTCCATTAGGGAGGCAACCTCCCGTGATGGTGACGGCGCCGTCGGAATTGACTGCTGTCGTTAATTGAGCCAGCGCGGCAAATGGGATCGACAATGAGCCCAGCGTCACGCTCCACAGGAGCACAAGGGCACGCCAGCGAAACTGGGGGGATTTGAGTCGAGGATTCAGGGTCCCGCTGATCCCGAACTCACAAAACAGGCGAATTGTCGCATCCATGGCTAGCAATCCAACGTTGAGGTCCAATCCACGATTACCAAACGATCCCCACTCTGCACAACCACGTCGAACTGGAAAGGCGAATAGGGTGAGCTGGGTAGCGCGAGATGGGCCGGAGCCCACCCTTGATAATTCGTTCTCGATCAATGCCGCTCGAAGCTCCGTCGCAAGCGGGGGGTCTGGCAACAACGGTGTCCGATAGCTGAAGTTAGTCAGGAACGAATGGCTGGTTGAGGTCGGCGTGTAAATCCTGTCCCGTGCACAGGCCGCGCGGGGGTCAAATCAGTCTCCCGCTTCCGAAAAGGCCCTCAGAAAGGCCCATAAACGCAGGAAATAGGCTTGACGCGGCCAAGTGCCGCCAAAATTGCCTCAATGGCTACTCCTTGCTTAACCTCCACCGTGAACGACGCGTTTTTTGCCCCGATCGCCAATCTCGCCGAAACCTCCCAGCACACGCGACCCTGTCCGGAGATCTCCGACAGCCAGTGGGTGCGCGCCGGTATTCAGCGCGTGCTCGAGGATGTGCCCAGCGGACGCGGCTTTCTGCAGGAGCACGGCCTGCGATTCGCCCAACCTCCGAAGGTCTCCAACTACTTCTCCAGTCTTCACAGCGAACGACGAGGTGCGGTGCTTCAGGATGTCGTGGATGGAGTGCTTTGCCAGGTTGCTGCGACTTCAACCGATCGACTGAGCCATATCCCCGAACTGGCCAATTACGTCTGCTTCGCCGTCGATATGCACTGGCACAAGGCTGCTGCCCACGACGAACGTTACGCTGGAAAGAAAGTCGCCGTGGGACACTGCTTCAGTCTCCAGTTGCACGACCATAGCGTCCGTCATCTGGCCGTGGCCGAGGGCGAGCACGAACATGACATGAGCGTGTTGAAGCGTCTAAAGCCCAAGGGCCTCCGACAAAGCGTGAGAAAGGGCCAGCGGGTGTTGGCGGTGTTGACCGAGCGGGCGTAGACTTGGGGTTCTGGAAACGGTGCCGCCACGAGAACGCCGTCTATTTCCTGAGCCGCGTCAAGGCGAACATGGTCTTCGAATGGGCGGATGAACATTTGTGGGACTCGTTGGACCCGCGCAACCACGGCGTGTTGCATGACCAGTGGGTATTGTCACGAGAGGGACACCGATTGCGACTCATTGAGTACCAGGATCCGGAGAGCGGGCGGGTGTTCATGTTCCTGACCAATGAACCGGACCTGCCGCCCGGGGTGCTGGCCGAACTGTATCGGCGGCGTTGGGAGGTGGAGAAGGTATTCGATGAGATAAAGAACAAACTGGGCGAGAAGAAGGCTTGGGCGAGCAGTCAAGAGGCACGCACAGTCCAGGGGCGCTTCGTCGCGCTGACATACAATTTGGTGGAATTATACGAACGATATCTGGAACAGGAACATGATATCCACAACCGGCCGGAGGATCAGCGTCGTGAAAAGCGATTGGCAACGCTGGCCGAGCTTTCTGCCGCTGCCGGGCGGGCGATATCGACGCTGTCGTACCGGACGTAATGCCACGCAGCGAAGCGTGAAATTATCCGGTGGCTCCGCCATGCCTTGCGCGAAAAACTCGCGGAAGCGGTCGCTGTCAATCATTGCGCCGTCTCTACTCAACCCTGTAACTACGAGTATCGGACACCGATGGCTGGCAAGGTCAATGGCAGCGGCCTGATTCGCGTTGGCTCGCTGGGCGCAGGGTGCAGCGCGAAAACCGACGTTCGAGGACGTTCTCGCCCAATCATCGACCTCCAGGCGGCATCGATACGGCGTGGTGATTCGGCCCGGCGTCGGGGAGGTTGAGAATCCGGTTCGCCGTCGCGATGTCCCCGTTGGTCGATTGGGGTGGGCTGAGCCGGCATGATCGGTTGCCGTCGTTGGCGTCTCTCGGTGGAGCACCCTCCAAGTAGCGACCGCTTGGTCGCCTGTAGGCCAAGGGACCGGCTGATGGCACCGGCCTCGCCGAGCTGCACCACGAACCCGAAATTGCCAGCACCCAGTCGCTGACCCAACTGGGTCACGATGCGACGGGCCTGCTCCTCGCCAGTTCAGTTGCGACAACCTATTATCGCAACCGGTTGTGGGAGAAGGGAACTCCGTGCTAGACCTAGGCGGGGTGAGGAGTGAGATATGCCGAGTCCGCTGTTTATCATATTCTGCGTCATAGACCTTTGTATCCTCTCCGTGGTAAAA
>CAWJDJ010000017.1:0-405006 GCA_963841495.1 uncultured Verrucomicrobiae bacterium
CAGCCGGGCGCTTCGCCGGGCTTTCCTCCCGTGAACCCGCCTGATAATGCCGACCTGAGTGCATCAAAGGCGGGCGATCTTTCAAATGATTGTGACGAACCGGCCCGGCTCCTCGGCATTCTCCGGTGCAACAGAAAATAACATCCCTTTGGGCCCGCCTATCATTCCGCGCACTCCACATCCCATCACGACGCCACACATTCCACACCAACCAAGCTTTCAGTCAGGGAGGACTGCGCGGCAATACTTCCTCGGTTGCGCGGCGATACTTCCGGGCTATGGGCTACGGAATCAGTCACCGGCACCTGGCGCGGCTGGCGTGCAGTGACTGCGGTTTCTTCTGGTGGCGGGAGAAACGGGCACGTAGCCTTCGAATGAAGAAAAACGGACGTCAATGCTGCGCGGTGGAAAATGTGAATGATCAGACGCGCTCTTAGGCGTGTTGAGACTGGCGTTGCGCTATGAGTCAGGATCCCCAGAATGAGGCGAAGCTCGCACGCTTGCCGGCCGGATTCGTCGATCGGTTGACGAAACCGTTCGCGTACTTTTTGCACATTGAAGCGGCGGCAGGTGGGGTTCTTCTCCTGTTCACCATGGCGGCGCTGGTGTTGTCCAACTCTCCATGGAGCCATTCATTCCTGAGCGCCTGGGAAACCCCGCTGGGAATTCGGATTGGCTCGTTCGAGTTCGGCCGCTCGTTGAAGGAATGGATCAACGACGCCCTGATGACTTTGTTTTTTTTCCTCGTTTCCCTGGAGCTCAAGCGGGAATTGGTGTTAGGCGAACTCAAGAACCCGCGCATGGCCGCGCTATCCATTGCGGGCGCCCTGGGCGGGATGCTGGTGCCGGCGGGGCTTTACCTGATACTGCGGTCGGGCCACCCCGGTGCGGGTGGGTGGGGCACGGTGATGGCAACGGACACCGCGTTTGTCATCGGCTGTCTGGCGCTCATTGGATCGCGCATTCCCCAGGGCCTGCGCGTGTTCATGCTTTCACTGGCCATCGTTGACGACATCGGCGCCATTCTTGTCGTGGCCATCGGCTACAGCAGCCACATTTCCTGGGTGGCGATTCTCCTGGCGGCGGGCGCGGTCGTGGCAGTGCGCGCCATGGCGCTGGCCGGCGTCCGGACCTTCCCGATCTATTTTTTTGGGGGCGTCCTCATCTGGATCGCGGTGGATGCGTCGGGCATCCACGCAACGATCACCGGCGTGATCCTCGGGCTGATGACGCCAGCCCGCAGATGGGTCAGCGACGAACGTCTGTATGCCATATTGGACGAGGTGGTCGCGCATCCGGCCGGCGACGAGGGAGGGGGAGCCACCAGGGATCGCCGCACCTTGCAGGTGGCGGAGATCGCGGCGCGCGAAACGTTGTCTCCCGTCGAACGGTTGGAGATTGGACTGCACCCGTGGGTCGGTTTCGTTATCATGCCAGCTTTTGCGTTCGCGAATGCCGGGTTGCCGCTCCGTCTGGGCGATCTCAGCAATTCGGTCACGCTGGCAGTGTTCCTTGGATTCGCGCTCGGCAAACCCGTTGGCGTCCTGGTGTTCAGTTGGCTGGCAGTGCGCCTGGGCATTGCGATACGGCCCCCGGATCTGAGTTGGAGGATGCTGGCGGGCGGCGGCCTGCTTGCCGGGATCGGCTTCACGATGGCGTTATTCATTGCCAACCTGGCGTTCGACAAGGCCCTGATTGACAGCGCCAAACTGGGCATCTTCCTGGCGTCCGTCGTATCCGCGGTGGCAGGTCTCGCGCTGCTGATGTCTTTGCCCGCGCGAGGAGAGCTCCCTGAAACGGATCATTAAGAGCCCGACACGCAGGTCCTGGTTCCGGATCCGCCAGGCAGCCGTCGCCTTCGGCCAGAACCAGGTCAGGCGCAGCAGGGGCTCGAAGGGATTGACCACCCGCAACGGTTTCAAGAGGCGCTGAAAGGCGTGGTGCCGGCGATGGACCCGTTCCCGTTCCTTGGCGCGGCGCAGGCCCTCCAGCGTGTGGCTCTGGCGCCGCGCCTGGAGGATGGCGCGTGTCTGCTCTGGCGATTCGTCCACGCTCACCAGGACGAAGCGGCTGCGCGTCTCGGCGTCGTCCGCGGGTTGGTGGTAGAACAACGCCCGGTCGGTGAGCGAGGCGAGCGTGATCGGTTGTCCGCTCGGTTCTCAAAGAGTGGAAGAACGGGTCGCCCGATCGAACCGGTGAAGTCGTCGTGACGGCACGGGCGCACGGCTTTTTTGCGGCAGACGACGGTTCCCATAAGTTTCGACCGCAGTTATGCTCAGGATCATGAGCAAGGTGCAGGAGATCCAGGCAGCGATTCCAAGGCTTTCCCCGAGGGAGCTAGTGGAACTGAAACAATGGCTGGACGAGTTTTATGAGGACCAGCTTGAACTGACGGACGACGTGAAGGCTAAGCTCGATCAATCTCGGGCTGAAATTGCAGCGGGCCTGTCTCGGGAACGCCAGTCGTAGCTTCCAGGTAAGCGCCGCAATGCAGATCTGGTCTCAGACCTTCTGCAAGGCTTTCGACACCCTTCCCCCTTCAGTTCAGGACGCAATTCGCCTGAAAATCGACGAGGTCGGCTGCAATCTGAACTCGTTTCACCACCACCGTCTGGGCGGGCGTCCCGAGTTCAGGCTGCGTGTGGGCGACTATCGGGTGATCTACGAGTTCGATGCCTCAGCGGGCCGAATGTTCCTTCACTACGTCGGACACCGGCGGGACATCTACAGGAGGTCCTGAACCGCCATGCCCAAAGGCTCATCCGCGCTGACAAATGTCAATGATCTAGATGTGACCCCATATTCGTCAGCGGATCACGGTGGGGCCATTGGTCTCACCGACAACGATGATGATCGGCTGGTTGCCGCTGCCGGCGCCCGAATTGAGCAGGTACCCGGCATCCAGCGCCTTGTCGATGCGCAGCTTCGCCTCGCCTAGGTGGGCCAGCGAATACTCGTCAACCGCGTCCTTGCGGTCCTCGATGCACTTGCCAATCCGGGCGCTCAGGTTGCGGAGATGCATCAGCGCCAGGTTCGCAATCGGCCGGTGGGACGCCTGCTGCCAGGTGCTGGGCATGCTGAGATCGATGAGGCGCTCGACGAACTCGCGTTGCAGATTCCGGCGGAGGCTCGAGATCATGGGCTCGCGATCGGTGTAGTGACCGTCGCCTTTGGCGCACTCGGACCAGATCTCGTTTTCGACGTGATTGAGGATTTCCGGCAGCGTGATGGTGTCCTGGCTGGCCGGGGTGAGGATCTCGTTGTCGTACACCCGGCCCAGGGTGCCGGGGTTCAGGATCTGGGTCAGGACGCTGGCCTGGATGCCCATGATCCGGTCGTGAACCGGCCATGTGGATTCTTCGAACGCGTAGGACATATCATCGAGCCACTTGTCGACGGTCATCCGCTGGAGGAGGTCCGGGTTCAGACCATAGGCACTGTCGCGGAAGGTCGTCTCCAGGATGAACTGGAGCGCCTCACGCTGCGCTTTCGCGGAGACGACCGTGATGGGCGCGCGGTTGCCCGGATCGCCCTTCTTGTCGCGGTTGATGAATGCGCCACCGAGCCAGCCGGCCATCATGGAGACGGCGCGGGTCTGCAAGGCGAGGGTCATTTCATAACCGTGCCGGGCGCGGGCCCAGCTCTGACCCTCCTTGACGAACTTGTCGATCAGGCGCTTGCGATGGAACTGGGCGAGGTCCATCTGTTTGCGAGCGTAGTCCAGCGGGTCGGAGGCGAAATCGTAGCGGCGTGCGAGCGGGTCGGGACCCCAGGTGTCTTCATCGGTCGCGTACTGAAGTTCCGGTTCCGAGGCTCGGCGAAGGACGGCCTTGAGGTCGTCCGGCTTGTCGCTCGAAGAGTAACCGTATTCGATCGCCCAAATATCGTAGGGACCGATGTCGATCATCCCGTAATCGCCCTGTTTTCCCTTGTCTTCCCAGTTGAAGATATTGACAGGCAGGTAGTCCATGACGGATCCGGCGAAGGGTTTTTTGCCTTTGAACTCGGCGCTGTTGATCTGGTCGAGGGAGTAAATGCTGGAGGCCTTGAAGTTATGGCGGAGACCCAGCGTGTGGCCGACCTCGTGGCCGACGAGTTCGGCGACGAGCGGGCCGACAAACCACTCGGGAATTCCGTCCAGGAGGTCCTTTTTCTCCTCCTTTTTCTTCTCGTCCTTCTTCTCGTCCTTCTTTTCCCCGTCCTTATTGCCGCCATCCGTTGAAGGGTCGGTGGCGAGCTCATCCGGCATCAATTCGAAGGTGAACCGCATCGCGGCCAGATCGAGGGCCATGCCTTCGGCGGCGCGACAGAGGCCATTGAACTGGCTTGTGCGGCCCACCAGCCCGTCGAAGTCATTGTTTCCGACCAGCGTCGGATCGACGCTGGCCATCGGGTGGCCTCCGTACGGCCGGGCGCCCGCTGCCGCGAGGCCGGCCAGGACGGCCTCCCTGTTTCCCGGAGGCGCGAGACGGACGCGTGGATCCCACTGGGGATGTGTCTGCAGCCAGGAGAGAGTCGCGGGGCTCATGCCCTCCATGGCCAGCGCGGGGATGACCTCGTTGTACTGCTGCCAGTAGTGACGGATCCAACCGTCGGTGAGGATGATGTCCGCATCGAGGATCTGGCCGGTGAGAGGATCAACCCGGCTTGGGCCGATGGCGGTGCCGGCCTCGTTGTTAAGCCAGCGGATGAAGTTGTACCGGACGTCCTCGGGGTCTTTTTCCATGTGGGCGCCGGTTGTGGCGTCCTGATAATAGACCTCGATGGCGTTGGCGATGCCGACGTTCTCAAAGGCGCGATTCCACCGCAGGATGCCTTCCCGCACCCAGCGGCGGTAGCGAATCGGCGTCGTGGATTCGATGTAGAAGACGATCGGATTCTTGGGCGGGCTGATCGGGATGTTCGGGTCCGCCTTTTCCAGGAGCCATCGGTTGATGTAGCGGACGCGGTTTTCCTCCGCCTGATACTTGCCGAGGTCGCTGAAGCTCGTCGTGAAGTAGCCGACCCGCTCGTCGGCGGCACGGACCTTGTAGGCGGCATTGGGCGTGATCTCGCTGATCGAGTAATGGAGGGTCTTGAGCACGCCATTGGCCATTGGCAACTCGAATGCCAGCTCGACATTGCTCGGGAAGGCCTTGGCAGTCTTGATCGTGGCGAGTTGAGTCCGCGCGCCGCGCACCATCGGTCCGAAGAACTTGGCCGCCTCATCGACCAGCAGGCCGTCCATGTCGATGACGGGCCCCTGCCCGGGAACCATGGCGAGGATCGGGACATCCACGATGACACGGTCGGTGAACAGGCGTTCGACGCTGGCCTTGGACTCGGCTTCGCCCGTGGACCGGACGCCGAGTTGGGGCGCGATCAGTTCGAGGCGCTTGTCCACGCGGCGCCAGTACACATACATGTCGCCGGCCTGGAGCCCGGCATAGCGCTCGCCGCTGGCGACCGTCAGGGCGATGAAGAATTTCTTGTGCTCGAACTTGTTCGGGAATACCGCGAGCACCTGGTTGTCCTTCCGTCGCACCCAGATCTGCAAAAGGCTTGGGGTCTTGTCGATGGACGAGATGACCTGCTCGTAGTCCTTCAAGACCTCCGTATGCGGCGGAAAGTCCGGCTTGTTGGCCGCGGCGCCCTCAGACCCTCCGTGAGAAGGCGGGGCTTCGGCGGCCAGCGAAATCGAACGGGTGAGGCCGAGCGCGCAAAGGACGGACAGGAAGATCACGCTCGGACGAGGGTTGGGCTTAGGCATACCGGATTGACTTTCGTGAGGGGAGAATCCTTAGACCAGCTTCTCGTCCGTGTCCACCGGCTTGACGTGCTCCCATGCCGTTTCACGCGGTGCCGCCCCGTCCCGGCCCCTTCCGAACCGGGGCGGAAGACCGAACCCGAAAAGCCCGGGATTCCGACCGATTCCGACGGGACCCGATGCTACGGGCTTGCCACCCGGTACAGGCATGCCGAAATGGCTCTCTCCGTGAGCGACGATCCGATCACCCGTGTCGCCAAAACGAATGTCTCAAGGAAACCGGGGCAAAACTCATGAAACGACTGGAACTTCTTTTGTGGCTCGCGGCAGGCGTCGTCTCTCCGGTGACGGCGGGCGACGCCCCAAGCACCGCTTTTGTCTCTTCTTTCGTGAAGCCGGTGGATGAGCGCCTGATTCGAGGGGACTTCTCCAGCGTGAGGTTTCCTCCCTACGCCACCCTTGGAGAGGTTCGCCGGGTCGAGGACACCGGCGATCGCTATCCTGGCGTGGGCGGCGAGCCCGTGCACCTGCTGCGAAGCCCGGATGAGGTTTCGCTGCTGTTCAGATCCGGCGCGGATCCGAAACGCAACGAGGCGGGCATTCAGACCTCGCCCCTCGGCGCCTATTCGGCCCGCACGCTGACACGCCTTGCCTCCGGGGGATGGGCGACCCTGGTGCGTTCGACCGCCGCGAATGCGCCACCGGATCCCGATGCGCTCGGCCGGATCGACGGCGTCCTGGCGGTCAAACCGGTCCTGATGGATCCGACTTCCCGATTGAGGATGGTACCGACCGAGGACCTGATTGTCCGCCTCCGACCGGGCGCCACAAGGGCTTCCCTCAGCGAATTCCTTGCGGTGGAGGGTGAGGGTTTGCATTGGGTTGAGACGCTCGGCCCGGCCCGACTCCGCTGCTGCCGGCTTCGTTTGAACGATCCGAAGGGGGACAGCATCGCCGCGTGCAACCGGATTCACGGGCGCGGACCGGTGGAATGGGCGACACCCGATTTCGTTCGCGAACTGCGCTTTTCGTTTTCTCCCAGCGACCCTTTGTTTTCCCACCAGTTGCATCTGCACAATCCGGGGACCCAAGGCGCTGTTGTGGACGCGGACATCGATGCGCCCGAGGCCTGGGACGTTTCCAGGGGCAACCCGAACCGGATCATTGCGATTCTGGACGATGGAGTCGACCTGTCACATCCGGATCTGGCATTCTTCAGTAATCCGGGAGAGACGGGCGGCGGCAGGGAAACCAACGGCGTTGATGACGACGGCAACGGACGGGTGGACGATTTTCGCGGCTGGGATTTCGGGAACGGGGATAACGACCCCGGTCCGACCGATGCTCAAGCCCATGGCACTGCCTGCGCCGGGCTTGCCGGAGCACGGTTAAACAACTCCCTCCTGGCGGCCGGCATCGCCGGAAACTGCCGGATTCTTCCGATCAAGGTCGTATCTGATCTGGGAGACGTGACGACCGATGCGAACCTGGGCAGCGCCATCGCCTATGCCGCCGGGTTCGCCGACGTGATCAGCGGGGGTTTGGAGGTGGGAGCGTCCAGTTCCTTCGTAAGCACCGCCATCCTGGACGCCGTGACGAACGGTCGCGGTGGCCGCGGGACTCCTGTGTTCTTCGGCGCGGGGAGTTCGGCGACTGCCTGGCGAGCGATTTCATTTCCGGTGGGATTGGACCTTGGCGGCGGATCGTTCTCCTTTGGCTTTCGCTACCAGAAGGACGCCAATGGCGCCGCCGGTGAAGACCTCGCGCGCATCGACAATGTCGTCCTCCTGGATACCGATGGCTTCACGCAGGTGCCAAGCGCCCTGGGACCGGCGGGCCGGCAGGATTTTGAAGGAACCTTTCCTCCGGCAGGCTGGCAGGTGACGTCCAGCAATGGCGCGAATTGGGCTGCATCGACCACCCGCGCCTTCCTCGGCGCCGGTGGGAGTGCGTCCGCCCGCTCGGGTGCGATCGGCAACAATGGATGGTCCGAGCTGAGAACGCCGGTCGTATCCTTCAGCCCGGACTCCAGTCTGACGGTTCGTGTGTTGGTGTCCTCCGAGGCGAGTTACGACGGCCTGACGCTGCGAGTGTATGCGTCTGATGGAAGCTTTGTGGGGGCGTATGGCCTGGTGTCGGGTATCTCCCCGACCGTTGGCGGCCTGAGCTATCCCGCGAGCGATCTCAACTCGATCGCAATGGGCGCCTCGACCGACTGCGATGTCATCGCCGACTACACTCAATTCGGACCGCGGATGGATATTCTCGCACCCAGCAGCGGGGGATGGCACATGGTGACGACCCTGGATCCTGTCGGGCTGGCCGGCTCCACCACCAACGACTTCACGGTTTCCTTTGGGGGGACCTCCGCCTCGTGTTCCCTGGCCGCGGGGGTTGCCGCGCTGGTCCTCTCCGTCAATCCGGCCCTGAGCGCCTCGGACGTGCGCCAGGTGCTTCGCGCCACCGCCGACAAGATCGGGCCGATTCCCTATGTCGATGGATTCAACACCGAGTACGGCTATGGCCGGCTCAATGCCCGCGCGGCGCTCGAGGGGGCGCTGCCGTCGACGGTGACGCTGGTTGCCTCCGATCCGGCGGCCGCCGAGCCTTCCAACACGGGCGTGTTCACCTTCTCACGCACGGGTTCGACCGTGCTGCCCCTGACGGTGCATTTCACCGTTTCGGGGACCGCCACCGCGGGCGCCGACTACGCCAGCCTACCGGCGACGATCACCTTTGCCGCCGGGGCCTTGTCCACCAACCTCAACGTGGTCCCGATCGACGATCTGCTGATCGAACCGTCCGAAACGCTCGTGCTGACCCTCGCGGCGGATGCAGCGTACGCGCTCGGTTCACCCTCCAGTGCCACGGTCAGCCTGGCCGACAACGACACGCCGATCCTTAGCTTGGTCGCCACCGACAACACCGCCAGCGAACCGGGCGCCAACACGGGTCGGTTCACCCTCAGCCGGGCCGGTTCGCCCCTCCCCGCTCTGAGCGTCCATCTGAGCGCCGGCGGTTCGGCCGTGGCGGGCACCGACTACGCGGCGCTTCCCGCCACCCTCACCTTGCCGGCCGGGGTCATCGTCACCAACCTCGTGGTGCGGCCTCTGGATGATTCGCTGCCCAAAGCGCCCAGGAGAGTTTCCCTGGCCCTAACCCCCGGCTCCGGCTACCTGGTGGGCGCGCCCTCCTCCGCCTCCGTCGATTTGTACGATGATGACTCCCCGGGTCTTTGTCCGCCCGGGGTCCTCCAACTCGACGGCATCAATGACTTTGCCACCTTCACCCAGAGCCTCTGGCCGAACACCGGCTCCCTGGCCACTTACACCCTCGAGGCCTGGATCCGGCCGCATGCGGCCCCGGGGCTTCGCTTCATTGCCGCCGACGACGCCTTTGACTTCGATTTCACCGCCTCGTCCGTCGAACACGCCCTCTATGGCCCCACGGCCTCCTTCGCCGAGGCGGGCACGCCCTCCGGGCCGGTTCTGAATGCCTGGAATCATGTCGCCATCAGTTTCGATGCGGGCAGCGGCCTGATGCGCGTCGCGCTCAATGGCATTCTCTCCCCGGCGGTGCCCTTTGGACAGGGCGGCTTCTACTCCGATCCCAGCCAGACCTTCACCCTGGGCGCCCGTCGCCTCAGTCCCAAGGCCCCGGCCGAGGGCTTCTTCGAAGGGCAGATCGATGAGGTGCGCCTGTCCGATTCGATCCGGTACCCGTCGAATTTCCTGCCCTCCACCCGCCTGGAGACCGACGCCCACACCCGCGCCCTTTACCACTTCGACGAGCCGGCCGGGGCGACTTCTTTTGCGGACAGCTCCCTTTTCGGCCGAACCCTCCAGGCGGTGGGCGGTGCGCATGTCGCTTCGTTCAGTGGACCCGAAGGCGCTGGACGGCCTGGCGGTGGCCTACTGGCCCATGGACGAGAACGCCGGCTCCATCGCTGCTGATGCCTCGGGCAATGGCAATGAAGGGGTGCTGTCCGGGGGCGCCGGTCTGGGATCCGGAGGGTCAGCTCCGGTGATTGTCTCTCCTTCAATGGCTCCACCGCCTACCTCTCGGTCGCCGATGCCCCTGAACTCCACCTGGGCAAAGACAACGCCGACTTCTCGATCGCCTACTGGATCAACCTCCGGCAGTCCTTCACCGGCAACTGGCGCCTGGTCATGCAAAAGGGCCAAAGCGACACCGATCGCACCTTCAGCTTCTTCCTTCGCCCGGAGAGCAACCGCCTCAGCTTCCGGGTCAGCACCACCACCCTTCCCAACGACGGGGGCGACAGTTCCGCCGCGCTGGCCCTCAACACCTGGACTCACGTCGCCCTGGTCAAGAGGGGTTCGACCCTTAGCCTCTATCTCGACGGCACCCTCGACAGCCAGCGCTCCCTCTCCTCGCCAGTCGTCCACAACTCCCTGCCCCTGCGCCTGAGTGCACCCCAGTTCGGCGGCACAGAAATGAAACTCGACGATCTGCGCCTCTATTGCCATGCCCTCAGCGCGCTTCAAATCCAGGACTTGGTGAGCCTGGTGGGCTACTGGCGTTTTGCAGAGGGCTCCGGTTCCACGGCCCAGGATTCCTCCGCCTGCCACAATGACGGGCTGCTGGGCGGCTCCGACTCCGCCCCCGCCTGGGTCCCCGTGGGCGCCGACTACGCCCTTTCCTTCGACGGCCTCAATGATGTCGTCCAGATTCCCAACTCCCCTTCCCTCGAACTGGGCAAAGCCGATGCCAATTTCTCGATCGCCTACTGGATCAACCTCCGGCAGTCCTTCACCGGCAACTGGCGCCTGGTCATGCAAAAGGGCCAAAGCGACACCGATCGCACCTTCAGCTTCTTCCTTCGCCCGGAGAGCAACCGTCTCAGCTTCCGGGTCAGCACCACCACCCTTCCCAACGACGGGGGCGACAGTTCCGCCGCGCTGGCCCTCAACACCTGGACTCACGTCGCCCTGGTCAAGAGGGGTTCGACCCTTAGCCTCTATCTCGACGGCACCCTCGACAGCCAGCGCTCCCTCTCCTCGCCAGTCGTCCACAACTCCCTGCCCTTGCGCCTGGGCAGCGGCTCCATTGCCTCCGCCCGCGCCCAACTCGATGAATTGCGCCTTTACGATGGCGCCCTCTCCCCGGGCCTGGTCGCCCAACTGGCCTCCACGCCCTATCGCCTGCTGAATCAATCCCAACCGGCGCCCTCACCCCTCCCCCGCACCCTGGCCCTCCTCCCCGCCGGGTCCACTGCCCCCAGCGCCACCCCTTCCCCAGCCCTCCAGGCGTCCCTCCACCAGGGAGAACTCCGCCTTCGGCTCCCGCTGCCCCACAACTCCCCAAACCCCTCCCTGTCCCTCCAGTCCAGCCCCGACCTCATCCATTGGCAACCCCTGCCGATTGTGGCGAAGCCGGGACGGATCCTTTTACCCGATGGCGGGGCTGGCCTTGAATTCCGAATCCCCCTCGCGGCTGGGAGCCCTCTTTTCTTCCGGCTGACCCCGCAGTGACCTGGGCCTCCAGTGTCCCTGTCCGGATACCTCCAGCCACACACACCCGATGTTCGAGCCTGCCGCCCACTACCCAAAGCCGCGTCGATTCCATCCAGCGTGGGTTCTGATTTCCTGGATGATTGGCGTTCCGGCGAATGCCCAAATCCTGGTCGCCTCGTCGGCCCTGATCGGAGTCGCTCCATCGGTCCCGGCCGTTGTCGGAGATCCACTGCGATCCGGATCGGATGGCCGCCGTGCGGCGGAACCTGTGCGCAGACCGACGGATGCCGGCGACACGTATCCGGGGCGAGACGGCACCGCCGTCTCCCTGCTCCGCGCAACAGACGAGGCTGCTCTTTTCATCCCGCGGGGAGTGGATTCCAACCGTGTCCTTGACCAGGTCAGGGCCGCGACGAGCCTGAACACCGTCATGCCGGGGCCGTTCGCCACACTTCCCGATGGTCGGGAGGTCGTGGTGGTTCGCGCCATTGCAGTCGGGAACCTGCCGGACACGGAGCGCCTCCGGGGATTGCCCGGGATCCTCAGGGTTGCTCCCGTGCTGGTGGATCCGGCGACCCAGGGACGCATGATTCCCACCGACGAACTGATTCTTCGACTCAAGCCGGGCATCCAGGCTGCCGCCATGAAGGACTCCCTGGGGAAGGAAGGGGTGGAAGTGTTGAAACAGGTGGGGACTGCCCGGCTCAACACCTACCTGGCTCGAATCAACGATCCGCGCGCCGAGGTCCTGCCCCTTGCCCGCGGGCTATCAACCGTTCCCAATATCGAGTGGGCGACCCCCAATTTCGTGCGCGAGATGAAGCTGGATTTCGTCCCAAACGACCCGCTTTTTCCGAAACAGCAGCACCTCAGCAATTCCGGGTTGCAGGGATCGGTCTCCGGAGCGGACGTCAGCGCGGTCGCCGCGTGGGACATCGCCACGGGGGATCCCAACGTCGTGATCGCCATCGTCGATACCGGGGCGGATACCTCCCACCCGGACCTTCGGATCTCCTTCAACCCCGGCGAGAGCGGCGCGGGAAAAGAGAGCAATGGAATTGACGATGACGGCAACGGTTTCATCGATGACTACCGCGGCTGGGATTTCTCAAGCGGAGACAACAGTCCGAATCCATCGGGATCGAACAACCACGGAACCGCATGCGCCGGAGTGGCATCCGCCCGGTTCAACAACGCCACGGGCGTGGCGGGTATTGCCGGCGGATGTCGGATCCTGCCCATCAAGATCTTCAATGATGCCGGCACGGCGACAACGGATGTCGTCATCGGCAGCGCCATCAGTTACGCGGCCGGTCTCGCCGACATCATCAGCAACAGTTGGAGTGGCGGGGCGCCCAGTCCCTTCATTTCCGCTGCCATCGTCGATGCCGTCCTCAATGGGCGGGGCGGTCGCGGTTGTCCTGTTTTCTTCAGCACCGGCAACTCTGCCACGTTGTGGAAGCGCTATTCCTTTCCCATCGGTTCCACGCTCGGAGGCGGTACTTATTCCATCGGCTTCCGCTACCAGAAGGACGCCGCCGGTTCGGCCGGAGAAGACCTCGTCAAGTTCGACGACATCGTCCTGCGGGACGCGGACCAATTCACTCTGCTTCCCAGCGCGCTCGGCCCTAATGACCGCCAGGATTTTGAAGGAACATTCCCGCCGCCCGGTTGGGCGCTGTTCTCCAGCAACGGCGCCAACTGGACGCCGACTTCGTCGGGCGCCTTCAAAGGAACAGGGGGCACGCAGTCGGTGCGCTCCGGCGCCATCGGCAACAATCAATGGACCGAGCTTCGCACGCCGAAAATCCTGTTCGACGGCAATGATTCGCTCCTGGCCGAGGTGTACCTCTCGACGGACGCGAGCGGTGGCGACAATCTCGTCGCAAACGTCTACAGCAACGGCGTCCTGCGCGCGGCCTTCGGGCCGTTGAGCGGCGTGACCTCCACAGCGACTTCTGTCGGCTACCCCGCCTCCCTGCCGGAGTCCATTGCCGTCGGTGCTTCCACCGATTGCGATGTGCGCGCCGATTACAGCCAGTATGGGCCTGAGCTGGATTTCGTGGGTCCCAGCAGCGGCGGATGGAATGCCATCACCACGCTCGATCCGGCGGGTTCCGCCGGATCGAACTCCTCCGATTCGAGTTCCACCTTTGGGGGGACCTCCGCCTCGTGTTCCCTGGCCGCGGGGGTTGCCGCGCTGGTCCTCTCCATCAATCCGGCCCTGAGCGCCTCGGACGTGCGCCAGGTGCTTCGCGCCACCGCCGACAAGATCGGGCCGATTCCCTATGTCGATGGATTCAACACCGAGTACGGCTACGGCCGGCTCAACGCCCGCGCGGCGCTCGAGGGGGCGCTGCCGTCGACGGTGACGCTGGTTGCCTCCGATCCGGCAGCGGCCGAGCCTTCCAACACGGGCGTGTTCACCTTTTCACGCACGGGTTCGACCGTGCTGCCCCTGACGGTGCATTTCACCGTTTCGGGGACCGCCACCGCGGGCGCCGACTACGCCAGCCTACCGGCGACGATCACCTTTGCCGCCGGGGCCTTGTCCACCAACCTCAACGTGGTCCCGATCGACGATCTGCTGATCGAACCGTCCGAAACGCTCGTGCTGACCCTCGCGGCGGATGCAGCGTACGCGCTCGGTTCACCCTCCAGTGCCACGGTCAGCCTGGCCGACAACGACACGCCGATCCTTAGCTTGGTCGCCACCGACAACACCGCCAGCGAACCGGGCGCCAACACGGGTCGGTTCACCATTTACCGGGCCGGTTCGCTCCGCTGCAGCGCTCTGAGCGTCCATTTCAGCACTGGGAGGCTCGGCAACGGCGGGCACCGATTACGCTGGCCCTTCCCATCACCCTCACCTTGCCGGCCGGGGTGAGCGCCACCAACCTGGTGCTTTTTGCTCTGGACGATTCGGCTGCCCGAAGCCCACCAGGAGTGTCTCACTTTCCATAGCCCCCGGCACCGGCTACTGGTCGGCATGCCCTCGACCGGCTCACGGTCCGATTTGTACGATGATGACTCCCCGGGTCTTTGTCCGCCCGGGGTCCTCCAACTCGACGGCATCAATGACTTTGCCACCTTCACCCAGAGCCTCTGGCCGAACACCGGCTCCCTGGCCACTTACACCCTCGAGGCCTGGATCCGGCCGCATGCGGCCCCGGGGCTTCGCTTCATTGCCGCCGACGACGCCTTTGACTTCGATTTCACCGCCTCGTCCGTCGAACACGCCCTCTATGGCCCCACGGCCTCCTTCGCCGAGGCGGGCACGCCCTCCGGGCCGGTTCTGAATGCCTGGAATCATGTCGCCATCAGTTTCGATGCGGGCAGCGGCCTGATGCGCGTCGCGCTCAATGGCATTCTCTCCCCGGCGGTGCCCTTTGGACAGGGCGGCTTCTACTCCGATCCCAGCCAGACCTTCACCCTGGGCGCCCGCCGCCTCAGTCCCAAGGCCCCGGCCGAGGGCTTCTTCGAAGGGCAGATCGATGAGGTGCGCCTGTCCGATTCGATCCGGTACCCGTCGAATTTCCTGCCCGCCACCCGCCTGGAGACCGACAACCACACCCGCGCCCTTTACCACTTCGACGAGCCGGCCGGGGCGACCTTCTTTTCGGATAGCCTCCCTCTTCGGGCGAACCCTCCTGGGGGTGGGTGGTGCGCGCGTGCCTTTCCCTCAGTGGACCCGAAGGGCTGGACGCGCCCCCGGTCGCCTACTGGCCCATGAATGAGAACGCCGGCTCCACCGCTGCCGACGCCTCCGGCAACGGCAATGAAGGGGTCCTGTCGGGGGGCGCCGGTTGGGATTCCAATGGTCATGTCCATGGGGCGCTCTCCTTCGATGGGGTCGATGATGTCCTGAGCGTGCCCCATTCGCCCGAGCTGGCCCTGGGCAAGGACAACGCCGATTTCTCCGTCGCCCTGTGGGTGTTCCTGCGGGGGACTTTCGCCGGCAGTTTCCGAACCCTCCTTCACAAGGGCGACGCGATCGCCGCGCGCACCCCCTCCTTGTTCCTAAGGCCGGACAGCAACCGGATCCACTACCGGGTGAGCACCCCTTACGATTGGAACCAGGGTGGGGAGAGCGTCGCTGCGGTGCCCCTGAACACCTGGACCCACCTCGCCCTGGTCAAATCGGGCACCAGCCTGCGCCTGTACTTCAACGGGGTCCTCGACAGCCAGGCCGAGATCCCCGCCGGCGTCATTGCCAATAACCTGCCCTTGTACATCGGGGACGATCCCTCCTTTGCCGGCGTCAACGCCCGGATCGATGAGGTGCGACTCTATTGTCGGGCCCTCAGCGAGCAGGACCTCTTTGACCTGGTTCACCTGGTCGGCTTCTGGCGCTTCGCCGAGGGTCGGGGTCCGCTCTCTTTGGACGCCTCCGCCTATCACCATGACGCGATGCTGGGCAACGCCTCGCTCATGCCTTCCTGGCTGCCCCACGCCGACAACTACGCCCTGGGCTTCGATGGCCTGGACGACATCCTCACCGTCCCCGACGCCCCCGCCCTGCGCCTGGGAACCGACAATGCCGATTTCTCCGTCGCCCTGTGGGTCAGACTCCAGGAATCGGCCCCTGGCCGCTGGCGGGTCCTCGCCCACAAGGGCAATGCCAACACCGCGCGCACCTTCTCCCTGTTCCTGTGGCCCGACAGCGATCGGATCCACTACCGGGTCAGCACCCCCTTTGACTGGAACCAGGGCGGCGACAGCGTCGCCTCGCTGCCTTTGAACCTCTGGACCCACGTCGCGCTGGTCAAACACGGTTTGAATCTGCGCCTCTACCTGGACGGCGTGCTGGACAGCCAGGTGACGCTTCCCGCCGCCACCGTCGGCAATGATCAGCCCCTTTACATTGGCGACGATCCGTGGTTTGCCCCGCTCAACGGGTTGCTGGACGACCTGCGCCTTTACGATGGCGCCCTCTCCCCGGGCCTGGTCGCCCAACTGGCCTCCACGCCCTATCGCCTGCTGAATCAATCCCAACCGGCGCCCTCACCCCTCCCCCGCACCCTGGCCCTCCTCCCCGCCGGGTCCACTGCCCCCAGCGCCACCCCTTCCCCAGCCCTCCAGGCGTCCCTCCACCAGGGAGAACTCCGCCTTCGGCTCCCGCTGCCCCACAACTCCCCAAACCCCTCCCTGTCCCTCCAGTCCAGCCCCGACCTCGTCCATTGGCAGCCCCTGCCGGTTCCTGCAGGGCCCGCGATGATCCGGACTGCCGATGGCCGCTTCATCTTCGAATGGCGGGTGCCCCTGGCCTCGCCCACCCACCAGTTCCTCAGGGTGGTGGCGGACGCGACGCCGAGCGAATGATGAAGGAGTGTCGCCTGGCAAGGCAGGGTCAGCTTCGGCCAAGAGCGGCGTAGACCTTCCTGCTGGGCATCGGCAAGAAAGGCATCACACAGGCCGCCATGGATCCAGGCATGTCGATGCCACCGAGACCGGCATGTTTGCGACCGCGCCGGATCCGTTCTTTCCTCGAGTCGAATTGTCGCCGATTGTTCTATCCATCGACCCTTGAACCGGGGGATTTCCCATGACGAACACTGCCACCCTTGAACGCTGCTGGGCGTACGTGGAGGCCCAAGTCGGCCGATCACGCCGCGCCTCGACGCATCCGCCAGCGCCGACCATCACCATCTCGCGACCGACAGGCGCCGGCGGGATTCCCATCGCCGAACGCCTCGCCAGCTATCTCGAGCAGCACCGACCGGGCTCACCCGCTCCCTGGACCGTCTTCCATCGATCCCTTGTCGAAAAGGTGCTCGCGGAACACAACCTCCCGGCCAAACTGGCCGAGTACATGCCCGAGGACCGCGTCTCGTACATGCAGGACACGGTCGAAGAACTCCTTGGACTCCACCCGCCGCGGACGGCCCTGGTGACGCAGGTCACCGAGACCATCGTCGGCCTCGCCGAACTCGGAAACTGCATCATCATCGGCCGGGGCGCCCATGTCATTCTCGGCAGGTCTCCGACCGCGTTTCACATCCGCTTGATCGGCTCGCTCGGCAAGCGGATCGAACGGATCATGGCCCGGGAGAGAATGGACTCGGATGCTGCGCGCCTGTTCATCGAGCGCGAAGACGCCGCCCGCACCCGTTATTTGAAGACGCATTTCGACGCCGACATCATCGATCCGCTCCGGTACCACCTTTGCCTCAACACGGATTGGTTCAGCCTGGACGAAGGCGCGGAACTGATTGGACAGGCCGTGCTTCGGCACTTTCCGCCGGTGCCGTGAGCGTTCCGAGACAGCGCCTGGAACGCTGGGGGCGCGGCGATGCTGACACCGCGCGGACGGTGGGCGCGGCGACGGTTCAGGCGCAAGCGACGGGGGACGCTGCGCCCGCCGCAGCGGCGGCCTCGTCTGCGCGGTAGGCGGCAATCAAGGGCCAGAGTTCGTCGATCTCGACCTTGAACACATTGCCGATGAGGACATCGGTGACCAACCCCTTCCGGTCCGGGTGGCGCCGAATAAACCGGCCGAAGCTCAGTCCCTCGTAGAATTCGCGGACCAGGCGGCGCATACGTTCCATGCCGCGGGTGAATTCCGGCTCCCACCGCCGAAGCGTCTTTTCGCTGCAATCCCCGGACGCGAGGGCATCACCGACGGCATCGGCGGCCATGGCCCCGGAGGTCAGGGCGAGCAGCACGCCGGATGAATAGAGCGGGTCCAGAAAACCGAAGGCGTCGCCCACCAGCACCCAGCCGTCGCCGGCGACCTGCTTCGCCCGATAGGAATACTCCTTCTGCGCGCGGAAGATGTCGCATCGCGTGGCGTTCACCAGTCGTGGCCCGAGCCCTGGGCAGCGTCTCACCTGCTCCATGTAGATCGTCTCGAGGTCTCGAGTGGGCGCATGGAGGAGCAAGGTCTCGTGGTCCGACACGATCCCGGCGCTGACGATGTCATCGTGCAGGGGGATGTACCAGAACCAGCCCCGGCGGCCTTCGGTCTGCATCACGATGGTGGACCCGGCATCCCGCCCCTGGTCGCGGTAGGCGCCCTTCCAGTAAGTCCAGAGGGCGGCCTTTCGCAGGGCCGGGTCCCATTCGCGCAGGTCGAGGCGCTGGATCAGGAGCGCGGATTGGCCGCTGGCATCGATCACCACCTTCGAGCGCACGACGCGCTCCGGTCCGTCCTCGGGCTTGACTCGGACACCGACCGCCCGGCTGCCCTCGAAGAGCACCTCGAGGACGTGCGCGCCCTCGTGCACCCGCACGCCATGCTCCCTCGCGTTGTTCAGGAGGAGGAGGTCGAACTCGCTCCGCCGGACCTGCCAGGTCTGGGAGGATTCGTGCGGGTCATGCTCGCAGAAATAGAACGGCTCCGAGAGCTTGCCGCGCTGATTGACGAACTGGACGCTGTATTTGCGCGTGAAAGGACTGGCCTTCATACGTTCCAGGAGACCGAGCCTCTTCAGGACGTGATAGGTATGGGGGATGAGGGACTCCCCGATGTGAAAGCGGGGGAACCGATCACGCTCGAACAACTCGACGCGATGTCCCTGTTGAGCCAGGAGCGTGGAGACGGTACTGCCGGCCGGTCCCCCTCCAATGACGACCACGTCCGGCGAATGCTGGGATTCAGGTTCCATAAAAAACTGCGCTTGCGATTCCTTCCCTTCCATTCGGAAGGTTCACAGCCAGGGACTGCCTTTGACTTCGTGCGGCGCACGCACGCGGCGGAGGAGCTGGATCAACTGGCGCAGCTCCGACGGGCGGAGATGGCCCAACTGGCGCGCATGACAAGACCGGAGGGGACCGGCGATCTGGTCGAGCAAGGCCAGCCCGCGCGGGGAGATGCCGACCAGCACCGCCCGGCGGTCGGACGTCGAACGCGTCCGGGTGATCAGGCCCCGCGACTCCAGCTTGTCAAAGATGCGCGTCACATCCGGCGCGCGGGAAACGAGGCGGTCGAGGATGCTGAGGGTGGGGACCTGGTCGGGATGGGAGCCCTTGAGCAATCGCAGGACATTGTATTGCTGGGGCGTCAGGTCCCACCGCGTGAACAGGTCGTCCTCCACGGCGCGCAGACGGTCGTAGGTCCTCCACAGGGCGAGGTACGCCTCCTGTTCGGGAGAATCGAAACCCCGGCTGGCCGCCGGTGCGGACCGGGGTCTGCGGGCCGTCGCGAGCATGACCTTCCCTTAGGGGCGTTCGGATTACCTGTCCAGACAAATATTGTTTCGACAAAGACGCCCCCCTGTGGGTCGGCCGTTCCGCCACCCGCCCCTCACCGGGGATAGATCTCCGCGCCCTGCTCGATGAACTCCCGGCTCTTGTCGGCGAGGCCCCTGGCGACGGCGGTGTCCTCGCCCAGGCCCTGCTCCGCCGCATACCGCCGCACCTCCTCGGTGATCTTCATCGAGCAGAAGTGCGGGCCGCACATGCTGCAGAAGTGCGCGGTCTTGGCGCTTTCCTGGGGCAGGGTCTCGTCGTGGTAGGCCCGGGCGGTTTCCGGGTCCAGGCTCAGGTTGAACTGGTCCTCCCATCGAAATTCGAAGCGCGCCTTGCTGAGGGCATCATCGCGGTACCGGGCCCCGGGATGACCCTTGGCGAGGTCCGCCGCGTGGGCGGCAATCTTGTAGGCGATCACGCCGTCCTTGACGTCCTTCCTGTCCGGCAACCCGAGATGTTCCTTGGGCGTGACGTAGCAGAGCATCGCGGTGCCGTACCAGCCGATCATGGCCGCGCCGATGGCGCTGGTGAGGTGATCGTAGCCGGGAGCGATGTCGGTGGTGAGGGGACCCAGCGTGTAGAAGGGCGCCTCGTGGCACCACTCGAGCTGCTTGTGCATGTTCTCCTCGATCAGGTGCATGGGAACGTGGCCCGGCCCTTCGTTCATCACCTGCACCCCGCGCGCCCACGCCCGGCGGGTCAGTTCGCCTTGAACCTCCAGCTCGGCGAATTGCGCCTCGTCATTGGCGTCGGCAATCGATCCCGGTCGGAGTCCATCCCCGATGCTGAAGCTCACGTCATAGGCGGCCATGAGTTCACAGATGTCGTCCCAGTGCGTGTAGAGGAAATTCTCGCGGTGATGGGAGAGGCACCACTTGGCCATGATGCTCCCGCCGCGGCTCACGATCCCTGTCAGTCGCCGCGCGGTGAGCGGGACGAACCGGAGGAGGACCCCGGCATGGATCGTGAAGTAATCGACCCCTTGTTCGGCCTGTTCGATGAGCGTGTCCCGGAAGATCTCCCACGTCAGGTCCTCCGCGCGGCCTCCGGCCTTCTCGAGGGCCTGGTAGATCGGGACGGTGCCGATCGGCACCGGGGAATTCCGGAGGATCCATTCGCGCGTGGCATGAATGTCGCGCCCGGTCGAAAGATCCATCACGGTGTCCGCTCCCCACCGAGTCGCCCAGCGCATCTTCTCCACCTCCTCCTCGATGCTGGAGGCCACCGCGCTGTTGCCGATGTTGGCATTGATCTTCACGAGGAAGTTTCGCCCGATGATCATCGGCTCCAGCTCGGGGTGATTGATGTTGGCCGGGATGATGGCGCGCCCGGCGGCCACCTCGTCGCGGACGAACTCGGGGGTGATGCGGTCGGGGAGGCGCTGCGGAAAGCGGCGGAACACCGCCGGGGTCGTTATCGCGCCATTTGTCGCCGAGCCCTTCAGGGCGGTGGGGTGGCCCGTCTCTCGCAACCACTGGAGTCCCTGGGTTTCCCGGATCGCAACGTACTCCATCTCCGGGGTGATGATGCCGCTGCAGGCATAGGCCCTTTGCGTCACGACCCGCCCGGGAGCGGCCCGGAGCGGACGGCGGTCGGCGGAGGCGGGGCGGTGAAGGGCGGAGATCGTTCCCGGTCCGATGCCGCGGGCCGACCGCTCGGCATGTGAGTCGCTCAAGTAACCGTTGTCGCGCGCCACGACCGTTCGGCCGGGGTATTCTTCGACATCCTGGCGGGTCTCGATCCACGGCCGCCTCAAGGGGGGGAGGCCGGCCGAGACGTCCCCGGAGAAATCCGGATCGCCCCACGGTCCGCTCGTGTCATAAACGCGGACGGGTTCATTGGGGGTGGCGCTGCCGTCCGGCCGCCGAGTGGGTGAGAGCGCGATCTCGCGCATCGGCACGCGAAGGCTGGGATACAGGATGCCGCCGGCATAGATCCGCCGGCTGTTGGGGAACGGGGTCTGGCTGTCGGGCTCGAGCGAATCGGGTGTGGCGATCATGTGGCGACGGGTTGAACAGGACCGGCTGTTGCTGAATCCCGGCCTGGGTGTGCCCACGGGAAAGGCAGGGCAGCAAAGGCTGGGCTGCCTCCCTCCGCCGGCATGACCCGGGTCAGGTTCGACGGGTCTCCCGCTGCGGCGGGACTCTCAGCCGTGACCGAACGGCTCCCCGGATACGCGGAGTCTGGCGGGCAACCGGCCCGGGTCAAGCGGAGGGATTGTTTCGCCGGCCAAATCAACCGGAGTCCCGAGGCGCGTTCTGCGATCCGACGGGCGCCGAGTCGTCGGCGAAACGCGCGGCCGGCATGAAGCATGGCTTGACCTTGGCGTCGGCTCGCCTAAACAGCGCAACGCGCATGCGATGGTTTCTCCTCTTTTGGATGGCCGGGATCGCGTTCCGAGGATTCGGTGTGGCCGCGACCGAGCCTCTCAATGTGTTCATCTGGAGCGAGTATCTCGATCCGGAAGTCACAAAGGATTTCGAACGGCAGTTCGACGCCGCGGTCACCGTGGACCTGTACGAGGACGCCGAGGCGATGCTCGCGAAGCTGCAGAGTGGCGGCGATGCCCTTTACGACATCGTCGTTCCCCCGGATTACCTGGTCACGGCCATGATTCACCTCAAGCTTCTCGCCCCGCTCCGGCACGAGAAGGTTCCAAACCTGACGAACCTGGAGACGCGCTTCCGTTCGCCTCCCTTCGATCCCGGGAACGTTTACACCGCGGCGTACCAATGGGGCACGGTTGGAATTTATTTCCGCCGCCTGCCCGGCCGTGAGCCGCCGGATTCCTGGGACGCATTTTTTGATCCGGGGCAGCAGCCAGGTCCCTTTGTCCTCATCGATTCGATGCGGGATGCCTTCGGGGCGGCCTTGAAGTACCGCGGCCACAGCCTGAATGCCACCGAGCCGGCCGAGCTCCGGGAGGCGCGGGACCTGTTGATCGACGCGAGGCGCCGGGCGGTGGCGATGGAGGGGAGCGTCGGCGGAAAGAATCGCGTTCTGGGGCGAACGGCCGTCGCGGCAATCGTTTACAGCGGCGAGGCCGCGCGCGGCATGGCCGACGATCCGCAAACGGGGTACGTCATCCCGAAGGAGGGCAGCCAGATCTGGCTGGACAGCCTGGCGATCCCCGCCCGGGCGCCCCATCGCGAACTGGCGGAGAGATTCGTCAATTTCATCCTCGATCCGAAGATCGGCGCGCGGATCTCGAATTTCACACAATTTGCTTCGCCGAATCAGGCGGCGCGCCCGTTCCTTCGGCCGAAGGACCTTCAAAACACGGCGATCTACCCGCGTCCGGAGGTGATGGATCGACTCGAGTTCCTCCGGGACCTCGGGGGAAAGTCCCGCCTTGTGGATCGGGCCTGGACCGAGGTCAAAACGCGGTAGAAAGGCCGATGGCATCCTCGGGCGACACGGTGTTTCGTCGTCGGGCCGGACCGATGGCGACGGTGCGAACCGTCACGTTCAGCTTCCTCGGGCTGATCCTCGTCGGGACGACCCTTCTTGCGCTTCCGTCCGCGAGGCAGCCCGGGGTTGAGGTTTCGTGGATCGACTCCTTGTTTCTCGCCACGTCGGCAACGTGCGTGACGGGGCTGACGCCCATCAATGTCGGAAACTCCTACACCCCTTTTGGACAGGCGGTGATCCTTGCGCTGATTCAGCTTGGCGGGCTGGGCATCACGACCGCCGGCACGCTCTTTCTGCTGCTGCGGCGGGGTCGTTCCTCGCTGGCCAGCGAGGATTTCATTGGAGCGAACGTCGGCCGCCTGCGGGAGGCGCGTCCGGTGGATGTGTTTCTGTATTCCTGTTTCGTCGTGCTGGGGGTGGAGTTAATCGGCGTCGTGACGCTCACCTACCTGATCATGGACCAGGAGGGCGCGGCCTCGATTGGACAGGTGGTCTGGGAAGCGGCCTTCCACAGCGTGAGCGCCTTCTGCAATGCCGGGCTCTCGATCTACCCGGAGGGCCTGGCGCGATGGCGCGACCAGCCTTTGGCTTTGGCGGTGATGTGCCTGCTGGTCATTTTTGGCGGGATCGGGCTGCTGACCCTGGTGAACTTCCGGTATTACTATCCCTGGCGGCGCGATCGACTGAAGCGGGGCCGCCTGGCGCTTCAGACCCGTCTCTGCCTTCTCATCTCCCTCATCCTTCTTACGACGGGAACCTTGCTTGGCTGGTTGAATGAAATCGATCACACCCTCAAGGATGAGCCGTGGCCGACGGCCCTGCTCTGGTCGTTTGTCCATTCCACCATGACGCGAACCGCCGGATTCAATGTCGTGGATGTCGGGCAGATGGCCCCCGAGACGTTGCTGGGATCGATCGCGCTGATGTTTATTGGCGGATCACCGGGTTCGATGGCCGGTGGTGTCAAGGTGACGACCCTGGTGCTGCTCGGGAGCGTGGCGTGGTCGGCGCTTCGACGTCGTTCGGACCTGGTCCTCGGACGTCACACGGTGCCCGCCGAGCAGGCGAACAATGCGGTGATGGTGACGCTTCTCAGCGCGGCGCTGCTTGCGCTGGCCGTGGGGCTCCTCATGAACTTCGAGGCCCACAAGGCCTCCTCCGGCACCAACCTGCACTGGCTGGCGATCATCTTCGAAGCCGTCTCGGCCTTCGGCACCGTGGGTCTGAGCACCGGCATCACGCCGCTCCTGACAACCGCTGGAAAGGCGATCATCATCGTCCTGATGTTTGTCGGCCGACTGGGTCCCTTGTGTCTCGCCATGCATCTTGCGCAGCCCGCACAACCCGCGCGAATTACCTATCCGCGGGAGGACCTGACCGTTGGCTGATCTTCCGCCCTTTCGATGCCACAAAAATTCCTCATTCTCGGCGCCGGCCGTTTCGGCGTGCAACTGGCCACCCGCCTTCATGAGTTGGGCTGCGATGTCGTCCTGGGCGACAGCGACTCCAAACTTGTGCAGGATCTCGCCGACCAGGGATTCCGGGCCGCGCGCCTCGACGCGGACGACGCGGGTGACCTGCGGGCGATTGGAGTCGCCGACGCCGATGCGGTCGTGGTGGCGATCGGAGAGAACATGCAGGCGAGCGTGCTCTCGACCATCACCCTCAAGGAGATGGGGATCGAGCGCGTCATCGCGCGTGCCACGACGGACAAACACGAGGAGATCCTGCGCCGCCTGGGGGCGGATCAAGTCATCGCGCCCGATCGGGAAGCGGCCCGCCGCCTCGCCGAACAACTCCATGCCAACACGGTCGAACAACGCCTCCCGTTCCATGGAGAGTACCAGCTCGCCCGGGTCCGCATCGGCACCCGGCTGTCCGGCAAGGCCCTCGCCGACGCCGAACTCGAGGAGAAACACCACGTCACACCCGTCCTCATTGTCCGGAAACGAAGCAAAGGCGATACCGAGGATGAATTCCTGCCGGCGCCCAAGGAGAACCTCCTTGCCAATGACCTCCTCTTCGTCGTGGGCCACAAGGAGGACATCAACGACTTTGAGGAGAAGTTCGGTTTCAAACCGGCTTGAGCGGCTCGATCAGGAGAGCAACTCGTTGATCTCCTCCCACGACAGTGCCTGGGTGAGCATCTCCTCTCCCTGCAGGATACCCTGGAGAACCTCGCGCTTTCGTTGCTGCAGCCCGAGGATCTTCTCCTCAACCGTGCCGCGGGTGATCAGCTTGTAGCTGGTGACGACACGGCTCTGCCCGATCCGGTGGGCGCGATCCGTGGCCTGATCTTCGACCGCCGGGTTCCACCAGGGATCAAAGTGTATCACGGTATCCGCCCCGGTGAGATTCAGTCCGACACCCCCGGCCTTCAGACTGATGAGAAACACCGGGATGTCGTCCGTTTGCTGGAACGAAGCGACCACGCCGCCCCTGTCGCGTGTCGAACCATCCAGATAGGCGTAGCGGATGCCTTCCGACGCGAGTTGCTCCTTCAGCAATCCGAGCATCCGGGTGAACTGGCTGAACACGAGGACCCGGTGCCCGCCATCGAGCACCTCTTCGAGGAGTTCCGCGAAGGCGTCCACCTTTCCTCCGGCGGCGCCTGCGGAAAGGGGGATGCCGGTCGTTGGTTGGGCCGCCGCCTCGAGGGTCGTCGATTCCCGTCCGGATTCGGGATCGGGACTGGTCTTTTCGTCGTCCAGTCCCAGCAACCGCAAGTCGCAACAGACCTGACGGAGCCGAAGCAACGCCGTCAAAACCAGCATCCGGCTTCGGGCCAGCCCCCGGGCGCTCACCGCCTCGACGACCTCGCGGCGTGTCGCATCCAGGAGTTGCCGGTAGGCAGCCGACTGTTCCTCGCTCAGTTCGCACCAGACGACCTGGTCGATGCGCGGCGGCAGCTCGGGCGCCACTTCACGCTTCAAACGACGCAAGAGAAATGGCCGGACCCGCCGGGCCAGCCGCGCCTGAACCGCCTCGTTTCGCTCCCGCACAATCGGGACCTCGTAGCGATCCTGAAAGTCCTTTGCCGGTCCCAGGTATCCCGGCATGAGAAAATCGAAGACGCTCCAGAGATCGAGGACGGAGTTCTCGAGCGGCGTGCCCGTGAGGACCAGTCGGTGTCGGGATCGAATCGCCTTCACCGCCTGCGCATTGCGGGTCTCACGGTTTTTGATGTGTTGCGCCTCGTCGAGGACCACGGTGTCGAACTCCAGGGCCCGGTACCGCTCGAGATCCCGGCGGACGAGGGCGTAACTGGTCACCACGACATCGCAGGCGGGCATCCGGTCGAACAGGCCATGACGCGACGGACCGTGAATGGCGAGGACGCGCAACTCGGGGGTGAACCGCGCCGCCTCGGCAACCCAGTTCGGAACCAGGGAGGTTGGGCAGATCACCAGGTGCGGCGCCTCCGCGGGACGATTGATCCCCGGGGACTCCGCAGCACCACGGGCCGAGGGTGATCGGGCGCCCTCCGGGTGCCCCGTCCGTCGCAAGGAGGCGAGATGGGCAAGGGCTTGCACCGTCTTTCCCAGGCCCATTTCGTCGGCCAGGATACCGCCGAATCCATTTCGCCGCAGGAACCCGAACCAGGCGACGCCGTGTTTCTGGTAGGGGCGAAGAACGGCATCGAGCGCGCCCAGCGGCGGGCAATCGAGAGAGATCCTGCCGGCGAGATCCCGCGCGCGCTCCTGCCAGGCCGCCGGTGCGACGGGTTTCCAGCCCTGGTCTTCCAGCGTGGCATTGAGAAAACCGGATTGGGTCCGGTCCATGCGGTAGACGCCGCCGTGTTGCTGAGGGGAACAATCCACGAGGATCTCCTCGAGTTCCTCGACAGCCCCAGTGTCGATGAGGGCCAGTTTGCCGTTTCGCAACCGCGTCTGACCCTGGCCTCCCAAGAGGAGTCTCTGGATTTCGGTGGCCGGAATGCCCTCCCCCGAGGCGCCTTCAAAGGTGACCTGGAGGTCGAACCACTGTTCGCCCGACGGGGTGATGGTGAATCGCGGTTCCACCCGTTCGAGGTGTCGCTCGGTGCTGCGCTCGAGGCGTTCCTCCAGGGTCACCTTCCATTTTCGCTCCAGGCGCGGATAGACCCGCGAGAAGAAGGTCAATACCGGGTTCTGCCCCGCCAGATGAAACCGGCCCTGGGCATCCGGGCCCGTGAAGCCGGTTTGCTGAAGCACCGCCAGGGCGTCGCGTTCCGCCCCGATGTCGCGCGTGGAGTACCGGTGCGGATCGGACGGGTCCGCCATCCATAGCGATTCGTCCTCCTGCGCCACACCCAGGGTCAACACACGATGTCCATAGACGCATTGAAGGCTGGCCGCCAGGCTCGCGAGCCCCCCCGCCAGGTGCAGGTGGAATTCGGGCGGCTTCGGCTCGAGAACGAAGTCACTCGCCTCAAACTCCGACTCGAGGTCCGCGACGCGCTGCAGTTCGGGAAGGATACGGTTGAGGAAGACCGGCACCTGCGGCCGGTTCCAGTGCATCGGCGCGTTCAAAACCGGCAGGCATTCGGCAGGAAGCCCGAGCGGCTGGAACTCGTCCCCCGCAAGGATCCAGGGCCTGGGCGCGGGAATGAACGCCGGCAGCGCGGCAAGCGGTCGCAGGAGGAGCGTAATCTCGCCGGTCGACGACAGGCTGGCGCGAAGCGGCACCCGCCACGGCTCCGCGCTCACGCGCACCTCGCGTGTCCTGCCGAACGAGATCCGCGGATGACCGGTCATGGCCTGCAGGACGGTTGCGAAATCCTCGGGTCTGACCTGCAACATCGCCGGGGTGTCACCGTCCGCGATCTCCTCGAGGACATCGAGGAGACGGGCGTCGGCGGCGTCGACGGCAAAGACCTGGTCGATCGGGAGCGCCTGTAGGGGCGAGCGTCCGCGCCGCCATTTTCCTTCGAGAAACACCGTCGCCCGGCCGCGGCTGAGGCTTTCGGCGAGGTTGAGTGGAAGGACAATGCAAATCTCGAGCGCCTCGCCGCGCTCCCCTTCACCGGCCCGGCGCAAGCGCCGTCCGGAGGGCGGCCGCCGTCCCGATGGGGTTCCTGCGCCTGGGGGAGCGGCTGCCTGTGCGGGCGGCGGACTTTCGACCGGAGAAGGCCTCAGGGCGTGAATGCCGATCGCCACGGAATGGGCGCACAATGTTCCCCATTCGCGGGAGGACCGGCAGGTGCAGAGGTTTTCGGCATCGTTTTCCCGCCGGATGACGAGACCCGCGCGATAGCTCGTGGAACCCGATTGCACGACGCCGCGCAGGACGGGGGCCTGCCAGTTGGAGCTGAGGACCCGATTCTCGGCGACGATCGCCCGGGCCTGCTTGACGACCTCCCAGCCGGCGAGGCCCGCCAATAGTTTCTCGGTCAGCACAACCTCAGGCATCGGGGCATCATGAAGCCGGTGGACGCATGAAGCGAGGCGGCATCGGCGGCATGGAGACGCCGCACTTCGTCATTTTCAACGCCGGACAATCAACGTAAGAACCCGCCTGCAGCCTGGATCCTGTCGAACCGCTTGATTCCGATGGAAGCAACGGACGCACCCCCTGCCGCTCGCTGGAGGCGGTTGTTGAGTTTCCTGATCGACAGCGCCGTTCTCGCGGCGGTGATCGTGCCGATCCTGATGCTTACCGGCGGCCTGGCGCCCTCGTGGGACTCACTGCCTCTCGCGGACCGGGTGTTCGCGGTGGTGACGGGATGGGCCGTGTTTCTGGGTTTGAACGGCTACCTGCTTTTCACACGCGGGCAGACGGTCGGCAAATCCGTACTGAAGACACGCATCGTCGGTCTCAATGGCGCGCTTCCGCCGTTTTCCCGAGTGTTCCTGCTTCGGTACCTTCTTCCCGGTCTGTTCAGTTATCTGCCGATCGTTGGGTTCATCCCCGGCATTGGAATTCTTCTGATTTTCGGGCGGGACCGCCGATGCCTGCATGACTACCTGGCGGGCACCCGGGTGGTGATGGCCGATGGGGTGGGTCGACCGTGGGGGGAAACCCACGGGGCACCCTGCGAATCCTGACCGGCGTCGCCGGCACGCGTTCGAGCCATGAATTGTTGCCGCTCACGCAAGGAGACGGAGACTCGTTGCTCCGCCTCGCGACCTCGGCGGCCAGGAGGTGGACCGAGGTTCAAAGTTCAACCTGCATGCCCAGCTCGACCACCCGGTTGGGCGGAAGCTTGAAGTAGGACGTTGCCTGCTGGGCATTTCGGGACATGAAGGCGAAGAGGTGCTTTCTCCAGAACGCCATGCCCGGCCGGGCGGTGGGAAGGATCGTTTCGCGACCGAGAAAGAAGGTCGTCTTCATCGGATCCAGGTCCAGGCCCTCACGGGCGCACGCCTCGCCAACGAGGGTCAGGTCCGGCGATTCCATGAAGCCGAAGAAGCCGGTCACCCGATAGAATTTCAGCGGCAGCTTTTCGATCTGGATGCGGGCCGCGGGATCCACGAAGGGCGCCTCGCCGACAGCAAAACGCAGGATGATCACCGTCTCGTGGAGCACCTTGTTGTGTTTGAGGTTGTGCAGAAGCGCGCCGGGTGTGCCCCCGGCGTTTCCCGTCATGAACACCGCCGTGCCGGGGACGCGGAGGGGCTTTTTTCGTTCCAATTCGGCAAGAAACATCCCGAGCGGCAGGGCGCCGGCCACCAGGGATTTCTGAAGCGCCTTGCGGCCGCGGAACCAGGTCGCCATGCAGAGGTAGATCAGGGTGCCCACCAGGATCGGGAACCAGCCGCCGTGCTCGAACTTCAGTGAATTGGCGGCGAAGAATCCAAACTCAATGACCAGGAACGCGCCGGTGACAAGGATGGCCTGCCACCATTTCCACTGCCACACGTAGCGCTCGGCGAAACACAAAAGCAGCGTCGTGAGCATCAGCGTCAGCGACACGCCGATTCCGTACGCCGCCGCCAGGTGGTTGGAGGATTGAAAACCCACAACGAGGCCAAGGCAGGCGATCATCAGGACCCAGTTCACCGTGCCGACATAGACCTGCCCGCGTTCGGTGGACGAGGTGTGCTGCACATTGAGCCGGGGCAGAAACCCAAGCTGCATCGCCTGTTGTGTCAGGGAGAAGGAACCGGAAATCAGGGCCTGAGAGGCGATGCAGGCTGCGATCGTGGCAATGGCCACCAGCGGGTAAAGCGCCCATCCCGGGGCGAGGCTGTAGAACGGATTCACCGCGGCCTCCGGATGGACCAGGAGCCACGCCCCCTGGCCCAGGTAGTTCAAGATCAACGCGGGAAAGACGAGGACAAACCACGCCAACCGGACCGGACCGATGCCGAAATGCCCCATGTCCGCATACAGCGCCTCGACCCCCGTCACGACCAGGAAGACGGCCCCGAGCACGAAGAAGGCCCCCCATCCCTGGTGAACAAGAAACGCCACGGCGTGGATGGGACTGATCGCCGCCAGGATTCCGGGCTTCTCCAGGATCCCCCGCACCCCGAGCGCGGCGATGCTGATGAACCAGATCAACGTCAGCGGCCCGAACAAGCGCCCCACCCGACCGGTCCCGATCCGCTGCACCGCGAACAACCCGACCAGGATGACGAGTGTCACGGGGACGACGAATTCATGGAGAGTCGGCGTGGCGATCCGCAGACCCTCGACCGCGCTGAGCACCGAGATCGCCGGGGTGATCATGCCATCTCCCATCAGCAATGCCGCTCCACAGGCGCCGAGCATCAGCATGGGCGTTCGCCGGGTGCCGGCCGGCAACCGGCTCAGCGTCAGGGCAAGAAGCGCCATGTTGCCGCCCTCCCCGCGATTGTTGGCCCGGGTCACGATCCCCAGGTACTTGATGCAGACAATCAGGATGAGCGACCAGATGACGGAAGAAAGCACGCCAAGGACCGTCGCCCGCGTCGGTTCAAGGGCGTGCTCGCCATGGAAGCACTCGCGGACCGCGTAGAGAGGACTCGTTCCGATGTCACCATAAACCACCCCGAGAGCCCCCAGCGCGAGCGGGAGAAGTCGGGATCGGGAAAGATCATTGCTCATCAAGCCTGCCCGTGCGGCGACCTCCTTCCCAACGCGGCAGCCACCACCGACGCGGGAATCCCCCGGCACACACCTCGGGGGTCGAATCGAGACACCCGCTCTCCTCGCCCCCGCTTTCCAGTGCCCGACGAGGTCAGCTGACGGGTTGGACCTGGAGAGGGGGTCCTGACGATCGCCACCCCCAGTCGCCCCTGTCCCGACCGGGCCGGGACGGGGGTACTGCCCCAATCCGCCCCGCGTGTCAATCAGGCGGACGGGTCGACAATGGCCCCTTCGCGGCGCCGCCGCCGGAATCCGGCCACACCGCGAACGACCGACGCAAGGGTTCCCAGTCCGCCAGGTCCCTCACCTTCACGGCCCCCCATGTCGTGCACAGCGTGCCCAGCATGCGGTCGCTCCGATGCTGGAGCGCCTCCCGCGCCAGCGTCTCCGCCGCCTGCGCGTTCTTCCAACCGCCCGGCCACACGCGGAAGCCCTTTTGCAGGAGGAAGGGAATCGATCCGTACTCCGTCGGCCGTCCGGGATATTCGGCAGGGAGCTCATAGTGCCAGTCGCAAAGGATGATGTCCTTCGGAATGGTATCGACAGCGGAATGCGTCCCGTTCAACGACGCCTCCCACTTGCCGTACCCGAGAACGCGCCCGTCGAGGAGGCGGTCGGCCCACATCAACATTTCCAGTCCGCGCTCGCCGACGACATGGCGATGGAGGTCATTCACCGCGCGGGAGAAGAGACGGGCGGGGTCGCCGCCCTTGCATCGGGGACATAACTCCGAGCCGATCAGGAAGACCTCATCCATGCCCACGTGGAGCGCGTCGGCGTCGAAGGCACTCGCCAGTTCGTCCAACAGCGGGAACACCACTCCCGCCACGTCGGGATTCTGCGGGCACCAACTCCGGCAGTAAATGCCTTCATTATTGGGAAACTTGCCCGGAGTTTCGTCGAATTCCGGGTACCGTGTCAGGAGAGGGAAGGTCTGTCGCGACCACGACTGATGTCCCAGGCAGTTGAATCCGGGGATGAGCCGGATGCCGCGGGCGTGGCACGCGGCGGCGAGGTGCTGCGCCTGTTCCCGGGTCAGAACCGATCCGTTTCGCAACTCCGGGTGGCTCTCGAAGGCAAAGCCGTAGTTGACCTCGGCGATCACCACGTTGACGCCAGCGGCGGCAAGGGCGGGAAGGGCCTCCTCCAGGTCCGCGGCAGCACGCGCGCCGTGAAGCGTCAGGTGGACCCCGCGCCATACGGGGTGGTCCTTGCGCCACGCGTCCAGCCATTCACTCGCCCGAGCGCAGGCAAGGGAGGATGCGGCCATGGAGACCAGGACAAGAAGGCACCGGAGCCGCCGGAAAGAATGCAGGAACATGGTCCTCTCATGCGCCGGACGGGTCGGCGGCTCAATCCAAATTCCGCGTCCGGGCCGACCGCGGGTGCCCTTCGCGCGTGGGATCCGCCGTCATGTGTCCTTTTTACTTTCGAGCCTGGCCCATTTACAGTCGGTTGCAGTCCTGAGATTCCCGTGAACAACCCTCACCTTTCCGAAGCGGCGCGACTGGCTGTCGTTCGCGAATACCCGCTGGGCGAGCGCGGCTCGGACGCCGCCCTTTCCGAGGGCTGCCGACTGGCCACGCTCTTATGCCACAGGCCGATCGCCGCGGTGGAGATGGTCCTGGGGGAATCGGTCGTTGTGGCGGCGGCGGCAGGACTGCACGTCGGCCGGCTCCGGCGTGAGGACGCCCTGAGCCCGCATTTGCTGGACCAGGAGTCGGTGGTCGTCGTCCGGGATGCGCGTGCCGATCCCCGGTTCGCGGGGTCGAAGCTGGTTCACACCACCGGAGGCATCCGGTTCTACGCGGCGATGCCCCTCGCGAGCCCCGAGGGCGCCATCCTGGGAGGGCTTTCGGTCTGGGACCGGGCCCCGGGGGACCTGGCACCGAGCCAAATGGAATCGCTCGAGGCCCTGGGACGCATGGTCATGGCGCAACTGAACCTCTGGCGGCGGCAACGCCAACTCGAGAAGCTCGAGGCCCAGCATGCGCGCATCGAAGCGGCCCTTCGCGAGGCCGAGGCCAAGTTCCGCAGCATCTTCGAGCACACCGTCGTTGGCATTTACCAGACCACGCCCGACGGCCGCTATCTCTCGGCAAATCCGATGCTGGCGCGGATCTACGGCTACGATTCGCCGGAGGAATTGATCGAGGGGATCGGCAACATCGAGAGCGAGATCTACGTGGAGGACGGCATGCGCGAGAAATTCGTGGCCGCCCTCCAACAACAGGACACGCTGACCAATTTCGAGGCCCAGATTCGGCGCAAGGACGGCACGGTCATCTGGATCGCTGAAAATGCCCGAGTCGTGCGCGACGATCAGGGGCAGGTTCGATTCTACGAGGGAACGGTCCAGGACGTCACCGCCAGGAAGCTGGCCGAGGAACAACTGCGAACCTCCGAGATGCTCTACCACTCCCTCGTGGAGGAGCTTCCCCAGAACATCTTCCGAAAGGACGATCGGGAACGGTTCATCTTTGCCAACAGCCGGTTCTGTCAGACGGTCGATCGGCCGCTCCACGAGATCCTTGGGCTCACGGACTTCGACCTGTTTCCCCCGGAGCTGGCGCGGAAATACCAGGCCGACGACCAGAGGGTGATGCGGGAGGGCCAGACCATCCGTGAGACCGAGCGCAACGTCACTCCCGATGGAACGACGCACTGGGTCGACGTGATCAAGACCCCCCTCCGCGAAGCCTCAGGGGCTGTCACAGGCACCCAGTGCATCTTTTGGGACGTCACCGAGCGCAAGCGGCTCCAGGACGCCCTCGCGTACGAGCGCGACCTTCTGCAGGCCCTGCTGGATCACAGCCCGGACATCATCTATTTCAAGGATCCGCAATCGCGATTCGTGAAGGTGGGCCGCGCCCTGGCGCGGCGCTTTCAGGTGGCGGATCCCGAGGAATTGGTGGGGAAATCGTCGTTCGACCTGTTGCAACCCGATCTGGCCCGGACCGTGCACGCCGAGGAGCAGGCGCTGCTCCAAAGCGGGGAGCCCATCATCAACCAGGTCGAGGAACTCGTCGATCACCAGGGGCGGCACTCCTGGGCCTCCGTGACGAAGGTGCCGATTTACAATCGCGCCGGCGCCATTCTTGGACTGGTCGGCGTCGCGCGCGACATTACCAAGCTCATCGAAACCGAACAGGCCCTCCGCGAAGCGGAGGAAAAGTTCCGCGCGATTTTCGAGAATTCAGTCGAAGGGATCTATCAGACCTCGCCCGAGGGCCGTTTCATCCGGGTCAACCCGGCCCTCGCCCGTATCTACGGGTATTCCTCGCCCGAGGAACTCATGTCCAATCTCACCGATACCCGGACACAAGCCTACGTGGATCCGGGACGCCGCGATGAATTCGTGCGGCGGATCCTGGAGAAGGGCAGCATCCAGGGATTCGAATCGGAGATCCGCAGGCGGGATGACTCCACCGCCTGGGTGTCCGAGAGCGCGCGAATCGTTCGCGACCACGAGGGGAGGCTGGCCTTCTTCGAGGGAAGCGTCGAGGACATCAGCGCCCGCAAGCAGGTCGAGGAGGAACAGGAAAAGGCGCGGCAGGCCGCACTGGACTCGGCGCGCGTGAAGTCCGAGTTCGTCGCGACGGTCAGTCACGAGATCCGGACCCCGCTCAACGCCATCGTGCCCAGCGCCGAGCGCCTGCTGGAGACCCGCCTGACTCCCCAGCAGCGTTACCTGGCGGAGAGCATTGATTACGGCGCCAGGATGCTCCTCCAGATCGTCAACGACATCCTCGAACTGTCCAAGATCGAGGCGGGCGCCGTGATGCTCGAGGACATCGATTTCGACGTCCACGAGGTGATCGAACGCACCGTCAGCTTCTTCGCGTCGCGGGCGGAGGCGCGTCACCTGGAACTGGTCGGCAATATTCACCGAGACGTGCCCCAGCATCTGCGCGGGGATCCCGCGCGCCTGGGCCAGATCCTCAACAACCTCGTCGGCAACGCCATCAAGTTCACCGAGGCCGGCGAGGTCGTCATCGAGGTGGCCGCCGGCGAGATGACCGCCGAGGACGTCGAATTGCGTTTCCAGGTCCGCGACACGGGAATCGGCATTCCCGAGGAGGCACAAACCCGGGTCTTTCAGGCATTCGCCCAGGCGGACGGTTCCATGAGCCGACGCTACGGCGGCACGGGCCTGGGACTCGCCATCACCCGGGGATTTGTCCAGTCCATGGGGGGGACCATCGACTTCACGAGCCGGGTCGGACAGGGCACGACCTTTCACTTCAACGTCCACCTCCACGCGCCGTCCGCCCCCGTCGAGGTTGTCGCGCCCGGCCCCATTCTCGCCGGTCTTCGCGTCCTGGTGATCGAGGACAATGGCTCCCAGCGGGCGGCCATTTTGGATTCACTCCGGACCCTCCGCCCGGAGTCCCTCGACGGCGCTGACAGCATGGCGTCCGCCGTGAACCGACTCACCGAGGCGGCGCGCGCGCGCCAGCCGTTCCATCTGGTTTTCTTCGACGCCGAATTGCCGGGGACGAGCATGCTTCAATCGGCCCGCCGGATCCGCGCCAGCGGCGATGTGACCGCGAGGCTCATCGCCCTGATTCCACCCGGCGCGGTGCTGGATGTGCGGGGGCTCGAGGCGGCCGGTATCGCGGGCACCCTGGTCAAGCCGCTGCGCCAGTCGCGCCTTCACGCCGAACTGGCCGCCCTGATTGCGGGAGAGTCGGAACCGCAATCGGTTCCCGACGTTCCCGATGAATCCGAATCGCGCATCGCGCAGGACCTGAAGGTGCTGCTCGTCGAGGATCAACCCTTCAATCAACGGGTCGCCGTCGAGTTGTTGGAGCGCCTGGGAGCCTCGGTCGACGCCGTCTCCAGCGGTTCGGCGGCCGTTGCAGCCTTCGAGTCCCGTCCCTACGACCTCGTGTTCATGGACTGCCAGATGCCGGGAATGGACGGCTACGAGGCGACGCGCCGGATTCGCGATGTGGAGAATGCCCGGTCCGCCTCCGAACCGTCGCCGTGCCGCCGCGTTCCGATCGTCGCCCTCTCGGCCAATGCCCTTTCGGACGACCGCGACCGCGGGATTGCGGCCGGCATGGACGACTATCTGACCAAACCGCTGCTGCAAAGTGAACTGGTCCGCATCCTCCGGCAGGTGGCGGCGAGGGGTGCGCCTCGCGAACCGGCCCCTTCGCCGACGGCGGCCGTTTGCGGGTCCCCGGCAGTGCCGACGGAGACCCGCGCATCGCCCGGGGTGGCTCCGCCGGATGACGTTCCGGTCCTGGACACCCAACCCCTTGAGGCCCTCCACACCCCCGACGATCCTGGGGCCCTTCCTGGCTTTATCGACCAATTCCTTGACGAGCTCCCGGCCAGGCGGGAACGCCTGCGAAGCGCCGCGGCGTCCGATGCCGCGGCGCTTCGGGCGGAGGCCCATAGCCTGAAAGGCAGCGCCAGCTACATGGGCGCGCGGAGGGTCGTGGAGGTCTGTCGACAGCTCGAGCAGGCCGCCCAGTCCGGAACGCTGAACGAGGTGCCGCAGCTCGTCGATGCCCTGGATCGCGAAATCGCGGTCGTCAGCGTCGCGTTGCGAGAATTCGCGGCGCAACCCCCGATGGCCGGGTGAACTGTCGTCTGGCAAGCTGGGCGGCGCTCGTCCTTTTGCTGCACGCCCGGGTCGCCGCTGGGTCACCCGGAGTCCGACCGTTGCTGGTTCCCGTAGCCAATGTCGCCCGGGCTCGGCTCGAAGGTCTCGCGATCCCTCCCGGCCCGAATGGCGTCACTCTCGCACTGGCTCCCGGAGCGATTCATGAGGGCTTCCGACCCCGCCAGCGCTGGACGGTGCCTTTGCCGGACAGTTCGGAACGGGTCCTCTTTGTGGACCGGGTCCGCTGGGCGGGCGATGATCTCTGCGAGGTCCGGGGTCATCTGGAAGGCCTCCCCGGTTCCAGGGTCTTGCTGACTCGCAGTGGCAACGCAGTCGCCGTCGAGATGGTTCGGCCCTCGGCAGATCCCGTCCTCATCGCGCCCATGGCGGACGGCGCCCATCGCATGGAAATCGCAAATGCAAGGGGCGCGCCGCGCTGCGCCGTCGATGCGCCTACGGCCGTGTCCCGGGCCACACCTCGTCCGGGAAGGCGCCTCGATGCCACAATGGAAGGGGCAGCGTCGACTGTGGAGGCAACACTCGATCTGGCATTCTTCTACACGCCTACCGCCGAGACTGCCGCGGGGGGCATCCAGGGTCTGAAAGCCCTCCTTCAACTCGCCGTCATGGAAGCCAATGAGGCGTTCGAACAGAGTGCGGCCCGCCTTCGAATTCGTCCGGTCTGCAGGGTGCTCGTGGCGTATCAGGAATCGGGCGACATCTCCCTCGACCTCGACCGGTTTGCGACACCAGGCGACGGCTGGATGGATGAGGTCCATGATCTTCGTGATGCGTATGCGGCGGACATCGCGTGCCTCGTAACAGAGGCGGAGGACAGGAACCAGTACGCCGGCATCGCGAATCAACTGATCGCCACCGATTCCGATTCCCTGGCGCGCGGATTCGCCCTGTGCCTTCGACCTTACCTGGTTGGAAACTACACGTTGCCCCATGAAATCGGCCATTTGCTCGGCTGCACCCATGACCGGGAGAATGCCGCCGGCCCCGGTCTCGACCTGTGGTCCTATGGCACGCGGATCGACGTCGGCGGCCGGCAATACCGCACCGTCATGGCCTACCGGCCGGGATTGCAGTTCCCCCACTTCTCGAATCCCGAGGTCCTGTTTCTCGGCGTTCCCACCGGCACCGCCAATGGCCCGAATGCGGCGGACAATGTCCGCACGCTGAACGCCACGGCTCCGCTCATCGCCGCGGTCCGGAACCCGGCGGCGCGCCTCGGGTTCAGCGCGGACAACGTCGACGTCAGCGAATCAGCGGGGCTTGTGCGTGTCCCGCTGGAGATGATGGGCTCGGTGACGAATGGGCAGGCCGTTCTGGACACGGTCCAGGGCTCGGCGGTGCCGGCCACGGATTTCGTCGCCTCGCGGACGGTGTTGCATTTCTCCTCGGACGCGGCGGCGCCGACGGCGGAGGTGGTATTGATCGACAATGCGAGCGTGGACGGTCTGCGGCAGTTCGCCCTGGAACTTCACGACCCGTCGACCGGGTTGTCGCTCGGCCCGATTTCGACAGCGACTATTACGATCCACGACGATGAACCGGAGCCCGTGGCGTCCATTGACACCAGTTTTGTGAGCCGCCCCGGCGCCGATGGCCAGGTGACTTCGCTCGCCGTCACACCGGACCACCAGGTGATCGTTGCCGGGGCCTTTGCGTCCTTCAACGGGATCCCCAGGTCACGGATCGCACGCCTGCTCGGCGATGGTTCCGTGGACGAGACCTTCAAGCCGGTGGTGAAGTATCGCATCGATGCGCTGGCCCTGCTCCCCGACGGCCGACTGGCCATCGGCGGTGAGTTCAACACGGTCGACGGCGTCAGCCTCAATCATCTCGCGCTCCTCCGGCCCGGCGGCTCCCCGGATCCATCGTTCCTTTTCGATCCGGGAAGCGATTACCCCGTGGAAGCCATCCTGCCCTCGCCCGACGGAGCGATCTTCATCGGTGGATCCTTCACGAAGGTCCAGGGCCTCAATCGTCCCCGTGTGGCCCGCGTGCTGCCGAACGGGCAGCCGGATCCGGCCTTCGATCCCCATGGCGGCCCGGATGACGCGGTGCTCTCCCTCGCGGCCACCGCCGGCGACGGCCTTCTCATCGGCGGTCGTTTCCGGTTCGTGGATGGCTGGCTTCGCCCCGGCGTCGCGCGCCTGAAACCGAATGGCCGCGTCGACATCGAGTTCCGCCCGCCGACGGATCTCGACGGCCCGGTTTACGCGGTGCTCGCCGACGCCTCAGACCGTGTCCTGATCGCCGGCGCCTTCACCAACGCCTCCGGACGATCCGCCGGCGGAATCGCGCGTCTACTCGCCTCCGGTGCTTCGGATCCGGGTTTTCACACCGGCTCCGGCGCCAACGGGGCCGTGCTTGCATTGCTGCCGGGCGCGGAGGGCGCCCTGTGGATTGCCGGGGCGTTCACAACATTCGACGGACAGAACCGGGCCCGGGTCGCAAGGCTTCAACCGGACGGCGCCCTGGACCCCACGTTCGATCCGGGTTTCGGACCTGACGACTGGGTTGCGGCTCTCGCTCCTGGCGGGGAGGATTCGCTGGTCATCGGCGGTCTGTTTGACACGGTCGATGGTGTTGCACGGGGCCGGGTCTCGGCGCTGTTGACCGGACCGCTGGATTTTCCCCGGTTCCTGTCGACGATCCAGGATCCGGACAGCCTGCAATGGGAGGCGATGATTCTCCCGCGCCAGACGTATGACCTCCAGGAATCGGGGGACCTGCGGACCTGGAATGACATCGGGACGCTGCAGATGTCCTGGGGACCAGCCTGGGGCCGATGGCCCAAGGCCTTTCCAAATGCTGGATTCCTCCGACTGAAGCGCCGATTGGAATAGACCGCGACGCTTGTCGCGTCCCGATCACGGCGCGCGGCGCGCGAACAAAGGTTCGCCGCCGTCTGCCTGTGCGCCTAGCCTCCCGCCGAGATCATGAAGGAAGTCCGCCTCGGCATCATTGGTGTCGGCAACATCGGCCGGCATCACGCCCAATACCTCCTGGATGGCCGGATCCGCGGTGCGCGCCTGGCCGCGCTGTGCTCGGTGGTCCCGCGCGAACTCGAACCCTTCCGGGATCGCGGACCGGCGTTGTTCACCGATGCCGACAGCCTTCTGAAATCGGATGCGGTCGATGCGGTCGTCATCGCCACGCCGCATTTTCAGCATGTCACGATCGGGATCGCGGCGCTTGAGGCCGGCCTGAATATCATGGTCGAGAAGCCGATCGCCGCCCACAAGGCGGATGCCGAACGGCTGATTGCAGCCGCGCGGCGCCGGCCCAACCAGGTGTTCGCAGCGATGTTCCAACTCCGCGTCGAGCCGAGATACCAAAAGCTGCGGCGCCTGCTCCAGGATGGCGAACTCGGTCGCATTCAGCGGGTGACCTGGATCAACACGGACTGGTTCCGAACGGACGCCTACTATGCCAGCAGCGACTGGCGGGCCACCTGGAAGGGTGAAGGCGGGGGCGTGCTCATCAACCAATGCCTGCACAACCTCGACACACTTCAATGGCTCGTCGGCATGCCCTCGCGGGTCAGGGCATTCTGTCATCTTGGCCGATATCGGCAGATCGAGGTCGAGGATACGGTCACGGCCTATCTCGAATGGAACGGCGGAGCGACAGGCTCTTTCCTGTCCACCACCGCGGAGGCGCCCGGCACCAACCGCCTCGAAATCGCGGGATCGCGTGGACGGATTGTTCTCGAAAACGACCGGCTGACGTTCGATCGCAACGAGGACGACGCAATCGAATTCAATCGCACCTCGAAGAGCGGCTTCGCCAAACCGGACACCTGGCGGATCGAGATCCCGATCAGCAACGCCACCCTGCCCCACGCGCAGATCATGCAGGGATTCGTCGACGCCATTCTCGAAGGCAAACCACCCACGGTCCCGGGCGAGGAAGGGCTGGCGTCGATCGAACTCGCCAATGCGATCCTCTTCTCGTCGCTCACGGAAAAGACCCTCCAACTGCCGCTTGACGGGGCCGCCTACGAGGCCCGTCTCAACGAGTTGATCGCCGCCTCCCGGTTCGAGAAGACGGTGTCCACCGGCGGCGCGGATGATTTCGAGAAGTCCTTCCGGCGCTAATCGGGATCGGGGGGGCCGCATGCTCAACATCCATCACCTTGAATTGTTCTATTACGTGGCCCGCCACGGAGGAATCGCGCAGGCGGTGCGCAACATGCCGTATGGCATTCAGCAGCCTGCCATCAGCGCGCAGATCCTTGCCCTCGAGGACCACCTCGGGGCTCCCCTCTTTCGGCGGCGGCCCTTCGAGTTGACCGCGCACGGGCGTGACCTCTTTGCCTTTTGCGAACCGTTCTTCGGTGGCGTCGATGGCATCGAGGAACGAATTCGCCGCGGCGCTGCCGAACGCCTGCGCATCGGCTCCTCCCAGACCGTTCTCCGGGATCATCTGCCCGCGGTGCTTCGCGAGCTTCGATCCCAGCATTCCGGCCTCAAGCTCGTCCTGCGCTCCGGTTACCAGCAGGACCTCGAACGGCTCCTCGCCGCCGTGGACATCGACCTTGCGGTCACGGTCATCGACCGGACGATCGCGTCCGGATTGAAATCACGCATCCTGATCGAGTTGCCCCTCACGCTCCTGGTGCCGCGCGGGTCCCATGCCCGGACGGCCGCGGAGATCCTGGGGGCGGATCGCATCGAAGAATCCCTCGTGTCGGTCCGAGTCGATGAAGCGGCCCCGCGGGTGTTTCATCAGGAACTCGCACGGCGCGGCCTCGCCTGGCCCACCGCCATCGAGGTGGGCACGCTCGAACTCGTCGGCACCTATGTTGGAGAAGGCTTTGGCGTCGGCCTTACCGTGCAGGTCCCTGGCGAGCGCCCTCCAGCCGCCACCCGGTTCCTGCCCCTTCTTGATTTCCCGCGTCTTCCCATCGGTCTCCTCTGGTCCAATCCACTGAGCCCCGTCGCGGAAGCATTCTCGAGTCTGCTGGCCGCCGCCGCAGATGCCCTGGCGGCCAGCAGCACGCCTGAAAGATAGCCGGGGGCTTCAGCCTCGCAGTTCGTCGCGCGGACCGCGGACCCATCAAAGGGCGGCGGCATCGGTTCCGCTCGCCCTCCGGCCCCGTTTCGAATTAGGACTTCCCCATGAAGTTCATCGGTATCGGCGATGAGGCGGGTGCCCTCCTCGAAAACCAGACCTCCGCCGCGCGGGAGCTGGATTGGAACGAACTCGAAATGCGTGCCGTCGAGGTCCCCGGGTTCGACAAGGCGAATTTTCATGACCTTCCGCAGGAGGCGTTCGACCGTGCCGCATCGGACCTCGGGACGGCCGGATTGGGGGTGTACTGCTTCGGTTCGGCGATCATGAACTGGGCTAAGACGATCGAGACACCCTGGAACGTCACCTTGGATGAGGTTGCGCGCTGCATCCCGCGCATGCATCGGCTTGGCACCCGCTATGTCCGGATCATGAGCTTCAAGCCCGCCGACGACGCCCACGTGATCCCGCGCGTCGTGTTTGAGCGCGTTCGTGAGGTCACCCGTCGGTTCTGCGACGCCGGACTCGTGCCGGTTCACGAGAACTGCATGAATTACGGCGGCATGAGCGGTCATCATGCCCTGGAACTCCTCGACAAGTGTCCCGGCCTGAAGTGGGTGTTCGACACGGCAAATCCCGTGTTCAACCCGGACCGCTCGAAGGCCCGGCCATGGCCCCGCCAGGATCCCTGGGAATTCTGGCGGCTTGTGCGGGATCACGTCGTCCATGTTCACGTCAAGGACGCCACGTGGAACACCGCCCGCAATGACGCGGACTACAACTGGCCCGGTGAAGGCCAGGGTAAGGTCCGCGAAATCCTCGCCGATGCCATTGCCCGCGGATACGACGGAGCGCTCTCCATCGAGCCCCACATGGTCGTCGTTTTCCACGATGCCACTTCCAAGGCCACGAACGGGGACTCCGCCCGCGCCAACTTCGTCGAATACGGCCGGCGCCTCGAACGCCTGGTGGCCGACCTGCCGGCACCCGCACTCAGGTGATCGACACCCTCACGCCATGCCTGACCGTGTTCTGCTCGAAATCTGCGTCGATTCCGTCGAATCCGCGGTCGCCGCCCAGCAGGGTGGCGCCGATCGGATCGAACTCTGCTCCGCGCTCTTCGAAGGCGGTCTGACCCCGACAGCGGGCCTGCTCAAAGTCATCCGCCGCCGCGTGACCCTCCAGGTCGCGGTGATGGTCCGTCCCCGGGGCGGTGATTTTTGTTTCTCGGAGGACGAATTCGAGGTGATGCAGGACGACCTGGTCCGAGCACGCGAGTTGGGGGCCGACGCCATCGTTCTCGGCATGTTGAACCCGGATGGTTCGATCGACGCCCCCCGGACGGCCCGCCTGATCGGGTTGGCCCGACCGCTCCCGGTGACGTTCCACCGCGCCTTTGACATGGCCACCGACCCCTTTCGTTCCGTCGACACCCTGATCGAACTTGGCGTCGATCGCCTGCTCACTTCAGGGCAGGAGAGATCCGCCGTCGAGGGCATGGACCTGATTCGGGAGCTTGTGCAGCGCGCCGGCTCGCGTTTGAGCGTCATGCCGGGCGGTGGCGTAACGGAGCGCAACATTCGAAGGCTCCTCGAACACACCGGCGCGAGAGAGATTCATGGATCGGCGAGTGCGAGCCGGGAGGGCCGGATGGTCTTTCGCAATTCGCGCGTCGCGATGGGCGGGCAGTTAGCCCCGCCCGAGTACGTGACCAAGGTGGCCAGCCAGGAACGGGTCCGGGCGTTCCGTGAACTGGCGGGGTGAGGGCAGGTTCATGGGAAGCCCTCCGGTCGCGACCGACAGGCCCGGCCCTCCTGACCCGCGTTGGAGAGCCCTGCTCTAACCCGGATGTTTCCTATCACTTCCACTGCGACCTGCTGCAGGTCCGGTGGGAGAGGAGGTTACCTTCAACAGGCGTACCGCCGCTGCCGACAGGGCGTCGGAACTCGCGGTTGCGGAACTCGCGGTTGCGGAGCGCGGCCTTCAGGCCGCTTCAATACCCCGACGGCACGCGCGTCGAAGTTCTTGTCGGCCGCCGTCCCGTCCCGTCCCGTTGAAGCGGCCTAAGAGACTGTCTGAAAAATAATTGGAGTCCTGCGACGAGGGATTTTGTGCGAGGCCGAGGCGGCGAGACCGGAGCATCCCCGCAGCGGGCTGTGACGGTCGAGCCAACGAAGGCCTCGCGCAAAATACCTGTCGCCCGCAGGGTTTTCGCGGGCTCGCGGACGGTGGCCTTTCGCAAGACCTCTATGAAATAGGCCGGCTAACCCTGTGGCTGCGTCGATCCAACCACCGCAAGGACATGCGCCTCGGGATCCAGGTAGGCCTGCGCAACCCGGCGAATATCCCCCTGCGTCACGGCCTCGTACAAGGCGTCCTCCGAATCCGAATAGGCGTATCCAAGCCCATAAAGTTCATCGAGGGCCGAAATCATCGCCAGGGATCCGAGGTCCTGGCGCGTGATCTTTTTCTGGCCGAGGATCTTTGCCTTCGACCGGTTGAGTTCCTCCGGGCTGAGACCCTCGCCGCGCAGTTTCACCACCTCTTCCCGCAGCTCGGCGATCACCCGCTCCGCCATGGCCGGTTCCGTGCCCGCATAGAAGCTGAAATATCCGGACACGATGCCGGCAAAATTCTGCGCGCCCACGTAGTAGGCCAGGCCGAGTTCGTCACGGATCCGGATGAAGAGCCGGGATCCGAGATCGCTACAGGCCTCCTGGATGAGTTCGAGCGCCTGGCGATCCGAATCCCGAAGCGAGGTCCCGCGGAATCCCATGACCACGACCGTCTGCTTCTTGTCCTTGGGCTCCTCCACGCGGATGCGCCCCGAGAGGCGTGCAGGCTCCGACAACGTCTCCGGAATGGGTCCCGAGGGAGGCCAACCCCCAAAGGCCTTTTCGACCGCCGCCCGCACCCCTTCAGGATCCACCCGGCCGTAGATCGCGAGAACCATGTTTCCTGGCACAGCGAGACGGGTATGGAAATGGCGGACCTGGTCCAGGGTGAGCGCCAGGACCGACTCCTCGGTTCCATTGCCGTCCAGGCCGTAGCCGGTGGCGCCGAACAGCGTCCGGCGCATCAGGCGCCCCGCCAGCTGGAGAAGGTGATCTTTCTGGGCCCGGATGCCGGCCAGTTGGATCTCGCGCTCCCGTTCAAGTTCCGAGGCCGCAAAGGAAGGACGCAGAATCACATCGGAGAGCAGGTCCAATCCCAGGTCGAAGTCTGTCCTGAGAACCTCCAGCGTCACACCGAAACTGTTGTTGCCGCCGTAGACGTCGAGGCTGCCGCCAACCGACTCGATTTCCGACGCGATCGCCTCGGCGCCCCGGGTTCGTGTCCCTTTCAAGAGCATCTTGGTCATAAGACCGGTGACTCCATTGTCGGCGGCCGTCTCCGCCAGGACGCCCCCGCGCAAGACGGCGCGAAATTCCACGAAAGGCAATCGCTGATCCTCTTTGACGAGCAGGCGAAGGCCGTTCGGGAGCACGAACCGCTTCACGGGCCCGACAAGCGACGTCGCCGCCTTCGACGCCAGTTTCGGGCGGGTCCCATTGGGTAGGAGGGCGCAGAGGGTCCGGTTGTTCTCGACGAGGTAGGTCCGCGCCACCCGCTGCAGATCCTCATCCGTCACGCGCGTGACGGTGTCGAGGTAACGCGCGGAGAAATGGAGATCCCCGACGGTGAGCCAACTTCCGCCGAGGTCCTGGGCCTGCCCCTGCATGGTCTTCTGCACGGCGAGCGTCGCGGCGGCGATCTGCTTGATGGCCTTTGCCCGTTCGGCCTCCGAAGGGGGCGAATCCTGAATCCTCCTGACCTCGTGGAGCACGGCCTCCTTCGCGGCTGCGAATTGCCCGCCATCGATGACGGCACTGACACCAAACAGGCCCGCGCTGCCCGGATTGTAGGTCCAGGCGTCGACCGTGTGCGCGAGCCCCGTTCGATCCCGGACCTCGCGAAACAGACGGGAACTGCGCCCGCTGCCGAGAATGACGCTCAGGACGTCCAACGCGGGCACGTCCGGATGACGCACCTCCGGGGTGTGCCACGAGAAATGGAGATGGCCCAATTCGATGGCCGCTTCTTCGACCAGTTCCCGAGGAGCCGTCTGGCGCGGCTCCTCGGCAATCGGCGCGGCGGGCATCGGGCGCGCCCTGGCATCGGCGAATGCCTGACGGACCTGGTCCAGGACCTCGTCGCGCTTCACATCACCGACGACGACCAGGAACAGGTTGTTGGGCGCATATTTCTCGCGGTAGTAGGATACGACGTCGTCGCGTCCGATCGTATTGAAGATGTCCGGAAGCCCAATAATCGGGTACCGGTACGGGCTGCGCATGTACGCCGTCTCGAACAATCGCCGGCTCGAACGTCGGCCAGGATCGTCATGGCACATGTCCATCTCGCGGCGAATGACATCGAGTTCCTTGACCAACTCCTCTTCGGGAAGAGTCGCGTGCCGCATGATGTCACAAAGAATGTCCACGACCACGCGCGTGCCGGTGCTCGGGGCATTGATCCAGTAGACGGTGCGGTCGAAGGAGGTGTAGGCGTTCATGTACCCGCCCGCGTCCTGCACCTCCTGGTCAATGCGCCCCGGGCCGCGTGTGGTGGTGCCCTTGAACAGCATATGTTCCAGCACATGGGACAGCCCGGCCCCGAGCCAGCGCCCCTCATCGATGCTGCCGGCACGACACCACGCCTGCGCCGACACGACGGGCGCACTCGTGTCCTCGCGCACAATCACCGCCAGACCGTTGTCCAGCGCGGTCACCGCTACGTCCGCCGGTGGCGGTGCAAAGTCTTCCGAAAACGTCATGAGCCAATGAGTGTGCCGGCAGTCTCAAGCAGCGGGCAAGGCGCAAGGACTCGACCGAAAACTCGAGACAGGGGATGACCACGGAAGACGCGAAGCGGCACAGCCACAAGACGTTCTGTGGACCAGCCGATGCTTCCTTCTCACTCCACCCGCGCGACGACTTCGAGGGAATAACTCGTGTATGCGCGGTAGGCTCCCCGCAGCCAGAGCAGGATTGTGCGACCGCGCCTCCAGCGGGGAACGATGGGCCGGAGATTGTCCTGCGTAGCGTCGGGGGTCAGCGGCTCCCACGTCCACACCGGAAAATCGCCCTTCGCCCGACCGCGGAACAATTCGTAGTGTCCCGATGGGAGCGGCCATCCCGTGACCGGATCCACGTTTGTCGAGAGAAACACCTGGCCTGGATCGTCCGGGTGCAGGCAGATGCCTCCGGTGTAGTCGTCCTCGCCCGCGTACAATCGGGTACCGCCATGGGCGATCTCGAAATTCCACCACACGCCGCGCTTCCATCGGGCCCAGAAGTACCGGTGGTCCCCTCCCCCCTTTCCCGGCGGCAGACCCGCCGAGTCCATCTGGACCGAATACACGAGCCGGACTTCGTCCCGGTCCACGGCGATGTCCTGAATCCATGCGACACGGTTGGAATTGCCGACGAAGACCTGGACCGCGTCCTTTGGTTCAACCGGACCCTCGTCCAGTTTGCGGATCCGGGTCCCGTCAACACGACACAACATCCCCTTGCGGATCATCGCGTGATAGATGCTGTTGTTGAAGTCGCGCGGGTGTCCCTCGGTAAAGGCCAGGTGGATGGCATCGCGCCCATTGGAGGCATACTTCACATAGGGACGGTGCTTGATGGTTGGCTCCGGAAGGTCGACCAGGACGCCTCCGACCCGCCAGGACCGTCCCCGATCATCCGAGTACATCCAGGACGGTTTGAAACGATCATCGAGTCCGCGAAAGAAATTGTAGACCCGTCCCCGCCTGCCCTCGCGTGAAAGCCAATGAAGGTTCGAATAGGTGACTCGCGATCCCGGACTTGGGATGATCTGTTGCTCCGCTTCCCAACTCCCCGCCTCTCCGTCATCCGTCGAGATCCGCGAAAAGATCCGATTCTCCGAACCGTGCCGACCATACATCGCCAGCACCTCGCGGTGCGGCAATTCCAGCAGGGCCGGGGCATCGTGGTCATCGGCCTCGAGACCGTCGTGCAACACCGAGCGCGTGAGCTCGCCGGATCGAAGATCGAGGGCCGTGACCTCGATGTCCCCGCGGCGCGACGAATCGGTTCGCCCCATCGCGACGGACCCGACCAGCAACCGGTCGCCCACCACGATCGCGCGCTCATCCTGGAACCACGACCAGCCACCATCGTCGTTGACGATGGTGGCGTTGGTTCGAAAACCCGCTGCGGAAACCCCGTGGGGGATGCAGGCGGTCAGAATCCCGGGCAGCCAGAGACAGGAAAACCAGGCCAGGCCGCCTCGGTGCGTCATGAATCCACGCTGCCCCTCAGACCGCGGCCCTGGCAACAACCTGTTGGTGTCCGCGATCGGCACGACCTTCGTCCGGCTGCCTTCCAGATCGCTCGTGGCGGCCGAGTTCTTTCGAATTCCTGGTCCTTCGTATCCTTCGTGGTCGTCTCAGGCCATGATGTTCATCATCGAAATGAACGCCATCGATCGCTACACGGACATCGTCCTCCAGAAGATGCAGGCGTCCGTTGCGAACCAGCGGCCGGCCATCGAGCAAGCCGCTGCTCTGGTCGGCGATGCCCTGCTCGCCGACCGTTATCTGTATGCCTTCGGCACGGGCCACTCGCACATGCTCGCTGAGGAGATCTTCTATCGGGCTGGCGGTCTGGCCCGCGCCGCGCCGATCTTCGACTCCGCGTTGATGCTGCACGAAAGTGCCTCCGCGAGTTCGCTGTCGGAACAGCGGACCGGATACGCCGAGCGCCTGCTCGCCCGATATCCCGTCGCGGCCGGCGATGTCCTCATCCTCGCCTCCAACTCCGGTCGCAACGCCGTGCCGGTCGAGATGGCCCTCGCGGCACGCGACCGCGGCCTCCGCGCGATCGGGATCACGAGCCTGGCTCATTCTGCCGCATTCCCGTCCCGGCATCCTTCCGGGAAGCGGCTGTTGGACGTGGTCGACGTGGTCCTCGACAACCTTGCGGAGCCTGGGGATGCCGCCCTCGCCCTCCCCGGATTGCCTCGGCGCATAGGTCCCACGTCGACCCTGACCGGTGTGCTCCTGCTGAACCTGATCGTCGTCCGCGGAATCGAACTCGCCCTGGAGCGGGGTCACGTCGCCGAGGTCTACGCCAGCAGCAACGCGGACGTTCCGGGCTGGAACGAACGCCTCCTGGAGCACTACCGCTCCCGGGTCCGGCATTTGTAGGCGCGGCCCGGGTGATGAGGCGCGGCGGGTCAACCACGGCACCCGAATCGCCGCCACCCGGCAGCGCCCAGCAGAGCCGCCAACCCGGCGACACTCAGGACCGTCGTGCCCTCGGGAACCGCGGTCACGGTGATCCGGGCAACCCGGTAATCGACGGCCGTGAAGTCGGCGTTTGCAAACATCGGGTCGTCGAGGATGCCACCACTGCCCGCGGGCATGAAACCCGTGTGAAGATGTACGACTCCATTTTCATCGGTCCCTGTGTTCGGCGTCGCCTGGCCGAAGAAGGCCGTGTTGGCCGGAAGCTCATCGTTCACCTCGGTCCCGGCGTCCAGGACCCTGTCACCGAGAACAAGGAAGTCCGCGCCGACAAAATGGTCTGCCGAGTCAAACAGCGAAATCGCCATGGGATCCCCGTTCGCAATGAAGGCGTCATTGCTGGGAATCACCATCGCTGCATAGCTGAAATAGCGGGTATTCGGGGAGGACGCGTCCAGTGTGAAGTCCATCGACGCGCTGGCTCCGGGCGCGAATGGACCACTCGCGCTCATGATCGTGCCGTCCATGGCGCCGACGCCGCTGGCGCCGAAGGCCGTGCTGATGGGCGCCGTATTGCCGTCCTCGGCCAGCCGTTCCAAGTTCGGGCTGACCGGGGCACCCATGTCGTACAAATCGAAGGTCCCGTCATGAAAGCCCACCCAGAGCGGCGTCAGATAGGTTCCGTTGGCGGGCGACAGGTTCTCGATGGTCACGCGGACATCCACGGCGGCGGAGGCGAGGATCGGCGTGAGGGCGAGGAGCGCGGAGGGCAGGATTCGGTAGTGCATCGACGTCTTTGGGCCTTCGTCGGGTCCGGCGTGGCGCACGCCAACGGGCGCAACTTCCCACAACCGCGCCGCACCCTGACAAAGGTTGTTTCCGAAGTAGGAGGGCCTTTCGGCGGGTTTATTCCCCTGAATTCTTCCCGAGACCCCTGGAGCGGATCCCAGCACCCCACGGCGCCACCCGGATCCGACTCGACGCACTGCGCGTCCCTGGACTCGATTCAGTCGGTCGTGATGCGTTGACATCCAATCCACCGAACATCAGACTTCAAAAGTGAGAACGACTCTGACGCTCGATGCCGACGTGGCGCGCACGTTGAACGCGCAGGTGCGGCGGGGTCGTGTGACATTCAAAGATGCCGTGAACCAGGCACTTCGGGTCGGCCTGGGACTGGAGCACGCGAGAAGCCCCAGCGCCCGGTTCGTGGTCAGGGCTCACCGTGGCGGATTCAAGCCCGGAATCGATCCCCACAAACTCAACCAACTTGCAGATGATTTGGAGGACCTGGCCCTCCTTCGGAAGGCGCGGCGGCGATGATCATCACGGACGTCAATCCCCTGCTGAACGCCTACAATCGGGATTTCCCCGATCACGCCGCCGCTCGGACCTGGTGGGAAGGGGTGGTTAATGACAGGAAGACCATCGGTCTCGCCTGGGTGACGGTACTCGGCTTCATCCGGATCATGACGAATCCCCGTGCGATGCCAAATCCCATGCCCGTCAGGGCGGCCCTCGATATTGCGAGGTCCTGGCTGGATCTGCCGAACGTCGAAATCGTCGTCCCCGGTGAACGGCACGCCGAGATCCTGTTCCGCCTCCTGCGCGAAGCGGGCGTGGCGGGCAATTTGACGACCGATGCCCATCTGGCCGCGCTTGCCATCGAGACACAGTCCCAGCTGGCATCGACGGACACCGACTTTGCCCGTTTCCCCGGATTGCGCTGGTTCAATCCCCTGGCGAAGCCAGCGGCACGCCGCCGGAGCCGGGGCCCATGAACCGCGGCGCCGGCCACGGCGCGCGCGATCATGGTTTCACATTGGTGCCGTCGTTGCGGCGAACCGGCTCCCAGTAGCCCGGATGCCTTGGCAACGGGTAACGCGCGGCGGCGGCTTCATCCATGTCCACCCCCCAACCAGGGGCTTCGTTCACGAGCATGTATCCGTTCTTCATCGTCGGCGCGCCGGGGAACACCTCCCGCATCGCCTCGCTGAAGTTGACCGCCTCCTGGATCCCGAAATTCCAGATGGCGAGGTCGAGGTGGGCATTGGCAGCGTGGCCCACCGGCGAAACGTCGAGGGGCCCATGCCAGGCGCTGCGGACATGGAAGGTCTCGGCAAGGGCCGAGAGCTTGCGGGCCGGCGTCAGCCCGCCGATCTCGGAAAGATGGACACGAATGAAATCAATCAATCGCTCGGAGATCGGCCCGATCCATTCGTGGGGATTGTTGAAGAGTTCCCCCATGGCGATCGGCACCGCCGTCTGGCGGCGCAGGGTTCGGAACCAATCAATGTCCTCGGGAGAGACAGGGTCCTCGATGAAGAATGGCCGGTACGGTTCCACGTCCTTGCACAAGCGGACCGCGTCCATCGGCGGGATCCGTTCGTGGACATCGTGCAGCAAGGCCACCGCCTCGCCGCACTGCTCCCGGACGGCCTCGAACATCTTCGGCACGGCCCGGCAGTACGGACCCGGATCCATGTGCCCGTCAACCGGCAGACCGAAGCCCGCCTCGGCAAAATCGCCGGGACCCGAGAGCTGTGGGGAACCGTAGCCACCGAGCTGGATCCGCACGTGGCGATAACCATCGGCCATCAGCCGTTTCACGTTGTCGACGACCCGCGGGATGTCGCTCCCGGAGGCGTGGGAATAGCAGTCCACGGCAAAGCGGGCCTTGCCGCCGAGGAGTTGATAAACGGGCATGCCGGCGCGTTTGCCCTTGATGTCCCACAACGCCTGGTCGACCCCGCTGAGGGCGTTGTTGAGGACGGGGCCGTTGCGCCAATAGGAACTCGTGTAAGCGGTTTGCCAGAGGTCCTCGATGTTGTCGGCATCGCGGCCGCGACAGAACGGGTCGAGATACTCCTCGACCGCCGTCTTCACGGCGAGCGGCCGCTGATTGAACGTCGCGCACCCCAGACCATACAGGCCGGGTTCGCTGGTCTCGACCTTCACCACCACGAGGCGGACACGGGATTGCGGCGCGGTGAGAATCGGACGGACCCTGGTGATCTTGAGCGGGGCGGAACCCCGGCCCGCGCGTTCGGTGGCGGCATCGGCCGCGGGGCTGGGGGGACTGGGAAGCGCAGCGAGTCCGCCGGCGGCGGCGACCCTCGCGAGCATCCCGCGACGGGAGAGAACGGTGGGAGGCACACCCACGAGATACCGAGCCGCGCGGGAGCGAACAAGTCCTGAGAGCCAGTCTGAGACAGACTCGTGACGGCTGGAGGAGGTCCGCCCCCGGCGTCCTGGCAGGCTGTGGGTCAGCCGAAATGCCGCGCCAATCTCCAGGTATCGTAGGCGCGACGCTGGCTGGCGTTCATCCGGGAGAAATCCGGTTTGCCCGTCTCCAGGATCGGCCACGCCGCGGTCTCTCCGCGGGAAGTGCCGTCTGCCATTGCGGTCTCGCCCGACGACGCGGATCCGGACCGAGGCGCGGCCAGCGGGTTGTCCTGGACCTCGACCCGCGCGCGCCGGTTGGCGCCGCCGTCGTAGCTCATGGCCTGGTCGGTCAGTTTGAGGTCGTCCTCCAGGGACCGGGCCGGCCGGATGCCCCCGGCTTGCAGGACCCCATGATAGGCGCGGACGGCTTCGTCCGGCCCTATGCGGCCGTCCGTGATCAGGCGCAGCATCTCGATGAACGCGAGTTGATGCTCGGCGTTGTTGATCTTGCGACCGAAGAGCGCGACGCGCGCGCCGTATTTCTGCGCATCGTGAATCAGGCGGAAGGCGTCATAGGTGGTCCCGGCGCTTCCGCCGAGGATTCCGACCACAAGGTTGGGATCATACTGGGCGAGTTCCTCCATCGCTTTCGGGCCGTGATACACGATCTTGAGGAACATGGGCCGCCCCGATTCCGGCACGCCGGCCAGGGTTCGCAGGATGCTGTCGTTGATGAACTCCCCCAGCTTCTCCGTTGGAACGCGACCTGGGACGTTCGGATCGAACACCTCCAAAAAATGCCGGAAGTGTTTGCGTTCGGCCTCTTCCCGGAAGGCCTTGTACCACAGAAGCGCTTCGCGATCGGTCTCCAGGTCATTGATGAAGGTGACGGAATAAAGGCCGAGATTCGTCCCGGGGAAGTGTTCCGTCGACCGATCACACTCGATCTCACCGCACTGGATCTGATCAATCGTGGCGGAGCGGAACGGCTGCGATGCCTCCCCCGTATAGCACCCATGACGGACCGCCCAGACGTCCGTCGTGTCGTTGGCGCGCGCGGAGGGCGTCACGGGGGAATCGCGGAAGAGGCCCTCCTTGATCGCGAGTTGTTCGTTGACGTAAGGCGACATCAGCATGATGTCGACCAACCCCCGGTGAACGATCTCCCGGATCACATCGAGGAACTCGGGGAGGTTGCGGTAGCCGAACTCCGACCGGCTCCACACCTCGGGCGAGAATTGAGCCGGTCTCGCCCCCCGCGCCGCGAGATACGATCGCGGACCGGGCGCGCGCACGCCGAACGCCATGTCCGCATCCTTGGCGTCCGCCAGGATGAAGGCGCGCGACCCGCGGTGGGTTCGGATTTCCGACAGTTTGGCGTCGAGCGATTTCATGCTCACCGGAGGCGTTCCATGATCTGGTCTGTCACCGCCTTGACCAGGGCCTCCGCTTCCGCATCGGGTTCCGCATCGGTGGAGCCCCGCGCCTCCCCGCCGGATTTTCCGGGGACCGAACAGACAACGCCGGGGCGCCAGTCGTTGTTATCGCACAATTCGCATTCCCGAAGCCCGTGGCGTGGATCGGGAATGCCAAGGCCCTCCTTGATCTTGAGGAGGTCCTGAAGCTGGCCGGTGCTCATGGTATTCGGCGCGCGCCCCAGTTGCGCGGACACGAGAATCGTCCGGCAGTAGGCCTCGAGGATCTCCATCTTGAAATAGGCATCCTCGACATCGAGATGACTCCAGGTGACGACACCGTGATTGGCCATCAGGATCGTGTTGTGCTTGTCGACCAGGTCCGCGACCAGCTTGCCCATCTCCGGTGTCCCCGGTGTCCGATACGGAGCGATCGCCACCGAGGAAAACACCTCAAACTCCGGGATCATGCAGGTGGGAGGCTGGACCCCCGCCACGGCGAAGCCTGTCGCATACGGCGGATGACAATGCACCGTCGCCTTGGCACGCGGCTGCCGCTTCATGATCTGCAGATGCATGAGGATCTCGCTGGTCCGCTTCTTCCGCCCCGCCTTCTGGTTCCCGTCCAAATCCACCAGGCACATGTCCTCTGGCTTCATGAATCCCTTGCTCACGAGGGTGGGGGTGCAAAGGGCGAGATCCTCGGCAACCCGGATGGCGATGTTGCCGCCATTGCCGTCGACATAGGCGCGCTGCCACAAACGACGTCCGATCTCGCAGATCTCCTCCTTCAGTCCCAGCATCTGCGAGGAATCGAAATACGCATCGAGGTCTCCTTGCGGACTGGCTGCGGTGACCGGCTTCGCGAGCGTGGCCGCGGCGGCGGCGCCGTTCCCGGTGTTTGCGGTGCGGCGGCCCTGGAATTCCCGGAGGGCATCCTTCGCCGAGGGCGTCAGGATCGCGGCGGCCGGCAGGCTGGCAGGATCCCTGCCGTCGCGAACAAGTTGCTCGATGTCCTTTGCAGTAATGACAGTGGCCATGGCAATGCGCCCAGGCTCAGGGCCCGGGCTTGTAAGAGACGTGATCCACGAGCGCGGCATTGATGGCATCCAGCGCCGTCGGAGGATCCAAGGGTTGCGCCGCCTCGCGACCTTCGACGAAGCCGACGACATCGCCGAGGCCGGCGCCCAGGTTGTCGTAAATGACCAGGCTGGGCTCGCCCGTCAGGTCCTCGGGTACCCGCCCCTCGGATGGAAACCGGGCGCGATCGAACGGGTTTACGATCAGCCACCGGGCACCCTCGAGTTCGGGGATCACCTCGCTCAGAGTTACGCGGCCGATGACCTTGCCCAGTCTCATCGTCTCAACGCCTTGGGAACGCCGGCGGCGGTCTCGGCGACTGCCAGGGAAACCTCGTCCACAATTCCCACGATCATCCAGCGCACCGGGCTCTTCTCGTCGCCGACGGCCTTCCGCGCCGCGGCGCCGTCGCTCGAAATGATGACGCGCTGATGCAGGCCTGCGCCATGGGCATCGATGGCGATCTGGGGGACGCCCTCCGGCACTCCAGTTCCCGCGATCGGTTGACAAATCACCAGCCTCCAACCCTCCAGGCTCGGATGCTTTCGGGTCGCCGTCACGTGGCCTTCGACGCGCGCAAGAAACATGGCAACGGAAGACGTCAGAAGATCCTCAACTGGTCGACCATGACGCACCGCCGGATCCGGGTGAAGGTGCGCGGATTGCAGATGCCCTCCCCGGTGGTGGTGGCGATGCTGAAGTTCGGATAACCCTCGCCGCCGACCCCGAGCCCCGACATGCAGGAGCCGTTCTTGACGAAGAGCGTCGTCTCCAGCGCGCGCGCCATGGCCGTCATATGCGCCACGTCGTGGGAGTGGATCATCGCCGAGTGCTTGTAGTCGTGCTCGGCCTCCTTCGCGAGGCGGATGCCGACCTCGACCGACGGCACCCGCACGATCGGCAGGAACGGCATCATCTGCTCCTCGACCACGAACAGGTGATCGGCCGGCGTCTCGGCAAACAACAACTGCGTGCCCGCGGGGATCGTCGCGCCCGCGGCGCCCGCGAGCACCGCCGGATCCCTCCCCACGAGGTTGCGATTGACAACCGCATGGGGGCACCCGGCCCCCTGCCCCGCGGGGAAAACAAAGGCCTCGCGCGTGAGACGTTCCACCTGCCCCTGCGAAAGACGGAAGGCGGCTCGCTTTTCCAGCGCCGCCATGAATGGGTCGGCGACGCCGTCCAGGACGTAGACCTCCTTTTCGCCGATGCAGAGGAGGTTGTTGTCGTAGGAGGCCCCAAACACGACGGCCTCCGCCGCCTTGTCGAGGCAGCTTGTGCCGTCGACCACCACCGGCGGGTTTCCAGGGCCGGCGCAGATGGCCCGCTTTCCGCTGGCCATCGCCGCCTTCACCACTCCGGGACCCCCGGTGACACACAAAACCTTCACCCGATCGTTCTTCGCCATCGCCTGGAACGTCTCCAGCGTCGGCGGTTCCAGGATGCACGCGAGGTTCTCGATCCCGAGTTCGCGATGGATCGCCTGGTTGAAGACGCGAATCGCCGTGACGGCGCACTTGTACGCGGACGGGTGCGCGTTGAACACGGCGGCGTTCCCCGCGGCCGCCATGCTGATGATGTTGCACGCCATCGTGGGGATGGAATGCGTGCTGGGCGTCACGCCGCCAATCACGCCGAAGGGTGCATACTCCTCGAGGGTGATGCCATGGTCACCACTGAGCGCGTCCGGACGCAGAAACTCGACCCCGGGGATCACGCGCTGCCCCTTCAACTTCTCGATCTTGTGATCCAACCGGCCGATCTTCGTCTCCTCCAGTTCGAGCCGCCCCCATTCGGTCGCGTTCCGATCGCACAGGGCCTTGATGATCTCCACCACCTTGCGTCGCCCGGAAACGCCAGCGTCCGAGAGCTGGCGAAAGGCCTCGTCCGCTGCTTCGCAGGCCTCGTCGGCATCGGCGAACACTCCGAAGCGCCCGCGGATCGCCCTGCGCGTGACCACCGCCGGGGCCTGCGCTGGCGCCGAGGATGCGGACCCGGCACCATTGCCGCCCGCCTGTCCAAGGCGGGAAAGGACCTCCGCGACGACGTCGCGAATCAGTTTTTCGTCAGGGATGCTCATTGCGGGAGGAGGAATTCAGAATGGGACAGGGATAGGCGGCTTGCCGCGCCCGACTTCAGCTGGATTGCGCGGAATAGACCTGCTTTCCGAGCACATCGACACTGTCGACGATCCCGATGATCACGGCGTCCACAGGGGCTTCCTTCATGCCCGGCGCCAGTCGCGCGCTGCTGCCCTGGCAGAACATCACAAGTTCCCCGGAACCCGCGCCGACGCTGTCCACCGCCACGATCGTATTCGCGCCCGGCCGAAAGCGCGCCGGGTTCTTCTCGTCCACGAGCTGCGGCCGCAACAACAGGAGCTTGCGGCCACTCATCGCGGCGTCCTTCTTGGTACAGACCACCTGGCCTTCGACACGGGCAAGAAACATGGCCGTTCTTCGGTATTTTGGGACGACCCGGATCGATCCGGGGACCGCAGCGCTTCAACGGCCCGCGGTGCCGGCCAATGAATTGGCCCGCGCCGGGCGGATCCCTTATTTCCTCCGCGGCAGGATGAGCTCGGTGTCCTGGTGCGGTCGGGCAATCACGTGGACGCTGACCAACTCGCCCTTGATGGACTTGACCGCCTGGGCGCCGGCGTCGGTGGCCGCCTTGACAGCGGCGACGTCCCCCACGACTGCCGCCGTCACGAGGGCATTGCCGACCTGCGTCATCGGTCCCGCGAGTTCGACATTCGCCGCCTTGAGCATCGCGTCCGTCGCTTCGACAAGCGCGACCAGGCCGCGGGTTTCAATCAATCCAATGGCTTGTTGTGGCATAGGCCTTCAGGGGTTTGGGTTGGGCAAAGGGCTGGGATGTATCGTCGAGGGGCTCTCAAAAGTGTTCCTAGGAAGCTGGGTGGGCCTCCAGGTGCCGCCGCACCTCGCGGGCGACAACGAGTTCTTCATTCGTCGGAATCACCCACACCTGAACCGGGCTGCCGGCTGGTGAAATGCATTGCTCGACGGCCCGCACACCGCAGTTGCGCTCCTCGTCGATGCCGATGCCGAGCCGGTCCAGATCGGCCGTGACCTGACTGCGCACCCCCGGCTGGTTCTCACCGATGCCCGCCGTGAACACGAGGGCGTCGGTCCCATTCAACTCGACGAGGTAGGCGCCGATCCACCGGCGAATATCGTGAATGAAGACGTCCAGCGCGCGTCGGGCCTCGGCGTGCCGCCGCCCGGCGGCGTCAACCAGGTCCCGGATGTCATTCGACAAACCGCTCAAGCCTTCGAGTCCGGATCCGCGACAGAGTTGACGTTCGACCTCCTCCAGCTTCAGACCGAGCGTCCGCATGACGAACGGAACCGCGAAGCTGTCGAGATCGCCGACTCGATTGTTTTGAGCAATCCCGGACTGCGGACTCATGCCCATGCTGTTGCCGATCGCCACCCCGTCCCGGATGCCAGTGACGCTCGAACTTCCCCCCAGATGGCAGGAGATGACCCGAAACGGAGGTCCGTGGACCGGGGTCGCCCCATCATCGACATAGAGCCGGCGCACGCGCTCCGCGACATCCGGGCGGCCCATCAATTCCGCCGAGCGCTCCGCGATGTACTTGTGGCTCGCGCCGTGAAATCCCCACCGCCGGACGCCCGCCTCGCACCATGCCGGCGGCACCGCGTAAAGCCGGGCGGCCTCCGGAATCCACTGATAGAACGCCGTCTCGAACAGACCGATCAAGGGAACCGACGGCAGGCGCTTGGCGAAGATCCGAATTCCCGCGATATAGGGCGGGTTATGTGCCGGCGCGATGGCGTTGAAGGCCTCCATAGCCTGGACGACGGACTCATTCAGGCGCACACACCCGTTGACGCCCCGCGCCATCACCGTCTTGAAGCCGACCGCCGCCAGGTCCCCTTCGCCAGTGAGGTGCCCGGCTTCATGCAGCTGCCTCAGGCAATCGTCGATGGAACGCGAATAATCCGTCACCCTCTCGATGCCGCCCTTGTGGAGGAGGCGTTCCCCGCCCTCGGCGACATCGAACAACCGCCACTTCAGGGAAGTCGACCCGAGATTGGCGACCAGGATCTTCATGGCAGGAGTTGGGCCGCATCACCACCCGGACCCCGCTCGCCGCTCGGGCAATGGACGCGACGCGAGCGACGCCGGGGTTTCGCCCCGGGTCTCCGCGCGGCACCGCCCCTCGCCCGCGCCAGGCTTCGTCGGGAACCGAGCCTCACTGGAGCCATTTGCCGAGCCCGCCCAGACCCTCGTGCGGACGGGGAATGACCTGCACGCTGACCACCTGGCCGACCGTCGAGGCGGCGGCGGCGCCGGCGTCGACGGCCGCCTTCACGCTGGCGACGTCGCCTTTCAGAAAGGCAGTGACATAGCCGCTGCCAATCTTTTCCCAACCCGTGAAGGAGACATTCGCCGCCTTGAGCGCGGCATCCGTCGCCTCGAGCAGGGCACACAGGCCCTTGGTTTCGATCATGCCAATGGCTTCAGACATAGAATGGGTGCTTTCTTCGATGTGGACGGCCGGTCGCGCAGGCGGAAACCCGCAAGGGCGCCTGCACACGGCAAGCTACTTTGCGGCCTTCGCGGGTTCTCCCAGGAAACCCTTCACCAGGTCGTCGTGCGGCCGGGCGATGACATGCGAGCTGACCAACTCCCCGACCTTCGATGCCGCCCGGCTGCCGGAATCCACCGCCGCCTTGACGCTCGCCACATCCCCGCGAACGACCACGGTGACGAGACCCCCGCCGATGGGAATCATGCGGCAGACGCTGACGTTCGCGGCCTTCACCATGGCGTCGGTCGCCTCGACGCTGCCGGTGAAACCCTTCGTTTCGATCATTCCAATCGCCTCGCTCATAAGTTCATTCCGGTCTGGCTTGCCTGACTTCTGTGGTTCGCTCATCGCGCCGAGGCCAATTTCCGACAGGTTCGATTCCCTCCGCTGCCCGAAACCGGCCCTCACGCGCGATTTCCATCGTTCCGAAAACGGATGCACCGTCGCCCCGGCCCTCTCCCATCCGATGGGAGCGAGTGGTCCCGCGCGCGCGGGACCCGGCAAGGGTTGCCGCTCCGTCTCGACCGCAAAGACTTTCCCAACGATTCATACCTATCCACCGTCACCCTTCGGTCACTTCAGCAGTTCGCAGGGCGTTCCCGGTTCCAATCGACAGGCATTGCCTTCGTCGGTGTCGATGTGCACCTCGAGCTTGAAGCTCGGATCCACCCGCGCAAGGACCCTGTCAAAGACGACGCCGCAACCCCCACCCACCCGAAGCCGCATCGCGTCGCCCGCCTTCACACCGAAATGAGTGGCGTCGGCGGGACTCATGTGAACGTGGCGCAGTGCCCGAATGACGCCTTCCTGCATCTCAAAAAAACCGGCCGGACCCATCAACATGCAGCCCGGCGTCCCTTGAATATTCCCCGACAGCCGCAGGGGGATGTCGAACCCGAGGGAAATCGAGTCCGTATAGGCCAGCTCGACCTGGCTGAAATTCCGGCACGGCCCCAGGATTCGAAGGTTGGAAATCACCCGGCTCCTCGGGCCAATCAGCGTCACCGTCTCCTGAGCGGCAAACTGCCCCTCCTGATACAGCCATTTGAACGGTGTCAATGTGCGCCCGGCTCCGAATAGCGCCTCGACCGCCGCCTGGGTCAGGTGGCAATGCCTCGCGCTCACATTGACGACCAGCGGGCTCGGGCCCGATAGCGACCGCGGCAATGGCTTGCCAAGACGCCGGTAGATCTCCAGGCGGACCAGGTGTTCGACGACGGCCCTGTGCGGGGATGGCGCGAGCGCAGCCATGAAATCGATGGAAGGAAATCTTCCAAAAACAGGCCGTTCGTCAACTCCTATCTTGCAAATTCAACCAGATTCTTCCACGAATGAGCAGAAAGTTGGAACGTCGGGCAGCGCCGCGCGTGGCGCATGCGCCATCGCACCGGCGTGGTTCGCACCGACTGAGGATCAAGGGATGCAACCGGAAGAACGCCAAAGCCGGATCGAGGAACACCTGAACCAGGTCGAGTTCGCCTCTCTGGACGAACTGGCGGAGTTCGTTGATGCCTCGTCCTCGACGATCCGCCGGGACCTTCAGATCCTGGAGGCCCGAGGCATGGTGCGACGGACGCACGGGGGCGCGCGCCTGGTCAATCCGCGGTCCGACGAGTTTGTATTCACGGCGCGGGACACGCATCAGTTGGAGGAGAAGGAGCGGATCGGCCGGGCCTGCGCGAGCCTGGTGGGCTCGAACCAGAGTCTGATCCTGGACGCCGGAACGACGGTGTTTCATGTGGCGCGTCATCTCGAACCCAAGTCGCCTCAGGTCATCACCAATTCGCTGCCGGTGGCGAACCTCTTCGCGGCCAACCCGCGTGTGGAAGTCATCCTTTCCGGCGGGGTGATCTATCCACGGATCGGGGTCCTGGTCGGGCCGCTGGCGGTCGAGACCTTCGCGCGCATCCATGCGGACATTGCGATCATGAGCAGCGGGGGGATCACCCTGGAGGGCGTGACCAACTCTCACGGCCTGCTCATCGACATCCAGCGGGCCATGATCGCCGCCGCCGAAAAGGTCATCCTTTGCCTGGACCATACGAAGTTCGGCCGACGGGCTGTATCGCAATTGTGTTCGCTGGAGGACATCGACGTGGTGGTGACCGATCACCTGGCTCCGCGTGAACTGCTGGACGGACTGCGCGCGCGCAGGATCGATGTCGTGGTGGCGGCGGCGCCGGGCGAAACGCCGGCGGCTTGAGCGGGAAGGCGTTCCTTCGACTTCCGACGGATCCCTCCCGCAAGTTCAGACCCCGGCGCAATTCCGCCAACCACCGTGCGTCGCTCCTTGTCCGGTGCCGGGTTTGTCCCATGACGGCCGGCTTGCCTTCCAAGACCTGAGTCCCCACAACGTCCTGGCGTGGACCAAACCGATGTTGCCTCCCCGAACGACGAAGTGCCGACGTCCCCCTCGGGCCTCAGAACTCCGGAGGAGAAGGATGCGTATTGGTACCGTCACGTCTACCAGGGGGATCGCGTCCCGCAGTTCACGCTTCGCGCGACATTGATGGGGGCGGTGCTGGGGTTGTTCATGGCGATGTCCAACCTCTACACCACGCTCAAACTGGGGTGGTCGTTTGGGGTTGTCGTGACGGCGGTCGTTCTGTCGTACGTGATCTGGAACTTCCTCCGATTCCTGTCGGGGGGCCGCCTCACGCCGATGAGTATTCTCGAGAACAATTGCATGGCGTCGACGGCATCGGCTGCCGGCTACTCGACGGGCGCCACCGTCGGCACGGCGTGCGGGGCGCTCCTGTTGATCCAGGGCCATCACCTGCAGTGGCCGACGCTGTCGGCTTTCGTTTTCTTTTCGGCGGCGCTGGGTGTGTTCCTGGCGATCCCGATGAAGCGCCAGATGGTGAACTGGGAGCAGCTCCCCTTCCCCACGGGCACCGCGGCGGCGGAGACACTGAAGAGTCTTTACAGCGCGGGACAGGAGGCGCTGCACAAGGCCTACGGCCTGTTGGCCGCGCTTGTGGGCGGCCTGGTCATCGGGGTGCTCCGCACTTACGGCACACTGGTGGACGAATTGGGCAAGGTTGGCCGCGGGATCCCGTGGCTCGAGTCGGTTCGGCGGCGGCTCTACATACCGGAGGTCCTTCCCTTCACGGGTGTCCTCAATCCCCTGCCCCAACACCCGATGGCCGGCCTTGCGTTCGAACCGAGTGTCCTCTTGATCGGAGCCGGCATGATCGTCGGGTCGCGCGTCGCCTTTTCGATGCTGGCCGGGGCGGCGCTTCTCTACTACGTCGTGACGCCCTGGATGCTCTCGATCGACCTGGCGAACGCGGGTGGGGCAGGGTTCGTTCCTTCGTTCAAACTGCGGCCGGACGGCGGGTTCAATCCGGTGACCTGGGGCCTCTGGGGAGGGACATCGGTGATGGTGTTTGCGTCCCTGGCCACGCTCGCGCTGGAATGGCGGACAATTACGCGCGCGTTCACCGCGTTCAAGGGGAGGAAGGCCCCGGGACAACCCGCCGATGCGAGCCGGATCGAGGTACCCACGTCCTGGCTGGTCGCGGGCATGGTCCCCTGCGGATTGGGGATGATCACCGTGCTCTGGATGGCCTTTAATGTCTCGCTGTTCCTCGGCATTGTTGCGGTGCTGTTGACGACGGTCGTGGCACTGGTCTGTGCGCGGGCGACGGGCGAAACCGACACGACCCCGGTCGGCGCCATGGGAAAGGTGACCCAGTTGTTGTTCGCCGTCCTTCCAGGGGCGGCGGGAAATGCCACGATCAACCTGATGACCGCCGGTGCGACCGCTGGGGCGGGGATGGGGGCGGCGGATCTGCTGACCGACCTGAAGAGCGGCTATCTATTGGGGGCGAACCCGCGCAAGCAGTTCCTCGCCCAATTCATCGGGATCTTCGTCGGGACCCTGGCGATTGTTCCGGGTTGGTATCTTATGGTGCCGACCCGGGAGAGCCTTGAGGCCTTTCATCCGCCGGCCGTGAACATGTGGAAGGCCGTCGCGGATCTCCTGACCCAGGGCATTCACATGCTGCCGCACTCGGCGGTGGTCCTCATCGTGATGGGCGCGCTCGTGGGTGTCGGCATCCCGGTCCTGGAGCGATTGTTTCCACGCGCCCGGCCCTATCTGCCTTCCGCCATGGGCCTGGGATTATCGTGGGTGATGGTGTTCCAGAACTCGTTGTCCTTTGCCATCGGGGCCGTCGTCGTCCTGGTCTGGCAACGCCTGAACCGGCGCAACGCGGGCACGTTCGTGGTCCCGGTCGCATCGGGGTTCATTGCCGGGGAGTCGCTGATCGCCGCATTCATTGCCATCGCGTGCACGGTCGTCGGCCTTGTTGCCGCCGGTTGATCGCCAAGGGTCTGCCACGGACTTTGCTTTTCCCAGCCGCCGATGTGAGGAGGTGGAAACGGCGTTTCCGTCTCCTCACGCTGGCCGCCATGCATCACGACCGAAGTCTCCCCCGTTGATCCATCGACGGCTCCGTCAGTACGCTGCGGCGTGGATCCGACCGCAACTCTGTCCTCCGTCTCGCCATCCGAAAGCGCCCGACGGGCCCACCGTGTCCGGGAGGCGCTTCCGTCGGGAGGCCTGTTCGCCGACCTGGATTGGAGGATATCGGTGGCGCCGTTCCCCGTGGCGCCGGAGCTGGCGCGGGAGATCGAGACGCTGGGGCGGGTCCTCCTCCAATTCTATCGTGCCGCGAATCTGCTGTACCGCCGCAGTGTGGAAGGAAAGGCCCCGGGCTGGGTGGCGGCGTGGCTGGACCAGGGCAAACCGGCCGAGGTCGTCGCGCTTCAGCGCGATCCGGCTTTCAAAAGCGAGCTGCCCAGGGTCATCCGCCCCGATCTCCTCGTGACCGAACATGGCCTCGTCCTGACTGAACTCGATTCCGTGCCCGGCGGCATCGGACTCACCACCTGGTTGCACGAGACCTATGAGTCGGTTCTGCCAGTTCCCCTGTCCGGCCCGGAGTCGCAATCCGACAAGGCTGGCCCGCTCTTCGGTTCCGCTCACCGCATGAAGGAGGGTTTCTCGGGGATCTTCGGAGACGCGCCGTCCGTCCATATCGTGGTGTCTGAGGAATCCGCGACCTACCGCCCCGAAATGGAGTGGCTGGCCGGAAGGTCGACCCGGGTGGGTGTGGGCGTTCGGGGGCCCGACTTCACGGATTGGAAGGATGGCGAGGCGGTGTACCGATTCTTCGAGATGTTCGACCTGGAGAATGTGGCGGCTGCGTGGCCGGCCTTTGAAGCGGCGAGATCCGACCGGATCCGGGTAACGCCACCGCCCAAGCCGTTTCTCGAGGAAAAGAGCCTCCTGGCGTTGCTCTGGAACCGTAATCTGCATGGGTTCTGGCGGCAGGAACTAGGAGAGGGTTTTCTGCGGCGTCTGTTGGAACTGGTCCCTTACACCTGGGTGATGGATTTCACGCCGTTGCCCCCGCAGGGGGCGTTTCCCGAGCTGGGACTCACGGACTGGACCCAACTGAAGGGCCTGTCCCAACGGGAACGGGACCTGATTCTGAAGGTGTCCGGCTTTTCAGAACGGGCATGGGGTGCCCGGGGTGTGGCGTTGGGAAGCGACCTGAGCGCCGCGGAATGGGCGGCGGCGATCGACGGCGCCCAAGCTGCCTGGCCGCGCTCGGTGCATGTCCTGCAACGCTATCACAAACCGGTGCTGGTCGATGTCGAATGGTACGATTTCAAGCGCGAGGCGGTGGTTCCGATGCCAGGACGCGCGCGGCTCTGTCCCTATTATTTCGTGCAGGGCGAGGGCGACTCCCTGAGGGCGCACTTCGGCGGCGTCCTGGCCACGACCTGTCCGGCCGACAAGAAGATCATCCACGGCATGCGCGAGGCGGTCCTTGCGCCCTGCGTCGTGGCGCAACCGGCATGACGCTGTCCGAGTACGTGCTGTTCGCGTTCAGTTCGCTCTTCGTGATCATCGATCCGATCGCGACGGTGCCGCTGTTCCTTGCGATGACACCGGGGGATTCGTTTTCGAAACGGATCCGCACGGCGCGGTTGGCGTGTGTCATCTCGGCCGCCGTCCTGCTGTGCTTCGCCTTTCTTGGGCAATGGATCTTCCGGCTCCTCGGCATCACGATCCCGGCATTCCAGATGGCGGCGAGCATCGTCCTGCTTCTGGTCGCGCTCGACATGCTCAGGGCACAGCGGTCGCGGGTGAAGGAGACCCACGAGGAGACCCAGGCAGGGACGGACAAAGAGGACATTGCCGTCACGCCGCTGGCGATCCCGCTGCTGGCCGGACCCGGGGCGATTTCGACGGCAGTCCTCCTCCACAACAAGGCGGATTCAGCCGGCAAACTCGTGGCGCTTCCCCTGGTGATCGTCGTGATCTGCGCGATTGCGTTCGCGCTCTTCAGCCTCGGGGCGCGCGGCGCCAAATGGCTTGGACCGATCGCGCTGCGGCTGATCGAGCGGCTCATGGGCCTCCTGCTCGCCGCGATTGCCTTTCAGTTCCTGCTCAATGCGCTCCGGGAACTCAAACTGGTAACGTTCTGAGAGGACCCCCACGACGGGGACGGCGGTGTCGAGGCGGTGGCCACGACCGATGGCACCCCCGGCATCACGCGGGCGGCTCCACGATCGCCGGCGTCACCGGCGGAAAAAATGCGCGGCCAGCAGGTTGGCCGCCGCGCCAAATCCCGCGAGAACGACCAGCGGCAGCCAGACCGCGCCGATGCCGCTCCCGAAACTGATGAGCTGATTCAGGGCGAGCACGGCCCAGCCGGTCGGCAGGCACAAGGCGATGGCTCGAAGGGCCGGCGGGCCGATTTCGACCGGCCACCAACACCCGCCCAGGGCCCCCATCAGCAGCGCCGCCAGAACGCAGACCCCCGCCACCCGGTCCTCCATCGTCAGCAGGGAACCGGCGAGGACCCCGAGGGAACTGGCGACCCACGCGAGAATCAGCAGGGTGATCGCGACCCCGGGCAGGTTGGCCCCGAGATTCACATGGAACACAAAGCGGCCGATGGCGAGGAAGACCAGGATCTGCACGGTCCCGAGCAGGAGAAGCCCGTAAATCTTGCCCGCCACGATCTGGCCGGTCGTCACGGGGTGAACCATCAGACGCTTGATCACCCCGTCGCGCCGTTCAGAGGCCAGGCTGGCGCCGCCGAAGATCAGCAGGTTCATCATCAGGTACATCACGAGATTGGCGGGCAGCGAAAAGTTGAAGCCGGAAGGAACCGGCCGACGACCGGCGAAGCGCGCGTCGAGCCTCACCGGGTTGGTGACCGCCAGCACTTCCCGGAATCTTTTTTCGGACAGGTTCGTGACGCCGTTGCTGGGCGTTCCCGCCTCCAGCAGATGCCCATTCATCGCCACCACGGCGCGCAGCAAATGAAGCTCCGTCAGCGCAGTGTCCGCCTGCGGTGATTCGTTTTTCTCCAGAAAGCCGATCTTGACCTGGCGTCCATCGAGGATTCCCCGGGTGAAGTTCGTCGGGATCCGGATTACGCGGGCGGCGCTGTCGCGGTTGGTTGGATTCACGAGCCACATATCCTGGGCCTTCATCTCCTCGAGGAGGATTCGCGACAGGAACCCCGTATCCTGGTTTTCGATGAGAACCGGCGCCTTGTGGTTGGAGGGAGAACCGGGACCGGGGTTCGCGAATCCCATGAAGTAGACGAACGCCAAGGGCACAATGAACAGCCAGATATAGGCGCTCCGGCTCTTCAGAAAGATTCGAAGGTCGGTGTGGCCGATGTGCAGAACCTGTCTCATGCGCGGGCACCCGTCCGGAAGCGTTGACGGAACAGAAGCGCGGCCAACCCGATCAACAGCAATCCGAGGCCGAGAAGCGACGATGCCGGGATCCACCAGGCGGGGTGCGAGGCCGCCCGCTCGAGGCCGCGGGCCGCGCTGGTGAACCAGAACGTCGGCAGCAGGGGCGTGACGTGCTCGCGAAGAAAGGCCGGCAACGCCTCCGGAGGAAAGGCGCAACCGCCCGCCATTCCCAGGGCCATCGCAAGGATCGAGTTCAGGGCACCGGCCCGGCGTTCGCTGGGGATCACGGCCACGAGGACCGCCATGAGAGCCGCGGCGAAGCTGACATAACCGAAGGTCAGGCCCAGGAGGGCTGCGGGGTGGCGCCACCGAATTCCGAAAATCAGCGCGCCCCCGCCCAGCAGGATCGCGGCGCACAGCATCAGAAGAACGATGGCGAACACGACCTTCCCGCCGATGAATGGCACGAGACTGTGGTGAAGCGTGTGATATCTCTCGAAGGTGCGCAGCCGCAGTTCGCGATTAAGATCCGTCATCGCGTGACTGGCAATGAACAGCAGAAACATGCCCGCCATGCCCACCAGCAGGTACGCGAACAGGTTGAACTCCGCGCCCGGTTGGGGCCGCGCCGGCTTCGTCCCGTCGGGCTTGCCGGGCCGCAGCGCGCCGCCCTCGGTGTCCTTTTCGTAAGTCACCAACGGCGGATTGAGGTAATGTCGGGCCGCCTCCAGTTTGTCGCCTGCCTGTTCCATCAATTTCGAGACGGTGCGGAAGTCGGCCTTGTCCCGGAAGAGGGTCTCCCATCCGGACAACTCCGGCTGGAAATTTCGGGCGAGCGCGTTCAGTGCCGTGACCACAAGGTCCAGGAGTTCCTCGAGCACGGCCGGGTGAATCGATTGCGCGGGATTCTTAAGGAGTTCGAGTCGGACACCCTGCCGGCCGGTGAGGTAGTCGCGCGTGAAATGGGGCGGAATGGTGAGGACGGCGCTGAGTTTGTTGTCCATCAGATCCCGGAGCGCGTCATCGCGCTTGAGGAACGCCAGGTCGAGGTACTTGCGCGCCTGTTCCTGGTTCACGGCCCCCCGAAGAAACTGGGTCAGCACGGAGCCATCCTCGTCGACTATGGCGAACCGGATCCGCCCGAGCGCGCCGCTATCGGATGCGGAACCGAACGCCAGTCCGACCAGCGCCGTGATACACAACGGCAACGCGAGATTCGTGATCCAGGGAACGGGATTTCGCCAGGTCCGCTTGAGGTCTTTGGCCAGCAGGACACGCCACATGGTCATTCGCGCAGGTCACGGCCTGTCAGTTGCAGAAACACGTCGTTGAGACTGGGTCGCTTCAGCGTGACATTTTCAACCCGCAATGGCAGCGCGAGAAGGTCCTTGAGGCATTCCGACGGATCCCGATTCCCAACCGCCGCGACGGCCAGTTGGCGTTCCGATTGTTGCAGGATGCGAAAGCGCTGCTGGAATCCCGTCCAGGCCTCCGGATTCGCGCCCTGGAAGTCGGCCTCGAGAATGAAGACCCGGTCGCCTCCGATCCGATCCTGGAGCTCCTGGAGCGTGCCTTCGGCGAGCAGCCGTCCGTGGTCCAGAATGCCGATGCGGTCGCAGAGGGACTCCGCTTCCTCGAGGTAATGGGTGGTGTACAGGATCGCCGTGCCCGAGGCCCGTAGCCCGCGAATGAACTCGAGGATGTTGAGGCGCGCCTGCGGATCGATCCCGACCGTGGGTTCATCGAGGAGGAGAAGCTTCGGCCGATGCAACAGGGCGCAGCCCAGGTTCACCCGCCTCTTCATACCTCCGGAGTATTTCCTCACCGTGTCATCGGCGCGGTCGCCCAGGGCAAGGGCCTGAAGCAATTCGCGGGCGCGGGCTTTTGCCTCGCCGCCGCGCAAACCCGCCATGCGCCCCCAGAACTCGAGGTTCTCGCGCCCGGTGAGTTCCTCGTAGATGGCGACCTCCTGCGGGACAACCCCCATGATGCGCTTGGCCTTCTGCGGATCGCTCCAGAACCCGTGACCCGCGATTCGCACCTCTCCGGCGTCCGGCCGCAGCAGACCGGACACGATGGAGATGGTGGTCGTCTTCCCCGCGCCGTTCGGTCCGAGGAGACCGTAAAGTTCGCCGGGACGCACTTCGAACGTCACGGAATCGACCGCCCTGATGCCATCGAAGCTCCTCGACAGCCCCTGGATTTCCAGCAACGCCACGGCCCGAGACTAGGCACGAGCGCTCCGCCGAAAACGAGGGAATTGATGCCGAGTCGGCCCTGGATGCCCCGCGGTCAGGGAATCATCCGGACCCGGTAGAAACGCTCGAGGGCTGTCGCGGTGGGATCATGAAACTCCGTCTCCGGCCCCGAAGCGGTGACGGGATCCCCAATGGCCTGCCAGTCGCCGCCTTCCACCGTCGCCCGCCCGAAGAGTTGGAACCGCTTTCCGGCGGCCGTTTGGGTCGTCACCCGGGCGCCCTCGGCTGTGAGCCGGACTGATTCGATGATGAACCGGGCGGAGAGTCGGTTCGTGGGGACGGAACCGGTGGCTTCCTCCCAGGCGTTGTCGAACCCGTCGTCGTCGGGATCGGCGGTTGGGGCGGCCTCTGCCGCGGTGAAGCGGGTCCAATACCGTCGCTGAAACCGGTCATCCAGCCCGTCGGCATTCACATCGGGAAACGCGGGCAGGATCTCCAGAAACCCGTTCGCCCACGCGGCTGCGTCCCCCTGCTGCAACCGAACGCTCCGCAGCCCAGGCGTGGCATCGGTCGCGAATGTCACCGGCGCCGCGGCCAGGTTCAGGTTCGCCAGCGCGTTGGGCCGGACCTCGGTCGGACCGACCTCAACCCCGTCACCGGGCACTGTCAGAACCGCGCCCGCGGACAATGCGGAATCGGTCAGCACGCCCACGTAGAGCGTCTGCCCGACGGGCTGAACCGGGAACGGCTTGCTCGTGGTGCTGAAGACGGACAGATCGGCAACGGGTCGGAGCAATCGCGCGATGCGCATCGGTTGGCCCGCAACGACCTCCAGATCGACCGTCGAAACCTGACCCGCGGCGAGCGTGACGGGCGCATCAGGGGACGGCAGGAACTGTGTCGAAGCGGTCGCGTACGACGCGGTGATATCCGAGCCGCGAATCAGCGTGTTGATGCCATTCGGCGGGTCCAGTGGCGCGGCGCGCACCGTGTGCATTCCCGGCGGCAGTCCTCCAATTTCATAGACGCCGTTGCTGCGGGTGACCGTTCCGGCGAGAACACCTCCGTCCCCATCGGTGACGATGACGGCCGCCCCAAAGACCGGCGCGCCGCTGGCCTTGACCGTACCCGTCAGCCGTGCGTCCCCGGAACTCGTCTCGGCCGTTCCATAGAGAACTCGTGCGGCGGCAATCTCGTCTTTGGAGAGACCGACCTGGGTGTTGACTCCGAAATCGCCGACAAAAAGCATGGTCGCCCCGCCAACCGGCGAGTGCTTCAGACCGACAAAATGGCCGATCTCGTGGAGGGCAATGGCCTCCACGAACAGGCTCTGCGGCGGTTGGGCGGTGAAGTCCGTGAACCACTTGTATTGGACCGCGTTGAAGACGGTGTCCGCGTCGGCGATCGCATTGTTGTCATCCCAGGCTGCGACGTAGGTCAGGGCCACGACGCCGGATAGGTTCTCGCGTCCGCCGTTGACCTGCAGCTTGCGAGTCCAGAAGACGGTATTCATCCCGTCCTGGCTGTTGACGTCCTGCGTGTTGCTCACCACGGCGCCCTCTTTGAACTGGAGCATCGTGCCCGAAACACCCTGCCATTGGTCGAAGGCCGCTCGAACGGCGTCCAATTCCGCGGCGGTGTTCGTTGTGGAGAAACCGGCGGCGTCGAGGTGATACACGATCGCGCGGGCCTTGGAGTCCACGGCCGTCGATGGCACCCGCGGATCGGGCGGGTTGAGAAACCAGCGCCGGTATTGCCCTGACGGGTTGACGTCGCCGACGTACCCCGAGGCCGGCAACGCCATCATCGTGATCAGGAGGCCCGAAACACCCCTCATCGCGACGCCTCCTGGGTGCGGCGACGCAAGGATTCCAGCGTCAGGACCTCCTTCGCGCCGCCCGCGACACCGCCGCTCCCGATCCTGTCTCCGCCCCCGGCATTCATGCCCCCGAGGAACACGTTTGAGACATACCGACGGGAATCCGCGCCGACGCGCACGTGGAACTTGCCCTGAGCCATGCCGACGGTGACCCATTCTCCAGCGTCATTGCGGACGAGAAAGGCCACGATCTCCTCGCCAATGGTGTAGTGACCCTGCCCTTCGACCGCGACGATCCTGTCGCCGAGAACGCCCCCGCCGAACACAATCAGGCATGTCGGCCCTGGCAGGGTGCCCTTCCATGTCGTCACGCCCCGGACTTCGACCGTGGTGAAGATCCGGCCGTCGGCATCCCGGCTGGTTGTGATCGCCTGGACGATCCCATGAGCGACGATGTCCGATCCCGCCGCGAGTTCCTCCACGCTCAGCGGTACCATCCGCGTCGCCCTGCCTTCAACGCCCGCGAACAGGAGAACAATCCAGAGCACGACAGAACGCATGGCAGCGGAAGAAACCTGTATTCGGCGGTCCAGGCAAGTCCGGGGTGCCTCATGGACGTTGCAGGTGCCCAATGGCGTCCATGATCTCCGTCGAGACCTGCAGATAGAGTTCCTTCACCCGGGAGCGTGAGGCTTCCAGAAGTTCAGCCCGGATCCGCTCGAAATGGAGGGGCGCACCGATCCGGACCGCAACCGGCCTCGGGCGCGGCCACCGTTGATTCCTGCCGTAGGCCTCATAGGTCCCGAAAACGCGTGCCGGCACGACGGGCGCCTGCGACTTGAGGACCACGAGGCCGACCCCGGCGCGCGCCGGTTGCAGCGATCCGTCGGGGGTCCTTGTGCCCTCCGGAAAGAGGAGGACACCGTCGCCCTGGGCGAGGCGCTCCAGGATCGTCTTCACGCCTTTGCCGCTGGTGCCATCGCGATCCACTGGGACGGCACCCACGCCACGGAGCACCCACCCGAAGAGGGGATTTGCGAAGAGGGTCTCCCGCGCCAGGTAGCTGATCGGGCGGGAGCACACCGAGCCCAACAGCAGGGGATCCATGAAGCTGGCATGATTCGAGGCGAGAATGAACGGGCCCGAGGCCGGAACATTCTCCACCCCGGACTCCCGCCGGCGACAGAAGGTGCCCAGCAACAGACGGGAAAGGTTCCATCCGGCACTGTAAAGAAATGGCGAGCGGTGCGGATCCCCCCCGGCGGGAAAACGAAGGCGCGGCGGGATGGCGCGCATGTGGGAGATCTGGATGGATGCCCGTTCCGTCACGCCCGGAATTAGGCGGCGAGCGGTCCTGGCCGCGCAAGCGTGCGCCGCCTCGGGTCTCCGGAAAGCGTCGCATCGGCCTCCGCCAATGCGTGTGCCGGCCTCACCTTCGCGTCCTTCGCGGGGACCCTCCCGCCGCCTTGCGCTTTCGATGTGAGGTCCGCGCGGGCTTTGCATTCATCACCTCGGCGATCCTTTGCACGAGCGGATCCTGACGGATCGCCTCGAGGTCCTTGGGGAGCGGCAGTCTCCAATTGGGCCGTTCGTCGACGGTGCCGGGCATGTTGGGCCGCTCCTCGACCCCGAGGGCGTCCTCGAGGGTGACCGTCAACAGACGCGAAGGCGAGCGACGCAGGACACGATGAACCTCCACGATGGCGTCCCCGGGTGCCGCTCTTCCCGTCAGGCCGGTCAGCGCCTCGATACGCTTCCGGATCGCGGCCGTCCCCTTCACGTTGGGATGGAGGTTCAAGCCTCTTTGTGCTTCGAGATCCCGGCCCGTCCACAGACCCGCCACGGTGAACAGATCGTGCGTCGTGACCGCCCCAAGTGAATTCCTCGGCCACCGGCGGGGATGTTCCGATTCGAACCATAGGAGGCGATAGGACAAAACGTTGCGGCGCCGCAGTTCCGCGCGCACTCCCGGTTCCACGGTCCCGAGGTCCTCGCCGACGACCAACGCGCCGGCGCGCTGGCTCTCGATCGCCAGCACCTCCAGCATCTCTCGCGACGGATATCGCACGAAGGCACCCGCGGCCGGCGATTGACCCGATGGAATCCAGTAGAGGCGGAAGAGCCCCATGACATGGTCGATCCGAAGGCCGCGGGCGTGCCGGAGCATGCCGCGGAGCGTCAGGCGCCAGGGTTCAAATCCGACCTCCCGCAGGCGATGGGGAATAAATGGCGGCAACCCCCAGTCTTGTCCCTCGGTGTTGTATTCATCCGGAGGCGCCCCCACCGAGGCATCAAGGGCGAGCACGTCCTGCCACAGCCACGCATCGAAGCCATCGGCCCCAAAGCCAATCGGAACATCCAGCATCAGCGGGAGTTCGCGGGCCGCCGCGGACAACTGCCGCTCCGAATGCCACTGCATCCATTCGTGAAACCAGATCCGCGATTCGTGCTCCGCCGCAAACTGGCGCACGGCTTCCCCCGCAGGGTGCCGGAACGCCGCCGGCCACGCGCGCCATTTCCCGCCGTGGCGTTCGGCAAGGGAGTTGAAGATGGCAAACTGCCGGAGGACCTTGCCGCGTTCGGCGCGGTAGTGGTCGAACGCCTCGTCGGCGGCGAAATGGTTCCAGAGCCGCTCGAGTGCGTCGATCTTCAGGCGAAAGACCTCGTCGCGATCGATGGGTTGTCCGCCGTTGAGGGCGTGGCCGGCGCCTGCCAGGCGGTCCAGGTGCAATCCGGCGGCCGCGGCCCCCTCGATTTCTTCGATCCGGAGGTGGACCGGGTTGAGGAACTGTCGGCTGCTGGGGGAATACGGACTGTTCTCCTGGGGAACCACGGGGAGGGGAGCTCCCAGCGGATTGATCAGCAGTAGCCCGGTCTGGAGATTTTTGCGAGACCACTCCGCGAAGGCCCTGAGGTCTTCGAAATCTCCCAGACCCCAGCTCTGACTGGATCTCAACGAATAGAGTTGAAGGGCCCACCCCCACTGCTGGCGGTCGGGCGCCGGCGGACAGCGGCCGGGAGAGATCATCAACCAGCCTTGGGCGGCCCCGTCCGGGTTCCGAGCTTCATGCACGCCCGACGGCAGGCGGACCCTTTCTCCGCGGTCCACGGTCAGGACCTCCCCGGAATCGAGGTGGATTTCGACGGTGCGATTCGGGCGGTAAACCGATCCCGACCGGAGGATGGTCACGGCGGGCTCCGAGGGCCCCCCGGGTTCCCGGAGGCCCATGGCGGCATGAAGGGCCTCAACCGTTTCGTGCCGGCACTCCTGCCAATGACCGAACACATCGCGGTATCGCCGCATCACACCCCATCGATCGATCTCCTCGCGTTTGTTGTGGGCTGCGGGTCTCATGTCCGTTGAAGGATGGCGACGGAGGCCGGCGCCAACCGGACCCCGTCGCCATCAACGGCGGGTTCGGTCGAGGCCAGCACCACGCGCCGCGGATGCGGGGCGACTTTGATGTGACGGGGTTGATCGCTGAAGTTGCACGCCACGCTGATGGAACCTCGCTCGAGGATCAACCAACGTTCGGCCTCGTCAAAACGAACGTTGACGAGGTCGAGGCGCCCGTCGATGAGGGCGGGCTCGCTCTTTCGAAGGTGAATGAGTTCCCGATGCCACGCGAGGAGGCGAACGTGCGGTTCACGATGCAGCTCGCTCCAGTCGAGCTTCGAGCGGGCAAACGTCTCGGGATCCTGTGGATCCGGGATCTCGTCCGCATTCCAGCCGAACGAGGAGAACTCGCGTCGCCGTCCTTCCCCCACGGCCTTGCCCAGCTCCGGATCGGGATGACTGGTGAAGTAGAGAAAGGGCGTCGACGCACCCCATTCCTCGCCCATGAAAAGCATCGGAACAAATGGGGACGTGAGGACCAGCGCCGCGCCGATCATGAGGCGGCCGGGATCCAGAAGCTGACTGGAACGTTCGCCCCGGGCCCGGTTGCCGACCTGATCATGGTTTTGGAGGTATCCGAGAAAGCGATTTCCCATCAGGCCGCGTGGGGGCCGTCCATGCCGGCGGCGACGGTGCCGGGAGTAGCGGCCGTCAAAGACGTACGCGTGGCGCAGGGCCTTGGTCAGGTCGGCGAGCGTGCCGAAATCCTCGTAATAGCCGGTCCGTTCCCCTGTGAGGCAGGCGTGAAGCGCATGATGAAAGTCGTCGCTCCATTGGGCATCGAGTTCGAAACCGCCGCGCTCCCGCGGCCAGACGAGACGCGGATCGTTCAGGTCGCTTTCGGGAATGAGCGTGAAGAACCGACCGGTCTCCGTCTCGAGGGATTCGACTTCGCGGCCGAGCTGCTCCAGGAAAGGTTCCGCCCCGGTGTCCAGAATGGCATGCACCGCGTCGAGCCGGAGGCCGTCGAAATGAAAATCGCGGAGCCAGTGCAGGGCATTGTCGCAGAAGAAACGGCGGACCTCGTCGCTGTGGGGCCCGTCGAAATTCACCGCCGGTCCCCATGGCGTGTGATACCGCGAATTGAGGTAAGGCGCGAACCGGGTGAGGTAATTCCCTGAAGGACCGAAGTGGTTGTACACGACGTCGAGCAGCACGGCGAGGCCGCGCGCGTGACAGGCGTTGACGAGGTACTTGAGGGCGGCCGGTCCGCCGTAGGCCTGGTGGACCGAGAAAAGATCCACCCCATCGTAGCCCCACCCGTGCTGACCGGAGAAGGCGTTCACCGGCATGAGTTCGACATGCGTCACCCCGAGTTCGGCAAGGTGATCCAGCCGGCCCACAGCCGCCACGAAGGTCCCCTCCGCGGAGAAGGTTCCGATGTGCAACTCGTACACGATGCCGTTGGCCAGCGGCGGCGGGATGAACCCCCGATCCGTCCACTCGAAGGCCTTGTCATCCACAACCCGCGACAGGCCGTGAACACCGCTGGGCTGCCACTCGGACCGCGGATCCGGAAACGGGCCGGCCCCATCCAGGATGAATCCGTAGTCCGTTCCTGGAGGGGCGTCCTCCACATCGACGAACCAGTAGTCGTCAGGGCCGCGCTGCATCTTTTGCAGGCGTCCGTTGACCTCGATTTCGACCCGCTGCGGGATGGGCGCCCAGACTCGAAAACGATGCATGTCAGATAGGCTGGCTTCGGAATGTCGTGCCGGTTTCACGCCCGTCAGAACGGCGAGCCGGACCTCCGGGAAAGGAGTGCCACGGGAAATCGCCGGAGCAAGTGATCCAGCGGGACGCCGCCGCCTTCCGCGTCCTCCCCGGTCAATTCCAGGTGCCACCGCCCCGGTGGCAGCACCAGGTGGGTATCCGTCCACTGGCCACGCCACGCCAGCGTCAGCCGCGGAGCCACACAGGCCAGGCCGTCTCCTCGCAGGTAGGCCACACAATGGTGGGCCCGCGGCCCCTCGGCCTGGAGGGGTCGGTACCCGGCTTGCGCGTCAAAACACTCGGGATGACGGCTCCGAAACACGAGCACGTTCCGAATCAGCCACAGCTTCGGCAGGCCCTCCGCGCGGCGCGCCCAGACCGATTCCGCCGCAAGTCCCTGGATCGATCGGAGGGCCTGCAGGCGCTCGTCGAAATCGACCGGACGACGGTTGTCGGGATCCACCAGGCTGAAATCCCAAAGCTCCGTGCCCTGGTAAAGATCGGGCACTCCCGGCGACGTCAGTTTGAGCAGCGTCTGCGTCAGGGAATTAAGATACCCGGCGTCGACAAGATCCGCGACGAATTGCGCCAGGTCCGCGCGAAAGGCCGGATCCGCCATCGCGCTGCGGATGAACCGGGTCAGGGCGCCTTCATAGGTCCGGTCCGGCTCAACCCAGGTGGTGTGCTGGCGCGATTCGCGGACGGCCTTTTCCATGTAGGCCAGGATCCGATCCTCCGAAATCGGCCAGGCGCCGACCAGGGTTTGATAGAAGAGATACTCCGCGTTCCGGATCGGTGCGTTTCCGGATCGGTATCGGTCATTCAAGGCCGCCCATCGCCGGACGGCACCCGACCAGGCCCCCGGGATCTCGGAGAGGAGGCTCAATCGCGCGCGCACGTCCTCGCTGCGTTTGGTGTCGTGCGTGGAGGTCGCCAGCATGCGGTCGGGCCAGGCCACGCCCTGCTGACGGCACTCTTCGTGAAAGGCCGTCGGACTCACAGCGAAACGCCCGGGATCCCCTCCCACCTCGTTGAGCCCGATGAACCGGTTGAAGCAATAGAACGTCGTGTCCTCGAGTCCCTTTGCCATGGCCGGGCCCGTGAGCTGCTGAAATCGCATCACAAACTCCGTCGTATCCGTCGTCGACTCCTGCAGCAGGAGTGTTCGTTCGAGCAGATCAAACAAAGCGCCGAACTGAGGGGCGCGCGCGCGGGCCAGGAGCGCGGTCTTGAGGACGACCTGCCGATCGATGTCCTCCACGGCTCCCGCCTCGGCCCGGACATAGGTCCGGTAGACCGGAAAGCAGGCGATCATCTCAACCAGGCCCTCGCGCAAAGCAGTGAGCGGCAGGCGGCAGGTGCCCGCATCGCCCGCGGCAATCCGTTCGAGATGGCGCAGCAAGCGCGAGACTTCAGCCGCCAGCAGCTTTTCCAGCACCACGCGCTTCTTTTCCCGAACGACCGATGCGGCGTCGGTGGGTTCACCCGTGAAGGCGTGATAGAACGCCGTCAGGGATTCTTCGGCGGCCGGATCCATAAGGAGGCCGCCAACCTGGTTCAGAAAGTCGTACCCGGTGGTGCCCGCGACTGGCCAGTCGCGGCGGAGTTCCTCGCCCGGCTCGAGGATCTTTTCCACGATGATCCAGGCGCCCGGCGCGGCGTCCCTCAGGCGTCGCAGGTATTCCACGGGGTCCCGCAGACCGTCGGGGTGATCGACACGGAAGCCATCGATCCACCCGCGCCGGTGCCACTCCAGGACGAGGCGGTGTGTCGCATCAAACACCGCCGGGTCCTCCACTCTCAGGCCGGCGAGGTGCGTGATGTTGAAGAATCGCCGATAATTGAGGTGCCTGTCTCCTTCCTTCCAGTCCGCGAGACGGTAGTGCTGCTTTGAAAGGAGCTCGCGAAAGCGATTCGGCGCCCCGTGGAGGCCCGAAAGCATCTCCGCCCGCGCCGCCGGATCCGCCGGAAGGGTCTCCGGCGACAGCGGGAAGGCGTGATCAAAGTAGCGCACGCATGGAACCGGACCCGAGGTGTCGACACGAAACTCCCCGCGCTCCAGGACCCGGTCGCACGTGTCACCCAACACGGGCAGGAGAATGCGGCCGCGAAGGTCCGGATTGCCGGATTCCCAGTCGACATCGAACATGGACGCGAAGCGGCTGGCTCTTCCGAATCGAAGGAGATCCCACCACCACGGATTGTCCGGACCCCCGACGGCGAGGTGGTTCGGGACAATATCGAGGACCAACCCCATCTCGTGGCGGCGCAGGGTCTGCACGAACGCCGCGAGGTCCGGCTCGCTTCCCACCTCCGGGTTGAGACGGGTTGGGTCGATGACGTCGTATCCGTGCGGGCTGCCCGGCCGGGCCTGGAGCAGTGGCGAGGCGTACACGTGCGAGACGCCGAGGTCCGCCAAATAGGGTAGGATCCCGATCGCCTGCCCCAGCGTGAAGCCCTTGTGAAACTGCAGCCGGTAGGTGGCGCGCGGTGATGCGGGGGGTGATTTCATTCAATGACCGCGAAACCGAGCTGGGAACCGAGGCGGTTGAATTGAACCATCCACTCCAGGGCCGCCGGATCCCCTTCGTCGGCGTAGGGCTTGCGCTGAGGCACCAGTTCGCGGCGCATCTTGAAGAAGAGATTCTCGCTCTTCCACAGATTGACATCGATGTCCATGGAACGGATGACCTCGGCGAGATCGGCGGTGCGGGCGATCCAAGCCACGTCATCGGGCGTTTCGGCAAGGCGGACCAGGCGCTGGTCGAGGTTGCCTTTGACCAGGTAGGCAAGGGTCTCCCGGTGGAATTCCACGCTGCCCGCTCGCGCCTGGTCGACCAGTTCCCGCAGGCGGGCCGGATCAGGATCGGGAGTCTCCAGAAGACGCTCGAGGTCACGGTTGAGGATGAAGTCGACAACCGTGTTCAGCGCCGCAGGCAGCGGCGCGTTGATGTCCTTGAGGAAACGGACCAGCGGGGTGTGCTGGTCGCTGACGGCCCGGAAATGACTCTCCACGTCCTGCCGCGTGGAGAGCAGGATCTGGTTCAGGATCTTGCGCTGCTCGTCGCGGAAGAGGGATTTCAACGAGTAGTACGACTCCCCGAAATGCCGGTCCATGAGCCGGATCACCAGCGGGAAATCCGCCTGGGCAAAGGCCTCGCTCAACTCGCGCAGGCAGTCCTGAAAGGATTCCTCTCCTCGGTAGTAACGGACGCCGCCCATGACGTTGTGATCGCCCAGGTGAAGCGCGGCGTAGGTGAGATCGTCGGACGCCTGGGTGATCTCGAACTTCACGCGGGAACGACCCACGATGAGCTTCGCCTTGCCCGCTGTGAAGACCTGCCGGACCTGCTGATCGAATGTGTAGGCGTAGATGCGGATCTTGTCCGGGTACTCCTCGAACAGGGAGCTGACGGCAAAATGCGCCCCGAGCTTCTCCCGGTCGATAATGGCCGGTTTGACGAACTTCTCGTACACGACCCGTCCATTGCGGTGTTCCGGGATGTTGCTTGGCGCCCGCGCGAGGCGTTCGAGAAACGCAGGTTCAAGGTCTTCACCGGACACGTTCTGCCAGACCTGGATCGCGCGTCCGGCGTATTGAATGACCTGGACGGTCTCGATGCCGGAGAGCTCGTCAAAGAACCAGCCGCAACTCGTGTACATGAGCATCGCATGACGCTGCAGTTCGAGCAGACGCAGCGCGGTCACCTGTTCCGTGGCGTCCAGCGAACGCCGCGCGTGCCCCTTGAAGAACGCCGCGATCGACGGTTCCGCACGATCGAGGATCACGGAGATGTAATGGTCCCGGGCCACCCATGGATCTCCGAAGAACTCGTTCGCACGGCCCTCGAAGCGCGGGGTCAGCTCGTCGCGCAGCCAGTCGAGGGCCTCGCGCAGGGGGGCGCGCCACTTCTGGTTCCATCCCGGCCGGCCTCCGCTATTGCAGCCGCAATCCGCGAACCATCGGGAGACCCCGTGCGGGCAGCTCCAGGCGCTTTTCTCGTGGATTTGCGCCTCCATGACCGGAGGATGGCTGGCAAGGTACTCGCCGTAATTCGTGAGCCGGGCAAGCTTGTTGTCTTCGATGTAGCGAAGCGCGTAAGCCAGCGCCATTTCGCCGTAGCGATGATGGTGTCCGTAGGACTCGCCGTCGGTGGCAATGTGAACGAGCTGATCCCAATGGCGGCCGTCGTCAAAGCCCTCCATGAGCCGGTGGGCAAAGGTCTCCCCGCTGGTGAGCAGGCGCTCGAACGCCACGGCCTTCGACACCGGGGCGTCGTAGAAGAACACGGTGATGCTGCGCCCGGCGGGAAGGCGAACGAGGTACGGACGGGAAGGATCGATCCGGCCCCCGTTGACGTCGGTCCATGGTCCGCCACGCAGGGAGCGCGTCCGGCTTGCCTGGTAGGGTGAAAGGACGGTGAAACGGATGCCGTTGCGCGCGAGCGTTTCGAGCGAAGGGGTGTCCGCGGCGGTCTCGGCCAGCCACATGCCCTCGGGTTTCCGCCCGAAACGATGATGGAAATCCTGGAGGCCCCAAAGGACCTGCGTCTGCTTGTCCCGGGCGTTGGCCAGCGGGAGGATCATGTGATTGTAGACCTGGGCCAGGGCGGAGCCGTGTCCGCTGAAACGCTGCCGGCTCAGCCGGTCGGCCTCCACGATCGCCTTCAGAACGTCGGGCGCGCTCTGTTCCATCCAGGCCAGCAGCGTCGGTCCGAAATTGAAGCTGATCCGTGAATAGGTCCCGATAATATCGGTGATCCTGCCCTCCCCATTCAGGATCCGCGCGGACGCGTTGGGGGCATAGCATTCGGCCGTGATCCGTTCATTCCAATCATGGTAGGGATAGGCTGAATCCTGCAGTTCCACCGCCTCGAGCCATGGATTCTCGCGCGGGGGTTGATAAAAATGACCGTGAATGCACAGGTACTTTTCCATACTCGATCCGCTCAGAGCACCCGTCAGGACCTTTCACGATTCGAATCCCGGTGCGGCTCGCGACGCGCGGGCGCGAAGGCAACCGCCGCCAGGGGCGGCAGGTTGACGACCAGCGTGTTCGACCGGGAGTGCCACCCGAAGGGCGAAGCCTCAATTCCGCCGAAATTACCCTGCCCGCCACCTTCATAGTCGAGGGCGTCGGTGTTGAGGACTTCCTCCCAGTATCCGCCTTGCGGCACGCCAACCCGCATATGGGGCCGGTGCACGGGCGTGAAATTGCACACGGCCAGGAGGATGTCCTCCGGTCCGGGACCGCGGCGAAGCCAGCTCAGCGTGCTCTGCTCAGCGTCGTTGCAGTCCACCCACTCGAAGCCGGCCGGGTCGCAGTCGCGAGTGTGAAGGGCCGGACGGGTGCGATAGAGCCAGTTCAGCGTCCCGACGAGTTTCTGCAAACCGTTGTGCCGCGTCCCATCCAGCGCCAGATGCCAGTCCAGGCTCGTGTCGTGGTTCCACTCGGCCGGCTGGCCAAATTCCGCGCCCATGAAAAGGAGTTTCTTTCCCGGCATCAGGAACATGTAGGCGAACAGCAGGCGGAGGTTCGCGAAGCGCTGGCCGTCATCCCCCGGCATCTTCCCGAGCAGGGAGCCCTTTCCATGAACGACCTCGTCGTGGGAGAAGGGCAGAATGAAGTTCTCCGCGAACGCGTACATGCCGCGAAAAGTCAGTTCCTGGTGGTGGAACTTCCGGTGGATGGGGTCCTGGGAGAAATACTTCAGGGTGTCGTGCATGAAGCCCATGTCCCATTTGTATCCGAAACCGAGTCCGCCGACGTAGATGGGCCGGGACACCTGCGGCCACGCGGTTGACTCCTCGGCGATGGTTTGGACGTCGGGATATTCCGCATACACGACCCGGTTGAATTCCCGGAGAAAATCAATTGCGTCGAGATTCTCCCGACCGCCGAACCGATTGGGCACCCACTCTCCGGGCTTGCGCGAATAGTCGAGGTAAAGCATGGACGCCACGGCATCCACCCGCAGGCCGTCGACGTGGTAGTGGTCCAGCCAGAACAGGGCGTTGCTCAAAAGAAAACTCCGGACCTCGTGACGACCGCAATTGAAGATGTAACTGTTCCAATCCGGATGAAACCCCTGGCGCATGTCGGCGTGCTCGTAGAGGTGCGTGCCATCGAACCGGGCCAGCCCATGGACATCGGAGGGGAAATGGGAAGGCACCCAATCAAGAATCACTCCGATGCCGGCCTGGTGCAGGGAATCGATGAGAAACATGAAATCCCCGGGTGTCCCCTGCCGCCCGCTGGGGGCGTAGTAACCGGTCGTCTGATAACCCCAGGACCCGAGAAACGGATGCTCCATCACCGGCAGGAACTCGACATGCGTGAAACCGAGCCGTCGGACATAATCGATCAGCAGCGGCGCGAGTTCCCGGTACGTGAGCCAGCGGTTGCCCGACTCGGGCATCCGCCGCCAGGAGGTCAGGTGCACCTCGTATATCGACAGGGGCCGGTCGAGGCGCTGGCGCGCGCCGCGCGCCTCCAACCAGGCCGAATCCTTCCAGTCATAGGTGAGATCCCACACCTCGGAGGCGGTCCCCGGTGCGGGCTGCTGCCGGAAGCCATAGGGATCCGCCTTGTCCACGCCCACGCCGCCGGGGCGTGATACGACATGGAACTTGTACACCGTGCCGGTTCCCAGCCCCGGGATGAATCCCGACCATATCCCCGAGGCTCCCACCGTGCGCAGCGGATGCAGATTCTTGTTCCATGCATTGAAATCACCGATCACCGAGACGCGCTCCGCGTTCGGGGCCCAGACGGCGAAGGCGGTCCCCTGCCGGCCATCGTGCCGGACAAGGTGCGCGCCGAGACGACGGTAGGCGCGCGCGTGGGTTCCCTCGTTGAACCAGTGAAGGTCGTCCGCGGTGAGAAGGGTGAAATCCAGGACCGGTCCGGCCTGGCGGTTGGATTCGGGATGCAACGTCATGTCACTCACTGCTCGGGGTCCTTTCTTCGATGGTCAACCGAATCTGGCGTGGCTCGATGTCGTCGAGATCCACGTCCTGGGGGTGGACGATATCGCTGCTGGCCAGCGGGTAGCTCCGGATGCCGGGCCGGGCGTTCCAAAGCTTCAGCACCAGCTTGAAATCGTCATCGCGCACGAAAAGAAATGCGCGGCGCGGTCCGGAAAAGGTGGCCTGCACGTTGGTCGGCCAGAGATCGTCGACGAGCAGCGTCGCCGGAAGTTGCGCGTAGGTGACCGGGATGTTGAACGTCCGTTTCACCATCTGCGAACGCTGGACCACCACCATCCAGAGAAAAACAGCCAGGGTCACCGCCACGACTTTCTCCCGGGAATTCTTGCGGAAAAACGCGTACCAGGTCCGCGCCGCCGGCGGAGGCGAGATCTGGCTGTAAAAGGTCTCGAGGATGTCGGCCAGTTCCGCGCTCCCGGGGACGGTTCGGATCTCGCCGCGTTGCGCGATCGAGATCGTGCCGCGCTCCTCCGACACCACGAGACAGAGTGCATCCGCCCGCTCCGAGAGACCGAGGGCGGCCGCATGGCGGGTCCCGCTGCGCGGCAGCTTCTCCAGGTTGCGGGAGAGGGGGAGGTGGCATCCGAGTTCCTCGATTCGATCGCCTTCCAGGAGGACCGCTCCATCGTGGCCCAGCGAATGGGGATCAAAGATACTCTTGAGCAGCGCCTCGCTCAGCACCGCCTGGACCGGTTCACCACCCTCGATATGACGCGCGACGACGTCCTTGCCCCGGATGACCACCAGCGCACCGATGCGCGCACGCGCAAGATCGGCGAGGGTGCGCGCCAGGACCTCCACCTCGCGCCGCGCCAGCCGGCGGGCCTTGCGGCGCTGGAGCGGTGACCGTCGTTCCACCCACCACAGGGCGATGCGCTCGAAGAAGTACCGGAGATCCTCCTGAAAGATGACGACCAGGGCGATCAGGTAGACCGCGAAGAAGCCCTGCAACAGGGCGGTCGTCAGGACCAGGTTGAGCCACCGCGCAAACAGGTACACCGCCCCCATGATCCCCACGCCCGTCAGGATCATGGCCGACCGGCGGGTCCGCCGCAGCGCGATCAGGAAGCTGTAAGCCATCAGGGTCACGATCGCGATGTCGACAAAGCCGGCCGGCCCGATCTCGGTCAGGGTGTTGATCCATCGCTCAAACCGCTCCATGCCGGGAATCACGAAGAGAAGGGCCGACGGGGTTCGATGCGCGCCGGGATCCGCAACCTCCGGATCATGCGTTCGGTCAGGCGCCGTTCGTACTGGGACCAGGATTCCCCGGTGGCTTGCAGGCCCACACGAAAACTCCCGCCGGCGATGCAGCCGTGTCCCCCGGCATCCTTTCGACGGTCCATCACGTCGCGCAGCACCTCCCCGGCCTGCGCGTCAGAACGGTCGGTCCGCAACGACAGGTGGAGGCGGCCCTTGTACCGTCCGGTGGTCAGACACCACTGCGCCCGTTGGTAGGTCAGCAGGAATTCGGCGACCTGCGACACCCTGTCGGGCAGGTCCACCTCCCCGAGGTGCGTCACAATCAGCCGCCGGTACTGCACGGCCTCCCGGATCCCGCGGCCCAGCACGGTGAAGAATCGACGCGGTCGGACCGGATTCTGAATCCGCGCCAGGGCGCGCATGTCGCATCGCTGCAACACCTGGAGGTACGTGGCCGCAACGTCCGGCCGCCGGGCCCGGTAAAGGTCCAGCGTGTCCGTCAGGATCCCGTACGCAATCGCCGTGGCGACCCGCGAGGGAATCTCCACGCCCGCCTGGAGCAGCGCCTGGGCCACGAGGACGCACGTCGCGCCGCACTCCGGGTCGACCGTTGCGAATTCGGCATTCGGTGACGCCCCGGAGGGATGCTGGTCCAGGACGAGGGTCGCCTTGCGACTCGGCGGGAAGGCATTGTTTGCAAATGCCGGCTGGGTGTCCAACAGGGCGATGGAATCGAACCGCTTCAGCAGGGTGCTGTGGTACCGGACGAGCGGGATCCGCAGGTTCCGAACCATCGTGCGATTCTCGATCCGTCCAACAAGACCGTCGTAGGCGATGGTCGATTCAACGCCAAACCCGGCGCGCAAGAGCTGTTGAAGAGAAAACGCGGAGGCCAGGGCGTCGGGATCGGGAAACGCGTGGGTCAGGATCAGGACCGGCGACAGGGTCGCCCGCCGCTGGGCAAGGAATTCGAGCAGACGGGAGGCGTGGGCGGCCGGGCCCGATTCGGGTTCGCGGTGATCGTCCCCCATGTCGAACCTTCAACGGCCATCGGACGCGAGGTGGAGGATGCCCTGCAGGGGAATCTTCACCCATCCCGGCCGGTGGTTGAGTTCGTAACCGAGTTCGTAAACGGCCTTGTTCATCACGTAGGCGTGCAGGAGCACGCGCAATTCCTCGGCTGTGTCGGGCAGGATTCCGGACCCGGCCACCGCCTGAAGGTAGGCCCTCAGGTAACCGACCCCGACCACCGAGACCCAGAATCGCACCCACGTCTCGAACGGCTCGACGTTCTGCGGCGAAAGACTCCCGCGCGCCTCATGATCGCGAAGCCCCGCGTACGCGGCGTAGTGAAACGAGCGCAGCATCCCGGCGACGTCCCGCAACGGACACCGCTTGATCCGCCGCTCGCTGAGGGAAACCGCCGGTTCCCCCTCGAAATCCAGGATCACAAAGTCCTTGCCGGTCCACAAAACCTGGCCGAGATGAAAATCGCCGTGGATCCGAATCCGGCGGGCGGTGATCCGGCTTTCAAAGACCGGTCGGTACTGCCGGATGATGTCCGTCTCGAGGCCGAGAACCCGCTCGGCGAGCGGTTGCACCTCCGCCGGCAGCGTCTTCGCCTGGCGTCGGAGCAGGCGCAGATTCTGAACCGTCAGGTTCCGCATGGATTGGAACAGCCCGCGAACATAGTGAGGCGTGAACGGTTCCGGCGTGAACTCCGCATCCCGCGTTTCGGCCGCCAGTGCGCGGTGAAGAGCGGCCGTTCGTTCGCCGAGGAGCCGGGCGGACTCGAGATAGGTGCCGATGATTTCCTGGACCTGGGGAGTGACCTCCTGACCGGCAGCGCGAAGCAGATCCGACCCGGCCGGCGGCGGGGTCTCCCCGTGGGCATCCAGGGTCCCGACGCGTTCGTAGTAGCGCCCCAGCGCATCCAGGGTGAGTTGCCAGGCGTCCTTGGCATTCGGGACCAGCCCGTGCACAACCGCGACACTCATCCGATCCCCGCCCGCGGCAACATACTCCAGCGCGCCGGCCAGGGGCGGCACATGCGCGAACTCGTGCTGCAAAAGAAAGCGGCCGATCTCCAGGTCCGGATTCATGCCGGCCTCGATCTTCCGAAAGAGCTTCAGGATGAGCTTGTCTCCGAACACCACCGACGAATTGCTCTGCTCGGCCCGTCCCACCGCCCCCGGCGGCGGCCCGGCGTCCCCGAGGATCCGCCGCAGAGCCGGTGTCCGCGACGGTTCAATCTCCCCGTGTTCACCGCGGGCGCGCCGACGCGTCGTGAGGGCTTCAATAAGCGCCTGGCAGAAGGCGGGCCGGCCCAGCGCATCGATGAGGATTCCCTGGCCTCCGTCGGACAACGTGACCTCCGCAACAACAAGCCGCGGAAATTCGGCGCGGATATGATCGGCCTCCGGCCCGGCAGCAAAGGCAAGCGGCAGCACGTAGGTTTCCGGGTCGCCCTGGACATACTCCACCCGGAGGATCGTCAGCAGTCCCGCCTCCTTCCCAGCGGACCCCACGGGCATCGAATCGAGGATCGTCGCCTGTTTGATGATCCGCGCCTTCCCCGCGAACCAGCGTTGCTGACGGAGATAGTCCGGGAGCAAGGCCTCCAACCCGGCTCGTTCCCGTTCCGCCAGGATGTCGTGCCAGTCGGCGCCCGCCTGAAGGATCCGCGGCGCATCGCCCTTCGAGGCGGCGAGATCCGCGCCCTGGAACCTCTGCTCGAGCGAGAACCAGAAGAAGCTGTGGGGCCCAAGCGTCAGAAAGTACGGGCGGTCTCCGACAGGCGGGAACTCGGTCCGGCCAAACAACTCGACCGGCACGGTTTGAGAGTAGCCCGAGAGATCCAGTTCCACGGGCTGGACGAAGCGTGAAAGGTTCGCGACCACCAGGATGGTCTCGGGACCATTTCGAAGGATGTAACTCAGGATGCGGCGATTCTCGGGCTGAAGAAACTCGCAACGACCCGCGCCGAGCGCCCGCCATCTCTTGCGCAGGGCGAGGATCCGCCGCATCCACCAGAGAAGAGAATGCGGATTTCCGAGCTGGGCCTCCACATTGACGGCCTCGTAGTGGTACTCCGGGTCATAGATGATCGGCAGGTAAAGACTCTGCGGGTTGCCGCGCGAGAATCCCGCATTCTTGTCCGAGCTCCACTGCATCGGGGTGCGGACGCCATTGCGATCGCCGAGGAAGATGTTCTCCCCCAGCCCGATCTCGTCCCCGTAGTACAACACCGGGGTGCCCGGCAGGGAGAACAGCAGCGCGCAGAGAAGCTCGATGCGCTTGCGGTCATTGCCCAGGAGCGGCGCCAGCCGGCGGCGGATGCCGAGATTGAGCCTTGCCTGGTGCACATGCGCATACATCCGGTACATGTAGTCGCGCTCCTCGTCGGTCACCATTTCCAGCGTCAGCTCGTCATGGTTCCGAAGGAACAACGCCCATTGGGCGGTCTCGGGAATCGGCGGCGTCTGCTCGAGGATGTCCACGATCGGCGTGCGGTCCTCCATCCGAAGCGCCATGAAAAGCCGTGGCATCAGGGGAAAATGAAACGCCATGTGGCATTCATCGCCGCGACCCTCGCCAAAATAGGATACCGCGTCCTCCGGCCATTGGTTGGCCTCGGCGAGCAGCATCCGATCGCCATAGGCCTCATCCACGTGGGCGCGCAGTCGCTTGAGCGCGCGATGGGTTTCGACGAGGTTCTCGCAACTCGTCCCTTCCCTCTCGAAGAGGTAGGGAACCGCGTCCAGCCGGACGCCATCCACCCCCAGGTCCAGCCAGAAATCGAGGACGCGCACCATTTCATCGAAGACCTCCAGGTTGTCATAATTGAGGTCCGGTTGATGGGAGAAGAACCGGTGCCAGTAATACGCACCCGCCACGTGATCCCAGGTCCAGTTGGAAACCTCGACATCCTTGAAGATGATCCGGGTGTCCCGGTATTTCTCCGGGGTGTCACTCCAGACGTAGAACTCGCGCCACCGGCTGTCGGCCCTGGCGCGTCGGGCCCGCTGGAACCAGGGGTGCTGATCGGACGTGTGATTGAGCACCAGTTCGGTGATGACCCTCAGCCCGCGACGGTGGGACTCGCGCAGGAAGACCTTGAAATCCGCCAGGGTTCCGTAGGCCGGATGCACACTGTAGTACTCCGCGATGTCATAGCCGTCGTCCTTCAACGGCGACGGGTAAAACGGGAGCAGCCAAAGGGCGGTGACCCCAAGGTCCTTGAGGTAATCGAGCTTGCTCGTCAGTCCGCGGAAATCCCCGACCCCGTTTCCATCACTGTCGCAAAAGGCACGGACATGAAGCTCGTATATGACCCCGGTTTTGTACCAGGACGGATCACGATCCAATCCGTCGCGGCGTGCGATCGGCAGCGCCTTCGCTTCGGGCGTCGTCGATACCGGGGGGGCGGAGGGCGTCGTACTCGAGGGGGGCATCACAGGAAATAGTCGAAGTCCTGTTCCGTCCGCACACGCTGGCGGACGCGGAACAAATGGGCGGGTGCGAAACGGGGATCAAGTTCCACAAAGTTGCGCGTTCCCTGCCACAGGAATCGCGCGTCGGTGAGCAGGTCGTGGACCTGGTAGTTGCCGGGCTCCCCGACCCCGGCGAAGACGCGGGAATCCAACTGCAGCCAGCCACCCTGGGTGTGATGAGGATCCAGGTTCACAACCACCAGGATGAGATTCGTCAGGTCCGCAGTCTGCTTCGAATACGCGAGGATCTGTTCGTTGTCGATCGGGTGAAATCGCAGACCGTCGTTGCTTTGCAGGGCCGGGTTCTCACGGCGGATCCGATTCACCCGACGGATCAGGTCATTTAGATTGCCGGGCGAATCGACGTTCCAGGTCCGCACCTCGTACTTTTCCGATTCCAGATACTCCTCGCTGCCGATTTCCCGCGCCCGATCGACGCAGAGCTCAAAGGGAGGACCATAGATCCCGTAGCTGGCGCCGAGCGTCGCGGCCAGGACGAACCGGATCATGAACGCCGGCCTGCCTCCGTACTGAAGATACTGGGTCAGGATGTCGGGAGTGTTCGGCCAGAGATTCGGACGAAAGAACTCGCGGACCGGCGTCCGAGTCAGTTCCGTGAAGTATTCCGTCAGTTCGTGCTTGGCGTTCCGCCAGGGAAAGTAGTTGTAGGATTGGGTGAACCCGAGTTTGGCCAGCGCGTACATCAGCTTCGGCCGCGTAAAGGCCTCGGAGAGGAAGATGACCTCCGGATGCTCCTGCTTGATGCCCCGGATGGCCCATTCCCAAAACGTCAGGGCCTTGGTGTGGGGATTGTCCACCCGAAAGATCCTGACACCCATCCCGATCCAGAACGTGAAGACACTCTTCAGTTCCTCCCACAGCGCCCGGTAATCGGCGGTCTCGAAATGGACGGGGTAGATGTCCTGGTATTTCTTGGGCGGATTCTCCGCGTACTGAATGGTGCCGTCGGGCCGCTTCCGGAACCACTCCGGATGCTCCGTCACGTAGGGGTGATCCGGTGAGCACTGGAAGGCGATGTCGAGCGCCACTTCGATGCCAAGTTCGCCCGCCCGCGCGACCAGCCGCGAGAAATCGTCCAGCGTCCCCAGGAGCGGATGCACGGCCTTGTGCCCGCCTTCGACGGCTCCAATGCCCCACGGACTCCCAACGTCTCCCGGCTTGCACACCGGGCTGTTGTTGCGCCCCTTTCGGAATGTACGGCCGATGGGATGGATTGGCGGCAGGTACAGGACGTCGAAACCGAGGTCCGCGATCCGCCTCAAATGACGTTCAACATCCGCGAAGGTCCCGTGTTCGCCGTCCCGGCCGGGACATGATCGGGGAAACATCTCGTACCAGGCCCCGAAGCGGGCCAACACCGGATCAACAACCACCCGCAATTCCGGGCTGTGGCGTGTGGCCAATCGCCGGTCCGGATGTCGTTTCGCGACGGCGGCCACGTCGTCCCCCAGGAGGAGATCGGCCAGCGGGCCCCCCGTCCCCGGATGCCCCGCCGCCTCCCTCACCTGTCGCGCCCAGGTCCGAAGACGGTCCGCATCCGGGTCAGAGGCGCGGTCGGCGGCGTGCTCCAGCAACTCGGCGCCGGCCAGAAATTCCACCGCGACATCCTGGCCGGCATGGAGCTTCTTTCGGGTGTCCTGTCTCCAGGTCCTGAAGCCATCCACCCAGGCCTCGATCGTGTAGGCGCCTTCCCCCAGCACCGTGGCCCGAAACCCGGCCCTCCATCGGTCATTGCCCACGGGCTCCATCTCCGTCTCCGTCCAGTGATCGGCCCCGGCCTCGCGCCAGCAAAGCCGGGCGCTCACGACGTCATGGCCATCGGCAAAGATGTCGGCTTCAACCGTCACCGTTTCTCCCACGACCCGCTTGATGGGATGACGCCCGCCGTCGATCTGCGGCATCATCCCTTCGATGACGACACGCGCGCGTCCTTCCCGGGGGAACGCCACCTGCGGGCCCGCTGACTCCGATCGATGGGAGGCACTCATGTCGTGAGGGGTCAGGCAGCCGACATCGGCGCAACAGGGGATGACAGCGGCATTCCTGGAGGCCCAGGCAGGGAGGGGATTTCTGCGCGCAGGCGCGGCAGGGACTCCGGATGATGCTTCTGGAGGTGACCCAGGATCTTCTCCCGGATTTCGCACCGCAGATCCCACGATTTGGAGGCATCCTGCGAGGTCGCGAGGATGCGGAGCTGCATCGTGCGCTCCGTGGCGTCGGTGACTTGAAGATTCCAGAACTTGCCGTCCCAGTTCTTGCTGGCCTTAACGATGCCCTCGATGAAGGGTCGCAGTTCCGCAACCGGAACCGTGTAGTCGGCGTACAAGGTCACGACCCCGAGAAGATCCGCCGACACACGGGTCCAGTTCTGGAACGGCCGTTCAATAAAGTAATTGATCGGCACGATCAATCGGCGCAGGTCCCAGATCCGCACCACCACATAGGTGAGGGCAATCTCCTCGATCCGGCCCCATTCGTTCTCCACGATGACGACATCATCCAGGCGGATCGGCTGCGTGAGCGCGATCTGAAATCCCGCCACGACCGTCGCGATGCTGCGTTGCGCCGCGAAACCAAGGATGATGCCCAACACCCCGGCGGACGTCAGCATGCTCGCTCCCAATTGGCGCACCGACGGGAACACCATGAGCATGGACGCGACGGTGAGGACCACGATCACAACAACCGCGAGTTTCTTCAGCACCTGGACCTGTGTCGTAATCTTCCGGGCCGCGAGATTGTCCCCCGAATCCACCTTGTACTGGGTTAGAATCGCGCGTTCGAGGGCAACGGCCAATTCGTACGAGATGAAGCCAACAGCTCCAATCAGCACGAGGCTCGAGCCCTGCAGGAAATACCCCTCCGCCGAGGGGGGAAAGCTGAGGGTCGGAAGGATCAGGATCACCGCGATCAAGGGGACCACCAACCGCAGCGCTCGAATCACGACGGCGGCAATGATATTGTCCCACGGACTCTTTGTGCGCCCGGACCACTTCAGGAGCCGCTCTCCCAGGACCGACAGCATCCGAAAGACAAACCAGAACGTGGCGATGATCTCGCCAATCTGCATCATCCAGGCGAGCGACCGACCGATGAGCGACCGTCCGTCGGTCCCCATGTAACGGACGAAAAGGATCGAGCCCGCCGCGTACAGTCCCGCCGCCCACGCGAGGAGTGTCAACGGCGGGATCGCCGCCTCGAGTGTCAATCGCCACCACTCGAATCGCGGTGTCGCGGCGGTCGCGCGGTCGCCGGGTTCCGGGGTGGGTGTCTCGGCCTGTTTCCGGCTCCAGCGACGGCAAAGTCCGCGGAGGATGGACCACACGATGACGACCAGGACGAGGATCACCACCCCCAGCAGGATCTGGAGCCAGGTGACTCCCGGCAGGATCTCGGCCCCGATCCAGGCCCCCAGCGACGGTTCCAGGTGTTGCTCGAGCCAGGTCAGGCGCTCGCTCCAAGGGGAGGGCTCCAACGCCGCCGGGTTCGCGGCCGCCGCCGCGGCGCCCCGGGCGGTAACGCTTGCCATCGCCGCCATCGCCGCAACCCCGCCTTTCCCTGAAGTGCCGGCGGAGGGCTTTGTCAGACGGGTCCTTGGGACTTCACTCATGATTCAGTCAGCTCACGTTCCAAGACAGTTCCATTTCCATTTCGAGTCACAGCGCCGACTGGCGCTCTGGGACGGACGCGCAGACCCTTCCTACCGGTCGGGGATTTCCGGAGAGACATCCTGGGCCGCCTCACTCCGTCGAGCCGGGAGTCTAGCGCGACCCCCTAGACGGCTCCACCCCGAAAGCTCGGAAATTACCCGGAGGGGCTCCTTCCCGGCGTCCCATCCCTCACCCGGTCAGCTCGTTGGTCATCTTCACCCCGGATCTCAAGGACGCGGGCTCTCAAGGACTGGGTCGGCCTGCCGATAAAGCCGGTGGCATGGCGCATTGCCGGAATTCCCCGCCCGCCAGGATCATCGTCGCGAGCCTGCATCAGGGATGAATTGTGCCGTTACCAGGAAGGCCGTATGGATGCTGCTGGCGCTCGCAGTGCCGCACGTCGGCCAGGTCTTTCTCCGGCGCGGCGACTCGAGCCTCCTCGCCAGAACGACCCTGACCAATGTCCTGGCGCCGGGATGGTGGACCTCTGCGCGAATCCTCCTTTTCGGCCTCTCCGCATTCGCCGCGCTGCTCGTTGTCGTCGTCATTGTCGCCGTTCTGGTCCGCTCGAACCTGGCCCTTCGCGAACAGATTGAAGAACGTCGTCGGACCGAAGCCATCCTGGCCAAGCAGCGGGCCGAGTATGAAACGATCCTGGATTCGGTTCCGGCCCTGGTGCTCTTCAAGGACGATGCCAATCGTCACCTGCGGATTAACCGGGCCGGGGCGGAACAACTCGGCGTCAAACGGGAGGACCTCGAGGGCCATCTGGCCAGTGAACTCGACCCGGAACACGCCGATCAATTCTTCCAGGACGACCTGGAAGTGATTCGCACCGGTCGGCCCAAGCTCGGCATTGTCGAGACCGTCAAGTCGCGGGGCAGATCCGAACGCCATGTCGTGACGGACAAGATACCTTACCGCGACGCGACCGGACGGGTGACCGGTGTGATCGTCTTCTCGGTGGATATCACGGAACGGCTGGAGGCCCAGGCCGCACTCCAGAAGGCCCACGACGAACTCGAACTTCGCGTCCACAAGCGCACCGCCGAGCTTCAGGCTGAGGTCATCCAGCGGCGTTGTGCCGAGGCCTCCGCGAGTCAGGCGCAAATGGACGCCGAGGCGGCCAACCGTGCCAAGAGCCAGTTTCTGGCCGCCATGAGCCACGAGATCCGCACCCCGATGAACGCCATCATCGGGATGACCAACCTCCTCCTCGATACCCCCCTGGATGCAGCCCAGCGGGATTTCGCACAGACCGTCCGAAACAGCTCGGAAGGACTCCTCACGATCATCAATGACATCCTCGACTTCTCGAAGATCGAAGCGGGCAAGCTTCACCTTGAAGACGTCGATTTTGGTCTGCGCGAGACCGTGAAAGGGGTGGTGGAGATGCTGGCCCAGGTCGCCGACTCCAAAGGCATCGAGTTGGCCTCACTCGTCGAGTCCGGCGTGCCCGATCGGCTCATCGGCGATCCCGCGCGCCTCCGCCAGGTCGTCCTGAATCTCCTCGCCAACGCCGTCAAATTCACCGGCAAGGGCGAGGTCGTTGCGCGCGTCGCCCGAGACGAGGAATCGGACTCCACCGTTCACCTCCGCTTCACGGTCCGGGATTCCGGTATCGGAATTGATCCCGAGATCCAGAAACGCCTCTTCAGACCGTTTGTCCAGGCAGACACCGGCACAACGCGGCGCTTCGGAGGGACCGGTCTCGGACTGGCGATTTCCCACCGCCTCGTGGAGATCATGGGCGGCCGCATCGGCGTCACGAGCGCGCCTGGCGCAGGGTCCACGTTTTGGTTTGTTCTTCCCTTCCGGAAAGGACGGGACTCCGACGGGGTCACCACCCACCCCGACTGTCTGGCGGGCCGGCGAGTCCTGGTTGTCGATGATAACTCCGCCGGGCGGCGCCGTGAACCCGCCTCCCCGCAGGTCTCCGCCACCGCACGCGCCCGGCTTCGGATCCTGGTCGCCGAGGACAACGCCGTGAACCAGAAGGTCACTGTCCGCCAACTCGCAAAGCTGGGCTACACGGCGGACGTCGTGGGTGATGGCCGCCAGGTCATCGAGGCAATCGAGCGACAGGGCTACGACGTGATCCTCATGGACTGTCAGATGCCCGAGATGGACGGCTATGAGGCCACGCGTCACCTCCGCGCTCATGGGCATCCGTCCGACCGCGTCATCATCGTCGCAATGACGGCGAACGCGATGCAGGGCGACCGCGCGAAATGCCTGGCGGCGGGCATGGACCATTATATCTCCAAACCGACCCGCCTGGACCATCTCGCCCTCGCCCTTGACCAGGCGGCCGAACAGTTTCAATCCCGCACGGCCGCAGCGACCCGATCTCCGACACTCGAGGGTTAGGATCCGACAAGAATTGTGGAGCACGCGGACATTTCGGTCGAAAAAGCTGACCTCAGTTCAATGAGCTCATCGCCGTCGACCGTACAGGAGGGGCGAAATGTCCCAGATGCTTGGAATGGGCAAATCGCCAATTCCTCCCGGAGGTCAACGTCTCCCAGTCCGAATCAGCCGCCAGACTGGCTGCCTTTCATCGATGAAGCATCTCGACCGCAATTCACGCCCGCCCTGTCCCGTCGGCTGCTCCTGGGCCTTGGCGGCGACCTCCTCAGCGACGACGGGATCGGGCTGCTCGTCGTCCGCGAAGTCCGCAGGCAACTCCACGGCGCCACCCCCTGCGAAATCCGCGAATCCTGTGAGACCGGCCTTCCGCTCCTCGATGATATGGCGGGGTACGACCAGGTGATCCTGGTCGACGCGGTCCAGACCGGCGAGCGGCGTCCCGGTCAACTCCACGAGTACCTCAGCGACCACGTGCCGCACCTCATGGGGCGGAACTCGCAGACCCTGGGACTGGCGGAGACCCTGTCCCTGGGCCGGGCCTTGAGCCTGTCGATGCCTGCCTCGATCCGCCTTCTTGCTGTCGAGGTCCCCGATTGTTGCGCCTCAGGCTCCCGCATGACACCGGACGTGGCGGCAGCCCTGCCGCAACTGGTCGACAGGGTCCTCTCCCTGCTCCATGCGTGGAGCTTCCTTCCCGGGCCCCGGGAGCCTTCTGAGACTCCAGCTCAGCGTTGACGCTGACAGGTCCCCATCAGAACCCCCTCGGCTGCGAGTACAAGTGGACGCGCGAGTGGGATTCCTGCGCGTTCGCGACAGGACCAGGCCCCGGGGCTTCAGGGCTGATAGGTCGCGTCCTTGAATCGTTGGAGGTCCCGATCCCCTTTTCGCGCCGACCGATCCAGGCCCGAAAGCGACGCCGTGGTGCCCTCGCGCCACCTCCAGATCTCCGCGTGTCCATCGGCGAACGATACCAGCCCAGCCTTGCCGTGACGGCTCGCCGGACTGTTTTGCCACAGCCACACGTTCGGAAGGGCGCGAACCGCGAAGAATCCATCGTCGATGCTCTTCGCTTCCTCATCGACGAACACATTCGCCTGGGCAGGTCCCGGCCGGATGATGTCCGTCGATTTGCGGAAGAAGGGCAGCCCGGGATTGACGAAGTCGGCCTGGGGATCGCCGGCCATCCGGCCGTTCATCGAGAAACTCCGCACGCGGATCACCGACCTGCCGCCGACCTTGAAGGCGAGGATGTCCCCGGGACAACGATAGATCTCCAGCGCGGGAGTGTACGACCAGAGACGACCGTTCTTGATGTCCCAGACATTCGTCGCGCCCGGCAGGGAACTTACACTTCCCCCGATCCAGGCGTTCGTGTTCCCAAGGAGATTCGGCGCGAGACGATCATCGAAATCGTCCGCATACATGATCCAGGCCAGTGACAGTTGTTTGAGGTTGTTCACGCATTTGGCGCTGTGCGCCTTTTGCTTGGCCTTCGCCAGCGCTGGCAGGAGCATGCTCGCGAGGATCGCAATGATCGCGATGACTACCAGCAGTTCGATCAGCGTGAAACCCGCCCGATTCCAGCGCCCGGACAGCGAAGCCCGCATGGAAGAAGCCTTCGATCGCATAGATTCCCTTATGCCGTGGATTCATAAAGGGTAGGAACGAATCCTCCAGACTGGCAATGGGCAATTCGACCGCACACGCCCGGATGCCGATTCACTTCCAGACCGCCGCGCCACCCGCGCGCGAGCGGAACCACTCGGGAAACCGCTCGGCGCGTCGAACCATCCGCGGGCGTCCGTTCTCCACCCACCCGATGGCCGTGCGCCCATGAGAGAAACCCGTCTCCCAGGCAAGCTGGTAGGCACCCGCATTCCGCCAGAACAACACGTCGTTTCGGGCGATCCCTTCGGCCAACCTGTGGACGCCAAGGTGGTCGAACGCCATGCAGGTCGGACCGCAGATCAATGTCGGGACGGTTGTCCCCCCGCGCCTGGGCAGCGGAACCACCGCGTGCCGTTCCCAGGTCGCCACCAGGGCCTGCAGCGTTCGTCCCCCATCGCAAATCAGGATCCGCACCCCGCGATCCTCCTTCACGTCGAGGACCCGGATGGCGAGGACGGCGGCCGGTGCTGCCAACCACCGGCCGTTCTCCATCCAGACCTCTTCAAGATACGCGTGCCGCTCGAGCACGCTCGCGACCGCCTGCCGGACGGAACTCAGCGTGAATCGCGCATCGAATAATCGCCCGTGAGGATCGCGGACGGACTCCGCCGGGATTCCTCCCCCCATATCCAGCACGCGTGGCCTCCAACCTCCTTCCTCGGCCGCCTCGAGGGCCTCCTGAATGCCGCGCCGGTACTCGCCCGCGTGCGCCACATTCGTCCGGAGGTGGAAATGGACCACCTCGGGTTCCAGACCCCACTGGCGCAGCATCCGCAGCGCGGTCGGGATCTCGGCTCGAAGAAATCCGAATTGCGTTCGAACTTCGGGGTAATCCGGATTCCATTCGGACGAGGTCTGGAACCGCAGTCCGACCTGCCAGCGTCTCCGTGCCGCTACCGGCGCCAGCGCCTCCAATTCACTCAGGGAATCGAAGTTCACTCGGAGGCGCCGGGGCGATTGCGGGCCGAGCCAGCGGTCCTTGGCAGGGCCGTTCACCACGATCTCGTCGGCGTGGAATCCAAGCCTTTTCGCGGCGAGGAACTCGAACTCCGATACGACCTCGATCCATCCTCCTCGCCGCCTCCACCAGGCGACCGCCGGACCCAGGGACAGGGTCTTGTACGACCAAAGGTGCCGCACCCGCAGGCGTGAGAAGGCGCGTTCGAGACGGTGGACCTGGCCCGCCAACGCATCGGCTGAGAACACAAAGCAAGGGGTTCCCGTCTGGCGAAGAACCGACGCCACCGTCCGGCGCCAGAAGGAGTCGCGACGCGCGGATTCCAATGCGCGCCCACGTCTCCGGCGGTTGGCGGACCTCCCCGAGGCAAGCACGGCGCCAGCCTATTCACGACCCTGGCCGCCGGCGATTCTTCCCGGGAGGCGCCTCCTCGTAGCCGCCACGGTGATAAGAGCCCGGATCTCCGCCTCATGGGGGCGGCGGCGCGGGTTTAATGTCCCCGGTTCGCGTCGGCCGGGAGACGGAAATCCCGTGAAAATGGAAGCCGGTGGCGATCTCCCGCTCTGAAAACCGCTTTCAGGAACGCTTGTCTCCGATATGCTCCTGTCCCTCATGCGCGCTGCTGCCGAATTTGCATCGCCGAATCTGCCGGACGGGACAGGACACTTTGGCCCTTACGGCGGGCGCTATGTCCCGGAAACCCTGGTGCACCCGCTGCAAGAGCTCGAGGCTGAGTATTTTCGATGCGAGGAGGATCCGGCCTTTCGGCGGGAGTTCCGTTATTACCTGCGGGAATTCGTCGGCCGTCCCAGCCCCCTTTATTTTGCAGAGCGATTGACGCGTGAGCTCGGAGGCGCCCGCATTTATCTCAAGCGCGAAGACCTCCTCCATACCGGGGCGCATAAAATCAATAACGCGGTCGGTCAGGCCCTCATTGCGCGGCGCATGGGAAAGACGCGGGTTATCGCCGAAACGGGCGCCGGCCAGCACGGTGTCGCGACGGCCACCGTCGCGGCGATGTTCGGTCTCCAATGCGTGATCTACATGGGCGCGGTGGATTGCGAGCGGCAGGCCCTGAATGTGTATCGGATGAAGATGCTGGGCGCCGAGGTCGTCCCGGTCCATGCGGGCCAGAAGACGCTCAAGGAGGCCGTCAATGAGGCCATGCGGGATTGGGTCACGAATATCCGAACCACGCATTACATCCTCGGCACGGCCTATGGGGCGCATCCCTACCCCGTCATGGTCCGGAATTTCCACCGCGTCATCGGGGACGAGACCCGCCAGCAAATCCTCGAGAAGGAAGGACGCCTGCCGGACCTCCTGGTGGCATGCGTCGGCGGCGGCTCGAATGCGATCGGACTCTTCTACGCGTTTCTCAATGACCTTTCCGTCAAAATGTGCGGCGTCGAGGCCGGCGGACATGGGATCCTTCCGGAGCAACACGCGGCGCGATTTCACGGCGGCTCCCTGGGCGTCCTTCAGGGCACTCGGAGCTACATCCTCCAGGACGAGCAAGGGCAGATTCAGGCCACCCACAGCATTAGCGCGGGCCTCGACTACGCGGCGGTCGGCCCCGAACACGCCTGGCTCCATGATCACGGCCGCGTGGAATATCGATATGCCACGGACGACGATGCCCTGGCCGCCTTCACTCGCCTGGCCAGGCTCGAAGGCATCATCCCCGCTCTGGAATCGTCGCATGCCGTCGCCGAGGCCATTCGTCGCGCCCCCACCCTTCCCTCCGACGCCCTCATGGTCGTCAACCTCTCCGGCCGCGGCGACAAGGACGTCGCGCAGGTGGCGGACAAGCTTGGACTGGAGATGCCTCGCTGAGATTGCCCTCAATGCGTCCGCCGCAGGCGATAGAACCGTCGGTCGGCCGCCGAGGCCACCATCGACGAGCCCTGTGGGTCTGACGCGATCCCATTCGTGACCGGCAGCCAGACGGGCACACCCCCCAGGCTCGTGGTCTCCTCCAGCAACCACCCCTCGTCAGGGTCCGACCAATGAACCCTGACGCGGTCCGCAACCGCCTCCGCCACCAGTGAAGCCGACATCGGCATCGCCTCCACCGTGATCTCGCCGCTGGCAACCTGGACCGCCTCCCCAACCGCCGCCGTCGCCGTCCATGTGTACGTCCCAGGTTCCTCGAACGTGTGTGCCACCGACGGACCGCTCGACTTGGCTGAACCATCGCTGAATTCCCAATCCACCGACGCCCCGGCGGCGGCTCCCCTCACCGTCGTCCGCGCCCGGAACGGCATGGGCAATCCGGCCCGGGCCTGATCCGGCGCCAGCGCGGTCAGGACGAGTTCCGGCGTCCCCGGTTCGACCGTGACCGTGACCTGGGCGGGTCTGGATCCGAGGGAGCCATCCCATGCGGCGATCCGGAACTGTTCGGTTCCTTCAAAGGCCGGCGGCGCGTGGTAGGTGGCGTTGGAACCCGCCAGGGAAACAGTTCCCAGGGCTGGCTGCTCGACGACTTCGAAAATCAGCGGGTTGTTGTCGGCGTCCGTCGCGAACAGCGGAATGTCGATCGAGCCCCCGGCCACTGCCACGGCCATCGCGTCCTGGAGCACGGGCGCGTGGTTGGGGTTCGCGCTCTCACTCGTCGGACCCCGGTGGCAGGCGTAGCAGCCGATCTTCTCGCCCTTCCAGAACTGGATCGTCCGGTTGAACGCCGACACCGAGCGATCCGTGCGCATCCGGGAAAGGTCCGTTCCACGATAGTCGCCGCCATGACAGGGCTCGCACGTCGCGCGCGATCGCTCCGCAATGTCCGGGTGCGCGCGCACCCAGTTCTGCCCGACCGGATGCATCCCGTGGGGTCCCCCCAGGTTGGACACCGGATTCGCATGGCACAGGGTGCATTCGACGAGGACTCCACTGTGACCCTGGAGTTGGATCGCCTGCAGGTTGTCATTGGCCTCGCCGCTCGGCGTCTCAGCGTGCGTCGGTCCGTGACACGCCTCGCATTGAAGCCGACCATGACCGGTCGAGAACCGATAGAGAGACAGTCCCGCGGACGGCGTGTCGGGGTTGGTCGCGAACGTCGCGTTCACGGCCTGTCGCGGGCTGCCGTTGGTTTCGAAGGCAGTGAAATAACGCAAGGCCCCGTTGTTCTGGGTCGCCGTGCCGGTATGACACGATTGGCACGACGGTTCCTGAAGCCACCCGGATCGCGTCGCCGCCCCGACGTCCGACATCCGCCCGTGACAACTCTGGCATTGGATCGCGAAATGCCCCTCGGCGTCCACCGCCCTGCCCATGATGCCGCGCAGACAACGCGTGACCGAACCCGGATGACATCGGTAACAGGAACTGCGATCCGGCAGGTCATCCAGGACCTCGAGAAACTCAGGATCCACGACCGTGGCGTGCCACGAGTGCACGGACTGGGTGAGCGGCGGCACCCCGGCAATCCCGGTGCCGGGTAGTGCGTTCGAGGCGTGGCACCGCGCGCAGAGAATCGGGAACTGCCCTCGGGTGGCGGTCGCGAACAGGCCCTCCGTCGAATACCCGGCTGCTTGCAGGACCGCCGTGTAGGCAGGCCCCTCGTTCAATTGGTCGTGGAGACGAAGGATGTTGAGCTTGTAGTCCCGGAGCGGATCCACCTCCCAAACATAACCCGCGCCAGGTTGTGCCCCCGGATGCGCGCCCGACTGATGGCAAAATCGGCAGTCCATTTCATCCGAAACCGGCAACACCACGTCCGTCTCCGCCAGGTTCGCGCCGCTCGCGTCCCGTGCCGTCAGGCGCATCAGGGGATACGAATTCGGCCGGCCGGCGTCGTCCCACGGAAAAATCGGGATGCCTTCGGCGGCGAACTCGTGTGAGCCGGTGTCGAATCGCATCGCAGGCCCGATGCCCACGAGCCCGGGCATGCCGAAGCCGGCCAATCCCTCGTCCGGCAGGAGCGACGCGCCGTAGAGCTGGCGGACGTAGCGGTAGAAATTGCTCTTTCCCTCCGAGGTCGAATTGATGGATCCGTTCGGATCCGTCATGCCCGCATATTGGACACGGACCTCTCCCGGCGCCGTGACGAGTTGTCCGTTGACGACGTACTGGGCATGGACCGTGTTGTACGGCGGGAGGATCGAAAAGACGGAGAAATCCCGACCGTCGAGGCAATGCATGCCGAGATCATTCCAGCCGATCAGCACCCGGTCGGCCGCCTGCGTCAGAGCCAGCGAACTCAGGGCAACAGAAAGAAATACAATGGAGCGCATCGGTGTTCAGTGCATCTTTGCGATTGAAGGTGTCGCGGCAACAGATTCGGGGTGATTTGGCCCGGTAATGTGCCTTCCCGTGGCGAACCGTCGCCGGTGGCGGCCTTTCAGGTTGCGCGTGACATTCCGCGGCTCATTGTCCGACGCCATGATCCCGATTCGAGAAGTATTGGCCGCTCTGGCGCTGGCCACCCTCTGCGCAACGACACTCCCTTGCATGGCTCAACCCGTGGGCAATCAGGTGGCGTTGCTGCGAGACAGGTCGCGAGTTGAATGATCCACACCCTTGAGAATGGCCTATGCACATCACAAAAGTCGGGTCGCAACCGTCGGGCAAGGGACCCGCGGATTGGTTCACAGGCGCCGCGCGCATTGATCCTCTGTTTCAGCCAAACCCTCCGGCGCGCGCGGCCGCGGCCATGGTCACCTTCGAACCGGGCGCCCGGACGGCCTGGCACAGTCATCCCCTCGGCCAGACCCTGATCGTCACAGCCGGGTGCGGCTGGGTGCAGCGCGAAGGCGGCCCCGTCGAGGAGATCCATCCCGGCGATGTCGTCTGGTTCCCGCCGGGGGAGAAGCACTGGCATGGCGCTTCGCCAACCACCGCCCTGACCCACATCGCCATTCAGGAAGCGCTCGACGGAAAGGTCGTGGACTGGATGGAGAAGGTCACCGATGACCAATACCGCAAATGATCGCGATGCCCACGCAACAGTTCCTGCCGGAATGAACACTCTTTTCAATGGACAGAAACTGCTTCTGCTGGCGTCGGTGATCGCCTCTTCGGCAGCCGTGCCTGCCGCTGATCCCGTCGATGCCCGTTCCCTGGTGCTCTGGTACGACAAACCGGCCGCGAGGTGGGTGGAGGCCCTCCCCGTTGGAAATGGCCGCCTTGGCGCCATGATCTTCGGCGGCGTCAGCCAGGAACGCCTCCAACTCAACGAAGGCACGCTCTGGGCTGGTGGACCCTACGATCCGGTGAATCCAGAGGCGAAGGCCGCGCTGCCGGAGGTGCGACGGTTGATCGACGACGCCAGCTACGGCGAGGCGGCACGGCTCATCTCGGCAAAGGTCATGGCGAAGCCGCTCGGCCAGATGCCGTACCAGACCGTCGGCAATATGCTGCTGGAGTTTCCCGGCACGACGACCTTTGAGAATTATCGGCGTGAGCTCGATCTCGACACCGCAACCGCCGCGGTCACCTATACAAGCGAGGGGATCCATTACACACGGGAGGTGTTCGCGAATGCCCCGGACAATGTCATCGTGGTGCATCTCACGGCGGACCGGCAGGGCGGCATCTCCTGCATGGCCGGAATGACAACACCGATGGCGGCCTCGGTCCAAACCGAGGGGAACGACATTCTCGTCATGCGAGGGATGGGCGGCAGCGCCGGCGGCATCCAGGGTCAACTCCACTACGTGGCGCGCGTCAAGGTCATCGCCAGCGGCGGCAACACAACCGTCGAACCCGGAAGAATCTCGGTGAACCATGCCGACGAGGTCACGATCCTGATTTGTGCGGCCACGAGCTACAACAGCTTCGATGATGTCGGTGGCGATCCCGACAAAACCGTGAAACAGCATCTCGGGGCCGCCGCCAGGAAATCCTTCTCCCGGTTGCGCAAGGACCATCTTGCCGACTACCAGCCGCTCTTCCGGCGCGTCACACTCGACCTCGGCCGCAGCGAAGCAATGAAGCTGCCGACCGACGTCCGCATCCAGCATTTCCCCAAGGGCGGCGACCCGCAACTGGCGGCGCTCTATTACCAGTTCGGCCGCTATCTGCTCATCAGTTGCTCCCGTCCCGGAGGACAACCCGCCAACCTTCAGGGCATCTGGAATGAAAGCCTGAACCCGCCCTGGCAGAGTAAATACACCATCAACATCAACACGGAGATGAATTACTGGCCCGCCGAGCCCGGCAATCTCCCCGAGTGCGTCGAACCGTTGATCGCGATGGTGAACGACCTCACGGTGACCGGGGCTCGAACCGCCCGGGAGATGTATGGCGCCCGGGGTTGGGTGGTGCATCACAACACCGATCTCTGGCGCGCATCGGCGCCCATCGATGGCCCCAACTGGGGCATGTGGCCGACCGGCGGCGCCTGGCTGTGCCTGCATCTCTGGGATCACTATGCTTTCAGTGGCGACGCGGCCGTTCTCAAGAGGATCTATCCCGCGCTGAGAGGCGCGTCGGAATTCTTCCTCGACACCTTGCAGGAGGAACCGAAGCACAAATGGCTGGTCACGAATCCATCGATCTCGCCCGAAAACGGCCATCCCCTCGGCGCCGCCGTCTGTGCGGGCCCGACCATGGACATGCAGATCCTGCGCGACCTGTTCATCCACACGATCCAGGCGGCCCAGACGCTTGGCGTCGATCCGGACTTGCGGAAACAACTTGCCGCCGCGCGTGCCCGGCTCGCGCCCAATCAAATCGGCAGCGAAGGCCAGTTGCAGGAGTGGCTCGAGGACTGGGACTTGAAGGCCGGCGACCGCCATCATCGGCACGTTTCGCACCTGTACGGTCTCTACCCGGGCCATGACATCACCCTGCGTGGCACCCCGGACCTGGCCGCGGCAGCGAAAAAATCACTCGAGATGCGCGGAGACAAGGCGACGGGCTGGGCGACCGCCTGGCGCATCTGTCTCTGGACGCACCTGGGCGATGGGGATCACGCCTTCGAGATTCTGAAATTCCTCATCAGCCCAGAGCGCACCTTTCCCAACATGTTCGATGCGCATCCGCCATTCCAGATTGACGGCAATTTTGGCGGTGCCGCCGGGATCGGGGAGATGCTCGTACAGAGTACTGCGCAGGAAATCGACCTGCTGCCCGCCCTGCCCGGGGCGTGGACGGTCGGCAGTGTCCACGGCTTGCGGGCACGGGGCGGCTTCGAGGTCGATGTCTCCTGGAGCGAGGGGAAGCTGCTCGAAGCAACGCTGCATGCCCTTCACGACGGCTCAACCCAACTGCGATACGGCACCGTCACGCGGAACCTGCGCCTTTCCAGGGGCGAAACCTATCGCTGGAACGGACTATAGGCCGCTCAGACGGGTTCTCAGGACGGCCACGATCGCTCCGGGTCTGGCCTGGCTGCGTCGCGGCCACCCTCCGCATCGAAGACGCCTCGGGCCAGCCAGCGCGCATGCTCGCGGACATCCGCCGGCCACGACGCAGTTTCACGTTCGAAGCGAGCCCGTCGTCCTCCAAACAGCGCCCGGGCCGCCTCTTCAAATCCCCGCTCATTGCCGGCCATCGCCGAGATGAAGCGGTAGACGGATTCCAGGTCGCGGCGCCTGGACGCTTCGGGATCCGGCTGGCGTCGCGCCGCCTCCACCAGTCGGCGCAGCGCCACCGAGGCCCCTCCGGGCTGCTCCGACAACCACTCCCAGTGTCGGGGCAGCAGGGTCACCTCCCGCGCCACCACTCCCAACCGGGGCCGCCCCGGACTCCGCGGCGCGCTGGGTTCCCGACCTCCATCAAGACGCCGCCTGATCTCTTCGTCAGTCCCCCGCAGATCAAGTTCGACCGGCTCGCTTGTATGCTCGTCGAAACACAGCACGCTTCCCTCTTCGCCTCCATCGATCGCCGCCTTCACGCGCACCGCCACGTCGGCGATCTCACCGCGCGCAATCCGCCGTCCGCCGGCAAAAGCGACGCACCGTCGGCGCCCGGGGCTCTCTTCGATATGTGTTTCGGTCCTTTCAGTCATGGCCGAATATTACCCGGATAAAAAAGAACCGTCAAGCCGAGCGGGGCCCGGGACGAAATCCAGGTTCCCCAAGGGTCCCGAGGATAGGCGCACCCGGACTCTAAGAGCCCGTCTGATTGCCCTTGCCCGCCGAACCTTCCTGCCCCTATGTGACTTTCGAGCATGGGCTTTTACTACCGCAAATCGGTCCGGATGGGGCCCTTCAGGCTAAACCTCAGCAAGTCGGGCATCGGCTATTCCGTCGGGGGACCCGGTTTTCGAACGGGGGTCAGCGGGCGTGGCCGGCGGTATACGACTTTTGGCCTCCCAGGCACCGGCGTGGGATACCGCACGAGTTCCTCGCGCGGCGCTGGCAAGGGCTGCCTGGCGGTGGCCGTGTCGGTCGCGGTGATCCTTGTGGCGATGGCGAGCCTCCTGGTGGGCATCCTTCTTTGATCCATGATCTCCTGGAAACGCACCCTTCGCACCCCGTCGTCCGAACGCTTTCTCGCCTTTCGCGATGGCAGCGAGATCGCCGCCGTGGATCTGCATTATCTGCCAAACAGCACCGCCAGCGGCACCGTCATTCTGCTCAAATCCGCCGGACTGAAGGAGGAGGACATCCAACCGCTCCTTTCATCGCTGGATGAGGATCTCCTCCCGGATGTGGATCTGGCGACGGGTTCCCTGACTTACACGGTGGTCATGGGGGAGGTTCTTGGGAATTACGAAGCGACCCAGGCACCGGCATCACGTTCGAAGGAAGAGCCCGTCTGAAAATCAGGAAGGGCCCTCCGGGCGACGGGTCTGTTGCGCGAGGCCTTCACCCCTTCGGCACGACCCGGTGGATGGGTCAGCCGTTCCGCTCATTCGATCCGCTTGCCGGAGGGATCGAATGTCACTTCGACCGTCCGGCCCTTCCTCTTCCCAACGATCTCGTAGGAGGTCACGCCGTACTCGAGCCCTTTCATCGAGGTAAGGCCCGTGGTGTTGTCGAAGAATGACTCCGCGGCGGCGCGGACCGGCGGGGGAAGATCACCAAGGTCCACCTGGACTTCGGTTCCCAGGATGGCGCCGTCGGATTCGGCGATCGTGAATTCCTCGTGGCGTCCCGCCACGTCGGCTTCGACGTCATAGACGATGCGTCCCCTTTCCGTCTCCCTGCCTACCTTCTCCACCTTTCCGCCGGTGGTCACGCGACGGATGGTGGTGCGCGCGGGTTCGGACACTTTCGACAGGAGGTCCTCTGTGGATGTCGCATTCGGCCTCCCGGTGGCACAACCGGAGGCCAGGATCGCGGCGATAGCGCCAAGCGCGGCGGTCCTCGCGATTTTACTCCAACGGATCGGTGTGTTCATGTGCAGCCCCTGTTTGAATCAAAACGGTGGAAGCGTCGAATCTGATTGTTGATGTCGCATGGCGTCCACATACGGCGCGCCGTCAACATACACCTCACGAACCATCGCGCGGCCGGATTTCTGGATCGAGAGGTCGACGGTGAGGTTTCCGCGGGGCCGACCCGTGCCTTCGGGCACGTAGAACTGTTCGATGCCGTAGTCCACCGAGGTTTTCGCCGATAGGACCGGGTTGCCGGGATTGGACCGGGTTGCGCGCCCGCGGAGGAGAACATGACCGGCAGGCGGCACAATGGGTTCCAGCGACGCGCGCGTCATGCGGTAGAACTCACCTTCGGGTGCCAACTCGACGTAAATGACGGCCCCGGGCCTCAACCCTTCGACACCCGCGACGGGCGGCTCGAACTGGTCTCCAGGGATGCGACTGAACGCATAGTTCAGAATCACATAATCGCCACGGAGCAGATCGCGCGGATCCACGGGAAGGGTTTCAACCCGAACGATCTGACCGGTCACGAGGCTGCGCTGGGCGACGACTGCCGTGCCCAGGAGCCAGGCCGTCTGCAATCCAACAACGAAGCCGAGTAATCGAAGTCTCATGGGTGCCTCTCTATTCCAATTCTGAAGTGCTCATGCTCATGAACCGTTGCCGCCGACGTTGAGGAGGCGGACCATTCCCTATTCCCCATTCCCTGGTTCATGGGAAGTTTCGAAGAGGTTGTCACGCGTTCCCTGTTCGCATCCGGCGCAGGAGTTTGCGCCGCTGCTTTTCCATGTAGACGCCAAAGGCGAGGAAAAAGACCCCGGAGACGACGAAGACCAGTCCTGTCTGTCCCATGGTGCCCACCAGCAGCACGTAGGTGCTCAGAATGACCGCGGCGACGAGCGCGATCCCGAGATTCACCATGCCGGTAGCGCCCTGCTGGAGGCCCACGCGGACCTGGATCAGCCCATAGGCGACCACCATCACGGTGGCGATCCAACTCATCGGCGTCCCCAGCCAGGGCTCGCCGCCGACCGTCGAGTCGCCGGTTCCGCCGAAAAGGATTACCGCCAGGTAAACCACCAGCGCACCGAGCGTCGCTCCCCACGCCCAGGTCCAGTCCCGCGAGAGGCGTCGATCTTTCGAGAGTCCCCAGGCGACGACCCCCAGCGCGAGGGGCGCAAGGATTGCGAACGGAACCCAGGTACCCTCGCGGAAATGGTCCAGCAGTTCCCGGTGGAACGGACCCAGGCAGAACGGAAACACCGCCCCTGCAAAGAGGAACAGGCCGATGCGCTCGGAATCCTCGGAGAACTCGACCCAGGCCGTGGGTTGCAGGATCAATCCGAATCCATAGAAACAGAGTCCCAGCAGGGCGAAGAGCATCAGCGGATAACCGCCGCCACCGAAGGCCAGCAACCCTGTGTCCTGCCAGGCCTCGGAGCCCATCCACACGGTCAGGGCGACGAGGCTGAGCGCGTGCAACGGGCGGGAGCGAAGGATCCATGGCAGGGCGGCGATGCCGATCCACCAGGCGAGAAACGCATTCGGCAGCCGCGAGGTGAGATGGAAGATCTGACCCAAAAGGGCGATGTTCGCCAGAAAGAGCAATGCCCCGACCAGGTACAAGGCCTCCCCGACACGGGGCGCCCCGCCCTTGGCGTCCCGCAACCACCATCCCCCGGCGTGCGCCCCGAGCATGAGGAGCAGTCCGCCCGCGATCTTCGCGGCATCGGGGATGTCTTCCCAGTTGGCCGAGATCAGCAGGATGATCCCGGCGGCCACGAGCACTCCGCCGAAGACTGAAAGGACGGTCAGGAACCGATGAGAATCCTCCCGAAGGTGAAAATGCTCGATGATCGCCCGCCCCTGCTCATCGGTTATCAAGCCGGCCTGCCGGATCCGTTCAATATCGCCAGTCTTCATGGCCATCCTGAGTCCGGTATTCTTGTTCCACCGGGAAGCCCGTTGGTCGAATCGAAAGGGGCGAGATCCCGATCGACCGAATCGATGAAGGACCCAACATGCCTGCCAGGGTAGCCGCCGACGTGAGGAGGCGGAGCCACGAGTGTCCGCCTCCTCACGTCGGCGGCTACGCCATTCCTCCGATTCGATTCACGGAGAGGATTCGACGGATCAGACGCTCCGCTCAGGGACCGCCGCGGTTGCGCAGTTGAGTCAGGAGATCCCCAAAGGTCGGAGTGTCCGGGCTGGCGCTTGCAGCGTTCTCGACGATGGGGATCGCCTCGGCGATGCGGTCCTGCTGCATGAGCAGGTTCACATATCCGAAGACCGCCTCCGGGTTGTAGGGGGCCATCTGCGTGGCAAGGCGGAATGTCTCTTCCGCCTCAGCCGGATAGTCACGATTCACGAGTAACTTCGCCTGATCGGTCGCGAGCTTGGAGTACGTCCGCTGCACCTCCTCCGACCGCGCCGGCGGGTCTTCCGCCAGGATGCCGTCGATCGTCGTGCGCCAATAATCAACCGTTTCGGCCGCGCGCTGCGGCGTCAACGCATCCGGTCCCTCCTGAACCCGCAATTCCATGATCGGGCCGGCCGGGGTGGCTTGCGCGTAGGTCGATTCGAACGGGAAGGACTGTTCCATCGCGAACGACACGTCGGGATTGCCTTTTAGAATGCTATTGAAAATCCGTTCGTTGATCGCCATGACCGCGACCCGCCCAGAGACTTCGGTCTTGCCGTCGATGACCCGTACATCCTCCCCCGGGCGCAATTGTTTCGATTCGTCGGGGAATTGCTGATCGTGCTCCAGTCGTTTTCGCGCATCCTCGACGTACGCTTGAAAGGCGCGCTGGGAATCGGCCTGCGTTGGCAGCGAGAGGCGATCGCCATAGAGCGTCTGCAAGAACTCGAGATACCTGGCATCCGCCAGCGCGTTCTGCGTGATGATGACGTGAGGTTCGCCGGCACCGGTCTCGTTGACCAATTCAGGAATCCAGCGACCGGGATCGGTGCCGCCGAAATAGACCTCTCCCGGTTTCAGTGAACCGAGGATTTCATTCCCGCAGTCGAGAAGTTGCTGCGCGGGCCACAGGTGCGCCTGCTCCGCCACGCCATAGGCATCCAGCACTGCCGGCCAAAAGGGATCGAGTTCCGGAGCGTGCGTCGAACCCGTGTACTGCCCGGAGCGCGCCGCCATGGCTTCCCAACGCGTGTTGATCTCATCCCAGTCACCCGCCTCGACCGCCTTGAAGAACGCCTCGACTTCGGAAGGAATCGAGGTGTGAGTCCGTCGCGCAATCTCGCGGACGAGTTGATGTCGCATGCGGCCGAACTGACTGACTTTTCCAGCGACGACCTCCTCCGGCGATGGATCGGAGCCCGCCGAAGTCCGGTGATGGAAAAACCGACGCGCCCGTTCGCGGCGTTCCGCCCAGGACGAACGGTCGGAGGGGGTGGAGCCGAGCCTGTCCTGGTGGCCTTCAGCGCTCGGGTGGCGGCGGTTGTCGGGTCGTGGCAGGAGCAGGATCAACAGGAGCATCACCCCCATCCCGGCGAGGATCACCACAATGCGGCGACGCGCCGCCCGCTCCGCGTTCGGATGAATGGTATTCGAGCCGGGCGATGGATGGGGTTGCTTGCCCCGGAAGGGAAAGTTCATGGACGAATGGCCATCAATCCAGAGACACCGCGCACACGCTAATCTGTATAGGCGGTCGTTCGCCGCCGCACCGGCTGCCGCCCGCGCCCCGCCGGGGCGCGGCGAATTCGGATGGCCGACGCTACCGGGGGCGTGCTTCGCAAAGCCGAGGGTTGGTTCGTTCCATTGGCCATTCCCTATTCCCTATTCCCTATTCGACCTCCTCCGGCTCGTGAGAGCGGTCGGCGATCTCAGAGCCCGTCTGAAAATTAGGAGGGGCCCTGTTTTCGCAGGAAAGGCCGGATGGCGAGGCGGGACGAAGGAGCATACCCTTCAGGGGTCTGTGACTGAGGAGCAACGAAGCCAGGCGGCCTTTCCTGCGAAAACCCTTCGGGCGACGGGTCTTTTGCGCGAGGCCTTCGTTGGCTCGACCGTCACAGCCCGCTGCGGGGATGCTCCGGTCTCGCCGTCTCGGCCTCGCACAAAATCCCTCGTCGCAGGGCCCTTCCTAATTGTCAGACGGGCTCTCAGGTCATGTCCCGGAGGTATTCGGAGGCCGTCATCGTCCAGCCCGGCAGACTAAGGTCCGGCGCCAGTTCGGCGAGCGGTTCGAGCACGAAGCGACGCACGTGCGCGCGAGGGTGCGGCAAGGTTAGGATGGGTCCATTCCGCTGCTCTTCCCCGAAGGCGATCAGATCCAGGTCCAACGGCCGAGGTTCGTTCCGTCCAGGACCCCGGCGCCGGCCGAACGCACTTTCCATCGAATGCAGGGCTTGCAGGAGCCCTTCCGGCGTTTCACCGGCACGCGCCCGAAACACCACCACCGCATTGAAGAAGTCCGGGCTGCCCGGCGGGCAATCCACTGGCGCGGTCCGATACAGGCAGGAGGATCGAAACTCTCCGCCTGCCAGGTCGCGAAGCCGCTCGATCGCAGATTGAAGCCGGGCCTCGGGATCACCGAGATTCGAACCCAGCGCTACAACCGCGAGGGGAGACGGCGGGGGCTTCGCCGCCCCAGCGATACCCATCCCGCCACGATTCATGGCTGGGGAGCGCCGAGGGCTTGCGGAGACACCGCCGGCGCCAGCGGCGGAGAGGCCGTCTCGCTCTCCGGCGCGTAACTGGGACCGAGATTTGCCGGGGACGTCAGTTCATTCAGCCACGCTCCACCCTGTTGCTGGTAGGCCTCGAGGAGGGGTTGGCCAAGGACGGACACAATCGAGGTCTGGGTCTCGTTCCGAATGGCCTCGAGGGCGCGCTCCTTCTGCTCCCCGGTCAGGAGCGGATTTGCCCGGATGCGATCGGTTTGTTGTTCGACCGCCCGGCGCATGTCCCAGACCTGGTTGGCGACGCTCGTCGGCACCTCGTGCGAAAGGGCAAGGCTGTACAGGGTGCGGTAGTCGGGATCCTGGGATCGCTGATAATCCGGGAAGCGCTGGTCGCCCAGCATTTCCTTGATTTTGGAGGCGGCCTCCACCTGGGCGGCCTCGATGCGGTCCTGGGCCTGGGAATCGTTGCCGGCAGCGGCGGCAAATGCCGCGCTCTGCTCTCCCAACTGTTTTTCGATCCGGAACAACTGCTCGAACTCCTCGCGGCTGGCGTCGAACCCCCGCAATTGATTCCGGAGATGATCCGCAAGCGGGCTGGCACGCATTTCGAACTGTTCACGTTCCTCCGGGTTGAGGATGGCGGAGAGCTGGTCATTGAGCCCGCGCTCTGCCGCGGCGAGACGGTCCGTCCGCTGGGCATCGTCGGCGATCGCCGTGCCCTCGGTCACCGCCTGGCGCCAATGGGCAATGGCCTCCGCGACGGCCTGACGCTTGTCCAGGGGCAGGAATTGGAGTGAACGATCCCGGAGACCCTCCTCGCGGAAGTTCTCGAGTTGCGCCTCGGCTCCGGCGGGTCCCAGCAAACGCATCACCAGTTCCCGGCGTTCGCGGTCGAGCGCCGCGAGACGAGCCTTGCGCAGGTTGAGGTCTTCGCTCGAACCCTCGCTGCCATCAGCGTCGTCGGAGCCACGCCAGAAATCCCAATCCGCAGGAGGCGGTTCGAGGGCGCGGCGCTTCGCTTCGAAAAGCTTGGCGACGTCGGCCTCGATGATGTCGCGGATGGTCTGCTCAGGACAGCCGATGCGGCGCAGGTTCGCCACATAGCGGACGTAGTCGTCCGACTCGACGCTGCTCCAGTCGAGGTCCCGGATCTGGGTCCGGACACTGGGCTGGGGAAACTGGCGCAGACGGAGACGGACCGGTCGCTGATTGGTATCGGCGGGGAGCTCGGGCGTTTCCAGGGCCGCGCGGAGATCCTCCCGGGCCTGTCGGAGGAGCCGGGCCTGGTAGAGCGCCAGTCCCACCATGCCGATCAAGACGCCCGTTTCCGCGGCGATGATCAAACGCGGCCTCATCGTCCGAGGGAGCCTAGGCCGCGCCGCCTGGGAATCAACGGTCATCTCGCCGAATGACGGATCGACGAGGCGCGGGTCGAGCCCTTAGCTAGCCCGGATGTTTCCTATCTCTTCCACTGCGACCTGCTGCAGGTCCGGTGGGAGAGGAGGTTACCTTCAACATGGGTACCGCCGCTGCCGACAGGGCGTCGGAACTCGCGGATGCGGATGCGGAGCGCGGCCTTCAGGCCGCTTCAATACCCCGACGGCACGCGCGTCGAAGTTCTAGTCGGCCGACGTCGCGTCCCGTCACGTTGAAGCGGCCTAAAGGCCGCGGTCCGAACCGGCGGCTTCGCGCCTGCCAAGGATTTCGCGGGCTCGCGGACGGTCGCCTTTCGCAAGACCTCTATGAAATAGGCAGGCTCTTAGACGCCGTCGCGGTGGCGGTGGCGACCCCTTCCCCCGGCGGGGAGCGGGCGTGGGGATCGGGCCTGGAGACCAAGCGCCCTCGCCTGATCGCCGAGGCGACGCTCAAGACTGCCGCAGACCTGTTCGCACAGGGTGAAAATGCCGGGATCGGCGACGACATAGAACACATTGAGGCCCTCCTTGCGGCGGCGGAGAATGCCGGCCTCGGTCAGGCTTTGGAGGTGGCGCGAGACATTGGCCTGCGTGGCGCCGGTGAGAGCGACGAGTTGGGAGACATTTTGCTCGCCCTGTTCGAGGGCGATGAGGAGTTTGAGGCGCATGGGTTCGCCGAGGAGGCGGAAGCGAGCGGCGATGAGGTCGAGGGCCTCGTTGGAGAGCGGTTGACGATTCATGACCGTTACGGGGAGGACACAAACCGGTTGACAGGGATTCTATGAGCTAATACGCATATAGACATTGATGACAACTTGAAGCCCCCGTCGGTCCTTGGCAATTCCCAAATCCCGCCCATGACATGAAACTCGAATCCGCCATCCGCCTCCTCGCCGGCACCCTCGTCCTCCTCAGCCTGGCCCTCGCCCATTGGTCCCATGAGGCCTGGCTCCTCCTCACCGCCTTTGTCGGCATCAACCTGGTTCAGTCGGTCTTCACCGGCTTCTGTCCCGCTGAGAAGATCCTGCGCCGCCTCGGGATCGGACGGGAGGGCGCGTCGTGCGGCCGTTGATCCTGGCGAGCCTCCTCGCCATGGGCGTCACAGGCTGCCATCGCCGGTCACTCGACGCCTCGGCCTCCCCGGCGGCGTCCGTCCCCGCAGTCGCCGTCGAACTCGCGGAGGCCGGCTTGGGACGGCATGTCGCCACCGAAGAGGTCGTGGGCACCGTGCGCGCCCGCCGGCGCGCGGCCATCGAGGCGAAGGTTAGTGGACGCATCGTGAACCTGCCCGTTGTGCCGGGTCAGACGGTGACCGACCGCCAGACCCTCGTGGAGCTTGATGCCGCAGAATTTCGCGCCCGGCGTGAGCAGGCCCAGGCGGTGCTCGAGCAAGCCCGACGGGAGCTGGAGCGCTTTCGGACGCTGCTTCGCCAGGAGGTCGTCACCCAGGCCGAATTCGATGCGGTCGAGTCGCGCCATCGGGTGGCCGAGGCGGCCGCGAGCGAGGCGGAGACCCTGCTGGGCTATGCTCGCATCACCGCACCCTTCCCGGGCGTGATCACCCGGAAACTCGCCGACCTCGGCGACCTGGCAAGCCCGGGGCGGACCCTTCTCGAACTCGAGGATCCGGCATCGCTTCGCTTCGAGGCGGACGTGCCGGCGAGCCTGGTCGAACGGGTGCACCTCGGCGACAAACTGCCGGTCGTTCTTGGGTCGGACTCCAAAATCGTCGAGGGGGTGGTCAGCGAGATTGAGCCCTCGGCGGATTCCGCCAGTCGGACGCTTCGAATACGGCTCGATTTGCCGCGGGAGGTCCCGGCGCGGGCCGGATGGTTTGGGCGGGCCCGTATTCCGACGGGAGAATCGCGGGTGCTGACGGTGCCCCAGGCCGCGGTCGTGTCCCGGGGTCAACTGGAGTTTGTGTACGTCGTGAGCGGGGGGCGCGCGGCGCTGCGCCTGGTGCGGACAGGCAAGCGCCTCGGGACGGACGTGGAAATCCTCGCGGGTCTGGAACCGGGTGAGTCGGTGGTCGCCGCCCGGCCGGGCTCGCTCGTGGACGGACAACGGGTGGAGGTGCCGTGAATCACGTCGCCCCGCAAGGGGGCGCCGGCGAGGCGTCCCAGCCATCCCCTGCTCACTCCGGACCTCAGGCGCCAGGCCCCGGGGTGGCAGGGCGATTGGCAGCGGCATTCATCAATTCCAAGCTGACCCCGCTCATCGTCCTTGCCTCGGTGCTGCTGGGGGGACTCTCCGTCATCCTGCTGCCGCGGGAGGAGGAGCCACAAATCAAGGTGCCGATGGTCGATGTGATGGTGGCCATGCCCGGCTTCACGGCGAAGGAGGTTGAAGAGCTGGCGACCCGGCCGATGGAGAAGCTGCTCTGGGAGATCCCGGGGGTGGAGTATGTGTACTCGACCTCGAGCGAGGGCGAATCCCTGGTGATCGTGCGTTTCAAGGTGGGAGAGGAGGTCGAGCAAAGCCTGGTGAAACTCAACCAGAAGCTCGCGTCGAATTTCGACCGGATCCCGCACGGCGTGGGACGCCCGCTCGTCAAGCCCCGGTCCATCGACGACGTTCCGATCCTGGCGTTGACGTTCCACAGTCCCCGCTACGATCCCCTGCTGCTCCGCCGCCTGGTCGTGCAGGTGGACGACGCGGTGAAGCAGGTGCCGAAGGTGGCCGAGACGCACCTGATTGGCGGCGCGCGACGCGAACTGCGAGTGCTCCTGGACCCTGCGCGACTGGCGGCGCGCGAATTGAGCCCGGCTGGACTGATCCCGATGTTGCGGCAGGCCAACCGGCAGTACCGGGCCGGCGGTCTCACCACGGGGAATCGCGAGGTCATCATCGAGACCGGGGCCTTCCTCCAGACGGCGGAAGACGTGGGCGCGGTCGTGGTCGGGGTTTACGGGGGACGCCCCGTGTATCTCCGCGAGGTCGCGGAGATCGTCGATGGCGCTGAGGAACCCTCCCAGTACGTCTTCTTTGGCACGGGCGCCGGTCATGCGAGAACAGCGACCGCGGAGGGCCGGACCCATGGATCCGGACCGGAGACGATCCTCCTCGAGGAACCTGCCGTGACGCTGACCGTGGCGAAGCGACCTGGAGCCAACGCCATTTCGGTGGCTCGCGATGTCCTTCGGAAGGTCGATCTGCTCAAGGGCACCATCATCCCAGGCGACGTGGAGGTGGCGATCACGCGGCATTACGGGGAGACCGCGGCGGAGAAATCGAACGAACTCCTTCTGCACATGGGCATCGCGGTGGTCGGGGTGTCGCTCCTGATCTGGCTGACCCTGGGCTGGCGGGAGTCGGGGATCGTTGCGGTCGCGATTCCGGCGACGCTCGCCTTGACGCTGCTGGTGTTTTACCTGCTCGGATTCACGCTCAACCGGATCACGCTGTTCGCCCTGATTTTCAGCATCGGCATCCTCGTCGATGATGCGATCGTCGTCGTCGAGAACATCGTGCGCCATTTTCATCTGCCGCAGAATCGCGGTCGGCCATTCGCGTCAGTCGCGGTCGAGGCGGTGAGCGAGGTGGGGAATCCAACGATCCTTGCGACGTTCGCCGTGATCTTCGCGGTCGCTCCGATGGGATTTGTGGGCGGTCTGATGGGGCCCTACATGCGTCCGATTCCGATCGGGGCGGGGGCGGCCATGTTCTGGTCGCTTCTGATTGCGTTCATCGTCACGCCGTGGGCCTCGATTCGAATGCTTCGATGGCTGGGCGGAGAGCGGCGCCTGCTGCGCCACGCTCCGACGGCGGTTCCGCCGGGACCCGCCGCCTCCGCGAGCGTTCCTGGAAATGAGAGGATCGACACCTCGGCGTACCAGAAGGACATCTTCAGTCGGCTGTATTGCCGGGCGATGGTTCCCATGATCGAGAGAGCGCGCTGGCGCTGGCTGTTCCTGGGCATCAACCTGTTCCTGCTCCTTGGGGCGTTCGCAACCGTCGAGATCGGCTGGGTCAAGGTCAAGATGCTCCCGTTCGACAACAAGTCGGAGTTCCAGGTGATCTTGAACATGCCCGAGGGAAGCGCGCTGGAACGAACGGCGCAGGCGGCCCGCGAGATCGCGGCGGCGGTTCGGAACGAGCCGGAGGTGACCGATTACCAGATCTACGCGGGTACGGCGGCGCCGTTCAACTTCAACGGCTTGGTCCGCCACTACTTCCTTCGTCACGGGGCGCACGTCGCGGATCTCCAGGTCAACCTGCTGCCGAAGCACGACCGGCGCGCGCAGAGCCATGAGATTGCCCGGCGCGTCCGTCCCGCGATCGTGGCGATTGGCCGCAAGTACGGGGCGCGCGTGGCGGTGGCCGAGGTCCCCCCCGGCCCCCCCGTGCTCCAGACGCTCGTCGCTGAGATCTATGGTCCGGACGAGGCGACGCGCCTGGCTCTGGCCCGGGAGGTCCGGCGCATCTTCAGCGAGACCCCGGGCGTGGTGGATGTGGACTGGTATGTCGAGGAGGATCAGCCGAAGACCCGCTTTGTAGTCGACAAAGAGAAGGCCGCACTGAACGGCATCAGCGCGGAGACGCTGGCGGAAACGCTCCAGATCGCGGTCGAAGGCGTCTCGGTGGATCTGCTCCATCAACCCGGCGACCGCGAGGACGTCAACCTGATGTTGGAAGTCCCGCGCGCCCTTCGCTCCACGCCCGAGGAACTCCTGTCGCTGCGCGTGCGCTCCGGGGATGCGAACGCTTTGCCGGAACCTTCGAGCGGTAGTCGGGCGCCCCTCGTTCCGCTGCGGGAACTGGTCACGTTGGAATCGACGACGACGGAGAAGAGCATCTACCACAAGAACCTCCTGCCGGTGACCTATGTCACCGGCGACGTCGCGGGGACGATCGAGAGCCCCGTCTATGCCCTGTTGAAGATGAACAAGGCGCTTCGCTCGCTGGATGTCGGCGGCCTGTCGGGTTCAACGGGCGTCGTTCCATCCGGCTCGAGATTGGCCATTCTGAATGCGGCGATGCCGTTCTCCGATCAGTTGCCGGCCCTGAAGTGGGATGGCGAATGGCATATCACCATCGAGGTGTTTCGCGATCTGGGTCTCGCATTCGGGGTCGTTCTCATCCTGATCTACGTGCTCATGGTGGGATGGTTCCGGTCTTTCCTGACGCCCCTTGTGGTCATGGCGGCGATTCCATTCTCACTGGTTGGGATCCTTCCGGCTCACGGGGCCCTTGGCGCCTTTTTCACCGCAACCTCGATGATCGGTTTCATGGCCGGGGCGGGCATTGTGGTTCGGAACTCGATCATCCTCGTGGACTTCATCGAGCAGCGAACATCCCAGGGGCTTCCGTTGGGACAGGCGGTCGTCGATGCGGGCGCCGTGCGCTTCCGGCCGATGCTCCTGACGGCGCTCGCGGTCGTCGTCGGAGCCGCGGTGATCCTCTTTGACCCGATCTTTCAAGGACTCGCCATCTCGCTGATGGCGGGCGAGGTGGCGTCCCTTCTGATCAGTCGCATGTCGGTGCCGGTGCTCTACTACCTCTCGCGGCGACACGCCGCGTCGTGACCTTCGTTGCCTTCGGTTCAAAACGGTTTAGCCGGCAGCAGACAACAAGGGAAGGAATGGAGATCGACGACGGCGACCGGCTGAAAAGGGGTCGGTCTATGGCCGCAGGCACCGCGAGGCGTTCTCTCGGCACGGTGGGCACGGCTCCAACCGTCACGCCGCGACCCGGAGGAGCTCAGTCCTTGGGTTGGGGCTCCGTCGGGCTGAGCCCCTCGCGTCCTCCGTGGTGGGATTTTCCTTCATGGTTCGGCAGGCGATCCCGAAGCACCTTTCGGGCCCTGCGCGCCACCACCGTGGTCGAGACAACGATCGCCAAGAGGCCGATCACGTAGAGGAGCCCATCCCAGACCGTCCGGATCCTTCCCGACACGACCCATTGGCCGAGGGATCCAATGTAGACAAACAGCAGCGTCCCGGGTGCACTGGCCGCGGCTGTTGCCATGGCGTAATGCCAATACCGCACCCGGGTAAGTCCGAAGACATAATTGAGGAGGAAGAACGGCGACCCGGGGACCAGTCGAAGCAGGGCGACGATGGTCCAACCCTCGACGCTCACCGCCTCTTCGATCGCGGACAGGAGGGGCCGCCGGACCAACCGGCGGCGGACCCAGTCGTGGGCGAGATGCCGGCTGATGAAGAAGGCTGCGGAGGCGCCGAGCTGGGCGCCCCCCCATGCGTACAAGAATCCCCAGCCGAGCCCGAAAACCGCGCCGTCCGCCACGGTCAGGAAAACCCCGGGCACGCAGGCCACGCAGCAGAGGACCATCAGGACGACGGCAGCCGCCGGACCCCAGATTCCAAGACGCCGCAGCCCGGCAATCGCCCGCTCAATCCAACGGGTCCGGAGATTGACGGGTCTCGAGCGATCCGGGTTTTCCTGGCTGGCAGCGACGGCCGGAAGATCGTCACCGACCGCGGCTCCGGGTCCGATCCCCATCGGTCGATGCGGGGGTATTCCCTCGGCCTTGCGTCCCTTCGGCCGCCCGCCCGACGGCAGAGGGTCGGCCGCGGAAGAGATTCCGCCGAGCGCCCCGTCGCCGACCAGGGCGCAAGTTGCCATGGCGAGGACGATGGTTTTCCGCCACATTCGCAGGACGAATTATTCCGTCCGCGAAGGGTGAGGTCGACAAGCTTCGCTTTGGCGGACTGTCCAGTTGGAATGGATGTTTTGTGCACAAGCGACTTGAGGGAGGCCCGGTCCTTGGCTGGAATCGAAGGAAACAGACGTCATCGACGTCAGACGAGTATTGTGAATCGACCTGTGAACCAATCGACTATGAATCGCATCCGTGTCTCAACCGTGTTTGGCGCCGCTGGCGTGAACCTTGCCGCCGCGCTGCTCATCCTTGGGGCCGGCTTTCCAAGCGTGGCCGCTGAGGACACGAAGGACTTGAAGCCCTTGCCGATCAAATTTCCGGAGCCAACGCTTCGCGGCACGCCAGAGGATGTGCCGGTCGGACCCAATATCGAACCGCCCCCGAAGGAGGATCCGGCGCCGTTCATGGCCCCGGCCAATGCAACCAATGTGGCGCTCGGCAAGAAGGTGACCAGCAGCGTCAAGCCGTTCACCGGCGAACTTTCGCAGGTCACAGACGGCAAGAAGGAGGCCTTCGACTCGGATGCGATCGAGATGCGGAAAGGCTCGCAGTGGGTCCAACTCGATCTCGGCCGCGAATGCAAGATCTACGCCATCGCGATCTGGCACGACCACCGGTACATCCAGATCGCACGCGACGTGATCGTCGAAGTGTCCGACGATCCGGAGTTCAAGACGGGAGTCACCACGATCTATAACAACGACGCCGACGACTCGTCCAAGCAGGGGGCCGGCACCAACAAGGAGTACTTCGAGACGAAATACGGGAAGGTCATGGACGGCAAAGGCACGACGGCCCGCTACCTCCGCGCCTTCAGCAACGGCACTTCCAATACCTCCTTGAACTGCTGGCAGGAGATTGAGGTGTACGGCGTACCCGCCCAATGAAGCGGTGGGCCGGTCCCGGCATCCTGTTGCTCACCACCGCCGCGGGGCTTTGGCTCCGCGGCCCGGACCTGGCGGTCCGACCGCTTCACAACGATGAGGCGGTCAACGCCTTCAAGCTCGATGACCTGTGGCTCCATCACCGGTATCGATACGATCCGGAAGAGTTCCACGGACCGGCCCTCTATTACCTGGCCCTGCCCGTTCTCGGACTGGCATCGATCGCGGGGGGCGAGCAACCCACGATCGTGAGCATGCGGGCAGTGACGGTGCTCTTTGGCATCGGCTGCCTGCTCCTCCTCGGCCTGGCGGCCGATGGCCTCGGGTGGCCTGTGGTCATTGCCGCGGCGATTCTGACCGCCGTCTCACCGGCGATGGTCTTCTACAGCCGCTATTTCATTCATGAAATCCCGCTGATCTTCTTTACAGGCCTGGCGCTCGTGTCCGCGTGGCGGTACACACGGCGGCCGTGCGCGGCGTGGGCCGCGGGGGTCGGCCTCAGTCTCGGTCTCATGTATGCCACCAAGGAGACCTTCGTGTTCGCTGTGCTGGCGGCCGCCATCGCATGGGTGGCGAGCGGTACCTGGGAACCGGCGCAAGGGGCCGGTTCGCCGGAGGACGGGACCGCGGCCACGAGTTCTCCTACCCCCGGGAATCGCCTTTCCTCCCGGTGGCGCAGCATCGCTCCTATCCCGCGTCCATTCGTTCGCCACGTCCTGATCGGCGCGGCCAGCGCCGCACTGGTTGCCACGCTCCTCTACACCTCCCTGTTCACCCACCTCCGCGGGCCCTGGGATGCCATTCGGACTTACGCCATCTGGTTGACCCGGGCGCGCGGCGATTCGCCGCATGTGCATCCCTGGTATTTCTATTGGAATCGGCTGGGCTGGTTTCAGGCGCGGGGAGGGCCAATCTGGACCGAGGCGGCCGTGCTCCTGCTTGCCGCGATCGGCGCCATTGGCGTCTGGCGGCCGCGTCGCGCGACGCCTTCGCAAAGGCGCCTGGGACGCTTTGTTCTGCTCTACTCCGTTCTGTTGGCGGCGATCTACTGCATGCTTCCGTACAAGACGCCGTGGTGTCTGCTGGGGTTCTACCAGGGCTTTCTCGTTCTGGCAGGCATCGGGGCGCGGTCCCTGTTGAATGCGTCAAGGCGAATGCTGTGCCGGGGTCTGGCCGCGGCAGTTCTGTTGGGTGCCATCGGGCACCTCGCGTGGGAGGCGCGCCGGGCCAGCTTCGAATTCGCGGCCGACTTTCGAAATCCTTACGTGTACGGACAAACCTCCGCCGACGTGGAAAACCTCCTGGACCGGGTGAGCGCCCTGGCGCGGGTGCATCCAGCGGGTCACGGGATGCCCATGCAGGTCATTGCGCCCGACAATGGCTATTGGCCCCTGCCCTGGTATTGGAGGGATTTCACCAAGGTCGGCTGGTGGGATCACGTCCCGGAGAATCCATTCGCGCCAGTGATCGTGGTGGCGAACAAGCTTGGGGCGGCCCTCGATGAGCGCTCTCACGAGGCGTGGCAGATGGTGGGGATGTTCGAGCTGCGACCCAGATTCTTCCTGGAATTGTACGTTGAGAAGGGTTTGTGGAAGCGGTTTCTGGCGGCCCAGTCCGCGGCTCGATCCGGTGAGAACGCGACCTCGTCCGATTCTCCCGCCGCCCCGTGATCTGCCGCGGGAACCCTCACCCGGCCTCCGGCCGGTCTTCGCTCCAAGAGCGTTGAAAATGTTTCGGCGATGCTGAAGCGTAGCACCGGACTCGACGTCCAACCGCATACCCCATCATGAGCACTGCCTCTCCCAATCCATCGTCCACCGTTTCCCGACGACGATTTCTCAAGAACTCAGCCCTTGCCGCGGCCACCATCCAGATTGTGCCGGCGCGGGTCCTGGGGCGCGGAGGAGAAACGCCCCCGAGCGAACGATTGAACATCGCGGGCATTGGCATCGGGGGCCAGGGCGGGAGTGACGTATCGCAGTTCCCGGACGAGAACATCGTCGCCCTCTGCGACGTGGACTGGGGACACGCCGCCCACACCTTCAAAAAGTTCCCGAATGCCAAACGCTACAAGGACTACCGGAAGATGCTCGACGAGATGAAGGAGATCGACGCGGTCGTGGTCGGCACCCCGGATCACATTCACGCCTTCGCCTCGATGGCCGGGATCGAGCGCAGGAAGCACGTCTATTGCGAGAAACCCCTCACGCACTCGGTCTGGGAGGCTCGACAAGTGGCCAAGGCCGCCCGCGCCGCCGGAGTCTCAACCCAGATGGGAAACCAGGGCCAGGCCAGCGACGAGACCCGACACCTGTGTGAACTGGTCTGGTCCGGCGCCATCGGGAAGGTCCTTGAGGCTCACGTGTGGACCGACCGTCCCTCTCGCGGTCTCTTCGACGAGTACTGGCCCCAGGGGGTCAGCCGCCCTTCCGACACACCGCCTGTTCCGTCCGACCTGGACTGGGACCTTTGGATCGGCCCGGCCCCCATGCGTCCGTACAATCCGATCTACGCACCGTTCCGCTGGCGCGGGTGGTGGGACTTCGGTACGGGCGCGATGGGCGATATCGGCTGTCATTCCATCGATCCCATCGCGCGCGCTCTCAAACTGGGGGCGCCGGAGTCCGTTCAGGCCAGTTCGAGCCGCGTGAACATGGAAACCTATCCGTTGGCCTCGATGATCACCTTCCAGTTCCCCGCGCGCTCCGCGGAGCCCCAATCCAACAACTTCCATGTCCTCGGCTTGAGCGGATCCGCCGCGGGTGGAATCGAGATGCCACCGGTGAAGCTCGTGTGGTACGACGGGGGACTGCGTCCGGCGCGCCCGCTCGACCTGGAAGATGGCGAGGTGCTGGGGGACAACGGTCGCCTCCTGGTTGGGACGGAAGGTTACATCCTTGGCGATCGCGTGTACCCGGAGAAACGGCGCGAAGAAGTTGGGCGGGTGGCCCCGTGGCTTCCGCGCGTGCCGAAGTCCAACACCTACCTGGAGTGGGCGTCGTGCTGCAAGACGGGCAAGCGCGGCGGTTCCCACTTCGACTGGGCGGGTCCCCTCGCCGAGACCGTGCTCCTGGGCAACGTGGGCCTCAGGGTCCAACTGCGGGAGAAACTCACCCGCGCCCGCCTTCAGTGGGATCCCGAGAAGTTCGGGTTCCCGAATGTTCCCGAGGCCGATGCCCTTTTGAAACGCGAGTACCGAGAGGGTTGGAAGCTCGTCTGACAAGCGACTCGATTTCCGCCACGCGGGAGAGGTCGTTCATCGCGGAGCGGACGGATGCGGGAGCTCCGCCAATACGGAACGGGCTTGGGACGATCGTGACCCGGGAGGTCGCGGGCCATACCGCTCCGCACGCCTACCGTGGGGTGGCCTGGTCGCGACGAGCTCAGAGAGGGAGAGGGGAACACACTTCTCCCTTTGACGCCCCGGGGACGAGGACCCTACCCGGACCGCCCACCGCCAGCCTTCAACGGCCGAAGCTTCAGATTGCGGAACCAGACGTCTCCCCCGTGATCCTGCAAAAGGATTCGGTGCGGGAAGTGCGTGCCGAAGCCCTCAACCTTCCGGAATTTGCTGGAAGCAATGCCGCCTTTGACCGCCGGGCTGTCCAATTCGTAACTGAGGACCTGCTGGCCGTTGAGCCAGTGCTCGACGTGGTTCCCGCGAACCAGGATTCGCGAGTGGTTCCATTCGCCCGGCGGACGTGGGAGTGAATGGGTGGACGGCGGAAGGACGTCATAAAACGACGCCGTGGCGTGCTTGAGATCCGTCGAGGATCCCTCACCGGACCCCGTTGCGATCAATTGGTATTCGTGGCCGATCGCCTCCTTGCGATCTTCGGTAATGAAGTACTTCACTCCACTGTTGCCTCCCGCGCCGATCTTCCAATCGAAGACGAAGTCGTAGTCATCGAACAGACCCGCGGTGACAATGTCTCCACCGCCGCCACTTCCGACGTGATGGAGACAGCCCTCCTCGATCTTCCAGCCTCGGGAGGGGAATCCGGCCTGTTTGAAGCCGCGCCACCCGGTCGGGGTCGCGCCGTCGAACAGCAACCGCCATCCCTCGGCGCGCTCCGCATCGGTCAGGGAGTTCGACGGCGACGGCGGTTCGGCCGACGCAGAAAACGCCAGCGCCACCACCACGCCCAGGATGAAACCGGATCGGGTCATGATCGGGAAATCCTGCCGTTCCACGGGCGAGCGGGCCAGCCGATTTCCGGAATTCCTGAATCGCGGCTTTTTTTTGGTGGCCGAACTGGCGTATGTCGCAGCGCGTGAACACGACGGCGATCCCATCCGAGACCGTGGTGGAACGGGACCGGTTCCCGGCCCAGATCAAATACATCGTCGGCAACGAGGCCTGTGAGCGCTTCAGCTTTTATGGGATGCGAAGCCTGCTGGTCGTGTACATCACGACGATCCTGGCGAAGTCCACCGATGAAGCCACGGAGATCATCCACTACTTCATTTTCGCGACCTATTTCATGCCGTTGCTGGGGGCGTGGGTGTCGGACCGGTTCTGGGGCCGGTACCACACGATCCTCTGGATTTCCCTCTTCTATTGCGCCGGACACGGCGTGCTGGCGATGAGCGACTCGACGGCGAGCGTCGACGCGAAGATCGGGCTGCTCTACCTGGGGCTGGGCCTGATCGCCTTCGGTTCCGGGGGCATCAAGCCGTGCGTCTCGGCCTTTGTCGGAGACCAGTTCCGATCGGATCAATCGCACCTGCTGCAAAAGGCGTACGGGGCCTTCTATTGGTCGATCAATCTGGGATCGTTTTTCTCCTTTCTCGTGATCCCATGGATCAAGGACCACGCCGGCTACGGATGGGCCTTTGGAGTGCCTGGGATCCTGATGGGGATTGCGACCCTGATCTTCTGGATCGGCACACCCCATTACTCGCGGGTGCCTCCCTCCCGAAAGACCGACACGGCCGGATTCATCACGATCTTCTGGTACGCCCTGACCCACATGGGAAGCCGGACCCCTGGACAGGGATTCTGGGACGCCGCGCGCGGGCGATTTCGGAGCGAGGACGTCGATGCCGCCGCCTCGGTCGGGCCGATCCTGGGGGTGTTCGCGCTGATCCCGCCGTTCTGGGCGCTCTTCGACCAGAGCACGTCGACCTGGGTGCTGCAGGGGGAGAAGATGAAGCCCCTGGTGCTGTTCGGCTTCAATATCACCGCCGAACAGATGCAGTCCGCAAACCCCGCCCTGGTGATGCTCCTTGTGCCGTTTTTGACGCTGGTCGTGTACCCGGTCGTTGGACGGCTGGCGACGCCACTGCGCCGGATGGGCACGGGACTGGTCACCGCGGCGACGTCGTTCCTGATCGTGGCCTGGCTGCAGCACCGGCTGGATACGGGCGACATCCCGAACCTGGCCTGGCAGATCGTTCCGTACGTGGTCCTCACCACCGGCGAAGTGCTCCTCTCAACCACGGGCCTCGAATTCGCCTTCACCGAGGCGGGCAAGCAGATGAAGAGCACCGTCATGAGCTTCTGGCTGCTGACGGTCGCCTTCGGGAATCTGCTGGTGTCGTGGGTCACCAAGTTCGCCGGCAACGGCAGCGAGCAGTCGGCTGTAAGCGCCGATCGATTCGTCTTCTACTCCATCCTGACCTACGCGGTCGCCGGCGCCTTCGTCGTGGCGGCAAGCTTTTATCGCTACCGGAACCCGGCCAATGCCTTGGGGACTCCCCGGAAGGCGCCCTGACGGGTTCCAATCCTCCCGACACCGGTTGCATCGGGCCTTGGCTCATGTAATCTTCGCGGCCCTGTGTATTCTTCAGTCAAGGGTATGAGCGACGATTCCACTCCATCTGGTGAGCGTTCGGTCTTCGATCCCGCCGGGCCGAATGACGCCGGTCCGGCGGATGCCGCGGCGGCTGGCCAGGAAGGTCCGAAAGGATCCCTCCCCTCCCCCGAGGTCGTGGTCAAGACGGCCGACCTCTCGGCCTTGCGCGACAAGGCCGCCGAAGCGGACACCTTCAAAGACCGATACCTGCGTTCCGTGGCCGAGTTGGAAAACTACCGCCGGCGCGCCGCGCGCGAACGCCAGGAGGAGCGGCAATATGCAAATCAGGCCCTGCTGGAAAAGCTGCTGCCGGCCCTGGACAATCTCGACATGGCGCTGTCGGCCATGTCCTCTCCGCAGGGAGCGGGGCTCGATTCCTTGAAGATGGGCGTGGAAATGGTCCTGGGCCAACTCAAGGGCGTCCTGCGGGATGCCGGCCTGGAAGAGGTCGACGCCGTTGGACAGCCCTTCGACCCGGCATGGCACGAGGCCGTGTCGCAACGGGAAACGGCCGAGGTGCCCGAGGGCTCCGTCGTCCAGCAACTCCGAAAGGGCTATCGGCTGCAGCAACGGCTCCTGCGCCCCGCGAGTGTCGTCGTCGCGCGGGCCCCCCACGGCTGAGCCATGACCAAGCGCGATTACTACGAGGTGCTCGGCGTCTCCAAAAACGCCAGCACGGAGGACATCAAAAAGGCCTACCGCAAACTCGCGGTCAAGTATCACCCGGACAAGAACCCGGGCGACAAGACGGCCGAGGAGAAGTTCAAGGAACTCGGGGAGGCCTACGAGGCCCTCTGCGATCCCCAGAAACGCGCGGCATTCGACGAGTACGGTCACGCGGCGTTCGACCCGCGCACGCGGGCCGGTGGACGCGCGCCCGGCGGCGGATTCCACGACCCTTTCGAGATCTTTCGCGAGGTCTTCGGAGGCGGCAGTTCGATCTTCAGCGAGCTTTTCGGCGAGGCGCGACAGGTCGATCCGACTGCGCCAACCCGTGGCGCCGACCTCCGATACGACCTCCAGATCACCCTCGAGGAGGCGGTGCTCGGCGTCGAACGGGAACTCTCCCTCACCCGGCCTGAACCCTGCGAGCACTGCAACGGGCGGGGCGCCGAACCCGGGTCATCCCTGAAGATCTGCGCGACCTGCGGCGGTCGAGGCCAGGTGGTCACCTCGCGCGGGATCTTCAGCATCGCGCAGACCTGCCCGCGGTGCGAAGGCGCCGGACGCGTGATCGAGAAGCCCTGCAAGTTCTGCCGGGGAAGCGGCCGACGCGAGAAGACCTCCCGCATCAAGATCCGGATTCCTCCGGGCGTCGACACCGGCACCCGGCTGCGTTCGGTTGGGAACGGCGAGGGCGGCCTGCGAGGCGGGCCGTCCGGCGATTTGTACGTGATCCTCCACGTTCGCGAGCACGAGATCTTCCACCGCGACGGCGACGATCTGCTTTGCGAACTGCCGATCAGCTTTGTCCATGCGGCCCTCGGCGCGGAGGTCGAGGTGCCTACCCTCGTGGGGCGCGCGTCGATCCGGATCCCCCCAGGCACCCAGCCCGGAACCTTGTTCCGGCTGAAGGGAAAAGGCGTCAAAAACCTCCAGGGCTACGATCACGGCGATCTCATGGTCCGCGTGGCTGTCGAAGTGCCGGCGCGCCTCACCGCGGCGCAACGCGCGAAACTCGAGGAGTTCGCTGCCCTCTGCGACCACGACAGCTATCCCCAATCCAGGTCCTTCCTGGATCGCGCGCGGGAGTTTTTCCGGTAGGCGATCGCCCTCGAGACCGCGACCGGGGCCGCACCCGTCGAGCATGCATCGCTTCCTGGTCGCTCCCGACGGCGCCCGTGGACCCTCGATCAGCCTGTCTCCCGATGAAAGCCACCATGCCATCGGCGTTCTCCGTCTGAAGCCGGGCGATGAGATCGAGGTCCTCGACGGTACGGGCACGATCCGGACATGTCGCGTCACCCGCGCTGACCGGCGCGCCGTGATGGCTGAGGTCCTGTCCGAACGCGCCCAACCACGACCACCACCCGTTCATCTCGCGCCCGCGCTGCTGAAGGGCGCGGCGATGGACACGATGCTTCGGATGGCAACGGAACTCGGTGCGGCTTCCATTACGCCAATCTCGGCCCGGCGCTGCGTGGTCCGCATCGAACCGGACGCCGCGGTCGGAAAGCTGGAGGGCTGGGCTCGGACCGTGGCGGAGGCGTGCAAACAATGTGGCAGCGCCTGGGCGCCGCGCCTCGAGCTGCCGCGCTCGCTCGAAGAGTTTCTGGCGATGCGCCCGCGGGGCCCGCTGGTTGCGGCGCTGCTCGGTCCGGAGAGGCTGCTGCCCGGGGTTGCGCTGGCGCGGTGCGCCGATCGGGAGGGTGAACCCATCCTGGTGACAGGCCCCGAGGGCGACTTCACCCCGGAGGAACAGGAGATGCTGCTCGCCGCGGGTGCGCTGCCAGTGACGCTGGGTCCATTGGTCCTGCGGGCGGACACGGCGGTGGTGGCGGGTCTGGCGATCCTGCAGCACGAAAGCGCGCGCGAAGGATCGAGAACGCGGCAGGGACAACTCGAACAGGTCGGAAAACAACGCCTGTAAAGTCTCCCCTCGAGGGCAGGCGTCAGGGTCGCGACGCCGACGCCATCAAGGAGATGCGGGCCCGAAGGATCGGGCCCGCGCATTTGGGAGGCCTGCCCATTGCGAGGCGGATTCGCGCTGCGTTCGAATCGACGCGGAAAAACTGTGGCCCCCGGGAGACTGGTGGCATTCGTTTCCTGTGCCCTGGCTTTTCCGTGGGCGGCTACGGCACGAGCTTGTTCCATTCCGGCAGGTCGTGGAGCGTGTTGAATCGGTTGTCCGATTTTGCAATGGCCCGAAGGTCCTTGGCGCTCGAATTCGCGGCCCGACGGGTGTCACTGATCCGGAGGGCATTGGATAGGGCGTTGATGGCCGGCACCTGCTTCTTCAGCACGGAGAGGACCCCGGCGTAGTCGTACCAGGCCTCGGCGCTACTGGGCGCGACCTGGACGAGGCGCCCCAGGGTCTGCTCGAGATGCGCGCTGTCGCCGAGGCTCGCATAAGTCTGGGCTGCCGCGATGAGGGTGTTGGCGTCGACGTTGGGAAGTTCGACGAGCTTGTCGAGAATGATCCGGGCGCGGACCGGCTGCCGCAGTTGCATATAGGACGCTGCGAGATAGGCGCCGGTCGTGGGGTTGGTGGGTGCCGCCTGCCACTGGGGTTCCAGTTGCCCGACGATTCTCGAGAAGACCTGGGTTGCCTGCTGGAACATCTGGTTTTCGAGATAGGTCTGCGCGAGGGACATGGCATTCGCCACGTTGCTTGGATGCTGCTGGTACTCCTGTTCCTGCTGCTGGAACTGTTGGCGGGCCAGGGCGAGCTGGGGCGCGCTTCCGTGCATCTGGCGCAGCTTGTCCACGAGATCAATGACCGACGGGTTGAAGGGGTCCAGGCGCAGGGCGGTCGTGGCGACGAGCAGGGCATCCTCCAACCGGCCAACCTGCGCGAGAAGCTGTGCGTACCGGAAGACGGCCTCCGGGCTGTAGGGGCAGAAGGCAAAGGCCTGGCGGAAGGCGAACTCCGCCTCCCGGGTCATGCGCTGCCGGTCCGCGCCGGAGGCGGTGTTGTTCACGCGATACGCATAGATTCCGCCGATGCTGCTGCGCAGCTTCGAAAAGGCGGCCTGCGCATTGTCGTCCCGAATGAATTTCGGGTCGCCCTTGAACCCTCGCAGATCACGCTCGATGTAGACCTTGTCCACGAAATCGCAGATCTCCTTCACGCTTGTGTCGTAAGTGATCCAGTTTCCAATGAGGCGCTTGGAGTATTGCTGCCAGAACTCGTGATCCCGCCGGATGGTGTCCTCGTCCAGGGACGCCAGGGGATGTCGATTCAGTTTCATGATGATCCCGAACGGCGTCAGGTAGGGGTACATCCAGTCCAGCGGAAAGCTCTCCTCGATGAAGAACTCGTGATCGGGATTCGCATCGAAGATGACGCGGCAGAGGAGGGCGTTGATCGCCATGACGGCCACCTGGCCCGCGACGGTGACCTTGCCGTTCTCCTCGCGCACGTCCTCGCCCCCCCGGAGTTGACCGAGTTGCTTTCTTTGAAAGGCGTCGGCCATGTAGTCATTGTAGCACTTCGAGGATTCCTCCGGCGAGGGCGTGTGAATCTCCAGGTCGGGATAGACACCTCCAGGGCTGCGGGAAATCCACTCCGGGTAGGCCTCCTCGAAGATCCGGCGGCCCATGCGAATCCTGGCGGCGGTGGGCAGATCCTGGGCGATGAACCGCTGCAGTTCATCCGAGAGTTTGAGTCCCTCAAGGGCGGAGGCGAGGTAGAGAAAATCGGGCCTCTCGTGGTAGGCGGCAAGGCGCGAGGCGACCGCCGCCTGGCGCTGCGCCGGATCCGCCACGGGAAGGCGGTTGAGTTCGTCGTAGAGCGCCATCCGTTCCTCGTACTCCTTTTCCAGGAGCCGGTTCAGGTCCGCGGCGAGGGCCTTGGCCAGCCGACGGTCGGGCTTGCCGGAGGTGATGAGTTCCCGCGTGCGGGGCTCCAGCAGGTCAAAAACGTGTTTGGAGAAGCCATCCTGTGCCGGGCCCGGCTTCAGGCGGTTCGCAAGGGCGGCGAGCCCGGTGAAGTCCTCCGGATCAAACCAGGACGCGCCGGCACGACGCCTCTTTTCCACCGCGGCGCCGAAGCTGGAGAGGAGGTGATCCAGGGGCGCGACAGCCCTGGCGAGTCCATTCGTGTACAGGTTCTTGTCGCGCTCCCGCTGACTTCGAAGCATTTCCTGGAAAAAGGGCGTATCGTAGGGAAGCTGATCGCTCCGGTCGTAGTGAGCGCGGATGTAATTCAGATAGGTGCCGTCGGCGAGGGCGTTCTGGGTGATGAGATAGACGTCCCGGCGGTTGAAGGCGGGATCTCGCGGCTTGCATCGGGGCGGGATGAAGCTTTCGCAGAAGATCATGTAAGTCGGATTGAACCGGCCCGGGTCCGTGCCCCCGAAGAGGATCGCGTCCTGGGTCATCTCCGGGTACAGGGGCTTGCCATCCTTGCCTAGGAAGGGCGGCGTGAACATGTCGTGTCCGAACCAATACCCGAAGAGGTGGCCCCGCTGCTCGTTGTCCGACCAGTGGGTGAGCATCGTTTTGGCGGGCAGCACGGCGAATAGGATCAGAACGAAACGCAGATCGGGCTTCGCCGGGCGAAGGGAAAGATAGACGACGGCCGAGACGGCAAGCGCCAGGGCCAGCAGGCTCGCGATGCGGTCCACCGGATCATGAGTCGCCTCAATCCCAAAAAAGTAGGACGGCCGGTCCGGCGGAAACAACTGGACCATCCCGAAGGTGACCCCCACCACGAACAGCGCGATGCCGCCGGCAGTGGCTGCCGCAATCATGAGCCACTTGCGGGCGTTCTGGTATTCGGTGACCAGGACGGTGGCCAAAAGGGCGAGGCCATAGCCAAACCCCATCGCGATGATGAGGTGAGAGGCGGTGAAGAAGACACGAGCAAGCTCGCGGCTCTTCCGGTCGGTATTCGGGTTGAGGAGCCAGAGCAACAGGAACGCCAGGCAGATGTAAATCGCGACAAGCCCGATCATCCACGCCTTCTCGGTCTTGCGAAGGCGGGTCCAGAATAGAAACGGCACGAGCGCGATGAGGAGATACACCAGGTTGAACTCCTCCACCGCGCCCTCGAACAGCATGAGGATCTGCTCAAAGATCCTTCCCGGTTCGAGGGACGGATTCGTCTTCTCGTATTGGCCACGGGTGAACGCGTGCACAAAGCCGTCCCACGTCCGGGGGTAACCCCAGTTCAGGGGAGGATTCGTCGCGCCGGTTATCGGCATGTAGAAATAAAAGGCGGCGCCGGCGACCCACATGCCGAGGCAGATGAGGACCGGAATCGATTCGGTGCCAAGGCTGCCGGTCTTCACCGCGTAATACCCACAGGCGATGATGGAGCTGATGCCGACCAGGTTGAAGATGAGCGAGAGGGCGGGGCTCGTCCGGATGCTCTCCAGACCACCGGCCTGCATGAGCACGAGACCGATGAGATAAATGGCGCTGTTGGCGAGCAGGGCGTCGCGACCGAGCTTCGGGCTGACCATGAGGATGAGGACCTCGATGCCGATGGCCGCCACGATCAGCGTTTGATGATTCGTGAAGGCGACGCCGAACAGGAACGCCGCCCAGTACAGATACCGACGCTGGCTCGGCGCGTAAATGAAGTGCAGAAGAAACACCAGCGTGAGAACGAACGAGAGGACGCTCAGCGTGTAGACCTCGACGATGACCGCCTGGCTCCACATGAAGCCGTTGAACCCGATGAGCAGACCCGCCGCGACCGCCGAGACGACGCAGATCAGCCGATGCCAGCGCTCCCCGATCTGACGCGCCGTGTCGAGCGTGTCGATGAAAAAGCCGCTGACCCGCGACACCAGGATCGCGAGCCCCCCCGAGGCGAGCGCCCCGGCCACTGCCGAGGAAACCGCGACCCGCCAGGCAATGTTCGACACCGGCAGCAGAACGGTGAACAGCCAGGTGTAGATCGTCCACACCGGGTATCCAGGTGGATGCGGCACACCGGCGTAATACGAGGCTACCGCCAATTCTCCGCTATCCTCGAGTGTGACATCGGGGGCGAGCGTCCAGAGATACCCCGCCAGCGTGATGACGGTGGTGATCAGGAGCGCGATCCAATCGTGCCGTCGAAACAACGGCATGGGAATCGCCGGAATTGCCGCGTCCGGAGGGACTGCCTGGATGAAGGTTCGTTTCGATTTGCCACTCGGCGCGGTGCTTCCGGCCTTCGCGTCGGGTCTCGGATTCGGCATAAATCAGGGGGCGAAAACATTCGTCTGCCGCAGCAGCAGCGAACCCAACCCTGGCGTCGTCACCGCGGTGGTTGTCGACCGAAATCTCGGTGACGGCGGGGCATTTCGCTCAATTCCAACGGCGCTGCACGCCCAGGCGGTCGGGAGCGCGGCCACCGAGTATCCGTCGGCCTCCGACGAACCCCCTGGAGCCCATGCCGTCGCCAGCGTGAGGACCAGCAGGGCGGCGGCCGTGAATGGCGCCAGCCAGAATCGCATGGAGGTGGCCCAGCCCGGATGGCGGGCCCGGCCGGCATCAAACAGAGCCGCCTTGACCTTCGGAGAGGGCCGCCGCGGGCGGAATCCACGCAGGGTGTTTTCCAGCTCTTGAATCGAGTTCGAGTTCATGGTCCGGTTGCTTGAGGAGGTTGCGGAGTTTCTGAAGGCCGTAGCGATAGCGGCCAGCGGCGGTGTTGGGCGAGATCCCCTGGAGCTCCCCCACGGCCTCGAAGGTGAGTCCGTGCCAGAGGTGCAGAACAATCACCTCCCGTTGCTCCGGGGGCAGCGCGGACAGCGCCACCGCAGCGGCTTCGGCCGCAGCCCCGCTTTCCGGATCGGGATCGAACCACCGGTGGGATTCCATCTCACGCGCGAGACGTCGCCAGAGACTCCTCCGGTGGTTCAGCGCGCGATTGCGGAAGGTTCGAACCAGGTAGTATCGCGGCTCCCGAGGCCTCGAATCCAATCCGAGGAGCGCGCGAAAGCTGTCGTGCAGAACGTCCTCGGCCTCGGCATGGGTCAGCCCGATCGCACGCCCGTACAACACCAGGTCGGCGGCACAGGCGTCGTAAAGCGCGGCCGCCCAGGCGGTCTGTTTGTTGCCGTCCTCGCCCACTTTGATGAATAGACACCGACCCACCGGGGATTTGTATGTCGGGGCCGAAGACGGACGGCGACGGACGCCAGGCGTCCACCCACGGCAATCAACCGCCCCAGGGAGTGATCGCGTTCAAGGCGGGAACGATCCGGCGTCGGAGCTCCAGAAAGTCCACGGCGCCGCTCTGCCGGTAGAGGACCTTGCCGCTGGGCCCAATCAAGAGTGTATACGGCAGTGCGCCGTTCCATTCGGGGTCGAAGGCTTCGATCAAACGGTACTTGTCCGGATCGCCAAAATAGAGGTTTCGGGTCGAGGCATGATGGCGCTCGAGAAACTCCAGGACCTTCGGGCGTTCATCCGGGAATTGGGCGGCGACGGTGACCAGTTCGAAGTCGCGATGACGAAACCGGAGGTTGGTATTGAGAAAATCGTCAAACTCGGTGATGCACGGACCGCACCAGGTGGCCCAGAAGGTCACGAGGCGCACCTTGTTCTGCGCATTGATTCGCAGTGCCTTGAGACCCTCGGCATCGACCGGGTCGACGGCGACCGCCTCCGACCGCACCTTGTCCAGCCACTGGCGGTTGGCCTCGGATTTCTCCGCCCATTTCACGGAGCACCCGAAGACCCGCGTCGAGGCGACCGAGGGTTCCCTGCCGGCAAGAAGCGCATCCAGGGCCGCCCGGGCATCCCGCGATTTCACCAGGTTCTCGCGCTCGGAATCGTCGACCCGCCCCTGGTAATGGAGGCGGCGCTGCGCGTCGAAGATGAACAGGTGCGGTGTGGCGACAGGGCCGTAAAGCCGAGCAACCGCCTGGCTGGGACCGTCATCCAGGTAGGGAAAATCGAACCCGCGTTGCGCGGCCCTGATCTTCATGGACTCGAAGCTGTCATCCAAATCCGTGTACCCCAACTCGTCCAGGCGCAGTGCATCGGCACTATTGGGGTTGATCGCCACGAAATCGACGCCCCTGGGACGATAATCGGCCACGAGCCGTTGGAGACGCCCCTCGTACGCCTGCGCGGTCGGACAATGGTTGCAGGTGAACATGACGACGAGGATCGGCGCCTTGAAATCGGCCAATGACCACGTCTTGCCATCAACACCGGGCAGCGAGAATTCCGGCGCGACGGACCCCAGTGTCAGCGTCGGGCGGTCGACTTCCGCCGCGAACCCCCGCGCCAGGGTCGCGGCTGTCACCAGGAGGATGGTCCATGCCTTCACCCCCGAACCATGGAATGGTTCGCCTTCCATTCGCAAACGGGAAAGTGGCGCCCGCTTCAGGGCGTCCCTCCAGGGCGTCCCCGGGGCGGATGTGGCTCAGTATGGAAGCAGGCCACAGGCGCGCCGGAATTCGAGGTCGAAGTCTAACAAAGGGACAGACCCTTTATCGAAAGCCAAGCCGTGCGAGCGGCGCGCGGGCCGTTCGTCACTCCTCGCTGGCCGCCGCCGCGGCGTGCACCCACATTGGAAATAACTCTTGCGCCCCAACGCCATGAACGATCCCCTTTCCCACCGCATCCCGGCTCCAGATGAAGGATTCCGCGGGACTCGACGCTCCTTTCTCCAACGCGCTTCGGCCGCGGCCGTGATCGCCGCATGGGGGAGCGGGTTGGGGCTCGTCGTTGCGGAACCGGCTGCTCGACGCTTCCAAATCGGGGCCTGCGATTGGTCGCTCGGGCGTATGGCGGATCCGTCGGTCTTCGAGGTCGCCAAAGAGATCGGCCTGGATGGCGTGCAAATCAGTCTTGGCACGGCCGCCAACGACATGGCCCTCCGCAAACCCGATGTCCAGGAGACCTACCGCACCGCGGCCCGCGGCGCCGGCCTAGAGATGGCCTCCCTCGCCATCGGCGAACTCAACGAGGTTCCCTACAAATCCAATCCACGGACAATCGCCTGGGTGCGGGACTCCATCGACGTCGCCCGGGCCCTGAAATGCCGGGTGATCCTGGTCGCGTTTTTCAGCAAGGGCGACCTCCGGGGGGACAAGGCCGGCACCGACGAGGTCGTGCGTCGGCTGAGGGCTGTGGCGCCACACGCGGAACAGGCGGGTGCGATTCTCGGGCTCGAAAGCTGGCTCAGCGCCGAGGAGCACATGGCCATCCTCGACCGGATCGGCTCCCCGGCGGTGAAGGTCTACTACGACGTCGCCAACTCCGAACAAATGGGCTACGACATCTATCATGAGATCCGGTGGCTCGGAAAGAAGGGCGCAATCTGCGAATTCCACATGAAGGAGAATGGAACGTTGCTCGGGCAGGGGCGGGTCGATTTCAAGAAGGTCCGGGACGCGATCGAGGATATCGATTACCGCGGTTGGATGCAGATTGAAGGAGCCGTGCCTCCGGGTGGGAGACTGACCCCGAGTTACCGGAAGAATCTCGACTTTCTCCGGTCCCTGTTTCCTTCGTGAGTTCGATGTCTGCTCGAATGCACTTCCCGGACGATTCGGGAGTCACCCGGACCGTGCCGGCTACCAGGTCTATAGCATTGGCCCGGACCGAAAGGATGGCGCGGGAACGCCGCGGCCGGCCGGGACAAAACCTGGAATTGCGTTCGACCTGACCTTTACTGTCGATCGTTGAGGAAGGCATGGTCGCGGCAGGTCTCGTCAGGATCTGAAGAATACCGCCCAGCAGCTTCCATCGATCTATGTCGCGGTTCTATGATTGCCTGCCCCCGCTGCTCGACGAAGGCACACCCTTCGCCCTGGGCATCATCACAAGCATACGCGGTTCGAGCCCTCAGAAGAAGGGCGCCAAGGCCCTCTTCCTGCCCGACGGTCGGATCCTGGGGACACTCGGGGGCGGCTGCCTGGAAGCTGAGATCCAGGATCGGGCACGCCGCGCTTTGAGGACCGGAGAGGCGGCAAGGTTTGACCTGGTTCTCGATCATGACTTCGGCTGGGACGACGGCTTGATCTGCGGAGGCCGCGTAGAGGGGATCATCCTGCCCCGCGCGCCCGAGGCGCACGAGATCTGGCGGCGTCTCGCCGAGCGATCCGAACTGCTCGAATGGGGCATACGCGCGGACTTCTCGATCGACTGGGTCTCAGACTCCGACGACACATGGTTTTACCGGGAAACGGTGGAACCTCCCTCGCTTCTTTGGATTGCTGGTTCGGGTCACGTCGCCCAGGCGGTCGCGCCTATGGCGATTCCGATGGAATTTGCGGTCACCGTCTTCGATGACCGGCCCGCGCTGGCGAGCCCGGCGCATTTTCCGCAAGGCACGCAGTTCCGGGTCGGCCCCTGGCCGGAACTCCTGGACGAGCCCTTTCCTTCTCGGCCGACCTTTGGGATGATCGCAACCCGTGGGCATCAGCACGACGCCCTGGTCCTGGCGCGCTGGGTCCGACATCCCTTTGCGTTTCTCGGCATGATCGGCAGCGGGCGCAAACGGCGACTCATCTTTGAGCAATTCATCACCGATGGCATCGCCACCACGGCCCAACTCGAACGAGTCGCCTGCCCGGTGGGATTGGACATTGGAGCGATCAGCGTGCCTGAGATTGCCTTGAGCGTGATGGCGCAGTTGGTGGCGGTGCGGGCCGGGTCGGCCGGCCACCGTGGCGGAGGACCCGCCGGGGCGCGAGCCCGCCCCCCCGACGCCCTCGCCCTCCCAAGGTCGTTGGCGCAGGAGCCTGTCTGAAAAGCAGGAATGGCCCTCCGGGGAAGGGTCTTTTGCGCGAGGCCGTCGTTGGCGGAGGCCATCACCACCGAGCTTTTGCTGGACGCGCGATCATTCGTGTCTATGTGAACGAGGGTGTGCCCTCGAACCCTAGGGTTCGGGGCATTGTGCCATGAGAGTGTACCTCCACGAATTTCTTCCTCTCCGTGAACCGGCCCTCACCCAATCCCTCTCTCATCCGATGCATCCGATAGGCGGGACACCGGACGCGGCGGGCGCAACCCGGCGCGTCGGAGAGGGCGCCCGAAGTGCGGGTGAGGGTTCCCACCCGCGCTTCATGGTCCGCAATGGGCGATCGCCCCGGACCGTGGAGTCTTTCCCCGGGCGAAATCGCCTTTCGGGCCGCGCGCAAGCCGTGGCCCTCGTTGCCGCGATGGCCTGCATTCTGGCGGACGCAACGGCGACCAACGCGGGGCCGCAGACCACCGCGAGCAGTCGGGCATCCTCCGGGGCGAGACCGGCTGCAGCGGATTCAGTCGCGACGGGAAGCGTCGCAAAGAAGGCGCCGCAACCCGTGGTTCTGCGCGGACAGGTCGTGTGCCTGGCCGAAGAAATGCACCGGCTTTACGGTACCGAACTGCCCACCAGCCATCCACATATCACGGGGTTCCGCGATTCGAAGGGGCACTATTACACCCTGCTTCGGACGCGTTATTCGGAGGCCCTCTTCGCAGATCCCAAGGTTCAGGCGATGGAGCTCGTGTTGAAAGCGAATGTCCTGCCGTTTTCGGAGGTCGTGGATGTCGCGCGATTCCTCGGCGTGCGCGACGGAAAACTCCTGGATGTCGATTACTTTTGTCCGGTGTGCGTCATCCAGGAGCCCGGGCCGGGACCGTGTCCGTGTTGTCAGAACCCGCTTGAGCTACGGATCCGGCCGACCGACGAACCGGCACCATGACGGGTCGCAGGGATGCCGGCGGAGACACGTCTCTCCGCCTCCTTACCTCGGCGGCTACGTCAGTGATTCGCCTTGCCCTCGCAGACAAGATCAAAGACCACCGGCACCGACTCGCCGCTGCTGGTCTTGCCGGAAAGCTCCACGCGCACTGCCGTGTGTTCAGGAGCGGGTTGGGCGATCGCCGGTGTCTCGCCGGGTTCGCCAGAGACCGGGCGCAGGCTCAGCACCACCGGATGGCCGGACGGCGTGTCTTTCCCGCTGGCCTTGACCATGGGTTTGTATTCCGTGATGCCGGCCGGGCTGCGGTCTGTCTTGGCGGGAATGAGCACCATGAAATAGGGGTAGTCACTCGTCCCCAAATGATCGCCGTCCTGGGGCTGAAATCCCATGCGAATGGTGTAACTGTCCGCGAATAGTTCCTTGTCACGATAGTCCCGCAGGTCGGAGGGGACGACGACAACCCCCAGCGGGGTCGTTTGAGAAACCGAATCCAGGACTTTGGCGGGCGATTCGGGCTTCGACTTCAGAGGGATCTCGCGAGCGAACCAGAACTCGTAAGCCACTGTGCCGTCATGGGAAAGCTGCAGGGCCTTGGATTGGAGGATGCCCCGGAAATCGTCGCCGAACTCGCCGGGGGGCTCTTTGTCGAGCTGCTTGCAGGTCCATTCGCCCGCCAAGCCCATGCCGGGGATTCCCGCGAGCAATATCGCGGAGGCGATCGCCTTCATGGGCCATCGGCAGCGACCGCGGCCGGGTACCCGACAAGGGATCCGTCCCGGAGCGCCAAGGGACCGGCCGCCGCGGTTCCTGTTGGAAGATTCGGTGATCGCGAACGTCATGGTGGGTGAAACTAAAAGAGAAAGCCGGAAACGCCACCGCTTCCGGCTTTCCGGTGCGAACCAGGATGGATCAGCGCGAGAATTCGCCGAGGAACACGTTGCGTTGGCCGGTGCCTTCCCAGGTCACGTCGAGGTCGTTGCCCCGATAAGCGGCCAGTTCGGAGAAAGCCGGCATGGAATGATCCAAGTGCGTCAGGGGCGGATAGTAGGTCTCCTCGTTTCCGCAGATGTCGTCCTTGTCGGAGAGACAGCGAGTGGAGATCTCGACGAGGCCGGGAGCAGCGACGCGAGCGCACCCGCGCTTCGTGCAGGTGCCCAGGTCCGCGGTGATGGGGGATTCGCGCACCGCCTCGACCTCGGCCGTCAGAGACCCCGACATCGATCGCGCGAAGTCGACGAGGGCCCGTTTCTGCGCCTCGCTCGCGCGAGCATCGGTGATGAGCACCGCACGACCCACCCGGGGCTGATACCGGACATCGCCGAGGGTCTTGTCGGCGTGGATGACCGCGATGACTTTCAGGCCGTCAAGCGGGACCCCGTCCCAAGCGCCCCGGTCGATCGACCACACCAGCATGCCTTCCTTGCCGGCCAGACCCATTTCCGAATTCGCGAAGCAATAGCCGGTATAAACGTCACAGGAGCGCACCTCGAGATAGTGGCCGGCGATGTGGGGTTGCTGCGCCGAGGCGGCGGCACGAGGGGCGAGGGACCCGGCTTCCGCCAGGATGGGGGCGGCCAGGGCCGCTGCCGCCAGCAGCGCCAGGGTCGTCCGGGAATTCACGTTCAGAGTCATCATGGTCGTCTTCACTTCTTCGAATGATGGCTCAACTTAGGAAGCACGCACGGTTGGCGCAACAGGTGTTTTTGTCGGCGCCAGCGCCGTCGGGGCCGAGGGGTTCGTGCGTGCGCGCGCACCAGAAGGCCCCACTGGCGAAGGCATCGTCCTCCGCGCCTTGATAGTACATCTCCTTGCTGCGGAGGTACCGGCATGGGTACGCGTCTTCGGCGGGCCGCGGAGTCTTAGGAGTTTGTTGCATGGGACCTCTTGGTTGTTTCAAGCGCCGGCAGCGGCGAGGATCGCGCGCTTCACCGCGGTCCGGACCATCTGGACCTTGTAGGCATTGCGGCTGAGGGGTTGAGCCCCCTGGGTGGCGGCCTCGCCGCACCGGGTCGCGAGACCCGAGTCCACCTTGCGACCGTCGAGAAGTCGGGCGGCATCGGCCACCACCCATGGCACCGGGGCGACGTACCCGAGAACAATTCGGGGATCGGACGCCTCTCCGTTGTTCGAGCGGAAGGCGACCGAGGCCGTGATATAGGGCCAATCGAGTCCCTGCCGGTGACGTATTTCGTAGGTGGCACTCCGGAGCCCGGCTTGGGGGATGACGATCTGCTTCAGGATTTCGTTCGGGCGCAGGACCGTTTCACGATCGGATTCGGTGCGGGGGATGCGGAAGAAGTCGGCGAGGTTGACGCTCCGTTCTGAACCACCGGGACCCGCAATCACCACGCTGGCGCCGAGCGCGATCAGGGGTGGACCAAGACCGGAGGCGCTGACGAACAGGGCCGGGCCGTCGGTGGCGAAGATGGCATGGTAGCGATTGTCGCCTTCGCGCGCGAGGGAGGTCCCTCCCTGGGTCGCGAGGAGCCCGAATCCGTTGCGGTAGTACCAGCAGCGGGGCCGCTGACACAACTCGCCGCCGATCGTGCCCATGGACAGGAGTTGGGGGCTCGCGATCGCCTGGATCGCGGTGACGACGGCCGGGAATTTGTCACGGACAACCTCGTGTTCGGCCACCTGGCCGAGCGGGGTCATTGCGCCGATTCGAACCGTTTCCCCGGCAGCCTCGACTCCACGAAGTTCTTTCAGGTTCCGAAGGCTAACGAGGGTCTTCGGCCGGGTGATTCCCTGTTTGAGGGCGGTGACCAGGTCCGTGCCGCCCGCGAGGATCTCCGTCTCGCCGGCGGTTGGCGCGAGCAGGGTCAAGGCCTCCGCCAAGGTGGACGGAGCGGCGTACGCAAATGGTTTCACGCGAGGTTTCCTCCCTTCTGAAGCGCAGCCAGCACGCGGTCCGGGGTCAGCGGCAACTCCGGCAAACGAATCCCGCAGGCATTGGCGACGGCATTGGCGATGGCAGCGCCGGGCGAGATGACGGGAGGTTCGCCCAACCCGATGACCCCGCGCTCATCGTACCCTTTGCCGGTCATCATGTGGACCTTGAGATTTCCGACGTCGCGGATGCCCGCAAGGCGGTAGAATTCCATATCGGGATTCAGCATCCGGCCGGTGGTCCGGTCATACACCGTCTCCTCGAAGAGGGCGTAGGTGATTCCCATGATCAGGGCGCCGAAGACCTGGCTCTCGGCGGTTTTGAGGTCGATGACGAGGCCACAGTCCTGGACCGCGACCATCTCGTTCATCGTGACGATGCCGGTCTCCACATCGACCGAGACATCGGCGATTTGCGCCCCGCCGACGTTGGCGCTAATGAGGCCCTCGCGCTCACTCTCGCCCGGGTTGTTGACACCCCGACGCGTGATGGGGTTTGTTCGAAGCAGCGCGCAGGCGTCTTTCCACGCCATCGAGACCGAGGCGTCACGGATCTTTCGGATCCGGCCCTCGTGGGCCTCGAGTTGATCGGCGGGCACCTGGAGTCGGGGCCCGACAAGTTCGAGAAGCGCGTTGAGGGCATCCGTGGCGGCCTTCCGCGACGAGACCGAAATGCCGCCGATCGTGGTGCTGCCGCCGGAGGCGCCGGACTGCGGGTAATCGTTGCGCCCGATGTTCACGCCGATGGCGTCCACGGGAAGCCCAAGGGTCTCCCCGACAACGATGGCGAGCGCCGTCCGGGTTCCAACGCCGAGGTCCTGCGTCCCGATCTTGACCTCGACGGAGCCATCGGGGTGCAGGGTGACGTCACACTCGGAGGGATGTCCCCGGCCCCCCCAGGTGTGAATGGAAAGCCCCAGCCCGCGTTTGACCGGGCCCGGTGTGGGATCTCCCCGCAGGTGCGCCTTCTGACGGTAGCCGATCAACTCGGCGGCGATCTTCAGTTCCTCTTCGTACACCTCGGGACGGTCGGTGGCGGAGAGGTTCTTGAGGAAGAAGTCCAGGGCATCCATCCGCAATGCCGCGGCGGCATCCTCCATGGCCGACATGGTGAGGAAACACCCCTGGGGGTGATTCGGAGCGCGCCAGGCCCGCTGCCCACCGCGATTCGTCCGGATGCCCTTGCCGACCTGACGGGTATTGGGGATTTTCGTGAAGACGTAAGGAACCGGCGGCGGATTGTAACCGCCCGTGCCGCCGGTGCCCCAGATCTCGGCATCCATGGCGGTCACCGTGCCGTCCTTGGACGCGCCCACCTGGATCCGGGCATAGGCCGAGGGACGGTTGCCCGCGATCATGAGTTCCAGTTCGCGATCGAGCATCAGCTTGACCGGTCGGCCGGTCTGTTTTGCGAGGAGGCCGCAGATCGTGCCCCACTTGTCGTACCCGAACTTCGAACCGAAGCCGCCGCCCATGAACTGGCAATCGACATGGATCTTGTTGGCTGGAAACCCGGTCGTATCGGAGAACGGGGGGTCGACGTACCGGGAGACATTCTGTGTGGAGGGCCACAGGTGGAGTTCGCCGTCGCGGACCTCGGAGACCTGCCCGTGGCTTTCCAGACAGCAATGGGTGATGACAGGCAGGCCGTAGGTGCCGGAGACCTTCACCTCGGCCTTCTCGAGGGCCTCGTCGATCTTTCCCGTCTCTCGTTTGCTCGCGCGGCCTTCGAACTTCCCGGGATCGGTGTCATCGACCTGGTGAGGCTGCGCCTGCGCCTCGATGCGAACGAGGGCGGCGGCCTCACGCGCGATCTCCTCCGTATCCGCAGCCACGGCCGCGACGATCTGGCCGGCGTAGTTGACCTCCTTCAGTTCGGTATCCACCCAAACGGCGCGGACACCTGCCAGCGCCTTCGCAGGGGCGGGGTCCACGGAGGTGATGGTCGCCTTGGGCAGGAGACAGGGGACAAGGACGGCATGGAGCAAGCCCGGCCGCTGTATGTCGTACGAATACCGCGCGGTGCCTGTGGATTTGGCAGGGCCATCCAGGCGATCGATCCGTTTGCCGATGAGGCTCCGCTCCTCCGCGGGGGGCCAGGCAGGCTTTGCCATTATGCGCCTCCTTCCTTCGCGGCGTCCGCCACGGCCAGCACCATGCCGGCATAGGTGCCGCATCGGCACAGGTTGCCGCCCAACCCGGCCCGCACTTGCTCGACTGAAGCGCCTGGATGACGGCGGACGAAGGCGGTCGACGCCAGGACAAAACCGGGTGTGCAGAACCCGCACTGCTGGGCGTCGTGATGGACGAACGCTTTCTGGACGACGCTCATCTTGTCCGGGGTGCCGATGCCTTCAATGGTGGTGATCTGCCGACCCTCGGCCTCGACGGCCAGGACCGAACACGAATAGGCCGGCTCGCCGTCGATCAGGACCGTGCAGGCGCCGCAGGTTCCCCGATCGCAGACCTTCTTGGCGCCAGTGAGATCGAGGCGGTCGCGTAGGGCGTCGAGCAGGGTGACGCGGGGCTCCACACGAAGCGCGCGCGTCCTCCCATTGATTTGGAGCGTGACCGGGATCTCTCCCGGTCCGCGCAAACCGGGGCCTGGCTCCTGCGCCTGGACCTCGGAATGAACGGCGGTCAGGACACCGGCGGCGACGGTGCCGGTTCCCAGTCCCTTGATGAATCCGCGGCGCGAGACGGCCGACGGAGGTAAGTCATCGGTGGTATCGGGCATGGCGATGGCGCTTGTGAAAGTCTCGGCTGTCCTCGGCCGGCCGCCCGATCCGCTCCCCCCAACCGGAGGCATCCCCACGCAGGACGCACGGAACGAAACATCGGACGGCTTTTGGAGTGAGGCACGCTAGGTTTTCGTCCGCGCAAGCGTCAAGGAAAAGACGGGTGGCGATCCCTCTGCGGTCATCGCGATGTTCTGTTTACAGACGGAGTTGAACAAGCGAACACGAAGCTCGTGAAGCTCCGGGTCGCGAAGCGGTGGTGGATCCGTGTGCCGGAGCGATGACGGGCGGCCCCATCGAGCGTCGCGCTGCCGGGGCGTCAAGGCCTTGCCACCGCCTGGTCCGCCGAAGCGGGACGCAATCGCATCGCCAGGAGGATGACGCCGGCACAGACGAACAGGAGGATCACCACGCCGAGGCGTTGCCAAAAGGAAGCGCCCGAGGCGGCGGCGGCTTCGATGGCGATGTGCATGTCGCTCCATGTATTCACATCGAGCGGCCGGGTGAACGTCAGGCGTCGTCCCTGTTCCGGGATCGTGGCGCGGATCGCCGCCGGGTTTGCCGCTGCGGCATCCTGCTGCTGAAGGAGACGCTCGGCGAGCCGGGCCTGCACTGCATTCTCCTCAGCCGAGTTACGCTCGAGCAATTGCTTCGCCTCTTCCTGGGTGTAATTCGCCGTTTGATTCTCGCGAATCTGCCGCGGAGCCGCCGCGAGCGCGTCCGATTGTCCGGCCACCCGCGCCTGGCGCACATTCAGTCCGACGAGGGCTTGCTGAGTCCGGAGATTGTTGAGTTGGACGCGCGCGTCCTCGTTGAAGGCCTGGTCGTGCTGCGACATGCCGTAGGCCGTCTGGAAGGCGCGCCTGGCGTCCCGGGGATCGCCGCTTTGGAGGAGCTGGTTGGCAAGATTGAGGAACTGCTCCGCGTCCCGCGTCTTCTGCTGACGGATTTCCGCCTCATTACGAACGTAGGTGTCCAGGTCCAGGACCACCGGCGCCGCCGTCGGTTGATCGTCCTGCAGACGCAGCGATCCCGACCAATCGCGAACCTTCCATTTCTCGTTGAGAAAGACGTTCCAGGTGATGTTCTCCAGCGGCAGATCGAACTTGGGCCCGAGGAGTTCGAGATCGAGGGACCTCCCGCCTGGTTCGCCCACGGTGCTCGAGTAGAAGAACTCCACGACGGTGGCCTCGCCTTCGCGGGCGCTGTGTTCGAGCGGCAGGAGCCACTGGTTGGTGGTTTGCCATGGCCAGACGCTGTTCTGGTTCACGAACGCAAACCAGAACCGCGCGCGGGCCGGCAGGGTGAGGTGGAGCAGGCGCTTGTCGCCCGGGATGATCTCGACCCGCACCTGGGTCAGCATGGCGGCGTCATCGGCCACCACCGAGTTCAGGGTCACGGAGTTCACGCGGGCCGGCAGAAGACGGGTGGCTTCGTGGCGCTGAATTCGGATCGGCAACTGGAAGGTTGGCTCCACAAGCCGGAACGTGAAGCTCGCACCCGGGTCGGGCAGGTCCTGGAGGAGGGCTCGTGGGATGGCCTGCCACTCGGTGGTCTGCAGGGCCGGCACCGGGTCAACGGCGACCTGCAACCGCCCGCCGGCCTCGACCGTCACGAAGCCACGCTGGAGGTTCACGTTTCGTGCCTGGATGCCGTCAATCACCGCGTTGGTCGCCCGATCCGGCAGCGGCAGGTTGTAAGATACCTGGAGCGGATAGCGGCCGATCAGCCGACGTTCGAGGCGGACCTCCCAATCCCTGAGACCCGGGCCGGCATCGTTGGTGACGCTCAACGAGTCCGCGATCTGTTCCCCTCGGAACCGCACATTGTCGGCCCCCGCGGGCAATCGAAGGGTAAACGTTTTCACCCCGGTATTCTCGACCTCGTACTGGAGGTTCGCGGTCACCTTGACCTGGGCCTCCGTGATTCGGACGTGTTGGAGCCCGGTGACCTGGATCCACGGATCGACGCGCTCGAGATTCAGGGTCAGCACCCACGGATCCTGAAGCAGCCGGAACGCGAGCACCCTGTTCTGCTGGATGCCCGCCTGAGCGGGATCGAGTTGTGTGGCGCCCTCGCGCCGGACCACCTGAACGCGCAGGCCCTGCTCCGGCACAACGAGAAGCTGGCCGCGCTGTTTCGCCGCTTCGCGAATCGACAGGCGGGGTACCACCCAGTCATTCGTGGACCGGATGCCGGGTCCGGAGAGGGTCAGGCTGAAGGGATGTTGTCCCAGGGTCTTCCCCTTGAGGTGAATCGTGATGGTCCGCCCCTGGCCGGATTTCAATTCGGTCCAGTGGCTCACTTCCGGGCCCGTGACCGTCTCGACCTCCATCGGCGGCGGAAGGTCGAAACTGAGCTTGAAGATCCCCGCGCGCGCGATCGTCACGTCGAGATTCGCCGCAAGCACGGTTCGATCCTCGCCCAACGAGACCGTCTGCTGGGATTCGACGCGGACATCAGGTTCCACGGCGGCTGCGCGCAACGTCAGTCGCGGGTCACGATTTTCGGCGACCGCGTAGCGGAAGGCGCGTCGCACGGTCAGTCCCGGGACGCGGTCCTTCAGCGCAGCGACCGCCTCGGAGGGAAAATCCTCCAGGTTGATCGTGGAGAGGTCGGGGGCCTGGACGTCCTCCAATTGAACCTCGTTTCCCGTGGCGATTCCCAGGAAGCCCACCTGCCCCGCCGCCCCCCGCACTCGGAGCAGGCCGACGCTGCGCTCGAACGGGAGTGAACCCGTCGTGACCTGGGACCCGATCACCACGCTGAAGGGCCGCGCCTGCGCCGGATTCAGGATCACTCGGAGCCGTCTCGCATCCGGATCGAAGCGCCAGAACGAAAGGGACTCCGCGGTAACATCGGTGACGGTTGCGCCTTCCGGGACGTCGAATTCGAGCTCGCTCAATTCCCCCTGGGCGGGACGCAGATGCACCTCGTGCCGTCCCTCGATCAAACCGGGGCCAGGCACATAGAGTTGGGACCATTCGGCAAAGAAGACGGGGCGCTCGCGGCGGGTATCGCGACTGCGCGGCTTCCACGTGAGCCAGGTCTCCGCGGCCGGCGCCAGGACGAGACGCGCGACCGTGTTTGTCTCGGGCCCGCCCGTCACGGGCTCGACAGAGACGGCCTGGGGCGATGTGACATCCACGTCCAGTCCAACGAGCGTCAGGGTGACACGGTTCACAAGCGCGGGTTGAACGGGCAAAACGAAGCCGCGCGCGTCGTCGCGCCGGGTCACCCGGGTCTGATACTCGATGGGGAACTCGAGGACCGCGTTGGTCTTCGCGATGAGGACGTCGGTGGGCCGGCCCTCAATGCTCAGGTGCAATAGGCGCGCCTGCTCGTTGTCATGCCCCGAGCTTATCAGGACCCCGGGTTCATGAACGATCGGAAGGACCTGGCCCGTTGAAGCCGTCCAGTGAACGGTCGCCGTGCCAACGACAAAGTCCTCCGTCACCCGCAGCTCGTGCTCCACCGAATCCGGACGGACAACGTGGTCTGTGTCCGCGGCGAAGGATGCGCTTGCGATGGTGTTGGAGACCTCGCCCGCCCGCGCCTCCCAGGGAATTCCGGCTCCCATTCCCAAGAGGCAAACCGCGGCCGTCGCGGCGACCGGCACGGGCGGGATGCCGGGCGCCCGGCGCCACCATCGCCCGACAGCCGGCAGGAGGATGTGGAGCACAACGAAGGCCATCAGCAACACGAAGAACAGCGATGCCCCGCGCTCCAGGCGCAGGGCGCCCCAAAACACCAACGCCCATCCGAAGGCCATCGCGCACCGGCGCACCCACGCGCGGTCCGCAAACCACGCGCCCGCCCAGATGACGAGGGCAAGGACGCCGAGGCACAGCGAGATCCACGGGCCAATGGCCATTGCCCTGGCCGGCAGGTTCGCCACCTCGACCGTCCATGCCACGTCGGCCTGCTGCACAGGGGCGACGAAGCGCAGCGCGCGAGAAGTCTCGACGAGACCCGTGACAGCAGTTTCGCGGAGTTGATACAAACTCACCAGGGTCACCGCGGCCGCGAGGGATCCGAGGATCCCGACGACCAGGTGGCGTGGTCCAAGCCGGATTCCTGAGCCCGAAAACGCCCCCGCGGCCACCAGGATGCAAACCACCAGGCCGGCGGTTGCGAGGCCAAGCCGCGTGAGCGTGCCCCCACGGGAGTCGGCGTCGAAGAGGCGGACGAGGTCGGCGAACCCGGAGAGATCCGACGCGCCATCCGCGGGGCGCAATGTGCCGCCGCGGTAGACGAGGCGCCGGCCGGTGGCGGGTTCGAGCCTCCATTCGGCCAGGAGCACGGGCGCGGAAACCACCGGGGCCTCGAGGGTCAACCGCCTTGATCCGGTCGCGCGCGCGGCCGTCTTCACATCGAGCTCGGTGACGACATCGGGATCGGCCTGGTGCGGCAATGGGATCAGGTTTTGCTCACCATCCCGCACCGGCACCACGGGGGCGCCGTCCGCCGTGACGGACCACAACTCACTGCCGGGCACGAGCCGAAGGCGAAGATGAGGCGCCCCCTTGTTCTTCACGAAATACCGGGCGTCGGTGACGACCTGCCCCTCGGCGGAGATTCGTGTGGCGAGTGCGGCGCGATCGATGACCTGGCTCACGACCTCGCCCTGTGCGAGCGGGTCCAGTTCGAGTTGCAGGTTGAAGGGTCGCGCCGTGTACCGATACGCGGCGAGGATCGGCGCATCGAAGAAGAGCCGGTACTCGGCCGGCACCTCCGCGGGTTCGAGGGGCGTCAGCGAGTCCGAGACGGTGACCGGTCGCACCTGGAACTGGAATGTGCTCACGACCAGGGTGAAGCCCTGCTCGCTCTGGGCATCGAGCGGCCTGGCGCCGGTGAAGGTGAGGGTCTCGCCACGGGCGCGAAACGGTCGCTCGTACGTGGCGAGCAGCGTGTAGGTCCCGGACACCGGCGTGTGAAGCTGGACCTCGTATCCGCGATCCGTCTTGCGCGAACTGCGGATGTTCTTCCCGGTGAACTCGACGCTGAAGTACTCGCCCGACAGTTCCACCTGAAGCACCGATACCGGCGCGCCGGACACGACATAATTGAGGAGACTGCTCCCGTAGGCGATGCCTTCGCCCACTGAGAAGAGGTGAAAGGCGTCCACTTGAATCGATTGCGGCAAACGATCCACGGCAAATACCGCCTCCCAGGCGGCGTCATTGATTCGATAGGCCCATTGCAGGCCGGGGACCTTCTTGGGGAAGTAAGCGGTGGCCAGCTCGGTCAGGCCAGTGAGCGAACCCGGTGTCAGACGGAATCCCGTGTCAGCCAGGACCCCGACATGCCCGCGCACGGACTTGGCTCGTTCGATCTCGATGCGGGGCAGATTCCACCGACTTGCGCCCAGCGGCTGGTTCCGTTCGAGACGCAAGTGAACGAGCTGGCGCCCAATCACAGGGCTTCCATAAACCACCCGGAGCCGGGACTGTTGGGAATCGGGCGGTTCGGTCAGGAAATAGTCAGCGAGGCCCGGCGCCTGGAGTTGCGCGAGACCATATCCTTTCGGAACGCGGAGGACCACCTCGCGCAAGGGCGCGTCGCGGACCTCGACCTCGAGATCGGCGTCGATCGAAAGCTCGGTCTCGCCGAGGTGGTAGACCAGCACCTGGGACACCGCCAACTCGGGGAGAATGTTATCCGCCTGCACACGGAGCGTCGTGTCCGCGCCTGAAAATCGATACGCGAAGAGCTGCGAGGCCTGCGCCGGCAACAAGGCCCGCGTGGCTTCCGTTTCCACAAACTGATCCGGCGAGATCTGCGACAACCCCCCGGATTGGACGACCTCCAGCCGGACCGCGCCTTCATTCACGACCCGCACGTAGCCGGCGATTCGCGTCGCATTTTCCGGCACCCATCGGGCGGCGTCCACCGCGAGCGGAAAGCTCCCCAACGGACGCTGAAGCTGGATCTGGAAGGAGGCGGCGTCACGCTGCGGTTGATTGAATTGCACGACCAACCGTCGGTCCGGGCTTCCCTCGACGGCGTCGGCGTTCCACGCCAGGACCTCGGGACCCTGGACGCGTGTGATCTCGCCTTCGCCCTGTAATCGCAGCGACACGCGCGAGAGTTCCCCCTGCATGACCTTCACCTGAAACAGAGCCGTCTGGCGAAGCAGACCGGGACTAATCGTCACCTGCATCCATTCGTCCGCCGCGAAAAAAGTCCGCCCTTCAAGTTCTGGGCGCGCCGGACGCCAGGCGAGTTGAACGCGACCGCTCGCCGGCAGATGGCTCTCGTAGTGATCATCGACCCATTCCGGTCGCGCCGCATCCGCGACGGTCAATTGCGTGTCCGCGCCGAGGCCCGAGAGCGTCATGGGCTCAAGCGCCGCCGGCGCCACGTTGAACATGGCCCGGCTCCAGTTGTTTTCGCGGATCACCCGCGCCTTGAATTTCAGGGTGATGGGAAAGTCCCCCGCGCGATCGAACACCGCAACGTATCGGCCGCGCTCGAATTTCAGCCGCCAGTCTTGCTCAGCCGGAGAGTCGCTGAGGGCCGCATCACCGCCGAGGAGTTCGAGACGACCGCCCTTCGGATTCCTCACGTGGGCGACGCCCCGGAGAGTGAACGTGGCGTCCTCCTCGTTGAGGCGGCCCTCCAGGTGAAAGTCGGAAAATGTAACCTGCCGGGCCTCCGGGTCGGCGGGGCTGATTCTCAACACCAGACTGTATGGAGCGCCCTGGAATCGATAGGCGAGACGGGCGACGTCATTCGTGCCCTCCTCTTTGCGAAGGTCTCCCGGCAGGAAGCGCTCTTCCACCGGCACCAGTCCGACCGGTTGCTCCACCCGCGTTTCGATCGCACCGGGCGATTGGATCACAAGGTATCCCTGCGTCAGCGGCGGCTGTGCACCACCCAGAACCAGCGGCATGACACCGGTCGGGAGGTCGCCCAATTCGGTCTCCGCTTCGATGCTGGCGGTGTACGCCGTCGGCGGCGGTTCGGAAGGCTTCAGGCGCAGGACCAGGGCGCGGCCGCCGTCCGCATCCCGACGGACACTCCAACTCTCCAGGTTCTCCCCCGTCACCTGCTGGATTTCACCCCTGCCAGAAAGGGGCAGGAGGATGTCACGGAGTTTCCCGTGAATCCGTTCTACCCGGACCGAGATGGAGTGGCGGAGCCGATCGCGGTCAACCCCCACACGGTGACGAAGGGTGGTCGAAACGATCGCGGGTTCATCCGGCGACCGAAGACCTCCGAGGTTCGCCTGGATGACGAGCCGGCCCGTGTCGCCATCGAGTCTCCCCTGGATCGAGGCATCCTTGACCTCCACCGCGACGGGTTGGCTGTTTTCCGTCTCGGGTTCGGCTGCGGCGAGGGGTATCGCCAGGAGGACGAACGACAAAAGGAGGCCAGGGAGCGCGTCGCTGCGGATGGGCTTCGGGTGCCATTCCCCAGCGAATCGAGGTTCAGGATTTCGCGGAGAGCGCCAGCGCAACAGCCAACCTTCGTGGTAATTCATGAGCGTAAATCGAATTAGCGACCGCTGATCGCCCCAGCCTCGCGGATCATGGTTTCCAATTGTCCGGGGCGGGGATCCGGCGCGAACGCGTCGGGCACATCCTTCAACAGCGACAGCAACGGCTGGGACTGGACCTCTGCGGCAAACGGGCTTTGGGACAGCCATTCCGCGAACGTCGAGGCGACGACGGCGAGGCGCATCGCGGGGCTCGCCTGGTCCAGGGGCGCCGCCGGACCGTTGTAGGGAAGAAACCACTGATGCTCCTCATAGCGCCCGGTCTCGGGGACACGGTACCGCACGCGAAACATCCCGATGGGACCTTCCCCCCCGGGTGCCACCTGGATCAGGTAGAGCGCGTTTCCGGACTCGGCGGCGCCGATCTCGGCCGCATCCACGGTATTGTCGCGGAACTCCTGGCGGGTGAGTTGATGCCGAAGGTAACCGACCTCACGCCAGACAGTGACCCGGCGGGGATTGAATTCGACCTGTACCTTGACGTCGGCCGCCGCGACGTGGAGCGCACCGGCAAGTTGGCGGGCGAACCCACTGTCCGCCTGTTCCGGAGAATTGAGGAATCCATACCGGCCGTCGCCCGAGCGGGAGAGGGTCTCCAGGAGATTGTCGTTGTACCCCTCCCACCCGACGCCGAAACAGTCCAGGGCGACGCCGCGGGCGCGATGGGCTTCCACCAGCTTCTTGAGCGACGCCGGCTGGATATCTCCCAGATTCGCCGCCCCGTCGGTGAGCAGAACAACCCGGTTGCCGCCCTTCGGCAGGAAATGTTTCAAGGCGGTCTCGTATCCCACCTGCAACGCCGCGCCAAGATCGGTGCCACCCTCCGGCGTCAGCGATGCGATCGAATCCACCAGTTCACCAGCGTGGTCTCCGGGAAAGCCGTCCATCCACAGTCGCGGCGTTCGAGCGAAGGCGACCACACTCACGACGTCCCCGGCATGAAGTTGGGTCGCCAATGTCCGAAGGGCCTCATGAACGATGCGGACGCGGTCGGCGCGTTCCATCGAACCGGAGGCGTCGAGCACGAGGACGAGGTTCAACGCGCGACCGCTCTCGCGCCCGAGGGCCGCGGTGCGGACACCGAAGCGCAGCACGTCGCGATCCTGCGCGAACGGATCCCGGGCGCGCTCCCACGCGAAGGATAACGGCAAACCCGTTGCCGGTTCGGGATCCCGATAATCAAAGGCGTTCAGAAACTCTTCGCTCCGAATCGATGCGGCGGGCGGCAGTTGTCCATTGGCCAGGCTGGCCTCGGCAAGCTTGAACGAGACGTCCGTCACGTTGAGGGAAAAGGTCGAGAAGGCATCCTCGGTGGTGGCCACCTCGGGCCGGGGTGTTGGAGCTTCCGCGGGAGTCCCCGCAGGGGCCGCGATGTTCCGGGCGACACCCATTCTGCGCTTCATAGTTTCCGCCGCCGGTTCATCAACGGCTTCGACCTGCTTCAGCTTGGATTCGGCGATTAGGCCGGAGGAGTCGCTGGCCGACAGCGACGGAGCCGGCGCGGTCGCGAGCGCGTTCCGCTCCTGGGCAAAGGCAATCGATTGGCCGAGGGCGGTTGAGGGAAACCGCCCTCGAACACTTTCCGCCGGGGCGGAAGGTCGATTCAGCGTGTCCTGTGGCTGCCCGATGTTCGTTGCCGACCTCGAAAGGATTCCGGCCGCTCCGCCCGCGATTGCGCCGCCTTCGATTGCGCCATTGACACCGACCGCTTCGTCGCGCGGGACGGGCGCCGGCCGGCGATTCGGCACCAGGGCATTGCCGTCGCTGTCGAAATCGTGCAGCTCCAATTCAGGAACAGCTTCCGCCAGCCCTTCGGTTGGGACCGCCGGCTGGGATAATGCCGTCCCGAAGAAATCGGCATTTGCGTTTTGAGAAACGCCGGGTCCCTGAACCGGAGGTGGGGCTGTCTCAAAGCCCAGCCGTACCTTGGCGGCCACGCCCCCGGACGCGCGCCCTCCAGCTCCTCCACCGCCAAAACCGGCGCCAGCAACGGCTGCGTCTTTGTCCACCGATGGCTTCACAATATACGAACCAAGAGACGGCGAATCACCCAGGGCCGGCAGGCGATCCGCGACTGTGGCACTCGCCGCCTGAGCCTTGTCCGACCTGGCCGATTCCGGCTGCGCGGCAAAAACGGCGCGGCCCTCCGGAGCGACGGCGTTTGCTGGTTCCGAAAGCGACTGGTTTTGGGGCGGCTTGGGCGGCTCTACCGGCAAGTCTGCGGACGTCGAAATCGATGCAGGGCCGACATCGGTCGGGGCGGTCCGTTTGGACACTCCCGTGCGAACGGGTGTCGTTCCTGTCTGGGCCCCGAACCTTTCGGCCCCGGCGGCCTTCGTGGGCGCCGCGCGGGATAGGGACCTGACCGCGTCTTCGATGGCTCCATCATTGGCGACACCGAAGGCGCGTTGCTTGGACAAGTCGCGCCCTGCGGTTGCCGTTATGTTCCCTGGAAGGGGTGGCGCCACCGAAGGCTGCTCGGCGACCCGATTCGATTCGCGCTCCTGCAATTTCCGGCGTTCGCCCCCCGCCGAGACCTCCTTGCCGGCTCGTGCCAGGCGCATCGCGGGCGCAGACATGTCAACGCCATCCCGGCTGTTGCCTGCTCCGGCCCACAAAAGCCATCCCACTGCCCCGAGCAGGACCGCGAAGCACGCGGCAAGCGCAACCCAGGATCCGGACCATCCTCGCCCGTCAAGGTCTCCGGTGGGAAACAGCACCGGAATGACGCGCGGCGGGTCCGAAGCGGGCGGCTGCGCCGCCGGCGCGGATTGCCGCAGTTGGCGGAGGACACGCTCGCGACGTGCCGGGTCGAGGCGCGCGCCGGGGGTTGGGTTCACGGACGGCTCGGTCGAGGTCCGCACGGCTTCGCGGACCAGGTCGAGGGTGCGCCGGATCCGATCGTGCAAGACCTGGAGATCCGGGTCCGCAGTCAGGGCCTCGCGCACAGTGGCTTCCTCGGCGGCGGTGAGTTCACCGAGAACCAAGGCCGTGATTTTGGCCTCGGCCTCCTCGCGGGACGCATTGGACGAATCGTCGCTCATGGCAGAAGGCCGGCCCGGGCGAGGTCGGCGGCAAGGGTTTTGATTGCGTGATGCAGGAGATAGCCGACATGACCCGAGGTCAGTCCGGTCTTCGCCGCAATCTCACGGTACGAGAGGTCTTCCTGGAATTTGAGCCGAACGACCTCCCGGCTGCGCGCATCCAGGTTCTCGAGCCCCAACCGGACAAGGCCGATGCCCTCCCAGCGCGCCAATTGTTCATCGGGCAGGGACTGTGCGTCGGCGGCGTCCTCGATCGGATCGGGATTGCCGTCGCCGCGGCTGGGGAGCGCGATGAATCGCGCGCGTGCCCGGAGATGATTCAGGGCGAGGTTATGGACGGTCCGATAGAGCCAGGCCCGCGGTTCCCGGACCGCCACCTTCTGGCTGTGCAACTTGAGAAAGGCCTCCTGGACGATGTCTTGTGCCATTTCGGATTCCTTCACGAGGCGCAGGGCGTAGTTCAGGAGCGCCCCCTCCAGAACGAGGAAGAGCGCTTCGAGATTGTCGCCGGAGCCGGACGGATCTCCCGCAGCGTCTGGTGACTCCGCAGCCATCAGCTTGTTTTCATTCGCCCACGCCTACAGTTGGTCGGTCCCGTTGTCGGTCCGGCGGCTTACGACCGCGCGCCTCACCCTTGATGACACCCGAGCAGACAAGTTCTTAGACGAGTCTTGCGGGCAAAGGCTCCCGGAGAAAGCGGATAAGAGACCCCAGGCTGCGCTTCGGACAAAGGGAGACCAAAAGGGGAACCGATATCGGGCGGTATTACGACGCGTCTTGCGTAAGAAAGACAAGTTGTAGTACGATGACGTGCATGACGTCGGTGGTTATCACCTCAAAGTGGCAGGTCACCATCCCGGAGGAAATCCGCAAAGAGATGCCTTCTCTCGCCATTGGACAGCGCCTCCGGTGGGAGGTCGTCGACGGCGTGCTGACCGCCATCCCCGTGCGAAGCATCACCGCGCTGGCGGGTTGCCTCAAATCCGGAGACATGCCGGTCATGAACCGTGACGAGGAGAAGGCCGCCATTGAGCGGGCCAAGGTGGCGCATCACGCGAGGAAGATCCCCGCCGTGTCCTTCGACAGAGATCTGGACAAATTTCCAGACGTGACGCGGTTTGAACCGAAGGGGTAAGGATCAAGGGGGTGACAATCCTTTGCCGGTCGGGGACGGCGGCTCCGCTGTGGCCGCCGATCACGCGCCTGAACAGCCGGAACCCATGGATCCGACAAAGGGACGGGTCGGATCGATGGGCGTCCGGGCTGCTCGTCGCGATCAGGCAGTCTCCGCTTTCTCCCGTTCCCCAGGCAGCCAGATGTCGAGAAGCCAGCGACAGTTGAGAACCTTTTCCGCCAGGTCCAAAGGCACGTAGAAATACTGGTTGGACGCCTCGAACCCGATCCGGGAATCGCGGACCTGGCGGCGGTGCAATTCGCGCGCCAATTCCAATTCCGCCTCCACGAGGGACGCGAGGGTGTCCAGCAAACCCAGGCGCTCCTCGCGACCGATCGCCACCCGGTAGGCATTCCGCTTTTGGACGAACTCCGCCTGCTGCGCGACGCTAAGGAAGTGAATGGCCGCGACATGTCCAAGATCCGCCTCGGCCTGCGCCGCCGCCCGGTGATGCCGGTCGGCATGAGCCTGGGAACGCAGGCGCTGTTCGAGGCGGAGCGCGGCCGCGCGAAATCCCCCCCCCACCTTGCGGAGTTGCCCAACAAAGACCTCCGCCGGATAGGGACCGCGCCATCCATCCAGGTCGTCATACGGAAAGCCGACCATCGAACTGCGATAGCCGGTGGGCTCCGGCCAAAGGAGATTCGCGGGGCCCAGTTGGATGGGCGCCGAGTAGACGACCTGGCCGGAGAATGGGAACTCGCGAAAGGCCGCGCTGTTCGCTTCCCAGGCGTCCATCACCGGCGCGGCGAGGTCCGGGCCAAATCGTCGACGCGCCACGTCCTCCAGAGTCTCTCCCTTCATGACGGCTGCGACGACCTCCAGATTGGGTGAAGGAAATCCGCCCAGGGTCCAGCCGAGCATGATGCCGTCGAGGTCCAAGTCCCGCAGCCGGGAGACGTGCTCAGCGACATTCCCAAGGACAGGGAGGTAGGGCACCGCCGACAGTTCCCAGGTGTTGTTGGCCTGGATCTTCGCGAGCGTTGCCAGGCCCCGCTCCCGCGCCAGTGACCAGTGGCGCCGGGCGCGCGGCCCGGGACCGATCGCGGATAGCGAGTACTCCCCTACCGTCACCTTCACGCCTCCCCGAGACAGCGGAAGGTTCCACTCGCTGACGCTCATCAATGCGACGTCCTTGGGCAGGCGGCGGATGACCTCCGCCGCCCAGGCATCGTTCCACCCCCAATCCCATACGATCAACCCCTGTCCATGACCCGCAGCCCGGATGCCGGCATGAATCGCCGCATTCACCTCCGCCACGACCACCGCGGCGCCACGCGGTCCGCATCGGGCGCATCGCGCCCCCCCGCCATGAGACCAGCAGTGCGTCAGGTTCTCGGACGCTGAGATTGTGAAGAAGCCTCCCAGTCCAGGAACGGTACGACACACTTCGGCAACCGCTGCCGACAGGAAGTCGCGGACCTCGGGAACGGTTGTGCAAAGGGTCGCGTGATCGCCCTCCGTGACGCCCTTCAGGTCCGGGTGGGTGGCGAAGAAGCCCAGAGGCTGCGCTCGCGGTTCATTGAGATACAGGAACACCCGAATGCCGTGACGCGCCGCGCGTTCCACGAGTGCCCTCAGGTTTCGAAGGCGTTCCTCGTGACCGCGACTGAGTTCCGGGCGCCACGGGAATGTTGCGAGCTGGTAGAGGACCCCCTGCAGCCAAACCCCGGTCACCCCTTCCGACGCGAGTCGAGCCAGGTATCCGTCCGGATAAGGATCCAGGTCCGGTTCCAGCAAGGGATCGCCATACAGGGCGAAATAGGAATAACAGAATCGAAGACCGCGGAACCCGCTCGAAGGCTGTTGCGTCGTTGGGGAGTGAGACGAGGAGGGTCGGGCCGACAAATGTTCCACGAACGTCAGCAGCGGTTCGATTTCCTTGTCGGCATGACCGGGAAATTGACCGCGGACGACGCGCCGAACGAGTTCCACCGCCGCAGGGGCGCCGGGCGCAGTTCCGGACCACCGGATCGGCTCACAATGCGGCTTCAATCCACCGAGCTTGATCCAAAGAAAGTCATCCTCCCGCAGGGCGAACGCGAGCTGCTCCGGCGTCCAATCCAGCAGCGTAAGCAATTGATCATAGGGCAGCAGGTGCCAATTCCGGCGGATGACAGTGAGGGCGATCCTTCGGGAGCGTCCACGACTCCAGCGGGGTTGAGGATGCAGCCCCATTGCGCGGGCGACCCTGAGGAGATCCCGCGGCGGTGCGCCCACCGCCTCCGCGAGACGGTCGACGGGAACCAGGCTCCAGTTGCGCCAGACATGGGCGTGCAGGCGCGAGGGGAAATGGGGCGTCTCGAGCGGCGCGGGCGCAGGGACGTCCGGCAGAATGGAAACATCCGGTGCTCCCCGCGGCGACCCGCCCTGATGCTTCGCCTCAGGTGCCGCCGACGCCCGAACGACTCGGCACGCCGGCACCAGGGCGGACATTCCCACGAGAAACCGGCGGCGCGAGGTCGGACCATTCATGCGTCTGGGAGTTCGTGTCCAGGGCGGCTTCAGCCGGTTGCATCCCGTCGGACGGTGCCTCGGCCCGAATCATCCGGACCAGGAGCGCCACGTAGGATGCCCGGATGCGCCGCACATAGCCCGGGTGCTCAGCCTCCAGCAAGTCTCGGAGGATGGGCAGATTGTAAAAGGGGACGGTGAGCTGCGCGTGGTGCGCCTGGTGATCGCTGAATCCGAAGGGGGCGAACAGGTACCGTTCCAGGAAAGACGTCTCGACGTCGATCGTGCTTTGTGGCGCCTGACTCAGGTCCGGGTTCGGCGGGCCGGGATAGAAATAATGGTAACCATGCTCCAGGAACGTGCGGATCCGGTCGAGTTGAAGCGCGACCGTGAAAATGGGAAGGAGCCAGAAGACGAAGTAACTCCACCATCCGACCTGCCACCACCACAGCGCCCAAACGGCCAGTTGCACCGCGGCTATGGGCGCGAGTTGCGTCGCGACCGCGCTCAGGCGGGGTTTTTGCGAGCCCGCAAGGGCATGGGTGCCTTCCAGGTTGCCATCGCCGAGGAACTTTCGACGCAGCTTGGTGAGGATGTCGGCATAGTTCCCAACGAACAGCAGGGCGAAGCGCCGCCACCCCGCCCGCGCCTGGATCAAGGGGCGATAAATGTAGCCGTCGATGTCGTCCTGGATGCTCTGGGGGTACTTGTGATGTTCGAGGTGGGCCCGTCGGTAGTTGAACAGGGACACCCCGACCAGTGACGCCGAGAGCAGGCCGACCGCCTCGTTGAGCCAGACAGGATGGAACAGGGTCTTGTGGGTCGCCTCATGCGAGGCAAGCACCAACCGGTATTGCATGAACCCGATGACCAGGTACGCCAGGGGCGCCGTCGCCACCTTGACGGTCGGCGTCAAAGGCAGGGAAAGGTACCCGATCGTGGCCGCCAGAACCGCAAGCGTCGAACCGATGGCCGCGACAGGCGGAAGCCACCGGCGGCGCCGGCGGAGTTCAGCGATGCGATTGCGCAACTCAGCGGTCATGGGAGAAAGTAAAGCAGCAGTGGCGCTCCGCAGCCAGTGGAAGGTGGAGGCGTCCCGCGGGGAAGGTTCAGCGGGGGTCGAGCGCGCGGCACGCCCCTCATTCCCGCGGGCACCACGCCATGCGGTTGGCCTGATGCAGGCCAACGGCGTGCCGCAGCGAAAAAGAAATCAACGCCGCCTACCAGCGGGTGTTTTGCATCAACAACGCCAGGGCACGTTTTGCCTTCTCGTCGCCTCCCTCGGCGCGGTTGGCGAGTTCGGATTGAAAGGCGGACATCTGATCCTGCACCGCGGTCAACTGCTGGGGGCTGAGATTCTGAGCCCGGCGCAAGGTCTGAAGGAGGATCGCCGCCTGGGTCAGATCATCCTGCCGGAGGGCCGCCGCTGCCTGTCCGGCCATTTGCTGAACCGGCACGGCATGGGGTTCGTTGTTGGCGGGGATGTGGATGGCGTCTGTCGTCGTTCCTTCCTCGATGGGTGGGGCTTCCACGGTCTGATCGGCCGGAGCGCCTTGGAAGGCGGCTTCCAACCCGGCGGGGTCCTTCTTCACCTCGGTGGAATCGCTGCACCCGGCAAGAACCAGCGTCACACCGGTCAGGATCGAAAACAGTGGCTTGTGCATAGGCTCAATTCCCGTCGCCGCGCTTGCTGCCGGGGACGTTCCAGAGTCGACCGGGGTACACGGTCGCCTCGCGGTTGAAATCGATGATTTTGATGTATTCCACGTGACCGTCTATGACGCCGACGGTGGTGCCTTTGTTGTGGATCCGGGTGATACCCTCATTGGGGGTGCTCGAGCCGTCGTTGAAGTCACCAGGGCTGTCTTCCTTGGCCTGCCACAGAAAGATGTCCTCCGGCTTGAACTGCGTCATCCGGAAGGTCTGCTTTTGAATCTTGAAGCCGGTGATGGAGCCATTCATCAGGTAGCTCGAGTATTTCTGGCCGCGGGCGCGGAACGCGGATGTGTTCGTCCGGTCCAGCGGGCAGCGGAAGAGCTTCTCGGTGTTCAGATAGGGCCAGAAGACCCCGGTCGCGACATTGGTGATCGGCTTGGTGTAGGGAGGTGTGCACAGCCAACCCGGCCACGGCTGGAAATCCCAGTTGTTGTGCGGCATCCACTCCTCGTTGTCGGTTGTGTAGAGGTGATTGGCCAAGACAAGTTGCTTCTGGTTGTTGGTGCACAACGCCCGGTTCCCCTGCTCCTTCGCCTTGGCTAGCGCGGGCAGGAGCATGCTCGCCAGGATCGCAATGATCGCGATGACGACGAGCAGTTCGATAAGCGTAAAGGCGGTTTTGGAACCCGTTCGAACCGAGTTTGGGAATTTGAAGGCTTCCATGGAAGGCATTCGTTGTTGGTCAGAGAGTATCCGCCCGTGGTACCCCGTCCAGCGGCGTTGTAGCGCACAGGGGGTCCGTTGCAGAGCCGGGCCGCGACCGGCAGTCGGCATCAGAATGGAACCAGCTCGATTGCGAAGAATCCCCAGCCCTGCCGCATGTCGACCGGAAATGTCAGGGTGTCGCCGTCGGGAAGGACGGAGGTTCCAAGGCGCGTCCATGACCCATCGATGGATTGCCTTCTGAGGATCCGATAGGTTCGGCCCGGCACGGCATTCCATTGGAGCAACAGGACACCGCCTTCAACGCGTGTCTCGATCCTCGGAATCACCTGGCTCCCCGGGATCACCACGATCTCGACCGTGCCGGATTCGGACTCGAGGCTCTGGTCGCGGGCCGTGAAGGTGAGCGCGTCGGTACCTGAAAAGCCCTCGTCGGGTTCGTACTGAAGGACGGGGGCGTCGCCATAGAGGGCTCCGTGAGCGGGAGGAGAGTCCACCTGGAGGGTGAATGGATCCCCGTCCGAATCTGATCCCACCAGCCGAAGGAGGCTGGGAATGCCCTCGATGACATACACCCGCTCCGGGAGCACCAACGGGGGATCGTTCACCGGGCTGACCTGAATATGGACAATGACTTCCGTCGGGGAACCGGCTGATGGGAGGACCGCGTACTGCAGGAGATCGGGGCCGAAGTAATTCGTCTTTGGAACGTACGCCAGCACAGGGGGCAATCCGCGCAGTTCACCATGCTCCGGTGCCCGCATCACGGTATAGTTGATCGTTCCGGTGTCGCCTTGCGGCCACCAGATCCTCAGGGGCCCCGCGGAGTCCTCCCGCACGATCAGGTCCTCCTCACGGACAGGTGGCTCCGGACTCGGATCGTCAACGAACAAGCGCACCCACGCGGTCGCAGACTCGAACTCGCCGTCCGTCGTCACGTATTCGAATTCGTCCGAGCCTGAAAACCCTGTCGCGGGCGTGTAGACCAGGTCGGGCGGAGTTCCTGTGAGTTCACCGAATTCCGGAGGACTCCGCACCTCGAACCCTGGCGTGGTCGCGTCTGGATCCCATCCCGCCAGATGGACCACCACCGGGGTGCCCGCGGGCGTCGAGTAGGACTCGTCGTAGGCGATGGGAGCGTCGGGCGTGGAAACCACATCCACGTGAACCGTGTACTGGCGAGCGCTTTCGCCCTCTTGGGCAATGATCACCCGGAACATGTCTGTCCCAAAGAAATCCGGCGCCGGCTGGTATTCCAGGCATTCCAAATTCCCCTGGATCCGACCATGTTCGGGTGGCGCCGGGATCAGCAAGTCGGCGTTGGAGGCGATGAGGGTCGCATCCCATGGGATCCGAACGGGCGTGTCTTCGTCGGTGCGAAGAACGAGGGAGTGCAATTCGACCGCCGTGCCGTCTGCCGGAACGACCACCAGCTCGGGGGCGGCCTTCCGCTCGCTCTCCAGTCCCAATTCGCTCACGGTCGAGACGGCCAAAAAATACGTGAGACCGCCCAGCGGCAACCGCACGGTCGCATGGGTGAGCGCGTCCGCCGCGGTGAAGCTCCTGAACGCGAAATAGGCGCCAGGCTGAAGGCCAAAGAAGACGCGAAACCCGGCAACCTTGGGATCAGCCACGGGCAGCCAGTCGACGGCCACCTCGTGGGGCTGGCCCTGGCAAGCCGAGATGAGGCCAAGGAATACCAGTACCGCCACGAGGGACGCGCGGACACCAGCCTGTCGTTTGGCAAATGCAACGACCTCAGGCGCCCGAAGGTGTGGGACACCGGGAATGTCGGCGGACGCAGTCGCCGGGTAACTCATGGGTGGGTGGCGCCATGACCGGAATCACCGAGAACCAAACTCAAGCGCCCTGATAAAGGGTACAGATCCCCCACCTGAATCGGGAAAACAAGTTTCCGTCCGCCAGGCGCGGCGGGTCCGCCTGCCGGATCAACCATGCATCGGCGGATCCCGACCGGGACTTGAGGGCCGCAGCGCCGTCGGTCAGGGCGCACCGCCCGCGATGCCGCCCTTCTGCTCCAGGAGGAAGGCCATGAGATCGCTGAAATCCGCACCGCTGAGCGCCTCCGAGAAGTTGCTCGGCATCAACGAAATGCTGGTCTCCCGACGGTCACGGACGGTCTCCTTGGGCACGGTAAATTCCGCGCCCGCAGAGTTGGCCAGGACCAGGAGATTCCCTTCTTCACGGCGAAAGAGCCCCGTGACGGCATCACCGTCCTTCAGTTCGAGCGAGGTGGTCCAGAAGGCCCGGTCCACATTGCGATTTGGGGCGAGAATATCCTCGCAAAGCCTTTCGAGACCCCGGGTACCGATGCCGGTCAACTGCGGGCCGACCAACCCTCCCTGGTCGCCGACCCGGTGACAGGCCGAACAGGCCGTCGTGAACACCTCCCGGCCATGCGCGGCATCCGGTTGACCGGATAGATAAACCTGGCGGCGTTCCTCGACCAACCGCTGCAACTCCACGTCCTCATCGGGAAGGGCCGCGGCGAGTTTCTCGATCTGTGCCTGGACATCCGGGTCGGCAATCCGGGTCAACCGGTCGCGAAGCCTGCGATCCCGCAACAGGCTGGCCGGTGCAGTGCCCTCGGACATGCGCTTCACGAGTTCCCGCGCGAAATTCGGGCGGACCGCCGCAATCGAGCCAATGGCGACCTGGAATCGGCGCGGCGCATCCCGCCAAACGGATTCCAGGAATGGCTCGCGACCGCTTCGGTCCTCGTCAAAGATCGCATTGGCCAATCGTCCCCTCCATGCCGCGGGTTGCGTGGCGTCACCCACCAGTTCCGCGACCGCGCGATCGATCGGGTCGGTTAGGATCGCCCTGGCGGCGGCGGCCCGGGCGACCGGGTCCGCGTGCCGGTCCTGGATGGTGTCGCGCAACCCGGGCAGTTGGTCGGCGACATTGCATGCCGACGCGATGTCCGCAGCGGCGACCTGGCGCTCGACAGCGTCCGCGGGCGCGACGGTCGGGACGGTCAACACCGGGGGTTCGATCCGTCCGAAAGCCAACCAGGCAAAGGCCGATCCGGAGTCCTCGTCGCTCACCTCGAGGATGACCGATTGCCCGGCATGGCCCCCAAGGTCCCACACGATCTGCTGGGCGGTATCCTTGCCCGGCGGGGCAGCCTCGGCGATGACCTGACCGGTGGTGGCATCTTTGAGAGTAACCCGATCGTGCCCCGGGTGCGGTCGGGCGGGTGGCCCGTCATGACCGGCGAGATAAAAGGTGAGGCGGGACGGCGCCTGGAAGGGCGGGGATTGAAGGCGGCCGGTCAGTTGTTCGCCGCGGGGATGACTCGAGAGGAGCATCTCCGCGCGGCCGTCGGCGCACGGGCGTTCCTCGAAGGCCCATGGATTCGCGCCCGTCGGCGCGCCGTCGAACGGAATGTTAACCCACGCCCCGGCTGGCCTCACCGAGTCCAGCAGTCGGGCGCCGAGTTTGGCGCCCCATCCCTTCACCGAGGCGCTGAGCGGCGTTCCGCGCTGGGCGAAGCCCTGTTCAATGGCATGGAAAAGGTCCGCTTCGAAATCCAATCCGCCGGTGGTCTGGCTGGACGCGATGCGCGCGAGGGACTCCAGGTCCTCGGGACCGCCATAGCGGGCGACGTGAGCAAATACCTTTGCGATCGCCGCCGTTTGGCCGGCGTAGAGATCCCGCTCCTGCAGGAGAAAGCGCGCAGCCGACGATGAACGAACCGCGACCGCCACATCGAGAAAGGCGCGGAGGTCCGGCTCCGACCAGGGGACCGCCGGCGCGAGGACCTTTCCGAAAACCGCATCGTCTTCGAGCGTGTTTCGAAGGGCCTGCCGGACCGTGTAGACCAGGTGCGAGTCCTCGGATTTGACACGGTGAAGCAAATCCAGCAACGGACGCAGGTGTTCAAAACGGGGCCGGAGTCCGAGTGTCTCGGCGGCGCACCGTTGAACTCGCGGATCCCGGTCGTCGACGGCATTCACCGCAGCCGCATCCATCTCGCGGCTGAAGCCGTGATGAAGTTTTTCGCCTGCTGGCGTCGAAACCGCGCGGGCGCGTTCGGCGGCAATGCGCATCGCGTGAAGGCGGATCAGCGCGGCCGTGTCGTGCGCGGCGGCCAGGAGCGTGGAATCCTCGAGGGCATCCAATCGATTCAGCAGCCACAGCGCGTGGACGCATTGGAACGTGTTGCGCGGCGCGGCGACCAACCGGCGAAGCGCCGGCTCGAGCGAGGCCCCGAAGCGGTCGATGAGATCGTTCATGGCGAGCAGTCGCCGATCGAGGCTGGGCGACGCCAGTTCGTTCAAAAGCCCGTCCTCGTCCTGGGGAAGGGCGCGGGGTCGAAGCGGTTTTCCGTCATAGACCATGCGCCAGATCCGCCCGCGTTCGCGATCGCGTCCCGGGTGATCAAGCGGCACTTCATAGTGTCCGATGATCCGATTGTAGAAGTCCGCTATGTAGAGCGCCCCGTCGGGACCGAAGATGGTATTCACCGGGCGAAACCAGGGATCGCGGCTGATGACAAAATCCGGACGTGGTCGCGCGATCTTGCCGGAGCCGCGTTCAATGGCGCTGTCGCGATAGACACGGCTGGTCATCACGTCGCCGATGAAGATGCTGTCCATGTATGGGTCGGGCCACAGGTCATTTGCGTAGTAGGAGATTCCATCAATGGCGGTCGACCCGCGGACCTTCTCCATCATGTTGGGAGCGAAACCGAGTCCGTCATCGGGCTTGCCGAAGCTGGGGTAATACCCGCCCGGCAGGAGGAGGTAGATGGGTTCGCTGTGGCAGTCGCTCGAGAAGAGGTTGCCGTCGGGATCCCAGGCCAGCCCGAACGGATTCACCTGCCCCCACGTGTAGTGCTCGATCCGCGAGCCATCGAGGCGGATCCGGTAGGTGTTGCCGGAGTTCATATGGACGGTGTGTCCATCGCGGCCGGTCACATGGGAATCGTTGTTGTAACCGTGCGTCGCGTACATCCAACCGTCGAATCCACGGTGAAAGCTGGACTGGTTGCCGTGCGTGTCCCGCGAGTAGTCAAAGGGTCCATAAAGCGGTTCCTGCCGATCGGCCCGGCCGTCGCCGTCGGTGTCCTCGAAGTACCAGATGTTTGGGATGGACCAAACGATCGCCTTCCAGGTCACCTGCCCGTCCGGGTTTGGCGTTCGATACGGATAAACGCCGATCGGGATGTTCAAACCCGAGGCGAACTCGGTGACCTTGCGGGCGCGCCCATCCGGCGCGAAATCATCGAAGATCATGATCCGATCCCGCCCGACGCGTCCGGGCGGGGCGGGTCGCGGGTATTCGCGGCTCGTCGTCACCCACAGCCGGCCCGTGGCATCAAAGGCCATGTTCATCGGCTTGTTGATGTCGGGTTCGCAGGCCACCAGTTCGATGTGAAAATCGTCGGGCAGATCGAACGCCTTCTGTTGTTCGGTTGGAGTGTGAGGGTCCGTCGGGCGCACATTGGCGGCGAATGGATCCTCCGCGCCGAAGGCGACGGTCATCAACGTGAGCCCAACGGCGCCAAAAACGGAAATCAAGCGGCGGACGCCGCGACTGGATAAAATCATCGGGGCTGGAGACATGATGGTAAGGCCCGGCCAGCCTAGCCAATGCCGTCGCGATGGGAAGTCCCGGACGCCGGGGGGAGAGGTTGGGGTGAGGTGGCCTGGAAATTTTTCCGGAGCGCGGGCTTCAGCCCGCATCGGCTCTCGGTCGGTCGCGAGCCTTGACGCGCATGGCCGGCACGGGGCGACATCGGGCGCCTCACTGCATGTCTCATTCTCCATCCCGCACACCCCGGACGCCCCAGGTCGGCCGGTTGAACCGTCGGCCGTCGTCCTCGGCGGTGGGCATCGTCCGCGAACCGTCCCCCACTTCCGACACAGAGCTGCCGGACACGGAGGGCGAGGACTTGGCATCGACGGAGAATGATCCCACACGCCTGTCCCCTCCCCCGCCTCCGCCCGTCCCAGAGGCCACCGCGCGCCGGACACCGTGGGTGCAACTCCGAACCTTCAGTTACCATTCCACTCTTTACCCGGCGATGATCCGTAAGGCGTCGCCGGATGCGCGACCCGGCAGCCTCGTGACGGTCTATGACAAGGAGGGCCGGCCTTTCGGGGCGGGCCTGTATCATCCCCGCGCCAGGGTTCCTCTCCGGGTCGTTCACCACGGAAACGATCCCTTCACCGAGGCCGACTTCCTCCGTCTCCTCGACCGGGCGATGGACTTGCGTCTCGACACTCTGGGCGTGCCAGCGCAGTCGGATGCCTTCCGGTTGGTCCATTCGGACGGGGACGGCCTGAGCGGGTTGGTCGTCGACAAGTTCGGCGATGTCTTGAGCCTCTCCGTCCATAGCCTCGGGGTCTTCCTGCGGCTGAAAGACTGGATCCCGCACCTTCACGGGCGCCTTGCCACCCGGCGGGCGGTGGTGGAGATCGACGAACGCGCCGCCCGACTCGAAGGAATCCCGACCCGGTCAAATTCCGGAGACAAGGTCCGCTCGGTCAAGATCCGCGAGCACGGCGTCAGCTATGAAGTGGATTTTGCCGAAGGCCACAAAACCGGGTTCTTCTGTGATCAGCGCGAGAACCGGCATCACTTCGCCGCCTTCACCCGCGATCTCCGGGTCCTGGACCTGTGCTGTTACACGGGCGGTTTTGCCCTGGCGGCCAAAGTCCTGGGTCACGCGCGCGACGTGACCGGCGTCGATCTGGATGAGAAGGCCATCGCGCAAGCGCGCCGGAACGCGAACCTGAACCAGGCCCGGGTCACCTGGGTGCATTGCGACGCGTTCACCTGGGCGCGCCAGATGCAAAAGAACGCGGAGCTGTGGGATGCCGTTGTCCTCGATCCGCCAAAGCTGGTCCTGGACCGGGATGACACGGAAGGCGGCCGGAGAAAGTACGAGGACCTGAACCAGCTCGCGCTCTCCCTGGTGCGAGCGGGAGGAATCTTCGTCACCTGCTCGTGCTCCGGGATGCTCAGCGAGGCGGAGTTCGAGCGGATTGTGATCAAAGCCGCCCATCGACAGGGGCGCCGTGTGCAGTTTCTGAAGCGCACCGGCGCCGCCTCGGACCACCCCGTCATGTCCAACTGTCCGGAAAGCCGCTACCTGAAGGTCTTCTGGCTTCGAGTCCTTTGAAGGCAATGTTGGCGGGTTGACGCATTTTCAGCCATGTTATCCGCCGGTCCGCAGACCCCAAATCCATCCACCAATCATGCGCGTTGCCATCGCGAGCGATCATGCAGGGTTCGACATGAAGCAGGACCTGCTCTCCGTCCTGAAGGGCGAGGGGCATGAGGTGGTCGATCTCGGGGCGCACGAAAGACAGCCGGGCGACGACTATCCGGATTTCGCGGAGGCCATCGCCCGGGCGCTGCTCGACGGCCGTGCGGAGCGGGGCGTGCTCATTTGCGGAAGCGGTGTTGGCGCATCCGTCGCCGCGAACAAATTTCACGGGATCCGTGCCGGCCTTTGTCACGACACGTACTCCGCCCACCAGGGGGTGGAGCACGATGACATGAACCTCATTGTCTTCGGCGGGCGGGTGCTCGGGGTCGAACTGGCGCGGGAATTGGCCAGGGCCTTTCTTGCCGCCCGGTTCAGTGGGGAGGAACGACACCGCCGGCGGCTCGAGAAGATCCGGCGACTTGAATCGTCCACACCTCAGACTCGGGTCTGAGCAATTTCGAACACGGTGGGATCGGACCCCTTGCGGCGAATCGTCAAATTCGCCGCAAATCGAGTGTGAACGGGAATTCCGGGTCGGGCGCCGGTTGGACCGGTTTGAGAGGACCCGGCGTATGCCCGATCCGGAAGAACCGCGACAATCGCCGGCTTTCCGCCTCATACGCATTCACCGGAAACGTGGTGTAGTTGCGGCCACCGGGATGCATGACGTGATACGTGCAACCGCCGACGCTGCGGCCGTTCCAGAGATCGACCACGTCAAAGACCAGCGGCGTGTGGACGCCGAGGGTCGGGTGCAGGCAGGCCGCGGGCTGCCAGGCGCGATACCGGACACCCGCGACATATTCGGTGTTGGTACCCGTGGGGTGAAGCGGGATGGCGACGCCGCTCACGCAAATCGCGTGGCGCCCGTCGGTGAGACCCCGCGCCTTGACCTCCAGACGTTCCACGGACGAATCGACATAACGGACCGTCCCGCCCCCCCCTGGTTCCTCGCCAAGAACATGCCACGGTTCCAGCGCCTGCCGGATCTCAAGGTGGATTTCCCGGACATCGAGATCCCCGAGATGCGGAAAGCGAAACTCCAAATGCGGTGCAAACCAATCCGTCTTCATCGGGTAGCCGCAGCCCCGAACCTCCTCGATCACATCCGTGAAATCCTGCCAGACGAAGTGGGGCAGCATCCATCGGTCGTGAATATCCGTGCCCCAGCGGACGAGGCGGTTTTCGTACGGACGCTTCCAGAACCGCGCAATCAGGGTGCGGAGGAGGAGTTGTTGGGCCAGGCTCATCCGCGCGTGAGGCGGCATTTCGAACGCGCGCAGTTCAAGCAGACCCCGCCGATCGCTCGCACCGTCGGGTGGATACACCTTGTCGATGCAGAACTCCGCCCGATGCGTGTTCCCACTGGCGTCGATGAGCAGATTCCGAAACAGGCGATCCACGACCCAGGGCCGCGCGAACCCGTATTCCGGGACCTGTCGAAACGCGATCTCCAACTCGTGGAGCGAATCGTTTCGCGCCTCGTCGACGCGGGGATTCTGGCTGCTCGGTCCGATGAACAGCCCGCTAAACAGAAACGAAAGGGACGGGTGATTCTGCCAGTAGGCGAGAAGGCTCCGCAGCAGGTCCGGACGCCGAAGCCAGGGTGAGTCCTGCGGGGTCGGTCCGCCCAGGACGATGTGATTGCCGCCGCCGGTTCCCGTGTGGCGGCCGTCCATCATGAACTTCTCCGTGCCCAGCCTGGATGCCCTGGCCTCTTCGTAAAGCCCTTCGGTCCGGTCCACCATGTCCTCCCAGCAGATCGCCGGGTGGACATTAACCTCGAGGACTCCGGGGTCCGGTGTCACCTTCAGGACCTCGAGCCGCGGATCATGCGGGGGTTGGTAGCCCTCCAGGACGACCGGACGATCCAGTTGCGCGGCCGTTTCCTCCACCGCCGCGAGGCAGTCGAGATAATCCTCCAGGGTCGGGACCGGCGGCATGAACACGTGCAACCGGCCGTGTCGGGGCTCGACGCAAAGTGCCGTCCGGATCACCGCCGACGCGGACTCGCCCCGGCGCGGGCGACGGAGGTCGTCGGGTGGCAAATGGTCCGCGGGACGGTTGGCCTCACCGGGTCCGTGCAGGGTGGAGGGACGCAGATGGCCCTGAACAAACGCCTGCCGGGGAGGAAGCGGTTGCCGAGGTTCGAGCGCCTCTTGCGGATGGACGAATGGAAAATCGGAGGGATTCACCCACGGGAGGGAGTCCAGGGGGAGGCGAAGGCCCATGGGAGAGTCGCCGGGCAACAGGTACATCCGCTCCGATCGGAAGAACCACGGACCCGTGACCCATCCCGACGGGACGGTCGCGGCGGCTCGCATCACGGGAAGGACGTGACCCACCACCCGGGCGAGACCGCGCTCGAACACCCCTGCCAACCGGCCCCGCTCCTCTTCGTCCTTCAGGTTGGAATCGAACGGATCGACGTTGGTCGGCAGACGGCGTTCGCGCCAGAGATGATACCAGGCGTCCTCGAACGCAGGCAGGATCCAGCGGCCGCCGCACCCGAGGTTTTCGGCGAGGGTATGGATGAAGATCTCGGAATCCTTCTCATGGAATCCGTAGTCTCGTGACACCTGCGCAAGAAGGTCCTCGCGCGCCCAGGCAGGTTCACCGTCCTTCCGCCAGTAACAGCCGTAGGCCCAGCGAGGCAGGGATTCTCCCGGATACCACTTGCCCTGGCCGTAGTGGAGAAAGGCGCCACGGGCAAACCGTCGCTTGAGACGGCGAACCAGCTCATCGGCCACGCGCGCCTTCATGGGTCCCAGCGCGCTTATGTTCCATTCGGCGCCTTCCACGTCGTCGATGGAAACAAACGTGGGTTCACCCCCCATGGTCAGGCGGCAATCGTAGCAGCGGAGATCATCCTCCACCTGGTGGCCCAACCGGTCGATCTCCTGCCATTGCTCGTCCGAATACGGACGCGTGACGCGCGGCGACTCGTGTATCCGCGAGACCTTCATCTCCACGCGAAGGTCGCAGTGGCACTCCTCCACCCAGCCCGTCACAGGGGCGGCGCTCTGCGGATCCGGCGTGGCGGCGAGCGGAATATGCCCCTCCCCCGCCAGGAGACCGGAAGTCGGGTCCAGACCGATCCAGCCGGCCCCCGGGAGGTAGACCTCGCACCACGCATGGAGGTCGGTGAAGTCCTGATCGGGACCGCTGGGGCCATCGAGCGACTTCGCATCCGGCGTGAGTTGGATGAGGTACCCGCTGACAAATCGCGCGGCCAGGCCGCAGTGGCGCAGCAACTGGCACAGGAGCCAGGCGGAGTCCCGGCACGAACCGCTCCCCTTCTCCAGGGTTTCCTCCAGGCTCTGAATTCCGGGTTCGAGCCGGATCAGGTAACGAATGTCCTTCCACAGCCTTCGATTCACCTCGACGAGGAAATCCATCGTCCGCGGGCGCGCGTCCACCGGTGCATCCGGGGCCGAAAGGGTCGACGCGCCATTTGCCACTCCGGAGCGGACCTGCTCGAGATACGCCGCGAAGCGCGGCGTTGGCTCCAGGCGGAGGTGATAGGGTGCGAGTTCGTGCTGGAGGCTGGGATCATAAGAAAACGGGTAGCGCTCCGCGTCGGGGTCGAGGAAGAAATCAAACGGGTTGAAGACGGCCATCTCCACGACCAGATCCACCTCGACGTCGAACTGTGTCGTCGCCTCGGGAAAGGCCAGACGGGCGACGTAATTCGCCTGGGGATCCTGTTGCCAGTTGATGAAATGATGTTCGGGCGTGACCCGCAGCGAATACCCGAGGATGCGTGTCCGGGAATGCGGTGCGGGCCGGAGTCGGACGACCTGCGGGCCGAGGTGGACCGGTCGATCGTACGTGTAGTGGGTCCGATGATGAAGAGCGACGTGGATGGACATGGCGAATCAGGAGGGAGGAAACGAGCGTGCTAAGGTGTGGCCCAGTGGCAAGGCCCACACCCGCCCCGCGGCCGCCGCGGCACCCCTTTCCTTCCGGAAGGAGAGCCATGGCGTAAGGGTCTTAAGCCGACCGGCAATGGCCGGTTCGGACACGGCGACATAGCCCATGCGCTTGTTGAATCGGCTGCGGCGTCGACTGCGATGGCTGGTGTTCCTGTTGCTGCTGCTGTTGCTGCTGCTGCTGCCTCTCGAGATCCGGGTCCTGGTCGAGATAAGGCAGGAAGATGTAGGCCTGGAACAGGGCGTTGCCGATGTCGTTGAGTTTCACCTGGAGCTGATCGAGATAGTCATGCAGGCCCTCGACGAAGATCTCCTCCACGGTGCTGAACTGCAGCTCCGCCAGGAGTCTGCCCGAAAGCTTCTCGGCATCGTTCGTGAACCGATGGGAGGGCGTGTCCGCGATGCTCCGCAGCGCCTGGTCCAGCCGGGCAACACAACTCCGTACCGAACGTGGCAATTGATCCGAGAGGAGCAGGAATTCCGCGATACGCGCCGGGTGCACGTCGGCCCCGTGGATCTGGCGATAGCCGTCCAGCGCGCTGCAGGAACGCAGGACCGCCACCCACTCGAGGGCATCGGATTCGTTCATCGGCGCCGGCGTGCCCCGGGCGGGAAGCTTCGTGTACAGGACATCGAGGATCCGCGTGGTCTTGTCGGCGCGTTCGAGGTATCGACCGGCCTCCATGAAATGGCGGCCTTCGTTCTCGAGGAAGGTGGCCTCGACGACCCCCTGCAGGTACAGCGATGACCGTTTCACCTCGTTGCAGAACTCATCCGGGGCGGCGCCCCATACGTCGCGGACCGACGGCGACCGGAGGAACAGGTAGAGCCGGTTGATCTCCTCCCACATCTCCGTCGTGATCTGGTCCCGGACCATGCGCGCGTTCTCGCGCGCCTGCGCCACCGAGGTCACGATCGAATTCGGGTTCTCCGGTCGAAATACGAGGAACTCCGTGACCGTCTGGCCGTTGGCAGTCTTGTACAGCTCGAAGAACTTTTCCTCGTCCCCGGTGCTCTGCACGATCGGCACCCAGTGTTCGGCGAGGCGGCGGTCATCGAGGTTCCGAAAGTCGAGGAGCAACTGCAGGTTGACATCGACGATGCGCGCCGTGTTCTCGGCTCGTTCCATGTACCGGCTCAGCCAGAAGAGGGAATTGGCGACACGACTCAACATGAGGAACGGAGCGGTCGGAGCCTACTCGTCGGTGTAAAGGACCCAGGTGTCCTTGCTGCCGCCGCCCTGCGACGAATTCACCACGAGCGAGCCCTTGCGCAGCGCGACACGGGTCAAACCGCCCGGCAGGACATGGATCTTCTCCCCGCTGAGAATGAACGGCCGCAAATCGATATGCCGCCCCTCAAAGGTACCGTCCCCGTAGGTGGGATGCCGCGACAGGGCCACCATCGGCTGGGCGATGTAGTTCCGCGAATCGGCGAGAATGCGGTCACGGAACTCGTCGCGTTCGGCCTTGGTGGCGTGCGGCCCCATCAACATGCCGTAGCCTCCAGATTCGTTCGCCGCCTTCACCACCAGTTGGTCGAGATGCTCGACCATATAGGCGCGGTCCTGTTCCTCACTGGCAAGGTACGTCGGGACATTCTCCAGGATCGGGTCCTGGCCCAGGTAGAATTTGATGATCCTCGGAACGAAATAATACATCACCTTGTCGTCGGCCACACCGGTCCCGATTGAATTGGCAAGGCTGACATTGCCGGCGCGGTAGGCATGGATGAGACCCGGCACACCGAGGGTGGAGTCCTTGCGAAAGACCGTGGGATCGAGGAAATCATCGTCGATCCGGCGGTAGATCACATGGACGGGCCTGAGCCCCTTGGTGGTGCGCATGAAGACGCGGGCGTCCCGCACAACCAGGTCGCGGCCCTCGACGATCTCGATCCCCATCTGGCGGGCGAGATAGGTGTGCTCGAAATAGGCGCTGTTGTAAGGACCGGGCGTCAGCAGGACCACGGTCGGTTCGGCCACGCCGGCCGGCGCGATGTGGAGCAGTGTCCGCAACAGCATGTCCGTGTAATCGGCCACGCCCCGGACCCCAACGGCCTCGAAGAACCCGGCGAACGTCCGTCGCATCGTCCTTCGGTTCTCCAGCACGTACGACACACCCGACGGACACCGCCCGTTGTCCTCGAGCACCAGGTAATTGCCATTGCGGTCGCGGATCAGGTCCGTCCCGCAGATGTGCATGTAGATGTCCTTTGAAACCTGGAAATTGACGAACTCGCGCCGAAAGTGGCGGGCCGAGAGGACGTAAAACGGCGGAATGACGCCCTCCTTGAGGATCTTCTGGCCGTGGTAGATGTCGTCGAGGAACAGGTTGAGGGCCGTGATGCGCTGGATCAGGCCGGCCTCGACCCGAGCCCACTCGCTGGCGGGGATGATGCGGGGGATCAGGTCGAAGGGAAAGATCCGCTCCGCCCCGGCCTCATCGCCGTAGACACTGAACGTGATCCCCTGGCGCAGGAAGGCCAGGTCGATCGCATGGCGCTTCTGGTCGAACTCATCGCGCTTCAGGAGGTTGAACCGTTCGACGAACCGTCGATAGTGCGGGCGGATACTGCCGTCGCCCGAGACCATCTCATCGTAGAAGTCGCCCGCCTCGTATCGATCCAGCAGCACGGCGCTGCTAGAATGCGCGTCAGGCCCCTGGACTCAAGCCCAAGCGGCGCCGGAGGCGCCTGAATTCGATTCATGATACCGATGAACGGAACGCAGGCGTCTCGCGTCTGATTTAAAATCCGGAAACAAAACGATCGCCCGGGGCGTCTTGTCCAACATCTGGATCCCGCGCGAGATCGGCCCCTTGAACCCTCGGGAGGCCGACCGCGCGTGAATTTGGGATACGTCATGAAAGCCACCCGACGCGGGAACTCGCCAGCCCACAGCGCCTTCACCCTCATCGAACTGCTGGTGGTCATTGGGATTATTGGGATCCTGGCGTCCCTCCTTCTTCCGGCGTTGGCGGGGGCCAAACGGAAGGCCAAGGCCATCCAGTGCCTGAACAACGAGCGGCAACTCGATATCGCGGCCGGTCTGTATGCCGACGACCACGATGACTACTACCCCCCGCGACGCGAACCTCCGGAGGCCTGGCTGTGGACGCTTCTCCCGTACTATAAGGATGTCGACGTGGTCACCTGCCCGTCGGATCGGTTCAACATCGCCTCGCGATGGCTGGATCCAACAAACCGTCTCCGGGAGCGCTACAGCTTCCTGATCAACGGGTTCAACGACTATTTCAAATCCACCCTCAGCGAGGAGGATTACCAGAAGCACAAGCAATGGCTGTGGCCGGTCGGCATGAGACGCGCCTCCGTCTCCCAACCATCGGACACCATCCTCTTCGGTGAGAAGAAGTCCGGGTCCCGCCACATCCACATGGATTTCGACCAAGGTGAGCACGGCAACGACATCGAGCAGGTCGCCCAGAACAAGCATACCGGCAGCGAAGGCGGGCGCGGCGGAGGCTCCAACTTCGCCTTCATTGACGGCAGTGTCCGGTTTCTCAAGTTCGGCCGATCCGTCACGCCGCAGAACCTTTGGGCGGTGACTGACGAATGGCGCAACGCCCCGGTCAAACCGGATGAGCTCCAGCCGTAGAGCGTCCTGTGTGACAAGGACAAGCGGCATGGCGGCTCTCTCCGCTTGCCTTTGGCTTCAAGAGATCCCGGCGGCTGAACCCGCGTCCCCCGTCCAGCCCGCCAGCCCGCCCCCGGGCCGGTCGGTGGTGATCAACGAGATCATGTACCATCCGGCCGGGGATCTGGACAACCTGCAGTGGATTGAGCTGTTGAATCCCACCGACCGCTCCATCGACCTCGGCGGGTGGGAATTCTCCAAGGGCGTCCATTACCAGTTCCCCGCCGGAACGCGGCTGGATCCGGGAAAGTGCCAGGTGGTCTGCCGGGACCTTCGATCGTTTCGGCTCGCCTACGGTTCGGGAATCCCCGGTCTCGGCAATCTCGACGGGCGGCTCAAGCACAGCGGCGAGACGCTGGTACTCTCGGACGCGAACGGCCGCCGGATCGATGCGGTGACCTTCGCGGACGTCGAACCCTGGCCCATCGCTCCCGATGGCAACGGCTCGAGCCTCGAGAGGATCTCTCCCTTCGAATCGGGTGACCTTGCCGACAACTGGGCCCCTTCCCCGCCGTCGACCGAACCGGGGGCGGGGGGAACGCCGGGGCGCCTCAATGCCGCCGCTCAACCCAATCTGCCTCCGCGCCTCGCAGACCTCGGATTCACGACGCCGGCACCCGCGCAACCGATGCCGGTCACCGTCACCGTGACCGATCCCGATGGCGTTCGCGACGTCCGACTTCAATTCCTCCCCCTTTCGGTCGGCTTGCCGGACTCTCCACGCGAACCGTCGCCAGCATGGCGGGAGATCCCGGCGGCGCGCGTGTCCGGAGACGCGCGACAGGGAACCTACAGGGGCGAGATCCCCGGCCAGCCGGAAGGGCGACTGTTGCGGTTCCGCGTCATCGCGACGGACACCACCGGGTCGACACGCATCACACCCCATCCCGCAGAGGCGCGTCCCACCTGGAGCGTCTACATCGGCGGGAATCGAAACGACGCGCAGATACCGTTCGCCTGGTTGTGCACCTTCGGAGAGGTTGCGGCGCCCGAGAACCGGCCGTTGCCGGGGAAGTTCGCGGGCCCGCGGATTGCCACGCGCCGGTGGTCGGGCCCCGCCGCCGAGGTGACGCGCGGGAACGCGGCCCTCCTCCTGATGCCGGTGAAAGGTGGAGCGGTCCAGGTCTTCGACCACATTCGCATCACCCCGCGCAAGGGCGGATGGAAGGTCCGCCTTCACAAGGATCGCCTGTGCGAGGGGATGTCGACGGTGAATGTCATCTTCGAATCGCAACCCCGCTGGGTCCTGTCGGAACACCTCGCTTATGTGTTGTACGAGGCGTCGGGTGTTCCGGCACCCCGGAGTGGTTACTGGCGGGTGTGGTTCGACGGTCGTCCCGTGGGATACCAGCTCTATATCGAGCAACCGAACGCGAGCTTCCTGCGTCGGACCGGTCGGGACGCCGACGGCGATCTCTTCAAACTGCTGTGGTACGGAGACGGGGTCGTGGGCCAGCACGAAAAGAAGAACAACCCCGAGACAGGGCATGAAAAACTCCTCTGGACCCTCCGGGGTCTGAATGACCAGCGCGGGGAGGCCCAGTGGCACTTCATCCAGTCCCAGTTCAACGTCCCCGAATGTATCAACTACTACGCCGTCAACATGTGCATCCAGAACTGGGACGGCTTCTTCAACAATTACTTTATCTATCGCTCTCCGGGCCGGGATGGCGCGTGGGAGATCATACCCTGGGATGAAGACAAGACCTGGGGCGACTACGACGGGGCCTCCTCGGATTACGACTGGGTGAGCATGCCGTTATCCACCGGGATGGCGGGCGATCGGCCCACGGGCAGCCTGTGGTCATTCCTGTTCTCCGGACCCTTCGGCGGGGCCTCCTGGTGGCGGCCGCCCGGTTGGTTTTCCGGTCCGCTCCTGGCCAATCCCCAGTTCCGCGACCGCTTTCTCCAACGGTTGCGCGAGGTCTGCCAGACCAGCTTCACGCCCCAAGGGATGGAGGCCGCCATCGCCCGGGTGAGAATCCGGCTCGAACCGGAGGTCCGATTCCGAGCGGAAATCCTCCACGATCAAAGCCCCGAGTCCGCCGTGGAGGCGTTTCACCGTCACATCGCTTCTTTTCGTCTCCAGGTGGAACAACGGCGCGCCTTCATCCTCCGCCAGCTCCCCGCCAGCCGCTGAGAACTCCGAGAGCCTGAAAAGCGATCGGCCCTCAAGTTTTCCCCGGACCGGTCGCTATCCACTCCAACGGGTCAGTGTTCAGTCGTGACCGTCCCAGGGTGGCCGATGGGGGCATCGCGAGGTTGGATCAGGCGGCAGCGCGCCAATGCTAAGATGCGGTGCCAAACCTGGAGCCCTTCAAAGGCAATCGGACTGCGCGAACGACCCTGCATCGAATCGCCACCAGGACTGTCCCAGGTATGAAACAAGGCAACAAGCTGACATGCCGGAACGCACTCGCCGTGACCGCTCCCGCGATCTCCCTTTGCCTGGCGGCCCAGGTTTGCGGCGCCGCTGAATCGTCCCCGACACCCGCAACGACAGTCGCGACCCCCGACGCCGCGCCGGCGGCTGCACTATCGCCGACGCCGGCGAAGTCGGCGGGACTCGCAAATGACTGGTTGCGCGCGCAGTCGCCGGCCTTTGCCCCGTGGGATGTTGGAGGTCAGTTCCGCAGTCGCTTCGAGGCCTTTGAAAACGGGGATCCGTCGGCGCCCAACGGCAATTTTCAACGCTCCGGGGTCGACAATGACAACGACTACCTCTGGCTCCGCGGCACGTTTCACCTTGGCTTTCGATCGCCGTGGTTTCAGGCGCTGGCGGAGGGCCGCACCAGTCACTCCATTGGAGATGAGGACCCTCGGAATCCCGGACAGGACCCTGTCGATCTCCACCAGGCCCATGTCACGCTCGGCGATGCCGCGGTGTTCCCCCTGACCGCGCGCATCGGGCGCCAGGAACTCTCGTACGGAGATGACCGGCTCATCGGCGCATCGGACTGGAGCAACACCGGTCGCGTCTTCGATGCCGCCAGGGTCCGCTTCGAGCAACCGGATCTCTGGGTCGACGGCTTTGCCGGTCGCGTGGTTCTTCCGGACGCGCACGCGTTCGATCAGCCCAGCGATCATGACTGGCTCTTCGGAATCTATGGATCCTCACGCGCCGTCATTCCGATCCAGGAGACACAGCTCTATTTTCTGTCACGCAACGTCTCCCCGGGGGGGTCGACCTCCCCGCGGGACATCTACTCCATCGGTACCCGCGTCCACTCGCTGCCGGGCAAACTCGATGGTTGGGATTACACGGTCGAAGTCGTCGGACAGTTCGGAAGCATCAACCAGGGCGGGGTTCGCCGGGTTCAGCAGGCCTTCGCAACGGCCGTCTCCGGCGGCCACACCTGGACCAACGCCCCGGCGACACCTCGCCTGGGAATCGAGTATGATTTCTCGACCGGCGACAGCGATCCCAACGACGGAACCAACGAGACCCTCGACAACCTCTTCCCGACCAACCACAGCAAATACGGGCTGATGGACCTGATTGGTTGGCGGAACATTCACGACATCCGATTCAGCCTTTCGGGCAAGCCGGTCCGTGGGTTGACCGTGACCCTGGAAGGTCACTGCTTCTGGCTCGCCGATACCGACGACTTGTTCTATCCCCAGAGTGGATCGGGCCGAAACGGCAATGGCTTCGGCAGGAATCCCGGTTTCGATTCCTTCGTCGGGTCCGAGATCGACCTGGATGTTGCCTATACCGTCACGCAGTGGACCGGGGTACGGGCAGGCTATGGCCATTTCTTCACGGGTGCCTATGTCGGCGATTCCAAGCTCGGCGTGGGCGGGGCCGTGGATGCCGACTGGTACTATCTCCAGGCGGTGCTCTCCTTCTGAATTCACCATGAAAACCACAGGGTTCATCCTGCTCTTCGCGGCCATGCTGGCGCATGGGGTTTCGACGGGCGCCGAGGGGTTGGACCCGGCCGTGCAGGCGAAGATCACGGCGTTGACACTCGAGATCGCGGCGCTAGCGCGTGATCCGGTCCTGGTCAGCGCTGTTCGCGCCCACAATGCCGGTCCGCCTCCCGAACAGGCGGCGCTCACTCAGGAGCGGTGGATCTCACTGAGCATCCTCGACCCCTTGGTGCGCGGTTTCACACGCAATCCCGCCGGCCAGTTTTTGAAGGCCCACCGGCCCGAGGCGGTTTGCGAGGCCTTCGTGTCCGGGGCGGACGGACTCAAGGTCGCGTTCCTTGCCAAGCCCAGCAACTGGTCGCATCTCGGCAAGCCCAAGCACGATGAGCCGATGGCAGGCCGGACCTGGCAGGGGCCCATTGAACTGGACGAATCCAGCGGACTCCAGCAGATCCAGGTGTCTGTGCCGGTGCTCGACGATGGCAAGCCCGTGGGATCTCTGGTTGTTGGCCTGAGCCTTTCCAAGCTGACGCAATCGTCAACATGAGCGGCACCTTCCCTTGCGCGCGGGTTCCCGGGGGTCCTCCCTTCCCGTTCCGGACATGAAGAACATCAGTATTCCCCGCCAGCTCCTTTTGCTTGTGGGTTCGTTGATCGCGGTCACGCTGCTGACCGTCCTGGGATCGTACGTGGGGATTCGCCAGACCCTGCGAGCCTCCACCACCCTCACCCGTCAGGCAATGGCGTCACTCGATCGCAGCCATGAACTGCTCTCGCAGCTCTCGGCGAGCCAGGGCACACTCCAGAGCCTGCTCCGTCAGCGGGACGCCGACGCCATCGAAAAGGGCCTCTCCGAGGCCCAGACCTCCCATCTGGCCGCCTCGAATCTCATCGCCGCCTGCGAGGCCTCGGAGCCGGGATTTCGCGAAGTGTTCGTCCACCTCGATCAGGCCCGAAACGAAGTCATCCACCAGCTTCTTCTCGGCAACAACGGTCTGGCCTACGAACAATTCCTTTCCTCCCTCGCCCCGCAGTACGAAGCCGTGCTCGGCAGGATCCACAAGGTGCACCAACACCTCCAGGACGACATCACAACCGCCCTCTCCCTGCGCGAGACCAGAATACGGAAGACGCTCTTCCTCTGGTTCGGCGTGCTCGGTGCGGTCGTCCTGCTTCTCGGGACCGCGGCCTGGCGCATGCGGCATCGGATCGACGTCAGTCTGCGCGCCATCGCCTCCCGCCTCTCCCACGCCACGGCAATCGTCTCGGCAAGCGCCGACCAGGTGGCCCGGGCCAGCCAATCCCTGGCGGAGGGCGCCAGCGAACAGGCCGCATCTCTCGAGGAAACCGGCGCCTCCCTGACGGAGATGTCGAGCATGATCCGACGCAACGCGGACAATGCGTCTCAGGCCAATCGCGAGACGAAGGAGACCCGGCGTGCCGCCGATACCGGTGGGACCGATCTCCAAGCCATGAACGCGGCGATCCTCGATATCAAGGCGTCCGGCGACGACATCTCCAAGATCATCCGGGCCATCGACGAGATTGCATTCCAGACCAACATCCTCGCCCTGAACGCCGCGGTCGAGGCGGCCCGGGCAGGAGAGGCCGGCATGGGATTTGCCGTGGTCGCGGACGAGGTCCGGGCCCTTGCGCATCGAAGTGCCGAAGCCGCCCGCGAGACAGCGAACAAGATCGAGGGCGCCATCGCGAAGACTTCCCTCGGCGTGGAGATCACCGCGAAGGTGTCCGTCAGCCTTGAAGAAATCACGAAACGCATCCGGGAGGTGGATCAACTCGCGGCAGAAGTCGCCACGGCGACAGCCGAGCAAAGCCAGGGAATCACCCAGATTAACCAGGCCATCAGCCAGATGGACAAGATAACCCAGGACACCGCGGCTACGGCCGAGGAAAGCGCAAGCGCAGCGCTCGATCTGCACGCCCAGGCCGGGGCCGTCAGATCCGCTGTCGCCGAACTCTTTCACCTGGTCGGCGGCGGCCTTGATTCCGCCGCCTTTCCGCCGCCGACCGCCGTCAATCCGTCCTCCCCGAATCGAGGCCCGGCAAGAAACGGTGCGCACACCGCAATCCATGGCGTCCGACGAGGCGCCGTTCCCTCCCCATCGCCGCTACCGCCCACCAGCGCCACGACGGGCGACCTCGCTCCGAATGCTCGTCGATCGACCAAGCCGCCAGGGGGCGGGTTCGCTGATTTCTAATTAACGACGACTGCGGCTCACGCTTGGCGACCCGGAACGGCCGGGTCCCCACGATTCTCCGTCCTTCATTACCTTCCCGTCCTTCGGGTCGATTCCTCTTGTTTGCACCCGTGCCGGACCCGTGTCGCGGGGCCCCACCTGTTCGCGCTTCCGATCGGCCTTTGCGTCGGCGAAGGTGCGAGGCAAATCCGTGAGCGACCCGCCTCCCACCCTGCGCATCCGCGGCATCGGCAAGGCCTATGCGGCGCCGGTGCTCGAGGACATCGAACTCGACCTTCATGCGGGAGAGGTCCATGCCCTGGTCGGCGAGAATGGGGCTGGCAAAAGCACCCTGTCGCGCATCCTTGCGGGGCTGACATCACCGGACCGGGGCGGGATGGAACTGCAAGGACGGCCGTATCGCCCTCGATCCAAGGTCGAGGCCGAGGCGGCCGGCATCCACATGGTCATGCAGGAGTTGAGCCTGGTCGGAAGCCTCTCGGTCGCGGAGAACATCTTCCTGGATCACCTTCCGAATCGCGGCGGCTGGATTGATTTCAGGCGACTTCACCGCGAGGCCTCGGCGGTGCTCGCGCGCATCGGTCTTGGCGACCTCGATCCGCGGACCCATGTCGCGGACCTGGGAGTCGGCCGCCAGCAGATGATCGAGATTGCCTCGAGCCTCTGGCGGCACTGCCGTCTGCTGATCCTCGACGAGCCCACCGCCGCACTGACCGACCCCGAAGTCCAAAGCCTCTTTGAACAGGTGCGACGCCTTCGCTCCGAAGGCGTCGCCGTTCTTTATATCTCCCATCGCCTCGAAGAGATCCGGCAGATCGCCGACCGGATCAGCGTTCTGCGCGACGGACATCTTCAGGCGACACGCACCATTGCCGCGTTCAACGTCGATGAGATCGTCCAGCTCATGGTCGGCCGCGAACTCCTGCTGGAGAAATTCGAGGGTGGACGCGTCTGTGGACCGGTCGCCCTGTCAGTCCGGGGACTCACACGTCAACCCCAATTCCGTGACGTCAGCTTTGACGCCCATCGGGGTGAGATCCTTGGATTCGCCGGTCTCCTGGGCTCCGGCCGGACCGAGGTCATGCGGTCGATCTTCGGCGCGGACCAGCCCGACTCAGGGGGTGTCCACCTCCATGGCAATCCGTCACCGGCCCGGATCCGGTCCCCGAGGGACGCGGTCCGCCTGGGCATCGCCCTCCTCACCGAGGATCGCAAAGCACAGGGCCTGTTCCTGTCGATGGACATCCGGTCCAACATGACGATCACGACCTTGCGTCGGCTCGCCTCCGGCCCGGGTTGGGTGGACAAGGCCCGGGAACTGGAAGACGTGCAGACCTGGATCGGCCGACTCGCGATTCGCTGTCGGTCCGCCGTCCAGGGCATCAGTGAACTCAGCGGGGGCAATCAGCAGAAGGTCATCCTCGCGCGCTGGCTCTACCGGGACTGCGACATCCTGATCGTCGACGAACCGACCCGGGGCGTGGACGTCGGCGCTCGACATGAAATCCACCGTCTCCTTGCGGATCTCGCCACCAGGAACAAGGCGGTGCTCGTGGTTTCCTCGGACCTGAACGAACTCCTCGTTCTATGCGACCGCATCGCGGTGATGTCGGCCGGCCGGTTGGTTGAGATCTTCGACCGGGGGGAATGGACGCAGGACAAGATCATGGCCGCCGCGTTCCGTGAACACCTGGCGCCGAGGTCGGAGGGCTGAATGAATCCTCCGCCATGGCCACCGGACCGCGGCGTTCACGCCGCTTCAACACAGTATCGGACCCACCAACGAGTCTTGGACATTCGTTGACCTTGGCTCCTCCGAGCGCTGATCCGGGCTGAAGCCCGCGCTCCGGGGGACCTCCAGGGGCCCCACCGGGTCTTGCGCTGTCGCTTCGCGACCCGACGCTTGACTCCCTTCCACACTGGGATACCCAGTGAAGCGCAGCCCGCCCCCGGCCGCTTGTCTCGGACCACGACCTGCTCGTAAGGTTGGTGCGTGGCCGCGGTGCTCATCCTCCTCCTGGCCGGCGTCCTCCTGCTTGCGCTGGAGACCGTCCTTCCAGGGATGATCGCTGGGATTTGTGGGCTGGTCTGCATCGGACTGGGCATCGTGATGGCCTACCGCAATCTCGGGATGCGGGCGGGCAACGTGATCCTGCTGGTTGTGGCTGCGCTGCTGGTCGGAGGGGTTTGCCTCTGGTTTCGCATCCTCCCGCGGACCCGTCTCGGCCAGCGCTTCGTTTCGCGAGGCACGGTCGGGGAGATTCGGGCAGAGCAACCCTCCCTGCTTCATACGACCGGCACGGCCCTCACCAATCTCCGGCCTTCCGGGACCGCCTTGATTGGCGGCCGTCGGATCGACGTAGTGACGGAAGGCGCCATGGTCGAACGCGGTTCACCCGTCCGCGTCATCGCCGTCGAGGGAATGCGGGTCGTCGTCAGGGCCGGCAACGGGTAGACACAGGCATTTCACGGAAAACCCCCAACACGAAGAGCCATATGGCCGACTACTTGATCTACATATTCCTGGGAATCCTTGGGCTGTTCGTCCTCGTGATCGGCATCGTCCTGTTGAACTTCGGGGCGATCTGGGTTCGGGCCTGGTCGTCCGGGGCGCCGGTCGGATTCATGGAACTGATCTCTCTGAAACTTCGGAAGGTCCCTGTGGGAATGGTCGTCGATTCCCGCATCAATGCCGTGAAATCCGGGCTCCGCGTCCGGGAAGAGGACGGCCATGATCGCAGCGTGTCGATCGACGACCTGTCCACGCACTACCTGGCCGGCGGCAACGTGATCATGGTCGTCCAGGCCCTCATTAACGCCCAAAAGGCCGGCATCCGCCTGGATTTCGACCGCGCCTGTGCCATCGACCTGGCCACGAAGGGCACCGGCAAGAACGTCATCGAGGCCGTCAAAACCTCCGTGAATCCGAAGGTCATCGATTGCCCGAACCCCACCCCGGGAAAGACCACCATCGACGCTGTCGCCAAAGACGGCATCGCCGTGAAGGTGAAGGCCCGCGTTACGGTTCGCACGAACCTCGATCGCTTCGTGGGCGGTGCCACCGAGGAAACGATCATCGCCCGCGTGGGAGAAGGCATCGTCACCACCATCGGCTCGAGCCAGAGTTACAAGGACGTCCTCGAAAACCCGGATCGCATCTCGAAGACCGTTCTCGACAAGGCGCTCGACGCCAACACCGCCTTCGAGATCCTCTCGATCGACATCGCCGACGTCGACGTCGGCGAGAACATCGGCGCCAAACTCCAGGCCGAGCAGGCCGAGGCCAACAAACTCAAGGCACAGGCCGAGGCCGAGGTGCGCCGGGCGAACGCCGTGTCCCAGGAACAGGAGATGCTAGCGCGCGTCGCCGAGATGCGTGCCCGCGTCGTGGAGGCCGAGGCCCAGGTGCCCCTTGCCATGGCGGAGGCCTTCCGTTCCGGAAACCTGGGCATCATGGATTACTACCGGATGAAGAATATCCAGGCGGACAGCGCCATGCGCGATGCCATCGCCGGACCCGCGAGTTCGGCGGCCCAGGACGCCAAAATCTGACCTGCTCTCGACAGCCGTGATGACGCCCTTCCTCGCCGCCGGCGATTGGATTCAACTGCTGATCGTCCTCGGCTTCTTCCTGGTCAGCGCGCTCGCGCAATACATTCAGAAACGCGCGAACGAGAAACGCAAGGCTGCCCGCGGTCACACGCCGGGGACCTTTCGGACACAACCGGTCGAAGCCGGGGAGCAACCGCAGGTCCCACGCGAGGCCCGCGATGAACCGGACAGGCCTGTCCCGGTCGAGCACTGGGAGGAACAGTTCCGGCGGTTGTTCGAGGCCCCGCGCGACCTCGCCCCGCCACCGCCTGTCCTGCCATCTTCGCAACCGGAGATCCCGGGCCCGTTCCAAGCCAACCGCCCTCGCGTCGAAGAGGACATGAACCTCGAGGACGTTGTCGTCCCGGAAGGGCCGGAGGCAGGCGCCGAATGGATCTCCGGCGCACGACTCAGCACCACGTCAAAACTCAACGCCGCCGCCGCGGCTTACCGCGAGGGGTCGAACCTCCGCCAAATCGTCGAATCCCGTCTCCGCGCCGCGCGCGAACGCAGAGGCCTCACCACGGTGAGGGCCGTCCGTGCCCGGCGTTCTGCGCTTGCCGCGTCGGTCTTCTCCATGTTCCGAAAACCGGAAACCATCCGCCAGGCGCTGATTGCCGCCGCGGTATTCCAACCCTGTAAGGCCCACCCGCCGGGACATTCCGACTTGCCGTAGTCAGTGCATTTGTTTTCGTAAAGATGGATGCGATGGCCCGCAAAAGGGCGGATTAGGACCTTCCCTCCTGCTACCCCGGCCGCTACCGGGGTGCCGGCCCTGGAGATGCCGCACGACGGACGAATACCGCCTTGGCGGCCGGCCAAAAGGTTACAAGACCGGAACAACCGACCGGCGCGCCTGGCGCACACTGACGCCGCCATGAAACCTTATGCATTCCCGCATCGCCGATGGTGGGCGATCGCCGCGCCAGCGCGCATTGCCGTCTCGCTTGTATCCCTGCTGGTGGGCCTGTCGGCCATCGCCCAGGTGCAGGCGAAGAACCCCGCGAACCCGGCAAGCCCATCCAACCAGGCTCCCTCCGGATCCGGCGCCGCCCCGCCCGCAGCGGCCAATGGTCCGCGCGACCTCCTGGCTTCGGCCAAGGCCACCGAGGAAGGCGATGCCCATCTCGACCGTGCGCTCGAGGACTACCGCGCCATTGTGGCAGAGTTCGATCGCAACCGCGCCGTGGCCGCGGAGGCCCTCTTCCGAATCGGGGAGGTCGCCCGGAAACTGCACAAGGACGCCGAGGCGAACGCCGCATACGAACGCATCCTTCGCGAATTCCCGGACCAGACCGACTTCGCCGCTCCAAGCCAGAAGCAGCTCGGAGTCGAGTCGCCTCAAGGTGCCGCGGGCTCGATGAGATACCGTACGTCCCCTGAACTCATGGAGCGTTACGGTCTGCCTCCCTACAACCAACCGGCGGGCGCGGTGGAACAGGGCACCGGCGAAGAGGCCGCATCCCCATTCAAGATGTCGCCTGAACTCATGAAGCGGTATGGGCTGCTGCCGCAAGCCACCGAGGCGGGTCATCCCGGCGCATCACGAATTTCGACAGGCATGTCGCCCGAATTGAGGGCGCGCTATGGGCTCGCGCCCGCTGGCGGAATGGACACGGGCGGGCGCCCCATGTCGAATCGCTATGGTGAAACCGCGGCCGCCTCAGGGGGCATGCCCAACGCAGGGTTGCGCATGGACCCAACCGTGGAACGTCAACTGGCACGGATCGCCGCTCATCAACAGGAATTGGATGCCCTCCGCGCCGACGCCCGCGAACTCGCCTCACAGCAACGGCGGATTCTGCGCGAGCAACGAGCCATCGCCGTGGGCAATCTCCTGACCATTCCCACGCAGTTCATCGACGACTCCCACCTGCTGGAACTGCTGTCCGGTCTTCAGAGGGCCCGTGAGGCTGTCGAGCTCGCCACGCCCGCGCAAGGAGAGGCCCTTCAGCACCAGTACGCGGTCCAGCAGGAAATCACGAGCACCTACTTCGACACGATTTACAAAGAGCGTCTGAAGAATGCCCTCAACGTCGTTCAAAGCGAATTGGACCGACTCCACAACGATATCGACCACCAGCAGGCTGAACTCGAAGAGATTCGAACAAAAGCATCGCGTGGCCAATAGCCGCCGCACGCCGAGAAACCAAGCGCACATTGCCGTTTGCCCGGTGTTTGGCCGGGCGGGCAGCCTCCCAGTCATTCGGACTGACTCCCACCCAGATTCGGAGACATTCGCTGCCGTGTTGGATGACATGCACAACCCTGCCGCCCGGGGCCCTCTCATCGGCCTCGGGCTGGCCGGCATCCTCGCCGCGGTGGCACTCGCCGGTTTCGGTTTCCTGTCGCTGCGCCATGATCGGATCGTCACGTTGCACGAGGCCCGGCAGGCGGCACACGAACAGGTCCAGCGCCTTCAGGACGCGATCCAGCGTGTCGTCCTCCATCCCGCGCTCCCGAGTGAGGCGGACGTGATGGCCTACGCCGCTTCGCCGGGCGATGCGACTCAGGAACCGCTCGCCCGGGTCTCCCGGTCCACGCCGGGAACCCTCGCGATCCTGGTTGGCCCCCGGACCACTTATCCCGGGCTCTCACCGGGACAGCCGCTGCCCGCGCCGCTCGACATCTCCTCGCTCACTGAAGTCGAACGTGCCGCCTGGGCCGCGGCGGAGACGTTCGAGATCGATTCAAAGGACCGGGACAAGGCGCCCCGCGCCTGGGCCGCCCTCCTCCTGGCGCTCAACGGCACAGAGGCCGAGGACGCCACACGATTTCGGTTTGCGCGGTCACTCCTGCTCCTGGGACGCACGGCAGAGGCCCTGCCCCTGCTGGAGGCCGTTGCCTCCGCGTCTCCGCCTCATGCCGGCGAGACCGGTCTGCCCCTGGACGTCCTTGCGTTTCGTGGACTCCTCCAAGCCGCGGAGGTCGATCGACGTGCCGCGACACACCTCGACTCCTGGATCGATGGCCTGTGCACGGGGGTCCTCCTGCGTTGGCGCCTGCCATCGTCGCTGGCCGACGAGTGGATCTCCACCCGGCCCGACCGGATTCGACGCTGGAAACAAATCGCTCAGATGCACGAGGAAAGCCGGACTTTCTTCCGACGCCTCCTGGAGGACAACTCCTTGTCCTCCACGAACCGCTTGCCACCCCGATGGCTCTCGGGGCCGGGTGGCGGGGCGTTTCTCCTAACAGCGCACGATGCATCCGGGACGACCTGGCTGCTCGCGCGACCAGAGGCGGAACTGGCCCCCCTGATCCAGCAGACTGTCCTGGCCCAGGGCCTCCCGGCTTATCTGGCCGCGCACATCGCCGTCGCGGGCCGCGACCTTCTGACCGCACCCGCCGGCGCCGAGGTGCTCGCGTCCGCCGATCCCGGAACCCTCCAGGTGGACCTGCAGCTCACCACCCCGGAGGCGCTTCTTGCGCATCAGCGCGTCCGGACCCGCGTCTTCGCCGGATTAATCGCCTTTGCGGCGGTGACGGTGGTGTTCGGATTGCTCGTCGCGCTTCGCGGGTACGAACGGCAACGCCAGTACGCCGCCATGCAGTCCGATTTCGTGGCCAGCGTCTCGCACGAACTTCGGGCGCCGCTGGCGGCGGTGCGTCTCATGGTCGAGGAATTATGCGATCTTCCGCCAGAGGACGTCTCGCGGAGATCCGAATACCATCGCCTGGTCCTGCAAGAGACCCATCGCCTCGGTCTGCTCATCGAGAACGTGCTCCGGTTCGCAAGACTCGAACGCTCACGTCAGCCGCTGGTTCGGGAGTCCGTGGATGTTGCTGAGGTCGCCCGATCCAGCGCCGAAGGTTTGCGTTCCTCGGCGGTCGAACGGGATGTCCATCTCGATCTGGCACTTCCGGCGAACGAAACCATGGTTCAAGGCGACTCACAGGCGTTGCGGCAGGTCGTGATCAACCTCCTCGACAATGCCATCAAACACTCGCCAGCCGGGGCCACCGTGACGGTGGGCGTCGAAAGGGCGCGAAAGGACGGCTCCAAAGGGTCCGTCTCCCTGGGCACTTCCGTCCGCCTCTGGGTCGAAGACCAGGGAACGGGGATCCCCGTCGCGGACCAACAGCGCATCTTCGACAGCTTCTGCCGCCTGGGAAATGAACTGCGACGCGAGACCTCCGGCGTTGGGCTCGGCCTGGCGATCGTTCAACGCCTCGTCAGGGCCCATGGTGGAACCGTTTCCGTCCGGAGCGCGCCCAACGCCGGGAGCCGGTTCACGGTGGAGATTCCCGTGACGGACCATTCGACTCCCCAGGGAAGGCTCGCGTGAACGCACCCGAAGGCACACCACCGGAACGCATCCTGGTCATCGAAGACGAACTCGCGATGCGCACCGTCCTGCAGGATTGCCTGTCGCGACACGGCTACCGGGTGATCACCGCCGCCGAAGGGGCCGAGGGATTCGGTCGCGCCACAACGGAAAAGCCCGATCTGATCCTGCTCGATCTCATGCTGCCCCGCGTGGACGGCTTCACGCTATGCCGGGAACTCCGGCGTCGCGGCTTTGAAGGCAGGATCCTTGTCGTGACCGCTCGCAGCCGGGTCGAAGATCGCGTTCGCGGCCTCGATACGGGGGCCGACGACTACCTGGTCAAACCGTTCAGCAGGGATGAACTGCTGGCCAGAATCCGCGCCCTGCTCCGTCGCCGGGTCGATCCGAGCGCCACCCTCCGAACCTACGAGTTCGGAGATATCACGATCGACGCGGCCGCGCACCGTGCGTGGAAGGCAGGCCGGGATCTGGCGATGTCCCCAAAGGAATTCGCGATGCTGTGTCTGCTGGCGGAGCGGGCCGGGCAGGTCATCCGGCGCGAGGAGTTCCTCGACCGAATCTGGGGAGTCGCCGCGTTTCCCACCACGCGGACCGTCGACAAGCATGTGGTGAGCCTCCGGCAGAAGATCGAAGATGACCCCGCCAATCCCCGATGGATCCAGACGGTCCACGGAATCGGCTACCGGTTGACGCGGACCTCGTAAACCCGGGCGGCCGGGTTCCCCGCCTCCTTGGACTGCGCCGGGGTATCCCCGGCAACGTTCCATTTGCACTGATCCTATCGGCGGAACGCCGAAGATACTTGAGTGCCATTCGGTCTCCACCCCGCGGAGGGGCGGAGAGGGCGAAGGCGGCGGCTTCACGCTCAACACCTGCTCCGGGACCAAGAAACCTCTTCGACGTTTCCATGAAATCAGCGGAACCTGGACTTGGTGTTGCACCCCTTCATCGAAAGTATGCCTCGGCGATAACTCGACGCATCCGATCCCAACCATGCCGGAAATCGTCCTGAGCACCCTCAACGCGAGGTACATCCACGCCTCCTTCGGCCTCCGTTATTTGCTGGCCAATCTTGGAGACTTGCGGCCGCGGGCGGAACTCGCCGAGTTCGAGATCCACCAGGCGCCGGTGGAGATTGTCGAAAGTCTGCTCGCCCGCGAGCCCAGGATCATCGGCCTCGGCGTCTACATCTGGAATGTCCGGCAGACGCTCGAAGTCGTGACCCTTCTCAAGCAGGTCCGCCCCGGTATTCGGATCGTCCTCGGCGGGCCCGAGGTCAGTCATGAATGGGAGGACCAGGAGATCGTTCGGCTCGCGGATCACACCCTGGCCGGGGAGGCCGACCTCGAGTTGCCCGCGCTGTGCCGGCGTCTGCTTGCGCCGACCGCCGCCCAGCCGCGGGAGCCGCCATCCAAGGTCATCGCCTGTCCAATCCCGGATCTGTCGCGAGTCGTCCTGCCCTACGACTTGTACACCGACGAGGACCTCGCTCACCGGGTGATTTACGTCGAGGCCTCGCGCGGGTGTCCATTCACGTGCGAGTTCTGTCTCTCCTCCCTCGACATTCCGGTCCGGGCGTTTCCGTTGGAAGCGTTTCTCGATGCCCTTTCGCGTCTCCTTGAGCGCGGCGCCCGCCAGTTCAAGTTTGTCGATAGGACCTTCAACCTGAATCTCAACGTCAGCCGGTCGATCCTCAGGTTCTTTCGTGAGCGCTGGAGAAGGGATCTTTTCCTGCATTTCGAGATGATCCCGGACCGTCTCCCCGACCCCCTTCGAGAGGAGATCCGCGCGTTTCCGGCCGGCGCCCTCCAGTTCGAGATCGGCATCCAGTCCCTCAACCCGAAGGTCTGCGCCCGGATTCGCCGCCGACAGGACCCCGCGCGGACGGAGGAGAACCTCCGGTTCCTCCGTTCGGAAACCGGGGTTCACCTTCACCTCGATTTGATCGCCGGTCTGCCGGGGGAAACCGTGGAGAGTTTTGCCGCGGGATTCGATCGCCTCGTCGCATGGCAGCCCCAGGAGATCCAGGTGGGGATCTTGAAGCGTCTCCGGGGCACGCCCATTTCGCGGCACGACACCGAATGGGAGATGCGCTACAGCCCCGTGCCCCCCTACGAAATCCTGCAAAACCGGCTCCTGGATTTTGCGATGCTTCAACGCCTCCGGCGCTTCGCGCGCTACTGGGAACTCGTCGTCAACAGCGGCCGCTTTGTCGAGACAGCGCCGCTGCTGTGGAGGGACGGCCGATCCCCCTTCCACGCCTTTCTGCGGTTCAGCGACTGGCTGTATTCCAGGGTCCATCGCACGCACGCTCTCGCGCCGGACCGACTGGCGGAACTGTTGTTCAATTGGCTTGCCGGGGAGTGTGCCCTGGATACGCCGCGAGTCGCCACGGCCATCGGGGGTGACTGGCGCCGGACAGGACGGCGAGACCTCCCGGACTGGCTGTCGACGCATCTCCGGGAATCACCCCCGGGCATCGCCCCTCCCAGCGCGTCGAATGCCCCGGTTACCCGCGCGCGGCGCCAGCAGCGTCACCTGGCCGCCGCCGAGCGGCGGATCGAAGGACAGGAAGAGCCCTGAGAGCCCGTCTGAGTCACTCCAAAGGCGAACCGCCGCCTTCCTCAAGGACGGGCAGCGAGAGCGCCCACCGCACGGCGGCGAGGCGCAGCCCGAGGGTCGTCACGATACCGGCAAAAAAGGTCCAGTCGGCGCCCGGCGCCACATACTGGCTCAAGACAAACACCGTGGCGCCGGCGATCGCCGCGGTGGCATAGAGCCGAATCTCCGGGCGGAACACGAGCGGCAGCTCGTTGAGAAGCACGTCGCGCAGGAGCCCACCGACCACGCCTGTGACGGCCCCCAGGACAACCGCGATGAACCCGTTGGCGCCAAAGACCAGGCTCTTGCTCGCTCCCACCACCGTGAAAAGCGCCAGCGCACCGGCATCCGCGAGTTCCAGGTATTTCAGCAGAGGCTGGATCGATCGAATGAGCCAGAACGTCGCCACGCCGGACAGCACGGAGGTGGCCGCGTAACTCCAGTCGCGGACCCAGAACACGGGTGTCGCCCCAAGGCAGATGTCGCGAACCGTCCCGCCGCCGAGCGCCGTGACCAGGGCCAGGACGACCACACCGAACAGATCCACCCGTCTCCCACGCGCCGCCAGCGCACCCGCGACGGCGCTGACGCCGACCCCGACCTGCTGGAGGATCACGTAAAGTGTCGGACTGTGGGTCAGGTTCACGGGACGCAGGCATCCCTCCAGAGATCCGTGCTGAGGTACTTGAGGCCGCTGTCGCAGACGGTGGTGACCACGGTCCGGCCCACCATCTCGCCGTTCAACAGTTTCAGACCGGCAGCGACGTTCGCGCCGGCGGAATAGCCCGCAAAGATGCCCTCCTCCCGCGCCAGCCGTCGCGTGACGTGAATCACCTCTTCGTCGGACACGGTCTGGAAACCATCGATGTGCTCACGGCGAATCAGCGACAACTCCGTGGCATAGCCCCCGCCCTGAATGATGTGCGCGCACCGGGTGACACACTGTCCGGCCAGAATGGCCGCGCCACTCGGTTCCACGACATAGCAGCGAATCTCGGGGTTCCAGGCCTTGAAGCACGCGGCGCAACCGGCAAATCCGCCCCCGGTTCCCACGAAATCACAGAAGGCATCCAGCCGCCCCCCGGTCGCCAGAAGCCACTGCGGTCCCGAATGCTCGAAGTGGGCGCGAAAGTTCTCCTCGCGATGGAATTGATCCGCAAAGAAAGCCCCACGCTCCGTCACAAGCCGCGCGGCGACCTCCCCGACCAACCGAATGTCCTCCCCGGTGACGTGTCCGGACGTCGAGCTCCGACACTGATCGACCAGCACGACTTCCGCGCCCATCGCTCGCATCATGATGGCGCGTTCCGGCGAATTGCCCTTCGACATCACGGCGACGAAGGGATAGCCCTTCACCGCGCACACCATGGCCAGGCCGTTGCCGGTGTTGCCGCTGGTGATCTCCAGGACCGTCTGGCCCGGCCTCAATTCCCCGCGCGCCTCCGCCGCCTCGACGATCTGACGCGCAATCAGGTCCTTCTTCGAACCTGCCGGGTTGAGATAGTCGAGTTTTCCCAGCAGTCGCCCGGAAAGCCCGCGGGTGATTCGGGACAATTCAACGATGGGCGTCCCGCCGATCGCCTCGATCACCGACGAGTACACACGATCACCACGTCCCATGGCACATTCCTCCCTCTTCAGATTCTCAACTCTCTCTTCACGATCGCGAACTGCTCCAGCGCGAACTCGAGGTCGGACCGGGAATGCGCGGCGGACATCTGGGTGCGGATCCGTGCCTTGCCCTGAGGCACCACCGGATGGAAGAAGCCGATCACGTACACCCCGCGATCGAGCATCGCATCGGCAAACCTCTGCGCGAGGGCCGCCTCGCCCAGCATGATGGGCACAATGGGATGGTCCCCGGGTGGCAACGTGAACCCCAGCCTGCCAAGACCATCGCGGAAGAACCGAGTGTTGCCCTCGAGCGTGTCCCGAAGCGCGGTCGACTCGCTCAGCAGTTCAATCGCCCGAAGCGCCCCCGCCGCGATGGACGGTGCCAGGGTGTTGCTGAAAAGATACGGACGCGCCCGCTGCCGGAGCATGTCGACAACCGGCGCCCTCGCCGCGACGTAACCGCCGCTGGCGCCGCCCAGGGCCTTCCCGAGGGTCCCTGTCAGGATGTCAATCCGCCCCTCGACACCCGTGTGCTCTTGCGTCCCGCGCCCGGTGCGTCCCATGAATCCCACCGCGTGGGAATCATCCACCATGACCAACGCATCGTGGACGTCCGCCAGGTCGCAGATCGCGGGAAGATCCGCGACGATGCCGTCCATGCTGAACACCCCATCCGTGACGATGAGCCGGAACCGCGCGTCCCGCGCCTCGAGAAGTCTTTCGCGGAGGTCCGACGGATCGTTGTTTCGGTAGCGGTACCGCCGGGCCTTGCACAGGCGGATGCCGTCGATGATCGAGGCGTGATTGAGTTCATCCGACAGCACCGCGTCCTCGGGTCCGAGCAAGGTCTCGAACACTCCACCGTTCGCGTCCCAGCAACTGGTGAAGAGGATGGTGTCCTCGGTGCCGAGAAACCCGGTGAGTCGCTGCTCGAGTTGCTTGTGAATCCCCTGCGTCCCGCAGATGAACCGGACGCTGGAGAGCCCGTACCCCCATTCGTCCAGTCCCCGATGGGCAGCCGCCCTGACCGAGGGGTCCTGCGCCAGACCAAGATAGTTGTTGGCGCACAGGTTCAAAACCGGCGCGCCATCCCGCACCCGCACATGCGTCCCCTGCGGTGTCGTGATGACGCGCTCCGATTTGTAGAGGCCCGCGGAACGGATCTCCGCGAGCTGGGACTGGAGATGGGACAGAAATCGATCGTTCATCGTCATCGTGACATGGAACCTCGCGATGGCCCTTGCAACCGATGCGGAGCGGCAACGCGCGCCCGTTCCCGCGGCTGCTGGAGAGAAGGCCGGCGTGCCGGCCGGCCCCGTTCACTCGCTTCGCTCTTCCGCTTCACTCCGGCCCCTTCCGGGGTTCGCCGGCACGACGGCCAAGATTGCCGTAACGATGGTAATCGCTGCTGATGCTCTGCTCGCGCAGGTACCACAGCAACTCCAGCCGCCCGTCCGTCAGCACCGGTTCATCCGCCAGATAAATACCCGCCTTCGCCGCCGCTTTTCGTACCACGGCCGGAACGCGGTCCGGCGCGGCGTACCTCACCCGTTCGGTCGAGTGCGTCTGCAGGGCGGCGATCCCATCGGCGAGGTCCTCATCCGATTCCTCGAGGATCTCCATGGACCCCGCCCAGTCTTCTGTCAGCGATTCGAGCCAGCCGACGACCGCCAGACCCGAACTCACGGTGTCACCCCGCGTCGAAAGTCCCGCCTGCGGCGCGCAACTCAGAAGCACCCGCGCCCCGGTCATCCGCGCGGCGCCCACTCGCGCTATCATCTCAAACGATGTGTCCGCGGGCACGACGCGGACCCGAATCTCGCCAAACGGCAGATAGCGTCGGAGATTGTCCTGCCCGAGAAGGCAGAACGCATCATGCTCCCGCGCGAACTCATCGCGCCACCAGCGGCTGTAACTTTCAAGGGCCCCCAGGATCCGGGAATGTTCGGCATCCGACAGACTGCCCCGATTTGTCCGAAGGGTCATTGCAAGTCCCATCACCTGGCCATGCCCCATTTTCGAAGGCGTGGCATCCTCGGAGTCGAGTATTTCATGCCGCCGGCGGGGAGATGCGGTTCCCGACGTCGCGACGGCATTTGCCTCGCGCGTTTGGCCGGCGGGACAGGCCTTCGACCGGATGTCGGCCGATTCGCTGTCCAATGCCATGAACTGCGCCACGTAGTTGGGTCCCCCCGCCTTGAGTCCGGAGCCCACGCTGGATCTTCCGAGGCCGCCGAATGGTTGCCGGTAGACGACGGCGCCGGTCGTCCCGCGATTGATATACAAATTCCCGGCCAGGATTCGGTCGCGCCAGAGTCGATGCTCCCGCTCATCAAGGGACTCCAGTCCGCTCGTCAGGCCGTACCCCGTCTGGTTGACAAGCGCAATCGCCTCGTCGAGGCGACGGAAACGCATCACCCCGAGGACCGGACCAAACAACTCGGTGCGATGGGTGAAATTTCCCGGCTGGACGCCATACTTGACCCCGGGAGACCAGAGCTGCGGGTTGTCGCCCATCTGACGCGGATGCACAGCCCAGCTCTCCCCGGGTTCCAGGGTCTTGAGGGCCCGTTCGAGATCCCCGGCCGGCGGGCGGATAAGCGGCCCCACTCGCGTGGCGGGATCCCAGGCGCTGCCCACGGGAAGACTGGCGACGGCGTCAGCAAGCCCGCGCTTGAATCCCTCGTCGTCGTAGACCTCGTCCTCCAGGAGCAGAAGGGAGGTCGCGGAACACTTCTGGCCGCTGTGACTGAAGGCGCTGTGAACGACGTGCCGGATCGCCAGCTCGCGATCGCTCATCGCGGTCACAATCGTCGCGTTCTTGCCGCCGGTCTCGGCGAATAGCCGAAGGGTGGGCCGCGCCCGCAGCAGGTGCAGCGCCGTCGCGGTGCCCCCGGTGAGAATCACCGTGTCCACCCCCGGATGCGTCGCCAGCTTCTGCGCGTCGGCCCCCGTGCAGGGAAGGAGCTGCAATGCCGTCGGAGGCACCCCCGCCCGCCAGAAGCACTGGCAGAGTTCCCAGGCGACCAGCACCGTCGCCGACGCCGGCTTGAGGATCACCGAATTGCCCGCGGCGAGCGCCGCGGCGACACCGCCGCAGGGAATCGCAATCGGAAAGTTCCACGGCGACACCACCACGACGACGCCCCGTCCCTTCAGCCGCACCGCCCAGGATTCATCCTCCCGCTCCGCGAACCCGCGCGCCGACTGACGATAGAACTCCACGAAATCCACCGCCTCGCTCACCTCGGGGTCGGATTCAGTCAGGGTCTTGCCGCCGTTCGCGAGCGCCGCCCACATCAGGAGTCCGCGACTTCGCCGGAGCTCGGCCGCCGCGCGGCCCAGGATCTCGTCGCGCTCCCCGGGACTGCGATGCCGCCAGCGATCGCGATCGGCAGTGGCCATGCCCACCGCCTGCGAAATGTCCTCGCCATCCGCCTCCGCGTAGTGGGCCAGGATCACTCCCGGACGCGACGGATCCAGGCACGCGGCCGGGGCGCGGCCCGCGTCCCCCATCGACCGCGCCTCTCCGCCAATGACCAGCGGCAGTTCCTGGATGCCCGCCTCGGCCCGTGCAAGCAGTCCCTCGGCCCAGGTCACATTGGCCGGCAGGGACCAATCCGTGTCCGGCTCATTCCGGAAATCCGCGCCGCCGCAACCGCTCGGGGTCGGGTTCCACGGATCCGTGAGCCGGTTCTGGATCCGGCGCGGAGCCACGCAAACTTCCGCCGCGAACGAACCGCGGAATCCCTGCTCCAGTTCCCGCCATTCGGACGATCCCACCCGCAGGCGGAACGCGTACCGTAAAAAGTTGTCGGGGCCGGTATTCTCGTCGAGGCGCCGGATTAAATAGCCGATGGCATGAAGGAAGTCCGACTTGAGACATGCCGGCGCATAAAGAAGCAGATTCGATTGTTTCTCGAAAACGGCCCGCCGCTGGGGATTCGCCATTCCCTCGAGCATTTCGAATTGGACGCGGTCTCCGGCCCCGGCGGCCGCGGCGAGGACCATGGCGTAGGCCACGTCGAAGAGGTTGTGGGACGCCACGCCAAGCCGCACTGCTGCCAGGTTCCCGGGTCGAAAGGCATGGTGGAGCATCCGCTTGAAATGAGCATCGGTCTCGCGCTTCGCCTGGTAGGGTGCCTGCGGCCAGCCCCGAAGCGCCGCCTCCACCCGCTCGGCCTCCAGGTTGGCGCCCTTCACCAACCGGATCGTCACCGGCGCCCCCCCGGCCGCCACGCGCTTCCGGGCCCACGTCGTAATCTCCTCCTGCACCGCCGTCGAATCCGGGAGGTACGCCTGCAAGGCAATCCCAGCAGAAACGCCTTCGAGACCGGGCCGGTCGAGGGTGCGCATGAACGCCTCCGCAGTGAGGCGCAGGTCCCGGTATTCCTCCATGTCGAGGTAAACGAACTTCGGCACCTGCGACCCGTCCGCGCGCGTGTAGCGAAGATGCGCGGCCTGGCGATAGAGGAGTTCGAGCCGCTCGCAGAGCACGTGGAGGGTGCGGGCGCGCGCGAGCGTTGAAATCTGGGAGTACAGCGTCGAGATCTTGACGGAGACGACCTCCACCTCGGGCCACTGAAGGGCCTCGAGATTACGTTCCAGGCGCCGCAATGCCTCGCCCTCTCCCAGCAGCGATTCCCCGAGGAGATTGAGGTTCATCCGGACCCCCACCCGCTGTCGCGCCTGAAGATGCTGCGCGAGCAGGTCGTGCTCAGCCGGCAACACAACATTGGCCGTCTCGCGTTGCATGTGCCCCTTGACCAGCGGAACCGCAACACCCGGCAGAAAACCACCAAAGGTCCGGAATCCCCGCAGCAGCGCCCGGTCGAGGGGACTGAAGAATCGCGGCACTCCCTGGACGTCGAGCAGATGGGTCAGGTGCTCCGCCGTCCGCGCGTCGGTCGCCGATCGAAACGCCTGGTCGGTCAATTGCACCAGGATCACCTTGTCGTCCGGGGTCTGCAGCATCCGGTCCAACTCCGCCTGTTGACGGCGCTCCTGCGGTGTCTGCAGCGCAGCCGCCCGTTCCTGAAGCTCGGCGGCGAGGAGCACCGCCGCGTCCACTTGCGCGGAGTCCGGCTCCGATGACTGGTGCGCGACGTCCGGCATATCGATCGATCTACGTCTGCCAGTCGAGAATGACCTTCCCCGAGCGGCCCGAGAGCGCCGTCTCGAACGCCTTTTCGTACTCCTTGTACGGAAACCGGTGGGTGATGACCGGCCGAATGTCGAGTCCTCCCTGGAGCATCACCGTCATCTTGTACCACGTTTCATACATCTCCCGCCCGTAAATTCCTTTGACCGTCAGCATGTTGAAGATGACGAAATTCCAGTCGATCGCCATCGGTTCCGAAGGAATCCCCAGCAGGGCAATCTTCCCGCCATGCGCCATGTTGGCGATCATGTCCCGGAACGCCTGGGCATTGCCCGACATCTCGAGGCCAATATCGAAACCCTCCTTCATCCCGAGGGCCGCCTGCACGTCCCGCAGCTTCTCCGTCCGAACGTCAACCGCCCGGGTGACCCCGACCTTCCGGGCCAGCTCCAGGCGCCACGGATTGACATCGGTGATCACGACGTACCTGGCCCCCGCATGGCGCGCGACCGCCGCGCCCATGATGCCAATCGGCCCGGCCCCGGAAACCAGCACGTCCTCCCCCAGCAGATCAAACGACAACGCCGTGTGCACCGCGTTGCCGAACGGATCGAAGATCGACGCCACCTCCAGGTCCACCTCCGGCGCGTGCACCCACACGTTGGTCATCGGCAGCGCGAGATACTCGGCGAAGGCGCCGGGACGGTTCACCCCGACCCCTTTCGTGTCGGCGCAGAGATGGCGCCGCCCCGCCAGGCAGTTTCGGCAGCGCCCGCACACCACATGGCCCTCGCCGCTGACGATCTGGCCGGGAAAAAAATCATGCACATTCGATCCCACCCGGACGATCTCCCCCACGAACTCGTGCCCGACCGCCATCGGCACCGGGATCGTCTTCTGCGCCCACGCATCCCATTTCCAGATGTGCAGGTCGGTGCCGCAGATGCCGGTCTTGTGGACCTTGATAAGGACGTCATTGATGCCGATGCCGGGCTCCGGGAGGTCCTGGAGCCACAACCCGGGTTCGGGCCGGGCCTTGACGAGCGCTTTCATGGGATGGAACGCAGCGGCACCGCGGGATTCCGCTTGCGCCGGTGATGGGGAGCGGCTTGAGTCCTCCGAGATGCCGGATGCATGTGCGAAATATCGGAGGGATTCTTTCCGAAACGCAAGATTTATCTCCTCTATAATGGAATCCTCATGACGCGTTCCCCTTCCCCTCCCGACGCCCCGGCCCTGTCGGAAGCGACACCGTCCGCCGCCGATGCCGTGAGCCATCACCTCGGCCGGCGCGTCCGGGACCTGCGAAAACAACGCGGCTGGTCGCTCGAGCAACTGGCGGCGGCCTCGGGCGTCAGCCGTTCGATGCTCAGCCAGATCGAACGCAACGAGGCCAACCCGACGCTGGCCGTCGCGTTTCGCATCGCGCAGGCGTTTGGAATGACCTTGCCGGCGCTGATCGAAGCGCCCGGGGCGCAGTCGTCGATCCAGATCATCCGGAGCAACGATCGGGCGCACCTGTTCCGCTCGGATCCCGAGTGTCAGATCCGGACCCTCTCACCCCTGAACCTGGAGAAGGACGTCGAGTTCTACGAAATCCGGCTCGGCCCCGGCGGGGCCCTCCGCAGCGCGCCGCATTTCACCGGCACGCGGGAATACCTGACCGTCCAAAAGGGTCGCGTGCGGATCGAGTCCGGGGCGGACTCGGAGGAACTGAATCACGGCGATTCGGCGAGCTACCGCGCCGATGTGTCTCATGCGATCGTGAATGCCGGACGCAGCGAGGCGGTGGTCTACCTCGTGGACATCTACCGGTGAACCTGAACCTGGGTGGCAACCCAGGCCGGGCCAGGCCAGGCCTCCATCACAGCCTTTGACACACCCACGGGTCCCCTCGTTAACTGGGGTTTTCATGCGTTGGATGTCTCGTTCCTCCCTCCTTGTCCTGGCCGGTCTCCTGGCGCTCGCCGGTTGCCAGGGCAGCGATTCCTCACGGCGCAACCGGATCGCTCCCTCGCTAAAGAAAGGCGCGGAACAGATGAGGATCGCAACGGAGCCCGACACGGTACCCGCCACGAACGCGCCATCCGCGCCGGTGGTCCTGCCGACCAGCGGACGGGTGCACTCCGTCAACCTGGGGCTGCGCTTTGTCGTGATCGACTACACGTTGGGCGGCATGCCGCCGCTCCAATCCCTGCTCAATGTCTACCGCAACAACCAGAAGGTGGGAGAGGTGCGACTGTATGGATTTGAGCGGAACGGCTTCGTCACGGCGGACATCGTCGAGGGGTTCATCCAGGTGGATGACGAGGTCCGGGTCAACTGACCGGGAGAACGCCGTGCTGGCGGGCGCGGAAGAGGCGGCGTGCTCCAGTTGCTTGTCACGCCTCCTCGCGGGTCTTGGAGGGCCTGGAGGAGCGCTGCCGATGATAGGGGCTGGAGAGATTGAAATAGATCCCGCAGAGCGGCCGCTCCCCCTCCGTCTGGCTGAGAATCACCGTGACCTGCCGGTCAAGCGCGATCCCATGGCGCAGCCCCGGCCCCCGGCTGTCGTAGGCCTTGATCGCCTTCTCCACCAGCGACTGAAGCGAGCGCTCCAGTTCCTCCGGCGGCTTCTCGAGGCAAACGACAAATTTGTCGAAGGCTCGCATGGCCTCGGCAATCTCGCCTTTGAACGTCTCGGCGTTCACGGACAGCAAGGTAGGGACGGGAGCCCCGATTGCCAAAACAGAAATGACGCAGGATGGGGTGTCTGAACAGCGGCCGCCGCCCGCCGAAGACTTGCCAACCCGACCCGGCGCCGTCCCCGGCGGCATGAACGTGAACCTGGAACTGCCATCCGATCTCGCCCGTCTGCTCCGGGACCTTCCCGCCCTGCGACAGGCCTATCTCGTCGGCGGCTGCGTCCGCGATTCACTCCTCGGCCAGGCGGTGAAGGACTTCGACCTCGAAGTCTTCGGCGTCGACTACCAGTCCCTCGCGGACGCGCTCCGCCCGCACGGACGGGTGGACTTCGTTGGACGATCATTCGGCGTCGTCAAGCTGTCCCTCGGGTCCGCAGTGCACGACTTCAGCATTCCCCGAAAGGATTCGAAAACGGGGCCTGGCCACCGGGGATTCACCATCGAATTGGACCCGCGCATCACGCCCCGGGAGGCGGCCGCGCGGCGTGATTTCACCTTCAACGCCCTGATGTTTGATCCGCGCTCAAGGGAGATCCTGGATTTCTTCCGCGGCCGATCCGATCTCCAGCACCGGATCCTTCGACATACCGGCCCGACCTTCGTCGAGGACCCCCTCCGCGTCCTGCGCGGAATGCAGTTTGCCGCCCGTTTCGATCTGACTCCCGCGCCGGAGACGGTGGAACTCAGCCGGAGCATGGGGAGCGCCTTTCCTCAGCTCGCGGTGGAGCGGGTGCGGGAGGAGTGGTTCAAGTGGGCAGCCGCCGCCTCGCGGCCCTCGGCGGGCCTCCGCTTCCTCGACGCCTGTGATTGGATCCGGCACTCCCCCGAACTGGCCGGACTCCGAGGTGTTCCGCAGGACCCATCATGGCATCCGGAAGGCGATGTCTTCACGCACACCTGCCATTGCCTCGACGCGCTTGCCAGCCTTCCCGAATGGCGGTCGGCCGAAACTTCCACCCGCATCGTCCTGATGCTGGCGGTCCTCGCGCACGATTTTGGTAAGGCAGTCTCGACCACGACCGTACAGAAGGACGGCGTCCCGCGCATCGTGTCTCCCGGACACGAGCAGGAGAGTGTGCCGCTGGCGGAGAGTTTCCTGGCCCGGATGCGAGTGCCCGCCGCAATTGTCGAACGCGTCCTGCCACTCGCCCTGTGCCACATGGCGCATTTCCAGGAGGTAACGGAGCGCGCGGTCCGTCGTCTTGCCCGGCGCCTTGCCCCGGAAACGGTGGAGCACCTTTGCGTGGTGATGACGGCGGACGCCGCCGGCCGGCCGCCCCGGCCGCCACAGCCGCCTCCAGCCGTGGACGCCCTGCGGCGGGTTGCGGCACGCCTCCGGGTGGCCGACTCCGCCCCGCGCCCGATCCTCCTTGGCCGTCACCTGCTCGCGATTGGCCTGGAACCCGGACCCGCGGTCGGACGGTGGACCTCAGCGGCCTTCGAGGCGCAACTCGACGGGCAGTTCCAGGATCTGCGCGGGGCGTATTCCTGGCTGGCCGCCCAGCAGGAAATCGGTGCTCACGAGCGGGAGCGCGCCGCCCGGCTGTCGGACTGATCGCCTCGGCAACCCGGCTGCGGAACCGGTGCCGCTTTCCAACCATCGCTTGATTCCAGGTACATCGCCGGTGGGCACTTCTTTTGGGAACAGGAAGCTTCCCATGAACCGGCCCTCACCCCGTCCCTCTTCCGCCTGCCGGGCAGTGGGTCTCCACTCCCCGCGACAACCAGGGCACCCCTCAACGGATGCTCGCCTCCCTGAAATCTCATCAGGTAGCGTTCGCCCATGCGCTTGCCCATTCTCCTTTGTGGGGTTTTGCCATTGATGGTGGGGTGTCGGCAGGTCGTTTCGATTCGGGCCTGGCAACCCCTCTTTCCCCAGAGCGGCACGCCTGCCGGCTGGGTCGTCGCCGCGTGGGACGACGTGTCCAAACCCGGGCCTCCAGGAGCCACCTGGCGTGTGGAAAACGGTATTCTGACCAGCGAAGGCCCCCGCGATTGCTGGTTGATGAGTGAGCGGGAGTACTCCGATTTCGATCTCGAATTCGAATTCAAACTGGGCGAGCGCGGCAACAGCGGACTCGCCCTGCGCGCGCCGATGCACGGAGACCCCGCCTTCGACGGCATGGAACTGCAAATGGCCGATTTCCGGTACAATCCCGAGGCAAAGCCCAGCGAGCTGACGGGCGGTCTCTACCGGGCGGTTGCGCCGCGGCGCCAGGTGTACCGGCCAACGGAATGGAACCATTACCAAATCTCACTCCACGGCGACCGTCTCGTCGCGCACCTCAATGGTGTCCTCATCCACGACCTCGACCTTTCCAAACAGGACATCGTCGTCCAGCGCCACGACGGGACCGACGCACCGGCCCTGAAGGATCGGCCGCGCCGCGGTCACATCGGCTTCCAGGAACTCAGTCGCGACAATGAGCACGTGATGATCCGGAACGCCGTCATTCGAGTCCGCGATTGATGCCGATGCCACCTCGACGAATGAGACGGAGCGACCCGTGGCGGCTTGGACTTGCCGTTGCGATCCTGGCGATCGGTGTTGCCGGTCCGACCCGGGTAACCGGCGCTTCCCTGCCCGGCCTTCGCGTCAGCGACAACCACCGGTTTCTCGTCACCACGGAGGGCCGTCCGTTTTTCTGGCTCGGTGACACGGCATGGGAGTTGTTTCACCGCCTGACCCGGGAGGAGGCGGGGCGCTTCCTCCGGAACCGCGCCGAACGGCGGTTTACCATCGTTCAGGCGGTTGTGCTCGCTGAACTCGACGGGCTGAAAGCGCCAAATCCGTACGGCGAGATACCCCTGATCAACAACGATCCCACGCGCCCCAACGAGAAATACTTCGAGCACGTCGACTGGATCGTTCATGCCGCCAACGACCTGGGGATCTACATCGGCATGCTTCCGACCTGGGGCGACAAATGGAACAAGAAGTGGGGGGTGGGTCCGGTGATCTTCGATCCGCAGAATGCCGACAGCTACGGGGAGTGGCTCGGGCGGAGGTACAGGGACGCAGGCCTCGTCTGGATCCTCGGCGGGGATCGTCCCGTCGAAACCGACGGCCAAAAGGAGATCCTCCGGGCGATGGCGCGAGGCCTTCGCCGGGGAGACGGCGGCGCCCACCTCATGACCTTTCATCCCACCGGCGGCCAGGGGTCGAGTGGACCCTTCCACGACGAGGACTGGCTCGACTTCAACATGCGTCAGAACGGGCACGTCGCCGAATACACCGGCCGTTATGATCAGACCCTCGCCGATTACCGCCGCTCTCCCGTAAAGCCCGTCCTGGACGGCGAACCGCTGTACGAGGATCACCCCGTCTCCTTTGACGCGAAGAAACTCGGACACTCCATTGCAAGTGATGTACGGCGTCCTCTCTACTGGGATCTGTTCAATGGGGCCTGCGGTCACACGTACGGCAATCATGCCGTCTGGCAAATGTGGGCGCCGCCGCGGGATCCGATCAATAATCCGCTCATGCCGTGGCAGGAGGCCATGGACCAGACGGGAGGCGAACAAATGCAGCACGCCCGGGCCCTCCTCGAATCCCGTCCTTTTCTTACGCGTGTGCCGGCGCCGGAAATCATCGCGGCCGATCGGGTGCCCACCAGCGTGCCTGGCGAGGGGCGCTACCATTTTGCGGCCACACGTGACAGCGACGGACGATACGCGATGGTTTACGCGCCGGTCGGGCGCTCGTTTGCCGTGCGGATGGACTTGATTACCGGCGCGCGAGTGAAGGCCTGGTGGTTCAACCCGAGGGACGGCGTCGCAACATTACTCGGGGACTTTCCGAACACGGGCGAGCGATCCTTCACGCCACCCGCTCCCGGGGAGATGCTGGACTGGGTCCTGGTGCTCGATGACGCCAGTCAGAACTATCCGCCACCCGGACACAGGGAATAGGTGGCACAGTCAGTTCACCGATGGCGACCCCGCTGTGCCTCCCGAATCGACATGCAGCGTGGCCGGTTCCATTCGGTGCAATGCACCGGCTCGACTTTATTTTGTCGTCCTTTGGCCTTCAGGCCAGTGATACTCCTTACTGACGGCTTCGACGATTCGGTTCAGCGCGCCGGAATCATCGTTCGCGTTGATCATGACGACCACGCCTTGTCCGGATTCGGCCCACGCCACCATCAAGGCATCGAAACCCTCGTCGCGTCCGCCGTGGAAGAACCGCAGCGACTTGCCGCTCCCATCCAGACCCGCGCCAAGTCCACTGCTACCCTTCTGCGCAGTAAGCATCTCGCGTGTCATCGCCTTGGAGATCACTGGGTTTGACTTGCCGGCCAAGGCGTCCTGAACGCCAACTGCAAACCGCGCCAAATCGGACGCCGTCGTCCACAGACCAGCCGCCGCCATCTCCGGGTAGACGTGCCAGTTACCATCGACCGCGTTGCCATTTGCGTAGTAGCCAGTCGCAGCCAAATCCATCCACCGGTTCACGTCGCCGTCCAGCGTCAATCGACCGTCCTCGACCAACCGCAATGCCGCAAGGGCCGCCACCGGTTTGCTGATGGAACCCGCCTGGAAAATTGTGTTTGTTGTGACCGGAATGGTCGCGGTCTTATCAGTAAACCCGTAACCCTTCGCTTTGCTGATCTCGCCGTTCTCGATAATAGCCACCGATACACCCCGGATGCCGTGATCCTTCATCTCGGTCGCCACGACGTCGTCTACGATTGAACCCCAACACACGCGAAGAGGCACCGAGAGGCTCAATGCCGCGAAAATAGCCAACCGGTGCCACGTCGGGCGTGCATTGGAGGCACAGAGGAAAGGCACCCGTTTCATTCGAATTCCCGAAATGCCGAATCTTCGCTGTGAGCGTGACAGGATCATTCCGTCGAAGTCCAGAGTTCAGCTGCGAGGGTGCGGGGTTGGAGCGGTGGATTCATGAGGGGCGCTGCGCGCCCTCGTCAGCTGCAACGATTCGCCTGTTCAATCCGGCGGCTGGCGCGGCCGCGACGGCCCGCGCAATGCTGCCGTCTACGGGACACGGGCTCCGGCAGGGGCTGCACCGGCCACTCCACCGCGAGCCGCTGCCCGTCCGCCAGCGCCAGCCACCGCGCGTACATGGCGTCAAGCGTGTCCCGGAGCGGCGTCGATCCCCCCCGCTGCCAGGCGAGGTAGTGCCCGTTCACAACGCCCTCCACCTCCATGAGTGCCGCGTGGTGCGCCCGCACGAGCGCCCGCCCCGGCACCGTCGGCTTGCGGCCGGGCACACTCGCGAACCAGGCGCCGTGGGCGAGCAGCCCCCAGAAACCATCGCGGATGCCCAGCGCGCGTTCGATCGTGAAATGCGTCAGGTCATGGGGCAGATCAAGCCCGGCCGCCATCGTCGAGCCCTGAAACGGGCGCCGGTGCGGCGGCGTCGCGATCCAACCGCAGAGGCGGCCCTCGGCCCCCTTGTAAAACTCGACACGCATCACCATGGCGCCCTCCGTAGCGATTGCAGGGTGCTTTGATGCCAGGTTGAGTGGGTCTAACGCAGAGCTAGCGACGCCGGGCCGAACGGCCAAGCTCCTCAACACCCGCTGCTCCCGCCGTTCGCATGAGCGACTGGTTACGCGGCTCTTCATTTTCCGTTGGGTTCCCATAGCTCGATGCGATTACCCTCCGGGTCCATGATCCAAGCCCACCGGCCATAATCGTAGTTTTCAACCTTCTCAATCCTCACGTCACTCATGCGAAGCTGTTCAAGCATCCGATCCAGATTCGCCACCCGGTAATTGATCATCCAAGGGGACGACGACTGCCCGAAGTACGTTGTGTTGCTCGCGAAAATCCGCCACGCGGTGTGGCCTAACTCCTCGGGATGATCCTTATCGCGCCAGGTGAAGTCGGTGTAACCACCTTTGGATTGAATGCCTAGATTCGTCCGATACCACGCGGTCATACCTTTGGGATCTTTCACTTTGAAAAACACACCGCCGATACCCGTCACCTGTTCCATCTGCGCCTCCTTTGCCTTGGCAGTCGTGTCGCCGGATTCCCGCTGCTGCAATGCGGCACCCGCTTTGCCCTTTGTCGTGGCGGCAGCGACGCAGAGCACGGCGAACGCTCCGACGAACACTCCCAAAAAGAGACTGCCTGTTTCGATTTTCCTTTTCAGAATTTTCATTGGTGCTCCTTGTTTGTTGATCGAATGCAAAGCCCGCCGCCTGACGCCAAGGCTAAGAGCCCGTCTGAAGATTAGGAAGGGCCCTGTTTTCGGAGGAAAGGCCGGATGGCGAGGCGCAACGAACGAGCATACCCTTCATGGGTCTGTGACTGAGGAGCAACAATGCCAGGCGGCCTTTCCTGCGAAAGCCCTCCGGGCAACGGGCCTTTTGCGCGAGGCCTTCGCAGTTCATGCTTGCGCCTTCAGACTTCGGATCACGCGACACGGATTGCCGGCCGCAAACACATCTGCGGGGATCCCTCTCGTCACAACGCTCCCCGCTCCGATGACTGATCTATCGCCAACGGTCGCGCCCGGACAAATGATTGCTCCACCACCAACCCATACATCGGAACCGATTGAAACTGGCCTGGCGAACTCCAGCCACTTTCGCCGCTCGACCGCATTGATTGGGTGGGTTGCCGTATAGATCTGCACGGAGGGGCCAAAGAGCACATTGCTGCCAATCTCCACCCGCATCACATCAAGCACTACGCAGTTGAAATTGAAAAACACCTTTGCGCCGACGGCGATATTTGAGCCATAATCGCAAAAGAATGGGGGCTGAATCCATGCGTCCGTGGGATAACCCAACAGGTTCGTAAGAATACGGCGGCGCTCTTCCTGTTCATCTTCCCGGGACTCGTTCAGACGCTTGCAAAGGTCGCGGCACACCTGCCGCTCCCGCGAGAGGTCCGGATCCAGGGGATCATAGAGCTCGCCCGCCAACATTTTTGCCTTTTCGGTCTTCATACCCGCATAGGGTCAATTGCCTCAGAGCGCGTCTGACCCATCTTCGACAGCATTTTCGACTTTCGGAGGCTAAAGGCTTGGATTCATTGGCGTTTTTGAAGTCGCTCAAAACCGAAACTCGATTTGTAGTGGCAAATTCTGCGGTCCAGCACGAATTTGGCATTGATTTTGCAATGGGCCTGACTCATTTCCGTCGTGGCAATCCGAAGGCCCCATGTTCTTCCGAGTCAAGCGCACCGGACCCTACTCCTACCTCCAGGTCGTCGAGAGTTTCCGTCAGGACAAGCGCGTGCAGCAGCGCGTCCTTTCCACCCTCGGTCGCCTCGATGTCCTGCAATCGACCGGCCAACTCGATGCCTTGCTTCGTTCCGGTTTGCGATTCAGCCAGAAAATCGCCGTCCTCGATGCCCATGCCGCGGGTCAGACCGAGCCGGTGGCGGTTCAACGTATCGGACCGGATCTTGTCTTCGGGCGGCTCTGGAAGGAACTGGGTATCGGCACAGTTCTCCAACAGGAGTTGCGCTCCCGGCGCTTCGAGTTCGACGTCGAGCGTGCCGTCTACCTGACAGTTCTTCATCGACTGTTTGCTTCCGGTAGTGATCGAGCCGCGGAGCGTTGGCGTGAGGCATACCGCATGCCGGGTACGGAGTCCCTCGATTTGCACCATCTCTACCGAGCCATGGCGTTCCTGGGCGAGCCGTTGGCCGATGCTTCCGCCGCGACCGTCCCCGGAGCACCGCGTTGCATCAAGGATCGGCTTGAAGAAACTCTATTCGAGCCCCGCCGCAATCTCTTCAGTGAACTCGATCTGGTGTTCTTCGACACCACCTCCATCTACTTCGAAGGCCAGGGGGGCCAGGAACTCGGGCAGTACGGAAAGAGCAAGGACCACCGGCCCGATCTGAGGCAGATGGTCGTGGGGATGGTCGTGGATCTTCATGGGCGCCCAATATGTTGTGAACTGTGGCCTGGCAATACGGCCGACGTCGTTTCGCTGGTGCCGGTGGTCCAGCGCTTGCGTCAGCGCTTCGGGGTTCGCAAGGTGACCATCGTTGCCGACCGCGGCATGATCAGCGCCGCGACCATCGCCGCCTTGGAGTCCAAAGAACTGGATTGTGACTACATCTTGGGCGCCCGGATGCGTTCGACTAAAGAAGTCAGCGATCGGGTGTTGAGCGATCCGGGCCGTTTTCGCGAAGTCCAGCCCGAGCGTCACCGGACCAAGGATCCGTCGCCCCTGAAGGTGAAGCAGGTGTACATCGACGATCGTCGATACGTCGTGTGTCTCAACGAGGAACAACGCCGTAAGGATACGGCCGATCGCGAAGCCATCGTCGCGCACTTACGTGAACGCTTGCCCGGGGGCGACAAGGAATTCATCGGCAACAAGGGCTTTCGAAAGTTCCTCCGCTCCGAGTCCGGTGACCACTTCACGCTGGATGAAGAAAAGGTGACAGAAGAAGCGCGCTACGACGGATTGTGGGTTCTACGCACGAACCTGGCCGATGAGCCGGAGATGATCGCGATGGCGTACAAGCAACTCTGGATGGTGGAAGACGTTTTCCGGACGATGAAATCGGTGTTGGAAACCCGGCCGATCTATCACAAGCGGGACGAGACAATCCGCGGTCACGTGTTTTGCAGCTTCCTTGCCGTGATGCTCAAACGCGCCTTGGAGCTCCGACTGGAAGAAAAGGGAGAGAGTTGGGAATGGGCCGAAGTGTTGCGCGGCTTGGACCAACTCCACGAGGTCGAGGCGACATTCCAGGGTCAACGATTTGCCCTCCGTAGTCAGTTGGTCGGCCAGGCGCACAAGGCATTGGCCGCCGCTGGCGTCGCCGTTCCGCCCACGATGCGGGAACTCGCATGAAGACGCCCGGGCAAAGCGAAAATGTAGTGCCAAGAGCCTGAGGTGTCTTCGCAAGTCGTTGACTATCAGTGTTGCAGTTTTTGGAACTGTCGAAGATGGGTCTGAAAAGTCGGAAAAGCGCCGGGAAGATCGTTGAAGAAAAGTGTTTTCGCGCGGGGCCGCACAGGTCGCGGAGAAAACCAATTCGTTGGGGCAAAAACTTAAATGGGACGTGCAAAACTTCGACAGCGCCGCTTTACGGATTTACCAGGCGATAGAATTCCTGCTCGTCATCAAAGAACACAACCAAACTGATGAATCCCTGGTTGGTTTGCAGCGAGACGGGCACATTGCTCCACGAGCCGGTCGCCGACAAATCCAAGGTCGACTGGAGGTGGAAGCCCGCCGCCGTGTCCGGCCAACGCAAGACCAGGTTGGTCTGACTTTGCGTTTGCAGAGTGATGACGGGCGGATTCGTTGAAACCAGCGAATCGAATCCAATCCTGGTGAGAAAGAAATTCAAGTTATCCTGCGGTTGCAGCGTCGTTGTGCCGAAAGTTGTGCTGGTCAGATACCAGCCGGCCAGGAGGGCATTGCCGGCGGAATCCACTGCAACCTTGACGGCAAGCGAGGAAACCGGATCTGCGGGTGGTCCGCTGGCTGACTGGGCCCACTGAAGGTTTCCTTCTGAATCGTACTTGGCGACGATCGTGCCGCCAGTGCCGCCCGGTGCGACAGCGTCGGGGCTTAGAGCGCCCGCAGCAAAGACATTGCCCTCTCCGTCGAGAGCGATGTCCAGATAAGCATCGAGTTTTGTCCCACCGGACCGGAGCGCCCACTGTATCGCGCCGGCGCTGTTGTATTTGGCTACATAGGCGTCGCTTGGTCCCACGCAGGTCAGGCTGAAGCCTCCGCCAAAGATCACGGTGCCTCCAGGCAACGCACCTTCGAAACTGCCAATCGCACCGCCGATATACACATTCCCCGCGGAATCAACCGCCACTCCTGGGGAGCCAACCGCCGATGACATTGAATTTGTCTCTGACCGAATCGCCTGACTTTCGTCCACGGCACCGTCTGGTTGGGCAGTCAAAGGGATAACGGGTCCATTCAACATTCCTGCAAATGTGAAATGGCAACGGTGTCCGATAGCTGAAGTTAGTCAGGAACGAATGGCTGGTTGAGGTCGGCGTGTAAATCCTGTCCCGTGCACAGGCCGCGCGGGGGTTCAAATTAGTCTCCCGCTTCCGAAAAGGCGCTCAGAAAGGCCCATAAACGCAGGAAATAGGCTTGACACGGCCAAGTGCCGCCAAAATTGCCTCAATGGCTACTCCTTGCTTAACCTCCACGTGAACGACGCGTTTTTTGCCCCGATCGCCAATCTCGCCGAAACCTCCCAGCACACGCGACCCTGTCCGGAGATCTCCGACAGCCAGTGGGTGCGCGCCGGTATTCAGCGCGTGCTCGAGGATGTGCCCAGCGGACGCGGCTTTCTGCAGGAGCACGGCCTGCGATTCGCCCAACCTCCGAAGGTCTCCAACTACTTCTCCAGTCTTCACAGCGAACGACGAGGTGCGGTGCTTCAGGATGTCGTGGATGGAGTGCTTTGCCAGGTTGCTGCGACTTCAACCGATCGACTGAGCCATATCCCCGAACTGGCCAATTACGTCTGCTTCGCCGTCGATATGCACTGGCACAAGGCTGCTGCCCACGACGAACGTTACGCTGGAAAAAAAGTCGCCGTGGGACACTGCTTCAGTCTCCAGTTGCACGACCATAGCGTCCGTCATCTGGCCGTGGCCGAGGGCGAGCACGAACATGACATGAGCGTGTTGAAGCGCCTAAAGCCCAAGGGCCTCCGACAAAGCGTGAGAAAGGGCCAGCGGGTGTTGGCGGTGTATGACCGAGCGGGCGTAGACTTGGGGTTCTGGAAACGGTGCCGCCACGAGAACGCCGTCTATTTCCTGAGCCGCGTCAAGGCGAACATGGTCTTCGAATGGGCGGATGAACATTTGTGGGACTCGTTGGACCCGCGCAACCACGGCGTGTTGCATGACCAGTGGGTATTGTCACGAGAGGGACACCGATTGCGACTCATTGAGTACCAGGATCCGGAGAGCGGGCGGGTGTTCATGTTCCTGACCAATGAACCGGACCTGCCGCCCGGGGTGCTGGCCGAACTGTATCGGCGGCGTTGGGAGGTGGAGAAGGTATTCGATGAGATAAAGAACAAACTGGGCGAGAAGAAGGCTTGGGCGAGCAGTCAAGAGGCACGCACAGTCCAGGGGCGCTTCGTCGCGCTGACATACAATTTGGTGGAGTTATACGAACGATATCTGGAACAGGAACATGATATCCACAACCGGCCGGAGGATCAGCGTCGTGAAAAGCGATTGGCAACGCTGGCCGAGCTTTCTGCCGCTGCCGGCCGGGCGATATCGACGCTGCTGCGTACCGGACGTAATGCCACGCAGCGAAGCGTGAAATTTATCCGGTGGCTCCGCCATGCCTTGCGCGAAAAACTCGCGGAAGCGGTCGCTGTCAATCATCTGCGCCGTCTCTACTCAACCCTGTAACTACGAGTATCGGACACCGATGGTGAAATGGTGATAGCCTGTTGCAAGGCCTGGATCTGACGTAAGCGCTGCTGAAAGCGACTTAGTGTGAAGCAGAATGGCAGCTCGATTCTCTAGCGTCAGCCCCTGAATTCCACGGAGCACTTCAACATGAATGCGCCATGCGTCGCCTACTCCCGGAGACGGGATAAGAAACGACTGTGCCTTTCCAGACGGAACATGGGGATTGTCGAGACTACCGAGTATGGGGTGAGTTGAACGGCCGCCCGGCGACCATTTCGCAAAATATTTCCAGCCTTGCCCGGTCATGATTTCCATGTTGTTAACACTGAACGAAAGGGGGTGCTCGTGATGATTTGCAATGGTGTAGGAGCCGTATTCTAAGCCATTCGAATTCACGATGCCATTGAACTTCAGCGTCGCGTAGTCGGCAGCCGAGACATCATGGCCAGTTCGCCGCGAGGCATTTTCAAGCAACAGCATGGAACCCACTATCAGAATTAAGCCGAAAAACAGGATGGGCCATAAACATTGAACCGGTTTGGAATGATAGGGGCGGATGTTCATAACCAACGATGAGGTGAGCGACGGGTGCCTGACGACGATTGCAAACGGGGCCGCGAACAATCGTTTGAGTCCATCAGAGAGCCGGGCTCGGAAGACCAGCGAAAGTGTTCGGCGAAATGAGCCAGGCGCGGCGAACGGATTGCTGCGTGGGAGGCTCAAGAGCGTCGCAAGGCCGGACTGTTGCGGACACTTCGTGCCGGTCACTTCGCATCTGCGCTGCCATCTGCGCCTTTGGCTGCCCTGGGTCGTTGAGCGCCGCAGCAGGATTGAGTCGGGGGCAAGATCGCATGCCGACACCATTTCTCAAGCGTCAACGGGCACAAAGAGAAAGCAACCCGGAGGGTCGCGGGAGAGTTTGTTTTGGGTGAGTCGGATCCGGGTAGATATTGCGTTTGGTAGGAGATGCTGCGACGAGGCGCTCGCAAATGGGAGACAAAACGTGCATGGCTCCATTCTTCTTTCGCAGGGATCTGCCTCCCCGCACGTCTCGTCGGATTGGACAAAGAAAGGAGATGGGACCGCATCTAAATCTTTGACAATCGATTGGACAATAAGCATCGCATCGAACCGTTTGAGATTGGACGACCTCCCACAATCGGTAGTCCGAATGCCGCACAACCACGTGAAGGACCGCGTCTTGAAGTCCGTGAGCTACATGTGCCCCCTATGCATAAGCCTACGTCAGCGGGCAATTGAGAATGTGGGACCACCCGCCGGGACGAAGACTTGCAAGGGTCGCGCCCCGGGCCGGAGCCTTCCGGACACCGGGAATATGTCGATGATTTAGATGTGACCCCATCTTCTCATTCCAGTTTCCGCATGGCGGCCTTGGCGGCCCACTCGACGCGCGGGCTCTTCGCGAGTTCCCTCAGGAGCGGCAGCGCCCCAGTCGCGGCAGGCTTGCCGATATCGCCGAGGGCCGTCGCGATCGACCGGAGGACATGGACGTGTTCACCGGGAGCGCCGCCGGCCGCGATGAGGGCGGGCACCGCGGACGCGGCGTCGGGACCAAGGCTCGCAATCGCGTTGGCAACCATCATCCGAACGCTGATTTCCTTGTCCTGAAGAGCTGTCACCAGCGCGGAGAGCGCCGGGAGGGAGCCTCGGCCCATGTCGCGCAAGGCGACGGCCGCCATGCCGCGAAGGACGGGATCGGGGTTCGAACCCAGGACTCGTCCCAATGCGATGGCGCCGCCCCTCGGCAGTCGCGGTTCCTCGACCTTTGCAGCCTCGAGCCAGGCCTTTGGCCCCAACCGGGCCAGGACGATGTTATCGACCCCCAGGCGGTAACCCGATGATGCCTCCCGTTTGCCAAGACACACGTAGGTGAGGGTGTGCCGACCGCGCGCCAGGTGAACCCAGCCCACCAGGTGATTCAAACCCACGTACGTCTCCAACGCATAGCCGTCGAACTCGGTCTCTGGACGGACATCCGCGCCCGGCTCGTGCTCGAGTTGCGGCGCGCGCGGCGGGCTGCCGTCCAGAAGGACCGTATAAATGCCGTAGTCCGACGCCTGGGCGACTTCCGTGTTCACCTCGTAGTCACCGACCTCCGACACCTGAAAAGGGACCTCAAGCCGCGCGCCTTTCCCCACGGCGTCGAAAACGATCACGTCCTTGGACCAGAACAATTCCGGGCTGACGGAAACCCGGCCGCCTTCGGCCCTGCAGTCCGAAATGGAATCCTCCACTTCGATCTGAAGGGCATTCCCGTGCGGCAACCGGGCGGAGCCGTACGGGACCGGCGGCTGATCGTGGGCGACACCCTCCTGGTACCAGAAGGCGACACTGGAGATCAGGTCCGTGCGCTGGCCGAAGGCGGATTTGACAGTGCCATCGGTCGTGTAAGTCCAGCCTCGATGCTCGATCTCGGCCTTCAGGGACTGGGTGAATGGAATGGGGTCCGGCAGATGCCAGCGATAGGCTGTCATCCTCGCTCCAAGACCGGTGCCTTCGGCCACGGTCACCCCGTAATAGGGACCATGGTTCACGTGCAGTCCCCAGGCGTCGTTGAAATAGTCCTCGCTTCCGGTGCCTTCGATGTAGGGTTTGCGTCCGTCCACCCAAAACCGGTCGTCACCCTCCCCGAACCACCCCGCCTCCGCCTGGACCACGGACATGACGGTCCCGACATAATGTCCCCTGCCCCGGACGGATAGGAATTCATAAGGCGATCCGTCGGCCGGCGCGGGCAGTGCCTGCCGATACCGGGCGTGAAAATAAAGCGTGTTGGCCGGCAGCGACGGAACCTTGTCCCAATCCACGTGATCATACAGCATACTCACCCGCCGCCGGCCCTCATTGGTGAGGGTTACCTTGCAGGATTTCCGAAAGGGCATGGGCCAATAACAGTTGCGCGCCCGGCCGTCCGAGCTGTTTCGAACCATTGCGGACCCAACCCCGCGCTCGACGCCGTTGCCCACGGCGAAGAAGTCGCCGACCGGCGCATCGACACTTGGTGTTTCATCACCGTCGTAGTAGACCCGGAGGCGCAGCAACCGGGGCCAGCCATATTCATTGTCTGCGATCGTGGTCCAGATGTGGGTGATCACCCCGGGACCTTGAAGGTTGGCCAGCACTGTCGTCTCGCCTGGAATCGGTCGCTGACTGTCGTCATTGGAGTTCCAGTCCGGATTGTTGGAGGACGCCCGGCGGGCGCTGAAATTCCGCGGCTCAATCAACCGGAATGGATCCGACACGCGGACCGTCTCACCTGGCGCGCAACCCGCGAGGACGACCAGCAGACCGCAGCCAGATGACAGGACAGAAATGCAGCATCGATGCATGGAGTGATTTGGAGGGAAGAGTGGCCGGTGAAGGGAGTACCCGCGATGGCCCGGGCGTGGCAAGCATCCAACCCGCCGAGGCCGAGTTCCAGGGAAGTTCAGCGCGTGCTCCGGGGCGCTGTCTTTGTCGGCGCTAAGAGCCCGTCTGAGAAGTAGGCCGGTCTCGCCGCCTCGGCCTCACACAAAATCCCTCGTCGCAGGGCCCTTCCTACTTCTCAGACGGGCTCTAACGTTCCCTCGCCCGGACCAGAAGGACAGGCACGGTGGCTTTGTGACGCACCGCGCTGATCGTGCTGCCGAAAAGAAGGTCCGCGATCAAGCGATGTCCGTGGGTCGTCATTGCAATGAGATCGCAGTTCTCCTCGCGCGCGGTTCGAAGGATCTCGGTGGGCGGATCGCCCAGGGCGAGTTTCACGTCCACCGAGAGCCCCTCGTGCCGAAGGCGGTCGGCCGTCTGCTCGAGATACCGTCGGTCGTCCCGCATCTCCTCGGACTCGGCGAGCTTGTACTGTTCGTAATTGCGGGCGACCCAGCCGTCGGCGACGTGGACCAGAAGCAGTTCGGAGTGAAGCCGGATGGCGAGTTCCTGGATGTGCGGCAGCAGGGTCCGATCCGCCCGGCTGTTCTCCAGCGCGACTAGAATCCTTCGGTACATGCGATGCGGGACTTCAGGAGGTCAATCGCCGCAGGAGGGCATGGAGACCCTCGAGCACCGTGCGCGGCACAAAGATGTCCACCAGGAGCTTCACATTGAGAACGATGATGACCCCCGCCGTCGCCCAGCCCAGCACGCGGATCCACAATGGGTTCGCGAAGGTACCCATCTTCCGGGGGTCGCTCGTGAAGCGCATGAGCGGCCAGACGGCGAAACCCAGTTGCATGCTCAGGACGACCTGGCTCGCGACCAAAAGATCCGTCGTCCTTCCCTCTCCGAAAAGACCGATCACGCAAACGGCCGGGATGATGGCGATGGACCGGGTGATCATCCGCCGGAGCCATGGACGCATCCGCAGATTGATGAAGCCCTCCATCACGATCTGGCCCGCCAGCGTGCCCGTAAGCGTGGAGTTCTGACCCGATGCCAGCAAGGCCACGGCAAAGAGAGTGCTGGCGATCCCGAACCCGAGCGTCGGGCTCAACAAACGGTACGCATCCTGGATCTCGGCGACATCCTGGTGACCCGAGTTGTGAAAGGCCGCCGCGGCGAGGACCAGGATCGACGCATTGATGAACAACGCGAAGAACAACGCGCCCGTGGAATCGACCGTCGCATACCGGATGGCCTCGCGCCGTCCTGCAGGAGTTTGCAGGTACTTTCGAGTCTGCACGATGGACGAGTGCAGATACAGGTTGTGGGGCATGACCGTCGCCCCGAGAATGCCGATGCTCACGTAAAGCATTTCCCCGTTCCGCAGGATCTCGGTACTGGGCACAAATCCCAGCAACACGGCCGGGAGACTGGGCTGCGCAAAGAACAGTTCAAGGGCGAAGCACGATCCCACCGTCGCGATAAGGGCGACCACCAGCGCCTCGACATACCGAAACCCCTTGTTCTGCAGGTACAGGACGACGAGGACGTCCAGGCACGTGATGACACATCCCCAGACGAGGGGAATTCCGAACAGCAACTGAAGGCCGATGGCGGACCCGACCACCTCCGCCAGATCGCATGCGGCGATGGCGAGTTCGCATAGCATCCACAGGCACCACACCGTGGGCCGGGAATAGTGATCGCGGCACGCCTGGGCGAGATCGCGACCGGTCACCACCCCCAACTTGATGCAGAGGTGCTGCAGGAGCATCGCCATCAGGTTGGAGATCAGGATGACCGAGAGGAGGGTGTACCCGAATTTCGCGCCGCCGGACAGGTCCGTTGCCCAGTTGCCAGGATCCATGTAGCCCACCGCCACGAGGAAACCCGGACCGGTATAGGCCCACATCTTCTTCCAGAAGGGAAGGTGCGCGGGCACCGGGATGGAGCCGTGCACCTCGGGCAGGCTGAGGGACGGCCCGGACCGCCGCCAACCGGGAGCAGCAGAGGTTCGTTGGAGACTCATCGATGCAAGGGACGCCGAAACGGGCCCGGGGCGGCGCTGGAGGTGACGTGGCGTAACCCACACATGAACATGTAGCTGCTGCTACAGCAGCGCGGCTGGACTGTCAACCCGGGACTTTGTATTCAGGGCCCTCGCGCCATGACGATTCAGAAAAAGGCGGCCGCCGCCGCCCCACACCGACGACGCGCCACGCGCTCCGCCGAGGCCCAGGCCTCCGCATTGCGACAAACCCGCCGCGAGCATTCGATGGAGACGGCCGAAGACTACGTCGAGGCGATCTCCGACCTTACCGCCGAGCATGGCGAGGCGCGCGCCGTGGACCTCGCGCGCCGCCTGGGAGTCTCCCACGTCACCGTCATCCGCACTGTTGCGCGCCTTCGCCGCGATGGCTACGTCTCCACCCGCCCCTACCGTTCGATCTTTCTCACCGAGCGCGGCGCCCGTCTGGCGGAGGAATCCCGAGGCCGGCATGAAATCGTCTTTGCCTTCCTCCTGGCCCTCGGCGTCCCCGAACGCATCGCCCAGACGGACGCCGAGGGCATCGAACACCACGTGAGCCCGGAAACCCTCGCCGCTTTCAAACGATTCAACGGGTGACGTCCAGACTCCCGGCGTCTCCCGGTCCGAATGGGGAGTGCGCACTGTATTCGGGGGCGAGGGCTTCGAGGTAACGGATGGGGTAAGTTGAATCGAGTGGAGGGCATGGATTCGCGGGACTCTGTTTCGTCAGGCTTTTGGATCCTGTGCAGACCGGCTCTTAAGAAATCTTCAGGATTCGGTCATGGTGTCTGCGATTCGCGATCCCAATCCTTCGCCCGGTCGAACCGACTGTTGAATGGATGGCCCCGTCCTGGCGCCACACTCTGACACCTGGCTGTTTCCGGACCGGGGCTGCAGCCGTCCGGGGTCGCTGGGGAGCGTCCGAGTGCAATTCCACCGTCGGCATGGAGCGCGAAGAGCCTGTCGAAGAATCAGGAAGGGCTCCCTGGAATCCCGGTAACGCATGAACCTTGTTCAGATCGCGCTGCGCCGGCCGTTGACCGTCGTCGTTCTCACACTTGCGGTCGCATTGTGTGCCTGGATTGCGCTCCAGCGCATGACGCGCGACATCTTCCCACCCCTGGGTATCCCTACGATCTACGTCGCGCAGCCCTACGGCGGGATGGACCCGGCCCAGATGGAGGGTTATCTCACCTATTTCTACGAGTACCACTTTCTCTACATCACTGGCATCGAGCATGTGGAATCGAAGTGCATTCAAGGTGCTTCGATCATGAAACTGCAGTTCCATCCCGGCACCGACATGTCCCAGGCGATGTCCGAAACGGTCGCCAACGTCAACCGAGCCCGGTCGTTCATGCCTCCGGGCACTGTGCCGCCGTTCATCATGAGGTTCGACGCCGGAAGCGTCGCGGTTGGCTACCTGGTTTTTTCAACGGAGGACCCGAACATCAGCCTTGGCCAGATGCAGGACGCCGCGTTAAACCGGGTCCGACCCCTGTTTGCGACCCTGCCCGGCGTGTCGGCGCCGCCTCCCTTTGGCGGGAGTGCGCGCACGATCGTGGTCAACGTGAACCCGGAGCGGATGCGGGCTTACGACCTCTCGCCGGACAGGATCGTCCAGACGCTTTCGGAGGGCAACCTTCTCAGTCCGTCGGGCAACATCAACCTGGGAGACAGTTACCCGATCGTACCCGTCAATTCGGTTGTGAAGAACATCCGGGACCTTGAAGGAATTCCGCTGCGCGCGACTTCCCACGGCGCGGTGTTTCTGCGCGATGTCGCCACGGTGGAGGACTCCTCGGATATCGTCACCTCCTATGCCCTCGCCAACGGGCGTCGCACGGTCTACCTGCCTGTCACCAAACGCGGCGACGCCTCCACTCTTTCGGTGGTCAATCTCGTGAAGAGGAATATCGCGAGGTTTCAGGGCGTGCTTCCCGACGGAATCAACGTCGGGTACGAGTTCGATCAATCGCCCGTTGTCGTCCGCGCCATTCGGGACCTGGTGCGCGAAGGCGGGTTCGGGGCAGTTCTCACCGGCCTGATGGTGCTGCTGATCCTCCGGGATTGGCGAAGTGCGTTGATTGTCGTCATCAACATTCCGCTTTCGCTTCTTGCAGCGTGTGTCGCGCTGTGGGCGACGGGACAGAATATCCACCTGATGACTCTTGGGGGAATGGCATTGGCGGTGGGCATTCTTGTCGACGAAGCCACTGTGGCCGTTGAAAACATTCACGCTCACATCGCGCGCGGCAGTTCGCTCGCTCGCGCGGCACTCCTGGGCACGCGCGAGACCACTTTGCCCCGGCTGCTCGCCATGCTCTGTATTCTCGCGGTGTTCATTCCGGCGTACTTCATGCAAGGCGCCGCCCGGGCGCTGTTCGTGCCGCTGGCGCTTTCGGTCGGATTCTCGATGGTTGCGTCCTTCATACTGTCCAGCACGCTCGTGCCGATCCTCTCCGTGTGGTTTCTCCGCGGTCACGCGGCGGATATCCACGACGCCTCCTTCGTCGGAAGGCTTCAGAATCTTTACAGCAGCCTGCTCCAGCGCGTCGTCAAGGTGAATTGGATCCTGGTGACGGTCTACCTTATTGCCAGTGGGCTGGTCATCTGGCTTCTGGGGACGCGGCTGGGTCTCGAGATCTTTCCCAGGACCGATTCCGGCCAGTTCGCGCTTCGCTTTCGCGCGCCCACCGGGACGAGGGTCCAAAAAACCGAGGAATTCGCCCGGCATATCCTCGGCACGATCGGGACCGAAGCCGGCACGAATAACATCGATATCACCATCGGCATGGTGGGTGTGCATGGCGCGAACTATCCCGTGAACCTCGTCCACCTCTGGAACGGCGGACCCGAGGAAGGCTGGCTGGCGGTTCAACTCAAGCGAGGTGCCGGCATTCACGTCGAGGAGTTCAAGGAGCGGCTTCGGGATGTGCTGGGAAGGCAATTGCCCGATGTCCGCCTCTCCTTCGAGCCGAATGACATTGTCAGCCGGGTGATGAGCTTCGGATCTCCGACGCCGATAGAAGTCGCCGTCAGCGGGCCGAATCTGACGGTCAACAAGGAATTCGCGGACAGGATCTATGCCCGCTTGAAGAAGATTCCGGCGCTTCGCGATGTGCAATTCGGGCAAGACCTCGACTACCCAACGGTGGACGTGCATGTGGACCGCGAACGCGCTGGCCTTCTTGGCGTGCGCATGGGTGACGTGACGCGGGCGCTTGTTCCCGCCACTACGTCCAGCCGTTTTACCGTTGCGAACTTCTGGGCCGATCCGAATTCGGGTGTGAGCTACAACCTCCAGGTCCAGATTCCGCAGTCGAAGACGACTTCGCTGGAGGACTTAAAGAATATCCCGGTGAAAGGGGAAGGCGGCAGGAATGTGCTGCTGCGGAACGTCGCGACGGTGAGTCCCGGCACGGCGGTCGGCACGTATGAACGCTACAACATGGCCCGCGTGGTCAGCCTGACCGCCAACGTCCACGGCACGGACCTGGGGACCCTTGCGCGGGAAATCAAGACCGCACTGGCGGACGTCGGCCAGCCTCCGGACGCCCGGACGAAGGTCGACGTGCGCGGCCAACTTGTGCCGATGAACCAGTTGCTGGATGGGTTCCGGTCCGGCGTGCTGCTGGCCATTGTCGTGATCTTCCTGATGCTCGCTGCGAATTTTCAATCGCTGCGGCTTTCCGTCGCGGTTGTATCCACGGTTCCGGCCGTTCTTGCGGGCGTTGTATTGCTGCTCTGGTTCACGGGAACCACCTTGAACATCCAGTCCGCCATGGGAACGATCATGGCGGTGGGCGTGGCGGTGGCGAACGCGATCCTCCTCGTGACGTTTGCCGAGAAGCAACGGCGCGAAAGGCGTGACCCGATCGCGTCGGCAATCCAGGGCGCGCGCAGCCGGTTGCGTCCGATCCTGATGACCAGTTGCGCGATGATTGCGGGCATGATGCCCCTCGCGCTCGGCCTGGGAGAAGGAGGCGACCAGATCGCGCCCCTGGGTCGCGCCGTCGTGGGCGGGCTCGCCCTGGCGACGGTCGCCACGCTATTCGTGCTGCCTTCGGTGTTTGTCATGGTGACCGGCAGGAATGTGCGCTCGCCTTCACTGGATCCTGACGACCCAGCCAGCGAACTGTACGATCAAGTCCCGGCCCAATAAGTGCACTAAGTGAGCCATGATCCCGCAATCCCGCCTCCCGACAAACGCATCCGCCCTGGCGGTGTTGAGCCTGGGCGCGATGCTCGCCGTGGCGGCCGGCCCGCTGAAACCAGTTGATGTGAAGGCGACCCGGCCACGTCGCGGCGACATCATCCGCTATGTCACCCTGCCGGGCACCATTCGCGCCAACCAGCAGGCAACGCTCTACGCCAAGGTCGCCGGCTATCTCAAATCGCTCAGCGTGGATAGGGGCGACCGGGTGGATGCCGCACAATGGCTTGGCGAGATTGAAGTGCCCGAACTGGTGGCCGACCTGGGAAAGCACAAGGCTGAGGTGAAAGTGGCTGAAGTCGATTTTGAACGGATCACCACCGCGCTGAAACGAGCGCCGGACCTCATCATCCGGCAATCGGTGGATGAGGCCAGGGGCCGGTTGGATGTCGCCAAGGCCGACCTCGAGCGCACGCAGACTTTGCTGGGCTACGCCCGGATAACCGCCCCGTTTTCGGGAATCGTGACGGCGCGTTTTGTCGATCCGGGCGCGTTCATTCCGTCGGCCACGTCGGGCAGTGCCGCGCAGACTGCCGCCATCCTGACCCTCGCGGACTTCAACACCGTGCGCGCCCAGGTTCCCGTCCCGGAGGCCGAGGCCGCGCGCGCTCAAGTTGGACAGCCGGTCCGATTCACTGTGGAGGGTCTTCCCGGAGTCTTCTTTGAGGCGGTGATCAGCCGGATCAGTTATGCGCTCGATGAGGCCACCAGGACCATGCTGATCGAAGCCGACGTGCCGAACCCCAAACTCCTCCTCCGCCCTGGCATGTATGCAACGGTGAAACTCGGCCTCGAGAAGCACACCGACGCGCTTCTGGTCCCTGTTGAAGCCGTCGTGTTTGGAAAAGGCGAGGCCGCAACTTACACCGTTACGGACTCCCGAGCCAGGAAGATCCCGGTAAGGACTGGATTCAACGACGGCGCTTCGGTCGAAATCCTGGAGGGCATCGCTCCGACCCAAACGGTGATTCTGCTGGGGAAAACGACGTTGACCAACGAGGAGCCGGTGAGTGTGACAGAGGTGAAGTGAGTGAAAGGCAGCATGGAGGCTATACTTAGAGCCCGTCTGAAAACCAGGAGGCTCATCCGGGTTTCGATCCTGGCCTTCAGTCTTCTTCCGGTCTCGACGGTTCCGGCGGCCGGACAAGGCCATGGCGGGATGCGATCCATCGACCTCCCCACAGCGCTTCGCCTGGCTGGCGCCCAGAGTCTCGATGTGCGGATCGCGCGGGAGCGGCTGGCGGAGGCGCGGGCCGAGCACCAAAGCGCCGTCGCGCAATTCTTTCCCTGGTTATCGCCGGGCATCAGCTATCACCGCCGCGACGGAATGGCCCAGGCGGTGCCGGCAGGAACGGTCTCGGAGACGCACTTTGAATCGTACGCGCCCGGGGTGACGCTCGGAATTCAAGTTGATGTCGGCGATGCGCTCTACAATGCGCTCGCCTCACGACAACTGGCCAGGGCCGCCGACCAGGGTCTCGAAGCCCGCCGTCAGGACGCCGTGCTTGCGGCGGCGCGTGGCTATTTCGACCTGGCGCTGGGACAGGGGGCCGTGGGCGTGGCCAACGAAGCCGTCCGCATTTCCAGTAACTACGAGACTCAACTTGTCAGCGCCGTTGAAGCCGGGGTCGCTTTCAAGGGCGACATGCTCCGCGCCCGTGTTCAGGCGCAACGAAATCGTATGACACTCCGGCAGGCCATGGAGCAACAGCGGGTTGCTGCCGCGCGGCTGGCCCAGGTATTGCACCTCGATCCTGCGATTGAACTCGTTCCGCAGGCCTCCGACCTTGCGCCGCTGACGCTCATGGAGACGAACCCCGCGCTCGACTCCCTCGTCGCTCAAGCCCTCGCCTCGCGTCCGGAATTGAAGGAGGGCGCGGCACGGGCCTCGGCCGCTCACGAGAGGAAGAATGGCGCCACCTACGGTCCGCTGATTCCAACGCTGGGTGCGCAGGGATTCTGGGGAGGTCTCGGCGGCGGACATGACAATGAACCGGGAAACTTCGGGGGAGAACAGGACTACCTCGTTGGTGCGACCTGGAGGATCGGTCCGGGCGGCCTTTTTGACTTCACACGGACGCGGTCAGCCGCCGCGAGGCTGACGGTGGCGGAACTCTCGCTGGAAAAGGTGCGTGACGAAATCATTCGCCAGACCGTTGAGGCTTTCACGCGATGGCGGTCGCTGGGCGATCAAGTGCAGACCGCGAAAGGCGCCCTGGCCGCAGCCGAGGAAGGTTTGCGTCTGGCCCAGGAGCGGAAGGAGTTTGCCGTTGGCATCGTGCTTGAGACGCTGGAAGCCGAGCAGGATCTCACGCGCGCGCGAATGGATTACCTGAAGGCGATAGCCGCCTTCAACACCGCCCAATACGACCTGGCCCGGGCCGCCGGACGCATCTGATTCATTGCGGAGGCAACACCAGGATCTGCGCGTTCATGGACGGCTGGTGCATCGCGCAGATCATGTTGAACAAACCTTCCTGGTGGAATGTGAACACGAAGGACGTTTCCTTGAGCGGCGGCAACAGTTGACTCATCAACACCCGCGCATGTGGATCAATCAGCATGAAATCGTGGTTATCATCGGGCTGAAGATTCCAAAAGCGAATCAACGTCGGCTCATCGCGGTGGACCGCGAAGAACGCGGGTGAGAAGGCATACACTTCCCCGAATTTGTCCAGGCTCTCCTTCGTCGCGTTTTCCTTGACGGCAACGGCGTGCGTTTGGATGAGGATGTTTGCGCGAACCGGCCCGTTGGTGGTGGTGGTGACGGTGACGAGCCGGGAGGCTTCCGCGTCGGGCATGTAGAACGACGACATGTCCAGCTTTTGATTCAGGTTGCCCATCGGTTCGGGCGCATGGGAGATGCAGCCCGTCGCAACGCCGGCCAGGATCGAGATGGCGATGAACTTTCCAATTTCCATTGGGTTTGGGTCCTTTCTCTATTCCTCTCTCTCGCGTGGCGGCCGAATAGATTTGCGACCGCCGACGGACTGAATTCCTAACTGCGAGAGGCGATCTTCTCCAGCAGGCCGGCCTTAAGAATTCTTAAGAGCCCGTCTCAGAACCAGCCGGAAGCGGCTTCCCCTCCCCGGGGCGCTGTCGAGTTCGATTCGCCCGTGCTGCTGCTCGATAGCGACTTTGGCGATGGCGAGACCGAGCCCTGCCCCACCCCCATCCCGCGAGCGAGCAGGGTCGATTCGGAAGAAACGGTCGAAGATCCGTTCGTGGAATTCCGGCGCGATGCCCGGGCCTGTATCGGTGATCTCGACAATGGCCCAGCCGTTCTCCCCGCGGCATTCAAGCGTAAGGACCGCCTCGACCGGACTGTACCGGATGGCGTTGTGGAGGATGTTCAGCACCGAGAGGCGAAGGAGAGGACGGTCGGCCAGGGCGACAACTCCGGTCCGGACGGCACGTCGAAGGATCTGGCCCTTCTCGGCTGCGAGGATTTCGATGCTGTCGCAGGCCTCTGCAAGCAAAGTGTCGAGGCACACGGGCTTCAGATCGCCACGACCGCGCAGCGCGCCGCTGTCGATTCGGGCCAGGGCCAGCAGGGATTCGACGAGGTCCTGCATGCTCTGGGCTTCTTCCAACATGCTGGCGATCGCCTCCCGGAGGGATCCCGCCTCGGCACCGTTCCGCAATCCCACCTCACCCACCGCGCGCAAGGCCGTCAGGGGGGTCCGAAGCTCGTGGGACGCGTCGCCCGTGAAGCGCTTGAGTGTCTCAAAGGAATACTGAAGGCGCTCGAGAGTTTCGTTGAACACAGAGGCCAATTGACCCAGTTCGTCGCCGGGGTTCGGATTGGGGAGCCTCTGATTCAGCGATTCGGAAGAGATCTGTCTCGCCTGTTCCGCCATGGCGCCGATCGGCGACAGGAGACGGCCGGCCATCACGAAGCCGCCGAACGCTGACAGCGCGGCCGCGACGGGCACTCCCAGTGCAAAACTGATCAGGATCTCGCGCAGCACCCGGTGAAAACCGGATTCATCGCGGACGATTCGCAGCACCACCGGTTCTCCTCGCAGCGATGTCGGGCGGTCGATGACACGCAGCTCCTGGCCATCGGCCAACCCGATCGTGTGAAATTGCTCCTCCGACGACATGGCTGGCGGAGTGGTCTCCATCAACGACTCCGACGAACCCGGCCAGTGCCGGAACACACGCCGGCCGGATCGGGACCAGATCTCGAAACCAATTGCCAGCGCCCCGCCAAGCTGCGTGTCGGACGGGTCTCGGGGGACCGAGGCGAGATGATCTTCGACGGCGTTCCAGTCGATTCGCAACTGGCGGTCAAATTCAAGGTGAAGCCGATGCTCGATGAGGGCATAGACGACCGGGGCCAGCGCCAGGAGGATTCCACTGACGACGGCCGTGTACCAAAGCGTCAACCGCAGTCGGAGCGACTGGCGTTTCCAATGCGAAATCACGGTGGAGCCTCCGCGCGCAACACGATTCCGACCCCCCGCACGGTCTGAATCAACCGGGCCTTGCGCCCGCCATCCACCTTGCCCCGGAGATGAGTGAGGTGGACGTCAATGACATTGTCGAGGGGGGTCGCACGGTTGATTTCCCGCCAGACTTCGTGCGCGAGCATTTGTCGGGTGACGACCTGCCCCTCATGGCGCGCCAGGAAGGCCAGGAGGTCGAACTCCCGAGGTGTCAGCAGGACCTCCTCGCCGCCCCGCCAGACTCTTCGCGACGCGAGGTCAATGAGAAGGTCCTGCACCCTGCGCCGCAGCGGCTCGGCAAGGCCGGACCGCCGAAGCAGCACCCGGACCCGCGCCAGGAGTTCGGCGAAGGCAAAGGGTTTTGCCAGGTAATCATCCGCCCCGGAATCCAGGCCCAGGACGCGGTCTTCGATCGTGTCGCGCGCAGTGAGCATCAGCACCGGAAGCCGGGCGCTTTTGGCCCGCAAGGATTTCAGGATGTCGATGCCATCCCGGCCGGGCAGCATCCAATCCAGCAGGACCAGGTCGAGGGCCTCCGGATCCACCGTGAAAGCGCCGTCGGAAGCAGGGACTGCGGTCACAACCTGGTAGCCTTCACCCACCAGGCCGCGGCATATGGCCTGTGCCGTCTTCGAATCGTCTTCGACGACGAGAATGTTCATGAGTCCGCCGTCCGGCCGCGGCAGTCTCGCGCCCAAGGGATCGGCGGCGCAAGCGAGCGGATTGGCTTCGCACCCGATCCTGGCAATGCGTTACGGCTTGGCGTCCGATGAACAGGCGAACTCTGCTAACGGCGGCCGGTCAGCCGCCACACTTTTCGAATGGCGCCGCCTTTTCGGCCCTGGCACCGCCGGGCTGGGCAACTGAAACGTCCACGGCTACCCTGACAACGATCCGTTTCTGATCCGAAACTTCAGCCGCACCATGGACGAGTTCTGCCTGTTCAGCCGCGCGTTGGATCCCGGCGAAGTCGCCTCGCTGTACGCGGATGGAAAGCCCCAGCCGGACGCGCTGGCGGCGCTAAGAGACTGTCTGAAAAATAATTGGAGTCCTGCGACGAGGGATTTTGTGCGAGGCCGAGGCGGCGAGACCGGAGCATCCCCGCAGCGGGCTGTGACGGTCGAGCCAACGAAGGCCTCGCGCAAAAGACCTGTCGCCCGCAGGGTTTTCGCGGAAATGGCCCTCTGGCTTCGTTGCTCCTCGGTCACAGACCGCTGGCGGGTATGCTCCCTCGTCGCGCCTCGCCATAGGGCCTTTTCCGCGAAAACAGGACCCCACTTATTTTTCAGACAGTCTCTAAGCCCTGGACTTCCATTGACGGATCACCAGACCCTGTCCTCCTCCGCCTCTCCAAAAAAATCCATGAATACCCTGCTTCCAATAATCGCCCTGGGCGCCCTCCTCTCCGCCCCGCACTGTACAGGCCAGACCCATGACCCGGCCGACGACTGGAAACCCGCATCGTCAAACCAGCCCGGCAAGGAATATCCCAAGGTGAACTCGGAGGGCCGTGTGAAGTTTCGCATCGTCGCTCCGGAGGCCACCGGCGTCGGAGTGACTTTCCGTGACAGCAGCGCCTTCTCGAAGGGTGAGGATGGCGCCTGGTATGGATACACGCGGCCCCTGGATGAAGGGTTTCACTACTACATGCTCAAAATCGACGGGGCCGAGGTGCCGGATCCGAACAGCATGATGTTCTTCGGCGCTCAGCGCTGGGGCAGCGCCGTCGAGGTCCCTGCTCACGACCAGGATTTCTACGCCCTGAAGAACGTGCCGCAAGGACAGCTTCGGGAGATCTTCTTCTACTCGAAGAGCACCGATTCGATGCGCCGCGCGTTCGTTTATACGCCGCCAGGCTACGACCAGGACACGGAGAAACGGTATCCGGTCCTGTATCTCCAGCACGGGTGGGGCGAAAACGAGTACGGTTGGGGCGCCCAGGGCCGTGCCTGCGAGATCATGGACAACCTGATTGCCGAGAACAAAGCCCGGCCGTTCATCATCGTGATGATCTACGGCATGACGAATGAAACCCGGATGGGCGGTCTCCGGAACTTCGACATCGGTCCCTTCGAGACGGTTCTGGTGAAGGAGCTCATTCCCTTCATCGACGCCAGGTTCCGCACCCTTTCCGATCCATCCGATCGCGCCATGGCCGGCCTGTCCATGGGCGGCATGGAAACCCGAACGATCACCCTGCGGAATCTCGAGACCTTTTCCCACATCGGCCTTTTCAGCGGCGGGAGCATCAAGCCCGACGACATCGCCGACATGGCTGCGTTCAAGGCGAAGAACAAGCTGGTCTTCGTCAGCTACGGCAGCCGCGAACTGGGCGGCAACCGCCCTGGCTTCGGCGGCGATCCCAAAGCGAACGTCACAGCGCTCAAGGCCGCCGGCGTCAACTGCGTTTTCTACGAATCACCCAACACCGCGCACGAATGGCAATCCTGGCGGCGCAGCCTGCATGAATTCGCACCGCTCCTTTTCAAGGAATGACGCCGCCACCGGCACTGAAACAGTTCAACCCACAAAACATGGCTCCCAATTTCATGAAACCACACCTTGTCGCGGTCCTGACATTTCTCTGCGCTGCGGCCGTTCTCCACGCGGCTGAACTCACCGGCAAATGGAAGGCCGTGTTCGATACCCAGGTCGGCAAACAGTCCTACGTCTATGACCTCAAGGCCGACGGCCAGAATGTCACCGGCAAGGCCACCGGCGACATCAATGGCGAGAACAAGCGCACGGTGGACATCAAGGACGGCAAGCTGGTCGGTGATACGCTGACGTTCGTCGAGACGTTCGAGTTTCAGGGCAACGAAGTAACCATCAGCTACACCGGGAAAATCGCGGGCGACGAAATCAAGTTCACTCGCAAGGTCGGCACCTTCGCGACCGAGGAACTCGTGGCCACGCGTGACAAGTCCGAGCCCGCCCCGGCAGCCGCCAACAACGGACCGCCGCGAAGGCGTTTCGGCGGGCCCATCGAGCTTGGGCCGGATGACAAACCGGCATTTCCAGACCCCGAGGTCGGCTGGGACGTCCAGCGCGATGGTATCCCGCACGGAAAGCTGGAGAGGGTGGAATACGATTCCAAATCCGTCGGCACCCGGCGGAAGGCCCTGGTCTACACGCCGCCGCGCTATTCGGCGGACGTGAAGTATCCCGTGCTCTACCTCTTGCACGGCATTGGCGGCGACGAGGAGGAATGGCATCGTGGCGGTCATCCGGAAATCATCCTCGACAACCTTATCGCCGACAAAAGGGCCGTGCCCATGATCATCGTCATGCCCAACGGCCGAGCGCAACCGGACGACCGGCCCGGTCCGAATCCGATGGCGACGGCGCCGGCATTCGCAAAGTTCGACCAGGATCTCCTTGGCAGCCTGATCCCGTTCATTGAGGCAAAGTATTCCGTGAAGGCCGACCGCGAAGACCGCGCGCTGGCCGGACTCTCGATGGGTGGGGGGCAGTCGCTGAACTTCGGCCTGGGCAACCTCGACACGTTTGCGTGGGTGGGCGGCTTTTCGTCCGCCCCGAACACCCGACCGCCTGCGGAGCTGGTGCCCGATCCGGAGAAGGCGGCGAAGCAGTTGAAGCTTCTCTATGTCTCGTCCGGCAACAAGGACGGGCTCATCCGCATCAGCCAGGGTGTTCACGCCTATCTGAAGGAGAAGAACGTGCCGCACATCTGGCACGTGGATGAGCACGCACATGATTTCCAACACTGGAAGAAAGCGCTCTATCAGTTCTCCCAACGGATCTTCAAACCGGCCGGTAAATGACACATGAAGAACTCGAAACCCATTCTGATGCTTTTGACGGGAGGGCTGATCGTCTTCAACACGATGGCCGCCGATGCCCCGGACCGTCCGCTGCGGGTGCTTTATCTTGGCCCGGTGCGGGCGGGGGGTGGCGGGTTCGGTCGCTTCGGGTCGCGCACGAACTACGCTTATCTTCCCGGCCAGACCCTGGCTCGCGAGGAAATCTACTTTGATCATCTCTCCGATCTCACCCATCTCACCGAACAATACCTCAACCACTTCGATGCCGTCGTGCAGGTGATGCCCGGCGCCGAGGTCGGTGCGACCCGGCAGAAGATGCTCGACCAATTCAAGAGCGCGGGCCGCGGGCTGATCCTGTACACCGACGGCCAGCGCCCGCCGGATGGCGTTCTACGCGAGGCCGTTCTCGGCTCGGTCAGCCCGAAGGCCAGGTCCGCCTGGGAGGCGTCGCTCGCCTCGCGTCCCCCGTTGCAGCGCATGCCCGGCGACGTGCCGAATTACGAGCGACGCCCGGAGCCGGTGAGATTTCAGGCTCCTCTCGATCCCAAGGACAGCATGCGTTACACGCAGGTCCCGGCGGATTTTGCTCTCCAACTGTTCGCCGCTGAACCGGACGTGGTGAAGCCCATCTCGATGGCTTGGGACGAGCGCGGTCGCGCGTGGGTGGTCGAAGCGCGCGATTATCCTCATGGCCTCGTTGAAGAAGGCCAGCCCGGGAAGGCGGACATCAAAATCTGCGAGGACACCGACGGCGACGGCCAGGCTGACAGGTTCACCCTTTTCGCCGACCAACTGAACCTCGCGACCTCGCTCGTGTTCGTCAACGGCGGCATCATGGTCTCGGAAGCACGCCACATGCTCTTCCTCAAGGACACCGACGGCGACGACCGGGCGGATGTCCGCCAGTCCATCCTCCCCGGCTGGGGAACCGGCGACACGCACGCGATGCAAAGCAATCTCGCCCGGGGGTTCGACAACTGGCTTTACGGTGCGGTCGGTTACTCGAACTTCCGTGGAACCGTCGGCGGCAAGGAACTCCGGTTCGGCCAGGGCGTGTTTCGTTTCAAGGCCGATGGTTCCGCCCTGGAATTCCTCCACCAGTTCAACAACAACACCTGGGGTCTGGGACAGAACGCCGCTGGCGATATCTTCGGCTCGACGGCCAACGGCAACCCATCGTTCTACGGTTACCTGCCGGCCCACATCCTGAATCCAACCCAGCCGGGCTTCGGCCGCCGCGGCGGCGGCGGGTTTCGTCCCGGCTATCAGCTCGGCCCCGACAACGGGGGTAATGGCACCACCTCCCAGGTTCGCCGGCTGCCGTCCGCCAGGTCGTTGGCTCCGGGCATGCGAATGCATCCCAACACGCCGAATGTTCGCATGGTGGACAATTTCGGCGGCTACACCGCCGCGGCGGGACACGCGTTCATGGTCAGCGATGCACTGCCGCAGCGCCTGCAAGGCAAAGCACTCGTGACGGAGCCGACCGCCAAGCTGATCGGCATCATGGATATTCAACCCGACGGCGCAGGCTACAAGGCGGACGACGGCCTCAACCTCCTCGCCAGCACCGATGAATGGATGTCCCCCATCTTCGCGGACGTCGGACCCGACGGCGCCGTCTGGGTGATCGATTTCTACAGCTTCGTCATCCAGCACAATCCCACGCCGAGCATTCCATCCGCGGGCATCCAGGCCACGACCGGGCGGGGCGGCGCCTACATGACGGAAAACAATTTGCGCGACCAGACGCACGGCCGAATCTATCGCGTCGTCTGGAAGGACGGACCGAAGAGCTCGATCAGGTCCCTTGCCAAGGCGAAAACGCCTGAACTCGTCGCCGCGCTCGACAGTGGGAACCAGTTCTGGAGCCTGACCGCCCAGCGCCTGATCGTGGACAACAAAATGACGGACGCCGCTCCAGCGCTGAGAAAGCGGGTGCGTTCCGGCATCGGAGGAACAGGTGCCATTCATGCTCTTTGGGCACTCGAGGGAATTGGCGGGCTCGACAAGGACACACACCAGAAGGCCCTGTTCGACAAAGATCCCGTTCTCCGCCGCAACGCGATTCGCGCATTGCCGGGGAATGAGGCCGGACGCCACTTGTTCTTCAGCAGTCCGGTGATCCAGGATCCGGATTTGATCACGCGTGAAGCTGGGTTTGTGAAACTCCTGGAATTCCCCACCATCCCCGAAATCCAGACGGTCGTCGCTCAACTTCCGCGGATTGCCGTCAACACCGCCGACCCGTTCTTGAACGATGCGCTGACGTTGCTCGGTCGCATCCACAAGGTTTCCGGGGTGGGCGAAAACGAAGTCAAAATCACGGCCGGCGATCCCAAACGCGGCGAGGACCTGTTCTACAACAGCCCGGTGGCGGCTTGCGCAGCCTGCCACACTGTCCGCGGCCGGGGCGGTGTCGTGGGCCCCATCCTCGATGGCATCGCCGTTCGCGCCGACAAGACTTACATCCTGGAAAGCCTGATGGATCCCAACGTCAAACTCGCGAAAGGATTTGAAGCCCTCCCCATTTCGCCCATGCCCCCCCTCGGCATCTTGCTCAAAGAGCAGGAATTGGAGGACATCCTGGCGTTTCTCTCCACCCTGACGACGCCGCCGAAGGACGGAATCACGGTTCCGGCGAAGCAGCCCGAACCATACGAATAACAATGAGAAAGCTGTTCCCAGCGATCGGGACTGCCGCCTTGTGCGTTCTGTTGATCACGACAGGCGGTGCGGCCGACACCTCACAACCCGACCCGGAGGGATACCTTCGTGACTGGGTCATGCTCGCGCCGGTTCCCCTCCCCGAGGGCCCCGCTGCAGCAGACTTGATCCTCAGGGAGCAGGTCAGGGACGAAGCCAACCTGAAACCCAGAGACGGAGACTTGATTACAGTCAACGGCAGGCAACTGACCTGGAGGAACATCAGCGCCCCGACAAATTACTTCGATTTCAATGCCATTCTGAAGACTCAGAACGACCGCGCTGCCGGATACATGGTGACTTACATTGAGTGCGACAGGGAAATGCCTGACGTGATCATGGCAGTGGCCAGCAACGACCAGGGCCGTATCTACTTCAACGGAGTGGATATCTACGCGTTCACCGAAGCGCGTCCTCTCATGCTCGACGCCGACAGGGGGAGGGTCACCCTGAAAAAGGGCGTCAACGTCATCGTCTTCAAAATCATCAACGAGCAGAACAGTTGGCAGGGGGCCATGCGCCTTCTGGACAAGGCCGGGGCTCCGCTAAGGAACCTCAAAGTCAGATGGTCCCCCTGAAATCGTGTGAGCCCCGGCATTTTGTGGCGCTTGTCGTTACCGGATGGCGTCAATGGCCCCGCTGGATCGACGCCGCTCCCGGGTGGACGCATGAGCCTCGAAAGGACTGCCATCAAATGAAACGTTCTGACTCGATCTCTGTCGTTCGGACCAGCCTGCTCACGGCCATGCTGTTTGCGTTGGGCATGGGGGCCCGGCCCGCCGACACCCCCACATTGAAGGACGCCTTCGGCAACCACTTCCTGGTCGGCGTGGCCGTCAATCGGAACATCGTCATGGGCACGTCGTCATTCCGCCGGTCCACGGAGCAGGTGAATCGCGACATCGAACTCGTCAAGGCGCAGTTTAACCAGGTCACAGCGGAGAACGACATGAAGTGGCAGGTCATTCACCCGCGGAAAGGGGCGGATGGATACAACTTCGGCCCGGCCGACGCCTTTGTGGAATTTGGCCTGAGCAACGGTATGCAACTCGCCGGACACGCGCTCGTCTGGCACAACCAGACGCCAGACTGGGTCTTCGCCGGCACCCATCCGCCGCCAGCGGTCACCAACAGCGCGCCCATCGAGGCGGCGGTGGCGAACACCAACGCAACTGGAGCCAACGGCGTTGCGCGTCGCCGCTTCGGGCCCGGATTCGGCGGCTTCGGTCGTTACCGGGGTCCGCGCGCTTCGCGCGAGGAACTGCTTCAGCGCATGCGCGATCACATTCACACTGTCGTCGGTCGTTACCAAGGCCGGGTCAAAGTGTGGGATGTCGTCAATGAAGCCATCGCCGATGGGGGCGGCGCCAACGTCCTGCGGAACTCCCTCTGGTTTGAAATCATCGGACCGGACTTTATCGCCAAGGCATTTCAATACGCCCATGAAGCCGATCCCGGGGCGATCCTCCGCTACAATGACTACGGGCTGGAAGATCCGGTCAAGCGCCGGAAGCTTATCACGCTGATCAAGTCGCTCCAGGAACAGGGCGTGCCGGTTCATGCCATCGGCTCGCAGGCACACCTCAACGTGGGGACCACCTTTGATGCCATGGATCGGGCGCTGACCGAAATGGCGACGCTCGGTCTGCCGATTCACATCACCGAGCTGGACGTGAACAGCGCCCGGGGCGGACAGCGCGGTACCGGCGCCGATGTGGCGGTAAACGCCTCGACCACGCAGGGCGGGTTGATGGACAACGCCGACCAGCGGCTGGCCGAGGCCTACGCCGGCCTGTTCCGGGCGTTCCTCAAACATCAGGCTTCCGTCAAGCTGGTGACGTTCTGGGGCGCGAACGACGCCGTGTCGTGGCGGGGGAACGGCAATCCGCTCCTGTTCGACCGCAGCAATCAGCCGAAGGCCGCTTTCGACGCGGTGATCCATGAAGCGAAAACGGCTGTCATGGCGCGTTGAAATCCAAGTTTCCGATGTCACACAGGCGCCTGCTCATCCTGACCACAAGCCTGCTATTGGGTGTCCTTCGTACGATCGCGCTCGAAGGACAGGTCCAGATACATGACCCGTCGGCCGTGGTGCGGTGCGACGGGAGGTTTTACACCTTCGGCATGGGTGACTATCCCGGACACGGCTCTCATGGCGAATTCAATTGTGCCCGGTCGGTGGCGGGATTTCGGGGCGAATGTGGAAAAAATCGAAGTCCGCATACCCGCCAGCCTGGTGGGTCGAGTAGTTAAACAAGCCGAAGCGGTAGCCCATGAAGTGTGCCAGCGTGTACGTCATCTTGAGCGAACCTCCAATGGGTTGCCACGAAATGCCGTCGAGGCTGTAGTAGAACCGCGCCCGGTCCGCGCGGTTGTTGAAGTCGCAGTCGGCTCTCAGGTGGACGACCGGCTGGCTCAAGGGCACGCGGTCCTTTTCGACCGGAGGATGGGTTTCCGCGCTGACCATGACCAGGTAGTTCGTTCCGCCTTCCGCCTTCACACCGATGATGCCGTAGTTCCTCGCCAGCAGCACGAGACCGGTAAAATCGCCATCCTTGATATGGCTGACATCCACGGAGGTTGCACCGGAGCATTCCGGACCCAGGGTGCGTTGCGTCAGGGTGTTGCGGGCCGCTTCAATGTCCTTGTCCACGCGGCCGGTGGTGAGACGCAGGTAACCCGGGCGCGTGGTGAGCGACCAGAGCGTGGGGTCCGGGTTGTGATTCCACTGCCAGACCAGCGGCAGCGGGCGCTCGGCTGGTTTGCGGTCAAATTCATCCGGGGCCACGATGCCGGGGATGGGTCCGCGACTGGCAGGCAGGTTCAACGTTTCCGGCACTTTGCCGTCGACGCCGAGCACCGGCCAGCCGTCCTTCCATTGTACCGGCACCAGATAGGGGATGCGGCCCACCGCGCCATAATCCCGGAAGAGGTAGGCGAACCATTCGCCGCTTGGGGTGTCAATGATGCTGCCCTGGGCGACGCCCTTGTCCGCCAGCGCGACGCGCCCCTCCCACGGGCCGGTCATCCTGTCGGCGCGATGCACCAGCACGGTCCGCATGCCGCCGCGCGGCCAGACGATGTTGAAGAGGTAGTACCTGCCGTGGACCTTGATCAGTTGGGATCCCTCGGCGGGCATGCCGATATTGGGCCCGGCCACCGCGCTGGCGTTGGTGATGACCACCTGATTGAACCCATCGGGCTTCAGCCCCGAAAGATCGGGGCTCAGCTCGACCAGCCGGAGATTGCCACCGCCATAGAGCATGTAGACGCGGCCATCATCGTCGAAGAACAGGGAGTGATCATGGAGCGCGGGCCGGAAAGACGAGGCTTTCCACGGCCCCCGCTCGAGGTCCCGGGTCGTATAGACGTAGGTCTTGCCCGTCGTCTGGGCAAAGGTCGTGACGTAATAGGTGCCGTTGTGGTGGCGGATGCTGCTGGCCCACGAACCTTTGCCGTAAGAGCTACGGCCCTTGGCGAGATTCAGCGCGTCCACGTCGTCCAGAATGTCGTAGGCGTAGTTGACGATCTCCCAGTTCACCAGGTCCCTGGACTTCATGATGGGCACGCCCGGGCTCATGTGCATCGTGGTGCTGCTCATGTAGTAGGTATCGCCCACGCGGATCATGGCGATATCCGGCACGTCGGCGTAAATGATGGGATGGGTTGCGGCGGCTGCTGCCGCGGCCGGGCGGTCCAGGAACAGGCCCAGGACGAGAACGAGAAGCAGGCCCGATGGGTGATTCATCTGGACCGATCGGATTTCAGTTTCAGGACCGAAATGGAATAGGGCGGAATCTCGCGCTCGAAATCGGCGCTCAATCCCTCCGCACGCGCCATGCTCGGGACGATTCTTTGCGGCTCTTCGATCGAATTCGTTTCATCGGGGCGGCCGGCGGCCAAAGTCACCAGCTCGCCTTGCGGATCGATCCTCGAAACGCCGTCAATCTGAATTCTGATCGGCCGGGCCGAACCCGAGCAGTTCACGACCTTGAGATAAATCGTGCCGCTCCGGCTGTCGCGGGTGGCGGAGAAGAAGACCTCGCGAATCTGCTGGGCGTCCCCGGGCGCGCCACCGCGACCGCGCCGCTGCCAGGAGCGTGTTGGAATGTTCTGCGAATCGGTCGCGAGAATCTCGTCTCCGGCCATCGTACTGAACATCCGTTGGGCATAGTAAGAGGGCGAACCATAGCTGGTCAGCGCGTCGTAGCCAATCAGGTCGGAACTCCATTGCATCGATCGGCCTTGTCCGGTGAGCCGGCTGACGTTGACAAGCAGGGGGGCATAGCACGACAGGAGGACGATGTCCGAATTCCGTTCCATGCAGGTCATCCAGGCGCCGTCGCCGAGCGCGCCAGCCATGTTCGGCGTGGGCGAGCCGACGCGGGTGGCCCATTCGCCGCAGAAGATCCTGGTCGGATTCGTACGCGAATAGGTGTCGTATCGGAAAGCCTGCGCCATCATTTCCTCCATGCTCCGGTAGAAGTGCTCGTCCACCAGGTCCGGTGTACGACTCTTGACCCAAAGGCCTTGGGGCTGCTCGTATCCGGTCGAGGAGATGACCTTCAGGTGTGGGTACTTCTTCCTGATGGCGTCGTAGAATTGCGCGAAGCGGCCGTCGTAGGTGCCATTGCGGTCGGGGCCGCTGCGGTCGAACCAGTCTTCGTTCCCAACCTCCACATAGGTCAGCTTAAACGGCTTGGGGTGCCCATCCTTCGCGCGTTGCGCCCCCCATTGGGTGGTGTTGGCGTCGCCGATGAGATACTCGATTTCCTCGAGTGCTTCCTGGACGTAGGGTTCGAGCTGAGGACCCGCTCGGAATGACGCCACCGCGGCCGAGGCAGTAACCGGCAAAAACGCCGAGCAAGGGTTCCATGTCCAGGTCCTCGCACCACTCGGCGAATTCGAGCAGGCCCAGGCCGTCGGTGGACCAGTAACCCCAGGGACTGGGATGGCCGGGACGCTGTTCGACCGGGCCGATGGTTTCCTTCCAGTTGAAGCGCTGATTGAACGCGTTGCCCTCGAGATAATTTCCGCCGGGAAAGCGGAGGAATGCGGGCTTCATTCCGGCCAGCAGTCCCATGAGATCGGCACGGTTGCCGTTCTGGACGATTCTTGTAAGTGGGCGGGAAGAGCGAGACGTTCTGCAGCCACAGTGTTCCCGGGATCTTGGTGGTGAGTTTGAAGACGTTCTCCTTGGAGGCGGGAACGTTTCCGGTCGTCAGCTTGGTCTCGAATTTCTTCCATTCCGTCGTCAGAACCGGGATCTCCGCACTGGCGTAGGTACTCGTGCCATCGGCGCTTTCAACGCTGACGGTCACCGGCCCGGTGAAACCTGGCGGCCGCCTTCGCGAAGAACGAAACGTGGTAGGTGGTCTGTGGGTTGACGGGAATACCCCAGTATCCGCCGTTGGCCACGCCCGCCGGAGAAGTCGCGGAGGCCGACGAAGCGTCGAGCTTGAGGCTGACATTCAGAAATTCGTTCAGCGGGGTATTCGTGTCGAGGACCATTGAAGCGCCGCCGACGACGGTCCAGAACCGGGGCTGGGTGTCGGGTTTGAAGGTGACGGGAAGATATTTCCCAACCTCGTATGTCTCGGGCGTGACGCGCGGGACAACCGCGTCCGCCTTGAACGAGCGGTTGCGGATCAGCTCGCCATAGATGCCGCCCTCGTAGGCGAAGTTGATCTCCTCGGTCATCAGCCCGTAAAGCATGGGGCTGACCTGGCCGGTGACTTTGCCCGCGTCCATGCGCAGAACGGTGGGACTGGCGGGCGCGGTTGGCGGAGGCGCGGTTTCGGCGGGAGCGGAGGCGGCGGTCGTGGCAGGAGCGGGCGTTACCGCGCGACCTTCGGCCAGGCAAAGCCGGCCGGTCATCACGGAAGCCAGCATCAGGGTTGTGAGTCTTATTCTCATGGAGTGGCGTGTGGCCGGGTGTTGATCGGTGCGTTGGGTCGGCCGGCGGCTCTGGAATATGGGGCCGGCTACGATTTACGTGGCATAGCGCGCAAAGATCGCTGCTGTTCGCCGCCTGCCTGATGCTGGTGTTCCAGGGCTGAAGTGCGCGCCTTTGTCCCGGGCGGGTCACAGCCGGGATTTGTTGTTGAACGCGAATTTCACAAGGCTGTGGACGCCGCTGAGATGGAGTTTGTGACTCATGTTCTGCCGGTGCGTTTCGACCGTTCGCACGCTGATCCCCAGCGCCGCGGCGATCTCCTTGCTGGTATTGTCATCAGAAATGAGCCGAAGGATACGGCGCTCCGTCCAGGTCAGAAGGTCGAGTCCCGGTTTTTCCGCGAGCAGCTTTTGCCGGGATTGACTTCGTCGCAGAAGATAGCCGGAGACGGACGGACTGATGAATGTCTGGCCGTCCGCCACCGCGTGGATCGCCCCCACCAGGTCCTCGACGGCGTTCTCCTTCAGGAGGTAGGCGCGGAAGCCGGCATCCATGGCACTGTTAAACAATTCTTCGTCCTCGTGCATCGTGAGGAGAACGACTTGGGTCGCGGCCTGTTCGGCCGCAAGGCGCCTCCCGGTCTCCAGGCCGCTCAGGCCCGGCATGTTGACGTCGAGCACCGCGACGGCGGGTTGCAGGCGGCGGATTTCCAAAAGCGCCTGCTCGCCGTTTGTAGCCTGCCCGACCAGGCACAGGTCCTCCTCGCAGGCAATCACGTCGCACAGACCGCGCCGGAAGATCGGGTGATCGTCGGCGATGAACACGGTGAGGGACGCTCGCTTCATGGCTCCAAGGTAGGAACGCTACATCTCCCTTCGCGAAATCCGCAAGGACCCCTCTTTATGAATCGCCTCATCGTCACCGCCGAGGAGACGAGGCTGAACGACAGCTGCAATCGCGACTCTCCTCATCCGTACGATCGGATCGCTGCCGTTCCTCGGCGCAATTTTCGAGGACACCCCCGGCCGCGGAGATATCCACCTCGCCATGTCCTGGACGGCGCTGCTCATCTCGACGGCCGTGCTGACCGCATTGGGGGTCACCGCCGGTATGATTCCCGCCATCCGCGCGGCCCGCCTGGATCCCGTGCGCGCCATTCGCAGCGAATGATCAGTGCCGACGGAACACCAGGCGATGGTCGATTCGCCGTGTCTGGGCATAGGACAAGGCGGGCAACTCCGTAAGGGTCGGGGATTCCGTTTCGTGAAGGATTCCCCTGGCCATCGCCTGAAACGCCGTCCAACGCGCCCAGTCCAATCCGGGCGCGTGGGCGATCTGCCTCAACAGGCTTCGCCACTCGATAATGAGCCGGTCCACATCGCCTTCGCCAAGGATCTCGGTGGCGACGCGAGGTTTCTTTTCCGGATGTCGGTGGGCGAGCATCACGATGTCGCTTGCGCCCGCTCCGTACCGCGGCGGCAGGCCGTTCTCGAGGTAACCCGGAACATTGACCAATCCGTAGGCATTCTGGCAGGCGATCGCCAGTCGGCCGCCCCAGCGGCTGTCCTCGCCGGCGAACCGGAAGCCGGCATCAAGATTGGCGAGATCATACACGAGTTCATCCAGGGGATAACCCTCGTCCTCCGCCGCGGCGGCGATGGCGAGGCCGGCCGTTTGGGTGAGGGCGGCCACGATCCGCCCGCGGGGGGTTGGGATGCCCCGTTCGTCGACGAGCTTGAGTCGCCGCCACATCGCGGCAGTCCCGGCGGCCGGAGCGAGACCACGGCACACGGCCCGAATGTCACACCGCGCGCAGTCCGGCTGCAGGACCTCGCGTTCGGGCGGACGCCAGAGGGCCACGCCGTGGGAATCGACCGGCACCCGGATAGGGATCTCGGCGATGCTGACATTCGCGAGGAGACGATGATCCTGGCGGACCCAGCGGACCACGGGGGTGCGCTGATCCTGGAGCGCCTGTTCGACGGTGGCGCGAAGCGTGCCTTCCCACTGCTCCTGTGTGGCCACGCGTCCGTTCCATCCGGTCAGCCGCCTCAACCATTTCACCAGCACCAACCGTTCACCGGTCAGAATATCCGCCACCTTGAAACCGCGTCCGTAGATCCGGCCTCGATCGGTGTCCTGCAATCCGACGAGCCAGCCTTGCCCCACCTTGTCCAGGGCGGGCTGGACTGTCAGGGCCGGCACCAATCCTTCTCCCAGGTGCAGGCCCTCGGCCGGTGGGGTGTTCGAGGCTGGAACCGTTGCGCCGGAGGGCAACGGCTCCCCGTTGATTTGAGGACGAACGAACACCTCGCCGGCCATCACCTCCCGCGGCTTTGGCATCGCCTCCCATTCCCCCCGGCTGTTCAGCATCTGCCGCTGACGGCTCCGGATGTGGCGGGCGCGCTCGGCGTCCGTGTTCAACCCGCAGGGCTTGTTCGGGTGCTTCAGGGATTCCTCGACACCCAGGTAGATCGGTTTGGAGGTGAACAGTCGCTGCTGGATTCGGACGGCGATGGCGAACGGATCCTCCCCACGATCCCCGGCCCCGGCCATGACACTGAGCAATGCCCCCCAATCCACCAGGCCGCTTCGCGACAACTGGCTGGGATGCCCGTCCCGTAATCGGATCTCGTTGTTGCTGACCAGCACATACCCCGTCTCATCGATGCCACGCCTTCCCGCCCGACCGAACATCTGCAGGATTTCGTCAGGTCGGAGGGGTTGTTCGACAAAGTCCCGTCGATACGAATCACCGGCGAGGGCGACGCTGCGGAGGGAGAAGTTGATGCCGGCGGCGAGCCCCATGGTCGCAACCACAACCCGCAGTTGTCCGGCCTTCGCCAGCGGCTCGATCACACCCGCCCGCGCGGCGTAACTGAGGCCGCTGTGGTGATAGGCGACGCGACTTCGCAGCATCCTGGCCAGATGCTCGCCCGCGAGGGTCTTCTGCTCGCGGGTAAGCGTCAGCGGATCCGGGGTGGGCAGCGTCCGCGCGATCTCGAGCGCGAGCTTTTCCGCGGCATTCCGCCGGGGGGCGAAGACCAAAACCGGTCCGAGACCTTCGGCAAGCGCCTTGGCCAGAAATCGCGGCCAATAACCGCGAATCTCCGGCGGCACATGAAAGCTGAGGTTGCCCGGCCAGACCTCCTCCAACGGGACAGGACGCTCATCATGGCGGACGACCACGGCTTCGCGGTCCAGTCTGCGGAGCCACGCCACGACCTGTTGCGGGTTGTGGACGCTGCCGCTGAGGAGCAGCAGTTGCGTCGAGGGCGGCGCCAGGGCGATCGCCATTTCGTAATTCAAACCCCGGTCCGGATCGCCAATCATCTGGTACTCATCGACGACCAGGAGGCGCGGGCCGTCCCCATGGATCAGCCGATTCTTCTGCGTCTCGAGCGTCGCCACGAGGATGGGAGCATCCAGGTTGTCGGAGAGATCGCCGGTCGCGATCCCCACGTTCCACTTCCGCGCGCGCCATTCCGCCAGCTTGTCATTGGCGAGGGCGCGTGTCGGCACCGTGTAGATCGCCTGCCCGGAACTCCGGCCCTCATTCGACCATACCTCGAAGATCAGCGTCTTTCCCGCGCCGGTCGGAGCGTGGACGACGACGTCCTTTCCGGCTCGCAACGCGGCAATGGCCTCCTGCTGCCAGAGATCCGGGATCCGGATCCTGCCGAGCGCCGGGTGTTGATCGAGGGATTCCGCGAGTTCGGCCACGGCTCGAAGGTAGCGGTCGAATCGGCCGTTGTCAGTCCGCCCTCGCACCCTCGAGGTTCGCACCTCGAACGGATCGAATCATACCAAGATGGATGAAGGGAGGATTGCGGCCCTTCCATTCGATTTCCGGATTGCGCAACAAGGAGGCGCCGGCGGAGGGTTCGCCGCCATCATGCCCGCCATGCGACGTCGGTTCGCCCCTGCCCTTCTTCTCCTGCTCGTTCTCCCTTCGCTTAGGGCCAGTGCCGCGGCATCCGGTGATTCCTCCCGCGTTCTGTGGCAGAATACGCGGCTGCTCGGCACCCCCGACCCACCTCCACCCTACCTCGTGGAGAAGACGTTCACGCGCGTCGAGTGGAAAAACCCGCTCTACCTGGCACCCGAGCCGGGGACCGACCTTCTTTGGGTCGTGCTTCAGGGCGGGGAACGGGACCGCCCCTCCCGGATTCGTCGCATCTCCGATACGCCGGATGCCGAATCCCCGGAGACGGTCCTGACCGTGCCGGGTCGGTTGATCTATGGGCTCACGTTCGATCCGGGCTACGGGACCAATCGTTGGGTCTACCTGTTCTCGAATGGCCCCACCGAGTCCCAGGACCGGACCAATCGCATTTCCCGGTATTCCGTCGATCGCGGATCGCCCCCCGTCATCGACCCGGGATCGGAGACGATCCTCCTGGAATGGCGGTCCGCGGGACACGACGGCGGTGATCTCGCATTCGGGAACGACGGGATGCTCTACATCACCTCGGGAGACGGCACGAGCGATTCGGACGGGTGGGACAGCGGACAGGACCTCGGCAACCTCCTGGCGGCGCTCCTCCGCATTGATGTCCTCCATGCACCCCCGGGTCAGGCGTACTCGATCCCGGCCGACAATCCATTCATCCATCTGCCAGGCGCGCGCCCGGAGATCTGGGCCTATGGCTTCCGCAACCCCTGGCGCATGGACATCGACGCCAGGACCGGCGCCATCTGGGTCGGCAACAACGGCCAGGATCTTTGGGAGACGGCCTACCTCGTCCATCGCGGCGATAACTTTGGCTGGAGCGTGGTCGAAGGAAATCACCCCTTCTACGCCAACCGACGACGGGGTCCCACGCCGATCCAACCTCCCACCCTTGAGCATTCCCACTCCGAGTTCCGCTCGCTGACCGGCGGCGTCGTTTATTATGGCGAGGCGCTCCCGGAACTGAACGGCGCCTATGTCTACGGCGATTACTCGACCGGAACGATTCACGGCGCGCGCGTCATCGGCGACCGAGTGGCAGAGGATCGCCAACTCGCGGAAAGCTCGCTTCAAATCGTCTGCTTCGCGGTGGACCAGCGGGGCGACCTGCTGATCGTCGATCATGGAGGCGGGATCTACCGATTGACGCGGCGGCCGTCGCAGACCGCGTCCGCCCCGTTCCCGACTCGTCTCAGTGACACCGGCCTCATGGAATCGGTGAAGGACGACCGCATGGCGCCCGGAGTGATCCCCTACGCCGTCAATGCCCCCGCCTGGGCCGATGGCGCCCAGGCCGAACGGTTCGTGGCACTTCCGGGATCGGCCCGAATCGTCGAGACGGCTTCCCGGGGTTGGGAATTCACCAACGGCACCGTGCTGGTTCAGATGCTCTTCCTGCCGGGTTCACCGGATCATGTCTCCCCAGCACGCCGTCTCGAGACACGCCTCCTGGTGAAGCGCGAGGGTCAATGGAACGCGTACACCTACCTGTGGAATGAGGATCAGTCGGAGGCCGCGCTCGTCGAATCCAAAGGGCGCGATCTGGAAATCCCGCGCACGGGCACGGACGGACACGGGTCCTCGCGAAAATGGCATGTCCCGAGCCGAGCCGAGTGTCTCACCTGCCATGCGAGGGCGGTGAACTTCGTCCTCGGCCTGAACGACCTTCAGATGGATCGCCCGGGCGTTGCGGATGAGCTCGAAGGCAACCAGATCCCGGTATTGAAGCGCCTCCATGTCCTCGACGGGAGCGGAGGACACGCGCGAAATTCCAGCCAATCTCTCGTTGATCCTTATGACGCATCCGCCGACCTCGATCGCCGCGCGCGATCCTACCTTCACGCCAACTGTTCCGTTTGCCACGTCGAAGCCGGTGGCGGCAATTCGATGATGGAGCTTGAATTCACCCGGACCCGGGATGACATGCGCCTGATCGGCACCCGTCCGCAACACGACTCCTTCGGGATCGCCAATGCCATGCTGATTGCGCCAGGCGACCCCGAGCGATCCGTCCTGATGCGGCGCCTTTCGATCCGCGGCACCGGCCAGATGCCGCCAGTTGCCATTACGCAGGTCGATTCACGCGCCGTCGCGCTCCTTCGCCAGTGGATCCTCGCGATGCGACCGGAAATGCCATTCGTTCACGCCTGGACGGTAGACGAGTTGGTTCCGGACGTGGAGGCCATCCGGCCCGGCGGCGCGGGGGAATCGGGTCGGCGTGTATTCGACAGGGTCGGATGCCGCCAGTGTCACCGGAAGGACGGTGTGGGGGGCTCCGTGGGTCCGGATCTTACCGGCGTGGGACAGCGTCTGCACCGGCGGGAACTGCTGGAATCGATCCTGGAGCCGTCCAAGGTGATCGCCGATGCCTTTGCGACCGACGTGATCGAGACGCGGGATGGCGAGGTGCTCACCGGACGGGTGGCCAGTGAAGACGCCACGGAGATTGTCGTTCACACCGGTTCGGCGCTCGACACCGTCGTGAGGATCGAACGCTCCCAGGTGGGGAGCCGGCACCGTTCCCAGGTCTCGAACATGCCCGCCGGCATCGCCAATGTCCTCGATCGCGCGGAGGTGGTCGACCTCGTCGCCTTTCTGCTGTTCGACGAAAAGCCCGGGCGATCCCCGTGAGCCGCAACGGGCGCGCGTCCCGGCGTTCCTGTCCGCGATCCTGTCGCACAACTCCAGGCCGCCACTACGACCTGCCACGCCGCGCTTTTCGGCGCGGTCCCTGCGGCGGCGCCTTGCGCGCGCGCCTCCCCGCCGGAGCGCGACGCCGCCCAGACCGCGATGACGTGGCGACACCCGTCGTCCTTCCCGCGACCGGCGCCGCCGCCTCCGTCGAGCCCAACAACCGTGCGATCTCCCGGAGCGCGGCCGTCAATTTTCGTGCCGCGCCGAGTCCTTCTCCCAAATCCGCAAGGAGCACGAGGCGCGTGACGACAGGCGTCCAGTCGAGGGCCGCGGAAGGCATCTGCAGCGCGGCTTCGCGGTAACCAAGAAGCACCGGAGCCATCCGATCCAGGTTCCCGGCAAGAAGGGCCCGGGTGAGTTCGAGTTCTGCCGCGAACACCGCGCTCTCGAAATCGTCGCCGGAGGCGGGCGCCGTGGACGGTAGCATTGCGAGGGACTGGAGAAGCGCGGTGGATGCGTCCTTCGCCGCGGTATCCGCAAAGCCCGCGATGGCGGCCATCTGGAGGTAATCCAGCGTGGGGCGCGGATTCACCGCCTCCCCCGCCTGCAGTCCCGCGATCGCCGCCGCGCGATAGAAGTCGCGCGCCCGCTCTGTTGTCGCGCGGATCTCGTCCGCTTCCGCGCGGCGCTTGAGCAGTATGGCTGCCCGGTTGCGGAGGGCGGCGGCATAGAGGGCGAGCCGATCCGGATTGGCGTGGAGAACGTCGGCCGGAACCTGGCCAGGCTGGATGCCCAGGAGGACCTCCAGTCGGCGCAGAGCCGTTTCCACGAGGGCCAGGTCCAGTTCCCGCGCGGCGAGCATGGTCTCCAGTCCTGCAAGGCGGTCGAGCGTCGAGACACTCAGTTCGCCGGTCTGGTCCGGCGCCTTAAGGGCAGCTTCAAAGGCCTCGATCGCCTGCTTCCATTCACCGCTCACGGCGTGGAATTCGCCAAGGACGGCCTGGACGCCCGCGCGCGCCAGGTAGCCGGGCGGTGCGTTTTTCACGAGGTTGGCCAGAGCGCTCGGGGCAAATCCCGCGTCGCGCGGGCCTTCAGCATCACGCGAAAGGCGCTGACGCAGCCTGGCCGTCAACTGGCGGAGTTCCTCTTCGAGTTCGAGATGCGAGACCCAGCGTCTGGGCCCACTCCGGGCGACCGGCCCGGAGCCCTGCCGAAGTCGAAACGCCGGGTCTCCGTAAGCCTGGTAAGCACCCCAGGTATTGCAGGCGGGCATCGCGTCGAGGATCCGCTTGCGCGCGTCGAATACGGCGTCGCCGAAGCTCTTGTCCTCGAGGGCGAGGGATCGGTAAAACGTTTCGGCGAACAGCCTGGCGGCTTCATCGTCGACCTCCCAGCCGGCGGCGATCACGCAACGCACGCCCATCTCGATCAGTTCGCAGGAAAGGCTGTAGGCCAGCCGGCCTGTGTCTCTCGGGAGTGAGGATGCCTTGCCGAGGTGACAGCAGTTGAGGAACACGACCTCTGGAACGGTCTCCATCTGCTCGACCTCGGCCGAGGTCAGGAGGATCCCATCCGACAAAACGACGCCTGTCCTCAGGAGCCCGTCGAGGCCCCGCATGCCAAACAATCCATGGGCCGCAATGTGCAGGATCCGATGCGGCGCATGGAAGAGGGCGCTCAGGACCGTCCGGGCGTCCGCCCCCGGCTCAACCGCGTCGACCTTGTAGTCAGCCTCGACGAGGAGATCGCGCACCACGGCGGCCTCCTTTTCCGCGCCTCCGAGTTTTGGCAGTCCGTCCTCAGGATCCGGCCAGCCGGGGAAAACCCGTCCGAATCCCTCCGTTGATGGATTTCCAAGCACGAGGGCCACGTTGCCACTCGCACGCATGATGCGGGCACGCGACCTGGACGATGCGAGCTGCCGAACCACCCGCGCCCGGGTCACGAGCGGAATCCCGTCGGTGACCATCATCTCCCACGGGAAATTGGCGGTCGCGGCGTCCACCACGAGCACGAGGCGCTCGAGGTGACGCGCCGTTTCCTTGAAATCGACGGGCACCATCAAATCGAAGAAGAGCCGGCCAAGATTCTCGTCGAACCGGGTGTCCTTAATGGCGCTCGCCACGAGCTGTTCAATCAGCCGCGGCTGTCGCGGATGGACCACCGTCTGCGCCTGGGCGCGCTGGGACAGGAAGAGATACCGGATCCGCTCGGCGACGGGAGACGCAAACCGAGGCTCCTCGGTCGCGGACACGGCAGCGACGGCGGCCGTGCCAGCGGCGACTGCCGGCGGGCTTCCCACCGCAACCGCCACACTCGGAGTCCGTCCGATCCCGTCCCCCCCCGCGTCCGCGCCTGCCGTTTGGTCGGCGTCGGTGACAATGATGCGCGGCCAATAGCCCGAGCCGGTACCCGCATCGGCAAGGCGCTGTCGATAACCCGACCCAAGGTGCACCTCGGGCGCGGGATCCACCGTGACGTGGGCCGCGCCCAACTCGGTTTCGAGGCGACGAGGGATTTGCAGAAGCGCGCGCGCGGCGGAGATCGCGGTGTCGAGGAAGACCTCGATAAACTCGAGGTTGGTGACCCGCATGGCGGACTCGGGGATGGCCTCGCCGAACTGGCGGTTCGCGGCAACGACCCCCCGAATGACCGCCGCCAGGGAGTCCTCGATGCCAATGCTTGTCGTCGAGTTGTAGCCCAGCAGCAGCGGCGCCAGTCCGACCTGCTCGGCACCCGGTGGGACGGCAGCCGCGTGATGATGTTCGTGCAGATGAATGAGAAGCCGCAGCACACCGCACCGCACCGTCTCCGCGAGCGCTGGACTGTTGAGGGTGCCGAATTCCCCAAGCCCAACCACAAGCGCCCCCTGGCGATTCACGCTGCGCGTGGAGGTGGTCCGGTCCGGCACCAACACGGCCACGGACGTACCGATCGCGTCGGGGTAGAAACCCAGCCGATCCCGTTGCCGCAGTCCTCCATGAACCACCTCGCGATCCAAAATGTCTTCCGCTCCGGCGATGGGATCGCCCGGATAATGTCCGCAGACCACCGGCTTCTGCACGTAGCACAGATCCCCGGCGGTGACGGAGACCGCCAGGCGTTCACGCGCCGTCGGTCGACGTCGGATCACCGGGCGCGCGTCTCCCAGTAGACCGGCGGCCAACTCGGGTTCCGTCGGCGTGATCGGCGGTCCGGGCTCGTAGGCCACCACCGGCGACACCCCGCGGGTCACCGGGGGAAAACCCCGATTCAGACCGGCTCCCGCCGGGTCTCCCGCCGTGCTCCCGGTCTCGAGCAATTCCACCAGGCCGGCAAAGGCCGCGCGCGTCCGGGTCAGATCGGAGTGACTGCTTGGGATCCACCAGTGCCGCTCGGGGGCCAGGTTCTCCAGGCGGCCGGATCTCCACGTCACCGAACCATCCCCCTCGCCTGTGACGAGGACCTCCAGCGTGCCGGGTCCGTTGGAAGCGGCGGGTTTCCGGAGGCCGCAAGGCGTCTGGGGCGCGCTGCCAAAGACATACGCCACGCGATCGACGGGTTCCGGCGCCCGATTGTCCGGCAGCGCCTGGCTCCATAGGCTCGCGGCTCGATCCAACAGGGTCTGGCTCGGAACGGCGGAGATGCCATCGCCAAACCACCGGTCTCGAACCTGCCCCTGGTAGGCCTGCCATTGGGTCGCAAGGAAGTAGGTATCCTCCTGCGTGGCGGCGGTGTCCTCGAACTGAGGGCGCGGCCGAGGCAGAAGCTGAAGGGCCCCCGGCAGCGTGGCCACCACTTCCAGGAGGTCCTTTAGCGTGTGCCGAAGATCGAGCCTCGCGAGATTCCGGGTCACATCCGCCTTCCCGAGCAAATGCTGCACCATGAGATGCGATCCGTTATTGGGTGTTCCGAGCATGACAAACCGGCCGCCCGGGTGCTGGACGATCTCCTTCCAGAGCTCGGGCCGCGCCTGAATCAAGGCGCGGCAGACGAGGCCTCCCATGCTGTGCGCGAGCAAGCGGACCGGCTGCCGGCCCGCCAGCAACCGAAGAACGGGTTCGACTTCGCGTCCCAGGCGCACGGCCTCGTCCTGGATCGGCTTGCGCCAGTCATAGGCGAACCGGACCACATGGTGCGTGGCACTCAGGTGATCGCACAGATCGCCATAAAACATCTCGAACAGTCCCTCCGGTTCGATGGACAAACCCGCCGGACCGGCCGTCCAGCGGAGATTCGCAAACTGGCCAGCGGCAATTCCGATGAAATCGAACCACACTTTCCGGCCGTCGCCAGGTTTGACGCCGGATTTCCGGATCTCAAGGTGGCTGCCCATGATCCCCGGCAAAAAGAACACGACCGGCCGGGTTCCATCGGGAACGGCGGGGGCGGCGGCGCGAGACCGCAGGCGCCGCGTCTCCGCCTCGGAGACCGCATTGCGTGCCGGGAGGTTCTCGAAATCGGTCGAATCCGGTTCCGGCGGGACCAGCCATCCGGAAAGCGCCTTCCGAGTGCGCGGGTTTTCAAAATAACGGAAGTGATTGATCCGTGGCCCCTGGTCGAAGAGGGCGCAGCCGCCACCGGCACGCGCAAGGCCCTCGTACATCGAAGCCGTGTCGACGACCAGATCGTTGTCGAGTCGATCGAAGAAGGTCCAATCCGTGAGGAGCACCCCAAGTCGCTGCCACACGGATCCCCCTTCGATGTCCCCGGCGATGACGGAAAATCGAAGCCCGGGATCCCGTGAGGCGCGCGCGAGCAACGATGGAAGCGGCGCATCCGGGAGCATCGCCTCAATGCCCGGAATGACCTGCGGATCCATCCGGCGCTTCGCGATCTCGAGCACCAGCCGCGCGACCCCTGAATAAATCCCGCTCGCGCGAAGACCGGGCACGGTCCCAATCACCGCAAGCAGCGCCGAAAGGAACACATCGAAGTTGGCACTGGCCAGCAGGGTGCCGCGGGCCGGCGACGCCACCCGCACATAGCGCTCACGGACAAAGCGCTTCTCCTCGAGCACCGCGCGAAGATCCCGGAGAAGGTCGCGTTCGCGCCGCGTCACCGCCTCGATTTCCTCCGCATTGACTCCTGGCGCCGGTTTCCGATTCCACGCGTCGATCTCGTCAGCGGAGAGCGACTGCAAACACAGAAGGTCACCCACGAGACCGCCCCTCGAATGCGTCACGAATCGGAGTTGCGCACCAGCGGGCAGCACCCGCGCCAACTCCAGCGCGTTCTCCACCGGACTCTCAGAGAGCGTCCGATGCTCGAACGCGAAGATCCGGCGCCCGAAGGCTGACCGGAGGGCGCTCCATTCCCCCGGGCCGGCCTGCAGGTCGGCAAAGCTTCCCTGGGTGCTCGAGGCCGTGCCATGGATGAAGACCAGCAAAGGACCGTCAGCGGCATCCTGGGCGAGTGCCTCCGGCGTCACCGGGGCCAGGAGCGTTGCGGCGCTCGCGCCATCGGTCCACCGGTACAGTCCCGGGGTCTGCGAGAGGCGCGATTCGACAGCGGCAGCCAGGGCGCGGGCTCCGACCCAACTGGGTCCGTGGAGCAGGACATCGCCGACGGCCTGTCCGAGCCAGCTTCGGGCGATCTCCTCCGCCTTCTTGCGAGCCAGTGCCAGCAATGCGTCCTCCGACACGCCCAGGACCGAGAGACGGCGCCAAAGAAAATCCCCGAACCCGCGACCCGCCGGAAGGTTCGAGCGCAGCGCCTCCAGTGGGAGGCTGTCCTCCGAGAGCACGCCGTTCCACTGAGCGGCCGACCGAAGGCGGCCAGGGTTGAGGAACAGCGTCTCGCCCCCGTCAGTCTCCAGTGCCAGCACGCTTTGCCCGTCGGTCACATCGACGCTCGCCGGCCGGCCGGCCGCCGCGTCCCGTGCCGCCCTCGACAGGTCGAATACCCGCTGGACCGTCACCGATCCCGGAGGAAGAAAAGGATCGGTCTCGCCAAATCCGCGCCGCGCGGTGTTGAGGGCGGCGGGAAGGACGGTCTCAGGAACGGGTACGCCAGGAACCTCGAGGCGGAGGGTCGAACTCATGAGGGGTGCGGGAGGATGAGGCAGCCTCGAGACCTATACAATCTCCAAGGCTCACGTTCCCATCGGTTCATCGGCAGCATTGTCGCGGACACACTCATCACATCGCTGGAGGTGCCGCTTGCCTGTCGAGGGCGATCATGACCGCGGGTCGGAGGCAGGCCTGGTCATTTCCATTGTCGAAGCGGCGTGAACGCCGCGCGCCCGCGCCAATTGGACCGCGGGCTTCAGCCCGCTTCACCCTCGAATGCCCCCAAGACTTAAATCCGCGCCAAGTCCCGGGCCCGAAGGGAAAGGGAACGCACTGCGCCGTTGGCGCCAATTTTCTCCTGAAAGAATTTTGTCCTTGGCCGGTATTGCCAGGTGTGACCTTGTTTCCCGCGATCACCCGCTGTGCGCTGTCGCGCTTTACACATGAACTGCGCGTCCGTACCCACCGAGGTAAAGCGGCGGAACCCCTTGCTCCGTCTCCTAACGTCGGCGGCTACGGTTCATCGGTCATAAACCGGCTCAAAACGCCAACCGTTTTTGGAAAAGCGGCGACCCAGTCCAATCCAACCTCGTCGTGTCGTTCTATGGAACCCCTCCTCTCCGCCCGATCCCGCCGACGCGGAATCCTCAACACAGCCGTCGCCCTGTGCGGGCTGGTCCTGTTACCGGATGCGGCCCACTCTCAGACGCTCAAAATCACCGGGTTGAGCCTCGGCGCGGGCGGCGCACCGCGTGTCAGCCACAGCGCCGACATGGCGCACTATTTCGTTTTGCTCCGTGGGAGCACCCTCAGCGACCTGTCGCACCCAATCGATGCCCGGCTCGGATCCGGCGCCACGGGAGAATTATCCGACCCGGCGCCTCTCGCATCGGTGGCGTTCTACCGCGTCCTTCAAATCCCGCTGTCCGATCCGCTCGACCTCGATCGCGATGGCATGGACGATGTGTACGAACTCAACCGCGCCCCTGCGCTCGATGCGCTGAATCCCGCCGACGCCCTGCAGGATGCGGACGGCGACCTTCGATCGAATCTCGCCGAGACCGAAGCGGGGTCAGATCCGTTGAATCCGGATTTCTTCGTTGTCGCCTCACCGCGAAACGGCGAAACCGGTGTCAGCGTGAACCGCGAGACCATTCTCCGGTTCACTGTGCCCCTGGCGGCTGGCTCGTCCCTGGACAACCAGGTGCTCTGGGCGGAGACCGGCGGCCGCCGGCTCCTCACCCGGACGGAACTCTCCACCGACCGCCGGACGGCGACCCTCTTCTACCTCGAACCCGTTCCAGGATCGTCCCGGGTCCGCGTCTTCTTCGACGGAACCGGCCTGCGCGATGCCCAGGATCGGTCGCTTGATCTCGATTCTGACGGTCAACCCGGAGGCATCGCCGCCATCGAATTCACCACGGCAGGGTTCAGTGCCGTCGCCGGCACGGCGATCATCGGGCAGGTCTTCGCCAGTGAACCGGCCCCGGCCCCATTCTCCCCCGGGGGCTTTACCAATCGCCCTTTGGCGGGAGTGACCATCACGGTGGACGGCGCCGAGGAATCGCTCCGCACCGTCACGGCGGCCGACGGCACCTTCTCGCTGAACCCCTGCCCTGCAGGTCGCTTCTTTGTGCATGTGGATGGTCGGACCGTCTCAGATCCGGCGGCGGGCATTCATTGGCCCGATCTCGCCTACTATCCCTTCGTTGGAAAGGCGTGGGAGGCGCGAGCCGGCATCCTGACGAATCTCGCCGGCGGCACGGGCGAGATCTTTCTCCCCTTGATACCGAGCGGCGCCCTTCAACCGGTCAACGCGATGACCGAGACCCGCATCGGCTTCGCGCCCGGGATCACCAACGCCAATCCCGCCCTCGCCGGCGTGGAGATCACCGTGCCGCCGAACGCCCTGTTCTCCGACAGCGGCGTCCGGGGCGGACGAGTCGGTCTCGCGCCCGTCGATCCCCAGCGACTTCCTGAACCGCTGCCGCCGGGACTGACCTTTCCCCTCGTCATCACCGTCCAGACCGATGGGCCACTGAACTTCGATCAGCCTGCCCCCGTGAAGTTCCCGAACCTTCCCGACCCCGGAACGGGGCGGAAGCTCGCCCCAGGCGAGAAGTCCGCCCTGTGGAGTTTCGACCATGACAAGGGGACGTGGGAGATTGTGGGGCCCATGACGGTTTCCGCCGATGGCCTCTACGTTGTCTCCGATCCGGGCGTTGGGATCCGCCAGCCCGGATGGCACGGAAGCAACCCCGGCAGCGGCGGTGGCGGCCCACCCCCCGGACCTCCCCCGCCGCGTCGTCCATTCCCGACCCCGCGCCCACCTTTGTCTCCGCCTTCGCCTCCGCCGCCTCCCCCGCCACCCGCTCCGGACGATTCCCCGTCTGACGACAGTTCAGAGCCGGATAATGGCTCGATGATCCCGGATTTTCCGGAGATCCCCGACATCCCGTTCATTGACGAGCCGCATAGTTGGGGAGATCTCGTGTCGGCCATCACGGATCAACTCCCCACGATGGGCCCCGACGTCTATGGTCCGATCGTCGACATCGGCACCAAGGGTATCGACATGTTCGATGACCTCGGGGATGTGATTGGATCCCATACAGTCACGGATTCCGATGGCGATGGGATCCCCGATGTCGTCGAGTCCAGGGACGAATTCCTCCAGGCCATCCAGGATGCCGCGGAGGATCAGCTTCCCAGCGCGCCGGACAATGCCAGCGACGCCTCGAACACCCTCAAGGATTGGTTCGACATCTGGAAGGAACTCTACGGAGAAGACGCCCTCCGCGCTCCAGGCCATGGCCGACATGTCCCGGTCGTGCGCGCGCTGACGAGGTCCTCCCCGCCAGGTCCCCCACCCGCAGCCATTCCGCACCTGATGGAACTTCAGCAGGAATCCGAAGATCTCGCCCGGCTGGCGGCGCTTCAGTCGGCCTTCGACGATTACTTCAACGCGCTGTTGGGCAGTGCCCGGTGGACCAATCTCTCCAGCGCAGGTGTCCAGTTCCGCGAAATGGGTCCGGTCCTCCTCGCCATGTTGGCCGCACAGCAATCCGGCACCGACCAGGGCGTGCAAATCTCCTCAGCGGAATCCGCCACCATCCTCGACGTTCCGTCGGACAAGGTTTCCGCGGCCCTTCGATTGGAAGTCATCGCCCGTCTCAATCTGACCACAACCTTCAATGCAACGGGCATCGTCCTCCACTCGGATCCGGGGGCAACTTCGTCGGATTTCATCGATGCCGGCGAGGAGCAGGCGGCTGTCGCGCGGATCCTCGCGGAGGTCAACGCCGAAGCCGATGCGGGATTCGAGACCCCCGGCGGCCGCGGGCTGGACCTCGTCGCGAGGATGGGCACTGCCCTCGGCGGTTTCTTCGCCGCCTACATGCCCGCGCCTGACCTCGAGCCGTCCTCGGATAACGAGTATCCAGTGTCGCTGGAAATATTCCCCCCGGGCGGAGGCGTCCAGGAACAACACCTCACAACCGACGGCCTCGGCCGCCTCGACGGTCTCCGCGTCCCCGCCAACGCGATCGTCATCGTTCGCTGGCTCGACCCCGGGAGCTTTCGGATCGCCATCTCCTTCTTCACCTCCGGCCCGCCCGGGACCCGGTTCACGATTCCCCAGGCCATTTGGAGCGAAACGCCGCCGGCGACCGATTCGGATGGGGACGGTTTGCCGGATGACGCCGAACGAATCGTCGGCACACGAATTGACCTGGCCGATACCGACGGTGACAGCGTGTCGGACTCGGCAGAGGTTCGCTCCCACGCGAATCCCCTCGACGGCATCGTGGTACAACCCGGGATCGCGGGCAGTGTCGACACGCCGGGCAAGGCCGTGGACGTGGCGGTCGAGACGTATGATCTCTCCCGCTTCGGTGGCGCCTCGGCGGTGACCCGGATCCTCGTCGCGGACGGAACCGCCGGAGTCGCCGTGATGGCTCTCGAAAGCGGTCAACCCGTCCTGCTCGGCGAGGTCGATACTCCGGGCGACGCACGGCGCGTCGCCCTTCCCCAGTCTGGCAGTCTGCTCGCCGATGAGATAGGCCTGGGAGCCGTCGCAGACGGTTCCGCGGGTCTCGCTATTGTTGATCTTTCCGATCCAACCAAACCCCGGATTGTCCACCAGGTCGCCCTGGAGGGAGTCACCCTTGGCGTCACGGTCTTCGGCGGGGTGGCGTACGCCGGCTCGGACCAGGGCGTGATCACGGCTGTCGATTTGTTCACGGGCTCGGTGTTGGGAGACCTCACGCTCGGCTTCGCAATTCAGGACCTCAGGGTCCACGCCGGCGTCCTGTTTGTCGTGGGTCCGCGCAACAACCAGGCGACACTCCAGTCGGTTCCCCTCTTGGAGAACGGGCTGTTCGGCGTGCCGGCCGGCCCGGTGGGCTCCACGGGGAATCTCAGCCGCAGCGGCCTCCGCCTGGCCGTAGGCGACGGGTTGGCGTACATGGTCCATGGCAAGGGTTACAATACCTGGAACATCACGGATCCCCTCGCCCCCGCACTGATCGGCACGGGAGACACCACGCAGTTCGGATGGAAACAGATCGCGCCCGACGGCACGGGGCTCGGTGTGGCCTGTGTCGGCCCGAATGGATCCGACGACGGCGCGCATGACATCTCGATTTACGATGTCCGTGACCCCGCCCAAACGGAACGGTTCATCCTGACCGTCATCACGCCCGGTCTGGCGTCCGCCGTTGCCGTTCACGACGGGGTGGCCTATGTCGCCGATGGGACCGCCGGCGTCGAAATCGTCCAATACACCGTCTCCGACCTCGGAACGAACCCACCCACCGTTCAACTCCGCGTGACCCCAGGTCAGGCGGTCATCTCCGGATCCCGGGTCACGGTCGACGCCGCTGTCGCGGACGATGTCCAGGTTCGCTCCGTCGAATTGCTCCTCGACGGCGAGCGCATTGGGGAAGACCGCGGTTGGCCCTTCGAGTTTGCCTTTCAGGCGCCGGTGCTCAGCCCCACAAAGACATCCTTCACCCTGCAGGCGCGCGCGACCGACGGGGCCGGCAACTTGGGCCTCAGTTCGGTGACCCTCGTCTCGCTCGTCCCCGATACCACACCCCCGGACATCGTGGCCATCGTGCCCGGCGACGGTCGCACCGTGTTCGGCACCGACCCGACTGTCTCGGTTTCCTTCAGCGAGGCGATGGACCTCGCCTCGATCAACGCCTCGACCTTCCAGCTCTGGAGCGCAGGTCCCGACGGGGAGTTCGATACGAGCGATGATTCTCCAGTGGCGGGGGCGATCGTCTCGCAACTCGAACGCGCTTACCGGTCGGTGTTGACCTTCCCGGGCGCCTTCGCACCTGGTGATTACCGTATCGTCATCGATGCCTCCGTGCGGGACGCGAATGGAAATGCGCTCGGTCATCAGGTCCTGTCCGGGTTCCAGGTCCGCCAAGGTGACCTCCGCAACGGCGGCACATTCGCGGTCGAAGGATCGCTTCTCACCGATGGCGTCGAAGATCAGTACACCTTCTTCGCCAAGGCCAGCCAGAGTGTCTTCTTCAACCTCGAGAAGGGCGCGGCCATCCCCCTCCAGTGGAGTGTCGAGGACGAAAGCGGCACGCGCGTGTTCAATCGCGCGGCGATTGGCGATCCTGGGGTGATTGTCCTGCCGAGCGATGGGCTCTACCGCATGGTGCTGCGTCGAACCGGTCCAATGAACCCGGACTACCGCGTGAGCCTCTGGGACGTCCCACCGGCTTCCACCTACCCGATCGCCGTCGGTGATACTGTCCGCGATGGAGCACCCGCCGCCGGCGCCGGCAACATCGAAACCCCCGGAGTGGAGGACCGCTACACGTTTACCGCCAGCCCAGGCCAACGGGTTTATTTCGATATTCTTGAAGGCCAAAGTGCGGGCCTGGCGTGGACCCTTGTCGATGATACCGGTGCTGAAGTGTTCGACGCCGGCTTCATCGGCGACCCGGGTGTCGTCAAACTCGTCCGCGCCGGGGTTTACACCCTCACCGTCGGCAATCAAAGGTCCGACGCCACCGAAACCTACGCCTTCAAATTGTGGACCGTCCCCGATCCGCAAGTGTTCCCGATCGCCGTCGGAGACACGATCCGCGACGGCATGCCCGCCGCCGGCGCCGGCAACATCGAAACCCCCGGAGTGGAGGACCTCTACACGTTCACCGCCAGCCCAGGTCAACGCGTCTATTTCGATATTCTCGAAGGCCAGAGTGCAGGCCTCGCGTGGATACTTACTGATGATACCGGGGCCGAGGTGTTCCACTCCGGTTTCATCGGCGACCCGGGTGTCGTCAAACTCGTCCGCGGCGGTGTTTACACACTCACCGTCGGCAATCTCAAATCCGACGCCACCGAAACCTACGCCTTCAAATTGTGGAACGTCCCCGATCCGCAAGTGTTCCCGATCGCCGTCGGAGACACGATCCGTGACGGCATGCCCGCCGCCGGCGCCGGCAACATCGAAACCCCCGGAGTGGAGGACCTCTACACGTTCACCGCCAGCCCAGGTCAACGCGTCTATTTCGATATTCTCGAAGGCCAGAGTGCAGGCCTCGCGTGGATACTTACCGACGATACCGGTGCCGAAGTGTTCCACTCCGGTTTCATCGGCGACCCGGGCGTCGTGGAACTCGTCCGCGGCGGTGTTTACACACTCACCGTCGGCAATCTCAAATCCGACGCCACCGAAACCTACGCCTTCAAATTGTGGAATGTCCCCGATCCGCAAGTGTTCCCGATCGCCGTCGGAGACACGATCCGTGACGGCATGCCCGCCGCCGGCGCCGGCAACATCGAAACCCCCGGAGTGGAGGACCTCTACACGTTCACCACCAGCCCAGGCCAACTCGTCTATTTCGATATTCTCGAAGGCCAGAGTGCAGGCCTCGCGTGGATACTTACCGACGATACCGGGGCCGAAGTGTTCCACTCCGGTTTCATCGGCGACCCGGGCGTCGTGGAACTCGTCCGCGGCGGTGTTTACACACTCACCGTCGGCAATCTCAAATCCGACGCCACCGAAACCTACGCGTTCGAGTTATGGCCCGTTCCCGATCCCGAGACCTTCGCCCTCGCGATCGGCGATACCGTCCAGGACGGCCAACCGGCGGCCGGCGCCGGGAACATCGAGAGCCCGGGCGCCGAGGACGCGTACACCTTCACGGCCACTGCCGGCCAGCGCGCCGATTTCGATCTCCTGAGCGGCGCCAGTGCCGGCCTGGTCTGGCGCCTGACCGATGATTCTGGCGCCGAAGTGTTCCGGTCCGGATTCTTCCTGGATCACAATGGCATCGAACTCACTCGAGGCGGGGTCTACACGCTCACCGTGGGCAACTCCAGGTCGGATGCTCGGGGTATTTACTCCTTCCAGATCCGAAGCAACCCGTAAATGAACCAGAGAATGGCGAATAGGGAATGGCGAATGAAAAGAACTGGCCCGTCATCCCATCCCTCTCCCATCCGTTGCGGGTCCTTACCCACATTCTGCATCGCTGGAGACCGGGTCAGGGCGACATTGTGGGACACCGGTCGGTGGAGCGACGAACGGTCCCGGAGGGACCGGGGACAATAGCCCGGGGCAAGTCCCGCGGACGCGGGAAGCGCCGCCCCCGGTACCGTCCGCCATCCCATTCGCCACGCCGCGGCGGAACCGGGGCGTGGCCCGCAGAACACGCAGAGGAACGCAGAAGAAAAGGGATCGACCTTCTCTTTCTGCGCGTTCTGCGTTTTCTGCGGGAACTTCCCATGAAAACTCAGCGGCACTTCAGCCAAGGCAGAACCGAGGGGGCGCGGGATTTCCGCCAATCTCAAGCGGATCGCGGAGTTGGTGGGAAGCGAATTCATGCTGGCGGGCCAGTCCGTTGCCAACCACATGGTCGTTGCCTCGACGGTCATCCCGCGCCTGCGGGACGGGGATGCTCCGGTCTCGCCGCCTCGGCCTCGCACAAAATCCCTCGTCGCAGGACCCTTCCTGATTGTAGACGGGCTCTAACCCGGATGTTTCCTATCTCTTCCACTGCGGCCTGCTGCAGGTCGCAGTGGAAGAGGAGGTTACCTTCGACATGCGTACCGCCGCTGCCGACAGGGCGTCGGAACTCGCGGATGCGGATGCGGAGCGCGGCCTTCAGGCCGCTTCAATACCCCGACGGCACGCGCGTCGAAGTTCTTGTCGGCCGACGTCCCGTCCCGTTGAAGCGGCCAGGTGACCGCCCAGGGCAATGGCCTTTGTCTCCGCTTTCGTCCAACTGGCGTCATTCAGAAGGAGATACTCGTGTCCATTGATGGGACTCACGATCGGGCCGGCCACGACCGCAGGCTCACCGTCAAACACGGTTTCGACGACCCCGAACACAGCCCGTCCCGTCGGACTGTCGGCGGCGTCGTTCCAAAACCCCGGCGCATCCGACTTTGAGGAACCCAGGACCGAGTAGAATTCGAGCCCGCCCATGTTGTCGGGCGCGCCAACCTTCCAGTTCTGATAGGTTACAGGTTGCCCGCTCGCCCAGCCGAATTCGCCCCGCCTGGAGATGGGATCACCCGCATTGTTATTCGGATCAAGATCGTACATGCCGATCCAAAGGTCCCGCGCGACGCCCCCCAATTCGCCGAACGCACCCAGGATCCAGGCCTGTTCGGTTGCTGTCTGAAGAGTCGCGAGGTGTCCGCCAAGGGCCTTGGCCTCCGTTTCCGCCGCAATCCAACTGCTGGCCTCCAGGAGATAATACATGTGGCCGTTGACCGGGCTGAGCCGGGGACCGTCAAGCACACGGGGCGGATTCGCCGCAATGACCCATCGATTCGGAATCGCCATTAACCCGAACCGTTTCGCCTTGCCAGGTGTCGTTGGCACATCCGACGCTGGCGCCCGCATCCGCACGCAGACCGGGACCCGGAGACGGACATGGCGAGATCCCTCGCGGCCCTTCACCTTTTCAAACGGGAGCTTCTGGCAATCGGCGCGATTCTCCTGACAGGTCTCGTCTCTCTCCAGAGTTTCCCGCTCCGCATCGCGGCCGTTGATGGGCTGTTGCGGGCGCAAACAGCGCTCTTCCCTCGGCCGGTCGCCGACAGCTACGGCAGTTGCATTCTATTCCTCGATGTGAATGCCGTCGGCGACCCGAAACCCTACTTCGCCATGATCCAACGACTGCGCCAATTGCATGCCCGCGCGGTCGTATTCGACATCGTCTTCGACAAGGACTTCTGGCAAACGCCGGCGGCCGCGCTCGCCCTCAGCAACGCGATGGCGGTTCCCAATGCGGGTGACGGCCACCCGCAGCCGCCCATGTTCGCGATTTTTGCGGCCGAAGGAGAGACGCCGTCCGGTGCCCAGGCAACGGCGACACGCGAGCGATTGCCCGCAACCAACATCCTCTCTCTTGTGGCCTCTCGCCCCGATATTCTGGCGGTTGGCCTCGCAGATCTCGGGCGTGAGAATGGCATCGTCCGACGGTTCAATTCCGATCCCGGTTATGTTCATGAACCGCTCGCAATCGCCGCGAGCCGCCTCGTCCTCCATAAGGTCATCCCCCCGGGCATTCGCTGGATTCACTACTATGGCCCTCCGGGGACTCTTCCAGGCGTCACCCTGAAGACTTCCGCCTCGGGAGAGTTGCAGTGGCCGGCGGCAGATTCACTGCCGGTCGCCGACCGGGTGGTCTTTGTCGGGCAGGCTCCGGACTCCGGATCGGATCCGCGTTCGGCCGACCTGCTTCGGACACCCCTGGCAAGGACGCTGTCCGGAGCCTCCACCGGTGTGGAGATTCATGCCACCGTCTTTGAAAACCTTGCCCGGAATGATGCCATCCGGGAATGGCCCCGCGGCGGGGAGTGGATGCTGGTCCTTGCCTTGTCGGTCCTTGCGGGTTTGCTGTTTCCCCGGTGGACGCCCCTGCGGGCCTGCGTGACGGCCACCGTGGGAGCCCTCCTGATTGCCGGGGCGGCCGTCCTGGTCTTTCGCCAGACCGCTCTCCTCCTTCCCTGGCCGGTCCTTGCCGGTCCCGTGATGCTCGCCGCGGCCGGGACCGCCCTGATCCCGTTGAAATCCGCCTTCATTTCCTATCGTCGCGCCGACGGTCTGAACGTCGCCCAGAGCATTGCCACCGAATTGCGCGCCGCCGGAGTGGAAACCTTCCTGGATCTGCGAGATCACACCTCGGGCTCGCTCGAAGCCGTCCTCTTCCCGGAGATCGCCCGCAGGCACAACCTCCTGTTGATTCTTACCCCCGCCGTGGTCAAGCGGTGGAGACCGGAGGGCGACTGGATAGGTCTGGAACTGACGGTGGCTCGGCAACTGGGCCGACCTGTGCTGCCGGTGTTCGTCGACGGTTTTGAGGCCTTTCTCGAAGGCGAACTCGCCAGCCGCAACTCACCTTTGTCCGCGGAACTCGATCGTGTGATCCGTGAAGAAAAGCGCGCGGTTTTTCAATCCAGCCTCACGACCGAATCCGCTGCGGCCCTGGTACGGCGGCTCCATCGGGGTGTGCGGCGGGCCAGACCCCGATGGAAACCGAGACGGGCCGCCGCTCCACTGTTGGCCGCGGAGCCCCGCGCGGAAACCACGCCTCCGGTTCGATGACCTTCACCCGCACGCCAGGATCTCTGATCGCACATGGCCTGGCTTCCGACGCGCAAACCGCCGTCGCGAGACCAGGCAACACTGCGTGGGTATTCCGGTTTGCCTCGACGTGCTTCTCCCTCTCACACTTCGTGCTCGGCATCCTCCTTCTCAACGGCCCGTCCCTCCGCGCGGCGCAGACTTCGTTTCCCGCCGAGATCATTTCGATGTGGGGCCGCGTCGAGGTGTCCAGAGTCCCGGGTATCTGGGACACCGCATCCACCAACGGCATGAGCGCCCTTCTCCGCGCCGAGGATGAGGTGCGCACTCACTTGGCATCTGGCGCCGAAATCCATATAGCATCCGCCGCAGGACTAAGCTTCGGCCGACAGGTGTGTCTCGGCCCGTTTTCGCGAGTGAAGATCCCCGCCGGGGCCGAGCCCATGGGTCTATCGGAGGGCATCTTTCATTTCTTCAGCCGGAGCTCGGCTCAATTCTGGTCCTGGGCCACCGAGAAGGTCTACGGAAGCGTGCATGGCACCGATTTCATCGTCGAGATTGGACCCGGCGGCGCGCTGCTCATTCGGGTCGCTGAAGGGAATGTCTTCGCCACCAACCGGCTCAACCCGGACAACGTCCTGCACCTGGGCGACCAGGAGGCGGGTGAATACGATCCGGCCTCGGGCGTCCTTCGTCCTCTTCCCTACGTCGACCTCCGAATCCAGGGTCTCGCCCAGACATTTCTCTACTATCCGGGAGTCATCCACCTTCCCGAATTGGAGATGAGTCCGCCGCTGGCACAGGAGCTCGCCGCCTCCCTTGCCGCCTATGCCGCGGGCGATCTTGGCGGCGCACTCGAGTATTATCCCAGGGACCATCATCCCGGCGTGAACGCCGACAAACTCTACCTCGCAGGCCTGCTCCTGCCCGCCGATTCTGCCCGGAAGGCGCAATCCCTGCTGGACGATCTGTCGCCATCCGAACCGGGATTTCCCGAACACGCCCGCATCCGGGAGGCGCTCCGTCAACTCCTCGCCGCGGGGCGCGTCGAGGAACACCGTCGGATGCAAAGGCCTGAACTCGCCACGGAATGGCTTGCCGAATCGTACTACCAGCAGTCGCGGGCCGGCGCGAACGAGCAACTTCGCGACTGGGAGACCACCGCTTACGCCGGGTCCACCACGGCGCTCGAGCGCGCCCTCGACGCCGCGAGACTCGCCACCCCCGAGGATTCAACCTTTGGTTATGCATGGGCGCGTCGCGCGGAATTGGAGTTTGGCTTTGGCCGGATCCGCGATGCGGAGTCGCACCTGAGCATCGCGGAACACCTTCAGTCGTCGAATGCACAGGCCGCCGCGCTACGCGGCTTCCTCGCATGGGCACGGCAGGACCAGGACGCGGCCATCGCGGCGTTCCACCGCGCCGCCCGCCTCGACCCGCGTCTGGGCAACGCATGGCTGGGAATTGGCCTGACGGAACTTCACCAGGACACCTTCTTCCAAAACCTGAGGGACGGACACTGGACCGACACCTGGCGTCCTCGACCGGGCTCGGATGCCCTTCGAAAGCTCGAGATTGGCGCCGCGGTGGAACCGCAACGATCCCACCTCCGAAGTTACCTCGGAAAGGCCTACTACGATCAGAGCGGTCTTGGATGGGGTCCAAGCCTTCTCAGGACCAACGCCTACCGCCAGTTGGATCTGGCAAGCCGTCTGGATCCGAACGATCCCACGCCCTACCTTTACCTGGGCCTGATCGAACAGCAGGAGAACCGGATCAATGAGTCGATCACCAACCTTGAGACCTCGCTCCGCCTGAATGAGAACCGCCGCGCCTTCCGATCCTCGTTTCTCCTCGACCAGGACAGCGCCGTCCGAAGTGCCAACCTCGCCGGCATCTACCAGGATGCGGGGCTCGACCTTTCCGCCCTGCAGGAGGCGGGCGCGGCGGTCACCTACGATTTCGCCAATTACTCGGCCCATCTCTTCCTCGCCAACGCCTACAACGCGCTCCGGGATCCGCGCCTCGTCAATCTGCGGTTCGAGACGCCCACCTTTCGGGAGTATCTTCTTGCCAATCTGTTGTCGCCGGTCGGAGGCACCGCATTGTCGCCCCAGGTGTCGCAGGCCGAGTACGCACGCATGTTCCAGCGGAACCGCGCCGGTCTGACGCTGGATTCCAGCTACCAAAGCAACGGCGACTGGTCGGTGGCAGCGGCGAACTACGGTGTCTTCAACGATTTTTCCTATGCGCTGGATGGGAGTGCGCGGGAACTTCACGGGACCGAGGCCAACACGGATCTTGAACAGAGGTCCCTGTCGGTCCAAATCAAACAGCAACTCGGCTCCCGGGACACGCTGCACTTTCAGACCACCTACGACCGGACGACGGCGGGTGATGTTCAGGCCTATTATGATCCAACCCAGGCGAACCCACTCGTGCACGTTCGAGACGAACAGGCACCCAATGTCCTCATGGGCTTCCATCGTGAGTGGTCGCCTGGAATGCATTCGATCCTGTTGCTGGGCTATCTGCGCGATGACTTCGCCCTGAACAATCCCAAGGCGAGCGTGCAGGCGCTGTTAATGGGCGGGGAACCGAACGCGGTCACCAACACCCTTGCGCGCGCCCTCAGCGCCCTGGACGTGCCCAATGGCGATCAGTTTGACGTCGCCTCCTGTTCCCGGTTCCAGGCCGTTAGTTCCGAATTCCAGCAGATCTATCAGGATTCACGTCAGAGTCTCGTCGCAGGCGTCCGCGTACAGGTCGGGTGGACGGAAGTGGACGAAGTCCTGGCCTCCGCCGGTCCGTTGGCCGCCAGGCTCCATCTCCCGGATCCCTCCAGCCGCGAACTCACCTCGGACTTCTCTCACGTCTCAACCTACGGCTATTATGAAAGGGAACTCCTCCCTCACCTGAGGGGAACCGTCGGGCTGTCCGCGGATTGGCTCCAGTACCCGGTGAATATGGACCTGCCGCCGTTCGACCCGTCCGAGGCCCGCAGGAACCAGGTTTCGCCAAAGGTCGGATTTCGGTGGACTCCCCTTCGTTCGCTGACGTTGCGCGCGGCCTACTCTCGGTCCCTCGGTGGCTTTCTCCAGGAAACCAGCGTTGGCCTCGAGCCCACCCAGGTCGCGGGGTTCAACCAGGCCTATCGGACGCTCGTCCCGGTCTCGCCCTGGGGAGCCACTCCCGGCGCAACATTCGATGTGATCGGCGCGGGGGCCGATCTCAGGCTCCTGGACGGACTCTACGCGGGGATCGCGTTTGACCGCCTCGCCTCGGATGCCTCCCGTCCGATCGGCGTCTTCGGCGGTCGCCTCGACGAGGGTGTGCTCCCGCCCTCGCAAATCACGACCAGCGTCAACTATGACGAGAATTCCCTCATGTTTTATCTCACCCGGCTCGTCGGCCGGGAATGGTCCTTCGGTTTGAGTTATCGCTGGAGCGAAGCCAGTCTTGACACCCGCACGCCGCTTGTCGTGCCGGAGATCTGGAATGACATCAATCGTGATGTCAGGGCCAGGCTGCATGACCTCACCCTTTTCGGCCTTTTCAATCACTCGTCCGGATTGTTCGCAAGGTTCGACGCCCACTGGATGCGACAGGACACCAGCGGCTATGCTCCCGCGCGCCCGGTCGAGGATTTCTGGCAGCTCAACGCCCTGGCCGGGTACCGGTTCCTCCGGCGGCGCGCCGAGATTGCCGTCGGACTGCTCAATCTGACCGATCAGGATTACCGCCTCGATCCACTCCGCATCGACTCGGACCTGCCTCGCGAGAGAACTGGGATCGTGCGATTCCGATTCAATATCGATTGATCGAAGGTGGACGGGCCCGCAGAACACGCAGAACACGCAGAAAGAGAGAAAGAGAATCTCGATCCCTTTCCTTCTGCGTTCCTCTGCGTCTTCTGCGGGCCCTTACCCGGTTTGTCATGGCGCGGATTTTCCCGCGCCGTGCCCGATTTTGGACACTTGCAACCCGTCTCCCGTTGGCCGTCCCCTCTTTGGGACAGGCTCTCGTTAGCATTCCAGAGGTCCCGGCCCACAACCTCGCCCCTTGCGGATTGGGCTGATTGCCCAATCTTGACGGCGGCTGTCGACAACGCTCCAAGGAGCAACGACACCGAATCGCGCCGATGCCCTGCCCGGCATCTCCATCCGTCGATGAATCTGAAACTCGAAGACAAATGGGCCCTGGTGAGCGGATCGACCGCGGGGATCGGTCTGGCAATTGCCAGATCCCTGGCAGCTGAAGGTACGCGGGTTGTCGTGAACGGCCGGACCGAGGAGCGGGTCCAGGCGGCAATCACGTCCATCCGCGGCGACTTTCCGTCCTCGCGACTGGATGCCCTCGCGCTCGACTTGTCCACGTCGGATGGGGTCGCCAAAGCCACGCGTCGATTTCCGGACATCAACATCCTTGTCAACAATCTCGGCGTCTACGGTCCCAAGCCCTTCGAGGAAATCACGGACGAAGACTGGCATTCGATCATTGAAACCAACTTCATGAGTGGGGTTCGGTTGTCCCGGGCCTATCTTCCACGCATGAAGGCCTCCCATTGGGGCCGCATCCTTTTCATCTCGAGTGAATCGGCCGTGAATATCCCCGTGGAAATGATCCACTACGGCGTCACCAAGACCATGCAGGTGGCCCTGGCCCGCGGATTGGCAGAGACCACCGCCGGAACGGGCGTCACAGTCAATTCCATCCTGGCGGGTCCCACCCGCTCGGAAGGGGTCGCCAGGTTTATTGCGGACCTGGCGGAGAGCCGGGGCACACAGCCGGACACCGTGGAACGTGAGTTCTTCGAGACTGCCCGACCCAGTTCGCTCCTGCGCCGCTTCGCCTCCACGGAGGAGGTGGCCGCCCTGGTGACTTTTGTCGCAAGCCCGCTCTCCTCCGCCACCAACGGCGCGGCCCTGAGGGTCGAGGGCGGCCTCGTTCGGTCCATCCTGTAGCCGTCTCCATCCCTCGCGATGAAATCCGTTGAACTCGGCACCTCGGGTCTGCGCGTTTCCAAACTTGGCCTCGGCTGCATGGGCATGTCCGAGTTCTACGGCCCCCACAACGATACCGAGTCGGTTGCCACCATTCACCGGGCGCTCGACCTCGGCGTGACGCTGCTGGACACCGCCGACATGTATGGACCGTACTCCAACGAAATCCTGGTCGGTCAGGCCATCCGCGGCCGCCGTCAGGACGTCCTCCTGGCCACGAAATTCGGGATCGTTCGAAACCTCGCGGAACCGGCCAGGCGCGGCGTCAACGGTCGGCCCGAATATGTGCGCGAGTCCTGTGAAGGCAGCCTGCGAAGGCTCGGCGTCGACGTCATCGATCTCTACTACCAGCATCGTGTCGATCCGAATACCCCGATTGAGGATACCGTGGGCGCCATGGCGGCGCTGGTCCAGGAAGGCAAGGTGCGTTACCTGGGTCTCTCGGAGGCAGGACCTGACACCCTCCGTCGCGCCAATGCCATCCATCCGATCTCCGCGGTGCAATCCGAATACTCGATGTGGTCGCGCGACCCGGAAGCCGACGTGCTCCCCCTCTGCCGCGATCTGGGAATTGGCTTTGTCGCCTACAGCCCGCTCGGCCGCGGATTCCTCACGGGCAGGATCACACGATTTGAGGATTTTGCCGCCGACGATTACCGCCGTCGCTCGCCCCGATTCCAGGGCGATAACTTCCAGCGGAACCTCCAACTCGTCGCCCGCGTCGAGGAGATCGCGCGCGGAAAGGGCTGCACCCCCTCTCAACTCTCCCTCGCCTGGGTGATGGCGCAGGGTGAACCCGTCGTGCCGATCTTTGGAACCAAGCGCCGCGACCATCTCGAGGACAATCTCCGCGCGCTCGACGTGCACCTGACCGGCGACGACCTCAAGGCGATCGAGGAACTCGTGCCACGCGAGGCCGTTGCCGGCGACCGATATCCGCCGGACATGATGCGCCTGGTCCATCAATAACCGGCGCGATCATGGGTCCTCGCTGATCGTCAGGACCCTGTCCACGGGCAAGCCCCCCAGGCTGTTCGTGCCCCCGCCGATCCAGCGAATCGTCAAACGGTCGATCCGCGTCCTTGGACCGAGCCCGAAATGGGGAAGCATGCCGTAGTGACTCTGATAGCCGCGCCCGCTGTGGACCTCGTCCACCAGGTGCAGATCCCCGGCCACGAGCTCGATTCGCGCCCCGATGCCGTCGCGATTGCTCCGGGTCCCTCGGAGGCGAATCCCCACCCAGTGATTTCGAGTTTCGCTGTCATTTCGTAGCAGCGTCGGATGGTCGCGCGCGTTGAGGATCACACCGTCCATGTCGCCGTCGCCGTCCAGGTCGTCGAACGCGGCGCCTCGGCTGCTACAGGTGGCGGACAAGCCGTCCCCGACCCGATCGGAGATGTCCGCGAACTTTCCGCTGCCGGTATTCTCCAGAAGCAGGTTGCGAGTCTTGTAACTGGTCGTGTCATCCCAGAGGTCCACCGTGTCCTGAAGGTGCCCGCAGGCGATGAACAGGTCGCGATCACCGTCATTGTCGAAATCGACCAACCCTGCTCCCCAGGTCACACGGTGGAACGTTCCCGCCCCGGCGCCCGTCGCGTAGGTCGCATCCTCGAAGAATCCCCCGCCCAGGTTGCGATAGAGGATCGCCCATTGTTTCTGGTAGGAAGTCACGTAGAAATCCAGCCGACCGTCGTTGTCCGCGTCGGCGCATTCGACTCCCATGCTCCCCTGCCCGACTCCGTTGAGATCGTAGGCCAGACCGGAAAGGAGTCCGACTTCTTCGAAATGCCCGGATCCGTCGTTCTTCCAGACAAAATTGGCCATGGCATCGTTGCCGACCACCACGTCCGTGTCCCCGTCCCCGTCGTAGTCCGCTGCCACGACTCCCATCCCGGTACCGGCGCGCGCCGCAATACCCGATTCGACACTCACGTCGGCGAACGTGCCATCGCCGTTGTTGCGAAACAATGAATCGGCGACCGGTCCGTATATCATCGGGCCGACATACGCGGGATACCCGTTGATGAACCGGGACTGGTTCTTCGCGACCGTGAAATCCACGTAGTTCGCCACATACAAATCGAGGTCGCCGTCGCCGTCCATGTCGAGGAAACAGGCGCCCGCGCCCACCTTGTTTCCGTTGCCGACGCCGGCGGCCGCCGTGGCGTCCGTGAAGCTACCGTCGCCATTGTTTCGATAGAGAACATTCGGGCCGAAGTTATTCAGATAAATATCCTCGTCCCCGTCGTTGTCATAGTCGCCCACGCACACCCCCAGGCCGTAGCCGGTGTCCCCCACGCCGGCGGCCTGCGTCACATCCGTGAATTTCCAGTCCCCGTCATTCCGATAAAGGGCATTTCGCGGCGGTGGATCGCGATGCGGCGCGCCCGGCAGCGGCGCGCCGTTCAGGAAGTAAATGTCGATGTCTCCGTCCCCGTCATAATCCAACGTGGCCAGTCCGCAGGAGACCGTCTCCACGATATACCGGCGCCCGGCGCTGCCGTCCGTGTGGACAAAGGAAATGCCGGTCTGACGGGTCACGTCCGTCAACCGGATCGGAACCGGTGTGTCGGCGGCGCCCAGCGTCGGACCACAGATCGGACACAACCCCAGGGCCAGGCCAAGCCGATACCGAAGAAGGGACCTCCAGACCGTGGTGTTCCACTCGTGTTTTGCCGCCCAAGGCCAGTTCCCGACTCTGGGACTGCGCGACAGCCCACCTAACGCGGCGCCGGCGGAGCGCTCAATCCGCGCCCACAACATCGAACCAAACCCACGTGTCCCGTCCGTCTGACGCAGCGCCTCGTTGAGCATCGGCGTGCCATCGCTCATGGCGTCTTTCCCGCCTCCGTTGGAACCGCAAGGCCCTTGCCCTCCACCACCGTCACCACACGATCGACACCGGGGCTTCGCGCGACGTCCGTTCCGCCGCCAATCCAACGAACCCGGATCTCGTCAACGCTTCGATGCTGGCCGAGACCGAAATGAAGTCGCCGACCGAAATCGCTCTGGTAACTGCGCCCGCTGTGGACCTCGTCGATCTGGGTCAGACTTCCGGCGGTCACCGTAACCCGGGCGCCGATCCCATCGGGATTGGATCGCGTACCCCGGAGCACCACCTGGATCCAGTGATTCGTCCCGCTCGAGACGTTTTTCAGGATGGTGGGTTCACTTCGTGAGTTGAGGACCACCACGTCGAGGTCGCCGTCGTTGTCCAGGTCGTCGAACGCCGCCCCGCGGCTGCTGAACCCGGGCAGCAGACCGTCGCCGCAATCTTTCGAGACATTGACAAAGCGCCCCAGGCCGGTGTTGCGGAGCACGATGTTCGGTGCCTTGTAGCTTGTCGTGTCGTCAAACGCCTCGACGTTGTCGATCAGGTGACCGCACGCCAGGAACAGGTCGCGGTTGCCGTCGTTGTCGAGGTCCACCATGCCGACGCCCCAGGTGACTTGCGCGTAGGTATCCGTTCCCGCCCCTGTCAACCCGGTGACGTCTTCAAAGTATCTTCCCGCGTGGTTCCGGTAGAGAGTGGACCATTGGCGCTGATAGGTGGTCATGTAGAGATCGAGCCAGCCATCGTGATCCCAATCGGCGCACTCGATCCCCATGGTCCCCTGGGCATTCCCCAGCCCGTCGTACGCCACACCCGTCGCGACGCCGACCTCCACAAAGCGGCCGATGCCGTCGTTCTGGAAGAGAAAATTCGCTCCGAGATCGTTGCCCACGATGATGTCCGTGTCGCCGTCGTTGTCGTAGTCCGCGGCGATCACGCCCATCCCGGATCCCTCGTAATTGGCGATTCCCGCGGCGACACTCACGTCGCTAAAGGTGCCGTTGCCGTTGTTCCGGTAAAGGACATTGCGGGTCCTCGGATAGTGAAGCGGACCGGCATAGGCGGGAAACCCGTTCATATGGGAAATCTGCTGGGTCTCGAAAGTGAACCCGACGTACTTCGCCACAAACAGGTCGAGGTCGCCATCGCCATCCATGTCGAGGAAACACGCGCCCGCGCCAACGTCGCCGCCCCCCACCACGCCGGCCTCGCGGGTTACGTCGGTGAACGTCCCGTTGCCGTTGTTCCGGTAAAGCACGTTCGGACCGAAGTTGTTCACGTAAAGGTCCGTGTCCCCGTCATGGTCGTAATCCGCCGTGCACACGCCCATGCCGTATCCGGTGTCACCCACGCCGGATTCATCCGTGACGTCCGTAAACCTCCAGTTGCCCTCATTCCGGTACAGCGCGTTGCGGGGAACCGGGACGGCACGGGCCCCGGGCAGCGGCGATCCGTTCAGGAAATAGATATCGATATCTCCGTCTCCGTCATAGTCGAAGGTCGCCAACCCGCAGCTCACGGTCTCCACGATATAGCGCCGACCGGAACTGCCGTCGGTGTGAACGAATGAAATGCCCGTATCGCGTGTCACGTCCCGAAGCTGAATCGAACCTCCTGGTGGCGTTTCCGCCGCCAACCCGGGAAGGCCCAGCGACCGCGTGATGGCGGCGACGCAACAAAACGTCTCACGAGTCATCGCTGCAGCTTTTCAAGACCTTCCCGGTACTTCGGCTCGTCGGGACTCAGACGGACCGCGTTCTCCATGGCGTGCCGGGCACCCGTGCGATCGTCGTTGGCCACGCACGCCGCCGACAGCAGGTAGTAATGCGCCGCGGTCGGCTCCATGGCGTTCGCCTTCCGTGCCAGCGCCAGCGCCTCCGCCGGGTTGCGGTGCGTCCGAAGATAGAACTCCGACAGCGCGCCGTAGCCTTCCGCCCAGCCGGGGGCCAGTTCCTGGACCTTCCGGTAGGCGCGTTCCGCCGCCTCCAGGTGCTGGAGGCGCGCCTGGAGGCGAGCCAGGTGCAGGTAATTCAGTTTGTTCGCGGGCTGTTCCGCCGCCAGTTGCTCGAAGGCACTTACTCCCTCCGCCAATGCCTGGCGACGCACGAAGTGCGCCTCCAGGGCCGCCCGCGGCACGGGATTGTCGGGATCCAGGGCCGCCGACTTCCTCAGGAACTCAGCCGAGGAACCGTCGTCATGGTGCCGGGCATAAATCTGGGCTGCACCGAGGAAGATCCGCGCCGCGGTCCTGCGCACCAGGGGCAGGCCCGTCAGGGTGTCTTCACTCCCACTGCGATCGCTGAGTCTCTTCCGGTCGTCCGCCTCGAGCTTCAGGAATCTCTCCCGGTAGGGCGCCGCCTGGTCCGGATGCCCTTCTCGCATGAAAGCCGTGTACAACCCGAAGTACGCCTGCGTGTGATCAGGCTCCAAAGCAACCGAGCGTTGAAACTGCCGGATCGCCTCCGCCGTCTGTCCCGCTTGCAGGTGCGCCTGACCCAGCAGGTAGAAGCTTTCACTTACCGGACGGGGAAGACCCGCGGCTCGCTCGAGGATCTGGATCGCGTCCTCGGCCCGGCCCTGATCCAGGCGAACGCGCCCCAGCCGGTTGAGGGTCTCCGCGTTCGCCGGATCACCCCGCAGAGCCTCCTGGCAGAGCCGCGCGGTTTCCTCGAGATCACCGCGATCGTAGGCCACTCGCGCCAGGATATCGTACGCCTCCGCCTCATCCGGGTTCAGTTCCAGGCACCTCCTCAGAAAGCCGGTCGCCTCGTCGGCGTGCCCGGTGTTGAAATACGCCGCCCCAAGCAGCGCATAGACCAACGCGTCCTTGGGGTACAACTCCGCTAGGTGATGGGCCTCTCCAATCGCCGCCTTCTTCAGTGCCGCCGCCTCCGCCTCCGGCCGGGGAACCCCGCCCTTGTCTGTGGAATGAAGGACCGCCGGACTCGAGTCTGCCGCCGGTCGAGAGACCTCTGAGACTGCGGCAGGGGATGGACCCGATGGAGCCTGGAAAGCCCCGTGTTCAAAATTGAACTGCTCACGGCCGGGACCGGGCTTCTCTCCCGGATGCCGCGACACGCTGTCGTCGCGCTTCAGACCGACACCCTCTCCGGCACGCGATTTGTCGGACATGCCCGGCATCCGATGGGAGAGGGACGGGGTGAAGGCCGGTTCATGGGAATTTGGACTCGTCCAGCCGGATGCCACCCCGGCAAGAAGCAACCCCACCACCGCCGCGCATCCAGGCAACACAGGGATTCCCCCGGCGACCTTGCTGCCCGAAGACAGGTGCTTTGCGGAGAACGGATTCTGCCTGCGCTGGTAGTCACTCACCACCGGGTTTGAACAGACCATAGAAAGGCGGATGTCCTGCCGCAAGGCGCGACTCTTCGAGGTGGCTGGGTCGCTCGCATCCCCTCATCCAGGAGAAGCTTCTTGACGCATGCCAACGCCATCGGGACGATGCCCGAACTTCGGAACAGCCAGAGGAGTGTGGTGATCAGCCCCACGGTTTCGCGTCAAGGGACCGCCGGTGGCTTTTCTTGGGCGACCGCACTCCGGCCTTCGAGACCCGTCAATAAAGGACACACCAAAAACAGAATAACAGATTTATGGGAATGCTATGCAAACCAACCGGCAGAATCTGGCTCGTGAGTTTGATCGCTGTTCTCTGCTGCCAAGGGCTGACCCTGCGGGCCCAAAACTCCGTCACCAACGGACTCGTGGCCTACTGGAGCTTCGACGACAATCTCCTCGATTCCGTCAATGCCTTCCACGGCACGGCGCGCGGCACTCAACCGATCCCGTTCGTTGACGGCAAGACCGGCTTCGGCAAGGCCATCAAGCTCGATGGAACGGACCAGTTCGTCGAGATCACCGGTGGCAACGAAGACGATCTCGAATTCCCGGGCGGAAGCATGTCCATCGCCGGGTGGTTCAAGGTGGATGCGTTCGACACCGACTGGCAGGCCCTCATCTCCAAGGGCGAAAACTCGAATTACCGGGTGGCTCGAAGCAGCTCGACCGACAGTATTTCCTATGCCGGAGGCGCGACAGATACCCCGGCAGGCACCCCGGTCAACGACGGCGCCTGGCACCAGTTTGTCGCCGTCACCGACGCCACCGCCACCGACTTCGGCACCGCGCTCTATATTGATGGAGTCCTCGATTCGACTGTCCCCGACATCCCAGTCCTGGCTTCCAACAGTCAGCACCTCATGATCGGCGAGAACCCGGATGCCCGCGGGCGCGAATGGGAGGGCGAAATCGACGACATCGGGATCTGGAACCGCGTGCTGACGGCCGACGAGGTCGCCACTCTCTTTGCCTCCGGTACGGGCCTGCCGCTGAGCAGCATCCTCCCGACCCGCATGATCGGCATCTTCGTCTCCAGCCTGAGTCAGCGCCTCAACTCGTTCGCCTTTACGGTCAACGACGCCGAGGGTTCGGTCGTCGACCCCGCGACGGCCACCCTCACCCTGGACGGCCAGCCCGCACCGGTGACTTTCACCGCCACGACCAACGGAACCACCACCTTCACCCATACCCAGTCGACGCCATGGGCGACGGGTTCCCAACACACCTACTCGATCCAGGTGAAGGATACCTCCGGCCTCACCCTCTCACAGGATGGAGAGTTCACGCTTCCCAACCCATGGTTCCCACCTGAAGACCTTCCCAGTCCGGCCGTGGTGGACAAGGCCTGGGCCCTTCGTTGGGTGTTCGGTGCCGGCACCCTCAACGATATCCCAACCGTCCTCGCCACGCTCCAATCAGTCACCAACTCGGATTTTGCCGGCGCCTACGTCGACACAACCAACGAGGTCATCAATTTCCCCGAGACCGGAGGGTTCTTCGGCAATGGCTCCCCGTACCCCGACGATGTCATCAATGATCCATCCGGCCTGTGGATCGGCGACGACTTCATCCTGTTCGGTGTCGGCCACATCCAAATCCCCGAGGAAGGCGACTACACGTTCGGTGTCCATTCGGATGACGGTTTCGGCTTCCGCATCCGCGGCGGCGAGGCGATTTCAGTCAGTGGAAACGGTATGCTCGACCCCGTCGACCCGGAGGCGGTCATCCACCCCAACACCACCGGCGACAGCAACACCCGCGCCGTTTATCACCTCAAACAAGGCGTCTACCGCGTCGAGTTTTTCTGGTGGGAACGCGGCGGCGGCGACAATGGCGAATTCTACGCCGCCAAAGGCGCCTTCGCGAATGACGCCGACACCGACCAGTGGAAGCTCGTCGGCGACAACGCACCCAGCCAGACCTTCTCCAAGCCGGGCGTCGATGATAGCGGGTGGTCCGTCGTTTCTTCGGACCCGGGTGGCGACCCCCTCACCGTCATCGCGGAAGGCATGGCGGATCTCGACGCGACGGCCGGCGCGCCCAAGACCTACGATGCGCTCAACGTCGGAGACCCCGACACCAATGCCGGCGTCGCCGCCTTCCCCAAGGATACTCCCGGCGTGGACGATGATTCCTTCGCCCTTCGCGCCACCGCAATGCTCGTGGCCCCGGTGGCAGGTGATTATGAAATTGGTTTCAACAGCGATGATGGCGGCTGGATGACCATGACCGGCCAGACCTTCACCGAGATCCTCCAGAACGCCACCGGTCTGGCTGTTATTGACCCCGCGGACACCGTGACCACCGACGCCCTGACCGGAACAAGCCTGACGACAGTCAAAGTGACGCTCAGCGCCGGGAGTCATCCGATCGAAATCGGATTCTTCGACAGCACCGGCGGAGGCTATGTCCGGGGTATCGCGGCCCAGTTCGGTTCGCCGTTTCTGCCGACCATCACGAAGGGCGGCTCCGGAATGTTCAATACGCCCGAGGCCCTTCACCTCACGGACGCCCCAACCAGCGTCTCCGAATCCCTCGAGGCCGCGATCACCCGGTCCGGAACCGGCGTTACCATCCAGTGGACCCCCACAGGCGGCACGCTGGAAACCAGCCCGACCCTCGGACCCACTGCCAACTGGACCACGGTCGGCACCGACAACCCGGCCAACATTACTACCACCACCGGCAACGCCTACTACCGCGTGCGCCAATAGCATAGCGGCCGAACCTCTCGTCCCGCGGCGGCGGGTCACCCTCTCCCATTCAATCGCGGTGAATGGGAGAGGGTGGGCCGGGTGGTTTCATCCTCCAGCCTGTCCGACTGGGCCTTCGAACCGCCTGTGAATACCCCGGCCCATTTCGAAATTCGACGGTTTCGATCTGATGACGAACAAGACGTCGTGTCGCTCTGGAAACGGTGCGACCTCGTGCGTCCCTCGAACGATCCCTGCAAGGACATCCGGCGCAAGTGTCAGCAGGAGCGCCTCAGGCAGACCAGTTCACCCATTCGCGCCGAAATGGCGGCGCTCTTCACCGCCCCCGAGGTGACGCGGCTCATCGAGAGCCTCGGACGCCTCGCGACGGCCATGCGACCTCCGGCGCGAACGACCGCCGCGGCCCGTGCCCGGCAGGTCCAGCGGCCGATCCGCTCCCACCCGCAAACCCGGAACCGATCCCAACCCTGAACACGACATCGATCATGCATTCCCCTCGACAAGTTGCACACTCCGCGCCCTTCGTTCTCGCCCTGCTTCTCCTCGCCGCTCCGTCCCTCCACGCGCAGGGCCGAGGTCCACGCGGTCCGCAAGTCGTGTCTCCCGAAGTCTCCGCCGACCGGAGCATCACCTTCCGCATCCTCGCCCCGAAGGCAGAAGCGGTGCGGCTCGGCAGCAGCGGAGACATCGCCGGAATCGGCTTCGGGCAGGCAAAGGCGATGGACAAAGACACCAACGGCGTGTGGACCGTCACCGTCGGACCGCTCCCGCCTGGAGCCTACAGGTACAGTTTCGACGTCGATGGCGTCACCGTTGTGGATCCGCGCAACCCAAGGACAAGCGAGTCCAATGAGAACACCTGGAGCCTGGTGCAGGTGCCCGGCGCCGATTGGCTGGACACCCGGGATGTCCCGCATGGCGCCATCTCCGCGGTCACTTACTGGTCGTCCACTCTCAAACGGTTCCGGAGACTGCACGTTTACACACCGCCGGGATATGAAACGAGCGCGGACAAGTACCCCATTTTTTACCTCCTGCATGGGGCATTTGACTCAGACGACTCCTGGAGCAGCGTGGGTCGCGCTGGTTTTATCTTCGACAATCTGATCGCTGATGGAAAGGCACGCCCCATGGTCGTCGTGATGCCCCACGGGCACACCGGACCGTTCCGCTTCGGCATGTCCTTGGGGGGAGAGTTCGAGCCGGAGTTCGTGACCGACATCATGCCCCAGATGGAGAGGCGCTACCGTGTGTTCGGCGATCGAAAGCACCGCGCCATCGCCGGGCTCTCCATGGGAGGCGCCCAGACCTTGAACATCGGAATTCCTCACCTCGACGAGTTCGCGTACCTGGGCGTTTTCAGTTCGGGCATCTTCGGAATTGCCGGCGGGCCCGGGGGAAACCGGCCCGAAGGTCCCACCTTCGAGGATGGGAATCACGCGGTCCTCGATGATCCCAAGATCAAGGAAGGTTTCGAACTGTTCTGGTTCGCGACCGGCAAGGATGACTTCCTGCTTCCCACCACGCGCGCCACGGTCGAGATGTTCAAGAAGCACGGTTTCGATGTGGTATTCAAGGAAAGCGCCGGGGGGCACACCTGGGATAACTGGCGCGATTACCTTCACGAATTCGCCCCAAAGTTGTTCCAATGAGGTGGCGGGACAACCTGGTCGACGGCACCCCCAACGGCCAGCCTTGACCCCTTAGCTAACCCGGATGTTTCCTGTCTCTTCCACTGCGACCTGCTGCAGGCCCGGTGGGAGAAGAGGTTAGCTTCAACATGCGTAACGCCGCTGCCGACAGGGCGTCGGAACTCGCGGTTGCGCAACTCGCGGTTGTGCGGAGCGCGGCCTTCAGGCCGCTTCAATACCCCGACGGCACGCGCGTCGAAGTTCTTGTCGGCCGACATCCCGTCCCGTCCCGTTGAAGCGGCCTAAAGGCCGCGCTCCGACCCGTCGGCATCGCGCCTGCCAAGGATTTCAAGGGCTCGCGGACGGTCGCCTTTCGCAAGACCTTTATGAAATAGGCAGGTTAGAGCCCGTGGCCGGCCCCCCCGAGTGGTTTTTTCCTAAATCCTCTCGTCTGGAATCCGATAGCTGGGGTGGACCCGGCCAGCGGGCGCTGCATCGGCACCCCGGACCCGGTGAGGCCCGTCCGCATGGGCCCAGGGACCCGCTGTTCAGGGTTAACCAATGAATCCGTCGCCATCCGAGATCCCGCCGAACCGCCATATCCTGGTGGTCGACGATAACGTGGCGATTCATGAGGATTTTAGGAAGATCCTCGCTCCCTACGTCACCGCCCTGGATCAGTCCATCAGCCAGCTCGAGAGCAACTTGTTCGGCGAACCCAGCGAAGACGACGACGTTCGAAACCCGCCGAGCGTGTTCGAACTCGATTCCGCTTACCAGGGGGAGGAAGGGGTCGATCGCGTACGCACCTCGCTCGTGGCGGGAAGTCCTTACGCCGTCGCCTTTGTGGATGTTCGCATGCCGCCCGGGATCGATGGGATTGAAACGATCGAACGCCTGTGGGCGACCGACAGCACGCTTCAGGTCGTCGTCTGCACCGCCTTCTCCGACTTCTCCTGGGACGAGATGACCCGCCGCCTTGGGCGATCCGACAACCTGCTGATCCTCAAGAAACCCTTCGACCTGGTCGAGGTGCTGCAACTGGCGCATGCCTTGACGGAAAAGTGGAGGCTGCACAGGGCGGCCCGCCTTCGCCTGGATCAGCTCGAGGCCCTCGTGGATGCGAGGACCGCCGAACTGACGGCGGAGAACGACAGGCGCCGGCAGACCGAAAAGGAACTGAAACGCGCCCGACTGGCGGCGGAGGCGGCTTCCCGCGCCAAGAGCGTCTTCCTTGCGAACATGAGCCACGAGATCCGAACGCCCATGAACGGGGTGGTCGGCATGTGTCAACTCCTCCTCCATTCCGATCTTACCGCGGCCCAACGCGATCTCGCCGAAACCCTCGCGTCCTCGAGCGAGGCGCTCCTGTCACTCCTCAATGACATCCTCGACGTCTCCAAGATCGAGGCGGGCAGACTTGAACTCGAAAACACTTCCTTCTCCCTGGAGGACCTGGTCCATTCCACCATCCGGTTGTTCGGAGCCAAGGCCAGGGAGAAAGGGCTCGACCTCCGCGTCGATTTGAACTCCTCGGCCTGCGGCACGTTCATGGGCGATCCCGCCCGCCTCCGGCAGGTCCTCATGAACCTGATCAGCAACGCCATCAAGTTCACCCACCAGGGCGAAGTGGCCCTGCAAGTCCGCCGGGTGGGAGACGAAGGGTCGGTCGAGCGTCTCGAGTTCCTCTTTCGGGACACCGGCATCGGCATTGACAGCGCCGATCTAACGCGGCTTTTCAGTCCGTTCACCCAGGCGGACTCGTCGATCTCGCGACGTTTCGGAGGCACCGGGCTGGGCCTCACGATCTGCAAGCGCCTCGTCGAGCGCATGGGCGGTTCCATCGATGTCTCCAGCGCGGTGGGATCCGGCTCTGTCTTTACCGTTCAGATCCCTTTCCCCCGTTCCCAGCCTCCAACGGAAAACGGGGAGGTCACCCTCGTTTCCCCCGAAGCCGCCCATGGACGGGCGGCAGACTTCGTGACCCATGAGGCACCGTGTCGACGGGACACACAGGCGGCACTGACGTCCTCGCAATTCCCGCTCATGCGTGCCCTGGTGGCGGAGGACAATCCCGTCAATCAGAAGGTCGCCACATTATACCTGGAGCGACTGGGCTTCCAGGTCGACGTTTCCCGGGACGGGCATGAAGCAGTCCGCGCCGCCACCACGGATTCATACGATGTCGTCCTCATGGACTGTCAGATGCCGGGACTGAGCGGTCTGGATGCCACGCGGAAGGTTCGTGAGCACGACGCCGGAACTGGTCGCCACCTGCCGATCATTGCGATGACCGCCGGGGCTGTCATGGGGGACCGTGAAAACTGCCTGGCGGCCGGAATGGACGATTACGTCGCCAAGCCTGTTCGCCTTTCAGACCTCGAGGCCGTCCTGCTGCGGCATCTTCCCCGGTTCCGATCGTCTGCGCGGTAACCCCGTGTGGAATCATCAGCCGTCTTCTTCTCCGGCGTGCAATGCCTCGCCGCCAGACGGTCCTTGTTGAGTTCAACACCTTTGTTATTCTCGACCCAGCCATGGATGCCGCCGGATATCTTCCCGCCGAAAACCTTCACCTTCGCCATTGGTCCGTCCGCGCCTGCCTGCTCCTTGCGCTGAGCGCACCCGCGCACGCGGCCTATCAGGACATCATTCTGTCCGACAATCCTGTCGCCTATTACCGGCTGGAGGAATCGGCCGGTGAACCGACAGCGGCGGATTCCGGGGGCCGCCAATTTGACGCAATCTACGTCTACAACGGGGATGCATCGTCTCCTGTTCCAGGCGCGCCGGGAATCGATACACTCGCGGCTTCTTTCCTTGGCGGCCCCGATCCCGGCGCCATCCGGATCCCATTTCAACCGGAGCTAAGTCCACTCGCGGACGATGGTGTGTCGGGAGCTCCGTTTTCAGCAGAATGCTGGGCCCAGCCCAGCTCCCATCCGGCGGCCGGAATCTACCGCGTGCCGTTGGCGATGTTCGGCCCCTACGGAAGCGGGCCGTACGCCAACGCGTCCGGGTGGAATTTCTACCAGTACTCGCCGGATGGATCCGGAAGTTATTGGATTCTGAACATGCGCCCGCCTGTGTTTCTGCAGGTGCCTTCTGTTCCGATTGATCCCGCTCAGTGGTACCACCTGGCAGTGACCTTCGACGGCGCCACTGCCCGGTTCTACGTCAATGGCGAGCCGCAAGGCGAAGCGGTCGCCACCGGCTATGTGGCTGATAACGGCGCTGACGGGCAGATTGGCGCCGGTCAGAACACCGGGCAGGCGCCTTTCGAGGGAAGCGTGGACGAAGTGGCGTTCTACACCCATGTGCTGTCCGATCCTCAAATCCTGGGTCATTACCAGGCCGGCACGAATGCGCTGGAAACCGTTTCAGTTTCCCCGGAGATCACACAGCAGCCCGCGTCGACCACGAATTACTCGGGAACGGCCGTATCATTCAGCGTCGTGGCCACGGGAACACCCCCTCTTCACTACCAGTGGCTTCGCGCTGGCAGCGCCATCCCTGAGGCCACCAACAACACGTACTCCTTTGTGGCGACCTCTCCCAATGACGACGGCGCCCGGTTCTCCGTCGTCGTGACTAACGCGGTCGGAGACAAAACCAGCAGCGAGGCCACGCTCACGTTGCTGACGGACCTTCGAATCCTCGAGGCGCCCTACTCGATCAGCCGCACCGCCGGGAGCCACGCCGCGTTTCGGGTGGTCGCCGAAGGCGCCCAGCCCATCCGTTACCAATGGTTTCAAGGTGATCAGATGATGCCAGGCGCCACCAACCAGACCCTCTGGCTGGCGGACATCGCCCAGTCCCTGGACGGCGCCCAATTCCGGGTCGAGGTCGCAAATCCATTCACATCCGTCACCAGCGAACCCGCCGTTCTCGGAGTCCAGCCGCGTTCGGTCGATGTGCCGGTCGCGGGCTATGCGCGGCTTGTCCTTGCGGACGATCCCGTCGCCTATTGGCGCCTGGACGAACCGGACGGGAGCACCACGGCCACCGATGCCGCCGGCAGTTTTGACGGCGAGTACCAGCCGGGAGATGGCGCCCTCCAGTTCCAGGCCCCGGGAGGAGTGCCCGGGGATTCCGATGCCTCGGTCGCCCTCGGCGGCGGGGCCGTCATCACCGTTCCCTATGCGCTCGAGCTCAACCCGGTCGACGGGCCGTGGTCGGCCGAGGCGTGGGTGCAGCCCCGCTCCCTGGATCCCGGCCAGTTTCGAACGGTCTTTTCGTCGATGTGGAACAGCGACTTTGGCAATCATGTGTACGGATGGAATGTCTATCAGCATGTCGCCGGCGTCTGGACCCTCAATATCTTCAATGGCGGCGGCACGAGCACGTTTGTCAGCGACTTCGCTCACAATCCCATCGAGACAGATTCCTGGTATCACATGGTGATCACCGACGACGGCGCTGCGATTCGCTTTTACGTCAATGGTGAGGAGGTCGGCTCGGCGCCCCAGACAGCCACCCGGTTCATGGCCAACGGACTCAACGGAGACCCGGAGGTCGCGGGAGGACCCACGGTCTTCGGTCAGCGGAGTGACAACGCCTTTGACCCGTTTGACGGGGCGATCGACGAGGTCGCATTCTACAACTACGCCCTGTCACCCTCTCAAATCGAGGTCCACTTCCGGAATTCGGTTCGTGTCACGATTCAACGATCGGGAGACAGCCTGTCGATCAACTGGCCCTTTGGCACCATCGAACAGGCAGATGACCTGCTCGGACCGTACGCGACCCTCCCCGATGCGACATCGCCCTTCTCAGTTAACCCGGTCAAGGCGCGACAGTTCTACCGTGTTCGCGCCGAATGACGCGTCGTCTCCTGCAATTTCGCGAGCCATTGCGGGCCGTTCGGGCGCGTGTCGATAGGGGACAGGGGCGGCGGAAAGGCACACACCGGAATTCGCTTGCGGCCCACGCCAGGTTGACTCGGACAAATGTCTTAATTCCTCGCCGACCTCCGCCGATATGCTGTCGTAACGGTGGAATGCGACAAAGATCCAACCCCATGCAGGGTGGCTGACCGCAATGCGAGGGCCGCGGGAATCCTCCTGCGGCCTGCAGGAGTTGCGGCACGGCGCCGACGGGCGTTGCGGCCGAGTCACCGTCGCTCGCGCCCCACACTCGATCGCCTGGATTGGGCGCGGCGAATCATCTCCTGGCTGAACTGCGGCCTTTGGGCTTCAGGATCCTGGCGGAACAAATTCTCTCCCCGGTCCGCGTGCAGGGGTGTCCTGCTTTTGGCGACGCTGATGGTCGAAAGCGCCACGCTGGCCGAACCGCCGGCTGTCACCAACATCGCGCAATGGGTGGCCCTGCCCGTGGGCGAATCCGCGAAGGCCGTGGCCCTCCAGATCGACGCCACCGTCCTCTGCTATGATGCCGGCTGGGGCCAGTTCTACGTGAACGACGGCCGAGGCACGTTGTACCTCAGCCCCCAGACCTTTCACCGGGAACTCCAGCGCGGCCAGGTCGTTCGCATCATGGGCACCACAACCGCCCTCAACCAGGAGAAGGGGCTGACCAATCTGACCCTTACCATCGTCGGATCCAGTCCCCTGCCGCCACCCAGGCGGCTTGCGGTCGCGGAACTCCACCGGCTCCGCGGCGATTGGGTCGAATGCGAAGGCCAGGTCCGGAGTGCGGATACAAGCCTCGGCCGTCTCGCCCTGATCATCAGGGACCGGGGCCAAAACTGCCTGGTGCATGTCATGGGACCCCCGCAGGCGCATGATATCGAGCGTCTGCTTTACGCGACGGTCCGGGTCCGCGGCATCAATGGGAGCACGGCCAGCAACGGCCACCTCGACTCAGCGCTCCTTTTCGCGCCCAGTCTCGAGGATGTTATCGTCCTGGAGCCCCCCGATCCTCAGATCCATAACGCCGCGGTGTTGTCCATAGGAAGCCTCCTCGATCGGGAGCTCGGACCGTGGACCAACCAGCCCGTCCGGATTCACGGTTCGGTGGTGTCCCACGTCCCGGGCAAATGGCTCACCGTCGAGGATCCGACGGGCATCATTCGGACCCGGATAGTCCAGGCGAGTGAGATCCAGGCCGGCCACCGCGTCGACGTGCGGGGGTTCCTCGGATTCTCGGACGGCGAGGTCATTTTGGACGACGCCGTATTTGAGCGTGAGAATCCCACGCAAGTAGTCCCCGCCGCGGGGAGGGCGTCCGACCCTTCCGCAACCGACGCGCCCCGAAGGGACGTCGTGCTGGCCACATTTCCCGAGGTCCTCAAGCTCACCCGGGCCGAAGCCTCCCAGAATTATCTCGTCAGACTGCGGGGCGTCATCACCTATGCCGATGCCGAATGGCGCGTCGGCTTCATGCAGGCAGGCGACCAGGCCATCTTCATCGATCTTGGCGACAAAGATGTCCGCGCGGGCGACTGGGTCGAGGTCCAGGGAGAAACGGAATTCAGCGGATTCGCGCCCCAGGTCATCCATTCTTCGGTCCGCGCGCTGGGGACGACCAACCTTCCGGTGGCAATTCGCGTGGAACTCCAGGATCTTGCGAACGGACACCTCGACGCTCATTGGATCGAGATGGAAGGAGTGGTCCGGCGGGTCAGTTCCCAATGGAACCGCGTCACCCTCGATGTTGAGACCGGCAAGGGCAAATTCCAGGCCACGATACCTCACGTGGACGACGCCTCCACGCCGACGAATCTCGTGGACGCCGTCGTGCGTGTCCGCGGGGCGTGCAGTTCGCGCCTTAATGCCCGCGGACAATTGCGCGGCATCAGCCTCAATTCTCCGGGTCTCGAGTCGATCGAAATCCTCCAGCCGGTTCCGAATAATCCCTTTGCCGCGCCGCCCACGCCGATCGGCGCGGTGGCGACTTTTGATCCCGAGCGCACGGATGGCCGGCGCATCCGAATCGCGGGAACGGTCACCCTGGTGCTGCCGGGGCGGGGCTTCTACCTGCAGGATGTCTCCGGGGGAATTCGGGTGATCACCGTCGACGGCAGTGCCGTGCAAGTCGGGGATCATGTCGATGTCCTCGGCTTTCCCTATTTGGGAGATTTCTCCCCTTACCTTCAGGAACCAACCCTTCGGGTGACGCAAAAAGGATCTCTTCCTCAGCCCCGAAGGACCACCGCATCCGCGATTCTCCTGGAGGGATCCCAGGATGGCCTCCGCGTTCAGTTGGAGGCCCACCTCCTCCAGGATGTCCCGCACTCCGCAAGTCCGCAGTTGCTCCTGCAGGACGGGCCCATCGTGTTCACCGCCCGACAGGAGAAGGCCGTCGGACCGTCGACGCTGTGCGCTCTCAAGGCCGGAAGCCGGGTGCGTATTACCGGCGTCTGTTCCGTCCAGGGCGGACCCGACCGGGAACCCAGGTCCTTTCGACTCCTCGTCGATTCTCCGTCCGACGTCACCTTGCTCACGGCCCCTCCCATCTGGACGGTCCAGCGCATCGTCTGGGTGTCCGTGGCTTTGATCGCGGTCCTGCTCCTGGCGCTGGCCTGGGTGGGTTCGCTCCGCCGCGAGGTCCATGCGCGAACCAGGCAACTCCGGGAAGAAAGCGACCGCCACCGGCAAACCGCCTCCCAACTGCAAGTGGAGATGCAGAAACGGGAGGAAATGGAGCGGGAGGTCGAGAAGAAGCATAAGGAATTGCTCGTGTCCTCCCGCCATGCCGGGATGGCCGAGGTCGCCACCGGCGTGTTGCACAACGTCGGCAATGTTCTCAACAGCGTCAACGTCTCGGCCAATCTCATCATGGAACAGGCGCGCCGGATGCCCGTTGGGAATGTTGGAAGAGTGGCCGAACTCCTGCAACAGCAGGGAACGGAACTCGGCGTCTTCATGACGAAAGACCCTCGTGGACGGCAGATCCCAGAGTACCTCGTCAAGCTCGACTCCCAACTCGACGGCCAGCGCCGCGCTGTCATCGATGAAATTCAGCAACTCCTCGGCAGGATCGACCACATCAAGGAAATCGTCGCCATGCAGCAGGATTTCGCAACCCATGCGGGTCTCAGCGAAAGGACCTCCGTCGCCGATCTGATCGATGAAGCCGTCCGAATGAACAACGCCTCTTTCCAGCGCTACGGGATCCAGGTGACTTCGCAGGTCGATCCCAAGCTCCCCGATGTCATCATCGATAAACACAAGGCCATGCAGATCCTCATCAATCTGCTCCGAAACGCGAAGCAGGCCTGCTCGGAGGCAGATCGCCAGGAAAAGTACATCCGCGTGTGTGCCTTCCCCAACGATGGAGCCCTGCAGATCACGGTGTCGGACAATGGCGTGGGCATTGCTCCCGAAAACCTCACCCGGATCTTCGCCCACGGCTTCACCACCCGACAAAAGGGTCACGGATTCGGCCTGCACAGCTCGGCGCTGGCGGCTCGTGAAATGAGAGGCTCGCTGCGCGCTTCCAGCAACGGCCCTGGCGAGGGGGCCCTTTTCACCCTCCAACTGCCCCTGGAAGAGATCGCGACGCAGAAGGCTGCCGCAGTCGGTCAGACCGCGTGACGAAAGCGCCGGCCGGATCGAAGGCCCGGCCCTTCACTCCCCGCCAATGCACCAGAGCGCCTCGTGCGAGCGGATGAAGACCTCCCCGCCGGCAACGGCCATCGACGCGATGGTGGGTTCACCGATCGAATTCGTCGCCAGCATTTCGAATTTCGGATTCGCCCTGAGCACGAAGGCGTCGCCGCCCTGGTTGATCGCGTAGAGCCTGCCGTCTGCGACGACCATCGACGACCAGTTGTCCGACGTCGCCGCCGGCCCGCGGAGGCGCTCCTCCCAAAGCCCTTTGCCCGTCTCGAGTTCGACGCATTCCGCCACGCCGGGGTCATCCAGGACGTAAATGAAGCCTTCGTGGATGACACCGGAGCCGATGCGCTGCCGGGTCCGATCCTGGTGCCATAGCCGGCGGGACAACGTCACATCGCCGGAGCCACCCGCCTTCACGGCGAGCGCCATGCCATTGAAGCCGCCCATCGTGACCACGATCCCCGTCGACGGATCGTACAGGGGCGAGGTGTAGACGAGCGGATTGAGCCCGGTACAGCTCCACAACTCCCGCCCCGAGGCAGGCTCGAAGCCGAGCACGCGGTTGGGCCAGCTCAGAATCAATTCGTCCCGCCCGCCGGCTTGTATCCACAGGGGTGTGCTCCAGGATCCCGCCCAGACCGGCTTGTCCTCTCCCGGCTTCGTCTCGCCCGAGTTGGCGTTTGGCTCGGCCACACGCCAGACCTCCCTGCCCGTGTTCTTATCCAGTGCCAGAAGGAAGCTCGGTTCACCAGGTCCGAAATTGAGAAAACAAAGGTTTCCCTGTAGCACCGGAGAGGATCCCCAGCCCCAGATGTGTCGCTGCGGTCCCAGGTCACGGCGCCAAAGTTCCTTTCCCTCCAGGCCGTAGCAGACCACGCCCGCCGAACCGAACCATGCGACGACGCGCTCGCCATCGGTGACCGGGGACGACGATCCCTGCGGATTTCTTTCATGTGTCGTCTCCGTGCCTGCGACGGTCCCCTCCCGCTGCCACAGCAGCGCGCCGGTCTTCCTGTCAAAGCACCACAAGCCCCGCTGCCTGCCGCCGTCGGTGGCCTGAGTGATGAAGACCCGGGTCCCCCAGACAATCGGGGTCGAATTGCCGGGCGCCGGCAGCGGCGCCCGCCATCGGACGTTCTCATGCTCTCCCCAGTGCAGCGGAAGGTGCGTTTCGTTGGCCACCCCGGTGCCCATCGGACCCCGCCACGCGGGCCAGTTCCCGGCCGGAGTCGGAATACCGGCCCACATGAATCCAAATACCGCTGGCAGCCACCGGCGCGGGAGTTTCGTGTACATGGTTCTCCAAAGGGGCGGGTCAATAGTATTGTAGTCTTCAGCGCCGGCAGCGCTCCGACGGGGGCCACCTTCACCGGTCGGACGGACCTCCATCCGCCGAACCGCCTCCGGTCCGCGGAGGCGGGAGTGGGTGCATCTACTTCCGCAAAGATTGATACCAATCCAGGAACCGGCGATCCGTCCGAACCACGGCCTGCCGCACTTCCCGGAGGAGGCTCCGCCAATGCCGCGCCAGAATCCTCGGATGCTGGAGGCTCTGCAATCCGTACTTGCGGGTCGCTTGTGAAAGCTCCAGGTCGGCCGTGAGCACCGCCTCGTGTTTGTTGTCCGCCAGGGCGAGAACGGTTCCATCCGGGCCCACGATCTTCGAATCGCCGGCGGACCACAGGTCACCTCCCTGTGGACCCACGGTGTTGGTGAAGACATAGAAGACGGCGTTTTCAAAGGCGCGCACGGCGATTCCATCCCGACCGCCACGTTTGCCGCGCGAAACCGCCAATGCGTCCAACCCTGCGTTGGGATGAAAGATCACCTGCGCCCCCGCCATCACCGGCAGTCGGACGAGTTCCGGATATCGCCGTTCGTGGCAGACAATGGCCGTCGCCAGCACACCCTTGATCGAGAACAGGGACAGGCTGTTGCCCGGCGTGAACCATTTGCGGTCAAAATCCGTCAACTGACACTTGGCATAGATGTGAACGAGATCGCCGGCTTTGTCGAAGACCACCAATCCGTTGAATCTCCGCCGCCCGGCGAACACGGGAGAACCGACCAGCAGATGGATTCCCAGTTGCGCCGCAAGTTGACCGACTTCCCTGAGAGCATCCCGGATCTCCGAGGGTCGAATCGCCTCGAAATCGCATGCGTACCCCGTGATCGCGCACTCCGGGAACAGGGCCGCATCGGCTCCCGCATCGCCCGCGCGCGCCGCGGCGCGGCTGATCTTCACCAGGTTCCCGCGGATCCCGTCCGCGGAGTTCATCTGCACAATCGCCACCCGCAACCTGCAGGTGGGGTCGATCAATGGCATTGCGGGATTCCCTTAGTGCCAACAAAACTCTCCAGGGACCCCACGCCCACTGCGGTTGCGCTTGCGCCAGTGCTTTTCGATTTCGCTTTCGGCACCGTGGCACCTGTTCCCATGGGCAGCCCACGGCATCTGACGGAATTCGGCGGTGACGTCGCGCCGGGTCTGGCCGGCCGGTGACTACACCGTCCAACCGTCCCGAGCCGGTCGATGCACCCAGGCGTTCAGTTCCGGGATGTTCGTCACCCGCATCTCAGGCCCGTCCCACATCACCTTTCTCCCCTTGCCCGCTTTCATCGCCAAATTGCCCAGGATGGCGAATTCCGTCAGGCGCGTGCCGTACTCGAAGGGCACAGAGGTCTCGGATTTGCCTGCGCGCACGGCGTCGAGGAAATCAGCAAAGATATTCTTGGGGCGCGGCAGCGTCTTCGGGGGCTCCGGGGTCTCATGCATCTTCTCGTAGGGCACGATGTGCATTCGATCCCCATAAGTGCCGGTGAAGATGACACCCTTGTCGCCGACATAGAGCGTGCCGCTGTCGCCGGAGTCGAGGCCTTCATCGGGATACTTCTTGCGAAGTTCAAGCAGGACGTCCGGGAGGTTGCGGTCATCGCCTTTGACGGCGCGCAGGGAGCCGGTGGGTTGCCCGGTGGTCGTCGGGTTCAGGCCCTCGTACCAATAGGCCTTCAGTGCCGGAAGATCGCCGCGGGCCGGCACGTCCCAGCGCACCTTGCTGCCCACGGGGTATCGTTCGTCGCTGCCGCCCCGCAACTGTTCCGCCTCGATGCTGGTCGGGTGCTCGCACTTCAGCGCCCAGTAGACACCGTCGAGGACATGGCAACCCATGTTGCCAATGGAGCCATTGCCGAAATCGTACCAGCCGTGCCACTCGTGCGGATGCAGGTCCGAATGATAATCGCGGTAGGGCGCCGGTCCGATCCACTCGTTCCAGTGCAGCCCAGGAGGCACGGGCAGTGTCGGCGGGCGCGGGCCGACGCCGCCATTCGCCCGGTCGGTCCAACTGTGGGTCTCGGTCACCTTGCCAATGACGCCGGCCCAAATGTATTCGCAGAGCCGACGGTAGCCTTCGTCGCAGTGGCCCTGGTTTCCCATTTGCGTCGCGACCTTGCTTTTGGCGGCCATCTCCCGCATTGCCCGCGCCTCTCCAATGTCGTGGCAGACGGGCTTTTCGCAGTAGACATTCTTCCCCAACTGCATGGCGATCATGGCGGGCAGGGAGTGGTGGTGGTTCGGCGTCGCGATGAACACGGCGTCGATGTCCTTGCCCACCTTGTCGAACATCCGGCGGTAATCCGTGAACACTTGCAGGTCATCGGGGTTTCCCCCGTTGGACTTCACCCATTTCCTGGCGGTGACGTGGCGGCGCTCGTCCACGTCCACGATCGCCGCCAGGTGTTCCGCCTTGGTCGCAGGCAGGTGCGCGGAGAGCCCGCGTCCTCCAACCCCGATCTGCACCACCCGGACCTTGTCGCCCGCGTTGGCCGCCTTCAGGATATTGAATCGCCCAACCGACAGGGCGCCGACGCCGAGCGCCGAGGTCTTCGCGAAGGAACGACGGGACAGGGAATTCTTCATGGCAGGTTGCATGATTGAGCGAAGCCCTAGTAAGCCACGAATGAGGGACGGGCACCAAACAAAGAATCGCGCGGCTAGTCGCGCCCTCTCGTCAACTGAAACTCCCCTTTCCATTCCACACGATACGCGCCGCCATGCGTGAGGAGCGTTGAGGACAATGCCAGCCTGTCACCCGACCGAAACCGGCGCTTCCCAAACAAGCCGCCGGCAACTCCATGCAGGCGCAGCATCGAAGATTTCCATCGATGCCGGAGAAGCCCAGCAACCGGACCTCAGAGCCCGTCTGAAAATTAGGAAGGGCCCTGCGACGAGGGATTTTGTGCGAGGCCGAGACGGCGAGACCGGAGCATCCCCGCAGCGGGCTGTGACGGTCGAGCCAACGAAGGCCTCGCGCAAAAGACCCGTCGCCCGAAGGGTTTTCGCAGGAAAGGCCGCCTGGCTTCGTTGCTCCTCAGTCACAGACCCCTGAAGGGTATGCTCCTTCGTCCCGCCTCGCCATTCGGCCTTTCCTGCGAAAACAGGGCCCCTCCTAATTTTCAGACGGGCTCTCAGGCTCATCCACAACAGGCTCCATGCCCGACCCAATGCGCGCGCGAATCGTCCGCCCCGGTGTCCTCGAGGATCACACGCCATTCGGCACGGTCGGCGCTCGGCACGCTGTCGCCCCTGCGTCGTCCTTCGAGCTCAAGCAATTGCCGCCAGGTGTCCCGCCTTGGTCGCGGACAGGTGGGCCCACGGTCGAGAGTCCATTTCTACCGCGCCTGCAACCCTTCCAGCGCGGCCAACCGCGAGGCTTTCGGATCGAAGCTCCAGAATCTGTCACACCTGAGAAGCACGGCGGATGCAACATGAAGCAAATCGTAAGTGCGAAAACCGTGGCGGCCGGTGTGTCGAAGCGCCAGTTCCTCAAACTGGGCCTCCAGCTCCTGCAAACCTATTTGAACAGGCCGCAGAAACGTCGGACGGGCCAGGTCCGTTCGAAAAGTCGCATGAGCCGCAGCCGCCTGTTCTGCCGTGATACGCACCTGGCCACGCACCTTGCCTGCGAACACGTGAAGTTGAAACGCGTTGGTCGTTTCCAGCCGGTGGAGCCAGGTAACCGGCAGGGGAGGACTCCCAGCGCACTGGGCGCGCGTGAACAAATCCGACGCCTCCGCGGACTCGGCCAGCGGGAGATACAATCGCGTGAAGAAATTCGTGTCCGCGTAGGGGGTCATTCGCCAGCCAGGAGCTTATCGACGAAGCGGCTTTGAGCGGCCGGAATGTCCTTCGGAAAAATCTTGGCGGCGCGGGCGCGGAAATCCGGGAGTTCAGTAATCCGGTCCGGCCCGGCGTCCGGGCGCAGAGTGTAGGTGCGTCCATTGCGACGGCGGATCCGGACAGCTCCCTCGCGATCGCACGCGTCGAGGACGGCCGCCGGCTCGCGATCCAGTTCCCTGACGGTGAATGTCTTCACGGCCGACATTTTGTCGGCGTCCGTCCGTCCCGTCAAGTTGTGGAATGATTCTACTCGCACGAGGCAGTGCGCATTTCCAAAGAGTGTGCCCCGGCTTGCCAGCCGGTCGATGTTCGGCGTCCGCGCCTGCGGATGGCCTCCCAAACAGCCCACCCAGTCGTTCAGGTCATCAATGGCGATGAAGAGCACGTTGGGTCGTTGCGCGGCGACCGAGCGCTCCAACGGGAAATCGAAACCGATTGGACGGAGGTCCGCCGCCTCGCGCAGTGCAGTGCCGATAACAACTGGCAGGATGTCCAGAATGCGATCCATGAAGAAGCCCGAACTCTCGAGGTCCGGAGTCCCTATGATCCCAATGAGTGAGCCCATGGAGTGGACCGAGTGGCTCCGGGGCCGCCGCGCCCGCCGAGAGACTGGCACGCGTGTGGCGCCCGAGGTCATCCGCCGCCCCGACAGCTCCAGCGACAAGCGACTGCGCCCCTCCTTTCGCGGGGAGCGCGGCCTGCCCTTCCGCCCGCTGGAGGAACTTTGAACGACTTGTCAGCGTCGATTCCCTCCTCGCCGTTTCCCGGTTCACGGAGAGCACTCTTTTCCAGAGGTTGGACACCCATTGGGACTATGGACCGCGTAGCCGCCGAGGTGAGGAGGCGGACCGAGTTCGTTCCGCCTCCTTACCTCGGCGGTTGTGCCGCTGGAATGCTGCGCGCCTCAAAGGCGCCAGAGAGCCTCTTCGCAAAGCCGGACGCGCTGGACGATTGCCAAAGATTTCCGTGGAACAAAAAGAAGTGATCAAAGTGGGCCTTCGCCAAGGCCCTGAAGCTCACGGCTATTCGACCTGCCTGTGGACGATTGGGCGGGTGGCTGCACTGATCGAGTGTTCGTGGATGAGAGCGGCATCACTCAAAGGCCCCACCAGGTCAGGACCTGGGCACCGCGTGGCGAAACCCCAATCCTTCAGCACCATTTCAACTGGGACAAGGCAGTACGACGGATCGATCAAGGCCGAGCGGGTCGTCGATTTCCAGCGACACCTGACCCGGCACTTGCCCGGAAACCTACTGATCATTTGGGACGGGTTGCCTGCGCACCGAAGCCGGCTGGTGAAAAGCTTCCTGGCCGAGCTCGATGGCCGCATTTGGCTGGAGAAGCTGCCAGCCTATGCGCCGGAGTTGAACCCGGCCGAATACGTCTGGGGCTATTGGAAGAAACACGAGCTGCCGAACTTCTGTCCCAAAGATTATGAGATTATGCACAACTCAGCAGCCACGCACGCAAGGCGCTGGGCCGCATGCGTCGCAGAAAGACATTAGTGGCGGCCTTCTGGAAGCAGGCAGAACTATTCTAACGAGGCGCAGCCTCAGACCGACGAGACGTGTGGGGTGAATTCGACGTCGAGGGAGAGGGTTGGCGTTTCTGTCGGCGCCTCGTTAGAGGGGACTGCTTCGCAGTCCCCGGGCGTTTCGATGGACTCCGTTGGCGGAGCCTAGGTCTGCGCTTGCCCCGGAAAGATGACGCAGAGCATGAGTCATCGGCGTTTGGATTTGACCGCCCGGCGGAGGTTCATGATTTGCACCATGTCGTGAAAGCGCGCATAGCCTTTCCACAAACTCTCGAATCCGGGATAGCCATCGCACTTTCTATTCAGGTAGCCCCCGAGTTGGGCGATGAGAATGATGGCTTCACCAAGTGTGAGTCTTTTTTTTGAGCCAGCAGCTCCAAGACATCACACTCAGTCCGCTCGAACAGAGTGCCGCAAGGCAGCTCGGGAACCTCCCGTCCCAGCAAGGCCAGGAGCATGATTCTCCATGAAATCACCGCGTCGATGGCGATGGCTCTCAGCAGGACCTGGGCGCTGTGGTTCTGGTGCTCCAGTATCTTGCAGCCACTCTTCATCACCCGATGCCACTCCTCGATCCGCCAACGCCGACAATACCACTGGATGCATTTACGGGCCTGCTTGACGGAGTCGATCTGAACGGAGGTCAGGAGCATCCACCGCACGGCCGTGGCGCCCTCCGGAGGATGAGTCTCCACCACCGAGATGGCCCAGAGATCCAGAGGCGCCTTGTTGCGGGTCTGCGGCGCGTTGGGCGCGCTGAGTGTCACCTTCTTGAATCGTACTTGGACACGGGCGTCTCGGGCCACTAAAGCCGGTCGACCCGGGGTCGAGGGCTTGGCCAGGTGTTCGCGTTGGCGAGGCACCGGTATCGTCAGGGTCCCGGCCAGGGGGGCCGCGGCCAACTCATCGAACAACTTCCGGTCGGTGCCTTCGAGGCAACGATCATATTTGGCCCGCACCAGCAGATCGGCCTTTCTCCCCGGGCGTCCGCGCCGCCGGTCAAACAACTCGAACATATCCCCCTCCCGATCGGTCACGTTGATGACTCGGGTGTCGGGAAGCGTCGCGGCGATGTCCGCAGCATCCTCATAAGCCTCCAGCCAGCGAAAGGACTCCTTCTCCTCGATCGGCCGATCGGTATTCTTGCCTTGGGCCGATTCCGGTGCATAGCCCTGCAGGCGCAACACTCCCAAGGGCATTCCACTGGCACCCACCGCCAGGCAACTGTGCAGGGCCAGTCCGCGGCTCTTGGCCCCGGTCTGGTTGGTCCCGATCTGGCCCAGGCCTTCACAGCCAGGCCGGGTGGAGAAGTTCAGATCGGTGGTGTCCTGAACAATCAACACCGTCTTTTCGTTCTTCATCCGACGGATCGTTTGGGCGCGATGCGTTTGCAGAAGACTTTCCGGGTCGAGTTGCTCTCGCTCGTTGTTGAGAAGCCGGTAATACGCTTTGAGATCGTGGCGATTACCTCCAGCGGCCTGGGAATAGGACCCGCTGGGTTGCGCGGCCTGATCGCTGACGATCTTCACCAGGCGCCGGGTGCGTCGCGGGTCCCCCAAGTCGCAGCCGCCAAATTCCTGTTCGGCCCAGCCCAGGGCGTCCAAGCCACCGTGCGCCTCCAGAGCGCTCACGGTGGGGCGCTGGACGCCCACGCGATCCGGGAGATCTTCCACCAGCGGGTAGAGATAGATGTCCTTGACGCTCTTGCCCTCCTTCGGGCCTCCGTTGCGTCCGCGCCCCTTGGTCTGGCCGACTTTCTTCCAGTTGGCCGCCTTGTAGCAGGCGCCATCGTAGGTGGAGACGTCCACGAAACTCTCCAGCAGCCAGGGGCGCAGGCCGTAGCGGCGTTCGAAGTCGTCGGCCACCCGACGGACGCACAACGCCAGAACCTGCGAGGCCAGGTTCTGGCAGCGAACGCGGGGACGGATGAGAAATCGGTTCATATTGAGGACCCTGGGCAGATGTTCCATGCGCTGAACATCCTGCCACCTGATCCACTCATCCCGAGCCTCCAGATAGAGCGCGGCGCTGCCGAAGCCGATGCCCCCCAGCCATCCGTGGTCCGAAGCCACCAGATAGCGCAACTGTCGGCCGACCAGCCGGCAGTCCTTCAGCGGATGCTCGCGGATCATGAGTTCATTCCAGGTCCTGCGTTCCTCCTCCGTGCTCACCTCGATCAGGCGGAGCCCTTGGACATCCTCGACCGATTCGGGAACCGCCGCGGCTGCTTTGACCGAGTGACTCAGTCGCTGGGGGTTCCACGCCCGCGAGTCCGGCCCGGTGGGTGCCGGCAAGGTCCACAAGCCCTGCGCTTCGAGGTCGCGGAGGGCCTTGGCCGTGGTACCGCGCCGGAGGTTGCCGTTGGGGTCACGCAGGTCGAGCCGGACACACAGCTCTTTGGCCAGATCGGAGCGCGTCAGAACCTGATCGCTCTCGAGCAGTTGCACGACCAACTGCCGGTGAGGGTCTTGGGCGAGAATCTGCTGAATGGAAAGCGGGCCATGCATCCCGATTGGGATACGCCACCGCGGGTCGAATGTCCCGCATCTTCTTCAGGGGCAAGCGCAGGCCTAGGTCGGACCCGAAGGTCCGTATTGTTTTGACCGCGAGCGGTCGGTGGGCCATCGAAATGGCCCGGTGTCCACCAACGGAGCCCGCCATGTCCATAGCACGAACCGTCGCCGAGGTCCTCAACAATCACGTCACCTTCGAACTGGAAGGCATCGACCGGATGTACCTCAACCTCTACGTGCCCAGGCTCCAGACCGACGCCGGCGTCGCTGCCTTCTGGCGCTTTCATCGCGGCCATCGCTTTGCCTCCTCCGCCCTGATGGATCCGATGACCAAAGACTTCATCCGGCGCCTCGAACGCTTCGCCAACGACCACGCCATCCCGGTCGTCAAGTTCGAGAAGGACCAGCGCAAGGACGACCTGGCCAAGGCTTTCTTCTCCAGGTTCAAGGCCGAGGAAGGCGTCGTGTTCATCGGCAAGGCCCAGGAGAAGACCCGTGTCTTTCGCACCGAGCGCCGGCGCAACCAGCACGGGGTCGCTTATCCCTGGATCACCCGTTCCACCGCCATGGTCAACCAATGGTACATCTACATCCGCGACTGCGATTTCGGTCCGTTCTTCCTCAAGTTCAGCAGCTATTTCCCCTACACCGCCAAACTTTGTCTCAACGGCCACGAGTTCCTCAAATGCCAACTGCGCCATGCCGGTATCCCGTTCAAGACCCTGGACAATGGGCTGGCCTCTTGCGCCGATCCACAAGCCGCGCAAGCCCAGGCCGATGGTCTGAGCGCTGAGAAGATCGATGCGCTGGTTCGCAAATGGTTCGCCCGCCTGCCCCATCCTTTCCTTCGCAAGGATCGCATCGCCGGCTTCCGATACCAGGCTTCCATTCTCCAGGCGGAGTTCTCCCTGACCCAGGTCCTCGACCAACCCGTCCATGGGCGGGTGTTCTTCGAGGAGGTCATCCGCGAGAACCTCGACATCGGACGTCCCGATCAGGTCCAGCTCATTTTCGGTCGTTGCGTTCACCGACGCACTCCGGGCCGTTTCCGCACCCGGGTGCTCACCAGCGGGGTAATCCCGTCCTTGCACGTCGATTACAAGAAATCCCGCATCAAGCAGTACCACAAAGAGAATCAGGCTCTGCGGACCGAAACCACGATCAATGACACGCGTGACTTTGGCGTGGGCAAGAGCCTCAAGAATCTGCCGGCTTTGCGGCGGATCGGCTTTCAAGCCAACCGACGTCTTCTGGACGTCCAAAAGATCACGCAAGACTGTGCCCTGGGCGAAGTGGCCCTGCAGAAGATTACCGAGCCGGTTGTGGTCGACGATCAGCGCGCCCCGGGCCTTCGATACGGACAACCCCGCGTGCAGGCCCTGATGGCGGCCATCCTCGGCTTTGCCCTGCAGGTTCGTGGCTTCACCAACCGGGAGTTGCGCCAGCGCCTGACTGCCTTGCTCGGCCTTGCCGCCGATCGGATCTCGGTCGGTCGAATGACCTACGATCTGCGTCGTCTCCGCCTGCATGGACTCATCGAACGAGTGCCAAGGTCCCACCGCTATCGACTGACCAAGACTGGAATTGTCACCGCCTTGTTTTTCACGCGCAGTTACGCACGCGTGCTCAGATCGTGGATGGCGCAAGCTATTCCAGTCGACTGGCCGGGCAGCACTCCGCTTCGCAATTCGTTCAATACGATCCTCCAAAGCATCGACTGCTTTATCGCTGAAGCAAAACTTACTCCCTAATTTTTGACTCAAAGACATCACATTTCAGAAAACAAGGACTCTAGAGTGTCCCTATATTATGCGGCACTCAATAAATTGATTCTGTCCATGTGTGCATTCTGTTTGCCGTTTTGCCTCTTGTGAGGCGGGTTTTAGACGCCCTCAGAGTGCACACCGCGGTACGCGATGGAAGCCCTTGGTCACAACAGCAAGGCAGTCCACCTGGGCTATGTGCTGAAGGCCCATGCTCGATTGCCGTCGCCCCAAAATTACCGTCCCGCTTCCCGGAGGGGGCGCCGCACCAATCTCGTTGACGGAGGCGACAGTTGGAATTGGGACTGGGTCGGGACAGGTTCTACATTTATGGCGCTACCTTGGAGTTGAGTTCGGCGCTAGTGGGTAATGTGCGAGGATCGGGCCCCGCGTTCCAATATGACCAGTCGGCCGCCGTATCTTCAAGCATAGAGGTTGGTAATTCGGTGCGTACCCGAGCAGAGAAATTCGTATAGTCTTGACTCGCAGGCTTGCGGGCCATAAGTTCCAGGCTGGAGAATAAATTCCCCGTCAATGGTAGTGGCCTAACCCAGGCCGGCGCAGCCAGGTCGTTGGAAAGAATGCTAAGCTGGGAATCCACAAAATCCCGCCAAGAGTCACTTCCGCCAACCATAAAGCGATCGTACTGCTTCAAGATTAAGTCCTTAGCCGCCCACAGCTCAAGACGCAGATTTGTTAGTGTGTTGATATCACCGGGCTGCCGCTGCCGTACACTCGGGCCTGGGAGTCCAAGGAAGAGCATTGCGATTCCCTCAGCATGTCGACAAAGAGGGTCACCGATCTCGCCGTTGGCCACCTCCGCCGTCACTCTCTTCTGGATGATGCTCCAATCGATGTCGGTGTCGCGAAAGCCGATTAAACCAAGGGGTTCACTGCCTATGTGCAGATGGTTGCGAAACAGGTAAGTTTTAGGAAAGACGCGCTTAAAAGTGGCAACGATCAGAGCAAACTGCTCTGGGGCTAGCTGGTGGAGCGGAATCCACTGGCAGAATACCCCACCCGGTTTGAGAGCCGCCCGAGCCGCGGCAAATTGTTCAAGAGCGCAGAGTCGACCTTCCCCGGGACGCCAGGGTGTAAACAAGTCACCAATAATCACGTCGAAATCATCGTGGGCGGCAGCACAGTAAACGCGCGCATCATCGACGACGACGCGAACACGCGGATCGTGTAGTAAATTACCGTTATACTCAGAAAAGTATTTGCTACAAGCATCCGCCACGAGCTCTGAAATCTCGACTGCCGTTATCGATTTCACAGCCGAATGCTTCAGGCTTCCTCCGGCGGTGATGCCAGTGCCAAGTCCAAGGAACAGGACTCGAGTAGGATTGGGATGAAGGAGAAGTGGAATGTGGGCCTCTCGTTCCATGTCCGGTTTTGCCGCCGATGCACCGAGGAGATATTGGTTATTGAAAATCATTCCTCGGCCCATTTCTGGCCTTTGAACGACGGCAAGAACACCTTCGCGGCCGGATCGCACACTTAACACTTTGTATTGCGGCGCATCAATGAATACCCGCAGCCTGAGTAACGGACCTCGTAGGAGAACGACAATACCGAGAGCGGAGGCAATTGTTCCGAGCAATGCAAGGCCGCGCGTCTTTTGGCGGAACAAGAGCCAGCCAAGGCTGAGTAATATGTAAAATAGGCCTAAGATGCCGCATGCCACGTGGACTCCAAATGCAGGTAGCAAAGCGCGATACGCCACCTCTGAGCCAAGGAGCGCTCCGAGGCCGTTTATCGATAGCAGGACTGCAAATCTCCGCGGTTGGTTAGTGGCGGCAAGATTGATGGTGACCGGAAAGATAAAACCACCAATCAGGACGGCGAGACCGAGCGCGCAGCAAGCGGATGCGAACATTTGGAGTATGAATTCTGCGACGCTTTGGCTGAATCCGAGCGTTACCCTCTCAGCGATGCCGTATATAAAGAAGAGCGGCGTCGCAGCTATGACAATGGCGGTTGCCGGAAGGAGAGACGATAGGATTGTTTGCGGACCTGGTCGATGGTGGAGAAGTCTATCTGCTAGGAAGGCAGAAATCCCGATAAGAACGACCATTGTAAAGAGAACGCTTGCCTGGGGAAAGAACGCCAGTGGTGCTGTGAGGTTGAAGAGTTCAATGGCGAGGACCTCAAATGCGAGCATTCCGAATCCGGAGCCGAATGCGACCCATAGGGCAGGCCAGGAGAGCTTGTCCGTGAGATGATTTGGAGTAGGTATGCAGGGAAGTTCCTGTCGGTCGAATTCGTCGAGGCGGTCGGCAACAAGGCACAGGAGCGCAGCAATCCCGTTGAGCGTGATCAAAAGGAGCATGGACTGGTTCGCGCCAAGGACGGGAAGCCCAATAGAAGCAACAGCCGCGATCCCTACCGCGCCACCTAGGGTGTAGATTGCGTAAAGGGTGACCTCTGTAACTGTGCTGGATCCGCGTTTCCCGTTGATAGCTGTAAGTACCAAGGGCAAACTCGCGCCAACGGCAATCGCGGGGGGCACCACAGCGGATGCGGAGAGAACGTACCGTATTACTGCAACTGGCCACGTACCAAGTCTATCTGGACCAAAGTTCCGCCAGATTTCGACTGAGAGGTTCGGGAGAATCAAAATCGGACAGGCAAGCAGCGCAGTTGCCAGTTCGGCGACGAACGCAGCTTGCCAGGGGCGACGTATTCTAGGAAGCCACAGTGTGGTGAGAACCGCTCCTGCGGCGAGACCAATGAAGAAGCAGCCAACGACTCGTGCGTTGGCCTGTGCCCCAGCCCCGAGGAGATCCGTCATGCGACGGGTCCAGGTCAGTTGATGGCCGAGCGACGCGGCTCCGCTTAGGAGGAGGACAACCATCCCGATTCTGATGGCACGGTCGCGAGATAGCTGTTGATTGACCCTTTGGGTATTTGGAGAAGACCTTCCAGTCATATCGTCGTGCTTCATAGAAAGTTCCGCTAAAGCGCCGAGATCGCGACGCGGAGCGGACCGTCTGACGATGCGTCAAAGGGATTTTCATTCCAAGGTCATTGTTGACGCGAAAGACCTAAAAATGAGGAATTCGAGGAGGGATGGCGTCGATGGAGGTGCCCCAGCGCACAAAATGAGCGCGAATATCCATTTGAGCCAAATACAACAGACAAGGGAAATCGGCCTGCCGGTGAAGGACAGGCCGAGGGATACCAAGATCAGCAATGCGGCCCGCCTGGAGGAGTCTGATTTTGCTCAGACCACGCGGACCGAGGTCTGAGGCAAACCACCTTGACTAAAGACTACAGACTGCAGATTGCTGTGGACAGAACCAAAGAATCCAGTGTGGCATTGCGGCGAGTGGTTACATTAGTGGCAGGTGACACCGTAAGAGTAGGCGCGCCATGTATTGTAGGCTGAGGGAATCAAAAGAAACCCCTGGCCGAGATAAATGGTCGGTGAAACAAAGTCCCCCTCTTGACTCCACCACCACTCGTAGTTGGTATCGAACGGGTCAAGGCGAGAATTTACCGATTTCCATTGCTGGGTCCAAACGTCCCATGTGTAGACCTGATCGCCTTCGCTCGCGCTGTAGCCATAGCTGCCTACAGTGTACCGATACTGGTCTAGACTATCATGGCAACATTCAAGATACGGATAGTCGGCATTCAATGGATACGGATAGCCGATTGCGTAGGTGGTGCTTGCGTAGAACGTACGATCGATAAACGAGCCGGTGGGGCTGGACCCGGTCAGCGTGATATTTGCCGCGTTCCCTGGATGCCAGATCAGAAATGCTTCTCCCGGCTGAAAAGTGTAGTTCGGGTTGTTCCATGTTCCGAATTCGTGACCATTGGCGACCCACTGCTGAGACCCGATGTTCCAGTAGTAAACAATGGTGCCATCGGGTGAACTTGGCAACGCCTGCGCAATTGTCTTAGCCTGGAATTGCCATGCAACAAACTGGTAGCCATTCGAAGGTAGGTAGACGGTGTATTGACTGACAATCGAGCTAGCGACAGCCCCATTAAGGAGAAGTACACTCGATGCCATTGCGATCAGAATTTTTTTCATAACATTATGCGTGGTTTTGTGATTACGATCGCTGTGACCCACTGAAGCGCACAAAATTGCACGAGATACTTTTTGAACGTGCGCAGATGTGACTTTCTGGGATTCGATTCAGCGCTGCGATCTCAATGGCCTTGGGTGCTGAAGTCAATTTGTGCAGGGTAACATTGCTTCCGGTAAATTGCGTTGGATGGGACAATTTAAGGTTAAGGAACGCAGTAATCGCGGGGACCCAGTGTGGCTTATTGAGAATAGCGGTTGATCTTCTGGATCTATTATCTATTTGCGCGGGGAGTTCGATAAGCGAGCGAAATGTCCCAGATGGCGTGGCGAACTATTGAGAATCGCCTTTTATAGTGACATAGGCCGGGATGATGAGTAGATTCCGTGCATGGGTAACGCACGCGGAGTGAGGCGGGATTTTGAGGAGCTGGAGAAGCGACGCTTTGCCGCGGAGAAGCTTCTGGCGGCGGGAGTTCACCAAGCCGAAGTTGCCAGGCGTGTAGGAGTTCATCGCCAATCGGTGTGCCGCTGGAATGCTGCGCGCCTCAAAGGCGGCAGAGAGCCTCTTCGCAAAGCCGGACGCGCTGGACGATTGCCACAGCTCTCCGTGGAACAAAAAGAAGAGATCAAAGTGGGCCTTCGCCAAGGCCCTGAAGCTCACGGCTATTCGACCTGCCTGTGGACGATTGGCCGGGTGGCTGCACTGATCGAGGAGAAGACGGGCATCAAGTATCATCGAGGCCACGTCTGGAAGGTTCTCCGTTCCCTGGGATGGAGTTCGCAACGTCCAGTGGGCCGATCCCTGGAGAGAGACCAAAAGGCCATCAGCTATTGGAAAGAGAAACAATGGCCGGCCATTAAAAAAGGCCCGCCGGGAAGGGCGCACTATAGTGTTCGTGGATGAAAGCGGCATCACTCAAAAGCCCCACCGGGTCAGGACCTGGGCACCGCGTGGCGAAACCCCAATCCTTCAGCACCATTTTAACTGGGACAACCTCGCGGCCATTGCAGGAGTGACGCTCTGGAACTTCTATTTCCGGCTGTACGACGGATCGATCAAGGCCAAGCAGGTCGTCGATTTCCTGCGCCACCTGACCCGGCACTTGCCCGGAAAGCTACTGATCATTTGGGACGGGTTGCCTGCGCACCGAAGCCGGCTGGTGAAAAGCTTCCTGGCCGAGCTCGATGGCCGCATTTGGCTGGAGAAGCTGCCAGCCTATGCGCCGGAGTTGAACCCGGTCGAATACGTCTGGGGCTATTGGAAGAAACACGAGCTGCCGAACTTCCGTCCCAAAGATTATGCTGGTCTCGAAGGTCCCCTCCGTCGCCTGCCGGTCTTCCAGGACGAGTCCCGGCAATGAACTGAATCCAACGATCACGCCAGTGGCCGCCTCGGTGCCAAGGTTGCGCAGAGTGATCACGCCGTTCACCAACCCGCCCACAAGCGGTTTTGAGTCGTCGACGACCATCGACACCTCCAAATCCGTGGCGGCAGGAAATGCGACGAACGCCGCCGGGGCAGGATCCACCGGATTGGGAACGGTGAGCTGCGGTGGCTCAAACCGAAACCCTGAACGCGACGGTGTGATCACAACCGCGCCATGTTGCGGCAACTCCAGGAACTCCGCGTGCCCGGTGTCATCCGTGAACTCCTGAGGATCCGCCGCGCCGGCCAGTTGCAGACCCACTCCCGCCAGCGGTCGCAAGTCCGCTCGCGCAACGCTGACCAGCAACCTCCCGGCCGGAGCGGCGAGGCAGGAGAGATTCCCCAGCGCCAGGGTGAGGACCCCCGCGAGACCGAAAACCAAAGCGGAAAACATCCTGTCCATTCCGCGTGGCACTTCCGAATGCTGAAGATCAATTGCCCGCAGATCCAACAGGCGAGTGACATCGCTCACGGCAGGGACCTTTTGGTTCTGGACCGAACCGGAGGCGTTGAAGGCGTGTCGCCAGCGATGCCGAGCGGAAACAAATGGGGTCGCAGGAAAGCGCCTGTGTACGATCTCCTGCAACGGGCGATGTCCTCCGGGGTGCCGACCGCCACGATCTCACCTCCGGCGTGGCCGCCTTCCGGGCCAAGGTCGATCACGTGGTCGGCGGTCTTGATGACGTCCATGTGATGCTCGATCAGAATCACCGTGTGTCCCGCATCGACCAGGCGATTCAGTGAATCCAGCAACCTCTCGACGTCCGCCAGGTGCAAACCGGTTGTTGGCTCATCGAGGATGTAGACCGTGTGTCTGGCCCGCTGCAACTTGCTGAGTTCCGTGGCGATCTTGATGCGCTGCGCCTCGCCGCCCGAAAGGGTGGTCGCGGATTGTCCGAGGGTGAGGTAACCGAGCCCAAGGTCGTTCAGCACCTCGATCTTCCTGCCGATCGCTGCTTCCTCCGCGAAAAACGCCACGGCGTCCTCGACCGGCATGTTGAGAACATCATCGATGGTCTTGCCCCGAAGTGTGACCTCGAGCGTCTCGCTGTTGAAGCGCGCCCCCTTGCAGGCGCCGCATGTGACTTCGACGTCCGGCATGAAAAAGAGCTGGGTCGTGATGGCGCCTTCTCCTTCGCATTCCTCGCAACGCCCTCCCTTGACGTTGAAACTGAAGCGTCCGGACTTGTAGCCGCGCTCCAGGGACAGGGGTGCCCTCGCGAAGAGATCGCGGATGGCATCGTAAAAGCCAACGTAGGTCGCAGGATTCGACCGGCTGTTCCGGCCAATGGGGGATTGATCGATATTGACGACTTTGTGGACGTGTTCGACCCCTTCGATTTCGTCGTGATCCCCTGGGAGGGTTCGAGTGTCGACGAGCCGTTTCCACAGCGCCTTGAAGAGGATCTCGCTGATCAGGGTGCTCTTCCCGGAACCCGAAGCGCCCGTGATCGCCACCAACTGCCCGAGCGGGATGCTGACGTCGACGCCCTTGAGGTTGTTTTCGCGCGCGCCACGCACCGTCAGCGCCTTCCCATTGCCCACGCGCCGCTGGCGCGGCGTGGCAATGGACCTTTGGCCCGACAGGAATTGCCCCGTCAGGGAGGCCTCGCAGGCGATGACGTCCTCCAGGCTTCCCTGCACCACCACACGCCCCCGTGAACGCCGGGACCCGGGCCCATCTCGACGATCTGATCCGCCGCGCGGATGGTGTCCTCGTCATGCTCCACGACGACCACGGTGTTGCCGATGTCGCGCAGCCGTTCCAGGGTCGCGATCATCTTCACGTTGTCCTTCGGATGCAGCCCGATGCTCGGTTCGTCGAGGACGTACAGCATGCCCATGAGTCCCGAACCGATCTGCGTCGACAGGCGGATGCGTTGGGATTCCCCGCCGGAAAGCGTTGCCGACCGGCGATTGAGGTTGAGATAGTCCAGGCCAATTCCCAGGAGGAGTTCCAGGCGCCCTCGAATCTCTTTCAAAACCTGCCGCCCTGCGTCGGCACCGCGCCCGTCCGGCTTGATCGCACCCAAAAACCCGAAGAGCTCCCCGAAATTGAGGTTTCCGACGTCGTGGATGGATTTGCCCTCGATCGTGAACAATAGCCGCGTCGCGCGGAGCCGCGCGCCGGCGCAGTCCGGACAGGTCCGTTCCACCATCACCTTGTCCAGCCAGGCTTCCATTCCTGAATTGGCCTCACCCTTCTGCCGGTACCGCCGATAATGGCGCTCGATACGCCGCGCGATGCCTCGAAAGCCCACCTCCCTGCCCTCCCATTCGGCCCGACGCTCCCTGGCCTCCGGCGGAGTCGCGAGGGAAACCTTCCTGTCATCGATCCCATAAAGGATGGCGTTCCGGGCCTCCTCCGAAAGGCCTTCCCAGCATTGCTCGAGCGAGAATCCCAGCGCCTTGGAGAGACTGAACATCACGCGTCCGTCCCAGGTATCGGGATTGTACCGGAAGGCCTCCCGCACGAAACAACCTCCAAGAATGCTGCGCCTGGGATCCGGGACGAGCAGTTCGGGATGGGTGAGCTTGTCGACTCCGAGGCCGCCGCAGGTCCGGCAAGCGCTCTCGGGATTGTTGAACATGAAGTACTCCGGCGAGATGTCGCCATAGACAAAGTGATGGGTCGCGCTGCATAGCCCACGGTGGAATCGATCCGCCTCGGACTTGCTGGCGCCCTGGACAACCTGCACCTGCAGCAAGCCATCCCCCACCAGGAGCGCGTTGGCGACGGCCGCCTTGAGGGCCTTCTCATGCCGCTGGCCGACGACCAATCGGTCGACAACCACATCCATCTCCCGAACGTCGTCCACATCCATCTCAACCCGGTCCGAAATATCCACCGGGCGGCCATCGATGAACATTCGCCGGCATCCCTTCTTTCGAATCTCGGTGAACACGAAGTCGAGTTCCTCGCCATAAACCTTGAACACCGGCGCGCGGAGTTCGACTTCCGCGCCTCTGGGGAGCGAGAGCATCCCCTCCACGATCTGGGCGCCGGTTCGGCTCGGCACCCGCTCGCCGGTTCGGGGGCAGTGCGGTTCAGCAAGGGTCGCGAACAGCAGGTTCAGGTAGCTGGCAATGTCGGTCATCGTCCCCACGGTGGAGCGCGGATTGCTCAGGGTCGTTTTCTGTTCGATCGAGATGACCGGGGAAAGGCCGAAGACAAAATCGACATCCGGCTTGCTCACCTGTGCGACGAAGCGCCTGGCGTAAGTCGAGAGCGACTCCATGTACCGCCGCTGTCCTTCCGCGTAGATCGTGTCAAACGCCAGGCTCGATTTGCCCGAACCCGAAAGCCCCGTCACCACAATCAGCCGGTCCCTCGGAATCTCCACCGAGATGTTCTTCAGATTGTGAACCCGCGCACCCTGGACCGCGATCGTCGTCCGGGCCGCGGCTCTCGGGGCCGCGGAGGAACAGTTTCCCGCCCTCCCCGGGATCGGCTTCGGCGATGGAACTGCGTCTTCGCCCGCCGCGGGCGCCGTCGTCGTCCGTTTCATAGCGTGTCGGGTTCCGATGGGGAATCATGGTCGAGCGGGGTCGCCAGGTGAAAGAAGGCCAGTTCCTGAAGGGCGACGTTGCTTCGTCGGGTCAGGCGGACCGGGATCGAAGCCCGGCCGATGCGTCCGCGGTCCGCGAGGTACTCACAGGCGGAGGTCACGCCGCCCACGTCAAAGTTCCGTTGAAAGTGGTCCTCGATCTCCGTGCAGGATCGGGCCTCACCGATCTCCTCAAGATACTCCAGCACGAGTCCGAACAAACCGGGTTCCCGTTCCGCGACGTAGCGTTCGACGCCGTCCAGCGCCTTCCGGATTGCCTTCGAGGTCTTTCGCGTGTTGAGCAGGTCCGAGTAGATCAACTGGAAGAAGTCAGGATTCAATTGCAGGGCCTGCGGTATCACCTCGCGGTCCACGAGAAGTCCCGCCCCGATGACTTCCATTTGCGCCAGGGGGGTCGCGGCATAGAGGATCCAAAGGGCTGTGTAGTCGAGGTCGCCACGCGTAACGAACCATTTCCGCGCCTTGTAGATGGATGGCAGCGCGCGTGTCGCAGCGCGAAGAAGCTGCACCTCCGCATCGCGTTCACCCATCCTTTGAAGCCCGTCGCACAAGTCGGCGATGGTCGGGTCGTGCGCGTAGAGAAGACGGCCCTTCGCCAGGAGCGAATGCAGGAAGGAATTGCGGACCGTACCTTCGACCGCCCGCCGGAACTCCGCGCGAGGCATCAGGCTCGCGTGCAAATTCCCCCCGCTCACGTCGAGCGCGAATCCTGTCCGCTCAGACCTTTTCTCATCGATCGTCACGAGCACCAGGTCGATGTCGGATTTCTCCCACACGCGGTCATGGGACAGGCTCCCGCACAGGATCGCCGCCAGCACCGATCGATCCTCCTTCACACGTCCAACGAAGTCCTCGAGCGCCTCCTGGAATTTCCTCTGGATTGCCCCGTCGTCCATGTTTGGACGTGGACGGTGCCGAATTGCCTCGCGCCGGACAAGAGTCCTCCTGTTCGCGCTGGAACGCAGCCGGTTCCTCTTCAATCTGTCCTCCATGCATGTTTCGCGGTTGGTCGCCTTTGTGTTCGCCGCCATGGCCCTGGCCTCATGCGGCGGTTCGTTCTCTCAGCGTGTTGAGCAGGGTCCCGCCCTCGTCCTGGCGCCCGATGGATCCCGGTTGCCCGCGACCGTTGTTGTCTCCCGTCAATGGGCCGGCGACGTTTGCCTCGCCTCGGTGGAGAACCGCGGCTCGCAGGCCGTCCGGATCGGAAGCGTCGTTCTTGCGGAGTTCGCCCACGGCCTTGCCCCGGAAACACCGGTTTACGGCGAAGGCTTCACCATGCTCAGCCAGACGGGCGGCACCCTGGGGCGTCCAGTGGACGAAGGCTTTTACACGGATCGACAGCATTATCGTATCCCGGAACCTGGCGGGAGGCGAACCGTCTATGGCGTTCTGACACTCCAGCCTGATTCCAGTCACTGGGTGCTTCTGGGTTTCACGGCGTGCCGTCGGTTTGTCGGCCGATTCTCCTTCGACACGAAGACGCTTTCAATCTCGTGCGATGGCGAGGGCCTTTCCCTGGAGCCGGCTGCGAAATGGGAACTGGAACCTCTCCTCGTGATCGAGGGCGACGAAGAGCACCGATTGTACGAGCGGCTGGCGGACGAACTCGCTCGAGGTCATCCGCCGATTCATCGACCGCCGGTCGCAACCGGGTGGTGTTCCTGGTACTGTTTCGGCCCGGAAGTCACGGCGGACGAGATCCGTGGTAATCTCGCCTGGGCGAAGAAGAACCTCCCGGGGCTTCGCTACATCCAGATCGATGATGGATATCAGCCGTGGATGGGGGACTGGCTGGAGACCGGCGAGGCTTTTGGCGGGGACGTGGGAGTTGTGCTGCGACAAATCCGGACCGAAGGATTCGAGCCGGCGATCTGGGTGGCGCCATTTGTCGCCAGCCCTCAATCCCGATTGTTCCGGCAACACCCCGATTGGTTCGTCCAGGATCACGAAGGCAAGCCCCTGCGTTCGGACCGGGTGGGTTTCGGCGGCTGGCGTCTCGGTCCATGGTACGTGCTCGATGGGACCCATCCGGGCGCGCAGCAATGGCTCGAGGATCTATTCCGAACCATGCGGACGGATTGGGGCTGCACTTACTTCAAACTCGATGCGAACTACTGGGGCGCCATCCGCGGCGGCGTTCACCAGGATCGGGGAGCGACGCGCGTCGAAGCCTACCGGCGAGGTATGGAAGCGATTCGGCGGGGAGCCGGCGACGCCTTCCTTCTCGGCTGCAATCATCCACTCTGGCCGTCTCTCGGACTCATTCACGGTTCCCGGTCCTCCATGGATGTCAGCCGGGACTGGCAACATTTCTCCCGCACCGGCCGTGAGAACCTCCTTCGTGGGTGGCAGAATGGAAGGCTCTGGTGGAATGATCCCGATGCCCTCTGCCTGAACGGCCGGGTCATGACCGAATCCCCCGGCTCGGGCGGCGTCGTGAAGTCTCTCGGCAAGGCGACCGATGATGAGTTTCTATTTCACGTGACCGTGATCTATGCCACGGGTGGCATGTTGCTTGCCGGCGACGATCTGCGCACCTATGAGAACCGCGAGAAAAGGCGGTTCGAGGTCCTGTATCCTCCCAACGGTCGCGCCATGCATTTCGCAAGTCGCGGCTTCGAAATCGGACGCCTCCGCTTGCCGGAATGCGAAATGGTGGCAATTCTAAACTGGAACGACGCCCCGCGGGATTTCGCAATCCCCGTGTCAGCCGTGTCAGGTTCCGTGCGCGTGACGGAAGTCTGGTCGGGCCGGGAGCTCGGCGTCCAACAAGGCGAGTTCACTCTGCCTTCGGTCCCTCCGCACGCGGGCCGGTTGCTCCGCCTGTCGCCAGAATAGGGAAGACTGGTCGATCGCTTCGATCCGAGGGAAGAAAAGGAAGAAAAGCCTGAAAAAGGAAGAAAAGCCTGTCCCCTTGCTCTTCCATAAGGCCTGTCCCCTTGTCCATCTTCTTCGTTCGTCCATCGGAAGAGAAGCCTGTCCCCTTGTCACCCCAAGGGCGCACTTACGAATGAGTACCGTGGAAAATACTCACCCTGTGTGCTTGGAAGCCCCGAGGACACGTCGGGCGAGAGAAGTCTCCCGGATTCCGATTTCGATGCAGCGAGGCGGGACTGCGATCGCTCGTCTCCGAGCATCAGATGCGCCACACGCGGCTCGGGGAGGGCGGGGCGAAGCCGGGCACTGGCGGTTGTCTCCAGCGCCCGCGAAGAATGCCTATCCCTTGGTCTTCAATTCTTTTCGCGAAATCTTGCCGGATGACGTCACGGGCAATGCCTCGCGAAATTCGACTTCTTTTGGCACCATGAATTCCTCCAGGCGCGCACGGCAATGCGCGAGAATCTTCCCTGCTGTCAAGCCCGCCGCGGCCTCTACAACAACAAGAGCCTTGATGGATTCTCCAAGGTCTGGGTCGGGAACCCCAACAACCGCGGCCTCCTTGATCCCCGGCAGCTCGTAGAGCACGTGCTCAACCTCTTTCGGCGCCACTTTTTCACCCCGGCTCTTGATGATGTCATCCATCCGCGACACAAAGCAAAAATAGCCATCTGGATCCTGCCGAAAGAGATCGCCTGTGTAACACACTCGTTCCCCGGGTATGACGCCCGGGCGGAAACGTCGTTGCGTCTCGTCAGGCGACTCCCAATACCCTCGCATCACGTGCCGCCCCCTGACGACGAGTTCGCCGATCTGGTCGGGCCCCAATCGGCGACCGGATGCATCTTCGATCCACGCCTCCGTGCCGGGAATTGGGATGCCAACTGAGCCAGGTCGACGATCGACCTCTTCCGGCGGCAAATAGAGCGTCCGCTTGGTTTCAGTCAGGCCGTACATCGAAAACAATTTCGCATCGGGGAATTTCTGACGGATTTCGCGAATGTGCCCGGGCGGCAGCGCGGCGGCGGTGTTTGTAAGATAACGAACCCTTGAGAGGTCGAATTTGGACATCTCCATTCTCACGAGAACCGAGAACATTGTCGGAACCCCAGGAATTCCGGTGACGCGTTCCTCCACAATCCGCTTCATAAATTCGCCGGCATAGGTGAATGACGCCTCCAGGACGAGCGTGCCCCCAAATCGGAATACCATCAAAAGCTGATACAAGCCGTAGTCAAACGACAGTGGAAGGACGTCGATGACAATGTCCGATTCGACATTCTCCAGATATTCCATGATCGAGCTGGTTGCGAAGGCGACATTGCTGTGGTCGCTCATCACCCCTTTCGGCTCTCCGGTGCTTCCGGAGGTATAAATCAGGCAGGCAAGATCCAGGTCGATATTCCGGCGGGGAGGACATGCAGCGGATGCAGTCGCCTGCACAGCCTCAAACGTTGCGACACTCAGTCCCGCGCTTCGATTCCGGCTCTCATCGGGCCCGCAAAGCACCAACGCCCGGAGCGAGGGCACGAGGTGGGTCATTGGCTCGTCCGGCCAGGACCGCATGCTACCGGAATCGAGGATTACCGCCTTTGCGTGACAGTTGTTCAGGATGAATCGGAGTTTGTCCCATTTCGTCCCAGGGTTGACCACGACGAACACGGCTGACGCCTTGACAATGGCAAAAATGGAAATGACGGCCTCAATTCGATTGCCGAGATACACGGCCACGCGATCCCCGCGCTGGACCCCACCTGCGATCAAAGCATTGGCCAGTCGGTTCGCCATGCCGTCGATCTGCCGATACCTGAGGCGATCTCCGCGGCAGATCAGCGCCTCCTTCTCGGGCAAACGCTGGGCAGTCCCCTCCAGATAATCTCGAACAAGAATCGATGGCATGGTCGTCGGTGATGCGGATCGGCACTTCGTTGGCACGCATCGGCCGCGTAAGGTATCTTCAGGCGCAATGGGAATCGCAAGTTGTTTTCCCGGAGTGGACCAAGCCGCCAAATCTGCAAATACAATCGATCGTCGACATCATTCTTCCTGCGCGATCGAGTCTTTGGCGATCTCGAAGAACGCCCATGCGGGACAGGCGCACATCAGTGCGTCTGCCACCATTTCCTTCCTGCCGGGCGATCGAGTGAACTGGAGCCTCGATTGAAGGCCATTTCTCTTGAGGGCCATTTCTCACTCAAATCGTCTCACCCGCAGATCACGGAATGTGAAGAGCGGGGTTTCGGAGGCGAGGCCTCTCAGCGGTCGCGCTCCATCGGTCCGTTTCGGTCCGAACCAGTGGCGGTATCTCTGGAAGAGCCCCTCCACAAACGGCCGGCTTCCCAAGACCATCCCGTCGCAAAAATAGCGCACCCGACACCTCAGGTACTCGCTTGCCGGAAGGCGTCCCTTCTCCTGGAGAACCGCCAAAGCCGCTTCCCGCGACAAGGCCTTTCGACCCACCGTCCCCGGCGCAGGCCGTCCCTCGCGTTCCTCATTGCCTTCGCGGTACAGGTGGATGCGGTACATCTCCAGCGAACCCCTCACCGACTCGGAACCACCCCGCTCCAATGCCCTGACGATGGCCACCACCCCCTCCTGGGCCCGTTGTCCCCCTGCCATCGCCTCCCCGTACCCGCTCCACCGGTAATCCTTCGGATCCGCCACCAACCCGGCCCGCACCGGGTTCAAATCGATGTAGGCCGCCATGGTGACCAGCGCCTGCCCCTCCCCTTCGACCAGCACGCTTCGGTAGCGTTCCTCCCACAACGTCCCCCGGCGGCCATTGCGCCTGTTGTACCATTGGGAAAAGCGTTGCTTGAGCAGCTTCATGAAAAAGCCCAGGTCCCATAGCCGCGCATGAAACCGCGCAAGATACTGTCGTTCCCCTTCCCCATCTCCTTCTTGCCGGTAGGCCTCAAACTGCTGACGCACCCCCTCCACGTCCTGGTGCCCGGAGAGTCCCCGTAGTTTCTCCACCATCTGCTCCGCACTCGGCAACACCGCCGGCCGCGCCGGAACCTCCACCAGCACGTGAAAATGATTCGACATCACGCAGTGCGTCAGCACCCGGACCTCGCAGAACGCCTCCGCCTCCCGCATCAACGCCGTGAAGTATTCCTTCTCGGCGCTCCCCAGCACCTTGCGCCGGTCCACCACGCGCGAAACACAGTGGTAGAACGCACAAAAATCCGACGGAGCTCGAAGTCGTGGGCGACGCATCCGGCTGATCCTCCTCCAGATAAACGTCAGTTCCCGGCCGTCTCTTACAGAAAAACTTGTCGCTTTGTCGGCAGGATTGATCGCGGTTCACATCGCCTTCGATCCAAACGACTCGCGCCCCTGGTTTGCTCCCTGGTTTGCTCTGTTCGCGTCTGGTTGAAAAGGAAAGCCCGTCCCTCTGTTCGGTGCGTCCCTCTGTTCGGTGCGCGTCCCTCCGTTTGGCGATCCGGTGGTTCGGAAAAGGAAAACCTGTCCCCTGGTGTGAAAAATGGAAACCTGTCCCCTAGTTTGGTGGTTGAGGAATGGGGCCGTTTGGGGTCAACCATGAGGGGTCCTTTCGCTTTCATTCGATCCACAGCCTCTTTTTGCATCTGCATGGCGCCGCTTCTTGAGATCGAGAATATCCGCTTGGATTTCGACACGGCGATCGGCTCCGTCCGCGTCCTGGATGGCGTTTCCCTCCGCGTCGATAGCGGCGCCACCGTGTGCCTCGTGGGCGAAAGTGGATCGGGCAAAAGCGTCACGGCACTCTCCATCGCCGGACTCCTGCCAAGTCCACCCGCGCGCCTGTCGGGCGGGAACATCCGGTTGGACGGGCGCGACCTCCTTCGACTGCCAGCTGCCGCTCTTCGTGAAATCCGCGGTCGGATCGTCAGCTACGTGTTTCAGGAACCCGCAACTTCACTCAATCCCGTGCTGCGGATCGGAAAGCAGATTCGCGAAGTTCTAGAAGTCCATCGCCCCGAGTCGGCGACGCACTCGGAGGTTGTGCGACTGCTCGAACGCGTGGGCATTCCAGCAGCCGCCGCCCGCTGCCGCGACTACCCGCACGAACTCTCCGGTGGCATGCAGCAAAGGGTCATGATCGCCATGGCCCTTGCCGCCCACCCCCGACTGCTGATTGCAGACGAGCCAACCACGGCGCTGGACGTCACCATCCAAGCGCAGATTCTTGATCTTCTGCGCGATCTCCAACGGGAACTGCAGATGGCAATCCTCCTCATCACCCATAATCTCGGACTGGTGAGCGAACTCGCTGATCGTGTCGCGGTGATGTACGCCGGGGAAATCGTCGAGGAATCGCCCGCACGCGAACTTCTGCGCCAGCCCCTTCACCCGTATACGCGCGGTCTTCTCCGTTCCGTTCCGGTGCTCGGATCCACAGCGACCCGGCTGAGCGCGATTCCCGGCTCGGTCCCGAGGCCAGGCGCATGGCCAGGCGGCTGCCGATTCCACCCGCGCTGTCCCATTGCGCGGCCGTCGTGCTCCGAATCGCGTCCGGTCCTGACGCCCGTCGGCGGTGAGCGCTCCGTGCGATGTCCCTACTGGCATGACACGTCCATCTCCCCGTGATCCTAATGCGGTCCCCGCATTGCTCGAGGTCCGCAACCTGCGGGTTCATTTCCCTGTTCGAAGCGGGTTTCGCCGAAGTGCGCGGGCGTATGTACGGGCCGTTGACGGCGTGAATCTCGAGATCGAGGCAGGCGAAACTCTCGGACTGGTCGGCGAGAGCGGCTGCGGCAAGACGACGCTGGGACGTGCCGTCATGCGCCTGATCCGTCCGACCTCCGGCGAGATCTGGTTCGACGGGCATGATCTCGTGAATCTCTCCGCGTCGCGGCTTCGCCCGTTAAGGCGCGGTTTTCAGATGATCCTCCAGGATCCCTATGGATCCCTGAATCCCCGCCTCACGGTGGGCGCAATCGTTGGCGAACCCCTCGACATTCACGGTCTGGCGGCGAATCCGTCGGCGCGCCGTGGCCGGGTCGAAGAACTCCTGCGGGACGTCGGTTTGAATGCCGCGGATGCGCACCGATATCCTCACGAATTCAGCGGCGGACAACGCCAAAGGATCGGCATCGCCCGGGTCCTGGCCGTGGAACCGCGGTTGATTGTGTGCGACGAGCCTGTCAGCGCGCTGGACGTCAGCATCCAGGCTCAGATCGTCAATCTCCTGAGTGATCTCCAGCAACGAAGGGGGCTCGCCTACTTGTTCATTGCCCATGACCTCCCTGTGGTCGAACACCTCAGCCGGCGAGTGGCCGTGATGTACCTGGGACGCATCGTGGAAGAGGGCGAGGCGCGCGCCGTCTGTCGACGTCCATTCCATCCTTACACTCGCGCGCTGCTGTCTGCGGTTCCGACCGTCGATCCAGACGCCCGCCGCCAGCGACTGGTACTGGCTGGAGAGGCGCCCTCGCCCATTCATCCGCCGCCCGGCTGTCCCTTTCACCCGCGCTGTCCTCTGGCCGAAGAACGCTGTCGGGTGGAGCCCCCTTTCCTCCGCCAGATCCAGTCCGGACGCCGGGTTGCCTGTCACCTGGCAGAGCGGCTCAGGGACGATCCCGGGTAGCCGGTTTCCCACTTGCACTGCGGCATTCGCCGGATCTTCATCCGTGTCTTGAACCCGTGGAGGGGTGGAAAGGAACCCGGCACATGAAAAACTCCTTCACCGCTTCGCGCCGCAGCCGATGAGATAAGCAAGGCCCATGGCAGAGGGGTCGAGTTGCCAGCTTGCCGCGAGGCGTCCGGACAGGTGTCGGAACGCGTGCCGCCGGGGTGAAGTGGGTTCAGGACACCCTGCGCGCCCGCCCTTTGAAGGCGACTGGATCAGGATGCGTCTGAACAGGGTCTTTTAGGGGAAGACCCACGATGAATCGGAGCCGGCGATGCGCCGACGTGTCGGTAAATCTGACGAACGCACTCGTGCTGGCGCACGCGTTGCTGCTGAGGGTGTTATATATTCCTGGACCTGTGGCGGCCACGGATTCGCGTCGGGCGGGATTACAGACTCTTGCCACCGAGGGCCGGTTTGGCAGAAAAGCACGTTGATCGCGGCCGCTCAGGATGCGTAAACCAGCTACATTCTCAGGAAGTTACGGTCATGGCATCCTGCCTGCTGGGTGCCCGTCAAGAGTGAGGTGCCCATCGTCAATGAGCCGTGCAGGCGCCAGGCGCTTTGTATCGCGAAGAGCCTGGCTGAGAAGTCGGAAGTACGGGTCCGTTCCAGCGACCGTGGAGTCCCCCCTATTCGTCGGACAGCAGGAAAGTGGCGTGAGGGCCGGCGCATCGGGACCATGGCCTGAGGTCCACCGATTCTCCGCCGGGGTGTCGGCCATGACGACGAAACGGCCGCGGGTGGCAGCCGCCAGGGGGCCGAGATAAATCCATCCATCGTTTCTCTCGAAGGAGAGGTTCGATCCCACTGATGGCACCGCCCACCACGTCATTCCCGACCGCATCCGGCGACCTGGCGATCCGCCTCCAGGTGACCGCCAATTTCACGGCTGAACTCCTCGGTCCGACATTGGAATTCTGGTGTCGACGATTGGGATTCGACCGGTTCGAGATTGCCTTCTCCAGCTACAGCCAGGTCTTGCAGGAACTGCTCGATCCGACCAGCGCCAGTGCCGGGCGCGAGCCGGGAGCAAACTTCTTTCTGGTCCGGGTCCAGGATTTCGTTCGGGACACCCCAGAAACACGGGGAGCGGAGGTGCTCGACTCGACGTGCCGCGAATTGGTTTCGGCGTTTCGAGAATTCCTGCCGCGCGCCCGCCGGTCGAGCGTTGTGTTCGTGGCTCGGACGTCGCCGACGGACGCTGGAACCCGCATCGTGTCCAGGCACCTGCTCGAGTCGCGCACGCGAGATCTCACCGAGGCGCTTCGGCAACTGCCGGGCCTGGTGGTGATCGATCACGCCGAAGTTGAGGCTGCGTATCCGACGCCCGCCTGCGAGGACGCGGAAGCCGATCGGCTGGGACATATCCCGTTCCTGCCGGAGTACTGGACGGCCGTCGCCTCGACGCTCATGCGCCGCCTGCGCCCGCTGTTGCAGACGCCCTGCAAGGTGATCGTTGTCGATGCGGATAACACGCTCTGGGAGGGCGTGATTGCGGAGGCAGGCGCTGACGGCATCACCGTCGGCCCAAGTCGGCAGGCATTCCAACGCCTTCTCCGAGGCTGCCGCGAGCACGGGCTTCTGCTGGCCCTGGCCAGCAAGAATCGCGAGCAGGATGTCGAAGCCGCCTTTCGCCACCCGGAGATGATCCTGCGCCGGGAGGATTTCGTCGCCTGGAAAGTGCATTGGCGCCCGAAATCCGAGAGCGTGCGCGAACTCGCCACGGACCTGGAACTGGGGTTGGAGGGCTTCGTCTTTCTCGACGACAATCCAGTCGAGTGCGCGGAGGTGACGGCACACTGTCCTCAGGCAGTTTGCATCCAGGTCCCCGCCGATGGCGAATCGCTCCTCGATTTTGCGCGGCACCTTTGGGTGCTGGATCTCCCGCCGTCGACCGCGGTCGACCGGGGGCGGGGGGAACAATACCGTCAACAGGCGGAACGAAGACGGTTCCGGGCCGGTTCCGCCTCTTTCAGGGAGTTCCTGGCCGGACTGAATCTGGAGGTTGACCTTGTATCGCCTCGACCCGAGCAGTTTGAAAGGGCGGCGCAACTCACCCAGCGCACGAACCAGTTTAATGCCACAGGGGTGCGGCGCACCGCGGCGGAACTCGGCGCTCTCCTGACGTCCGGGGAACGCAAAGGTCTCCTCGTCTCTGTCCGTGACCGATTTGGCGACTATGGAGAGGTGGGGCTCTGTCTTTTTCACCAGCGTGCCGATGAACTGATCGCGGATACGTTCCTGCTCAGTTGCCGTGTGCTGGGCAAGGGCGTGGAACACCTCCTCATGGCCTCGCTCGGAGAGACCGCGAGTCGCCTGGGATTGGAATGGGTGGTGATCCCGTTTCGAAGGACGGACCGCAACGAACCGGCGGCCCGGTTCCTCGATTCCATCGCGGAGGCGCACCGGCATGGCGCGACCTACAGGATTCCCGCCGCTGTGGCGGCGGCGGTGACCTTCAATCCCGTTGACGACGAGCCCCCCGTTGCCCGAGACGAAACCGCGGTCTTCTCGCGCGGCGAAGCCCCGACACGCGATGTCGACTTCGCGGAGATCGCCCGCGACCTAACCACCGCGGGCCGGATTCATGCCGCCGTCCGACGCGCGTTTCAGCGGAACCGGGAATCGCTCCCTGCGGACTTCACGGCGCCGTCCAGCGCGGTCGAAGCGCGACTTGTCCTGTTGTGGGAGGAGGTCCTGGGTGTTGCGCCCATCGGGGTGCGCGACGGCTTTCTCGACCTTGGAGGGCAATCCATCCAGGCCGCACAGGTCGCTTCCCGGATCGCCCGCGGGTTTGGCCGCACGATTCCGATCGTGAGCCTGCTTCGCGGGGCGACCATCGCCGAAATCGCCCGGGAGCTGGCGAATGCCGCCGAGATCGCCGGAAGCTCCAGGATACCGGTGGGTTCCCCTCCATGCCTGTCGCCGGCCCAGGAACGGCTGTGGTTCCTCGACCAATTCCTGCCGCGGCGCTCGGCCTACAACATTATCGCCGCCCGACGGATCCGCGGGCCATTCGACCCGGCCGCCTGGGGCGTTGCCTTGAAGGGACTGGTTGCCCGCCATCCACCCCTTCGGACGACCGTTCGACAGAGTGGAGAAACGAGATCGGTCGGCGTCCTCGAAGTGCCGGAGATCCCGATCCGCGTTGTGCCGGCCCCGGACGAGGACGCAGCGATGAAGCTGCTGCGGGAGGAGGCCGAAACGCCGTTTCAGCTCGCCGTGGGTCCGCTGGTCCGGTCGCTTGTTGTGCGGGTTGAACCCGATCATACCCTTTGTTTGCTGACGGTGCATCATATCGCGGCGGATGGCTGGTCCATCAACCTGATGCTCGATGAACTGGGTTCGCTCTACTCCGCGGCCATCCGTGCCGCGCCCGTTCCCGCCCTGGCGCCTCTCGCGCGTTCCTATTTTGACTACGCCGCGTGGATCTCCGGACGACTCGCAGGTGGCGCGTTCGCGGCCGACCTCGATTTCTGGCGCGCGAAACTTGCCGGCGCGCCGCGCCTGCTGGAACTGCCGACGGATTTCGCACGCCCATCGGTGATGACCTATGAAGGGGCGGAAGTCACGGGCGCGATCGGTGGCGAGGCAAGGCGGGCGATCGATGCGCTCGCCGTGGCCGAACGAACGACGCCGTTCGCCGTCCTGCTCGCCGCATTTCAGGTGTTGCTGCACCGTTACACCGGCCAGACGGATATCCTGATTGGAATGCCCGTTTCGGGTCGGAACGATCCCGCCTTCGAGCGCCTGGTCGGTTGTTTCATCAATACCGTCGTTATCCGAACGGGGATCTCCGGGGCGACCACGTTTCGCGAGCAGATCGACGAGGCGCGGACGGCCCTTTGGGACGCGCTGGAGCACGACGGTCTGCCCTTTGAAAAGCTCGTTGACGCGTTGGACGTGGAACGGGATCTGAGTCATTCGCCGATCTTCCAGGTCATGCTGGTCCTCCAGAATTCGCCGCCCGGTGATTTCACGGCGAAGGGGCTCACCGCCGAACGTGTCGACCTCCACAACGGGGGCGCCAAGTTCGATCTCGTCCTCGAAATCGTTCCTCAAGTCGACGGGTATCATCTCGCGCTTGAGTACAGCTCGGCCCTTTTTCGGCGCGACACCGCGTGCCGGATGCTCGGGCATTTTGTTCATCTCCTCGAAACGGCGTGTCGCCAGCCGGGCGCGGTGGTGGGTCGATTGCCCCTGATGCCCCCGGAGGAACGGGAGGCGGTGCTCAAGGATTTCAGTGAGGCCCGCGCGACGTTCGACCCTGTCGAGTGCCTGCATCACTCGTTCGAGCGCCAGGCGGCCGCCGATCCGGAAGCACCGGCGCTGACATGGGAAGGCTCGACCCTGTCGTACCTGGATTTGAACCAGCGGGCGAATCGTCTGGCGCACAGTCTGGTAAAGCTGGGCGTGGGGCCGGATACGCTGGTCGGAGTCTGCCTCGAGCGTTCCGCCGACCTGGTGGTTGCGATCCTGGCGGTACTCAAGGCCGGCGGGGCATATCTCCCGATCGACCTCAGTTATCCCCCGGATCGCCTGGCCTTCATGATCGAGGATGCGCAGGCGCCCGTCCTCATTTCCCAGGCGGCGCTGTCGGGTTCGCTCCCGCCCCTGCCGGCGGGAACCACGGTGGTCGACGTTGCGAGTGGCGGGCTGGATTCGGAGTCGGATGAGAATCCGGCGACCCCGGTCGGGCCGGGGCATCTCGCCTACGTCATTTACACCTCCGGTTCGACCGGCAAACCCAAGGGGTGCATGGTCACGCATCGGAATGTCGCGAGGCTAATGCGGGCCACGGAGGCCTGGTATGGTTTTGGACCGAAGGACGTGTGGACGCTCTTTCACTCCTGCGCCTTCGACTTCAGCGTGTGGGAGATTTGGGGCGCTCTGCTTTACGGCGGCCGTCTTGTCGTGGTGCCGTACCTGACCAGTCGATCCCCGGAGGCGTTCTATGAGCTGCTCTCGGCGGAGCGCGTCACGGTCCTCAACCAGACCCCGTCTGCATTTCGTCAGCTCATCCAGGCGGAGGAAACGGTCGGGCCGCGTCCCCTTGCGTTGCGCTACGTCGTCTTTGGCGGCGAGGCCCTCGAGATGCGCAGCCTTCGGCCATGGTTCGAAAGACATGGCGACGAACACCCGCGCCTGGTCAACATGTATGGCATCACCGAGACGACGGTGCATGTCACCTACCGCCCCCTGTCGGCGAAGGATGTCTCCGGCGGAAGTGTGATCGGCGTTCCAATTCGTGACCTTGAATTCTACATCCTCGATCCCGATCTCAATCCCACGCCGATCGGGGTGCCGGGAGAGATCTACGTCGGCGGCGCGGGAGTTGCCCGAGGTTACCTGCGGCGCGAGGCGCTGACGGGGACCCGTTTCATTCCGCACCCGTTTCGATCCGATGGCCCCGAGCGCCTGTATCGCACGGGCGATCTCGCCCGATTTCTTCCCGGGCGCGATGTCGAATACCTGGGACGCATCGACCAGCAGGTGAAGATCCGGGGATTCCGGATCGAGTTGGGAGAGATCGAGTCCGTTCTTTGCCTTCATCCCGCCGTGCGTCAGGCCGTCGTGGTGGCCCGCGAGGATGCGCCCGGCGAAAAGCGCCTGGCCGCGTACCTGGTGGTCTCGCCACCGCCGCCGCCGGTGAGCGTTTTTCGGGACCACCTGAAGGCGAAGCTGCCCGAATACATGGTGCCTTCGGCCTTCGTCATCCTCGATCAGATTCCGTTGACGGCGAACGGGAAGGTTGACCACCGACGCCTTCCGCCGCCGGAACCTCACCGCCCCGACTTGGCCGAACGTTACGTCGGCCCGCGCACGACCACCGAAACGTGTCTCGCCTCGATCTGGGCGCGCGTTCTCCGCCTGGAACGCGTCGGCATCCACGACAATTTCTTCGAACTCGGTGGCGACTCCATCCTCTCCCTGCAGATCATCTCCCTGGCCCGGCAGGCGGGCCTCGGCCTCACGCTACGGGCGTTGTTTGCCCACCAGACGATCGCCGAACTGGCGACGGACGTGGACCTCGCCGCCACGCCGGAGGCGGGCGACCAGGGGCCCGTGGTGGGTGATGCGCCCCTGACGCCCATTCAGCTCTGGTTCTTCGAACGCAGGCTCGCCGCCCCGGAACACTACAACCAGGCCCTGCTCCTTTCAGTTCGCGAGCCCCTGGATCTTCATGCCTTCCGGGCCGCCCTCAGCTTCCTTGAAACGCACCATGATGCCCTTCGACTGCGGTTTCCGGCCAGCGGGGGATCGGGTCGGGGCCGACAGCAGTTCGCCCCGCCCGGCGAGGCGGTGTCGATGGAGGTCATCCGCCTGGACCAGGTCGCCGACACGGAACTCGCAGCCGCGATCCGATGGCAAGCGAGCCGGGCGCAGTCCACACTCCGTCTGGAAAAAGGTCCCATTTGGCGCGTGTTGTACCTGATGCCGGGCGCTCATCGACCCGGGCGATTGCTGATGGTGATCCATCACCTGGCGGTTGATGCTGTGTCCTGGCGGATCCTGCTCGAGGATCTCGAGACGGTGTACGGACAGGTCCTTCAGGGTCGGCCTCCGGCGCTTCCGCCCAAAACGGCCTCGTTCAAGCGCTGGGCGGATCTCCATTACGAACCCGCTCACAACACCGCTCTGCTGTCGGAGACCTCGACCTGGTGCTCGGTGCTGCGGCAAGCATCTCCCACGATTCCAGTGGATTTTTCAGGCGGCGAGAACACCGAGGCTTCAACCGCCATCGTGCGTAGCGCGCTCGACCCGGAAACGACCAGCGCCCTTCTTCAACGGGCACCATCCGCCTACAACACGCGGATCAATGACCTCCTTCTGGCAGCGCTTGCGCCAGCGCTCGCCGCATGGACCGGTGAGAAGACGGTGGCACTTCTGCTCGAGGGGCACGGGCGGGAGGACGTCTTCGGCGATCTCGACGTATCGCGCACCGTCGGCTGGTTCACGACGATGCATCCGATCGTCCTGAACGTCGACGCCAGCGAACCGGGCGAGCGCATCAAGTCGATCAAGGAACAACTGCGCCGGACACCCCGCCGCGGGTTTGCGTACCTCGCCTGCCGCCATCTCCCGGTGGAATCGCCGCTCCGGTCGATGACGGAGCCACCGATCGTCTTCAATTATCTCGGGCAGTGGGACAGCGTGGTGAGGGACTCCGGACGGTTCCAACTGGCGGAGGAATCGACGGGACCCTGGCACGGTCCGGCGCAGACGCGGCGGCAATTCCTCGAGATCGACGCCCGGGTGATCCATGGCACCCTGGAGGTCCTCTGGACCTACAGTCGAGCCCTGCACAAGGATGCCACCATCGAGTCGCTCGCGCGCGCGTTTGAGTCAGAACTGCGCCAGGTGATTGGGCATTGTCTCCAGCCAATGGCCGGGGGGGCTACGCCCTCGGATTTTCCGCTTTGCAGTCTCACCCAGGCGGAGGTCGATGCGCTCACGCAGTCGGGCGGCGTCGAGGACATTTACCCCCTCACTCCCATCCAGGCGCTGTTCCACACGGCCGCGTCGACGGGCATTTCGGTGCTCGATCAATGGTCCTGCACGCTGGCCGGCCGCCTGGATGCGGACCTTCTGCGCAAGGCGTGGAACGCCGTCATCGCGCGGCATTCCATTCTTCGCACCGATTTCCGCAGCGTCGGAAGCCGCGACCCGGTGCAGGTCGTGCGTCGGTCCGGCGATGTTCCGTGGACCGAATTCGACTGGCGGGGGCATACCAGGGAGGAGCAGGACGTTCGATGGACGCGACTGCTCGAAGAGGATCGGGCGCGGGGCATGGCCCTGGACGCCGGACCGCTCCTGCGTTTCCACCTCGCCCGCGTGGGAGACGAGCAGTACCGCCTCCTCTGGTCCGTGCCAGCGCTATTACTGGACGGTTGGTCCTGGCCACGGGTCTTTCGCGATCTCTCGTTGGCCTATGGCGCCCTGGCGGACGGCGGGACCCCGGCCTTTGACCCGGCGCGTTCCTACCGGGATTACGTCGCGTGGTTGGCGCAGTGGCGCGTCGACGAGGCGGAGGCGTTTTGGCGCGACGCGATGCGCGGATTTCGCGAGCCCACTCCGCTCGAGGGCGGCGCGCCGGTCCTTCCTGCCGACGGCCACCGTATTGGCGAACTGAGCGTCCGCGTTCCCGTGGAAACGGCCGCCTGCATTTCCGGCTGGGCCGCTTCTCACCAGGTGTCACCCGGCGCCTTGATCCACGCCGCATGGGCGCTGACGGTTGCGCGGCTCAGCGCGCGCGCGGACGTCGTCTTTGGCTCGGCGTTTGCCGGGCGTCCACCGGAATTACCCGGGGCGGAAACGATCGTGGGCCCCCTGGTTAACAATCTCCCTGTTCGTGTGCGCGCCGGGGCCGGGACGCCGGCGCGAGGGTTTGTCGCCGAGGTGCACCAGACCCTCCTCCGGATCAGCGAACATCAATTCGCGTCGCTCGAGCAGATCCAATCCTGGAGCGAGGTGCCATGGCGGTTTCGGCTCTTCGGGAGCCTCTTAGTGCTGCAGAACTACGACGTCGACGACGAGGCCCGGCACCTTGGGGGACGGGTCGCCATTGAGGAATTCCGGGGTCCGGTCCACACGAACTACCCGCTGCTGGTGTTGGTGGAGCCGAGAGACGGCTGGAGGGTAACGTTCATCCCTGATTGCCAGGTGGTGTCGGCAAGCTCGGCGCGCCGGTGGCAGGCCGATTTTCTGCGGATCCTGGGCGAACTGATCGCGCGCCCTGGGGCCTCCATTGGCGTTCTCCTCGATGAACTCTCGGTGCCGTTGCCGCCCACCCAGCCGGCGAGGCGACGGTTGCAGGCCACCGCGCAGAACGCGATGCCGCCCCAAACGGACCTGGAGAAGCGCATCGCGCGGACCTGGCACGATTTCTTCCAGGTGGACGAGATCAGCGTCCAGGAAAACCTCTTTGATCTCGGGGCGCATTCGCTCCTCGTGAGTCGACTGCACCAGCGGCTGCGACAGACTTTGGACCGCGAGTTCCCGCTCGTCGCCCTCTTTCAATTTCCAACAATCCGCTCGCTGGCGGCGCACCTCGAGCATCCCGAGGAAGGCGGGGAACGCGCCTCGGAGATTCAGGATCGCGGCCGGCGGCAGAGGCTGGCCCTGGCGCGGCCGCGCCGCGCGACAAAGTTATGATGAAAGGTGGCACGTGTGGATGAATCGCTCCTAGAAGGCATCGCCATTATTGCGGTCCACGGACGCTTTCCGGGTGCCGGATCCGTGGAGGAGTTCTGGTCGAATCTCGTGGCCGGTCGGGAGTCGATCTCGTTCTTCAGCGACGCCGAGCTGATCGAATCCGGCCTCGACCCATCGGCGCTCCGAAGCCAGGGGCATTACGTCCCTGCCCGCGGCATTCTTCAGGATGCGGAGTTTTTTGATGCCGCGTTTTTCGGCATTCACCCGAAAGAAGCCGAAATCCTCGACCCCCAGCAGCGCGTCTTTCTCGAGGCCTGCTGGGAGGCCCTGGAGCGGGCGGGACACGCCCCCGGGCGGGTGAAGGGCTCGGTCGGCATTTACGCGGGGGCGACGTTCAACACCTATTACCTGCATGCCCTGCATCCGCGTCCGGATTTGCGGGAACTGGTCGGACCCGAGCAGGTGATGCTGGGAAACGAACGGGACTACCTCGCCACACGCGTGGCGTATAAGCTGAACCTTCGCGGGCCGGCCCTCAGCCTGAATACCGCCTGTTCCAGTTCGCTCGTGGCGGTATGCCAGGCGTGCCAGGCCCTCCTGACGTTTCAGTGTGATCTTGCGCTTGCAGGGGGTGTCTCCGTGACCGTTCCGCAGCGCCGGGGATACTTTCACCAGGAAGGCAACATCGGCTCGCCCGACGGGCACACCCGGAGCTTCGACGCCGCGGCCCAGGGCACCGCGTTTGGCAACGGCGTCACCGTCGTGGTTCTCAAGCGCCTGGCGGAGGCCCTCGAGGACGGCGACCCGGTGATCGCCGTGATCAAGGGCGTCGCGCTGAACAACGACGGCGCGCAGCGGGTGAGCTTCGGCGCCCCGGGCGTTGAAGGCCAATCGGAGGTCATCTCCCTCGCGCATGCGGTCGCAGGCGTCGACGCCGATTCGATCGCGTACGTCGAGGCCCACGGCACGGCGACCCCGCTCGGCGATCCGATCGAGGTTGCCGCCCTGACGCGCGCCTTCCGCCGGACGACAGCGCGAACCGCCTTCTGCGCCCTGGGTTCGGTGAAGAGCAACATCGGCCATCTCGATGCGGCGGCGGGCACGGCGGGCCTCATCAAGACGGCGCTCGCCCTTCAGCATCGGCTGCTCCCGCCGACCCTTCATTTCCACACACCCAACCCGAAGCTCGACCTCGACAAGAGCCCGTTCTTCGTCAATGCCGCGGTGCGCGAACTGCGTCCGGAAGGCGGGGTCCCTCTGCGCGCCGGTGTCAGTTCGTTTGGAACCGGGGGCACCAATGCGCACGTGATTCTCGAAGAGGCGCCGGCGCCAAAACCGGGCGACCCATCGCGACCGTGGAAACTCCTGTTGCTTTCGGCAAAGACAGCCGACGCCCTGGAAACCGCTTCCCGGAATCTCTCGGGACACCTGGCATCCCACCCGGATCTGGACCTTGCCGATGTCGCATTCACGCTGCAGGTCGGGCGGAGCGAGTTCATGCATCGGCGCAGTCTCGTCTGTCGGGACACGGCCGAGGCGATCGCCGCGTTGGAGAAACCGGACGCGCGGCGTGTTTACACGGCGCGCCAGGATCGGACTGATCCGCCGGTGGCGTTCCTGTTTCCTGGACAAGGCGCGCAGTACGTCATGATGGGCGCGGAGCTGTACCGGCAGGAGCGGGTGTTTCGCGAGGTGGTCGACGAATGCGCCGGGATCTTGCGATCCAGTTTGGGATGGGACTTGCGAGAAATCCTCTTCGCGGGCCGGGAACAGGAGGAGCGCGCGTCCGAACAGCTTCGCCAGACGCGCTTCACGCAGCCGGCGCTGTTCACGATCGAAACGGCGCTGGCCCGCCAATGGATGGCGTGGGGCATCCGGCCCGCGGCCATGATGGGCCATAGCGTGGGTGAATACGTCGCGGCCCATCTTGCCGGTGTCTTCACGCTGGCCGACGCCCTCATGCTCGTGGCGCACCGGGCCGAACTCGTGCAGACCCAACCGCACGGTTCGATGCTGGCGGTTCGAATGGGCCAGGAGGAACTGGAGACCCAACTCGAAGCCGGCCTGGCCATCGCGGCGGTCAACGCCGCCCAGCTCTGCGTGGTGGCAGGCCCGGACGACGCCATCTCACGTTTCGAAGAGCAACTCCGCGCGCGCGGCGTCGCAGCCAAGCGTCTTTCCACCTCGCACGCCTTCCACTCCGCGATGATGGATCCGGTGGTGGCGCCGTTTACCGAGCGCCTTCGTCGGACCCGTTTCGCGCCGCCCACGATTCCATTTGTCTCGAATGTCACCGGTCGCTGGGTGGCGGCGGAGGACGCCGCGAGCCCGGATTATTGGGCGCGTCACGTCCGGCAGACCGTGCGGTTTTCAGAAGGGCTCGGCGAACTCGCTGCCAGGGATCATCCAATCCTCCTCGAGGTGGGTCCCGGTCAGACCCTCACACAACTGGCCCGCCAACACCCAGGGCGCCAGGACAATCAACCCGTGCTCGCGTCGCTCGGTCCCAGCCGCGACCAGGAACTCCCCAACTTCCTATCTGCACTCGGACGCCTCTGGGTGGCAGGCGCGACCATTGATTGGAAGGCCTACTATGGCGACGAACGCAGGCGGCGCGTCGTCCTCCCGACCTATCCGTTCGACCGGAAACGGTACTGGCCTGAGACACCGGTCAACCACGCCAACCCGCCGGCCGCAGCGGCGCCGATGCCGGTCTCCCTCGCCGCGGGGGCGGTTACGCCGAGTCCTTCAGGGTCATCGCCAACTCCGCCGTCGACCGCCCTGCCCGCGGATGGGATGCCGGGGGCGATGCCGCCCGCGCCAGCGCCGGCTCCGCGTCGCGAGCACCTCCTCGAAATCCTTCGGGGACTCTTGCAGGAACTGTCGGGGTCGAATCTCGATGCCGCGGATCCCGCCGTGACGTTTCTCGAGTTGGGACTCGATTCCCTTCTCCTGACGCAGGCGGCGACTCTCTTTCAGCGCAGATTCGGGGTCCCGGTCTCGTTTCGCCAGTTGATGGAGGACCTTCTCACACCCGGCAGCCTCGCCGATTATCTCGATGAGAAGCTCCCGCCGGACGCCTTTCGACCGGCGGCAGCGGTCCTCGTCCCGGCGCCACAAGCCCCGGCCGCCTCGATCGCTCCCGGCGGCGCATCGACCGCTGCCGCGCTGGAGCACCTCCTGGAGCAACAAGTTCAGATCCATGCGCAACTCCTGGCGATGGTGCGTGGTCAGGGCCCGGCGGCGTTGCCAACTGCCGGACGGCCGTTGCCGGTCCCGCAGGCGGGCGTTGACCCGGCTTCAGTATCGGGCGCGCCCGCGGTCCGGGCCGCATCGACCCCGCCGGCTGGTGCGCCAGGCGAGACCCGATCGCACGGACCGTTTCGCCCGCTGGATCGCGGGCCGGTCACCGGGCTCACCGCCGAACAGCAACAGTGGCTTGACGGGTTGATCCAGCGTTACACGCATCGCACCGCGGGCTCCAAGCGACTGGCTTCGCAGAATCGGGCTGTGCTCGCGGACCCCCGGACTGTTTCGGGGTTCAAACAGCTCTGGAAGGAGATGGTCTATCCGATCTACACCGAGCGCTCGGACGGCGCGCGCGTGTGGGACGTCGACGGGAACGAATACATCGATTTTGTGATGGGCTTCGGCGCCAGCCTCTTTGGGCATCGCCCGCCGTTCGTTCTCGAGGCGATCCGACGGCAGCTCGAACTCGGATTCGAGATCGGCCCCATCCAGCCGATGGTGGGAGAAGCGGCGGCCCTCGTGCGCGAACTCACCGGCATGGAGCGGGTGGCATTCTGCAACACGGGTTCCGAGGCGGTTCTCGGCGCGATCCGCATCGCTCGAACCGTAACCGGGCGGGATACGATCGCGATGTTCTCGGGCGCCTACCATGGGATCTTCGATGAGGTCCTTGCCCGTCCGCTGACGGTCAATGGTGAAGTGCGCGCCGCGCCGATTGCGCCCGGCATTCCAATGGCCGGAACGAGCCAGATGAAGGTGTTCGACTGGGGCAATCCCGAGTCGCTGGAGCTCATCCGCGCTTGTGGGCACGAACTCGCCGCCGTTCTCGTCGAACCGGTTCAGAGCCGGCGGCTCGATCTGCAGCCGCGTGAGTTCCTTCTCGAATTGCGTCGTATCACCGAGGCAACCGGCACGGCCCTCATCTTCGACGAGGTCGTCACCGGCTTTCGCGTGCACCCCGGCGGGGCGCAGGCGTACTACGGTATCCGCGCGGACATCGCCACCTATGGCAAGGTGATCGGCGGCGGGCTTCCGATCGGTCTTGTCGCCGGACGGCCGCGTTTCCTGGACGCGCTGGACGGCGGCGCGTGGAAGTTCGGCGACACCTCCTTCCCGGAAGTCGGCGTGACCTTCTTCGCCGGCACGTTTGTCCGGCATCCAATCACGATCGCGGTCGCCCGCGCGGTGCTCGAGCACCTGAGGCGCGAGGGGCCGGCCCTGCAGGAGGGCGTGGCTGAATTGGCCGCGAAGACGGCCGGACGCCTGCGGGAGGTGATCACACGCTTCGGCGCGCCGCTTCACGTGGCGCAGTTCAGCTCGATGCTGTACCTGACCGTCCAGTCGGCATTCCGGCACGGTGCTCTCCTGTTCTATCTCCTCCGCGAGCGCGGCATTCACATCTGGGAGAATCGCGCGTTTGTGTTCACGACCGCGCACACCGATGCGGACGCCGAGCGGATGGTGCAGGCCGTCGAGGACTCCCTCGCCGATCTGGCGAAGGCCGGATTCCTGCCGGGTCGGCAGCTCGAAGGGAAGGCCACGGGGATGAGCGTCGCGGCGCCACCGGGGCCGGGCGCCTCCACGAGTCGCGAGGTCAGGCATGACCCGCGGGAATACGAACTGACTGAGGCCCAGCGGGAAGTCTGGCTGGCATCACTCCTCGATGACCGCGCCTCGCAGTCCTACAACATCACCTTCCTGCTCCATCTGCACGGGCCGCTGAATGTTGCCGCGCTGGAAGCGAGCCTGCGTGCGTGGATCGACCGACACGACAGCCTTCGCACCTCATTTGACCGGGTCTCGCCGGTCCAACGCGTCGCTCCGACGGTGGACCTTTCGCTGCGCGTGGAGGTGCGCGAGGCCCTTTCCGCCGCCGAGCGTTCGGCAGAGGTCGAGCGCCTGGCGCGTGGCCAGAGCGAGACCCCGTTTGACATCGGTCGTGCTCCCCTCATCCGATTGTTGCTGGTTCGCTTCCCGGCTGGGGAGGACATCCTGATCCTGACCTTCAACCATCTCGTCGTGGACGGATGGTCAGCGGGTGTTCTCCTCCATGAGCTGAAGCTCCTGTATGCCGCCGGCTGCGACGGACGGCTGGCCGGCCTCGAGGCGGCCCTGCAATTCGCGTCGTATCACCAACACCTCGCCTCGGCGGCGTGCAAGGAGGCGCGGGCCTCGGCCGAGGCTTACTGGCGGTCGGCGTTTGCTGCCCTCCCGCCGCCGCTGGATCTGCCAACGGATCGTCTTCGCCCGCCGCAACGCAGTTTCCGCGCGGAACGCGTGACGGTGCGGTGGGAGCCGGAATTCCATCAGGCCCTCAAGAAGACGAGCGCGCGCCAGGGAACGACGCTTCTCACGTTCCTCCTGGCGGGGTTCAAGGTCCTTCTTCATCGGCTGAGCGGCCAGGAGGACCTCGTCGTCGGCGTGCCTGCCGCCGGCCAACTGTCCGCGCCGCTGGAGCCGGTTGCCGGCAGCCGCGCGCTGGTGGGGCATTGCGTCAACCTGCTGCCGGTGAGGAGTCGCTGTGGCCCCGACCTGTCCTTCCGCGAGTTCCTGAAGGCCCTCAAACGGTCCCTGCTGGACGCCTTCGAACACCAGGACCTGAGTTTTGGCCGGCTGGTCGAATTGCTGCGCGTGCCGCGCGATGCAAGCCGGGTGCCATTGGTTCCCGTGCTTTTCAATCTGGATCGCGCGGTGGCCGGTTTCGAACTTTCAGGCCTCCGGACGGACATCGAGGAATTCCCCCGTTCGTCGCTCGTGTTCGATCTGTCCGTCAATGTGATCGACAACGATCATGACCTGAGACTGGACTGCGATTTCAGCACGGACCTCTTCGACGCTGGCACGATTCGCCGGTGGCTGCAGCACTTCCGGAAGATCCTCGAGAGTGCCATGGCCAACCCGGACGAGAAGCTGACACGCCTCCGCATGCTGTCCGACGAGGACCTCGATCAAATGACCCGCGAGTGGAACGACACCCGCATGGCCATTGATGGACCCATGACGCTGCCCGAACTCGTCGAGGCACAGGTTGCGCGGACTCCCGACGCGACGGCCGTGATTTGGAATCGCGAGCGCCTGACGTACCGGGAGCTGAACCAAAGCGCCGATCGGCTCGCCGGGCATTTGCGCGGACTCGGCGTTGGACCTGAGTCGCTCGTCGGTGTCTGCATGCGCCGGTCGGCCGACATGATTGTTGGGATGCTCGCGATCCTCAAGGCGGGTGGCGGCTACGTCCCGCTGGACCCGAAATACCCCCGCGAGCGCATCCAGTTCATGCTGGAAGACACGTCGGCCGCGGTGGTCCTCGCTGAGCACGACACGGAGGATCTCCTGTCCGGGCAGCCCGGGGCAACGGTCGTCCTCCTCGATGGCTTCGATTGGCAGACGAAATCCCCGACACCGCGCACGGAGCCGGGTGTCACTCCCCAGAACCTCGCTTACGTGATCTACACCTCGGGCTCCACTGGGGTTCCCAAGGGCGTGGCCATCGAACACCGCAGCGCCGCCGTCCTGGTGCATTGGGCGTTGGGCGTCTTCGCGCCGGACGAATTGGCGGGCGTTCTTTTCTCCACGTCCATTTGTTTCGACCTCTCCGTGTTTGAATTGTTCGTCACGCTCAGTGGTGGGGGCGCCGTGATCGTTGCTGAAAATGCGCTCGCGCTGCCGGAACTCGCCGCCCGTCGGGAGGTGACCCTCATCAACACGGTCCCCTCGGCGATCACCGAACTCCTCCGGAAAAAGGCCATCCCATCCGGGGTTCGAGTCGTGAACCTCGCGGGCGAACCTTTGCAGACGGCGATTGTGGATCGCCTCCATGCGCTCGGCTTCGTCCGGAAGGTGTACGATCTGTACGGGCCGTCCGAGGATACGACCTATTCGACCTGCGCCCTGCGGCAGGCGGGCATGCCGGCAACGATTGGGAGACCGATCGCGAACACCCAGGTCTACCTTCTCGACCCCCACGGCCAACCTGTCCCGATCGGCGTCCCCGGCGAGATCCACATCGGCGGAGACGGTCTCGCCCGCGGCTACCTTCATCGGCCCGAACTGACCGCCGAAAAGTTCCTTCCGCACCCCTTCGATTCCAGGCCCGGCGCTCGCGTGTACCGCACGGGCGATTGGGCCCGGTACCGCGCGGACGGTTCGATCGAGTTCCTGGGGCGGATGGATCAGCAGGTGAAACTTCGCGGGTTCCGGATCGAGATCGGCGAGATCGAATCTGTTCTCGGGCGCGATCCCGATGTGCGCCAGTGCGCGGTCGTGGTGCGGAACCGCGACCAGGGGGAGCGGCAGCTCGTCGCCTATGTCGAACCGCACGAGGGACGGCAGGTGGTGGCCGCGGATTTGCGGGCCCGGATCCGCAACACGCTCCCCGAGTACATGGTCCCCCAGCATTTCGTGGTATTGGACCGGCTGCCGCTCACCGCAAATCGCAAGATTGATCGAAAGGCGCTGCCGGCGCCGGAGGAATGGGCTGAGAACCGGTCGCGTGCCCCGGCCGTCGCGGATCCACCTGTCACCGCGACCGAGCGGACGCTGGCCTCGCTTTGGAGTGACCTCCTCGAGTGCCGGCAGGTCAGCCGCACCTCGGATTTCTTTGATCTCGGCGGGCACTCCCTTCTGGCGGTGCGCCTGTTTGATGCCATTGAGAAGGGATTCGGGCGAAAGCTGCCGTTGGCCACCATTCTGCGCTCGCCAACCCTGTCGGACCTTGCCGCCGTAATCGATGGAACGAGCGGCACCTCGGTCCCGTGGCGTTCCCTCGTCGCGGTACGGCCGACCGGAAAACTGCCGCCGCTGTTTTGTGTCCACGGCGGCGGGGGTGAGGTGCTCTTTGCCCGCGATCTGATCCGGCATCTGCCTGCCGAGCAGCCGTTCTATGCGTTGCAGGCCCGGGCGGTCACCCACATGGCCGACCGGGACGGAACGGTCGAAGCAATGGCCGAACATTACCTGGAGGAACTGCTTTCAGTCCAACGGTCGGGTCCGTTCCACCTTTCAGGATTCTGCATGGGCGGCCTGGTGGCCTACGAGATGGCCCAGCGCCTCCTCGCGCGGCGTGAGGAGGTTCGGCTGGTGGTCCTTATCGACACGTATAATCCGATCGAGGCCGCCCGCGCCGTGTTTCGCACGTCGCGGTGGTCCCGCTGGTGCGAGAAGGTCGCCTTTCACTGGGGCAACATCGTCGGACTCCACGCGGCCGACATGCTGACGTACACCTCGGCCCGATTGCGCAAGATGGTTCGGTATCGCTCAGGTCGATTGGCGGCCCGGCTCTCGATCCTTTCCCGGCGACTCCGCCGGGACGAGACGACTCCAGAGGAGTCGCGGTTTCTGCTCGAAGACTTCCACGACCAGGTGGGCATGCTTTACCGTCCACGTCCGCTCGCCGCCAATGTCCTCGTCGTTCGTCCGCAGAAGTTCTTCCGGGGTTTTGACGATCCGTGCATGGGCTGGGCCAGTCATGTCACGGGACGACTGGAGGTGGCGAACATTTCCGTGAATCCGGGCGGCATGTTCGTCGAGCCGTATGTCGGAATGGTCGGCGATCGGCTGACCGAGGCGCTCACCAGGGCGCGGCCGCTGATGAACGAGGCAACCGACTCCATTCCTCACGCCCTCCTGCGCCCGGCCGTCCAGACCCTTTGAACGTCATCCCATGCGCGCCCTCCCATGACCTGCGCCTTACGCCATGGACCGTGAGCCATTCAATTCTGAGCAGGGAGCTCTCCCTACGCCTCTGCACCCCGACGGTGGTGTGGCAGCCTCTGGCGGTTGTTCCCCACCGCACCGGCTGCCGCCCGCGCCCCTCCGGGGCGCGGCGAATGGGATGGCGGATGCCACCGGGGGCGGCACTCGTACCTCGCTTGCCCCCGGCTATTGTCCCCGTTCCCTCCGGGACCGTTTGTCGCTTCATCCAGCGATGCAGAATTTGGATAAAGACCGGCATCCGATGAGAGAGGGTGCCCCCGTAACTGCGGGGCCGGGTGAGGGCTCCCCGCCGCGGTTCATGGGCCGTGAGCAGATCCGATTTTGAAACAGGAGGCTCTCCATGACCACGCTTGAAACACCGGTCCTGCAGGCAGTCGTGCCCATCCCCATGCGGTGCGGCCTGTCCTGCCAGGAGTTCGCGTCCGAATATCTCGTCCCGAACCGGCCGGTGATCCTCACCGACGGGCTGGCCCCGTGGAAGGCCGTCGGGCGCTGGACGCCGGCCTTCTTTCGCGACCGTTACGCGGAGAAGATCGTCACGATCGACAAGGTCTCCTACTCCATGCGGGAGTTCATCGATCGCGTCGAGAACTCAGTGCCCGGCCACGTGGCGCCGTACTTCCGGAATCGCGAGGTGCGCGTCGAGTTTCCGGAACTCCTCGCGGACCTCACGCCTTCACCCGTCTACATCCGGCCGAACTGGCTTCGGGGTCCCTTTTATCCATCCGCGGGACGCGAGGCGGAGATCTACATTGGAGGCGCGGGCGGTGGCTTTCCGTTCCTGCATTACGATTCCAACAGCACCCATGCCTTTCTTGCGCAGATCCACGGCGAGAAGGAGGCAGTCCTCTACGCACCCGAGGACACCGATTTCGTGTATCCCAAGGAGACGCCGCGCCATCACTCCTGGATCACCCGCGTCGATCCCCCCGATTTCACCCGGTTCCCGCTATTCGCGCGCGCGGTGGCCCATCGGGGCTGTCTGACGCCCGGCAGCCTGCTGTTCCTGCCCAACCGCTGGTGGCACACGGCGCGGATGCTGACGCCGTCCATCACCATCTCCCACAACGTGGCCAATCGTTCCAACTGGAGGAACGTCACGGACGAAATCTGCTACAAGGCGAGCGAAAGGAACGCCGCCCTGGCCACCGCGATGCGCGCCTACATGCGGATCCTGGGATGGGGACAGGCCCTGACCGATCGGTTGACGACACCATGAAGACCCAACACCAGATGCTCCGCAAAGGAGACCCTGTCGAAGTTCGCCCCATGGCCGAAATCCGCGCCACCCTGGACGAAAAGGGCACCCTGGGCGGCCTGCCCTTCATGCCCGAGATGATTCGATTCTGTGGCCGCCGATTCACCGTCTCCCGTCGTGCCGAGAAGACGTGTGTCGACCTGGGACCGCTTGGGTACGACATTCGTGAATTCCGCGACAACGATGTGGTCATCCTGGATGACCTCCTCTGCACGGGCGAAGGCCATGACGGTTGCGGGCGTGCCTGTGTGCTGTTTTGGAAGCAGGCCTGGTTGCGAAAGGTGCAGCCCGGCGAACCCATTCGAGGACCGTCGACGACAGCCATCCCGAGGTCCAACAACCTCTGCTCGCACCTGGGGAATGGCCACTATTTCTGCCAATCCACTCAACTCGCCACCGCCACGCTCGAGATGAGCCGCGGTCGAAAGGCGTGGAAATGCGTGCACGAGGTGACGAACGGCAACCGCGGACTGGGGGAGATGTTGCGCCTCGTCCTGCGTCCCGTCCTGCGCAAGGTCCGCCGCATGGGACTCGGCCTTGTGTCCGGTGGCTTGAAGCGGACCCCGACGGAGGCGCTCGCGCTGCAACCGGGCGACTGGGTGACCGTCAAATCGGTCGACGAAATCCGGACCACGCTCGACACCTCGGGGCGTAACCGCGGGCTCAGCTTCGGAATGACCGACTGCTGCGGAAAGCCCTTTCGTGTTCATGGACGACTCGAGCGGATGATCATTGAGACCACCGGCGAAATGCGCACCGTTGAAAACACCGTCCTCCTGGAAGGAGCCCGGTGCGGCTGCGTCAACGTGCTGGGGGGCTGCCCGCGCAACGAGTTTTCCTTCTGGCGTGAGATCTGGCTGAAACCGGCCCGGCAGGAGGCGCCACAGGAGAAACCGGCGGCAAAGCCGCCGGCGCCGGCGTTCAACGGTCACCCTTGATCGCGGGACCGATCGGAATCAACCCGTCGGCGCGGCCAACCCGACCAATGCCATCCTGTGCGGGACCTCCCGGAGATGAAAGTCCAGCGAGCATAGTGCCTCGAGTTCTCCCGGTTCGAAATGCCGGGTCACTTCCGGATCCGACCGCAGTTGCGCCACGAAATCCGCGTCCTCGCGGCCGGCGTGATTGACCGTCCAGGTTTTCATGGCGTTGCGCTGGACCAGGTTATAGGCCGGCTCCGCGCGTGAGTCCTTTCTTGATCAGCGCGAGCAGGACGGTCTGGCTGTTCCACATGCCGAGGCGAGAGCCCGAGGTTCTTCTTCATGTTCTCCGGATAGACCTGCAGACCGTCCATCAGGCGCGTGAGCAGGCCGAGACATGTAGTCGAGCAGCGTGCAGGAATCGGGGAGGATGATGCGCTCGACGCTGACTGTGACTGATGTCGCGCTCGTGCCAGAGGGCGACATTTTCCAGCGGCGGCCATGGCGTTGCCGCGCATCACGCGTGCCAGGCCGGTGAGGCGTTCCCAGGTGATGGGGTTGCGCTTGTGCGGCATGGCGCTGCTGCCTTTCTGACCGTGGTGAAAGGTTCCTCGGCTTCGAGGACTTCGGTGCGTTGCAGATGGCGGAACTCCACCGCCCACCGCTCGATGCTGGCGGCCGACGAGCGCAAGAGCCGTCATGAACTCCGCATGCATGTCGCGCTGGACCACCTGGGTGGCAATGGGCGCCGGACGCAACCCCAAGCGACTGCAGACCACCTCCTCCACGCGCGGCGGGAGATGCGCGCTGGTGCCGACGGCCCCGCTGAGTTTGCCAACAGCCACGACCTCCCGGACATGGCGCAGGCGGTCGAGCGCGCGTCCAAATTCGTCGTACATCAACGGCGAGTTTGAGGCCGAAGGTGGTCGGTTCGGCGTGGATGCCGTGGCTGCGTCCGATACACGGGGTCAGGGAGTGCTCAGAGGCGCGCCTTGCGATCACCTCGCGAAGCTCGATGAAGTCCTGAAGGAGGAGATCGGCGCTCTGGACGAGTTGCACCGCGAGGGCCGTATCCACCACATCGCTGGATGTCAGTCCGTAGTGCAGCCATCTCGCCGCTGGATCTTCCACCCGCTCCGCCACCGCCGTGGTGAACGCGATCACGTCGTGATTAAGCGTCTTCTCCAGTTCACGTTGGCGTTCGACCAATCCCGACAGGTCCCCGAGCCAGGTTTCCGCGCCGGCCTTGAGGCGGCGCAAGTCCTCGGCCGGGATCACGCCTTCATGGGCAAGCGCCTCGGCCGCGTACAGTTCAACTTGGAGCCAGAGCCGCAGCCGGTTTTCGTCCGTCCAGATGGCCCGCATCGGCGGGCGGGAATACCGCGTGATCACGCGAAGAGTTTGAAGTGACGGGCAATGGGCGAGAAGCGCGAAGCGAAGCGACAGACCGTTCAACGACCCCGCATGCGCTCGCGCGCCTTCTCGAGGATCCGCCGCTCGCGATCCGTCAGACTCTGAATGCCGTGTGCCGAGATCTTGTCGAGAATAGGATCAACCTCCCGCCGCATGAATTCATCGGGCGTTTCGAGTTCGGCGCCGGGAATCGCTGCCCGCGAGGGTCGGCCGGCCGCCCGGACCGCCGTCACAGGCACATCCTGCCGGCTCGGCGTTCGCTTCGGCGCGAACCGGCGAAGCCACGCGCGAGCATCCTCCAGATGCAACAGGCGCACGAACACGACGCCGGTCAGGAGCCCCCCAAGGTGGGCCGCATGCGCCACATCGCCCATCGGAAAAAGGATCCCGAAGATCGAGAAGCCCAGCACGATCCAGAACAGTGTCAGCGAGCGCAGACGGACCGGGATGATGTAGAAGAAGAAAACGATCTCCCTGCTGGGATCGAGGAAACAAAAGGTCCCAATCAGACCGAGAATGCTGGCCGACGACCCCACGACCAGGGGGGATTGCCCCGTTTCGAGCAGCATCCGTCGAAAAACCGGATGCCAGGCCTCGCAGGCCACCTCAAACAACCCTCCAACCACCCCGGATAAGAGGAAGATCTGCCAAAACCTGGCAGAACCCAGCGCCTCCAGCACCGGCCGCCCGAAAAACCAGAGCGCCAGGCCGTTGAAAAGCAGGTGCAAGGGCCATGGCGCATCGTGCAGGAACTGGTACGTCAGCAGACGCCAGTACTCGTGATGCCGGAACGTCGGATAATTCAAACCGAAGGTCAGCAGCAACGAATGGGCCGGCTGATAGACGCGCAGGAAGCACTCGACCAGGAAGACCGCGGTCAAGGCGATCAACAGCAGGGTCACCGGCGAACGCCAGCGCCCACCCGCCGCGCCCCGCATGTAGTCACGGTCGTAGAGCACGCGGTCGGAAGAGTAGGAGCGACAGACGCGGATTTCAACGCCTCCGAACAGGGAGATCTCGATGAACCGGCCTTCACCCCATCCCTCTCCCGTCCCTCTCTGGTTTTTGCCCACATTCTGCATCGACGGGCTCTCAGGGTTCCCCGCCGCGGGTCATCGTCCGAACGCGCGGTTCGCGAACTGTGGAAACTCTCCCCAATCCGTCTTCAACAAATCGCCTGTATCCGCTCCCCGCGCCTTTCCATGCTCCGGCCGTGCAACCGCTCCGCCCCCCGCGCCTGCGACGCGGCGATGTCATCGGCCTCGTCGCCCCGGCGAGTCCGCCGCGCAACGGGACGATCGTGGAGCAGAGCGTCCGGTACTTCGAGCGCCTCGGTTATCGTGTGGAGACCGGTCGGCACCTGGAGGCCGTTCACGGTTTCTCAGCGGGCACGGATGACCAGCGGATCGAAGATCTCAACGGGATGCTCCGCAATCCGCGCATCCGGGCCGTGTTCGCGCTTCGCGGGGGCAATGGCTGCTGCCGGTTGCTCCGGCGATTGGACTACAACGCGGTTCGCCGCGATCCGAAGATCCTCGTGGGCTACAGTGATCTGACCTTCCTTCAGCTCGCGCTATGGCGTCGAGCGGCGCTGATTACCTTCTCGGGCCCCATGCCGGCGGTGGAACTCTGGAACCACCCGGACCCGTTCACCGAGGAGGCCCTCTGGGGACTCCTCACCTCGAAGGCGCGCCGGCGGGTCCTTCCATTTCCTCCCGAACAGCGGGGCATGGCGCTGCGACGCGGTGCGGCGGAAGGGCGGCTGTTGGGCGGCTGTTTCTCCCTCGTGACGAGTCTCATTGGAACCCCCTTTCTGCCCGATCTGCGAGGTGCCATCCTTTTTCTGGAGGATGTCCGCGAGGAACTGCACCGGATTCATCGGATGCTCACCCACCTCGACAACGCGGGAATCCTCGGCCGGCTTGCCGGCCTTGTCCTCGGTCAGTTCACCCGCGCGGATCCGGAACCCGATGAACCCCACCTTCCGATCGCCGCGATCTACGAAGAGACCCTCGCGGGATTTGCGGGTCCCATCCTGTGTGATGTCGCCTACGGCCATGTGCGGCGCAAGCTGACGCTGCCCCAGGGACCGCGCGCGCGCCTCGACGCCGACCGCCGCCGGCTGATCCTCCTCGAGTCTCCCGTGTCGTGACGCTCACTCCAGGTGCCCCACGAACTCGGCCGCGGCGCGGATATCGGCGATCCTCTGGCTTCCGGCCTCCCGCTCAATGCAAAGGTGACCGTCGAAACTCAATTCCCTGAGAACCGCAAAGAACCCCCGCCAATCCACCTCGCCGGTTCCGACCACCTTCTCCTCCCCCCAGGTGCCCGGGACCCGGGTCCGGCACGCGTCCTTGATGTGGACCTGTTTCAGCCAGCGTCCGAGCCGCCGCAAGGCAGCCACCGGATCGCCCTTGTCGTAGAGGATGAGGTTCGCGGGGTCGAAATTGACCCCCACCTGCGGGCAATCGAGGCTCTGAAGGAATGCGTCGAGGGTCTCGGCCGTCTCCTGCCCGGTTTCCAATCCCAACTCGACACCGTGGGCGCCGAAACACTCCGCCACCTGGCGCACTCGGGCGGCGAGCCGGACGGCGGCGGAGTCCGCGGGTTCGTGAGGAAGGAATCCCGCGTGGAAGGTCACCAGTGAAAGGCCGAGCCGGTCCGCGAGCGCCGCCGTGCCCTGGATGTTGCGCCAGTTCGCCTCCCAGGTCGCCTCGGGGACAATGCCCCCGGTGCGCCGGATCGTGTCCAGGGTGCTGTAGTCCTCACCCACGGTGCCGAACATTCCCGACACCACGCCGAGACCTTCGTCGCTCAGCATCTGCGGCGCTTCGCCCCAAACGCCAGGTTGTTCCCGCAACGGATCGAGGGCGAGTTGGACCTGGCGAACGCCCGTCTGCGCGAGGCGCGCGATCAATTCCCGCGGATTCGTGGGCTGCAGGGACCAACTGCAAACCGCCAGGCGCTCAGAGGGTGAACTCATGGCTTGGGACGAAAGGGTGCGGGCTCGGTCCGGGCTCAGCCCCACAACCGGACGCCCTTCAAACGCTCCACGAAACTGACGAAGCCGGTGACCTGCGCCTTGAGACGCTCCGCGATCCCGGCGTCCTTGAGCTGGCCCGCGTCGTCCAACTGGTCGTTGATGCGCGGAATGAAGACGCGTTCCGGAAAGAGGTAGGCGTTGCGGTACCCGAAGATTGCCTGCAACTGTTCCACGGGTCGCAAGGCCCCCCAGATCCCGGCCGCGAGGCCAGTGAAGCACACCGGGCGCGCCTCGAGGCTCTCCGGGAATTTCAACATGTCGACGAAGTACTTCAGCACCCCCGGAATGCCGCCATTGTATTCGGGTGTGACGACGTGGAGCCCTGTCGCCCGGAGGACCTTGTCGGAAAACGGGGTGAACCCTGCCGGTTTTTCGCCGTAGGAACTCGGCAGGAAGATCTCGGCCGGCATGTCGGCGAGGTCAATCACCTCCAGTGGAACCTTGAGAGCCGCATAGAACCCTTCGATCAATCGCGCAACCTTGCGCGTATTGCTGGCCGGTCGATTGGTGCCGACGAGGACGGTCATCATGCGGCGCGGAGGATGAGCAAAACCCAGCCGCCGTGCCAAATGAAAGTCCCCGTGGGCTGAAGCCCTGGCAACCCTCAAGCCTCGCTCCGCGACGCCTCACCACGATGGGTGAGATTGGGACGAAGAAAGGAAAACGCCGCGGAGCGACGGCTGAATGGATGCCGATGGATGGGACGCGGCACGCGCGCCCGACCGAGCGAGCGACGCCGCGCATTCTTACCCGCCAACACGCTGGGCGGTCCACTCGACGATCAATTTCACCTCGTCGCCCGTCTTGATTATCCCCAGCGCGATCTTGGGGGCAGGAGGTTCCATGCCAAAGTCCGTCATCTTCGTGCCGACAGTGCCCGTGACCTTGATGGTCCTGGCGTCCGGACGCGTGATCTCGACCGGCATCGAGATGGTCTTCGTCTGTCCATGCACGGTCAGGTCCCCGGTCGAATCGAAGAGCATCACGTCATCCTTGAATTCCTTGAAGACGAGTTCCTTCAGCTTGTACTCGATGGTCGGGTATTTGGTCGCCTCCATCTTCTCCTGCATGACGGAATCCATCGCGGCCCCGCTGCTGCACTTGAAGGTCGCCACGACGATCGCAATCCGGCCCTCGACCTCCACCTTGCCCGGCTTCAAATCCTTGCTGGACGGATCGGCCGGGAACGAGGGATCCAGTTCCAGGTTGCCCCGGACGATGACACTTTCGGCCGTCCAATCGTGAATGTTGGAGGTGCCCTCGATGCGGACCTTGCTTCCGCGGAAGGCGCCGCGGTACTTCAGCATGTCGGCAGCGGAGGTGCTCAGGGCCAGTGCCAGCACGGCACACAACGTGGTGAATCGGGTGATGGTTTTCATGTTGCTATCAGCGGCGTCCGGTTGCCGGCGGTGGAACCTGCCAGGGCCTGGCTCCGCCGCACTGCGCGTCTGGCTTTAGACCGACCGACGGCGGCAAATCTTCAATGGAAATCCAGAATTGGGATGGAGCCATGGCTTCGGGTTCCCCGCACGGCGGCGCCCCGGGCAAGCCGTGTTCTCACACGTTGAAGAGGTCCTCCGAGAGCTCGATCCGGCCCTTCTTCCAGGCGGCCTCGGTTCCCTTGAGTGCCATGACCGTCGCGTCGAAGCCATCCCGCCAGGTCGCGGCCGGCTTGTTGTTGACGGTCATCTGCTTCAAGGCGTCGACGAGACCCTCCTTGTCGTCCGCCCCGAAGCTTTCGACGAACGTCTTCACGCCGTAAAGGACGACATCGGAGTTATACAGAAAGGCATCCAGCGCGTAATAGAGCGGCGTGCTGGTGAATGGCGCCTCCTCGCGCGGCTTGTCCCCCTGGGCGACCAGTTTGGTCGCGTTGGCCACCAGCGCGATGCCCGTCTCCTCGTAAAACGTGTCCTTGCGGGCGTAGACCTCCCAGCCCAGCAGCGGCGCATCCACTTCCTTGAACATCCACGCCTTGTTCCCGCGCAACATTACGGCCGCGTCCGTGCCGTAGATCATCTCGTAATCAGCGTCGAACGAGTTGCACAGGCTCACCTCGCAGTTGACCAGGGCGTCCTTGGGAAATTCGTAGATGGTCTCGACGGAGTCCGGCGTGTCGCGATCGTCCTTGGTCCACAGGATGGTGCTTGAAAACCCGGTGACCGCGGAAGGCCGCGCATCGAGGAACCACGCCACGTTGTCGAGCTGATGGATCGCGATTTCGCCCATGAGCCCTGGCGACGTCTCCTTCTTCAGGCGCCAGTTCTGAGCCTTCTCGCGCTCGGCGTTCGGCGAGGTGCGCCACATGCTGCCCTTCTTGTGCCACTGTGTGCGCGCCTGAACGGTGCGGCCGGCCGCGCCGGCACGCAGAAACGGAAGAAGGAATAAACGCTGGGGATCCGAGCGCAGCGCGAGACCCGCTTGAAAGTATTGGGAAACGGCGTCCTTCGCCGCCTTCGCGATCGCGCGAGCGTCCTCGATGGTCTGGGCAAGCGGCGCCTCGCAGTAGACATGTTTGCCCGCCTTCAATGCGTCGAGGACGATATCCTTGTGAAGATGGGACGGCGTCGCGACGATGACCGAGGGGATCTCCTTGTCGGCCAGGAGCTCGTGATAGTCCGCCGTCTGCTTCGCCTTGGGCGCGACGTCCCGGACGCGCCTCAGCATCGCCGGGTAGGTGTCACAAACCCCCGCGACGTCCGCGGACGGCAGTTGAGCCAGCGTGTTGAGGATTTCGCGCCCCCAGATGCCGCAACCGATCACGGCCACCTTGAGCGGCTTTCCCGACTGGGTCTTGACCGCCTTTTCCTCCGCCCGAAGCGCGGGCGCTACCAGCGGCGTGCCGCCCATCAGCGTCATGAGGGTCGCCAGGGACGAACCCTTGAGGAAATCCCGGCGATTGAAATCAGGGGAGGACGGCGAGGACTGGGGCATCGGCGATTTCATGAAAACTTGGGACTGAAAGATTGTCTTCCAAACCATCCCGGCTCAAGCCGCGCAAAGTCAAGGATTGGGAGGTGCAGCAAAGATTCCCAAACGAAAACGCCCCGGGCGCGTGCCCGGGGCGTTTTGATACCTTCAATTCGATCGCTGTCGGAATCGATGCGGCTACTGTGTCGCGGTCTTGCCAGGCTGCGCGTAGTTGTTCCGGACATCGCCGGAGTTCTGGATCGTCTCGCGGAGACGCGCGGAGGTGAGCTGCTGAACCGAGCCGTCCGCCAGGGCTGCATTGCCGGCGGCCTGATGAATGGCCTTCTCGTCCCACACCAGGGTCTTCAACTGGGTCGCGTTGGTGCCGATGTTCCCGCGGAGGGCTTTGGCGTTGAATTCAAAGGCGACCTTGCCTTGCGGCCAGTAGAAGGAACGATCCGCCGCCAGGATCATCTGCGGACGGGTCTCGTCGGCCTCGATGCCAAGGCCGTAGCTGATGGACGCATTCTTGGCCTTCGTGCTCCGGCCCATGTCCACCCAGTTGGTGGCTTCGTACCGGCCGCTGTCGGCGGGGCAGTTCAGGATCTTCGGCGTGGTCAGTTCGTTCGACATCACCCAGAAATGGGTCCAGGTGTCGACGGCGCCGGCGGTGTCGTTGTTCCCAAGGTATTCCGCCGAACCACCTTCGTTCGTCGAAACATTCATCGGGTAGCGATCGCCGTTGTCGGTCGAGAAGACGCGGAACGCGATGCCGATTTGCTTGAGGTCATTCACGCACTTGATGCGGACCGCCTTCGCCTTGGCCTTGGCCAGCGCAGGCAGCAACATACTCGCGAGGATCGCAATGATCGCGATGACGACCAGCAACTCGATCAGGGTAAAGGCGCGCTTGGCGCGCTGACGGAATGATTTCATGTGCTGTTGTAGGATTAGCGGTGTGGGCGTTTCTAGGAAACGCCCATGGGTGTGTCAACGGATTTTACCGACAACCCATGAGGCACGATCAATGCCACCCGCGAATACCTCGTTTTACACGGGTCCGAGTCCTTTACCGGCGCGAATTTCACGCATTTCGGCGTGAATCTCACGCAGCCGAAATCGCGCCTTGTGTTCCCCTTCGCCCCCTGGAAAAGGGAGAGATGGGTGTTCCGTCTACGATTCGGGTGCCGGGACCGCCGACGCGGTACCCTCGGCGCCGGCGTCGACGGGTAACAACTCCGCCAGCGTGCGCGCGCCGGCCTTTTGTTCAGCCGCTGCCACCCGTTCGAGTTCCCTTTCGATGGTTTGTCGAACGCCATCCGGCCGGCTGGGGGCTCCATTGCCTGATCCACGACGCATGACCTCCAGGACATCCGCCACACGGATCGCCTGCAAAGGACGGGCCGGGACAAATCCCGGCTCGCCGTTGTCGGTTTCGACCAGAAGATGATTACGCAACAGCATGCCGGCCGTTTCAGTGACCAGCGATTCCGGAACATCCAGGTGCTCGGCGAGGATCGAGAGCGACGGCGGAGGCTGGCCCGAAGCAAAGGCCCGGGAGGCCTCGACCATGATCCGCATCGCCACTTGCTCGCGACCGGCCTGATGAATCCGGGAAACACGCAGCGACGCCAGATAACACCGCCGGTTCTGGTAGGTGCAGGCCACCTGGGCACCGAAGAGAAGGAGGAGCCAGAAGAAATACATGCCCACCATGAACACGGGGACGGCGGCCAGGCTGTTGTAGATCGCGCGACTGCGCGTCGCCTGGGTCACAAAGAGAACACTCAGGCTGTTGTTCAGATACCACAGGATCCCCGCGACCGAACCACCCACGAGCGCGGCGTCCCATTGGACCCGCGTGTTCGGCATCAGCCCGTAAAACAGGGCACAGGCCAGCGAGAGGATCGGGATCGGTATGAGCCGGATCAGAAGGGACCCGACGATGGGCAATCGTTCCAGCCACGTCTTGTCCGCGTGGGCCAGTTTCCCTGGAAAGGCGTCCTCGAGAAGCAGACGGTTTGCCCGGGGCCGCGTCTCCGCGGAGGCCTCCTGGGTCAGCAGTTTTTTGGTTTCCGGTCGGAGCCGGACACCCTCGAAGCGGTTGGTGTCATAGATCAAATCACCCTCGATGACGTTGTTGAGGTCATTGACGAGCATGGCGCGTTCGGGTGGGGAAAGGGGGTCCTCCCAGGACGCGGTGCTCAACGCCTGCCGGGTTTCGCGTGAGCTCCGGCCACGGAGGTAGCGTTCCAGTGAAGTCTCGGGGCGGTCGAGGCGCGCGGCCAGGCCCTCCGCGTCGACCAGGTCTTCGGTGGTCAGGGTCGGGCTGTCCGCGCGGGCCTTTCCCAGGCGAAGAGAGGTCGAAAAGCCGATGGCGGCCACGATGAGGATGGGCCCGAGGGTGATTGCCGCCCAGTAGTTCACCATCCGCTTGTACCAGGAGCGACCCTGGGTCACGCCCCAGATGCGATTCATGCTCTCCTCGATGCGGGTCAGCATGAACAGGATCATCACGAGGAGGGCGATGATCCCGGTGGTCCCGATGGCGCCGCTATTGACGTTGTTGATCGCCTGAATGACGTAATCCATCACCTTGTCCTTCGTGTCGGCGAACTCGGCCGAGCGCATCAACTGCGGCACGACATTATCCAGGACATCATCGATCCAGCCCTTGATGCGTTCGGCGTCGTTCTTCAGCAGGCTGGTCGAGATGCCAATCACCACCGCGAGCATCGGGATGAATGCCAGCAGGGAGGAATAGGTCAGCGCCGATGCCCAGAGGGGACACTGGTTACGGATGAAATTCTGCACGACCCGGATGGAGAACCGAAGCAGGGCCCTCCACCGCCCGCCGGAGTTCTCCAGGAAATCGACGGGGTCTCCCCCCTGGAAGATGGCCCGGACCTGCTCGTGGAGCTTTTGCAGCATCGGTTAAGGACTACAGGATGCCGCGCGCGAACTCCAGCCCGGCCGGGCGGCCGCGGCCTCCACTTCGTCCCCACCCGCCGCCCCTGGAGCCCGGCTGAAAAACAGGAAAGGCTCTTAACCCCGTGTAATCACTTCGTGGAGATTGAGAATCGTCCGCGCCACGGAGGTCCAGGCGGCGAGGTCCGCCGGCGGGAGGTCCTCCGGGGTCGGCCGATCGCCCACCGACAGGACCTCCCTCGCAGCGTCCGGGTCCTGGGAATACTCGCGCGCATGGGCGTCGTGGAGGTCTGACAGGATCCGGACCTCTTCGGGGGCGGGGAGCCGGCTGAGGGCCTCACGATAGGCAAACTCGATCCGCGACCGTGGTGTCGATCCGCCTTCGCGGAGGATTCGCGCGGCGAAAGCGCGTGCGGCCTCCACGAATGTCGGGTCATTGAGAAGAACCAGGGCTTGCTGGGGGGTGTTCGAACGAACGCGCTCGGCCGTGCATTCCTCGCGGGTTGGGGCGTCGAAAGCGGCCAGGCTCGGATGAAGGAAGGTCCGTTGCCAATGGGTGTAGAGCCCCCGCCGATATTGGTTCTCGCCGTGGTCGGCCTGGTACTCACGTTTGGGGAAGTTCAGTTGCGAGTAGTAGCCGGCAGGTTGATAGGGCTTGACACTCGGCCCGCCCAGTTGATCCACGAGCAACCCGCCGATGGCCAGGGCGCTGTCACGCACGAATTCCGCGTCCACGCGGATGGGGGTCTGGCGCGCCAGGAGACGATTATCCGGATCCGCGGCCCGCAGGGTCTCCGTTTCCTTTGAATCCTGCCGGTAGGTCGCCGAGGTCACCAGGAGCCGGACCATGTGTTTGACGTTCCAACCGCTGTCGCGGAATTCGCTCGCGAGCCAGTCCAGCAATTCGGGGTGGGACGGCCACTCACCCTGGGCGCCGATGTCCTCGAGCTTCCGGGAAAGACCCACGCCGAAGAACTGATTCCAAAGGCGGTTGACGAAGACCCGCGCGGTGAGCGGGTTCTCGGGCGACACCAGCCACTCCGCGAGGTCTCGGCGTGTCAGGCGCCGGCCCGCGAGGCCCGGGTGCGGCAGGAACCCCGGGACGGCCGGCTCGACAACGGCACCTCCATCGTCCTGCCAGTTTCCCCGTCGGAGGATCCGGGTGGTGCGCGGTTCGGGCAGCGCCTCGGAGACCAGGGTCGTCGGGATCTTTGACGTCAGTCTTTTGAATTCGGTCTGTGCCTGGTCGAGTTCGTGTCGAGCGTCGGCCAGCAGGGGTGTCACGGACAGGAAATGCGTCGTCAGCTTTTCCCGTTGCTCGGCGGTGCGATCGGGTTCCGGGACGCGAACGATGTCCAGGATCTCCTGGGGGGCCGTTCCGATGGGCTTGAAATAAAACCCGTAGCCCCCTCCGGCATTGACGATCTTCAGCAGGAGGCCGTTTTCGCCGGCCTTGAGTTTCAGCGTCGGCCGTTCCTGATCCGGGGCGACGGCGCGCTGGACCCTGTTGGAGAGGACTTCGTCTCCATTGAGCCAGATCTTGAGGGCATCGTCCGAACCCACGGAGATCACCAGATCCCGGGGGGAATCGACGTGCAGCGTGCGAAAGAGATAGGTGGCGGAATTGTCGCCCTGGAGGGTTTGAACCTCCCCGTCCTTCCACTCGGGGTGCGGCTTCCAGGCGAGGCGGCCGTCATCGAAGGTCCGTTCGAGATTGATCCCGCCCTTCTCCACCCCGAAATCCCTGTCGTAGGCGGCATCGAAGCTGTCGGCCTGAAAGGGTCCCAGGGCGTGCCACGGGCCAAGGTCCGGCGCACCGGCCGAAAGGAGCGTGGATTCCCATTGGACCTGGGCCTCTTTCAGTTCCGGCGTCGGAGTCTTGAGGGTGTGTTCGACGGAGGCGATCTGCCGTTCGAGGTCTCGAGACGCCGCTTCCTGCGACGGATTGGGCAGCGCCAGCGCGGGTCCCCAATCCCCGGTCGGGTAGCCGCGATCATAAAAGCCCTTCTCCTTCAGGTCGGCGAAGAATGCGGCGAAGCTGTAGAAATCCCGGCTGGTGAAGGGATCGTACTTGTGATCGTGACATTCGGCGCAGCCGAGTGTCGCGCCCATCCAGACCGTCGATGCGTTGCGGACCCTGTCGGCGGCATACTTCGCGCGGTACTCGCGATCCTGGGCGCCACCCTCGGCGGTGATCATCAGCAGACGGTTGTAGCCCGACGCGACGCGCTGATCGCGTGTCGGGTTCGGAAGGAGGTCACCGGCGAGATTCTCCACGGTGAACTCGTCGAATCCCATGTTCGCGTTGAAAGCGCGGATGACGTAGTCGCGGTAAGGCCAGACGCTGTATGGCTGGTCGCCGTGGTAGCCCACCGTATCGGCATAACGGACGAGGTCGAGCCAGAACACCGCCATGCGCTCGCCGAAATGCGGGGAATCGAGGAAGGTGTCGACGGCGTGGTCGTAGGCGTCGGGATCCGGATTCGCGACGAAGGCGTCGACATCGGCGGGTCTGGGAGGGAGTCCTGTCAGATCCAGGCTCAATCTCCGATACAAGGTGCGGCGGTCGGCCTCCATCGAAGGAGATAAGCCGCGGGCCGCGAGCGGCCGCAGGATGAAGGCATCGATGGGATTGCGGAGGGCAGCCCCGGGGATCGTTCCGCCGTCGGGGACGGCGGGACGATCGATCGGTTGAAAGGCCCAGTGTCCCTCGTAGGCCGCCCCCTGCCGGACCCAGGACTCCAGGATCGCCATCTCCCCGGTCTTCAGCGGTTTTTTGATCCCGGGAGGCGGCATCACCTCTTCCGGATCGGTGCTCCGAATCCTCTGGACCAGGAGGCTGGCCTCAGGGTGTCCCGGCTGGATCACCACTCCGCTGTCTCGATCGGCAAAGGCCCCCTCCCGGGTGTCGAGGCGAAGCTTTGCCTTGCGCGCAGAGGCATCGGGTCCATGACACTGAAAGCAATGTTCGGCCAGCAGCGGCCGGATGTCGCGGTTGAACCGCAGATCGCCTGCGGAACCCGGAAGCGTCATCAGCGCGAGGCAGGGCGCGACGAACCGCGCGAAGCCGAGGGGGCCGTCTCTCATGGGGTAGTGCATCCGGAATCGCGCGACTCTTCGCCCGCTGAATCCTCCAATGCAAGCCAAGCGCGACTGTCCCAGTGGTGGAAATTCGCCGGCGTGCCTCGTGGTGTCCCTGCGCCCTCAAAAACACAGCGCCGGCCAAGCCGGATTCGGGTCGAAATGGCGGACTCCGTCTTGCATCGTCCGCGCCGGGCGAGCAATTTGGGTCTGGTATTTGAGTCCGGTCGCACGTTCCACGCGACCGCGCATGACCATGAAAGCGCCTACACCCACCCCGACCCGCACCGGTTTCACGCTGATCGAACTGCTGGTCGTGATTGCGATTATCGCCATTCTGGCTTCGATGCTCCTGCCCGCCCTCGCCAAGGCCAAGACCAAGGCCCAGGGGATCAAGTGCCTCAACAATACCAAACAGCTCATGCTGGGCTGGCGCATGTACTCCGACGACAACGACGAGCGACTCCCGGGTGCGTACGCAAACCAGGGTAGCCGCAACGCCGCCTATGCTTGGGTGGTTGGGATCCTGGACTATAACGGCGGCAATCGTTCCAATTTCGATCCGAACGAAGACCTCGCGAAGAGTCCTCTTGCGCCCTACATCGGGCACAGCTACGGGCTCTTCAAGTGCCCCGCCGACAAGTCGAGCGTCAAGGTGACGGCGGGTGAACACCGGGGCGAGCGGCTGCCACGGGTTCGCAGCGTGTCGATGAATTCCTGGGTCGGTGGCAACCTCGAGGATGTCACGGCCAATGCCCTGTCGTGGTGGCAGCAGGGGGCCGCGAAGATGGTCCTCTACCTGAAACTCACCGACATGGCGGACCCGGGGCCGTCGCAGACCTTTGTGCTGCTCGACGAACGCGAGGACAGCATCAATGACGGGTTCTGGGTCCTGTCGATGGACGGGTATCCCAACTTCGCGGCGACCAAGATCATCGATTACCCGGCGAGCTATCACAATCGGGCCGCCGGCCTTTCCTTCGCGGACGGCCATTCGGAAATCCACAAGTGGGTGGATCCGCGAACGACGCCGGCCCTCCAGGCCAACGGGACAATCCCGCTCAACGTCTCCTCACCGAACAACCGGGACATGCAGTGGCTTCAGGAGCGTTGCACCCGCTCCCGTTAGTTTTCGAAATTTCGATTCGCCAAACGAGGCGTGGCGTTTGCAAATCTCCGCTGCGCCCTTACGGTGGCGGCATGGCCGAGCCGAAGAAAAAACACGCTGTCCCAGCCGGCGGGGAATCGCTCCCCGACGGCGGCTCCGTCGCGGGTCAACCACCGTCCTCTTTCGCTGACCTCCTGTCGAAGGAGGAACTGGATCGCCTTTCCGCGTTGCAGGTCCTCGACCTGGTCGCCGGAAAACTCCCTCCCCGGCATACCGCCCTCATGGACCTCGCGTACCTGCGCGATCGCGTCGCCGCTCTCGAGGACATGAATGACCAGGCGCGCCAGATGATCGAGAAATACGACGAGGCGCTCGAGAAACTCCGTTCCCCCGCCTTCCGCGTCGGAACGTTTCTGTCCGCGCTCGAACCGGACCGCGCCCATGTGTGCGTGGGCGGCGCCGACTACGTCTGCCGCGTGGATCCGCAGATACCGCTTTCCAGCCTGCAGACCGGCCAGCGGGTGCTCTGCAATGAGGCGTATGCCGTGGTCCAGGGTCTTGGCTTTGATCGCGGCGGTCCGATTGTTCGGGTCGACGAGGTGCTTTCCGACGGGCGCCTGCGGATTGGCAATGAGGGCGGACTCACTCCGTTGGTGGTGGTCCGCTCGGCCCTCCTTGCCAAGGAGCGGCTGAAGGCGGGACTCGAGCTGCGTCTGGACACCAACCAGCGCGTCGCCCTGGAGGTCCTGGGGGTCGGTCGGCGCATCGAGCGTTCGCTGGAAAAGGTTGCCGAATTGCCCTGGGCCCAAATTGGCGGTCAGGACGACGCGGTGCAGGCCATCCGCGATACCATCGAACTTCCCCTGCTGCGCCGCGATCTCTTCCGACGTTTCGAGCACGCCGTTCCCAAGGGCTTCCTGCTGCACGGACCGCCCGGTTGCGGCAAGACCCTGCTCGGAAAGGCCACCGCCTGGAACCTCCGCCAGCAGATCAAGGACAGCAGCGGCGTCGATCGGCCGGAGTTCTTCCTCCACGTCAAGGGACCCGAGATCCTCAACATGTGGGTGGGCGAATCGGAGCGGCAGGTCCGCGACCTGTTCGCCCAGTGCCGCGAACGGGCGGCCGAAGGCCAGCTTTCCTTCCTCTTCATCGACGAGGCCGAGAGCATCCTCGGCGTCCGCCGGGGAGGGCGCACGCATAGCATCCTTTCCACGCTGGTGCCGATGTTCTGCACCGAGATGGACGGACTGGAACCGCTCACCAACGTCGTGGTCATCCTGGCTTCCAATCGCGCCGATCTCATCGATCCCGCCATCCTTCGACCAGGCCGGATTGACCGCAAAATCCGCGTCCGCCGTCCCGACCAGGAGGGTGCCAGGCGGATTTACGAGATCTACCTGCGCGAGAGCCTTCCCCTGGCCGAACCGCGGGCGGAACTGGCCGCGCTCATCGCCGATGCCCACTATGCGCGCACGCCCGAAAATGAATTTCTGGAAGTGACGTTTCGCAGCGGGCGGCGCGAAATCCTCACCCGGGGCGATCTTGCGAGCGGCGCGATCATTTCGGCCGTCGTCGAGCGCGCCAAGAGTCTGGCGATCAAGAGGGCGATCGCGACGTCGACCGAGGGTCAGCTGACACGGGATGACCTCCTTGAATCCCTCCGTCTGGAGCACGCCGAGAACGACCTGTTCCCGTCGAGTGATCTGACGGAAGACTGGCTGAAGCTCACGGATTTCGACCCGGAGAATGTCGTGCGCCTGGGGCCGATCCGTCCGCGGCGGAACGAACGCAGCGGGGTCGTGTAATGGGAGATTCCCCGATCCTTTTTGGCCTCGAGACCGAGTTCGGCATCGCCCGTGGCGACCGGATGAACCTCGACGTCGTCGCCGAATCCATCGCCCTGGTTCGCAGCGCCACCGAGCCCGGCGTGCTCATGCGGTGGGACTATGGCGGGGAAAATCCCCATCGCGACATGCGCGGGTTCGAGGTCGAATCGCTCCGGCAGGATTTCGATGAGGCCCGCTATTTCGCGCAGGATTCCAGACGCGAATTGAGCTTCGCGGAGATCAAGAGCGACCTGGTGTTCGCGAATGGCGCCAGGTTCTACAACGACCACGCCCACCCCGAATACTGCACGCCGGAATGCGCGCGTTTCAGTGACCTTGTGCGACACGATCGTGCCGGGGAACGGATCGTGATGGCCTGCGCTGCCGCTCTCACCCGGCAGAGGGGCGAGACCGTCCGCATCTACAAGAACAACACGGATTTCGCCGGTCACAGTTACGGCTGCCACGAGAACTACCTCATTCCCCGCGGTCTTGACTGGAGCACCCTCACCTCCGCCATCCAGGCCTTCCTTGTCACCCGCCAGGTCCATGCGGGTTCGGGAAAATTCGCCGTCGAGGAGGAGGACCGCATGGTGGGGACCGCCTTCCAGCTTTCGCAGCGCGCGGATTTCTTCAGCGAACTGCAGAGCGTGGACACCATGCAACGGCGGCCTATCATCAACACCCGCGACGAACCGCACGCCAATCCGCAGCATTGGCGCCGATTCCACGTGATCCTCGGCGACGCCAACATGTCGCCTTTCGCGACATGGCTGAAGGTGGGGACGACCGCGCTGGTCCTGGAGGCGGTCGTGCGCGACGCGAGCCGGCCGTGGCCCCGTCTTGCCGAGCCCCTCGCGGCCCTGCGCTCGATCTCCCGCGATCGCCGATGGAAATGGGAGCTCGCGCTCGACAAAGGACTGTCCTCGACGGCCCTCGAGGTGCAGCGCCAGTACCTGGAGGCCGTCCGCGACTTGTGCGACACCAGTGATCCGGAACGCGCGCACCTGCTCGCGGCCTGGACGACGGTCCTCGACGACCTCGCCACGGAGCCCATGAAGTGTCGGGACCGCCTGGATTGGGCGGCCAAATACGCCCTGCTGCGGGAGTTCCAGTCCGCCCAGGGACTGGCGGACGACGATCCCTGGTTGCAGAGCCTCGACCTCGAGTATCACCGGCTCGATCCGGCTGAGGGCCTCTACTTCGGGCTCGAGGCGGCCGGCGGAATCCGAGGCGTCCCCGAATCGATCTCCGTGGACGCGGCCATCCACCAACCCCCCGACAATACCCGCGCGCTGGTCCGCGGGCGGTGCATTGCGAAATTCGGGGCCGCGGTCATCGCGGCGCAATGGGATCACGTGACGCTGGCGACTCGCAATGGACCGGTGCGGATCGATTTGACGGACCTTTTCACCTTGTTCCAGGTGCAGGCGGTGGTGAGCGCATTGGAGGCCGCCCGAACACCGGACGACTTGCGCTTTCCTGCATCCAGCGGAAAGTAACGCGAAGTTATGCCTGAGCAGTCCCAAAAATTGCGCCCACCGGCCCCACGATCCTCCGGCGGCGGAAGTGGCGACGGACCGAAGACTCCCGAGGTGGACAAGCCCAACACGGACGAACTCCTCAAGCGCATGCGCAAGGTGGATCCCGACCAGGCCCGTCGCTATCGGCAACGCACCGGCCAGTGAGCGAAGTCGGCCCCGACAGGACCTCTCCTCCCTCTCTCCCGTGGGCGATTCCGTTCATCCGCCGGTCTCTGGCGATTTCTTTTCCCTGCTCGAGCGGCACCGCGTCGCTATGCCTTGCGTCCGCGCGCTCGCGCCGGGCGAGCCACCCTACCCTCAAATCGAGGCGACCACGGTCTTTGGTTTCCGGTTTGCGGATGGCGTCCTGATGGCGGGCGATCGCCGTGCCACGGCGGGTAACGTCATCGTCACCGAGCAGGTCGATAAGATCCTGGAACTCGACGGGTCGTCGGTGCTCGCCATCGCGGGAGTTCCCGCCACCGCCTTCGAGATGGCGCGCGCCCTCCAGACCTCCTTCGAATACTATCGGCGAAGCCAGTTGCAGCCCTTGAGCCTCCCGGCCCGGGTGCGCGCCCTCTCGAGGGCCCTCCGCGACAACCTGGCGCTCACCCTGCAAGGCGTCGGCATCGTGGCGCCCCTGTTCGCGGGTCTCGACACCCTCGTCAGCCCCCCGCGACCCGACCTCTATTTCTATGATCCGCTGGGTGCCCAATTCCAGGCCGCCAATTTTGCGGCCTCGGGTTCCGGCGCCGGAAGCATCCGGAGCATCCTGAGCTTCCAGGAACGCTTCGGTTCCCCGCGTCCCGACCGTCTCGAACGCGCGGAGGCGGTGCGTTTCGCCCTGCAGATCCTGACGGTCGCAGCCGAGTTCGACTCGGCGACCGGGGGTGTCACGCCGGAAACGGGCCGCTTCGCCACCATGCGCATCCTGACGCCGGACGGTGTCCAGGCGATTGACGAGGCCGAGCAGCGGCGCGCCTACCTTTCGGGGCCGGATCCCTCATGACCGAAGAACCCTACAGGTGGCTTGACGCCATCGCCAACCGCCGCGAGTACGTCGAAGGCCAACTCAAAGGGGGGACGCCCGTCTTTGCCATGAGCCTGGAGGAGGGCATCCTCCTCTTCGGCGTCGGAACGGGGCAGTCGAAGGTCTTTGAGATCTTTGATCGCCATGCCCTGGCAGCGCTGGGGCACCCGGCGGACCTGGAGCGCGTTCGACAGGCGTTGATCGACTCCGCCCATCTCGAGGCATTCGCCCGTGCGTCGGCGGATGTCTCCCTGCGCCGTCTCGTCAGCTTCGTGCTCAGTCCGCAACTCAAGACGGCCTTCGAGCAGATCTTCTCGCCGCCCTTTCTGCTGCGGCTCCTGCTGGCCGAGGTGGGAGAGAGCCCCGCCCGGGATGTCCTCGTCGCGATGGATTTCGACGGAACCTTCCGTCTGCGGGGTGGGGGATCGATTGTCGCCGCCGAAGACCTGGCCGCCGGCAAAGCCGCCGAGGAATGGCTCGGTTCGCGAGTGGACTACCAGACGCCGGTTGCGAGAGCGGCGGGACTGGCACTCGAGGCCTGGCGCCACCTCGTCGCGGGTCAGCCGTTGCCGACGGAGCACACCGAGTCAGCCTCCTCCCCGCCCGGACCTGGTGCCGACCGCGTCATCGAGGCGGCCCTTCTTGTCCGCAAATCCAGCCTTGCGATGCGCTATCGGCCGCTGGATCCCAGGCAACTCGGGCTGTTGGAGCCGACACCGCCATGATGCGCATCGTCGGCCTCGAGACCGAGTATGGCTGCCTGTCCGAGGATCCGGCCGGTCCCGCCGGCACCGTGGGCCTGGTTCGAAGCTGGCTGTTCGAACGGCAGCGCTTCGGACTGCCGGACGTCTTTCAACGGGACTGGGACGAACCCCCGGGCAACGGGGGTTTCCTGTTCAATGGGGGCCGCGCTTACGTGGACATGGGGCACCTGGAGTACTGCACGCCCGAATGCCTCACCCTGCGAGACCTGCTCATCTACGATCGTGCCGGGGACCTGCTCCTGACGGAGGCCCTGGAATCCCTTGGCCTCTCGAACCGCGCCGGTTTCATCCGCAACAACATCGACCACTATTCGGGGGCGACCTTCGGCTGCCATGAGAACTACCTCGTCCGCCGCACCGCGCCGTTGACGGAACGCAACATCCTCTCGGTCCTCGCGTTCCTGACGGTGCGCGTCCTTTACTGCGGTGCCGGCCGCGTGGGCTCCTCCCTTGGCGCGGAGAACCGGGGAGACCACCGGCGCGTGGGAGCCGATCCCCATTTTCAGATCAGCCAGCGGGCCGACTACATCAATAACGAGCTGTTTGAGTGGGTGCAGTTCAACCGGGCGATCATCAATACCCGGGATGAGCCCCTGGCCGACGCCCGGCGCTTCCGGCGCCTCCATCTTCTCCATGGCGACACGAGTGTCCTGCCAAGCACTCTGGCGTTGAAAGTGGGGACGACGGCCCTGGTGCTGGACCTGCTCGAAATCGATCATCTCCCCTCGATCTGTCTCGGGGATGCCGTCCAGACGTTTCGTCAGCTCTCGCACCAAACCGGCGGTCCGTGGATCGTCCAACTGACGAATGGCGAAACCCTCGACGCCATTGAGCTTCTCCGGCAATACCAGGTCGCAGCCGCATCGGAGTTTCGCGGCCGCGATGCCGAGACCGACGCGATCCTCCGCCTGTGGGCGGACACCCTGGACCTTCTTGGGACTTCCCCCGGCGCCCTCGTGGGTCGCGTCGATTGGGTCACCAAACGGTGGTTGTTCCAGCAGTTCGTCGAGCGCGAGGGCATCCTGTGGGACGACCCGTGGTTGCGCTCCCAGGACCTCGAATTCCACCACGTCTCCCCCGCGCGCTCGCTGGCGCGAGCCCTCGACCGCGCCCCCCAGCCGTGGGCGATTACCGACGACGAAGCCGCCCGTGCGCGCCTCCGTCCCCCCGGCGATACCCGCGCCACGGCCCGCTCCCGCCTGATGAAGCGCATTTGCGAGCGCGAGAGCCGGTATTTTGTGGATTGGGAGATCGTCGACATGGAGGGTTTCGAAACCCTCCACCTTCTGAATCCCTTCGATGCAAGCCTGCCGGACCTGCGTCCGGTCATGCCGAAGTAGACGACGTACGACCCGCCGAAACCGCGGCTTGCACGATCAGGGCGCGGCGAGCCAAGCCCTCGCTTCCGCCTCCTGGGAACGCTCGAAAAACCGGAGCTTGGCCGTCGTCAGCGGCCGGCAAACCACACTCATCATCTTTTGCCAGGTGGTCTCGCCCACGAAGGCCACTCGCTCGATGTCCCGAAAGTGTCTGCCATCAAATTTCAAATCCTCCCAGGCCGCCGCAGGTTCCCAGCCGTGAAAATCATGCATGTCGAAAAGGATGCGTACCTTTCCATGCTGGCCGATGAGCCGTTCGACTTCCGGGGTGAAGCGCTCGTAATCTTCCCTCCGAAGTTTTCCAGTAACATGAACCTCCAGGACATTTCCAACGGTTTTCTCGTCCATTACCAAGGACATGAGCACCTCCGGATTGATGATTGCCGGCCGGACCGGCCGCTGACACTCCGAACTCCTTAGTCCCGTTTTCGCGGTCTTCAAACGGGAATCCGTGCTCTCCCTCCCCGCGTGCCGGTGGTTGCCCTCCCCGTCTTCCTCAACCGACGCTCAGCGGACCAGGCGGTCGGCGATCCATCGCCGCAATCGTGATTTGACACTGGCACTCGCGGGTCGAACGTTTGGCGCCGGTCCTGGTCTCGCCGCAACGGGTGAGTGCTCCGGCGCGTCTGGGGCCGACAAAACACGCGATTGCCTCCCGACTATCTCCCGCCAAATCGTCATGAATCCCTTGCTCGAACTCGCCAAACAGGGTCAGGCCATCTGGCTCGACGACATCCGACGCTCCCTGATCACGGGGGGGGAACTGCGGCGTCTGATTGACGAGGATGGTCTGAAAGGGATCACGTCGAATCCGGCGATCTTTCAGAAGGCGATCGCCAATAGCTCCGATTACGACGAGGACATCTACCGCCTCAAGGGGCGCAATGTGTCCGCGGGACAGATCATCGAAGCCCTGACGGTGCGGGACGTCCAGATGGCGGCAGACGTCTTCAAGGACGTCTTTGACGCGACGGGCGGTGAGGACGGGATGGTGAGCCTCGAGGTCAATCCCCACCTGGCCCGCAACCCTTCCGGCACAATCGACGAGGCACGACGCCTCTGGAAGGCCGTCGGCCGGCCGAATGTGTTCATCAAGGTGCCTGGCACTCGGGAAGGCCTGCCGGCAATTCGCCAACTCATCGCCGAAGGCATCAACATCAACGTCACCCTCCTCTTCGGCCTGGGCCGCTACCGGGAGGTCGCCGAGGCGTACACGGCTGGGCTTGAGGACCGGAATCGGCGCGGAGAAGCCATCGACCGCATCCGGTCCGTCGCCAGTTTCTTCCTGAGCCGGATCGATCTCCTCCTGGACCCGGAGCTGGAGCGGCTCATCGGAAAGGGCGGCAAAACGGGGGAGATCGCCGGAAAGCTCAAGGGCAATGTCGCGATCGCCTCGGCGCGCATCGCCTACCAGATTTACAAGGAATGGGTGGCGGCGAGCCGGTGGCGCACCCTCGTCAATCGCGGCGCCCAACCCCAGCGATTGCTGTGGGCAAGCACCGGAACCAAGAATCCCCAGGACAGCGACGTGAAATACGTCGAGGCCCTGATCGGACCGCGGACAGTCAACACCGTGCCGCGCGCGACCCTCGATGCCTACCGCGACCACGGCCGTCCGGCTTCGACGCTCGAGACGGATCTGACGGGCGCCCGCTGGATGCTGGAACAACTGCCCGGGGTGGGGCTGGATCTCGATGCCGCCACACAGCAACTCGAGGAGGAGGGCATCACGAAGTTCTGCAATCCCTACGACGCCCTCGTCCACACGGTCGAAGAGGAACTCGCCGCCGCCTGATTCACCTCAGCGCGCCGATGCCGCAATCCAGAGCATCGGGTGCGGCGCGCGGCGTTCACGCCGCTTCACTATCAGACCCCCCAACCACGCTCTGGACTATCCGTAGACCATGCTCCCTCCGAGTGCCGATGCGGGCTGAAGCCCGCGCGCCGGATCGGGTCAAACCTATCGATCAATGTCGTTTGAGCGCGCGGTCGTAGAAATCGGTTGGCGGCGGCGGTTCGAAGGGGGTTTCGAGGTTGAACTTCAACAGGGAAGTACCCTCCCGCTGGCGCACGGTGGATAAGGCCTTGTCGTAATCCGCCAGCGCGCGTGTCTCGTCAAGGCGGGCCTGGGTCAGGTCCCGTTGGAGCCGGAGCACCTCGAAACTCGTGCTCTTGCCGTTCGCGAGTTTTTTCTCCTCGGCGGCAAGGGCCTCCTCGGCGAAGCGGCGTGCGGCGCCGGTGGCGCCCACGCGCTCGAAGCTCGACTGCGCCTGCTGAATGGCATCGTGGACGGAGATCATGACGGTCTGCCGCAACTGCCGGAGCCGCAGTTCGGCCTGGGCGCGTTCGTCCTTGCTGATCCGGTAGGTCTCCCGGGCGCGCTTGTTGCTGAGGGGAAAGGTCAGGACGGCACCATAGCCGTGGCGCGGCGACGTCAGATCCGTGACTCCACGCAGGGCGTTGTGGATCTCGGGACCGGTCCCCTGCCACCCGAACGAACCGAAGATATCGAGCTCCGGGTAAAGCTGGTTGTGAGCGAAGAGGATCGTGAGCTCCTGTTTCTCGAGGTTCAACTCGAGGGCCGTCAGGTCCGGGCGGAGCTTGAAAGCGCGGTTCCACGCCTCCTGGACATCGAAGTCCTGGGGGAGGGCCTCCAGTTTCTCCGCGGGGACGATCTCCACGAGGTGCCATTCCGGGTAGTTGTCCGTCAGCAGGCTCTTGAGAATGTTGCTCGTGAAATCGACGTTCCGGCGGGCCTCGATCACGATCGCCTCGCTGGCGGCCATCTGCGACTGGGCCTGGCGCTCGTCGAGTTGAGCCATGGCGCCGACCTCGACGCGCTTCTTGTTTTCCTCATAGAGCTTCTTGGCGAGTTCGTAGCCGATGAGCGCGCTCGCGACGTTCTCACGCGCCGCCACCAGGTCGTAGTAGGCCTGCTCGACGCTGTTCACCGTGTTGATGAGCACCAGCCGCAGATTCAGATCCGAGATCCGGAGGTCCTTCTTGCGAAGGCTGATGTTGTAGCGCGTCGAATCGATCCAGAAGTTTCGAAGCAGCGGCTGACGCAATTCCCCGATCACGAGCTGCCCCCGGGAACTCTCGAAGGGAACCTGGATCACCGCCCCGGTCTCGGGATCCACCAGGGGCGTCTGGCCATACGTATCGGAAACGACGGATGAGACATTGTAATTCAGGCCCCCGGGCAGGAGGCCGCCCAATGAAGTCGAGAAGCTGTCGGACTGGGTCGTCCTCCCCGAGTATTGTCGGGCCTGGGCGTCCAGACCGCCCGGGTCCTGATTGAAATCGCGCGCTGCCCGCATCGAAACCTGCGGATCGTAATCCGAATAGGCAAGCCGGAGGTTGGCGTCGGCGATCAGGGGGTTGTAGCGCTCGATCTGGACATCGAGATTGTGCTCGAGCGCCAATGTGATGCAGTCCGCCAATGACAACCGGCGTTCGGTCTTTTCGGCGGAAAACGCCGTCCAACTTGTCGCGATCAGCATCGCTGTCGCGACCCTGCAGGCCATACCCGACGTGAAGCGCATGAGTGGGGGGGAGGGTGGTGGAACGGTCGACATTCGTCAAACATCGGTCCGCATACGTACCAATCCACGAACCGCGACACCCCCGCGAGGTTTCATTCGAATGACGAAACGACTACTTCGCCATCACCACCTCGAGCGTCTCCTCCCGGGCGTGCGGCGCCTCCTCCTCGGTTTCGACATCCGGAACCGAGGCGGGAGGCACCAGCGGAGTGGCGTGGTCAACCGCCTCCTCCGCCTTGTGGAATTTCACGCTCACCAACTTGCTGACGCCCTGCTCCTGCATGGTCACCCCGTAGAGCACATCCGCCATCCCGATGGTGCGCTTGTTATGAGTGATGATGATGAACTGGGAATGTTCCAGAAACCTCTGGAGGATGTGAATGAACCGGTTGATGTTCGATTCGTCGAGAGGAGCGTCGAGTTCGTCGAGCACCGCAAACGGCGACGGTTTCACCTGGTAAATAGCAAAAAGGAGGGCCACCGCCGTCATCGTCTGCTCCCCGCCCGAAAGCAGCGAAATGCCGCGCAATTGCTTGCCCGGCGGTCGCGCCACGATCTCGATCCCGCTCTCGAGTACGTCGGTCGCATCGGCCAATAGGAGGTCCGCATGGCCGCCGCCAAAGATTTCGACGAAAATGGCGCGGAAGTTCTCGCGAATCTTCTCGAAGGTCTCGCCAAACATGATGCGCGTTTCGGAATTGATCCGCTGAATGACCTCCAGGAGTTGATCCTTTGCCTGAACGAGATCGTCGTGCTGGGAACTGAGGAAACTGTGCCGCTGCTCCGCCTCCTCGTATTCGTCGATAGCGACGAGGTTCACGGGCCCCATTTCGTCCACCCGCCGCTGCAGCGCCGCCACCTGTGCGGCAATCGCGTCCCAATCCGTCGCCGCTCCGCTTGACGCCATTTCCTCCGGCGTCACCACGTGCACCCTCGGCGGCCCTTCATCCGCCACTGTGATCGTAATGCACTCGCTTCGGACCTGGTCGAGCTCGACCTGGTACTTCTGGCGAATCCGATCCGTGAGATTCTCCATCGCCATTCGCCGTTGCGCCAGTTCCACCTCGAGCTGAGAACGACGGGATTGAAGCTCGTTGAGACGCACACGCTGGTCGCGCAGATGGGACTCGCGTCCCTGGATCTCGGCGTTCTGGGTTTCCCGGCGGCTCCCCAGCTCCGCGATGCGTGTATTCAGGACCTCCCGTTCGTGGGCGAGCCGGTCAATGGTCCCGCGGGCGGTCACAATCTCGTTTTCGCTCTGTTCCTTCCGTTCCAGAAAGCCGGCGCATTCGGACCGACGTTGTTCGAGGAGACTGGCAAGCTCCTCCAGGCGCTGTCGCAGCGGATCCTGCTGGCCCCGCAGACCAGCCAACGCCTGTTCCTCGGCCGCGACGGCAACCTTGACCTCGGTCAGCGCCGCCGTGGCGTCATCCCGCGACCGGCGCAGGTCCTCGAGCTCCGCGGAGAGCGCCGTCACCCGCTGCTGGGCGGTTGTCTCATTGGTCTCGGCCTGCGCGACCTGCAGGGCGTAGGTCTCCCGCCGGGCCGCCCCCTCTTGCTCCTGCCCCGCGAGGCTCTCGATCTCGTACACTACGGTGTCGATGCGTTGGTCGAGCACCCGCCGGGAGTTCTGCAGCGCCGTGAACTCCCCCTCATGCGTGGCAACCGCGACCTCCTGCGCGCGAAGTGTGCTTTGTGCCTCCTGGAGGCCCGCCTGTAACTCCGTCTGCTCGGCCTGCATCGCGCCACGGCGGCGGCTGGCGGCGCTGACCGCCTCATGCAACCGTGTCATCTCACCACGCAACCCCTCGATCTGGTTCTTTCGGGCCAGGATGGACGACGCCGGTTTGCCGTTGCCGTTCCCGCCCCCACCCGTGAACACGCCATGCCGCGACAGCAGGTCTCCCGCGGTCGTCACGAAATCAAACCGCCCGCCGCTCGTCCGCCACGCCTCGGTCGCCGTAGGCAGGTCCGGGGCGAGAAAGGTTGTTCCCAGCAGCGCGTCGACGAGAGATCGGACCGAGGGATCGACTTCCACCAGCTCCGACATTCTCGGAAGTCCGGGCGGACCCTCTGACCCTCCCTCGCGTCCGTCCGGCGCCGGCGCGCCTTCCCCGTCCCACGCCAGGGGCGCGATGCTCGCGCGTCCTTTTCCGCCCAGGGCGAGATCCGCGAGAATGGCCTGGGCCGATCCGGGATGTTGTGTAAGGACGAGCTGCAGGTGGTGGCCCAGGGCAGACTCGACCGGGAGGATGTGATGGGTCTCGAAAACGCGAATCCGGTCGGCCAGTGATCCGAGGGCCCCCTGATTGGCCTGCAGCGCGGCGAGGGCCCCCGAACTGAAGCCCTCGTGACTGGATTCCAGCTGCTCCAGGACACCGAGACGGGAGCGGACCTCCGCCTGAAGGCGAGTGAGGTCCTCCAGTTCCAGCCCGACCTGTTGGGCCTCCTGTTGAACGGTCCGCAGCCGGGCCTGCCGTTCCTCGACGGTCCCGCGCTGGACGGCCACCCCGGCCTTCTCCGCCTCGACGCTGGCCTGAAACTCGGCGATGCGCTGCTCCAATCGGGTCCGCTCCTCTTCGAGCTGGATCTTTTCGGCCGACAGCTTCTCCAGACGGACGGCCTGCGCCTGTCGCTGAAGCTCCAACGCCGTCATCTCATTTCGAATTCTGCTCAGAGCCTGCGCCGTGGCAAAGGCGTCGGACTGCGCCTGGCGCAGCGCAAACTGACGTTCGAGGAGTTCCGACTCGATCTTCGACAGGGCGGTCCGCCTCTGCTCGAGGCTCGATCGTTGGCCGACCAGTCGTGCCTCCGCCGTGGTGATCCGTTCGCCAAGACCGGCCAGTTCCTGTTCGGCGGCAAGGCGGCGTTCCTCCGCCTGGGCGATCTCGCCCAGGGCGCGCGTGTTCTGTTGTTCGAGTTCGCGCAGGCGTTCCTGGTGGAAATGAATCCGATGCTCCTCGCGATCGGCGTGGCCTTTGAGTTCGGTCGCCTGTTGCCGGGCGGCGCTGATCTCGTGTTCGAGGTTGGAAAGGTTCTGGCGGAGCTGCAGCAGTTCGTCCTCCAGGCGCAGGACCTCCGCCGAGGCGATTTCAATGTCCGCTCGCGCCTGTTCGGAGGCCGTTTCCCGATCGCGAACCTCCTGGAGGAGGATGTCGTACTGATGTCGGGCAAGCTGGGTCTCGAGGTGCTGCAACTCGGTCATAAGTTGCTTGTAGCGCCGGGCCTTCCCTGCCTGCCGTTGCAGCGAACCGATCTGCCGCTTCACCTCGCGAATGAGATCCGCAACGCGCAGGAGGTTCTGTTCGGTCTGTTCCAGCTTCCGCAATGCCTCCCTTTTCTGAGCCTTGAACCGCGTGATCCCGGCGGCCTCTTCGAAGACGAGGCGACGATCCTCGGGCTTGCTGCTCAGGATCTGGGTGATGTTGCCCTGCGCCATGATCGAGTAGCTCGATTTGCCCATCCCCGTGCCCGCGAACAACTGCTGGATGTCCTTCAGGCGGCAGGGGGTCTTGTTGAGGAAATACTCGCTGCCGCCGTCGCGAAACACCCGTCGCGTCAGGGTCACTTCATTGTAGTCGATCGCGACCCCAGAGGTCCGGAGGTGCTCCGACTCGACCTCGCCCACCGTCAAGGAAACCTCCGCCATCCCAAGTTGCTTCCGCGAATCCGTCCCGTTGAATATCACGTCCGCCATCTCCCCGCCGCGCAGCGCCTTGGCCGATTGCTCGCCCAGGACCCAGCGGATCGCATCAGCCACGTTCGATTTGCCGCAACCGTTCGGACCCACAATGGCCGTGATCCCCCGCTGAAAATTCAGGGAGGTCTTATCGGCGAACGATTTGAACCCCAAGACGGTCAGATTCTTGAGATACATGACAACGGCCACGGAACCCCAAGCCGGGCGGCCTGTCAAAATCAAAAGCCGCAGCGGGTTGGGGCAAGTTATTCACATGCCACAACCTGTTGCGGAAAAACGGTGAACAACTCCCGTTGCACCCCCTGACTCATCCGCGGAGCCCAACGCCCAGGCGCTCCGCGGAACGAACAACCGCCAGCGACGGCGGAATCACGGCGACGCCGCCCGACGGGGCGTCTCGTTGAAGTAGATCTTCAGATTGTGGGTACCCCGTCCCGCCGCGACGATGTCCAGATCACCGTCGCCGTCGAGGTCGGCCACCTTGAGGTCCTCGCAGGCCATCCCATTGTCGTCGATCACCTGGCTGGTCCATCGCTCGCAACTGTCGTCGGCCGATGTGTAAAGGCGGATGCCCACCGGGATGCCCGTACGATTCATGGCGCGCCAACCGGCGACGATCTGGTCGCGGCCCTGCCCTGCGAAGTCACCGCAGGCCAGGGCGTGGCCGTCGACGAGGGTTTCGTCGATCAGATGGCGGTGCCACAAGGGTGAAGCCTCGTTGACCTGTGGCGTTGTGTACACCACCACCTGGTGACCGTGCATGGGCTCGATCGTTGCCACGAACGCGAACCGCGAGCCGATGTTCCCGGCACGAACCTCGCCGGCCCCCGCAAAGTCCGGCATGCCCGGGCCGTTGGTCGCAAGGGGGCCGACCCGCCACGAAACCCCGACCTGGTTCAGGGTAAAAACACCCTCACGAGCCGCGACGAGGAGTTCCTCGCCCTGCCCGCGGGAAAAGCGGAACGAATCGAAGTTGTGCGTTGCATGCCATCCCTCGTGAACCAGCGTGGTGGTCCAAGCGGTCCGCGGGTCGGCCGGGGGATGATAGGCCAGGAGGCGCACCCCGTCGCCAACGCCGTTCTTGTTTCCCCGGCCGTGGAGGGGCAGGGACAGGAGGTCATATCGACCTTCGTCCGTTCGCACCCAGCGGATCCGGTGAATCGTCGGATCATGCGCCAAAGGGATGGCTTCCCAGGGTTGGGTCCGATCCTGGGGGGCCACGAAGTAGAACAGCGCCCCGCTGTTGATGGTATCTCCGGGGTTCCATCCCGCGCCCGCCGCGATCTCGGCGCGTCCATCCCCGTCGATGTCTTCAGCGGCGACACACACGTCGTCCTGCGGCGTCAGGTGTTCGGCGATGATGAACCTCTCCCATTTCGGGCTTCGATACCACGCGATGGTGTCCTTGTCGGCGAGGACGAGATCCGGGCGTTGATCGCCATCCACGTCAGCGACGGCGACGCCATAGCCGATGCCAACCTTGTCGTCGATGGTGACCGCCTTGAATACTGGCGCGACCGCGGCGAATGCCGGCGCGGTGGTGGCCAGGAAGCCGAGGGCGGTCCAGCGGATCAGCGAGGGTGGCATGCCTCGAGATTAGTCCGCCCGACCGCGCCGGGCCAAGCGTCCGGAGGTCCGATGTCCAGATTCTTTCAGCGGTCCCCGCGATGAAGGTACTTCCCCAGGATCCGGCGCCAGATGTCGTAGCCGTCCTGATTGAGGTGAAGGCGATCGGCCCGGAACAAACGCGGATCCGGGCGGCCGTTTCGGGTGAGAAGCGGCGTTGCGGCGTCGATGTAGTCGACACGCCGGTGAGTCTGCGCAAAGCGTCGGACACTCGCGTTGGCCTCTTGCTGGATTGGAAGGAACTTCTCGCGGGAGGGGCTGGGTTTGACCGAGACAAAGGCGATGCGCGTGCGCGGAAGGGCCGAGCGCACCCGCTTCACCAGTTCCTCGAAGTCGTGGAGGACAACCTCCGCCGACTTTCCGGCGGCGATGTCGTTGTCGCCTCCATAAATGAGGAGCAATCGCGGCGCATGGGGAATCACCACCCGGTCGACGAACTCGATCAGGTCGCTCAGTTCGGACCCGCCGAAGCCGCGGTTCAAGAGATCGACGCCGGGGAAGGCTGCCTGCAAATCGGACCACAATCGAAAGCTTGAGCTGCCGTAGAAGAGGACTTGCACGTGCGGGCGGGGAGACGTTCGGTCCGCCTGTTCGAAGGCGGCGATCTCGCGTTCCCATCGGGGCGATTGGGCCAGGGCCCCTTGAAGGCCAAGGCCCAGAACGAGGAGGGCGGCCGTGCGCATGGCGGTGGAGTTCATCGGCGGCAGGGTACCCGGGGTGCCATCGGCGGCAAAGCCTCCGCAACGGCCGTCACCCGTGGCTCCGCCTCGTACCCCGGCGGCGACGACGCGCGGTTCGGTAAAGGACCTCTTCCGTTCCGACGGATCGCGCGGTCGGCTTTTTTGATTCAACCCGGCCGCGTTTTCTCCACCAATAGGCCGCGTGGCGCCATTAACTCCGGGTGAATTCGAGGCGTTCGCGCGGGCAGCCCTCGCCGAGGATATCGGGTCGGGAGACGTCACCTCTCTGGCTGTCATCGACGATGGGGTCGAGACCAGCGCGGAGATGAAGGCCCGTGAACCGCTCCGCCTGGCCGGCCTCGACGTCGCCGTTGCCGTTTTTCAAGGGCTTGGAAATCACCTCCGGATCGAACGAAAGTCGCGGGACGGAGATTGCATCGCGGCCGGCGCATGCCTGGCCGTCGTGCACGGCCCGGCGCGGAGCCTGTTGACCGCCGAACGCACGGCCTTGAACTGTGTTCAACGCCTGTCGGGAATCGCGACGCTCACGGCGGCATTTGTCGAGGCCGTGGCGGGAAGCCATGCGCGGATCCTCGACACGCGAAAGACCACCCCCGGATGGCGACGCCTTGAGAAGTACGCCGTGACATGCGGGGGCGGCACCAACCATCGCCAGCGCCTGGATGACCTCGTGCTCATCAAGGACAATCACCTCGCCGCCCTGCGGGAAGCCCGACCGAATCCCATCGCGGCGGCCGTCGTTCGAGCGCGACATTGCCGTCCGTATCTCAAGGTGGAAGTGGAGGTGGAAACGCTCGAACAGGTTCGACAGGCGCTCGAGGCGGGCGCGGACATCCTCCTTCTCGACAACATGAGGCTGGAGGAACTTCGTCAGGCCGCCGATCTCTGTCAGGGACGGGCGCAGACCGAAGCCAGCGGAGGAGTCCGCCTCGAGGCCGTCCGCGAGATCGCCGCCACCGGGGTGGATTTTATTTCGGTGGGGGCGCTGACCCATGGTGCGCGTTGGATGGACATCGGCCTTGACTTCACCCCGTGACCCTCGATGCGGCCATCCTGACGGCCTTGCGCGCGGCCCCGTGGATTTCGGGGACTGAAATCTCGGCGCGTTTGGATGTCACGCGAGCGGCGGTCTGGGCCCGCATCGCCGAGCTGCGGCGCCTCGGCTACATCATCGAAGCCAGCCCCCACAGCGGGTATCGACTGCTGTCCTGTCCCGACCTCCTTCATTCCGATGATCTCGCTTCGCGCCTGGGAGTTGTCCGCGTCATCGGCCGCGATCTTCGCGTATTCCACGAGACCTCCTCGACCAGTGACATCCTGGAACGACTCGCGCGCGACGGCGTCCGCGAGGGTGTCGTGGTCTTCGCGGAGAGCCAGACCCGGGGACGAGGACGGCTGGGGCGCTCCTGGATTTCGCCGCCCGGATTGGGATTGTGGTTCTCCGTCCTCCTGCGTCCGCGGCTTCGACCCCAGGAGGCGACGCGGCTGACCGTCGCCGCGGCGACCGCGCTCTCCCGCGCGATCCGCACCGAGCTGCCGCTCCGACCGGAAATCAAATGGCCCAATGACCTGATGCTCCATGGCCGGAAATTTGCCGGGATCCTGATGGAACTCTCCGGGGAACTCGACTCGATCCGTCATGTCACTCTCGGGATCGGGGTGAATGTCAACGTGACCGCCGAACATTTGCCCCCGGCCATTCAACGAAGCGCGACCTCGCTCCGCATTGTTCTGGGTCGTACGGTCGATCGCCCCGCACTCGCCGCGACGCTCCTGCGGGAACTGGACGCCGTCTACGCCAGCCTCCAGGACAATTCCTTCGCCAGCATCGCCGATGAATGGTCCAACCAGTGCTCCACGCTTGGCCGTCATGTCGCCGTGATGAGCGGTACACGCCGGATTGTCGGGCGTGCCGAGGCCCTCGACGAGGAGGGGGCGTTGCTCGTCCGAACGGAGCACGGCCGGCTGGAACGTGTGATCGGTGGGGATGTCACCCTGGAGAAATAGGAATGCCCCCTGCCCCGAGCGAAACTCCTGTGCGCCTCCTGTTGCTCGACATCGGAAACACGCATTCCCACGCGGGCCTCGCCTCACCGGAAGGTCTCCTGGAGCACCTGGACCTGCCGACCCCCCACTGGTTTCGCGGCGGTGCCGGCGCCGCGCTGAAGCGACTGGCGCGCGGTGTCCGGCCCGTGGCCGCCGTCGTCTGCAGTGTCGTTCCGAAGGCGACCCGCCGCGCAATCCCCGTTCTCCGGTCTCAATTCGGCCTGAAACCGTTGATTCTGACTCACGAAACCGTCCGCGGCATCGGTCTGGACTATCCCAGTCCCGAGACGATCGGACCCGACCGTCTCGCCAATGCCATTGCCGCCCGGGCCGCCTTCGGTTCGCCGGTCGTTGTCGTGGATTTCGGAACGGCGGTGACCTTCGACATCGTCGACTCGCGGGGGCGCTACGTGGGGGGCATCATTGCCCCGGGACTCGCGGCCATGACGGATTACCTGCACGAAAAGACCGCCTTGCTGCCGCGGATTGTCATCCGCGATGTCCGCTCGCCCATCGGCAAGAGCACCGAGGAGGCGATGCTTGTGGGCGCCGTCCATGGCTATCGCGGCCTTGTGCGCGGCTTGATCGGGGAACTCAGGAAGCGCCTCCGGGCCCAGACCCTGCCGGTCGTCGCCACAGGCGGGTATGCGCAACTGATGGCGAAGGGCGTCCCGGAAATCTCGGAGGTGCGCCCTCACCTGACCCTCGAGGGCCTTCGCCTCCTCTGGCGTTTGCATTCTCCATGAACCGCCCTTCAGCCCCCCCGGGCGCGCGTTCATTGGCGCCCCGGCCTTGCTGTGTTACCAATCCTCCGGTACGGCGGCTGATGACGACGATGAGCATTCGTGACGACCCGAACCCTGCCAGGGGGGGCAAGCTTTCCTTCGGCGCGTCGGCAATCCTGGCCGGTCCGCTCCGCCGCTTGGGCGTTGCGATGCTCCTGGCGCAGTTGGTTGCCACCGCCGGGGCTCGAGACTCCCCGAACAACCCGGTCGTTCTGCCGATCGAAGTCATTGGTCCGAACGGAACCACCGAAACCGTGACTGTGGACGTGCCGGCTCACCGCCGGGTGACGGCACTCTGGATGGAAATCCATGGCCTGACATTTCCCGGCAAGGCCAGTGTGCAGGTGAATGACGAGGGCTGGGTTCCGCTCAACAACGACACCGTTGAGGTCGCGCAACCCGGGCGATCGTTTGGCGGAATCGGCGGCGGCTTTGCCACCTTGAAGATGACCCTCAGTCTCAAGGCACATGCCGTTCATGAGGGACCGAACCAGGTCCGGTTTCGACTCCATGACGTGACGCGCAGCAGCATCAGTTTTCGGGTCCTTCGATTCAATTTCCTGGCACGCGGAGAGAAGGTCCTTCCCGACTCGGCCTTTTCCGAGGAGGACCCCAGGACCTGGCGGCCGCCCATCGATGACCCGTCCGCCATCGCCGAGGGACGGCGCTTGTGGTACGACGCCGAACTCCGCGATCGGGGGCGCGCCATCCAGGCGCGGTGCACCGATTGCCATGCCCACGACGGCCGGGATTTGAAGTACTTCAACTACTCGAACCATTCCATCATCGAACGGGCGAAGTTCCACGGTCTTGACGACCTCCAGGGACGCCAGATCGCGAGTTACATTCGCTCGCTCGATGTCCCCTACGCCCCCATGGGACGCCCCTGGAATCCGCCGTACCAGCCGGGGCCGGGACTGGACTCGAAGCCCGTCCGGGAATGGGCAGCCGGTGCCGGATTGGAATGGGTTCTCGACAAGGATGAGAAGACCCTGGAGTACATCTTTCCCGACGGGATCACCAGCGACGCGATCCCTTTCGATGGCATGCTCAATGCCCGTGAAATTCCGGTCGCCATCCAGTACCCCGACTGGAATCACTGGCTCCCCGAGGTCCATCCCAAAGACGCCTGGGGAAAGACCTTCTCCGACTCGGAGTTCGCACGACGGTATTCGAAGATCCGGGGCGCCATGAAAGAGGATCGGGCGGCATCGGCAAGGACCCTGAAGGCCGAGTCCCACGCGTGGTACCTCGACGCGGTCGAGTTCTTCGGTCGAAGCGGGCATCCAGCCGTCCCAATCCCGCCCAGGCCATGGTCCCGCGAATTTCAAATCCAGTACAATGCCGCCGTCCACTGGAGGATCACGAAGTTCTGGGAGATCATCACGGAGTGGGGCCTGGAGGATATGGGCAGGGTGGTGCTTGGTCCGTGGGCCAACGAACGCACGTGGTATGACTCCATGATCTTCAACACGGCCCCCCACCTTCTCAAGCTCGAGTGGCACACCAACCCCATCAACGACGGGTCCGCCCACAACTGGCATTACTTCTCCGCCGCCTGGTATCAACTCCAGGTGACCCTCAACAATGCGAACAAGCAACCGTACGGCACCGATCCCATTGACTGGCCCTACCTTCACGCCTTCGCAGGGGGGCTGGCCTCCAAGGACGTCGGCTCCGCGGGCATCCTCACGCTGGACCTCGTCACCGCCGCTCAGGCCGTCGGCGGAGGCAAGAGTCCGCGCCTATGGAACCGGGGATGGGATCCGACCTACCGCGCCAACGCGCATCTCCTGGCGCCCGATCCCCATTGGCCGAATGTCTGGAGACAGGTGTCCAAGGAAACCCATCGCAAGGTTGTTGAAGCCTATCTGAAGAACTGGATCGATCGAACCGACGCCTTTCCGCCCGTCGACTACTACCGTTCGGATGAACCTAAGATGAACGGGGCATTTGCCAGGCCCGACGAGCGGGTTCAACCGCGATCTCTCGACGCCATGGGCGGACGATGGCTGGACCGCTTCTGGGCCATGGTGGTCAATTTCCGCAAACTCGGCGTCGATCCGACCCTGATCGATCGGGTCGTCGACTTCGGAAGTCGCATTTGGCCCCACAATGATTGGAACTCCCTCCGGTCCGTGCCGAACTCGACTGCCAACTCGAAGCGGCCGCATCCGGACCGCGTGGCGGAGCTTCGCTGAGGCCGGCCGGGAAGGAACCATGCCCACGGAACGGCGCGCCCGTTGGGGCAGGGCTGTTCCTTAGGGCGTCCCCAGGGGACCACCTTCCTCCTGATGGGTTGGCATCCCGGCCCGGCTGTCTCCCCTGACTCGCGGAGCCCGACCTCCCTGCGGGAATGCATCTGCGTTGCAGATGACCCTGCAATGCCGTCTTTGCCAATCGTCACCCGCGGAACGCCAAGGCATAAACCCGCCAAAGGCAGGACTTTCCGCCGCGACCCGAATGGCGAACGTGTGGTGCGGAACCTGCTTTCCTAGAAGGTGACGACGCGGAGAACGCGCCGCCAATCGCTGGGTTCATCGTCCCGCGCCTGCCTCTCGCGGAGCTCCTCACGGAGGGAGCACGCCAGCCGATCCAGTCGTTATCCGGATCGCCAACCGGCAGGTCGACCATGTGCAACGCCAACGAACCGCCCCCCGAAGGGCAGTCGGAACTCGAAATTCGGATCCTGCGCGCCTTCCTCCGTTCAGAGGAGATGAGGCGTGAACGCTTTCTCCGTGAGATGGAGAGCGTGCGAACCTGGCAACAGAACCCGGCGCAGTCGGTGATCTCGGTCTGGATCGCCGACGTCACCCTTCAGCGGTGGACCGAGGAACTCGAAGCCGTCAACCGAAGCCTGGCGAAGATCCACGCCAAGTTGCTCGAACTCTCACCCACGCCGCCGGCAACCGGGAATTCGGAAACTGCATCTCCCCGCGATCGGTCACCGGAGTCGCTGTGAAGACGGGCCACTGCCGTTGGAGCGTGCCGGTCACAGTTCGAGGGCACGGCAGGGCTGTAACCGGCAGCGAGGGAAGGTTGGCCGCGGATACCGGATCCATCCTCGAACCGAGCGCCCCCCTCTCATCGCGACGAGCTGGTTCACCCTCGGTCCTGTCGCTCTTCCATGCGAAGATTGTCGCGGCCACCGGCGCCCGATACTGTGGCGGCCATGCGCGTCGCCAGGGTCCTGATCCTCGGAGGAGGCAGCGCTGGACTGATGGCGGCGGTGACCCTGAAACGAAAGGTGCCGCACCTCGAGGTCCGGCTCGTTCGCAGCGCGGACATCGGGATCATCGGCGTGGGTGAAGGCACCACACCGTCCTTCCCCCAGCACTTCTTTGAATACCTGCGCCTCAAGCCGCAGGATTTCTACCAATATGCCGAACCCACCTGGAAGCTGGGGATCCGCTTTCACTGGGGGCCGCGTCAGGAATTCCACTATCCGTTCTCTCATGAATTCGAGAAGCGGCTCCCGGACCTGAACCGAAACACAGGATTCTATCTCGCCGACGACGACACGTGGGCGGGCGCTATCTCGGCGTTCATGGCGCACGACCGGGCCTTTCCGCGGCGCCCCGACGGTGCGCCGCAGTTTCACAACCACCACGCCTTCCACGTGGAAAACAAGAAGTTGGTGGCGTGGCTTGAGCACGTGGCGCGGCGACTGGGCGTTGAGATTATCGACGCCACCGTCCAGGCAGAGACGGGATCCGACGGCATCGCCGCCCTGGTAACCGGCAACGGCGAACGCCTGTCGGGAGACTTGTATGTCGATGCCTCAGGATTCCGCTCCGAACTTCTCAGTCGCATGATGGCGGAGCCCTTCATCAGCTATTCCGACTCGCTCTTCTGCGACCGCGCCGTGATCGGCGGCTGGCCTCGCACCGATGAACCCGTCCGGCCCTACACGGTGGCGGAGACCATGAATTCGGGATGGTGCTGGCAGATCGAGCACGAGCACTGGATCAATCGCGGCTATGTCTACGCCTCGGCATTTGTCGATGACGATGAGGCCCGGCAGGAGTTTCTGACACGCAATCCGAAGATCGCCACGGAACCGCGCGTCGTGCGGTTCCGAAGCGGTCGCTGCCGGCGGGGATGGGTGGGAAATGTCGTCGGGATCGGCAACGCGGTCGGTTTCCTGGAGCCCCTCGAGGCGACGGCGCTCCATGTCATCTGCGTGCAGACCAGCACGCTGGCCGATTCGCTGATCGACTGCCTCCAGGAGCCGACTCCGACCCTTATTGAACTTTACAACCGCTTCAACGCCCAGGCCTGGGACGAGATCCGCGACTTCCTCTCCATCCACTACGCCTTCAACACGCGGCTCGACACGCCGTTCTGGCAGGCCTGTCGCCGGGACACCCGGCTGCACGGCGCGGACTTCCTTGTCGATTTTTATCGCGAAAACGGCCCGTCCGTGGTCGCCGGGAGCCAACTCCTCCATCCTTCCAACTTTTTCGGTCTCGACGGCTACCTGGCCCTGCTCCTCGGCCAGCGGGTCCCGCATGGGAAGACCTACTCGGCCCCGGACGCGGAACGAAAGGTCTGGAGCACCCAGCGAAAACGCTGGGAGGCGGATGCCCTCCGCGGCCTCGATGTCGCCCAATGCCTCGCTTCCATCCGCCGGCACGGTTTCCAAAGTCCGATCCCGGCGTAACCGTCAGGCGCCGGACCCGTCCGTGCCCGGGGAATTCGGCAATAGGCAGCGCGAACGGGCGACGCCTCCAACTCCAGCGACCTCGGCGATCGACTCTGAATCCGCAATTCTGCCGGGACGCGGTGACCCCCCGCGAGGGGCGAACGTCGTCACGACAAACACCGCCGCCCGCGACCATGATTTCTGGCCGGCTGACAAAGAACGTGCCCGCGGGAGGCGGTCCCCGGGGTTATTCCTTTGACCGATAGAACGTCTGTCCCGTCGTGGCCGGATAAGTTGCAGGACTCGTGGCGCCAGCGACCGGAGCCCAGGGTCCCGTCACGGCGGTGGCCGACTCGAGGGTTCCAGTGAAGGTGATTTTCACGTTGGTCCCATCCCGGGCCACGCTCAGCTCGGGGGCCTCGGCCGGCATACTGTTCGGTCCGGCAAGGAAACTGGCGGCGACCTGTTCGGCTGTCATGGCGCCCTGGTAGATCCGGAGTTCATTGTATTTGCCGGACCAGAATGGGTCGGGGAATTGCGACCGCCCGAGCCAGACATTGACATCGCGGTTATTCATCGCCGAGAGGGGCTTCGGAACCGTCGCTGTGGCCGTCGAGACCGGCGCTCCATTGGTGTACATGCGCGCGCGGTTGCCGGTGTAACTGTAGGTGATCACGAGGTGCTCCTCCTGATTTACGGGCATGGCTCCCGGATGGTTCAGCACCGTCGTCACGCCACCGTCGGGGAAGTTCGCCTCGAAGCGAGGAAAGCCCTGCGCTGTCTTCGACGTGAAAAAGAGATAATCGACGTCGGCCCCCCCGTCCGAGACGTCCTCGCCTCCGGTGCTGGTGCCAAAATCGAACACGCGGGCCCAGTTGGGTCCGCCCGCGTAGGTCACCCACAGCTCAATGGTGGCGTTGTCACCGAGGTCGGTGATGATGCCGTTGGGCAGGTCACCGTACGTCAAGTCCGAACCATCCAGGACCAATTCACCGTTCTGGAACTGGAAGTTCCCCAGGGCGACCCCGTTCTTGCCACCCACAGAATCGACGATGTCGCCGTTTGCGTTTCCGTCGAAGCTGTAGCGATGCTTGAGTGTCACGGTGTCCGTCGGGACCGTGAGGGTGGCGGGATCACTCGCCGCGGTGGAAGGAGTGCCATTGACCGTGTTCGAGACCTGAACCGTGAACTTCGCGCCGTTGTCGGCGGCAGAGGCACTGGGAATCGAATAAGTCTGATTCGTGGCACCCGTGATGGGGTTGCCATCGCGATACCATTGGAAGGAAATCGGCGTCGAACCCAAGACGGTCACGCTGAATTCGACCGGGAAATTGGGCACCGTGCCGATGCTGGCCGGCTGACCGGTGATCGTCACCGGGAAGTCGTGGTCGTTCAGCGAGTCCGGGCCGATGAAGTAATTCCCGAGGACCTGGCCCGGGGTGAGAACGGAGTCATACAGGCGGACGTCGTCGAATTCGATCTGGGCGTCCTGATCGGCGCTGTAGTTCGATCGGCCGAGCCAGATATTCACGTCATTGATGTCGCTCATGGCGTCCACCGTGGTGACGCTCCCCTTGGTGACGCCGTTCTCATAGGCGATCACCTGCCCGGTGCTCTCCTTCCAGGTCACCACGACGTGCGTATCCGTGTTGAAAGTCCGGGTCGAAACGTCGCCTGTGACGATGTCCACCCCGGCAGCCCCGTCGTTGTTGCGGACCTCCAACCGGCGGGTGTTCACGTCATCACCCACCTGCGCGGAATAGAAGAGATAATCGAGCCCGTTGCCGGCCACCTCCGGCCCGAGGACCTCGCCCGTGCCGTCCAGGGTGTCACTGGAACCGAAATCGAAGATGCGGGACCAGGTGCGCGCCCCGGTCACCTTGACCCACCCTTCGAAGGTGAACTCGCCGGTGCCGCCATTGTTGGTGCTGTTCTCCGAGAGAAGCCCATTCGGCAGGTCGCCGTACGAGGCGTCCGTGACGGCCCCTCCCGGAAGCTGGAGCCGGCTGCCGGTGAACGCGGCGCCAGCGCCCTGGATCAGTCCATCCGCAGTGCCGACCGAGTCTTTGAAGGTCAATCCACTGGCGTCCGCGGCAGCCGTCTCACTGAACGTGTACCGGTGGCTGGGCCCGCCGGACAACCGCTCCGGAACCACCGGCGGTGGCGGTGGCGCCGGTTCCGGGTCGATGAATGCCGATTTCTCCAGCTCGTAATTGGCCGCGATCTGCTCGGGGGTCAGCACGCCATCATGGACCCGAACGCGCGCGATGGTGCCGCTGTAACGTAGGCCAGCGGTCGGGGTGACGCCGTCCGGCTCAAGCTGGGTCCCGATATTGATCGGCGTGTCCCCGTATGTGTTGATGGTCCCCGGATTCAGGATCTCGCCATTGGCAGACGCTCCATCCACGTACACGTGCGAAACGGTGCCATCGAGTGTGTAGACAAGGTAATGCCACTTGTTCGGCTCGGGATTGCCGCCGTCATTGCTCCACCCGAGGTCCGGACCGTCACCGCCCCAATGGCCGACGGCCCCCCAGCGAAAATCGGAACCGTACCCGAAGGAGATATTCGAGCCATCCGGACCGCCACGGTGGGACCAGGAGACCAGCGTCTCCTCCGTCCCCACGGACGGATTGATCGCCCAGACCTCGATCGACCGGGTGGGATCCTCACCGACAAGGCCATCCGGCGCCACGATCAGATCGCCCCCCACGGCGGTGACGATCTGGAGGTAATCGTTCCCGTCCATCTGGATCCCTTTGGTCCCGCCGGCCGTGGCGATGACGGGCACGGTCGTGTCATCACCGGTGGCAGCGAAAACCCCGCCCAGGGTGCCCGTATTGGCAATGCTCGGCAGGGGGCCTTCCGGGGACTGTGTGGCGTCCACGTTCACGAAGAGGTCGCCTGCCGTCTGGACCTGCTGGGCCAGGGCGGCCTGTGAGACCAATCCGGCGGCGATCAGGGCCGCGCGCAGCGCGGGAACAACGATCACGTTGGAGCCGGGGAGGAGTTGTTTGCAGCACTTCATATCAGGAATGGGTCATGTCTCTGCCTCCAGGACAGGGGTCCACAACGAACCCGAAAGATCGCGGCTTCCATCCAGGAGGGAGACGGCGCAAGCGTGCCGGTGCACCCTTTCCCCGGTCAATCCCGAACCGCCATGCCCCCGGTACCCCGCTGCCACCCTGCCCGACGCTTGTCGGCGACCCCGGGCGATGATAGGGGAACGGCCGTCGAGAGATTGGCCCAGCCGGCTCGTAACCAAAACCCCCATGTCCACCGCCGCAACCCTCGTCCAGGAAAGGCGCGCGCTCCCAGTGCGCGCGGGCCTCAGGTACCGGCAATTCGCGGCCGAACACCTGCTCCCCAACCAGCCTGCCGTCCTGAGTGACGGCGTGCGCTCGTGGCCGGCGGTCGGCAAATGGACCCCCGAGTTCTTCCGCCTGACCTACCCCAAAAAATCCATTTCCATCTACAACCGCGCCTATTCGATGGCCGACTTCATCGACCTGGTGGAGAAATCCGCACCTGAACAGCCCGCGCCGTACTTTCGGAATGAACAGGTGCGCCAGGTGTTCCCGGAACTGCTGGCAGACCTGTTGCCGGTCCCGCCGTATATCCAACCGAACTGGCTGCGGGGTCCCTTCCCACCCTCGGAGGGCCGGGAAGCGGAGATCTACATTGGCGGGTGCGGGCGGTCCTTTCCCTTTCTTCACTATGACGCCTTCAGTACGCACGCCTTTCTGGCGCAGATCCACGGTGTAAAGGAGGTCGTCCTGTATTCCCCGGAGGACACGCCGTTCATGTATGCGAAGGATCGCCCCCGCCACCATTCGCAGATCTCCGACATCACGAACGTGGATCCCGGGAAGTTCCCGCTCTTTGCGAAGGCGACGGCGTACCACGCCACGTTGGAGCCGGGAAATCTCCTCTTCATTCCGAGTCGCTGGTGGCACACAGCCCGGATGCTCTCCCCATCGATCACCGTTTCCTACAATGTCGCCAACCGCTCGAACTGGGCCAGGGTGCGGGATGAGCTTCTTTACGACGCCCGCTACGGCCATCCTTTGCGGCCGCCGGTGATGGCCGTCTATCTGACCCTGCTGGGCTGGGGCCACCGCCTCGCGGACCTGCTGCCGGGCGTGGCGCCCTGACGGCGGAAGGGCAGCCACGGCCCGGATTCCGACACTCGTCCGTGCGGGTCCGCGCCGGTCTTTTCCTTGGCCCCTTGTCAATGACCGCACCCTCCCCTACGGTGCGCGAGTGTTCGACTCGCTGAGCAAGAAGTTGCAGAAGGTCTTTCGCGACCTTCGCGGATTGGGCCGGATCTCGGAGACCAACATCTCCGAGTCCTTGCGCGAAGTCCGCATGGCCCTGCTGGACGCCGACGTGAATTTCAAAATTGCCCGCGACTTCATCGAGCGGGTGAAGGAGAAGGCGCTCGGTCAGCAGGTCATCCAGAGCATCAAACCGGGCGAGCAGATCGTGAAGATCATCCACGATGAACTGGTGGATCTTCTCGGGTCGAGCCACACCGCACTCCAATCCTCCCGCACCCCCTCCTGCATCCTCATGGTGGGATTGCATGGGTCCGGCAAGACCACCTCCACCGCCAAGCTGGCGAGGCTCCTGTCCCGGCAGGGCCGGCGCGTGCTCCTGGTCGCCGCCGACGTCTACCGACCCGCCGCGATGGATCAACTCGAAACCCTCGGGCGGCAGCTCAACCTTCCCGTCCTTGCCCCCCGCGGTGAAACCGATGTCGTGGAGATTGCCCAGGCTGCCCTCGACGAGGCGCGCGCCCAGGGTTATTCGACCCTCCTCTTCGACACGGCGGGCCGCCTTCAAATCGACGAACCGCTGGTGCAGGAACTGGTGCGTCTTCGCGAGGCCGTCCAAGCCGAGGAAATCCTGCTGGTCCTGGACGCCGCCACGGGCCAGGAGGCGGTGAGTGTCGCCACCCATTTCGACCAGGCCCTTCACATCACCGGGGCCATCCTGACCAAGCTCGACGGTGACGCCCGCGGCGGCGCCGCCCTGACCTTCAAGTCCGTCACGGGCAAACCCATCAAGTTCGTCGGCGTCGGAGAGAAACTGGACGATTTCGAACCCTTTCATCCGGAGCGCATGGCCTCGCGCATCCTCGGCATGGGCGACGTCGTGAGCCTCGTCGAGCGCGCGGCGGAAGCGGTCGATATCGACGAGGCGGCCCGCATGGAAGAGAAGATGCGCCGCGGGCAGTTCACGCTCGACGACATGCTCGACCAGATGCGCGCCATGAAGAAGCTGGGCCCGCTCGAGAACCTGGTCCGCATGCTTCCCGGCGCCTCCGAGATGATGCAGGGCGACAGCCTCTCCAAGGGCGAGCGGGAGATGCGCCGGATGGAAGGGATCATCTGTTCGATGACGCTGCAGGAACGCCGGACCCCCAACCTCCTGAACGCCCGGCGGCGCCAGCGCATCGCGCGTGGAAGCGGCACCCAGGTCTCCGAGGTCAACAACCTCCTGAATCGCTTCGCCCAGATGCAGCAGATGATGAAAAAAATGGGGAAGTTCCAGAAGATGATGGCCCGGATGGGTGGCGCCATTCCCGGCCTGGGCGGCCCGGGTGGCGGTCTGCCCCGCCTGCCGCGCTAGGGGTGCTGTTCACCAACCGGGTGGCCATGTCGCCGCGCGCCGGCATTCTCCTGGTCCTGCTGGCGGCCTTCGCCAACGGGCGCGCTTCGGGCTCCTCGGGAAGCGACATTCCGAGCTTCACGACCACGATCGCCCCGGTCCTCGCCGATCGCTGCATGACCTGTCATGGGGCCACCCGCCAGAAGGGAGGCTACCGGCTCGATTCCTTCACGAACCTCCTGACTCATGGCGACAGCGGCAAGTCACCCATTGTCCCCGGCGATCCCGGCGCCAGCCACCTGTTCGAGCTGATCACCACGACCGACGTGGACGATCGCATGCCGCAAAAGGGCGATCCACTGGAACCGGCCGTCATCGAGCGCATTCGACAATGGATTGCCGCCGGCGCCCCCTTTGACGGCGTCAATCGCGCGCTCCCCCTGTTCGAACTCCTGCTCGACGCCCCCTACCCGCCTGCCCCCGCGAGCTACGCGTTCCCGGTGCCGCTCCGGGCGCTGGCCTTTGTTTCGCCGGACCGCCTGGCCGTCGGTGCCTACCACGAGATTACTTTCTGGACCGTTGGCGGCACGCTGCTGTCCCGCGTTGCCAACCTTCCGGAACGACTCCGGGTGCTTGTCCTCCATCCCGATGGCCATCGCCTGTTCTTCGCGGGAGGCGCGCCGGGAAGGGACGGGGTGGCCGGGTGGATCGACCTCGCCGATCCGCGCCGGCATCAGTTCCTGGTCCGCACCGCCGACGAGGAACTCGCCCTCGCCGTGAGTCCGGACGGAAGCCAGGTCGCCGCCGCCGGCACGGATCCGATCATCCAGATCTTCGACGGCACCACCGGTCAACGACTGCGCACGGTAACGGGTCACGCGGACTGGGTCCTGGATCTTGCCTTCAATGCGGACGGAACCCGCCTGGCCTCGGCCAGCAGGGACCGGACGGCGCGCGTCGTCGACCCGGCCACCGGCATCACACTTTCGACGTTCCGCGAGCACAATGACGCCGTGATGGCGGTCTTGTTCATCGACACCGGGCGGGTGGCCACCGCGGGACGCGACGGCCGTATCCGCACCTGGCGGGCCGCCAATGCCGCCGCCCTCCATACCTCTGCGAATTTCAGTGCCGAACCGACGCGGCTCGTCCTGGCCTCAGGCCACCTCCTCAGCGCATGGACCGACGGTTCGGTCCGCGAACTCGCGGACGATCTCCAGGTGATCCATACCCTCAGCACAAAGGACGACCGGGCGCTCGGCCTGGCGTTCACTGCGGGCGGAGACACCCTGGCCGTCGGCAGCCACCAAGGCCGGGTGCGGATCTGGGAACGAACAACGGCGAGGGACATCGGGACATTCATCGCGGTGCCCGGGGCGGAAGGGGGCGGTCAATAATATTGCAAGTATCCCGGAGCCGGTCGCATCCATCTCCTTTGACGTCTCACTCGACCCGGGGTTACTTCCCCGGCGTGAATCTTCCCGCGCCGCGCCTCGCGGTCCTCCTCGCCCTCGTCCCGCTTGCGGCCGGCCTGTGCCGTGCCGACTGGACCCACTACCGCGGTCCTCAGAACGACGGCACCTACTCCGGAGGGATCCGAACCAACTGGACTGCCGAGCCCCCCCAAGAGCTTTGGAGAGTGCCCCTCGATCCCGCCTTGAGTTCATTCACCGTGAGCGCCGGACGCCTCTACACCCAGGCCAGGCGTCTAACCACCGGAGGCGACCGTGAGTTCGCCATCGCGCTCGATGCCGCGACAGGCCGGGAACTGTGGGCCGTCGATCTCGACAAGGCGGATTATCCGAATGGCGGCGTGGGAACGGATGATGGCCCACGATCCACGCCTGTCGTCGATGGCGACCGCATTTACATTCTGACGTCCTATCTCCGCCTCTACTGCCTGGATGCCGCCACGGGCAGCCCGATCTGGAATCGAGATTTTCCCATGGAACTCGGCTCCACGGTGGCGAACTGGCAGAACGCCGCGTCGCCTCTCATCATCGGCGACCTGCTGTTTCTCAACGTCAATGCCGGAAGTGAACGCCTGATGGCCCTCCGGAAGTCCGATGGCACGGAGGTCTGGCGCGCCCACGACGACGCAATGACCCAGTCCACCCCGGTACCCGCAACCCTTGCCGGCGTCCCCCAGGTGATCTTCTTCACGCAATCCGGTCTTGTATCCGTCCGCCCCGGGACCGGCGCCCTCCTCTGGCGCTACGCCTTTCCCTTCTCCACCTCCACCGCCGCCTCGCCGTTGGTCGCCGACGACCGCGTGTTCTGCGCCGCGGCCTACAGTATCGGGTCGGGCGCCGTGCGCGTCGTCGCCAACGGCGATGGCCTGACAGCGACCGAGATCTGGAGAAGGCCCTCGGGCAACCAGATCCACTGGGCGAGTCCTGTTTACCAGGAGAATTACGTCTATGCGGTCGTGGGGAACACTTCGCTGAGCCTGCGTTGTGTGGACCTCGAAACGGGCGAGGTGCGCTGGGAGGCCATGGACACCTTCGGCAGCCCCGACTATGTGGGGTACGGCAGTGTCCTGAAGGTCGGTGGTCACCTGCTCGTCCTCAGCGCCACCGGCCGGATGACGCTGGTCGAGCTCAATCCCGATGCCTACACGGAAGTGGACCACTTCGATGCGATTCCGCGGATTGGAAAGTGCTGGAACAACGCGGCCATCGACGACGGCATCCTCTACGTGCGAAGCACCCTTCAAGCGGCGGCAATCGATGTCCGTCCCGCGGCTGGCCCACTGGTGCCGCTGCGTCTCACGGCCGTTGTCGCGCCGGTCACCTCCCAGATCCGCATTCGAATCGAGACGACCGACGGCACCCCGGTGGATTCGCAGCGGGCGAGTCGTGTCCGGTTGTTCGGGACCTCCGATATTGCCGGGGGATCGTCCTGGACCGATCAGGGCCTTGCACCGATCGACGACGGGACCGATCTCTACTTCGAAGTCCCGTTCCTGCCCGGCGATGCCGCGCGTTACTTTCTTGTGCGGGAAGACCCAGGATAAACCCCGATTGACATCGCCACGCCACCTCGTTAGGTGGTCGCCCTTTCCATTCTCCATGAACCGCCCCTCCCCCCAGTCGAAACGCGCGGCGCGAGTGCCGTTGAAACTCTAAAAGAAAGGAACCCCATGGGCAGCATGCACGAAATCGATTACGAGGTGTTCGGCAGCGAAATGCAGTACGTCGCCATTGAATTGGATCCGCAGGAAGCGGTCGTCGCCGAGGCCGGCGGCATGATGTACATGGAAGATGGCATCGAGATGGAGACGATCTTCGGCGATGGTTCGCAGCAATCGTCGGGTTTTCTGGGGTCGCTCCTCGGCGCGGGCAAGCGTCTGCTCACAGGCGAATCGTTGTTCATGACCATCTTCCACAATCGCGGTTCCGGCAAACGACGCGTCGCCTTTGGAGCGCCGTATCCCGGGAAGATCGTGCCCATTCACCTTTCCGAGATCGGGGGCGAATTGATCTGTCAAAAGGATGCCTTTCTGTGCGCGGCCAAGGGTGTGAGCGTGGGCATTGCGCTCCAGCGGAAAATTGGCGCGGGTCTGTTCGGCGGGGAAGGCTTCATCATGCAGAAGCTCCAGGGGGACGGCTGGGCGTTCATCCATGCCGGCGGCACCCTGCTTCAGCGGGACCTGGCGGCTGGAGAGACCCTCCGCGTTGACACCGGTTGCGTCGTCGGCTTCCAGGCCTTCGTCAACTTCGACATTCAATATGTCGGCAAGATCAAGAGCGCCCTGTTTGGAGGCGAGGGTCTGTTCTTCGCGACCCTGCGCGGGCCCGGACGTGTCTGGCTGCAATCCCTGCCGTTCAGCCGTCTCGCCGACCGCATCTTTGCCGCGGCGCCCAAGCACGGAGGCAAGGGCGTGGGCGAAGGCTCCATTCTGGGCGGTCTCGGCCGTTTGCTCGATGGCGACAACAGTTGAACCGGCGTCAGGGTATCTTTGCGGTTTCACCTCAGGTTTGGCCCGGACCGAACGATAAAGAATAGGGCGGACTTCAAATGAATACGACCACGGGCTACAACACCAACGGCAACCATCGCTTTTGGGAGGAAGACCCCTGGCGGGTCCTGCGGATCATGGCGGAGTTCGTCGATTCGTTCGAAAAGATGTCGCAGGTGCCCCCTGGCATCACCTTCTTCGGTTCGGCCCGAACCCCGCCCTCCAGTCCGAACTACCTGGCGGCGATCGAGATGGGCCGCAAGATCGCGCGGCAGGGCTTCTCGGTCATCACCGGGGGCGGACCCGGGATCATGGAAGCAGCCAACCGCGGAGCGTCCGAAGTCGAACGAGCCTTGAGCGTCGGGCTGAACATCGAACTGCCTCAGGAGCAGGCCCCCAACCCCTACGCCGGCGTCCACGTCAGCTTTCGTTACTTCTTCGCGCGCAAGGTCTGCCTTGCGAAGTACAGCACCGGGTTTGTCTTCTTCCCGGGCGGGTTCGGCACTCTGGACGAGTTCGCGGAGTTGATTACCCTGGTCCAGACGCAGCGGATTCCGCGCTTTCCCCTCGTCCTGTTCGGAACGGCCCACTGGGGAGGATTGAATCGCTGGATCCTGGAATCCCTCGCCCCGACCGGCATGATCTCCGGTGAGGACAACGAGTTATACCGAGTCACCGACAGCGTGGACGAGGCAGTGGATCTCTTTATCGATTTCCGCCGCGAGACTGGCACCCCACGCCGCCCACCCAACGCCTTCCGCTGATCCCCATCGTGCGGTTGCCATCCGGCCGCTTCTCGCCTCTTCTCTGGGCGTGCACGCGGTCACCCGCCTCGACAACGGCCTGACGATTGTCACGGCAGCCATGCCCCACATGGCCAGCGTCAGCGTCGGATTGTGGATCGGGGTCGGCGGTCGGTATGAACCGGCGCGGGTCAATGGCGTGGCTCATTTCATCGAGCACATGCTCTTCAAGGGCACCCGCCGGCGCAGCGCGCTCCAAATCTCCCAGGATGTCGAGGGCATTGGCGGCTATCTCAACGCCTTCACCAGCGAGGACCACACCTGCTTCTACTCCAAGGCGCTTCACGACCGCTTCGACGATCTCCTCGACGTCCTCTTCGACATGCTCCTCCACTCGCGTTTCGCCGCGCCCGACATCCGGCGCGAACGCGATGTCATCAAGGAGGAGGTGGCTATGTATCTCGATCAACCCCAGCAGCACGTCCAGGAGCTGTTCAACGAGACCATGTGGCCGGACCACCCCCTGGGCCGCCCGCTCACCGGCGACTGCGCGTCCCTCGATCGCATCGACCGCGTCGATCTCCTCCAGTTTCTCCAGGCTCACTACACCCCGCCGGCCATCGTCGTCGCCGCCGCCGGCGACCTCGATCACCTCCGCGTCGTGGATGCCGTGCGCAGGCGAACCCACCGGCTGTCCGCCAATCCGCGGCCCGGGTACTCCCCGTTCCTCAACGGTCTGCCACAGACCGCCGTGCGCCTGTTCACCAAGCCGACGGAGCAATCCCAGGTTGCCCTCGGGTTCCGCACCTGTTCCCGGCATGACCCCCGCCGCTTCGCGGTTCGCCTGTTGAACATCATCCTCGCCGAGAACATGAGTTCCCGCTTGTTCCAGTTGATCCGCGAAGACCGTGGGTGGGTCTATTCCATCTACTCAACCCCGAGCTTCTGGGAGGACGTCGGTGACCTCGTGATTTCCGCCGGACTCGACGAGGAAAAGATCGAACCGGTCATCCGCCTGGTCCTGCGGGAACTGCGGCGATTGGGGAGGATAAAGGTCAGCCGTGGCGAACTCCGTCGCGCTCACGACTACGCCATCGGCCAACTAAATCTCGCGCTCGAAAACACCGAGAATCACATGATGTGGCTCGGCGAACACATGGTCGCCTCGGGCCACTGGGTCTCGATCGAGGATGTGAAGAACGACCTGTCCCGAGTCGACGCCGAGGCGATTCGGTCCGTCGCTCACGATTTCTTCCGAATCGACCGCTGCGCCCTCGCGGTGGTCAGCCCCCTGAAGTCCGATACGGTCCTCTGGCGTTCGCTGGCCACGTGGTGATGAAGAGCCTGGTCCTTTCCGCCGCGACCGCGCATTCCCCGGAGAGCCTTGCCGAATCCCTCCGGGGTCATGGAGGGCTCGTTGTCCTGCGAAGCGGGTGCTTCGAGATCCCTCAGGCCCGGTATTCCCTCGTCGCCGTCCGACCGTTTCTCACGCTTCGGTCCAAGGGCCACACGACCGAGGTGAGGCGGCCGGGCGCCGCGGCCGACGTGCATTTCGGAAACCCGTGGCGCCTCCTGGATGTGCTCCTCGCCCGGTATGAATTGCCGGACGAAATCGACCTCCCCTTCCCTTTGGGTGGCGCCTTTGGTTTCCTCGGGTACGAACTCAGGCGCTTCCTGGAACCCCGTTGCGGGGCCGGTTCAAACTCTCCGGTCCCGGTCCCGGACTGCTGGATCGGCTTCTACAGCAGCCTCATCGTTTTTGATCATCGGACCGGAAGCGTCTTTGTCGTGGCGACGGGTCTTCAGCCTGACGGCTCCCGAAATTCGCACATCGCCCGCCGACAGGCCGAGTGGTGGCTCCGCGCCCTCGCGCAGCCTCTCCCTGCCGAATCGCCTGCTCGGTCCTCATGCGGCCCCACACCGGTCGTCTCGAACATGGACAAGGCGGGATTCTGTGCCGCCGTGAAGGCCGCCCAGCGCCTGGTCCGGGCCGGCGACATCTACCAGGTCAACCTCTCGCAGTGCCTCCGGGCGTCGATTCCCGACGCCTGGCATCATTGGCGCAATCTCGTCACCGTGTCGCCCGCGCCCTTCTCGGCCTTCATCTCCGGGGACGGTGTTGAGATCGCATCCACCTCACCGGAACTGTTCCTTAAGCTGAGCGGCCGACACATCGTCACCCGCCCGATCAAGGGAACCCGCCCGCGCTCGGCTGATCCCACCACCGACGCCCAGCTCACCTACGAATTGCAGACCAGTCCCAAGGAAATCGCCGAGCTCGTCATGATCACGGACCTGCTGCGCAACGACCTCGGGCGCGTGTGCGAATTCGGTTCGATCCATGTCCCGGATCTCCTCCGGCTGGAGCGCTATGCCCAGGTCCAGCACCTGGTCTCGACCGTGGAGGGCACGCTGCGTCCAGAGGTCACCCACCTCGCCGCCCTGGAGGCGTGCTTTCCCGGTGGCAGCATCACCGGCGCCCCAAAAATTCGTGCCATGGAGATCATCGAGGCCTTGGAACCCCACGCCCGAGGGCCCTACACCGGGTGCGCAGGGTACCTTGGCTTCAATCAGGAGACCCAGTTGAACATCCTGATCCGCACCAGCGTCGTGCATCACGGCCAGGCATGGTACCACGCGGGCGCGGGCATCGTCGCTGACTCGGACCCCGCGGCCGAATTCGACGAGACCCTGGCCAAGGCGCGCGCCTTCATGGATGCCGTGTGTGCGCCGACCGGACCTCTTCCCATCCTTGCGCCGCCGGATCCCGCCGAGTCTTTGGGGACCGCCCCCGGGTGAGATCCCGCAGGCCAGCCCATGTCGATGCTCGTCTGCCTCAATGGCCGTTTTGTCCCCGCGGCGGACGCCACCGTGTCGGTGTTTGATCGAGGGTTCCTCTACGGAGACGGCCTGTTCGAATCGATTCGCGCGTGGCGTGGACGCCTGTTTCTCCCCGACGCACACATGGAACGTCTCACCCTCGGCGCGCGAATGCTCGATCTGGCACTGCCCGCCGAACCGGAACGTCTGCTCCAGCTCTCGGTTGAGCTCCTGCGAAGGAACGATCTCCAGGACGCTGTCGTTCGCATCAACCTGTCGCGCGGACCCGGCCCGCGAGGTTATTCCGTTCGCGGCGCCGACACGCCAACCTGGGTGATCTCAACCCATCCCGCGCCGCCGCTGGGATCCCCACCCCCGGGACCGTGGCGCCTCCATACCGCGAGCTTTCGGCTTGCCGCCGGTCATCCCGTTTCGGCCTTCAAGTCGTCGTCGCGATTGCTCTCCGTTCTTGCCCGCGCCGAAGCCGAAAGGTCGGGAACCGACGAAGCCTTGTTCCTCGACACCGCGGGAAGGATTGTCGAGACGGTCGCCGCGAATGTATTCTGGTTCGATGGCGACCGCTGCTGCACCCCGTCGATCGCTGTCGGTTGCCTCCCGGGCGTCACCCGGGGCTTTGTTCTTCAACTCCTGGCCCAAATGGGCTGGAACCCGGCGGAGGTCTTCTCGGAGCCGGGGGAGTTGCTCGCGTCGCGGGGAGCCTTCCTGACCGTGAGCAGCGCCGGACTCATTGAGGTCGAATCCCTCGACGGGCAGCGCCTGAACCGGGACCCGCGGATCGACGAGCTTCGGAAATGCTTCGAATCTGTTGCCGCCGGAGCGGTTTCCGATTGAAGGGCGGCGCAAGGTCCCTAGATTTTTGGCAGCCGTCATGTTCGTGATGCTTGCCCAGGCCAACTGGGACCTCCCGGAACCCCCGGTCGGAGGTCAGGGCGATGACGTCGTTGCTTATCTCCTCCTGTTGTTGCTCGCGGCGGTAATCATCCTGGGCGCCGCATGTTTTCTTCTGGTCCTGCATTTCGTCGCCCAACGCCGCCGGGAACAGGCCGCGGAATCGCGCCCGGAAAGCTCACCGCCGCCGGCGGTGGCCTGGCGCAACAGCGGCATCCTCCTGGTCCCCGCGCGTTGGATGGCGGTCAAGGCCTCCACCGTTCGTCAGGTCCGAAATGCGCTGGAGCTTTCGAATGCCACGCCGTGTTCCATCGAGGACGGTCTTGCCGGCAACCATCAGCAGGCCCTTTTCCTGGCGCCGCCCGTCAATGGGTGGGTGCTCATCACCGGCCCAGGCGTTCCAGATCCCTCGGAGGACATTGACGAGGTCTTTCATCTCCTCCGCTCCCTCAGCGTCAAGCTGGGTGCCGCCCAGTTCTTCAGTTTCAACCGCGCCCTCGGCCATCACGGGTGGGGATGGGCGAGGGGCGGCGGGGTCGTTCGCGCCTTCGCCTGGGCCGGTCGCACCCTCTGGAACGACGGCGAGGTTTCACCCGCCGAGCGCGCCTTCCGGATGCGCTGCCCGGCCTATGAGGATCCCCCGCCTCGAAGCGCCCTCGCGCGCGAGGCAATCCTGGCAAATGTCGACAAGGTCCCGTTGCTCGCGGCCCGGTGGAGTGTCGATCCGGTCAGCGTGCATCAGCAGATGCCCCACGCCATTGGCGTGACGGGCGAGTTCACGCGGATCCGGTCCTCGTGATCCTGCTGCCCGGCGTGATCCTCCCGGCCGTTCCGGTCGCGCTGCCGTTCTCCTGACGCGCGCGATCGACGGCGTTCACACTCCCCTCCGTCGCCATCCTCATTTCCGCGTTCGCTCGACCCGCACAGCCACGAATCGGGCCTGCGGCAGGATGAACTTGCGAATCTCCACCCCAACCTGCTCAGGGCCGAATTCGCGGAGGATCAATTCCGCGATTTCCACCGCCAGTGTCTCCACGAGCCGCCAGTCCCGCGATTGGCAATGGGCCCGGACACGCTCGGTGACGGCCTGATAATGGATGGTCTGCTCAAGATCGTCCGCCTCGGCTGCGGCGGTGAAATCCAGATCCAGGTCGATCGTGACCAGAAGGCGCTGAGGCGTCGCGCGTTCGAGCTCCGGCACACCGATCCGGCAGAAGACCTCCAATTCGGAGATGCAGATGCGATTCCTCATACCGTCGCCTTGGACCGGTCCCGGTCCGGAATGGCTTTTGTTGAATCATGGAGCGCCTGCAACAGCATGCGCGTCGGCGTATTCAGATCCATCGCAAGTGCCTCCTTCAACGGCAACCAACGCCATTCCTGCGCCTCGTCATTCAGGCGGACGTGGGCGGGGGGCTCCGCGGTGCACCGATAGTTCAGAAGGACGAAGTGTTCGTCCCTGTAAAACTCGCGGGAACTGATGCAATCCTGGACGAGGACAAACTCCACATCCCTGACCTCGAGGCCGGTCTCCTCCCTCAACTCGCGGCGCAACGCCGCCTGGGAGGCCTCCCCGTATTTGACCTTGCCACCTGGAATTCCCCAGTGATCCGACCACTTGTGCGTGCGCACCACGAGGACCTCGCCGTCGTCTTTGAATACGGCGGCCCCGACGGTGACGACGGGCCGACGGTTCGCCGTTGATGCCGTCTCAGCGGCGGTGTTCGGAACCGCCAGGTTGGTTCGAACCAGGATCTCCCGCAGTTCCCCCAGGTGTTCGACCATGAGATCGGCCCCGGCCGCTCTCAATGCCGCGGCCCGCGTATACCCGGTCAGAACCGCCACGCTGCAAACCCCTCCGTGACGCGCGGCCTCGATGTCGTGCACCATGTCCCCGACGAAGATCGTCTCCTTCGGGTCCAGTCCATGAGCCTGGAGTATCTCACGAATCTTCCCCCGCTTGTCCCAAATCCCGAGGTAGGGGTGGTCGAGGAATTCGTCAAAATGATTGACGCGGACCTGGGCGGCAAAATGCTCCGGATGCATCGTGCTCAAGAGCAGTGTCTTCAGTCCGCGGGCCCGACAAAACTCCAGGAACTCCCGGGCGTGCGGAAGTTCGACCACAACCCCCTGCACCTGCCGGAACTTCGCGTGAAACCATTCCTCCAATTGCACCATGGGGATGTGGGGCGTGTGCTCGAGATAGAAGCCGGCGAAGGGCAGCCGGAACTCCGCGCGGAAGCGATCGAGGGCCATCGGCGCCTGACCCGCCATCACCAGGACGTGATTCGTCGCCTCCAGGACCGCGGGGAGATCGTCCACCAGGGTCCCGGACCAGTCGAAGATCACGCTGCGAATCACCCAACAACGCTACCAACCGAGGTTCCCCTGGCAAATCCAGGGTTCTCGCGGCGGCCGGGACGGGGAAGCGCGGTTCCACGCCGCACTTCTTTCATTTCCGCACGCATTCCCGCTTCATTTCGCGCGGCATGAATCGAATCCTGGTCCTGTACGATTCGAAATCCGGCAACACAACGATGATGGCCCGCCTCGTCGCCGAAGGGGCGCAGCGCATCGCGGACACGGAGGTGCGCCTGCGTACCGTCGAGGAGGCTACCGCGGATGATGTCTTCTGGTGTGAAGGCCTGGCAGTCGGGACGCCCACCAACATGGGACTTCTCTCCTGGCGCATGAAGCGATTCTGGGACGATGTGATGGGCGAGCACTGGATGAAGGTCGACGGAAAGATCGCCTGCGCCTTCAGCAGCGCCGGCGCCTGGGGTGGCGGAATGGAACTCGCCTGCCAGGCCGTCCTCACGCTGCTCATCAATTTCGGCTTCCTCGTGTTCGGATTGACCGATTACTCGGGTCACGGCATGACGGCCCACTACGGCGCAGTGGCCATGAGGCAACCCCGGGAGGAGGCCGTTCAGGAGGCCTGCCGCCTCCTCGGCCAACGACTCGCCGAGTGGACCGCCGTCTTTGTGCATGGTCGAAAAGACGAGCATCCCGAAGGCAAACAGGCCCAGCGCCGCGGGGCCGGCTAAGAGACTGCCTGAAAAATAATGGGAGTCCTGCGACGAGGGATTTTGTGCGAGGCCGAGGCGGCGAGACCGGAGCATCCCCGCAGCGGGCTGTGACGGTCGAGCCAACGAAGGTCTCGCGCAAAAGACCTGTCGCCCGGAGGGTTTTCGCGGAAAAGGCCGTCTGGCTTCGTTGCTCCTCGGTCACAGACCGCTGGCGGGTAGGCTCTCTCGTCGCGCCTCGCCATAGGGCCTTTTCCGCGAAAACAGGACCCCACTTATTTTTCAGAAAGTCTCTCAACGGGCGCTCGGGTGGATGCCCTGCCCGCGGATCGGTCTCCGCCCGTCGGAATGGCGGTCCACGCGTCTTCGCCGCTACTCTGTCCGCGGATGAGTCTGGAAGACCGCCTCTATCCGCTGCTGTCGCTCTATGAACGCCTGCCCGATGGCGCAAGGCGCGCGCTCGGCTGGACCTACCGCCGCATGCCCGCGCGATTCCGCTTTGGGGCGCGCTTCAAGGAATTCCAGCGCCTCGCCGCGGAGGCCGAGACCTGGTCCGTCGAGCAGATCGCCGACTACCAGTTCCGCCAGGCCCGCAAGACCCTCATTCACGCCGCAAACTATTGTCCCTACTACCAGCAGCGATTCGCCGAGGAGGGATTTCAGCCCGAACTCATGCGATCCCTCGACGATCTCGGGCGCTGTCCATTTCTCGAGAAGGCCGACCTCCAACAGCACCTGGAGTCCCTGGCCTCCACCGCCGTCCGGCCACGCGAGCGCCTTTACATGACGACGGGTGGCTCCACCGGAGTCCCTGTGGGCTTTTACCTTCAGAGGGGCGTGAGCCGCCCCAAGGAACAGGCGTTTCTCGAGGCCCAATGGGGCCGCGCGGGATATCATCCCGGCATGCGCGTCGCCGTGGTCCGCGGGCACGTCACCAGCCGTCGGGCCGCGGGCCGTATCGCGAGCCTCGACCCCACCCGGGGCTGGCTCATGCTCTCCAGCTACCACCTGGTCGACGCCAGGCTGCCCGAGTACCTCGAAGCCCTGGAACGATTCCGGCCCGAGATCCTTCACGCCTACCCATCCGCCGCCCTGCAACTGGCGGAGTTCCTCGAACGCTCCGGCCACTCCTGGTCCATCCCCTTGCGCTGCGTCCTCGCCGGCTCCGAGCGCCTCAACCTCCCGCAAAAACGCCTGCTCGAGCGCGTCTTTCAGTGTCGCGTCTTTCGATGGTACGGACACAGTGAACGGGTCGTGCTCGCCGCCGAGGGCCGGAATTCAAACCTCTTCCATTTCTGGCCCGCTTACGGCCTTGTCGAGTTTGGCGAACCCGACGCACAGGGATTCCGCGAGGTCATCGGCACCTCGTTTCATAATCTCGCCATGCCCCTCATCCGGTATCGGACAGGCGACTTTGTCCGGTTGGCGGATCCCCGGATCGATGGCGACCTGGAATTCCCATGGCCCGCCGTCGCGGAAATCGCCGGACGCGAGCAGGAATTCCTCGTCAGCGCGACCGGCCGCCGGATTTCGATGACGGCGTTCAACATGCACAGCCCAATCTTCGACGGCCTGTACGCGGTCCAGTTCTTTCAGGACGAACCGGGTCACGCCGAATTCCGGTACGTTCCATCGGCCTCGTTTCACGTCAGTCGCCTCGAGGCGATCCGCGCCGGGGTCCTGGACAAGCTCGGCGACGATTTCCGGATTGAGTGCCGCGAAGTCACCGAAACCGAGAAGACCCCGCGCGGCAAGCACAAGTGGCTGGTCAGTCGCCTCGGCTCAGGTTGAAATCACCGCCCTCGCCCGGTGAAACAACTCGCGCAATACCAGGACGGCACGCTCGAACTGCAGGAGGTGCCGCTGCCCACTCCCCCACCCGGCGGCATCCGCGTGCGCCTGACCCACTCGGTCGTCAGCGTGGGCACCGAGAGGATGAAGGTCGAACAGGCCCGCATGAACCTCCTTCAGAAGGCGCGCGCCCGACCCGACCAGGTCCGGAAGGTCCTCGACACGGCGCGCAACCTGGGTTGGCGCGCCGCCCTCGACAAGGTCCGCAACCGACTCGAGTCCCCTTCGCCTCTCGGCTACAGCGCGGCGGGTGTGGTCGACGCCATCGATGCCGGTCACACCCGGTTTCGCGTCGGGGATCGTGTCGCTTGCGGGGGTGCCGAATGCGCGTTCCATGCCGAGTTCATCGCCGTTCCGGATCTCCTCACCGCCAGGGTCCCCGACACGGTTCACAACGCCCAGGCCGCCTACACCACGATTGCGGCCATCGCACTACAGAGCGTCCGCCAACTCGCCCCCGCGCTCGGCGACCGCGTCCTCGTCATTGGACAGGGACTCGTCGGTCTCCTCGTCACCAATCTCCTGGCGGCGAATGGCTGTCGCGTCTTGGCCATGGACCTCGCGGAGGCCCGCCGCCCGGTCGCCACCGCCCTGGGCGCGGAACGCGTCGTGATCCCTGGCCAGCAGGACCTCACCCAGGAACTGCGCGCGTGGACCGACGGCTTCGGAGTCGACTCGGTCGTCCTGGCGACCGCCGCCTCGTCCAACACCCCAACCGAGCAGGCCCTCCAGGCGGTCCGCGATCGCGGACGCCTCGTCGTCGTCGGCAACACCCACGTCGAACTGCCTTGGAAGCTCGCCTACGAAAAGGAACTCGAGGTCCGCTACTCGCGCAGCTACGGACCCGGCCGCTACGACCCGGCCTACGAATGGGGCGGAATGGACTACCCGATCGGCTACGTCCGATGGACCGAGCAGCGCAACTTTGAGGCCTGCCTCCACCTGATGGCCTCGGGCGCCCTCCGACTCGAGGCGCTCACCACCCGGCGTGTGCCATTCCACGACTGTCTGGAGGTCTACAACAGACTCGCCTCGGGCTCGGCCGACCTCGGTGTCATCCTGGAGTATCCGACCGACGGCCCATCGAAGCCGGCGACCGTCGAGAAATCGACGGTGCCAACGACTCATGAACCGTCGGCTGAAACCCTCACAGGGCCTCCAGCCACCCTCGCCCGTGCCGCGGGAGAGGGCGCCCCCGCGACTTCGAGGGCGGGAGAGGGCTCCCCGCCGCGGTTCATGGGCCATCAGCAGGTCGCTTTGGAAGAGGGGGCTTCCCATGCTCCCACCACGGCCGTGGGTGAGGTGCGTCGCGCAACTCCTGTCGATCGCGTCGACGTCATCGGTGCCGGCAATTTTGCCCGCACGATGCTCCTGCCGCACCTCAAGGGACGGGTTGCTCTTGGCACGGTGGTCAACCAAACCGCGCTCAGCGCCAATCACGTCAAAACAAAGTTCGGGTTCGCCGCCGCTTCAACCGATGCCCAAGCCGTGCTCGCTGCGCACCCCGCGACGGACGCCGCGGTCCTCATCGCCACAAGACACCATCTCCACGCCCCGCTCGTGCTCGCGGCCGTCGGCGCCGGACGCGACGTGTTTGTCGAAAAGCCCCTCTGCCTCACGGAAGCCGAACTCGAGGCGCTCGATGAAGCCGTTCAGGCCAACCGGGCAACCGTCCAGGTCGGTTTCAACCGCCGGTTTGCCCCGGCCGGGGTGGCGCTCAAACGCCTCCTCCGCGAAGCCCCCGGCCCGAAGGCGCTTTCGTTTCGAGTCATGGCCGGCCGGCTGGACCCGGCACACTGGTACGCCAACCTCGCCGAAAGTGGCGGCCGCGTCCTCGGTGAAGCCTGTCATTTCCTGGATTTCTTCCGGTTCCTGCTCGATCAACCCGCGGTTCGGGTGTCCGCCCAGACGGCGTGGCCTCCTTTCGGCCGTCTGCCGTTTCCGGACAGCATCTCAGCCCAGGTTGAATTCGCCGATGGTTCAAGCGCGCAATTGATCTATACGGCGGAAGGCGATCCCACCTGGCCCAAGGAGGTGTGCACGGTCTTTGCGGCCGGCCTGGTTGCGGAGATCGACAATTTCCAGGTTCTCACCATCCATCGCTCGCGCCGGAAACAACGGCTGAGCTTTTCCGGCAAAGGCCACGCCGAGCAGATCACCGCCTGGACCGCCTATCTGAGGGGGGAGGGCGTCCATCCCCTCCCCTATACCTCCAGCAGCCAAAGCATGCGCCTGACCTTCGCCACCCTCACGGCCGTTGGTTCCGGAATGTCCATCGATCTGCGCCGGCCATCGTGAGCCGGCCGCCCGGGAGTTTCGGTTGAGGCCCCAATCGGCGCCCTGCTAGCTTCGCGGACCAATGGATTCGGAGCGCCTTGACGAATGGCTCGAACGGCTCCTGGCCCTCCTCGTCGGAGGTGCGATCACTTTTGCAATCGTCGGCTTCGGCGCGGTGCGGCTTCGTGAGTTCCTTGTGGTGGAGGGTCTTTTGGGACTGGCGTTGATCGTCTGGCTCGTGCGGGTATGGACCATTCGCGGCCATCGGCTCCTCTGGCCGCCCATCTGCTGGGGCATCGTGCTGGTTGTGGCGTGGGCGACCTGGCGATGGCAGGCGGCAGATGTCGAATACACCGCGCGCGGCGACTGGCTGCGGATCATCACCTACGCCGCCCTCTTCTTCGTCACGGTCAACAACCTTCACCGAAAGGGAACCGCCCAGGGCCTGGCCTGGTTTCTCTGCGGAATCGCCACCTTGCTGTGCTTCTACGGCACGTGGCAGTTCGTGTCCGGCTCCAATACCGTCTGGGGCCTCGGCAGGGGGGCGGATTATGTCCACCGCGCCAGTGGCTCCTACGCGAACCCCAACAACTTCGCCGGGCTCCTCGAATTGCTGCTGCCCCTCGCCGTCGCGACGGTCCTGGCAGGTCGCATGAAGGCGCTCGGGCGGATCCTGCTGATCTACGCATCCCTGGTCATGCTGGCGGGTCTGGCCCTGACGTTCTCGCGCGGAGGCTGGCTCGCCGCCGGCGCGGGAATGGGTGTGGTGCTCGCCGTGCTCGTTCGACGGCGCGACCACCGCTGGCCCGCCGTCATTTGCCTCGCCATTCTCATCCTCGGAGCGGCCGCCCTCGCCATTGAAAACCGAACCCTCCAGAAGCGGATCGAGACCTCGCACGATCTGGACCCGGGCTCGCGCAACTCACGGCCTCACATCTGGAAGGCCGCCCTCGCCATGTGGCGCGATCACCCCTGGTTCGGCGTCGGTCCCGCCCATTTTTCCGAGCGTTTCAAGCAGTACCGGACGTGGTGGGTTCACGGAGAACCGGTCTACGCCCACAACGATTATCTGAACACCCTTGCGGATTGGGGCGTCGCCGGAACGCTGGTCATCACCGTGCCATGGATCCTCCTCGGATATGGAGTCGCCCGCACGCTGAAGCAGGTCCGGCGAGTTCCCGGGGACCTCGAGGTGAAACGGAGCGGTCGATACTCCTTCGTCCTGGGTACGACGGCCGGATTGATCGCCCTTCTCGTCCATGGCCTCATCGATTTCAACTGGCAGATCCCCGCCAACGCCCTTGTCGCGGTCACCTGGATCGGCCTGCTCAGCGGGTACTCCCGGTATGCGACAGACAACTGGTGGGTGTCCTCCCGGCGCCCGTGGCGCCTCGTCCTGACGGTTGGAATCATCCTGCCCCTCCTCGTCGCGATCGGATGGGATCTCGGAAGACGCGGCCGGGAATCTCTGCACTTGAACCGTGCGGCGCGGGCCAAGGCCGTCTCGGACGCCCAACTGAACGAACTCAAGGCCGCGTGGGCGATCGAACCTCACAACGCCAGCATCGCAGGACTCATCGGTGAATGGTATCGGCGACGCAGTTTCGATGGCCTGCCCGGCTATCAGGAAGCCGCGCGGCAGGCCGTCGATTGGTTCGATGCCGCCGCGCGGGTCGATCCCTACAATCCCGTGTACCGCTTCAACGCGGGTGTATGCCTCGACTGGCTCGGCGACCATGCCAGGGCAGACCCTTATTTCGCCGCCGCCGATCGCCTCGATCCGGAAGGCCGGATCACCAACTACTACCAGGGGTGGCACGCCGAGCAGAAAGACGATCTTATCACCGCGCGCGACTGGTACACCAAGGCCATCACTCGGGGATGGCCCCCCTACCAGCCAGCCGTCGATGCCCTTCAACGCGTCAATCAGCGGATGCCGCCCCCCGCCCCCGCGGCACATCCAACGGCCGACCCTCCCTGATAAACGCGCGAATCACCGCTAGCTCCTCCTCGCCCGCAATCGTGTGCTCCTTCGCGAACTCCCGCCATTCGAGCCTGAGCCCGAGGCGCCGGAGTCCCTCCATTTGTCGCCGCACCGGTTCGATGGGAACGAGAGGGTCCCAGGTGCCATGGGTGATGAGGAACCGCTGCCGGACCGCGACACCGGACATCCGCACACCGACTCGTTCCGGCTCGTAAAGGTAGCCGCTCACGCCCACGCATCCCGCGAGCACATTCAGGAACCGCAGCCCAATCTCCAGCGTCAGGAGACACCCCTGCGAAAACCCGAACACAAACGTCTGTCGCGCGGGGAACCCGGTTCGCTCGAGTTCTTCCAGGAGCTCGGTCAAGGCCTGGACGCTGCGCTCGATGCCGGGCCCGGGATTACTCGCGAAGTCATACCAGGAGTACCCGCCAAAATAATGATCGGGGGCATTGACGAGACGGTAGTTCAGCCAGGGCAGGTCCAGCGCGTCGGATAGCCACTGATATCCAGCCAGACTGTCGCCAAGGCCGTGCAACACGATCATGACCCACCGCGATTCATCCTGCTCCGCGGGCACCCAAAGCGAATCCAGCATGGGAAAAGCGTCGCAGACACCGCCCGTCCGAGGCAACCGCCCGGTCGGCGCCCCCTCCGGCAAAGCCCGCGGCCCGCAGTCGAACGCAAGGCGATCCCAACGGTGCGTCCGCACCGACTCCCCGCTGCCGGTGAACAACGGTGGATATCCTTTCATTGGCCACCCTCCCGGACGTGGTATAACGGCCCTGTTCCTTGAAAGAACGTCGGGTGGTACGCGATCGAGGTCGCGTGGATCCCGCGGGATGATCCCGGGCAACCGGGGAATGATCGGGGCCGGCTGGTGGTCCCGGTCCCCACGCGGCGGCCCTCCCGGGCCAATGCGGGGGCGGCATTCACCAGTTCCTCCGGTGACGGTCGCGCGTCACCGAAAGCGACTGAGGAACTGCGCGGCGAGGGGCGATGAGAAACCGCCCCGAACCGGGTCAGGCGTCCAGGCTGGTTTCGGGCCTGGACCCGTCGCAGTCACCCTATGGGTGCACGGCTGCTACTGCGAGCCAGCACGGATGAATCGACTCCAGCGCCCTTCCCCTGGGAATGCGCCACCAAAAGCGTCCAACGACGCACAAAAGGAGTCGTCCATCCGCGAGGCGCGGCACCATGGAAACGCCCTCCGCCTCCCCACTGCGGCGGTGCTCACCCACCGCTGCCTGTGAGACAAAGGCAGCCTGAGAGATAAGAGGCGAGTCCCGTCTCACCGGGCCAACGCCCTGCCAAACGCAGGGGCCGTCCCGGCGAATCGGTTCAGTCCGAATCCAACTCACAGACGGATCTGAACCCTGTCCGCGGACCGGCGGCGCAACCGCCGGTCCAAGCGGGCTCAGAAGCCTCACTCGAAACTCCGGCAGGCCAAAGCCTCCGGACGGCCCTGCCGATCGGCCTTCAATTCCGCCGCGCCGCGGAAATCGGCATCGGGAAGCCGGCGGCCACCCAGGAGGCGCCTAACGCCGGCGGTCGGGACGGAGAGCGTGGCGAACTCCCAATCCCACATTCGGCCCCCGTTCGGCTCGCCGCCGGACGGGGGCCTTTGTCTTCGTTCCACGCATATCCCGCCGCATCCCCCCTCCCCCCTGCGTCCGACGCCTGCACCCGATTGGATGTGCCGCGACTCGGCGGCCCAAAGCGCCCACCCGCACGAACTCCTTCCCTCCAATTCAATCAAGGTCCTTCACCATGATCGTATGTTGAATTGTGCCGAACAGGACCTTTCCTGGCCCGATCGCCCGATACCCGTGACGCGCATAAAACTTCACCGCAGCCGCCCGCGCCTGGAGTTCGAGCCGCCGCAGTCCCATCGAGGCGGCCTCCATTTCCAGCCCCCGAAGGATCGCGCTCCCAACCCCCCTGCCCCGCCAGCCCTCCAAAACCGCCATGAACCGTACCCGACCCTGCCCGTCGGTCGTTACATCCAGTCGCCCCGTGCCGACCACCACCCCGGCATCCGTGACCGCGATCCGGTGGACGGCAATCGGGTCGTCCGGGTCCTGTTCGCTTCCCCGGGGTTGCCCCCACGGCGCCCGGAGTATCGCCCAACGGAGATCGATAACCTTTTGCCATTCCGACAGATCCAGGACTCCTCGAATCCTGAACGAGTCACCCCCATCGGCAGATCCAGGCATAGTCAGATTGGCTACGAAATTGCGCAGGGTTTTGCCGGTTGCGCTCAATCTTGGCCGTTCGTAAGGTTGCATCGCAGGGGGCGGTCTCCATCCTCCACCCCCTGCCCGGGCTTATGATCGAAGGTTACTGCGTCAAGTGCAAAGCCAAGCGCCCCATCGCGGACGCCGTGGAAGAGCAAATGAAAAACGGCCGGAAGGCCGTCAAAGGCAAGTGCCCCGTCTGCGGCGCCGTCATGTTCAAGATTCTTGGCGGTAAGGCCGCCGTGAGCCCCGCAGCCCCGCCAGCCCCGCCAGTCCGGCGAGCCCCGCTGTTCCTGCTGCTGCCCCTGGGTCGCCTGCCCCGGCCGCGCCGGCGAGCTCGCCTCCCGTGTCATCCTCCGCGCCCGCCTCCGCCACAAGCCCGGAGTCGTCGTCCACGTCCCCTATTCAGGCCGACGCCGTCCGCGCCAGCCAGCAGACGCCTGCCGCGCAGCAAGCGCCGATGCGGGATCCGGCATCGCCGACTCCGATCCTCCCCTCGGGGAACAATACGAGCGGACTCACGGACCCGGCCCCGGCCCCGGCGGCCGGCCAGCGGTGAATCGCCTATGGCAGACCAAATCGCCTACGTCATCCTGACCCCCTACACCCTGCTGAAATCCCGCACCGGCGGGATTTTTGCTCGATTGATTGCCCGGACCGGGCTCGAGCTCGTCGCCGCGCGAATGTTCGCCCCGAGCCGCGAGTTAGTGGACGAATACGCGGCTCAGATCGTTTCTGCCGGCGATCCTCAGGACCGCCGCATCCAGGAGTTGATCTGCGAGTATGTCCGCCAGAACCTCGCGCCCCATCCCGCGACGGGCCAGCGCCGACGCGTCATGGTCCTCCTCTTTCGCGGCGACGAGGCCGTTCGAAAGGTCCGCTCGGTGGTGGGCAGTTTCACGAGCGCACCGCGCGGTGGCGAAACCATCCGGGATTCCTTTGGCGATCTGATCCTCGACGAAAGCGGCGCGGTCCGATACTTCGAACCGGCCGTGCTGGCGGCGCCCACCCCGGATGAAGCCGATTCCAAGCTCCGGATCTGGGCACGCCACTCGACCACGGACGGTGGACTCCTCGAGAACATCCTGACCTACGGGTCCGGCGAGGTGCCGGAGCGGACGCTTGTTCTCATCAAGCCTGATAACTTCCGGTTTCCTTCCGGCCGCCCGGGAAATGTCATCGATTTCTTTTCCCGCACGGGACTGTTCATCGTGGCGATCAAGGTCCATCGCATGAGTGTGGCCGATGCCGTGGAGTTCTATGCGCCGGTGCGCGAGATCCTCAGGACCCGGTTCAAGGAGATGGTTGCCAACAGGGCGGCGTCCGCGATCGAGAAGGAATTCGGATTCGACTTGGGCGCCGACAAGGTGGCGCAACTGGGTGAACTCCTCGGCCCGGCTTTTGGCGACAGCCAGTTCGAAAACATCGTCCAGTTCATGTCGGGAATGGCGCCTTCGAAATGTCCCGCGGAACGGAGAAACGAGCCCGGCTCGGAGAAGTGCATTGCCCTGGTGTATGAGGGGCCGGAGGCCGTCCGGAAGATTCGTGATGTGTTGGGACCCACCGATCCGTCGAAAGCGCCTCCGGGCTCGATACGACGGGAGTTCGGATCGAGCGTCATGGTGAATGCGGCGCATGCGAGTGATTCCGTCGAGAGCGCGAGGCGCGAGATGGCGATCATCAAGCTCGGCCAGGAGAACATCTTTCAGAAGGTGATCGAGGATTGCTGCGGCCCGTTGTGACGGCCGACCGATCGTTGAGGGAGCGGAGGGGGCGGTGAGCGAAAATGCCGCTTGCCCGTGTTGCGCGGCGCCGGGTTAAATGGGTCCTCACGGGGTGCATCCGTAGCTCAATTGGCTAGAGCATCTGACTACGGATCAGAAGGTTACAGGTTCAAATCCTGTCGGATGCGCCATTCTTCAGCGTCGTAAATCATTCTAGGACAGTCTTTAGGGTCAAATTCCCCGCCACCGTGCCAATGGCCAGCACTGGCCTGGAATTGCCATGATTGGCCGCTATCATGGCAACGTCATGGCAACTTTTCCAGCGCCCCCTCCGATCAGCTTTCCCGCGCATTTGAGCGCCGCCGACTCGGCATTGGCACCGAATCATCCCAGCGCGGGTAGCGTCCCAGACGAACTTCCGCCCTGTGGGTAGCGAAAAGTCGGTGCGGTCGGCTCCGGGACCATGCTCGGCAGCCTGAGGGGGTCCGACGCGGTCAGAATCCGAACTTCGCCGTTCAGTTGCGGATCCTGAGACCCAGCCTTTGCCGGCGGTGCGCCGTTTGCATCGTCCTCGGCAGGTGCTCGCGGATTCTGCTCCGTCGTACGGAGGATGTCGGGCGGACCATTCCCAGGATGACGATGGCGTGTCCGTTCAGCCCTTGGAACCGTTTCGCTTCAAGCGCCGCGCCGGGCGTAGCGATGATGAAGTCCTCCTACCATGGGAAGCTCGATGATCTTGCCAATTTCCGGCGCCTCGATTTCACGAGGATGGGGCGCATCCTGGTTCAACGACCGATGGGTCCTCGCGTTGTGATAGTAGTCGCAGTAATCTGCCAAGCGCCTTCTGAGGTGCCGCTCGTTGAGCACGATCACCTGATCCAAGCACTCGCGACGGATGCTCCCGATCAGCCGCTCGGCGATTGGATTCTGCCACGGCGACCTCGGCGCAATCACCTTCTCCTTGATCCCGAGTCCCTTCACCCGTTGCACCAGACTCCTCCCGTAGACCGCATCGCGATCACGCACCAGGTACTCGGGCACGGTGTCGAACGGGAACGCCTCCACGACTTGCTGAGCGGTCCACGCTGCGGTGGGCGATTCGGTGATGTTGCAGTGCACCACGATTCGTCGTTCGTGCCGCACGATCAGCAGCACGTACAACAGCCGGAACGTCGCCGTCGGGACTACGAAGAAATCCATCGCCGCGATCCCGCAGGCATGGTTCGTCAAGAAGGCTTTCCAACTCTGACTGGGCGGCCGTCCGCGGGCCGGCCGATACTTCCTCACCGTCGAGATGGCCACTTGCAGCCCGACCTTCATCAACTCCGCCCGAATCCGGGGACTTCCCCAGGTCGGATTGGCCTCCCACATTCGGCGAATCAGGATCACGAGGTCCGGGTCGATTCGGGGTCGCCCAATCCGCCGACGGGATTTCCAGCGCCAGAACATCCGGAATCCTCGCCGATGCCAAGCCACCACGGTCTCCGGTCGAACGATCACCAGCGCCCGGCGCCATCCGGCCCAAGTTGCCTTCAGCGCAATCCAGAACAAGCGGTCCAAGCCTCGGATCCTCGGCCGGCGCGCGGCTCGCAAGAGCACTCCCAGTTGATGGCGCAAAGCCAGGTTCTCCAACCTCAAGGCGGCGACATCGCCGGGGAACCTGAACCGCCAGCACAGCAGCATCAGAAGCATCCAGACCATACCCCCGGACCCTGCCTCCGCGATGTTGAGAATCAACAACTTCCGCAGTGTTCGGCTTTTCAACACCCACAGGTTAAATTCGATGTTTTCAGCATGTTTGAGTTGTCCCGTCCCCTGTTGCCGGATGCGCGATTAAGCCCCGGGGTTTCCGCCAGCGGTCTTTCGGAGTCGCCAGTAACCACGCTCGCGGCGGCGCCCCGGACATATAGCCTTCCCGATGGATCGCCAATTCTTGTCAGGGTCAGTCATGGCAGCCGGCTGGAGGCCTCGCCTTACCGTATCCAGTTTCGACGCCATAGGGGACTTACGAGGTTCGATGCCATCGAACTGCAAGCTAATTGTAATCCCCCTTACACCGTAAACCTCACGACCGGATGGGCGACCGAAACGGGCGAGCGATGGTTCCGGGCCAAGACGGAGCGCGCGATCTCAGGACGCAGCCAGTTCCTGTCAGCGATGATATTCGAGGACGCGGAGCCCGGCGGGGTGACGCGTGCATTGCCGTATCAATTGTCCTGGAGACGTTCCTCCGGGGATATCCTTGCTGAGGGCGGAATCGGCGTCATCAACGCCAGATTCCGCGGTGGCGAAGACACTTATTTGGTCGTACGACTACCGGCGGAGGCCAATGGCGGGTCTCGCTTCCGCATCGGCTGGACCACCGACTTGACCGTGATCGCGCCAGATAGCAGCGTCCTGACCTCGCGAAGCAGCGAACTGGCCATACGGCTGGATGAGAAATTGTTTCCTGCGAGTTTTGTGGCGAGTGCTGGTGTGCGGATCGGTGTCAGGCACGGTGCCTCCACGTATGATTTCGCGAACGTTCCGAGCTTCCGGGGCGAGTGGGGGGTAAATCAAAGATACAGTCTTGCTTCAATCTTCGAATTCAGCAGACCGTTCGCATTTCTCCCGGATGAGCAGCCCGTAATCACGCTCAACGTCGTGCATATTCTTTTAGCGCCTGGCGATGATCCATCCTCCGCCATCCCTGTCGAAGTAGTCGAAGAACTCGCGGTGCCCTTTCTTGGCAGTGCAAACGAGTATGATGCCTCGGGCTACGTGTCCGACCCAGGGCACGCGGATGACTTCAAAATCCTTTACCGAAGGTCCCACCGGTCGCGCTGAGTTCGTTGAAAAAGTTTGGAATCATTGGCTTCGTTAGCTTCCCGTTTGACGTTTTGCATCGCTTAGCAGATGTGTGTTCGTCACCACGGGTTCCGGGTGGGGAGGTCCATACCCCCTCCTTCTTCTTTCTTCGCGTTAATGACGCGATCATAAGACGCCAGATTCGAACTCTACTGGTTCAAACTTCAAACCCGCCCCTCTGCTGCCGGGCTGCCGGAACGAGCGTCGAAACAGGTATAGCAACTTGAATAAACCTTAGCCAGCTAGGCAATGGTACGCGCAGCCCACAGTTGACTCCGTCGTTTCCGCCGTTTTCCGCATCCGAAGGATGTGGGCGTGCTTCGAAAAAATGGACAGTAAAGAGGGCGAGTTTGTTTAGTTGTTTTTGAGTTCGAAATTGGACGGCGAGAGGCCGCCCAAAGAGGTGTGAATCCGTTGCCTGTTATAGAAGGATTCGATGTAGTCGAAGATCTCGGTCTCCGCCTTGCGGACCCTGTAGGCAATCATTCAGCACCCGCTTCCGTAATGCCTCCCATGGAAAGCGCGGGGGTCATCGTGGGTGAGCTGAGTCAGGTTTCCTGATCCCGCAAGCGAGCGGGCTTGTCAATGTTCAGAGTGTGTTTGGTGAAGTTGCGCCGAAAAGACGGAGAAAGAATCGGGCTCCTGAACTAGCATGAAGTCCTTGAATCAATCGCAGGGGAAAACCCGTCGCAAATACGATGCCGCCTTCAAACTTGAAGCGGTCCGGAATTGGATCTCCAGTGGCAAGACCGCGGAGGTCGTGGCCAGGGAGCTTGGCTTGAGTCCGGATCGGCTCTTCGCATGGCGAAGGCTCCTGCCCCCCGCCGCCGCTGGGGGGGGAGCGGCGGCGGGGGGCAGGACGGCGGCCGCCTCGGATCTCCGGGCCCAGCTCGAAGAGGCGCTGCGCGAGAACCGCCACCTGCGCGAGCAGCGGGACATTTTAAAAAAAACGTTGGGTATTCTCTCCGAACCTTCACGGAACGCTTCGAACGGGTTCACGCGCTGAGGCACGAACATTCCATTCTCATGCTCTGCGATAACCTCCAGGTCTCCCCCAGCGGCTTCTATGATTGGGACTTCCGCCGTTCGAATCCCGGAACCCGCGCCGTCGAAGACGAAATTCTCGCCGCTGAGGTCCTCGAGATTCACGCTGAAAGTCGCCAGACCTATGGTGCTCCTCGCGTCGTCGACGCACTCCGCTCCCGCGGTCGGCGTCATGGTCGCAATCGCATTGCCCGCATCATGAAGAGCAAGGGGCTTTCCGGGCGTCAGAAGGGCCGCTACCGCCTCCGAACCACGGACAGCAACCACGACCACCCGATTGCCCCCAACCGCCTTGCAGAGGCTCCCAGCCCCTCCGCGCCCAACCAGACTTGGGTCGCCGATATCACCTACATCCCCACCGGCGAAGGCTGGCTCTACCTCGCCGGTGTTCTCGACCTCCACAGCCGCAAGATCGTCGGCTGGGCCATGGGCAACTCCATCGATTCCGCCCTGGTGCTTTCCGCACTCTCCATGGCCATCCTCCACCGCGGTCCTGCCGCCGGCCTGCTCTTCCATTCGGATCGCGGCATCCAGTATGCCGCAGGTGATTTTCGCGCCGCCCTGGCCCAGGCAGGCTTGATCCCTTCCATGAGCCGTCGGGGCAACTGCTACGACAATGCCACCATGGAAAGCTTCTGGAGCACCCTCAAGATCGAGCTGGTCTACCGGCGCGTTTTCACAACTCACCGCCAGGCCAAAACCGAGATCTTCGACTCCATCGAATCCTTCTATAACAGGCAACGGATTCACACCTCTTTGGGCGGCCTCTCGCCGTCCAATTTCGAACTCAAAAACAACTAAACAAACTCGCCCTTTTTACTGTCCATTTTTTCGAAGCACGCCCAGGTGCCGCGTGGGTCACGGTCTCGTCCGCCAAGCGCAGGTAATAGTCGAGCATGTCCACGAACGTCCCGTTG
>CAWJDJ010000018.1:0-213615 GCA_963841495.1 uncultured Verrucomicrobiae bacterium
ATCAAATCCATGCTTACGACGCCACCAGACATTGTCCCCAGTACGAACTCAGCGCCGCCGTAGGGGTGAGAGTAAACCGTTGGAGTGGCGCTCGCGATGACTGCGTCGGTGTTGTCGATCAAGCGGACGGTCACGTTCACCAACTGAAAGTCGTAGAACGAATTACCCGTGGCAGGATTTGGGAAACCGTAGCTTGAACTAGCGCCACGAGAGGATATCTGGACAGCTTTGTCTTTGACATGTTTTCCCCGTCCATGGCGATCAGTGCGATTCCAGAGCTGTCTGTCGGCCCGAAAACAGGGTAAACGTTTATGCCGTAATCCCACCACTTTCCATTGATCCCGGCCACTCCAGCACCAGCGCTGTTTTTCACGCGGACGTAGCCAATCGTTTTCTCCATCACCGCACCTGCCGTCGGAGTCAAAAGCAGCTCGACACGCGGATATTCTGGACCGAGAAGGCAAACCGGTGCGCAATCGGCAGCATCTCGGTGGGCTTGACGTAGGACGGCCAACCGCCCACGCCATGCTGCGTAGTCCAGTAAACCAGAGATTCACCAAGCCGGTCTGGAAGACCACCACCGGATCAGCGCCGACATCCTGAGTCTTGAACTCCGTTCCGTAATTGAAAGACATGCGGAACGTTCGTGTGTACGGCAGGAAGTGTTCGTGCTTGATTAGGCCGGGGCCATCATCACCCGTCGTTCCAATGACCGGCCAGCCACCGTCATTGATGGCGACCACGCCGCCGTCGGCAAGGCTGGCTGCGGAGTTCAGCAATTTGATTGTGATTTCCGAGGTCTGGAAGTTAAAGACCGGATTGACCGCCAGATTTTGAGATGGGCTCTCTTGAGTACCGCCTTGGTTCGGTGCACTCATCCTGACCTTCATATTGCCGAGAGTGCCGTCATAGAGATACACGAGCCAGCCGTCAGCACCCGTGGTACCTATGGATGGCCATCCGCCGACACCGAGGGTTGCCGTGCCTCCCGGCACTCCCACGCCCTTGCTGTTCGTGAGGCGGGCGAGCACCGCGCTCTTGGTGATGGCCAGCCTTCAATGGGCAGCGTCACCGTCGGGTTATGGGTGTCACCGAACTTGAAGTCGGCGGTCTTGCCGGGCCACCGATCAATTCCTTGGGGCTGATGAAGGACTGCCAGCCACCGTTGTAGTACCAGATGCTGCCGCCTGTGAGCGTGACTTTAGTCGTCTTGAAGAGGACTGCCGGGTCCACGGAAATGTCTTGGCAATCGTAGCGCTGGTGCGGCCTTCATACTGGACCAGGAAGTCGTAGCTCCCCTGGCCCGGACCCAGACCTGTATAGGGAAGCAAGTCAATGGTCGCCGGTGTGTTTGCGATGGTCGGCCAACCCCCGTGATAGTACTTCGCGACGCCCACCAGTGGAGCGTTCGCGCAGGTTTTCAGTTCGATGGTCACGGCAACCATTTGCGCGTCCAGGGTGGGGTTGGTGGCTGGGTCAACCGCCAACCATATTTGGGTGCCACCGGAGGGAGGATCGAGGTAGATGGTGGTGGTGGTTACGTCGAGAATCTCACCGCTGCAGCTTCCATTGATATCAGTTGTGCCGGTGCCGAGAGTCTTCTTCCCGCTCTTGTAGTACGATACTGTTGCACCAGAAACTCCGGTGAAACCGTCACTGGCCTTCAGTTGAACCGTGACCGTGCCGCTACCTGCTGAGGCCGGCGGCGCGTAGCCCAGGCACAACGCCAGGGCCAGCGACCCGCCCGCCAGCAGAACTGTTCTCCGTGTGATGCTTTTCATCTGCATTTCCTCTTCTTCCTGTGCCATTCCCAGGCCCAGGGTTTAATCCGGCATTCCTGTTCCGCCTCCTTAAGAAAGAAAACCCTGGGGCGCCGCGTCCCACGACTGGGCTGAAGGCGGGATGAATCTGACGCACTTAGCAGGCTGAATAGTCCACGTGCTTTCCCGTACGCGCAACCGGCAGTATTTTGGAAAAGCGGTGGTTTCTTTGGATCGGGTCTGGTTGGGCCAAACTGGAGATGCTTTCGAAATTGACTCGCACCTGCCGGCCCGATGACGCGCGAGGCCTACTGCCGGGCGTCCCTATCTCGAGGAGGACGGCGGGACGCCGATATTCGCCTTGAAGGCGTGTCGGAACTGATTGGCGCTGGCGTAGCCGACCGCGCAAGCCACTTCACAAATGCGGAAGTGTGGATTCGCGAGGAGTTCCCGGGCCTTCGTGAGCCGCACTCCTTCCAGGAACTTGTGGAAGGTCACGCCCACCGTCGCGGAAAAGAGGCTCGAGAGGTACGCGGCATTCATCCGCAGCGCAGCGGCCACGTCGCCGAGGCTCATCGGGTGGTGGTAATGCTCGTGCACGTAGGCCATCATCCCGCGCACGATTTGCTGGCGGTGGCTGCCGGAGGCCTGAACGGTCAAGGCTCCACGCAATTCCGCGGATCGTTCGCGGGTCACCGCACGGAGCCACGTATTCTCGGTCTCAAGGTCCTGCACCTGGCTGCGCAAGTGGCCCATGGCAGTCTGTGCCATGCAAGCTTGGAGGGAGGCCTCCAGTTCTTCCTTGATCAACCGCACGAGCGCCACGGCCCGGTCGAAGGCCGGTTTCGAGCAACTCGGAGCCTTGCAGCGCGACACGCGTGCGCTCTGCAAGGCTGGCTGCTGCGTCAGGGAAGACGGCGCCAGGGATTCGGCATTGCTCCTCCGCGGAGCGCGCCCGCCGCTAATCCGTGCATGCAGTAGCAGCAGAAGGTGGGGGGAGGCGCCGCCAACATGGAGGCTGCAGCAGAAGTTGACTGAGCCGCAGCGACCGACGAAGCGGCATCCCTCAGCGGGTGACTGTGCCAGGGCAGACCAGTTCTGTTTCAGACAAGCTTGACACCTCCCGGCAAGTGCGCTGAGGGGGCCGATTCTTCGCGCGTCCGGGCAGAGGACGAGCAGCGTTCCGGACTTCTGGGATGTGAAGGGATACAGCCAGGAGACATGCAGGCGCAGGCCGGTCAACTCGGCAAACAGCTTCTCGACGGACGGGGTCAGTCGCTGTCTGAGCACGTCGTCGGACGCCTTCAAAACAACTGAATCCGCCGCCTGCATCTGCAACTGCTGAGAAGCGCTAATCATGAGGAACCGGCTACCCGACAGCTCAAAGATCCTAGCCAGGCGAAGAGGATTCGCAAGGCGGAATTCCAGGGAAGAGCGGTTGGAATGGACGGCTGTATGGCAGACTTCGTGGGTCAGAACGCCACGTCCGAGGGGCGGGCAGCCGAGTTCGTTACGCGTGGCGACCGGCGGCGACGCGAGCTTGAGACCCGAAAGCCGTCGCCGCCGCTCGCCTCCCTGCCTCTGAGATGTGGGGACCGATCGATTCTGATGCCCATCGCGATTCAACAAGTCGGAATCGAACATTTTGCATCCGCAACGCTCCCATTTCGACCCATTGCCTCGGGTCCGACCTAGGCCTAAAACAAGCGTGTTAGAAAATGTAATTCGCCCAAATTTCATCTGGGGCCGAGTCGGGGCGCCGACCCTACTAATTGTGGCCCCAAGTGAGTCGATTTGACGCGGTTTTTGCCGAGACCTCTCGATTTGCCAATGTTTTCACAGTCTTTTGAATGGAGTAACGACACTACCCCTGGTGGGCCATCGATTAGGGTATCTTCTGAGAGTCAACAAGGTTCCAAGCTCACGATTCGCTCAAGAGTCGCGAACAGGTCAGCCAACCACCGGTTGTAAGTTAGTATTCGCCAAACTATCCGGCGCGCTGTCTGTACAATCTGCGCGGTCTGGTACCAGCATAGAGAACCACGCCTTCAGGTTCCACGCCAAAGCTGCCATCCCCATGTACGCCCAATTGCTGACCAGATCGTCCACCGGCATCCGCATTGCGTTGACCCCATGTTTGAGTTGGGCCACCACATTCTCCTGGTCGCACCTCCCATTGGCCAGGCCGACTGATCCTGGAAGATCCAAATCCCACCGATTGCTAAGATAGAAGAAATAGCGAACGTCCTCGAAAAGTTCACGCTCCCCGCGCTGCACACTGAGGTTCTTGCGGACGATGATTAGGCGGTAACTTTTCTGACAGTTTCCCGGCTGGTAGCTGATGTCGCAGACATCCTCACCAACCAGGACGATGTTCTCGAATTCCTTTTCCCGAACGATCGCCTCTTTGACCCGATCGGGTTTAAGAGACTGTCTGAAAAATAAGTCGGGTCCTGTTTTCGCGGAAAAGGCCCTATGGCGAGGCGCGACGAGGGAGCATACCCGCCAGCGGTCTGTGACCGAGGAGCAACGAAGCCAGAGGGCCTTTTCCGCGAAAACCCTGCGGGCGACAGGTCTTTTGCGCGAGGCCTTCGTTGGCTCGACCGTCACAGCCCGCTGCGGGGATGCTCCGGTCTCGCCGCCTCGGCCTCGCACAAAATCCCTCGTCGCAGGACTCCAATTATTTTTCAGACAGTCTCTAAGCCGTGGGTTCAGTCAAAATCTCGTACTTGGGCACCCGTTCGAGCTTCTTCCAGGCATTGGCAGACAAGCCTTGCGCCAATCTCACGACTTTCGGATTGGCGTCGAAGCCAAGCATGAACTTGATGCCCTGATCGTCCCATCGATCCAACTGGGCCGTATGCGAAAAATCTGTGTCTCCTCGAAGTGTGATCTGCCCGGCGTGCGGCTTGACCAGGCCGATCGCACGGTCAATCCACTCGACGCTTTCCTGGTGGCTAACCACATTGCCAGAACGGTTGACCAGGTAGAGAACTTCCTTGGTATTGGCCAGACTTACGACCAATGGATGGTAGCTCCAGGTCCCATTGTACGAGAGGCCGATTCCCCCTTTGCATTCTCCGTCAGTCCCGGCGATGGAACCATCGACGTCAATGAAGGCCTCTCGAAGGAATCCCTCGGGTTGTTTCTTCCAAACCCGCTGGCGGGTTCGGTTGATGCATTCCTGCAAGGTCAGGATGTCTTCGGGCGAAAAGCGCCTGGTGAAATCTCCGGCCGTCGTCGGATCGGGAATCCGTGGGGCCCCCAAGCCATTGAGAAAGTTCTCGTCCTGACGGCGCAGTTCGATGTCCTCGAGTCGAATTCCGCCGGCGAGAATGTTGTACGCGATGTTCAGGACGTGGTCGCTTTCGTGGTAGGGCAGATGCTTTTTCAGCAGGAAGAGGTGCTCATCGATTTCCCGCACCAATCCCAACTACTGGCAGAGCGCATGAATGACGCCCAAGCCACCGCATCCGACAGCCCCGCTTCGCTCGGCCATCTCGTAGCGCAAGTTGCCGCCCTTGAGCATCGGTCGGGGTTGGTCGGACCAGTTCCTCGGGGCCAGTCGTCTGTCGATTCGGGCCTTGCGATTACGGAGGATCCTGGGGTAGCCTCGTTTCACTCGAAATGTCCGTTTCATCGGTTGTTTTGGTTTTTGACAAGCTCATTTCAGCCAATGTTGGCGGGCATTTCGAGCTTTTCCTTCGAAATCTCCGGAAGAATCACGCTTGTTGTGGGCCTAGTTGGCGGCACAGGTGTCTCATCCGTTTGTTCGCGGAAAGATCGCGAACCAAGTGGCCGCCTCTTCTGGAGTGACCAATTCCCTATAGTGTCGAAAGACCATTGCAGGCGAGTTGCCAGCTTCGAGCGCGACGCGGTCAGCAAAGTCGCTGAATTTCGGCGGTACGCAGTCCCTCCGAGGGCCACGTAGGGACCATCTCACGCCTTGCGGCATTCAGGAGCTTGCGAAGTTCCTGCGGCGTGAAGATTTCAATATCACCGTCGAGGGGGGCCGCGAAGTCCAACGTGTCCGCGGGTAAAGGACCGGAAGGCAAGTGCCCGCGCTTTTGCGCCCACTTGAGAAGGGTACGAATGAGACGCTGGGTGTTAAATCTGTTCCTGCCCACCTGCCTTGTGGCCTGCAACCAATCCTCAATGAGCGGTCCAGTGATGGATCCGACATCACACTGGAACGCCCCTGCAAAACGACCAAGCCGAAGCTGAACGTCGCGTAGGTAGGCATTAGATGCGGGGCGCCCGTGACGGGTTTCTGCCTTTCGAGCCTCCACAAACTCCGAGACCAGCTGTTCCACCGAGATCGAGGTGACAGTTTGGGAATTCTTCGATTGGACCAGTCCCTCAACCGCCTGGAGGAGAGTGGAGCCGGGCGGCAAGAGTTCCTTCGCGGGACGAGGTAATCGAGCCGATCTGGGCCGGACAACGTCAGGGCCGCGGCCGAGGGCGAGCAGCCGCACTTCCGCAGCTTTCAGCGCTTCGTCAAATTCCGAAGACGATTCAAAACGTCGAATCCCCTCAGAATCAAACGCCGCCACGCGAAGCTCATGGTAAAGCCGCCCGGCCTTCTGCCGGTCGATGCGGTAAATGGTGGCCTGCCCGTTCCACTTCTTGACCCTGTAGGGGAACCTCTGCTGACCGTTTGAATTCCCCGTTTTCACGCCGCCGATTTTGTGTGGAATTCTTGTGGAAAGGCAAGGGATGCGGCGTAAGTGCTTGGAAATGATGGTGGAGGCGGCGGGAGTTGAACCCGCGTCCCATGGCCGGTCCGCCGGCCGCGACTACATGCTTAGCCGGGGGAGAGTATTCGGCCGCACGATAACACCCCGACATGAATCGCGCCGCCTAGTCCGCATGCAATGGGTTCAACAGGAAACGCGCGGTCCCCGCTCCCTGTCTAACCTGCTGCAGCGCCTGACCCGGTAAGCAGGTGTCCCCGGGAGACGTCTCGGCTCAATTAAGCCGCGAGTGCCAGTTCTTCGTTGGCAGTTGATTTTTGACCCGATGATTAACGAGGCCAACGGATCGTCCTCGGCATGCCGCTGCTGACGGGTCGTCCAGGTCGAAACCGGTACGCCCCCACTTCAAAGAACAGCCCCCAATCTCACCTCAACACCGCAAGGGTCAAGACTGGATCATCCAACCCCACACAGCCCAATGGACCACGGCCACAACGAAAACGCGAACATGAATTGAGGAATTGAGCGGGTCCCGACATCACTCGGTGGATCCCAAGAACAAACCTGGCAGCCCCGCCAGGGGATGTCCGTCTCTTTCCCGCCTCGCAACTCAGCCCGCCGCAGAGCGTTGTGCCGGCCGCCCCGGGAATCGTGACAGGGCCGACCGGCCACTGTCAGAATGGGTGTAGAGATCCACCCCAGTCCTCCACCCCACACCATGATCGCCGCGGGTCTGTCAACGGTCGTCGGCGCCCTGCTCAGCCTGCTGAGCTTCGGGCTCTTGTTCGGGTGGATCCTTTGGCGCTGGAGTCAGCGAAGCGAGGACCCTCCGGCCATCCTGATCCCGAAGGTCGTCGTTTCCGTCGTCCTTTTCGGCGTCGCCGGTTGGTGCATCCTGCGGATCCACCCGCTGCTTGGCGTCCCGTTGGGCGCCGTGTGCGGGATCATCATCGGCGTCCTATGGGGAAGGAATATCGGGTCCGCGATCGCGAACCCCCTGGCGAGCCTTTACGACGGGGGAGGCGAGGCTCCCGAGCCGACGCCCTTCTATGCCATCGCGATCGCCCACCGGAAGCAGGCGCGCTACGCGCAGGCCATCGAGGTGATTGAACAGCAGTTGGAGCGGTTCCCAGGCGACGTTCAAGGGCTGCTGCTCCTGGCAGAAATCCGCGGTCGCAACCTGGGCGATTGGGCCGGGGCCGCCGCCGCCATCGAGGCGATTGTCTGCCAACACGATCTGCCGGTCGCCCCCCGGGCGAAGGCGTTGCAAGCCCTTGCGGATTGGAACCTCGATTTCGCGGCCAACCCGCAGGCGGCGCATGAACTGCTTCAGCGGATCCAGGACCTTTTTCCAGGCACGTCGGAGGCGCAGGAAGCCGCCCAACGTCAGGCGCACCTCGGCGACGCCGCGTGGCGGGAAACGCGAACGGCGCCTGCCCGCCTGCACATTGTCCCTGGAGACCCGCACCTCGGATTGAAGGGGGGATCACTGCCGGAGCCGCCACCGGAGGCCGACCCGGAATCGGAGGCGACGGCCTTGTGTCGCCATCTCGCTGAGTATCCTCTGGACGCCGAGGCGAGGGAGAACCTGGCCGTACTGTACGCCGATCGAATGGGCAGGCTCGATTGGGCGGTCGCAGAACTCGAGAAGCTCCTGGCGCAATCGAACGAAGCGCCGAAACGCGTCGCGCGCCGGCTCCATCTGCTGGCGGATCTCCAGGTGCGCTGCGCGGGTGATGAAGCGGCTGCGCGGAACGCGCTGAGACGGATCGTCGATGCGCTCCCGAATACCGCGCATGCGGCCAATGCCCAGAGCCGCCTTGAGCATTTGAAGCTCGAAATGCGGGTTCGACAGCCGGCTCGCCATTTGAAGGCGTCAGACCAAGCCGGGAACGGATAGCCGCGCTCGAAAGGCAGGCAACCTTTCTTCCCGTCCGAAACGCGGAGTCGGCTTTCTCTGGCGCCGCACGTTCGGTAATGTTTCCTGCCGTGGACTGCCCGATCCCCGTTCATGCGCCTCGCCGCATCGGATTCGTCTCGACCCGGTTTCACGGCACCGACGGTGTGACGCTCGAGGCGGGAAAGTGGTCGGAGATCTTTCGTCGACAGGGACACGCGACGTACTGGTTCGCGGGGTTGCTGGACACGCCGCCTGCGGAAAGCCATGCGGTGCCGCTGGCCTTCTTCAACCATCCGGAGGTGGTGTCGGTGCAGTCGAAGCTCTTCGGCGTGACGCGTCGGAGCCGGGACACCACGAATGAGATCCAGGCTCTCAAGGAACGGCTGAAGGACGAGCTCTACCGGTTCCTCGAGAAGTACGGAATCGAGGTGCTGGTGCCCCAGAACATCCTGGCGATCCCCATGCATGTTCCCCTGGGTCTCGCTGTGACGGAGGTGATCGCGGAGACGGGCCTGCCAACGATCGCGCACCATCACGATTTTGCGTGGGAACGCGAGCGATTCACCCTGAACGGGGTCAGTGATTACCTGCAGGCGGCGTTTCCCCCCGCCCTTCACGGGATCGAGCATGTCGTGATCAATTCGATGGCGCAGAAGGAACTCGCGCGCCGCTTCGGCCTGGGATCGACGGTCATTCCCAACATCCTTGATTTCGAAACGCCGCCCCCCGGCGTGGACGCCTACAACAAGGATCTCCGGGCGGAAATCGGTCTCTCCGCCGGCGACGTCTTCATCCTCCAACCGACGCGGGTCGTCGCCCGGAAGGGGATCGAGCACGCGATCGAATTGGTGCGTCGGCTCGACGATCCGCGAGCGAAGCTGGTGATCTCGCACCCCGCCGGCGACGAAGGCTCGGCCTATATGCAACTGCTGCGCGAACGGGTCGAGGACGCGGGGGTCGACGTTCGATTCATCGCGGAGAGGATCGGCGAGGAACGCGGGCTGGGAAAGGACGGCAGAAAGGTCTACACGCTGTTCGACGTGTATCCTCACGCGGATCTTGTCACGTATCCCAGCCTCTACGAAGGGTTCGGAAACGCCTTTCTCGAGGCGGTCTATTTCAGAAAGCCGATCGTGGTAAACACGTACGCGGTGTATGCGCGGGACCTCGATCCACTCGGATTCAAGACCATCAAGATGACCCAGATTGTCAGCCGCGAAGTCGTCGAAGAGACCCGTCGGGTCCTGCGGGACGCGGTCCTCCGCGCCGATTGGGCGGAGACGAATTTTCATCTCGGTTTGAAGTACTTCAGCTACGCCGTGGCGCGGAGGAAGCTGGCGACGCGGTTGTCGAACCTGTTTGGGGAGAGCCTGTAGACCGGGGCTCTGAGCCGTAACCATGCAGTTGGATCGGTCGTGCTTGCTGGATCTTTCCGGGCAAGAGCTTCGTCGTTCGCTCGTTACGTATCTCCGTTCCGATACGCGCCTCGCTCACTCCTCGTCTTGCCCGGAAATCTGCGGCGCAATCATTTCCCTCCCAACTGCATGTTTACGGCTGAGCGGCTTCGCGTTTTTGCGGCGCCGGTCGGGTCTTGCAGTCGTCTGCGCCGTTGCGCATAGCTGGGCCATGCGCAGCCGGCATCTTTCGGGACCTTCCTTGTGGCGGGCGATGTTGGCCGGACCGTGTCTCTGCGTCGGTGGTGCGGACGCCGAAGTCGCGCCGGCCAAAGGCGAGTATCAGCCACTTGCTCCGGTGCTCGTGACAGGCCAGGCGCCCGCGGAAATCGGCCAGTCCTCGGCCATGAGTTGGAGCGTCCTGGACGTGGCCGAAGTCCAGCCCTGGGGTGTCACATCGATACGGGATCTGCCGATCATCGCCCCGGAACTGGGGGTGTTCGATGCCAACAATGATCGGGCGCCGCGGTTCTCGCTGCGGGGCCTTCGGGAAAACAACTTCGGCACGGGCGAACCGGACGTCGGGTTGTACATCGACGGGGTGCCGTACCTGGATCTCACCTCGCGAGGCGCGCCGCTGTTCGATCTCGAGCGGATTGAGTTCCTGCGCGGGCCACAGGGAACGCTTCTCGGCGCGGCCGGTCCGGCCGGCACCATCGTCGCCACGAGTCGGCCGCCCGACAACATCTGGCGGGGGGAAGGCAGTTTCGGCCTGGGAAGCCATGCCTCGCTGAACGGCCGATTGTCCCTCAGCGGTCCCATCCAAAAGGACCAACTGGCGTTCGGCGTCACCGGTCTTTTCGACGAGCGCGATGGCTATGTCCGAAACCTCGTGACCGGCCACAACATCGACGACCACCAGACGCTCGCCGGTCGTGCCTTGCTGCGCTGGACGCCATCGGACCGCTGGGACGTCCGATTCGAAACGAGCGCGCTTCGGTTTCGGGACGGATTCGTGCCCACTTACTACCCGGCCGTGGATGCCGGGCCGTTCAAGGTTCTGCGGGACACGTCGGGTTTTGTGAACACGGATGAAAACCTCCAGGCCTTCCGAGTGGGCTACACCACGGAGCGCGTGAAGGTCGTGTCGATCACGACCCGCAGGGATTGGGACCAGGAACTGTCGCAGGATTTTGATTTCTCGCCGTTTCCCGGGAGGATCGGCTTCAACAACCCGGGGCTCGTGCAGTGGACGGAGGAATTGCGCCTGCAGTCACCCGAGGACGAGGAGACGTTGCGATGGCTGACGGGTTTCTTCTTCGCGGACAGGAGTTCGCGACAAGACTCGGGAAGCACGGAACTCACGGCGCTTCCCGAATTGCCGCCGCCGCCGGTCACCTTCCGGACGCTTGCCCGTCAGCGCGCGGAGACCCTTGCCGGCTTCGGACAGGTGACCTGGCGGATTCGGGACAACCTGGATGTTGTGGGCGGACTTCGCGCGACATTCGACAACCGGCGGATCGAACGCTCGCGCCAGGTGGAGAGCGGGTTTCTGCCGGGCGGCTCGTCGTCCGTGTCGAAGTTCGCGGGCTCGGAGGATTTCACCGCCCTTCAGCCGAAGGTCGGTGTGTCCTGGAGGGTGACGCCGGCCCTGGAAGCCTATGCAAGCTATGCGATGGGCTACCAGAGTGGCGGATTCAATACATCGAACGACCAACTCGAGCAGGCCGCCTTCGATCCGTCGCGGTCCCATCATTTCGAGGTGGGTGCGCGCTCCAGTTGGTTCGACAACCGCCTGCACGTGGACATGTCGCTTTTCTATATCCGGAGCGACGACTATCCGGTTTACCGGATCGGAATGCTCGACCCCTCCCAGGCGTTTCTCGTGAATGCCGACCGGGCCGACAGCCTGGGGGCGGAGCTTGAGCTCAGCGCGCGGCCGGTCGAATCGCTGGACCTCTTTGTCCATGCTTCCTACACGGATGCGACCTATGAGCGATTCATCGACCCGGTCACGGGGGAGGATCTCCGAGGAAATCGTATCGGATTCGTGCCCTTATTCACCGTGGGGGCGGGGATGGAGTGGCGGTTGCCGGCTCACCTGACGCTTCGGACCGAGGTGCAGACCGTCGGGAATTATGCACTCACGGAGCTGAATGACGCGCACCAGGACACCTATGCGCTGGTGCATGCGCGGCTCGGCTGGTCGGGTCCACACTGGGAGGCCGCGGTGTTCGCGCGCAACCTGTTCGACAAGCACTATGCTCGAAATGCGCTGGACCTGCGCAACGCGTTCCAACCGGACCTGCTCGTGTATCAGCCTGGCGACCCGTTGACCTTCGGCGTCGTTCTTACCGCCCGCTTCTGAAATCAACGCCGGGCCCATGGCGTGCCGGCGACCGCCGGCCGGAGGGTGGCGGCACGTTCTCGCGCAGGCCGTCCGTCAGTTGACGAAACACGAGCCGCAAGAGCAGGGGGCCAAGGTCTGAGATGGAACGTACATTGGGGACGATTTCGTTCCTGACGTTGACCCGGATTTCACGGTCCAACGCGGTATTGGCGAGGTCCACCCAGTGGACGGAGCCGACGGTCAGGTTCAGGGTCTCGATGCCGGTGAACTCGAATCCCGGGGGATTGGCGATGGCGGCGTCGAGGGCGTTGGCGCGGTTCTGAAGGTTGTTCCAGACCTCGACGACATTTGTCTGGCCCTCGCGGTTGCGGACGAGGGCGAAATCGGCGACGTGGACGCGGGCGAGCTTGAGGTGAAGCTCGCGGTGGAGGAGGGCGCGCAGGTCGAGTTCGAGATGGAGATCCGGGAGGACGATGAGGGGTCCGCCGCCGAATTCGGCGGTGTTGTAGAGGCGCAGGTCCGAGAGGGTGACGGTTCCCGACAGCCAACTGGTCTGCAGACCCTGAAGGTGGGTCTCCAATCCCGTGATTCGCGAGAGCCGGTACACCAGCCATTCGCGGAGGAGGACGTCTTTGGAGAGAACGAGGGCGGTGATGGCCACGATGCCCAGGATCACGAAGCGAAACAGCCAGCGGAAAAAGAACCGGATCACGGGCGCACCTCGCGGTCGGCTCAGCTCAGTTCGATGTCCTCCGGACGGACGTCCAGGCACTCGTCCTGGTCCTCCCAGACGAGGGTGGGATAGTGCTCGAGGAGCTTGGGGAGTTCGCCGGCAGCGACGCGGACGAGGAGTTTCTGAGCCTCCTCCGCCGCCCGGTCGAGCGCGGCGTCGTAGTCGCCGGACTTTTTGCGTTCCCGGTCGTCCCAGTGGGCCACCTCGTGGATATCGGCGTATTCATCCGCCCAGTCGCGGAGGACGGGTTTGAGGGAGGCGGGAAGTTCGTCGAAGGGAATGGCAGTGGCGCCACAGTGCTGGCAAAGCAGACCCGATTCGATGACGTCACGGGTGAAGAGGGGGAGGAGCGGCGCGCGGCAGCATTCGGATTCGCGGTAGACCATCGGGGCGTTGGCGAGGCGCTTGAGCCAGAGTTGACGGTCATGGCCGATTTGGGCGGCGAGCCGGTAGGCGCCGACGAGCGGATGGGACATGCGCCAGAGGCGACCCTCCAACTGCCCGAGCGTCTGGGCCATCCACCGGGCGAGGGTCAGATCGTCGAAGTCCCGGAAAACAGCGCCATATTCCTGCCACAGCCGGTCGACAGGTGAGTCGGAAGGCTCAGACATGCGCCCGAGACTGGTCGGCGACCGCGTGTTTGTCCAATCTCTGGATGAACTCCTGACCTTCCCGGCCGCGCGACCCGTGTGGCGGCGGGTGAGGGTTTCCCGCCGCGCTCGCCGCGGTTCAACGTCTTTGGCGCACGGTTGGCCGGGGAGGATGGCAACTCGATCCGGGGAGGTCACTTCGCCCGGCCGGATCCCTGAAAACATCATGGCGCCCCTAAGAGCCCGTCTGGGTGCGCCTTTCCACGGCGCTCTCCTACGGGCTCTTAGGCCGCCACGGCCGAGCCGGCCACCGCTGTCGGACGCCGGGCGCGAAGCTCGTCGAGGATGCTTTCGAAGATCAATCGGCCGTCCTCGCTTCCAAGGATCGATTCGCAGGCGCGCTCGGGATGGGGCATCAGCGCCGCGACATTTCGGGCCTCGTTGCAGATGCCAGCAATGTTGAGCAGTGCTCCGTTCGGCGATGCATCGTCCGAGATGACACCGAGCGGATCGCAATACTGCCAGAGGATCTGATCCCGCGCCTGAAGACGCGCGAGCATCGCCTCGTCGGCGAAGTAACAACCGTCGCCATGGGCGACGGGGATTCGAAGGATTCGACCCTCGGGGATTGCGCGAGTGAAGGGCGAGGAGCGCGACGCCACCCGCAGAAAGACGTGTTCGCAACGAAACTGAAGGGAGCGATTCCGGATCAAGGCGCCCGGCAGCATGCCGGCTTCACAGAGGACCTGGAATCCATTGCAGATCCCCAGGACGAGGCCACCCTCCTCGGCGAAGGTGCGGACGGCCTGCATGATCGGACTGAAGCGCGCGATGGCGCCACATCGGAGGTAATCCCCGAAACTGAAGCCGCCCGGCACGAGGACGGCATCCGCATGGCCGAGGTTGGATTCCTTGTGCCAGACAAGGTCCGCGTCCTGACCGAGGATGTTCCGGACGGCGTGGACGGCGTCCTGGTCGCAATTGGATGCCGGGAATTGGAGGATGGCAAAGCGCATGCGGGGGTCAGTCGACGATCTCCAAATGGTAGTCTTCGATGATGGGATTGCTCAGGAACCGGTGACTGGCCTCGTCCAGGGCGCGGCGAGCGGTCTCGGGATCGGTTTCCGGCGCGAGTTCCACCTCGATGTATTTGCCGACGTGAACGGCCTCGATCCCGAGGTAGCCCAAATGGCCGAGGGCGTTCTGCACGGTCTTGCCTTGAGGGTCGAGGACCGCCTTTTTGGGGGTGATGATGATTCTGGCCTTCATCCGGACCGGGTCGTTCCGTCCCGGCCGCCTATTCAATGGCGTCGGAGTCCACGGGATCAAGGGTCCACTTCTCCAGCTTGCACTCGGATCGACGGCATGCGACGACACCGGGGCCAACATGAGCCTGACGACGTTTTCGTTTCCGACGCGAACGCTGTTTGGACCCGGCGCCATCCGGGAATTACCGGCGCTCCTGGAAAGGACCGGCGTTCGAACTCCTCTCCTCGTAACGGATCCCGGCGTGGAACGGTCTGACGCCTTCCGCATCGTCACCCGCAGCCTCGGTGAAGACTCCCGCGATCATGGCTGGTTCGTGTTCGCGGGCGTTCACCCCAATCCCGTCGAGGAGGATGTCCGGCAGGCGGCCAGGATGTTCCAGGAAAGGAACTGCGATGCCGTGATTGCCCTGGGCGGGGGGAGTCCCCTGGATGCGGGAAAGGCGGCGCGACTCCTCGTCAAACGGCCCGGGTATGATCTGACGCGGTTTCAGTCGGAGTCCGCGGACTGGTCGGGCCTGGCCCCGTTGATTGCGATCCCGACGACCGCCGGCACCGGGAGCGAAGTGGGGCGAAGCTCGGTGATCACGCTGGATGCCACGCGACGCAAGGCAGTGTTGTTTCATCCCGAACTCCTCGCGCGCGCGGTGATCCTGGATCCGGAACTCACGGTCGGTCTTCCGCCGCACTTGACGGCGGCCACGGGCGCCGACGCGCTCACGCACTGCATCGAAAGCTATACCTGCCCCGTGTTCCATCCGATGTGCGACGGGATTGCCCTCGAAGGCATCCGGCTGATTGTGGAGGCGTTGCCGCGGGCGTTCCGCGACGGGCATGATGTTGACGCCCGCGGCCGGATGCTGGTGGCCGCGGCGATGGGCGCGGTCGCGTTTCAGAAGGACCTGGGCGCGGTTCACTCTCTGGCGCACCCGCTTTCCACGCTGTTCGGGATGCACCACGGCCTGGCCAACGCGCTGTGCCTGGTGGCCGTGATGAACTTCAACGCGCGGCGCAAAACCGGACTCTACCGCCGCGTGGGCCTGGCCTGCGGGCTGGACGTGGTGTCCTGCACCGACGGCGAGGCCGACTGCCGCACGGTGGGTTTTGTCATGAAGTTGATGGCGGAGTTGGGCCTGAACACACGCCTGCGGGATCATGGCGTGGATCCCGCCAAGCTCGAGGCGCTGACGGCGCAGGCATGGGAGGATCCCTGCCATCGCACCAACCCGGTGCCCGTGACGCCTGACGATCTGCGGACCCTGTACGAGGAGGTCCTGTAAGGCAGACCCATGAACCGCCCGCCGGCGGTGGCTCTGCTTGGAGAACCGGAGAAACCACCCGCGGGCGTGGAACCCATCGTCGTCCCTTGACCCGCGGGCTTCCCCCTCACCGCGCGCGGAGCCGTTCACGTCCGCGGGATGCGGGGCCGAATTCGCGCGGCAGCCTCAGGGCGCGACATTTGTCAGCGGCTGACGGCTCTGATTCACTTCCCGGCAACGATGACCTTGCCCACGCAGTTGTTCGTGGATGGCGATTTCCGGAATTCCACGACCGGCCAGAAGACTGTCCTTGTCAACCCGGCGAACGAGGAACGGTTCGCGGAGGTTGCTGCCGCCGGGATCCGGGATGTCAATGAGGCCGTTGAATCCGCCCACCGCGCCTGGGAATCGGGTTGGCGCGATCTGACGCCGGGAAGGCGCACCGACATTCTGTTTCAGGTGGCCCGTGTCCTTGGCGAGCACCAGGAGGAGATTGCCGCGCTGGAGACTCTCCATATCGGCAAACCCGTCACCGACGCCCGTGATGAGGCCGCGCTCGGGGCGCGCGTCTTTGAGTATTACGCGGGCGCCATCACGAAGTTTGGGGGCCAGACGCTGCCGGTAAGCCGCGGTGGTTTCGATTTCACGCTCCGCGAGTCCATGGGTGTCGTGGCCGCGATCGTACCGTGGAATTTTCCGTTCCCGATCGCGTGCTGGAAGGCGGCCCCGGCGCTTGCGGCAGGGAACTGCGTCGTGCTGAAGCCCGCATCCCTCTCGCCGCTGACCGCGCTGCGGTTGGGTGAGCTTGCCCACGCGGCCGGGCTGCCCCCCGGGGTCCTCCAGGTACTGCCGGGGAGTGGTTCGGCGGTGGGCGAGACGCTCGTAACCCATCCCCTCGTGCGGAAGGTGTCGTTCACGGGGTCCACGGAGGTCGGACGCCGCATCATGGAACTCGCGGCGCGCGACCTGAAGCGGATCTCCCTCGAACTGGGCGGCAAATCGCCGAACATCATCTTTGCCGACGCCGACTGGGAGAAGGCGGCGGCGACCTCGCCGATGAGCGTCTTTGCGAACGCGGGTCAGGACTGCTGCGCCCGGAGCCGGGTCTTCGTGGAGCGGTCGATTTACGATCGCTTCGTCGAGCGGTTTGTCGCGGCGGCCCGGGACCTGGAGGTGGGAGATCCGATCAGGCCGCGGACACAGATCGGGCCCCTGGTCAGCGCGGGACAGCGTGCCTCGGTCGAGGAGTTCCTGGCCGACGCCCGCGTCCGGGGCAGTCGGTTCGCGTGCGGGGGTCGGCGTCCGGCAGGGAAAGGCTTCTTCCTCGAGCCCACGGTTCTTCTTGGCGTCGGGTCGGAGGACCGCTGCTGGAGGGAGGAGATCTTCGGCCCGGTCGTCGCGGTTGTCCCATTCGAAGAGGAAGAGGCGATGATCCACGAGGCGAATGCATCGCCGTACGGCCTCAGCGGATCCGTTTGGACCGGGAACCTGTCGCGGGCCCTGAGAGTGACTCGGGCCGTGCAGAGCGGTGTGCTCAGTGTGAATTCACACAGCAGCGTGCATGTGGAGGCCCCGTTCGGGGGTTTCAAACAGAGCGGTCTCGGACGCGACCTCGGCATGGAGGCGATGACAGGGTACACGGAGTTGAAAAACGTGTATGTGGAAGGCTGAAGGCGGCTGCAGATTATCGAGGTCTTGAAACGGTCCCCTGAAGGAGCGGTGGTAATTCGAAGCGCCGCGCCCGCGGATTTCGCGGTGATCGCGGAACTTGCCGGGCGCATCTGGCGGGAGTGCTTTCGGGGCATGATCAGCCTCGAGCAGATCGAGTACATGCTGGCCCGACGCTACAATGATGAGGCGATGCGCGCGGCGACCGAACGGGACCAGGTGACGTACGAATTGCTCCTGAACGAGGGAAATGCGGTGGGCTTCACCGCGCATGGCCCAACGGAACAGCCGGGCGAGTGGAAACTCCACCAACTCTATATCCTGCCACAATGGCAGGGGCGGGGTTTTGGAGGCGGGCTCATGGATCACGTGGAAGCGGTGGCGCGCCAGCGGGGCCGTTCGGTGGTTGTCCTCACCGTGAACCGCCGCAATGAGCGCGCGCGTGCCGCGTACGAACGCCGCGGGTACCGAGTCCGTGCGGAGGCCTGCGTCGACATCGGCGGGGGCTTCGTCATGGACGATTTCGTGATGACGAAGGTGGTGGGATGAGCTCCGCTCCTGCCCATCGGACGCGGGGGCGGTGGATCGCAGCGCCTGGAGTGGGTGAGGATTTGTCGGTCGCGTCGAATTCGATCAGAGTCCGGGCATGGCCGGCCCATCTCCAGCCCGGGTAGACGACGACGCGCTGGCGCGCCGGATGGTGGCGCTGGGTGTGAGCGAGGCCGATCTGGAGGAATCTTTCGTGCGTTCCGGCGGACACGGCGGCCAGAACGTCAACAAGACGTCAACCTGCGTCATGCTGCTCCATCGGCCCACCGGGGTCCGCGTCAAGTGCCAGACCAGCCGCCAGCAAGCGGCGAATCGGTGGCTCGCGCGGAAGCTTCTCCTCGATAAGATTGAATCCCTGCGTCGCGCGCGCGAGGAGGCGGACCGCGCCGAGCGGGAAAGACTCCGCCGGCGGAAACGGCCGCGGAGTCATCGTTCCAAGGAGCGGATGCTGGCTGACAAGGCGCGCCAATCCGCCCGGAAGGCCGCTCGACGCCGGGTGGCGGGGGAGTAAGTCGAGCGGTTCGGCCTTATTCTTTCTCGAGCCGGAAGGTGAGCGAAATATCGCCGAGCGCCTGGCGAACGTGTTCGAATGTCTCCCAACGTCCAAGATCTTCGGCCGTCAGGCCGGTAATGAACCCCAAAAGAGACGGATTATCGAGATAGGGACTGAGAGTAACCGGTCTGTACCCGTCCGAGCTTGCCCGGAGTCGGAAGGTCGCGGGGATCTCAAGGTCGCACGCGCCCTGAGCGACGGCGTGGGTGGCGCCATCCCGCGGCACGAGGCCCTCGAAGCACACTTCCGTCAGGACACCCGCCAGTCGGGCGCCGGTGGATGCGTCTTCCATCACCGCGTGGATGCGGGCGGGGACTGGTTTGGGCCGTTGGTCCGTCGGTTCGCCAAAGAAGAACGCGCCTGAAATCGCTCGCTGCCGGCGGGGATCGCTTCCGAAGGCGCGGACACAATACCAGGCGTCCCCGGTTTCCCGCAGATCCATCACCGCATCGGCGGAAGCCGCGCCGGGGGTCAGGGGCAGGCGGCGATGGAGGACACCGTTGCGCATCACCTCGAGCCGGGTCAGCCCGCCTCGGTCCGTCCCGGAGGCCCAGGCCTGCACATGGAGCCGGCGACTGGATCCGTCCGCCGGGAAACTGGAACCAGGCGGCGTTTCGTCGACGGACGCCAGGAGCAGCGGACCGCTCGTGGCGAAGTTTCGTCCGGCCTTCATGGCAGCCGCCACCGCCGGCACGGAGAACGGCCCGTCCAGGTGCGTGTAGGTCCGGACGACGCCTGGAACCGCGCCGCCACGCCGATCGAAGCACGCGTCGGAGGACGCCGTGCCGGCCAGCCGGTAGCCGTGATTCAACAGGAGGGCCCAGACGGCGAACGCCGATTTGTTGGCCTCGAATTCGCCGCCGGTCGTGATGAGATCCATTCCATCGAAGGTCGGGCCGGCCAGCACATCGAGAGGCAATTCAACCGCGAGGTTTGACACGCGCATGGACTCCTGGCGTGGATAGCCTGCCTGGCCGCCCCACGGCCCGATCCACCATCGTGCCGGATGAGTGTAGAACACGGCCCCGCCACAGGCGTGAATGAGATTGTGAGACTCGAAATTGGCGCACGCCGGCTTGTCGACCTCGTAGTCGTGCGCGCTCGCCTGGAGGAGGAGTTGGATGACGTCGCGTCCGTCACGCGTTCTGCCGTTCAGGCCCAAGGTCCAGCAATGGCCGAGGCAGCGCGCCGCATCTCCGTGGTAGTAGTTCTTCGGGGCCTCCAGGTTCCAGGCGAGCACACAATCCGGGGTGGAACGTTGCGCCAACTCGGACGCAAGGCGCTCGGGCGTCGGCGAGGGCTCCGACCATGCCTGGGCCAGGGAAAGGTATTGAAGGTCTTCTGCGCGGGCGGCGAGGGCCACGTCATCGAAGGTGACTGGAACGGTCCTCTCTCCGTGCAGCATGTGGACATGGCTGTCTCCGGCGAACCACCCCAGCCGGCGCAGATCCACGACGCGTTCAAGGCGGATTGCCACGTCCACAGCGGCATTCGCGGGAACGGTAAGACTGCGTTCGACGGCGCGGAACTCGAAGCCCCGGCTCACCGTCACACGAGTCGGGCCGGGTGGCAGTGGTATTTCGAGGGGACCATCGGACCGAATCCCGCTCGCGAACGACTCCCCGTTCGTCACCACGCGACCCGTCGCATCCAGGATGGCAACGGTGCAGGGGGAGGGTTGCCCGGATGCAGCATCGAGAATCTTCAGCCGCAGGACGCCCGCTGGCCCGTCGGCGTTCACGCTGAGCCCGAAGGCGGCCCCGGCCCATGACAGGCCCACCGCGACGAGGAAAGCCCGGTTCTGCCCGAAGAGGCAGTCCAGGGTCGATTGACCTCGAGCGCCGGCGAAATCCGCCGACCGCGTTTGGAAACCTCCGGGGCCCATCGGGATGAGGCAAGACGGTGGTTTCGAAGATGGTAGGCGCGTCAGCGGCGGACCAGTTTCAGCGCGATGTCGTCCCGGAAAAGAGGTGCCTCGACGACGAGTGCGCCCTCGTTGTGGTGCAGGTCGAACTGCTTGAGGATCGAGCCCGTGAGGGGACTGATCCAGGTGGCCTGCCAGTTTCCCGTGGGAACGGTCACCTCCAGGCGAAGCGGCTGCGATTCGACCGTGGACGGAAATGGGGATTGGGAGTCCCAGTCAAAGTGGATCGAGGTGTCCACGCGCTGGCGCCACGGCTCTTTCAGATCGCGACCTATGAAGTATTCACCGCGCAGACCGGGTCCGGAGTCGTCCGGAAGGCGCAAGGCCTCGGCGGGGATCGGCTGGCGTGGGGAGTCAGGTCGGGACCAATCGAGTTTCGCGGACGCCTGACCCTCATTGTAAAAATACTCCACCTTGAGACGGTGCGGACCGCGCTCGAGGCTGACCCGCGCGCTGCCCTCGGTTTCTGACTGGACCCCCCAGCGGTCGAGGGTCAGGCGATCGTCGATCCAGACCCGGATGCCATCGGTGGCCGTCCCATAGAGCGTGTAATCGGCAGTCGCAGGGGCATCGAGGAAGCCCGTCCAGCGCACCGAGAACTGAGACACACGACGCGGACGGAGGTAGACGGCAAACTCCCGGTCAGGCTCTCCCAGCGCGCGCGCGATATGGGACGGTGGAATTCCCCCCGTCAGGATATCATTGACGGGCATGACGCCGGTGAGGTCGAAGCCGGCCATGAAATCGCGAAGGATTCGAAATTGCCGGCGGAGACCGGGATTTCCGCCCCCGGGTTGGGAGGCCGGATACACGAAGGTCCCGTCTTCGTGTCCGACGGTGAACGAGTAGTCGAGGTGACTGAACAGGGCCCCGCCGGCCAGGATGAACTCCCAGGCCTCGACGCGATAGGGGGCGTCGTTGGTGCCGCGGAAGCCGGTTTCGTTGTCTCCCATGGGGAGATGGAGCCGCCAGTTGAGCGGGACCGTGTCCGGCGGTGTGGCATAGTGAAAATTGTACAGCGAGACATGGGCATGGGGCTGTGGGACCGTGGCGCTGTAATTGGCGATGTTCTCGGAAATGAGCTTGGGATTCGGATGACCCGCCTGCGCATCGGTGATGATCGCGCCGATGTGAGCCTGCCAATCCGCGGTGACCCCTCCGAAATAGGGTTCATTGCAGATCTCGAAATAGAGATTATCCAGATCCCGGAGTTCGGCGACCGCACGACGGACGAATCGTTCCTGGTACCCGAGCAGGTCACCGCTTCGATCGAGGGTGTAGACATTCGTGCGAGCGACGCCCTTTCCGACGCCATTGACGTTGTTGTCCGGGTGAAAGGGGCTCAGCCGCCATTGTTCGTCGCCATAGAAGGGGCAGAACAGGTTGACCTCGACGATGACATTCTCGCGCGCGGCCGTGGCGACGAACTCCCGCAGGCGTTCAAAGTAGGTCGGTTCCCATCGTTCCAGATCGAACTTGTTGCCGCCGCCCGCGTATCCGGGTTCGGTGCTCCGGACCCATGGGGCGAGATAGTGGCGACCTTCCGGGGCGAGCGTGTTGCGGGCAATCCCGAAGACGCCGGCCGGTTCGACGTAGGCCGCCCCGGTGAAGAGCCGGGTGTGGTTCAATCCATCCGTCGCAAGGGTGGCGAGGTACTTCCGGTAGTCGAATTCCTCGTTCAAGACGGCGCCGTAATGTTCTCCGCTTCCGATCACAAGAAGCGGGCGGCGGTGCCATTGGAGATAGTGGGGATTGTTCGGGCACACGCACAGGGTGTCCTCGGGAATTCCGCCACAGCAGGAAAGGACCAGTCCGAGTGCAGCCAGCACAACGGGGGGTGGGCGTGTCATGGCGGGTGAGGGTAGTCGGCTCCTCCAAACCCGGCAACGGCCCGATATTCCTGAGGGCCCGTCTGAGACCCGTCGGCCGCCGCGGCTGACAATTCGCGCCGAAGGCGTCACAAAGGGGTCACGCCATGTCTTGTTCATGTCCCCGGCATTCCGATCGGACTCTTCCGCAGTGTCGCCTGGTGGCCATCCGCGTCGTGAGCCTGCTCGTTGGCCTCACAGGCATCGCCGCTGCCGCTGCCGCGCCTCCGTGGATCGCCATGGATTACGGTCCCTTTTTGACGGCGTCGATCGACATCCCCGGGGCCCGCACGAACATTGCCTACAAGGGCATTGCCGTGAACCTCGGGAGCGCCGCCGGCAGCACGAACAACGAAGCGGTTGTTTTTGACACCGATCTTCTGCGATACGCAGCAGGCTGGACGGGGAGGTTCGTGGCTCTCAAGGGGGTTGTGTATGACGGCGAACACTGGGCGTACCCGCGAATCGACGGCCGGGAGGTCTTCTCCAATCCCCCGATGCCGGGTTGGGCCATCGGCGGGGACTTCTCCGATCCCCGTCCTGAACCTTACGGACCGATGCCGCGGAAGCGTGGCCATTGGCGGGGCCTCTTTCTGCACGGCAGCGACGTCATCCTCGCCTATGACGTCGGCGGGATGCCCGTCCTGGAACTCGCGGGACTGGAAAGGGAGGATGGCATCACGGCGTTCACGCGGACCCTCAACCTCGGACCGAGTTCAACGGAGATGGTGCTGCAAGTCGGCGAAGAGGCGAACCGCACGCCGGAGGTTCGGCGTTTGTCGGACCTGGCCCTGGCACCGGCGGATTCGGCGGCAGGAGAGGTCGTCATCGCGCTCCCGCCGCGGCCCGTGCAACGCTCGAGCGGTCCGCAGCCGGATTCAAACCGGGCGCTGCTGGGGCTTTGGTCCTTCGATGGCCCGAATCCAGAGGTATCCACGGAACCGGGACCCGCCGTGAAGCCCTTGTCGCTGAGCGGGGCGCGATTCGCATCGGGAGGGCGGACCGGCGGTGCCCTGGTCTTCTCCGGTGAGCAGGCCGCTGAGATTCACGGGGCGAACGACGTTGATCCAACGCGCAACGATTTCACCGTGGCGATGTGGATGCGGACGAGGAAGGACGGCACCCTCTTTGCGCGCACTCGCCGCGGACCGAAATGGGTCCCCGGCGGTCTGGCGTTGTTTTTAAGGGGCGGCCAGTTGACCTGTGACGTCGGTTGGGTGGGAGCTGTTCAAGGTCGGACTTCCATCACGGATGATGTCTGGCACCATGTGGCGCTCGCGTGGCGTCACACGGATGGGCAGGTCCGCCTCTTTGTTGACGGAAAGGAGGACGGAACGTCCAAGTTGGCAGTCCAGAATGCCGTCCCCGAGGGTGTCGTCCGCCTTGGGTTCGCGGCGCCGGATTTTCCCGCCTCCCCGTGGCTCGATGGCTCCATCGATGATCTCCGTCTCTATGGTCGAACGCTGGACGAGTCGGAGGTCGCCACGCTCGCAGGCCGGACGGTGCCACAGGAAACGCTGGCCGTGGCCGTGACGGGGGCCGTGGAGGGGATGCGGTGGGCATGGACTCCGCAGGGAGACCTCCGCCTTCACCTGGCGCCCCATGGCGCTCCCGTCCGCCTGAAGGTCTTCCTTTGGCGTGGCGCATCGGAATTCCTGCCGGTCTTCGGGGAACTCGTCCGCTCCGCGCCACCAGCCGCGAATCTCGAACCCCGGACGCATGGCGGCCGCCCGCGATGGCCGGAGACGCTGGTGACTCACGTTCGGACGACGGGTGACGGTACGGGACCGCTGGCCGTCGATGAACTCGAGGTGCCGGAGGACAACCCCTGGCATTCCTGGATGCGCTTCGGCGGAGTGGATTTCTTTGCCGACGGCCGGCGCGCGGCGCTCTCGACGTGGAGCGGCGATGTCTGGGTGGTTTCAGGCATTGGCGATCCGGGTGGCGAACTGACCTGGCGCCGGGTGGCGAGCGGCCTCTTCCAGCCGCTCGGTGTACGGATCGTCGACGACGTCATCTACGTGCTCGGCCGCGATCAGATCACGCGGTTACACGACCTCGACGGCGATGGCGAGGCAGACTGGTACGAGAACTTCAACAACGACGCGATGGTCAGCGAGCACTTCCACGAATTCGCCAATGATCTGAAGGTCGGTCCTGATGGCGATTTCTACTACGTGAAATGCGCACGCCACGCGCTGCCCGCGGTTCATTCCCAGCATGGCACCCTGATCCGGGTGTCACGAGACGGCACGCATTCCGAGATCATCGCCCGGGGTTTTCGGGCGGTGAACGGACTGGGCATCGGCCCCCATGGAGAACTGACGACCATCGACAACCAGGGGAATTGGATGCCCGCCAACCGCCTGAACTGGATCCGACCCGACGGTTGGTACGGAAATCAATGGGCCTGGAACCCGGAAAACCGCACCTCGTACGACGAACCACTGTGCTGGATTCACAATTTCGTGGATCGTTCGGGAGGCACGCATCTCTGGGTTCCGGAGGGTCGATGGGGGGCGATGCAGGATCAACTCATCACGCTGTCCTACGGCATGGGGCGAATGTTCCTTGTCCTCAAGGAACAGGTGGGAGAGGTGATGCAAGGCGCGATCACGCGGTTTCCGGTTGAGTTCGAGACCGGTGTCATGCGCGGCGTGTTTCATCCGAGCACCGGCGATCTCTACGCTTGCGGCCTGTTTGGATGGGCCGGCAACAAGACCCGACCCGGTGGATTTTACCGGATTCGCGCGACCGGACGGCCCTGGAACATGGTTCGGGACCTCCACGTGACATCCGACGGCCTGCTCCTCGGCTTCACGGATCCACTCGAGGAATCCGCGGCAACCGACCCTGGGAACTACGACCTCAAGGCGTGGAACTATCGGTGGACCGCCCAATACGGTTCACCCGACCTACGTCTCAACGGTGAGGAAGGTCGGGACACGTGGAGGATCGATTCCGCGCAACTGTCCGCCGATCGACGGACGGTGTTCCTCAAGGTCCCGCAGGTTCAACCTGTGATGCAATGGCACCTGGTGTTTCGACTTCGCTCGGCCGACGGCACGCCGGTTGAGAACTTCGTTCATGGGACGATTCATCGCACCGGACGGCGGGGGGGCCTGGTGGAGCTTGGCCCTGACTCGATCGCCCACGCGCCGCGGCTGCGTTCGGTCCCGGCCGAAACCCGGCCCGGCCTCGTTCTTTCGCTGCAGGAAACCGAAGGCACCGCTGTTGCGGATCTTCGGACCAGCCGGTTGGCGGCCCTGTACGTCCGTGAGAAATCCCCGGCCTCGCCCTGGATTGGACCCGGGCCGTTTCATGCGCGATGGGATGGATTCCTGGTGAGCGACATCAACGACCAGGTGCGCTTCGTTTTGGATGCCCGCGGTCCGGCACGCCTCAGCGTCAACGGGACGGTCGTGGTGGAAACGTCGGACACCGGCACCAACGCCTGGAGCCCTCCCGTCGATGTGCGGGGAGGCCTGAATGCCTTCCGGCTGGACTACGGCTTTGACGGACGCGGACCGGCCCAGTGCCGTGTCGGCTGGTCCTCCCCGCGATTTGCCACCGAGCCCATCCCGCCGACGTCCTTCGTCCACGACGCGCGCGATCCGCGTCTGGCCGCGTGCGATCGCCTGCGGGAGGGCCGCCGCTTGTTCAGCGAACGCCGATGCCAGGCATGTCACGCGTTTGAGGGGTCTTGGGAGCCGACTGCCATGCCCGAGCTCTCCCTGGATGCGCCGGCGTTCGACGGGATCGGATCACGCCTTCGGGAAAGCTGGATCACGGACTGGCTGTTGGCTCCGCGCCAATGGCGGTCCGACGCCCGGATGCCATCGCTCCTTTCCGGGCCGGCGGCCCGCCAGGACGCGCGGGATCTCGCGGCATTCCTCGGTCGTCAGCGGGGATCGGGGGAAGCGGCGCCCGATCCGGAGGAGACCGGGTTGGTCAAGGGGTCGCCGGCCCTCGGGGCGCGTCTCTTCACGGACCTGGGCTGCCTCGGGTGCCACGGTGCACCCGGGGCCAGCCCCGCGGAAGACGGCACCCGGATCGGCTTGTCGCATGTCGCTGCAAAATGGAGACCTGAAGCGCTTCCCGGATTTCTCCAGAAACCCGGGCGCTTTCATGCCTGGAGCCGCATGCCGGATTTTCATCTGACCCGGTCCGAGTCCGTCAGTCTTGCCCGGTACCTTCTTCAGGATTCGGATGGGAAGAAGGCGGGTGCCGCGCCCGACGGGCAGGGCGCGGGTCCGCCCGCGCGTGGGGATGGGGATGCCGTGAGGGGGGAACGCCTCGCGGAATCCCTCCGATGCCTGCGGTGTCATACGCTGGGGCAACGGCACGCCGGACCGCCGGCGATGGGGCTGACCGCGTTGATGGAGGTCGATTGGAACCGTGGCTGCCTGGCCGGGGACCAGGACGACCGCGGACGGGCGCCAGATTTTTCCTTCACACCGGCCGAGCGCGACGCCTTGCAGGTGTTTCGCCGCCATTCTCCGCTGGAGAGCCTGCAGCGCGACTGCCCGGCCGAGTTCACCGAGCGCCAGTGGACTGCCCTGAGATGTGGGGCATGTCACGGACGCGACGGCGAGCCCGACCTTCTTGCGTCGCTCGTGCCGACGACCGAATCACAAGGCATCGGTGAAGAAGACGCCGCCGGGACCATTCATCGAGGACGCCCGGCGCTCACGTTCGCGGGCGAGAAACTGTGGGGCGGATGGATCGAGCGTTGCCTGGCGGGGACGCTTCCGTACAAGCCGCGCCCGGACCTTCCGGGGCGGATGCCGGCATTCCCGGTCTACGCCAGGGCGATCGCCGAGGGGCTTGCCCAGCAACACGGTTATCCGTTCGAGGAGGCTCGACGCCTGGCGCCTGGTTCGGATCTCCGGGAGATTGGACACCGGTTGATCGGTGTGGAGAACGGCTTCAGTTGCATCTCCTGCCACGGGGTTGGTCCGCAAGCCGCCCTCGCCGGGCGCGACACGGCGACGGTGAACTTCGCTGTCGTCGCCGAGCGGCTGCGATGGAGTTACTACTGGCGCTACGTCCAGGATCCGCAGCGGGTCATGCCAGGAACGATGATGCCACGATTCATCGACGAGGACGGAAAGACGGCGCTTCGAGGCGTGTTGGATGGCAATCCACGTCGCCAGTTTGAGGCGGTTTGGAATTACCTGCAGTCCCTCGATCCCGCTCTCGCGCCGAAGTGAGCGCGCGACCGGACGCCGGCATGCTGAATTATCTCTGGCTCGGGATGCTCCTCACGGGGGTCGTTGTCGCCGGATTGACCGGCAACATGCGCGCCGCCGTGGACGGCGTCGTCCAGTCGGCCGGGACCGCCGTGACACTCGCTTTCGGTCTGATCGGGGTCATGGCGCTTTGGCTCGGGGTCATGCGGTTGGCGGAGCGTTCCGGATTGGTGCTGGTCATCGCGCGAAGCCTGCGGCCGGTCATGCGGCGCCTCTTCCCCGATGTACCGCCGGAGCACCCGGCGATGGCTTCGATGATGCTCAATATTGCCGCGAATGTCCTGGGTCTGACGAATGCCGCGACCCCGTTTGGGCTGCGGGCGATGCGCGATCTGGATGGCCTCAATCCCAGGCCCGGGACCGCGACGAACGCGATGTGCACCTTTCTCGCGATCAACACCGGCTCTGTTCAGCTCATCCCTGCCTCCGCCATCGCGATTCTCGCCTCCGCTGGTTCCCGGAATCCCACGGCGATTGTGGGCTCCACGCTTGTGGCGACGGCCTGTTCGTCGATCGCCGCGCTGGTGGCCGTGAAGTTGCTTGAACGTCTGCCTGGATTTCGTTGGGAACCCATCGGACCTGCCGGACTTGCCACGCCGTCGAGGACGGGACAGGCCGAGTCCACGCGTGCGGACGACGATACGACCCAAAGCTCAGAAGGGGCGGGGAGCGGAGGATCTCCGGCCCCCATCTCCATCGCGGGAAGGACCGTCCTCGCCGTGTGCGTGCTTGGGTTCGCGGCGGTGGTGCTGGCAATGGCTTTTCCGGATCTGGGCGGGAGAATTCAGGACCCGTTCCTGGCGGGAAGGTCGGCGTGGGTGCGGGTGCTGGATGCACTGTCGCTGGCCGCCATCCCGTTTCTCCTGGCGTTCTTCCCGCTCTACGCCGCTCTGCGGGGCATTCCCGTTTACGAGGAGTTCGTTGAGGGCGCCCGCGAGGGGTTCCAGATCGCGGTGCGAATCATTCCATTTTTGGTGGCGATGCTGGTCGCCATCGGATTGTTGCGGGGATCCGGGGCCATTGAAGGCATGACTCGTTTCCTCCGCGGACCGTTGAACGCGGTCGGATTTCCAGTCGATCTCCTGCCGCTCGCTCTCATTCGACCGTTGAGTGGCAGCGCGTCGCTCGCGGCATTCGGGGACCTTGCGAAGGCCTCCGGCCCGGACAGCCTCGTGGCGCGGATGGCCGGGACGCTGTTTGGAAGCACGGAGACTACCTTTTACGTCGTCGCGGTGTATTTCGGAGCGGTCGCGGTGAGGCGCGTTCGCCACGCGGTGTGGGCGGGCCTCGCCGCCGACCTGACGGGCGCCGTGGCCGCCGTCGTGGTGTGCCGCTGGATGTGGGGGCAAACGTGAACCGGTCCCTGTTGCGCCTTGCCCGCCGGCCGAGCCTCCAGTAAGCCCACGGGCCATGATCAATGTCGCGGTTGTTGGGCTTGGGTTCATGGGTGTCACGCACATCAAGGCCTACCGGAAGATCCCTGGGGCGCGTGTTTCCGCCGTTTGCGACGCCTTCCGGCTCCCGGCAGACGGCGTATTGCCGAGTGTCGTGGGGAACGTCGCTGACCCGGATCCCGTGCGCCTGGACCTCGCCCAGGTGCAGGCGACCAAGGATTATCGAGAGATCCTCTCGAACCCGGCCATTCAAGTCGTCGACATCTGTCTGCCGACCTCGCAGCACGTGGAGGCGGCAAGGGCCGCCCTTGAGGCAGGCAAGCATGTGGTCTGCGAAAAACCGCTCGCGCGCACATTCGCACAGTGCGCGGAGATCCTGGAGGCAGTCCGGCGGGCAAAGGGCTTCTTCATGCCGGCCATGTGCATGCGATTCTGGCCGGGATGGTCGTGGTTGAAGGAGGCAAAGGCCGACGGCCGATACGGACGCCTCCTCGCGGCGCGGTTCCGCCGGGTCAGCGGTCCGCCGGCCTGGAGCAAGAGCACCTACTTCAAAGGGGCGGAGTCCGGCGGCGCGCTCATCGACCTGCACATCCACGACACGGATTTCGTCCAGTTCCTCTTTGGCTGTCCGCGGCGTGTCTATTCACGGGGGCTCAGCCGGTTCAGCGGAGCGGTGGACCACGTGGTGACACAGTACGAGGTGGCGGGTGACGCGGTTGTGAGTGCCGAGGGCTCGTGGCTGATGGGCGAAGCGTTTGTCTTCAACATGACTTACACGGTCAATTTCGAGAGGGCGACCGCGGACTACGATTTGAGCCGCGGACCGGAGGCGCTGCGGATGTTCGAAGACGGCGCGCCGGCGCGTGTGGAAGTGCTCGACGCGACGGACGGTTATGTGAGGGAACTCACACACTTCGTCGAGGGCGTCGCCGCCTCGCGGCCCCCCTCCATGGTGACGGCGGCGGATGGTGCGGCCGCCGTGGCGATCTGCGAGGCGGAGGAGCGATCGGTGCTCACCGGGGAACCGGTCACACTTGGAGGCGCCTGAGGGAAGGTCGCAGGACGATCTGCCCGGACGGCGTCGCCCAGCACGGCTTCGATTTCGTCCATCAACTCGGCGGCCCGGAGCGTTAGTTTAGAGCCCCGTCTGAAAGGCAGGGTTCGCCGTCGGATTCAGGCGCCGACCAGCCGGTTATCCCGGCGTGGCCGCCCCGACAGGGAGGGTCGGTGGGACACGATGGACACACGAAAGCCGTAGTGGCCACCGGGCACCGTAAATTGACGCGTTCGAATCGCGATGTGCTACGGTGGGCGCGTGCCAGATCGATTGGAGTCAGTGCCAGCCGGGGAGACCATCCTGGTCCAGGGCGCACGCGAGCATAATCTCAAGAATATCACCGTCGCGATCCCGCGAGGATGCCTCGTCGTGGTGACGGGCGTCAGCGGCTCCGGCAAAAGCACGCTCGCCTTCGACCTTCTTTTTGCCGAGGGCCAGAGGCGGTTTCTCGACTGCATGAGCGCGTACGCGCGGCAGTTCGTCGAGCAGATGGCCAAGCCGGATGTCGATCTGATCGAGGGCCTGCCTCCAACCGTCAGCATCGAACAGCGCACCTCGAGCGGAGGAGGCAAGAGCACGGTCGCGACCGTCACGGAAATGTACCATTTCCTCCGGCTCCTCTTCGCGCGCCTTGGCACGGCGTTTTGTCCGGATTGCCACGAACCGGTTCAGTCGCAGACCCGCGACGAGGTCGCCCGGGCGCTAGTCGAGGAACGAAGGCGCCGCGGGGACCTGCTGCTTCTGGCGCCAGTCGTCAAGAACCGGAAAGGCTTTCACAGCGACGTCGCCGAGTGGGCGTCCCGGCATGGCTACGCCGAGATCCGCGCCGACGGACGGATGTACCGCAGTGATGAACCCTTCCGCCTGGATCGTTTCAAGGAGCACGATGTCGAGGTGGTGATCGGCGTGCTGGAGAGGCCCCGTCGACGGGCCGGCACCCGGGACTCCGAGGGTCCCACTCCGCGCCAGTTGGTGGACGAATCCCTGGAGGTGGGAAAGGGGACCGTCCTTGCCCTCGATAACCACGGGGTCGTGACGGTCCATTCCACGGAGCGCGCGTGTGCGCAATGCGGTCGATCCTTTCAGCCGCTCGACCCGAAGCAGTTCTCCTACAACTCCGCGCAGGGCTGGTGTCCGACGTGCCGGGGGTTTGGCGAACTCTTTCCGATGCCGGATGCGGAACGCGGCGCCCGTGCCGACGCGATCGAGGAGTCCTGGTGGAACTGGCTCGAAGACCAGCGGGAGACCTGCCCGGACTGCGGGGGCTCCCGTCTGAACGCGGTCGCGCGGGCGGTACGTTTGCTGGCGGGATCGGCGCGCCGCCGGGGAAGGACCCCGGCATCGAAGGCACCCACGCTCGACAGCCTCGGCGCCCTATGCGTGGACGAAGCAGCGGACTGGCTTGAAGGCCTCCAATTCGAAGAACGCGAAGCCCAAATCGCTCGCGACATCATCCCCGAGATCCGATCGCGCCTGGCGGTCCTTCGCGAAATCGGCCTGGGTTACCTCCAGTTGAATCGCGGTGTGACGACCCTTTCCGGAGGCGAATCCCAACGTATTCGCCTGGCGGCGCAACTGGGTTCGAACCTGAGCGGGGTTCTTTACGTCCTCGACGAACCCACGATCGGCCTGCACGCGCGCGACAATCTGCAGCTCCTCGACGCCCTCGATCGCTTGAAAGCCAGGGGAAACTCCCTCGTCGTGGTGGAACACGACGAAGACACCATGCGGCGTGCGGATCATGTCGTGGATCTCGGTCCGGGAGCAGGAACGCACGGGGGCGAGGTCGTCGCGGCGGGCACCCTGGCGGAACTCTGTCGCAACGCGGAGTCGGTCACCGGTCGGTGCCTGAAGGAGCCGCCGACATTTCCCTCCCGCGGGCATCGGCGCTCGGTTCGATCTTCCGGATGGAAGGGACGTCGTTCCGCGGACCCATCGGGCGACGGCTGGCTGGTCCTGCGGGATGCCTCGGCCAACAACTTGCGTGATCTCGAGGTGGGTTTTCCCTTGGGCCGATTCGTCGCCGTGACAGGCGTCAGCGGTTCAGGAAAGAGCACCCTGGTGCGGGAATGCCTGCTGCCGACCTTGCGACTGGCCTTGAGGCAAAAGGATTCTCACGGAAAGGCGCCGCCCGGAAAATCCGGGAGCGGGGTCGGACCGCGGCTCACGGGATTCGAAGGCCTGAAGGCGGTGTATGAGGTGGATCAATCCCCGATCGGCCGGACCCCGCGGTCCACACCGGCGACGTATGTCGGATTCTTCGACGAGATTCGCGCCCAGTTTGCACAGGTGCCGGAGGCGCGCATGCGCGGCTACACGACGGGCCGGTTCTCGTTCAATTCGCCCGCGGGCAGGTGTCCCCAGTGTGACGGGGCAGGGGAGATCAAGCTGGAGATGAACTTCTTGCCGCCGGCGTTTGTTCCTTGCGAGGCGTGCAAGGGCACGCGATTCAACCGGGAGACGCTCGATATCGAGTATGGCGGTCGCAGCATTGCCCAGGTTCTGGAGCTGTCGGTCGAGGAGGCACTGGCGTTCTTCCACGCCTTGCCCAGGATCCGAAGGCCGCTGGAGGCCCTTCGGGACACGGGTCTGGGCTATCTGAAGCTCGGACAGACAAGTCCCACCCTGAGCGGAGGCGAGGCGCAGCGGGTGAAGCTCGTGACCCATCTGCTGACCGGCCTCAAGGACCAGGGCGACCTCTTCGATGCGCGGAGCAAACGAAACGTGTTCATCCTGGAGGAACCGACGATCGGGCTGCACATGGCGGACGTTCGCCGGTTGGTGGAGGTCCTGCAGCGCCTCGTGGACCATGGCCACACGGTGGTGGTGATCGAACACAACCTTGAATTGATTGCGGAGACCGACTGGGTGATTGATCTGGGTCCGGAGGCGGGCCAGGAGGGCGGACGGATCGTGGCCTCGGGTCCGCCGGAGGCGATCGCAAGCGACTCCCGGTCGCACACCGGGCAGTTCTTGAAGCGTCTCCTGCGCCCCCCAACGTAACCACGCCGGACCTGGAGCCGAGACCGCCTAGGCGCCGGGGTCGTCGAGGGATTCCGCTGCCCACCGCGGATAGGCCTCCGGTGGAAGTTGACCGCGGCGGATCAATTCGTTCAGGTCGCGGATGATGGTCCGACGGGCGACGTTGAAACGCCGCGCCAGGGCGGAAATGTTTGGCCGGGTGGTCGTGTCCTTCACGATCCTCAGGATTTCATTCTGTCGGCTCAGGCGGTCGGTGGAGCGGCTGAGAAGGTCCTGGATATCGGAGCGTCGGGAGCGTTCGAGGGCTTCGAAGGTCCGGACGATTTCTGTCTCGCCGCATTCGCGAAGGGCGGTCTCGATGGTGTGCCGGAGGTCGTCGAGATCGACGGGTTTGGTGAGGCAATAATGGGCGCGGCGCGGTCCCTGGAGCGCATCAATCTGCTCGTGGATATCCATCGCGCCACTGATGACGATGACCGGGACGTGCGGCATGGCCTCCTTGAGTTCGGGCAGGTAATCCAGCCCCAGATCCCCGTCGTCCAGGATGTGATCCAGGATGATCAGGTGGGGCGCGGTCTTGGAGAGACCCGCCAGGGCCTCCCGACCGGTGCGGGCCCGAAAAAGTTCGTAGCCGCCGAGCGCGTCCTCATAGATCTCCGCCTGGAGGTCGTCGTCCTCGATGATCAGGATTCGCGGTCGTTCCATGGGATCCTGGCGAAATTTAAGTCCGACAGGGTAGGCGGGCAAGAACCTGTCGCCCCCGAGGGCACTGAGGCGAATCGAGCACAAAGGCAAGGGGCGTCCCGAGTCAGGAGAAGAACGGGTTGGCCTTCTGCTGCTCACCCACTGTCGTCAAAGGCCCGTGCCCCGGGCAGATCAACGTGGCCGGCGGCAGCGAAAGAATCTGATCCCGGATCTTTTGACGCGTCTGGGGACCCTTTCCCGGGGCTCCCCCGATCGAGCCGGCGAAGATGGCGTCGCCGACAATCGCGAGGTTCGGGGCGTCGTCGGGAAAATTGCCGACCAGGTACGTGACGCCGTCCTCGGCATGGCCGGGTGTGTCGCGATTGCTGACGCGCAGGTTGCCGACATGAATGAAATCGTTCGCCCGATTGCGGTGCTGCGGCGGCGCCGAAGCCGCGCTGGTGTGCAGGCGGACCTTGGGGAATCGCTCGCGGATCGATTCCATCGCGGCGACGTGATCCCCGTGGGTATGGGTGATGAAGAGGTGTTCGAGCTGAAGTTGGTTGGCATCGATGAGGGCGAAGACCGGGGCCGCATCAAAACCCGTGTCGAAGAGGGCGGCCGCGCGGGTGGCCTCATCCCAGACAAGGTAACAGTTGACCGACATGCCCTCGCCCTCGGTGGTGACCTGGCGGAATTCGCGCCAGTCGGCGGTCTGAACGGCGGAGGGGTGCCAGCCCTGCGCGAGGGCCTTGAGCTTTTCGGCGTGCAAATCCAATCGCCGGGCGAGGGCGGACCAGTCGAGGGTGGCGGGCGAGAGACCGCTTTGTTCCATCGCTTCCAGCTCCTGCACTGACACGCCCCCGGCCCCAGCGGCCTCGGCTGGCGGCACGCCCATCATCAGGCGCGCCTTGCGAACGACATCCCCCGCGTGATCTTCGAGTGCCATGGACGGAACGCTATCGGGAAAAAGCAGCCGCGGTCCAGAGTGTGGCGTGGTTGCCGGCGCCATCCACGCCTTCCGGGGCGAAGGCCTCATGAGGAAAGGGCGGCACTCGGGCGGGGCAGGTGCGCAATCGCGAGCTTGCGAAGCAAGCTTTCGCGGAGGTGTTCGAAGTAATGCGCGGCGGCGTCCAGTCCCGCGCTTCTCGCATAGCGAATGAGGGGCTCCAGGAGCCATGCCTCCGTCGGTCCCAGTTCGGCACGATGACGGCCTGTCCGGAGGTTCAGTTCGAGCCATTGCAGGCTGGAGGGGATGTGATCGCCGGAACCGGCGGCGGAATCCTCGAGGCGGGCCAGGTGCCTGGCGGCCTCCTCGTCTTCCTCATACACATGCACGGCCTTGCCGACGTCGAGGACATGCCGCACGAGTTCCAGGACCCGCGCCTCGGACGCTTCCCGCCTTATGGCGGCGACGGTCATCGGCCTCAGCAACCCTGAATCGTCGATGGCGAGGGTCTGACCCAGGAGATTCGAGACCAGGTTGATCATGGCTTTGTCGAACTCCAGGCGGGTGGCCGATGCGTGAGCCGCGATCTCAAACCATCCGCCTCGCGTCGAGAGGACATCGAGCGCCCGCCGGCGGCTTTCGAGATCGCCTCCGGCAAGCCATGTTCGGGCCTGCGGACCCGGGCGGTACCAGGGGCGCGCGTCTCGCTCCTCGCGGACACCGGTCTGCAACGTCACTCCCCGAAGGATTCTGCCGACGAGGCGCGGCATCATGTCCGGCCAGAGATCCGGCAGGCGTCCCATCAGTGTCGATTCCTCGAGACGCTCGATGAACAGCTGCCGGAGACGCTGAAAGTAGATGCCGTTGGAGCACAGGATCACGATCGGCACCGGCAGATCCTCCCCGGAGAGGCGACGGGCGTAGTGCGCATGTTCGATGACAGCGACGGTCTCGTCCAGGATACCGAGCAATTGGTCCGGATTGGCGCACGCCAGCACGATCTCCGGGAGCACGGCCGCATTCCAGCAGGCCGTGAGACCCGGAAGGCAAACGTCCTCGGCGTTCACGTGCCTCGGGCCTTGCCGGGTCTCGATCCAAAGTCCACCTCCTGCCTCGATGGCCCGCGCGCTCGCAGCCCCCGGACGAAGGAGAAAATGGACGGCCTCGGGCTCGGCGAGCTTCCGGGTCAGGTGATAGTAAATGGCGACTCCAAGGGCTCCCGGCGGGCGGATCCCCACGTGCCCACGCTGAACGCCGGGTGTCACGGGTGGGGTTCAGGTGTCGGGCAGGGCGGATAGCACGGCGGCGGCCCGCTGGAGATCAGGGACACGGATCACGAGTCGCATGTTTTGCTCTTCGGGTCCCTCGCTGCCGTACGCATAGTCGAGGTTCACCCCGGCGTCGCCGAGGGCCTTGCTGAGGGCCGCAAGTCGTCCGGGGGTATCGGCGAGATCGACCGTGAAGACCTCCGCATCCACGACGTAGAGACCGGCGTTCACGAGCAACGCGCGGGCAGTCGTTGGATCGCTGCAAATGAACCGGACAACGCCTTGCTCGATGTTGTCGACGATGGTGAGATCTTTGATGTTGATGCCGTGAGCGCCCAGGATCTCGCCAATCGCCGCCAGCCGACCCGGCTGGTTTTCAATGGCCACGGTCAATTGACGTTGAATGGCGAAGCGCATCGCAGACGGGGCCGGTGCGTGAACGGTGTCGAAGACGACCGGACGCCCGCCGGAACAGGCCCAGGGAATGAAGAAGGCCGGCCGGAATGAAAAGGCCGGCCGGCCCAGGGTGTTCTTTGAAACCGGAAATCCTACTTTTGTTCGGGAGCCAATTCGATCTTCGAAGCGACGAGGATCATCTTGTCGCCGTCCTTCTTCACCGTGCCCTTGGCGATGACCTTGTGGGGACCGCGGCAGACCTTGCTGTGGAAATCCTTGCTCACTTTGTTCGGCTCAAGGATATAAAGGACTTCCTTGCCGTTCTCCTTGACCTTGATGGCGTTTTGGCACTCGTCGGCCTTCTTGAGCTCGCATTTCATGCAGCAGCCCTCGCCCTTGATCTCCTTCTCTTTTCCACCGGCTTCCGCCGCGCGGACGGTATGCGACAGGGCCAGCGCCATTGCGCAGGCCAGGATGGTGACAAATTGCTTCATGGATATGAGTGTGTGGTGAACAACCGCAGACAACCTACCGAAGCGCGTCCCCAAATTCAATCGGCTTCTTCGAATCATTCGTGACATTCGTGCTTCGAGATTTTTGCGGGCGCAACGATTGGATCGTTGCGCCGACGCAACGCTTTGATCGGTAATGGTCCGGTTGGACATGCACCCACTCGTTTGTGTTTGGCGGCCTCCGAGCCGCCGGACGAAGCGCTCCACGCGGGCGGTAAAGCTGGCGGTCTGCCTGTTTTGTGCCGTCATGTCGGCGCCCGCCTCCGATGCCCCGGCATCGACCTCGGCACAAACGGCGTTCGAGGCCCTTCAAAGGCTCAAGGGCATGGATCTCGAAGCCAACCCAACCCTGAAAACCGCGGTGCTGCGCGTGGCTGAACGTCTTCGCGGCACTCCGCAATTTGTCGAGATCGTCCGGGACTTTCATCTGTCCGGGCAGGAAGACGCCCTGATCGGGACGGCGATCCGAAATCCGCGCGACAGCGCCGCCGCAGAGGCCCTCCACCTGGTGATCGCGGCCGGGCACGTCGACAAAATCCGGTCTGCCATCGCCAGCGCCGAGGGCCCGGCTTTGGAATCCCTGGCACACGCGCTTGCGAACTCCACCGATCCGAAGGTGGTGCCCCTGCTTTGCGAACTGCTGGAGGATCCGCGACCGTCTTCCGATCTGCGAACCACCGCCCTGCAGGGCCTCAGTCGGACCGAGGCCGGCGCGACCGAGATCCTGAAGCTGGCCCGGGCGCGCCGCCTGGACGATCCGGCGATGACCACGGCCGCCCTTCTGCTCTCGCAGGTCCGGTGGCCTTCCATCCGCGGCGAGGCGGCAGCCGTGGTGCCGCTCCCCAGGGCCGGGGACGGCGACCCCCTGCCGCCGATTGCCGAGTTGGTGCGGCAGAAGGGGGATCCCACCGCCGGCGCCGCCGTGTTCCGCACCGAACAGGTCGGCTGCATCAAATGCCATCGCGTCGGTTCGGAAGGCGCTGATTTCGGCCCGGGTCTCAGCCAGATCGGCGGCAAATTGGGAAAGGAAGCGCTGTACGAGGCGATCCTTGATCCCAGCGCCGGAATCTCTTTCGGGTACGAAGGCTGGACAATCGAAACGCGTGACGGCGAGGAGACCTTTGGAATTCTCACCAGCGACACGCCGGAGGAGATCGCCGTGAAACAGCAGTCCGGCGTCACCGCGCATATTCCGACAGCCCGGATCACGTCGAGGCAACGCCAGGCGCTTTCCATCATGCCGGCGGGACTCGCACAGTTGATGACACGCCGCCAACTGGTGGATCTCGTCGAGTACCTGACGACTCTCAAGGGTGAGGCCGCGAAGTGACGGGCGCCCCGTCGCTCGCGGCCTGCCTCGCGGCCTGCTTCGCGGCGGGCGGGGAGGCGGACACGGCCGCGGGAAACCCGCCGAGCCGGAACAACGGCAGCTTCCAGGGGCGCGCGGCGGTTTCACCTTCGCGAACCTTGTAGAAACCGTCGAACGTGACGCCGGTGACTTCCTGCGTCCGGCCGGTGGCAGGCCATTGGACGCGAATGGACTTCAGTCCGGTCGCGTGTCCGAGGCCAATCTCCTGTCGCAACGGCGACGCGCCGAAGCTTCCTCCGGAACCCACGGTTCGAAAGATGCGCCGGTCGCGCCCGTCCTCGACCACCGTGACCTCGATCCGCGCGCCATGCGCGTCCCGGGCCGAGGTCCTCCCTTCGAGCTTGAGGGTGACCCAATGGTTTCCGTGGCCGGGGTTCTCGAAGAGGACGTTGTGCGCCGTGTCGCCGGAGTAGGCGCCGCCCATGTCCTCGTGAATGTCCTCGTCGCCGTCGTTGTCGATGTCGGCGAAGGAAATGCCGTGGCCCTTCTGGAGGTGACCGAATCCGCCCGAGGTCGTGACGTCCTGGAAACGCCTTCCGGCGTCGTTGCGAAACATCCGGTTGGGAACGAGGATGGCCAGGTCGGGGGCGCCTGTGCCGAGGTAGAAGTCGAGGAAGCCATCGTTGTCGAGGTCGCCGTAGTTTGCGCCCATCGGGTAGGTGATCCTCGCCAGGCCGGCCTGCCGCGCGAGGTCGGTGAAGGTGCCGTCGCCGTTGTTGTGGTAGAGGCGCGGAACCTCGGAACGCGGGGGGAGGCCGAGGAAATCGGCCGCGACCGGGGCCGCGTCGGTGGCCTGGTAACCGGTGACGAACAGGTCGGGCCAGCCGTCATTGTCATAGTCAAAGAACCAGGTGGCGAAGCTGTAGTGGGGCTCGGCGACGCCCGCGGACTCCGTGACGTCCTGAAAGCGCCAGCCGGCCGTGTGCCCGCCCGGGTGCGCTCCGGGTCCGAGATTTCGGAAGAGATGATTGGGACCCTCGAGTACGGACACGTAGAGATCGGTGCGGCCATCCTGGTCGAAGTCTCCCGCCGTCACTCCCTTGACAAAGGCGCGGAGGTCCACCCCCGCCTCGTTGGCGATCTCTTCGAAGGTTCCATTGCCGCGGCTGTGGAAGAGTTCACACGGATGGCGCTCGCTGCCTCCCGATTCGTTGCCGATGAAGAGGTCGAGCCAGCCGTCGTTGTCGTAGTCGAACCAGGCGGCGGTCTGGGTCGGATGAAAGCTCAGCAGACCGGCCGCCTCGGTGACGTCGTCGAACGTGCCGTCGCCTCGATTGCGCAACAGGGAATTCGGGAGGTGCCCGCCGGCTCCGAACCACGCGCCGCGCAGGACCAGGATGTCGAGCGCCCCGTCATTGTCGTAATCCGCCTGCACCAGGTTCAACCCTCCGTTCTCGCCATCCAGGCCGGCATCGTGTTCGCGTTCGGCAAAGGTGCCGTCGCCGTTGTTGCGAAAGGAGCGGAGGGGGTCGTGATAACCGATGGACGAGGTCACCACGTCCAGAAGTCCGTCTCCGTCGAAGTCATCGACGATGCTTCCGCCGGACAGTTCGGCAAGATCGAGGCCGACCTTGGGTGCGACGTTCACGAAGCGGTGGATGTCGTACTCGGATTCGAATGCCCTTGGGGGGATCAGCGCATCGGCGGGAACACCGTCCGGGTATTCGCCGAGGGTCATGCAGGCGATATTGAGCAGCCACCGCGCCTCGAGATCGTCCCGGTTGGCCTTGACCATCGCCGTCAGCACTTCCCTGGCGCTTCGGGAACCCTCCGGATGCCGATGAATCCCGCCTCCACGAATCGGCAACAGGCAGGAGTCCGGGTTGTGCATCCCCACGCAGTTGGCCTGCTCGCCGATTCGAAGGTAACAGAGCGCCCGAAAGAGGAGGAGCAGCCGGGCATTTTCCCGGGCGAAATCCGGGCTCTGCTGGGCGGCGAGCTCCCGCAGGCCGTCAAAGACCTGCAGGGCCGCCTCGTTCTGGCCGCTGTTGAGGAGCTCGGTTCCGTACCGGGGCAGAAGCTGAAGGGCCCTTTGCGGCGTGGTCTTTTCCTGGAGCAGACGGCCGAGGACCGCGGCACGCTCGGTATTCAGATACGGGACCTGCATCGGGCGGACGGCGGCCGCGAGTTGTTCGAGCCGCCCGGCCATCTTTCGGGTGCCCTCCGTGGGGAGTTCGGCCTCGTTATCCGCGCGGGAGGGGCCGCCGGCCAGGCTCGTGAGGGCCAGGAACGCAAGAGCGACACGGCAGCCGAAGGGGTACTCGTTCATCGCAGGATTGGGTGGGGTCATCGATCTCCAGGATTCCAGGCACGCGGCTGGGGAATGAGACGGCGAACCTCGCGAAAAGGTCACCAAGGAAGTCGGACCCATGTGTGTTCGGCGCGGGCGTTTCCCACTTCTCCGTTGGCAGGAGGAGGCGGCTTCTGAAATGAATCGCGGATGGCTGATGTGACCGCGGACTCCCTGCCCCCCGCGCGCCTGCCGCGCGCGTGGTACAACCTCCAGGCGGACCTGCCCAGGCCGTTGCCCCCGGTGCTGCATCCGGGGACGTGCCAACCGATCGGGCCCGATGACCTGGCGCCCCTCTTTCCCCTGAGCCTCATCGAACAGGAGGTCTCGCGCGAACGGGAGATCGAGATCCCGGACGAGGTGCGCGAGATCTATCGCGGGTGGCGTCCAACGCCCTTGATCCGGGCACGGCGTTTGGAGAAGGCGCTCCAGACGCCCGCGCGCATCTACTACAAATGGGAAGGGGTCAGCCCGGCGGGGAGTCACAAACCGAACACGGCGGTCCCGCAGGCATTTTACAACCGCGAGGCCGGTGTCCGACGTTTGGTAACCGAGACGGGCGCCGGACAATGGGGATCCGCTCTGGCCTACGCGGGCGCGTTGTTCGGGATCGAGGTGACGGTCTTCATGGTGCGCGTTTCCTATGATCAGAAACCCTACCGGCGGGCGCTGATGGAGACCTGGGGCGCCCGGTGCATTGCCTCGCCCTCGATGGAGACCGCGGCGGGCCGCGCCATCATGGCCGCGCGCGCGGATCATCCCGGCAGCCTTGGGATCGCGATCTCCGAAGCGGTGGAGGTCGCCGCCGGGTCCCGCGACACCCAATACGCGCTCGGCTCCGTTCTCAATCACGTCCTCCTCCACCAGACGGTGATCGGATTGGAGGCCCAGGAGCAAATGGCGAAGGTCGATGACTATCCGGATGTCATTGTGGCCTGCACCGGGGGCGGATCGAATTTCGCGGGGATTGCCTTTCCGTTTCTCGGTGCGGAACTCCGAGGGGGGCGGCGGGTTCGGTTTGTCGCCGTGGAACCGGAGACCTGTCCAAGCCTGACCCGCGGTCGCTACGCCTACGACTTTGGAGACACGGCCCACCTCACGCCGCTTCTGAAGATGCATACGCTGGGGTCGACATTCACACCGCCGGGGCTTCATGCGGGAGGACTTCGGTACCACGGCATGGCGCCCCTGGTCAGTCACGCCCGCGACCTCGGGCTGATCGAGTCGCGGGCCTTTCCGCAGCTCGCGTGTTTTGCCGCCGGCGTCCAGTTCGCGCGCACGGAGGGTCTGCTGCCGGCCCCCGAGGCCAATCACGCCGTGCAGGGGGCCATCGCGGAAGCCCTCCGATGTCGGGAGGAGGGCGTGAGTCGGGCCATCCTGTTCAACCTCTGTGGGCACGGTCATTTCGACATGCCGGCCTATATGGACTATCTCGCCGGCCGACTCACCGACCAGGGCTTCAACCACCAGGAACTCGCCCTCGCGCTGGCCGGGTTGCCGGCGGTCGCATGAGACGCGCCTGCCACGTTCGTCGCGAGTGGCGCTGGCTCCGGATGGGCGAGGGCTACGCGCCGCGTGCAACGATCGCGAAACAACGCTTGGCCTCGAGGGCGTCTCTCCTGACAATTCGCGGCCAGCCCAGCCCCCTTTCATCGACTTTCGGCCACTATGAAAACCTACAACGCTGCTGACATCAGGAACTTCGCCGTCGTGGGTCATGCGACCTCCGGCAAAACCCTCCTCTGCGAGGCGATGCTCGCCACCTCTGGAGCCATCGGGCGCATGGGCGCGATCGCCAACGGAAACACGGTCTCGGATCATCATCCGGGGGAAAAGGTCCACCAGATCTCGATCCACGCGACTCCCATGCACCTGGAGTGGCTCGGACGGAAATTCAACATCATCGACACCCCGGGCTACATGGATTTCATCAGCGAAGCGATGGTTGCCCTGCAGGTTGGGGACTTTGCCATGGTCGTCGTTCACGCCCAGCACGGTCCAGGCCCGGGAACCGACACGGTCTGGCGATACGCAACCCGTTACGGGATTCCGAAGATCCTCGTGGTCAATGGATGCGACCGTGAGCCCGTGGATCCCGCGCAGATCCTCGAGAAACTCCGCTCCCATTTCGGTCCGCGGGTATTCCCGATGAGCTGGCCGATCAACCCGGGTCCGGGATTCAACCAGGAACTCGACGTCATGCGCAGCGAGATCGTGACCTACGCCGGGGACGCCTCGGGCAAATACGCCGAGCAACTGGCCGAGGGCGCGTGGAAGGAGCGTGTCGGCGCCTTGCACCGCGAATTGATCGAATACACCGCCGAGGCGGACGACGCGCTCATGGAGAAGTTCTTCGAACGAGGGAGTCTCTCCGAGGACGAACTGCGGGCCGGGGAACACACCGCCCTTCAGAAACAGGCGTTCATCCCTTTGTTCTTCACCTCCGCCGAAACCAACGTCGGCGTCGCCCGGTTGATGGATTTCGTGGCCAAGTACGGTTCCTCACCGGTCGACCGGATGAAGATCCCGGCACAGGACGCCGGCGGCAACGACATCGAAGTGGATCTCAACGGGGACGACCCGGTGGTTTACGTCTTCAAAACAACCCACGAGGATCAGTTTGGCGATCTCTCGCTGTTCCGGGTCTATTCGGGGTCGGTCCATCTCAACATGGATTTGTTCAACAGCGATCGGAAGGTCTCCGAGCGGCTGGGCCAGATCTATAACCTCAATGGCAAGAATCGGTCCTCCGTGGATGTCCTCAACGCGGGGGATATTGGCGCCGCCGTCAAACTGAAGGACACCCACACCGGGAACACCCTGTGCAACAGCAAGCGCCCGGTCCTGATTCCCAAGGTGGTTTTCCCCAAGCCGAACGTCCACATGTCGCTCAAACTCAGGGCCAAGGGGGAGGAGGACAAACTCGCCTCCGGGTTGGCCGCCCTCCATGACGAGGACCCCACGTTTCGCTACCACGTGGACGCCGCGCTGCATCAGACCGTGGTTTCCGGCCAGGGCGAACTCCATCTGCAGATCATTTCCGAACGCCTGAAGCGCCGGTACAGAGTCGATTTCGACCTCACTGAACCCCGAATCCCCTATCGCGAGACGATCCGCGGCCGGGGTGAATCCAAGTACCGCCACAAGAAACAGACCGGCGGTGCCGGCCAGTTCGCCGAGGTCTGGATGCGGGTCGAACCCTTGCCGCGCAACACTGGATTGCAGTTCACGGAATCCCTGACCGGACAGAACGTCGACCGGGTCTTCGTGCCGTCGGTGGAGAAGGGGGTGAATGCCGCGGCGACTGAGGGCATCCTGGCCGGCTATCCGGTCGTCGACGTGAAGGTCGATTTCTACGATGGCAAGATGCACCCCGTCGATTCCAAGGACATCGCGTTCCAGATTGCAGGCAAGGAGGCCTTCCGCGAGGCGTTCCGCGCCGCCAAGCCTTGTCTGCTCGAGCCCATCTACCTGGTGGAGGTCCGCATCCCCGAGGAATTCATGGGCAATGTTCTTGGCGATCTCTCCAGTCGACGGGCGCGGATCCAGGGCATGGAGGCGGCGGACGGCTACCAGGTCGTCAAGGCTCAAGTGCCGCAGAACCAGCTTTACCTTTACTCCGCCGCGCTGCGCTCACTGACCGGTGGCAGGGGTTATCACCTGGAGGATTTCAGCCACTACGATCACCTGCCCGCGGAACTCGAAAGCCGGGTGATCGCGGACACCCGCAAGCAGCACGAAGAGGAGAAAAAGTCCTGACCTCAGCCGTCCAGCGACAAACCCGCGAGGGCGCCGCCGAGGGTCGTGAGGCCTGTCGCCTGGGGATTCAAGACCCGCCGAAGATATTCGAGCGCATCCGGGATGGATTGAACGGACCGGGGCAGGGTGGCGCCGGCGGCATTCGGGTGCCCGCCGCCCTGGAGTTTCTGCGCGACGTTGAGGGCGCTGCCATCGCGGCTGCGCAGGCTCACCACAACGCCCGTCGACGGCTTGCGCATGAGGGTTGCCAGGATCCCGAACCGGCACTCGGGATTTCGAAGGAGCTCATGGACGATGAGATTTGAATTGCCAATGACCACGTCCACGTAGCCCACCTCGGGCGTGACCTCGAGGAGACGGCTTCGACTCCATTCCAGGCCCATGGGATCCTCGACGCGCCGCTTCACCCGGATGACCTCCAGCAGGGGATGGTCCACCAGCCGCTCGAGCTCCCCTTCGATCAATCGGCTCACGTTCCAGAAAGGGTAAGTCTTCAGGAGCGCCGCGTGGTCCTGCGCGGCGACGAAATCCGGGTGGTCCTCGAGGAATCGGTCGCCGATATCCGTCAGCTCGACGAGGCGGTCCAGGACGGCATTGGCGAGACCTTCCGCCCGGCAGAGGTCATAGCAGAGCGTCGAGGCGGATTTGCCGCCGTCCCAGATCAGGGTGGCCGCCTTGGGCGTCACCGCCGTCGGATGATGATCGATGATCGTCCAACCGGGCCGATCCAGGCGCGCATCGAAGGTGAAGTCACACACCCATGCCACCGGTTCCTTGAGGGGCCGTTGTCGCCAGGCCTGTGTGTTCCAGGCCTCGAGGCGGGTCTCGGTCCCGAAGAGACGGCGCGCCAGGCGCTGAAGGAGATGACCCGCCACGAATCCGTCGAGGTCGCTCTCGTGCGTAAGGATAACGTCGGGCCGTGAAATCGAAGCCATGGCGAGCGAAGCGTACGTGGCGCGCTGGCGTCGCTCCAAGCGCCAACCGTGTCCTCACGAGTCTTTCGTCCCGACAATGATCCGCGCCCCGCGTTTGTAGGCGAAATACGAATAGGCCCACTGGAGGATCACCGCGAGCTTGTTGCGGAAGCCGATGAGGAAGATGAGATGCACCAGCAGCCATGCCAGCCACGCTGGCAGCCCCGAAAGTTCGAGCCTTCCCACCTTGGCGACGGCCGCCGAGCGGCCGATCGTCGCCATCGTGCCCTTGTCCCAGTACCGGAAGCGGGGACGCTCCGGTCGCCAGCCCTGGACGGAATCCAGCTCATTTCGCAGCAATCGGGCCACGTGCCGGCCCATCTGCATCGCCGCCGGCGAAACCCCGGGCACCTGCTGACCCTCCGCATCCACCACCAGTGCGATGTCTCCGATCGCAAACGCCTCCGGATGCCCCGGAATGCTCAGATCCCCATCCACACGAACGCGGCCCGCTCGATCGACCGCCACGCCGAGCTGGCGGGTGATCGGGGAGGCGCTCACTCCGGCCGCCCACAGGATGTTGGCTGAACGGATCCGGGTGCCGTCTGCGAGTTCGAGTTCCCCCTCTCGCAACTCCCGAACCCGGGCGCCGACCAGCACCTCCACGCCAAGACCGCGCAGTTGCTTCTGGGCGCTTTCGCTCAGCTCGGGGGGGAGCTGCGCCAGCACTCGCGGGGCAGCCTCCACAAGGACGATCCGTGCATGGGTGGGATCCATGCGTCGAAAGTCCTTGGCCAGGACCTTCCGCGCCAATTCGGCAAAGGCGCCCGCCAACTCCACGCCGGTGGGCCCGCCGCCAACGACGACAATCGTCGTGAGCTGCCGACGAACCTCTGGATCCGTCTCGTTCTCCGCGCGCTCGAAGGACAGGAGCACGTCCCGGCGGATCCGGAGCGCGTCGTCGAGTGTTTTGAGCCCCGGCGCGCACCGTTCCCATTCGGGATGTCCGAAGTAACTGGTGACGCCGCCCAGCGCGAGGACCAGATAGTCATAGGTGAGCACCGACCCTCCGAGGCGGACCTGTCGGGTCTCGAGATTCACCTCCAGGACGTCGTCCATCAGGACCGTGACATCGGGCCGATCCGCGAGGAGGGCGCGTACGGGTGCGGCAATCTCAGGCGCCGACAGGCCGGCCGTGGCGACCTGGTAAAGCAGCGGCTGGAACAGGTGATGATTGGTTCGGTCGACGAGCGTGATCGAGGCGCTGTCGTGCCGGAAGTGCTGGCAAAAGGTCAGGCCGCCAAATCCCGCCCCGAGAACGACCACCTCCACCCTTCGCCCTTGAGCATTCATGGTGAGACCTTCGTGGCGAGGGGTCAGTTTTGGGAAAGGTCCTCGGGCGAATCCGCCAGGAGCCGGTAGAGACCGCCCTGGTCCCGGAGAATCCGCTTCCACAATTCGAGGGGTTCGGCTTCGAAGATCAGCTCCGGCGATGCCGGATGCACGAGCCACGCGTTGCGGGCGATCTCCTCGTCGAGTTGACCCGGACTCCACCCGGCATAGCCGGCGAACACAAGCAGGCGGCGGGTCGGCGACAGGACGTCCGCGAGCTCCGCGAGCTGATCCAGGGAATGTCCCAGATCGACGTTCGGCATGACGGAGGCCTCGGGCAAAAGCGCATCCCCGTGGAGGTAGCTCAAGGCACCCGGCTGCACGGGGCCCCCGATGAACAGCGGGAGTTGCTTGAGCGCGTCCGGCAGATCCGACACCACCGCCTCGCCCACCTCCGCGCCGGAAGGCCGATTCAGCACGAGGCCGAACGCCCCTTCCTCATCGTGTTGACAGATCAGGACCACCGTCCGGTGAAACCAGGAACCGAAGAGATTCCCGCCATCCAGCAGCAGATGACCCCGGAGGGATTTCGTCTCGCCCTGCATATCGGCGCCCCGAATCTGCTACAGGCTTGCTGTGCTGACAACGGGAGTTACTTTCGACCGCCCAAACATCCTATGCCTCTGGAATTGCGCGTCCCGCCCGTCGGTGAATCCATCACGGAGGTCCAGATCGGTGACTGGCTCAAGAAGGAGGGCGATACGGTCCGAAAGGACGAAAACGTCGTCCTCATCGAGTCGGAGAAGGCCACCATCGAACTGCCCGCCCCCGCCGATGGCCGCCTGTCTCGGATCCTGCGCAAACAGGGCGACACCGCCCGCGTGGGCGATGTGGTCGCTGAAATCGAGACCCTCGGGGCCAGCCCTTCGCCGGCACCCGCCTCCGCACCGGCACCCGCCTCCGCACCGGCACCCGCCTCCGCACCGGCACCAACCGCCGCCCCCGGCAAAGGCACGGAGCCAGCCGGGACTCCTTCACCTCCGCCCGTCGTCCTGCCAGCCGCCCAGAGAATCCTTTCCGGGGCGGGCCTCGACCCAGCCACGGTGCACGGGACCGGCCGCGGCGGACGCGTGACCAAAGAGGACGCCCTCCGCGCCGTCGCCGAATCGGGCAGTCCTGGCCTCGCGGAGGCGACGGAAGCCACGCCGGCCCCTCCCAACGCGGGTCCGGAAACGCCGCCGCCTGCTCCCGCCACGTCCGGGGCGAGCCCGGCGGAGGAAGTCGTACCCATGTCGCCGCTTCGGCGAACGGTGGCACGGCGGCTGGTGGAGGCGCGGAACACGATGGCAATGCTTACGACGTTCAACGAGATCGATCTCTCCGCCGTGATCGCGTTGCGAAAACAATGCCAGGAGGCCTTCACCGCGCGGCATGGAGTGAAGCTCGGCTTCATGTCGTTCTTCGTGAAGGGGGTCGTCGAAGGCCTCAAGGAGATCCCAACCCTCAATGCCGAAATCCGGGATTCCTCCATCGTTTACCATCATGCCTACGACATCGGGGTCGCCGTCGGAGGGGGAAAGGGCCTGGTCGTCCCCGTCCTTCGCAACGCCGAACGCCTCAGTTTTGCCGAGATCGAAAAGGGCATCGCCGACTTCGCCGCGCGCGCGCGCGAAGCCCGGATCAAACTCGATGAACTTCAGGGGGGGACATTCACCCTGACCAATGGCGGCATCTACGGGAGCCTTCTCTCCACGCCGATCATCAATCCGCCGCAGAGCGGAATCCTTGGGATGCACGCCATCCAGGATCGACCGGTCGTCGTCGACAACCAGGTCGTCGCGCGACCAATGATGTATGTTGCCCTCACCTATGATCACCGCCTGGTGGACGGCCGCGAGGCCGTCACGTTTCTCAAACGACTCAAGGACATCCTGGAGACCCCGGCTCGCATGCTGATCGAGGCGTGATTTGCTCGTCGACGGTCCGGGACGCCCCCGGTCCGATAACCGGAGGACCACGGCGCCGACCCACCCGCGAACCAGTTTTCAAACCATCGTTCCCTTCCCGTCATGTCTTCCCCACCGACCTCGTACGACCTGATCGTCATTGGCGCCGGCCCCGGCGGCTACGTGGCGGCGATCCGCGCCGCCCAGCTTGGCCTGAATGTCGCCTCGGTCGAGAAGGAGTCCCAACTCGGGGGCACCTGCCTTCGCATCGGCTGCATCCCGAGCAAGGCCCTGCTCGATTCCAGCGAACGCTTCGAGGAGACCCGTCACGCCCTCAAGGCCCACGGCATCGACGTTGGCGATGTCCGTCTCGACCTCGCGGCAATGCTCAAGCGCAAGGACCAGGTCGTCGCGGGGCTCACCCGGGGCGTGGAGGCCCTCTTCAAAAAGCACAGGATCACACGGCTTCAAGGACAGGCCCGCCTCCTGGGGCAGGCGCGGCTCGAGGTGAAGGGGCGCGAGACCCACGAGTATTCCGCGCGCCACATCCTCATCGCAACGGGCAGCAAGCCGGCCGGCCTACCGGATGTCACCCTCGACGGTGACCGCATCGGCACGAGCACCGAGGCCCTGCAATACCCAGAGGTCCCTGGACACCTGGTCGTCATCGGGGCCGGGTACATCGGCCTGGAGCTCGGCTCCGTCTGGCGGCGCCTGGGTTCGAAGGTGACCGTCCTCGAATATCTCGACCGCATCCTCCCCGGCATGGATGCCGAGATCGCCACCGAGGCGCGACGGGTCCTCGAGCGACAGGGGATCGAATTCCGCCTCAAGACCAAGGTCACCGGTGCCCGCGTCACCGGAGAGCGTTGCGCCGTCCGCCTCAATGATGACGAAGCAATGGAGTGCGACCGGGTGCTCGTTGCCGTGGGCCGCCAGGCCAACACCGAGGGTCTTGGCCTCGATTCCGCCGGCATCGAGGTCGACGAACGCGGACGGATCCCGGTGGACGAGAAATTCCGCACCTCAGCCCCGGGAATCTACGCCATCGGCGATGTGATCCCGGGACCCATGCTCGCGCACAAGGCGGAGGAGGAGGGGATCGCCATAGCGGAGATGCTCGTCACCGGGCACGGGCACGTGGACTACGACGTCATTCCGGGGATCGTTTACACCCACCCGGAGATTGCCACGGTCGGGCGAACCGAAGAGGAGCTTCAATCGGCCGGCGTTGCGTACCACAAGGGGATCTTTCCGTTTGCCGCCAACGGCCGGGCCCGCGCCCTGGGAACGATCGAGGGGCGGGTCAAGATCCTTGCCGATGCCGCCACGGATCGTGTTTTGGGTGTCCACATCCTCGGCGCGCGCGCGGGCGACCTCATCGCCGAGGCGGTGGTCGCCATGGCATTCGGCGCCAGCAGCGAGGACATCGCGCGTTGTTGCCACGCGCATCCAACCCTTTCCGAGGCGGTTCGGGAGGCGGCCCTGGGCGTCGCCGGCCGTTCCATCCACATTTAAAAAAGGCCCCGTCGGAGTGCGCCGTGGGAAAGGCGCGGAGCTTCCCAGTGGGAAGTGCGACCGGCGGGGTGGCCCGTGGGGCGTGGGGCTTGCGCCTGAGAAAGGGCCAGGGCACCCGCGGCGTGGCCGAAGGATCCGCTTACAAAACATAACACTTATTGTGCGCAATAATATAGCCGCGCGCTCCACCACCGGTTTACCGCCGCCCCCCGTGGAACGTCAACGTGCCGAAGGGAGAAAAAAGACCTCGAGGATCGATGACTTTGAGCGTTGGCTCCAGCCGCCGAACCGCGCAGGCTCCTCCCAACTGCCATGGATCCGATGAACCTCAGTCCTCGGACAACCTCCCGTCGCGCCTTCCTTCGAACCTCCACCCTGGCCGCCGCAGGCACGGGCTTGCTTCCATCCCTCCTCGCGCAGGACCCCGGGAAACGGATCCAGGTCGGGTTCATGGGCCTGCACAGCCGCGGCACGGACCTGCTCAAGGAATTCCTCGCCAGCGACCGGATCGTTGTCACCTGGCTGTGCGATGTCGATCAGCGCGTCCTCGAGGGCGCCGGCAAACTCGTCAAGGATCGCCAGGCGCTCCCGTTCAAGACCACGGACGATTTCCGCAAGGCCCTCGATGATGGCGGCCTGCAGGCCCTGGTGATCGCCGCCCCCGACCATTGGCACGCCCCGGCCGCGATCCTCGCCACCCAGGCCGGCAAGGACGTTTACGTCGAAAAACCGCTCACCCATAACCCGCGCGAGGGCGAGTGGTTGATCGAGGCGGTCAAGCGTTCGCGGACCGTGCTCCAGGTCGGCCTCCAGCGCCGGAGCCTCCCCTGGATCCGCCAGGCGATCCAGCGCGTCCGCGAAGGGACGCTCGGTCCGGTCTACATGGCCAGGGCCTGGTACGCGGCCAACCGGCCGACCATCGGGTTCGGCCAACTGGCACCCGTTCCCGACGGGTTGAATTACACGCTCTGGCAGGGGCCCGCGCCCGAACGACCGTTCCGCGACAACGTCGTCCACTACAACTGGCACTGGTTCTGGAATTGGGGAACGGGCGAGATCGGCAATAACGGCGTTCACTTTCTTGATCTGGCGCGTTGGGGACTCAACGTCGATTGTCCTTCCCGCGTCACCTCGGTCGGCGGCCGGTATTTCTTCGACGACGACCAGGAAAGCCCGGACACCCAGGTGGTCACGTATGATTTCGGGGGCCGGATCCTCGTATGGGAGCACCGCAGTTGTCAGCAGCAGGGGGTCGATGGCGAAGAGGCGGGCGTCGCGTTCTACGGACGCAACGCCACGCTCTACATCGGAGGCTCGGGTTTTCGAATCCTCGATCCCAAGGGAACGGTCCTCGAGAAGGTCGACGGCCGCGTCCCCACGGCCCCGCACGTGGCCAATTTCCTGGACGGCATTGCCAACCGGGCGGTGGAACCGAACGCACCCGTGCAGGAGGGCAACAAGAGCACCCTCCTCTGTCACCTCGGGAATATCGCGCAGCGCACGGGCAGCGATATCCAACTGAATCCCGCGACCTCCCAGCTTCGCAATGAGCGCACCGCGGCGGCCTACTGGTCTCGGCAGTATCGCGAGGGCTGGCGGCCGCGGGTGTGATTCCCCCCGCGGGCAACGGCACCGAGATGGATACCGATCGGGGCATCCCGGTTGCCGACCTCCTGCCGGACGCGTCGTTTCGCCACCGGCTCCGCGGGATTCGCGGTGACCCTGGTGCCTTCTTCAGGTCCTGGGATTCCACGGGCCGGATCCTGGCCGAGCGGCGTCATTGGCTGGGGCACTCCCCTGCCCTGCATGCCGTGCAGTTGCCGGAGGCCCGGAGCTATCTCGCGGAGGTCGTGGAGATGTCCCGCGGATGGCTGGGTCCAGCCGCGGGCGCGGGCGACATCATCGACGCTGATCCGGCTGGCGGCTCGTTGGCCGGCACCGGGGAGGCCACTGCGGGCGCTCTGCAACAGCTCGGTGTCCACCTCGAACCGGACATCCTTCTTCTCGCGGGTGGCGACCGGCTCAGGATGATCGCCGGTTGCGTCTGTTTTCCTTCCGCCTGGGCCCCGGAGAGCCGCCTGGGTCTGCCGCTGGAGCAGATCCACGAGGTCGTTCCCGGGCTGAACGAGCAGATCGGCGACTCCATCCGGCATCTCCTCGACCGGTTGCCACCCGGGACAGGGTGGCAACGCGCGAACTGGGGCCTGAGCGCATCCGCGGAACGCAACCAGCATCCGTCCCGGGGGCTCCCGCGCCTGCGGGCTCCGTTGGCGTCCGACGGGGTGTGGCTGCGAATCGAACAGCAGATCCTGCTGCGGCTGGCACGCTCCCACGGGATCCTGTTTGGGATCCGGGTGGAGAGCTGGCCGCTGCGGTGCGTGGTGGCACAACCGGGATGGGCTCGGGGATTGCGGCGGGCCCTCGAATCCATGCCGGACGCGTTGCTGGAGTACAAGGGGCTTCTGGCGGTGCGCGCCGATCTGCTGGACCTCCTCGCGCCGACGACGGGCGGAGGATAATGCAGAAGGATTTCTGATGCCAATTGTCATGGCGTCGGGGCTTTGGGGAGGGGCTCGCGGAAGGCAACGCCTTTGGATTGGATTGGACACGCGGTGGCATGCGAGTGTTGAACTTGCTGGAGTTTAGGGGGTTAGACTAGGGATGAAGCCTGGTGTTTGAACGCAGTATTGGCGAGGATATCGTTGACACTTGCCTCGCCACTGTTAGCGTTGCTTCACCAAATTCGGTCCTGGAATTCATGGCACCCGACCAGCGGCTGGATGATTGGAAGCTCACATTTATGGCAACGAAACCGACCCCCATGCCCAAGGCCAGGGCGACCCAGTACGTCTACCTCTTTGGCAACAAGAAGGCCGATGGCAACGGCTCGATGAAACCGTTGCTCGGCGGCAAAGGCGCCAACCTCGCGGAGATGAGCCGCATTGGTTTGCCGGTACCTCCGGGCTTTACCCTTACGACCGAGGTCTGCACGTACTATTACGCCAACCGGAAGAGCTACCCGACGGAGCTCGATCCGAAGGTCAAGGCGGGCGTGGCTTTCATCGAGAAGATCATGGGCACGCGGTTTGGCGACCGCGAGGCGATGCCGCTCCTGGTATCGGTTCGATCCGGGGCGCGCGATTCGATGCCAGGGATGATGGACACGATCCTCAACCTCGGTCTGAACGATGTGACCGTCCTGGCCCTTGCGAAGGCGACCTCGAACGAGCGATTCGCGTGGGACTGCTATCGGCGTTTTGTGCAGATGTACGGCGACGTCGTCATGGGCGTCCAGAAGCGCGCCGGGGAGGACCACGAGCCCTTCGAGACTGTCATCCATGAACTCAAGCACGAACGCTATCACGAGGACATCGAGGACCCGCGCCTGTCCATGGACGACCTCAAGGCGCTGGTCACCCGCTTCAAGGCCCTGATCAAGGAGAGGACCGGCAAGGAGTTTCCGCAGGATCCCTGGAAGCAGCTTTGGGGCGCGATCGGAGCCGTTTTCGGTTCCTGGATGAACGACCGCGCGATGGTCTACCGGCGCAAGTACAACATCCCGTCCGAATGGGGAACGGCGGTGAACGTGCAGGCGATGGTCTACGGGAACACCGGGGAGAAATCGGGGTCCGGAGTTGCCTTCACGCGCGATCCGGCGACGGGTGAAAAGGTCTTCTACGGCGAGTTCCTGATCAATGCGCAGGGCGAGGACGTGGTGGCGGGCATCCGCACGCCCGAGCCGGTGGCGGATCTGAAAAAGCACCTGCCCGCCGCGCACGACGAACTGGCGGAGATCCGTCGGACCCTCGAGTCTCATTTCAAGGACGTGCAGGACTTCGAGTTCACGATCCAGGACGGGCGTGTGTTCATGCTGCAGACCCGCAACGGCAAGCGCACCGGGCTGGCGGCGGTTCGTTTCGCGATTGAGATGGAGAAGGAGAAGTTGATCGACTGGAAGACTGCGGTCCGGCGCGTGCCTGCGGACCAACTCGACCAGGTCCTGGCGCCGATCTTCGACCGCAAGGCGCTCGAGGCGGCCACGTGCATTGCGAAGGGACTTCCGGCCGGTCCGGGCGCCGCCTCCGGGCGACTCTACCTGAATGCCGACCGGGCCGCCGCCGCCGCCGGGAAGGGCGAGAGAGTCCTTCTCGTCCGGACTGAGACCTCACCGGAGGATCTCCGGGGCATGATCGCAGCCGAGGGCATCCTGACGGCCAAGGGCGGGGTCAGTTCCCACGCGGCGCTGGTTGCGCGGCAAATGGGCAAGGTGTGTGTCTGCGGCGCCAGTGCCCTTCAGATCAACTACAACACCCGGACGATGACCGTTGGCACGAAGATCTTCCAGGAGGGGGATTCGATCTCGATCAATGGAACAGCCGGGGAGGTCTATCCCGGCGAACTGCCGACCGCGGCCTCGGAGATCGTCCAGGTGCTGGTCGAGAAATCCCTCGACCCGAAGGAGAGCGCCACCTACGGCATGTTCAGCAAGCTGATGGGCTGGTGCGAAAAGGCAACCCGCCTCGAAGTTCGGACCAATGCCGACACTCCGGAACAGGCCAGGAACGCGATCGCGTTCGGGGCGACGGGCATTGGCCTGTGCCGGACGGAGCACATGTTTTTCGAAGGCAATCGCATCGACGCGATGCGCGAGATGATCCTCGCCGACAATGTCGACGATCGGAAGAAGGCGCTGGCGAAACTCCTGCCGTATCAGAGGGAGGATTTCGCCGGGATCTTCCGGGCCCTGAACGGGTATCCGGCGACGATCCGGTTCCTCGATCCGCCGCTGCACGAGTTCCTGCCCCATGAGGAGGCAGCCCAGGCGGACCTCGCCAAAAAAATGGGCGTGCCGGTCACCAAAGTGATTCAACGCGTCAAGGAACTGCACGAGTTCAACCCGATGCTGGGCTTTCGCGGTTGCCGGCTCGGGATTGTGTACTCGGAGATCTCCGAGATGCAGGCGCGCGCGGTGTTCGAGGCGGCGGCTGACGTGCAAAAGGAAGGGATCAAGGTGCGACCGGAGGTGATGATTCCGTTGGTGGGGTTCAAGAAGGAACTCGACCTGCAGGTCGAGGTGGTTCACCGGATCGCGAAACAGGTCATGGCCGAAAAGAAGGTCCGCCTCAATTACATGGTCGGTACGATGATCGAGGTCCCGCGCGGCGCGCTCACCGCCGATGAAATCGCGTCGACCGCGCAGTTCTTCAGCTTTGGAACGAACGACCTGACCCAGACCTGCCTGGGAATGAGCCGCGACGATTCCGGTTCGTTCCTCACGGCCTATTCCGAACTGGAGATCCTGAAGACCAACCCCTTCGCATCGATCGACCAGACTGGCGTCGGTGAGTTGATGCGGGTGGCGGTCGAGAAGGGACGATCCACGCGCCCCGGCATCAAGCTCGGCATCTGTGGAGAACACGGCGGCGACCCCTCCAGCGTGAAGTTCTGCCACCGGCTCGGGCTCACCTACGTCTCCTGCAGCCCGTACCGTGTGCCGGTGGCGCGACTCGCCGCCGCGCAGGCCGCCCTCGAAGAAGAATCGGCAAGCGCCGCCAAGCCTGCCCGGAAGAAATAAGTCGATCTTCGGATTAACCTCTCCTGCCCTTGCAGCGGCCGCCCGGGCAAAGGGGTCGGTTCTTGATCATGTACTATTTTCGCGGGAGCACCACTCGCTGCACGGACGGAGACCGAGCCTGACCCAAGTCGCCGCCGACGTAACGAGGCGCAACGGGTGGGTCCGCCTGCGCCGATGCGGGCTGAAGCCCGCGGTCCGTGGGCTCCTAACCGAACCAGCCACGCTCCCGCGAGCGACTCGAGGGAAGGATTTCCTGGACCAGCTTCACGTCCTCCGCCACCTGGAAGTCGAACATGCCGGCACAGATGAAGTCGGCGCCGTTCTCGAAGGCATAGCGGAATCCGGACTCGGGCCGGATCGCCCCGGCCGCGAGGACTTTGAAGGCAATCCAAGGTTTCTCCACGTCCTGCATGACGCGGATCGTCTGTTCGGGATCGAGGTCCCAGTAATTGTCGTACGGGTTGTCGATGACGTCGGGCGTCTGGCCGGGACGAGGCGCCGACCCGTAGCGGTGGTGATGGAGCGTCTTGACGTAAAAATCGGCATGGTAGCCGTTCCGCTCCGAGTCGGCGATCACTTCGATCTTGTGAGCGCCGATACCGGCTGGCACGCCCTGTCGCCGAATGAATTCAACGCATTCCCCAACGACATCGAGGCGGCCCAGTTTGCGGAATTGGTCGGCCTTGACCCCCTGGATGTAGACGGCGGCAGCGCCGAAGTCGATCGATGCCTGCAGGTTGGTGCGCCAGTCGTCCAGTTCCGGGTGACCTTCGGCAATCCATTGGATCCGGCCTCCCCGTTCACTCCAATACCGACGGAAGAGGTCCATCGGCTTCTTGCGCGGATCGGCGATGATGGTGTTGACGCCGTGTTCCTCGAGGAGTTGCAGCGTTTCGAGAACCTTTTCGGGCGTGTTGTAGGCCCGCATGAGGGACGCAACATAGTGTAGGTCTCGTGCGTGGGCCCACCCGCTGATCAGGTTGCCGCCCGAGATCAGGCGGCTGACGGTGAGATTTCCGATTCGACCGGAGGGCAGCCGCGCGGCGGTTCCGGGGGCGGTGCCCGAGGGGGTCGCGGCTTGGATTGGGCTGAGGGCCAGCGCGGCAGACCCGGCGGAGGCCGCGAGGAATTGGCGGCGGCTTAAGCAGGTCTTCATACGCTCCTTTTCGGTCTGCAATGCGACCCGCGTCCACTTCTTAGTGGCGGGCACCGGGGTCGCATCTAAATACTTGCGCCGATGCGGGCTGAAGCCCGCGGTCCGTGGCAGCGCAGGGGTCAGTTCCTGGCTCCCCTCCCCCGATTGGGGTACGGCGGTTTGTGCGGATCCTGGCAAGATCCGTCTGGATTTCGCGAATAGAGAATCGAACGGCCGCGCCGCGCGATTGCGGCCTGAGAGTGGTCCACAACAAGAAGCTCGAATATGCAACACAACCCTAGAATCCAACCGCTGCTCGCTGCGTACCTGATCGCAGCGGGCCTGTCCTCCATCTCCCTTGCCGCGAAAGCGGACGAAACCTGCATGTCCCCGTACATGCCGCGCATCGAGGGACAGGAGGAATTCGTTTACGTCTGGACCCTGGGGGTCGAGGGGCTCGGGGACGGATCCGACAAGCTGGTCACCGTCGACGTCCGGCCGCGCTCCAGGACGTTCGGAAAGGTCATCGACCAGGCATCCGTGGGCGGCCGGTTCGAGGCGCATCACGGCGGATTCACGGATGACCGGCGGCAACTCTGGCTGTGCGGCCTCGACAAGAGCCGGATCTTCATCTTCGACGTTCATTCGGACCCCGCGCACCCGCGGTTGTTGAGGTCGATCGACAATCTCGAGGAGGTATCCGGGGGCGCCGTCGGGCCGCATGGAGTCTATGCGCTGCCCGGGCGGGTGTTGATCCCATGCCTGTCCAACACCGCCGACCGCCAGGGGCGAACGGCCCTGGTCGAATATGGCAACGACGGCGCCTACATTGCGACGCACTGGATGCCGACAAGCGAGGGCACCCAGGGTGCCGCCATCGAGACCATCGCCGACGGCTACGGGTATGACGCCCGGGCCCTGCCTCGCAAGAATGTGCTTCTGTCGTCCTCGTTCACGGGTTGGACCAATTACATGGCCAATTTCGCCGCCGTGGCCGGCAATCCCGAGGCGATGAAACACTTTGGTCAGACCATGGTGCTTTGGGATCTCCATGCCCGTAAACCGCGCAAGGTCTTCCATGTGCCGGGCTCGCCTCTGGAGATTCGCTGGGCCCTCCAACCCGACCACACTTACGCCTTCACCGCCTGTGCGTTGACCTCCAAGCTCTGGTTGGTCGACCAGGATCAACGGGGCGAATGGCGAGCCCAGGCGGTCGCCGACATCGGCGACGCCTCAAAGCTGCCCCTCCCGGTGGACATCAGCCTGAGCTCCGATGATCGCACCCTGTTCGTCGACTGTTTTGGAGACGGGAAGGTTCGGGTATTCGACGTTGCCGATCCACACCACCCCCGGCAGGTGTACGAGGAAAAGATCGGCCGGCAGGTGAACATGCTCTCGCAAAGCTGGGACGGGAAGCGCGTGTACTTCACCAGCTCGCTGCTCGCCCATTGGGACAAGCAAGGGGAGGACAATGAGCAGTTCCTGAAGGGCTACCGCTGGACCGGCCGCAGTCTGAAGCCGCTTTTCGCCCTCGACTTCACCGCCCTCGAACTGGGCCGCCCCCACCACATGCTGTTCGGTTCCAGCCGTCTCTTCCAATGAAGCCGGGTCAACCTCGTATATCAGGCCTGCTGGACCGCATGGACCAGCAACCCGGCGTGAAGGGGGCGAGAGCCCGTCCACCGCTCCGTCGGTGGATCGGATGCGCCATGCTCGCGGCCCTGCTGGGTGGCGCGAGCCTTGCCTCCGAGCCTTCCCAACCCGAGCCGATCGACGTTGCCGACCGGGCGGACTTCGTGCCGCCCGAGCCCGGAACGTATTCGCTGCCCGTGATCCGGGTGCCGCAGGACGGTTGGGTCCTGGATTCGAAGGGCGCCCGTCATCGCCTCCGCGAATTCACGACGGACGGGCTGACCGTGATGAGCTTCATTTACACGCGCTGCTCGGCCATGCGCGCGTGCCCGTATGCCACGGGCGTTCTGCGGGAGGTTCAGTCGGTCGTCGCCAGGGAAACCGCCCTTGCGGGCCATGTGCGCCTCGTCAGTTTGAGTTTTGATCCGGAAAACGACACCCCGGCACGAATGGCCGACTACGCAGCGTGGGTGCGCGAGCGCGATCTGCCCGTGCCGTGGGAGTTTCTGACGACGCCGTCGGTGAAGGATCTCCGCCCGATCCTGGAGACCTATGGCCAGGTCGTCGATCGTCGGGCCGATCCGAACGATCCCCGGGGCCCCCTCTTCCACACCCTCCGGGTGTACCTGATCGACGCCAGGGGACGGATTCGAAACATCTACGGGTCCGACACCCTGGATCCGCGATTGGTCATCGCGGACCTCAAGAGTCTGCTTCTGGATGACCCTTCTCAAACATTGGCCGTGCCTGGTGCGAACGACGGCCATGCTCTGGACCGTGCTTCGCACGGCACCGCGAAGCGGGACACGGTTCGATAGGCGCATTCACCAGGCGCCGGGCGTGCCGCGAAAACGATCTTTTGGTCGCCCCGGCCTCCTGTGAGGATCGGTTTGGCGTTGCGCGCCACGTCGGCGTGGGCGGGCGGCCACGCCTTCCATGACCGACATCCAGCGCCCCCATCGCTCCGATCGCGTGTTTCTCGTCCGGAACCTGATCAAGACCTATGGGATTGGCGACGCGGCGGTTCATGCGCTGTCGGGTGTGGACCTGGATCTGCATGCGGGGGAACTCGTGGTTCTTCTCGGACCGTCGGGAAGCGGCAAGACGACGCTCCTCAACAACCTCGGAGGCCTGGATGTCCCAACTTCGGGCGACCTGCGTTACCGCGAGGTGGACCTGACGGCGGCCGATGAAGCCGAACTGACGCGGTATCGCAGGGATTCGGTTGGGTTCATTTTCCAGTTCTACAATCTGATTCCCAGCCTGACGGCCCGGGAGAACGTCGCGTTGATCACGGAGATCGCCCGGGATCCGATGGAACCGGAGATGGCGCTGGAGATGGTGCACCTGGGGGAGCGACTGGATCACTTTCCCGCCCAACTCTCGGGCGGTGAACAGCAGCGGGTCGCGATCGCCCGGGCGATCGCGAAGCGGCCGGAGGTCCTCTTGTGCGACGAACCGACCGGCGCCCTGGATGTCCGCACGGGCATCGTCGTTCTCGAGGCCATTGAACGCGTGAACCGTGAATTGGGTGCGCTCACGGTGATCATCACCCACAATGCCGTGATGGCGGCCATGGCGGATCGGGTGATCCATTTATCGGATGGCAGGGTGCACCACCAACGTCGCAATGACCATCGCGCGGCGCCGGGAAGCCTGGAGTGGTGACCCGGCCGATGATTTCCCTCCTCGACCGCAAGCTGTGGCGCGACCTGGCCCGGATGAAGGGCCAGGCCGCCGCCGTCGCCGTGGTGATGGCATGCGGCCTGGCCATGCTGATCATGGCGCGCAGTCTCATTCATTCCCTCGAGACCACGCGACGCGAGTACTACGAGGCGGAGCGCTTTGCGGATGTGTTCGTGTACCTCAAGCGCGCGCCCGAGGCGGTGGCGGGTCACATCGCCCGTATCCCGGGCGTCGCCGCCGTCCAGGCCGGCATCTCGTCGCGGGTCACCCTCGACATCGAAGGCCTGGATGAACCGGCGAGCGGATTGGTCCGCTCGGTTCCCGACTCGGGGCAACCGGAACTCAACCGCCTGTATCTTCGGCGGGGCCGATGGCTGAATTCGGCGCGTCGAGGCGAGGTGCTCTTGGGTGAGGCCTTCGCCGAGGCCAACCAACTCGAACCGGGAGACTCGATCGTGATGCTCCTCAATGGTCGGCGGCAAACGCTGCGCATCGCCGGAATTGTGCTCTCGCCGGAGTACATCTTCGAATCGAGGCCCGGCGCGGCCCTGCCGGACAACCGCACCTACGGCATCTTCTGGATGCGCGAGGAGGAGGTGGCCTCGGCGTTCGACCTCGACGGCGCCGTCAACTTCCTGACGCTCACCCTCGCGCCGGGTGGCATGGAACGGGCCGTCATTGCGGCGGTCGATCGGGAACTCGAACCGTACGGAGGCCTGGGGGCATTCGGGCGTGCGGATCATCCCTCGCACATCCGGGTCTCCGACGAGATTCGCGTCCTGCGCACCCTTTCCATCGGATTCCCGGTCGTCTTCCTGAGCGTCGCGGCGTTCATGACGCATTCGGTTCTCTCCAGGCTCGTCCAGCTTCAGCGCGAACAGATCGCGATCCTGAAGGCATTCGGCTTCGGGAATCGACGGATCGGGTTGCACTACCTGAAGTTCTCCGTCGCGATGGTCGCCGGCGGCACCTTTCTTGGCGCTGTGGGAGGCATCCTGCTCGGACGGCGGCTTGTCGGGATGTACCACCTGTTTTTCCGCTTTCCCGAGCTGCACTTTCGGCTCGATGAGTCGGCCCTGGTTCTGGCGGTGGTGGTCGGAGTGGGAGCCGCCATTGCCGGCGTGTTCGCCGCGGTCCGGCAGGCGGCGCGACTGCCGCCGGCGGAGGCGATGCGTCCCGAGCCCCCGGCCAGTTTTCGTCCGGCCATCGTGGAACGTACGGGCGTCGCCCGTCTCTTTTCACACACCTTCCGCATCGCCGTGAGGAATCTCGAACGCCGCCCGGCTCAGGCGCTGTTCACGGTCGCCGGCCTGTCGCTTGCGACTTCCCTCCTGATTGTTCCGAACTGCTTCCGGGACAGTGTCCATGAACTGCTCGGCTTTCAGTGGGACGTCGTCCAGCGCCAGGACATGAACCTCGGACTGTTCGATCCGATGCATGTCTCCGTGATTCACCAGCTGGCGCAGTTGCCGGGCGTGCTTGCCGTGGAGCCTGCGAGGACAACGCCCGCCCGGATCCGGTTCGGTCATCGCAGCCGGCAGCTCGGGATCCAGGGATTGCCCTCCGACCCGCGACACAGCCGGGTCATCGAGGCGGGATATCGCGAGGTGCCGATGCCACGTCACGGGATCGTGACCTCCCGGAAGCTGGCGGAGGTCCTTGGCGCGAAAGTGGGAGATCTCCTCACCCTGGAGGTGCTCGAAGGACGTCGACCCACACGGCAGGTGCGCCTGGTGGGCCTGGCCGATGACCTGACGGGCATTTCCGCATTCATGGAGAGACGCGCGCTGAACCGGCTTCTGGAGGAAGGCGACGTGGTGACGGGAGCCAGCGTGATCATTGACCAAGCCCATCGCCGGGAGTTCCTCCAGGCTCTCAAGGAGGTCCCCAAGGTCAGTTGGGTCGCCATCAAGGAATCCTTGCGCGCGAATTTTACGAAGACCACCGCCGCCAGCATCAACCTGATCCAGACGATTTACCTGATCTTCGCGATCATCGTGACCTTTGGAGTGGTTTACAACAACGCCCGGATTTCCCTGGCGGAGCGTGCGAGGGAACTCGCGACCCTGCGGGTGATCGGGTTCTCGGAACGCGAGGTCGGCGCGGTGCTGTTGACGGAGCTTTCGGTGCTGGCAGTGATTGCCGTCCCCATCGGTCTGGCCATGGGCACCGGCCTGGCTCGGGCGATCCTGCGCCTGGTCAACACCGAGACCGTCCGCTTACCCACGGTGCTCACCCCGCACAATTATGCCTTTGCCGTGCTGACCGTCGCGGTGGCCTCCACGCTTTCGGCCATCGTCGTTCTGCGCCGGGTGAAGCGCCTCGACCTCGTCGGGGCCCTCAAGGCCCCCGAGTAAGCCCGCTCGCCGCCACTGTCGATTTCCATGAGTTCTCCCGGCCCGGACCCCAGACCACCCCGACTGCCCGGGCGCCGCGCGCGCCGCGCCGGATGGCGGCGCTGGCTGCCCTACCTTCTGCTGGCGGCGCTCGCGGCGCTGATCGCCTTTGGCCTGCTGCCGAAACCGGTTCCCGCCGAGACGGCCCGCGTGAGCCTCGGAACGATGCGGGTGACGGTTAACGAGGAGGGACGCACACGCATCCGCCACCGGTATGTCGTCTCCGCGCCGGTGGCGGGCCAGGTTCGCCGGATCCCCTACAAGGCCGGCGCGGCGGTTGTCGCCGGCAAGACGATCCTGGCGGTCATCGATCCCATCCGCCCCAATCTTCTGGATGTGCGAAGCCGCTCCCTCGCCGAGGCGCGGCGCGACGCCGCGGCCGCGAACGTCGATAAGGCGGCGACCGCCCATGATTTTTCGCTGAAGGATCTGCGTCGCTTCGAACAACTCTACCGGGAGACCACCGTGTCCAAACAGGAGCTCGAGTCCTTCGAATGGAGGGAGGCGGCCACCGGCAAGGAACTCGCCGCCGCCAGGGCCGCCCTCCGCGAGGCGGAGGCCGAGCTCGCGGAATTCGAGGCCCCTTCGCGTCCACCCGGAGGCGCGGCGGCGACGGAACCCGTGACCCTCACCTCACCGAGCGACGGCCAGGTCCTGCGCGTTGTCGAGGAAAGCAGTCGCGTCGTGTCTCCCGGGACTCCCCTTGTCGAGATCGGCGATCCCACCGATCTGGAGGTCGTGGTCGATGTCCTGTCCCGTGACGGAGCCATGATTGCGCCGGGGACGGAGGTGGAATTGGATCAATGGGGCGGACCCAGATCCTTGAAAGGCCGCGTTCGCCTGGTTGAGCCGTCCGCCTTCACAAAGGTCTCGGCGCTCGGCGTCGAGGAACAGCGCGTCAATGTGATCGTGGACATTCTCACCCCGCCTGATCAACGGCGCAGGCTGGGCGATCAGTTCCGGGTCGAAGCGCACATCGTCACCTGGGAATCCAAGGACACCCTCCAGGCGCCTTCCGGGGCGCTCTTCCGGCGCGGCCATGACTGGGCCGCGTTCGTTCTGGCGGAGGGACGGGCACGGTTGAAGAAAGTCGAGACCGGCCGGTCGAACTCGACCGAGACCCAGGTCCTGAGCGGCCTCTCCGAGGGCGAGGTGGTGATTCTTTATCCCGGCGATCGGGTGAAGGACGGCGAGCGCGTTACTCCCATTCAAATCGAACCGTGAGATTCGCCATCACCTCAGAGCCCGCCTGAGTGCGGCGGGGCTGCAACCCACGGATTGAGTTTCTTCGAGCCTCGGCGGGTGCAGGCGAGGGTCACTTCACCTGTTTGACCTTCATCCACGCTTTGCGTTTGGCCGAGGTCAGCACAGCGTCGATGACATAGTCGGTCGCGAGACCATCCCTGAAATCGGGGCGGGCCGGGTTGCCGGAATCCAGTCCCTGGAAGAAATCGGCGACCTGGTGGACGAAACTGTGCTCGTAACCGATCTGAAGCCCGGGCACCCACCAGTGTTTCATGTAGGGTTGGTCGGCGTCGCTGACGTGAATGCTCCGCCAGCCGCGGACCACTCCCGGGTCCCGATGATCGAAATACTGGAGACGATGGAGGTCATGGAGATCCCATTTCACCGAGGCGTGCTCCCCGTTGACCTCGAAGGTGTACAGCGCCTTGTGTCCCCGAGCATACCGCGTGGACTCGAAGAGTCCGAGCGAGCCGTTGTTGAAATGGCAGAGAAAGGCGCAGGCGTCGTCGATACCGACCTTTTCGACCTTTCCCGTCAGGTTGTGCTTCCGTTCCTTGATGAAGGTTTCGGTCATGGCGTTGACGTCCTTGATCCCGCCGTTCAGCCAGATGGCGGTGTCGATGCAGTGGGCCAGCAGATCGCCGGTGACGCCCGAACCCGCCGCCTTCACGTCGAGCCGCCAAAGCGCCGTCCCGCCCTGGGGCAGGTCCGCGCTGATGGTCCAGTCCTGGAGAAAGTTGGCGCGGTAATGAAAGATCCGTCCAAGCTTGCCCTCGTCGATCAGTTGCTTGGCAAGGACGACCGCCGGACACCGTCGATAGTTGTACCAAACCATGTTCGGGACCTTTGCCTTGGCAACCGCCGCGACCATCCGCTCCGCATCCATTGCACTGAACCCAAGGGGCTTTTCACAAAGGATCATCTTGCCCGCCTTCGCGGCGGCGATCGCGATCTCGGCATGCAGATTGTTCGGAACCGCGATGTCCACCAGGTCGATGTCGTCGCGTTTCAGGAGCTTGCGCCAGTCTGTCTCGATCGAGGCGTAACCCCATCGGTCGGCAAAGGCCTGCACCTTGTCCTTGTCCCGGGCGCACGCCGCCTGGAGCACAGGCTGGTGATCCAGGTCGAAGAAATGAGTGACGTTGCGGTAGGCGTTCGAATGCGCGCGCCCCATGAATCCGTAGCCAATGATGCCAATGCGGACGGGTTTCATATCCGGTTGTTTGGAGGCGCGAACGTTAGGCGACGCCCGGCCCGGCCTCCAAGGATTTCCTGATCGTGCTCATGGCGAGCACACTCGAGGCAGATGTGAGGAGCGCGGGCGTGGCGATCAGCGTCAGGGCGGCAAATGGCGGCTGCTTGACGGGCGCCGGACCCATTGGCGGGCATCAGGTCGAATGCTGCGCCTTAGAGCCCATCTGAAAAGTAGGAAGGGCCCTGCGACGAGGGATTTTGTGCGAGGCCGAGACGGCGAGACCGGAGCATCCCCACAGCGGGCTGTGACGGTCGAGCCAACGAAGGCCTCGCGCAAAAGACCCGTCGCCCGAAGGGTTTTCGCAGGAACGGCCGGCTGGCTTCGTTGCTCCTCAGTCACAGACCCATGAAGGGTATGCTCCTTCGTCGCGCCTCGCCATCCGGCCTTTCCTGCGAAAACAGGACCATTCCTACTTTTCAGACGGGCTCTTAACCGTGGGAACGGATCGTCCATTCGCGGACCGTTCGCCTCGCCGGCCGACAACATGCCGATACCCGGTGATGACCGCTCCGAACGCGGGCGCACAGAAATAGAATCCGTGCGTCTCCGGTCGCCCGACGAGGAGCGATTCGAGCAGGATGTCGAGAACGACGACGGCATGCAACCCCTGGTCCCAAGCGTTGACGAAACATCCGCGGCGGCCTCCGATGACAATACAAACCCCCAGGAAGATCGAAGCGACGACTCCCATGCAGGCCACTTCTTCCGAACTGAGGGCCGGGGTGTGCCAGACCTGAAAGATCGCCAGGTAGAGTGCCAGGAGGAGCAGGGTGGCTCTCCAGGTCCTGGGGATCGGGTTCATGGGTCGCGGTCGGCGATGCAGGAACAAATCTCATGAAGGTCCCAGATCGCCTCGTCGGACCCGATTCGGAGTGGGGGACGTTCGCCAAACTGCCCTCCCTCCGGGAGAGGATCTTCACGAAACATCCCTGGCTCGAAACAGGGCCGGCGCCGAGCCTGGACAGTCGATTCGGCGGTTGCCAGCCGAATTTTCCAACCCATCCCGCTGCGAGAACCCGGTTCGTGTGCGATGGATCGCCGGCACACAGGCCCCGCGACCTTTGACGACAATCGTGGGGTGGGCGATAGAAGGGGCGTCACACATGCGTCACCTTCTCCGACGGGGACTTCTCCTGGCAGCCGGCCTGTTCTGCCTGCGGCAACTCCAGGCCGCTGAACCCTTGTTGCTTGTGCCCACAAATTCCGTCTGGCGATTCGTCAAGGGCACCGTCGAACCATCCCCCCCGGATCTCGCCGCCTGGCGGGACAATACCTTCGGAGACCTCGGCTGGTCGGAGGGCGCGGCGCCATTCTGGTACGGGGAATCCGCTCGGTTCGGCGGCACCGGCACCGAACTTGGGGACATGCAGAATGCCTACTCGACCCTGTACCTGCGGCGCCGGTTCACGGTGTCGAACCCCGACGTTCTGGAATCGCTCGACCTGAATGCCGTTTGCGACGACGGGTTCATGGCCTGGATCAACGGCCACCCGGTGGCGAGTCGGGGCGCGCCGGCCGACCCTCCTCTCTTCAATTCGACGGCGAGCGAGAGCGCCACCGAACCGGTGGCATCTGCGAATTATCCCATCGCTGATTTCACGAACGCTTTGGTGACGGGCGACAACGTCCTGGCCGTCCAGGTGTTCAATGTCAGCCTTGGAAGCAGTGACCTCGTGTTCGACGCGGAATTGACCGCCATGCCGCGCCTCGCGGGTCCCCCGACGATTGCCAGCGTCGATCCGCCACCAGGACCCGTCCAGTCGCTCGACCACATCACCGTGACCTTCACCGAACCGGTCCAGGGCGTGCGGGCGGAGGATTTCCTGGTGAATGGCGCCAGCGCGAGTGGCGTCGTGGGAAACGGCGCCACCTACACGTTCACCTTCGCGCTGCCGCCGTATGGAGAGGTCCAGGCCTCCTGGTCGACTTTCAACGAGATCGGGGATTTCGAGAATCCGCCCCGGCACTTTGAACTCGCCGCTCCCGGATCCACCTGGGCCTACGAATTTGTCGATCCGTCCGGACCGAATCTCGCCTCGATTCAACCCCCGCCGGGGGTGGCCATTCCCCGACTGAGCCAGGTGGAACTGTCGTTTGACAAGGCGGTCACCGGATTGGATGCAACAGACCTGACCCTCAACGGCGTGGCGGCCACCCGTCTGACCGGCTTCGGCGCCGGTCCGTATCTTTTCGAGTTTCCCGAGGCCGTCGCCGGCAGCGCCGATCTGGAATGGGTCCCGGGCCACGGGATCGCGAGCGACGCCTTCGAGCCTCACCCCTTTTCTGGCGGCGGCTGGCAATACACGGTGGAACCGGGTCTGCAATTTCCCGCCCTTGCCATCACCGAGTTCATGGCGGAGAACCTCACGGCTTACCGGGACGAAGACCAGGACCCCGAGGACTGGATCGAGATCCGCAACCCAACCGATGCCGCCGTGTCGCTCGAAGGCTGGTCCCTGTCGAATGCTGAGGACGACCCCGGGCGCTGGGTGTTCCCGGCGGTCTCCATTCCCGCCCGCGGCAGGCTGGTCGTATTCGCGTCTGCGAAGGATCGCCGTGATCCAGCGGCAGGGGCCCGGCTGCACACCAATTTCAAACTCAATCCGACCGGCGGTTACCTCGGCCTCTTTTCGCCGTCCCTGCCCCGTCAGGTCCTCAGCGAGATCCGGTATGACGACCAGGGGGCGAACTACTCCTACGGACGCGAGACCGACACCGGTGAATGGCGGTTCTTCCAGGGCGGCACGCCGGGCGCCCCCAACGGGACGAGCCCGATCCGCGGTGCCGTTGCCGACGTCCGCTTCAGCGTCAAGCGCGGATTCTTCAACGGTCCGTTCACGCTGACGCTGTCCTGTCCGACGCCCGGCGCGGCGATCCGCTACACGACCAACGGAAGTCCCCCCACGGAGTCGGAGGGTTTCCTGTATACCGACGGGATCCGGATCTCGGCGAGCCGCGTGCTTCGCGCGGCCGCCTTCGCGCCGGACGCCCGGCCGTCGGGCGTTGAGACGCATACCTACCTGCTAAATCTCCCGGCGTCCCGCCTCCGGCTTCCGGCTCTGTCCCTGGTGACGGCAACCAATAATCTTTACGGCCGGACCGGCATCATGGAGGTCTCGCCGCGCAACACCAACAAGCACGGGCCGGCCTGGGAGAGGCCCGTCTCGGCGGAGTACATCCGGCCGGAGGACAATGGCGGGTTCCAGGTCGATTGCGGCATTCGCATCCAGGGCGGCGATTACATCAGGGGCCTGTACAGTTACAAAAACAATGCGATTCCCTACAGCAAGTACTCTTACCGTCTTTACTTTCGCGGTGAGTACGGTCAGGGCCGGCTCGAATTCCCGTTGTTCCCGGGAACAACGCAGCGCACGTTTGACACGATCGTCCTTCGGGCCGGGATGAACGACGCCACGAATCCGTTCATGATCGACGAGTATGTCCGGAGCCTCGCCCGGGATTGCGGTCAGCCGTCGCCCGTGGGCGGTTTTGTTCATTTGTTCCTCAACGGTGTCTACAAGGGATATTACAACCCTTGCGAGCGCATCGATGTCGATTTCCTCCGCGCCTATCACGGCGGCGGCGAGGCCTGGGATGTGATGGCCCAGGCGGGCGAGGTGCGCGAAGGCGACGCCACCGCATGGAACACGCTCCGGACCCTCGTCAACACCAGGAACCTGTCGATCGCCACCAATTACCTCGACATCGCCGGACGCCTCGACCTGACCAACTTCGTGGATTACCTCTGCCCCCTCATCTACGTCGATGACGACGATTGGCCCCACAACAATTGGAGGGCGGCGCAGGAGCGGGCGCCGGGCGCCCTGTATCGCATGTACGTCTGGGATGCGGAATGGGCCTTCGGCACTCAGAACGGACACACCCCCGCCTGGAACACGATCCAGAACCAGCTCTCGAGCACCGCCCCGCCGTGGGGAGGCGTCGAGATCCAGCGCCTCTTCGGCGGCCTCAAAAAGTCCGCCGAGTTTCGCCTCCTGTTCGCCGACCGCGTCCACCGTCATTTCTTCAACAATGGCGCACTTACGGACGAGCGACTCAAGGCGCGCTACGCGGACGTGACGAACCGGTTGAATGGCGTCGTGACCGGCTTCAACGATCGCGTGGGCAAGACCTGGATCCCGCAACGGCGAAAATATGTTCTCCAGCATTTCGATCGCGCCGGTTTTCTCGCCTCCTCGAACGCCCCGGTCCTGGGCCAGTTTGGGGGGCGGGTGACCGCCGGGTACCGTCTCACGATCACGAATCTCACCGGGGCGATCTATTACACGACCAACGGCGGCGACCCGCGCGTTCCGTTCAGTGGCGAGGTTGCAGACGCGGCGGTCCTTTATCGGTTGCCGCTGTCCCTCACCGCGCCCATGCACATCCGGGCACGCTCCCTCGACGCAACCCATTGGAGCGCCCTCACCGAGGCCGATTTCGAGGTCAACCAGGTCGGCAGCCCGCTTCGGATCACGGAGATCATGTACAATCCACCCGCCGGAGATGCCTTTGAGTTCCTCGAGATCGCGAACCTCGGCACGCTCCCGCTCGACGTTTCGGGATTCTCATTCCAGGGCATCACATTCCGGTTTCCGGAACCCTCCCCGCTCATGCCCCCAGGGGCTCGGTGGGTGCTGGCGAATGACGCGCGCCCGGCGGATTTCCAGGCGCGCTATCCCGGTGTGGAGGTTGCCGGATGGTACCAAGGGTCGCTCAGCAACGGGGGCGAACGCCTCGACATCCTGGATGCCCAGGGCCGCGTCCTCACATCAGTCGAATACTCCGACACGCCACCGTGGCCCGTTGCCGCCGATGGCGGTGGTAGCTCGCTGGAATGGGTTGATCCCGACGGCAGCCCTGGGGATCCCGCGGTTTGGATCGCCGCACCCGGTCCTGGTGGATCCCCGGGCTCCGTGCCCCCGGTCCTTCCCGGTCCAGTGGTACGCCTGTCGGAGGTCGCCGCCGGATCGGGGGATGGTGGCGATTGGATCGAACTGTTCAACCCCGGCGACGCCTCCGTCGAACTGACAGGGTGGACGCTCTCGGACTCGGGCGATCCGGCGCGATTCGTATTCCCGGCGGGAACGACGCTCGCCGCCGGCGGTTGGCTGCGCCTCTGGTGCGCCGATGTGCCCCCCTCCCCGTCCGGCGGCCTGGCGACGGGGTTCCGGCTCGATCGCAACGGCGAGACCCTGGCGCTCTATGATCCCTCCGCGGCGCGCGTCGATGCCGTCACCTTCGGCTCCATCCCTGGCGGGTACAGCGTCGGACGAATTGGCGGGTCCCTTGCCTGGAGGCTTTGCGAGCCGACGCCGGCGGCGCCCAACGAGCCGGCAATGATCGCGCCGGACTACGACGTCGCCATCAATGAATGGATGTCCAATCCACCGCCGGGCGACGACGACTGGATCGAATTCCACAACGTCAACCCCGTCGCTCCCGTTGCCCTGCACGGAATGTTTGTTGCAACAAGCAACGCCGTCGTCCGGATCGGCGAGCTGGCCTTCGTGCCCCCGGCCGGATTCCTCCTCCTGCACGCCGACGGACGGACCGGACGCGATCATCTTGACCTCAAGCTGCCCGCCTCCGGAGGGATGATCGTGCTTCGCGACGCCACGGGTCGGGACCTCAACCGCGTGACCTATCCGGCCTCCGCCGAGGGACTGGCGTTCGGCCGGATTCCAGATGGCATCGGCGCCCCGCTTCCGTTCCCTGGCACGGCCAGCCCCGGCGCCAGCAACTATCTCGCCTCCGCTACCGCGCCCCTTTTCAATGAATGGATGGCCCGGAATACCGGGGGCGTGGCCGACCCCGATTCGGGATTCGCGGATTGGATCGAACTCTACAACCCGGCTGCCGCGGCCTTCGATCTAAGCGGCGCCGCGCTCTTTGTCGCCAGGGATGACGCTGTCCCATGGACGTTCCCGGCGGGCGCCACCCTGCCCGCGGGCGGGTATCTCGTCCTGTGGAGCCGCGCGGATCATCCCGCCACCACGAACGCGGCACCGCCCTACTGGGTGGATCGCGGGCTTGCCGCCGAAGGCGGAAGCCTCCGGTTGGTATCAGCCCTGGGACAGGTGCTCGACGCGGCGGACTACGGACCGCAACTCGCCGACCGGTCGGTGGGATTCATCAGCGTCGGGGTCCGCGCGCTCCTGGCGACGCCGACCCCGGGCCTCGCCAACAGCGCGGCCGCGCCCCTCGCGTCCAACGCCAGCGTGCGCCTGAATGAATGGCTTCGCGGATCCGCCGACGACGCGGACTGGATCGAGCTCTTCAATCCGGCGAACCTGCCGGTGGATCTCGGCGGGTATCATTTGACGGACGACCCCTCGATCGCCGGCGCCACGCGGACGACGCTGCCACCGTTGTCCTTTCTCGAAGCCGGCGGTCACCGTCGGTGGTTCGCCGATGGCCACCCCGAGCGCGGGCCTGATCACCTGGAGTTCCAGCTCGATCTGGAGGGAGAAAGTCTTCGCCTGTACACAGCCACCCGCGCGCTTGTCGACGGGGTTGATCCTGGCCCCGGCCGTTCGGAGGTTGCCCAGGGTCGGTTCCCCGACGGTGCGGAGGACGTCGTGGATTTCCCGGACTCCCAGTCCCCGGACCGCCCCAATTGGCTACCGCACCCCGGGGTGGTGTTCAATGAGGTCCTCGCACACACCGACCCTCCCCTCGAAGATGCCGTTGAATTGTTCAATCCCTCCGCCCACCCGGTCGCCCTTTCGGGCTGGTGGTTGAGTGACGACGCGGACCGGCTCGCCCGGGTGCGTCTCGGTCCCGCCTTTGAACTGGCCCCGCAAGGTTACCACGTCCTTTACGAGAACGTTTTCAACCCGGCCGGGAACACCAACGCCTTCACTTTGAACTCCGCGCACGGCGGAGAACTCTGGTTGACCGAAACCGATGCCGCAGGGCAGCCGACAGGATACCGGGCCCATGCCGAATTCGACGCAACGGCCAACGGGATCTCGTTGGGCCGGACCCGCACCAGCCTGGGCTGGGAACTGGCGCCCATGAGCCGTCGCACCTTTGGAATCGACCAGCCTCCGTCCATTGATGCCTTCCGGCAGGGAACCGGCCTTCCGAATGCCTACCCGCTCGTCGGCCCAATGGTGGTGAACGAGATCCATTACCATCCCCAAAAGCCCGGCGCTCCCGACCCCGTTGAGGCGCCTGAGGACGAATTCGTCGAACTCCTCAACACCGGCTCCCAGCCCGCGGCCCTGTTCGATCCCGCGGCGCCCACGAATACCTGGCGAATCCGTGGAGGGATCGAATTTGATTTTCCCGGCGGGGTGACTCTGCCCTCGCGCGGCTTCGCCCTCGTCGTCGCATTCGCCCCGACCAACACGCCCGTGGCGGATACCTTCCGCGCGCGCTTCAACCTGGCTTCAACGGTTCCATTATTCGGACCCTTCTCGGGTCGACTCTCCGATGAGCAGGACGACGTGCGCCTGGAGCGCCCCGACACGCCGCAGGCGCCGCCCCATCCGGATGCGGGCTCCGTGCCCCATGTGCTGGTCGAGCACGTCCACTACCGTGCGTCATCGCCCTGGCCGCAATGGACGACCGAGTCCGCGGCGTCGCTCCAGCGACGGCACACCCTGGAATTCGGCAATGATCCCGCGAACTGGATCCTCGCAGCGCCTTCGCCCGGTGTGGACACCCAGCCGCCCGTGTTCGACCGCGATTTCGACGGCATCCCCAACGACTGGGAGATGGCCCACGGATTGAACCCGGACGATCCCGCCGATGCCGCCGGCGATGGAGACCGCGACGGATTGACCAACCTGGCCGAGTACCTGGCCGGCACGGATCCCACCGATGCGACAAGCGTGCTGCGGCTGACGGTCGGCCGCGAGGCGAGTGTCGGTCCGGTGGTGCGCTTCCAGGCAAGGGCGGGTGTCCGGTACAGCCTGCTCCGCCGGGATCATCCCCTTTGGGGAACCTGGGAACGCGTCCTGGACGTGCCGGCATCCGATGCCGTTGTGGAGATCGCCTTGCCGCTCGATACACAGGAACCCGGTCCCCGGTATTACGTCGTCGTGACGTCCCAAGGGGTCGGTCGATAGTATTGTGGCATTCCCGCGACCAACGCCACTCAGGGCGTGCGGTCCATGGAATGCCTGCCCAGAATCACACCCCACACATGCCGGACTCATCGATCTTCCCACGTGCTGGTTCGAGCGCTCCGACTTCGCGGCGCCGCGACGAGCGGCGAAGCCCGATCGGCGCAAAGGCCGCCAGGGCCTCGATCCTCGCGCTCACCCTCGTTACCGCCTGCCTCGGAGTCCAGGCTGGCGACCAGGCCCAATTCGGCCAGGCCTGGTCGCGCAACATGATCTCGGCGGAACATGGGCTGGCCGATCATTTCGATCTCACCACCGGCGAGAATATCGCCTGGACAGCCTCCCTGGGCACCGAGACCCACTCGACGCCGGTCGTCGCCGGGAGCCGCGTCCTGATCGGCACCAACAACGGGCAACCGCGAGATCCCAGGCACCTGGGGGACCGCGGCGTCCTGATGTGCCTCAGCGATCGGGACGGCGCGCTCCTCTGGCAACTCGCGGTGCCCAAGCGGATCGAGGATCAATATTTCGACTGGCCCAACAGCGGCATTTCCTCGACCGCCACCGTCGAAGGCAACCGGGCCTATCTGGTGGACAACCGGGGGGTCGTGCTCTGCCTCGACCTCGAAGGCCTGGCGAACGGCAATGACGGGCCTTTCCAGAATGAGTCCATCTATTTCGCCCCCCAGCCGACGAATGATCTCGCGCAGGGCGCGCCGGCGGCCTTCCTGCCCGATGGCACGCTGCGTCCGCACACCCCGGAAGCCGCCCATGCGGAACCGGGTCCCCTGGACGCCGACATCCTCTGGATGTTCGACCTGAGCAGCGGGGCCGGCATCTGGTCGCATGACGCCGCCCACAGCTCGATCCTGATCCGGGGCGACCACCTCTATCTCAACACGGGCACCGGCGTGGACAACACGCACCGCAGGATTCGCCGGCCCGATGCCCCGAGCCTTGTGGTCCTCGACAAGCGCACGGGACGCTACCTCGCCCGGGAGATGGAAGGCATCGCTCCCGACATCTTCCACTCCACCTGGGCACCGCCCTCGATGGGCAACGTTCAGGGACAGGACCGCATCTTCTTCGGCGGCGGGAATGGAGTTCTCTACGCCTTTCAACCGCTGGAGGATTCCGCGCCAGGTGCCGCCAGCGGTCGGAGCTCGGCCGGGTCCTCGGACGATCAGCGCCCCCGCCGCCTCACCAAGGCATGGGAGTTTCGATTTGATCCCACGGCGCCTCGTGGCGATGTCCACCGCTATCACCTGAACCGGCGGGAAGGTCCCAGCAACTTCTATGGGGCGCCCGTGTTCCAGGATGGCCGCATCTACCTGGCGGGCGGCGGCGATCTGTGGTGGGGCAAGAACGCGGCCTGGCTCAAGTGCGTCGACGCGAGCGGCTCCGAGCCGAACCTCATCTGGGAATACCCCCTGGTCCGGCACACCTTCTCTACGGCCGCGGTTCACGACGGCCTGGTCTATGTGACCGACTGCAGCCAGAACCTCCACTGCGTCGAGGCCGGGAGCGGGAGATCGGTATGGACCCATGAACTGCAGGGCGAGACCTGGGCGTCGCCGCTGGTCGCGGATGGCAAGGTGTTTGTCGGCACACGCCGAGGCTGGTTTCATGTCCTCGCGGCGGGTCGAACGAAGAGGGTCCTGTTCGAGAGCAACCTCGGTTCGCCGATCAGCGCCACGACCGTTGCCGCCCACGGCCGTCTCTACATCGCCACCATGTCCCGCCTTTATGTCGTGGAGGCTCGAAGCCCGTAGATGGAGGTCCTGCTCAGCTCGGCCGGGGATGGCGATCACCTGGTCCACGAACTCACCCGATTCGACCAGGGCTCAAGTCTCCGCCCCCTGACCCGTGATCTCGTCGTTGCCGATGCCCTGCCCTTCCCCGACGCGACCCCACCCCGGTGGGCGCCGGTGTTCCTGAGACAATGGCTGCCGGCGGCCGAATGGGTCACGGCGACATCCATCCGCCTATGGAGCGAATGCCTGTTCGATCGATTGACCCGAGGTGCCCTTCCGGAGGGCCCCTGGCGTCTGCACATCGTGCCCTGCTACGGCACCGCGGGCGCCGGGCGTCACCGCTGCGATTGGATCCGCGCGGATCTTCGTGAACGCCTCCGACGGCACCGCCGAAGCATGGCGCGCGCCCTCGCCGAAAGTATCGATCCGTTCGATCCGGCCGACTCGGTGGCCCAGCTTCTCCTGACCGGGCCGGGTGCGGGCGTGTTTTCCATCGCCGCGGCGCCGCTGCCCTTCTCGCGGCCGAGGTGGATTTCACCTTTCCCCGGCGGCGCGGTTCCGGTCGGGGTGGACAAAGCGGCACCCAGCCGCGCCTTTGCCAAGCTGGTGGAGGCCGAGGCGCGCCTCGGAATGCGGATTGGCGAGCGCGAGGACTGCGTCGACCTGGGGGCGTCTCCGGGAAGCTGGACGGATGTGGCCCTGCGTCGCGGCGCGAAGGTCACGGCCGTCGACCGCTCCCCATTGCGGCCGGACCTGATGCGGAATCGCGGCCTTCGCTTCGAGCGCGGCGACGCCTTCCGGTTCCGACCCTCCCAACCGGTGGACTGGCTCTTGTGTGACGTGATCGCCGCTCCACAGAGGACTTTCGAACTCCTCCGGAACTGGCTCGGGCGCGCCTGGTGCCGCCGGTTTGTTGTCACGCTGAAGTTCAAGGGCGTGTCCGACTATCCTCTCCTTGATGCCGTGCAGGACCTGCTGGCGCGTCATTGCGATCGTTTCCTTCTGACCCGGTTGTGCGCCAACCGGAACGAGGCATGTGCCGCCGGGCGGGTGGCCGCCGGCGGCCGGGCGTAGCGGGCAACGTGCCTCCGCGGCCGGTGCCCGGCGCATCCCGGTCCAATGTCCAATGAGAGGGCGGCAGAGGCGGCATTGGGCAGCGCCGTCGGCCCGGCGTCCGTTCGCATCCGCGCGATTGACAATTCCCACCGTGGAAACTCACAATACGCCATCGGTTTCCTGAGTTTTGACCGTGAACCTGCCGCCGTCTCGGCCGTCGGAACGCGCCCGTATCCTCCTGGAGGCGCGCGAGCAGTTCTTCGTCCACGGATTTCACGGCGTGACCATGGACCAGCTCGCGAGGGATCTCGGGATGAGCAAGAAGACCTTGTACCGGCATTTCCCGTCGAAGGACGCCCTTTTGGACGGTGTCATCGACACGGTCGCGGGTGAGGTGGGCGCCACGCTGGAGGCGGTGTCTCGCGATCGACGGAGTTCCTGCTCCGAAAAGCTCCTCCGAATCGCCGCGGGCATCGGGGGCCATCTGTCCCCGATCCAACCCGTCTTCCTGGCGAGCCTGCGGCGGTTCGCCCCCGCCCAGCTTGAACGCATCGAACAGGTCCGCCGGCGCAATATCGAGACGCATCTGCTGCCGCTCCTGCGCGCGGGCGGGCGGAATCTCCGTCCGGGGATCGACCCGGTCTTTGTCGTCGAACTGCTGCTGCAAACCCTGGATGGCATCCTCAAACCGGATCTCCTCCAGCGCCTCGAGCGGACCCCGGCCCAGGCGGTCAGCGAGGCCCTCGACCTGTTGTTTCATGGGATCCTCGGCCGGTCCGCGGGGCCGCGAGGATTGCGGGGAAAGAGCCGTTCCTCCCGGCGCGCGCTCACGCGCAATGGGAATTCGGCACCCGGTGGACGAACGCCCTCCGCGCGGACCGCCGCTCCCGTGCAACTCCGCGCCCGGATCCGGTCGCAACCCCGAGGTCGCCGTTCCCGCTCATGAATCCAAGGGTCGCGAAGCGCACATTCGGCGTTGGATTGGCGGCGCTGTTCCTGGCGGCGGGCTGCGAGCGAAACCGATCCGGTGTTTTGCAGGGCTACATCGAAGGCGAATACGTTTACGTGGGATCGCCCGTGGCGGGCGTGCTGGAGAAGCGGCCGGTCGATCGCGGCGACACGGTTTCGGCAGGGGACGAGCTGTTCGTGCTCGAGAGCGAAGCCGAACGCGCGTCCGTGGCCGAGGCGGAGAAGCACCTCGCCCAGGCAGAGGCGAGGCTCGACGACCTCCAAAAGGGGCTGCGGCCGACGGAACTGGCGGCCCTCGAGGCGCGAGTCGAACAGGCGCGCGCGACCGCCGACCTGTGGAATGCCGAATGGGCGCGGCGGCAGCGCCTTCACAGGGAGGATGTGATCTCCGAAGCGGAACTCGACCAGGTCCGCGGCCAGCAGGAGGCGGCCGCGGCGGAGCTGGAGCGGGCGAAGGCCGAGTTGGCGACCGGCCGACTTGGTGGGCGCGAAGATGAGATCCGCGCCGCGGAGGCGGATCGGGAGGCCGCCGCCGCCGCCGTGGCGCGAGCACGTTGGGCGCTGGACAACAAGCGCCAATGCGCTGAGGCCGGCGGCCTCATCCACGACACCCTGTATCGACCGGGGGAATTCGTGCCGCTTGGCGCTCCGGTCGTCGCCCTGCTGCCGCCCGGAAACATCCGGGTCCGGTTCTTCGCGCCGGAGGGACGGCTGACTGCGCTCTCGGCGGGCACGACGGTGGAGGTGTACCGCGACGGTTCCACCAACGCCACCCTCGCGCGCATCAGTTACATCGCAACCAAACCCGAGTTCACGCCCCCCGTGATCTTCAGCCGGGAGACCCGGGCGAAGCTGGTTTACATGATCGAAGCCCGGTTTCCGCCAGAGGTCGCCACGCAGTTTCATCCGGGACAACCGGTTGATGTCCGACTGCCGCTGCACGGCGGCTGACCCACGGCACCTCATGAGCCGGCAGACTTCCGAACCGGTCATCGACGTCCGCGACGTGACGAAGAGCTTCGGCGGACGGATTGTGGTGAATCACATCGCCCTCGAGGTCGCGCCCGGGGAGATCTATGGGTTTCTCGGGCCGAACGGGAGCGGCAAGACGACCTTCCTGCGGATGCTCTGCGGGCTTCTGACGCCGGACGCGGGCAGCGGCACATGCCTCGGATACGACATTCGCGCCCAATCGGCGGAGATCAAACGGCACGTTGGCTACATGACGCAGCGTTTCAGCTTTTATGAGGACTTGACCATCGAAGAGAACCTCGATTTTGTCGCGCGGATCTACCAGGTGGCGGGGCGCCGGGAGGCCGTCCGCCGCGGGCTGGAACGGCTGGGTTTGGTGGAACGCCGTCGGCAATTGGCCGGTGTTCTTTCAGGCGGCTGGAAGCAGCGCCTGGCCCTAGCGGCCTGTCTGATCCACGAACCCAGCCTCCTCCTGCTCGATGAGCCCACGGCCGGTGTCGACCCCAAGGCACGACGCGATTTCTGGGAGGAACTTCATCGACTGACGGACGAGGGACTCACGGTCCTCATCACGACCCACTACATGGACGAGGCGGAACGCTGCCATCGCCTCGCCTACATCGCCTACGGAAACCTGCTGGCCCACGGGACGGTGGAAGAGGTGGTGCGCCGCGCCGCCCTGAGTACGTGGGAGGTTACGGGACCGGACCTCACCGGGCTGGCGAAGCGTCTGCGGCGGTTGGACGGCGTCGAACAGGTGGTGGCTTTCGGACGGGCCCTTCATGTCAGCGGCCGGGACGCCGATCGCCTGGCGGCCACCCTCGAATCGGTCCGGCAGGAGGGGCGCCAGGTGCGCCGCGTCCCTCCCGGTCTGGAGGATGTCTTCATCGGACTGATGGAGCAGGCGAGCGACAATTTCGGCTGAGCGCCCGCTGCGGAATCCGCCATGACGCGGCATGCCTTCAATCTCCATCGATGGTGGGCCATCGTCGCCAAGGAATTCATCCAGATGCGGCGCGACCGCCTGACCTTCGGGATGATGGTGGGAATTCCATGCCTGCAGCTCGTTCTGTTCGGTTACGCGATCAACAGCGACCCGAAGCACCTTCCGACCGCCGTGCTGTCCGCGGACCAGAGCATCTATTCGCGCGACATCGTGCAGGCGCTTCGCAACAGCGACTACTTCCGCGTCGTCCGCGTTGCGGCAGGCGAGCGTGAGGCCCGCGATTTGATTGCGCGAGGCGAGGTGATGTTCGTCATCGACATCCCGGTGGATTTCGAGCGCCGCCTTTTGCGCGGCGAAAGACCGGCGATCCTTATGGAGGCCGATGCCACGGATCCCACCGCGATGGCGAACGCCCTCGGGGCGATCCAGGAGATCGCCGATCGCGCCCTGGACCGGGACCTGCCGGGGCCTCTGGCGCGGTGGAAGAGCCGGCCCGGCGCCGCCGAGGTCCGGGTCCATCGCCACTACAACCCGGAGGGCGTGACCCAGTACAACATCGTGCCGGGACTTCTGGGCGTGGTCCTGACGATGACCATGGTCATCATTACGGCGGTCGCGATCACGCGCGAACGCGAGCGGGGGACGATGGAGAATCTGCTGTCCACCCCGGCAGGGCCCGCCGAGGTGATGATCGGAAAGATAATCCCCTACATCATCGTGGGCTACCTGCAAACCGGCGTGATCCTCGTGGCGGCGCGGTTTCTCTTCAACGTACCCATCGAGGGCAGCCTTCCGCTTCTGATGCTCGCGATGTTCGTGTTCATCCTCGCCAACCTGGCGATGGGCATCACGTTCTCGACGATTGCCCGCAATCAGCTTCAGGCGATGCAAATGTCCTTTTTCTTCTTTCTGCCTTCCCTGCTCCTTTCGGGGTTCATGTTTCCCTTCCGGGGGATGCCGGTGTGGGCGCAGGCGATCGGAAGCATTCTGCCCCTGACCCACTTTCTCCGCATCGTTCGTGGTATTCTCCTCAAGGGGAACGGGACGGTGGAGATGCTTCCGCACCTCTGGCCCTTGCTGGTCTTCGTCACGGTCGCGCTCACGATCGGCATCAAGCGCTACCGGCAGACGCTGGACTGACAATTTGCAGAATTGCCATTGGTCCTTGCGCGCCGGCAGGCCAGCCGGCCTGAATTCGTGATGACCATCGGCGTCCCCAAGGAGATCAAGGACCAGGAGTTCCGCGTGGCATTGCTGCCTTCCGCCGCGTACCAGTTGATCCGGCGCGGACACCAGGTGGTGGTCGAGAAAGGGGCCGGCCTCGGGGCCGGCTATCCGGACGCTGACTACCAAAACGCGGGCGCGCGCGTCGTGGACACGCATGAGGAGGTCTTTGCCGAGGCCGACCTGGTGGTGAAGGTCAAGGAACCCCTTCCCCCCGAGTATCCCCTGCTCCGGAAGGACCAGATCCTTCTGACGTACCTCCATCTCGCGGCGAATCGCGACTGCACGGACGCGCTCACCCGGTCCGGGATCACCGCCATGGCGTACGAAACCCTGGAGGTCAACCGTCGACTGCCGCTGCTCGAGCCGATGAGCGAGATTGCCGGGCGCATGAGCATCCTGGTCGGCGGCTATTTCCTGGCCAAACACCAGGGTGGCAGTGGCGTCCTGCTGGGGGGTGTGCCCGGGGTCCTCCCGGGCCGGGTGGTCGTCCTCGGCGGTGGGGCTTCCGGGATCAATGCCGCGCGCATGGCGACCGGCCTGGGTGCCGACGTCACAATCCTCGAGGTCGACCTCGAGCGCATGCGATTCCTGGATATCACGCTGCATACGGCACACACACTGTACTCGAATGAGAGCCAACTGATGGACCTCCTGCCCGGCGTCGACCTGCTCATTGGAGCCGTGCTCGTTCCCGGCGCGCCGGCGCCCAGGCTGATCCGGCGGGAGATGCTTCGCCGCATGCGGGCAGGCAGTGTGTTTGTGGACATCGCCATCGATCAGGGCGGGTGCTCGGAGACCTCGAGGCCCACCACGCACGATTCGCCGGTCTACGTGGAGGAAGGGGTCGTACATTATTGTGTGGCCAACATGCCTGGGGCGTACGCGCGGACCGCGACGCAGGCCCTGACCAACGTCACGTTTCCCTACGTTCAACTCCTTTCGGATCACGGCCTGGCCGACGCCCTGGTCCAGAACCCGGCGCTCGCGGGCGCCATCAACGTCGCGCGCGGTCGAGTCACCCACCGGGCGGTGGCCGACGCCCACGGCTTTCCAGTCGTCGAACCGCGTCAGGCACTCGGGCTCGCCGTCGCAAGCTGAACCGCGAAGGCCACGAACCGTGCTCGCCACGAAGAACCCGTCCCCTTCGTTCATTCGTGGTCTCGCATCGACAGGGCGGGAAGGGGCACGGCAGGTTTCCAGCCATGAGAGCGCCCCTGGTCCCCTGGCTCCTGCTCCTGGTCCTGCTCGCCATGGTTTCCCGGTCACCCACCCTTGCGTCCGAATCCGTCCCGTTCCCCGATACTTTCGATGTCAATGCCCTGGACCGCTACCTGGCCGCCCGGGTCCGCGGCCCTGACGGCGTGGGTCTTTCAGTCGCGGTGATGAGGCGCGGCGAACTGGTCCTCGCGCGGGGGTATGGCCGGGCCTCATTGACCTCTGACCGCCGCGTGACGCCGGACACCCGGTTTGCCATTGGCTCCGTCACCAAGCAGTTCACGTGCGCCTGCGTGCTGCTCCTCGCCGAGGACGGGCGGTTGTCGGTGCACGATCCAGTTTCGAAGTTTTACCCCGAACTCACCCGGGCGGCGGACATTACATTGCTGGACCTGATGCAGCACGTGTCGGGCTACCCGGACTATTACCCGCTGGATTTCGTGGACCGGCGGATGCAGCAGCCGATCGCGCCGGACGAACTCCTTCGGAAGTACGCCGGGGCCAAGCTGGATTTCGAACCCCGGACCCGCTGGTCCTACAGCAACACCGGCTATGTTCTTTTGGGCCGCATTGTCGAGAAGGTCTCGGGCGAGTCCTTCGGTCCTTTTTTGGAGAGCCGGGTCCTTCGTCCGTTGGGGATGACGAACACGCGCTACCTGCCGGCGACACCCGGAGATTCCTCGGCCGCCGGATACACCCGCTTCGCGTTGGGCGACCCGGAGCCGGTCGCCCCGGAGGCGGCCGGCTGGATTGAGGCCGCCGGCGGCATTCATTCGACGCCGAGGGACCTGGTACAATGGGACCTGGCCCTCGTGGAGGGGAGGATTCTGAAAGAAGATTCTTACGCCACGATGACGACGCCTGCTGTCCTCAAGGACAGGAAGGTGGCCGATTATGGATGCGGCTTGTCGATCCGGAACGAGGGAGGCCGACAGGTGTTGTCGCACAACGGCGCCGTGAGCGGGTTCAATGCCTGGAACGGGGTCATTCCCTCCACGCGCTCGGCGGTGGCGGTGGTGTGCAATCTCGAAGGAGGCCTCGGAGACACGCCCGCTCGAATCCTCTCCCTGCTTCTCAAGGATCCCTCGCGCCTTCCAAAGGTCGAGGGCGCCCCCGCGGCCCTGGCCGTGCGCGCCGTCTTCGCGCGGTTGCAGGCGGGCAACGTCGACCGCGCGATGCTCAGCGCGGATTTCAACGCGTACTTGACCGAGGAGCGCCTGGCGGGGGCGGCCGCGAGACTGCAGCCTTTCGGCGCGCCACGACAGGTTGATGTGATCGAATCCCACGAGCGGGGCGGCATGGAAGTGACCTCCACACGGTTGGAATTTGGAAATGCAAACCTCCGGGTCCTGATGTACCGGACGCCCGATGGAACCATCCAGCAGTTCTTCATCTATCCGCTGCCTTAGCTAGCCCGGATGTTTCCTGGATGCGGAACTCGCGGTTGCGGAGCGCGGCCTTCAGGCCGCTTCAATACCCCGACGGCACGCGTGTCGAAGTTCTTGTCGGCCGCCGTCCCGTCCCGTCCCGTCCAGTTGAAGCGGCCTAAAGGCCGCGGTCCGACCCGACGGTATCGCGCCTGCCAAGGATTTCGCGGGCTCGCGGACGGTCGCCTTTCGCAAGACTCCATGAAATAGGCAGGTTAGTTAGGGCCCGTCTGATACGTAGGAAGGGCCCTGCGACGAGGGATTTTGTGCGAGGCCGAGGCGGCGAGACCGGAGCATCCCCGCAGCGGGCTGTGACGGTCGAGCCAACGAAGGCCTCGCGCAAAAGACCCGTCGCCCGGAGGGTTTTCGCAGGAATCCAATCGACTGCGACTGGCTGACGCCAGATCCACCACCGCCCCGGATTGAACCTCCAGGTGCTCGGCAGTCCGGAGGCCGGGAGGGACGGACCCCGCCGTGCCACTGCCGTGATGGCCCGCTTCAGCAATAGACCATCAGGGATTGGGCAATCGGCGAGATTCGATGGTGATTGCGGAGCTTGTCGATGTAAGTCTCGCTGAGTTCATGGCCACCGGGCACCAGCAGGACGCCGTTGGCGGTATAGATGCCTTTGGCCAGCACCATGCCGGGACGCAATTCCGTCAGGGAGACCTCCCGCTGCTTCCGCGGGACGCTGGCCTTGGCATGCGACCGCATGAAGAGCAGCACGGCCTCCGGGTCGAACGCGGTTCCACTGCGATCCCGGATGAGCTCCACCAGGGCCCCGTGCTCGTGATTCGCGTCGGCATAGGCGACCGCCACTGCCAGAAGGCGGCCGAGCCACGGGATGCTGTCGCCGCCGATCCGGTGCGGATACCCTGTCCCGTCAAAGTGTTCGTGGTGCGTTCGGACCGCGGATTGCACCGCCTCATTCACCTCGACGAACCCGACCAGTTCCTCACTGATCAGGGGGTGTTCGGCGAGGATGCTCCTCTCCGATTCGTCGAGCGACTCGGGTGTCAGCTCCCATTTGCGAATTAACCGCCTGGGCACGGCGAGAAAGCCGATGTCGTGCAGCCAGGCGGCGACGCACAGGTCGTCCAGTTCCTCCGTGGAAAGGTCCGCCGCGGCGCCGATCGAGCGGCACAACTCGAACACCCGGCGGGCCTGGGTGGCGAGCGTGGGGTAGAACACCTCCATGAGGCGGACGCAAAGTTCGACAGAGCGGTGGCGGCGCTCGCGTTCGCCCTGCCGCATATCCTCGATCTGGGAGTGCAGGCCCGCGACCACGGTCCGTTGTTCCTCGAGCTGCCGGTTCAGTCCTTCAAGGCGCTGCTCCATGGCGGCGGTGGAGGCCTGAAGGCGGCTGTTGCCCGAGACGAGTGCAAACCGCTGAACGGCGCTCTCGACCGCGCCGAGGAACTCCTCGCGAAGCCAGGGTTTGATGATGAAGCGGTAGATCTCGCCCTTGTTGATCGCCTCGATCACCGTGCTGAGATTGAGCACGGCCGTGATGAGAATGCGCGTGGCATCCGGCTGGATCTCCTTGGCACGCGCCAGGAACTCCAGTCCGGTCAGCCGGGGCATCTGTTGATCGGTGATGATGACGGCGAAGGTCTGCTGCCTGAGCAGTTCGACCGCCTCGTGGGCGTCGCCAGTTCCCACAACCTCGTACCCGGCGCGCACGAGCGTTTCCCGGAGCGCCACAAGCACGATCTCCTCATCATCAACCACCAGCAACCGGCGGACTTCGGCCGGCGCCTGGGGCGGGGACAGCGATTCAGGCGCGTTCATCAGCCCTGCAGGTTTTCCTTGAGGCGCTCGAGGAGAAATCGTTCGGAGGATTCCGGCCCCACCACCGCGTCCACAAGGCGCACGAGGTCGGACTCGAGTTCGTCCGTGCTCCGTCCGATGGAGCGCAGAATGATGCGGACCCTCGGCCGCACCCGCCGCCACGCGGCCACGTGGGGCGCGAGGACGGCCCCGCCAGCCTCGGTCAGGACCAGGACCGCCCCATAGGCATAGTCGCCCGCCGCCAGGAAATCGGCCACCCTCTCCAGGGTGTGCGCGGCGGCAACATGGTAGTCCTCCGTTCGAAGGGTCTCAGCCGTCGCATCGAACAGGGCGCAGGCCGGGCCGAACAGGATCAGGGCGCGCCGCGTCGAGGGCGTCGAGGCCTGGGGCAGCTCCATCTCCGAGAAGTCCGCCTCGGGCAGGCCGACGGTGAAGCTCGCGCCGCGGCCCTCCTCGGATTGGACCCAGACGGCACCCTGATGCTTCTCTGCGAAGAGGCGGGCATTGTAGAGGCCGAGGCCGGAACCTTTGCCCCCCGACTTCGTGGTGAAGAACGGGTCGAAGATCAGGTCACGATGGGAGGCCTTGATGCCGCAGCCGGTGTCCTCGACGGTGAGGCAAGCGCCGGGAAAGCGGGGGACGACACCGTGGAACCGGATGTCCGACAGTTTTTCAGTGATTCGCCAGGTGCGGAGGAGGATCCGGCCGCGTTCCGGCATGGCATCAGCGGCATTGAGGGCCAGGTTGATGATCACCTGGCGGAACTCGACCGCGTCGACATAGACCGCGAGGGTTTCCGGCGCGAGGTCGGTGGCGATCTCGATCCGCCTTGGAATCACTTTTCGCACCAGCTCCAGGAGTTCGCCGACGATCTGATTCAAATCGTGGTAACTGCGCTCGCCGGGTTTGCCGAGGTGAAGATTGACGATGCGATGGACGAGCTGGCTGGCCTGAAGGGAACTCTTGCGGATCAGGCCGAGGCCTTCCCGAAAGGCATGTCCCTCCTCGAGTTGCGTAAGGAACGATTCGCTCAGTGAATGGATGCCGGCCATGACGTTGCTGAAATCATGAGCCAATCCCATCGTCAACACCGCAAGGGTCTCTTTCCACGCGGCGGAGGTCAGCAGTTTTTCGGCGAGGGTCTGTCGGGTCACATCCAGCCAGACACCCTCGTAGCCCACGAGCAGGCCGGTCCCGCTGATCACGGGCTGCCGATGCTCCAGGATATAGCTCACGCGGCCGGTGGAGAGATTCCGGATGCGAAACGTCGCCGTGGATGAGCGCCGGCCTTCGACCGCCAGGTCAATCTGTCGCCGGAGTTCGGAAGCGTCCCCTTCATGCACGACGTCCCAAAGGGACGTGGAGCGTTCGCCCCATTGCGCCGGAGACCTTCCGGTCAATTCCTGGATGCGGCCGGTGACGGACTGGAACGTAAGGTCGGGCCGCTGGGTGAAGATGACCCCAGGCCAATATCGTGCGAGTTTCTCGAGCTGGGCCTCCGCCCGAAGAACGCGCAGGAACAACTCGCGGCTGGCCGACTCGTTCGGGAGGCGCGCGTCCCAGCCGGTCTCGCCCAGTTCGGCGCCTCGCGGGAGAACGGAACTCAGCCGCACCACCCAGGCGGAGGGTGCGCGGGCCGACTCAAGGCGAAACCAGCGTTGCGGGTCGGCAGAATTGCCGGGCAGGCTCATCTCGAGCCGCCGGAGACTTCCCGGGTTCTCAAGAAACGAATCGATGGCATGGACCCACGGCGGACAGCGTTCCTTAAGAAGATCCCAAAACGGGCGGCCATCGAGATTGGCCGCGGACCCGCCCAGCCATTCGCGCATCGGGGGGTCCATATCCACAACCGCCGCCTGATCATCCAGAATCGCGGTCGCCCCGTCCAACCAGTCCGCCACCAGGGAGGGCGGCAGGCAGGTCTCCGGCCCGGCCATCCTCCCTGTCCCGTCCGGACCGCCGTCTGTTACGGTCTCGCTCATCATGCTGGGTCACGATCAGGAATAGCGCTGCCAGGAACCGGAGATCGGGGCCCCGAAATGCCGGCGTAATCGGCGGAGATCGGCCCGGCTCTTCTCGGCGGCGGCCTGCCGCGAACGCGCGGCTTCGAGGAGCTGATCGACGCTGAGGAGATTGGCGCGTTCGGCGGCGATCAGATCTGAAAGGGTCCGGCGGCGATGGTTCAGATCCGCGGCGTCATACGGGCCGGCCTCACGCCGCTCGGCGTCGACGATGGCGGCCTGGAGTTCCGATTTCGCCGACTGGAGGGCCGACACGCGCCGCCAGTCGTCCTCACGAATGGCGGCGCCTTCGGCGTCGGTCAGGGACCGCCATTGGATGTAGAACCGAGCCTGGTCCGCGAAGGGCATGAAAAGGCCAAAAAGAGATTCAACCGAGGGCGGTAAGCCCGACCGGCAAGGGGTCAGAGGACGCGACGGGACGGGTGAGCATCTCGCGCCAGGCATCGCGGAGGCTTGCGAGACGCGCGGCGACTTCGCGGATGCCATCGGCTTCCTTGCGGACATTGCTCTCCTGCAGGCGGCGATCGAGATAGTTGTAGATGCCGCGCAGGTGTCCGGCGAGGTCGCCGCCGTCGGACAGGTTCAACGAGGCGTTCAACTCGTCCAGGATCGCCTGGGCACGCTGGATGTTGTTGTTGATGGTCTGATTGGCCTCGGCTGGGTCATCGGCCTGGAATCCCTGCAGGGAGCACTCCAGGAATCGGATGGCCCCCTCGTACAACATGAGGACGAGGTGGCCAGGGGAGGCGGTTTGGGTAGCAACCTGAAGATAGGACCTTCCTATGGCGTGTCGGGTCATGATGGGCAGGCAAGGATCGGCCCGAGGGGGTGTCAATCCCGCGGAAGTTGCAGCGCCAGCAACTCGGACAGCCTGCGAATCGTCTCCGGCGGCGGGTAGGTCGGGTCACCGACAAGCTGTCGGGCGCGCTCCACTTCCTCCGCGCGGACGGCGGGTGACTGTTTGAGGGCCTGGTCGAGGGCGGCGCTGTCCGCGAAATCGACCGTCTCCGGCGGTGTGGGCGGACGGCGGGGAGGGGTTCGATCGACGGCTACTGGATTGAGGCCGCCCGTTCGTTGGTTCGGTTGTATTTCCATAAGGCGGTGTGGTTCAGGCAGGCTCAACTCACCTGGAATCTGACTCTTCTATCCAACTTATCGTCAGGGCTCCGCAGAAACCTTAGCACGAATGCGAGTCATCGCTGCGGGCAGGTTGCCGCTACCACGCTTGCCGTATATCGGGCGAAGCGCAACGGCGAGTTCAAGATTTCGCGCCCATCGGTCATGGATCGCGGCTGTGTCGAATGCTCAAGATGGTAATGGCCGGCCGCCCTGGCAACCGCCGAGTCGCTGGCGTCGAAGACCTCGTCGACCGCCCACGAAACCCGCATGGTCCGGACATCCAGCAACTGGATCCTCCAACCCATCGCCAGGGGCGGATAAGGGCGGTACTGGGTCAATTGGCTGAACAGCACCGCATCGCAATCCGTCTCTTGCCGGAGGGTGCTGAAGAAGTTCGTTGGAAAGGTGTCCGTGGTGTGCCAATCGGTTCGCCCGAACCACTGCCGGAGCCGCTCCGGTTGTACGGGAACCAGCTCGAAGCGTTCGGTTTTTGCCAATTCGGTGAGGAGGATCGGTTCGAGACCCTCGCGCACCTGGTCACGATGGGCCGGCGAGCCGGTCACCGTCAGGGGCAGCACGGCCACCCGTCGAAGCTCGGTCGGCAGCGTGTCGCCACCCGTGTACACATTCGATGCCTTGACGGCTGTCCCCCCGATGCGGGTGGCGCACCCGCCCACCAGCCCCGCGGCCAGGGTCAGCGCAAGGAGCAACAAACGACCCTCCGGCGCACGGCATTTAGGCGTCGCCACGTTCATGCAGGGCCTGCTGAAGCTGCTCAAGACGCCCAAGGCAGGGAGCCAACTGGAGTTTCAGCAGGCTGGAGAATTCACTCAAACTGTCGCGCCGACGCAATACCTCGTCGACCTCCACCTCCACTTTGCGCACCTCGGCGACCAGACCCTCGAGCGGGTTGCCCGACGGCGCCGGCGATGGCCGGGAGCGCGCCTGCAGGGTTTCGAGGACCCAAAGGCGGGTTCGCAAGTGAGGTCGAAGTCCTGCCCAGACCCTCTCCGCAAAATCCCAGTTGTTGATGGGAGTCAGGAATGGGGTGGTGCTGACTCCCGGCGTCACGGGCGCGGGCTCCGCCGCCGCGTCGGCGTCGTCGGTTGCACGGCTCGCGTTGGGTGACGGTGCGGCGAGGAGGTGATTGGAGGTCACGCCAAGGGCGCCCGTGGTTGCCAGAGACAATGGAGGCATGGGACTGGGGGGATGAGGATCGTCGCGCTGGAGAAGCTCAGCTTGTTCCGAACCTCTGGTTCAGGAACTGCAACTGCTGATTGATCTTCGCCTGGGCCTGTTCCATCGCCACGAAACTTGCGGTCATCTGATCCTTGTGCTCCTGGACGATACGTTCCAGGTCGGCGATCTGCACGTCGATGCCGCTCGCCTGGCGGGTCAGCAGGTCTTGTTTGACGGTAAGGGTTCCCTCCTCGCCGGCGGTCTTTTCGAGATAGGCCCCCAACTGGACCGCCAGACCCTTTTTCGGGTCTGTGAAGAGGTTCTGGACTCCCGCGAGGTGGTTCGCAAGGGCGTCATCCAGTTTCGTCGGATCCGACAGGGTCAGGGTGTCATCGTCGCTGTTGGAGACGATTCCGAGGGACTCGAGGTGGGAGATGTCGAGGCCAAGGCCGTCGACGGGACTGTAGGCCAGGCGCCGGAGGCTCGAGGCAATGCTGTCCGCGTCTCCGTCGGCCGTCAGCGCGTTGGAATTCACTTTGCCGGACGAATCCGTGCTGCTCGCGGTCTGCGACGCGATGAGCGACTGGGCCTTGTTGTAGGCATCGAGGAAGCTCGTGATGGCATCGCGGACCTTGGAGGTGTCGTTCTGGACGGTGATCGCCGCCGTGCCGCCCTCCTTCAGTGCCGTCACCGACAGTCCGGACAGTCCTGAACTCGCCTCCGTGATCGTGTTCGAGTGGCTCCGCAGTCCCGATCCACCGTTGATCGTGTAGATGAGGTCCTCGCCGCGTTCGAGCGCGCCCCCCGTAAGGCGCGTCGCCGTAAGAAAATTGCCGGACACGGTCTCAAGGGCGATGCCGACATCTCCGCTGGACTTGTTCGCCAGTTGGAAGCTGTCGCTATGGGAATCGTAGCTCGCGCTGACCCCGGCCGATGAATCGTTGATTCGGCGCAGGATCGTGTCGACGCGGTCGTCGGCGGTGTACTTGATCTCGACGCCGTTGATCCGGAAGGTCCCCGTACCTGAACTCCCGAAATCAAGGGGGGTCTCGAAATTCGCGGTGCCGAGGGTGGACGATAGCCGGATCCCGCCAAGCTGACCCGAACTTGTGATGACACCGGAGCCGTTGTTGTACAGGCGGGCGACGTCGAGGAAGTTACTCGTATCGGTCGCGCTTCCGAGGACGATCGGGGAGGTACTCTCCAGGCGAATCCCGTCGACGTCGGGGTCGTAGGTGGCCATGACCTTGACCTTGTCGCCGGTGGCGGCCGCGATCTTGTCGAACACACCCTTGAGGGTATCCGAGGAGGAGACCTTCACCTCGGCGCCATTGACGCGAAAGCTGCCTTCGGTGATCGCGGTGGAGAAGCCAGCCTGGGCGAGGCCAAGTTGGGAGACGTCATCGTCGGTGTTCAGGGCCTTGCCGGCATTGGCGACACCGACCTGGCGGGCCGCCGTGGCGAGCCGACTGAAGGCGAACTGGAAGGTCCCCTGGACCGATCCGGCGGTGGCGGCTGCCTTCGCGGAGGCCGTGTCACTCGAGACGGACTGGCGGCCGCTGAAGAGGTCGGGCGACTGGAGGGCCTTGACGCTGTTTTGGAGGACCTTGAGCTGCGTAACGATGCTGCCATAGGCGTTGTTCCGCTCTTCGAGGGTGTTCTGCTCGGAGAGCAGCCGTTGCTGAGGAAAACGCTCGACGTCCGCAAGTTGGTCCACCAGGGATTTCCAGTCGAATCCGGATGCCAAGCCTGATACTCCAAGGTCCATGCAACTGGTGTATCGGCATGCAACCGCGGGACTTTAGAGCCCGTCTCTTAGTTTAGAGCCCGTCTGAAAAGTAGGAACAGAAAACCCGGCCGGCTTGAGGCCGACCGGGTCACACAACTCAACCGACGAGGAGCAGTTACGAGAGTAACCGCAGCGCCGACTGAGGATTGGCGTTTGCCTGGGCCAACATCGCCGTGCCTGCCTGGACGAGGATGTTGTAGCGGGCAAATTGAGTGCTTTCTTCGGCGACATCAACATCCTTGATGCGGCTGTTCGCGGCGGCGAGGTTGTCTTTGAGGACACCGAGCTGTTCGCTGGTGTAGGTGAGCACCGAGATGTTCGCGCCGACCTTGGCGCGGTCCTTCGCGAGCTGATTGATGGCGGACTTGACGGCCGTCAGCGCGGTGGCAGCGGCGCTGGTCGTCTTGAGGTCGCACCGTCAGGTCGGAGGCGGAGTACACGTCGATGCCGGTCAGGTTGACCACGGTCATGTTGTACTTGTTGCCATCCTGTCCATCGGTCACATCGAGCTCGGTGCCGTTGAAGAGGCCGACGCCGTTGAATTCTTTGGTGGCGAGGTCGTGATGTACGTCTCCAGCGTCTGGAACTCGCGTCGTACAGGTCGCGATCGCTCGACGACTTGGTCACGTCCTGAGCGAGGACGGACAGCTCGCTCATGCGATCCAGGGCCTTGCCGACCTTCTTCAGGAATCCGTCCTGGGTCTGGCTGAACGAGATGGCGTTGTTGACGTTGTTGTTCGCCGCGCTGATGCGGTTGATCTGCGCGTCGAAACGCGTCGACACGGCCAAGCCCGCCGCGTCGTCTTCCGGGGAAACGATCTTGGATCCTGAAGAAAGACGCGCGAGCGATTTCGACAGCATGTTGGAGGATTCACTGAGCAGACGGGCACTGGTCTGAGCCGAGATGTTGGTGTTGATAACCATATGAGACTCTTTCCTTGAGTCACCCCGTGAAGGGGATTTCTGACGCTGCATTCCATGCAGCGTGGCGAAACTTATTAGAGGACTTCGCCGTTTTCCTCGCTGGCCCTTTGTGGCTGCCAACCGCCGTGTCTTGCGACACCCTGCTCATCGGCACCCCGGGCGGGGACTTGAGCGCGGCGGCACCCGGAGATCGGGGCAGGGATTGGAGGCCCGTTCGGGGCGCCGGACACGGAGGGGCTACTCGCGCAGAGCCAGCTCGTTCGCGAACCGTTCGAGGCGTCCGGGCATCGCCGACAGCGGCACCACCTCCTCGGCCGCACCGAGTCGGATCGCCTCGCGCGGCATCCCGAAGACGACACAACTCGCCTCGTCCTGCACGACCGTCCTGGCCCCAGCCTCGCGAAGTTTCAACATCCCCGCCGCGCCGTCCGCCCCCATGCCGGTGAGGAGCACCGCAAGGGCGGTCGGGCCTGCGCCCGCCTTCAGGGCCGAATCAAAGAGGACATCGACGGCGGGCCGTTGATGATGGACGGAGGGTCCATCGCTGAGTTCCACGATGTAGCCGGCGCCTGTCCAGCGCAGCAGCAGGTGATGGCCCCCTGGCGCAATCAGCGCCAGCCCCGACTGAACCGCGTCGCCCGATTGGGCCTCCCGCACCTCAAGCGCGCAAAGACTGTCCAATCGCGCGGCGAACGCCGTCGAAAATCGTGCCGGGATGTGCTGCACAACGCAGATCCCCGGCAGGTCGGCCCCAATCGGCGCGAGAACGCTCCGAATGGCCTCCGTCCCTCCGGTCGAGGCCCCGATGAGGATGACCGGGCGCGGGCCGTATCGCCGGCGGCAGGCCGATGCCAGCCTTGGCGTCTCGATGGACACCGGCGGCGGGCTCGCCGGGACGTGCGCGGCAGGAAGCGGCCGCGGCGGTTCTCCCGCCCCCGCGCCGCGTGGCCGGCGAAACCGGCATTGCGCGGCGGCCTTGATTTTCGCGGCGAGTTCGGTGCCTGAGGCCACGCTGAAGGTGCTTCCAGGCTTGGCGAGGACCTCGACGGCGCCCGCCTCGAGGGCCTCCAGGGCCTTGCTGGAGCCGGCCCCCGCAAGCGAACTCATGACCACCACCGGCATGGGCCGCTGCTGCATGATCCGCTTGAGAAACGTCAATCCGTCCATCCGCGGCATCTCGATGTCCAGGGTGATCACGTCCGGATCGAGAGCGAGGATCTTGTCGCGGGCGATGTACGGATCCCCGGCGGTCCCGACCACCTCGATTTCGGGATGACCCGCGAGGGCGCGGGTGACCGCCGTTCGCACGAGGGCCGAATCATCCACGATGAGGGTGCGAATGCGGTCCATGAGGTTCGCGGGGAAGGTCGCCTGTCAGCTCAGGTGCTGACATGGAAGAGGGCATCGATGAACGCCATCTTCTCAAAGGTTGCGATCATAAAGCGGGGGAGGTCGTCGGAGGTGAGTTGCAGAATGTCGAGGGCCTCGCTGCGGCCACGCATGGCGAAAGGCTGATGGCCATAGCCCATGCCCATGAAGTGGGCCATCATGTTGCCGAGGTACACATGGGCGGCGAGGCGGGTGTGGGGCCCGGCCTCCATGGGGTCATGGTGATGCGTGACCGCGGCCACGAGGCCGGCGGGAAGATGCCAGCGGGCGAGGAGTCGACCCCCAATCTCGGCGTGCTGAACGCCCAGCAGGGACTTCTCGGCATCGAGCAGGGGTTGCTGGTTCTGCTCGATCTCCTCAATGAGGCGCGCGTAGACATACTCGAGGGCCTCGCTGAGGATGACCTTCCCGATGTCGTGCAAAAGGGTCGCCGTATACACGAGGGTGTCCGGCTCGCCACGGTCCTGGGCGATAAGCTGGGCGGCGACCGCGGCCGCGACGGAGTGCCGCCAAAGTTCGCCTTTGTCGATGCCGTAGCCCTTCTGGGCCGGTGCCATGGTGCGCGCGCCAATCACGGCCGCCACCAGTTGAAAGACCTGGTTGAACCCGAGGCGGGTGACGGCCTCCTGAAGGTCGTCGGCCGGCGTCGCGAGGCCAAAGTAGGCGCTGTTGCAGAGCTGAAGGACGTTGGCGGTCAGGCCCGGATCGTATCCGATGAGAGACACGACGCGGCCGCTGTCCACGTTTTCCTCGCGAAGCAGCGTCAGCAGTTCGGGCAACACCCGCGGCGCCGGGGGCAGGTTTCTGACCTTGTTCAGGTAGTCGTCGAGCTCCTGCATAACAGAATCTGTTCTTCCGGCCGGCCGGAGACCTTGAGTCGAACCTCGCCACTGCCGAGGTGAAGGTAGACCGTTCGATTCACCAGGCCGCCGACCTGTTCGGCGGCGACGCGCAGGCCGTGCTTGTCGAGAAGGGCGCTGAGCGCGTCGTAGTTTCTTTTGCCGATGTTGAAATATCCGCTGCTGTCCATGATCTGAGCGCCGCCGGCGATCGCGATGCGCAGACGCTGTTTGTCGGCGCCGAACTGGTAGGCAGAACGGAACAGCGCCGCCACCCCGGTGTCGACGAACATCCCCGGTTGAGCCGCCGCCTTCACCGGGTCGATGCTCGAGTCGGGCAGCATGATGTGGACAAGTCCGCCCGCGTGCACGATCGGATCATAGATCGCCACCGCCAGGCACGAACCCAACGAGTACGTGGTCAGGGTCACCGTGGGATTGTTGGACACCGCCAGATCAGCGATCCCGACAACCACCCGGTGTTCAAAACCCATGAGGGACGGTGGAGGCATGTCAGTCTTTCGTCCTTTGGTAGACGGACGGCCGCAGGCAACGCAAGCCAGTGGCCAGACCGTTGAGGCTCTCCGAGTGACCCGTCAATAGAAAGCCATCACCCACCAGGAAACCCGTCAACTGGCGGACGAGGGACTCCTGGGTTTCCCGGTCAAAGTAGATCATCACATTTCGACAGAAGATCGCCTCGAACGGTGTCTCCATGCGAAGCGGATCCAGCAGATTGACCTTCTGAAAGCGCACGCGCTGCCGCAGGTCCGGCTTGATGCGAAACTGGCCCGCCCATTCGCCGTGGCCGCGCTGAAAGTAGCGGCGCAACCATTCCTGCGGGATCCCGGTCAGGCGCTCGCCCGGATAAATGGCGTCCCGCGCCCTGGCCAGGGCCTTGGTGGAGACATCCGTTGCCAGGATCTGCCAGTCCCAACCCTCTGCCAGAGGAAAATGTTCCGCGAGATAGAACGCCATCGAATACGGCTCCTCGCCGGTGGCGCACGCCGCGCTCCACACCTGGAATCGCTTGCGTCCCTTCGCCAGCAGTCCCGGCAGGGCTTCCCGCACCAGGAAATCGAAATGATCCGGCTCCCGCAGGAAGCTGGTGAAATTGGTCGCCACCGCATCCACGACGTGCGTCATCTCCGCTTCATCCGCCTCGAGCCGGAGAAACTGGACATAGTCATGGAAGGAGTCGAAGCCATGCTGCCGCATGCGTTTGCCCAGCCGGGCGCTGATCAGGGCATGCTTGCCGTCCGTCAGACGGATCCGCGATCGCTCATACACAAGTGCGATGACGAATTCGTAGTCGGCTGACTCCTTCGCGCTGAGCGCCATGTTGACCTGTTTCCGGTGCGAGCAAGAAGGGACGGTGACCCGGCCCCGTGTGGGACATCGGCAGATCACCGATTCCTCTTAAGAGCCCGGATGTTTCCTATCACTTCCACTGCGACCTGCTGCCGGTCCGGTGGGAGAGGAGGTCACCTTCAACAGCCGTACCGCCGCTGCCGACAGGGCGTCGGAACTCGCGGTTGCCGAACTCGCGGTTGCGGAGCGCGGCCTTCAGGCCGCTTCAATACCCCGACGGCACGCGCGTCGAAGTTCTTGTCGGCCGACGTCCCGGCCCGTTGAAGCGGCCTAACGGCCGCGGTCCGACCCGACGGTATCGCGGGACCACTTTTGCCGGGTCGGAAGAACCCGGCAGTTGTGGACGCGGCAATTCTCGCCGGGTCGATTTCGTCTCCGGCCAAAATTGCCTACGAGAGCGACGTGTGGGGGACATTCCTGCCTGGGACCTTCCGATGGCGCGCCGGGAACGGCCTATTAGGGACTTGCGGAGGTGGCGGACGGTGCGGCGCAAGGCTGGAGAGGCCGTGGCATACCGGGTGCTTCGGAGGCGAAGTCTGAGATTTGGTATGATAAATCCAGCTACCAACGTGTGCGAGCCGCCCGAAGTTGCCAAAGTGAACGAGACCCGGGTGGAGTTACCTCTGGGTCTGCTCGGCTTCGAGCGGATCAAGAATTATGTGCTCCTGGAAAACCCGGAGGAGGCGCCCTTCCTTTGGCTGCAGATGCTCGACGCGCCGAATCACGCGTTCCTGGTGGTGCCGCCGTCGGTTGTTGCTGACGACTACCAACCGGATCTCTCGCTCGACGACGTCGGTCTCCTGGGATTGGACGATCCCCGCGATGCCTGGGTTTTGAACATTGTCACCCTGCGCAGCGGCGGGCGTTCGACCGTCAACCTGAAGGGGCCAGTGGTCCTGAATCGCAGGACGGGCGTTGGCAAGCAGGTGATCCCGCTCAATGCCGCCTCTTTCCCGTTGCAGCACCCCCTGCCCTGCGCGGGTTGACTTCACCTCTTCCAGCAACCTCCATGTTAGTCCTCTCCCGAAAGATCAACGAAAGCGTGGTGATCGATGGCCGGATCATCGTGAAGATTGTCCGGATCGACGGTGACCAGGTGCGCCTGGGGATCCAGGCGCCCGGAGACGTGCCCGTCCACCGCGAGGAGGTCTACCGGGAGATCCAGCGCAACAATTGCGAGGCGGTTCACCTTGTCCGCCCGCGCGTGCCCCGCTGGGTTGGCAAGGCGCCACCCCCTCCCGACACGACAACCCCCTCTTCACCCGTCAACGACGCGAGTCCTGCGCAACCTGTCACTCACTAGCCACTCGATCCTATGGTTATCAATACCAACATCCAGGCGCAGACGGCGGCGTCGAACCTTGCCGCCAGCAGCGCGATGCTCTCCAAATCCCTCAACCGGCTGAGTTCAGGCTCCAAGATTGTGAGCCCGGCCGATGACGCCGCCGGGCTGGCTGTGGCTTCACGCCTCGACGCCCAGGTCCAACGGCTCCAGGCCGCTCGCTCGAATGTCGGCAACGCGGTCTCCTTCATCCAGACGCAGGACGGCTATCTCAAGAAGATCGCCAAGGCCCTCGACCGGATGAGCGAACTTTCCATCCTCTCCCAGGACGTCACCAAGGGCGCCTCGGACCGGGAGCTGTACCAGACCGAGTTCGAACAGATCCAGGAATACGTCGAGAACACCTCGAGCAAGGATTTCAACGGGGTCAGCCTGTTCAACGGGGCGACCCTGCAGGTGACGGTGGACTCGGAGGGGAACACCTTCGGGATGAAAGGCATCAACCTGGCCGCGACCGAGTACGACAACGCGCTGGCGAACGCCACGGACATCACGACGACGACCACCGCCGCCACCGCCCTGAACTTCATCAAACTTGCCATCAACAAGCTCGCCCAGGATCGCGCGAGCATAGGCGCCTATGAGACGCGGCTCAACTTCACCTCCGAGCAACTCCAGGTGAACAAGGAGAACCTCATGGCGGCGAGTTCGCGGATCCAGGACGTCGACGTCGCCGAGGAGAGCACCCAGTACGCCCGCTACAACATCCTCGTCCAGTCCGGCACCGCGATGCTCGCCCAGGCCAATTCCATGCCGCAGAGCGTCCTCCGGCTCCTGCAGTAGACCGATCGCCCGTTCACGGACGGGTCGGCTCCCAGGTTCATGGAGGAACCCGTTCACCCATCAGAATCCGAGTGACGAAGGACGCCGACACATGCCCGCTCGCAGCAAGATCCTCTGTGTCCTAGGCACGCGGCCGGAGGCCATCAAGCTCGCGCCCGTCATCGCGGAGCTTCGTAGGCGGCCGGACCGATTCGAGACCCTCGTCTGCACCACCGGCCAGCATCGCGAAATGGTGGACGCAGTCCTGCGCGTCTTCAGCACGCGCGTCGACCATCGGCTGGACCTCTCCGGCGCCGCTTCGACGCCAAGTCGCATGGCTGCGGAGATTCTCGTGCGACTGGAGCCGGTGCTGATTTCCAGCCGTCCCGATTGCGTCCTGGTTCAGGGTGACACGACGACGGTGGCCGCCGCCGCCTGGGCCGCCTTTCACCAGCGCATCAGGGTGGGTCACGTCGAGGCCGGCTTGCGCACCCACGATCGCGCCCAGCCCTTCCCGGAGGAGATCAACCGGCAAATAGCCAGCGTCATTGCCGATCTTCATTTCGCACCCACCCCCCTTGCCCGCCAAAATCTTCTGCGGGAGGGAATCTCTCCCGAGCGCATATTCGTGACAGGCAATCCCGTCATCGACGCCCTTCAATGGGCAGCCGCACGAGCCGGGTCGGCGGGTGTGGCGGATGCCATCCTTTCCAATCTTTCGCCCGACACAAGGGTCGTCCTGGTCACGGCCCACCGGCGTGAGAATCACGGCCCGGCCCTCGAGCGCATCTGCACAGCCATTCGGAAACTCGCGGCCCTGGAGGGTGGACGAACCCGGTTTGTGTTTCCGGTCCATCCCAACCCGAACGTCGATGGGCCTGTCCGTCAATGGCTCTCCGGTGTTTCCCATGTCGATCTCCTGCCGCCGTTGGATTACCTGCCTTGGGTAGCGCTCGTGAAACGCGCTCACCTGATCCTGACCGATTCTGGCGGGTTGCAGGAGGAAGCGCCCGGCCTTGGAGTACCGGTCCTCGTTCTGCGGGAGCGGACCGAACGGCCGGAAGCAGTCGAAGCCGGAACGGTGCGACTCATCGGCACCGACACAGATCGCATCGTTGGCGAAGCCACGCGCCTCCTGAATGATCCGGAGGCCCGCGCGCGCATGGCGAGGGCCTCCAACCCGTTTGGCGACGGGCACGCAGCCGGACGCATCGTCGACGCCCTCGACTCATTCCTGGGTCCCCCCCGGTCCCGAAAAGCAGGAACACCGACCGGGCTCTGCGACGGTTCCTGGAACCCGGAGCCGTCCGGAGGGCCGATCCTCGCGCGGTCCCGCATCCCGACGGAAGTCCCCCATGATTGACGAGGCGATCCAGTGGCTCAAACGCCACACGATTCCGGACCAGGGCATCATCATCCACACCCGGAAGCCGGTTTGTTATCCGGAGGTCACCGGTTATTTCATTCCCACGCTTCTTCAGATCGGCGAACGCGACCTCGCCCGGCAGTACGCACGGTGGCTGGTCACGGTCCAGCAGGCGGACGGTTCTTTTCATGGAGCCGGGGATCCGTGCGGCTATGCCTTCGATACGGGCCAGGTGGTTCGCGGGTGGGCCGCCGCGTTGCCGGGGATGCCGGAACTCGAGCAACCGGTTCGCCGCGCCTGCGACTGGCTGCTCTCCACCGCCGATGCGCGGACCGGCCGCCTCGTGGTCCCGGCCCCAGGTCGGTCCTGGAAACTCGGGGATCGCGGCGAGATCAATGAGGGCATCCATCTCTACGCCCTGGCCCCCATCCGCGCGTGCGGACACCTCCTGAACGAGAACCGGTATCTCGAATTCGTCGATCGCTCGCGGGAGGAGTACCTTGCGCAGGGCGACCTGACAGACTTCGAGCGATCGAATGCGTTGTCGCACTTCTTTGCCTACATCCAGGAAGCCCTGGTGGAGCTCGGGTGCGTCGAGGAGGCCCGGGCGGGCATGGCCTCCGTCGCCCGTTATCAGCAGGACAACGGGGCAGTGCCCGCTTACAGCAATGTCCCCTGGGTGTGCTCCACGGGTCTGGCGCAACTTGCCAAGGTCTGGTTCACGATCGGCGAACCCGACCGTGCCGACAGGGCGCTTGAATTCCTGGCGAAGCTCCAGAACCCAAGCGGCGGTTTCTTTGGTTCCTACGGCGTCTCGGCAAATTACTTTCCGGCGGCCGAAATCTCCTGGGCAGTCAAGTACGCCATCGAAGCGGTCCAGCTTCAGATCGCCCATCATTTCGACAGCACCTCGCCGGTGTATCGCGAGGAAATCCCCGAACAGGACGGCCGGGTTCAGGCCGTCGTGCGGCACTTCGGAGATCTCAACGGCAAACGGGTTCTCGACGCCGGCTGTGGGAAGGGACGGTATTCGCGTATCCTCCACCGCCTGTATCCCCGCGCCGAAATCACCGGTCTGGATCTCTCGGCCAAAATGCTCGCGCATCTGCCGCCAGGCGTGCGACCCGTGCTGGGGAGCCTCCTTGATCTTCCCGTGCCGGACGCATCCCAGGACGCGGTGCTGTGTGCCGAGGCCCTCGAGCACGCCGTCAACATCGGAACGGCCGTCCGCGAGCTCTGCCGGGTCCTGGCGCCGGGAGGGCGCCTCGCCATCGTCGACAAGAACTCCGAAAAGACTGGCACTCTCAAGACACCTTCCTGGGAGAAGTGGTTCGGCCAGGACGAACTCCTGGACTTGTTGCGCGGTGAGGGCCTCGATGTGAGCGTCGAAGCGGTCGCTTACGAAAAGAAGACACAGGCGGACGGACTCTTTCTCTGTTGGACGGCTACACGATCCACCCGCCCGGCCGTCGTGCCCAAGCCATCCCCGCCCTTACGCCAGTCAGCCAGGTTGAATGCGCCGGTGCCCGAAAGCCCCGATCCAGTCTGGCAACTCGCCCTCAGTCTCGGCGCCCTGCACGCGGGGCGCGTCGGATGGATCGGAGAAGAGCCACCCGACTGGGTCCGCAGGGAAGCGGCCAGCCACGGTATGCAACTCGTCCTGCAGGTGCGCCCCGGCGAGGAATGCCAGGCCGCCATCCTTTCCCCGCGGAGCCAGGGTTCGATCCGCGACTCTCTGGACACCGCATTCTCCCTCGTGCAGTCCGACGGCCCGGTGTTCGTGCTGGCGTCTACGCCTTTGCTGTCGGAAGACCTCAGGCATCCCTCGGCGACGTCCATCCTGCCCATCGTGATGCCGGGCGCGGACGGCCGAACGGGCCTGTTCTCCCTCCACCGATGCAAGGAGGCCATGTGAGATTCTCGCCCTTTTGCCTGAGCTCCTATCTCGCGTTCCGTTATGTCGCCAAGCCGGGCCACTCCTGGTGCGATGGGGTCTCGCCGGACTTTCCGACGACGACCGACGGCCATCAGCAACCCGTTTCGACAAGCCGGGAGGTCGAGGACGCGCTTCGGGCTGCCTTGGCACCCTGCCGGGGTCGGGGTGACGTCGGCGTGCTCCTCAGCGGGGGCGTCGACTCGGCCATCCTCGCCGCCTTCCTTTCGCCAGGGACCCGGGCCTACACCATCCGCTTCGACGCGCCGAATGCGGTGGATGAAACGGCGTGGGCGACGCGTTACGCGCGTGCCACCGGGCTTCAACATCGCACCGTGACGGTCAGTTGGGAGGACTATCTGGCCCACGCGGACGTCCTGATGGAGCAAAAGCGGTCACCCCTCCATGCCGTCGAAGTGGGACTCTACCGCGCGGCGCAGGAGGCTCGCCTCGACGGGGTCACCACCCTGGTCATCGGCAACGGCGCCGACAGTACCTTCGGCGGGCTCGACAAGCTGTTATCCAGGGACTGGACCTTCAACGAGTTCGTCAGGCGCTACACCTTTCTTGCGCCGTCCGAATTCCTCCGTGAACCGGCCGACATGCTCGAAATCTATGAGCCCTACCGCCAGGGCGATTCGATCGATGTTGCGGGCTTTCTCAAGGTGGTTCACGGGCTGGGCGTCGTGCAGGCCTTCGACAACGCCCTGGCCGCGGGCGGCTGCTCCTCCCTGGCGCCGTACGAATGCCTGAGGCTCCAGGGGCCGCTGGACCTCGAGCGAATCCGCAATGGCGAGAGCAAGTACCTTTTGCGGGAACTCTTCCGCCGGGTCTACCCGGACCTGCCCATCCCGGAAAAGATCCCCTTTTCAAGACCGATGGACGAGTGGCTTCACGCGTGGCGGGGTCCGATCCGCAAGGAATTCCTGCACCGCAATTCGATTACCGAACTCACCGGCGACCAGAAGTGGCTCCTCTGGTGTCTCCACCGGTTTCTTGAACTTGTCGAACCACGCCGGTCATGAGTCCGCCCGCCCCCAACCTCTCCGTCGGCATCGCCAGGACCCCGACAGAATACCCGCGGATCTTCCCTTTTCACCCCGCGTCCGCGTTTCCGGAGTACGGAAACCGGCCGGTGTCGGACGAGGCGAACGCGGCCTATGACGGGGTCCGCGAGACTTTCCGGCTGCTGGGCTATGATGCCGACCGGTTCGGGACGCCGGATTGGAATCCCCTGGGCCACGTCGTCCGCCCCGGCGACAGGGTCTTCATCAAGCCGAACCTTGTCGCCCACGAGTACCGGACATCATCCGGCCGCCAGGGTGATCTCTACTCGGTCATAACCCATCCCGCGGTGGTGCGCGCGGTTGCGGACTACGCGGCGCTCGCGCTGCGGGGGCGGGGCGAGATCGTGATCGGCGACAATCCATCCATCGATGCGGACTTCAAGATACTCTGCCAGAAGACCGCGCTGGACCGCTTCGCTCAGCTCTATCCGGCCCTGTTCGGCGTGCCCTGCCGCGTCCTGGATCTGCGACCCCGCCGGACGGAATCGCTGTTGGACTATGGCTTCAAAGGACGGACCGCACCGCTGGCGGGGGATCCCGAGGGCAGCACGGTCCTGAATCTCGGCCGACGGTCGCTGTTTTACGGCATGAATCCGCTTCTCTTTCGGGGGGTGTTCACCAAACGCTGGGAGACCATCCGGCATCATAGCGGAGACACACACGAGTATTGCATTTCCAATACGATTCTTCATTCCGACGTTTACATCTCGGTCCCAAAGCTCAAGGCCCACCACAAAGTCGGCGCCACGCTCAATATCAAGGGGCTGGTCGGCATCAACGCCAACAAGAATTACCTCGTTCACTGGCGGATCGGTTTCCCGGGGATGGGTGGAGACGAGTTTCCACACGCCCCGGGCGTGGCCGACGCCGCGCTGCTCGCCACGCGCCATCTGCTGTTGGATTTTCTGCCCGAGGATTGGTTTCTTTGGCTGAAGCGTCGGTTCCACGGCCGCCGGCTCTCGATCCTGTTCCACGACACGCGCTGTGTCTCGTTCGACATGGCCCGCGGATCGTGGGATGGCAATGACACCTGCTGGCGCATGGCCGCGGATCTTTACAATGTCTTTGTCCGGGACCTTGCCGGGTACCGACGAAACCGCGGACGACCGATGCGATTCTTTTCGGTGGTCGACGGAATCGTGGGCGGCGAGGAGAACGGCCCCTTTTATCCGCTTCGCAAACCCGCCGGCGTGATCCTCGCCGGGGAGGATCTGCTGGCGGTCGATTGTGCGGCCGCCCGGGTCATGGACTTCCGGGTCGAGTCCATTCCGTACCTTCGCCAGTTACTCAGCGAAGCGGGAATAACGACAGCCGACATACCCGTCAGGACGGATGCCTGGGGATCGGAGCGATTCTTCGATTCGGGGGTTCGCTACTTAAACTTCGCTCCCCCGACGGCCTGGCCGCGCCTTGCCGAACGCGACAGGTCTCCGGAGGGCGAACCGGCAATTCACCGACTCAGCGCATGAAGATCATCATCCTGGCTGCAGGAAAGGGGGAACGGCTCATGCCGCTCACCCAGAACACGCCCAAGCCACTCCTGGACATGGGCAACGGCACGACGCTGATCGAGGAGCAACTCCAGAACCTCTCCGCCAGCGGCGTGGTTGACGAGGTGGTCCTGGTGATTGGCTACCTGGCCGAACAGATCGAAGCGAAGATCGCCTGCTACCGAGCCCGCGGCCATTCCATCCGCACCATCTTCAATCCTTTCTACGGCGTCTCGAACAACTTCATGTCGCTCTGGCTGGCCAAGGGGGTGCTCGACGAAGACGACGTGATGATCACCAATGGAGACAATCTCTTCGCCACGTCGGTCTTCAGCCAGCTTGCGCAGGGGTGCGGCAATGGCATTCACCTGGCCGTCAGCGCCAAAGGCGACTTCGAACCGGAGGACATGAAGGTGACGCTGACCGAGGAATTCATCGCCCGGGTCAGCAAGCGGATCCCCGCGGAAGAAGCGCATGCCGAATCGCCTGGTCTGGCGCTGGTGCGCGGCCCCCGTGCGCGAGCGCTCTTCACGCAGCGACTCGAACTGATGGCGCGCACCGGGCGGTTCCTTCAGCAGTTCTGGCTGGAGGTGTTCAATGAACTCTACGAGAGCGGCGTGACGGTCCACCCATGGTGGTTCGATGCCGCCTCCCTTTGGCAGGAAGTCGATTTCCATCTCGACCTGACCCGCGCGCGCTCCCTCCTCGCACACAAACTCGGACGCGCCGGCGTCCCGGTGCCGGTGTCGCTGGCGCCCGGCAAGGCCCTGTAACTCCCCGAATCCCACGTCCCCGTGCCCAACCGATCGTTGAACCTTCCTCTGTTTGAAAGCGTCATCTGGATGCTGGTGGATGGGCTGAGACCCGACAGGCTTCGGGCCTGCGAAGGTCAGGCCGCACGGGATCTGTATCTCGACCAACTCCTGCGTTCCGGCCTCTTGTTCGCCAAGATGTTCACCGGAAACGGGTGTTCGAAGACCTCCCTGCATGCGGCTTTTACTTCCATGTACGGGGTCAACAACGGGGTCCGGGGCTACACTCTGGAGAACCTTGAGCACCTCGATCCCTGGGTCCTCACGCTTCCGGATCACCTCAGGCGCCTCGGGTTTCGAACATTTCGATATTGCGACAAGAACGATCTCGAATGCCATGCCACGCCAAAGAGCGGGTTTGATGTGTGGGAGGACAGCGGTTTTCACCGTCTCGCAGCCACGCCCGGAGGCAGTTTCGAGCTGCCCGTTCGCGAGCGCTTTGTCGACCGCTTCAACCAGCAGGCCGGTCGCAAATTCGCGTTCTTTCATCTCCTGTCTCTCCACGACGTCTGTGGGGACAAGGAGACCTACCACTGGACCTCGGGGACCTACGAAGCCGCGATCGCGCAGCAGAGCGAGGAAGTCCAGCGTCTGGTTCGCGCGCTGGACATCAACGAGCAGACGCTCCTCGTCATCAGCACGGACCATGGCATCATGCTCGACGCCCACCGGTTGCAAACGACCAGGGAGGCCGGAGTCCGGCTGGACGACGGTCATCTTCGCGTGTTTTCCGGGTGGATCGGCAAGGGCCTGGTCCCGCGCGTGGTGACGCAGTTAACCCGGGCCATCGATATCGCGCCAACGCTCCTCGAGGCCGTGGGCGGGCCGCCCATGGGGGCGCAGGGGGTCAGTCTCTGGAGGGCGGCCGCCGGGCATCCGCTCCCTGAACTCGACGTCCTCATGACGCGCGACAGCGTCTACGAAGACCCGCCCTGGCCCGATTCGCCGTGCACCTTCGGTGTCCGGACCCGTCGCTGGAAGTACGTGACTCACCGATGGCGGCCCGAGAGTACCTGGCTCATGGACCTCGAGCGCGACGGCGATTACCGGGTCAACCTCGCCGGCAAGGGGCTGCCCATCGAGCGCGAACTGCGGGAGCGCGTCTTCCGCGAACTCATCGTCGCGCCCGAGCCGCCGTTGGTGATCTACCACCGGAACGGCGCCCCATTCAGCCGCGCGGATCTGCGCCCGGTCATCCGTGTGATTGTCCCGGTCACGGCCCAGGCCACTGGAGCGGAGGCGACGATCCGTTCCCTTCTCGACCAGGTGGGACCCTACCGTGAGGTTCTCGTCCTGGACGGATCCGGCAGCGACCCGGTCTTCAAGTCGCTTCAAGAATCATTTTGGCCCCACCCGCATCTCACTCATCAGCGAACGCCTCCGGCGTATCTTGGCCGCGAAGTCCTGGCCGCGGTGGCCAATGCCACGACCCCATTTGTTGCGCTTGTAACGGCCGGCTTCCGATACCCTGCCGACTTCCTCCACCGACTTCACCGACAACTCCTTGAAGCTCCGGAACGGTCTCTGGCCTCGGCGTCTCCCGACGCCACCACCCCGGCCGCCGCCGGTCCACAGCCGCTGGGCTGGCTCCTCCGGCGAGGCGCGCCTGTTCCAGTCACCGCGCCGGGTGCCAACGGAACCGAGTCCCGACGCGACGTCATGCCCGTCGTCGCCGCAACCGCCGCCTGCCGGTCATGAAAATCGACTTCTATCACGTCGACGCTTTTGAACTCTCGGTCTACCAGCCCGTCTGGCAGGCATTGCGCAGCCTGGGCGCGGACGCCCGCCTGGTTGCGCCGCGGGACGAAAAGAACCGCGCTCGCAAGGGCTGGTTCGACCACGAACGGTTCGTGGCGTTGTGCCGCGAACACAACCTGCCTTTCGTTGAGGAACCCGATGAGGATGGCGCCGGGGTCACCACGCAGAATGTCGAGGTCGTGGCGTCCTATCGCGGCCCGCGCCTGCGCCTGATGTATGGCCCCGTGCTCTACCCCGCGGCCTGGGGGCTCTCCGAGCGGGCCACGGCGAAGTTCGACCGCATCCTCGCCCACGGTCCGTTCTATCGCCGCTGGTTTGCCCAATGGAAATCCTCCGAAGACGTGCCGGTCGTCGGCTATCCACGGTACGACGACTTCTTTGCCGGCGGGCTGGATGTCGCCCAGATTCGCGCCTCGCGGGGAGTGGCGAGCGGGCGGCCCGTTGTGCTGTATTTGCCCACCTGGTCGGAGAACTCCTCGTTCGACCGGTTCATCGAGTCGGTCGCCGCGCTACGCGAGCGCCACCACGTCATCGTGCGGCCGCACCATTGCACCGTTCGATTTGAAACGACCCGCATGGAACGCCTCGTGGCGCTCGGCATCGACATTGCATCCGACGCCTTCGGACTCCCGGGTCTTCTCGCGGCTTCCGATATCGTCCTGGCCGACGCGCGGAGTTGCTCCTTGCTGGAAGCGATGATGTGCGGGCGCCGTCCGATTGCACTGGCAGAGCCCGAGGACGCCGAATGGATGGAAACCGCCGGACTGCGCCGTCTTGTCCGCTCCTGCGCATTCCCCGGCGACCTGACCAGTATCGTTGCGCGCGAACTGGAGCTGCCGGCGGATTCCGCGGAACGCCAGGCCTGGCGCGAGGATCACACGGTGCTTCGGGACGGAACGGCAGCGCGCGCAACCGCGCAGGCTATTCTGGACGCGGTTGAGGCCGCCTCCCGCCGTCCGGGAACGAACGCAGCCAGGACCGAAAACTCCGCACTTCCCGCGCACCCGGCCGCCCGTCCTGGCGCGCCCAGGGTCTCCGTCGTTCTGCCGACCTACAACCATCGTGAGTTCCTTCCTCTCGCCGTCGAGAGCCTTCGCCAGCAGACGTTCAAGGATTTCGAACTCATCATCGTGAATGACGGATCGACGGACGGAACGCAGGAGTACCTCGACGGTCTGAAAGACCCGAGGATTCATCCAATCCACCAGAGCAACCAGCGTCTTCCGCGCGCGCTGAATGCGGGTTTCGAAAAGGCGCGCGGCGAACTGCTCACCTGGACCTCCGCCGACAACTACTGCTCCCCCATTTTCCTTGAGGCACTGGTGGGGGCATTGGACGCGCATCCCGACGCGGGAATGGCCTGCGCCGCCTTCGCTTCCATCGACGAGGGGGGCCTGATCACCCGGATCCATCGGACGCCGGACATGAGGCTGCGGAATCTGTTGCGGGGCAATCCAGGCAACGCTGCCTTCCTGTACCGACGCGCCTGCCAGGACGCCGTGGGACCGTACGCGGTCGACCTGGAGGGCGCCGAAGACTGGGACATGTGGCTGCGGATCGCCGCCAGGTTCGCGACGGTCGGTGTGAAGGAAATTCTCTATTACTATCGGCGTCACCGCGGGAGCATGACCGCGCGGCAGCAGGATCGGATCCAGCAGAGTTGCGGGACGGCGTTTCAGCACGCGATGGAACGGATGGGCGGACGTTTCGATCTCGAGCTGCTGTATCCCTCGATGGCAACCTGCGCCGACCACCACCAGGCCGAGAACGCCGCCCTCCTCGATCTCGGCACCTTGATGCTCCGCTCGCCCATTACTCCGACGGAGATTGCCTGCAACCTCCTCGCGCGAGCCGTCGAACGAAATCCCGGCGCCGTGGCGATAGCGAACCTGGCGATCGGGCTCGCGAGACTCGGCCGGTGGGATGGCGCCCGCGAATGCCTGCAGGGGCTGCCCGTGAACTCCAATCCGCGCGTCCGCGCCATCGCCGAGGCGGTGCGTCAGGCCATGACCGCGGACCGTCGCCTCCAACCCTCGGACCTTGCGCCCTTGCCCGTCGAGCGCGCCGGGATCGAACTCTTCAATCTCGAAGCGCGTGAGCAAAGACTCTTTTCCTGGACACAACCCATGACGCCGTCATCCCCGACCCTGTCGAAGACACAGCCTGGAACCGAACCTCCGCCCTGCGCCCCGGCGACGCCGGCGTTGAACGAAATCAATGTCTTGTCACAAGTGGAGGCGATGGCGCGGGAAGCCGTTGCTCTCAATCCCAACGGCGTGGAGGGCCTGAAGCTCCTTGCCAGGGTCTGTGTCCGTCGGCAGCGCTGGGCCGAGGGCGCCCTCGCCTGCGCCCGCGTGCTCGAGCGGAGCCCTGCCGATGTGGAAATGCTCCTTGGGATGGCGCAATGCTTCTTTCACGCCGGGGAATTCCCAGCCTCGCGCGCGGCCCTCGAGCGAACCCTGGAAGTGGACCCGGACAACCCTGCCGCGCGGGGGCTCCTTGCCGACTGCCGGCGGGCGGCAGGTTTGACTCCGGAAGAGGCCGTTCATCTCGAAGGGCTGCTGCGCGGGGGCCAGGAACTCATGAATCGCGGAGAGGTGCCGGAGGCGATCCGCGAACTCGAGCAGGCGGCCGACCTCTCCCCCAATGACGCCGATCTCGCGGCATGCCTCGGGAACCTGCATGCCCTCCACGGAAACCCGGAGGCGGCCCGAACCTTTCTTTCACGCGCCGTCCTGGTGGAGCCGAGCCACGCGGAGGCGCGGGCCAAGCTCTTGGAATTAACCTTGGGCGAGGACGAAACCCCGGCGTCGCCGGCGCCGTCCGTCCGTGAGCCGAACCTTGTCGCCGATCCAAGCGCGGTGTCCCCGGACGCGGGCTCCGCCAATCACAGAAGTCCGCCCGCGCTCTCCGGTGAAGACCCGTTCAGCCATCTTCAACTCGCCTTTGACCTCCTGACGGAGGACCGCTTTGACGAGGCCCGGAACGCCGCCGACCGGTACCGGGAGATGATCCATTGCGACTCCCTCCCCCGGAGCGATCATCGCGTCGAAGCGGCTCCCAAGGTCTCCGTCGTCATTGTCGCCTACAAGATCGGCAGGGGCTTGATCGACTGTCTCGATTCGCTCGCCGACCCGGGCGCCCCGCCTCACGAGATCATTGTCGTCGATAACGGCGGCAACGAGGGAATCGCCTCCGAACTCGGTCGCCGGCAGCTCCTCCATGTGCGAATGCCGATGAACGTCATCCTCGCCGAGGGGCGGAATGTCGGCGTTCACTTCGCGCGGGCGCCGATCGCCGTCTTCATCGACGATGACGCCCTTGCGGCGCGGGGATACCTGGCGTCGATCATGGACGCCTTTGAGCGGTGTGACATCGAGGCGTTGCGCGGCCGCGTGCTGCCGAAATCGGAACACGCCAACAATCGCCGCGGGCCCCAGTATGATTTGGGCGAGGAGCCCATGGCGGCAGCGATCAACGCCGAAGGCAACAGTGCGTTTCGGGTGGAGACCTGGCGACGTTTCGGAGGCCAGGACCCACTCCTCTTCGGAGGCGAGGGTGTCGATCTGTCCTACCGGATCTCCCGCCAATACGGAACCGCCGCCACCCTGTACTGGCCCTGGACCGTCATTCACCACAACTACGCCGAGGCCGACGGCAAGGTGGACGAAAAGAAACGGCGCCACCGTCGGATGCGCGCCTATCTCCAATGGAAACACCCGGAAATCGGGGAATACCACGCCACATACAAGGGGCAGCCACGCTCCGAACTGGAACGAATCTCGAGGGTGGGCGAGGTCCGGTACCGCGCCCCGCGAAGTGCCGCCAGCCCGCCAACCCCGGGTCTGGAACCGGACCCGGCCGCGGCCCTCGCCTCCGCCCTGGAGCGAACGGGGTGGACGTCGAAAGCCGACCGCTACCAGGCCCAGTTGCACCGGGTGGAGACCATTCGGAACGTCGAAAAACCCGAGGTCTCCATCATCGTCATTTCACACGAGCTTCGCGCCGATGGCGTCAGGGTCTTGAAGGCCCTGCGAGAGGAGACCGGGGTCCGGATCGAGGTGATCTATGTCATCAACGGGATGGGTGTCGTGCCGGAGACCGGCATCCGCCCATGGGTGGACACGATCATCAGTCTTCGCGAAAACACTGGCGCCTATTTCGCCCGCAATGTCGGCGCGGCTTTCGCGGCCGGCCCAATCCTCCTATTCCTCGATGACGACGCCATTCCCGCTCCCGGATGCGTCGCCGCCCATGTCCAGGAGTTCCGGCGCTTCGATGTCATCGCCGTCCGCGGCGCTGTCCTGCCCAAAACGGCAAATCCCCTGAACCAACTCGCGAAGCACTATCATCTCGGCGAGAGGCGGTTTCCGATCTATGCCGACATCGAGGGGAACACGTCGTATCTCGCCCGGACCTTTTTCAAGGCCGGAGGCTGGGACGACGAGATTATCTTCGGCACCGGCGGCGTGGACCTTGCGTTTCGTCTGCTTGCGGTCGAGAGCGACCGGCGGCGGCAGATCTACTCCCCGGCCCCTGTGGTGTTCCATGACTTCGCGGCCAGCGAGGAGCACCTCGCCAGAAAGCGCCAGCGCCAGGCGGAATCGCGGGCCAGGCTCCGGTGCAAGCACCCGGATTACGACGAACTCCTGGCGAGCTGGAGATCCTTCGCGGGACGCGAAGACCTCCTGATCCCGGGACCCGAGGCGGCAGGCGGGGCGCTCCCGGCGCAACCATCCGCCCAGGCAGCCGCGACGGATGCCGAACCCCTGATCACCATTGCGATCCCGACTTTCAACCGGGCCGCGTTTCTGCCGGAGGCCCTCCGCAGTGCGCTCGCCCAGACGTATCCGAGATTTGAAGTGGTCGTGGTGGATGACGGTTCAACCGACGGGACCGCCGCGATGATGGAACAACACCGCGACCCGCGCATCCGGTACATCCTGAAGGAGCACAGCGGGGGACCGCAGACGCGCAATCGCTGCATCGCGGAGGCGCGGGGTGAATTCATCGTGTGGCTGGACTCGGACGACTCCATCTTTCCCAACACCCTTGCGCTCTATGCGGCCGCGCTGGGGCGGCAGCCCGAGGTGGACGTCCTCTACGGCAACATCCTGGCCGCGGACGAGCACCTGGCGGTTCGGGAGCGTTGGATGTACACCGATTACGACGGGTGGAAGGAGAACCTCGTCGCCGACACCCTCGTCGAGAATCGGATCCCCAATGTCTGCACCCTGGTCCGCAAGGCGTGTTACGACCGCATCGGCGGCTACAACCCGGAGTTTCCCCGCGCCCACGATTACGAGTTCTGGACCCGGCTCGTGCCCGTCGCCACGGTGAAATCGGTGAACACCGACGTCGGCATCTATCGTCGGCACGAGGATTCGCTCTCCAGGGTGAGCAAACCAGCGGACATGTCGTACGACGTCACTGCCGTCCGGGCGATGCTCGAGCGCCACGACCTCCGGACGCTGTTCTCCTACTGCTACCGGACCGGAGCGCCCCTCCATTCCAGCGATTCCCGCGCCTGGCTCATCGCCGGGATGATCCTGGCGAAGTACGGGGACCTCGCCGCTGCGCTCCAGCTCGTCAACCGCAGTGTCGAGGCGGCCGATCTCGCGGTGAACGCAAGGATCCGGTCCATCCTTCAATCCGCCCTCGGACGTCCCGCGGCCTCCACCGGGGGATCTGGTCGCGGCCCGGACGAGTGGCTCAAGTTGATCGAAACCGCCAGGCGACGGTTCGCAGCCGGCGAGGCTCAACCATGCGCCGCGGCCTGCGCGCGCCTGACCGAGGTCCGACCCGACGCGCCCGAGACCCTCCTGCTGGTCGCCCTGAGCCTGCGTCGATGGGGCAATCCCAATGACGCGAAGACCGCGTTCCGCTGCCTCCTGCAGCGGCTGACGGAGCAATCCTACCTCGAAACCGTGACCGTCGCGGCGGCCGCGCCGTCCGCGTCCGCGGCCGCCCCCGCCGGAGCCGAAGAGGACCTCACCCCGCTCGTGGCTTCGGCGGTGTCGGGGATCTTCGAGTCCGAACCGATCCCGGTCGCGTCGATTCGGGACACCCTCGCATTCATCGCCGAGGCCGCGGCCTTCGCGGATCCCGCCCGCCATCTCGCAGCGCGCCGCGTTTCACGCACGCCCTTGTTCGAAGCCATCATCGGCATCGATCCGGATGAACTGCGGAGGATCGGCGGCGACAATCTCGAGCGGCAGGTGGCCCGGATCCGGAGTGCCTTGCCTCGCGGCCGGACAGGCACCGTGGAACGTCCTCCGGGCTACTCCTTCTGCATCATCACGGGCGGCGGCCGTCGAGCGAAACTCGAACGCCAAATCGCCAGCATTCAGGCCCTCGGCCTGCCGCGTTTCGAGATCCTCGTCGGCGGCAATGTCACGGACGCACCCAACGGGGTCCGCAAATTCGATCTCGCGGATCTTGCGCGTTCCGGACGGCTCGGTCGGATGCGGAATCATCTGGCCCGTCACGCCCGCTACGACCACGTCGTGGTGAGCGACGATGACCTGGTCTTTGGACCGGGATTCGCGGGCGGGCTCGGGCGCTTTGGCGAAGACTACGAGGCAATGGGAGTCCGTATTGTCAACCCCGATGGAAGCCGCTTCTGGGATTGGGCGACCACGGGCGGGCCCAAGGGATCGGTCCTGCTCGATTACTGGGAGACCGATCCAAAGGTCTACCTCACAGGCGGGTTCTGTGTGCTCAAGACCCATGTCCTGGATCATGTCAGCTGGGACGAGGCGCGCGGTTTCTATGAGCAGGAAGACGTCGATTTCTCGGCGCGCCTCAAGGCCGCCGGGGTTGAGATTCGATTCAACCCCTTCTGCATGGTGATCCATGACGACGACCGCTACACCCGCGTCGGTCGACGGATTTTCCGGTTCGATCACCTCCTGGCCGCAATCGACATCGCCTGTCGAGGGGGGGAGAAGGCCGAAGTCGCCCGGCTGCTTGAAGTCGCTCATCGCCTTGCCGCGCCCGATCCGGAACGCCGGTCTGCCCTCGCCGGGCTGGCGGGCCGACATGGCCTCGCCCTCCCCAAACCTGGGTCTGCCACTTCACCCTCCCAAGTTGGGCAGCCGGAGAGACGCCCGGTCTCGCCACCCGCCATGTCCTCCCCGGAGGCCCTGGGGCGAAACCGCGCGATCTGCGTCGCCTGGCAGGGATCCTTCCTGGATCATGGCAGCCTCTCCCACGTGAACCGCGCCCTCACCGCGGCGCTCGAGCAACGGTCCGAAATCCGGCTGAGCCGCATGGGCGAGACGACGGGGCTCGGCGGGGAGGCTTCTCGCGGCGAATTGGCGGAAACCGCCAGACGGTTGCGCTCGACCCTCCCGTCGGAGACCCAGGTCACGATTCGTCACGCCTGGCCGCCCGATTGGAGCCGGCCGACTCAGGGTTCCCTGATCGTCATTCAACCCTGGGAATATGGCGTCCTGCCACAGCAATGGGTCGATGACGCACGGAATGTCGATGAGTTCTGGGTCCCGTCGGAGTTCGTACGCAAGTGCTATGTCGACTCGGGTGTGCGCGCGGAGCGTGTCCACGTGGTCCCGAATGGAGTCGACACAGCGCGCTTCCACCCGGGCGCGCCGCCGTTGAAACTTTCAACGAACCGACGGTTCAAGTTCCTCTTCGTCGGCGGCACCATCCATCGCAAGGGGCCGGATGTCCTCCTTCGGGCCTATCTCGAGGCCTTCACGGCCCAGGATGACGTCTGCCTCGTGATCAAGGATTTCGGAGGGGACAGTGTGTACTCCGGTCAGACCTTCGAGGCCCGGATCAAGGCGGCGCAGGCCCTGCCGAACGCGCCCGAGATCCTGTATCTCAACGAGGAATGGCCGCCTGAAAAGCTGCCGGGTCTCTACACCGCGTGCGATGCCCTCGTGCATCCCTACCGCGGCGAGGGCTTCGGTCTTCCCGTGCTCGAAGCCATGGCCTGCGGTCTGCCCGTGGTCGTTACGGAAGGCGGACCTACCGATGAATTCGTGCCGCGGGACCTTGCCTGCCGGGTGAAGGCGTCGCGCCGTCGGATCGGCCGGGAAATCAGCGGCATGAAACTCGCCGGCGAAGGCTGGCTGCTCGAACCCGACGTGCCGTCGCTGGTTGAACATATGCGCGCGCTTGAGGCCGACCCGGGTGCGGCGCGGATCCGCGGGCGCGCGCTCGCGGCTCACGCCCGCGAGCACGCATCGTGGGATCGCATGGCGGAAATCGCCGTCCGGCGGATTCTCGAGGTGCGTTCGCGTTCCGTCCCGTCGGCCGGTCGTCCCACCCCGGCGTCTCCCGCCCCGCTATCCATTCCCCAGTGTGCGCGATTGGGCCATCTTGGACAGGCTCGCGAATGCCTCGGGAAACGGAGATATCGAGAAGCATGGTCGGCGACCGTCGCAGCTTTGATGGAGCGTCCATTTCATCCGGAGGCCTGGCTTCTCCTGGCGGAAATCGCGGCCGCCGCCGGCGATCTCCAGGTCGCCCGCCAATGGGCCCAGCATGCTCGAAAACGGGTTCCGGATTGGAAGCCCGTTCGGAAGTTTCTGAAGAAGATCCCGCAGCACGGCCGAAAGAGCGCGGACTCCGCATGGCTCGCCGGCCCCCCGGGCGTGCTCGAATCGACGACAGCCGCGCCCGGCCAGGCTCCAGCCGGTCCCAAGCCGCGTCTGTCGGTCTACCTGATCGTGCGCAATGAGGAGGCGTTCCTGTCTCGATGCCTTGCGTCCGTGAAACCGATCGCGGACCAGATCGTCGTCCTCGACACGGGCTCGACCGATCGCACCGTGCAGATCGCCCGTGAGTTCGGCGCCGAGGTCCATGACTTTGAGTGGTGTGACGACTTCAGCGCCGCGCGCAACGCCGCCATGGAGCACGTCCGGGGAGACTGGGTGCTCGCGCTGGATGCGGATGAGGAGCTGCCCCTCGAGGAACATGCCCGTCTGGAGGCCGACCTCGGACAGGGCCGATTGCTCGGTTTACGCCTGCCGCTGGTCAACGTCGGCGTCGAGGAGGAGGGCCTCTCTTACGTTCCCAGGCTTTTCCGCAATGCGCCCGGCCTGTTCTATGTCAGCCGGGTTCACGAGCAGGTTTTCTCGAGCGTTCTTGTGCGCGCCGAGGAATGGGGGCTGGACACGGCATTGGGCACCGCCCGGCTGCGTCACCACGGGTACACGAAGGCGGTCGTGGCGGATCGGCGAAAGACCGAGCGCAATTTGCGCCTCCTGGAACAGGCGGTCGATGAGATCCCCCATGATGCCAACCTCCTGATGAATCTCGGGCTTGAACTGGTCCGGTCGGGTCGATCTTCCGAAGGGCTGGCGCGCTATGAAGAGGCCTTTCAGGCCCTCAGCGCGGATCCGGATCAGCAAAAGGTCCCCGAGTTGCGCGAGACCCTCCTGACGCAGCTCACCGCCCAATTGCTGAAGGCCGGACGCTTCGACCAGGTGGTGCGCGTCCTGGAATCGCCGGTTGGCCGCATCTCGGAACTGAGTGCCAGCCTGTGCTTCACGCTGGGCATGGCACGGTTTCGCGGTGGGGATTTCCAGCAAGCCATTGAGGCATTCGAACGCTGCCTCGCGCGTCGAAACGTGCCGGGGCTGTGCCCGATTCATCCCGAGATCCTGAAGGCCGCGCCCCGCCATTGCCTGGCGCTCTGCCTCGTGGAACTGAATCGCCTCGACGACGCCCTCGAGGCGCTCCGCAAGGCGCTGGGGGACGAACCCGGGTCGCGGCCTGTCCGGCGGGACCTGGCCCGGCTTCATTCCCGTCAAGGCCGACTCGTGGAGGCCCTGACCCTGCTGCATCAGCTCATCACGGAAGCCCCGGGGGACGAGGAATCGTGGCGGCTGGGGAGCGAAATCGCCCTCGGCAACGCGGAGTTGCTGGAATTCGCTCTCGACTGGACCGGCGAGGCCGTCAAACACCGGCCGACCGACGCGGTCCTCGCATCGCGTCGCGCGGAGGCCCTGCTGCTGGCGGGCGACACAACAGGGGCCCTGCCCTTCTGGCGTCAGGGTGCGACCCAGGCCGGTGTCCGCTCTCGCGCCGCCCTCGCGTTATGCGAACTGCTGTCGGACCAGAGCCCGGGGTCGCCCGGTGCGGATGAGACGGCGGTCAGCCGCGAGTTTCTTCTCTGGTACCAGCGGTTGGTGGAAAGCCGGGCCCATCCAATCCTCCTTCAGGTCAACGACCGCCTGCCGCAACTCGCTCGCGTGTTGCCGACGGCCGCCCGGGGTCTCGAAGCGGCTATTGCCGATGCGAATTTCAGCGCGGCACACGGAAACTGACCGGAGCGCTGCAGCGAACCGCCGGGCAGTCGGGCGGTCGGGCGGTTCGGATGGTTTGTCATCGACTGTTGCAGCCGACCGTGCTGGCAGCCCTGCCCGCGAGCGATCGGATGGTGCTGCACCCTGCTCCTGCCCCGGCGCAGGCGTTCCGAACAATTCACTGCAGCCAACGCCGGACAAACGCGCCACTTTCAAGCTGACGCCAGGCGTCCGGCGTGGTCATACTTGACACTTGGCACAGCAGCACCGCCATGAAGGCACGTAAGCTCGCAACATCTGTGGGAATAGCTCTGCTTTTCCTCTGCGTGTTCCTGCTCGTGCGTGAGCGCCCCGAGTCGAATACGTCCCAAACTCCAAAAGGAGTGTCTCTGACTTTTAGTGGACTCACGAACATTCCCACGAAGGGAGATTTCGCCGTGTTCTTTGTCACGAATGCGGGCCCCGAGCGCGTCGCTTTTGACCCTGACGCCCTCGAGTTTCGTGACGCAGGAGTCTGGGTCACGAACTCGTTGAGAAACAAGAGACGCGATGCTTGGCTGTACTGGCATCGCGATTCGGCCGGAAATCTGCGTCTCGGGAATTGGTATGATTTTGGGGGTGATCTTGGGCCCGGAGCAAGCGCACTGTTTGCAGCTCCGGTGCTCGTCACGAATGCTCCGTGGCGGCTGCACTTTTACTGTGTAGAGCAAGCGACCGGTGTTGAAGGCATCGTCGATCGCGCGGGCGATCTCATTCAGCACACAGTCAGCGTAATCACGAACGGCGCTGCCCGCAACCAGGCGACTTTCAGTGGGAGACGCTATTATCTGATCAGCCCAGAGCTTTCACCATGATGCCCGAACCGATGCGCGAATCCTGTCTTGCGCGGCTTCACGACCTGCGATCCGCCAACCGGCGCGGCCGAGGCTCGGTCCTCTCGAACACCAGGAGTGCCATCCAGAACAAATGGCTGCCAATCGCAGCCATCCAGAGGAACCAGTGCAGGACATCGGCCACGGCAAACGCGAGGACCAGCACGGAAAAATCGCGATTGGCGGTGAAATCGATCAACCGCTGGATCCGGCCCGCCGGCGGCGGCGTCTTGCGGGTGCTGCGGACGACCATCACAAAGGAAAGCGCCGCCCCCGCGATGGCCACCGCCCCCAGCCACCCGACATGGCGACCGATCCCTGATTTCCACAGGCCGACGGCAATGCCTGCAAAGACCGCGGCGTGCACCACCTGGTCACCGGCAAGGTCCAGCCACTTGCCGAGGGCCGACTCCTTGAAGACTGCTCGCGCGACATCGCCGTCGATGCAGTCCACGATCGCGGAGACCTGAAAGAGGATGGCGGCAACGACGGTCCACTCGGGACTTCCAAATGCGAACAGGAATCCCGCGCCGACCCCAAGGACCGTCGAAGCCAGGGAGATTGCATTGGGCGTGATCGGGGTGCGGATCAGGATCTTTGAAAGAGGCCGGCCAACCGGCCGGTTGAAGAGCCGGTCAACGATGCCGTCGCTCGAACTTTTAAGGGACGCCCAGAGGGCGGCCTCGGCCTGGCGGGCCTCGGAGGGGTTCCGAACGTTTCTTGTGATCCCGGAAAGCTCAAGGCCGGGCAGGGATTCCAGGCGGACCCTCGGATCGTCGTCGCCTGGCGGCACAAGGCCGACGGGCAGACCAAACCCGTAGCCATCCTCCAGTCGCGCCGGTTGGTCTTCCAGCCGACGCAAGGCCTCCGCCTCCACCAGGACGCTCGTGCTGAGGACCAGCGTCCAAGTGTCCCGAAAGGGCGGCCGGGTGACCACCTCGAATGGGATCCCCCACGCCTTCGCCCGACGGGTCGGAGGAAGGGGCCCCTCGCAGACCACCTGAATCGGACCAAAGCCCCCGCGATGAGCTGCGACCAGGGCGCGATCCAGGAGGCTGAGAGCCGCCACCTTGAGGTTGGCCGTGCGCGGATCGCAAAAGATGATGGCAGGCCTCCGGGCCGGAGCGTCCTGGATCGTCGGCACCTGCCTTTCAGCCGGAGATTCCATGGCGGAGAATGTCCACGGGGCATTCTTCAGGAGACGCCCCGCGCGGACAAGCCCCGTTGAATCCTCTCCTAATGTCAGCATCTTTGCGCCATGACAAAGACATCGCTTGCACTTGGCCTGGCCGCGCTTGTCGTCGTGGGATGCGGCGATCGGGCACAACCGGAGGAAGCCCTCCACGTCCGCACCCTGGACGAACTCTGTCAAACGGACTGGCGGACCCTGAAGGGAGTCCCCGATCGCCCGGTTGAAGTCGATGGCTATCATCGCGCCGGCTCTGGCGGTGGACGTTTTCTCCTGGATCGGTCGAATACGTCGCCGACGAATCTGGCCACGATCTTCGCGGCGGTGCCTCAAGGCCGTTGGGTCCGCGTTGTCACGGAGGACCGGCTTTCCGCGCTCGAATGCGGCGCGACCGGCGACGGTGTCACTGACGACACGCTGGCGCTTCGGGCCCTCTTCGCCTCGGGCGTGCCGCGGCTCCGGATCGACGCCGACCACGCATTCCTGATTTCCAACACGGTCCGGATGACCAACGACAACACCACCATCGAGTGGTTTGGCAGGGTCAAAGCGGCCGACAACGTGCAATACAACCAGTTCGTTTTCGGGGTGGAACCGGAATTTCGCGATGGGGCGCCTCAGTTGACCCGGAGCAATCTCGTGATCCAGGGGAATGGAAGCGGGGGCTTCGACGGCAACAGTCATCACGCCGCGGAGTATTTTCCCACAGGCTCGAAGGCCGTCCATGGAGGTCACGGCCTTTGGCTTCGCGGATATCGAGGCGTCAAGATGGACCACCTGAAGATCCAGGATGTGGTCAACTTCGCGGTTGCCATCCAGGCGTGCGCCGATGTCACGGTGACCGGATGCGATATCTCCACCGGCCGGGGCACCCATTCACGACGTTTCAACGGAAAGAACGCCGACGGCATCCATCTCATCGATGTCGAGCACGTCCTCATCGCGAGCAACCATGTCTTCTCCACGGACGACTCGGTGGCGGTGACCTGCCAGCGTGGTTACTGCAAGGACATCGCGATACGCGACAACCATCTCGAGCACAGCCTGCTCGTCACCGACGGCTACGCCCCGCTCGGCTACAACATTCGGCTCACCACGAGCGAGGGGAAGGACTGGTCGGTGTCGGACGTCACCGTCGAAAATAATGATCTCTCTGGCGGGAACGGGGCCGCCACCCTCCAGAACCTGCGCGGTCGCCCCGATCAGACCCGGCATGTGATCTTCCGCAATAACATCATCCACAACAAGACCGAGCCCGGCGTCCCCGGCTATGTCGCCGCGAACGCCCTCATCGTCAACAACGCCTCCGACGTCCACTTCACCAGCAACCGGTTTGAGAACCTGGCGCGTGTCATCCTCTACGTGCAGAACGCCAATGACCTGACATTCACCGGGAACAAAATCACCGGGCTTCAGCGCAATCCGCTGATGAAGGCGCAGCCGGTTGTCCTGCTTGACAGCCACAACGCGACCGAAGGCGGTCGCAACATCGTCGTCGAGGACAACGAGGTCGAGTCGACCGAGAAGAATCTCGTCGTGATCAACCGGCCCAAGGAAGAGGGCCGGGTCCGATATGAGAACGTCCGCGACACGCGAAATCGGCGGACGGGTCCCGGCGAGGCGCACCGTCCCGAGCGCCGGTGAGGCGGCGAACAGAAAGGAACCTTCGGAATTGGCGATCTATCGAAGATCCCGTTGCCGCTCGATGCGCGGGGGCAGACGCCCTCCACGAAAGAGTGACAACCGGCGCATCGCGAGGCCGAGGTCGAGCCGCTCCAGCACCGTTCCGGCGATCAGTTCAAGGACTCTCCGAAACCACGGGCGATCTCGGTATTCGTCCCGGGTGATCTGCCGGCTCTGCTCCAGGTCAGCAAGAAACAGCTTGTGGCCAGCCGCGGCGACTTCCGCGTCCTGGATCCGGAGCAGCAGCTCGTAGTTGATGGACAAACTGCGAAGGTCGAGATTGGCCGATCCCACGTAGGCGATGTCATCCATGAGGTAACACTTCGAGTGAAGCACCGCCGGCTGGTATTCGTAGATCTGGACGCCAGCCCGCAGCAAGCGCCCGTACTGCCCCCACGCGGCCCACTGGGCCAGCCTTACGTCAGAAATCCCCGCGACCAGGAGCTGGACCTCGGCACCTTTCCGCGCGGCGCTGATCATCGCCCGGCGAATCCTTCCAGGCGGCATGAAATACGCAGTCGTCAGATGGATCCTCCGCGATCGGCGGATGTCACCGGCGAGGGCGTGTTTAAGCGGATTGGGCCCTAGCCCCGGTGAGAGGAGGTACAGGTTTCCCTGGGGCGTTCTGATCTCCTGGGGCCGGAGATTCCGCCGAAATCGGAAAAGGCGGCGGTGCCGGAAACTGGCCGCGCCGAACATGCCATGGAAGGCGCGAGCCAACTCCCCGACGACCTCGCCCTGGAGGCGCATGCCGAGGTCCCTCCACCCTTCGGTTCGTCCGTCTCCATCGTATTCCCGGCCAATGTTGAACCCGCCGATGATCGCGGTTTGATCGTCGACAATTAGAAGCTTGCGATGGTCCCGGTAATGGAACCGGCGCAGTTCCAGGGGATTGAACCAGCGGCAGTGGCCGCCCGCCGCCTCGATCGGCTCAAGGAAATCCGCGGAAAGTTCGAACGATCCGAAGGCATCGACCAGGACCCGGACGCGCAGGCCACGGCGGGCCGCCGCCGTCAGGGCGTCGCGAAAGCGGGTCCCAATTTCACCATCCTGTAAGATATAGATCTCCAGTCCGACAGAGCTCTGTGCATGCTCGATGGCCGACAGCATGGCCGCCAAGCCCTCCCGACCCGTTCGCAACCAGACGTGACAACCGTTCTCTGTCTCAGGCACCCCGCGATGCTTCGGGCGTTCGTAGGTTTTGCAAATTCATTCCCTTTGAGGTCATGTTGAGGCGCATGCGTTGGATCCGATCGCTCGCCGCCCTGGTCTTCGCGCTGTTCCCCCTTGCAGGAATCGCCGCAAGCGCGACACAGGCGCGTCTCCTGCTCCCGGTCGACACGGTGAAGCCGGGAGACACCTTTCTTGCGGGCATCGAACTCACGATGAAACCCGGCTGGCACACCTATTGGCGCAACGGCGGGGACTCCGGTGAACCCACCACCGTCCGTTGGGATTTGCCGACCGGACTGAGCGCGGGGGAGATCCGCTGGCCCGCACCCGAATGGCACGAGGAAGTCGGCTTCATCACGTACGTCTATCACGGCACCGTCGTGCTCCTGGTCCCCATCCACGTGGATCCCAGTGTCACGCAGGGCCCGCTCCAACTCAGCGCCTCGATCAAGTGGCTCGAATGCAAAAAGCTGTGCATCCCCGGCGGCAGCCAGGTCTCCGCGCATCTGACCGTCGGCGCCAGCACGAGTCCCTCCAGCGAGGCCGCCCGGATTGCTGCCGCGGAATCGCGCCTCCCCGGACCGGTTCCAGACGCCGCCGTTTCCGCCGCCTGGGAAGGACCGCCGCAAGGGGAGGAGCGTCCGCTGCGCATCCATTGGAAGGCACCCAAGGTGGATGGGGCCCCGGATTTCTACCCGTACCCATCGAAAGCGTACGAAGTCGGCCCTCAGACAGAGCGCCTCCCGATCGAGGAGGACGCGGTCGTGCTGCGAAAGCGCGTGCGAAGGTTCCAGGGCGATTGGCCCACATCGATCGACGGTCTGCTGGTGATGGTCGATCCACGGCACCTGCCCGTCACCGCAATGACGGCCCGATTGCAGATCCAGGGGGAGGAATCCGCCGCGCCCACGCCGGCGGCGGTGAGATCAGCGCCCCCCCCGGTCCGCCGGCGGAACTCGCGACCGGACTCCAGGGGCGCCACACGCTTGTGGAGGCGATCGGCCTGGGTTTTCTCGGTGGCCTGATCCTCAACGTCATGCCGTGCGTGCTGCCCGTGATCGCCTTAAAGATCCTCGGGTTCGTGCGGCAGTCGGGGAACACCCCCCGGGAGGTTCGAAAGCTCGGGCTCGTCTATGCCCTGGGAGTGTGGGTGTCGTTCATGATCCTTGCGGGGGTCGTCATTGGGGTCAAAGCGACGGCGGGTTTTGCAGGATGGGGCATGCAGTTCGCCAACCCGGTATTTCTCGTCGCCCTGACCACCCTGGTGCTCCTGGTGGCCCTGAGCCTGTTCGGCGTCTTCGAGATCAATATCACCGGGCGAGCGCTGGATTCGGCCGGCGAACTGACCCGGCGCGAAGGACCGGTCGGTTCGTTTTTCAATGGCGCCCTGGCGGTCGCCCTGGCGACGCCATGCACGGCCCCTTTTCTGGCGCCGGCCCTGGGGTACGCCTTTACGACCAACGCCCTCACGATCCTCGTGGTTTTCACGGCGATCGCGGCGGGTCTGGCGGCGCCTTACGTCCTCCTGAGTCTTCAACCGGCGTGGCTGCGATTCCTGCCAAAGCCAGGTTCGTGGATGGAGCGTTTCAAGGTCGCGATGGGGTTCCCGATGCTTGCGGCTGCGCTTTGGCTCTATTCGCTGTCGGCGACGCGGCATTTCGGGGGGGCGGGACCGCTGTGGCTCGGCCTCTACCTGGTGGGGGTCGCCCTCGCCGCCTGGATCTGGGGCGAATTTGTCCAACGCGGACGGCGCCACCGTTCCGTGGCGATGGTGATTTCGGCGCTGGTCGCCGCATCCGCCTACGGCGTCGTGCTCGAGCACGAATTGCACTGGCGAACCCCCGTCCCAGCGGCGGCGGCCCTGGTCCGCGGTGGCGACGCATCGAGTCTCATTTCGGGCGCGCCCGTGGAAGGGGATCAGATTGCCTGGCGTCCGTGGTCGCACCAGGCCATCGAGGCGGCCAGGCGGCAAGGGCGACCGGTCTTCGTGGATTTCACGGCCGACTGGTGCCTGACGTGCATCCGAAACGAGCGGGCGGCGATCAACGTCCCGGCGGTCCGGGAAAGGCTATTGAAGGTCAATGCCGTGCCCCTTCAAGCCGACTACACCTTGTATCCGCCCGCGATCACGAAGGAATTGCAGCGCTTCGAGCGCGCCGGCGTGCCGCTGGTGCTGGTCTATCCGAAGAACCCGTCGCGCGATCCGCTCGTCCTCTCGGAATGGTTAAGCCAGGACGAGGTCTTGAAGGCGCTGGACCAGGCGGCACTTTAACCGGCCTTGCACGGGCCGGGCGCCAACGTGTCAGTGCGTCGCCTTTGGATGGTACGCGCGGGTCAGGGCTTCCTGCATTAGGTTGGCAATGCCGCTGAATTTCCGGTAATCCGAGGGCACCTTGAAAAGGTCTTCAGCCGGTGGGGTGAGCTTGACCTGGCTGAACGTCATCATCATGGAACCTGTCGCCGGCCGGAAGAGCATGCGGACCGGGAAGTCCTTCAGCCCAGGGTCCTCCCAGACTGTCGCGTCCGTCCTGGTCCCGTCGGGTTCCTCGAGGACGACATTCTGGCGGACGCACGATTTGCCCAGGATCGTATCCTTGCCGGCACGGCGCTTCTTGACCTGGAAGCCGGCCACGGGCAGGTCTGTTTCCGACAACGCCACCGGGGCGGAGAACTTCAGCTCGGGAAAGAGGACAATCATGCCCTTCTCCTCCGGAAGGACGAGGCTGACCATCTTTGCGATCCCGATGTTTTCCATGTTACCGAGCCCCTTCAGGGAAACGCCGGCGCTCTTCATCTGGAGAAAATCCACTTCGATCCGGAACCTGTCCCCACGCTTCAACATCTGCATGGGCAGGGTGAGATGGGACTTGTCGGTGTTGTTCGTAAGCGCCGTTTCGACCTCGGCCGAGAAGGCGGGGATATCGCGGAAGAGGCTCGCCACCGCCGCGTTGAACCCGAGGTTGCCGCCGGGCAGACCCGGGGCCTGGGAGCGGACCGGCACCGCCGGCATCATCAGCACCAGGGTGATCGTCGCCACCATGAGTCGTCGAACGGATCCTGAGGAAACGCATTTCATGACCAGCAAAGGGTCGAAAAGCTATCAGGTTGCCGTCGCCGCGCCAGCGACAAGTCGGAACGCGGTGGCCGCGGCCGCCAAGGGCCACCTCGCGGATCTCCTTGGACTGCGGATGCGATGATGACCCCGGACCCGCCAGCCGGTTTTCGCACGGGCCTTGTGGCGCTCGTCGGACGGACGAACGTGGGAAAGTCCACGCTCCTCAACGGGCTCGTCGACGCGAAACTATCGATCGTGTCGCCACGTCCTCAAACGACCCGACACGCCATCCACGGGGCCGTTCACCGTCCCGGCGGCCAGGTGATCTTCGTGGACACCCCCGGATTCTTTCACACGCATCGAAGCCGGCTCGTGGATCGCCTGCATGCGCGCGCACGCGCGGCGTTGGAGGGCATCGATGCCGTTGTTCACGTCGTGGATCCCTCGCGTCCTCTCGGGGTCGAGGATGACATGGTGACGGCGGCGCTCCGCACCCGGGTTCAACCCCGCGTGCTTTGCCTGAACAAGAGCGATCTCCGCAAGCGCCCCTACCGCGATGACTGGTTGATGCGTTCGGACGCCTACGCTGCGGTCCTGGAAGTCTCTGCGATTGCGCGTCGCGGACTCGATTCCCTCGTCGATTCCCTGCTCGAATTGCTGCCGGCAGGGCCCCCGCTTTATCCACGGGATGAGGTGACGAACGTGCATCAAGACTTCCGAATCACCGAGATCATCCGCGAGAAGATCTACCGACTCACCCGCGAAGAAATCCCGTATCGGACTGCCGTCCGCCTGGATTCGCTGCAGGTTCCTTCGGAGGCCGGCTCTCGCGTCGTGGTTCGCGCCACAATCCTGGTCGCACAGGCGCGGTACAAGGCGATGCTGATTGGCGCCGCCGGACGGATGGTTCGGGAGATTGGCGCGGCGGCCCGGTCCGACCTGGAACACCTCCTCAGGAACCGGGTGCTCCTGGAGCTGACGGTGCGGGTGGATACGGCGTTTCCGGAATAGCGCCTCCGCTGACCCCGGGCCATCGCTCCGGCATCTCCCGGATGCCCCACCCCTGAGAGCCCGTCTGCCTGCCTACCCGCCGATGCACCGAGGCGGAACTGCCCGGCCTCCTCCTCAGACAGTCTCTCAGGTCGGCGGCTACGATTGAGCTCTACCGGATTCGATTCAACGCGATCACCCCCGCGCCGCCAAACGCCAGGTTGGGAACCCAGGCCGAGAGCCACGCCGGCAGATAGCCCCCGGCGCCCGCCGCAAGACTGAATTCCTTCAGCACGAAAAACGCGAAGGCCAGAAAGATCGCGGCGGCAACACCCACGAAGACGTTGCGCCGTCCTGATGCCGCCGCCGCCGGGACACCGATCAATACCACCACCAGGCAGGTCCATGGTGTCGCCAGCCGGTCGTAAAACCAGGTGCGCAGACGGGCGTCGAACTCCGGCGTCAGCCGCCGGTGCAACTGGCGGTAATTCAGGATTTCACGCAGCGACAACTGGACGGTCCGGGACTTTCGCATCGTTCCCAGCAGACGGCTGATCTTCACCTCACTGCGCAGGTGGGCCGGGGTCTCCGGGAAATCGCCGACCACCAGACGGTTCGTCTGTGTCTGATCCGGCAGGGCGTCCGGTCCGGGGGGAAAGGCGATGCGGGTCACGTCCTCGAAGACCCAGTGGCCGTGGACCCATTCCCCGCGTTCGGCCAGCAATTCCTCGCGTCCCCCGTCGGGAGTGCGCCACTGGATGTGCGCCCCGCGCAATTCGGAGGTGGCCACATTAAAGGCGCGCACAGACCATACCCGGCCGGTGACGGGATCGAGGAAATTGAGGTTCTGCCGCCAGTTGGGATCCGTGCGACTCCCGACGGCGGCGTGGCGGTTGAGGACGGCCTCGGCCCGGGCGGAGGCATCCGGAATGACGAACTCATTGAGGGCCTGCATGCCAAGGCTCAGGACGACTCCCACTCCCAGATAGGGCACAGCGATTCGCCACAGACTGAGCCCGGCGCCTCGCATCGCGATCAGCTCGTTGTGCCGGGCATGCTGGGTCAGGGAATAAAGCAGCGAGAGCAGCAGGGCCACCGGGATCTGGAGGAGGAGGTACAACGGCAGTCGTTGCACCAGGTACTCTGTCGTCTCCAGGACCCCCAGGTCCCGGCGCCGGATGGAATCCATCTCCCCGAGGAGTTCAAACGACATCCAGAAGACCAGGATGCCGGCAAGGCAATACCCGAAGGCGATCAGGAGTTCGCGAAGCTGGTAGCGATCCAGCAGACGCATGGAACGGCCAGCATACCGAGGCCGGCCCATCCGCTGCAACCCGGAGGCACCCCCCGGCAAAGAGAACGGAGAGACAGGGAATGTTCCATCCAAGTGGACGCCGAACGGGGACCGCGACTCGACGCGGTAGGCCGGCTGGAGTCCGTGCCCACCGAGGTAGGACGGCCGCCCGGCGGCGCTTGCTGGCGGTCCGATTCTCGTCCCAAGCCCGTTGTCGATCTCGATCTCCTTCGTTTTCTTTGTTGGCTTCTGCTAATAAGAGCCCTCGGACGGAAGGCAAGGACCCGGTCGGCTGTCCGGTCTCAATTCATTGGAAACGCGACGCACACCCGTTACCTTCACTCCCGCAACAGCCAGCCTTTACATGCACATGACCAGGAAGTTCCTGCTCCTCATTCTCCCAGGCGTTCTTGCCACGATTCATCCCTTGCGCGCGGCCGACTGGCCCGCCTATCGGGGCCCAAGTCAGTCGGGTGTTTCCGCCGAGAAGCTCCCCGCCGAGACCTGGCCGGCCGCCGGTCCGAAGGTCCTATGGAAAGTGCCGACGCCGGCTGGATTCAGTTCGTTCAGCATCGCCGACGGCCGGGCCTTCACCCTGGTGTCCCGGGATTTCGACGGCGCCCCACTGGAAACGGTGGTGGCCCTGGATGCCCATACCGGAAGCGAGCTTTGGGCCCATCCGCTGCGCCTCGCGAAATACGACGGCGGCGGAGACTCAGGCGCCGCTGACAACGAGGGCGGAGACGGCCCGCGATCGACACCCACGATCGATGGAGACCGCCTCTATGCCCTGGACTCCCATTTGCTCCTCGTGTGTCTCGAAGCGGCGACCGGCAAGGAACTCTGGAAGAAGGACATTATCGCGGAGCACGCCGGCCGCTTGATCTCCTGGCAGAACGCGGCGTCCCCGATGGTCGAGGGAAGCCTGGTCTTCGTCGCCGGCGGCGGTCCAGGTCAGGCCCTCCTCGGCATCGATAAGCTCACGGGAAAGACCGTGTGGAAAGGACAGAACGATAAGATGACCCACGCGACGCCCGTCCCGGCGACGCTGCTTGGGGTGCCTCAAATCATTTTCTTCACGCAAACCGGTCTTGTGGCGGTGCGACCGGCGGATGGCGGCGTTCTGTGGCGGCAACCGTTTCCGTACAGCGTGTCCACCGCCGCGTCGCCAGTGATCGGGGGCGACATTGTCTATTGCTCCGCCGGCTACGACGTTGGGGCCGGCGCATTCCGGATCGCGCGGGACGGCGATCGATTCCAGGCCACCCAGCTTTGGCGGCTTCCGCGACAGCTTCAAAATCACTGGAGCACTCCCGTCTACCATGAGGGCCACCTGTACGGTCTCTTCGGATTCAGGGAGTTCAGCACCTGCCCGCTCAAATGCGTCGAGCTCGCCACCGGCAAGGAGACCTGGTCGCAGCCCGGATTTGGCCCAGGCAACGTCATTCTCGTTGGCGATCGACTGATCGTTCTCGGAGATGAAGGCCAACTCGTCGTTGCCGAGGCGCGGCCCGATGCGTACCACGAAGCGGCCCGCGCCGACCTTCTCAAAGGCAAATGCTGGAGCACCCCTGCTTACGCTGACGGGCGTGTGTTCATTCGCAGCACCGTGGAAGGCGCCTGTGTGGACCTCAATCCAACCGTGGCAACGATCCCGGTCCGCTGACCGCAACCCTGTTTGGCGCCGCCCCGATGAGCATGCACGCGACCGACGCGACGATGGCGGTGTTCCTGGACCTCGAGAACATCGCGCTCGGGGTTCGTGACGCGCACTATCCGAACTTCGACATCGAGAAGATGGTCGAACGCCTCCTGCTGAAGGGACACATCGTCGTCAAGAAGGCCTACTGCGACTTCGAACGATACCGCGAATACAAACGGGGCCTTCACGAAGCCGCGTTCGAACTCATCGAGATCCCTCATGTGCGGCAGTCCGGAAAGAACTCCGCCGACATCCGGATGGTCGTCGACGCGCTCGACCTCTGTTACACGAAGGGCCACGTCGACACCTTCGTGATCGTCAGCGGGGATTCCGACTTTTCACCGCTGGTCAGCAAGCTGCGTGAGAATGCGAAAAAGGTGGTGGGGGTCGGCGTGAAGAACTCGACGTCTGATCTTTTTCTGAAGAACTGCGACGAGTTCATCTACTACGACGACCTTGTCCGGCCGGCGCCCGCGAAGAAGCGGAGCCGGACCGCCACCGTGACGGCGGCCCCCGCAGGGGGAGCAGCCGGGACCGCGGCTGGCTCGCCCGTTCAACCCGCCACAACACCGCCGCCCTCTCCATCACCGGCGCTCACTCCGTCGCCGGTTCCTTCACCGTCGCCACTGTCGCCTCCCACGGCACGCGGAGGGCGGACGGAACCCAAGCGCCTGGATCCGGCTCGAGCCCTGGAGATGGTCGTCGAGACCCTCGAAGCCCTGACGGAGGAGCGCGATGAAGACGAGCGCATCTGGGGTTCGATGATCAAGGACGCCATCAAGCGGCGCAACCCGGGTTTCAACGAGCGCGCCTTCGGTTTCCGGTCCTTCAGCGACCTGCTGGTCGAGGCAAAGGCACGAGGACTCGTCACGCTCCAGGCGGGTGGCAAGTCGGGCGGATACACGGTTCGGCTCACGGATTCCGGTGCGGAGGAGACTGAGCCTTCACGGCAGAACGGACCGGATACCCAGGGAGACTCGTCGTAGCCGCGGGCGTGAGCAGGCAGACTTCACGCGAACCTCCCCTCACCCCAACCCTCCTGGGTCCCTCCGGGACCCGGCATCCCTCCGGGATGCCGCGACGCGCCGTCGTCGTGCCTGAGAGCCCGTCTGAGACTGACACGGTCTCCAGCACGCGATGGGTGGGACATGCTCGGCTCCCGGCGGCCGCGGGTCGGGTGAGGGAGCCCACCCGCGGGCCAAGGTCCGCAAGGCGCGTTTCGCGAACCGTTGACAGTCCCCAGACTCGACAGCCGCGGGGAAGGGTCTTAGAAAAATCGGGTCTCATGCAAACCTCACAGCGCTCTCCCGTGTCCCGTCGTCACTTTCTCGGTCAGGCCGCCGCCGTGGCGGCGGTTGCTTCCGCCGCTCCCTATGTTCGAGGCGCGGACAAGGCCGGCGTGCGGCCGGCGATCGTTGGGGAGGGCGAGCACACGTATGAGTGTCTGCATGGATGGGGCGAACTCCCGAGCCGGCTGAAGTGGGGAGAAACCCACGGGGTGACGATCGATTCGCAGGGGTTTATCTACATCAAACACAACACCACCCCCTCGGGCCTGGTGCACCAGGATTCCATCGTCGTGTTTGATCCCGACGGTCGCTACGTGCGGAGCTTTGGCGATGAATACAGTGGCTCGGGTCATGGTCTGGATCTTCGCCGGGAAGGCAAGGACGAGTTCCTTTACTTGAGCTGCATCTGGGGCCGGAATTGCGTCACCAAGACCACGCTCAACGGCGAGATCGTTTGGACGACCAGTCTCCCCTGGGAGTCCGGCGTCTATGACGCCAAAAAGAATTTCGTCCCGACCAATGTCGCCTTTGCTCCGGACGGGGGGTTCTACATCGCCGACGGGTACGGCTCCAATTACATCCATCGCTACGACAAGGACGGCCGCTGGCTGCAGGTCTGGGGCGGACCGGGCACCGAGCCCGGTAAATTCAAGACTCCGCATGGATTATGGTGGGATGTGCGCCGCGACTTGTTGTGCGTCTGCGATCGCGCCAACGCGCGCCTGCAGTATTTCACCGCCGACGGGAAGCCGGTCTCCGAGGTCGGCGGGGTGCTGTTCCCCGCGCACCTCGACATCCGCGGAGATGTCCTTCTCTGCCCGGACCTCTACGCGCGCGTCACGCTTTTCGACAAGGACAACAAGGTCATCGTGCACCTCGGAGACGACCCGGAATGGCGCAAACAGGTTCTCGACGGTTTCAAGATCCGCACGCAGCCGGGCACCTGGCGCAACGGGCGATTCGTGCATCCTCACGACGCCTGCTTTGACAAGGACGGAAACATCTTCGTGGTGGAATGGGTCAGCACCGGCCGGGTGAGCAAACTGCGAAAAGTCGCCTGACCTGGACTTTCTTTCGTCCAGCCGTCGAGGCAAGTTGAGTTCGTTGCATGGACACGACGTCCGCCAGCGGGCATGCGGATTTGTCGCGAGCCCCGGTGCGCCGGCGCACAGCCCTTGTCTTCACGGACATTGTCGGGTCGACGCGGCTGTTGGCCTCCCTTGGCGACCTGGCTGGGAACCGGCGCATCCTGGAGCACCATCGCCTGGCGGCGCGCGTGCTGCGACGCGTCGGCGACGGCACCCTGATCAACACGGCCGGTGACTCGATCTTCCTCGCTTTCGATGAACCTCGGAATGCGTTGCGGTTCGCCCTCCGTCTCCAGCGGGAGTTGCAGACGTGGCTCGCGGACGAACCCGGCCACCTCCGCGTCCACGATCGGGTCGGCATTCATTTTGGCGAGGTCGAACAAGCCCAGCGTCCCGATGGTGCCCAGGATCTCACCGGGTTCGCGGTCAGCCTGGCCTTTTCGGTCATGGAACTGGGAAGCGCCGACCAGATCCTCCTCAGCGAACCGGCCTTCGACGCGGCAAGGGCGAGTCCGGACCACGGCCTGCTCGCCGAGTTCAACGGTCTTCGATGGCTGAGCCACGGGCGGTATCTTCTGAAGGGACTGGAGGAACCGGAGGCCATCTTCGAGGTGGGCGAGGAAGGCACCGCCCTGCTTCAACCGCCAACGCCCGGCCCGGGATCCGCCGATCGCGGGGCGGAGAACGACCTCCAAGGCTGGCGACCCGCCATCGGCTGCGACGTCCCCGGCACCCCCTGGATCATCGAGCGTTTCCTGGGTGACTCCCGCTTTGGCGAGGTCTGGCTCGCCCGGGACAAGGAGGGCGAGCAATGCCGGGCACTCCGCTTCTGCTTCCGACCGGCGCGGGTGCGCGCCCTGCACGAGTCCGCGGCCCTGTTCGAGCGGCTGAAGCGGGACGTGGGGGCTCATCCGGCCGTGGCCCGGCTGCATGCCTTTCAATTCGATCATCCCCCGTACTACCTGGAGAGTGAGTACGTCGCCGGGTCGGCTCTGTCCGAACTCTGCCGTTTGGAACGGGCGGACGCGATCCCAGTGGAACATCGGCTGGAGATCATCGCCCAGGCGGCTGACGCCCTGGATGCCGCTCACCGCGCGGGGATTGTCCACGGCGATTTGAAGCCGGCGGCGCTGGTCGTTCAGCCGGCCGACAACGAACACTCATCGCCGCGAGTCAAGGTGACCGACTTCGGAACCGGCGTTCTTGTCGCACGCGAACTCGCCGAGGAAGGCGCGGTGCGAAGTGCCCTTGATGACGGATCGCTGTTGGGAGCCGCGGCGGACCCGAGCGCTCCGCTCTACTGGGCTCCGGAGTTGTTCAAGGGCAGTCCGCCCTCCCCGGCGTCGGATCTGTACGCCCTGGGAGTCCTTCTCTACCAGGTGCTGATCGGCGATCTCGCGCAACCCGTGACCGTCGATGTGGCACGGCGGATCCGCGATCCCCTCCTGCTCGACGATCTGTTGGCCTGCCTCGCAACAAATCCCGAGAGCCGCATTCGCTCCGCCGGTGAACTGGCGGTGCGCCTCCGCCGGCTTCCCGAACGCCGGCGGGAACTTGCGCGACGCGAGCGGCGCGCCTATTGGCAGGGGGCGCTGCGGACCGGCGCTGTCGCCGCGGTGGTCGTGGGCCTTATGGGATGGCTCGCGTGGCGGGCCATGGACAAGGAACAGCAGGCCACCCAGGCCGCCCGCGACGCCTCTCGCCAGCAGCGCAACGCCGAGAAGAACGCCGTGCGCCTGGGTGTCGCCACCGGCGTCCGGCTTATGGAGGAGGGCGACCTGGCGGGGTCCCTCGCGCAGTTCGTCGGAGCGCTCCGCCAGGAGTCCGGCGGCGCCGCCCGCGAGACCATCCATCGCCGCCGGATTTCCAGTGTCTTGCGGACCGCCCCCCGGCAGGTCCACGAATGGCGGTTGGGCGAACCCGCCGTGGCCCTGGCCGTTGATCCGGGCGGGGAATGGATTGGTGCCGGTGGCGCCAAAGGACACGTCCAGGTGTGGCGCCTCGAGGACGGCGCGACCGTCGGATCCACCATGACCCTGGAAGGACCGGTGGATTCCCTCGAGTTTGCACCGGACCACCGGGAACTGATCGGACATGCCGCGTCCGGGCCGCTTGTCACCTGGCCATGGACGGAGGCCGGTGCCGGGACGATGCGGGTCGTGTCGCCGCCCGTCAACCGGGTGGCCTGCAGCCCCGATGGCCGGTGGCTCGCCGCCGCGGGTGGATCGGATCCGGTGTGGCTCATCGCCAGAGGCACAAACGCACCCGGCCCGCTTGTCCCCCTCGAAGGTCTTCGGGAGGTTTACCAACTTGCCTTCAGCCGCGATGGCCGTCTGCTCGCCGGTGCCGGGAATGCCCAGGGAGCCGAGGGAATCGCGCTGTGGCGGGTCGCCGATCGGAAGCTCCTTCGCGTTGCGGACGCGCCGGGGACCGGTGTGCGGTTCCTCCAGTTCGATGCCGCGGGCGAACACCTTCTTCTCGCGATGGATCGTGAAGTGTACCTGCTGGATGCCGCCACCCTGACCGTCATGGCGCCTCCCCGGCATCACGAGGACCTCATCATGTGGGCAGGCACCGCACCGCGCGGCCCGCTGTTCATGTCCACCTCCGCCGGGCCGCGATCCCGCGCGCTGGTGTCCGATATCACCGCGCCGGGCGGTCTGCCAGTGGACCTGCCTCATCCGCATTCCGTCACGGGCGGGGATTTGTCACCCGACGGACGTTACGTTCTGACGGGATGCTTCGATCGGCACCTGCGCCTGTGGGATCCTGCGAGGGTCCAACTGATGGCCGAACCGGCGCGACATCCGGCCTGGCTGGATCACACCCATTTTCAGGTCCGTTTCCTTCCGGACGGGCGTCGGGCAGTCACCCTGGTGGACGACGCCGTCCGGGTGTTCGACTTCGCCTCGCACGCGAGCACGGTCCCGCCGCTGGAACTGGAAGAGCCCCTGACGACCCTCGCGATGTCCCCGGACGAGCGTCTGGTCGCCGGGGCCGGGCGCGGCGGATTGGCGGCTGTGTGGAACGTCGACACCGGCGCCCGGATTACCCCGCGCATCCGTTTTGAAGCGCCCATTCGCCAACTCCTCTTCGACCGATCGGGCCGGCACCTCGCGGCGATCGAGGATGTGCCCGCCCAGGCGGCCACCGAGGGCGCGGTATGGTGGGTCGATGTGTCGGCGATGCCGCCCCACATTCAGATGATGGGCCGGTCGGGCCGGCCGAACTTCGCCTTCATTGGACCCGAAGACCGCCTCCACGTCGTGACCGATGACGGGGCGTGGCTTGCGTGGAACGTCCAGGAGCCAACACGCCCGCCTGTCCGCCGCAGCCTGGGCGTTCACGTCGCGCGAGGGTTGGTCACGTCAGATGTGGCGGTGATGGCGACCCTCGAAGAGGCGCCGGAAGACCACCCCACCATCCACCTCTGGTCCATCGAGTCGGGAAAGCCCCTCTGCGCGCCCTTGAAGCCGGGCTATCGCGTCCGCCGCCTTGCCTTCAACCGCGACGGCTCCCGCCTGGTCGCGGCGTGTTCCGATGCGCTGCTCGAAGCGCGGCCGGCATTGCAGTGGGATGTTCCCACCGGGAAACGGATCGATCCGCCACTCTGGCACGAGGACGGCGTCCTGACGGTCGCGTGTCATCCCCTGGACAGCCGGATTATCACGGGCGGCGAAGATTCCCTGGTTCGCGTCTGGGATCCCAACCGCGTCCGACCGCTGATTGCCGAGCAGCGAATGGGCTACCAAGTATTGCACGTGGCGTTCAGCGACGACGGCCAGATGTTCGCCGCCGGCAGCGTGGACGGAACCGCCCGCGTTTGGGATAGCGAGACCGGGGAGCCGATCACGCCGGTCCTGCGGCACCCGGGGCTCGTGTGGCGCGTCTGGTTCACCGCCGGGGGACAGCATCTCGTGACGCTATGTCAGGACGGCAGGGCCTACATCTGGGACATCGGTCCCGCCTTTGGTACACCCTCGGAATTGGCCCGCCTCGCCGAGCGCCTGTCCGGTGATGCCGATCCCGAAGCAGCCGGCAAGGCGGCGGACGCGGCACGGACCGGCGCGCGCTGGGAGCCGCCTCTTCCGATCTCCCTCGCGGCGATCGCTGCCTGGCATCGCAATGAGGCAAGCCTCTGCTCTCAATCCGGAAATGATGACCTGGCGCTGGATCACCTGAAAGAAGCCCTTCGAGCCACGCCGGCATCCTGGACGCTCCACTGGCAGCGCGCAGGCCTGTTGCAGAAGGCGGGCCGCGTTCGGGAAGCGTGCGCCGAGCTTCGCGAGGTCGTGCAACTCGATCCCGACTGTGCCCAGGCGCGCCATCTCCTGGACAAACTTCAGCCCCATCCCGAGCCATAACGAAGGTGACGCGCTCGGGAAAAGAAAAGTCCCTTGGAGACACGTCGTCACCCGGCCATTCGTCATCCACGACAGCTCGGCGATCTGCCCTCCAGGTTGACAGCGCCGACCAGCGAGGCCCGAAGAACCGGAATAGGCCCGCAGACCACGCAGACCACGCAGAAAAAGAATCCCGATCCTTTTCCTTCTGCGTTCCTCTGCGTGTTCTGCGGGCAGTGATCGGGTGCGTCGGGATTTCGCGTTGACCTTGGGAGGCGGCCCTCGCCACGGTGAGGCATCGCGCCAACGGTCCCCGTTTCATGAATTCCCAAGACCTCGAAAACCCTGCCGCCGTTCCGCAATCAGGACCCCCGAAACTGGCCACGACCACCCAGACGTATCTCACCACGCCAGGGGCTCCTTTCGTCACCTTCAAGGGGACATCGACCGTCCACACCACAAGCACGTACCTTTCGCCGCCGTGGACGTGGTCGACGATCCGTCAGACGCCGCCCGATCAGATCGTGCCGCTCGCGGCGCTTGCGGTGATTCTTGCGGCGCTCGTGGCGATCGCCGGGATGCTCGTGATGGTGGCCGTCGTTCTCTTGAAGGTGCTCTGAGGCATCGTCAGGCCTGCCCGGCCGGTTCCTAGTGTCCGCCAGCGCACCCTCGCTTCCGGCATCGCGGTCTCGCCTCCCGTACTTCGGCATGCGCGCCCTGATCCTGCGCAACCATCTCGCGCCGGGTGACAACACCGTACTCACCGCCGCGGTACGCGATCTGCAGCGACATCACCCCGGCCGGTTCGCCTTCGACGTGCGCTGTCCATGTCCGGATTTGTGGCTGAACAATCCGCATCTCACGTCCCTCGCGGAGGGTCAACCGGGGGTCGAGATCCTGGACGTGGAGTGTCCGCTCATTCATTGGAGCAACCAGTTGCCCTGTCATTTCCTCGAAGGCTTCGGACACTACATCGGCCTGGTGTTGGGCTGCGACTTCCGGCTGACCGAATTCCGCGGCGACCTGCACCTCACGCCAGTCGAACGCCGCCTCCCGTCCGCAGTGGCGGAAATCGTGGGCGCGGACGTGCCATTCTGGATCGTCGCCGCTGGCGGCAAATTTGATCTCACCATCAAATGGTGGTCCTATCGGCGCTATCAGCGGGTCGTGGATCAGTTCCGAGACCGCGTCCTCTTCGTTCAGCTCGGCGACGAGGGAAACTATCACCCGCCTCTTCGTGGCGCCTTGGATTTGCGCGGTCGCACGAGCCTGAGGGAATTGATGCTCCTCGTGCATCACGCCCAGGGTGTGCTGTGTGGAGTGACCTCCCTGATGCACCTCGCCGCCGCCGTCGAGACCCGGCCCGGGCGTTCACCCCTCCGACCCTGTGTCGTCATCGCGGGCGGCCGCGAGCCTGTCGCTTGGGAGGCCTATCCGGGCCATCAGTTTCTCCACACGATCGGCGCCCTGCCCTGCTGCGCCGATGGCGGATGCTGGCGATCCCGCACCCTCCCGCTCAGCGACGGCGATGACAATGACGGCCCGGAGCGTCTCTGCGTCCGTCCGGTTGGCGACCTGCCCCAGTGCATGGACCTGATCCAGGCGGAAGAGGTTTGCCGATGCCTCGAGCGATACTTCCACGGGGGCGTGGCGCGTTACCTCAAACCCGTGGAGGCCGACACGATCCGGCCCTACCTCCGAACGTCGGTCCCGGAGGCCTATGCCTGATGCATTGGAATCCTGCGCCTCTCCGCGGCCCCTGCATTCCCGACCCTGGTGCACGATCGGAGTCCTGACCTGGGGGGACCACCTTCCGCTCGTTCGACGCTGCCTCGAGTCGCTCGACACAACCCTGCCCGAGGGCTCTTGCGAACGGATTGTCGCCGCGAATGATCCGTCCCAAACGGTTCTCGACTGGCTCCGGGACAAAACGGCGAACGGGTCGATCGACCGGCTGCTCGTCTCCCGGCGAAACCTTCACAAGTGCCCGATGATCCGGCATCTGCTCGGCATCGCGCGGGGCCAATACCTCTGGTGGTTTGATGACGATTCCCACGTCGTCGATCCGGCAGCCTTCGACCGATGGGCCGGGCAGGTCGAGCGCAGTTCACCCCGAATCGTCGGTTGGGGAGCGACCGCCTACGCTCGTGACTGCGGCGGTTTCCAGGACGCCGCTTCCCGGCAGCGGTGGATCCAGGAAGCGGATTGGTTTTGCGGGTTGCCCCCTCCGGGGACGCCGGGCGGACCGGAGGTCTGGTGGTTTCTGACGGGCAGCTGCTGGTGGATGCGCACCGCCGCGCTCCGGGCCATTGGCTGGCCGGATCCGCGCCTGTTGCATGTCGCGGAAGACATCCTCCTCGGCGAGGCGGTGCGCCAGCAGGGATGGCATCTGGCCAACATTGCCAATCCGGGCATCGCCTTCAGTGACGCGGAGCGACGCGGTCATGCAAATGCCGGTCTCCCCCGCGCTCAGTAGTTAGCGGCACCTGCACAAACGGCTTTGGCCGATTTACGGCTCCGCCGTTGTAACCGCCTCGGGCTTCAGCACCGAGGCATGCTCGCGAAGCCATTTCAGATCGCGGTTCGGCGAATTGGGGAATTGGAGAGACAGATGGTTGGGGATCCACTTCTGCCGGGCCATGGCGATGGGCTCTTCGTCCTGCCATTTGTGGCCATCGACGTGACCGTCCGCAAAACTCAGGACGCCAATCCGGTTGTGCAAGGGCGACGGGAGATGGAAGTAGAGGCTGCCCAGGCTGGTTCCGAGATAGATGACAAAGGCTTCATAACAGCAATTCCCCGGCGCGGTATCTATAAATTGGAGAAGAGATGACGGACTGGCCGTCGAAAGTTCTCCGCTGTTCTCAAAGACCCGATGGCGCGGCGACAGGAAACTCGTGTCGACCGGAGGATCAGCCCATCCCAGATAGCCGTTGAGAGAATAGGTCCTCAACTTCGGAGATTCGCGCCCCCCAATCTCGACCGTGGTTCGATCGGACGGACATTTGTAGACCGCGGGGCTCTGGATGTAGTCGGCAAATGCCGCGTATTCGCGGTTAATTAGGAAATTCAGGTTGGTCATTGCCGATGGATTCCCGTGCCAATCGCCGATCACCCAGGGCCGCCGCCCGTTCAAATTCATCTCATTACCATAGCCGTTCCGGACCAGCTTCTGCTCATGATCGGTCGTATAGAGTTCCCAGGCGATCGCGAGCTGCCGCACATTGCTGACGCACTTGATCCTCCGGGCGGCTTCCTTGGCGTTCGAGAGCGCGGGCAACAACAAGCTGGCCAGGATCGCGATGATCGCGATCACCACCAGGAGTTCAATGAGCGTAAACCCCTGCGCGCGTCCCGTGCAGACACTGCGGCTGATCATCTGGCCCTCACCCTAGCATTATCGGCAGGATTCTGAAAGGGCTTGTCGGCGATCGTGACCCCGCAGGTCCGCGACCGCCGCGTTCAACGTCGGCGAAGCGCCGATAACGCCCAGGCCAGCAAGGCCAGGTATGGCACCAGCATGCCCAGGCTGCTCCAAATGAGGTAACCTCGGCTCATCAACCCCATCTGCTCCAACTGCGCCATCTGCGGCCCCTGGAGGCCCATGGCGGCATAAAACTCCGAGATGTCGACATGGAGATAGGTCACGACGCTCGAGACCGCCAGAATGACCAACAAGGCCATGGCTGACCACCAGGCATCCATCCGTCCACGATACAGTCCCACGGCGGCGCCCCCGATGGCCGCCGCCATCACCAACCAAAGGATCACTCCGGGCCAGCCGTGGATCATCTGTCCGAAAAATGGAAACATCCCGCCATAGGCAAACCCGATCGCGGCATAAAGGACGGCCAGCGTGCCGATCCACATCGCCGCACTCAATACCGGCAGCGGACATCGGTCGGTCCAGTCCGCCTCGGGCTGGGCGGCTTCGCAGGTTCGCCGCACGTTCCGTCCCCGGTAGAACAGCAACAACGCGAGGGGAAGGAGGACCATGAACACGCCCACCAGCCCGCAGGCGACGACCAGGGCGATCGTCAGTGCGTTCGGCGGCGCGTTGGCGGCTCCCAGGACGTTTCGCAGAAATGACGGCAGCCAGATGATCAGGAACAGGAAGCTCAGAATGCCGATCGCCAGCCACCCGATCGAGAGCACCACCCACAGGGCCCGCGCCCAACGCCGCGCCATCAAGGATCCAATCCCAAGGCACACAAAGATGATTCCAGCCGCTCCGTAGGTCAGCGCGCCGGGGATGAAAGAGGCCATGGAAACGCCCCCTTGCGCGGCGGCCATGCGAAAGCTCACGAAAATCAAGGCAACCAGCCCAAAGGCCGCCAGTCCCATCAGGATTTCGAGAATGCCGGCAACGATCAATGCCGCGCGCCGATTCTTGAACGGCGCGGGCGGGACGAAGGGAGCGGGGGGAAGTGTCGGGTCCATGACGATGAGCGGCAGGCTGAGCACCCCATGCGGTGGTGCCAAGCCGAAAGCCGTGAACGCCCCGCCGCAGCCGCCGCAGAATCAGGGGCCGCCCGGCTTGCGGGTCGTCCACTGGACGCTTCGCAGGCGGGCGGCCTTCGCGGCGTCCATGACCTTCACCAGTTCACCCACCGGCGCGCCTTCGTCGGACGCGATCATCAGGCTGAGATTCGTTCGGGTCGACGCCAGGCGAACCAACTCGCTCTGAAGACGTTCATAGGTCAACGGGAGTGTCCCGAGGAACAAGTGGGGCTCCGTTTTCGCGATGGTGACAACGACACGGTCAGGCGAGCTTCCGACTTTCTCGGCCTGCCTCGACTCCGGCAGCACCACTTTCAACGCGGGGGTCTCCCTGAACGTGGTCGACACCATCAGGAAGATGAGCACGACGAGCAGGACGTCGATCAGCGACACAATGATGACCGACGGTGGCCGACGATGCCTGCCCTGGGTGAAGCGCATGACTCAATCCGGTCGGGGACCTCAGCGGCGGCTGACCACCGGCGGCGCGCCGGTCTTCGGATAAAGATGCTCGAGGAGTTCGTTGCACGCGGCCTCCATCTCGACGGCGATCGTCTCGACCTTCCGCGTGAAATAACTCCAGGCGATCAGGGACGGGATCGCCACCAGAAGCCCCAGGAGGGTGGCATTCAGCGCGATCGCGATCCCCCGCGCAAAGACCGAACTCTCGCCCAGCCCCAGTCGTCCGAGGTCGCCAAATAGCAGGATCAAGCCGTGAATCGTGCCGACCAGGCCCAAAAGGGGCGCGATGCCGACGATCACCTCGAGCACAATGATGCCCCGTTCCAGGCGGGAGACCTCCCGGCGCGCCCGGGTCTCAATGGTGTCCTTGCTTTCCTCGCGGGGACGTTGGGCACTCTCGAGCCCGAGGCGAAGAAGCCGGCCCATGGGGGAATCGTGCTTGAGCGCCGCCTTCTCGAGCGCCGAGGCGGCCCCGCCCTTTGTGAAGCGATCGAGTTCGTCCAGAAGACGCGCGGGAATGACGCGCGCCCAGCGCAGCGCCACGCCCCGCTCGATCATCATCGCCAGCGAAATCACCGAGGTGCCCACGAGGAGCCAGATGTAGGGATCGCCTTCACGCAGGAGTTGCAGCATACGGCGGCGCAGGTCTTAGCGGGTTGACTGTCTCGACGGCAAAGCCTTTTCCGGGTGTCAGTCGTAGTAAAACGTAAATCGAATCTCACGATACTTGCGCCCGACCTCCCGCAGCATCGCCGTCGGCCACGCCGCGTAGGGCGCCGGGTCCCGAACCGCCCGCACACACAAGGACTCGAGAAAGGCGTCCACGTTGGACTCGGTCGGCTCCACGATGCTGACCGATCCATCCGAATAGAGGCGGAAATTGATCACCACACGGCCGGTGCCGCCGCCCGCGAACCGCGTCTGGTCGAGCAGCGTATACCATCGGTTTTTGACGGCCATGATCAGGGCTTCGTCATACGACCCGTACATCTTGCCCTGCACATCGAGGCGGCGCGGCCCCTCGTTCGGCACGCCCCCCTCCTGGCGGAACTTCTGCCCGTCCAGCAGCTCCTGGCGCAATTTCGCTTCGGCAACGGTCTTTGGCCTCGTGTGCGTAGGCGGCGCCACCGCTGGCGCTGGCTCCACCAGGTCCGGGGGGCGTTCCGGGATCGTCTTGCTCTCAGGCCGCACCCGCGGGTTGTCGGGAAGTGGTGGCGGCCTGGAAACCTCCGGTTGAACCATCGCAAGGTCCCCGATTCCAGGCTGGCGCTCGGGTTCAACGGACGGGTCCACCAATTTCGGCGTCTCCGGCCGCACCACCGGCTCGGGCTCGGGGAGCGCCGGCGGAGGCTCGACGGGCGCCGATCGGGAGAGGGACGCCACCTCAGGCGGTTGCGGCTGGACCCGGGGCGACAGGGGTGTACCGGTCAAAGAGCGTGGGACATCCTCGGTTCGCAGGATCTTCGTCTGCTTTCCATCCAGTCGGGTCTGCTTCTCGCGTCCGGGGTCCGGATTCGAGGCGCGGCTCGAGTCGGACGAATAGAAGGGAGTGGACTCGGGCGGGGCCTCGGTGGGGGCGGTGACCTGGACGAAGATCAACTCCTGTTGTTCCTTTTCGCGTTCCTCTTCGGCCCGTCGTTCGTTCGCCTCCAGCCGCGCCACTTCCTCCGGTGTGAGGCGAACCTTGTGGAACATCGAAAACGGACTCGAATCCCACCAGTTCAACTGGCTGCCAATCTGGAGGATCCCGAAGAAGGCGCTGTGGGCGAGCAGCGAGATGAGAAACGCCGCCGCCAGCCGCTGAGAGGGCGGATCATCGTCGTGGTCTCGCAAGGATCTGACCGGCATCCGCCCCGAGGTTGCGCGAACAGGCGCGGGACGGCAACCGTGGCTCCGGGAGGCTGAAGGGGAAGCCGACAGTTGTGTCCTCGCGCCTGTTCACCGGGTTGGACACCAGTCGTTCAGTTGGCGTTCGGAAATCGCTCCGCCTGCGATCCAATCCATCGCCTCCCCGACCAGGTACAGCGAGCCTGTGACCACAACCACCTCCTCCGACGCCAGTCGATCGAGCGCCTCGCCAAGACTGTCCGCCTGTTCCACCAGCGCATCTGGAACTGCCTCCTGGCAGAGCGTGGCGAGCAGAACAGGATCCCCCGCGCGGGGCGTCTGCACGGGGACCACCACCACCCGGGCCGCGCCGGGCACGAGGATCTCCGCGGCGCTGGTGACGTCCTTGTCCGCCAGCATGCCCAGGATCAGGGCATGGCGGCGGCCTTCGAACTGCGCCGCAAGGGCCTGCGCGAGAGCTTGAAATGCCGATCGGTTGTGGGCGCCGTCCAGGACCAGGGTGTGCCCCTCATGGCGGATGATTTCGAAACGCCCCGGCCACCGCGTCTCGCGCAGGGCGTCCACAATCACTCCGGGCGGCACCGGCAGGATCGGTTCCAGGAGATGAACGGCGGCAATGGCGAGGGCGGCGTTACGTTGTTGATACTGGCCCTGCAGCGACAAGGGCGTCGCCGCGGCCAATGCCGAATCGGCGTCGCCAGCCTCGACGACCTGGAGGGTGGTGCCTCGGTCGCGGCTGACGCCACGGAGCACTTCCAGGACCTCCGGGTCGTCAGCGGCCGTCACGGCGGGGACGCCCGGTTTCAGAATGCCGGCCTTTTCCCGCGCAATCTCCGGCAGGGTCGGTCCCAGCCATTGCATATGGTCCCAGCCGACGTTGGTGATGACGCCAAGGAGGGGCGTGACGATGTTGGTCGCATCCAACCGCCCGCCCATCCCCGTTTCCCAGACCACCAGGTCACAGGCCTGGCGGCGAAACCACTCGAGGGCCATCACGGTGACGAACTCGAAGAAGGTCGGCGATTCGCCGCCGCTAAAGCCCTCCAGGTGCGGCCGCAACCAGGCGACCAGGTTGGCCAGCTCCGCCTCCGGAATGGGTTCCCGGTTCACCTGGATTCGCTCCCGAAAGCTCACCAGGTGCGGCGAGGTGTACAGCCCCACCCGCAGGCCCGTCCGGCGGTAGATCTCCTCCAAAAAGGCGCAGGTGGACCCTTTCCCGTTCGTGCCGGCGACGTGAATGAACCGCAGACCCTCCGCGGGGACTCCGGCAACAGCCGCCAACCGCCGGGGCACGTCGAGCCCGAGGCGAAGTCCAAAACGCGTCAGCCCGTAAAGAAACGAAAGCGCCTCCGGGTATTCCACACGTCACAGGGGCTTGTGGTGCAGGTGCTCGTGAACGGCGGCGATGAAGCCGCGAAACAGCGGATGCGGCGCCACGGGTTTGCTCTGGAACTCCGGATGAAACTGGACGGCACAGAAAAACGGGTGGTCCTTCAACTCGATGCACTCGACGAGGCGCCCGTCGGGGGTTGTCCCGGCGAACACAAATCCGGCGGATTCAAACTGGTCCCGATAACTGTTGTTGAATTCGTACCGGTGCCGATGCCGTTCGTTCACGACGAAGGCGTTGTATAGGCGCTGCGTCCGGGTGCCCATGACGAGTTGGCACGGCTGGGCCCCCAGCCGCATCGTGCCCCCGAGCATCCGGACGTGGCGTTGATCCTCCTGGAGGTCAATCACCGGATGCGGGGTGTCGCGGCGGAACTCCGTCGAGTGCGCCCCATCGAGCCCAAGCACGTGCCGTCCGAACTCGATGGTGGCGATCTGCATTCCGAGACAGAGGCCCAGGTACGGCACCTTGTGCTCGCGGGCATAGCCGGCGACGGCGATCTTGCCTTCGATGCCGCGCTCGCCGAAGCCCCCCGGAACCAGGATGCCGCCGATCCCCTTGAGCATGCGCTCGGCACCGTCGCGTTCGATCTGCTCGGCATCGACCTTTTCGATCTGAACGCCGCAATCGTTCGCAATCCCGCCGTGGATGATCGCCTCGTACACGGACTTGTAGGCGTCCTGGAGTTCGATGTACTTGCCGACCACCGCGATCCGGACGCGGTGGGCCGGCGCGATCAGTTTCCGGATGATCTCCTGCCAGTTCCGCATGTCGGGCTGGGGGACATCGAGGTGAAGCAAGCGCACCACGAGGTCATCGAGCCGTTCCCGCTGCAGCATCAGCGGCATTTCGTAGATGGAATGATCGACATCCTTCGCCTCGATCACGGCCTCGTAGGGCACGTTGCAGAACAGGGCGATCTTTTGCCGGACCTCCTTCTCGAGGGGGTACTCGCTGCGGCAGGCGATGATATGGGGGGCGATGCCGATCTCGCGCAGTTTGGCGACCGATTGCTGGGTCGGCTTGGTCTTCAGCTCGCCCGCCGCCTTGATGAACGGCACGTAGGTGACGTGGATGAAGATCGCATTGTGCGGTCCCACGTCCTGCGCGAACTCGCGGATGGCCTCGAGGAATGGCAGGCCCTCGATGTCGCCGGTCGTCCCGCCGATCTCGGTGATGAGGACGTCGGCCTTGGTGATCTCCCCGATCAGGTAGATGCGCTTCTGGATCTCGTCGGTGACATGCGGGATGACCTGGACCGTCTTGCCGAGGTATTTGCCCTCACGCTCATTGTTGAGGACGGTCTGATACACCTGGCCGCTGGTGAGGTTGTTGAGGCGGGTCAGCTTGGTATGGGTGAATCGCTCGTAATGGCCAAGGTCGAGGTCGGTCTCGGCGCCGTCATCGAGCACATAGACCTCGCCGTGCTGGTAGGGACTCATGGTCCCGGGATCGACATTGAGATAGGGATCAAACTTCTGGAGGGCGACCTTGAGGCCGCGATGTTCGAGCAGCGTCCCCAGGGCGGCCGCAGTGAGCCCCTTGCCGAGGGAACTCACCACCCCCCCTGTCACGAAGATGTACTTCATGGGCTCTCAGGTTCCCAAGCCCCCCTTGGACCTGCCAGCGCAAAGTGGGGCCCCGAGGTCGACGCAACCTGTCGAGGCTGCGTCGCCTCTGCGGCCGCCTTCGGCGGGCCCTCCACCCCGGCGTGGGGCGCGCGAAGGAGCTCCGGGTCAGCCCGTGAAATAGAGATACGCCGCGAGGATCAGGAGCAGCACGATCGCCGAGGCGATGACATCGCCCGATCCCCAGCTCGCGCGCGACGCGTTCTGCTGGTCCTCCGTCACCGTGGCGAACGTCAGGCCCTGGATGCGGGCCGGGTCCGGACGCTCCGTCGCATAACTCACCAGCAGCATGACCCCAACGCAGACCAGGAAGATCAGGATGCTGAAGTACTGGAAGTAGATATTATTGATCACCCAGAGAAATGAGCCCTGCGGATAACCGTTCTCGTAGCCGGGCATCTTCAGCGCGATCGGCGTGTCGACCGCGAGTCGAAAAAGGCCGAGGGCAAATCCAATGAGCAGCGTGGCCAGACAGCCCTTGCCGTTGAGCCGCTTCATGAAGACGCCGAGAAAAAACACGGTGAAGATCGGCGGCGCAAGGTACCCCTGCATCGCCTGGAGATAGAAATAAAGTCCCTTGGACCCCTTGATCACCGGGATCCACAGCAGCCCCACCACGACCATCGCCGTCGCCGCGATCCGACCCATTCGCACCAGCTCATGTTGCGACGCATTGGGACGGAATTTCTGGTAAAGATCCACCGTGAACAGGGTGGAGCTGGCATTGAACACGCCCGCCAGGGAACTCATCAGGGCTGCCAAAAGACCGGCGACGACAATGCCTCGGATCCCGGGGGGCAGCACGTGCGCCACGAGCAGCGGAAAGGCCGCCTGCGCTGCATCGCGGTTCACCACGGTCGTGCCGCCCTGTTGAACCAGCAGGCCTTTCAGCTCCGGGATCCTGCCCGAGACGGCAAGCGCGTAACAGATCATCCCCGGAATGATGAAAATGAAGACGGGCAGCAACTTGAGGTACGAAGCGAAGATGGAACCGCGACGCGCCTGGGTTTCATTGTGCGCCCCAAGGGCGCGCTGGACGATGTACTGGTCCGTGCACCAGTACCACAACCCGATCACCGGCGCGCAGATCAGCATCCCCAGCCATGGGAAGTTCCCATTGAAATACCAGGCCTGCCGGATCACCTCCCCGGCGGCGTTGCGCTCGAGGACGGGCGCCCACGTCGGATCGACCCCCGCCGGCACCAGCGGCTTCCAGAGATTGAACATCTCCGTCGGCAGCACCGCCCGGAGCTCGGACCACCCGCCCAGCCGGGCGAGACCAAAGATCGTCACGAGGATCGAACCGAACACCAGGACAGCCGTTTGAATCGCCTCCGTGTACGCCACCGCGCGCATGCCACCGAGCACCGTGTAAAGACCCGTCGCCGCAAGGACCGCGATCGATCCCACCCAAAAGCTGTCCAGGACGATGAAGCCCAGGTTGAGGTGGACCTCCGGGAGCAGTGATCCAAAGACAATCCCGCCCGCGAAGATCCCGACGGCAACCTTTGTCAGGACATACGCCACCAGCGAGATGATCGACAACACCCACCGCGACGCCGGCGAGAACCGGCGCTCGAGGAACTCCGGCATCGTGTAGACGAGGGACCGCATGTAGAACGGCACGAGGAGCCATCCGAGAACCAGCAGACACCACGCGTGCAGTTCGTAATGGGCCATGGCGACGCCGTCGGTCGCGCCGGACCCCGCCAGCCCTACCAGGTGTTCGGAGCCGATGTTCGATGCGAAAATCGAGGCCCCGACGATCCACCAGCCGAGATGGCGGCCGGCCAGGAAGTAATCCTCGGCGGTGTCCTTCTTCCTCCTGATCGCCCACCAGGTGACGGCAATGAGGATGGCGAAATAGGCGCCAATCACGACCCAGTCGATTGTCGCGAACGACGCGGGCGCGGCCTGCGCCAGGATGGGGATGGGTGTCATGGGGGGGATCGTGCCGACGAGAGCCGGGCCCTCCGAACCGTGCGACGCCATCGCCGCGGTCAGACCCGGTGCCGCCGGAGGTTCGACTTATTGCCTCGAGAATCGATAAATGATCGTGTTGTGATAGGTCTCACCCGGACGAAGGACCACGGAGGGGAAGTTCGGGTGGTTTGGGGAATCCGGGAAGTGCTGCGGTTCCATGCAGAAGGCATTCCGGTGCTGGTAGACCCATCCGCCTTTCCCCGTGATCGTGCCGTCGAGGAAATTGCCGGAATAGAACTGCAAGCCGGGCTCGGTCGAGAGCACTTCGAGGACACGTCCGGATTCAGGGTCGGTCACACGCGCGAGGAGCGTCAGGTTCCCGGTTTCCTTCTGAAACACCCAGTTATGATCATAACCGCCCCCGAACTGGAGTTGCTCATTCGGCTGCGCGATCCGGGACCCGATGGTGGTCGGGCCGCGAAAGTCGAACGGTGTCCCCGCAACAGGTTGCAGCTCGCCCGTGGGGATCAGCGTGCTGTCGACCGGTGTAAACCGATCCGCGGGGATCTCGACGATATGCCCGAGGATGTCGCCGTGTCCGGCGAGATTGAAGTACGAGTGCTGGGTCAGGTTGACGACCGTCGGTTTGTCGGTCGTGGCGGTGTATTCCAGGCGCAGGGCGTTGTCGCGGGTCAGGGTGTACACGGCCTGCGCCGTGAGGGTGCCGGGATAGCCCTCCTCGCCGTCATGGCTGACATAGGTGAGTTCGAGCGTCGGCCCCGCCGAGCGCATCTTCGCCACCGGGGTCCAGACCCTCTTGTCGAAGCCCTGGACGCCCCCGTGCAGCGCGTTGGGATAGTTGTTGGTCGCGAGGCTGTAACTCACGCCGTCGAGGGTGAACTTGCCTTTGGCAATGCGATTGCCGTAGCGACCGATCAGCGCGCCGAAATAGGGGCTGTTCTTCAGGTAGTCCGCCAATTTGTCGTACCCGAGCACGACATCCCCCATCCGCCCCGCCCGGTCCGGAACGCGAAGGCTCGTCACGATGCCGCCATAGTTGCTGATGCGCGCCTCCATGCCCGAGGCGTTGCGAAGAGTGAAGAGTTCAACCGGCGTGCCATCCGGCATGTCGCCCCAGTGCTCGCTGGAGATGCTCGGGCCCGCGCCCGCGGGTCCTTTCGTGGGGGTCGTGCATCCGATCATGGACGAGAGCGCGGTCGCGCATCCGGCGAGGAGGATCATGGAGGTCAATCGGTTCATAGGCTTGGTTGAGGAGACGGGAGAATCCAGTTTCAGCCGGGAGCGGCATCTTGTCCGTAGGTGGCACCCGGGCCGTGTTTGCGAAGGAAATGCCGGTCAAGAAGCTCGTTCGCGATCGGGCGGACCTGCGGTTGAAGCCGCAGGGTTTCCGACGCCAGGCGCGCGACGAATTCGAGCACGGCGGCGCATTCGGCAGCCGCTGTCGCGCCATCACCCCAGGCGAACGGACCGTGACCGGCCACCAGGACCGCCGGCAATGCAAGGGGATCCAGTCCCTGGAATCGTTCCACGATGACGTGGCCGGTATGGCCTTCGTAGTCGGAGCGGATCTCCCCCGGGCGCAGCGGACGGGTGCAGGGCACCGGTCCGCGCCAGTAGTCCGCGTGGGTCGTTCCCAATGGGGGGATCTCCCGGCTGGCCTGCGCCCAGGCCGTTGCGTGGAGACTGTGGGTGTGCGCGACCCCGCCAAGACCTGGAAATCCGCGATAGAGGATTCGGTGCGTGGCCGTGTCCGAGCTGGGGCGGTACCGGCCCTCGACGACCTCCCCCGAATCGAGGGAGACCACGACCATGTCCGCGGGTTTCATGGTCGCGTAGTCGACACCGGAGGGCTTGATGACGATCAGGCCCCGCTCGCGATGAATTCCGCTGACATTCCCCCATGTCTCGATGACCAGACCGCGGCGGACCAGTTCCAGGTTGGCCTCGCAAACCTCGCGTTTCAGTTTCTTGAGCATGCAGGCGGCGGTTTCGAGTCAGGACCTGCCTTAGGCCAGGCGGGCGCGGTCGCGGATTCGAATCAATTCCTTCATCACGGAGTGTAGCTGGCCCGAGCCGGTCTCGGTGCCGAAGGCGTCGTGGAGTCTGCGGTAGAGTTCGTGGAGTTCGCGGTACACGGCGTGGGCATCCGGCTCGGGTTCGTAGGCCCGGCCTTTGAGGCCTGTCATGGCCTTCTGCGCGGCGGGGAAGCCGGAGTGGACGCCGGCGACGACGGCCCCGGCGATCGCCGCGCCCAGCGCGCAGGTCTGGGCGGAGCGACTCACTCGCATCGGGCGGCCCGTCACGTCCGCGTAGATCTGCATGACCAGGGGGTTCTTTTCGGCAATGCCGCCGCAGTTGACGACCTGCGCCACACGAACGCCGTATTCCTCGAATCGATTGATGATCATCAGGGCGCCGAAGGCGGTCGCTTCGATGAGGGCGCGATAGATCTCACCGGGGGTGGTATACAGGGTCTGTCCGATGAGCAGACCGCTGAGCCGTTGATCCACCAGCACGGTCCGGTTGCCGTTGTTCCAATCCAGCGCCAGCAATCCCGATTCGCCGGGGGCCAACCGTGACGCGGCGCGCGTGAGTTCCTCGTGGGACCCGGCACGCGAGCCTCCCGGCCGGAGGTAATTCACGAACCAATTGAAGATGTCGCCTACGGCGGATTGCCCCGCCTCGAGGCCGAGACAGCCGGGGAGGACGGAGCCGGGAACAATGCCGCACAATCCGGGGATGTCGGGGAGCGCCGCGCTCTCAGGCGCGACGGTGATGTCGCACGTGCTCGTGCCGATGATCTTCACCAGCGTGCCGGGAGCGACACCGGAACCGACCGCCCCGAGGTGCGCGTCAAAAGCACCCGCGGCCACCGGAATGCCGGCGCGCAAGCCCGTCTTGCGCGCCCAATCGGCGGTCAATCCGCCGACCGCCCGATTGACCGAGACCGCCCCGGGTCGGAGGCGGCCGCGGAGTTCGCCGAGCGCCGGGTCGAGCCGGGAGAGGAATTCGGCGTCCGGGTACCCTCCCCAGGCGTCGTGGTACATCGCCTTATGACCGGCCGCGCAAACACCCACCGTGAGGGCGTCCGGGACTTCCGTCCCGGTCAGCATCGCCGGGATCCAATCGGCGCACTCGACCCAAAGGTGCGCCGCATCGAAGACCTTGGGGGCCGTCCGTCGGCAGTGCAGGATCTTGCTGAAGAACCATTCGCTGGAATAGGTGCCGCCGCACTTCGCCAGGTACTGGGGGCGGATTTCGCGGGCAAGCGCCGTGATTTCCGCTGCCTCGGCGACGCCGGTGTGATCCTTCCACAGCCACGCCATCGCCGCGGGATTGTTCGCGAAACGGCGGTTGAACGCGAGGGGTCGGCCCCGGGCATCCACGGGTAGGGGCGTGCTGCCCGTCGTGTCCACCCCGATGCCCTCGATCTGTGTGGGGGCGAATCCGCGAACGGCGCGTTCAGCGGTCCGGACGGCGGCGCGGACCGCCTTCTCGGTCCCTTCGACATACTCCGAGGGATGCTGCCTTGCGAGATTGGGATCGCGGCTCAGGAGCACTCCATCGCGTCCCTGCCGGTACTTCCACACCGCCGTTCCGATCTCCCGACCGCTGGCCGTGTTGACAATCAAAGCCCGGACGGAGTTCGTGCCATAATCCAGGCCAAGCGTGTACTGGGCACTCATCAGGGTCGGCGTAGAGTGCTGGGCGGAAGACGGATGGAAAAGTCAGAAGTGGAAGGTTTTGGAAAACCTTCACTCGCAGCCTCCGCCCCATCGGGCCACGAACGGCGATCGATCCCTTGCCGGTCACTCGTCCACCTCCCGCACCCGCCACTCGTGAATCCCGACGGCCCAGCGGTCCTGTTCACGGACGCGGAGGCGAAGCGCGGTCGTGGTGACCGGGTCAAAGCTCGTGGCACACCACTGGTCCAGCGCGACCGGATAGGCATCGCGCGTGACAACCGGTTTCCAGCCCCCATCCTCGAGATACTCGAGGTCCCAGGAGACCGGCAGCCGGCATTCTCCCGAGCCGGTATCGTCGAACCAGTAGACGCTCGATCCATCGACCATGCGCGGTTCGCTCCAGGCGTATTGGACCCATTCGGAGCCGCCCTTGTGCGGCCACCAGTGACAGAGCGCGCCCGGGTGTTCCCGCGAACCCTTGGGTTCCAGTCCATCCTGGATGGCGGAGGGGGCGCAATTGTCGCTGGTGAACGAAAGGCTCACAGCGGCGCTGCGTTCGGGTCCACCCGCCACGGGCGGCGGGGCGCCAACGGGAATCCAGACCTCCATCGGCCCGGGCTCCCGGTTGTCCCACGCGTAGTACGGAATCGCCGTGAGACCCGCGGTCTGGGCGGGGGGCGCCGGTTGGTAGAGCCTCCGACGCCAGGAGGTCTCCGGCGCGAGGCGTCCCTCAGCCTTGAGGACCACCATGCCTCCAAGGAGATTCGGCTGGCGGGTTGCGGTCACCGTGGCGTCGTCCGGGAGGTACAACCGGGAAAGGGGCAGAGATTGGTCGGCGCCTTCCAGGCAATACACGATCGGCCCGCGTTGGAGGGCAACCCGGCCTCGATCCTCCGCCACGCGGGGATTCGCGGCGACGCGCTGCGGTTCCATCGAAAACTCAAGGTCAATGGTGTCCCCGCTCTTCCAGTCCAACGTCACGCCGAGGTAGCCGTGCTCAAGAGCGGCCGGAACCGGTTGCTCCTTTCCGTTCACTTGCCACCGCACCTGCCGGCACCAATCGGGCACCCGGGCGTGGAACCCCACGGACAGGCGAGGCGCATCGAATTGCCACTGGAACCGGACCCGGCCGTCCCAGGGATAGTCGGTGGTGACATTCAGCCATGCGTCCTGGCCGCCGGCCAGTCGGAGTCGCGCGCGCCCTTCGATGTAGAGGTTCACGTAGACGGCCGAGTCGTCGGGCGCGAGGGCGTAGGCATAGCCTCCGACCGCAGCGACGGTGCGCGCGACATTGGGCGGACAGCAGGCGCACCCGAACCACGGCGACCTGTGATGGCGCCCGGTGCTGGCGAGCGGATTGACATAGAAAAACCGGCTGCCATCGTGCGACATCCCCGCCAGGACACCGTTGTAGAGCGCCCGCTCGACGACGTCCGCGTACCGCGCGTCGGCATGAAGCAGGGCGAGACGATGATTCCACTGGGCCAGGGCGACGGAGGCGCAGGTCTCCTGGTACGCCGTCAGATTGGGAAGGTCGTAGTCCTCGGTGAACCCTTCATTGTGGGAACTGGGCCCGATCCCCCCCGTCACATACAGGTTCCTCTCGGTGGTGTTGCGCCAGACCCGGTGGATCATCGCCAGCAGCGCGGGATCCCCCGTCTCTCCCGCCACATCGGTCGCGCCACTCAACAAGTACGCGGCGCGCACGGCATGACCCTTGATGTTGCGGTGATCGCAGATCGGCACGTCGTCCTGCCAATAGCTCCCGTCGTATCGATCCGCCGGGGTCCGGTGTTCGTCCGCGAAGAAGTGGCTTCCGCGGTTCTGGACGAAGAAACGCGCGAGTTCGAAATACCGCCGCTCGCCCGTGGCCCGCCAGAGCTTCACGAGGGCCAGTTCGATTTCGGGATGTCCCGGGTAGCCGGCGCGTTTCGGGGGCGGCCCAAACACGGAATCAATGCAGTCGGCGTAGCGCCGCGCCACCTGGAGCAGATTGGTTTGACCCGTGGCCTGGAAATGCGCGACGGCGGCTTCGAAGAGGTGGCCGGCGCAGTAGAGTTCATGGTTGTCTCGCAGGTTCACCCAGCGGCGACCGGGTTCCTTCACGGTGTAATACGTGTTGAGGTAACCGTCGGGTTGCTGCGCGGCGGCCAGAAGGCGGATGATGTCATCCACCCGCGCCGCAAGGGCGGGATCGGGATCGGTCGCGAGAACGTAGGAGGCCGCCTCCAGCGCCTTGTACACGTCCGAGTCCATGAAGACCGGCCCCTGGTAACCTCCAGTGGCGTGGCGCGCCGCCAGGCGGAAGTTACCGAGATTGCCGGCCTTCTCCAGGTTGTCGAGGTTGACCGGGATGGCTGCGATCCGGTTGGTCGCGCGGATCGGCGCCCAAAACCGATCCGTGATCTGGACGTGGCTGAACGGGACCGCCCGAAGCCGGGCCGGCGGCGCCAATCCTTCGGTAGTCGTCGTTTGGGCAGCGGATGCAGACACCGCCAGGATGGCGGCGACCGCCAGCGTCGCAGCGCCCGTCCAACCTGAAGGTGAGGGTCGGGTTGTGTTCATCAGGACTCTCGCAGCGTCAGACGCCGCATCCCATTCGCGCAACCCCCGGGGGGCAAAAAGGTGAACGGTCGCCCGCGAGAATCCCCTCGGATGCGGCATCGCCGCTATTCGGCCGATGGTCCGGGATGCCGGTACACCTCCCACCCGAGATAGCGATGGAGGGCATCGTGAACACCCGCTGCCACGCGTGTTGGGTTCACAGCGACATGGTGCTCGAACCCATTCTCGCAGATATAGCGAAGGAGGTGCTGGAAACCGGGGATGTGCACGACCCCGACACCGCCAAAGGTCTGTAGCGGGTCCGAGGTCAAGTCCCCTTCCCCGACATACGCCCGCATCCGGCCGGAGAAATCGTCGGTGGTGCACCGAAGATAGGTGAGTGGCGCCGCCCGGAGCCGGCCGACGATCGTCCCGTAGGTGTTCTCGCGCCCGACCGTGCCGGCGATGATTTCCTGGTAACTCATGACCGGGGCCTCCGCGCCCTCGCTGGTGAAGAGGTCCTTCGGGAGATTGCTGCAATGGAAGATGACGCCCTTGTCCGGATCGTCGCCGTAATTGTTGTTCCAGTCGACGAGGGCACTGGGGCGGCCCCCGGCCTGGGCCAGCGCATACATCGCCACTGTTCCCATGATGTCGACCTCGCACGCGCTGCTCAGGCCGAGGTTGCTCATCATGCTCATCAGCGTGCATGGCACGACGCCGAAGAACTCCTCCATCGCCGTCCAGCATTGAATGGCCGTCGCCTGCAACCGGGCCCGCTCCATCCATCCGTCCACCGCAACGCCGAACTTCGCCATCTTGAGGAGAGCCGGGGCCGGAATGCCCCTGGCGACGACGTACTGCTGGATGGCGTCGAGTTTTGCGCGAACCTGGGCATCGTCATCGGCCATCTTGCCGATCCACCCGAAGAGTTCGAAAAGGTCGAGCGTCTCGACACTGATCCCCGATTTCTCGAGCAGCTTCTCGCTATAGCGCACCGTGTTGAAGGCGGTCGGACGCGCACCCAACGCCCCAATCCTCAACCCGCGCAACGCACGGACGACTCGACAGGTCACAGCGAAATCCTCGAGGTCGGCGATGAATGACGGCTCCGACGGGTTGACGGTATGCAGGCGTGTCAGGCTGAAGGGCACTCCGTATTGACGGAGATTGTTGCAGACGGACATCTTGCCACAGAAGGCGTCGCGCCGGTCGCGGATGGTCATCGACGCCTGCTGATCCTTGAATGCGTGGACAAGAACGGGGACCCGCAATCCCGACCAGCGAAGGGTGTTCGCCACGGCCCGTTCATCGCCAAAGTTGGGGAGGGTCACCAGGATGCCATCGATCGACCGGGCGTTCTCGAGGAACAGGTCCGCACATTTCTGAGCGTCAGTCAGGGACTCGACAGCACCGAAGCGTGTTGCGTCGGTCGCCAGGGTGATCACCTTGAATCCCGAGGCTTCCAGACGCCCAAGGATCTCTCGCCGGCCCGTGTCACACAAATGGGCCGGAAAGAAACCGCGGTTGCCGACGATCAATCCAAGGGTGACGGGGGAAGGGGTGTTCATGGAGAAGGGTGTGGGCATCATGTAAACTCGTCGTCCCCTTGGCGAGCGATCGTGGTCTGAACATGCGTGTCCATCGACTTCGTGGGGAGGGCGTGGCTACGATTTCGAAATGCGCCTGCTCCGATCGTTCGTCTCCCTGTTGGCCTTCACTCTCGGAGCCATCGCCGCGTCGCCCGGGGAGGCGCCACCGAACATTATTTTCATCCTTGCGGACGACCTCGGATACGGGGACCTCGGGTGTTACGGACAGGGGCGCATCGAAACGCCGCGCCTGGACCGGATGGCCCGTGAAGGCTTGCGCTTCACCGACTGCTACGCGGGCTCCACCGTCTGCGCGCCTTCGCGCTGCGTCCTGATGCAGGGTCTGCACACCGGCCACTGTCGTGTTCGGGGCAATGCCGGGCCGAAGAATCCCCTGGCCCAATCCCTTCGCGAGGAAGACGTGACCGTGGCGGACGTGCTGCACAAAGCCGGTTACATCACTGGTCTCTTTGGAAAATGGGGACTTGGGGATATCGGAGGCGGGGAGCCGGGACTTCCGCGCCGGCACGGTTTCGATGAATTCTTCGGGTATCTCAATCAGCGCCATGCTCACAACTACTATCCGACGTTTCTCTGGCGGAACGAGGAGAAGGTCGCGCTGCAAAACACCGTTCCCAACGAGGATGTCCATGGGGCCGGCAAGTCGAACAACAAGATCCAGTACAGCGCGGACCTGATCGCGGAGGAGGCCCTCGATTTCGTCCGCCGGCAACGGAACGATCGTTTCTTTCTCTATTTCGCACCCACCCTGCCCCACGCGAACAACGAGGCTCGTGTCGAAGGCATGGAGGTCCCGGACCTTGGCCCGTACCGTGACCTGGACTGGCCCGCGCCCGCGAAAGGGCATGCCGCGATGGTGACCCGCCTGGATCGCGACGTCGGCCGCCTCCTCGATCTCCTCGACGAACTGCGCCTCACCTCGAAGACCCTGGTCCTGTTCACGTCCGACAATGGCCCGCACAAGGAGGGCGGAAACGACCCGGACTTCAACGATTCCAACGGACCTCTTCGGGGCATCAAACGCGATCTGTACGAGGGCGGCATCCGTGTCCCGATGATTGTCCGGTGGCCGGGTCACGTGCCCAAAAACGAGGTTCGACACGACGCCTGGTGGTTCGCCGATTTCCTGCCGACCGCCGCGGCGCTTGGCGGAGTCCAGGCGCCATCCGGACTCGATGGGGTCAATGTCGCGGGCCTTCTGATGGGCGGTCGGCTTCGCCACTCCCATCCACCGTTGTACTGGGAATTTCATGAGGGCGGTTTCAAGCAGGCCGTGCGCAGCGGGAGGTGGAAGGGTGTCCGAACGGCGCCCGGCAAGGCGGTCGAGGTGTACGATCTTCAGACCGATCCCGGCGAAACGCACGATCTGGCGGTCCAACGACCGGGATTGGTCCGCCGCCTTGAGCGTCGGATGGGCGAAATGCGCGTGGACTCGACGGACTGGCCGATCTCCGACGGGGTCCGTCAACCGTAACGGAGAATTCCCCCGGCTGCGGCGAGGATCGTTTCCCGCGTCGGCGCCCTCAGCAGTGAACCGGGACTGACGCGGGGCATTGCTACGCGAAACAAGTCGTCCGGCAGAAACATCCCGGCACTATTTGCCTGCAACACGGTCTGACGATGTGGTGTCATTGCGCCTACATCTTCGAATGCGTTCTCCTTTTAACCCCGTCAACAGGCGCCGGTTTTTTTCGCGTCGCGGCATGCGGCAGTGGCTGGTGTGCCTCGCGTGCATAACCGTGACCGTCGGATGCGGGAAGGCGAAAAAGGAAGCGGATGCGAAGAAGGACGTCGAGCTTCCGATCCCGGTGGAGGTGCAGCCGATTGTCCGCGGTCCGATCGAGTCCACGCTTCGGACGTTCGCGACGCTCGAGGCCGAGCAGGAGGTGAAGGTCTTTGGGCGGACGGCAAACCGGGTCGTGGAACTGGACACGGAGGAAGGTGATGAGGTGACCCGGGACCAGGTCCTTCTACGCCTGGACGATACCAATCAGCAGGTCATGGTGGCGAAGGCACGAAATGCGGTCGCCAAGTCACGCCAGGAATTCGAGCGGCTCAAGGCGCTTCACGATCAGCAACTCATCAGCGACCAGGTCTTCACCGATTCTCAATTCGAACTGCGGCAACTGGAACTGGCCGTGGACGAGGCCCAAAGGGAACTCGACTACACCGTGGTGCGGGCCCCGATTGACGGCACCATCGCCCAGCGGCTCGTGAAGTTGGGCGACCTCGTGACGGTCAACCAGCAACTGTTCAGCGTGGTCGATTTCCGGTCGATCGTCGCCCGGATCTATGTCCCGGAAAAGAACCTCGCGTCCCTCGCCACCAACCAGCTTGCCCGCGTGACTGCGATGGCCCTGGCCGATCGTGGATTCCAGGGGAAGGTCCGGCGGATCTCGCCGGTCGTCGACGCCAAATCCGGCACCATCAAAGTCACCCTGGGATTCGACGACATCGGTCCACTCCGCCCGGGGATGTACGTCGATGTCGAACTGATCCTGGACAAGCGACCGGATGCCCTCCTGATCTCGAAACGGGCGCTCATTCTCGACGGCGATCAGACTTACGCGTTCCGGCTCGGGGAAAACCGCCGGGTCCATCGCATCCTCGTTGAACCGCGGGTCAGCGACCGCATGAACGTGGAACCTTCAACGGGATTCGCGGAGGGCGACCGGGTGGTGGTGGCGGGCCAGACCGGTCTCAAGGAGGGCGCGTTGGTTCGGCTGCCCGAGGACCCTGAACCGGACGCGAACAAGAAGGACGGCGGCGACGGAGTGCGCGTTTCGGCGAAATGACCGGTCCCCCGCAAACCAGTTTCACGACCAGCCGTCCCGTCGCGGTTCTGATGGTCTTCACGGCGGCGGTGGTCTTCGGATTCTTTTCGTTTCAGCGATTGCCGGTGACGCTGATGCCGGAGTTGACGTATCCGAGCCTGACGGTGCGAACGGAGTACCCGGGGGCGGCGCCGGAGGAAGTGGAGAACGAGATCAGTCGGCCGCTGGAGGAGGCGCTGGGTGTGCTCGGCGGGCTGAACCGGTTGTCGAGTGTGAGCCGGGCCGGCCTGAGTGATGTCACCCTGGAGTTCCTCTGGGGCACCGACATGTCCAAGGCCGCGCAGGAGGCGCTCGAGAAATTGGACCTCGTGTTCCTTCCACGCGAGGCCGAACGCCCCCTCATCCTGCGCTTCGATCCGGCGCTCGATCCGATCATGGAACTGAGTCTGTCGGGAGAGGGGGATCGCTTCGCCGGCGAACAAGGCCTTCGACGCCTCAGGCGTCTCGCCGATCTTCAGATCAAGCGCGCCCTGGAGCCGATCAACGGCGTCGCGGCGGTTCGGGTTCGAGGCGGTCTCGAGGAGGAATACCACGTCCTGCTCAACAAGGAGGCCCTGGCCCGGACGGGCATTTCGATTCAGAACGTCATCGACCGGCTCCGACAGGAGAACATCAACGTCGCAGGCGGGACGCTCAAGGAGGGGCGCACGGAGTACATGGTCCGCGCCCTCAACGAATTTCAAAGCCTCGCGGAGATCGGCGACACCATCATCACGCGCATCGGGGAGCGCGACATCCGGCTGAAGGATCTCGGCTCTGTGGTTCGCTCGCATCACGAGCGCGAAATCCTCACCAGGACCCAGGGGAGCGAGAGCGTTCAGATCGACATCTACAAAGAAGCGGATGCCAATATCGTGTCCGTCGCGCGGGCCGTCACGACGGCGGTGGGCGAAATCCGCGCGCCAGGGGGCCCGCGGGCCCCGGGCGACTCCGGGCCCGGTGTGCGGGGAGGTCCGCCTCCGCGGCTCGCCCAGCGTCTGTCCGACACCGAAGGGGCTCGACTGCGGGTCGTCGCCGATCGCTCGAAGTTCATCAAGAGCAGCATCGAGGAGGTGCGGAATGCGGCGCTGATCGGCGGGTTGCTGGCGATCGCCGTTTTGTACCTGTTTCTTCGCGATGCCAAAACGACCGCGATCATCGGGACGAGCATCCCCATGTCCCTGCTGATTGCGTTTGCTCCACTGCATCTGCTCGGGGTGAGCCTCAACATCATGTCGCTCGGCGGATTGGCCCTTGGCGTGGGCATGCTGGTCGACAATTCCATTGTCGTCCTGGAATCGGTTTTTCGTTGCCGCGAGGAGGGGGATGGTCCGGTGGCCGCGGCGGTTCGTGGCACCCTCGAGGTTCGCAGCGCGGTTGTGTCCTCCACGCTCACCACCGTGGCGGTGTTCTTCCCGATGGTGTTTGTCCAGGGGATCGCCGGGCAGACCTTTGGAGACCTGAGCATGGCGGTGGTGACCTCGCTTCTCGCGTCCCTCGCGGTGGCCGTTTATTTCATCCCGATGCTGGCCAGCCGCCAGCCGCCTCGCATGCAGGCGATGATTGGCGGCCCAAAAGATCGCCTTGTTGAATTGGCGAGTTGGCGGCACTTCCAGGCATCGCGGCGTCCTGTTGTCGGCGCGACTGGCGTCGCCCTGATGGTGTGGCTCTGCATCCGGTTGGCGGTGGGGGTGCTCCTCGAGATACCCGGCCGAATCCTCCTCCTGGTCCTTCTTGGAATTGCCTGGATGATCGTGCGAGGTCTGGCGCCGGTGGCGGCAGGGGTTGGCAGGGTCCTGTGCGGTACGCCGGCGCGATTCGTGGGCGGGCTCTCCGACCGGCTTCAAGCCCGCTATCCGGATTGGATCCACCGTTTTCTTCGCCATCCGGTTCCCGTGTTGTTTGCGGTTGCCGCCTGCGGGGCGCTGACCTGGCAGTTGGGTCGATCCCTCGGCACCGAACTCCTGCCTGAGGTTCACCAGGGGGAGTTCACATTTGAAGTGAATCTGCCGGTCGGGACCCCGCTGGAGGAGACGGTTGCGATCCTGACGCCTGTGGAGAAAACGATCCTGGGCAACCTGAAGGACATCGACGCGGTCCTGGTCACGTTCGGGTACGATGTGACCAACATCAAACGATCCGACGAAGGCGAGCACACCGCGCGGTTCAAGATCGTGGTGAGTCCCGGCCGCAACCCCGCCGCAACCGAGGAGCGCGTTCTCCGCCGCCTGCGGGAGCTATTTGCCAGGGTTCCGGATGCCGAGGTGCGCGTGGTCCGACCGGTCCTCTTCAGCTCGCAACGGCCGATCGTCGTGGAGATCGAGGCGGATGATCTGTCGGTCCTGAAGGACTTTTCCGGGCGCGTTGCGGCATTGCTGGCGGAACGGCCCGAACTCGCCGACACCGATGCGACGTTGCGCCGCGGAGCGCCCGAAATCCAGGTCTCGTATCATCGCGATCGCCTGGCGTTGTACGGACTGAACATCGGGACCGTGGCCCAGCAGGTTCGCGACATGGTGAAGGGATTCGAGGCAACGCGCTTCAGTCTCAAGGACCGCCGCATCCCGATCGTCGTGCGCCTGAGCGAGGAAGATCGGGCGCAGGTGGACGATGTCGCCCGACTGGTGGTGAACCCGGGGTCGGAGCGGCCGATCCGCCTCGGGGCGGTCGCGGATCTCTCGATGGGCGAGGGGCCGAGCGAGGTCCGCCGGGTGGACGGGCAGCGCGTGGCCCTGATCCAGGCGAATGTCGGCCAGGGTTCCCTGGGCAATGCCGTGGAAACCATCCGATCGCTCCTGCGGCAGAAGATCGTATGGCCTCCGGGCGCCGACTTCGCAATCCGCGGCCAGAGCGAGGAGTGGGAGCGGAGCCGGGGCAGTCTGTACCTGGCGCTGGGACTGAGCCTGTTCCTGGTGTACGTCATCATGGCGGCGCAGTTCGAATCCCTGGTGCAGCCGTTGCTCATCATGGTGACCATTCCCCTGGCTTTCTTCGGGAGCGTCGTGGGCCTGGCGCTGACCGGAACGCCGCTCTCGGTGATGGTGTTCCTGGGCCTGATTGTTCTCGCCGGCATTGTGGTGAACAATGCGATCGTTCTTGTCGACTGCGCGAACCAACAGCGGTCGCGCGGCCTCGACCTCGCCGAGGCGGTCGCAACGGCGGGACGGATGCGCCTGCGCCCGATCCTCCTGACGACCACCACAACCGTGCTGGGATTGCTCCCGATGGCCCTGGGTCTCGGCGACGGCGCCGAGATTCGGACACCGCTCGCGCTGACGGTCATCTTCGGGCTCACGGTCTCGACGCTCCTGACCCTGGTCGTTATCCCGGTCCTTTATTTCATCGCCACCCGCGCGCAGGAACGGCTTTTCCACGTCCAGGAGGCTGGTGATGTCATCCTCGGAAAATAACCCTTCGCCACAGGACCGGACGGAGGAGTTTGCCGGTGCGCTGACGCGCATGGCGCTTCGACGCCGGGTGACGGTGCTCGTGCTGTTCATGAGCATCATCGTGGTCGGACTGGTCGCGACGATTGGCATCCCCCTGGAATTGTTTCCACGCGGCTATACCAGCGAGCACCTTTACGTCTTCGTCCCCTGGCCGGACGCGCCGGTCCAGGAAGTCCTGCAGAAGATCACCCTTCCCCTCGAGGAGGAACTCAGCACGGTCCGCGGATTGGACCACCTGAATTCCTTTTCCTCGAAAGGTTCCGCCGGCGCCTTCCTGGGTTTCAAGCGAAGCACCGACATGGACGTCGCCTACCGCGAGGTGCGCGACCGGGTGCAGCGCGCGCGAGTCCAGTTTCCCTCCGACGTGGATAAGGTTTTTGTGCGCAAGGATGATGCCTCCGGGATCCCGGTGGCGGTGATCGGGATGGCGATCGATCCCGGCATGACGGACTATTACACGCTGATCCAAAAACAGATCCTCCAGCGGTTCGAGCGCATCGACGGGGTCGCCAACGTCCGCACGGACGGCCTCGAGGAGAAGGAGATCCTGATCGAGGTGGACCGCCAGCGCGCCGAGGCGAGCGGGCTCAATCTTTATGCCCTCAGCCAGGACCTCGCCGCCGACAACTTCACCATGGCCAGCGGGAATGTGCGCGACGGCGGGCGCAAACTCCTGCTCCGGTCCGTCGCGCATTATCACACCGTCGAGGAACTCGAAAACAGGCCGCTCTCGCCCAACGTGCGGTTGCGCGACATCGCGACGATCCGACTCGAGGAACCGGACAAGCGGTACTCGGTCCGGGTGAACAGCCGGCCGGCGGTGGCCCTGGTCATCTTCAAGGAGGGCGAAGCCAACACGGTCGAGGTCTCGCGACGGATCACGGCCGAGCTGGAGCGCCTCAAGAAGGACCCGCGGCTCGCCACCATGTACATGGAAGTCCTGTTCAACCAGGGACGGGTCGTCGAGGACGCGCTGCAGAACCTGGTCAAGGGCGGATCGATCGGCGCGTTGCTGGCGGCGCTGGTGCTGTTCTATTTCCTGCGGCGGGTGCGTCTGACCGTGATCATCACCCTCTCGATCCCGCTGTCACTGCTCATTGCCCTGGTGACGATGTTCTTCACCGGCGAATCCCTGAACATCCTGTCGATCCTCGCGCTGGTCATCGCCGTCGGGATGCTCGTCGACAATTCGATCGTCGTCGCGGAGAACATTCACCGGCACCACCGCGAAGGCTGGTCCCGGATCGACGCCTGCGTGCGTGGAGCGGGTGAGATCGCGCTCGCGATCACCATGGCCACCCTCACGACCGTGATCGTCTTCGTTCCCGCGGCGCTGGTCGAGGGGGAGGGACAATTCTTCCTCATCCGGCTCGCGATTCCGATATCGGTGGCCCTCCTGGCGTCGCTGGTCGTGGCGCTGGTGTTCATCCCTTTAAGCGTCTACCTGACGCTGCCGGCAAGGCCGGATACGGAAAGCGTCACCGGATGGCGACAGGCGCACGAACGCATCAATGCCGTTCTCCGCCTCATCTACGAGACGACCCTCGGTCGCGCCAATCGCCTGTATGTCCGGGCCCTCGATTTCTTTCTCACTCGCCGGCTGGACCTGGTCATCCTTCTCGCCGCCGCGTTTGCCGCCTCCTACTTCTGGGCCTTCCGCAAGATCCACGTCGTGGAGCAGCAGGAGGAGGACCGGACGAGTTTCGAACTCAATTTCGAGGCCTCCAACGAATACGGCTTCGAGGACCTCGGCGAGTACTTCGCGCAAGTGGAGAAGATGCTTGAAGAGCGCAAGGAGACCTACGGGCTGAAAGGCTATTTCGTATTCTACCGCCAGCGCGGCGGACATATCGAGGGATGGTTCGACGAGAAACGTGAACGCAAATGGTCCGCCCGCGAGATCACCGAGAAGCTCGAGAAGGAACTGCCCAAGAAACCCGGCATCCGGATCTTTCACGGCGACGAGAACCGGGCGGAACAGGCTAAGGGCAAGGAGGTCTTCGAGGTCAATCTCGAGGGCGATGACGCCGAGGAACTCGAGGCGGTGGCGTCGCGGTTGGAGCCCCTGTTTCTTGGAGTCGCCGGTGTCCTGGGCATGCGCCGTGGAGAAGAGGCCTCGCCCAACGAGATGGCCCTTCGGATCAATCGCGAGCGCGCGGCAGCCGCGGGCGTGAACCCGGAGGTCATCGCGGGGCTGATCGGCTATGCGCTGCGGGGGAACGCACTGCCGAAATACAACGATGGCGGCCGGGAGATCCCAGTCCGGATCCGCTTCGAGAAGGCCGATCGCGAGACCCTCGCCGAACTCGGGGGATTCCAGGTGCCCACCACGTCGGGCGGGCAACTCGCGCTGTCGGCCCTGACGGACAGTCGCATCGAGAACGCCCCTCGCGGCATCTTCCGACGCGACAAGCGGACCACCCGGCGCATCACCCTCGAACTCCAGAAAAATGCCGGGCCCGTTCGCGACCGGTTGATGGCGCTTCAGCGTACCCTTGCGCTTCCGGAAGGAGTCACCTTCGGGACGACCGCGGTCGACCAATCCCGGGAGGAGATCGCCAGCATGCTGTTCGCCGCCGGACTTTCGGTGGCCTTCATCTACCTGCTGATGGGGTTCCTCTTCGAGAGCTTCATCCTTCCCCTGTCGATCGTCCTCACCATTCCGCTCGCCGGGATTGGGGTGGTGTGGATCCATATCCTGACGGGCAAGGACATGGATTTCCTGGGTTTGGTGGGCGTGATCCTGCTCATCGGCGTCGTCGTGAACAACGGCATCGTCCTGGTGGACTATGTCAATCGCCTGCGCCACGAGGGGTGCGAACGCCGCGCCGCCCTGCACCTCGCCGCCGAACGTCGCTTCCGGCCCATCTTGATGACCGCGCTCACCACGATCATTGGAATGGTCCCGCTCACGGTGAGTCCGCCGAACGAAATGGGACTCAGTTACAAGAGCTTTGGCCTGACCCTGATTGGGGGCATGACCACGGCCACCCTCCTCACCCTGCTGGTCGTCCCGGTGTTCTACACCTTCTTCGACGATCTTCGTGGCCTCGCCGCGGCCTCCCTGTCCCGGGTCCTGCCTCGGGCACCCGGCTCTTCGCCTGTCGCGTCCTGACGTTGGCGGGCTCTACCGGGTTTCCGGAGCGACGTCGATGGTCATGCCAACATGCGAAGGCGCTCCACCTGTTCATCGAGTCTCCTCGGCGAGACCGGTGATGGCGTTCCCAACTCCTGCGCGCACAGCGAGACCCGGAATTCCTCGAGCATCCAACGAAAGGATTCGATCTCCTGCTGTCTTTCCGGAGAACCCTTCGCAGCCTGGAATTGCTGCAGGAGGCCGAGATAAGGCGCCAGACGCGCCATCCTTTCCCGGTCCTTCAGCGGGTTAATCGACGCGCGTTCGAGACGGATGAGGAGCGCCCGCAAGTAGCGCGGCAGGTGAGTCAGCCGCTCGAACGATGTCGATTCGAGAAAACGCGGCGGCAACAAGGCACGCAGTTCCGGTTCACCGATTCTGGCCTGTGCCACGCCGGTTGCGCTGCCGGCCCCCGCCACGTCGGCCACCAGCCGATCCAACTGGCTGAAATCCTTTACCGAGCGAGCCGAGGGCGCGGGGACAGGGCGTTCTCCCCCGATGCGCCGCACAATCTGCGCGCGAAGTTCCAGAACCTCACGCAGTCGGCTGAGCCACGGCGGCACCAATCCCTGCAATCGGTGTCGTGCCGTGCCGAGGGCCGCGTCAAATTCCGCGCGTTTCAGGGCAGACGGCGGCGCCGAAGGCAGGACATAGCGTCGGAGGTGTTCGAAGGCGGTCTCCTCAAGCACCTGGAGCGACCCCAGCGGCGCATGGAGCGGCGCGAGCGAGGCGAGACCCTTGAGGTCCTTCTGCAACCACGCAAATTCCCGGGCCAGGGCGATCTCAACCAGGCGTCGAAAGCCTTCCAGGGAATGTCGACACGCGGCCTCCGCCGTCCGGTACAGACGCACGTTCACCTTGTCGGCTTCCTTCTCCAGTCCCGGCCACGCGAAGACTTCCAGTCCCGCCGTCCTTCCGACCGGGACCTTCTCGGGCAGATCTTCGAAACTCCACTGGGAGATCTGGACCTGCTCCCATTGCCGGGTCGCCCGCTCCCAGCTCGGGTCTTCGGGATCCGGCATCGCGCTCACGGCCGCAGCCCGATCCCTGGCCGCGACAACATCGCGGGTGGCGGCAACGGCCTTCCGATCCGCCCCCACAATTTCCACTCGAGGACGAAGGTGCGCCGGGAGGCCTTCGACCGCCCATGCGGACGGGGGCACCCTCACCCCAAAACGCTGCTTCACAAATTGGGACAGCGCATGACCCAATGAGGGTCCTGTCGGAGAAAAATCCCGCGCGATCTCGGCCGCCTTCGGGGCGATCGGAAGGAGCGGAACCCGCAGCGCCTTCGGCAGACTGCGCAAAAGTTCCTCGGCCTTTGCCTCGCGCAGGCCCGGCACGGCCCATTCGAGAAGCGCCGGCGAGACGGCATCCGCCAGCGTGAACGGAACGCGGAGCGTGACCCCGTCATGTTCCTCCCCCGGGGCGTAGGCATACTTCAACGCAACGGGGTGGCCTGCCACGAGGATCGAGTCCGGAAACGCCTCCCGGTCGTAGGCAAGCTCGCGCCCTCCGGTGAGGGCCTCCGCCGTCGCGCAGAGCGCATCGGGTCCGCCATTCTCGCTCAGCCAGCGGCTGAGGGCGTCCCGCGAAGACACCCCCCGGAGCCGTGTCGCGTAAAAGGCGCAAAGCGCCTCGTCGAGATCGCCAAGGTCATGGCGGCGAACGCGGGTCTGCCAGCTCTCGATCATTTCACGGATTCGCCGATTGTGTTCCAGAAAGCGAAGCTGTGGCGGCAGTTCCCTGTCGGCGGGACCGCGGGCGGCGAGTCGACCGAGTCGACTCCGGAGAGCCGTCCGGGACTGTCGGACGGCGGAGGCCGCGGCTTCCTCCTCCGCGTCGTCGCCCGGATCCTGCAGGATTTCGCCGCCCACAAGGGCGGAGCGAACGAAAATGTCGAAGGCCTCCGCCGGTTCGATCTGTCCGTAGTCGACGGGCCGCCGCCCGAGTTCGAGACCCGACAGGGTGGTGACTTCATCAACGAGCACGCGGCCCGCCCGGGCGCTCCAGCGTGGATGCTGGTGGGAAACGACACACAGATGCGGCGCGAGTTCGATGATCCAGCCGGGTTCGATGCCCGCCACGCCTCGCGCGAAGAGCTGGGAGGTCTGGACGATCTCCGCCGCCACGATCCATGCGGGCTGTGATGATCCAGGCCGGCGGACGGGTGGCTCATCGCTTCCGGGGCGCGCGCGGCCCTGTTTCAGCGGTCGCTCAAACAAGCCCGATCCCGGAAAGATCATCATCCGGCGTCCGCCGGGCGCCTTGAAGACGTTGCGTTCCTCGCGCCGGCCGATGTGCGCCAGCAGGCCGGAGAGGATCGACCGGTGGATGGCGGCGTAACCGGCACGGCCCGCGTCGGACGGGAGCAACTGCCGATCCTCAAGGACTTCTCGCAGTTGCGCGTGCAGGTCCTGCCATTCGCGCATGCGAACGTACGACAGAAACCGCGCCCGACAGAATTTCCGGCGCTGATTCTGGGTTCGCAGGGACTCCCATTCATCGTGAACGGCGTTCCAGATATTGAGGAGCGTCAGAAAATCAGACCCGGCATCCGCGTAGCGTCGATGGGCCGCATCAGCCGCGGCCTGCTGGTCCAGCGGTCGTTCGCGCGGGTCCTGGATGCTCAACCCCGAGGCAATGATCAGCAGCTCCCGCGTCGCGTGTTCGCGCCCTGCCTGCAGCAGCATCCGCCCGAGGGTGGGATCGATGGGAAGACGCGCGAGATCCTGTCCCAGGGGCGTCAGGCTCCGATGCTCGTCGAGCGCGCCGAGTTCCTGGAGAAGTCCGTAGCCGGCCTGCATGGCGGCTGGCGACGGCGGATTCAGAAACGGAAATGTTTCGATCTCACCCAGGTGAAAGGCCTTCATGCGCAGGATCACCTCGGCGAGGTTCGCGCGCTGGATCTCCGGCTGGGTAAACTCGGGACGTTCGGAGAAGTCGTCCTCGGAATAGAGACGGATGCAAACGCCGTCTTCGACGCGCCCGGCGCGGCCCTTTCGCTGGTCCGCGCTGCCGCGGGAGACGGGCTCGATGGGCAGACGGCGGGTTCGTGTCCGGGGATTGTAGCGACTGATGCGGGCGAGCCCGGAATCGATGACAAAGCGAATGCCGGGAATGGTGAGGGAAGTCTCCGCGATATTGGTGGCAACGATGACGCGGCGGCGGTTGCCTGGGCTGAAGACGCGCTGCTGATCGCCCGAGCTCAACCGCCCATAAAGGGTGACGATCTCGGCGCGCTGCCCGGCCCGCGATTCGAGCTGCTCGCAGGCCTCGCGGATGTCGCGCTCGCCCGGCATGAAAATGAGGATGTCGCCGCGCCCGCCCTGTTGGAGGAGACTCTCTGTCTGGCGCACGGCGGCATCGACGTAAGTGATGTCCCCGGCGTCCTCCTCCGAAGGATCCACCGGAAGGTAGACCACCTCGACCGGGAAGACGCGCCCCGAGACCTCGATCACCGGCGCGTCATCGAAGGCGCGCGAAAACGCTGCGGTGTCGATGGTCGCCGACGTGATCACAAGCCGGAGATCGGTGCGGCGCGCGAGGAGGCCCTTCAGATGGCCGAGGAGGAAATCAATGTTGAGACTGCGTTCGTGCGCCTCATCGATGACGATGATTTCGTACTCGGAAAGAAAGGGGTCACCCTGGACCTCCGCGAGCAGAATGCCGTCGGTCATCAACTTGACGAAGGTCTGCGGGCTTGACCGGTCATCGAAGCGGATCTTGCAGCCCACCTCGCGGCTCCACTCCACGCCGAGCTCCTCGGCGATGCGCCGCGAAACCGACAGCGCCGCGACGCGACGAGGCTGCGTGCATCCAATCTTCGCGCCGATGCCGAAGCCCGCCTCCAGGCAGATCTTGGGCAACTGCGTCGTTTTGCCCGATCCGGTCTCGCCGGCCACGATCACCACCTGCTGGTGGCGTATCGCGGCCAGGATCTCGTCTTTGCGGGAACTGATCGGAAGGGCCGGGGGATACTGGATGACCGGCCGGTGGGTGGCGCGCCACTCCCGCAGAGTGACCGATGCGCGGCCGCGTTCGAGCAACCGGTCCAGCACGGCGTCATGGCGGTCCGGGTGATGGTAATCCCGAATCAATCGCGCCAGACGAGAGCCCAGCCGCACCCAGTCATAGAGCATGCACCGGGGCAGCAGTTCTTTCAGTTCCTGGACGCGACTGTCCATCATGCGCAGGCAATGCAGTATGCCGGAAAGGGGCGACCCTCGAAAGTCCAACGGAGTCGGGGCGCGGAATCACAACGGCAGGTCACCACGAAGGACGCGAAGGACACGAAGGCGGGTTTGCCGGCGCGTCTTCGCCGCAGGGCTTCAGGCGAGGACGTTGGGAATCGGTCTGGCCAGGCCGGCCACCCCGGTCAGCCGTTCCTGGCGGGCATTGACCTCGAATCGCAGGGCCTCGTGATCGAGTCCAAGTGCGTTCAGCACGGTTGCATGGAGGTCGCGGAGCGGCGCGGGCCGGTGAACCGCCTGGATGCCGACCTCGTCGGTCGCACCGATGCGGGCGCCCGCATTCACGCCGCCCCCGGCCAGCCACACCGTAAACCCGGCGGCGTCGTGTTGCCGTCCATGGTCGCCCTGCATCATGGGCGTCCTGCCGAACTCGCTGGCCCAGATGACGAGCGTGCTGTCGAGAAGGCCGCGTTCCTTGAGATCGGTTAGCAACGCGGCGACCGGTTGATCCGTCCATCGCGCCCGGGGCGTGTGGTTGTCGTGCAATTTCGCGTGCGCGTCCCATCCGTCCTTGTCTGGCATATCGTACACCTGGATGAAGCGGACTCCGCGCTCCACAAGGCGGCGGGCTAGGAGGCACTTCCGTCCAAAGGCCCGCGTGCGCGGGTCCTTGTGCCCCAGACCGAACTGTTCGCGAGTGGCCGTTGATTCGTGCTGAAGTTCGCCGATCTCGAGTGCCGCGGCCTGCATCCGGTAGGCGAGTTCGTAACTGGCCATTCGCGCGTCGAGTTCGCTGATTCCCGGATGCGCATCGCGGTGCAGTCCGTTGAGTTCGCGGATCAGGTCCAGGGAGGCGCGCTGGCCGGCGCGAAAATCCTCTGGCGGCAGGAGGTCGAGCACGGGTGTCCCCTCGTCGCGGAGGTGGGTGGGTTGGAACGAGGCGGGAAGGAATCCGTTCGTGTAATTCGCGGCGCCTCCCAAGGGGCCGGCATCGAAGAGAAGGACGTAACCCGGCAGGTTTTGATTCTCGCTGCCAAGTCCATAGGTGACCCAGGAGCCCAGGCTCGCCTTGCCGGCCCGCACGTCGCCGGTGTGCATCTGGTAGCTGGCGGGGGCGTGGTTGTTGGAGTCGGCCTGAATCGAGTGAATGACGCAGAGTTCGTCCGCATGCCGGGCGAGGTTGGGATACAGTTCGCTCACCCAGAAACCCGATTCGCCGTGCTGTTTCCAGGAGTAGGGACTCCCCATCAATTCGTCCTTGCAGCCGTGAAAAACATTGGCGTGGGGTCCGGCCTCCACCGCCTTGCGAATCGACTCCGGCACCGGCTTTCCGCTCAATCTCTGCAGCAGCGGCTTGTAATCGAAGGTGTCGACGTGCGACGGGCCGCCCACCATGAACAGGAAGATCACCGACCGGGCACGCGGCGCGAAGTGGGGAGGACGCGGGGCAAAGGGATGGAGCGGATCGAGCCGCGGTCGGCGGTCGCTTGCCGCCCGGAGTTCTCCCTGCTGCAAGGCGGTCCAGGCGACCGCCCCGAATCCCGCCCCCATCCGCTGCAGGAAATGCCGCCGGCTGCAGTGGGAGGGGGACAAAAACACTGCGGCAGCCTACTCCGGTCCCCGCCGGATCGCCACCACGAAGAGCGTGTCAACCCGAACCGGTCACCACCAAGTTCGCGAAGAACACGGAGGGAGGCAGGAGACGAACCAGGATCAGATCCTATCGAGGATGGGGCGGATCACCTCGCCGTGCACATCGGTCAGGCGTCGATCGATGCCGTTGTGGCGGAAGGTGAGACGGGTGTGATCAATGCCCAGGAGATGCAGGATGGTCGCGTGGACGTCGTAACAGTACAGGGGATCGGCAGCGGGTTTGTAGCTCCACAGGTCGCTTTCCCCATGTGTGACACCCCCGCGGATACCGCCGCCGGCGAGCCAATTGGTAAAGGTGAAGGGATTGTGATCCCGGCCCTCGCCGCCCTGGCTGCAGGGCATTCGGCCAAACTCGGTCGTCCACAGGACGATGGTGTCGTCGAGCAGCCCGCGGGCTTTGAGGTCCTTGAGGAGAGCGGCGACGGGCTGATCCATGCTGCGCCCCATCTGTCCGTGATCCCGGGCAATGTTCTCGTGGTTGTCCCAATTGCGCCTCGGAAAGCCATTGTCCGCGCCGCTCCAGATCTGGATGAAACGGACGCCGCGTTCGAGCAGGCGCCGCGCGACCAGGCAGCGGGTCCCCATGTCCGTGGTGATGGATTCATCGATCCCGTAGAGGCGCTTCGTTGCGCTCGTCTCGCCGGAGAGATCCAGGACTTCCGGGGCGCTCACTTGCAGGCGAGCCGCCATCTCATAGCTGGCGATGCGCGCGTCCAGTCGCGAGTCCCCCGCTCGCGTGGCGGCATGCTCGCGGTTCAGTTGCTCGAGAAGTTCAGCGCCTTCGCGATCGGCGGATCCGGTCACGAAGGTTGCGGATTTCGGGGGAAACAAGTCCGCGATGGGGTTGGGCTGGCCGACGCGGATCATGGTGCCTTGATGCTGCGCCGGCAGGAAGGCGGAGCCCCAGTTCGCGGGGCCGTTGGGCGCAAAACCCCGGACGTCCGGCAGGACCACGAAGGTTGGAAGGTTCTCGTTCTGAGTGCCCAGTCCGTAACTGATCCAGGCGCCCATGCTGGGAAAGCCCGGCAACACGAAGCCTGTCGCCTGCATGAAGGTCGCCGGGCCGTGGACGTTGGACTTGCTGACCATCGAGTGCAGGAACGCGATGTCGTCCGCGCAGGACCCGATGTGGGGGACCAGGTCGCTCACGTATTTTCCGCAGGCCCCGTACGGCCTCCAATCCCACGGGCTCCTCATGAAGGCGCCGGGTTCGCTCTGGAACAATTCCACCTTCTCGCCAACGTCAAAGGGACGACCCGAATCGCGGATGAGGCGCGGTTTGTAATCGAACGTGTCGCACTGACTGGCGGCACCGGACATGAAGAGCTGCACGACGCGCCGGGCGCGGGCGCGGTGATGGAGGCCGTCCCGAAGTCCGGGTGACAACACCGGGATGTCGGCCAGGAGTCGCTGGCGCGCCAGCATCCAGGCCAGGGCAATGCCGCCCAGACCCCCGCCGTAATTCCACAGGAACGCCCGGCGCGTGAATTGGCCTCCGCCCAGGGGCGCGAAGGGGTGCTGGCAGGAGGAACAGGCGTGACGAGCTCGCATGGGAGACATCAGTCGATGAAGGAGAATTCGTTGCTGTTGAAGAGCAGACGGCAGGCATTGTCGAGGCCGTGCCGCGTGGCGTAGGCGATCATGCGCCCGCTCTCCGAAGGGGTGGGATCCCGGCCGAGGGCCTGCTGGTAGGCCTTCACGAGGCACGCGCCGAGGTCGGAGTCTCCGGAGCGGAGGCGCTCGGCGAAATGCGCCGCCTGGCTCAGGACGAACGGATTGTTGAGCAGCGCCAGTGCCTGCAAAGGCGTGAGGGTCTGGCTGCGGGCGGGCGTGAGCACACTGGGGTCGGGACAGTCGAGGGTCTCCAGGAACGGGTCCGGCACGCTGCGCACAATGAAGCGGTAAATGCTGCGCCGGCAGCCGCCAGGACTCTCCACGTCGAACCGCGTGTAGTCGTAGGTCGGTGAATGGTCGTCCTTGAACCAGAACTGCTGCACCGAGGGCCCCCCCATCGTGGCGTCCAGCCGGCCGCTCACGGCGAGAAGGGCGTCGTGAAGGCATTCGGCGTCCAGGCGGGAGCGGTTCATCCGGCTCAACAAACGGTTTTCGGCATCCACCTTCTCGGCGAGCGGGTCCAAGGCGGAGCCCTGCCGATAGGTCGCGCTGGTAAGGATGAGCCGATGAAGGGCCTTCAGGGATTCGCCCGTATCCTGAAACCAGAAAGCCAGCCAGTCGAGGAGCGCCGGATGGGAGGGAGGCGAACCCATCCGTCCGAAATCGTTCGGGGTGTCGACTATCCCACGACCGAAATGGTAATGCCAGACGCGGTTCACCCATGAACGCCGGAGCTGCAGGTTGCGCGTGTCAATCAGCCATCGGGCCAGCGCGACACGGCGTTCGCTTTCGATCCCGGGATGGGCGACGGTGAGCGCTTTCGGGAGCCAGGGAAAACAGGTCACGGTGCCCGGGGCCACAAGGTCCCCCCCCGCGCGAACGTCTCCACGACGGAGGAGATGAACCTCCCGCGGCCCATGGGCCGGCTGAAAGGATCCCTGCGGCGCAAAATCACTGGCCGCCGCGTACACCCAGTCCGGCTTCGGCAAGGCCTTCAAACGTGCCTCGATCGCCTCCAACCGGCTGCCGGCAGCCAGGTACGCATCGCGGTCGCCGGCCGACAGGGTGCGCAGGGCGATGTCGGTGCGTTGCTGGTGGAGGGTCTCCATCTCGCGACGGAGTTCGTCGCGTCTCAAGGTGCGGTCGGATCCGTCCAGTGCCGAGAGCGCGGCCTGCCGCGCGGCCAGGGTGGAGTCGATCGCGAGGATCGCTTCGTTCGTGTACGCGGCCATGCGCTCGTCAAGACGTCGCCGAAGGAGGGTCCGTGCGGATCTTTCGCCGAGCAGGCTCTGGCGTTCACGGTGGACTTTCGGATCGCGATCATAGGGCCGATCGGCTCGGTCCACCCCCGCGAATACCGCCTGCAGGGCGTAGTAATCCCGCTGTGGGATCGGATCAAACTTGTGATCGTGACAGCGGGCGCAATGGACCGTGAGGCTCATGAAGGTCGACATCGTCGTCATGACCATGTCATCCCTGTCATTGTAACGCGCGATGAGGCCGTCCGTCTTTGATTCAGGCAATTCGGCGTGACCGACGAAGTCCCAGGGGCCTGCGGCGATGAATCCGAGCGCAATCACGCCATCGGGATCCTCCGGGAATAAGGCGTCGCCGGCGATCTGTTCCGCCACGAACCGGGAGTAGGGCTTGTCCGTGTTGAACGATCGGATCACATAGTCGCGATACGGCCACGCGTGCGGACGCGGCTTATCCTTGTCGTAGCCGTGGGTTTCACCGAAATGGACGACGTCCAGCCAATGACGCGCCCAGCGCTCGCCGTAGCGTGGCGAGGAGAGGAGACGGTCCACCAGGCGGTCGTAGGCGTCGGGGTCGGGATCTGCGAGGAAGGTCCGCACCTCCTCCGGCGTCGGTGGCAACCCCGTCAGGTCGAAGGTCAGCCGTCGAATGAGGGCCCGCCGATCCGCTTCAGCCGTGGGTGCCAACCCGGCGTCCTCGAGTTTCGCCAGGATGAACCTGTCGATGTCATTGCGCGGCCAGGCGTGATTGTGAACCGCGGGCGCTTCGACGCGTTCGGGCTGCCGGAACGCCCAATGATCATCGGCGCGGCACGGCGCGAACACGAATGCCTGAAGTCCAAACAGAACCGCCCCGAGAATCCCGGCGTGGGCGCCGCCCAGGTGGGCCGGTTGTGCGGGTGACCGGCTCCCGTTTTGTTTGGCGACCTTCGGCCCCGAAACGAGCCCGGCTGGAAGGGATCCGGGTTGCATGGCGTCCTGAGAACCATCGGCATCCGATCAGGCGACTGCAATGGCTTTATCATCCCGGTTCATGGTGCGCCCCCCGGGTCCCGGGACGACTGCGCGTTGCGGACCTTGAAGGGGCGTAGCCGCCGAAATGAGGGGGCGGACACCCCAGGCTCTGCCTTGCGGACCCGGCGGCCACCGAGAGGCGGCGGGGGGGACAGCGCGGCGGGCTGGCGCGGAGGTGCGTCTTTCGAGATGACACATGTGGGATGGGATTAGTAGGGTGCGGCGTACTTGTCGTTTCCGATGTGCCCTTCTTATCGCGCCGTGCCATGTCTTCCTTGCGTTTGCAGACTGCTTGCGGGTGTCGTCGCCTGCTGGATCTTTGTGGTGGTCGGAGCCACATCCGGCGGCGCGGCATCGGGACCGGTCAGCCTTTCGATCAGTGACCTCACCCTCACCGAAGGTTCAACGGGGGGAGTCCTGGCCGTCTTCACGGTGGCACTCTCGGAGGCCGCCGCCGATGGCGTTTCGGTCGATTACACGACCGAGGACGGCACCGCGACCGCGGGCGCCGACTACGAGGCCCAATCGGGAAACCTCTCAATCCCGGCGGGCTTTACGCGGACGAGCATCGTTGTCCCGATTGTGTCCGACCGCATCGCAGAGACCAACGAAACGTTCCGGGTGCGGCTGAGCCAGGCTGTGAACGCCTCGCTCGCGGGAAACGGAGTCGCGACGGGGACGATACTCGACGACGACCCGGTGACCGTTTCCATCGCCAGCGCAACCCGGATTGAAGGCACGGGAGGGCGGGCGACAGTCCTGTTGCCGATTACGCTCTCCAACCCGAGCACGGTGGCGACCCGTGTCGGCTTCGCAACCGTCGACGGGACGGCGACCGCCGCCGTGGATTACGTGGCAACGAACGGCGTCGCAGTGTTTCCCCCGGGGACCGTTCGGGTGGACCTGCCGGTGATCCTGATCTCGGATCCTGTCACCGAGCCCAACGAACGGTTCACCGTTCGACTGACGAACGCGGTGAACGCGACGATTGCGGACGGCGAGGGTGAGGTGCTGATCCTGGATGATGACTTGCCGCCGTCCATTTCGATTACCGGCGGTCTTGCGCGGGAATACGACTCAGGGACAACGCAACTGCTCTTTCACGTGACCCTCTCTGCGCCGAGTTCCTCGCAGGTGCGGGTGAGTTATTCCACCGAGAACGGCACGGCGACCGCCGGCGTCGATTACATCACGCGGAGCACCAGCCTGACATTCAATCCCGGCGAAACCGAAAAGATCATTCCGGTGAGCATCCGGGGCGACACAATCGTTGAAAGCGACGAGCACTTCGCCGTGTCCCTGAGTTCCCCGGTGAATGCCTCGCTGGCAGTGGCGCGCGCGGACGGCACGATCCTGGATGACGATCGCAGCGCGGTCATCACTGTCCAGGACGCCGCGATTCTCGAAGGCCCCGGGGGGAGCACGACCAACCTCGTGTTCACCCTCCTGCTCTCGGCACCGGTGACCAACACCATTTCCGTCAACTATCGCACCGTCAGCGGCACGGCGAGTTCCGGGTCCGACTTCGTCTCAACGACGGGCAAGGTGACGTTTGTCACCTTCGAACCCGGGGTCATTTCGCGCCACACCGTCAGCGTTCCCGTCGTGGGCGACAACAATATCGAGGACAACGAGGTCTTCTTCCTGCGCCTGTCGGACCCCACCAACGCCGTGCTGGGAGACGCCGAAGCGGTCGGGACGATCCTCAATGACGATGGCCCGACGCTGAGTGTCGGGGACACCAGCCTCCTGGAGGGAAACTCGGGCACAAGCTTCATGCGGTTCCCGATCACCCTCTATCCGCCGTCGAGCTCTGAAGTGTCCGTGACGATTGTCACGTCCGACGGCACGGCAAGCCAGCCGAGCGACTACAGCCCCACCCGCCGGCTCATCACTTTTCAACCCGGCGAAACCAACAAGATCGCCGGAATCAACGTCGTGGGAGATCGCATTGACGAACGGGATCAGACCTTTCGCCTCTCCCTGACCAACGCGGTCGGCGCGTCGATCCTGCGCTCGCCCGGCATCGGCACGATCATCGATGATGAGAATCCGTCCGTTTCCATCGATTCGACCACGATCCTCGAAGGCAGCAAGGGGCTTTCGGTCGTCCGCGTTCCCGTTCATGCCAGCCCGACACCCCCCTTCGATGATTCGAAGGTGGACTACGTTGTCGAGGCCGACACGGCAACTGCCGGGCTGGATTACCTGCCTGTGGCCGGCACGCTGACCTTTCAACCCGGCGTCTCCACCGCGTTCATCGAGGTGCCCATCGTTGGGGACATCACCCCCGAGGCGGACGAGACCCTGGTCGTGCGGCTGTCCAACCCGGACCACATCAATTTGGAGACGGACGAGGCGGTCGTGACGATCGTCGACGATGACGAGCCGCCGACCGTATCGGTCGCTGATGCCGTCACGACCGAATGCGGCGCCCCCGACCAGGCGGCCGAATTCGTCCTGCGGCTCTCCACGGCGAGTGGCCAGATCGTGACGGTACCGTTCCATACGGTCGATGGGACCGCGAAGGCGGGTTCAGACTATGCCGGCACCAACGGCGTGGTCTCGTTCCCGCGAGGTTCGACGGTCCAGTCCGTCCGCATCCCCGTGGTTTGCGATGGGATCGACGAACCGGACGAGAGTTTCTCGCTGGTCCTGGACAGGGCCACCAACGCCGTCCTGGATCACGCGACAGCGGAGGGCCGAATCCTCGATGAGGATCCGCCCAGCCTCAGGGTCGAGGACCTTTCGGTTCAGGAAGGCGATGCGGGGGATTCGGACGCGCTTTTGACGATCTCCTTGAGTTCCCCATCCCTCCAGTTGGTGATCGTCGATTTCGCCACCACCAACGGCACGGCCCTCGCGGGCGCCGACTATGGGGCCGCCTCAGGCCAGATCTTCTTTCCCCCAGGAAGTCTCGAGCAGACGGTTCGCATTCCCATCCATGGCGATACCGTGCCGGAGTCGGACGAATCCTTCGGCGTCCTCTTTCGCAACACGCTGTATGCATCGCTCGAACGCGATGCCGTCGTCGTGACCATCCTGGACGATGATGTTGCCGCACAGCCCACGGTCGAGGCCGATGACGTGGCAATCCTTGAGGGCAACACCGGAACCACCGATCTCCGCATCCCGGTCCGGCTCTCCGGTCCTGCGCTTCAGCCGGTCAATATTCCTTACGCAACGCTGGATGGGACGGCCCTTGCCGGCGCCGATTTCGAGGCGGTGACAAACGTCCTCACGATTCCTGCTGGCGGGACCTCGGCGGAAATCGTCCTGCATCTCGTGGGTGACACGGTCCGGGAAGGCGACGAAGGTTTCATCGTTCGATTGGGACCTGTTGCGAATGCGATCCTGACGCGACCCGATGTCGCCGTGACGATTCGCGACGACGACGCGCTGCCCGTGATCTCGGCGGCGGATCAAGCCGTGCTCGAGGGCAACACCGGCACCCGCCAGGTGACGGTGAGCCTTCGTCTCTCGATCGCCAGTCCGGACCCCGTGAGCGTCAGTTACTCGACGGCCAGCGACACGGCCCATGTCGGCGAGGACTACCTACTCGACAGCGGGACCATTGTTTTCCCGCCCGGAGCAACGAATCGGCCGGTGGTCCTGACGGTGCTCGGCGATGTCACGCCGGAGTCGGACGAGACGTTCTTCCTGACTCTCCACGATCCCGTCAATGCCACCCTCGACCGACAGCAGGTGACGGTCACGATCCGGGACGACGACAGCGTGGCGGTCGGCGTCAAGGATGCCACCGTCGTCGAGGCCGACACCACCCCGACGAACCTCGTGTTCCTCGTCGCCCTCACCTCGCCATCCTCGGACACCGTTTCGGTCAAATATCGGACCGTGGACGGCACAACGACGGCCGGCCTGGATTATACGGCAACCAACGGAGTCATCGATTTCCCGCCGGGAGAGACGGAACGGACCATCACGGTGCCGGTGCTGGGCGATGTCACGGACGAACCCGACGAGACCCTGGCCGTGCAACTGTTCGAGGCCGTGAACGCCTCACTGGACCGAGCCGAGGCGAAGGGGACCATTCTCGACAATGACCCGCCGGCCGTGCGGATCGGAGACGTTTCGATCACTGTGTCCAACCGTGCCAGCATGGAGGTCGTTTTTCCCGTCACGTTGACCTCGGCGACGACCAATACCGTCACCGTGCGATTCGCAACCGCCGACGGAACCGCCACGGCCGGTCCGGATTTCACGACCGCCTCGGGCACGCTGGAATTTCGGCCGGGGGAGACGGTTCAGACCGTCAGCGTCTCGGTCAAACCCAACACCCGGGACGAAGGCGACGAGATCTTCTTCGTGGACCTTGCCGAGCCGCGAAACGCGACCCTGGGCCGCGCGCGGGGAACGGCCGTGATCTTCAACGCGGTGGTGCCGAATGATCCGCCGTCGATCTCCCTCGTCGAGCCAGCGGACGGCACCGTGTTCACCGCCGGGGACAATGTCCCGGTTGCGGCCGTGGCGGACGATCCGGACGGCACCGTCGAGGGGGTTGTGTTCTATAGCGGGGACGTCCAGATCGGTCGTTTGCTCGCGCCCCCCTACAGCCTGGCCTGGAGCAACATCCTCGTGGGCGACTACGTCCTGAGCGCGCAGGTGACGGACAACGGTGGTCTGGTGAGCACCTCGGCGCCGGTCAATATCACGGTCCTCCCCCAGCCATCCGTATCCATCACCAATGTTGCCGCCAATGAATCCGAGGGGGTCGCGCAATTCCCGGTGTTCCTGTCGCGTCCAACCACCCAGCCCGTGAGCGTTCTCGTGGCGGTGCACGAGGGGACGGCCCTCGAGGGCTCCGACCTGGTCACCGTCACCAACACGGTCAACTTCAGCCCCGGGGAAACCAATCGCATCTTCGAGGTCCGGCTCATCGACGACGACGTTCATGAAGAGACCGAGACCTTCCGCGTGTCCCTTGCGTCGCCGGTCAATGCGAGTCTCGACGTCGCCGCGGCCACGGGAACGATCGTCGACGACGATCCAGCTCCGGTGATCCGGGTGGCCGACACGCGGATCATCGAGGGGACCACCAACAACACGAGCGCGGCGTTTCTCGTCACGCTCTCGTCGGCCACGGATCTCCCCGTCACGTTCGACTACGCCACGCAGGATGGCACGGCGGTGGCCGGTCAGGATTATACCGCCGACTTCGGGACCATCACGGTCCTCCCGCGCTTCCTGACGACGACCATCCTCATTCCCATCCATGCCGACGCGGAGCTTGAATCCGACGAGGTCTTCCAACTCGTCCTGTCGCATGCCGTGAACGCCACCTTCAGCGATCCGATCGGCGTGGCAACCATCGTCAACGACGACGAGGAGACCACCCCCACCAACCAGCCCCCCCAGGTCCGCATCACGAGCCCGCTGCTGCGTTCCGTCGTTTCTCAAGGCGACCCGATCACCATCGAGGCGACCGCCACCGATCCGGATGGCTCGGTCCAGCGGGTCGAGTTTTTCGCCGACCAAACGAAGCTCGGCGAGGACACCTCGCCACCCTATGCGTTCAACTGGCTGGACGTGCCCGCGGGCGATTACACGCTCCGCGCGCAGGCGGTGGACCAGGAGGGGAGCGTGGGCGTTTCGACTCTCATACGGATCGCCGTGGGCGAAGTGTGCGGGCGGGTCGCGATCCTCCAGAATGCCTCGGATCCCGAGATTGAATCCCTGCAGGAGTACCTCTTCGAGCTCGGCGTGAACGCGACGGTGGTCGACCAGGAGGTCGCCACGCCGGCCTCCTTTGACAATGCCGATCTCATCATCTGGGACGACGTCGGTCTCCTCGGGCTCGCCGATGGCGATGTCCTCCTGTTTGAAGGCCTCAAGAATGCCGGCAAATCCCTCTATTTCATCGGCGACGCCCTCATGGCCTCCGTCGAGGACCTCAGTCCCGGCAACCGTGTGATCTGGACGGACCTCACCAGCCTGCAGCCCGCGACCGAACCCGCGGGGACCGAGGACGTCGTCATCACTCCGGATGACGTGGATCCCCAGGTCGCCACGATTGTGCGGGATGGGAAGGTCGGAAGCGTCGATGGGTTCAGCTATCCCATCGCCTTTCCCGCGGGAGTTCAGACCGGTCGCTTCGAAGAGAGCGTCGTGGCCCGCGCCGGCCTTGCCGACGTCGCCGTCGCCTACTGGGACAGCGCGACCCCTTCCCTCGGCCGGCGCGTGTCCCAGACGTTCCGCGTCGTCGCCGCAGGCGATGACGCCTCGCGGGTGGAACGGAAGCTCCTGTTTCAGAACACGGTCTGGTGGCTCTTGAATTGCCAGCTCTGCTCCAACCTGAACCTCGTGCCGGAAGTCACCGTGTCCAGGGATACCGCCAACGTCGGCGACCAGATTGACTACAACATCCACGTCCGGCTGTCGGGCGGGTGCGAGGCCCTGTCCGTTCGGGTGCTGGGACAACTGCCGATCGGACTGAGCTTCGTCGACGCCCAGACGGATCGCGGAAACTGGAGCCAGACGGCGGGCGTGGTCGCCTTCAGCCTGGGCCGAATGCCGCGGGGCGCATCCGCCGACTTGCGATTCACGGTCCGTGCCGATCGACCCGGAACGCTCACCGTCCCCGTTTTGTTGCGCAGTCTCAACGAGACCACTGGCGCCCTCGCGGACAACGACGTGGAAACGATCCTCAGCGTCGAGGGAGGCTCCTTCCTCACCGTCCATCGCCTGGAAGCGGACACGGTGGAAATCGGCCTCCAGGGCACGGCCGGGGGGGTCTACACCCTCGAATCCGCTCCGGGCGCCATCGGACCGTGGACCACGCTCACGAACCTCACCCTGCAATCCGATACCGCCACGCTTCAGTTGCCATCCGGCGGTTCCGCGAAAGCGCAATTCTTCCGCGCTCGCCAATAGGCATTGCTCCAGCGCAGCCGCCGCCCGCTCAATGGCGCTTCATGCGCCGCAAAAGCTCGTAGGCACGCTTGGCGCGTTCATCACCGGACTGGGAGGGCCTCGACGAGCTGCGCCTCGAGGGTCACCAGGTACCCGTGCACCGCCAGTCCCTGCTCGAGGGTGGCACTGGGCCGCTGGGTAAGACTCTCCAGCGCGACCACCGCCTTCTCATAGTCGCCCGTCCGCACGGCGTCCGAGGCCGCCGAGGCGGTCTCCTGGGCGGCGGGCTCGGCCTGGGCAAACACCTTTTCGACGCGGCTCGCCGCCTCGGCCGGTGTGGACGGCAGTTGAACCGCCAGGTCCTCCTTCTCCTGGCTGCAGCCCGCCACGGCGAGGCTCGTCGCCACCACGATGACGGGGCCCCACCACCGGCGCGGGAGTCGGTCTTTGAAATCGGCCTTGATCATGGGATTCTTCCCTATTCGCCGGTCTTCGAACCGGGATTGCACCAGAACAGTCCCGGCCGCACGCCGCGGAAGCCCCCGATCCCGGCTTCCATGTAATAGGCGCGGAACTTGATGAACTCGACATGCCCGCCAAACATGCCCATGACACTTCCGGTGTTGTGGCGCTGGGTCACGCCTTCGTCGGGTTGGCTCGATGCATTATCCCAGTTGGAAGGCTGTTTGTCGTCGGCCTCCCAATACAGCATACGGTCCGCGCCAAATTGACTGAGGCGGTAGGTGTCGTAGACGCCCCGTGGGCCCGTTGTGTATCCGGAAACAGCGCCGTTCATAACATAGCTGCCCACCTGCATTTCCCGGGCGCGAAACAGCGCGTTATTGGTGCGATCCAGGGGGCACCAGTAGATCTGACGCGTGTTGAGAAATGGCCAAAGCTGCCCGCGTTCGACGGTGTGCTGGGGTCGATTCGTGGTGACCCGGGTGTACAGCCAGTTGGGAACGTTGAACGTCCCCGAACTCCACGACGTGTACGGCATGAAATCGTCGTTGTCGCCGACATAAAGGTGAGTGGCCAGGAGGATCTGTTTGAGATTGTTGATGCACTTCGTCCGGTGTGCCTCCTCCTTCGCCTTTGACAGCGCCGGCAGGAGCATGCTGGCCAGAATTGCGATGATCGCGATGACCACCAGCAGTTCGATGAGCGTAAACGCCCTCGCGACGGCGACCCAGACATGTCGATCTCGGTTCATGTGCGCAAAGGATGGCTGTGATGTTTGCGATACAGTGGGAAACGGATGCGGAGCAATCCGTAGTTAGCCAACTCCCTGGCGGGTCGAAAAGCGCTTTGTGCCCTGTGCACCGAAAGGACCAGGGCCTTCCCGCTCGCCGTCTCACGGCCTGGATTGCGCGCCTCCACTCCATCCAGCACCAACATTCGCCCTGCCGCCCAAAGGCAGAGGCATCCTTGCCGGGTCTGATCCTGCCACCGGCCCGTTGCGCGGCTCTTGCCGGCGGGCCTATCTCAAGCGAACAGTTGCTCACCCACCCCCATGAAACTCGGATTGGCCATCCTCGTGCTCGCCGGCATTGTCAACGCCATTGCCTGGATCTGGTTGATTGTCGTCACGTTCCGAAACGGTGAGACCATGTGGGGGTCCTTGCTCATCGCCTCCTTCATCCTTCCGATCGGGCCGTTCGTCGCCCTCGTTCTCTTCCTGCTCAAATGGGAGATCGTCCGCAAACCGGCCCTCGTCTTTCTCACGTCCACCGCGTTCATGATCCTCGGGGGTGTGGTGGTCGCAACCCAGGCGCGGGGTTCCCTTGAGCAACTCGCGGCCGCAGGAAACCTGAGCGTCGACACGGACCAGGCCGGCGCGCCCGCCGTTCCACAATCCCCTGTCGCGCCCGATCCGGAACCGGCGCCTGCGGGCACCTCCACCACTCCACAGCCGACCGCCTCGCCTCGTCGTGGCCGGGCCTCCCGCCAAGTCGGTCCCCGGACGCCCATGATGGCCCGGCCTGAGTCCGCCACGCCTCCGAACGGAATCCCGAGCCCCCAGGCTTCCAACAGGATCGGTTCACAGACCGCCACCGAGTCGACATGGACCGCCAATCCGCTCGTGGCTCCCGTGCACGTCGATTTCCTGCGCCTGGGAGAACCGAACCCGAATCGAATCCGTCGGGTCCAGGTCCGAATCCGGAATCCCTCGCCCCTCGCCGTGAAAGAATTGAGACTTGGTCTTGATTACCTCGATATGCATGGGCAACGACTTGGGCATTGGATGACCATCGCCACTCCCAACGATGACCACCTGGCATCCCGCCACAGCACCAATGAATTCGATTTGCAGGCGTTTTTCGTCCCTCAATTCACGGAATCGGTGGGTCTCAACGTGGAGGGTGTCCTGTTCGCCAACGGGTCGCGCTGGCCGAAGGACCCCTGACGCCGATCCTTCATGATCCGCTGGCGGACGGCCACCCTCGGGCTCGTTCTGGCAGGCCTGATCCCAGCCGTCCTGGGCGGGCCCGTGACGACGGGCATCGACACTCTCGAGGCGAGCGGCTTCAAGGTCCTGCGGGGAAAAAGGGTCGGGCTCCTGACGAACCCCACCGGCCTCAATCACCGGGGTGAACCGACCTGGCGTGTCCTCCGTCGGGCAGGGATCAAACTCGTCGCCCTGTTCGGAGCCGAACACGGGTTCGATGGGAGATCTCGCGCGGGACTCGAAGTCCGGGATTCGACACACGCGGAGACCGGTCTGCCGGTGTTCTCGCTTTACGGACCGGGGCCGGTTCGAAGACCCACGGCGAGGATGCTCGAGGGCCTCGATGTCCTCATTTATGACATTCAGGACACCGGCTGCAGGAGTTACACGTTCATCAGCACGCTGGGACTGGCGATGGAGGCCTGCGCGGCCAACGGCGTCGAGTTCATCGTCCTCGACCGTCCCAATCCCCTCGGGGGTCTGCGCGTCGAAGGACCACCGCTGAATCCGCGCTTTAAATCCCTGGTCGGACAATGGCCGGTTCCGTACGTGTACGGCCTCACCCCCGGCGAATTGGCGAGGATGATCAACGGCGAGCGCTGGATCTCCAACCGCTGCAATCTCGTCGTGGTTCCGATGAAGGGTTGGAGCCGATCCATGACCTGGGCGGACACCGGCCTGCGGTGGATCGCCAGTTCACCCAATGTCGCCAGCGGCGACTCGCCTCTTTACCTGGTGTCCACGGGCATCCTTGGGGAGATTGGCGGTCTCGACCTCGGCGTCGGAACGCCGGCCGCCTTCCGAATCATTGCGGCGTCCTGGCTGGATTCGGTCCGACTGGCCCGTCAGTTGAATGGATCCCACCTGTCGGGGGTTCGGTTCGAACCCCTGACGGGCCTTCCACCCCCGGGGCACCCGTTGCGCCCCTCCGTTCACGGTGTCCGCGTGCACATCCTCGACGCGGCGCGAGCACCGCTGGCGGCGGTCAACTTCCACGCCCTGGAGGCCGTTCAGGAAACGTCGGGACGCGATCTGTTCCAGTTGGCGCTCAGGAGCGGAAAGGACTGGAACCTGTTCGACAAGGTTTGCGGTTCGGACAGCACGCGACGGGATCTGCAGGCAGGCCGGTCCGCCCGGTTGATCGTCGCGTCATGGAAGTCCTCCGAGGAGGTCTTCCTGCGCAAACGCCGGCCCTATCTTCTTTACCGCAAACCTTGAGAGACTGTCTGAGGCGACCCCGCGCGCGGTCCGGGCCCTTCACCTGGGGAATACTCCCCCTCAGCTAACCTCCGGGCTGAGCCGAGGAATCCGTCGAGGGATGGTCCGGCCCTTCCGGTGGAGTCCCGTTCGAATGCGCTGAGCCGGGGGGCCCCGAAGCGGGCTCTTCCGGCGCCGCGGCAGGCCCCGAAGCGGGTTCAGCAGGGGCCGTCGATGCTGGAGGTGTGTCCACAACCGGCCCCGATTCCGGCCCTGTCTGGGGAGGGGCGCCGACCGGGGTGGCGGCGCCACTGGCCGGCGGCGGCCCCGTCTCCGGCGACGGCCCGACAGGAACGGACTGGCTCGGGACGGCCGTTGGAGCCTTTTCACGCACGGGCGAGATGGCTTCGATCCGGTAGCGGCTGCGCACCCCCTCGAACTCGAATTCGACCTCCTCGCCCACGGAATGATTCAGAAGGGCCTGGGCAACAGGGCTCAGATAACTGATGACCCCGCCTTCATTGTCGAAATCCCATGCGCCCATGATGCGGAAGACCTCGCGATGATTGGCCCCGGTCGGGGTCACGACGACCTCGCAGCCCGGGCTGACGACGTCGATGCGCGGGTTGGAGAAGTCGGTGCCGCGGGCCCGCCCGAGGTCGCGTTCAAGCTCGGCCTTTTGGCGCATCAGGAGCTTTTGGGCCTCTTTGGCCGCCTTGTATTCGTGGTTCTCGCGCAGGTCGCCATAGCTTCGTGCCAGGGCGATGTCACGGGCGTTGGCGGGAATCTTCTTCTCGACCAACTCGTGGTACTCCAGTTTGCGCCGCTCGAGGCTCGACCAGCTCACGATCAGGTTGACGTCCTGTTTGACGTGCTCCGAGGAGATGAGGGACTGGACGGACGGAAACGCCTTGACGATGCGCGCCAGGAGCGAGCGCTTGTCCATGTCGTCAAAACTGGGCGAGAGCTGCAGGGCCCGGGTGAGATCCTTGATCACCTCGATGTCGGCCGATTCAATCAGCTCCACGATGAGTTCCTGATCATCGAGGATGTAATCGCGAAGTTTGTTGGTCTTCTTCTCGAGGAACTGGTCCCGTTCAATCGCGGTGAGCATGGCTCGGAAGACCTCGGGTCCGAGGATGTCGGCGAAGGCATCCGAGCGGGAGCGGGCCAGCCAGAGAAGAAGATCGCTGTTGGCCGTGTGCTGACTGACGGCTCGCAGCAGCTTTTCCTTGAGCTGTTGGATGCGGTTCTCGCGCATCAGGAGCTCGGCCATCTCGCCGACAACCTTGGCGGGCGCGTCGTTGATCAGGGCCAGGACCGCCTCGGCCCAGTCGGCGGGCCTTGAGGCGCAAAAGGAATTCAGGATTCGGGCGTGCTTGGCGGCGGCCGCCTCTATCAGCACGGCAAGCAACGCCGGATCGGCCCGCCACACGTCGGCGGTGCCCAATTCCTCTTCGGTGGCGGGCACCCCCGTGGCCTGCCGCAGGTCGTCACGGATCAGGATACCCTCCAGGGCGAGACCCGGCATGGTTTTGAGGTGCGACGCGATCTCGGTGTTCAGCATCTGGATCACCTCGCGCGAGGCCGTCTCGCGATCGGTGAGATCCTCGAGATTCTTCAGCACTTCCGTGACCGCCACGACACGTGCCTTGAGGCCCCTGGCATTTCGGACGTCGGCCAACAACCGATCCTGCGCGCCCACGGCCTGCTCCAGGAGCAGAATCGGTTCGGTCTTCCGCGCGGGCACCTGAAAATGCCCGTCCTTCTTCAGGACCCGTTTGGCGCCTTCCCACCATTTCTTCCAGTCATCGCGGATGACGTCCGGGACAAGGACCTGCTGGACCTGGTCCAAAGTGGCACGCCCTTGAAAGCTCTGCAGCACGATGCGGAGCAGTTCGAGCGGCTGAGTCGCCGCCATTTCGCGCAACGCCGGCAGGTCGGTCAATTTCCGAACAAGGATATGTTGCGCGGGAACCGGTTTGAGCGATTCGGCGGCGAAGGCGAGATCCATTCCGTGACCCGGCTTGCCGGCGAAATCGATCGTCAGCCGACCCATGACAGGATCGATGCCTGTGATGCGGCCACAACCCCAGGCCCTGTGCACGCAATATCCGGCTCGTTCCAGTGCCAGGAGAGGTTCGACGTGGCGCCGTTCCAACTTCTGTATCGCCACGAGCCTCTCGAGTTCATCTCTCATACTTGTCTCGCCCATCGGAAATGCATGGGCAAACATCCGGCGTGGTGGGTCAAAAACCAAGAGAAATTGCCGCGCGCGCCCTGCTCCGGCACGCGGAGAAGCGCGGTTTTCTCGAAGATATCGTCGATCACGAACTCGGAAGCGTCCACGTCAGTCCCGCCGATCGCGGATTGGTCCAGGAACTCTGTTACGGCGTGCTTCGCTGGCGCGGCACCCTGGATTGGCTCATCGACCGGCAGGCTCGTCAGGGTCGAACCAGCGTCGAGGCGCGGGTGCTGCTTCGGCTGGGGCTCTACCAACTGTTCTGGCTGGATCGGATCCCCGCCCATGCGGCGGTTCACGAGACGGTCGAGGCGGCGCGGGCACTCGAGTTGGGTCCCCATGCCGGGTTCCTCAACGCCATCCTCCGCGAATACACCAGGACCGCGGCGGCCACACGGGCGCTGCTCGCGGACCTGCGCTTGACCGATCCCGCCGTTGGTTGGTCCCACCCCTCCTGGCTCGTGCAACGCTGGAGCCGACAATTGTCACCCGATGAACTTCAGCGGTTCCTGGAGTGGAACAATACCCCCGCCCTGACCTATGCCCGCGTCAACACGCTGAAGACCGACGCGGCCCGTCTCATCGCCGCCTGGCGCGACGAGGACGTGGATTACGACTTCGGCCGGTGGGATTGGATCGATGAAAACCAGGTCTTTGTGCTTCGCCGGCACCCGCCGCTGGCCCGGTTGCGGAGTTTTCGGGCTGGGTTCTTCTATATTCAAGACCCGAGCACGCTCCTTGCCGTCCGCCTCCTGGATCCCCAGCCCGGCGAGAGGATCCTGGATTTCTGTGCCGCGCCCGGCGGAAAAGCGGGGCTGATCGCCCAGGCCCTCGACAACGATGGCCATGTCGTCGCAACCGAACCGGACGACCGCCGCCGCAGCCGATTGCTTCAGAATTGTGACCGCCTCGGGGCCGACGTCGAAGTGGTCGCGACGGAAGACCCCCGGGCCGCGGGGCCCTTTGATGCGATCCTGGTCGACGCCCCCTGTTCCAACACCGGCGTCTTGCGCCGACGCCTCGATGCGCGATGGCGTCTCCGGCCCGAGGACATTGAACGCTTCCGTCGTCTCCATGCCGGCCTCCTCGACGCCGCGCTGTCGCGACTGCGCCCGGGCGGCAGACTCGTCTACAGCACCTGCAGCGTCGAGCCCGACGAAAATGACGCCGTGATCGATGAAGCCCTCGCAAGACACCCGGATCTCGGGCCTCCGACGATGCGCCTGCTTCATCCCGCGCGGGACCGTGTGGACGGCGCCTTCGCGGCGCTGCTTCGCAGATCCGGCAGCCACTAACCGGGCAGTTTCATGCCCGGAAATCGAAGGGCTCGTTCATCAGCCCGCATTGGGGACAGCGGGAGAGATCCACATCCGGATCATCGGTGTACACGCTCGCGCATCGAGAACACCGAAAGACCCGGTCCTCGGCCGGCCCGGAGAGGAATCGTCGGCGCCGCATGGCATTGGCGAGCCAAAGCACCATGAGGGACACCAGGAGGGACACCATGTAGGCCAGGAGAATGGCATCGGGTCTCACGGCGTCCTCACGGCCAGGGATTGAGCGGGAGGTCCGGGCATCCACTCCACCTCGACCTGGCCCCAGGAAAGTCCCCCCGGGTTCGTGGCCGGTTCCGCCACCTTGGACGCGGGCTCGAATTGAAGCCCCTCGACACTGCGCGCTGCGGCGGCGTCCAGCGCGGCCACCCCGCTGCTTCGCCACACCAAGGGGGGCACCGCCACCTGCCCGGCGGGATTCACCGCAAGGCGCAGCACCGTGGGCGCGGGGATTGCCTGGGCCGGAACCGCGGGAAGCTCAAGGACCTCCGGCACTTTCCATCCGGCCAACCCTTCCACAATTCGGAGGCGCGAGGTCTTTGGCAACGGCACGGGTCCGACTGTGGGCACAGCCAACCCGCTGGGCGGCACGGACCACGAACCCGCAAGACCCTGATCCACCCTGGGCAGGAGCGGGGGCAGCGAACCCAATGCCGCGGCAATCGGGTACGGCAGCGGTCGCGTGCGGACAGTCAACCGGGCAATCTCCAGGTGCATGGGTCGCGCGGCCAGCCACGCCGTCCCGGAAAAGTTCCGAGTCGACGGTTGGAACAAAATCGCCGGTGTCCGAAGCCACAGCCATTCGTTCCAGCCTGGATCGCCGCTCGCGTCGAGGAACGCCTGGCGGGACACCGGACGCGGCGGGCGCAACCCGGCGCGTCGCGAGGACAACGCCCAGAAGACCCCCAGTTGAACAAGGGTCGCCAACACCGCCATCGGGATCCATCCCGCCCGCCACCAGGAGTGCCAGGACCTCGGTCTCCACCGCGGACGACTCATGGGTCCTCCCCGGAATCGGGCGCCGCCGCTTCGGAACCCGGTCTCGGGCTTGTCGCGCACACGACCTCATGGATCCCCGCGGTGCGCGCCAGGTTCATCAGCCGGGTCCAGACCTCCGCCGGGACGGCGCGATCAACGAGCAGCAGCAAAACGAGGTTGGTGCCGCGCTTTGCCGTGATTTGCCTCAACCGCGCTTCCAGGTTGGTGGAAGTCACGATCTGGTCTTCGAACAGCAAACGGCCGTTCGCATCCACCGCCAGTGAGAGATCGGGCAATATCTCACCCCAGGACCCCGGAGCCGAGGGAAGACGGACTCGGATGCCCGCGGGAAGGACCAATGACGAATGGAGCATCGTGGCCGTCCAAAGGAGGAACAGGGTCCCCGCGAGGGCGGAGGGATCGATCGGCCCACGGAGCATCTTGATGTTGCGCGGCAGCCTCATGGCCTGGCGGGCGCCAATGGCGTCCAGGCTAAGGTTTGGGCAGATCGGCGCGCCCGCTCAGGACGTGGATCATCTCCGTCGACGAGGTCTCCATCTCCAGAAGGACGTCATTCAGGCGTGACACAAGAAAGTTATGGGCGACATAGGCGGGTACGGCGACGGCGATGCCCGCTCCCAGATTGATGAGGCCCTGCCACATGCCGTCGGCGAACTCCACGGGTTGCAGCGGACGACCGGTGACCTGGACCAGCCAGAACACCCGCATGAACCCAAGAACCGCGCCGAACAACCCCATCAGCGGCGCGATCTGAGCTATCGTTGCCAGCACGCCGAGCTTTTCCTCGAGGCGCGGGACTTCGACCAGGCCCGCCTCTTCCAGGGCTTCGCGCATGCCTTCCCGGCCGCCTTCCCGGTTCAGGATCGCCACCTTGACCATCCGCGCGACCGGCCCCGGCGTCGCATCACAAATCGAGACGGCCTCGACGATATTCTCCCGCTTGAGGACGTTGCGCACCCCGTTGAGAAACTCGACGGAATTGATCTGCGCTCGGTGATAATGCAGGAGCCGCTCAATGAACACCGAGATGCCGACCCCGCCGGTCACCAGGATCAACAGGAGGACCCAACCCCCTTTGGCCAACAAGACTGGCATGCGCCTCCATAGCGGCCTCCCCGCCTGCGCATCAAGGTGCATTTGATGTCTTCGTGTCGATTTCCGTTGCCAGCCCCAGCCCCGCTGCCGCAAATGCGGGTCCCGGGCCGCCGCGGCGGAGAGGCCGGGACGTGACCACGGTCGTGAAACCAACCGATCTTCGAGGCATCCTCCGGTACATCCCGCGTTTCCGCGAGCGGACCTTTGTCCTGAGCGTGGACGCCGCGGTCGTGATCGACGAGAACTTCTCGAACATCCTCCTCGATGTGGCGGTCCTGCGATCCCTCAATATTCGCGTCGTCCTTGCCCATGGCGCGGCGGCGATGATTCGTCAACTGGCGACGAGCAGTTCCGAGAGCCCGTCCAATCTCGACGGTTCGGGCATTACGGATGCCGCGACCCTGAAGCTTTCCTTGACGGCCGCCAACCGGTTGACGCACGAGATCCTCGAGGGTCTTTCGACCCATGACCTTCGCGCCGCCTGCACGAACGCGGTGATCGCGCATCCGCTCGGGATCCTGGGAGGGATCGACCACCTTTACACGGGCAAGGTGGAGCGTGTGGACGCCGAGATGCTCCAGACGCTCCTCGCGCAGGGCATCGTGCCGGTCGTCCCGCCCCTGGGATTCGACGGTGAGGGTCACACCTACCGCGTCAATTCCGATGCCGTCGCGGTCGCCGTCGGGGAGGCGCTGAAGGCCGCCAAGATCATCTACGTCACGAGCCACCAGGGTCTGACCTGCGGCAGCCGGTTCATCCGCCAGATCCTCGCCTCCGAACTGGAGCAACTCCTGGTTCGGCAGCGCGGCGAGTTCCCTCCCGACCTGCTCCCCAAGGCGCAGTTTGCCGCGCAGGCCTGCCGCGGCGGAGTGCCGCGCGTCCACATCATCAATGGCTGCCAGGACGAGGCCCTGCTCGCCGAGGTCTTCTCCAACGAAGGCATCGGCACCCTCGTCTATGCGAATGAATACGAAAAGATCCGGCGCGCCTTGAAAAAGGACGTCCGCCAGATCCTGCTCCTGACCCGCAAATCGGTCGACAGCGCCGAACTCATGAAGCGCACCCGGGCGGAGATCGAGCGCCACATCGGCGACTATTACCTTTACGAAATCGACCGCAACCCTGTCGCATGCGTTGCACTCCACACCTATCCCGAACACCAATCCGCGGAACTCGCGTATCTCTTCGTCAGCAGCGCCCATGAGAATCAGGGAATCGGGCGTAAGCTCATCCAGTTTGTGACCGACAAGGCGAGGGAGGCGGGCATCCGGCGGGTGATCGCCCTCTCCACGCAGGCCTTCACGTACTTCCAGTCCAAGGGCGGCTTTGTCGAGGGCACTCCGGATGACCTGCCTCCCGATCGTCGCGAGCGCTACGAGAGCAGCGGACGCCGTTCAAAGGTTCTCATCAAAAACCTCGAGCGCTAACCCCCCGATCATGCAACCACGACCGCTCACCCGATGCGTCGCTGCCCTCCTGATGCTGACCCTGCCTTCGGTCTGGCATGCCGCCGCGCAGATCGTCGTCTCCGGCAATGAAGCCAAGATAGACCTGACCTCCGGCACGGCCGCTGTCGTTCGGGAGCCGCCGCCGGACACCGTCAGCATCATCGATTTCTCCTCCTCCCCGCCACGGGCCCGACATCTTACCAACATCTCGAACTCCGTGATCGGGCCGCCTTCGAACGTCGCGATCACGCCCGACGGCCGGGTGGCTTTGATCGCCGATTCCATCCGCGTCGATGCGTCCGCGGCAAGCGGCTATGTCCCGGCCTCCACCATCCATATCATCGACCTGGAGGCCGACCCGCCGCGAGTGATCGGGGATGTCACTGCTGGCCGGCAGCCCTCGGGAATCTCGATTCGCGCGGACGGACGCCGGGCTCTGGTTGCGAACCGCGCCGAGGGCACCGTGTCGCTTCTGGCGATTGAGGGCACGGGAGTGTCGCTGCTTCAGTCAGCCCAGGTCTGCACGCCGGCCGAGAGCATCTCCGATGTGACGTTCCATCCCGACGGTCAATCGGCGCTCGCGAGCATTCAGAAGGGCGGGTATCTCGCGGTTCTGCGCCTGAACGGGGATCACGTCGAGACGACCGGCCGGAAGATCTCGGCCTACGGCCAGCCTTACCGGGTCATCATCACGCCGGATGGCGCGGTGGGGTTGACGGCCGGCCAGGGCTTCGGCAACGGCCCGGACACGGATGCGCTCACCATTGTGGATCTCCGCGACCATGACCCGCGCACCGTCGACTTTGTGCCGCTCGGCTCGGTCCCCGAATCCTTCGCCATCAACCCGAAAGGGGACCTGGTTGCCGCGGTGGTGATGAACGGTTCCAATCTTGCCGCCGCCGATGTCCACCACTCGGATCACGGAGCGGTCGTCCTGTTCGCCCGCCAAGGCATTGCGCTGCGCCGCGTTCAACAAATCCCCGTGGGACGAATCCCCGAGGGCATCGTGTTCACGAGCGACGGCAGGCACCTGGTCGTCCAATGTCATCCTGACCGGCAGTTGTGGGTGCTGGATGTTCGAGGGGGACACCTCAAGGACTCGGGGATGCGGATCCCGGTCCCGGGTATGCCATCGTCCCTGGCCGCGGCACCGCGCCCATGAGGTCGACATGGAGATCCGCTTATCCTTGAAGCAGTGCCTCTTCCCGCTTCCTGATGGCTTGGCCTGGACGGACGCGGCATGCTCACCGCCGACCCGGTTCCCGACATGATCCCATCGCGCACCTTGCTTCGTCCTATCCTGGCGCTCTCGCTGTTCTTCCTCCCTTCCCCCATGGCTGTCTGGCGGTCGTCCGCGGCGGGGCCCTCCAACCCGCCGGATATCGTCCTCGCGGACTTCGAAGGATCGGACTACGCCGGCTGGACCGCGACCGGCGGCGCCTTCGGCACCGCCCCGGCAAAGGGCGCCCTGCCCGGCCAGATGGCGGTCGACGGTTTTCTCGGGAAAGGCCTGGTCAATTCCTTCCTCGGCGGCGATGACGCGACCGGCACGCTCAGTTCTCCTCCATTCCGCGTCGAGCGGCCATTCCTCCGGTTCCTCATCGGCGGCGGGAAGGATCTCCAAAAGACCTGCATGGAATTGTGGGTCGATGACAAGGTCGCTCGCTCCGCCACCGGCCCAAATGATCGCCCCGGCGGCAGCGAACACCTCGACTGGCAGCAGTGGGACGTCCGGGACCTCGAAGGACAGACCGCCCATCTGCGGGTCGTCGACGAAGCCAAAGGAGGTTGGGGCCACATCAACGTCGATCAAATCGTTCAGACCGCGCGTCCCCTTCCCTCCTGGATCACCAATGCCACCCGCGAAATCGTCATCGAACACAGGTATCTCCACTTCCCGGTCCGCACCGGAGATCCGAAACACTGGCTGAGCCTTCGCGCCGACGGCACGCTCCTCAAGGAATTCGAGATTGAACTGGCCGACGGCGACCCTGGGTGGTGGGCCTTCTGGGACGTGAGCAACCTCCTTGGACGTCGCGTCACCCTTGTCCTCGACCGGATGCGGGAAGGCGCGACCGCGCTGGACGCCATCCGCCAGGCGGACGAAATCCCGGGTGCCGCCGAGTTGTATCACGAGGCCTTGCGACCGCAGTTTCATTTCTCATCCCGCAGGGGTTGGAACAATGATCCCAACGGGCTCGTGTACCGCGCCGGCGAGTATCACCTCTTCTATCAGCACAATCCCTTCGGGTGGTCCTGGGGCAACATGCATTGGGGCCACGCCGTCAGCCGCGACCTGGTCCACTGGCGGGAAGTGGGCGAGGCGCTGGAACCGGATGCCCTCGGCACGATGTTCTCCGGCTCCGGGGTCGTGGACTGGGACAACACCTCGGGCCTCCAACGCGGAGCCGAGCCACCCCTGGTCGTTTTTACACCGCGGCCGGGGATACCAGCCGCGTCTCCAAGGATCGTCCGTTCACTCAGTGCCTCGCCTTCAGCCTCGATCGCGGCCACTCGTGGACCAAGTTCGACGGCAACCCCGTCCTGCCTCACCTCGTCGGGGGCAATCGCGATCCCAAGGTCCTTTGGGACGCCGCCCGAAAGCGGTGGCTCATGGCGTTGTACCTGGACGGTCATTCATACGGCTTGTTCGCCTCGCCCAACCTTCGCCAGTGGGAAAAAATCAGTACGGTCGACATTCCGGATACCTCGGAATGCCCTGAATTCTTCGAAATCCCCGTTGAAGGAGAACCGGGTGAGACGCGGTGGGTCTTTTATGGCGGCAACGGGCACTATCTCGTCGGCCGCTTTGACGGAAATCGCTTCGCGCCGGAAACAGATCCGCAAGCCATCCACCACGGCGACTGCTTCTACGCCTCGCAGACCTACAACGACATCCCTCGCGAGGACGGGCGTCGGATCCTGATCCCGTGGGGCACCGTGGCCCTGCCCGGCATGCCCTTCAACCAAATGATGGGACTGCCGGTGGTCCTGACGCTTGCCCGCGACGAAGGCGGACCGTTGGCCCTTCGTGTCAACCCGGTGCGTGAACTCGAATCCCTGCGGGACCACACGACTTCCCTGCCGGCGCAAGACCTGGGACCCGATAAGAATCCGCTCGCCGGCGTCGATGAAGAGCTTCTCGAGCTCGTCGCCGAATTCGAACCCGGCACGTCGTCCGAGGTCGTCCTGAGCATTCGCGGTCTCGTGGTCAGCTACGATACTGCCCGGCAGGAATTAAGCGTCCTTGGACACCGGGCGACGCTCAAGCCGGTGAGGGGCAGGGTCCGCCTCCACCTCTTCATTGACCGGGCGTCGCTGGATGTGTTTGCGAACGACGGCCGTCTCTATATGCCGATGGGAATCATCGTCCCGGCCAGCAATCACTCGCTCGAAATCCGGACCCGCGCCGGCGAGGCCCGCCTGGTTTCCCTGGTCGTTCACCGCCTGCAATCCGCCTGGGAATGACCGGGAATGACACGAATGACGCGGCCGTGATCTCTTCGCTTGCGTCCCTGGACTCGTCCCGGCCATGTTGCGGAAGTCAACGCATCAACCCCCCCTGCGTATGTCCCTCGAAACCCTGCTCGAGGAGTTTCCAAAGGAAATCCCCCTCAAGGGTGGCTTCACCTGCATCGTGCGACCCCTCGAATCCACCGATGAAGCCGCCTTCCACGAGTTCTTCCTCGCAGTGCCTGAGCGCGAGCGGATGTTTATCAAACACCGCGTCACGGACCCGGAGGTGATCCGGGGGTGGTGCGAACGCATCGATCTCGGCCGAAACCTGCCTCTGCTCGCCTTCGTCGGCGACCGCCTCGTCGCGGATGCCACCTTGCATCAGCAACTCGGAGGCTGGAAACGGCACATCGGCAGGATCAGCATCCTCGTGCATCCCGAATTCCGGGGACGCGGGCTCGCCCGAGCCCTTGTCCTCGAGATCCTCGAGATCGCGCGCGGTGTGGGGTTGAAAAAGGTGGAGGCCGATTTCATCAGCGAGCAGGAGGCGGCGATGAAGGTCTTCTCGCTGGTCGGTTTCAGCACGCTTCTTCGCCTGCCGGAGTATGTCGAGGACATGCAGGGGGTCAGCCATGACTACGTCCTCATGGGCCTGGACCTCGTCACCGACGAGGAATACGCCGGAATGGGCTGAACCAGGCGTTGGAGCCTGAACCGCGGCTGGTAACCGCGAATGTCACCTTGCCAATTCTGCGCGGAGGTGGCCTGCCTCTGCGGCTTGCGCCCGCTGTAAGTTCTTTCTGAGATCCGCCCCATGGCACCGGCGCAACAGGTGGCATAATGTCGATTGCCGTGGCCCGCAGAACACGCAGAGGAACGCAGAAGGAAAGGGACCGAGATTCTCTTTCTGCGTATTCGGCGTGGTCTGCGGGCTTATCCGGGTTCTTCGGTTTTCGCTGGGCGAGAAAGAGAACGGTCGGCTCTCCTGCTTCGAGTTTAGGTCATTTGCCGAGTACTCGGCGGCCCGACATTTCATCCATACTGCATCAACGAATTAGATTTCCGGGCTCCGCGCCTTGGGGCCGCCCTAAGAGCCCGTCTGAGAATTAGGAAGGCCCTGCGACGATGGATTTTGTACTGATCTCCGCCCTCTACCTGCGCGGGATCTCCACGGGCGACTTCACCGAGGCATTGGAATCCATCCTGGGTCCCAATGCGGCCGGCTTGTCCGCGGCCAACATCGTGCGTCTCAAGGAGGGGTGGAAAGTGGAGTACCAGCAGTGGAGTCGACGGGATTTGAGCGCCAAGAGCTATGTATATTGGTGGGCCGACGGGGTGTACTTCAACGTCGCTTGGAGGACCAACGGCGGTGCATCCTGGTGCTGATGGGAGCCTTGCCAGACGGCACCAAGGAGTCGATCGCCGTGGTCGACACCCTGGATCAAGAACCCGGTCCTGGTTCGCTACAAGGGGCGGGACTTCGGGGTCGCCCGCAAAGTGGACCGCCATCTCAACAGCCAGATTGATGGCGGGAGGTCCGGCCATGAATGAGCTTGATCGCTATGCCCGGAGCTGGGGAGCCACCGCCGTGCCCTTCGGGCCTTTGTCCGACACCCAGTGGATTGGTGTCCCTTCCCAACAACGGGCCGTATCCCTCCTGGACCAGACCGCCGCCTTAGAGACTGTCTGAAAAATAAGTGGGGGTCTGTTTTCGCGGAAAAGGCCCTATGGCGAGGCGCGACGAGGGAGCATACCCGCCAGCGGTCTGTGACCGAGGAGCAACGAAGCCAGAGGGCCTTTTCCGCGAAAACCCTGCGGTCCGGTGAACCTCACTCAGGCCACCTTGAGCAGCAGCGGACTCTTGGCCGCTCTGGCCCGCAGCCTGGGCAAGCGGGGAAGCCTCCGCCGCGAACGCAACCTCGATGAGCTTTCCAGCTATCTCTCCGAACACGAGCGGCAGACGTTGGTCATCGTGATGGACGATGTTCAGAACTCGACCCACGGCACACTCGAAAAACTGCGGTTGTTACGGCGGGAGTGCCGCGTAGCGTCTGCCTCTTGGCTCGGGCCGCCTGGTTGGAAGCAGCACAGGCCGACGCTCGAGAAATCAATGCCCAAGTCATGCAGCAAGCCATGGAACAGGTGCCCGGCCTGGCTGGACTCACTCGTCATAACTCATGATCGCGTGTATCCAGCAGGCTCACGCGCTCTACTGCCGTCTGACCGGCCAGCGCGTGAGTCTGCGTTATGATCGAGAACGGCTTTGGTATGAACTCTTTCACGCGGGCTTTGGCGAGGCGGACCTCCAGTAGGTCATCCGCTATCTCCAGCGCGAGATCCGCGAGGGACGCAGGAACGTCGGTGCGCTCAAGCTGTCCAACCTCCTGCAACTCGCCCGCTTCGAAGAGGATCTGAATATCAGCCGCGTTCAGCTCCACGCCCCCAAATCCTCACCTCCGCCTCCGCCGCCTTCCACGCCGCCGCCAACTCCTGAAAAAATGGAGGCACGGCGCCAACGGGCGTTGCAACTCCTGGCCAAGTTCCGGGCTGAACACGGAATGCAAGGACACGGAGAAATCCCGACTACACCGCCACACAACAGCGCTTCACCCTCTCCCGGCCCGAACCCGAGAGGCCGACTCCGATCCTGACCGCCACTTTCACACCACTTCAGCGGGGATTTGGCTCCACGGCTCTATTCGCTCATTCCTCCCGTTGCTCCACGACGCAATCCGCTTCGACCACCACAGATCAATTCGCCGCGCTACACTATGGAGTCTATGATCTGGCCAGCAACGAAGGTTGGGTGAGCGTGGGGATTGACCACGATACCGCGCGATTCGCCGCGGCAAGCATTCGGCGGTGGTGGCAGGAGATGGGCTCGCAGAGATTTCCTCGCCCCACCCGATTGATGATTACGGCCGATCCGAATGGCTCGCCGGGCGTGATTCACCTCAGGTTGCGGTTGCCAATACTTGCTGACCGATCCCGTCGCGGCAGGAAGGCTTCGTGCGAATTAGCATCAGAAACGCTCCTTGGCCGTATCCGGGTGTCTTGCGCCGTGAATGATACTGCCAATCAGAATAATCCCAGACGCTTCGTCGAGGAAATAGCGAATGGCATAGGCTCGAAATCGCCTCAATCTGAATCGCCTTATTTCAGCGAATTCCTTGGAGCAGGCCAGCGGATTGCGAGTAATTGCGAGAATGCCTTCTTCGACTTCATCGATGAACGCGTTTGCCAGGGCGGTTCCGCCCTGTTTGAGGTAGTAGAGGGCCGCATCGTTCAAGTCGCCTTGAAACAGAGGGTGGTATTCAACCCTCACGGATGCTCTTCCTGGCCGCCCCAAAGACTTCGTCGTGCGTCAGCCCTTTGACGGTTCCGGCGCGAAGCTCACCGATCCGCCGAGAGGCATCCAAGTCGGCGAGGATCTCCGCTCGATGCTCCTCCAAGGCGCGGCCGACCTTTTCAAGGTCCTCCGGCCGCGAGAGCTCTTTGATTTGTTCGATGACCTGATCGGCGCTCATTGGATCCATGATACCATGCCGAATCAGCCTGCTCAACCTCGATGGAGCCGCCGTGGCCATTCGCCTTGCCAATCCATCACCCGCACCAAGAAGCAGATTATCAACAAGTTAAACGCCAACCGATGCTTCACCAACCAGGCTGATGGATGGCCTGGGGTTCGATGCCCTCGGAGGCGGGCGGACGCACGCGAAATTGGCAGACGCGGCTTTGACCGGCGCGAAATGGCCTGCTGCAACATTCGCTGGGCTCCCTGACGAAGCAGTTGTTCCAAGCTGAGCTGACCCTCGGATGAGCCCGAGGCTTGCGTTTCGAGCCGAACTACGTTGATTTTGTCCATGTGTGCATTCTGTTTTGCCCCAAGGCGGGGCGGGTTTTTCAGCACCCTCAGGATGCACACGCCTTCTTCCAGTTCATCCACAACTTTCGATCATACCTCTCACCGACGGCCTCAGCGAGTGCTCCCAATATTACTTCTTTGTGTCCGAATGCGTGATCACGGAGCGCCAAGCACTAACTGCGCTCCATTGTTGCGGACTCAATTCACGAAGCCGAGCCTTCCTGGCTTCGTTTGACTCATCGTCGATTCGGATTACACCTGCCATGTGGGGTTCGCTGAATATGCGCTTCAGGCGGGCGGTATCCAGTGTCGTACGCTCATCGAGCGGTGCGACGAAGTCCAACAAGCGGCGCAGCTCGAAGCGGCTGCCATTGTCCAAGGCGTCGAGTAGTACCTGCGGGAGAACTTCTAAAAAAATCTCGCTCGGCACCGCATCGAGGAAGTCACGCATTTCCTGACATTCCGCGCTTGTGAGACGATGGCGCTTGAAAGCATCAGGGAATGCTTCCCTTATTTGAACTGCCACGCGCTCACGCAAGGGGTGCTTCATAAACTGACCAGTCTTTCGGCGAGGAATGCCGCCAAAGCCGCCCTGCACATGGTTTTGCCACCTTGAGCGACAACACCCACCCCTGTACCAACCCCCGCAGCAAAGCCCACGCCCTCAGCGATATCCCCTGCAAACTCAAGATCGGACGGAGTTCCTGGAATCAGTAATGGCCACGAACTGCCCTCGGGGAAGGCCGGTTTGGAGACCGGTGACAGCATCGACGACCACCTCAGGAAAACCACCCCAGGGACCGCAGTCATCACACTTAAGGCAGTCTTTCAAATAACGCTGACTGTCCTTAACCAACCGATTTTGGCGAGCCCGAATCTGCACATAGTGTTCCCCTGGCTTGGTGAGTTGTGTGCCACCAAAGTACGGATGGCCACCCTTGCCGTCCTCCACCGGGTCATACTTCTGGAGTCCTTGTCGTGTGAAATGTGATTCGTTTGAGTCCAAATTTACGAAGTGAGTTTGGCCTTGGCAACGAATTGGTCGATGCCAAACAGGACGCCGTCGAATCCGCGACGCAAGGGAGTGGCTCCCTGCCATTTGGGAGGGATCCCTTGCGCCAGACCGGATCTGAGCACGCGGGCGTAAGAGCGCGTGAAGAACAGGGCTGTTGAACCCAGTCCCAGACGCGATTTATGAGACAGCCGATTAGTTCAGCACATTTCGCGCTTATGCAAGCTGCGACACAATGCCGATATCCGCCACCATAAGGATCCGCCTGGGCTCCGAAGTATCTTCGTTGCGCTTCGAATGGATGCTCCGTCGGATCTTTGCTGCAGTCTCCGGATGCTGCGGCATCTCGATCATGCAGCGGAAGGACTGGACCTTGTCCGTACTTGTCGAGAATGTTAGTCGGGTTGTTGCAGAGCATTGCGTACATGTTGCGCCCGCCCTTTTCTCCAATCGGATCCCTGGTTGGCCATCTCCCCAGGCTTGGGCTGTACGGCCGGTATTCGTAGAGAACCAGGTCGGTAGTGTCGTCGGTGCGTTTGGTGGAAAACCGGAACGGGTTGTCTTTGGCGATGGTCCCGGTGCCTGTCAGGCGGATCGTATTCCCGAAGGGATCTTCGTGGGAGGTCCGCGGTTTTTGGCCAACACTGCCGCGGCCAATGACTTGCCCTTGCCAGACCCGATTTCGGAAAGGTCCGACTTTGGTACCAGTATGATCACCCCGCCACCTTCGTGGCCCAACGTGACCACAGGGCGTACGGCTAGCGGCTAGGAAAGGAAGCGCTCGCGGTCACGGGGTGATCCTGAGCTCGTCCCCGCCCTCGGAGCGAGTGTTCTGGGACCGCCTGGCTTCGTCTTCGGCCTCCATCTGATCCAGAAGGGCGAACCCCTGCCTGGCGCATTCGTCGGAGAACTCAAGGGCAGCGCGTTCCTCGGCGTCGAACTCGTCGGACTTCGTGGGCGGCGGCTTCATGCGGATTGGCCGATTGGCGGGCTGCCCGGCGTTTAGTCGAAGAGTTCCGGGCTCAGGCCGGACTGGCGGATGGTCGATCGCAGGGTTCCTCGCGGGATTTCCTTTCGCGCCGCCGGCACGATGACGGCTCGGCCGTCGGCACTGCGGTGATTTTCCTACTCAAAACTTGGCCAACCACGCAAAAGTCGAACCATAGGCAGCTTAGGGCGTTCCTGTTCGATTGTGAATAAGGTTAGTGGCGAGATATGCCGCTGGCTTCCCACCATTATTTCTTTTATCGAATCCATCAATGTTCATCAATGTATTGAACGATTCGTTCGAAAGTATTCTCCGAGATCTGGTGAATTGCAGAATCCAGAGCAACTCCCATTAATTCGGAGTTTCTGAGCGCCCAGTACTTGGCCTTGATGAGATTGGCTTCTGCGGTGGCCTCATTCCCGACCCGCCTTTCAAGGACATACAGGCGCAAATGGTTCTTCGACAGCAATTGACTGCGGCCGATCGGTTCGAGAACCGTGGCCTCCTCCAGAAGTTTGGCGTTCTCAAGAAGGCATATTCTTGCCTCGCTTACGTCGCTCTTCAGATATTGCTTGCAAAGATCTTCACTTCTTGCGATATACTTGTCTTGTAAGCGTCCGATCTTCTGAGACGGATTGCACCCGGCGAAACATGCGCCAAGTACAATTCCGAGGCAGAGCCGAAAACAGCAACACGGAACAGTCGCCATAAGCCTTCCCTATTCGCACGGTCTGTTTGTCTGCCGGAAGCGCGCAGGCAGTATCGGGATTACGTGGAGACAGCGGTGCGGGAGGGGCTGGCGAAGAGTCCGTGGGAATCGGTGCAGGAGCAAGTGGTGCTGGACGGCGGCGAGTTCCTGGCAAGTTTGCGGAACTGGATTGGCGGAGATGAGCAGGAGCAGCGTGGGGCGCGGCGGTTGCTGGCAGTGCGGCCGGCGTTTGAGGCTGTGATCGGTGCGATCGAGGAGGTCAAAGGACGGAAGTGGGCGGAGGCTGATGTCGCAGACATCCTCACCAACCAAAACGATGTTCTCGAATTCCTTTTCCCGAACGATCGCCTCTTTGACCCGATCGGGTTTAAGCCGTGGTTCAGTCAAAATCTCGTACTTGGGCACCCGTTCGAGCTTCTTCCAGGCATTGGCAGACAAGCCTTGCGCCAATCTCACGACTTTCGGATTGGCGTCGAAGCCAAGCATGAACTTGATGCCCTGATCGTCCCATCGATCCAATTGGGCCGTATGCGAAAAATCAGTGTCTCCTCGAAGTGTGATCTGCCCGGCGTGCGGCTTGACCAGGCCGATCGCACGGTCAATCCACTCGACGCTTTCCTGGTGGCTAACCACATTGCCAGAACGGTTGACCAGGTAGAGAACTTCCTTGGTATTGGCCAGACTTACGACCAATGGATGATAGCCCCAGGTCCCATTGTACGAGAGGCCGATTCCCCCTTTGCATTCTCCGTCAGTCCCAGCGATGGAACCATCGACGTCAATGAAGGCCTCCCGGAGGAATCCCTCGGGTTGTTTCTTCCAAACCCGCTGGCGGGTTCGGTTGATGCATTCCTGCAAGGTCAGGATGTCTTCGGGCGAAAAGCGCCTGGTGAAATCTCCGGCAGTCGTCGGATCGGGAATCCGTTGGGCCCCCAAGCCATTGAGAAAGTTCTCGTCCTGACGGCGCAGTTCGATGTCCTCGAGTCGAATTCCGCCGGCGAGAATGTTGTACGCGATGTTCAGGACGTGGTCGCTTTCGTGGTAGGGCAGATGCTTTTTCAGCAGGAAGAGGTGCTCATCGATTTCCCGCACCAATCCCAACTACTGGCAGAGCGCATGAATGACGCCCAAGCCACCGCATCCGACAGCCCCGCTTCGCTCGGCCATCTCGTAGCGCAAGTTGCCGCCCTTGAGCATCGGTCGGGGTTGGTCGGACCAGTTCCTCGGGGCCAGTCGTCTGTCGATTCGGGCCTTGCGATTACGGAGGATTCTGGGGTAGCCTCGTTTCACTCGAAATGTCCGTTTCATCGGTTGTTTTGGTTTTTGACAAGCTCATTTCAGCCAATGTTGGCGGGCATTTCGAGCTTTTCCTTCGAAATCTCCGGAAGAATCACGCTTGTTGTGGGCCTAGGAAGGCGTACAGATTCTTCCCTCCACGCTCCTGTAGGGGATCCCTGCTTGGCCACCGGCCCAAGCTCGGCGAATAGACCCGATACTGGTACAGGACCAAGTCGGTATTATCCTCGGTGCGCTTGGTGGAGAACCGGAACGGGTTATCGCGGGCGATAGTACCAGTACCGGTCAAACGGATGGTATTCCCGAAGGGATCTTCGTGGGAGGTCCGCGGTTTTCCGCCAACCCATGCACACCCAACTACTTGCCCGTTTTGACCCCGATTTCGGAAAGTCCCGTTTCTCGTGCGAATATGAACACCCCGCGGCCTTCGTGTCCCGGCATGACGGCAGACAGTACGGCTAGGGAAGGAAGCGGCTGCGGTCACGGTGTGATCCTGAGCTCGTCCCCGCTCTCGGGGCGAGGGCTTTGGGACCGGTTGGCTTCGTCCTCGGCCTCCATCTGGTCGAGCAGAGCACAACCCTGGCGGGCGCATTCGTCGGAGAACTCAAGCGCGGCGCGTTCCTCGGCGTCGAAGTCGTCGGAGGATGAAGGTCGAGGCTCCATGGATGGCGTCACCATGTCAGGACGTTGATCCCCTGGACCCGGTGGAAGTGTGGATCGGTGGTGGCCAGGTCCATTTGGTACTCGCGCGCCAGGGCGGCGATCCAGATGTCGTTCTGCGGAATGGGGGTCCCAGCCTGAGACAGTTCGGCGTGGATCTGCCCGTAGATTTCCGCGGTGCGCTCGTCGGGAAGGAGGACCGCCGCCATGGCCAGAAATCCCTGGATCTGCTGAAGAACCTTCGCCGGATCGCGCGAACGCCGGGCGCCGTAATGGAGTTCGGCCAGAGCGATGAGGGGGAGGAACAGATTCCGTCCGGATTGGAGGAATCGCGGATCCGATGAGCGCAGGTGGCGGACGACCACGCTCGTATCGAGCATGAGTTCACCAGTCGCCATCGATCTTCTCGCACCCTTCTTCGATGATGCGCTCCAGTTCCTCGGCCTCCTCGGCGGTCAAACTGCCGCCGGTCTTCTGGAAGGCGGCCTGACGTTCGGTGTCGCTGATCGTGGCCAGGCGGTGAATGAAGCTGAAGGCCTGCGCCTGGCGGGCCGGCGGCAGGCTGCGAAGCTCCGTGACGGCTTCTTCAAGCGGCGATCCCATGGACAGTACGGTATTCATTGTTGGTGCCGTGGTCCAGATGGCCCTCCGGCTCGTCCCCGGGGATGGAAGCGGGTGTGGGCCTCCTTGAGATCGGTGATGGTCAGTCGCAGGTAACGCTCGGTGGTGGCGAGGGAGCGGTGGCCCAGGAGGTCCTGGACCAGCCGGAGGTTGGCGTGGTTTTTCAAGAGATGCGTGGCGCAGGTGTGGCGCCAGACATGGCAAGTGACCCGTTTCTTGATCTTCGCCCGTTCGGCGCTCTTGCGCACCAGGTGATTGATGGTGTGGGCATTGAGCCGTCCCCCGTGGATCGAGTGAAGAGAGCGTCGCATTGGCGACCGGCCAGAAGCTGCGGCCGGATCGCTTTCAGATACGTCTCCAGGAACTTCACCGCCACCTGGCCCAGGGGCACCACCCGATCGTGCCCGCCCTTGCCGCCGGACGCCGTTCTGGCTCACCACACCGCGAACCCGCCCCCCGCGGGCCGGCTCGTGAAAAAGCCAGTGCTGGAACTGCGCCAGGATCGGAGTGGTGACCCTTTGCAGATCGTCCACGCCCTTCTGGGCAAGGAAGCGCGCCAGAAGCCGGAGATGATAGCGGTAGTCGCTGACGGCGGAGGAACGGGGGTCACATCTCACAATTATGCAATTGCGCTGCGCCGTCGGAAGGGGATACCCTCGTACCCGTGGCACGGCCTTTGCGGATTGAGAAGCCGGGCGGTTGGCATCACATCACGGCCCGCGGTAACGAACGGAAAGCCATTTATCGGGACCGGCGCGATCGGTTGCATTTCCTGGAGATTCTTGGGGAGATGGTCGATCGGTTTCGCGTGCGGCTGCATGCATTCGTGCTGATGGACAACCATTACCATCTGATGCTGGAATTGGCCGAAGCCAACCTGAGCCGGAGCGTGCAGTGGTTGAACGTGAGCTACAGCGTGTGGTTTAACCGTCGGCACGGGCGCAGCGGTCATCTGTTCCAGGGACGGTTCAAGTCGGTGGCCGTCAGCCCGGAGGAATGGGCGCTGGCGCTGAGCCGCTACGTGCATCTCAACCCGGTCCGAGTCCAAGCGCTGGGTTTGGACAAGGAGGACCGAGCGGCGCAGCGGGTGGGCTTGTCCCCCGCTCCCGACGCGGCCCGCGTGCGGGAACGGATCGCGTTGCTGCGAGGCTACCGGTGGAGTTCGTATCGGGCCTACCTCGGTTTGGAGCCGACTCCCGAATGGCTCGAATGCCGGACGGTGCTCGGATTTGGTGGCGGATCCCAGGGCGAGCAGCGTCGGCAGTATCGGGATTACGTGGAGACAGCGGTGCGGGAGGGGCTGGCGAAGAGTCCGTGGGAATCGGTGCAGGAGCAAGTGGTGCTGGGCGGCGGCGAGTTCCTGGCAAGTTTGCGGAACTGGATTGGCGGAGATGAGCAGGAGCAGCGTGGGGCGCGGCGGTTGCTGGCAGTGCGGCCGGCGTTTGAGGCTGTGATCCGTGCGATCGAGGAGGTCAAAGGACGGAAGTGGGCGGAGTTTCGGGACCAGTATGGGGACTCGGGACGGGATATGGCGTTGTATCTGGGGCGGCGGTTGTGTGGGCTCAAGCTGGCGGACCTGGCCCGGCGGGTGGAGTTGCGGAACTACGGGGTGGTGGCGACCAACGTCAAGCGATACGAACGGCGATTGGCGCGAGACCGCGCCGAGAAAGGTCGCCTGAAGCGGGTGCTCGCATTGATAAAGTGTGAGATGTGACCCTCTTTCCACAGCGGTGCGGGAGGGGCTGGCGAAGAGTCCGTGGGAATCGGTGCAGGAGCAAGTGGTGCTGGGCGGCGGCGAGTTCCTGGCAAGTTTGCGGAACTGGATTGGCGGAGATGAGCAGGAGCAGCGTGGGGCGCGGCGGTTGCTGGCAGTGCGGCCGGCGTTTGAGGCTGTGATCGGTGCGATCGAGGAGGTCAAAGGACGGAAGTGGGCGGAGTTTCGGGACCAGTATGGGGACTCGGGACGGGATATGGCGTTGTATCTGGGGCGGCGGTTGTGTGGGCTCAAGCTGGCGGAACTGGCCCGGCGGGTGGAGTTGCGGAACTACGGGGTGGTGGCGACCAACGTCAAGCGGTACGAACGGCGATTGGCGCGAGACCGCGCCGAGAAGGGTCGCCTGAAGCGGGTGCTCGCATTGATAAAGTGTGAGATGTGACCCTCTTTCCAATGCGGCCCCCAACTGCAACTCCTCATACAATTGGCACGCCAGCCAACACGCACCCCATTGTCGTGGATGACGCAGTTGGAGTTCGGAGAGCTTGATCCGGACGATTTCGGCGTTGGAGGTTTCGACAACGCGATCTTCGGGAAAGAGCGCCACAGTCCGTGGCTTGCATTGGCCCACTTCGAAGATGTTGATGGACTTCTGCCAGGCGGCTTGTTGCTGGTCGTTGATTTCGCCCAGGTACAGAACGTGTCGTTGGACGACCTTGTTCCCGGCGCACCGCTTGTTTTCGACGATCGACCAGTAGCGATGCTCCTTGCCATTTTTCTTCCGCGTGGTGCAGCGCAAAAACATGTTGGCAGACGATTATCCAAAAAAACCATTTCCTGGGAATAGGGTGGGTCTTCACTACAGCCAGTTTAGTCCCCTCAGCATCTCGCGTGCCGGCGCATCGCCAACGGGTTATGGCAAAAAGATTTTTCCCAACCGGCTCGAATCCGCAAAGTCGGGCTAAAGGGATGAAGCGGCTTTTTCCGCTCGGGTTCACGGAGGAGAACCCTACGCCGTGGCGATGGGAACGGAAGCGGATTGACGGGATTCAGCTGGCGAGGCGACGGAGTATTCTAGCGAGGTCGACCTTGGTGACGCGACGTTCGGCGATTCCAATGAGAGCGTCGTGAAGCGTCGCGGTGGCTTCCGGGACAACAACGCCATTTCCTTCCAGGAACGTCAACGCGGCGGCGATGGCCGTGCGCTTATTGCCATCGAGGAAGGCCTGCGCCTGAGCGATGTGAAAGGCGTAGGTGGCGGCCACATCGAAAAGATCACCCTGTCCGTAGAACCAGACGTTGAGCGGGTGCATCACCTACCGCACTTTCGAGACCGGCGAGATCCCGGATGCCATCCTGGCCTCCGTGGCGCTCCAAGGCAAGGCGATGGAGGGTCTCGACCTGTTCGAGCGTGAGAAAAGCGGGATCGCCGTTCATTGGCTGAGCTTGTGCATCAGCTCAGCGTGCCGTTCGAAGACGGTGCGGGAAGCCTGCTTGAAGGCCTCGGCATCGAGGGTGCGAACGCGTGGACGATCCGGTTCGAGGCCCTGAACGAAGTCGATCACCTTGGCCTGCTCCTGGGGCGGGAGCGCCTTGATCTGGTCGATGACTTCCACGGCCGTCATGTGGAAGACCCTAACGATTGGCCGTTTTCGGGCAAGCGCGCCGAGGGATGACAGCGGGCGTGGACTTCCTGGAGCTGGCGGATGGAGACCTCGGTGTAGATGGCGGTGGTCTCGAGCTTGGCGTGTCCCAGGAGTTGTTGGATGTACCGGATGTCGGCCCCGCCCTCGAGCATGTGCGTGGCGCAGGTGTGACGAAGGAGTTGGCAACTGCCCCGAAGGCCCGCGGCCGTCATCCATTCGCGGACCATGCGGCTGACGACATCGGGATTGAAGGCTTCTCCGTAGCCGGTGAGGAAAAGGGATTGCACTCTGGTATCGAGGCAAAGACGGGGACGGACCTCCTTTGATGTAACGCTCGATCCAGGCAATGGCGCGAGCGCCCACCGGAACCACACGGTCCTTGTGGCCCTTGCCCCGGCGGACGGTGAGCGTTCGCCGTTCCGGGTTGAAGTCGGCCAACTCCAGGCCACACAGCTCGAAACGCCGCAGACCGGTGGAGTAAAAGAGTTCGAGCATGGCCCGGTCCCGGACGCCCAAAGGATCGGTGACATTGGGGATGCGCATGAGGGCATCGACCTGGGTGAGCGTCAGGGCCGCGGTGGGCAACCGCTTTTCCATGCGCGGCAGGTCCAGTTCGCTGGCGGGATTGTGGAGGATAACATTCTGGCGTGTGAGCCACGTGAACCAGTCCTTGAGGACGCCGAGTCGGCCCCGCTGGGTGCTCCATCCCAGGCGCCGGCCGCCGGGTCGGGTGTAACGCCAGAGCCAGCGTTGGTAGGAGTCAAGGATTGGCCGGGTAACCTGGGAGACTTGGGCCAGATCCCGTTCAGCGGCCCAGGAGAGGAAGTGCCTGAGGGCGTTGTGGCGGCCTTCCCGCGTCACCGCATTCATTGAGGTTGGCGCCGGCGCATAAGCGAATCGCGGAGGAACGGGCGGAGGAATGGGGGTCACATCTTACAATTATGCAATTGTGCTGCGCCGTCCTCGTACCCGTGGCACGGCCTTTGCGGATTGAGAAGCCGGGCGGTTGGCATCACATCACGGCCCGCGGTAACGAACGGAAAGCCATTTATCGGGACCGGCGCGATCGGTTGCATTTCCTGGAGATTCTTGGGGAGATGGTCGATCGGTTTCGCGTGCGGCTGCATGCATTCGTGCTGATGGACAACCATTACCATCTGATGCTGGAATTGGCCGAAGCCAACCTGAGCCGGAGCGTGCAGTGGTTGAACGTGAGCTACAGCGTGTGGTTTAACCGTCGGCGGCACGGGCGCAGCGGTCATCTGTTCCAGGGACGGTTCAAGTCGGTGGCCGTCAGCCCGGAGGAATGGGCGCTGGCGCTGAGCCGCTACGTGCATCTCAACCCGGTCCGAGTCCAAGCGCTGGGTTTGGACAAGGAGGACCGAGCGGCGCAGCGGGTGGGCTTGTCCCCCGCTCCCGACGCGGCCCGCGTGCGGGAACGGATCGCGTTGCTGCGAGGCTACCGGTGGAGTTCGTATCGGGCCTACCTCGGTTTGGAGCCGACTCCCGAATGGCTCGAATGCCGGACGGTGCTCGGATTTGGTGGCGGATCCCAGGGCGAGCAGCGTCGGCAGTATCGGGATTACGTGGAGACAGCGGTGCGGGAGGGGCTGGCGAAGAGTCCGTGGGAATCGGTGCAGGAGCAAGTGGTGCTGGGCGGCGGCGAGTTCCTGGCAAGTTTGCGGAACTGGATTGGCGGAGATGAGCAGGAGCAGCGTGGGGCGCGGCGGTTGCTGGCAGTGCGGCCGGCGTTTGAGGCTGTGATCGGTGCGATCGAGGAGGTCAAAGGACGGAAGTGGGCGGAGTTTCGGGACCAGTATGGGGACTCGGGACGGGATATGGCGTTGTATCTGGGGCGGCGGTTGTGTGGGCTCAAGCTGGCGGACCTGGCCCGGCGGGTGGAGTTGCGGAACTACGGGGTGGTGGCGACCAACGTCAAGCGATACGAACGGCGATTGGCGCGAGACCGCGCCGAGAAAGGTCGCCTGAAGCGGGTGCTCGCATTGATAAAGTGTGAGATGTGACCCTCTTTCCACTGCGAAGTGTGAGATGTGACCCTCTTTCCACTGCGAAGTGTGAGATGTGACCCTCTTTCCACTGCGGAACTGGATTGGCGGAGATGAGCAGGAGCAGCGTGGGGCGCGGCGGTTGCTGGCAGTGCGGCCGGCGTTTGAGGCTGTGATCCGTGCGATCGAGGAGGTCAAAGGACGGAAGTGGGCGGAGTTTCGGGACCAGTATGGGGACTCGGGACGGGATATGGCGTTGTATCTGGGGCGGCGGTTGTGTGGGCTCAAGCTGGCGGAACTGGCCCGGCGGGTGGAGTTGCGGAACTACGGGGTGGTGGCGACCAACGTCAAGCGGTACGAACGGCGATTGGCGCGAGACCGCGCCGAGAAGGGTCGCCTGAAGCGGGTGCTCGCATTGATAAAGTGTGAGATGTGACCCTCTTTCCACTGCTTCCGCTCCTGCTGATGGCGGAGCTTCCGACGCTTGGTTGGACGGCAGGTGAGTTGCGCATCCCGGCGGATAGGTGAGAGGACCAATGACGCCATGGTGAACCCAAGCGCCGTCACGTCGGTGAACGCCATCTCCGCGCCACAAGAAAACCCCGCCCCCACCCACTCTCACCCGCCCACCCGGCGTTCCGACTCCTTGAGGCATCAGCGGCCCCCCCGATTTTCTCTTGGGGGGCGCTGGGGCCGAACCCTTCTCCGGCGATTTGACTCAAGCTCACGGAACCGGCGAGGCGCCCGGCGCACGGTCGGATGACAACGCGGGGGCAACAGGGGCGTTGGCGGCCCCGACGTGTCAGCGCCGGAAGAATCCCACCGCCCGCGTGAATCTGAGTAAGTTCGCCGGTTCGGCGCATGATCGATCGGCCGGACTGGCGCTCCCTGATTCCTGATCTGTGTTCCAGAATGGCCGCGAAGATTGAGCGCCGTCGGTGCCCACACTTAGCACGGGTTCCTTGTGAAATCTTGAGTGGTCCTCGAGAAGGTTCCCGGGATCTTTGCCGCCGTCCCTTCGCACGCACTCTCGACCGTTCCCTTGAACGATTCGTCGAGCGTTCTCTTGCGCGGCTCTTCGATCGCTCCGCCTCCGATCCCAAGGAGGGGTTGGTGTCGTCAATCTTCGATTCTGCATTTCGATCTTCCCGAACCTCAAATATTCCTGAAGCCAGCATGTTATCATGAAGAGGACTCTCGTACACGTCCCCATCACCAGAAAAATAGGTAAGACTACCCAAAGGAAGTACTCGGCAACGGACTTTTTTCCTTTTGACGGGAGCAGCCTACTGAAACGCCAGCACCGTCACCGATCTGGCCAATAGAAATTGTGCCGGCTGGTTCCACGCTCGCAGACGCCAACAACCCTGCGCCTGTGATGGCCAATCTCTCCAGATATCCGCGCTCCTCGTCCTGACTCAGGCTGGGAGGCGCCGGTTTATTTGGCCGACTGCAACTCTGAGACTGCAATTCTCACCTCCTCCGGGGACCTTAATCTTGAAGTGAGATTTGTAGTCAGCGTGACGACCGACGGCCGCGGATCATTTGTTGACCACAGATTCGGTTTCTCGTACGCAACCAGATTCAGACCATAACCGCGTTCTCCGACGTAAACAAAGGCCCCATCACGATCGATTCTCGAGGCATCTTCTCGTTCTGCGTGGATCTTTCCCTTCAACAAACCAGAATCCGATGCAGCATAGAACCACTGGACATTCGAATAATCGACGTAAACCGGTACCAATTCTGACAACCGTTCTGGCAGTCGGTGTCCGTGTTCCTCCTTATAACGCCGCAATGCCCCACCAATGTGGGCCAAATTCCGATAGCGCAGAACGGCAGGATCCCGGTGCCATCCCCCCCTGTATGGAACAAGGCAAAGTATGCCGAAGATTGCTCCAATCAGCAGCAGGATTCCCCAAAGAACTCTTCGAGAAATTTTGTTCATTCGACGGATCCTATCTTTTCAGACAGTCCCCAGTTAGGAACCTTGGATAGCGCTCCGCTACCGTTTGTATGAAGGCGTCCGATGGGTGATCAGTTGCGATCGAAGTTCCGGGCTCGTCGAGATCGACCCTGCCTCCCAAACCGGTCACCGTATAGGTACGACACGGACCGATGTTCTTAATTGTATAACCGTCGTATCGCTGGTGCCTCCAGTTATTGCACACTCCCGCGCAGGGCTTGAGACAGACCTTGCATACTTCGAAGATTTGCCCCGTCAGGCCAAAATTGGATAGTCCCCACACCGTTGAAGCCGTGTCAGCAAATGCGTTATTGTCACCCGGCGGCGAAATGGTTGCGTTACCTCCACCATTCGGATATAGTGGAGGATAATTGGGTGAATCGCTCAGGTTAATTCCATTGCCGTCGTCGATGAATGGGTTCGGCCGAAGAAGGCTCCCTCCCAAGCCAACTTGGATAAATGCAGTGTAGCTGGCGTTTCCACATCCAATGGGGCTCCATTCGTATGTCGTAGGTTTATAGTTTGCTCTCTCTTCGGAAGGAGAAGGCGGAGAATAGGGAATGCTGGGCGGCACAACGGGTGGCCAACTCTCCTTCCCGAGGGCATCATAAGCCATGGTGGAACGATTGCCGACAAATACATATAAATTCGGACCCGCCTTCTCCCCATTGGATCACGTGATGGCCACCGCCCCAAGCTGGGCGAATAGGGCCGGTATTCGTAGAGGACCAAATCGGTGGTGTCGTCTGTCCGTTTGGTGGAGAACCGGAACGGGTTCTCCTTTGCCATGGGGCCGGTGATGCGGATGATGTTCCCGAAGGGATCTTCGTGGGAGGTCCGCGGTTTCCCGCCAACACTCGCACGCCCAACGCCTTGCCCATCCCGACCCCGATTTCGGAAAGTCGCGTTTCTCGTACGAGTATGAGCGCCCCGCCGCCTTCCTGTCCGGGCGCTACGGCAGGCAGTACGGCTAGGGAAGGAGGCAGCTGCGGTCACGGTGGGAGGTTGGACCCGTCCGGTGCCCCCCGGCGAGTGAAATGGAGTGTTTGTGCCTCATGGGGGCGGTCCCTTTCACAGGGAGAGGCGTTCGGCAAGCTTGTCCAGAACGATGTCCCATTCCGCATCACTCAGGCGGCCAAGTTGGCCGACCAGACGCGACAGGGCGATGGACTGGATTTGCTGTAAGTGGAAGGCGCCCTCCTGTCCGCGGAACGGCTTGGGGATCGCCAGGTCCCAGCGGTTGCCCCTTCAGAGACGTGGTGTGAAGGACGATCGCGAACTCCTCGATTCATGCCCGGGTAGATCGAACCCGGACACTCCGAGCCTCAGCCCGCGCTCCATCGTCCAAAACATCTCAGAGTCGACTCTGATTGGCAATTGTCGGGACTGCCCCCTTTTCGATCGGCGATGCTGTTGCGCCCCCCGCCGACGCTCACGTTGGCAGGTTTGAAAGGAGCAGTAGCGCTGGGTATTGCGATTCCTGGGTCTGTCTCGATGAATCGACCGCAACAGGTGCAAAGTGTAGGATTGGCCATGGTTTTTCGGTGCCTGGTAGTCAGACGGGAAGAAGACGCCACCTGAGACGATAACCGCGCCAGTAGAAACCACAGAAGAAGGCAGAAGCGATCGATCGGCGAAGGGCCGGAAGGAAACGCCAGCGGAAGAATACCTGATTTCAAAACTGTTGGAATCACCCGGTTTTCGAACCGGGGTTCACACAGAAGCCCTCCGGGGCTTGAGGGTTGGTGCCACTAAGAATTCACCCCTCCCCGTCTCACTCAATGCACGATCATTACAATCGGATTGTCGAATGTCGTGACTTGACCCCATTGTTCCCTTAGGCCACGGAAATCATCGCACCCAGCCCCCACTCCTCCGGTAGGAATTCAATCACACAAATCAAGGGGTCGTGAAGACGTGGTTCGTCGACCCGATACCAAGGGGGCGTGAAGACGTGGTTCGTCGACCGCATACCCTTCATCGTCTGATCCTTTCTTATGGGCCCAGACTCTCACATTCCCTGGATCAGTTTGGCGAGGTCACGTCACTGGCTTTTCATCGGCCACCCCGAGGCTGGGGAACGGTCGGCAATCTTCAACAGCCTCATGGCCAGTTGCCGACTGCACGGGATCAATCCCAACGAATACCTTCGGGATGTGCTGAGCCGGCTGCCGGGCGCGAAGGTGACGGACGTGCACAAGTTCACGCCCGCCGAATGGGCCAAAGCCAGGCGGTCCAGCCGCTGAGTTCGGAACCCGAATCCACCTCGAGTGCGAGGCCACGGAAATCATCGCGGCCAGCTTCCTCTCCTCCGGTAGGAATCCAATCACACCCCACAAGGGGCCTGAAGACGTGCTTCATCGACCGGATACCCTTCGACTATTTACTCGCCCTGCCTCGCCATCCCCCGCAGGTCGCCGAACGTCCCGAAAATCGGCTTCCCTGGACCTACCGCACGACCCTCGCTGCCCACACCGACACAAGCTGAACGGCGTAGCACCGCCCTATTCTCGGAGGCCTGGTATCCTGAGATCCGCGGGGTCCCTCTTCGCGGGGCGACTCGAAGAGATAACCACATGGCAGCAGGCCCAACGGATTGCCATTCAGCAAAATAGGAACACACCCTCATAGTCTTAACACATTCACAAAAAACCAAACACCATTCGTCCAATAGGAATAGGCGATGCTCGCTGGCGAC
>CAWJDJ010000019.1:0-124690 GCA_963841495.1 uncultured Verrucomicrobiae bacterium
AACCCCGAGGCCGACGCCTACGAGATCCATGCCCGCCGGACGATGGACTACGCGGAGCCGGAATCCCTGAAGGCATGGTGCGACCAGACGGGATCCAACCTCCGCCAGCTCGCCAAAGCCCGTGTGCTCGGTCTCGGCTTCGGCTGCGGATGGCGGAAGTTCATCGAGGTCGCCCGGGTGATGGCGGGCCTCGAACTCTCTGACGCGGAGTCGAAGCGGATCGTGACCGAGTTCCGGGATTCCAACCCGCTGATCGTCGACCTTTGGGACCGGCTGCAAGCCGCATGCGAAGCCCGAGACGGCCAGCACTACGCCCTACCCCTGCCGGTCGCGCAACACGACCCTTCGGCGGAGCGGTTCCTGATCTACCGCGACATCTCCGTCACTGGAGACGGCATCACCTGCACGGTCGGCGGCGAACGCATCCGGGTTTACGGCGGCCTCCTGGCCGAGAACTGGACGCAGGCTACCGCCCGCGACGTTCTCGCCTTCGCCTGGCTCCGGTGCGCCGACGCCGGCTTCCTGCCCGTCCTCAGCGTCCACGACGAACTGGTATTCGAGCTGCCCGAGGCCCTCGCCGAGCAGGACCTCGAACGCATCACCCGGGTTATGGAGACCCCGATGCCGTGGGCGCTACATCTGCCCCTGAAGGTCGAGGGCAAGCTCACCCCCTTTACGCAAAGTGACTCACCATGGCCCTCCTGCTTCCCATCTCGAATCGAACTGCCGAGCGTCTGAAGACCATCCCGACGCCCGGCAACACGCACCGCTGGCTTGCCCAGATCGCCAGCGGCCTGCGTCATGTCCTCGACGCCGACGCCTGCTTCGCCTTCCTGCGTCGGTGCTGCGACGAGTTCGTGGACCACAGGAAGGTCCCCGACCGCGAAATCGAGGCCGCGGTGGATTTCGCCTACTCGGGTCGCCCGGTCGCCAAGATCAACTTCGGCCGCCAGCCCGTCGATTGGCCCGAGGCGAGCCAAGCGCTGGTCGACCGTGTCCTCTTCGAAACCGCCCCAGCCTTTGACGTCACCGCCGACACCGATCTCGGCGCGGCCGACGTGCTGCCGCACATCTTCAAACCCTGCGAACTGATCTGCACCGGCCGGAACACTGAGCGGGCGATGGTGCGGCCTCTGGAAGAAACAGTCACCGACGCCGACTGGCTCCAGTTCATCGTCGTGAACCCGATGCGGGACCGCGAAGCGCCTAACTACCAGGGAAAGCTCGCACCCCGCTGCCAGAACAACACCGGCCTCCGGCGGCACCTGGTTGCCGAGTTCGATAACCCGGCGTTGAACAAGGAACAGCAGGCACGCCTGTCGACCAAGCTCGGCGAGCTCGCGTCCCTCGTGCTGGTTGTCGATTCCGGCGGCAAGAGCCTCCACGCATGGTTCCGGGTCGATCACCTGTCCCGGCAGGACCAGGTGCGGTTCTTCTGCGTCGCCTGTCTCCTGGGCGCGGATTCCACGCGATGGGACGTCTGCGGCTGGCTCCGGATGCCCGGTGGGCTCCGTGTCGTCGACGGCGTTCCCGCGGTGCGCCAGCGCATCCTCCACTTCAAACCCAAGGTTGCCGATGCCTGAGGACTCCCCGTTCAACGTCCTGCTGGCCGACTTCCTGCCCGCGGCCCTCGTCGAGTCCGTCGACAAGGAGGCGGTCAAGGTCGAGAGCGTGCCGCCGGTGCGGCTTCTCGATGACCTCCGGTCCCCTGCGGCAGAGAACGACCCGTCCGAACTCATCATGCACCGATTCCTCTACCGCGGCGGCGTCTGCCTCGTGCTCGGTCCCACCGGCATCGGCAAGTCCTCCTTCCTGATGCAACTCGGGATCCATTTCGCCGTAGGCAAACCGCTGTTCGGCATCACCCCAGGCGGGGCCTACCGCGAACGCGGGATGCGGGTCCTGCTAATTCAGGCCGAGAACGACGAGGGCGACCTCGCCGAGATGCGCGACGGTTCTGGCGGGATGCGGGGAGCTGACCGAAGGCGACAAGGCTCAAGCGCAGAAGCGTTTCATGGTCTGCACGGTCAACGACCGCAGTGGCGACAGGTTCGCCCTCACCCTCGACGCGCTTCTGACCGAGTTCGGCCCGTTCGACCTCGTCATCATCGACCCGGCCTTCGCCTATCTGGGCGGCGATTCCAACAGCCAGAAGGATGTCAGCCACTTCATGCGCGAGCTGCTGAACCCGCTCATGCAACGGCATCGGGTCGGGCTGATTCTCGCGCACCACACGAACAAGCCGCTCCGCGGAAAGGAAAAGGACAACTGGGAGGCCGGGGATTTCGCCTACCTCGGCGCGGGCTCTGCCGAGTGGATCAACCCAGCCCGGGCGGCACTGGCACTCCGCTCGATCGGTTCGGACACCGTCTTCGAACTCCGTGCGCCCAAACGCGGCAAGCGACTTCGGTGGCTGGATGGCGACGGCGCTTTCACGGTCACCCGCTTCATCGCCCACCACCGTGAGGTGGGTGTCATCTGTTGGCGCGAGGCGGAGCCTGCCGAGGTCGAGGAACTTCTGAGCGATGACGGTCCAGGCCGGCGTCGGAAGCTCGATCCTATCGAGGTGCTTCACTGCATCGGAGCGAACCCCAATCGCAACCAGGCGTTCTACAAGGCGGAGGTCAGCCGGGTCCTTGGCTGCGCCCCCAACACCGTCCAGAACGCGCTAAAGGAGGGCATCCGCAAAGGCTGGATCCGCTTCGAGGAAGACGGCCAGGAGAAGCTCTACCGCCTCTCTGAGAAGGGATCCAGGAAGGCCGAAAACAGGCCTTCAACGGCCGACTGGACCGACCAGTGACCAACAAATCGCTTCGTTCATTTCTGGTCAGTCTTAACCCCGATGCCAACAGAGACTTACAAAACCATGCCTCATAAACCCACCAAAACCATCAAACCCACCAACCAGAAATTCACCCCCTACGGGGGTGGTGTGAATTTCTGGTCGGTTGGAAAGCGGACGCATTTCCGGTCGTGAAATCATGAAAGGCCTCTCGCCAACTCAACGGACGCTTCGAGCCCTCCGGGAACAAGGACTGGTCTGCGCCATCGTCGAGAAGTGGAATCCCTACGGCGGGCCTCACGGCATCCGGCAGGACCTCTTTGGCATCATCGACATTCTCGCCCTCGACCCTCGACGTGGCGTCGTCGGCGTCCAGTCCACCGGCCAGGACTTCGCCGGCCACTTCCGCAAACTAACCGAGGAGAAGGCCCAGGAATGCCGCGACTGGCTGACCACGCCAGGCACTGCGCTCGAGCTTTGGGCGTGGCGGAAGGTAAAAGCCCAGCGCGGCGGTAAGGCGCTGATCTGGCAGGCACGTGTCCAAGTGCTGACCTCGAGCGATTTCAAACCCCAACCTGAGGACGTGACGGCGTGAAGCGACCCTTCGACGAAACCCGAATCGCGAAGAACCGCGACCCGCTCGATGCTCCCGATCAGGACTTCGAGTGGGAGCAGCTACTCGAACGCCTCAGCGAGGACGCTCGGGCGGAGCAGACCGACAAGAGCCTGGCCCAAACGGTGCGGCGGCTCCTTCAAATCCTCGTCCCACTCTACGACAAGCGACGCCTCTGGCCGAAGTCGCTCGGCCTCCGACTGATCGCCCTCGCCTGGGTGTTGGACCCCGACTACTTCCCGGGTGGTCCGTCCCTCGCGGAACTGGCACGTCGAGCCAACGTCACGCCGGCCAAGCTCGCCAAGCACACCGGTCGTTACAGCCGCGTCCTCGGATGGCGTCATCGCGGCCAGAGCCACGCCTGGAACTGGCGCAAAGGACAACGTTCCGACGTTGAGTAGAACGATGCACCGCCAACCGCTACTTCGACCACGCTTGACGGGCTTTCGGAGCTTGTTCCTCAGGCTGCTAGAAGCCGGCGAGGACCTCGACCCATGGGGCAACGTCCACGCTTCCATGATGGCGCTCGAGAACCGGCAGAGCGCAGGCGAGCCAGGGCGCCTCGGCCTGGGGCCGCTGAGGGGTAGGAGTCTTCTTCTAACCCCCGGTAGGCAGGAGGGTTGGCGTCGCGGCTGACAACGCACATGAACGAACGAAATCCGAGAAAACGCCGGGCGGTTCCAAATCCGGCCCCGGAGAACCCGCCTTCGAAGCCCACCGGCCCCGCGGTCAACTGCGCCTTCGACGAGCTGGTGCCCCTCGAAAAGCTCGTGCCGAATCCCCGCAATCCGAACCAGCATCCGCAGAGCCAAATCGCGTTGCTGGCGAAGGTGATCGGCCACCAGGGCTGGCGCTCGCCTGTCGTGGCCATGGCCGTAATCGCCGCGGCCGGTGTGCCCGATCACCACAGCCTTTTGGGACGCTGTCGCTGCGGGGACGGCGCTGGACTGGACGACCACGGCCGCAGCGGTCGTGGCGCAGATCGACCGGGAAATAAAGGTGCGTCTGGAGACGGACATGGGACCGCAGGATGCCATCACCCGGGGTGCCGAAGCGAGCGCCCGCGCGATCCTCAGGTGAGGTACTTCTGGATGATATGCGGCGGCAGCGTCTTCAGGTCGAGGACGGTCAGGAAGTCGATGGTCTTGAATTCCCGATCGATCGCCGGTGGACCGCAGATGCAGGCGCCAATCGACAGATAGGCCCCGAGGAGCTTGGGGACGCGCGGTGGCTCGGACCCGGCGTCATCCACGGGACATCGATAGGCCGGCTGGGGAACGGTGCGCCATCCAGGCGGCGCAAGGTGGCGCCTGGTCAACTGACCGAACATGGCGGCCCCTTCCCGGGCATCCTGCGAAGTCAGGGAACTGCACCCGATCAGGTACCGGGCCAGATGGGTGCGGGCGTACGCGGCGATGCCCTTCCAGAGGAGGCTGAGCACGGAAAGGTTGCGGTGCTGGGCATGCACGCAGGCCCTGCCCAACTCGATGATCTCGGCGCGAGCCGCTTCGAACGGTCCAAAGTCGAATTCCTGTTCGCTGTAGTAACCCCGGTGAGCGGAGGCCGTCCGGCCGGTCTGCATGCGATACGTGCCCACGACCAGCCGGTGAGTGGTGTCCTCCACCAGCAGGTGATCGCAGATCGCATCAAAGGGATCGGCATCCAGTCCGGTGCTGTACGACTCGGCGAGGCCTTCGTGCAATTCGAGATTGAAGACCTCGAATCGAAGGCGCTGGGCCCGGCGAATGTCGTCCGGATTCGCCGCCATGCGGGCCTCATAGCCACCGCGGCCCCGTCCGAGGATGCGGTCCCCGACCGAGAACGCTCCCGTGGCAGAACTGGGATTCATGCGGGCCGAGCGCGTCTCCGCCGCGAGATCCGATCCGGGATCCAGGCCCCGGGTGACGGTACGGGCGGTACGACACGGCTGATCTGCGTATCTAACCATCGGGGCTCCCAACTCAAGCCCTAAGAAGGGGCGGCGCTCGTCCATCCCGGGCTTTGGAACGAATTTCTCTCCCACCAGGCTGCCCGTCAGATCCCCTCGCCCGCAACGCCAGGGACGTCACGGTCGGGTGACGAGGCTGCTTGGGTCAGACCGGCGGTCTTTCCGGACTTGCGCCAACGAAAAAGCGTCGTCGGGTGAACACCCGCCCTTGCGGCGATCTCGCCGAGGGGCAGACGGCCCTCCGCCAGAAGTCGACGGGCAAGTTCGAGCCGGGCGCTCCGGTTGGGGAGACGCGTGACATTCCCCGACGCGGCCTCCGACGACGGATCCTGGTCGGTTCCCTCCGTCACTGCGGGAATGCGCGGTGGCGCCTCCCACCAACCGGCGCGCAACACGGGACCATCGTGAAAGAGCACCAGTCGGTCCACGACGCTCCGCAGTTCCCGGACATTGCCCGGCCACGAATGGGTCTGGAGTTTCACGAGCAGGTCTGGTTCGACGGCATCGAAATGTTTGCCGAACCGCTCGGCAGCCGCGCCAAGGAAGGTTCGCACCAATCCGGGAACGTCCTCCCATCGTTCCCGCAAGGGAGGAATGCGAAGGATGACCTCCGCGAGGCGATAGAACAGGTCGGCCCTGAATCGACGTTCGGCGACAGCCTGTTCCAGGTTCTGGTTGGTGGCCGCGACGACCCGCACGTCCACCGTGTATTCGGTCTCACCGCCGATCCTGCGTGCTCGCCGGGTCTCGAGAAACCGGAGGAGCTTCGGCTGCAAGCCCAGATCGAGTTCTCCGACCTCGTCCAGGAAGAGCATGCCTCCGGAGGCCTGCTCGACGAGGCCGGCCCTATCCCGGAACGCGCCCGTAAACGCGCCGCGCTCGGCTCCAAACAGTTCCGCCTCGAGCAATTCCCGCGGGACGGCGGCGCAATTGAGGGTTACGAGGGGACCGCCGCGACTGGACTCGTGCAGGGCCATGGCGACGCACTCCTTGCCCACTCCCGATTCGCCTTCGATCAAAACGGTGACGTTGGTGGGGCCAAGACGCTGGAGGTCCCTTCGAAGGTCGTTAATCGCGACCGAGCAGCCGACCAGGCCGGTATTCTCCTTTGCAAGGTGGCCTGCATAGAGCCGCAGCCACAGGCGTTGGTTCTCGGCGGCCTGGAGAAGGGCCCCACCCCACCGCTCAGGGTCGTCAGCCGGAGTGAGCACGTCGAAGGCGCCGTCGCGCATTGCGTCCACGATCCTCCTGGGATCCGGAACCTCCAATGCCACCAGGAAGAACCGCGGGGCCCGATTCAGATCGACCCTGAGCCGTGGCCACACGTCGCTGGCGAACACCGTGTCCGGGATGAGCCAGACGTCCTCCGCGCTGGCGAGATCAAGAGGCGCCACCTCCCGGACCGGTCCGATTGCGAGAGCGATCCCCGACTGGCGGACGCGCTCCACGCAGGCGGGATCTCCTCTGGGAATGTACACCCTGACCATGAGAACACGCGGCAAGGCTGACGAACGGTTGCAGCCCCGTCAGCAACTTCTTTCCCCCCGGCGATCCAGCCACCGGGACACGGCGTCCCGAGCCCGCTCCAGGAGCCGGCGATCGGCGGCGAGATCACCAAAGCGCAAGGGGGGCAGCCCACTCTGCGCCTGGCCGAGGAGTTCGCCCGCGCCGCGGAGCCGCAGGTCGGCCTCGGCAATCTCGAAACCATTGCCGGACTCCTCCAGCACCCGAAGCCGTTCCCGCACCTCGGGGGATTCCACGGCCGGCACGAGGACGCAGGTGCTCGCGTGCGCGCCGCGTCCGATCCGGCCGCGCAACTGATGCAACTGCGCCAAACCGAATCGCTCGGCCCCTTCGATCACCATCACCGTTGCGTTCGCCACGTCCACTCCCACCTCGACGATCACGGTGGCCGCCAGGACTCGCAGGATCCCGGCGCGGAACTCGCCCATGACCCGCTGCTTCTTCTCCGCGGGCAACCCGCCATGCAGGACGCCGACGCGAAAAGGGGCAAGCGCCTTGCCCACCTCCGTCGCCTCGCGCCGCAGGGCCTTCACCGTGCCTTCCCCGTCCTCGTCGATGCGCGGATAGACCACGTAGGCCTGACGTCCTGCCTCCAGTTCACCCCGGACGAACTCCCACACCTTCGGCAGGCGGGCCGCCCCGCGGACGTAGGTCCGCACCCGCCCCCGGCCCGGCGGTCCTTCACGTATCACGGAAACGTCGAGATCCCCGTAAAGAGTCAGCGCCAGGGTGCGCGGAATGGGAGTGGCGGTCATGACGAGCAAATGGGGATAACGTCCTTTGCGGAGCAAGGCCTCGCGTTGGGCGACGCCAAACTTGTGCTGCTCGTCGATAATAACCAGGCCGAGGTTCTCCGGCTCGAATCCCGACGCGATCAGCGCGTGGGTCCCGATCGTCATCGGGCCCCCCGACCGTCCAACAGGGTCCGACCCGGCCGGCTCGTTTCTTCCGGAGGAGCCGGTCCGAACCACCACGCCCACCCCCAGTGGTTCGAACCATTCGCGAAACCGGACTCCATGCTGGTGCGCCAGCAACTCCGTGGGCGCCATCAAGGCCACACGAAACCCGCTTTCGATCGCCATGAGCGCGGCGGCGGCGGCCACGACCGTCTTTCCCGAACCCACATCGCCCTGGAGCAGGCGACGCATCGGGTGCCCACGGCCAAGGTCGCTTCGAATCTCGCGAAGGACCTCCGTCTGCGCGCCGGTGAGGGTGAACCCGAGCCGTTTCAGGAATGGGCGAATCAGGTGGTTGTCACCGCCGCACGACCATCCCGGCGCGTGCGCGAAGAGTCGGCGCCGACGTGACTGGATCTCGATTTGAAGTTCCACAAACTCATCGAACGCCAGGCGTTGCCGCGCCCGTTCCGACTCGGCGAGGTCCCGCGGAAAGTGGAGGGCCGCCACTGCGGCTGCGCGCGAGGGGAACCCGGCGGTGTCCAGGCCCGGGTGCGGTTCGGGGATATTCCCGGTTCGAGGTTCCAGGAGGCTCCAGATCCGTCCGCGAAGCCATCGCTGGTGGAGACCCTCCGTCAGGGGGTAGATCGGCACGATCCGATCCATGTGGATCGAGTCCTCTCCCGGTTCGAGCCGCTCGGTCTCGGGGTGGTCCATCGTCCGCGGACGCAGGTCGACAATTCGACCGTACACCATCCATTCCTCCCCGACGGTGAAGTAGGCCTCGAGAAACGGCATGTTCCACCAGCGGCAATGCAGGCGCGCGGTGTCGTCGTCCAGGATGATCTCGAAGACCGACCGGGTGCCTTTCCGGAACCGTTTGACTCCCATCGCCACGATGCGTCCCTTCACGGCGGCGGCGCCTCTCTCCGTCACCTGGTGGATGGGCAAAAAGCGCGTCCTGTCCTCGTAGCGACGGGGACGATGCAGAAGGAGGTCCCCCAGCGTACGGATGCCGAGCCGTTCCAACTGCATGGAACGTTCGAGGCCGATTCCAAGAAGGGCCGACACCGGCGTTTCCAATGGAAGCCTGGCGAGAGGCGTGGCGGACATGACGGCGATCGCCGGGGCCACCTCGACGGCCCCGTCTCAGGTGGGCCGGCCGACGGTTCCCCGGCCGGCGCGGAGGTGACCCCAAGCCGCCCGCCCAGCCTCCTTTCGCGGCTGGCGTGGGCTGACCGTGGGCCGCGCGTCAGCCGCGCTCGGCGATGGGGAGGTAGGGACGAAGGCTCGTGCCCTCGTAGACCTGCCGGGGACGGTAAATGCGGCTCTTCGGGGCATCGAGGAGCTCCCTGAAATTGGCGATCCAGCCTGGCATCCGGCCGATCGCGAAGATCACCGTGAACATCTCGGTGGGGATCCCCAGCGCGTGCATGATGATGCCGCTGTAGAAATCCACGTTCGGGTAGAGTTTCCTCTCCAGGAAATAGGGATCCTGGAGGGCGGATTCCTCGAGGCGCTTCGCGATATCGAGCAATGGGTCCGAAATGTCCAGCGCGTGGAGGAGTTCGTCACACGACTTTTTGATGATCCGCGCCCGCGGATCGTAGTTCTTGTAGACCCGATGACCGAATCCCATCAGCGGTTTGGCAGTCACCTTGTCCTTCGCGGCCTGGATGAATTTCCGACCGTCATCTCCGGACTGACGGATCTCTTCCAGCATGCTGAGGACGGCCTGGTTTGCACCGCCATGCAGCGGTCCCCACAGGGCGCAGACCCCTGCCGCCGCGCTCGCGAAGAGGTTCGCCCGGCTCGAAGCCACCATCCGCACGGTGGAGGTCGAACAGTTTTGTTCGTGATCCGCGTGCAGCAGGAAGATCAGGTCCAGGGCGCGCACCACCTCGGGCCGCAGTTCGTAATCCTCGTACGGCTCCGAGAACATCATGTGCAGGAGGTTCGCGGTGTATTTGTAAGCCGACTTGGGATAGATGATCGGTCGACCCAGGGACTTGCGGTATGAAAAGGCGGCGATCGTCCGCACCTGGGAGATCAGGCGGGCGGCTTGAACGTCGAACCGGACGGGATTCGGCGGTCCCATCAGGCCGGGATAAAAGCAACTGCTCGCATTGATCATCGCCGACAGGATCGCCATCGGATGCGCATTCTGCGGGAAGCCCTCGAAATGGTGCTTCATGTCCTCGTGGAGATTCTGATTCTGAGTCAGAAGCTCCGAGAAGCGGCGAAGTTCCGCGGAGGTAGGGAGATTGCCGTAAATCAGGAGAAAGGCGGTTTCGACGAAGGAGGATCGCTCCGCCAGCTCCTCGATCGGGATCCCACGGTACCGAAGGATTCCTTTCTCGCCGTCAATGAACGTAATCGCACTGACACAGGAACCCGTGTTCGCGTATCCGTCGTCCAGCGTGATGTACCCCGTCCTGTCCCGCAGCGACGAAATGTCGATCGCCTTCTCGCCTTCGGATCCCGTCACCGTTGGGAATTCGTAGGTCTTCCCGTCGAGTTCAATCTTGGCATTCGTAACCATGGCATTGCTGGCTGCGCGTCGTGCCCGACGCCCCGCCCATCAAGCACTGGTCGGGTCGGATCCGTCCATCCCGGATTTCAGAGGCGACCTGCAACCACGAAGCAAACGGCATTTCACCACGAAGAACACGAAGATCCCTGACGCACCCCGTGGCAAGCGGGACTCGCTTTGGAAATCCATCAGGGTGGACCCCCAGCTCGCAGGAGCGCCATCAAGTCCGCCAGGGAAGCGGCATCCATCACGGTCTCGAATCCCTCCGGCATCAGGGATCGCCCCGCGCCCTGGAGCGACGCCAATGATTTTCGCGGGAAAACCTCCTCCGCTCCCGCGGCAGTGCGGAGGGTCACGCTGTCCGGCGACTCGCTCACAAGGATGCCGCTGAATTCACGCCCGTCTGCCAGGACAGCGGTGTAAGCCAGGTAGCGTTCTTCCACCGCCCGGTTCGGATCCAGGATCGCCACCAGCAGGGCATCCCGGGACTTGTCCAGCACAGTCCCGAGGTCCGGCCCAACATCGTGCCCAACGCCCGCGAGGCGATGGCACCCCGAACAGTGAACCTGAAAGGTCTCCCAGCCGCGACTCACATCCCCCGACAATGTTCGAGCCGCCGCCATCGATTCCACCACCGACTGGCGATTCCGGGCAGCGGCCGTGAACAGCTTCGACGCTCGCTCCCGCACGGCATGCGAGCCGTGTTCGAGCAGTCGTTGGCGCGAGACTACTCCCATCTCGCGCGGCGAAGGCCGCCCCCGCTCGAGCGCGGCAACCAAAGCGTCGGTCCACGTCTCCCTTGTCAGCAGGAGATCCACGATCCCGCCGCGCGTCGAAGGCCCGAATTGTTCCCACCCGGCAAGAAGCGCATCGGCGATGGTAGGGTCCTGCCGGCGACCCAGGGCCTTGAGCGCGGCGCCCTGAATGGCCGGAGACTGACGGGCGTCCAGGAGTCTCACCCACCGGTCCAGCGACAGCCCGGCGAGAGGAAGCGACGGCGACAACACGCGCAGCGCTGCCAGTCGGAGTCCCTCGGGCGCCTGAGCGTCCTCCGCGACCCGCGCGGCCTTCGTCACCACGGGATTCAGGAGATCCCAATCGACCGCTGGCGCGGACTTTTGTCCGGCGGCCGCCCGCACGAGTCCGCTCGCGGCGTCGAATTGCGCCTCGGCATCGGACGGATTATCGAGTCGTCGCAACGCCTTCAGACCCTCCTCCAAGGGGCCGGGAGCCCGAAGGACGACGGCCAGCCGCAGGAGTTCTCCGAGCAACGGACCGTCGGGCGATCGTTCGGTCGTTGCCATCGCCTTCAACATCGGGGCGAGGTGCGGCAGCGCGCTGCTGAGAACGGCAGGTCGCAGGATCGGATCCGCGGCATGATCCTGGATCAAATGAACGAGACGAGCGCCCGCCCGCGGATCGGGGATTTCTCCCAGGGTGAACGCGAGTTGGACGGCCAGGCGCGAATCCGCGCCCGGATCCAGCCCCAGCAGCGCCTCCTTCAACGCCGCGGGGCCCTCTTCCCTGGCGTCCCTGCCGGCGGGGCCCACGATGCCTTCGGCGAGGCGCACGGCCTCCGTCCGAACTGCCGGATTCGGATCCTGCAGCGATTTAAGGACCGTTGCCGCGTCCGCCCGGCCCAGAAGTCCGAGCGTCGCAAGGGCCTGGAGCCGCACGACCGCGCGATCCGACGACCGTAGCAGTGCCCTCAGCGGTTCGGCCGCACGCGGGTCATTGTCCTCGCCAAGCCGGCGCATCACTGTATCGCGCTGCCAGCCGTTCGGGGAATCGAGGGCCGCCACGAGCCCGGAGGTGTCGAGCCGGTCGAGAGGCCGGAAGCCCCGGCGCATCGACCCAACGGGCGCGACGCGGTAGATCCGGCCGCGGTCCTCGCCGGCGCGCAGGTCCAGGCGGCGCTGAAGGTCCATCGGGATCCACTCCGGATGCTCGATCACCTGCCGGTACATGTCCGCAATGTAGAGGGCGCCGTCCGGTCCCGTCCGGACGAACACCGGCCGAAACCAGGGATCGGAAGACGCGAGGAATTCCGATTGCTCCTCGCCCGGAGCACGACGGCTGTTCGGTCCAGATGCATCGGTCACAAGGACCTCCCGATGAACGACGTTCTCGCTGGGTTCCCCCATGAAGACCGAAGACGCGAATTCAGCGCCAAACAGTTCGTCTCGATAGGGCGCGGGACTGCAGGCGCTCGTGACGGTGTTTTCTTCCCCCACCGCATTGGGGCGCGGGAGCGCGCGGCTTGCAGGGTAGAGGTGATTGCCTCCGGGACGGCGGGCGAGTTGCCACCGGAGATCGCGCACCGGCGCATGCGGATTGCGCGCCAGGTAATGCACCGGCCAGGGATACCGCCACAGCCAGGCGTAGTTCGCGTTTCCGAACCAATCCCCCCAGTCGTCGCGGACACGGCCAAACTGGGTCTGACCTTCCACCGCCTCGAGTTCTCCGGTATCGGGTCGGAATCGAAAATCGGAGCCCCGGAGGGAAATGGATTGGCCCGTCCTGCGACTGACGATCGTTCCGCCGCTATCGCCGTTTGCACCGTAGACCCAGCCGTCAAGACCCAGGGTGAATCCATTGACACGGTGCTGTTGGTTGCCCTCGCGAAAGCCGGCGAGGAGGATCTCGCGCCGGTCCGCGTGGCCGTCGCCGTCGGTGTCCTCGGCATAGAAGACTTCGGGCGCGGCACTGACGAGCACACCGTGGCGCCAGCTCATCACCCCAGAGGGAAAAGACACTCCGGAGAGAAAGGTCGTGGCCTCGTCGAACCGGCCGTCGCCATCGAGGTCCCGCAGGCAGCGGATCTCCCCGCCGGCTTGTCCGTGGCCATCCATGCCCATCGGATAGTCCCGCATCTCGGCCACCCAAAGCCGGCCGTCGGCCGCCCAATCGAACGAGACCGGGTCCTGAACCAGCGGTTCGGCCGCCACACACTCGATCTCGAACCCGTCTCGCACCCGGAAGCTGGCCAACGCCTCCCGGGGCTCCAGGGGACCAGGAATGTCGCCGCGCACAAGATCGTCAAGGTTCCGGCGATCGACATGATTCGAAAGGGAGGCGGTGTCCTCGTTCTGGAACCAGAGGGTGCGTCCATGAACCCAGGCGCCGTTGTTCCGGTGAGGTCCGGCCCGGACGATCGCCGGGATTTCAATCAGTGGCGTGTTCGTCGCGGCGGCATCCCGTCCGACCACGGCGGATCGGACGCCAGAGACGGTCTGGCGTGTCCAGCCGCGTCCCCAGCCCAGATAGGGTTGCGGCTGGTACAGCCAGACGCCGTAGCGCTCTTCATTGGAGAAGAGCACGTCGTCGTGGCCGTCGTCGTTGATATCGACGAAACGGAGTCCGTTGTCTTCGCCACGGTCGTTCACGATGGAGGTGCCGGGAGGGAATCCCCATTCCAACGGCAGCCATCGCTGTCGCGCAGCATCCCAGCGGAACACGGCGTTCATGGTGGCGTTCGCGACGAGGAATTCGCAGACGCCGTCGCCATCAACGTCCCGGAGGCGCGCCCCTGTGTCGCGTCCCTCATGCCGGGTAAGGACAGGGTTTCCGCCGACTTCCAGGCCCTGGAGCAATTCCGGTCGTTGGATCCACCGTGTTCCATCGAACGTCCAGGCGCCGGCGGTGTGATCGTTGCGGAGGATGAGGGTTGCGTGGCCATCGGGATCCAGGACACCGAAGCGAACGCCCGTCTCCTCCAGGCGCCCGCCTTGTTCGTCCACCAAACGCACGGGCAGCGGGGAGTCGTTCCAGACGCCGGCGCGGGGATCCCACAAGCGCGTCCGTTCGAGGGCGGGATTGCCGATCAGGACATCGAGAAAACCGTCGTTGTCGAGGTCGACGAGGCGCACGCCATTGTCGGATCCGTCGGCTGCGCGCAGCGGTTGACCCGCCCCGAGGTTGTGAGTCAGCCGTTCGTGAGCCTCGCGGTAATTGAGGAACTTCACCCGAGCGCCGTAGGTCGCCTGCGCGTGGTCGATGAAGGCAACGAACTGCGAATTGCTGCTCCAGCCATGGGGATGAAAAACGAAATTGAAGAGCCCCTTTTTGCTGACAACCGCGTCGAGCGCGGCCTCCCAGTCGGCGAGCATCTTCGGGCTGGCATTGCCTTCGACGTTCTGGGCCTCCCAATCGCTGGGCGCCATGCACGCAAATTCCCAGCAGACCCGGTCGATCACCCAGGGGTATGGATAGTTCTCGACCGTCGTCACGAAGTCCGGAAAAGGGACGTACCGCGCGAATCGCCCGTGCCCGTCGGGCTCGACGACCAGGTCCCGTGGGAGTGTTTCGTCTGCGCCGGTCAATAGCATCATCACCGATGAATCCATTCGGAGGAACTGACCGGCCGCATTCGTCCGGGCGATCAACTCGGCGTAGACCCGTGGGCTCGGGCTGTCGATCGAGTCGCAACAGGGCGTCCGGAAGGCGACTGGCACATTGCCGGGCACCTGGTTAAGCAAGGCGACCGCATCGTGATAGGTCGCGGCGGCGGCGTTGAAATCCCCGCCAGCCAGGATGGGGCAGGGATGACTCAGGGTGTGGACCTCGAGCGAAACGCCTTCCTTCAGCCACTGGAGGAAGAGGGGCTCCTCCGGATGAAGTTGGCAGCAAAACACGCTGAGCGGCGCGCGGCCGTCCACGAGCTTGAGCCGCTCCAGGATGGGACGAAAGAAGGCCTCGTATTTCGGGGCGTCGCGAAGATCGTCAATTCCCAGGGTGACGACCGCGTCCACCCCCGGTTCCCCCAGCCATTGCGGGGTCGTCAATCGTGGAAATCCCGTCCCGACGTAGAACGGATTGGCCTCGTCGAGATACACAAGGCGATTGCCCGGATCCGGGGCAGGCGAGGCGGCCTGGCTGGACAGCAGAAGGATGGCGGCGAGGCCTCCTAAACGCCCCGCGACATGGATCGGCCATGGATTCATCGGATCTCAGATGGAGAGAAGCCGTTCATAAACCGGTCGCCCCATCGGGTCCAGTGTTCCCTCCAATCACCTCGATTTCCGGCGTCCCGATTCGGTCACGCGTCTCCGCGCGCCTCATCCCGTCCGCTGCAGGCGTGCATGTCGTTGCCCGGCCCCCGGCCCCCCCGCGGGCATCGGGCATGGGAAGGGCGTCCGTTCCTGGCCCGGCGTTCTTCCAATCCAAAGGCTTGCCTCAACCCGGATCTCTGTTTAACGGAATCACGGCATCATGAATAGCCTGTTCGACCTGACCGGGGAGGTGGCGGTGATCATCGGAGCGACCGGTGTGCTCGGCGGCGCGATGGCCGAGGGCCTCGCCGCAGCGGGCGCCGCGGTGGCCATCGTCGGTCGGAACCAGGAACGGGGCGAGGCCCGCGCGGCGACCATCTGCGCCGCCGGCGGACGCGCCGAATTCTTCGGCGCCGATGCCATGAGACGCGACAGCCTCGTCACGGCACGCGATGCGATCGCAGCCTCCCTTGGGCCCGCGACAATCCTCGTCAATGCGGCGGGCGGAAATGATCCGCGGGTCACGGTAACCGCCGAACACCCATTCGAAGACATCGCCGTCCCCGATTGGCAGGCCAGTTTCGATACCAACCTCGTCGGCGGGGTCCTGCTTCCCTGCCAGGCGTTCGGCCCCGCCATGGTGCAGGCCCGTCGCGGCAGCATCATCAACATCGCAAGCGCCTCCGCCCGGATCCCACTCTCGCGTGTGGTCGCGTATTCCGCCGCCAAGGCCGCGGTCATCAACCTGACACGGTTTCTTGCCCGGGAATGGGCGCCCCACGGCGTTCGGGTGAACGCACTGACGCCCGGGTTCTTCCCCGCGGAACAGAATCGACGGCTCCTGTTCAACGCCGACGGCTCGCCGACGCCTCGAGCCCAGGCAATCCTCGAGCACACTCCAATGAAACGCTTCGGAGAGGCGCAGGAACTGGTGGGTGCCACGATCTTCCTGGCCAGCCGCAAGGCCAGCAGCTTTGTCACGGGCGCGGACCTGCTCGTCGACGGAGGATTCCTCGCCCAAACCATCTGAGAGCCTTCACCAATGCACCTGAGTCTGCGTGACCTGATGACCGAGAGCGGCGTGAAGTTTGGCACCAGTGGCGCCCGCGGACTGGTCACGGCCATGACCGACCGGGTGTGTTACGCCTATACCCGCGCCTTTCTTCAGTACCTCCGCGACAGCCACGGTCTCGGGAACGACGCCCCCCAGGTTGCGATTGCAGGCGACCTCCGTCCCAGCACCGACCGAATCCTCCGCGCCGTGGCACGCGCCGTGACGGACGCCGGGGTAAAGGTCATTCATTGCGGCCGTGTCCCCTCACCCGCCGCCGCCAACTTCGGCCTTCGACTGGGGCGCCCGGTGATCACGGTCACCGGCAGTCACATCCCCGACGACCGGAACGGGATCAAGTTCAACACCGCCTCCGGCGAGATCTTGAAGCGCGACGAGACCGGAATCGCATCCCAGGCCATCGAACTGAATGATTCCATGTTCACGGAGGACGGCTCCTTCCGCGAGATCCCGCCCGGACTTCCTCCCGTGGATCCGGCGGCAGAACGCGGGTATGTGCGCCGCTACCTCGATGCCTTTCAAGCCGACGTCCTGGCCGGGGCGCGTCTTGGCGTCTACCAACACTCCGCCGTCGGTCGTGATCTGCTCGTCGAGATCCTGGCCGGATTGGGGGCGACTGTGGTGCCGCTGGGGCGTTCCGACCGCTTCCTTCCGGTCGACACCGAGGCCATAAGACCCGAGGACGTCAACCTCGCCCGGGAATGGACCCGGACCGCCCGTTTCGACGCGCTCGTGTCAGCCGACGGCGACAGCGATCGACCGCTCGTCTCCGATGAGCACGGCGAGTGGTTGCGCGGCGATATTGCCGGCATCCTGACGGCGCGCTTCCTGGACGCGGACTCCGTCACCACCCCGGTTAATTCGAACACGGCGGTCGAGCGGTGCGGGTGGTTCCCCGAGGTCCGGCGCACTCGCATCGGTTCGCCCTTCGTGGTCGAAGACATGCTCGCCGCGCTGGCGGCAGGCCGGCATCGTGCCGTGGGTTACGAAGCCAACGGCGGCTTCCTGATCCAATCCGATTTGGACCTGTCAAGCGGACGCCTGCCGGCGCTTCCAACCCGGGACGCCGTGATTGTCCTGCTTGGAGTCCTCCTGCTGTCACGCCGCCAAAGGATCCCGGTATCCAGGCTGGTCGCATCCCTGCCCGCCCGGTTCACCGCAAGCGACCGCCTGAAGGATTTCGCCCAGGAACGAGCCCGCGCGGTCCTCGAGATTCTGAACCACGGGGACGAGCACGCCGATCGGACCGCCGTGGATCGCCTCTTCGCCGGAATCGTGGGTGCTCCCTGTGTCTCGATCGACCGGACCGACGGCCTCAGGGCGACCTTCGCCAACGGCGACATCCTCCACCTTCGGCCCTCCGGCAATGCACCCGAGTTCCGCTGTTATTCGGAGGCGGCTTCTCAGGAACGCGCTTGGGAGCTGTGCAGCCAGGGACTCGAAATCGTGGAACGGACCTCGGCCGGGGTTTGAGGACACAACAGCGCTTCGACGCCGGCCCGCATGACGCTCAGGCCCGCGGGAGATACTCCGAGTAAATCCGTCGAATCTCCTGTCGCCACCGCGCGACATCCTGAAAGAAAGACTCCGCCTCGGAATACCCGCAGCGCACCGCAACACGGTACTGCGCGGGGGCGTCATCCGGCAGAACGGCCTCTCCCTCGAAACTCCATCGCCGCAGGATCGATTCCATGCGCCGGAGGTGACGGAAGTTCGTGATGAGGGTCTCCGCCGCGCCCGTGGCGAGCGCCCCGCAGTCCCGGGCGCGCTCCAGAGAGCGGCTGGTGTTGGGTTCATACCACCCGTGCGCCATCGCGAGAATTTGGGCAAGGAATTCGACATCCACCAGACCGCCGGCGCCAGTCTTGAAGGCGAGGGAATCCTTCCCCTTCGGGGTGCGTTCCTTCTCGATGCGCAGGCGCATGGCGGCAATCTGGGATTTCCACTCCGGCTGGAACGCCACCAGCGGCTCCGGCGATTCGCGAAAATTGGTGAGCCGCCGCGCCAGTCGCTCGAAGGCCGTTCCGGTGACACGGTGGCCCCCGATGTGGCGGGCACGCGTCAACGCCTGGATCTCCCAAAGCATCGCCCGCTGGCGATAGTAGGCCTCATGCGCCTTGAGGCCATTCACCAGGAGCCCTTTCTCCCCATCCGGACGCAGGCGCATGTCCAGCGCGAATACCGAGCCTTGTGCGGTGCGCGTGCTCAGAAGGTCCAGCATCTCCCCGGCGAGTCGCTGCAGGCCGGGCAGATCAGGAGTGTCTTCGGGCGCAACAAAGATCACGTCCAGGTCGGAGCCGTACACCAGTTCGCCCCCTCCGAATTTCCCCAGCCCGATCACCGCGAACGGGGCCTTTCGCATCCGGTGCCGACGGGCCACCACCTCGAGGGCATACTCGACGCACGCCTCGGCGAGGGCGCTCAACTCGCAATTGGCCTCCTCGAAATCGACGTAACCCAGAATGTCGCGCAGGCCGAGACGCATGAATTCGGTCTGAAAATAACGGCGAAGCCAGAGGTGCTGATCCGCATCTCCGCGCCCGTGCCGCAGGTCGCCAAGCGTCTGCCGGGCGTCTTTCTGACGCCCGAGATGCGCCCCGATCTCGAGTTCATCGACAAGATCCGGCTCGCGGATGGCGAGTTCCGCCAGGAATTCCGAACGGTCGAAGAGTTTCAGGATGTGCTCGAAGACCATCGGGCGCGTCGTCCACAATTCGTAAAGGGCTGCCCGCGTCCCGTAGTTTGCGACATAACTGTCCAGCCGCGCCATGACCCGGTCCGGGTCCGACAACATGAACCCGTTTGATCCGCCCTCCGCGGACATCCTGGAGTTCGGACAAAGATCGAGCACACGTATCATCAATTGCCGACCGAGCTCCGTGGTGCGCCGCGAGATGTGCCCAAAACCGGGTCCCTCGACAAAGGCCTTCGAGAGGCGCAAGGCCCTCTCGGGATCCCGGAAACCATGCGCGGACAGCAACGCGAGCCAATCAGCCGTGAGCGCGGGCTCGAAGCCCGGCGGCAGGGGATCGTCCTCCCGCGGTTCATCCGGGCGTCCCAACACGTGGTCGTAAACCGCGCGGACATTCTCCGCGTGCCGCTGGCGGGCGATGCCAAACTCCGTGCGGTTGGGGAAACCCATCTGGCGGGCGATCCGTTCCAAGGCTGTCGGGTTCTCCGGCAGCGTGTGGGTCTGACGCTGATCCTCCATCTGGAGCCGGTGCTCGACCTCGCGCAGGAACACATACGCGTCGATCAACTGCCGCACCTCTCCGGACGGGAGCAGGCCATAACCATCGAGCTTCGGAAGGGCGGCAAGCGTCTGCGGATTCTGGAGAAACGGATTACGCCCCGCGTGCAGCACCTGGAGCGACTGGGCCACAAACTCGATCTCGCGGATGCCGCCCCGGCCCAGTTTGACGTTGCGCTCGAGTTCACCAGGCCGGACGACCTCCCGTTCAATCCGCGCCTTCATGGCCGCCATCTCGCCCAGCAGCCCTTCACCGAGCGAACGCGGATAACGGAAGGGCTGGATGATCTCCAGAAACTCCCCAGCCAGGGAGGTGTCCCCCGCAACTCCGCGCGCCTTCAAAAGCATCATCCGCTCCCACGTCTGTCCCCACTCGGCGTAGAAATTCTCATAGCTTTCCAGGGAGCGCGAGAGAGGACCGGCATCGCCCTCGGGCCGCAGGCGCATGTCCACCCTCAGGCCCCCGCCCTCCGGACCACGGCGTGTCGCCTCCCGAATGAGCGCCTCGCACAGCCGCTTGAAGAACTGGTGGTTGGCAAGGACCTGACCCGTCGCCTGCCGCCGTTGCGCGGGCGGCGCCCGAAACGTGAAGCCCTCCTCTCCGTAGACGAAAAGCAGGTCGACGTCGGAACTGTAGTTCAACTCCTGCGCTCCCAGCTTGCCCAGGCCCAGCACCGCAAAGGGGGTCCGCTGCCACCGCTGCCGCGCGTCCTGATGCCACGGTTCCCCAAACCGAGTCGACTGCTGACGCCAGACGACCCGGAGCACGCCCTCGAGAAACAGGTCCGCCACGTTCGAGAGTTCCTCGAGAAGCTCCGGGAGGGCTCCAAGCCTGCCAAGGTCCCGGATGGCAATCCGCAGCAACTCGCGCAGGCGGAATGCATGCAGGCGATCCAACGCACCCGCCTCGTCCCCCTGGGCAAGCACGGCAGCGGACCCTGTCTCCACTTCCCGTCGCAGTCCCTCCTTGCGACGCGGATGACACAGGGCCTCCACATCCTGGAACACGGTCATCCAGTCCGGGTGCTGCACGAGCAGGGCCGGAAGCCATTGGGACCCGGCAAGCATGGCGGCCAACAGCGGTCCCGCCTCCGGCGAAATCCCATCCCAAAGGGCCGGGTCGACCGCGTCCCGCAAGGCCGCAAGTTGAGCCGCGGCGCGACCGGGGTCGGCGGAGCCCGCCAATGCTTCGTTCAAACGCTCAATTCCCATGGAGGTCGTGCAAGGGCTCAGTGTGGCGACAGGGGATTCTGCCGGGGTCGGCGAGGATTTGGCTATGCGGTGGCATCCATGTAAAATGATCCGCTACGGGATTGACTTATCCCACCAATCCAGTAACGATCACCACCCACGGAGACGTGATGTAATGGCCTTTCTGATGTTGAAACCGAACGATGTAACCCTCCGGAGGCTGGCGGGTTGTTCTGTGCTTTCAACGTGCCTGGCAGTCTCGGGCGCGTCGACAATTGATCTCACAGGAGGCGGTTCCTTCCAATCCCTGAGTTCGGCGTATGCGGTGGATTTTAGCACGTCGGATGCCGGACCGGCGGCCCTTCAGGGCGCCTTCAGTTCCCTATACCGGCTTGGGACCGAGTCGAGCGGAATTGAAGAGGGCTTCAACGCCAATCGGCACGACGGCGTGCAAACGATGGCCAATGTCGATCGCAATCCCGGCGCCACCACGGATGTGACCCTGGACGAACTTGGCGCCATGATCCTTGGCGACAAGCAATACGGCGTGTTCGCCCTGGCCGTCAGCGAGCCCGGCACAACGACGGCGCTGCCGCTGGGAACCTCGGCGCCGATTGCGGGCGCGGACCCTGCCCGCGGCGGGAAGGTGTCGCTCGACAGCTTCCAAGTCTTCATTGCGAAGACTCCGCTGGCCTCTGCCGCAACTTATGCGGATCTCACGAGCCATGCCCGGCTCGCCTATGACTTCAACGCCGCCTCCGGGACGGACGGGGTGACGGATCGGAGTCTTTTGCTCGAGAGCGGAGATTCCGGGCATCTCTATGTCTCCATTCCCGTCGATCTCCTGAAGGCGGCCGGCGCCACGGAAAGCAGCTACCTCTACGTTTACTCCAAGCTCGGCATGATTTCCGGCTACGAAGCGGAGCCCGGGTTTGAAGCGTGGTCCTACCTCCGCGCCGGCGGACTGGCTCCGCGCCTGTCGCTGGGGCCCGCAACCCATGCCCCCGAAGCCTCAACCTGGTTGGGCGGCATCATGGTGGCGGGATTGATCGGCGGTGCCGTGTGGGTCCGTCGCTCGCGCGGTTAATCTGGATCGATCTCGTCCTTTCGCATTCCAACGCGCCGCCGGAACCCCGGGGGCGCGTTTTTGATTTCTGGTTGTGTCGTCCTCTGCCGATGGACGACGATCCCGGCCCGGTTCGCGGACCCACGAATCCGCGCCGCGAATGATCCATCCGATACCGTCTCCATGCCTACGCTGCCTCTCTCCATCCGCGCCGCAAATTCGGTCCGATGGGATATGCTCGCACTGGGTGAGGTCATGCTGCGCCTGGATCCCGGCGAGAGCCGGGTCCGGGTCGCCCGCCATTTCGACGTCTGGGAGGGTGGCGGCGAATACAACGTCGCGCGCGGACTGCGACGGTGTTTTGGCTTTCGAACGGCTGTCTGCACCGCCTTTGCCGACAACGATGTCGGCCGCCTGCTCGAGGATTTCATCCTGCAAGGTGGCGTGGGCGCCGACTTCATCCTCTGGCGTCCCTTCGATGGCGTCGGACGGACCACCCGCAACGGGCTCAACTTCACCGAGCGCGGCTACGGCTTGCGGGGTGCCGTCGGCATTCCCGACCGCGGCCACACCGCTGCCAGCCAGCTCAAGCCGGGCGACTTCGACTGGGACCGAATCTTCGGCCGGGACGGAGTCCGCTGGCTGCACACGGGCGGGATCTTTGCCGCGCTCAGCGCGACGACGGCCGACCTCGTCATCGAAGCCGTCCAAGCCGCCAAGCGGCACGGCGTCATCGTGAGTTATGACCTCAACTACAGGCCCAGCCTCTGGAAGAGCATCGGGGGCCAGTCGAAGGCCCAGGAGGTCAATCGCCGTATCGCGCCCTTCATCGACGTCATGATTGGAAACGAGGAAGACTTCACCGCCGCCCTCGGTTTCAAGGTCGAAGGAGCCGACGAACACCTCCTCCACCTCGACCTGGCCGCCTTTCGAAACATGATCGAGACCGCCGTGCGCGAGTACCCGAATTTCCAGGTCGTCGCGACGACGCTGCGCGCGGCAAGGACGGCGACCATCAACGACTGGGGTGCCATCTGCTGGGCCGGCGGCGCGTTTTTCGAATCCCGGAAGTATCCGGATCTGGAGATCCTCGACCGCGTGGGCGGCGGCGACAGCTTCGCGAGCGGCCTGATCTACGGCTTGATGACGTCTGGCGATCCGCAGGTAGCGGTCGATTACGGCGCCGCTCACGGCGCCCTCGCCATGACAACGCCGGGGGACACCTCCATGGCCAGTTGCCGGGAGGTCGAAGCCCTGATGAAAGGAGCCGGCGCCCGCGTGCAACGCTAGCGCTGGACGCGACCCACTGTGCCACTCCTCGTGAAATGCCTTGGGGATCGTTCGTGAATCGCCTGAGCCATCTCCGTCGGAGTTTCCTGGACGCGGCTCAGCCCGCTGGCAATCGCGGTTGCCCTGAATGTTGCGGCGACCCTTTCCGTCCGCGCCACCGGCGGGGCGGCCGCCACCGTCCACCCGCTCGCAACAGCGGCGGCCATGCACACCCTCGAGGCCGGTGGCAATGCCATCGACGCCGCGGTTGCCGCCGCCCTGACGCTCGGCGTCGTCGACGGGCAGAATTCCGGGATCGGAGGGGGTTGCTTTATCCTTGTCCGCCTCGCCTCGGGAAAAGTGGTTGCCATCGATGGTCGCGAAACGGCCCCTGCCCTCGCCACGCGGGACATGTTCGTGCGCGACGGCAAGGCTGTTCCCGATCTCAGCCAGACGGGCCCGCTGGCGGTCGGTGTTCCGGGTGAACTCGCCGCGTTGGAGCGACTCTCGTCGCGGTATGGCCGGGTGCCCCTCCAGCGCCTGCTCCAGGAAGCCGCCGACCTCGCCCGTGGCGGGGTCGCGATTTCCCGGGAGTTTGCCGACGCCCTTGCAGGCGAGGCTGACGGATTGCGCCGGTTCCGCTCCGCCGCCACCATTTTTCTCCACCCCGACCACTCCCCCCTTCGCGAGGGGGAGATCCTTCGTCAACCGGACCTGGCGGACACCTACGAAGCCATCTCCGTGCATGGCGTCCGATGGTTTTATGGCGGGCCCTTCGCCCGTCGCACCGAGGACTGGATGCGGGAACACGATGGACTCCTCAGGAGATCGGATTTCCGGAGCTACCGCGCGGTCATTCGGGAACCCGTGGAGACCACGTATCGGGGGTACTCCATCATCGGATTTCCCCCGCCAAGTTCCGGCGGCGTTCACGTCGCTCAGATTCTCAACATCCTCGAACACTTTGATCTCCGCGGTCTGGGATCGGATTCCGCCGATTTTGCCCATGTGACCCTTGAAGCAATGAAGCTGGCCTTTGCGGACCGGGCCTACTGGCTCGGGGATCCGGACTTTGTCGCCGTTCCTCGCGGCCTGATCTCGAAGGCCTATGCCGACCGCCTGGTCCAGCGCATCCGACGGGATCGGACCACCGAGGTGCCCGGGCATGGTTCACCTCCGGATGCGGAGCAGCGCGTGTTTCGCCGGCACACCACGCATTTCTCCGTCGCGGACGGGGACGGCAATTGGGTCGCTATCACCGCCACCATCAACACGAGCTTCGGATCGAAGGTCGTCGTCCCCGGGACCGGCGTCATTCTCAACAACCAAATGGACGATTTCGCCGCCCAACCCGGCGTGCCGAACTACTTCGGCCTGGTCGGAGCCGACGCCAATGCGGTCGCCCCTCGGAAACGGCCGCTTTCCAGCATGAGTCCCACGCTCGTCCTCAAGGATGGAAGCCCGGTCCTCTGCCTCGGAGCCGCTGGCGGTCCCACGATCATCTCGCAAGTGGTCCTGGGGATTGTGCGGACCCTCGATTTCGGGGCGACTCCGGCCGAGGCCCTCGCCGCGCCGCGTCTGCATCATCAATGGCGACCCGATGAAGCCGTCCTGGAGAAGGCATGGGATCCCCGCGTCGCCAGGGAACTGGAAAGGCGCGGGCACCGCGTCCGATGGGTCGATTCGCTCGGAGTGACCCAGGCCGTCGGCAAGTCCGCCGCTGGGCTTACTCCCGCCGCCGATCCGCGGGCGGGAGGTCGCGCGGCGGTCACGGATCAATCCCCGCCTCGAGGGCCTTGAAAAAGACGCTCGGGAAATTCGTGTAGGGAGCCCCCAGGAACTTCGTTGTGTCCACGTTGGTGATCGTCTGCCGCGACGATCCGTGGGACCAACTCCCCAGGTTGGTCGACGCGAAGAGGTACAGGAGGCGGTTCGTGGCCGGTTGAAGGAGGAGATCGAGTCGGTCGGATTCAATTCGCACCGAGGCAGGAACGGATTCCAGGGACGGGAGCGGCGGTTGGACGCCATCGGGATCGAACGCCTCCGCGTCCGCGCCATTCCGGACGATCCGCACCTCCTCGATGACAACGGGCGTCAGCGGATGCGACGTTGCATTCGTTGGCACCCGGCTGATCGCGATGACATTCGAGAGGCCCTCGACCACCTCGCCAAAGACGGAGTGCAAGCCATCCAGCCAGGGAGTGTTCGTCACGGTGATGAAGAACTGGCTTCCATTCGAGTCAGGACCGGAGTTGGCCATCGACAGAATCCCGGCCTTCGAATGCCTGAGGGCGTCATCGAATTCATCGGCAAACATGTATCCGGGACCATCCGTGCCCTGCCCGTTCGGAGATCCAGCCTGGATCACGAAGTGCTCCACCACGCGATGAAACGTCAGGCCGTTGTAGAACGGGCCGCGGACGATCGCCGCGCGCGGAAAGTCGATCCATGATCGCGTGCCCTCCGCAAGGCCGACGAAACTGGCCACCGTGCGCGGGACCCGCTGGTATTCCAGCCGGCACCAGAAGTCCCCGGCGGTCGTGATGAATCCCGCATAGAGACCGTCCCCGGTCGGTTCTGCATGGGAAACCGGCATACCGGCCAGACACAGTGCGCTTCCAAAGACGAGGCCGCGAATCGACTTCATATCATATCTCAATCGAGTTCAGGCGCCGCAACACCGGCTGGTGAACCGCGGCGCTGGCTACAATCTCATAGGTTCTGCCGGTGTCCACTTCCCGCCGCCAGAACACGCCGCCCGACCGCTGAAGGATCAGGCCGGCGGCGGCAATATCCCAAAGACGAACCCCGCTCTCCAGGTAGGCATCGAATCGGCCGGTCGCGACGTAGGTGAGCGACAACGCCGCCGCCCCGGTGATGCGAATCTTGCGGACCCGGTGCGCCAGCCTCTCGAGCACCGGCAGCATCCGCATCAGGCTCTTTCGCCGCTTCGCGAATCCAAGCGCCACGATGGCCTCGCGCAACCGCGTCCGTGGGCTGACGTGGATCCGGCGGCCGTTGAGCCGCGCAGGACCGGTCGAGGTCGCCGTCCAGAGTTCCTCCGTGAACGGATCCAGGACGACGCCCACGCGCGTCGTAAAGCCATCGGCATAGGTCGCGCCCGCCAGATCGGGCTCCGGGCCGACTCGCTCCTGAAGGGCCACCGAGACGCAGGCGTGCGGGATCCCATAGGTGAAGTTCACGGTGCCGTCGATGGGATCGACGACCCAGCGCCAATCCGCTTCCGGGTTCCCGAGCACGCCTTCCTCGCCGAGGAGTGCGGCGCCGGCGAACCCGCGGCGCAGTTCTCGTCCGATCAAGGCCTGGCAGCGCTGGTCCAATTCGAGCTTGATGTCGTGCTGGCTGGCGGAGAGCACGCGTTTCGGTCGGTGCAGGTTCCGGCGCATGAGATCGCCGGCGGCCCGCGCGGCGCTCGTGGCGCAAGCCAGGGCGGAAGGAAGGGTGGGTGTCTTCACAGGGATGGATTCCAGCGGCCCCAAACTCAGGGAATGATTTCCATCCGCTTTGCGAGCCGGCCCTCGAGTTCGGCGAGCTTGTCGCCGATCAATCGATTCTCGGCCGCCTCGATGACCAGGAGAAGTTCATTCGCCTCGAGCAGACGTGGCGTGCAGACGTAGGTGGCCCCGGCCTCCTTGAGCCGCGCCACATCGCTCAGCAATTCCGCGTGCGCCACGACGCAGGCATCCGCATTCAACGACCGCACCTGTCTGACCAGGCGCAGATTGTTCGTCCCCCGAAGGACCGTATTCGACAAGGTGCATAACACGAGCTTCGCCCGCGCCACACCCGCCTGTTCCAGGGTGTCCCTCTGGGAGATGTCCCCCCAGATCGCGCGAACCTTCCGCTGACCGAGCTTTCGATGCACCTCGGGATTGAAGTCGATGATGACCAACCGCGCCAGCAGCGCCGGGTCCGTCCGCGAGATCTCCTCCAGGAGCGAACTCGCACTCCAGGAAAAGCCGAGAAGATAAATGTCGCCGGGGTTCACCGTCGAACCCTCCGTCGCCGCCGGGTTCGGGCGGTCCCGGAGACCGAGCCTTTTGAGCCAGGGATTCACCGCAAGGAACACACGGTCGGAGGATCCGATGGCGTAGCTCCCCACCACCGCCAGGAGAAAGAAGGCGTAAACGACAGGCGAAAAGGCATCCCGCTGAACATGCCCGGCATCAATGCCGAGCGTCACGATCACGAGCGAGAATTCGCTCAGCGGGGTCAGGTTGAGTGTGGTGATCCAACCCACACGATTGCCCAATCCCAGCAGGCGAAGAGGCGTCATGACCGTAAGCACCCGGCTGATTATGACAAACAGCGCAAGTTCCACTCCCAGTTCGAGCGGCTCCAGCGAGGGCGCGGGGATATTCAGACCGAGCCCGACAAAGAACAGCGTGATGAAGAAGTCCCTGAGACTCGTGACCTTGGCCGTCACGTCCAGGTGGTACGGAAACGTCGAGAGCGCAATCCCGGCCACCAGCGCCCCCATCTCTCGTGAAAGCTCCAGGAACGAGGCCAGCGCCGCCACCACGAAACACCACGCCAGCGCGCCGACGGAAATCAGTTCCGGAAGCCGCGCCACGCGGTGGAACAAAGGCGGCAGGACATAGCGGCTCACTCCAAGGGTCAGCCCGATCAGGACCCCGATCTTGCCCAGCGTCATTGCAATGGCCGCGATCGACGGATCCGCCAGGGCGGGCTGGATCCCGATAAAGACGATCACCGCCACGTCCTGCATCACCGCGATTCCAATCGTGATCCTTCCAGCGAGGGTGTCGAGTTCCCGTCGGTCGGTCAGGATCTTCACAGCAATGACCGTGCTGCTGACGAAAGCCGCCACCGCCAGGTACAGCGCCTCGAACCGCCCCTGCCCCAGCGGTTGACCCAGCATCCGAAAGAACAGGATCCCCAACCCAAGGGTCCCCAGGATTTGCACCGCCGCGGTGACGAGGATGGCGCGTCCTGAACCCATGACCCGCTTGAGATCGATCTCCAGACCGATCACGAACAGCAGAAGGATCAGGCCGATCTCGGAAATCGATTCAATCGATTCCTGGTCCGTCACCAGCCGAAAACCGTGGGGACCGATCACGTAGCCCGCGATGAGGTAGGCCAGGAGCACCGGTTGACGAAGCACCTGCGCCGCCACACCCAGCAGCCAGGCGGCCACAATGCACACCGCGATATCGGTGATCGACCCGTGTCCCACGGGCGCGGGACCTTACCGGCGGAGACCGGCGCTGCCACCGCAAAACGCTTTGCGGTCGGGGATCCAGCTTGTCTTTTGGATCCCGCAACCTAGCCTCAGGCGTTCTCCGCCGATCATACCCGGCGGACACCACCATCCCCCCTCCCCTCCCATGAAGAAAGGCCTGGTTCAGACCTCCGTCACGCACCCGCTCACGCGAGCCGCTTTCGGTGCCGGCGGTACCCCCACGATTGGCTTCGTGAACGATGCGACGACCGACCTGGGCTACGATTTCAAAGAACTGGTGTCGGCGCTGCAGACGGCCCTGGATTCCCATTTCGTTCCGGTCTGGGGCACGCCGGCGCGGCTCCAAATCTTCCCCGACGTCGACGGCCTGCCCTCGAATGTCTGGCCCTTCCTGTTTGTGGATACCGCGGACGTTGCCGGTGCCCTCGGGTACCATGACCTCACGCAGACTCAACTTCCGGTCTCCTTCGTGTTCGTGCAGACCACCCGCGAGGACGGTGGCGATGTGGCGGTCACCGCCAGCCATGAACTCTGGGAGGTCCTCGTGGATCCCGGCATCCAGATGTGGGCGGACGGACCGAAGGGTCAGTTGTGGGCCTATGAGACCGCGGATGCCGTTGAGGAGACCGATTTCCTGGTCAACAACGTTCGCATCTCCAATTTCGTGTATCCGTCCTTCTTCGAGCTCTTCCGTAAGCGGGGAAGCATCGCCTTCGATCACCTCGGGCTGGTGAGCCGTCCTTTCCAGTTGCTCAAGGGCGGCTATTCCATCGTTCGATCCGGCAGGAAGATCAGCCAGGTCTTCGGATCCGCGGCCAAGGAGAAACGCTTCGTTCAGGAGTCGCGCCAACTGCATCGCTCGGGAGCCCGCGTCCAGCGAGCCCGCGACAGCGGCCGGAGCTGACCGCCTCCGATCGCGCGAGCCATTCCTTAACCGCCCCCCGCGGGCCGGTTTCCCTCTCCGGCTTCCGCCCGGCTTCCAGGCAGTTCCGAAGGGTTTTGCCTTGGCTCGCCGCGGGCGCCGTTTACTTTCACTGGACGTCGCTCTCCATGGACAGGCGGGGCAGCCGGCTCCAGGTTGGCCGGGCGGCGGTCGTCGTCAGCGGCAATGGACACAGCGCACATCCGTAATTTCAGGATCATCGCGCATATCGATCACGGGAAGACCACGCTTTCAGACCGGCTGTTGCAGCGCACCGGGACCGTCGAGGCCCGGCACATGGAGGACCAGATGCTGGACGCCATGGATCTCGAACGGGAGCGGGGCATTACGATCAAGGCCCATCCCGTCACAATGCTCTACCGCTCGAAGAACGGGGAGGACTTATGAACTCAACCTCATCGATACGCCCGGTCACGTCGATTTTGCCTATGAGGTCTCCCGAAGCCTGAGCGCCTGCGAGGGTGCGCTTCTGGTCATCGATGCCGCGCAGGGGGTGGAGGCGCAGACGGTCGCCAACGTCCACCTCGCGATGAAGCTGGACCTCACGATCATTCCCATCATCAACAAGATCGATCTGCCGCACGCCGACGTCCCCCAGACCCGCCAGCAACTCGAGGACATCCTCGCCATCCCCGCCGATTCCGCGATCCTGGCCAGCGCCAAACAGGGCATCGGCATCGAGGAAATCCTCGAGGCGATCGTCGCGCGCATTCCGCCTCCAAGACCCACCGGGGCGCCCTCCCTTCAGGCCCTGGTGTTCGACAGCTTATTTCGACACCTACAAGGGCGTCGTCACTCACGTCCGCGTCTTCAACGGCGAACTCCGGTCCGGGGTGCACCTCAAGCTGCTGCATTCCGGGCGCACCGTCGAAATCAAGGAGGTGGGAAGCTTCAATCCCAAGCCGTACGTCCGGGACGTCCTGATCGCCGGCGAGACCGGATACATGACGGCGAACATCAAGAGCCCGAAAGACGTCAAGATCGGCGACACCCTCACGGATCCCCGGCATCCCTCCCCTCCGCTGCCGGGCTTCCAGGAGATCCATCCGATGGTGTTTTCAGCGGCATTTACCCGATCAACCCGGCCGATTTCGAGCATCTCAAGTCCGCGCTCGAAAAGCTCCAGTTCAACGACTCGGCGTTCGTCTTCCAGACGGAGACGTCCGTCGCCCTGGGGTTTGGTTTTCGCTGCGGCTTCCTCGGGTTGCTCCACATGGAAATCGTCCAGGAACGGCTCCGCCGGGAGTATGGGATGGACATCATCGCGACCTACCCGTCGCGTCGTTTACCGCGTGACACTGGCGGACGGGGCCGTCAAGGAGATCGACAATCCCGCGTTCCTCCCGGAGGTCGCCCGGATCGAGGCCATCGAGGAGCCGATGGTCAAATCCTTTGTCATCACGCCGAACGAATACATCGGGGACCTCATGAACCTCATCTCCGAGAAGCGCGGAACGATCGAGCACACCGAGACTCTCGACACCCGCCGCGTGATGCTCACCTGCCGGATCCCCTTGAACGAGATCCTCATCGACTTCCATGACCGCATCAAGTCGATCACCCGCGGCTACGGATCGATGGATTACGAACCCACCGACTATGAACTCTCCGACATGGTCAAACTGGACATGCTCGTGAACGCGGAGTCCGTCGACGCGTTCTCCTGCATCGTCCATCGTTCCAAGGCGGAGGGCCGGGGTCGGGCCCTCGCCGCCAAGCTCAAGGAAGTGATCCCCCGGCAGCAGTACCAGGTCGCCATCCAGGCCGCGATCGGCGGCAAGATCGTCGCCCGGGAAAACATCAGCGCCCTCCGCAAGGACGTCACCGCCAAATGCTATGGCGGCGACATCTCGCGAAAGCGCAAGCTCCTGGAGAAGCAGAAGGAAGGCAAGAAACGCATGAAGGCCATCGGGTCGGTCAACATTCCCCAGGAGGCGTTCATCCAGGTTTTGAGGACCTGAATCATGGAAACCTCCACGTCTCCCGCACCCGCGCGCGGCGCCGCTTCCGCCCCGGCCCACCTCCACAGTGGCGGCCTGCGCCTTTGCCTGCGGCGTCCTTCCATGCTGGTCCGCTGGCTCCTGTCCCGGCGATTTCGCCGCGCGGTCGAAATGCGCAAACACATCTGGAAGATCCGCTGCTTTCAGAGGGATGAACTCCCGCCGCAGGCCCTTGCGGCGATCGACGGCAGTCTCGTCGATTTCGACGAGGTCCTCCGTTCCTCCCCGTCCGAGTCCCGCTTGAACGAGGGCCTCACGAACCTCCAGGTGACCGCGCAGAAATGGCTTCATCCCTATGCCAACGCCGCGTGGAGGGAAAACATCGAGGTGTTCCTCGTCGCCATTGGCGTGGCCATGGGGATCCGCACCTTCTTTCTCCAGCCGTTCAAAATCCCCACCGGGTCCATGCAACCGACCCTGTTCGGTGTCCACTTCAAGGACCTGCGGGGCCAACCGGAGTCAGCCGTGCCCGGCCCGCTGGGGAGGATCTACGCGGCGCTCGTGCGCGGCGAGTACTTCCACGAACTCGTCGCTGAGGCCGATGGCGAGATCCTCAGAATCGAACCCCATCACTCCATCGCATTGATCAATTACCAGGACATCGTCCTCCGGTACCGGGATGGGGGCCAGACCTACGAGAAAACCCATCGCGTCTGGTTCTCCCCCGTCGACGGCCATGAGGGCGACCTTCGGGGATTGCGCGGCGTCATTGGGTGGGACCAACCGGAGGCCTTCCATCCGATCCTGGAAGGCGAGAGCTTCCACAAGGGCGATGTCCTCCTTCGCTTGCGGGATGCCGCAGGTGATCACCTCTTCGTCGATCGCTTGACATACAACTTCCGACATCCACGCCGCGGTGAAATCATCGTGTTCGAGACCCGCGGCATTCGCGGACTGCCCAACGACCAGTTCTACATCAAACGCCTCGTCGCCCTCGGGGGCGAGACTCTCCGCATCGGAAATGACGCGCACCTCGTGATCGACGGAAAGCGCCTGGATTCGACAACGCCCCACTTCGAAAAGGTCTACGGACGGGAGGGCTCCCCCGAAGAGAGCGAGTACTCCGGCCATGTGAACGGCGTGATCGCCCTCAAGGAGCACAAGGACCCGCGCCTTGCGTACTATTTCCCCGACCCGACCACCGACTTCACCGTCGGTCCGCATCGCTACATGGTGATGGGTGACAACACGCTCAACAGCTACGACTCCCGTGGCTGGGGCGATTTCCCGGAAACCAATGTCGTCGGTCGCTATTGCTTCGTCTGGTGGCCCTTCACTTCACGCTGGGGAACCCGGCCCAACTGAACCATGGCCAGTTCCACGCTCACCGGGGCGGGACGCGATCCCGCAATCCAATTCTCGGTCTTCGTCCCGAACAAGCTCGGCCGGATCCATGACCTGAGCAGCCTGTTCAAGCAGCACGGCGTTCACATCCTCGGGTTGACCGTGCTGGACACCACGGACAGCGCGATCCTGCGACTGGTCGTCGATGACCCCGATCGCGCGCGGACCCTCCTTCACGAGCGCGGCTTTCCATTCACCGAGGCGCCGATCCTGGTCGTGGAGGTCGACGCCGATTCGCGCCTCTCGACCATCCTGGCCGCCCTTCTCGAGGCCGAGATCAACATCCACTACATCTACGCCTTCATCACCGTCCACGCCGGGCGCCCCCTCCTTGCCCTCAACCTGGAGTACCCCGAACTGGCCGCCGAAACCCTCGCCCGCCACCAGATCCAGGTCCTGAACCAGTCCGATCTCTCGCGCTAGCGGTGTGTCCCCGGGTTCGCGGCACAAAACCTCGAAGAGGTTTCAGAATCCAGCCCCGGGGATAGCGAGAAACGAGCTGCCGCGGGTGGCGATCCCAACATCGAGTCTCCAACGCCCCATGAAGGAGCGTCCCACCTGCGACCGCCATCCACGAGCGCACGACAGCGCACCCTTTCCCATGAAGGCCCTCCCTGAAAACCCGCCTGTTTCGCGTCGCGACTTCCTCAACACCGGCACCCGGATCGCCGCCGCCGTGGCCATCGCGCCGGAGACCCTCTCCGCCCTCGCGCGATCTGCCGACACCGCGACGGCCTCCCGCACCGTCGGAATCCAGGTCGGGGCCGTGTCCTTCGTCGACGAAGGCGTCGACCAGGTGCTCGACATCCTCCAGGACCGCGGCGCCGTGGACACCCTCTTTCTAACCACCTTCACTTACGGCCGCGGCCTTTCGGGACGGCAAATCCCAGGCCACCCGTTTCCCGATCATGGTTCCCGGGAGACCGACGAAAAGACCTTTCACGGCGGGAACTACGCCACGCCCCATCCCGAGTTCTACCGCGACACCGTTCTTCGACAGACCCGGGCGCCGGACTTCGGCGACCTGGACATCGTGGCGGCCGTCCTTCCCGCGGCGAAAAAGCGCCGCATGAAACTCCTTTGCTCGATCGAGGACGTCTTCCGCTCGGACGTCCCGGGCGTCAAGGAACTCGAAGAGGTCGATCTCGAGGGACGCAGGACCGGCACACTGTGTCTCTTTCACCCCGGGGTCCGGGCGTTCTGGACCGGTCTCGCCACCGACCTCTGCCGGTCGTACGCTATCGACGGCATTCTCTTCTTCAACGAGCGCAATGGCCCCCTCCTGAACGCCCTCGGCGCCAGCCATGCCCAGCGTATCGCCTCCGGGCGTGTCACCTGTTTCTGCGAACATCACCAGCACGCCGCTCGCGAGCACGGGATCGACTTCGACCGCGTCCGGGAAGGCTTCACCCGCCTCGATCGCTTCGTCCAGGACGCCCTCCAGGGCCACCGTCCCACGGATGGCTACTTCGTCGAGTTCTGGCGGCTCCTCGTCGAATGGCCGGAGATCACCGCCTGGGACCGCCTCTTCGACACCGGCAAACACCAGGTCGTGGCCGACGTGAAGGCCGCCGTCAAAGCCGTCCGGAACGATCTCCAGGTGGGTTTCCACATCGAACATGTGAATTCCTTCAATCCGATCTTCCGCGCGACCCGTCGCTACGAAGACCTCGCGGACCGCGCCGACTTCCTGAAGGTCGTCGTCTACAACAACTGCGGAGGCGAACGCTACGCGAACTTCATCCGAAACGTCGGCTCCACCGTCTTTCGCGATGTCCCCCCGGAGGAACTGCTTCGCTTCAACAATCATCTCTTGAATTATGGCGATGAGGCCTCCCTCCGCGACCTTCCCACGGCCGGCCTCTCGCCGGACTACATCGCGCGCGAAACCCGTCGCGCCCTCGACGGTGTGCACGGACGCTGCCGGATTCTTCCGGGCATCGACATCGGGATTCCCACCGGCAAGGACAGCCGCGCCGCCTCGCCCGAGGACACCTATGCCGCCACCCGGGCGGCGCTCCGCGCCGGCGCGCAGGGCGTCATCTTCTCGCGCAAGTATTCGGAAATGCGGCTGGCCAACCTGGACGCCGCCGGCCGGGCCGTCCGCGACACCCCGACTCCATGACTTCCTCGTCCGCCATGGACCGACGCACATTCCTCGAATCCGCGGCACTCGCCGGCGCCACAGTCACGCTTTCCGACACGTCCTGGTCCCTCTCCGCGGCCGAAGAAACCAGCGACAAGACGCCGCCACCGGCCTGGGTGGACAAACCCATGCGCTGGGCTCAACTCACCCTCGTCGAGAACGATCCCGGGCAGTTCGATCCGGCGTTCTGGCTCGAGTACTTCCGACGAACCCACTCCGACGCGGCGTGTCTCAGCGCTGGCGGTTGCGTCGCCTATTACCCCACCGAGGTCCCCTTTCATCACCGGAGCACCTGGCTGGACGACCGCGATCCCTTCGGCGATCTCGTCGCTGGCTGCCGCAAGCTCGGCATGCACGTCGTGGCGCGAACCGACCCGCATGCCACCTACGACGACGTCCGGGCCGCCCATCCCGACTGGATCGCGGTCGATGAGCGGGGCGAACCGCGTCGCCATTGGGCCTCCCCGGAGATGTGGGTCACCTGCGGTTTGGGTCCGTACAACTTCGAGTTCATGACCGCCGTCAAGCGCGAGATCATGACGCGGTACCGCGTCGACGGCATCTTCATCAACCGGTGGGACGGTTCCGGCATGTGCTACTGCGTGCATTGCCGGAGAAACTTCCGGGAAGCCACCGGACAGGACCTCCCCCGCACCGCCGATCCCCGGGACCCCGCCCGTCGCGCCTACATCCTCTGGCGTCAGCAGCGTCTGTTCGAGCTCTGGCGCCTCTGGGATGACGAGGTCCGGAAGATCAACCCCGACTCCTGCGTCATCCCCAACACCGGCGGCGGCGCGACCAGTTCGCTCGACATGCAACGCATCGGCGAACGAGCGCCCACCCTGATGGCCGACCGACAGGCGCGACGCGGACTCGCAGCCCCATGGGCGAACGGCAAAAACGGCAAGGAATATCGGGCGACGATGGGGCGCAAACCCATTGTCGGAATCTTCAGCGTCGGCCTCGAGGAACCGTATCGCTGGAAAGACAGCGTCCAGAACGAGAACGAAATTCGACTCTGGGTCGCCGACGGTGTCGCCAACGGACTCCGCCCGTGGTTCACCAAGTTCGGCGGTGTGCTCCACGATCGGCGCTGGCTCCAACCCGTGGAGGACCTCTACCGTCGACTCCACAGTTGGGAACCTTATCTTCGCAACGAGGAACCGCTGGCCCGCGTCGCACTCGTCTACTCCCAGCAGACCGCCTGGTTTGTCGGCAGCCACGTCGAGAACCACACCCTCGGCTGGTACCAAGCCCTCATCGAGGCGCGGGTCCCGTTCGAGATGGCACATGACCGGTGGCTCGACGCCGATCACCTCCGGAAGTTCAAGACCCTCATCCTTCCCAACATCTCCGCCCTCAGCGACTCCCAGTGCCGGCAATTGCGCGCTTTCGTCGAGAACGGCGGCGGCGTGGTCGCCACCTTCGAAACCAGTCTCCATGACGAGTGGGGTGCTCGCCGAAAAGACTTCGGTCTGACGGAACTTCTGGGAATCACCTACCAGGGCAGGACCGACGGGCCCATGCTCAACTCGTATCTCCGCCTGGAAAGCGATCCCGCCGCCGGCCGTCGCCATGCGCTCCTCGCAGGACTGGAAGACGCGCCCCGCATCATTAACGCCACCCACCGAACCGAAGTCGCATCCACGTTCCCCTACCCAGACCCGCCCCTCACCCTCATCCCATCGTATCCCAACCTGCCGATGGAAAAGGTCTATCCGCGGGTGCCGAAGACCGACATCCCCCAGGTCTACCTCCGGAGGTTCGGAAAAGGACGGGTCTGCTACTTTCCCGGAGACATCGATCGCACGTTCTGGGAGGTGCTCTGCGTCGACCATGGCGTCATTCTGAAAAACGCGGTCGCCTGGGTCACCGACGAGGAACCGGTCGTTACGGTCATCGGCCCCGGCGTCCTCGACGTCACCGCCTGGCGCCAGAAACACTCGATCACCCTCCACCTCGTCAACCTCACCAACCCGATGATGATGAAGGGACCCGTGCGTGAACTCATTCCGGTCGGGGAACAGATCGTCCGTTTTCGCCTTCCCGACGGCGTGAACCCTCGACGGATCCGGCTTCTCGCGGCAGGGAAGCGGGCCCAGGCCGAGCGTGTGGGACGGCACTTGACCGTGAAGGTGCCGTCGGTCCTCGATCACGAGATCGTGGCAATCGACCTGTCCCCGGATTGATCCGTGGACGATCCGTGGCTAATCCATGACTCCCTGCGTTCGCCTCTTGCCTGCCTCAAGCAGAGTTTCATCGCGCACCCACGCCCATCCAGGGCAGGGAACCGCGCTGGCGCTCCCACCCACTCCGGCGCACGATGACGACTCCATCTGTTCCTGGCCATGGACACCCTTCGCCCTCTCCCGCTGACTCTCGCACTGGCTGCCGCCCTCCTCCCCATCGCCGCGGCGGATCCGCCGGCTTCTCCCAACCCCGCCGACAACCTGCCGCCCAACATCCGGCAGATCACCTGGTTCGGGGAACGCGCGGACTGGTCTCACGACGGCAAAAGGATCCTCTTCCTGTCGAAGACATTCGGCGATGCCATGGAAATCGACGTGGCCACCGGCCGGATCCGGAACCTCACCGGACACTATCCCCACCACGGCTACACCCGGGCTCTCTACCTCGCCAACGACGACATCCTGCTCTCGGGCCCCGAGGCATTCGATCCCTCCCGCGCCGGCGAGGCGCGCGTGCAATGCTGGCTCTACGTCCTCGACAAGCACGGCAACCGGCCGGCCGTCGCACTCGGGACCAAGTGCAGTGAAGGTCCTGCCGTCTCGCGGCGGCGCATGCATATCGCCTGGACCCACGTCGCCGCGGAGTACCCGGACGAAATGCCGTCCGGCAGTTCGCGGATGCAGGAGGCGGACATCGTCTACAATGACGACCAACCCCGGTTGGAGAACAAGACCGTGATCCTCGACAGCAGGGATCTGCCGTTCCGCTGCACCCTCGAGACCCAAAACTTTCGCCCACCCGACGAGAAGGAACTCATCTTCAGCGCCTATGGTTACCAGGGGACCGAGGTCGCCGGAGTCGATCTCGAGACGAAGAAGGTTCGGAACTATTCCAATGCCCCAGGTCAATACGACGAACCCGAGGGAATCTATCCCGATGGACGTTCGACCCTCGTCGAGTGCGACAAGCAGAACCATCAAGGCTCAGGCCACGTCGATCTCTGGAAACTCCGGCTCGACGGGAGCGGCGCCGGCGAACGGCTCACGCGCTTCAGCGATTTTGAGGGCTACAAGGCTTCCAACCCGGTCGTCAGTGACGATGGCAGATTCATCGCCTTCCAAATGGCCAGGGCCCGGGAAGCGGCGGGCGTCGGCCACGGCATTTTCATCTACACGATTGAGCAACAGTAGCTGGCGCGGTTCGTTAGCCCATTCGATACACGATTCGGGCCTTTTTGAGGTCGTAGGGCGACAGCTCCAGTTTGACACGATCCCCGACGGTCAGGCGGATCCATCGCTGGCGCATCTTTCCGGAGATATGGGCCAGCACCTCGTGGTTATTGTCCAATTGCACGCGAAACATCGTCCCCGCGAGGACCGACGTGACGCGTCCTTGGGTCTCAATGGCTTCTTCCATAGGTCCATCCCATCGCCTCTCGTCCGGCGGCAGGCCCTTTGCCGTGCAACGACGATCCGCCACGGCAACACAAACAAAGAAGCGGGATCCGTTGCCTGGATCCCGCTCGCGCGCGAATTGTGTCCTGACCGGAGGCTCTCACCCGGGCAAAATCGTCACCGAATGCCCAAGTCCCCTCAAATCAGGTCCAACCCGCCGTCGAGTCGGTCCGCAAAGCCTGCCCGGATTCGCAGGGAGCACAAGTGCTTTTCCATTGAACACCAGGGGCGCGACTCCCATGGTGTTCAATCGACCTGATGGAAGAGGCGAGCGTCCGTCCCGCGTCCCGCGTCCCCGCGCCCCGGTTGTCCACCGCCCTTCGCGGAGCCCTTGGTTTCGGGGCTGTAAGCCTGTTGGTCTACGGCAGCGTCGCCTTCGGCGGCGGCTGGATGTATGGCGCTCTGACCGAAACAGGCGCTTATGCCGTCTGGGCCGCCTTGTTCCTGGCAGGCGCGCCGTGGATCCTCGCTCGTTTGCTGGTCGTTCCGCGCCGCCGCTTGCGCTTCGGCCTGGCCTTCGTCGGGGCTTTTCTCGTCTACGCCGCTGTCTGGACGACGGTGTATTTTCTCCGACGCGACGCGGTGGGGGAACTCCTGGCCTCGCTCATGGCTCCGGCATTGCTGGCCGTAACACTGGCGATCGGCATGGGCTTTCCGGGTGTGGCGGGAATCACCGCGGTGGCACTCGCCCTCGGCCATACCGGCGGCTACTACATCGGGCGGTGGTTGCACGACACGTTGCCGGCGCCCTATGGCATGCTCGCCTGGGGACTCGCCTACGGCGTCGGCTTTGGGGCTGCCCTGGGGTGGGCCGCCGCGCGCCTGGAATCGGCGGCCGATGCCTCATCTCCCTCCTGAAACGCCGCCGCATGCGACCACCCGGACACACCGTCAACGCAAACGCCCAGGAGGTCGCGGCCCATCGGGGCACCGGGCTGCAACTCCCCAACCGGTTTGAGTCCATCGCGTGTGAGCCGGATCCCGACAGCGACCTCGATCCGTGTGAGCAACCTCCGCCATCCACCGTCTTTCTTCGCGACATTTCCGTCAGCGTCATCAGCCGGAACGACAGTCCCGATATTCCATTCCGCGTGAGCCTCAATCCCTATCGCGGTTGCGAACACGGCTGTGTTTATTGTTACGCCCGACCCACACACGAGTATCTCGGCCTTTCGTCCGGACTCGATTTCGAGACGCGCATCCTCGTCAAGGAACGCGCCCCGGACCTTCTTCGCGCCGAATTATCCGCGGCCGACTGGGAACCCCAGTGGCTGGCGTTGAGCGGGGTCACCGATCCCTACCAGCCCGTCGAACGTAAGTTGAAGCTGACCCGCCGCTGTCTCGAGGTGTTGGCGGAATTCCGGAACCCGGTCGGGATCGTGACGAAGAACCGGCTGGTGACGAGGGACGTCGATCTGCTTCGCGACCTGGCTCGGCACAACGCAGCACGGGTGTCCATCTCGCTCACAACCCTCGATCCGGACCTGCGGCGGATCCTGGAACCCCGCACCTCTCCGCCGGAGGCGCGCCTGGCCGCCGTGCGGGAACTCAACGCCGCGGGCATTCCGGCCGGCATCATGGTGGCGCCGGTCATTCCCGCGCTGAACGATCACGAGATTCCAGCGATCCTCAGGGCTGCGAAACAGGCCGGGGCCCGGTTTGCCTCCTACACCGTGGTGCGCCTGCCGCACGGGGTGAAAGACCTCTTCGTGGACTGGCTGACAAGGCATTTTCCCGATCGCAGGGACAAGGTACTCCACCACCTGGAGGGCATCCGCGGCGGACGCCTCAATGACCCCCGCTTCGGCTCCCGCATGCGCGGTGACGGCCTCTTTGCGGAACACCTCTCCCGGCTTTTCGAGGTCGCCCGTCGGCACTGTGGATTTGAGGAATCGCCTGGAGATCTCTCGGCCGCCGCGTTTCGCCGGCCGGGAGGCCGCCAGATGGACCTGGACCTCTGAGAGCCCGTCTGAAGGCCACCCAATGCCGAGGCGGCGGCGACGCCCGCTTCATTCGACCGGTTTCACATCCATGTCGCGGGTGTAGTAGAGAATGCGTCCGCAGTTCGGGCATTGCGTGATGTCCCGGCTGGCCTGCGTGTTGAGCACATCCTGTCGGGCGATCTTCATGTGGCAGCCCCCGCAGACCCCGCGATCGATCCCCACCACGATGTTCCCCCCCTTGCTCTTGAGCAACCGTTCGTACCGCAGCAGGAGACCCGGCTCGACGGTCTTCGCGAATTCGGCGCGACTCGATTCGGCCTCGGCGAGTTGAAGGGCGAGACGCGTGTCGGTCGTGGCGAGTTGCTCGAGCTGAACCTGGGAGTCTTCACGCGCCTTGCGCAGCACCTCCGTGGTCTCCGCCAGGTGCCTCTCCCCTGCCTCGATCTGCTCCATCAGCGCCAATTGCTGGTCCTCGAGTTTTCGGATCGCCTCCCTGCAGGTCTCGATCTCGTGGGAGAGCGCCCGGTATTCCTCGTTCTTGCGGGTCTGCCACTGTTGAGCCGAGTACTTGGCGATCTGTTCGTTGTGGGAACTCACCTCGAGTTCGAGCTTCTTGCGTTCGGTCTCGAGCCGCAGGACATGGTGGCGGGTGCTCTCATGCTCCTGCTCGGCGCCCGTCTTTCGCTGTTGCACAAGGCGACGTTGGGGCTCGACGTCCGCAATCTCCACCCGAAGGCGAAGCAACCGCCGGTCGCGGTCCTGGAGGATCAGGAGTTTCTCAAGCGATTCGAGCATCGAGGTGGTCGCCAACCTCACGCTATCGACGCGCGCCAAAGCAAGTCAATGCAGCGACTTGATTCTTTCCCGCTTCGCCCCCGCGGGAACCCTTGCCTGGTTCCATCCCGGTGATACACCAGCGGCATGTCGATTCGAGACCGCCTGCCGCTGTTGCGGGGCCTGCCCGTGACACTGCTGGGCCTGCCCGCCCTCCTCGTCTCCGCCGCTGCCGCCGACCCTGACCTGGACCTCGTCCGCCGGCTTAACGCGGCCTTCGTGCGGGTCGCCGAGTCCGTTTCCCCCTCCGTCGTCGTGGTCAAGGTTCGGCCACGGCCGGATGCCGTCGCGAGTCCCGGCAGCCCGGACTTTCACCTCCTGCCGAAGGATCTCCGCGAGCGCCTCGAATCGATGCCTCCAGAGGAGGAGCACGGTTCCGGCATCATCCTCCGCTCCGACGGCTTCATCCTCACCAATGGCCATGTGATTGAGGACGCCGGTGACATCGAAATCAGCCTCCTGGACGGGCGCCAGTACCGCGCCGAGGTGCGGGGTGTCGACACGGAATCCGATCTCGCGGTGATCAAAGTCGAGGCAGCCAACCTCCCCGCGGCCCGCCTGGGGGACTCTTCCAAGGTGCATGTCGGCGAGTTCGCGATTGCGATCGGGGCCCCCTTCGAACTCGATTACACGGTGACCTTCGGCCATGTCAGCGCCAAGGGCCGGCGTGTGCTGACCGATGCGTTCATGATGGACCAGGACTTCATTCAAACGGACGCCAGCATCAATCCCGGTAACAGCGGGGGTCCCCTGGTGAACATCGAAAGCGAGGTCATCGGCATCAACACCATGATCCACGGCCTCAACACCGGCATCGGGTTCGCCGTCCCGATCAATCTCGCACGCGAGGTCAGCGATCAACTCATCGAAAAGGGACACTTCACCCGCGCCTGGCTCGGCGTCCAGATCGCCGCCCTCGGCAAACACCTGCGAACCAAACCGGAGGACGTGCCGGTCGAGGAGGGGGTTCTCGTGACCCGGGTCCTCCCCGACGGTCCCTCCTCGGGTTCGGATCTTCATCCGCAGGACGTCATCGTCACCGTTGCGGGCGTTCCCATTCACGACGACGTCGATCTTCGACGCCAGATCAGCCGTCGACCCATCCACGAACCCGTCTCCGTGGAGGTCTACCGAGGAAAGGCCCGGCTCGAACTGCGCCTCACTCCTGGACCGCTTCCCGAAAACCGGTGGTCGTCGCTTCGGCGGTCCCCGCCACCGTCCGAAAACGACGGCGACCTCGATGGCCTCGGCGTCCGCGTCCGGGAACTGGACGATTCCAATGCCCGTCGGCTCGGGATCCCTCTCGAATCAGGGGTACTCGTCGTCGATGTGACCCCCGGCAGCCCGGCCGATCGCCGCCAGATCCGCCCGGGCGAGGCCATCACCAGGATCAACCGGCGTCCCATCCGCACTCCCAACGATTTCCGGGATGCGGTCTCCGATGCCGACCTGAAGCGGGGGGTGGATGTGACGGTCGTGGGCGATGCAGGCCGGCGCTTCGAGGTTTTAAAGGAGGACACTCGGTAATCCTCGCGGACGCAGGCCCGCCCCCCCGGTCGCCGCCTCCGCGACCTTCGTGGTGCACCGGATGGCATTGCCGATTGCGATGTGGCGGAGGGTGCGCTAGACAGCCCCGGCCATGCGGTTCATCGCGAGCGTCATCGACAAGCTGCAACGGCATCCAAAGCGCATCGTCTTTCCGGAGGGCACCGAGCCTCGCGTGCTCCTGGCGGCGCGCCAGTTCCATTCCCTTCGCCTGGGAGTCCCCATCCTTTTGGGCGACCGGGGCCGGATCAAGGCGCTCGCGGAAAGCCTCAATGTGTCGGTCGAAGGCATCCGGATCATCGACCCCGAGACGAGCGACGATCTGCCGGCCTATGTCGCACGGTTCGAACGCCTCCGTCGCCTCAAGGGCATCGACGAACGCGTCGCTCGCGAGATCATGCTCAAACCGAATTATTTCGGCGCCATGATGGTCGCCATGCACGGCGCCGACGGATTCGTTTCCGGCACCAACGAGATCTCCGGCAGTGTCCTGCGTCCCCTCTTCCAGATCATCAAAGTCGCCCCAAGGGCCGCCACCGCCTCCAGTTGCATGATCATGGAGGTGCAGGACTCCCGCTTCGGCGAAACGGGCGTGATGTTCCTGGCCGACTGCGGCGTCATTCCCGAACCGACCGTCGACCAGCTCGCGGAAATCGCGGTCTCCACCGCCCGGCTCGCGCGCCAGTTGCTGGGCACCCGTCCGCGGGTGGCGATGCTCTCCTTTTCCACCAAGGGTAGCTCCGACCATCCCGTCGGTCGGGCGCGTCGCCGCCGCAACCGCCCTCGCCCAGCAAAAGGCCCGCGAACAAAACGCTCGAGGCCGACTTCGACGGCGAACTGCAGGTCGACGCCGCGCTCATCCCGGAGATCGCCGCCCGCAAGCTGCCGGAAAGCCGGTCGCCGGGCGCGCCAATGTGCTGATCTTTCCCGACCTGAACTCGGGCAACATCGCCAGCAAGATGGTCCAGCACATCGCCCGCGGCAACGCCTACGGCCAGATCCTCCTCGGCCTGGACCGCCCGGCGGCCGACGTCTCGCGCGGATCCAACGCCCACGACATCCTCGGCGTGGCCGCCATCGTCGGCCTCCAATCCATCGAATACGCCAACCTGTATCCCGCGGCGGGCCGGGTCCTCCCGGGAGAGGAAGCCTCCTGATCCCCGCGGATCTCCGCTGATGCTCGAAATTTCGAGACGCCGCGCGTCTTCATCGCCGCCACGCGGCAGAACGACGGAAAGACGACCACCTCGCTCGGTCTGCTCTCCGCCCTGCAGCAACACTACCCCCGCATCGGCTACATCAAGCCCGTCGGCCAGCGTTTCGTCGAGATCGAGGAACAGAAGATCGACGAGGACACCGTCCTGATGCAGCGGGTGTATCGTATCGAGTGCTCCGCTTGTGGACATGAGTCCCATCGCGGTCGAACCCGACTTCACCCGGCGCTACCTCGAGAGCGCCAGCAACGACGTCCTGGCTCGCCGCATCGAGAAGGCCTTCGACCGCGTCGCCTGGGAAAAGGACTTCGTCCTGTGCGAAGGCTCCGGCCACGCCGGCGTCGGCTCCGTCTTCGATCTCTCCAACGCCACGGTCGCCAGTCTACTGGACGCCAAGGTCGTCATCGTCACCGGCGGCGGCATCGGCCGGCCCATCGACGAAGTCGCCCTCAACCAGGCCCTCTTCGAGCGGGAGGGAGTCGAGATCATCGGCGTCATCCTCAACAAGGTCGTCCCGCCCAAGATCGAGCAGATCACGGAAATCGTCCGCCGCGGACTCAAGCGCAACGGACTGGACCTGCTGGGCGTCATCCCCCACCAGCGCCTTCTCTCCAGCCCCACCATCGCCGCCATTCGCGAGGATCTCGAGTGCCGAAATGCTCAATTCCAGCGCCGACATCAATAACATCGTGGAACGGGTCGTCGTGGGCGCCATGAGCGTCCATCACGCCATGGAACACTTCACCCCCGGGGCCCTCTTGATCACCCCCGGCGATCGGGAGGACATCCTCCTCGCGGCGGGCGCCTTTCTCAATCGATCCGATAACCAGGGCTCCCTCTCCGCCATCATCCTCACCGACAACATCCGACCGTCCATCGGGGTCCAACGCATCATCCGGGAGATGCCCTATCCCGTCCTCCTCGCCGAAGGCGACAGCTACAAGGTGGCCTCGCGCGTCCACGATCTGAATATCAAAACCCGGCCGGCGGACACCCGGAAGATCGAGATGATTCGCGATGTCGTGAGCTCCCACATCGACGTGCAAGCGATTCTCAACGTCCTTTGAAAGCCGCGCCCCTCTCGCCGCTCCGTCGAATGTCTCGCCACTGTGCTCCCCATGAACCGACCCTCACGCCGACCCTCTCCCATCCGATGGCAGAGGGTCTCCCGCGCATGCGGGACGGGTGAGGCCTCTCCCCCGCGGTTCATGGGCCAAGGCGCCGTCCGCGGACCGCGTGACTCCCCTTGAACGTTCGGTCCTCCCATGGACTCCCTTCCCCTGAATCCAAATCTCGCCGCCCTTCCCATCTACCAGCCCGGCAGGCCCATTGAAGAGGTCGCGCGCGAACTGGGGCTGCCCGCCTCTAGCATCATCAAGCTGGCGTCGAACGAGAATCCGCTGGGTCCCTCTCCCCGCGCTCTGGCCGCGATGCAGCAGATCCTGCCGCATCTCCATCTCTATCCCGACGGAAATGCGTTTTACCTGAAGGCAAGCCTGGCCCGGCACCTGCAACTGACCGCTGACAACCTGATCCTGGGAAACGGCTCCAACGAGATCATCGAGTTTGTCGGCCATGCCCTGATGAGGCCGGGCGCCGAGGTCGTCGTCTCGCAATACTGCTTCGCCATCTACCCGATCGTTGCGGCCATGATGGGCGCCCGCGTCGTCACCGTCCCGGCCCGCCACTACGGCCACGACCTTCCCGCCATGGCCGGGGCAATCACCCCGGCGACAACCGTGGTCTTTGTCGCCAATCCGAACAACCCCACCGGCACGCTCGCGCCGCCGCCGGAGGTCCTCCAGTTCGTGGAGGCGATTCCACCCGGTGTTCTCCTGGTGATGGACGAAGCCTATTTCGAGTTTCTCGAGCATCCGCTCGACCTCCTGCCCCGCATCCGCGCGGGCTCTCAGCCGAATCTCCTCCTCATGCGGACCTTCTCCAAGATCCACGGCCTCGCCGGCCTGCGGCTCGGTTACGGCATTGGCGTTCCCGGCCTGATTGCCGCGCTCGAGAAGGTTCGACAGCCATTCAACATCAATGCGCTCGCGCAGGCGGCCGCCCTCGCGGCACTCGATGACGCGGAGCACATCGCAAGGACACGGCACAACAACCGGGCGGGCCTCGAGTATCTTCAGTGTGAACTCACTCGTCTCGGTGTCGAATTCGCACCCAGCTCCGCGAATTTCCTGTTGGCGCGCGTGGGCGACGGTCACCGCGTCTTCGTCGAACTCCAGAAGCGCGGCATCATCACCCGTCCGATGGCCGGCTACCAGTTGCCCGCGTTCATTCGCGTGTCGATCGGTACTCCGGACCAAAACGCCCGCTTCATCACAGCGCTCCGAGAGGTCATGCACGGCGCATGAGGGTTCCCGCGCAAAATTGCATTGGCACCGCCCGCGCCGTTGGCTCCAAATCCGGTCTCCCGATGAAAGAAATCGTCCCGTCCCCGCCGCCGCTGATTCGGAACCGCCTCGCCGAGGTTCGCGAATTGTTTCAACGGTACGTGGTGCCGAGCTATGGACGATTCGACCTCGTCTTCAGCCGGGGGCAGGGAAGCTACGTGTGGGACGTTGGGGGCCGGCGTTATCTGGACCTGGGCGGCGGCATTGCCGTCTGCTGCCTCGGCCACGCCCATGCCGAGATCGCCGACACCCTTGCCGAGCAATCCCGCCGATTGCTTCACGTCTCCAACCTCTATTACCACGAACCCCAGGGCCGGCTCGCCGAACGCATCGTCCGCCATATCGCCCCCGGAAAGGTCTTCTTCTGCAATTCAGGCGCCGAGGCCAACGAAGGACTCTTCAAACTCGCCCGCCGGTTCGGACACGACGATGGACGCTTCGAAATCCTGACCGCCTTCCACTCCTTTCATGGCCGGACCCTCGCCGGCATCTCCGCAACCGGACAGGACAAGATCAAAAAGGGTTTCGAACCCCTCGTCCCCGGGTTCCGCCATGTCCCCTTCAACGACCTGGCGGCCGTTCGGGAGGCCCTCTCTCCCGCGACCGTTGCGATCCTGATCGAAGGAATCCAGGGCGAGGGCGGCATCAACCCGGCCCATCCCGACTACCTCCTGGGCCTGCGACGGCTCTGCGACGAGAAGCGCCTCCTTCTCTTTATGGACTCCGTCCAATGCGGGCACTTCCGGACGGGCCGCTTCCAAAGCTTTCAGCGCATCCTGGAGGGCATCCCCGACGGCCCCGCCTTTGTTCCGGACGGGATTGCCATGGCGAAGTCCCTCGGAGGCGGATTTCCGATGGGCGCCTTCTGGGTGCGGGAGGAGACTCACGGTGTCCGCCTCTGTGATGCCCTCGGACCGGGCACACACGCCTCGACGTTCGGGGGCACGCCTCTCGGCTGCACCGTCGCACTGAAGGTCTTTGACGTCATCGAGCGGGATGGACTCGCCGGGAACGTCCGCGAACTTGGCAACTGGCTTCAGTCGGAGCTTCAGCGGCTTGTGGACTCCCATCCGTCCGTCCTGCGGTCGGTCCGCGGCCTGGGATTCATGATCGGGCTCGAGTTCCAGCCGCGCGAGCGGATCCCGGCCTTCGCGCGGACGGAGAAGGCGGTCGCGATGCAGGTCGTCAACCTTCTTCACGAGGCCGGGGTCCTGACGATCCCCAGTGGGACGCAAATCGTCCGCCTGCTGCCGCCCCTCAACCTGTCCAGGGAGGAGGCCCAGGAAGGCCTGGACGCCATCGAGCGCCTCGTCGAAGGGGTCGATCACTGAGAGCCCGTCTGATGGGGTGACTCACAAACCCCCGGCCGGCATCTCGCCTGCATCAACACCCGAAACGCCTGCCCCAGGTGCTCCGGGTGGCTGATCGTCTGGTACCCCCGCCATCGCGCCGCCAGCCATTCAGCCGGTTTCCCCCCCGCTCCACCGTCTTCGCCGCAATTGCCGCCAGCCAGCGTCCCTGCGGAAGAAAGGCCTCCGTCATGAGGCCCACTTCCTCGCCGGCCGCGATGAGCCGCCGAAAATCCACGTGCGCCGTAAGGTCCTGTTCGCCGGGACGGGCAAGGAGGTCTTCGCACACCCGGTGCCGGTGATACGCGCGAAGGGTCCCCTTCGGGTGTTCCGGTCGCAGCACAGCCGACTCCCCGAAGCCGTAGTCGAAGGTCAGCAGCCAACCGGCCTCCAGCGCCCGCGCGGCATCACGCCACCACGTCGCCGCACCGGGCGCCGATTCCAACACAAAGCCATCGGAAAGGTGCGGCTCGAGCGCGGCGACCTCGGCAAGGCCGGCTTCCGCACAGGGCCCCGTCGGCCCGGGATCCGTGCGCTTCGGCAATCGACACCAGCCCAGCCGGCCATCGCGCACCGTGACGCCGCTCTCGAGCCATTCCCGCGTCGGCGCATTCCATTCGAATCGGTGCACCGGGAACGCATCCAGAAGTTCGTTGCAGAAGATGAAACCGCGGACACGCCGGGGCAGCTCCTCCCATTTGCGGATCCAGCCCATGCGAGGGGCCCAATGCGAGAGCCGCCGACGCTGCCATTCCTCGCGATTGCCGGACGGTTCCAGGACCCAATAGCGAACCCCTCCGAGCATGGACGGGTGAAAGCGGCCGATCGCAGTGAGAACATCATCCGCGAGTTGGCCGTCATGGGCACCCGCCTCCACGAGGTCGAGCCCGGGCCAGCTCCCGCAACGCTCAGCGAAGTGCTCCGCGAGCAGAAAGCCGAACACGGGTCCGACGCCCACGCTCGTAAAGAAATCCCCCGACCGGCCTGGCGCGCGTTCGGTGTTCTCGTAGTAGCCGCAATCCGGCGCGTACAACGCAAGGTTCATGAACCGCGCGAACGCCATCGGTCCGGAGCCGGCGATCTCGTCGCGGACGCGTTGTTCGGCCGGGGTCATCGAACGGAACTGGCAAGGGACGGTGTCCGTCCGTCGGTGGCAATTGGCATCTTCCGTCGTCTCTTGTTGCCACACCCTTGCAGGGATCGGGGTTGACGCCAATGGATCTCAATGACCCCGATCCCTTTGTCTGGGGCGTCGCCAATCCGCTCGGGTCGATCCACCATTCCCGCGGCATGCGGTTGGACCTGCTTCTCTTGGAACGTGGCCTTTGTGAGAGCCGGGAACAGGCGCATCGCGCGATCCGCGCCGGGCGGGTGCGGATCAACGGACACGTGGCGGACAAACCCGGTCGAAAGGTGCGCGCCGACGACACCGTCGACTGGATCGGGCAGGAACGCTACGTCAGTCGTGGAGGTTGCAAGCTCGAACACGCGCTGGCGGCCTTTGGCCTCGACCCCGCCGGCTCCCGGGCATTGGACGTGGGCGCGTCCACCGGAGGGTTCACCGACTGCCTGCTCCAGCACGGTGCGGAACGGGTCGCGGCGGTCGACGTGGGTCGAGGCCAACTCGCCTGGCGGCTTCGCAACGATCCGCGGGTCACGGTCCTCGAGGGTGTGAACGCGCGCTCACTCAATCCGGCGAGTTTTCCGGCCCCGTTTCAGCCCTTCGATCTTGCCGTCGTGGATTGCTCGTTCATCTCGCTGCGTCTTGTGCTCCCTCCCGTGGTGAGTCTCCTCCGATCGCGCGCCAGGCTCATCGCGCTCGTGAAACCCCAGTTCGAAGCCGGTCGCCAGGAGGCCAGCCGCGGCCGCGGCGTGATCACAGACCCCGCCATCCACGCGCGGGTTCTTGCCGAACTCCGTGCTTTTGTCGACGCGCAACCCGGGATTGAATGGTCTGCAGAGACGGAATCGCCGATCCTCGGACCGGCGGGCAACAAAGAGTTTCTCGCGCTGCTTGAAAAGACGTCCTGAGCCCATTCGCTGTGTCGGTCTGCTGGCGAACACGGAAAAGCCGGATGCCATTCCGCTGCTCGGTGAGGCGACACGACTGCTGCAGGCTCACGCCGTCCGGGTCTCCGCCGATCCCCCCACCCTCCGGATGAGCGGACTCCGCCTGCCCCGCTACAAGACCACGGCCGAACTTGCCGAGGCGAACAACCTGCTGATGGTGTTCGGGGGTGACGGCACCATCCTGCGTGTCGCCCGGGAAATCGCCGGAGGCGCCACGCCCCTGGTGGGTATTCATGTGGGACGCCTCGGGTTCCTGGCGGAGGTCACCGCCGGTCGCCTGGCCCAGGCGATCGACCAGATCGTCGCCGGCGATTTTCGCATCGAAAGCCGCCCGCTCATCGAGGCTGAGAACGGGGAACACCCTCCGCTTCGGGCACTGAACGACTTCGTGTTCGCCCGCGGCGATGTCTCACGCATCATCGAACTCGAGGTAACCGTCGACGACGAGGAACTGACACAGTACCGCTGTGACGGTTTGATCGTGTCCTCGCCAACCGGTTCCACAGCCTATTCGCTCGCCGCCGGAGGGGCCATCATCAGTCCTTCGGCGCGCGTGTTTTCCCTCACGCCCATCTGTCCGCTGACCCTGTCGAACCAGTCGGTCATCGTGGACATCGAATCCACGATACGCGTGCGGGTCTGCACCGCGCGGCTTCAAACGCACCTGACGGCCGACGGCCAGGTGGCGGTGCGCCTGCGACACGGCGACGAAATCGCAATCCGCCGCACCACCGCCGAGGTCCGTCTCCTCCGGCTGGGCGGCAGTTCGTTCTTCAAGACCCTTCGCCAGAAATTGCACTGGAGCGGTTCGCACGCCTGAAGGCATAACCGGACGCCGCCTGGCGGCTTGTGCATGATTCGCCTCAAAGACATCGCCGAACGCGCCGGCGTCTCGATCATGACGGTCTCCAAGGTGCTGCGCGACGCCCCCGACATCTCCGCCTCCACCAAGACCAGGGTCCGCGCCCTCGCCCAGGAGATGGGCTACGTGCCGCATGCCATGGCCGCCGGTCTTCGGACCCGAAGCACGCGCCTCCTGGGACTTGTGATCCCGGGAATTGTCAACCCCGTCTTCGCGCGGCTCCTCATGGCGATCGAGGACCGCACATTCGAAATCGGGTTCGACCTCTTCCTCGCTCACACCCTCGAGCAACCGGAACGCGAGGAACTGGTGATCCGCCGCTTTCTCGCGCGCCGCGTCGAGGGTCTCTTCATAGCGCCGGTGCCACGCCTTGGAGACCCACCCTCGATCTTCAATGAACTGCTGAGGCTCAGGATCCCGCTGGTCATCGTCGGATCCGCTCCCCCCTTCTGCAACGCCTTCACACGAATCTCCGCCGACGAAGCGAGCGCCAGCCGCGACATGACCCAGCACCTTCTCGGTCTCGGGCATCGACGCATCGCGTTCCTCGCCGGGCACACGGTCTCGCCCTCGGCCCAGGCCCGCCTCGACGGACATCGCCGCGCCCTGCGTGAAGCCGGCCTCGAACTCGACGACCGCCTCGTGTTCCAGGCCGGTTCCTCTCTCGAGGACGGTTTCCAGTCCATGCTCGAACTCATCCGCGAAAGCCCCGGCGTCACCGCGGTCCAGGCGGTCAATGATCTCGTCGCCGTCGGCGCCCTCAATGCCCTCGCCTCCCAGGGCATTCGCGTCCCCGAAGACGTCTCCGTCGCCGGCTTTGGCGACATCCCCACCGCGGAAAATGCGCGCGTGCCGCTGACGACGCTGCGGGAGCCGATGTACCGCGTCGGAACCACGGCCGTGGAAACAATGCAGAAACTGATCCGCGGCGAACCGGCCGAGAGCCAGACCCTCAGGGCCGACCTCCTCATCCGCCGAAGCACCGCGCCCCCCGCGGTGAACACCGTCATCTGACCCGAGGACATCCGGTGCCGGCGCTCGCCGCTGCGTGTTCCCGAAACTCACCCTTCGGAAGTAGTCTGCCGCTCCCGTGCGGTGTGCAAACACCATGAGCGCGCCTGACGTGAACGGCAACGCTCGACACACCCGGCGAGCGCGCCTAGTTTTGGCCCATGATCGCCTCCGATAGGGCAGCGAATAAGGCCTGGACCGAAGCCGAATTGCTGGCCCTTCCGGAGGACGGCCACCTGCACGAGGTCGTAGCTGGCGAATTGGTCATGAGCCCCAAAAACAACTGGTTTCATGGGCGCATTTGCACCCGCCTCCTGATCGCGATCGGCAATTTCGTGACCGCCCACCGTTTGGGGGCGGTTCTCGACTCGAGCACAGGATTCTGGATGTCGAACCGAAACTGTCGGGCGCCTGACGTCTCCTTCGTTCCCAAGGAACGGCTCGTCGAGTTGGGATTCAAACCGGACGCAAGGACGTTCTTTCCTGGCGCGCCTGATCTGGCCATTGAGGTCCTGTCGGAGAACAACACACGGATGGATATTGACGGGCGGCTGAAGGACTTCTTTCAAAGCGGCACCCGGATCGCCTGGGTCGTGGATGTCGACAATCAGCGGGTCGAGGTCTGCTACTCGCCGACCGACCGCAAACGGATCGGGCCGGGTGGATTCCTGGATGGCGAACATCTGCTGCCGGGCTTCTCCTTTCCAGTCGCGGACCTCTTCAAGCATTGGGAGTGGGAGTAAGCGACTCACAACTACGTTGCAACTCAACAGCTGCCCATGGAGACCCCCGGTCTTTGTCGGAACGGCGGAGGATGTCGTCAGGAAGCTCAGGCCCGTGGACGGGCGTTCGCCGAGCTTCCGTACTTCGGGTCTCGCACAGCCTCGGGATGTGACACTATCACCGTTCCACTCGGTCCACCGGCAGCGGTATGCCATTTACTGGAGATTGATGGACCGCGCAGGGAATCCTTGAGGTTGATCCCTTCGATGCCCCACGGTTCGAAGGTGACGTGATTGTTGAGGATCTCGGCTGCACCTCGTTGGAATTGAGATTGACTTTTGCGGCTGCGGTGCAGCTCAATGCGCACTTATGAGCGACTCTGAGGCGCCGAAGGGACCCGGCAAGGAGGCACCGTTGGCAGACCAGGAAAATGCCGCCAAGGCGCAGTCGGCGGCGGGCAGGGTGCAGATCGAGGATCTTCTTGATTTCTCATTCACCGAAGTCCTGCTCGAACGCCGCGTCATCCTCAACGGCTCCAGGTTCGGTTTGTCCTGCTCCTAGCCCTGGCATTCCAATCCAAAATGGAGGGAACCAATATGATTTCTGAGACCGCCGCAACCGGGCTGAAATCCTACCATGTTGCCTTCGATTCCATGGAACCTGCGATCATGGCAGGTTCGGATGTGATAGGCGACCGATCCTACTATGCCAGGCACCAACCCAAGCGCTGGGATGTGGTCGTCTTTTCTGCTGCCCCACCCGACGGTTCCCAATCATCCGATTCGGGCGGTCACTTCGTGAAGCGAATCGTCGGGCTGCCCAACGAAACAATCCATCTCAGTCCAAAAGGGCTCAGGATCAATGGGGCCATGATGGCTGTTCCCGCCGCCCTGAAGGACCGCTTTTCGTGCTTCGAGTGCCACTCGGAATACAAATTTGGCGTCGAAGCGTTCACCATTCCCGATGACAGCGTCTTCGTGATTGGCGACAACCGCGACGTCTACGTCTCGGACTCGAGGGAACTTGGGGCTGTCCCCATTCGAAATCTCGAAGCGCGCGTCGTCGCTACCGTGCAGATCACTCCGGTGACCTGACACGAGCATCCAAAGGCGCTCTTGCGCGACGCGCCGATTCGACATCGGTCTCTTCCGGTGATCCGAACAGGCATAGGGGAGGTTGGACGGTCGCCCAGGTAACAATGGCTTCTGTCCTTTTGATCGGGGGCACCATTGCCGATCCCGATCGCAGACCCTGGCGCCGGTCGCGGCGATGCAGGATTCACCCGCAAGGATCGCCTTTCTGCCGAGGCCATGTTGCAGAGTCCTCCAACAGCCGTCCGGGCTTCTGGGATCCCCATGATCGGCAGTGCCCTGGAACAGCTTATCGCCCATATTGACCTGGATTTCTCGCTGCCCGCTTCGGAGGTTCCCCATGCAATCCGGAATCGCCTCCAGGCTGCCCTCCAAGCACCGGATCTCTACCTCGACTGCGCCCACCTGGCCTTGAGCCAGATGGCATTTATGCCCGACGCGCGTTTCCTCTTTCGAGATCCGGAATCGCGCTACACGCTGCAAATGTTCTGCTGGCCGCCAGGCTTTGGAAACGAACCTCATCTTCACACGAACTGGACCGTTTCTGGCATCATGGCCAGCTCCCTCCTGATCTTTCGGAGCGCCGCCTCCGAAACCGATTGTCTTGCGTCAGAACCGCTGCTGGCGACCGCCGGCCAGGCCGGCGTCCTTATCCCGCCCCAGTTCCATTGTCTCCGTAATATCGGAGACGACTGCGCGATCACCTTTCACATATTCAGCGTCGACGCTGCTCACGATGAGAGGCTTCATTCGGAAGCGCGCGCGATTTCCTCCACCCGGCGATTGGATGACGACGGAATCCTGGCCATCGCAGCCGTCGCGGCAAGGCATGGCGGCCCTCGGGCGATTGAAATTGTTCGCAACGCATTTACTGCGGTCGCCAACGCCGCCAAACTCGACGCCGTCAAGCTGATGGTGAAACTCGATCCGCCGGGCGCCCTTCAAATGGCAAGGACCCTTTCGACCCTTGTGGGAGGACGCGATGGGGCCCGCCTGCTTCAGTTCGTTGAAAGGCTTGAAATCGCCGCTCACGACGGTTCGATTTAGCCTGGTTTCGCACTGGCGCCAGCCGAATCCGGATGAACCGAGTTCAAGCCTGATGGACGATTTCCGCCGAGGCACGGGCATGTCGGAAAAGAATCTTCAGAAAGCGCTGATGCATCTCTACGCGAACGTCGATCGATACAGTTCGTATTCCGAGGGCATCTTCGAAGAATTCGCGCTTTCTCCTTCTGAGAAGGATTCGCTCAAGCAGTTGATGACGTCGCAGCGAAGCGGATTGCTCCTCTTCAATGAGCAGTTGCATGGCAAACGGCGACGTCTCCTCCGGGATGTCCTGCCCTTGTCCGCGGAGCTGCTCGGCCCTAGACTCGAATCCCTGCTGGATGACTATCTGTCCTTCGAATCCGCCGAAGGCGCCCGCAATCCTGACGATACGATCCGATCCTTTGCGCAATACGCCGGCGCCCGGCTTGACACGGGCCCCGTTTCGCGGGAATTCGAGTTGATTCGATTCGAAGCCGTGCATGCCTCTGTATCGCTTCCGCTTCCTGCCACGACATTCAAGGCACGGGCCCCTCTTCCACTCTCCCCGGACCTGCGCTTGTCGCTCGCCGGCGACACGGCATTGATCGCATGTTCGTATGATGTTTTGGCGGCAATCAGGGTTCCTTCCCTGTTGCCGACACTCGATCGCCTTCCAAAACCGTTCTGGCTCTTCTTGTTCCAGGCAGCCCCGCCCGCCGCCGTGCGAACCCTGGAAGTCACCGCCGGGTTGGCGGGACTTTTAAGCTTGTTTTGGAAGGGCCTGTCGCTTGCGGATGCCCTGCAGACTTTCGCATCCGCCACTCAGAGATCCGCCGCACTGGGCGCGGTTGAACGGCTCCTCCTGGCTGGGGTCCCCTTCCATTCATCCAGCCAGGGATCGCCTTCGGCATCCGGTGAATTCCAGGATCACTCATAGGTTTGGCCTCCTTTACGACGACAGCTTCCGCGATGCCCTTCGCGGCGGTCGCGCCGGGTTGGATCTTCTCGAGATCATTCCGGACCGTTTCGCAGATGTTCAAAGCCCCGATCAGGTGCCGGAATGCCTGACCGCCATTCCGACGTTGTTCCATTGCCTGAACCTGTCTCTCGGCTCGGATGAACCCCTGGATCGATCCTACCTCCAACGTGTCTCCAGCCTCGCAAGGGTGCTCAAACCGCTTTGGACAAGCGACCACCTCGCAGTGACCCGGATCGACGGCGTCCAACTGGGACAATTGTCACCGGTCAGGTTCACCGCCCCAGCCCTCGGCAGAATCTCCGCCAAGATCGACCAGGTGCAGAACGAATTGCGGATGCCATTCCTGGTCGAGAATATCGCCTATTATTTCACCATTCCAGGGGCCGATCTTTCCGAAAATGAATTGCTGCAAAACCTCGTCGAGAAGACCGGCTGCGGAGTGCTGCTCGACATTAACAATGTCGCCGTGAACGCAGCCAATCACGGCTTTGATCCTTACACTTATCTGCGCGAATTCCCACTGCACGCCGTTCGCGAGATTCATATCGCCGGCCATCGACGGCGTGGAAATGCCTGCATTGACAGCCATGGCGAGCCGGTGGACGACATCGTGTGGGACCTCCTGCAGTTTGTCTCGGCGCGGCTGGAATCCCTGAATGTCATTCTGGAACGCGACCAGGACATTCCGCCACTTGAGGAACTCCTGCGCGAACTCGCAACGGCAAGGGACCGGGTGACCGCAGCCAGGGCCGGCCGACCGCCCGGTGTCCAGGCCTGATGCCGCCGCCGATCCCATGGAACCCAACCTGATGGATCCGTCGACGATTCGACCCGCCGCTCATGCGGTTCCCTGGCGCGGATCACAGCTCCGGCATCCTTCGATGCCGTGCTGCCACGAGTTGACACACCTCGACATTCTGGAATTGGACGAAGCCCTGCGACATGTCACGTCGCATCGTTTCGACCCTGCAAGGCTCCGCAGGGAGCATTTTCCGCTCGGACGACTCGGTGACACCCTTCAGGCCATCGCCCGACAACTGGAGGTCGACACCGGTTTCTCACTTATCCGGGGCATACCGGTTGAGCGTTACAGCCTGCACGACGCAAGCGTTCTCCTCTGCGGAATAGCCGCCCACTTCGGGCGGTTGATGCCGCAAAATATCAAGGGCGAGATCATCAATCACGTTCGGAATTCCGGCTTGGCCGGACCTCTGACCCGGCAGCAGCGCGGATACCAAGGCGGGTCGCCCCTGCCCTTCCACAGCGATTCGTGCGATATTGTCGGCCTGCTCTGCATCAGCGACGCAAAATCAGGCGGAGTAAGTTCCATCGCAAGTTCCTACGCAATACACGACGAAATGCTGAAGCAACGCCCCGCTTTGCTTCAGGCGCTCCATCAAAATTTTCACATCGATCGGCACGGAGAAAACCCGCCCGGAGCCCCCCCCTTCTATTCGACACCTGTTTTCATGTGGCACGACGACCGCCTCTTTAGCCGATTCAATCCTGGCTATGTGTACTCGGCGCAGCGGTACGCCGAAACACCGCGACTGACACCGCTGCAGGACGATGCCATTGCGGAGCTCAGTCGGCTCTGCGCATCGGAGGAATTCAGATTTGAGATGCACCTGCGGCCGGGGGACCTGCAACTGCTCAACAACAACGTCATTCTCCACTCCCGTTCCGCGTACGAGGACGACCGTGAATCCGGCAGGAGGAGGCATCTTCTCCGGGTCTGGCTCTTTACGGCTGCGATCAATGACATACCGCCGCCGATGCGCGACAGGTACCGGGATATGGAAGCCTGGCAATCCAGGGCGCATCTGCCTCCACCGCCCGACTAGAGGTCCTTGTCCACCCATCGTCCCGCCTGCCCTTCTGCTCGGATCACAATCAGGCACAAGTGATGCCGCGCCCCGGCTATTGGAATGCGATTGACACTGGAACAAGCCGTCGCCAACGCCCGGCATGCCGGCTCCGCGCGCCGATTTCCCGCGAAAAATGATCCGCGAGTTCGGAACGGCATGGTGTTCTCCCAGGTCCTCCCCCGCTTTCTCCTCGCAAGAGGAACATCCGTCTTCACGCTCGGCTCATGCTTTGCGCGGAATCTTGAGGAGAAACTGGAGCATTTTTCCCTCCCGACCAGGACCTTTACAGCTCCAGAAGGCGAGCGGCCCGGGCGGCCGAATGGAATTCTCAATGAATACAATCCCGGCACCATTTGCCAGCGGGTCGAACATGCCCTGAAGGGAATCTCCTTCGGCGACCTGTGCATCGCCCCGGAGGGCGGAGGTTTCATCGACCTGCTGCTCCCGGAATATGTGACTCCCGCGACCAGGGAACGGCTGATGGCACGGCGGGCCGAGGTCGACAATATCTACAGGAGCGTGTCCGCTTGCGAGGCCGTCATCGTCACTCTCGACCTGGTGGAGGCGTGGTATGACAAGTCCGCCGGTCTCTACCTCAATCGCGTTCCTCCAGCGGCGTTTCTTCTCGCGGATCGCGACCGGTTTGAAATGCACATCCTGGATGTCCAGGAGACCCTGGATCTCCTCGACCGCATGGTCAACGCCTTCCGTGCGCTGGGCGTCACGAAGATCCTGTTGACCGTGTCACCGGTCCCCCTGGAGACGACTTACTCCGGCAAAGACTGCCTGACCGCCAATATTCAATCCAAGTCGGTTCTGATCGTAAGCTCGCACACGCTCTGCCAACGTCACCAGGAGGTCGACTATTTTCCCGGCTACGAAATTGTGACGTCCGCCGGCCCCGAATCCTTTCATTCCGACTCCATTCACGTCCTCGATGACGTGGTGGAGAAAGTGACCGACTTTTTGGTCGAGCAATACGCCAGGTCGCCGTCGGTCCCGCCGTGACCTCATGACCGGACGGGTGGGCAGCCACCGTGCCTCGAAAGATACGCCGCGATGCCTGGAATCGAAGTCAGCATCTCGAACTCGGATTCGTACCGGATCCGGACCCGGAGCGATTCCTCAACCGCGAGAATGACGCTCAACTGACCCAGGCTGTCCCAAACTGCGAGCTCATACATCCGTGTTTCGGGCCCGATGCCGTCCACGTTGACTGCAAGGGCCCCGGCCACCAGGGTCCGCGCCGCACTTACACTCCCGGGCAAAGGGTCTACCCGCATGAGCCGAATTTCTCCTGTATTGCGCGCCGGTCCAGCTTTCCGTTCACCGTCCGGGGATGACGCGGCACAAACCGAATCTCGGCGGGAAGGCTGGACCGCGGCAGGTACCTGGAGAGTTCGCCCATCGTCTCCGAAATGCGGTCCGGGCTCCCCTCGGCTGCCAGGATCACGGCGTTCCCGACCACCATCGCAACCGGGTTCGCCAATCCCGATCTCCCCGCCGCCGCCTCGATTTCCCCAAGCTCGATGCGGTTGCCGTGAATCTTCACCATCCCGTCCGTCCGGTGGGAAAAGTACAGGTGGGTCCCAACGACCCGAAAGTAGTCTCCTGTATCGAAGGCGGGCATTTCCCTTCCAAAGAGGTCAACCGACGCGAATTTCGGCGAAGGCGCGCCGGCGTAACCGGCCGCGATGTTGTTCGACAAAATGACCATTCTCAACCCGTCCTCCTCGGGCAGCAGGACAAAATGCCACGAGGGTATTGGCTGGCCGACGGGAATCGTGCTTCCGGTGACGGTTGGATCCCCCCGGACGTATTCAAAATAGGAACAGAAAAGTGTCGCTTCCGTCGGCCCATAGGTATTGATGATCCGCGCCCCGGGGTAACGTTCAGCGAGCCCGTCCGCGTCGGCCCTCATCAGCGGCTCGCCACAAAACGTGAAAAGTCTGCAGGCCGACACGGTCTCTTCCTCGCCGGGTTCCCGCAGGAAGTACGGAATCATGGATGGAACGGAGTGCCAGTGCGTAATCCGCCCGCGAATCACGGCCATCGCCGGGCGTATCCTGTCCATCATTCTGGTAAGAGAGATCAGCGTGCCGGAACCGCACACCACCGACAAAAAATCAACCAGCGAAAGATCAAAGCCAATGCTGGAGAACTGCGCCCATCGACATCCTTCATGAATCCCGTAAAACGGAATTGCCCAATCGATGAACGGGATCGTTCGATCCTGAGGCACCTGAACCAGCTTCGGCGTGCCCGTGCTGCCAGAAGTTGCGATGTAATAGCTGGCCGAATTCCTCCTTTCACCTCCACCGGCCGGAACCTCGTCGGTCGAGAGTCCGATCTTGAGACAGTGCGCCGTCCTCTCCCGCAGGCAGGCGAATGCCTCGTCCGTGTCGCACAGGATCAACGCCTTGCTGAGCTGCGCCGCCACATCCAGGACGCGCTGGACAGGATTCTCCGAATCGAGCGGACAGAAATCCAGGCGGTTCAGAAACGAACACGCGAGAAACACATAGTACAGCGCGGACTTTTGGAGGTAGGCGACCAGCGGCCGATCCGCGTGTTCCCCCAGGTCCCTCAACAGGCCTGCCGAACCGCGCAGGACCTCTGCCCCCGTCAGTTGCCACCGGCCGCACCCGGACTCGACCACCGTCCGCCCGCCATAGGTCTCAAGTGCATTCCGGATTCTCCACGAAAGCGGACGAAAGCTCATTGGCGGCGCGGGGAGCCACGATCGCGACAGGAATTCATTGTCACGCTGCTGTCGGGTGTCGCTCAAGGTGTGACACGAAGAACCGTTCGACTGCGCATTGCGACCGAAGCCAGGATTGCGGATTTCGGAATATGTGACCTTCATCCTCGAATACATGAAGATCCACCGGGGTGGTGGGAGGCAGAAGACCGCGTAGGCGGGTAACCTGTCCGACCGGAACAACCTCGTCGCGCCCACCGCGAAGGATCAGCAGGGGGACCGTCACATCCGCTGCCGCCTTTTCCAAAGGCGCGATCAACGGATCGTCAAGGAGATGACGTCGCACCGGCGCCGTCACCGGGATGGATGCTTCAAACAGAGGCGCCACGAATGCGCACGCTGCGAATTCTGTGCCTCGTCCAAGAACCTGCAGTGCCGGCACGGCGGCCAGGCTGCCGGCCAGAATCCCCAGGGTCCGGCACCCTTCGGCACGCAGAGAGGACGCCAGATCCTGAATGGCGGAACGCAACTGCACGAAATGCGATCCGATCGGTTCCCGTCGCACTCGTCCCCGCCCAATGGCGCCGGGTCCGTTCAATGTCACCACGCTGTAGCCATCCAGGGCGAGGGCGCGCGCGATGGAGTAGAGAAGGTGGTGGAAGAAGAACGACTGAGCCCCTGCGACGAACTGCTGGTGCAATCGCGGCAGAAGCAGAATTCCGGCCCCCCGATTTTGCGGGCCGGGCAGTCTCAAATAGTCGTATTCAACGCCGCCCCTCGCGACAAAGCCACACCGGCACCTTTCTTGATCCCCGGTCACAAGGATTTCATCGGGCATCGAAACGCGCCGAATCCATCGGCCGTTATCCCCGCAAAGCACCTCAAGCTGGCCATCGTGCCGCCAGCGGGGCATCTGATAGACGCCGGGCACGGGCGGGAGGAACCGCCACTCCGTTCCGTTTTTCTGTCCGATCACAAGCTGCCGTTCGAACCCGCCCTCGGGGCTCCGTGTATCCGATGCTATGATGGCAAGTCGATCGCCGCCCGGATCAATCGAAAAGTCGAACACTTCCAATCCATCCGGGGACACCGGCCTTGCGGGCGCGTCCGGGGCAAGCGCCCAGACCCGGGTGCACGCTCCGTTCTCGTACGCGGCCAAAACCTCCCCGCAGCCCAACACGACAGCCTTCATTCCCGGTCCGCCATTAAATCCGAAAGCGACCTGTTGATCCATCACGGTTCGGTTCTCAAATGTCGATAGATCGAACCGCACGATTCGCACGCGCCCGCGATTGTCGGCGGCCATCGACCCAAGCACGACCGCCAGGTAATTTCCGCGCATCGACAGTTCCACCGCAAGAGGTTCACCAGTTTGCGGAAAGGAGCCCAACTGTCGGGCGCTTCGTCCATCGTGCAAATGGATGCACAACCCGCTTTCTCCATGACAGCCGTAGGCGGCAACCTCGGCGATCGCCGCGCATTCGACAGCCTCCACCATGGTCTCGACGCGATCGCCGACCCTCGCCTCCAGACGCCTCCCCGCAAGGCACCACAGGCGCCCGCGTTCATCGTACGCGAGGCCCTGGACGTTCCCGGCCATCGACGAAAGACGAAGAGCCCCGCTCTCGTCGCGGATCATCAACGTCGAATCGTGTGCAAAAGCCAAAAGGCGGCCACAGGCGCTCCACGCGATCCGAATCAATCCCAGGTTACTGAACCTGAAGACTTCGGTGCACCGATCCCGATCCTCCAGCACAATGGAAACACCGGCATCCGTCCCCCCCGCGTGGGGCCTCACGATCGCGAAGGCGCTGGCGGCGTCCGCTGGGGACGGTTCAACCGCAAGATAATACGGCAGGACATCAGCGGGTTTCACAGCGGGATTCCAACCGTGTCTTCAACAACGATACGAGAACTCCGTCATGCTTTGCGGCCGCAATCGTGACCGATCCAATTTCCCGGCAGCCGTCCTGGGCAATGTCCGGGTGAATTCAAGGACTGCCAGACGCTTGTACTCCTGCATCGGCCACCGGTTCTCGACCACGGATGCCAGTTCCCCGGCGAGCTCCGGACCCGCTGCGGCCCCTGGATCAACGACAACGAAAGCCTTCAGCGCCGTCAGTCCCTGCTCGTCGGGTGCCCCTATGATGGCGCACTCCCGGACGCAGGGATGCTGAAGAAGCGCCAGTTCGAGCTCGGTGGGATTGACCCAATCGCCGCAACCGAGTTTCACCAGGTGATCCGAACGTCCGTGAATATGGTAATAGCCGTCCAGGTCGAAGCTGAACAGGTCACTCGTCACAAACCACCCGTCTCGAAAGGATTGTCCGGTCCGCCCGGGATCTTTCCAGTAACCTGTGATAATCATGGGGCCGCGCACTCGCAGCTTTCCGATCTCGCCCGGCTGCACGGGCCTTTCCCCTTCGTCGATCACCTCGATTTCCACTCCCTCCACAGGCCTGCCCACAGAGCCGCGCCTCGTCTCTCCCGGGCGGTTCGTAATGTAGAGAAAGCCGACTTCGGTATTTCCGTAGGAATCCAGCAATTCCACCCGGGAAAACCGCGTCCACCGATCCAACAGGGCGTCTGCGAGCGGTTCTCCGCCAGTCACCGCCAATCGAAGCGACTGGAGTTTGTTCGAAAGCTCGGGACGCGACACCGTATCCGCCAGAAATCGGGGCTGGGCAAACAGCAAACTGCAACGGTGGGCGTCGATAACTTCGGCGAGCGTCGCGCTCCCAGGCGACTCCGGAACCAGCGCGCACGCCGCGCCTTCAACAAACGGCATCAAAATCGAGCAGCCCAACCCGTATCCTGTCGTCATTTTGGCCACGGAAATGACGCGATCGGCCGCGTTCAGTCCCAGGACCGGCAGCGCAAATCCAAAATACCCGTGCAGAATGTCCTGATGGCGGTGCACAATCAGCTTCGGTCGCCCCGTGCTTCCCGAGCTCAGGAGACCGTACGCCTGGCCATTGGGATTCCCGGAAACAACATAGTCCGGTCCGCTCCGCGCCATGATTGCGGTGCTGAACTCCGAAGGCGTGGTCCAACCCAGTCCGGCCCCAACGACTCCGAGCATCCCGGGCAAAGACCGAAGTCCCGGCAAGCGTCCCGGCAACCGATCATAGGCGATCGTGAGGCGCGCGTCGCACTGTTGAGCCATGAAGAACGCATCCTCGGCCGGCAGCGCGGGATCCATGAGGATCGCGACCGCGCCGGCACCTGTGACGCCGAAATAGGCCGCCACGAGCGTGGCGCAATCGGGCATCGACAAGATAACCCGGTCACCAGGAACGATGCCCATCGAGCGCAGCCAGGCCGTGCAACGGCCCGCCATTTCACCGACCTGCTCATAGCTGTAGGTCTGCCGCTCGAAGTAGAGCGCGGGTTGCGACCCACGACCCTCACGGCAATGACGATGCAGCATCAATTCCGCGTGATTTACCGTGTCCGGAGATGACCCCACACGGCTGCAAAGGGCGACTACCGCGGCCGCTGCGGGGGTCTCATCGCGAAAGGACATAACGCTTCTCCGGCAGGTCGCCCATTCCCCGTCATGGGGCCAGGAACTGTAATCGGACCCATCGCGAGGTGGAAGCCCGGATTTGCCTGATCGATTCATGGTGTCACTCGATGAAAGGAGTGCGCCGGGAGAGAGGCCAACCGGCGACCCTCGGCGTCGAATTCGCCCCACACGTCTCGTCGGTCTGAGGTTGTGTCTCGTTGGAGCCCGTCTGCGCCATCGAATCGGCTTGTAACTCCATGACGTTGATCGCCGTTTCAGTCCGCACAAGCCGCGCGAGAGCGAGTCCCGCCTTTTGAAAGAGGCGCTCGTACTCCAGGAGAGTCCGCTCACGCCCGGTCGTCATCACCAGCATATTCAAATCGGTCATGTGGATATCCGAGAGAAGATCGTCGCGAACGGATGTCGCGCCGGGAAGGGATTCCGGTACCGCCCGCTCAATGACGAGGACCCGACGGTGCGGTGTCAAAACGGTTCGACAATTGCCAAGAATCCTGCACGCGCGCTCGTCGTCCCAGTCGTGGAGAACGCGTGAGAGTATGTAGGCATCACCGCCCACAGGGACCTCAGCCAGGGCATCGCCGCAGGTGAACACGCACCGGGATTGCAGGCCGGCCTCTTCGATCCGCTGCTTCGCCCTCTGGGCGACGTCCGGGAGATCGTACACAACACCCTGGGCCTCGGGATTGGCCTGCAAAATGCCGATCAGCAAACTCCCATTCCCTCCGCCCACGTCGACGATTCTCTTCAATTCCGAGAACGAGTAGCTCTTGAGCAGGTTCTCGATATAGGTGCGCGTGAAGCCGGCCATCGCGGCATCAAAGAGGTTTGCATACTCGGGTTGTGCCGCGCGGTACTGCCAGAGATCCATGCGATAGCGATGCTCAAACGCGCTCTCGCCGGTGCGGATGCTGTGCATCACATCGCTCCACGCATCCTGGTGCACCTTTCCAAGCATCAACAAGGCCCAATCGTGGAGCGAGCCCGCCTGGTTCCTGCGAAGGGTCGCACCCAATGGCGTGAGCGAAAATCGCTGCTGTTCGTCCCCGGCAAGAATTCCCTCCGCGGCAAGCGCCCTCAGCACTCGATAAAGCGGTTGCGTCCGCGTTCCGGTTGCCTGGGCAAGCTCCTCACTACCCTTGGGTCCATCAGACAACAGATCCGGAATATCAAGGCTGACGAAGACATGGATGGCCCTTGATAACCAGGAAGCCTCGATCAACCGCACCATAAGCGCGGATGCCTGGCGGCTCGAATCCTCCGGTTTGCCAGACACAGTCATTCTCTTGTCGCATTCCTCCGACCCGGGTGCGCCTGAATTGGACTCAAGGAGGGCCCGCCGCGAGTTCTGGAATAGGAACCTGAATTCGATTGGACACTCCAGCCTGGGGTCTCATGGGAACCTTTGTATCGACGTAAAATCCCTCCATGACGAGCACGTCGATCGAGGAGCGAAGATAGGTGACCAGCGCGTCATAGGGAGACTCAACAATCGGATCGCCGGCCAGGTTGAACGAGGTGTTCAGCAACATCGGAAATCCGGTCCGGATTTCGAATGCCCGCAACAGCGCGCGCACGAACGGTTCCTTCCCGTCAGGGACGGCTTGAACCCGCGACGATCCATCAACGTGGACGATGGCCGGGAGAGCCGACCGAAACTGGGGACGCAGGCGGGTTGCCAGCAGCATGTACGGTGAAGACTGCTCCAATTCAAAGTACTTCACCTGCGCCTCCTCCGTCACCACGGGAGCGAAGGGCCGAAATGGCTCACGACCCTTCAGCCGGTTCAGCCGATCTTTCATCCCGGCGTCACGCGGATCCGCCAGAATGCTTCTGTGGCAGAGCGCGCGGGGCCCGGTCTCCGACCGGCCACGCAACAAACCGATGATCCTGCCTTCGGCAAGATCCGCCGCCATGCGCTCCGCAAGTTCCGGGTTGCCTAGACGCCTCGCCTGGAGTCCGAAATAGTCCAGCCATTCCTCGATAACCGTGTCCCCGTAACTTGGCCCCAGAAATGGCAGGGTATCCGCGCCGCGTCGGAGTCGTCTGAAGGCCTGATGGAACGTATAAAAGGCCGCTCCAATGCAAAGGCCGTCGTCGCCGGCCGCCGGAACAACATGAATCCTCTGAAATCGTGTGTCCGCCAGGATCCGGCCGTTCAACTGGCAATTCAGAAAGACGCCTCCGGCTCCACAAAGTGCCCGATGCGATCCGGCAGGATTGAGGGCGTTGAGAAGGGCAATCATGTACTCTTCGAGGAGGTGCTGTCCGGTTGCCGCAATGTCCGCTGCCCTCCCCCGGGCGAATCTATGCCAGGGCTCGCCCGAATTCTGCCATGTTCGATCGACATCCGTCAGACCCGTCTCGAACGTCAGGAAAAACTGCAGGTCCTCAATCGCGGGAATCCGTGTTTCAAGAAGCGACTTCCCGTAGGCCGCCAATCCCATGGTCTTGCCTCCCTCGCGCTCGCCAAACCCGCTGAGATACGTGAATTGCTCGTACTTGTGGCCAAGGCTGATCTGCTTCTTTCTGTCCACCTCCGTCATGTAAGGCAGCAGGAACGAATTCCGTCGCGTCATTCTCGCAAGGCCGAAGTCCTGCAGCCTTCGGTCGATGAGTTCGATGCCATCGCCCGAGCCCACATAGACGCTCTCCGCCTCGACACGATGCCCGATGATGTCACCCGACCCGTCCGCCACAACAATCATGGCGGCGTCCAAATCCGACGTGCAGTAGGTGGACCAGGCGTGGCAATCATGGTGGCCGACTCCCAGAACCTCGAGCTGGGGAGCGGCAAGAGCATCCCGCAACTCGTCCCGCAGAAGATGAATCACCCGGTCAATTTCGACATTGGTGTAGCTGATCCCGGCAATGGCCAGGTCCCCGGCGCGGATTCCCGCAGTATCAAGGACAGCCTTGATCGACTTCAATGGCAGTTCCGGTGAATTGGAATGCTTGCGGCGATCCAACCGTTCCTCGGCGATTTGAGCGATGAGTTGCCCATCGCTCACCAGCGCGGCCCCCCGATCATGTCCTAAATGCACCCCTAAGGAATGTTGTCTCGGCATGTCCGGGAATCGATTGACACTCTGTCCTGTCCAGGCCTCCCTGTGGGTCCTTCTCCAACGCCAGGCTTCCGGACAACTTCACATTTGAACGACAATCCGCTGCGTCTTTCCGGAGGGGCTCGTCTTCAATTCCTCGAAAAGGCCCTCCAGGGGGATGAGCTTGGAAATCAGCGGCTTCAGATTGACGGCCCCGTTCGATAGCAGGTCGGCGGCTTGCCTGAAATCCTGGTCGGTATTATTGGCGGAGCCTGTAATCGTGATTTCCTGGTAGTGGATCGCATTCCAGTCAACCTGCAGAGGCTCGGAAGGGTGCAAGGACGCATACAAAATGATCCGGCCGGTGCGCGCCACCATCCCCAGCGCCTGCTCGCCCGCCTTCCTGAAGCCGGCCGCGACAATGACGACGTCCGCTCCGCGTCCCTCGGTGCGGTCCTTGACAAACTCAATGGGATCCGTGGTTCGAGCGTTCACCGTGAAGTCGGCTCCCAGCGTCTGTGCGAAACCCAGTCGCGCGTCATCGACATCGCTAACGATCGTGCAGGCCCCCTCGAGTTGGGCGAGAAGAAGGTGAATTGTCCCCATCGTCCCGGCTCCCAAAACAGCCACCGTGTCTCTGGATGAGATCTGTGCCCGGTGGATGCTGTGCAAGCAACATGCCAAGGGTTCGATCAAACTTGCCTCCTGCAGCTCGACGTGTTCGGGCAGTTTCACGACATGGTCGATCGGCACGGAAACAAATTCTGCGAAACCTCCGCCCACAATCTTGAAATCGGAATCGGAGCGGGATTTCCCCAGCTCGAGGCAGATGTTGTTGCTGCCCTTGCCACAATAATAGCAGCGCCCGCACCGTCTCATGACGTCGACGGCGACGCGGTCTCCGGGCCTCACGGCGGATTGGCGCTGATCCGCCCACTCGACGATGCCGGCAAGCTCGTGGCCCCCGATGACCGGGTAGTGCGGCAGGCCGCCCGAGAACAGCCGACGTTCCATTGTGCAGATCGCAACCGCCTTGGACCGGACAAGAACTTCTCCTGGCGCCGGTTCGCAGCACTTGATCCATTGTACCCCGGCAGTCCGCGGGGCCGTTATGACGAAGGCCCTCATGGTTTTCGCGGCCATCGAAATCCTTTTCTCAATTGCTCGTTCGAGCCGGCACGTCGTGAGATTGGCAGGAGGCCGCCTCACCTTCGCGGCATCCGGCCGGAGCCTAAGGCAGGCTTCGGTTGCGCGTCAACGAGGTGCAAATGGCCCGCGGCGATCCCGGTTCTCCAATCACGCCGCCGCTCCACCGGGCCCGTTGATCGTACCGCTTTTGCGCGAGGTCCCGCGTCTGCAGGATTGGCTCGACCGTCATCCCGCGCCTGCGGGACGGGAATGCTCCGGTCTCGCCGCCTCGGCCTCGCACAAAATCCCTCGTCGCAGGCCCTTCCCACTTATCAGACGGGCTAAGCCGTAAACATGCAGTTGGGAGGGAAATGATTGCGCCGCAGATTTCCGGGCAAGACGAGGAGTGAGCGAGGCGCGTATCGGAACGGAGATACGTAACGAGCGAACGACGAAGCTCTTGCCCGGAAAGATCCAGCAAGCACGACCGATCCAACTGCATGGTTACGGCTAAGTCTTCCTCAGCAATAAGAGCGCCCAATCCAGCCAGCCGGGAGAAGGCGGCGACTTCCAGGCCGGTCCTTCGACCGGCGGCAGGGGAATGACCTCACCTGTGAAGGCGTTAAACCAACGGGCCTCATAGGATCCCGGAGTAAGCTGGAGTGTCACGGTGCCCGCATCGGGCAAATACACGGCATAAATCTCCCCGGGCTTGGCCAGGCAATAAGCGCCGGAACTGACCAACTCGTCATGGGGCTCGGTCTTCCACCAGTCGAAACTGGTGAAGAATTCCACCAGGTGTTCGTAACCCTTGAGCATGACCATCGTATCGTCCCCCCGCCCATTGATCCATCCTCCCCCGAGGTCCGGCCAGATGTTCACACCGCGGCGGGCCGTTTCTCCGGCCGTGCCGTAGGCGCCCGCCATGGCGATCTCCCAGGCCATGTGTCGCAACGTCTCCGCGGAGTCACCGTCGGGCCCGGGCGCCCAGTGCGGGTAATGATCCTCGTATCCGTACTCCTCGTTCGTCTGCGGAATGATCCGGCCTGTCCTTATCTGGATCTGACGTTCCTCCAGCATCAGCGCGTGCTGGTTTCTCGACCAGTCCTGGATGGAGGTGAACCCGAACCACGGCGAGGCCCGATCCTGGTGCTCCCGGTGCACCGGATGGGATGTGGCCAGGTGGTGATAGGGATCCCAGCCAACGAGAAGGGTGCCCATCTCGTGGGTCCAGGCTTCGTCACGGAAGCTGTCCAGATCGTCACCCAGGTCCCAGGTGACGTTGGAGAAGGCTGAGAGACGGGCCGCCGCGTATCGGAAATAGCGCCGCTCATCATCGCTCCCGGCCGTCGCCTGGGCGCCGTGGGTCGAGATGTCCAGGATCACCGAAATAATCATGTCACGCTCGCGGGCGTACCGCAGCATGCGCTCCCATTTTTGCCAGTAGGAGACGTCGAACCGCGAGTAGTCGATTTCCGGACGATCGAAGCTCCCGGGCCGCGCCGCAATCCATGGACGCAGGAACACGCTGAAATTGTCGCCCGTCATCACCGGTTCGCCCCAAAGAATGTTCGCCGCCCCGGCAAGCAGGACGCGAATGCGGTTGATCCGGAGCCGCCCCAGCCGCTCGATCGCTTCATGGATGACTCGATCCTCCTTCCACCCCATCAACCAGAAGGCGGTCGTCCCGTTAAAGAAATAGTGCTCGTCCGTGCCTTCCCACACGAAATGCCACGGATATTGCCGGTCAACCCGAAGCGATCCGCGTCGATGGGCGTCCGTGGCCGTGAACGTTCCCCGGTGGGCCGCCACGAAATCCCCCTGCCGATAGGTCACCTCGTAGGAGTACTCGCCGGGGGCGGCGGGCATGAATCGGATGCGAAACGTGCCGCCGTCGACCGCATCGCAAAAGCCCGTGACCGGCACCCGGTTTGCCCCAGGGCGCCTCGCGAACCAGCCGTCCACCGCGACGTCGGTAAATGGGTTGCCGGCATCCGGCCGGCTGACGTCCAGTTTGACTTCAAGAAAGTCGTAGGCCTCGACCAACGGGCTGGACTGCGAGAAGTGAATTTCGGCCGGGTTGGCATGCCCCGCCATCGATGCGCCCGCCAGCAGAAAAAAGCTGCGGACAATTGGACTTAGAGCCCGTCCGAAAAGGAGGAATGGAGCTGCGAGGAGGGATTCTATGCGAGGCCCGGGCGGCGAGACCGGAGCATCCCCGTCCCGCAGCGCGGGATGACGGTCGAGCCAATCCCGCAGCCGCGGGACCTCGCGCAAAAGACACCTCGCCCGGAGGGTTTTCCAATCGATCATAAGTGGTTTTCGCAAATCAAGAACCTCGGCGGCTGCCAGGCCGCTGTTCACGGATGCTTGAAGGATCCCGGATGAGCACGCACCGCGGACCATGAATCGCCGCCGCGCAGTTTCAATCTTCAACGTGAAGCGCGGGACGAGCCGGCGCCGGACTCCGCGGCGGTGAATCACTCTCCAGTTGGAGACAGGGTCGATGGCTGGCGTTTGGGCTGCAAATTACCCAAAGTCGCGACATGAAGCCGCTCTTCGATTTCGAGCCGCCTGGTGGCTGCCCCCCACAGGTGAGTCGTCCGAATCAACGCGTTCACCGCCCCAAGCCGAGACGGGGAGCCTGGGCTGGAATCCTGGTCCGGAACGTGACGCGGTGCCTCCTCTTCGCGACGCTGCTTCCGTCGGGTTCTATTCGGGGCGCGGAGGAGACCCTGGTGGTGCCAGTCTGGCCGGGAGGGGTCCCGGGAGATTCCGGGACGTTCGGGCCTGAGCGGGTTCGGGCGCCATCCGAGGCGCCGACAATGGATGCTCAGTGGATCACAAGCGTCACAAAGCCGGTCATCGCGGTCTTCCGGCCAATGTCGGACAAGCGAAATGGCGCGGCGATTCTCGTCTGTCCGGGAGGTGGTTACTGGAACCTGGCTTGGGATCTCGAGGGAGAAGAAGTGGCAGCCTGGCTGAATTCGGTGGGTGTGACGGCCGCGGTCTTGAAGTACCGTGTGCCGAGGCGTCCCGGAGAACCGGAAGCCCTGCCGGCCCATGGCCCCCTCCTGGATGCCCAGCGCGCCCTCCGTTTGCTTCGAAGCCGCGCCGCGGACTGGATGATCGATCCCAAACGGCTCGGAATTCTCGGATTCTCAGCCGGCGGGCATCTCGCCATCGCCGCTGCGACCCACTTCGATCAGCCGGCCTACGATCCGATCGACGCCATCGATCAAACGAGCTGCCGGCCGGATTTTGCCGTTGCCGTCTATCCAGGATATCTCATCGAGCAGGGTCCGGCCGGCGTCGAGATCCACAAGAATCGCCTGGCGCCCTACATCCGGATTCCGTCGGGTACCCCCCCGGTCCTATTGGTCCACGCAAGCGATGATCCTGTGGCCGGTCCGGAGAATAGCCTCGCGATGTACCAGGCCCTGACGCATGCCAATGTTCCCGCGGAGCTGCACGTCTACGCGGAGGGAGGCCATGGATTTGGCGTCCGCAAAAGCACCCGGCCGTGCTCAACCTGGACGGAACGGTGCGTGGCGTGGTTGAAAAGCCAGGGACTCCTGGAGCGACCGCCGAAATCGTGACGCGCCGGCCGGCCGCCGTTGGCGTTCGGGAACACCAAGCCACTGGTGAACTTCCTGTTCCAAATCACCCTGCTGCCCGCATCTCAACAACCCGCACCGGGAAATATCGCCCCGCGCACGCTCACCGAAGCAACACGAGAGACGGAGCCAGGACGATAGCGGCACTCGCCTCACGGACACAGAGCTCCTGGATCGCGCGTCGGCTTTGGGCTGGACTCTATTCTCCCAGGACGAAGATCTCTTCCTCGAGACGGCCCGAATCAAATTGTATTTCTCTGAAGGATTCGCTGCCGGGTGCGAAACGAGCGATCACCCTGTTCGACCTCCGCCAATTGGCGTCGATCGTGATGGAAACGATAGGCGAGCGAGCAGCTTCCCTCACACATTTTCCGGAACGTATCAACCGCCATCATGAGCAATTCACCTTCGGGCGACACTTCCTCACTTTGTCAACCAGCCAGAGGATGCCGCCGCCAACAAGCACCAACGTGCCGTTCCCCGGCTCTGGGATGACCGGGTCGGGTGAAAACCGAATGCTGTCGATGGCATTGAAACTGTAACCAAAGGTCTGAGTCAATTTCAGTTCCACCTGCTGCCCGGCCCATGGCGAAACATCCATGGCGACATCCTGGAAAGTCAGGCTGGTATTCTCAGGGTCCCATCCGTTGAGAGGAAGTTGAATACCGTTGATCCGGACATCCCACGGCCCTCCCGCTGCATTGTAGTGGAGTGACTTTGCATCTGCTGGGATGTCTCCGACCTGGAGAATGCTCGCAGTGTACTCAATAAATTTTTGGCTTGTTGCCAAAAACGCAAATTTGCCATCGGCCGGCAGTCCTTGAGGTGTCGAAGTCGCATTGTACAGTGACTGAGCTCCGATGTCTCCAGGCTGGAGGCCGAAAAAGACCGAAGTGCCCTCAATATCCCCCGCAAATAGCCGCCATCCAGGCATCCAGAAATGCAGGCTCCCAAGGCTCACTCCATCAAGACCAGGGGGATCAATAATTCCAATTGACGTGTCCCCTTCGTCAAAGTCCAGGTTTACGAATTCGCTGGCGATACCTAACGTGCTCCAACTCAATGCGCCGGCAATGGATACAGCTATCTGCAGTTTGAGTTTCATGGTACGTTGATTTTTAGAGATTGAGAGGGATTCCAAAATGACCCGCAACCCGTGTGGGTAAGCGTCGCGGTGCGAATTTGATAGAAAACATTCGCGGGAGCTGGTGCATCGACGATTTCTGGTACATTTACCGGCGAATTCGACAATTCAACGAATGGACCATCCTCGGTTCCAGACCTGAGCACACAGTAGCAAGTTTCCGGATTCGAGGCGGGCGTCCACTTCAGTGTGACTTCGGAGCCTACATGGCTCTTGGACCGCAACGTTGGCGGCTCGACGCCAAACCAGCGAAGCGTTGGATCGCCCAAAATGCCCGCGGCGATCTGTAATGCGCGCTGTGCCGGAAGGGCGCTGCCCCAAAAAGTCCGCCAGATAATCATAAAAACTTGTTTGAAAGTCTCCAAGATGATATCCTTGCGCGAAGCGATTGATCGATCCGCCCAGGTTCCAGCAGACCGCCAAACCATAGTCTTCGGCGGCGAGGAAGCTCTGCAGCATCCCGTCAGTATGCACTTCCGTTGGATGTTGTATTGGTGCGCCGCGCAAATTCCAATCGCCAAACCAGGACCCGTAGAGATTGGCGAAAGCGATCTTCGGCTGGTGTAGCGGGTCGACCAGGCTCGCAGAATTGACCGTCCCGATCTTATCAATATTTCCGTCGCCCTTTTGAGCGCCCCAGATATACGCCAGGCTCTTTGTGGCAGCGAATAGATCCCCCTGAGCCAGGCCATGGGCCATATCCTGGGAAAAGAGGACACGGCAAATGTGCTCACCGAGACGCATGACTTTATAGGCCATCTCTGTCGGCCGCGATGGGGACTGGCAGGGTCGAAGGAATTGTAATGCAAGTCCTCTTCTTGACACGGGAATCCGACCGTGTCGGAAGCGGTGGTTCTTGTCGAAATAACGCCTGAGCAAGCCGATCTCGTCGAGCGGAGATCGGTGGATTTCCATAAGACGCAGGTAGGTTAGCAAAATCGATTCGTCCCACCGCGATTTCCATACGCGTGTCGCCAGTGATCGACATCCGGCGGTTGCGGAATCCTGTCGATTATCCCATTTCTTGTCTCCTGGAACATTCAGTGTGATAGGGTAGCTTGACGGGAATTTCCTGCGATTTTGCTGAGACGAATCGCGTGCATCGTTCCAGTCGCCCATTCACATCTCCATAGTAAATATCAGAAGACCAGGCACCAAAATGATTTCCCACGGAGTAGTAATTTGCGTGACCATCGGGTGCGGACATCCCAGTGTAAGGAACTGGAACGTGCCCGATCAGAATCACGACATTGAGTTCTGGAGGACTGTATTGATTGTACACGCGCACAATCTTCTGCTTGAGCTGATTGATGGCATCGATGTTCGCTTGACTCCAACTGGCGTCATCGTGGCGAAGCGCCGTCGCAATCCCATCTTCGGTCTCGGTACCATCTTCCACAAGCCACCCGTCCCCGATGAGGTCGCTTTTGAACTGCGTCAATTCGGTGTCGAGCCTTTTGGCGGGGTCGGGGTCATGAACCAGCGAATTCTCAACGACAAGGAGCACTCTGCCGCGATTCAGGATGGGAGGAATTTGAATGCCCGCGATTATACCCGGGAGAAACGCCCCGGATGCGGATCCGTCCACGTAAAGCTTCTGGAAGCGGTAATCAAAGCGTGTTCCAACTTGCAGGGCATTTTCACCTTCTTCGGCAGTGGAGTTTGTGTATGCAAATCCTCCCAGCTCAGCCAAGTCATGCCAGGTCGACGTGCCAGTTACGCGACGTTGAATCTTTATTCCACCATAGGAGCGGATCCCGTAACGCCAATGGAAGGTCAGTCCTGGAGGACTGTCGGATTCTTCGGCATACATGGACTTATCGGACTCGAGTCCGGTGAAGGATTCGCCAGGATAATTGAAGAGTTCCACTTCATCAATGACGCCGTAACAACTGCTGGAGCCATTGGGGCGACTACCGACGCTGAATCCCGATCCGAGAACTGCGGTCGACGGCAGAGGCGTGGGTGATGGAGCGAACACGGCAACGAAGGAGCCGTCCTTCCAGATGCACCAGCGATTGTCCAGAACACCGAAGACAACCTCGCTCCATTTGCCGTTTAAGAATGCTGGTCCGCCGCTGAACGTGAGAGTCTCACTTTCCGCTTCAAACGTGGCTCCTCCGACTGACACGCGAATGCCCAGTTTAGTGCCGCTTCCCGGATCAGGAACTCGATGTATCCAGCAGCAGGGTTGCCAATCGGGTCCCCGACGACCAGGAGCGTCGCTTCGTCATGGAAAGAGGGTCACATCTCACACTTTATCAATTGCGAGCTCCCGCTTCAGGCGACCTTTCTCGGTGCGGTCTCGCGCCAATCGCCGTTCGTATCGCTTGACGTTGGTCGCCACCACCCCGTAGTTCCGCAACTCCACCCGCCGGGCCAGTTCCGCCAGCTTGAGCCCAAACAACCGCCCCCCAAGATACAACGCCATATCCCGTCCCGAGTCGCCATACTGGTCCCGAAACTCCGCCCACTTCCGTCCTTTGACCTCCTCGATCGCACGGATCACAGCCTCAAACGCCGGCCGCGCAGTTCATGGAAAGAGGGTCACATCTCACACTTTATCAATTGCGAGCTCCCGCTTCAGGCGACCTTTCTCGGTGCGGTCTCGCGCCAATCGCCGTTCGTACCGCTTGACGTTGGTCGCCACTACCCCGTCGTTCCGCAATTCCACCCGCCGGGCCAGTTCCGCCAGCTTGAGCCCACACAACCGCCGCCCCAGATACAACGCCATATCCCGTCCCGAGTCCCCATACTGGTCCCGAAACTCCGCCCACTTCCGTCCTTTGACCTCCTCGATCGCACGGATCACAGCCTCAAACGCCGGCCGCACTGCCAGCAACCGCCGCGCCCCACGCTGCTCCTGCTCATCTCCGCCAATCCAGTTCCGCAAACTTGCCAGGAACTCGCCGCCGCCCAGCACCACTTGCTCCTGCACCGATTCCCACGGACTCTTCGCCAGCCCCTCCCGCACCGCTGTCTCCACGTAATCCCGCTACTGCCGACGCTGCTCGCCCTGGGATCCGCCACCAAATCCGAGCACGGTCCGGCATTCGAGCCATTCGGGAGTCGGCTCCAAGCCGAGGTAGGCCCGATACGAACTCCACCGGCAGCCTCGCAGCAACGCGATCCGTTCCCGCACGCGGGCCGCGTCGGGAGCGGGGGACAAGCCCACCCGCTGCGCCGCTCGGTCCTCCTTGTCCAAACCCAGCGCTTGGACTCGGACCGGGTTGAGATGCACGTAGCGGCTCAGCGCCAGCGCCCATTCCTCCGGGCTGACGGCCACCGACTTGAACCGTCCCTGGAACAGATGACCGCTGCGCCCGTGCCGACGGTTCAACCACACGCTGCAACTCACGTTCAACCACTGCACGCTCCGGCTCAGGTTGGCTTCGGCCAATTCCAGCATCAGATGGTAATGGTTGTCCATCAGCACGAATGCATGCAGCCGCACGCGAAACCGATCGCCCATCTCCCCAAGAATTCTCCAGGAAATGCAACCGATCGCGCCCGTCCCGATCAATGGCTTTCCGTTCGTTACCGCGGGCCGCTGATGTGATACCAACCGCCCGGCTTCTCAAGCCGCAAAGGCCGTGCCACGGGTACGAGGGTATCCCCTTCCGACGGCGCAGCGCAATTGCATAATTGTGAGATGTGACCCCCGTTCCTACCCCACGGGCCGAGGTTTGACCGGCCCGGGACGGGACGGGATGCGGAACCGCATTCCACGGAAGGCTCGGCCGCTCGGGTTGCACTCCTGCATTGCCCGATCCTCCGAACCGCGGGGAGAAGGTAAGCACAGCGTCCAGGCGTAGGAAGGCCGAAGGCAGGGAGCGGCAGTCGGGTTCGCGGCCGAGCTCGTGCCAAGCTGCAGTCCCTGTTGGCCAGCCGCCTGGCCACCGCGCGGGCGTGGAATCTCAAGGAGACCTTCCAGCACTTCTGGACCTATCGCTCGGTGCACTGGGCAGGTGGGTTCTTGGACTACTGGTGCCAGCGGGCGATGCGCAGCCCCCTGGACCCCATGAAGAAAATCGCCCGTATGTTACGTACCCACGAGGAACTCCTGCTCAACTGATTTCGGGCTCGGGGCGAAGTCTCCAGCGGCGCGGTCGAGGGACTCAACAACAAGATCCGAGTGGTCACCAGACGTTCCTACGGCTTCCGTACATACCGCGGCATGGAACTCGCGCTCTACCACAACCTTGGACGTCTACCCGAGCCTCCGCTCACCCACAGATTCTGCTGAGGAGGCGGAAACGATAGGCGAGCGAGCAGCTTCCCTCACACATTTTCCGGAACGTATCAACCGCCATCATGAGCAATTCACCTTCGGGCGACACTTCCTCACTTTGTCAACCAGCCAGAGGATGCCGCCGCCGAACAAGCACCAACGTGCCGTTCCCCGGCTCTGGGATGACCGGGTCGGGTGAAAACCGAATGCTGTCGATGGCATTGAAACTGTAACCAAAGGTCTGAGTCAATTTCAGTTCCACCTGCTGCCCGGCCCATGGCGAAACATCCATGGCGACATCCTGGAAAGTCAGGCTGGTATTCTCAGGGTCCCATCCGTTGAGAGGAAGTTGAATACCGTTGATGCGGACATCCCACGGCCCTCCCACTGCATTGTAGTGGAGTGACTTTGCATCTGCTGGGATGTCTCCGACCTGGAGAATGCTCGCAGTGTACTCAATAAATTTTTGGCTTGTTGCCAAAAACGCAAATTTGCCATCGGCCGGCAGTCCTTGAGGTGTCGAAGTCGCATTGTACAGTGACTGAGCTCCGATGTCTCCAGGCTGGAGGCCGAAAAAAACAGTGTTTTTCTCGACGCCATTGCCAAACAGGCGCCATCCGGGCAACCAGTACTCTGTGAGCCCAGCGCTCACGCCATCAAGACCAGGGGGAACCACTACGCCAATGGTCGTGTCGCCTTCGTCGAAGTCCAAGTTTACGAATGCACTGGCTATCCCTGGCGTGCTCCAACTCAATGCGCCGGCAATGGATAGAGCTATCTGCAGTTTGAGTTTCATGGTACGTTGATTCTTAGAGATTGAGAGGGGTTCCAAAATGAGCCGCAACCCGTGTGGGTAAGCGTCGCGCTCCAATTGATACACAGCGATCCACAGGAATGAGCAAAAAGTTGCTGGAAGATCGCAGTTGACTCTGCGACACGGCAGAGATGGATAACATCCGCAACCTTCCAGCGCCGTCGAAGCTCTCGTCCTTCGGCAAGTTTTCAACCTCATTCCCGAGTTCCTGGTTCAGAAGTTGGCTCGGGAAACTGGCGTGGATGAAAAGGCGCGCACATTCAGTCCGTGGAGTCATGTAGTGAGTTTGGGTTACAGCCATCTGGCGCACGCCATCGGGCTCAATGACGTCAGCGATGCTCTCCAGCTCAACTCCGGTCCGCTGTCTGCGATTCGTGGGGCGACACCGCCCAGTCGGAACAACCTTTCGTATGCTAATCGCCACCGGGATGCGACCCTGTCGGAGAGACTCTTCTGGGAAGTGTACGAGCATCTGGGAGAGATCTGCCCGAAGTTTGTCAGCGGAAGAGCGGGTAAGAAGTTTGCGCGGAGATTCCAGCGGACGATCCATGTCGTGGACTCGACCACGATTGAGTTGGTTGCCTCGTGCATGGATTGGGCGAAGCACCGCCGGCGCAAGGCGGCCGCGAAGTGCCATCTGCGCCTGGACCTGCAGAGTTTTCTGCCGCGCTTCGCGATCATCGACACGGCGCGTGAGGCTGACGCCAAGCGTGCACGGGAGGTCTGTGCGGACATCAAGGAGGGCGAAATCGCCATATTTGACAAGGCTTACGTGGACTTCGGACACCTGGGAGATCTGGAGTTACGCGGGGTGGTGTGGGTGACGCGTGCCAAAGAGAACCTGAGCTACGAGGTGAGAGAGACGTACCCGGTGCCTGACGGCGGCAAAGTGGTCAAAGACGAGTTGATTGCGTTAACGAACGCGGCTTCTCAGAAAGCGTATCCGGATCTTTTGCGTCGTGTAGAGGTGTGGGTGGAAGTGGACGGAAAAGAGAAATTGATGACCTTCCTGACCAATCAACTGACTTGGAGTCCGCAAAGCGTGGCGGACCTGTATCGGTGTCGGTGGCGCATCGAGGTGTTCTTTAAGCAGATGAAGCAGACGCTGCAGTTGTCGGATTTCCTGGGGACCAGCGCCAACGCAGTACGCTGGCAAATCTGGACGGCCTTGCTGGTCTATCTGTTGCTCAGATATCTGGCTTTTCAGTCAAACTGGAAACACAGCTTCAGTCGGCTATTTGCCGTGATACGAACGGGACTATGGAGAAAGTGGGATCTGATAAGTCTCTTGGAACTATATGGGACAGCCAAGAGCAGCCCCCGTTACCTTGCGCATACCGAGCAGGCCTATTTCCCTGGATTCGCGTGATCCCGTGGGACAGCCACCGCGCAAAACGAATAGCGAATCTTTCCGGAGGGACAGATGATCTGAAAAGTCTTAAACCACTTCCGCGCCACGGCCCTAAAATCCCTCGGAAAACCGCAGGATTACCCTTAGGTTTTGCTATCTATGGGATGACAGCGAATTTGATAGGAAACATTCGCGGGGGCTGGTGCATCGACGATTTCTGGTACGTTCACCGGCGAATTCGACAATTCCATAAATGGACCGTCCTCGCTCTCCGACCTGAGCACGTAATAGCGGGTTTCCGGTTCAAAGGCAGGAGTCCAGGTCAGTGTCACGCTGGATCCATTTCGAACAGCCGATCGCAGGATTGGCGGCCCAACGCCAGGCCAGCGAAGCGTTGGATCGCCCAAAATGCCGGCCGTGATTGGAACAGACTTGAGGACAGGATCGGATACACCAACTAAATCCCCTAGGTAATCAAAGTAGCTTGTTTGAAAATCGCCAAGATGATATCCTTGCGCGAAGCGACTGATCGATCCGCCCAGGTTCCAGCAGACCGCCAAACCATAGTCTTCGGTGGCGAGGAAGCTCTGCAGCAAGCCGTCGGAGTGAAGCTGCTGTGGAGGTTCCGGTTCAGCGCCCCGCAGATTCCAATCGCCAAACCACGAACCATGCAGTTGGGCGAATGCAACCTTCGGTTGATGTAGTCGATCAACAAGGCTCGCCGCGTTCACTGGTCCAATTTTGTCGATATTGCCGGAGCCCGACTGAGTGCCCCAGATATAGGTAAGGGACTTCGTGGCAGCAAACAGATCCGCTTGAGCAAAGCGGCTGGCGATTCCTGGGAAAAGAGGAAACACGACATGCTCGCCGAACGCATGCCTGTAGTCATCTCTTTCCAAGAATAACTGACTCGCAGGATCAAACGAAGTGTAACTCAATCCTCTCGCCGAAACCGGAATGAGGCCCCGACGGAACCGGTGGTTCTTGTTGAAATACCGCCTGAGCAAGCCAATCTCGTCGACAGAGATCGGCGGATTTCCAAAGACCGGTAGATTTGCAAAATCAATTCGGCCAACGGCAATTTCCATGCGCGTATTGCCATCAGAGATTGGCGGCTTTTGGGGAATCGATCGATCATCAAATTTGCCGTCCTTTTTGATGTTCAGCGTTATGGGATAGCTTACGGGCATTGGCGCCTTTTCATAGTCGCGTGCATCCGACCAGGAGCCGTCTACATCTCCATAGTAGATATCCGACGACCAGGCACCAAAATGATTTCCCACGGAGTAGTAATTGTCGTGACCATCGGGTGCGGACATCCCAGTGTAAGGAACTGGAACGTGCCCGATCAGAATCACGACATTGAGTTCTGGAGGACTGTATTGATTGTACACGCGCACGATCTTCTGCTTGAGCTGATTGATGGCATCGATGTTCGCTTGACTCCAACTGGCGTCATCGTGGCGAGGCGCCGTCGCAATCCCATCTTCGGTCTCGGTACCATCTTCCACAAGCCACCCGTCCCCGATGAGATCGCTTTTGAACTGCGTCAACTCGGTGTCGAGCCTTTTGGCAGGGTCGGGGTCATGCACCAGCGAATTCTCAACGACAAGGAGCACTCTGCCGCGATTCAGGATGGGAGGAGTTTGGATGCCCGCAATGACACCCGGGAGAAACGCCCCGGATGCGGATCCGTCCACGTAAAGCTTCTGGAAGCGGTAATCAAAGCGTGTTCCGACTTGAAGGCGATTTTCATCTTCTTCGGCAGTGGAGTTTGTGTATGCAAATCCTCCCAGCTCAGCCAAGTCATGCCAGGTCGACGTGCCAGTTACGCGACGTTGAATCTTTATTCCACCATAGGCGCGGATCCCGTAACGCCAATGGAAGGTCAGTCCTGGAGGACTGGCGGATTCTTCGGCATACATGGACTTATCGGACTCGAGTCCGGTGAAGGATTCGCCAGGATAATTGAAGAGTTCCACTTCATCCATGACGCCGTAACAGCTGCTGGAGCCATTGGGGCGACTACCGACGCTGAATCCCGATCCGAGAACTGCGGTCGACGGCAGAGGCGTGGGTGATGGAGCGAACACGGCAACGCAGGAGCCGTCCTTCCAGATGCACCAGCGATTGTCCAGAACACCGAAGACAACCTCGCTCCATTTGCCGTTTAAGAATGCTGGTCCGCCGCTGAACGTGAGAGTCTCACTTCCCGCTTCAAACGTGGCTCCTCCGACTGACACGCGAATGCCCAGTTTAGTGCCGCTTCCCCGGATCAGGAACTCGATGTATCCAGCAGCAGGGTTGCCAATCGGGTCCCCGACGACCAGGAGCGACGCTTCGGTTCCACCAGGGAGACTCCCACTGGACCAGCCGTCGGGTTTGAAGAGAAGGCGGGCGCCAAAGCTCTTTGGGTACACACTGGCATGGCCGGCAGCATCGACACACGGGTAGCGAAGTAGCGCGCCTGCGGGAAACTTCACTCCCTTCCCGTCGAGAGTGTCCACATGTTCAATTCCTGAGGCCTGCAATGGCAATTGTCCCTCGTCCCCGCGCAGATCATCCGTATCAAAACGGAAATGGGCCAGTCGTGTCGGCAAGTAGTCCGTGTTGGAGAGGGGATCGGTGCCTTCGGCCCGCTCTTCGGCGTCGCTCTGGCTGTCATGGTCGCTATCCACATCGTCGATGGCGGTTTCGGTGGATTCAGTGGTTCCATTGCCATTGGCGTCTTCGACGTAGTCGGCCAGGCCGTCGTTGTCGGTGTCGCGTGGACCCTCCGCGGCGGCGGCGGCGATTTCCTGGGGCGAGAGGGCCCGGGAGTACACCTGGAGGTCATCGAGTTTGACTCTGGCGCGGGAAGTGCCGGGGCATCCGCCGATGTAAAGCGGGTAGGTATTGTGACGGACAGGTGCCGGGAGGACGTGCTCGCTGTCCAGGATCCCGTCGAGGTACAGGCGCAGGTCCATGCCTTCCTTGACCAGGGCGGCATGGGTCCACTGACCCAAGGGCAGGGCTCCAGTGCTGCCGTAGTTTTCATTTCCATTGGCAGTGGTGCTCACGCAGTAATGGAGGCGGTCGCTGTCGGGACGCAGGAAGAGGGTGAAGGTGCGTTCCGTGACGCTGATCCCCTTCTGCATGAGGGCCCTCCAGGTGGTTCCGTCGAAGCCCGCCAGCGGGTTCACCCAGAAGACCACGGAGAAGTCCGTATTGTTCTTTCCCACCTCCAGAACCGGAGCGTTCGCCACGGCCACCAGGTCATCGATGCCGTCCAGAACCAGGCAGCCGCCGACCTGGCCGTTGGCATCCCAAAGCGGTCCATTGGCAAGCGTTCCATTGAGGGCATTGGCGGAGCTGTCCGCGGCCTGTGTGCCGCCAGTTTCGTCGAATCTCCAAAGCCCGACCAGGCCGTTGGGATCCGGGCCCGCCGACGGGTAGTGGAAGCCGCAGTCGACGGTGGAGTTGAGTTCCTTTTGTTGATCGGCGCGCGTGGTGAAGTGGTACAGGCCGGCGGCAATTGCGCTCCGGCTTCCAACATCGGACAGCGACGCGAGGCTGGGTGAGGCGCCGATGGAGGGATAATAGTAGCGGCCGAGCGGGCCGCGCACAAAGTCCAGTGTCAGACCGGTCCTGGGATTGGAGCCAAAGGAGCCAAGACCACTGCGGAAGGCATTGTGGGAGACGGTTCCGTTCGAGACTGAAGTGGTGAGCGCGTCTCCCGCGAAGAGGTTGTCCCGGATCAGCCACACGCCGGAGGTATCTGATGGACTGCTCAAGCTGAACGTTCTCGTCCGGAACAAATTGTTGTAGGCTGTAAACTGGACGGGATAATAGCCGGCTGTATACTGTTGAGAGATACTGTACTTCCCGTTCTCAAAGAGACTGTTGAACAGCGTAATGGAGATTCCCGGCTTACTTCCAGACGCAGCAAATCCCAAGTTACGAAGAATGCAATGGCTGACGGTGAACTGAAACGAGCCGTTGGATACAATGCGAATCAATTGTCGGCGGTTCGCGTTCGTTTCGCCAAGAACTCCAACTTCGGTAAAGGCAAGATTGATGTCCGCGTAAGGCGTGCTTGAGTTGACACCCAAATCCAAAAGGCCCACTGTTCCAGAACTCGGGAACCATTCTGTTGGTGGATCCGATTTCTCTTGGACGGCGTTGTAACGTACAATCCTGTTGTAAGCGGTGGCGGTCCCCTGAGAATCCAGCTTGCCGCCGCGGCCCACGATGATCCCGCTATTGCCGTAAACGCCGAGGGCCACCCCGTTTGTCAATCGCAACGTCGCCTGATCCAGGTGGAGCACGGAAACACAGTAGTCCAGAGTAGGATAGTGATATCCAAGATCCGGAGTATTGACATCCCGGATGTTTCTTGCCGCCAGCGTGGTGTCTGTCGTGAAGTCATTGGGCCAGACCAGGGGTCCATACGTCGTCAGTGACTTTAGATCCTGGGCCAGGTCCGGGCTGATCTGCGGGACCCCGGCATTCCGAAAGGCGCTGCCCGGGGCGAGATAGCAGGCCCCGGCGCCAATGCTTTCGAACACGCCCGAATCACTGGCGATTTCCTGATTCCCGGTCCCTCCGTAGGCCGGGATGGAGGTCACGTGGACTATCAGGCTATTGGTCAGATTCAAGGTGGCGCCATTGAAAAGGGTCCAGACATCGTGAAGGGTCAGGTGTTCCCCTGCGAAGGGAGTGTTGATTCCGGAGAATGCATAGGCGCCCGAATGGTCAATCAAGACGTTTTGGAGCCTGACCGGTGTGATGACGGTGCCGGTATTCTCAATGGCGACGCGCGACCTGACGATCTGGCAATGCCGGACCACGTTCGATGGATTGTTCCCTTTAAAGGAGATTCCGTGATAGCCATGCTTGATCCGGACGTCTTCCACGAGGATCGGCACACCGGCGTCCACGAACCTGAGGGGATACCAGCCGTAGTCGACGTTGGAATCGGGAGAACCGGAGAGGACCTCCGCGCCAACGGTGTTGTCATCCTCTGCGGTGAACACCGCTGGAAAGTAGCTGGTGGTGGTGGAGACAAAAGGTCCGTTGACGGTGACGCCGTTGTAGTTGTTGACGTTCCACCGGTTGAACTTGATGACCGTCCCGCCCTCCAAGGTGGTCGTTCCCGTGAACCAGCAGTTCCCCGTGACGTGATAGGTCTCGTCGCACAAGAAGATGTAGTTCGGCGAACCGGTCAGGATGCTCGTGTAGTCGACCACAACACCGGCGCGTCCTGAATGGCTCTGTGCCAGACGGATCGGACGAGTTTCGGATGAGGCCCGACACCGAGGTCGCTTCAAATGGGGTGGGCAATAGGGGTCGGGTTCGTCCAGGTTTTGACGCTGCCCGGAACCGTGCGCCTTATCCGCACCCGTGGCGGCCCACATCCGGGCGACCTCGCGCAACGACTCGATGTCCGCTGGGGCGCCGGGTAACGCCAGAAGATCCTGCAATATCGCGGCGAACTGAACCGATTCGACCAGGATGGCGCCGTGTTTGTCCTCCGTTGGGATCCACTTCTTGCCGACCGGCGGAAAGGCATCCGGGTCGCGCTCGGCGACGTCCTTTGCCGACCAGGCGAACGCCCGGCCCTGCGCGATGCGGCTGGGACCGAAATCCAGTTCCTCATCGACCCAGTCCGGATCCGCGACACTCGCCCGTTCCACCGGATCTTCGATGCTTGCGAGCACCCGTTCGTGCTTCACCGGTTGGGGTGGGTCGAAGAATTCAGTGAATACGAGCAGGCGGGTCTTTTGCGGATCGAAGCCGAAATTGGCGGGCGATGGCGGCACCTCGCGGAGAACGACATCCGCCTCAATGCCCCTCTTGCGGTAGGTGTAGAGGACATCGGCATCCAGGCCGTTGAACGCCTTGCGATAGAGGACCTGGTTGGGCGGCAGAAGTTCACCGGACGCGTCCTGCACGGTTGCGAGGATGGCCTCCTGTCCACTGACCGGATCGAAGTAACCGATGGCAAGGACCGAACTGCGAAGACGCACGGTGTGCTGGATCTCGACATCCAGCGCGCCCGCGGGGTCATTGACATTGGAAAAGAAAATCGCCTGGTGCTGGCCATGCACGGCAACCGCGCCAGACTGCGTGATCTCGATCTCCTCCCGAGCCGGCGTCCATGCCTTGACCTCCTGATCGAAATAGTTCAGGCCGTCCTCGAGCTGAATCCAGGAGTTTGTGATCGAAATCAGTTCCCCGGAGTCGTCAGGCTCGAGCGAGATCCGTTGCAGGACATTCTGGTTGGGACCCCTTTCCAGCACGGTGACGTCATCTTCTGCCGCAGGCGCAAGCCGACCGCAAGCCATCAAACCGACCGTTGCCAGAACCACCAGCGAACTTTGCTTCATGAGGTCTGCCTTGCTGAGTCTATCCGATAGCAACACGGGCGCGGCAATTCAGGTCCCGAGGGGTAAAATGGATCAAAACCGGGACAAAATGGATAAGTCGTTGTGATCCTGAGCGTTCGCTGGACTGTTAGTTGCTCAATTATGGCACTTTGCGACGAACAGCGCACCGAAGGTTCGACGGGCAACGCTAAAACTCCGTAATCGACGAAAAAGCGTAACCGTCCGGCACGATGGGTCCGCCGGACGGTTACGCACCAGGTGCAGGTTTCCATCAGTCGGTGCATTCTCGATCTCGAGGTCGTTGCCAAAGCCGCTGAACCGACGGACCTACGCAATCAAATTGTATTTCTCTGAAGGATTCGCTGCCGGGTGCGAAACGATCGATCACCCTGTTCGACCTCCGCCAATTTGCGTCGCCCGTGATGGAAATGAGGCTCTGTAGCAGGATTTGTGGGTGAAAGTCGCGCAGTTTGGAAGGGGTCGTGCGCCGGGAGAAGATGGCGGCCTTCGGCCGGGGTGTTGGATGAGTTTACCGCTTTACGCCATGGATTGCGGAGGCATCCCGGGCCGAGGTTTGACCGGCCCGGGACGGGACGGGATGCGGAACCGCATTCCACGGAAGGCTCGGCCGCTCGGGTTGCACTCCTGCATTGCCCGATCCTCCGAACCGCGGGGAGAAGGTAAGCACAGCGTCCAGGCGTAGGAAGGCCGAAGGCAGGGAGCGGCAGTCGGGTTCGCGGCCGAGCTCGTGCCAAGCTGCAGTCCCTGTTGGCCAGCCGCCTGGCCACCGCGCGGGCGTGGAATCTCAAGGAGACCTTCCAGCACTTCTGGACCTATCGCTCGGTGCACTGGGCAGGTGGGTTCTTGGACTACTGGTGCCAGCGGGCGATGCGCAGCCCCCTGGACCCCATGAAGAAAATCGCCCGTATGTTACGTACCCACGAGGAACTCCTGCTCAACTGATTTCGGGCTCGGGGCGAAGTCTCCAGCGGCGCGGTCGAGGGACTCAACAACAAGATCCGAGTGGTCACCAGACGTTCCTACGGCTTCCGTACATACCGCGGCATGGAACTCGCGCTCTACCACAACCTTGGACGTCTACCCGAGCCTCCGCTCACCCACAGATTCTGCTGAGGAGGCGGAAACGATAGGCGAGCGAGCAGCTTCCCTCACACATTTTCCGGAACGTATCAACCGCCATCATGAGCAATTCACCTTCGGGCGACACTTCCTCACTTTGTCAACCAGCCAGAGGATGCCGCCGCCAACAAGCACCAACGTGCCGTTCCCCGGCTCTGGGATGACCGGGTCGGGTGAAAACCGAATGCTGTCGATGGCATTGTAGTTTCCCGGCTGATTGTAAGCGCCGAGGATCTGGGTCAACTTCAGTTCCACCTGCTGACCAGCCCATGGCGAAACATCCACGGCGACATCCTGGAAAGTCAGGCTGGTATTCTGAGGGTCCCATCCGTTGAGAGGGAGTTGAATACCGTTGATGCGCACATCCCAAGATCCTCCCACGGCTTGATAGTGCAGTGACTTCGAATCTGCCGGAACGTCCCCGACTTGGAGCAGCGAAGCCGCAGAGTCGGGAAAAGCAGGCCGCGTCGCCAGGAATGCAAATTTTCCTTCGGCCGGCAGTCCTTGGGGTGTTGAAGTTCCATCGTACAGTGATTGCGACCCAAAGTCTCCAGGCTGGAGGCCGAAAAAAACAGTGTTTTTCTCGACGCCATTGCCAAACAGGCGCCATCCGGGCAACCAGTACTCTGTGAGCCCAGCGCTCACGCCATCAAGACCAGGGGGAACCACTACGCCAATGGTCGTGTCGCCTTCGTCGAAGTCCAAGTTTACGAATGCACTGGCTATCCCTGGCGTGCTCCAACTCAATGCGCCGGCAATGGATAGAGCTATCTGCAGTTTGAGTTTCATGGTACGTTGATTCTTAGAGATTGAGAGGGGTTCCAAAATGAGCCGCAACCCGTGTGGGTAAGCGTCGCGCTCCGAATTTGATAGGAAACATTCGCGGGGGCTGGTGCATCGACGATTTCTGGTACGTTCACCGGCGAATTCGACAATTCCATAAATGGACCGTCCTCGCTCTCCGACCTGAGCACGTAATAGCGGGTTTCCGGTTCAAAGGCAGGAGTCCAGGTCAGTGTCACGCTGGATCCATTTCGAACAGCCGATCGCAGGATTGGCGGCCCAACGCCAGGCCAGCGAAGCGTTGGATCGCCCAAAATGCCGGCCGTGATTGGAACAGACTTGAGGACAGGATCGGATACACCAACTAAATCCCCTAGGTAATCAAAGTAGCTTGTTTGAAAATCGCCAAGATGATATCCTTGCGCGAAGCGACTGATCGATCCGCCCAGGTTCCAGCAGACCGCCAAACCATAGTCTTCGGTGGCGAGGAAGCTCTGCAGCAAGCCGTCGGAGTGAAGCTGCTGTGGAGGTTCCGGTTCAGCGCCCCGCAGATTCCAATCGCCAAACCACGAACCATGCAGTTGGGCGAATGCAACCTTCGGTTGATGTAGTCGATCAACAAGGCTCGCCGCGTTCACTGGTCCAATTTTGTCGATATTGCCGGAGCCCGACTGAGTGCCCCAGATATAGGTAAGGGACTTCGTGGCAGCAAACAGATCCGCTTGAGCAAAGCGGCTGGCGATTCCTGGGAAAAGAGGAAACACGACATGCTCGCCGAACGCATGCCTGTAGTCATCTCTTTCCAAGAATAACTGACTCGCAGGATCAAACGAAGTGTAACTCAATCCTCTCGCCGAAACCGGAATGAGGCCCCGACGGAACCGGTGGTTCTTGTTGAAATACCGCCTGAGCAAGCCAATCTCGTCGACAGAGATCGGCGGATTTCCAAAGACCGGTAGATTTGCAAAATCAATTCGGCCAACGGCAATTTCCATGCGCGTATTGTGGTCTGTGGCTTCCGCAATAGCATCTTCATCGAATTTTCCATCATTTGTGTCATTTGTGGTGATCGAATAACTGACGGGCATGGGGGCGAGGAGATATTCGCTCGCATCGTGCCAAACTCCATCCAGATCCCCATAGTAAACGTCAGAAGACCAGGCCCCAAAATGATTTCCCACGGAGTAATAATTTGCGTGACCATCGGGTGCGGACATCCCAGTGTAAGGAACTGGAACGTGCCCGATCAGAATCACGACATTGAGTTCTGGAGGACTGTATTGATTGTACACGCGCACGATCTTCTGCTTGAGCTGATTGACGGCATCGATGTTCGCTTGACTCCAACTGGCGTCATCGTGGCGAGGCGCCGTCGCAATCCCATCTTCGGTCTCGGTACCATCTTCCACAAGCCACCCGTCCCCGATGAGGTCGCTTTTGAACTGCGTCAATTCGGTGTCGAGCCTTTTGGCGGGGTCGGGGTCATGAACCAGCGAATTCTCAACGACAAGGAGCACTCTGCCGCGATTCAGGATGGGAGGAGTTTGAATGCCCGCGATTATACCCGGGAGAAACGCCCCGGATGCGGATCCGTCCACGTAAAGCTTCTGGAAGCGGTAATCAAAGCGTGTTCCAACTTGCAGGGCATTTTCACCTTCTTCGGCAGTGGAGTTTGTGTATGCAAATCCTCCCAGCTCAGCCAAGTCATGCCAGGTCGACGTGCCAGTTACGCGACGTTGAATCTTTATTCCACCATAGGAGCGGATCCCGTAACGCCAATGGAAGGTCAGTCCTGGAGGACTGTCGGATTCTTCGGCATACATGGACTTATCGGACTCGAGTCCGGTGAAGGATTCGCCAGGATAATTGAAGAGTTCCACTTCATCCATGACGCCGTAACAGCTGCTGGAGCCATTGGGGCGACTACCGACGCTGAATCCCGATCCGAGAACTGCGGTCGACGGCAGAGGCGTGGGTGATGGAGCGAACACGGCAACGCAGGAGCCGTCCTTCCAGATGCACCAGCGATTGTCCAGAACACCGAAGACAACCTCGCTCCATTTGCCGTTTAAGAATGCTGGTCCGCCGCTGAACGTGAGAGTCTCACTTCCCGCTTCAAACGTGGCTCCTCCGACTGACACGCGAATGCCCAGTTTAGTGCCGCTTCCCCGGATCAGGAACTCGATGTATCCAGCAGCAGGGTTGCCAATCGGGTCCCCGACGACCAGGAGCGACGCTTCGGTTCCACCAGGGAGACTCCCACTGGACCAGCCGTCGGGTTTGAAGAGAAGGCGGGCGCCAAAGCTCTTTGGGTACACACTGGCATGGCCGGCAGCATCGACACACGGGTAGCGAAGTAGCGCGCCTGCCGGAATCTTCACTCCCTTCCCGTCGAGAGTGTCCACATGTTCAATTCCTGAGGCCTGCAATGGCAATTGTCCCTCGTCCCCGCGCAGATCATCCGTATCAAAACGGAAATGGGCCAGTCGTGTCGGCAAGTAGTCCGTGTTGGAGAGGGGATCGGTGCCTTCGGCCCGCTCTTCGGCGTCGCTCTTGGAAAGAGGGTCACATCTCACACTTTATCAATTGCGAGCTCCCGCTTCAGGCGACCTTTCTCGGTGCGGTCTCGCGCCAATCGCCGTTCGTACCGCTTGACGTTGGTCGCCACTACCCCGTCGTTCCGCAATTCCACCCGCCGGGCCAGTTCCGCCAGCTTGAGCCCACACAACCGCCGCCCCAGATACAACGCCATATCCCGTCCCGAGTCCCCATACTGGTCCCGAAACTCCGCCCACTTCCGTCCTTTGACCTCCTCGATCGCACGGATCACAGCCTCAAACGCCGGCCGCACTGCCAGCAACCGCCGCGCCCCACGCTGCTCCTGCTCATCTCCGCCAATCCAGTTCCGCAAACTTGCCAGGAACTCGCCGCCGCCCAGCACCACTTGCTCCTGCACCGATTCCCACGGACTCTTCGCCAGCCCCTCCCGCACCGCTGTCTCCACGTAATCCCGATACTGCCGACGCTGCTCGCCCTGGGATCCGCCACCAAATCCGAGCACCGTCCGGCATTCGAGCCATTCGGGAGTCGGCTCCAAACCGAGGTCGGCCCGATACGAACTCCACCGGTAGCCTCGCAGCAACGCGATCCGTTCCCGCACGCGGGCGGCGTTGGCAGCGGGGGACAAGCCCACCCGCTGCGCCGCTCGGTCCTCCTTGTCCAAACCCAGCGCTTGGACTCGGACCGGGTTGAGATGCACGTAGCGGCTCAGCGCCAGCGCCCATTCCTCCGGGCTGACGGCCACCGACTTGAACCGTCCCTGGAACAGATGACCGTTGCGCCCGTGCCGACGGTTCAACCACAGGCTGCAACTCACGTTCAACCACTGCACGCTCCGGCTCAGGTTGGCTTCGGCCAATTCCAGCATCAGATGGTAAGGGTTGTCCATCAGCACGAATGCATGCAGCCGCACGCGAAACCGATCGACCATCTCCCCAACAATCTCCAGGAAATGCAACCGATCGCGCCGGTCCCGATAAATGGCTTTCCGTTCGTTACCGCGGGCGCTGATGTGATGCCGACCGCCCGGCTTCTCAATCCGCAAAGGCCGTGCCACGGGTACGAGGGTATCCCCTTCCGACGGCGCAGCGCAATTGCATAATTGTGAGATGTGACCCCCGTTCCTACCCCAGAACGCCTCGCGAACCAGCCGTCCACCGCGACGTCGGTAAATGGGTTGCCGGCATCCGGCCGGCTGACGTCCAGTTTGACTTCAAGAAAGTCGTAGGCCTCGACCGACGGGCTGGACTGCGAGAAGTGAATTTCGGCCGGGTTGGCATGCCCCGCCATCGGTGCGCCCGCCAGCAGAAAAAAGCTGCGGACAATTGGACTTAGAGCCCGTCTGAAAAGGAGGAATGGAGCTGCGAGGAGGGATTCTGTGCGAGACCCGCGCGGCGAGACCGGAGCATCCCCGTCCCGCAGCGCGGGATGACGGTCGAGCCAATCCCGCAGCCGCGGGACCTCGCGCAAAAGACCCGTCGCCCGGAGGATTTTCCAATCGATCATAAGTGGTTTTCGCAAATCAAGAACCTCGGCGGCTGCCACGCCGCTGTTCACGGATGCTTGAAGGGTCCCGGATGAGCACGAACCGCGGACCATGAGTCGCCGCCGCGCAGTTTCAATCTTCAACGTGAAGCGCGGGACGAGCCGGCGCCGGACTCCGTGGTGCCAGTCTGGCCGGGAGTGGTCCCGGGCGATTCCGGGACGTTCGGGCCTGAGCGGGTTCGGGCGCCATCCGAGGCGCCGACAAAGGATGCTGGGAGTTTCGCTATTCTTCCGCTGAACTCTTGGGGCGCGAGGCGGCGTTTTGGGTCCCGGAGGGACAAGGGACAATAGCCGGGGGCAAGCGAGGGACGAGCGCGGCCCCCGGAACACGACGAAAGAGAGTCCGAGCGACCCGGAGGGTCGCGGGAGACCAGGCAAATCTGCGCTTCCACGTCGCGATCTCCCCGATTACAGTCCTTCGATAGGCAAACGCCGTCACCGTGAGCGATGCGCATCCCAGTTCAGATCAATGCGCTTTCTGGATGCGTGTGGTCTTCAGCCCATGCCGGGCGTATCCATCAATCAAGGCGGAGGCGGATACGCGGACGTTGGGGCCCGTCTGAATAAGGAGGAATTCACTATGAAGAAGTCTATCCCTATTCCCTTTGCCGGTTCTCAACTCGGCGAGACTCGCCATGTCTGCGCGTTCTTCAACAGCACCGATGAAGCCTATCGCGTGCTGCTGCCATTCATCACGGACGGATTCGAGTGTGGCGACAAAGCCGTCCACGTCGTCAATCCGGAGCAACATGAAAATCATCTGGGCCGGCTGACGGCCGCGGGAATTGATACGAAGGCTGCCCAACAGTGTGGCCAATTGGAACTGCGGACCAGTACGGAGGCGTATCTCCAAGACAGTCGTTTCGATCCCGATCGAATGCTTCAGGTGTTCGAACAATTGGCCAGTGGCAACGCAAAGGGAGGATTTCCACTCAGCCGCATTGTCTGCCAAATGGACTGGGCCGCGGAAAGTCGGTCCTGCACCGATGACCTTGTCGAGTTTGAATCGCGCGTCAATGACGTGTGGCGTCGCCACGACGACGCGGTAATTTGCGTTTACGATCTCGCCAAATTTGGAGGCAACACCGTGATTGACATCCTGCGGACCCATCCGATGGTCATCATCGGCGGCATCCTGCAGCGGAATCCGTTCTTTGTGCCGCCGGAGGAATTTCTCCGCGAGTTCCGCGAACGCCGAACTGCGCGGGCGGGGGTGTGAAATGGAGGTGTCCGAATACCCCGCCGACGAAATCAAGCAACTGCGGCGTTGCGTCAATGATCTCGTAAGCGTCATTGCCCTGCCGGCCATTTGGAGCGGCGGCGGTGCGGCCCAGATCGTTCGCACTTTGCTCGACGTGCTGATGGATATCCTCCATCTGGATTTGGTCTATCTCCGCCTGGAAGATCCGCCCGAAGACCCGCCTGTCGAGATGGTCCGATTCGCACAACCGCAAGGCCCGACGGCTAACCCGCATCAGATTGGAATGCGACTCCACCAATGTTTGGGCCAGGATCCGCGGAATTGGCCTTCATCGGTGCGCAGCCGTATCCGAAACCACGACCTTTCAATCGCGCCGCTGCGACTGGGATTGCAGGGGGAAATCGGTCTCATCGTCGTCGGCTCCAGGCGTCAGGATTTTCCAAGGCAAACTGAGAATCCTTCTCCTGAGCGTCGCCGCAAACCAGGTCGTGATCGGATTGCATGAGGCACGCCTCCTGAACGAACAAAGGCGCGTCGCGATCGAACTGGATCAGCGGGTTGTGCAACGCACGACGGAACTCGCGAAAGCCAACGAAGATTTGATCAAGGAAGTTGTTGAACGCAAGCGCGCAGAGGAAAAACTTCGCCGCAGCGAAGCGCTTCTTGCCCACAGGCCAGCGGCTCAGTCGAACCGGCAGCTTTTACTGGCAGATGGAAACGGGTGAAATCACGTGGTCACAGGAGCTCTATCGTATCTTCGAGTTTGACGAGGACCTGCCGGTAACGCTCGAACGGATCGGCACGCGCGTTCATCCGGAAGACATCCCGATGTTGAATGAAATGATCGACCGGGCGCGACGGGCTGGCAGCGACTTCGAATATGAACACAGGCTGTTGATGCCCGACCGTGCCATTAAGTATGTCCACTTGACCGCTCACGCGGCCCGGGACCAGCAGGGGCGGCTGCTTTACATCGGCGCAGTTCAGGATATCACGCGGCGCCGACTCGCGGAAGAAGCGCTCGGGAAGGTTCGATCCGAGCTCGCACACGCTGCCAGAGTACTAAGCCTGGGAGCATTGACCGCCTCCATCGCGCACGAAGTGAATCAGCCGCTAACCGCGGTCGCCAACAACGCAAATGCCTGTCTGAACCTCGTGCCAGATTCAATTGCCAATCTTCTGGAAGTCCGCGCTGCTCTGCTTGAAATCATCGAGGACGCGGAGCGAGCGAGCGCTGTTGTTGCGCGCGTCAGACAGTTGGTGAGAAAAGAGCCGCTTGCCAAAATCCTTGCTGAACCTGGCGGACATCGTTGCGGAGGTATCGGCCCTCGCCCATTACGAATCCGCTGCGCAACACGTCACGATTCGGACTGAGTTGTCAGAGGAATTGCCTCCGGTCATGGCGGATCGCGTGCAACTCCAGCAGGTCTTGCTTAATCTGGTCGTCAACGGGATGGATGCGATGAAAGCGACCGACGAATCAAAGGCGCATTCTGACGATCTGCGCGAAGGCGCGGAGTGCGCGATGGAGTGCCGGAGTGCCTGCTCAGTGTGAAGGATGCCGGCATCGGGCTCAAATCCGATGAGGCGGAGCAGGCTGTTTGAAGCGTTCTACACGACGAAGCCGCACGGAATGGGAATGGGACTGGCCGTCAGCCGCTCCATCATCGAAGCGCATGGCGGGCGTTTGTGGGCCGAGCCGAACCAGGAGGCTGGCGCAACCTTTCTGTTCAGCCTGCCTGCTGCCACGCAAGGTCACCGTATGAATACTACTGCCCCCATCGTATTTGTCGTGGATGACGATCTGTCAGTCCGTCGTTCGACCGAACGCCTGATTCGATCCATCGGACTGGAAGTTCAAACGTTTCCTTCCGCCCGCGAATTTCTCAAGAACCCACGACCTGAAGCCCGGCTTGCCTCGTGCTCGATGTGCGCATGCCGGGATTGAGCGGCATGGATCTTCAACGCGAACTGGCCCAATCAGGAATCCAAATTCCGATCATTTTCATCACGGCCCACGGCGATATTCCAATGTCGGTGCGCGCGATGAAAGCCGGCGCGGTGGAATTCCTGACCAAACCCTTCCGCAGCCGCAATCTTTTGGATGCCGTCCGGGCGGCGATTGACCAGGACCGATCGGCGCGCAAGAGCCGATCCGAAATCGAAGAACTGCGCGGCGTTACGAGCAGCTGACAGCCTCGCGAACGCGAAGTGCTGCCGCTCGTCGCCGCGGGCCTCCTGAACAAACAAGTGGCCGGCAAGCTCGCCACCACCGAGCGAACGATCAAATTTCATCGCGCTCACATCATGCAAAAAGCGCATGCGGAATCGCTCGCCGATCTGGTCCGCATGGTTGAAAAGCTCGGAATTGCATGCCCGCCGAAGGGCTCCAAGGAAAAGTCAACCTGTCCCAAGGTGCAGTAGATAGTTCCCCTTCCCCGCCGTTATCGTGTGGCATGGACATGGCCTGGATTCCACACGGCAATGGCGACCAGGAATAGGAGCTTGCAGCCCCCACTCGTTGCGATCGTGGACGACGACGTTTCGGTCAGGCGTTCCACCCGCAGGCTCCTTCCCCTGGCTGGGCTGCGGGTGGAGGCATTCGCGTCGGCGGAGGAGTTTCTCATGTCCGGACTGGCGCAGGCGACAGCCTGCCTGATCCTCGACCTCCGGTTGCCGGGCATGAACGGGCTGCAATTGCAGCGACGCCTCGCCGAGGATTCCAATCGGGTCCCAATCATTTTCTTATCCGCCCATTTTTCTCAGGACGACGAGCGCCAGGCGTTGGCGGCAGGCGCTGTTCAGTTTCTCCAAAAGCCCATCACCCAGGACGCATTGCTGCTCGCGATTCGCAACTCGCTCAAGGCTTCGCTTGATGATCAACAGAGCATGTTATGAAAACATTCACAGCGATCCCACAGGCGCTTGATCCAAACGGCGTTTAGCGACTGTCTGAAAAATAATTGGAGTCCTGCGACGAGGGATTTTGTGCGAGGCCGAGACGGCAAGACCGGAGCATCCCCGCAGCGGGCTGCGACGGTCGAGCCAACGAAGGCCTCGCGCAAAAGACCAGTCGCCCCGAAGATTTTCGCGGAAAAACCCCTCTGGCTTCGTTGCTCCTCGGTCACAGACCGCTGGCGGGTATGCTCCCTCGTCGCGCCTCGCCATAGGGCCTTTTCCGCGAAAACAGGACCCCACTTATTCTTCAGACAGTCTCTTAGGAGAAAATAAAACGAAAGCACACGACGATGACGACATTGATTCAACCACCTCCCGAGACGTCGGCCCGACCCATGTTATTCCGAAAGGATCAATCTTGTCTGGAAACGATGAGATTCAATCCGGCGGCGCGCGAACATGGCGAATCCGGGAGCGAAGTCCGCCCGCAATGGTCCGCTCCGGAACGGCTTATCGTCGGCGAGAGCGCGGCGCTGCGGGAAGTCCTGCGCCAGGTGGCAATTGTCGCGCCGATGGATTCCACGGTTCTGATCCTCGGCGAAACCGGCACGGGCAAGGAATTGATCGCCGAAGCGATACACCGACAGAGTTCACGCCGCAACAAGTCCCTGGTAAAGGTGAATTGCGCGGCGATGCCCGCCGGATTGTTGGAAAGCGAATTATTCGGCCACGAACGCGGTGCGTTCACCGGCGCTATCGCCCGTAGGTCTGGACGCTTCGAACTGGCGCATCAAGGAACGCTTTTCCTGGATGAAGTGGGAGACATCCCGCTCGAACTCCAACCCAAACTGCTTCGGGTATTGCAGGAACACGAATTCGAGCGCGTGGGAGGCACGGTCACGACCCGGGTGAACACCCGCATCGTCGCGGCCACGAGCCGAAACTTGTCCGCGATGGTCCACGACCGGCAGTTTCGCAGCGATTTGTTCTATCGTCTTAATGTCTTTCCCATTTGCATCCCCGCATTGCGTGAGCGTCTCGAGGACATTCCGCTGTTGGTGCAGCATTTCGTCGCCCACCTATCGCAGCGCATGAACAAGCGCATTGAAACCATTCCCGTCAAGGTCATGAAAGCGCTGGCGACCCATCCTTGGCTGGGAAACGTCCGCGAGTTGCGGAATTTCCTCGAACGCGCAGTCATTTTGTCGCCCGGCCACGAGCTGACACCGCCATTGCACGAGTTGGCGCCCGTTTGTTCGGCTGCGCCCGACATGACCCGTCGCCTGACCGCATCCGCTCACACGCTCAAGGAAATCGAACGCGAACACATCCTGCTCGCGTTGCGCGATGCTGACTGGGTGGTCGGCGGGTCGACGGGAGCAGCGGCGCGCCTGGGACTCAAGCGCACGACGCTCGCCGCCAAGATGCAAAAGCTCGGCATTCATCGGCCGACGAGATGCAACGAGCCCGGATCATTGAAACGGTTCGAAGATCCGGACGGTGAGTCTCGCTTCACGTGGGCGGTGTAGAACGGCAGCGATCTGAGCACAACTGGAAACGCCATCCAGACACGAACGGCCTTTCGCCAGCCACACCATTGAGAGTATTCGCGATTTGACCGATTCGAGGTAAGAGCCCGTGCCGCATGGGTGCGCTCGCGCAAGCCGCGCATTCCCCGGCTCGTCGGCCTGAGAGCCCGTCTGAGAATTAGGAAGGGCCCTGCGACGAGGGATTTTGTGCGAGGCCGAGACGGCGAGACCGGAGCATCCCCGCAGCGGGCTGTGACGGTCGAGCCAACGAAGGCCTCGCGCAAAAGACCCATCGCCCGAAGGGTTTTCGCAGGAAAGGCCGCCTGGCTTCGTTGCTCCTCAGTCACAGACCCCTGAAGGGTATGCTCCTTCGTCCCGCCTCGACATCCGGCCTTTCCTGCGAAAACAGGGCCCCTCCTAGTTTTCAGACGGGCTCCGAGGCCGCGCCCCATTGGGATCTCAGGACGGCGATGCTCGCTCGGGGATCGTTTCAGGTGCCTCTTCAACATCTGTGTGGTCGGGTGCAGGGCGTCGCAAATCGCGGGGACTTGCCTGATCGCATTGAGAAGACCGTAATCGCGGATCCCAATCTCGTGGCGTGCGCTTGCGTCTCTTATCAAATCCCCAGGTCCAATCGGGTCCTGCCGCAAGTGAAAATGTATTGGCATTGCGCCAAAAAATTGGCGCTCATCTGACTTCATCCCTCCACTCGCCTCGCCTCTAATAAGTTGAATTCCTCAAGGTTTTCCGGGAAATAGCGCGACTTTTGAGCTTGGCCTGGAATGTGCAAACGATCTGAAACAGGCGATTGCTGCTGGTAAGCAAACCCACGGCGACGCACCGACAGGCATCGTTCAGAATGTTAAGACCGTCGCAAAAATTGCCAACGAATGAACCGCAGCATTCCTGAGCGAGACGCATCCAACCCCGGAACATTCATCGCCGATCGCAATGACGCCAACTGGTAACCCGGACTCGGATTCCGCTGATAAAGGCGCGATCAAACCAGAACAACCACAGCAGGATCCAAAGGAGCCGGAACCCCCACCACCCCGAAAAAAGGGCCGAAAGCGCAGAATTCTTATCGCCATTGTGGCGGTATTGGCTGTGTTCGCCGCGGCGACTTTCTATTATTTGCGATTTGTTGCGCCCTACGAATCCACCGATGACGCGTTCATTGACGGATACGTCACGATTGTCAGCTCGCGTGTGCCGGGTCAGATCGCGCGGCTGCTGGCAAGGGACAATCAAACGGTCAACGAAGGTGATGTCCTGGTGGAACTGGACCCGCGCGATTATGAAACGAGCCTGGCCAATGCCAGGGCCGATCTGGCGACGGCGCGGAGCCGATCGTATGAAGGCCAGGCCCAGGTGAAAGTCAGTCAAGCCAGGGTCGCGCAGGCGCAGGCGGCGGTGACGGCTGCTGAAGCGGAGAACCAACGAGCGGCGGATGACCTGAAACGTTATAAATCCGTCGAAAGCCGGGCCGTGTCCCGGAGCGCGCTTGATCTGGCCCAAGCCCAGGCGCGCTCCGCCAGAGCCGATCTGGAAGCGGCGCGTAGCCAGGTCAAGGCAGCCCAGGCGGAGGAAACCCTCAGCCAAGCCGCCTTTGAAACCGCCACCGCGGCGGTTCAACAGGCCCAAACCAAAGTCCGCCAGGCTGAACTGAATCTATCCTACACAAAAATCATCGCTCCGGTGGCCGCTCGGGTCACCGCCCGCACGGTGGAAGTGGGAAATTACGTGCATCCCGGCCAGGCGTTGCTTGCCCTGGTTCCGACAAACGTGTGGGTGACCGCCAATTTCAAGGAAACTCAGTTGACCGATATGCGGCCGGGAGACCCCGTGGAAGTGCATATTGATCCCTACCCAAATCGAGATTTCAAAGCCACGGTTGACAGCTTACAGGCAGGCACCGGCGCGCGGTTCAGCCTATTGCCGCCGGAAAATGCCGTGGGAAATTACGTCAAGGTCGTCCAGCGCGTGCCGGTGAAAATTATTTTCGCCGAAGCGATGCCGACCAACCTGGACATTGCGCCAGGCATGTCCGTCGAGCCGAAAGTCAAAGTCAAATGAGCGCCGCCACTTCCACGCCGGTGACGGAATGGCGCCCGCGCTTCAACCCGTGGCTGATTGCGGTGCCAGTGATGCTGGCGACGTTCATGGTCATTTTGGACACCTCCATCGTCGTGGTGGCGCTGCCATACATTGCGGGAAATCTTGGGGCCACGCGGGATCAATCCACCTGGGTGCTCACAAGTTATCTTGTGGCCAATGCGGTCATCCTGCCGGCCAGTGCCTGGCTTTCCAGTTTTTTGGGACGCAAACGCTTTCTGGTCGCTTGCACCGTGTTGTTCACCCTGGCCCATCTTCGACAGTTCCAAAAACTGCAACACTGATAGTCAACGACTTGCGAAGACACCTCAGGCTCTTGGCACTACATTTTCGCTTTGCCCGGGCGTCTTCATGCGAGTTCCCGCATCGTGGGCGGAACGGCGACGCCAGCGGCGGCCAATGCCTTGTGCGCCTGGCCGACCAACTGACTACGGAGGGCAAATCGTTGACCCTGGAATGTCGCCTCGACCTCGTGGAGTTGGTCCAAGCCGCGCAACACTTCGGCCCATTCCCAACTCTCTCCCTTTTCTTCCAGTCGGAGCTCCAAGGCGCGTTTGAGCATCACGGCAAGGAAGCTGCAAAACACGTGACCGCGGATTGTCTCGTCCCGCTTGTGATAGATCGGCCGGGTTTCCAACACCGATTTCATCGTCCGGAAAACGTCTTCCACCATCCAGAGTTGCTTGTACGCCATCGCGATCATCTCCGGCTCATCGGCCAGGTTCGTGCGTAGAACCCACAATCCGTCGTAGCGCGCTTCTTCTGTCACCTTTTCTTCATCCAGCGTGAAGTGGTCACCGGACTCGGAGCGGAGGAACTTTCGAAAGCCCTTGTTGCCGATGAATTCCTTGTCGCCCCCGGGCAAGCGTTCACGTAAGTGCGCGACGATGGCTTCGCGATCGGCCGTATCCTTACGGCGTTGTTCCTCGTTGAGACACACGACGTATCGACGATCGTCGATGTACACCTGCTTCACCTTCAGGGGCGACGGATCCTTGGTCCGGTGACGCTCGGGCTGGACTTCGCGAAAACGGCCCGGATCGCTCAACACCCGATCGCTGACTTCTTTAGTCGAACGCATCCGGGCGCCCAAGATGTAGTCACAATCCAGTTCTTTGGACTCCAAGGCGGCGATGGTCGCGGCGCTGATCATGCCGCGGTCGGCAACGATGGTCACCTTGCGAACCCCGAAGCGCTGACGCAAGCGCTGGACCACCGGCACCAGCGAAACGACGTCGGCCGTATTGCCAGGCCACAGTTCACAACATATTGGGCGCCCATGAAGATCCACGACCATCCCCACGACCATCTGCCTCAGATCGGGCCGGTGGTCCTTGCTCTTTCCGTACTGCCGAGTTCCTGGCCCCCCTGGCCTTCGAAGTAGATGGAGGTGGTGTCGAAGAACACCAGATCGAGTTCACTGAAGAGATTGCGGCGGGGCTCGAATAGAGTTTCTTCAAGCCGATCCTTGATGCAACGCGGTGCTCCGGGGACGGTCGCGGCGGAAGCATCGGCCAACGGCTCGCCCAGGAACGCCATGGCTCGGTAGAGATGGTGCAAATCGAGGGACTCCGTACCCGGCATGCGGTATGCCTCACGCCAACGCTCCGCGGCTCGATCACTACCGGAAGCAAACAGTCGATGAAGAACTGTCAGGTAGACGGCACGCTCGACGTCGAACTCGAAGCGCCGGGAGCGCACTCTGTTGGAGACTGTGGATAAGTTTTAGAGGGTGGCTTCGCTGACTTGTGGTATCGCGACCAGCATGCCAATGCTGGTCATTGCCCGCGTCCTGCAAGGTTTGGGTGGTGGCGCCATGCAACCGCTCTCTCAGGCGATCCTGCTGGAAAGTTTTCCGCCCACCCAACGCGGCACGGCCACGGCCTTGTTCGGTCTGGGCATTGTGGTCGCTCCCGTCGTCGGTCCCACCCTGGGCGGCTGGCTGACCGACCAATTCTCCTGGCGCTGGACCTTTTACATCAATCTGCCCGTCGGCATCCTTGCAGTTTTCCTGATGTTGCTGGTGGTCGAAGACCCGCCTTACATTCGCGCCAGCCGGCCGGGCCGCATTGACGGGATTGGTTTCGGCCTGATGGGTTTGTTTCTTGGAACATTGCAAATCATACTCGACAAGGGGCAGGACGCGGACTGGTTTTCGGCCGTATGGTTGCGCTGGTTTGCCGTCATCTGCGCCGTGTCCTTCATCGGATTCATCGTGCGCGAACTCTGGACCGACCATCCCATCGTGGATTTGCGCATTTTCAAAAACCGCAACTTCGCGATCAGCAGCGCCTTGTTTGGCATATTTGGCCTGGTCCTCTATGCGCTGATTGCTTTGCAACCCTTGTTTCTCCAGTCGCTGCTGGGCTACACCGCGTTTGATGCAGGCTTGTCCGTCACTCCGCGCGGCATCGGAGCGTTGGTCGGGTTGTTTTGTGTGGGGGCGCTGGCGAGCCGGGTCAATCCGAAAATCCTGGTGGGATTCGGTTTCGCCATGTTGGGACTCTCCAGCTTTCTTTTGAGCCGGTTGAACCTGCAAATGTCCATGCGCAACATCATATTCCCGAACATCGTCTCCGGGCTCGGCACGAGCTTCATCTTTGTCCCTTTGACGACGCTGGCCATCGGCACGTTGCGCAACGAACAAATCGGCAATGCCACCGGCCTCCAGAATCTGGTCCGCAACATCGGCGGCAGTGTCGGCCTTTCCTTTGTTTCCACCATGTTGGAACGCTACGCCCAGGCGCACCAGGCGATGATGGTCGGGCAATTGTCGCCTCTGAATCCTCAATACCAACAACACCTGGGCTTTGCGCAAAAGCTGTTGGAACTGCATTTCGATCCGGCTGGCGCCCTGGCGCGGGCGCGCGACCTCATTTATCACGGGATGCTCCAACAATCCAGCTATTGGGCGTTCATGAATTTGTTCTACGTCGTGGCCTGCCTTTGCGCGGTGTGCCTTTTGTGCGTTTTCGTCTTTGAACGGCCCAAGCAGATCCGCGCCGTGGCTTTGGCCGAGTGAACAGTGGCAAGAATTATGAAACAAATTCTTCTCATTGACCGGGAATTCGGCGCGGGCGGCAGTACCATCGGCGAACACTGGCCCGAGCGGCTGAACTGGAGATTGTTTGATCAGGCGCTGAGCGAAGAAATCGCGCGGCTTGCGCAAGAATTCCAGTCGAAGTCTGCAGAAGCGGGAGGAACGGACCGATCCTTTGCTTCAAAGGTTGGTCAATGTCATCTGGCGCGGGAGTTTTGATCCGAAACCTGCCGTCGCCCGATCTGGCCGTTTTGGACTACCGACCGGCTGGTTTCATTGGTTCAAAAGTCATCGAACAGAGCCGCGGAGAAAAAGCCATGCGTGATCATAGGCCGCGGCGCGCCGTACTTTCTCCGCAACCGCACCGATACCTTTTGCGTGTTTCTGTACGCCTCGCGCGAATCTCGAGTTCCGGCGAGTGTTCAAGCGCGTCGGGCGACGAAACGGAGGCCATCGAATTGGTGGACACCATGGACGACGAACGCCGAAAATTTGTGAAGCATCATTTAGCCGAGGAATGGCCCAACCGCGCGCTTTTCCAAGTCGATGCTCAATACCGGCGTGGGCGATGAAATCACCGTTGAGACCATTCTGAATCTCTTGAATGCCGTCAATCGGAGCGAGGAGGTGCGTCAAACGATGAAACCGACGATGGTCACAGCCGCCACATTTCTCGCGCTCCTTGCGGGTTGTGCGGTCGGGACCAAACTATCACCCGCCCAAAGTGGATGTCAGCGGCGCAATGGTCTTCGTCTCTTGCCGGTGGTGAAACCAACAGCCCCGCCGACCTTGGCCGCCTGGTGGAAGAAATTTGGCGATACCAATCTGGATTCACTCATGGTGACGGCCGTTGAGTCTAATCTCACGCTTCGAATCGCCGAAGCCCACGTGCGCGAAGCTCGCGCTGAACGTGGCGTGGTCGCCGGCGGCTTGTGGCCTTCGGTCGGAATCCAGGCATCGTATCTCCCGGAATCGCTTGGGAAAAAACAGCTTTCCGCCGCTGCCACCGAGGCACCTGCCGGACTACAATCTCTACAAAGCCGGATTTGACGCTGCTTGGGAACTTGACGTGTTCGGCGGCACACGGCGCGCGGTGGAGGCCGCCAATGCCCGGAAATTGGCGCCGCCGAATATGGCCAGCGCGACGTGCTGGTTTCGATTGTTGGCGGAAGTCGCGCGGAATTACATCCAGGCGCGAGGCTACCAACAGCGCCTCGCCATCACGCGCAGCAACATCCTGGTTCAACAGGAGATTCTGGATCTGACCAGCAACCGCTTTCAAAGCGGCTTGAACAGCGATCTCGACGTCCAACAGGCGACGGCAATTCTCACCTCAACCGAAGCACAAGTGCCCTCGCTCGAAACGGGTTTTCGGCAAAATGTTTACGCGCTCGCCGTCTTGCTCGCCCAGCCGCCTGGAGCGTTGGTGGACACAATGTCCGTCCGAAAAGCCCATCCCCGTCACCCCGCCGACCGTGCCGGTCGGATTGCCTTCCGAATTGCTGCAACGCCGGCCCGACATTCAACGCGCTGAACGCGACCTGGCTGCAGCCACCGCGCGCATCGGCGTGGCCAAGGCGGATCTATTTCCAAAGTTCTCGCTGATCGGGTTTTGCCGGCTTTGGAAAGCATATCGGCAGACGATTGGTTTGATTCCGCAAGCCGGGATTGGTCGGCCGGCCCGACCGTGCGGTGGGAAATGTTTCAGGCCGGGCGCATCCGCGCCAATGTCCGCGTCCAGAACGCCCGCCAGGAGCAGGCTTTGGATTCGTATCAGCAAACGGTGTTGGTGGCATTGAGGGATGTCGGAGAATGCGCTCACTGCCTACGCCAGGGAGCAGGTCCGGCGCGAATCACTGTCTCGATCCGTGCAGGCGAACCAACAGGCCCTGGAATTGTCCACCCAGCTTTACAAAAGCGGCCTTGTGGATTTCCTGCGCGTGCTGGATTCCGAACGGTCCCTCTATACGGCGCAGGACGCGTTGGTGCAAAGCGAGGAAGCCGTCTCCCTCAATCTCGTGCAACTTTACAAAGCGCTTGGCGGTGGTTGGGAGGCCGGCAAGGCGTCCGGCACCGTCGCGCTTTCAACGACATCAAGGAAATAGTGTTCCAATTTCTCCAACCCTTCGATGTTACAGCTGCCGGAAGCCACCAAAGGCCGCGCCGCGCGCCTCAGTGCGCTTCGCTGAATGGCTCATTGAGCGACAGAGGGCGCCCCCGTCAAATCCCTGGTGTTGTGTCCCCGAAATTGCTCTGTACCGCATGACCCCTACGATCGTCGACCGGGAGGAAAGCGCGTCCCGGACCTCGCATGGCCTGCCGGACGTGAAGTTCTCGCTTTGAGGCGGCGCCGGTAACCACTGGTGAAAAGACGAATTCAACAAACCAAAAAACCGCATTTATGAATACCACCCTCGAATACCAGGCATGGGTTGCCAAAGCCGCGAAGCTGCCGATGGCTCTCGAAACCGTTGATCTCGGTCCGCTCGGAACTGAGGACGTTGAAGTCGCGGTCGAAAATTGCGGCTTGTGCCACTCCGATCTCTCCATCCTGAACAATGAATGGGGCGTTTCGCAATATCCTGCTGTTCTGGGCCACGAAGTCATTGGCCGCGTTGCGGCCGTCGGCCCGAATGCAAAGGGGGTCAAAGTCGGCCAGCGTGTCGGTGTCGGCTGGAACTCGGGCAGTTGCATGTACTGCCACCAGTGCATGTCGGGAAACCACCACCTTTGTCCGCAGGTGCAACCGACCATCGTGGGTCATCGCGGTGGATTCGCGAGTCATATTCGCGCGCACTGGGCCTGGGCCATCCCGTTGCCTGAACAGTTGAACCTCGCCGACGCGGGCCCGCTCCTGTGCGGGGGCGTCACAGTCTTTGCGCCACTCGCGATGCACGCAAAGCCGACGGACCGCGTCGGCATCATCGGCATCGGCGGCCTGGGGCACATGGCCGTCAAATTCGCCGCAGCGTATGGCTGCGACGTGACCGCATTCACTTCGAGCGAGCGCAAATCCAATGAGGCAAAAGGTTTCGGTGCAAACCACGTCATCTCAAGCAGAGACTCCGCAGCAATCAAAAAGCTCGCCGGCAGCTTTGATCTCCTAATCAGCACCGTCAACGTGCCCCTCGATTGGGACGCGATGATCGGCTCGCTCGCCCCGAACGGGCGGCTGCATGTCGTCGGTGCCGTGCTGGAGCCCATACCGATCGCCGCCTTCTCGCTGATCATGGCACAGCGCAACATCTCGGGTTCGCCCACCGCCTCGCCCGTGACAATCGGGACGATGCTCGATTTTGCCTCGCGACACAATATCTCGCCACAGACTGAGCACTATACAATGAGTCGCATCAACGAGGCTTTCGCACGACTCGAATCAGGCAAGGCGCGTTATCGTATCGTACTCGACGCGGATTTTTGAGCCGTTCGGCCATCAAAACAATGGCCCTGTTCTCGCGCGAAAGGCCGGATGGCGGGGCGCGACGAAAAAGCAGACCCTTTTCCGACGGGCCCTCATCTAACGGAGGATCAAGATTATGATGGAAACTGAGACCGACAACCTTCGCTTCACAAAGTTCGCTTTACGCAACGGGTCCGGCGCGATCCCGGCGCTCGGATTTGGAACGCTGATCCCGGACCCCATCGCAACCAGGAATGCGACAAGGGCGGCACTCGAGACAGGATTTCGCGCCCTCGACACCGCGGAACGTTACCGCACTGAAAAAGAGGTCGGAGAAGCAATCAAGGAGGTGTTCGAGACCGGAAAGATCAAAAGGGAGGATGTGTTTGTCGCCACAAAACTCTGGAACACGAATCATCGTCCCGAGCGCGTCAAGCCGGCTTTCGAAGCGAGCCTCAAGAGACTCCAGCTTGACTACATCGATCTCTATCTCATCCACACCCCATTCGCCTTTCAGCCTGGAGACGCGCAAGACCCAAGAGACAGAAACGGCAATGTGATCTATGACAGGGAAGCAAACCTGTTAGACACATGGGGGGCGTCTAGAAAAGCTGGTGTACGAGGGCAAGTGCAGAGCGATCGGACTATCCGACGTTCGCCTGGAAAGGGTGAAGGAGATTTTTGAAGCTTCGAGCATAAAACCGGCAGTCGTTCACGTAGAATCCCATCCGTATCTGCCGGAATGGGAACTTTTGGACTATTGCCGAAGGAATGGAATCGTGCTGCAGGCTTTCGCTGCTTTGGGTCACAGTGGGGAGCCCAACGTGCTGGCGGATCCTGTCATTACCGCAATCGCCACCCGGGTCGGCAAAACTCCGGCTCAAGTCGCACTCGCATGGGCCATTCAGCGTGGGACGGCGCTCCTGACCACCACAAAGACCCCCAGTCGAATCAAGGAAAACTTTGACCTCTCCACTCTTCCTGGGGAGGCAATGTGGGAAATCAACGAAAACATCAAGTTGCGGATCCGGCTCAATCCCGTTGTCGAGACTGGCATTCCCGGGTTCATTCCCAGAGGCAAGTGAAGCCCAAGCCGCTTTGTAAAATGCGATAAGGTTGACCGGGTTCGAAGCGGATAACCGGAATATCGGGAGCGGGCAGAGGGGCGTCGGTTGTCCAGCCGTAAGTGCGCCCTTCAGCCTGAACATCAAGTTGCGTCGTTCGCGAACTGATGTGTGTCGACAAAAGCAAAAAAGCCGTGACTTCAAAACAAAAGGGTCCGACAGCCATAGTTACCGGGGCCTCGAGCGGCATTGGCTTGGGTATAACCCTGGCGCTTTTGCAGCGCGGTTACCGGGTTGTGGCTAATTCGCGCACCATCAGTGAATCAAAACAACTCCATGCCTCCGTGAATCTTGTTCTCGTGGATGGGGACATCAGCAAAAAGGATACGGCCATAAAGGTGGCCGGCGCAGCCATCCAGCATTTCGGCCGCATTGATCTCCTCGTCAACAACGCCGGCATCTACATGCCAAAACCGTTTACGGAATATACTCCGGAAGATTTCGAAGTCATGATCGCCACAAATATCGCCGGGTACTTCTTCGTCACCCAGCAGGCAGTTGCGCAAATGCTCCAACAGAAATCCGGCCACATTGTAAGCATTTCGACAGTCGTGGCCGATCAGCCGTTGGCTGGCGCGCCCATTTCATTGCCCGTCATCACAAAATCCACCATCCCGGCCTTCAGCCGCGAACTGGCGATGGAATTCGTCGGGGACGGGATTCGTGCCAATACCATTTCACCCGGCGTCGTAAACACGCCCATGCACGCCAACGACGACCATGAGGAACTGAAGAAACTAAATCCGCTTCGAAGATTGATCCAAGTCTCCGAAATTGTGGATGCATTGCTTTATCTCGAATCCGCTCCAATGGTTAATGGCGAGAACATTCGGATTGATGGGGGGGCACATGCCGGCGCCAGGTGGTAGCAAACCCACGTCAAAGGAATCCACGATGCACCAATGAGTTTACGGACCACGCGCCGGTGGCGGACGGAGCGTCCAATCTGTTTGGTCAAATCATCGGGCTGGCAGCCGGCCTTGTTCGCCTGGTCCATGGAATGCAAAGCCTGCCGGTTGCTGCGCCCCTGATCGTTGACGTCGTATTTGAAATCAAGCCCGTGCGCCACTCCATTTCCCGACAACAGCGATGCGCGCGAGACCCTCCGGTTCGGCGGCGAAGGCTTCAAGAAAATGAACTCCAATGCCACAGGATCCCTTCCCTCAATCTTTCTGGCGCGCCACGGCCAAACAGCGTGGAGCCTCTCGGGCCAGCATACGGGCTTGACCGATGTTCCATTGACGGAGCACGGCGAACGCAATGCGCTTCGGCTCGGTAGACGACTCGTTGGATTGACATTTGCAGAAACTTTCACGAGTCCCCTCCGGCGTGCCACCCGCACTTGCGAGTTGGCCGGTTTCGGATCGATAGCCAATGCCGACTCCGATCTGGTCGAGTGGAACTACGGCGATTACGAGGGTCGCCGAACGGCGGAGATTCATGCGGAACGTCCCGACTGGCAACTCTTCCGCGATGGCTGCCCCGGCGGGGAATCGCCCGATCAGGTTGGCGCGCGGGCCGATAGGGTTATGAATCGGTTGAGGGCGGCCAAAGGTGACGTGCTCATTTTTTCGAGCGGTCACTTCCTGCGTGTGCTGGCGGCCCGCTGGCTAAACCTTCAGCCTGCCGCCGGGAGATTCTTTGTCCTGAGCACCGGGAGCCTGAGCGTGCTCGGCTATGAAAACACTCTCTTCGAGCCGGCAATCCGACTGTGGAACGACACCCGGCACCTGGACGAGCCAATGCCAAATATGCCAAATCAACATTAGAGACTGTCTGAAGAATAATTGGAGTCCTGCGACGAGGGATTTTGTGCGAGGCCGAGGCGGCGAGACCGGAGCATCCCCGCAGCGGGCTGTGACGGTCGAGCCAACGAAGGCCTCGCGCAAAAGACCTGTCGCCCGGAGGGTTTTCGCGGAAAAGGCCCTCTGGCTTCGTTGCTCCTCGGTCACAGACCGCTGGCGGGTAGGCTCCCTCGTCGCGCCTCGCCATAGGGCCTTTTCCGCGAAAACAGGACCCCACTTATTCTTCAGACAGTCTCTTAGCAAAACAGGAATGGAAACATGCAACTCGGAATGATCGGACTCGGGCGCATGGGCGCCAACATGGTGCGGCGCCTGATAAGGTGCGGACATCAATGCGTGGTTTACGACCGTTCGTCGGACGCCGTGCGGCAATTGTTGGGGGAAAAGGCGGTGGGTGCATCGTCAGCCGTCGATTTTATAAACAAATTGAGAAAGCCTCGGTCGGTCTGGCTCATGCTGCCGGCAGCGGCGGTGGACCCGACCATCACCGAAATCCTGCCGTTGCTGGAACGGGAAGACATTCTGATCGACGGCGGCAATTCGTATTACGTGGACGACATCCGGCGCGCCAAGGAACTTACACCGAAAGGTGTCTTTTATGTGGATGTAGGAACGAGCGGTGGCGTCTGGGGCTTGGAACGCGGCTACTGCATGATGATTGGCGGTGAAAAGGAAGCTGTGCAGCGTTTGAATCCCATTTTCGCCGCACTCGCCCCCGCAACCGATGGTATTTCGCGAACGCCCGGACGAGAAAAGTCCGAGGGCACCGCTGAACAAGGTTATTTGCATTGCGGCGCCAACGGAGCCGGGCACTTCGTCAAGATGGTCCACAATGGCATCGAATATGGGATCATGGCGGCGTACGCCGAAGGGTTCAGCGTGCTGCGCGACGCGAACATCGGTAAGAAACAAAGTCCGATTGAAGCTGAAACGACGCCCTTGCGAGATCCGGAGTATTATCACTATGATTTTAATCTTGCCGATGTCGCGGAAGTCTGGAGGCGCGGCAGCGTGATTGCATCATGGCTGCTTGATTTGACGGCGAACGCATTGGCCGGGGACCAGGACCTTGCGAAATTCGCCGGGCGCGTCTCCGATTCCGGTGAAGGGCGGTGGACGATCAAGGCGGCGATTGACGAAGGCGTTCCGGTGCCGGTGCTAACGACAGCGCTCTATGAACGCTTCGCCTCACGCGGCGAAGCGAATTACCAAGACAAGCTGCTTTCGGCGATGCGCTTTGGTTTTGGCGGGCATCTGGAGAAGAAGGAAAACAAGGCACAATGAACGATTCGCATTCCGATACTCTGGCGTTTTTCGGAGCCACGGGCGATTTGGCCTACAAGAAGATTTTCCCGGCGTTGCAGGCGATGGTCAAACGCGGAAACCTGGACGTCCCCGTCATCGGCGTGGCGAAGGCGGGCTGGAATCTGGATCAGCTCAAGGCCCGCGCGAAAGACAGCCTCGAAGAACACGGCGGAATTGATCCGGCGGCATTCGAGAAGTTGTCCGGCTTGCTCCGCTATGTGGATGGCGATTATAACGACATCGTCACATTCCAGGCGCTTCGGCGGGAGATGGGTCAGGCCCAACGGCCGGCCTATTATCTCGCCATCCCGCCGGCTGCGTTCGAGATCGTGGTGGAGCAACTTTCCCGGAGCGGCGACACCCGGAACGCCCGCATGATTATTGAAAAGCCGTTTGGCCGCGATCTGGCATCGGCGCGTGAACTGAACGCCATCCTGCTCAGAACCTTCGAGGAAAAGGCAATTTTCCGCATTGATCATTACCTCGGGAAATCGCCCGTGCACAACATGCTCTTCTTCCGTTTCGCCAACGCCATTCTCGAACCGTTTTGGAACCGGCATCACATTGAAAGCGTGCAGATCACGATGGCGGAGAATTTTGGTGTCCAAGGCCGTGGCGCATTTTACGAACAAGTGGGCGTCATCCGCGACGTGATTCAGAATCACCTGTTCCAAGTCATGGTCAATTTGGCCATGGAACCGCCCATCCGCACGGACAGCGAATCCATCCGGGACGAAAAAGTAAAAGTCCTGAAAGCCATTCCGCCACTTCAAGCGAAAAACGTCGTGCGTGGCCAATTCAAAGGTTATCGCGCCGAGCCGGGCGTGGCGCCCGATTCAAACGTCGAGACGTTCGCGGCCCTGAAATTGGAGGTGGACTCGTGGCGCTGGACCGGGGTTCCGTTTTATATTCGGGCCGGGAAGAACCTGCCGGTCACGTGTACGGAATTGGAAATCAAGCTGCGCCATCCGCCTACGATGTATAACAGTTACGATTTGAAACCGAATTATTTTCGATTTCGAATCAGTCCGAGCGTCGTGGCCGCATTCGGTTTGAACACCATTGCGCCTGAGGACGAATCACTCAGCGGGGTGACTGAACTGAGGGTTGACCGTTCGTCCAGCCCGAAGGAAATGGAAGCCTACGAGCGCGTGCTCACTGACGCGATGATGGGCGACGCCACACTGTTTGCCCGCGAGGATTACGTGGAGGAGGCGTGGCGGATCGTTGATCCCATTCTTAAGAATGGCATGCCGGTCCATCAATATGAACCAATGACCTGGGGGCCGGGCGAAACGCGTTCGGTCCGACCTCCGGGCGGCTGGCGCAACCCAATCGTGAGCACCTAATCTTAATCTAAGCCTCAACCTCGAACTCCCGTACGTGGGGAGCATTCGCACCCGTCTTCTGAAGCGGACGGGGCTCCGGTTGGGCAAATCCGCACCGGTCGACGGCGCGAGCGCGGACCGCGTATTGGCCGGGAGGGAGCTTGCCGAGGTTGGCAAACCAGGAAGCCGTGCCATATCGCAATGGCCAGGTTTCGGGCTGGCCAGTCCGGGCGTTGAAGCCAAGCACCTGGCGCGGTGAGACGCCTTCGGGAAGTACCGCCGACCAGTCCGCCGGTGGCTCCTCGAGCTGGCAGCGAATCCAGTGTGCTTCCCGACCTTGCTCCGGTTGGCCTTCCCGGGTGAGTGCGTACTCGACGTGCTGGAGACCCGAGAGGCCGGAGATCACCAAGCCGCGGAGCACGATGGACTGATCGGACGCGATCTTCGCGGGAAGCTCATCCAGGTAGGCGGCGGTCTTGAGGTGTGACTCCGGATCGTTGTTCTGCAGGGCGTAGGTGTCGTTGGCCTGGTAGTCGTTGGTGACCACGATCTGGCACAACCATTTGATCGATTTGAAGCCGTGCGCCCAGGGAACGATCATTCGGACCGGACCGCCGCGTTCGAGGGAAATGGCCTCCCCGTTGAGGCGGTAGGCGAGGAACGCCGGGAGTTCGCCGGGAGGTGTCTCCATCGCCTGGGTGTAGCTCAGGGATGACTGGAACCGTTGTTTGGGGTCGTTGTTGTGAAAGCCCCAGAAGTACAGCCGCCGGACATTTCTCATGGCACCGCATAGCTGGAGGACCTCGCGCAACGGGACGCCCTCCCAGAGACCCTGACCGAGGGGTGTCTGAATGTTGAGACACTGCACGGCCTTGATGAACCGGACTCCGTGCTGGCGGCCCAACTCGATCAGTTGCGGCAGGTCGAGGGCAGTGCCCTGCGCCAGGGAAAGCGGTCGGGTGAGCCGCGCGCCATTGCCGGCGGCGTCCTGCCAGTCGTCGGCGGTGATTTTGAGCCGCCACGTGTCTGGCGTCAGGCCTGCCTCGCGCAGGCCCTCGCCCTGGAGGGTGAAGGGCCTGGGATTGCCCCGGGAAACATCCCGGAACTCGGCCTGAGGAGTGAGCAGGGGATGCGGCGAGGCGCCGGCGGTCGGCCGGGATGGAGCCGTGGGCTGACCGGCAGGCGCGCTTCCGGGAAGGCCGGCGGCCACGGCGGAGGCGGCAAGTGCGGAAGTGGCGCGGACGAAGTCGCGCCTGTTCAACGACTCCGGCGGTTTGGGTGTCTTCATGGGACGCCTCGTTAATGGCAAGTGCGCCGGGCGAGATCAAGCCCGGCGCAATCTATCGGCGGGCTTGAAGGTCCGGCAGGTGCGCCGGTGTCGGACGGCAATGGATTGGATTCGTTCCAATGCCCGGTCACACTCGCATTCCACGAGACGGTGCGTCTGAATGCCGGCTTCACGGCGCCGAGGCGCCGGCCTCAATTTCGCGCACGACTCCGGCGACGGATTGTCGAAATCGTGTGTCGGGATAGGTCAGGAGATTGCTGAGCGCGGGGAGCGCAGATCTCGCCTTGGGGCCATACCGGGCCAGCGTCCAGAGGTTCATCAGTGCGACGCGCTCGGTCTCGATTTGTCCGAAGCCCGGCAGGAGCGCCGCGCCCCGTCTGCGAGCATCAGGTAAAGAGGAATCTCCCAAGGGCGTGTCACCCATTGGCAGGTGCGACATCACCAGGGGAACGACCTCGGCCGCTGGAGCCCCGATTCGCTGAAGCGCGATCGCCGCCGCGGCCTGAACGCGCGTGTTCGTGGATTGCAGACAGGCCAGTAACACCGGCTTCGCACGTGCCGCGCGGGCCCCAAAGGTCGAGAGCGCGATGAGGCCCATGGACTGCTGCACGTCCGCCGCCGCACCGCTGGCCGAGACCCGCGAAATCCGCAGAACATTCGTGAGGCGTAGGATATCACGCTCTCGCTGAGGTTGGATCAACAGCAGGGCGACAACGGCGACTTGGGCACGGTCCGGATCGTCCAGCATAGGGATGATCCTGGGGATGGCACCCGAGGCGCGCGGACCGAGTTCGCCGAAAGCAGCGAGGGCTTGAACCTGCTGTTTCCACCCGGTCGGAGGACTCAGTCCGAGTGACCGTCGAACCCATCGGGTTCCACGATGTCTTTCGGTGAATTCCCAGAGCGCCCGCCGGAGCCGGGTGTCATCGGCCCCAATCATTTTCGACAACAACGGAATTGCATCTGCGCCAACACTCTGGATGGCCCGGTAAGCATTCCTGTTGGAGAAGACGACCCGGATGCCGGGCACATGAAGAGATCGCGGCATGGCGGGATCCGGCCCGACACCGCCGGCGGTGAGGCCATCGTCGGAAACGGATTCCAACCATTGACTGAAGCGCCGTCCCTCGAAAAGCGGATCTTCCGGCGTCCGCCCGACCAGGCTGATGACAATGAGGACGGCCAATGCGATGGCGACGGTGACAACGATCGCGGCCCGTAGTATGCTGATCCCCGGACTCCGAGGCACCCGGTAAGAGACGGTCACCCGGCGGACAAAGGCAATGACTTTTGTCGTCCCTGAGCAAGCTCTTCCAGGGGAAGCGCAGCTCACTTTCGAAGGCGCCCTGGGGAGGGGGTCGTGGCTCCCAAAGCCCCTGGATTTTGAAAACATGACTCATTGACATCAAAACCTGCCTTTTGAGATTCGCTTTCACTGTCATCCCATAGAGGGCAAAACCGAAGGGTAATCCTGCGGTTTTCCGAGGGATTTGAGGGCCGTGGCGCGGAAGTGGTTTAAGACTTTTCAGATCATCTGTCCCTCCGGAAAGATTGGCGATTCGTTTTGCGCGGTGGCTGTCCCACGGGATCACGCGAATCCAGGGAAATAGGCCTGCTCGGGATGCGCAAGGTAACGGGGGCTGCTCTTGGCTGTCCCATATAGTTCCAAGAGACTTATCAGATCCCACTTTCTCCATAGTCCCGTTCGTATCACGGCAAATAGCCGACTGAAGCTGTGTTTCCAGTTTGACTGAAAAGCCAGATATCTGAGCAACAGATAGACCAGCAAGGCCGTCCAGATTTGCCAGCGTACGGCGTTGGCGCTGGTCCCCAGGAAATCCGACAACTGCAGCGTCTGCTTGATCTGCTTAAAGAACACCTCGATGCGCCACCGACACCGATACAGGTCCGCCACGCTTTGCGGACTCCAAGTCAGTTGATTGGTCAGGAAGGTCATCAATTTCTCTTTTCCGTCCACTTCCACCCACACCTCTACACGACGCAAAAGATCGGGATACGCTTTCTGAGAAGCCGGGTTCGTTAACGCAATCAACTCGTCTTTGACCACTTTGCCGCCGGCAGGCACCGGGTACGTCTCTCGCACCTCGTAGCTCAGGTTCTCTTTGGCACGCGTCACCCACACCACCCCGCGTAACTCCAGATCTCCCAGGTGTCCGAAGTCGACGTAAGCCTTGTCAAATATGGCGATTTCGCCCTCCTTGATGTCCGCACAGACCTCCCGTGCACGCTTGGCGTCAGCCTCACGCGCCGTGTCGATGATCGCGAAGCGCGGCAGAAAACTCTGCAGGTCCAGGCGCAGATGGCACTTGGCGGCCGCCTTGCGCCGGCGGTGCTTCGCCCAATCCATGCACGAGGCAACCAACTCAATCGTGGTCGAGTCCACGACATGGATCGTCCGCTGGAACCTCCGGGCAAACTTCTTACCCGCCCGTCCGCTGACAAACTTCGGGCAGATCTCTCCCAGATGCTCGTACACTTCCCAGAAGAGTCTCTCCGACAGGGTCGCATCCCGGTGGCGATTAGCATACGAAAGGTTGTTCCGACTGGGCGGTGTCGCCCCACGAATGGCAGACAGCGGACCGGAGTTGAGCTGGAGAGCATCGCTGACGTCATTGAGCCCGATGGCGTGCGCCAGATGGCTGTAACCCAAACTCACCACATGACTCCACGGACTGAATGTGCGCGCCTTTTCATCCACGCCAGTTTCCCGAGCCAACTTCGGAACCAGGAACTCGGGAATGAGGTTGAAAACTTGCCGAAGGACGGAGAGCTTCGACGGCGCTGGAAGGTTGCGGATGTTATCCATCTCTGCCGTGTGGCAGAGTCAACTGCGATCTTCCAGCAACTTTTTGCTCATTCCTGTGGGATGGCTGTGATTCGCTTTTAAAAAGGTAAGCCTCCGTTACTTACCGGTGAGTTTTGGCTCAAAGCAATTACACTCTGCCGAACAAGGACTCTAGCCAGGCAGCCCGATCACCGGCTTCACGGATACCAGACGATGCGCGGTGATCAGTTCCCGTTGACCGTCGCGACGCGCTCTCCGGCGAGGCGAAAATCAGTTTCCATCGGAGACACCCCACCGGAACCTCCCCTCGACCAATCGATCCAGAAGGCGGTCCACGGGTCGAAGCGGACACGGTGAATTGGGTTCAAAACCATAGTCAATGCTCGCGGACCGAACACGCCAACTCGGCCGGGGTTCCGGTCTGTTTTCTGTTTCTGACCGTTCGGCGTCGTATCGGGAGCGAGCCGCGGCATGATCGCCTGGCGGGGCAAATTCTCAAGACTTGCGAGGCGTGATGACAAGGTCGCCGCAGATCTTAACGCCACCATCAGAGGATTCGTTTCCGACAACGTCGCTCCCCCGAGCGCCCTCACGTGCGGCTGCGAGACGGTCGGTTGAAGCTCACCAGCCACATCCATCAATCCCTCAATCGCGGCCGACGAAGACCGTACGCCGCTGCCGCCGTCTCGTCCTCGCTTCCTTATCCTATTATACAAGATAACAGACCGCCTTTTCAGAGCAGACCATGGTTCCGGCGGTGAGCGTCTCCTTGGCACAACGGGCGTCGATCTTGTAAGCGACGATCCGGTCCTCGTCCTCATCAATCTCCTCCAGGAGCTTCAACCAGAAATCGGTGAACGCCTCCTCTTCCAGGTGGCACTCGAAGACCGAGTATTGGACCCGGACGCCGTAGTCCTCGCAGACCCTGGCCACGCGCGCCAGGCGCCTGGGGCTTGTGATGTCGTAGGCGACGACGGACAACATTTCACCTGCGCCGGGCGGCGACTTTTCGTAGGGGACCCTGGGGAAAGCCTCGAACCACCAATCGTCCATGGTAGAAGCAGATCAATTGATCAGAAACGGCTCGAATTTGCCGGGATCTTCCAGCGAGCTTTTGAACATCACGGCTTGTTGTTCGACCTGCTGACGCAGGGTGGTCCGATGTCCCACTGCCTCGCTCATGAACTGACGTTCCATCCGTCGTTCGTACTGGAGGATGAACCGGCGCCGGCCATCGTCATTGAGGTACGTGCCGCCATTCTTGGACTCGAAATGTTCGCCACACACGATCTGATGACTGAATAAATCCAACGTCAGGGCCTCCACGAGCGCGGGTCGAAACGGTTCGATCAGGTCGAGGGCAAGACTCCACCGGCCGTCCTCGGTGGCGTGAAGAAGGCCAAGGGCCGGATCCAGGCCATGCGCGTGGATGAAGGCCACCATTTCGTTATAGACGAGCGTGGCGCCGAAGCTGATGCAGGCGTTCACCGGATTCAATGGCGGTCGTGTGCTACGGCGCTCGAACGAGTATCCCGCGGGAAGGAAGCCTGCCCACACCTGAAAGTAGCGCGCCGTCGAGGCCCCTTCGTAGCCCCGTAGTTCGTCAACGGAACTGCTGCGCGCCACATTGCCCAGCACCTGGTCGAGCCACACGAGCGCGGCCTTTGTCTCCCCGGCTTCCGGGGAATCCGACGCGTCCCAGGCAAGCCGTCGAAAGCGGCAGGGCAGCCAGCACCACCCGAATCGAGTGGCGCATCCGGTTCCTGCGAACCGGCTGAGCCATCGGTTCTCCGTCGCTCGCGTGCTGCCGCGAGGCGTTGGAGCACACGGCGTTGATTGTAGACCTTCGCGGCGATGATCCTGCCAGCCATCTGCAGGCCGAATATGGCGTCCCGGGTCCTCTCGTATTGTCGGAGCCGGGCAAGGCCATGGCTGTTCGAGGCTGGAAGAAAGCTTCCCAGGACCTGCCCGCTCCAACCCATGAAGGAGATCGGCACACCACCACGCAGCAGTTCCGACATGGCCTGGGAAGTAATCTGAACCGTCTCCTCCACGATCAGTCGGTCCAGATCGCGCAACGGGATCTCGCGCACCACTTCCTCGACTCCCTTGTCATTCGGACGCGCACGGACCTGCAAACGTTGGCTCACAAGCGAGATCCGGCAATGGGGTTGGGTAACGCACGCGGTCGGCATGTTCGAGGGAAGGCGCGGGTTGGGTTCAGCTTTTATTCGGTCGCTCACGCGTCGGAGAGGCATCAAGGGACTCCGACCGTCCGCCCGACACTCACGAATTTCACACGACTCTTTCTGGATTGGAACCTCAGGGACGTCTCGGGACGTCGCGAGACCAAAGGGCCCGTGTCTTCGCCCCTTCGCTCACGGGTGAGGAAGTGACGACGATAGCTGGTGGTGGAGGCTGGCACGACGTCTCGGCGAGATGAATGCCGCATCCAGGGCATGCCGCTGCAGCCGGATGACTTCAAGGCGCGTGAGGGCCGGACAGAGCCGGGCGGCAAGAATAAGGTTCTGCGACAGCGACGCCTCGGAGATCCCGATATTATCCGTGTTCACGGTGACGCGGAGTCCGCCCCTGAGATAGTCCAGCAATGGATAGCGAGCGGCTGACGCAGCCTCCGCCGCAAAGACCTCCAGAGGGAATCCCCGGATCTGGAGGTTGGCGTAAGGGCACATTTCGATTGCGATCCCGCGGTCGGCAGCGGATCGGAGCAACTCGGGGGCGTTCCGCAGACTCAGGGCGTGTCCGAGGCGCCGCGCGTTCCGGTCGAACACCGCCCGCCAGATCCCTTCGGAATCATCATTCTCGCCGGCGTGGACGGTGAGGGCGAGTCCGCAGCGGTGGACGGCCGTGAATTCTTCGCGGAAGTAGTGAGCGCGTGTTTCGCGGTCCTCGAAGCCGGCGAGATCGACGCCGACGACCTGGCAACCGGAGTCATCGCGCCAATGTTCGGCGGCAGTAACAGCGAGCGACAGATGGCGCGTGATGCTGGCGCGGTAGTCGCCGGACGCCTGGCGTGTGCCGATGATGATCAGGTTGACGTGGCAGCGTGTCGGGGATTCCGGATTTCCGCCTGGCTGCAAAGTCGCATTCTCCATGCATTCCTGGAAGGCGCTTCGGATGTCGCTTAGAGACTGTCTGAAAAATAATTGGAGTCCTGCGACGAGGGATTTTGTGCGAGGCCGAGGCGGCGAGACCGGAGCATCCCCGCAGCGGGCTGTGACGGTCGAGCCAACGAAGGCCTCGCGCAAAAGACCTATCGCCCGCAGGGTTTCGCGGAAAAGGCCCTCTGGCTTCGTTGCTCCTCGGTCACAGACCGCTGGCGGGTATGCTCCCTCGTCGCGCCTCGCCATAGGGCCTTTTCCGCGAAAACAGGACCCCACTTATTTTTCAGACAGTCTCTTAGAACATCCCAGGGTGATCGCTTCAGATCGAGACATGCGTAGTTGGCGGGAGAACATCGGATCTCGGCGTAACAAACGTGATCTTGCTGGAGTGCCTCATAGAGCAGCTTGCACTGTTGCCGCAGGCACCCCGGATCCCGGAGAAGGAACGAACCGTTGTTGTCGCCCAAACGCCGATAGGCCTCGAGCCCGATCGGCGATGCTGGCAATGGCCATCCTTCCGCAACCTTCAAAGGCAGGAGCGCCGGAATTTGTTTGTCTGCCTTGGCGCGCACGGCGGCCAGGAGTTCACCCGAAGTCGCGAAGCCACCGAGGTGGCAATGCAATTCCAGCTTTGTCAACCGACGCACCCATTGGCGATCCAGTTCGGCCGCGGGGTTCAGCGGTTCAGCAAGCCACCCGAGATCCGCCTCCGACCAGGTGGCCAATTCCGCAAAAGGCAGGTCCGAAATCTGATCCCAGCAGCGGGCAATGCGATGCGACCGGTCAATGACGTCGAAGACCCGTTTCCGGAAGTCGTCATTCGGCGCAGCAGCAAGACAGACGCCGTCCGGATCGACTTCCACCCGGAGCGGATACTGACTTGCTGTGGCGGATCGCAACTGCGGCCATCCGCTTTCGGCCCCAAGCCGGATCCAGTGGAAACGACCCTTTGCCGCTCCCTCAATGATCTCTGAGACGGAACCCGGCGGACGCAGCTTGTTGCCCCCGTCATCCCCACAAAAGGAATCGGCAAGGACATGGAAAACCTCGGCGGCACCCAGGAGGGATGCGGCCTTTTGCATGGCGGACGACATCGTCTTGAAGCCGCCGGCTACGCAGACATAGCGTCGAGCGGGATCGGGGCTTTTTTGAAGAAACCAGCGGTAGAGGACTTCCTCGAATCGGGTGTGGTCCGATTCGGAGCGGAGATCGCGGAAATCGGCCACGCGGGTGAAAGTCAGATCAACGTGGGAACCGTGTTGCGCAAAAAATTCCCGGACCAGCGTCAGGTCGGTGGTTTCAGTGGTAATGACATGGACGGACAGGAAGTGAACACCGTCGAGGAGGAAGGCCTCCGGAACGATCGCGGCAGATTGGCCGAGCGAGACAAGGAGAACGGGGACCGGCATCGTCAGGCAAGTCTGGGGATTTCCGTGGGGATTGGAATGCCAGGCTTGTCCGTCGACGAAAAAATCTGCGCCAGGCGGCGGTGGACAGGCAACGACCTGGCATAGACCCAGGCGATGCCTCACCGAGACCGCCGCCCCTACATGGACGGGTGCGGCGGAGGTCTCCAGTCGCATTGGCGGTGAGTCGAGTCCTCTCCGGACCTGCCCTGGTACATCGCGGTCGATTCTCTGCCGCCTGGTGTCTTCAGTGCCTTTCGGCAACAAGGCGACGAGCACCCTGGATGCGGCCGAGCAACTCGTCCAAAACCTGGTCAACGGCTACTCCGAGGCCACGGCGGTGCAGGACACCTCTTGCGCCAGACTGGACCGGGCGCTTCGAGGGCCTCACGGAAGTCGCCGGCCAACTCCAGGCCGTTGGGTCTCAGCCGAATGTTAGTCCTCTCGGGACGTGCAAACAGACGCGACCGATACGTGTCCGCTTCCTGTCAGTCTCCATTGCCTTTCGGCGGTGAGTCCTCTCGGGACGATATCCTCGGGACCTACGATGTCCCGAGACACCAATACGGGTCTCCATTGCCTTTCGGCGGTGAGTCCTCTCGGGACATCTTGAGGTTGCGGCCAAATGCTTCTCTGACGCGACGTCTCCATTGCCTTTCGGCGGTGAGTCCTCTCGGGACCCGACCCCTCACCTCCAGACGCGTGTCGGGCGAGGATCTCCGTCTCCATTGCCTTTCGGCGGTGAGTCCTCTCGGGACTTTCTCGCTCCCCCGCCGCGCAAGGTAAGTCGCTAGTGTCTCCATTGCCTTTCGGCGGTGAGTCCTCTCGGGACCATGGGGAAACAACGAACGCGATCTTGAACATCTATGTCTCCATTGCCTTTCGGCGGTGAGTCCTCTCGGGACAATGGGGAATAGACCCCGGGCCATCCCATTCCTCCGTCCGTCTCCATTGCCTTTCGGCGGTGAGTCCTCTCGGGACGAACTTCTGGAAGAAGGGGCAATCATTGACGGCACGTCTCCATTGCCTTTCGGCGGTGAGTCCTCTCGGGACGAAAGCTGGAAGGTACTGGCCTACGGGACGATGCTCTTGTCTCCATTGCCTTTCGGCGGTGAGTCCTCTCGGGACGCCGCGACGGACATCAATAATATAAAGAAATGACAGCAGTCGTCTCCATTGCCTTTCGGCGGTGAGTCCTCTCGGGACCCGTGGAGGCTCGAACGAGGCGCACAGAGAACCCTGGCCGTCTCCATTGCCTTTCGGCGGTGAGTCCTCTCGGGACATAGCTGGCAGAGCTCGTGAAGCGACGGTTGACAGAGGTCTCCATTGCCTTTCGGCGGTGAGTCCTCTCGGGACCATGAGGACCTTCGATATCCACCGTCACCATACGGCGTCTCCATTGCCTTTCGGCGGTGAGTCCTCTCGGGACCTAGGACGGACCATCGCCATCCAAGATTTGCGCAGCTGCGCGTCTCCATTGCCTTTCGGCGGTGAGTCCTCTCGGGACATCTCTCCCGCCAGGCGAAGTCACGGACCCATCTCCTGTCTCCATTGCCTTTCGGCGGTGAGTCCTCTCGGGACACGACGACTTTCGGGAGTATTGTCGGGCTCGAGACGGTCTCCATTGCCTTTCGGCGGTGAGTCCTCTCGGGACGTCCGCCATCGCGTAAGACACAAGACAATGGCACCTCAGTCTCCATTGCCTTTCGGCGGTGAGTCCTCTCGGGACGGTACGGGACTCACAAGCGGATCAGCCCGCAGGATCTCCGTCTCCATTGCCTTTCGGCGGTGAGTCCTCTCGGGACACGTGGCGGAAAGCACGTCGGAACGAATCCCTCGGACGTCTCCATTGCCTTTCGGCGGTGAGTCCTCTCGGGACCGAGGCGGGCAACGATCTCGCCAGGCGCATCCGTCTCCATTGCCTTTCGGCGGTGAGTCCTCTCGGGACAATCAATACGGTACGGGTGAGTGACCGGTCAGCGGTGTCTCCATTGCCTTTCGGCGGTGAGTCCTCTCGGGACGTTCGCCCCGCGGACCCTAGAAACGATGAATATCACCAGGGTCTCCATTGCCTTTCGGCGGTGAGTCCTCTCGGGACCCACTGGAAGCCAACGACTAAACTACCACGATGACCGGCCGTCTCCATTGCCTTTCGGCGGTGAGTCCTCTCGGGACCCCCAACCTGGGATGACCCCCAGGCTATCCCGTTCTTGTCTCCATTGCCTTTCGGCGGTGAGTCCTCTCGGGACAGAGTACTGTCGTCCTCGAGACGGTGCGTCTGCCACGTCTCCATTGCCTTTCGGCGGTGAGTCCTCTCGGGACCTTGGGAGCTCTCAAAGATACTTCCTCAATGCGTCTCCATTGCCTTTCGGCGGTGAGTCCTCTCGGGACTCCAGCGGCATAGGCCAGTCGGAATGGTACTGTTGGGACCGGCCGGTGTCTCCATTGCCTTTCGGCGGTGAGTCCTCTCGGGACCGGCGAGACACAGGTTGGGAGGACCGTTAGCGGTCCGGTCTCCATTGCCTTTCGGCGGTGAGTCCTCTCGGGACACTCTGGGCGCTCAAGCCGTTGACTTGCAAGGCCCGAGAAGCAGCCGAGGTCGCGAGTACCTGAACGGGTCCTTCCCACAAGAGCTCGAGACATGTCGAGTTGAGTTGCAGAATCTCGTAAACAGCGCGTTGCGAAGAAGATGCGGTCCAGGTCGCGACCCCCCGCATTCTTGCGGAAATCGCTCGCGACCTGGAGTCGCTGACATGGCTCGCTGAGGGGAACAAGGGTCAGGTGGTCGATCTCGCGATCAACTTCAAAAGGCATACCCAAAGGAGCATGACCATGGTGTTTCGTCCGCTGGCGGCAGAGGCGAGGAGATGTGTGGGAGGTAGATCATGTTCGAGCAGGCGACCGGACACAGGTCGAACCTGGCGGGGAGTGGAATCAGGCCGCACGGGTGACTTCGACGATGACGATCCCGGGGTTCGCTCGATTCCAGTCGGGGTCCGTGCGGATGGAGGGATGGCGTTGGAGCAGGTCTCGGCCTTCGAGCGAGTCGCCCAAAAGCGTTCCCCGGGAACGACAAGGACGGCTCGGCCTTCCCTGACGCGGAGGCGGAGCGACCTCCGGATGGCGGAAGCGAGTTTGCCACCTTCGCCGGACGAGCCCCATCCGTGGATGATCTTCAGAAGGCGGGAGCCAGACTCCCGGGCGACGTCCATTTCCGCGATCAGCCGCCGCCGCGCCTCTTCGACGGAAGGGAAACCGGATTTGAGGTTGATCGTGCGCACGGGCATCATCGTGTCGGCAAGATCGCCATCGCGGCCGTTCCGCCCGGAAGGACGCATGGGTCGATCCGACGATCAACGTCGCAAGTCGCGCGCCGTGGTGCAGCGCCAGTGAGAGAAGGTAGAGATCCGTTAAACTCGCTGCCGTGGCGCGCCCAAGCGACGGAAAGACCACAGGGTCCGCGATGGAGAGGTCGTCGGGCCAAAACTCGTGACCGGTGGTGCGCACCAGTGCTTGAAGCAGCGGTCTTGCTCTGGCTGGCGAACCAGGGCCTCCCGGGTAATCGGAATGGCCCAGAATCCGCACCAGACCATTCTCTGTCAGCGGGCATGTGGCCCAACCATCTGGCATAACGGCATGAAACCACGAAACGGCGCGATCATGAAACTCGTGAGCCGGATCGCAAACGGCGACGAGCACACTGACATCGAGCAGGTGCATGGTGAGAGAAATGGATTAAATGCCCATTTCCTCGCGCAGGCGCTCAACCGATGCACACGTGACTTTCCTCGGCCGCGCGCCCGCCCGTCGTTTGAGCACCGGCAGGCCATGAGGACCGAGGACGGCCACAGCGCGCTCTTCGGCGGTAAGTTTGCCGGGGACCTTGGAGGGACTGACTCCCCGGGCAGTGACGTGTTGAAGTCCTTCGATGACGAGTTCGCGCAATGTGGCGCCCCGTTGAGCCGCCACGACCTTGGCGCGGCGCAGGAGCGTGTCGGGCAGCTCGATCGTCGTCTTCATATGGCCGTAAATATGGTTGTACGGTCCATCGAGGTCAACGAACCGTCTTGCGGGCCCGCCGAGCCACTGTGCGCACGGACCGGGCTTCGGGCGAATCGGCCGCCCAAAGCGCCAGGTGCCGATGGCGGAGGTAGTCCTCGAAGTCGAGCAGGAGTTCCTCCAGGCCCGCTCGGGCGACATTCAGAAGGCGCAACTCCGTTTGCGAGGAGGTGGCGGAGGCGCGGCTGCCCTCGGCAATATTCTGGGAGTAGTACCTGGCCGCTGCGGATGGGTCGGGATAGCCCACGGCCCGCAACGCGGCAACCTCGCGGATCAGATCGTCACTGCGGCCGGCAATGCCGGCCCGGAACTCGGCTTCGGACATCATGGCCATTTTTCACTCAACGGATTCCAAACGCGCTGGGAAACCGAAGCCCTCGAAGTCCCTCTTGTTGGTCGTGGCAAATTCCTCGACTCCATGATGACGGAGCGTGAGCGCCAGGCGCGCGTCGTAAACACGGCGTCGCGCGAAGCCGGCGGGCGCGGCGGCGGTCCAGACCTCGTTCATCAGGCCACCGGTGTAATCCACCAGTTCCCATTGCGGATGGCTCCTCAGACGCTGGATCACGCCCACAGCCGCTGTTCCATCGAGCGGGCGCCGCACAACGACCGGGTTGCGCAGCAGCGCATAGAGTTCCATGAAGGGCAAAGCTCACAGAGAACCAGGTTTGGATTGGCGGCCTGCGCACGGAACCACTCGGCGGCCGAGGTGTGCCAGGCGTGGTCCCGATTGAGCCAGGCGAAGAGAAGATTCGTGTCGACCGCGGTCATTTGCGGCGCTTGCGCAGGCTGCGCGGCTGATATTCGGGCTCGTTGGCAAGCAACCGCCACTCATCGCCATCCACCTTGCAACGCATCCCGAGGCTCAGCGGCTCCGGGGCCTGCCACTGGGCGAATTCCTCGGCGGATAACCTGGGAGGGTCCGTTCCAGGCTGCGCCGGATCACCTCGG
>CAWJDJ010000020.1:0-223531 GCA_963841495.1 uncultured Verrucomicrobiae bacterium
TCTGCGGGCACAAGGCGCCGCGGACCACCCCGGCCGGGGTGAACCACGGCAGGAGGTTGCAGGAGGTCAACAGGTCCTCGTATTCCTCCACGACCTCCTTTCTGACGGCGGCGACGAGCACCTCCTGGGAGGCGGGACTCGAAATGCCGTTCGATGCGGACAACGGCTGGTAGCCCCAGGCCAGGGCCTCCGGGGCGAGGGGAAACTCGCCCTCAATCTGCAAAAGAACCAACCGCCGGAGCTCGTCGCCGCTCGACCGCGGAAGGCGGAATCGCCGAAGCGACAGGCCCCTCGCCCCGAGGGCACACCAGGCGTGAAAGCGGGGTTGCCAGGGCTTGTGGTCCACGAACCGGACAAGCTCGGCCTGGAGCCTTTGGCGACAGCCCTCTGTCAGGGAACCGGTGGCCGTCCGCTCCAGGGACCATTCGCCGAGAGCACCACGATGCCAGGCGACCAGGCGATGGGTCGTGACCTCGATCAGCACGGGCACGGGCTGAAGTCGTTGCAGGGCGTTCAAAGATCGTCCTCCCGATACGCAAGGGTTCGCACATCGTCGAGACCGACGTGGGCTATCACCTCCAAACGCTGGCGAATACCGCTAACGGTTCGGCCTTCGCTCAGGATCCGGTAGGTTTCCGAACGCGCCGTCACCCGCGGTTCCAGTTGTTTGAGTATCTGCTGGCTCATTCCCGGCACTCGCAGGAGGGCTCCGACGCTCGGAAAGAATCCACTCGAACTCCGGTAGGACACCATCGCCTGCGCCAGTTCCCGGGTCACACCCGGCAGACATTCCAGGACCTCACGGTCGGCGGTGTTGACGTTGACCACACCCGTGATTCTTTCGTCGTCGGTCGTTGTCACGTCATCCGCGACGTCGACGAAAAGGTCCTCGCTGATCACCTTGGGTCCGCCCTGCGAACCGCCTCGACCGGGTGGATTCGGCTGTCCGGGGACCACGACCCCCGGGGGATTCGCGGCGTTGCCGGACCCGCCTCCGGGAGGGGCCGCGGTGACGTCGAGGAGATCGGTGATGCTCTCAAGCCGGTTCTGTCCCCGATAGGCGACAATCGCGCGCGCGATCTCGGGCGTAATGCCCCGGACGCCCTCCAGCGTCGACTGGTCGGCGGACTGGACATTCACACGCGGCTGGCCTGCCGCATTCACATTGTCCACGCCGGAATTGGCGGTGACCAACCCCGCCCAACCGGTGTCGGTCACCGCGACCTGCCCCTCGAGGCGTTTTGCGGGATCGTCCCCGAGTCCGTTGCCCTCGACGAGACCTGTCGCATGCAAGTCATCCGCAAAGAGACTCTTTGAACTCATTCCACGGACCATGAGCAGTTCGCGAACGGTCTCGAAGGGGGCATTGCGCGGTCGGCTCGGCGGCTGGCGGGACGCATAATAGTCCGCCTCGGCACCGCCCTGGGAGACTGCGTTGTCCGAGTCACGCCAGTCCATGATCGCCGACACCAGGTCCGCTGTGATCGCGTAGAGCTTGCGCAGTTCCTCGGCGGAAGCGGTGTTGATGTTGAGGCGGCTCTCCTCGTCGAGGACTCCATAGACAATCCCGGTGCCTTCTCCGATTCGTGCCGCCCGGAAGACACTGAACTGACCGCGGCCCAATCGGACATCGCGGAAGTCGGACGGATCGTCTGCCAGCCTGCCGGTGTGGTTGACCGCGCTGCGGGTGCGCTCCCGTGCATCCTGGTAGAGAAGCGCCTTGGCCTTTTCGGTGCCCGCCAGCGCGAGGTAGTGCGCCTGGATCCGATCGGCGAAGTTGCGAACGATGAGTAGATCCATCCGCGACCTGTGAAGAACGCCGAGAACCACCAGCGACAGGAGGGCAAGACACCACAAGAGGCCGACAAGGATGGACGCTCCGCGGCGGTGGTGACGCGATTGAGTCCCATCAGCCTGTCGTGGAGTTTCAGCAGTCCGCATGGTGGAGGACAAAGGGATCGTCGGCTAGGGTCCCGGGCCCGGGTTCGCCGGAGTCGAGTTTTGCCCGGCCGGCGATGCGGGGGAGGATTCCGTGCCGCCGCCGGCATTGGCCGCGGCCGCGACTCGCGCCGCCAGGTTCAGGCGGGAAACGGTTTGAAACACAAGCGGGGGCTCGCTGTTGGTCGTCGCGCCGGTCGACACCGTCCCCCTCGAGGCCGGTGAGCCTTCCGCCTTGGGCTCCAGCCACAGCGTCACCCGGACCGCCTCCGGCAATCCGGTCAGGTTGTACTGTTCGCGAAAGGAGGTTTGTTCTCTCCCGCGGCCCTCCACGTCGCCCCAGGTGTCGTACCAGTCCCAGCCGTCGTAGTATTCCAGTTTCAGGCCGCGAACACCGCGCGCGATCTCCTCGCGCTTCCCGCCGGAGAGCGCGTCGAGTGCCAGGGCCGGGTTGCGCCGGCGCCACAGGATCCAATCGCCCGTCGCGGCATCACGATCCAGGTAGTAGCTCACCTGGCAGTAGTCGCCCTCGCCGGGACGCCGCGGGGTGTAATTGTGGGTGGCAAAATCGACGTTGTCCGCCTCCATTCCATCGACCGTCCGGTCCATGCCAAGGAAATCGGAGTCCTTATCGAGCGAACAGGCGGCGCGCAGGTCCGCGGCGAGCAGACTGAGGACCACGCGCGCGGTCTGCACGGCATCGATCCGCGGCTCGACCAACTTCCGGGTCGAAAAGCCGGCGTTCAGGCAGAGATAGGCGGCAGTGAGGATCAGCGCCATCAGCGCCCCGCTGATCATCAGTTCCATGAGCGTGAAGGCGGAGGACACCGCCCCTGCCGAACCGGCCTTCATTGGCGCCGGCCTCCTCCGCGATCGTTGCGTCTTTGAGATTCCCTCGAACGTCCGGCGCCTTGTTCCGAACTGGACACGGGTCGCTCGAACAGGAGGGTACGAAGTTCGCAAACGGTCTTGCCCGACGACTCCTGCTCGATTTTGAGCGTGACCTCATGCAGGCCGTCCATCCCTGCGGGGACCAGCGTCTGGCGCCAGGTGCACGATGAAAGGACGTCGCCGCATTCGCCTTCGGTCTCGCCGTCCGTCAGGTATCCCTCAGCCCGCAGCGTCTCGATCTGGCCGGAGGCAAAGAGAATCGCGCGTGTTTGCAACTCCGACTCCCGGGTGGAACGTAGGGCCGTGCTCAGGCCCTCGGTGAGTCCCGTCAGCCCAATGGCCAGAATCGCGATCGCGCACATCACCTCGACCAACGAAAATGCGGCGTCGCGTCTCATTGGCGTCCCCTATTCGCGCTGCATGGGAATGACGCGAACCCTCGCGGTGATCGGGTTGATCCGGAGCGCGAGACGAAAACCGTCCCGATCCCGAAGAAGGATCTGGCCGCCGTCGGACGTGCCATCCGGATAAAAGCCGACACCATCGCCCCCCCCAACCTGGGAAGTCTCCTCTTCCGGGTTTTCCGCAGCGCCGGCGGCCTCGCCGTTGCTGCCTTGGGCAGGCGGGAGAATTCGAAACGTGAGGCGCCCGTCCATCTTTCCCGTGCTCCCCGGGACGTCCCGGACCGGAACGAACGACTCCTCCCCGTTGGGGGCGCCGATCCGGCGCTCCACGACGTACCGACCCTCGACAGGGTCCAACCGGAGCCGATGCTCCTGGCAGAAGCTCACGGCACGGCTGCTGGCAATGCCACACGCGTCCACAAGGTCCCGGCTTGCGGAGCGAAGAACAGTGTCGCCGTAGGTCCCCCGCATTTCCGGAAGAACCATGGCCGTCATGATGCCAATGACGATAACGACGACCATCAACTCGATGAGTGTGAAGCCGGCGAGGTGGGCCTTCAGCCGTCCCCCGGACACCCTCTCCCGTCCGATGGTGGAGCGATGGGGTGAGGGTCTTCCCCGCCGGGACCCCGCAACCACGTCGAGTGTGTCGGACAATCGCATGCCTACCAGTTGCCGATGTCCGCCGCCTGTCCCTCCCCGCCGTCGGCGCCGTCGGCCCCCGTCGACCAGAGGTCGAAGCTCGTCGGGTGATGAACGCCGGGCACACGGTACTGATACGAGCGGCCCCACGGATCCGCGCGGAGCTGTTTGACGTAGGGTCCCCGCCATTTGGTGTCACTTCCGGCCGGCGCCTCCACGAGGACTTTCAAGCCCTCGTCCGCCGTCGGATACCGGTCCATGTGAACGTAGAACCGTTCGATCGCACTCTCGATTTCCGCGATGTTCGCCTTGGCGGCGCTGACCTTGGCGTCGTAGGTGGTTCCGATGAACTGAGGGATGATGGTCGCGGCAAGGATTCCAAGGATCACGACCACAACCATGATCTCCACCAGCGTGAAGCCCGGGTTCCTGCGCGCGAACTTGCGTATCTTCATTGCCTTCGTCTCCTGTCGCCTGCAATCGATGATCACTGAATGGCCCGGCTCATGCGGAAGATGGGGAGCAGAATGGCGATGACCATGAAGCCCACCACCGCGCCCACCACCAGGATGAGCGCCGGCGCCAGCAGCGAAATCAGCGTCTTCGTCCGTGCCCGCATCGCGCGTTCCTCGATCTCCGCCACCTTGAGGAGCATTTCGTCCAGGCGCCCGGTCTCCTCGCCGACGTCGATCATTTGGATGACGCCCCTTGGAAAGAGGCCCAGCTTGCGCAGCGGAGTCGCGAGCGAGTCGCCCCCACGCGTCTCCTCCGCCACGCGCGCGATTTGCTCCGCCAGGACACGGTTGCCGATGGTGTCCTCGACGATCTGGAGCGCCGGCAGCAGCGAGACTCCGCTCCGGGCCAGCGTGCCCAGGGTTCGGGCAAAGCGAGCCAGCGCCGCCGCGCGGAACACCGGGCCGATCAGTGGCATGCGAAGCTTCCAGCCGTCCCACATCTCGGCGCCGCGGGGAGAGCGCACGAACTTCCGCACGCCAATCACCGCGCCGACAATCGCCGCCAGGAACCACGGCCAGTGTTGATGCAGCACGGCGCTGACCTTCAGCAGAATCAACGTCGGCATCGGCAGCGCGGAAAGCATCTCCTGCAGCATCGCAAACAGCCGGGGCATCACGACCGTCAACAGCACCACCACCGTCACGATCCCGAATCCGAGGACGAAGATCGGATAGGCCACCGCGGCCACCACCTCGCTGCGGACCTCGTCCTCGTGCTCGAGCAGATCGGCCAGGTCGTTCATCACCTTGGGCAACGCGCCGGCCTCTTCGCCCACCCGGACCATGCTGCACGTACAGTTTGCTGAAGAGCCGCGGATGCTCTTCCATGGCGGCGGAAAGCGAGGTGCCCCGCCGGACCGCCTCCGAAATGTGCAGGATGACCTCGCGCAGTCCGGGGTTTTCCTCCTCTTCTCCCAGGCTGTCGAGCGCCTGCGGGATCGGGATCGCGGCGCCCAGCAGCGCGCTCATCTCACGCGTGAAGGCCGTGATCTCCTTTCTTCGGACCCTGCGTGACGGCTTCCCCGGCACGGCGGCCGTCGCCTCAGTCGCGGACCGCGTCCGCGCGGCGGGCACCGGCGCCCGGTCCACCACCGCGACCGCGTCGACCGTGCATGCCTCGAGACGCGACGGAAAAAGGCCGCGCTTCCCGAGTGCTGCAGCGCGGTCCGGCGGTCCTCGGCCTCCACCACCCCCTCGACCGCCGCTCCGTCGCCTTGAATCGCCTGGTACCGGAAGGCGCTCATTCGAACTGGTCTCCCGAGGAGACCCGGAGGATCTCCTCCGGGGTGGTCACGCCGGCCGCTGCCTTCTTCAGGGCGTCCTGGTGCATCGTGGTCATCGTCCGCTGCGCAATCGTCTTCAACTCCGCGTGAGAGCTCTTCCGAAGGATCAGCTCCCGCAACTCGGTCGTGATCGGCAGGAATTCGAAGATCCCGATCCGCCCCCGATACCCGGTGTCGCGACATTCCTCGCAGCCGCTGCCATGAAAAAAGTCATGCCCCAGCGCCCGACCGCTCAGGGCCTCGAGACGCTCGCGCATCACCGCGCTGGACCGTGCTCTCTTCGCGACACTCGTGGCAGATCCGCCGGACAAGCCGCTGCGCAAGGACGCCTTCCAGGGCCGAGGAAATCAGGAACGCCTCGACCCCCATGTCCAGAAGCCGCGTCACCGCGCCCGTGGCGTCGTTCGTGTGCAGCGTGCTGAAGACCTGGTGGCCGGTGAGCGCCGCGCGAATGGCGATCTCCGCCGTCTCCGAATCGCGGATTTCCCCGACCATCACCACGTCCGGGTCCTGGCGGAGGATCGACGCGCAGCCCGTTGGCGAACGTGAAATTGCGGCTCGGCCGTACCGGGATCTGCGCGACGCCGGGCAGCTCGTATTCCACCGGGTCCTCGATCGTGAGGATCTTCTTCTCCGGCGTGTAGATGCCCTGGAGGATCGAGTAGAGCGTGGTGGTCTTGCCGCTGCCGGTCGGGCCGGTCGCCAGGAACAGGCCGTGCGGCTTCTCGACCAAGCCGCCGCAGCAACGCCGAGCGCTCCTCATCGAGACCCAGTTCCATCGGCGTCAGCACCCGCGTCGATCTTCTCGAGCAGCCGCATGACCACGCTCTCGCCGTAAATGGTCGGCATCGTTCCGACGCGGATGTCGACGCGCGCCCCGCGATGATGGATCTGGATGTGGCCGTCCTGCGGCATGAAACGCTCGGCGATGTTCATGTCCGCCATGATCTTGATGCGCGAAACCAGCGCGGCGTGCAGGTGACGGGGCGGCGGCGGCTTGATCTGGAGCAGGCCGTCGATCCGGTAGCGCAGTTGGAGGGCATTCTCGAAAGGCACGAGATGAATGTCGCTCGCCCGCTCCCGCATGGCTGTGGAGATGATGAGGTTGACCAGGTTGATGACCGTCGGCTCGTTGGCCATCACCTCGATGTCGTGGAGGTTCTCCCCCTCCGCCGCGGTCTCCTCGGCGGGATGGAGGTCCTCGATCATCCGCTCGACGGTGACCTGGTAGGACTCGCCGACGCGCTCGAGGAGGTGATCGGCAGGCACCACCACCACAGCCACCTCCAGGCCGGTCAGCAACCGGATATCCTCGATCAACCGGCCGTCTTCGGTATCAGCAAGGGCAACCTGGAGGACCCCGTCTTCGATCTTCAGAGGCAGGACACGGTGTTTCTGCACGAATTCCGACGGCAAAACCCGCAGGGCCTCGGGAGAACTCGGCGGAATGAGCCACCGCCCCCCGTGGACAGCCTCGGAAGGTGCGTGCGGCGGCTGGACGTCCTCAAGTCCTCCGGGCTCGCGGGCGCTGGCGGTCTCGATCGGGCGAGAGCTCATGGGGGTGGAAGGATCGCGACTCTCAATGAAACCCGACGAAGTCACCGCGGTTGCGGTCGAGTCCGCGACTCCGGAAAGCCGATCGAACCCCTGCGGGCATTTCGCGAACAGGTTGCCATGAGGACCGCGGATGCACGGAAACAACAGGCGGCCTCGAAAGACATGGGTACAGCACACCCATTGCGCAGATCACCCTTTCCGTGCATGCGATATGGACGTAATCCTGCCGAGCTTGTTCAAACTTCATCTACAACAATGACGTAAAAAGATTTCGCACGTGCGCCAAAGCAGTATGGACGCCGATGTCGGCCTCAGCTCAATCGCGTCAGGGGGGTTTGACCGGAGAAAGTGCGGTCCGTCACGGGTGCGCTTCACCGTTGGTTCTGTTCCGCGCTGCTGAAGACCCGAGTTCCGTGGGACTGTATCGTCTTTAAAGCCGCAGGGAGGTGGCGCGTCGCTTTCGCGATCGATGAAGCTCGAAACTCCATCTCCTTTTGGGCCGGGCTTTGCCGGTAGCCCTTCGAGAGGTCAGCGAAGAGAGATCAGCCGGGGATGCGGCCTCAGGCGTAGGTGTCGAGGTGGTGGTCGTCCGTGGGGACAGCGGCCTGCTCGAGCATCTGCACCATGGCGGCGCCTTGCTGCCGGGTGATCCCCTGGGCCTTCGCCAGCACCTCGACGTCCATCTGTTCACGCGTGCTCGCCGCTTGCAGGACGCTGTCGAGGAGCGAATCCGGCGATTGTCCACGAATGGTCATCATGACACCTATCGACCGGATCCGCTGCCACTTAACCCCGAAACCCTCGCTGATCGGCGGCCCGCCAGCGGTTCAATCGTCTCTCTCCCGTTTCACCACCACGAGGGCGTTAGCCCCAGGCCGTTCGCCGCCTTCACTCGGACTGTTCATCACGCTTCCCAGGACCCACATCGTCGCCGATCCTCCCCCGTCGAGGTTCATCGCCTGATCGCAACCCAACTTCAGCATGTAGGCGGCAAGTTCGGGAAAGCTCATGCCCAGCGAGAGATTGATCTGTCGGCCGTCCACCTCCATCAGGATGATGTAGTCCTTGTTCCATCCGATCGCCGTGCGGGGATGTCGCAGTTGAAGCAGACCCGTCCATTCCATGGTCCTTCCGTCCTGAACCAGCGCGGGACCGCCGCCGACCGCGACCCGGGCGCCGGCAAGATCGGGTACGGACTCGGTCACGAGCACAAGAGTTGTGGCGCCCGCCTCAACCATCGGGATGTGTTCAATGAGGGCGGGCCCGATCGAAAGCACGAGAGTGTCCGCGTCCAGCGGCGAATCGCCGCCGGCCCTCACCGACAGGACGCGAGCCGGCAGGCGGACGCCGATCCGGAGCGGCATCCAGGCCGAGTTCGTCAGCGGGCGCCCGAGACGCAACTCCATGCCGCCCCTGGTTCGGGTCGAGGCGCCCGTCACATGCGTGTAGAGGACCGCAGTGTCGCTTCGGCGCTCCTCGTTGAGGCCGATCGGCGTGCTCGAACCGTCGGGCCACTCGACCCGAAAACGGGATTCGATGTTGGTCATGTGGGGCGAACCCGCACGATCCAGCCAGAAGACCATGTGACCGGCAGGCTCCGTGAGGAGTTCGCCTTCGCGTATCTGAAGATCTCGGGGGCGCCCCGGGTACGAACCGCTCCGCTCGTAGAAATCGCCGTTCACCGCGGCCAGTGGACGCCCCAGGGACGCCGGCAGCGACTGCAGTTGGTCGGAGACAGTCCCCATGCCAAGAATGTCGCCGGAACCCAACGTGGTGGTGAACGTGTAGGCGGGGTCATTACGGGCCACCTTCACGATGTGGATCGACCACGGCACGTCCGGGTTCGACTCATGGTAGTAGAGAAATGATCGGCCATGGGCTGCCGGGGCATTCGTGACGGACTCGCGACCCGCCGTGGCCGTGAGTGCAACCTGCAGACAAAGGACCAGCCATGCGGCATATCCCGCGCGCCTCAACCGCGGGCGGGACATCCAGGTGATTGGAGTCGACGTTTGTTGAATGACCTTCATGCACGCCCTTCGAGGTCAATCCGCCGGACTCGAGGAGGTGGCCCCGCGCGCCAACTTCGGCACGGTTCTTCGCGCAACGATCAGCGAATTGGCGATGCGCCGTTCGCCGCCCTCGCACGGGCTGTTGCGAATCCGGCCGTCGACCCACATCGTGGCGGACCCTCCCCCGTCGAGGTTCATGGCCCCTTCGCATCCCAGGTCGACCATATATTGGCCCAACTCCTCCAGGGTCATGCCGACCGAGAGGCCTGGTTGTCGTCCGTCCACCTCGATCAACACAAAGTGATCGCGACTCCAGCCCACCGCCGACCGCGGGTGCCGCTCGTACCTCGAGCTGTACGCATATCCGCCGGCCTTATGACTCCAGTCTGTCCGGGGTCTGCCGCCCTGGACGATCACAGGCCCGCCGCTGATCGCCGCGACCGCGCCCGTGAGATCCGGCGCGGTGGCCAACTGCAGCTTCAGCACTGATCCTTCGGTGACACTGCGCGCACCCCCGCTCCCCCTCGATCCAACCGAAAGCACGAGGAGGCCCGCGTCCAGCCGGGTGTTCCCCGTGTCGCGCACCTCCCGCACCCGGGCGGAATACGTCCGGCCCACATGAAGCGGCAGCCAGGGCCCATCACCCGACGGATCGAGGACGAATTCGACACCGCGTCGCGTGCGGGTGGAGGTGCCGGCAGCCGGGGTGAAAAGCACCGGGACGTCCGAATCTCGCTCCTCGTTGAGCCCGAAGCGTTCCGTCGTCTCATCGGGCCAGGTCACCGTGAATCGCGAGATCACATTCGTCGCGTGGGGTTGTCCGTCGGAATCCACCCAAAAGCTCGCGCCACCCACCGGTGCGCTGATCACCTCGCCCTCCACAATCTGCAAGCCTCGCGGATCGCCGGCAAAGGAGTCATCGCGCTGGTAAAAGTCTCCATTTACCGCGGCCAGCGGCGTGCCGAGGGCCGGGTCGAGGGCTCCAACCTGCGCGCTCAGGGTGGCCAGCCCCACCGCGGCATCCCGCGCGTGCTTCGAGTGAACCTGAAATGCCGGATCCTCTCGCGGCCAGCGAACCACATGAATGGACCAGGGCACGCTCGCGAACCGTTCATTGGTGTACGTGAGGTCCCCGGCCACAAACCCACGCAGGCGCGGTGCGGTGCCGGGAAGGATCTGCTGGGCCCTCGGCCGGTGTTCCTGGGTCTTGAGCGCATACAGTCCGACGCTCAGGGCCAGAACGGCGGCACCCAGAAAGAGCCGGAAAAAACCAAAGGAGGCACGCTTGTTTGGGACGGGACCCAGCCGGGGCGGGAGAGGGGCGCTGGTTGCCATGGACATCATTGGGTTTGAGGAACCCGGTACAAATGGACCGCATAGGGACCAAAATCATCCTCGAATTTGCCATCGCGCACGGAAACGTCGCGGTTCTCGTCGAGCACGGTCGCATTCAAAGTGCCCAGCAGCCACGGCAGACTGAACGTCCCCCGCGCGGATCGCGTGCCGAAATTCACCGCGAACACACACGTAACCCCGGCCCGTTGTTTCACGATCATGGCGATCCGGGCGCCTTCGGCGGAGGTCGCCACCTTCCCGCCCGCCGGCGAATCCGGGCTGTTCAACACCGGCGCCAGCTCGTGGATCTGCCGGTTGATCGCCGTCACGGCCGCGAGCATTTCCGGGTCATCGAGCAGGGCCGCCTCCCGAAATTTCGGCTGGAACTGGTGCACAAAATAGATCAATCCACGCGACCCTTTGACCAGGGCCATCCAGACCTCGGCCCGCACCTGCGCCGGCGTCGCCTTCACGAGTGGATTCCCGATGTGCGTGCACTCGATGCAATTCCAGACGGTCCGCCCGGGCCCGGCCCACTCGACCAGGCGTTCAACGCCTCGCGCCACGTACTCCAGGTGCCCGGCGATCTGCGGCGAATCGTGGACCACCGGATAAATGTCGAAGGAGACCAGGTCACATCCCTGCACGTAGGCCGCGTAATCCTCCGGGTGGTTTCGTCTCACCCCCCGGCCAATGTAGTCGTCCCAGGCCACGCCCTGACCGAGATTCAAAAGCACCGGCCGATCGGAATCCCGGTCGCGCATGCGACGGTAGTCCCGAACGATTACCTCCGGTAAGATTGGCGGACCATAACCCTTCCCCGGCCCCAGGGACTGCGCGTTGTCCGGCTCATCGTCGTGCATCCAGCCCACGATGATCGAATCGTCCTTATGTTCCAGGCCCACCCGGTTCTGTGCACAAATGACCGGCATGCGCGCGCGCGCAAGTTCCGCCAACTGCGCCTCCGTCGGTCCGCGCCACAACCCGATGTACAAGTTGACTCCCGCCGCCCGATACCGGCTCGCATTCCGGGGATCCTGCAACCAGACGCCGATCGGGAAATCCGCCTCGCCAGAGGGCGGGCCCTTCGACAAGTGCGGCCGACTGTTCGAGGCGGGCGACTCCGCCGGCACCCCCCGGACTGCCGCGCAAATGATCATTCCAATGCAGACGGTTCGAAGGCGGCGTGGGGGGTGCATGCCCCAAATCTGTCCCGGGCGTCGGTCAGCCTGAAGGCAATTCGATCGGGCGCCCGCGATTCCGTGCGGAGAGGGACGCGGCGCGCCGCCCCGCGACGGTCCTGAAACGAGAAGCTCCATCGGCATACCGTCATTCAGTCGTCAGTCGGTGGCGTTCAGTCGCAGAAAGTCGCGAAGGTAGGCTCGAATCTCCCTCCTTCGCTCGAGGCTGACGCGTCCCAGCCGGCCAAAAAGCCCGGAGGATGGAATCGAGTCGAGTATCGAACGGTCGCAAAAGGACTCCCAGTCCATGCCATCCGAGCCGTTCAGTAACACCAATAGATACCATAATGGACCGCCCGCCCTTGATTCCGAGGTATTCCCCTGCTACTGACGGCCGAATCCGAACTGGAATGAAGGCACCATGAGCATGATCGCCACCAAGGCCCCACCCCTCCGATCGGCACCGGCCCGCCTGGCAATGGCCGGATTGCTGTTCCTCCTGGTGGTCGGCGGGATCCCCCAGGCCGCCAACGGAGCCCCGGCCCCACCCTCACCCACCCTCGCCTTATGGGACACCGGAACGCGCGTCGGGGACTCGGCGGCAGCGGTCCCGCGGTCGAAGTGGCGACGGGTGCCCTCCAACCTGCTCGCGCTCGAGGCAGATCCTCCAAAGGCCGGATCCGACCCGGGATACTACGGTCGCCGTTATGCCTTCGAAGGCGATGCCGTGGTCGAGAACCGCAAGCTCGTCGCACTCTTCCGCCCGGGCCAATCCGGCGTGACCCTCTTCCTGAAGACCGGCTCCGACCCGGACGTGGGAGCGGCGGGGGCCGGAGGTTTCGGGAACCGCATCGTGGAGGTGATGTCCCGACCCGATGGCGGCGCGGCAGCGAAACTCGATCACTGCGAAATCGTCCGCAATGCCGGCGACGAGATTGTGCTGGAAGCCTTTTACAGCGCGGCCGGCAGCGCCGGGACCTCCGCCGTTCTCACCTTCGACACCACGGACATTGTGGGCATCACGCCCTCGGCCCGGCTCAAGACCCTGGACCTCGTGAGTCCGATCGACTTTGGCGTCGTGCCCACGTTTCTCGGTGATGACCTCCTGTTCTCCGCCGACGACGACACCGAGACGCCGTTGCTCCACCTGCCGGCGGAACACGCATTTCTCGGCCTGCTCCACGGCGAGGGGATGGAGTTGATGATGACATGGCCCGAGGGGGGGCAACGATTGCGGCTGCGGTCGGCCAAGGCTTCCGCCGATGGGCATCGTTTTGAGGCGGTCGAATTCGATGCCGACGGCCGGAGCGTCTACCTGGCCCCACTGGCCTCGCCGGGCATCTGGCACCGCGAAGTGCTCAAGCCAAACTACCTGGAACGGGATGTCGCCATTGGCTGGAAGCGGCCTTATCCCGCCCGTTGGAAGACCCAGTTCGAGGAGGCTGGCGTCCCGACGACGTTCGCCTTCAAGGATGCCAAGGCCCAGATCTGGCGCGGCGTTCCCGGCTCGTACAACTACCCCGCTTGGTTTCAGGGAGACGGCGCCATGTTTCATCTTAGCAAGAAGGTCCCCCCGCGCGGCCTGTCACTCATCTATTGCCTCGAAGGCCAGGATTCCCCGGCCGGGGTCGTCACACCGGTCGATGTTTTGAAGGAGACCCTCGGGCGGACCCTGACCGACCAGATCTGTGATGTGGCCGGCCGCCGGTTGCGTACCCACCACCGGCGCGGGGCTGACGGCGTCCGCCGGGCCTGCACCTGCGGGTGCACCGAGGCGATCCAGGACATCTTCGAAGCCGGACAGGAGGTCTCGCGCAAGTCGGACATCGCCGGCGCCCTCGAGGACATGCAGTACTTTGTCGACCGTCATGTCGAAAGAATTGGCGAGTACCGCCAATTCGCCGCGGACACCATCCAGTACCTTCGCGGCCAACGGGTCGCGTCTCCAGGTCTGAAGCCATTCCTCGACGTCCTTGAACCGATCGTCCAGGAAATCCCGGAGTCGTGCGACGTCCAGAAAGAGAACATGAAATCCAGGGCGTATGCCGACGAATTGACCCAAAAGACGCTGGCGCTCACGGAGCGACAGGACCATGGCAACCTCGAGGCCTACATGGAACTTCTGAAACTCTGGCGAGGCATGGGCGGCGCCCAGGACTATGTCGTGGCGAATTGCCACGCCATCGCCCGGAAGTTGTTTCAGCAGGCCGGGTACCGCGCCGTGGAGTCGGCCGAGGCCGTCGATGTCGCCACGGAAGTCCGCGCACGATGTCGGAAAATCCTGAGAAACCCGGACGGATACGAGATATGGGCGGACTACTGAGAGCACTCTCAATGGGCATGAACCTCCGGCCACCCTCTCCCGTCGGACGGGAGAGGGGCGGGGTGAGGGCGGCTGCCTGGTTCGCCGTATCGCTTCGCGCGGCTCTTTACTCCATGGCCACCGCGCTCCTCTCCGGCTGCGGCCCGGACACCCCCGACCAGCCGCCGGCGGCTCAGTCGCCGGCGGCCCCCGCGAAAACACCAGGCGCGCCGACCGAAACGACGGCGCCGAAGACCGGCTCGACCGCAAGTACGGAAATGGTGCTCATCCGCGGCGGCACCTTCACCATGGGCGACAAGGACGAAGTGGATGCCCCCCCGCACGAAGTCGTCGTGGCGCCCTTCTACATGGACAAGTTGCTCGTCACCCAGGCGAAATACCGGGAGCTCATGAATGCCAATCCTTCCCGGTGGAAGGGCGACGACAACCCGGTCGAGCAACTGCGGTGGTCCGAGGCCGCGCGCTTCTGCAATCTGCGCTCCGAAAAGGAGGGCCTGCATCCCTGCTACGACCCGAAGACGTGGACGTGTAACTTCGATGCTGACGGTTACCGGCTTCCCAGCGAGGCCGAGTGGGAGTTCGCATGTCGCGCCGGCACCACGACCACCTACTTCTTTGGCGACTCTCCGACCGCGCTCGGCGACTACGCCTGGTTCGACCGCAATTCCGGCGGCCACCCCCGCCCTGTCGGCAGGAAGCAGCCCAACCCGTGGGGACTCTACGACATCTGCGGCAATGTCTGGGAATGGTGCAATGACTTCTACAAGGTCGACTATTACGGTGAATCCCCGCGCGACAATCCCCGCGGTCCGAAGACGGGCGAGAACAAAGTCGTTCGCGGCGGTGCCTGGCGGTTCGGCCCCGAGAGTTGTAAGTCGGGTTACCGTTACAACGAAAATCCCGGCTCCGCCGATGTGTGTTTCGGCTATGACATCTACGGCTTTCGGTGCGTAAGAAACGCCCCTTCCCTGGCGACGCGCTATCGGCATCGGCACCCAGGGTAGCTCCTTCGTCGCAACCCTGGGCGGTACTCGGACTCGTACTCGAGCGGGGAGGAGGCGAGTTCGAGTGCGAGCAGGAGCGGCTCAGGAACCGTAGCGGCGTGAACGCAGCGCGCCGGTTCGAAGCGGACCGCGGGCTTCAGCCCTCTTCACCGTTGGATGTCGCCAGGGGGTGAATGGCCATCAAGTCCCTGGTGTGCCGCAAGGAGGCGGACACTCGTGCTTCCGCCTCGTTACCTCGGCGGCTACGGACTCGGGCCTCGTGCGCAGAGAGACCTCTTGGTGCTCGGATTCAACCCGCTGGGCTGGGGAGCGATGCAGAATATGGGCAAAGACCAGCCCAGAGCGGGAGAGGGAAAGCGTCGGGGACCGAGTCGCTCCTTTCTTGCTCTGCGTCCGCCAAGCCAGCACCGCAATTCCTGGTTGAGAACCGGATATCTTCGGGTCAGCCTCGGTACCGGTCATCCAGGCGACCTATGCCCTGTGGTCTCGCGGCACCAGCGAAGGTCTCCTCCCAATCCCCGAGAGCGCGAGGCAACCCGCCGGAAGACCAACGTGATGCCGGGAACCTCCTTCGAGCCGGTCCTCGCGATGAACCGGCACATCCCCCAGTCGTTCATGAAGACGCCTTCCATCCTGGTCCCGCTGGTCCTGTCGCTGATGGCAGGTCTTACCGACCCACTTTCACCCGCGGCCACTCTTCACGTCTTGCCCACCGGCGACGATACAGCCTCCGGCGCCGATTGGTCCTCCGCACGTCGCTCGGTGACCAACGCCCTGTCGACCGCCATCCCGGGCGACGAGATCTGGGTTGCCAAAGGGACCTACCTGGAACGTATCACCCTCAAGCCGGGCGTCGCCCTCTACGGTGGATTTGTCGGAACCGAGACCGACCTCGCCCAGCGCGATTTCGTGGCCCACCGGACCATTCTCGACGGCAACGCCGATGGCCCGGTCGTCCAGGTCCAGGGCGGGGGGACGGAGACGATCCTGGATGGCTTCACCATCCAGAATGGAATGGGCGGCGGCATCCGCTGCTTCGACACCCAGTGCATCCTCCGCAACAACCTGGTCCGCGCCAATATCTCGAGTTCGGCCGCCGCTTACGGGGGTGGCATCTATGTCAAGGGAGTCACCCGCGATGTCGCGCCGTTGATCGAGGGCAACCGCATCATCCAAAACTATGCATTCGACGGGGGTGGCATCTCCTGCATCGACGCCTCGCCGCGAATCCTTCGCAACGTCATCACGTGGAACACGGCCCAGCAGAACGGGGGCGGGATCAGTTGCTGGCGGGATTCCTCGCCCCGAATCGAGAACAACGTCATCGCGGCGAACACTGCGTCCTGGATCGACGCCACGGTGGTCCCCGTGGGTGGCGGGGGAATCTTTGCGACAGCCGACGACCTCGACGGGCGCCCGCATCCGACTGCCGTCAGCGCTCCTGTCATTCTCAACAATGTCGTCGCCGCCAACGGGGGCCGCCTGGGCGGCGGTATCGCCCTGATCGACTCCAACGGCGGTGCTCCCGTCGTTGCCAACAATACCATCGTCGCTAACAACGGTTCCGGGATCTACTGGGCGAGTTCCTCCCTCCCCGGTATCGCCACGAAACCCAAACTCCTCGACAACATCGTGGCCTTCAATCCCTGGGGTCTTGAAGAAGCTCCGGGGACTCCCCCTGATCCTGACATCCTGAACAACTGCGTCCACGGGAACTCACTTCACGGCGAGGCGGGCGATTACCGCGGGCTCGTGAGCCACGCCGGCGCCAACGGCAACATCTCCGCTGATCCGGGATTGGCCCGTCTCACCTTCGGCAACACCCATCTCCAGCCGGGCTCTCCATGCATCGACGCGGGCACCGCCTCCGGGGACAACACCAGCTCGCGCGACATCGATGGCCAGGATCGCGTCCTCGGAGTCGCAGTCGATATCGGGGCCGACGAATCCGACGGCAACTCCTGGAATGAGCCCGTGCCTGTGATCCATGTCTCCACGAACGGGGGCGATGACACGCGGGAGGGTGCCTCCTGGGAATCCGCGCTCGGGACAATTCAGGCCGGAATCGACGCGGCCATGCTGGTGGGTGGCGAAGTCTGGGTCGCGGAGGGGACCTATCGCGAACGCATCGTCCTCCCGGCGTTCGTTCATCTGTACGGAGGATTTGGCGCCGTCGAGATGGACCGCGCGCAACGTTCCATCCCCGCGCATCCGACGGTGATCGACGGCGGCGCGGAACTCCAGGTTGTCACCAGTCGACACGCGGGCTACCTGGTGAGCACGCTGGACGGGTTCACCGTCCAGAATGGGGGACGCTTCACCGGGGGCAGCCTGGACAAGTACGGCGTCGGCGGCCTTGGCGGCGGTGTCTTCATCGGCGTCTCCTCGCCGCGGATTGCCAACAACCTCATCACCCACAATGGCCTCGCCTACGACAATCGACCCGTCTTTCCCCAGGCGCCCTCCTACGGCGCCGGTCTCTACTGCTATCTCAGCTATGCAGACATTGTCGGCAACACGATCCGCGAGAACGAAATCCTCAACACGTTCGATGGCAGCGGCGCCGGCATCTATTGCACCGTTTCGTCGCCTTTGATCCGGGAAAACACCATCGCCAACAACCACGCCGTCAACGGAGCGGCCATCTACGGATGGGATTCATCCCCGCGGATCCTCGGCAATCTGATTCGGAGCAATGCCATGTACAATTCGTACCCGCTGCCGGTCTATTTTGGTTCCCAGGAGGGCGCCGTCGCTCTTCACCTTTCCGAGAGGGTCCTGGTGGAGGGCAACACCCTTGAGGGAAACACTGCCGCCGTCGGGGCCGCCATCCAAGTCGACTCACCCCTGGCGGGATCGATTCAGAACAACCTGTTCCTTCGCAATCGTGCCTTCGATCCAACCTCCTCCAGCGGGATGGGAGGTGCCATTTACTGCATGGTCACGACCAATGCGCTCGACGGCTTTCGGGTGGTTCACAACACCCTCGTCAGCAACACGGCCTCCGGACCCTTCACCGAACAAGGAGGCGCATTGGCTTTCACCCTGGCGCCCCCAGCCACAAACCTCGTCATTGCCAACAACCTCATGGTGTCGAATTCGTCGGGCATCTTCCAGACCCCGACCCAACCGTTGTCCGCTCCCACCCTTCTCCACAATGATCTCCTCAATGCCAACGGCGAATATCTCGGACTCGCCGCCGGTAGGACGGATCTTCATGTCGATCCGCAATTCAATGACCCGGGCGGGGCGGACTTCCGGCTGCGACCGGGTTCACCTTGCATCGATGCAGGAGACGAAACGTCCATCGCTGCCGCCGATCGGGAAGGCATCCCCCGCCCGCTCGACGGCAATCAGGACGGTCTGGCCGCCCCGGATATCGGCGCCTACGAACACCTGGATGCCACCGCGGACTCCGATGCCGACGGGATGCCCGATGCGTGGGAGCTCGCGCATGGTCTGACGGCTGTCACCGACGATGCCGCCGTGGATGCCGACGCCGATGGCGCGACGAACCTCGGTGAATGGCTCGCCGGCACCGATCCCACCGATCCGACCTCCTTGTTGCGCCTGGCCGTCGCGATGATGGCCGAACCCGGTGACATTTTACTCAAGTGGCCATGCGCGATGGGCCGCACGTACCGGATCGAATTCACTCCGAACCTCGCTTCTCCATGCGTGTGGCAGACACTTCCCGACCCGCCGACAGGTGCTGAAGGCTGGCTGGAGGTCCACGATCGAATCCCAGGGGTGACACCCCGCTTCTACAGGGTCCGGGTCTCGTCCGAATAGCCGGAACGTGTGACGCGCGTCCGGCGCATGCTCATTTTGAATCGATCTTCGCCGCCAATCTCCGTGCCCGCCGCAGCCACACACGATTCCGCCTCCGATCGAAGGCCGGCGCATGGGGATCCGTCTCGATGACTTCTCGAACTTGTTCGCGTGCCTTCGCGTCTTCGCCTTTGGCGTGATACAGTTCGGCGAGCTGCACGCGTGCCCGGGCGTAGGAATGGTTTTCCAGCACCCGTTCCCATACCTGGATCGCGGTGTCCGTCTCGCCAAGGGCGGCATCGGCCTCGGCCAGCGCCATGACCGTGTAACCATAGTCGTGCCGGGGATCCTCCTGGACCACCGCCTCCAGCAACGGGCGCGCCTCCGCGGGCTGCTTCTTCCGGAGCAGGCACTGGCCGAGGTGGGCCCTGGCGTCGCGGTCCGTCGGATCGCGTTCGAGTGAAGCCCGATAATGGGTCTCCGCCAGGTCCAACTTTCCCTGCTGAAAGTAGATGTCGCCCAAAGCAAGGTGGTGGTGCGGCTTGTCCAGGTGGTGAATCTGCGCCTGAAGTTCGCGGATGCGACGTCGCGAGTGCGCCCCAGGTAATTCAAATCCCTGGGTGATTCCGTCGCCGCTCCGGTAAACCGTGAAGAAATACCAGAAGGTCCCGATTCCTGGAAAAACGAGGATAAAGACGAGCCACCACCATTCCTGGCGCCGGATCGCGTCGATGGCCATCCAGATTTGAAACACGCCGAATAACAGCGCCAGGGGAGACGACAGGAGATGCCGCAGGTAGGGAAAGCCCTCCAGGAACGCTCCGTACATCGGCCCGGTTTAACCGCAAATGCCAACGCGGGCAAGGTCACCCCAACGGCATCCCCTCTGGCCCCTTGCCCGCCGCCCCCGCACGGGCGCGCCTCCCCGTAAGCCGCCCACTCAATCAGACCCGGCCAGGACCAATGGCAAGCGGGTTGCCCCCTCCGCGGCAAACGCCGGCACGGCACGCGCGTTATCTTCGCTCCCTGGGCCGCCCCACGAAATCGCCGAGGGCCGACTCACTCCATCACGGTGCCGCAGTGCGGACAGTGCGTGGTCACTCGAAACGGGCGTAGGCGCACCGGCCTTCCGCAGTCCGGACATGGGCGCCCCCGGTTCCGCGCGATCCAGAAGATCTCCTCAGCCACATAACCGACGACGAGAACTCCAGTCAGGAGCACCGCTGCGAACCAGCGGTCCTCATCATAGTCGCCGCTGAAGAGGATGCCCGCGGCCAGAACGACCGGAGCCACCAGCCATCGCTTCCACTTCCGCCACCGTGTCCACTCCCATTTCACGTTTGACGCGCCTCCCGGACACCTTCACGGGTTTGTTCCTTCGTTCTGTTCATTGGAGCTCTTCCTGAATTTCGGTCCCAATCTCCCCGGGAAACGGCGCGCGGCAGAAAACAAGCGGCGCTTTCACCCGGCATCCACCGCGTTTCGACGATCACTCCCCCGGTCATCCCGGCCCTGCCCGGAAAGGCGCCGCGCAAGGACCGCCTGGTAAACCCCGTAAACCATGAAACAGGCGCCAAGCACGGTCACAAGCGGCATCTCCCGATTTGTCGTCAACCCGAACCACACGAAGATGGCGCCCGTGACGAGGAAGAACAGGACGCCGGCCATTCGCGCGCTCCGTCCCGATGTGATGAGCCGCGAGGTCATTGGAGACAGGCGCACGTTCCGATCGACAAGTTCGATCAACGCCTGAACCTCCCCTTCGCACCGCGCGCGACATGCCAATCCCCTGCCCAGGTCAACCGCGCAATCGCTGCAAAGTCCCTTGCCGCAGGACTTGCACAGCCCGACGGCAGGTCGGTCCGCATGATAATAGCAATTCATGTCTCGTGCCTTTATTCAGCCAGGGACGCGAAAGAGATTGACAGCAGCATCCGCCCAAATCAAGGGGCGGAAAACTCGATGGCATGGTCCTATCCATCCTTGCGAAGGTAAATGCACCGTCCCGCAATCCCTCTCCCCTGAGGGGCCAGGGCAGCGCCCCGAAGGGATGCCAACCGTCCTTTGTCGAAAATATTCTCCCCAATGCCTTTCTAAACCCTCTCCCCTCCGCACCACAATCAGACGACAACAATCGGCAACGGATCGGAAGCATCCTCTCAGACCCTGGCGTATGAGATCTCCTTCGTGATGCGCGCGGGATCGAGCTTTGGCGGATCTTGCGTTCGTCAGGGACAAGCCTTGTTTGTCGTACTTGCCGTGAATCGATATTTTGCAGGGAGCCTGTGGCAATGGGACCTCGAGGCCACGGCCAGTTCCTCATTGGGTTTGACCTCAACTCGGCAATTCCCACGAACCGGGGCCCCTCCCACTACCTCTTTCGTCGCGCGCTTCTGTCGGAGACAGTCAACCGCGATCAATCCTTCCTTCTCGATTCCACACACGATCCCTACCCCACCTACCTTCAGACAAACCAGGCAGGCTATTCACCGGACTCCGATGCCGGCCGGCCGGTGGAGTTGTTTGGCGTCGGATTTCGAAATGACTTCACGCCATCCTCGGATTCGATTTCTGGACCCACGGCGACGCCGAACGCTACCGGCCGGCCTCCCTGACGGGTAACTGAACCCCGGCGACCGGCGACTTCGGCGCCAACCTCCTCTATGGAGGTTTCGATACCTCGGGTCGGCCGATCACTTCCGCAGGAGAAATCCCGCATTCACCCAATCGGCGAAATCCTCTCGCGAACCGTCCCCCGCATCCATGGCGACGAGACTGATCACGCGGGAGCCCTTGGGGATGTTGACGTCAAATCGCCACGCCTGCGATTGGACGCGCATCACCGGGCTGGCGGCACATTCTTTCCCGTCAATGAATACCTTGAATACAAGACTCGGATAGCGCGCCAGGTTGGAGCCATGGCTGATGTCGACAAGGTTTTCATCGGCGCCGGCCAGCGCCACGAACCGCTGATAATTCCGCTGGATCTCGTACATCAACTCACACGGGGCATGGACCCCCACTCCCAGTTGATAGACGGTCCGATCGACTTTCAACTCCTGCCCGAGGTTCGATCGGTTCCTTCTTGGCGGCCCGCTATTCCCCGAATAGCGGACGTTTCCAGCATAAGTATGGCCGAACCCGACACTCCGAATCGGTTTTAACTCCCCCACGGCAATGTCGGGCGCGGGCGGTCTCGGGCCCATGCGCACAAAGACACCCTCCGATTCGAGGCAGACAACGCGCCCGTCGCGAATGGCGCAGGTCCGAAGGCGGGTCGACTCCGAGACCTGGAGGGGTTCGGTGTAAACTGTCGAGGTGGCGGTCGGGTCCGACCCATCCAGGGTGTAGCGAATCTCGGCGCCCGGTTCCAGGGGCGCTGACAGGGTTACGGTGATCGGTTGTTCAAAAAGATGAGGCCGCATCGTCGTCCCCCACGGCGCAATCCGAACCGGGTCGACCACCCAGTTCGGATCCCACTTGCCGATCCGCGTAAGTTCCCCCTGTAAGTTCACGGTCGGCGCAAGGTACTTTTCGAAGTGGGCCACGACCTCCGCCGTGTTCTGGTCGGGAGTGAAATGTCGCTCGGGATCGTAGCCCGGATGCGCGTCGGTCATGTCCCGTGCCAGGATGCAATGCAGGCCAGCCGACTTCATCGCCTTCAACCCCATCGATTTTCCAAGCAGACAAACCTGCGTGTGGAACCCCATGTAGATAAGGTGCGTCAGTCCGTACTTCTGGCAGATCGCATACACCTCCTCCTGGGTATCCGGCATAAGATCGTTCCCGCCGATGCGAAGTCCAGGGTGCATGCCATCCCAACCGTAATTGACCGCGCAGCGTTCCCGCCCGCACGCGCAACCGCCGGCATCCGGCGCGGCGGGACAGGACACATCCACCACGGACGGCACGTTGACCTTCGGCAGGGCAAGCACCCGCTCCCTCTGGGGATAGCCAACATAATTGTCCACGACATCACTCGGGCAGAGCATGACGGTCATTCCCAGCGCGCGGGCCGCCTCCAGGGCCTTGTTCATCCGCGGAATGAAGGCGTCCACCCGCATCGTCGCGGTCTTGCACCAGTGGAAATTCCAGACGTCCACGGCGATGACCCCCACGCGATGTGGGTCCACCTCCTCGGATTGGATGTGGATCGCGCCGGTCACGGAATCCCGGGTCTGCAGGTCCAGTGTCAAACCGGGCGCGGCGGCCGCAGCGAGCAATCCAACGGAAAGGAGAAGCGCAGGCGTGGCAAGGGTGCGTGGCATAGGCTGGCTGAAAAGGCTGCTGATTCGCCCTTCAGTTTCGGTAGATGGGGCCGTTGAAGATGTCGTTCGGATAAGGGATCTTGTTGATCAGTTCCCAGGAATGGACCCATTTGACCAACTGCGAACTCCCCCCGAAGTACCCGACAACCGCACCGCCCGGAAGACCGCTGATCGTGGATTGTGCGTTGGGATTTGAAATATTCTCCCAGTTCGGCAGGCCGGCGTGCCGAATGGAAACGCCGTTCCCGACATTTCCGGGCGGCGGGACATTGGCCGCATCGTTGAAGTTGAAGGCGTCCAATTCATTGATTTCCCACATTTGCCAGTCCGTGGCATTGAAGTCGTTGAGCCGGTAGGTGGCGCCATCCGGGCTCAAGGATGGCCTGCCGATGTTGTTGTACCCGCCGATGGTCGCATTCCAGCAATAGGACGTGATCTTCACCGGCCGAGCCAGCCACAACTGCTTCAAACGGCCACGCCCCCGCGTCGCGACGTCCTTGGGACACCAGAGCACTTTGTATTCGCCGCCAAGATACGGCCCCACCTGTCCGATCCTGAAGAACGTCACCTGGTTACTGAACTGTTGGGAGTTGACGTCCCTCCCCGCCGCGGATCCGGGCGCTGCCGGGCCGCCTGGGATTCGCCCGTTGTTCCGAGTCGCATAAGCCCAACCGTCGGGCCCGGTCAAATCGCCGCCCCAGGTCGGATGAGGCAGGTGATCGTCGTTATCATTGGCATAAAGATGGCCGCCGAGAAGGGTCTGCTTGACGTTGTTGAGGTCCAAGGTCAACTGGGCCTGGTCCTTGGCGCGCGACAAGGACGGAAGCAGCATGCTCGCCAGGATCGCAATAATCGCGATGACCACCAGCAACTCGATCAGCGTGAAAGCAGATTCTGTGCGGCGCCCACATCGTTCCGCGCGTCTCGCCGCTGATGGCTCGGTTTGTGCATTCATGAGGGTCGTCACCCGCTGTCCCGTTGCGGCGCGGTTCCAGACAGCCGATTCTCACCTTGAAAGAACCGACCCGGTCTCGCGCCTCACCGAGAAACACCGGTGACACCCTCTCAGTCAAGGAAAGTTCGCGATCGCCCGCTGAGCGCACCTGTTTTGCTCTTAGCGTGTCTGAAAAGCAGGAAGGGCCCTGCGACGAGGGATTTTTGTGCGAGACCGAGGCGGCCATGCGGACCGAGCCGACGCCGAGTCTGTGCCGCGGATTCTCATTGGATGCTCTTGAATAGATGGCCTTCTGCACCGTTGCGGGCAGGAGTCCAATCGAGGTTCAGGATCTGCCTCGCGCGTTTTCCAGACTCAGTTCCAATGGCGGACTCCCATCGGACTGGAGCCGCCATGACGGTTCTATTGCGGAAAGAATTGCTCGATCAACGTCGCCGCTGCTTCATCACAGCCTTTGAATGCCTCATCCACTCCGATGTTGGACGCGACAATCACAGCGCAGTTTTTTTCAGGGGCAAGCCAGACGACGACGTAAAACATGGTGTTTGAGCCACTGTGCACGAGTGCGCGCCCATTGGCCCAGGGGCGATTCTCCACCGCCCAGCCGAGGGCGTAATTATTGTTATCGGCGACAGCGGTGTGCAGCTTTCGAAAGGATGCTTCGGTCAGCAATTGGCTTTCACCTCGTTCTCCAGCCATATGGAAGACCGCATATTTTGCCAGATCGCCCACTGAGCAATGGACCGCACCCGCTGGACTGATCGCCAGCGGATTGTCGGCGCGCGGTCCGGGCGGCACAGCCTCGACTCCTGCCAATGGCGCTTTTGTGTGGCCCCAGGGTTGATCGACCTTGCCAAGCGATGCGGGGGCGCCGAATCCGGCCGTGGTCATGCCGAGCGGTTCAAACAACTTGGAGCGCAACAAATCCTCCCACGATTTGCCGGTGGCTTTCTCCAACATCACCCCGGCGATGGCATAGCCCTGATTGGAGTAGATATATTTCGTCCCGGGTTCTGCCTCCGGTTTGCGCGCCAGAATCCCTTTCACAAAAGCCAGTCGTTGCTCCGCCGGAGTGCCTTTCGCTGCCCAGGCCTTGCCCCATAGATCGCCCGGAGCATCTCCGGGAGCGCCGCCGCGGTGGGACAGAAGTTGTTCCAGAGTGACGCCCAGATAGGCGGGATGGATCTCAGTCCTGAATTCTGAAAAGGCTTCTCCAATGGTTGACGTCCACGAAATCCTCCCCTGCTCGACCAGCATCGCCGCGACCGTGGCCGTCATGGATTTCGTGACGGAACCAAGATGAAACTTATCGTCAACCGTGACACTTTCCTCGCCGCCGATCCTGCGAAAGCCCACCGCGTTGGTCATGACAATCCTCCCATCGACAACCACGGCTGCGGCCAGAGCGGGAAGCTTGTGTTTGACGCGAATGGTTTCGAGCATCCGCGTCGTGGGATCAGAATACTGGGCCCTCGGGGTCGCTTTTGCCTCCCCGCCTTTCGCGGCGTGGGCGATGACAGCGATTGTGCTGACCGCCAGGACCAGCAGTAGCGGACCGAGGGGTTTGTCCGTTTTTATCGTTGGCAAATAAGTCTCCGGTTCGAGTCCCTTCAGCAGCTTCTGCAATTCCTGCCGGCGCGGCTCGAGATTTTTTCTCACGGCGAATTGGTTCAGCCAGTAAATCCCGACATCGATCAGCAGGACAAAGCCAACCCAAAACAACGTTACCACTGCCTGAAAAACTGGCATGGCGACCGAGGACGGCACGTCCCATGTGATCCAGATGAAAAACACGAGCATCGGCACCGCCAAGGGCAGCAGATACCACCAGAGAATACCCTTCAAGAGCCAGATTTGATGGCTGACTTCCGCCAGCGATGTGGCCGCGCAGTCCTTCAGCGAACCGTGCACGTCCGGCGTTCGCATCCTTTGCCCGCGCCGGTCAAGGAACATGAACCCGCCCATCACGAAGCAGGCAAAGGCGCTCAGATAAAGTGTCCAATGAATGCGCCAGCCGCCGAAAATGAATACCGGCACCAGGAGGGCCGCCACGACGACCTCGCGCAGATCGCGCCAGAAGATCATCTGGCGGAAACACTGCTGCTTCCGGTGGATCTCGTTCAACAACAGCCCGGGATTGATGGAAATCTTTGCTTTCCCGGCCTCCTGCGACTGCCAGGACTTTTGAAGATCGTCAAAATCCATGACCGGCTCCTTTCAACAACTCCGCGAGTTGCTTGCGGATGCGGTACAGCTTCACGCCGACGTTGTTCTCCGTGATTCCAAGCACTTCGCACATCTCGCGGTAACTCAAGCCGTCGAGGTGCATCAGCGCGAGCGACGCGTCCAGCTTTGGCAACTGTCGGATGGCATCGTAGAGTCGCCGCACCATCTCCTCATCGCGCGCAGGCGCGGTATTCCCCGCCAAAACTTCCGGCGCACCGTTGCGTTCGATAAATCTCTCATGGTTGTCCCGCCGCCGCTTTTCATAGCGCTTCCAGACCAGCGCCGTGTTGAAGGCCACGCGATATATCCAGGTGGTTTCCCTCGCCTCGCCACGGAATGCCGGCAATGACATCCACAGTTGCAGCGCGATCTCTTGCAACAGGTCTTCCTGATCCTCCGGCCCGGCAGCGAACGCGCGCACTACTTTCCACATCAGCCCAGTGTGATCCGCCAGCCAGCGGCGGAAGATGGATTCCTGTTCGGATACCTCCATTTCGGATTCTTTTGAGAAATAGTTGCCGGTGAGCCGGTTTTATTACGGCCAAATCAGGAAATTCTTCCGGCGGATTCAGCCTGTGGCCAATCTTCCATTTCTTCCGTATCGCGTCGGCGTGCACTGAGGCGACACGGAAGGCGTCGGCGCGCGAGAATCCGTTGGCCCCGCCCGACGGCAAGCGAGCAATCTCCGAGAGCCTTTTGGGCTGGAGGATTTCGGAAGGGCCAATCACCTGGAGGGTCAACTGCCCTTCTCCCGCCGGTGGACGTGCCGTCGAGTTGGGGCCGCGCGACGAACCCGCCTGCCTCAGTCCGACCATCGCTACCCGGGCCGGAGGCACTTACGAAATCGGTTTTCACCTGCACTGGCAGGGACCCATTCCACTTCAACCGATAGGTGCGATTCCCCGCCCCTATCGCGGCGTCTTCTTCATTACAGACTGTCTGAAAAATAAGTGGGGTCCTGTTTTCGCGGAAAAGGCCCTATGGCGAGGCGCGACGAGGGAGCATACCCGCCAGCGGTCTGTGACCGAGGAGCAACGAAGCCAGAGGGCCTTTTCCGCGAAAACCCTCCGGGCGACAGGTCTTTTGCGCGAGGCCTTCGTTGGCTCGACCGTCACAGCCCGCTGCGGGGATGCTCCGGTCTCGCCGCCTCGGCCTCGCACAAAATCCCTCGTCGCAGGACTCCAATTATTTTGTAGAGTCGAGGAGTGGCGCGGTGATGTTTAGGACGGGCCGTAGCTGGAGCCGGCCCTTTCGGTTGCCGGTGCCTGAATATCCCGCCGTGCATTCCGTTTCCACTCCCCGCTCGTCAAACCGGACGTGCCCGTTTCGGGCATCCGGCTTTCGTTCAAGGGGGTTCATGCTTTCGCACACGATCGGCTGGCGGTGAGCGTTGAAAGCCGTAGCAGCCCCAACTCCCCGTGGAGGTACATGGGAGCGTGTCGTAGGGACGGGATGCCGCGACTTCGGTGCTTGCCGTTCAGCCACTGACGCAGCCGATGGCGGGCGTGGTTGTCCACTGCCCGATAGGCTCGGCTGACCGCGCCGAGGCAGAAATAGTTGCCCCAGCCGCGCAGGGTTCGATTGAGTTCACCAACCAGGACCGCAACGGGCTTCCCGTAGGAGTGCCGCTGTGTCATCCGGCTGATTTCATCGCAGATGCCGCTGACCCGCTTGGCGGAGGGAGGTACCGATGAAGGCATGTCGTCTTGGGCGAATAGCACCTGCCAATGGTGTACCCCAGAAAGTCGAAACTCTCTTCGGGTACACGGCAAGTGCGCGTCTTCTGCTCGTTGACCGTCAGCTTCAGCTTGGTCATGAGGATCTGCATTTGCTCCCGCGCCTCCACCGCCTTCCGGCGACACAGGATCACGAAATCATCTGCGTAGACCACCACCCGCGCCTGCAGCTTCTCTTCCCAGCCAAGCCGCTTCCATCCCAGCACAAATCGCCGCATGTAGAGGTTGCTGAGCCATGGCGAGATCGGTGCTCCCTGTGGAGTGCCTCTCCCGGTGTCTCTGGCGACGCTCGTCCGGCGCTGGCCGCCGTGTCCGTCATCCTCCACAACCGCCATTTGTAACCACGACTTGATGAGCGCGAGCATCGTCCCATCGCTCACGCGGCGGGCCACGCTCTTCATCAGTTCATGATGTGGAATGGAGTCGAAATAGCCGCTGAGGTCGCCATCGACCACGTCGCGGTATCCTTGGTTGAGCAGCCCGTGAATTTTACGAATCGCATCATGAGCACTGCGCCCCCGACGGTATCCGTATTGTTCGTCAGGCATATCGGCCTCGAAGATCGGTTCCAGAATGAGCACCGCCGCCATCTGGACGACTCGATCCTTGATCCGGGGCACGCCCAAAGGCCGTTGTTTGGTGCTGCCGGGTTTGGGAATCCAAACCCGGCGCACCGCCTCGGGCCGGTAGGTGCGTTCCCGGAGTTCCCGGGTCAGTTCTTCCAGCCAGCCGTTCACACCCCTCGCCTCGATCTGTTCAAAGCTCACGCCATCCACGCCCGCAGAGCCACCGTTGGAGCGGCAGCATTGCCAGGCGTGCCACAGCACGTCTTTGCGGTAGATCTTGTCGTACAGGCTGTGAAACCGGCAGGCCGGTTCCCTCTTCGCTTTGGCACGCAACGTCTCCTGAAGCTGCCAGACACTTTCCGGAGTTGTTAGGCTCACGCCAATCTCTTCGCCTTTGCTTCTTCGTTCGTTGCCCTTGAACCAAGGCCCCTTCCCTCCACCGGCATTACCCGGCTTCTCCGGTACTACGGACCTCTCCGACTTCCCAGCCGGCCGCACCCAGACCCTCACGGGCGATGCGTTGTCGTTTCCTACGACTCCGGGCGGGATCTCCCGTGTTGCCACAGAACTCCCTTTGCCAGCATGCCCTCATCAACGCCCCGGCGGACTCGGGTCTCGCGTGTTTCGCTCGCTTCGTACCCGATGGCAGCCTTCCCCATGTCTGAGCTGGGTCGGCGTCCGCATCAGATGGTTTCGGGACCTTCTCGATGTTCATTCGCATTACGGCCTGCTTGCTCGCTGACCCGCTTGACGGGCCTTTTGCACCGGGGTGCTTCGGGCACTTCATTGCTTCCGTGCCCGCCCCGGCTGCTACCGGCTGGAGCGAAAGTTGCCGGGTGGGGTCCTCCCCCCACTGGAGTTCCGCGCCTTTCCACGGCGCACTCAGACAGTCTCTTAGCGGCCCTACGCAGGGTCCACATCTATCGACCCGCCTGGAACGGCGCCCTCCGCGCCCTGCAGGCAGGGGGGTGACCTCGAGTTCGGCAGCCGGGAAGAAAGCGGCGGAATGGCGTCACAGCGCAATAATCCGGTCCATTCGCTGCGCCAGGTCGCGGGCGGTTTCCACGTCAGCCGCCTGGCTGCTGGGTTGCTCGGAAATCGCCCAACCGGAGTAGCCAGCGGCGTCCAGGGCCCTCATCACCGCCGGCCAGTGGGTGTCGCCCTCGAGCAGCTTGGGGCGCTCGTTCCTTCTGGCAGTTGGATCCGCGGGTTTTGCGCGATAGTCCTTCACGTGAATCCGGTTGATGCGCTTGCCAAGGACCTGAATCCAGCGTTCGGCCGGACCGACGCGGCCCGCGTTGCCGATGTCGAAATGCCAGCCGACCCAATCGCTGTTGAGGGCGTCGAGGTATTCGACCGCCTGCTCGGGCGATCTAATGAACTGGTTCCCGACATTCTCGATGGAGATCTTCACTCCATTCTCCTTCGCGACCGGAATCGCCTTCCGGATCTCGACGATGGAGCGGTCGAAACACTGCTGGTAGGTGACGCCATTGCGGACGACCCCCGGCACCAGCAGCACGCTCGTAGCCCCGTAGGCGTGTGCGTCGCGCAGACTGAGCAGGAGTCCTTCAAGCCCGATTTTGCGCGTCGCTTCATCCGGCGCCGAGAGTGGCATCTCCCAATGCGTATGGCAGCAGACGCTCGCCGCCCGCAATCCGGTGGCCGCGAACGCCGCGAGGACTTCGGCGCGATCCATTCCCCCCATCGGCTCCACGCCTTCAAATCCCGCTTCCTTCATGGCCCGAAACTTTTCAAGGACGGTGCCCTTCACACCGATGGTCGAATACATGATGGCCTTGTGGAGATCGCGCCTGGCCGCGGCGGCCCGGGAGTGCGGGAGAACAACGCCCGAGGCAGCGGCACCGGCGGTGATTTTCAGGAAGGAGCGGCGATTCATGGTTAAAGTTGGTAATTCGACAACGTCTGCGATGAGGTTTCCGACTTAGAGCCCGTCTGAGTGCGGCTTTCCACGGCGCACTCAGAAGGGCTCTAAGTCGGGACTAGTCCATGCCCGGATCAGGCGCCAGCCAGGTCTAGGCCTTCAGGATCCCCTCCCAGCCCTGGCGATACCGAGGCCGCTTGATGAACGGGTCGGCAGCCGGTGCGTTGGAGGCCCGCATCGCGCGATGGTCCCATTCGATCTTTCTTCCCGTGCGGTAGGCCACGTTGCCGAGGTGGTTCGCCTCGGTCGTCCACCCGGAATACTGGAAGTTGGAACCGGCCACCGGACCATTGCCCTTGGCGTAGTTGACCCACTCCACCCAGTGGCCGGGCGAACGGGGCAGCGTTTCCGGCGGCGGCTCGAAGTCCTTGAAGCGCTCCTCGGGCAGAAGTTTGCCATCGCCGAGCAGCATGCCTTTCTCGCCGATGAACACGCACGAGCGTCTGCCCCATGCCTCCACCCAGCCCGGCGGTTTGCTGTCACCCTGGTGCCACACCAGCTTGACGGCCGGCTGTGCGCCATTTTCCGCAAACTCAAAAGTCGCCCGCATGGTCGCGGGCGCCAGTTCAGCGTGCGCCACCGGCACGTTGGGAGAAACCGACTCGACGGTGAGCGGCGCCAGCACGCGCCCGCCCCGGCCATCCGGCCGCCAAAGATCGAGCACCGTGAACGGCACGTCGTTGTCGTGACTCCCAAGATCGCTCATCGTGCCGTTGCCGAAATCCCACCACCGATACCACCGCGGCCCGGGCAGATACGTCGCGTGATACGGCCGTTCGGGCGCGGGACCGAGCCACAGGTCCCAGTCGATCGTGGGCGGCACGGGCATCGTCTCCTTGAAACGCTCGACGATCTGGATGCCGTTGTAGAAACCATGCGGTTTGTCGAACTTCTCCGCCGAGGCAGCGTCCTGCAGTCCCCACGCACGGTCGGCCCAGACATGGACTTCGCGCACCGGACCGATCACGCCCGTGTCCAGGATTTCGCGGATCCTGCGCCGCATCGGCGAGGCGTGCCCCTGGTTGCCCATCTGCGTGGACAGCTTCGGATACTTCGCGGCGGTCTCGCGAATGAGGCGCGTCTCCCAGATATTGTAGGCAAGGGGCTTCTCGCAATAGACGTGCTTCCCATGCGACAGGGCCAGGTAGGTGGCAAACGCGTGCGTGTGCTCCGCGGTGGACACCACGACGGCATCGAAATCGTCGGGCCGCTCGAAGACGCGACGGAGGTCCGTGAATTTCCTGGCCTTCGGATACCGCTGGGACGCGGAATCGAGCGCGAGCTGGTTAATGTCGCAAAGCAGGGTGACATTCTCATCCGGATGCGGCGCCTCCGGGCCGTCCTTATTAGAACCCGGCTTCCCACCCCTTGGCGCTGCGTGGCCCGGCACGATGGTGAGTTCGCCCAGGCTTGCGTTGGCACGGCCGCCGCAGGCAATAAAGGCGATATCCAACCTGTTATTCAGATTCTGGCCGCGCAGAACCGCTGGCGCACCGGCGATGACGGCGGTCGTCGCCAGGGTCCGGCCGACGAATTCGCGGCGGGTCAGAGGACGCGGCGGAGGCATCTTCTCTTCGGATTTCATGGGAATCTCCCTCAAGCGATAACAACCCATCCAGAACGCGTCCACCACCAATTCCGAACAGAAGATGGAGAGAATGGGCCCACATCTAAATCTTTGACAAACGCTCCCGCTCCCTGGGCCGCGGTGTGTACTTCAGCCTCGGAACTCCTCTTCCACCCCTCGTTGGTGTCCGTCCCGGGTTGTGCTCAAGGTGGACCAAGCCCAACCCGCAGATGTCCGCAGGCGAAGGGTCTCACGCGAAGTTGACGTTTCCCTCGATCCCCTCTGGACCCTGCGGAATCCAGGAGTCGGACCCCTGCGGATCGCTCGCGCGCATGTCGATCAACTCGCGCATGACGTCACCCAAGGTCCGCCTCTCAATTGTGGGGCGATTGCCCTCAAAGGTGGCGACGCAAAGAAAGCACGGCCACGGTCCGCTCTTCAGGTAGTGCTCGAAGTCCAGCGTAGGCTGGTGGCTGGGGACGGAATTGAACCGCCGACACAAGGATTTTCAGTCCTCTGCTCTACCGACTGAGCTACCCAGCCAAGCCATTGATGTACAACGCATTCTGGCGCAATCGCACGCAGGCATATTGCCTTTCGGTAACCTTTTCAGGAAGGTCTAATGCCGTGCAAGCCAATGCAACGCCGCGTAGTCGCACGCACGATACATATCGTAAGGTCTTTGACTCCCGCAAGCGCCGAGTCAGGGCGTAGGTTCAGGGATCCAGAACGCGTTGACGACGAGAGCGTTGCAGAGCAACGAGGGATTGATCACTGGGCAACGCGATGGGTATTCCGGTGAGCACCGGACGGACATTCGCTTCGCAGGACGCGCGCCCCCCACGCGAGTGTGGTCATCCTTTGTCTGCGACCCCATTGTGGGCCGGCGAGCGGCCTTCAGGCCGCTTCGACGGAACATTGCATCGGCCGACAACGATGTCGACGCGCGTGCCGTCGGGATGTTGAAGCGGCCTAAAGGCCGCGCGCCAGTGTTGGGGAACTCACGGCTCTAAAAGGGGTCGGTTCTTAGGATCGGATAGTTTTTCGCCCGCCCTGTCCTAAGCGCGGTCGGCAAACGAATCCGCCTGCTGGCGGGCGCTGCGGAGGCGGGCTGGCCGACGGTGGTGGGGGGTCGCGAGCGATGTCCGGCAGAGCGGATTGGCGCCAGACGTCATGCCGGAGGTGCATAGTCCGGTGATTGGGGACGCGGGCGACGCGCTGAGCTTCGTCATCCGCGTCAACGGGGAGCCGGCCGGTCTCATGGCTGCCGTGCGGGCGGCAGTGGCGGACGTGCCCCGGGGGTTCACTCCGCAAAAGCGTGGGAAGAACGGGGACGCGCAAAGCCCGTAAAATGCCGGGCGCCTAGGTCCTGGCGGCCATGGGCTGAGTCACGCTCGGGAAACGAACGAATTGCCGGCCACGTAAAACCTCAGCAGTCGCCGTGACCAGTGCCGCGCGTAGTCAATCCCCACTCGCGGCCGCTTCACAATCCGGATCTGCGCCCCCGTCGCGGGCTTTGTAATGAACAGCGGACCGGTTGTCAGATCGCAACCGTTCAGACGCCGGTCGATTCCCATCGCACGACATAGAAGCCCCGGCCCCTGAGTTCGTCCTGCAACATTCTCCACCGGCTCGAGCGCCCGCAGCAACACCGCTGAAGCGTGCCCTTCCGGTTCTGTTACGACGTTCATGCAGTAGTATATTCCGTAGATGAAGTAGACGTACGCGTGTCCCGGCGACCCAAACATCACCTTCGTGCGCGCCGTGAGTCCCCGCGCCGAATGTGCCGCCAGATCGTGCTCGCCCAGGTACGCCTCGACCTCGACAATTCGTCCGACCCGGCGTACGCCATCGACCCCATGAACCAGGTGGCACCCCAACAACTCCCGAGCCACTTCAATCGTGGACCGGTTATAAAAGGAACGAGGCAGCGCCTGCACTGAGATGTGGACCGAACCGATTTCTGGAAGCGTAAAAACCTTGTCGATTTCGCCAATGAACGAGGCCCATTGAATCGACTGAAGCGGTTGTTTTGGAACGTAATGCCTCGTAACACTGGTCAATCTTGATACTCCAGAATATCTCCGGGCTGGCATTTTAGCGCCTTGCAGATCGCTTCCAACGTCGAAAGCCGGATCGCTTTTGCCTTGCAGTTTTTCAAGACGGAAATGTTGGCGATCGTGATGCCGACCTTTTCGGCAAGCTCGGTGACGCTCATCTTCCGCTTCGCCAACATGACATCGATGTTAATGATGATTGCCATGCCGATCCCGTTACACCGTTAAGTCGCTCTCGGATTTCATGTCCACGGCATTCAGCAAAATCCGCTCAAAAATCGCCGCCGCGGTGGCAATCACGATCGAACCGAAGGTGATAATGACGCCCAGGAAAACCCCGCCTGCGCGGTCGTCGCTGTCGGCAAGCATGATGAAGATCACCGCCACGGCGACAAAGCCGATGATGGCTATCGCGCAGTACTTTATAGTCCGCAAAGCCTTCACAGCCGCCTGCGAGAATACCTTATTTTGTCCGGCAAATCCCAGCACCTTGAATGCTTGATAGAGCGCCACGAAAAACGCAATGGACGCAATATACGCATACGCCAAAAAGGGATCTTTAAAATAGATCTCAAAGAGCGTGGCGTGCGCGTTCCTGCCTTCGATGTGGGGGAACCAGAGCATGACGGCAAGCGCGCCGATGCCGATGAGCACGATAACGATCTGGAGAAATATCGTTGAACGTCGCTTCATAAATGATTCTTATGCACTTTTATATTTAACCTTGATTTGTCGCTTATGGACCTCATGCAACCCTTCCCTTTCTCAACTCTGCGTGAGTCACTTTCCATATCCCCTTTTCCTTTTTCACTGTAAAATCAGACCATGAAGCACTGCTGGCATCATCGTGGCCACCCTTGACCTCGACCTCTGTGTCTGACAGCCACTTGATCGTTGTGACCCGAAACCTCACGTACGAGCCCGTGTCACTTGGATTGCCCTTGTTGAATTCTGAATTCTTAAGGATCGGCGACCTGTGGTTCCTAAAGCGACTCATGAGTTTTTGGGACGGATCGTTCTCTTTGTCGCCAAACGGGGGCAGCCCGGAGGATAGTCCGTATTGTTTGTGTTTATCCTCTTCTTGAGGCAGGGCAAAGATACAGACCGCTGCTCTCTTCCCTTGGCCGAAACTTCGGTGCTCAAGCTGGTACCGGAATACCGCTTCGCGAATGTCATCGCTTTGATTCTCGCGTGGGTCTCCGACTGCGCAGCCGTTAAAGACGCTGATGAACAACGCGAGAATTGGGAGGGTTGTCTTCATAGATTTTTATTGTGTCCAACGACAAGGTCCCGGACATCCTCACCGACGAGGAGGTCCGCCGGATCCTCCACCGCGCTGCCCCCGGCCATTACCGCGTCGCGCTGGCCACGATCTACTCCTGCGGCCTCCGTCTGGGCGAAGGACTCAAACTGGAGGTCCGTGACGTCGACACGCAGCGACGCCTCCGTCCATAGCCTGCGTCATTTCTACGCCACACCCTTAATGGAGCGTGGCGAGAATCTCCGCCAACTCCAGGTCAATCTCGGTCACCAAAGCCCGGCGCTCACCGCCATCTGCACCCCCCGCACATCCATTACCTCGTAGAGGAGGCGGCAGGTCGGATTGTGGCAGGAGAGTTGCTGCGGACGGGGTTGGACGCATGCAAACCTGGCACAACGCGCCACGGGCGATCCCGAGAAGGTGAATTGCTCCTTGATTGAGGTGCGAAAGGCTCGTGACCGTCGCGTGGATTGCTCGACAACACGCTCCTGTATCACTGGCGTCGAGGCCGGGTCGGAACTAGGCGTTCATGAGAACCGACCCCTCCTCTCCTCCGACGACCTCTCCTCCGACGACCCCTCCTCGAAAACGGGCAGTTGTGCGGCGACCCGGAAGCCGGCTAGGGTCCGGCGCGTTGGCCGGGTGCTGTTTTGACGCGGCGCCTGAGGCCCGCGTCGCCCTCGCCATGTCGATGTCCATGTCCACGTCGGCCGTTCAAGACCCGCCGGATGCCTCGTCCGGTTGGGAAACCCTGGCGTCGCCTTCCCTGGGACAGCGGTTAAAGGACCTGCTCCTGGGTCAAAAGGCGGCGAATGCGGCCGTGAGCGTGGCGATCGTTATCGGATTCTTCCATGGCTGGTTGAAGCTGAAGATCCGCAATCCGATCACGACGTTTCTGTTCGACATCCCGCTGATGATCGCCCTTCTGCTGACCTTCTTTCGGTTGCGGACGGCGAAGGAATGGTTCCCCCCGGCGCGGTCGAGCCGGGCGCTGAAGGTTTTCTATGGGGTGGTCACGATCTGGTTCGGGCTCTCGATGGTGCTGCCCTGGGGCGCGCCGCTTCTGGCTGCGATGGCGGCCGTCAGGGGATGGGCCTTCTCCACCCTGATGTTCGGCCTGGGCTACCACATCATCGTCTCGAGGAGGCAGCTTCACGGCTATTTCATTCTGATCATCCTCCTGGCGACGGCGACGGCTTTGTACGCGACACGACAGACCCTCGAGGAGGTTGAGGCGATGCGGGCGCTCGATCCGTATTTCGCGAACATGACCAAGGGCCAGGGCTATGTGGACGACGAGGGTCGACTGGTATTGCGTCGGTTCTCGACGTTCATTTCTTCAGGCGCGTTTGGCGGAACGATGGCTGTCAGCCTGCTCTTTCTGGCGGCGCTTCTGACCGATCGGACCGTCGCCAAGAAGGAAAAGGCGATTCTCCTGGGCCTGGCGCTCATCATCGGTTGGGGGATGTCGTTGAGCGGATCGCGCAGCGCCCTGGTGGCCTTCGGATTGGGGCTCGTGATCATCGTCTGGTTCCGCCGGCTTCAGGCGCATCTATTTCTCCTGGGCGGCGCCTTTGCCGGAGCCCTTTTTCTCGCGGCGCACTCGACGGAGGGCGGCGTTTTCGACCGGTTCTCCAAGCTCGATCTCGCCACCATCTGGGGTCGGTTCTACGTCGTCTGGGCCCCCGGAACGCGGTACCTGGTGGAGAGCGGATTCCTTGGGGGCGGGCTCGGCAAGGCCGGCGTGGGATTCCCGGTCTCGCTCGCGCGTTACTTCGGCAATTTCAAGATGTGGGCTGTGGACGGTGATCTCGGGAAGACCATGGCTGAGCTGGGGGTCGTGGGCCTGGTGGTGATGGCGTACCTTCTGGCCGCCGCCCTGACCGACGGCTTCGGCCTTCTATACCGGCGGCGCAATGACCCCGTCGGCACCCTTGCCCTGGGGGGCGTCTGCGCATTTGCGATCGCGGTGGTCACGTTTCCGATTGGGTCGCCCTTCATCGGAATTCCATTGGGGGTATTGACCTGGTTCTTTCTCGGCGCGGCGGTGAAACTGGACCAGATCGAGCCCAGGCCAGGCGAACAACCGCTCGAGGCTCCGGCCGCGCCGATGCCTCACGGTGCGGCGTCCCGAAGCGGTCGCGGACGCGAATCCGATTTGGCAAGGGCCCGGGCACGGCTGAATCCACCCCGGAAACCGCGCGTCTTTCTTTTTCACCAGCCTTCCCACCACACGACCGGCGGGGCGGTGCGGCCGAGCCCGACGCCTCCGCGGCCCCGCGGTGAGGAGAAGAAGAAGAAGAAGGGCCCACCCGCCGGAGAACCCAGGCCGAGGAAGCACTTCCTGTTTCGCTCCTCGTGAGAGCAGAGCGCCGAGCACGGCCGGACTTGAGGGGGCGCCCGGCGAAGGGTCCATCCGTGGCTGGCGCCGGTGCGCCTTCGGCATCGGAGCTGGGCGTTGAGGCACTCCAGCACAGGTTTCATGACCATTGCCCTTGTCGTTCATGATTTCGATGATCGCTACGGCCAGGGTCGGTATTGCATTGAGCTTTGCCGCCGACTTGCATCGCGGCATCGGATCGACGTCTTCGCCAATACCTTTGGAGCGGAACCGATCCAGGGCGTGCAACAGTTCCCCGTCCGGGCATGGCGACGATGGGCGCTGACGACGATCTTTTCGTTTCTGGTCAGCGCCCAGGCCTGCCTTCGGGGACGCCACTACGAGGTTGTCCACGCCCAGGGCCTGACCTGTTGGGACGCCGACGTTATCACCGCTCACGTCTGCACGGCCGCCCGCCTGGCGCGGCGCGGCGCCGTCCGGAGCGGTGTGTCGGCCAGAATCGTCCTTCCCTGGGAACGCCGGTTTTACCGGCAGAGTCGGGCCCGTCATCTCATCGCAGTCTCCGGGGTGGTGGAACGGGAGATTTGCGAACACTACGGGTGGAGCAAGGCCAGCTCGGTGATTTACCATGGGACCGATCCAAACCTATTCCGTCCCGCCTCCGGTCCTGAAGAGGTTCACTCGGTTCGGACCGCGCTCGGTCTGCCCGCGACCGGGTGGCTATGGTTGTTTGTAGGGGAGGCGGTGAAGGGATTGTCGGAGGTCATCGAGCAGCTCCCCGGCTTTCCCGATGCACGTTTGCTGGCGGTGTCCCGATCCGATCCGGCCCCGTACCTCGAGCAGGCGCGGCAGTTGTGTGTTTCGAGCCGGTTTCATTTTCTGGGCCCGAGGGATGAGCTGGCGACGGTGTACCGGGCGGCGGACGCCTTCGTGTACCCATCCCGCTATGACACGTTCGGAATGGTGGTGACGGAGGCCATGGCGTCCGGACTGCCTTCCATCGTGGGTCGGGGAATAGGAGCGGCGGAACTCATCGAGGACGGACGCAATGGGTTGTTGTGGGATCCGGAGGATTCGGCGTCCCTTCGGACGGCCCTGCGCCGTGTTGCGCCTGGATTGGAATTGGCGGCGTCGATCGCCCGCGAGGGTCGGCGGACGATCGAACGTCACGGATGGGAGGCGTGCTCTTCCGCCACGGAGGCGGTTTACCGCCAGGTTGCCAGGGTCTCTCCATGAACTTCCCGCGGCTGGCCATCCTGGTTCATGGAGGACCGTCGAGCATCGAAGCGGTTCGGGCGACAGGCCTTGCGATGCACTGGCCGGAGGACCGGCGCCTCTTTCTCTGGCGAACCGATCCGCGGAACCGCGTGCCCCTGGCCTGGTGGCGGGCGTTGCGGCAATGGACGCCGGAGGTTGTCTACGTTCTGAATACGGCGATGCCGGGCGCACTCCTGGCGCCGCTGTGGAACCGGTTCAACCACAAGCCCTATGCGATCGACACAGGGGATGTCATACACGAAATGGCGGTTCGGTCCGGAGTTCCCGCCCGCTGGAAGCGGCCGGCGCTGGGATGGTTTGAGCGCCTGGCGCAACGCCAGGCCGCGGCCATTGTGGTGCGGGGCACCCGCCATCGGGAATACCTCCAAGGGAGGGGATATGCCGATGTGACGGTGATTCGCGATGGTTTCAGACCCGCCGCGCCGAGGGAGCCGGCCGCGGTGCCCGCCCTTCGTGAAAAGCTCGGCCTGCAGGGCTTTTGGGTGCTGGGCGTGCTGGGTTCGCTCGTCTACAGCCCCAGGCTTGGCTTGTGCTATGGCTGGGACCTCGTCGAAGCCCTCGTTCACCTTCGCGATCTCCCCCTGCGCGGGTTGGTTGTTGGAGACGGCAGCGGGCGGGCTTGGCTTGAGAAGCGGGCCGAAGCCCTGGGAGTCCTCAACAGGATTGTGTTTACCGGGCGCGTCCCCTACGAGGAGGTGCCTCTCCACCTGGCCCTGATGGACTTCGCACTGTCGACGCAGACCAACAATCTGCCCGGTCAGGTGCGAACCACCGGAAAGCTTCCGGAATACATGGCAGCCGGTCGTTTCATCCTTGCCAGCCGGGTCGGCGAAGCCGAACTCCTCCTCCCGGAGATCATGCTCGTCAACTACGACGGCGAGGTGGACTCGGAATACCCGGGCCGTCTCGCGACACGGATCCGCCGAATCATTCTGGACCCGGAATTGCTTGACGCTCGGAATCTCCTGCCTGGGCTCGCGCAGGAACACTGCTCCTACCCGGTGCTGGCGGGTCGGTTTGAAACGGTCATTCGACGAATCGCCACGAGGACCGGCAATGGCCGATGATCCGCACGGACGCGATAGGTGACCGAATCGACTGTGGGAGGGTCCAAGGGGCGACCGATCAACTGACGGACATCAGGCTCACCCGTTCGTTGTTCTCCTTTCGGGCCATGCCCTGTGCGCGGGGATCGAGGACCGGATGATCATCGACGAGGAACAGGTAGCGATGGTGCCCGTGATGCAGAGGGACCTGGAGATGCCAGGTGCCGTCGGCGCCGCGCGACATCAGGTTGGCGTGAGGATTCCAGTCATTGAAATCCCCGATGAGGGCCACCTTTCGGGCAGACGGGGCATGGCAGAAGAAATTGATGGGCTTCCGCATCCGCTTGGCGGAGTAGCGGTCGGAGGAGGGCGGCGATGGCAGCCGGTTTCGATGCATGATTACAATTGTGACACTTGGTCGGCCCATTTTGTTCGGTCGCGGGTGGCGCCGACCGCGCCACGGCACCCGCCTTGTTTGCTGTTCAACAACCGTCACGTCGCTGAGACGCTGCTCTCTACAAACCACACCTAATCAAAGCACGCAAATGCGGTGGGGCGAGGGGCCCGGGCGCGCGGCCGGGGATGGCGGGGAGGAACCAAAGGTGCGGAAGGACGGCTTTAGCCGTTGAATCAGGCTCAGCCCGTGCCAGTCTCAGGGTTGTCCCGGGCCGATGAAGTCGTCGTCCGATCCACCACCACCTTCGCCGCTCACTGAGGGGCAAAGGGAGGCGTTGTTGAAACTTCTGGCGGATGAAGACCGCCAGGTTGCCGACCTGGCGCGGCAGCGGCTGGTCGAGGAAGGTCCGGGTCTGTCCGGGTGGTTGCGTCGTTATGCCTTGAGTGACAATCCTCTCTTGCGACGGCGGGCGCGTGAGATCCTGGGGCATTTTGCGGGAATCGAGGCGGACGCGCGGATGCGGGCCTTTTGCCGCCGAGCGGGGGACGATCTCGACCTGGAGGAGGGTCTGCTTCGGTTGGCGGTCACCCGGTATCCGGACGTGAATGCCGAGGCGTACCGGGCGTTGCTGGATGAATGGGCGCGCCAGATCGACGAGTGGCTGCCGACCGACCGCGGCGATGTGGACGGGGTGCTGGCGGGGATCCACGTGGTGTTGTTCCAGCAACTCGGCCTGCATGGGAACGAAGAGAACTACTACGAACCGGACAACAGTTATTTAAATCGCGTGATGGACCGGCGTTCGGGAAATCCGATCACCTTGTGCGCCCTTGTCCTGATGATAGGAAAGCGGCTGACGCTTCCGTTCACGGGCATTGGTTTGCCGGCCCATTTCCTCTGTCGATACCAGACCCCGATTCGTGAGATTTATCTCGACGCCTTCAATGGCGGACGGCTTCTCAGCCGGACGGACTGCATCTCCTTCGTGAATCAACTGGGTCGACCCTTCCAGAACGAATTCCTGCACCCCGTCAGTTCCCGGCAGATGCTCCAGCGGACGTGCATCAACCTTGAGCATGCCTACGAAAACCTTGAGCTCCGCGAGGAACTCACCCGAATCCGCCATTACCGGGAACTCCTGGGCCCATCCTGAAACGGGACCGCCGGCATTCGACGGCAACCCGCGTTTCACGGCCTGCATGCAAGCTCCCGCGGTGATTGAAGTCTCCCGACTGACCAAGCGGTTTGGCCGTGTCACGGCGGTGGAGGACCTTTCGTTCACGGTGGGTTCGCGTGAGATCGTGGGTTTTCTGGGGCCCAACGGCGCGGGCAAGAGCACGACCATGCGGATCCTCGCGGGCTTTCTCCCGGCAACGTCCGGCAGCGCCCGCGTGGTGGGATTCGACGTGTGTCACGAGTCCGCCGAGGTGAGGCGGCGCATCGGGTACATGCCTGAGAACAACCCGCTCCCGCTCGACATGCGGGTGCGCGAGTACCTCCGGTTTCGCGCCCGGCTGAAGGGGTTGGAGGGGCGGGTGTGCCGGGAGCGGGTCGAGATTGTTCAGGAGATGTGCGGTCTTCGGGACGTTGGGCGGAGGATCATCGGGACGCTGTCGAAGGGATACCGCCAGCGTGTGGGTCTGGCCGACGCGCTGGTGCATGATCCTCCCCTGCTGATCCTGGACGAACCGACGATCGGGCTGGATCCGAACCAGATCCGGGCGCTTCGACAACTCATCAAGGACCTGGCGCAACGCCGGTCGGTCCTGCTCTCGAGCCACATTCTGCCGGAGGTCGAGATGACGTGCACGCGCGTGCTGATCATGCATCGCGGGCGTGTTCGTGCGGCGGGAACGACGACCGATCTGCAGACCGCCCTCGGGGACGGGCACCAGGTGGTCGCCGAGATCCTGGCCCCGGAATCGGAGTTGAGGGAGTGCTGGGACACCCTGCCGGAGGTTTCCCACTACAATGTGTCCGCGAGCGACGGCTGTTACTTTCGTTGCGCGCTGACCCCGACCAACGGCGCGGACCTGCGGGATCGGGTCTTCGAGGAGGTCCTCGCACACGGCTGGCGCTTGCGCGAACTCACTTATACGCGCCATTCGCTGGAGGACATCTTTGTCCATCTGACGCGGACCGAGCGCCCGGAGGACTGACCGGCATGCGCGTCTTCTACACGCTCTGGCGGCGGGAGCTTTCCGCCGCGTTCGGTTCCCCGATCGGCTATGTGGTCCTCGCGGCGGTTCTCCTGCTCCTCGGCGCGAGCTTCGTGCTGATCGTGGACGCGCTGCGGGAGCCCAGCGACATCCCACTCACCGAGTTGTTCTATGGTTCGCTGTTCTTCTGGGTGATCCTCCTGCTATCGACGCCGCTCATCACCATGCGGACCTTCGCGATGGAACGGGCGACCGGGACCTACGAGACATTGATGACCACCCCGGTCAGCGACCTCCAGGTGGTCCTCGGGAAGTTCGTGGGAGCGCTGACCTTTTATCTCATCCTGTGGTTGCCGCTGATTGGCTGCATTCTCATTGTGCGGCGCTATACGCCGGACGGTTCGGCGTTCGATGCTGGCGCGGTGAGCAGCACGTTTGTTGGAATCCTGTCTCTCGGGACGCTGTATGTCGCGCTCGGGGTTTTTGCGTCCTCCCTGACCCGGAGCCAGATCATTGCGGCCATCATCGCCCTCGCGCTCGGCATCTCCCTGTTCCTCCTGAGCTTCGCAGCTCCCGCGCTGTCGGGCCGCTCGGCGGGGTCGGGATCGGTGCTGCGGAGTTTCTCACTGGTCGAACAGATGTGGGAGTTCTCGCGTGGTGTCGTGGATCTTCGTGCGTTGGTGTTTCACCTGAGCCTCGCGGGGGTATTTCTTTTTCTGACGTTGAAGGTCGTGGAGGCGCGCCGCTGGAGATGAACCCGAGCCTGACGATGCCCTCTTCGTCCCCGGACAGTTTTTCGCCCCGGCATCGGTTGTTGTTCGCGGCGGGCGCGGGGATATCCACGGTGTCGGTGGTGGCGATCGCGGTGATGCTGAACTACCTCGCGCTGAACTATGCGCCCCGCTTCTACTGGGGGGCATCGCGCGACTACCAGCTTTCGCCCCTGACCCTGGGGGCCCTGGAGGCTTTGACCAACCACGTCCGGGTTACGGTCTTTTTTGATCGCGAGAGCCCCGTCTACCCGAGTGTTCGAGCCCTTCTTCGCGAATACGCCGCGCATTCGCCTCGCATCGAGGTGGATGAACTCGACTACATCCGCTACCCGGCGGCAGCCCAGGAGTTCCGTCGTCGGTTCCCGCTGACCAGCACCGGGGATGAACCGGATTTTATTCTCTTCGAATCGGGCGGCCGGACGAAGGTTGTCGGCGCTCACGATTTGCGGGACTACGACACGAAGGCGCTCCTGCGGGGTGAACCGGAGGCGCTGCCGGTGGCGTTCCGGGGGGAATTGCTGTTCACCTCGGCGATCAACGCGGTGTGTGAGGGGCGGCGGCGAAAGGTCCTGTTTCTCCAGGGGCACAACGAGAACGACATCCACAGTGATTCCCCCGACAAGGGCTATTCCAAACTCGCCGCCATCCTCAGCGAGGACAACATCGATGTGTCGAACCTCCGGATCGAGGGCGACGGCGACATCCCCGCGGAATGCGAGTTGCTCGTCATTGCCGGCGCCGTCGATCCCCTGACGGCGGGTGAAAAGCAGGTGATCGACCGCTACCTGCGCCGGGGCGGGCGTCTGTTCGTGCTCTTCCGCTCGGTGATGTTCCGCGGGTTGGGCGGAACGGGCCTTGACCAACTCCTGGCGGACTGGGGTGTCGACGTTGCCGACAGCCTCGTGGAGGACAAGGAGAACACGAGCGACGGCGTCATGATCGTCTCGCACTTTGGCAATCACCCGGTGACGCGGCCGCTGGGAGGTGCCCGGATCCTGTTGTTCCAGCCGCGAGCGGTGCGCAAGGGGTCGGCGGCGGATATCCTGAGCGCCCCGGCGCGCGTGGAACCCCTGTTGCTGACGGGCACCAACGCGGTCGTTCTGACGACGTTCTCCAGCACGGGCCCGCTCCACAGTCCGGGCGATGCTCACGGCGAGGTGCCGCTGGCGGTCGCGGTGGAACGAGGGGCGTTGCCCGGCGTGGCGGCGAACCTGGGAACCACACGGATCGTGGCGGTGGGTTCGTCAAGTTTCCTGGCCAACCAATGGATTCAATTTGCCGGAAACCGGCATTTCGCGACATCCGCGGTGAACTGGCTTCTGGACCGTTCGTATCTGCTCGGCGGGATATCGCCCGCGCCGATCCATACCTACCAGGTCGTGATGACACCGTTTGAGCAACGCATGGTGCGCCTGCTCCTGCTGGCGGTGCTGCCTGGAGGCGCACTTGCCCTTGGACTGATCGTCTGGTGGCGGCGCCACTGAGTCCGATTCCCGCACGCATGAAATTCTGGCGACAGCCCGTCCTGCTCGCATCCATTGCCGGCATCGTGGCCCTTTTCATTTTGCTGGTGGAACGTCCGGCGCGCCTGGCACGGGCCCGGGCCTCGGGGCCGCCGCTGGTGCTGCCCGGGTTCGCGCCCGGGAGTGTCACGGGACTGGAAGTGCGTTGGGCCACGAACACGATCCTGGTCCGGCGCACCAATGACCTGTGGCAGGTGGCGGCGCCGGACTGGCGGGCGGCGCAGCCCCAGTTGGTCGACGGTCTGCTCCGGCGGGTCGCCACCCTGCGCGGACGCTCCGTTCTGAGTACCACCGAGCTTCATAATCGCCCCAATGCCGCCGCCGATTTTGGCCTCAACCCGCCGGCGGCCACCCTGACCTTCCTGAATCAGTATGCCAGGACGGAGATCCGGCTGGGGACTCATCAGATCAATGGATCGCGCGTGTTCTACCAGGTGACGGGAGTGGCGGGGATCTTTGCCGCGGAGGCGGAGCTTCTGGATACGCTGCCCATCCAACCCCAGGGCTGGCGGGACACGACCCTCGTGACCGTGGATCCGCTGGATCCCAGGGAGTTCGATCGCGTTCGGGTGAACGGCGCGGGCGGCGGTTTCACGCTCGTCCGAAGCGGGACCAACCGGGAATGGGAACTGACCGAACCGCGGCCGGCTCGGGCGGATGCCCAGCGCGTGGCGTTTCTTCTCGAGCAACTGAAGCTGGCGCAGGTGCTTCGGTTCATTGCGCCCACCGCGGCGCCGCCCGCCGAAGTCTCCGGTCTGCATCCCCCGCGCCTGGTGCTGAGCCTGGCACAGGGGAGCAACGAGGTGTACCGGCTGGCGTTCGGGGCGGAACTGAGCCAATCGGGTGCGGTGCTTGCCCAGCGGGAGGGCGAACGGGATCTCCTGGCCGTCCCGCTGGATGCGTTGGAGCTGTTGCGCATTTCGTACAAGCAACTGCTCGACCGGCGGGTGCTCCGATTCAGCCCGGGCGCGGTTCAGGAGGTGTTGTTTGAGGGACCCGACGACTTTCGCGTCGTGCAGAACACAAGCCAATGGAGCATTGAACCCTCGGGTGTTGGCGCCGATCGCCAGTTGGTGGCGCGGCTCCTGGACCAGCTTTCGAACCTCGACATTTTGGACATTGCGAAGGAAGTGGTGACGCCGCTGGACCTGCCGACGTACGGTCTCGCGCCGCCGGCCCGGCGAATCACGCTGCGTTCGACGCCGGGCAACACCAACAGCGTGGTGGCGGTACTGGAGACGGGTGCCCTCAGCAACAACCTGGTGTTCACGAGAGTTCCCGGCGAAGAACCCGTCTACGCGCTCAATCCTGCCCAGGTGGACGAGCTTCCGACGGAGGATTGGCAATTGCGCGATCGAACCCTGTGGCGGTTCAACCCGGCCGCGGTCAGCGCCTTGCGGGTTCGGGAAAACGAGCTCGAATGGTCGGTGCGGCATCTTGGAACGAACGAGTGGGCGACCCCGCCGAGCTGGCGGAATGATCTCAATCCCTTTGCCCTGGAGGAGGCTGTGTACCAGTTCAGTCAGGCCCGCGCCCTTCGATGGGTGGCGGAAGGTGAGGCGCGCGCGGCGGCATTTGGGATGCCGGCCGGGGCTCGCCTGCAGGTGGAGTTCCGGCCCGAGCCGGGCGGTCCGCCGGTGCCTCCCCTGCGGGTCACCTTTGGAAAGACGACACTTGCTGGAAATCGATACGCTTCCATGACGACGTCCGACGGCATGCAATTGATTTTCGAGTTCCCCGGTATCCTCTTCGACAACCTGTGGAAGGAGATTGGGCTCGCTGGCACGGCGCGCTCGTCCACCCCGTGATCCCATGGCGGAAGGTTCGGGACGTCGAAGGAAGTTCTGGAGGCTGTGCTGTCGCGGCCTGCGTTGGCTGCGCTTCGGCGTGCTTGGCGCCATTCTCCTGCTCCTGCTGGCGCTGACCTGGCTGCGGGTTGCGGGGCTTCCGGCGTTCATTCGACTTCGCATCGTGCGGGAACTCGCCGAGCGGGGAGTGGCGGCGGATTTCCGGTCTCTCCGGTTTGATCCGCTGCGGGGGTTCGTGGCCGAGGACCTGCGGGTTTCCTGGGGCGGGCCCACCGGACCCCGCATCCGGATGGGGGAGGCCGACCTTGACGTGGCGCCGCCGCCCTGGGGAGGTGATCGCCGGTTGATCCGGGGCCTGACAATCCGTCGCGGCACGGTCGACGTACCGCTCGTCCTGACAAACGAGCCCGCGCGCGAATTGCGGATCGCCGACATTCGCGCCGACCTTCGGTTCCTGGAAGGCGACGTGTGGGATGTCCGCCGCCTGGCCGCCGAGGTGGCGGGGATACAACTCGAGCTGACGGCGCGCCTCACCAATGTGGCGGGTCTGCGGCGCCGCCGCGCACCCGCCGAGCCGGCCCCCGTGGCCCAGCGGGTGCGTCTTCTGCGCTCGGCGCTCGACGAACTGCAGCGCCTTTCGGCGCCGATCCCGCCGCGCCTTGAAATGTCGTTCGAGCTGGATGGAAACCATCCATGGTCGGCCCATGGCAGACTTTACTTTGATGCCGCGTCGATAAGATCTCCGCACGGCAGTCTTCGACAGCTTCGAATCTCGCTCCGCACCCAGCCATCGGACGATCCGACCCAGGCGCTTCGCACCTCCGGTGTCGTCGAGGTCGGTGAACTTGACACGCCGCGAGGCGGTTTGGAGGGGCTCGCGGCGCGGGTGCGTTTCTCGGGTCCGGGGCGTCCGGCCCTTCCGACAAACCTCACCTGGTCCGCATCGGTGGATCAGATCTCCTCCCGCGGATGGCAGGCCGCGCACGTAGTGGTGCAGGGAAGCCACCGGGCGGTGGCGATGCCGACGGACGCCTCGGCGGCGGCCCTCGCTGGGATGCCGCTGGAGTCGAGCATCAGCCTGCTGGCGGACACGCTCGAAGGAACTTCCCGCGCGTTGCGCCACGTCCAGGGCCGCGGCCTCAGTGTCGAGATGGAGGCGCGCCACCATCCGACGCTCGAGATGCCCGAGTCTGTGGGGTTCACGTTGGGTTTCCACAGTCTCGCGGCGGAGTTCGGACGGGCGGGGAGCACCCAGGTCCGGGGGGAGGTTCAGCGCCGGGAGGCGGGAATCTCACCGCAGACCGCCGGCCCCACCCAGGTGGAACTCGACTGGTGGAACGTCCTCTGGCCGGTGCGCGGCCGGGTGGATGTCGAAGTCCAGGATGTCGATGCGCCAGGCCTCCGCGTCGGTCACCTCGCGACGCGCGTGGCTTGGGAACCTCCGTTCGTCCGCCTGCCGCGCATCGACGCCGACCTCTACGGGGGCGAACTCCATGGGCGCGCGCAGCTCGATGTAACGACGCGCGAGGCCTCCGCGACCGCGGAAACGACCTTTGACCTCCACGGACTGGACGGGTTGCTGGGCGAGCGCAGCCGTGAAAATGTTCAGCGGTACGCCTGGCAATCCCCGCCACATTTTGTGGGAACCGCCCATGCCGTTCTGCCGGCCTGGACCAATCGCGAGCCGGATTGGAACGTCGTCATGAAACCGACGCTTCGGCTGGACGGCCGCTTCCAGGTGGGCGCCGGCGCGTTCAAGGGCGTCCCATTCGAGCACGCGGAATCCTCCCTGTCGTTCGACGGACAGAACTGGCGGCTGCCGGATTTGCGCACCGCGCGTCCGGAAGGCCGGCAGGAGATCGCGGTCGACTACAACGAAGACACGCGGGAGTACCGGATCGACGCGAGAGGGATGATCCTGCCGCCGGTTCTGAAACCGGTCCTGGGCAGCTCGAGCGGCGAAGTTCTCGACCTGTTCCAGTTCCATGAACCGGTGACCGCGGCGGTCACGGTGTGGGGTCCGTGGTCGGAAGGGGATCGGCAGGCCATTGAGGGGTCGGTGGTCGCGACGAATTTCACGTTTCGCGGTCAGCAGTTTGACCGACTCGCCACGACGGTTCATTACACGAACCAGATGCTGATCGCGACGCCCCTTCGCCTGAACCGGGGCGAAGGCGACCTGGTGGCCGACGGGATTGGGTACAGTTTCGCCAAGGGCCGCCTCTGGTTGACGAACGCGGTGAACACCATTGATCCGGCCGTCGTCGCCGAGGCGATCAGCCCGGGGTTTCCGCGGAAGATCGCGCCCTATCGCTTTGACCTGCCTCCGCGGGTGCGGGCCTCCGGCACGGTTCGACCGCGCGAAACATCCACCGCGGACATGGTGTTCGACATTGAAGGCGGACCGTTCCATTTCTGGCGCCTGTCGGCGGACCAGATCCGCACGCGCCTGATCTGGGAGGGTTCCAACCTGGTCCTCACGAATCTCGACGCGGCCTTTTACCGGGGCCGGATGTCCGGGGACGCCTACTTTGATCTCACGCAACCGGAGGACGGCCGCTACCGGTTCACGGCGCAGGTGCGTGGGGGCAACCTCGGGGATCTCCTGAGCGAGGCCACGCCGGGTCGGACCAATGTCTCGCAGGGGACCTTCGATCTCGACCTCAACGTGACCTCGGCCCGGACCTCCGACATCCATACTTGGAACGGGCACGGGCGGGCGGATCTCAGGGACGGGCTGCTGTGGGACGTTCCGATCTTCGGGTTCCTGAGTCCGATCCTCAACGGCGTCGTGCCGGGTCTCGGCAACAATCGCGCGGAGCGGGCCTCGGCGACGTTCACCATGACCAACAGCGTCATCCACACGCGGGATCTCGTGATCGCCTGTCCACCCGCGCGCCTTCTCTATCGTGGAACGCTCGACTTCGATCAGCGCGTCGACGCGAAGGTCGAGGCCCAGGTCCTTGGCGAATTCGGCGCGCTCGGACCCTTTTTTGGTCTCCTGCTCCGTCCGTTGACCAAGCTGTTCGAATTTCACCTTGCGGGCACGCTTGCGGTGGTCCACGCGGAGCCCCTGTACATTCCGAAGTTCCTGCTCTTTCCGCTGCAACCGATCAAGACGCTCAAGGACATCTTCGGCGCGGACCACAAGACGAATGCGCCGCCGGAGAAAGGCGGTGGAGAAAGTCCGACGCCTCTGGCTCCCGGGATCGGCCAGGACGGGGAGAAGCGCTGATCCAATGGCGGCGGACCTGCCTTCCGCCAAACCCGACGGGCCTCACGGGCGCGATTCGGCCGCCTCGTACAAGTGGGCCACCGAGAGGAGCAATTGCTCCAGTTCCTTGTAGTACTCGTCCGCCGGCCGGTGGTCCTTCGTTTCCCGCAGCGCCGCGATCTTCATCTCCAGTCCGTCGCGCCTCGCCCGGTCCTCGGCACTGAGGCGGTTCTCGGCCTCGCTGCGGATCAGGTGAAACTGGTGGGCTCGGACGCCGTCGAGGGGGGCGTTGTCCTTGGCGCGCTTGGCGGCCCGCACGCCGCGAAACCAGTCCGCCGGAGTGCCGAGACCGTCTCCGTTGTCATCGATCAGGGGGTGCTCCGTCGCGAGGCGGCCTTCGGTCCGGTAGAATTCGGAAACATCATGTGCGGCGCCAAGGAACGCCTCGAGCAGGGAGGTCTGTTCGTCGCCGTCGAGATCGCTGCCGGAAGACGCAAGCGCCATCACGAAGCGCCTGCCGAAACGAGTGAAATTCTGTTCATACCCGCTCCGCGTCGCGGCGACGACCACCCGGTTGGTGCCCGACAGCTTGGGAAGAAAGGGACCACTCGACGAGGTCGTGTCGACGATGGCAATCGGCCGATGAAATGGCTGGAGGCATGACAAAAGGTCGGAGGCCGAGAGATCGGCGCCCTGCAAGTTGAGTTTCGCCTCCTTGCCATCAAAGGTGCCATGACCGATCAGGACCAGCCAGAGCGGCTCCAGGCCGTCCTTAGGTTCCGTCGCCAGCACTTCCTTCAACCGCTTGAGATCCGCCGCGTCCGCGCCGGCGGAGTTCGTCACGGGAAGCGATGCGGCAACAGGCGCCGCATCCGAACCCGAGGGGCCGATCCATCGGGCTGCAGGCGGATCCGCGGGGCCGTCGGGGGGCAGCGTGTTTGTCCGGGACAAGGCGTCCGCCCCGATGAGTGTGAACGCGCAACCGGCGTTGGAACAGACCTGCCGCCAAAGCGCGGCCTGGGCGGCAAAATCCGCTCCGAACTCCGGTTCGCCCGGGGCCCCGACCGCCACGATGACACTCGTCCGGGTCGCGCCGGTCTGGGACGTATTGTCCCCGGCCCGGGCGGCGATCGGGTTTGTGAGCGCCAGAAGCGCGCCGAGCAGGGGGATAACGACAGGTTTCACGGCAGGCCTTTCCAGCGGCGTATCCCCCATTCCGCGACAAAGCACCCGAGGGCGAGGGCGAACATCCAGGCGTTATGCCAGAAGGGATAGGTCCAGGCCTCCATGAACGTGGCCGCCTTGAGGGGCAAACGGTCAGCCAGGGCGCTCAGCTCGGACGCCTGCACGATTTCGCCGCCCGTCTTGCGAGCGATGGCCTCGAGCAGGGCGGTATTGGGAACGAGCGATCGGAACTCGTCGGCGGCGGGATTGTTGGCCCAACCCGCCTCGGCCTGGCCCACGGACGCGCCGACATCGTTGGTGACCGAGGCCGTCGCCCGGAAGCCACCGGCAGTGCGCGGCAGATAGGTCGCACGGTACAACCCCGCCTCGGTCGGCGACGGGTCGGCGCGAAATCGCATCACGTTGGTCGCGGCAGGAGCGCCGGCAAACTGGACGGGATCCACCTCGACAGAAACGGAGGCATTGTCGAGGGGCTGGAATTTTGCGTCTCGAACGCGGACCTCGAGATGAACGGCGCCAAGGGGATCGGCGGGGACGGGTTCCACGGTCAGTTCCACCTGTTTCGGAACCTCGGAGACCAGCCAGCGCATGATCTGGCGCCAGGACTTCTCCATATCCGAACGAGCGGCGGGATTGCGCATGCCCCAGCGCCAGAAATCGCCGACCAGCATTGCCCCGGTGCGGCCGCGCCCGAATCGCTGGACGACGAGGGCTGGCAGCACCTCTCCGGCATTGTCCTTGGCGGTGGCGATGATGCTGGCGCCGGGCTTGACGCTCCGGACGCGATTGGCCACCTGGAAGGGTGGCATTTCCTCGATGCGCTGGCGTTCGGCGTCCTCGCGATCGCGCAGGCGCGCCCAGGGTTGAAGCCAACCCTCGCGGGCAAGGTCGAAGCGCACCAGGTCCCCTGGCCTGGCCGGTTCGGCCCTGTCGAGATACACGGGAAGCATTTCGCCGATGGGGGTGCGGTAATAACCGCCTTCCCGGAATGACTCCATGCCCCCGAGCATGAGGAGTCCGCCGCCCCGTTCCGAAACGAATTTCTGGAGGAGCACGGCCTGCTCGGGCGCGAAGAACGCGGCTTCAACGTCGTCGAGCACCACGGCGTGGTACCCGTAGAGGTCTTCGGGGGTTCGGGGGAAACCGCTCCTCAACTCGAGCTCATCGCGCGTGTTCAGTCGGACCAGAACGGGCTGGTCGTAACGCTCGACCTCCTCCGGTGCCTGGTTGCCGAAGCCCCGAAACAACGGATTGCTCGTCTCCCCCGCGCGCCCGCGAAACTCGAATTTCGGTTCGCGCTTGGCAACGCGGATGAGACCGACGAGCTGGAGCTGCCGATCCTCTTCGAGGGAGCGGTTGAGAAACTTGTATTCCCAGTTTGGCCGGCCGGAGACGTAAAGGATGCGAAAGGGTCCCCCGCCCCGATCCACGGCCAGCACCCGGGAGTTGTTCGCGAGTGTCGCTTCCTCGGGGCTGTTGCCGGTCGTCCGGTCAGCGGCTGCATCCGGCCGGGCCAGGACCTGGAGTTCGTAGAAGGTCAGGCCGGGCTTTTCCGGTTTCGGCTCGAGTCGGAATGGAACCGAATCGCCGGTGCCGCGCACGGTCAGCTTCTGCTCTTCGACGATCTTGCCGTCGGTATTTTGGAGCCGGGCGACGAGGGGTTCACCGTGGAAACCCGGGGCGCTGGCCTCCGCCTGGATCCGGACCGGCTGATCCTCGAAATCGGACTGGCTGACCGACACCTGGGACAGCGAGATGTCCTTGACGGCATCCTTGCGTCCGACGACGACGGGGTAGACGGGAGGCAATCCCTGGAGGTCAGGCAGGCTGCCGGCGAGATCGGTGGCGTTGCCGTCGGTGAACAACAGGACGCCTGCCAGCGGCCGGTCCTTCATCCTGTCAGCCAGCGTGTGAAGCGCAGCGCCGATGGCCGACGATCGGCCGTCGAAGGTCAGTTCGTTGAAATCCGAGACCCCCTGAAGCCGGGCGTCGAAGAGATACCTGCGGACATCGAAGTTCTCGGCCAACCGTGCCTGCCAGTCCGGGTCGGAGTCAGTCAACCACTTCCGCAACCGTTCGCCTCGGTTGAGGGTCTCTCCGGGGTCCTTGATCTGAAGTCCCTCGCTGTTGTCGGCGACGATGGCAAACAGGTTGGCTCCCGGCCGGACTCGCCGACCCGAGCGCAGGGGGTCGAGCAGGCAGAACGCCAGGGCGGCGATCCCGAGAAACTTCAGGGCGCCGCAAACCCAGCGCAGTGAGAATGTCGTCTGGCTCCAGTATCCCCAGATCAGGATGACCAAACCCAGACCAGCGAGGGCAATCGCGGGTCCGATCCAGTTTTCACCGGCAAAAGTCAGATTCAGCACGGCCATCGAGATCTATCGGTCTTTTCCAAGCTCCTCATAGTACCGCCGGACCAGCTCGGAAAACCGCGTGGGAACCGGGTCGCGGTCGATCGGGACGAGCGGATTATCCGCGGCGCGACGGCTCAATTCCTCATCCAGCGCCTGGCGCACCTCGACGAGAGGCTTGAGGACCTCCAACCGAACGACGGCCCAATCCGGCTTCTTCTTCTCTCGCCGGATGGTCTGTCGTTCGAGGCGAGCCCGCTCACGCGCGGTGGCCACCTGGTCCCGAAGCTCGGGCATGTCGACAAGTTCCTCCACTTCCCTCAGGCGATCCGACCACGGGCCGAAGGCCTCCGTCGTGATGGGACCGGCGCCTCGCTCGCTCCCTCCGGTGCCGCCGTCGCCCACGAGTTGTTCAATGTCGAGTCCGGCCGGTCCACGATCGGCCGGCCGGCGCTGCCGTCCACCGCGTCCGCCTGCCGGGTTGGCTCCCGCCTGTTGTCCCGGCTGTCCCTCCGCATCCGCGGACCGGGCATTCTGCCCGTTGCCTGGCTGAGGCTGGTTCTGGGCGGTGGCGCGTTCTCCGCGGCCCTGGCCCCCGCCCTGGCCGCGCCCCTGGCCCTGGGTTTGAGCCTGTTGCTGGCCCTGGGCCTGATCGCCGTTTTCACCAGGAGGCTGCTGCTCTCCGGTGGCATTGGCCTGAGCGGCGCCGGGTTGGCCACGTTGCCCCTGCCCCTGCCTCCCCTGCCCCTGGTCCTGGCCTTCCTGTTGCCCTTGCTGGGCCTGGCTGCCTGCATTGGCCTGACCCTGACCCTCGCGTCCCTGTTCTCCGGGCGTCTGGCCGGCGCCGGGTTGTTCGCTGGATGGATTCGCGGAGGCCTGCGCCTGCTGGGCGTCCTGGTTGCCCGCACCGGGGCTACGGTTCTGATTTGCGTTCTCGCCCGTGGCTTGATCCTGCGCCGAGCCTGGTTTCCGCGCGGAGGGATCGGCGGTTCCTGGTTGGCCGCCCGCGGCAGTGTTCATCTCGCGGTTGAGTTGGTCGGTGAGATTTTGGAGCTCATCCCGCGCGAATTGGAGGGCGGCGGTGTCGTCTCCGAGGACGCTCTCGGCGGCGCGTTCCACACCGCGGCGCATGAGGACGACATTGGTCTGGGCATGGGCGCCGGCTTCGGCGGCGGCGGTCTGGTTGCCCTGTCGAAGCATTTCGGAGGTGGCCTCCAACGATTTGGCATTTCCGTTGTCGGCCAGTTCCTTGAGCTGATCGTAGAGATTGCGGGTCATCTGCCCCTGGTCGATGAGTTCCTGCTGCAATTGCTGGATGGCGCGTCCTTCCTCCTGGTTGAGCTGACGCAAGGTGTCGTAGAGATGATTGGCGACCAGCGGTTCGGCGCTTTCGGCGGCCTGGGAAACCTGCGTGGCGCGGTCGACGAGATTTGTCCAACGCTTCTTCTGTTCGGCGAGACGGTCGAGCAGTTGGGTGGGGCGATCCGGGCTGTCGAGGGTTGGATGATCGGTGGGACGTTCGCCGGCGAGGTCATGACTGATCTCCTGCTGCTGGCGCTCGAGTTCGCGGGCGGCGGTTCGCATTTCGCGAAGGTCCTCGGCGAACTGGCTGGAATTCTGCCGGCGCAGGTCGTCGCGCATGGTCTCGAGCTGGCGTTGGGCGCGAGTTCCGGCGGCCAGGGCCTGCGACACCTGGCCGTCGTCGGTGGCGTCCGAAGCGCGCCGCATGTCTTCGCGGGTTTGTTCGAGCTGGCGGCGCAGCTCCGACATGCGCGCCTGGTTCTCGGGCCGCTGGGTGCGCTGGTTGAGTTCATCGAGGTCGGCGAGCATCTGGCGCTGTTCGTCCTCGAGGCGCTTGAGTTGGCGACGAAGCTCGTTGCGTTCCTGTTCGGTCTTCGCCTCCTGGAGGGCGGTCTGGAGTTCCTTCAGGCGCGCGTTGAGGTCCTCCTGTCGACGCGCGAGTTCCTGGAGCCGGTTCAGGACCTGCAACTGTTCGCGGCGCTCCGGCGTGTTCGGGGCCTGCGCCTCGCGCTGGGTCTCATAGCGGTTTTCGTCCTGAGAAAGCTCGAGCTGATCGAGTTGGCGCTGGTTCGCCATCTCGCCGCCCTGGCCCTGGCCGCGGCCGCGGCGGGAGCGGGTGACTTCCGTTTCATGGGCCTGAAGCTTGAGCAGTCCCTGATAGGCGGCTTGTTCGGCCTCGAGGGCCGGTCCGAGCGCCGCGACAGATTCTCCGGCGTCCTTCAGCCGCACGAGGGCGCGGCCCATGTCCTCAACCACGGCCTCCATGAGGGCACGCGACTGGGAGCCATTTCCGTTTTCCTCGGCCGCCTGGGCTTGCTCGATCGCCTGGGACTGGGATTCGCGGACGACCTCGACATCCTTTTTGTAGGGCTCGGTCGGTGTCCGTGTATCCCGCTGAAGCTTCCACGTGGCGCTGACAATCTGTTTCTGGAGGCGGACGAGCTGCTGGGTGGGGCCGCCCTGGCCACCTTCTCCGCCGGATTCCTGCTCCTGGTTTTCCTGGTTTCCCTGCCGAAAGACCTCCTCGAAAGGTCGGATCTCGCCGAAGTAAAGATCGCCGGTTGTCCGGCGGACCTTGCCGTCGGGTCCGATGTCGTCCGCCCAGACGTACCACGAGATGAGCTGGTCCGGTTGGACATGGAGGTCCTCGAGACGAAGGAGGTATTGGAACGGATGGCGCTCCGAGGCGGGAACATCGCGGCCGAGTTCGACGATCCTGGGTTCGGATCCCACCAGGCTGAGGCCAATGCCGTGCGCAACCACACCGAAGTCATCCCACACCGTCCCCTCGAAATGGATCTCCTCCAGGGCGGACGGTCGCAAGTCGCCACGCGGTGAGGCGAGCTTCAGTTCCGGCACCCGATTGGGCAGGACCTCGAAGAAGAATTGAGCGGGGACCTTGTTCGTGCGGCCGTCTTCATCAGTGAGGACCAGGTCGTAGGCCGCCTTTTCCGCGAGTGTGAAATTCGCAAGGGCCGCTCCCGCCCGGTTCGTGACGACAGCGAGCTGAAGCGGGGATTGGGCGGAGGCGCGGGGGATGAGTTGGGCCGAGCGCACGGGTTTGTTGAGCTGCAGGGAAAGGTCGAGGCGTGTGCCCTCGACGGCCGTGACACGATGCGTGTCCTCGACCCGGCGGGCCGGGAGGCGGGTGTACCCGGGATAGGTGAGTTCGGCGTCAGCCCGCTCGAGACGCGGGTATTCGAACACGGTTACTTTGTAGTCGGGGCTTCGACGGCCGTCGTATTCCACGCGGTAGGTGAACGGCTCGGCCACCTCGGGAACCGTTCCGCCGAAGACCGGATCGGAGAGGTTTCGCGTCAGGGGAATTCGCCGCTCGGTGGCAGGTGTGTCGCCCAGGACAAGTTCGGCACTGGCAGGCGGCGATCCACCGAACCGCGCCAACACGACCAGGCTCTGACCCCGTTCCAACTGCACGTCACCCGGTGTGACCGACATCCCGGAAGTGCGCATCACGAGGGGGGAACGGAGCGGGTTCCCGGGAGTCCGCAGGGTCCAGAGGCTGCAGACAAAGAGACTGAACGCCGCAAGGTTCGCGAGATGGACGCTGGTGAGCCGCCAGCGGGGGATCACTGCCGGCCAGACATGTTGGCGGCTATGGGCCACCGCATCGCGCAGCACCACGCGCTGGAGGTAGCCAAGGGGCGCTTTGGCCGAACCGCGTTGTTGCACGGCAGTGAGCAGGAGCCCGTTCAATTCGGGATGTCCCTTTTCGACCTCAGCGGCGGCATCGCGATATTCCGGCTCCTCGTTCCTGGAGCCCCGGACGGCGAAGGCGGCGGCGGTGACCATCCCCAGGAGCATCACCAGGGGAAGGGTCAGAACCGAGGCCCACCCGACGAGGCGCTGGACGAGATAGACGCCGAGCGCGAGCGCCGTCGCGGCCGTCCAACCGATGGCGAGATGGCGCCAGAACAGCACCTGTCGACGGCGACGCGCCACGGGTTCGAGTCGAGTGCGGAGGAGTCCTTCGGTCATGCCAACATCTCCTTTCCAGCCATCACCCGTCGCCCCTGGCGGCCCGCAACCGCGGACTCGATCAACAGGGCGGCGAGCGCGGCCACGATCAGCCAGCGCCAAATCTTCTGTCGTCCCTCGGCTTCGGCGGCCGCAAGATGCCGCCTTCGGACCTCGCTGATGGGCGGCCGGTCGACCGTGTCGCCCACGGGGGTGCCGTAGCTCTCGAGGGTTTCGACCGGGAGCATCTCCGTGCGTGTTTCCTCACTGTCCAGGTTCACCGCGAATCGGGCGGCGGATCCGGCCGCCCGAATCTCGTAGAGCCCGGGCACCCCCGTCTGGGAAAAGTTTGTCTGTCCGACGGTCAACGCGACCTCATCGCCAGTGGGCAACCGCACGGAGGCCGGCCCGCCGGCACCCGCCGGGACCGGGAGGGAATCTCCCACCGTGTACACCTGGATCGGGCCGGCACTCAGCGCCCCGCCGAGTTCCGCAACCGACAGGATCAGCGGCACGAACTTGGTCGAGAGCGCAAGCTGGCTATCGTCAGGTCTCCAGGTGCTGGCAAAAACAAACACGCGCCCGTTGCCGAGCGGCACCTCCACAACCGCCGGGTCGCCGGAATCGAAACGGGCCACCGAATGCGCCCCCGCAAGCTGCGCATCGTCGAAGCGGCGATACTTCCAAAAATGGATCTTGGTGAAATCGCTGAATCGCGGATCCGCAAACGGCGCCAGCAGCGGATGCTGAAAATCCACGGTTCCGAACATGGCATAATTTCGGACCTGGGCCTCTTCGGCGCGGAGACCCGGTGCTTGAAGGATTTCTGCCAGGCTCGTGAACGCATCGGCCGACTTTGGGGTGAACACGAGGGTCTTTCCGGCGCTGATTTCGTCTCGGAGGAGCGCCGCGGTCGCGGCCGGCACGCGTTCGGTCAGAAAATACAGCGCGGCGGACTTTACGGCGTCCGCGGTCAGAGGTTGGTCCGGTCGCACAGGCATGATCGCGGCGGCAAGACGCCCCGACGGAGGGAATGCGGTCTTCAGAAAGAACAGCGGCTGACGCTCTTCCGTGGGGCCGTCGGATCCCACGTAAAGCATCGGGACCGGGGCGGACCGCGGCGGGACCAAATAGGCGTTATTGTCAAAATCCTGACCGTCCCCCCGGAGCAGAATCCGAGTGGACTCGCCATCGGCGGGAATCGCAAGACGGAGGGTCCGACTCTGGCCCGGCGCCGCCTGGACCGATTCCGCCCGATCGCGAAAACCGCGCCCGGTTGGGTCCGCCCAGCCGACCTCGAACCGGTCCGACGAGGATTCGCCGGAGTTGAAGACGCGCACGCGGACGACCGCCTGGGTGGTGGCGGGGACCATCGAGGTCTCGGCGATGATTTGAAGGCCGGCATTGTCCCGATTCCGCGGCTTCAGGGGCTCGATCGCCACCGAAACGCCCTTGGGCCACTCGAAGGATTGCAGGCTTCCCAGGCGGCTTCCCTGCTGCAAATCGCTCACGAGGACGATGCGACGCGCGCCAATGACGGGACGATCCGCCTTTTCGACCAGGGCGTCGGCGGCGGAGGTGAGGGCCGTGTCGAGATGCGTCGCGCCCCATCCCGGCTTCTCGGCGGCCAGCCGATTTTCGACGAGGGCCGCGCGGTCGCCCACGGGCGTGGCATTCCATTGCTCAAACGTGACGAGCGCCCGCGCGTCCCGGTCGAATACCCAAAGCGCGGTTTCATCACTGGGGGCGGCCGAACGCGCGCGCGCGACGGCCCGCGCGCGCGCCGCGTCCCAAAGGCCGGGCCGCTGCATGCTCGCGCTGGTATCGACGAGGATGACCGTGCGGGCGGGTGGACGCTGTCCCGAATCGATGGGCGCGCCGTTCCGGAAAAAGGGCCGGGCGAATCCCATGGTTAGCAGGACAAGGACCAGGCAACGCAACGCCAGCAGGAGGAGGTCCTCCAGGCGGCTTCGTTGCGTCACGCGCGGCGGGGATGGAGGGAGGAACAACAGGGAACTGAACGGCGTCCTCTGACGGGTCGTGCGACGGATGAGATGAAAGATCACCGGCGCCGCGACCGCGGCCGCACCCAGAAGAAAGAGCGGTGCCAGGAAGCTCATGACGTTATGCGCCCGCCGGTGGGTGAACGTCGATGCACGGCACGGCCTCGCCGGTTGCGGTTCTGGAGGAATTGGAGCAGGGCGATTTCGAGCGGTTGGTCCGTCAAAAGGCGGTTCCAGCAGATGCCCAGCCGGTGACAGATGCCGCGCAGCGCCGTCGCGTGCGCCTCGAGGCGCTCACGATATCGCGTGCGCACCGCGCCCGGATCGACGAAGAGCATCCGGCCCGACTCGACATCCTCGAACCAGGCCGGCTGCTGAAAATTCAGGGACACCTCGGACGGATCCAGGACTTGAAACACGGAGATCTCGTGTCCGGCGGCGCTCAGGACGTTGAGGCTCTGTTCCAACCGGTCCAGTGGCGCGAGGAGATCGGAGATCAGGACGATCACCCCGCGTTTTCGGAGGATCTCGGCGGCGCGCTGGAGGGGGCTGATGAGGTCCGTTGCACGTCCGCCGGGTGGCGCCTCGAGGGCGAGCATCAGCCGCCGCAGGTGACCGACCCGGTGGCGGGCGGGCAGATAGTCGCGCACGGTCTCATCGAAGGTCAGGAGCCCCGTCGCGTCGCCCTGGTGGTGGAGGAAATAGGCGAGGGTGGCAGCCAGGGTGGCCGCGTAAGCGGCCTTGGTGAATCTCCCCGACGTAAACGTCATCGAGCGGCTCTGATCCACGAGGAAGTGACAGCGCAAATTGGTCTCGTCCTCGAACCGCTTGATGAAATACCGGTCACTCCGACCGAGGACCCGCCAATCCAGGTAGCGGGGATCATCGCCCGGGGTGTACTGGCGGTACTCGGTGAATTCGACGGAGAACCCGTGGTAGGGACTGCGGTGAAGGCCCGTCCAGAAACCTTCGACGACAACGCGGGCCCGCCACTCGAGGTTCTGGATGGCCATCAGGACCTCGGGCGGCACCAACGTGCCGTGTGCGGGGGTCTCCGGGTTCGCCGTCGTGGGGTTCATCGGGTCAAAGGCGCCTTCACGGCCTCGAGGAGGCGGCTGATCACGGTCTCCACCTTCACTCCCTCAGCCTCGGCCCGGTAGTTGAGGAGCAACCGGTGCCGCAGGATCGGGGCGGCGAGGGTCTTCAGATCCTCCACCGCCACGTGGGCGCGCCCTCGGAGCAGCGCGCGCGCCTTGGCGCCCAGGATCAGGAATTGGGCGGCGCGAGTGCCCGCCCCCCAGGTCACCCAGTTCCGGATGAATTCGGGCGCGGCGGGTCGCGGCCGCGAGGAGGCCGCCAACTGAACGGCGTACCGGACGAGTTCCTCGGCGACAGGCACCTGGCGGACCATCTGATGAAAGTTCAGGACATCCTCGCCCGTGAAGAGCGGATCAATGGACGCCGGGGGCCGCCCGGTCGTGCGCAGGATCACCTGCACCTCGTCATCCTCCGGCAGGTAATCCATCACCACGTTGAACATGAAACGGTCGAGTTGCGCCTCAGGCAACGGATAAGTGCCTTCCATCTCGATCGGGTTTTGCGTCGCCAGCACAAAGAAGGGGGGGGCCAGCGGATGCCGGATGCCGGCGGTCGTGACCTGGTGCTCCTGCATGGCCTCCAGCAACGCGGCCTGCGTCTTCGGCGGCGTGCGGTTGATCTCATCGGCCAGGATCATGTTCGCGAAGACCGGGCCGGGGACGAACGTCATGCGGCGCTCGCCGCCGGCGTCCTGCAGGATTTCGGTCCCGGTGATGTCGGCGGGCATCAAGTCCGGCGTGAATTGGATGCGCTGGAACCGAAGATGAAAGATCTGGGCAATCGATTTCACCAGCAGCGTCTTCGCAAGACCAGGGGCGCCGGTGATCAGGCAGTGGCCGCCCGCGACCAGCGCGATGAGGATCTGCTCGATCACCTCGCGCTGGCCCACAATGGCCTTGCCGAGCTCCGCCTCGATCCGGGTGCGGCCGGTGTTGATTCGTTCGACAACCTGGCGTTCGAGTTCGATGGGATCGGGTGGGGCGGTGTCCGGTGGCGCCTGCACAGGCACAGGCACAGGCGCGGGCGCGGGCGCCGTGGCGGGCGGCGGCGCCTCGGCCTGCAATGCCGGAGCCGGCGGCTGCGGCTCGGGTCCGGGTTCGATACGCGGGGGTTCGGGGGCAGGGAGCTGGCTCATCAGTGGGTCATGACGTAGAAGATGATGTTGATGCCGAGCGGATACGCGATCTTCTCGGAGAAGTTGTGGAAGTAATAGTCGCTTTCGCCCTCGCGCTCCCAGCCATCCCCGTTGTCGGTGTTATGAGTGGCGAGCACCATGATTCTGCCTTTGTCGTCCAGGATCGCGCGGTGATGGACCTCCCGTGCGTCGTAGCGTTCCCAGGTCACCCCACCGTTCCACTGGCTCTCCACGCCGAGACCCACATTCGGGACCTGGCCCTTCGAGTGAATCTGGAACGGCCGCTGATAGATCGGGTGATCGAGCGGGAGTTCCACGAACTCGCGGTCGGGAAAGACCTGTCGCATGACCCCTTCCGCGTTGCCCCACTCGGTCTCGCCCCAGAAATCGTCGAGCATGAGAAAGCCGCCGTTGAGAAGGTACTTGCGCAGGGCGACGATCTCGTCGTCGCTCAACCAGAGGCCGCCCGGTTCGACGATGTAGAGGAACGGGTAGTCCGAGAGGTCCGGGTCGGTGAGGGAGACGAACCGGCCGTTGGGATCGACCTTGATCGAGGTCATCTGCTGCAGCCGGTACGAGAGGTTCAAGTCGCTGTCGGGCGTGTCGGTCGTCCAACCCCCGCGTCCGCCACGGCCCCGGTGTTCGTAGCGAACCCGCGCGAAGGTGAACACGTCGCGATCGAACCCCGCCGTGTTGGTCCACATCGGGGTGCCGGTGCTGTGGGATTCGATTTCACGCGGGCACTTCACTTCATCGCCGATATCGGGTTCTCCCCACCACCCGCCGCGGCCTCGAAACCTGCGTTGCCCGAAAACCGCCGTTCCATCGGGCGAAGGCGGAGCATCCCAATGTTCGGGGGGCCGCGCGGCGTCCTGGCCCATCGCGGGTTGGAGGGCGGGCCGTCGGGAGGTCCCCTGCCGATGCGCGAGCAACCCCACTCCCCCCAGCAGCACCACGCCCGAAATCAGGAACACCGTTCTCATGGACTCCCCTTCATTTGGGATCGGCAGGCGGCCCATCCGGCTGCATCCGAAGAAGGAGATGCAAGGCCTCGCGATTGCGAGGGGCGTCCTCCAGGGATTCGAGCAGGTGCCGCTTCGCCGCCGCCGGCTCCGAACTCGCCATCAGGCGGGAGAGACGGAAATGGACCTCCGCCGGGTTCGCGGGGTCCAGCAGGAGCAGTGTGCGATAACACGCGATGGCGCCGGCTGCGTCGTTCTCCTTTTCCCGCGCCCGGCCAAGAAAACGATAGGGCGCGGGGACGAGGGGATTCACCGCGAGGTAGCGGGTGGCGTTGGTTTCGACACCGGTCCAGTCCTGGGCGGCATCAGCCATCTCCATGAGGCGCAAATACGCGTCGGTGGCTTCGGAATCGACGCGCGCCCAGCGTTGAAGCACCTCGCGTTCGGCATCGGGCTGATCCAGCTCCCGGTGCACGCGGGCGAGCATCGCGTAGGCGCTGTCCTCGCCGGTTTGTTCGGGGTAATGGCGGAGGAGTTCCTCGAGCGGTGCGCGGGCTTCCGCCCATTTGCGAGCCTCCATCAGCTGCCCGGCGCGTTCCAGGAGCCGCCAGTAATTCGTCCCCGAGGTCGCGCCAGCCGGCGATGGCGATGGAAGCGGCGCCGGCGGACCGGCATTCCTCCCGCGGCGGCCCGGGGTTGGATTGTCCCAGTTCAGGCCCGGGCCGAGCGCGAGGGCCTTTTCACGGGCAAAGGCGGCGAAGTCCTTTTCGATCGCATCAAGGGGAGCCGCCTCCTTTTCGATCGCCGCCGTGATGAAGGTGCCCTCGCGGAGATCGTCGAGAATGGCGCGGAGTTTCGGTAGCCCGAATCGCTGGACCAGGAACTCGACCACCAGCGAAGACTCGTAGTAGGCAAATTGGAGGTGGAGAGGCGACTTCGGCGACAGGAACGCGGCACTTAGCTTTGCAATCGGCGTGAAGTCCTCGCCGAGGATCATTTCGCGGTACCGCGGATTCATGTGCTCACCCCAGGCCGGGTTCGCCACGCGCTCCTCGTAGACCGAGATGCCTTCGCTCAGCCATCGGGGCATGCGGTTCGCCGTGAGCTGGAGGGTGATGACATGACAGAACTCGTGCCAGAGCACCGCTTCCCAGTTGACTGGGTGGGCCCGGACCGCGGCGGGGCTGTTGGCCGTGATCACCCGTCCGAAACAGACCCCCAGGTAACCCGGATTGTCCGGCATCCCAAAGGTGCGCACACCGAAATCCTTCGAGTCGCCGAAGACCTCCACGATTGTCGGCGGGGTCAGCGTCGGGCTGTATTTGGCGACCAGGTTTGATCGCGCCTGCTCGAGAAGGTTCAGGACCCTGTCTCCATAGATTTCCGCCTCCCGGGCCGGCATCCGAACGACGAAGTCCTCATTGGTCAGGGTTCCGAAGGACTCCATCGTGTCATGAAGGGTCACGAGATTGTAGGCGTTGACGTCGTAGGCGTCACTCTCGTGGACCTGCTGGATGAGTTCCCATCCAGCGGCATCATCCCCCAACCGCAACAGATCATTGGCAAGCTGCGCCTTCGCGGGGAGGAAACCGGGTTCGAAACCGAGCGCCTCCCGCTGCAGGGTCGCGCCCTCGCCGAAGCGGTACTTTTGCGACAGCTTCCGGCCAATCAGGTAGGGAACCGTTGGATTGGTTTTCCAGTACCGGAGTGCCTCATCCCGCGACTTCTGTTCGGCCGCGCCGTCATTTCGCAAGTGAGCAAGGACGGCCTCGTAGGCCCAGGCCTCGGGCGAGGCAGGGTTCACCTCGCGTGCCTCCTTCAGGGTCTTCTCCGCGCCCTCGTATTCCTCGGCATCGATCTGGTGATCGGCGAGGAGCAGCAGACTCGGAACGTGCCGTGGATTGGCCTTCAGGGCGGCCTCGATCGCGGAGCCCATCTCCTTTCGGTTGGAATCTTGAAAGGCCCGCGCGCGACCATAGAGCATCTCCGGGTCATCGGGGAACTTCTTGAGGCCCTCGTCGAACTGCCGGGCGGCGAGGGCGAAATCATTCTTGTCCAGGGCCAGTTCACCCGAGGCGAGGTACACCTCGCGCGAGTCCGGGGCGGCCTTGCGGGCGGTTGCGTAGACCCGATCGAGGATCTGCTTGGGGTCCACCCCTGACAGAAGCAGGGCCCGTCCGATCGCCACGAGGTCGGCCGCGTTGCGGTAGGCCCATGGCCGCTGGGAAACCAGGCGCGGGATTTCCGAAACGGTCTGCACCGCGAGGTCCGGGTGCCCGCTGCTGGAGAACGCCTCGCGGGCCAGCCATCGCAGGGTGACGCTGCGCGGGGCCTTCTCGAGCGCATTGGTCATCGCCGGGTAGACCTCCGGATAGCGGCCCACCGCGAGAAGCGCCCGAATCAGCAACCCGTGCCAGACTTCATCCCGGGGATTCTCCTCGACGCCGCCGCGGGCCGCTGAGATCGCGCGATCGTAATGACCCGCCAGGAAATCGCGAAGCGCGGTGTCGCGGTTGGGTTCGGCCCCGAGGACACCGCAGCCCAACCCTCCCGCGCCGCAAATCAGAAGGACGACGATGACTCCGCACCACCGCACATGACCGGTACGGGGTGCGCTCGTTCCCACGCCGCCGTCTTTCATCACTGCCTACTTTTGACCGCAGAATGCCGACCCCACAAGAGGCGCGTTCCCTGTGCGGAGCGATTTATCGTGCGCAAGGGTTGCGCATTGAAATGGCGGAGAGGGAGGGATTCGAACCCCCGATGGGGTATTAGCCCATTCACGCTCTCCAGGCGTGCGCCTTAAACCGCTCAGCCACCTCTCCGCAGAGCGCTCCCGAGTGTCGAACGAAGGCCGTCGCGCTGCAACGCGTTTTCCTGGGGCTCTCCCAGGGCGAGAGGTGCCGCGCGGACGCGCCAGTGACGGGCTCTAATCGGCCTGGATGAAATAGCTGAGGTTCTCGAGTTCGATGGCGAGGTTGACGTTGTTGACGACCACCTCTTCCGGCGCGTGGATGACGATGGGCGCGAAATTCAGCACCCCACTGATCCCGGCGGCGAAGAGTTGATTGGACACCTCCTGGGCCACCGCGGCTGGCACGCAAAGAATCGCCATCCGCACACCCTTCGATTGGATGACCTCCGGGAGTCGATCCATGCCGTGGATCGGGACGGCGGCGCGTGCCCGCTGACGCGACGGATCGCTGTCGAAGGCGGCCACGATCTGGAATCCTTCCCGCGCGAACCCGCCGTACGACAGCAATGCCGTTCCGAGATTGCCGGCGCCCACGAGGATGACCGGTTGCAGCGACTGGTTCCCGAGCACGTCGGAGATCATGCGTCCCAACTGCGTCACGTCATAACCAAGGCCGCGCGTGCCAAACTGCCCGAAGTGGGCGAGGTCCTTGCGGAGCTGCGTGGGCTTCACGCCGGCGGCCCGGGCCAGGGCCTCACTCGAGACCGTCTGGATGGAATTGTTGCGAAGGCGCTGGAGGCATCGGAAGTACACCGACAGCCGATACACCGTCTTCCGCGGGATGCTGCCGCGGGCGCCTCGCTTCATCGCTGACATGGCAAAGGATTGCGGAAGATGGTCGAACGCCGGGGATCGTGCGGCCGTGAGCGGCGGCGCTCAAGGAGGACCGCCGGCCCGCGATTCGCCCAGGAGCCGGGCGAACTCGTCCACTGCTTCGCGTCCGCTCGGGGCGCCTGCGGGAGGATCGTAAGCATTCAACATGGTCGCGAAGACAATCCGGCGGCCGGCGCGATTGGTCACGAATCCCGAAAGGGTGTTCACATAACGCAGCGAGCCGGTTTTGGCCCGCAGGTTGCCTTCACAGTCGGTGCCCTTGAACCGACGGCGCAGGGTGCCATCCACCCCGGCAAGCGGCAGGGCGTCCAGAAAGCACACTCGATCGCGATGCCGATCCATGAACCGCAGGATCCCGACGAGCGCGGCCGGGGTGACGAGGCTGCTCCGCGACAGTCCGGAGCCGTCGTCGAGCAACACCTCCTCCGGCGCGAGTCCCGCCCGCGGCACGAATTCACACAGCGCGCGCAGGCCCATTGCCTCCGTCGTTTCCTCCGTGGAGGACTTCTCCGACCGGGAGCCCACCTGCAGGAGAAGGAGCTGGGCATAGAGATTCTGCGAGGGCTTCAGCAGGAAGGGCAGCAGATCGCGCAGCGGCGGCGACTGAACCGCCAACCGTGTCTCCCGAGGAACCTGCGCGTGGCGCCCCTCGCCATCCGGGTGGGAGTGGCGAATCCGGCCCCTGACCCGGATGCCCTGCCGCTCGAGGCACTCGCGAAGGTGGTGGACAAAGAACAACGCCGGCTCCGGGACGCTGATCGAATCGATCCACGGCTCTCCACCGGCCGGGAGCGACCCGCGACAGGTGACGTGACGGCTGCCGGGGTCGCGTTTTAGAAGGATCCTCCTTTCCGCCTCGGCCGCGACGGTGCGGACCTGGCGCGTATCGAACGTCAGGTAATCGGTGTCGGGGCGAACCTCCAGCGTGACGGGATCGCCGGCGGAGTGTCCGGGACGAAAGACCAGGTCCACGACATTGTCGTCGGTCGTGAGCGCGCTGACCTCGGCGCCGTAGTAGTATTGCAGATCATCCCAGGTCCACCCGTTGCCGAAGGGCGGACCGGAAAAAAACGCGTCGTCGCCGATGAGGTCTCCCGTGATCCGTCGCACCCCGGCGCCGGAGATCGCATCGACAACGCGGGTGAGCGAGCGGCTCGCATCGCCGTCGGCGAACCGGGCGGCGAGACTGAAGTCGCCATGCCCGACGATCACGACGTCGCCGCGGAGGGTTCCGTGGCGGTTGATGCGCCCGCGGAGAAGGATGTCGGTCGGGATTCGGAAATCGGGTCCCAGCGCATCCAGGGCGAGGGCGGCGGTGAACAGCTTGGCGTTGGAGGCCGGCTTGAGAAGGGAGTGCGCGTTGGTCTCGAACAGCGTGCGGCCGGACGCGCAGTCGATGACGACGGCGCCCCACGTGGCGTGCGCGAAACAAGGGCGCGAAACCGCACCTTCAAGTGCGGCGCCGGGATCCGTGCGGCCATCGGCCGCAAACGAGCGGATACCGACGAGCGCCGCGAGCAGCGTGAGGACGAGTGACGGTAGCAGAGGGCTCGCGCCCGCTCCGAACCGCGGGACGAATCTCACGGATGGATGGTGATCTTGCCCCAATCCAGCCCGCTCCATTCGGCATAGGCGGCGAAGGCGGCTTCATTCTGAATGAGGACGGCGCGCACCACGCTGGAGTCATCGGCCCGCCCGCTGTCGGGTATGAGGTCCGGAATGATATCCACCTTTTTGTGGGCGTAAGTCAGGGCAAAAACGGCCTGGGCGGCCGCATAATAAGGGAGGTCGCGATAAACGCCCTCAGCGGAATCCTCGATGGCGTCGGCGAGGAACTCGAGTTGGTCCACCAGGTGAGGAAAGCGGGGCGCGGCGATCTGCGTGAACTCCAGTTTCCAGGCGGGCAACTGGCGGGCGACGCGGAGCAGCATGGCGGGCGTGACTTTCGCGGCGCCGTGATTCACATACGAGGCAAACTCGGACATGCGGGAAGATTAGGCGCCGGGCGGCGCCAGCCAACGCCAAAGTGGATCGGCGGCGGTGGTGGGAGGTCCGGGGGGAAGACGAGGCCAGCCATCAATCGGGCGATCAACAGCCGGCCTCGTCGTTGGATTCTGGTGAGGAGGTTACTTCTTCTTCTTAGCGGCCTTCTTGGCAGCCTTCTTCTTCGCTGGCATCGCGTTCACCTCCGATCTGATGTGCGGCGTTGATGTGCGGTGTTCGCCGTCTCGCCTGAGTCCTGCCACCAGCGTTCTTGATGGAGCGAACCCACGATCGTCCTCCCGGCCAAACCGGAGTCTCGCAATCCCTGAACTGCGGGGCGAACATTTCAGGCTCAAGTCTTCTTGTAGCTGAACCCCCGCAACGAGTTCACCATATTTTTTCGTTTGCGTGCATTTTTCGTGTCGCGCATCAGGACTTGCTCCGCGTTTCTCGCGCGAGATTCCCGTCGCACTGTTCATCCTCGGTCCGCCGGGGAACCCTCATCTTCCCGTCGGACACCCGCTCGCGTCCGACGGGAGAGGGACGAGGTGAGGGCGCGTTCACGCTCCCAATGCGCGGACCGCGGAGCGTGGGAGCTCTGCATGCGACGAGGCCCGCTCGGCTCGTTCTCCTTTCAGCAGCGGAATTCTCGCCGCCTCGCGATCTCCATCCTAGCCTTCCGCGACATGGCTCATGACGCGCAACTCTCGCCGATGATGGCGCAGTACCGTCGCATCAAGAGCGAACTGCCGCGCGACGCGCTACTGCTGTTTCGCCTCGGCGATTTCTACGAGTTGTTCTTCGAAGACGCGCAGACCGGCGCCGCCATTCTCCATATCGCGCTCACGCGACGACAAAACGTCCCGATGTGCGGTCTGCCCTATCATGCCGCGCAGGGTTATATCGCGCGCCTGCTCAAGGCCGGACACAAGGTTGCCATTTGCGACCAGGTCGAAGAGGCGCGCCCAGGGCGCCTGGTCAAACGCGAAGTCACTCAGATCCTGAGTCCCGGCACGCACTTCGACGAGCGGATGCTGAGCGCGGAGCGCAATAACTTTCTCGCCGCGGTCTGTCCGGGGAAACGCGCCCATGGGCTCGCCCTCGTGGATCTCACCACGGCGACGTTCCGGGTGACGGAACTCCCGGACGAAACGGCTCTCGCCGGCGAGTTGGAGCGGGTGCGGCCCGCCGAACTCCTCTGCCCCTCCGGACAGACCGATCTTGCCAATCGACTCCGGGCCCTTGTGCCCGGCGTGCATGACTACGAGGACTGGACGTTTGCGCCCGAGACCGCGGAGTTCACGCTGCGCGATCATTTTGGGGTGGCGTCGCTGGATGGGTTTGGGTTGAGCGATCGGGTCGCGGCAGCCGGCGCCGCGGGCGCGGTGCTTCATTACCTGATTCACCATCTGCGACGCGACGTCGCTCACCTCTCAACCCTTCACCTCTACGACACTGCCCGATTCCTGCATCTCGACGCCCCGACCCTTCGCAATCTCGAGGTGATCGAATCCCTCCATCCCGATCGACCGGGGGCATGTTCTCTCTTCACGGCGGTCCAGCGAACCGTCACCCCGATGGGGACGCGCCTCCTCCGCGATTGGTTGAGTCAGCCGCTGGCCGAGGTGGACCCGATCCGCCGCCGCCAGGATGCCGTCTCGGCATGGCTGGCCGCGCCTGACAACCTCGCCACGTTCCGCGGCGCGCTTGGAGAGGCGCGTGACCTCGAACGCACGCTCGGCCGCCTCAGCGCCGGATCGGGCAATGCGAGGGACCTGGTCTGCCTTCGGTTGGCCCTGGAGCGGCTCCCGGCGCTGAAGGAGCTCCTGCGCTCAACCGGCCTGAATCCGTGTCGCGAGCAAGCCCCATCACTTCTCGGCGCGCTGCAGGAGCCGGACGCGGCGACGTCGGCGCCCCTGCTCCAGGAGCTGGCTGCGATCCTCTCGCCCGAGCCGGCGCTGATCGAACTCATTCAACACGCCGTGGTCGACGATCCGCCTCCAGGATTGAAGGACGGCGGCCTCATCCGCGACGGCTTTCATTCCGAACTCGACGACCTGCGCCGGGCGCAACGCGAGGGCAAGGATTGGATCGCGCGTCTTCAACAGGAGGAGATAGAGAGGACCGGGATTCCCTCGCTGAAGATCCGGTTCAACTCGGTGTTCGGGTACTCGATCGAAGTCACCCGCGCCAATCTCGGCCGCGTTCCGCCCGACTACATCCGAAAACAGACGATCGCGGGGGGTGAACGCTTCGTGACGCAGGCACTGAAGGAGATGGAGGGTCGCATCCTCGGGGCGGAAGAACGGGCCCTCAAACTGGAATCCACGCTCTTTCAACAAGTGCGCGAACAGGTCCTGGAACGGTTGGCGCCCCTGCTGACCACCGCGCGGGCGCTCGCGCAGCTCGATGTGCTGACGGCGTTCGCGGAGAACGCGCGCGCTGGCGGTTACGTCCGGCCCGAGATCACCGAGGATGGCACGCTCCTCATTCAGGACGGGTGCCACCCGGTCCTCGCGCAGTCCTCGCAGGCGGACTCCTTTGTTCCCAACGACACCGATCTGGATCTCCGGGACCGGCAGATTGCCCTCATCACGGGACCGAACATGGCGGGGAAGAGCACGTACATCCGTCAGACCGCCCTGCTCACGCTGCTTGCCCAGACCGGCGCGTACCTCCCGGCCCGGCGCGCCCGGATCGGACTGGTGGATCGCATCTTCACGCGCATCGGCGCCAGCGACAACCTCGGTCGAGGCCAATCCACGTTCATGGTGGAGATGAGCGAGACGGCGAACATCCTCAACAACGCCACGCGGCGCAGTCTCGTCATCCTCGACGAGGTGGGACGGGGGACGAGCACCTTCGACGGTCTCAGCCTCGCCTGGTCCATCGTCGAGCACCTCCACCATGTTGTGGGCGCGCGCACGCTCTTCGCCACGCACTACCATGAGCTCACGGAACTCGGCTCCCGCCTGCCGCGCGTCCGGAATTTCAATGTCGCCGTGCGCGAGTGGAACGACCAGATCGTGTTCCTGCACAAGATCGTTCCGGGTGGGAGCGACAAGAGCTACGGCATCCAGGTCGCGCGGCTGGCGGGGGTGCCCCGCCCCGTGATCCAGCGTGCCAAGGAGATCCTCCGCGTCCTCGAGGAGGCGGAATTGGATCTGCAGCGGGTCGCGGGAGGCGAAGCTGCGCCCGCGGAGGGGTCCCCGCGACGCCGCGGACCGCGCCAGCACGCCGAACGCGAACTCCTGCGTCAACTCCCGGACGGCGGGCAGCTCGATCTGTTCTCGTGAAGTTTACCGGACGCGCCGCCGGGTGGCGCGCTCGCTACTTTGAATTGCGCCGTTTGTTGCGGGGACTCGCGGGAGATTGAGAGCCCTTTGATTCGCCGGCGAGCCGCCGGGTTCCCGGGGCCCTCGCAGTGTCCTTGCCGGCGAGACTGTCGATCCTCGCCGCCAGGTCGGTGTCCTTGCCGGTGATCCCGCCCTCATCATGAGTGCTGAGGGTCAGGATCACGACGTTCCATCGGATATCGATGTCGGGATGGTGATTCGCCCTTTCCGCCGTGCGCGCCACCGCATTGACGAACTTCATGGCCGCCGCGAAATCGGGGAATTTGAATTCGCGCCGGAGCGATGAACCGCGCTTGCGCCAGTCCGGCACCGCTTCGAGGGCCGCCTTCAGCTGGGGGGAAGTCAGGGTCGCCATGGATGGAACTCATGGCCTGAGAATGGGCGCGTCGCAACCTCCGCGAATTGACCATCGGCGGGACCTGTCCGGGGGTAACGCGCGGCGGGGCGGTTGCGGACAGGCGGGGGATTCGCGGGTCGACGCTACAATCGTGGCGGCAGCTCGGTCGGCTCGGGGTCGGGCTGAAGCGAGCGCAATCGGCACCCGATCTGGACACTGGTGACCCCGGCCCACGCCCAGGCGACACCGAAGACCAGCAACCCCCATCGCCACCACCCTGCCCACGGAAGCTGCAGGTCCAATCCCGTCTCCACGGTCTGCCAGGACTCCATCATCAGGCGGACGAAGTACACGACGAACATGCCGAATCCGACACAGGCGAGCGTGAGTTGACCGGCGCCGGCGCCCCGATGACCGGCGATCCACGAACCGAGACCCGGGGTGGCGAGCTGATTCAGGATGATGGCAGCCTGGAGCCGATCCCGGGTCTTTCTCCATGGCCGCGGGGGACTCTCCGGATGGCTCTTCATGCCTCCCAGGATAGACGGACCCGGCGAAGGAAGACGCCACAAAGATGCGCAACGCGACGACCGGCGGCCCCGCGCGATGTCCGGGGCCTCACTTTCGTGCCGCGCCGGCGGGCAGGAGCCCGAGAATCACGAACCAGGCATCGTCATACTTGTCGTCGCCCCCGAGGACGACCGTTTCGCCTGGCTGGATGCTCTGGCGTTTGGTGACGACAAGGACCCCCTTGCCGAAGAGGCGGATCTCGAATTCAGCGCCCCCGAGATTGCCGACCTCCAGCCGGCACTCCCGGCTCATCTGGACGCGGGCGGTCTTCCCTGGGCTGGTGGCGAATTCCTTGCGGTTGATCTCGTAGTAGTTCTGCCACTTAAAGACGTGGCGCAGTCGTTTCTTGAGCTCCGGGTCGATGGCCTTGAAGTCCTTGCCTTCGGGCTTCTGGGCATTTGTGCCCCACAAGAGTTGCGCGGCGAACCTGGGTGTGGCTGCGGGCGCATCGGCCGCGACCGTGCTCGGGATGAAACCGACAACCAGTGTCCACGTCAGCGCGGAGACGAGAAGGGTTTGAAGATTCATGGGGCGCGGCAGGATCAGATCAGAGGGAGTCCGCTTTGCCCAACCACACGACGGTCATCGAGTCCTGGGCGGAGTAGAAAGTCAGGGTGGTCAGTCCGACATCCGGCGCCTCGATCTGATGCCCAGCCATGACATGCGACGCGACGTTCCGGTCGACGGGCGTCACGGGACGATCTCCGGCGGAACGAAGGAACAGGATCGCCGTCAGGGCGACGGCGCCGGCGGGGACCAGCCACGCCAGCCAGCGGAAGGCGTTTCCCCAGGGGCTGCGAGGTTGCGGCGCGGGGTTGTTTCGGGCGGAGGCCTTTTCGATTTCCTCAATGCGGCGCCGAATCTTCGACCAGTAAAACTCCCGGGTATCGGGGACGGTCCGGAGCGGGGGATGTTCCTGGAGGACATTCCGCACCGAGCGAAGGTGATCGCAGAAGGCGCGGGCCTCGGGGTTGCGGGCCAGTTCGGCCTCAACCTCGCGGGAACGGCCGGGGTCCAGTTCGCCGTCGACCCAGGCCTGGAGTTCTGTGGGCGAAAACCGGTTCATCCTGCGGTCTCCTCGTCCTTGAGTCCGGCCAGCAACACCGCCATGCGCCGACGGGCATAGAACAGCCGTGACATCACGGTGCCAATCGAAATCCCGACCACCTCGGCGATCTGCTTGTATTCCATGCCTTCAAATTCATGCAGGACCAGCACGGTCCGATGCGCTTCGGTCAATCGACCCATGGCGGCCTCAATGCGTTCACGCAACTCCTCACGTTCCAGGCGTTCCGTTGGATTGGTCCAGACGGGGGTCACCAGGCGGTCCCACGACTCGGCATCGTCGCGCGTGTCGGGCAACGGCTCGACGCGGAAGCGTTGGTGGCGGCGCAGGTGATCGAGACACAGATTGATCGTAATCCGCGTTATCCACGTGGTGAAGCTGGATTCCCCTTCGAACTGTCCCAGCCGTTGCCACGCCTTGATCCAAGCCTCCTGCGAGAGGTCCAGCGCCTCTTCCTCGTTGTGCACGATGCTGAAGGCACGCGCATACATCTTGTCCCGATGCCGTCCGACCAACTCCTCGAACGCCTCCGTGTCGCCACCCTGGGCTGATTGCACCAGCGCCTCGTCGGCCACGCCGGCCTTGTCGTGGGGTCCTGACATGAGGTGGACGCGTCAGACTCGCGGTCTATTCAGCCCTCCACCCTTCAAAGTCGGCCCTTGGTGCTGGGAATCTCGCCAGCAATGCGCGGATCGCGCCGGCAGGCGGCCTCCACGGACCTCGCCCAGGCCTTGAACAAGGCTTCGACAACATGATGGGGTTCCTCGCCATACAACAACTCCAGGTGCAAGGCGCACCGGGCCTCATTCGCAAATGCCTGAAAAAACTCACGTGCCAGGCCGAACCGAAAGGCGCTGGACATGTCCTGCGCGCGATCCACGCGGCGGACTCGTCGCATGGCCAGGCCGTCCATTCCCCGCCAGACGAGCGTCGGGCGACCGCAGAAATCCACCACCGCCCGCGCAAGGGTCTCGTCCATCGGCACGTAAGCCTCTCCCGTCCAGGGATTGCGCGGGTCAAACCCGGCCCCATAGCGGCGAACCCCGCGCTTGTCGCCGAGCGCCTCCCGGAACGCCTGACCGAGGGCCAGTCCACAATCTTCAACCGTGTGATGGGCATCGACCTCCAAATCGCCCCGGCATCGCAGTTTCAAATCGACGATCGCATGTCGCGCGAAGAGCGTGAGCATGTGATCGAAAAAGGAGATGCCCGTCCTTACGGCGGAACGACCCTGCCCGTCGACGGCCAGATCGACGACAATATCGGTCTCCTTGGTACTTCGGCGGACCCGGCCCCGGCGTGACGGCATGACGCATGCCGGATAACACACGAAGGACCGAGTCGGAAACCAAAACTGGCGCACTCACCGCAGCGGTTCATGGCCCGCGAGCTGTTCTTTATGGAAAAGGTCGCTTCCCACAAACCCCTTCATCGCGCATCCCAAAAGCCGGTGGCGGCGGCGCGGCGACCCGGTAGAGTCTCCCTGATGCGCATCAAACGTTGTACGGCCGCGATGTCCCCGGAGGAGGTGCAGAAGCGCTTGCAGGAGTTCATCCGGCAAAGCTTCCCCGGCGCCCAGTCGTTCGGATTCACGCGCCCGGACACGAGTCCTGGCGCCACCGATTCCTCCGCCACGGAGTCGGCCCCTCCCCCCCTCGACCTCGAGCGGTTCCGACTCAAGCCGCGCGAGGTGAAGGCGCACCTCGATCGTTTCGTCATCCGGCAGGAGGACGCAAAGAAGGTCCTCAGCGTCGCCCTCTGCGATCATTACAATGCCGTGCGCCAGGCGCTGGAAGGCCGCGAACAGCCCAACTACACCAAGCAGAACGTCATCCTCCTGGGTCCCACCGGGGTCGGCAAGACCTACCTGATCCGCAGCATCGCCGATCTCATCGGGGTCCCGTTCGTCAAGGCCGACGCCACGAAGTTCTCGGAGACCGGCTATGTCGGTGGCGATGTCGAGGACCTCGTCCGCGACCTGCTCCGCCGCGCGGACGGGGATATGTCGCGGGCGCAGTTCGGCATCATCTACATCGACGAGATCGACAAGATCGCGGCGGCTTCGAACCAGGGGGGGCGTGACGTCAGCGGTCGCGGGGTGCAGACCAACCTCCTGAAGCTCATGGAGGAGACTGAGGTCCCCGCCCGCGCGCCGAACGACCTGGCGGGACAACTCCAGGCGATGATGGATATGTCGCGCGGCGGCCGAAAACAGCCGTCGACGATCAACACCCGGCACATCCTGTTCATCGTCAGCGGCGCCTTCGAAGGGCTGGAGAAGCTCATCGAGAAACGGGTCCGGGAGTCGATCATCGGCTTCGCCGCCGGTTTCCACAAGGGCACCAGCCCCCAGGACTTTCTCGCCCTCGCCGAGACCCGTGACTTCGTGGATTTCGGGTTCGAACCGGAGTTCATCGGGCGCCTTCCGGTGCGCGTGGTGTGCCATTCCCTGAGCGTCGACGACCTCTTCGAGATCCTGAAATCGTCCGAGGGCAGCATCATCCGCCAGATCGAACAGGCCTTTGGCGCGTACGGCATCGAGGTCTTGTTCCAGGAGGAGGGCCTGAGGCGTGTCGCCGAGCGCGCGGGGGATGAGCGAACCGGCGCGCGGGGCCTGATGACCGTGTGCGAGAGGGTCTTCCGCGACCTGAAGTTCGAGCTTCCGTCCACCACGGTAAAGCGGTTCGTGGTCAGTCGCGGTCTTGTGGACGATCCCGCCTCGGCCCTTGGCACCTTGCTGGCGGAACAGGCGCGAGAGGAACACGCGACCCTTCGCGACATCGTCGTGGAGTTCGCCGATCGCTTCCGGCAGTCCCACGGTCTGGACCTTCGCTTCACCGAAGAAGCCGTCGAGGCCCTGTTGGAGCAGGCCCGGGCTGCCGGACAGCCCGTGCGCGATCTCTGCGCCGAAAAGTTCAAGGACTACCAGTTCGGACTGAAACTCATCGCGCAAAACTCAGGCCAGAAAGAGTTCGTGATTGATGTCGCCGGGGTGCAGGCGCCGGACACGGTGCTGAGCGAATGGGTGGTGGCCAGTTACCGGTCTTCCAACGAACCCGCCTCGACCGCGCCTGCGACTTGAACCTCTGACCATCTCATTGCCCCCGCGCGCGGGCTTCAGCCCGCATCGGCGCCCGGAGGAGCATCCTCTACGGAATGTCCAGAGCGTCGTCGGCCAGTCCGATGTTGAAGCGGCGTGAACGCCGCGCTCCGGTACCCCCGCATCTCCTCGGCTGAAGCCCCGGCATGTCCCGGAGATACTAATGACGACTAATGGTTGGGCCTCGCGCCATCGCGGCATTGTGGCTAGGGTGTGGGAATGGACTACGAGGTTCAGGACTTTGACCGGGACGTGCTGCAACGCAGTCGGGAGGTCCCGGTGCTGGTGGATTTCTGGGCGCCCTGGTGCGGTCCCTGCAAGATGCTCGGTCCTGTGATGGAGGGTCTTGCCGCGCAGGCGAACGGCAGGTGGGAACTGGTGAAGGTCAACACCGAGGAACAGCCCGGCCTCGCGACCGCCTACAACATCGCCAGCATCCCCAACGTCAAGCTCTTCCGGAACGGGGCCGTCGTCGACGAGTTCCTCGGGTTCATGCCGGAAGATGCCATCCTCTCCTGGATCGACCGTCATCTTCCGTCGCCCGCCACCGAGCGCCTGGAGAAGGCGGCGGAACTCATCGACGAGGGCGATGCCGCCGGGGCGCGCCAACTTCTGGAGCAGGCCCTGTCCGAAGAACCAGGAAGCGCCGCCGCCAAGTTGCTCCTTGCCGAGACCATGCTCGCCGACGACCCGGCGAAGGCAGTCATGCTGGTCGACGAGATCCCGGCGCACGCCAACGAGGCGCCGCACGCGGAGGCACTGCGGCTTCTCGCTGTCGCCGCGCAGCGGGACCTGCTGGCGCTCCCCGAGGACCCTCTCAAGCCCACCCTCGCCGATGGATTGCAGGCGCTCCGCAGACGCGATTGGGGCACCGCCCTCGAGCGGTTTACGGAGGTGGCTGAACGCCGTCGGACCTATGCCGACGGGCTGGCCGTGGACGCCGGCAAAGCGATTTTCCGGTATCTCGGGATTCGCCACCCGGTCGCCGAGCGGCACTACCGCCGGTTCAGCAGTGCCGTGAACGCCTGACCGACCGGGGCGCGGACTTTAGTCCGCATGAATTCAACCCCGCCGGGGCACCGCGGTATATAGATTCCGCGCGCCGGCGCGGCACCAGGGTGCAAAGCGCGGAAAGCCGTCGACGAACCGGTTTCGTTCGCCGGCCCTATTCCCTATTCCCCATTCGTCCACCCGGGTTTCTCGAGAGGGAGCTCGCAGGTTTCCTGGGGACAATGATCCGCATTAAGCGGCGCGCCGACAGGCCGATAAGAGTTGTGGTGACGCGTCTTGCGGCACCTGACGAACTCTTATGTCCTACGACGAACGTGCCAGAGTTCGCCGTGGCTCCGGTCGCTGGAGACACGGCGCCACCTGCGTCTTTGTCCTCAGCCTCTTACCGTTCGATCCCATCCCAGGGGCTTTGTCCGCGGAGCCGCTGCCTGTCGAGAGCCTGAAGCGCCTGAGCCTGGAGGACCTCGCCAATCTCGAGGTCACCTCGGTCGAAAGGCGCGCCGAACCGTTGTCCCAGACGCCGGCGGCGGTCTATGTGCTGACGGCGGAGGACGTTCAACGGCTGGGCGCGACTACCATTTCGGACGCGCTGCGTTATGTCCCGGGGATGGAGGTGGCCCGTGCCGACAGCCAGAACTGGGCCGTCAGCGCCCGCGGATTCAATGACATTTTCGCCAATAAACTCCTCGTCCTGATCGACGGGCGCAGCGTCTATTCCCCGCTCTTCTCCGGTGTTTACTGGCAATACCAGGATGTCCTCCTTCAGGACCTGGACCGGATCGAAGTGGTGCGCGGCCCCGGCGCCACGGTCTGGGGCGCCAACGCGGTCAATGGCGTCATCAACGTCCTGACCAAATCCGCCGCTGAAACCCAGGGCCTCCTGGTCAGCGGTTCGGTCGGCACCCCGGAGACCGCCGCCGGCGCCGTTCGGTACGGCGGGCGCATGAGCGATACCGCCGCCGTGCGGGTTTACGGCAAATCTTCGAACTGGGACAATTTTCCCCTGTCGAACGGTGAGGACGCCCGCGACAGTTGGTGGGTGACGCAGGGGGGGTTCCGACTGGATTGGGATCCCAGCACGGAGAGTTCGTTTACGCTTCAGGGCGACGTCTATGGCGGGCGGGCCGAGCAGTCCCGCCAACTCCCCGTCCTCACCCCACCGTATTCCGTCGTCCGCGACAGTCATGTGGACGCGGCAGGCGCGAATCTTCTGGGTCGCTGGACACGGCGGTTCTCGCCGACCTCCGAGCTTCAGCTCCAGACCTACTACGACCTCTCGCACCAGGAGGACCGGGGATCGTTCGAATCCGATGTGCACCAATTCGACGTGGACCTTCAGCACCACCTCGAACTCGGAGAGCGCAATGAAGCCGTGTGGGGCGTCACCTACCGGCTCGTGGCCGATCAGTTCGAGGGCAAGCTCAACACCGCCATGGAACCGACCCGCCGTGACTCCCACCTGTTCGGCACCTTCGCCCAGGACACGATCCAGTGGATCCCCGATCGGTTCAGCACGACGCTCGGGACCAAGGTCGAGCACAATGATTACAGCGCGTTCGAGGTGCAGCCCGGGATCCGCCTTCTGTACACACCCGATGATCGCCAGTCCATCTGGGCGTCGGTGGCGCGCGCCGTCCGGACGCCGTCCCGCGCCGAGGAGGACGTGGTTACGCAGATCGGCGTGTTCCCGCCCTCCCAACCCGGCATGCCGACCTCAGTCCTCACAGTTCTTGGACAGGACCAGGTGACTGCCGAGGAACTGCTGGCGTTTGAGCTGGGGTACCGGATCCGACCCATCCCGCGGCTGTCGATCGATGTCTCGACATTTCTCAACAGCTACGACGACCTAATTACCGCAAATCCCGGGATCCCGGACATGAGCACGCTTCCCGGGTATGTGACGATCCCCCTGCGAACAGAAAATAGCAATTCCGGCATGTCTTATGGCGTCGAAGCCGCCGTCAATGTCCAGGTCACGGACTGGTGGAGATTGCGGACCGGCTACACCTGGTTGCGGGTGGAGATTGATCAGTTCGATGCCGACCGCCAGGGCGGCAATCCGCAACACCAGGCCTTTTTGGTGTCCCAGATGGATTTTCCGCACCATCTCTCGCTGGACATCGGGTACCGATTCGTTTCCAGGTTGGATGCCTACGAGGTTCCAGCCTACTCGGCCTTCGACGCGCGCCTCGGCTGGCGACCTTCGCCCCATTGGGAGGTCGCCCTGACCGGGCAGAACCTCTTTGACGACCGGCACCTGGAGTTCGGAGGCTCGCAATACACCGGCATGACGGCCTCAGAAGTCCCACGGTCAGTCCTTGCCACCCTCACCTGGCGTTACTGACGATGCCGGTCTCGATCCAACCACGGCCAGGCCGGAATCTGCGTAGCAGAGGTTCAAGGGTCAGCTCCACCCTCACCGCACTGCTCGTCGCGTTCTTGGTCAGTGGTGCGGCCCTGTCAGCCGCGGCGACGGTCCGCGTCGAGGCGTTCTCGGTCATCGCGACCTTCCTTCTGCACTTCGCCCAATTCACGACCTGGCCGGACACCGCGTTCGACGGACCGACGGACCCGCTGGTGGTGGGAGTGGTTGGATCGGATCCCTTCGGGAACCGCCTCGAAGAGGCCTTCCAGGGGGAAACGATCCGCGGCCGGCCCGTGGTGATCAAGCGGTTCGCGGGCGACGAGGTGCAGGGGCGTGTGCATCTTCTCTTCCTCGAGGAGGTGGAACCCGCGCGATTGCACCGCTTGCTCACCGAACTGGCTCAGAAACCGGTTCTCACTGTCCGTGCCCCGCTTCAGACCGGCGACGTCGAGGGCGGGATGGTCCGCTTCGGCGTCGATCGTGGGCGGGTGATTTTCATGATTGACCGCAAGGCCGTGAAAGAGGCGGGCCTCGAGATCCATTCGAGGCTTTTGAAACTGGCGCAACCGGTCAGCGCCGCCCCGGATTGATGACGCTGGAGTACCTCAAGTCTTCCTCGGTGGAACGTCGCCTGCGATGGGTGGTGATGGTCGCCAGCGGCACGGCCCTCCTGCTCCTCGCGAGCGGGGTGGCCCTGTTGGATCTGCAGGGGCTCCGCCGCAGCCTGAAAGAGGACCTGACGACGCAGGCCGACATGGTCGCGGAAAGCAGCACAGTCGCCATGTCGTTCGATCAACCTGCCGACGCCGAAGACATTCTGCGAACCCTGCGCGCCGATCCCCAGGTCATCAGCGCCCGCCTCTTCGATGCAGCGGGCAAGCCCTTCGCAAGCTATGGCGCCGCCGGTCGAAATCCCTCATTCCCGGCCTCCCCCCCGCGTCCGGGCGCCGCCTTTGTTGGCGGTTGCCTCGAGGTCGCCCGCCCGGTGGACTTCAACGGCCGGCCACTCGGAACGATCTGGATCCGCGCCGGCCTCGCCGAATTGCGCGGTCGGGTGCTGCGGCACCTCGGATTGGCGGCGCTGCTTCTTCCTGTCGCATTCGCGGCGGCGTCGTTTCTTGGGCATCGGCTCCAACGGGTCGTCATCCAGCCCATCCTGGAACTCTGCTCCTGCATGGAGCGGGTCACGCAGCACCGGGATTATTCGGTCCGCGTCCGCACCGGCGGGCCCGATGAAGTGGGCCGGTTGATGGATGGGTTCAACGCGATGCTCTGTCAGATCGAGGAGCAGGATGCCGCTCTCAAGAGCGAACGCACCCGTCTGGCTTGTCGCGTGGAGGAACGGACCGCGGAACTGCAGCGTGCCAATGATGACCTGCGCGACGCCAACCAGCGCCTTCAGGCGACCACCGCCCGTGCCGAGCAACTGGCCCAGACCGCCGAGTCCGCGAGCCGCGCCAAGTCCGACTTCCTTGCCATCGTCAGCCACGAATTGCGGACCCCGATGAATGGCGTCATCGGTTTCACGGACCTCCTCCTGGACGGCCGCCTCGACCTTGAGCAACGCGAGTTCGCCGAGATCATCCGGAATTCCGGGCAGACCTTGTTGGGACTCATCAATGACATCCTCGATTTCTCGAAGATCGAGGCCGGGAAATTCACCCTCGAGTCCATACCCTTCGAGATCGTCCCGCAGGTGGAAGGGGTCGTCGAGTTGTTCGGCCACAAGGCGGACGAGAAGCAGATCGAGCTCGTCCTTCGGATGGATCCCCGCCTTCCATGCGTCGTCCTCGGGGACCCTGCCCGACTTCGGCAGATCCTCCTGAATCTGCTGGGGAACGCGATCAAGTTCACGGAGCGGGGACATGTCCTGGTGGAGGTTGGCCTTCCGGCGGCGGTGGTCCGGCACCATCCGAACCTCCATTGGCGCCTCGCGGAGGGTCCGCAGGTCGTCCTTGTCGTGCAGGATACCGGGATCGGGATCCCTCAGGAGAAGCAGGCGGGCCTGTTCGAGCCGTTCAAGCAGGCCGACTCTTCGACCACCCGTCGCTATGGCGGGACCGGCCTGGGGCTTGCCATCTCCAAGAGATTGATCGAACTCCATGGCGGCACCCTCGCCTTCCACAGCGAAACCGGCAGAGGCTCGACCTTCGGCGTCGCCCTTCCATTGCCCGTCGCCCCGCCGGATCCGGTTCATCCCGTGCTCCCGGAGGCACCGGACTTGATCCCGGGCGATACGCGGGTTCTTGTCGTCGCCCACGACCTCCATGCCACCGTCCTGGGCGAACAACTGGCGGCCTGGAACCTGCCTCATGCCGTGGCGCGCACCGGGAAGGAGGCCCTCCAGGTCCTCGCCAATGCCGGTCAGGACCCGTTCGCCGTGGTGATCATCGACTCTGCGCTGCCGGATCTCGATCCGCTGGCCCTCGGTCGGTCCATCCGCGGCGACGCCGCCCTCGACGGCACGGCGTTGATCCTCACCGTCGCCAACGCTCACCGCGGCGAATCACGACGGTACGAGGAAGCGGGCATTCATGCCTGCCTCGTCAAGCCCCTCGTGCGGCCCCGCCTGCTCCGGGAGACGCTGATTCGGGTGCTCAGTCACGAGGCCGCCGGGAATGCCATCCGGCCGCCTGTCGAGACGACGGCGGTTCGGCCCGTGACGGCAAAGGCTCTGCCTGCGGAGAACGAATCGATCGGGAAGCCGCCTCCGCGGATCCTCCTGGCCGAGGACAATGCCATCAACCAGTTGTATGCCCGGCGATTGCTGGAAGGGCTTGGGTGCCGGGTGGACCTCGCCGCGAATGGACGCGAGGCCGTCACCATGACCGCACAGGGGGCCTACGACCTCATCCTGATGGACTGCCAGATGCCCGAACTCAACGGATACGACGCGACCGGTGAGATTCGGCGTCGCGAGGCTTCGGGACATCGCATCCCGGTGATTGCCCTGACGGCGAACGCCCTGGCCGGCGAACGGGAGCGATGTCTGGCAGCGGGAATGGACGACCACCTCAGCAAGCCGTTTCGACGCGAGGAACTCACCCGACTCCTCGACCGCTGGATCGGATGGCGTGGAACCGCCGTTCAAAGGTAGAGGCGACCCGTGCCTGCCGCTGCCGCCCGGCCCCGGCGTCGTGTATCGCGCGATCGGCGCCAACCCGCCCATTCGGCCTTCGACCGCGGCCCTCGCCTGCTCCGATGCGGCCGCGCAACTTTAGGGGTGGGCGCTTGTTGAAGCCTGTGGCACGCTGTCGTGCCCTTGCATGGCCATCCGCTCGGTTAAAGACGTCCTTGCCGCAGCCGGCGTTCTCGCCGCACCCAACCTTTTTGAACACCAGGTTCGCGCCTGGCGGGCGGCCCGCGAGAATGGGAGCGGAGAGTGTCTCCTGACATTTCTGGGGCGCGAGGCCGGTTATTCGGAGGACCAGACGCTCCAGAAGCTCGCGCCAGTCATCGGTTGGCCCTACGTCGATCTTCCCCGAAATCCGCCGAGCGCCGGGGCGCAGAAGCGCGTTTCCACCAAGGTGGCGTTCCAATACGCGGTGTTCCCAACCCGCTTCGAGAACGGCGTTCTGCAGGTGGCGGTGAGCAATCCGTTCGACACCGCCATGCTCAACGCGGTGCGGTTCGACGCGCGCGTGCCCGGTCGCAGTTCGCGCCTGGCCCCGCGGCTGGAGATCGAGAAGGCGCTCAAGAAATACTACGGCGTCGGCGCCGAAACGCTCGACGAGATGGCCGAGGACGAGCCGCTCGAACTCGACGTCACCGGCGACAAGGAAATCACCGAGGGCGACCAGGAAGCCAGCGTCATCAAGTTCGTCAACCAGGTCATCTGGGAAGCCTACAAGGACCGCGCGACGGACATTCATTTCGAGCCGCCGGAGGACGAACTGCGCATCCGCTACCGCATTGACGGCATTCTGCACCAGACGCCGATGCCGCCGCAGCTCAAGCGGTTCCAGGCGGCGATCATCTCCCGCATCAAGGTGATGAGCGGGATGAACATCTCCGAGAAGCGCCTGCCGCAGGACGGCCGCATCAACGTCCGCATCAAGGGCGAGGAAATCGACATCCGCGTCTCCACCGTGCCCGACGGTTTACGGCGAGAGCGTTTCGCTGCGGTTGCTGTCGCGCGGCAAGATCTTTCTCAGCCTGGACAAGCTGGGCTTCTCGCCGCCGGACGAGAGCGGCCATCCGCGAAATCATCGTCAAGCCGCACGGGATCCTGCTCGTCACCGGCCCGACCGGCTCGGGCAAATCCACCTCGCTCTACGCGTTCCTCAGCACGATCAACTCGGTCCACAAGCGCATCATCACCATCGAGGAGCCGGTCGAATACGAACTCAAGGGCATCAACCAGATCGCGGTGCGCCCGGAGATCGGGCTGACGTTCGCGATGGGCTTGCGCCACATCCTGCGCCAGGACCCGAACGTGATCATGGTCGGCGAAATTCGCGACCTGGAGACGGCGGAGATCGCCATTCGCGCCGCGCTGACGGGGCATTTGGTGTTCAGCACGCTGCACACGAACGACGCGCCCGAGCGCCTTCACGCGGTTGATCGACATGGGCATCGAGCCGTTCCTGGTGGCCTCGTCGGTCGAGGCGGTCATGGCCCAACGCCTGGTGCGCACGATTTGTCCCCACTGCAAAGCCGAGCAGAAAGTCGAGCGCGATTACCTGCGGCAAGATCGGCTTTCCGGAGGAGGAGATCGAGACCGCCCGAAGTTCTGGCAGGGCGCCGGCTGCGAGGAATGCCGGCAGCTGGGTTACCAGGGGCGCACGGGCATTTACGAATTGCTGCTTGCTCAACGAAGCCGCTGCGCCCGCTGATCCTGAACCGCGCCGCCGGCCTCGACCATCGCGCAGCGGGCCATCGAGAGCAGGGCATGCGCACCCTGCGCACCGACGGCTGGAACAAGGTCAAAGCCGGCATGACCACCATCGAGGAAGTCCTGCGCGTCACGCAAATCGAAGAGCACCTCAACGCGCTTATCGAAGACAACCGGCCCTGACTGCCGCTTTCCCGCCCGCCCCCCATGGCCCGCGCCCCTCGTCCGCCACGCGTTCACGGCGCCAACCTCCTCCTCGAGGCCGGCGGCCGATCACGCCTCTGGTCGTTCACTGGCACCGATCTGCGCCCAGCGGGCATGCAGGAGCAGGGCGTCGAGGATCCCCTGCCCTCGCGCGTCGTGGGGAAGGGCTGGTCGCAGCTCATCAAGACGCGTGTCAACATCGCGTGGATCGGGGAACAACCGCTCTTTCTCCAGCTCGTTCACCTCCCCACCGACGATCCGGCCGAGGTCCCGGCGATGCTGGAACTGCAGATGGAGAAACTCTCTCCGCTGCCAGCGGGCCAGGTCGTCTGGAGTTACGAGCTCCTCCGGCAGCAACCCTCCGCTGGTCTCGCCGTGCTCGTCGTCATCGCCGAACGCAGCCAAATCGAGGCGCTGCTGGCCCGCTTCGAGAAACGCGGTTTTAAGGCGGACCGGATCGAATCCCCTCTCCTCGCCCTGATCTCCGGAATCGAGTTCGCCGAGGACGGCGCGTACGTCTTTGTCTACCGGGCCGGGTCCCGGCAAACGTGCCTGATCGGGTGGGTCGCCGAAGGCGCCCTGCGGGCCCTGAACGTGGTCAATCTCTCGTCCGAGGAAGGCTGGCTTCGACACCTGGTGGATGAATTGAACCGCCTCGCCTGGGCGGGTGAACTCGAGGGCTGGGCCTCGGGCCTTTCCTCGACGCTGCATCTGGTCGCCGATGAGGAGACCCTCGAGACCTGGAAGGTCCCTCTCGAACAGGCCTTGGGCGTCGGCGTCCTTCCGCATCCGCGTCCACCGGACGACGCGCTGGCGGCGGCGACGGCGACCCGTGCGGCAGGCGGTCCTGGCCGTGCCAATCTCCTGCCCGCCGAGTTCGCGGCGCGTTATCGCCAGCAATTCACCGACCGGTTGTGGATGGGCGGCCTCGCCGGACTCTTCGCGGTGTATCTCGTCGGGGTCCTCATTTACCTCGGCACGGTCGAGGTCCAGAAATTCCGCCTGGACCGCCATCTCGACGCCTTCGGGCCGGTGAACATCGCGTACACGAACGCCCTTCGCCTTCGAGCCCAGGCCCAGGTGCTGCAGGAAACGGTCAATCTGCGCTACGCGGCCCTCGATTGCTGGCTCGCCACCGTCGAGGCGATGCCGGAGGAATTGAGCCTCGAAAACCTGGCCTTCTCCGGGGGGCGCTCGATGGTCATCAGCGGCAGCGCCCCCGCCGACCAGGACGCCCGGATCACGGAGTTCTGGCAGGCACTGCGTCACAAGGTCGTCGGCAACACCAACCTGTTCAGCGAGGTTCAACTCCGCCCCACCCAGCTTCGGAACATCCGCGGCGTTCCACAAATCCAGTGGAGCTTCGTCTGCACGATCCAGCGTCCCGAGATCTGACGCGCATGCTTCGTCTCTTCGATCGCCTCAATCTTTCTCCGTCGGAACGGCGCCTCCTGGTCATCATCCTGACGGCGGTGGTCGTCGTGCTGAACTACTGGCTCATCTGGCCGAGGTTCGGCGATCTCCGGGCGCTGAGCGATCGGATGGAATCGGTGGACCAGAAACGCGACCGCTACGAGCGCGAGATCGCGCGACGACCGCAGTACGAGGCGGCCTTGAACAAACTCCAGGCAGAGGGAACGACACTCCCAGCCGGGGAGGAACGCATCCAGTTCCGGACCGACATGGAACGCCTCGCCCGCGATGTGGGGCTGACGGTTCCGCGCTGGAGCGAGGTCCTGCCCGAGCGCTCGAGCGGGACCACATCCAATGCCTTCTTCGAGGCGATTTCCCTCACCCTCAGCCAGGTCGGCGGCACCGAGGCCCAGTTCGTGGAGTTCCTCTACCGCGTCGGGGCCTCCAATTCCACGATCCGCGTGAAGGAATTGAACCTCGCACCGGGCAACATCGATCCACGCGCCCAGGGCTCCACAAACCTCGTCGGGACGCTCAAGCTCGTCGCGAGCATTCAGAAGTCGCCGCCTCCGGGACAGCCCGCCGCGACGGCCCCAAGCCGCACCCCGGCCTCCCCCATTGCCGCCCGACGAACACCCACGACCGCAGCCACCGGGAACTCCGCGCCGCCCGCGGTCTCGACGATCACCAATCGAAGCCTTGTTCCGGGGTCCCATTCGCGGGCGACCAACACATTTCCGATCCCCGTGCGCGTCGTCGGGGGCACCAATCATGCCGGGAGACGTCCTGGCTCCAACCGCACCCGACCGTGAACAGGCACTGACAGCAAACACGGCCTAGTCCAGGCGTCCATGCACATCATGAATCCGTTCCTCGTAATGATTCGCCGCTTCGCGCGGGCCTTCTGTCTCCCGGGCGTCTGTCTTGCCGTCGCGTGGATGGCACCCGGGGTGGCGGCGCAACAACCCCGGCCCACGGCGCCGCCGTCGGGGGCCCGCCAGATCTCCCCCCGGATCCGCCCCTTCCCCGGAGCGCCGAACCGACCCGGCGCGACACCGGCGGCGGCAGTCCCGGGCGCAGCGCCGGATGCCGCGCCAGAAGGGCAGCCCAGCATGACGCCCGAGGAGGCCGCGCAGATCAGCGACGACGACCTGGTCACGCTCAACCTTCCGAATGCGCCGCTCGAAACGGCACTCGACCTCTACGCCGGTCTCGTACACCGCGTCCTTCTGCGCCCCCCGCAACTCGCCGGCGGCCCCATCAATCTCAAGTTCGAGGACCTGACCCGCGCCGAGGCGATCGAAGCCATGAACGCGGTCTTTGCCCTCAACAACCTGTCCGTCATTCCGATCGACGAGAAGTTCGTCAAGGTGGTGCCCAGCCAGCAAGCCGTGCAGGAAGGCGCCGCCACCAGCGAGGTCCCTTACGGCGAACTCTCCGAACTCGGCCAGTTCGTGACGAAGCTGGTGAAGATGAAGAACGTGAAGCCGGCGGACATCGCCCAGGCGGTGCAACAGTTCGCCTCCGGCAAGGTCCAAAACCCGGTGCTGGTCTTCGACGACCAGAATTTCTTCATCCTCCGCGACATGGCGCCCAACGTGAAGCGAATGGCGGAGCTGATCAAGGAACTCGATGTCACCCCCGAACTGGACTACAAGCTCGAGGTGATCCCGATCCGCTACGGAAAGGTCGACGAGATCTACGACACCCTGAACAGCGTCATCACCGGCCAGGCCTCGAACCTGGGCCAGCGCTCCTCGTCAAGACGTTCCAGCGGGTCCCGCTCCGGTTCGTCCAGCACCACCGGTTCGCGCTCCGGTTATTCCGGGAACCTCGGGAACCTCGGGTACACCCCGCAGCAGGCGGCCCCCGCGCGAATGATCTCGCCAGGCGCGGCGCGCAGTTCGTTTGCCGATCGCCTCCGCCAGGTGAGTTCCGTCGCCACGGGAGGCGCCGGCGGGCAGGTCAACCTCCTCGAGAATGCGCGCATCATTCCCGACATGCGTTCCAACCAGCTCATCGTCTATGCGGGAAAGGAGGATTTCAAACTTCTGACCAATATCGTCGCCAAGATCGACACCCTCCTCGCCCAGGTCCTCATCGAGTCGATCATCCTCGAGGTCAGCCTCGACAAAGGATCCGACTTTGGCGTGAGCATGGTTCAGCGCCCGCAGCAGTTCGGGAAATGGAGTTCCACCGGCGCATCGATCAATGACGCCTCGATCGCCACGAACCTCCTCGGCTCGGCGTTCGGAAGCGGCTTCAGTTATTTCGGCCAATTCAAGAACGACTTTGCCTTCGCCCTCTCGGCGATGGCCACGGACAGCAACGCCAAGGTCCTCGCCCGTCCCCGGATCCAGACCACGCATGCCCAGGAAGCGGAATTCGAGATCGGCGATACCGTGCCGTATCCCCGCAGTTCCTCGCCCTACTACGGCGGCGTCGGGACGACTTACACACCCTACACGACCTACGATGAGAAGAAGGTGACCACCCATCTCGTGGTCACGCCCTACATCACGCCGGACGGCCTGGTGACGCTTGAGGTCACGCAGAACATCGACCAACTCGGGCCGCCCGTGAAGGTCGGACAGGACGAAGTCCCCACCATCCGCACCCGCTCCGCCAGCGCCGTGCTGTCGGTGCACGACCGCGAGACGGTGATCCTGGGTGGATTCATCACGGACCGAAACACCGAGAACAACAGCGGTGTGCCCTGGTTGAAGGACATCCCGATCCTCGGCTGGGCCTTCCGCAGCAAGAGCAATACGAAACAACGGACCGAACTCATCGTCCTGATCCGGCCCACGATCCTCAACACGCCCGAGGAGGCGTCCGCCATCGCCGAATCGGAACGCAAGTCGCTGCCCATCGCCGCGGCGACGGCCCGAGATTTTCAAAAGGAGGAATCGGAACTGGCCGAGCGCCTTGGAGTCGTGCCGGGCTCAACCAACGCCCCGGCCGCCGAGAATTCGAAAGACTCCAAGTCGAAGTCCAAATCCAGCCGCCGCCGTCGTCAGCGCGACTGAACCGCCATGGACGGACATCCTCACCCCCACCCTCACCCGACCTTCGGGCCCTCAATGCCCGCTTTTGCAGGAATGCCATGAAACTCACATGGAAGGAGCATGAGGAAATCGCCTGGGCCCTCGCCGACAAGTTCCCCGACCAGGACCCTTTGAAACTCAGCTTCCCCAAACTCCACAAGATGGTCTGCGACCTGGAGCAGTTCGGGGACGATCCCGCCGCCTCAAACGAAAAGGTCCTCGAGAACATCCAGATGGCGTGGCTCGAGGAAAGGCAGTGATTCCATGAAGACGATCATCCGTCCCGAGCGCGCCGCCGCGCCTGTCGGCCCCTACAATCACGCCGTTCGCGCCGGCGATCTCCTTTTCTGCTCCGGGCAGATCCCCCTCGATCCCGGCACAGGCCAGATCGTCACGGGAGACCTCCGTTCCCAGACGGAACGGGTGCTTGAAAACATCCGGATCATTCTGGAGGACCAGGGTCTGGGCTTCCCGGATGTGGTGAAGACCACGGTGTTTCTCACGAACCTCGCTGAGTTCACCGCCATGAACGAGGTGTACGCCCGCTATTTTCCCTCGGACTACCCGGCTCGTTCGACGATCCAGGTCGCCGGCCTTCCGCGCGGCGCTGCGGTCGAGATCGAGGTCATCGCGGCTTATCCATGAACCCTCCGCCGCCCGTCCGCCCATTACTCCTCCTGACCGCCGCGCTCCTTGTTCGATGGATATCGCCGGCCTTCGGCGAAGGCACCGTCAGCGAGGCGGACACCGCGGCCCTCCTCAACGCGTTGCTTGGCGGAGGGCAGGTCCAACTGACCTTCACCGAGACGCTCACCCTCGAGACCCCGATCCTCATCGCGAGCGACACGGTCCTCGAGGGCGCCGCCGGCAGCGGTCGCACCGTCACGCTCTCCGGCGGCGGGGAATTCCGGCTCTTTCATGTCCTCGCCGGGACCCGCTTCGAGATCCGCAATCTCATCCTTCGCGACGGCGTTGCCACCCATGGCGGCGCCATCCTCAATGAAGGCGTTCTCGTCGCCTCGAACATCGTCTTCACCGCCTGCTCCGCCATGGGCACCAATGGCGCCGCCGGCGCCCCAGGGATCGATCGATTCGGGATCGGCGGAAATGGAGGAGATGGTGAGGACGGCGTGCCCGGCATCGGCGGTGCCATTGACAATCGGGGCGAGGCAAGTCTTCTCGATTGCGTGTTCACGGCCAACAAGGCCACCGGTGGCGACGGAGGTGATGGCGGGGACGGAGGGACAGGGACGGCGATGAACGGGATCGGTGGGACAGGAGGCAATGGGGGGACCGGCCTCGGCGGGGCCGTCGCCAGCAGCGGTCCACTCCTGGTGCTGCGTTCCGTCTTCCATTCCAATATCACGACAGCCGGAAATGCCGGAGCAGGCGGATCCGCTGCCGGTGTCATTGGAGGCGGCCAGGGAGGGGCCGGCGGCCGGGCCGCCGGTGGCGCGATCTATGGCGCCGGAGCCCTCTCTCTCTTTCAATCCGCCTTCGCAACGAACCTTGTCGCCGCCGGCGACTCCGCCAATGCCAGCGCTCCCGGGGAGAACATCGGCCTCAATGGCCCCCACGGAGGGGACGCATGGGGCGGGGCCGTGGTCTCGCTGTCCACCGGTGTTGTCGTCAACTGCACCTTCTTCGACAACGGCGTCACCGGCGGCAACGGCGGCAACGGCGCCGCCGGCACCTTCACCGCTGGCGACGGCGGACGCGGCGGGGACGCCCTTGGCGGTGGACTCTACGTCGACGGGGCCTGTGGCATCACCAATGTGACGTTCTCGTCCAATTCAGGGACAAACGGCGCGCCCGGCACCGGTGGCGCGGGAGGCTTTGCTGTTGATGGAGAACCCGGTCGGCTTGCGGGAAGCGCCCTCGCCTCCGTGTCGAACCCCGGCCCGGTGCTCGTGAACTCGATTCTCGCGTCCGGCGAGATTCCGACGACCTACGGACCCATCCGGGACGCCGGGCACAATCTCTTCACCGATGCCGGACCGGCCGGCCGCGCCGAGACGTCCATCGCCTCTGCCGATCCCGGCCTTGGCGATTACCAGGTCTGGACCAGCGGCCCACCCGGATTGCTTCCCCTTGCCGGAAGTCCCGCGATCGATGCCGCCGACCCTGGCGCCGCCCCCTCCCTCGACCAGCGAGGCCTCGCGCGCCCGGCCGGGGCGGGCCCGGACATCGGCGCGCTCGAGGGACCCGTCGTTCCATTGTACATCGTCGCCGGCCAGGTGTTGCAGGGTACGAATGGCCTCCCCGAGGTTCCGGTCGCCATGGGCGACGAAATCCAACAGACGGATGCCGGGGGTCATTTTGCCTTCGCCCCGCGCGTGGCGGGGTTCTATGTCATTGTCCCGGGCCCCGGAGGCGACGGGTTCACTCCGCGGCTAATCCAACTGGCCCTGACAGCGGACGTGACGAATCTCGTCTTCCATGCGGTCGAACTCGCGGTTCACCTGACTCGCGATCCGATCACGGGCCGGTCGGAACTCACCGGCTCCGGAGTCCCGGCCGGGAGTTATCGACTTCTGGGGACAACGGACGTCACCCTCGATCTGTCCGACTGGATGGTCCTGGCAGCGGACTCCCCAGACACGCAGGGGCGCCTTAGGTTCGAACACGACCCCGGGAACGCCGGTCGCTGGTTCTATCGCATTGTTTCGCCGTAAGAACCCGTCTGAAAATCAGGAGGGGCCCTGTTTTCGCAGGAAAGGCCGGAACCGGCCTGCTGCTTCTGGCCCTGGCGGCCATCGTCGCGATTGCGGTGTTTGCCCGGGTGCCCATGCAAGCTTCCTAACGCGACTACCGCGCCGACATCGAATTCACATCAGGAACCCGATGGCACACGCGTCCGCCCTTTACCCTTGGCCGCTCTCAGGCGCCCTATGGCGAGGTCGATTCCGGCGGACCCGATGGCGCCGGCATCGTCCATCAGGAAGCGCAATCGCTCCTTGCGCGACATCACGCCCTTGCAGGCCTGCCGTGACCCGGGTCCACGCGCCGGGCCTCCCGTGGCTCACGATCTGGTTCGTTCTCATCGCGGCCCTTGCCGGCGCGGACCCGTATACCCCTCAGTCCGACGACGAGGTCCTGGAACGTCTCCCTCCGGGCTTCAATGGCGCCGAACTTCGGCGCCAGCGCACGGAACTCGCCGGTGACAAAGAGAACCTCCGGGACTCGGTCATTTTGGCGGACCGCTATCTCGATGCCGCCGTTCACGAGGGTGAACCGCGTTATTTCCGACTCGCCCAGGCCGTCCTCCAACCCTGGTGGGACCTGCCCGCGCCTCCTCCAGAAGTCCTGCTGCAGCGGGCCCGCATGCGCCTGGCGATGTTCGATGGCGATCGGGCACTCGAGGACGTTTCGTTGGTCCTCCGCACCAACCCCGACGAGGCTGAGGCCCTTCAGCGGCGTTTCGAAATCGAATGGATCCAGGCCCGGTATGCGGACGCGCGCGCCACCCTGGAACAAATGCGTCCCCTGCTTCCGCCGCTAAGCGCCGCGACGGCGTTCGCCCGGCTCGAACGATGGGCGGGAGATCCCGAAATTGCGGCGGGCGCTCTGGAATCAGGCCTTCAATCCGATGTGACCGACGACGGGGCACGGCGCGACGGCCTCAGGCTCCTGGCCGACATGGATCTCCAACTCGGCCGCACGGAGGCCGCGCGCACTGTGTTTGAACGTCTCCTTTCCACGGATCCCGTCGACGTCCCCACCCTGACGGCGTTCGCCGATTGCCTTTTGGACCTGGGCGACACCTCCGGGGTCCTGGCCCTGCTCACCAACGGCCCGCCGGCGGATGCCGTGCGCCTGCGACGATGGCTGGCGCTTCGGGCGCTGCCCTCGCCGGATCCGGCGCAGCAGGCGGAGATCACGACGCTGTCCAGCGAGCTTCCCCGCAATTTCGACACCCGCCGGGTCCGTGGCGACGCAACGGCCCTTGCCGATGAGTCGCTGTGGCGACTCCGCATCCAACAGCATCCGGTCGCCGCCCTCGAACCGGCGCTGGAACAATGGCGACTCTGTCGTGACGGCATGGGCGCCCGACGTGTCCTCGAGGCCGCCTCGGCGTCAGCCCGAACCCAAGCGGCCATGGACGTTATCCGCTGGATCCGCACCAACGGAATCGTGGACCGCCGTTTCGATCGGTGGCTCGCCAGCCTCAACCGATGACGAAGCCGTCCCTCTCCCTTCCATCCAGCGCGCCTCAGGTTCAATGTCCGCGGCGCGCGGACCTCCGGGACAGTGGGACCTGTCCATGAACACGCCACCCAACCGCCTCAAGCCCCGTCCTTGAATCCGCTTTCTTCCAGTCCTGGATCTCCGCTCGGGCGGGCGTCACGGATCCGCTCGCTGGCCACGACCGTTGGCTGGCTCCTTGCAGGGTTGTGCCTGCAGGTCCCGATCGTGCAAGCGCACACCACCAGCGACAGTTACCTCAAGCTCCGCATCGAGGACCGCGCGGTTCACGGTCAGTGGCTGCTCGCCTTGCATGATCTCGAAATGGCCGTCGGCCTCGATGTCGACGGGGACGGTTCCATCACCTGGGGCGAACTCAGGGGGCGGAAGGCAGAGGTCCTCCACTACGCGGTCACGCGTCTTCGCATTGAGTTCGATGGCGACCCGCTCCACCTGCGGTTCGATCCCGACCTGCAGGTGGACCAGTTGATGAACGGCGCCTACGCGGTGCTCCGGTTTTCAGCCGTCGTGAACCCGCGCAAACCCGATGCCGTGACCGTCGAATACGGCGCCTTTTTCGATGTGAATCCACTGCATCGCGGGCTCCTCCTCCTGGAGCAGGACGGGCAACGTCAACAGGCCATCTTCAATCCCGCCGATACCCGGCTGCGGTTCGAATGCGCGGCGCCCGAACGAGCGGCCGGTTTCCTTGGATTTTTGCGGGAAGGCATCGGCCATATCTGGAGCGGGTACGACCATCTCCTTTTTCTGGTGACGCTGCTCCTGCCGTCCGTGCTGCGTCGACAGGACGGACGCTGGGTGGCCGCAGGGTCCTGGCGGGCGGGCTTCCTCAATGTCGTCAAGATCGTCACCGCGTTCACCGTCGCCCATTCGCTCACGCTCAGCATGGCCACGCTGGGGGTTCTCCGGTTTCCCTCCCGCTGGATCGAACCCCTGATCGCAGCCTCGATCCTGGTCGCGGCCCTTAACAACCTGTGGCCCGTGGTCACCACCCACGCCTGGTGGCTGGCCTTCGCGTTCGGTCTTCTGCACGGGTTTGGCTTCGCAACGGCGCTGGGAGAACTGGGCCTTTCCGGTGTCGCTCTTGTTCCCACCCTCGTCGCGTTCAACCTCGGGGTGGAGCTTGGACAGCTTGCGGTGGTTGTCGCGTTTCTGCCGATGGCCTTCGCGTTCCGACGAGCCCGCGTCTACCCTGGATTTGTCCTGCAGGGAGGATCCATCGCCGTCTCTGGGGTCGCGATGTGGTGGGTCGTGGAGAGGTGCCTCTTCAGGATGTGAACTGCTCAGAGCCCGTCTGAAAATTAGGAGGGGCCCTGTTTTCGCAGGAAAGGCCGGATGGCGAGGCGCGACGAAGGAGCATACCCTTCATGGGTCTGTGACTGAGGAGCAACGAAGCCAGCCGGCCTTTCCTGCGAAAACCCTCCGGGCGACGGGTCTTTTGCGCGAGGCCTTCGTTGGCTCGACCGTCACAGCCCGCTGCGGGGATGCTCCGGTCTCACCGCCTCGGCCTCGCACAAAATCCCTCGTCGCAGGGCCCTTCCTAATTTTCAGACGGGCTCTCAGAGCCCGTCTGCCGAGGGTGGGTGCCTTCAGGCAGCGAGGTTGTTCGGCTGTGACGGAGAGGGCGGGCCTCCCCGTAGACGATTCAATTCACTCCGCAGCAGGGGAAGCAGGGCCGCGAAGCGCCGGGCGTTCTCCTCGTTGAGCGCCGCCAACCGCTCATGACCGTCCAGGCTCAGCGCCGTGATCTGCTCCCGGGACAGGTCCCGGTCTTCAATCGCCATCGGATCCAGCGTGGACACGTCCGGGAGCGGAACGCTCTCGAAGATCTCGGAAAGGCACAGCGTGTCGAGCAGATCCGACACGGGATGGCGCGCACCGGCGACGACGATGCGAAACGACCCGCCGGCTTCACGGACCTGGACGGCGCGGGACGCGAGCCGCAATAGCGCGCCCGCGAACGTGCTGTCCATTCGCGGGCAATCGGCCAGGTCCAGGACCAGCGTCCCGAACCCCCGTCGTTCGACGGTGCCCAGCAAGTTCTCGAAACGGCCGCTCTCACGACAGGTCGCCGGGCCGAAGACGCGCACGACCACCAGGTCGTCCTTCGCGTGGGCCGAGAAAGTTGTCTGGTTTCCAGCGTTGTTCATCGCCGAGCGGTCCGCTCTTCCACACTAGGCCCGCCGTCAATTCCCATCAAGCGGGCCGGGAGGTCCGGGATGGCGGTCCGCTCCCGATGATCCGGGTGATCGCCATCTGAAGGACCAGCCCCCCGTCCAGTCCGCTTCCCACCAGGCCCGAGTTGCACCGCAGGAGTTCCTCCATCGCGTCCACCAGCTCGTTCGTCGAGAAATTCAGGGCCTGCTGGGCCGCCCGGAACATCACGTAGGCATTGATCTCCAGCGGATTGTACCGCCTATCCTCCGGAAATCGTCCGGCAGGGAGTCTCTTCATCTGCCCGACAAAAGAACGATAATCGGAGGTCGCCCGAATCAGCCCTTCCGCTAGCATCTCGCGAGCCAGGAGGAGGGCACGCATCTTGGAGACCAGTCCATACAGGAGACCGATCTCACTCTTCTGCCGATCCGATTGCATCGCCCACATCTCCTCCTCGAGGTGCCGCAGTGCGCGCCCGAGGTGGCGATCCCCGACGGCGTCCGCCAGTGCAAAGGCGCGCGCATGCCGTCCACGGCTGACGATCGCCTCCACGTCAACCGTCGTGATGTCCGGGCGATCGCCCACGTAGGTTGACACCTTCTGGGCCTCCATCGCGAGCTGCCGCGGCTGGGGTCCGACGAAATCCACGAACCGCTCCAGCGCTTCACCAACAGGTCGCTTCCGCCAGGACCGGAATTCGGCCGTCACCAGTGACCCGGCCTTGTCCCGCCAATCCCGGTCTTCCGCGCTCAGGCCCGGGAAATGTTCGATGACCGCCTTCCCGCCGTCGGCGATCTTCTCGAGGGCCTTGAAGAAGGTGCGGCGCCGATCGAGTTTGCCGGCGCTGATCACGAGACGAACACCCCGCCAGTCGAAGGCCGACAGTTCGCGTCCCAGGTCCGAAAGGGATTGCACGACGGCGGCTCCATCGGAGACACGGTCTTCACCCGCGAAATTGCAGCCGCGGAACCAGATCGTCTTGTTGGATCCGAAGAAAGGCAGGGTTTGAAGTGCCTCACGGACGCGGCGAAGGGCCCGGAGGGCTTCGTCCGTGTTGGCTGCGGCAGCGTCGATGATTTCGACGTCACCTTCCTCGGCCCCGCCGGCCCTGGCGGATTCGAGACCCCCCGGCACCCATTCCTCAAAGATCCCCCGCGCCCGTCGGTGAACGGAGAAGTCGTCCTCGCCCCACACGACGGCCAGCGGGGCGTGCTTACCCTCGGCAGCGGACATCAGGTCCCCTCGTCGTCGGTTTTGTCCGGCGGCCCGGTCTGGTTGAGTTGGTCCAGGATCTCCGACATGTCCTCGACCTGTTCGAACAGCGGGCCAGCGACGAAAATCGGACGCCCGTGGGCAACCGCGAGGGCGATGCAGTCGCTGGGCCTGGAGTCAATCTCGACGAGTTTCATGCCGAGTTCATTCTCCGCCTTCAAGATGAGCCGTGCGAAATATGTGGAATTGCGAAGCTCGGAAATCACGACCCGCTCCACCGCGATTCCGAACCCCTTGAAAATGTGGCCGATCAGGTCGTGGGTCAGCGGCCTCTCGTTGTGGGCCTTTCGCATGAAATTCGAAATGACCCGGCCCATCCCCGTCTCGACTTGAATGACGAACACCTTCTCGTCATTTCCAATGAACACCGCAACGCCGTTGTTCGCGGGCACGATGCCGCGAATCTTCACGGGCACGACGTCGCTCTTCATACCGGAGATACTGAACGGAGCAGACGAAAACACAAGCCACGGGCTGAAAACGTGGCACGCAAAACCGTTGCGCTTGCGCGACCTGGATCGAGACAGCTCTCCCGATCCCTGTCGCCTCCTCCTCTCCCGTGCCGGCCACACGCACGCCAACGCGTGCCCTCTCCCATCATGCATGGGATGGGAGAGGGAGATGGGGTGAGGACCCGGTTGAAGGCAAATGGGCCTGCTTCGCCGCAAGCCGGGCCTACTTCGCCGCAAGCGCGGCCTCGATGGCCTCGATCACCTTCGGATCGTCCGGCGTGGTGGCCGGTTCGAAACGCTTGAGGACCTTCCCGTCGGAGGTCACGAGGAACTTTCCGAAATTCCACGCCACGTCGCCGGGGTACGCGGCCCCCTTGCCTGTCAACGCCGCGTACAAGGCATGTTGTTCGGGACCCTTGACGTGGACCTTCTCCATCAGCGGAAACGTGACTTCGTATTTCGATGTGCAAAACGCCTTGATCTCATCGGGAGTACCCGGTTCCTGATGCCCGAAGTCGTTGCACGGAATCCCGATCACGCTGAATCCCTGGTCCTTGAACCGCCGATGGAGCTTCTCCAGGGCTGCGTACTGCGGGGTGAAGCCGCACTTGGAGGCCACGTTCACCACCAGCATGACTCGGGCCTTCTGGTCCTTGAGCGTGGTGCCCTTTCCGTTGATGTCCTTGAGTGGAATCTCGGCGACGTCCTTCATGGGCTCCGCGAGAGCGGACAGGGGGGCGGCCGACAAGGCGCAGACCGCGACGAGGGCAAGGAGGGGTTTCACAAGGTTCATGGTGCCGGGAAAGTGGAACGTAGGCGTGCGTTGTCAACACCCAGCTCAGGAGTCACACGCATCCGTCCCGATCGAACCCCGCCATCGCAGGATCACCGTCTGCGGGCGCGGCTCCACGCCGTGAACCCCAGCATCAGGAGTCCGAAGAGCAAGAGGACCAGACCCCAGTAGAGGTTGATGTTCAGCCCGAGCGAATGCTCCGCGTAGATCTTCGGATCACTCCAGAATCCGAACAGCGTGAGGAGACAGCCAAAGCACGTGAACAGCCAGCCAATCGGAAGGCGGACATCCAGTTTCATGAGTTACCAGAAAACCAGGTTGAGTGCGAGCGTCACTGCCAGCACAAGAATACCCAGGACCGCCGGCCGTTTCCACCACGGAAGCCCGTGCTCGTGCTCGCGAGCGGTCAGGGAATACACGAGGCCGGAGAGTTCTGCGTCCGTCTTGGTACGTCGGGTGAACAGTGAGATGAGGATCGTCATCACGAAACAGGCGCTCCAGGCACAGATCGCGGTCCAGAAATTCTGGGCCATTTCGCTGGGATAGGTGTGCAGGGCAGTCCCCAGCCAGCCCCCCTTGATCCCCGCCAGAGCCCCCCTGGGAAGGGTGAGCCCATGGTGGATGGCCGCGGCCCCGGTCCCGAGCAGCAACCCCAGGAAGGCGCCGTGCCCGGTGGTCCGCTTCCAGAACATCCCCAGGAGAAAGGTCGCGAACAGGGGCGCGTTCACAAACGCGAACACCAGTTGGAGGATGTCCATGATGTTGTTGAACTGCGCGGCCGCGTAGGCGGCGCCCATGCTCGCAACGATACCCACCACGGTCGTCCAGCGCCCCACCATCAGGTAATGGGCATCGGTTCCATCCTTCTTCAGGTAGCTCTGGTAAATGTCATAGGTCCAGACGGTGTTGAAGGCGGTCACGTTGCCCGCCATTCCAGACATGAACGAGGCCATCAACGCGGTCAGTCCCAGTCCAAGCATCCCGGTCGGGAAGTAGTAGGAAAGCATCGTGGGCACGACCATGTCGTAGTCCAGCCCGCCATTCTTCTCCGGCAGGTGGAACGAGGAGGTGCCGGCCGTGTGCAACGCGATCGCGATCATTCCCGGCAGGATCACCAGGAACGGAAAGAGCATCTTCGGCATGGCCGCAAGGATCGGCGTGCGTCGCGCGGCACCCATGTCCTTTGCCGCCATCGCCCGCTGGACCACGAGGAAGTCGGTGCACCAGTAGCCGAACGACAGGACGAAACCCAACCCCATGGCCAGCCCGAACCACTCGACACCCATCGGGTTCGTCGCTGGCGAACCCGTGTTGGACCAGGACTCGGTCCAGGCGTGTTCCGGGAAACCCGCGTTCCGCGCGACAGGGACGAGTTTCGCCGCAAGGCCCGACATCCCCCCCACCTGGTGCAATCCCAGCAACACCAGCGGCAAAAAGCCGAACACGATCAGGAAGAATTGAAGGACCTCGTTGTAGATCGCCGACGTGAGTCCCCCCAGGGTGATGTACGCCAGCACGATCACTCCCGAGACGGCGATACACGCGTGAAAGTTCCAGCCCAGGATTGCATTGAGCAGCTTGGCCAGCGCGTACATGGAAATGCCGGAGGACATGACCGTCATGGCGGCGAACGTAAGGGCATTGAACCCCCGGGTCTTCTCGTCGAACCGGAGCTTGAGATATTCGGGCACGGATCGAGCCTTCGAACCGTAGTAAAAGGGCATCATGAAAAGCGCCACGAAGACCATCGCCGGTATGGCGCCCACCCAATAGAAGTGACTCGTCATCACCCCGTATTTTGCCCCGGACGCCGCCATGCCCATGACCTCCTGGGCCCCAAGGTTGGCGCCGATGAACCCCAGGGCGCAAACCCATGCGGGCAGGGAGCGGCCGGATTCGAAAAAGTCGCGGCTCCCGCCCACGCTCCGCCGCAACGCCCACCCGATTCCGAGCACGAAAATGAAGTAAATGACGAGCAGGAGGTAGTCGATCCAGCCGAGTTGAATATGCATGGCGGGCGGCGGGGGACTCTGCGGCGGATCGAGGCTCGGAGGCAAGCCGTGGGGATGATCCAGGGTCGTCCCGCTTTTCGGGCCAACCCCGGGCTGGGCGACGGCGCGCCGGTCTCCACTCACTCGCGCCGGGCGCGCCGTCCAACCGCCAGCCGTGTCCCTTCGATTACGCTCAGCTCCAGGCCGCCATCAGCCGGTAGTCGATCAACCTCGCGGGAGACGTCCGCGATCATGCCGTAGTCGTGCCATACGATGATTCCTCCCTCGGCGAGATTCTGGCACGCGTGGCGTGAATCGGAGGCCACATAGGCCGCGGTGTGGCAACCGTCGATAAAAACGAGGTCAAAGGGACCTCCGAGCGTTCCCCAATCCAGGGCCGCGCTGTCGCCATGGACCTGCCGGATGCGCGCGCCGCGCGGGTCCTGGCGAAATTGCCGCCCGAGATTTTCCCGTCGGGTCAGGTTGATGCTGCCTTCGGGAAAGGCGAGCCCGGTCCGGTCCCGCTTCAGATCGAAATCGGGCGGCAGATCGACCGTCGTGACGCAGCCGTCCGGGCCGGCATTCTCGGCCAGCAACAGGGCGGTGTTTCCGTCGTAAGTGCCGATTTCCAGTATTCGCGGACTGGCCAGACACCGGGCAATCGCGGCGAGGTGGCAGGCTTCAGCAACCGAAACGGAGACCTCAAGCACACGATCGAACCCGCGCGGCAGCCGAATCTCCAACCCGCGCGCCGCGGGAAAGAGCTCGAGAAACGGGCGCCTTGGGAGGCGACCGTGATGCCAGCCAAGTTGGCCCGAGAAGATGCGGTCCCGGGAAAGATGCCCCTGGCGCACCCATTCCAGACTGCTGCGCGGATGGCGCAGGAGCCGGCCCAGGGAGGACGCATACCGCGAAAGGTGCCCGGAATTCATGGCGCGATGCCCGATGGTAGTGGCGGGCGGGCGCCCGCCGCCATCCCGCTTGCGCTTCTTCGGGAAAGGGGCGCTTGGATCCGGCGGGTTGCCTCGCTTGAACGGTGGACACATGGTCGCAGCGTGACGTGGCAGCGCGCCATCGTGGTTGTCCTCGACGGAGTCGGCATCGGCGAAGCACCGGACGCCGCCGCGTATGGCGATGTGGGGAGCAACTCCCTCGTCAACACGGCGCGCGCCGTCGGCGGATTGAGGGTCCCGCACCTCGCGGATCTCGGACTCGGACGAATCACGGAAATCCCCGGGGTCCTGGCAGTGAACCCATCGAGCGGTTCCTTCGGCCGACTGTGTCCACGCTCGGCCGGGAAGGACTCGATCACGGGCCACTGGGAGCTGATGGGAGTTCATCTTGCACGGCCGTTCCCCACCTACCCACAGGGCTTCCCCGCGGACCTCATTCAGGAATTCACCCGCCGCGCGGGCCGGCCGGTCCTCGGAAATATGCCGGCCTCCGGCACCGGGATCATCGAGAGGCTCGGACCCGAACACCTGCGGACCGGGGCGTTGATCGTCTATACGTCCGCCGACAGTGTGTTTCAGGTGGCGGCCCACGAGGAGGTCGTGCCGCCGGAGGAATTGTACCGCCTTTGCCAGATCGCTCGCGACCTTTTGCAGGGCGAACATGCCGTGGGTCGGGTGATTGCCCGCCCTTTCACGGGGAAGCCCGGATCGTTTCAACGCACTCCGCGCCGCCGGGATTTCCCGCGACTGCCTCCCCAGGCGACGCTGCTGGATCGCCTTCGGGACGCGGGACGGGACGTCATCACCGTGGGAAAGATCGACGACATGTTCGGCGGACGTGGCATCACGCGAACCCGCCATGTCGCGACCAATCGCGAAAGCAGTGAGGCCATGTTGAAACTCCTCACCGAGGACTTCGCCGGCCTTCTGTTCGTGAACCTCATCGAATTCGACATGATCCACGGCCACCGCAACGACCCTGTGGGCTACGCCCGGGCCCTCTCGGAATTCGACGCGTGCCTGCCGGAGATGCGACGCCGCATGCGACCGGGGGATCTCGCCATGATCGTAGCCGATCACGGTGTTGACCCGACGACACCGGGAACGGATCACACCCGCGAATACGCCCCTCTGCTGGTGTTCGGGGCCTCGCGGGAGATGGGACGCGATCTGGGCACCCGCGACACCTTCAGCGATGTCGGCGCGACGATCGCGCACATGTTCCGCATCAGGTCCGGCCTCGCGGGCCACAGCTTTCTGGATGAAGTCGGGCTTACACCCCGAGACTGGAAGGCGAGTGAGAGGTTCGTTTAGCCTGCCTATTTCATAGAGGTCTTGCGAAAGGCGACCGTCCGCGAGCCCGCGAAATCCTTGGCAGGCGCGATGCCGTCGGGTCGGACCGCGGCCTTTAGTCAGGCCGCTTCAACGGGACGGGACGGCGGCCGACAAGAACTTCGACGCGCGTGAGGTCGGGGTATTGAAGCGGCCTGAAGGCCGCGCTCCGCATCCGCGAGTTCCGCATCCGCGAGTTCCGACGCCCTGTCGGCAGCGGCGGTACGCCTGTTGAAGGTAACCTCCTCTCCCACCGGACCTGCAGCAGGTCGCAGTGGAAGTGATAGGAAACATCCGGGCTAGTTAGAGCCCGTCTGAAAACCAGGAAGGGCCCTGCGACGTGGATCAAGGAGCCGGGCAACCTGCATGGGCGCGGAGCATGCAGTTCGCAGCAGCCCCTTGGGCGGCGACATGGGCCGTACCCGTCGCACCCGATCTCTACGAGCTTCGGGTCCAAGGGCAGGCCGCTGGAATGGAGGGACTTTCAGGTCACTCTCCCCGCCTCGAGGCGCGTTTCGCGCTTCGAGGCATTTCCTGGCACAAGACTCGCCAGGGCGGGTAGGGAGTCCGCGACAACCGCCGGCTGCTCCAGGCCGTCGAAGGCGCGTCCTCCGGAGGAGATCCCATGATGAAGTTGAAATGGAAGAGTGTGATGATGGCCTGCGCGCTTGCCGCGCCCACGACGGCCCTGATCGGGACAACAACCGGCTGTTCGAGCACCCCCAGCGAGCGGAGCGTGGGCGAATATATCGACGACAAGATCATCGCCGAACGCGTCGACAACGCGCTGGATGATGACCCGCAATTCAAACTCGACCACGTCGAAGTGCTCTCGTTCCAAGGCACTGTTCAACTCAGTGGCTTTGTCGAGACCGAGGCTCAGAAGGCGCGGGCCGGGGAAATTGCCAAAAACATCCAGGGTGTGAAGGGTGTGGACAACAAGATCACGATCAACCCACCCAAGAGCGGTTGACGGTTGCGGTCGCAGCGTTGGCGCGCCAAAGGGACCGCATACAAATCTTTGACAAACGCCCCCCAGGACCCGGGGGATGAAGCGGTCGCACGCGGAGTCCCCCGGGTCCGCGGTTGAGCATCGGTAAATATCAATGATATAGATGTGACCCCATTTGTGCGGGCCCTCGATCGACGCGTCCGCCAGGCTCGCGATGAACTCGAGCGCGCCCAGTTCGCTCGTCAGAATGCCCAGCTTGATTGCGGCGGCGGCGGCGCGGTCGAAATCCTGCAACGCCTGGCTCAGTTCTGAGCCGATTCGATCCAGCGAGGACCCGGGGCGCAACGTGCTTCCGGGCTCGCCGGATCATGAACAAGAACGAAGGCAGGATTCAAAAAAGAGAGGGAGGTTGCTCGATGAAACGTCTGGCTGATTCAATGTGATAGGTCGTCTGACAATTCGGGCACACCAGGTGGAACTCGTAATAGAAGTTGCGGCCGGGCTTGCGCTTTCCCTGACGCCTGATGACAAGCGCCGAACACTTCTGGCATGGATCGCCTTCCTGCATGTCGGGGCGGACGCCATCTGCGGGTTTGTTCTCGTAACCGTCGTCCATTGGAAGATTGGGCTGGCGCAAGGCTGCCATCGCGAGTTGATCACAACGCTCGTTTTCCGGATGGCCCGCGTGACCTTTCACCCAGCGGAATTCCACCTGATGCATCAGGCATAAGGCATCCAAGCGCTTCCACAAATCCACATTCTCGGGGCGTTCCGTCCTCGTGCGCCACCAGCCTTTCCGTTTCCATGCCCTAACCCAGCCCTCGCTCATCGCATCCACGACATACTTCGCATCACAATAAATTGTGACTTTGCAGGGCCGCTTCAAAAGTTCGAGACCCGTGATGGTGGCGAGGATCTCCATCCGATTATTAGTGGTTCTCCGAAACCCGCCACTGGTCTCGGCGCGTTTCCTTGGATGCACCAACACCACCCCATAACCGCCCGGGCCGGGATTCGGTTCGCAACCCCCGTCCGTGTATATCTCCACATGCGGCAGGGAGGTTGGGGTCAAATTCTCGTTCGCGCTCACAAAATGAATGTGTTCCAAGACATTCGGCAGCTTAAGAGACTGTCTGAAAAATAAGTGGGGTCCTGTTTTCGCGGAAAAGGCCCTATGGCGAGGCGCGACGAAGGAGCACACCCTTCAGGGGTCTGTCGGTATTTGCGGAGGGTACCGAGCGTCGACGCACTGATCCCCGCCCTCTACCTGCGCGGGATCTCCACGGGCGACTTCACCGAGGCATTGGAATCCATCCTGGGTCCCAATGCGGCCGGCTTGTCCGCGGCCAACATCGTGCGTCTCAAGGAGGGGTGGGAAGTGGAGTACCAGCAGTGGAGTCGACGGGATTTGAGCGCCGACGGCCAAGGACAAGATCCACCAGATGTATCAGGCGCCCACCAACGAAGCCGCTTTGAAGGCCTTCGATGCTTTCGTCTCACTGTACGACGCAAAGTATCCCAAAGCGTGCGAGTGCCTGCAGAAGGATCGGGAGGTCCTCTTCAATTTTTACGATTTCCCGGCGGCCCATTGGCAGCACTTGCGCACCACCAATCCCGTCGAGAGCACCTTCGCAACGGTGCGCCTGCGGACCGAACGCACCAAGGGCTGCGGATCACGCATGGCAACCTTGACGATGGTGTGGCAACTCGCTCGAGCGGCCGCCAAAGGATGGCGGCGCCTCAATGGTTGCGAACTTCTCGGCAAAGTAATCGATGGAGTCATCTTCGTGGACGGCGAAGAAGCAAAGGCCATCGCATAATCCCTATTTCCCTCACGATGCACGCGCCCGAACTTCACCCCTCATACACAACTTATTGACATATCTCTTATAACAGAAGTCGATGATATCCATGCCGGATGCGGTGGATGCCGCCGTAATGCGCATTGCACCGCCACGCGGCCAAGTATCAATGCTCAGCGAACGCCAAGGTCACCGACGGCGCGCCCACCCGTTCACCCTTGGAAACCGGCGTCCCTCGCGCCGTTCGGTGGACCGATTGGTTCGGCCACCCCATTCATCGTTTATCGAGTAATTCCTCCGCCGTCATCCCTATATCGCGCGCTATCTGCCGCAGCAAAATCGGTGAGATTCCCGACCGGCGTGGTTCGGTACGGTCGTTCCCCGCCCGTCCGGATGTCGGTATTGCATGTGCGATCCTCTCTGTCGCACCAGCGCGAAGCCCAATCTCTAGAATCGGTAGCGTGTGTCAGCTTGCGATTGAGGTTTTGAGAACTGGACTGTGTAACGTGAAGCGGAGGGGCCTGGATCTGCTCATATTCTTTCTGCTGACTCAGACGGTACACCGTCTGAGCCTTGATTCTGTTGGGATGGAACGGTGGAATCGTGAAAGACCGGTTCCACACTCCGAGCGCACCCAGTACTTTCCCGGAAAAGTTCAGCCACTTGGTCCTCCCTGTGCGGACGGCTGATCCCATCTCCCCGATCCGCCTTGGCTCCTGCGCCTCTGGGCCAACCAACGGGTTCCGTTCCGGGGTGACAAACTCTACTGGAGGAGTGTCCACGTTCAGCGCGTTTTGGCCTTCGTCCGCCACGAGCAACTCCAGGGACCTATCGAAGTGCTGAGCACCCGATTCCTCGACCACATTGCATTGCGCCAGCCACCCCCAAGCGATTGGCACAAGGACCAGGTGCGACAGGCTCAGGAAGTTTTCGCACACGGCATCGACCACTGGCATTTCGAACCAGAGCCAGATGGAAGTATTCGACCTGCATTTCGACGCAAGGCCCCGGTTCCTGCACGGAGCCTCGGAGAAGCTGAAGTGCGAGAGTTCCTGGAATACCTGGTGATGGCACGGAACGTCGCATCCAGCACCCAAAACCAGGCATTCAGCGCATTGCTTTTCCTGTATTCCATGGTCCTGGAACGTCGCTTGGGCGATCTCCAGGGCGTCCTTCGCGCGCGTCGCCCCGCGCGACTGCCGGTGGTTTTGAGCCAGGCGGAAGTACAAAGGCTTTTGAACGGAATGGATGGTACCCTCGGTTTGGCGGGTTGCTCTACGGGACGGGGTGCGTCTGATGGCCAAACCTACCCGGCGAGAAATGAGCCGCGCGGCGGAGTGATCGCTGCGTGGGCGGCTCAAGAGCGTCGCGCAAGGTCGGACCGGCGCGGACACTTCGTGCCGGTCACTTCGCATCTGCCACTGCCACCAGCGCCATCTGGGCCTTTGTCTGTGACCTTGTTTCCGGTTCTGACCTGGGTCGTTGAATGCCGCAGCAGGATTGAGTCGGAGGCAAGATCGCATGCCGACCCCATTTCTCAAGCGTCAAGGGGCATGGAAGGTACGCGGCGGCGGGAGAAGTATTTGACGGCATGGAGTGGCACCGGCCCCAAAGGCTTCAACAGCCCCGCCCGCACCAGCACGGGGGTATCGTGCTCGCTACAGCCAATGAACGGGGCCGCCTCCTCCGGACGGGTCGGCGCCGTGACAGGCAGGGGTGGGTGGAATGGCAACCCGGATGGAGCGGCGTCACCCTTGCCTTACTCTCCCGAACGGCTTCGATAAGAGGCCGTCTGAAAAGCAGGAAGGTCCCTGTTTTCGCAGGAAAGGCCGGATGGCGAGGCGCGACGAAGGAGGATCCCCTTCAGGGGTCAGTGACTGCGGAGCAACGAAGCCAGGCGGCCTTTCCTGCGAAACCCCTCCGGGCGACGGGTCTTGACGGCCGCGACGGCCATAGCGGTTTTGAATTTGCGCCGCCGCCCATCGTCCGGTAAGCGAACAGGCATGGAGGTTCGGGAGGCGCTGATCGCGCTGAATATGGTGGATCATGTGGGCCCCGTCCGTTTACGCCATTTGCTGGAGCACTACGGAGATGCGCCGTCCGTTCTTTGCGCGTCGATGTCGTCGCTGATGCGGGTGCCGGGGATTGGCGAGGAGACGGCGAGTGCCATCGCCGGATGGGAACACACGGTCGACCTGGACGGCGAGCTTCGCCGGGTGGAGCAGTCGGGTTGCCGTGTGCTGATGACAGACGATTCGGAGTACCCCGCGTTGCTGCGGGAGATCTACGACCCGCCGATTGTCTTGTACGTAAAAGGCCGCCTGCTACCGCGGGACCCAAACGGCGTGGCCCTGGTGGGTTCACGGCAGACCACCCACTACGGAATCGACGCCGCCCGACGGCTTGCGCACCAGTTGGCCTATGTCGGAGTGACCATTGTAAGCGGCGGGGCGCGGGGCATCGACACTTCCGCGCACCAGGGCGCGCTTCACGCGAAGGGACGGACGATCTGCGTGCTGGGAACCGGAATCGAGACCGTATTCCCGCCGGAGAACGCGGAACTCTTCGACCGAATCACGAAGGCCGGCGCGCTGATCACCCAGTTCCCGTTCCGACATCGACCGGATCGTCAGTCGTTCCCAATTCGAAATCGGATCGTGGCGGGAATGACCCTTGGCACGGTCGTCGTGGAGGCGAACCTGTCGAGTGGCGCCCTGATCACGGCGAAATTCGCCGCGGACTATGGCCGTCAGGTCTTTGCGGTTCCAGGAAGGATCGACTCACCGCGGAGCAAAGGCTGTCACGAACTGATCAAAGGGGGCGCCAAGTTGTGCGAGAGCGCCGAAGATGTCCTGAGCGAGTTCGAATACCTCTATCCCGCAAGCAACCGACCGGCCTCCCCAAATGAGACCGGGATGCTGCCGGGCCTTCTATTGTCCGAGAATGAGCAGAAGGCGCTCACTGCGGTAGGGGACGACGAAACCACCATCGACGTGGTGATCCGGCGCAGCGGATTGACGTCAGCAGCGGCATCGGTGGCACTACTGAGCCTGGAGATGAAGCGGTTGGTTCGGCAATTGCCCGGGAAGGTGTTCGTAAAGAGCTCCGCTTGAAAGATGAATTGCCCGCGGCCGACGGAGACTTCAACCGGCATCGGGCGGAAGAAGGGAATCCGTCACGGGGCGACGGTGGATGGGGCGCGGGGGTCAAAGCGTCGCTCCGCGACGGGACAGGTCTGCCTGGGCGCTGCGCCCGGCGGCTGATGCCTCCGACGCGACTGCGTGGCGCATTGCGACGCTGGCGGCCAGGTCACAGGAGATTGGCGGCGACTTCGGCGAGTTCGGAGCGTTCGCCTTTTTCAAGTTGGACGTGGGCTGCGAGGGCCTGGCCGCGGAAGCGGTCGACGAGATACACAAAGCCGTTGGAACTGGAGTCGACATAGGGATTGTCGATCTGCCAGGGATCGCCCGTGAAGACGATTTTCGTCCCCTGCCCCACGCGAGTGATGATGGTCTTCACCTCGAGGGGCGTGAGATTCTGGGCCTCGTCGATGATCATGAACTGATGGGGAATGCTGCGGCCGCGGATGTAACTGAGGGCCTCGACGACGATGCTGCCATTGCGCATGAGATCGGCGGACCGCCGGCTGTCCTGACCCATGTTGAGGTCGCTCAGCAGTTCAAGCGCGTCGTGGATGGGCTGCATCCAGGGCGCGAGTTTCTCCTCGAGGGTCCCCGGCAGAAAACCGATTTCGCGTCCCATGGATACGGTGGGTCGGGCCACAAGGACTCGTCTGAATTCACGGTCAACGACGGTGCGACGGAGACCGGCGGCGAGCGCCAGGAGGGTCTTTCCAGTGCCTGCCTTACCCATCAGGGTCACGAGCTTGATGCGGTCATCGAGGAGGGCGTCAAAGGCGAAGTGTTGCTCGCGGTTTCTTGGACGGATGCCCCAGACACCCTCGCGGGTGTCGAGAATCTGAACGAGGCGCGCGGTCGAGGTGTCGACCTTCGACAGGAGGCTTCGCTTGGGATTCGCAAGGTCCACCAGGGTGCAATACTCATTGGGCAGATAGCTGGCGCCCAGGGGCAGGGAGAGTTCTCCTTTCGCCTTAAACTCGGCGAGGACCTCCGCGGGAACCGCCTTTTCGATGAGGCCACTGTACAGATTCGAGAGCTGAACCCTGTCGGTCTCATAGTCTTCGGCCGGAAGCCCGAGCGTGTCCGCCTTGAGACGGAGGTTGATGTCCTTGGTGACAACGACCAGGGGAAGGTCAGGTTCGGTGCTGCGGACGCTGAGGGCGCGCGAGAGGATTCGGTTGTCAGTGCTTCGAGCCGCGCCGTTGACGGGGCGTCCGTCCGGACCCTGTTTGTCGAACACGATCCGGAAGGAACCCCCGCCGGGCATCTGGATGCCGTCGCTGAGGTGACCCTTGGAGCGCCAGTCATCGATCATCCGAGAGACGGTGCGGGCGTTGCGCCCAAGCTCGGTGGATTCGCGCTTAAAACGATCGATCTCCTCGATGACCTCGATCGGAATTAGGACGTTGTTGTCCTGAAAGCTGAGGAGGGAATTGGGGTCGTGAAGGAGGACGTTTGTGTCCAGGAGATAGTTCTTTTTCACGAGGAGACTGGCTGCTGGATCGCGGAGATGCGCGCATACCACTCGCGGAGGCGGCCGTGACCCGCCGGAAGTTCGTAGTGCTTGGAGAACATGAAGTTCGCGAGTACGCCAAACAGGCAGAAATCGACGAACACGGGGCGGTCGGCGAGGAGGAAGGGATGGTTGCGGAGCATCTTTTCGGCCGGTACGAGGAGGGTGGCCAGGCGCGCGAGCAGATCGGGTTGCTGCCGGCGCCACTCCTGCAGGCAACCGCGACCAAAGGCGCGTTCCTTGTGGCGAATGAATCCGCAGCGCTCGGATCTTGGAACGAAGTCCTCCCAATAGATGTCGTTGAGGCGGAATGCCACCTGCTCGAGATCTCCTTCGAAATGGCGCCAGAGGAGGTCCTGCACACCCTCCGCGTGGGAAGGGAAAAGTCCGAGGTCGAACCTGCTGTCGAGGTACTTGGCGAGGACCTGGGAGTGTGCATCGACCTCGAAGAGGATCTGACGGCCATGCCGAAGGACGGGCACCTGGTAGTAACGCTCACGGGTCAACCGCCAGATGTCGCTGCGCTCGGCGAGAGAGACCCTCACGGTGCGAAAAGGGATCCGGCCAAACTCGAGGATCCGCCGCTGGATGAGGCAAAAGGGACTCCAGGCGAATTGATAGAGAAGGATCATTGCAGCCGGTCATTCCAGACCTCGGCCAGGACCCGGATTGCCGATGAGGAGGCTGACGTCACGATCCAGCGCCGTCATGCAATGCATGAGACACTAGAAATCGTCGCGAGCCGGCTCAAGTGAAAACGAGAGGCCCGCGCAGTCGATGACGGCAGGCTCGAGCTTTACGACGCAATCGCCACAGGCCCAGCAGGTCCTCTCGAATTGTCGGCAGGAGGCGGACGCGACTGTCCGGGTCGTCCGTCCAACACACGGGTATTTCACGGATGATCCAGCCCGTTCGCTGGGCAAGCACGAGGAGTTCGGTGTCAAAGAACCATCCAGTGTCTCGAATGCCCGGCAGGAGGCGATCGGCGGCGGACCGGGTCAATGCCTTGAAGCCGCATTGGTGGTCACGAAGCGTGGACCCGGTCAGGCGACGAGCCAGGAGGTTGAAGCCGCGGGAGAGGATCCCCCGCTTCCATCCGCGCCGCACACTCGCTCCGGGCGCGTGCCGGGAACCGATCACCACATCGGCGCGGCCGGTTTGCAGGGGGCCCAGGAGGTCCGGCAAGTGGCGGAGGTCGGTCGCCAGGTCGACATCCATGTAGGCAACGATGGACGATCGACTGGCCAGCCAGGCGGTCCGCAATGCGCCACCACGACCGGCCCGCTCGAGCCTGAGCGCACGCACCTCGCCGGAGCGTTCGAGGGCGCGTGTCAGGGCCCACGTCGAATCGGTGGAGGCATTGTCGGCAATGACGAGGTCCCAGTGCCAAGCCGGCAGGTGGTCCAGGACGGCCCGAAGCCGCCGAACATTGGCGACCAGGTCCCGTTCTTCGTTGAAGACCGGGAGGACCACGGTGACCGTCGGAGGCAGGTTCATGGCGGCGGGCGAAGACCCGGCACGGACAGTGTGAAGGTCTGTAGAAACCGGAGATCCTCGAGGTCTCCCGGCCCGGCCGCCTCCTTCCAATAGGCGCTCCGGCCGGAGAAACTCTTGGGCTCACGCCAATGGCGGACCTGGACGTGACCATCGGCACAGGACCAGTGGCCGGCACGCCCATGGCGGGCGGCGGGGAGGTTCACCCATCGCGAATCGGGATCGGGCCATACCAGGAAGTGCCCGTCGTCGATGCTGTCCTCCTCTTCGTCGATGAAGACCATGAACCGGGCTGGGTCCGCGACATCTCCCTGGGATTGAATGACTCTTTGATTCTCATTGGTCCGCCCAGCGGCATTACCGTTCATGGAAAACGACCGCGTCCGAGCCCGGCGGGAAGCGTTGACGCGGCTTTTGTCGGCTGGACAGCGAAGGAGCGGCAGGGAGCGGCTGTAGCCGCCACGCCAGAAGACGCCTTGCTCGATCGCGGCGGGGGTCGAATCGACCGCGGCATTGCTGGGGCCGATCCAGGAATCGGCGGAACTTCGCCAGACGCCGCCAGTGGGCGCGGCGTTGTTGGGTGGGAGGGCGCCCCGGAAATCATCGACATAGACATCCCACGCCAACTGCAGCTGCTTCAGGTTGGAGATGCAGTGGACGGCGAGGGATCGGCTGCGGGCGGCATCGATGGCCGGGAGCAGCAGGCCAACGAGGATACCGACGACGCCGATCGTCACCAGCAACTCCAGCAGGGAAAAGGCACGAGAGTGGGAACCGGATGGAATCACGGTGGACATGGGATCACCAATGGAGGCGGGGAGAGAACCGGACCGGGTGCAGGCGCCGATGGACGAAGAGTTGCTGGCCGTCGGCGACCTCCGTCAGCTCATATCGGCTCGAGAGGGTCGCATTCCAAACGCGGGCGAGGGACGGATCCATGGCGAGCGGTGTGACGACAAAGTCGCAGTCGTGCTCGAGGACACGTCGGGGCAGATCCTCCAAAAGAAGATCACCGCAGAGCACGCGCTTGCGAGTCACCACGAGGAGATCCGCGGGGACGCGGAGTCGGCTCCAGAAGGCATAGGTGGAGCTCACGGAGTAGAGTGTCCGCACGGCACCCGACGGGGCGTATCGTCGGAGGGCGGCCAAGATTCCCGATTGCTGAATGCCTTCGGCCCCATGGAGTGTCGCCAGACTCTCGACGAGATCGGACGTGGCGCTCGCGATTCCCGAGAGGCAAACCAGACCGGCGAGTGCGATTGGGAGGCATTGCCGCGCGTGCAAGGGGTTGCGCGGGAGGCCCCGGACTTGTCGCAGCATCCAGGCAAGGGCGAATCCCGCGAGGGGGGCGAGTGCAATCCAGAGCGAGAGGGAGTAGAACATCCACCATGGCTGGATGATCCCGTGGAACAGGACGGTGAGTCCGGGCAGGACGGCGAGGCCCCGCGGATCCACACCCGAAGGCCTCGTGGAAACTCGCAGGAGGAGGCCCGAACCCAGGAGGAAGAGCAGGACGATCTGGGGATAGGCGGTCATCAGATACATCCACCGTTGGGGATCGGGATTCTTCTGGGGATGGTAGGGAGCGGCGAGAAAGGAGAGGAAGTGAGTGTCGAGGAGGCATCCGATGGACCGTCCGTCTACCCACTGGAGGAGGATCCGACTGCAAGCCAACGTCACGAAGAGAAACACCAGCGAGGGCCGAGGGATTCGGGCGCGTGAGGGGCGAGCGAGGCGTCGATCCTCGCGGACGGCGAGCATCAGGAACGCCGCCATGGTGTGCAACGCGGCCGTCAGCTTGATCGCCACACCCATGGTTGCGCACAGGGCGGCCAATGCGAGGCGAGGCCAGGAGACGTCCTCCCAGACGCTTCCGCGAACGGAGCATCCGTCTGGACCGCGCGTCGGCGGGGGCGTCTGCCAGGCGTTCGCATGGTTCGTTGGGGATCTGCCTCCGTGGAACGTTGGCAGGCAGACTTTGGATGGCGGAGTCCTGGTCCTCGCCGCCATCCAAACCGCGGCGATCCCGAATGCGTTGGCTGGGACCTCCTGCATGGCGGACACCGAGAGCTCCATGACAAGCGGCGCGAGGACAACCATGACGATGGCAAGGAGACCGGCGAGATCGTCGTTGAGGAGGGTCCGGGTCAATCCTCCGACCGCGAGGAGCAACAGGACCGAAGTCGCGAGCGACCAGAGGCGTGGACCCGCGGGATTGTAGTCGAGCGCGAGCAGACCGGCGTAGAGTCGGGTGTGGGTAATCGGTTGATCGTTCCAGACCGATTCGTCAAACGTCCCGCCGGCCAGGAGGTACGCCGCCTTGGTGAGTTCGACACCTTCATCCCCGCCAATCACCGGCAACTTTGCCACCGGGACCACGAGAGCGAGCACGAAAAACCAGGCGAACGGCAGGGCCAGACGCAATGCGAACCCGATCCGCGGGCGGGAATGGAAAGACTTGGACGAGGGGCGTGTCACAACGAAGGAGGCTGGACAACACGAAAGGTGATGGCGCTGCCGGGATTCGGGTCGCGGCGTCGGTCACGGTGCCTCCGCAGGAGCCACAGCGCTTCGTTGGCGAGAAAGATGAAGGCCGCCAGTCCGCCCAGGAGAAGGCCCTCTTTGGATTGCAGCGGACTGTCCGCAAGGAGGCGGCCCAGGCAGCCGCAGTACCCGCCACCCTTGAAATGAAAGAGGAGGCGATACCCGAGAAGAACCGCGAAAAGGCAGCGGATGACACGAAAGCCGCCTGCGACGGTGGGCGCGGTTGCCAGGAGCACAGCGGCGACGAGCTCGATCGTCCCGGCGAGGATGGACCATTGACTCATTGGCAGGCCAAAGACGGCCTCATTGCCAGGAACGCCTGCGCCGGGCCGGAGGCCGGCATGCAGCTTGAGTCCGGCCGTGAACAGGAGCAGCGCGGTGACGCCCAGGAACCATCCGAGTTCGATGGATGAACGGGCGTAGGGTGAACGATGCATCAGGAGGGGTCGGGGTTGGGTGTTGCCGGTGAGGGGCCCTGGTCGACGCCAGGGCCCCGTGGCTGAAACCGGCTTCTATTGCGTTCCGGTCCCTCCCGTTTTGCATTCCGAACCGGACGGACCGCACCTGGTAAAGCTCCGCCAATCGGGGAAAGTGATTCGGGCGCCGCCGCAACAGCGGCCCGTGGCGGTAGCCGTTCCGCATCCAAAGCTAATCGAACAGGCAGTGCTGGTCAGACCGGACGGACCCGTCGCATACCAGGGTGCGAGTTTGCCGGGATTCGTGCCCGTGCAGATATTCACGGTGGCATTGGGCGGCCAGCCCACGGTCAGGCCGCAAATGACAAAGTACTGGCAACTGGAGCACGCGCAGACCGGACGGTTGGAAGAGGTGTAACAAGTCGAGGCGCCGAACGATGGCGAACTCACCTCCGTTCCTCCGAGCATTGCCGCGATCAGCATTCCGAACTTCGCGCTTCTTCCGATGACTGATTTCATGACTTCCTCCTTGTTTGTGTTTGTTGTATTCGGTTTTCCGAGGTGAGTGCCGCGGATCCCCTTGTTCCGCGCCACTCCAAAATGTATTTCCAGACCACCCATAAAGCCGCGGTGACGAGCGCCGCCAGGAACAGGGTCCTGGCGAGGGTCCGCAGGCTCCAGCCGGTTTGAACCCTGGCGGCATGCCGGCGCACCACGTTGGTGCCCGAGGCCTCGAGCCAGTAGAATTCGCCCTTTTCGATCTCGACCCAGAGATCGTTCGTGTGGAGGTAGGGTTCCGGGGAGAAATCGGTTCTTGGCAGCGGCGCATCCGAAATCACGGTTGTAAGGGCCTCCAGGGTGGCGTACGGGGTGGGAACGGGAAGCCCTTGGGCAACCCGGAGGGTGTCGACGTCGATTCGTCGCGGCAGCCATCGGTCTCGATGGATCTCGCCGGTGACCCGGATTCGGCGGGAAGGCAGGCCGGCGTCGTAGGTGAGATCGATCGCGACGTTGCTGTCGGGTCGCAGCAATGCCAGGCGACCGTGGCAGGTGGTTCCTTCCTCGGTTTGTGCTTCGAAGCGGTTGTTGTCGGGTCCCCAACTGAGAGACTCGGGGAGGACGTCAAACATCCCGAGGCGCAGGAATTCCGTGGCCCAGCGTTGATTTCCTGCGTGAAACGTGTTGGTGATTCCGTCGGGGGAGACATCGAGGCCGTCGGGGGAACGCAGCAACTGGATCTGGCCCGGGGTGACATCGAGGATGGCCCACCAATTCGATTCGAAGCGACCGGCGAAGGGTGTCTCGCGGGGCGTGTCGAACCTCGCGACATCACCGGGATCCTGGAGGGTTCGAAGAAAGAAGGCCCGTGGATCGGCCTGGTACCTGATGTGATAGATCGATGTGACGGCGGGCAGTGTGACCTCCCGGGCCTGTAACTTGCGGGCGACGGCCCTGGCTTCGCTCGCATCCCGGAAGGCCACTGGAGGTTCGAACAGGATACGGCGGACGAGGAGGGTCTGGTAGCGCGGCGGATCTTCGAGGAATCGACGGATGGCGGCGAATTGGGCGCCGAATTGGGGAGCGACGGCGCGGGTCGGCGGCGGGTCGGCGGGTGGATCACTTGCGCGACCGGGAATGGTGGCGAGGAGCGCCAGGGAACACGTTGAAAACGCGCCGGCGATTCGAACTGAAGATCGAATCCTCGCGAAGACAGACGATATCACTTCAGGAGTAGGGATCATCCTGATTACCTCCACGGAACTCAGTAGGAGTTCCAATGTTGTCTTGGTTGACTCCGGCGGTCGAGTAACCAGGGCAGACGAATGCCTGAAGACCGTTCCGGGGCTAGTACCTTCCTCGCACGTCAGAAAAGCCCAGGCGAGTCCCTGTGTCAAGAAGTCCGTCCAGGTATTTGTAAGAGCCCGTCTGAAAAGTAGGAAGGGCCCTGTTTTCGCAGAAAAGGCCGGATGGCGAGGCACGACGAAGGAGCATACCCTTTGCGTGCGGACGGGCAACCTACAGAGGATTGCAGGGCCCAGGCGCACGATTCGCCTGTGCAATCACCGAGATAAGGCTGGATAGAGACCGAGGTTCCCCACCCCGATCCTCTCCAGCTGGGCGGGAGAGGGAGGCCACCGAAGGATGACCGAACAGACCGCTTTTCATGCACCCGCCGTCACGACAGGGTCGGCCCATGCGGATCGTGGTGATCAGTGATGTGCACTGGGCGGGGGCGGCCGAGAAGGCGCGCCGGGGCTGGGAATCGCGAATCATCTCGAGCCCGGCTCTCCGGTGGCTGGTGTCCTGTTACCGTCGCTTCTTCTGGCTGGCGGATCCGACCGCCCACAATCACCGGCTGGACGCGGTCCTTGCCCGGGCGGGTCAGCCGGATCTGGTAGTGGCCAATGGCGACTACTCCTGTGACAGCGGCTTTGTCGGCCTGGCCGACGATGCGGCGTTTGCGAGCGCGCAGGAATGCCTGAGCCGATTGCGGGGCGCGTTTGGGGGGAGATTGCTGGCGACGCTGGGCGATCACGAATTGGGGAAGATGAGCCTGTTTGGCGGCGCGGGAGGGCTGCGTCTGGCGAGCTGGCGACGGGCGACGGAGGAGCTGGGGCTGGAACCACTTTGGGTGCGTGATTCCGGTTCATTTGTGCTGATCGGGTTGACGTCGAGCCTCATTGCGCTGCCGGCATTCCAGCCGGAGATGCTCGACGGCGAGCGGGAGGCCTGGCGGGCACTTCGCGAGGCGCATCTCGCAGACCTCCGACGTGCGTTCACGGAAATCCCGGCCGGTCGGCGGATCATCCTGTTCTGTCATGATCCGACCGCGCTTCCGTACCTGGGTCAGGAGGAATGGATGAGGGAACGCCTGCCGGACCTGGAATGCACCGTCATCGGGCATTTGCATTCGCCCTTCATCCTGGGCACGAGCCGGTGCCTGACAGGCATACCCGAGTTGTCGTTTCTGGGGAACACCGCGCGACGGCTGAGTGGCGCGTTGCGGCGGGCCCGGGCGTGGGCGCCCTTTCGGATCGTCTTGTGTCCTTCGCCCGCCGGGATCCAGTTACTGAAGGACGGCGGCTACCTGGAATTACAGGCGGGGGGGGACGCGATGAGCGGTCTGAGGGCGATCCGGCACCGGGTGCCCTGGCAGTGACAACGATCAGGGTGGCAGGCGGTCACGATCCCGGGGCTGAAATGCCGCGCGATAGAGCTCCTCAAAATCCGCATCAGCAAGGGGCCTGGGATTAAAATGGGCGGTCCATTGCCGTGCGGCTTCGCCTGCCATCGCGGGAACAAGCTCGTCGCGGATGCCGGCCTCGAGAAGCGAGGCGGGCATTCGGGCAATGTTGAGCAGCGCCTCGATGCGGTCGATGAGGGCATCAACGGCAGGACTGAGGCCGCCACTGACGCAGGCGATTTCCGGCGCGGAGGCGAGTTCGGCGTAGGCGAGGCGGACGTCAGGGTCCTGCGCGTTAAAACGGACGACGTGGGGAAGCATGAGACCAACAGCAACCCCATGCACAATCCCGGCGTGGGCGGTCAGGGGATTGGCGGCGGCATGGGCGGCGCCGAGCATGCTCAATTCAATGGCGGTACCTGCGAGGGCCGCGCCGAGGAGCATCTTCCCCCGGGCCTGGAGGTCACCGGGATTCCGCAGGACCCTGGGAAGGCTGGGGGCGAGGAGCTTGAATGCCTCATGGGAATACATGAGGGAGATGGCATTTCGCCGGGCAGTGACGGCGGATTCGACCGCGTGAGCGATGGCATCAATGCCGGTGTGTGCCGTGACGTGGGGCGGCTGGGAAAGCGTGAGTTCGGGATCGAGGACGGCGATTCGGGCGACGGCCTTGGTGTCGAGGCACGCCATCTTCATATGCGTCGCGGCGTCGGCGATGAGGGCGGCCGACTGGCATTCGCTGCCGGTGCCGGCGGTGGTGGGGATGGCGACGAATGGGAGCATCGGCCGTCTGGCTTTTCCGACGCCCCAATAATCGGCGATGCAGCCGCCATTGGTGTGAATGAAATTACAGCCCTTGGCGGTATCCATGGCGCTTCCGCCACCGAGCGCCACGAGGGCGTCGGGTCGAAACTCGCGGGCGACCGCGGCACAGCGGTCGACGCAGATGGTGTCCGGATTCTCGCGGGCCTGGTCAAACACGGCGACGTCGGCGACGTGCTCGAGGAGGAGATCCTGGACGTGGCGCGCGTGGCCGGCCTGAACGAGGCCGGGATCCGTGACGAGCAGGGCGCGCTGGATGCCGAGTTCGGCGGCGAGGGATCCAAGGCGCCGGACGGCGCCGTTCCCGAACACGATGCGCGTTCGGGGTTGTTTGTCGAAGGCGGCGAGGTGCCAGTCCGGGGGGAGGCGCTTATCGCCTGGCAAGGGGGGCGGCGATTGGATTTCGACCATAGGGCGACGCTGTGTCACGCATCTTCGGACGAGAAACGTCGGCCGAGGTTACGTCATCGACGGCCGGGAAGATGGCAGGAAGCGGCGCGGAGGCAATGGTGAGCGACGGGTTGCAGACAGAACTGCTCACGGGCTGTGAACCGCGGCGAGGGGTGCATGCCGAGCCTCCGCGGGAAGCGGGAAGGCGTCCGGGATGAAGGGAGTATCAACCGAGGATCCTGCGGCCCTCGTCGAGGAAGATTCCCTTGAAGTTCATCTCCAGGGCCTGGGCATTGGTGGCCTTGGCGAGGGCCTCCTTCTCGGTGATTTTGCGGGCCTTGACCAGGTTGAACAGGGCCTGGTTGAAGGACTGCATGCCGTCATCGGTGCCGACCTCGATGGCGGCGGAGAGTTTGTCGATGCGATTCTCCTCGATGAGCTTTCGCACGGTAGCGTTGCTGAGGAGGATTTCGAGGGCCACGGTGACCCCGCCGTCGACCGTCTGCACCATGCGCTGGCAGATGACGGCTTGAAGGGTGCCGACCAACTGACGGCGCACCTGCTCCCGGTCGTCGGCCTTGAAGAAATCGAGGATACGCGTGACCGACTGGGCGCCCGTGGTGGTGTGGAGGGTGGAGAGGACCAGGTGTCCGGTATCCGCGGCGCCGATGGCGGCCTGGAAGCTGATGGCGTCGCGCATTTCGCCGATCATGATAATGTCGGGGTCCTGGCGGAGGACGTACTTGAGACCATGCGGATAGGAAGGCGTGTCGAGGCCGATCTCGCGCTGTTCGATGACCGACTGGTCGTCCTCGAAGACGTATTCGATCGGGTCCTCGAGGGTGATCATGTGTTTCTTCGAGGTGCGATTGATGTGCTGGACCATCGCGGCGAGCGACGTGGATTTGCCGCTGCCGGTGGCCCCGGCCACGAGGACGATGCCGCGCGGGGACTCGGCGATCTTCTTGACGATGGGCAGGAGGCCGAGGTCTTCGAACTCGGGGATCTGGGCCTTCACATACCGCATGGCGAGGCAAAGGGTGCCCCGCTGCTGAAACACATTGGTTCGGAATCGGCCGATCCCGGGGACGAAGTACGAGAAATCAACCTCGCGCGTCTCGTCGAGTTGGGCCTTGCCATGACGGGGCACGATCTGCTCGACGATGTCGTGGATCCATTCCTCGCCTGGGACGGGGCATTCGATGGAGATCAACTGCTGGTTGATCCGAAAGACGACCGGGGTGCCGATTTTGAGGTGAACGTCCGAGGCGCCGCCGTCCACGGCGGTCTTGAGGATCTTATGAAAGAGTTCCATGGATGCAGTGGACACTGCGTCCGTCAGGTCTGCGGGAGCCACGGGGGGGTCGTCAACCGAGATGGGACAGGGCCAACAGTTCGAGGCGGCGTTGCGCCTGGGGGGTGAGCCCGAGGAAGAGGAGGGAGACCTGGTAGCCGGCGTGCCGATTTCCTTCGCACGCGACGACGACACCGCGACAGGTGACCTTGCGTTTCTCGATGGAGGATTCGATGGCCAGGGTCACCTCGGTCCAGGGAGCCAACGGCTTGGCTGACACGAATTCGATCCCATTTTTACGAATGGTGACCGACCCCGGCGGCAGGCTGAGGGTTGTCGGGTCGGCTGATGGGGACGTGTTGGAAGAGGACTTGTTGGAATCGGCTCGGCCGGCGCTCATATCTCCTGGGGTCACGCTACCACAGGCATCGACGGCGTCAACGCACGGACTTTATCCCTTTTGTCCCGCGGCGGACCGGGTCACGGGACCGATGTCACCACTCGATCACCGCGGCCCCCCAGGTGAGGCCGGCCCCGAACACCAGGATCATCAACAGATCCCCACGGGCGATCCGTCCCTGCTGAACGACCTCATCCAATGCAATCGCCACCGACGCGGCCGAGGTGTTGCCGAAGCGATCGACGTTGACGAACACACGCTCCGGCGGGGCGCCGAGCCGTTCGGTCACCGCCTCGATGATGCGGCGGTTGGCCTGGTGGGGGATGATGCACGCGATCTGATCGACCGTGAGCGCGCATTCCGAGAGGGCCTCGTGCGCGGCAGTGCACATCGCGACCACGGCATTTTTGAAGGTCTCCCGACCATCCATCCGGAGGTAGTGCAGGCGCGAGGCGACGGAATCCTGGCTGGCCGGAATCCGACTTCCTCCGGCTGGCATGGTGAGGAGATCGGCCTTTCCGCCATCGGAGCCCATGCAGACGGTCAGCAGGCCGTGCGATCGGGGTCTGTTCTGGAGGACGACCGCGCCGGCGCCATCCCCGAAGAGGACGCAGGTGTTACGATCGGTCCAATCGATGATGGAGGACAGTTTCTCGGCGCCGATGACCAGGACAACATCGTAGGTGTGGGTCATGATGAACTGCTGACCCACTTCGAGGGCATAGATGAAACCGGAGCAGGCGGCCTCGAGGTCGAAGGCGGCGGCGCGATGAGCGCCGATCTTGTGTTGCACGAGACAGGCCACGGAGGGGAAGGGCATGTCCGGTGTGATCGTGGCGACGATGATGAGGTCGATGTCGGCGGCGGTGACCCCTGCGGACTTCATGGCCCGCAGGGCGGCCTTGGCGGCGAGATCGGAGGTCGCCTCATCGGAGGAGGCGATGCGTCTTTCGCGAATGCCCGTTCGAGTTCGGATCCAGTCGTCGGTCGTCTCGACGAGCCGCTCGAGGTCCGCGTTGGAGAGGATCCGATCGGGAACATAGGAACCCACGCCACTGATGGAACAGGTTCGGGCGCGAAATCCGTGGCGGGCCCTCGGATTGCGGAAAGGGGCCTGAGGCAGTTCGGTCATGCGGCGACGGTGGCGGAGGCGCGAGCGCCGTCGCCGAGGCGCTGGGCGGCTTCTGCGACCTTTTGGGTGATGAGGTCGTTCACATGGTGCTGGACGGCTTCGGTGGCCAGGCGGATTCCGTTCTGGACGGCCCGCGGGGTCGCCGACGCATGCGACTTGAAGACGACGCCATTGAGACCGAGCAACGGCGCGCCGCCATACATGTCAGGGTCCATGCGACCCTTGACAGCTCGGAAGGCGCCGCGGGCAAGCCATGCCCCGAGCCGACGAACCGGGGAGGCGAGCAGTTCGCGTTTGAGGAGACGGAACATGCCCGTGGCGAGGCTTTCGGCGGTCTTGAGGGTGATGTTGCCGACAAACCCGTCACAGATCACGACATCGACACGGCCGGCGAAGAGATCGTGACCCTCGACGTTGCCGATGAAGTGCAGATCCGCCTGCCGGCAGAGTTGGTAGGCTTCGCGGGTCAATTCGTTGCCTTTCGATTCCTCCGTTCCATTGCAGAGGAGGCCGACGCGCGGCCGGGAATAGCCGAGGACCTCGGAGGAGTAGACGGAGCCCATGATGGCGTAGTGCAGGAGGTGGGCGGGTTTCGACTCCACGTTGGCCCCGGCGTCGAGGAGGACAAATTCGTTTTCGGGGGTGGGAATGACGGTCGCGATTCCCGGGCGATCGACACCCTGGAGTCGCCGCAGCTTGATCATCGAGGCGGCGAGAAGGCCGCCGGTATTGCCACAGGAGAGGACCGCGTCCGCATCGCCAGCGGCCGCCAGGTCGATGGCCCGGACCATTGAGGAGTCCTTCTTCTTTCGGAGGACATCGCTCGGGCCGTCGTCCATCGAAACGACTTCAGAGGCGTGAACGATTCGAATTCGCGAGTCCGGTCCTCGACGGACGGCGGCGAGAGCCGACTGGATCGAGGATTCGAGCCCCACCAGGATCAGTTCTTCGATGGCGGGAGTTGCCTCGAGAGCAGCGACCGCACCGGCGACCACGACACCCGGGCCGCGATCGCCCCCCATCACGTCCACCGCAAGGCGCATAATGGAAAGGCGCGGAATCGCCCGAAGGCGTCCGCGCCGGACGGCGGGAGAGGATCAACCGACCTGAACTGAGATGACCTGGCGGCCCTTATAAAACCCACAGGCCGGGCAAACACGATGTGGCAGGTACGGTGCGCTGCACTGCGGGCAGGTGCTCAACTGGGGCATGGAGAGGACGCTGTTGTAGGCGCGCCGCATGCGTTGGCGGCTTCGCGACGGTTTGCGTTTCGGGACTCCCATAAATCATCGATCAAGTTTAAGCGTGTCGAGAATGCTCCACGCAGAAGGAACGCGCCGCCTCTCGTCCGACGAACCTTCCGGCTTGCTGGAATCAGGGTGCGGCAAGGACAACCCTCGACAGCTGGTGCGGCACACGGGGTGCTGCGGAAGCCCGAGCAGAGTATCTTCGCGGAGTTGAGGCGTCAAGTCCACCGACTCGTTGACGATCGGGATCGCCTCGTCTCCGTCGAGGGGAAGGGCGCAGGTCCATGGATCCAGAACCAGGTCGAACCCGAACGGTTCCAGGCAACGCACGCAGCGGCAGTCAAGAATCGTTTCGATCCGGCCCGAGGCGAGCACTTCCCGACCAAGCAGTTCGACGGAAAGATCGTAGCGGAGCGGACGTTGCGCGGCGATGCACGGGTCCATCGTTTCCAGGCCAAGTTCCTTGGGTGTCATCTCGCCGGTGAGGCGCACCACGCCCTTGTGCAGGGCGGCGAGGGATACGAGTAGTGGCATGGCATTAGCGTGGTTTTTCAACCCGTCGCGCCTTCAGGGCCTCGAGAACTGGCGGCGGCACGAAATCCGCCACGTCTCCGCCCAACATAGCGATCTCCTTCACCAATCGCGAGCTTAGAAATGTGTAGCTCTCCCGCGGCATCATGAAGATCGTTTCGACCTGCTCATTGAGCTTGCGATTCATAAGCGCGAGCTGGAATTCAAATTCGAAATCCGATACGGCTCGAAGACCCCGCACGATCGCTTGGGCGCCGCGGCGCCGGGCGTAGTCGACAAGAAGCCCGGTGAAGGGCCTCCGCCTCCACGTTGGACATGCCGGCCACGGCCCGACGAACCAGATCCAGGCGTTCCCTGGGTTCGAAAAGCGGCGTCTTGCCTTCGCTGTCTGCCACGGCAACCACCACGCGGTCGAAAAGGCGCGCTGCCCGTTGGACAACGTCCAGGTGGCCGTTGGTGATGGGATCAAAGCTTCCCGGGCAGATGGCGATACGCATGGAAATCGGGAACAGGACCTCCGCTCAACGGGAGACTCAGGTGGGCTGTGCGTGAAGCCTATGGGCGGAGACCAGGACGATGCGGGGAGCGTCGAAAGATGCGCCCGAGACAGCCCGGGCCAGCGGCAGAAGAAACCCGGAGCCTTTGAGCTCCGGGTCTCTCGCCAAATCATCGCCGGCAGACCGTCTGCCGTGCAATTACGGAACCAGCTTACACGTGTGGGTTTTGGCCGGGACCGATTTCCCGCAAGGGCGGAGTCTTAATCATTGCCGTCGACGGGCCCGCCAGCCTCCGGCGACAGCCGGGACACGAACACCTCGGCGGGAAGAACAACGCGGTCGATTGCGGTGCGATCATCGAGGAATCGGCTCTGCAGCGAAGGCAGGGCGGCAATTCCAGGGACGGATGACGCCGATCCACCGACATCTCCCAGGTCGGCTTCCGCGGCGGGAGTCACCATCCCCGACACCGGGCTGAACATCTCGCTGGCATTGACCACGCGGGTGATGGTCGTCCCGTCATCGCGCGTCGCAACTACCACGACGGAGCCCTCGGCAACCACGAGCTTGCCGTCGGCGGAGAGGTCATATTTGGTGCCCCGGATCCCGGCGACGACCTTGGGTGTTTTCACCGCGTACTTGGAAGCCGCGGAGAGTTTCTGAACGTGGCCGAGGATCCGCCCACTCTTCAGTTGGATCTCGGTATTGATGATCGTTTCGATGGCGGTGTCTTCGTAGGTCAACGCGGAAAAGGACACCACCGAGCCGGGCATGACTCGGAGGATCGATCCATTCCGACCGAGATCAAGATCGGCAACCGCCGCGTTGGAGGTGCGTATAACGGCCCCCTCCGTCAGGCGCTGCCCGCGTTTCAACGGGGACCAACTCGTCCCGTCGGCCGAGGTCTCCGCGCTTCCGTGAATGGCGAGCACCTTGGCGGTGCCTTTCTCCACGGACGCCTGGGCGACCGCGGACATCGCAAACACGGCCGCACCCACCGTCAGGCGCGCAACCATCCCACCCATCGTGCGAAAAGAATTCATAGCTGTGCTCCTAAATTAGCGATTCGTGATCCAGCGCAAGTGAATCTCTAGATACCCGGGTCCCTGTGTCAATGCGATTGTTCGCTGCTGCTTGAAATTCAAGCGGATAAACCAGGCGACATCTCTGAGCCCACGGCCGGTCCGCGCTGCCAGATTCACCCATAATCTTCACCTAATCCCTTCGGCTGGCTGGGCCGGGCGGGGGACGAAAACCGCGCCCCAAATAAACCTGGTACCGGCGGGACCGGCGGGGGTCCGGTCCGAGGGGCACCGCGATCTCACCCAGGGATTCCCATGCGGAGAAGTCGCGGGACGCCTGCACCACCTTCGACCCGATGACGTTGCGTCCGATGACAAGGGCGTCCCAGCCTTGCTTGTCGCGTGGGGGTCCCCAGATGTCGTACTGGGACTTCGGGTGTTGAATATCGTCCCAGGCATAGGTCGTGGGGTGGTCGGGAAGATAAAAGGCAAGGGCACTGGCGACGTAGCGGTCGGCGGGAGAATACAGGAAGGTGCGTTGCGCGTCTGGGACGCTTTCTCTCAGGGACTGAACGGCTTGTGCCAGCTTACGCCAACCGCGCACCCGCGCCGTCGGATCAGCATGCGCGCCGGCCCAGCGCGAGGCCGGCCAGAGAAAGGGCACGGCCAGGAGGGCCACCGTGAAGATGCCGCCCAGGATCACCCCGGCCTTCGCCAGGCGCCCCAGGCCGCCATTCGGGCGGGAAGCCGTGCGGACGGCACCGGCGAAGAGGATTCCGGCCGACGTGTAGAAGACAAGGGGCCAGTTTTGTTCGACCCTTTGTAAGAGGGCCAGGACTGCAAAGGCGACAAGGCCCGGGACAAAGAAAAGGAGCAGAAACCGCATGCGGGCGTCGGCGGTGGTCCAACGACGAAGGCCAAGGGCGGCGGCGACCAGCATTCCAAGCCAGGTGGCGCCGCCTCCGAGCGCGGCCTGACCGCCGAGGAACTCGCCGAGGAGACGGAGACTGCGGCCGAGGCCATGCGACGGTTCCTGAAGTTCACCGGCGGTGTGCCGAAACGTGATCCAGTCATGGCGCCAGTTCCACAGAAGCGGCGGGGCGAGGAGCAGGAGAGACAGCGCGATCGCGATCCCCAGTTGCCAGCGGGTTCGGGCGCCCCCTGGGAGACCCGCCAGGGCAACGAATCCGAGCAGGAGGACGGGAAACAACAGGTGAATCTGCTTGGTGAGGCTGCCCAGGCCGAGACTCAGGGCCAGGGCCAGGGCAAGGCCCCAGGACCCGCCACGGGGCGCCGCCCGCCACCAGCGCCAGGCCAGCCAAAGGCTTGCACTCCAAAAGAGAAATAGCGGCGCGTCGATGGTGAAGAAGGTGCTGAGCGCGGCATTGGCCGGGGTCGCGAGCAGCAACAGGGCCGCCCAAAAACCGGCGCGCGCGCCGAACAAATCGCGTCCCAAAAGGAACACGAAGATAAGTCCGCCAAGGACGAGGAGCGCCGGGAGGAACTTGAGAACGAACATCGAGTCGTGCCCCAACCAGCCTGCGAAACCCATCAGCCAGCCGATCATGGGAGGCTTGCTGTAATAGCCGATATCCGGGTGTCGTCCCCAATCCCAGTAGTAGGACTCGTCGGGGGCGAGATCGAGCGGGAACGCGGCCGAGTACGCGGCCCGGATGAGGAGGACCCCAAGGAGGCACCCCAGCCCGGCGCGGGTCCAGAGAGACTCCGCCGGGTTCGACGCCTGGGGCGAATGGGGATTGATACCGACTTCCATCGTGATGGAAATCCTGCCCGACGGGCTCGGCTCACGCCAAGTGCGCGAACACCGCCGCCTTGAGGGAAGGGAGATTGCTGTTCGCTTTCAACACGGTTGCATTGGCCGTCCAGAAGGCCGGCGGGAACGCGGGTACTCCGGCGCGGATCACCGCAGGTTGCAGCCGCGAACGCCGCCGATCAGTCTCTGCCGTGTGCGACCGCCGCGGCGACTCGAACCGGAGCTCACCCTTCGTCTCCTGGCCGTCCTGCCCCTGGTGATGGTGGCGAGCGGCCTGTGTTTGCAGGGACTCCTTTGGCTGGGTGGCGCGTCCACCGGGAAAACGCCCCCATGGACCCTCGCCTTGGGGGCGGGGGTGTTCCACGTGGCGACGCTGATCCTGGTTCAGATGCTTCTCCGGGCGCACACTTTGGGGTGGCGCGAATCGTTTGGCCTGTTCCACGGGACGTGGATTCGCCGTTGCGGGGTGGTGATTCTCCTGACGGTGCCGGCGCTGGCTGTCGCCGGGCTGGTCCACAGCGCATGCGGTTGGGTCCTGGACCATCTCTCCCTGGCCCACGAGAGTCAGAATGTGGTGGAAGCGGTGCGGCAGACGAGGCAACCCGCCGGCCAGGTCCTGTTCTTTGTATTCGCCGTTGGCACGGCGCCGATCGTGGAGGAGGTCGTGTTTCGCGGCCTGCTGTGGCCGTTGTTGCGGGATCGGGGGTGGGGATTCAGCGGCGCCGTGGCGGCCGCGTTTTTATTTGCGGCTGTACACGTCAACCTGGCGGCATTCCTGCCCCTGTGGATCTTGGGTCTGTTCTGGACCTGGCTCTACGAGCGGACGGAGGACCTCACCGCGCCCATCCTGAGCCACGCCCTGTTCAATGCCGCCAATTTCCTCTGGATCGTCCTCGTTAAATCCGCTGGCGGTTCGTGAGGATCCTGTCATCCCTGTCCGACCGATGACTGGCGCGTGGAATCGGCCGCGACACCAGCCACCCGCCGGAGGCGCATGCCGCAGATTCCGATCCATATTCGTGAGCAGATTCGTTCGGCGAGCGACATCGTGGAGGTGATCGGCGCCTACGTGCCGCTGCGGCGGGCGGGGGCGAGTTTTGTGGCGCTGTGCCCTTTTCATCGTGAGAAGACGCCCAGCTTTCACGTCAGTCCCGCCCGGCAAGCCTTTCATTGCTTCGGATGTCACAAAGGCGGCGATGTCTTCCGATTCGTGCAGGATTACGAGTCGATTTCATTCTTTGAGGCCGCGAAACGCCTCGCGGAGCGGGCGGGGATCCGGATCGAACTCGAGGAGAATCCCGGGCAGCAGGAGAGGCGGGAGCTGCGTGACCAGCTTTTGGACCTGCACGAGCGGATCACGCAACGCTGGCAACAGGTCCTCCAGACCGATGCGGCGGGTCAGACCGGGCGCGACTACCTGGCCGCGCGTGGCGTCTCCCAGGACGCGGTCAGAATCTTCCGCCTGGGGATGGCTCCGGAGGCGTGGGACGACACGGTCCGGTGGGCAACTGCCAAGGGCGTCGAATTGCGCGTCCTCGAACAGGCCGGCCTGATCCTTCCGCGCGACGCCGCGGATCCCAGCCGCGGCTACTACGACCGGTTCCGCGGCCGGCTCATGTTCCCGATCCACGATGAGCAGGGTCGTGTCGTGGGGTTCAGCGGGCGCGTCCTGAAGGGGGACGAGAACACGGCGAAGTATGTGAATTCACCGGAGACGCCAATCTTCACCAAGGGCCGAATCCTGTACGGTCTGGACAAGACCAAGCGCGCCATTCTGGACGCCGGTTCCGCGATCATCTGCGAGGGGCAATTGGACCTGATCGCCTGTTTCATGGCGGGGGTCGGCAATGTTGTAGCGCCGCAGGGGACTGCGCTCACAAGCGATCACCTTCGCACGCTCCGGCGCTATGCCCAGGAGGCGGTGCTCTGTTTTGACTCCGACAATGCCGGGCGAAGGGCCGCGGCACGGGTCCTCGACGATCTGCTGGCCAGCGGACTGGCGCTTCGCGTCATCGGTATTCCGCCTCCGCACGACCCGGACAGTTACGTCCGCGCCCACGGAGCGGAGGCCTTTCGACAACTCGTGTCGGGGGCGCGGGAGTTCTTTGAATTCTATCTCGAATTCCTCTGCAGCCAGAATGATATGGCGACCGACCGTGGCCGATGGGCAGTTCTGGATGGAATGGCGGCGGCGCTCGGACAGGCAGGAAACGAGGTGCTGTTCGATCGTTATGCGCAGCGAACGGCGATGGTCCTGGCGGCATCGGGGAAGCTCGCCCTCTCCCCCGACGCCGTCCGCGCCGAGTTTCGACGCCGGCGGCGATCGCCGTCTCGCGGCGGCCCGCCGCATGCGCCCGCGGTGGAGCCGGGTCCCGCCATCGAGAAGCTCGCGACGCCAGTGCCGGCCGAGTTCTGGCTGCTGAAGCTGCTGCTGCTCCACGATGAATTTGCCGGCTGGCTTGCGCTGCATCTGGACCCGTCCTGGATCCGGCACGAAGTGGCGCGCGAATTGGTCAGCCGGATCATCCGGTCGCATCGGGACCAGGCATGGCATGGCGCGGCCGCGTTCCTCGGGGACGTCGAGGATGCCCAGGCACGAGGGCTCGCTTCGGAAGCGATGGCGGACACGCGCACGATACCCAATCCGGAGCAGCAACTGACGGACACCGTGACGCGCCTTCGGAATGCGTGGATCGAACAGGAGATCGCGACGCTTTCCGTCCGTGTGGATCAGCCGGGGCTTGCGGATGCGGAGCGCGTCTCGATGTTGAAGCGACTTCAGGAACTCCGTCACGAAAAGCGGTCGCCGCTCGTCGCGCACCCGGGATCGGACGGGCTCGCGGACAGCCAAGGGTGAGTCCTGGACAAGAACCGTGGAGTCGGGTGTCCGGGTGGGGACTTCAATAGCCATGAGAGGCCTCGCATCGGACGATGGGTGGCGCGGAGGCTTCGGCCGGGCGCCAGCGACAGTCCACAGCGAGGCCTCTGTTTGTCGTTCCTGTCTCCCTCTCCGCCCGGCGATTCCGTCGGCAGCGGAAACCGGCCCTGCCGCCGGAGCGGCCGGGGTGAACGGCGGATTCGCATTGAGTTTGCCGTTGGCGTCCAACTTCGCGAGTCTCCCGGCGTGAAAGCTTCGACTCCTGTCTCGCGTCGATCGTTTTTGAAGGCTGGCGCCGCGACGGCTTTGACGGCCCCCTTCGTCACACGGAACCTGATCGCCGCGCCACCGTCCGGACGTGTTCGTCACGCGAGTTTCGGAGGCAACGGCCAGGCCTTTGCCGATGCCAAAGAGATCGCCGGCCATCCGGCAGTCGACATGGTGGCGGTGGCGGATGTCGACGAGAACCGGGTTGCGGGATTCAAGAAGCGATTTCCCGACGCGCGCGTGTACACGGATTTCCGCGAGCTCCTCGACAAGGAGAAGGACCTGGATTCGGTGAATGTCTCGACGCCGGACCACATGCACGCGCCGATCGGGATGTCCGCGTTGAACAGGGGACTCCATGTCTACGGGGAAAAGCCGCTGACGCACGATCTTTATGAGACACGCCGCCTCACGGAGGTCGCGCGGGCGAGGAAGCGCGTCACGCAGATGGGGATCCAGATTCATTCAGCGCGCGAATACCGCATGGCGGTGCAACTCGTCCGGGCGGGACACATCGGCAAGATCAAGGAGGTCCACGCATGGAGCGGCAAGGACTGGGGCGACAAAGGACCCATGCCGAAGGGGGGAGATCCGATCCCTGCCGGGTTCCACTGGGACCTGTGGCTGGGTGTCTGCGCGGAACGCCCGTTCATCGGCAACGGTTGGTATCATCCGGGGATGTGGCGCAAACGGCTGGATTTCGGCACCGGCACCTTTGGCGACATGGGTTGCCACATCTACGATCCGTTTTTCGATGCCATTGCCCTGACCGCTCCGACCTCGGTGCGGAGCGAGGGCGACCCTCCCAACGACCATTCGTGGTCGACGGATGCCGTCGTTCACTATGTGTTTCCCGGCACGCAGTACACGATTCCCGGGTCGATCCCGGTGACCTGGTACGACGGGACACGCCGGCCACCAGCCGAGGTCGCCGCACTGATCACCGGAAGATCGCTGCCCGACCAGGGTTCGATCCTGATAGGCACCGAGGGCGTGATGCTGATCCCGCACATCGCCCTGCCGGAGCTGTATCCCGATTCGAAATTCGCGGATTTCAAGCCACCGCACGTCGAAGGCGCGGATCACTACAAGCAGTTCATCGACGCAGTCCGCGGAGAGGGAAAGGCCACGGCGAACTTCGACTACGCGGGACCGCTGACCGAGTCGGTGTTGCTGGGGAGCGTGGCCACGCGTTTCCCGAAGACGACGCTGAATTGGGACGCCGCCAGCCTGAAGTTCACCAACGAGGCCGAGGCGAATCGGTACGTGCGCCGGAGCTATCGAGACGGCTGGCAGGTGGCCGGGCTGTCGTAAGGGCACGCGCATCCCCCCGGGATGCGCCATGTCCGCCAATCTGTTCCAGGAGACCTTCTCGAGGATCTTCCACCGACTCTTTGCGTGGCTTCGCGAAAGGGACGGCGAACATGCGTTCGCCGTTCCTTTCGCTGCCGTTACTTCTCGGGCGCGGTGGGCGGCGCGGACGGCAGGGCCGGGATCGCGAGCGGGTCGGGAGGGGCGTTCGTCGAGTGAGTGCCGGTAGTTCCGGTGGTCTGAAGATTCGTTTCGGGCTTCTTTTCGGCCATCAGCGCGTGGCGCTCCTTGAGCACGGAATCGGCCGTCCACTTCGAAACCTTGTAGACCCAGTTGTCGAGCGATTTTTCCTTCTTCAACTTCTCCTTGAGTTTCTCCTGCTCGTCCTTCCAGGTCTTTTCATTCTTTTCCTTGTCTTCGGGCTTTTCGCCGGCGGGGACGACGCGCTCGGTGGGGAGATCGGCGGTGGCGGCGACGGTCAGATAGTAACTGTCGTTGTCCGGCTGGCTGCCCACGTTGATGTCGTAATGGAATCCGCCAAAGGTGTCGATGTGAATGGCGGTCGGATGGGTGAAAGCATCCTTAACGACCGCGGAATCCTTCGGGTAGACGTCATTGAAGGACGGCGATGAGAAGGCGTAGTTGAAGCTGCTGAGTTTGGACTTGTCCAGTTCCTCGCCCGGCGTGGCGTCCTTGAGGACCCAGTCGGAGGTCTCGTTGGTGCGATCGAGGCTCCACGAATGGGTGGCGTTGGTGGAGACGAGGGAAATGGCCTTGATTTTGTCGACCTTGAAGAAGTCCTTATCGAGCCAGGACTCGGGCTTGGGTTCCACATCGGAGAAGGTCTCATTGGCGACGTAGACCGTGTCCTTGTTGCCGGGCAGGGCGAGCCATCGGCCGACGGGATAGCCTCCAAACTGACCATCCGTGTCCCGCATTTGCTTCTTGCCAAGCAGGAGGGAGCGGATGGTTTTGCCGTCCTTACCCTTGAGATCGACCAGGGTGGCGGTGTTGGTGCCGGCATCCTTGGTGTCCGGCGGGAGGAGATCGAGGCGTCCCCATTGGGAGGCCCCGACCTGCTGGCTCTGGACGGGCTTGAGTTCCCACAGTTTGCGGACCAGTTCGGCGACCTGGGAGAAGGATGCCGGGTAATTCGAGCGTTCCTTCACCACCCAGACTTCCTGCTTGACGAGATTCACCTCGCCATCGCCCGCCTTGATGACGACATGCGCGACATCGTTGGCGGGGAAATCTCCGAGGAGCTTGTCGCCGATGCCGGTTCCCCCGCTGGAGAATTCGGCCTGGCGGGAGCGGGTGAAGAACAGGGCGAGGCCTCCGAGCACGAGGCACACCACCACGAGGAGGATGAGTTGCTTGCGATTCATCGGGCTGCCGTGCGCTTGTTTTTCATGACGGCGATCACAATGCCGGCGAGGGAAACCGCGAGGGGCATTGAGAGGATGTTGATCCACTTCGCCGAGGTCTCCAGGGAGTCCACGTCGCGGCGCAGGTTCTTCCGGAGTTCCTTCAGCTCGCGGTTGACGCTGACCTTGCGCTCCTGGAACTTCCGGATCTCCTGCTTTTGTTCCTCCGAAAGGATGGCCTGCTGGGTCGTGCCTTTCGCGCGTTGGAGTTCATTGATCTTCTGCTGGGCATCGGAGAGATCCTTTTCGAGTTGGCGGATCTTGCTTTCGTACGCCAACTCCGCCTTGGCCTGCATCTCCCGAACACGGCTGAAGGGCCGGCTCATCGTGGCGCGGCTCCGGATGCCGATGAGGTCGTGATCGCCACCCAGTTGTTCGACCAGGTTCTGAAGGAACGTGAGGTTGGCGGCGAATACCCCCACCATGATCCGCTGGCCGAAGAGGTTCTGGAACTGGGCAAAGAACCGCTCGTACAGCATGTCGGCATCACCGAGCAGGACGACGACTCCCTCGGCCTTGCCCTCCTTCAGCTGCGGCGTGGTGTCGGCCGTGTCCTTGGCCTCGTCCTTCTTGTCCGCGTCGGTCTTTTTGTCGGCGGCCGGTTTGCCGTCGGGAAAGGCGGTCTTGAACTTGCCCCGGAGGCGGACGCCGAGTTTGTACTCGGTCCCGGAGGCCTTGAACTCCTCGCTCGCGCCGAACTGCGCCATCATCTTGTCTGTCAACTGGGAGTCGGGGCTGCTGTGGAAGAGGACCGTCATGTCGAGGCCATCGGCCGGTGTGCCGGTGAAGCAGCCGGCAAGCGGCATGGTCAGGCGGCCAAGCTGTGAGGTGACGACATCGTTCGTGTTCATCCCCACCTGGGTGAGACTGAGAAAGGATGGATTCTCCTGGGGTTGGCCGTTCTGGCCCTGCAACTGGGTGGAGAAGCGCTTGTCGGCGACGACCTTGTTGAGGTCGAATTCGAGTCCCCAGGCCTTGAGGAGTTTATCGAGGGTGGCGCCGCTGTTGGCCGCGCCCTGGAGCGGGTTCATCGGGTTGCTCGACTGGGTGTCCATCACACTCAGCGGATCGAGGAAGGCCACGAGGCTGCCGCCGCGCAGGACAAACTGGTCAATGGCGTACTGCGCGCTCTCCGAGATGCCCTTGGGATAGAGGACGAGGAGGACGTTGATGTCATCGTCGATCCTGTCCGCCGTCAGGGGGATCTCCTTCACGTTGAAATCCGCCTTGAGCTCGCTGACAAAAAACCACGGTTCCTGCCGTCCTCCCCCCCGCATCATCATCATCGGGTTCATCTCTCCGAAGACGGGTAGTCCGCTCATGATGCCGAGGTTGGGTTTGGTGGGTTTGATGACCTCCGAGATCGCGCGGGTGAGGTCGTACTCCAGGAGTCGTTCGCGTTGGGGTGTGAGAGCGGGAATCGCGGCCTTGGCATCGAGGCAACTGACGGAGATCCCGAAGTAGATCTTGTCGCCCCCGAGCGGGTTGGTCGTCATGCCCTGGATGCCGTCGAGAGTTGCGGAATCCTCGGCCTCGGAATCGGGTTTCGGGTCGAGCTTTTTGATCTGGAGCTTGCCCTTGGCGTAGCTGCGGTACTCCTTGAGAAGGTCCTCGACGCGCTGGGCGTAGGTTCGCACGGCAGGATCGAGGTCCGGGGCGCTCTGGCTGAAGTAGAGCCGGATTTGGACCGGAGTATCCAGTTTCGAAAGGATGTTTTTCGTGCCTTGCGACAGGGTGTAGACGTTGTCGGCGGTCAGGTCGGCGCGGACGCTGATGTGCGCGAAGATCAGGTTTACCGCGATGGCGATCACCAGCAGGATCACCACGCCCACCGAGGAGTAGAGGATGGTCTCAATCTGCTTCTGGTTCTTCATGGATGCTTAGCAATAAGTCGGGTCGTGTCGGAGAATATCAATCTTTGCGAAGATAGATGCACCCTTACCCCTGACCTCTCCGATCGGATGGGAGAGGATGATCCCGCGGGCGCGGGACCGGGTGAGGGTTGCCGCTCCATCTCCGGTGCAATGACTTCCGCCAGGTTTCATGCTGCCTGGTCCTCATCCGGCGCGGTGAGTTCGGAGAATGACGCCAGTGGTGAAAAGGCAGAACGCCATGAGCGTCGCGAAATACACCAGGCTGCGAAGCGTGACCACGCCCTTTTGAAAACCGTCGAAGTGAGTCATGACACTGAGTGACGCCGCCAGGTCGCGCACCCAGGTCATGTTCAAGGAGTCGAGCAACTGGGTCACCGGCGGCCATCCCGCAAGGATCAGGAACAGGCAGATCACGACGGACACGATGAACGCGATGACCTGGTTGCGGGTCATGGCGGAGGTCATCGAGGTGATGGCGAGATACGACCCGGCCATGAGGAAACTGCCGATGTAACCGCAGATGATGACGCCATTGTCGGGCGACCCGAGGTAATTGACGGTGATCCAGACGGGGAAGGTGCACAGGAGGGCGAGCCCCAGGAACAGCCAGCTCGCGAGGAATTTTCCGACGATCGCCTGCCAGGGGGCGATTGGCATCGTCAGGAGAAGTTCCATCGTCCCCAACCTGCGTTCCTCCGACCACAGGCGCATGCCGGCGGCCGGCACCAGGAACAGGTAGAGCCAGGGGTGCCAGATGAAGAAGGAAACCAGCGAGGCCTCGCCCCGCTCGAAAAATCCGCCCGCCATGAACGTGAAGAATCCGTTCATGAGCAGGAAGATGACAAGGAACACGTAGGCGACGGGCGAGGAGAAGTACGAGGTCAATTCCCTCTTCGCGATCGCCCAGACATTACTGACGGCTTGATTCATGGTGGATGTCAGAAATGAAGATGGATGCGTCCCCCCAGCGCGCCCGCGTTCGAGGTCGGGTCCGTGGGGGCCAGGGGTCAGGCGGTTTCCCTCCGCGTGTCGGGCATCGTGATGCTCCGGAACACCTCGTCCAGGCGCCCTTCCTCGGCGTGAAGTTCCTCGACACGCCAATGCTCGCGCGCGAGGAGGTCCGCGACGGCCGCGGTGAGTTCTCCGTTATTGGCCTTGCTCCGCGGATAGATGCGGAGGGAGACCGCGGAGGCATCGGCGCTGACGACCGCGGCCCGCTTGACCACGGAGAGATCCTCGAACTTCTGCCGGACGACGTCCGGCGCCTGGCCGGTGATTCGGACGGCGAGCACACCGGCGCCTTCCGAGCGGGCCTTGAGTTCCTCCGGCGTCCCGCTGGCGACGATGCTGCCCCGGTCAATGATAATCGCCCGGGTGCAGGCGGCCTCCACCTCCTCGAGGATGTGGGTGGAGAAGATGATGGCCTTGGTCTCGCCCATACGGCGGATGAGATTTCGGACCTCGTGTTTCTGGTTGGGATCCAAGCCGTCGGTGGGTTCGTCCATCACGAGGACCTGGGGGTCGTGGATGATGGACTGGGCAAAACAGAGGCGGTGGCGGTACCCCTTGGAAAGGGTGTCGACGCTCTGGTGCACCACGTTGTTGAGAAAACAGGTGTCAATCACCCGATGGACCGCGTCCCGGCGCGCCGTTCCGTGGAATCCCCGGAGTTCCCCAGCAAAATTGAGGAACTGCCAGACCGTCATGTCGGTGTACGACGGGGCGTTTTCGGGCAGGTAACCGATCAACCGTTTGGCACCGATCGGGTCCTCGTTGAGGTCGTGGCCTCCGACGCTGACCCGACCCGAGCTGGGCGGAATGAAGCCGGTGATCATCCGCATCGTCGTGGACTTGCCGGCGCCGTTGGGTCCCAGGAATCCGAGGATCTCTCCCCGGTCGACTTCAAACGAAACATTATTGACCGCCACCTTGGGACCAAAGGTGCGCGACAACTTTTCTACCTTGATCATGGCTGCGTGCGAACTCTGCCGCTTCTCATCCTCATCCGCCCGTAGGCGGGCGCGAAGGCGACCCTCACGGGGAACGAAAAGTCCGATCTCCGCGGTTATCCGCTTGAGACCGGGCGAGGGGATTATTTGTTCAAAGATCGGCCCGAGCGCAAGGGGCAGGTTCAGATTCCCCGCTCAAGGACCGACGCGGACCGCGCCCAACTCGCCCAGGGGCAACCACAATCCCCGGTTCGAATCGCCGTCGGCGCGGTCGAGGTTGCCCCCGTAGCAGCCGGGCAATGGCGACGTGGGAAGCGCCTGGGGCTGCGTTGGCTGCTGAATTCCAAACAGATCGAGGGTGCCTCCGTTTCGAGCCAACAGCAGGTCGTCAAACCGTCGCAGTTCACCGGGCGCACTCGAAAGCTGGACCCGGTTTCCGGCGTGCCACCGGCCGTTGTCCGCGACGGTCCACAGCTCCAGGCGATTGTCGGCGCCGACGTTCCAGCCGCCGCGAGCGACGTACACCAGGTCGTCCAGGACCGTCACCGCGTAAGTCTCGCCGGCGGTGAGATCCGCGATGGCGGTGGAATCGACGAGATGAACCTCGATGCCGTCATAGGCGCTCGCCTCCAGCCAAGCCAGGGTGGGCTGACCGGTGCTGGTCTCCCCGGCCGCCTCACGCGTGGAGGTGGTATAGAGGAGGGCGCCCTGCCTTCCGATGCCTCGCAGGGCGCCGGGAAGCGACACCGGCGGCCGCACCATGGGCCGCGCCGCGTCGACGGAGTAGTCGACGACGTCGAGGTCATACCGGGTCCACCACTGCAACACGGGGTAGCTGTTGGTCACCCGCTGCCAGTCGCCCTTCGAGCCGTCTGCATCCGGGCCTGGGGGGTCTGTGCCCGGTTCTGACCCGCCCGGAATCCAGACGGTCTCCACCACGACATTTGTGCCAACCACCTCCGATTCCTGGCGCTGCCGGGCGCTGTAGACCAGCGGCCCTTCGGCGAAGGATTCGCCCGCGGAATCGTCACGGGTTCCCAACCGGGTCTGCGACAGGATTCGCGGCTTCCCGCCAGTCGGGACGGCGACCGCCATCAATTCGGGCGGGCCACCGTACCACCAGGGGATCCAGAAACCTGGGACGACCGCGGCGTCTCCGGACGGAATCGCAACGTCGACAAGCGGCCCACGCCACCCCCACCACGGCACGGAGGTCGTGTTGGGGCCGGCCCAGACCAGCAAATCGTCGCGCATCCAGAAGGCGTCGCGGTCCGACAGCCAGGTCTGGTCCGTCTCGGTCTTGTCTTCACCGACTTTCGTCAATTGCGGGAGCGAGGAGGCGTCCCAGGTGGAGGCGACGAGGGTCCCGGCATTGGTGTGGCCGATCCACTCGCCGGTCGACGGGTCCTGGTCCCAGGTCACCGTGGCCGCGGAACCCTGGAGGAGCTGGAGGCGGCCCGCGCGGAGCGAGGCCCCGATCACCGGCTGGCTGCCCAGATCGACTGCGGTGGCGGTGGAGGACTCCGCTCCGGCCGCTCGGATCCGCAGCGAGGTGCCGGCGAACTCCAGGAGGTTCAACCCGTCCACCAGGATACGTTCCACGGGATAGGCGAGTTCCAGGGTCGCCGATGGCACGGGTTGATCGCGATCGGTGACATCGGCCACGGTCAACCGCCTGCCGGAGATGGCAATGACCCTGTCGTTGTGGAAGACGGCGCGGCGCGGGACGAGATCAGGTTCCGATAGAAACCCGCGTTCGGTCAGGGTATCGCGTCCAAAATCGATCAGTTGAACGCCGGTGCGCGAGCCGTCGCCGTTCCAGTCGCTCAGGGGCACCAGCAGAAGCCGCGCATCGGGAAACACCCCAAACGCCTTTTCGTCCTGGCTGGCCTCGGACCATGAGTAGTCATTTCCCAGGGGCGCCTTGGCGAGGAGCGCGGGATGCGCGGGATCCGCCACATCGAACAACTGAACGGCGACGCGCGAACCGCGGGAATCGTCGACGCCGAGCGTCAAAAGTCGGTCCCCCATTGGCCGGATGTAGGTGGACCAGCCAGGGATCTCGAGTTGGCCGGCGATCCGGAGGTTGGCAGGGTCGGAGAGGTCGATCACCCAGAGCGGATCGACGCGCTGAAACGTCACGATGTAACCGCGCGTGCCATCGAAACGCGTGGCGAAGAGGCGGTCGCCACGAGCCAGTTCCAGCTTGTCCAGTTCGACATAGGCAAAAGGCGGAACGGCGCGGGGATCGGACAGGCGGTAAGTCCGAAGGACCGTGACCCAGCGTGAACTGTTCGCCGATTCGGTGGCCTCCACGACCACGCGCAGGACGTCGTCGAGCAGGTCGATCTTGAACTTGTCGGCGACTCGGCCGGGCAGGGAGATCTTCGTAAAGGCATTCAACGAACCGTCAGGGGCAGTGATGTCCACGACCTGCAGATCGCTGCGCCAGGGCCAGGACTGGGAGTAGTCCGTGACCGCGACGAACAGGAACCGATCGGTGGCGGTGACCACGTTGCCGGAGCCCGGGAACCAGAGGGGCTCGCGGGCCTTCGGCGAGGCCGGTTCAGAGAGATCGAACGACGAGACCCAGGTCCCCGATACCCAGGCGCCGCTGCCGTCTGCGGATTCCTTCCAGGTCTCGGTCGCGACGTAGAGCGCGGTGCCGACAAGACGGCTCTCGATCATCCGACCTTCGATGGGAAAGCGGGCGACCTCGGCCGGCGGTTGAGCCTGTGTATCGACGAGAATGACGGCCGAAGCCGCATCGATGCCCCACGCCTGGCAGGGATCATACGCGAGGAGGACCGCATACCGGTCCTCGAGGAGGTACATCTGCTCTCCCATGCCCGGCAGTGGAAACGTCCCGAGAACGACGGGCGCATCGGTTTCCGAGATATCGATCACCTGGAGTCCGCGCAGTTGGTTGAAGAAATAGAGGCGGTCGCCCTGGACGGCCCAGATGTCGGACTCGACGACATCCCGGGGAGATTGCTCGGCGCCGGCGCCGGCGCCCGGGGCGTTGGAATCATCGGCCCGAAAGGGGCCGCCAGGACCGCCCGGAGCGGGTTCGCCCGGGAAATTCGTCGTTCCAAGATAGAAGGATGCCGGAAGTGGATCGCTGGCGTCCGCCCTGACCCGGAACATCTCCAGGCGCTCGGAGGCAGGCACGCGGAACGTCGCTTCCGTGACGGAAGGCGTGACGCGAAGTAGTGCCAGTGGTCTCCACCCTGCCAGATCCTGGCGTCGGCAGGTCTCAAGGACGATTCGGGCGACACCTTCGGGCGCCGAGGCGCGGATGAGGAGGTCGCCGGCGACTCTTTCGATGGAAAGGATCCGTGGTTTGGCCATCGCTTCGGCGGCCGCCGAAGCAGGAGCGGATGCTGTCGCAACGAGCGGGATCAGGCGAGCCAACGCGAGTGCGACCAGGAGCGGCGGGAAGCGGCCGAGACAACGAGACTTCATAGGACTCCTCTGGAGAGCTTGATGACTTCTACGAAAGCATGAAATGGCTTGATTGCCAAGCGGGGTCGCTCCGTGATCCCAACGGATTTCTTCGTTTCCTTCGTTTCCTTCTGTTCACTTACCGCGCCTGACGCCGGAGCTGGGATGCCACCCAATCGGCGTGGACCAGGGCGATGTCGCCCATCAATCCAAAGCTCTCGGCGTCGCCGGCGGCTTCGGCGGCGCATTTGGCCTCGAGATCGTGCCGGCCTTCTGCACCGTGAAAAAGCGATCGGTAGAAGAGGCCGTAGAACCGGGCCGCGGCGTGTTGATGCGGGTCCGGGACGGCATCCGCCGCCTCCATCACGGCGGCCTCGCTCCCCTGCCCTTTCATGAAGTCCTGGATCTCCTTCATGGGCACGCGGGTGTCGCCGTGGACATTCATCCACTCCGCTTGCGCCCTTTTGAGGCCGTCAAGATGCGCGACACAAGCGAAGTGCCACGCCGAGTTCTCCACGTCGCGCGGGTTGATCGTCCGGTGCAACTCGAATTGCCGCCGCGCCTCTTCGTAACGCCCGGCATAGAAGAGGGCGATCCCCCGCTCCCAAAGCGTCGCCGCCCTCGCCGGCCTGCGCTCGGCAAACCGATTGAAATCCGAGACCGCGCCTTCGAAATCCGAAAGACGGAGCCGGATCAGGCCGCGCTGAAACAACAGGGACGGCTCGCCCGGCGCGAGTTCAATCGCCCGGTTCAAATCGGATTCGGCCGGCGCAAACTGGCGTGTCCGTTCGAACAGGGCCGCGCGGAAGTAAAGCGCCTTCGGATCGCCGGGCGCGGTCGCGATCGCCTTGCCGGCGAATTCAATGGCCTGCTTCATGAGCCCGCGCGATTCGACCCCGCGGGCGCGAGCGAGCCACTCGGCGGCCGAAGGCGGTTGATTCGTCGGGACCTCGGCCGCTCGCACGGCGATGAAGGGCGCCACGAATGCAAGGACCGCCCTCGTACGAATCCACCAGGAACACTTCACTGGGAGAGGCTGCTGCGACCGGACTGCCCGCGCAAGCCGCGGACGCCGAAGGAACTCCATTGGCAGCCGGAAGGAGGCAGTATAACCGGTCATCGTTCGGTCAAACGTGCGAGCCTCCGAACCTGCATATTTCATAGAGGTCTTGCGAAAGGCGACCGTCCGCGAGCCCGGGAAATCCTTGGCAGGCGCGATACCGTCGGGTCGGACCGCGGCCTTTAGGCCGCTTCAACGGGACGGGACGGCGGCCGACAAGAACTTCGACGCGCGTGCCGTCGGGGTATTGAAGCGGCCTGAAGGCCGCGCTCCGCAACCGCGAGTTCCGCATCCGCGAGTTCCGACGCCCTGTCGGCAGCGGCGGTACGCAGGTTCACCTCCTCTCCCACCGGACCTGCAGCAGGTCGCAGGGGAAGTGATAGGAAACATCCGGGCTAACCCTCCAGGATGCCGCATACCTGGAAGCAACAATTCGTCTCGGAGCGCCCCTTGGCTCCCTGGCCCTGAGTCGTTTCAGCCGCCTTCCATGCCCGGAGAACGCCAGCGCGTCACGACCTGTCGCGTCGCCACCACGGCGAGGAGTGTGCCCACGATCAGGAGCGTCGAGAGCGCGTTGATGTCCGGTGTGATGCCCCGCCGCGCCGAGGCGTAAATCAGGATCGGCAGCGTGGTCGAGCCGGGACCGCTCGTGAAGAAACTCACGGCGAAATCGTCCAGGCTCAGAGTGAATGCGAGGAGGGCGCCCGCCACGATGCCTGGCAGAAGGAGCGGCAGAGTGACGTGCCGGAAGACCTGCGAGGGCGTCGCTCCGAGATCGCGGGCCGCCTCTTCGTGGGTCCGGTCGAGGGCCGCCGTCCGCGCGCGCACGACGAGCGCGACAAAGGGTATTTGGAAGCTCGCGTGGCCGAGGACCATCGTCCCCAGGCCGGGTTCGAAGAGCGCAATCCAGCGGTTCAGGATGCTGAACAACAACACCAGTGACACGGCAAAGACAACGTCCGGAACCAGGATCGGAATCTGCATGAGGATGTGGATTCCGCGCCGGCCAGGGACGCGAAAGCGTCCAAGCCCGTACCCCAGCAGCGTGCCCAGGCAGGTCGAAATGGCGGTGCTGAAGGTCGCGAGAAGGAGCGTCGTGCGAAGCGCCGCAAGTGCCGCCTCGTTGTGACGCAGGGCCGCGTACCACTCGAAGGTGAAGCCCCGCCAGCCGGCACCGAATCGCGCCGCGTTGAACGAATAAACCGCAACCACACACAGCGGCGCCCAAAGAAACACGAAGATGCCTGCGCTGATCACGCCCCAGGGCGAAAGACGCCGGAGGGTGTTCATGGCAGCACCTCCTTTTCGGAGGTGCCCCGCCGGCCCACCAGCAACACGAGCATCAGGGTCACGAGCAGGATACAGGCCGCCGCGGAACCGAACGGCCAGTCCCGGCTCGCCCCGAATTGTTGCTGGATGAGGTTGCCCAGAAGCGTTACCCGACCCCCACCCAGCAGGTCCGGGATGACAAATTGACCGAGGGCAGGCAGGAATACCATCGCCACGCCTGCCCGTATCCCCGGCAGGATTTGGGGGAGGACCGCATGCCGAAACGCGCGGACGCGGTTGGCGCCCAGGTCCGCCGCCGCCTCGGCGAGGCCCCAGTCGATGCGTTCGACGGAGGCGTAGATCGGCAGGGTCATAAATGGAAGGAAATCACAGGCCATGGCTGTCATGACCGCCATCCAGCCAGGGTAAAGCCCCGTTCCACGCGGGATCCAACCGGCGGCGGCGGCAATCGAGGCGAGAGGACCTCCCGCGCCCAGGAGGATCTGCCAGGCATAGGTCCGAATCAGGAGGTTGGTCCAGAAAGGCACGACGATCCCGAGGAGCGCAATCCCGCGCGCGCCTCCGGAACGACGGGCAACAAAGAACGCCAGGGGAAGGGCCGCCACCAGGCAGAGCGCGGTGACGCCCGCCGCGGTCATCACGGTGCGCAACAGGACATGCGGGTACAACGCGTCGAAACCGAGTTCATCCCACCCCGCCAGGCGCCGGTAATTCGCGAAGGTGAACGGCAGCGTCACCCCTCCGTACTCGCCGCGCGACAGGAAGGACACACCCAGCATCAACAGCAGTGGCGCGACCACGAACAGGATCAGCCAGAAGACCCCTGGCCCGACGAATCCCCAGCCTGCCGACGTCCTCCTGGGGACATTCCTGGGTGGCCTCCCGCGAGTCGCCGCCGATGGATTCATGTGCCCTCCTGGTCCGCCGGAACGACGCGATCCTCCTCGAGACCGATGAGCGCCTCAGCGGGCAACCACACCCTCAGGACGGACCCGGCCCGCGGCCGCCACCCGTTCCCAACTGGATTCGAGACGCGCATTCGCAGCCGGTTTCCTGCAATGGCCAACGCCACCTCCGTTTCCGCGCCAGTGTAAAGATCCCCTTCGACGTGAGCCGCGAATTCATTTTCGGTCGGAGGGTCCTCTGGAGACCGCCGCCCGACGTGCTCCGGTCGGATCGCGAATGTGACGGGCCCACCCATGAAGGCCCCGGACGGCAGGCGTTCGGCGGGAACGACGAGCCGCCCAAAGGGCGATTCCACACAGGCGTCGGCGCCGTTCCTGGAGCGTAACCGGCCCGCGATGACATTGCAGGCGCCGAGGAACTCCGCGACGAACCGGTTGCGCGGTCGCAGGTACAATGTGTCGCCGGAGCCCGCCTGTTCGATCCTTCCGGCGCGCATGACCGCGAGGTGATCGCTCAGGGCGAGGGCCTCCTCCTGGTCATGGGTGACAAGGAGGAAGGTGACCCGCGTTTTGCGTTGGAGGGCCCGCAACTCCGCCCGCAGATCCCGGCGCAACTGGAGATCGAGCGCGGCAAGCGGTTCGTCCAGGAGCAGAACGCGCGGTTCATTCACCAGCGCCCGCGCGAGCGCGACGCGCTGTCGCTGGCCGCCCGAAAGCTGGGCCGGCCAGCGTTCCGCGAGGTCCTCCGTCCGGGTGAGTTCCAACGCCGCGCTGACCCGCTGCCGGATGTTGGCGCGAGGGAGGCGCTTCATGCGCAAGCCGAACGCGACGTTGTCGCACACCCGGAGATGCGGGAAGAGGGCGTACGACTGAAAAACCGTGTTGACGGAGCGCCGGTGCGGCGGAACACCGGCCGCCGGATCTCCGTGAAGGTGGAGGGCCCCGGAGTCCGGCGACTCAAGACCCGCGACGATGCGAAGAAGGGTCGTCTTCCCACATCCGGACGGTCCCAACAGGGAGTGGAACAATCCGGATTCGAGTCTGAGAGAAACCCCGTCGAGCGCGACGACCGAACCGAAATGCTTGCGGACCTCGCGGAGCTCGATCGCAGGGTCGGAGGCGCTGGAGGGATCCGCGGCCGTGGGCATGAGTGGCCCCAAGGTCTACGGCTCGGAACTGCGGATCGCCAGCGATATCGCAACGCTCAACTCGCCGCGCTCCGGAGCGCGGCGTTCACGCCGCTTCCATTCAATATCGGACTCACCGGCGACTCTCCGGACATTCGCAGGTCATTCTCCTCCGGACGCCGATGCGGGCTGAAGCCCGCGCGCCGGGGAGCGAGGGAGAGCACCGAGGCGCGGCCAGGCTCTTAGAGCCCGTCTGAAAATTAGGTGGGGCCCTGTTTTCGCAGGAAAGGCCGGATGGCGAGGCGCGACGAAGGAGCATACCCTTCAGGGGTCTGTGACTGAGGAGCAACGAAGCCAGCCGGCCTTTCCTGCGAAAACCCTCCGGGCGACGGGTCTTTTGCGCGAGGCCTTCGTTGGCTCGACCGTCACAGCCCGCTGCGGGGATGCTCCGGTCTCGCCGCCTCGGCCTCGCACAAAATCCCTCGTCGCAGGGCCCTTCCTAATTTTCAGACGGGCTCTCAGAACTTGTCGGTCACCCGCGGGCTGTGTTCGCGCATCCAGCGGATGTCGACGTTATTGGCGGGGACCGTCGTGCCGCCGTAATCGGTGAGGCGGATGGGTTGCTTGGTCTGGGCGGTGACCCACTTCTTGATCTCGGAGTGGCCGTCGGCAAAGGCGAATCCACAGGCGCCATTGTGGTAACTGGCGGGGAGATCGACCCACTGATTGGGAGTGAGATGCGGGTTGAAAAACCCGGCGTCATTAATGCTGTCCGGGTGTTCGTCCACGTAGACCCAGGACATCGACGGTCCTGGGATCGTCATGTCTGTCGTCTTGATGACGTGCTTGTAAATGGCGTCCCACGGACCGCTCTCCGCATTGCCCTCGCCCACGCCGATGTTTCCGGAGACACTCCGGACGCGGGCTGCCCAACCCCGGGAGCGCTGGACGCCCGAGACGTACTTGTCTGCCGGACACTTGAAGATGTTCTTCGTGTTGCCGAAATACTTCGCGAGTTTCGAATACCGCGGGTCAATGAGGTACTGGAAATTGGTATTCTGTTCGCTCGTCGTCCAATCGAGCCAACCCATCACCCAAGGCGCCGATTTGACCGTGCCATTCGCCACCCCGGTGAAGTTCTGCGAGTCGCCACCATGAAGAGCGCTCGGGTACTTGTCGTCGTTGTCCCCGCTGTAGAGGTGATTGGCGAGCATCAATTGCTTGGTGTTGTTCATGCACAACACGCCCTCCGCCTTGGCCTTCGCCTTGGCGAGGGCCGGCAGGAGCATGCTGGCCAGGATCGCAATGATCGCGATGACCACCAGCAGTTCAATGAGGGTGAAGGCATGCCGGTTGGGGCGGTTTCGGCGACACCGGTCGGTCGGGTATTTCATACTTTTAAGCATCCGTTCTCTGGACGGGACAACCGGTGACAATTGAAATCCATCGCCAGGGATGCGCAAGACGCGAGTTGGGGCGTGCCGTAGAAAACACAGCCGAACACCCGCGTCATTTTGCTTGCAAACCAAGCCAGGCGCGGTGATCCCGCACTCCACTAGGTCATCTTTCGCAGCGCCACCGGGAGGATCCGCATTTCGTTTCGGTACTTCGCGACCGTGCGCCGCGCGATCCGGATCCCTCGTTCCTTGAGCCGTGCCTCGATCTGGTCGTCCGTCAACGGTCGGGAGGGCTCCTCAGCCTTGATCATCTCGGAGATCATCTGCTTGACGCCGGTGCTCGCCACGGCGCCGCCATCGACAGTCGCCACGCCGCTTGTGAAGAGCGATCGCATCTCGATCACGCCTTGCGGGCTGTCCATGTACTTGCCCGACACCGCACGGCTGACGGTCGTCTCGTGAACACCGACCGCCTCCGCCACCTGCGCCATCGTCATCGGCTTGAGCGCCGCCCGGCCGCGGTCGAGAAAATCGTGTTGACGCCGGACGATCTCCTCGGCGATTCGCTTGATCGTCTGCTCGCGCTGGTCGAGGCACCGGATCAGGAACTTGCCGGCGCGCATCTTCTCGCGGAGGTACTCCCGGACCTCCGGATTTGTGCCGGCCTGGGTGAGGAGATCCTTATAGGCGTGGCTGATTCGCACCCGCGGCAGGGGTTCCTCGTTGAGGGTGACGACGTAGCCATTGTCCGTCCGTGTGACCGACACCTCGGGAAGGACGTAATCGGGCTCCTTGGGGGCCACTTCGAGGCCCGGCCGCGGTTTGAGCTTGCCGATGTTCTCCGCGGCATCCTGGATTTCATCGGGATAAACCCCCAGGGTCTCTGCGATGTCCTGGTAGCGGCGGCGACCGAGCGCCTCGAGGTGGTCCCGGACCACGATATACTCGACCGAATCCTTCTGGCCGCGCCGTTCCAACTGAAGCAGCAGACACTCGCGCAAATCGCGGGCGCCTATGCCGGACGGTTCGAGGGCCTGAACGGCGCGCAGGGCAGCCTCGAGTTGCTCGAGTGGAATTCCATTGCCCTCGGACAGCGTGGCCAGCGGGGTGCTGAGGTAACCCTCGTCATTGAGGTTTCCGACGATCAATTCGGCCACCGGAAGCAGGTCCGGCGGGATGTCGAACACCTTCAATTCCTCGCTGAGGTTGGACCACAACGAGGTGGGCTGGCTCAGACTGTCGAAGAGGAATTGGCGGCGTTCATCGTCGACCTCCGGCTGGCGCAGCGGGACGTTGGTCTGGGCAAAGTGATCCCGCCATTCCTGGTCGAGCCGTGTCAGTTGTTCGAGCTTCGCCTCGAAATCGTCGGCCGGGGTCCCATTGGAGCGTTCGGTCGCCGGATCATAGAGCACATCCGCAGGCGGTTCGGCCGGGTCGAGCCGGATATCGAGTCCGCCGTCGGCCGCGCCGTCACCGACGGGACGTTCCCCGACCGGCACTTCCTCCAGGACTGGATTCTGCGACATCTCCTGTTCGACAAGGGAACGGAGCTCCAGGACAGGCGCCTGCAGCAGTGCGAGCGACTGCTGCATCTGCGGCGACAGCACTTGCTGCAGCGCGAGACCTTGAGTCAGTTGCATCCCCGGCGCCATGACAGCCGTAACGATGCGATGTATCGCGCCTGTGCTCAACTCCCAACCGCCGATTCCTGGGTGCGCGGCGGTCTTGGTTTCACCGCTTCCGATGCCAGTCCATCCGCCCGTAGCGGCCCTGAACCCAGTGCGCCACGGCGGCGTCGATCGGCAGGTCCCATTCGCCGCAGGCACTCCACCCCTCGCGCAGCACCGCCTTCACGTCCTGGATCCGCGCCGGGATGTTCGTGACGAACCCGGCGTGCCCCCGATCGCGCCGGTACTCCGGGCGGGCAGTCGGCATCGGAAGATACCGGGCGATGCACTCCAGATCGAACGCCAGCAGGAAGGTGCCGTGGAACAACACCGCGCGACGCCCGCGGCGCTGGGAATTGCCGCTGAATTTATGATCGTCGACCGTCAGGTCCGTATGCCCCTGGACCCGAACCGCGCATCCAATGAGCCGCTCGATGAGCGCCCGATGGGTCTCCATCACGAGCCGATTGGTGCCCGTCACACTTCGAAGGTCCGGGTGCGCGTCGACCGGCAGGATCAACGCATAAGCGAGACACCCGGGGCCGAGCACAACGGCACCCCCGCCGCTCATCCGCCGCAGGACGGGGACGCCGTCCTGCCGGCACGCCTCGAGGTTGGCCTCGGTCGCCTCCCGGTTGCCATAGCCCAGCACCACCCACGGCCGCGGCGCCTCGAAGAAACGCAGCGCGCCCACATCCGGCTCCGCCTCGCAGGCCTCCAGAAGCGCTTCGTCGCAGGCGAGGTTTTCGGCTGGCGACGGCCAGGTTCGATCCAGGCAGCGCATACGGACGTCGGTGAGGGCTGGTGGGGCCGCCAGGTATTTCATTTGAGCGGTTGCCGGTCGCCGGTATGCTTGGGCTGCTTGAGCCGCTTCAGGCTGCCGTTTTAGTCCTGTGAACGCCACCACCGACCGAACACTCCTTGCCGCTGTCACCGCCCCTCGCAACCAGAACGGGACACCGGCCGACGACGACAATACCCTCTGGTTGAAACTGCTGGAACAGATCCTCACGCGCGAACTGAAGCGCCAGCGCGTCGAGGAGACCGCGGATTTCCTGGAGGGACTGATCCATTCCCTGCGGGACGTGGGCATCCCCGCCCCGACCATCACCCACACGCCTTACCGGAACACGATCCCGCTGGACCGCCAGCCTTCCTATCCGGGCGACATCGCGCTGGAACGTCGCATCAAGAGCATCTGCCGCTGGAACGCCATGGCCATGGTGGTGCACGGCAACAAGGCCTCCGATGGCCTGGGCGGGCACATCTCCAGCTATGCCTCCGCCGCAGCCCTGTACGAGGTCGGTTACAACCATTTCTTTCGCGGCGGCGATGACGGCCAACTCGGGGACCTCATTTACTTCCAGGGCCATACCACCCCGGGAAACTACGCCCGCGCCTTTCTGGAAGGCCGCCTGACGGTCCGCCAGCTCCAGAATTTCCGGCGCGAGCTGGGCGAGGGCGGCGGGCTTTCGTCCTACCCCCATCCCTACCTGATGCCGGACTTCTGGCAGTTCCCGACCGTCTCGATGGGATTGGGTCCGATCAATTCGATCTACCAGGCGCAGTTCCTGCGTTACCTGAAGGCGCGCGGCCGGCTGCCCGAGGGACGGGAACCGCGCGTCTGGGGATTCGTCGGCGACGGCGAGAGCGATGAACCCGAGACCCTCGGCGCGATCACCCTCGCGTCGCGGGAGCAACTCGACAACCTCACCTGGATCGTCAACTGCAACCTCCAGCGCCTCGATGGTCCCGTGCGCGGCAATGGCAAGATCATCCAGGAACTCGAGGGCGTTTTTCGCGGCGCCGGGTGGAACGTCATCAAGCTGATCTGGGGTCGCGACTGGGATCCGCTGCTCGCCGCCGATCAAGATGGCCTGCTCCAACGGCGCATGGACGAATGCGTGGACGGCGACTTCCAGAAGTACTCCGTCGAGACCGGAAGTTACATCCGCAAACATTTTTTCGGGAAATATCCCGAACTCAAGGCGCGGGTGAATCACCTGACCGACGCGCAACTGACAAAGATGCTCCGCGGCGGGCACGATCCGCTGAAGGTTTACGCGGCCTATCTCGCGGCGGTGAACCATGTCGGCCAGCCCACGGTCATTCTCGCCAAGACCGTCAAGGGTTACGGGCTGGGCGAGGCCGGCGAGGGCCGCAACATTTCCCATCAGCAGAAGAAGATGAACGAGAAGGAACTGCGCGAATTCCGCACGCGGTTCGCCATTCCCATCTCGGACGAGGAGATCGCGGAGTTGCCGTTCTACCGGCCGCCGGACGACAGCCCCGAGGTCCGCTATGTGCGCGAACGCCGCAAGGCGCTCGGTGGCGCGATACCCCGGCGCAAGGTTGCGAAGCTGACCCTCGAGATTCCCGGTCTCGACGAATTCGGCGCCGACGCCGTGAAAGGCTCCGGCCAGCGCGAGGCCTCCACCACCATGGCCTTCGTCGACATCCTCAAGAAGCTTTTGCGCAACGAAAAGGTGGGCTCGCATGTCGTGCCGATCATCCCCGACGAGGCGCGCACCTTCGGGATGGAGGCGATGTTCCCGGAGTTCGGCATCTACTCGCCCAAGGGCCAGCTCTACGAACCGGTCGATCGAAAGGCCCTCAGCTACTACCACGAATCGCGGACGGGGCAGATTCTCGAGCAGGGGATCACGGAGGCGGGTTCGATGGCGTCGTTCATCGCGGCGGGGACCTCCTACGCCACGGTCGGAGTCCCGATGATCCCCTTCTACATCTACTATTCGATGTTCGGGTTTCAACGAGTGGGCGACTCGATCTGGGCGGCGGGCGACAGCCGCGCGCGGGGATTCCTGCTGGGCGCGACCGCCGGACGGACCTCGCTCAACGGCGAAGGGCTCCAGCACCAGGACGGACACAGTCATGTCGCCGCGAGTGCGGTGCCGAACCTCATGGCTTACGACCCGGCCTTCGCCTACGAGATCGCGGTCATCATCGCCGACGGTCTCGAGCGCATGTACCACAAGGGCGAGGACATCTTCTATTACCTGACGCTCTACAACGACAACCAGCAGCAACCCTCGATGCCCGAGGGCGTCGGGGACGGCATCCTGAAAGGGTTGTACCGATTCCGGGCAGGTCCCCCAGGCCGCCAGTACAAGGCCCACCTGTTCGGAAGTGGTCCGTTGCTCCGCTCCGCGCTCAAGGCCCAGGAGATCCTGCAGGCGTACGACGTCTCCGCCGACGTGTGGAGCGCCACGAGTTACAAGCTCCTTCGCAATGACGCCCTGGCGTGCCGACGCTGGAATCTCCTGCACCCGTCCGAACCGCCGCGGCGCTCCCACCTGGAAACGACGCTCGCCGGGGAAACCGGGGTCTTCGTGGCCGTGTCGGATCACATCAAACTCGTCCCCGACCAGATCGCGCCGTGGGTCCCTGGCGGCCTGTACAGCCTCGGGACGGACGGATTCGGCCGGAGCGAGACTCGGGAGAATCTGCGCCGATTTTTCGAGATCGACGCGGAATGCACCGTCCTGGCGGCGCTCTCCGTGCTCTCCGAGAAGAAGGATCTGCCGCGGAAGCTGATCGCGCGGGCGATGAAGGACCTCGAGGTCGACCCGGACAAGAGGTTCCCGGAGTTGGCCCAGGCGTGACGTGGAGCAACAAATTTGCCCCGGTCTCCAGCGATGCAGAATGCGGGTAAAGACCCCCTTTGACATCAGATCCGAATTCGCCGACTTTCTCGGCCGTCAACTCGGGAACAAAATCCCCATTTTCCGCATTGCCTATGAAGCAACTCATGACTGTCGTCGTCGCCGCCGCCGCATGGAGCGCGCTCGCGGCGGACAAGGTGGATCTCAGCAAATTGCCTCCTGTCTCCCCCAAGTCCGGAGTCACTTACGTCAAGGATATTCGCCCTCTCTTCGAGAAGAATTGTTTCAAGTGTCACGGGCAGGAGAAACAGAAGGGCAAGCTCCGACTGGATTCGCTCGAAACTGTCAAGAAGGGCGGCGAGGACGGCGAGGTCGTGATCAAGGGGAAGAGCGCGGAGAGCCTCCTGGTGCAGGCCGTCGCGCGCCTGGATGAAGACGAGGCCATGCCTCCCGAGGGCAAGGGCGATCCGCTGTCGAAGGATGACGTCGGCCTGATCCGCGCCTGGATCGACCAGGGATTGAAGTAATCGGCCGAATGACCCAGGGGACGCCGCGAAGCGACTCCCCGCGGCGGTATCCACCGGCGACCCCAATGCGACCCTCTCCCATCCGATGGGAGGGGGAATTCCGGCGGCCCACGGCTCCGTCGGGGGTCGTCTCTCGGAGAGACGGCGAAGACCCGTTCTGACGAGGCTCCGATCTCGCCTTCGTCATTGCCGTAACTGTCGCGGATGAAGGCCTATCTCGATCTTCTGCGCCATGTCCTCGATAGCGGCCGCCTCAAAGCCGACCGCACCGGGACCGGCACCTGCTCGGTCTTCGGCGCGCAGACGCGCTTCGATCTTCAGTCCGGATTCCCGCTGCTGACCACCAAGAAGGTTCACCTCAAGAGTGTGATCCTGGAGCTCTTGTGGTTCCTGCGCGGCGATACCAATGTCCGGTGGCTCCAGGAACGCGGCGTCACGATCTGGGATGAATGGGCCGATCCGAACACGGGCGATCTCGGCCGCATCTACGGCGCTCAATGGTGTGACTGGCGGACGCCCGAGGGTCGATCCATCCATCAACTCGACGAGGTCATCCATCAGATCCAGACCCAACCCGACAGCCGGCGATTGATTGTCACGGCTTGGAACCCCGGCGAGATCGGGGACATGAAACTCCCCCCATGCCATGTCCTGTTTCAGTTCTACGTATTGGAGGGACGTTTGAGCTGCCAGTTGTACCAGCGCAGCGCGGATCTGTTTCTCGGGGTCCCCTTCAACATCGCCAGCTATTCCCTCCTGACCTTGATGGTCGCGCAGGTCTGCAGGCTGTCACCCGGGGAATTTGTCCACACCTTCGGGGATCTTCATCTCTACGCGAATCACCTCGAGCAGGCGAGGCGGCAGTTGGAGCGACAGCCGCGTCCCCTCCCGCGAATGCGTCTGAACCCGGAGGTCACGGACATCCACAAGTTCCGTTTCGAGGATTTCACATTGGACGGCTATGATCCGCACCCGGCAATCAAGGCCCCGGTGGCCGTCTAAAGCCCGTCTGGAGAGGGAGAAGGGAGTTCGCTCTCCCCCAGGGAGAAGGAAACAGGTGGAATGGCGGGAGCATGACCGAGTCCAAGCGACCGTGTCCCGTTTGCGGTGGAACCAGGGCGGAGCCCTGGATGCGCAAACAGTCGCTCGTCCTGGCGCGCTGTCGGCGCTGCGCCATGGTCCATCTCGATCCCCTTCCGTCCGGGATGGACGAGACCTTCTATGACCAAATCGGGCGACCCTACTATCTCTCGCCCGACAAACTCGAGGGAGATTATGCGTCGGTCCGGTTCGAACGGGAGCTGAAGTTACTCCGCCATCACGTGCCGCACGGTCGTCTTCTCGACGTTGGGTGCAGCACTGGCGCCTTTCTTCACCAGCTCCGCGCGCGGTTTCCACGAGACTACGTGGCGACAGGGATCGAGGTTTCCCACGCCGCCATTGAGTTCGCGCGCTCGCGGGGACTCGAGGTCATCGAGGAATCCCTGTTGACTCATGATTTCGGCGACCGGCGGTTCGACGCCATCATGTTCTGGGCGGTGTTGGAGCACCTTTCCGAGCCGGGGGCATTTGTCCGGCGCGCGACGAGGCTTCTGGAGACGGGCGGCTGTTGCCTGGCGCTGGTTCCGAATGTGCGCTCGCTGAGCCAGCGATTGCTCGGGCCGCGCTATCGCTACGTCCTGCCCCAGCATCTCAACTATTTCTCGACCGGGACCCTTGCTCGCCTGATGACCTCGAGCGGTCTTGATCTCGTCCGGACCGGAGGTTCCCATTTCAACCCGATGGTGCTTTGGCAGGATTGGCGAACCCCAAAGGAGGGGTTCGTTCCTGATGCCGAGCGCGCCGCGCTGCTTCGACGGACGACGCGCCTCAAGCAGTCAAGGGCGCTGGCGCCCGCTCGCTGGTTGCTGTCCGCAGTCGAAAGCTCCCTCGCGTCGGCGGGGCTCGCCGACAACATTTGGGTGGTCGCCAGGCAAGCCAGTTTGTCGTCATCCCATTTGCCGGCCTCCCTCTGACGCGCACATGAAGGCGATCGCCGCGATGGCAGAGAACCGGGTGATCGGCGACGCAGGCCACCTGCCGTGGCATCTCCCCGAGGACTTCCGATGGTTCAAGAGCGTCACCCTGGGCGGGACGCTGGTGATGGGTCGGAAGACATTCGAATCGATCGGGCGGACCCTGCCGGGGCGAACGACCGTGGTTCTGAGTCGCCGGCGCCCGTCAGGCGGCGATGTCATTCACGTCTCGAGTCTCGATGACCTCGATCGCCTGGACCTCCCGCAACCGGTCTTCCTCTGCGGCGGTGCCGAGCTCTACAGGACCGCGCTGCCGCGTTGCTCCGAACTCCTGCTGACCCGCGTGAAGCGCATGGCCGAAGGAGACGTGTTCTTTCCCCCGTTCGAACACCTGTTCGAGTTCGTCGAGGTCATTCGCGACGATCCGGACTTCACGATCGAACGCTGGCGCCGCAATGCCGGCGGATGATGGTTGGTGGTCGATGACCTTCGGCACCGAAGTGCGATTGGGTGAAGCGAAGGTCATCAGACCACCAAGTCTTTGCCTTCTCCAAAACCTCGAAGAGGATTCCAAACCCGTCGTCGTGTCCTTCGTGGCGCTGTGCCTGGGGTGACTCCAGTTTCCCGATCGTCAGAATCTTGGTGCACGAGTAGCTTCGGGGCCCCATGCAGTCGTGTCCCCTTCGCACCTCGGTCATCGGGAGCTATCCATTTCCGGGCTGGCTCGAGTTCGCCTCCCAGTACCTGGACCGCTTCGGCCCGGACGATCGGCTCGAACTCCAGGATGACGCGGTCATCGCCGCCCTCCACGATCAGCTTGCAGCGGGACTCGATGTCGTGACCGACGGCGAACAAACGCGGCTGGATTTCAACCTCTCCTTTTACGGGTACCTGGAGGGCATATCCCTCGAATCGGCGCCTCCGCGCCGCTTCGGACCGCCGGCCCACGACCAGCGGGGACGCCATGCGGTCACCGCACGACTCCAGGCGCCGCGCGGCCTGGGCGCGGTGACGGAGTTCGAGCGCTTGCGGCGAATTGCGGGGGCCCTTGGTCCGGCGGGCCTCGGTTCGCCGACGTTGAAGGCGTCGGTGCCCGGACCCTACACGCTGTCAGGCCGTCTCGCGCCGAATCGCGACCTGGGCTATCCGGATCGCTGGTCCCTCACGGAGGCGCTGATTCCCATCGTGCGCCAGGAACTTGAGGGTTTGGTCGGGGCCGGATGCGTCGAAATCAGCGTCGATGAACCCAGCATGAGCTGTTACGCGCACCGCGAAGACACCCGGCGATTCGTCGACATCTTCAATCGCACGGTCGAAACAGTGGCCTCGAAGTGCCGGGTTTGCACCCACCTCTGCTTTGGGAACTACAAGGCGCGGGCCGTCGGTCCCCGCCAGATCGCGCCCATGTTCCCCGCGTTTCTCGATTTTCGGTGCGCGGAGATGCACGTCGAGATGGCCAGCCGCGAATTCGCTGAAATCGAGATCCTCGCGCGGATCGCGGAGCGGTTCGATGTCGCGGTGGGGATAGTCGACGTCAAGAGCTACTACATTGAGACGCCGGAGGACATTGCGCGCCGTGTGAAGCGATGCCTGGAGTTCGCTTCGGCCGATCGCCTTGTGTTCGCGCCCGATTGCGGCCTCAGCCAGACGGCGCGGTGGGCGGCCCGACGCAAACTGGCGAACCTGGTGGCGGGCGTCCGCGAGGTCCGCCGCGGGTTGGGGATGGGCTCGTGACCGGGGAGGCCCCTGACCTCCGTCGCGCGCCTCGTGGAAGAGGGAATCCGATGCGTAAAAATGGCGTGACTCCGCCCTTCCAGCTTTACGCCTCCGCCTCCGGCTGGCACAAGCGGAGTCTCTCGTGAAGGTTATCCAGATCGCTCTTCTCATCGGATGGGTTGCGGCAAGCGGCGTTGCGGCCGAGCCCGCAGTTCGCCACGCCGACCTTCCGGGCCAGCGCCCGGACGGGTCGGTCCTCCTCCCGAACCAGTGGTCCCTCCGGCCGGTCGGCAAGCAGGTCGCCCTTGGCGATTTCCCGGTCAACATTGCTGTCCATCCGCGTGGACGGTACGCCGCGGTCCTGCATTGCGGATACGGGGCGCATGAGGTCGTGATCGTGGACATCCCGCGCGCCCGCATCGTGTCCCGGGTCGACCTCGACCAGGCATTCTACGGCATTCGCTTTTCGTCCGATGGCGACGAGCTCTTTGCGAGCGGAGCGGGCGACGAGGTGATACATGTGTTCGAATTCCGAAGGGGTTACCTGAGCGATCACCGCGAACTGCGCCTCAGGCCGGTGGCACAACGCGGTGTGTGCGGCGGCCTCGATGTCAGTACCGATGCCGGCACGCTGTGGGTGGCCAATCCATGGGGTCAGAGCGTGTCGTTTGTTTCGGCCGACGGCGGCACGCCCCCGGTGGATGTCGTGTTGCGACAGACACCGCTTCCAGAATCGACGAATCCACCGGCCATCACTCCACCGAAAGACCCGGATCTTGCGGCAGCGACGAAGCGGGCGGAGGCGCTCCTGGATCCCACGACGGAACTGGATCCGTTTCCGTACACCTGTGTCGCCGACGAGGGGCGGCACCGCCTTTACGTGAGCCTTTGGGCACAGGCGCAGGTGGTCGTGCTCGATTTGAAGAGCCGGGGGATCGAGGGCTGGTGGACGACGGGCGAACATCCGAACGAAATGGTCCTGTCTCCAGGGGGCGAGATCCTTTACGTCGCCAACGCCAATCGGAACACAGTCACCGTCCTGGAGACCTCCACCGGACGCACCCTGGAAACGCTATCCTCCGCGCTGTACCCCTCGGTGCCGCCGGGCTCGACACCCAACAGCCTGGCCCTGAGCCCCGACGGCCGGCGCCTGTTTGTCGCCAATGCCTGCAACAACAATGTCGCTGTGTTCGACGTGGAGAAGCCGGGGTCGAGTCGCGCCCTCGGTTTCATTCCGGTCGGCTGGTATCCCACTTCGGTCCGGGTGACTCCCGACGGCGGCCGATTGCTCGTCGCGAATGGCAAGGGATTGACCTCCCTGGCCAATCGTCACGGGCCGCAGCCGGGCCCGACGAATCCGCCTCACACCGTGACCGAGTACATCGCGGGCCTTCTCCGTGGCACGCTCGAGATCATCGACCTGCCCAGGGACGAGGATGCCTTTCACGAGAAACTCCGGACATGGACGAAGCAGGCCTACGCGTGCAGCCCGATGCTCGCTGATCCAGGCACCGCGGAGGCAGGGCCCGCCGGAAGCCCGATCCCAAGCCGCGTCGGCGACCCAAGTCCGATCAAATACTGTCTCTATATCCTGAAGGAGAACCGCACGTACGACCAGGTCCTCGGGGACCTTCCCCAAGGCAATGGCGACCCCGCGCTCTGTCTCTTCCCAGAGGAGGTCACGCCAAATCACCACGCCCTCGCGCGTGAGTTCGTTCTTCTCGACAATTTCTATGTTGAAAGCGAGGTGAGCGCCGACGGGCACGAATGGAGTCTCGGCGCGTATGCGACGGACTACGTGGAGAAGACCTGGCCCCTGAATTACGGACACAACGGCCGCGGGAAGGTCCCGTACCCCAGCGAGGGCCGTTTCACCATCGCGATGCCGTCGACCGGGTACCTGTGGGACCGCGCGCGGGCGGCAGGCATCACCTATCGATCCTATGGATCATTCACGGAGAATGGGAAGACCGCGGCCGACCCGACGACCAGCCGCCTGCCGGCGCTCGTGGACCACCTGGATTCCGGCTATCGGGGATGGGACCTCGAGTATGCCGACGTCAAACGGACGGACCGGTTCATCGCGGAATTGAAGCGCTTCGAGCAGGCGGGCGAGATGCCCCGTCTGCAGATCCTCCGGCTTCCCAACGATCACACGTATGGGACGAGCCCGGGCAAGCGGAGTCCGCGGGCCATGGTGGCCGACAACGATCTCGCCCTGGGCCGGTTGATCGAGGCCCTCAGCCGGTCGAAGTTCTGGTCGCAGACGGCGGTCTTCGTGGTCGAGGACGACGCGCAGAACGGGCCAGATCACGTGGACGCCCATCGCACGATCGCCTTTGCCGTGAGCCCCTACTCCCGGCGGGCAGCCGTGGATTCCACGATGTATTCGACCTGCAGCATGCTGCGAACGATGGAACTCATCCTCGGTCTCGAGCCCATGACGCAGTTCGATGCCGCGGCCCTGCCGATGTACAACGCGTTCCAATCCGAACCGGACCTTCACCCTTACACCGCGAAGCCCGTCACCGTGGACCGGGAGGAGCGCAACCTGGCCACCGCCTGGGGCGCCGGCGAATCCGAACACATGGATTTCAGCAAGGAGGACGCGGCCGACGACATTCAGCTCAACGAGGTGATCTGGCGCTCGGTGCGCGGCGCGCTGCATCCCATGCCGGCCCCCGTCCGGGCGGGTTTCGTCTTTGTGCTCGATGACGGGGACGAGGACAGCGACGCCGATCGCGACCGGGATCGCGACGACCCTGCGCGGAAGGTGCGGAGCCGCGCCCGACGCTAGGCCGATGCGCTCGAACCCACACGCCATGCCCACGGGATAGCGCGTGATGAAGATCCCCCGATTGAAGGACGATGCCTTCCTCGCCGACGTCGTGGCGGCGGGAAAGGTTGCCGCCAAGGGGGACGCCCGCGCCACGCTTCACCTGTGGTGGATCGGGCAGAGCGGATTTCTGGTCCTTTGGGATGGCCATCACATCCTCGTGGATCCCTATCTCTCGGACTCGCTCAGCCGGAAATATGCGGGGACGGACAAACCGCACGTCCGCGTCAGCGAACGGGTCATCACCCCGGATCGGCTGGACTTCATCGAAGTTGTCACAGCGAGCCACGCCCATACCGACCACCTCGATCCGGACACGCTGCAACCGCTGGCGCGCGTGAATCCCCGCCTGGTGCTGGCGTGTCCCGAGAGCCATCGGCGTCTTGCGCGCGAGCGGAGCGGGTTGCCCGATGCCAGGGTTGTGGGTCTCGATCCCTCGGTCTCCAAGGCATCGGCGCGCATCGACCCTTTCACGTTCCACGCGATTCCCTCCGCGCACGAGGCCCTGGACCGCGATGACGCGGGACGGATGCAGTATCTCGGTTTCATCATCGAGGCGGGACCATTCCGCCTGTACCACAGTGGCGACACGGTCCGGTACCCCGGCCTGGAGGATCACCTGCGGCCGTACCGGATCGACGCGGCGCTCCTGCCGATCAACGGGCGCGCGCCGGAAAGGCGAGTGGCCGGAAATCTCTCGGGCCCCGAGGCCGCGACGCTCGCCCGCGATATCGGCGCGCGGCTCGTCGTCCCATGTCATTACGACCTCTTCGAGTTCAACACGGCGAGCCCCGAGGCCTTCGTGCGCGAATGCGAGCGCCTGGGACAAGCCCATCGCGTCATGGCCCTCGGCGATCGCCTCCGCCTCAGCGCCGCCGCGCCCGCGGGTTGCGGCGAGCCGGCCACGATTCCATGAACCCCGAACAACGCCTGCACGAACTGGCTCTTGTGCTTCCTCCACCGCCGCGGCCCGCCGCGGTTTACAGGCCCCTGTTGCTTTCCGGTTCCCTGGCCTATGTGTCGGGGCACGGGCCGTACGGTTCGGACGGTTCGCTCATCACCGGCGTTGTCGGACGCGACCTCAACCTCGAGGAGGGCAAGGCCGCCGCGCGACAGGTCGGCCTGGCGATCCTGGCGACCTTGCGGGATCAACTCGGATCCCTGAATCGTGTGACACGGGTCATCAAACTCCTCGGCATGGTCAATTCGGCCCCGGATTTTTACGATCACCCCAAGGTGATCAACGGGTGCAGCGAACTGTTCGCGGAGGTCTTCGGCGCCGATGCGGGGGTCGGCACCCGCAGCGCCGTGGGAATGGGACCGTTGCCGGGCAATATCGCCGTTGAGATCGAGGGAATCTTTGAGGTGATGACAACGTGAGGTGAATCGATCGCCGGGCCTTCGCCCACCCGGCATGACAACCGCCATCCTGACCGGCGGCGATCTTCGGTGTCCGCGGTCCGCGGACCGAATGAACGCTCCAACCCCTATCGCAATGTCGGAAATATCCCCATTTGCCGTCGCGAACGCCTCGGAGATCCCCTCCCCCGCCCTTTTGATCTTCCGTGAGCGGGTCGAGGAGAATCTCCGCCGGATGCTCGCCGTCGCCGGGAAGCCCAGCCGCCTCCGTCCGCACATCAAGACCCACAAAATGGCCAAACTGGTGCGGCGCCAGGTCGAACTCGGCATTCAAAAGGTGAAGTGCGCGACCATCGCGGAGGCCGAAATGGCCGCCGCCGCGGGCGCCACGGACGTGCTCCTTGCGATCCAGCCTGTCGGTCCTCACGCGCGCCGATTCGTGGACTTGCGAGACGCCTTCCCGGGCGTCCGTTTCTCCGCGGTCGTCGATGATGCTCGCGCGATCCGGGACCTTGCCCGGTTGGCCGGGGACACGCCCATCGATCTGCTGATCGACCTCGATGTCGGCCAACACCGCACTGGCGTACCGCCCGGGGCCGCGGCGGTCGCGCTGGTGACCGTGATCCGCGCCACGCCGGGCGCGTCATTCAGGGGTCTTCACGCCTACGACGGCCATCTTCACCAATCCGATGGCGCGAGCCGGCGCGTCGCCTGTGAGGCGGCCTTCGGCCCTGTGGCGCGATTGAAAGAAGAACTTGCGGGCGCGGGCCACGCCGTGCGGACGCTGGTGGCGGGAGGCACCCCCACGTTTCCATTTCACGCGGAACGGCCCGACGTCGAGTGCAGCCCGGGAACCTGTGTCCTTTGGGACGCGGGGTATGCCGGCGGCCTTCCGGACCTCGATTTTCTTCCGGCTGCCCTTCTGCTTGGACGCGTCGTGAGCCGGCCGACGTCCAACCGGCTGTGCCTGGACCTCGGACACAAATCGGTGGCCTCCGAAATACCGCACCCCCGACTGGTGCTGCTCGATCTTCCCGAGGCGGTGCCGGTGGCTCACAACGAGGAACACCTGGTGGTCGAGACCCCCCGCGCCGGGCATTGGCAGGTGGGCGACTGCCTTCAGGCGATCCCCTGGCACATCTGCCCGACCGTGGCCCTGCATGCGGAAGCATGGGTCGTCGAGAATGGCCGGGCGGGGGAGCGTTGGCCCGTGACGGCCCGGGCGCGGCGGCTGACGATCTAGCGGTTGTGTCCCCGAAACACGAGTTGCCATGAGCCACGACGCGCGCCTGATCCTCGTCGCGGTGCTCGGTGTGGCGCTCCTGGTTATCCTCGCAGCCGGATTTCGTCTCCACGCGTTCGTCGCGCTCGCGGTGGCGTCGCTGGCGGTGGGTCTCGGGTCGGGGATGCCGCCGGCGGATATAGTCCGGGCGTTTCAGGAAGGGATCGGAGCCACGCTGGGACTGATCGTCGTCGTCGTCGGGCTCGGGGCGATGCTTGGGAAGATGCTCGCGGAATCCGGCGGCGCCACCGTGATCGCCGAGACCCTGGTGCGATCGCTGGGTCGGAATCGCGTGCCGTGGGCGGTGTTTCTCGCCGCGTTCCTGGTCGCGTTGCCGGTTTTCTTCGCCGTCGGGTTGGTCCTCCTGGCGCCGGTTGTGTTCGGACTCGCGCGAACCACGGGCACGCCGATGCTTCGGCTTGCGCTGCCCCTGCTGGCCGGGCTGTCGGTGTGCCACACGCTGGTCCCGCCGCACCCGGGACCGGTGGTGGCGGTGGGTCAGCTTCACGCCGACATGGGGGCCACGATTCTCTGGGGCATTGCCGTGGGTCTCCCGACCGCGGCACTGACGGGGCCGCTCCTGGCGCGCCGACTCGAACGGTGGATGGAGTTTCCGGCGGTGGAATTCACGGCCAGGAGAGACGCCGCGCCGCCGCCGCTTGGTCTTCCCGCATGGGGAACCAGCATCTTCACCATTCTCTCACCCGTGCTGCTGATGCTCGTGGCGACGGCCTCCGATCTCACCTTCTCCGGTTCCCATCCATGGAAGCCCTGGGCTTCGTTCATTGGTTCACCCCTGGTGGCGATGCTTGCGGCATGTGTCCTTTCGATGCTGACCTTCGGGCGATGGCGCGGGTTCACATCGCACCAGATCCTTCGGTTCACCGAGGAGTGTATCGGTCCGACCGCGGCGATCTTTCTGGTCGTCGGCGCGGGGGGCGGATTCAGCCGTGTGCTCGATGCGGCGGGCGTCGACGATGTCCTCGCGAGGTGGGGACGGGAGCTGGCCCTGTCGCCGCTGCTTCTTGGCTGGCTGGTGGCGGCGGCGCTCCGGATCGCCGTGGGTTCGGCCACGGTTGCGATCACGATGGCCTCGGCGATCGTGGCGCCGGTCGCCGCCGCCCACCCGGAGACACGCCCGGAGTTGCTGGTGGTGGCGCTGGGGGCCGGCACGTTGACCTTGTCCCACCTCAACGACGGCGGGTTCTGGTTCGTCAAGGAGTACTTCGGGCTTACCGTCGGTCAGACCTTTCGTTCCTGGACGCTGATGGTGACGATGGCGTCGGTGGTGGCCCTGGTGCTGGTGCTGGGACTCGATGCCCTCCTTCGGCATCTGTGAAACGCCGGTGGTATTCGCCATGTGGATCCTTGATGCCCATCTCGACCTGGCCATGAACGCCATCGAGTGGAACCGCGATTTGACGCGGCCGCTCCAGGAGATTCGTTCACGCGAGACCCACCTCCGCGACAAGCGCGATCGCGGGCGGGGAACGGTCTGCCTGCCGGACCTCCGGGAGGCCCAGGCGCGCATCGTGGTTGCGACCTTGATCGCGCGCATCGAGCACAACGCCTACAGCCCGGTCGCCGGATGGGCGTCGCAAGCCCAGGCCTGGGCCATGACCCAGGCCCAAAGGGCCTGGTACCAGGCGATGGAAGAAGCCGGCGAAATGGCGCTCCTGCGCGACCGCCCTTCCCTGAAGGCATTCGTCGAGACGCTCGATCGACCGGCAATACCCCCCGAGGGCACGGGCATCGGGTTTATCCTGTCGCTCGAAGGCGCCGACTCCCTGCTGTCACCCGCTCATGTCGAACGTGCGTGGACGGCGGGAGTCCGCGCCGTCGGCCCGGCCCACTACGGTCCAGGAGTCTACGCCCAAGGCACCGACACCACGGGTGGTTTCAATCCGCCCGGCCGCGAACTCCTGAAGGAAATGGGACGCCTGGGCATGATCCTCGACGTGACGCATCTCAGTGACGAATGCCTCTGGGAAGCCCTCGACGGCTACAAGGGTCGCGTTTGGGCCAGCCACCACAATTGCCGCGCCCTCGTCCCCCACCAGCGCCAGCTCACCGACGAGATGATCCGGGCGCTGATCGATCGCGACGCCGTCATTGGAACCGCCATGGACGCGTGGATGCTCGTCCCGGGCTGGATCCGCGGCCGCACCACGCCGGAATCGACCGGTCTCACCCTGGACCGCGTGGTCGACCACATTGATCACGTCTGTCAGATCGCCGGCAATGCGCGGCACGCGGGGATTGGTTCCGATCTCGACGGTGCGTTTGGGACCGAACAGACCCCGAAGGACATCCGGACGATAGCAGACCTGGCGCGCCTTCCGGGCCTGCTTGCGGACCGAGGCTATACCGAAGCGGATGTGACTGCCGTCTGCCATGGCAATTTTATCCGATTCCTGGCGGAAACACTGCCTTGATCCCCCCATCCTCGATCGAAAACGGAATCCCGTCCGCTTCGCGGCCTTGATTGAACATCCCGACTCCGGCAATCCTCTCTATTACGTGATTGCCGCATGACGTCCGGTTCGACATCGACAATGGAGGGCGAAGACGTGCAGCCAGGACTGGCCGAGGAACTGGCTGTGGCCTGGCGGGCGTTGCCCCACAAAACGCTGCTGTTTTGCCTGATCGCCGCCTGGTGTGTCCTCTTCCAGTTCCTCGGCAATTCGACCTTCGGCTATATCGACACTTCTTCCCTGTTCGGGTGGGTGAACTACGCCTACGCCCAATCTCACGACGACGAGATCGGCCGCTACGTGCCGCTGCTGTTCCTGGGGTTTTGCTGGTGGAAGCGGGACGAACTGGTGGCGGCCGCGAGGGGTCCATGGGCAGGAGGCATCCTGTTGGTCGCGGTCGCGCTGGGATTGCACCTGGTGGGCTTCGCCGTCCAGCAGGCTCGGTTGAGCGCGGTGGCATTTTTCGTGGGACTGTACGGGCTTCTCGGCGCTGCATGGGGGTTTCGATTCCTTCGGGCGGTGTTCTTTCCGTACTTCCTGTTCGTCTTCGCGGTTCCGCTGGGCACGTTGGCGGATACCATCACGCTTCCGTTGCGGATGGTGGCAACGTCTCTCACGACCTGGATTACGACGGGTCTTGGGGTGTCGTTGATCCAGGACGGCACCCGGATCTTCGATCCGAAGGGTTCCTTTCAGTTCGAGGTTGCGGCCGCCTGCGGCGGTCTCCGCAGCCTGACGGCAACCGTTGCCCTGGCGGCGATCTACGCCTTTGTGGCGGTCGAGCGCCCGGGACGACGGTTGCTGATGATTGCATCGGCCCTGCCCCTGGCAGTGGCCGGAAACGTCTTTCGGCTGACACTCATCATCATCGCCGCCGAGGCCTTTGGACAACGGGGAGGCGATTGGGTGCATGAAGACCCCAGGATGAGCCTCCTTCCCTACATCCCGGTCTTCGTGGGTCTTGGGGTATTGGGCTCCTGGCTTCGCAAAAAGCCGGAGCACCCGCACGCCGAGATCCCTGTTCCCCGCCCCGCATGACGACTGCCAAGGTTCCGATCGTCGGCGCGGTTTGTCTCATCCTGATGGGCGGGGCTGCGGTGGTCCTCCACCGTCTGCAACACGTCCAGCACCTCGGGCGGCCCGGGATTCGGGTCGTGGAGGTCGGCGTGAAGGATGAGAAGGGGGATCCCGCGTCCACCAACAGCCTCTTTTTGCCGGAAAAGGTCCTCGACTACCGGTCGACGGTGGAACCGATCACGCGCGTCGAACTGGACTGGCTGCCGCAGGACACCACCTTTGGGCGGCGACGGTACCAATCCGGGACGGACGATTTTCAGGTCTACGTCTCGGGCGTCCTGATGGGCTCTGACCGGACCAGCATTCACAAGCCGGAGTACTGCCTGCCCAGCCAGGGGTTTCGCATTCTCCGCCGCACGCAGGGCTACGTCCGCATTCATCGTCCCCATCCGTATGACCTCCCCGTAACAAGGATCGATGCCTTGAAGCAGATCCGACTGCCGGAAGGTCGCGTTCAGGAGGTGGGCGCGGTCTATGTCTATTGGTTCGTATCGGAGTCGAGGCTCTCCAATGATCATTTCGAGCGCATGTGGTGGCTCGCCGTCGACTTGTTGCGGACAGGGGAACTGCAGCGATGGGCATACATCGGGTGTCTCGGGCTTTGCGCGCCGGGCCAGCAGGATGCCGCCTTTGCCCGGGTGAAGAGCTGGGTGCAGGCCGCGGTGCCCGAATTCCAGTTGACGACTGGACCGGTCGTGGCGGCGTCATCCCCTTCACCCGCCGCCCAAGCCGATCGTAGCCGGGAGGCCGGCACCGCCGAAGGCAGGCTTGCGACTTCCGATCCAAGCCCTGAGAGCCCGCCTGAGGCGGTGACATTGCGCCCGCCACGGAGCGATTGATGTCGTTGTCGTTGACCGTCTAACCTCTCGCACCCGCAATCCGTCAGGAGCGCGCCATGTTGCGTCGCCAGCGAATTCTTCGCAGCCGCATCCACAAGGTCGTGGACGCGTCGCTCTTTGCGTGTGGTTTCTTCCTGGCATTTGCGTTCCGCTCCAACGCCGGCGAGGTCGGCGACTGGCTGGTGCGGTTCCTGGCATGGTTCGGCGGGACGCCGGAGATTCAACCGTTCTCTTACTACGCCTCCTACGTATTGTTGACGGTACCCTCGGCGATGCTCCTGCTCGCCAATTACGGCTTCTACAACCGTCCACTTCTTGCGTCCCGGCGCCAGACGGTGCTGGTGCTGTTCAAGGTCTGCACGGTTTTGAGCGTGGGCATGATCATCCTGACGTTTCTCCTGAAGGAACAGCCGGCCCGCGCCGTCGTGATCCTCTTCGGGGTCTTCAGCTTCATCCTGGTCCTGCTCAAGGAGGAGCTCGTGCGTTGGTGGATCCGCAAGGGGCTTGAGAAGGGCCAATTCGAGCGGCGGCTGATCCTGCTGGGAACCGCGGAGGACACCGTGACCCTGCGCCAGGAACTCGCCGATCGCGAGCGGCACGGGATCCGCGTCCTCGCCCAACTCGACATCAACGAAACCTCCGTCGACGAACTTGTCGAGGTCCTCCATGAGCACTCGCTCAATGGAGTGGTCATCGCAGCGCGCCACACGCTTTTCGGCCAGCTCGAAAAGGTCATCCATGCCTGCGAACTCGAGGGCATCGAGGTGTGGCTGCTGGCCGAGTTCTTCAAAACCCAGATCTCACGCACCACGGTGGACGACTTCTATGGCCGGCCCATGATGGTGTTCCGCTCGACGCCCGATCTTTCGTGGCAGGCGATCGGGAAGCAAATCGTGGACATCATCGGGGCCATGATCCTCCTGGTCCTGCTCTCCCCGGTCATGCTGATCGCGGCGATCGCTGTGCGCATCGGCTCACCGGGGCCGGTGGTCTTCCGTCAACTTCGAAGCGGACTCAACGGACGTCCGTTCACCATGTACAAGTTCCGCACCATGGTGTCGGATGCCGAGCAGCGGAAGCAGGAACTCGCGGCCTTCAACGAAATGAACGGCCCCGTCTTCAAGTTCACTCATGACCCGCGTGTCACCACGGCCGGACGATGGCTCCGCAAGTTCAGCGTCGACGAGTTCCCGCAGCTCTTCAATGTGCTGCGTGGCGAGATGAGTCTGGTGGGCCCCCGGCCGCTGCCGGTCGACGAAACGCGCCGATTTGATGACCTTGCGCATCGACGCCGGCTCAGCGTGAAACCGGGACTTACCTGCCTCTGGCAGATCAGCGGCCGCAACGACGTCCGTGATTTCCGCGAATGGGTGCGGCTGGATCTCGAGTACATCGACAACTGGTCCCTCTGGCTCGACCTGAAGATCCTCGTTCGGACCATCCCCATCGTCCTGTCGGGCGCCGGAGCGAAGTAATGGACCGGATCCCCGTCACCGGCGGGATTTCGCGGCTCAGCTTTGCAGACGTTCCACCACATTCCGCCCCGGAAGGCGGGCGCCGCAATACACACATTCGTCCCGGCGCGAGTTGGACCGGCGGTTGCACGAGGGACAAACGACGGCGACCGGGGTCATGCGACCATCGGCGACTCCGTCTCGAAGATCGATCTGCTGCATGCGCGAAATGAGATCGTTCTCCGTCAGGTTCGCGCGCTCCCGGAGCAACTCCCACAGCGCCTGGCAGACGAGCGCAAGGCGGTCGGTGCGTCGTTCCATGTGCTGAAGTTCCGACAGGAGACGATCGGCGCCGGCTTCACTCGCCGAATCCGTGGCACCCAGGATGCGAGCGGCCGGATTGAGGCTGAAGAGATCCAACATGGGAAAAAGATGCATCGGAATACCGATGCTGTCGCGTCTCCAATCACCCCGGCTCCGCGATCGACACCGATCGCGAAGCGGCACAGCAGCAAACCGACGGATAAGACCCCGCCGGCCGGGAGCGGATCCGAGCGGGCCAGAGGGCGACGACAGGCGCCCTCAGTTGGCGCCCCATTTCGTATTCTTCAAAAACGACAGGAGATCCGCGAGATCCTGGTGGCTCAGTTGATCCTCCAATCCCGCGGGCATCACACTGACCGCGCCGGGACGCAGCTCGGACAGGTTGGACCGCGGTACTCGCACCTCGGCACCCGGGCCCGTCGCAAGAACGATCTCTTCCGGTGTTTCGCGCTTCAACACCCCACTGTAGGTTTCGCCGTCTTTGCAGTCGGCGATCCACGGTTCGAAGCTCCTGACGAAACTCGCGCTCGGGTACACCACCGCCTCGAGCAAATCGGTCTCGGTGCGCGCCGTGCCGATGGAGGTGAGGTCGGGTCCGACATTGCCGCCGAGATACCCGATACGGTGGCACGAGGAGCAGGCCGCCTTTGCACTGTTGAAGAGTGCCTGACCGCGCCGAACCTGCCCATCCAGCCCGCGAATATCCGCGAGCAACGTCTCCAGATGTGCCCGTTCCTGGGAGGCGTCCGACGCGACCGAGGCCCTGAGTTGGTCGGCCTCTTCGCGCAGGCCCGCGGGCAGTCGGGCCAGGCTGGAATGCAGTTCCTCGGGAGTCACGGCCTTCAGCGCCTTGGATCGACGCAGCGCCGCGACGAGGTTACGGCCGAGGGCCTCGTCGCTTACCGTCGAAAAGACCGGAAGAATTCTCGGCAACTCCAGCGGCCCGGCAGCGGCGACGAGATCGAACAGGTGTTGGAATTGGCTCGATGTGAGTTTGAGCTTCGCCACGGTCGCGGCCGCCAACAGGCGTTCGCGTGGCGGCTGCTCCGGTTGAAGCGCGGCGCGAAGTTGCGACCACTCGGCGTCATCCACCTCCGATCCCTGGGGCAGGGCGGCAAGGGCTTCGACGCGAAGGACGGCATCCCGTCCGTCCGCGTGGGCGAGGTCGTGAAGCGCCGACACGAGGTCCGCAGATGTCCCCTTGGCGGGCGGGAGGGTACGGGCCGCGCGGATCGCGGCCGCCAGGACCTCGGATCCCATCTCCGTCCCGCCGGCTGATGACGAGGCACGCGCCGTCTCCGAAGTGGATTTGATCGACGCCACAATGGCCCGAATCCAACTGGGCGGCGGCTGCTTGAGACCCGCCGACGCCATGGCATCGAGCGCAGCAACCCGGGTTTCCTTACGATACCGCGCGTCGCCGGCGGCTTCGGCAACGAAGACCTGACCGTCCTCGTTCCGGGTCAGAAGCGACAGGAGTCGTTCCCATCGCTCCTTCTCCGCCGGGGGCGTGGCGGCGCCGGTGAGGCGATCCCGGAATTGTCCGGAGAGTTCTCCGCTCCATTCGGGATGACGCGAGGCGATCCATCGCGCCGCCCCGTGCAGGGGGGCGGATTCCGCCGTGAGCCAGGGAATCACATCCCGGGCTCTGAGGGTGTGGTCCCCGATCTGTTCGAGAGCCAGCAGGGCGGCCCGGCGCACGAGCGGATCCTCGGATTCGAGGAACGGCTTGATACCCCCGGCATCGCCAATCTCGAGAATCGCATAGAGGAGACTGTGCTCGAGAAACCGATCGGAGCCGCCGGCTTCGCGAACGGCACGAAACAACAGGGGAAGGGCGCCGCGATCCCCAATTCGGCCGAGCCCTTCGGCGGCAACACGGACCACCTGCGCGGACGCCGAAGACGTCCCGGCCGTGGACAAATGGTGAGTCAGGGCATCCCGCAGCCGGACCGCCGAGTCTTTGTTCGCGGCAAGGGCGAGGCGCTTGAGTTGGACGACGGCAGAATCCTCGTCCAGGGGTGGAGGAGCCGTCAGGCGGGCATAGCCAGACGTCCGTCCCGCCGCATCGAGCGGCGCGTGCTCCCGGGAGTCACGTCGAATGCGATACACGCCGCCAAGCACATCCGCCTTCGCAAGCTGCGAACTTGGACAACACAGTTTGTACCAACCGCCGGTGTCCACTATGAGCAGCGAGCCATCGGCGTCCTCGAGGACATCGGTTGGATGAAAATCGATCTGGTCGGACACGAGGAAGTCCGAGTCCTGCGTGCGAAAGGTCGCGCCCTGCGCGGTCACGATGTCGCGGGTGACCTTGTGAAGGTTGAAGAGCGTGCCGAAGAGGTTGCCGCGATACTCGGGTCCGAAGGCGTCGCCATCGTAGCGGGTCAGCGCGCAGGCCGCGGCGGGTCCGAACTGCGTCATGGCCGGCAGGAGATCGCCGGTTCGGACGACGACCGGTTCGTCGACGACATCATTCATCTTCCCAAAGACACCACCGTACACCGCGTGAATCATCCCATCCCGTCGTCCCGGCTGGCTGAGATCGAAGAAGGTGCCGATGACGATCGGTTCGCCAGTGACGGTGAAAGCGACTTCCACCGGGTTGTCCATCCCGCCGGACATGATCGATTCGAGGCCGGTACCATCCGGGTGTGCCCGGAACAGGTGCGCGCAACGGTCCTGGATCGGGCGCCCGTGGCCGTCCTTGAGGTCGAGGCGCGCGAAGGCCCCTTTGGTCCAGTAAATCATGCCTTCGGGTCCAAGATAGGGGCCATGGACGTCGTTGGCGCAGCCCGTGAGCACCTTGCCCTGGTACCACTCCTCCCGCTTGTCCGCGACGCCATCGCCGTCGGTATCCGTGAATTTCCAGATGCTGGGCGGGCCGGCAACATAGACCGAACCGTCATGCCAGAGGCAGCCCTGAGGAAACATGACGTGCTCGGCAAAGACCTCGGCACGATCGAACGTACCCTCGCCGTCGTCGTCGACGAGACGGAGGATCCGGCCGCCGGGGTTCTTGAGTTGTTCCGCCGGTGGAAGATTCGAACCGGAGGAGTCCGTTACATAGAGGCGGCCCTTCGTATCGAAACTCGCCGAAACGGGACGCGGCACGAGATTGGGGCCGGCCACGCGCTCGATCGTGAAGCCGTCCGGCAGGGTGAAGGTGTGTTCACCGATCCGGTGTTCGCCGGCGGAGACCGCGGAAGCAACAGTGACAGCAGCAAGGGCGACGAGAGGCCAGCTTTTCATGACGGGACTGGAATTCCGTGAAGCAATGCCCGATCCCATGTCCCCGACCAAGCTCCAAATTGACTCCTTGCGCCGGCGCCGCCAGCAGCAGGCGTCTCAACCTGGTGCTCGGGGCATCGGGTGAGGGAACGGGATTGTCCCCGCCGCCTGTGATTCTATTCCTTCGGATCGCGTCGCACGATCCGCGGGGATTCCCCACGCACATAGGCAATCAGGTCGGCGAGTTCCTGGAGACTCATCGATTTCTCGAGTTCCTGCGGCATCAGGCTGAGCCGGCTGGCCGTCAGCCGGGCAATGTTGGAGCGGGGGACGACCTCTTCGATCCCCTGGGCCATGCGAAGGGTGACGCTCGAGGCGGATTCCGCGACGAGCAGTCCCGAGAGCATCCCGCCATCCTTCAGCTCGCATTCGTAATTCACAAAGTTGGGCGCAATCTCCGCCTCCGGCACAATGATATGGTAAAGGATCGTTTCCCGCGGCTGGTTGCGAATACCAAAGAGGTCCGGCCCGACCGGCACGCCCAGCCGGTCCAGTCGGTGACAGGTCGCGCAGTGGGCTTCGAACACAACGCGACCCGTTGCCGGGTTGGCAGCCAGCTTCAAAGCCGCGCGCGTCGCCAGGTAGGCCTTTTCCCGATCGTCACTCGGGGCCGCGAGGAGTCGCCGTGCCCGCGATCGCAATGCCCCATCGGGCAACAACCGAAGAGCCTCGCGCTGACGGGGAGACAGGACGTTTACCGGCACACCTCCCGCCTCCAGGGCATCGAGGAGAATTGCGGTAAGTTCGGGACGTGCCGTCAGGCGGCTCACCACCACCGACCGCACACCAGGGGCGAGCTCGCTCCATTTCTCCGGAGTCAGGATCGCGGCGAGAGCGGCCGCGTGCGCGGCCACTGCGAGTGAACGCGCGGCGGCCACCTGAATCTCCACAGGCTGCGCTGGCTCGAGCAGCTCCGAAAGGACTCGTCCGTCTTCCTCCGCGTCATCGAAGGCCAGCAGTTCAATGGCGCAGCGGCGAAGCGCGGCTCCGGCAGCCGCGTTCGCCGCCTGGCTGCGCGCCAAACTCAGGAGCTGTCGCCATGAACCCGGGCGGGTGCCGGCGATCCGGCGGAACGCGTCCGCGTCCGCCACGGCCAAGCCGGCCGTGGCCGCGAGTGTCCATGGAATGGGCGCGGACTCCAGCCGGGCCCACAAGGAGCTTATCGCAGCCGTTCGAGCGTCGTTATTCGGCTGCGCGCCCAGTTGGCGACCGAGATCCCTGGCGAGTTCGATCAGGCCGGCGGGCAGCGGAGAAGGCTCGCGAGCCAAGGCATCCAGGAGCAGGGAGACAAGCGAGACGTCGGTCAGGGAGCACACGATCGCCGCCCGAGTCCATCGGTCCGATCCCTGGCGCACCGCGATGCGCGCCAGCGCCGGAACAATATCGGCCCCTGGCACCTCGCCGAGCGAGAGCGCCACCTGGAACCGGACGTGAGAATCCGGGTCATCGGCCAGCGAGAGAACGCGATCCCGCAACGCCGCGGCATTGGCCAGCAACGGTTCGGCGAGTTTTACGGCGTTTTGACGCACCGCCGCCGACGGGTGGTCCAGGGCGCTCAGCAGAGTCGGGCCATCGAGTCCGCCCCCGAGGGCCAACAGGCGGAGTTCCAGAACCGCGCCGGCGCGAACACCTGGCCTTTCCAGGAGACGCCGCAGTCGCGAAGCGGCGTTGGCCGGGATTTGGGCGGGCGAATGCTCCGGCTCGACGGTCGAAACCGATCGGCCGCCTGGCGCCACCTCGTTCTCCAGGAGCAGGCGAAACGCCGTGTCCCTCCGCCACGGGATGGACGAGTTCAGCTCGGCAATCCAGGCGCCGGCGGGGTCGTCGGTGGTTAAAAGTCCATGACTTAGCTGAGAGGCAACGGTTTTCGCGGGCTGGCTTCCCGTGAGCCTCCAGATCCGCCCGCGGTCCTTGCCACCTTCGAAGTCGGTGTGTTCGCGAATCTCCACCGGCAGGTACTCGGGGTGTTCGATCGTGCGCCGATACATGTCCGCGATGTACAGGGCCCCGTCGGGACCCTCGGCGAGGAAGACAGGCCGGAACCAATTGTCGCGACTGCGCAAGGCCTCCGTATTCTCGTGAATCCGGCGCGCGGCGAAGGTTCCTCCGACGGGTTCCAGACGATCGCCGCGCACGAGATTCCCAGTCGGATCACAGGAAAATGCGGCGCCCCGATACTCGGCGGGCAATGCCGCGCCCCGGTAGACGTGAATGCCGCATGCGGCGGTGTAAGTTCCCTCGTGACTATCTGCGGTCGTGACGTTGTCACTGATGGGAAAGATGCGCGCCGCCCCGGCGGTGTATTGTGTCATCAGGTTATTGGCCGTGATTTCCGGGCAATCCTGAAGAGCGCCCGGCGACACCGCGAACGGGTTTCGCGCGAGATAGCGGAGCGGCAACGGGGCGTGCTGGCATTGGACCCGGTTCATACAGGCGAAGCGGTCGCCGGCATCGTTGAACGAGAGACCGAATTGCGATTTTCCCGCGATCGGTTCCAGTTCGCCCGTATCCGGCCGGAACCGCAGGTCGCTCTTTTCCGTATCGAGGATCCGTTCCGGGTGGCGAGGAGAGAGGATTCGACCGCCGCGCAGTCCGCCGGCGAGGTAGATCCAGCCATCGGGTCCGAGGGTGGGATCATTGACTCGAAGCTGGGAGGTCGAGCTCGTGTCAAAGCCGGTGAGCAGCACCTCCTTGTGATCGGACTTTCCGTCGCCGTCGGTGTCCACGAACCAGGACACCTCCGGTGCCGCGGTGACGATCACGCCTTCGCGCCACGGCAACACCCCATTGGGAAATGCAATGCCCGTCACGAACTCGGTGCGGCGGTCCATGCGCCCATCGCCGTCGGTGTCCTCGAGCAGGGCGACGACCCCCAGTGCGCGGCCATCGGGCGAACCAACGGGATAGTCGCGGTCTTCGGCGACAAACAGTCGGCCTCGATCATCGAACGCCAGGGCGACGGGATCCACCGTGAGGGGTTCGGCAGCCACAAGTTCGACAGAGAAGCCCGGTTCGGTCTCGAAGGACCTCAGAGCCTGTTCAGGCGGGAGTGCGTCGTCCGCGCCGGCGGGCACCAGGAAGGCGAGTGCCAGCATGGCAACGTCCATCGGGTGTGCCGGCCAGCGCGTGTCGATCCCGATACGGGACAGGAACCTGATCACGCGCGCGGCGGACATCGCCAGGTTGCGACGGCGCACACGGTCCCGCTGTTGCGGGACCAAGCCGCCTTGGCAAACGCATGCGGGTCGGATGGGAACGTTCCGGAGCGAGGGTGCGTTCATGGGGCGTGAACTGAATCACCTCCAGGCGTCGCGTTGCGCCTCCTCGTGGATGCCAGCGAGCATCTCAAGGGCGCTGCTTACCAGTCGCTCGCCGGCGCCTTCGGCCACTCGAGCGCTTTCCACCTCGTAGTTGCCTTCGGCGTAAGCCGGGCGGTCGGGGATATACCCCACGGCCCCATTCGCGAGTTCGATGTTGTAGGTGTTGGGGAATGGAGAGACTGCCTTTACGCTGAGGCCCAGCTCGACGAAGATTTCGCCGGGCCACGCCACCCAGGCCACGTCCCTGCCCAGCGCGATCACCTGCATCTCCACCTCGAGCGGCTGGCCCATACGCGCCGCGACATCCAGCACGCGACGGGCTCGAACGAGCTTCATGAATCCTTCGCGGGTGGTGTCCGTGGCCGTCCGCGCATCGCTGCGCGCGATCTCCAGTTCCTCGGCTGTGAATGGAGGGAGTGGGAGCGTGACCTTTTGGCTTCGCACCCGGAGGACGGGGGCATTGGTCACCGGGTGCAGATGCGTGTAGGCCTTGAATACGGCAGCAGCCAGTGTTGCGCCCAATCTCGTGGCCTCCTCGGGACTGGTCTGCGGGATCTGCCATCGGACATCGACATGGTTGATGTTGCCGCACGTTCCATTGGCGAAGAGCGTGAGCATGTCGGGACCCTTGTAGAGCGCCAGGATACGGCCCAGGGCCCCGGGGTAATCGGCGGACACGCGCGTGCCTCCCGTCGTATCGGGATGCATGGCGTAGTTCACGAACGTCAGCACGGAATGGAAGGGAGATACCACAGAGTCCGCAACGAGGACGCCGACTTCCGGATCGATGGGGCCGGCCGGCCGAACGATCCCGGGGTTTTCCTTGCCGGGGTTCCAGCCGACATTCCCGTCCCGCATCCAATATCGACGATTGTGGGCCAGGTCCGGCTCGCGTTCCTTCGCCACGACGATCCGAACGCTCACGCGCTGGCCGGTGGCCGCCACGACGGCGTCCACCAGCCGCGCCGGCAGCGCGTTGAGGTAGTCCCGCGCCGACGCGGGGCCGGCCGCGGCCGTCTTGTCCGCGGATTCGCGGTCCAGCACCGGGGCGGTGTGCGTATGAGTCGCGGCGATCATCACGTGCCCCGCGGGGATGCCGGTCCGGAGCTCGATCCCGTGTCGTGCCTCGTCGACGATCCATTTGGGCATGGAAATAAGATCGCAAATGACAATGGCGGCGCGGGTCGTCCCATCGTCCAGGACGATGGCCCTGGCCTTGAGATCGTCGAGCACGCCGTCATTGCCCCGCTCATGGTAGTAACCGGCGAGCCCGATTCCCGGAGGAGGATTGATGACGGCGGAACCGGTCCCGAGTTGAAGTTCCTGCGACCAGGCCGGGATCAGATTCAGGATGAGGATCACCGTGGCGCCAAGGCACGAAGCCGGGCGCCGCAAGGAAAGGTCCATGGCGCGAGTGTGGGTCTCACCGGGGGTTCAGGGGAGGAATCTTGTCACAAGAACCACCTCAACCGCGGCAACGGCCATCCACAACACCCAGACCCCCACCTCCCATGCGCCTAAGCGCCGACGCTCCAGCGGCGACAGGAGGAACTCCACGGTCACTGCGCCCAACCCGAGGATTTCGCCGGCGCGGACGGGGTGTCGGCCGACCGGGCGGTCCTCAAGAGTGATTGTGGCGGAAGGTCCCGCCTCCGCCATCACGCCCTGCTCCTTGTCGAGATCGACAATGAGATGACGATCCCAGACCCCCGGGGCTTGAACCTGGAGCGATGCCCCCGCCGCGCGCCCAATCACGAAGGGGAGGCGGTCCACCCGGACAGGTTGCGGCGGTTGACCCGGCTCGCGCAGTGTCAGATGAAAGACCCTGACGATCCGGCGCGCCATGCGGACGGCCTATCCGCTGCCTCCGAAAGCCGAACGCCGCGGGACGTTGATGGTGTCGCCCGGGAAGACCGGCAGGTCCAGCTCCTGGCGTTTGGCGGCGCGCTTTCCATTGACGATGTAGTGCTCCCCGTTGAGGCGGTTCAATTCGATCCGCGTACGCGCGGCGAAATCCGTGAAACCACCCGCCGCGGCGATCGCCTGCAGGACGGTGATCTGGCCGCTGTACGGGATGCGATCCTGGTGGCGGACTTCGCCATAGACATAGAAGTAGCGAAGCTCGGTATTCACCGTCACGGTGAGTTGCCGATAGAAGTGAGGGACGTAGAGCTCGTGGATTTCCTGCTGGAGGTCCCCGGCCGTCTTGCCTTCACAGGGCACAGCCCCGACGAGCGGGAGCGTGATGCTGCCGTCCTCCTTGATGCGCTCGGATTTATCCTCGGGGGCATTGGAGCTGCCGGAGTATTTCACTTCCACCAGGTCGCCTTTTCGAAGGCGGTCCAGGTAGGAGGTGTCCACTTTGGCACCACCGCCGCCCGCACCCGGTCCCCCGGTCTGGCACCCCGCGACACCCAACACGAGGCCGAGCGCCATCAGGGCGCGCCACCCTCTCCCAATCGTCCGCACAACATTCAACGCCATGTTCCCTCGCCAGCTCAGTATTTTTTCTTCAATTCAATCCGGGAGCCCTCGCCGGAACCATTCTTCCTGGTCTCACCCTTCTTGTCCTTGTCGTCCGGGTTCTCGTCTTTGTCCCGGCTCTGGTAACCCTGGTAATAATCGTAATAGTACCCGCTGTAGTAGTAGTAGTTTTCGTCCTGCGACATGTTGATGTTGTTGAGGACGATGCCCACGAGGTAACCGCCGACCTTCGAGACCATCTGCTTGGCGCGGATCGTCATCGCCTGCGGGTACTTGCGGTACTGGATGACCTGCAGCGAGATGTCGACTTCGCTTGCCAGAACCACGGCGTCGCTCACCCCCATGATCGGCGGCGAATCGAAAAAGACGAAGTCATACCGCTTTTTCACCTCGGCGATGAGGTCCTTCATCTGGGGCGAACTGAGGATGCCCATGGAACTGCTCGGCAATTTGCCGCTGGGCAGGAAGTCGAGCGTCGGCAGGGAGGTGGTCTGGATGACCTCCTCGAGTTTATTCTGTCCCAGGAGGAAGTTCGTCAGGCCGATCGAATTCGATACCTTGAGGAACTTGTGCATGCTGGGACGGCGCAGGTCGGAGTCTACGATGAGGACCCGGTTGCCGTTCTGAGCGAACACCACCGCGAGATTGAACAGGGTGGTGGACTTGCCCTCGCCGGCGCCGCCGCTGACGATCGTGATCGTGTTGAAGGTCTCGTCCTTGCGCGTGAAAAGCACGTTGGTCCGCAACACGCGGTACGCCTCCGCGTGCGGGCTGTCCGGTCCCTCGTCCAGGAGCGAACCGACATTCTGTGGGATGACGCCGAGGACAGGCGCCTGGAGGGAGCGTTCGACGTCGTCAATCGTCTTCACCGACGTGTCGAGGTACTCGATAAAGAACGCCAGACCGACGCCGACCACCAACCCCACGACGATGCCGAAGGCGATGTTCAGCGGGATGTTCGGTTTGACCGGCTTCAGCCCCGGTTCGGCAGGGTCGATCACCTTGACGAGAAGCGTGCGCGGGATCGCCTTGTCGTAGGTCTCCTGGGCCAGTTTCCGGGTGAGGACGTCGACCATGATCTTCTCGTTCTCGAGCCGGCGTTTCATGAGGAAGTAATCCCGGTACTCGGTGGCGCGACGGACATCCTCCTCCTGTTCCTTGCGGACCTGTGCGTCGAGCCCGGTCATTTCCGCCTGGTAGGCCGCCACCTGGGTCTTGAAGCCCTCGATGATGCCGTTGACGCAGTCGGTGATCTGCTTGTCGAGCGTTTCCAGGACGCGGGTCACCTTGACGACGTCCGGATGGTTGGTCGACATGGTGGTCGTAAGGCCGGCCAACTGCTGTCTGGCTTCGGCGTCGCGCTGGAGGAGGTCTCCCATGAGGGGATCGTCAACCTTGATCCGGGGAAGGGCATTGCGGAGGTCGGCGGGGCTGAGCGTTTGCAGACGTTCCAGGATCGCCTGGTAGCGGACAAGGTTCCGCATGGAATCGGCCTTGAGGCTTTCGGTGCGGCGGACGGCCTCCTGTTCGAGCGTGCCCTGACTCCAGGAGTCGGCCATGACATCCGTGATGTTGTACTTGGCGCGCATGTCATCGAGTTCCGTCTGCTGCTTCTCGATGGAATCGCGCTGTTTCTCCAGCGTCTCGCGGATCTTGCCGATGCCGCGTTCGGCCATGTCCTCCCGCTCGGAGAGGCGGCTGTCCCGGTAGACCTCGGCGATGCGGTTTGCGATGTCCGACGCCTCCTCCTTGTCGTGGCTGTAGACCCGGATCTCGATGAGGGTCGTATTGCGGTACTGGCGGACGTCGATTTTGTCCTTGAGGATCTCGAACGTCTCGGGGGTCTTGAGGGTGCCGGAGCTCAGGTATTCCTTGGACCACTTTTCGTTCAGGTTCAACTGGTCGATGACACGGTAGAGGTTGGTCTTCGATTGGATGACCTCGAACTGGGTCTGGAGGAAGAAGGGATCCGGCGGGCCGGACGGCATGAGTTGTCCGAGGACAGGGACATCGGACTGGTCCTTCTCGACGTTGATCCGCGTGTAGCTCATGTAGGTCTCGGGGAGCCAGTAAGTCACGACGGTGGTCGTGATCACCACGAGAAGGAACACGGCTATGATGACGGTCTTGCGGATCCGGATGATCCGCCAGTAGTCGAGGAAATGGAGTTTTGAATCCGCCGGCTCGGGCGCCTTGAAGTTATCCATAGAAAAAAAGGGAGGCTAGACGTGGGTTCCAGCCTCCCCCCGACGACGTGTGAACCTGAATAAAAGCGGGCGTGTTCAGATCTTCAGAACTGTCCGCGAACTCCGAGAAACACGCGGTTACGGCTATACGACCGTCCGCCGCTATCCGAATCGAGCCGGTCATAATTGTAACCGGCCTCGATGCCCAGGCACTGGTTGATATCGTAGGTGAGACTGAGACCGAGGAGGTACAACCCTTCGCTCATGCCGTCAAATGCGCCCCCGTTGAAATCTCCGAACTGGAGCTGACCGGACAGACGCGCGGTAAGGGCTTCCATGATCTTGTGGTTGACGTAGGCGTAGACCGTGCCTGCCTTCTGGTCGAGGGAGCCGGAGATATCGGTCCGGGTCCGCCCGTACTTGCCACCCAGCCGGAAGTAGCTTCCCTCGAGGTACTCGTAGGTGACATTGACATCACCGAAGGCGTTCCACTTGTCGGGATCCCCCGGCTGATTGTCGTACGTGACGTTCTGCGCGCCGCCGCGCACGGAGAGGAACGTCTGGGGCGACATGGTGTAGTCGGCACCCGCGACGATGAAATGAGAGGAACTATTCCTCGAATCCGACATGACACCGGGCGCGATCAGATCGTCTCCGGTGAAGTCGACCTTCTCATACCAATAACCGACGATGCCGGCAATGGTCGGCGTGATCGTCCAGCGCGTCTCGCCCCGGATGAGATGCTCCATGCGATCGAGGATCGCGGAGTAACTGCCCGGCCCGGACTGATCGAAATCGTAGAACGTGTTCTGATAGCTAACTTCGGCCCCGAACAAGGGCGTGAACTGTCCGACGTATCGAAGGTCGCCGATGTTGCGGAGGTTCGTGCCGTCAGCGCGGGCGACGGTGGGGACCGTCTGGAAACCGCCTTCGTCGAGGAGGGTGCCCTCGCGCGTGTACGAGAAGGTATCGTTGAGGCGCGCGACGTGATTCTCCGTCAGCCGATACTCGCCGACCAGATCGGCGATGACGCTGTGGTCCCACTCGTTTCGAGAGCGATCTTCGAACCAGCGGGCTGAGTACAGGACCTGGAGTTTGATGATGTCCTGTTCCCCCTTGTGGTTGAGCGTCAGCCCGGGCCGGACCTCGAACCCGAAGCTGTCCTGCTCCGCGCCGCTGGGTGCTGCCGTGTAGTTGTCGTCATAGAAACCACGGAGCGATGCGCTGACCTGCCACCACTTCGACTCATCTACGGTGACGGCCTGTCCCGCGCAGGTTGTTTGAAAACCAACGACGGCCGCTGCCGCCATACCCGCAGTCGTGAGGATGTTCTTCATAAATGGCTGGAACCTTGTCAGTTAACCCGCGTTTCGAGTCGCTGAAAAGTGCCCCTTCTGTAAGCTTAGGAGTTCCAAGTGTCAAACCAATTTCTCCCAACAGCCTGCGCTTCCAGGAAGCTGCACACATGAGGGGTCACCACGCGCCACTGAAACGCTCCGGATCGCCTCCACGCCGCCTCGCGCACCCTGCTGTACCGGCTCTCATCGGCCGTCAGCCATTCGACCGAATCCGCCAGATGCACCGGGCTCTCGCCAGCACAGACCGAACCCGTCACCTCATGCACGGTCGAATCGACGAGACCATCGACGGGGTACACGGCGGCCGGTGTTCCCATGGCGTTCGCCTCGATAACGTTCAAACCCCAACCCTCGCGCACGGATGGATGCACCAGCACGTGACTTCCCTTCAAGCACTCCAGCTTCTCCGCCTCCGAAACAAAACCAGCAAATCGAACCCGCCCTTCCACCGACAGCGTGTGCGCGAGTTCCCGAAGCTGCGCCGCCATCATGCCGTCTCCAACGACCGTCAGATTCGCTTCCCGCCCCCGGCGGGTCAGTTCCGCCACCGCGCGAATTGCGTGGTCCACCCGCTTGTTGGGCGCCAATCGGGAGACTGCCGTCAACCGGATGGGCGGTTCCAATCGCTTGACGGGGAGTTCCGCCAGGGGCTCCACGTCGACCCCGTTCGGGAGCGCCCAGACTTTGCGGACGCCATGACGGGTCAGCGCTCGTTTCGTCGACTCGGAAGGCACCCAGAAGGGAACGTTTCGATAAAGCCAGTGCGTCCACCGTTCCTGTCGGCGACCCAACGCGCTGGTCGGCCATCGGTAGAACGAATCCCAGATCGGTCCGAGCACCTCGTGGATGTACGCCACGGTCCGGGCGCGACACCACCAGGGGGCAAACCAGGGAATGCCATGGTGTTGATCGATGACCAGGTCATAGGCCGGTTGCGTTCGATACCATCGCCGGGCGGCGAGGATGGCCGATCCTAGGCCACCTGCCCGCACGATCCGCACCCCCTGAATACGGTCCTCGGGCGGCCCACCGGGAAAAGAGAAGGTAAACCAGTCCACCTCGTGACCCCGATCGACGAGTCCCTGCATGAAGGCCAGGGACACGCGCTCCGCGCCGCCCGCCAACGGATTGCGGGGATCCCGCCAGCTCAACATCAGGAACCGCATCCTGTCTGGGAGTCCCCGTCGCCCCGGAATGCTTACTGCCGTGGACCCGGCTTCAGTGAATCGGCGGGGCCCGGAGCCGCGGTCGGTGTTGCTGTTGTTGCCGCCGCCCTCTGTGCGTACCGCCGAAGGTCCTCGAAGGAATGATACCCGACGGTGATTTCCCGGAGGACACCCCTGCCATCGAGGAACAGGGTCGTGGGAAGGCCTCGGATATCCGTGTACGGCTCGGGCAGCGCGTTGCGCGACAGATGGCCTATGCGGTACGAAACGCCCTCCCTCTCGACGAATTCTCGGAGCACGCCTTCGTCTTCGTCGCTGAGCCCGAGCACGACAAGGTCATTGGTCGCGGCGTTCTCCTGAAGTCGGTTCAAGTAGGGAATCTCCCGAAGGCAAGGCCCGCACCACGTGGCCCAGAAATCGAGAATGACGGGCCGGCCGCGGTATTCGCTCAACCGCCGGCTCTCGCCGTTCAGGGTGCGAAACTCGAAATCCGGGGCCTGTCTTCCCTTCCACGAGGCGAGATCCCCGATTGCGGAGTTCTCAAAGGCCCGCGCGATCCCGCCGGAGGCGTCCCCCATCAGAAAGGTTGCCATGGCTGCAGTCACCATGAGGGCCACGATCGACAATCCCACCCCGCCCCATGCGAGACCGTGAGCGGAGGCCGGCCTCCTCAATTGGGCAATGCCGAGTCCCAGGGCGAGGAGGGCCAGCACGCCGCCGACAAGGACCACACTCAACAGGAGCCCGGCGAGCCCGATAAGAAAGGAGGCGATGGCCATAGGCGACGCCTCGGACCGGCGGGAAGAGAGTAACCGCCGGTCGGTCGTCGCGCACTCGGTGTCCGAATCCATGGTGGGACGGTAGCGAAGCGGGGAGTCAGGCGCCAGCCGGGTCTCTACGGGCCATCCGTCTCCGGCGCACGGCGACCCAATCCCCCTGAGTCCGCGAGCCCAGGCCGAAATGGAGGGGCATGGAACGCCGACCCGGATCCCGATCCGTGGTTCACTACCGAATCCGCGCGGACCGCGCCGGGCCGGACCTGAAGCGGCCGGTCCGGAGGTGCCGGTCAGGGCCAGTCCACGCGCACGCGACGGCCGTCATCGGAGCGATTGCCGCCGAATGCGTGAAGAAGCAGGGACACGCCCCGGCGATCAAAGCGCGCGTCCACCCAGCCCACGGGATCCTTGTCGTTGAAGTTATAGCCGACGGCCGGGAGATTGATGAGTCGCAGCGGTCCGCGATCGCGGATTTGCCAGACATGAGAGTGCCCGTAGAAAATCGCCTTCACGTGGGGTTGCGGATGCAGCAGCGCAAAGAGGCGGTCGGCGTCGAGGAGATCGCCGTCGCGATCCTCGAGTGTGTGATGAACGAAGACAACCATGGGCCGGTCACGGTGCTCTTCAACATAGCTGGCAAGCCACTGGCGCTGGTCCCAGCCTAGCAGCCCCGGGGTCTTGTTCGTGTAAAGCAGCGAGTCCAGCACGACCAGGCGCGCCACGTCATGGTCGAGCACGAGGACCTGGTGGTCCCGCAGGCCCGGGTACGGAGCGGGTGCGGATTGGAATACCTCCCGAAAATGGGCGCGATCATCGTGATTGCCGAGGGCGAGGTAGAGCGGCATGCGCGCTGCCAGCGGCTCCAACATCGACCGGACCTCCACGTAGTCCGCCTTCTTTCCCTCGAGGCGCGCGATGTCGCCGCACAACACCATGCCGGCCGCGCCTGATGAAGCGACGTCGGGCAGGATCGCGTCGAGATTCCTCCACGGATTGAACCCGCGGTATTCATCCTTACGGTCAGCGGGGACATGGGTATCGGAGAGCAAGGCGAGATGGAGTTCCGACTCGGACCGAGCGCGGGGAACGGTCCTGCAACCGACCACCACCGCCACCGTTCCGAGCGAGGAAAGACGGAGAAAGGAACGCCGGTCGAGGGGTTGATGGAAGACGCCTGGCATGATGATTCGCCCGATTCCATCGGAAATCGGAGAAGGTTCCAAGGGATTCGCGCGGGCCCCTTGCGTCCCTCTTCCTAAATCCGCATGACGACGACTACGTCCAGGTCAAAGGAGAGATTCAAAAACGCGGCTCGCCCTCGGGGCCGTCCGGGCGGTAAGCGCAAGGCCATGGATCTCGGCATTTCACCCGAACTCCCCGCCCGCAAGGATTGGCGCATTGGAATCGTGGGGGCCGGATTCATCGTCAACGATTGTCACCTCGTGGCGTACCGAAAGGCGGGCTGGAAACCGGTCGCGATCGCTTCGCGCCGCCGCGATCGCGCGGCAGAGGTGGCCCGGCGCCACGAAGTGGCGTGCGTCCATCCGCATGTGGAGGCGCTGTTGGACGATCCCTCCATCGAGGTCCTGGATATCGCGGTGCCTCCGGGCGTCCAGGTCCCGCTCATTCGGGCTGCCTGCGCGCGTGGAACGGTCAAGGGCATCCTCGCGCAGAAACCCCTCGGCCTGAATCTCGCGGAGGCGCGGGACGCCGTACGCGCCTGCCAGCACGCCGGCATCCGGCTGGCCGTGAATCAAAACATGCGCTATGACCCGAGCGTTCGCGCGGCCTTGACGCTCCTGCGGTCCGGGCGTCTCGGCGAGCCGGTGGTGGCGTCCATCGACATGCGGGCCATTCCTCACTGGATGCCATGGCAGCAGGACCTCGGGTGGGTCACCCTGCGGATCATGTCGATTCATCACCTGGATTGTTTCCGCGCCTGGTTCGGCACCCCGGACCGGATCTTCTGCAGCGTTCGATCGGATCCGCGCACCCCCTTCCCCCACACCGACGGCATCGCGGCCTACATCCTCGAATACGGCTCAGGGCTGCGGTGCATCGGCCTCGACGACACCTGGACGGGCCCTGCCCGCGAGGGCGCCCCGCCCGACCTGCGCATCGAGTTTCGGATCGAGGGAACCGAGGGACTTGCCATAGGCGACATCGGGTGGTGCCGACAGCCCTACACCACCCCGAGCACCCTCCGGTGGGCCGTGAAAGGCGACCCGGAATTCCGCCGGCCATCCTGGAACCGATCCTGGTTCCCGGACGCATTCATTGGGACAATGGCGCAACTGCTCGTGGCCCTCGAACAAGGGCGGGAACCCGCGATCAGCGGCCGGGACAATCTCGAGACCATGGCGCTGGTCGATGCGGCCTATCGAAGCGTCAACTCCCGGCGATCGGTGGAAATCGCCGAGGTGCTGCAGGAATCCGGAGTGGCGGAGATTGGACCGGAGACAGCGGGCGCGTCAAGGGAACCGGCGGCCGGGTAAGCCATGGCGAAGTGGGAGTTACACGGTCACTCGGAAAGCCGACAAACCAAGGCCGCCGTCACGACCGTCGCAGGAACCACTGCAGGGCCTGGCGCACGTGATCCGGATGCAATCGGTGATTGCCCCAGTAGGTCTCGGCCCGGATCTGGACGAAGCCGGAACGTTGCAGCGACGCCTTGACCGCGGCGGCCGAGGTGGGGCCAGCAATGGGGTCGCGTTCACCGTTGCTCAGAAACATTGGCACCTTGAGATAGCCCGGCCCCGGGTGAAACAGGAGCAGTCCCGTGGAGGCGCGATCCTCGTTGCAGCCCCCCATGAACACTCCCTTCACGTCATAACGCGCCTCGAGCGCGGCTGCGGCAACGCACGCCGCCCGCTTGGCGCCACCCGAAAATCCTCCGATGGCGATTGGCCACGCGCGCGTGCGGGGTACGGAGCGATGCAGGTAATCCAGCGCGCTCTGAACGGCCCCCCAGTTCCACATCACCGTGTCGCGCTCCGCGGGAAGACGAGGGCCGTCCGCGGCCAGGACTGCCCAATTCTCGGCGAGGGCGGCGTCGGTGTAGCCCTCGAGTTGAGGGATCGCCAGACCACCGCTCGAGCAACAGACGATCAGCAACGGGACCCAGGGACGGTATTGCCAGTCTTCCGGCAGGACGAGTTCGGCTGACACAAACGGGACATTCGTGCGCAACTGTCCCACCTGGGCCTTCGCGTAAACCGAGAGCGGCGCGCGGTACCTTAGCGGCCGTCCTCCGACCACCTCGTTGGTTCCCAGTCGCAGCGCGGCCCCGTTTGAAGTTCCCAATCCTGGGGCCGTCGCCCGTTGAAGAATGGGCCGCGGTTGTGGTGCGGTCGCGGCAGGAAGGGACGAAGGGCAGCCGACGATCGCGGCGCCAGTCAGGAGGGCCACGAGTCTTGCATGAAGGCGGCGCCCAACCCACGGCAACTTCGTGCATCGGATGGAAGAGGGACGGGTTGAGGGCCGCGACGCGCGAATTTCACGCGTCAAACGAATGCTGTGTGGCGCCTTCGCGTTCGTCGTCACTTCGCGTGAACCCCGGGAAAGGGAGGAATCCGGCGAGGTTTCACCCAGCCATCCGTTCGCTACTGTGCGGGCGGTTGGTTCGGCGGGACGGGCTGGATGGTTTGCACGATTGGCAATGGCGGGATCGGAACCCCTAGAGAATCCGCAACCTGCTTCTGACGGAGGTAGACCTCGTATTGCTGTTGAGCCGTCACCTCGGGGGGTTGGGCAGGTGTCTGGGTCACCGCCGTTTCGGTTCGCAGGGGACGGGTCGGGAGCGAAGCCGCGCCGCTTGGCGCCGGAAGCAACGTATTCGCGACACGCGCCGCGGCGTTCCAGGTCGTGTTGCCGGCGGTCGCCGGCGTGACGGTGCCGTCGCTCGCGCGATTCGGGTTTCGCGAGAAGATAAGCGGCGAACCGGTGGATGGCTCCGCGGCGTTGGCGCCACCCGCTCCGACGAGGGTTGGATGCACGATTCGCCCCCCCGCCGTGGGCGGCGGGACCTTTGTGGCGGCGGAAGCGACATTCTTCACACCGTCTTCTTTCAAGTCGAGCGTGGCCTCGAGGCCGCCATTCATCAGGCGGACCGTCTGCGCCTTGAGGTCAATCGAGCGCACCTCGATGCCCCCCTTGTAGCGCACGCCGGGTCCTCGACGAGGATCGTCCGTGAGCGCCGGGTAATCGAACTGCCCCGGGTGATCGGCGTCGGGCACGACGAGGTAGGCGTACCGGACCCCGGCAATCTCGCCGAGACCCGCGAGTTTGATATCCACCTTGGGTTTTTCGGCGACCAGTGCGTTGGTCGGCGGGGGGGGTAGCGGCACCGGGTCCTTCAGGCGGAACGCGTTTCGCGCGACGATGGCCCGGTAGGGATTATCCCCCAGGGCCGCGTCGGCGGGCGTATCCCCACGGCCGGTCAGGCTCCAACCGGAGGCGGCGCAGAGGCCGGTCAGGATCCACGCCCGGAGCTTCCCGGCGCAACGAGTCATCACGTCTGGCTGTCGCACAGTGGGTCGAACAACGAAATCCATGAAAAGTTGCGGCCCCGCGAGCCGGCGTCAAGAGACGCGAGTGTGGCGCGGTGCGGTGCGATGCGTCAGGAACCGCTGCCGAGCTTTCCCAGTTGTTCGGCGACCGTGGCGCCGTGACTGCTCGGTTGCACGGACTGATCGACGTGGAGGATCTTGCCGTCCTTCCCGATATAGAAGGTCCAACGGGAGGCGAGTCCGTTCGCCGGGTTGAGGACCCCATAGGCCTTGGCCGTGGCCTTGGTTGGGTCGCTGAGGATCGGGTAGTCCAGACCGAGGGATTCGGCGAATTTCTTGTTGGTCTCCGGAGTGTCCACCGAGACGGCGAAGAGGGCGACATCCGGTTTGCCGATCTTGGCGCTGTTCTCTCGCAGGGACTTGCATTCGGCTGTGCACCCGCCCGTGAACGCCTTCGGGAACCAGGCAAGGACGACGGTCTTTTTGCCGCGGTAATCGGCGAGGTGATGGGTCTTGCCGTCGGTGCCCTGGAGGGTGAAATCCGGGGCCGCATCACCGGGTTGAAGGGCGGCGTCTGCTGACAGCGCGCCCAGGAGCAGGGCGAGCGGCAGCCATTTCGAGAGTGCGTTCATAGGAGATTCAAACCTTTCGGACTTCATCGCAACAGAGGAGACGGCATCCGGCAAGCCTTGCCTCGGATTCACCCGCCCCGGTACACGCACCGCGCGGTGCACGTCTCCGCAATCACCACTTCGACGAGAGCCGGAAGCCTGGGCTTCAATTCATTCCAGACCCAGGCGGCGATGCGCTCGCTGGTTGGATTCTCTAGGCCTGGGATCTCGTTGAGATAACGGTGGTCCAGGCGCTCCCAGATCGGCCGGAACACCCCCTGGATCTCGGCATAGTCCATTAACCAGCCGAACCGCGGATCGCAATCGCCGCTGACGGCGATCTCGCACAGGAAGCTATGCCCGTGCAGGCGACGGCATTTGTGGTCGGGAGGCAGGTTCGGCAGGAGATGGGCCGCCTCGAATTGAAAGGTTTTCCTGAGTTCGACGTTCATGAATGCATTCGCCCTTCGCCGATGTCATCCGTGGCCATCGCCGTTGGAGAGTCCGCGCGGTCAACCCTCCGGAGGCAGCTCGTGGCCCGTCCAGGTGACCAGGTCACCCAAAACGGGTCGACCGTCGTGCCGCCAGGTGAGGGGGGGGTCCTGCATCCGGCCCAGGGGACAGATGCGTGTCACGCCCCAGTTGGCGAATTCCTGGGCGACCTCCGCCACCCGATCCCCGACAGCGGCAAGGCCGACCGTGGACCACTGCCCGCGCACCTCCTCCGCCTGGTGGAGACAGTCGGCGGGCGTATCGACGGCCTTGACGTAGATGAAACGGTTCAGGCACGACACCTGGAACCTGCCGTCGGCCTCGTAGACGACGCTCCACGCAGTGGAATCGGGGCTGAACCAGCACTGGGTTCGATCGTCCGCAGCGGCGCGGACCCGATAGAACTCCCGACGCTGATGGATGCTCGCCGACGTTTCAGCATCAACTGGACCGCGCGGCAGCCGACCCTCGAGCCGCCCCAATTCCTCCGCCAACCGCGCGGCAAAATCCTCGGGGGGGAGCAACCCCCCGGTTTCGACATACAGCACGTGCGGGGACAGGCACCCAAGCTGATTCCATGCGGCGACATCCACCGCCGCGGCCGCCACCGTCCGCGATTCCTCGTGAAGCTGTAGCGCCTCGCGCGTGATGTAGCCCGCGCTGACACGGTGTCCATGCGGAACAAATCGCACCCTGCCCGGAAGCGCCCGCCGGATCTGGTCCAGGGTCTCGTCCCTGCCCGAGGCCACCACGCATTGGGCCTCTGAGAAAAGGATTTCCTCCCCGGGATGCTGCCCTCCCTTCCAGTCCACCAGCTCCAGGCAGGAGGCGATTTTCGGCTCAAGGTCCCGGACGCTGTGCGCGAAGAGGCGGGGCAACAGCGAGGTCCCGGAGGCGCACTTGACGAACTGCGCCGATCTTACCAGGAGGCCATGAAGGATGGCTGTGAAGACCGGCGTCGGAAGAACGCCGCCGGTGATGTGCACCAGCAACTCAGGTCCGCGCGCCTGGGACAGAACCCCGGCCAATCCCTCGGCATCGTTGGCCGTCAGGCCCTCGATTCGAGAGAGATGGCCCAGGTCCTGGCGCACAAGGGCATCGAGGCTGCGCGCCGTCAGGCGCTTGAAAAAGGTCCGCAAACCCTCCTCGAGAACTGCCGCCGAAAAGCCGGTCGCCGACGGCCCCCTCTCGAGTGCCTCTGCCATCCAGGGGGAATACGGGGCCAACCATTGTCGACCCAGGTCGACGAGGACCGAGATGATCGATTCGGTCCTGCGGGGCACGAGGAACCGGGCGCGGTTCCGTCTCAGGGTCTCGCAGGCCTCCCGAATCAAGGGGGCTGGCATCGGAGTCTCCGGCGGCAGGTCCGCGAGAAAATAATTCGGCAGCGTCGGCAACGACACGCGCCCATCCTGTCCGTCACCCGTCGTTCCGGCAACTGGGCCGGAGCCGTGCCAGATCGGGCCGGCCTTCCGCTTACGGCGACATGAGGGAGCAACCACGCGGTTCAACGGTGGTACGCCGGCCCAGAAGGCAAAAGCCGTCCCCCTCGCGTCGGGCAAGATCGCCCGTCTGCAATGCGAGGACGGACCACACATTCGCCAGATCCCAGACCCTCAGAAGTCCGACCTCGCCTTCAGGGACCTCACGGCCGGTCTCGGGTGAAATGACCGCCACGCGTGCCCAGGGAGGGAATCGAAATCGGCGAGAACCAGGATTGGCCTGACCCACATCTCCTGAAGCCACCCTGCCCAGAACGACGTCGTACGCCTGGGAACTCAGCTCACTCATTCCGTACTCGGAGAGGATCCACGGACCCGGAATGTCCAGCGCATCCGTGAGCGCCGCGTACAATTCGGTCCGATCCATCTGCCTGGACCGCCCCTTGTAGCCGCCGGTTTCAAACACTCGGGAGCCGCGGGCGAGACGAAGTCGCGATCCGACCGATCGAAGATGATCGAGCATGTGGACGTGATTGAAGGCGGTGCCTAGAACAAACACGGGTTGCCCGGCCGACGATGCTTGTTCCAGGAGCGGAAGGAGAACGTCCCATCGGAGTCTCCAGGACGCATCCGCCTCAACCGTGCCGGCGTAAAGCAGTCCGGCTTGGGCGAAGGCCGTTCCCAACCGGTCGATCATGTGAACGAGGGATGAGTGCGGCACCTGGTCCGGAGGCGGCGTCAAGGAGATCCAAAGAAGAGAACCACCGGCATTCCGAGAGGGCGCATCCGGCAGGGCATGCGGCGCGAACCACGCGCGGGCGGCCTCGTCGTAGAGAGCGAGCGAGGCCGTGCTGTGGTGGTGCCGGCTCGGACGTTGGCCGGTTGTGCCGCTGGAGTAGAAGGTCCGCTGGCGCTTCCCTGTTGGGAGCGAGGTCAACTCCAGTTCCTGGAAGGCGGCTGTCGGCACCGCGGGGATTGATTTCCAATCCGTGACGCTGTCCGGCGTGACGCTGCCCGCCATGCAAAGGCGGCGGTAAGGGGCGTTGCCCTCGAACTGGAGCTGGAAAAGCTCGAGCGCCGCCTGTTCGAACGCGCGACCGGCGGCGCCCTGTCGGATGTCCTCAAGCAATCCGCCGGCAAAGCGTTCGAGTCCCGACTTCATGGGTACCCGCCGCAGATGGACTCCCTGGACCCCCTGAGGGGGTCGACTTGAGGTCGGCGGAGATGGCCCATCCCTCGGGGATGGGAGGCACGGCGTCAGGCGGCGCCGGCCCCGGCCGGCAGCGCGCCGCTGGCAGAGGCCTGCTGGCGAAAGATCAGCTTGCCGCCCTCGGCGGTCACCTCGACGGGTTCCGCATCCACCAGCGTCCCCTTGAGGACCTCCTCGGCCAGGGGATCCTCGAGGTACCGTTCGACCGCGCGTCGCATGGGTCGGGCGCCGTACTGTGGATCGTAGCCCTTCTCGACGAGGAAATCGCGGGCCTTGTCGTCGAGAACCAGCTTCAGTTTCCGACGTTCCACGCGGTCAATGACCTTGTGAATCTCGAGATCCAGGATCTGGATGAGATCCTCGCGGGTGAGCGACCGGAACACGATGATATCGTCCAACCGGTTGAGGAACTCCGGGCGAAAGAACCGCTTGGATTCGTCCAGGAGGCGCTCCCGCATCTTCTCGTACCTGGTGGCCTCGTCGTTGGGACCGCCGAATCCCAGCACGTTCGACTTGCGGACCGTCTCCGCGCCGACATTCGAGGTCAGCAGGATGATGGTGTTGCGGAAGTCCACCTGGCGCCCCTGGGAATCGGTCAGTTTACCATCCTCCAGGATCTGCAGGAGCATGTTGGAGACGTCGGGGTGGGCCTTCTCCAATTCGTCGAACAACACGACCGAGTAGGGCCGGCGCCGCACGGCCTCGGTGAGTTGCCCTCCCTCTTCATAGCCGACGTAGCCCGGAGGGGAGCCTACCAGTCGCGAGACGCTGAATTTCTCCATGTACTCGGACATGTCGAGCTGCACGAGGGCCTTGGGATCGCCGAACATGTGCTCCGCGAGGGCCTTGGCGAGGAGGGTCTTTCCCACCCCGGTCGGGCCCAGCAACATGAAGGTGCCGATCGGGCGACGCGGGTCCTTGAGATCCGCGCGCGATCGCCGGAGGGCCCGGCTGAGGGCCGAGACGGCCTCCTGCTGGCCTATGACGACCCGACCCACCACATTCTCCATGTCCAGGAGCTTCTGAGACTCGGTCTGTTCCATCCGCCGGAGCGGGATGCCGGTCCACTTGGCGACAATCTGGACGACCTCCTCCTCGTCGACCTTGACGCGTTTCTCCTCGCGATTGGCCTTCCACGCGCCGAGAACGCTCTCCAGCTTCTCCTTCGCCTGTTTTTCCTTGTCGCGCATGGCGGCGGCCCCCTCGAAGTCCTGCTCCTTGATGGCCTTTTCCTTGCGGGTCTTGATCGTCTCGATCTCGGCCTCGAGGTCCTTAACCTCCGGCGGTCGGGTCAATGCGCCGATCCTGGCCCGCGCGCCGGCTTCGTCCATGACATCGATCGCCTTGTCCGGAAGATATCGGCCGGTGATGTAACGGTCCGACAGCCGCACCGCGGATTCGACGGCCGCATCGGTAATCTCCGCCTTGTGATGATCCTCGTACTTCGGCCGGAGGCCTTTGAGGATCTGGACGGCCTCGTCGGCGGTGGGGGCCTCGACCTTCACCGTCTGGAAGCGCCTTTCGAGCGCGGCGTCCTTCTCGATGTACTTCCGGTACTCGTTCAAGGTGGTTGCACCGACGCATTGCATTTCACCGCGGCTGAGAGCCGGCTTGATGATGTTCGAGGCGTCCATCGTTCCCTCGGCCGATCCGGCGCCGACGATGGTGTGCAACTCATCGATGAAGAGGATGACGTTCTTGGCGCGGCGGATCTCGTCCATTACGGCCTTGATCCGCTCCTCGAACTGGCCGCGATACTTTGTGCCCGCGACCATCAGGGCCATGTCCAGGGTGATCACACGCTTGTCGCGGAGGATCTCCGGGACGTTGCCGCGGGAGATCTCCTGGGCGAGTCCTTCAACGATGGCCGTCTTGCCGACGCCGGCTTCGCCGAGCAGCACCGGGTTGTTCTTGGTGCGGCGGCACAGGATCTGGACCACGCGTTCGATCTCGGATTTCCGGCCGATGACGGGGTCCATTTCGCCCTTGCGGGCGATTTCGGTGAGATCGCGGCCGAAGGCCTTGAGAGCGGGGGTCTTCACATCGCCCTTTTTCTCGCTCTTTTCGGTTGGAGCGGCGCCCTCGGCGCCACCGGAGGCTTCCTCCTGGGTGGCGAAGTTGGGATCGAGTTCTTTGAGGATCTCCTGCCGGGTCTGCTCGATGTCGACATCCAGGCTCTTGAGCACACGCGCGGCCACGCCGTCCCCCTCGCGGAGCAGGCCGAGGAGGATGTGTTCGGTTCCGACATAGGTGTGGTTCAGGGCCTTGGCCTCCTTCGCGGCAAGGGAAAGGACCTTCTTCACCCTGGGGGTGTACGGGATATTGCCGACCACCTTCTGGTCGGGCCCTGTTCCCACCTGTTTTTCGACCTCCAGACGAACGGTCTCAAGGTCGAGCCCCATCTTCTGGAGCACGTTCACCGCGACCCCCTGCCCCAGCTTGATAAGCCCGAGCAGCAGGTGCTCGGTCCCCACGAAGTTGTGGTTGAACCGATCCGCCTCCTTCCGCGCGAGTGCCAGCACCTGCTGGGCTCGCGGCGTGAAGTTGTTCATCGCCTCGTCACTCATAAATCCTTTTCGCCGCCTGATGGTCTATTTGCATCCTCTGAGGGGCGGAGTCAACTGGGAGGTGACCGGGCGTGGCACTTCCGTGAGTCGCGTGCGCAGAAGATCCGCGCGCAGGACGTCGCGCTCCTCAGCTCCAAGCTTCCCCGTGTGCGACCGCTGGAGGTGGGCGGGCTGGGTTACCAGCAGCAGTTCATCGAAAAGGGACCGGGGGATGCGTCGGAAACATCCGCAGATCATGGGCGAGCCGGACGAGCGACAGCAGGTTCATTGCCTCTTTCGAGGAAATGCTGTGGGCATTGGCGAGGATCCCGAATGCCCGACCGATGTGGTTGAGCAGCATCTTTGGCTTTTCCTCGATCACCTTCTGTCGGGCATTGAGTTCGTGCTCGATCATCTGTTGGACGACCTTGCTCAGGCGCTCGAGGATCTCGGCCTCGGATTCGCCGAGGGTCATCTGGTTGGAGACCTGGAAGACATTGCCCAGGGCCTCGGTCCCTTCACCGTACAGGCCGCGGACCGCAAGGCCCAGCTTGTTCACCGACTGGACGATCGGGTTGATCAGTTCCGCCAGCACCAGCCCCGGCAGGTGCAGCATGGCGCTCACACGAATACCCGTCCCCACGTTGGTCGGACATGCCGTCAGGTAACCGAGTTCTGGCGAGAAGGCGTAGGGCAAGCGGGCCTCGAGCAGGCTGTCAACCTCATCGACGGCCTGCCACGCCTGCCGCAATTGAAATCCCGGGCACAGCGACTGCATCCGGAGGTGGTCCTCCTCGTTGATCATCACGCTCAACGACTCGGCGCGGTCGAGGACGAGACCGCTGCCAGCACTTTTGGCCGCGTGTTCGCGGCTGATGAGGTGTCGCTCGACGAGGATCTGCTTGTCGATGGCGGTCAGGTTGTCCATCGACTCGGAGAAGCCTTCCGACATCGCCGGCAATTGGTCGACCGCGCTTCGGATCACCTCCAGCGACCGGACGCGCTCCGCCTTCTTGGCCCACCCCGGGAACGCGAATTCCTGGATGTTCCGCGCGAGGCGGACGCGACTGGAGAGGACGATCTGATCCTTGGGACCGGTTCGGCGGCAGGCGTCAGCGGGGCGGCTGAGGAAGGTTTGGAGGTCCTGGGGCATGAGGACGATCAGGGCGTGGCAGCCGTTTGTTGCTTCAGCGCGCGGATCTGATCCCGCAACTGGGCTGCTTCTTCAAAGTTCTCCGTTTGGATCGCCTTCTCCAGCTTCCGGTTCAAGTTCTTGAGAAGATCCGCCGCCTCGCGCCTGGGCTTCAATGCGTGCGGGGTCTTGCCCGTGTGCCGCAACCCCTTGTGCATCGTCTTCAGCATCCCCGGCAGGCTGTCCGCGAAGGTCGAGTAGCATTGGGGGCATCCAAACCGGCCGGATTTCTTGAAGTCGGCCTGCGAGAGGCCGCAGCGGGGGCAGGCGATCTCACCGGGCTTCGGGGTGGGTCGGGATTCGCCTTCCTGGGCCGCGCCGAGACCGAGCAGGAGGTCGGCCAGAGAGAACCCTGCGGGATCCGTCACGCCTTTAGCCTTCGAGCACTCCTCGCAGAGGTCGATCTTCTGCATCTTGTCATCGACAATCTGCGTCAGGTGGACCTTTGCTTCGTTCTTCTGGCAGATGCTGCAAAGCATGGCTCTATGGCGGGAGGTTGGACCCGGCAGTACGCTCGCCAAACCTGTTGCGACCCGGCGCCCGGGTCAACGCGCATTCGCAGCCCCCCGCGGGATGGACACGTTGGACGCGCCGCCCGACGACGGGATGTCCCGTTCGAATGGACATTCGACTAGGCGTATATCGGCTCGCCAGTCGAGTTCGTCAAGGCGCGGTACGCCCGCACGAGGTCGCGCGTCACGGCGCCGGGCTTCCCACTGCCAATCACCCGGCCATCGACCTTGACGACGGGGACGATCTCCGCACCGGTTCCGGTCAGGAAACATTCATCGGCGTTAAAGACGTCGTAGCGGGTCAGATTCGGCTCGGAGACCTCGAGTCCCGCCCCCCGCGCCAGGTCCATGACCGTGTTCCGCGTGATTCCGTAGAGGGCCCCTGCCGACAGCGGGGGGGTGAACAGTTTCCCACCCCGAACCAGGAAGAGGTTGTCTCCAGTGCATTCGGCCACGTATCCCTCCGCGTTGAGCATGATCGCCTCTTCGCAGCCGGCGTTGTTCGCCTCGATCTTCGCGAGGATATTGTTGAGGTAATTGAGCGATTTGATCGCCGGATTGAGCGCACCGTGCAGATTTCGGACCGTCGGAACGGTCACAATCTCCAGACCCCGCTCGTAGAATTCCTGGGGATAAAGCTGGATCTTCCCCGCGATGATGATGACCGAAGGCTTCCGGCACTTGTTCGGGTTCAGGCCCAGTGTGCCTTTTCCGCGCGTCACAACGAGGCGGATGTAACCGTCGCGGACGCGGTTCTTCCGGCAGGTGTCCACTACCGCCCGCTGGGTCTCCGCAGGCCCCAGCGGCAGATCAAGCAGGATGGCCCGGGCCGAACAACACAACCGCTCAATGTGCTCCTGAAGCTTGAAGACCCGGCCGTTGTACGCCCGGATCCCCTCGAAAACCCCGTCCCCGTACAACAGTCCGTGATCGAAGACCGAGACCTTCGCGGACGCCTCATCATAGTACCGGCCATCGATGTAAACCTTCATGCCTCGCGCGATTACGCTAGCAAGTCACTGGAGCCGCCCGCCATTCGATTCTTCGCCGTCACCCGGCCCTGGCGCCGGCAGGCTGCCGTCCGGCTGGCGCACGACCCCGTCGACAAGTTCAAACACCCGCGGCGCGCGTGCCGCCACACTGGGATCATGCGTGACCAGGATCAGGGTCGTTCCCCGCTCCCGCTGGAGGGCGCATAGCAGGTCCATGATCTCGGCGCCCGTGTGCGAATCGAGATTCCCCGTCGGCTCGTCCGCCAACACCAGTCGGGGGCGGTTGACCAGGGCCCGCGCCAGGGCGACGCGCTGCTGCTCGCCGCCGGACAATTCACCGGGACGGTGATCCAGGCGTTGCCCAAGACCGACGCGCACCAGGAGTTCGCGCCCGGTCCGGATCGCTTCGGCCGGTTGCTGACGGGCCATCCGCGCCGGGAGGCACACGTTCTCGAGGGCATCCAGCTCCGGCAGCAAGTGGTACGCCTGAAACACAAAGCCCACCTGCCGATTCCGGAAGGCCGCCAGCCGGGAGCTGCCCAGCCGGTCGAGTCGTTCCCCGGCAAAGCGGATCGACCCGCCGTCTGGCACGTCCAACCCCCCCAGCAGATGCAGGAGGGTGCTCTTGCCCGAACCCGAAGCCCCGCGCAGGGCCAGGAATTCCCCTGCCGCGACGTCGAAGGAGACGCCGCGCAGGACGTCCACGCTGCGTCGGCCCATCCGGTAGGACTTCCGAAGGTCGCGCGCCGCGAGCAGCGGATCGGCGGTTCGAATCTTCATTATTCGTACCGAAGGGCGTCCACCGGCTGGAGCCTTCCGGCGTTCCACGCCGGAAGGACGCCCGCCAGCAGGCAGATCAAGAGCGCGCTGCCGCAGATCAGCGCGACATCGCCGGCCTCGATGCGGGCCGGCAATTCGCCAAAGCCGTAGATGCTCGCTGGAAAAAGGTCGAGGTGCGTCGTCCGCCGCATGAACTCGAGGAATTCGTTCCGATATCGGACCGCCAGGACCCCCAGGCCCCAACCGCTCAAGACTCCGACCAACCCGATGAAGACGCTCTGGCTCAGAAAGAGCCAGGAGACCTGTCCCCGGGTGCAGCCAAGCGCCTTGAGCACTCCGATTTCCCGCGTCTTCTGGACGACGAAGGTGATCAGGGTGCTCGTGATGCCGAAGGCGGCGACGATCATCACGAAGAACAACACGATGAACATGACGTTCTTCTCCACAGCGACGGCCTCGATCAGGTCGCCCTTCTCCTCCATCCATGTCTTGACCGTGAATCCCGCGCCCAGGGCCGCCTCGAGTTCATCCCGCACGTCGTCCGCGCGCATGGGATCCCGAAGCATGACCGACACGCCCTGGACGGCATCGCCCAGGTCATAGAGGTCCTGGGCATACCCGAGGGACATCGCGACGTAGGCGATATTGAACTCATAATAGCCGGCATCGAAGATGCCCCGCACCTCGAATTCCAGCGGCAGAAACTTTTCCCCCCCGCCCTCCGGCTCCCGTTGCGCCTCCGCGATCATTCGTCCCGCCACGGAGGGCGCAATGAGGTTGACCCGGTCACCGGGGCGGACATCGAGTTCCTGAGCCAGGTCCCACCCGACGAGGATCCCGCGACCGCGGATATCGTTCGTGCCCGCGCGGATGTTCCGGAGCATCGGCGTCGCGTTCGTGCCCAGCCGCGGATCGACGCCCCGAATGATGGGGGTCAGGACGATGGACCCTCCGGCCGCTGGACGCTCCAACACCACGGGACCCTCGACCAGCGGCGACGCCGAGCGCACGCCGGGATGATTCGTCGCGATGGCAATGACGGATTCGTAGTCGGTCAGATTACCCCCCACCCGACGGATGGTCAGATGCGGGCTGAACCCGAGAAGCCGGTCCCGCAATTGCTCTCCGAAGCCGGTCATCACGGCGATGACAACGATCAGAACCGATACGCCCAGGGTCACACCCACGATCGCAATCAGCGTAATGACCGAGACGAAGGTGCGCTTCGGTCGAAGATACCGAAGCGCCAGCATCAGCTCGAACGGCAGCCGCAACACGGCCTGAGGCTAGTTTGGTGTCCCCAAAATACCTACACCTTCGTTGCGCCGCTCCTTAGAGACTGTCTGAGCGAAAAATCCCTTGCCGCGAAGGGATGGGTATTTCGGGGATAACACACGGGGGGGTCTTCAGCCGGCCAAGGTCACTTCCCGGCGAAGCCGTGCTGCTTGAGCCAAAAGGCCAGTGCCACCGTCCAGGGATGTCCATTGGCAAGGCCCATCCCATGAGGGCCGCGCTCGAACAAATGGAGTTCGAACGGCACCTTCGCTTCTCGCAGCGCTTGGGCGAACATCAGGCTGTTCTCCATTGGGACCGCCCCATCCTCGACCGTGTGCCAGAGAAAGGTCGGCGGTGTCTCCGAGGTCACCTGTTTCTCGTTCGAAAGGGACTCGACCCGTTCCGGATTCGGGTCCTCTCCCAGGAGGTTCCGCTTGGAGCCCTGATGGGTGAATTTCCCCATTGTGATGACGGGGTAGCACAGGATCCCCAGGTCGGGACGACTGCTTTCACGTTCGATGGGATCGGACGCATCCGGCTGGCCTCGATCGAAGTGGGTCAGAAGGGTCGATGCGAGGTGTCCACCGGCCGAGGAGCCCATGATGCCGACGCGGCCGGGATCCACGCCCCATTCACCGGCCCGCGCCCGCACGAGGCGCATGGCTCGCGAGGCATCCTCGAGCATCCGGGGGTGTCGGTAACCGTGACTCCCGAGCCGATACTTCAACACAAAGGCATGAATGCCCAGTTGATTGAGCCAGATCGCATAGTCCTTCCCTTCATGCGACGCCAGTCCTCCATAACCGCCTCCAGGACAGACCACAATCGCGGCCGCGGGCACGGGCGCCGATTCCGCGAGGTAGGGCGTCAGGGTCGGCCGGTCGGCGTCTCCGGTTCCCAGGGCGCCAGGGGCGCCTTCCGGCCACAAGAGGACAGGTTCGGCCGCGAGGACGGCGGCCATTCCCGCGCTGGCGGCGAGCCAGACGACCGTCGCGGTCCGAAAGAATCGATGGAGGGACATAGGTGGACGCCGAGGGTAGAAGGCTGCGGCGCCGCAACAAGCGCCAAAAAGGACTGGATTCGACCATTTACCGCTTGCAGAACTCCGACTACCAGCGTAGTCGGGAGGGACAGCATCCTGCCCGCCATGTCATGAAGAAAGTCCCACGCATTTCGGAAACTGAATGGCAGATCATGAAGATTGTCTGGTCCAAGGGCCAGTGCACCGCCAACGAGATTCTGGAGTCGTTGAATGCTCGTGAGCCGTGGCATCCCAAAACGGCCCGGACGTTGATCGGTCGTTTGGTCAAAAAACGCGCCCTCGGGTTCCGCGAAGACGGCCGGGCCTACATCTACAGGCCCTGCATCAGCGAGGAAGAGGCGGTGGCGCACTATAGCGACTCGTTCCTGGAACGGGTCTTCGACGGGGCCTTGGCTCCCATGCTCGCCCATTACGTCCAGAGTCGACAACTGTCGGCTTCCGACCTGAAGCAGCTTCGGGAGGTTCTGGACGGAAGCGACTAGCGCATGCAACCGCTTGCCGAAGCGGCAGGCTGGCTCTTCGGCTGGCTCCTGCGGAACTCCGCTCACGCGGCGATCCTCGCCGCGGCGATCTGGGTCCTGCAGCGGACCGTTTGCCGGCGCCTTCCACCCCGGTGGCGGTACGGGTTGTGGCTGGTGGTCCTGGTTCGGCTCCTCCTTCCCATCGCGCCGGAAAGCCGGCTCAGTCTCTTCAACCTCGTCGACCTCGCGCCCGCCGGGGTTGCCGGGGCTGCCTTGCAGGTCCTCGGGCTTCCCGCCCCCGTTGGGGCGGCTCCGGAGATCCCGGATCCCCTCGCCGATACGCCCGTCTGGTTCGTGTGGGCGCTCGCCTTCTGGTTTTCTGGCGCCCTGACAATGACCGGGCTTGTATGGCGCGATCACCGCCGGCTCCGGCGGGCCCTCGCGACGACCTCACCGGTCCTCGATGCCGCCGTTCTTGACCTGCTCCGCCAAGGAAAGGCCGTCATGTCCGTCAGCAGCCGGGTGGCCGTCGTCGAGACGCCGGGCATCACGTCGCCGGCCGTGACAGGCTGGTGGCGACCGCGGATGCTGGTCCCCTCGGGACTCCTGGTCCGGCTGACCCCGGACGAGATCCGGTTCCTGTTCCTTCATGAGTTGGCCCACGTCAAACGCGCGGACCTGCCGTTCAACTGGCTCATTGCCATCCTCCAGATCCTTCATTGGTTTAATCCCATCGTCTGGCTGGCACTCCGCCGTCTCCTGACCGTCCGCGAGGAAGTGTGCGATGACCTGGTGCTTCGTCGATGTTTCCCGGGCGCGGCGCGCGAGTACGGTCTTACGCTCCTGCGGATCCTGGAGGAATGCGCCCCCAGGAGATTGGTGCCTTCGTTCGCCTGCGTGCTCGACGATGTTCGCGCGTTGCGCCAGCGGATCCGATGCATCCGGAATTTCGGCCTGCGCGACCCGCATCCGTGCGCGGCAGCCAGCGTCACGGTGGCCGTCGCGATTGTCGGCCTCACCGAGCGGATCGGGGAACCGTTCCTGTGGAAGGGGAACCCACCGACTTCGGCGGAGGTCGCCGCCCAGGATTATCATCCGTCGCGGCGGGCTCGCGGACGTCCCGGTATTCAGGCTGCCCAGGGCCGCGAACCGGTGACAGCACACCGTCGAGACGCCGCCGCGCGTGTCGTGGAGGCGCTGACAACAGTCCTCAAGCAGGTCGCGGCCGAAGGGCCCGCAGATTCGCGAGCAGCAACGACAGCCGATGGCGGATCGGCTGTCGCGACCCCGACCTTCGCCCGGAGCGGGCCGGGGAGCCGCGGGCCGTCGCCTGTTGTGGCATTGACACGGCCCGTGTCGATGATGCCCAGCGGCACACGCCCGTTCCCCCTGCCGCCGATTGGAGAGCGTGGAAGCATTCTGAGTCCGCCCCCCCAAAGCACCGACTTGGACATGATGAATCCGCGAAAGGCCGTCCGCAGCTACGAGAGCAACTCGGCCGGGGCATTCAGCGGTCGGCCCGTTCTCCTTCGGCGCCCGGCAATTCAGCGAGAACTGGATTAGCGGCCCGTCAAATCACCAGGATTCTCATCCGGGCTGTCAGAATCCTGCTTCGCCCCTCCGGTCCTGCGCCCCCTCCGACCCGGCGTGCTCGACGCCTCCGCGCGCCCCCCCGGCGCCCCAGAACCCTTCCGTTGACACCAGGCGTGTCAGCAAGGCCTCGTCCGCCGGCGGAAAGTGGCAGGATTGGAGTTCCTCACGATCCACCCATTTCAGGCCATCGCACTCCAACGGCCGCGGGTCACCGACCATCCGGTTCACGAGAAAGAATCTCAGGTGAACCATCTTGCCGGGATACGGGAATGTGATGTCGGCGAAGAGTTCGCCCGCTTCGACCTCCACACCCAACTCCTCCTTGAGTTCGCGAACCAGGCAGTCCTCCCAGGTCTCGCCCGGCTCGCGTTTGCCCCCGGGGAACTCCCACAGCCCGGCCAGATGCGAACCGGCGGGTCGGCGTGTGACGAGGAGTCGCCCGCCCCGCCAGATCAACGCGGCCGCGACATCGACCGGCTCGGGGCCGCTGGACGGATCCTCCACGGCATCAGCGTCCGACGCTCTTATACAGGAACCCACGGCGCAGCATCTCGTCCTTGTCGAAGAGATTGCGGCCGTCGAACACGATCGGATGGCTCAACTGCCGATGGAGGCGATCCAGGTCCAGGCCCGCGAACTGCGGCCATTCCGTGGCCACGACGAGGGCGTCGCAGCCCTCCGCGACGTCGTTCATATCCTCGACGTAAGCCAGCCGGTCCGAGGGGGGAAGGACGTGTGCGGCCTTCTCCATGGCCTTGGGATCATGGACCCGAAGGATGGCGCCTTCCTTCAGCAGGCGATTGCAGAGTTCGATCGCGGGACTCATCCGGACATCGTCGGTGTTTTGCTTGAACGCGAGGCCAAGGACACCGACCCGCTTGTCTTTCACCACCCACAGGGTTTCGGCGATCTTCCGAAGGAACCGGTCCATCTGGGCTTCGTTGATGCTCTGAACCTCCTTGAGCAGGCGGAAATCGACCCCGAGTTGCTGAGCGATGTGAATGAAGGCGCTGAGGTCCTTCGGGAAACAGGAACCGCCAAAGCCGATGCCCGCATTGAGAAACCCGCGACCGATGCGCTTGTCCAATCCCATCCCGGTTGCCACCTCGACCACATTCGCCCCGGTGGATTCGCAGAGGGCCGAGATCGCGTTGATGTAACTGATCTTCAGCGCAAGAAATGAATTCGACGCGTGCTTGATAAGTTCAGCCGACGGCAGGTCCGTGACGATGATCGGCGCATTGAACGGCGCATAAATCTCTTGGAGAGCCGCCACCGGCCGGGGCGAGGAAACCCCCACCACAATCCGATCCGGCTTCATCAGGTCCTCGACCGCAAACCCTTCCCGCAGGAACTCCGGGTTGGAGACGACATCGAAATCAACGCGGACCTTGTTGTACCGCTTGATGGTCTCGGCCACCTTCTCCCCCGTCTTCACCGGCACCGTGCTTTTGTCGACGATGATCTTGTAGCTCGTCAGGCACCCGGCGATCTCACGCGCGACGCCCTCGATGAAACTCAGGTCCACCGACCCCTCCACCGTCGGCGGGGTCGGGACCGCGATGAACACGACCTCCGAGGAATCGACACCGTCGGCGATGCTGTCGGTGAATCGCAACCGGCCCGCCTGCACGTTTCGTGGCACCAGTTCCTCGAGGCCGGGTTCGTAAATCGGGATGCCGCCGGCCTGGAGCGAACGCACCTTCTCCAGGTTGTTGTCCACGCAGACCACCTGGTGGCCGACCTCCGCGAAACAGGTCCCGGTGACCAATCCCACATAGCCGGTGCCGATGATACAAAGCTTCATACAAAGACGATCGCGTGGCTGCGGGCTGCTTGCGCCTCACTCGAAAACCAAAACGGACCGGTCACTTCGGCGGCGCGGCTCCGTTCGTGGCGGTCACGGCGACCGCCGTCGCATCGGTCGCGGCGGGATTGGGGGCCGCCAGGTTGGACCCGACCGTGTTTGTGCTGGCATTCGCGAGTTCGGGGTGCCGTCGCATCAACCCATCCCGCTCCATGGCGGCCTGCTGGGTCAACGGACCGCCCTCGCGATCGCGCATGACCTCGTCATAGAGACGCAGGGCCGCCGCGGGCTGGTTCCGGGACTCCTCGATCCCGGCGAGCGCCAACCGCGCCTGCATGGCCACGCTGGAATCGGGAAACTGATTCGGCACCTCCTGGTACCGCTTCGCCGCGTCTTCCGCCTTCCCCTCGGCGTCGAGGCTGGCGGCAACGCCAAACGCCGCCTGTGCCGCCAGGGGTCCCGTCTTCTCCGAGTCCAGGATCTTCTGAAAAAGCTCCAGGCTCTGCGCGTAACGGCCCTCGGAAAAGTAAGCGCCGGCCGCGAGCAAGCGCGCGCGCAGCGCCGCCTCCGTGGAGGGATGGGCCTCGGCGACCTTGAGATAGTCCGCGGCCGTTGGAGTCTTTTCACCCTCCGCCGATCGTGTCTGCAATTGGACGTCGAAAAGCGCGGTCTCGGCCTGGAGCTCGCGCCGTTCCGCAAAGTAGTGCCACAGGTATCCGATCCCGATGAGCACCACCACGGCCATCAAGCCGCCAAGCACCTGGTTCCGATGGACCTCCAGCCACGCCATGAGGTTCAGCATCGGATCGTGCTGCGGCGGCGGTGAGGATGGCTTCGTTTGCGTCACGGCCGAAGGCATAGAGCCCGCAATGGTTTCGCCAGAGATCGAAAACTCAAGAGCTATTTCTTCTTTGCCCGCTTTGGCTTGTGCCGGCCTTTGAAGGTCAATTCCGCAACGCCGGACTTGTCGAGTTGTCCCAAGCCCTCGGAGACCATTTTCCGGAACTGGCGCCAGGTGGCCTCCGCCAGCGGCAAGGTCAACTTTTTCTGGCGCGCCAGGTCCAGCGCAATTCCGGAGTCCTTGGCCGCATGTTCGGCGGAGAAGAAACACGAGTGCTCGCGGTTTTGCATGTCCTCGCCATCGGTCTGGAGGACGCGGGAATTGGCGCCGGTCTGGGAAAACACCTCCCGGAGCGTGCCGAGATCCAGGCCCAGGGCGGCCCCGAGGCCGAGGCCCTCTGCAAGACCCGCCGTGTTGATGTTCATGACCATGTTCACCAGGGCCTTCACCTCCGCCGCGCGGCCCGCGGTTCCGACGTAGCGAAGCAACTCGCCCTCCTTGCTCAACCGGCCGAGGATCGGCTGGATCCGATCGAACACCTCCCTCCGTCCACCGCACATCAGGTAGAGCGTCCCTTCGCGCGCCTGCGGAATGCTCGAGGCCATGCACGCCTCCAGTGATGCCGCGCCGACTTTTGCGGCTAGCTTCTCAATCTCCCGATGCGTCTTCGGGGCGATCGTCGCGCAGTTCACGAACACTCTGCCCTTGGCCCCCTTGAGGAGATTGTCCTTGCGCCCGCGAAAGATGCCGTCCATCGCCTTATCATTGGTGACCACCGTGAAAATGACGTCCGCCGCCGCCGTCACGTCCTCAAGGCGGCTGCAGGCCGTCGCCGACAACTCCCTGGCGAGTTCCTCCGCAGCGGCCGTGTTCACGTCGTACACCGCCGCAATGCCGTACCCGCAGTCCTTCAGTCGCCGCGCCATGTTGGCTCCCATGCGACCGACCCCGACGAATCCAATGCGTTCTGCCATAATTGAATGAGAGTTTGCGCGGCGAAGGTAGAGAGGCGTTCCACGAATTTCAGCCTGAAAGTTCCTTCATCCTCGAAAGGGTCGAAAGGGCATTGAGCCCCGCGATTCGAGACTCGGACAGGCTGACGATCCGTGTGCGGCGCGTGGTGAGGCCGCCATCGCGCAGCGCCGCCAGGCTTCCAGTGCGCCTCCTCCTCCGGCCCCCGCTGGCCCCCGCACGAATAAGGGATTGATCCTCGCCTCTCTCAGAGCCCGTCTGAAAACAGGGCCCTTCCTAATTTTCAAACGGGCTCTCAGGGCAGACGCGGCGTCACGACCCGATAAAACCGAGTCCCCGCCTCGCCCGGTCTGTCATCGACGACGTCCACATCGCAATCACAGGAGGCAGGATCGATGTGCTCCACCACCGACCAGTGCCCGGAGCCCGCCGTGGGGCTTTTCAACACAGAGTAAGTCCGCCCGGACAGGACTGGCACGCGGAGGCGCACCGAACCGTCTGCATCCATCATCGCCTCCAACCGCAGGACGCTCGCCCGCACCCGCGGATCCGTGCCGCTGAGGAACTCGCCGCGGTTGGTCTGACCGTCCCCGTCAGGATCGGCCTGGTCGCCACTGACGGCAGGATCCTGCAGTTCCGCGGGTGTGAAATGGAGCGAACGCCACGCGGCATAGTCATCGGCGCCAACGACCACGGTGAGTTCATCGCTGGCGGTCAGGGCGCCGTCGTCGGCGACGAACCGCAGGGTGTATCGGCCTGCCGCCGGAAAGGTCACGGTCGGCGAAGAGACATTCGTGGCGGAGAACTGCGGGGTCAGCGGGCCTTCGACCGTCTGCCAGGCGAGACGGACCACCCCCGGGGGACTCGGGAGACCGTCATCCTGGTAGGCGCCTGAGAGGCGGGCAGCCGCCCCGAAGGCGATCTCCTGATCGCCGCCGGCATCTACGGTCGGCGCGCGATTTGCCGGGTTGACCTCCGCCTCGAGTGTCAGGCTGAACCCGACATCGCTGCTGCCCGAGTTCTGCTGGTGCACTTCCACGGCGAGGACATTCCGGCCGGATCGCAGCACGGCCGGATCGACCGTCTGACTGAAGAAGGTCGACTCATCCGCGCCTCCGACGACCTCGCTGGCCGTGGTCAGAAAGTCGACGTCGCCCTCCGGCATGTTCGACCGAAAGACCAGGCTGCCATTGAGGTAGACCATCGCCCCGTCGTCCCGGAGCAATCGCACGGTCAGACCCGTGACCGCACCCGGATCCCCGAGGGTGAAGGCCTGCCGGAAATAGAACGTCGTCGTTTTGGATCCGCTCGCGGATGGGCGAAGGGTCGTCACTTCATCGGAATCGCCGAAACCGAGCTTCGCTTTGCCGGTGGGCCAGGTGCTGTCGTCGAAGTCGGCATCCCGCCAGGCGGTCCCCTGGTTGGAGCCGTCGTCCTGATAGCGCCAGGTGGATTCTGCCGGCACCAGCGTTTGGGATTCAGAGGGTCGATGGGTGCGGATCACGATCTGGTCCGATCGCGTGCGGGAGCCGTCCGAGGCCGTCAGCCGCAGCGTGAACTCGCCGGTGCCGGGAAGGCGCACCACCGCATTGCTGCGCGTCTCGTCCACGAACTCGACCGGGCCCGGTCCGTCAACTTGCGACCAGACAAATTCGAGGTGGCCCGGTGTCACCGGCAGCCCGTCATCACTCGCGGTTCCGGCGAGCATGACCTCGGCCGGAAAGACAGCGGATTCCAGTTCCGTCTCGGGCCCTGCATCGATCGTGGGCGGACGGTTCCCGTCGTTGTCGAATCCGGGGGAGGGCTCCCCCGGGCTCGCCCGCCAACTGGCGGGGTCATCGGCGTACTCCACCGGCGAGAGGCGTTCGAGAGACGCCCCTCCGCCATCCGCGAAAATCGGCCATGGATCCCTTTCCCCGTACCGCACCTTGTCCACGATCAGGTAGGGAACGAAGACGGTCCCGCCGGGGAGTGGATCCGGCTTGTCGGGCCGCTCGAGGACGAGGGTCTCCCCGCCATCCTGAAGCACGCCGGTCCACGGACCCAGCACGGGCACCGCATCGTCAATCTGGTATCGGGTTCGGAAAGCAGTTGGATCCGACCCTACGACCACGGCGAGGCCGCCGGGCGGCAATTCCAGCCCTGGCGGAAAATCGAAGCCGACCCCGTTGATCCGCCAGGTGTGGGTCGGCGAAAGGGGATCGTACAGCGCAACGATCGCGTCACTGATGTTCCGGATCTCCACGAATTCAGCGTCGCCGTCCGGCGGGTGGTAGTGGATTTCGTTGAGCACGACCGGGCCGATCCGGGGACCGGTGTTGGCCCCTCCCAGCGTGTTGGAACTTTGGGGCGGGAATTGAACCTCGCCGACGCTGTTGGTGTAACGACCGAACGTCACCGGGTTCTCGGCGGCACCGAAGCTGAATCCATCGCTGTAACCCGTGAGATTTCCGCTGTCATCACCGCTGAACAGCCACGCCTCGTCACCGTGCGAATCGAAACTGAAACTGCGAGGGGCATTTGTCGGAAAATTGAAGTCGAGTTCCGTCAACACGAGAAAGCCGCGGGCCGGAATGCCGCGGCCCGGGGGGATCCGGTACTTTTTCGGATCAGTCCGGTCGTCGCTCAACCACCAGTTGCCGATGTTCGCCGCGACATCGTTGGGGTTGTGAAGCTCGACCGCATCCAGAAGGGGAGGGTCGGTATGGGTCAGAAGTTCGTTGATGACAACCGGGACAATACCGGCCGAGGGATCGTCGGATCCAGGCGAGCCCCCGACCGCGCTGCTGGCTCGCCAGTTCGCCGGGTCATCCGGCGCCGCGTTGGCATTCGCCTGGACGGGCACCAGACTGAAGCCCTGCCCGTCGGCGGCCTGCGGCCACGGTGGACGTGCACCGTAAGCGACACTAAAGATCGGCGTGCCGGTGGCGTGGACCAGCGTCAGTCGCTCTCCGGAATTGGAGAGGTGACCCGAGTAGACTCCGGCCACCGGGCGTCCCGGATACCGCTGCGCAAACAACTCCGGGTTCTTCACCAGCACGGCGAAGGCGCCCGGGTCAAGCCGGGTGCCATTGGCAAAGGTGAATTGAACGCCATTGGTGAAGTGGACCCCGCTGAGATCCAGCGCCTCGGAACCCACGTTCTTCAGTTCCACAAACTCGAATTCGTCCGCATCGAGGTCCGCGCTGGCGGCCGGGTGATAGTGAATTTCAGTGATGTAGAGGTCCTTGTAGGTCCGGATGATGAGGAACGCCGCCTCGTTGAGCGCGCTCCATGTCCCTGCCTGATAAGTCCTGGCCTTGACGGTGACTGCTTCGGTCAGGGAGATCGGCCCGGCATGCCTCCGCGCCGAGGGAGAGATATCGCCGCCCACCCGCCGCGGGTCGGAGCCGTCCAGCGTGTAATAAATCGTCGCCGACGTCGGCGCCATGAGCAGGCCGAAACCAGGATTCACGGGTCCTCCCTGCTGGTTGAACTGCGGGGTGGCGACCGACGGGACCAGTCCGTCGTCCCGCAGTTGCTGCAGCACGACCGCGGAGCGCCCCGCGATGAAGGCCAGGTTCGACGCCACCGCCGCGAGCCAGTCATCACGCGTCAAAGGATCGCTGGGCCGCTTGCTGTCGCCCCATCGCGCCGATTCGGCAATCATAGCCCGGTCGATCGCATCCCGTCGCCGCGTATAGATCGCCCGCGCCCCTTCGGGTGTCAGGACGCCCCCATTGTAGAAATGCTTCTGGATGCGGTCCGCCGCCAGGATCCGGAATTCCTCGTTCTCGAGCAGCTTCTGCCAGAGCCACTGAGGATTGCTCTTGGTCACCGAAGAGTTCCCGGCAGGGTACGGACCCGTCCGGTCCTCATCCACATTCAGCAGGGTATGTTCGGCGTCGTGGACGAAGAACTGGAATCCAAGGTCCTTCGAGGCGTGGTTCCAGTCGCCAAAGAAATTGTTCGGGCTCGTGTTGCCCAGGAAGTTTGAGATTGGGGCATCCAGGTTTCCCCCGTAGAGGATCACCAGCATGTAGTCGATCAGGTTCACGGGATCGACATACACAGGGTAATCCGGGTTCCTCGTGCCGTCGGGATTCTGACCGAGGACACGCCGGTACGTCACATCATCGACGCCACCGCGCACGAGATTATAGAGTTGGGTCCAACCTGCCATGGTGCCGTCCGTCGCGAGGATGGAGTAGGGTCCCGCCTCGACCTTGATGACGTCGTAATCCTCCTTGTTCCCGCCGAAGTAAGTGGCCGCATAACTGGCCTCGGGCCGCTCGCAGGTGTCGTAGAGACCCCAGTACTGGCCGTTGATGAACAAGTGACAGAAATCGCCGCGCTCGGCCTGGTGCCCCATCGCGAGCTGCACGTCGCGGTTGAACTGGTCCCGCAGCATCGTGCAGCGCGGATCGCCTTCGAAGCTCCATGAGTAGTTCTGACCCGTCCGCAGGTCGAAACCGTCGAACTCCTCCGCGCCCCCTTCACCGAACACGGGAAACCGGAGGCGGCTCGCGCCGTACTCCTGGCGGAAGAAACAGCGAAAGGCGTGCTTGGGGTTGCCGCCACTCCGGCTGTACCCGCCCCGGATCCGCAGCCCGCCATCGATCTGAAAACCGTCCCGCCCGTCCGGGTAAACCAATTCGAGGGACATGGGCCGTTCCCAGGATCGGCCGTCCTGGCCCGCGTTCGCATAGATGCCCCGCGTCGGGTCAAACAGGTCGGAGAGCAGGACCGTGATGCAATACGAGGGGATCGACAGCAGCGCATCCTCGATCTTGTCCGCGTACCGCGGGTCATTCACGACGTCCGGATCCATGCCGTAATCCCGCGTGTTTCCTCCCCAACTCGACGGCCATCCCGGGGGAGGCGCCCCGGTCGGCGACTGACGGATGATGTCCGCGGTAAAGAGATACGTGTGGGTGTCCTCGTTGGAGGGCAACCATCCCGCCCGGAAGGCCGCCGCGCGCACGACGGTCGTGCCGCCGATGTGCAACGGTCCTCCATACACCGATCCGCTCGTCGCCGTCGGCGGCGAACCGTTCGTCGTGTAGCGGATCTCCACCCCGGGCGTTGCACAGCTGATCACCAGATCAAAGGGGTTCCGGTAAAAACCCCGATCCACGCTGAACTTGGTGTCCGCCACCCGGTCGACGTAGCCCTCCGCGTTCGGCTTGCCCGGCGTCGGCGGATCGAAGAATTGCAACTCCCCCGACGGTCCGACGCCGAAGGACACGTCCGCCTTCTGGGGCGGGAATTGGGGCGTAAACTCCATGGCCGCGGTTTCCCCATCCGGCCGCACCAGGGCCAGGTATTCGCCCGCGTTGCCGAGCCGAAAACTCGCATGGAGCGCCGCGCCGGGTATCGCCCGATCCTTGCCGGACGCGAAGACAACGAGAAACCCGCCCGGAGGCACATTGGTTTGCGGCAACCGCCATTGGGTCAGGGAGGTGGGATCATCCGTGAGAAACCACCCGCCGGCATCGGCCGTGGTGCCCGAGACGTTCTGCAATTCGATCCAGTCTTCGAAATCGCCATCCTCGTCCGCCAGGGTGGAGGAATTGTCCGCCAGGAATTCGGAGATGATCCACGGGTCCGCGGCCTCCGTCCTCGCCCAACCTATCGACACGGCAACCAGGACCAGAACACGAACAAGTTGCATCAGCCGCAGGATACCACACGGCCCCCCCGGACCGCCAGCCGAAGGGGTCGGTCAATAGTATTGTGGTATTCCAGACAAGGACCGCGCTCTCCCCCCTTCCCTCCACCGCGGCCAAGCCTATCCTTCAGCCCATCGTTCCTGCATTCGATCGGAGCGCGTGCCCGCGTATCCACGGCGTCCCCGGAGAGCGTGTGAAGGCCGCCCACCCCGCTCCGCCATCCGAAGGACGGCGCCGCTCACCTGCCCGCAAACCACGGCCCGGCGCGCTCCGGTGGTTGAAGGCAGATTGCCCGGACGACCCAGCAGACATTCGCGCGCCAGCAACGCGAACGCCGCGCCTTCGACCGTGTGCGCCGGCCAGCCGGATTCGTCCGGCAAGCGCAATTCGCAGCCTGGAAGCTCCGCCCGCAAGACAGACCTGAGCCGCTCCACCAAAAAGCCGTTCCGAACGCCTCCCCCGCAGAGCACCACGCGATCCGGCGCGGCCCGGAGGTGCAACCGGTAGTTCAAAACCACGGATCTGGCGGTCAACTCGGTGAGCGTCGCCAACCGATCCGCGGGTCGGAGCCTCCGCGCCGTCATTTCCTTCCATGCGGTCGACAGGAACTCCGCTCCGAACTCCTCCCGACCCGTGCTCTTCGGCGGGGGTCGATGAAAAAAGGGGTGCCGCAGCCAACGCTCGAGACACGCCTCATTGGCCCGACCGCGGCGGGCGAGTCTGCCGTCCCGATCCATGAACGTCCTGCCGCCGGTCAGGCGCGCCATCGCGCCGTCGAGGAGAACGTTTGCGGGTCCGGTGTCGAAGGCGTGGATGCGCTGTGAACGGTGTCGCTGCATCTCGAGAGACGTCACGTTGCCCATGCCGCCGAGGTTTTGGACGCAGATGTGGCGTCCAGGCTCGCCAAAGACGCGAAGATGAAACAGCGTTGCCAACGGCGCTCCCTGTCCGTTCGCGGCCAGGTCAGCGGCCCGAAAATTGCCGACCACCGGGACGCCGAGGGCCTCTGTCAGGTACGCGGCTTCGCCCAGTTGCAGGGTCGCTGGTGCCGTCCCACCCGGACCGTGGAAAACCGTCTGGCCATGCAGTCCCACCGCATCCACCCGATGGTGGCCAAGACCCTTCAAGGCAGAGCCCGCATAAAAGCGCCCGAGGTCATGGTGCAGGCGGGCCGTTTCCCACGAGCCAGCCTGGCCGGCCGCGCACGACAGAATCCGGTCCCGCAATGCACGAGGGAACCGGACGTGCCAATGTCGCGCGAGACGCGGCGCCGCGCGCCCGAAGCAGGCCACGACGAAGTCCGCGCCATCGGCGCTCGTCCCGGACATGATCCCGAGAATCGTTGTCCATGCGTCGCCGGCGCGATCAGGAGTGCCCTTCATCTCCCGCGGGTTCCTGCTGCGTGATGCAATGAAACGAACCCAATCCCCACACGAGATCCGTCGAATCGAGGCCGACAACCCGCCTGTCGGGAAAAACCCCGCGCAAAATCTCCAGGGCGCTGCCGTCGTGCGGGTCCCGGTAGGTCGGCACCACGACCCGTTCGTTGGCGATGTAGAAATTCGCGTAACTCGCCGGAAGCCGCTGCCCGTTGTGCTCCACACGCCGCGGCATCGGAAGGATGATGACCCGCAGCGGCGTTCCGGCCTCCGTTTTCATCAACTGCAGCCGGCGGAGGTTATCCTGCAGCGGCGCGAAATTGTCGTCGGCGGGATCCTGCTCGACGACCGTCACGACGCTCGTCGGATCGACGAAGCGCGTCAGGTCATCGACGTGCCCATCCGTGTCATCGCCAGCGATGCCTTCCCCGAGCCAGAGAATTTGAGTGACACCCAGGTAATCGCGAAGGCGCTGTTCAATCTCGGTCCGGGTGAGATTCGGATTGCGATTCGGGTTCAGCAGACAGCTCTCCGTGGTCAGCAGTGAGCCTCGCCCGTTCACGTCAATTGCGCCGCCCTCCAGCACCATGCCCGGCGTGAAGAGCGGAAGCGCGCGAAGCCTCGCCACGTGCCGGGGAACCGCGTCGTCGAGATCGCACGGCGGGTACTTGCCGCCCCACGCGTTGTAGTCCCAGTCGACCACCGCGCGCTCCCGCCGTCCTGCCGGTCCCGGGGTGTCCCGAACCAGGAAGATGGGGCCGTGATCCCGGCACCAGGGTTCGTACGCCGGGAATGCGTGAAATGCGACGTTGGCAAGCGGCACCCCGTGTCGGTCGAGAAGTCCGCGAACCCAGGATTCCATCCCGGCATCCCAGACATTCACGCTCACCTGCTCGCCGCGGACCAGTTCCCGGATGAGGGCGGCGTAGACGGCCGGTACCGCTTCATATTTCTCCGGAAAGCTGATGCCCTCCCGACGCGGCCAGGTGAGCCAGGTGGCGTGATGCCGTTCCCATTCGGCCGGCGTCCGCCAGCCCGCGGCAGCCGGGGACCCGGGTGTGAAGGCTGCCCTGTGCATGGGCGGTGTCACGGCAGCGATTCGCCACGCGCCACCGTCAGCAGACGATACCAATCCTCGCGGCCGAGGCGCACCTCGGTAGCCGCGGCGGCCTGGGCGATGCGACCGGGATCCGTGCTCCCGACGACCGGCACGATCCCCGCCGGATGCTTCAACAGCCAGGCCAGCGCGACGGCGGTGCGGTTGGATCCGCAGCCCTCCGCCACCTCGTCCAGGGCGCGATTAATGGCGTCGGTCTGGTACGCCGTCTGCGACGCCAGCAATCGTCGCGCGCCATCAGCCAGCTTGCCGCCCGCGAGCGGACTCCAGGCCATCGGCGTCATCCCCGTGACCAGGCACTGGTCCAGCGTGCCGTCGGCGAGTGGCGCGAGGTTGGCGAGGCTAAACTCGACCTGGTTCACCACCAGCGGCGCGTCACACGCCTTCTGCAAGACCGCGACCTGCGACGGCGAGAAATTGCTGACCCCGAACTCCCGCACCTTGCCGGCGCTCCGAAGGCTCTGGAACGCGCCCGCCACCTCTGCCGGGTTCATCAGGAAATCCGGCCGATGCAGGAGGTAGAGGTCGAGGGTCTCGATGCCCAGACGTTGCAGGGAGGCCTCGCAGGACGCGACGATGTGCTCTCTCGAGAAATCATATCGGTAAGGCGCGCCTTCCGGATCGCCTTCCCCGCGAATGCCGCATTTCGAGACGATGACGAGCCGGTCACGGAGGGTGGGAGACTCGCGCAGGACCTGTCCGAAGATCCGTTCGCAGGCGCCGCGACAATAGATATCGGCGTGATCAAAAAGGTTGAACCCAGCCTCGAGCGCGGCCCGCACGGCGTTGCGACCCGCGGCCTCGCGGTCGGCGCTGACCTCGACCGGATCCCAGGTCCCGGCCAGCCGCCAGCATCCGTACGCCATCCGGCTGGCGCGCAGCGTGCCGCGTCCGAGGGTGACGGTTTGCATGCGCTGGAGTTAATCGCGGCAGGTGCGGCCGGGGCAATGCAATGTTGGCGAAACCGGGAACAGGATGCCGCCTTGACCCGACTGGTAAGACAGGTAAGCCTCCGCTCATGATCTCGGCGACGATTTCGACGAAGGGACAATTGGTCATCCCCCAGAGCCTTCGACGATCGCTTCATCTTCAGGCGGGAGACAGGGTCTCCCTGGCGTTAGAGGGCGAAAAGTTGGTTCTGCAGCGTGAACGGCCGAGGCGCGCGCGCCTCGTCACCGGGAGGTTCGGCCGGCCGGTTTTGGTGGCCCCACGGGGCGCGCCCCCCATGACCCCGGCCCAGGTGAAGGCGATTCTCCAGGATCTGCCGTGAGCCATCTGCTCGATATCAACCTCCTGTTGGCCTGTGCCTGGTCCAGTCATGGCCAGCATGCTCGTGCGAATCGCTGGCTGAACTCGGTGCGTGCGTTCGCCACGGCGCCTTTGACGCAGATGGGCTTTCTGCGCGTGAGCATGAGCGCCCCCTACGGCGCCACCTTCGCCGATGCCCGCACCGCCTTGTGTGGCATAGTTCGCCTCAAGTCTCATCATTTCGTGACCGATGCCACCGAGGCGGATTCGCTGCCGAGTCTTTCGCTAGGCAAGGACGTCACCGACGCTCACCTGGTTCGCCTGGCGGTGGCGCATCGTCTGAAGCTGGCGACGCTGGACAAGAGCCTCTGCCAGCAACCCTGGGCCGTCGCGATCGCGGAGAACCCGCTTTGATTCCCGAAGGGGCGCGGAAACTATTGTCGTTGCCGAATGCACCAAAGGCCGGCGGCCGTGCGGATCAATAATCGATCGCCGGCAATCGCGGGCGTCGCCATGCACATCTCGTCCAGTGAATTGACCCGTTCGACCCGGTAGGGATCGCCGGCCTTGATGACATAGGTGTCGCCGTCCTCGCTCAGACAAAACACCCGTCCGCGGTAGGCCCACGGCGAGGAGGTGAAACCGGCGGTGCCATCCGTCTTCAGGCGTTGCTTGTCGTAGATCTCCGCGCCCGTCCTGGCATCCCGGCAGTTCAGAAAGCCAAAATCCCAGAGCACATAAAGGCGTCCATCGTAAACAAGGGGCGAAGGGTTGTAAGACGAGGCATTCGGCTGCATCCAGGCGATGAAGCGACTCTGCTGGTCGCCGTCGGGCAAGCTCAGGTCTCCCGTGCCGCCCGGACGCAGGGCGTACACGGGTTTGTTGGGGCTTTCATGATCACCGACATAACCGGCCGCGAGGTAAAGCAGGCCATCCGCGGCAAACGGCGTCGGAATCGTCAGTGTGGACATGCCCTTGAGCCACCAGAGCGGTTGGCCGTTGAGATCGTAACTCCGCACCAGCTTGCTACCCGGCACGACAAGTTCGGTGCGTTCCGAGTTCTTCCAAACACCCGGCGTGGCGTAGTTGGTCGGCTCGTCCCGGCGGACCTTCCAGATCTCCCTGCCCGTCGCCTTGTCGTACGCCGTCAGGTCAGACTCTTCCTCCGAATCCCGTGAAATGATGATCCTGTCTTCGTAAAGCACCGGCGACGTGGAGGTCCCCCAGCCATTGCGGGTCTTCCTGGGTTCGAAGGGTTTTGACCAAACCACCTGGCCCGAGAAATCGACGCAATACAAACCGATCTCGCCGAAGAGAACATAGATGTGCCGCCCGTCCGTCACCGGCGTCTCCGAGGCGTAGGAGTTTTTGACGTGCTTCGTTGAGGGGGGCAGGGCGGAGAAGAGCTCCGTGCGCCAGCGTTGCCCGCCCGAGTCGCGGTCCAGACAAAGCACAAGCCAGTGATGCTTGTTTTTCGATGGACCGCGCTCGCCGCCAAAATAGAGACCCTTCCTGGGCGATTCCTCGTCGCCGTCGCTGAGCGACGTGGTCACAAACACATTCGTTCCCCAGACGATCGGTGACGACCATCCGATCCCGGGAGTCTCTGTGTGCCAGGCCACGTTCTTCTCCCGGCTCCATTCAATGGGAAGTTCGTCCGAAGTTCCGATGCCTCGGGAATCCGTGCCACGAAACTGCGGCCAGTTATCCTGGGCGGAGGCAGCCCATGCGACCGAGAGTTGAGCGAGGAGGACAAACGTCACATGCCGGGACTGAGTCCTGATCTTTTCAAATGAGGTCATGATCGAGTGAACAATTGAGATCGCGGAGGGTTCGGCAACTCGCCGGGGATTCGAACGGCAGCGAATCCGATCCTCATTTTTTACGATAGTTCATCAACAGCACCGCCGCACGGAATTGTACCTTTCCTCCAGCGTCCGCACCCAGACCTTCCGGCCCTCGGTCCGTTTCGCACCTCCGTCCGCCTGCACCTCGCCCGCAACGGGGGCGTCCGGCCGCGCACAGGAACACACCTGCTCCAGCGTTCGCGCGCGTTCGAATTGCGCTTCGCCCGTGAGTTCCCTCAGGAGGGCGAGGCCCAGCGCCAGGAGCGACAGCGCGTGGAGCGGCTGCGCCTCGGCTACGGCATACGCCGGAAGCCAGACGGGTTGGGTCTCCCGGAGGTCCGCCAGTTTCCGTCTTGCGATCAGGAGGACCCACTCCCGGAGGCTCAACGCAACAATGGTCACCACCAGTGCGAGAAACAGCAGCGTGACCGCCGCGTCGACCCGGTCGTTGAACACGGCAACCTGATTCGCATGCACCGCCTTCTCCGCCGCTTCAACCGTGGCGGGGGTTCCCGTCGCCTGCGCCGTGGCCAACTGGGCCTCGAGGCTCGCGCGCTGCGCCTCCGCCACCCGCGCCGCCGCGAGGAATCCAATCCGCGGGCTTGAGTGAAACACCTTCTGCACGCCCGCGGTGGTGGTCACGGCCAGCAGCCACGCGAGCGGTACAAGGGTCACCCAGGCCAGCGCCGGCCGACCCTGAATCGCCGCTCCCACGACACGACCCTTCTCCTCGGCACGGCGCGGTTGAAGCTGCATCTTGAGCAGGATCGTCGTGGCCAGGCATAACGCGATGCTGGCGAGGAGCTGGTTGGCGATCCCGAAGATCGGCCACAACGCACGGATTCCGCCCTGTGGATCACGGACTCCTTGAATGAGGAACCAGCCCCACGCCCCGACGACGAGCAAACTGGCGAGCAGATTCGCCGGGACGTTCTGCAGGTTCCCCAGGCTCGGCGAAATCTGCCGGGCCGCGTCCTGGACGAGGTAGCGCCCCACCCGCGTGCCCGCGTCGAGGGTGGTCAGGATGAAGAGCGCCTCGAACATCAGGGCGAAGTGATACCAGAGGTCCAGCCACCGTCCCCGCGTCAATTGCGAGAAGATGTTCGCCATGCCAACGGCCAGCGTGGCCGCGCCCCCCGCCCGCCCGAACAGCGTCCGCTCGCCCATGCGTCCGGCGAGGCTGTGCATCTCGTCGGTCGACACCGCCACCGGCCCATCCACAAACCGACCGGATCCGACCGGCGATTCATGGAGCATGGTAAAGCCGCTCTGTTCGATCCTGGAGACGGTGCGGGCTTCGGCCTCGGCGGCGGTGGCGCCTGTGCTCCTGACGTTCATCGAGAGGTAGACCCCGGGATCCAGCGTGCACGCCGCGATCATCGCCATGATGGCCACCAGCGATTCCAGAAGCATCGCGCCGTAACCCACCGGGCGCGCGTAGCCTTCGCGCGTGATGATCTTGGGAGTGGTCCCGCTCGAGATCAGGGTGTGAAAGCCCGAAATCGCGCCGCACGCGATCGTGATGAAACAGAAAGGAAACACGGCGCCCGGGATGACCAGGCCGGATCCGTCCACAAATCGGCTCACCGCGGGCATCTTCAAATCCGGCAGCACCAGAAAGGTGCCCAACGCCAGGGCGGCAATGGTCCCGAGCTTCATGAAGGTGCTGAGATAATCGCGGGGCGCGAGGAGAAGCCAGACGGGCAGGACACTCGCGGCGAATCCATAGGCGATGATCGCCCACGCGAGCGGTTCGGCCCGCAGGGTGAAGAATCGCGCGAGGCCTTCGTGGGCATGGACATATTGGCCGCCCCACACGGCAGCCAGCAGCAAGACGACGCCGATGGCGGACACCTCGAGGACCTTTCCGACGCGCCAGAAGCGCAGATACCCTCCCATGAGCATCGCGATGGGGATCGTCGCGCCGATCGTGAACACACCCCACGGACTCTCCGCCAGGGCATTGACGACGACCAGCGCCAGGACCGCCAACAGGATCACCAGGATCGACAGGATCGCCAGCAATCCCACGCCACCCGCGAGCGAATTGAGTTCCTCCTTGACCATCTGCGCCAACGACCGGCCGTCCCGGCGGATCGATGCAAACAGGATCACCATGTCCTGGACCGCGCCGCCGAGCACCACCCCGATCAGGATCCACAGCGTCCCGGGGAGATACCCGAACTGCGCGGCAAGGACGGGGCCCACCAGCGGACCCGGACCGGAGATCGCCGCGAAATGATGCCCGAACACGATCCATTTGTTGGTCCGGACAAAATCCCGTCCATCCTCGTGCACCTCGCAGGGTGTGGCGCGCCGGTCATCCAGCGCCAGGACGCGCGCGCTGATCCATTTGGAATAGAAGCGATACCCGATGGCGTAGCTGCAGAGCGCCGCCACCAGGAGGGTCGCCGAATTGATCGGTTCATGCCGATGGGTCGCGAGGGTCACGTAGGCCCAGACACCGAGACCCACGACCGCGGTCCAGAGCATCGTCGACATCACCTTCTTCATGTAGGGAAATCCTGGGGACGCAGCCTATCGACCCGGAACCCTGTCACGCCAGCCCTCTCCTTCGGGAACACCTGGCCCTCGCGGTCCCTCCCACAGGGCGTGAGGAATATCGCGCTGATCGGTCGGGGCGGGCCCGCCGCGCCTGGCCGGTCCCCGGCATTGCCCGCGGCCCGTCCTCGACCGTATCTTCTCCCATCCGACCATGATGCATCCTGATGGCCCGTCGAGCGCCCCACCCCCGGACCCGGGGCGGCGACAATTCATTCTCAAGACCTGCACCGTTGCCGTTGGCGGTCTTTCGGTCCTCCCGCCGCTGGCCGCAGGCGTCGCAGTCGCCCTGGATCCCCTTCGCCGCGTGACGGCCGGGGACGCCGCCTTCGTCCGGGTCACCAACCTCGAGGCCCTGCCGGCCGACGGTGTTCCACGGAAGTTCACGGTGCTCGCCGACCGGGTGGATGCGTGGAACAAGTATCCCCGATCCCCGGTTGGCGCGATCTACCTGAGGCGGCCTTCCGACACCGTCGTCAGCGCGCTCCAGGCGAGTTGCCCGCACGCCGGCTGCCTTGTCGATTACGTAACGTCCGCCAACCATTACTTCTGTCCCTGTCACAACAGCTCCTTCGCCGTGGACGGGACCATCGACAATCCCGCGAGTCCCGCGGCCCGGCCGATGGACTCCCTGGCCGTGGAGATTCGTGGAGACCAGGAGGTGTGGGTGAAGTTCCGCAACTTCCGGGCGGGCACGTCGGAAAAGATTCCCGTCTAAGGACCCCATGTTTCGCTCGCTTCTGGCCTGGCTGGATCATCGGACCGGCTGCACGGGCCTGCTTCGCGAGGCCCTCTTTGAAAGGGTCCCGGGCGGGGCTCGGTGGCGGTATATCTGGGGCAGCACCCTGACGTTCGCCTTCACGATCCAGGTCCTGACCGGGATCGTCCTCTGGGCGGCGTACAGCCCCAGTTCCCAGACCGCGTGGGAGAGCGTCTTCTACATTCAGCATGAGATGTGGGGCGGCTGGCTCGTTCGTGGCATCCATCATTTCACGGCGCAGGCCATGAACGTCCTCCTGGTTCTGCACCTCATGCAGGTGGTGATCGACGGCGCGTATCGGGCCCCTCGCGAAGTGAATTTCTGGTTTGGCGTCCTGATGCTGACCCTTGTGCTGGCCCTCTCCCTGACCGGCTACCTCCTGCCGTGGGACCAGAAGGGCTACTGGGCGACGCGCGTCGCCACGAACATCGTGGGGGTCACCCCGGTCCTGGGACCGATGCTGCAGAAGATCCTGATCGGGGGCGCAACGTACGGTCATCACACGCTCACCCGATTCTTCGCCCTCCATGCCGGCGTCCTTCCCGCCACGCTCGCGATCCTGACGGTGGGGCACATCTACCTCTTTCGCCGTCACGGCCTGAAGGCCCGGGAGCCCTACCGGAAGCCGGATGCCTATTTCTGGCCCGATCAGCTTCTGCGGGATGCAATCGCCAGTCTCGCGGTGATGGCCGTCGTTCTCTTTCTGACGGTGTACCTCGGTGCGCCACTGGATGCCCCGGCGGACCCTTCCGAGCCCTTCAGCGCCGCCCGACCGGAGTGGTACTTTCTCTTCCTGTTCCAGCTCCTGAAGTATTTCCCCGGCCGTTCGGAGATCATCGGCGCCATTTTGCTTCCCACGGTGATCATGGTCCTCGTCGTCCTGATGCCGATCATCGGCCGCCGCTGGCTGGGTCACGCCTTCAATGTCGTTTTCGTGACGTTGTTGCTGATCGGAGCCGCCCGCCTGACGACGCTGGCCCTGCGTCAGGATCGTAACGATCCCGCGTATTTGAGGGCCGTGGAGCGCGCCGACGCCGATGCCGTCCGCGCCCGCCAGCTCGCCGCGTCCTCCACGGGCATCCCGCCATCGGGCGCGGTGAGCCTTCTCCGCCTGGACGCCTACACCCGCGGCCCACGACTCTTCGCGCAGCATTGCTCCAGTTGTCACCGTGTCGACGGGACGGACGGCCTCGGGCAGGTCCCCAAAGACGCCGCCCAGGCCTCTGACCTCAATGGACTCGCCTCTCGAGCATGGCTCACCGGATTGCTGACGCCCGACGGCGTCGATTCCCCCCATTACTTCGGCAACACCAAGTTCAAAGACGGCAAGATGGTTCGTTTCGTCAAACGCGATCTGAAGGACCTCGACGATGCGAAGCGCCGACAGCTTGCCGTCGCGATCAAGGCGCTCTCGGCGGAGGCGACCCTGCCGTCACAGCACGACGCCGATCTTCGCGAGACGGCCGACATCGAGGCCGGCCGGGAGGCGATCCGCTCCGAACTCGGCTGCACCGACTGCCATGAATTTCGAAAGGCCGATGACACCGCGTCCGCGCCCCAACTGACAGGGTACGGTTCGCGCGACTGGCTGGTTCACTTCATCTCCAACCCGGCGGATCCGCGTTTCTACGGAAAACGCAACGACCGCATGCCGGCCTTCGCGAACGGGGTTCTCACGGAGACCGAGATCGGCCTGATTGCCGACTGGCTCCGCGGGGACTGGTACCGCCCCGCCCTGGCGACGACCCGCGGTTCCTCGCCGGAGCCGTAGAGGCGCTCTGGCGGGGTGTTGGTCCGAACGCGCGGTCTGCGCACGTGGATTTTTCAGGAGGCGGGTCAGGGATTCCATTTCTGAGCGCGCGGGCTCGTCTTCTCGTCGAGAACGGTCGAGAACGCTCGCGCCCCCACCGATGGGCGCTATTCTGCCTGTGCGCCGCATCTCATGACCTCGCAACCCGACGCGCCTCCCACGATTCGCCTGCTCAACCGGGAACTGAGCTGGCTCGAGTTCAACCAGCGCGTCCTCGAGGAGGCCCGGGACCCGTCCAATCCGCTTCTCGAACGGCTGAAGTTTTTCTGCATTGCCAGTTCGAATCTCGACGAGTTCTTCGAGGTCCGCGTGGCTGGCATGCGGCAACAAGTCGCCGGCGGGATGAACCAGCCGACACCCGACGGCCTGCGTCCGATGGAGACGCTTCTCGCCGTGCGCGTCCGCATCCGCCAGCAGGTGGCGGAACTCTATGATTGCTGGCGCAACGAGCTCGTCCCGGACCTCGCCCGGAATGGGATTCGATTTCTGGAAATCACCGACCTCGACGCGGGCGATCTTGCCTGGCTCGAATCCGTTTACACGGAGCGGGTCCATCCGGTTGTCACGCCGCTCGCCATCGATCTGTCCCATCCCTTTCCGCTTCTCCTCAACAAGATCCCGAACATCGTGGTGAAGCTGATCGATCGGTCCGACGGCGAGCCTCGGGAGAAGATGGGCGTCATCCAGGTCCCCCAGAACCTCCCGCGCCTGCTCCGGCTCCCGAGGTCTGATGGCCGGCAGGACTACATCTTTCTCGGCCGGGTCATCGGAAGGTATCTCGACCGTCTCTTCACGGGAATGGAGATCCTGGGTTACTGGCAGATCCGAGTAACCCGGAACGGCGAGCTCTACATCGAAACCGAGGATGTCGAGAACATGCTTCAGGCGGTGGAACAGGAGGTCCACAACCGTCTCAAGGGGGAAGCCGTTCGTTTGGAGGTCGCCCATGAATGCCCTGAGGACGCCTGCAAGGTCCTGCTCAACCATCTTGGTCTCGAACCCGAGGACCTCTACCGGATCGATGGCCCCCTGCATCCGGGCCGGATCCTCGCCATCGCCGAGGGCAACCAGAATTCCGCCCTCAGGGATCCCCCCTTTGTCGCACCGGTGATCCCGCACCTCCGCGGCCGGGCGGACCTCTTCGCCGCCATCCGGGAGCGGGACGTCCTGCTCCATCATCCGTACGAAAGCTTCAATTCCGTCGTTGATTTCCTCCAGGAAGCCGCGGCCGATCCCCAGGTCCTCGCGATCAAACAGACCCTCTACCGCACCGGCGGCGACGCCCGGATCATCGACGCCCTCATCAATGCCGCGCGCAACGGGAAGCAGGTCACCGCCATCGTCGAACTCAAGGCGCGCTTCGACGAACAAAACAACATCCTCTGGTCGCGCAAACTCGAGAAGGCGGGGGTTCACGTGGTCTACGGTCTCCTGGGTTACAAGATCCACGCCAAGATCGCCCTTGTCGTCCGGGCCGAACCCGAGGGCATCCGCCGCTATGTTCACCTGAGCACCGGCAACTACAACGCAACCACCGCGCGGATTTACACGGACATCGGCCTCCTCACCTGCCGCCAGGACTTCGGCGAGGACGCCACCGCCCTGTTCAATCTCCTGACCGGGATCTGTCAGTTCCAACCCATGCGCCGGTTCCTGGTGGCTCCCTTCAATCTCCATGAGGCGATGCTCGACTGGATCCGGCAGGAAGCGGTCACCGCCGCCCGCGGTCTGCCGGCACGGATCATTGCGAAAATGAATTCGCTCGTGGACCCGACCCTCATCGAGGCCCTGTACGACGCCTCGCAGAAAGGGGTGCAGATCGATCTCATCGTCCGCGGCATCTGCTGTCTTCGCGGCGGCACCCCCGGCCTGAGCGACAACATCAGGGTTCGCAGCATCGTGGATCGATTCCTGGAGCACAGCCGCCTCTACTACTTCGAAAACGCATGCGACCCGCGCGTCTTCCTCGGCAGCGCCGATTGGATGCCGAGGAACTTCTACAGCCGCATCGAGGTCCTCTTTCCGGTTGAGGACGGCACCCTGCGGGACCGGCTCATCCACGAAATCCTTGCCGCCAATCTCCGCGACAACAGCCGCGCCAGAGTTTTGCTGTCCAATGGAACGTACCGGAGGATCCAGCCGGCCAAAGACGCGCCCGTGCACCGGTGCCAACTGGAACTGCTGAACCTGGCGCAAGCCGCCAGTGATCATGCATCGCAACTTCACCCCCCAGCGTCGACCGCGAACGAGCGAGGCGGCACTCGCAATCCCAGAACCCCCAAGGTCACCGTCCGTCGTCAACCGGATCCAGCATGATCCGGCGCTGCCCAATCACGGGTCTTCCATCGGACCGGAGAGGATGCCCGCGGGCCGGCGGAGGGTTCTCCGACGCCGTTCGAGCCGCGAGTGATTCCGCGGGAATGAAGGCATTCGCAGGACCATGATGCGGATCGGTCTTTATGGCGGGACCTTCGATCCCGTGCATCTGGGGCACCTCCTCGTCGCGCGCGCGGCCCTGGAAGAGCTCGCGCTTGACCGCCTCATCTTCATCCCGGCCGCGCAATCGCCTTTCAAACCGGGTACGACGCCAACCCCGGCAGGGCTTCGTCTGCGGATGTTGAGGTTGGCGCTGGCGGGCAATTCCCGCGTCGACGTCGACGACCTGGAGATCGGGCGCGGCGGGATTTCCTACAGCATCGACACTGCCCGGGCCTTCGCCGAACGACATCCGGGCGCCCGGCGCTTCTGGCTGGTCGGCGCGGATCACGCCGCCTCTCTCGCCAGGTGGCGGGAGGCGGAGGCGCTGGCGGCCCTGGTGGAATTCGTGGTCATTCCACGACCGGGCGTTGAGCCGGTGTCCCTTCCGCCGGCCTTCCGGCTGCACTCGCTGCGCGGCTATCCGCTTGCGGTTTCCGCCTCGGAGATCCGGGATTTGGCGCGGTCGGGGTCGTCGCTGGAGCCGCTCGTTCCGCCCGCGGTGGCGGAGGTGATTGGCGCCGAGGGTCTCTACCGGGCGAAGAGGGTCGATCAATAGCCTTGGAACATCGGCAGGCGCAGCGGACCGTCTCGCGGCCCGGCCGTCGGGAAAGACGGGATCGAAGCGGGTGCGGCGACGCGCCCGGGACGTCCGAAGCCGGGTCGGGTGACGCGGTGGACCGGGCGTGTGGATTGACAATGGCGAGGGCCGCCGGCGTATGATGGCTGCTCCCGGGCGACGCGGTTGTGGGTAGGATGCCGGAGTGGTCAATCGGAGCAGACTGTAAATCTGCCGGGCTACGCCCTACGAAGGT
>CAWJDJ010000021.1:0-93840 GCA_963841495.1 uncultured Verrucomicrobiae bacterium
AGCTTCGGCTTCGGCTTGCCTGGCGGCTGCGGCTTTCGCTGCTGCAGCCAGGACTTCTTGTTGGATTAGCGCCGTTCGGTCAGCGTCGAGTAGGAAGACGGAAGCGGCCATAGCCGGCGGCGGTCTTGGCCCCGATGCCAGTCTGGGTGAGGGCTTCGACGATCCACCTTGTCATGTGGTCGATCATCGAAGCGGCGTCAGGTGCACCTGGCCTGACGAAGAAGGCGAAGCGCCAAATAATGCCGGGCTCGACACAGAGGAAGGCGTTCGGAGTCAGTTTCGTCTTCTCACGTCCGTCGGCCTCGTGATGTGGATTCACGATGTCCAATGCCAGCTTGGGCGAAGCAACGGGAAAGCCCCCGAGGAAAATGACTTCACCGGCATGTTCCGAACCCGAAGGGTTGGTACTGACGAGGATTCGCCGGGCCAGTATGGCTTCATCGGTTGTGAAGCGACTGCGTAGAACCGAATCTCTCGTGAAATCGCAGAAAGAGCCATCCACATCGTTGAAGTGGTCAACCCAGCAGGACCAAGTACTGATGACACCCTTGAGCGCGGTGCCCGGGATAACAGGCAGGCCAATAGTGCGCTCGACATAGATGCCAACGTTCTCGAGGACATTGGCACGGCCAAGATGGACCACCAGGCGGCTTTCGCTTACGAGATCAACGGTGTGGAAACGTTTCTCGCCGAGCTGAAGCCGCAGGCGACTTAGCCAGGCGAGGTTTCTTTCCACCGCCGGTTTCAGGTGAATCGAAGCGACTTGTTGATAACAATTCCTCGCGGACGTTAATGCGGTTGTCTTGGCCTCAGCATCGCCGTCCTGCTCGAAGCTCATCTTGTCGAATTTCAGATGCCATGAATCGCAGCGCTTGGCCAAGGCTGCGGCAACGGGTTTGGATACGGCCAGCATAGCTCAGGCGACAAATCGTTTGAGGTAGTTGAGGAACGCGACCGCTTCGGCAGTGGCGCGGCGGAGTAGTGAGGCGTCGGCAGCGGAGGCGAGTTCCTCCACGAGGTCGGTAGCACATGAGGCTTTGCAGATGCCCATGCTGGCGAGATGTGAAGCGACGGCGTTCATAATGAGTCGGGCGCCCTCCTGTCTCGGCTGCCCTTTGGAATTCAGTTCGACTGCAAAAGCACAGGCTGCGAGGAAACCATCCGTCTTGAGCAACATTGGGAATCCGCTGAAGGCATTCCCCCCTTTTGACCGAGTGCCATCCCAGGGACACGACTCGCTTCGAGGGCGTTGCACGCGCGGGTTTGGGCAAGAGTTTTCATTTCGAGGTCTCCTTGGTGAGTTCGGTTCGCTTGGTATCGCAGAGGCCGTGACCCGTGGTTTCGTCGCCGCCGATCTGAAGGATGAGTGGATTGGTTTCCGACAAGAGTTCGATCAGTTTGACGTTGGCGTCGAAACCGTCGGCGTGAGCGTTGCGGCGCGGGGAGAAAACGGTAAGGACGCTGTAGAACACGGTTTCGCAAGGAACGTTCTCCTGATTCCAGAGGTTCTCGTTCGTTCGCGTCCTCGGATCAATCACGATGCGGGCAACTACCTCGGTGCAGGTGGTTACGAAGTGCTGGAAATTTTCGTCGTGGATAATGGCGAGACGATTTACAAGGATTCGGACCAAAGTGGGTCGGCACAAATGCTCTTGAGGGCCTGCGCCACGACTTTGGCTTTGACGGCTTCGGCGGGTTGTGTTGTTAGAGCGTATTCCTCGAACACAACCTCAGCCTGGCCTGGGACGGTGAGCTGAGAGTCGCCGAGGACAATGGCGTGATCTTTCGCTGGTTGTGGCACTTCGAACTTGCGGCCGGTATCCCGCTGAAACCGTTCGAGTGCGGCCGGACAGGTCAGCCACGCGAAGCAGCCGGCGAGAGAGCGCACGGGGAAGGCGAGGATTTTCGCTTCCATGATCTGGACGCAGCCGGCGTTGCCTTCTGGGCCTCTCCTTCTCCTTCGACGGCACCGAAGAGTAGCTTGGCCGCTTCGGGGATTTCTTAGAGCGGGCGTATTTGCCGTCTTCGAACGTTTCGCGAGCGTGTTGAAGGAGCACCCCTTTGAGACTGCTCGCGGGAATGACGGGGAAGCCGGTGATGCGTTCGCGCATGATGGGCAGGTCCACCACATCCACGGACGTGCCGCTGCCTACATGCAGCGGCGTGCGCGTGTAGAGCGTGAGGAGGTGTCGTTTCACTGTTGTTCATGATGGGGTGGTTTTATGCGTTAAATAACTCCCTGGCCAGAATCCGGACGTCCAGGGACGTGGAGTGCATGCGGACGTCGAAGCTGACGAAGCCATAGCCGCAGCCTTTTTCGCCGTAGAAGTCGGAGCGCGGCTGCCAGTGGAGTCTTCGCCGAGCCGATGGCGGTCGCTCGGTTTTCGCAGAGGAAGTAATAGACGCCGCCTTCGGGTACGGCGAGCATGGTGGGTTTGGCCCGGCCCTCGACGACGTCGAAGCCTGAAACGGTGCGGGGCTTGGCGAGGCACCAGGAGACGAGCTGAGCCCGGCCGGGGAAAGCTTCAAGAGACGCTTTGCGCTTCGATGCCCCGAGGCGGACTTCGCCTGCCGGTCTGTCATCCCCTTTGTTCCAGCACCAGCCGGGGAGGCTGCCGTGCGCGAAAATCGCAGGCGTCACGAGCACCCATTTGAGAAGGCAGGGGCCATCGCCGGGAGGCGGCGCGGGCGGGCAGCGAAGGTCCCCGAGCAAATCCAGGATCGGTTTGCCGTCACCGGATTTCTGCCAAACGCGGGCCAGGCGAAACTCACCGCCGAGCAGCAACCAGTCGAGCGAGTCTAGTTGCGCGCGCTCGCGTGCCCGGGCCGCGGCTTCTCCGTTTGTTGCCATCGCGGGGTCGGCGATTTCAGCCCATGCCATGAAGCGAGTTTTCCGATCTGCGCGCAGGTAGGTGCCCGCATAAAGCTGTCCCTGTGCGGCGGAGAGCGAAACGGGATCGATTTGTACACCGACGCGGTGCTCGGCCGACCAGAGATGGTCCGTGGGCAACGGACGGAAGAACTGATCAACCTGGTCCTTGTGACCGGACTCGCCGTTGGACCCTCCAAGGTAGGCGCTATACTGGGTCGTGGACCACCAACCGGAGAGTTGGCCGTGTTTATCTGGGGGCGTTACGGCCATCGGAAGGCAGAGTGGGCGAAAGTCTGAGGGCAGTTGAACCTCACGTCGCACTGGGACACCGCCATCGAGCCAGAGTTCCATACGACGAAGCGTGCGGTGCTCCACTCCTTGTGGCATATGCGCAGCGGAGGCGACTGCCCGCGCGTTCGTCTCGAAAGCCACGTCTGCCGGGACCGGAAGGAGAAGCCCTTTATCGACATGCCAGGGAAATGGACCGATGGTCCGAAGGGATCGGAAGTCGCTCGTTGCGATCATTCGCCGGTCTTCTTCCTGGCATGCGCGGCCGTGCCAGTTGCCGCGTTTCGGGGCGTGGCGTGGCCGGCCTGTGACTTCCTTCTGCGAAATCGAGTTGCCGGTGGACCGCAGGAGGCTTGCGCGGAAGGCTTCGTGCAAGGTGCTAGGGAATGGGAGACGGCAACCGGCGCCCCTGCCCTGCCCGGCGGACATGGGCACGGCGTCGCGGAAGAAGAGAACGTCGGTCGGTTCTATAAGCCGGGGAGTCATGATTCGGACTGGTCTTCGGGTTTGCTGAGTCGGTTAACGAAGGCCCAAGCCATCCAGAAGTGAGCGAAGCCACGCGGGGTGAGAGCCGGCCGGAAGGCGGGCTCGTCAGCCGATTCAGGAGAATCCACGAGGCAACGCATCCAACGGTCTGCCTGCTCCCGTGCCCGGCGGCGCTTCTCGTCGGACTTCATGCCGGACTCGTTCTGCTGGTAGTGAACATGGCGGAGTTCGGCCTGAACGCACTCGATCAGAGTGCGAGTCCAATGTGATCCCAGCCGTGGTCAGCGTCATTGCCAGCCTTGGCTAGGGGGGCCGGACAAGTTGGAAGAAACGATAGGCGAACCGGTTCGTGAGTTGGTCGTCATTGGCTGCCAGTTCAGCCCAAACCCGGGCCACGCCGAGATGAGAAAGAAGCGGAAAACCGCACCATTTCTCCGGAACGCTTCAGTGTTGACAAGCAGAACGCCCCTTTCCCGGGCAATGACTTAGCAGTCTTCTCTGCCTCGCGGGCGGCTTGGATGGTGTCCTGCATGGGTGCCCGGACATGGCCGATGGCAATGCCGACGGAGGCGGTAGCTTTCGGACCGGGCACCATCAGTGGCCAGTTGGGACGGAGGCGCTCTCCTTCTCCGGAACCCTGGCGGCAAAGGACGAACCCCGGAGTGGGAAACTCGAAGAGGCCAGCCGGGTTTGTCGGGGACCCCCTCAAGACGCGCCGCACGCTTTCCGGGGCGTCATTCGGCAGTTCACCCCGAAAAGCGCATTGAAGCGCAAAAGCGCAATCCAGCGCTTGGGTTGCGGGTAGCATGGCCAGCACATCGTCGCCGCCAGAATAGAGAACCTGTCCGCCGAAGGCTTCGACCACCTGCGCTGCGCAGTAGAGACCGAAATTGCTGATCGCCTCGGAGAGTGCAGCGTGAAAACCGGGGCTGAGGGGACGCCGCACCTCGGCCGCGTGGGAAGGCAGTCCGGCCTTGTCGGCTTGGGGAGGTATCCAACCTCCCTGGCCGTCCTTGCCCTGCTCGAAGTAAGCCCGGCTTTGTCGGCGAGCACGTGCTGGAGGGGTGGTGTCTTGGCGCCGCTGACCCACTGCCCCATATCGTCACCATCCATTTGGAGGACAGCGTAGTATTTCGGGTCGTCCTGACCAAGCGCCTCGCCGGATTCCGAATCGACGGCGCGTTCGATGGGTCCGAGCCATTTCTGTCCCGCGAGGTCCTGAACGGATTCAAAGTCCGGCTTCCAGTGCGGCCATCCGAGCGTGGCTTGGAGAAATGTGCGTGGCCACAGGCGTTTGACGACGCTGATGGCGCCGTAGATTTGGCTGCCCTTGAACTCGCCCTGGGCTGCACCACCGTAGACCTCGCGAAGGGCATCCCAGAACGGCTTGGGTTCGGATCCTCCGAGAACCTCGTCACGTCCGTTGAGGTGGTCCTTGGGCGGGGCTCCTTTACCAGGCGTGACTCCAGGCCAGGCGGCGAACCCCCGCGCATTCTTTGTCGCGGCTAACTTCCACTCGGTGGCTGCGTAGTGAAGAGCCCAGGCGAAGGCGTCGTTTCGGGTGCCTTGCCAGAATTCTCGGTGGTTTGGTGGAATCATGTCGCGCCAGGCCAGCGCGTGATGGAGAGGGTGGCCTTCCCAACCACCGAAAAGGGGCGGTGTACCGTGGTGTTGCCGGGCCGCGCGTTCCACTGCTTCGCCTTCGGGCACCCACTCATGAAGCGCGTAATCGACCAACGGGAAACGATCGATTTGTTGCTTCCAATAGGCATCCCAGTTCGGAAATTCGTTCGAACCACGTCGATTCTTGAGTCGAAGGCAAATCTCGGCTTGAACGCTGTCAGCGATTTTGCGCCACAGGGCATGTACGGCCTTCTGCGCCTGGTCGGCGACTTCGCGGCCATCCTGGCCAGCAGGCACCAGGGCAAGAAAGCGATTGGGCAGACTCGGAACAAGGATCTCGTTTGTGTGCAGCCGGCCCTCGCCCAGCTTGAAATAATTCTTTGGGAATAAGTCGTGTTCTTTCGACCACCACCAATCGAGCAGAGGAACGCCGCGCAAGTTCGGGTAGACTATGCAATCCGGTCCCCACCGTAAGGCGACCGTCGCGAGGGCCTTAGAGATAAGGAAACTCAGCAGGTAGCTGCCCGCCCACAGGTCTTGCATCTTGCGCGCCTGCGCAATGAACTCCTGGACAGGCCCCACCTGGAAGAGGAGGAATGCGGGCTTTTCCCCAACCGCCTCCAAGGCACTGACGAGGCCGTTGTGGTGCCAGAGGGTGTGGTCAGGGATGCGAGTGTCGGCCACGAGATAGGCGAGGATGGCATGTTTCTCGCGGGCACAGCGCTCTGGCCAAAGACGCCAGACCCGAAAAAACTTCTCCTTCCAACCTCCGTCATCGGTTGGAAGCCCACGCAACGCGTCCTCGACCCAAGATTCACCGACCCTGGATCGAGGGCGGGGTTGGCGGTCTGGCAGAAAGCGTTGGCCCGAAAGCGGGTGGCGGAAATCGAGTTGGCCATCCCCCTTCCAATCCACGCGCACCACCTCGCTCCGCGGGAAGGGGAAGCGATCTGCCGCGGCTGCCCACCAGTCTGGACGCTGGTGCCATCGATCAATCTCTTCCTCGGTCAAACCCACTGCGCGAAGGAGCGGACCGCGGGCGTCTTCGTGCCCCGCTATCTTGAATGGCTTGTGCGGAGGATCGTGGAAATAGGCCAGGAGTTTTCGATGCCAGAGGTTCATGAAAGTTCTAGAAAGAGCGCAAAGTTATTGAGAAACCAGACCATTCATTTTATGAAAATCATCGACGGTTGGGCCTCGAGGGAGAAACGGCCCCTCTCCGGCAGGCATCCTTCCAGGAGATACGCGTTTCCGCCGGCCCGGCGCAGTTTCTGGCGGAGGGACGAAAGCGCGCGTCGGATCTCCATTTCATCCTGAAACGGATTGCGGAAGGCGGGACAGTGGCGCCAGTCACCCAAAGCATCTGCCGGCGCGGATTCGCGCAAATCCTTTTGGAACTGGTTGAGCGGATCGAGGGCGTCCGTATACGAGAGGATCGGCTCGCCCCCTTGTTTGCATCGGGACGACAGAAACAGGAGAAGGATTTGCTCGCGGGGCGCAAGAGCCAGCCGGGTGCCGTTGACGTCAATCTCACAGCGCGATTGTTCCACCTCGAGGCGGACGTTCTCTCCGGCGCTGCGACGAACGTGTTCGCGGCAATCCTGAACGAGTCGTCGAAACGATCCGGCCGCGCGTCCGAATTCCCTTTTGAATACCGTGCGCAAGCCGACGAAGGGAACATCGGCCAGTTCCACCTTGGCCGTGGTCGGGTCATGGCAGCCGCCATTGGCTGTCGTAATCAAGCCGCCGGGTTGTGTCGGAAACCAGAATCCATCACGAAGGGCATCAAATGGCTCGGTGACCAGGACATGCGTAATGCGGTCGGTCTCACGCCCGACAAGGCACATGCACGCGTAGAGCAGAGCCCCCATGGTCTTGCGCCCGCCGGCGATGGAGGTCACCAGGTGGCAATCCGGATTCTCCGCCTGGGCTCGAACCTGTTCCAGAAGGAAGTCCGCGGCGGCTTCGTTGTCCCTGGCGTCCCGGAGATCGTCGAGTTCCCGGGTTTCGCCACTGCGCGGATCCACGGCCGTAATGACCCGCACATCGTCGGGAGTTGACCCGAATCGAAGGCGGCCGGAGAGGTCGTGGCCGTCGGCGACGAGCGATTCCCGAAGGGCCTGCCAGGGAGATCGGCCGTCGAAACGAGGATTTGGAGCGAGGAGCTGCTCAGCGATCTGCCGCCGCCCCAGGGTTGTCGTCAGAACAATGAGCCTCGATGGAATCTGGGGCTCCGGTTCGCGGGCCAGCGCCCAAACCGTTTCCGTGATGACTGCGGGGACATTCCCGTCACCAGCAGGAGGACAGTCTCCGGCTGTCGCCCACCAGGAAATCCTGCCATCGGGGAGGCCTGAGCCGAAGCAGCCGTGACGTGGCCCCGGATGGGAGGGCGACGGGGGCGGGGTGGTTGCACGGGACTACAATAATCGACTCGGAATCGGCATGATGTATTCAGACGTCCGGAGACGTCCGGACGATGTGCTTCGACGATCACCATTTATGTGCTCCACACCTTCCAAAAGAAGTCCAAGAGCGGCAGCAAGACGCCCCGGCAGGAAATCGAAGGGGTCAGGGAACACCTGAAACACACGGAGGAGCATTACCGGCAATGGCTCGCAAAACAGACGACTGAACCACCATGAAAACCACCGTCATACGCCAGGGCGGCCCGAACATCTTTGCAGATCTCAAGCTGCCCAACTCCGACGAACTCAACGCCAAGGCCCAGATCGCCTACCAGATCTGTGCCATCCTCCAGGAGCGCAAACTCACCCAACGGGCGGCGGCCGATTTGCTTGGCATTGACCAGTCTAAAGTCTCGGCGCTGCTTCGGGGACGCCTCGAAGGGTTCTCCTCCGACCGCCTTTTCCGGTTCCTTAACGCCCTTGACCGCGATGTGGAGATCGTCATCAAACCCCTCAAGAAGCGTCAGCTCCCACGCATCCGAGTCCTCACCGTTGCGTCATCCCGCCCTCGAAGGTCCTGATCCCTTGCGCAAGCCCCTCCTCTCGCGATGGAGGCTCTCCCGATCTGCCGCCCCTGCCGGACGAATTTCCATGAAATACCTGCTCAGCGTGAACCTGCTGGTCGCTTGGGGCTGAGGCGATCATGCACGCCGTGAGTGAGCCGCTACATGGATCGCGAGGTCGGAAGGGTTCTTGGCGTGACACTATAGTATTGTCCTCGCAATTCCCCCGATCGGGTCAGCTCGACTTCCATTAGCCGTTGGGGTTTCGCGTCTGTTATTCGTGTTCGTTGGCAAGCAGCCGCCATTCATCGTCATCCACCCGGCAGCACATCCAGAGGCTCAGCGGTTTTGGACCTTTCCACTCGGCATCTCCCGGAGCATAGGCCGGGATGGTACGTTCCAGGCCGCGCGAGACCACCTCGGCGAAATTCATTTCGCAGGCTGCCGCCACCGCTTGGCTGCTTGGTAAAGTGCTTTGGCAGCACGGCAATCGAACCTTGGTTGGACAAGCCGGAATGGCTCAGACTCCATCCAACTAAATCGTGGCTACGGTTCCAGTTCGGAGGGTAACAATGGTCGGAGATTCCGACGCGGCGGTTGGGTGTCGCGGATCAACTCTTCGAGAGGCGCCCAAGCCCGGCTTCGGTGGACCCGCGCCTGCAACCCGAACGTGTACAAAGCGAGACCATCCCGGCTGAACACGGCAACCGGAGGTGATGAGTCGCCCGAATCCGGATCATTGCCGACCGGTCCGACGGGAATCTCGCCGATCACGCCGCGGGTGCGGACGTCCCAGACAAGGACACGCCCGTCATAGCCGCTCGACACAAGGCAGTCACCATTCGGAGTGAATTCTGCTTCGGCGACATCATCGGTATGTCGAAGTTGATCCTGCCCTGTCGCAAGCTGCCTCCACGCCCCGCTGGAGTAACGGTAAAACCGAATCAGATCGCTGGCGGTCACCCGAAGCGAAGAATCGTTTCGGCAAGACCCGGCCCAGTTCACCGAATGCTGAGCGTCGTGAAGACTCTGTCGCGACCACACCGCGGTGTTCCAGACGACGAGCTGGTGGTCACCACCGGCCGTCGCCATCCACCGTCCATCGCCGCTGAAGGTCGCGTGCTCGACGAGACCCTCGAACAAAGTTGGCATCGATTCCGAGGATGCGCAGGGCCCCTGAGGCCTCCCTCGATAACACATAGGCGTTGCTGCGCGCAGCGACCAGGATCCGCGTGCCGTCGGGGCTCATCGAAGCCTGGTTGACATCGCGCGGCAACGGATCCCAGTTGTCCTGACGAAGGTGCGACTTGAAAACCGCTCTTCGGAGGGCCACGAACGCCAGAGAATCCGTATGCCCAGTCTCGACGGCTTTCGCGGCAAGCAAGACGGATTGGCGAGGGTCCCGCCCAATGAGATTCTCGGCCCGGACGGCGAGCCAGCGGGCGTTGGCGATCTGCTGCTGGGTCGATGCGTAACGCCAAAGGACAAAGAAGATCGCGGCAAGGACGGAAATGACCGCCACCAGCAATCGTCGATTGCGAACGGAGGCCCGTCGGGCGAGTTCTCGAGCCTCAACGCTCTCTCCGAGATATGCGATGGCCCCGATACCCTGCGGTTATCCGCAGGCTGTCGGTAAATGCATCATCCACGAATTCGCCTCCCCAGTTTGCGTACTCACGCGCAGTATTGGTTCCGACCTCAGACGCCACTGCACTTTCACTTTTCAGATAGTACTCAAAACCCGCGTGGTCCGAACAGATGGCGATCTTCATGGTAATTGCAGTTGTAAATGTGTTGGCCTCTGGTCTGGCGGCTTGCCAAGGCTCGATTGGTCAAGTCCGGAGAGCGCCGATCCATGACTCCCGACTTCGATGACCGCATCTGCAAAGGCCAGCGGGGCTTCCTGCGAAAGATTGTGGCCGATGCCACGCGTAATGGTCCGGTGAGTGTATCTTCCAAAGAATTTCCCGGCACAGGAAGTCGCGTCCGGATGCGGCGCGCCATTGGCATCACCTTCAAGTGTGATCGTGGGTACGGTGATGACAGGTCCTTCGGCAAGTCGCCGTTCGTATTCGTCATACTGCCGTTCGCCATCCGCCAAACCGAGTCGCCAGCGGTAATTATGGATCACGATGCCGACATGGTCCGCGTTGTCGAATGAGGCTGCGCTGCGATCGAATGCTTCATCGTCAAAGTTCCATTTTGGCGATGCGATCTGCCAAATGAGCTTCGCGAATTCGCGTCGGTATTTCTCGTATCCGGAACGGCCGCGCTCGGTCGCAAAATAATATTGATACCACCATTGTAACTCCGCCTTCGGTGGCAGCGGTAGTTTGCCGGAATTTTGACTGCCAATCAGATAGCCGCTGACGGACACCATGGCTTTGCAGCGTTCAGGCCAGAGTGCCGCGATGATGTTGGCCGTCCGAGCACCCCAATCAAAACCGCCGAAGATGGCCTTCTCAATCCTGAGCGCATCCATCAAGTCAATGAAATCGAGCGCAAGTGCTGATAGCTGACCATTCGGAATGCCAGCGAGCGCTGGGCGAGCCTTTTGCGGTGTCCTTGCGGGGATGACCACTGTGGCGCCAGCTTGCGCCAGGGCGCGCGTGGTCTCAAGCCCGATGCCGGAGTCACCACCGGTTACGATGGCGGCCTTGCCACTCAGGTCCAGTCCCGCAATAACTTCTTGCGCCGTAGCGGTTGCTCCGAACCCCGATCTCAATGGCTTTTGCTCGCTCGGCATCAGCTTTGCCTTTCGGTGCATGCTCTGCAAACGCTTCAGTTGTTGCGACCAACACCGTGAGTTTCACGAGCTTTTTTATCCGGTCCAGGTCGCCGAGATGTTCTTTTGCGATGGCGAGCGCATTGAGCGCAGCAATGCGCGCGGCTTCCTGGCCATTCTTGATCGAAAGATCGGCGCCGAGCCGGCCTGAAATCGCGAGTTTGCCGTTCACCACCGGCAATGTCCCGCTGAGAAAGAGCAGATTGCCGGTATCCAAAGCTTCAACGTAAGCCCCGAGAGGTGTCGGAGGCGCTGGCAATATAATTCCGAGTGTGTTCAGGCTTGAACTCGGACTCCCAGTGAGAGTTTGGTCACCACTTGGCTCCGGCATGTGCTCCTCCATCAATTCGAATGTTTTCGCCATTCACCATCGGAGCGGACTCCAAATAGAGCAACGCATCCACAATTTCCGAAACCTGGATCAACCCTCGAAGCGGATTCAGCTTTTTTAATTGTTCATGGTCGTCGTTGGCGTGCATTGGAGTATCCACGACGCCGGGTGAAATGGTGTTCGCCCGAATCCCGTCCGCCACGAATTCCATCGCCAACTCGCGGCTGAACGCCGGCATTGTTGCCTTGGTGATGACTGGCAGCGAAATGGGCGCGTGAGCCAACGGCTGATCGGCCACGACAGTCGAAATGCTTACAATGTGGCCGGATTGTTGCTTTTGCATTTGCGCGACCGCCTGCTGTGTCACGAAGAAGTATCCGGCAATATTTGTGGCGATCATCAATTCGAAATCTTCCGGAGTATATTCGGTGAACGGTTTTGGCAGGTAGATGCCGACGTTGTTCACGAGGAGATCAATGCGGCCAAAATGTTTGATGGCGGCGTCAGCCACTCTTGCGGCCGTCTCCTTTTTGCTGATGTCACCATCCACCAAAACAAGATCCTCGGAGGCGCGTAGTTTCTTTGACTTACCGATCGTGCGCGAATTAGCCACGACCCGGTAACTATGTTCGAGAAGAGCTTGGGTTATACCCAAGCCAATTCCGCTTGAAGCCCCAGTGACAATGGCTGTTCGATTTTCTTTATTTTCTTCATTCATATCATTTTCATATTTGGTTTTGTCGACAAACGTTGATTTTCAACCAGCGCAACTCGATTCTCACGTTATTTGACCATACGGCCTCGACTTTGCTTTTCTCTGGGAATGAACCCGGGAACTCCAGTCTCCACAACGGGATTAAAGCTCATGCGCAACGTAATTCCTTCGTTGATCTCCCGCATGGCGTCTTCAGGAAGGGCGGACACGTCAAAGTTTTCCCTGATTCGAGCAGGAGTTTTCGAGGTGGTCAACAGCGCCGTCCCGCACTGTATCGCCCATGCGAGCGCGACTTGAGCCGTAGTTTTGCCAAGCCGATTGGCGATATTGGTGATGACCGGATCCGCCAGCACACGCTGCTATGACCCAGGGCAGCGAAAGCTTGCAGCACGATTCCATTCTTTCGGCGATAATCGAGAAGCTCCCATTCCGGGAGATACGGATGGCACTCAACGTGAACAACTGCCGGCTTGATGGTCGCGGCTTCATGGACTTCCTTCACTCGTTCGAAACCGATGTCGGATAATCCGATTGCTTTGCACTTGCCATCCTTCACCAGTTCCTCCAGCGCTCCCCAAGTATCCAGCAACTTCGCCCCGGTGTCATAAATCACATTGCCGTTCTCGTCCCTCGGATCCTGGTTGTCTCCAGGTTGGAAGGCGAACGGTGTGTGGATGAGATAAAGATCGACATAGTCGAGCTGCAGTTTTTTCAGGCTGGCTTCAAAGGCCGGTTTGACACGCTCCGGACGATGATTGGTGTTCCAGAGCTTCGTCGCGACGAACACATCCTCCCGCTTGATCACCCCTGCCTGAAACACTTCCCTCATCGCTTCGCCCACCTCTGTTTCCGTTCGATAGCGTTCGGAAGTATCGAGTGCGCGAAATCCTGTTTCGAAAGCGGCCTTGGTTGCGTTTTTGGTTGCGACCGGGTCGGGTATCAGCGTTCCAAAACCGAGCGCCGGGATCGTGCCGGATCCGCTGTTAAGCACCAACTTGGTAAAGCGAAGATTGTCGGTTTCAGATTCCATCATGATCTTGATCCTCCGCTGGTTTCCCCCGTGGTCAGGCTGGGATTGCCTTTCACGTCGCTTCCGCTCAATTCCTTCCTGAGGAGCGTCTGGAAGGAAGACCTCCAGCCAGCACTGAGTTCGGGGATGCGCAGCGCCTGCTCCAGCTTTTGCCGCGGATGGCCGGGCCGATACAACAGCCGGTCAATTTCGGCAACGCTCATACCCTCGGGGCCACTGCGGACCTTAACTATTTCATCATCCGCCTCGACCTCGCCTTCCTGCAACACCCGAAAATAGAAGCCTGGCCTGCCGTGCTCGACCAACAGAGCCGCCATCCGCGGTTCATTCATCCTGATGGCGATGCGATAGCAGGTGACTCTTGGTTGCGTGAGCTCGAAGACCGCGCGACCAATGCGGTATTGGTCGCCGATGCAGACCTCCGTATCGGACAGACCTTCCACTGTGAAATTTTCTCCGAATTGTCCGAAGGTGAAATCCGCGCGGTGAAGTTGATCCTGCCAGTAGCGATAGGAATCAATCTGGTAAACGAATACGGCACGGTGCTCGCCTCCGTGGGCCGCCAGGTCCGCCTGCGCGTCACCCTCGATGTTCAATCGCCGCACCATGCGCTTGCCGTGAACTGGATCCTTCCATATCGCTGTGCGGACAGTTCGTCCGCGCCAGGTGATCTCACGCGGCAGACCCACATTCACGGAAAGAAGCCGGGGCGTGCTCATAAGTCGAAAGTTTCCAGCAACCGCAGCCAGATTTCGCTGATGGTCGGGTATGAAGGGACAGCGTGCCAGAGCCTCGTGATCGGAATGGTGCCGACAATCGCGACGGTTGCCGCATGAATCAATTCTCCGACAGAGGGCCCAACCAACGTCATTCCAATTAGCACACGGCGCTCTTCGTCAACCACCATCCGGGCATTCCCTCTGTAACCGTCGGAATAGAGTGAGGCGCCTGCCACGCTGCCAATGTCGTAATCAATCGCACGCGCGTTTATCCCGCGAGCTTTTGCCGCCGCTTCCGTCAAGCCCACGGAGGCCACTTCCGGATCGGTGAAAATGACTTGCGGCACCACACTGTTGTCTGCGGTTGCGGAATACCTAGACCACAATTCCGGCGTGGCAGCTTCAGCAATTCCTTTGGCGCGCGCCGCGATCACATTCCCACATATACGCCCTTGATATTTTCCCATGTGTGTGAGCAAGACGCGATGATTGACATCGCCGGCGGCGTAGAGCCAGTCGCCGGTTACACCCCTTACCCGCAGACTGTCGTCCACTTCTAACCAGGAGCCGGGCTTCAAATCAACTGTCTCCAGCCCCAGCTCGATGGCGCTAACCGAAATTGACCCGCCTGCGCTAATGAAGACTGATCCAGCCGGTAGATGAGGCAGAGGGGATTTCTCTTTCCAGGGAGAACCACGAGGGCTCGAGAGAGGAGCGTGCTTCGGCGGAAGAGAAGTCCTTGTCCCACCGCGACGCCGAGGCGCCATTGCGGTAGGACAAGGGTGTTCAATCCAACGTCAGCATCCTGAGCGAAGGTTTTGGTTTTTTGCAATCCGGATCCAGGAGCATTTTCGGTTCGAACCTGATTGGTATCGGGCCGGCGTCGTCGCGGAGTTGGTCCTCCAGTATTACGCGCTGCTGCGATCGGTTCTGAAGACCTGCCCATCGCGGCGCCGGTGCCTGACTCGATGTCGGCACTGTCGGATCTTCTTTCTGTGCGACCCGCGCAATGCGGGGCGCGGCGATCTGGGGTGTCCCTTCGGATGCGCCCAGGCCCACCGTCAACGAGGCTCCAACCAGCGCAGCACGGCCTACTACCGCGACAGCAACGAAGGCCGGCTCAAGAAGAAGATCCAGAACGTCAAACGCCGAGGCCATGGCACCGGAACATCCCCCACGCCGTCGCCCTCGGCTCCCCAGCCAGCCCCTGCGCACCCCTGGCCGGAACCGATCGTCAATTATGTATGGCTGGTCGTGTGCTGGATCGAAGGCCGGCCGGTCAGCATCCACGAGATCCGGGACATGCTGGTGCGGGTCTTGAGACAACACCGCATGGCCCGGCGCCGACGGATCGATCAGGTTGTCGCCTGGTTGAATGAACGGCCCCCATGACGATCCCAAATCCCCGCCGCCCACTTCCTGGGAGGTCGAACTTTCCCAACTGGACCTGCGTTACGAGGGCTATCGGTTGAAACAACCGGGTCTGGAGGAGCGGCTTCTGGCTTCGATCGCCCAGCGCGGCATTCAGGAACCCTTGGAAGGGGTTCACCTCGATCCCGACTTTGTCCTGTTCAACGGCTTCAAGCGCTACCGTTGCGCGCTCAAACTCCACCTCCACCACGCCCGGTTTGTCGCGTTGGGTGCCGACGAGGCCGACGCCATCCTCAATCTGCTGCGTTCCTCCAATCACCGAACCTTGAGCCTGATCGAACAGGCCGGGTTCATCGACGAACTTAAACAAAACCGCCACCTCTCCATGGCTCAGATCGCCGAGCAACTCTCGCGCAGCAAGGCCTGGGTCAGCATGCGCTTGGGATTGATCGCGGAGATGAGCCCGGCGGTGCGCGAGCACCTCTTTGCCGGCGCTTTCCCCCTCTACTCCTACATGTACACGCTACGCCAGTTCATGCGCATGAACGGTGTGCACCGGGACCAGGTGGACGCCTTCGTCGGGGCCGTCGCGGGCAGGAACTTGAGTGTTCGTCAAATCGAGCAACTGGCTCACGGCTTCTTTCGTGGTCCGCAGTCCTTTCGAGAGGAGATCCTCAAGGGAAACCTGGCTCTGCCCCTCAAACAACTGGAACAAGCTCCCCGGGATCCCGAGGGGTGCAGTGAGTTTGAACGCGTGGTTCTGGGTGATCTGGAAATCACCCAAAAATACATGCAACACGTCATGGGTAAGAGCCAGGACCCACGGCTCAAGAGCCGGCCCTTCTTTGCCCAGTCCCACCTGTTAACCGGAGGGATGTTGAGTCGTGCCCCGGCCTTTCTCCAAATCCTCAGGCAACTCCATGATCGCAGCCGACAAGCGTAAGGCGGTGTTCCTCCTGCATCAGGAAGGCATGTCCGCGCGGGAAATCGCCCGCCGGTTGGGCCTCAGTCGCAACACCGTGCACTCAGTCATCGCCCAGGAAGGCGCGATGCCAAAAGTGACTCGGCTCCCCAGGCACGACATCGATCCGGACCTGCTCCGCAATCTCCACGCTCAATGCCAGGGTTGGATCCAGCGGATGCACGAAAAACTCCACGAGGAACACGGCATCCAGATCAAGTACTCCACCCTGACCTGGTTGCTCCGTCAGCTGGGCATCACTCACAATGCCAAGCCTCGTTGCGAGCGCGTGCCCGACGAACCGGGCGCGGAGATGCAGCACGACACCAGCGTTTATACCGTCAAGTTGGCGGGCGCTCAGAATTGCAGAATTCATTTTCAGAGTCCAGTCCGATTTTCAAGAAAAGGCCGTTATCTCATGGAGCCTGCGCACAGGGCCGCGCAGCCCCTACAATCTGGCTATTTTGACCTGAACAGTTACCAATCTGGCACGGCAAAAGCATGATCGCCTGCAGGAAACTCCGAAACTCCATCTTCAAGAGTTCCAAACCTCGGTCTCGGTCTGATCCTGGGGTAGCCTCGTTTCACTCGAAATGTCCGTTTCGTCGGCTGTTGTGGTTTTCGACAAGCTAATTTCAGCCAATGTTGACGGGCATTTTGAGCTTTTCCTTCGAAATCTCCGGAAGAATCACGCTTGTCAACGGGTCAAGATTTCAGGCCGCCATTTTGCGCTCAATAAAGTTGGTGAGATCGGTCTCCAGGCTTTCAAATCGACGTCGAAGATCGGGATGGCCTGGCGGAGATCCCAGAAGGATCGAAAGGCCCGGACGGAGCACGCGGGCGTAGCTGCGAGTGTAGAGCAAGGCGGTCTTGAGACCGAGCGTCGTCATTGTGTAGCGGTGGGATTTGGGGATTCGTTGGATGAGCCCGCGCAGACGCAGGCGGCGCAGTTCGTAGCTCATCCGACCGGCACGGATCTGATCGAGTTGCACCCCGAGGTACTGCGCAAGCAATGGCCGCAGTTGTTGATTTCGAAATCCCTCCGGGAGCAGACAGAACATGAGCAACACCGCCAACAGGGCTTGAACCCGCTCTTCGCCGTATTTGAGCGCACTGACTTTTTGCCCGTCGACCACCGCCGGACGCTGCAGCTTCTGGAAGGCGGCGGCGCCGATCTGGCAGTCGTGGGTGAGGGTTTCGACCTCCAATACCTTGCGATTGGCAGCAAAGCCAATTTCCCGCAGACGCGGAAGGTTGATCAGCCGACGGCCCACGTTGAAGTCGTAGGTGTCGTTGATGGTGGTCTCGGTGCGCAGGGCGCGCCCCTCCTTGTGGTACTGCTTGAGGTGGGTGCGCTTGTAGTAGACGTGCAACGAGGGGATCACTCCCTCGCTAAGGATGCGCGTCCGACATCGGCCGTCAGCCACCGTGGATTTCCTCAGCTTGCGGCCGAAGATCAACTGGATGGTTTCGGGACGGCCCAAATCGAGATTCTCACGGATGACTTCTTCGAAGAAGCAACGCCCGTGGACACCCTGCTCCCAGACCTGAGTGAGACTGAACTCCGCTTGGAGAACCGACAGGTCATAGCGGTATCCGGCGCGGCGGTCCGCCGGTCTGAAGGGATGGGGCAAACGAGCGAGCCAGCGTCGAAAGAACGCGTCAATCTTGTGCGCGCTCAGAGAGTCGCAGATCTTCTGGGCGGCGGGAAGGTCGGCGCAAGAGAGCAGTCCATTGTCCAAGGCCTCGAAGGGGACGTCCTTGTTGCGGAGTTGGCTCTTGAGGTACTCGTGCCCGTTGAGGCAGAGCTTGGCTGGGTAAGAGACTGTCTGAAAAATAATTGGAGTCCTGCGACGAGGGATTTTGTGCGAGGCCGAGGCGGCGAGACCGGAGCATCCCCGCAGCGGGCTGTGACGGTCGAGCCAACGAAGGCCTCGCGCAAAAGACCTGTCGCCCGGAGGGTTTTCGCGGAAAAGGCCCTCTGGCTTCGTTGCTCCTCGGTTACAGACCGCTGGCGGGTATGCTCCCTCGTCGCGCCTCGCCATAGGGCCTTTTCCGCGAAAACAGGACCCCACTTATTTTTCAGACAGTCTCTAAGGAAAATAGGAGCAGAACTTGATGAAAAAGGGGCCGAAGTCGCGGTCCAGACAATAGAAGTAGTAGAAGTTGACCATGGCCGTGGAGTAATCAATCCAGGGGATGGTGGCGTTGCCGTATCGTTTGCGGATGGTCCTCGGGACGCGGGCCTTCTCCTGGGCGACACCGACGAAGATCACGCCCTCGGGCTTGCGGAAAAAGCGGAGGTGCGCTTGCAGGACATCGTCTTTGCGCTGGCCTTTCTGGAAATGGACGAGGGGTACGCCTTCGTTTTCGATAAACCGCTTGATGCGCGCGACGAAGGACTCAGTCATCCGGACCGCCTGCTTGGTGGAGGCGAAGCGGTGACCGAGATAGCCGCGGAAGAAGGCGGCGACGCCGGCGGCAGAGGTGAGCCTGGGGACGTAGGCGTTGAGATAAAGGCGGTCGATGCACTCCAACTCGAAGAGGACGTGATCTTTCTGGAGGGCGGCGACGTTCGGTGATAGACGCATGGGCGGCTCCGGTTGGGCGTTTGTCCTTCGGTATATCGGAAGGCCCGCCGCTTGACGGCTAAAATCGACGCTCCGAGCGTCCCACAGCCCAGCCGGGGCTTTGCTTTGCAGGGTGACGCCTGTCGAAAAGACTGATCTGCGCCAATCGACCCAAGGCAGCGACAATCACCATGTCCAAGCTCCAGAGGCCTGCGAAGCAGGCCTTTCTAGCGAGGCGCCGGGACGAGACTTAGGTAACACCCTTAACGCCGGAAATACCCAACACGCCTCGCCGGTCTGAGGCAGCGCCTCGCTAGGAATGGATTCCGTTATACGCAGTCCTGGGCTCAGGTTCGATTTGGTACCGACAGGCTCCGTACGACGTCAGCCCAGATGAACCTGAGGGCTTTGGTTCCCAATCGCATGTGAGGGATCTGCCGGGTCTTGATGAGATTCTCGATGTGGCGTTCCGTGACGCCGAGGCGACGTGCGAGTCCCGTCTTATTGAGGATTTCTGCGCCATCCGGCAGCGCGATGACGCGCGACCGCTGACGGGACCGCGTGTCGAAGGTAAGATCAGGTGTAGCTTGGTTCGCCTCAGGACTGTTCGCATTCACGCCGGGCACTATCATATCCAATCGGCCCGCCATCCATTCGGGATATTTCGCAATCCAACGCAAACGCTGGTAAAAACTGACCGAAGTTTCGCTATCGTTTCCGGACGCGAATTCCACGCTGTTGCCGGCCTCATAGGCGGTTTGAGGCGCGTTGCCGGTCACGGCCAGACGATAGCTGCCGAAGCTGTGGCGCAACCCGTTCTTGACCCAGTCAATGCCGGCGCGACGAGCGAGTTTGCAGAAGTCCCATGCGAGTTGATGCTCGTGTGAGCGATGAACGATTGGCCCCGTTCCCCTGACCTCCAACGAAAGCCAACCGGCCAGGTTCTCGGCCATAGGGACGACCCGACGTGAGGCGGTCTTTGCCTTGTCTGCGCCCACGATAATTACCCTCTCGGCGAGGTGAACGTCCTTCCAGTCCAGACGGTGGAGCTCCGCGGTTCTCAGTCCGGCAAACCCGCCGATCGCGATGGCACAGCGCAGTTCATCATCGGCGCCCTCCAGGAGTGTTCGCATGGCCGAAGGCACAAACACCCCGGTCTTCACGGGCTCGAGCTTCGGTCGAGGCAACTCCGCGATTTCTTCGGCGAGCTCGCGGCTGACGTACCCCTGCTGCCGAGCGAAGTTGAAGAGGCTGATGATCAGTCGACGCGCATTGTCCCGGCTGCGATTCGTCAACTTCTTGCCCGAAATGCTCTGCAACTTGGCCAGGTATTCTCGCACCAAAGAGGCCGTGACGCTTTGGATCTGGCATGAAAATGCGCGGGCGAACGGCCCAAGTCGCTTGTTCAGGTCTCGAAGGTGTTCCGGCGAACACCCGTCCGTGTCGCGGTCCGCGACGAGCCCATTGACGACCTCCCCCCGATCGAGCGGGTGCGGTGATAAACCGGGATCGAAACGGACCCGGCCTTGGCAACGAAAGCCGACTGGCGAGCCCTACGCGGAGACCTCGATTGCACCGCCGTTTGGCGGAAATCTGTCGGGGAAAACCAAGACCGCTCAAAAACGCCAATAAAACATGGCGGAGAGGGGGGGATTCGAACCCCCGGTACAGTGTTACCCGTACAACGGTTTAGCAAACCGCCGCTTTCGACCGCTCAGCCACCTCTCCCGCACCTTTCACCCGAACAGACCTCCCGGACTCCCGCCCGGGTCGGCGCCAGGCCAGAACCTCCCTCCCATTCAGGGCCCCGACACGCGGCGCCCCAGCATTCACCACGGTCCTCCTCACCGGGTCAAGATCGCTGTCGTCCACCGCCAGTCCCGGGGCGAGTGCCAGCACACCGCAGGTCCATACATTGGCCGAATCGGACGCCACCGGATTTCCCATTTCCAGACCCAATCGCCCGCACAGCCGGCGCCTCTACCCTGGCCTTTCCCTTCCGTCTTCGGTTCTTCATGGCCGTGACCTCTCGCAGGTGTCCCGGCAATCGACGGGTCTCCGAAGCGGAAAAGCCCGGGGTCGCAGCCAGTCGTCCCGCCATTGGCCACGGGTTTGTCCCTTGAAGCCTTGGGGGCGTTTTGTTTGCATCCGGGCCATGAATATTCGCATGGCCGCGTGCGGCCTGCTCGTCGCGCTCCTGTTCACCGTGCCGGGGTGCTATCATACCCTAGACAACCGCTCCCGCGCAGGAGTTCCATTCACCAAGGACAAGATCTCCGGACAGTACGAACGGACCGCTGACCAGGTCCATGCCGCCGCCCGAAAGGTTCTCGAATACAATGGTCAAATCGTCAGTGACGACGTCGTCAGCCGGGTCCTCGTTGCCAAGGTGGACACGCGAACGGTGTACGTGGGTCTGACCGAAGTGGAACCGTCGGTGACCGGAGTGACGGTTCAGGCCAGACGCAAAGGCGGTGCCGCGGATATCGACCTCGCCGCCGAGATCGAGAAGCAGATCGCGCTCAACCTCCGCTGAGCGGCCATGCGCCAGAGTCCGCCAGGCGGCGACATGGTAACGCCATCACGCCCCGGAAACGGCCATTCGTTGGCCCAGTCCCTGGCAATCGTTGACTCGTAACCTCGCCGTCCCAATTCCCGCCTTCGTCCTTTGGTCTGACCGGGACTTGCAGTTTGAATAGGGTCTGCAAACGAGAACGGACGAAACGGCTCGCACCACTTCCGATGAGGTGATCGCCTACGCTGCGCCGATTTCCGCGGATTTACTTCCCCTTTTCCCCCTCCGCCCGCGCCTTGAGATTCGCCAGGCCCTTGTCGAACTGGTCCCCGAGCATCGAATCCATCCACAGTCCGAAGTAGCGGTTGATCGGGCTTTTGCCCAAATCGCCCTCGTTCACCCAGACGACACGAACCGCCTCGCCTTCGGGGGTGAAACGGATGGTCCCCGTGGAGGTCATACTCCCATCATCGAACTCGAGTTGAAAATCGACGCCGTTGGTGGGGTTCGCGTTGGTGAGCTTGAGTTGGCCGCGGCCCAGCTTGTTGCCGGTCCAACGATAGGCGGCGCCCGCCCCGGTGTCCGGGCTCTCGTACGTGAATTGGACCGACGGGTCCATCCGCTCGTTCCAAACCGTCCATTCCGGCCACCGGCGCAGATTCGCGAGGTCAGCATAAATGACCTCAGGCCGGGCACGGATGTCGATGGTGCGCTCGACGTGGTACTGGTGGGGCAGGAAAAGGCCGACCAGCAGGACCAGGGTGAGAAAGGCAAGTACGGCGACGAAAAGATTCGCCAGGATGCGCTTGATGCGGCGCGAACGGGCACGTCGTGAGGAACTCATAACGAAACGCGCCGGACATACCGACTCGGCGTCTCGAGCGCCAGTCTGAATCGACAGGAACTCCCGCCGCGGGTGATTTGCCCCGTCCCCAGGCTCGTTGTCACACCCGCTCGGGATGCGCGGCGGGCTCCTCCGGATGCTGGGAACGGCGTGACTTCGGGAGGAAGGGCCGGACAAAGGCCTGGTGAAAATCGAAGCCGCCTTTGAAATCCTCCCGCGAATCGCTGTCGGTCTTCCTGAGAAAGCGCAGTTCAATCAGGTTGAACACGATCTCGCCGAAATGCTCGCAGCGGGTGATTCCCCAAGACTCCAGAACGGTTGGCGCCATCGGCCCAAATGCCCGCAGGGCGAGGAGGCGGACACCTTCGAGCAACTGGGCACCCGTGACATGGCGATGGACATCCCCGCGCTCCGATGCCCGCTGTTGGGTCAAGTCGAGCGCTTCGCGAATGAATTCGTAGCAATCGGGATGGAATCGCGGATCACGGGCGACGGCCCGTTCCACCACCTCTTCAAAACTCACGCTTTGCATCGGGTTCCTGTGCAGGCGGCGACTTCACCGCTGCGGGATGGGCGAGGTGCCACGCTTTGACACCCCAGCCAACAGCCAAAAGCAGCAGGATCATTGCCAAAACCCGCTGTTGCTGTCGGGTTAACTGGAGCACAGGCGCAAATGTTAGCCAACGCAATTTGCAACTGCAATGCCGCCGATGAAAAGGCACCGCAGGCAAGTCTCGCGGCCAGCGTAGGTTCCATCATCCGCCGAGGCCAAAGACGGGCGGTTCCAACAAAGGGTCTGTCCCTTTGTTTACGGCACCCTTCCTTCACGGGGTTTCCGTCGGAAGTTCACGACACCACCAGGTTCACCAATTTGCCGGGAACAACAATGACCTTGCGTACCGTTCTCCCGGCAAGAATTGCCTGGATCTTGTCGGCGGCGAGCGCAGCAGATTCCAAATCGGCAGGGGTTGCCGCCGCAGGGACCTGGATCACTTGCCGGAGTTTGCCGTTCACCTGAACCGGCACCTCGCGAGTGTCTTCGATCAAGAGTGCCGGATCGAACGCCGGCCATGAGGCATAACCGAGGTTCGGAGGACCTCCTGGTTCGTCCGCATGGATCAGGGCCCAGAGTTCCTCGGCGAGGTGGGGTGCAAACGGCGCCAGCAGTTGGAGAAACTCGCGCAGGATGTTCCTGGGACGATGCTCCCAGGCCGTCGCCTCGTTGACGAACACCATCATTGCACTGATGGCGGTGTTAAACCGAAGTCCCTCGAGGTCTTCGGTCACCTTGCGAATGCATGCATGCAACGCGCGCACCTGGGACCTCGACGCCGGTGCGTCCCGTACCGCCGGGTTCAGGCGGAGGATCTTCAACAGCGATTCGTGCGTTCCCGAGCCGGCAGTTGTGAGTGCCTGTTCAAATTCGGTTTCGGAAGTCTCGTCGACACAGAGCCTCCATACCCGTCCGAGGAACCGATAGACTCCCTCGACACCTTTTGTGCTCCAAGGCTTGGAGTCCTGAAGCGGGCCCATGAACATTTCGTACAAGCGAAAGGCATCGGCGCCATACTCAGCCAGGATCTCGTCAGGGTTCACCACATTCCCCCGGCTTTTGGACATCTTCTGACCGTCCTCACCGAGGATGAGTCCCTGGTTCACAAGCCGAAAAAAGGGCTCCGGGGTGGATACGTGCCCCAGGTCGAAGAGGACCTTGTGCCAGAATCGGGCGTAGAGGAGGTGAAGCACGGCGTGTTCCGTTCCCCCGACATAAAGGTCAACGCCCGGGGTCGGGGTCGGGGTCAGAGGCTGCGCTTTGGATACCACGGCCGACCGGTTCGCCTCAGAGGCGCCCATCCAGTAACGTTCCGCCGCGGGGTCGGTCAGGGCGGCGTCATTTCGCGCGTCGAGATATCGAAGGTAATACCAGCAACTCCCCGCCCATTGGGGCATGGTGTTGAGCTCACGTGTCACTCCGGGGGCCGGGTGGATCCACTCCGTTGCCCGAGCCAGAGGCGGGAGGCCGTCCGAAGTGGGTTTGTAGTCGTCGAGCGGCGGCGGACGGACCGGCAGAACCGATTCAGGCAAGGCCTCGTGCCAGGTGGACCCGTCGGGTTCCGTGTGCCACACGATCGGGAACGGTTCACCCCAATAGCGCTGCCGGCTGAAAAGCCAGTCGCGGAGTTTGTGATTCACGCGACGATGGCCGAGGCGCTGCGACTCCAGCCAGTCGGTGATCCGTCTTTTCGCTTCGGACGTGGGCAGGCCGTCCAGGGTCATGTCCGGGTTCGCGGAGTTCATGGCCGTTCCGTCTCCGACGTAACCCCGCCAATCGAGGTCGCCCGGAGGTTGGACGACCTGGACAATGGGTAGCTCGAACCTGGTTGCGAATTCGAAGTCGCGCGTATCATGAGCGGGGACAGCCATGATCGCGCCCGTGCCGTAGCTGATCAGGACATAGTCTGCGATCCAGATGGGAATCCGGTGTCCGGTGAGCGGATTCAAGGCCATGACCCCGGTGAAGACGCCGGTCTTCTCCTTCGAGAGTTCGGTGCGTTCGAGATCCGACTTTCGTGCGCAGGCCTCGCGGTAGCCGCGGAGGGCTTCGCGGGGGTTGGGAGCGCCACCGCGCCAGGATTCGGGCACCTTGTGATCCCACGATTCAGGGATCCAGCCGGCGGCGAGCCAGGCGTCCAGGAACGGGTGTTCCGGGGCGAGGACCATGTAGGTGGCGCCAAACACCGTGTCCGGCCGGGTGGTGAAGACTGTCAGTGTGCGGCGATCGCCCGTCCCCGGGAGGGTCTCGGCTGGGGGGTTGCAGTCGATCGGGAATTGGATCTCCGCCCCTTCGCTTCGGCCGATCCAGTTCCGCTGCATTTCCTTCAGGGACTCGCTCCATTGGAGGGAGTCGAGGTCCTTGAGGAGGCGATCGGCATACGCGGTGATCCGCAGCATCCATTGGCGCATGGGACGCCGAACCACGGGATGGCCGCCAATCTCGCTGCGGCCGTCGACCACCTCCTCATTGGCGAGGACCGTGCCGAGGGCCTCGCACCACCACACCGGCGCCTCGGCGACGTAGGCCAGACGCTTCGAATCGCGGCACTCCCGTCGACGTGCCTCGAGGTTCGCGGAAGCATGGTCGGATGGGCCTCCCGGCGCCGGCTGCAGATCGTCGGGATAGTTCAGCGTGGTGATCGGTTCCGCGCGATCGGACTCCGGGTTGAACCACGCGTTGTAAAGCTGCAGAAAGATCCATTGGGTCCACCGGAAGTAACTCGGATCGGTGGTATCGACCTCCCGCGACCAATCATAACTGAAACCCAGGCTGCGAATCTGGCGCCGGAACGTCGCGATGTTCGCTTCCGTCGTCCTGCGCGGGTGCTGGCCTGTCCGGACGGCGTACTGCTCGGCGGGGAGTCCAAAGGCGTCCCACCCCATGGGATGGAGGACGTTGAAACCCTGCGCGCGCCGGTATCGCGCGAGGATATCGGTGGCGGTGTAACCCTCCGGGTGTCCGACATGAAGGCCGGCCCCGGACGGATACGGAAACATATCGAGGATGTAGAGCTTCGGGGGTAATTCCGCAGCGGCAGGCGATCGGCCTTCGAGACGATGGCGGACGGCGAAGGGATGATCCGGTGGAAGGGTCTCACCGGGGTTCCAGGCCTTGAATTGAGCCTGCTGTTCCCACCGCTGTTGCCACTTCGGCTCGATGAGGTGAAAGGGATACGGTCGCCGCGCCATACGAAGCCCCCAGCATCCCCGAGCCTGCCGGGCCGAGGCAACGCCTAAGAGCCCGTCCGCGGCCGCCGTCGGGCGTCGTCGAAGGGCGCCTTCGGACACGGGCTCATCGGCCGCTCTTCCCTCTGTTGCCGCTGATGGCCGACTTCCGGTACGTTCACCGGACGCGACATGACCGAGATTCCCAAGGCCTACGAACCCGGAGCGGTGGAGGACAAGTGGTACGCGTTCTGGCTGGAGCACGAATGTTTTCGGGCGGATCCCTCGCGGGTAACCGAACGGCGCCCGGCGTATTCGATCGTGATCCCGCCTCCGAACGTCACCGGGGTCCTGACGCTGGGCCATGTCCTGAACAACACGATCCAGGACATCCTCGCGCGGAAGGCCCGCATGGACGGCAAAGAGGTCCTCTGGCTCCCGGGGACCGATCATGCCGGGATCGCCACGCAGACGGTCGTGGAACGGACCCTCAAGAAACAGGGGGTGATGCGGCATCGCGATGACATCGGCCGGGAGGCCTTCGTGGAAAAGGCCTGGGAATGGAAGGCCCACCACGGCGGCATCATCATCCAGCAACTCAAGAAGATCGGCGCCTCGTGCGACTGGAGTCGCGAACGTTTCACGATGGACCCGGACTATTCGGCGTGCGTTCACCGGGTGTTTGTCGATCTCTTCCGGAAGGGTCTGATCTATAAGGGACGCCGGATGGTGAACTGGTGTCCGGCCTCCTTGACCGCGCTGTCTGACGAGGAGGTCGTCATGAAGGAACAGAAGGGCTTCCTACACTACTACCGGGTCGAGGTGGCCGAGGAGCCTGGGCGGTTCCTGACCATCGCGACGACACGCCCGGAGACGATCCCGGCGGATACCGCCGTGGCGGTTCACCCCGGGGACCCGCGCTACGCCGGACTGATCGGGAAGCACGTCCGCCGTCCCCTGCCGCTCGAGGACCCGGCCGTCGTGCCGATCCTTGCGGATGACCACATTGATCCCGCCTTTGGCACCGGAGTCCTCAAGGTGACGCCCGCCCATGACAAGGCGGATTTTGAGATCGGCCAGCGGCATCACCTTCCGGTCGTGGATGTGCTGAATCCCGACGGCACGATGAATGGGCTCGCCGGACGCGATCTGGCCGGGCTCGACCGGTTCGCGGCGCGCAAGAAGGCGGTGGAACTGCTGCAGTCCATGGGTGCCCTGGACCGTTCCGAACCGCATACCAACAACGTCGGATTCAGTGAGCGGGCTGACGTTCCCATCGAGCCGAGGCTCAGTGAGCAATGGTTCCTCAGGTATCCCAGTGTCGATCGCGCCCGCGCCTGCGTGGAATTGGAGGAGGACCATCCGTCGGGCAGCCTCCGGCAGCAGGTCCCCATCCCGATTCCGATGCGTTTTCATCCGGGGCGATGGGCGAAGGTCTACGACCACTGGATGGCGGACATCCAGGACTGGTGTATCAGTCGTCAGCTCTGGTGGGGTCACCGGATCCCGGTGTGGTATCGGAAGTCCATGCCTGGCAGCGAAGCCGGAGCGGCCGCCGCGCCCACGGCAATGTCCGAATCCACGCCTTCCGCCGGCCCGGAGGTCTGGTGTGAGGTGACGCCACCCCCGGATCCGGGGAACTGGGTCCAGGATCCGGACGTCCTGGACACCTGGTTCAGTTCGTGGCTGTGGCCGTTTGCGACGATGGGCTGGACGAGCGACCCGGATCGCGACGCCCATAACCCCACGCTAAAGACCTTCTATCCGACCTCCGACCTGGTGACAGCGCCTGATATTCTGTTCTTCTGGGTCGCCCGCATGATCATGGCGGGATACGAGTTCATGGGGGAGATGCCCTTTCGGAACGTCTACTTCACGGGGATCATCCGGGACAAACAGGGGCGTAAGATGTCGAAGAGCCTGGGCAATTCGCCGGACCCCCTGGACCTGATTGCGAAATACGGGGCCGACGCCCTTCGCTTCGGTGTCATGCGCTCGGCGCCTCTGGGGCAGGACGTGATCTTTGATGAGATCAACGTCGAACTTGGACGAAACTTCTGCAACAAGCTGTGGAACGCGTGCCGCTTTCGCCAGATCCAGGCGGGAGAGGTCCAGGGGGAGATTCAATCGGATCTTCTCACCACGGATGACCGGTGGATCCTGATGCGGTTGGACCAGGCGATCCGCGAGATCGACGAGGCTTACGGGAGGTATCGCTTCAACGAGGTGACGCAAACGCTGTACCGGTTCTTCTGGAGTGAGTACTGCGACTGGTATGTCGAGACCAGCAAGGCCGCCTTTGCCTCCGGCCCGGGTCCCTTGCAGGTGAACAAACTCGCTGTGATCGACTTCGTCCTCAGCCACATGCTCCGGTTGTTTCACCCGTTCCTGCCGTTCATCACGGAGGAACTCTGGCATGGCCTGGGATATGCGGCGGACATGCCAGCCAGCCAGGGCAGAACCAGCGTGATGACCGCTCCCTGGCCAAAGCCGCTGGAGGACGAAGAACGGGAGGAATGGGGTCTGGACGATTCCGTCGACAAGGTCGCCACGGCGCGTTTCGAACTCGTGACCCTCGGTCGCAATCTTCGGGCAGAGTTCAACGTGCCCGCCAATCGGAAGATCCGGTTCATATTGCGACCCGCAGGTGATCTGCCCGCCTCTGATGTCAGCATCCTTCAAATCCTCCTCAATGCCGAATCCATCGATCGCGTCGGGCCAGACTGGAAACCGGAGCGCGGAACGCCGGGGGTCTCCAATCCCATCGGCGACCTCTACCTGCCGCTCTCCGGAATCATTGACCCGGCGGCAGAGCGGACACGGCTGGAACGGGAGATCGGAAAGGCGCGGGCCGAAATCGCGAAGGTCCAGGAAAAGCTCGGCAACCCGAATTTCACGGAAAAGGTTCCGCCGAAGGTGTTGGAGGAACACCGGCAGCGGCTGGCCGACTGGCAGACGAAGGAACGTCAGCTCCAGGGGGCGCTGGAGAACCTGCCATGAGGGCCTCCCCGGTGATCGCGGGTGCTCCAGGAAAACGCCATATTGGGGGGTCCCGGCATCCCATCCCTGCGCGCTTGTCGAAGCAGACGGCGTGAGGCAGTGTCAAAAGAGTCTCAACCGTCCCGGTTGGGTTACGAATTGCTGACGGTCGCGTTGCGCTCCGTTTGCTGCCCGCAAATCCAGAACATGAGCGAGGATCGGATGCAGATGTCGCGGCTCGAGCTGAAGTACCAGGTCAGCGAAGAGGTCGCGGTTGCCGTCCGCGACTTCATCAGCGCCTACCTGGAAGTGGACGAGTTCGGCGCCACGCGACCGCGGTATTCCTATCCGGTCCACAGCCTCTACCTCGATTCGCCGACGCTGGCGACCTACCGCCACACCATCAACGGAAACAAGAACCGATACAAACTGCGGATCCGCTTCTACGAGAACCGGCCGGCGGCGCCGGTCTATTTCGAGATCAAACGCCGCATGAACAACGCGATCCTCAAGCAAAGGGGGGCGGTGCGTCGCGAGGCGGTGGACCGGTTGCTCGGCGGACAGTTTCCGGAAGCGTCCGAACTCGGGTCCACGGATCCGCGGCACCTCGCCGGGATTCAGGTGTTTCTCGCGCGGACCATGGACCTCCAGGCGCGGCCGGTGGCGCATATCGCCTACCAGCGGGAGGCGTGGATGAGTCCCCGCGACAACTCGGTGCGCGTGACCCTGGATCGGGATGTCTCTTTCGAACCGGACCCCACGACCCGGTTGCGCACCGAAATGACGGACCCGCTCATCGTCTTTAATCGGCGGGTCATCCTGGAACTTAAGTTCACCGGCCGATTTCCCGATTGGTGGAGAGAGTTGGTGCGCGTCTTCGATCTGACTCAGAGCTCAGCCGCCAAATATGCGGACGGCATCGTGAAATTCGGCGAAGCGCGATTCGTGGAAGCCCTGGCCGTGGGTCGGGCCTCGATGGGTCCCGAAGACACGGATCCGTCAGATCCCCGGCTCCCGACGCCGGCCACGGCCGTGAGTATCTCATAGTTCCGTGGGATCGAGAACCTGATTTGATGGACTGGTTGCGAACTGGTGACATGGCCGCCGTTCCGACGGATTTTGCGGCCGTTCTGCTGGGCATGCTGCTCGCCTTCCTCAGCGGGCAGACCATCGCATGGACTTACATGTTCACTCATCCCGGGCTCTCCTATTCCCGGAGCTTCGTCAACTCGCTGATCATCATCCCGGTGGTCGTCTCCCTGGTGATGCAGGTGCTGGCGAACAATCTCGTCACGGCATTCGGTCTGATGGCGGTGTTCGCCATCGTGCGATTCCGAAACATTCTCCGCGACACCCTCGACACCAGTTACATCCTCACCACGATCGTGCTTGGCATGGCCGCCGGCACCCAGAAGTACGCCACGGCGGTGGTGGGCAGCGTCTTCGCGGTCGCCATTTTTGGATACCTGTACCTGTCGAACTTCGGGGCCAGGCATCGGTATGATGTCATCCTGAACCTGCACTGGTCGCGGCCGCTTCCCGAGCTTGGCGCGCTGGATCGACTCCTGACGCGGCACAGCCGGTCGCTGATCCGCGCGAGCCAGCGCACCAATGAAGGTTATGGAGGCGTCGACCTCTCCTACCGCCTCCTGATGCGAGACACATCGCGGGTGCCGGATCTCCTGACCGAATTGCGAGCCCTCGAGGGGGTTTCGCGCATCACGAGCGTCAAGGCCGAGGACGAGTCCGAGTTGTAATATGGAACATCCTCTCGAACCGATCCCCAGTCCACCCGGACATCTCCTGCGGGAATTCTGTCATCGCGGCCTGCCGACCCTGGCCTTCGCCGCCGCCTTCGTCGCCAGCGCCCTGCTTTGGAACGTCCGTTTCTCGGCGATCTCTCTTTTCGGTGAGGTGGAGACCATCGGGGCGGACGTGGTCGCTCCGGAGGCCGGCACTCTTCTGAATGTGATCATCGACCGTTTCGATTGCGTGACCAACGGCCAGGTGCTCGGGACCCTCGAGGTCCAGGACCCGGAAAGCACCCGCGAGGATCTCGCCGTCATGCGCACCGAACTCGAGATCAGCCGGAGCCGGATGGCGCTGGACCAGGAACGCAACGAACAAAACGTCGAGAGCATACGGGCCCAGTGGCTGGAGGCGCGAGTGAACCTTGCAACGGCTCGTGTCAACCTGCAGAACGCACTCCGCGAACTGGAGCGTGCCCGTCAACTCAAGTCCGAGAACATCCTTTCCGAGGCGGAATTCGACCTGGCCAAGTCGGTGGCCGAGGCGCTGGAGGCCGAAGTCCGCGAGCGAACCGCCGTGGTTGACGGGCTCGCTGGCTCCGTCGAGCGCCTGGCGTCCTCGACGCGCCAGGACCAGGCGGGTTCGCTGGATGTCATCGCGGGATCCATCGCGGCCCAGGAGGCGCGCATGCGGCAACGACGCCTGCAGACGCTGCGCGCCCCGATCGGCGGGATCATCAAGGTCCTCAATCATCGCTCCGGGGAAAGGGTGGCTGCCGGGACGGTCCTCTTCACCATTACGGCTCCCAACTCCGAACGCATCGTCGGTTATGTCCGCCAACCCCTCGATCTCCAGCCGAAACCTGACATGCCCGTCGAGATCCGGACGCGAGGAATCCACCCGCAAGTTGCCCATTCGCGCATCACGCGGGTGGGCACGGACCTGGAACTGGTGGCCTCGCCGATGCGTCTCCGCGGGTTTGACAATTCGGTGGAACGCGGCCTGCCCTTTCTCGTCGAGCTGCCGCCCGGACTTGAGGTTCATCCTGGTGAACTCGTCGACCTGATCGTCCGCCCGCACGCCAGACGCGCAGAATAACCCCCCCGGGCCAGGCTCCTTCAGGACTCATGGGAGCGGTCGCATTGTCCTCACTTCCGCGGACGCAGGAATTCGCGCAGCCGTCGGGTCGTTTGATCACGGTCGAGTCGGCTTGCCGCGACCGTCAGGATCAACGCCTCCCACGATGCGCGGCCGAGTTTCTCGTCCCGTCTCCACGTCCGGGCGGACCGTGAGAGCCAGGCAGGCGTCGTCGATGCACCATCAAGCAAAGCCGTCGGGCGCGGCGGTTCGCCAGACCTTGCTCCGCCTGCTGTCCGGTCACGCCGGATACACCCAAGGAGCCCGATAGGTCCTGCGCAACAGACGATTCGCCTCCTCGTCGCCCACAACCGCCTCGCGCGCCCCGTCCCAGTTCAGGCTTCGACCCAGGCGCAAGGACAGCATGCCGAGAAGCGCCAGCACGCTGGAGCGGTGACCGACTTCGATGCCGGCGGCGGGCGCCTCGCCGGTCTCGATCGCCCGGACAAAGTCCGCCCACAAGAGCCGGATGTTGTGGCCATCCGGCTCCTGGAGGCGCGAATCCTCGTGGACCTTCTGACCTCCTGGAGATGACGGGTAGAAGGTCCATCCGTCCCGCCACCCGACATGGAGTACGCCCTTTGTCCCGTAGAAGTACACCCCGATGCCGTGATGCTCGCTGGCGTTCCCCGCGAAGCGCCGGTGTTCCCACACACAGGTGAACTTCTCGAACTCATACACAGCAACCTGGTGATCCGGCGCGTCCGTGGTCTGTTCCTTCGCATTGAGAACGACCGGACTCCCCGCGAGGCGACCGCCTGTGGAGAACACGCGGCGTGGGTAGGGTTCGTTGCTCCACCAGAGCACTTGATCCAGCCAGTGGACACCCCAGTCACCGAGGGTGCCGTTGGCATAGTCGAGGAAATGGCGCCAGCCGCCAGGATGGATGCGCTTGTTGAACGGGCGAAGGGGCCCGGGTCCGCACCACGCATTCCAGTCGAGACCTTCCGGTGGATCATCATTCGGCGCCGCTCGCTCACTGCCACCCGAGCTGTCGGCGAAGGCCCGCACCATGCCCACGTCACCGACCGCACCGGATCGAAGGAATTTCATGGCGCTGACGTGATGGGGACCCACGCGCCGATGGAGACCGACCTGGATCACCCGTCCCGCATCGCGGGCGGCGCGCACGATGGCCTGGCTCTCGGCGATCGTGTGGCCCGTCGGCTTTTCAAGGTAGACGTGGGCCCCGGCCTCAAGGGCGTCGAGCGTGACCAGGGCATGCCAGTGGTCGGGGGTCGCAATGATGACGATCTCGGGATGCTCCTTCCGGAGCATTTCCCTGTGGTCACGGTAGGTCCGGGGTGCGCCGGCACCGAGGTCGGCGACTTGTTCCGCCCCGACCTCCAGCGCGCTCGCGTCCACATCCACGAGGGCGACGGCGGTGGCGTGACCGGATGCAAGGGCCTCTTTGAGGACGGTCTTGCCCCACCAACCGGCCCCGATGAGTGCCACGCGTCGCCGCCGGTCGCGATCCGCCGGATGCGCGAATGGGGCGACACCCAGCGCGAGACCCGCCACGGCCGTCGATTGCAGAAATGCGCGCCGGTTCATACCCCGGGCTTGCGGAGATTCACCACCACCACTTCCCCGTGCGAGTTGCGGCAGAACACCCGACCGTTGGCAAGGACCGGTGCTGTCCAGCATAAGCCGCCAAGGACCTGCCCCCGGCCGGTGGGATGAAATCCATCGGGAGTGGCTTCCGCCACCATCAACTCGCCGTGGCCGCTCAGGGCGATGAGCCTCCCGTCGGCAACAATGACGCCCCCGGATCCGAAATGGGACTCCGACCACGCCTCCCGGCCTGTCGCGAAATCAACGCACTTCAGCGCCGCGTTCTCCGTTGTGTCGCCATCGGCGCCATACAAGTGATCCTTGTAGAGAACCGCCGCGTTCAATTGCGTGTGAAGGACCTTGCTCTTCCAGAGTTCCTTCGGGGTTCCCGAAGCCACGTCGAACAAACCGGCGCCCTTGCCGTACCCGGTCGACAGGAAGACGCGGTCGCCCGCGAAATTGGGGTCGGCGGCGTTGAGATCGTACTGGGTGAGCCAGTGGATGCGCCAGACCTCGGACCCGTCGCGAATTCGGACGGCGACATAGGACCGCTGGGAAGCCATGACCGCAAGCCACTCGCCCTCCCTTCGGAGGGGGAATGGCGAGGAGTACCCCGCGTCCTTGTTCGCGGAGCGCCAGACCATGCGGCCGGTCGCCTTGTCGAGACCCATGCCGGCATCCCCGACATTGAGCACCAACAAATCCCCGTGCGCCAGCGGCGCTCCGCTGAAACCCCAGTTGGGTATCGGCACCCCCGCCTCCTCGTGAAGATTCCTGGACCACACCACGCGACCATCCGATGCCCCGAGGCAAAAGAGGTCGCCCCACCGGCTCAGCCAGTAAACCCGGTCTCCATCGAACGTGGGCGTGCCCGTGGTGCCGCCCTCGAAGAACTTCGCGCCCAGCTCGGAGGGATAATCGCGGGTCCAGACGGGCTTGCCGGTCTCCGAGTCCAGGCAAAACACCGTGTCCCTTCCATCCGCGTAACCCGCGGTGCAAACCCGCCCTTCCGACACAACGAAGGACGAGAAACCGAGGCCGACCTTGGCGCGCCACGCAACCGGGGGATCACCGTCCCACCGATCCAGCCACCCCGATTCGGGCGTGGTGCCATTTCGCTGCGGGCCCCGCCATTGGGGCCAGTCTCCGGCAAAGAGGCTGGCCGACACGGCGACCAAAAGGACGAGCGGAGGAACAAAGCGCACGGCGCCAGCCTAGGCGTCAAGGAGATCGGACGCGAGAGGATCTCCGATGGGTCCGTGAGCTTTCGCGGGCGCCCGCTGCGCGAGGGAGGGCGCGGGGGGCAAGGGCTGAGGAAGGACCTTCGCGAGGTCGGGTCCGGACACGTCCGCGGGATAATGAATCCGATTAGACGTGGATATCGGCTTGACACCCTGTTCGGAGGCGAGCGTCATTAGGGCCGCTTCCTCCAAGGTGACGGCGGCATGAGATTTTCTCCTCAAATTCCTCGACAGCCGGGCCGCCCCTCCGCAGCATCGATTGGGTAGTTGATCTAATTCAATGATCGCATATGCATAAGCAGAACTCAGTCAAGCGCCTCGTCGCGATTCTCGCGATTCTCTGGGCCGTTCCCCTCGCGGTCCACGCCGGTGAGGCCGACATCCACATTCCCGATCTGACCCAGGTCACCTTCGCCGGGTTGGGCGGCATCCGGGGATTAACCCTGATGTACCTGGGGATTGTGATTTGCGCGATCGGGGCATCCTTCGGCCTGGTGCAGTACCGGCAGACCAAGGCGCTGCCGGTGCATTCCTGCATGGGTTCGGTCTCGAACAGCATCTGGGAGACCTGCAAGACGTACCTGCTGACCCAGGGACGGTTCCTTGCGATCCTGTGGGTCCTGATTGCGCTCTGCATGCTGTATTATTTTGTGGGCCTGCAGCATTTATCCATGGGTTCGGTCTTCGTGATTCTTCTCTGCTCGATCCTCGGCATTTTGGGTTCCTATGGCGTGGCGTGGTTCGGGATCCGGATCAACACGACCTCGAATTCGCGGACGGCGTTCTCGGCCCTGAAGGGGAATCCGCTGGCAACGCTCGGGATCCCGCTTCGCTCGGGGATGAGCGTCGGTCTGCTGTTGGTGGCGGTGGAGTTGTTCTTCATGATCTCCATCCTGGTGTTTTTGCCGAGGGAACTGGTCGGCTCCTGTTTCATCGGTTTCGCGATTGGCGAGTCCCTGGGTGCGTCCGTGCTGCGCATCTGCGGGGGTATCTTCACCAAGATCGCCGACATCGGGTCCGACCTGATGAAGATTGTCTTCAAGCTGCCCGAGGACGATCCCAAGAATCCGGGTGTGATCGCCGATTGCACGGGGGACAATGCCGGCGACTCCGTTGGGCCGACCGCGGACGGGTTCGAGACCTACGGGGTTACAGGGGTGGCCTTGATTGCATTTCTCGCGCTCGCCCTCGCCTCGAACGCGACGATCTGTGCAACCCTGATCATCTGGCTGTTCGCGATGCGCGCGCTGATGATTGTCACCTCGCTCGTCTCGTATTTTGTGAACGAGGCGATCAGCAAGGCGCTGTTCAGCACGAAGAAGGATTTTGACTTCGAGGCGCCGCTGACGCACCTGGTCTGGATCACGTCGGCAATCTCGATTGTGATCACCTTCATCGCGAGCTATGTGCTGCTCGCCCGGCAACCCGGTATGGATTCGAGTCTGTGGTGGGTTCTATCGGTGATCATCAGTTGCGGAACGGTGGCCGGAGCGGTGATCCCCGAGTTCACCAAGATCTTCACGAGCACGAAGTCGCGGCATGTGAAGGAGATCACCAACTGCTCGAAACATGGAGGGGCCTCGCTGAACATCCTTTCCGGCTTCGTGGCGGGCAACTTTTCGGCCTTCTGGATGGGACTGGTGATCCTGGCGTTGATGTTCGTCGCCTACCTCGTGTCGCAGAATGCCGCCCTCATGGGGACCATGCCGGCGGAATTCCAGTTCGCGGCCCCGATCTTCGCCTTCGGCCTGGTCGCCTTCGGGTTCCTCGGAATGGGGCCGGTGACGATCGCGGTGGACAGCTACGGGCCGGTGACGGACAACGCGCAGTCGGTGTACGAACTCAGCCAGATCGAGGGACGCCCGGGGATCCGGGACGATATCAAAAAGAACTTCGGGTTCGATCCGGATTTCGAGAATGCGAAGTACCAGTTGGAGAAGGGGGACGGCGCGGGCAACACGTTCAAGGCGACGGCGAAACCGGTGTTGATCGGGACCGCGGTCGTGGGCGCGACGACGATGGTCTTCGGCATCATCATCCTGCTCGACACGATCGGCAAACAACTCGATCCGACCTTCAGCGTGATCTCCAAGCTCAGCCTGGTTCAGCCGCAGATCATTCTCGGGCTGATTGCCGGCGGCGCGGTCATTTACTGGTTTACGGGGGCGTCGACGCAGGCGGTGGTGACCGGCGCCTATCGGGCCGTGGTGTACATCAAGGAGCACATGAAACTGGACTCCACGACGGCCTCGGACAAGGACAGCAAGGAGGTCGTGCGGATCTGCACGGAATACGCGCAGAAGGGCATGTGGAACATCTTCATTGTCGTGTTCTGTCTGGCCCTCGCGCTGCCGTTCTTCAATCCCTACTTCTTCATCGCCTACCTGATCGCGATCGCGTTCTTCGGATTGTTCCAAGCCATCTTCATGGCCAATGCCGGTGGCGCCTGGGACAACGCCAAAAAAATCGTCGAGGTTGAACTGAGGCAGAAAGGAACGGACCTCCACGCGGCGACGGTGGTCGGCGACACCGTGGGCGACCCCTTCAAGGATACGTCCTCGGTGGCGATGAACCCGGTGATCAAGTTCACCACCCTGTTTGGATTGCTGGCTGTTGAAATCGCCGTCACCATGCCCAGTCAGTTCGCGAAGTCCATCATCGGGGCAGTGTTCCTGGTAATCGCACTGGTATTCGTGTACCGGTCCTTCTATCGGATGCGCATTCCCGAGGATTCTTAGCCCTTCAACCGCCCTGGAAGCGGCGGAGTTTTGTGGCGGCGGACGGGTGTCCGCCGCCTTCGCTTTCCGATCTGGCACCTCCCTCCGGGGTGGACGAGGTCCCCCCCTCATTCTCGGCGCGCGGGCTTCAGCCCGCATCGGCGCTTGAAGCGGGCATCACCGATCAAATGTCCGGCGACCCCTGGGTGAATCCGTGGTTGAAGCGGCGTGAACGCCGCGCTCCGAGCTTCACGATTCGCCGAACCCAGCGGATTGGTCCCCGCTCATTTCAGTCCACGTCCCCGACATCGGCGATTCTGAAGAGCCGGTTCGAGACCGGCTGGATCAGTTCGGAATACACGATGTTCGTCGAGATGAGTTTCACAACGTAGTTCGTCACCATCTGCCAGGAGACAGCCTTGGCCGGATCGCCGGTCGCCTGGACCTCATAGATGTTTCCGGCCTCCGCCTGGAACTCGAGTTCGAAACGTTGACCGTTCCGCCCCGAACGAACGATGACCGGACGCATCGGAACGACGTACTCTACCGTCAGGGCGGCGGCATTCGGCGGGTCCTCGCGTGCCCCGACCCGACGGGCGGTGAGCGCATCGGTTTCGGTGTTGCCCTTGAGCATCCAACCGAAGTTTTGACTCGGATCGGCAAGCCAGAGTCGGACGTCGTCCACCAGGCCGGCCGACTCCATGACATAAGTTCCCTCGCGGAGCATCGGCACCATGGCGCTCGGCGGGTCCGCATAATCGACGCCCGCACCGCCCCCCGGCTCGCTCCAGGCCACGTCCGGTTGCACGCGGTGCAGCCAGGTGGATTCACCGTCCACGGCCGGGCGCCCGGTGTTTCCCGTTCCCGCGCCTTCGGACCACGGCACCAGCACCCGGTGAATCGCAAACGTCGATTCCACCGCCGACGCCGGATTGCGCACGACGCGAAAGCCGAAGGACGCCCGCGTGAGCATCGCACCGGCCGGCACTTTGCCGGTGAGATCGAATCGGATCAGACCGCGGCCCGGCTGCGCGTTGGCATTGCCTCCGACCGCCAGCGTCGCCGACGCGCCGAGGTTGTTGTTCGGGCTCACGGAGAAGATCGAGGTGTCGGCAACGGGGGCGAGGACGATCACGTCCGCGGACGCGGACAGCCAGGGTGCGAGCAGGACTGTTGCGAGCACGAAGGACTTGGCGGGCATGCCTCGTTGTAGCCGGCGACGGAGGCAGGTCAATCCCACGACCGATGTCCCCGATGTCCGGGACGGACTCTGGTGCGGTCGCCACCCGGCGGGCGACGCCGGGGTTGAATGTCGAACTCGATTTCCTGAGAGCCCGTGTGAAATGGAAACGTGAGGCAGTCGGCAAAAAATAATTCTTTGCCAGTCCTCGACCGGGATCAGTAGGGTCGCGCGGCTTTTGCCACCTTTCGGCGCCTCGTGCGGGCTCACGGGCGAAAGGAATGAAACCGGCGGGTCGGTGGATTGTGGAGTGAGCCTGTCTATCAGGAAAGGTCGGTTGGGCGTGGCGGCGCTCGGGGCGCTCGTCACGGTGACCGTATTCCTGGCGTCGTGCGGGACGGTGCAGCGCACGATTGTCGTGGCGCCGCAGATTCCCGGGGCGACGTACGTCGGGAACGAGCAGTGTTACTACTGCCACACGAACTACGCGCGGGTCTTCCAGGGAAGCGTCCATTACCGGGTGCGGGTCGACACGTCGACGCCGCCGGGCGGGACGAGTTGTGAAAGCTGTCACGGCCCCGGCAGCAAACACATTGAGGCGCCGCGCGATCGCGCGTCGCTGATCTTCAACCCGGGCCGCAATCCCCAGGCCTGCTACAACTGTCACCAGGACGTCCAACTGCAGTTCCGGTTGCCGGTCCATCACCCGGTCGCCGAGAATCTGATGAACTGCGTCCAGTGCCACGATCCCCATGGCCGGGAGATCATGAAGCCATCCGGCGGTCTGGGTATGGCGCGGCTCAACGAGCAATGCGCCTCCTGTCACAAGGAACAGGCCCGCAGCTTTGTCTTCGAACACGAGGCCCTTCGCGAGGGATGCACCACCTGCCATCAGCCCCACGGGTCCATCAACGCCAAACTGCTCATCGAGCGGGACGTCAATCTCTGCCTGAAATGCCATTCCCAGGTGCAACCCACCTCGGGCGACCTGTGGATCGGGAAGATCGACCACAAATCGCTCCTTTCGATGGGCACCTGCTGGTCTGCCGGATGTCACACCGCCATTCATGGCTCCAATTTCCAACCAAAGATGCTGTATTGACCCTGCGGGGTCGCTCGGGCAGCGCGACGGATATCGGGAAATCCGCGCCGTGCCACGGCCCGGCCCGCGGCAACGCCCCGGCACCGCCAACAGGCCATCACCAGCACCACGGCTTCCCATCCTCGTCTTCGTGTCCTTCTTGCCCTTCGTGGTGTTACCTCGGCTTGCAACGGCCAGCGCCACGGAATTGGATCCTTCCCGCCTTCCCCCACCCGCATCCAAAACGATCTCCTTCGCGACGGACATTCAGCCGATCTTCGAGCAATCGTGCCTTCGCTGCCACGGTCCGGAACGGCCCAAGAGCGGGTTGCGCCTCGACAATCGCGAATCGGCCTTGAAGGGCGGCGACACGGGCGTCGACATCATTCCTGGAGACAGCGCGCACAGTCCCCTCGTCCACTATGTATCGAGGGTGGTCGAGGACATGGAAATGCCTCCGCCGGGAAAGGGCGAACCTTTGACGCCGGCCCAGGTGGGTCTGCTTCGGGCGTGGATCGACCAGGGGGCCCACTGGTCCGAGACTCCCGCCGGTCCCGAGTTGGCCTTCAGCATCACGCCTGCCGTGCAATTCATCACGGTCAGCGGGAACGAGGCGCGCTTTCGCGAGCACGAATGGACCCGCGAAGGCTGGGGCGGCGGCGCCACCGACTACTCCCTCAAATACGATCTGGACCCGCGGACCCGCGTCCAAATCGACGGACGCGCCATGGCGGGTCCGGAGGACTATCGCATCCGCACCCGGATCGAGCGCGACGATCTCGGGTGGGCTCAGTTCAGCTATCGCGAGTCCAAACGGTTCGAGGACGACACCGGGGGTTATTACGCGCCTTTTGGGCTCCCGGCCCCGTCCCTCGACGAAGACCTTTGGGTCCGCCGCCGTCGGGCGACTATCGAGTTCGGACTGGATCTTCCCGACTGGCCCGTGATTCGGGTCGCCTACGACCTCCAGATGCGTGATGGAACGGAGTCGACGCTCAACTGGGGCGCCGTCAGCCGCGATGGCGTGACCCGCAATATCTACCCGGGACGGAAGAGCGTCGACGAGACCACCCACACCGTCACGCTCGATGTCCGCTACGATCTCAACGGGCTCCTGATCTCGGACCAGGCCCAGTTTGAATGGCACAACCAGGATGATCGCCGCACCAATTTCGAGTTCGTGGATTTCGATTTCGCCACCCGGGCCACCGACCGCCAGGACTACTGGCAGGGCGCGAATGTCCTCCGGCTCGAGCGCAACCTCCGCGACTGGCTCTATGTCTCGGGTGGCTATCTGTATTCCCAACTCAAGGATCTCGGCGGATTCAGCGTCGAAAGCTTCGCCCCCTCCGACCCGTCCACCCCCCCGTCGCTGGACATCCACGCCGATGATCTGACGCTGCGTCGCCGGTCTCACGTCATCAATGGCAACGCGATGCTTGGGCCATGGGAGCAACTCCTCTTTTACGTCGGGCTTCAGGCCGAATGGACCCGCCAGGAGGGATTCGCCACCGGGCAAGCCTACTCCACGCCAACCCGGTACGACGCCAACCAGGATCGCACCGCGATCAACGAGAACTTCGGCCTCCGGTACTCGGGCCTGCCCTATACCGTTCTGTACGCGGAGACGCGGTTCCAGCAGGAGACCTACTCGCAATTCGAGGAAGGATTCACCGACGACGCCCAGTCGTTCCTGCGCGACACCGATGCCACGGACGATCTCAAGGAATACGAGGCCGGTTTCACGATTTCACCCTGGCAGCAGGTGAGCCTCCATGCCAGGTACCGGCACCGTGACAGGGCGAATGACTACGATCACCTCCGGGACATTGACGTCATCTCCAGCGGCAACGGATATCCCGCCTTCATTCGGGCACGAGACACCACGACCGACGAGGTCGAGGCCCGCCTCGTCGTCCAGCCGGTGCGCTGGTTCAAGACGACCCTCCGCTACAACGTCGCCGCCACCGACTTCTCCACCACAACGGATGGCTGGGATGCCCTGGATGCGGAAGGAAATCCAGTGACCTATCCCGGCGGAAGGATCCTGGCCGGGAACTACGACGCGCACACTGTCTCCGCAGGATTCGACCTGACGCCCTGGAGCCGCCTCCACCTGAACTCCACCGTCTCCTGGACGACGAGCCGAAGCCGGTCCGGCGTCGACAACGGCCAGGACGTCGTCCCGTACTCGGGGGATACCTGGACCCTGCTGAACACCGCCACCTACATCCTCGACCAGAAGACGGACCTCCTGGCCAGCTATCTCTTTTCGCACGCGGATTTCACCCAGCACAACACCGATGCCGCCCTTCCGCTCGGCATCGCCTACACGCGCCACGCCGCCACGATCGGAATCTCACGGCGGATGAAACACGACCGCCTCCTGCGCCTCGAGTACGGCTACTTCAACTATGACGAGCCGACACTGGGCGGCGCCGCGGACTATACCGCGCATGGGTTGTTCGCCAGCCTGCGGCTCCCTTGGAAGTGACAAACACGCCCCGGCCGGGCGATGGTCGCGGCATGAGGACGCTGGTGCTCGCGACTCGCAATCGCCACAAGGCCGGGGAGATCCGGGACCTGCTGGGACCGGGCGTCGGCTGCCTCACGCTCGACGACGTGGCCGGCACGCCAGGCATCGCCGAAACCGGGATTTCCTTCGTCGAGAACGCGCAGCTCAAATCCCGTGCCATCGCTGCCTGGCTGCTCGCAAAGGATCCGGACGGGCACCCTGACGCCGGACCTCCTTGGGCTGTGCTGGCCGACGACTCCGGGTTGGAGGTCGATGCCTTGGAGGGCGCGCCCGGCGTCGCCTCCGCCCGATTCGCGTCGCCTCTATTTCACCTTGCCGGTAACGCCCCGGATGGCGCCAACAACGCCCGCCTTCTTCGGGAGCTGGCGTCCGTGCCGGCAGACCGCCGACAGGCGCGATTTCGGTGTGTCCTGTCGCTGACCGAGGTGACGGCGGGTCTTCCGACGAGGACCTTCGAGGGCCGTTGCGAAGGGCGCGTGGGCTGGGTGCCCCGGGGCGCCCATGGATTTGGGTATGATCCGCTGTTCCTGCCGGACGGGTTCAGCAACACGTTTGCCGAACTCGGGTCGGAAACGAAGAACAGGATCAGCCACCGGGCGAAGGCGCTCGCCGCGTTCCTCGAATGGCAAAAGGGTCGGTCAATCGCATTGTAGCTTCGCCCGATCGTTCTCTCTTCCCCCTCACCCCGTCCCCCTCCCATCGGATGCTGAGCATGTCGCACAATGACGCCCTGCCCCGGTCCGCTGCCCCGTGGCATTTGTTACTCCGCACCCCTCCCCGGGTGTTCCAGGAGCGCAACCCCCCGGGGATTGAGTCCTCAGAGCCCGTCCCTGGTTTCCTCGTCGCCCGCCAGGGGCATTGGCGCTACGATGTCGCCATTGGATGATGGCCGCTGAACTTGAGTCCCCTGCCCTGGAACCGACCGCCGTGCCCGAACTCCTGGCGCCGGCCGGCGACTGGGATTGCGCGCGCGCGGCCGTCGAGAACGGCGCCGACTCCATTTACTTCGGCCTCGACCGGTTCAACGCGCGCCTTCGCGCGCGGAATTTCACCGAGGCCGACCTCCCGGGATTGATGGGATGGCTTCATGCGCGTGGTGTTCGCGGTTATGTCACCTTTAACACGCTGGTCTTCACCAACGAATTGGAACAGGCGACAGCGTACCTGCGTGCGCTGATCGCGGCGGGTGTGGACGCCGCCATTGTGCAGGACATCGGACTATGCCGCTTGATCCGACGCTTGTCCCCGGACTTTCCGATCCACGCCTCCACCCAGATGACGATTACGAGCGCCGCCGGCGTCGAGTTCGCCCGGGCGCTGGGTTGTGAGCTGGTCGTACTCGCGCGGGAGAATTCGATTTCCGAGATCGAACACATCACGGCAAGCCTGCGGGAGCGGGAGGCGAGCTTGCCGCTCGAGGTGTTCGTGCATGGCGCCTTGTGCGTCGCCTATTCGGGACAATGTCTGACAAGCGAGGCGCTTGGTGGCCGGTCGGCGAATCGCGGCGAATGCGCCCAGGCATGCCGCCTTCCCTACGAACTCATTTCCGATGGCCGACCGGTGGACGTGGGCGATCGCCGGTACCTGTTGAGCCCGCAGGACCTGGCGGGCCTCGACGTCCTTCCGGGGCTCGTTCGCGCGGGCGTGGGGTCCCTGAAGATCGAGGGCAGGCTCAAATCGCCCGAATATGTGGGCAGCATCACCCGCGTCTACCGGACGGCCCTCGACCGGATCACAGGCCGGCAGAGCCGGCGTGCCACGGGACAGAATCCTGCGCTCACTCCCTGGCCGGTCCCGCCGAAGTACGCGATGGAGATGGCCTTCAGCCGTGGCCTCCACACCGGGTGGCTCGAGGGGATCGACAACCGGAAGCTGGTTCACGCCCGGTTCGGGACCAAGCGAGGCGTGTTTGTGGGAACCGTCGCCCGTGTGGGACCGGATCGTGTGTGGCTCAACATCGAATCGACGTTGAAAGCAGGAGATGGCGTGGTGTTCGACTCCGGAAGACCGGATCTTCCCGAGGAGGGGGGACGGGTCTTCGCCATCGATGGCCCAATGGCGCCGCGCGGAGTCGCCGCCCTCGCGTTTCTTCACGGCGCGGTCAATCTCCGAAGGATCCGGACCGGGGACCGCGTTTGGAAAACGAGCGATCCGGAGTTCGACCATCTCGTGCGTCAGAGCTTTGCCGGGGAGAAACCGCACGTCACACACCCGGTCATCGCGGAGGTCCACGGCTGCCTCGGTTCTCCCCTGTCATTGAGCCTTCGGGACGACTCCGGCAACGTGGTCCGCGCCGATTCGGCGATGCCCCTTCAACACGCTGAAAGGCAGCCGCTGACGGAACAAAGACTTCGGCAGCAGTTCGGAAGGCTGGGCGGAACGCCCTTCCACCTGGCGGGTTTCACCGTTCACCTCGAGCACCCGCTCATCCTGCCGCTTGCGGAACTCAACCGCGTCCGCCGCGACGCCGTTGCCCGGCTGATGGCCCAGCGGACCCGACCGCGGCGATGGACGCTTCGCGAGGTCGCCTCCCCGCACCGTGGTGCCAAGGGGAGCCCGTTGGACACAGCGTCGGCAATTCCAGGAGTCATCGACGTGCCTCCGGACGGCCCCTCGGCTGCCTGGGCATCGCCATCGACGGCGGCAAATGGGGCCGCCGCCCCGCGAAGCCATCTCATTGTGCTGGTCCGGACCGACGAGCAATTGGATCGGGTCCTGGCCGCCGGAGTCGAAACCGTCTACTGCGAGTTCGAGGATCCCCGACGCTATCGCGAGGCGGTCCGCAAGGTACGCTCCGCCTCGACGGGACGGGGCGTCGAAGTCTTTGTGGCGCCTCCACGGATCTTCAAGCCGGGCGAGGATTGGATCCTCAAACAGGTGCGATCGGCGGAGCCGGACGGCTTCCTGGTCCGCAACTATGATCATCTCGAGGCGTTTCGCGAAGCGCGGTGCATTGGCGATTTCAGCCTGAACATCGCGAACCCGCTCACGGCGGAGTACTTCCGCGGGAATCATCGCCTGGAGCGCCTGACGGCGAGCTATGATCTCAATGCGGACCAGTTGGAGGCTCTGCTTCTCTCGGCGCCGGCGGAGTGGTTCGAGATCACGCTTCACCAGCACATGCCCATGTTTCACATGGAGCATTGCGTGTTCTGCGCGTTCCTTTCGAGTGGGAAGGACTTTCGTGATTGCGGTCGCCCTTGCGACCGCCACGACGTCCGCCTGCGGGATCGGGTGGGAGCCCAACACCCGGTGAAGGCCGATGCCGGATGTCGCAACACCGTTTTCAATGCCCGGGCGCAAACCGGCGCGGATCATCTCCCCCGATTTCAGGCGGCGGGCGGCCGCCATTTCCGAATCGAGTTCCTCACCGAGACCGGCGACGATATCACGCGATTGATCAATCGTTACCGCGAACTGTTACAAGGCCGCACCACGCCGGAGCAACTCTGGCGGGAATTCCGCCTGATCCCGCAACTCGGTGTCACGCGCGGCCAACTCGGTCGCGAAGACAAGTCCACCGTGAAGTCTCCAAAAGGGGGGGAACCGCGCGTTGGAACAATGAGCTGATCGCAATCCCGACCTGGGTCCACGGGTGCCTGCCCTATTCCAGGCCACGATCCTCGAGGTCGATCTCGCCGAGTCCCAGGTAATGGCCGAGTTCGTGAAGATACGTGGTCTGGACTTCGTCCAGGAACAGGTCCCAGTCGCCATCGGCGAACTCCCACAGATTGTCGAGGAACAGCAGGATCTGCGGGGGCAAATGGGAGGCCGCGCCATCCTCCGCGCGCGGGTCGCCGACAAAGAGGCCGAGCACGTCGGGTTCGAGGCCGTCCCGGAGGAGGGCGGCGTTGGGCCGCCGTTCGTAAAGGACCGGTAACGAGCGCGCCGCCTCACGGAGGGCGGACGGCAGATCGCCCAGGGTGGCGTCAACCTCCTGTCGGGCGGCGGCGAGTCGTTCGGACCAGGACGGTTTCACACCTGACAAGGCGCCGCCGCAGTCCGACAAGACCTCTGGGGTGAATTCGACATGGATGTCGCGGGCTCGCCTCCCTCCCTGCGCCTCGTCGGATCTAGAGGGGCGCGGCCGCGCGAACGGGCGGCGGGTCGCCCTTCACCTTTGTCTCCAGGGTCTTCAGGACGCGTTCGCGAAGGATCTGAAGTTCCGGGCGGTTCACCTGTTCGAGGTGGGCGCGCGCCTCATCGAACCGCCCCGCCTGAACCTCGATGCGCGCGAGGTGAATCCAGACTCCCTGGCGCTCCAACTCGTCGCCGGCGAGGGAGTAGGCCTTCTTCCAGGCGGCGAGGGCATCGTCATGGCGGGGCGGTTGCACAAGGTAGTAAGTTTGCGCCAGGTCGCTCGCCAGATAGAAATTGGTTGGATCCAGCTCCAGGGCCTTTCGGTACAAGGCAAGGGACTTGTCGAAGACCTTCTGCTCATCCTTGAAGCCGTAGTAATCCATCGCATCGCGTCGAAACAGGAACACCGTTGTCGCGAAGTTCTGGTAGTAGAGCGACTCCCTGGGTTGCAGTTGGATCGCCTTTTCGTAGCACGTAAAGGCGTTGGTTACGGGCCCGCGATGCCCGTAGATTCCGGCCAGGTTGTTGTAGACGACCGAGTTGGTGGGATTGAGCTTGAGCGCCTTCTCCCATTCGTCCCGCGCCTCGAATTCCCGTCCCGTGTCATTGAAGAAGCTTCCGAGCGCAATCCGGGCATCGACGTGGGCGGGATTTTTCTCCAGGAAGGTGCGATAGGCGCGTTCGACGGAGCTGAACCGTTCCTGGATGCGCGTGGTCAGGGCAGCGTCCTCCTGCGGCGTCGTCTTTTTGCCATGCGCATCGCGGATCCAACGGTCCGCATCCGCCTGGGCGGAATCGTCCATGGCGAGGAGATCGTCGTAGGCCCTGGCGACCGGGTCCGCCGGCAGGCTGCCCTCCACCACGAATCCCGAGGCCGGGTCAATGGTGTTCGTCGAAGGCGTCGGGGCCGCGCGGGTGACCAACGCGGCCGCGAGGCAAGCCAGGAGAAAAAGACGGCTCGTGAGCACCGAAACACGCAGTCCGCTCCGGCCCGTCGAACAATGATCCGCCATTGCGACGAAATTAGCCGAAGCCGACACGCGGCGCGACCACGAAACTCACCAGACGGGCTCTAAGCCGGATGTTCCAGATCACTTCCACTGCGACCTGCTGCAGGTCCGGTGGGAGAGGAGGTTACCTTCAACATGCGTACCGCCGCTGCCGGCAGGGCGTCGGAACTCGCGGTTGCGGAACTCGCGGTTGCGGAGCGCGGCCTTCAGGCCGCTTCAATACCCCGACGGCACGCGCGTCGAAGTTCTTGTCGGCCGACGTCCCGTCCCGTCCCGTTGAAGCGGCCTAAAGGCCGCGGTCCGACCCGACGGTATCGCGCCTGCCAAGGATTTCGCTGGCTCGCGGACGGTCGCCTTTCGCAAGACCTCTATGAAATATGCATGGCTAAGAGACTGTCTGAAAAATAATTGGAGTCCTGCGACGAGGGATTTTGTGCGAGGCCGAGGCGGCGAGACCGGAGCATCCCCGCAGCGGGCTGTGACGGTCGAGCCAACGAAGGTTTCGCGCAAAAGACCTGTCGCCCGGAGGGTTTTCGCGGAAAAGGCCCTCTGGCTTCGTTGCTCCTCGGTCACAGACCGCTGGCGGGTATGCTCCCTCGTCGCGCCTCGCCATAGGGCCTTTTCCGCGAAAACAGGACCCCACTTATTTTTCAGACAGTCTCTAAGCCTTGGTTGGCGGTTTCCGATACATCGCGAGCAGGGAATGACCGGTTCCAGGATGCGTCGGGCACCTCTTTGTCAGCCAAAGGGAGACCTCCGTCCAGGCCGTGGCAATCTTGCGCAGCGCGACGGCGGCCGGTGTCAATCCGTAGCGGGGCGGGCTCCAGCCCACGCAACCCGCCAGGCGGCGGAGAAAGCGGGAACGTCGATAGGCATGCAGGTGTTCGGGCGCCAGCGGCTCCGCCAGCAATCCCTCGATCTCCAACCCAACGAGCGCGGGAACCTGCCTCAGGGCTTCGGCCCGCCAGCGCAGCGGGTGATGCGGTGGCGCATTCAGCGGATTGGGCGGGGCGTCGCCGACCCATGAGTCATTATTGGGTACCGCGACGAAGAGGCGCCCGCCGGGTCGGAGGATGCGACGAATCTCATCGAGAATCTTCCTGGGCTGCGACAGGTGCTCCAGGACCTGGAACAGCGTGATGACATCGGCCGACGCGGAGGCCATGTCCTCGAGCGGATCTTCCTTCACGTCCAGACCCGACTCGCGCGCCCGCCGCGCCGCTTCCGGGTTGAACTCGAGGCCGCGTCGACGTTTGCCCGGCACCAGGCAAAGAAAGAAACCGTCGCCACATCCGACATCCAGCAGGTCGGGATCCGGGGGAAGCCGTTTCAGCGTCTCGGCGAATTCCCAACGCGTGGTCGAATAATAGTGTTCCCCGAGACTGAGGCGCGCATAGAAGGCGGCGGAACCGGCCACCAAAGGCGAGAAGTGCTCGAGGCCACAGGTCTCACACCGCAAGAGGCGCAGGGCATCGACGCCACGCGGAAACTCCTCCACCACGCTCACGCCTGCCTGCCGCTGATATTCGTGTTCGAGATCCGCAACCCTGACTCGCTCCAGCACTCGATTCGCAACGCCCCCGCATAACGGGCATGACGCCGCGTCGGTCGGGGTCCCGGCGCGCGATGGGCGTCCCACCGCACTCGCGCCCAGTGTCGCTTCGCAGGGATCCGGCATCGGGCCGCAGGCTGGCGCAGGCATTCGGCTCCCACAAGCCGTCAATGGCCGTAGCCGCCGACGTCAGGAGGCGGACCAAGGGGTTCCGGCACGTTACCTCGGCCGCCACGGAGGTGCGGTTCATGGGAAGCCCCGGTTCAAAATTGAGCTGCTCACGGTGGGACATGCTCAGCATCCGATGGGAGAGGGACGGGGTGAGGGCCGGTCCGTGGGGCGCCTCACCGCATCTCTGCGTCCTCAATGTCCCTGGCTGCGACCCACCTCTCCGCGTTCGCCCGCTCGGAGGCGCGCAATGAACGCGGGCGGATCAATGATGCGCTCGCCGCCTGGCAGGACGCGGGCAGTCTCGCGTAGCAACGCGCGCATGTCGGCCGGCGTCAGTTCCGGTCGGACCTGCCAGCCCATGGCCGCCACGCCCGCGGCATAGGGCATGGACCAACTCGATCCGGCCGCCGCCAGGGTCTCCTTCTGCACTCCGCAATACTGATATCCGCGAACATGGTCCCCATACTCTTCGGCGGTGGTGCGCGGAGAGGTGGGGCAAAGGATCCGGCCTGCGAAGTAATCGGGGCGGCCCCGGGCCAAAACCGGCCGGCATCGTCCGGGGTCTTCGGGATCGGCGGGATCCAGGGCACACGGTCCGACAAAGCCCCGGAGCACGGTGCCGTCAATCACCAGCACGCCCGCCGCCTCGGCGCGATCGCAGGCCTCGTCGTAGAGCTGGCCATTGCGGTACGGGTGAAGGGCCGGCCCCGACGGCGCGGCGGAAATGGAGACGACGCGGATCCGTTCGGCGGGAGGGAAATCGCAATTCTGCTCGAGGATCCAATCCAGGGCATGAGCCTGTTCCGCGGCGTCCCCTCCCGGATCGGAGGTTGCCACGAAGTACACGCACGCTTCGGGCGCGGTGCCGCAGTTGCGGCCGGCCAGGAGGCTCAGGACCGCCGGTCCATGCATGCTTCCCTGGGCAGGAGAGACTCCCTCCAGACGGTGGAGGGTGACCAGGCGCTCCGAATACTCTGGGTGTCGTCCAACCACGTTGAAATCGACAATGGCGACGCGGACCCCCCGGCCGGTGATGCCCTGCCGATGCAATTCTCGGACGCCCAAACCCGGGTTCATGGCGTTGGTCAACATGCGGGCCGGATCGAATCCCGCCGGGAGCCTTTCAGGTTTTGGCCAGCGCGTTCGGAGATTGAAGCCGAGCGTCGGGAGTAACTCCGCATGATGGCGGAGGTCCAATCGTCGGAGGCTGACCCATCGGACATCGTCATGCGGCCTGATGGCCCGCACGGGTCGGAGGCCCTGGCTCCACGCGACCAACCCCGGCCAGTCCCGCGGGTCCATTCGCGAAGCCCACGCCAGAAGAATGCCCGTTCCGCCCAACACCATCAACGCGGCACCGATCAGCCAGCGGACGCATCGGTTCCGAAGGAGAGGACGCATCGGCAGCACCCTACCGCCCGATTCGGGGATGGAAACGGTTTTGCCGCCAACGCGAACGACGGCAGGCAAGCATCCGGATCCCGGCCCCTGCACTTTCAACAGGCACCCGCAGTGATCCCAGATGGCAGCCGCCTCAAGACCCGGCGCCTTTCTGCCGATGAGCCTTTCAGATGGCGGGTTGCCTCGCTTCATGGCTCTGGCGAATGGCTGCCGGCGCGTCCCTGGTGGCTTCAACACTCTCCAGCGTTGGGGCGGCCCCGGACCAGCCTGGCACCATCCTCGTTACGAACGTTGCGCAGCTTCGTCGCGACTCCGTAATGGGCGCGCGCGCACTGCGCTCGTTGCGCCTGGAAGGCATCGTCCTGTGGGATGGTCCTTTGGGGGGCAAGCTCGCCCTCCAGGACGCCTCCGGCGCGGAACTGATCGACCTCGATCTGCCGGAGCGCTCGATTCCAGCCGGTTCCCAGGTGCGGCTCGAGGGGACTTGCGTCGTCGACGCGACCGGGATCCATGCCGGGTCGGTTCCCGTCGTCGACAATGACGGTCTCCACTCCCGGCGTGAGAAGTCCGGTGTCATCCATCTCGTGGCGGGTCGTTATCCCATCCGTGGATTGTGGTTCAATGGCGGTGGCGACGGATCCCTCACCGTCGAGTACGCCGGGCCGGGAATCCCACGGCAGCCTATTCCCCAGTCAGTCCTCGGTATCGAGGCGAACGCCGGCTCCTTGCCCGGAACACGGGCCGGCGAGTCCGGTCTTGCCTACGCGGCGTACGAGGGTCATTGGAATCGCCTCCCGGACTTCCGCGACCTTGAGCCCGTCAGCCGGGGCGTCGCCGAGGCTTTCAACGCCACCGTGCGATCCCGTGCTGAAGGCGTTGGGCTCGAATTCAGCGGGACGCTCCAGGTGGCGAGAGAGGGTCTGTACACATTCTGGACGACGTCGGACGACGGCAGCCGATTGATCGTGGGCGACACGAGCCTCCGTTTGAAGGCGCTGGGCACGAACACGCTCCCTGAACCGCTGCGCATCTCCAGTGGCGACCCGGCGGGTCGCGAGGCCAGCGGGGCCTGGACGGAAATCGAGGGAACCCTGAGCTTTATCCACGCCGGCTCGTCCGGTGGGCTCGAACTCGCAATCGACACCGGCGCGCGACGATTTCGAGTCGACGTGCAGGATGGATTCGGGGACATGCCGGCGCGATCGAAAAGGGTTCGCGTTCAAGGTTTGGTCCGCCCGTCTCCCACCGGGGAAGGCGGCGAGCGCTTCACGCGCCTGGTGGTTCCGAGTCTGCGCTTCATTCAGGCGCTCGCTCCCTCTTCCGTGGCCGCAACCGATCCTCGGGACAACCTTGTCGTCACCAATCTCGCCAATCTCTTCGAACTCGCCTCGGACGGCGAACGCCTCGCCGCGTCGGTTCAATTGGATGGCACCATTCTCGCGGCGAGCCTGGACGGCCGGGTGGTGACCTTCCAAAGCGACTCCGGCATCGCATTCGTCGAAATGGGTTCGGCAGGTCCTACGACCCGCAGCGGGGCCGTTCATCCCGGCGATCGTGTTCGACTGAGCGGAACCTGCGCCGTCGACCACGGACGCATCCTCGTCGGAAACATCCCCGTCGTGGACAACGACGGCATTCACAGCATGCGCGAGCGTTCGGGCGTGATTCACCTGGCACCCGGCAAGCATCCAATCCATCTCGCTTGGGCCAATCGAGAGGGCCCCTTGGGACTCGAGGTGTATTATCAGGGACCGAATATCCCCCGACAGAAGATTCCGGACTCCGTCCTTTTCCACTTATCCCGCGCGCCCGTCGATGGAGCCATGGGCCAACCCTGGAAAACCGGTCTCGAATACCGGGCGTTTGAGGGGGGATGGTGGGCGATCCCGGATTTCAGCCGGATCGAACCCGTCCTTGTAGGGATCACCACCAACTTCGTTACCGCAGCGGCAACACGGGAGAGCAACGTCGGCGTGGAGTTTTCCGGGTACCTCGACATCGCCCGGGCAGGTCGGTACCGGTTCAGCACCGTTTCAGACGACGGCAGTCTGCTGTACGTCGACGAAGAGCCGGGACGGCTTCAGATAACCGGGACCGGTCCTGTTCCGCCCCCGGCCCGGCTCGGGATCCGCCAGGTCCTGCCCAAGGACGCGACGGATCAATGGGCCGAGGTGGAAGGAATCGTCACGTTCTGCACGACAAACTCCGGTAGACTCGAAATGGAGCTGACCGCCAGCTCCGGCACGATGCGGGTGGAGGTCGCCGACGCCACGAATGTTCCGCCGCGTCTCCTCCTGAAAGGCCGGGTGCGCGCCACCGGCATGGCTCGTCGCACCTGGACCCCGGACGGTCAATCGGTCGTCGGGGAAATGCTGGTGCCGAGCATCCGCCAGGTCCAATTGATCGAGCCATCGGGACTTCTGTGGAGCACGGTTGGCGTTCAACCGATCCGTGCCGTCGACTCCGAGGCCGGTTCCGCCCGGCCGAAGATCACCCGCGTTCGCGGCAAGGGACGGCTCGACCCTGTCAACCGTCTCTTGCGTGTCTCGGACGCGACCGGGGAACTATGGGCGGAGACCGCGGGACAACTCTCCGAGGGAACCACGATTCCGATGGAGGTCCTCGGATTCGCCACCCGTGAGAATGGCCGCACCATCCTGCGGAAAGCGGTCTACCGGACGCTCACGGACGAAACAGACTCTCCGGACGATGAACTTCCACTCCTCACCACGATTGAGCAGGTGAAGGGGCTCGGGCGTGCCGAGGCCCAACGCGGCTATCCCGTCAAGGTCCGTGGTGTGGTCACCGCGCTCATGGCCGTCGGCTTCTTTCTTCAAGACACAACGGGCGCCATCTACGTCGATGTGGACCCGTCGCGAACCCGGGACGCGCCGGTAATCGGCGACTATTGGGAGGCGGAAGGCACCACGTTCGCGCAGTTCGCCCCGAACATCTACGCTCGTCGAGCTTCGCGTCTGGGTCGAGCCACCCTTCCCACTCCGTTGCGTCCCTCCTGGGACCGCCTGATTAATGGCAGTCTCGATACGCAGTACATCGAGATCGAGGGCGTCGTGACCGCCGTCGATGACTCCGGGCTAACGCTCCTCATGCGCGGCGGCTCCCTGAAGGTGGGACTCGAGGACGAGGATGCCACATCGCTTCAGCGATGTGAGAACGCCCTGGTACGTCTCCGCGGTTGCCTCTACCCGGAACGCAGCGACGACGAACAACTTTCTGTCGGCTCCATCTATCTCTACACCGTCGCTGTCAACATCGACGAGCCGGCGCCGGCGGATCTCTTCGCGATTCCCCTCAAGACAGTCGGCGACCTCCTTCAGTTCGATCCTCATGCGAGCCTGCTCCAGCGGGTCAAGGTCGCCGGCCAGGTGCTGCACCGGCGTGGGGCGGAGTTCTACCTGATGGACGGCACGAACGGATTGCGGTTCGTCCCCAAGGCCGACTGCCCGCTCGTTGTCGGAGACCACGCGGAGGTGGTCGGATTTCCGCAACTGGGGGAATTGTCACCGCAGCTCAATTATGCCGTGGTGAAGCGGACGGGTCATTCCCGACTGCCGCCCGCGCAGGCGCTGGGCGCGGAGGACCTCCTGAGCGCCGGCCGCGATGCCACGCTTGTGTCCGTCGATTCACGTTTCGTCGGCGTGCGCGTGAGCCAGGCGTACTATCTCCTCGAGTTACAGAGCGGCCTGCGAACGTTCGTCGCCCGACTCCAGACCAATGCCGGCCCCCTGCCCCCCTTGTCCAAGGGAAGCCGCCTGCGCCTGACGGGCGTCTATGCCGGACAACGCAGCGAGGGCAGCGCGGGTCCCGATCCCGACGCCATGGAGTTGCTCCTCAACAGTCCCGCCGACATCGAGACCATTGAGCGCGCCCCCTGGTGGACCGTCCGCCACACCTTGACGCTGGTGGGTGGTTTGGTCGTGATCCTCCTCGTGGCCGGGGGCTGGATCTGGACTCTCCGCTCCCGGGTCGAACAGCAGACACGGGACCTGAAGGAGGAAATCGAGGATCGCAAGAGGGCGGAGCGGGAGGCCAGCCACGCCCGTGAAATGGCCGACGCCGCCAACCGGGCCAAGAGCCAGTTCCTCGCCTCGATGAGCCATGAGATCCGCACCCCGATGAACGGCGTGATCGGAATGACAAATCTCCTCCTGGAATCCGGCCTGCGCACCGATCAGCGCGAATTCGCCGACACCGCGAAAAACAGCGCCGAATGCCTCCTGACGCTCATCAACGACATCCTCGATTTTTCAAAGATCGAGGCCGGCAAACTGGAGTTCGAGGTATTGGACTTCGACCTCGTGGAACTGGTCGAGGCGACCGTCGAAGTGCTCGCGGAAAAGGCGCACTCGAAACTTCTCGAGCTCAACTGCTCGATCGCCCATGAGGTGCCACGCCGCTTGCGGGGCGACCCGGGGCGTCTTCGCCAGGTCCTCCTCAATCTCCTCGGCAACGCCGTCAAGTTCACGCCGCAAGGCGAAGTTACCCTCGAGGTGATTCCCAGTCGCACGTGGGATGAGAGTGTCGAACTTCGCTTCACGATCCGTGACACCGGGATCGGCCTCAGCGACTCCGCCCGCGCCTCCCTCTTTCAGCCCTTCGTCCAGGCGGATGCGTCGACGACGCGCAAGTACGGCGGCACCGGACTCGGACTCGGCATCAGTCGCCGCCTCGTGGAAATGATGCACGGCGAGATCTCCGTGGAAAGCCAGCCCGGCCAGGGATCCACCTTTTCGTTCACCGCGACGTTCGGGAGAGGGGCGGCCGCCGAGACGCCGCTCCCGCATCCCCTCGAGAGCCTCGAGGGCAGGAAGGTCCTGATTGTCGACGACAACAGCACCAACCGCATCATTCTTCAGCACCAGATCGCCGGCTGGAACATGCACGCCGCGGGCTCCGCAACGGACGCGACCGAGGCCTTGTCCCTGTTGCGATGCAATGCCGCCCAGGGGGAACCGTATGACCTCGCCATTCTCGACATGCAGATGCCCGGAACCAATGGCCTCGCCCTCGCCCGTCTGATCCGATCCGACCCGCGGATTGCCGGGACTCACCTCGTCCTCCTCACGTCGATGTCCAACGGTGTCGTGCCCGAGGAACTCCATGCGGCGGGCATCGAGGCGCACCTGACCAAGCCGGTGAAATCCGCCCAATTGCAGGCCTGCCTGTTGACCATTCTGGGAGACCGCTCGATTGCACCCGCGGAATTGCCGGATGCCCCGCGGCCGGCCCTTTCGACAGCGGCGCGGCGGCTCCGGATCCTGGTGGCGGAAGACAACTCGGTGAACCAGAAGGTGGCGCTCCGACTCCTTCAGAAGTTGGGGTGCGGGGCCGATGTCGCCGCCAATGGACTCGAAGTCCTCGAATCCGTCCGGCGCCAGACTTATGATGTGGTCCTCATGGATTGCCAGATGCCGGAGATGGATGGATACGAGGCGACCCGGCAACTGCGCCGGCGCGAGGGGGATCGCAAGGTGAACCGGCACTGGATCGTCGCGATGACGGCGAACGCGATGCAGGGTGATCGCGATCTCTGCCTCGAGGCCGGCATGGACGACTACCTCAGCAAGCCGGTGCGGCTGGTCGGAAATCCTGGCGACGCTCAATACCGCCGCCGAGCGCCTCTCGACCCCGGTCCCGGAGGCCACAGTCGCGGCGGTCGGCTGAGTCCGGGCGCAGCGGCCAGTCGGCAACGCGCCGGGTCCCCCCACGGACCCTGCCTGACGGGGTGATGGTTTGGGATGATGTCCCAAAACCCACCTTGATGGGTCCCCTGGTGGTCTGGACGCAGAGGTCCAATACAGGCAACCCTACCGTCGTCTCATGAGGCGAACTTCGAGTCCCGCACCAAACGGAAAAGGTTGTACCATGTTTCACCGCACCATTCTTCTCAACGCCGCCGTGCTTGCCGCTGCCGTCCTGGTGGCGCAGCAGGCCCAGGCGACCCTCGTCAATTACAAGGTCCTGAATGACGCCAGCCTTCTGGAGCAGTTCAACGTCAAGATCGACGGAACCTCCGAGAACGGCATCTATGCCGGTGGCATCAAGATTTCCAAACAAGCCGGAGGCGATCCCGGAGCCGCGGCCCTGCCGTCATCGTACACGTCGCTATGCACGGATATCAGCGGCGATCCTGTACGGCGGCACGACCTACACCTACGACGCCCAGTCGTTCAACGGCCAGTCGGGTTCCGCGCCGGCGTGGGGCGCCCCGGCGAGCCAGGCGATCCAAAACGCCGCCTACCTTTTTGCTCACAATACCCCGGCGGGCGGTGATGCGACCGCGTGGGCGGCGCTTCAGCTCGCAGTCTGGGAGGCGCTCTATGATACGGGGAGCTCGGGAAATCCGCAATTCAACCTTGCGAACGGCCGCTTCGTTGTGAATTCCGGCAACAGCGCCGCAATCGCCCAGGCGGCAGCCTTGTTGGCGCAGCTTCCCAACACGTCGGAGACCTACGCGGGTTACCTGCTCCAGCCCCAAACTCCCTTTCCGTTCGGCACGCAGCCTCAAGGTCTGCTTTTGAACCCAACGCTTGCCCCGGTTCCTGAACCGACGACGTTGGTTGCCGGGGCCTTCCTGCTGTTGCCGCTCGGGCTGAGTGGCGCCCGCCTCCTGAAAGGCCGCGCCTCCTGAGAAGGCGACCCGCGACCAGGGTCAACGCCCCCAGGCCCTCAACAAAAAGGCCCACGCGAATGGCGTGGGCCTTTTTGTTTCCAGGGGATTCGTTCCTCGCGACCTCGGGTTGCTCCGCCCCACCGAATCCTTTCGTCCTCCGGATAGGCGGAGGTCCCAAAACCTACGTCGCCTTTCGACGCCTCCTGATCGATCCCACCCCAGGGTATCTCGACAATCCCGGGTCATTTGCGGCCACACGGCCTGCTCCTCAACCCCAACGCTGGCGCCAGTTCCCGAACCAAACGACCGTGATCGCAGGGCTGTTCCTCATGCTCCCCGGGGGTTCGGTGGAATCCGGTTTCTCCGCGCTCGCGGCGAGGGCTTTCCGCACCTTTCGACGCCTCCTGATCGAACGAATCCATTGCTCCGTCGCGCCAGGCGGAAGGCAGAGTCAGACCGGTGACCACAGTCTGCCCTTTTTTTCGTAGCTTTGTTCGGGCCCCGGCTCGAGCGGCGCTTCATCGCCGCCGCCGTTCCTGCAACCTTTGTGCGGTTCGCGCTTGAGCGAAATACAAAAAACAAAACGGGGCCACCGCCATCGAACGGCGGGGGCCCCGTTTTGCCAGACGAAGCGAAGCAATCCGCTTCGTCGGATGCCTGGGAAGGCGGCTATTTCTTCCTGCGCCGCCTCAGCGACACGAACCCAAGAACTCCCAGCATCATTGCACCGGCCACATAGGTGGCAGGTTCAGGCACCACCGGAGGGGGACTGAAGCTTGCGCTCAAACTAAGGCAGGTGCCCGCCAAAACCGCCAATGTTACAAGAATTCGGCCACTCATAGATAGGAATGAATCAGGTTCTCTCTCACTCAGGTGGATCTGATGTCCGCGAAGGGACCACGGCGCCTTGTCTATACGGGTTTGGGTTGCGCGTCTATGCTTCTTTCGCACCCGTCCCGTCACTTTTGGGCCTTTCCTACTTTTCAGACGGTTCTTAGGTGAAGGCGCCCTCAGTTGCCGGCGAGCGCCTGTTCGACGAGCCGCCGCTCCTCGGGGAGCAGGCCGGCCTCACGACCCCGCTCGAGATAGCTTTTGGCCCTCTCTTCCTTTCCCGCTCCGCGCAGCACGATTCCGTAGTACGCCGCCACCTGGGGATCTTCCAGGGCGCCGGGACGCAGACGATCGAGCACCTTGACCGCTTCGTCACTCCGGTCCTGAAGGTGGAGAGACAGGGCGTACGTGGAGGCGTAGGCGGCGTTGGTCGGATCCGAGCGATACAGATCCTCGGCGAGTTCGTTAGGGCGGTTCTCGCGCGCCCCGAGGAGGAGCGCCAGGAGCGCCAGGTTGTTCCTGGCGTCGGCATCGTCCGGATTCACCCGGTGGACCACGGAAAACAGGTTCAGCAAGCCGCGCGTCTGACCATCCGCCAGGAGTCGTGAATAGAGGGCCTGCCGGGCCCAAAGTTCACCGGGATACTTGTTCACGATCGCCCACAGGACCTCGACGGTTTCGGACGGCCATTGCCATTCGGCCGCGTTGCGAAAGAGCGCCGATAAAGACTCCAATCGCCCGCCAGTCGCGCCGATCGCCTTGGTCCACTCGGCCTTTGCGCGAGTCTGCTGACCCAGCGCGCGCAGGGCACGGCTTCTTTGCAGGTAGCGGACAAACTCGTCACCACCCCAGTCCTGAGTCTCCAGAACATCGACCACCTCCTGCCAGCTTCCCAACGCCGCCATGCAGTCGGTCTCGATCACCGGAACGGGTTGGTTCGTGCGAGCCGAGGGCGGCAGCTTGCGGATCCAATCCAGGGCCATGACCGGACCCTGATGGGTGAGCGTCCAGCGGGCGACCTCGTACGAGCGGACCGGGTCCTGAACGAGCCTGTCGCGGAGATCGGTCAGCGCGCGCCCGATTTCCCCGGTCCGGCCGGACATGGAAAGGGCGTCCAGCCGCATCGTGCAGTCGGCGAAGATCCCGTTGGTGATTCGCGAGAGTTCCGAGCTGAGGGACAAGGCCTCGTTGGTGTCCGAGCGCCGAAGGGCGTCCAGCGTCAGTTGCCTCAGCGCTTCGTCCCGGACCTTCGAGTCATCACGCAGGGTCATCAACGCCGCTCGCGCCACGGATGACACCGCGGGATCCGGGTCAAGCAGGCGGAGGGACATCAGGTTGACCCGGGATCGCGTGTCGTTGGGTTCCAGCCGCAGGACTTCCTCGAAATGCGCCCTGGCCCCGGCGGAGTCGTGCGAGGCGGTCGCCCATGCTGCAGCGGTTCGGTGGAAGTCCGCGCTTTGGCGACCGGACTCCTCGACGGCTTGCAATGCCTGTTTCGCAAGGTCCAAGGCGCCCCGGGCGAGCGCGAGCCGCGCCAATGCCAGCCGATCCGGGGTGGATCCCGGCGCGAGCTGCACAACGCGGTGGCGCCATGCCAGGGCACTGGGTGACCCGTTGGCCTCGGCGATATCCGCCATCAGCCGGCAGGCGCGCACGTCATCCGGATCCGAGTCTAGGGCCTGGCGGAGGGCGACGAGTCCGTTCTGCGCGTCGTGCCGATCAAGGAGACGTTGAGCCATGCCCAGGTAATGCGCGTGACGCCAGGCACGGTATCGATGGCGACCGGAATATCCACCCGCGGCAAGCATCGCGAGCAGAACGGCCATAAGAATCCATTTTCGCATAGGAACAAGCGTTGGGTGAACAAACGTTGGGGTCAACGAGGCGACGACTGGCACCAGCGCCGCTATATATCGACCGCTGGATTCGAAATCTCAGCCGCTGGTAGCCGGCTCCAGGCCGGAAAGCGGCCAATTGCGCCGAGCGAGCGGCGGTGACGGGCTCCCGCAGCCGATCGCGCTGCGCCGGTGGCGGGCGTCGCGGCTGTCGCGGATTCCTCCTCGAGAAACGGCTGATACTCCGGGACGGCCGCGCAGAGCATGCGCTTCATCTCGTTGGCATGCTTTCCGTGGCTGATCTTCAGCAGGTGCTCGAGGTGTCCGCGCACCTTACCGAGGGGTTCGGGGCGACCGTCCAACCGATAGATCTTCGGATGCCGAGTCGGGAAAATATTCTCCCCCTGGTAACTCAACTCCTCGAAGAGTTTTTCGCCCGGGCCGCAGTCCGACATATTCGATTTGGCAATGTCCTCATCCGGCTTGAGACCGCTCAAGAGGATCATCTGCCGGGCCAGGTTCACGATCTTCACGGGCTTGCCCATGTCCAGGACGAATATCTCTCCGCCCTCGCCCTGGGCGCCGCTTTGGAGCACGAGGCCGACCGCCTCGGGGATCGTCATGAAATAGCGCGTAACATCCGGATGAGTCACCCGCACCGGACCTCCGGCCGCAATTTGTTTTTTGAATATCGAGACCACGCTTCCGGACGAGCCCAGGACGTTTCCGAAGCGGACGGCCATGATTTTGGTCCGCCCGGTTCCCGCCGCGTGCAGGGCCTGGAGGAACATCTCCGCGAGCCTCTTGGTGGTCCCCATGACGTTCGTGGGGTTGATCGCCTTGTCGGTCGAGATCATCACGAACCGGTCCACACCGAACTCCTGCGCCAGTTCCGCCAGTTGGACCGTGCCGAATGTGTTGTTCCTGAAGGCCTCCCCCGGCTGACTCTCCATCAGAGGCACGTGCTTGTGCGCTGCCGCATGGAAGACCACTTCCGGCCGGAAGCGATCGAAGATCGCTGTCATTCGGTTCCGATCGAGGATGTCCGCCACCACGGCGATAGTGATTGCCCCGTGACCCAGCCTCCCGTAGTTCCTGTTCGATCTGGAAGATGCTGCCCTCCGCGCGCTCGACCAAAGGAGCGACTTCGGTGAAAAGGCATCGATCTGGCGGCAAAGCTCGCTGCCGATGCTGCCCCCCGCACCCGTAACCATCACAACGCGATCCTGAGAGACCCCCGAATGTCGTTCCGTCTGGAGTTCAACCGCCTCCCGGCCAAGGAGGTCCTCAATCTCGACGCTGTCTCAATTGGGTGACGCCCACCTGTCCGGTTGCCAATTGTTCCAGAGTCGGCACCGTCCGGAACTTCAACCCTGCCTCCGAAAGCAGATTCACAATCTCGTGGATACGCCGCCGCGGCGCCGACGGCATCGCGATGATGACCTCCTCGATTTGCAAGTGTTCTTTGATATGCTAGAAATTTTCTCCGGCGCCCCAACTACCGGGACCTCGTGAACCCGCGAACGCCACTTGGTGTGGTCGTCATCGAAAAACGCCACCGGCCGCAGCCCCACACCAGGTTTGGAGGAAAGCTCGCGTACCAGCATCGAGCCCGCGTCCCCGGCGCCGACGATCCCGATCCGGCAGCACCCGACCGACCCGGCCGCCTGCGCGGACTGAGGATCCGCTCCCGAAAGAGACGCAGCCCAAGCGCGCGCCTCGCCAAGTCCAATCAGCGAAAGGATCAGGTCGGTAGAGATCACGCCCAAGGGCCCGACCCAGTCTTCCCAACCCAAGTCGTGTGCCGACCAACAACAGGCCCGGATCCCAACACAAGCGCAATCACCAGCCGTCTTAGATCGGGATGCTGAAGTAGCTCAGAAGACCGGCATACTGACCAAAGAGACAGAGCAAAACCAGCTTAAAGGAATAATCCAGCCGCAGTTTACAAGCATCTCTCTCACGTAAACGGGCGGCAGAACGAAACTCGAATTTTATCTCGTAAGCCAGCCATCGGCAGATGACGAGAATCACGGTGTACAGACCCAGCACAATGGCCCACCGAATGCGAACCGCGTGAGTGGCGTCGGACTGGTTCGATGAATTCCTTGTAACCACTGGCAAACCGGCTACAAAACTTGATGATCATCGCAGCCATAAGTTTCCTGTTTCTCCCCGATTCCCTCCTTCGTTAAATTCTTGCCCGGAAAGTCGTTGCCGATTCTGGGCTTCCTCCGCGGAAGGGCGCCCGCGTGCCCGACAGCCAATTCGAGAAGCCCGGCAGTGGCCCGCTCACGCTCCACCAACAGCACTCGGCGGACCCGATCGCCCTAAGCAGGATCTCCTCCAGAGATCGGCACGGTTCGCGCTCGCAGGCCGGTACTGGAGACCAGGTTCTTGATTTCCTCCCGCCGCGCCTTCGACGCCTCAGGAATGGCCAGGATCACCTCGTCGAGTCTGCTCCGCCCATAGTTCCGCCGAAAGGCATTCGGGCATTCCCGCGATCGGGATGCCGTGGACACACCGATGCCACTTCCGCGGGTCGTCATCAAAGAACACCTCCACCCGCCGGCCCATGTGCCGTTTGAAATTCAATTCGCCCGCCAGCCATGCTCCAAGCTCGCCCGCGCCAATCACGGCAACCCTCAGGCACGCCAGTCCCGGAGATGTGCCGCCGCTTCGCGGCGACCGCCGTTCGCGGGCGAAACGCAGCGACAGGCGGCATCCGCTGACAATCAGGACCGTCAGCGCGAGATGGATCAGGATCACGCTTCGCGGCGGACCCCATTGGCCGCCGCTCAGCCGCCAGAAGGCCAACTGCAGGAGCGCAGCGGTTGCCAGACCCGGCCGTCATCTGCCTGGCCTCCTCTTTTCCGAAGTAGCTGACGAGGCCGGTCAGGCCCCTGCCGCACATCAGGCAAAGAACCTGCGTCACGAGCACCAGGGCTCCGTCTTTCCATGCCCGCGCGCACTCATCCTCCGGGATCGAAAAATCGAATCTCAGGAGATAGGCGAACCACAGGCTGAGGGACAGCATCCCCACGTACCCGGCGGCTACCACGAGCCAATAGGGGCACACGGTCTCCAGAAGAATGCACGCGTCCGTCCACAAGGATGCCTGGCGGGCATATTGCAGGTTCAATTCACATTTTCTGGGCACGCAATTCCGAAGGTCGAATCCTCCGGGTCCGATGCCCCCGCCAGCAGGTCCTCTTCGTTCCGAAACCGGACCGTCGCAAGATCGGTGATCCCAGGTTTGTACCGGAGTATCTCCCGCTGCGCCTCCGTGTAGCGTTGTGTGTAGCGCGGCACCTCGGGCCGCGGACCGACAAAGCTCATCTCCCCCTTGAACACGTTCAGGAGTTGGGGCAATTCGTCCAGTTTTGTCCGACGCAAGAGTCGGCCGACGCGGGTCACGCGCGCATCCAAGCCCTGGGTCACTCCCGGTCCGAGTGATTCGGCGTTTGGAACCATCGTGCGAAACTTCAGGATGGAGAAGGGTCTGCCGTTGAGGCCGATGCGCTGCTGGGTGAAGAAGACGCTGCCGCCGTCGCCAAGTTTCACAACAAGGGCGATGAGACCTCCGAGAGGCGCCAGCAGGACGAGGCCACTGGCCGAGAGCACGACATCCGCAATCCGCTTGCCCGCCTCATAGACCCGGCGCCCGGGTCGGACCGCCGCCGATTCACTTCTTTCACCCTCAGTCATAACGTCTCCACATCCCACCCCCGCCCTCTCCTGTCCTGCGCGGTTCCTCCCGCGGGCGACCGTCAGCGTGTCGCCAGTGCCCGATCCATCTCCTCCTTGAGCCGTATCCCGATCTCACGCGAAAACTCAGTCGCCCCCCTCCGGTTGAGATGCTGGGAATTGTAAAAATAGGACGTGTCCTGGCACATGACGTCGCCGGAATAATCCCAGAATGGCACACCGAATTCGTCCGCGACCTGGTGAAACACGGCGAATACCTGGTCCCGGTTTGTCGTCAGAAGCTGGCTCTCGCAGTACTCCGGGCTGTAGATCAGGACAGCCCGGATGCCGCTCCGCCGGCACAGCGAAAGGATTCCCCGCAAGGCCGTCCGGGGTCCTTCATCGATCGCGAAGCCGACGCCATCGGGATGAGCCCTGCGGAAGGCCGCGAAATCCTCGCGCCACACGGCCGCCATCGGGCGGTATCCGAGGTATTCGTCCTCCCCACCGCACCGTCCCAGGAGGCCGCGGACCGCGGGAATGAACAGGCGTTCCCGGGCGATGCCAAGCAACGGCAGTCGCCGGTAATACTCGAACACTCCGTCAACCTCGCTGACCGCCTCGTAGATGGCCGGCTCGCCAAGGCAGGGAACATATTGCCAGGGTTCGAAAAGGTCCCGCGGCGCGGCCAGGGAATTGATGTCCACCTCCTGCAGCAGCCAGTCCGGTCGGTGGTTGTGTTCCAGGTACGTCCGCAGAAAGGCAAGTTGCAGCGCCAGTTGCCCGCCGTCGCGGCCCAGGTTGAATGCGGTGCGCCCAGTCGTGTCCTGAAGGATTCGCGGGTCGAAATGCACCAGCGCGCGGGAGGAACCCGAGGCAACGACCTGCGCATTGACTCTACCGTCCAGCACCTTGTTCCAGACGCCGAGCTTGCCCGTTGAAAACCGTCGCAAGCCCGCGAGCAACGCCTCCTCCTGCAGCCAGCAAAGGCCCGCCAGGAAAAGGGGAAACAGGCAGACCTTCGCGAGCTCCGCTCGTTGCCAGCCACGCCCGGCGCCTCTTCGAGGGCACCGTGGACCGTCGGCTCCGGTCAGCTCCCTAGAACTGGAAATAGATGAACTCATGACTGCGAAAGATCCCCAGCCAGATGATCGCCGAGATCAGGCTGTAGTAGAGCACCCACCGGATGCCAATGGGCAGCCTCGGCAGATACACTCCCATCCAGCCGCGCGCCGCGACGTATTGTCCGGCCTCCAGAACCAAGATCCCCACGACGGCAATCAGGAGGTCGCCCGCGCGGAAACCATCCACTGCGGAGAGGGAGAGATTGGAGAGATCCCACAGATGGCCGATCACATAGCCTGCGTCCGCAAGGGTTCTGGACCGAAACACCGTCCACGCGAGGAGAATCAGGCCGAAGGTGACGCCCGTCTGAATGCAGGCCACCAGCGGATGATCGTCGCGAAAGCCCAGCGCCAAGCGGCACCGACGCCCCCATGGCGCCAGTAACCGCCCCCCGACCAGATACAGGCCATTCAGGGCTCCCCACGCCACATACGTCCAGTTCGCGCCATGCCAGAGTCCGCTGACGACGAAAGTCACCATCACATTGAGACACCACCGGACTCGATTCACCCGGTTGCCTCCCATCGGGATGTAGAGGTAATCCCGAAACCACGTGGAGAGCGAGATGTGCCAGCGCTGCCAGAATTCCGCCACGGACCGTGCCGCGTACGGGCGGTCGAAATTCTGCATCAGGCGAAACCCCATCACCCGCGCCGCGCCAATCGCAATGTCCGAGTAGCCCGAGAAATCGCAGTAAATCTGGTAGGCGAACGCCACCGTTGCGAGCAGCAGCGTGCCGCCGCCATGGCGGGTCGGATCCGCGTACACGCTGTTGACCAGGATGGCGAGTCGGTCCGCGATGACGAGCTTCTTGAAGAAGCCAATCGTCATCTGCTTCAGGCCCTCGACGAGATTGTCGTATCGAAGCTGATGTTTCTCCCGGAACTGCCAAAGCAGGTTTTGGGGCCGTTCGATGGGACCGGCCACCAACTGCGGGTAGAACATGACATACAGCGCATAAATACCGAGGTGGCGCTCGGCCTTCTGTCGTCCCCGATAGACCTCGATCACGTAGCTCAGGCTCTGGAAGGTGTGGAATGAAAGACCAATCGGCAGGATGATATGGACCACCCCAATCGGATACTGCCACCCGATCCAGCGGGCCGCCGCGCCCACGTTCGTGTTCAGGAAATTGAAATACTTGAAGACCGCCAGCACGAGGCAGGTGGAGACGATGCTGTAAAGAAGATACCGCCGGCGCGCAGTCCCTTCAGCCCCTTCAATCCAGATCGCGGCGGCGTAGTCAATCAGGATGGTGATGACCAGGATCAGCACATACGCCGGTATGAACGCCATGTAGAAGACGCAACTGGCGGCGAGCAGCAGGACCCACCGAAGGCGATGCGGAAGCGCGAAGTACAGCGCCGTGACCGCCGGGAAGAAGACGGCGAACTGAAGCGAATTGAACAGCATGCCACGGACGCTAAGAGCCCGTCTGAAAGTCGCAGGCCCTCCCTGCTTTTCAGACGGGTTCTAAAGGAGCTTGAGTCGCGGCAGATCCTGAAGATCGATCAGCCCAACCGGCTCGTGCCGCGCATTGACAACGACCAGGTCGTCAATGTTCCGGTCCTTGAAGATCCGAATGGCTTCGGCCGCCAGGGCCTCCGTGCGCACGGTGACGGGATGCCGCGTCATCACGTTCTCCAACCTTTGTCGCATCACCAACGGGTCGGTGGCCATTCTCCGGCGGAGATCCCCGTCCGTGAAGACGCCCACCAGACGCCCCTTTCCGTTGACGACGGAAACGCAACCGCCCTTGGCACGCGTCATCGCCAGCAACCCCTCACTGACCGTCAGTTCGGCCCCGACGATGGCGAGTCGCTCGCCCGTGCGCATCACGTCTTCGACCCGGACCAGCAGCGATCTGCCGATGGAACCGGCGGGGTGAAAGCGGGCATACTGCCCCTTGGTGAAGCCCCTCGCCTCCATGAGGGCGATCGCGAGGGCATCCCCCAACGCCATCATGGCGGTCGTGCTGGCGGTCGGTACCAGGTTGAACAGACAGGCCTCCTGGGGAACATGCACATTCAATACAACGTCACTGTTCCGGGCGAGGGTCGATCCCGGTGATCCCGTCATCGCGATCAACTGCGATCCCAGGCTGCGAAGGCTCGGGAGTAACCTCAACATTTCATCCGTCTCCCCCGAATAACTCAACGCGAGGACCACATCCCGGTCATTGATCACTCCCAGGTCCCCGTGCAGCGCGTCCACGGCATTCAGGACCACGCTCGGCGTGCCCGTGCTTGAAAAGGTCGCCGCGATTTTCAGACCCACATTGCCCGACTTGCCGATTCCGACCACGACCACCTTCCGCCGTCGCCGGGCGCAGGCGAGAATCGCGTCCACGGCCCGGTCGAAGTCGCCGTCGATCTGTGCCCTCACGGCACAAAGACCCGCGATCTCGGTATCCAGGACCTTTCGAGCCCTGCGCACATGACGGGAGCCCGCGGCCGACACGTATTTTTCGAGGCGCATGGCGGCCGGTGGTCCGTCCGGCCCTTTGCCCACGGGGACGGCTCGAACCACGCCGTCACCCATCCTCCGCTGGGAACGCCCCGTCCTTGCGCTCCCGTTCGAGCCCGCCCGACGCGACGGGGCATCAAACCGCAATTCGGAGCGGCTCACCCTTCGGACGCGAAGCTCTGCGTTGTTCATCATCTTGATCAATGGCCTCCCGCGCGGCACCCCGGGTGGACGAGCCGCGGTGCTCAAAAGACGGCGGCCATCCGGGCCGGACGATTCCTGTGCTCACCGACCAGGTCAATGATGGTGTCGCAAATGTAATCGACCTCCGAATCTTTCAGTGCCGGATAGATCGGCAGACTGATGATGCCCGCGCTGACACGGGACATGCACGGAAGATCCTCCGGCCGATAACCGTAGGTTTCGCGATAGTAGGGATGCATGTGGAGGGGCACATAGTGGACGCTCACTCCGATGCCGGCGGACTTCAGCTTCTCGATGAATTCACTCCGCCCGATATCCAGGGCGCCCGGCTGCAAACGAATGATGTAGAGATGCCACGAATGAATCCGGTTGGGCTGTACCTCGGGAAGATGGAGTTCCTCGAGATGCGAAAGCCGCGCGCTGTAGTGCTCGGCAATCCGGGTCCGGCAGCGATGGAAATCGTCCGCCCGCTTGAGTTGCTGGAGACCCAGCGCGGCCGCGATGTCGGGCAGGTTGTATTTGTAGCCGGCCGCGACGATTTCGTAATACCAGCTCCCCGAGGCGGAATAGCGCATCCACGGGTCACGGGAGATTCCGTGGAGGGACAGCAGGCGCATGTGATCGGCGTAATCCTGCCGCTCGGTGCATGCCATCCCGCCCTCGCCGGTCGTGATGCACTTGTTCGCGTAGAACGAGTAGCAACTGATATCCGCCGACCTTCCGACAGGAGACCAGGGCGCGGACTCCGAGGACCGGTAGTACGCCGGACAGCAATGGGCGGCATCCTCGATCACCCGAAGGCCGTACTTCGCCGCGAGGGCGGCCACTCCGTCGACATCTCCAATCTGGCCCCCGAAGTGGACCGGTAGGATCGCCACGGTGCGGTGACCGGCCGCGAGGGCACGACTCAGGCGCTGTTCGGCGTCTGTCACATCGAGGTTGAAATCCGACTCGCGGCCATCGACCAGGATCGGCGTTCCACCCAGGTAGTGGACGACTTCCGCCGTCGCGGCGAACGTCATGGTCGGAACCAGGACGCAATCGCCAGGCTTCAGATGAATCGCCTCGAGGGCGAGGTGAAGGGCCGCGGTGCAGGAGTTCAGCGCGACCGCGTGGGAATGCCCGAGATACTCGGCGAATGCCGATTCGAAGCGCCGGGTCTTCGGACCGGTGGTGAGCCAGCCCGAACGAATGGTATCGACGACCTCGGCAATGTCATCGTCAGACACGGACGCTCTGTAGAATGGTATGTGATCCATATGACTCACTCTCCTCAAACTGAAGTTAGAACCGGTCCGTCGTCCGCGAGGCAGCCGTCCGTCAGAACCGAAACGGGACGCTCTACGGGCTCTTAGAGACTGTCTGAAAAATAATTGGGTCCTGTTTTCGCGGGAAAAGGCCCATGGCGAGGCGCGACGAGGGAGAATACCCGCCAGCGGTCTGTGACCGAGGAGCAACGAAGCCAGAGGGCCTTTTCCGCGAAAACCCTCCGGGCGACAGGTCTTTTGCGCGAGGCCTTCGTTGGCTCGACCGTCACAGCCCGCTGCGGGGATGCTCCGGTCTCGCCGCCTCGGCCTCGCACAAAATCCCTCGTCGCAGGACTCCAATTATTTTTCAGACAGTCTCTTAGCGGTCGGGGCGGTGTCCGGGGCGCCGGCATGGCGTGAAACCCGCTCCCGCGTCAGGCTCGTGAACATCGTTCGCGTCGTCCGGCCGCGCCCCCGCAGGTCTGCAATGCCCACGAGAAAGCCCAAACCGTAGCTCAGGTGGTAACAGGCGAACACCACGGGAAGGACTGGGAACAGGTGCCACCCGTACTGGCGCGCCGCCTTCATCGACGCGAACGCGGTGACTCCCGCGTAACAGGCCAGGATGACACTGGATGACCCGATCGTGCCGTTCTCAACCCACCCAGGCCATCCTGTCGGCGGTCCCCACGCCAGGCGGACAACACCCGCGACGCCCGCCAGCAGGGCAAAGGCGAACAAGAACAAGACAAAGGCGCATGGAACCAGGTGCCTCCAGGAGGCCGGACGCCCGTGCTTCCGCATCACACGAACCTTCCAATAACCGTATTGAGCGTATTGGCGGAAGAGTGCTTTCAGCGAGCCCCGAGGCTGATACCAGCTTCGAATGCGAGGTGTCTGCCAGATCCGGCCGCCGGCCCGGGTGATGCGCAGGTTGTGCTCGTCGTCCTGGTTGCGAACCAGTTCCTCGTCGAAATCCCCGAACCTTTCGAATGCCTCCCTGCGCCAGCATCCGTACGTAACCGTGTCGACGTAACCCTCGTGATCGACGTCGTGAAAGCGCGCGCCCCCTGTCGAGAACGGAGAATGATAGGCGGCCGCGATCGCCCGCTGGAGGTAGGTGTGCGCCCGGGTGTGGGCGGGGCCTCCGACGTTGTCGGCGCCAACCGAATGGATGCACTCCACACACTGCTGCAGGTAGTCGTCCGCGTACTCCGAATGACAATCCATACGGACGATGAGACCGCCGCGCGCCTCGCGAATCGCCGCATTGAGCCCTGTCGAAACAATTCCTCCTGGATTGTCGATGATGCGAAGTGGCGGGCCCGCTGCCCGGGAAGCCGACATCGCCCGCAGCACTTCCCGTGTCCCATCGCCCGACATGCCATCCGCCACGATGACTTCGAAGCCGCCGGGTGGCGGGCGTTGGGCCAGGATCGATTGAAGACATCCAGCGATCGATTCCACTTCATTGCGGCAGGGGATCACGACCGATACGGCCGGGTGAAGGGTGCCGCCGTTGGAGAGTGCCGGGGACATTGGGAAATTCCGGGCTGCAAAACGACAAAGGGCTTGACTCCCAGTTCGAGATTTTGATTCTCGGCGCGGCAAAATCACTCGATCGGAGCCTGATCGGGTTTTCCTTCCAACCCACCCAGACGGAAGCGAGGAGTCGTGCCGATGTCAGCCGTCGGCAGCTTCGTCTTTGGGCGGGGAATCCTTCGGTGTCTTCCCTTCGCGGTCGGTGCCAGGACGCAGATGTGCCTATGAAAATAGACTATTCGAATTGTCCTACCAGGAAGGTAGGGGAATATACCGGTTTACCTCGCAACACCGCGGCTACCAGCTCTTTGGGCTTCGGTGTGCCCGTGAGGATTCCAAGGACTCCAATTCCGTTTCGTAGAAATTCACTAAAGCCTTTGACCATCGTTCCCGATGACCTCACTGGCGTTCAGCGGCACAAACCCCCTCACCCACGGCAGGACGCAAGACTCATGAATCGCAATCCCTCACCTATTCCCCTCACGCAATCGACAATCCGGGCCCGAAACGTTTGTCACGTCTCGGTGCGGGCCGGCCTTGTCCCGATGGCGGTGCTGATGTTGGCCTTCGCGGGTTCGGCGGCTGACTGGTACGTTTCACCGGGCGCCTCGAGCAGCGGCAACGGAAGCCTTTCCAGTCCGTGGCAACTCCAGGCGGCCCTGAATCACCCCTCCGCGGTAAAGCCTGGAGACACGATCTGGCTGCGCGGCGGCACCTACGCCGGCGCGTTCACCAGCCGATTGCAGGGAAGCCAGGGCAACTGGATCACCATGCGCCAGTATGCCGGCGAACGAGCGGTATTGGATGGCAAGGGCGCCACCCGCGCCACGCTGGCCATCCTTTCGCCGTGGGCGAGATTCTGGGGATTCGAAATCACCAACTCCGATACCGACCGACCGGCCGACATCCAATGGTACCGGATGGCCGGCATTTCGATCGAGGCACCGAATGTCCAACTGATCAACCTCATCGTCCACGACGCCGGTCAGGGAATCGGGGCCCAGGATCCCGATGGCGGGACGGAATGCGAGACCTATGGGTGCGTCGTCTTTTTCAATGGCTGCGACAACAATCTCGATCACGGGCTGTATTATCAGAATCTGACCGGCGGCAAGCGGATCCTCGACAACATCGTCTATGCGAATGCACAGACGGGGATTCATATCTACGGTTCGGACGCCGGACTCGACAATTTCACCGTCGCAGGGAACATCATCTATGACAACGGGGTGATCGGCACGCACGGGACCCGGAATGTCCTCATGGGGGGCTCCGACCTGGCCCAGTCCGACACATTCAAAAACAACATTCTCTACTTCTCGACGGGCAGCGGACCCCACCTGGATCTCGGGATGTACAGCGGGGGTGCCGGCACGGAAAACGCCACCGTGACCGGCAACTATATCGCCGGCAACTCCTCCTCGAATCCCGTCCGGTTCAGAAGCCCCTATTCCGGACTTGTCCTGAAAGACAATACCTTTGACGCCTCGATCGTTGGAATCACGCCCAGTAGCTTCCCCCAGAACACCTACTTGAGTTCAAAGCCGTCCGGTGCCCGGGTGTTTGTTCGCCCAAATGCTTATGAACCGGGCCGGGCCAACCTCGCGATTTACAACTGGAGCCTGCAATCCTCCGTCGCCGTCGATATCTCGAACGTGGACAAGAACGGGGACGGAACCGGTGACGGGCCACTTCTCCAGGTGAACCAACAATTCGAACTCCGGAACGTCCAGGACTATTTCGGTGACGTGATCACGGGCACCTACACGGGTTCGCCGATTCAGGTGGCGATGACCGGAAGGTCCGTCGGCCGACCTGTCGGCATGTCCGCGCCGCCCTCCACCTTTCCACAATTCGGCGCATTCGTTTTGCTCCCGGGACCGGCGGGGGCCCCTGTCAACACCCCTCCCACGATCTCGGACGTGCCGGACACCACCATCGCGGCGAACGACTCGACAGGCCCGCTTTCCTTCACCGTGGGTGACGCCCAGACCTCCGCCGGCGGCCTCACCGTCACCCGCGCATCCTCCAACACCTCGCTGGTGCCTGCTGCCAACATCGTGCTCGGAGGCAGTGGCGCCAACCGCACCGTCACCGTGACCCCTGCCTCCAATCAGTCGGGCTCCGCCACCATTACCCTCACCGTCTCCGATGGCTCCCTGACCGCCAGTTCAAGTTTTGTCCTGACCGTCACCACGCCAAACACAGCGCCGACCATCTCCGACGTTGCGGATACCTCCATTGCCGAGAACTCCCCGACCGGCCCGCTGTCCTTCACTGTGGGTGACGCCCAGACCTCCGCCGGCGGCCTCACCGTCACCCGCGCATCCTCCAACACCTCGCTGGTGCCTGCTGCCAACATCGTGCTCGGAGGCAGTGGCGCCAACCGCACCGTCACGGTGACCCCTGCCTCCAATCAGTCGGGCTCCGCCACCATTACCCTCACCGTCTCCGATGGCTCCCTGACCGCCAGTTCAAGTTTTGTCCTGACCGTCACATGCCAAACACAGCGCCGACCATCTCCGACGTTGCGGATACCTCCATCGCCGAGAACTCCCCGACCGGCCCGCTGTCCTTCACTGTGGGTGACGCCCAGACCTCCGCCGGCGGCCTCACCGTCACCCGCGCATCCTCCAACACCTCGCTGGTGCCTGCTGCCAACATCGTGCTCGGAGGCAGTGGCGCCAACCGCACCGTCACGGTGACCCCTGCCTCCAATCAGTCGGGCTCCGCCACCATTACCCTCACCGTCTCCGATGGCTCCCTGACCGCCAGTTCAAGTTTTGTCCTGACCGTCACCGCCGGCGGTTCGAATGGGTATGTGTATCTGTCGATGGAAGCTGAAAGCGCCAGCCTCGTCTCGCCGACGGCAACCAACCCCGACGTGCTGGCATCGCAAGGCAATTACATCACGTCGTCGACGAGCGATGCGGGCACCGCAACGTTCCATTTGAGTATTCCGACGTCTGGAACCTACCTGGTCTGGTGCCGGGTCAAGGCGGTGGATCCCAACACAGACTCATTCTATGTGTCCGTGGACGGTGCATCGGAAGACGTGTTCGACATGGCAGAGGGCACGTGGCAGCCCACCTGGCAGTGGGTTGAGCTGAACGGTCGCGATGGAGGCGCCCCGCTCACCCTCAACCCGCGGACCCTGAGCCTTTCGACGGGGTCGCATACACTGACGTTTCGCGGACGCGAGGCGGATTCGATGCTCGACCGGATCCTGGTGACCAATGACCTGCAGGCCACTCCGCCCGATGCGCCGTCCGGACTGACCATCGTGGGGACAGTTTCGCCGTGAGCGTCACATGGGCGGCACCTCGGGTGCCGCCCACATCCAGATCGCGAGCAGCGCAAGCCGGCGCACTTGCGACATCAGCCAGTGGAGCTGGGTCAGGGACGCCACGGTCCGGCTGACCGTGGCCCTCCACCCCGGTTGTGCGCGCAAATGATCCAGCAGCGTCGAGGCGGGAGCGTACCACCCGCCTCTTCCCGCCAGCCGGGTCATGGCTGACTTGAATCCGTCATCCAGACGCCCCCCGGAGACGAAGCCAGAACCAAGGTGCGTGTAGACGACACACGCGCCGCCGGAGGCGACGAGCCGATCCTGCGCCTCATCGTCGAGCAACCGGCAGAAACGCCGGACGCCGGCACCATCACTCCCGCTGAACCAGAATCGCACATACGGTCTGCGGGGATCGTGGTAGGGCATGTGGCTGTCGCAGGCGAGTGTGTTGGCCGCGGGGAAGACGAGGTTCCGCATGTAGGTCACGCGTTCGCGACAGATGTCCCCCCAGAAGTAGGGGCTTCCCTCCACGTGGCCGAAGAACCGGTCACACTTGCCCCGATACAGTGTCTTGGCGATGCGATAAGCCATCCGGATCCAGCCGTCGAGACGAGCCTCACCCCAATACATGGCTTCCCGCTGTCCCACATGGTTGATGTACATCCGCGGATCGTGTCCCAGCACCTCCCGAAACGCGTCAAATCCACGGATCACGTCGCGACGCTCGGAGGTATGGTCCGTCGCGCCGTGCATGGCGATTTCAAATCCGCCGGCCTGCAGGGATTCAATCCACCGGCGATAGTTGGCATTCTCCAGGGTGTCACCGCCCTGGCAGGCGGGTAGCGTCGGGCGAAGCGGCCAGACCGTTTTGGTGATCCGCATCCCGAGATCGGCCAGGAATTCGTAAATAGGGGCCGTATTCGCGACCGTGGACTTGTCCGTGTCATCCACGATGGTGAATCCGAATGGTCTACGCTCTGGCCAGGCAATCATTGTCGTCTCTTGTTGCGAATCCTTCATGCACCCGTGGGAGGGGGCCGACGCCGGCGCTCATCGGGGCGGCTCCGCCACCGGGTTGGCAAGAGCGGCGGTCGTCGCCAGCGCGGTCTCGGGTTGCCCGTGTTGCCATCGAAGGCGCGTGGTCTCGTAGAACGCGAGCAATTGCTGGGCGATTCGGCGGTTGCAGAGGGAGTGGACCGCCTCGCGCCCCAGTGAGCTTCCTGAGCCGGCGCGCACTCGTTCCATTTTTTGCGCGAGGTCCTCGGGGGTCGGTTCGGCCAGGTGACAGCCCTCGACTCCGCCGATCCTCTCCACAAGATCGCCGACGCGCACAGCGACAACGGATCGATTGCAGGCCAGGGCCTCCTTGACGACATTGGGGGAACCCTCCTGCCGGGATGTTATCAAGACGACATCCGCCGCATTGAGCCAGACCGGCACATGATGATGGGCGACGCCGCGCAGCATGTGCAGGTGAACCTGGGTTCCCTGGCGTCGCAGCTGGCTGACGGCCTCGGCCGCAAGACCCGGGCGTTTGACCGGATCGCCCGTGTTGAACGGAAACACCACATGGAATTCCGACGGATGCCACCCCAGTTGGCGGCAACAGTCCGAACGGTCCATGGGCCGAAAACGCTCCAGGTCGATGCCGTTTCGCAGGAGTGGACCTTGGCGCGATCGACCGAGGCGGGAAGGGCCCGTTCAAGATTGCTGGATTTCACAATGACGCCCGCGGCGCGTCGGGCGGCCCGGTGGGAACACCGGACGCCATACCAGGAGATGAGCTTGCGCCGCCAACCGGAGAAATTCTCTCCGAGCAAGTCCGAACCGCAAAAGGACACCACGACGGGCCGGTCCTTCACGAACCGCATGACGCGCTCCGCCATGATGCCTCCGTACATGACATGCATGAGTTGCGACCTCGCGGAGGCGAGGCACCCCTTCAACTCGTCGCCAACCCTGTTGTAGACGCGCACACCTTCGGTGAGGCGATCAAGCACCAGAACGTCCACCTTCAATCCCGCCGCACGAATCGCCGCCACCTGCTGCTCGATGAAGGTGCCCGCCGTCGGATGGGACTTCGTCGGATACATATTCGTCACGGCGAGTACGCGTGAGATGGAGGCCAGGTCATTCATGGATCCGAAGAGTTGATGGGATGCGCGGCCCTGCGACAGGGGCCGCATACAAATTGGCGAGCATCCCGGGCAGGCGATCCAGGGAGCAGTGCTCGTGGACGTAGCGACGCCCGTTGCTTCCCAACCGCTGCCGAAGCAGCCGATCTTCGGCAAGGCGCACCGCCGTATCCTCCAGTCCCTGCGCATCGGTCGGTTCGACGAGGAACCCGTTCTCGCCGTGAGAGACGATCTCGGGAACGCCGCCGACCCGCGTTGCAAGGACGGGGAGTTCGCAAGCCATCGCCTCGAGGAGCGTGTTCGGCCGGCCCTCGCGGTCTGAGGTCAGGACCGAAAGGTCAGCAGCCCCGTAATGGGGTGCCGTGTCCGCCACACTTCCCCGGAACTCCAGTGCGTTGGCGGGCAGACCCAGGTCCGCCGCCTGGCACTCGAGTTCGCGTCGGAGCCCGGAACCCGCCCGCTCGCCCCCTACGATCAATCCGCGGATCGGGCGACCGGCGCGGTGTCGAACCGTCGCGACCAGTTGCACAAAGCGGTCCAACCGTTTCTCCCGCCCCAGGCGACCGACCGCAATCAGGGTGAATTCGCGTGACTCCTCCCGCGCACGCGGCTGGAAGTGCTCGGTATCGACGACGTTTGGGAGGAGGTGCAACCGTTCCGGCTCGATCCCGGCCTTCATGGCAAAATCGATTGCGGCTGAAGAGTTGGCCGCGATCTTCGACGGCCCGTGGAGACCCAGCCAGCCGCCGCAGCGGCCGCACGCCCGCACCTCGTGGCGCCCGTTGCTGCGCATGGCTCCGATGCCCTGGATGTGGAGCGCCCTCGAGACCGTCGCCACGTAGGGATTCGCGAAGAAATGCGCGGCCTGCAGCACTGTCGGCCGGCGCCGTACGGCAGCACGCAGAAGCGCGACGAGGCGGACAAGTCGACCGCGACCGATTCCGATTCCAACAACATCGACGCCGAGATCGCGCAGGGGTTGTTCCCAAAACTCACCGACCGTGAAGCTCGCCACGGTGACGCCCGCCTTTGCCCGAAGGAGGGCCTGAACCATGTAGTAGAGCTGCCGTTCCGCTCCGCCCTGTCCGAGCGTGCCAGCGACAAAACAGACGTGGATGCCGCTAAGCGCCACAGGTCAGGAGAGGGTTGGGGATTGCCCGCATGGCTGCGGCCGGTTGTGCCGGCCTCGGAGGCCAAAGGTCCTGCGGGCGATTGCGGCGAACAGGTTCCGGTGCGACCCCCGGTCCGACCGCCGCGCCTGCCGCAAAGCGTCGCCATCGCCGCGGCCGAGAGGAGCCACAGCCCCTTGCCCTGGAATTCCTCCGACAGAAACGCCGCCGCAAGGACGGCCGTCACCAGCAGCCCCATCGGCAACAGGCCGACACGCCTCCGACGCCACCCCACCCACGCAAACGACCCCACCATGCACGCCATGATCGCCATGCCCGGAAACCCGTTTTCGGCGAGAATCTTCATCCATCCCGAATGCGCCGCCATCTTGTCGCCCCCCCGATGCAGGCCGTGGCGGAAGCTGTATTCGGCGTAGGCGGTCCGGAAGGCGCCGGTCCCGATCCCGAGCGGATGGCGCACGGCCAGTTCCCAACCGGCCAGCGCAATATCCGACCGGCCGCTGGTCCGGTCGTCCAGCGTCTTGTCGTCATTGAATAGCTTCAGCACCCGTCCCATGGCATAGGCCTGATCGTGGGAGAATCGCTGCGCCACAAAACTGGCCAGCACCGCAACCGCCGCCAGGGGGATGGCGAGTTGCCAGAGTCGCCGGACGCGCGTGGCGAGAAACAGCAGACACAGAAATCCGATAAGCATTCCGCCGCGGCTTGCCGTCAGAAACACCCAGAACCCGTTCACCACGGCGAGGACCAGCGTCGTCACGCGAAGGCGGGGCGAATCACATTGGCGTTCCAGGCCAAGACAGATCGAAAAGAGCGCCGTCAATGGCGTCAGCACAAAGGCGTTGGGATTGATGTACGGCAGGGAGTCCTGTTGGAGGAAATAGAGACCGCCTCCAATCCCTGCGGTCAGTCCGTTGACGATTCCAAACCAGGTCCAGCACAGGTCTCCCTTGAGGGATGCGAAATAGGCGACCAATCCGACGCAAGCGACCAGGTTCATCACGTGCTGCACGCCGTAGTCCAGGTCCGAACTGCCCCAGAGCTCGATCGAGAGCAGGGCCGCAAGGCCGAAGATCCACCGAAGGGGAACCCACCTCAGCGCGAGGATCTGGGGCGCGCGCAGGAGGATGAACAACACCAGCCAATAGTTGAATGTGTTCCAGCGAAGCAGTCCGCCTGTCATCAGGTACACCCTCATCAGGCTGTCCAGGGTGCATAGGATCCCGACTCCCAGGACTCCGACAAAAGGCCGTACAAGACCGGCAATCGCCGCAAGCAGGGCCACCAGGACGAGCAACGTCAGGCCGGTTTGAAATCCGACAACCACACTGCCCAGCCAGCAGGCCGCCACGATGATCGCAAAGAAGCGACCCTCGCGGCCCGCCGCTCGCTCGAGCGCTCTTGGATCCGGCGTTGCGCCCGCTCGTCGTCGCCCCGCGCTGAACCGGCCCCGAGGCCGATCCGAGGATCGAACCGACCGAAGCCCTCGGCCTTGCGGCCCGGCTGGCCAGCCGGCCGGGACCCAACCCAGGGTGCTCTCGGGAGGCAGCTCCATGATGCGGTGAGATCTTCGAACTGGGGAAGCGGCCGGCTTTCATGCCTGCCGCGTCAAAGCGTGGCCGTGATCGCTCACGCCCACAGCCATTTCGCATGCACCTTTCCATCCACAACCGCCCCCCCCCATTGCGCGGACGACATCTCCGCGATGCACCGCCCCCAGGCCTCGAGCGTCCGGCCCTCGACAAAAGCGCGGCACCGCACACGCATGGCCGGCCAGTCCACCGTCCCGCCCAGAAGATCGGTCAGGACGCAACGCAGGGAGTCCACATCCCCCGGAGGCACAAGCCAGCCACGTTCTCCGCGACGACCGACAACCGCACCTGCCGCGCCAACATCCGACGCAAGGACCGGCAGACCATGGGCCATGGCGTCCAGCCACGCCTTGCTGTAGCCCTCGGTCAGGGACGGCTGCACACAGAAGTCCGAGGAAACAAGCACGGCGGACAGCTCGCGGCGGTTCAATTGGCCGGCAAACCGGACGGTCTGCGAGCAGCCAACCCCGGATGCGAGATCCTCGAGGGTCCGGCGCTGGGGACCGTCCCCCGCCAAAGTGAGAATCGGCAAGGGCTGACACCCCCGATCGCGAAGCGCGCCCAGGGCGCGAAGGAGGTTGGCAATCCCTTTTTCCGGAGAGAGCCGGCCAACATAGCAGAGACGCGGCGGATCGGACAGACCCCGGTCCTGGACTGGACGGATGCCCGCCAATTCCTCCTCACCCAGGGCGCTCGCGAAGATCCAGTGCATGCGCGGCGCCGGCGGCGCGGAGGCGTCGCCTGTCGCAAGCATCACATTCCGGCCGCCTGCCAGGCTCCGCATGAGGAGCCGCGTAAGCCGATTCATGTGGGTTGTTTCCGAGGTCGACGCCCACGATCCACCATACCGCGCGATCAATGGCTTTTTCATCCACGCGGCTGTGACCATCGCCAGGAGGGGCAGATCCCCGGGAAGCGGCACATGGATCACGTCCGCACTGCGGAAATGGGAGTGGAACATCCGAAGGTAGGATGGCAGGAGTCCCACGACGGAAAGCTTGCGGCGATATCCACGCCCGGGCGGCCTGCGAATCGGCGCCACGCTCATGGAGGGCGGCAAGGCAATGCCCCCCGGGCGGCGCGCCACCTCCGGCACCAACAGGCAGGTCTCCGAGAACAACCTGTCGATCGCGGCCATTTGCAGAGGGAATCCTCCCCCGGAACACCATTCGCCGTCGCCTCCTCGCCAGCATTCCTTGCCTGAGACAATGCAAAGCCTCATGGGGTGAACGCGATGAGTTCACGCGGAAGGCGCACGGCCAGGCGCCCCGCGGTCCGCAAGCGGGTCACCTTCTCGAGAAACGGCTGAAGCCACTTCTCGTCCTGGGAGTCCCCAAGCGTCAACGAATGGGGATGCCCATAGAAGACCGCCTTGGATGGTTTCGCGACACACCGACCGAGCAACGCTTCGGCCTCGACGGCAAACCCGCTGGCGGCCGTCAGTCTCAGACACTGGATGCCCGCGATGCGCCGCACGGCACTCGGGCGAGCGACCCGGCGGCCGCGGAGACGCTCGATCAAGCGCTCGGCCAGGGATTGATATGCCACACGACAAAACTGGTAACCGGTCGCCGCGAGCGCCTCGCACAGCCGAAAGACGTCCGTGCGTTCACGCCCTGCCTCGCGGCGTTCCGACAGGCTGTAGGACCACCCGGTGGCAAAATCAAAGGGTTGATTGTAGGGCGGCACGAACGACAGCACGGGGGCGCCGATGCATTGCTCCAGGGAATCCTTGCTGGCACGAAGGGTCTCCCGGAGGGCCGACGATCCCAATCCCGGCAACCATTCATGCTGGTGAGAGTGACTTGCGATCTCATGTCCCGCCGCGTGGATGCGCCGGATCTGTTCGGGATCATGATAAGGCCGCTCGCCGGGAGTCGCCGCCGCGCCCACGACGGCGAAGCACGCGGTCACACCGAATCGGGCATGGAGTTCGAGGAGCCTCTCCGTGTTTTCGAAATCCAGCATTCCCCAGCGAGCCTTTCCGCCACCCCCCCGCGACCGGTCGGCTCCCCACTGGGTGTCGTAGTCCCAGAAGAAGAAGCATTCGGCAACGCCGCGGACGTCGGCCGCGGTTGTGACGCCGCGCCTCCCGGGATGCACACCCGTCACCGCTGAAGTCAGTGTTTCCATCATGCCTGCCGGGCCAAACCCGGTCCGGCGCGCCTCCCCAAAAAGCGCGACACGAGCCCGGCCACCCCGGACGGATGCGTCTGCGGGATGTCTCCGTCCGGGCCTTGCCAGCCCTTCAGGACAAGCGCAAGGCGGCCCAGCCATGTCTGCCCGCGAATGCACTTGTACTCCGTGACCACCTGGCCGCCGAACCCGAGTTTGAACCGGGCGATGCTCGCGAGTTCCGGAACGTCGCCGTCCAGGTGCACGCCCCCGAGGTCATAGAGCTTCCGGCCGGCCTTCTGGAAACTACAGATGTCGATCCAGTGCAAAAGGCGGTTGGCCCTGCCAACCAACGCCGCGGTGGAGGGCGCATCCCTGGAGATCATCGGGACGGAATAGAGGAGTCGCATTCGGTCCCCTGAGCCGATATAGGCATGAGTGACGATCTCGCCCAACTCCGGAGCGCTGATGCCCGACAGGTGAAACGACCGTTGCACCCGGAGCTGCCGAAGGAAATCTTTGGCCGGCGCAGGAATGCCCTTCCCGGCGGCGAAGGCAGTCATTCGCTGCTGGAATCGAGCGATCTCCGTCTCGTCCGGGACAACCGGCTCACTCCAGGAGAAGTTGTCCTTCCGTTGGGCACGCCGGATCTCGTAGCGGGTGCCTTCATTCATTTCACCCAGCAGCTTCTCCTCCGCCTGGCTGAGGTCGAGAAGCACCGTCCTGGCCTCACGCAATCCCCACCGACCGTCGGGTGGCCGGGTCAATGTGTTGCGCAGCCGGATGACGTCGCACCCTGGCAGGGGCGACGGCAGGCTGAAGTACGCCACCAGGATGCGCACAGCGCCTTTCCTGTTTTGGATGACAGTGCTCATTCCCTCATGCCGGCCGCAGCATCTGTCGCAGGCTGCGAAATACGGAGTGAGCGAGCCAGTAGAGCCTCTCGAAGCATTGGTCGAAAGGGGCCCGCGGCACGGCTGCTTTCACAAGGTGTTCCAAACGGTAGTCCGGTCCCATCAGTTCATTCCGGTATCGCCCGGCGAAGCTCTCGAGAGATCGCACGTCATGCAGGGTGTTGGGATGGTAGATCCGCGTCTCGACGCGGCTCCCGAGGGGCCAAAGCCGACGTGGCTGGGCCGGAATCCAGACCAGTCCCAGACGGTCCCGATAGACGCGATAGCCGACACCGTCACTGACAATGGACGGACCCGTCTCGGCGAGGACCTCCAGCGTGACATGGTCAAAGGAATGGCTTGGCGCGATCCAAACCCGCGGCGTCAGGCCCTCGGCCTCCAGGCGCCGTCGCCCTTCCTGCAGGCGCTCGCACTGGACCTCGCGGGGATGACCGGCGAATTCGCTCTGCCTCCACCAGGGGACCAGGCCCGCCTCCCTCGAATCATAGACGTGCCGGCACCCATGCTGCCCGATCACCCAACCCTTGGCTTGCCACTCCCGGGCGCGGTCCCAGAAGCGCGAGTTTTCGGGGCCCACCCGGAGCTTCGGATCCTGGTTATCCGGGACGACGGCCAAAAGGGGTTGGAGGCCATGCCTGTCCAGGATCCCCTCGATCTGGTCCCAGGTCCGCCAGTTCATGGTCGGACACAGGTCGTCGAATCGCAGGAGCCGTCGAATCATGCCTGTCCTCTCGAGATGCGCTCTTGCCTGGCCAGAACGCCCGGCATCCAGTGTCTTTTCGCGGCAACGACAAGGTCCCACGCCGCTCGAACGCGACCGGCCCATTGCTGAAGGGTCGGAACGAACAGCCGGGGCCTGACCAGGTATCGTCCCATCAGGATTGAGTCCACCGTCCACGCATAAATGAACCAGAGGACGTCCCGCCACGTTCGATTGTCGAGACAGCGCCGGTGAATCTCATAGCGGTTCCAGATCGCCATGTACCCGAGTCGAAAATGATCCGGGCGCCCGCCGGGTTCGTGCAGGTGCAGCGCCCGCGCCCTCGGGTTGCAGACAAGGCGGCCGGACTTGCGCGCGCGCAGTGAGAATTCGAGGTCTTCTCCCTGGGCATACCCGCCAAAGGCCTCGTGGAAACCCAGCCTGCGAGGGACACTCGTTCTCCACATGGTGGCGCCGCCAAAGATCCATTCGCCGTCGGCGATCGTCTCCTGGTCCTGTCCGATCGACCATTCGATCGAAATCCCCGACCGATGATAACTCCCGGGCCTGAGGTGCGAGACCATTCCGAGCGCCCGGCGCAGCTTCCAGAGGCGGCCTGGGGCTTTGGGATCATTCTCGATCCATGGGACCGCTCCGACAACGCCATCGCCCCGGCTTCGAAAGATGCCTTCCAGTTCCCCGAGACACCCGGGCTTCAGAACGATGTCGTCGTCGAAAAAGGCCACCAGGTCGGTGCCCACCCAGCGAAGCCCGAAATTCCGTTGGCGCGTGAGTCCCTTCAGCGTGCCTGTCACACGAAAATACGCCAGACGCCGTCCCCCGGGATCCTCCTCCACCCACTTTCGGATCATCTGATCCGTCTCGTCTGTCTCGCTGGCATCCACAATGAGGATGAGATCCGCCATCCGTATTTGAAGCGCCAGCGATTCCAGGAATCGCCGCAGACTGGCCGATCGACGGTAAGTGCAAATCACGACCGTGACTCCGCGAATCTCCGTGGGCCGCGCCGCGAGACTGGCTTCCTCGCACCCGAAGAAATGGCGCGCGATGACTTCCGATGCCTGTCCGTTGGTAAAAGCACCCGCGTTCATCGAGTCGACCTCGCGGCGCCCCCATTGGGATCCGACTGACTCGCCTCAAGGAGGACGGTGGTCAGGACAGGAAACCAGCGCGCCATGGAATAGCAGTCCACGCAGCGTTTGCGTCCGGCCGATCCCATGCGTGCCCGCAGGTCCCCTTGCCGGACGAGGGTCTCGATCCCTTGTCGCCACTCGTCGTCGGACCCCGCGAGAAAGCCGGTCACGCCGTGCTGCACGATGTCCCGGTTGACGCCGACCGGGGAGGCGATCGTCGGCAGGCCAGCCGCCATGTACTGGAGAAGCTTCAAGCCGCACTTGCCCTTTTGAAACTCGTCATCGGCCAGGGGCATGATGCCGACATCCATCCTCTCGGACAGTTTCGCCTCCTCGTCGCTCCTCCAGGCATGAAACGCCCACCGAAGGCCGAAGCCATCCAGCTCCGGCCGCGTGTTGCTGATCACCACTAATTCGAAATCAACCCGCCTCTGGAGATCCCCCAGCATTGCCAGCCGCGGCAACAGGGTGGTTCGGATGGATTGGTCCGATCCGCTCCAACCGACACGAACCGGCGAGATGCCCCGGTCGCACTCGTTGGGCCTGGTTGCATACAGGTCGGTGTCGATCACCGTCGGAATCACCTGGACTCGGTCCGTGTGACGCCTGGCGAAAGCGGCGAGATACTCGTTGCCCGGGGTCACTCGCGTCGCGTGCCCGCACATCCAAGCCACCGCACCCTCGTTGCGACCCACGAAGATCGCGTCGTCGAAATCAAAGACCACGCGCGGATTTCTTTTCAGCAGCAGCCTCTCATAAAGCAGTCCGCCTCCCGCAAGGTCGCGGTTGACAAACACCACGTCATGCCGCGAGGCGGAAAGGACATCACGCCACCGGTTGATCTTCATGGCGACCCGGCCCGCGCGGTAGTGCACCGCCCGGGAATACCGGCGGCGCAACGGGCTTCGCCACTGGCGATCCGGACGATTGGGCCGGTGATCCACCACCCACCCGGCGGCCCGCAAATGCGGGATGAATTGAACCCAGCGGAAACGACTCGCCGGGTCGAAACCACTTTGGGTGAGGGCAAGAACGCTGGGCATGACCTGCCGTTTCCGAATGGGACACCCGGGACAGCCCCAGGCTTCAGGCGCGGGCGCGGGCGCGCCGCATCGATGCGAAACTCCAGGTCCGACGAAACACCGACGCGAGACGACTCGCCAACCGCAAGCGCTCGTTCGCCCGCTTCAACCGTCGGACTTCGCTCTCCGCGCGGGCGAGTCGAAGTTGGAGCGCGACCGCGTCCGTGACCTGGAACACCGGATGATCCGGATAGAGCATCGGGAGCGGAGGCAGGGCGAAGTACCGGACGACGCCCGAACCGTTGATCAAGGATTCGCCCAGGTGAAGCGGCTGGCCCGAGAGCCGCGCCTCGCGGCCGGCCTGTCCCAAGCGGGAGATAAGCGCCGCCACCCGGGCCGCTGCGGAACCGTCCAGTCTCAGCGCATCGGCGAGGCAGTCTGCCTGGAACGCCAGTTTATTGACCGGCGGTTCGAGGATCTCCTCCATGACCGACGGAAGGTGCTCCGGCGCCCCGATGGACCAGGCGGAACCCACGAACCTGGGCACGTTGTGGTAGTCGAGGACCGCCACCGGCCGGCCCAGGAGCATGCATTCCAGCATGGCCGTGCTGGGCGTCGTAATGACGGCATCCACGCGATCGAGCAACTGCGCGAGATCCGCGCTCACGGCCTCGCCCATGCGGTTCTCCACGCCCAATTCCGCGCCGATCTCACGGCTTGTCCGCCAGAACACCTCCAGGCCGTCCATCCCGTCCAGGTGGCGTTTGACATCCTGCAGGCTTCGAAGCGTCACATCCCGCTGGGCCGGAGTGAACCCGGGGTTCTTCGCCGTCATTACCAGAAGCCGCGTGGCGGGACGGCGAATCCGTGTGACGGCTTGCTCCCGGAGGAAATCCATGCGGGCCATCCCGGTGATCTCGATCTTGTCGGCATTTCCCCACGCTGCCAGTTGCCTGGCGCTCTGGTTCCCGATGCAGGCGATCCGATCCGCCATCACAGGCTGATGCTGCGGCGCGCCTCCGCCCGCGCCGAACAGCGGATTCTCGTACTGGCAACGCCACTCCAGGATCCCATCCTGCAGCACAAGGGATGGAACGCCGGCGCGGCGGGCGGCATCGAGGCATTGCGTCACCTCGAAGGGATAGTCATTCACGCAGAGCACCACGTCCGCCGCGCCGCGCGTCACTTCCTCCGGATCCCAGTCCTCGTCGCGAACGAATTCGGCGCCGGCGCCCATGATGCTTTCGACCGGCGCCACATGCCCCCACTGGTCCCGGACGAGACACCAGACCCTCCAGGGCCCGTTCTGACCTCGGGAAGTGTTCATGTCCTTGTCCGCCATCACGACGGAAATCCCCGCTTCAGACGGTCCAGATGGCCGGCAGATTCCGGGTGAGCTCAATGTGCTTGAATCGCGAACTGGCTCGAACGCCGACCGTCCTGGCCCATTCCGCCATGGCCGCGACGCCCTCCTCGAGGGAGCGGCCCTTTCGCTGTCCGAAAATGGTGGTCGCCTTTGCATGCGACGCATAGGCGTGCTGGACTTCATTGCGGGCCGGGAGCAATTGGATGTCAGCACGGACGCCAAAGGCTTGGGCGACTTGCTCGGCGAGTTCCCGAACGGAGTAGGGCTTGTCCGCGCCGATGTTGATGACCTCGTTCCAGGCTGCCGGCACATGGACCGACCGCGCGATATCGGGCGCCAGATCATCGATGTGGCTGAACGCCCGCGTCTGGGTGCCATCCCCGAAGATGGTCATCGGCTTTCCCTGCATCACCTGATTCATGAAGATGCCGATCACATTGCGGTACCGGTCGCCAATGTTCTGATTCTCGCCGTACACGTTATGGGGGCGGAAGATGATGGAATTCAGTCCGAACATGTGGCGGGCTGCCTTGAGATCGAGTTCCACGGCGTATTTGCCGACGCCGTAGGGATCCTCCGGCTGCGGCACCATGGACTCGGTCATCGGCAACTGGCCCGAGCCATACACGGCGATCGAGGACGTGAACACGAAGCACTTCACGCCGTGCCTTACGGACGCGTTGATCAGGTTCACGCTGCCGATGAGGTTCGTCGTGTAATTGTATCGACGGATGAAGTGCGACAGGCCCTCCGCCGCGTACGCGGCAAGGTGGTAGACATGGTCGAACTCCCGTCTGGCGAACAGCCGGTCCACCAGCTCGGGGTCCGTCACGGTGCCCTTGATGAACTCCGCCGCTTCCGGAACCTGATCGGCGAAACCTCCGCTGAGGTCATCCAGGACCGTCACCTCCTGTCCCATGGCGAGACAATGTTTCGCCACATGGGAACCGATGAATCCGGCACCGCCTGTCACTAATGCACGCATGGTGTCTCCTCCATCAAACCAGAGAGTCGTTGTTCTAAGAGCCCGTCTGAGACCGACGAGACGTGCGGGGTGAATTCGCTTCGGGCCGGCGACTCACGACATCGTCGCGAGCTGTTCCTCGGACAGAGGTTGAATGTCTTCCCCCTGCAGAAATGCTCTGACGATCCGGAGCGCCTCGTCACCCACCCGCAGTCCGCATTGCGATGTCGAACTCGCGCTGTGCGGCGTCAGGATGACGTTGTTCAACCGGCGCAGGGGATGACGCGAGGCAAGCGGCTCCTTGTGGAACACGTCGAGGGCAAAGACGATATCCCCGCGCCGCGCGCGTTCGATCAGCGCATCCTCGCGAATCAGCGATGCGCGGGCGGTGTTCACCACGACCGTCCCTTTCTGAAGAAGACTGAGTTCCTCCTGCCCAATCATCCCCCGGGTCTTTTCGGTCTCGCCTTTGTGCAACGAGACAATTCGGGAAGCCCCGAGGACTTCGCCCAGCGAGGCCAGCCGCGCGCCGTACCTCTGAAGGATTTCGGGCCGCGCGTGCTCGGAGTGGACCAGTATGGAACATCCAAACGGCTCGAGGAGTTCAGCGAATCTCCGGGCGATGTGTCCCCAACCCACCAGGCCCACTGTTTGTCCGCGCAGATCCTGCCACCCGGATTTCGCAGCACCGGCCAGCACACGCTGGTAGGTCTGTCCCGCCACGGGCTTGAGCAACGGCTTGAAAAGCTCCATTCCCGGCAGTTTTCGCGCCCTCTTCGCCAGGGTGGCCAGCGACCAACCGCTGCCTCGAGGCGGCCATTCCCCGCGGCGCATCCGCGCGTCGATGTCCGTCAACCGGCGCAGGCCCGCGAGACTCAGCAGCAGACAGTGCTCTGCGACGCTCTGGGCAATCGCATCTGCCGTGGTGCACACGGGCACGCCCCTCTCGCGCACCAGGTCCATGGGCAGCGCCCATTTCACCGATGCGCCAAGCACAACAATCAGCTCCAGGCCCGAGGCCTTCTCCAGCAACTCGCGGGGAATCGCAGAGGCGCCCCAGCCCGCAAGAACGACCGTGGCATCCGCCAACGGTGAGGGACAGCCGTTGTCCATACTGACCGGCCGAATCTCCGCAAGAGCACTCAGCTCCGACAATCGTTCCGTACTGAAGTAACGGGATTGCGCGGACATGGGCTGGAGGATCGATACCACCCGCCGCGACGATTCCCGGGTCCGCCGGGACATGGCCTTCAACGCGTGGACTGTCTCCGGACCGTCGGGAGCCTCGTCCCACGAAACGGTCTCGCCCGCGCGCGCCTTCAAGACTCCCTCCACCACCCTCATGAAGAATTCGCCATAGGCAAAGTCCGCCGGCGCCTCCTCGACCTGACCCCGGATCGCCCGACCAAAGGCCTCATACTCCGCCATGAATCCGTAGTTGATGTCGAACTCGCTGGACCCGGTGATCGCCGATGAAACCCATGTCTCCGGTTCCGTTCCCGGTGCACACCATTCTCCGCGTTCCGGAAGCTCGAGCACCACATCGTAGCCTGGGCCCGTCCACTCGAAGCGTTCCAACCGCCTCCCTGCGGCGAATCCGAGCAGAAGGACCGCGCCGCCCCGCTCCGACACCAGATGGAGCGTCCAGATGTTGTCGGGCCCCGCGCCGCCCGCCCGTTGCCTCATGATCGACACCCGGTTCGGACGGCCCATCGTTGCTATCGCCAGGTCCAACGCATGAGATCCGTCTGACGAGATCCAGTCGCTCGCCGTATTGCTTGGCTCCTGCCCCATTGCCGGTCGCGTGAACCTCCCGTAGAAGGCCTGCGGCGGCCCGAACCGTCGCGATCGCTCCATCGCGCGCGCGTACAGGGGCGCGTGCCGGCGATTGAAGGCGATTCGCGAGACCCGACTGGACTGGGCCCGCGCTGCTGCGGCCATCGCTTGCGCCTGGGCGAGGTTTCGTCCCGGGGGCTTCTCGCACAGAACGTGGAATCCCTGCTCCAGCGCCGCGACGGCGATATCCGCGTTGGGACCTGGAGGCAGACACAGGGACACCGCCTCCGCGCGCGCCTGGCGGGCAACTTCCCGCCACTGCGTTCCGAATTGGGGCGCGCCGAACTTTCGCGCCACCTCCTCCGCCCGCGACGGATCCGCATCGCAGACGCCGCAGATTGTGAATTGTGCCTGCTCCGAAAGGCGTCGAAGCGCAGGAAGGTGCGCCAGTTGCGCGATGCTGCCGCACCCGACAAGGACGATGCGTATGGGTTCGCTCATGTGTGCCACCCTTCCCTCCCCGATCAGGACGCCATCCGTTCCGCCGAAACAACCCTCGTCTCCATTCGAAGGAGCGGCTGAAGTCTGCCATAGGTCAACGACCTCCAGATCCATTCCGCGGGCCCGAAGCGGCATCGCGCCAGCCACCAGTGACTGACCAGGATCTGCAATCCGTAAAAGCCGAAGGCGAGAACAAGGCCAGCGCTCCAAGGCACGCTTCCGTGAAGGCCGAGGCCGGTGCCGTAGAAAAGGATCGCCCCGCCCAGAGAGATCGACAGGTAATTGGACAATGCCGTTCTGCCGACGGCCGCCAGCGGACTCAGCAGGCGCCGCCACCCGGCATTGCGGACGAGCAACAACAGCCCTGCCGCGTAAGCCAGCGCGAGGCCCGGACGCGAAAAGGACTTCACAAGAGCTCGCAAGACGTCGTTCGACAGAACCATGGCAACGAAGTGAGCCAGAGGACCGCTCACCTGTTCCATCCAACCCACCCGGCGCGCGGCAAAATCCCAGCCGTGACCGGCAAGTCCCAACGTCAGACCCACCACGAGGACCCAACGCAGCGTCCTGGCTTGCGTGACCACCGACTCGACCCATCCCGAACGGCCGATGGCGAGACCGATGAGAAAGAAGCCGGCTACGTCCGCCGTCCGGAGATAGGTTCGCACATAGGAATAGCGCGTCAGCGTGTCCGTCACCCGCGCCACCAGCAGGTGGCCATAGGAAAGCGAGAGTTGTGGATCCAGTTCCGGAGTTCCGAGGAGGCCGGAAAGGCCAGATGGAGGTGGAATCGCTGCAATCCACCCTGTGGGAATCAGGCTGGTCAATTCCGGGAGGGTGATCACGCAACAGCCGGTGAACGCGAGGATCCACGGCGGTCCTCGCCGGACCGCCAGCAGCAATAAACCCGCGACCGCATAAATGTGCAGGATGTCACCGTTCCAAATGAGGAACTGGTGCAACAGTCCGAAGCAAAACAGGACTCCGAGCCGCCGAAGCAGAAAGACCGACGTGTGCACCCCGGAGGTATCGAGGCGCCGGATCTGAAGGGACATGCCGATCCCAAACAGGATCCCGAAAAGCGGGTAGAACTTCGAATGCGCCAGGAGTTCGCCCCCGCCGCGGATCCATGCGTCCAACCGGCTCCCCGCGGGTGTCGTGAACGCCCCAAGCGACGGGGCCCTCCAGTTCATCAGGAGAATCCCGAAAAGGGCAAACCCGCGGACCAGGTCGATTTGCTGGATCCGCCGGGACTCCGGAACGGGTCCCGCCCATCCGACACGGTGTGTGTCCTGACTTCGGTGAATCACTGTTTCGTTTGGGGTTCAGCGGGCATTCGTCAGGAAGGCGACGGACAGGTCGACTCCCGCCGATCCGCCGGGTCTCCTTGTGCCGAGACGATCCCCTGCACTTTCCTGATCTCATCGAGGATCGGCGCACCCTGATCGGCGCTGTCGGCGGACGCCTTCGATTGGCCGTTGCCGGATTGCCAGGGGTGTCGAAGACGGCTCAAGAAGCGTTGAAGCAAGGTTCGGATCCGACTGGGTTCGAATGTCCGCGTCCCGGTCAACCCTGCATTCCCGCTGTCCAGGTGCTTGAGTACGTCGAGGGGATCGATCTCCGGTACCATGACAGGCGTGGCAAAAAGGTCGTGAATCACCGACGCGCACCTCTCCGCCGAGCGCCCGTCAACCAGGTGATAGTTGTCGAGAATAAACGTCCTTCGCGCCTCCTCCTGTTCCGTGGGGATGGGAATGCCAGAAAGCCGCTGCTCAATCAGAAACTCCGTTTCTTCCAGCGTGGTGGCTGGGTCGCAGCCGCGTCGGAATTCGTCGTCCAACGGAATGTTGTACCGGCCGGCATCGAGCAGCACCACCGGCCGGCCCAGAAGCCATGCCTCATTCGCTGTCGTCGAATAGCGCTGAAGCAGGATGTCCGCGTGATGAAGGACCTCGAGGACGGGAACCTCGAGCACGAGGCGAATGTTGGACGCCTCGCCGAGCATCCATTCGAACGTATCCAGGCGATCGCTCGGATGAACCTTGACGAGGAAATTCCATCGCGGCCGAAGCCGCGCCAGCGCCACCAGCAATCGCGAGTGCTCTTGATATTGTGTCAGGACGTCCTCGATCTCCCCCTGCATGTCCACCGCCGTCAGCCGCGCCCCCCTCGCCCACCGATCGAGCGACCCGCGGTTCAGACAACCATACCGGGTGTTGCTCGGCGTCCACAGAATCAGTGGCGCATGCCGGTCTTCAAACCCCAGCGATGCGAGCACCTCCTGTCGGGAACGAGCCAGACCAATCAGGGGTGGCACGTAGAAATCGAATCGCGGCGAGCCAGTCGTGTGGATGCGCTCCGCCGGGATCACGTCCTCGGCATCGAGGAATCGGCGGACCCTTTCCCCCCAGGCGAGAAAACCGTCGACCAACCGGTTGGCACCGAACCGCACACCGGCAAGCTCGGCGTGGCGTTGCATGTCCGCCCGCTGAAACAGTCCGGAATTCGGGAGGATCACGACCCGGGCGCCGAGTTCCTTCGCGCGGACCGCGGTTCGGACGCGGTAATCCCAGGTCAACTGATCCAGCACGATCAGATCCGGACGTTCGGACTCGAGACTCCGGTTCGCATCGGCGCTGTCCGCGTAGGTGACCCTGTGGCCGAAGGTCCTTTCGAGATGATGCCCAAGCAGGGCGTGTCCATGCAGATCACGCAGACGATTCGGCACCACCAGCAGGACGTGCTCCGCCCCCGGATTCCGAGCCTCAGCCTCCCGGTTCTCACGCGCGCACATCCTGTCCTCCGCAAGGCGCAGTCGGTCAGTTGCCATTGCGATGACGGGTGGCGCGGGCCTCGACGATTTCCTTCAGTCGGCCGTACGCCCGTTCACTGCGCTCGTCCTGCCTTTGAGCCGATTCGAGAAGGCTCGCACGAAGGCTCGGCGCGGCCTCCCACAGGCGTTTCACGGACTCCCGCAGCCGCGAGAGCACATCGGGTCCGTCGAGAGGAACCACCTCGCAGCCCTCACCGAATTGCGCCGACAGGCCGACGAATTTGTCCGTGAAGTAGGCGGAGCGCGCAACGCACACGCACGGGACTCCCTGCGAGAGTGCGAACACGGCAATGTGATAGGCTCCCGTGATCACCAGGCGGCAGCCCCCCGCCGCCATGACCAGATCCATCGGCCGAATTCGACCGTTGCCTGGACGCGGCACCTCGCGGGAATCGCCGACAATTTCCTGGATCACCTCCGCATCGGGAACGTCCACGGCTCCCGGCAGCGCCACCAACGGCGCGCCCCACATCCCGACAGCCTCGTTGATCACCGTGCGAAACAGCGGAACAACCGCCCGGTCCACTTCCGATGAGGGCTGGATTCGCAGGTTGACACCAAGTCCCCGACCCGGTTCGCGTATTCGACTCCGAAAGGCGAGCCCGACTGCGTCATCTCCCGTGACGGTCACGCGGCCAACTGGAACTCCCACCGACGCCAAAAATGCTGGAGCGGTCCGCCCCTCACGCACAGCGATCTGATCCACGAAAGGAAGAATTCCCGCCCCTTTCGAGTGAACCCACGTTGGCTGTCCCGGCGCGATGCCGAGGCCGAACATCGCCGTCGGAATCCGGCGCGCAATTCCAAGGCTCAAGGTGTCCAGGGCGCGCAGTTCCGTGGATCGCATTCCGCCCAGCCCGCTGATGACGATGAGGTCGCATTCCCCAGAGGTGCGGCGAAACTCCTCCAATCCGCGACCGACTTCGGAGCATCGCCGGAATCGCATTCGGAGCAGACTGCCGTAGACTCCCGGCGCGCGGAGGCGCAGGCGGCCGACCCAACGATTCCACGGCCTGGCGACGGAACCTGGAAGCCAGGAATGGGCGCGCCCCAGGAGCAATCGGTCCGCGAACCACATCTGGTGGCCGCGCGTGCCGACCGGGTTCACGCCGGGGCACAGCGTCGCGATACCTTCCGGGTCTTCCGTCAGCACATCCAGAGACGCGCGCGGCCACAGGTTGCGCAGCCGCTCCGTCGCCACCTGGAGCATGGCAACGCCAACGTTGGCGCAATGATAACTGCCAGGATCGATTAAGATGCGCATGTTTACAGCCAGCACGCCCGGGCCCATGCCCCGCGACGCGGGAGCGTCTCACTCTCGAACAGTCAGGTTCTCGAGGATCGCCTCCGTCACATATTCCTGCTGCGCCCGTCCCAATCCGACCGAACAGGGAAGACTGATGGCCTGGCGGTAGAGCCGCTCAGCCACGGGACATTCCCATCGAACCGAGGATGGATGCGCCGGCGACGCGTGCAGCGGCTGCCAGAGAGGCCTGCACTGAATGCCTCGCGCGCCAAGGCGGGAAATCAACTTCCGTGAGTCGATGCCTGCCACGCGGTCGTCGACGAGGACCGTGTACATCCACCAGGTGTTGAAGGCCCACTCCGCTTCTTCGGGCGGAACAAGCCCGGGCACCGGTCCAAGGGCGTCCGCGTAGTGTGTGGCGATCCGACGCTTCGCGGTCACGTAATCATCGAGCTGCTCCATCTGGGCGCATCCCATCGCCGCCTGAAGATTCGTAAGGCGGTAGTTGAAGCCGATCACGCTGTGGATGTACTCCACGCCGTCCTCCTTGGCCTGCGTCGTCAGATACTTCGCCTTGCGCGCCCAGTCCTCATTGTTGGTCACCAACATGCCCCCGCCACCCGTGGTGATGATTTTGTTGCCGTTGAAACTGAAGCAACCCATGTCCGCCACTCCGCCCAGTGGCCGGTCCCGGTAGCGTGCCCCCAATCCCTCTGTCGCGTCCTCGATGACACGCAGGTTGTAGCGTCGGGCAGCCTCGAGAATCGGATCCAGGTCGACCGGGTGGCCCAGGATATGCACCGGCAGAATGGCGCTGATTCGCCGGCCGGTCTGCCGGTTCCTGAAGTCGCCCGTCGCGCCACACGCATTCCTTCTCGAGGAATTCGAGCACTCGCGCCGGATCCATCTGCCAGTGGTTGGGCTCGGCGTCTATGAAGACAGGCCAGGCGCCCACGTACCGGATCGCGTTGGCCGGGGCGATGAAGGTCATCGAGGAAACGAGGACCTCGTCGTCCGGCCGCACGCCGGCGACCAGGAGTGCTACATGAAGCGCCGCGGTCCCATTGACCGTCGCCACCCCGTAACGCGTCCCAGCCCGCCTCGCCACCGTCGCCTCGAACTCGTCCACATACGACCCGACAGAGGACACCCAATTCGTGTCCAGACACTTCTTGATGTAGGCCCATTCGTTCCCGCGTATCTCCGGGACACAAAGGGGAATGAAGTGGTTGGTGGTGCCGGTCTTGCCGCCGGTCGTAGGGACGGCCGGCCGGCACTCGGCGGTCGAAATCTCGAGTTTCATGGCAATCCAGGACTCACTCCAGCTCAGTTACGGTACCGACGAT
>CAWJDJ010000022.1:0-38698 GCA_963841495.1 uncultured Verrucomicrobiae bacterium
GCAGGCAGTTGGTTTGACAGGCGTAGTACCCGGCATAATCCCATGTCGCGGTGTCGAACGTGCATACACAACCGTTGGTGCGATCAAACCCGCTATCGTGCCATCGGGTGAACTTTGTCAAATGGGGCGCGCCAACCGCGGCGAACACCTGAAAATCCGTCCCCTTCAGCGCCTTCAGCAGCGCGTTGAAATTCTCCCAGTTCGGCAGGTTACCGTCGCTGCCTTCATGATCGACGTCGTAAATGCAGAAGTTCTGTCCGGTCGCCCAGAGTGCTGCCACGTAGTTCGTGGTATCGTCCTGCCAGGCGCTCCCCAGGTCTGATGACCAGATGCGTTGTCCCCACGAGCCCAGGCGGACGGGACGACACTCACCTGCCACACGGTAGAACCTCGCAGACGAAGTTGACGTCGCCGGGAAGAAAAGCTCGCCGCCCGTACCCGACACGCCTGCCAGGATCGTCCAGCCTGAGGCCAGGTCCGTCGTCCACTCGACCCGATAGGAGACCCCGGCCTCCGACGACCAGCTCAGACTTATCTCTTCCGTCCCGGTGCGCACGATCGACAAGAGAATGGAAGATTCTGACAATCGCTCGCACGGGTCGGTCTCGGGCTCCCACTCGATCACGTGGTCCTCGACCTCGCCCTTCCCGCCGGCCCCGATGTAGCCGAGACCACCGGATTCACTGAGCCGCCATCGGCTCACGAACCTTCCAGCCAGAGTGACATAGCCAGGCACGGCAATGAAGAACCTGTTCGTTCCGGCCGCGATGGACTCGCCCGCGAAGATGTGCTCGTCGATGTCGTCCCAGTCGCCGTCCCGGGTGAAATCCATCCATGCGTCCAGGTAGCCGCTTGTCCCCGCAGTCACGTCCACCGTGATTGTGCCGCGCGTGCTGATGAACGATACGCCGTCCTCGTCGTTCGGTGTGGCTCCGTGCGTGTCGTCATAGTCCGCCGCCGCGCTGTGAGTGCCATCCGGCTCCGCATCCCACCCAGCTCCCAGCCGCCAGGCCGCTCCTCCATCCATGTGCCTGGGACCGTCCTCTGCCAGCGTGACGGGGTACGGCGCGGGCGCGTCGCCGAAATCGAGCATTGGCGACGCTATTTCCACAATCGCGCGCCAGGCGGTGCTTCGCTCACTGAGCATCTTCGATCCGAGATCGTTCCACTGACCCAGTAATCCGACCGTGGGATGATCCAAGGCAACGACGTCTTCACCGCGGTCATTGGACGGTTCGGTGGAGGCCCAGTTGAGGTAAGTGACTGGTTCCCCGCTGAACCAACGAAACGAGCCCTCGACTTCCAAATCGTTAAGACCAATCCATAAATTCTCGGCCAGGTTCTCGGGGTTATCGGGGTCAATCGTTGCGAAGGTTTCGAGCAGCCACGCTTGCTCGTCGGCATCATTGATCGACACCAAATGCCCGCCCAGCGATACGGCCAGTGCCTCGGCATCTACGACTGTGGGCTCTTCGCCCATGCTTCCGCCCTTGTCGATTCCACGGTAGCGGCCGTCGGTGAGGCCGTAACGATGCCCGTTCGCGGGATTCGAGAGAAATGTAATCGCCTGGACCGTATTCGCTGCCGCTAGTGAGGCGAGTAAAAAACCCCGCCCGAGAAGCTGGGGCCACATAACTGTCCGAAGGGTCGTCGCTTGGATTTTCATAGCTACAATTGTTGCTTGTGCGACCCAATGTTTCGCGAGTACCCAGGCCATCCCAGACGCGCCCATTCAATAGGTGATCCGTCCCTTTCGTGCCCGTTCGCCACTTCTGCCGGCATTCCACCAGAAAATAACGCTAGCGCTAGCAAGGCAACCCAACTCCTGAGGCAAGGAATTTGCATAGTCATATCGTCCTTGGCTACATATCGAACATGTCGAAGTTGATCCAATCCATGTGAATAGCGGCGAAGCGCCTGGTCTTCAGTCCCGTTGACTAGCCGTGGAGCGTAACCAAACAGATAGATAGGAGTTTCTTAATGTTCTTCAATGTGGCGCAATCACCACATGCGAAGATTGGGCAAACGACCTGGGGTAAGCCGTGGAACCTCCCTTTCGAATGAAATGGTCTGTCCCGGTACTCTCGATCTCAAGGCAAACCAGCGAGGTATTCACATACAAACTCTATCGCCTGGCCCGGGGGAACGCTGCCCAGAGGAGCCGGTGGAATGACGGCAGCGGCATCTGCAATAGCCTTAGCAGCTTCGCAAAACGGCTTGGCCAATTTGTTTCCTCTTCTGAAGAAGACGTGGTATGGGCCTTCTGACGTCTGAACGGTTACATTGTACTCCACGGCCTCGGCTTGGCCCGTTGAATCCGTGGAGTAACTGTTCAGGTCCCCGATAGGTGGGCGGCGATTTGCGCGGAGGCAAGAAGGGTCGTGGTGTGACGGCAATTCGTGGCGCGTGCCCGCAAGAGCGACGGGAAGCACAAAGTTGGACTTGGGACTGGACTCTTATTCTCCTCGGGTTCAGGTTCTGCGCTTGTGGAGCACGAAACAAGGGTGATGCAGGGCCGGGAGCTGGGAGGCGCCGAGTTGGCGCAGATCCGAACTCTGATCGCAGCTCAGCCGGGCTGGAGTCGCTACCGCTTGTCGCGGGAGTTGTGCCTCCTGTGGGACTGGCGCACCGCCACCGGCCAGATCAAGGACATGGCGGCGCGCACTCTCCTGGTGAAGCTGGAGCAGCGGGGACTGGTGGGGTTGCCCGCGCGTCGACGGGCCTCGCCCAACCGGATGCGGCATAGGCGGGTGGTTGCGGTTTCCCACGCCCAGGAGGCGGTTCGCGCGAGTCTGGCGGAGCTGCAACCGCTGCAGATCGTGGAACTGAGCGAGACCCCCGGCGAGTTGGCGCTCTTCGAGTCCTTGCTCCACACGCATCACTACCTCAGTTACACCAGCACGGTGGGGATGAATCTGAAGTATCTGGTGCGGGATCGCCTGGGTCGTGTGGTGGCCTGTGCGCTGTTCGGATCGGCCGCATGGAAGTGCGCTGCCCGGGACCGGTTCATCGGCTGGTCGGCGGCGACGCGGGCTCGTCGCCTGCAGCGAATCACCAACAACACGCGCTTCCTCATCCCGGCGTGGGTGGAGGTACCGCATCTGGCCAGCCATGTCTTGGGTCGGATCGGCCGGCGGTTGCGCGCCGATTGGATGCGCAAGTACGCCGAACCGTTGAGCCTGGTGGAGACCTTCGTCGATACGAGCCGTTTCACTGGGGTCTGTTACCGGGCGGCCAACTGGATCCCGGTGGGTGAGACCACCGGCCGCACGCGTCAGGACCGCTTCAGCCGCATCGAGGTTCCTCGCAAGGCGGTGCTGGTGCGTCCCTCGGTGGCGAATTTCCGGGAGGAATTGGCGGCATGAGTCGGCGGGATGAACTGCTGGCCTTGGCGCGGGCGAATCCCGAGGCCATCGTCGATTACGTGCTCGCCCTGGAGGAGCAGGTCCGCCGACTGGAGGCGCGCGTCACCGAATTGGAGGCGCGTCTGGCGCAGAACAGCAGCAACAGTGGCCGTCCACCCTCCAGCGACGGTCTGGCCAAACCGCCGCCACGCAGCTTACGCGGCAAATCCGGGCGCAAGCCGGGCGGCCAACGTGGTCACCCCGGCCATACCCTCCAGGCGGTGGCCAAGCCCGATCACGTCGAGGTTCACGCGCTCACCCACTGTCCTTGCGGCCAATGCGGCGGCGTGTCCCTGCTCGGCCAGGCCGTTCTGGATCACGAACGCCGCCAAGTGTTCGATCTGCCAGCGCTCCAACTCTCGGTGACCGAGCATCAGGCCGAAGTCAAACGTTGTCCCGTGTCGGGCCGCAAAGTCAGCGCCGCCTTTCCGGCCGGAGTTCTAGCCCCGGTGCAATACGGCCCCAACTTCCGCGGACTGACTCTCTACTTGTTCAACCAACAACTCCTTCCCTTCGAGCGGTTGCGGCAGACCTGTCTGGACCTCTTCGGCCAGCCCTTGAGCCTGGGCACCCTCACCCAGACCAACCAGTGCGCCCATGACGCTCTGGCCCTCGTGGAGAGCGCCATCATCCGCGGCATCATCCAAGCCGCCGTCGTCCACGTGGATGAAAGCGGTTTGCGCGTCGCTGGCAGCCTGCATTGGCTGCACGTCGCCTCCACCCCGGAGTTGACCCACTACGGCGTGCATGCCCATCGGGGCACCGAGGCGATGGACGCCCTCGGGGTGTTGCCCCACTGCCGACAGTGGCTGGTTCACGACCACTGGAAGCCGTACTACAAGTACGAGGCCATGCACGCGCTCTGCAACCAGCACCTCCTGCGCGAACTCAAGTTCCTCGCCGAGGAACAGACCGAGGCTTGGGCTTCCGACCTGAGCGCCTTCCTCCTCGAATGGAAACGCGATCCGCTCACCGCCCTCGGTCTGGATGAGGAACAGTTTCGCCGAGCCCACCGACGCTACCGCGTCATCCTCCGCCAAGGCCGACGCAACCATCCCCGCCGCCAGCACGACCAGGGTCGCACTCAACAGGACAAAGCCACCAACCTCCTGGACCGTCTGGAGGACTACGATCTGTCGGTGCTGGCCTTCCTGATCGACCCCAAGGTTCCCTTCACCAACAACCAAGGTGAGCAGGACATCCGCATGATCAAGGTGAAGCAGAAAATCTCCGGCTGCTTCCGTACTCTGGCCGGGGCCCAAGTCTTCGCGCGCATTCGCAGCTATCTCTCCACCTGCCGCAAGCAGGGCCACAATCTCTGGGAAGCTTGCCGGTGCCTCGTCCTCGGCCAGCCCTTCATGCCCGACGTCGCCGCGAGCGGACCTTGATTCACGATTCCCGGAGCGCGCTCTTCGACTTGATCCCCGGCTTCCGACATGCCCGCACTGCGGACTTGCCAACGTCTCGGCATCCGGGGACCTGAACAGTTACCTTTTATGACTGTCGCCTGGCCGTATCCACTGTGAAACACTGTTGCAAGCTGCGCACCTGGGTGTTGGTCTGCGTAGTCAATGAAACCGTGCCAGACATGACAACAAGTCACCAACAACTGGCGGAGGCCCGTATCAACCAAAGCAAGGGTGGCATTGTTGGTTATCGCTTCAGGCGGCGCTCCTGCAAACGGTGAAAAGAATACCGGGGCACAATGCGATAGCATGAAGCCCTCTTTACAAATATCCCAAAGTTCGCGGGGGCTCATGTCATCTCCCAGTTCCTTCTTAAGCGACAGCGTTCGACTATATTTCCTGATATATCCACCGTCGGACAGATGTGCTCAAGTTCGATCAAGCAAATGCCCTCGATGCCCTGATCATTGTGGAGTTTCGTTCGGAATGGGCTGGGAAGCAGGCGCTGCACAACCATCGGATCGGCCCGGTAGTTGACCAGAATCCGGCGCTTGATCACGCCCTGGATAACGGGGATGCGCATGGAGAGGGCTATCGGGGCCACCAACGTGAGCCATGTTCCTCGTTGCCGCCCAGGCCGACGAAAATCGCTTTCGCGTCGGCATCGGAAATCCCGTGCATTCCGTCCCGCCCGCTGCGGTTTGCGTGATGGATCATCGTCGGCGGCGTCTTGAAAGCGCCGATCCTGATCTGGATGCGTTGACCGATATGGGCCTCAGTGAATTCCCTGACCCGTCGAGCACCCTCCTCGCTGTAGGCCCATTTCAACGAGAACTTCGTCTCAACAGGTGGGGCCGGTATGGGTCGCTCGCCGACGCCGCCCGGCAACACCGCGACGGCTGTCTCCTTGCGAGGAGGCCAAGTGAGGACCATGACGCTGGCGATCTTCACGTCGTTCGTCGAAATCGTCAGGGTGGGAATCACCAGCGGTGGCCGTGGAAATTCCTCTGCTTCCGGCCACTGCAATTCTGGCGTGCGTGGAACGATGTCCGCGATCAGGGGTGCCTGCACCCAGAACACGATGGCGAGAATTGCCCAGAGGCACATAGTGACGACATTTGAGGGCCATCCGTCCGCTCCTGCAATTCCGCAAATCAGCGCCACCGAGATGAAGTAATCGGAAGGAGAACGAAACCATCCACGCTCCCGTGCCGAGAGGCACTTCTACTTCTTCCTGACCGTCCAACCCGCTCCCAGAAGCGACACCGACGCACAGTTCGGTCCGCCGTCCTTGCCGGTGCCCTCCACCGTCGCCTCAAGCACACCACCCGACTGCGTGGCCTGCTCGATTCGTTCCCAGGTGATGGTGCTCAGGTGAATCTTCATTCGACGCTGCCAGCAAGAAGATGGGGACTCCGGTTGTCCCAGACGCCTCTCGTTGGGTCGCCAACTCAGATAAAGGAATCGTTGCTCCGCTGAACCGTGAGCAAAATCGCCAAGGAAGTTGGGCTCGCCGGTGCGTGCGTTGGGTTGAACTCGCACTTCGCATTCAAAATGAAGGTCACCGTTGGGTTTTCGTTTACCCGGATTAACGACCCAGGCGGCGGTGGATGATTTGTCCTGCAAACCGAAGGTCGCGCCGTGGCGCTCTGGGTCAGGGGGTGCTTTGCAGATGACGCGAAGTCGGACGGACTGCTCAGCCGTCTGGATGCGATTCGGATTGGCTTTCCGTGATGGTGACATTTGCGCTCTCCGGCCTCAGGGCAGAACGGTCCCGGACTTTGGGCTCGTGACGCTAATCCCTACCAACACGGGCTCAAGCCAGATCAACCGGCGCAGCGTCCTTCCTGGCCCATGCGGTTGATTTCGGATGTGGCCGCGCCGCCAGTGCATGCGGGGGCTTGCGTGCGTCCCGGTCGATTCCTGGGACCGCGCCGGCTGATAGCGCCATCCGATCAGATTCGGAGACCACAGGGCGTGGTGCTTGACCCGACCGCGCTTCACCTTCTCCGGCCGAATACATGAACCGCGCTCGATCAAATTGGGGCGCGTATTGAGGACCACCAGAAGTTTGAGCATCAGGGACGACAACCTGTCGGTGGCCACACGATCCGCCTCGACCCCGTCTTGGTCCTTCACCAGTGTGTAATCTGTATATCCATAGTTGGTGATCGCTTCGTTTACACGATTTCCCCGGAAGTAACTGGAGACGAAGCTCTCCAGCCCGCGATCTCCCATGGCGTACCATTGCCATCCGATTTTTGCCTTGGGCGTGATGACCGCTGGACATCCGGCCAGAGCGGGAGCGTGGTGCTCGCCGGCTTCAAGATTGGCCGCGTAAACAAAGCAGACCTCCCGTCCCAGATATTCCCTGAGAAATTCCAGTGGGAACGCGACCACCATGCCAGCCAACGGCCAATGGAGATCATCAAGGCTGAAGTCGGAGGGCAGATCCGTTGCGGCAACGGCGCGGGCAAATTCGTCGCGGATGAAAAATGTCGCCACCCCGTGACGGACGACCTCGTAAACGATCCCATGTGCTGTGATCTCCGTCGGCACCTGGGGCTCGCCAAGGGCGCATTTCATCCGCCCCTGGCTCAAAAGGAGGAACATGCCCGCGGCAACGCACTTGGGGTAATGATAGCCGGCGGGGGTCTGGATTCGGCGCGGTTCGAGGATCGGCTCCAGGGCCGTCCCTCGGATCAGCTCGTGTTGGGAGGCGAGGTACTCGGAAACGCCGATGCGGCATGGGGTATCCATTGAACCGCCGACTATGCCGACGACGGCGCAGGAACCGGCATGACTGCACCCGCAGGATTTCGAGCGACGATATTTATGGGGATGGCCTTCGACCCAAACGAGATCGTGAACTTGCTCTTGGAGGATAGACCAGCGTTCCTCGGCGAGGCCACTGTCCGCCTCCCGCCACGCGGTCACCGGTGGATTGCCGTTTACACTGGAGACGAACCCGGCGTGCAGGTGGCGCGGAGCACCGGACTGACTGACCGTAAGGCGGCGCTTGAACGAGCGCGGGAATGGGAGGCTCAGGCCCGGAGCCGGCGCACCCGGAATATACCGCCTTCCACTGGTCGTTTCTTTATCGGGGCCAATACAGGTGGATTTTCTCAGGAGGAAGTGGCGCGAATTCTCAGGCTGTCTCCTCGATCCATCCGCGCCATCGAAAAGCGCGCTCTCCGAAAGCTGCGCCGGCATCCTGATCTACAGGGATTCTGGCGCGAACTTCGGGCGAAGTGATGAAATGGGTGTCATCGGTCACGCTCAGAACTCCGAACCGTTCTCCAACGTGCCCGAATTGGCAGGTGGAAGTCGGTCCCGATCTCTCGCCAAACGTCCTTGCGCCACCCCAAGAATCCCCCCTGAAGGAGGGCAGCAATAAAGATGGCGTGTGGACGAATCCAACCCGAATGGCCAACGACGCCCAAATTGGCTTTGCCATGAGTAAATACTCTTTCCGACTGGTAAGCGCTCTACTACGGTTGGGGTCGGGTAAACATCTCTAGCTGCGCAGCAGCACACCTGAATGATTTCTCAAGAACAATTACTGGTGCTCCTGCCGTTGGCTTGTGCATGGGCGGAGGAGCAGGAGGGCGTAATCCTCCGTGATGGCTCGCCACTAAGTCCTTCTCAGATTGCTGACGCCACGACGATTGGCATCAAAAGTCCTGAGAGGGTCAGATTGCTGAGTGTTGCTCAAATTCCCATCCCAGCGCATCCAGCTCTTCGCTCAGCCGCAGAGGTGACTCAGCTAATTTCTCCTCGAACTATCGGGCTCACATTGAGATATGGCATATTCATCAGGGTGGATTGTTGGGGTGATCGCCGATTGATCATTCACGAGCTTGTCCACACTTTTCAGTACGAAAGACTGGGTGGATTCCTCCCTTTCCTTCGCCAATACTTGCATGAATGCATTACGATTGGCTACCCCGCTGCTCCAATGGAGCAGGAGGCGGTGGATACAACCCGGAGACTCTTCCCTTCGGGGCGTTGACCTGTTCGTGAGCGATCATCCGCATCAACGCTCCGTATTCGAGGGCGCGGTTAACGGAGTGCTGACGAAATAATCTACAGACTGGCTTCAGGTCTGCGCGGTGGAAACCGGCTCATCCTGCAACGCCCCCAAGTCGAGCCGCCCTGTAACCATGTTGAGCGTGCCGTCCGCCGTTCTGGGCCATTCAGCCTCCGGGCGGTCCCAGTACAACTCGACACCATTACCGTCCGGGTCACGGAGGTACAGCGCCTCGCTGACCCCATGGTCTGACGCTCCATCGAGCGGAATGCCGACCGCCTGGAGCCGGCGGAGTGCGTCGGCGAGGTCGGCGCGGCTCGGATACAGGATGGCGAGGTGGTACAGCCCGGTCGTTCCGGGTGGCGGTGGGCTCCCTCCGGCGCTCTCCCAAACGTTGAGCCCGATGTGGTGGTGATAACCGCCGGCCGAGACGAACGCCGCCTCGTGGCCATACCGCTGGGTCAGCTCAAACCCCAAGACCCCGCAGTAGAAGCCAAGAGCGCGTTCGAGGTCAGCAACCTTGAGATGAACGTGGCCGATTCGGGTGCCCGGAGCGACTGGTCGAGATAATCGAGCGTCCATGATTTGTCACCTGAAGCAGGCGCGGTCGGCATCATGTGCCGGCGAAGGAGAAGCGGAACCCGAAAATCACGAACGGCATTCCTCGTTGACGAAAATTCGTTCCCGCCTGCCACAATCCACCCGTCGTGACCAGATTGCGGTTCATTGCGGTTTTGCTGATCCTTTGCCCAGGAGTCGTGGGTTCGGCCCAGGAGCCAACCCCGGCCGCAATCGTCCGCGCCGCCCGTGCCCAGATCGGCAAGACTGTCCGATACGATCCCGCATACCACTCCCTGGCATATCCCAATGGCGATTTGCCCATTGAATTCGGCGTTTGCACAGATGTTGTCGTGCGCGCCCTCCGAACCGCATACGGCATTGACCTGCAACAACTCGTCCACGAGGACATGAAACGCGCATTCGGGGAATACCCGCAGAACTGGGGACTCAAGCGCCCGGACAGGAATATCGACCACCGGCGTGTCCCAAATTTGAGCGTCTATTTCAAACGGCGAGGATTTTCCCTGCCGGTGTCGAGATCGGCGCGGGACTACTGCCCCGGCGACATCGTGACCTGCACCGTCCCGCCGAACCTACCGCACATCATAATCGTCAGTGACCGTGTAAACGAAAACGGACAACCGCTCGTGATCCACAATATTGGCGCAGGCACGCGGGAGGAGGACCGGCTATTCGAGTTCAAGATCATAGGGCATTTCCGCATCTCGAATCTCCAAACGGCTCCAACCACCAGAGACGACCGGCGGGCTCCCCCTACCGACAAGACACCTCCGCCTGGATGAAGGTTGGATTCGCGGCTCACGAGGGATGCGAATCGCGCTCCAATTCCTGATCGGCTTGCAGACAGTCGCGATTGCGCAGACTGGATTTGTCCCGGCGGAGGGGGTTGGGCAATCACTTCACGACGCCGGTGACAACGATCTTATCGTCTTCCTCGGTCTCGCCGCCTGCCTGTCGCTCGTGGCAAACACCTTCCTACGCAGATGGTGGATCGCGTCGCTGGTGGCGGCGGTCATCGCGGCGAGCTTATTGGTCGGCCACGAAATATGGAGGAGCGGTTTCACGGTGCGCCCAGCGGATTTGGCTTTCTGGATTCCAACAATGTTTTTGCGAGGCACGGCCATCGCATTGGTACCTTCGATCTTAGTTGGGATCGCCGGGTGGTGGGTGCGCAAACGTGACCGGTAGACTGTTGAATACAGGGGTGCAGCGGTCTCCGTTTATGCTTCGTTGACAACCGATGGGTCGCGGAAACAATCGGTCTCCGTGAAACGCTCTCTCCTTGCCGTTGCGTTGCTCTCCTTGAATTGTGCAGTTTTGGGGGAAGTTGATACCAATCGCATTGACGGATTCACGCTGGAGGCAGGTTCGGGCACACCCGATGTCGTCGTCGTTCTGTGTGATGCAGCCAGCGGCATTCCTGTTGACGGCCAATCCTATGCCCCATTTACAAGTGCTCAGAAGCGGCAGTTCCCGCCTAATCTGGTCGTGGCGCTCTCAGGACCACGCGGTACCTTCAGCTTTACAAATGTGCCGTCCGGCGAGTATCGGCTCGTCGCGCAAAAGTGGACTAGCCCTTTCAAGGGTGCCTTCGAGGTTGACGGCAGCGTAATCCAGCTATTTGGGACGGCGGATATGGTGCGAGTGCCATCTGCGGAGGCTGCAAGCGTTGTGCTGAGGCCACCTGGCGACGCGGTCCTGACGCTTGATATGCAAGTGCCGAATAGCGGAACGCTTGTGGTCTTGAGCACGCGACCTTTGATAGCCGATCCCATCTTGGGCTTTTACGCGCCTGGAACCAATTTCCTCTCACACGTTCTTGGCTGGAATGTGATGCCCTATGGTCGTACGACCGTTGTAGGTCTTCCCCGGACAGACATTCACACCTGGCTTTTTGCGAACGACAATAGCCCTGGCTTCACTGCTGAGGTATATGCTCTCGAAAGCGGCTTCCTCCGTGCGCCCCCTATCCCCTTCATTGCAGGCTGGTCAAACGGACGCAAGGAGCCGCCTCCGCGTTTGCAGGAGCTTGCTGAGCGCCTCACGGAGATGGGAAGCAGTCCGCAATCCCTTCTTGGCGTGGATGAGACCCTTCCTTTTCGCCGTCAGTTTGAAGCTTTAGCTTAGCTAAGTTTCGCGAAAATCCAAAAGAGCCTGTGACACTGCCCGGTGGCGGAAGCATTTCTGGAGGTGATTTGGTAGCGCTTATGCTCTACGAGCAGCTTGGGCGCAGATAATCGGAATGATCAACCAGAATGACGTCCCCGAATTCCGTTTGGTCCGCCGCCGGCATACGCATAAAGCCACGGACATAGACGCCCGTAACAAAGTGGGATTCCGGGCGGCGGCGACGCCAGAGATTGTGCAGCCGGCTCTGGAGGCGTCGTGGCAGAATATTTCCGCCCGCCTGAAATCAAGACGGCGTCACCGAGCGGGGAAATCCAAAGACTGATTCCATGGATAGGCCGTAACGGTCATCCGACGCAGAAGCCTCGGACGACTCGAATCGAACTCGGCGTCGATCACCGCAAAGTGCAGGTCCCCTCCATCGGACTGGCCGGCGTTTACAACTACAGCGTCTCCCAGGCGGTGGTTCCATTTCGCGTTTCGCTTTGGCGTTCGGTGATCGTGCCCGCAAACAACGAGCCATGGCGAAAACCGATGGATCGCATCGGTCCATTCGCGGTTGCCGGCCACCGGCCCCGACGCAACCGATAGTGGAGTTCCAGCCGGCGGCTCGTGCATGAGCCAGAGAGTACGCGCACCTGGGCCGAGCTTCCCTATTTCCATCGGCTCGTGCCGCGTGGAAGGATGGAGCGGGTCATTGGCGATTCATTGATCAATCGAATAATCGCGGACTGATCCTTGCCTCGGAACGTCCCGAGCGGATTCTCCCAAAACTGGCATTGGCTAACGACGACGCTCTCCTGACGCTCCTCTCAAAGTTGGCGTCTGTGGGAGAAGGAGAGGAGCAGGTGGGCCGAGCAGTGATTCCTTATGTTCACCACGCGCAGGCTAATATCCGTGGCGCGGCAGTCGGGGCCATCGCAGTGGCTGGCAAGCCGACTAACCTCGTTTTTGAGGCTTTGAACGAGGCGCTGCGAGATCCGAATCCTGGCGTCCGCGCAGGGACGCTGTGGTCCATCCACCGGGGTAATGTGCAGCTCCCGATCGACCAACGGTTCTTGCCGGCGGTGCTCGCTGCCTTGGGAGACGCGTACCCGTTGGTGCGCGCACAGGCCTGCACGACGGCCGGGCTTTTGGGAAGGCAGGGAAACGCGCAGGTCGCTCACAGCGTCGTCGAGGCAATAGCACCGCGCCTGCGTGATGAGGAAGTCGGCGTGCGTATACCCGCTGCTTCCGCCCTGGCGACCCTGTGGGAGAACGGGCGGGAGGCAATTCCTGTGCTGGAAGCTCTGCCGCCGGACGCCGACGAAAACGTGCGCAATGAGGTGGCATCAGCGTTGCGCAGCCTGCGAGAAGTTTATTTCAGCGCGCCCATTCAGAAGCCGTCCACCAACACTGGGACGGGAGAGGGGCTTTGAACTCAACCTCAGTCTGTTGGGTCGCCGGTTCGAAATACCTTCCCGCTTTCGGTAAGAACCATGGGCACTCACTGTCGGCGAGGGAACATCGGATGCCTTCCAGGTCGGTCCATACTTTCCGCGCACGATCCACGGCAGCGCGTCGCGGAGGGTGTAGCGGTAGGGCAGCGGCTTCGGGAACATGGGCGCTCGCCCGAGGTCCTGGCGCACGCCGATGAAGATGGTCCGCTGCCGGGCTTGCGGGACGCCGAGCCATTGCGCGTCGAGAACCTTGCAGCCGACCCGGTAACCGCACGCCTTCAGCTTCGCGAGGATTTCGAGGAAGAAGCCCTTGGCGACTCCCTTCACCAGACCGCTGACGTTCTCGGCGACGAAGGCCCTTGGCCGCAGCCCTTCCAGGAGGCGGATGAACTCGAAGAACAAGTCATCCGTCTCTGAACCGTGTCGCTGTAACGCTTGGCCATGCCCCAGTGCTTCTCGCGCTTGCCCGCGGTGAAGAACGAGGAACAGGGCGGACTGCCATCCAGCAGGTCCAGCTCGCCGACCTTCAGCCCGGTGGCCGCGAAGATCTCAGCCGGCTGGACATTCCGTATGTCCCGCGTGTCGAGCGTCGTCTCCGGGTGGTTGGCCCGGTACACCTCGGCCGCCGCCGGGATGAACTCGTTGGCCCACACGACGCGGAAGCCTGCCATCCGGTAGCCGAGACATGAACCACCGCACCCGCAGAAAGTCGAAACGGCGGTCAGCCCGTTCCATGGCACGGCGGCGATCTCCGCCATGCTCGGGACCCGGTAGGGTGGCTTTTCGGTCTTCACGAAGGCTTCCCGCTCCATGAATACGAGTATTTCGGGCACTTGAACTCGGTGGGGAGGTTCTCGTCGACGGCGGTGAAGTCGGCGGGAGGCTCCGGTTCCCCGGCCCCCGACAGGATGGCTTCGAGCGTAGTCGCGTCGAATCCCGCAAGCTCCATATCGAAGTCGGATGCCTTCAGCTCTCCGAGCAGCGCCTTCAGCGAGGCTTCGTCGGCCTCGGCCAACTCCGCCTGCCGGTTGTCGGCAACCAGATGCGCCACTCATCGGCCTCGGTCGCGAACTCCTGGTAGTCGACGGGGACCACCGACAGCCCGAGCGCCATCGCCGCATCATATCGACCGTGACCAGCGACGATGAACCCTGAGCGCGTTGAGACCACGATGGGTGAGCGCCAGCCCTGATGCGCGATGACCTTGGCCAAGAGCGCCACCTGGCTCTGTGGATGCTGGTTCGGATTGCGTGGATTGGGGACGAGCCTTTCGAGCGGCACCAATTCGTCGAAGGCGCAGTTGACCGCCGGGCCACGCGGGGGTTCGGGAGGTGACTGCGGCGGGTTGTCCGGGGTCGGTTCCGGAACCGCTGCGCGTTTTTCGGTTTTCGTTCGTTCATGCGTGAAGTCGGGGCTGACGCCAACCCTCCTGCCCTCCGGGGGTTGCGAAAAGATTCCTTCGGCCCACCGGCCTGGCGCCGGGGCACACTGTCTCGCCTGCGCTCTGACGGTTCTCGTGCGCCATCACAGGAGGGCGGACGTTGCCCCAAGGGTCGCCGTCCTCGCCGGCTTCTCGCAGCCTGAGGAACAAGCGCCGAAAGCCCGTCCAGCGCGGTCGACCATAGATTTTCCCTTCTCCGTGAGAGCGTAGAGCTTCTGCTTCCCCTTGGTGGATAAGCGGATCCAACCCTTGGTCACCACGAGACCGATCGCTTGGTGTATCGCCGACTCGGAGGAGCCGAGGACGATCCGGATCAGGGCACGGTAGGTCCGTTGGCTCTGGCCTTCCCGGGCGTGGATGCAGTGCAGGACCTCGACGGGATTCAACTTCCGGCGGCGCCCGGGCTTGTCCTCCGCCATCAGTTCCTCGACCTCCTCCGGCTCGGCCTCACGCCAGCAAATGACGCCAACCGCTCGGTGATGACCGATGAAGCGGGTGACGGTGAAAGCGCCATCGCCATCCTGCCACCGGAGCCGCTTGCCGCGTTTGGGCGCACGGAGTTCGAAGACGGTGTCCGAACCGATCGACCGAAGCGCCAGTGCCGCCCGGGCCGGGTTGATCCACTCCGCGGAGGCCGCGCCGAGGTAGGCGAAATCTCCGGCCTCCCAGTTGTCCTTTTCTTTTCCGCGGAGCGGCTTGTTCGTGTGGTGCGCGAGGATCAGTCCGACCCGATGTCGTAGAACGACAATTATTATTCCCCAGTCCTCTATCACCTCAGCCGCGTTACCAGTTCCTCGGCGCCAAGTGTCCGCTCGACGCCTTCGGCATCGAGTTCGGAGCCCGCCAGAATCTCCGCCAGCCGGCGGAGTTCGTTGACCGGACGACCATCGGTGTCCAGCCGACGCCACCGAACCTCGCTTGGCTCGCTCCCACCGGAGTAGGCCACCGTGAGGAAAAGGCGACCGTCGGCAGTGAACGCGACGCTCCCGACGAGATTGGCATGCAGCCAAGGCGGGGATACAGCCTCGCCGGTCGCCCCGTCCCAGACGCGGGCAGTCGCGTCGCTGCTACCGCTGGCCAGCCAGCGGCCATCCGCGCTGTACGCGAGCGTCGCCACACCCCGGCGATGCTGCATAGGCTTGCCAACTCTTTTGCCCGACCGCGCATCCCACAGATGGATCGCGCCGCTACTGTCAGCGGTGGCCAGACGGGAGGAATTGGGATGGAACACGATGGCACTCACGCCGTCGGAGTGAGCCAGCGGCGGGGACCGCTCGGAGAAGCCCCGTGTTTCCCACCGATAGGCTTTCTCCGCCCCCCATCCGCTGGCGCACCCGGTCACCAGGAGTAGGCCGTCCGGACTGAAACAAACAACCGACACGCCGGCCGGGTGAGGCAGCGACCTGAGCAGGCGCCCCGTCGCGACTTCCCAAACCCGGGCTTCTCCTGACCCGCGCTGCCCGCGACCGAAGTCGCCCACCTCCCCACAGCCGACGACCATCAACTTGCCGTCCGGCGAAAAGACCAGGTCCCTGACCTGGTGGGAATGCTGCAGAATGCCAGTCAACGGCTGGCCGGTCCGGGTGTCCCATAGACGCACACCCCCTGTGGCCGTAGCCACCGCCAACCGAGAGCCATCGGGAGTGAACGCCGGAGGCAGGATGGAAAGATTCAGGGTCTTCTCCGGGAGCCCATGCCGCCGCTCCCCACTCTGGGCGTCGAACAGCGCCACTTCACTGGACAACCGCACCGCCAACACCTTGCCATCGGGACTGAACCGGACGACGCCAGCCGGAGCGGTCGAAGGGAGCCGAGTCACAAGCCTCCCGTCCGGCACGGAGAAGATGCAGGCGCCGTCGCGTTCGCTCGTCGCGGCCAAGCGGTCACCGCGCGGGTTGAACGTCGCGAAGCGCCACTCGGCATCGGCCGGAACCAGTACCGATTCGGACGCATCAATTGCGCGAAGGTCCCACACGCGCCAGGAACCGTCGCGACACGCCGTCAGGAGGTGCCCACCGTTGGGGCTGAACTGAACACGGCGGATCAGCATCGGATGCGGCAGCGGAGGACAGGCATCACGCCCGGTGGCAACCTCCCAAACGCGAACGACTTCATCATGACTCCGCGTGGCAACCCACCGGGCGTCCGGGCTCAAGGTGGCGTGTCGAATCTCTAGCCCGTGGATGAGTGGCGGGGACGCCGGTTGGCCGGTCGTGACATCCCAGACGCGTGCCTCACCGCGCGTTGTGCGGTCGCCACCAGCGACCAGCAGCCGGCTCCCATCCTGGCTGAACGACACGTGGTAAACCGGCAAGACCAGGCGGAACTCCATCCGACCTGCGGCACCGGTCCGTCCGTCCCAGAGACGCGCAGCACCATCCCGTGAGCCGGTGGCCAGCAGCTCGCCATCTGGCGAGAAATCGAGGGAGTAGACAGGGCCGACGTGCTCTAACGTTGCCAACATTTCTCCGGTGTCGGGATTCCAGAGCCGGGCGGACTTGTCGTCCGAGGCGGTGGCCAACCGGTTGCCGAGGGCATTGAATTCAACCTGGTTGATCCGGCCGATGTGTCCGCGAAGCACGCGGAGCAGGGTCCCCGTTGCCACGTCCCACAGGCGCGCGACGCCGTCGTTACCAGCGGTGGCGAGGGAGGCTCCATCCCTCCGAAACCGGACCCACGTCACGACCCCGTCCTGCGGCAGGGGAGGCGTTACGGGCTCGCCCGTCGTGGCATCCCAAACCCGCGCCGTGCCATCGGCGCTCGCGGTAGCAAACCGCCGGCCGCTGGCATCGAACGTGGCGTGACGGACCTCGTTGCTATGAAAGACCCGTGGCGTCAACGGTTCGCCGTTCTCGGCGCTCCAGACCCGAGCGCTGTGATCCGCGGAGGCGGTCAACACCCGCCGGCCGTCCGGACTGAACTCGGCAAGGTACAAGGCGTCCGAATGAACCCCCAACGCGACCAAGCCGGGGCATTCGTCCAGCACGCGGCTCAACCGGAACCGCTGGACGGCCTCGCGTTCCGGGTGACCTGGCGCCAGCTCGAGGGCCCGGACGAGGTGGGGTAGCGAGCGAACGAGATCGCCGCGTTCGATTCGATCCAGGGCCAGAGCGATATGCGTCTCGGCGGCCGCACGGGCCAAGCGCTGTGCTTGCCCGCGCTGCCAGACACCGATCGCGAGAGCCATGATCACCACGGCGCCGAGAGCACCGGCGATTCGCCTGCCGCGCGCCAGCTTCCCGCGGAGCCGCCGTTGCGCCCGGAGGGACTGGCCGCTGGCGATCAGCGCCAGATCGGCTCGGAACGCGGAGGCGGAGGCGTACCGCTCCTCGACCCGCCCGGCACAGGCCGAGCTCAGGACTTCGTTCAGCTCGAGCCACTGCCTGTGATCGGACCACGCGGCAACCTCGAGCGGCGGATCGGGGAACTCGGTCGGCGCCTTGCCGGTCGAGACCATATAGAGCAGTTTGCCCAAGCTGTAGATGTCGCCGTGCGCGGACCCGCGCCCTTCCGGCGGAATATACCCCTCGGTCCCAATTTGCGTGAGGGCGTGCGCCGCGTCCGCGACAGTGCCCGGGTCGGCCAGCTTCGGGCTGCCTTCCACGAAGATGACGTTGCCGGGCTTGACGTCCCGATGCACCAGCCCGGCGTCATGGAGATGCTGCAACGCGTCAGCCAGGGCCAACCCGAGACGCAGGCACTCGACCACCGGAAGACGCCCCCGGCTGGCCAGCTCGGACTCGAGCGTGTGGGCTTCGTAGGGCGACCGTGGCGGCGGCCGGCGATGGCGGATCGCCGAACTTGAAGTTCCAGGGACCGGTGTCGGGACGGCGGGGCGGTGCTCGCCGTCCGGGCGAGGATCCGCCAACTCCATCACGTAGTAGAACAGGCCAGCGTCGGAATCGTGGCCCACCTGGAGCACGTCCACCAGCCCCTCGTGGTTGCGCGAATGCGGTTCGTAGAGCCGGATCGCTTCGAGCTCACGACGAAACGGTTCCTCCTTGGGGAACCGGTCGCGCCGCACGATTTTGACCGCCCGCCACTCCCCGAAGGTGGTTTCACCCAGCCACACCTCGCCATAACTCCCCTCGGCAATCTTGCGGTGCAGCGTGTGCTCGGGGATCACCAGCCCAGCTCCTCCACCCGAGCCGGAGCTACTCCTTGCGGCGCCTGATGATCCGGTGTCCGTCTTCGCAAACTAGGCCGCTGGCAAGCCAAATGCAATCCACACTCCTGAGGAGCCACAAGGAGGCTCAATCATAGCGCGCGTTTTTTAGTTCCCGCGACCGTTTCCGGTCTCCAGGTCCTTCACCAACCGACGCAGCTTGGGCTCGGTCCGATGCTTCGCCAGATAAACGCGGGCGCGGCTGATGCCGAGGTCGCGCGCCACCTCGGCCGGGGTCTTGCCGTGGATCAGCAGATAGACCGCTTGGTAGGTCGTGATTGTGACCGACGGTTTGAGTTCCGCGAGGGCCCGGAGTAGGAGGTTGCGATGCCATTCCTCCTCGAACACAACATCCGTCTGGCCGGGCTCCGGCCCGGCGACCCCTTCCAGCACTCGTGTGGCGGGCTGTTCGCGGACCATCACCCGTGCCCGGGCACCTGTTCGCCCGTCGCGCTGGCGGATCAGGTCGGCGATGCGGTGGCTGATGATGGCGCGCAACCAGGCCTTGAACGTGGCCCTCTCCGGATCGTAGCGATAACCGGGGAGCGCGGCGACCAGCGCGCGGAATGTCTCCTGGGCAACGTCCTCGGATTCGTCGTCCGTCAACCCTTCCCGCCGCGCCACCGCCACGACCAGCGGCCGGTAAAGATCATGAAACTCCCTCCAGCTCACCTCGTCGCCGGGGTCTTTCACCCGCTCGAGAAGGGTCGCCCGCGTCGGGGGTAGGCTGAACTCCGTGCTCATGCTCACACGTCCCTACCTTAACAGCGGAGCTCGATCGATTTCTCTTTCGGAAATCTCTTCAAGCGCCGCGAAAGATCACCCTCCCAGCTTCCGCTTAATGTAAGGCGGGTCCGTTTGGGCCCGCTGCCAGACCCGGTACCCACGGGCCCGGACACGGTAACCGCCGACATGAGTCCGAGCCGATCCGGGTCTCAGGGGAAGAGGAGCGGCTCGGACCGACTTCCCCGGCTACGAGATTCATGGGGCCGCGCGTGCGCCGCGGGTTGGTCCACGCAGCCTCCGGGTACCGTCACTAGTCGCTGTTGGATTGGGGCGTGTGAGCGGAATCGCACGCCATCGTAACCTGAATCAAGTCGCCTATGAGAACCAAGCCATACAGGCAAGGCGGCGCGGTAAGGACACTGCGCCCCACCGACTTTCCGGGCAATCGAGGGCGCACACCCATCCCAGCCCGGATCCGTCATAGTGGACTTGGTGGCACGGGCGACTCACCCGTGGCGAACGGCGACTCGCCGCTCGGTAGCCAGGAGGCGGCATTGAGGTCGGAAAGTCAGATTCCAACCGCTACGATTCGCCGCCGGCCACGGATGTGTTGTCGGGCCGTTTGTTGCGCCGCAATCGCTTCGTTGGTGTTCGCGTACGCAGCCGGCGCGACCGAGTGGACCGAGAACTGGGTAGAGGAGACCAATGGCCTTCCGAGGAGCATTGGCGAGGCGCAGAACTGCGTCGGCGCATACATTGACGTGCCTGCTGGCCGAGGCCTTTTGATGGTCACGGTACAGAACGTAAGTTACCGCCCGAGGGTCGGAGGGTACGATATCTTAGGGCGCGAAGGAACTCCGCCTCGCGGGGATTACGAGGGTCTGTATCTCGTGCCCGATCCAGGCGTGCTGTCGTCGTCCGGCGGAATGCCGCTCCGCTTTGAGAATCCTGTCCCGGGCCGATACTTCGTGGCGGCCTACTCCCACCTCAGCACCGAGAGGGTTATCGGGTACACGCTCACGGCCACGTACTTTCCGAAGGCTCCTGACATCACCACCCAGCCGGCAAGTCAGACCGTCTGCGAGGGCGGCAACGTCACCTTCTGCGTAGCAGCGACGGGGGAGAGCCTGGAGTACCAATGGTACAATGGGGGCACGATTCTGAAGGGCGCCCGCGGTTCCTGTTACACCATCGGTCAGGTCCAGCCCGGCGACGCCGGAGATTATCGGGTGAAGGTCACGAATCCGGGCGGCAGCGAGTCGAGCCGGTACGCGACCCTGACCGTTTTGACACCGCCGGCGGTCAGGATCGAACCGCGCGACCAAAACGTCGCCCCGGGGAAGACGGCCACCCTCACGGCGGTGGTATCTCATTCTGGACCCATAAGTTATCAGTGGTATCTGGGGCAGACCGTAAACACGAGCAGTCCGATCGAGAACGCCAAGGCGGCCAGCTATACCACGCCCCCGCTTCTGACAAGCGCATCCTACTGGGTGCGAGTCAGCAACGGAACCTGCTCGGCGGACGGCCAGCCTGCCACGGTCAGTGTGGGATCAGCCATACCCCCTCAGATCACGCAACATCCCGGAAGCCAAACCATCAGTCCCGGTCAAACCGTCACGCTCACCGTGGTAGCGGTTGGCAGGGAGCCATTCGCTTACCAATGGTACTTGGGACAAACCGGGGATGCGAGTGCGCCGGAAACCAACGCAACAAATGCCACGTTCACCACACCCCCGCTGAGCGCCAGCGTCTCCTACTGGGTGCGGGTGAGCAATGGGGCCGGTTCCACGAACAGCCAGACTGCGATCCTCACCGTAGCGACGGCGCCGCTGGTGCCGCCATCGGGCATGACGGTTGCGTACGATGAGGTCCGGCAGGAGTTCCTTCTATTTGGCGGCCGGGTATCAGGCCAATTCACCAACCAGACGTGGGTCTGGCGAGGGGGCCAATATGTCCAAATCTCTCCAGCGGACAGCCCTCCCGTGCGAGTGGCGCCGAACATGGTCTTCGACGGCACGCGCCAGCAGGTGATTCTGTTCGGAGGCCTGAAATCGCTTAGCGCCCCGCATTGGAACGACACCTGGGCCTGGACAGGTACCTATTGGGTGGAACTGGCTCCGGTGTCGAAACCTCCCAGCCGACGCGGGCAGGGAATGATGTTCGACTCGGTCCGTCGCCAGGTCGTGCTCTTTGGCGGAGCAGGCGATGGCGGCCTGCTTTCCGACACATGGCTCTGGGATGGTCAGAATTGGAGCGAAGCCGCGCCTGCCCATACTCCGCCGCCAACCGTCTATTGTGGCCTGGCCTTCCAAACCCACTTGAGCAAGGGAGTCCTTTTTGGACTCGGCCATTCCAGCATTCCTGAGGCACTCCGGACAAGCACATGGAGTTGGGATGGAACGGATTGGATTCTGGAACATCCCTCGCATAGCCCGGCCGCCCGCTACTCCCCAGAGATGGCATACGACGCGGCTCGGCGGCAAACCGTGCTCTTCGGCGGCCAGTCGAGCAGTGGGACCCAGTACTACGACGAAACCTGGCTGTGGGACGGGACCGATTGGACCAAAGCCACTCCGTCGCGCAGCCCGCCCGGACGGCACGGCGGGTCCATGACCTACGATCCGGTAGGGCAACGCATTGTTCTGGTTGGCGGCTCGGACGGACTGACTCTGTTCAATGACACCTGGCTATGGGACGGAACGATCTGGACCGAATGGTTTCCGGGTGACCCACTCAGCCCGCCCAAGATCACCGTACAACCTGCGAGTCAGTGGGTCGCTCCCGGACAGACTTCCACGCTCGCCGTAGTAGTAGCCGGGACAGAGCCACTCGCGTACCAGTGGTACTCGGGACAAACAGGGGATGCGAGTGCGCCGGAAACGAACGCAACGAATGCCACATTCACCACACCCCCGCTAAGCGCCAGCGCCTCTTACTGGGTGCGGGTGAGCAACGGATCGGGTGCGATGAATAGCCAAACAGCGATCATTACCATCGGCACGCCAGGCCAACCCGCCGTCGTCCTCAATGGAACGGAACCACTCGGAGGCTCACAGTACGCACAAACGATCGGATGGAAATTCGTCGTATCCGCCCCAATCACAGTGACCTCCTTGGGGGTGTTCGACGCGGACGCAGATGGCTTGACGGCTCCTTACGAAGTTGGGATCTGGAGCGAACAGGGATCTCTCGTGGTCTCTGGCACGGTGCCTCCCGGCAATGGCACGGAACTGTCCTATGACTTTAGGTGGGCGGCGGTTTCCCAAGCAACTCTCGCGCCTGGAACCTACCGTATCGGTACGCACCACGCTGGGGGTGCGACCGATCCCTTTCCTGGTTCCGCCTCCATTGCCCAAGTTCCGGAGGTCGCCTGGACCAATCCCTGTTACGCCCACGGGACCGTGTTGCTGTTCCCCGAGATAGTTCAGTCATCATCCGGGACCGATCAAGCGAATCACTTCGGTCCGAGTTTCCGGTTTCACCCAGGGGTCGGGGGTGACGTTGTCGTGGGCGATGCCGGGTTCGAGGTGCCAGAAATCGGCTACGACCGTCACGCCTACGATCCCCAGGGCTCAGCCTGGAAGTTCAACAGTAGATCGGGGATCGTTCACCCTAGTCCAGCGGATGGGACGCCGATCTTTGATGCTCCGGCGGCCGCAGAGGGGGAGCAGGTGGCCTTCCTACAGTACGCGACCTCGGCCGGCGAGATCAGCCAGAGCATCATCCTGCCCGCGGAAGGGCCTTACCGGCTTTCCTTCCGGATCGCAGGGCGAGGCCCAGATTCCCCGACCCGGCCGTACGACGGCAACCTCTCCTACGAGGTGTTGTTGGATGTCGCTCCGATCGGCTCTGATGCAACAACGTCGTTCCAGCCATTCACGCGGAAGTCGTTTGAGTTCCAGGCGACCGCCGGAACTCACCTGCTGTCGTTTGTTGCGACCAGCACCTCGGGGGATCACGTGGCGTTCCTGGATGATGTCCAGATCGAACCCGTCACGGTGCCTGTCACTGCGCCGGTCATTACCGTCCAGCCGACCGACCAAGCCATCAGCGCAGGACAGTCGGTCACCCTAAGCGTGGCGGCCACCGGCTCCAAGCCACTCAGCTACCAGTGGTACTTGGGGCAGAGCGGGGACACGGGTGCACCGATCCAGAACGCCACGGCTGCGAGTTACGCCACCACACCCCTGACGGTGTCGGCGTCGTACTGGGTGCGGTTGACCAATGCAGGAGGCTCGGCTGACAGCCGGGCCGTGAAAGTGACCGTCCAGAACAGCGAGACCGACCTGGTGCGCCTAGCCCAATGGCCCGGGTATCGCCAGGGCCCGGCGCTCGATGTGGCGGTAGCAGGCAGTTACGCCTACGTGGCGTCCGCGGGTCTGCATGTCTTTGATGTCAGCAATCCGGCAAGGCCCCAGCGGGTGGGCGGCTTCGACGACACGATCGGCGTAGTCAACAACGTAGCGCTCTCGGGTCATCACGCGTATCTGGCGGATGACTGGGAAGGGCTGCAAGTCCTAGATATCAGCCAGCCGGCGAGTCCGCAGCGCATCGGACATTTGGATACCCTCGGGCAGATCCACGGCGTGGCCATCCGGGGGAATTACGCCTACGTGGCGGACGGGAACGTAGGCGGTTTCAGGGTGGTGGACATCAGCGACCCGTCCAGCCCGCTGCTCGTAGGCGGAGTGGACATCGCTGAGGACGCCCGGAGCGTTGCGCTCGCGGGCGACCATGCGTGTGTCGCCTATACCACCTTTGACACGGCGGGTCTGTTGGTCTTCGACATCGCCAATCCCAGCAATCCCCGGCAGGTCGGCAAATTCGAGACATCTGTCGCCGTCGAGATGGCGGTGGCGGTCTCGGGGATTTATGCCTTCCTGACCGGCGGCGATCTGTTCGTGCTGGATATCGCAGTGCCGGCGACTCCTCGGCTGGTCGGCGGATACCTCACTGACGGCTATGCCCGCGGGATCGCCATCGTGGGCGACCTCGCTTACGTGGCCGATGGTGTGGCGGGCTTGCGGGTGTTGGACGTAAGCGACCCGCAGGCCCCCCTTGCCGTCGGGCAAGTGGACACGGCCGGGGAAGCCTGGGGCGTAGCGGTCTCAGGGAACCACGCGTACGTGGCAAACAAGTGGGGCGGACTTCTAGTGGTGGACATCAGTAATCCGAGCGAATTGCGAAGCATCGGCACGGTTGACTCGAGCGGGGACGCTCGCGGGGTGGCGGTTGCCGGCAACTACGCGTACCTCGCCGATGGGGATCTGCAGGTAGTGGACGTCAGCGATCCCGCCTTCCCGAAGCGCGTGGGCGGTATGGATACGACTGGATACTGCGGGGTGGCGGCGGTATCGGGCAATTACGCACTGGTGCATGACGAGACCCAGGGATTGACGGTCCTCGAGATCACCGATCCCGCCCATCCGCGTCCGCTCGGCGGCATTTCGATCTCCGCTTACGATGTTGCCGTGGCGTGGCCGCTGGCCTACGTGGCGGACAAGAACTTGGCCGTCCTGGACCTGAGCGATCCGGCCAACCCTCGGCGGATCGGAGGGCTCGACACGGACGGCTCTGCCGAGGGGATTGCGGTGGTGGGAAACCTAGCCTATGTGGCCACCGCGTGGGCCGGAATGGAAATCATTGATGTCAGCGATCCAAGGGTCCCGAAACGGGTGGGTAAACTCGACACCCCTGGGGATGCGCGCGCCGTCGCGGTGGCGGGCGACCATGCCTATGTGGCCGATTACGACGCGGGCCTGCAAGTCGTCGACATCAGTGATCCCGCCAATCCACGCCGCGTGGGTGGGTTGCAGACCTCCGGGATCGCTCGTGACGTGGAGGCGGTCGGGCGCTATGCCTACGTGGCCATCGACGCCCGGGGCGTCGTGGTGGTTGACATCTCAGTGCCGTCGAACCCCCAGGCCATCGCCACCTACGACACGCCCGGCGTCGCGTTCGCCCTCACGGCGCAGTCAAACCGGGTCTTCGTGGCGGATGGCGATTGGGGCCTCAGCATTCTTGAGTTCCAGTCGGCACACGCTGAGCCACCCCGGATCAGCGGACACCCAGCACCGCAAGCGGTCGCGTACGGCGGCGTGGCGAGATTCACCGTCTCCGCCACCAGCGCCGAACCGCTCGGTTACCAATGGAGTCTGGGTGGCAACGCTCTTGCCGACAACGCCCGCATCTCGGGCGCCACGGGACCCACGCTGACAATCACGGCCGTCGAGCCGCGCGACATCGGCCACTATCAGTGTGTTGTCACGAACGCCGCTGGCTCGGCTACGAGCCAAGCGGCGGAACTCAGGCTCCTCCCCACCCTGCTGGTGTCCACTGACACACCTTTCACGGCCAACGGGGCGTTTCAGTTCACGCTCGTCGTCGAGCCCGGCAAACGGATTCGTGTCCAATACTCGACGGACCTGAAGGATTGGACGGACCTGACAGCCTTCGATTCGACCGAAGCGCCGTTCGCGGTAACCGACCCTGGCGCGGCACAGCGTCTTGGAGGTTTCTACCGAGCCGTAAGTCCATAGCCGAGACAAGTCTAGCCGGCCTCAGGCGCGGCTCGATTCGCGATCAGCCTCTCAGGCGTTGGCGCTTCTCGACGCCGCCGTGCGGATCAACTTCCGCGAGGAGCTCCTGGGAAAGTTCAAGGCGGTCGGCGGCGCCCTTCCAAGGGTCGGTGACGGCGGCCGTGACCACGCGTTGACGCGGGCCGTCGATTTCCTGGTCTGGCAGGGCTACTCGCCGGACTGGGTCATGGGTCCTGACGTTGCGCCAACTGCTCGCCTTTCTTGACGCGGCCGCGAAGCGACTGTCGGTGGTCACAAAAGGCGGCGGCCTTCCACCCAACTGAATTATGCCCGCCGACACCGTAGAAGTCGTCGTGAAGCGGACCGGCCTCGGCGCCGTGCTGGCGGGCATGCGTCAGTTCAGGTCGGCAGTGACCGGTCCCCTCGAAGCAGCAATGACCCGTTTCCGTGGCAGACAGAGGTTCCATCGCGGTTTGGCGGCGGGACGGCGTCGAACGAGTCCTCGTCGGCAACCGTGGTCTTTCCGGTGATCCAGCGAACCGTCCGGCCCATCAATCACCACGAGCCGCTCTTCATGTTTTCCGGGCGCGACGATGTCGAAGGCGACCCGGACTCACATTGTCTGCATGTTCTCTTGGGGGGCGCCTTTCGTTTTCGCATCCCGATCGACGAAGGAACTCGGCGAGTAAAAATTCGATGCAAGGACGAGTCGACGAAGCTGCAACGGCCTGAGCTCATCATCCACGAGAACGCCGAAATTGGCCTCCTCCAGGAACTGAGAGTTGGAGCGCAAGTCGGCTCGGGTTGGGTGACGATCGGGCCTATCACCTTCACGGCAACCAAGAGAGGCGGTGTCCTAACACTACAGCGACTTTTTGGGATTACGCACTCCGCCCGAGGCGGTTCAGCGTGAGCGGAGTTGAAGGGCGCTGGGTCAGGATCAGAGAGCGGACAGGCATGCACGATCCGTGGACGAGTGATTAGCGTCCACGACGTCGGAGTCGTGCAACGCCTCGTCGCGGAGCGTGGCGAAGCCCATCGTTCGGCGTTGGCGCGTGCCCTGTGCGAGCGGTGGCAATGGCGGGCGCCCAACGGCGCGTGGAAGGTACGCTCAGCCTTGGGAGTGCGGTACCTGGTCTACAGCCGAAGCGGAGACTTGGTGGGAATGATGGGATGGCAATCGGCGGTACGCCACTTGAAGTGTCGGGACCGGTTGATCGGTTGGAAGCGGCGCAACTTCAAGGGCTGGCCGAAGAGGTCCAGACAGGTCTGCCGCAATCGCTCGAAGGGAAGGAGTTGTTGGTTGAACAGGTAGCGAGTCAGTCCGCGGAAGTGGGGGCCGTATTGCACCGGGGCTAGACTAGCCGGATGTTAAATACGGCGTTCGTCGTTCCGGAATTCCCTTCCACAATGCTTATATCCTCAATCGAGATGCCAATGGGAACGCGCACATCCGTGTCCACCACGACCGGTTGACGGTAATTCAGGACGGGATCGGCTGCCGATGCTGTGTAGGCGCTCGGCTTCAATTCCGAGAAGCCCTTGCCGATCCTCACCTCGTAGTGTCGCTCGCAGTTCGGGGCCGGCAGGAACGGAATTGGGGACGATGACCCGCAGCGACCCGACTGCCTTGCCGCCAATGGGAGAGCCGTGGCCGACGTGCCGGCGAGGCCCTTCGATTTTGCCAATCGCTGGATCAGGCATCCATAGGTGGAAACGAACTCGTTCCAGGCTCCTGCGTCGTCGTGCGCTCGCAGGCGCGCGACGAGATCGCTGCGGGTTGGTATGTTCTCCCATTTGTGCATCAGTGGCCTCCATCCAGAGAGTCAACGGCCAGCCGCAGTCGGATCTTTCAACCGGCTGGCGACGTCGACGAGCCGGGAAGAAAAGGCTGGGAGTGTAAATCGGCCTGATCGGCACTTTCAAAATATACCGGTTGTCCTGCCGCAGATCCTTCAACGGCAATCACTGTGGCTGGCGATCCTGCGCGAAGTCATGAACGCCGATCCGACTGACCCGGTTCCACCGCGCCGAGCGAGTAGCTCGTGAAAATATCGAATATGCAATTTTGACCCCGATCGCGACCGATCCCGATCAACGTTGGCGCTTCCAGCTCGGTTCATCCCAACTTTGAGCGAGCTCGGCGCCAATGAACCGCTGAGCCCCGGCCGGCTCCTGTTTCCTGGTTGTCTGTTCCTGGTTTCCATCGGATCAACCTCATCTCATGGCAGACCCGGATCCTGCTTTCCAAGAACCTCCTTCACTACTGTAACTTCGCGAGCCCTTCTGTGAGTTCGATATAGACGCCCCACGGATCGGTGATGAACGCGATGCTCAAGCCGAGCTGGGGCACCTGACGCAACGGCACGTCAAACTTGATCCCTTCAGCCTCGAGTTTCCTGCAAAAGGCTTCCAGGTTGGTTATCTCAAACCCGATATGATCCACGCTGCACCCCTTTGTTCCAGGAAGCGCCTTGTCGGATGAGTTCCAGCGGAGGTTGACACCCGGAATATCGGCCGCCTTGAACCGGCCGCTCATACCGAGCTTCGCACCAAAGACTTTTTCGTACCACGCCCGCTGCTCCTCGATCTGAGGCGTGGCAAAGTGAATATGATCATGCGCGATGGGCTGGCCGAGTGTTTTGTCCTCGGTGAATTCGATTCGGATCGCGTCGGGGAACAGGACGAACATCTGGCGCGTGCCGGGATTCTCGCTCAGGATGGTGACTCCGGCCGCGGCGAGTTTTGCCTTTGTGGCATCGAGATCCCTCACTTTGAATCCAAGATGATCGAGGACCGTTCCCTGGTTTCCACCCGAAGGGGATCCTTTACGCAAGGCGATTTCAACGCCCGTGAACTCATACAATTCCAGCGGCCCGGCTTTAACGATCTTCGCGCCGAGGGTATCGACCCATAGCCTTTTGTGAATGGCGGTGTCCGCCACCAGAAAATGAATGTGTCCCATCGCCACGCCTTTTTCGTTTCCAGGGGCCAATTGGGCGAACAGGGAAGGGGTGAACAGCAGGATGAGCGGGAGATATTTCATTCCGCCGATGAAACCGGAGATTTCACCTTCCGTACAGCATAAGCAACTGAGTGGGTGTTCGATAAGAAGCGCAACAGAACAATGCGAGGTCCGCAGGGAAGCGCCGGGTGACGGTTTCCACTCAGCCAGGGAGTCTGAGCCCTTCTGGAAGGCGGCGGCCCAAAGTCACAGTTCGTGAAGAACTTCGTGCGCTATCTGCAGGCCCTTCTGGCACCGGACCCGGCCGGGGTGGAGAACGTCGTGATCCCCGACGGTCGCTGTCACGAACTGGAAGCGATGGGTCTCCCGCGCGGGAGTGAAGGGTTGAAAATGTTTCCGGGAGGCGTTGGGCGGTATGTTGCGTTTGCTGCAGGTCCAGCGTCGTCAACCATTGCTGATCGCCCAATTGGCCCGCGAAAACCTTGTTATCCGGGCACTGGGACTCAGCGTACACGGAGTCGAGGACGCTCAATTCTTGTCACCTGCAGATCTGTCGGAGCTTCGCGACGCGTGGGCCAGCTTCAGTATCCTGGACGACTTCGAGAATGCGTTGCGGATGGAGCGCGCGATCGAACGGCAGCACTTCCACATCTTGGTCACAAATCGTGCCCGCCGGATGGAGGCCTTTGGCTGGGCCGATAAATCCCGGGAGATGATGGACCTTGAGCCCGAGCCCGCATGGCACCACGTGTGGCGCACGTGGGCGCAGGAGCCGCTCTGGCCCTGGTTGTGGGCGGACCATGACATGGCATGGTCGCTGAATCATTGGAATCACCGCATAGACGCGGCTCGGAGGGCCAGGACCAGGTCCTGGGAGGACGCCGCATTCGACATCAGCGCGCTGGATGTCCGATCCGGCTTCCTGAAGGACGTCCCGATGGGGAGATTCGTAAAGGTCAGGGTCCGACGCGCCAGGCACCGGCACGCCTTCGAACCGCCATTCGTACGTCAGGGGCTCGGAACCGGTCACGGTGCAGCCATAGATCGCGATGTCACCCGCGCTGACGAACCTGTCCGTGGGTTGCTCCACGATCGCGGGAGGCGAACCCGATGCCGGGCACGGCGTCGGGACGACCGCTGGCCACCCCATAGACGGTGATCACGGTGTGCGGTCGCGCGACTTCGCTCACCCGGCAAGCGGCGCTCGAACCGGAAGTAGATCCGAAGCCGTTTGGGAGTCGTAAAGACGAACTGCCGATGGGGAACGTCGGCACAGTCCTGCCCGGCGACCCAGACGTCCCACCGCATCCTGTGATGGACTCGACGCCGTCGGGATGCCGGGTTTTAGGGTTCCTGGACATCAACAGGAGACCTCCTCAAAGGCCAGCCTTTATTCGGCGCCTCATACAAACGGTTGCGTCATTCGACCGGTTTGATTAACAAGGCGTCTAAGCCGGCGCGGAAGCACCGCTTATGGGTCGTCAACCTCCCACACTCGGAACGGAGATCCCCGGATGAAAACCATTCTCACCGTGATATCAGCGGCTGCGGGGCTCCTCGCAGGCTGCTCCCCGCAGCCGCCCGACGACAACGGAGGTGGGCGCGTGGCCGCCGACTTTCCTGAACTGTCATTGGATGTCTTCAGCAAGATGGACGGCGGAGTGAAACTCGCCCCGGAGGAGATCAAGGGACGGAATACCTGGATCCTCTGGTGCGGCGGCGATGAACAGTTCTGGGATCGCATGACGCGCGACGGATACGGGCTATTCGACCTGTTGAAGATGGTGGATTCGCGGGAACGCGCCACCCGCTTCCAGCGTCTCGGACTCATCAACCAACCTGGGTACCGCACGGCCCAACAGCCCGACCGTTACGGCGTCTGGATCGATGAACCCGAGAGTCCCGAGACCGCGGAACCGTCCGGGATCGATCCCAAGGTCTATGGCCGCCCCTCCGGGATCATGGGATTCCGCATCTTCGATAATCCGGATTTCACGGGGGCATCGACCAACCGCTGGGATCCCAAACGCTATTACGATCCCAATGACCTGGGTTATTCGATGAGTAAGGACGTTGTGCGCCCGTACCGTGTCGGAGTCGCCTGCGGCTCGTGTCACATTGCCTTTCATCCCTGCTTTCCCCCGGCCGACCCCGAGAACCCGAAGTGGGAGAACCTGGCCAGCGCGATCGGCAACCAGTACATCCGCGAGGGCCGCGTCTTTGCGCCCAACCTCCGCAAGGGCGGCCTGTTCTACCAGATGGTCGAACTCCAGCCTCCCGGCACTTCCGACACGTCGCGCATCGCCACCGACAACATCAACAATCCGAATGCCATCAATCCGATCTTCCTCCTCGGTGCGCGCGTCGCCGAGGCCCAGGAAGAGCGCCTCGAAGACCAGTCGCGCCTCCTCCCGGGTAACACGCCCACCATGCACGTGCCGCATATCCTGAAGGATGGCGCCGACTCCGCGGGCATCGCCGGCGCGACGCTTCGCGTGTACGTCAATATCGGGGTGTACTCCCAACATTGGTTGCAGCAGCACAATGCCCTCATTGGCATCGCACCTCAAAAGCCGTTCCAGATCAAAGCCGCCTTCGACAAGTCGGTTTACTGGCAAGCCACCGCCCAGAAATTCCAAAATGTCGCCAAATTCTTTATCCGCCTCATGCCCTATCGCCTCCAGGACGCCCCCGGGGGCAGGCAATATCTGACGAAAGACGAGCAGGTGTTGACCCGCGGCAAGACCGTCTTCGCCAATAACTGCGCGGAATGTCATTCCAGCAAGCGTCCTCCCGCGGGTACGCAGGATGACGATGAGTGGTTCCGACAGGAGGTCCTCAAACCCGATTTCCTGGACAACAATTTCCTCTCCGACGACCGACGTTATTCGGTCGCGAAGATCAAGACCAACGCCGACCGAGCCGCGGCGACCAATGCCAAGAAAGGTCACATCTGGGAACACTTCTCTTCCGCGACCTACAAGGAACTTCCCACCATCGATCCCATCGATGTCTACAATCCCTACACCGACCGCGATGAGAAAATCCAAATCCCCGGCGGTGGGCCGGGATACTATCGGACGCCGTCACTCGTCAGCCTCTGGTCGAGCGCGCCGTTCTTCCACAACAACGCCCTTGGCAAGTTTACCGGGGATCCCTCCGTCAAAGGCCGGGTGGAGGCCTCGACGACGCGGTCGAAAAGCTGCTCTGGCCCCTAAAGAGGCTCGGTCGCGATTCCATTTGGCGCACCAAGGAAGAGTGCGCGCTTCAGGTGCCGATGGACATCCTTCCCCAAGGCCTGCGTCAGGTGTTCCTCCACCTCGACAAACTCGACAAGCTCGACCTCTTCAAGGGCATCGACCTGGTCGAGTCCGATGGCACCAACCAGTTTCTGCGCATCGGGCGCATCCCGGCTGGAACGCCCATCAACCTCATCGCGAACATTGACCCAGACCGGGATGGAGGGAACTCGCGCGGCTGCTTGTCAAGATCAAGGCGACCGTCGCCGAGGTTGCGTTGAAGAATCCGGGTCCGGAAGAGACCCGCCAGCTCATGCGCGACCGGCTCGCCTCGGATCTTTTTGCGGCCAGTAAGTGTCCGGACCTGATCACGGACCGCGGTCACGAGTTCGGTACCGAACTGCCCGACGACGACAAACGCGCCCTCATCGAGTATCTGAAGACATTCTGAATCTCAACTCAAGGAGCTACCATGGCCACAGCCACAGGACCGGGGACTCAATCTGTCCAGACCGTCTCCAGCCTGATGCAGATGTCACAGCGGGAGTTGGATCAACTCTTCACCTCCAGCCCTCCCGGTGAGATTCCCAACGGGGAATCTTCCGGCACGGCGATCGTGTGTCCGGGAACCTTCTGGGCGCGCCTGATTTCGCGGTTCGTGCGCAGGGTCGCCTGGCGGGGAAAGGTCTTCACCAAGAGTCCGGATGGCACTGACGCCACGCTTCAAAACAAGATCGGCGTGGCAGGAACCCAACTCATCGTCGCCCGGGTCTATTTCACCGATAGCTGGCTCGATGGAAAACGCTGCATCGTCCTCGACTACTCCAAGACCTCGCTCTTCGCCCGCAAAATCCGGGACGAAATCCGCGAGGTCGCACCCGGTCTCTATCTGGGAAAGGTGTGGTGGGGCAAAACTCGGTTGATCGATTTCGCCCTCGAATTTCCCAAATGACCCCGCGCCGCACCCTGGGGTCGACCTCCGAATCGCCATGCCGCTCACCGCTGACGGACTTTTGGGCAAGTCACCTGCCGAATTGGATGCCCTCTTCAGTGCCAGTCCTCCGGGCGCACTCCCGGACGGGGAGGGTACCGGCACCGCGATTGCCCGGAGCGCATCCATCGGCAACCGGCTCCTGGCCTGGTTCGCCCGATGGTTCTGCTGGCAGGGCAAAGTCTTCAATGCCCACGACGGCCGGTTGGTCAATCGGATCAGCCCCTTCTCCATCCGGGCCATCAAGGCCGAGGTCTACCGCGACAAGAGCTGGCTCGACGGTCGTGATGTGATCGTCCTCGACTACTCCAGGACCTCGCTCCTGGCGCGTAAAATCCGTGATGAAATCCGCGAGATCACAAGGCCTCTATCTCGGCAAGGTCTGGTGGGGAAAAAAACGTCTCATCGATTTCAGCGTCAGCTTCCAATACCAGCCGGTGCGCAAAATTTTGGCGACGCCTCATCGCCGGAATCGCCACCGCGGTGCTGATCGCCGTCGCCCTGCTCGCCGTGCGACTCACCCGCGATCGGCCGGTGACCTACGCCGCAGCCGAGGATCATTTCAAATACGGGATCCACCGGCGGCGAACGCGACGCCGGCATCCCGCTCGCCGTCTGGAAACTCATGCCTGAGCTGTTCGCGAAGTACCTGCCCGGGGAGGGCCTCGCCTCGCTGGGTTTCGTCTTCGAACTGGGCAAATCACTGCCCATCGGGGTGTCTCAGCGCAATGTCCAGGGCATCGAACGCGTCTTTCTCAACTGCGCCATCTGCCACGCCGGCACGGTCCGAGACACTCCGGACAGTCCGCCGCGAGTGATCGCTGGCATGCCGGCGAACACCGTGAATCTCCAGGGTTTTGAGCGGTTCCTGTTCGCCTGCGCCCTCGACGAGGCCTTCACCGGCGAACGGATCGCGGCCGAAATCGCGCACCGCCGCACCGATGATTGGCTGAACCGACAGTTGTTCCGCTTCCTCGCCATCGGCCTCGCGCGAGAGCGTTTGCTCCTGCTTCGACAACGTTTCAGCTTCATGGACCGCGAACCCGACGCGGGTCCAGGCCGGGTCGATACTTTCAATTCGCCGAAGGTCTTGTTGAACTTTCCCATGGAGAAGCTGCCCTCGCGCGAATGGGTTGGCCTCTGCGATTTCCCATCGATCTGGAACCAGGCCAAACGCCGGGGCATGTGGCTTCATTGGGACGGCAACAACAACTCCGTGGAAGAACGCAACCGCAGCGCGGCCTTTGGAACCGGTGCCCTGCCACCGACCCTGGACCGGGAATCCATGGGACGCATCGAAGAATGGATCGCCACCAACACTCCGCCCGCGTGGCCTTACGAGATCGATCGTGACCTGGCCAGTCGCGGGGCCCCTCTCTACGGCCGATATTGCGCCTCCTGCCACGGGAAGAGCGGCACTGATTTCAGCGGGGAAAAAGATCGGCCAGGTGACGCTCATCGAGGAGATCCAAACGGACCGATGGCGCCTCGATTCCTACAGCGAGGCCCTGTGCGCCAACCAGAGCCTGCTCTATGCGGCCTATCCCAAGGATCGGTTTCAACACTTCCGCAAGACTTGGGGCTATGCCAACCAACCACTGGATGGCCTCTGGCTTCGCGGACCGTATCTTCACAATGGATCCGTACCCACGCTCCGTGACTTGCTCGAACCTGCCACCAACCGGCCGCCCGTCTTTTATCGTGGCTACGACGTCATCGATCGCCGACGCCTCGGATTTATTTCCAACGTTCCCGAAGAACGCGCGCGCAAATATTTCAAGTTCGACACCCACCTGCCGGGCAATGGCAACTTCGGCCATGAAGGGGCCGCCTATGGCACGGACCTTTCTCCCACCGAGAAGGACGCGATTGTGGAATTTTTGAAGACATTCTGACCGCGAACAGAAACCAGGAAGACTCACATGAAACCAGAACGCAAACGCAGATGGTTGAAATGGGTCGTCATTCTCCTGATCCTCGGTGGCATCGTCGGAGGGGTGAGTTGGTACAAACTCCTGCGCGAAGTGGATCAACCTCTCTTCGAAAATGAAGGGGAGCGCTTCAAGTACGGCTCCATCGGTGCCGAAGTCGGCCGCGGAATTCCGTATTGGATCTGGGTCGTGCTGCCGCGGATCTTTCCCGAATACCTGCCGGGTCGGGCGGCTACAAATCCTTCGGATTGGTGTGGAGGGAAGGCAAGGAATTGCCGGTGGGTTTCTCGAAGCAGACCGTCGGGTTTCCCCGGATCGCGAACAACTGCGCGATCTGCCACGTCGGCACCTGGCGCACTCAACCCGACGAGACCCCGCACGTCGTCGTCGCCGCGCCGGCCCACACCTCCGATGTCCAGAACCTGATCCGGTTCCTTTACAAGGCCGCCAAAGATCCCCGATTCAACGCGGACACCCTCCTGGCCGCGATTTCCCGCGAGACCCAGCTCTCCTGGCTCGATCGGTTGCTTTATCGCTTTTTGATCATCCCGGCGTCCAAGAAGGAAATGATGCGTCAGGAGGCCCTCTTCGCCTGGATGGACCGTCCCGGCTGGCCGCAATGGGGCAAGGGCAGGGACGATCCGATGAATCTCACGAAGTATTTCATGACCTCCATGCCGGTCGACAATACGACGGGCCAGGCCGATTTCCCGTCGGTCTCGGAATCTCAAGGTTCGAAAAGGCGAAGGCCTCTATCTCAATTGGAGCTGTGACACACCCGCCGTCCGCTCGGTTCTGATCGACTCCGCCCTTGGCCTGGGTGCGGCGCCGGACAACCGCAATCCGCTCGACCGGTTGAACTGGAAACTCAAACGACGTGCCTGGTTCGTCAAACGCATGGAGGAGCTCGACAATTTCCTGAGCGACCTCCCCCCTCCGAAATATCCCTTCTCCATCGACTCATCCCTGGCTGAGAAGGGTAAACCCATCTACGACCGGCACTGTGCAGAGTGCCATGTCGTCGGCGCGCCGAAAACCAACAAGCCGATTCCCCTCAATGAGATCGGCACCGATCGCGAGCGCATGGATACCTGGAACCAGGCTGCCGCCGATGAGGCCAATCGCCGCGTCAAGGACATGGGCATCACCCGCCCGAACATGGTGAGAATCGCGGCCTACCAATCGCCGCCGCTCGACGGTCTGTGGATGCGCGCGCCCTACCTCCATAACGGCAGCGTCCCGAACCTCCGCGAACTGCTCGAGCCCGTCGCGGGCCGCTCCAAGGTCTTTTATACCGGGTACGACGTGTACGATCCCGTGAATGTCGGTTTTGTCGTCAGCGGATCAGAGGCCGAACGGATCGGCTGGAAGCATGACGTCCTCGAGCGAGGCAACGGCAATCAGGGTCACGAATACGGCGTCACCCTGCCCGCGGAAGACAAGCGCGCCCTGTTGGAATACCTCAAGACACTCTGACCGCTCCGCCGTTCCCACGTCACGCAGACGGACAGACTCCTCTTGATTTGACGAAACCGCCTTTGCGTCTTCGATTGCAGGAAACGAGAACCAGGGCAAGCGCACCCGCTCCCATCCAAGCCGTTCCCGATTCTGGCACGAACCGGGGAGGCTCCGAGGCAATCGAGAAAGGACCCGTCTGCAACAGCCCCGCGCCGTCCATGGTAAACTCGCTGAGGAACGCCCCCGACATTGGATCAAACGCGAGAACGGTCCCCTGCACGGAGCTCCCGACCAGAAGCTGGCCGGCCGGTCCCCATTCGATGTCGCCGGGACCGACGTCGCCATCCGGCGTCGTTAGTGAAAGCGTCCTCAGCCACACACCCGAGGCGTTGAAGACCGCGATCTGGTCGTTGTCACTCGCAACGTACAACGAGCCGTCCGGAGCGAAGGCCAGGCCGCGGGCAAAGTTCAGGCCGGCTTCCCCTATTTCCACGAAATCGTCGATGAACTCCCCCGTCCGGCTGTTGTACCGCTTCACCGGCGCCGGGATGGGGAGACCATACGGAACGTAACCTCGGTCACGGGGGCCTGACGCGATGTAGAGACTGCCGTCCGGACCTATCTCTATATCCCTGGGAAAACCCGGTCCCGCGTCGTTTCCCACGATGAAGGGCTGCGGTCCCTTTGGCTGCAGGCTCACTCCATCAAAGCGGAAGACCTGCCCGTATCCGTCCGTCCAATCCACGGTCTGCCAAGCCGCGGCGAAGATGTCGCCGCCGGGTCCCACCGTTACGCTGGTCTCGAACCACGCCCAACCTCCCCTCTGCAAGAGATGCAATATCGCTGGTAAAGTGCAGGACCGACCCCACTCCCATGGTCAGATCCGTTGCAACCACCGAACCATCCGGGGCAACGGCAATCCCTTCGTAGCCCTCGTTGCTTTGATAGACAGGGAATTGCCCGAAGGTAAATGCGCCCTCGTCTGAGAAGCGAAGGATCGCCGGGCTGACAATCCCAAAGTTATCGTAGGCATCGCGCGTCACGTAGACGTCACCGCGGGAACAGACACCGGCGAGTCCAACGCCGATGAGGATCAGGGTGCTGATCGCGCTTCTCGAGTCTGCCTTCATGGCTTGCTGTTAGCGGATCGGCCATGGAACCGCAACAGCGTAGGGGCGATCTTTCCATGAATTGAAAAGCGATTGTGCTGTCTGAAACCGGGCGTGTATGAGGCATTTTAGCTCAAGCGATTGTTCAAGACCTTTATGAAAAATGGGTGCGCCTTACAGGCAAAGTGCGGCGCGGGCCGGCCCAGAGCCGGTTCCATCAAACCTCCCAATCCGCCCTGCGTCTGAATGACCACCAAGGCGGCTCGGCATGTAGCTGGGTTCCCTTTGCGATGCGTTGTCGAACTGGGCATCCGTCAAACGTCATCCCTGTGAAACGGGAAGATGTTTCCCGGCACTGGGGGAAAAGTAACAACAGACATGGCCTCCAGTTAAACGTGTTACGTTGTTGAATTGAGCCACTCAACCGGCCTTCCGGCATTCGCAACGGAAAACCCCTTCGCTTTAAATAGAACAGATTCGCATGGTGGGATTTTCTGCCCAAAATCAAATGAAAGAGCATCAGCCCTTTGAGCTGCCATGGGCGAAGGCAACAAGTGGCTTCATGGCCAGATTCGCCCATTTCGTACCGACGAAGCACGAGCGCCCCGAATAGCCGGACCGCCCTATTCCGCCAGGCGGACCCGCGGGCCTCGCACGGCCGCTGCATCGCGCTCGGGGAGGGTTCCATCCGGTTTCCGCCAGTAATCGCGCTGGTTCCGAAATGGCGCCGTGACGGTGTGCCAGAGCCGATTGTCGTCGGAACCGGAGTAGCCCGCGATGCCGACCTGTATTTGCGATTGCGGGATGTTCAGGCCAAGGGTGCGGTGCACCGCGTCCCACCAGCAGAACACGACACCGTAATTGGAGTTCGATTCGCTGCGAACCTGCGAGTGATGAATGCCGTGCATTCGAGGCGTCACGAGAAAACGGTTCAATACGCGTTCGAAACGAATCGGCAGACGGAAATTGCTGTGATGAAAAAGGGTGTTCGACTGGAAGACGAGTTCGTAAGCCGCGAAGGTCGTGAAGGACATGCCGATCAAACTCACCTGGACGAGATGGCAACAGGGTCGAGAGCATCACCTCGCCGAGATGAAAGCGAAACCCGGTTGATACGTCGAGGTCCGGGTCCATGTGATGGAC
>CAWJDJ010000023.1:0-8701 GCA_963841495.1 uncultured Verrucomicrobiae bacterium
GGTGGTGTCGTCGGTGCGCTTCGTGGAGAACCGGAACGGGTTATCCCTGGCGATAGTGCCGGTACCCGTCATGCGGATGATGTTCCCGAAGGGATCTTCGTGGGAAGTACGTGAACTTGCCCGAAGACACGCAATGCCAGCTACTTGTCCATTCCAGGCCCGATTTCGGAAACGCCTACTTTGGGTATGAGTACAGGCGGCCCTTCGTGCCGCTATCCGCGGTCGGCCGCTGACGATACGGCTAGGGAAGGAAGCGCAGCCGATCACGGTCGTGATTTTGGCCCTGTTTTGGTTCCTGGAGCGAGCATTATGGGAGCAGCAAGATTCGGGTGCAGGCGCGAACGCTTTAGAGCGAAAGGCGTTCGGCGAGCTTGTCCAGGACCAGATTCCATTCCGCATCGGTCAACCTCCCGAGCTTGCGCACCAGACGCGGCACGCTCACCGAATGGATCTGCTGGAAGTGGAAGGCGCCCTCCTGCCTGAGGAATGGCTTGGGGATCGCCACTTCCCAGCGGTTGCCTCGCAAGGCCGTGGTATGGGCAAGAACCGTGATCAGGGCTAACTCGTCGTCCGCGGGGAAGTCGGTCAACAGAATGCAGGGCCGGATCTTGCCGACCATGCCCAGGTCCACCATCCAGATCTCACCCTTGCGCGCGTCGGGCATGGGCTTCGTCCTCGGCCTCCATCGCATCGAGTATCGCGAAGCCTTCCCGGGCGCTCTGGTCGGCGGCGGCCAGGTCTTCCTGCTCGGCTTCCAGGGCGATGATCCGCTGACAGAGTTCGCGCCGCTCCTGATGGGTCAGCTTCGGGAGTTCTTCGATGATCTCGGCCATGCTCATGCTGGCTTAAAAGTGGGCGATCGGTGCCGTTCTGTGCAAGTTCATCCCCGCGGGTGGAAGCGGGTGTGGGCCTCCTTGAGATCGGTGATGGTCAGGCGCAGGTAACGCTCGGTGGTGGCCAGGGACCGGTGACCGAGCAGATCCTGAACGTGGCGCAGGTTGGCGTGGTTCTTGAGCAGGTGCGACGCGCAACTGTGGCGCCACACATGGCAGGTGACCCGTTTCTTGATCCTCGCCCGCTCGGCGTGTTTGCCAACGAGATCATTGATCGTGTGTGCGTTGAGCGCCCGGCCATTAATCGAGAGAAAGAGGGCGCCCTCCTGCCCATTGCCCAGGAGCTGCGGCCGGATGGTCTTGAGATAGGTCCCGAGGAACTTCACCGCGAGCTGGCCCAAAGGCACGACGCGATCATGCCCGCCCTTGCCGGCGATGATGCGCAAGAGGCCCTCCTCAAGGTTCACGTCTGCGGGTCGCAGGTGGAACAGTTCGTTACGCCGGATGCCGGTCGCGTAGAACACCTCGAGGATGGTTCGGTCCCGGTAGCCCAGGACGGTGGTGATATCGACCGCTTCGAGGATGCGCCGGGCTTCCTGCGGTGTGAGCACGTTGCGCGGAAGCGTGCGAGGCTCGCGGGCATAGGCGACGGCCGCAGCGGGATCGCGGGCAAGGTGTCCCTCGCGGTGAAGGAAGCGGAAGAACGATTTGGTGGCGGCCAGGATCCCGTTCTGGTTGACGGCCCCGCGGGCCTGGCCGCGTCGGGTGGGTTCGAGGAAGAGCCAATGCTGGAACTGGGCGAGGGTCGTGGCGGTGACGCCTTGGAGATCGTCAATGCCCTGGCAGCCGAGGAACCGGACGAAGAACCGCAGGTGATAGCGGTAATCACTGACCGTGCGCCCGGAGTAGTTGCGCACCTGTAGCTCGGCGAGGAACTGCGGGATGGCGTCCGTGACGCTCATGATCGTCGGAAGCGCAGGGCGTGGCCTTCCTTGGCCAATTCGAGTTGCGCCGCGTGACCCGTGGGCTTGCGGCGCCGGGCCTGCGGATGCGCTTTGGCGTGGGCATTCTTGAGATCGACCACGGTCGAACGGGCATAGATCTGCGTGGTGCGCAGGGAGCGGTGCCCCAGGAGTCGCTGCACGTAAGCGATATTGGCGCCGCCACTCACCAGGTGCGTGGCGCAGGTGTGTCTCCAGACGTGCGGCGTGACGGGGATGCCGACCTGGCGGCCGTAATGACGGACCATCACTTCGATGGCCTGGCTCTTGAGCGGACCGTGGGGAACTAACGACGACAACCACAGGGCACGCTGGTCACTTTGCGCCCACCGGCTGCGGACTTGATCGAGGTATTCGCGGAGGTGTCCACACGCCTTCTTTCCCAGCGGTGTCACCCGTTCCCGGTTTCCTTTGCCGCGGGTGACGCGCACGAAGCCATTCTGGATGTCGACGTCCTGGACCTGGAGGGCGGTCAGTTCCGCCAGGCGCAGACCGGTGGAGTAGAAGACCTCGAGGATGGCGCGGTCGCGCACGCCTTGCGGAGTGTTGCCGTCGGGTGCGGCCAGGATTCTGGCGGCTTCCTCACGGGTCAGCACCCGGCGCGCAAGTCGATCGGGGATCCGGGCCGAGGGGACGCCGGCGCACGGATTGGACAGGAGCACGTCCGTTGCCTCGAGGTGCTCGAAGAACCGGCGCACGGCCTGCATGCGCGCGGTGATCGTCCAGGCGCTGAAGCCGTGGGTCTTCAGCCAAAGTTGGTAATCGCGAACGGTCTGCCGGCCGATGTCGCGCACGTCGGTGATGGGAACCTTGGACAGCCAGCCAAAGAACACCTGCAACGAACCGCGACGGCTGGCCAGGGTCGCGGGCGAGAACCGGCGCACGCGCAAGGACTCGAGGAACTGCTCGCGCAATGGTTCCAGGTTCATCGCGCACCTCCGGGCTCTACGAGTACGGACGCATCCTGGTGCCCATTTTCTCCCATAGTCCCTCCTCCGGGTTGGCTCGAAGTGACGTGACCATTGCCGGAACTGCCTGCCATTCCACGGGTTGAAGCGCCTTCAACTTCGTGGAACCCGTTCAACGAAGTGCCCTCGAAGTTCTTCTGGTCCCCTCGAAGTGCCGAAAAGTCCCTCGAAGTGACAAGCCCCAGGATCTGGGCTTCCCTCTGCAACTGGTCCACCGATTTCAACCCGGCGAGGAACCGTTCTCCGTCGTCGCCCTGGCCGTCATAGAGCAATCGGTAACGGAACGGCTGACCCTGGCGGCCGGAAACGGGCAGCACGTATTCCAGTTCGGCCAGTTCACCCAGGTAGGTGCGGAGTTGATACTCACTCCATTTGAGGGCCTCGCGCAGTTCCCGCCGGCTGAAGTGCGCATCCTCGGGCTTGGTGCCGATCGCACGCGCCTTGGCCTGGACGAAGTCGTAGATCGCCCGCAATAACTCGTGTCCCGGCCGGGAGAGTTCCTCCAACAAGTGGCCAAAAAGGGCGGTGGCCAGGTCGTTGGCGATGGCGATGTCGCCCAGCGTGGTCTCGATGTAATCCTCGTCCAGTTCGGCGTCGTGCTTCACTGGACGCTGCAACTGATGGAGGAAGCTCACCGCCAGGATGAGACCCAGGTATTTCGGATGATCGCGGCGCACCGCCAGTCGCTCGTCGGCGTAGGAAAGCAAGGGCTCGAACGCATTGACCACCTTCAGGGGCTTGAGCAAGCGCTGGAAGGCGTGGTGAGCGCCGCAGATCCGTTCCCGTTCTTTGCGCCGCCTCAAGCCCTCCAACGTGTGGCTGTGTCTTTGGGCCTCCAGGATGGCGCGGGTCTGCCCTGGTGATTCGTCCACGCTGACCAGGATGAAGCGGCTGCGCGTCTCGGCGTCGGTGCGCGGATGGGTGGTGGTCTGGAAAACCGCCGTCGGGCCATGGACGGTGTTGAGCTGGGTCTCGAGTTTGCCGGTGAGTGGATTCTTCACCGTCGTCTCGATGACCAGTTTCTTGGCCGAGATGAGGTTGCGGATGGCGTAATCGGCCCCGGCCGCCCCGGCCAATTCCTCGACCGCGAGGACCTTGTTCCGTAACGAGTCCTGGCCTTTGTAGAAGAGTGCCCGATCGGTGAGGGAAGTGAGCTTGATCAGATCCTCCTCCGGGCAGAGCGAAAGGATCGTGTCCTGCAAGTGGCTCTTGCCGGCACCGCTGCCCGAAAGGATCAGAAGCGCCAAGGGATCGTCCAGCTTGCGGCTGGTCATGGTGAGATAGCCCACCAGCTTGTTGGCAGACTCGCCCACCATCCCCAGTCGTTCGGTGTCGCGGAGGATCTGGTCCACCAGGTCCGGCGTGCGCCCCAGTTTGAGTCCCTCGGCTCGATCGGCGTCGGTGAGCGCAGTGACAACCCCTCGGGTGTCTTCCTGCCAGGACTCGACGCGTTGGGTGAGACGGGCCAGGTCCGCCTCGATGGTCTCCACCTTCTCGCCGAATAGCCGGGCCGCCTCGATGACGAACGGCCGGCGCGAGCGCAGGAGATAAAGGTCCAACGTGTCGATGACGAAACGCGAACCATGCGAACGAGGCTCGCCGCTGGCCGCGGCCCGGACGGTCGCCTTCAAACGGGACGATCCCGATCGCTCAATGCCCTGCACGATGTAGCGACGTGTGGCGTATTGTGCGATGAAGCCGCCGGGCATCGGTTCGATTTTTTCGATGATCGGTTCGGTAATCCCACGATCCGGGCTGACCCGTCGTCCAGGATTGGCGGCATCGAGCAGGGCCTCGAACTCCTCAGTGGCCCGCCCGGCAAGAGTACGGCTGGGGAAAAAGTCGGCCGCATCCTTGACGCCCTCGGGCCAGTTCACGACGTAAACTCTCTTCACCAGGCCGGGCAGGATTTCCTCCTTCAAATGGCGCGCGCCCTCGCGTCCGGCCTCGTCGCTATCCAGGCACAGGTAAACGTCGTCGGTCTTGTGCTGGCCAAGCAGCTCGCCGTGGCCGGCCGTCCAGCCCTTGGCGCCGCAGAGACTGATCACGTTGCGGAACCCGGCCTGCCACAGGGCCAGCGCGTCGAGGATCGCCTCGCAGACCAAAAGCGATTTGGAATGTCGGGCGGCCACCGCGTTGAACACCCCCCGGTGGGGTCCGGGCAGGTACAGGTGGTTCACCTCGCCGTCGGTGATCCGCCGCCCATAGATGCCGGTCACCATCGGCCCCTCCGGGGAGGAGTCGGCCGAACCGATCGGTACCGTGACGCAACCCTCGAAGTGTTCCCGCCCCCGGACGTTGAGCACCCCCAGGCTGATCAGGCCGGCGCGCAATTCGCTTGGGACCGCCGCCAGCATGGTCCCGTTGCAGTAACCGACCTGGAACGTCTCCATCATCGTCGGATCGGCGAGGCCGCGACCCCGCAGGTAATCCAGCCCGCCCCGATCCTTGTGCAGCGCCCGGGCGTAGAAGGTGACCACCCGCTGCAGGAGACCTGAGGCCTCCGCCGCGGAGAGTTCGCGGGGCGATGATTCCGGCGCCGGGTTTCGGAGTGGCGGCAGCGCGATCTGATTCGCCGATTGAACCCCGGGCACCGTGCCCAGGAGTTTCATGGCCGCGTCCCTTTCACCGAGGCCCTCCTTGCGGGCGACGAATTGGATGACGTTGCCGGCCGCTTCGCAGACCGGGCAGCGAAAGAGGCCCTTGGCCTGGCTCACCCGCAACGATGGCGAGTGATCATCGTGAAAGGGGCACAGGCCCACGTGATCCCGGCCCACCTTGCGCAGCGTGATCCCGTAGGACTCGACCACGCGGACGATGTCGGTCGTCTTTTTGATCTGGTCGAAGTCGACTTTCACGAGGCCTTGGCCAGTTGACGCGCGAGGGTGGCGCGAAGGCGTAACGCGTCCGCTCGAAGATAACCCCACGTCCAATCCGTACTCCTCGCAGGGTAATCACCGCGGAAGCCGTCAGTGCGCATGAGGATGTCCCACTGACCAAGCGCCTGCTTCGGTGAACGAAGGGCATGCCGGAGGAGTGCTCGTCCATCGTCGCTGCCCCATCCGCAGAAGGACACCAGGCGCTGGTCCCAGGCGTGATTGACCGCCTCGCGGATGAGCAGGCGCGCCTGGGCGGCCACGTCCCGGTCCAGACCCTGCGCAATCGCCCAGCGCTCCCATTGGTCCCACGGGTACTGGCCGACCTCGTGCCCGAAAGCGTTGCGGGGATCGAGCCGGGGTGGCGCTGAAGTCCTGAGTGAAGCCGTCAAGGCGAAAGTGGACGCGTTCATTAAAAGTTGATTGCGCCGGCTATTGTGAGTTATACCTAACCTCCAAGGCAAGGCAAAACTCGTAATGAACCTCCGAGCCCCGTTCCCCCTTTATCCTGCCGACCTCATGGCAGGACGACCGCCCACCAAAGAGGCCCCGCGCTTCGGCCAGCGCCTGGCGGCTCTTCGCAAAGAAAGAGGCTTATCCCAGGAAGCGTTGGCCAAGCGCCTCAACACCACTCGCAACAACATCGCCTACTACGAACGCAAGGCGGACAACCCGACCCTCGATTTCATCGAGCGTTGCGCCCAGGTCCTCGAGGTCCCGACCGAGTCTTTGATCGCCAACTCCCCCAAAAACCGATCCGCCAAGCCCGGCCCCCCGGCGCGCTTTGAGCAACTCCTTCGCCAACTCAATGCCCTGCCACGCGGCAAACAACGAGTGGTCATCGACATGCTGGAGGGTTTTCTCCAGAAGGCCGGCGGCTAGAGCCGCGATTCTCACTCTGGCGAACGATCGGTTCATCGATACAACCCCGACGAACCGCGCGCTGACTTTTCTTTTCCTAGCCGTATCGCTCGCACATCCACCATGCGACGGCTGGGAGAAAGGTGATGCCATCGACCGGAACAGCCGTTGAACTCCGGCGACGCTTCCGCTCCTGCTGATGGCGGAGCTTCCGACGCTTGGTTGGACGGCAGGTGAGTTGCGCATCCCGGCGGATAGGTGAGAGGACCAATGACGCCATGGTGAACCCAAGCGCCGTCACTTCGGCGAACGCCATGTCGGCGCCCCACGAGAACCCTACCCACCACCTTTCACCCGCCCACCCGGCGTTCCGACTCCTTGAGGCATCAGCGGCCCCCCCGATTTTCTCTTGGGGGGCGCTGGGGCCGAACCCTTCTCCGACGGATTAACGGATGGATCGCGAACCGTACGAGGCGCCGGCGCACGGCGGATGACAACGCGGGGGACGAAGGGGCGTTGGCGGCCGACGTGTCAGCGCCGGAAGAATCCCACCGCCCGCGTGAATCTGAGTAAGTTCGCCGGTTCGGCGCATGATCGATCGGCCGGACTGGCGCTCCCTGATTCCTGATCTGTGTTCCAGAATGGCCGCGAAGATTGAGCGCCGTCGGTGCCCACACTTCGCACGGGTTCCTTGTGAAATCTTGAGTGGTCCTCGAGAAGGTTCCCGGGATCTTTGCCGCCGTCCCTTCGCACGCACTCTCGATCGTTCCCTTGAACGATTCGTCGAGCGTTCTCTTGCGCGGCTCTTCGATCGCTCCGCCTCCGATCCCAAGGAGGGGTTGGTGTTCACTAAGAATTCACCCCTCCCAGTCTCACGCAATGCACGATCCTTACGATGGGATTCTCGAATGTCGTGACTCGACCCCATTCCCCCCCGCCTCAGCCATCGTGAACGGCAATGTCCCTTGGTGTCCGCTGCTCGCAGTGATCTGCTTGCTGATCGAGTGACTGACCGGGGGGTCCCCGCCTGGCTCCCGGCGTCCCGCGCACCAGCGCGGGCGCCGGGGCCAGCGTGGGGAGACTTGAAGGGTGTCGTGTGCCTGGATGCAAAAGGATAACGAAGGTCCACGCACATCGGAACCGAAGCAAATGTCACATGCTCGGACCTAACCCGGTTGGCGGCTCACCGACTGCCGCAAGCGCGATTTCCGCATTCTTACGCACATCAAAGTCTGCATGCGTCACGAACTTCCGGAGAAGCGCGACTGCATTACGGCTGCCATCTTTGGCAATCCTTCCCAATAAACAGGTTGGATTGACCATACTCACCAGTCCTTTCTCCAGTGATGATTCGATCAGGGAAACGATATCATCGGAAAATGCGAAGGCTTCCTGTGGCTCCAGGTAAAGTAGTGCCTCATAAATGCACTCCTCTACATATGAAGTCATTCGTAAGTTGCGAACAGCATTGCGGACCACTCCTACTGCCATTCGGTGTTGCTTCAGATGTTGATTCGTCAAAAGGCAACAAGCTGCCAAAACGCTCTTCTCGCCATCCGCGTTCAACAACTTGAAAACCTCTCGCTCTTCCTCTGGAGTCCATGGTGCGCCGCGACTCGCACGGTGGCTTAGAGTCAAGAGTCGCTTTGCTACTGTAGAAAAGTTCTCGTTCATCGGGCCCTCAGAATCCCGGAGGTCTATCGGCAGTAGCGTCACATTGCCCCTCAGGAGGAAGGCGCTTCAGGAAGGTCAGCCCATCTGATTTGCATTTGTAACGGCAGACTCTCTCGGGGGGTCTGAAATCACCGGTACCCAAGCCTCCTACGGGATCGCTAGCCCCATCCACTATCTCATCCTTGATCTTGTCGCACTTCTCGGGCGACTTCGGTGGACGAGGCTTGCACGCGTCCTTGACGAGCTCAGCTGCGCCCTTCAGAGCATTGATGACTGCCTCGCGACAAGCAGGAATCGCGTAACACGCTACGCCTATAACAACGACGGCTCCACCAACAACAAGCTCCTCGACCCCGGTAATTCGGCCATCCCGATCGAATCGCATTACCGGATTATTGCCAGCGAAGCCATACAGATTCAGGCCTCCCTTCTCCCCGATGGGATCCCTGGATGGCCAGCGCCCCAGGCTTGGTGAATACGGCCGGTAT